>NZ_CP162795.1:725000-6156528 GCF_054668895.1 Pseudomonas sp. H3_E07
CTACACCAGCGCAACCAACTCTTGCGGCGCCAAGGGCTATCGGGTTATCGCAAAGTCCGGTGACAACTCCGAGGAACCAGGGGACTACCCCTTCGGCCTCAATCCTGCCGGCTATACCAGCCGAAGCATGATCGTCATCTGTAAATAGTTGCTCGAGCAGTCATCCCCTGACTGCTCCTATTAAATTCCAGATACAAATCCAGCCCTTCGCGGCGCTGCGTCTAAACTCCTGCTCGACTATCGAGCCAACGGAGTTCCCATGACGCACAACAAGAAAATCGTATTGGTAGTGGGCGCCGGTGATGCAACCGGCGGCGCCATTGCCAAACGCTTTGCCCGCGAAGGCTATGTGGCCTGCGTGACACGCCGCAGTGCCGACAAACTGCAGCCACTGGTAGACAGTATTCAAGCTGCAGGCGGCGAGGCCCATGGGTTTGCCTGCGATGCACGTAAGGAAGACGACGTCATCGCACTGATCGAAAACATCGAAACCAACCTGGGCCCCATCGAAGCCTTCGTGTTCAACATCGGCGCCAACGTCCCGTGCAGCATCCTCGAAGAAACCGCGCGCAAGTATTTCAAGATCTGGGAGATGGCCTGTTTTTCGGGCTTCCTGAATGCACGCGAGGTGGCCAAGCGCATGGTCACGCGCAATCGAGGCACCATTCTGTTCACAGGAGCCACCGCAGGATTGCGCGGCGCGGCAGGTTTTGCTGCATTCGCTGGGGCCAAGCACGGAATTCGGGCGCTTGCGCAAAGCATGGCGCGGGAATTGGGCCCCAGGAACATCCACGTCGCCCATATCGTGGTCGACGGCGCCATTGACACCGACTTCATTCGCGACAATTTCCCGCAAAAATACGCGCTCAAGGACCAGGACGGCATCCTCAACCCCGAGCACATCGCCGATAACTATTGGTACCTGCATAGCCAGCCACGCGATGCCTGGACCTTCGAACTGGACCTGCGTCCCTGGAATGAACCCTGGTGAGCACGCCCCATAACAATAAGCAGCGAGCATCGACCATGAGTAAAACCTTGGAATTCTTCTTTGACCTCGGCAGCCCTGCCACCTACCTGGCCTACACTCAACTGCCGGCGTTGTGCGCGGCAACCGGTACGCAGTTGGTGTACAAGCCCATGCTGTTGGGCGGCGTGTTCAAGGCCACCGGCAACGCCTCTCCAATCACCGTTCCCGCAAAAGGTCGCTACATGTTTGATGACCTTGCACGTTATGCCCGTCGCTACAACGTGCCGCTCCAGTTCAACCCGCATTTTCCCATCAACACCCTGGTATTGATGCGCGTGATCACCGGCGTCCAATTGCACCACCCTGAACGTTTCCAGGACGTTGTCGATTGCCTGTTCCGCGCGCTCTGGGTCGATGGCCGCCACTTGGGAGACCCCACCGTGGTGGCTGCCGTGCTCACCGAACATGGCTTTGACCCGGATGAGCTGCTGGCACTGGCTAATGAAGAACGTGTAAAGGCTGCCCTCAAAGACAACACCGAACAGGCCGTTCAACGCGGCGTGTTCGGTGCACCCAGCATGTTTGTAGGCAAACAGTTGTTCTTCGGTCAGGACCGTCTGGATTTAGTGCGTGAAGCCTTGAGTTAGATCTCGATCGCCAAGCGCCCTTGCGCGCCGCCTGCGAGCAGGTCGTAAGCGGCGTTTGCACTGTGCAAATCGAAGTGATGCCCGTCCATGATCGGCTTGAGATTGCCGGCATCGATCAACCGCGCGGCCTCGGAAAGGATCTGCCCGTGATGTTCACACCCTTTTGCAGTCAACAACGGTAACAAGGTAAACACGCCAGAGTAGCTCGCCCCACGAAAGGACAATGGCGCCAGGCTGTGTTGCCCCCATCCCAGGCAACTCACTACATGACCGTGATAGGTCTTGGCCGCTCGGAAGGATGCATCCAGCGTCTCCCCGCCGACGGTGTCATACACAACGTCGAAACCTTCGCCCGCAGTGTACTGCGCGACATAGGCTTCAACCGTCTGCTGCTGATAATCGATGAACGTCGCGCCAAGCCCCTCGATGACCGAGCGATGCCTGGCAGAGCCTGTGGCATACACCTGCGCGCCGTAAGCACGCGCCAATTGCACCGCGACATGCCCTACCCCGCCAGCACCACCCTGGATCAACACTTTGTGTGCAGAACCTACCTGAGCCCGGTCCACCAAACCCTCCCAAGCCGTAATCAACACCAGCGGCAACACCGCCGCTTCACGCATGCTCAAGGTCGCGGGTTTCTTCGCCAGCAAGCGCGCATCAACTGCCGCATATTCCGCCAGCGAGCCCTGTGCGCCGCCAATCCCGGTTGCCAACGCATACACATCATCGCCAACCTGCCACCCACCCGCGCCAGGGCCGACGGCTTCAACGGTGCCCGCCAAGTCCATCCCGAGTACCGCCGGCAGAGGTTGGCGCGCATGAGCAGCCTGGCCTGCACGAATTTTGCCGTCCAATGGGTTAAGGCCACTGGCGCGAATCCGAACCAGCACTTGGCCAGCGCCGGCCACTGGCTTGGGCATTGTCGTCAGCCGAAACGGCGCATCCACGGCGTCCACAATCAAAGCGTGCATATCAGTCATGTTGGCGATCTCGCGTCATAGGAGGATGAAGCCCATGATCCGTCTGCCGACTCATGCTGATAAGACGCTAAAAAGCTATAGTGCTCATGCCCATTTGGCATGGTTCGGACAGCTCATGGACAAACTCAACGCAATGGCGATTTTCGTTCGGGTGATTGAACGCGGCAGTTTTTCCGCCGTCGCCCGGGAAATGCAGACCACCCAGCCCACCATCAGCAAAATACTGCGCGCCCTGGAAACCGAACTGGGCGGCAAGTTGATTGCCCGCAGTACGCGCCAACTGTCTCTGACCGACGAAGGTCAACGGTACTACAGCCATTGCCGTGAAATCCTCGCCGCCGTGGACGCTGCCGAACACAGTTTCCAGACCGGCAAAGAGGCGATCGCCGGTCCCTTGCGCATCGGTTCGTCGGTCAGTTTCGGGCGCCTGCATATTGCTGCACGCCTCAGCGATTTCCTGCAGCAATACCCGGACGTGCAGGTGGACCTGCAACTCAACGATCACCTGCAGGACATGGTCAGCGAAGGCCTGGACGTGACTCTGCGAATTGGCGAATTGCGCGACAGTGGCTTGATTGCACGACAGATCGGTACCACCCACCGGGTCACCCTGGCCAGCCCGGACTACCTGGCCCGCCATCCCGCGCCCCAAACCCCGCATGAGCTCAGCCAGCACAACTGTCTGCTTTTCAACCTGCTCAGCAGCCAGAACCAGTGGGTGTACGAAAAGGAGGGCACGCGACACAGCGTGCGCATCACCGGCAACGCCCAGAGCAACAACTCCGAAGCGGTGCGGGAAATGGTGTTGACGGGGCTCGGCATTGCGCTGTCGCCCCTATGGTTGTTCTACGACGATTTGAAGGCCGGCCGCGTGGTCGCACTGTTGCAGGACTACACCGCGCAGTCGCTGCCGATCCATGCGGTGTCGGCGCCCAACCGTCGCCAGTCAGCCCGGGTCAAGGCATTCGTCGACTATATGGCCGACGCCCTGGCCCAGGCCCCTGAACTGCAGGCGATCAAATAGCCGCAGTGCGTACCTGCAGCCACTCAAGCGCAGCACCACTGAGTAACGGGCTTAACCGCGCACGCACTTCAGCGTGGTAAGCGTTGAACCACTCGCGCTCGTCCGCCGTCAGCAGCGCGGGCTCCAGGCAGCGCGTATCGATCGGGCACAAGGTCAGGGTTTCGAACTTCAGGAACTCGCCGAACTCAGTCTTGCCGGCTTCGCGGTTGAGCACCAGGTTCTCGATGCGCACACCCCAACGTCCCGGACGGTAGGTGCCCGGCTCAATGGACGTGATCATCCCCGGCTGCATCGCCGTTTGCGGCGCCGTGGCGGCCTGATAGGCAATCACTTGCGGGCCTTCATGCACATTGAGGAAATAGCCTACACCGTGCCCGGTGCCGTGGCCGTAGTCCACGCCTTCCGCCCAGATCGGCGCGCGGGCAATGGCGTCCAGCAGTGGTGACAGGATCCCTTTCGGGAAGTGTGCACGGGACAAGGCGATCACGCCCTTGAGTACGCGGGTGCAGTCACGCTTCTGCTCGTCACTCGGCGTGCCGATAGGCACCATCCGCGTGATATCCGTGGTGCCGCCCAGGTACTGGCCACCCGAGTCAATCAGCAACAAGCCATCACCTTCGATCAGCGCATGCTCTTCTTCAGTGGCATGGTAATGCGGCATTGCGCCATTGGCGTTGTAGGCTGCGATGGTGTTGAAACTCAGCGATACATAACCGGGCCGACGGGTGCGCGCAGCGGTCAGGTGTTCGTCAATGGTCAGTTCGGTGATACGTTCGCGACCCAACGCACTCTCCAGCCAGGCGAAAAATTCGCACAGCGCCGCGCCATCCTGCTCCATGGCTTGGCGGATATGTTCCGCATCGGCAAGACTCTTGCGGGACTTGGCCAATGTGGTCGGGTTAAGCCCTTCGACCAGCTTGACGCCAGCATCCAGGTTTTCCAGCAGGCCAGCGGTGACGCGCGCCGGGTCCACCTGCAAGCTGGCGCCCGCAGGCACCGCGCGCAACGCGTCAGCCACTTCGCTGTAGTCGCGCAGCGTCACGCCATCCTGCTCCAGCACCGCCCGCAGCTCACCATCGACTTTGCTCAGCGCCACGAACAACGTGGCTTGCTGCTGACTGATCAATGCAAAGGACACAAACACCGGGTTAAAGGAAACATCACCACCGCGCAAGTTGAACAGCCAGGCGATGTCATCCAGGGTTGCAATGAAATGCCAATCGGCGCCCTTCTCTTTCAAGGCGGCGCGCAGTGAGGCGAGTTTTTCACCACGGCTGACAGTGGCCTGCGGTGGCAAATGTTGATAGATCGGCTGGTTCGGCAATGCCGGGCGGTCTTTCCAGACTTCATCCAACAGGTCGACATCCGTACGCAGTCGGGCGCCACGCTCTGCCAACTTGCCACCCAGGGTTCGCGCCGACGCCACAGCCATGACTGCACCGTCCACCGCGACGACACCCCCTTCCGGTGTTTGCTCGGCCAGCCACTCCAGTGGCCCGGGTTGGCCCGGCTGCAGCTTGACCAGTTCGATGCCGCTGCCCTTGAGTTCCTTGGTCGCCTGTTCCCAGTAACGGCTGTCGGCCCACACACCGGCGAAATCCGCAGTGACAATCAGCGTCCCCACCGAACCATGAAACCCCGACAACCATTGCCGCCCCTGCCAGTAACCCGGCAGGTATTCGGACAGGTGCGGGTCGGCCGACGGCACCAGCAGGGCGTGAATGCCCTCGCGGCTCATCAGTTCACGGGTATGCGCCAGGCGCTGGGGAACCGTTCCATGGGTCAAAGGCTGCGTACTCATTGTGTCTCCTGCTAACCACGAATAATTATTATGTGTTGCGATAAATGAATCAGACCGCCCAGAAGGCCGGTGCACTGGCCAGGGCTGACTTGATCAACTGCACCGCCTGGTCAATATCCTGTTCGGTGGTAAACCGGCCCAGGCTCAAGCGAATGGTACGGCCGGCGCTGCGTGCACCATGGCCCAGGGCGAGCAGCACATGGGACGGCGCGTTACTCGCCGAATTGCAGGCGGACGTCGCAGAGAACGCGATCCCCGCGCTCAACGCAGCGGCATTGAATTCGCCTTCACTGAACGTGAGGCTCAGGGTGTGTGGAATACGTTGCGTGGCGCTGCCATTGAGGCGCACGCCGGCCACCGACGCCAACTGGTCCAGCAGGCGCTGGCGCAGAGCCACGATCACCGCCTTTTCTTCGGCAAAAGACGCCGCCGCCAACGCAAACGCGGTGCCCATGCCGGCAATCTGATGCGTTGCCAAGGTGCCGGAGCGCAGGCCGCCTTCGTGACCGCCGCCGTGAATCTGCGCCAACACCTTCTGCTGCGCCCGCGGGCCGACATACAAAGCGCCGACACCTTTGGGGCCATACAGTTTGTGGGCCGAAAACGACATCAAGTCCACCGGCCACTGCGCCAGGTCGATCGCCACCTTGCCCGCCCCCTGCGCCGCATCCACATGCAACAACGCACCGTGCTCACGCACGCGAGCGCCGATGGCCGGGATGTCGTTGAGGGTGCCCAATTCGTTATTCACCAGCATCAGCGACACCAGGAAGGTGTCCTCGCGCAAGGCTTCACTGACAGCATCGGCGCTGATCAGGCCTTCGGCATCCGGCACCAGGTAGGTCACGGCCACGCCCGCTTCCTGCAGTTGTCGCGCGGTATCCAGGGTGGCCTTGTGTTCGATCTGGCTGGTGATGATATGCCCACCCGCCACACCTCGCGCCTGGGCCACGCCCTTGATCGCAAGGTTGTTGGATTCGGTGGCGCCGGAGGTCCAGACGATTTGTTCCGGGTTGGCACCGACCAACTCGGCCACCTGACGACGCGCCTGTTCGACCGTGTGCCGGGCCGCCTGGCCGAACGCATGGGAACTGGACGCAGGGTTACCGAAGTTGGCATTGAAGCCCAGACACTCAACCATCACCTGGATGACCCGCTCATCCACCGGGGTGGTGGCGGCGTAGTCGAAATACAGCGGACGTTTATTCATGACATTGAAAACTCGCAGAGCAGGTTCCCGAGAGCAGCGTCTCAGGGGCACGGACCGGGACAGAGGTCGTCAGGTTTAACCGATCGAATGCCATTAAAGAAGGACCACTTTATGTAAATGTGCGTAGGAACGCTCCTGAAATTCAGCTTAACAGGCTGAAGTCGCCCCATGGAAAACAAAAAGCCCGAGGTTCCTTAAGGGAAACCTCGGGCTTTTTGCCGCCGGACGCAGGCTCAACTGGCACGACCATGCAGGGTCACACTGCGTTCGGCGTTCATTTCGCCTTGGCGATCAAAGCCGAAGGGTCTCTGTGGCTGGCCGGTGAGTGCAGCGCGCTGCTGTTGATATTCATCAAATGACAAACCACGACGACTCAACGCTTCCAGGGCCAACTGTTTGGTTTCTTCGGCCGTGTAAGGGCGCATCTCTGGCGATGGATGGGTCGCACATCCAGCAAGGACAGCACTGACAATCAATAAGGAAACGGCGAGGAATCGGTTCATGGCGGTGGCCCTGCAAAGGAGGTTTCGAGTCAATGAACACAGGCTACTCCCGCCCTCGCGCAGGGAAAAATCACCTGCCGTGATAGTTGCTATCAACCGCTGAAGCACCTTCGATAGCGGCGCTTTCATATTCCTTTAAGATCTATAAATATAGAAATACGTTCATTTACGGAATAAAAGTAACCCTCTATAAATGATGCTGCACGGCGACAGCACTGTTGCCCACGCAACTGTTTCGCTAGCAACAGTCATTCAACAAATCACCAGGCAGCCAACACCCGCATTTTTCAGCAGTGAGCCTGCAACCCACGCCGTTCAAGGCCTGCACCCGTTGGTACAGCTCTTGCTCAACCGGTTGTACCCCTTTGCTATGAACCACTGTTGAAAAAGGAACTGTTCATGACCCGTCCCCTGAATGTCGTCGCCCTCTCGGGCGGAACCTGGCGTCCGTCCCGCACCCTCGTACTGACCCAGGCTGTACTGGCTGAAATCGCTACGTTGCTGCCGATCGAGACCACCCTGATCGAACTGGGCGACATCGCCCGGCCTCTCGGCGGCGCGTTGTCCCGCGATGAGCTGCCCGCCGACGTCGAGGCGCAACTGTTGGCCATCGAACAGGCCGACCTGCTGATCGTCGCGGCGCCGGTCTATCGCGGTTCCTACCCAGGTTTGCTCAAGCATTTGTTCGACCTGATCGGCCTCAATGCATTGGTCAACACACCCGTGCTCCTGGCTGCAACCGGCGGCAGTGAACGTCACGCGCTGGTCCTCGATCATCAGTTGCGTCCGCTGTTCAGCTTCTTCCAGGCGCTGACCCTGCCCGTCGGCGTGTACGCCACCGAGGCGGACTTCACCGACTACCAAATAACCAGCGACCTATTAAAAGCCCGTATTCAACTGGCGGCAGAACGTGCAGCACCGTTGTTCACTGCGCACGCCCCCTCTCTGCTGAAAATCGCTTAAGGATTTGTCATGGATGTTTTCTGGTTCCTGCCCACTCACGGCGACGGTCATTACCTGGGCACCACACAAGGTGCAAGGCCGGTCACTCTCAATTACCTGAAGCAAGTCGCACAGGCGGCTGACAGCCTGGGTTACCACGGCGTGCTGATTCCTACCGGGCGCTCGTGCGAAGACTCCTGGGTCATCGCCTCGGCGCTGGTGCCGTTGACCGAACGCCTGCGTTACTTGGTGGCCATTCGTCCGGGCATCATCTCGCCCACCGTGTCGGCACGCATGGCGGCGACCCTGGACCGCCTGTCCAACGGCCGCCTGCTGATCAACGTGGTGACCGGCGGCGACCCCGACGAAAACCGCGGCGACGGCAGCTTCCTTGACCACAGCGAACGCTACGAAGTCTCCGACGAATTCCTACAGATCTGGCGCCGCGTATTGCAGGGCGAATCGGTAGATTTCGAAGGCAAACACTTGCGCGTACAGAACGCCAAGGCGCTTTATCCGCCGGTGCAGAAGCCTTATCCGCCGCTGTATTTCGGCGGTTCTTCCGATGCCGCCCACGACCTCGCCGCCGAGCAGGTCGATGTGTACCTGACCTGGGGCGAACCGCCGGCCGCCGTCGCGGAAAAACTTGCGGATGTGCGTGAGCGCGCCGCACGCCACGGGCGCACCGTGAAATTCGGCATCCGCCTGCATGTGATCGTGCGCGAGACCGAAGAGGACGCCTGGAAAGCCGCCGACAAACTGATCGAGCACATCAGCGACGAAACCATCGCCGCCGCGCAAAAATCCTTCTCGCGCTTCGATTCCGAAGGCCAGCGCCGCATGGCCGCCCTGCATGACGGGCGCCGCGACAACTTGGAAATCGCCCCCAACCTGTGGGCCGGCGTCGGCCTGGTGCGCGGTGGTGCCGGCACCGCGTTGGTCGGCAACCCGCAGCAAGTAGCCGAGCGCATCAAGGAATACGCAGACCTGGGGATCGAGAGCTTCATCTTCTCCGGCTACCCGCACCTGGAAGAAGCCTATCGCTTCGCCGAGCTGGTGTTCCCGTTGCTGCCGGAACCCTACGCCAGCCTTGCCGGGCGCGGCGTCACCAACCTCACTGGCCCGTTCGGCGAAATGATTGCCAACGATGTACTGCCGACGACAAAGGCCTGAACCGCTGCCCTTCTGTAGGCGCCGGCTTGCCAGCGCCTACAAGGCAAATAGAGGAATCTCCCGTGACAGCCAACCCCCACAGCGTCCTGCCCTCCCCCTTGCAGACCGCCAAACGGCTGGCCGCCGAATTCGCCCGCACCGCCGTCGAGCGTGACGAGCGCGGTGGCACGCCTAAAGCCGAACGCGACGCCCTGCGCCAGAGCGGCCTGCTGGCCCTGAGTATTCCCATCCAATACGGCGGCCTCGGCGCACGCTGGAGCGACACCCTCGGCATCGTGCGCGAATTCGCCAAGGTCGACAGTTCGATCGCCCATGTCTTCGGTTTTCACCACCTGATGCTCGCCACCGTGCGCCTGTTTTCACGCCCGGATCAATGGCAGCCCTGGTTCGAACAGACTGCACGCAAAAACTGGTTTTGGGGCAATGCCCTCAACCCGCTGGACACGCGCACGGTGGTCAAGGATTTCGGCGGCTGGCGCGAGTTTTCCGGCAAAAAGAGCTTCTGCTCCGGCGCCAGCGACTCGGAAATGCTGATCGCCTCGGCGGTGGATGAAACCGCCGGCGGCAAGCTGCTGATCGCCGCCATCCCCAGCGGCCGCAGCGGCATCACTTTGCACAACGATTGGAACAATATCGGCCAGCGCCAGACCGACAGCGGCAGCGCGAGCTTCGAACGGGTGCGCGTCGAAGAATCCGAACTGCTGCTCGATCCCGGCCCGCTGAGCACGCCCTTTGCCTGCCTGCGCCCGTTGATCGCGCAGTTGACCTTTACGCATATGTTCCTCGGTATAGCCGAAGGCGCTTTCGAAGAAGCACGCAACTACACGCTCACCGAAACCCGTTCGTGGCATAAATCCAGTGCCGAAGACGTGCGCCAGGACCCTTACGTGCTGCATCACTACGGAGAATTCTGGATCGCCCTTGAAGGTGTGCACTTGCTGGTGGAGCGCGCCGCCGAGTTGCTCGACCAAGCCTGGGCAAAGGGCCCGAACCTCAGCGAAAACGAGCGTGGCCAACTGGCTATCGCTATCGCCACCGCCAAGGTCGCCGCGACCCGCCAAGGCCTCGACTTGTGCAGCCGCCTGTTCGAAGTGACCGGCGCGCGCTCCACCCACGCATCGCTGCGCCTGGACCGCCACTGGCGCAACCTGCGCACGCAAACCCTGCACGACCCGGTGGACTACAAGCTCCACGAACTCGGGGATTGGGCATTGAACCAAGCCCTGCCGATTCCAACGTTCTATTCCTAAGAGAGGTGCCCATGCAGCTTTTGACCCTACCGCCCTCGCCCGCCCTCGCGACGTCGATCCGCGCCACGGCCCAGGTCTTCGAAGACCCTAAATCCCAGGCGTTGCTCGACCACATCCAGCAAGTGGCGCCCAGCGAAGCCAGCGTGTTGATCATCGGCGAGACCGGGACCGGTAAAGAACTGGTGGCACGGCATATCCACAACCTCAGCGCGCGGCGCAACCGGCCATTCGTGGCGGTGAACTGCGGTGCGTTCTCCGAATCCCTGGTGGAAGCCGAGCTGTTCGGCCACGAAAAAGGCGCCTTCACCGGCGCCCTCAGTGCCAAGGCCGGCTGGTTCGAAGAGGCCGACGGCGGCACGTTGTTTCTGGATGAGATTGGCGATTTGCCGATGGCGATCCAGGTCAAGCTGTTGCGCGTCCTACAGGAACGCGAAGTGGTACGCCTGGGGTCGCGCAAGAGCATTCCGATTGATGTGCGGGTCCTGGCCGCCACCAACGTGCAACTGGAAAAAGCCATCAATGCCGGGCATTTTCGCGAGGACCTCTACTACCGTCTCGACGTGGTCAGCCTGGAGCTCAGCCCCTTGCGTGACCGGCCAGGCGATATCCTGCCGCTGACCCGGCATTTTATCGAAGCCTACAGCCAGCGCCTGGGTTACGGGCCGATCACCATCAGCCGCGAGGCCGAGCACAAACTCAAGAGCTACAGTTGGCCGGGCAACATCCGTGAACTGGAAAACGTGATTCACCACACCCTGCTGATCTGCCGCGATGGCGTGATCGAACGCGACGATTTACGCCTGTCGAACATGCGCATCGAGCGTCAGGACGACAGCCAGCACGGCACTGACAACAGCGCCGAAGCGTTGCTGGCGCGGGCCTTCCAAAAGCTGTTTGAGGAACAGGCCGGGGCCCTGCATGAAAAGGTCGAGGACGCCCTGCTCCGCGCCGCCTACCGTTTCAGCCATTACAACCAGGTGCACACCGCCAACCTGCTGGGCTTGAGCCGCAACGTCACGCGCACACGCCTGATCAAGATCGGCGAGTTGGCGGTGAACAAACGCCGCCCAGGCGAAAACGTGCAGGGCGAGCGCATGCTGCACCTATCCATTTAGACGGCAGTGCAATGCGTTATCGTGGCTACGCTCGAAGCTGCGCAGCACTTGGAACGAACCGAAGGTCACGGCCGTGGCCTGGTGGGCGCGAATCAGCGTCCAGAAATCCTCCTCGCCGTGCTCGAAGCATTTGAACGCCGCCTCGCCATCCTCGCGCGAGCGCCATTGCAGGTAATTGAGCACCCGCCGGCCGTCATCGCTGACTTGCACACTTGCGTTGATAAAGCCGCCATGGCCTTGGGCCAGGCGTTCGCTTTGAGTGGTCAACGCCGCCACCAGGGCCCGTTGCTGCCGGGGCTCGATCTGAAACTCGATCAATTGAGTGAAGCTGCGATTTTTCTCTAATACCTGCATGAACACTCCCCTTTCTCTGTAGGCAGAATCTTGCGATTCGATGCCATGCAGGGTAAAACCTCTAGTTAAGTCAAGGTCAAGCGCTGTTTGGGAGTTTTTTCATGCTCAACAAGGAACTCACCGTCGGCCAACTCGCCGCCCGCAGTGGCGTCGCGGTCACGGCCCTGCATTTCTATGAAGCCAAGGGGCTGATCAAGAGCAACCGCAATGCCGGTAACCAGCGCCGCTATCCACGGGATGTGCTGCGGCGTGTGGTGGTGATCAAGATCGCCCAGCGTTTGGGCATTCCGCTGGCGACGATCGGCGAGACGTTGCAGACGCTCCCGGACGGGCGCACGCCCAATGCCCAGGATTGGGAGCGTTTGTCGGCGCTGTGGCGCGAAGACCTGGATGAACGCATCAACAAGCTGATGCTGCTGCGCGACAAGCTCAGTGGCTGTATTGGCTGCGGGTGTCTGTCGCTGGAGGCATGTCCGTTGCGTAATCAGGATGACAAACTCGGCGAGTGCGGGCCAGGGGCACAGCTGTTGGAGCCCACCTCCCAATCACTGAAGTGACACCCTCATAATCAGAAACCAGCGGCGATCTGGCCTTTGTAACGGGTCAGGATGAACTGGCGCACCTCATCGGCATTCGAAGCAGGCGGTTTGGCGGTAAGAACGCTGACCCGGCGCGCTTAGGGCGCAGCAATCTGCCCGCTCACTGTTGCCTGGCGGACACCTCGTCGGCTGTCCGCAGGCCACGCAATCCGTGGCCTATAGTTAAAAGGCCGTCCCTCCACCACCATCAAGGAGAACGATATGAGCGTTAAACCGATTCCCGAGGGTTATCACAGCGTCACGCCGTATATGGGCATCAACAATGCCGCTGAAGCCATCGCGTTCTACAAGAAAGCCTTCGGCGCCACCCAGGTCATGCGCCTGGACATGCCCGATGGCAAAGTCGGCCATGCCGAGCTGCGTATTGGTGACTCGGCAATCATGCTGGGCACGCCCTGCGATGAAATGGCGCTGCGCAATCCGGATGAACACACCAGTGTCGGTTTGCATCTGTATGTGAAGGATGTCGACGCGCAGTTCAAGCAAGCGGTGGCTGCGGGCGCTGTGGTCGTGTCCGAGCCGAAAGACCAGTTCTACGGCGACCGCTCCGCTAGCGTGAAGGATCCGTTCGGGCATCTGTGGTTCCTGGCCACGCATAAGGAAGATTTGACCGAAGCACAGATCCGCCAGCGTGCCATGGAGATGTTCAAGCAAGCCTGAAATAGCTGAGGCAACATCTATCAAATGTAGGTGCTGGCTTGCCGGCGATGCACACAACTCGTTCTACCAGCGCACCGAGTCGATTTCATCGCCGGCAAGCCAGCTCCTACACACTTCATGAACAACCCCTCCACGTTTTCGCCCTTGCCCCGAACGCTGCGTGATTCCAGGATGCAAGCAATTACAAAGAGGAGTCATTCCATGTTCGCCGGATTCCAAAAAGACCAGTGCCACGTCAACGGCGTGGACATCAGTTACCGCCAAGGCGGTACAGGTCCCGGTCTGCTCCTGTTGCACGGGCACCCGCAAACCCATGTCATCTGGCACAAAGTCGCCGAACAGCTGGCTGAACACTTCACCGTGGTGGCCGCCGACCTGCGTGGCTATGGCGACAGCAGCAAACCGCCAGCCAATGACGACCACTCCAACTATTCGAAACGCGAAATGGCCCGGGACAGCGCCGAGCTCATGAAGGCCTTGGGCTTCGCGCAGTTTTCGGTGCTGGCCCACGACCGTGGCGCCCGCGTTGCCCATCGCCTGGCCCTGGACCATCCCGCCGCCGTGCAGCGCATGGTGCTGCTGGACATCGCCCCTACCCTGTCGATGTATGCACAGACCGACGAAGCCTTCGCCCGCGCCTACTGGCACTGGTTCTTCCTGATCCGCCCGGCGCCGTTGCCGGAAGCCTTGATCGAGAGCAACCCGGAGCTGTACCTGCGCAGCGTAATGGGCAGTCGCAGCGCCGGGCTCAAGCCATTTACCGATGAGGCCTTCGCCGAGTACCTGCGCTGCCTGAAACTGCCGGGGGCCGCCACTGGCCTCTGTGAGGACTACCGTGCCGCCGCCGGTATCGACCTTGAGCACGACCAGGCGGACATCGACGCCAGTAACCACCTGAACCTGCCGTTGCTGGTGATGTGGGGTGCCGAAGGCACGGTCGGCCGCTGTTTCGAGCCGCTCAAGGAATGGCAGAAAGTCGCCACCGACGTGCGCGGCAAGGCCCTGCCGGCCGGCCATTACATCGCCGAAGAAGCCCCCGAGTTGCTGCTGGGCGAAGTCCTGACCTTCCTTCGCTGAACCACTCAGTAAACCCGTGACCTGACCCACCCGCCTCGCAGGCTGCCAATGGCCTGCGACGGGTTCGCTTTGCCCCAAGAAACGTACCGAGATAATAACAATGACAATCAGAAAACTGCTGGGAACCCTGTATATCCAGGTGCTCATCGCTATCGCGCTGGGCGTGTTGATCGGCCATCAATGGCCGCAGATCGGCATCGACCTCAAGCCCCTCGGCGATGGTTTTATCAAGCTGATCAAGATGATCATCGGCCCGATCATCTTCTGCACGGTGGTCTCCGGCATCACCAGCATGCACGACGTAAAACAGGTGGGCCGGGTCGGTGGCAAGGCGCTGCTGTACTTCGAGGTGGTCTCGACCATCGCCCTGTTGATCGGCATTCTTGCCGCGCACCTGCTGCATCCGGGCGTGGGCTTCAATATCGATGTGAAGACCCTCGACAGTTCGGCCATCGCCGGTTTTGTCGGCCAGGCCGAACATGGCGAAGGCATCACCGGGTTCCTGTTGCATGTGATCCCCGCGACATTCTTCGATGCGTTTTCCAAGGGTGAAATCCTGCCGGTGCTGTTCGTCTCCGTGCTGTTTGGCGTGGGCCTGGTAATGGTCGGTGAAAAGGGCCGGCCGCTGGTGGGCGTGATCAATCAGGCCAGCGAAGTGTTCTTCCGCATCGTCGGCATCATCAGCCGGGTCGCGCCGATCGGTGCCTTTGGTGCGATCGCGTTCACCATCGGTAAGTACGGTGTCGGTTCGTTGCTGCCCCTGCTGAAACTGGTGGGCACCTTCTATGTCACGGCGTTTTTCTTTATTGCCGTGGTGCTGGGCAGCATCGCCCGCTACGCCGGGTTCAGCATTTTCAAATTGATGGGCTACATCAAGTCAGAGCTGTTGATCGTGCTCGGTACCAGCTCGTCGGAGTCGGCGTTGCCTCAACTGATCCAGAAACTTGAAAGCCTGGGCGCCTCCAAGGGCGTGGTGGGCATCGTGGTGCCGACCGGCTACACCTTCAACCTCGACGGCACCAACATCTATATGACCCTGGCGGTGCTGTTCCTGGCCCAGGCCACTAACATCCACTTGCCACTGGAGCAGCAGTTGACCCTGTTGGCGGTGGCCATGCTGACCTCCAAGGGCGCGGGTGCGGTGGTCGGTGCGGGCTTCGTGGCGCTGGCCGCCAGCCTGGCGGTGGTGCCGACGGTGCCGGTGGCGGCGATGGTGTTGATCCTCGGCGTCGATCGCTTCATGGCCGAATGCCGCTCGTTGACCAATATTATCGGCAATGCCGTGGCCGCCCTGGTAGTGGCCGCCTGGGAAGGTGAGCTGGACCGCGAAAAAATGGCCCCTATCGCGCTCAAGCGCGGCCGCCATGCTCGGGCTGCCGAGGCTGCGGCCCAGGCCAAGATGGCCGCCGAGTAAGCGACAACACCCGGGCGTGCCGGAAGGCGCGTCCAAGCGGTGCTATTCTGGCGGCTCATGCCGCCACGCCTGTTTCTGATGACTAACAAGAAAGATACCGTGCCCCTACCCGAAGACCTGCGGGTGTTCCTGACCGTGATCCGCAAGGCCGGCTTCGCAGCGGCAGCCGATGAACTCGGGCTGTCGCCCGCGTATGTCAGCAAGCGTATCCAGATCCTCGAAACCACCCTGGCCACCCGCCTGCTGCACCGCACCAGCCGGCGCATCGCCCTGACCGAAGACGGCGAGCGGGTGCAGCGCTGGGCCGTGCGCATCCTGGAGGACTTCCAGCAACTCTCCGATGAACTCTCCGACGCCCACGACAGCCCCCGTGGGCGCCTGCATTTGTGCAGCAGCTTCGGCTTTGGCCGCAACCATGTGGCCCCGGCCCTGTCGCAGATGGCAGAACAATACCCGGACCTGGAAATCCGCCTGGACCTGTTCGACCGCGTGGTGGACATCGTCAGCGAAGGCTTCGACCTGGAGATCCGCGTGGGCGACGACATTCCCGGCCAACACATCGGCCGCCGGCTGGTGAGCAACCGCCGGGTACTGTGCGCCGCCCCGGCTTATCTGCAGCGCCACGGCACACCGCAACATTTGAGCGACCTGGAACAGCACGATTGCCTGGTGCTCAAAGAGCGCGATAACGCGTTTGGCATCTGGAACCTGGAACGCGACGGCGCCCAGGAAAGCGTGCGCGTGCGTGGGCCGCTGTCGTCGAACAATGGCGAGATTGTGTTGCAGTGGGCCTTGGATGGGCGCGGGGTGTTGCTGCGCTCGATGTGGGATGTGAAGCCGTTGCTGGAACAAGGCAAGCTGGTGCAGGTACTGCACGGATATACCCAGAGCGCGAATGTGTGGGCGGTGTACCCGACACGGCTGGCGTATTCCGGGAAGCTGCGCGCCTGCGTAGAGTTCTTGCAGGAGCACTTCAAAGGGCTCTCGATCTAGCCCATAGCGTTGCAAACCCAATCAAAAAAGTGAAAGCGGGCTTGCTCGCAAAAGCGGTGGGTCAGTCAGACATGTATTGGCTGACACACTGCACTCGCGAGCAAGCCCGCGCCTGCTTTTAGAGCTGGGTGTGTCAGTTGAGCCAGGGGTTGGCTTGCAGGTGGCGGCGTTCAAAGGCCTTGATCTCGTCACTGCGCTGCAAGGTACTGCCGATGGCGTCCAGGCCAAGCAGCAGCGCAGACTTACGCAACGTATCAATCTGGAACGCAATCACCTCGCCGTCCGCCAGGCGAATCTGCTGGGCTTCAAGGTCGACACTGATCTGCGCCTGGTCCGCCTGGCTGACGGTCTTGCCCAACGTCTGCAGCACCGCCTCGTCCAGGGTAATCAACAACACCCCGTTACGCTGGCAGTTGTCATAGAAAATCCCGGCAAAGCTGCTGCCGATCAAGGCGCGGATGCCCATCTGTTTCAGCCCCCACACCGCGTGTTCACGGCTGGAGCCGCAGCCGAAGTTCGGCCCTACCACCATAAAACTCGCGCCCTGCCAGGCCGGTTGGTTCAGCACAAACTCAGGGTTGGGCTCGCCGGAGGGCAAGAAGCGCAGGTCGAAGAACAGCCCACGGTCCAGGCCGCTGCGGTCGATGCCCTTGAGGAACTGCTTGGGCATGATTACGTCGGTGTCGATATTGGCCGCCAGCATCGGCGCGGCCTTGCCGGTGACCAGGGTGAACGGTTGCAGGCTCATGGGCGCGCTCCAACGTGGCGGATATCAGTGAGGCGGCCAGTAATGGCGGCGGCGGCGACCATCGCCGGGCTCATCAAGTGGGTACGTGCGCCCGCGCCCTGGCGACCTTCGAAGTTGCGGTTGGTGCTGGAGGCGCAGCGGTCGCCGGGAGCCAGCACGTCATCATTCATCGCCAGGCACATCGAGCAACCGGACTGACGCCATTCAAAGCCGGCGTCGATAAAAATCGCGGCCAGCCCTTCGGCTTCAGCCTGGTCCCGCACTTCGGTGGAGCCCGGCACGATCATCGCCCGTACGTGCTCGGCCACGTGCTTGCCGCGCACTACACTGGCGGCGTCGCGCAGGTCCTCGATGCGCGCATTGGTGCAGGAGCCGATGAATGCGTGGCTGATGACGATATCGCTCAGCCGCATGCCGGCTTCCAGGCCCATGTAATTGAGGGCGCGGCGCATGTCCTGACGCAGAATCAGGTCGCTGACGTCCTGCGGGTCGGGCACGCGGGCGCCGATGGGCGCGGCCTGGTCGGGGCTGGTGCCCCAGGTGACCATGGGCTCCAGGGTGGTGGCGTCGAGTTGCACCTCTTGGTCGAACACCGCGCCGACATCCGAGTGCAGCAAGCGCCAGCCCGCCAGCGCCTGGTCCCACAGCTCGCCTTGCGGCGCACGCGGCTTGCCCTTGAGGTAGGCGAAGACTTTTTCGTCCGGCGCCATGAACGCGCCCCGCGCACCGGCTTCCACTGCCATGTTGCAGATGGTCATGCGCGCCTCGACGCTCAACGCATCAATGGTCGAGCCGCGAAATTCAATGGCATAGCCGGTGGCACCCGAGGCGCCGATCTTGCCGATCAGCGCCATGATCACGTCCTTGGACGTCAGGCCCGGCGCCAGGTCGCCGTCGACGCTCACGCACATCGTTTTCAGGCGCTTGTAGACCAGGGTCTGGGAAGCCAGCAGGTGTTCGATTTCCGAAGTACCGATGCCAAAACCGAAGGCACCCAGGGCCCCGTAGGTGGTGGTGTGGCTGTCACCGGCGGCAATCACCATGCCCGGCAGGATAAACCCCTGTTCCGGGGCGATCACGTGCTCAATGCCTTGACGCTTGTCGAGGATGTCCAGCAGTTCGATGCCGAAGTCCCGGCAGTTCTCGGCCAGGTAGGACACTTGCCGCGCCCCGCCGGCATCGGGCATCGCCGCGATGCGTTTGGGCGTGGTGGGGTTCACATGGTCGACCACGGCCAACGCCGTGCCGGGGCGCCATACGTTACGCCCGGCGTCGCGCAGGCCGCTGAAGGCCTGGGGGCTGGTGTATTCGTTGATCACCTGGCGGTCTATATAAAGCAGGACATGGCCCTGGTCATCCAGGGGGCACACCGTGTGGGAATCGATGTGTTTGTCGTAAAGGGTTCTGGCAGTCATTTTTCTTAGGGCTCGCTTTGGATAGGGCTCACTCAACGGCATAAGCCCATCCTACGCAGCGGCCCCACCCCATCAAGGGCGCCAGGGTGATGGCTTGGAACATGTTTCGTGTTCGATCGAGGCGTTAAAACGCCCTGAATGTGAACCTGAAACATTTTCTTTCATATCTAGGTTAGGGATTTCTCATTCTCATCCGTCTTAACTTAGATACAGCCTGTCGCGTCAGCAAAAGCTACGACTGGCCTTTTCCGGGCCTTCACTGCCCCTCTCCGATCAAGACCCTCATTCACATGTCGAAGAAGTCACGCTCCAAACTCTGGTTTCTCGTCCATAGCTGGCTGGCCTTGCCCATCTGGTTCTTCGTACTGATCGTCTGCGTCACCGGCACCCTGGCGGTGGTCAGCCAGGAGATCGTCTGGCTGGCCAACCCGGATATCCGCGCGAGCAAGCCGACGGATGATGCCGAACCGCTGAGCTATGACCAGGTGATCGCCGCGATCAAGCGCGATGAACCGCAGGTGTTCGTCCAGTCGATCAGTCGCCCCGACGAATCCCATTTCGCCCTCAGCGTCAATCTCAGCTACCCCGACGGGCGTTCGGTAGAGGTCTACGTCAACCCCTATACCGGTGCGATCCAGGGCATCAGCCCGTCCTTCAACTTCCAGCAGTTCACCCGCGCCCTGCACGGCTGGTGGCTGGTGCCATTCACCAATGGCTACAGCTGGGGCTGGTACCTGGTGTCGGCACTCGGCATCCCGCTGCTGGCGTCGCTGGTCACCGGGCTGGTGGTGTACAAGCGTTTCTGGAAGGGTTTCCTGCGCCCGACCCTGCGTATCCGCCACGGCGCGCGGATTTTCTGGGGCGACTTCCACCGTCTGAGCGGGATCTGGTCGATCTGGTTTATTGCGGTGATTTCCGTCACCGGCATCTGGTTCCTGATCCGGGCGATCCTGGGAGACAACCAGATCTCGATTTCCACCGAACCGGTCATCCCGGTGATTGCCCGTGAGAAGGTGCCGATGTCGGCACCCGGCGTGCCGGCCCCCATGATTCCCGTGGACGAGGCGCTCAAGATCGCCACCCAGCGCATCCCTGGCCTGGAGGCCAGTTTCATCAGCCTGCCGCTCAACGCCTACAGCCACCTGCAGATCAGCGGGCGCGGCTGGTACCCATTGATGTTCCAGACCGCACAGATCAACCCCTATGACGGCGAAGTCGCGGCGGCGCACTTGCTGTCCGACCGCTCGAAGCTGGAGTTCGTCACCGAATCCATGCGCCCCCTGCACACCGGCGACTTTGGTGGGATCTGGATCAAGCTGATCTGGGCATTCTTTGGCCTGATCATGAGCATGATGGTGTTGAGCGGCCTGCTGATCTGGACCAAGCGCACCGCCCTGGCCACCCTCAATGCCCTCAAACGTGAAGCCAAGATTCAAAAACAGCCGGCGTCCATCCCGGCCCTGCAGGCTGAAACTTCGGAGGCCAACTCATGAGCAAGGTCGCTGCTGTACCGCCTTCGCCACTGCGGGCCTTCTGGCTGAAGTGGCGCTTCCACATCAATGTGCTGCTGTTGCTGATCCCTCTGGGCTTCATGCCCAAGTACTTCGCCGACGCCGCGCTGTTTCGCGGCGACACCGGCATCGGCGAGCGCGTGGCCGGTGAAGTGCAGGTAGGCCCCTGGAGCCTGACCCTCGCGGAGTTTCGCAATGAAGGCCCGCGCCCCGACCCGGCCGGCCCGATGAAGTTTTTCAACGCCGCCCTGTGTGACACCTGCGCCAACCAGGTCAAGGCCACCTACCTGCGCATCGGCAAGCCACGCAGCCTGCGCGCCGCCGGTGTGATCTTCTTCGGCACCCCCTACCGCATGGGCGCCGGCCTGCCGATCCCGGAACGCACGCCAGCCGATGCCGAACTGTGGGTCACCATGGAAGGCTGGGACGGCAGCATGCACCAGGGCTCCATCCCGCTGAGCCAGGCCTCGCCTGCCACTATTGCCTGGCTGAACAAGCAAGGAGTTAAACCATGACTTTGATGCGCCTGACCCGCGCCTGCGGCGTTCTGTTGCTGTGCGCCGGCTTCAGTACTGTTGCCCTGGCCCACAACCCGATGTGCGAGTGCAAGGAAATCCCCGGCGAGCAGATCCAGTGCAAAGGCGGTTTCTCCGACGGCAGCGGCGCGCCCGGCGTGACCCTGGACGTGATCGGTTACGACGAAACCATCCTGGTGCCCGGCAAGCTGGGTGAGGACTCGACCCTGACCTTCAAGAAACCGTCGGCCGAGTTCTATGTGCTGTTTGATGCGGGCCCAGGCCACGTGGTGGAAATCGACCAAGCGGATATCCAGCCGCAATGAGTACCACACAGGTTGTACGACCCGCCGGTGCCGGCCACGAAACCCTCTATGTGCTGTTGTTGTGCCTGATCATCCTGGCGGTGGCGGGTTCGGTGATCGCGCTGCACGGTGAAACCCAGGAAGTGGCGGCAGTACCCAGCCACCAATTGGATGCCCGTCGCGACCTGAGCGCCGCCGAGCAAGGCATCTACGCCGACCTGCGGGTGACCCTGGATGAAATCCAGCTGTTGCAGCAGGAGCAAAGTGCACTGCCCAGCCCTGCGCAACTGGCCGAAGAAGGCTTCGCACCCTTTGCCCAGGACGCCAGTTCGGTCAGCCGGGGTGATCATCGTTGGCAATTGCTGGAACCTTCGGCCTACCTGGGGTTGAGCCAGGCGCCCGGCACCAGCGGCTCGCTGTTGATGCGCGTGCACGGGGCCGAGCCGGATATCTGGCTCAATCGCCAAGCCAACCTCGCCGCTCCCTCCAACCTCACTGACCAGGCGCTGATCGCAGCCGGCTGGCAGCAAGTGGTTGCGCAATTCGATGCCGGCGTCACCCGCCAGCACCGTCACTGAACGAGAAGACCGATTGCCCATGTCCATTTCATCTCCCCTGTTGCGCCTGTTGCTGGTTGGCCTGTTCAGCCTGGTACTCGCCCCGCTCGCCAACGCCGAGGCGAACAAACGCCTGCGAATCGGCATCACCCTGCATCCTTATTACAGCTATGTGGCCAATATCGTCGGCGACAAGGCCGAGGTGGTACCGCTGATTCCGGCCGGTTTCAACCCGCATGCCTACGAGCCGCGCGCCGAAGACATCAAACGTATCGGGACCCTGGACGTGATTGTGCTCAACGGCGTCGGCCACGATGATTTCGCCGACCGCATGATTGCCACCAGCGAACGTCCGGACATCCCGGTGATCGAGGCCAACGCTAACGTGCCGCTGCTGGCCGCCACCGGTAACGCCGCGCGCGGTGCCGGCAAGGTGGTCAACCCGCATACCTTCCTGTCGATCAGTGCGTCGATTGCCCAGGTCAATAACATCGCCCGCGAACTGGGCAAGCTCGACCCGGACAACGCCAAGACCTACACCCAGAATGCCCGTGCCTACGGCAAGCGTCTGCGCCAGATGCGCGCCGATGCCCTGGCCAAGCTGACCAGCGCCCCCAACCCGGACCTGCGCGTGGCGACTGTGCACGCAGCCTATGACTACCTGCTGCGCGAATTCGGCCTGGAAGTCACCGCCGTGGTCGAACCCGCCCACGGCATCGAACCCAGCCCGAGCCAGCTGAAAAAAACCATCGATGAACTGCGCGCCCTGGACGTAAAGGTGATCTTCTCGGAGATGGATTTCCCGTCCACCTACGTCGACACCATCCAGCGCGAGTCGGGCGTCAAGCTGTACCCGCTGTCACATATTTCCTACGGCGAATACAGCGCCGAGAAGTACGAAGTGGAGATGACCGGCAACCTCAATACCGTGGTGCGGGCGATTCAGGAGTCGGGGGCATGACGGCGGCGGAACAGTTGAGTGCGGTCAGCGTCGGCCCGACGCTTGAATTCGACAAGGTATCGCTGACCCTGGGTCGCACCGTGATCCTTGATGACGTGCGTTTCCAGGTACAGCCGGGCAGTATCCATGCACTGGTCGGCCCCAACGGTGGCGGCAAAAGTTCGCTGATCAAGACGCTGCTCGGGCAAACGCCTCACCAGGGCCGCTTGAGCCTGCACTGGCCGGCCGCGCCCGGCACCATCGGTTATGTGCCCCAGGCCCTGGAATTCGACCGTGGTTTGCCGATGACCGTGGATGATTTCATGGCGGCTATGTGCCAACGGCGCCCTGCATTTCTTGGCTTGTCCAAGCATTACGCCGGCGCGATTGGGGACGCGCTGGAGCGCGTTGGCATGCAGGACAAACGCAAGCGGCGCATGGGCGCGCTGTCCGGCGGTGAACGCCAGCGCGTGTTGCTGGCCCAGGGCCTGATCCCGGCGCCGCAATTGCTGGTACTGGATGAACCCATGTCGGCCCTCGACGAAGCCGGTATCCAGGTCTTCGAGCGCCTGCTCAATGACTGGCGCCTGGCCGGGATCACGGTGCTGTGGATCGAGCATGACCTGGAGGCCGTAGGCCGTCTGGCTGATCGCGTCACCGGCCTGAACCGCCGCGTGCTGTTCGACGCCACACCCAAGGAGGCCCTGACCCCGGATCGCCTGCTCACCCTGTTCTCCACCCACCCTCGGAGCCCGGCGCAATGAGTTATGAAGCCTTTCGCTTGATGGTCCAGGGCTGGGCCTCTTCCGGTTACCTGCCGGAGGCGCTGGCCTACGGTTTTGTGGTCAACGCCCTGCTCGCCGGTCTGCTGATCGGCCCGGTGCTGGGCGGCCTGGGCACGCTGGTGGTAGTCAAGCGCTTCGCGTTTTTCTCCGAAGCGGTTGGCCACGCCGCGCTGACGGGCGTGGCCGTAGGCATCCTGCTGGGTGAGCCCTACACCGGTCCGTATGGCGCGTTGTTCGGCTACTGCCTGCTGTTCGGCATCCTGCTCAACTACCTGCGCAATCGCACCGGCCTGGCGCCGGATACGTTGATCGGCGTGTTCCTGTCGGTGTCCCTGGCGCTGGGTGCGAGCCTGTTGCTGATCCTGGCGGGCAAGATCAACGTGCACATCCTCGAGAACGTGCTGTTTGGCTCGGTGTTGACGGTCAACGGCAACGACCTGCTGGTACTGGCGGTTGTCGGTTCGCTGGTGATGGCCCTGGCGCTGCCGCTGTACAACCGCATCATGTTGGCCAGCTTCAATCCGCAACTGGCGGCGGTGCGCGGCGTCGCCGTGAAAACCCTGGACTACCTGTTCGTGATCCTGGTGACGCTGATCACCGTCGCGGCGGTCAAGGTCATCGGCGCGATCCTGGTGGGTGCATTGCTGGTGATTCCGGCAGCCGCGGCGCGTTTGTTGAGCCAGTCGCTCAAGGGTTTCTTCTGGGTTTCGGTCGCCATTGCCACCGTCAGCACCCTGTGCGGGATCCTGCTGCCGATCATCTTCGACCTGCCCGTGCCGTCCGGCGCCGCCATCATCCTGGTCGCCGGTATCGCCTTCGCCTTGGCCGCCATCGCGCGCGGCACTGTGCCCGGCCTCAAAGGGAATCTTGGATAATGCGCTCCGTTCTTCATCCTCTGGCCCTGGCCATCGCTTGTTTGTTCACCACGCCACTGATGGCGGCTGAAACGGCCAAATCGGCCGCCCACGCGGCAAAGCCGGTCAAAGTGCTTGCTTCGCTTGCGATCACCTACGGCCTGGCTGAGGTGCTATTAAAAGGCACCGACGTACAGCTTGAGCGCGCCGCCCCGGCCAACCTGCCCGGTTCGCGGCAAGTGTCCTACTTCACCGGCCGTGGCGCCCCGGCCCTGAACACATTGGCACTGGACGCCGACGCCGCCATCGGCCTGCGCTCGTTGTGGGCTGATGACCCGCTCTACCCGGTGGCGCGGCGCAGCAACATCCGCATCGTCGAAGTCGACGCTGCACGCCCGGTGGACGGCGGTTTGCCGGGCATTGCGGTGCAGCCGGGTGTCACCGACGGCTTGAACAGCCAGCCCTGGCAGTCGAGCAACAACATGGGGCGCATGGCCGATGTGCTGGCCGCCGACCTGAGCCGCCTGGCCCCTACTGCCAAGCCGAAGATCGATGCCAACCTCGCCGCCCTCAAGCAGCGCCTGCTCAAGCTCACCGCCGACAGCGAAGCGCGACTGGCCAAGGCGGACAACCTGAGCGTGGTCAGCCTGAGTGACCACTTCGCGTACCTGGTCAGCAGTTTGAACCTGGAAGTGCTCAGTACCGATGCGCGGCCCGACGCTGACTGGACACCTGAGGCGTTGCAGAAGCTGAGTGCCGAGTTGAAGGACAACGAGGTGGCGGTGGTGCTGCATCATCGTCAGCCGAGTGAGGCGGTCAAGGCGGCGGTTAGCGCCGGGGGCTCGAAACTGCTGGTATTGAATGTGGACGGTGCGGAGCCGGTGACAGAGTTGGAGACCAATGTGGGTCAGTTGATCGACGCGCTCACACCCTGACAACCCACCGATCGGTCATGCCTATGGCTCGATTCAACTGTGGGTTTGTGGTGTGTCATTCAGTCCGGTGGCTACACAACATCCACGCCAACGTGGATGGCATCATGCCGCCAGAACTCCAGGTCGCAGTCGATCAAACGCTGGTGCTGGTCATAATTGACCCGGGCGATACGCAAGCCCGGGCTGCCCACCGACACACGCAATGCAGCGGCGGCTTCCACCGGCAGTGATGTCGGCACGATTTCAAAGCGCACTCGACCGTAGTGCAGGTCGTACTTTCGCGCGTACAGCTCAGTCATCGACTGATTCAAATCACACGCCAGGATCCCCGGAAAATACTGCGGGTTCAGGTAGTGCTCTACATACAGCACCAAGCGCCCGTCAATCCGCCGGCCCCGGCAGATCTGGATCACGCTGGACAGCGCCGGTAACTGCAACCACGCACACACCGCCGCCGAGGCCGGTTGGAGCCGCGCGGAAATCACTTCCGTGGACGCCACCCGCCCCTGGTCGCTGACCATCGCGTGAAAGTGGCTACGTTGCATCAGGTTGTAGGCCAGCCGTGGCGGCGAGACAAACCAGCCGCGCCGCTCCTCGCGATAGATCTGGCCCTGGGCCTCCAGTTGTAACAAGGCTTCCCGCACCGTAATCCGGGTGGTACCAAACAACTCGCTGAGCTTGCGTTCGGCGGGCAATTTGCTGGCAGGTGGCAACAGGCCGTGGTCGATCTGCTCTTGCAGCGCCAGGCCGATGGATGTCACCGCTTTGATTGCCTCATCACGCATCAACGTTACCTATCTGGACTAGACCAGCACCGACAAGGTGCACAAACCGCTCCGTAAATGGGCTTGCACGGTTGCGTGCCAGCCTAGGCATTACAGATGACCGACAGATGACAGTCCGTGTGCATCCCTCGCAGCACACCCTGCAATACATCGGCCAAGTCCAGTCACTACGGGCACTTGAGCATGGTCTACGCTAAGTCTGCGCTGAGCGACATCGAGGCTTTAAAAACGACATCGACATGAAACTGTCATCCATCGCGTCTAGATTGGCTCAGGTATTGCTCTGACCTAGACCAACAACACCGCAGAAAAAACCGCCGCGTTGAAAACGCCCAAAGGAGCTTCGGATGAAACAGCTTTTCCTGGCATCACTGTTAGGCTCGACCATTGCCATGTGCACCGCCGCCATGGCCGCTGATACCGATCTAAAAACCCTGGAAGCTGCCGCTAAGGCAGAAGGCGCTGTAAACAGTGTCGGCATGCCCGATGACTGGGCCAACTGGAAGGGCACCTGGGAAGACCTGGCCAAGACCTACGGCCTCAAGCACATCGACACCGACATGAGCTCGGCCCAGGAGATTGCCAAGTTCAAGGCCGAGAAAGACAACGCCAGCGCCGATATCGGCGACGTGGGCGCGGCGTTCGGACCGATTGCGGTGAAGCAGGAAGTCACCCAGCCATACAAACCGTCCACCTGGGCCCAGGTGCCGGATTGGGCTAAGGACAAAGACGGTCACTGGGCCCTGGCCTATACCGGCACCATCGCGTTTATCGTCAACAAAAAGCTGCTGCACGGTTCCGAGGTTCCTACCAGTTGGGCTGACCTGCAGACCGGCAAATACAAGGTCTCCGTTGGTGACGTGAGCACCGCGGCCCAGGCCTCCAACGCCGTACTCGCTGCCGCCATCGCCAACAAGGGCGACGAGAAGAACATCGCCCCAGGCCTGCAATTCTTCACCAAGATTGCCCAGCAAGGTCGTCTCGGCCTGTCCAACCCGACCATTGCCACCATGGAAAAAGGCGAAGTCGAAGTGGGTATCGTCTGGGACTTCAACGGCCTGAGCTACAAGGCCAAGATGGCCAACCCGGATGACTACGTGGTGCTGATCCCATCGGATGGCTCGGTGAAATCCGGCTACACCACCATCATCAACAAATACGCCAAACACCCGAACGCCGCCAAGCTGACCCGCGAATACATCTTCAGCGACGCCGGCCAGCTCAACCTGGCGAAAGGCAATGCGCGTCCGATCCGCGCTGAAACCGACCTGAAACTGCCGGCCGACATCGCCAAGAACCTGATCCCGGGCGAGCAGTACACCAAGGCCAACCCGCAGCCGATCAAGGATGCCGAAGCCTGGGAAGCGACGTCCAAGAAGCTGCCGCAGTTGTGGAACGAGCAGGTCATCGTAGAGATGAAGTAAGTCCGCCACTCGCAGTGGAGCTCCACTGGAGATCCACTGTGGGAGCGGGCTTGTGTGGGAGCGGGCTTGCTCGCGAATGCGTCGGTTCAGTCAACTGATTCTTCGCCTGACACAGCGCTTTCGCGAGCAAGCCCGCTCCCACACTTTTGACCCCGCTCATCCGATGAAATTGAGTCAAGTCTACTGTTGCGGAGCGCCTCCCCCCATGAAGCACAATGTCATCCTTGTCGTGCTCGACGGCCTGAACTTTGAGGTGGCCCGACACGCCATGGGGCACTTGCAGGCCTATGTCGGCGCAGGACGCGCAGCCCTCTACAAACTGGAATGTGAACTGCCCGCCCTGTCCCGCCCGCTGTATGAATGCGTACTCACCGGCGTGCCTCCGATCCAGAGCGGCATCGTCCACAACAACGTCTCGCGCCTGTCCAACCAGCGCAGCATTTTCCATTACGCCACCGACGCCGGCCTGACCACGGCAGCGGCGGCTTACCACTGGGTCAGCGAGTTGTACAACCGCACGCCCTTCCTTGCCGCCCGCGACCGTCATACCGACGACAAGGCACTGGCGATCCAGCACGGGCATTTCTACTGGAATGACCACTACCCGGATTCCCACCTGTTTGCCGACGCCGAAAGCCTGCGCCTCAAGCACGCGCCGAACTTCCTGGTGGTGCACCCGATGAACATCGACGACGCCGGCCACAAGCACGGCCTCGATACGCCGCAATACCGCAACAGCGCACGGGCGGCCGACATCATCCTGGCTGACTACCTGCAAGCCTGGCTCGATGCGGGCTACCAGGTGCTGGTGACCGCCGACCATGGCATGAACAACGATCGTTCCCACAACGGCCTGCTGCCAGAAGAGCGTGAAGTGCCGCTGTTTGTCCTTGGCGATGCCTTCAGCCTGGACCCCAACGCGACGCCAAAACAGACCGAGCTGTGCGGCACCGTCTGCGAGTTGCTGGGCGTGCCCCACGACAAACCTGCATGCCGGGAGCTGCTGAAATGATCCGTGGTAAATGGCTGGCACTGCTGTGCCTGGTGCCCTTCGCGCTGTTCTTTATCGTGTTCGAAATCGCCCCGCTGGTGTGGGTGCTGATCAACAGCCTGCAAACCGAAGAGGCTGGCTGGGGCCTGGAAAACTTCACGCGGATCTTAAGCTCGAAGTTCTACCTGCAAGCCATCCAGTTCAGCCTGGAGATCAGCTTCTACTCCAGCATCTTCGGGATCATCATTGCCACGCTGGGCAGCTACTCGTTGCGCCGGGTGGATTCGCCGCTGCGCAATTTCGTCACCGCCTTCGCCAACATGACCAGCAACTTCGCCGGCGTGCCACTGGCGTTCGCATTCATCATCCTGCTGGGCTTCAACGGCAGCATCACCATCATGCTCAAGCAGGCGGGGATCATTCAGGACTTCAACCTGTATTCCAAAACCGGGTTGATCATCCTCTATACCTACTTCCAGATTCCGCTGGGCGTGCTGCTGCTGTACCCGGCTTTCGATGCGCTGCGCGAAGACTGGCGTGAGTCGGCGTCCCTGCTGGGCGCGAATGGCTGGCAGTTCTGGCGGCATATCGGCCTGCCGGTGCTCACCCCTGCCCTACTGGGCACTTTCGTGATTCTGCTGGCCAATGCCCTCGGCGCCTATGCCACGGTCTACGCCTTGACCACCGGCAACTTCAACGTGCTGCCGATCCGCATTGCGGGGCTGGTGTCCGGCGATGTGTCCCTCGACCCGTACCTGGCCAGCGCCCTGGCCGTGGTGCTGGTGGCGCTGATGACCGTAGTCACCGTGGTCCATCAACTGCTGCTCAAGAGGAGCTACCATGTCTCGCGCTGAAGCCGGCCCGGCCTCCCTCTACCATCGGGTAGTGGTGTGGTTGTTATTTGCGATCCTGGTGTTGCCGCTGGCGGGCACCTTTGTCTACTCCATTGCCAGCAGTTGGTCGGCAACCATTCTGCCTGCCGGTTTTACCGTGAAATGGTACGTGCAGCTGTGGAGCGACCCACGCTTCTTGATGGCCTTCGGGCAATCATTGCTGGTGTGTGTGGGCGCGCTGATCCTGTCGGTGGTGTTGATTCTGCCGCTGCTGTTCGTGGTGCATTACCACTTCCCCAAGCTCGATGCGCTGATGAACATCCTCATCCTGCTGCCCTTCGCGGTGCCGCCCGTGGTGTCGTCGGTGGGCTTGCTGCAACTGTATGGCTCCGGGCCGATGGCGATGGTGGGCACGCCGTGGATTTTGATCGGCTGCTACTTCACCGTCGCACTGCCGTTCATGTACCGGGCGATCACCAACAACCTGCAAGCCATTAACCTGCGCGACCTGATGGACGCGTCACAACTGCTCGGCGCCAGCACCTGGCAAGCGGCGATCCTGGTGGTGCTGCCGAACCTGCGCAAAGGCTTGATGGTGGCGTTGCTGCTGTCGTTCTCGTTCCTGTTCGGTGAGTTCGTGTTCGCCAATATCCTGGTGGGCACCCGCTACGAAACATTACAGGTGTACCTGAACAACATGCGCAACAGCAGCGGTCACTTCACCAGTGCCGTCGTGATTTCCTATTTCTTCTTTGTGCTGGTGCTGACCTGGGCCGCCAACATCTTGAACAAGGACAAAAGCCAATGAGCTTCGTCAGCGTCCAACACCTGCAAAAAAGCTACGCCGGCACCCCGGTGTTCAGTGACATCAACTGCGAAGTCGCCAAGGGCGAGTTCGTCACCCTGCTCGGCCCGTCCGGGTGCGGCAAGTCCACGCTGCTGCGCTGCATCGCCGGCCTGACGTCAGTGGACAGTGGGAAAATTCTGCTGGATGGCCAGGACATCGTCCCGCTGAGCCCGCAGAAACGCCATATCGGCATGGTGTTCCAGAGCTACGCGCTGTTTCCCAACATGACCGTGGAACAGAACGTCGCCTTCGGCCTGCGCATGCAAAAAGTCAACGCCGATGACAGTCACAAACGCGTGCAGGAAGTGCTGCAATTGGTCGAACTCAAGGACCTCGCCGGCCGCTACCCGCACCAGATGTCCGGTGGCCAATGCCAGCGCGTGGCCCTGGCCCGCTCGCTGGTCACCCGTCCGCGCCTGTTGCTGCTGGATGAGCCGCTGTCGGCGCTGGATGCGCGGATTCGCAAGCACCTGCGTGAACAGATCCGCCAGATCCAACGCGAACTGGGGCTGACCACCATCTTCGTGACCCACGACCAGGAAGAAGCGCTGACCATGTCCGACCGGATCTTCCTGATGAACCAAGGCAAGATCGTGCAAAGCGGCGATGCCGAAACGCTCTACACCGCGCCGGTGGATGTATTCGCCGCCGGGTTCATCGGTAACTACAACCTGCTCGACGCCGACAAGGCCACCCAACTGTTGCAACGCCCGATCAGCAGCCGTATCGCCATTCGCCCGGAGGCCATTGAGCTGAGCCGCACCGGCGAACTGGATGCGCTGGTGCGCAGCCACAGCCTGCTGGGCAACGTGATTCGCTACCGCATCGAAGCACGCGGTGTAGAACTGGTGGTAGATGTGCTCAACCGTTCGGCCGATGACCTGCATCCGGACGGGCAACGCCTGGCACTTTCCATCGACCCCAGTGCCCTGTGTGAAGTAGCCTGATGCAACGTTTCATTTGAGAGAGCATGACGGATGGCATTGGTAATTTTTGATCTGGACGACACCCTCATCCATGGCGACTGCGCCACCCTCTGGAGTGAGCAGATGGGCCGGCTGGGCTGGGTCGACCCTGAGTCGTTCATGCGCAAGAACAACGAGCTGATGGACGCCTACAGCCAAGGCAAGCTGCGGATGGAAGAGTTCATGGACTTCAGCCTGGAGCCGATGATCGGCCGCACGCCGGAAGAAATCGAGCACTTGGTGGAGCCCTGGGTCGAAGACGTGATCGAGCCGCTGATCTACAGCGACGCCACCAAAACCATCGCCCGCCACCGTGCCAATGGCGACCGGATCCTGGTGATCTCCGCCTCGGGCACGCACCTAGTCACGCCGATTGCGGCGCGGATCGGCATTGATGAAGTGTTGGGGATCAACCTTGACGTCAGCCATGGTGTGTACAGCGGGCGTACGGTCGATGTGCTGACGTATCGCGAGGGCAAGATCACGCGGCTGCTTGAGTGGCTTGAGCAGGCAGGCGAATCGCTGGAAGGCGCGTACTTTTATTCGGACTCGCGCAATGATTTGCCGTTGTTGCTCAAGGTGGACTACCCGCAAGTGGTGAACCCGGACCCGGTATTGCGCGAGCATGCCGAAACGGCCGGCTGGCCGATCCACCACTGGACCTGACACAGCCCCTTCAGAAATTGAAATGCGATCAACATGTGGGAGCGGGCTTGCTCGCGAAGGCGATGTGTCAGATGAAATATTCTTCACTGATACATCGCCTTCGCGGGCAAGCCCGCTCCCACATTGACTGCATTTCAATCCAGGTCAGACCAGGGTTTCGTCAATCACCAACACCAATTTCCCGGAAATCTGGTTAGTCGCCAACTCGGCGAACGCCGCTTCGGCATCCTTGATCGGGAAAGTCTTGGCCAGCTGCGGGCTCAACCGCCCTTCAACAAACAACGGCCACACATGCTGGCTCAAGTCACTGAACAGATCAGCCTTGAACTGATCACTGCGGCTGCGCAGGGTCGAACCCAATAGCTGAATCCGCTTGCCCAGCACCTGGGCCAGATCCAGCTGCGCGTCGCGACCGCCCATCAAGCCGATCAATACCCAGCGCCCATCGAGGGCCAGCAACTTGAGGTCGAGCGCCGCGTAGCTGCCACCCACCGGGTCGAGGATCACATCGAACGGCCCGAAATCCCGCAGCCCTTCGATCCCGTCGGTGCGCACCACGCCGCCTTGGGCACCCAGTTCCTCACAATAGGCCAGGCGGTCCGCCGAGCCAACGCTGACCCAGCACGGGCTGCCAAACGCCTTGCACAGCTGGATTGCGGCAGAGCCAACGCCACTGGCGCCGGCATGCAGCAGCACCTTCTCGCCGGGCTTGAGGCCCGCCAACTGGAACAAATTGAGCCACGCCGTGCTGTACACCTCAGGCAGCGCCGCCGCTTCGATCAGCGACAAGCCTTCCGGCGCAGGCAGTACGTGGCGCGCATCCACCACCACTTCTTCGGCCATGCCGCCACCGGCGAGCAGTGCGCACACGCGGTCGCCCACTTGCCAGGATGAGCCCGCCCCCACTTCGCTGATCACCCCGGAACACTCCAGGCCCAACACGTGGCTGGCACCCGGTGGCGGCGGATAGAGCCCCGCGCGCTGTAACAAATCGGCGCGATTGAGGCCCGCTGCCGCCACGCGAATGCGAACTTGCCCTACATCGCAGGTAGGACTGGGTTCGTCCAACCACTCCACATGACCGTCAACGCCTTGCAATGCTTTCACAGTGCCTCCATAGTGAGTCTGGACTGAGCCCGTAGCTGTATCGCCGGGCTTTTTGCATTATGCGACCGGACCATATGGAACCGGCTCCCTCAAAGACGGCCTAATATGCGTTATCAATTGCCCCCGCGTCGAATCAGCATGAAGCATTTGTTCCCCAGCACCGCCCTCGCTCTTTTCATTGGTCTCGGCTTCGCGTCGATGTCGACCAATACGTTCGCAGCCAACAGCTGGGACAACCTTCAGCCGGATCGCGATGAGGTGATTGCCAGCCTTAACGTCGTCGAGTTGCTCAAGCGTCATCACTACAGCAAGCCGCCGCTGGACGACGCGCGCTCGGTGATCATCTATGACAGCTACCTCAAGCTGCTGGATCCGTCGCGCAGCTACTTCCTGGCCAGCGATATTGCCGAGTTCGACAAGTGGAAGACGCAGTTTGACGACTTCCTCAAGAGCGGCGACCTGCAACCCGCCTTTACCATCTACAAGCGCTACCTGGACCGCGTCAAAGCGCGTCTGGACTTCGCCTTGGGCCAGTTGGACAAAGGCGTCGACAAGCTCGACTTCACCCAGAAGGAAACCCTTCTGGTGGACCGCAAGGACGCGCCTTGGCTGACCAGCACCGCCGCCCTCGACGACCTGTGGCGCAAACGCGTCAAGGACGAAGTGCTGCGCCTGAAGATCGCCGGCAAAGAGCCGAAGGCCATCCAGGAGCTGTTGACCAAGCGCTACAAGAATCAGCTCGCACGTCTGGACCAGACCCGTGCCGAAGATATCTTCCAGGCCTACATCAACACCTTCGCGATGTCCTACGACCCGCACACCAATTATCTGTCGCCAGATAACGCAGAAAATTTCGATATCAACATGAGTCTGTCGCTGGAAGGCATCGGTGCCGTCCTGCAAAGCGACAACGACCAGGTCAAGATCGTGCGCCTGGTGCCGGCAGGTCCGGCGGACAAGACCAAGCAGGTCGCTCCGGCCGACAAGATCATCGGTGTTGCCCAGGGCGACAAAGAGATGGTCGACGTGGTCGGCTGGCGCCTGGACGAAGTGGTCAAGCTGATCCGTGGGCCGAAAGGCAGCGTGGTGCGCCTGGAAGTGATTCCGCACACCAATGCGCCAAACGACCAGACCAGCAAGATCGTGTCCATCACCCGTGAAGCGGTGAAGCTCGAAGACCAGGCCGTGCAGAAGAAAGTCCTCAACCTCAAGCAGGATGGCAAGGACTACAAGCTGGGCGTGATTGAAATCCCGGCGTTCTACCTGGACTTCAAGGCCTTCCGCGCTGGCGATCCGGACTACAAGTCCACCACCCGCGACGTTAAGAAAATCCTGACAGAACTGCAGAAGGAAAAAGTCGACGGCGTGGTCATCGACCTGCGCAACAACGGCGGCGGTTCACTGCAGGAAGCCACCGAACTGACCAGCCTGTTCATCGACAAGGGCCCGACTGTGTTGGTGCGCAACGCTGACGGCCGTGTCGACGTGCTGGAAGACGAGAACCCAGGCGCCTTCTACAAAGGCCCTATGGCGTTGCTGGTCAACCGCCTGTCGGCCTCGGCTTCGGAGATTTTCGCCGGCGCCATGCAGGACTATCACCGCGCGATGATCATCGGCGGCCAGACCTTCGGCAAAGGCACCGTGCAGACCATCCAGCCGCTTAACCATGGCGAGCTGAAACTGACACTGGCCAAGTTCTACCGGGTTTCCGGGCAGAGCACCCAGCACCAGGGCGTACTGCCGGACATCGATTTCCCGTCGATCATCGACACCAAGGAAATCGGCGAGAGCGCTCTGCCGGAAGCCATGCCATGGGACACCATCCGCCCTGCGATCAAGCCGGCCTCTGACCCGTTCAAGCCATTCCTGGCGCAGTTGAAGGCCGACCACGACACCCGCTCCGCCAAGGATGCCGAGTTCGTGTTCATCCGCGACAAGCTGGCCCTGGCCAAGAAGCTGATGGAAGAAAAAACCGTCAGCCTCAATGAAGTGGATCGCCGCGCGCAGCACGCCGACATCGAAAACAAGCAACTTGCACTGGAAAACATCCGCCGCAAGGCCAAGGGTGAAGATCCACTCAAGGAGCTGAAGAAAGAAGACGAAGACGCGCTGCCGACCGAAGCCGAAAAAACCAAGCCGGAAGACGACGCCTACCTGGCCGAGACGGGCCGGATCCTGCTGGATTACCTGAAGATCACCAAACAGGTAGCCAAGCAGTAAATGATGGCGATTTAATGTGATGGCTCCCTGGAGTGTCATCATATAGACATCATTCTGTCGTGAAATGAAGGACCGCAGGCTGCCAGCCTGCGGTCCTTTTTTTCGATCGAGATCGCCATGACCATGACCGAACAGCTGAATGCATTGGGCTCTATCCTGGCTCAAGGCAGTTTGCACAGCCTGTTCCAACCGATCATCAGCCTCTCTGACCGACGCATTCTCGGCTATGAAGCCCTCAGTCGTGGGCCGTCCAACAGCCCGCTGCACTCCCCCGTCGCCCTGTTCTCCGTGGCCAGCCAGGCCGGACGGCTCAGTGAACTGGAGATCGCCTGCCGCGAAAGCGCGTGCCGCCGCTTCAGTGAACAGAAGCTGCCGGGCAAGCTGTTCCTCAACGTTTCGCCGCAATCCCTGATGGAAACCGCGCATCAGCCGGGGCGCACCCTGCAACTGCTGCATGACTTCGGCATTCCACCGAGCCAAGTGGTGATCGAACTCACCGAGCAAACCCCCACCAACGATATCGACCTGCTGCAAACGGCGCTGCACCACTACCGCAACATGGGTTTCTCGATCGCCTTGGATGACCTGGGTGCCGGCTATTCCAGCCTGCGTCTATGGTCGGAGTTGCGCCCGGATTACGTGAAGATCGACCGACACTTCATCGACGGCATCCATCAGGATGCGCTTAAGCGGGAATTTGTCGGCTCCATCCTGCAAATCGCCAGGGCGTCGCGTGCCCAAGTGATTGCCGAAGGTATCGAGCTGCCTGAAGAGTTGGCGGTACTGACCGAGATGGGGGTGGACCTGGTTCAAGGCTACCTGCTCTGCCGTCCGCAGGAGCAACCGCCGCAGGAAGCACGCCTGATGCTGCCCAAGCCTGACAGCGCCAACGTGGCGCTGAACGATGAAGGCAGCGACCTCAGCGCCTTGCTCAACGAACAACCGGCGGTGGATCAGGACACCGCCACCGCCCAGGTGCTGGAAGCGTTCCGGCGCCAAGCCAACCTCAATTCCCTGGCGGTGCTGGATGGGCGCGGGCACCCGATCGGTATCGTCCACCGGCATTCGCTGTCGGACGCGCTGCTGAAACCCTTCGCCACCGACCTGTTTGCGCGCAAACCCATCAGCCGCTTGATGAGCACCGACTTCCTGGCGGTGGAGCTGAGCCAGTCTCTGCAGCAGGTCAGCCGTTTGCTCACCAGCCGTGCACGGCAACGCATCGAAGAAGACTTTATCATCACGCTCAATGGTGATTATCTGGGCCTGGGCCGGGTGATCGATGTGCTCAAGCTGATCACCGAGTTGAAGATCCAGCAAGCGCGCTACGCCAATCCGCTGACCCTACTGCCGGGCAATGTGCCGATCCAGCAATGCCTGACGCGCCTGTTGCAGCAACAGCGCGAATCGGTGATCTGCTATGTGGATATCGACAGCTTCAAGCCGTTCAACGATATCTACGGCTATGGGCGTGGGGATGAGGTCTTGTTGTGCCTGGCGCAGTGCTTGAACGACCGCGTCGACCCCAGCCGCGACTTTGTCGGGCATATCGGCGGCGATGACTTTTTGCTGGTGCTGGGCCCGCAGGATTGGCGTAAACGCCTCAATCAGCTGCTGGATGACTTCCACACCCAATGCCGACGTTTCTACCGCGCCGAACACCTGGAGGCCGGTTGTTTCGTGGCGCTCAACCGCCAGGGCGTACGCCAGGAGTTTGCGCTGCTGTCACTGTCCATCGGCGTGGTGCATTTGTATCCACAGGCCTGTGGACAACTCGATGCCAGCCAGTTGGCGGAGCTGGCATCGCAAGCCAAGCACCATGCCAAGGATATGGCCGGCTATAGCATCCATGTGATCGACAGCATGGACGCACTACCCCAGGCGCTTTAAGCCTCGGCGGATTCCGGGTACTCGTATTCGAACACCCGCACCACTTCGGAGGCGTGCCAGGACGCGGCGGCCACGCCATCGGACGGCCCACTGAAACGCCCCAGGCGCTCCACACATTCAAAAAAACCGGTACGCGGCAGGCGACTGGCGCCCTGGCTGATCACCAGCGAGCTGCGCAACGGCTGTTCGGCCTTGGCGTCCAGCGCCGCCAGGTGCTCCAGGGCGGCGGCCAGGGTTTGCATGGCGGGCGTGGGAAATTGCAGGCGCTCCAGCAGCGCGCGGTAGGTCAGCAGATGGCGCTGGCGGCGAGCCTGGTCCAGTTCGTTGAGTAATCCATCCCAGTGTTGACGGCTGATACGTAGGCTCAAGATTCATCCCTCCAACCTGCAACGCCCAATTCCCAGGCCAGGCTGCGGCGGATCGCGGCATCCGGCTGGCGTTCACCACTTTCAATCAATCCAAGATATGAGGGGCTGATCCCCACAGTGCGTGCCAGGGTTTCGATCGCCAGGCCCTTGGCCTCACGCAAGCCGCGCAGGTCTGCAAGCGGGCGCAGGTCCTGGTCAGGGGCGGCTTGGGCAGTCGATGAGAGAGGAGGTAACGTCGGTTGTTGCTGACCGGCAGCTTTTAGCAGCGCCTGGTACTGATCCCATGGCAACACCGCGTATTCGGGTTCGCCATTGCGTGAAATTATCTGAATATCCATGACCGCCCCGTAGGATAACAACACTTACTGAGTAAGCTCTTTCCTTAGGAGTGTAATCCTAACAGCCACAAAGGTCGCAGGGGGATATACCGTGTCATCCGTTTTTTTGCGGGTTTTCCTTGGCCAGCAGCGCGGGCGTCGCAGGCAGTCGCTCAACCACGGCGAGCTTTTCCGGGCGCTGGGCGTCACGCCAGGCACGAAAGGCGCTCAGTTCGCCTTCCAGGGTCTTCATGACCCATGCCAGCACGGCAATGTCGTCGAGCATGCCGAACATGGGGATAAAGTCCGGAATGGCATCAATCGGGCTGAGGAAGTACATCAACCCCGCCACCACCGAGATCAGCGCCTTGGGGCTGATCGCCCGGTACTCGCCGCGCCAGTAGGCCAGGCACAGCGCCTGGAGCAACTTGAAGTCATCCTTGAGTTTGCCCAGGCGATTGCCCTGGCTGGAGCCCTTGGCCGCCACCGCGAACAGTAACGTCGGCAAACGTCCACGCCCTAGGAGACGCGCGGCCATGGGCAGGAAACGGGTGAAATTGAAGGGTGGTTTCATCTGTCACTCCAGTTCCAGGCGACATAAAAGGTTATCCACACAAATTGTGGATAACCTTGTGAACAGAGCCTATTTTCCGCGCTGAAAGCCACGTATTACAAGGCTTTCAGTCAGATCGGGCATTTTTTGCGCACTGAAAAAAAACCCAAGATTTCATTGACTTGGCGTTGATGTGCGGCTACCCGTACTCGAGTCTTATATCAGACTGTTACCTGCCACAGACGTTCGTTTGGATCTGCGCAGCTCCCCCATTTAGAACGATGCCCCCCAGAAACAACAACGCCCCGTCTAGACGGGGCGTTGTATGTTCAGGCGCCGATTACTTCTTGGCGGCTGGTGCTGCAGGTGCTTCTGCTTTAGCTGGATCCTTGATGGCCAGCAGCTCCAGGTCGAATACCAGCACGGAGTTGGCTGGGATCGCTGGGCTTGGGCTTTGTGCGCCGTAGGCCAGGTCCGAAGGGATGTACAGCTCGACCTTCTCGCCGACGTGCATCAGTTGCAGGCCTTCGACCCAACCTGGGATCACGCCGCTGACCGGCAGGTCAATCGGGCTACCGCGATCCACGGAGCTGTCAAAGGTGGTGCCGTTGGTGAGTTTGCCGGTGTAGTGCACAGTCACCACGTCAGTCGGCTTAGGCTGTGCGCCATCGGCTTTCTTGATGATCTTGTACTGCAGACCGGAAGCGGTGGTGACGACGCCGTCTTTCTTGGCGTTGTCTTCGAGGAATTTCTTGCCGGCGGCTGCCGACTCTTCGCTCATCTTGGTCATGCGTTCTTCAGCACGCTTTTGCAGTGCGGCAAACGCTTCAACCAGCTCGTCGTCTTTGAGCTTCTGCTCTTTTTTGCCGACAGCATCTTCGATGCCTTGGGCTACTGCTTTGGAATCCAGGTCATCCATGCCTTCTTGGGCAAGGCTTTTGCCCATGTTCAGGCCGATGCCGTAGGAAGCTTTCTGCGCCGGGGTTTTCAGCTCTACGCTGGTCTGCGAATCACAACCCGCAAGTACCAGGCTAACCAGGGCCACCGCCGCCGCCAACCGATGCTGTTTCATGCTATTTCCTTGTTCATGCGCCAATAGGGCATTCGAATAAAGTCGCGAGCTTATCAGGCGGCCACGACCAATGGCTACCGGCATGTGAGCAGGAAACTTCTGATAAGTTCACGTGTTTAAAAGCATTTTCATTCATGATGGGGGCCCGCGAAGGATCGTGGGGCCGCCTGCTACCAGGCTCATGGCCACTTGCCGCCCTTGTGGCGTAGTGGCATAACAACGCGACACCTCGACAAGGCCGAGACAAGGATAGCCATCTTGCGCATTTTTTCCCGTGTTTTACTCCTGATATTAATAGCACTGGGCCTGATCCTGGCCGTGGTGCTTTATTACACCATCAACCCCAAGCTGCCGGACTATGTGCCCGTGGAGCAGGTGCACTACCAGGAACAATGGAGTGCCGCCGACCGCCAGACCTACTACTTCACGCCCCAGGGCACCCAGGTAAAAGGCCTGCACTACGACTGGTTCACTGCCCTGGAATTGCCGTTTTCCGAGCAGCGCTTTGCCACGCCAGCGTATTTGGCCCGCTTCGGTTTCCTGGTCGACCCCAAGCAACTGCCCACGGCGCAAAACCCCGGCAACCTGCCCGTGGGTTTCGCCCGGCACAAAAACGCCGGCAGCAACGTCGAGTACCTGGATATCACCTGCGCCGCCTGCCACACCGGCGAACTGCATTACAAAAACCAAGCCCTGCGGATCGACGGCGGTTCCGCCCAGCACGTGCTGCCCTCCAGCGTGCCGACCTTGCGCGGCGGCAGTTTCGGCCAGGCCCTGGTCGCGAGCCTGGCGGCCACCTATTACAACCCATGGAAGTTCGAACGCTTTGCCCGCCAGGTGCTGAAAGATCGCTACGACGCCGAGCACAAACAACTGCGCCAAGACTTCAAGCAGTCGCTGAACAAATTCCTCAAGGTGGCCTGGAACGATACCCACCGTGGCCTCTACCCCACTGAAGAAGGTCCCGGCCGCACGGACGCCTTTGGCCGCATTGCCAACGCCAGCTTTGGCGACGCCATTTCTCCCGACAACTATCGCGTCGCCAATGCGCCGGTGGACTACCCGCAGTTGTGGGATATCTGGACCTTCGACTGGGTGCAATGGAACGGCTCGGCCCAACAGCCCATGGCACGCAACATCGGCGAAGCGCTGGGTGTCGGCGCGACCCTGACCTTTTTCGACGACGCCGGCCAACCGCTCCAGGGCGATGCGCGCTACCCTTCCAGCGTAAGGGTGCGCGACCTCAACCTGATCGAAGAAACCCTGCAACGCCTCAAGGCCCCGACCTGGCCCGAGAATCTGTTCGGCACCATTGATAAGCCGCTCGCCGCCCAAGGCCGCGCACTGTTCGCCGAAAACTGCGCCGGCTGCCATGTGCCCAGCGTTACCCAGGAAAACGGCCGTCCTGTGCAACAGCTGAAAATGCTGCCAGTGGCCTACATCGGCACCGACCCCGGCACTGCCAGCAACATCGCCGATCAGCGCTACGACCTCAGCGCCCTGCAATGGGACCTGGCGGAACTGGCCAAACTCAACGTCGAACTGCACCCCACGCCGACCGAGCCACTGGACCTGAAAAAAATGTCCGTGGCCAAGGGCCTCGCCTACGTCACCGCTTTCGTCGAAGAACATGCCTACCGCGCCGCCGGCGTGACCCCGGACGAGCGCCCGCGCCTGGACGGCTACGGCCTGCCCATTGGCGTGCGTGAACTGCGAGCTTATAAGGCGCGGCCATTGGCAGGCGTCTGGGCGACACCGCCGTTCCTGCATAACGGTTCGGTGCCGACGATCTATCAGTTGCTCTCGCCCCAGGACGAGCGCAGCACCACCTTCTATAAAGGCACCTTCAACTACGACCCGCGCCACCTCGGCTTTGAGACCGGTGCGTTCAAGAATGCCTTTCTGTTCGACACCAAAATCACCGGCAACCACAACAGCGGTCACGAATTCCGTGCCGGCAGTCGTGGCAATGGCGTGATCGGCCGTGGCCTGCTACCGCAGGAACGCTGGGCGCTGCTGGAATACCTCAAAGTACTGGGCGGCCCGCTGGAGCAACAACTGCCATGATGATTCGATCCCCCTACGACCGACCTTCCCTGCTCGCCCGCCTATGGCTGCGCATCGGCGCGTTTCTGGGCAAGACCCTGCTGTGGCTGGTGGGCCTCGGCCTGCTCGGCTGGCTGGCCGCTACCGCCTGGTACGCCTGGCAACACAGCGGCCCGGTGTCGCCGAATGAGCAGATTCCGCCGGGCGAAGCAGCGATGACCCAAGGCATTATCCAGACGGCCGTGCGCATCGTTGACCAGCACCGCGAAGGCACGCGCTACCTGCGCGATGCCCATGCCAAGGCCCATGGTTGCGTCAAGGCCGAAGTCAGCGTGTTGGCCGATCTCGACCCGGCGCTGCGCCAGGGCGTGTTCGCCGAGCCGGGCAAGACCTGGCAGGCGATGATGCGACTGTCCAACGGCAACGCCTACCCACAGTTCGACAGCATCCGGGATGCGCGGGGCATGGCACTCAAGCTGCTGGACGTGCCGGGCAAACAACTGCTGGCCGATCAACAGGCACGCACGGAACAGGACTTCGTGATGTTCAGCCACCCGAACTTCTTTGTCAGCGATGTAGCGGAGTATGCGCAGAACATCGGCGCACAAGCGGACGGCAAGAAAGTCCTGGCGTTCTTCCCCAAGGCAGACCCGCGGACCTGGCAGGTGCGCCACCTGTTTATCGCCCTGGCGACCCTGGCCCCCGCACCGGCCAGCCCGACGCAAACGACGTACTTTTCGGTCTCGCCCTACAAGTTCGGGGCGGCCAACGCCAAGTTCCGCGTCGCGCCCGACCCGCTCAGCTGCCCGGAATATCAACTGCCCAAGCAAAACCAGGACTTGCCGAACTTCCTGCGCAGCGCCTTGAGCCAGCAGTTGTCCACCGACCGCATACCTGCGTGTTTCGTGCTGCAGATCCAGCGGCAGAACCCGCAGACTTTCATGCCCATCGAAGACACCAGCATCGAATGGAAGGAGAGCGATGCGCCCTATGAAACGGTGGCCAAGGTGCGCATCCCGGCGCAGGATTTCGATACACCCGAGCAGAACCTGGCGTGCGACAACCAATCGTTCAACCCCTGGTTTGGTGTAGCGGAACACCGCCCTATCGGCGGTATCAACCGCTTGCGCAAGGCGGTGTACGAAGCGGTCAGCGATTACCGCCACAGCCGCAACGCCCCGTAAAGAATGCATAACATCAGGCCCGACGGCGTAAGGATTGCGTCGGGTCTATTGAGCCCTTATCACCCCTGCCTCTACCGTGAGCACCTACCCCATCACCCGTAGGAAGTCACCGTGGAAAGCTCAACCCTCGGCATGATCGTACTCACCCTGATCGCCGTGTTCGGCACCGCTTCTTTTTGCTTCGAACACTTGGCGACGCGCCAGACCAAAAAGAAAAATACCGGCCAGCACTGACACTCAGTCAGCGAGTCCAGCCTCTGCGGTACGTGCCTGCAACCATTGACGAAAACTGCGCACCGCCGCGGGCGGATTGCGATGATGCGGCTGCATCAGGTGCAGGCGGCCGCGACTGTGCATGCTGTGGGGCAAGGCCATTTGCAGGCGTCCGGACTCAAGGTCAGTCTCCAGCAAGCGCTTCCACCCCAGGGCGACGCCGTGCCCCATCACCGCCGATTGCATCAACAATTGATAGCTGTTGGTGCGCAACGCATGGCGCGGAGAGTAGTAGTCGGCACCGGCGTCGGCGAACCAGTCGGCCCAGGTCAGCCAATCGTGGTGGTGGTCCTCGACGATCAGCAAGGTGTGAGCGTGCAACAAGTGGTGCAGGTCGCGAATTGGGCCGTGGCGCTCAAGGTAGCCGGGACTGCACACGGTGATGACCTGCTCGCTGTCGAACACCGGTGACAGCTCAAGGCCGTGGGGCGCGGCCAGTTCATCCAAGTGATAGAACAAACCAAGGTCATATTCGCTGACATCCAAGTGGCTGGGGCTTTCGCTGCACAGGATGCGGATATCCAGGTCCGGATGGTCGCGCTGGAACTGCGGCAACAGGCCGGCAAGCCAGATAGAACTGATGGTGGGCGTGCTGGCCAGGGTCAACTGGCGATCGGCACCACGCCTGCGCAACTCGGCGGACTCGCGATCAAGCTCACGCAACAGGCGTTGGACGGTACGGAAGTAACGTACCCCGGCAGGGGTCAGGCTCAAGCCTTGGGCCAGCCGATAAAACAGCGGACGGGCCAAGTCTTCTTCGAGGCGTTTGACCTGGCGGCTAACCGCGCTTTGGGTCAGGTTCAGTTCATGGGCCGCCTGGGTAAAGCTCAAATGGCGTGCGGCCGCTTCGAACGTCTGCAGGCAGTTGAGGGGCGGAAGATCGACATTTCGGCGCGACATGAGCAAGTCCATTGGCAATGACGGGCCCAGGTTACCCCAGGCCCGCAGAGATCACGTTGACAGGCATCCTGCCACTTGCCTGCTTACAGTGCGACCCTGGCCACGCGCTTACTCCATTGTCGACGATGTTCCAGTTGGCCATTTTCCCAGGCGGTCTGCTCCGCTTCGATGTAGAACCACTCGGCATCGGCGTGCACGCTCAAGTGGCTTTCCACCTCCACGGCCCACTGGTCGCGGCCGACACAGTAGTGCCATTCGATGTCGGCCCGCGTCGACAGCGGATCCCAGGGCAAGGTGCGGTATTGCTCGGTGCAACGCTGGTCCACTGACAAGCCATGGTCGGTAAAACGCACCGAACCCAGGTCGTCTTCAATCTTCACACAGACTTCGCCACTGCCCACGTCTTCGATCAGTGTGCGTTTCGGCGCGGCACCGCGTAAGACTTCCATCGCTACCGGTGTAGCCGACTGCGGCGCTTCGAACGGGCACTCCACCGCCTCGCCTGTAAACACCGGCAGTTGCAGGCTTTGCAAGCCTGGCAGCAACGTCAAAGTGGTCAGCTCGCGGCTCGGCCACAGCAACGGGAAACTCGCCGTGCTGAGCGCCAGGCGCAAACGGTAGCCGGCAGGCAGGCGCATGCCGATGTGGTCGAGGTTCAACTGCACATCCATCGGTTGACCTGGGACGACAGGCGTTACCTGGGAAAAGTCCTCACGCAGTGTGAGATTAAGCACGCCGTAGCTGATTTGCGTGACCTGCCCATCCGGCGCTATCGCATTCAGCCTGGCGACCAATTGACCACAGGATGTGTCACTTGCCAGACGTAACTTAAGCCGTGCATCGCCGAGCAACGACAGCGGCTCGGTCAGCGGCTGCGAGTCGAAGCACAGCGACTGGGCGTCATCGCGACGTTGATCCGTCGGGCCATCGGGGCCAAACCAGATAGCGCAGTACTCGCCCTGGTGCAGGCCGGTGGTCAGCGGCGAACAAATGCTGCGCGGCGCCGCCAAAGGTTGTGCACCCGTACTCAGGCCATGTTCACCCAGGCTGAAATCCGTCCATTGCACTTGCGAGTCGGGCCAGCCCGCCGTCTGCACCCAGATCCCCGGCCGCTCGGCATAACTGCCCTTCGGCGGCAGAATATCCTGTAAGTAAAAGGTGCAGGATGCGTCATCCATCACCCCGTTATCGATGCCCTTGAGCCAGTGATCCCACCAGCGCTTGGCTTCTTGCAGGAAGCCGATGGCCGGGTTGGGCACGGCAAAATGCGGGTACTTGTGAATCCACGGTCCGATCATGGCCTTCTTCGGGCCGGGCAGGTTTTGCATCAGGCGCGAAACGGTGTTGCGATAGGCATCGCCCCAGCCGCCCACCGCATACACGGCCGCCTTGATCTTCGCGTAGTCCTCGCACACCGAGCCGTGGCGCCAGTAGTCATCGCGGGTCTGGTGTTGCAGCCAGGTTTCGGCGAGCAGCGGCATGGCGTCCAGGCGTTGGTGCCAGAGGTCTTTCCAGTCGTCGCCGACCAGCAAGGGATCAGGCACCGCTGCGCTGAAGTTGAGCATGGTGGCGGCCCAGCCGAAGTTTTCCATCAACAGGTTGCCGCCCTTGTAGTGGATGTCGTCGGCATAACGGTCATCGGTGGAGCACAAGGTGATGATCGCCTTCAATGCCTCGGGCTGGCGCGCCGCGACTTGCAGGCCATTGAAGCCGCCCCAGGAGATGCCCATCATGCCGACATTGCCGTCGCACCAGGGTTGCCGGCACAGCCAGTCGATCACTTCAAGGGCGTCTTCCTGTTCCTGCAGCAGGTACTCATCGGCCATCAAGCCTTGGGACTCACCGTTGCCGCGCATATCCACCCGCACACACACATAGCCCTGCCCCGCCATCCACGGGTGGGTCAGCGCATCGCGCACGGCGGTGCCGTCGCGCTTGCGGTACGGCAGGTATTCCAGGATCGCCGGAAAGGTCTGCAGGCCGGCGACTTCCGGCAACCAGATGCGTGCGGCCAGCTGGGTGCCGTCCTTCAAGGGGATCAGGCAGTGCTCGATTTCGCGCACGGTGTAAGCAAATTCAGTGACGATTTCCATCAGTAACTCCAACAGCGGTTCAATCGATCAGCGGGCGAAATCCGGCGCCGGGCTGGCGCTGTGCAGTTCCGTTGCGGGGGTCCGCTGATGGCGTTTCACATCCAGCAATGCGGGATTTTTCAACCAGAAGATCAGTGAGGTGCTGGCCAGCAACACCAGGAGCATCCCCGGCAGACCGCCGAGGTTGGAGAGCATCTTCACCCCGTCGATGCCGACGAATGAGACCATCACCCACGATACCGAGCCGATGATCACGCCCCAGACGATCTTCAACGCTGGGTTGCCATCCAGGTCGGAATCGGCGGTCACGCCTTTGCTGCACAGGTTGGCGATCACATCGGTGCTGGAGTCGGCGGCGGTGACAAAGGAGATGAACGCCACGAACAGCAGGAACGCGATCATCAGACCGCTGGCCGGCAACTGCTGGAACATCTGGTACAGCACGTGTTCCACGCCCTGCTCGTTCAGCACACGGTTGAGGCTGCCGTCGCCCAGCGCATCGAAGTACAGACTGGTGCCGGAAAAGATGCAGATCCACACCGCCGTGAACAACGCCGGGTAGAGCATGTTGATGTGGATGAATTCACGCACCGTGTAGCCACGCCCGATCTTGCCGAGGAACAACGCACTGACCGGCGCCCAGGCAAACCACACCGACCAGTAGAACACCGTCCAACTGTGTGGCCAGGTGTCGCCACTGGCGGCGCCAGTGAACAGGCTGCGGCTGAAGAAGGTGTCGAGGTACACGCCGAGGGACTCGACGCCAAGGCTGAACATGTACAGGGTCGGCCCGCACAACAGCACGAACAGCCCCAGGGCGAGCATGATCCAAGTATTGAACGAGGACAGCATCACGATCCCTTTCTGCAGGCCGCTGGCGGCCGAGGCGACAAAGGTAATAACGATGATCGCGATGATGATAGCCAGGCGCAACGGTGTGGTTTCACCGCCGATGTACTGAGCCAGGCCCCCGGCCAAGGTCAGCGCGCCGGTACCCAGGGACGAGGCCATGCCGGCCACCAGGGCGAACATCGCCAGGGTGTCGATCAGCCCTGCATAGCGCTTGACCCGCGCTTCACCGAGCAACGGTTCAAGCATGGCGCCGATGGAGAAATTGCTGCGTCGGTTGTAGAACGCCAACGCAAACACCAGCGAGGGCACCAGGTAGATGGCGTAGGGGGTGATGGTCCAGTGCAGGAACATCGTCGACATGGCAAAGGTCTTCGCCGCCGAACTACCCGCCTCGATCGGCAGGCTGGTGGGCGGGCCATACAGATGATAGAGCGGTTCGGCCGTGGTCCAGAACAGCACGCCCACCGCGAGGGTGGTGCACAGCGCCACCATGAACCAGCGCCACTTGCTCAGCAACGGCTGGGCGTCTTCGCCGCCGATTCGCACCTTGCCCAGCGCGGAGAAGTAGACGATCGCGGTCAGCACCACCATGGCAAACGAGCCGGCACTGAACAGCCATGAGAAGTTTTTCAGGATCAGGTTGTTGAGCTGTTTACTGACCGCAAGGAATGCATTCAGGTCGATGTAGCTGGCGATCACCGCCGCCAGCAGGATCAGGAACGTTGGCCAGAACACCAACGGACGCAGTGGATATTTCATAGAGAGCCGTTCCCCTTGCAGACTATTTTTATGTTGGAGAGCGAGCCCCCGCAGCATCCTGCTGCCGGTCACTCGCCTGGAAGTCTTCGCGTGGCTATAGATAAACGGTTAAGCGGCCGAGGGCGCAATCAACCAATGTGCATGGGGGTATTCCCCCACGTCATGGCGCACCCACACAGTTCAGGGCGAATAGGCAGTGCACAATGGCAGAGCGCGGAGAGGATAAAACGCAGACGAAAAAAAGCCCGCTCGATGAGCGGGCTTCTTATGGTGACCTGGCGTTCAGTGTTCCAGGTTACCGAATATGGCGCAGCGGACGGGACTCGAACCCGCGACCCCCGGCGTGACAGGCCGGTATTCTAACCGACTGAACTACCGCTGCGCGTAACACTTGAAGCGAATGGTGGGTGATGACGGGATCGAACCGCCGACATTCTGCTTGTAAGGCAGACGCTCTCCCAGCTGAGCTAATCACCCTTCACTTTCGGTGTGGGCGGCATCATACACCAAAAATCCGCAATGTCTTGATTTAAATGCAATTTATTTGAAATATTTTCTCAGCTACGAGAAACCCCAGCAAAAACGGGCTTCTACGTCGTCAAATGCGAGTCTGTTGCGCTTACCCGCTGCCTGGCCGCCCTATGAGATACCATTCTCGATAATGCTTGAGCCACGCCGATTCTGTGGATGAACCGCGCACCTTCAGGGTGACTACACGCGGGGATGTCTAATCGCCCAATAAAAACGCCGCCGGTCATCGGAAATGATCGGCGGCGTTTTTTGGCTTTTTGCAAACCCCAGACAGCAAAAAGCCCGCTCATTGAGCGGGCTTCTTGTGGTGACCTGGCGTTCAGTGTTCCAGGTTACCGAATATGGCGCAGCGGACGGGACTCGAACCCGCGACCCCCGGCGTGACAGGCCGGTATTCTAACCGACTGAACTACCGCTGCGCGTAACACATGAAGCGAATGGTGGGTGATGACGGGATCGAACCGCCGACATTCTGCTTGTAAGGCAGACGCTCTCCCAGCTGAGCTAATCACCCTTCGTTTCGGTGTGGCGCGCATTCTACGGAGCGACCTTAAGTCTGGCAAGCACTTTCTGAAATCTTTTTTTTGATAGCTTCCAATGGCTTAGGCAGGGTTGGCCTGGGACGTTATCAAGAGAATAATGCCCCCCTTTGTATAAAGGAGAGACTCACCCCATGTGGTTCAAGAACCTGCTTATCTATCGCCTGACCCAAGATCTGCCTGTTGATGCCGAGGCGTTGGAAGCGGCCATGGCCACCAAACTGGCGCGCCCTTGCGCAAGCCAGGAATTGACCACTTATGGTTTCGTCGCGCCGTTTGGTAAAGGTGAAGACGCTCCCCTGGTTCACGTCAGCGGCGACTTCCTGCTGATCGCCGCGCGCAAGGAAGAACGTATCCTGCCGGGCAGCGTGGTGCGTGATGCACTCAAGGAAAAGGTCGAAGAGATCGAAGCCGAGCAGATGCGCAAGGTCTATAAAAAGGAACGCGACCAGATCAAGGATGAAATCATCCAGGCCTTCCTGCCACGCGCCTTTATCCGTCGCTCGTCGACCTTCGCCGCCATTGCGCCGAAACAGGGCCTGATCCTGGTCAACTCGGCCAGCCCGAAACGCGCCGAAGACCTGCTGTCGACCCTGCGTGAAGTGATCGGCACCCTGCCGGTTCGTCCACTCACGGTTAAAACCGCGCCAACCGCGATCATGACCGATTGGGTCACCACCCAAAAGCCGGCCGATGACTTCTTCGTCCTTGACGAATGCGAGCTGCGTGACACCCACGAAGACGGCGGGATCGTGCGCTGCAAGCGCCAGGACCTGACCGGCGAAGAGATCCAACTCCACCTGACCACCGGCAAAGTCGTGACCCAACTGTCCCTGGCCTGGCAGGACAAGCTGTCCTTCATGCTCGACGACAAGATGACCGTCAAGCGCCTGAAGTTCGAAGACCTGCTGCAGGACCAGGCGGAACAGGACGGCGGCGACGAAGCCCTGGGCCAACTGGATGCGAGTTTTACCCTGATGATGCTGACGTTTGGGGACTTCATCCCCGCGCTGGTCGAAGCACTCGGCGGTGAAGAGACCCCACAGGGCATCTAACGCCTTGTGAAGATCAAACTGTGGGAGCGGGCTTGCTCGCGAATGCGGTGGATCAGTCAACATATTCAGCGACTGACACACCGCATTCGCGAGCAAGCCAGCTCCCACATTTGATTGGGTTCCCAGGCAGACATCAGCATTACCGAACCTAACTGACAACAAGGACACCCCCATGCGCGCACTCGCCGCCTTGAGCCGCTTCGTCGGTAATACCTTCGCCTACTGGGTGTTGGTTTTCGCCGTCGTCGCCTTCTTCGAACCCAGCTGGTTCATCGGCCTGAAAAGCGCCATCGTTCCGTTGCTGGGCCTGGTGATGTTCGGCATGGGGCTGACCCTCAAGATTGATGACTTCGCCGAAGTCGCCCGCCATCCGTGGCGCGTGGCCTTGGGCGTGGTCGCGCACTTTGTCATCATGCCCGGCATGGCCTGGTTGCTGTGCCAGGCCTTCCACCTGCCGCCGGAAATCGCCGTCGGCGTGATCCTGGTCGGTTGCTGCCCGAGCGGGACTTCGTCCAACGTGATGACTTGGTTGGCCCGTGGCGACCTGGCGTTGTCGGTCGCCATCGCCGCCGTCACCACCCTCCTCGCCCCGCTCCTCACCCCGGCGCTGATCTGGCTGCTGGCGTCGGCCTGGCTGCCGGTGTCGTTCATGGAGTTGTTCTGGTCGATCCTGCAAGTGGTGCTGCTGCCGATCGTGCTCGGTGTACTGGCGCAACGCGTGCTCGGTGAGCGGGTGCGCCATGCAGTGGATGTGTTGCCGCTGGTGTCGGTGGTGAGCATTGTGATCATCGTCGCGGCGGTGGTTGCGGCGAGTCAGGCGAAGATTGCCGAGTCGGGCCTGTTGATCATGGCGGTGGTGATGTTGCACAACAGCTTCGGTTACCTGCTGGGTTACTTCACCGGCCGCGTGTTCCAGTTGCCTCTGGCACAGCGCAAGTCGCTGGCGCTCGAAGTCGGCATGCAGAACTCAGGACTGGGCGCCGCCTTGGCCAGCGCCCATTTTTCGCCATTGGCGGCGGTGCCGAGTGCACTGTTCAGCGTCTGGCACAATATTTCCGGGGCGTTGCTGTCCACCTACTTCCGCCGCATGAGCGAAAAGGAAGACCGCCGCGTGCTGGAGAACACCCCGCAAACTTGATCAGCCGAGCACTTTTCGGCACTCTACCGAGCTTCGCGGGGACGACCCCGCGACGCTTCCAGCGCCTAATCCGGGGACGACCCCACCTAACGTTAGGAGGTCATCATGTCCTGGATCATTCTGTTTTTCGCGGGTCTGTTTGAAGTCGGCTGGGCCGTCGGCCTGAAGTACACCGACGGTTTCAGCAAACCGCTGCCGACTGCGTTGACGATTGCCGCCATGGCCGTCAGCCTCGGCCTGCTGGGCCTGGCCATGAAAGAATTGCCGCTGGGTACGGCCTACGCCATCTGGACCGGCGTGGGTGCCGTGGGCACCGTGATTGCCGGGATCATCCTGTTTGGGGAGTCCATGGCGTTGTTCCGGTTGGCCAGCGTGGCGCTGATCATTTGCGGGCTCATTGGGCTCAAGATCAGCACCTGATCCATTACCGCTGTCGAACCGCCGCTCCCACACCAGACCGCGTTCGCTAGAACAACGCGGTCTGGTGTGGGAGCTGGCTTGCCTGCGAAGAGGCCAGTAACCCAGCCCACAACTACCTGATACTCCCCCGCAACACCCCCACCCGTTCCTGCAACTGCGCAGGCGTCGCGGCCTCTACCGCCACCGGCTCACCGGCCACCAACACCACCCGCGACCAGATGCGATGGAAGAAGCCCTTGTTCGGATCGCGGCTGAAGAAACTCCCCCACAACCCCTGCAACGCCATCGGAATCACCGGCACCGCCGTCTCTTCCAGAATCCGCGTCACACCACCGCGAAACTCGTTCATCTCGCCATCGGCGGTCAGCTTGCCCTCGGGAAAGATGCACACCAACTCGCCTTCCTTCAGGTACTGCGCAATGCGTGTGAAGGCCTTTTCGTAGATCTGGATATCTTCGTGACGGCCGGCAATCGGAATCGCCCCGGCGGTGCGGAAGATGAAATTCAGCACCGGCAAGCGGTAGATCTTGTAGTACATGACAAAGCGAATCGGCCGACGTACCGCGCCGCCGATCAGCAGTGCATCGACAAACGACACGTGGTTGCACACCAGTAACGCCGCGCCTTCATCCGGGATCGCCTCCAGGTTGCGATGCTCCACCCGGTACATGGAATGGCTGAGCAGCCAGATCATGAAACGCATGGTGAACTCGGGAACGATCTTGAAGATGTAGGTGTTGACCGCGATGTTGAGCAGCGACACCACCAGGAACAACTCGGGGATCGACAGCTTGGCCACGCTCAGCAACAGGATCGACACGATGGCCGAGACCACCATGAACAGTGCGTTGAGGATGTTGTTGGCCGCGATCACCCGCGCGCGCTCTTTCTCGGCGGTACGCGACTGGATCAGTGCGTACAGTGGCACGATATAGAAGCCGCCAAACACGCCCAGGCCAAGGATATCGAACAACACCCACCAGGCCTGGCCGTAGCTGAGCACGGCGAGCCAGTCGTTGGCCTGCACGTTCTGCGGGAAGCCGCCGGAGTGCCACCACAGCAGCAGGCCAAACACCGTCAGGCCGAATGAACCGAACGGCACCAGGCCGATTTCTACCTTACGCCCGGAGAGTTTTTCGCAGAGCATCGAGCCGAGCGCGATGCCCACCGAAAATACGGTGAGGATCAGCGTCACCACGGTTTCGTCACCGTACAACCATTCCTTGGCGTAGGCGGGAATTTGCGTGAGGTAGATCGCGCCTACAAACCAGAACCACGAGTTACCGACGATCGAACGCGAAACCGCGGGCGTCTGCCCCAGGCCCAAACGCAAGGTGGCCCAGGATTCGCTGAAAATGTTCCAGTTCAGACGCAACCCAGGGGTCGACGCCGCTGCCCTTGGGATACTGCGGCTGGCCAGATAGCCCAGCACCGCCACGCCGACGATCGCCACTGACACCACCGGCGCGTAATGGGTGGACGACATCATGATCCCGGCGCCAATGGTGCCGGCCAGGATCGCCAGGAACGTGCCCATCTCCACCAGGCCATTACCGCCCACCAATTCATCATCGTGCAAAGCCTGGGGCATGATCGAGTACTTCACCGGCCCGAACAGCGCCGAGTGGGTGCCCATGGCAAACAGCGCCAGCAGCATCATTTCCAAGTGGTTGGTGAGGAAGCCCGTCGCCCCCACGGCCATGATCACGATCTCGCCAATCTTGATCGCGCGAATCAAGGCGTCTTTGTTGAATTTCTCGCCAAACTGCCCGGCCAGCGCCGAGAACAGGAAGAACGGCAGGATAAACAGCAAGGCGCAGAGGTTGACCCAGATAGAGCGGTCACCGTCGATGGTGAGCTTGTAGAGAATGGCGAGGATCAGCGATTGCTTGAAGATGTTGTCATTGAACGCGCCCAGCAACTGGGTGATGAAAAACGGCAGGAAACGCCGTGTGCGCAGCAAAGTGAATTGCGAGGGGTGGCTCATCGTCCGTGTTCCTGCGTGGCCTGTTTTTTTGTAAAAGCATTCAGGCCACGACTTTACCTAATCCGGCTTACTTATTCGCTAGTCCTGCAATGCACGGCGAAACAAAAAGCTCACCTTTATAAGCACCCTGCACCGTGCGCTTGGCCACGATCAACCACATCAGCGCCAACGCGACCACCAGCACACTGCCGAATACGCTGAAGAAACCCAGGTGCAACAGGCTCGCCAGCTTCAACGTGGCCAGGGCGTAGACCCCCAACGGAAAGGTGAAGCCCCACCACCCCAGATTGAACGGAATACCAGCGCGCAGGTAACGCAGGGTGATCAATACCGCGATCAGCATCCACCACAGGCCGAAGCCCCACAGCGTAATCCCCGCGACCACGCCGAGACCGTTGGCCATCTCACCGACGCCCGGTAAACCATTGGCCGCGAAGATCGCCGGCGCATCGCCCCCCAGCAGCAACATACCCAAGGCACCGGTGCCGATGGGCCCCAACGCCAGCCAGCTCGACGCGGCCATATTGGCGTGAGGCAGCTTATGCAGGGCCATGCGCAACATCAGGATAGTGAGGATGCTGAACGCCACCGGCAGGGAAAACGCCCACAGCACGTAGCTGGTCACCAGCATCACCAGCTGTGAATGGGCGTCCGCCAAGTGCGGTGCCAGCAGCCCACCGCTGGCGGCGGCGACTTCGGCGGCCACCACGGGTAGCAGCCAGACAGCCGTCATCTGGTCGATGCTGTGTTCCTGGCGGGTGAACATCATGAACGGGATCAGCACGCCGCAGGCCAGGGCCATGGCGACATCCAGCCACCATAGCGCTTCAGCCAGGGGGATCACGTCGCTGCCCCACCGCGGCAGGCCGAACAACAGCAGGCCGTTGAGAATGGTCGCGAGCCCCATGGGGATGGTGCCGAAGAACATCGACACCGTGGAGTGCCCGAATATCCGCCGCGCCTCATCGAAAAACATCACCCAACGGGCCGCGTACAACACGCTGAACAGCACAAACAAGCCGATGGTGAAAAACCACAGCGCTTCGGCAATCGCGTGCAAGCCAGGCACATCGGCCGGCAATTGGGCCAAGGCCAGCGCCAGCACGCCGGTGCCCATGGTGGCAGCAAACCAGTTGGGGGTGAATTGGCGGATCACTTCCCGTGGACGGGTCAAGTGACTGAAGGGTTTGTAGCTGATGGTATTCGAGCAGGTCATGATGGCAATCCTCTTCCTCGCATGAGGTTGAGACCATGGTAGAACTTGATCGAATATCTATATAACGGGTAATATCTCTAACTGTTATCTACTTTACCAATATAGGGGTCAAACGCTGCCTTCGCTTTCGATCACCAGGATGCGCGCCGGGCCTTGGGGATGTGCCACGTGCTCGGTGCCGACACTGGCGTAGAAGATGTCGCCGACGGCCAGCTCCGCCACCTGCTCGAAGCCATTGTCGCGATAGTGCATCTGCACCCGGCCATCCAGCACCACAAACACTTCTTCGCCGTCATTGACGTGCCAGCGGTACGGCTGGTCGGTCCAGTGCAGGCGCGTGGTGATGCCGTTCATGTTGGCGATGTCCAGCGCCTCCCAGGCCCGGCTGCCGGTGAAGTCCTTGCTGCGGATGATCTTCATGCTTGAATCTCAATCAGGCGATGCGGAAGGCGATTATTACTCATCAGCCGCCTGTCGTCGCCCTGGCGCGCGCCGAATCCTGCCACAGCAGGCCGACCAGTGCGCCGAGGGCCAGCAGGATGAGTACCGCGCCGTAGCCGTCGGTGGTGACGATCAGACCAAAGCGGCGAATCAGGTTGCCCGCCAGCAAAGACGGCAGGCAGAACGCCAGGTAACTCAGCACATAGAACGCCGACATCAAACCCGCGCGCTCATGGGGCAAGGCCAGCGGCACCACACTGCGCAGGGCACCGAGGAAGCCCGCACCAAAACCGCTGCCGGCGATCAGGGTGGCGATGAAAAACAGCAGCACGCTGGCGCTGTGCACGGCCGTGAGGATCAGCGCCACACCGACTGCCAGCAAGCCGGCCCCCAGGCGCAGCACTTTGTCGGCTGGGCGATTGCGCAGCGTGAAGATCATCAATGCGCCGCTCACGGTCAACACCGCCACCAGGCCGCCACCGATCAGGTTGGAGGTCGAACCGGTGGCGGTTCGTACCAGTGACGGCGCCAGGGACAGGTAGAACCCGCCCATCGCCCACACCGCCACATCCACCGGCAGCGACAACCACAAGGCCCGGCGCGCTTGGGGCGGTACGTGCAAGGTCGGGCGCAGCGAAGCCAGTGCGCCAGGGATACGGCTGACGCTTTCCGGCAGGCGCCATACGTAAACGGCCTGCAGCAGCATCAGCACGAACAGCGTGCAGTAGATCAACTGGGTCGGCAGCGGCGCGAACTCCACCAGCAGACTGCTGCCCATCGCACCGCAGGCCATGCCCAGCAACGGCGCTACGCTGTTGACCAGTGGGCCTTGCTGGCGATCCGTGTCCAGCAGTGCCGCGCCCAGTACGGCAGTGGCCATGCCCGTAGCAAAGCCCTGCAGCGTACGTGCGGCAATCAACCAGGCCACGCTGCCTTCATTGATAAACAGCAGCATCGCCAGCATGTTCAAGATCAACGCGGTAAAAATCACCGGCTTGCGTCCCAGATGGTCCGACAGTGAGCCAACGGTCAGCAGTGCCACCAGGAGACTCAACGCATAGACGCCAAAGATCAGCGTGAGCATGCCTGCGGAAAAATGCAGGCCCTCCTGATACAGGTGATACAACGGCGTCGGCGCACTGGAGGCGGCGAGAAACGTCAGCAAGGTGATCGCGAGGAACACCAGGCTGGAACGCTGAGAAATCGGGTTGGACATACGCACACTCCGCTAAAGCTAATATTTTGCTTTTGTGCAGTGTGCTACCAGGCCAGGCTTAAAGCAAATTCTTTGTGTTAAGGTCACAATCATGGCGATAAAAGAAGGCCTCCGCCCGGGGGGCCGTAGTGCCCGGGTACAAGAATCCGTCCATTCAGCCGTGCGTGAACTGCTGGAAGCCCATGAGCGCTCCAGCGTCACTGTGCCGATGATCGCTGCGCGCGCGGGGGTTACGCCCTCGACCATCTACCGGCGTTGGGGCGATCTATCTGTGCTACTGGCGGATGTGGCGTTGGCGCGGATGCGCCCGGACAGCGAGCCGGCGAATACCGGCAGCCTGCGCGGTGACCTGCAGGCCTGGGCCGAGCAGTATCTGGATGAGATGAGTTCGGAGCCTGGACGGAACATGATGCGGGATGTGCAGTGCAGCCAGACGCCAGGCTATTGCGTGAGCATCCTGAGCGGGCAGTTTCAGGCGATTGTCGATCGCTATCCGGACAGCAGCCCGCCGAGCGTGGATCACCTGATCAATCTGCTGGCGGCGCCAACGGTGTTTCGTATTCTATTCTCGACCACGCCGCTGACGGTTGAAGAGCTGCATAGGCTGATCGAACTGGCACTGAAGGTCTGAAGCCCTTACACAAAACCAAATGTGGGAGCGGGCTTGCTCGCGAAGGTGGTGGATCAGTCAGTACATTCTGTAACTGACATACCGCCTTCGCGAGCAAGCCCGCTCCCACATTTTTGACCGCGTTCAGGTCAGCGCTTACGTGCGCATCCCGCGTCCGCTCACCAGTAACTTCGCGCAACCGATATACAGCACAACGGTCGCCACCAACATGAACGTGATCGCCACGCTGATCTTGATGTCCGACACCCCCAGGATGCCGTAGCGGAAGGCGTTGACCATGTGCAGCACCGGGTTGGCCAACGACACGGTCTGCCAGAACGGCGGCAGCAAGCTGATGGAGTAGAACACCCCGCCCAGGTAGGTCAGCGGCGTCAGCACGAAGGTCGGAATAATCGAAATATCATCGAAGTTGCGTGCAAACACGGCGTTGATGAAACCCAGCAGCGAGAAGATCGTCGCCGTCAGTACCACCACCAGAATGGTGACCCCGAGGTGATGCACCTGCAGGTGGGTGAAGAACAGCGACAACAGGGTGACGATCACGCCCACCATCAACCCACGCAGCACACCGCCGAGGGTGTAGCCGATCAGGATGGTATGGGGCGACACCGGCGACACCATCAGTTCTTCGATGGAGCGCTGAAACTTGCTGCCGAAGAAACTGGAGACCACGTTACCGTAGGAGTTGGTGATCACCGACATCATGATCAGGCCCGGCACGATGTACTCCATGTAAGTGAAGCCACCCATGTCGCCAATCTGGCGGCCGATCAGGTTACCGAAGATCACGAAGTACAGGACCATGGTGATCGCCGGCGGCAGCAGGGTCTGCGGCCAGATCCGGGTAAAGCGCTTCACTTCGCGATAGACGATGGTTTGCAGCGCGACGAGGTTGGGTTGCAGTTCGGAACTCATACCGCCACCTTCGCCAGATTTTTCTCCACCAGGGACACGAACAACTCCTCAAGGCGATTGGTTTTGTTACGCAGGCTCAGCACTTCGATGTTCTGGGTTGCCAACTGCGTGAACAACGCGGTGATGCCCATGGCCTTGTCCACCTGCACTTCCAGGGTGTGGCTGTCCACCAGGCGGCTCGGGTAGCCGAGCAGTTGCGGCGGCGCCGACAAGTTGTTTTTCAGATCGAGCAAAAAGGTTTCCACATGCAACTGACCCAGCAGGTTTCGCATGCTGGTGTTTTCGACGATGGTGCCGTGGTCGATGATGCCGATGTTGCGGCACAGCTGCTCAGCCTCTTCCAGATAGTGGGTGGTGAGGATGATGGTGATGCCCTTCTCGTTCAGCTCGGTGAGAAAAGTCCACATCGAGCGACGCAGTTCGATGTCCACGCCGGCAGTAGGCTCGTCGAGGATCAGCAGACGCGGCTCGTGCACCAATGCGCGGGCGATCATCAGCCGGCGTTTCATGCCGCCGGACAGCGAACGCGACGGCACATCGCGCTTGTCCCACAGGCCCAGTTGGGTCAGGTACTGCTCGGCGCGTTCCTTGGCGACTTTCGCCGGGATGCCGTAGTAGCCGGCCTGGGTCACGACGATGTCGAAGGTCTTTTCGAACTGGTTGAAGTTGAATTCCTGGGGCACCACGCCGATGGAACGCTTGAGCGCCGCCGGGGATTTGTCCAGGTCATGGCCGAAGATATTCACCGTGCCGCTGGTCTTGTTGACCAGGGTCGAGAGGATACCGATGGTGGTGGATTTGCCGGCGCCATTGGGGCCGAGCAAGGCGAAGAAGTCACCTTCGGCAACGTCCAGATCGATACCACTCAGGGCCTGGAAACCGTTGCCGTAGGTTTTGGTTAGCTGCCGGATGGACAGAGCGGAACTCATATCGGATTACGCACCAAAGAAGGGAATAGAAAGAGTAGATGAGGGCGCAGCCCAGGTAGTTCAACGGCGGCGCATGACAAGCATGGTGCTTGCCCGCGCCGCACAAGTACAGTCACCTGTATTAATAGTCAGTATTAAGTCAACGCGGTCATGACCGCTTTGCGGTAAGCCGGACGCTGCTGCAGGCGCGCATACCAGGCCTCTAGATGGGGCATTGCGGGCCGTTCGATGGGCATTTCGAACCAGGCGTAGATAAAGCTGCCCAACGGGATATCGCCCATGCCGATCTCGTTGCCCGACAGATACGGCTGTGTAGCAAGCGCTTCATCAACGGTTTTGAGCACATCGATACAGGCCTGGCGACCGGCGTGGATGGTGTCCCAGTTCTGTTTTTCCGCCGGGGTGCGCAGCACGCCCCAGAATACGATCTTGAACGGTTCGGCAAAGGTCGACGTGGTCCAGTCCATCCACTTTTCCGCGTTGGCGCGGGCTTTCACGTCTGTCGGATACCAGCGGCAAGCCTGCTTGGCGCAGAGGTAGCGCACGATGGTGTTGGACTCCCACAGCACGAAGTCACCGTCTTCGATCATCGGCACCCGGCCGTTGGGGTTCAACGCCCGGTATTGCGGCGTGTCGACCACACCAAAAGCCCCGCCCGCATCAATTGCTTCATAGTCCAGGCCGAGTTCCTCGGCGCACCACAGTGCCTTCCTGACGTTTGATGAATTTTTACGACCCCAGATTTTCAGCATGACCGCGCCTTTGTTGTTGATGAACATGGCTAGATGAAGGCAGCAGCATACGCCGGTTCACACGCGGCTCAAATCGCTCTGCATGTCGCCCAGTAACGGCGGCATATCCTCGGCAAACAGATGGGGGTAACACGCTTGGATGTGGGCGAAGAAGAAGGCCTCGGGCACGTCAGGAAATTGCCCGTGGTCGACCACGTACTCCATCGATCGCTGGCCTTGGCGATTGAACGCGTGGAAGACGCTGTCGTGGAGGCCGTCGAAATCCAACGGCGGTACATCGAACACATCGCACAGTTGCTGGTTGAACGCCGGCGTGGCCTTGACCCAACGATCGTTGAGGTAAAGCTCGGTATAACCGTGCATGGCAAATACATCACTCTTGAGCAACGCGATCAGGCGTGGCGTCGACAAATGATTGCGCACATCCGCCAGGCCGATGCGCGCCGGAATGCCGCAGTGGCGGGCACAGGCGGCGAGCAAGGTGGCTTTGGGCACGCAATAGCTTTCGCCGGTGGACAGGGCGAAGCTGGCATTTAATGTGTCTGGATCGCGGCTGAAGGTATAGGGGTTATAGCGAATCGCCTCACGCACGGCGTAATAGAGGCTGACTGCCTGGTCACTAAAATCCCTACGGGTTCCACGGTGTTTTTCGGCGAACTCCACCACCGCAGGGTGGTCACTATCGATGAAGCGGCTGGGACTCAGGTAGGTATCCATGAGCTTTATCTCCGAAGGAAGCCTGGAGTCTAACCACAGGCCTGTCTTGGAGATAACGACGAATCGGCCAAATCTCGTTACACCCTGATCACCCCGCTTGTTCGGATGCCGACTAAGCTCCCTGGTGGTTTCGCCCCTGTTTTCACGGAGGATTGAATATGCTGTTGTTGTGGATACTGGTGCTGGTGGTCGGCATTGCCTACCTCGCACACCGCCGCGTCGCGCCCCTGCCCGCCCTGGGCGTGGTCGCCGTCTACCTGCTGGCGATGGGCGCCTGGAGCCATGCACCGGGTTGGCTGCTGCTGATCTTCTGGGTGTTGATCGCCTTGGTGGCCGCTCCCCTGCTGCTGCCCGACCTGCGCCGCCAATACTTCACCAAGCCACTGTTCAGCTGGTTCCAGAAAGTCCTGCCGCCGATGTCCGAGACCGAGCGCGATGCCATCGACGCCGGCACCGTCTGGTGGGACGGCGAACTGTTCAGCGGTCGCCCGGACTGGGACAAGTTGCTGGCCTACCCCAAGGCGCAACTGACCGAAGAAGAACAGGCGTTTATCGATGGCCCCACCGAAGAACTCTGTGCCATGGTCAGCGACTGGGAAATCGGCCAGGCCATGGACCTGCCGCCCGCGGCCTGGGAACACATCAAGACCCACGGTTTCTTCGCCCTGATCATTCCCAAGGAATATGGCGGCAAGGGCTTCTCCGCCTATGCCCACTCCCAGGTCGCGATGAAGCTCGCCACCCGCAGCGGTGACCTGGCATCGACCGTGATGGTGCCCAACTCTCTCGGCCCGGCCGAACTGCTGCTGCACTACGGCACCGAAGAACAGCGCAACCACTACCTGCCGCGCCTGGCCCGTGGCGATGACATCCCCTGCTTCGCATTGACTGGCCCACTGGCCGGCTCCGACGCGGGCGCGATGCCGGACACTGGCGTGATCTGCAAAGGTGAATGGGAAGGCAAGGAAACACTCGGCCTGCGCCTGAACTGGGAAAAACGCTACATTACCCTCGGCCCGGTTGCGACCTTGCTCGGCCTGGCCTTCAAGGCCCACGACCCGGACCATCTGCTGGGTGAAGAGGAAGACTTGGGCATCAGCCTGGCGCTGATCCCCACCGACACCCCCGGCGTGGAAATCGGCCGTCGCCACCTGCCTTTGGGCGCCGCCTTCATGAACGGCCCCAACGCCGGCAAGGATGTGTTCATCCCCCTGGAATTCCTGATCGGTGGCCAGGAAATGCTCGGCAAAGGCTGGATGATGTTGATGAACTGCCTCTCGGTGGGCCGTTCGATCTCCCTGCCCGCCGTGGGCACCGGCGCGGCCAAGTTCACCAGCCTGGTGACCGGCCAATACGCCCAGGTGCGCGAGCAATTCAATGTGCCGCTGTCGGCCTTCGAGGGTATCCAGGAAGCCCTTGCGCGTATCGGCGGCAACGCCTGGCTGATGGACAGCGCACGCATGCTCACCGCCAATGCCGTCGACCTGGGGGAAAAACCCTCGGTGCTGTCGGCGATCCTCAAGTACCACCTCACCGAACGCGGCCGCGAGTGCATCAGCCACGCCATGGACGTGCACGGTGGCAAGGGCATCATCATGGGCCCGAACAACTACCTGGGCCGCAACTGGCAAGGCGCGCCGATCTTCATCACCGTAGAAGGCGCGAATATCCTGTCGCGCAACCTGATGATCTTCGGCCAGGGCGCGATCCGCTGCCATCCGTTCGTGCTCAAGGAAATGGCCCTGGCCGGTCGCGAAGACCATGACCAGGCATTGAAGGAGTTCGATGGGCTGTTGATGCAACACATCGGTTTTGCCGTGAGCAACGCCGCCAGTACCTTGGTGTTGAACCTCGGGGTGGGGCATTTCGAGAAGGCGCCGGGCAATCGTTTGAGCCAGGGCTACTTCCGTGCACTCAACCGCCAGGCTGCCGCATTCGCGCTGCTGGCTGACCTGAGCATGATGCTGCTGGGTGGCGAGTTGAAGCGTCGCGAACGCTTGTCGGCACGCCTGGGTGATGTACTGAGCCATATGTACCTGGCGTCGGCCGCACTCAAGCGTTATCACGACCTGGATTCGCCGGATCACCTGGAACCGCTGTTTGCCTGGGCCATGGAAGAAAGCCTCGGCGAATCGGAACGTGCGCTGGATGAACTGCTGAGCAATTTCCCGAACAAGGTGCTGGGCTGCCTGCTGCGGGTGATCGTGTTCCCGTTCGGCCGTCGCCATACCGGGCCGTCGGATGCGCTGGATGCCGAAGTGGCTGCGGTGATCGGCCGTGCCAAGGGCGACCCGACCCTGGAAGAGTTGCTGGCCGGCTGCTACCGACCGCAATCGGCGGAAGATCCGGTAGGCGCCTTGCAACATGCCTACGACCTGCTCGGCGCCAGCCATCCGCTGCAGAAGAAACTGCACATGGCACTCAAGAGCGGGCAGGTCAAGCCGACTGCCGGGGAACACGCCATCGACGCCGCGCTGCACGCAGGCGTGTTGCAGCCGGCCGAAGCGCACACCTTGCGTGAGGCGGAAGCGGCACGGCGCAAGGTGATCGACGTGGACGATTTCAGCAAGGAAGAGCTGACCCAGGCTGAGGGTAAAGTCCGCTGATCCCAGTGGTCATATAAATACGGGCGCGAGAGCTATATACTCTCGCGCCCGTTTTTGCTTTAGAGGACTTATCTCGTGTCCAACGTCGTTGCCGATCATCTCGTCTTGCTCGACCACCTGCGCAGCATCCTGGTTGCCGTCGGCGAAGCCGAACAGGTGCCCGAGGAAAGCCATTCACTGTTCCTGGAGCGCTTCGACGAATTGCGCGCCCTGCTGCCGATCGACCCGATCGAAAGCCAGTACCTGGGCCAGGACCTGATGAGCCAGGTCATCCTGCGTTACCCGCAGATTGCCCACTTGGTGCCGCGCGACCTGCTGTGGTTCTTTGGCGGTGACTGCCTGCACTTCATGCCCGACGAAGAACTGGACCTGTACCAGGCGCTGGAAGAACGTCGCTTCGAAGCCGAACAGAACGACGAACCGTTCGACTGGAACCAGGAAAAGCAGCTACTGGCCATGCCGGACGACCAGAGCAAGCACTGATCAGCGACCTGGAATGGGCCGACGCAACGTCGGCTCCTTCGCCATGCACGCCACCAGATAATCGATAAATACCCGTAACTTCGGCGGCAGATACCGCGTGGGCGAATGCAGCAACCACGCCTCGCCATGGTAGGACGCAATAAAGTCCCACGCCGGCAACACCTGTACCAACCGCCCCTCCTCCAACGCGTGGCGCGCCGTGAAATACGGCAAGCTGGCGATACCCACATGCTGCAACACCGCATCCAGCCGAACCCCGGTGTGGTTCGCCGCGTAACGCCCGCGCACCGCAACCGTCACGGCCTTGCCAGCCTGGCGGAATTTCCAGCGTGAATCACCGGGTGTCTCCCCCAGGTAGATGCAGCTGTGCGCCAGCAGATCATGGGGATGCCCCGGCGTACCGTGTGCGGCCAAGTACTGCGGCGTCGCGCACAGCAAATGCTCGATGGGCAACAACTGCCGACCCACCAACCCCGGCGGTGGGCTGTCGGTGATGCGGATGCTCAGGTCGACATTGTCATCGATCATGTCCACCTGGCGATCCTCCAGGATCAACTGCACATCCACCTTGGGATAACGCCGCAGGAATTCCGGCATATGCGGGTGCACCACAAACCGCCCCACCGCCTTGGGCACGCTGACTCGCACCAGCCCTTCGGCTTCATGGGTGAACTGGCCGCTGATCTCCATCACCGAGCGCGCCGCGCTGACCATCTCCTGGCAGCGCTTGAACACCTCCTCCCCGCCTTCGCTGAGGCGCAACTTTCGCGTGGTGCGCTGCAGCAAGCGCGTCGCCAGGGCCTTCTCCAGGCGAGAAATGCTGCGGCTCACCGAGGAAGGCGAAGCACCCAGCTGCCGGGCGGCCTCGGAGAAGCTGCCGGTTTCCACCACTTTGACGAAAATCGCCATTTCGCCCAGCAGCGGCAAAGGAAGATTGATGCTCATGGTGCACAGGTCCATTGATAATTGAATGGATTATCACCTATCCACGCACTATTTATACTGCCCGCAGAACCCTGATGCGGATGTAGATCATGACCGAGCGCCTGTTTTTTACCCACGACCACCTGACTGCCGAGCTTGAGGTGTTGAGTTGCACACCTCACGGGGAGCAGTTTGCAGTCATCCTGCAGTCGACGATTTTTCACCCACAGGGCGGCGGGCAACCTTTCGATACCGGCTGGCTCGGTGAAAGCACTGTACTTCGCGTCACCCAGGAAGCCGACCGCGTGGTGCACTATGTCGACCGCCCATTGGAACCCGGTCCGATCACCGCTCGGGTCGACGAACAGCGCCGCACGTTACACACCCGATTGCATTCCGCCGGGCACCTGATCGGCAACGCAGGCGAGGCCCTGGGCTGGATGCCGATCAAGGCTCATCACTGGCCCGGCGAAGGCAAGATCACCTTCATCCGTGGCGAAGCGGCGCAAGCCATGGAAGCCGAGGCGCTCCAGCAACAGGTCAACCAATGGATCGCCGCGGATTACCCGCGCCACATGAACCTGGAAGACGGCACCCGCGAAGTCGGCTTCGGCGAATTGCCCGCGTATGCCTGCGGCGGCACCCACGTGCAGGCGCTGAGCGAATTGGGCCAGGTGAGCATCCTGGCCCTGTCGGAGAAAAAGGGTGCGCTGTCGGTGCGCTACGAAATCGCTTAAACCTCAATCGCCCCCGCCCACCCAGACTCCACCACAAATGACTTGAGGGTCGACACCGTGGCCGCCGGGTCGCGGGGGTCGGTAATCACACGCAGGTTCGTGAGCATCTTGTGTGCTTCCACCTCCACCGACACATACCCCCGCTGGCGGCTGTCGAAAAACTTCACATGCGGGTTGAGAGGCAGCAGCTTGCTGAACGCGTCAAAGGGCGGGCCGTCGGACGTCACTGAAGTGCCGACAAATTCCGTGGCCACCACCTGCGAGTCCGGGTTGTTGCCATCAGCCTGCAGATCCGTCACCCAGAACGAATGGATATCACCGCCCCAGAACACCGGGTTGCTGACCCGGTTACGTTCGATGGAAGCCAGCATCCGTGAGCGATTGGCCATGTAGCCATCCCAACCGTCGGTCCAACGTCCCGGTTTGTGGTTGGTCAGGTCACGCTGGGTCAACGGGGCCACCAGCAGGTCCTGGGCGATGATGTTCCATTGCGCCTTCGACTGGGCAAACCCTTGGTCCAACCAGGCCTCTTGCTGCCAACCAAGCAGGGTTCGGCCAGGGTCGCGCAAGTCATGACAGAGGTTATCGGCAATATGCCCCTGGTGACTGCCATTGGCCAAAATGCACGGTTGTTCGGAACGATATTGCCGACCGTCCAGCACGTGGAAGCGGGCCAGTCGGCCGTAGTCCAGGCGTCGATAAATGCGCATGTCCGGCCCCTTCGGCAAGCTGCTGGCACGCAACGGCATATGCTCGTAGTAAGCCTGGTAGGCCGCCGCCCGCTGCTGCATAAATTGTGCGACAGGGACCCTGGGATCCTGGGACCAGCGGTTGGCGTAGTCGTTCTGCACTTCGTGATCATCCCAGGTCGCCACGCTCGGTGCGGCGGCGTGCAGGGCCTGTAGATCCGGATCGGTTTTGTACAGGGCATAGCGGTTGCGATAGTCGCTCAGGCTCACTGCATTGCCGCTGCCGTGGGAGCGAATGATCTTGCCCGAATCCGCCGCGTAGGAACTGTCGTAGATGTAGTCGCCGAGAAAAAACACCAGGTCGGGCTGCTCCTCTGCCAGGTGGCGATAGGCACTGAAATAACCGCGCTCCCAGTGGGAACACGAGACAAACCCAAGGCGCGCCGACGTCATGGCATGCACGCCCGGCGCCGTGCGCGACTGCCCCACCGGGCTTTGTGCCCCAAGCCCTTCGAACTGATACCAGTAAGGCCGGCCCGCCTCCAGCCCCGCGACTTCCACATGCACTGAATGCCCCCAGCGCTCGCTGGCCATGACCTCGCCCTGGCGCACCACGCGGCTCATGGCGGCATCGCTGGCGACCCGCCAACGCACCGGAACCGATCGGCTCAAGCCACCCCGGCCATCCGCGGCATTGAACAAAGGCGCCAGGCGTGTCCAGATCACAAACCCGTCGGGCAACGGGTCTCCGGACGCCACGCCGAGGGTGAACGGATAGTCCACTCCGGCGCTGCGCGCAAACGGACTGAGGATCGAAAACGTGGTGGCGACGGCCAGCCCGGCAAGCACCCGGCGCCGGCCATGATCAACCTCACCACTCACCGCCGTAACTCCCAATCCTCACGCACCGTGGCGAACACCAGCATGTCCTCATGCACGCCGTTCTTGAGGAACGCCCCGCGCATGCAGCCTTCGTACCGCAAGCCGATTTTCTCCATGACCCGCGCCGACTCTTTGTTGCGACTGAAACACTGGCTGCCCACACGGTGCAGGTCGAGTTCGGAAAAACCGTAGTCCATCAGCGCACGCGCCGCCTCTGCTGCATACCCTTGGTTGCGCGCATCCGCCGCTACCCACCCGCCCAAATGTCCATAGCGGTGGGCCGGGTTGATGCGCAGGCTGACGATGCCGATCAGTTCACCGCAGTCACGCCGATGCATGCCCAGGCTCAACAGGTGGGCCGAGTGAAATTTTTGCTGCATGCCCTCGATAAAGTTCTGCGCCGTTTCGAGGGTGTAAGGCGAGGGAATGCTCGCCGTGTTATCTGCGATGTTCGGACCGTTGGCGAGGCCCCACAACGTCTCGGCCTGATGGTTTTCCAGTGCGCGCATTAACAGTCGCGACGTGGATATTTGTGGCAGCTCACGGCTCATTTCCAGGGGCCCTCGAAGTAAAGTTTTTGAGAGTGCTCCTGCCACATGTCAATTCTGTTACGTCACAAAAATGTCTTGAGATTCGCCTGTAAGACGCGTCCTAGAGCCCTCAAAACGTCAATTAAAGTTAACCAATCGGTCATTTTTGGTTGTTAGCGTGTCGCCCCTAATTCAATAACGGGGTAGCGGAATGAGAACCTGGGACGAACCGAAAAAACGCAAGGCGCACATCGAACTGATCCCGATGATCGACGTGATGATGTTCCTCCTGGTGTTTTTCGTACTCGTGAGCCTGAACGTGATTCCGGCCCTCGGCATGAAGACGCAACTGCCCAGCGCCAGCAGTTCGCAGCAGCTCAAACCACAGAACAAATTCATCCTGACACTGGGCCTGGAAGGCCAACTGCAACTGGATGGCAAGGACCTCACGGTCGACGCGCTGGTGCCGGCGCTGAAAGCGGCGGAAAAGCCCGACACCAAGTCGACCATCATCGTTAACAGCGACAAAGGCGTGGAGGTTTCGCGCCTGGTGGAAGTGATGGACACCCTGCGCCTGGGTGGCTTTACCTCCGTGTCCATTGCTACGCGTAAGTCCTGATCATGTACGTATTGTTTCGTGCGCGTCAGCTGCTGGGCAGCGTTCCGGCCCTGATCGCCCTGGTCCTGATTGCAGTGGGTATCCAGTCCCAGACGTTGAAGGTCGAGCCGGTTTATGACGAATCGGCGGTCGAGTTGGCGTTGGTCGAGCCGGAGCCGGAAGTGATCCCGGAGCCGGTGGTGGAACAAGCGCCGCCACCGCCGGTGATCGAGGATGAAGAGGCCGAGCCAGCCCCGCCGCCACCGCCGCCAAAACCGCTGCCCAAACCCAAGCATGAGCCCAAGCCGAAACCTGTGCCCAAGCCCATAGTCGCCCAACCGACACCTGCACCGGCTCCGCCACCGGTCACTGCCAAACCGGCACCGGCGGCTGTGGCACAGGTCGCGCCGACGCCCGCGCCGCCTGCGCCACCTAAGGTCGATGGCCAAGCACTGGAAGGCGGCTATCTCAAGGGGCTGCGCAACGAGTTGGACACCTACAAGCAGTATCCCACCGGGCGTCAGGCCTCCCTCGAACGCCCGACCGGCGAAGTGGTGGTCTGGTTGCTGGTCGATCGCCAGGGCCGGGTTCTCGACTCCGGCTTGCAAACCCAGGCCTCGAGCATGTTGCTCAACCGGGCCGCCACCAACAGCTTGCGTCGCATCAAGCAAGTCAAGCCGTTCCCCGAGCAAGCCTTCGGGGGCCGCAATGAGCAGCGCTTCACCGCCACCTTCAACTACAGCGTGCAATAAGCACCCGACACCAGGACGACAGAGATGAGGTTCACACGGATTCATCTGGCACTCGTTGCCGCAAGCATGGGCCAGGGAATGGTCATGGCCGACACCAACAACAGCGACGTCGGGACTATTGGGGTTCAGGGCAAAGCCACGGCAGATGGCGGCTACATGGTGCAGGAAGAAAGCATCAAGGGCCGCTCCACCGTAACCAAGGAAGCGCTGGATAAACAGACCGCCACCGGCAACGCCGTGGACAAGCTCAAGTACACCCCAGGCTTGAACATTTCCAGCGAAGACAACACTGGCCTGTCCGGCTTTCGTTTCACCATGCGCGGGCTCAACTCCGACCAGGTGGGAATGTCGGTGGACGGCATGCCGATCAACGACTCGGGCAACTACGCGCTGTACTCCAACCTGTTGGGCGACCCGGAAAACATTGAGCAGATTTTCGTCACCCAGGGTTCCTCGGAAGCCGACGGTCCGCACATCGGTTCCAGCGGCGGCAACATCGGCATCGTGACCATTCGCCCGACCAAGGAAACCGGGGCATTCGTCAAACAGGTGATGGGCAGCAACGCCACGCGCAAGACCTTTGCCCGTCTCAATACCGGCGAGATCAACGGCCTGAGCAACTGGTTGTCGGCGTCGCATACCGAAGGCCAGATGTGGCGCGGTTCCGGCGCCGTGCGCGCGGACAAGGTCGAGTGGAACAGCTTCTTCGACGCTGGCGATGGCAACACCGCCAACCTGATCCTCAAGTACCACGAGCAGGACAACAACAGCTACAGCCAACTGACCAAGGCCCAGTACCAGCAGAACGGCCGCAAGTACGACCCCTACCCCGCCACACCTACCGTGGGCAGCAACGGCAAGTACAACAGCTACTACGCGCTGGCGCAGAACCCGTTCCAGACGTTCACCGCCGTGCTCAATACTCAGTTCAAACTGGCGGACAACCTCGCGCTGTCGGTGATCCCGTATTACTACTGGGGTAACGGCAGCGGTGTCGGCTCGTCCAGCTATGCGCTGAACCGCGGCTCGAACCAGGCTGGCGTATTCGACCTGGGCAACCTGCCCACCGGCGCCCAATACAACGCCGACGGCACCCCGAACAGCGGTGTGTACTACCGCCCTTCGCGCACCCAGACCTGGCGTCCGGGCATCACCACCAAACTGAACTGGGACCTGGGCGACCACAGCCTGCAAGTCGGCTACTGGTACGAACGCGCACGCCAAAGCCAGACCCAGCCGTTCATTCCGCTCAAGTCCAATGGCAAGCCGGTGGACACCTGGCCGGACTCCAACGACGCCGTGGCCGATGCCAACGGCAACACCATCCAGGGTCGCGACCGCTTCACCATCACCCCGGCGCAGAAGGTCTGGGCCCAGGACACCTGGTACATCAACTCGGACTGGACCCTGATCGCGGGCCTGGCCTACATGAACGTCAAGCGCGACGGCACCAACCACGGCAGCCTCACCGAGCAGCCGGAAAAACGTAACCAGACCTACAACAAGTTGCTGCCCAACGCCGGCCTGAAATACCAGTTGGACGAACGCGACCAGTTGTTCTACAGCCTGTCGCGCAACATGCGCATCCCGCAGAACTACGTGCTGTACGACAAAGGCGTCGGCTCCATCGACTCCAAGCCGGAAACCAGCTGGAACCATGAGTTGGGCTGGCGTTACACCGATGAAGACATGACCGTAGCCGCCACTTTGTTCTACATGCAGTTCAAGGATCGCCAGGTGTCGTCGCGCGACATCAACGGCGACTTCGCCGACATCAACGCCGGCTCCGTCAACAACAGCGGCCTGGAGCTGGAGTGGAGCGGCCTGTTGCCGAATCACTTCAACTACTACACCTCCTACACCTACACCAAGGCCGAGCAGCAAGACGACCTGACCGTCTACAACGCCGGCAAAGCCATCGTGTTGCCCACCAGCGGCAAGCAGTTCGCCAACGTGCCGAAAAACATGCTGGCCGCCAACATCGGCTACGACGACGGCCGTTTCTACGGCACCTTCGGCGGTAAGTACACCAGCAAGCTCTACGGCGACCTGACCAACGACGAAGCCATCTCCGGCCGCACCGTGTTCAACGCCGGCGCGGGTATTTACCTGCCGGTGGACAAAAAGGTGGTCAAGGACGCGACCCTGCGCCTGAACGTCGACAACCTGTTCGACAAGAAATACTTGGACGGCGTCTACACCACCAAGACCAACGCGGCCAGCTACAGCGGTTTCCGCGACGGCGACCCTGCCTACATCGTAGGCCTGGAACGCACCGTGACGGTTTCCCTGGAAGCCAACTTCTAATTGCGAGGTAAGTGAACATGGACATGAACCTGCTCCACGACATCACCTTTTATGTGATGTATGCCGCGATGGCCATCGCGATCTTTATCACCATCGAACGCGGGATTTACTTCGCCTATGTACGCAGGCAAGCTCGTGCGCTGACCGAGGTGCTGGGCGCCAATGTGCACAGCGAGCGCGACCTGCCGGAAAGCCTGATCCGCCGTGACAGCCTGCCGCTGAGCATGGTGTTGCCGGTCCTGGCACAGAAAGCCTCGCAAGGTTCGCGCAAGGACCTGGATGACGTGATCGAAACCCAATACCTGACCACTCGTGCGCCACTGGCCCGCAGCCTGTGGATCATCGAAACCATCACCACCGCCGCCCCGCTGTTGGGTTTGCTGGGCACCATCCTCGGCATTATCGACACCTTCAAGGCGCTGGCCACGGCGGGTGTGTCTGATCCAGGGCAGATTTCCGGTGGTATCGGGACGGCCTTGTTCGCCACCGGCCTGGGGATCGCCATCGCGCTGTTCTGCGTGGTGTTCCACAACTTCTTCCAGGACAGCCTGGAACGCATCAACGATCAGCTGAAAATCCTGCTGATCCGCGCCGCCACCGGCGCCCGCGTGCAGAGTGAAGTGCCGCACCTGGTGCCGACGCCGCTGCACAGCCGCACGGCGTAACCGTAACAGCGGGCGCGCAATGCGCCCGCTTTTCTTTTCCGATGGGAATCCCTATGTCCGTTTCCTTGAAATTGCGCATTGCAGGCCTGGCAGGCTTGCTCATGAGTCCGCTGGTCCAGGCGGACTTTTCGATTCCGGGGTTTGAACTGGTGCACACCGTGCCGGTGGACACCGCCCTCGGTACCGACGACTTGCGTCAACCGGGCCCGGTATGGAGCGAACTGTTCGACGGTGCAAAAAGCAGCATCGATATCGGCCAATTCTACGCCGTCGATCATCCGGGCTCGGTGATGGACCGCGTGATTGAACGCCTGGAAGCCGCCGGTAAACGCGGTGTGAAGATTCGCTTTCTGCTGGAAGAAAAAGGCATCAAGTTGTCGGAAGCCTCCACTCTGGAACGCTTGCGGGCGATCCCCAACCTGACCTTTCGTGTGTTGCCCTACGCGCGCGTGAGCGGCGGCATCATCCACGCCAAATACTTGGTAGTGGACGGCAAGCAGGCCTTCGTGGGCAGCCAGAATTTCGATTGGCGTTCACTGGAACACATCCACGAAACCGGGCTGCGCATCACCGACCCGACCGTGGTAAGCCAGGTGCAAGCGATCTTCGAGCAGGACTGGAAAGCCCAGCAGGCCTTGACCGACAACCAACCGGTGCCGCTGCCTGTCACACGCAATGCACCACCGCGCACCGGCAACTACCTGGTCGCCAGCCCGCAACGCTACAACCCACCGGGCGTGGGCGACTCACAGTTGGAACTGCCACGCCTGCTGAACGAAGCGAAGCACGAGGTGCGCGTGCAACTGTTGGACTACGCGCCACTGTCCTACGGACCCGACAAGACGCGTCCGTACTACGCGGTGATCGACAACGCCGTGCGCGCGGCAGCGGCACGTGGGGTGTCGATCAAGCTGATGGTGTCCAACTGGAACACCGACGCGCTGGAACTGCCCTACCTCAAAAGCCTGGCGGTGTTGCCCAACGTCCAAGTCAAGATCGTCACCCTGCCGCAAGCCAAGCAAGGCTTTATCCCGTATGCGCGGGTGATCCACAGCAAGACCATGGAGATCGACGGCCAGGTTGCCTGGATCGGCACCAGCAACTGGTTGGGCGGGTATCTGGATAATTCGCGCAACCTGGAAGTGGTGATGCGCAGCGAAGCGATGGCCAAGCGTGTCGGGGAATTGCATGCGCAATTGTGGGATGGGCCCTACGCTAGAGCCTTGAACGTGACCGAGGAGTACCCCGAGCCCCACCCTGGCCAGCATTGACCAGTGGCACCTGAGTAGTGGTAGTGTGTGGAAATGTTTCTGACAGATTGATCAGAAACTTCCCACTCACTACCTGCAAAGGAATGCGTCTTTCCATGCACTTCCCACTCAAGCAATTGGCGGCTGCCACCCTGTTCGCCGCGAGCCTCTCGGCCCTATCCAGCCCCGCGTTCGCTAACATCACTCCAGACCAGAGCACGGCGATTCTCAAGAGTTTCAGCGAAACGTCCGTCACCGATTTTCGCGGTTTCCTCGGCACACTGGCCAAGGGCGATATGGGCAAAACCAGCGACGTGGGCCCGGCGATCAATGCCTTCCTCGACAATAAAACCCTGAGCGCCGACCAGCAGAACGAAATCAATCGCCTGCTCGGCATCTACACCCGTGTGAAATACGGCAAGGCCGCCACCGAAACCCTGCGCGAGCTGGTGGAAATCCCGACCTTTAATGTCGACGGTCTGCCGCAATACAAGAACCCGGAATTCATCAAGATTGCCGGCAAGATCCAGGACCTGGCCAAGGCCTTTAACCTGAACTTTCGCAACATCGACAACCGTGTGTACGAAATATCCCTGGAAGGCAGCGGTGATGAAGTGGTCGGCATCCACGCCCACGCCGATGTGGTGCCGGTGACGCCGGAAAATTGGGTGCTGAAAGACGGCACCAAGCTCGATCCGTTCAAGGTCACGCTGATCGGCGACCGCATGTACGGACGTGGCACCGAGGATGACAAGAACGGCATCGTGGTAGCGATGTATGCCATGAAGGTGATCAAGGAAGAAAAACTGCCGCTGGCGCGCAATTTCAAGCTGCTGGTGGACACCACCGAAGAAACTTCCGGCGACGCGATTCCGTATTACTTCGAAAAGAACCCGACACCGCAGTACAACCTGGCGCTGGACGGCGGCTACCCGGTGGTGATTGCCGAGAAAGGCTACGGCACGGTGATGGCTACCTTCCCGCGTCGCAAGGGTGAAGGCAAAGGCGCGGAAATCATCGCGATGACCGGTGGCATGGCCACCAACCAGATTCCGTCGGCCTCGGTGGCAACGTTCGTCAGCGACAAGCCTGCCGAATTGGCCGCCAGCCTGCAGAAGGCCGGCACCGAATACGCCAAGCGCAACGGTGGTGATTTTGAAGTGGCCACCAAGGTCGATGGCAAAGACGTCAAGCTGACCGTCACCGGCGTGTCCGCGCACTCGTCCGAGCCGGAATCCGGGGTCAACCCAGTGGCGCGCATGCTGGAGCTGATTCACAGCGTCGATGGCAAGATCGCCCTCAAGCACAACCACATCACTGACGCCGCCCGTTATGCATCCGACAACTGGGGCCTGGACTACCTGGGCGGCAAGCTGGGCGTGGGCTTCTCCGATGAGTTCATGGGTCCGCTGACCACTTCGCTGACCTTTGTCGGCCTGGATGACAAGGCCTTCAAGTTGGCGGTGAACCTGCGCGTGCCGAAGGGCAAGTCGCCGGAAAAACTCAAGGCCGAGATCGCCGACAAGCTGAGCGCCTGGGAAAAGAAAACCAAGGTCAAGGTGGACTTCACCTACTCGGTGGCCGAACCGATGTACCGCAACCCTGAAGGTGAGTGGGTCAAAGCGCTGTTGGCGGTGGCCAGCGAAAACCTGGGCATGGATCACACGTTCGGCACATCGGCCGGCGCGACCTCCGTGCATGAACTGCCCAACGGCGTGCAATTCGGCCTGGCGCGTCCGGAAGTGAAGTACACCGGGCACACCGACAACGAATTCAAGACCGTCGACCAGTTCCTGCTGGACCTGCAGATCGTGACTGAAATGATGGGCCGTATCGGCCAACTGCCGAAGCTCTGAGCCAAGCGCTGATGTAAAGCAGCCCGCCGCAACGGCGGGCTCTTCACGCTTGCAGCATCAATATATCCTCGAAAAAACCACCGACCGGTTCCGTGGGATGGCACAGCTGGATTTCCAGCACCCAGGCCATTTCGCTCGGCGGGATCTCCAGATCGGCCAGGTCCTTGCACTCGAACAATGCGTGAGGAAAATCCGCAAGACGATGCCCCGCGAGATTGCGCGCCAGCCTCCAGCCTTTTGACACCGCGCTTTGCTCGGCAAAGTCATAGAGTTCGCGCCCGGTGAGGCCGCGCAACCAGGCTTCGCGGGTCTCGTCGAAGACCTCGTGCAGTGCCGCGCGGCATGCCAGGTGCAACGGCGAATCACCGAACACAAAGGTATCGCCATAATCGCCTTCATAGCCGTCCCACACCGGGCCCAGGTCGACCACGGCGATATCGGAGGCGCGCAGCCTGCGCTGACGGTCAATCCCTTCGCGGGGGGGCCGGACCGTGTCGTCGCCAAAGCGGATATAGGTCGGATGCCAGGTGTGGGATGCGCCCATGGCCTGCAGCTGCTCGGCGGCCATGTCGAGGGCTTCGCCGGTGGTCATGCCAACCTTGAGGCGGCTCGCAATCGCCGCCAGGGCACGGATGGATTGGTCACGTGCCGCCAGCATGCCGTCAAACGAGTAGCGGGGGCCGACTTTTTCCCAGATCGGGTCAAACGCGGGCAAGGGCGTTTGCGCGCCTGAGCAACCACTGGGCACAAAGGCTTCGGCAACAAACCGGTGCGCCGGCAAGCCCGCGTCGAGACACTGCTCGCGGGCCTGGCGGATCATTGCGGCGTTACCGCACGCGTACACCTGCGCTTGCTCCCAGGCATGCCCGTGACTCAACGCAACCTCCTGCACCCTACCCTGCGACGCCAGCACCGGATGCCAGCAAAAACCCGGGTGCGCGGCGCTCGCGTCAGCCAGGAATGCACGGTCATAAAAATCCGCAGGTTGCGCCCCTCCCCAGTACAGCGTGACTTCGACGTTGCGCGCCAACGCTGTCAGCAGGATCGGCTTGATGCCCGCATAACCGGTGCCGGTGGCGAACAGGACGACAGGGCTGTCATCCGTTTCCTGCCAGGTGCAGGCACCAAACGGCCCTTCCAATTGCAACAGGTCCCCGGCATCGAGGTCGCTGAGGAGCGTCTCGGAAAACAGCCCACCGCTTACCTGACGAATCTGAAACACCAGGCGCCCATCGTCTCCGGCCGGCAGGTTAGCGATCGAGAAGCACCGCGAGTCGCCATCGACCAGGCAGAACTTGAGGTACTGGCCCGCCCGCACCACCAGCGGCCTGTCCGGCATCATCACCAGTTCAATGATGTCGGGGCTCAGTGCGCGCTTGCTCACGACCTGCGCCTCGACCACCCGCGCGGGCGTGTCCAGCGACCATCCGGGGATTTCCAGGCGCATGTCGCCGCAGGCGTGGCTCTGGCACAACAGCATCTCATTGGCTGCCAACGGATAACACGGCGCGGGTGCATCCGGCGCCAGGTATTTGGCCCGGTATGTCCCTTCTGCGACCACCACCTTGCATGAGCCACAGGCCCCGCGTCGGCAGGAAAACGGCACCGACAAACCGTTGGCGAGCATCGCATCCAGCAACAGTTCGTCACCGGCCTCAAAGGTTTTCCCCGAGGGGGACAGTTCGACGATATGGCGTGTATTCATAACAACCTCGGGGTGAGTGAGGCTTGATTGTTGCGTTAGACTAGGCCCATTAAAACCTCCAGTTTTGGATACTTCAGATGGTCCAGATGCGAAAATGGCGCCCGCTGCTCAAGCTGGACGACACTGCCAGGCAGGCGTCCTACCGCAAGATTGCCGAAGGCCTGGTGGCCGCAATCGTGGAAGGACGATTGGCGCCCGGCACCTTGCTACCGGGCACACGGGAGATGGCGCAGTTGCTCGACGTCAACCGCAAGACCGTGATCCTGGCCTACGAAGAGGCCTTGACCAAGGGTTGGCTGGTCAGCGAGCCGCGGCGCGGAACGTTCGTCAATGCGCAGTTGACGTCCAAACAACTGCCGAGTCGCGCGCAAGCGTCCTTCGCTCCGCCCATCCTGGCGCAGACCACCGCTGCGTATTTCACCCAGAACGCCCAGGTGACCGCGCTGAATCATCGGCATGACGCGCTGTTTTTCGATAACGGCACCAGCGACCACCGCTTGCTGCCCCAAGCCGTGTTGCACCGCTATTACCGCAACGCCCTACGCAACAGCTTCGCGTCCAACACCCTGCGCTACGGCAGCGAGGGCACCGGCTACCATTTGCGCTGCGCCCTGGCCGAGATGCTGCGCAACAACCGTGGGTTGACGGTCAGCGCCGAAAACATCTGCCTGACCCAAGGCACCCAGATGTCGCTGTACCTGACCGCCAGCCTGTTGCTCAGACCCGGCGACGTGGTCCTGGTGGAGCGCCTGAGTTACCCACCGGCGTGGGAAATCTTCCGCAAGCTGGGCGCGCAACTGGTCACGGTGGACATCGACGAAGAAGGCTGTCGCACGGACCAGATCGACCGCCTGTGCCGCGAACATCAGGTACGGATGATCTATCTCACGCCGCACCACCAGTTCCCCACCACCGTGAGCCTGCACGCAGCACGGCGGCAACAGTTGCTGGCATTGGCGGCGCTGCACGACTTCTGCATCATCGAAGAAGATTACGACCATGAGTATCACTTCAATGGGCGGCCCTACTTGCCCCTGGCAAGCGATCGCGCCCAGCGCCATGTGATCTATATCGGCTCCTTATCCAAGGCCCTCGGCTCGACGTTTCGCTGCAGTTATGTGGTGGCTCCCGCGCAGGTGGTCGAAGCCTTGCACAGCAACGCCGCATTGATGCTGGGCGATGCCGATGCAGTCGCGCAAACCATGCTCGCAGACCTGATCAACGACGGCGAACTCAAGAAACATCTGCGCCGGGTATCGAAGGAATACCGCGCCCGCCGTGAAACCTTGCAGACGTGCCTGCATGAGGCGTTCGGCGAGCGGATCAGTGTACGGGAGCCAGAAGGCGGGCTGGCGCTATGGGTGCGGTTCGACGCTCAGATAAACGTCGACCGGATGGTAGCAAGCGCATTGGACCACGGGCTGGTCGTCCGCAGCGGCCGACAGTTCTCACCGATGGACCAGGCGGAAAATGCGCTGCGCCTGGGCTTCGCATCGCTGAACCAGGAAGAAATCCGCGAGGCCACGTTGCGCTTGGCCAAAGCGGCGAATGCACGATAAAACGCGCACAAACAAAAACGCCGATCATTGCTGATCGGCGTTTTTGTTGAATATGGAGCGGGAAACGAGACTCGAACTCGCGACCCCGACCTTGGCAAGGTCGTGCTCTACCAACTGAGCTATTCCCGCAAATGGCGTCCCCTAGGGGACTCGAACCCCTGTTACCGCCGTGAAAGGGCGGTGTCCTAGGCCACTAGACGAAGGGGACACGCTACTGAAACACATGGTGTGTATTTCAGTGCCCAGAGGTTAGATCCGAAGATCATGCCCTGGTTTCACTCAGTGCCGCCCGAAGGCCACACTGCTTAAATTGGAGCGGGAAACGAGACTCGAACTCGCGACCCCGACCTTGGCAAGGTCGTGCTCTACCAACTGAGCTATTCCCGCAAATGGCGTCCCCTAGGGGACTCGAACCCCTGTTACCGCCGTGAAAGGGCGGTGTCCTAGGCCACTAGACGAAGGGGACACACAACTGAAACACATGGTGTGTATTTCAGTGCCCAGAGGTTAGATCCGAAGATCATGCCCTGGTTTCACTCAGTGCCGCCCGAGAGCCACACTGCTTAAACTTGGAGCGGGAAACGAGACTCGAACTCGCGACCCCGACCTTGGCAAGGTCGTGCTCTACCAACTGAGCTATTCCCGCAAATTGGCGTCCCCTAGGGGACTCGAACCCCTGTTACCGCCGTGAAAGGGCGGTGTCCTAGGCCACTAGACGAAGGGGACACACGTACAACATTCACTACCTAGCCGCGTTTCGCTGTGTGCTTTACGCGTTAAGTGGCGCGCATTCTATGGATGGATTGAAAGGTCGTCAACCCCCAAGGATAAATTTATTAAAATCAATGACTTCGACCTGCTTTGCGGGCTTGCGGGCAGATTGTGCGCGGCCGGGCTTTGACGCCTATATTCTGGCGCCCGACAAGACGCTATAGTTCACGCTGGCAAATGATGGCAATGTGCATCCATGCAGGGAGCGCCTATCTATATAGAAGCAAACTACCCGGGCAACTGGTCGATCAGTCCTATCCGCCGGATGGCCCAGTCACTACACTCTACTGTAAACCCTATAAAGAGGTCACACCGGTGACACCACTCATGATCACCCTGCTGGTAATAGCCGGGATCGCAATACTGATCGCCATTGGCTACATGAACCACGTGGTGGAAAACAACAAGCTTGAAAAGAAGCGCACCGAGATCGAGCTTAATGATCGTCTGCGCCGTTGCGGTGAAATCACCGAGACCTTCCCCGGCCAGTTGATGACCCCGGCACTCAAACTGTTGATCACCCGCCTGGAGCTCAACGTCAACCAGCGCCTGCTGAACCTCAACAAAGGCAGCGCAGCGCTGAAAGCCCGCATCGCCGAGCTGAATGCGCTGGTGGCCCAGGGCGAATCGATCCCGGTGAACAACCCGCCTGCGCCGATCCAGACCGAAGCCAAGGCCAAGGACGTGCGTTTCCTGCTCGAAGCCCTGCACGGCCAGGTCACCCGCGCCGCCCAGGACGGTTTCCTGCCGGCCAACGAGGCCAAGCACTGGATCCGGGAAATCCGCCATATCCTGGTGTTGCTGCATATCGAGTTCTTCAACAACCTTGGCCAGCACGCCCTGCAACAGGCTCAGCCGGGCCAGGCACGCCTGGCATTCGAGCGTGGCGTGCAGTACCTGCGTAAACAGCCGGAGCCGGCGATCTACAGCGCGCAGCTGCAACACCTGGAAGCCCAGCTGGTCCGCGCGAACTCGACGGTGCTGACCAACAGCAAGCCCGCCGAAGACGAAATCAACGAACTTACCGAAGGCCTCAAAGTGGTGGATGCCGACGCCGAGTGGAAGAAAAAAGTCATCTACGACTGATTGTGCGGTCGTGGGGCGAGCCTGTGTTGAGCGGGCTTGCCCGGCTCACTACAACCTCATGGCTTCACAAGATGCCATCACTTTGCATCTATCCCCACGCGCCCGACTAGCGTAAAAAAGTGCCCCTTACTCCGTGAAGTCAGAGGCCCGTTATGCCCGTCGCCGTCATTGATGGACAACCGCTGCACTACGTAGACCAGGGCACAGGCCCAGTCGTCCTGCTCGGTTCAAGCTACCTGTGGGACGCCGACATGTGGTCGCCACAGATCGAGGCCCTGTCGCAACAGTACCGGATGATCGTGCCCGAACTGTGGGGCCATGGTGAATCCGCTTCGTTGCCGGCGCAAACCCGCTCCCTTGATGACTTGGCACGCCAGGCCCTGACCCTGATTGACCAGTTGGATATTGCACAGATCAACCTGGTGGGGCTCTCGGTCGGCGGTATGTGGGGCGCACGCCTGGCGCTGCGGGCTCCCGAGCGGATCAACAGCCTGGTGCTGATGGACACCTACCTGGGCGCCGAGCCCGAGGCCACGCGCCAGTACTATTTCTCACTCTTCAAGATGATCGAAGACGCCGGCGCGATCCCCGAGCCGTTGCTGGATGTGGTGGCGCCGATCTTCTTCCGCCCGGGCATCGACCGCGAATCAGCGCTGTACCAGGATTTCCGCAAGCAATTGCAGGGTTACTCCAAGGAGCGCCTGTTGCAGAGCATCGTGCCCCTGGGTCGGTTGATCTTCAGTCGCGAAGACATACTGGAGCAGCTCCCACGCCTGGACGCCGATACCACGCTGGTGATGTGCGGCGAGCAGGACAAACCACGCCCTCCCGCCGAGTCCGAGGAAATGGCCGGGCTGATCGGCTGCAGCCTGATCCTGATTCCGGAAGCAGGCCATATCAGCGCAAGGGAAAACCCGGACTTCGTCAACGAAGCCCTGTTGACTTTCCTCGCCAACAACGCCTGACCGCCCTTCCCCTGCGGTCGCTGCCAACGTGCAGCGATCATAGGCGGAAGTGTCCCACCATACCCTTGAGTTCCGCCCCCAACTGCGCCAGCTGAATGCTCGACGCGGCGTTGCCTTGCATACTCAACGCCGACTGATCGGCACTGGCGCGGATACTGGTGACGCTGCGGTTGATCTCTTCGGCCACCGAGCTTTGCTCCTCGGCCGCCGCGGCAATCTGCTGGTTCATCTGCTGGATCAACGACACCGCCACCGCGATGCTGCCCAAGGCACTTTCGGTTTCCAGGGCATCGCTCACCGCCAGCTTCACCAACTCCCCGCTTTGCTGGATCTGCTGCACCGAGGACTGTGCCGCGCTGCGCAAGGTGCTGACCAGTCGTTCGATTTCTTCGGTGGAGTGTTGAGTACGCTTTGCCAAGGCCCGTACTTCATCGGCAACCACCGCAAAACCACGACCCTGCTCGCCAGCGCGGGCGGCCTCGATGGCGGCGTTGAGCGCCAGCAGGTTGGTCTGTTCGGCCACACTTTTGATCACACTCAACACGCTGCCAATATGCTGGATCTCCGCGCTCAGGCTCTCGATGCTGGCGCTCGCACTGGAGCTGGAAGTGGCCAACAACTCGATGCGCTGCAAACTCTGGCGCACGACCCGCTGACCGCTATCGACTTTTTCATCGGCGGTCTGTGCGGCTTGCGCGGCCTCTTCGGCGTTGCGTGCCACGTCATGCACGGTGGCGGTCATCTGGTTCATCGCCGTGGCGACCTGTTCGGTTTCTTCTTTCTGGCTGCTGACCTCGACATTGGTCTGCTCGGTGACGCTGGACAAGGAATGCGCCGAACTGGCCAGTTGCTCGATACCGGCTTGCAGGCCGCTGACCATCTGGCTAAGCCCGTTGCCCATCTGTTGCATGGCCTGCATCAACTGCCCGATTTCATCACGGCGGTTGACCTCCATGCGCCCGCTCAAATCGCCGGCGGCGATCTGCTGCGCCACGGCAATCACGCTGCGCAGCGGTGCGACGATCAAACGGGTGATCACCCACGCCGCTATCAACCCCACCAGCAAGGCCAGGGCCGAAGAACCGAGGATCAGCATTGAGCTTTTCTTCAACTGCGCCTGCATGGACTGGTCTTCGGCGTCGTATGCCTGGTTGACCCGGCTGACCACTTGGTCCGCCCGATCATGCAACTGTTTGTAGACCACCTTCTCTTGAGCCAGTAGCCCGGTGTACTCACCGAGTTTTTCACTGAAGGCGGCGATATGCCCGGCGACTTCGTTGAGCACGGTCTGGTAGCCAGAGTCCTTGACCGAGGTCTTCAGTTGCTCGACCTGGGCCAGGGCCTGGTCGGCTTGCTCGATCTTGCCTTGTTCGCTGGTGTCTTCATCGACTTTACGGCTCTGGTTCAGGCGTACATGAGCTTCATTCATGGCCTGCAGCATCAGGCGCGACACCTGGCTGACCTGCCCCGCCTGCTCGATAAACTCAGCGCCTTCCTTACCCTGGCTTTCCTTCAGGCCATAGGCGCCGTCATCCGCCAGCCCGGCCTGCAGCACATCCAGATTGTTCGCCACGCTGGACACCGACCAACTGGCCATTTCCAACGCCAGGTCCTTGGTCTGGGTCAATTCGACAAACTCATCGAACGCCTTGCGGTAGGCGGCCAAGGCTTCCTCGACATCGGTCATCACCGGCACGTTGGCCGCCGACTGGGCCTTGAGACTGGCCGCAAGAGCCGCCAAGGCATCGACACTTTCATGCAGGGCGTCGACGGCCTTGGGATCGGCGTGCAACGCGTAGTCCTGCTCGATCAGGCGCACCTTGAGTAAACCGCTGTTCAGCGACGACATGGCCTTGAGCCCTTCGAAACGCTGACCAATGGTTTGCAGGGACCACACGCCGATCGCTGCGATCAACGCCGTCAGCAGCAGTACCAGGGTGAAGCCCAAGCCCAGTTTTTTTGCCATACCGAGGTTGGCGAATTGTCGTTGCACGGCCGAAATCATTGCACTTGAATCCTCTTGCAATGGCGGTTGCCATCGAGCCTTGTTTACACAGGCGAGAGTCGCAACCACAAGGCACTGAACACAAGTCGTTGGCGCCACAATAATGGCAAAAAGCTACACACTCGTCGTTTTCAGAATGGTCGAGGTCGATCTGGCGGGCCCCATGGCGCGGAACAACGCCAACGCCCGTTGATCAGCGGCATAGGCCACGTTGATGCGCAGCCACTCACTGGGCTCGCTGGTTGGGCTGAACAGCGCCCCCGGCGACAACAGAACGCCGAGCCGTCGGGCACATGCCTGCAACTGTGACCAGTCCCCTACTCCCGGACGAGCCCACAGGAACATACCGCCTGCAGGTATGGCGAACACCTCCCACTCCTCGTCCTCCAGCACCTGTAGCGTAGCTGCCATTTGCGTGTTCAGCCGCTTGCGCAAGCGCTGTACCCATTTGCGGTAGGTGCCATTTGCGAGCAGCGTGACCACCACCGCTTCGGCAAAGCGTGAAGTGCCGAAACCGGTCAGGGTCTTGAGGCTGGCCAACTGCGCGATGATCGCGGCGCTGGCACTCAGGTAACCTACGCGCAAGGCACTGCTCAAGGTTTTGGAAAAGCTGGCGACGTAGATCACCCGATCATCATGGGGCAGTGCTGAAAGGCGTGTGCAACTGGCGTGTTGCAGGTCACCGAAAACATCTTCTTCAACGATCAGGAAATTGTCGCGCCGCGCCAGCTCCAGCAAACGCTCTGCCACCGTGCGGCACAGGCTGGAGCCGGTGGGATTGTGGTACAGGCTGTTGATGAACAGGCACTTGGGCCGATGCCGCTGCAGCAGCGCCTCCAGCGCCGGAATATCCGGGCCTCCGGGGGTTCGCGGGACTTGCAGGAGTTGCACGCCGTGAAAAGCCAATTGCCGATAGAGGTTGCCGTACCCGGGCGTTTCGACCACCACGCAGTCGCCGGCCTTGAGCAGGGTGCGTATCAGCAAGTCCTGGGCATGGCTTGCGCCCGCCGTGGTGAGGATACGGTCCTGGTGGGTAGCAATGTGGATTCGGCTCAGGCGCTTGAACAGTTGTTCGCGCAGCGCCGGCAACCCCAATGGCGTGCTGTAGTTGAACAGGCCGGCGGTGTCGGTTCGAGTGACCTCACGAATCGCGTAACTGATGTCATCGCTTTCACGCCAGGCATCCGGCAACCAGCCGCAGCCCAACTTCAGTTCGCCCAGTGGGCTATCAACGAAGGTGCCCCATCCCCGCTCCGCACCTTCGTACCAAAGGTCCTCAGGCAAAGCGGGCGGCTGGGCCACGCTGAAACCCGAACCGGGCCTGGAAACCAGCACACCCTGGGCAACCATCCGCTCGAACGCCTCGATCACGCTGGATTGGCTGAGCAAGTTATCGAGGGCCACCTGTCGAATGGACGGTAAGCGCGTGCCGGGGCTCGCGCCACTCGAGCGAATCCATTGCGTCACTGCGCTGATGATTTGCTGCACCACCGGTACAAGGGCTTGTCGATCGATCCCTAAATCCATGCGCCACTCACTTCAACTGTCTGTTATTCAACCCGGAACAGTTAAGCACAGAAGCCCATTTCGACCGCCTGCCAATACTTATTAAATCATTGATTTTGTTGGATTATTTACCTAATGATACACATTCTGACGGGGCACTCCGCCATCTATGGAAACGCCCCACAGCCCCCCAAACCTTTTCGAATGGAGGGCGGCGTGAGGTCCTAGATTGCGGTCGCACCACCGTCCACCGCCAAGGCTTGACCCGTGGTAAACGCCGCACCGTCGCTGCACAGATAAAGCACCGCACTGGCAATTTCCTCGACCTTGCCGATGCGACCCACCGGGTGCATGGCAGCGGCAAATTCAGCTTTGCGTGGGTCGGCTTCATAGGCTCGCCGGAACATATCGGTATCGATCACGGCCGGGCAGACCGCGTTGACGCGGATTTTCTTCTTCGCATACTCGATGGCAGCCGATTTGGTCAGGCCAATCACCGCATGTTTGGAAGCCGCATAAATACTCATCTTCGGCGCCGCGCCCAACCCCGCGACTGACGCGGTGTTGACGATCGCCCCGCCGCCCTGGGCCAACAGCAGCGGCAACTGGTGCTTCATGCACAACCACACGCCCTTGACGTTGACACCCATGATCGCGTCGAACTCATCCAGGCTGCCGTCGGCCAGCTTGCCCTTTTCGATTTCGATCCCGGCATTATTGAAGGCGTAGTCCAGGCGACCATAGGCGGCAAGGGTCTGGGCCATCAATTGCTGGACGTCCGCCTCCAGCGTGACGTTGCAGCGCACAAACAGCGCTTCGCCGCCGGCCTGATGGATCAGGGCGACGGTGTTTTCACCGCCCGTTGCATCCAAATCGGCAACCACGACCTTCAAACCTTCGGCGGCGAACGCCAGCGCGGTGGCGCGGCCAATACCGGCAGCGGCGCCGGTCACCAGAGCGACCTGGCCGGAAAACGTCATGCTCATAGAAGATGTCCTGTGGGAGAAAAAGCGGTGGGTCGAGTCTAGCCAACGCCGCGCCGGACGCGTCAGCACTATCAAACCGCCGGTTGGGGCTGCATGGATCGCAGTGATAAGGGCCACCTGGCGACTATCAGCAACACCTATCGACCGGCATTCGCGCCCTCGGTGAACCTTGCTCCCTGCCCATTGAAGGGCTATCACTTCAGGTTCATTTCCAGAAGAGTCGCCACCATGACCGCCCAGACCAACCGCCAATTCCTGCTCGCCAAGCGCCCGGTCGGCGCGGCCACCCGGGACACCTTCACTTACCAGGAAGTCCCGGTGGGCACGCCCCAGGACGGCCAAGTGCTGGTGCATAACGAATACCTGTCCCTCGACCCGGCCATGCGCGGCTGGATGAATGAAGGCAAGTCCTATATTGCGCCGGTCGGCATCGGCGAGGTGATGCGCGCGCTGGGTGTGGGCAAGGTGATTGCCTCGAACAACCCGAAGTTCGCCGTCGGCGACTACGTCAACGGTGCGCTGGGCGTGCAGGATTATTTCCTGGGCGAGCCGCGTGGCTTCTACAAGGTTGACCCGAAACTGGCGCCTTTGCCGCGCTACCTGTCTGCCTTGGGCATGACGGGCATGACCGCCTACTTTGCACTGTTGGACACCGGTGCGCCAAAGGCCGGCGAAACCGTGGTGATCTCCGGCGCGGCCGGTGCCGTGGGCAGCATTGCCGGGCAGATTGCCAAACTCAAGGGCTGCCGTGTGGTGGGCATTGCCGGTGGCGCCGACAAGTGCAAATTCCTGGTGGATGAGCTGGGCTTCGATGCCGCCATCGATTACAAAAGCGAAGACGTGCCCGCTGCACTCAAACGCGAGTGCCCCAAAGGCGTGGATGTGTATTTCGATAACGTCGGCGGCGATATTCTCGATGCCGTCCTCAGCCGCCTGGCACTGAAAGCCCGCGTGGTGATCTGCGGCGCCATCAGCCAGTACAACAACAAGGAAGCCGTGAAAGGTCCGGCCAATTACTTGTCACTGCTGGTCAATCGCGCGCGCATGGAAGGGTTTGTGGTGATGGATCACGCTGCAGGCTTTGCCGCTGCCGGGCAGGAAATGGCCGGCTGGATGGCCCAGGGCAAGCTCAAGAGCAAGGAAGATATCGTGGAGGGGCTGGAGACGTTCCCGGAGACGTTGATGAAGCTGTTCAACGGGGAGAACTTCGGGAAGTTGGTGCTCAAGGTCAGCTGACGCAGCTGAACCCAATGTAACCACTCCCCCAAAAACGCTGGCCGCAATTCGACAGGGATTGGGCGGCTAAACCGGCAGGGATGCCGGTTTAGCCGCCAGCGGTAGCAAGCGCCCCATCGCTGGCAAGTCAGCAGCGCCTACCCGTTGTTTAGGCGATTTCAGCGACAACTGCCGCCAACGCCTTGGCCGGATCCGCCGCCTGACTGATCGGACGACCGATCACCAGATAATCGGAACCCGCGTCCAGTGCCTGGCGCGGCGTCAGGATGCGGCGCTGATCGTCCTGGGCGCTGCCCGCAGGACGAATCCCCGGGGTCACCAATTGCAGCGACGGGTGCGCGGTTTTCAGCGCCTGGGCTTCCAGCGCCGAGCACACCAGGCCGTCGAGGCCGGCTTTCTGCGCCAGGGCAGCCAGGCGCAGCACTTGCTCCTGGGGTTCGATGTCCAGGCCGATGCCAGCCAGGTCTTCGCGTTCCATGCTGGTGAGTACGGTCACACCGATCAGCAAAGGTTTAGGACCGCTGCGCTGCTCCAACACCTCACGGCAGGCGCTCATCATGCGCAGGCCACCGGAGCAGTGCACGTTGACCATCCACACGCCCATTTCGGCGGCGGCCTTGACCGCCATAGCGGTGGTGTTCGGGATATCGTGGAATTTCAGGTCGAGGAACACCTCGAAGCCTTTATCACGCAGGGTGCCGACGATTTCCGCGGCGCAACTGGTGAACAGTTCCTTGCCGACCTTGACCCGGCAAAGCTTCGGGTCCAACTGGTCAGCCAGCTTCAGTGCGGCGTCACGAGTGGGGTAATCCAGGGCGACGATGATAGGAGTCTGGCAGACGGACATTGGAATGGGCTCTCAGGCAAGTCGAAATCGGCGCGGATTGTAGCGCAAGCGGCGCCGTTGCGGGATCCGATGATCGGTAAATACTGACCAACCGCCATCGGGCGGGCATTTTCTGCAATTATTTCAAAGTTGATACATTCACGACACGCCCCCAACACGCCCCTCGGCTAGCCTCGCTCGCACGACCCACCGACCAGCACTTCCAGCCATGGGGCTGGGCGCCTATGCTGACCGCAACGACCAGGCAGATGATCGCATTATGCAGACCCCTTCCGTCTCTTTGAACGACGAGCAAAAAGGCGCAGTGATCGCCGATGACACACGCTGGAACACCCGCGCGCTGATCGTTGACGACGATGTGCCGATCCGTGAACTGCTGATCGATTACCTCGCGCGCTTCGGCATCCTGGCCACCGGCGTCACCGACGGCACCGCGATGCGCCAGGCCATGCAAGCAGAAACCTTCGATGTGGTGGTGCTTGACCTGATGTTGCCGGGTGAAGACGGCCTGTCGCTGTGCCGCTGGCTGCGCGCGGAGTCGGACATCCCGATCCTGATGCTCACCGCCCGCTGCGAACCCACCGACCGGATCATCGGCCTGGAACTGGGCGCCGACGACTATATGTCCAAGCCATTCGAGCCGCGTGAGCTGGTAGCGCGGATCCAGACCATCCTGCGCCGAGTGCGCGATGATCGCACCGAACAGCGCGCCAACATCCGCTTCGACAACTGGCGCCTCAACAGCGTGTTACGCCAACTGGTCGCCGATAATGGCCTGGTGGTGCCGCTGTCCAACGCAGAATTCCGCCTGCTGTGGGTGTTCATCGAGCGCCCGCGCCGGGTATTGAGCCGTGAGCAATTGCTGGATGCCGCCCGAGGCCGTTCCATTGAGGCCTTTGATCGCAGCATCGACTTGCTGGTGTCGCGCCTGCGGCAAAAACTCGGGGATGACCCCAAGGCCCCGCACCTGATCAAGACCGTGCGTGGCGAAGGCTACCTGTTCGATGCACGGGATATCGGTTAATGCGTAACGGCTTCAACACGTTATTCGGTCGACTGTTTGGCGTGTTGCTGGTAGCGATTATCCTGGCCCACGTGCTGGCGTTCTCCTGGTTTCGCTATTACGGCCCGCCCCCGCCGCCTCAGGAAACCTTTGTCGAACAGCCCGACGGCACGATGAAGCCCCTGCCCAAGCACAAGCGCCCGTGGTTTGGCGGCCCGGTGGTGCCGCTGACGTTCCAATTCATCTCGCTGATCATTGCGGCCTGGTACGGTGCCAAGTTGCTGAGCCGTCCGATTCAGCGCCTGAGCGAAGCCGCCGAGCGCTTGAGCCTGGACCTCGACAGCCCGCCCCTCGACGAATCGGGACCGCGTGAGGCACAGCAGGCCGCGTCGACGTTTAACCTGATGCAACGGCGTATCCGCGAACAGGTCAGCCAGCGTGCGCGCATGCTTGGCGCGGTTTCCCATGACCTGCGCACCCCGCTGTCACGCCTCAAGCTGCGCCTGGAACAGATCGACGACACCAAGCTGCAGGGCCAGATGCGCCAGGACCTCGACGACATGATCGGCATGCTCGACGCCACCCTGAGCTACCTGCACGAGCAACGCACCAGCGAAGCCCGGCATTGGCTGGACGTGCAGGCGCTGGTGGAGTCGATGAGCGAAAACGCCCAGGACCAGGGCGCCGACGTGCAGTTCGCCGGCACCTGCGCGCCGCTACAGGTGCAGCCGATGGCCTTGCGTTCGTGCCTCAACAACCTGATCGACAATGCCCTGCGCTATGCCGGTACGGCGCGCATCGAACTGACGGACAGCCGCGAGGCCTTGGTGATCCGCGTGATCGACCACGGCCCCGGCATCGCCGCTGACAAGCGTGAGGCGGTGTTCGAGCCGTTCTATCGCCTGGAGGGCTCACGCAATCGCAACTCCGGCGGTGTCGGCCTGGGCATGACGATTTCCAAGGAGGCGGCGGAACGCCTCGGCGGTCGGCTGGACCTGGAGGAAACACCGGGTGGTGGGCTGACCGCCGTGATGTGGTTGCCCAGGGTCTGAAGGGCCAACACGGACTCATGCAGGAGCAGGCAAGCCAGCTCCCACAATGATCTTTACCGGTCAGTTACAGGGGTTTATCTTCCCGCCGTCCTTGGGCATGGGTTGCGCTCCAATCCATCAACAGGCTGTAGGCCACCGCCAGCAGGGTCGGACCAATAAACAGGCCGATGAACCCAAACGCAATCAAGCCGCCGAACACGCCAAGCAGCACGATCACCAGCGGCAGGTTGCCACCACGGCTGATCAGGTACGGCTTGAGCACGTTGTCCACGCCGCTGATGATGAAGGTGCCCCACACGCCGAGGAACACCGCGTAGGTGTAGTCGCCCTTCCAGGCCAGCCAGGCCGTGGCCGGGATCCATACCAGCGGCGGGCCCATGGGGATGAGGCTGAGCAGGAAGGTGACGATACCCAGCACCAGCGCGCCCGGTACGCCAGCAATCAAGAAGCCGATCAACGCCAACAGCGCTTGCGCGGCGGCGGTGCCGATCACGCCGTTGACCACCCGCTGTACGGTGCCGGCCACCAGTTCGATGTAGTAGCCAGCGCGATCGCCGATCAAGCGTTCCAACAGGCGGTGAACGAACATCGCCAGGCGCGGCCCATCACGGTAGAAAAAGAACACGAATACCAGGCTAAGGGTCAGTTCCAGAATCCCCCCACCGATTTGCGCGCTGCGCGCCAGCAACCAGTTGCCGACCTGCCCCAGGTAAGGCTTGATGCTGACCATCAAGGCTGCGCCCTGCTGATCAATGCTGTCCCACATCGCCACCAGCCGTTCGCCGACAAAGGGGATCGAGCCGAGCCAGGTAGGCGCCTCCGGCAAGCCGTCGACCTGGATATCCTTGATCAACGCCGTTGCATCGCGCACGTGATCCGCGAGGTTGAAACCCAGCCACACCAGCGGCAGCGCCACCAGCAGCATCCAACCCAACGTGAGGATGCCGGCGGCCAAGGATTCCCGCCCCCCCAGCCAGCGGGTGAGCAGGACCATCAACGGCCAGCTGGCAAACGCCAGCACCGCGCCCCAGAACAGCGCCGACCAGAACGGCGCCATCACCCAGAAACTGGCACCGAACAGCACCAGCAGCAGGATTTGCACCAGTAGGCGATCGTTATTGAGCATGTAGGATCTCGAAAGGAAGACTGTAGGAAGACAGCTTAGGCGAACGGCACGGGTCCGTTCGCCCTGTTACGCCTAGCGTATCAGATGCAGGTGCAGGCCCTTGGCGTCACCCGTGCCGATTTCCATGCGCGCAGCGCGCACGCCCTTGTCAACCAGCGCCTGGCGCCAGGCCTCAGCGGTCGGGCCGGTCAGGCTGACGCGCAACGTGGCATCCAGGTTCAGGCCACGGGAAATCAGGGTCAGCCAGGTGTCGTCAGGGTCGCCGCCCAGTGCGGGAAAATCCAGCTCGCCGGTGCTTTTCAACTCACGCAGTAGGGTCGCAGAGGTGGGCAACAGGTCGGCCAACGGCGCGCTGGCATCCAACTGCTCTACATGCAGATAGGCGCGGCGATTACCACGGGTGATGCCGTACAGCGCCACCAGGGAGTTTTCCTGGGGAGCCGCCAGGCGCAGCAGCAGGTATTCCTGCTGGCCGTCGGCACCCACCAGCTTGGCGTTGCCGAACACTTCATTGGCCCACAGGCTGCTTTCACCGCAATCCCGGGCCTGGCACCAGAACAACAACTGCGCGCCCTTTTCCTGCAACGCTTCACGCGTTGCCGTAAACGCGGCGCTGGAGCTGTGTTCGGGGGGCAGTTCATAGGTGATGGCGGAGGTCTGGCCGCGGGCGGTGGCCTGGCCTTCATAACGCAGTTGGCCGCTGATCTTGCGGATCGCGCCCATGGGGTAGATACGTTCTTTTTCTTCGGCGGGACGGTAGTCGACAATTTGCGAATCGACCTGACGGGCCACGGTGGGCAGGTCCTGGCTGCCCGGTACGTCGGCGGCGAATACCAGTGGGCTCAAAAGGCTCAAGCCCAGGATACGGATACATCCGTTACGCACGCTCATAAGATCAACGAGCCCTGGCCATCGGAGGTCACAGCGGTGTTGAAGTAGTTCATGGTTGACTCCCTATCAATCCGCCCAGCCTCGGCAGTTGACCGCCCCAAGTCAAGGCGCGGAGAAGAACCGATTGAAACAGTCTGCAACAAGGACCGCGCCGGACTCCTCATTCAAGTGCAAATGATGGCCGCCTGGCAGCGTGCTGACTGCAAAGGGTAGCTGGGAAAGCAATTCGGAATGTTTCGCCAGCATGCCATCCGCAGCGACCACCAATTGAGTAGGACAAGCTACGCGCCGCACGAAGGCCATCGCTTGTTCGTCGGTCAGGCGCATCGGCGAAGCCAGGGTCAGACGGCTGTCGGTGCGCCAGGTGTAACCGCCCGGCACTGGCATCAAACCGCGCTGGGCCAGCAGTTCTGCGGCTTCGCGGCTGACCGCCACTACCCCTTTCATGCGCGCTTCGACCGCTCGATCCAGGGTGGTATAGACCGGCTTGCGCTTTTCCTGCAGGTTCAATTGCGCCTGCAAAGCCATACCCAGCCGCTCGGCGGCGTTCTCACCGCTGCCTGTCGGCGGGATCACGCCGTCGATCAATCCCAGGTGGGTCACACGCTCCGGCAACGCGCCGGCCAGCACCAGGGACACGATCGCGCCGAGAGAGTGACCAAGTAATGCAAAACGTTTCCACCCGAGTTGCTCAGCGACTTGCAGCACGTCATAGACGTAATCCCACAAGGCATAACCGGCACCTGTAGGACGATGCGCCGAATGCCCATGCCCGGCCATATCCAGTGCAACGACGCGCAAGCCCTGAAGTTTCGGCGCCAGTCGCGCAAAGCTGTTGGCATTGTCCAGCCAGCCATGCAGGGCGATCACCGGCAAACCGTCCTCGGGGCCAAACAGATGGGCCGCCAGTTCGATATGCGGCAGGCTCAGGCGGACTTCTTCGACCGGCGTGCTCATGCGCAGCTGCGCTCGCGGGCTTCCCAGCGGGAAAACAGGTTCTTGATCAACGCCGCGGTGTCTTGCGGGCGTTCAAGGGGAAACATGTGGCCACCAGGCATCGTGAGCATTTCGCCCATGGGCAGGCGCCCGACCCCGTTGGCGTGGTGACGCATCACCACCCGGCTTTGCCGACCGCGCACCACCGCCAGCGGCACCTTCAACTGGCGCACCTGGCCGGGGCTGGTGTGGGGCACGCCCCGGTAGATGCTGATTTCGGTGGCTGGGTCGAAGCGCAGGCGCAGGCGATCGCCCACCTGATACAGGCCATGTTGCAGGTAAGCGTCGAAGCATTCCGGGTCAAAGCCACGGAACAGGGTTTTGCCGGCGAAGTAACTGCGCGCCGCCTCCAGGTCGGTAAATTCCTCGCGACGGCCCAGGGTGCGTCCGGCCGGGGTCAAGCGGTCGATAAAACCCAAGCGCTTGGCCGCACGAATCACCCAGCGGTCCGCGCGGGTCAGCACGGGCGAATCCAGCATCACCACCCCGCGATACAACTGTGGGCACCGCATGGCCGCGTGCAGGTGCAACACGCCACCGAGGGAATGGCCCACGCCCCACACCGGCTCAGGTTGCTGTTCCAGGTGATGGATCAACTCGTCCACCAGGTTCTGCCAGTTATCGTCCACCGGAAATCGGGGGTCGTGACCGTGCTGCGGCAGGTGGGCCACCGTATATTCCGGGGCCAGGGCGGCGAACAACTTGCCGTAGGTAGCCGAGGGGAAGCCATTGGCGTGAGCAAAAAACACGTGCTGCGACATACCGGATCCATCTACAAAAACAGAGATTGATTGTCACCATGCCCAGCCGGCACAGCAATGACTGTAACTGCCAGGAATGATGACACTCACGCCACACCTATCGCGCCGGCGGGTTCTCGCCCAGCGGCACCACCGCCATGGTCAGGCGCGACACGCAACTGGCCTTGCCCTCATCGCTTGTCAGGCGGATGTCCCAGACCTGGGTGGTGCGACCGATATGGATCGCCTTGGCCACCGCCGTCACCCGCCCGCTACGCACACCGCGCAGGTGGTTGGCGTTGACCTCCAGGCCGACGCAATAAAACTTGCTCGGGTCGATACACAGATAGGCCGCCATAGAGCCGACGCTCTCGGCCAACACCACCGACGCGCCGCCGTGCAACAGGCCGTAGGGCTGATGGGTGCGATGGTCGACTACCATGCTGGCGGTCAGGGAATCGTCGTCGAAGCTTTCAAAGCGGATATCGAGCAGTTCACCGATGGTGTTTTTCTGGATCGCGTTGAGTTGTTCGATATTCGGTTGGGTGCGCCACAGGCTCATGGAATTGTCCTTATTGGTTTTATTACGGCCCTAATCCTGCCACAGAACCGTTTCGGAACGCTCGCTCCACCGCTGGAAATATTCACCGTAAGTCGATTCGATCGCGTTGCGTTTGATCTTCAAGGTCGGCGTCAAAAAGCCGTTTTCCACTGCCCAACTGTCTTTCACCACCACCAGTTGGCGCAGGCGCTCATGCTTGTCCAGCGTCTGGTTGACCTGTACCAACCAACGTTCAAGACTGCTGCGCAGCGCTTGCGGGTCCTGTTCCACCGCCGACAATACGCACAAACCAATAGGCGCGCTCAACCCATCCCCCACCACACACACCTGCTCGATACGCGCATGTTCGGCCAGGCGGTTTTCGATCGGCGCCGGGGCCACGTATTTGCCCTTGCTGGTCTTGAAGATCTCCTTCAGCCGTCCGGTCAGGCGCAGACGGCCCTCGGTGTCCTGCTCGCCTTTGTCCCCCGTGCGCAGGAAGCCATCGGCGGTGATCGTCTCGGCGGTTTTCTGCGGGTCCTTGTAGTAGCCGAGCATGGTCGCACCGCTCCGCACCTGCACTTCCCCCGCAGGATCGATACGCACTTCAACACCGGGGCAAGGCAGGCCGATCCAGTCGAGGGTTTGCTGACCGGGACGGCAAACATGGGAGTAGCCGCAACTCTCGGTCATGCCATACACCTCAAGCACGTCCAGGCCCAGCCGCCGATACCAGCGCAGCAGCGCTTCAGGCACAGGCGCTGCCCCCGAAAGCGCGATACGCAACGCGTCCAAGCCCAGGCCGGCGAGCACCTTGTGGCCCACACGCTTGCCGATGAACGGCAGGCGCAGCAAGGTGTCAAGGCGTTTTGCCGGAACCTTGGCGTAGACGCCCATCTGGAATTTGGTCCAGATGCGCGGCACGCCAAACAGTGCGGTCGGACGCGCCCTGCGTAGGTCCACCAGAAACGTCTCCAGGCTTTCGGCGAAAAACACTGTTTGCCCGGTGTAGATCGAGGCCATTTCCACAAACATCCGCTCCGCCACGTGGCACAGCGGCAGGTAGGACAACAACCGGTCGCCCTCACCCAAGCCAAACAACGCCGTACCACGGGTCGCGGCAAACCCCAGCGCGCCGAAGCTGTGCATCACGCCTTTGGGCAGGCCCGTGGTACCGGAGGTATAAATGATGGTGGCCAGGTCCGAGGCGGCCGGTGCCGGGTCATCCTGAATCGGCGAGGAGGCCTGCAGATCGGCCCAACTGAAATCGAACTCGCCCGACGGGCACAACGGCAGGCTGATGGTCGGCACATCCTTAGGCACACCGGGCGCCATGGCTGGCCAATCATCAAGCTTGCCGATCAACACCAACGCCGCCTCGGAATGAGTCAGCACATGGGCAACGGAATCAGCGGTGAGGTTGGGGTAGAGCGGCACCGAGACATGGCCGGCCATCCAGATCGCCAGGTCGGCAATGATCCAGTGGGCGCAGTTTTTCGAGATCAACGCAATGTGCGAGCCCTGGGGCAACTCCCGGGCGCGCAGCCAGTTCGCGGCGCAGCGAGCCTGGTGGCCAACGTCGCCCCAGGTAAGGCTTTGCACCTCGCCATCACCGACGGGCTGCACCAGAAAGGTTTGGCGCGGATGTCGCGCTTCACGTTCGAAGAAGACCTGCAACGGCAAACGAAAAGCGACGGGCATGGGACGCGCTCCTTTGTGGTCCGACGATAGCCAACCAAGCACTTGCTTGGTTGACTATATAGCACACACAAAACCGCGATAAAGCCTACGGATTCTTCACGTTGACCAGGTTCATCAGCCCCGCCAGCGGGAAATCCCCTTCCAGTTCCGCCAGGCTGGCGGTGTGCATCGGCTGTGGCTGCCGCAGGTGACCGTGCTGCAAAAAGCTGATCAGGCTGCCCACCAACGGTTGATGGCTGACCAGCAGCACGTTGTCATCGGTGTCGAGCTTCTCCAGCACCAGCAGCGGGTTGCCCTCGGGGGTCAGCCACGGCACCGTGCGGATTTCCGGTTCGAAACCTAATGCATCGCGCACCAGGTGCGCAGTTTGCTGCGCCCGCACATAGGGGCTGGCGATGATCGCGCTCAGGGGCTGGTCGATCAGGTGCGCGGCACTGCGCAACACTTCTCCACGGCCGTGCTCGGTGAGGTTGCGCTCGGCATCGGTGCGGGCATGCCCTTCGGCCTCACCGTGGCGCAGTATCCACAGCTTCACAGCTTTGGCTCTTCATCACGCACCGGATGCGGCGCCGGCGGCACGCTGTGGGCGGCTTCGCCCTCGGGCGCGCGCGGGGTCGGCCAGTCGGCGAAAGGCCACGGCTTCTGTTCGGTGTGGAAGCTGCCGAAGCGGCCGATCTGCGCCAGGAACTGGCTGAGGCTGTCGCCGAAGTTCATCAGGCCCAGGTTCGGGGCGCTGTAGACCAGGCGGTAGATCAGTTGCACCACCACCAGTGCGCCGAGCAGGAACTGCGCCACCTGCCACACCAGGGCAAACACCAGCATCCACAGGATGCGCAGGGCAATGGATTCGTACTTGGGGGCTGCTTTCGGATCGTTCATGACGCGTTCCTCAGTTGAAACCACTGGTGGAAATGAAGTCGACATCGGTCTTGGGCTCGGCGCGCATCAGCAACTCGATGACCTGGTTCAGGGTGCGGCCTTCAAACAGGATCGCGTGCAGCCCGGCGACCAGCGGCATATAGACGCCCACTTCCTGGGCCTTGGCCTTGAGTACTTTGAGGGTGTTGACCCCTTCGGCCACTTCACCCAGACGCGTGACTGCGTCTTCCAGGCTCAGGCCCTGGCCAAGCGCAAACCCGACCTGGTAATTGCGACTTTTCGGCGAGGAGCAGGTGACGATCAAGTCGCCCACGCCCGCCAGCCCCAGGAAGGTCATCGGATTGGCACCCTGGTTCACCGCAAAACGGGTCATCTCGGCGAGGGCGCGGGTGATCAGCATGCTCTTGGTGTTTTCGCCCATGCCCAGCGCGACGGCCATGCCTGCAATGATCGCGTAGACGTTTTTCAGCGCACCGCCCAGCTCGACGCCAAAGCGGTCGCCGCTGGCGTAGACGCGGAAAGTACGGCCATGCAACACGGCCTGGACGCGTTCGCACAGTTCCTCATCTTCACTGGCGACAACCGTGGCGGTCAGCGCGTGTTCGGCAACTTCCCTTGCCAGGTTCGGCCCGGACAGCACGCCAATGCGCGCCTGGGGAGCGATCTCTTCGAGGATTTCGCTCATCAGCTTGAAGGTCTGCGCCTCGATGCCCTTGGTCAGGCTGACCAGCAGCTTGCCGGCCAGACGCTCGGCGTGGGGTGCCAGCACCGAGCGCAAGGCGCTGGACGGCAGCGCGACGAAGCACAGGTCGCACGCCGTAAGGGTTTCCAGCAGGTCGGTGACAGGCTCGACCGCCGGATGAATCTTGATGCCTTTAAGGTAACGCGGATTTTCCCGGTGCACCCGAATGGCCTCGGCCTGTTCGGGATCGCGCATCCACTGGCGCACGGCGTGGCCGTTCTCGGCCAGCAGGTTTGCCACGGCGGTACCAAAACTTCCGCCTCCCAGGACCGCAATAGGGCGCTGTTCAGTCATATGCAATCCGTTAATCCATACCAGTGGCGATGGCGGCATTATACGGGCCGACCCGCTGGCGGCCAGCCCCCGTATCAATTCGTGCGTTTGTCGGAAAATGCCACATTTTCATGACGCAATTGCAAGTCCGACGACTGGCAAAAGGCCCCACCTCAGTTAACATGGGCGGCTATCCGTAATTATCAAGGCCGTGCCGTGTATTTGGCCCCTCCTCCCCGTTCATCTCTGTGGCTGATGCTGCTGTGCAGCGCGCCAGCCATGGCCGACGATCTGTTCCTCGACAGCCAGCCGCTCCCCCAGGTGTTGACGGCCACGCGCCTCAAGCAGTCGGCCGCCGCGGTGCCCGGCAGCATGACCGTGATCGACCGCGAGCTGATCAAGGCCAGCGGCGCGCGGGACATCAGCGAGTTGCTGCGGCTGGTGCCGGGGATGATGGTCGGTTACACCACCGGCAACCAGGCCGCGGTGAACTACCACGGCACCAGTGCCAGCGATGCGCGGCGCATGCAGGTGTTGATCGACGGCCGCTCGGTGTATCGCGCGGGCCTGGCCACCGTGGACTGGAGCGATATTCCGGTGGCCATGGAAGATATCGAGCGCATTGAAGTGTTCCGTGGCCCCAACACCGTCAGCTACGGCGCCAATGCGCTGATGGCGGTGGTCAACATTCTTACGCGCTCGCCGGCCAACAGCCACGGCACGCGGTTAAAAGTGGTGCGTGGCGAACGCGGTATCAATGATTTCTATGCCAGCCAGGGCGCGGGCTGGGAAACCGGTGACCTGCGCCTGTCCCTCTCCGGGCAACAGGACGACGGCTTCGACAGCGATGCCACCGGCGCAGACCGTCGTGACAGCCGCCGTCTCAACCGCTTCAGCCTGGCCATCAGCCAAACGCTGAACACGCAACAAAGCATCGACCTGCAGCTGGACGCGAAGGAAGGCACCAACCAGCGGCCGTATACCTACAGCCCGGTCTTCGCAGGGATTACCGAAGGCGGCAACAATTCCGACGTCACCGCCAAGGATTACGCCGGCTCCCTGCGCTGGAACTTCGACTTCAACCCGGATCACAGCCTGTACATCCAGGGCTCCGCCCAACAGTGGGACCGCCGCCAGATCTGGAAAGCCTGTGACGCCAAAGTCTCATTCAGCCCCGAACTGACCCAGTTGTGGCAGATGAACCCCAATTACGCCGAACTGCTGGCCCGGCACATGGACACCTACAGCCAGGGCAGCGCACCACCGGGCAACGCCGCCGAGCAGGCGTTGGCCAACCAAGTGCTGCAGCAGTGGCGCGACGGTGCCAGCCAAAGCGTGTGCGGTGACATCGACCAGAGCACCCGCGAAAGCCGCTACGACCTGGAGATTCAGGACACGCTCAGCCTGTCCGACAGCCTGCGTCTGGTCAGCGGCATGAACTACCGCTACGACCGCGCCGACTCCGACACCTACTTCAACGGCACCCTGGACGACACCACCTGGCGCCTGTTCGGCCAGTTGGAATGGCGCGCCAGCGAGCACTGGCTACTGCAAGGCGGCGCCATGTATGAAGACACCCACCTGAGCGGCAACTCGCTGACGCCACGGGTGGCGGTCAACTACCTGATCAACCCGCGCCACGGCTTGCGCGCGGTGTACTCCGAGGCGATCCGCTCCCCGGACATGTTCGAGAACAACGTCAACTGGAGTTATCGCGTCACCAACCTCAGCTCCCCGGCCTATGGGCAGACCACCGGGCAATACTTCGTAAAAACCCGGGGCCCGGGCAACCTCGATAAAGAGATGATGAAGTCACGGGAACTGGGGTACAACGGCTTCTTTGCCGACATCGGGCTGAACATGGACGTGAAACTGTTCTACGACGAGATCACCGACATGATCAGCTCGCCGCTGCGCAATAACCAGTACATTGCCAGCAACGCCAACAGCGCTCGGTTTACCGGCGCCGAGTCGCAGTTCGACTGGCGCGTGAGCAATGCCGACCGCCTGCGCCTTACCTACGCTTACGTCGACGCCAGCACCAGCAACCCGCTGGACAAAGCACAGACCGCCCGCAACAGCGGCTCCGCCGGCTGGTTGCGTGAATGGGGCCAGGGTTGGTCCAGTGCGCTGTTCTACTATGGCGATGACGCACTCAACCAATATCGCTTCGAACGGGTCGACCTGCGGGTGGCCAAGCGCATTGCCCTGGGCAAAGCCAATGTGGAGCTGGCCGGCATGCTGCAAGAACGCCTCGACAACCAGCCCACGACCTGGGCCGACAACAACTATGACCATCGCCACGTGCTCTACTTCAGTGCCGAGTTAGAGTTCTGACATGGGCGACTCGTCACGGATGACCGGCCTGTTTATCACTCGACTCTGGCGGCGAGCGGTGCTGCTCGCCTGTCTTCTGATGGCCGCGCCGGCGTGGAGCGCCGACATCCTGCTGACCGCCGCCGAAGACGGCGCCGGGGTGCAGGCCTTTGCCCAGGCCCTGGCCCAGCAGCGCCCGGAAGACCGTATCACCTTTACCGCCCTCAAAGACTTGCCGGCACCCGGCCGCCTACCGGCAACCACGCGCTTGATCCTGCTGGACCTGCCCGGCCTCGACTGGCGCCTGCAAGAGCCCCAGGGCCCACCGACCCTGGTGCTGCGCATCAGCCGCCTGCAAGCCCATCAGCGCCTGGGCACCATGCCGCACCCACGCATTAGCCTGCTGTGGAGCGACCCACCGCTCGATCGCCAACTACGCCTGATCGCGAGCATCCTGCCGCAGGCCCGGCGTATCGGCGTGCTCTATGGCGCCGACAGCGAGTTCCTGCTGCCTGAACTGCGCCAGCACGCAACGCTACTGGGCCTGGAAATCGTGCCGCAGCTCTGGGACAACATTACTGACAGTCGGCCGCTGCAGACCCTGTTCCGCAACAGTGACGTACTGCTCGGCCTCGACGACCCGCAGTTGTACAACCCGAAGACCGCGAAGAACCTGTTGCTGAGCAGTTACGCCCAGCAGTTGCCGCTGATAGGCCCGAACGCGGGCTTCGTGCGGGCCGGCAGCCTGGCCAGCACTTACAGCGACCAGGCCGACTGGCTTGTCGTGCTCGACCGCCTGCTCGACCACTCGCCGGCCAACTGGCCGCACTCGCTGTACCCGGAACGCTTCAAAGTCGTGGGCAACCCGCAAGTCGCGCGCTCACTGGGGATCGAACAGGTGGACGAAGCCAGTGTCGCCACCCGATTGGCCGAAGGAGAAAAACGCCCATGACCTTGCGTCGTCGTTGGGACATCAACACCCGCACCCAGCTCATTACCCTGGGCCCGGCGCTGTTGCTGACGTTGCTGTTGATCAGCTTCTTCACCTTCGTGCGTATCCAGGACCTGCGCCAGGAACTGGACCACACCGGCCAGTTGATCGCCAACCAACTGGCGCCCGCCACCGAGTACGGGGTGATTTCCGGCAACAATGACGTGCTCGACAGCCTGTTGCGCGCCACGCTGGCCACGCCCCATGTGCGCTTCCTGGAAATCCAGGACAGCAGCGAGAATATCCTCGTGTATGTCGAGCAACCGTCGGAGAAACATGACCGGTCGCTGTCAGTCAAAGTGTTCCAGGCGCCGATCCGCCTGCAACACATTCAGCTCGGCAATGATTTCTTCCAGGACAACCTCAACGAATCCAAGGCCCCGCGCGCTGACTACCTGGGCCGCGTGATCGTCGGCATGTCCAACGATGCCTTCAGCCAGCGCCAGCAGGAGATCCTCTTCAAGGCCGGCATCCTCGCGCTGTTCGCCCTCCTGTTTACCTTCCTGCTCGCACGGCGCCTGGCCGCCAGCCTGTCGCAGCCGATCAGCGCCATGGGCCATGCGGTGAAGGCGATCCAGCAAGGCGACTACAAGACGCCGTTGCCGATCGTGGACGACTCCGAACTGGGCGACCTGTCTCGGCATATCAACAACCTCGCCGAAGGCCTCAACCAGGCCAGCCGCGAACAGCAACAGGCCATGGCCCAGTTGATCCAGACTCGCGAAGAGGCCGAGCGGGCCAACAACGCGAAATCGGATTTCCTGGCGATGATGAGCCATGAGTTGCGCACACCCATGAACGGCGTGCTGGGCATGTTGCAGTTGTTGGAAACCACCGAGATGACCGAAGAACAGACCGAGTACGCGGCGCTGGCGTCGGAGTCCACCGAGCATTTGCTCAAGGTGATCAACGATATCCTCGACTTCTCGCGTATCGAGCGCGCGGCGCTGGAGCTGGAGCACATTCCGTTCAACCTGGCGGACCTGATCAACAGCTGCGCCCAGGCGTTTCAGCACAGCGCCCAGCAGCGCGGGCTGGCGCTGGAGCTGTCGATTCCGCCAGGGATGGATACCTTGCGGGTGCAGGGCGACCCGACGCGGATCCGTCAGATTCTGGTGAACCTGATCGGCAACGCGCTGAAGTTCACCGAGCACGGCAACGTCAGCATCGAGCCACACTGGCAGACCCTCGACCATGAACTGGTGTGGTTCACCTGCACCGTGCGCGACAGTGGCATCGGGATTTCCGCCGAACGCCTGGAATTGATGTTCGATGCGTTCCAGCAGGCCGACAGTTCCATTTCAAGACGTTACGGCGGCACCGGCCTGGGCCTGCCCATCGCCCGAACCCTGGCCGAACGCATGGGCGGCACCCTGCGCGCCCAGAGCGAAGAAGCCCGCGGCTCGGTGTTCACCCTGGAAATTCCGCTGGCCATTGACCAGCACAGCGTGCCGGCCATCGCCAGCGACGCCGACGGCAAAACCGGCGCAGGCGATGGTCGCCATGTGCTGTTGGTGGAAGACAACCCGGTCAACCGCGCCGTGGTCGAAGCCATGCTGCGCAGCCTGGGCTTTGAAGTGAGCCTGGCCACCGACGGTGCCGAGGCGATCCGCAGCGCCGAGAGCCTGATTTTCACCGCCATCCTGATGGATTGCCGGCTGCCGGTGATCGACGGCTACGAAGCCACCCGGCAGATTCGGCAGTTGCCGGGTTGCGCCGACCTGCCGATCATCGCCCTGACTGCCAACGCCTTGCAGGGCGACCGTGAAGCCTGTCTGGCAGCGGGAATGAACGATTACCTGGCCAAGCCGTTCAAACGCACGGATTTGCAGCAAATCCTACAACGTTGGGTGCAATAGCGCCGCGCCATCAGCCAAGTCCGACTGGCGTGAAAGACGAAAGTGCGGCAGTCTTAGGCACCCGAACGGGCCCATAAACAGGCCCGGTTTAAAATTTCAGTGAACAAGTGTACATTCAGTACCTTGCCGCTGTGACTTTCACTACAACGCAATAGTCTATGTGTAGGCTGCCGACATGAGGCATGAACGCTTCATTCGGTTCGGGAAGATTTACCCTACCCTGCCGCATGGGATTATTGAGGAGCTCGCATGACCAAACAAAACGCCTTTACTCGGGAAGACCTGCTGCGCTGCAGTCGCGGTGAGCTGTTCGGCCCAGGTAACGCGCAACTGCCCGCCCCGAACATGCTGATGGTGGATCGCATCACCCATATCAGCGAAGAGGGTGGCAAGTACGGCAAAGGTGAATTGGTCGCCGAGCTGGATATCACCCCGGACCTGTGGTTCTTCGCCTGCCATTTCGAAGGCGACCCAGTGATGCCAGGTTGCCTGGGCCTTGACGCCATGTGGCAGCTGGTCGGTTTCTTCCTCGGCTGGCAAGGTTTGCCTGGCCGCGGCCGCGCCCTGGGTTCGGGCGAAGTGAAGTTCTTTGGCCAGGTTCTGCCGACCGCCAAGAAAGTCACCTATAACATTCAAATCAAGCGCGTCCTCAAGGGCAAGCTGAACCTGGCCATCGCCGATGGTTCGGTGAGCGTCGACGGTCGCGAGATCTATACTGCCGAAGGCCTTCGGGTCGGCGTATTCACTTCCACTGACAACTTTTAAGGGTTATCCGCATGCGCCGCGTCGTTATCACTGGTCTGGGCATTGTTTCTTGCCTGGGCAATGACAAAGAGACCGTCACCGCTAACCTGCGTGCAAGTCGCCCTGGCATCCGCTTCAACCCGGAATATGCCGAAATGGGTCTGCGTAGCCAGGTTTCCGGCTCCATCGACCTGCCCCTCGAAGAGCTGATTGATCGCAAGATCTATCGCTTCGTCGGCCACGCTGCCGCCTATGCCTACCTGGCCATGAAAGACGCGATCGCCGACTCCGGCCTGAGCGACGACCAGGTATCGAACGTACGCACCGGCCTGATCGCCGGCTCCGGCGGCGCATCGACCCTCAACCAGATGGAAGCGCTGGACATCCTGCGCGAAAAAGGCGTGAAGCGCGTTGGCCCTTACCGTGTCACGCGGACCATGGGTAGCACCGTTTCGGCCTGCCTGGCCACGCCGTTCCAGATCAAGGGCGTGAACTACTCGATCTCCTCCGCCTGCGCCACCAGTGCACACTGCATCGGTACTGCGGTTGAGCAGATCCAGCTGGGCAAGCAGGACATCGTATTCGCCGGCGGCGGTGAAGAAGAGCATTGGAGCCAGTCGTTCCTGTTCGACGCCATGGGCGCGCTGTCCACTCAATACAACGAAACCCCGGAAAAGGCCTCCCGCGCCTACGACGCCAAGCGTGACGGTTTCGTCATCGCCGGCGGTGGCGGCATGGTGGTGGTCGAGGAGCTGGAACACGCTCTGGCCCGTGGTGCCAAGATCTACGCGGAAATCGTCGGCTACGGCGCCACTTCCGACGGCTACGACATGGTTGCCCCGAGCGGTGAAGGCGCCATCCGTTGCATGCAGATGGCCATGTCCACTGTAGATACCCCAATCGACTACCTGAACACCCACGGCACCTCGACTCCGGTCGGCGACGCCAAGGAAATGGAAGGCGTGCGTGCGGTCTTCGGCGACAAGGCGCCAGCCATCAGCTCCACCAAGAGCCTGTCGGGTCACTCCCTGGGCGCCGCCGGCGTTCACGAAGCGATCTACTGCCTGCTGATGATGGAAGGCAACTTCATGGCCGGCTCGGCCAACATCGACGAGATTGATCCGGTGGTGGCTGACATGCCGATCCTGACCAAAACCGTTGAGAATGCAAAAATCGACACCGTGATGAGCAACAGCTTCGGCTTTGGTGGCACTAACGCCACCCTGGTGCTGAAACGCTGGCAGGGTAATTAAGGCCTGTCGCTTGATCGCATGAAAAAGCCCCGACTGGTTCGGGGCTTTTTTGTGGGCAATCAACTCAGGACCGAGTCGCCTGCTTCGCGAGCAAGCCCGCTCCCACACTGACCGCATTTCTTTAGAAGGTACTCGGTCAAGTGTGGGAGCGGGCTTGCTCGCGAAGGGGCCCCCTCGGCTTCCCGCCCTACACCGAAAACCGCGCCACCAGAGTGTTCAGTTCCACCGCCAGCCGCGATAAATCGTGACTCGCGGCACTGGTCTGATTCGCCCCCGTTGACGTCTGGTGCGCCAAGGCACTAACGCCACCCTGGTGCTGAAACGCTGGCAGGGTAAGTAAGGCCTGTCGCTTGATCGCATGAAAAAGCCCCGACTGGTTCGGGGCTTTTTTGTGGGTGATTACAGGTGAGACCGCGCCGCCTCTATCGCAGGCAAGCCAGCTCCCACAGTTTGAATTGTAAACACAGTCAAATGTGGGAGCTGGCTTGCCTGCGATGGCGCCATCTCGGTCTCCCGCCCTACACCGAAAACCGCGCCACCAGAGTGTTCAGGTCCACCGCCAGCCGCGACAAATCGTGACTCGCGGCACTGGTCTGATTCGCCCCCGTTGACGTCTGGTGCGCCAAGGCACTAACGCCACCCTGGTGCTGAAACGCTGGTAGGGTAATTAAGGCCTGTCGCTTGATCGCATGAAAAAGCCCCGACTGGTTCGGGGCTTTTTTGTGGGCAATCAACTCAGGACCGAGTCGCCTGCTTCGCGAGCAAGCCCGCTCCCACACTGACCGCATTTCTTTAGAAGGTACTCGGTCAAGTGTGGGAGCGGGCTTGCTCGCGAAGGGGCCCCCTCGGCTTCCCGCCCTACACCGAAAACCGCGCCTCCAGAGTGTTCAGGTCCACCGCCAGCCGCGACAAATCGTGACTCGCGGCACTGGTCTGACTCGCCCCCGTTGACGTCTGGTGCGCCAAGGCACTAACGCCACCCTGGTGCTGAAACGCTGGCAGGGTAAGTAAGGCCTGTCGCTTGATCGCATGAAAAAGTCCCGACTGGTTCGGGGCTTTTTTGTGGGCAATCAACTCAGGACCGAGTCGCCTGCTTCGCGAGCAAGCCCGCTCCCACACTGACCGCATTTCTTTAGAAGGTACTCGGTCAAGTGTGGGAGCGGGCTTGCTCGCGAAGGGGCCCCCTCGGCTTCCCGCCCTACACCGAAAACCGCGCCACCAGCGTGTTCAGGTCCACCGCCAGCCGCGACAAATCGTGACTCGCGGCACTGGTCTGATTCGCCCCCGTTGACGTCTGGTGCGCCAAATCGCGAATGTTCATCAGATTGCGATCCACCTCACGCGCCACTGCCGCCTGTTGCTCAGACGCGCTGGCAATCACCAGGTTACGCTCGTTGATCAGGGTAAATGCCGAGGCAATTTCCTCCAACGCCGTGCCTGCCGACTTGGCGATATCCAGCGTGGAGCGCGCCCGTGTATTGCTCTGCTGCATCGAGCTGACCGCCTGATCGGTACCCTGCTGGATCCCGCTGATCATCTGTTCGATTTCCTGGGTCGACTGCTGGGTGCGGTGGGCCAAGGCGCGCACCTCGTCCGCAACTACCGCAAAACCACGTCCGGCATCCCCGGCACGTGCCGCTTCGATCGCCGCATTCAGCGCCAGCAGGTTGGTCTGTTCGGCAATCGAGCGGATGACGTCCAGCACCTTGCTGATGCCATAGACCTTCTGCGCCAAGTCCTCGACCTGCGTCACATTGTCGGTCACATCGGTGGCCAGCGCTTCAATCGACACCACCGTCTGCTGCACCTGCTCACGCCCACGCTGGGCGATGCGGTCGGATTCGCACGACGCCTGCGACGTGGCCACTGCATTGCTTGCCACCTCTTCGACCGCGGCGGTCATCTGGTTGACGGCCGTGGCGGCCTGCTCGATTTCCTGGCTCTGTTGATGCAAGCCACGCGTCGCGTCCTCCGTGACGCAACTCAGCTCTTCGGAAGCCGACGCCAGTTGGTTCGACGATTCGGATATGCGCCGGATGGTGTCACGCAGATTTTCCTGCATGCTCTTGAGCGCCTGCTGCAAGCGCGCCGGTTCGTCGCGGCCACGGACACTGATCTCACCGGTTAAATCGCCGCTCGCGACGCCCTGGGCCACTTTCAACGACTGTGCCAGCGGCAGCACGATACTGCGCGTCAGCAATACCGCCAGGCCAATGGTGACCAGCGCCGTGAGCACAATCATGCCGATCACCCAAATGCGCGACTGGCTGAATACGCTTTGTGCCAGGCTTGCGGCCTGGTTGGCACTGGTCTTGTTCAAGGTCACCAGTTCGCGCAGCGTCGCCGCCATTTCGTCAGCCAGTTGGTTCATTTCGCCGTTGACCACCCGGATCGCATCCTCCAGTTGATTGGCCTTGGACAAGGTCACCACCTGCTCCTGACGTTCGAGGTAGCGCGCTTCTTCGGCCTTGAAGCGATCAAATAACACTTGTTCGGCGGGCAATACGATCAAGCCCTGATACAACGTTCGAGCGCGATGCAGGTTGGCTTTGATTTCAGTGAGTTTCTGTTCATTCTGCGCCAGCGCCTGGGGGTCGCGGTTGACCAGCAGGCGCAACGTCAGCGCACGGATGCGAAGCAGGTCCTGACTCATATCCCCCACCGCCATCACGCTGGGCAGCCAGTTGTTTTCCACCTGATCCGACTGCTGGCGCATATTGGCCATCTGCAACAGGGCAAAGCCGCCCAGGGCAAACACCATCAACGCCAACACGCCAAACCCCAATCCCGCGCGCGGGGCGATATTCAGACTTCTGATACTCATGCCTTGGCTCCTTCCAAACGCGCTGCATCCATTTGCAGCTGGCTCTTGAACGTTATCGGCCCGTTACGGCCGTTGCGTAAGACCAAAACGCGATATCAACGGGCTGCACCCTCTTGGTTCGCTTTAGGCAGGACGGAAAGAAAGTTATCCCGCGCAACTTTTTGCGCCACATCCTCAGGCAAGGCATCGAGAAAAGGGTCAAAGCGGCGCATCTCCTTACCCAGCTTGTTGAACCGCCCTACGACATCCGAGCCCAGCATAAAGCGCTCCGGGAAGCGTTCCACCAGCTTTACCCACTCCGGGCGAGGCTGGCCTGCGTCATCGAGCAGATACGGCGTGAGCATGCTCCAGGACAGGTCAACATACAGGTTGGGATAAGCCTCCAGCAGGCGGCTCAAGGTGGGCAGCAAAAAGTCCATCTGCACCTGGTGGCGGTGGATTTCCTTGCTGGTGCCGGCATGGGCCCAGATAAAGCGCGTGTGGGGATGGTTGCGCAGCGGCTCCTCCACTTCGGCGAGGTACAGCGGGTTACGCTCGCGTTTGGAGGTGATGTTGGAGTGCAGCATCACCGGCAGGTCGTTTTCCGCTGCGAGGTGATAGATGCGGGTCATGGCTTCGTTGTTCGCGCGCGGCGTGTCGCCCGCCGTGATGGCCGTGAGGTCGTCATGGCGCGTGAAGACTTCGCCGATGCCCTGCCACAGCCCTGGGTTGAGGTCGAGCATGCGCTGGATATGGGCATCCGAGTTCTTGTCGTTAGGATTGAAGCCCGACAGGAACGGATGAAAGTGCTGGCGCTGTTCAGGGGTCAGCTTGTTGACCGCTGCCGCAACGATCACGTCGGTGGCGCTGTACCAATAAGCATCGGCGTCATCACCGGCGTAATAGCGTGGGCGCTTGGGTTCGTCTTCGTGCCACTTCTTCGCGACCGGAATGCCGGAAATCATCACATGCTCAATGCGGTTGTCGGCCATCGCCTTGAGCAGCTTGTCCATGCCCGCGGTTTCCTGAAAGAAATCGACGTAATGCAGGTGCGCATCGCTGTAGGCATAGTCGCGGGCCTGCGCAACAAGGCTGCCGGCGGTGAGCAACAGGGCAAGCGTCAGACGGGTCCAGGGCACGGTAACACCTCGATAAGGGCTGATACGGGTAGACCTTGCGCGCCCCACCGGGGTTCATCCGGCAAAAAAACGCGGAACACCGAAGTGCCAGCATGCTCTATAACTGCATGACCTTCATCCTGTCACCCTGTGAGGTTTACCATGCCTGTTACCGTAAATACCCTGAACCAGGACAATTTCCGCCATAGCGTCAATATCAACAACCATGAGTTGTTTACCGACCTGCCCAAAAGCCTGGGCGGCGATGATTCGGCGCCCTCCCCCCACGACTACTTCGACGCCGCGCTGGCGTCGTGCAAAGCATTGACCGTCAAGCTCTACGCACAGAAGAAAGACATCCCGCTTTCCGGCGTAACCGTAGAAGTCACCCATGACGCCGCCGAAGAACAAAAGGGTAAATACAAACTCAACGTCACGCTGACGCTCAAGGGCGTCCTCACCGACGAACAACGCGACGAGCTGCACCGTGTGGCGGATCGCTGCCCGGTGCACAAGCTGATGACCACCGCCGACGTCAGCATTGAGACGAAGCTGTCGGAAGGTGCCTTCAGCCAATAGCGGCAACATCCTACCGAGCGGGTTATGCTCAGCAGCATCCAACCCGCTCAGATTGGGACGCACCATGACCACCCTCACCGTGATCCGCCCTCGCCCCGAAGATGTCGAGGGCCAACCGATCCTGCGCCCGCTGCCGTCGCGAGAATGCCGCAGCGTCGGGCCTTTCGTGTTTTTCGACCATATGCTGCTCACCCGTTATGCACCGGGCGACGGCATGAATATCCGCCAACACCCGCATATTGGTCTGTCCACGCTCACTTATCTGTTCGAAGGCGCTTTGCAGCACAAAGACAGCCTGGGTTCGGACCAGGTGGTGCACGCCGGCGATGTCAGCTGGATGACCGCCGGCAGCGCGATTGCCCACGTCGAGCGTACACCCGAGGCGCTCAAGGCCAGAGGTTTCAGCCTGCATGGGCTGCAAGTCTGGCTGGCATCACCAAAGGACCACGAAACGGGGCCGGGGCATTACAGCCATCACCCGGCCGCGAGCCTGCCGGTGAGTGACAACCTCGGCGTGCAGATCCGCCTGATCGCGGGTGATGGGTTCTGCCTCAAATCGCCGGTGCCGGTGCTATCGCCTACGTTGTATGCCGAGGTACGCATGCAAACGGCCACGACCCTGCTGATTCCTGATGAGCATGAGGAACGGGCGGTGTATGTGCTGGAGGGCGAGGCGCAGTTGGAGGGGGAAGCATTGGAGGTGCACAGCTTGGTGGTACTGCCGGCCGGGCAGGAAATGACACTGTTCGCCGAGAGCGATTGCCACCTGATGGTGTTTGGCGGCGCGCCACTGGATGGGCCACGGCGGATAAATTGGAATTTTGTCGCGAGTGATCCGGCGGTGATCGAACAGGCCAGGCAGCGCTGGGCGGCTGGGGATTGGCCGACGGTGCCGGGTGAGTCCGAAAGAATTGAATTGCCTGTGAGATAGCATTCGCGAGCAAGCCCGCTCCCACACTCGACCGCGTTTACCCTGTCGGAGTGCGGTCGAATGTGGGAGCGGGCTTGCTCGCGAAGAGGTCCGAACAAGCGCTAGAGATTTAGCCCTTGAACACTTCATCCAACAGGTTATGCATCGACTGGAACGCCCGCTTGGCAGTCTTCGCGTCGTACATCATTTTGCCCGGCACGTTTGCATGCGGGTCGGTGAAGGAATGCACCGCGCCGCCGTAGCTCAGCAATTGCCAATCCACGCCCGCCGCGTTCATTTCATCTTCGAACGCCGGCAGTTGCTCTTTGGGCACCAACGGGTCGCAAGCGCCATGCAGGACCAGCACAGAGCCTTTGATGTTCTTCGCGTCCGCCGGGTTCGGCGTGTCGAGGGTGCCGTGGAACGAGATGGCAGCCTTGACCGGCACACCGGTACGCGCCAGTTCCAGGGAGCAGCAACCGCCGAAACAGAAACCAAAGGTCGCCAGTTTCGACGTATCAACGGCGGCCTCGGTCTGGCCCTGCAGTTGCTCGAATGCCGCCTGCATGCGCTTGTTCAACAACGCACGGTCGTTCTTCAGCGGCATCATCGCAGCGCCGGCCTCATCACCATTCGAAGGGCGCACAGTCTGGCCGTAGAGGTCGGCGATCAGTACTACGTAGCCCTTGCCGGCCACGCTTTTGGCGATCTCCTCAGCCCCCGCACTCACGCCCATCCAGTTCGGCGCCATCAGCAGGCCCGGCAGCGGGCCCTTGTGGCTGGCATCAAACGCCAGGCGGCTTTCATAGGACTGGCCATCAATCTGATAGACCACGGAACGTACAGTGACTTGGCTCATCGTTTACTCCAGTTGAGGTGAATTAACCATTCGGCGCAACGTGCTCCCTGTTGGAGCGCCAGAACGAAAAAACCCGCCGAAGCGGGTTTTTTTACTTCAGGGTCAAACCGACAGTTCAACCAACAGCTTGTTCAGGCGGCGCACATAGGCGGCCGGGTCTTTCAAGCTGTCGCCAGCGGCCAGGGCCGCCTGGTCGAAGAGGATGTGCGACAGGTCGCCAAACCGCTCTTCGCTTTGCTCGCCGTCGAGTTTCTCGATCAGCGGGTGTGCCGGGTTGAACTCGAAGATCGGCTTGGAATCCGGAACCTTCTGGCCACTGGCTTCGAGGATCTGGCGCATCTGCATGCCCAGGTCCTGCTCGCCGATCGCCAGGATCGCCGGGGAATCGGTCAGACGGTGCGACACGCGCACTTCGCTGACGGCATCGCCCAGGGACGCCTTGATCCGCTCAACCAGGCCTTCTTTGGACTTGGCGACTTCTTCGGCTTCTTTCTTCTCTTCTTCGGAGTCCAGGTTACCCAGGTCCAGGTCACCACGGGCCACGTCGACAAAGGATTTGCCATCGAATTCGTTGAGGTAGCTCATCAGCCACTCATCGATACGGTCGGTCAGCAGCAACACTTCGATGCCTTTCTTGCGGAAGACTTCCAGGTGCGGGCTGTTCTTGACCTGGGCGTAGGTTTCGCCAGTCAGGTAGTAGATCTTGTCCTGACCTTCCTTGGCGCGTGCCAGGTACTCGGCCAGGGACACAACCTGCTCGCCGCCCTCTTCATGCGTCGAGGCAAAGCGCAGCAGGCCGGCGATTTTTTCCTTGTTGGCGAAATCTTCCGCCGGGCCTTCTTTCATGACCTGGCCGAAGTTTTTCCAGAAGCCTTTGTATTGCTCAGGCTCGTTCTTCGCCAGTTTTTCCAGCATGTCGAGTACGCGCTTGGTCAGCGCCGACTTCATAGAGTCGATGATCGGATCTTTCTGCAGGATTTCCCGCGAAACGTTCAGCGACAAATCGTTGGAGTCGACCACGCCCTTGATGAAGCGCAGGTACAACGGCAGGAAGGATTCCGCCTGGTCCATCACGAACACACGCTGCACGTAGAGCTTCAGGCCTTTCGGCGCTTCACGCTGGTACAGGTCGAACGGAGCACGCGCCGGTACGTAGAGCAGCGAGCTGTATTCCAGCTTGCCTTCGACCTTGTTGTGGCTCCAGCTCAGCGGGTTTTCGTAATCGTGACCGATGTGCTTGTAGAACTCCTGGTATTCCTCGTCCTTGATCTCGGTACGCGGACGGGTCCACAGCGCGCTGGCGCGGTTGACCACTTCCCATTCCTGGGCTGGAGCCTCTTCGCCTTCAGCGGCAGCCTGTTCTTTCGGCAGTTCGATCGGCAGGGCGATGTGATCGGAATACTTCTTGACGATGTTACGCAGGCGCCAGCCATCGGCGAATTCGTCTTCACCCGATTTAAGGTGCAGGACGATACGGGTGCCACGGTCGGCCTTGTCGATAGTGGCGATTTCGAATTCGCCCTCACCTTTGGACGACCAGTGCACGCCTTCGCTGGCGTCGAGGCCGGCACGGCGGCTGAACACTTCTACTTTGTCGGCCACGATGAAGGCCGAGTAGAAGCCCACGCCGAACTGGCCGATCAGGTGCGAATCTTTCTTCTGGTCGCCCGACAGGTTTTTCATGAAGTCGGCAGTACCGGATTTGGCGATGGTGCCCAAGTGGGTAATCGCGTCTTCGCGGCTCATGCCGATGCCGTTGTCTTCGAGGGTGACGGTCTTGGCGTCCTTGTCGAAGCTCACACGGATTTTCAGTTCGGCGCCACCTTCCAGCAACTCAGGCTTGGACAGGGCTTCGAAACGTAATTTGTCGACAGCGTCAGAGGCGTTCGAGATCAATTCGCGAAGGAAGATTTCCTTGTTGGAATACAGCGAATGGATCATGAGGTGCAGCAGTTGCTTCACCTCGGTCTGGAAGCCCAGGGTTTCCTTTTGAGTTTCCACACTCATGGTCATCAAACTCCAATTGGATGGCAGTGGCCGCGCCCTTGAGGGTTGGCGGCGGGTTGTCATCAAAGTTGGGGGCTAAGACCAGGATTTCAAGGGCGGCTCGATTCCTCGATCTTGAAATGCGCGCGGGCGGTGGCGATGGGTTCTGCGGCAGTGCTTTGCCAGGCAGTGATCGCGACGTTTGCCACCCGTCGGCCTTGACGCCAGACCTGGCATTTGGCGTAGGTGTCGCGAAACTGCCCGGCGCGCAGGTAATCCAGGGAAAAGTCGATGATTTTCGGAATGCCCGGCGCACCGGTGAAGACCAGCAGGTGCAGCGCGGCGGACAGCTCCATGAAGCCGGCGATCACGCCGCCGTGCAGTGCCGGCAATATGGGGTTACCAATATTGTCCTTGTTGGCGGGCAGCCGGAACAGCAGCTCATCCCCCAGCCGAGTGCATTCGATACCGATGAGCTTGGCGTAGGGGATCAGGTTGAGCAACGCCTCATAATCGCCGCGCTCATGGGCCTGTTCCAGGCGGGTCTTGAATCGGTGCGTCATGCCTGCGCTCCCTTGATCGTGTTGCCCAACCCTTGCGCACCCTTGAGGCGCTTGCCCATGCGCATAAACGTGCCCACCACATGGGCGATGGGTTGTTGCGGATCATCCTGATAGGCAAAGCCACGGGTGAAGATCACGTCGGTGGTCACCCGGTAGCATTGGGCGAAGCCGTACACCGGCTGGTGCGGCGCAGCGGGATGCATGTAGTCAACACGCAAGTCGAGGGTCGGGCACACCTCGAATTCCGGCAATACACAAAGGGTGGCCATGCCACAGGCGGTGTCCATCAGGGAGGTCAGCGCGCCGCCGTGGATCACGCCCGACCGGGGATCGCCCACCAAATGCGGGGCGTAGGGCATGACCAAGGTAATGCCCTCCTCGCTGGCCTGATGAGCGGTAATGCCCAGCACCTGGCAATGGCGCAAGGCCGAAACAAAGCGCGCCGCGCGCGCCAACAGGGGATTTTCGGTCATTCGTTAAAGACTCTTATTAATGTTGATCCACGAAATCGAGGGTCCGGACAAAAGTTCCGGTTAGGCAGCGATTTATATATCTATGGAATAAAAGGAACTAATGCCGAACCGCCATGCTCGAAAGGCCAGTAGATATCTTCAATAAGGAGAAACACCCATGCGCAAGACTTTAGCTATTTCCATGATGCTCGCCGCTGCCCTCGGTCTCGCTGCCTGCGACAAGAAATCCGAAGACAAAGCCCAAGACGCCGCCGCGCACTCTGAGCAAGCTCAGAAAGACATGGCGAAGGCTCAGGATAAAGTGAACGACGCTGCGAAAGAAAACGCCGATGCTGCCAAAGCTCAGGCTGAATCGAACGAAGCCGCCGCAAAAGAAGCAGCACCTGCTACCCCTGCCACCGGTTCTTGAGACCGCGGCTTGAAATAGCTTGGCTGCAAAAAGAAAGCCCGCTTAGATAGCGGGCTTTACTTTGTCTGGGGTTTTTATCTGAAGGTTTAGTTAAGCAGCTTCTTTAACCGCTTCCGGCGGCGGTGTGTCCGTCTGCGTATACACCATCACTTGCAGCACGTCGGAATGAAACTCCCGACGGTACAGCACCAACACCACCCCACTGCTCATCAACATGAACAACCAGGGGCTGACAAACCACGCCAGCATGGTCATGCCGAAGTAGTAAGAGCGCAGGCCGAAGTTGAACTGGTTGGCAGCCATGGAGATCACCCGCGCCGCGCGCAGGGCAAACGCATTGCGCTCCTGCTCCGACACATGCCGCTCACCGATCATCGGCGCCGACCCCACCAGCACCGCCGCGAAATTGTACTGCCGCATGCACCAGCTGAATGTGAAAAACGCATAGACGAACACCAGCGCCAGGCACAGCAGCTTGATCTCCGACATGCCCTGGGAAGCCTGCTGCACCATGGGAATATCCGCCAGCAACGACACCGCGCGCTCGGAAGCGCCGAGCACGGTGAGAATGCCGGCGAGGATAATCAAGGTGCTGGAGGCGAAGAACGAGGCGTTGCGCTCCAGGTTACCGATCACGCTGGCGTCGGCGATGCGGTTGTCGCGCAGCAGCATGCGGCGCATCCAGTCTTCGCGATACAGATGCAACACACTGGCCAGGCAGGCTGTGTCGCGGGCTTTCCAGGCGGCGTAACGGGTATAGCCGCCCCAGCACAGGACGAACCAGAGGGCGGCGAGCAGGTGGATCTGATTGGCTTCGACGAACGACATGTGGGTCCTGTTACACATAAAATGGAGTGGCGGGCGCGGTCCAAATGTGGGAGCAAGCCCGCTCCCCATTTACCGAGCTCCAACTTTAGAAGGTTGTTGTCTCATAAGCATAAAAAATGCCCCGTATCGATTGATACGAGGCATTTCAGTACAGCGGAAAACGTGACTTAAGCGATCGCTTCGCTGCGCTTGCCCAGCATACGATCAACCGCAAACGCCACAGCCAGCGTCATCACCGACGGCACCAACCACGCCAGGCCCTGCTCGCTCAGCGGCAGGTTGGCCAACTGTGCAGGCATCCAATCCGCCAGGCCAGCGCCCTTGAGCGCATCGATGCAGCCAAAGATGAACGACACCAGCATCACCGGGCCGACAATACGACCCTGCTCTAGCCAGAAGTCTTTGCAGAAGCTCAACGCCACCAGCACGATGCACGGCGGGTAGATCGCGGTCAGTACCGGGATCGAGAAGGCAATCAGCTTGGTCAGACCCAGGTTGGACACGAACAGCGAGAACAGCGCCAGGATCACCACCAGGGTCTTGTAGGACAACGGCAGGATCCGGCTGAAGTACTCGGCGCAGGCACAGGTCAGGCCGACCGCCGTGACCAGGCACGCCAGGGAAATCAGCACAGCCAGGAAGCCGCTGCCCAGCGAGCCAAACGTGTGTTGCACATAGGCGTGCAATACCGCGGCGCCATTGGCAGCACCGGCGGCGACTTCATGGCTGCCCGAGCCAAGGCGGAACAGGCTGATATACACCAGTGCCAGGCCCACACCGGCGATCAGGCCGGCAATGATGGCGTAGCGGGTGATCAGCTTCGGCGACTCGACGCCACGGGAGCGAATGGCATTGACGATCACGATGCCGAATACCAGGGCGCCCAGGGTATCCATGGTCAGGTAACCATTGATGAAACCTTGGGAGAACGGTGCAGCCACATATTCCTGGGTAGCGACGCCTACATCGCCGGCCGGCAAGGCGAATGCGGCGATACCGAGGATGGCCAGCGCGATGATCTTCAGCGGCGCCAGGAAGCGACCTACGGTGTCCAGCAGTCGACCTGGGTAGAGGGAGACAAAAAACACCACCAGGAAATACACCGAGCTGTAGAGGAACAGTGCCAGCGGGCTTTCGCCGGTCAGCGGCGCCAGGCCCACCTCGAAGGATACGGTCGCAGTACGCGGGGTGGCGAACAGCGGCCCTACCGCCAGATACGCCGCCGCCGCCAGCAGGCCGCCGGCGATCTTGCCGATCGGGCTGCTCAGCGCGTCCATACCGCCACCCACCTTGGCCAGGGCGATCACGGTGACCACCGGCAAACCCACTGCGGTGACCAAAAAGCCCAGCGCTGCCATCCAGACATGAGGCCCGGACTGCAAACCAACGATAGGCGGGAAGATGATGTTGCCGGCGCCCACGAACAGGGCAAAAGTCATAAAGCCCAACGCCAGGACATCCTGGCTTTTCAACACTTTCATTTGAGGAAATACCACACTACTGAATCGGAATTTAGAGAGGGATTCCCTATGGATGAGGGAAATACTGTCGGCCCTTATGGGAGCCGACCGGTCTAGCGCGGGGCTTCCTTTTGGGATGCGCACGCATAAAGAGGCGGCTAGCCTAACGAATTTGCGGGTCAAACGCACTGTTGGGGGGCGAACTGTCCGATAAGCGACATTTTTATGTCGCGTTTTCATATCTAAATTTTGAAATGCGACCGGATGTGGGAGCGGGCTTGCTCGCGAAAGCGGTGTATCAGCCACTCGCAAGCTGACTGACACGCCACTTTCGTGAGCAAGCCCGCTCCCCCACCTAGATCTTCACCAACTTCAGAATGCACAAAGGCCACCCGAAGGTGGCCTTTGTGTGGTGAAGCGTCAGTTAAGCGCGAGGCTTACTTGACAGCCCAACCGGTCAGCTCGGCCAGGGCCTTGCCGATGTCTGCCAGCGAACGCACGGTTTTAACGCCTGCGTCTTGCAGCGCAGCGAATTTCTCGTCTGCAGTGCCTTTGCCGCCAGAGATGATTGCGCCAGCATGGCCCATGCGCTTGCCCGCAGGGGCAGTCACACCAGCGATGTAGGAAACAACCGGCTTGGTCACGTGTGCCTTGATGTAGGCAGCCGCTTCTTCTTCAGCCGAACCGCCGATCTCACCGATCATCACGATCGCTTCGGTCTTCGGGTCTTCCTGGAACAGCTTCAGGATGTCGATGAAGTTCGAGCCTGGGATCGGGTCACCACCGATGCCGACGCAAGTCGACTGGCCGAAACCGGCGTCAGTCGTTTGCTTGACAGCTTCGTAGGTCAGGGTGCCGGAACGGGAAACGATACCGACTTTACCTGGCAAGTGAATGTGACCTGGCATGATGCCGATCTTGCATTCGCCTGGAGTGATCACGCCTGGGCAGTTAGGGCCGATCAGGACTACGCCCAGCTCGTCGCACTTAACTTTAGCGTCCAGCATGTCCAGGGTAGGAATGCCTTCGGTGATGCAAACGATCAGCTTGATGCCGCCGAATGCTGCTTCCAGGATCGAGTCCTTGCAGAAAGGAGCTGGAACGTAGATCACGCTGGCGGTGGCGCCAGTGGCAGCTACAGCGTCTTTCACAGTGTTGAACACTGGCAGGCCCAGGTGCTCGGTGCCGCCTTTACCAGGCGTTACACCACCGACCATCTTAGTGCCGTATTCGATGGCTTGCTGGGTGTGGAAACTACCTTGCGAACCGGTAATACCCTGGCAGATAACTTTGGTGTCTTTATTGATCAGGACGCTCATTATTTGCCCTCCGCAGCTTTGACAACTTGTTGAGCAGCGTCGGTCAGGCTGGTAGCCGCGATGATGTTCAAACCGCTTTCTGCCAGTACTTTAGCGCCCAGTTCAGCGTTGTTGCCTTCAAGGCGAACAACAACCGGGATTTTAACGCCGACTTCTTTCACTGCACCGATGATGCCTTCGGCAATCATGTCGCAACGAACGATGCCGCCGAAGATGTTGACCAGTACTGCGGCGACGTTGGAGTCGGACAGGATGATCTTGAAGGCTTCGGTTACGCGTTCCTTGGTAGCACCACCGCCCACGTCGAGGAAGTTGGCTGGTTTGCCGCCATGCAGGTTGACGATGTCCATGGTACCCATGGCCAGGCCAGCACCGTTGACCATGCAACCGATGTTGCCTTCCAGTGCTACGTAGTTCAGTTCGAACTTGGCGGCGTGCGCTTCGCGCGGATCGTCTTGCGACGGATCGTGGAAAGTCTTCAGCTTAGGCTGACGGTACATGGCGTTGGCGTCGATGTTGATCTTGGCGTCGAGGCAGTGCAGATCGCCGTCAGCCTTGATCACCAGCGGGTTCACTTCCAGCAGGGCCAGATCGTGATCCTGGAACAGTTTGGCCAGACCTACGAAGATCTTGGCGAACTGGGCAACTTGCTTGCCTTCCAGACCCAACTGGAAAGCCAGCTCGCGACCCTGGAATGGCTGAGCGCCCACCAGTGGATCGATAGTGGCTTTCAGAATTTTTTCTGGGGTTTCGTGAGCGATTTTCTCGATGTCCACGCCACCTTCGGTGGAAGCCATGAACACGATGCGACGGCTCGAACGGTCAACGACAGCGCCCAGGTACAGCTCTTTAGCGATATCAGTGCACGATTCAACCAGGATCTTGGTGACTGGCTGGCCATTGGCATCAGTCTGGTAAGTCACCAGACGCTTGCCCAGCCACTGCTGTGCGAAGGCTTTGGCGTCTTCTTTGCTGCGAACCAGCTTAACGCCGCCCGCTTTACCGCGACCACCAGCGTGGACCTGGGCTTTGACAACCCACTCGGTGCCGCCGATTTTGTCGCAAGCTTCTGCTGCTGCTTCCGGGGTGTCTACTGCGTAGCCCTTGGAAACTGGCAGGCCGTATTCAGCGAACAGCTGCTTACCCTGATACTCGTGAAGATTCATGCTTTTTACCGTCTTCGTTAGGTACTGCGCATTCGGCGCTGCGCTCATTATGAGTGCCGCGCCACCTGTGACTGCTGCTTGCGCAACTTGCGGGGCTCAAGGCCCGTAAAGCTGCGCAAGACTGCGTCCAGCGGATATTCCGCGGTGAGTCTTGCGCGCAAGGCTCACGACGGGCAACTCCGCCGTGGTTTCTTATTATCTCGCTTAGCGCTTCTTCTTGTTGGCGATGTGGATGGCGCCGCCATTCACTGCCAACGCGGCTTCGTGCAGCGCTTCGGACAACGTCGGATGGGAGAAGACCATCATGCCGATGTCCTCGGCACTGGTGCCGAATTCCATACCGATCGCGCCCTGCTGAACCAGTTCTGCTGCGCCTGGGCCAATCACGTGGACGCCCAATACGCGGTCAGTCTTGGCATCAGCAATGACTTTGACAAAACCACCGGTGTCGTTGGCTGCCATGGCACGGCCAGAAGCGGCAAACGGGAAGGTGCCGACGTTAACTTCAACGCCTTCAGCTTTCAACTGCTGTTCGTTCTTGCCGACCCATGCAATTTCCGGGTGGGTGTAGATAACCGATGGGATCAGGTCGTAGTTCATCTGGGTTTTGTGGCCCTTGATGCGCTCGACAACCATGATGCCTTCTTCGGAAGCCTTGTGCGCCAGCATCATGCCACGCACCACGTCGCCGATGGCGTAGACGCCCGGCACGGTGGTCGCGCAGTGATCGTCAACGTGCACGTAACCGCGCTCGTCGAGGGTCACGCCGCTGTCGGCTGCCAGCAGGTCGGTGGTCACTGGACGGCGACCAACGGCTACGATCAGCTTGTCGAAAGTGATGGTCTTTTCGCCATCCTTGTCGGTGTAGTTGACGACAACTTCTTCACCGTTGACTTTCGAACCGGTCACACGAGCGCCCAGCTTGATGTCCAGACCTTGTTTGGTCAGGGTTTTCAGGGCTTCTTTCGATACAGCGGTGTCGGCAGCCAGCAGGAACGTGTCCAGGGCTTCCAGCACGGTGACTTCGGAACCCAGGCGGGACCACACCGAACCCAGTTCCAGGCCGATCACGCCAGCGCCGATCACGCCCAGGCGCTTAGGCACGGCTTGGAATTCCAGGGCACCGGTCGAATCAACGATCACGTTCTGGTCAACTGGAGCAGGCGGAATGTCGATTGGACGGGAGCCTGGAGCCAGGATCACGTTTTCGGCTTCGATGATCTCGGTCGAACCGTCTGGCTTGGTGATTTCAACTTTCTTGCCGGCCAGCAGCTTGCCGTGGCCTTGCAGGGAAGTCACACCGTTGGCCTTGAACAAGGTGGCAACGCCGGAAGTCAGGCCTTTGACGATGTTGGCTTTACGGCCGACCATTGCAGGTACGTCCATAGTCACGCCGGCATGGTGGATGCCGTGGATCGCGAAGCCGTCTTGGGCTTCGTGGAATTTCCAGGAGCTGTCCAGCAGCGCCTTGGAAGGAATGCAACCAACGTTCAGGCAAGTACCGCCCAATGCCAGTTTGCCTTCCTTGTCGGTGTATTTTTCGATGCAAGCAGTCGAGAGGCCCAATTGTGCGGCCTTGATGGCGGCAACGTAGCCGCCAGGACCTGCACCAATCACTACGACGTCAAATTTCTGTGTCATGAAAATAGATCCTCTATTTGCGACAAGCTTTTAGCCGCAAGCGGCAAGCCAAGCTGCTTTTTTCTTACAGCTTGTAGCTCGCAACTTGCAGCTGCTTCAATCAGATATCCAGCAACAGACGAGCCGGGTCTTCCAGCAGGTTCTTGATGGTCACCAGGAAAGTCACGGCTTCTTTACCATCGATCAGGCGGTGATCGTACGACAGCGCCAGGTACATCATTGGGCGGATCACGACTTGGCCGTTGATGGCCATCGGACGCTGGATGATGTTGTGCATGCCCAGGATCGCGGCTTGCGGTGGGTTGACGATCGGGGTCGACATCATCGAACCGAAGGTACCACCGTTGGTGATGGTGAAGGTACCGCCGGTCATCTCGTCGATGGTCAGCTTGCCGTCACGGGCTTTCTTGCCGAAGGTGGCGATGCCGCCTTCGATTTCGGCCAGGCTCATCAGCTCGGCGTTACGCAGTACTGGAACCACCAGGCCACGGTCGCTGGACACGGCAACGCCGATGTCTGCGTAGCCATGGTAAACGATGTCGTTGCCGTCGATGGAAGCGTTCACTGCCGGGAAGCGTTTCAGCGCTTCGGTGGCGGCTTTCACGAAGAAGGACATGAAGCCCAGGCGCACGCCGTTGTGGGACTTCTCGAACAGATCCTTGTACTTCGAACGCAGGGCCATGACTTCGGTCATGTCGACTTCGTTGAAGGTGGTCAGCATCGCCATGTTCGACTGTGCTTCAACCAGACGCTTGGCCACGGTGGCACGTACGCGGGTCATCGGTACACGCTTCTCGGTGCGGTCGCCAGCGGCGAACACTGGAGCAGCGGCAGCCGGGGCAGCAGCCTTGGCAGGTGCGGCAGCTGGAGCGTTTTTCTTGGCTTCAACAGCGGCAACCACGTCTTCCTTGGTCACACGGCCGTCTTTGCCGGTGCCCTTGATGGAAGCCAGGTTGATGCCATTCTCTTCAGCCAGCTGACGGGCAGCCGGTGCAGCGATTGGATCTTCACCACCAGCAGCCGGAGCAGCGGCTGGAGCCGAAGCAGCAGCTGGTGCAGCGGCAGCGGCAGGAGCGGCAGCAGCAGCGCTGCCCTCTTCGATCGAGCCCAGTACCTGGTTCGACAGCACGGTAGCGCCTTCTTCGGCAACGATTGCGCCCAGCACGCCGTCAGCTTCGGCCAACACTTCCAGCACGACTTTGTCGGTCTCGATGTCGACGATCAGGTCGTCACGCTTTACAGCGTCGCCTGGTTTCTTGTGCCAGGTGGCAACGGTGCCATCGGCAACCGATTCCGGGAATGACGGGGCTTTGATTTCGATAGCCATTATCTGTGGGTCCTTAAAATTCGGTTTCAGTCAGCGCGAAGGCGTTAAACAGTGAAAGCATCTTGCAGCAGTTTTTCCTGCTGCTCGGCGTGCATCGACGCATAACCACACGCAGGTGCAGCGGAAGCATCACGGCCGGCATATTCAAGGCCCAGGGCCTTGTTGTGGTTGCCGATGCTGCGACGCAGGTGATGCTGGCTGCTGTACCACGCGCCCTGGTTCATCGGTTCTTCCTGGCACCACACCACATTAGTGAGGTTGGTGTAAGGCGCGATGGCCTCCATCAGGTCGTCTTCCGGGAACGGGTAAAGCTGCTCGATACGCACGATGGCGATGTCTTCGCGGCCTTCGGCACGGCGTTTTTCCAGCAGGTCGTAGTAGACCTTGCCGCTGCACAGGACCAGGCGCGTCACTTTTGCCGCGTCCAGCGCGTCGATTTCCGGGATCACGGTCTGGAACGAACCATCCGCCAGATCTTCCAGGGTCGAGATGGCCAATTTATGACGCAGCAGCGACTTCGGCGTCAGCACTACCAGCGGCTTGCGCAGTGGGCGGATCACCTGGCGACGCAGCAAGTGGTAGATCTGGGCCGGCGTAGTCGGCACGCACACCTGGATGTTGTGCTCGGCGCACAGCTGCAGGTAACGCTCCAGACGGGCCGAGGAGTGCTCAGGACCCTGACCTTCATAACCGTGTGGCAGCAGCATGGTCAGACCGCACAGGCGACCCCACTTGTGCTCGCCGCTGGTGATGAACTGGTCGATAACCACTTGGGCACCGTTGGCGAAGTCGCCGAACTGGGCTTCCCAGATCACCAGCGCGTTTGGCGTGGTGGTCGAGTAACCGTATTCGAACGCCAGAACCGCTTCTTCGGACAGGAACGAGTCGTACAAGTCGAAACGTGGCTGGCCTTCGTACAGGTTCTGCAACGGGATATAGGTGCCCGCGTCTTTCTGGTTGTGCAATACCGCGTGACGGTGCGAGAACGTACCACGGCCGATGTCCTGGCCGGTCATGCGGATCGGGTGACCTTCGAACGCCAGGGTCGCGTACGCCATGGTTTCGGCGTAACCCCAGTTGATCGGCAGGCCGCCGGCTTGCATCTTCTGGCGGTCTTCGTAGATCTTCGCCACTTGGCGCTGGACCACGAAACCTTCAGGAATTTCCAGCAGTTTGGCGGACAATTCCTGCAAGGTCTTCAGATCGAACGACGTATCGTGACGCGCAGTCCAGGCGTGGCCCAGGTATGGACGCCAGTCAACGAAAAGCTCTTTGTTCGGCTCTTTAACCAGGCTTTTTACTACATGCAGACCGTTGTCCAGCGCGTTGCGGTATTCATCGACTTTGGCCTGAACACGTGCATCGTCAACCACACCGGCCTTGGTCAGGCTTTCGGCGTACAGCTCACGGGTGGTGCGCTGCTTGGTGATCTGCTGGTACATCAACGGCTGGGTGCCGCTTGGTTCGTCGGCTTCGTTGTGACCGCGACGGCGGTAGCAAACCAGATCGATCACTACGTCACGCTTGAACTGCATGCGATAGTCGATAGCAAGCTGGGTCACGAACAGCACGGCTTCCGGATCATCACCATTCACATGGAGAATCGGCGCCTGGATCATCTTGGCAACGTCGGTGGCGTACTCGGTAGAGCGCGCGTCCAGCGGGTTGCTGATGGTGAAGCCAACCTGGTTGTTGATGACGATGTGAACGGTACCGCCGGTCTTGAAGCCGCGGGTCTGCGACATCTGGAAAGTTTCCAGGACCACGCCTTGACCGGCGAATGCCGCGTCACCGTGGATGGAAATCGGCAGGACCTTTTCACCGGTGGTGTCGTTACGACGATCCTGGCGGGCACGGACCGAACCCTCGACCACTGGAGAAACGATTTCCAGGTGGGATGGGTTGAAGGCCATGGCCAGGTGAACTTCACCGCCGGTGGTCATCACGTTGGACGAGAAGCCCTGGTGGTATTTAACGTCACCGGAACCCAACTCGACTTTCTTCTTGCCTTCGAACTCGTCGAACAGCTCACGCGGGTTCTTGCCGAAGGTGTTGACCAACACGTTCAGGCGACCACGGTGAGCCATGCCGATCACGATTTCCTTGGTGCCGTAGGAACCGGAACGCTGGATCAGCTCGTCGAGCATCGGGATCAGGCTTTCGCCGCCTTCCAGACCGAAACGCTTGGTGCCCGGGTATTTGGTGCCCAGGTATTTTTCCAGGCCTTCGGCAGCGGTGACGCGCTCGAGCAGGTGGCTGCGTACGTCGGCAGACAGCACCGGACGACCACGCACACCTTCCAGGCGATGCTGGAACCAGTGGCGTTGCTCGGAATCGGTGATGTGCGTGAACTCAGCGCCAATGGTGCGGCAATATGTCTGCTGCAACGCTTCGTGAATTTCGCGTAGGCTCGCTTCCTCTTTGCCGATGAACAGGTCGCCGGCACGGAAGGTCGTATCAAGATCGGCATTGGTCAAGCCGTAATGATTGATCGACAGGTCAGCAGGTGCAGGACGCTTCCAGAGCCCCAGCGGGTCAAGCTGGGCCGCCTGGTGGCCACGCATCCGGTAGGCCTGGATCAGTCGCAATACTTCAACTTGCTTCTTCTCATGCTCACTGCTCACGCTGCCGGCGGAAACCGGTTGGGCGCGGCGCTGGTTCTTTGCCAGCAGCACGAACTGATCGCGAATTGTTGCGTGCGATACATCGGTGGCAGCGTTGCCGTCTGAAGACAACGTCTGAAATTTGGTGCGCCATTCTTCTGGCACAGCGTTAGGGTCGTGCAGGTAGAGCTCATAAAGCTCTTCCACATAGGCAGCGTTACCACCTGAAAGATAGCCGCTGTTCCACATGCGCTGCATCACGCTTTCTTGCATGCTTGGTCACCCTCGATTTGGGGACACCACCGGCGAAAACACCGAGTTTGCTTGCAAAAGGCCAAGTGCAGCGACCAAAACAAGCCACTTAGGATCACGCTGATAGTTCGGGTACCAACCCGAATGCCCCTGCTTGTCTCATTTCTTCAAAATAAGAGCCGCGGCTTTGTAAGTCGCTGCTCAAGTTAAAACTACGGCGCCGGTTGAAGCCTGCGCCGTAGCATTTACGGGCACAACGGTCCTGCCTTTACTACAACGTCGGTTACACGCCGCTCTGCAGCAGCATGTTACGGATGTGACCAATGGCCTTAGTCGGGTTCAGGCCTTTGGGACATACGTTGACGCAGTTCATGATCCCGCGGCAGCGGAATACGCTGAACGGGTCATCCAGCGAAGCCAGACGCTCGGACGTCTTGGTATCACGGCTGTCTGCCAGGAAGCGGTACGCTTGCAGCAGGGCAGCTGGACCCAGGAACTTGTCCGGGTTCCACCAGAAGGACGGGCACGAAGTCGAGCAGCAAGCGCACAGGATGCACTCGTACAGACCGTCGAGCTTCTCGCGCTCTTCCGGGGACTGCAGACGCTCGATGGCCGGAGCCGGCGTGTCGTTCTGCAGGAACGGCTTAACTTTCTCGTATTGCTTGTAGAAGATGCTCATATCGACGACCAGGTCACGGATAACCGGCAAACCTGGCAGTGGACGAACGATCAGCTTGTTGCCTTTGACCACGGCGGACAGCGGCGTGATGCACGCCAGGCCGTTTTTGCCGTTGATGTTCATGCCGTCGGAACCGCACACACCTTCACGGCAAGAGCGACGATAGGAGAAACCTTCGTCCTGCTCTTTGATCAGTGCCAGTACATCCAGCACCATCAAGTCTTTACCACCGGTATCGACCTGGAATTCCTGCATGAACGGCGCAGCGTCCTGATCAGGGTTGTAGCGGTAAACACTGACTTTCAACATGGCAGCCACCCTTAGTAAGTCCGAATCTTCGGTTCAAACGTCGGAACCGTCTTCGGCGAGAAATTCACGGCACGCTTGGTCACGCGCTTGTCACCCGGGAAGTACAGGGTGTGGCACAACCAGTTTTCGTCGTCGCGATCTTCAAAGTCTTCACGGGCGTGAGCACCACGGGACTCCTTGCGAACCTCGGCAGCGATTGCGGTCGCTTCGGCCACTTCCAGCAGGTTTTGCAGCTCAAGGGCTTCGATACGAGCAGTGTTGAACGCCTGGCTCTTATCGTTGATCTTGACGTTGGCGATGCGCTTGCGCAGATCGGCCAGCTGGGCAATACCCTTCTGCATGTATTCGCCGGTACGGAATACACCGAAGTAGTTCTGCATGCAGCTTTGCAGCTCGCGACGCAGGGTAGCCACGTCTTCGCCATCGGTGCGCTCGTTCAGAGCGTTCAGGCGAGCCAGTGCAGCCTCGATGTTGGCATCGGTCGCGTCATCGTATTCGATGCCGTCGGTCAGCGCCTTTTCCAGGTGCAGGCCGGCAGCGCGGCCGAATACCACCAGGTCGAGCAGCGAGTTGCCGCCCAGACGGTTGGCACCGTGCACCGATACGCAAGCCACTTCGCCTACAGCGAACAGACCGTGGATGATCTCGTCCTCGCCTTCGGCGTTCTGGGTGATCGCCTGGCCGTGGATGTTGGTCGGCACGCCGCCCATCATATAGTGGCAGGTTGGAACAACCGGAACCGGAGCAACCACCGGGTCAACGTGAGCAAAAGTCTTGGACAGCTCGCAGATACCTGGCAGACGGCTGTGCAGCACTTCTTCGCCCAGGTGATCGAGCTTCAGCAGCACGTGGTCGCCATTCGGGCCACAGCCATTACCGGCGATGATCTCTTTAACCATCGAACGGGCAACAACGTCACGACCAGCAAGGTCTTTCGCGTTCGGAGCGTAACGCTCCATGAAACGCTCGCCGTGCTTGTTGATCAGGTAGCCACCTTCACCACGGCAACCTTCGGTCACCAGTACACCAGCGCCGGCGATGCCGGTCGGGTGGAACTGCCACATTTCGATGTCTTGTACCGGTACGCCGGCACGCAGTGCCATGCCGACGCCGTCACCGGTGTTGATCAGGGCATTGGTGGTCGACGCGTAGATACGGCCTGCACCGCCAGTCGCCAGCACGGTAGCCTTGGCGCGGATGTAGGTGGTTTCACCGGTTTCGATGCAGATGGCGATCACACCGACGAACTCGCCTTGCGCGTTCTTCACCAGATCGACCGCGTAGTACTCGTTCAGGAACGTGGTACCGGCTTTCAGGTTGCCCTGATAAAGGGTGTGCAGCAGCGCGTGACCGGTACGGTCGGAAGCGGCGCAAGTACGGGCAGCCTGCCCGCCTTTACCGTAATCCTTCGACTGACCGCCGAATGGACGCTGGTAGATACGGCCTTGCTCGGTGCGGGAGAACGGCAGACCCATGTGGTCCAGCTCGAACACCGCGGCCGGGCCTTCCTGACACATATATTCGATAGCGTCCTGGTCACCGATGTAGTCGGAACCCTTGACGGTATCGTACATGTGCCAGCGCCAGTCATCGTTCGGGTCGGCGGAGGCGATGGCGCAGGTGATGCCACCCTGGGCCGATACGGTGTGGGAACGGGTCGGGAACACCTTGGTGATCACGGCAGTCTTGTGACCGCCCTGGGCCAGCTGCAGCGCAGCGCGCATGCCAGCACCGCCGCCACCAATGATGATGGCGTCGAATGAAATAGTTGGAATGTTAGCCATGAATCAGATACCCCAAAGAATCTGCACACCCCAGACGAAGTAAGCGAACATCGCGACGCCGCAGACTGCCTGGAAGAGGAAACGTACTGCGGTCGCGGACTTGCCCAGCGCCATCGGCGTCAGGTAGTCGGTCGCGATGGTCCACATGCCGACCCAGGCGTGTGCGCCCAGGGCAACAAGGGCCAGCAGACTGAAGATTCGCATTGCATTGTGGGAGAACAGGCCATGCCATTGCTCATAGCCGATACCCGGATTTGCAACGAGGTATCCGATCAGGAAAATGAAATAAGCCGCGAGAACGACCGCAGACACACGCTGTGCCATCCAGTCATAGAGGCCCGAACGCGACAGATTCGTAACGCTGGTTACCATATCCAAACTCCTGCCAGAACGATCAGCACCACGGAAATGGCGATGATGATTTTCGAGCCCAGGCGGCCGCCTTCCAGCGTCTCACCGATGCCCATATCCATGATCAAGTGGCGCACACCGGCTACCAGGTGATACAGCAGAGCGGACAGGAGGCCCCATGCTACGAACTTGGCCAGCGGGCTGGTCAAGCATGCCTTCACCTCGGCGTATCCTTCCTCGGAACCCAGGGATTTGCTCAATGCATAAAGCATGATGCCCAAGCCCAGGAACAGGATGATGCCGGAAACACGGTGCAGGAACGACGTAACGCCGGTGATGGGGAGTTTGATGGTCCTTAGGTCTAGGTTTACAGGTCGTTGGCTATTCACGGCTTTTTTTCACACTGAAGAGCCCCTAACAATCAGGGCAAAGTTGTTGGGGAGTGCACTGGTCAGGTAAGCACCACCCAGGGAGTGCGACCCCCAATGAAAGCAAGCCCAAAAGCCCTTGGCGGTCGGTGGCCGAGTATAGACAGTTAGGTTACTAATGACAACGCGCACTCCTCACCCTAATAGCGGATTGCGCTGGGGGAATAAAAGGCGTAAACGGCAGTCAATTTCGAGGAAAAAGTACGGTTAAAGCCTTCTGCTGCAAGACTTTAGGCAAATTGACATCTGGATTTATATCAATATAGTGGTGCGGGCCCTGCGTGGGGGGTCTGTCTGATGATTTGAAGCATAAATAGGAGGCCACATGGCTGACAAAAAAGCGCAGTTGATCATCGAGGGCGCAGCCCCCGTCGAGCTGCCCATTTTAACCGGCACCGTTGGTCCCGATGTTATCGACGTACGGGGCCTGACGGCCACGGGCCGTTTCACATTCGACCCAGGCTTCATGTCGACCGCCTCTTGCGAGTCGAAGATCACCTACATCGATGGTGATAATGGCATTTTGCTGCATCGCGGCTACCCGATCGAGCAACTGGCCGAGAAATCGGACTATCTGGAAACCTGCTACCTGCTGCTAAATGGCGAATTGCCAACAGCCGAGCAGAAAGCCCAGTTTGTCAGCACCGTGAAGAACCACACCATGGTTCACGAGCAGTTGAAGACTTTCTTCAACGGCTTCCGTCGCGACGCCCACCCGATGGCCGTCATGTGCGGCGTGGTCGGCGCCCTGTCGGCCTTCTATCACGACTCCCTCGACATCAATAACCCGCAGCATCGCGAAATCTCCGCGATCCGCCTGGTTGCCAAGATGCCGACCCTGGCCGCAATGGTTTACAAGTACTCCATGGGCCAACCCATGATGTACCCGCGCAACGACCTGACGTACGCGGAAAACTTCCTGCACATGATGTTCAACACGCCGTGCGAGATCAAACCGATCAGCCCGGTGCTGGCCAAGGCCATGGACCGGATCTTCATCCTCCATGCCGACCACGAACAGAACGCCTCCACCTCTACCGTCCGCCTGGCAGGCTCTTCGGGTGCCAACCCGTTCGCCTGTATCGCCGCCGGTATCGCCGCACTGTGGGGCCCTGCCCACGGCGGTGCGAACGAAGCCGTATTGACCATGCTCGATGAAATCGGCGATGTCTCGAACATCGACAAGTTCATCGCCAAGGCCAAGGACAAGAACGATCCGTTCAAGTTGATGGGCTTCGGTCACCGGGTCTACAAGAACCGCGACCCGCGCGCCACCGTGATGAAGCAGACCTGCGACGAAGTGTTGAAGGAACTGGGCATCAAGAACGATCCGCAACTCGAACTGGCCATGCGCCTGGAAGAGATCGCCCTGACCGACCCGTACTTCATCGAACGCTCGCTGTACCCGAACGTCGACTTCTACTCGGGGATCATCCTCAAGGCGATCGGCATTCCAACCAGCATGTTCACCGTGATCTTCGCCCTGGCGCGGACCGTGGGCTGGATCTCCCACTGGAAAGAAATGCTCTCCAGCCCGTACAAGATTGGCCGCCCACGCCAGCTGTACACCGGCTACGAGTCGCGTGACATCACCCAGTTGGAAGATCGCAAGTAAGCATTCAACCGCTTAGTTGCACTGAATAAGGCCTCCTCTGGAGGCCTTATTTGTTTCTGCCAGCACCGACCTCCGCAGGCGTTGGCTTGCCAGCGATGAGGCCCACAAGCATAGCTCCAGGTTCAAGGAGGGCTATCGTCGGCAAGCCGGCCACTAGAATGGATCGTGGTTGACCCAGCCAAGGTGAAGGCACTTTTATTGATACAGGATTTGAGAAACAGTTTTGTGGAATCCGTTACCAATAAAAGCAAAAAAATGCCCCGATCTCACGACCGGGGCATTTTTTTGTAGCGGTTACAGCGGTTAGTGGCTAACAGCCCCACTCGACCCCAGGCCAGTCTGCGAACGCACAAACTGCGGGAAGTACAGCGCACGTTCTTTCTCTGCCGCCGACGACTTGTCGGTGATGGAGAAGAACCAGATGCCGACGAACGCAATGATCATCGAGAACAGCGCCGGGTACTCATAAGGGAAGATGGCTTTTTCATGGTGCAGGATCGACACCCAGATGGTCGGGCCCAGCACCATCAGGCCAACGGCACTGACCAGCCCCAGCCAACCACCAATCATCGCACCACGGGTGGTGAGGTTTTTCCAGTACATGGAAAGCAGCAACACCGGGAAGTTACAACTGGCAGCAATGGAGAACGCCAGGCCGACCATGAACGCAATGTTCTGGCTTTCGAACAGGATACCCAGGCCGATAGCCAAGACGCCCAAGGCAATCGTGGTGATCTTCGAGACGCGAATCTCGTCCTTGTCGTTGGCCTTGCCTTTCTTGATCACGCTGGCGTACAGGTCATGGGACACCGCCGAAGCACCGGCCAGGGTCAGACCGGCAACCACCGCGAGGATGGTGGCGAAGGCCACGGCCGAGATGAAGCCCAGGAAGATACTGCCACCCACCGCGTTGGCCAGGTGCACTGCCGCCATGTTGTTGCCGCCCATCAAGGCGCCTGCTGCATCCTTGAACGCCGGATTGGTGCTGACCAGCAGGATCGCGCCAAAGCCGATGATGAAGGTCAGGATGTAGAAGTAACCGATGAAACCTGTGGCGTAGAACACGCTCTTGCGCGCTTCTTTAGCGTCGCTGACGGTGAAGAAGCGCATCAGGATGTGTGGCAGGCCAGCCGTACCGAACATCAACGCAAGCCCGAGGGAGAACGCTGAAATCGGGTCTTTCACCAAGCCGCCGGGGCTCATGATCGCCTCACCTTTAGGGTGAACCTTGATCGCCTCGGAGAACAGGGCATTGAAGTCGAAGTTGACATGCTTCATCACCATCAGCGCCATGAACGAGGCCCCCGACAGCAACAGCACGGCCTTGATGATTTGTACCCAAGTGGTCGCCAGCATGCCGCCGAACAGCACATAGAGCACCATCAGGATACCCACCAGGATCACCGCTACATGGTAGTCCAGGCCGAACAGCAGTTGAATCAGCTTGCCCGCACCAACCATCTGCGCGATCAGGTAGAACGCCACCACCACCAGCGAACCACAAGCCGACAGGCTGCGGATCTGGGTCTGGCCCAAGCGATAGGACGCCACGTCGGCAAAGGTGTACTTGCCCAGGTTACGCAGGCGCTCGGCGATCAGGAACAGAATGATCGGCCAGCCCACCAGGAAGCCGATCGAATAGATCAGGCCGTCATAACCGGAGGTGTAGACCAGCGCGGAAATCCCCAGGAAGGACGCCGCCGACATGTAGTCACCGGCAATCGCCAGGCCGTTCTGGAAACCGGTGATCTTGCCGCCGGCCGCGTAGTAGTCGGCTGCCGACTTGTTGCGCTTGGAGGCCCAATAGGTGATGCACAGGGTGGCGCCGACAAACACGACGAACATCACGATGGCCGAAACGTTCAGGGGTTGCTTGTGCACTTCACCGGTCAATGCGTCCGCCGCCCAAACGGCTGGAGCAAAGATCGAAGCACCCAATATTGCCAGTAGACGCCGGATCATTGCGCAGCCTCCTTGAGAATCGCATTGTTCAGGTCGTCAAACTCGCCATTGGCCCGACGCACATAGATGCCGGTCAGGACGAAAGCGGACACAATCAGCCCGACGCCCAGGGGAATGCCCCAGGTGATCGACGAACCGGGGCTGATCTTGGCCCCCAGTAATTGTGGCCCGTAGGCGATCAACAGGATGAAAGCGGAGTAAAGCCCTAGCATGATCGCCGAGAGAATCCAGGCGAACCTTTCCCTTTTTCTCACCAGCTCCTTGAAACGCGGGCTGTTTTGAATCGAGAGGTAAATGCTGTCGTTCATTGTTTTTATCCTCGCAGCACAGCTTTTTTATTATTGGAACGTATCCACTGTATGCGGCTGCGGAACAGGTTCCAGACGACCTTAGTATTAGAGGGAGTGTAGCGAGGGTTTGCGCGAGCACAGGAAGATTTGCGAGGCGTGAAATTAATGTGGGAGGGGGCTTGCCCCCGATGGCGGAGCGTCAGTCAAAAACACTCTGACTGGACCATCGCCATCGGGGGCAAGCCCCCTCCCACAGGGTTGTAACTGGGGTTCTACTTACCGACCCATTCGGCGACACGCTCAGGGTGCTTGGCAACCCAGTCCTTGGCCGCGGCATCAGGCTTGGCGCCTTCTTGAATCGCCAGCATCACTTCGCCGATTTCGTCCTTGGAGGCCCACTGGAATTTCTTCAGGAAGGCCGCGACTTCCGGCGCTTTCTTCTCCAGGCCTTTGCTGCCGATGCTGTTGACGGTTTCAGCAGCGCCATAAATTCCTTTTGGATCGTCCAGGAAACGCAGTTTCCACTTGGCGAACATCCAGTGTGGCACCCAACCGGTGACCGCAATGGACTCCTGTTTGTCTTCGGCACGGGTCAACTCGGCGATCATTGCCGCGCCCGAACTGGCTTGCAGTTTGTAATCGAGGCCGTACTGCTTGATGGCTTCGTCGGTCTTGAGCATCACGCCCGAACCGGCGTCGATACCGACGATTTTGTTCTTGAAGGTGGTGTCGGTCTTGAGGTCTTCGATGGACTTGGCCTTGACGTACTCCGGCACGATCAGGCCGATCTTCGCGTCTTTGAAGTTGGGGCCGTAGTCGACCACCTTGTCCTTGTTCTTGGCCCAGTACTCGCCGTGGGTGACGGGCAGCCAGGCGGAGAGCATGGCGTCGAGCTTACCGGTGGCCACGCCCTGCCACATGATCCCGGTGGCGACGGCTTGCAGTTTCACGTCATAACCGAGCTTGGACTTGATCACTTCTGCCGCCACGTGGGTGGTGGCCACGCTGTCGGACCAGCCATCCACATAGCCGATGCTCAGGGTCTTGCTGTCGGCGCTGGCCAGTGTGGAGCTCATCGCAACTACCAGAGTGGCAGCTGCGCCCAAGAGTCGTCGCATCTTCATAGTACTTCCCCGAAAGTGCTGCGCCCGGCGAATGCCGAGCGACGTCAACCTGTTGTTATGTGGTGCACCGCGCCCCCTTCACGCGCATCGATCACGGTAGTGCGCCGTCAGCGGAGTACTGACACCTCGATCATCAACCTGCCCGGGTGTTCGACCTGCTCTGTCAACGACATCCTGCAAGCAAGGAACGACATCACATCGCCAGTAGGATGTTTTGTAGGACCCTGCGTCAAAATCCCGCCTGAACTTTGCATGTCAAAATTATGCATCCCCACTGAGACGGGGCAAATCCGGGTAAGATGCGCGCCTTTGCTCCTCCAGATAAGCCGACCATGCCTGCGACCGCCCGCTTCCCTGCCCTGCCCTATTGCTTCGCCTTGATCCTCGGCCTGCTGGCCCTCTTTGCTTATTGGTATGGCCTCGGCCGGCCCGTCGTGCTGCCCGATGTCGCCAGCGCCACGCACAAGATGCAGTGCGCGTCCTATACCCCGTTCGATAAAGATCAATCGCCGTTCGACCAGCCGTTCGCCCTGCGCCCCGAACGCATGGACGCCGACCTTGCCCTGCTTGCCACCCGCTTCGAGTGCATTCGCACCTATTCCATGACCGGCCTGGAAGCCTTGCCGGACATGGCGCGCAAGCATGGACTGAAGGTGATGGCCGGGGCCTGGGTGAGCAGCGACCCGGTAGCGACCGCAAAGGAAATCGACGAACTGATCGCCTCGGCCAACGCCCACCCGGATGTGGTCACAGCCGTGATCGTCGGCAACGAAGCGCTGCTGCGCAAGGAAGTCACCGCCGCACAGCTGGTGAAGCTGATCCAGACCGTCAAAAGCCAGATCAAGCAGCCGGTGACCTACGCGGATGTGTGGGAGTTCTGGCTGCAACACCCGGAAATCGCCCCGGCGGTGGATTTCCTCACTATCCACCTGTTGCCGTACTGGGAAGATGATCCATCGGGCATCGACCAGGCCCTCAAGCACGTGGGCGATGTGCGCCAGACCTTCGGCAACAAGTTTGCACCCAAGGACATCTTGATCGGTGAAACCGGCTGGCCAAGCGAAGGCCGCCAGCGCGAGACCGCCGTACCGAGCCGGGTCAATGAGGCCAAGTTCATGCGCGGTTTTGTAGCCATGGCTGAGGCGAATGGCTGGCACTACAACCTGATTGAAGCCTTTGACCAACCCTGGAAACGTGCGAGCGAAGGCGCCGTGGGCGGTTACTGGGGCCTGTTCGATGCGGATCGCCAGGACAAGGGCATCCTCGCCGGGGCGGTGACCAACGTGCCGTACTGGCCGCTATGGCTGGGCGTCGGCGGGATTATCCTGTTGGGCACTCTGGTGCTGGGGGGGCGTATACGCAGCCCGCGTGCCGCTATTGCCCTGCCGCTGTTGGGTGCGGTGGCGGCTTGCTCCATCGGCACCTGGGCCGAGCTGACCCGCGTGACGGCGCGCTTTAATGATGAATGGGTGTGGGCGGGGTTGCTGCTGGTGTTGAACCTGCTGGTGCTGGCTCACGCGGCATTGGCGTTGAGCGCACGGGAAGGTTGGCGTGAGCGGGCATTCGACTGGCTGGAGCAGCGCGCAGGCTGGCTGGTGGCGATTGCCGGGTTCGCGGGTGCGGTGATGATGCTGACGTTGGTGTTTGATCCGCGCTATCGCAGCTTCCCAAGCGCGGCGCTGCTGCTGCCAGCCTTGGTGTACCTGGTGCGACCGGTGACGGGACCGCGTCGGGAGATTGCGCTGCTGGCCTTTATCATCGGCGCTGGCGTTGCGCCACAACTGTACCGTGAAGGCTTGCTGAACCAGCAGGCGTGGGGCTGGGCCATGGTCAGCCTGCTCATGGTTGCAGCCTTGTGGCGTTGCCTGCGGGTGCGCAAGGCTTAAGACCGCTTTCGCGAGCAAGTCGAAGCGTCGAACCGCCGCTTCGACTTGCCTGCGAAGAGGTTCTATCAAGCAGCCCGAGGCTTCCTGACCAACCGCAACCCCGCAATCACCACCGCAAACACCGCAAACGTGGTGTTGTACAACGCCAGCGCCGGCAGGCCGAACACCATCCCCAGCACCGCCAACCCCCACCCCGCCCGCCCCGGCACGAAAAACGCCAGCAGCGACGTGATCAACGCCGCCCAGCCCAACACCTTGAAGTGAATCATCAACCCCAGGTTTGAACGCAGCTGGCATTCCCAGCGGCTGGCCTCATCCGCGCAGATCCCCACCCACTGGCCATCTTCCATAAAGCCGTAGCGTGCGCCATAACTGGCGGCCAGCCACAGCGGCAGGGCAATAAGCAGCAGTATCAACGGAAAACGATGGGACATTGGGGCACTCCAATAGGCAAAAACGGCGCTCAGCTTAATGCGCCAGAGGCCGTTGGCAAGGCGCATACACACAATTAATTTTTACCTATACGTGTCAACGTGTATCGTCTGGCTACTATTACCCCGATTCCGCCTTTTTTCCGACATTTCGTGCCGCGTGATGGCACTTCGGCGAGTGGACGGCGGTCATAGCCTGCGAACTTCATTAAGTACGTTTCCTCCTAGGGATTAAGTCATGCTCCGTTCCTTGCGCTGCGCTGCCTTGCTGGGCAGCCTTTTTTTGAGTGCGTCAGCACTGGCCGTCGATATCGACCAGGCCACCTATGGCTTCCCTTTGACGAATCCGTTCGAAGCGACCATCGCCACTACCCCGCCTGACCTTCGGCCGAAATTGCCGAGCGATGACGAGATCAACCAGTCCGACTACACCCTGAACATGCGCCCCGAGCGCGAGTTCAGCCTGCCGGACAACTTCTGGGCGGTGAAGAAACTCACTTACCGCATCGCCAAGCAGGATCGCGCCGCGCCGTTGATCTTCCTGATCGCGGGCACCGGTGCGCGGTTTGACAGCAGCATCAACGAATACCTTAAAAAGCTGTATTACCAAGCCGGCTACCACGTGGTGCAACTGTCGTCGCCCACCAGCTTCGACTTCATCAGCGCCGCCTCGCGCTTCGCCACCCCGGGTATCACCCAGGAAGACGCCGAAGACATGTACCGCGTGATGCAAGCCGTGCGCGCGCAGAACGCTTCGCTGCCGGTGACCGACTTCTACCTCACCGGCTACAGCCTCGGCGCGCTGGATGCGGCGTTCGTTAGCAAGCTCGACGAGACCCGTCGCAGCTTCAACTTCAAGAAAGTCTTGCTGCTCAACCCGCCGGTCAACCTCTACACCTCGATCACCAACCTCGACAAGCTGGTGCAGACCGAGGTGAAAGGCATCAACAACACCACCACCTTCTATGAATTGGTGCTGAGCAAGCTGACCCGCTACTTCCAGCAAAAGGGCTACATCGACCTGAACGATGCCCTGCTCTACGACTTCCAGCAATCCAAGCAGCACCTGACCAACGAACAAATGGCCATGCTGATCGGTACTTCGTTCCGCTTCTCGGCGGCCGACATCGCCTTCACTTCGGACCTGATCAACCGCCGCGGCCTGATCATCCCGCCGAAGTACCCGATCACCGAAGGCACCAGCCTGACGCCGTTCCTCAAGCGTGCGCTGCAGTGCGACTTCGATTGCTACCTCACCGAACAAGTGATTCCGATGTGGCGCGCCCGCTCCGACGGCGGCAGCCTGTTGCAACTGGTTGACCAAGTCAGCCTGTACGCCCTCAAGGACTACCTGCACACCAACCCGAAGATCGCCGTGATGCACAACGCCGACGACGTGATTCTTGGCCCAGGCGACCTCGGCTTCCTGCGTAAAACCTTCGGCGATCGCTTGACCGTCTACCCGCTGGGCGGCCATTGCGGCAACCTAAATTACCGCGTCAACGCCGACGCCATGCTGGAGTTCTTCCGTGGCTAAATATCTTCTGCTGCTTGCCGCCTTGATGTGCGCAGGCGTGGCCAATGCCGACAACAGCAAGGCCCATGAGCCGGTCAATGTCGACGCCGATGGGTTCAAGGAACCGCTGACCAAACTCAAGTTCAACCCGGGCCTGGATCAGCGTGAGTTCGAGCGTTCGTCGCTCACTGCACTCAACGTGTATGACCCGCTGGAATCGTGGAACCGTCGCGTGTACCACTTCAACTACCGCTTCGACCAATGGGTGTTCCTGCCGGTGGTCAACGGCTACACCTACGTGACGCCCAGCTTCCTGCGCACCGGCGTGAGCAACTTCTTCAACAACCTGGGCGATGTGCCCAACCTGTTGAACAGCCTGCTGCAGCTTAAAGGCCATCGCTCCCTGGAAACCACCGGCCGCCTGCTGGTCAACACCACCATCGGCATCGCCGGCCTGTGGGACCCGGCTACCGCCATGGGCCTGCCACGCCAGAGCGAAGACTTTGGCCAGACCCTGGGGTTCTACGGTGTGCCAGGCGGTGCGTACCTGGTGCTACCGATCTTTGGCCCGTCGAACCTGCGCGACACCGGCGGCCTGATCGTCGACTACGGCGCGGAAACCCAGATCAACTTCCTCAACGTGTCGGAAGTCAGTTCCAACCACCCGGAAATCTGGGCGTTGCGTGCGGTAGACAAGCGTTACCAGACCAGCTTTCGGTATGGCCAGATGAACTCGCCGTTCGAGTATGAGAAGGTGCGGTACATCTATACGGAATCACGCAAGTTGCAGATTGCCGAGTAAACGCCCACAAAAAAGGCCATTCGATTGAATGGCCTTTTTTTATTGCGCGATCAAGCCTTCGCGGTGTTCCAGAGCTTGCCCACCCCGCTGACCACCGCCAGCACCACCGCGCCGGCGATGATCCCCGCCACGCCATTGAGCAACGTCGGCACCAACCACGCCATCCCGCCAGCACTCTGGCTGACCGTCTCGATCCAGTGATGCACCACCGGCACGCCGTGGGTAAGGATCCCGCCACCCACCAGGAACATCGCCGCCGTACCGATCACCGACAGGCTCTTCATCATGTAAGGCGCCGCGCGCAGGATAGCGCCACCGATACTGCGCGCCGCCTGGCCAGGCTTCTGGGTGAGCCACAGGCCCAGGTCATCCAGCTTGACGATACCGGCCACCAGCCCGTAGACGCCCACGGTCATGACGATGGCGATACCGGACAGCACGATCACCTGCTGCGTCAATGGCGCATCGGCCACGGTGCCGAGGGTAATGGCGATGATCTCGGCCGAAAGGATGAAATCAGTGCGAATGGCGCCTTTGATCTTGTCCTTTTCAAAGGCCACCAGGTCGATGGCCGGATCGGCCACAGCCTTGACCAATTGCGCATGTTCGGCGTGGTCTTCGACCTTGCTGTGTAGGAACTTGTGCGCGAGTTTCTCGAAACCTTCGAAACACAGGTAGGCCCCGCCAAGCATCAGCAGCGGCGTCACCGCCCAAGGCGCAAACGCACTGATCAACAAGGCGGTGGGCACCAGGATCAACTTGTTGACGAAGGAGCCCTTGGCCACCGCCCACACCACGGGAATTTCCCGCTCGGCGCGCACCCCAGAGACCTGTTGGGCATTGAGCGCCAAGTCATCACCCAGCACGCCGGCGGTCTTTTTCGCCGCCATTTTCGTCATCAGGGCAACGTCATCGAGTACTGCGGCGATATCGTCGATCAACACCAACAAACTGCTTCCTGCCATGAATCGGGCTTCCATTAGAGAGGGATGGACCGAGCATAGCGCGGCGCAACGCTTTATGGGCACATTGTTGAGGCGCGCGGATGGCCGGTGCTACCATGCGCAACCGCCTGTACTGGCAAGGAAACCTCTGGTTCATGAGCACCATTCGCGAGCGCAACAAAGAAAAAATCCTGCGGGCGGCCAGCGAGGAGTTTGCCGACAAGGGCTTCGCCGCGACCAAAACCAGCGACATCGCCGCCAAGGCCGGGCTGCCCAAGCCCAACGTCTATTACTACTTCAAGTCCAAGGACAACCTCTACCGCGAGGTGCTCGAAAGCATTATCGAGCCGATCCTGGCTGCTTCCACGCCGTTCAACCCGGACGGCGAGCCCTCGGTGGTCCTGAGCAACTACATCCGTTCCAAGATCCGCATCTCCCGCGACCTGCCCTTCGCCTCCAAAGTGTTCGCCAGTGAAATCATGCACGGCGCGCCGCACCTCAGTGCGGATCAGGTCGAGCAGCTCAACGCCCAGGCCAAGCACAATATCGCGTGCATCCAAAGCTGGGTGGATCGTGGCCTGATTGCGCCGATTGACCCCAATCACTTGATGTTCAGCATCTGGGCGGCGACGCAGACCTATGCGGATTTTGATTGGCAGATCTCGGCGGTAACCGGGAAGGCCAAGCTGGATGAGGCGGATTATGAGGCGGCGGCGCAAACGATTATCAGACTGGTGCTCAAGGGGTGTGAGCCGGACTGACATAAATAGCAAGAACACTGCCACCCCCCTGTGGGAGCGGGCTTGCTCGCGAAAGCGCCCTCCCAGACACATCCTGCCAAAAGCCTGCCGATCGGCATTAACTAGCTGATCTAGCCTCTCAGAACTCCATCTGAAGAGGGGCTAAGGAATGCTTGATCAACCTGCTTCAAATCGCCTGCGTATTGGTCGCTATGACGAACCCAACCGTGTCTATTTGCTGACCAGTAATACCCTTGATCGAATACCTATATTCAGTGACTTCAAACTGGGCCGGCTGGTCGTGCAGCAGTTCAGGATTGCCCAGCATCAAGGGCTGGCTACTTCTTTGGCTTGGGTAGTGATGCCCGATCATTTCCATTGGTTGATCTCATTGGAAAAGGGCTCACTTGCCGATTTGATGCGCCAGGTGAAGTCTAAAAGTACTCGAATAGTGAATGCGGTTTCAGGCCGTCAAGGACGCTTATGGCAACCTGGTTTTCATGACCATGCCGTACGGCGGGAAGAAAGCCTTGAAGGAATCGCCCGGTACATCGTGGCCAACCCTCTGCGGGCGGGTCTGGTAAAGAAGTGTGGCGACTACCCACTTTGGGATGCGATTTGGCTTTGACTGGATACTGAGTCGCCTGCATTCGCGGGCAAGCCCGCTCCCACATTTGAGCGTATTCACAAATATAAATGTGTGAACTCATTCAAGTGTGGGAGCGGGCTTGCCCGCGATGAGGCCCGACAGAACAGCAAAAAATCAGGCCGACACCCCCGCATCCGCCATCAACCCCACCCCCTCGATCGCCGTAATCGCGCACTGCTCATCAATATCCGACGTATCCCCGCTGATTCCAATCGCCCCCAGCACCACGCCCTCCTGACTCCGAATCAACACCCCGCCCGGCGCGGGCACCACGCTGCCCTGCCCCAGGCTATTCAACGCCGCGATAAACGCCGGGCGCTGCTGCGCGTCCAGCGCCAGCAGGCGTGAGCCCTTGCCCAGGGCGATCGCGCCCCAGGCCTTGCCGATGGCGATCTGCGGGCGCAGCAGGCTGGCGCCATCTTCGCGTTGCAGGGTGACCAGATGGCCGCCGCTGTCGAGCACGGCGATGGTCAGCGGTGCGGCTGAGATGGTGCGCCCGGCGCTGAGGGCCTGGCTGGCCAGTTGGGTGGCGAGTTTCAAGGTTAAAGCGCTCATGGTGCCGTCCTTCTTTTGTTATTGGGAAAGCGGTGGAGGTCTGAATGATCAGATGCTCGATCAAACAAATAGAACACAATGACTTTTAATTTTGTATACAATATTTTCGCACAAAGGCTCCATACGCCGAAAAAAGCTGTTCCGACGAACGTAAAGACCCGTGCATAAAATGCATTGACCTGCGCCGCTCGCCGTGAATACACTTTGACCAGACACCACTTGTATACAATTACAAAACGCAAGAGGCACCAAAATCATGAGCAAAATGAGAGCAATCGAAGCCGCTGTCCTGGTGATGCGCCGCGAAGGTGTGGACACCGCCTTCGGCATCCCGGGCGCCGCGATCAACCCGCTGTATTCGGCCTTGCAGAAGGTGGGTGGCATCGATCACGTCCTTGCTCGCCACGTTGAAGGCGCCTCCCACATGGCCGAGGGTTATACCCGCACCAAGGCCGGCAATATCGGCGTGTGCATCGGCACCTCGGGCCCGGCGGGCACTGACATGGTCACCGGCCTGTACAGCGCCTCGGCCGACTCAATCCCGATCCTATGCATTACCGGCCAGGCACCCCGCGCCCGCATGCACAAGGAAGACTTCCAGGCCGTGGACATCACCAGCATCGTCAAGCCGGTGACGAAGTGGGCGACCACCGTCCTCGAACCCGGCCAAGTGCCGTACGCCTTCCAGAAAGCCTTCTACGAAATGCGCTCCGGCCGCCCGGGCCCCGTGCTGATCGACCTGCCGTTCGACGTGCAGATGGCCGAGATCGAATTCGACATCGACGCCTACCAGCCACTCCCCCTGGCCAAGCCACTGGCAACCCGCGTGCAGGTGGAAAAAGCCCTGGCGCTGCTGGACAAGGCTGAACGCCCACTGCTGGTGAGCGGTGGGGGCGTGATCAACGCCGACGCCAGCGAGCTGCTGGTTGAATTCGCTGAACTGACCGGCATCCCGGTGATTCCGACCCTGATGGGCTGGGGCACCATTCCGGACGATCACCCACAGATGGTCGGCATGGTCGGTCTGCAGACGTCCCACCGTTATGGCAACGCGACAATGCTCAAGTCGGACGTGGTGCTGGGCATCGGTAATCGCTGGGCCAACCGCCACACCGGCTCGGTGGAGGTGTACACCGAGGGTCGCACGTTCATTCACGTCGACATCGAGCCGACGCAGATCGGCCGCGTTTTCACCCCGGACCTGGGCATCGTCTCCGACGCCGGCTCCGCCCTGACGATGTTCATTGAAGTGGCCCGCGAGTGGAAAGCCGCCGGCAAGTTGAAGGACCGCAGCGCCTGGCTGAACGACTGCCAGCAACGCAAAGCCACCCTGCACCGCAAGACTCACTTCGACAACGTGCCAGTCAAGCCACAGCGCGTTTACGAAGAAATGAACCAGGTGTTCGGCAAAGACACCTGCTACGTCAGCACCATCGGCTTATCGCAAATTGCCGGCGCGCAATTCCTGCACGTGTACAAGCCGCGGCATTGGATCAACTGCGGCCAGGCCGGCCCGTTGGGTTGGACCATTCCCGCCGCGCTCGGCGTGGTCAAGGCTGACCGGAGCCGCAAGGTGGTGGCACTGTCGGGCGACTATGACTTCCAGTTCATGATCGAAGAACTGGCCGTGGGCGCGCAGTTCAAGCTGCCATACATCCACGTGGTGGTGAACAACTCCTACCTCGGTCTGATCCGCCAGGCCCAGCGCGGGTTTGAAATGGACTACTGCGTGCAGCTGTCCTTTGACAATCTCAACGCCCCGGAACTCAACGGCTACGGTGTAGACCACGTCGCCGTCGCCGAAGGCCTGGGTTGCAAGGCCCTGCGCGTATTCGAACCAAGCCAGATCGCGCCGGCCCTGCGTCGCGCCGAGGAGATGATCGAAGAATTCAAGGTTCCAGTGATCGTTGAGATTATTCTGGAGCGCGTCACCAATATTTCCATGGGCACCGAGATCAACGCCGTCAACGAATTCGAAGATCTGGCACTGGTCGGCAACGATGCGCCGACTGCCATTTCCCTGCTCGATTAAGGAGAACCTTATGCCGCGTTTCGCCGCCAACCTGTCCATGCTGTTTACCGAACAGGACTTTCTTGCCCGTTTCAAAGCGGCCGCCGATGCGGGCTTCGAAGGTGTCGAGTACCTGTTCCCCTATGAATTCAGCTCTGCCGAAATCAAGGCGCAACTTGACGCCCACGGCCTGACCCAGGTGCTGTTCAACCTGCCGGCCGGCGACTGGGCCAAGGGCGAACGCGGCCTGGCGTGCCACCCCGACCGGGTCGAGGAGTTTCGTGCCGGGGTCAAGCTGGCGATCGCCTACGCCCAAGTGCTGGGCAACACCCAGATCAACTGCCTGGCAGGCATCCGGCCACAAGGCATTGACGACGAGATTCTGGAAAAGACCTTCGTCGCCAACCTCAAGTACGCCGCCGAAAAACTGCAAGCCGTGGGCATCAAGCTGGTGATGGAAGCGATCAATACCCGTGACATCCCAGGCTTCTATCTGAACAACACGGCGCAAGCCCTGTCGATTCGCGAACAGGTGGGCAGCGACAACCTGTTCCTGCAATACGACATCTACCACATGCAAATCATGGAAGGCGATCTGGCCCGCACCATGGCCGCGCACCTGGGTGAGATCAACCACATCCAGCTGGCGGATAACCCAGGGCGCAACGAGCCGGGCACCGGCGAGATCAACTACCGCTTCCTGTTCGAACATTTGGACCGCATCGGCTACACGGGTTGGGTCGGCTGTGAATACAAGCCGTTGACCACCACCGAAGCCGGTTTGGGTTGGCTCAAAACCCACAACGCGATCTAACAGACACAACACAAACCCCAAATGTGGGAGCGGGCTTGCTCGCGAAAGCGGTGCATCAGTCGACGCCAATGTTGAATGAAATACCTTCGCGAGCAAGCCCGCTCCCACATTGGACCTGCGGCGTTTGACAGGTCGCTACATACCGAATAACAAGAGGCTTTTCTCATGGCTAAAATCGGATTTATCGGCACCGGCATCATGGGCCAACCCATGGCCGCCAACCTGCAGAAAGCAGGTCACCAACTGTTCCTCTCTGAGCACCACGGCAAGGCTGCGCAAGCCCTGGTCGACGCGGGCGCCGTGGCCCTGGCCAACCCTCAGCAAGTGGCGCAGGAGGCCGAGTTCATCATCGTGATGGTGCCGGACACCCCGCAGGTCGACGACGTGCTGTTCCGCAAAGACGGCGTCGCGGCTGGCCTGTCGCCGAACAAAGTCGTGATCGACATGAGCTCGATCTCCCCCACCGCCACCAAGGCGTTCGCAGCAAAGATCAACGAAACCGGCGCGCAGTACCTGGATGCACCGGTGTCCGGCGGTGAGGTCGGTGCCAAGGCCGGCATCCTGAGCATCATGATCGGCGGCGAACCGCAGACCTTCGAACGCGCCCTGCCGCTGTTCCAGGCCATGGGCAAGAACATCACCCTAGTGGGCGGCAATGGTGATGGGCAGACCGCCAAGGTCGCCAACCAGATCATCGTGGCGCTGAATATCCAGGCGGTGGCCGAAGCGCTGCTGTTCGCCTCCAAGAACGGCGCCGACCCGGCCAAGGTGCGTGAAGCGCTGATGGGCGGGTTCGCTTCGTCGAAAATCCTTGAGGTGCATGGCGAGCGCATGATCAAGGGCACCTTCGACCCGGGCTTTCGTATCAACCTGCACCAGAAGGACCTCAACCTGGCCCTGGCCGGTGCCAAGGAATTGGGGATCAACCTGCCGAACACCGCCGGTACGCAGCAAGTCTTCAGCACCTGCACCGCGATTGGCGGCGCTAACTGGGACCACTCGGCGCTGATCAAGGGCCTGGAACATATGGCGAATTTCTCGATTCGCGATAAATAACCCCGTTTCACCGCACCTTTGAAATGCGGTCGAGTGTGGGAGCGAGCTTGCTCGCGAAAGAGGTCGATCAGTCAGCATGGATGTCAGACCGCCTTCGCGAGCAAGCTCGCTCCCACATTTGATCGCATTCCGATCCGAAACGTGATGCACCTCTAATAACAAGAATCCCCGGGAGCCCGCTTATGTCGGTCGATCCGCAACACCTGCTTCGCGAGCTGTTTGCCACAGCCATCGACGCCGCCCACCCCCGGCAAGTCCTTGAACCCTACCTGCCCGCCGACCGCAGCGGTCGTGTGATCGTGATCGGCGCTGGCAAAGCGGCTGCCGCCATGGCCCTGGTCGTGGAAAACGTCTGGCAGGGTGAAGTCACCGGCCTGGTCGTGACCCGCTACGGGCACGGCGCGCCGTGCCAGAAAATCGAAGTCGTCGAAGCCGCTCACCCGGTGCCCGATGCCGCCGGCCTGGCCGTGGCCCAGCGCGTGCTGGCACTGATCAGCAACCTGACGGAGCACGACCGCGTTATCTTCCTGTTGTCCGGCGGTGGCTCTGCCCTGCTGGCGCTGCCCGCCGAGGGCATCACCCTGGCCGACAAACAGGCCATCAACAAAGCCCTGCTCAAATCCGGTGCCACCATTGGCGAGATGAATTGCGTGCGCAAGCACCTGTCGGCCATCAAAGGCGGTCGATTGGCGAAAGCGGCATGGCCGGCCACTGTATACACCTACGCGATTTCCGACGTGCCGGGCGACCAGGCCACGGTGATCGCCTCCGGCCCGACGGTCGGAGACCCCAGCACCTCGCAACAAGCCCTGGCGATCCTCAAGCGCTACAACATCGACGCCCCCGCTTCGGTGCGCAGCTGGTTGCAAAACCCCGCCTCGGAAACCGTCAAGCCCGGCGACCCGGTGCTCGCCCGTAGCCACTTCCAATTGATCGCCCGCCCCCAGCAATCCCTGGAGGCAGTCGCCGTAAAAGTGCGCCAGGCCGGGTTCAGTCCATTAATCCTCGGCGACCTGGAAGGCGAAGCGCGGGACGTGGCTAAAGTGCACGCCGGCATCGCCCGACAGATCGTGCAACACGGCCAGCCGCTGGCAGCGCCGTGCGTGATTCTCTCCGGCGGCGAAACCACCGTGACGGTACATGGCAATGGTCGTGGCGGACGCAATGCAGAGTTCCTGCTGAGCCTCACCGACAGCCTAAAGGGCCTGCCCGGCGTGTACGCCCTGGCCGGTGACACCGACGGCATCGACGGCTCGGAAGACAACGCCGGCGCCATCATGACGCCGTGCAGTTATTCGCGCGCCGAAGCCCTCGGCCTGTCGGCCAGCGACGAGCTGGATAACAACAACGGCTACGGCTATTTCGCCGCCCTCGACGGTTTGATCATCACCGAGCCCACGCGCACCAACGTCAACGACTTCCGCGCCATCCTGATCCTTGAGACTGCCAAACATGACGCCTGACAAGAAGGTCAAAATCCTCGCCACCCTGGGCCCGGCCACCGACGGTATCGACGACATCCGCGAGCTGGTGGAAGCTGGCGTGAACATCTTCCGGCTCAATTTCAGCCACGGCGACCACGCCGACCACGCCCAGCGCTACCAGTGGATTCGTCAGGTCGAGCGTCAGCTGAATTACCCGCTGGGTATCCTCATGGACCTGCAAGGGCCGAAGCTGCGGGTCGGGCGCTTTGCCGAGGGCAAGGTGCAACTGGTGCGTGGCCAGGCATTGCGCCTGGACCTGGACGAAACACCGGGCGACCAGCGTCGGGTCAACCTGCCCCACCCGGAAATCATCGCGGCGCTGGAACCCGGCATGGACCTGCTGCTGGACGATGGCAAGCTGCGCCTGCGGGTCATCACCAAACATGCCGACGCCATCGACACCACCGTACTGAACGGCGGCGAATTGTCTGACCGCAAAGGCGTGAACGTCCCACAAGCCCTGCTGGAGCTCAGCCCATTGACCGCCAAGGATCGGCGCGATTTGAGCTTTGGCCTGGAGCTGGGCGTGGACTGGGTGGCACTGTCGTTCGTACAGCGCCCGGAAGATATCCGCGAAGCCCGCGAGCTGATCGGCGACAAGGCCTTCCTGATGGCCAAGATCGAGAAGCCCTCGGCCGTGCAGCGCCTGCAGGAAATCGCCGAACTGAGCGACGCGATCATGGTGGCCAGAGGCGACCTGGGCGTGGAAGTGCCCGCCGAGAGTGTGCCGCAGATCCAGAAAGACATCATCAGTACCTGCCGCCAACTGGGCAAACCGGTGGTGGTGGCGACCCAGATGCTGGAGTCGATGCGCTTCTCACCGGCTCCGACCCGCGCCGAAGTCACCGATGTCGCCAATGCCGTGGCCGAAGGCGCGGACGCGGTGATGCTGTCGGCGGAAACCGCATCCGGCGAATACCCGCTGGAAGCCGTGCAGATGATGAGCAAGATCATCCGCCAGGTGGAGAACGGCCCCGATTACCAGGCTCAGCTCGACGTCAGCCGACCGAAGGCGGATGCCACCGTATCGGACGCCATCAGCTGCGCAATCCGCCGCATCAGTAGCATCCTGCCGGTGGCAGTGCTGGTGAACTACAGCGAGTCGGGCAGTTCCAGTCTGCGCGCGGCGCGGGAACGGCCGGTGTCGCCGATCCTCAACCTCACGCCGAACCTGTCCACGGCGCGGCGGTTGAGCGTGGCGTGGGGCGTGCATTCGGTGGTCAATGACAGGCTGCGCCAAGTAGACGAGGTGTGTTCCACGGCGCTGGAGATTGCCCAGGCGCAGGGGATGGCGGAGCGTGGGGATACCTTGGTGATTACGGCGGGGGTGCCGTTCGGGCAGCCGGGGTCGACGAACTCACTGCGTATCGAGACGTTGATTTAGCGTCTGTAAGGGCCTCATCGCGGGCAAGCCCGCTCCCACATTTGATCGATGTTCGACATGAAAACTCGGTCAACTGTGGGAGCGGGCTTGCCTGCGATAAGGGCAACTCGGCCTGATTGAATGACCCCAAATGCACAACCCAACCTGTCCCGACTGGGCCGAAGCCCTGCTTAACGGCTTCAGCCAGATCTTCCTGCAGCGCCAGCCGCTGTGTGGCCTGCTGTGCCTGCTGGCGATCCTGATCGGCGCGCCGACCTTGCTCGGCGGCGCGCTGCTGGGAGGCCTGGCGGGGTTGCTCACGGCCCAGCGCCGGGGCTATCCCAAGGCCGAACGCCAGGCAGGGCTGTACAGCTACAACGGCGTGTTGCTGGGGTTGTTGATCAGCCAGCACTTCGCCTGGTCAGCCGTGTTGCCGCCGCTGATCCTGGCGTGCGGTGGCTTGAGTGCGATCCTGACGCGGCAATGGTTGAAACGCGCCACTCAGCCCAGTGATTTGCCCGCCTACACCGCACCGTTTGTCGGCCTGGGTTGGTTGCTGCTGGGCACCGTGCCGGAGCGCGCATTTGCCCTGAACGTACCCGACGCCTCGGCCATCTTCACCGCGCCTTTTACCGGGCTCGCCCAAATCATGCTGCTGGACCAGCCTGTGGCCGGCGCCTTGATTGCGTTGGGCCTGTGGTTGGCCAACCGCCGCGCGGCCACCTGGGCGTTGATCGGCGCCAGTGTCGGCGTACTGATCGCGCTGTGGCTGGACGAACCCGCCACTGCCCTCCTTGGCCTGCACAGCTACAACCCGGCGCTGGCTGCCGTGGCGTTGAGCCAAATACGTCGCCAACCCTGGCTGCCGCTGCTCGGCATCCTGCTGGCAATCACCCTCACCCCAGGCTTTGCCGCCCTGCATCTGCCGGCGTTGACCGCGCCGTTCATCCTCGCCTGTTGGCTGGTGCGCGCTGGCGCTCGGGTGCTGCGCAAACCCCGCATGGACAGGCCCTTCGAATCCCCCTAGGCTTGCTCGATATTCGTTTCAGGCGGGATTTATGGACAGCAATAACGACTGGCGCCAGCGGCTCTACGTCATGGTTTTTCAAAGTGACACGGTCGCCGGGCGGCGCTTTGACGGCATCTTGCTGCTGATCATCCTCGCCAGCCTGGTGATCGTGATGCTCGACAGCATCGACCAGATACACCAGAACTACGCCGATGTGCTGGCCTATATCGAATGGGGCTTCACGCTGATCTTCCTGATCGAATACGGGTTGCGCCTGTATTGCTCGCCCAAGCCGTTACGCTATGCCTTCAGCTTTTATGGGCTGGTGGACTTGCTGGCCATCGTGCCCGGCATCCTCGCGCTGTATTACAGCGATGCGCAGTACCTGCTGATCATCCGCATCATCCGAATGCTGCGGATCTTCCGCGTGCTCAAGCTCAGCCCCTACCTCAAGCAGGCCAACTACCTGATGTCGGCGTTGCGGGGCAGCAAGCAGAAGATCGTGGTGTTCCTGGTCAGCGTGTGCACGCTGGTCACGGTGTTCGGCACCTTGATGTACGTGATCGAAGGTCCGGAGCACGGCTTTACCAGCATCCCCAAGGGCATCTACTGGGCCATCGTGACCCTGACCACCGTGGGCTTTGGCGACATTGTGCCGAAGACGCCGTTGGGCCAGGTGATTTCATCGCTGGTGATGATCACCGGTTATTCGATCATCGCCGTGCCCACCGGGATTTTTACCGCTGAACTGGCGAGCGCAATGCGGGGCGAACAGCTGCAAACCGACTGCCCGGTGTGCAAGAAGAACAGCCATGAGCCAAATGCCGCCTTCTGCTCGCGCTGCGGGAGCAACCTTTTCCATAAAGTGGAATAAGCAAAGTACGTTTTAATCTTTAAGCGTCTATGCGGCGCCAGCTATAGTCGCTGGCAAATTGCCCCTACTCAATTGACAACCGTCTCGAACAACAAGGAATGAGCAGTGAAAAAACTCGTTAGCGCCTCTCTCCTGGCCGCCGGCCTTGCCCTGGCGGGCGCCGTCCAGGCCGCACCCGTCACACTGCTCAACGTCTCCTACGACGTAATGCGCGATTTCTACAAGGACTACAACGCCGCTTTCCAGAAGCACTGGGAAGCCGAACACCCGAACGACAAGCTGACCCTGCAGATGTCCTTCGGTGGTTCCAGCAAACAAGCGCGCTCGGTGATCGACGGCCTGCCGGCTGACGTGATCACCATGAACATGGCCACCGACATCAACGCCCTGGTCGACAATGGAAAGCTGGTGCCGGACAACTGGGTCACTCGCCTGCCGAACAACAGCGCGCCGTTTACTTCCGCCACGGTCTTCATCGTGCGCAAAGGCAACCCAAAAGCCCTGAAGGACTGGCCGGACCTGTTGAAAGACGGCGTGCAGGTGATCGTGCCCAACCCGAAAACCTCGGGTAACGGCCGCTACACCTACCTGTCGGCCTGGGGCTATGTGCTGAAGAACGGCGGCGATGAAAACAAGGCCAAGGCCTTTGTCGGCAAGCTATTCAAACAGGCACCGGTGCTGGATACCGGTGGCCGTGCGGCCACCACCACCTTCATGACCAACCAGATCGGTGACGTGCTGGTGACGTTCGAGAACGAGGCGGAAATGATCGCCCGTGAATTCGGTCGCGATCAGTTCGAAGTGGTCTATCCAAGCGTCTCCGCCGAAGCCGAGCCACCGGTGTCGGTGGTCGACAAGGTGGTCGAGAAGAAAGGCACCCGCGTGGCCGCCGAAGACTACCTGAAGTACCTGTGGTCGCCGGAAGGTCAGGAAATCGCGGCGAACAACTACCTGCGTCCACGTGACCCGAAAGTGCTGGCCAAATACACTGACCGCTTCCCGAAAGTCGACTTCCTGTCGGTAGAGAAGACCTTTGGTGACTGGCGCACGGTGCAGAAGACCCACTTTAATGATGGTGGGGTGTTTGATCAGGTTTACTCGGGTCAATAACTGACGCAACGCACTAAACCTGTGTGAGCGGGCTTGCTCGCGGATGCGGTGTATCAGCCAACTGATTCAGTGACTGATACTCCCCATTCGCGAGCAAGCCCGCTCCCACATTGGGTTCTGCGCCAGACTTTACATCGGTGGTGTCACGCCATCCTTGCCGGCTGAGATAGCCTGGGCAGTGATGATCCCATCCGCCCCCTGCGCCGCAAACATCACCACCTTCACCCCTGGCTTGAGCAAGCTGCGATCGCCAGGTTCCAGGTTGACGATCGGCACATCCTCCGGCACCACGATCTTCTGTTCGCCGCCTTTGTATTTCACCGTCAACGTCCGCCCGTTGCTGACCACCAGGTCGCCGACGGTGCCGTTGGTCATGCTGCTGCCTTCCTTCAAGTCAAACGCGCGATGCCCGTCGCCCGTGCCGGCCATGGCCGGTGGGAACACGTGCACTTCCAGCGCCGTCAGGCTGCCATCGGCGTTGGGCATGGCGGCGGAGCCAATGTAGCTGCCCGGCTTGATCTCATCGATCTTGGCCAGGGTGACCGCGCGCACCTGAGTGCTTGGGGTCAGGTGCACGATGACGTCCTCGCCGCTGTTGACCTTGACGTGCATCGCGTCGCCCTCCATCGCCGTGATGGCGCCGCGTACGCCCACCCGCGGGACATCCTCGGCCTGGGCCAGGCCCACGGCCATGGCGGCGGCAAGCGTGGAAGCCAGGAGCATCTTGTTCAATGTGATTTTCATGACCTTCAATTTCCTGTTTCGGCAGTTGTGCCTGAATGTATCATCACCCTTCGCGCCGAAAGTTAACGATTCACTCATCATTACTGGGCATGAGTGTTATCACTGCAAGCGGCCTACCCGGTCTACGGTGTTGTCTTTAGGCTCGCCTCACTTTCATTCGCTTTTATGAGAACACCATGAACGCTACCTCCCACGCTACAACCACCATGACCCGGAGCATGGTGATGCTGTTCGCGTTTTGCTGCGGCGCCATCGTTGCCAACATTTACTATGCACAACCGATCATCGAGCTGATCGCGCCGGACATCGGCCTGACGCCCGCCATGGCCAGCCTGATCGTCTCGTTGACACAAATTGGTTACGCCCTGGGCCTGTTTTTCCTGGTACCGCTGGGTGACCTGCTGGAAAACCGCAAGCTGATGATCGCCACCACCGTGCTGGCCATCGCCAGCCTGTTGGGGGCGGCATTTACCGAACAACCGAACCTGTTCCTGCTGGTGTCGCTGCTGATCGGCTTCAGCTCGGTGTCGGTGCAGATCCTGATCCCGCTGGCCGCGCACCTGGCACCCGCCGAGTCCCGAGGCCGCGTGGTCGGCAGCATCATGGGCGGTCTGTTGTTGGGCATCCTGCTGGCTCGGCCCGTGTCCAGCGTGGTGGCGGACCACTTCGGTTGGCGCGCAATGTTCATGGCCGCTGCGGCGTTGATGGCGTTAATCAGCGTGGTGTTGCTGATCACCATCCCCAAGCGCCAGCCTGACCACAGTGCCACCTATGGCCAGTTGCTGCGCTCCCTCGGCACGTTGCTGCGTGAGCAACCGGTATTGCGCCAACGGGCGTTCTATCAGGGTTGCATGTTCGCCACCTTCAGCCTGTTCTGGACCGCTGCCCCACTGGAACTGGCGCGTAACCACGGCCTGAGCCAAAGCGAGATCGCGCTGTTTGCACTGGTCGGTGCGCTGGGCGCCATTGCGGCGCCCGTCGCCGGTCGCCTGGCCGATGCCGGGCATACCCATCGCGCTTCGTTGCTGGCCATGCTGTTTGCGGCGTTGAGTTTCCTGCCGGCCTTTGTACACCCGTCGTACAGCGTGATCGGCCTGGCCGTGACCGGTGTGGTCCTGGACTTCTGCGTGCAGATGAATATGGTGCTCGGCCAGCGCGCTATCTACGCCCTCGACGCCAACAGCCGCAGCCGCCTGAACGCGCTGTACATGACCAGCATCTTTATTGGCGGCGCCTTCGGCTCGGCGATTGCCAGCAGCGTGTATGAACACGGCGGCTGGCTGGGCGTGATGCTGGTGGGCAGCGCATTCCCTCTGATTGCGTTACTGCGGTTCCTCAGTGCTTCACGCCAGGCCACAGTCGCCACTGCTTGAGGCAGCGGTTCAAGACTGGTTTTTTTCCGCGGATGCTTGGCCGGACGGCGATGTCAGCCGGCTCAGCAACTGCGAGAAAAATGCTAGCAGAGTGGTGGCGAACATCTGAATCAAGCCGGCGGCGTGTTCCTGTGCCTTATCCGGCAACGGGGAGGGAGCGGGTGTTGGGACCGGAGGCGGTGTCGGTGTCGGTGTCGGCGTGGGTGTCGGCACGGGTGCAGGTGCAGGCTGAACCTCAGGCGCTTGACCGCCCCACTGCACATCAGTTGGCTTGATCGCGCCCTTGCTCTTGATCAATAGGTCCGCGTTGCCCGTTCCCTTCAGGTCAATGGCCAGGCTTGAAAGGCCTGTGCCGGGGTCATGCTTGAGCACCGCTTCACCGGCTCGCCCCGTGAACCGATCAGTGAAGGCCAGGCCGCTCAACCCAGCGCCCTTCAAGGCGCCCGACACATCGATCTTGTCCGTACCGCTGGTGAAATCCTGGATCATGTCCGGGTCAGTCGGCGTGGAGTCGCTGGCCTTGTCGTAGACAAAGGTGTCCGCGCCGCCACCGCCTCTCAGGGTGTCGCCCCCTCCGCCGCCCTTGAGCCGATTCGCGGCCTCATTGCCCGACACAGTGTCCCGGCCAGAGCCGCCAATCGCGTTTTCAATCGTGCAGCCCTTGGCAATGGACACATTGCCCTTCAGCCCGCCCACATCGGAAAACGATTCGGCTTTCAGGTTGATGTTCTGATCCTGGGAGAACCCGGAGAAGTCCATCGTGTCGACGCCACCACCGTCCCAGACACAGAAAACCGGTTTGTCAGCAGCGCTCTTGAGGCTCATCGCCTCGCGCTCAGTATTGGAGTTGAAGCCATAGGTGGTATTGGTGTTACGGGTTTGGTGATTGGCCCCGTACAAGCGTTGTGCCGCTGCAATATCGTCCATCATCGGCGCGGACGGATTCTGCCCTTTGAAGTCGTGTCCCTTCTGGTTTTTTTCCGACCAATAACTCATCACCGTACGCGCCTTGGTATCCTCGGCGTAGACCGCGCTGTTCAGGTAATCGAAACCGTTCCCGTTGTAGTTCCCTGGATGCTGCAGGCCAATGGCGTGGCCGATCTCATGGATAGCCGTTATCGAAAACTGACTGCCCAATGCCGGTGCCCCGTTTTCTCTGCGCGTGCCAATCGTGGCTGAAGTCTGGGTAGTGAAACGGCCAGGAAAGGTGGCCACCCCTCGATCACCGCCCGGATTGTTGCGAATGTTGAGAGTGCCGTCCGTCCCACTCGCCTGCTCGCGAAAGTTGATATTGGCGACATCCTGCCAGGACTGCACTGCCTGGCGGACGCGCCCCTGCTGCTGGTGGGTGAAGCTGTTGTCCACCGTGTAATTCACATCGACTTTCGAATCACCATTACGGTCATGAAAACGCAGGTTTTCCCGGGTAAGTTGATTAGCCGCCTGGTCCGTTGTGTAAGACGGTTTACTCCCAGCCCCCACACCCAACGGGCCGAAGTCCGCTACCGGCACGCTATTCAGAGAGCTCCTACTGCGCAGGTCATAATTATTCATTGTGCGACACCTTTGGTTTCAATAACGGGAGCCGGCCAAGCGATCGTTGACCAACCCTTCCAGAGGTAAATTCGCACGCTGAAAAATCCGATACCAACGCAGATTTGGTTCTAACCGCAACACCTGCGCGCGTCGAAACAGGAGGCGATACAACCAGGTATTCCGTTGCAATTTAAACACCCGACAACACAAAATCCCGGGCGGCATCGAGTTGTTTTAACAAGAAAAAAACAAAATCTAAAAAAGCACTTCGCGTGCCAGTACGCTATTTTCCCAACGATCAGGACATATCCCTTAAATCTTCCTCAGGACCGCACCAGCTTCTCCAGCGCGGCATCCGCCAGAAAGGAAGAGCGACTCTTGACCTTGTGCTCACGCACATAACGGTCGATGCGCTGGATCACATAACCGGGCAAGGTCACATTGACCTTCTCGGTCTTGCCCAGGTAGGGCGAGATATCCAACTCCAACATCCCCCAGCCCATGCCGGCGTAATCTTCGTGCGCATGATGGTTGGCCACCGACGTTGGCAGGGGGATCGGTCCACCCTCTGCGGCAATCTCTTGCAGCATGATGTGGGCGACTTCCACCGCAGCGTTATAGGCCTCCTCAAAGCTGTCCCCTGCGGTGACTGCGCCAGGGATGTCGGGGATCTGAATACCGGTGGCGGTGAAGTCATCGCCCCATTCGATACAGATTGGGTATTGCATGAATGTTCTCCTTAAAACTGAAACAAGCCGGCGCGTTTCCTGATGCTTTTGACAGTGCCCAGCGGCAGGTCCTTTTTTGGGTGGGGTACCGGAATGGTGTACGGGTTATAGCGGTGAGTAAAAATATGATGACTGCCCGCGACCCGGTCCAACACCCAACCCGCCTCTTGCAGTTCTTTGATCAATAACCTGCTTTGCACCCCTGCCTCCTTGGCTTGGCCTGAATAAAAGTAACCCTAGAGTTATCTTTACTCAAGCACAAAAGACGCGGGGCTGACTGACGGCTGTTTTACGGGATATTGAAAACCTGCCTGCTCGACACCGTAAACACATGAGAAGACATCGACGTCGCCCTGCGCATCGGTGAACTGGTGTGGAATAGGTGGACGGGTTTACTATCACCAACACGGATGATCCCGTCGAGCTGACCCTATAGCCTCAATGAATGGCACGTAGAGGAACGCGCTCGGTTCCTAAATGTCGACACCCCGTGTTGCGCACCGATTTCCTCAATACTGCACAACGCCCGCGTCAGGCGCATGCCGAGTGCCCGTGGTCGAGGCAGCACAGCAGGCGCTCGACCGTATGTTCCAGGGGACCGGAGTTGTCCAGCACGAACAACCCCGCCCCATTCCCCGCGATCAACTCGGCAGTGAACCGCGCATTGCGTGCCAGGCGGGCGTCGATATCCACCAGTGCCTCACGCCCGCGTGCGATCAAGCGCTGGCGTAGTACCGCCTGATCCACCGTCAGCAGCAACACCAGCGACGTCGGATAACGCTCGCGGGTCTGTGCCAGGTGCGCGCGGGAGCCGTTGACCAGCACGTCGTCACCTGCCGCCAACCAATCGTCGATCACTTTCGGAATGCCATAGGACAAGCCATTCGCCTGCCAGCTGAGCGCAAATGCGCCCTCGGCCTGCATCGAGGCGAACTGCTCCGGGCTGACCCCTTGCGCCGCCTCGCCCACCGCTTCTGCCGAGCGAGTGATAACGCGGCGCACAATGCGACAACCGCGCTCGGCCAGACGTGGGCGTGCGGCATCCAGCAGGCTGTCCTTGCCCGAGCCGGAGGGCCCGATGAGATAGATCAACCTGCCTGCCATCAAAACACCCTCTTCGCTTGTCGCCCTGCTTGTTGCACTACCGGAAGCCCAGGCTAATCATCTTGACTGCTCCCCAGAGGCTGGCCGGGCAATAGTCACTGGAAAGTATACCCAGCAATCCCTCAGCCGCCAGGCCGGCGGCGGCCACATTACCCGAGTCCCACCCGCCGCGCACCACGTTTGGCGCGCCCTCTTACCTGGGCCGACGGTAAGTGGGGGGTTGAGGGCCAGGTTGGCTGTTGAGAATAAAAAAGGCGACCTTTCAAAGGTCGCCTTTTGTCATTGCGCGTATTGCTTGCTCAACCCCGGCGGCACGCCTTGCACGTCGGTTTCTTCCCATGGGCCGTTCGGGCTGATGGAGCGGCTCCAGCCGTTGCTCCAGCGGTAGTAGGTGCGCTGGCGGTAGAAGGTGTCGGGCTGTTCGTCGAGCACATACACCTGCATCCTGCCGTCCCAGTGGCTCACCGCGCCCGGCGGTGGGGCGAACGTCGCTGACTTAGTCGGCACTGGCTTCGGCGCTGGGGTCACCGGGCCGGACGGCTTGGTGCTCGGCTGGGTCGACGGGCCCGACGGTGGAATGGTCGGGCCGGTGGGCGCAGGAGGTGGGCGGTGGACCGCACAAGCGCTCAGGCCCAATACCAGGCTGAGCAGGGTGATTCTTGCGAGTGCGGTCATAGGCGTTTCCTCGAAATTACTTATCCGGACTGTCGATGGTCAGCTGCTGCAGCGCAGTAGTGGTGCTGGCCAAGGGTTGGCTGCGGCCGATCCATTCGCCAGCTGTCGGAACACCTGCCCGGGATATGCGCGCAACCAGTTGGACTTCGGGGAAGTTCGACAGTTTCAACTGCGGCATCATTGCGTCGGCATCGTCCAGTTCGACGGTGATCGGCAGTTCGGCGACGGTGACGCGTTTGGCTGCCAACGGTGCCGGCGGGCCTTTCACGGCGCGGGCGAAGATGAATACACTGTCGGTGGGCAGGGCTTTGGCCTTCACGTCGGCGCTCAGATCCACACGAACTTTCATCGCGGCTTTTTGAGGGACGACGGTGCCACCGCTCTCTTTGAGTTTTTCGGCAGCACGGTCGATACCGCCTTGCAACGCCGCACGGGAGTTGTCTTCCGGTGGCAGCTGGGCCAGCAGACGGTTCCAGTAGTCGATAGCCTCCTGATAACGCTGGCCTTCAAACGCAGCGATACCCAGCAGGCCAAGGCTGGTGACTTCCTTCGGATCAAGCTTCAAGGCCTCGTCCGTCAACGCCTGAACCTTGGGCGACCACTGTTTGTTGTCGGCAAAGTACTGCGCCTGGGCCCACTGGCCGAGCAGTTCCGGCTGACGACCGGCCAGCGCCACGGTGCGTTCGAACACGTTGGCGGCATCGGCGGACCGGTCCTGGGCCATGTAGGCACGGCCCAGGAAGTACAGGCCTTCTGCCGAATCCGGCTGGGCGGCGGCGGCGCGTTCCAGGCGCTGGGTCATGTCTTCCATGGACACCGGTGGCTGGGAGAATTCGCGGGTGAGTTCAACCTTGTCGCTGGCCCCGTAATGCAGGTACAGCGCAACACCCAGGACTGGCACCAAAAACGCGGCCAGAAATGGCAGCGGCTTGCCCAGGCGCGATTCACGGGGCTTTTCTACACCTTCAGTGTCGGCCAGCAATTCACGCGCCGCTTCGGCGCGGCCGGTGTCGAGTTGCGCGGCGTTGAGCACGCCTTCGTCCTGCTGCACTTGCAGCTCGGCGACACGCTCTTGGTACAGCGCCACGTTCAACGCGGTGCGGTCCTCTTCACGCTGGGCACGGCGGCCGCGCAGTATAGGGATCAACAGGAAACTCAGGGCAATCAGAAGCAGCAAGCCGGCTGCGAGCCAGAAATCAATCATCAGTCTTGGTGTCCAGCAATTGGTCGAGGCGTTTACGCTCTTCAGGGGACAGCGCGTCGGAACCATCGGTCGGCGCGGCGCGGCGGCGGCGCACAATCACGGCCATCACCACCACGCCAGTCAGCAACAGCCCGGCGGGGCCGAACCAGAGCAGCGCGGTCTTGCCGGTGAGGGCCGGTTTGTAGCGCACGAAATCACCGTAGCGGTCGACCATGAAGTCGATGATCTGCTGGTTGTCCTTGCCCTCCCCCAGCATGCGGAAGATCTCTTTGCGCAGGTCGGCGGCGATGGGTGCGTTGGAGTCGGCGATGTCCTGGTTCTGGCACTTGGGGCAGCGCAGTTCCTTGGTCAGTTCGCGAAAGCGCTCGCGATCACCGTCCTTGGCGAACTCGTAGGTGTCAATGGCGGCATGGGCCACGCCGACCAGTCCAAGAGCCAGGACTGCAGCGGCTAACAGACGCTTCATGGCTTGGCCTCATCGACCAGTGCCTGGTACTTGGCGGCCAGTTGCTCGCGCCAGACCACTTCGTCGATCACACCGACGTACTTGTCGCGGATCACGCCCTTGGCATCGATGAAAAAGGTCTCCGGGGCACCGTAGACGCCGAGGTTCAGACCGAGGTTGCCGTCTTCATCACGGATATCCAGCTGATAAGGGTTGTGGAACTCGGCCAGCCATTTCAAGGCCGCCGCATTGTCGTCCTTGTAGTTGATGCCGTAGATCACCACGCCCTTCTCGGCCAGCTTGTTCAGCACCGGGTGTTCGACACGGCAGGAGATGCACCAGGTGCCCCACACGTTGACCAGCGCCGGTTTGCCCAGCAAGTCAGCTTGAGTCAGGGTCTTGTCGCCCTGCACGGTCGGCAGTGAAAACGCCGGGAACGGCTTGCCGATCATCGCTGAGGGCAGCTCGGCCGGGTCCAGATACAGACCGCGATACAGGAACACGGCGACCACCAGGAACAACGCCAGCGGCACAACCATCAACCAACGCTTCATACCGCCGCTCCTTGCAGACCGAGGGCTTCACGCACCCGGCTCTTGACCTTGACCCGATAACGCCGGTCCAGCGCAGCCAGCAAACCACCGAAACCGGTGAGCAAGCCGCCGAACCAGATCCAGCGTACAAACGGTTTCACATGCACACGCACCGCCCAGGCACCGTCGCCCAAGGGTTCACCCAGCGCCACATACAGGTCGCGGGTGAAACCGGCGTCGATACCGGCCTCGGTCATCATCGAACTCTGCACGGTGTACAGACGTTTTTCCGGGTGCAGCACGGCGATTTCCTTACCGTTGCGGACTACACGAACGGTGCCTTTGTCTGACGTGAAGTTCGGCCCTTCGAAGTGCTTGGCGCCTTCAAAAATGAAGTGGTAACCGGCCAGGTCCATGGACTCTCCCGGTGCCAGGCGCAGGTCGCGCTCGGCGCTGTTCTGACTGGAGAGCACCACACCCAGGGCGCACACGGCGATGCCGATGTGGGCGATCTGCATGCCCCAATAGCTGCGGGTCAGGGTTGGCAGGCCTTTGATCAGGCCTTTGTGGCGAGTCTTGTCAAAGATGTCACGCACGCCGGCCAGCAATACCCAGGCGGCGAGCAGGAAGGTGGCGAGCACTGCCCAGTTGAAATCGCCGTAGGCAACCCCGGCGATCACGGCCAAGGCCACGCTGCCGAGCAGCACCGGCATCAGCATGCCCACCAGCCATTTCACCGGGGTGTCTTTCCAGCGCACCAGCACGCCAACGGCCATCACCACCATCAACAGGCCCATCAACGGGATAAACAACGCGTTGAAGTACGGCGGGCCCACGGACAACTTGGCGCCGCTCAAGGCATCCAGCACCAGCGGGTACAGGGTGCCGAGCAGGATCATCGACGCGGCCACCACCAGCACCAGGTTATTGCCCAGCAACAGGGTTTCCCGCGACCACAGGTTGAAGCCGACCCGGCTCTTGACCACTGGCGCACGCAACGCAAACAACGTCAGGGAACCCCCCACCACAAACAGCAGGAAGATCAGGATGAAAACGCCGCGCTCAGGGTCGGACGCGAACGCATGCACCGAGGTCAGCACGCCCGAACGCACAAGGAATGTGCCGAGCAGGCTGAGGGAAAACGCCGCGATGGCCAGCAGCACGGTCCAGCTCTTGAACACGCCGCGTTTTTCGGTGACGGCCAGCGAGTGAATCAGCGCGGTACCGACCAGCCAGGGCATGAAGGAGGCGTTTTCCACCGGGTCCCAGAACCACCAGCCGCCCCAGCCAAGTTCGTAGTAGGCCCACCAGGACCCCAAGGTGATACCGATGCCGAGGAACGCCCAGGCCACGATGGTCCACGGCCGCGACCAGCGCGCCCAGGCCGCATCGAGACGTCCGCCGAGCAAGGCGGCGATGGCGAAGGCGAAGGCCACCGAGAACCCCACGTAACCCATGTAGAGCATCGGCGGGTGCACGATCAGGCCGATGTCCTGCAGCAATGGGTTGAGGTCGTGCCCGTCCGCCGGGATCTGCGGCAGGATGCGGCTGAACGGGTTGGAGGTCATGATCAGGAACAGCAGGAAGCCGATGCTGATCATGCCCATCACCGCCAGCACGCGAGCCAGCATCACTTGCGGCAGTTGCCGGGAGAACACCGACACGGCGAAGGTCCAGCCGCCGAGGATCAACGCCCACAGCAGCAGCGAACCTTCATGGGCGCCCCACACGGCACTGAACTTGTAGTACCAAGGCAACGCCGTGTTGGAGTTGTTGGCGACGTAGGCGACGGAAAAGTCGTCGGTCATGAAGGCGTAGGTCAGGCAGCCAAACGCGAACAGCAGGAACGCAAACTGGCCCCAGGCCGCAGGCTGCGCCAGGCTCATCCACAAGCGATCACCGCGCCAGGCGCCGAGCAATGGCACCACGGCCTGGACGATGGCAAAGCACAGGGCGAGGATCATCGCCAACTGCCCCAGCTCCGGAATAAACAGTGCGGACGTCATGGCTTAGCCCTCCTTGGCAGGCGTTGGCGCGGATTGGCCGCTGTCTTTCAGGGCCTTGGTGACTTCCGGCGGCATGTATTTCTCATCGTGCTTGGCCAGCACTTCGTCGGCCACCACCACGCCGTCGGCATTGAGCTTGCCCAGGGCGACGATGCCCTGGCCTTCGCGGAACAGGTCCGGGAGGATGCCGCGGTAGGTGATGGTCACGGCCTTGTTGAAGTCGGTGACCACGAAGGTCACGTCGAGGGAATCACCGGAACGCTTCAGTGAGCCCTTCTCAACCATGCCGCCGGCGCGGATCCGTGTGTCCACCGGCGCTTCGCCATTGGCGATCTGGGTCGGGGTGTAGAACAGGTTGATGTTCTGCTGCAGGGCGCTCAAGGCCAGGCCGACGGCAATGCCGACGCCCACCAGAATCGCAAGAATGATCAACAGACGCTTTCTACGCAGCGGATTCACTTATCGGTCTCCCGGCGCAGACGACGCGCCTCTTGTTGCAGGTAACGCTTGCGGGCCAGGATCGGCGCGGCGACGTTGAGGGCCAGCACTGCCAGGCAGATGCCATAGGCCGTCCAGACATACAGGCCGTGATGGCCCATGGCGAGAAACTCGCTGAAAGAAGCAAAACTCATGCGCGCGCTCCCAGGCTGCTTTGTACTTCGGCCTTGACCCAACGGGTGCGCGATTCACGCTTGAGCACTTCGAGGCGCATGCGCATCAGCAGCACGGCGCCGAAGAAACAGTAGAACCCCAACACCATCAACAGGAGCGGCGCCCACATCTCTACGGGCATTGCCGGCTTTTCGGTGAGCGTGAAGGTGGCGCCCTGGTGCAGGGTGTTCCACCACTCTACCGAGTATTTGATGATCGGGATGTTGATCACGCCGACAATCGCCAGCACCGCGCAGGCTTTGGCAGCGCTGTCACGATTGCTGATCGCGTTGCCCAGGGCAATCAGACCGAAGTACAGGAACAGCAGGATCAACATGGACGTTAGTCGTGCATCCCACACCCACCATGAGCCCCAGGTGGGTTTGCCCCAGATCGCGCCGGTGACCAGCGCCACGGCAGTCATCCACGCACCAATCGGCGCAGCGCATTGCAGGGCCACGTCCGCCAGTTTCATCTTCCACACCAGGCCGACGATGCCGCACACCGCCAGCATCACGTAGCAGGACTGGGCCAGCATCGCGGCGGGAACGTGGATATAGATGATGCGAAAGCTGTTGCCTTGCTGGTAGTCCGGCGGCGCGAAGGCCAGGCCCCAGACCAGGCCGATGCCGATCAGCAACACGGCGGCGACGCTCAGCCACGGCAGCAGCTTGCCGCTGATGCCATAGAACCATTTGGGCGAGCCGAGCTTGTGAAACCAGGTCCAGTTCATTGCTGTATCCATCACGGTAGCTTTTCGTCGTTGCGAAAAGCTTAGGGTCTTTACTGGTTAAGACAACGCTTAACCAGACCTCATTATTCGCCGACGCTGATCTTCAGGCCGGCGGCTATAGCAAAGGGTGTCAGGGTTACCGCCAGGGCGGTCAGGCTACCAAGCCACAAGAGGTAACCGGTCGCCGGCATGCCCATGAGCGCGGCCTGCAAAGCACCACTGCCCAGGATCAATACCGGGATGTACAAAGGCAGAATCAACAGGGCCAGCAACAGGCCACCCCGCTTCAAACCCACGGTCAACGCTGCGCCCACCGCCCCCAACAGGCTGAGCACCGGCGTACCGAGCAACAAGGACAGGAGCAACACCGGCAGGCATTCGACGGGCAAGCCCAGCATCATCGCCAGCAGCGGCGAGAGCAAGACTAGTGCCAGGCCGGAAAAAGCCCAGTGTGCCAGCACCTTGGCCAGTACCAGAAGTGGCAGGGGGTGCGACGAAAGGACCCACTGTTCCAGGGAACCGTCTTCGAAATCACTGCGAAACAACCCGTCCAGCGAGAGCAGAACCGATAAAAGCGCGGCCACCCACACCAGTCCTGGGGACAAGGTTTGCAACAGTTTAGTCTCAGGGCCGACCGCCAGCGGGAACAACGCGATGACAATTGCGAAAAACACCAGCGGGTTGGCCAGTTCGGCCGGCCGACGGCACAGCAACCGCGCTTCGCGGGCGACCAACAGGGCGAATACGCTCATGCTGACCACTCCCCCAGGTCAAGATCACGGTAGCCGGCGGGCATACGCGTCAGGGTGTGGTGGGTGGTGAGCAATACCGTGCCGCCCTGTTCGCAATGCCGCGCCAAGTGCTCTTCAAGCTGGGCGACGCCTTGTTTATCCAGGGCGGTGAAGGGCTCGTCGAGAATCCATAACGGCGGGCCCGGCAGATACAAACGCGCCAGAGCCACGCGGCGCTGTTGACCGGCGGACAAGGTGTGACAGGGAACATCTTCAAAGCCTTTGAGGCCGACGGCGGCCAGAGCCTGCCAGATGGCATCGCGGGATACGGGATGATGCAGGGCGCTGAGCCAGCCGAGATTTTCTTCGGCGGTGAGCACGTCTTTGATCCCGGCGGCGTGGCCGATCCAAATGAGGTTGCGTGCCAGTTCGGTGCGTTGTTCGTTGAGGGGTTTGCCATTCAGTCGAACTTCACCAGCCGTGGGCTGCATCAACCCTGCCAGCAGGCGCAGCAAACTGGTCTTGCCGCTGCCGTTGGGCCCGCTGACCTGCACCATGTCACCGCCCGTCAGCCGCAATTCGAGGTGCTCGAACAGCAGGCGCAGGTCGCGTTCACAGGAGAGCGCTACGGCTTCAAGAAGAGGGCTGGTCAAAAGATCGCGGGCCTTTACGGTTCAAGTCGGCGGTGCAGCGGCCGTTAAAGAGAAATGCACAATAACGGCTTTGGCGACCGATTTTAGAGAGCTGGATCAAATAGTTGTGAGGTTTTTACCGCTCTCTTTGCAGACGGGCGGCATTATACATGTGATGCCCTACTCTAAAGAGGGCAATTTCCCCAGAGACGACGCGCGCGATGACCGGTGAGATCAACCTTCCTACGCTTCCACCTGCTCCGGCAGCCGGGCCCGGCCCTGCGCCTGTGGCCGGCGAACTGTTGAAACTGCTGGAGCCGCAGATCGGCCTGATCGACCCCGGGAAAACCGCGAATGCCGAGGTCATCGCCCTGAAACAAGGCGGTGAAGCCTTTCAGTTGTTGCTCAAGTTGACCCTCGAGGGCGGTCGCCAGACATTGGTGCAGGCAAGCAGCCCGCAGCCGCTGCCGTTGGGCAGCAACGTGGCGGTGAGCCAGACGCCCACCGGCAACCTGACCCTCAGCCTGCAACAAGCCTTGAGCGCCAATGTCGCCGCCCTCACCCGCATCGACACGAATCAGATGCCGGTGGGCACACTGTTGCAGGCCAAGGTGCTGACCACCCAGATGCTGCCCCAGGGCACGGCGCAACCGGCGATCTATCGGTCATTGGTCACCGTGCTCAACAGCGCGCTGGCCGGCGCGACCCTGAGCGTGGAAAGCCCCCAGCCACTGCGCGTCGGCAGCCTGCTCAGCGCTGTGGTGCAGAATACGCAGACCTTGAGCTTTGTGCCGTTGAGCGGGCTCAAGGATCAGTTGGCCGTCACGCAGCAACTGTCGACCCAGCAAAGTCGCCAGGGCTCGCTGGATGCGGTCTTCACCGCGCTGCAAAACCTGCCGCGCGGCGACACGACCTCCGCCGAGCTGCGCGGCGCCGCCGAGCGTTTGCTTGCCGCCCTGCCCGACCTGGCCCAGGTCAGCAATCCCAAGGTACTGGCGCAAGTCATCCAGAACAGCGGCGCGTTTCTTGAAGCCAAGCTGCTTGCCGGGCAAAACCCACAGATCCCGCCTCTGGATATGAAAGGCGCCTTGCTGCGCCTGGTCGCCGATTTGCTGCCAGCCCTACCCGCCAACACCAATATGAATGCCATCCTCGCCGCCAACACCCTGGCCCAGGTGCTGCCCAACTTCGTGCGCAGTCCACTGAATACGCTCGGCCAGGTCAGCGCGCGCCAGATGCCCGCCGGCTTCCCACTGCCCGAACGGTTGATGGCAAAACTGGAAGGCGAAGGCGACCTGGAAAACCTGCTGCGCCTGGCCGCCGGGGCGATCTCGCGGTTGCAAAGCCATCAGCTGTCGAGTCTGGAACAAACAGGCACCACCGCCGACGGCCGCCTGCAAACCACCTGGCAGTTGGAAATCCCCATGCGCACCCTGCAGGACATCGTGCCGTTGCAGGTCAAGTTCCAACGCGAAGAGCCGGCGCCGGACAAGGATCAGCCCGATCGCAAAGAAAAAAAGGACGCCAAACAGATGCTCTGGCGCGTCGAGTTGGCTTTCGACATGGAGCCGCTGGGGCCTTTGCAGGTCCAGGCGCAATTGAGCCAGGGCAAACTGTCCAGCCAGTTGTGGGCCTCCCGGCCCTTTACCGCCAGCTTGATCGAAAGCCACTTGGGCAACCTGCGCGAACGCCTGGTGACATCGGGCATCAATGTCGGCGACCTCGATTGCCACCTCGGCACCCCGCCGCGCGGGCCTAAAACCGGACTGGAGCAACGCTGGGTGGATGAGACCGCATGAAAAACCCTACGCCACCGCGCCAGGCGATCGCCCTCAAGTACGACGGCCAGCAGGCACCAACCCTGACCGCCAAGGGCGACGATGCCCTGGCCGAGGCCATCCTGAAGCTGGCGCGGGAAAACGAAGTGCCCATCTATGAAAACGCCGAGCTGGTGAAGCTGCTGGCGCGGATGGAACTGGGTGACAGCATTCCAGAGGAGTTGTACCGCACGATTGCCGAGATCATTGCGTTTGCATGGACATTGAAGGGCAAGTTCCCGGTGGGGTATGACCCGGATGCGGGCCCGGTGGAGCGGGATGTGACGGAGCGTGGGGATGACTACTGACTCACAGACAAACACAAAACAAACTGTGGGAGCGGGCTTGCTCGCGAATGTGGTGTGTCAGCCACTCAATGCGCTGGCTGATCCAACGCATTCGCGAGCAAGCCCGCTCCCACTTTTTTGACCTGTGTTCAGTTCAGAACTTCACTTAGAGGAATGAAATTGACCCGGTCACCCATCTCCAGCGTCGTCCCCTCCAACACCTCCACAAACCCCTCCGCCCACGCCGCACTGCGCAGCACGCCGGAGCTCTGGTTGCGGTAGATGATCGCCTTGCCCTGCTCGATACGACCGCGCAGGTATTCGCGGCGATTGCCCGGCTTGGGCCAGGTGAACCCCACTGGCACTGCAAAACGTAATGGCTCGACATCCTGCACACCTTGGCGGCGCAGCAAGTAAGGGCGTGCCAGCAGCGCGAACGTCACCAACGTCGACGCCGGGTTGCCTGGCAGGCCGATCACCGGTACGCCACGGAAGTGGCCGAAGGTCAGCGGCTTGCCGGGTTTGATAGCCAGCTTCCACAACGCCAGCTCACCCTCTTCACGCAGGGCGATCCCAAGAAAGTCCGCTTCGCCCACCGACACACCGCCCGTCGACAGGATCAAGTCGACACTGCCCAAACCGCCCAGACGTGCGCGGGTCTGCTCCAGATCGTCCGGCAAGATGCCGGCGTCGATCACTTCGCAACCCATGCGCGCCAGCCATGAGCACAGCACCCGTCGGTTGCTGTTGTAGATCTGCCCCGGCCCCAGCGGCAAGCCCGGCTCGATCAGTTCATCACCGGTGGACAAAACCGCCACGCGCGGGCGGCGTACCACCGCCAGGCGATCACGACCGAGGGACGCCGCCAGCCCCAGTTCAATCGGGCCCAGGCGCGTGCCGGCCGACAACACTAACTCGCCAACCGTGGTTTCCTGGCCCTGGGGGCGGATGTTCTGGCCGGCGTGCAGAGGTTCGGTGAAGCTCACGCGCTCATCGGCGTGAACCACGGCGTTTTCCTGCATTTCCACGCAGTCGGCCCCTTCCGGCACCGGGGCGCCGGTGAAGATGCGGGCGCAGGTGCCCGCCGCCAGAGGCTGTGGCGCCTGCCCTGCGAAAATCCGCTGGCTGACCACCAACGGCTCCCCCGTCCAGTCCGCCAGGCGCACGGCGTAACCGTCCATGGCGCTGTTTGGCCACGGCGGCAGGTCGAGGGTGGAGATCAGGTCTTGCGCCAGTACACGGCCGTCGCAGTCCGCCAGCAGCAGCGTTTCCTGCTCGCGGATCGGCGCGGCTTCGGCCATGGCCAGCAGCTGTGCCAACGCGTCTTCCACCGGCAGCAGAGCGCCGGTCTTGCCGGGCTTACCCACGGGACTCACAAGGCTCAGCCTGTTTCAGGTGCGGTACGAAATTGCACGGGCGGTGACGGTTGTCCAGTTGCTCGGCGAGGATGCCATCCCAACCAGTGCGCACCGCATTGGTGGAACCCGGCAGGCAGCACACCAGGGTGCCATTGGCCAGGCCGGCCAGGGCACGGGATTGCACGGTGGACGTGCCAATGTCGGCCACGGAAATCTGACGGAACAGTTCACCAAAACCATCGACCTGTTTGTCCAGCAGGCAGCTCACCGCTTCGGGGGTGCTGTCGCGGCCGGTGAAGCCGGTGCCGCCGGTGATCAGCACGACTTGCACCACGTCGTCGGCGATCCAGTGAGCGACCTGGGCGCGGATCTTGTAGAGGTCGTCCTTGAGCAGCACGCGCTCGGCCAGGTGGTGGCCGGCGGCAGTCAGGCGGTCGACAAAGACCTGGCCGGAGGTATCGGTGTCGAGGGTACGGGTGTCGCTGACGGTCAATACAGCGATATTCAGGGGTACGAAGGGCGCATCTGCCTTGGCTTTCATGGCACGGTCCGGTTGTCGAAGGAACAGCCCGATGTTATATCACAGGCCCCCCTTTTGCTGCCGCTGCGGAACCGTTATGCCTATCGATTCATCCCTCCTGCCCTGCTCGGTGCTGCTGCTGTCCGGCGGGCGCGGCCAACGTATGGGCGGCCAGGACAAAGGCTTGCTGGAATGGCGCGGCCAGCCCTTGATCGCGCACGTGCAACGTTTGGTGCGACCGCTCACGGATGACCTGATCATCTCGTGCAACCGCAACCCGCAACACTATGGCGCCTATGCCGACCAGCTGGTGAATGACGACAACCCGGACTTCCCCGGCCCGCTCGCCGGTATCCGGGCGGGACTCGCCGCCGCACGTCATGCGCACCTGCTGATACTGCCGTGCGATGTGCCGCATGTCGACGCAGGGCTGATCCAGGCGCTGCGTGAAACCGCGCAACGCAACCCGCGGCTGCCGGTGATGGTGCGCCATGGTGCGTTCTGGGAACCGTTGATCTGCATCGTCCCCACCGGCCTGCGCGACGCGGTAGACAGCGCGTGGCAGGCCGGTGAGCGCAGCCCGCGCAAGCTGTTTCTACAACTGGGCGGCGTGGGTCTGGAATGCCCGGCGGATGACCCTCGCCTGGCCAACCTTAATACGCCGGAGCTGTTACAGACGCCATCGGGCGTGTCAGAATGAACCTCGCACAAGGAACTTTGTCGGCGCTGCACGCGTCACAAGGTCAGCTATTAAAAAGTATTCTCTCGGAGACAGACTCATGACTCAACGGACCATCGCCGCTCTCATGCTTGCACTGGGCCTCGCCACCCTCGCCGGTTGCGCCTCGCCAACAGTGATCACCTTGAATGACGGTCGCGAAATCCAGGCCGTCGACACCCCGAAATACAATGAAGATTCGGGTTTCTACGAATTCGAACAACTTGACGGCAAGCGCACCCGCATCAACAAAGACCAGGTTCGCACCGTCAAAGACTTGTAAGTCTTAACGTTTGCCATCAAGGCCCGCCTCGCGCGGGCCTTGTCGTTTCCGGGGGTTACCAGTCGAGGGTGATCCGACTGCGGAAACTGCGCTCTTCACCCGTGACCGGGTCAATGAACCGCACACCCTGGGCGAGCAGTTTGAGGGGGTTGGCGTAGTCGTCTACCGCGTCCTTGATCACCTCAGGGTAGAACGGGTCGTTACAGATACTCGCGCCGAGGGCGGTCATGTGCACGCGCAACTGGTGTTTCTTGCCCGTCACCGGGAACAGGCCATAACGCCACAAATCGCCCTTTTTCTCGCGCACCTCCACGGCCGTTTCGGTGTTGGCGACACCCTGACCTTCCTGCATGCGAAAGAACGGCTCGCCATCGACCAGCCGGCTTTTATGCACCCTGGGGAACGTCAGGTCCGGCAGTGCTGGCGCAATGGCTTCGTAGAATTTATCGATCTGGCGCGTGGGAAACAGTTGCTGGTAAGCCGAGCGACTGGCCGGGTTGGCCGAGAACAGGACCAGCCCCGCGGTGTGCCGATCGATACGGTGTAACGGCACCAGCGATGGATTATCCAGGCGGCGAATCAAACGGCGCAGCAGGGTTTGCTCGACGTATTCACCGGCCGGGGTCACGGGCAGGAAGTGCGGTTTGTCGGCGACCACCAGATGCTCGTCGGCATACAGGATGGTTTCCTGCACCGGGATGACTTTCTCGTTTGGCACTTCGCGGAAATAGTAGATGCACAAGCCTTCCTTGTAGGCCAGGTCCAGGGCGATCGGGCTGCCGTTGATATCCAGCACTCGGCCTCGCGCGATGCGATCCAGCCAGTGTTCGCGGCCGATGGCCGGAAAGTGCTCGCACAGGCAATCCAGCACCGTCACCCAAGGGCCGGGGGGCAGATACAACGTGCTGGCTTGGTGTTGGGACGCGGAAAAACCGGAGGTGGACATGAAATGCTCGACGCCTTTGACCAAACAGGCGGGCATTATCCCGCATGCAGCGGGATTGAGCCTAGGGCCGATCTCAGGCCTTGGCCAACTCCGCCCGCAGGATCGGCGAGGCACTGGCGGCCTCGGTGAATTCCTTGAGCCAGCGCAGCACATCCACCGCTTCCCAACGGCCCGGATCGTACAACGCGTACAACAACCCCTGGTACCCCACCACATCCAGCTGCTTGTGGTAGCCGGCGCGCTGGAACAGCGCCTCGATCTCGGCAAAACAGGTATTGAAGTGCACTTTGTTGAACGGCGTCTTGCCTTCCGTGACCAGACCATCGAGGCACAGCTCCTTCACCGCATCGCGCACCACGTCGGCGGACATGCGATTGACGCTGCTTTTCAGTTGTTCGACATTCACCACGGGCGTTCCCTCTATTTCAATCGCTGTACAAACATACAGTAACTTAATATTTGGAAACCTGCCATCGCATAAACCTAACGAAGGAAGGCAACAACCTGTTGTGTGTCGAATGGCCAATCCAGTTCCGCACCGCTGTCCACCCGACGCAGCACCGGAATCCGCAGGCCGTAGACCTCGGTCAGGTCCTCGGGGTCGGTGATATCCACCAGTTCGACCAGCAACCCGTTATCGACGAGCGGCATGATTTCGGCTTCGGCAATCTCACAAAGATGGCAACCCACGGTGCCTAATAGCTGGCATTCAGGAAGCATGACGAATGGACCTGATCAGAAAGTAGGTCAACATTCTATGCCCGGTGGCGGCATGAAGCCCACCACCACAAAAACCCTGACCCAGGTCACCATGGCCTATAACTGATTCACCGACTCTTGCGGCTTTTTGCCTGCCCCCTTGCAACGGAGATGCGTGTGTTTGCCAACCTGCTGATCATTCTGGCCTCATCCCTGGTGGTGATTGCGCTGTTTCGCCGGCTGCAGTTGCCGCCCGTGCTGGGCTACCTCTGCGTCGGCCTGGCCGTGGGACCCACCGCGCTGGACTGGGTGAATGACAGCGAAGAGCTGCCCGACCTTGCCGAACTGGGCGTGGTGTTCCTGCTGTTCTCCCTGGGCCTGGAGTTTTCCTTGACCAAGATGCTGGCCCTGCGCCGTGTGGTGTTTGGTCTGGGCAGCCTGCAGGTGTTGGGGTGCGGGGTGCTACTGGGGCTGTTGCTGATGATCCTGGGCGTGGCGCCGGGTATCGCCCTGTTGCTGGGGGCTGGGCTGGCGCTGTCATCCACGGCCATCGTCAGCAAGGAGCTGACCAGCCTCGGGGAAATCTTCAGCAGTCATGGCCAGAACGCCATTGGCGTGTTGCTGTTCCAGGATGTGGTAGCGGTGTTACTGCTGACCTTGGTGCCGGTGTTCGCCGGCACTGGCGAGCAAGCCTGGTATTGGGCGCTGCCACTGACCCTGGGCAAGACCGTGGTGTTGTTTGTCGGCCTGCTGCTCGCCAGTCGCTGGTTATTGCCACGGCTGTTTCATGAAGTGGCGGCCTCCCATTCAGCGGAGTTGTTTGTGCTGCTGGCGCTGGTGATCGTGTTGCTGACCGCTTGGCTCACTCACCTCTTGGGGCTCTCCCCGGCTCTTGGGGCGTTCCTGGCCGGCATGTTGTTGGGCGAAAGCCACTACCGTCACCAGATCGAGGCGGATATCCGGCCCTTTCGCGACATCCTGCTAGGGTTGTTTTTCGTCAGCATCGGCATGCTCATCGACTTGCAATTGTTTGTCAGCCACAGCCTGCTCATCCTCGGCCTGACCCTTACCTTGATGCTGGTCAAAGGCTGCGTGGTCGCCGTGCTGGTCAAGCTGCGCGGCAGCGACAGTGAAACAGCCTGGCGCAGCGGCCTGGCCCTGGCCCAGGGTGGCGAGTTCTGCTTTGCATTGATGGCACAGATGCAGCAGAGCCGGTTGATCCCTGACGAATTCAACGGTTTGTTGCTCGCGGCGACCTTCTGCTCGATGTTGCTCACGCCGCTGCTGTTGCGCGCCGCACCTGGCATCGCCCTGCGCCTGCACCGCAAACCCAACCAGCAAGTGCAACTGGAAGAAATCACTGCGCTGAACGCCGAGCTGCGCGGGCACGCAGTGATCTGCGGCTATGGCCGCGTCGGCCAATCGATCGGGCGTTTTCTGCGCAAGGAACAACAGGCATATATCGCCCTGGATGACGACCCGGAGCGCGTACAGGAAGCAGCCACCGAAGACAGCAGCGTGCATTACGGCGACTGTCGGCGCGGCGCCCTGCTCAGCGCGGTCGGCGTGGAACGTGCGCGGCTGGTGGTGATTGCCGTGGACAACAGCGATGTCGCCTTGGCGGTGTTGAAAGAGGCGCGCCGGATCAACGCCGAAGTGCCGATCCTGGTGCGCACTCGCGATGACAGCCAGCTCGCGGAACTGAAAGCCGCGGGCGCCAGCGAAGTGGTGCCCGAGCTGTTGGAGTCGAGCCTGATGCTCGCCTCCCACGCCCTGATCCTGCTAGGCCTGCCGGACCAACAGGTCCAGGCGCGAGTCGATGAGGTGCGGCAGAACCGCTATCGCCTGCTGCACGGCTTTTACTCACACCCGGACGCCGCTGACGAGGCGCCGATCAATCCTGACTGACCGCGCCGATCTTGTGGATCGACAGGTCCGCACCGTAGTACTCCTCTTCCTGGCTCAGGCGCAGCCCATGCACGCGCTTGATCACGCCGTATACCAGCAGGCCGCCCACCAACGCCACCAGCACGCCAAGGGCCGTGCCGATCAACTGGCTGATCAGGCTGACGCCGCCCAATCCACCCAGGGCTGTCTGGCCGAAAATGCCGCAGGCAATGCCGCCCCACACGCCGCACAGGCCGTGCAAGGGCCACACACCCAGCACGTCGTCGATCTTCCAGCGATCCTGGGCCGCGATGAAGAACCACACAAACAAGCCGCCAGCGACTGCACCCGTGACCAGCGCGCCCACCGGATGCATCAGGTCGGAACCGGCGCAGATCGCCACCAACCCGGCCAGTGGGCCGTTATGCAGGAAGCCTGGGTCGTTGCGGCCGATGATCAGGGCCGCAACCGTGCCACCCACCATGGCCATCAGCGAGTTGACCGCCACCAGGCCGCTGACGCTGTTCAGGGTCTGCGCGCTCATCACGTTGAAGCCAAACCAGCCGACGATCAGAATCCAAGAACCCAACGCCAGGAACGGAATGCTCGACGGCGCGAACGCCACCAAGCGCCCCTCGCGGTAACGTCCGTTGCGCGGACCAAGCAGCAACACCGCCGCCAGCGCCAGCCACCCGCCCATGGCATGCACCACCACGGAGCCAGCAAAGTCATGGAAGCTGGCACCGAAGGTCGCGAGCAGCCAGGCCTGCAGACCGAAATTGCCGTTCCACACCAGGCCTTCGAAAAACGGATAGATAAATGCCACGATCAACGCCGTAGCGCAGAGTTGTGGAGCAAACCGTGCACGCTCGGCAATGCCCCCGGAAATGATGGCTGGGATCGCCGCCGCAAAGGTCAGCAGGAAGAAAAACTTCACCAGACCATAGCCATGGTCGGCACTGATCACCGCCGCCGGTTGCATGAAGCTCACACCGTAGGAGATCCAATAGCCTATAAAGAAATAGGCCAACGTAGAGATAGCGAAGTCGCTGAGGATCTTCGACAGCGCGTTGACCTGGTTCTTCTGGCGTACCGTACCGACTTCAAGGAACGCGAAGCCCGCGTGCATCGCCAGGACCATGACCGCGCCGATCAGAATAAACAGGGTATTGGAACTGTGGACGAGCGTGTCCACTGCACTGTGCAAATTTTCCATGGAGGTTGGCAGGCCTGCAATAAAGGCAAAAAGCACCAAAGCGGTTCAATCCGGGGTTGCGCGCACTAAATTGGCACCGCCGGCCCCACCCCTCTTAAGAGGGCGTGAACCGCTTTAGCGCAGCGATCAACACAACAAGCCGATACCGATAGGGTTTTTCCGCGAATTTCAGTTATTTAGGGTAAGGTTTTTCAAGGCTTCCTGCCCGACCGCCCAGATTCAGCGCAAGCCTCAGGGCCTGCGCACCAAGGCAAAGCAAAAGCTGTACCACACAATTGCACTGAACCTTCACCGAAGCCGGTGACTCGAAAACGTACAGATCAGCCAATCACGGAGATACCCATGGCCAGAAGAACTGCAAAGACTGCTCAAGAAATACTGATGGCGGATTTTCAAACCCTGGTCAGCGACACTGAAAAGTTGCTGGATGACACCAAGGTGCTGGCGGGTGACCAGGCTGACGAGCTGCGCAGCAAGATCCACGAAAGCCTGCTCAAGGCCCGCGAAACCCTGCAATTGACCGAGGACTCCCTGCGCGAACGCGGGCAGGCGGCGGTCACTGCGACCGAAGATTACGTGCAAGCCAACCCTTGGCAGTCGGTGGGCATTGCTGCCGGCGTGGGCTTTCTGATCGGCCTGCTGGCCACAAGGCGCTAATCATGTCTATCGGCGAAACGGGCTCGTCCACGGGCACCACCTCAAGACGTCTGGGCGCGGCCGTACTGGGCTTGCTGCACAGCCACGTCGAATTGTTTGGCATCGAATTGCAGGAACAGAAAGCCCGCACCGTCAGCCTGCTGCTGTTTGCCGGCCTGGCGCTGGTGTTTGCGCTGCTGTTGCTGGTGGGCCTGTCCACGCTGGTGATGATCCTCGTCTGGGACACCGGTTATCGCCTGACCGGGATCATCAGCCTGTGCGTGTTCTACACCCTGGCCGCAGCGTTTTGCGGGGTGCGCTTGAAAGCGGCGGTGTTTGATGAGTCCACGCCGTTCCACGCCACCCTCGAAGAGCTGGCCAATGACCGGGAGCGCCTGCTGCCATGAGCATCACTGAAATCCCGAAAACCACCTCCCGCCGGGAAATGCGCAAGGCGTTGATTCGTCTGCGCATGGAAATGCACCGTCAGGAGATTCGCCACGAGTCCCAGCAGTTGATGCTGCCTTTGAACAAGGTGCGCAACCTGGGCCATAACTGGCAAGACAGCCTCGGCCTCAAGCACGCGCCGCTGTGGGGCGTGGCCGCGGTGACGCTGATGGGCTTCTTTACCGGCAAAGGCGCCAAGGGCGGTGGTATCGGCAGCCTGACGCGCCTGGTGCGCCTCGGTGCCGGCTTGATCCCGCTGATCAAACTGGCCATGCAGGGCTCTTCGCGTAAAAGTTGAGCCTGGCTGGCTGCATTCTTGCTAACAGAAACGGCCCGGCCCTCATTTCGAGGGTCGGGCCTTTTTTCGCCAACCATTCTAAGGAGGCGCCGTGATCGACGGGCAACCGCTCGCCTGCTTCCAGCCGTTTATCGACACTGCCACGGGCCGCATCGCCGGCGTCGAGGCCCTGGGCCGTCTGCGTCAGGCTGACGGTCGCCTGCAGTCCGTAGGCCCGCTGTTCGCTGACCCGCGCACACCGGGCGCAACCTTGCGCCGACTCGACCGACAGATTCGCGACAATGCGCTGAGCCGCTTGCATGAAGCCCCCAAAGACTGGTTCCTGAGCCTGAACATCTCGCCACGCTGGATCAATCGCCTGCGACCGGGCCAGGCCCTGCCGAGCCTCAAACAGATCCAGCACCATGGCGTCGATCCGCAGCGCATCGTGTTCGAGATCACCGAGCTGGGTGGCGACATCCGTCGCCTGGCTGACGTGGTGGCGCGCTATCGCGAAGCCGGTGCGCGCATCGCCATCGACGACTTTGGCGCCGGCTATTCCCAGCTCGACCGGGTGCTGGCGTTGCAGCCGGATATCCTCAAGCTGGACATGCGCCTGTTCCAGGAAGCTGCCCGTGGTGGGCCAAGCAGTGAAGTGGTGCGTGCCCTGGCGCAAATGGCCGAGAAGACCGGTTGCTGGATCATTGCCGAAGGTGTGGAAACCGAGGCGCAGTTGCGCTTTGCCCTGGAGTGCGGCTCGCGCTATGTACAGGGTTATCTGTTTGCCCAGGCCCGGTTGGACTGGTTCGCCGCCGACGCCTTCGTCCCGCGCTTCGCCCAATTGCGCGCGGCCTACGTCCAGCAGAAGCTGGCGGAGCGCGGGCGGATCATGCAGCTGCGCCATCAACTGGTCGAACTGATGAAGATCCTGCAAACCTGGGCCCAGGCCCAGGCACCGTTGAGCAAACTGCCGCAACTGCCGGCGTTTCCCTGGCTGCTGCGCTTCTACCAGTGTGACCGGCACGGCACCCAGCTGACACCCAACTTCGAGTGGCGCCAGGATGCCTGGCAGTCCGATAGCCGCTACCTGGGCCACAACTGGTCATGGCGCCCCTACTTCTATCACTTGCTGGCCGAAGGCTGGGAAGAACGTCGCCTGACCCTGTCCTCGACCTACCGCGACGCCACCACCAACCAGTATTGCCTCACGGCCGGACAATTCTTCGAAAACGGTCAGCGTTTGCTGTTAATCGATATCGACGCGGCCGGGCTGTAGATTTTCGCTTGCCCAGGGCACGCTGAACCGGGAAGCTGGGAGGGTCATTCACCGCACGGAGAGTACCCGCCTTGGATTGGCCCACCCTGTTGACTCGCGAACGTCTTGGCAAACCGCTGCACAGCCCGGAAGAACTGGGGCGTAGCCCGTTTCACAAAGACCATGACCGTATTATCTTCTCCGGCGCCTTTCGTCGCCTGGGGCGCAAGACCCAAGTGCACCCTGTCTCCAGCAACGACCATATCCACACGCGCCTGACCCACTCCCTGGAAGTGAGCTGCGTGGGTCGCTCCCTCGGCATGCGCGTCGGTGAAACCCTGCGCAACGCCCTGCCCGACTGGTGTGACCCCAGCGACCTGGGCATGGTGGTGCAATCGGCCTGCCTGGCCCATGACATCGGCAACCCACCGTTCGGGCACTCTGGCGAAGACGCCATCCGCCACTGGTTTCAACAAGCCGCAGGACGCGGCTGGCTGGACGACATGAGTAGCGCCGAGCGTAACGACTTCCTCAACTTCGAAGGCAACGCCCAAGGTTTCCGCGTATTGACCCAGCTGGAATACCACCAGTTCGACGGCGGCACCCGGCTGACCTATGCGACCCTGGGCACCTACCTGAAATACCCATGGACCGCCCGCCACGCGGACTCCCTGGGTTACAAGAAGCACAAGTTCGGCTGCTACCAGAGCGAACTGCCGATCCTCGAGCAGATCGCCCACAAGCTCGGCCTGCCGCAACTCGAAGAACAACGCTGGGCCCGACACCCGCTGGTGTACTTGATGGAGGCGGCGGATGATATCTGCTACGCCTTGATCGACCTGGAAGACGGCCTGGAAATGGAGTTGCTGGAATACGCCGAAGTCGAGTCGCTGCTACTGAACCTGGTGGGCGACGATCTGCCCCAAACCTATCGCCAACTGGGCGCCCATGACTCGCGCCGACGCAAATTGGCAATCCTGCGCGGCAAGGCCATCGAACATCTGACCAACGCAGCCGCACAGGCCTTCGTCGAACAGCAGGACGCCCTGCTCGCCGGCACCCTGCCCGGCGACTTGGTAGAACATATGCACGGCCCGGCCAAGCGCTGTGTGCTGGATGCCAAGGACATGGCGCGCAAGAAGATCTTCCAGGACAAGCGCAAGACGCTGCACGAGATCGGCGCCTACACCACCCTGGAAATTCTCCTGAATGCGTTCTGCGGTGCGGCCCTGGAGCAGCACGGCGGACGCACGCCGTCGTTCAAGAACCGACGCATCCTCGATCTGCTGGGCAACAACGCGCCAGACCCGGCGTGGCCGCTGCACACCTCGTTCCTGCGAATGATCGACTTTATCGCCGGCATGACCGACAGCTACGCCACCGAGATGGCCCGTGAGATGACCGGGCGCTCTAGCCCTCAATAGCGTTTGATCAACCGCCTGCTCCCTGAAAGGAAGCTACCTACGAAGGGAACAGAGCGGCCTGATCGAATTCGTACAAGCATACGATGAACAATCGCGCACGCTTTTACGTCGTGCCCAATCGCCATCTGACTCACCGTGTGCCCATCCTATGCTCAAGTCCAACCTTCGACTCCTGGTGGTGGAGGATCACCCCTTTCAGCGCCTTGCCACCCAGTGCCTGCTCAAGAGCTTTGGCTTCGACCAATTGACGCTGGCTGAAAACGCTGAACAAGCGATCCAACTGATGACGCAGGGCGAAGCCCCCTTCGATCTCATGCTGTGCGATCAATGCCTGCCCGACCTGCCTGGACTGGAGTTGATAGAAATAGCCAGCCGCCAATGTTTTATAGCAGGTGCCATTTTACTCAGTGGTTTACCCGTGATCGAATTGGAGTATCTGAGCAAGCAAGCCTTTCGGCGGAATCTGCCGCTGCTGGGTTACTTATCAAAACCGCTGAACCAGGACGAACTCATGGCTTTCATCAATGTAGGAAATTAAACATCCTGCCTTAAGAGAACTTACCGAGATTGGCTAGATAACATCAGGCATGCGGTTTACCCTTCAAATAACCTGAGGCGCCGACATGAACGCCCACAAAGCCTTCGCAATGCGTGAGCCTAAGCCGTTTTTGTTGTAGGACTTTTCCTGTTTTGCACCTTCCCCCCCGCTGCTTCATCCTCCCACCTCAACTTCTGAGCTAATGTGCCCGCTTTATTTGCACTTGCGTGGAATATGATTATGAACACAGTTTTCATCATCGATGATCACCCTGTAATCAGGCTGGCCATTCGAATGCTGCTGGAACACGAAGGCTATAAAGTCGTCGGCGAAACCGATAATGGCTGTGATGCGATACAAATGGTTCGCGAGTGCCTTCCGGACTTGATCATTCTGGACATCGGAATCCCAAAACTGGATGGGCTCGAAGTGCTATGCCGCTTCAACTCCATGAATACCTCCATGAAGACCCTTATCCTCACGGCGCAAACCCCCACCCTGTTTGCTACTCGCTGCATGCGCTCAGGTGCCGATGGTTATGTGTGCAAGGAAGGTGATCTGAGTGAATTGCTGAGTGCGATCCGCGCCGTATTATCCGGTTATAACTACTTTCCCAGCCAGGCCTTGAATACGAGCGGACCGGAAGCAAACTACGAAGAGTTGGAGCTGTTCAAAACAGTGAATGATCGAGAGTTAATGGTATTGCAACTTTTTGCACAAGGCCGTACCAACAAGGAAATTGCCAAAGGAATGTTTTTAAGTAACAAAACCGTCAGCACGTATAAAAAGAGGCTTATGCAAAAACTGAAAGCAAAGTCCTTGGTAGAACTTATCGAGCTGGCAAAACGAAACGCGCTGGTGTGAGAAAGCGGATGCCGAAGTGTATAAAGGACTATCTCATTATTTTGAGCGCAGGCGTGTGCCTGAGCACCACTGTGCTCGCCGCTGCAACACAACCGGAGCACTATAATTTACTGAGCCGCGCAGGGAACGTCCAACTGGACACGCCAATGGACGCCACTCAACGCCGGTGGCTGCAGAACAAACGTGAGCTGATCCTGGGTACGGCAGCCCCCGACTACCCGCCGTTCGATATCACGTCGAGCGGGTACGACTATGAAGGCATCACCGCCGATTACGCCGGGGTGTTGGCCAAGGCACTGGCGTTACCCGTCAGGGTGCAGCGCTACCCGACCCGGGAAGCGTCCATCCAGGCACTGGAGTCAGGTGAAATCGACCTGCTGGGTTCTTCCAACGGCTTTGAAGCCACCCATCCATTGCTCACCCTTTCGGCACCGTATGCCGTGGACCAGCCTGTTCTGGTAACACGCGAAGGAGAAACCCGCAGCCTCAGCGATGGCCTGGCCGGTCTTCGCTTGAGCCTGGTCTACCACTACCTGCCCCTGGAGGAGGTACAAAAGCTGTATCCAAAGGCCATTATTCGTGCCTATCCCTCCTATCAGAATGCGTTGAATGCCGTCGCATTCGACCAGGCCGATGTGTTTCTTGGCGATACCATTTCCACCCATTACATGATCAACAAGGGTTACCTGAAAAATATCCATATGGCCAACTTCGGCAAGCACGAAGCCTACGGATTTAGTTTTGCCCTGCGCCAGGACCAGCCCATCCTTTTGAACATCGTAAACGCCGTGCTGGCAGCACTGCCCACCCATGAACGGGAAAACATCGCCAAACGCTGGAGTGCCGGCAGCGACATTCTGCTGACCGATCAGAAGCTGCAACTGACCCAACGCGAAGAGCGTTGGCTCAAGGCACACCCCGTGGTCACGGTCATCGCCAACGAAACCTTTGCGCCGCTGACGTTCTTTGATGCCGACGGCAATTTCCGCGGCATTACAGCCGACCTCCTGGAACTGATACGCCTGCGTACCGGGCTACGCTTCGAGATTCAACGCGGGCGTGACATCAACGCGATGATCGAACAAATCGACACCGGCAAAGTCGATATCATCGGCGCCATTGTGCCCAGCAGTGAGCGAGAGACGCAGTTGAACTTCAGCCGTCCCTACCTGGAAAACTCCTACGTACTGCTGACGCGCAAAGAGCCTGACGCCCCGTTGAACCTGGAACAAATGGCCGGCAAACGTCTGGCGATCACCCAGGGTAACCCTCTCGAAGTCACTCTTCGCAAGGACTTCCCACATATCCAACTGGTGGAAACCAGTGACACCTTCAAGGCTGCGGAATTACTCGCGCAAGGCCACGTTGAGGGTGCGGTGAACTCACTGGTGGTCGCCAACTACTTGCTGTCTTCACACGTCTTCCAGGACAGATTACAGATCGGCACCAGCATCGGCACCCTGCCAGCCCTTTTCGCGCTGGCCACCTCACGCGACGCCACGGAATTGAGCTCGATCCTGGACAAGGCGCTGCTCAGTATCGCTCCGGATGAGCTCGGTGTGATCAACAGCCGCTGGCGAGGCTACACCGCCGCCTCCGACAGCTACTGGCGCGACTACCACGACTTGATTGCCCAGATCATCATCGGCACCGGGCTGCTGCTATTGATCTCGCTGGCCTGGAACGCCTACATGCGCCGCCAGATACAACATCGCAGGATGGCCGAGCGCGCCCTCAACGATCAGTTCGAATTCATGCGCGCGCTGGTCAATGAAACGCCTCATCCGATTTACGTACGCGACCGCAACGGCCTGTTGCAGACCTGTAACGACAGCTACCTGCAGGTATTCGACGTCAAGCGTGAGGACGTCATCGGAAAAAGTGCCCTTCAGATCAGTACGGCACTGGAAACAGAAGCGTCGCAATACCACGCTGACTATCAGCGTGTGGTCGCGCAAGGCAACCCGCTGATCGTGGATCGCCCCCTGCATATTCGCGGAAAAAAACTGACGATCTATCACTGGATCCTCCCCTATCGCGACTCGACCGGCGAAGTCCAGGGCATCATCGGAGGCTGGATCGACATCAGCGAACGGCGCCAACTGTTCGATGAGCTGCGCGCGGCCAAGGAGCGTGCCGATGAGGCCAACCGCGCCAAAAGTACCTTCCTTGCGACCATGAGCCACGAAATACGCACACCGATGAACGCCGTCATCGGCATGCTGGAACTGACCCTCAAGCGAGCAGATCAGGGCCATCTGGATCGCCCGGCCATCGAGGTTGCCTACCACTCGGCCAAGGACCTGCTGGAGCTGATCGGCGATATCCTCGACATCGCGCGCATCGAGTCAGGCCGACTGAGCCTGTCCCCCGAGCGGGTAAACCTGAAGGACGTGATTGAGTCGGTGGTCCGCGTGTTCGACGGCCTGGCGCGCCAGAAGACGCTCAGTTTGCTGCTGGAGTTCAAACCTGGGCTTGACGACACCGACGTCCTGATCGACCCGCTGCGCTTCAAACAAGTGCTGTCGAACCTGGTGAGCAATGCCATCAAATTCACCGAGCGCGGTGAGGTGAAGGTCAAGGTGGAGGTGCACGCTACCGACCTGCCGCAGCAAGTCGAAATGAAGCTGGTGGTCGAGGACACGGGTATAGGCATCAGCCGAGAAGATCAATTGCGCTTGTTCGAACCCTTCTCCCAGGCCGACAACTCGGGGCACCTGGCCCGCAGCGGGGCGGGCCTGGGGTTGGTGATCTGCCGCAGCCTGTGCGCAATGATGGGCGGGCAATTGAGCCTGAGCAGCGTTCCCATGGTGGGCACGCAGGTGTACGTAAGCCTTAAGATGCACAGCCTGCAGCCCGTGCATGCGGTGGAAGAACCCAAGCCGGCAACCCCCACGCCTGCGCCGGTGCTCAATGTGCTGGTGGTAGATGATCACCCCGCGAACCGCTTGCTGATGTGCCAGCAACTGGGTTACCTCGGCCACCAGTTCACGGCTGCCCAGCATGGCGCGGCCGGCTTCCAGGCTTGGCGCCAGGAACACTTCGACCTGGTCATCGCCGACTGCAACATGCCCATCATGAACGGTTATGAGTTAAGCCGGTCCATCCGTGAATACGAACAACGCGAGCAGTTGCCCCCTTGCGTCATACTGGGTTTCACGGCCAATGCCCAACCGGAAGAGAAGCGGCGCTGCGCTGAAGCGGGAATGAACGACTGCCTGTTCAAACCCATCAGCCTCACGATACTGGAGCGACAGCTGGCGCAGATCGGTCCACACCCCACCAGTACACTGCTGGATCTGAGCAGGTTGGACGCGTTGACGGGAGGCGACCCGCAACTGAGCCGGCGCCTGCTGGAGGAGTTGTTGAGCAGCAGCGCGCATGACCGCCAGGAAATAATTGCGCTAGTGGCTCGACAGGCGCCACTCCAAGACATCATCGAACAGGCGCACAAGATCAAGGGCGCCGCGCGCATTGTGCAAGCCAGCGTACTGGCCGCTCAGTGCGAAGCGCTGGAACAGGGGTGTGCCCGAGGTGATGAACTGCCACTGATCGAAACCGGCATCAAGACTCTGGAAAAATGCATGCTTGAACTGGAAAGGCAGCTGCGAATGCAACTGGACAGTTTAACGACAGAGCAATAGGCGGGAGCGAGCCTCCCGGCTCGCCCCCGATGGAACCGTCAGCAGTCGGTCAATTTCAGGAAAATCGCCGCCAGTTGTTCAATACCCGCCTGGTCCTCAAGGGTAAAACGCGACAGCGATGGGCTGTCGAGGTCAAGGACGCCAATCAGCTTGCCGTCCTTGACCAGAGGCACCACCAGTTCGCTGTTCGAGGCGCTGTCACAGGCAATATGCCCGGGAAACTCGTGCACGTCCTCCACCCGCTGGGTTTGGCGCGTTGCCGCTGCCGCGCCGCACACGCCACGGCCGAATGGAATGCGCACACAGGCGATCTGGCCCTGGAACGGGCCCAGCACCAGTTCTTCGTTACGGTTGAGGTAGAAACCGGCCCAGTTCAAGTCGTCCAGCTGGTTGAACAGGAACGCAGAGAACTGCGCGCTATTGGCGATGAAATCCCGCTCATCGGCCAGCAGCGACTCCAACTGCGCGCACAGCATGGCATAGCCATTCAGGCCGGTACCGGCGCTTTGTAGGTCGATCATGGTTGACGCTCCAGCAATTTGAGGCCCACCCAGTAACGGGCGAACTGGTAAGCGCAGCGGCCGTTGCGGTTGCCACGGCCGGTTGCCCAGCGTACGGCGAGGATGTCGAGGGCTTCATCGCGCTGCCACTGCAAACCGGCCTTGCTCGCCAGCTCGCCGATCCAGTGCTCCACCACATCCAGGAAATGCTCCTGGGTAAACGGATAGAACGACAGCCACAAACCAAACCGATCGGACAAGGCAATCTTGTCCTCTACCGCTTCGCTTGGGTGCAACTCACCATCCACGCGTTTCCAGTTGTCATTGTCGCTCTGGTTTTCCGGCACCAGGTGGCGGCGGTTGGAGGTGGCATACAGCAGTACGTTTTCCGGGGCCTGTTCGAGTGAGCCGTCCAGTACGCTTTTCAGTACGCGGTAATCGCCTTCACCGGCCTCGAATGACAGGTCATCGCAGAACAGGATAAACCGCTGCGGCAGCTTGACCAGTTGCTCGACCACACGCGGCAGATCGGCCAAATGGTCGCGCTCGATTTCGATCAGGCGCAAACCGGCCTTGGCATGCTGGGCGAGCAAGGCACGCACCATGGACGATTTGCCAGTGCCACGCGAACCCCACAGCAAGGCGTGGTTGGCGGGCAGGCCGTCGATGAATTGCTGAGTATTGCGTGCCAGTGTTTCACGTTGCTTGTCCACACCGATCAGGTCGGACAGGCGCATCTCCAGGCTCACGTCCAGCGGCAACAAGAAACCACTGCGGCCCTCACGCTGCCAGCGGGCAGCCAGGCATTGGTTCCAATCAATGGCTTGACGCGGCGCGGGCAACAACGGTTCCAGGCGGGCTAGCACTGCGTCGGCCCGTTCAAGAAAGGCATCCAATCGAGAATCCACGATTATTCCTCTGGCAAGTTCTTGCAAAAGATGGCGTATTGGCAACCCTGCGGCAGACCGCACGAGGCTGCGTAAAAAAACGATTCATGCCGGGTAAGCCAGAGCCTGTGGATGTTCAGCTATGCTTGCCGGGCGAAGGGAAACGTGAAGTGGTTCAACACTCGATGGATATCAAGTTCGCCCACCGCTTGTCTTATAAACAAGCCAGATTGACTGTGCTGGTCGGTTTCGTCTTGGGAACCTTGCTCAGCCTGATCCAAATCGGCATTGATTATGCCAGCGAAGACGCATCCATCAACCGCGAAATTCGCTCGCTGATCGAAATCAGCCATAACCCCGCCTCACGCATCGCCTATAACATCGACGCCGAACTGGCTCAGGAACTGACCCTGGGCCTGCTGCACTCCCCCGCCATCATTCATGCCCAGTTGATCGACAACAACGGTGTGGTGTTGGCCGATGTCGACCGCCCACGCAAAGAAAGCTCCTACCGCCCGGTCAGCGACTTCCTGTTCGGTGCCAACCGCCAGTTTGAAGACCGATTGTTCCTCAGCCATATGCCCAACGAGTCCCTCGGCGTGCTACGCCTGGACGTGGACACCTATGCCTTTGGTAGCCGCTTCCTGCGCCGCGCGGAGGTCACCCTCCTCAACGGCTTCGTCCGCAGCCTGTTACTGACCGGCATCTTGCTGGGTTTGTTCTACGTGATGTTGACCCAGCCCCTGGTACGTATCATCCGCGAATTGAGCAACCGCAAACAGGCACGCCTGGATTGCCCACCGGGCCATGAGCACGACGAAATCGGCGTGCTGGTGAACGTTGCCAATCAGCAGTTTGAGAACATGGAGACGGAGATCCAGCAACGTCGTCACGCTGAAGATCGGCTCACCGAATACCTCGGGCAACTGGAAGACATCGTCTCTGCCCGTACCCTGGAGCTCAAAGCCAGCAACCAGCGGCTGAGCCAGTCCAACGATGAACTGGAAGCGGCGAAGATGCATGCATTGGGCATGGCCCAGGCACGGGCGGCGTTCCTGGCCAACATGAGCCACGAAATCCGCACACCGCTCAACGGCCTGCTGGGGATGATCGCGCTGTCACTCGACAGCCCACTCAACGCCGAACAGCGCCAGCAACTGTCTATAGCCCATGACTCGGGCAAGGTGCTGGTGGAGTTGCTCAACGATATCCTCGACCTGTCCAAGTTCGACGCTGGCCAGTTGGAGTTGGAGCGCATCCCGTTCGACCTGGGTTCGCTGGTGGAAGACACCGCCAACCTGTTGTCGCAGAACGCCGCGCCGAGCGTCGAGCTGACGTGCCTGATCGACCCGCAGTTTCCCGCCCAGGTCCTGGGCGACCCGACCCGTGTACGGCAGATCGTCAGCAACCTGCTGTCCAACGCCTTGAAGTTCACGCGCTTCGGCCGCGTGGATGTTCGCCTCAGCGCGCATGAAGGCCAGGTACGTATCGAGGTCTGCGATACCGGCATCGGTATTGCGCAGGAAGCCCAGGTGAAGATCTTCCAACCCTTCACCCAGGCCGGCGCCGGTATCACTCGCCAGTTCGGCGGCACGGGCCTGGGTCTGGCGCTGACACATAACCTGTGTGAAGCCATGAAAGGCCGGCTGAGCATCAGCTCCGAAGTGGGGTTCGGTAGCCAGTTCTGCGCCGACCTGCCGCTGCCCACCCATCTTCCCGCAATACAACCCGCACCGCTCAAGGGTGAAGTGATCGCCATCACCAGCACCGGCAGCGGCCTGACGGAACTGCTCACCACCCTGCTGCCCCACTGGGGGCTGACACCCCGATGCTACCCGCGTGATGAAGATTTAAGCGGGCAAACCCCCGACCTGCTGATCACCGACTGCCCGGAATGCCTGTTTCGCCTGCGCCCCACCATCACGGCACCGATCCTGGTGGTGACCGCCTATGGCAATTTCATGCCCAGTGAAGAAGTCGCCGCACTCGCACCGCTGCAACAACAGGCGCGCCCGCTGAGCCGCAATGCGCTGTATCAGATACTGCAACGTAACTTGCGCAGCGACGCGCAACTGATCCTCGACCCGATCCAGATGGAAACCGCGCCCCTGGTGCACAGGGCACGCATCCTGCTAGTGGAGGACAACCCGGTCAACCAGCTGGTGGCCAAGGGTATGCTCAGCAAACTGGGGTGTGAGGTGATCGTGGCCGCCCACGGTGGCGAGGCACTCAAGTTTCTTGAGGAACAACACTTCGACCTGGTGTTGATGGACTGCAATATGCCGGTGATGGACGGCTACGAAGCCAGCCGGCAGATTCGTCGCAGCGGGCGCTGGCCGGACCTGCCGATTGTCGCGTTGACCGCCAACGCGCTGTCCGAAGAGCGCGAACGTTGCCGGGCCGCGGGCATGAACGACTACCTGGCCAAGCCGTTCCGTCGCGAAGAACTCAGTGGCCTGCTGGAGCTGTGGGTGCCGAAGACGACAAGTCTCTGATCTGCCGAAGCAACTGATCCAGGCCATCGCGCAGGGCGTCGGCCTGGTTCAGGTCGATGCCGCTGTCACACAGCAGCCGGGTCTTGAGCCCATGAGCCTGGTCGCGCAACTGCACACCGGTTTCGCTCAAGCTCAGGTGCACCTCCCGCTCATCCTTGGCGCTGCGCTGGCGCTTGACCAAACCGAGTTGCTCAAGGCGCTTGAGCAGCGGCGTCAGCGTGCCCGAATCCAGCATCAAGCGCTCACCCAACGCCTTGACCGTGGGTTGCGCCGGCGTGGCGGCGTGCCACTCCCACAACACCAGCATCACCAGGTATTGCGGATAAGTCAGGCCCAATTGATCGAGCATCGGCTTGTATGCGCGAGTCACCGCCCTGGACGCGGCGTAGAGCTTGAAACACAGTTGGTTGTCGAGAGCCAGGGAGACGGTCATTTGAGCAGGGCTTCGATCTCTTGGGTCAGGTCCTGCGGCTTAGTGGTCGGCGCAAAGCGTTTGACCACCTGGCCGTCACGGCCGATGAGGAACTTGGTGAAGTTCCACTTGATGCCCTTGGAGCCCAGCAGGCCCGGCGCCTGTTCTTTCAGTTGCACGAACAACGGGTGGGCGTCGCTGCCATTCACGTCGATCTTCTTGAACAGCGGGAAGCTGACGCCGAAATTCAGCTCGCAGAACTCGGAAATTGCGCCTTCGTTACCGGGCTCTTGCTTGCCGAACTGGTTGCAGGGGAAGCCCAACACCACTAATCCCTGGTCCTTGTACTGCTGCCAGAGCTGTTCCAGCCCCTTGTATTGCGGGGTGAAGCCGCACTTGCTCGCGGTATTGACCACGAGGATGGCCTTGCCGGCGAAATCGGCCAAGGTCTTTTGCTCACCCTTGATGGTGGTGCAAGGGATGCTCAGCAGGTTGTTGCTCATGGCAATGCCTCGATCGGGAGAAAAGAACAACAAACATAGTAAGCAATTCAATTGCGTGCAATTTAATTGACGATATTGATGCCGTGATATCAACCCACACCTGTAGGAGTAAGCGGGCTCGCTCCTACAGGGCGCCGCGCGGTTCAATTCAGCGCGGGACGAGGTTCAGGCACACCGAGTTGATGCAGTAACGCAGGCCGGTCGGCGGCGGACCGTCCGGAAACACATGCCCCAGGTGGGCATCGCATTTGGCGCAGGTGACTTCGGTGCGGATCATGCCGTGGCTGACGTCACGGATCTCGATCATCGCGCTGTCGGCGATCGGCGCATAGAAGCTCGGCCAGCCGCAGCCGGAGTCGAACTTGGTTTTGGCGTCGAACAACGGCTCGTTGCAGCAAATGCAGTGGTACACACCGTCGGTCTTGGTGCCATTGTACTTGCCGCTGAAGGGTCGCTCGGTGCCCTTGAGACGGCACACGTTGTATTGCTCCGGATCGAGCATCGCCTTCCATTCTTCAACGGTTTTCTGCAACTTTTCCATCGGTACACCTCGGCAACTGAAAAAGCCTGATCTGTGTCTTTTCCATGGATCAGGCGGCACGTATGATTGCGCCTCTTCAAAACGCCAGTCTGGCACCCGCGCTACCGGCATTCAAACGTATTTATGGGTGCGGGCCCCGCAGGATTCGCAGTACGGTAGTGTCCCCACCGTCTGGATCGTTCATTTTCAGGATCACATCGCCATGCAGGTCAGCAAATCGAACAAGCTCGCCAACGTCTGCTACGACATTCGCGGCCCAGTGCTCAAGCACGCCAAACGCCTGGAGGAGGAAGGCCATCGCATCCTCAAGCTGAACATCGGCAACCCGGCGCCTTTTGGTTTCGAAGCGCCGGACGAAATCCTTCAGGACGTGATCCGCAACCTGCCCACCGCCCAGGGCTACAGCGACTCCAAGGGCCTGTTCAGCGCACGCAAGGCGGTGATGCAGTACTACCAACAAAAGCAGGTCGAAGGTGTCGGCATCGAAGACATCTACCTGGGCAACGGCGTGTCCGAGCTGATCGTGATGTCCATGCAGGCCTTGCTCAACAACGGCGACGAAGTGCTGGTGCCGGCGCCCGACTACCCACTGTGGACCGCCGCTGTGACCCTGGCCGGCGGCCATCCGGTGCACTACCTGTGTGACGAAGGCGCAGACTGGTTCCCGGACCTGGCCGACATCAAGGCCAAGATCACCCCGAACACCAAGGCTCTGGTGATCATCAACCCGAACAACCCGACCGGTGCGGTGTACTCCAGGGAAGTCTTGCTGGGCATGCTCGAACTGGCACGCCAGCACAACCTGGTGGTGTTCTCCGACGAGATCTACGACAAGATCCTCTACGATGACGCCGTGCACGTGTGCACCGCCTCCCTGGCGCCGGACCTGCTGTGCCTGACCTTCAACGGCCTGTCCAAGTCCTACCGCGTGGCGGGCTTCCGTTCCGGCTGGATCGCGATCTCCGGCCCCAAGCACAACGCCCAGAGCTACATCGAAGGTATCGACATACTGGCCAATATGCGCCTGTGCGCCAACGTACCGAGCCAGCACGCCATCCAGACCGCCCTGGGCGGCTACCAGAGCATCAATGATCTGGTTCTGCCCCAAGGCCGGCTGCTGGAACAGCGCAACCGCACCTGGGAACTGCTCAACGCAATCCCGGGCGTGAGCTGTGTGAAACCCATGGGTGCGCTGTACGCCTTCCCGCGGATCGACCCAAAGGTGTGCCCGATCCTCAACGATGAGAAATTCGTGCTCGACCTGCTGCTGTCGGAAAAGCTGCTGGTGGTGCAAGGCACCGCATTCAACTGGCCGTGGCCGGATCACTTCCGCGTGGTGACGCTGCCGCGTGTGGACGATCTGGAAATGGCCATTGGTCGCATCGGCAACTTCCTCAAGTCCTATCGCCAGTAATGGAAACGGCGCTGTACGACCGACAATCGGTCGTACAGCGAGTATCTGGCAACACTTCTCTGCCTTTCCCACAGACAGGCAGTTCGCGGCCAGCGCAAAAGCCACCTACCCCCCGTAATTACAGGGCTGCGAGGCTACGGAAAACCGATTCAGCCGTCTTTTCCCCATCGGAAATGCCCTTCAAGGCTCTACATTCAAGCTGTAGGACACAGTTTGAAATAGTCGCTCGGTTGAATCACCCCATGCCGCACCTTATATACCCCGCAGTACGCGACATATTAAGCATGAGGAGAATTCTACAACCATGATGCGCATCCTGCTGTTCTTGGCCACTAACCTTGCGGTCGTGCTGATTGCCAGCATCACCTTGAGCCTTTTCGGCTTCAATGGGTTCATGGCGGCCAACGGGGTTGACCTGAACCTCAATCAGCTGCTGATTTTCTGTGCGGTCTTTGGTTTTGCCGGCTCGCTGTTCTCGCTGTTCATCTCCAAGTGGATGGCGAAGATGAGCACCAGCACCCAGGTGATCACCCAACCCCGTACCCGGCACGAGCAATGGTTGCTGCAGACCGTTGAGGAGTTATCCCGCGAAGCCGGTATCAAAATGCCTGAAGTCGGGATCTTCCCGGCTTATGAAGCCAACGCCTTTGCGACCGGCTGGAACAAGAACGACGCACTCGTTGCGGTTAGCCAGGGCATGCTGGAACGCTTCTCGTACGATGAAGTGAAGGCCGTGTTGGCCCACGAGATCGGCCACGTGGCCAACGGTGACATGGTCACCCTGGCGCTGGTACAAGGCGTGGTGAACACCTTCGTGATGTTCTTTGCACGGATCATCGGCAACTTTGTCGACAAGGTGATCTTCAAGAACGAAGGCGGCCGCGGCATTGCCTACTTCGTGGCGACCATCTTCGCCGAGTTGGTGCTGGGCTTCCTGGCCAGCGCAATCACTATGTGGTTCTCACGCAAGAGAGAGTTCCGTGCAGATGAAGCCGGTGCCCGCCTGGCCGGTACCGGGGCGATGATCGCAGCGCTGCAACACCTGCGCTCCGAGCAGGGCCTGCCGGTGCACATGCCGGACAGCCTGACCGCCTTCGGCATCAACGGTGGCATCAAGCAGGGCATGGCTCGCCTGTTCATGAGCCACCCGCCGCTGGAAGAGCGTATCGACGCACTGCGTCGCATGGGCTGATAACCCGCATTGCAAAAAAGGGGCGATTGGATCGCCCCTTTTTTTATGGACAAGGTTTACGCCCTGCCCAGCCAATAAACCCGCTCATCAAGCCGCGTGACACCCTCCTGAACAAACTTCCAGCTCTCCCCCAGGACGTCTTGCTCTTGCAGCGTCTTCACGGTCCAGTCCGAGCCGAACAGCACCTTGACTTCATCATCCGTCACAGCAAACGGTGGCCCGGCTTTTTGCGACTGGTCGTAATCAAGGGTGATCAGCAGTCCCTGGCAACCCGAAGGCAGCAGGCGACTCAAATGCTCGGCGTACTGCGCACGCATCAGCGGCGGCAAGGCGATCAGGGCGGCGCGGTCATATAATGCGGTGCAACCGGCCAAGGCTTCGGCGTCCAGAGCGAAGAAGTCGCCGCACCACACTTCGATCAGATCAGTCTGGTACACCGTAAAGGCATCCCGCCGAGTGATACGTGGCACAAGGTTCTGTTCGCTGAAAAACGCCTCCACGGCCTGCTCCGACAGCTCCACCCCCATCACCCGCAGCCCATGACTGGCCAACCACATCAGGTCCAGGCTCTTGCCGCACAAGGGCACCAGCACCCTGGCGCCCTCGACGAGCGCCAGCTGCGACCAATGTCGTTGCAGGTAAGGGTTGACCTCGGGCAGATGAAAGCCGATCTGATTGCGCGCCCAGCGCTCCTGCCAAAACTCAGGTTCCATAGATCCTCCATAAAATTCGATCAAATGGTGCTAAAACTTATATTAGATTTAGATCAATGATCTGACTGAAGATGGGCCCATGTTAACGCTCAGGACCCCACTTATGCTCCCCAGCCTGTTTATCTCCCACGGTTCGCCCATGCTTGCCCTGCAACCCGGTGCCAGCGGCCCGGCCCTGCAGCGTCTTGCTGCCGAGTTGCCACGCCCGAAGGCCATCGTGGTGGTGTCGGCGCACTGGGAAAGCGACGAACTCCTGGTCAGCGGCAGCGCCACGCCTGAAACCTGGCACGACTTCGGCGGATTCCCTCGCGAATTGTTTGCCGTGCAGTACCCGGCGCCGGGCGACCCGCAACTGGCCGGTAGGATTGTCGAGTTGCTGAAGGCCGACGGTCTGAATGCCCGCACCGATGACCGTCGTCCATTCGACCACGGCACCTGGGTGCCGCTGTCGCTGATGTACCCAACGGCCGATATCCCGGTGGTACAGGTGTCCCTGCCCAGCCGCATGGGCCCTGTTCTGCAGACCCGTGTCGGGCATGCCCTTGCCAGCCTGCGTGAGCACAGCGTACTGCTGATCGGTTCGGGCAGCATCACCCACAACCTGGGCGAGTTGGACTGGCATGCAGGGCCTGAAAGCATCGAGCCATGGGCGCGAGACTTCCGGGACTGGGTGGTCGATAAGCTGGCAGCCGACGATGAAGCCGCCCTGCACGACTATCGGCGCCAGGCGCCGAATGCCGTACGCAGCCATCCCAGTGACGAGCACCTGCTGCCGCTGTACTTCGCACGTGGCGCTGGGGGTGATTTCAGCATCGCGCACCAAGGCTTCACTATGGGCGCGTTGGGCATGGACATCTACCGCTTCGGCTAACGCCCCTTGCCGTCGCCTACAGGCGAATTTCAGCCAAAAAAAATCCCCGAACCAGTCGGGGATTTTTTATGTGCGATCAATCAGCCCAGGGGCGGATCAATCTTCGCGGTAGCGACGCAGCTTCAGCTGCTTACCGGCAACGCGAGTGTCTTTCAGCTTGGCCAGCAGTTTTTCCAGACCGTCTTCCGGCAGCTCCACCAGGGAGAAGCTGTCACGAACCTGGATGCGACCGATGGCTTCACGTGCCAGGCCACCCTCATTGAGGATAGCGCCCAGCAGGTTCTTGGCAGCGATACCATCACGCGCGCCCAGCGCGGTACGGCAACGAGCACGGCCTTCAGCCAATGGCACTGGAGCACGACGCTCGCGATCACCACGGTCTGGACGGTCGCCGGAACGCTCTGGACGATCACCGCGCGGAGCGCTGTTCGGCACCAGTGGACGTTCTTTCTCGATAGCTGCCAGGGTCAAGGCTTGACCATTGGTCGCCTTGCGCAGCAGGGCTGCAGCCAGGGCACGCGGGGTGCAACCGATATCGGCGGTCAGGCGGTCCAGCAGGTCGCCGTGAGTCGATTCAGCGTCAGCCACCAGTGGCGACAGGCTGTTGGTCAGTTTCTTGATGCGAGCATCCAGAACGGCTTGGGCATCCGGCAGGCGGACTTCGGCAACTTTCTGACCGGTTACACGCTCGATCACTTGCAGCATGCGGCGCTCACGTGGAGTCACCAGCAGCAGTGCACGACCTTCGCGACCGGCACGGCCAGTACGGCCGATACGGTGAACGTAGGACTCTGGGTCGTACGGCATGTCAACGTTGAACACGTGGGTGATACGTGGAACGTCGAGGCCACGGGCGGCAACGTCGGTCGCCACAACGATGTCCAGACGGCCATCCTTGAGAGAGTCGATCACGCGCTCACGTTGGTTCTGGGCGATGTCACCGTTCAGCGCAGCGGCTTTGTAGCCTTTGGCTTCCAGGGCACTGGCCAGGTCCAGGGTCGCTTGCTTGGTGCGCACGAACATGATCAGGGCGTCGAAGTCTTCGACTTCCAGCAGGCTCAATACAGCCGAGGTCTTCTGGTCAGCGTGAACCAACAGGTGAGCCTGTTCGATCGCGGTAACGGTCTGAGTCTTGGTCTGGATCTTCACGTGCTCTGGATCGCGCAGGTGACGCTCGGCAATGGCACGGATCGACTGCGGCAGGGTGGCCGAGAACAGAACGGTCTGACGGGTCGGTGGCAGCGCCTTGAAGATGACTTCCAGGTCATCCATGAAGCCCAGCTTCAACATTTCGTCAGCTTCGTCCAGAACCAGGTGGTTCACGGTCGACAGGACTTTCTCGTCACGACGCAGGTGGTCGCACAGACGGCCCGGCGTGGCGACAACGATCTGTGCGCCATTACGGATTGCTTTCAGTTGTGGGCCCATAGGCGCGCCGCCGTAAACGGCCACAACGGTTACGCCCGGCATTTGCTTGGCGTAGGTTTCAAAAGCGGTTGCTACTTGCAGCGCCAACTCACGGGTTGGCGCCAGGATCAGGGCTTGCGGTTCGCGCTTGGCAGGATCGATGCAATGCAGGATAGGCAAAGCGAACGCGGCGGTTTTGCCGGTACCGGTTTGCGCCTGGCCGATCATGTCCTTGCCGGCCATGATGATCGGGATCGATTGCTGCTGAATCGCCGAAGGCTCTTCGTAGCCGGTCGCTGCGACGGCTGCAAGAATATTCGGGTTAAGATTAAAAGCGGCGAAGCCGCCGGTTTCCTGGGTCATGGGTCTGCCTCTAAGTGCATCCGCAAAGACCCATGCTCCAAAGCTGCGCATGCCGTGTTGAGACTCAAGAGTCGCCCTGGCTGCTTTGTCGGCGGGGATTTGCGAAAACGAATGAATGAAAAAGATTCGTCAAGGGAGAGTCCGCTGTGCGGACGTGCAGCCGAAGCTGACTTCGGGGAATTGCGCTACCTAAACGCGGCCCGGTTAAAGGCCGGCGCGCACTATACCGGAAATAGCTGAAAAAGGGAGCTTTTTTTATCGCAAAGCACCGACAAACCGCGCTGTGTCACAGCCTTTGCAGATAACACCGGCAAGGTCTATTTTTCAAAGGCCCGGCCCTGCTGGTCATAACACTTAAACGTTTCACCTTACCTTTCGGCCCCTTTGGTCCGAAATCCTTCCCTGCGCCCGAGGGCACACCCATGAATCAAGCCAGTAGCAGCCGCGTCAGCCGTGAACTCCAGGGTCATGTCTTGCTTTTAGGCCTGGACCGGGTGGCCAAACGCAACGCGTTCGATCTGGATCTGCTCAATGAGCTGAGCCTGGCGTATGGCGAATTTGATCGAAACACCGACGCGCGGGTCGCCGTGGTGTTCGCCCATGGCGATCACTTCACCGCCGGGCTCGATCTGGCCAATGTCAGTGGGGTGATGGCCGGTGGCTGGCAGCCGCCCTTGGGCGGTTGCGATCCCTGGGGCGTGTTTGCCGGCCCACGCGTGAGCAAACCGGTGATCGTCGCGGCCCAGGGTTACTGCCTGACTATCGGGATAGAGCTGATGCTGGCTGCAGATATCAACCTCTGCGCCAGCAATACGCGCTTTGCGCAGATGGAAGTTCAGCGTGGGATCTTTCCGTTTGGCGGCGCGACGTTGCGCTTTCATCAGATTGCCGGCTGGGGCAACGCCATGCGCTGGCTGTTGACCGGCGATGAGTTCGACGCCCATGACGCCCTGCGCCTGGGCCTGGTGCAGGAAGTGATGGCCAGCGAAGACCTGCTGCCCCGCGCCGTCGAACTGGCCAACCGTATCGCCCGCCAGGCACCTCTGGGCGTACAGGCCACGTTGATGTCGGCACGGCTGGCGCGGGTGGAAGGCGAGACCGTGGCGGCTGCGGCTTTGCCGCCGATGGTGGATAAACTGCTCAACAGCGAGGATGCCAAGGAAGGCGTACGAGCGATGATCGAGAAGCGCCCTGGGGTGTTCAAGGGTATTTGAACGGGCAGTACCGGCCTCTTCGCGGGCAAGCCCGCTCCCACAGGGGAATGCATTTCAACAGGGAAATGCGGTCAAAATGTGGGAGCAGGCTTGCCGGCGATGGCATCGTTACAGGCGACTAGGTTGCGGGACGAATCGCCTTGATCAACGGCTGCAACGAGTATCCCAACCGCGGCGCCAACGCTTCGGCACGCGCCGAAAGCGCACCCAGGTCCAATACCTGATCCAGCTCCGACGGCACCAGCAGAATCACATTGCCCTCCTTCACCGGCAGTTCCCAGTAATGCCGGTGGTACAAGCCACGCAACAACGCCGCCCCCAGGGGTTTGCCATCGTCGGTGGCCCACTGGTTGATCACCAGCCAACCACCGGGATTGAGTTTTTTCTGGCAGTTTTCCAGGAAGGTCCAGGCCAGGTGCCCGACACCGGGGCCGACGTCGGTATAGAGGTCAACAAAGATCAAGTCGGCCGCTTCGGCGCTGTCGAGCAATTGCAGGGCATCGCCAATGCGAATATACAGCCGCGGGTCGTCGTCCAGCCCCAAGTACTCGATGGCCAGGCGCGGCACATCGGGGCGCAGCTCGATGGCTTCCACGTCTTCCAGCGGCAGGAACTTGAGACAGGCCTGGGTCAGCGTGCCGGCGCCCAACCCAAGGAACAGCGCGCTTTCCGGTTGCTCATGGCACAACGCGCCGATCAACATGGCGCGGGTGTAGTCGTACTCCAGCCAGCTGGGGTCGGCGGTAAATACGCAGCTCTGTTCGATGGCATCTCCGAATTCCAGAAACCGGTAATCCGCCACTTCGAGCACACGGATCATGCCGAAATCATCATGGACTTCGGCCAGCAGGCGCTCGACACGCTCCTCGGTCATCACTACTCCTAACGGTTTACCGCACGGCAAAGGCGCGATTGTCGGCCAACCGGCGGCAACAGGTCACGCACTAATTGCTGATAACATTGGCGCCCGATCTCTAATCAGCCAATCGAGTTCATGATGAGCCAACCCTGGAGCCCCGACAGCTGGCGCGCCCTGCCGATCCAGCAACAACCCCAGTACCCGGACGCTGCGCACTTGCTGCAAGTAGAGCAGAACCTGGCCAGCTACCCGCCACTGGTGTTTGCCGGGGAAGCCCGCGAGTTGCGTCGCCAGTTTGCCGAGGTGACCCAGGGCCGCGCATTCCTGCTGCAAGGCGGCGATTGCGCCGAGAGTTTTGCCGAGTTCTCCGCCGCGAAAATCCGCGACACCTTCAAGGTACTGCTGCAGATGGCCATCGTGATGACCTTCGCCGCCGGTTGCCCGGTGGTCAAGGTCGGGCGCATGGCTGGCCAGTTCGCCAAGCCGCGCTCGGCCAACGATGAAACCATCGACGGCATCACCCTGCCCGCTTACCGTGGCGACATCGTCAACGGTATCGGCTTCGACGAAACAAGCCGCGTGCCGGACCCGGACCGCCTGCTGCAGTCCTACCACCAGTCCACCGCCACCCTTAACCTGCTGCGCGCCTTCGCCCAGGGCGGTTTTGCCGACCTGCACCAAGTGCACAAGTGGAACCTGGACTTCATCGCCAACTCCGCGCTGGCCGAGAAATACAGCCAACTGGCCGACCGCATCGATGAGACGCTGGCCTTCATGCGCGCCTGCGGTATGGACAGCTCGCCGCAACTGCGCGAAACCAGTTTCTTCACCGCCCACGAAGCGTTGCTGCTCAACTATGAGCAAGCGTTCGTGCGCCGCGACAGCCTGACCAACGACTACTACGATTGCTCGGCGCACATGCTGTGGATCGGCGACCGCACCCGCCAACTGGATGGCGCCCACGTCGAGTTCCTGCGTGGAGTGAACAATCCGATCGGGGTCAAGGTCGGCCCGAGCATGAACCCGGATGACCTGATCCGCTTGATCGACATCCTCAACCCGGACAACGACCCCGGCCGCCTCAACCTGATCGCACGCATGGGTGCAGGCAAGGTCGGCGACCATCTGCCAGGCCTGATTCGCGCCGTGCAGCGCGAAGGCAAGCAGGTGCTGTGGAGTTCCGACCCGATGCACGGCAACACCATCAAGGCCAGCAGCGGCTACAAGACCCGCGACTTTGCGCAGATCCTGGGCGAGGTGAAGGAGTTCTTCCAGGTGCACCAGGCCGAGGGGACTTATGCCGGCGGGATTCACATCGAGATGACCGGGCAAAACGTCACCGAGTGCATCGGCGGCGCGCGGCCGATCACCGAGGATGGATTGTCGGACCGCTACCACACCCACTGCGACCCACGGATGAATGCCGATCAGTCGCTGGAATTGGCGTTTCTGATTGCCGAGACGCTTAAACAAGTCAAACGCTGAGATTTAAGTCGCCTGCACTGACGCCTTCACGAGCACGCCCGCTCCCACATTCGACGGCATTCCTACAGGATCTACGCGGTCACATGTGGGAGCGGGCTTGCTCGCGAAGAGGCCCTAAAGCCCACCCCTATCAAGCATTGCCGCCCTTAACCGGTCGGCACTCGGCCGCTGGCAATTGAGCTGCACCTGTTCCAGTCCCAGCCAACCGGCCATTTGCAACAGGTTCTGCGCCAGCGCCTGCATACCCTCATCATCGAGTCCCGACTCTTCTTCGTGCTCCGCATGCACCGCCAGGCGTCCATTGGCGCGTTCGGCGCGCAGGTCGACGCGTGCAGCGATCCGTTCGTTGTACAGAAACGGCAGCACGTAGTAGCCGTACACTCGCTTGTCTTGCGGGGTATAAATCTCCAGGCGGTATCGGAAGTCGAACAGACGCTCGGTGCGGCTGCGTTCCCAGACCAGCGAGTCGAACGGCGACAGCAGAGCGCTGGCCGGCACGTTGCGTGGCACTTTCGGGTCAGGCAGGCAGTAAGCCGGTTGCTTCCAACCTTGTACTTGGCAAACCCGCAGTTGGCCGTCTTCCACCAGTTCGGCGAGGCGAGAGCGGCTGTCGGCAGGGTCGAGACGGAAGTAATCGCGCAGGTCCTTTTCGGTGCCCACGCCCAGCGCCGTAGCGCTGTGCAGCAGCAAACCGCGCTGGGCTTGCGCCTCAGTCACAGAGGTTTGAAGGATATCGCTGGGAATGACCCGCTCTGGCAGATCGTAGAGACGTTCAAAGCCGCGTCGGCCTGCAACAGTCACCAGGCCGGCAGCAAACAGCCATTCCAGCGCGTGTTTCTCATCGCTCCAGTCCCACCAAGGACCGGCACGTTCCGCACGGGTCGACAAACTACCAGCACCCAGCGCGCCCTGCTGCTCGACGATCTGCAAAACCCGCCGGATCGTGGTCTGCTGCTCACGCCCAAAACGCGCCATCTGCGAATAAATTCCCTGCCCCTGCTGCGCCCGCGCCATGCGCCAACGCATCAACGGGTAAAGCGCCAGCGGCAACAGCGAAGCCTCATGCCCCCAGTATTCGAACAACGAACGCCGCCGGCCCTGGCTCCAGGCCGCCTGCTCAAGGAGTAAAGGGGAGTAATGACCCAAACGGGAAAACAGCGGCAGGTAATGCGAGCGCACCACGGCATTCACTGAATCGATCTGCAATACACCCAGACGCTCGATCATCCGGTTGAGATGCGCAGCCTTAATCAGTGCAGGCGCCTGGCGCCCGGAAAAACCCTGGGCCGCCAGCGCCATGCGCCGAGCTTGCTTGAGTGAAAAAGACAGGTCGGCGGGCATGGGAATCTCCGTATGGGCGCGCCACCCACCCTACTGCATCCGCGATCATTTTCGCAGCGGGTCTTGCCAGAAATGCAGCTGCCGCTCCTGCTCTACGTCGCCGCGATTGAGCCCGATATCCTTGAGCGCATCATCGCTCAAGGTTGCCAGCATCTGGCGTTCCGCATGCACCACCTGCCAACGGGCAATCTTGTGAAACAGCCCGGCAAACGGACGTTTCGCCATCAACACAAAACCTCTTTGACCTTTCATCTTCGCGCCCTCGAGTGGGGATGGCGCAAGTGTGTGCCTGGGCTTATGATCAATCCAACGAATGTTTTTTATGCAATACATCTCAGAGATTGATCAATTGTCCAGCTTTCCGAGCATCGACACAGAAGTGCTGCGCACCTTCGTCGCCATTGCCGACCAGGGTGGTTTCACCCGCGCAGGTGAATTGGTCAACCGCACCCAATCGGCGGTGAGCATGCAGATGAAGCGCCTGGAAGAAGACGTGTTGCAGCGCAAGCTGTTCGAGCGTGATGGTCGGCAGGTGCGACTGACGCCCGAGGGCCAGGTGTTGCTGGGCTATGCACGGCGCATCCTGAAACTGCACAGTGAGGTGTTCAACACCCTGCGTGAGCCGCACATGGTGGGGTTGGTGCGCATCGGCACGCCAGATGATTACGTGATGCGTTTCCTACCGGGAATTCTCAAGCAGTTTTCCAAGGCCTACCCGCTGATTCAGATCGAGATGCACTGCGAATCTTCATCAGTGCTGATGCAGCGGCGGGATTTGGCGTTGACCGTCGTCAGCCGCGAGCCAGGCAATGAAATCGGTGAGCTGTTGCGCACAGAACGCATGGTGTGGGTGGCAGCGCCGTGCTTTTGCACGGACGAGCATGATGCCCTGCCACTGGCGATGTCCGGTGTCGACTGTCTCTATACCCAGTGGGCGCGCTCAGCACTGGAGGCGGCCGGGCGGGATTATCGCCTCGCCTATCACAGCTCCAACGTGGCGGCGATCCAGGCGGTGGTCAACGCCGGCCTGGCGGTGATGGTCAGCATGGAAAGCCTGGTGACTGAAGACCTGCGGGTGCTGGGCAAGGACGAAGGCCTGCCCCCCCTGCCCTCGATGAACCTGCACTTGTTGCGCAACCCCCAGATGAATTCGCCCATCACCGACTGCCTGGCGGAATACATCATCGAAGGTTTCAGACCTTAAAGGTCAGCATCACCGCGCACACCACCAGAAAGCCGCAGAACAGGCCGCGCAGTACACGCTCCGGGAGGGCGTGGGCGACTTTCACGCCCCAACTGATACTGAGCAAACCGCCGATGGCCAAGGGGACGCCGATCATCCAGTCCACTTCCTGGTGCCAGGCGTAGGTGACCAGAGTTACACCGGTACTCGGCAGTGCCAGGGCCAGGGACAGGCCTTGGGCAACCACCTGGCTAGTGCCGAACACACTGGTCAGCACCGGCGTGGCAACCACTGCGCCACCCACACCGAATAAACCGCCCATGGAACCGGATGCCGCACCCAGCACCCCGAGCCACGGCCAGGAGTAACGCATCTGCGCCGTCGGCGGTGCGTTGCGGGTGAACATGCGCACCAGGTTGTAGGCCGAGAGCGTCAGCAGGAAGGCAATAAAGCCGATGCGCATGGCGCCCGCATCCAGGCCCACGGCCCAGATCGAACCGAGCCAGGCGAAACTGAAACCCATCACGCCCAACGGCAACGCATGGCGCAGTTCAATGCGGTTGCGCTGGTGGTAGCGCCACAGCGCTAGCATCACATTGGGCACGACCATCACCAGTGCCGTGCCCTGGGCCAGTTGCTGATCCAGGCCGAACAACACGCCCAGCACCGGGATCGCGATCAGCCCGCCGCCAATGCCGAACAGCCCACCCACTGTGCCGAGGGCCGCGCCCAATACCAGGTACATCATTAAATCCAACACAGCTTGTCACTCCGCAATCACAGGCCTTGCATCCTACGCAGTCGACTCTGGCGCGGAAACGCACAGCAACGCACAATGGCTGTGCCAATCTCGCATAAGCATTCGTTTGATGAACCCCAATACTCTGACTGATCAACTGAGCCTGTTTCTCGATGTGTTGGAAACCGGCAGTTTTTCCGCGGCAGCACGCCGTCATCCCTTGACGCCCTCCGCGGTGGCGCGGCGGATCGACAGCCTGGAAAGCTCGGTGGGCAGCCGCCTATTCCAGCGCAGCACCCACGCGGTAGTGCCGACCCCGGCGGGTGTGGCGTTTGCCGAGCGGGCGCGGCGGATCGTCAGCGAGTTGCAATTAGCACGGGCCGAAGCCGTGTCGTTGAGCCATGCGCCGGAGGGTCTGATTCGGGTGGATGCGCCAGCGGCGTTCGGTCGACGGCACCTGGCGCCGGTGATTGCGGACTTCCTGAATGTCTACCCAGGGCTGGATGTGCACCTGCATCTGATCGACAGTTTTGTGGACATGCAGGGCGCGCACCTGGGCAAGGTTGACCTGGTACTGCGCGCCGGGCATATCGTCGACACGCGGTTGATCGCTACCCCACTGGCGAGCATCGTGCGCGTCGCCTGTGCCAGCCCGGCCTATCTGAAGAGCCGAGGCATGCCGAACCACCCTCAGGAGCTGAGCGAACACGACGGGCTGGACTGGGATGGCCTGGCGCCAACATTCGCCTGGCGATTCGAGCTGGATGGGCGCCGTGCTACCTATCGCCCACGTCGCATCCGCATGAGTGCAAATAACGCCGAAGCCTTGCTGTCCGGTGCCCTGGCCGGACTGGGCATTGCCCACCTGCCCACCTGGCTGGCCAGTGAATACCTGGTGCGCGGCGAACTGCTGCCATTGTTTTGCGAAAATGGCCTGCCCAGCCCCGAAACCACCGGGATCTATGCACTACGCCTGGAACAGCAACCCAACGCACGCAGCCGCTTGTTGCTGGAATACCTCAAAACCCGCTTCAGCCCCGTGCCGCCGTGGGACCTGGCATTGCAAAGTGGCTTGGTCTGACCGCTCGGACAGAATTATCTGGCGCATTAAAGATTTGCCCGCTAGATTCCAGCCCAGAGACGTTTTCCGGAGGCAACGCCATGAGCAAAAATCCCGATCCTTGCGAATCCCTGATGCTGGATAACCAGCTGTGCTTCGCCCTGCACTCGACCTCGCTGCTGATGACCAAGGTCTACAAGCCACTGCTGCAAGCGCTGGGCCTGACCTACCCGCAGTACCTGGCAATGATGGTGTTGTGGGAAGAGGATGGTTTGACCGTCGGCGAAATCAGCAGTCGCCTGCTGACTGATCCGGGCTCGCTGACACCGCTGCTCAAGCGCCTGGAAGTCGAAGGCCTGCTCAGCCGTACCCGCAGCCGCGAAGATGAACGCGTGGTGGTCGTGGAATTGACCGCCGCCGGCCGCGCCCTGCAAGACCGGGCCATGGGAATTCCCCACTGCATCCTCGGTGCAAGCGGCCTGGAGTTGGACCAATTGCGTAAGTTGCAGGGCGACCTGATTGCGTTGCGCGCTAACCTGCAAGCCAGCATTTAAACCCCTTCCCCTTCAAGGGCGTCGACTCCGCTGCGCCCGCAGACAACGACCGTTCGTCCCGCCCTCTGAATAATTTTATAAATTTATCTTGCGCGCAAAACATTGGCGCTATACATTCTCCTCACCAACTACTTAGCGCGCAAACATTTAGCGCTAAAACAAAGAGGAAAACGCCATGCAAACGCTCTATACCGCAGTAGCTACCGCCACCGGCGGCCGTGATGGCCGTGCTGTTTCCAACGACAACATCCTCGACGTCAAACTCTCCACCCCTAAAGAACTGGGTGGCGCCGGCGGCCAGGCCACCAACCCTGAGCAACTGTTCGCTGCCGGCTACTCGGCCTGCTTCATCGGCGCCCTGAAATTCGTCGCCAGCCAGACAAAACGCAAAATCCCGGATGACGCCTCGATCACCGCCCACGTCGGTATCGGCCAGATTCCTGGTGGTTTCGGCCTGGATATCGACCTGCACATCAGCCTGCCGGGCCTGGCTCAAGACGACGCGCAAAGCCTGGTCGACGCCGCTCACCAAGTCTGCCCGTACTCCAACGCCACCCGTGGCAACGTTGATGTACGCCTGCACGTGACTGTCTAAATGACCTCGGCCGCCCCTGGAGAACGCAATGAACACAATTGGTAAAGCACTCACCGGCACCCTGCTCGCCTTGTCCATCACCAACGCCTTTGCTGCGTCAGGTGAAGTCGAACACTCCACCCAAGCTTTTCTGGACGTGTTGAACGCCGGCACCGGCAAACCGATGGAACAACTGACGCCAAAGGACGCCCGTGCCGTACTGACCGGCGCCCAGGCCGGTGTGAAGCTGACCTTGCCCAAAGCGGATGTGAGCCAGAAGACCATCCAGGTCGATGGCAAGCCGCTGGACCTGACCATCGTGCGTCCGGCCGGGGTCAAGGGCACATTGCCGGTGTTCATGTTCTTCCACGGCGGCGGCTGGGTGCTTGGGGACTATCCGACCCATGAACGCCTGGTGCGGGATCTGGTGGTGGGTTCGGGGGCGGTGGCGGTGTTCGTCAACTACACACCTTCGCCGGAAGCGCACTACCCGGTGGCGATCAACCAAGCCTACGGCGCGACAAAATGGGTGGCCGAGCACGGCCAAGAGATCAACGTCGATGGCAAGCGCCTGGCGGTAGCGGGCAACAGTGTCGGCGGTAATATGGCGGCAGTGGTCAGCCTGATGGCCAAGGACAAGGGCACACCGGCGATCAAGTTCCAAGTGCTGTTATGGCCGGTGACCGACGCCAATTTCGACACAGGGTCCTATAACCAATACGCCGAAGGGCACTTCCTCACCCGCAACATGATGAAGTGGTTCTGGGACAACTACACCACCGACGCCAACCAGCGCGCCGAGATCTACGCCTCGCCGCTGCGGGCGACCATTGACCAGCTGAAAGGCTTGCCGCCGGCGCTGATTCAAACAGCCGGCGCCGACGTGTTACGCGATGAAGGCGAAGCCTATGCCCGCAAGCTGGACGCAGCCGGTGTAGCGGTCACCACCGTACGTTACAACGGCATGATCCACGACTACGGTTTGCTCAACGTGGTCAGCCAAGTCCCAGCAGTCCGCTCCGCGCTGCTCCAGGCCTCGGATGAACTGAAGCAACACTTGAAGTAAAACGTAACGCGCATAAAAAAGCCCGACGCATGGTCGGGCTTTTTTCGTATCGGCAGGGCCAGAATTACTTCTTGGCGCGACCTTTGTACGAACCACCTTCGCGGGTGTCGATTTCGATCAGGTCGTCGATTTCGATGAAATCGGCCACTTGCAGTTCGGTACCGTTGCTCAGCTTGGCAGGCTTCATCACCTTGCCCGAAGTGTCGCCGCGAGCGGAACCTTCGGTGTATGCCACTTTACGCACGATAGTGGTCGGCAGCTCTACGGAAACCAGGCGCTCTTCGAAGAAAATAGCTTCGCAGACGTCTTCCATGCCTTCTTCGATGAACGGCAGAACGGCTTCGATATCTTCAGCGTTCAGCTCGTACATGGTGTAGTCAGTGGTGTCCATGAACGTGTAGGTGTCGCCGCTGATGAAGGACAGGGTCGCTTCTTTGCGGTCGAGGATTACGTCGTCCAGTTTGTCATCGGCGCTGTAGACGATCTCGGTCTTGTAACCGGTCAGCAGGTTCTTCAGCTTGGTCTTCATGATTGCGCTGTTACGACCAGACTTGGTGAACTCAGCTTTCTGAACCAGCCAAGGGTCGTTTTCGAGACGGATCACTGTACCGGGTTTCAGTTCTTTACCAGTTTTCATTGCATATATCCGAAATTTGGATGGGATTTACAAAATTCAAGGTGGCGTATCATATCCAACTTTCATAAAACTTCACCAGCGCCGTCGCAAGATCGGCTTGCAAACCCTGTTCCAGACACCATGTTTCGGCGCGCTGGCTCACCTCCGGCCAGTGCTCCAGCAGCATTTTCCACGGTTGAGCCATATCGGCCTCCGTGTTCCAGGCTTGCCAGAGACCGATCAACGCCGCGCTTGCCGCCGCTGATAAGTCGGCGGTGTACAGCTCCAGGAAGGCGTCGAGCTTGTCGAGATGGATGTCTTCGTCCTGACGGTAGATGTGCCACAACAACGGCCGCCCGGCCCATTGGGCGCGCACGAACGAGTCTTCGCCGCGCACGGCATTGAAGTCGCAGCACCACAGTAGACGGTCGTATTGTCCCTGGCGCACGAACGCGATGACCTGCACCGTCAGCGATCCGCGTTGCTGGATATCGCCCGCGACCAGCCGTTCCACATCGAGCCAGCGCTGCACGTCGCCCAGAATACGCCCCTCCGGAACCAGCAGATGAGTGGCACGCCCGTCCGTCGATAACACGTCGAGCCAGCTGGCGAGGCCAGCATTTTCGTAGGCGAACAGAGAGATCAGCCGCGCATCGACTGCGGGAACTATGCCCAAGGCTTGTAGGAAGTCTCGTTGTGCACCGGCATCCTGCTGAAACGCATTACGTTGTTCCAGCAACCGCGCCTCACGCAATAACCCGCCAGTGCCGGTGCGGAACCCGGGAAAGAAGAAGTACTTCTGCACGCCCTTGAATTTCACCGATGGCAGCCGATGACAGCCCACCACCCACTCTTCAGCACTCAGGTAATCCAGGTTCATCCACAACGGCGTACGTTCGCGTTCAGCCATGGCTTCCATATAGTCGGGCGGTAACTGGCAGGCGAACGCGGCGATCACCACATCCGCTGCCGGTACACTCACCCACTCGGCCGGCCAATGGCGCACTTCGACGCCTTCCTGCCATTGCAGGTCTTGCTCCACATCGATGTCCGGACACATGCGTTCGAACGCGCGCAGGTCGTCGACCCACAAGCGCACATCGCAGGCGTGCTCCGCGACCAATTGCCGGGCCAGGCGCCAGGTCACGCCGATGTCGCCGTAGTTGTCGACGACACTACAAAAAATATCCCAGCGGTCTTTCATTCCGGGCTCCAACGCTCAAAGGCTCGATTGTCCGCATAAATGCGCGGATGCAGAAGACTTGATCGCGATTATTCTGCACGGTGGCTGTGCGACAATTGCCGCCACGCCGTCAATGCCTGCCAGGAGGCCATCATGTCTGATCGTCCGTTGTCGCTGTTCAAGCTCAGTGCTTCCATCGCGTTTGGGGTGTGGTTGGGGTTTATCGCCATCGCGCTGACGGCTTGGCTGGCATCGCGCTATCTGTTCCCGCAGAGCCTGGCACCGGTGGCCCAGGCCGTGCAGCAATTGGGCAAGCCTGCGGTGGTGGCACCTGAACCGCCGAACCGCATGTTCGAGCAGTACCAGCAAAACCTGCAGAAGCAGGAACAACAACAAACCCTGGACCAGGCCCGCAACAATGCGCGTAACTTGTCCAATCCCAAATGCCAGTTCTGGCTGCAACAGGACCAGAACGCCCCCAACGAAAAGACCCGGGCCAATGTCCTGCAATTCTGCGATTGATGACCATGAATAAACACGCCGTGCACCCGCTCGTACTGGAAAAGCTCACCCTCGACCTCGACATTGCCCAACGCGCCGCGCAGACCGCCTACGAAACCGCGACCCACGAAGAAAACATCGCAGAGAACAAATACGACACCCTGGGGTTGGAAGCATCCTACCTGGCGGCGGGGCAAGCCAAACGCGTGGAGGAGATCAAGCAAGCGTTGGCGCTGTGCCAGAACATGCAACTGCGTGCTTACGATGATCAGCGGGGCATTGAAATCGGCGCGCTACTGGGCCTGGAAGACGAAAACGGTCGCCAGCAGTGGCTGTTCCTGGCGCCGGACGCGGCGGGCTTGAAGGTCGATGTGGTCGGGCAACCGGTGACCGTCATCACCCCGCGCTCGCCACTGGGCAAAAGCTTGCTGGGTAAGTTCGAAGGCGATGAGGTGGAGATTCTGGTGGCGGGCGCTCGGCAACATTTTACGGTTACCGAGGCCCGATAACCTGTAGGAGCGAGCGTGCTCGCGAAGCACACAAGCACGCCGCGTTAATCCTGGCGCCCTGCGTTATCGTTGACGATTGTCGCGAGCAGGCTAGCTCCTACAGTGGATCGCATTCATTCACTTAATGGACGGGCAGCTCAACGCCATCAAACAACGCTTCCAGCTCCTGCTTATTGTGGCACTGGATCGCCTTGGCCATGACCTCACGGGTCAGGTGCGGCGCAAACTTCTCGATGAAGTCGCACATGAAGCCCCGTAGGAAGGTGCCACGACGGAAGCCAATCTTGGTCACGCTGGACTCGAACAGCTCGCTGGCATCCAGCACCACCAGGTCTTTGTCGAGCGCAGTGTCGACCGCCATCTTGGCGACGATGCCCACGCCCAGCCCCAGGCGCACGTATGTCTTGATCACGTCGGCGTCGGCTGCGGTGAACACCACTTTCGGCGTAAGACCGCGATGGCTGAAGGCTTCGTCAAGCTTGGAACGGCCGGTAAAACCAAATACGTAAGTCACGATCGGGTATTCAGCCAGGGCTTCCAGGGTCAACTTCGGCAGCTTGGCCAACGGGTGACCTTGAGGCACGACGACGCAACGGTTCCAGCGGTAGCACGGCATCATCACCAGGTCGCCGAACAGCTCCAGGGCCTCGGTGGCGATGGCGAAATCGACGGTGCCGTCAGCGGCCATCTCGGCGATCTGCATCGGCGAACCCTGGTGCATGTGCAGGGCCACGTCCGGGTACTGCTTGATGAAATCGCGGATCACCGGCGGCAACGCATAACGCGCCTGGGTGTGGGTGGTGGCGATGGACAGGGTGCCCTTCTTCTCGTTGGAGAATTCCTGGGCGATCTGCTTGATGCTTTCGACTTTGCGCAGGATCTCGCCAGCGGTGGTGATGATGCGCTCACCGGCCGGGGTGACACGGGTGAGGTGCTTGCCACTGCGCGCGAACACTTCAACGCCCAGCTCGTCTTCGAGCAGGCGGATCTGCTTGCTGATACCGGGTTGCGAGGTGTAAAGGCTTTGAGCGGTAGCGGAAACGTTGAGGTCGTGGTGCGCCACTTCCCAGATGTAGCGCAGTTGTTGAAGCTTCATATGTGTCCCTCAAAGCAGATAGACGCCACGGGTATCAGCGACGGTATATAACTATATTAAAGGTTCGATGGATAAATCTAGAACTTTTTATCGTTCCCAACCATCACACGTCCTCACTGCGTCGACGCTGCAACGAAGGCACCAGGTAAACCGGCACCGTAGACAACTGCAGCACCCGAGCAGCCGTGCGCCCCAACGGGGTGGCCGCCGCGGTTGCATGGCTATGACTACCTACGATCAACAGGTCTACGGAAAGTTTGCGCAGTTGGTCGAGTATCACCTCACACGGGTCCCCCTGGATCACCCGTACCGAGCGAATCAACTTCAGGTCTTGCTCCCCGTCACCCAACTCCTCGCGAAAACTGTCCAGCACCCGCTGTTCGATCGTCGCCATGACCGTGGTCACCCCCTGACTTTGCCACTCACTCAGGGCCTTCTCATCAAGGTAGCTCTGTAACACCGATTCGGCGAACAGCCCTATGGGCTCGACTACGTGAATCACATACAGGTCCGCCTTGAACGTCCGCGCCAGCGCCAGCGCATGCTGCATCACATAAGGCGCATACAGACCGAGGTCCGTGGCGTACAGCATCGAACGAATCATAGAACCTCCTGGGCGGCCAGGATGGCGGAGATGAAATCAGCTTAGCAGCGCCTCGCTGACTTCGACTGACTTACAGCTTCACCTCATTACTGATGCCATGGGGCACATGCCCGGTGGCGACAAACTCCATGGCTTTCTCGCAATGCCCGGCCTGGTCATCGAAGAACACATCGGCAGCAAACGCCTCCAGGAACGCGGATTTTTCCAGGCCGCCCAGGAACAACGACTCGTCCAGGCGAATATCCCATTCACGCAAGGTGCGAATCACCCGCTCGTGTGACGGCGCCGAACGGGCAGTGACCAAGGCGGTGCGGATCGGGCAGGCCTCATCGGGAAACTCGCGCTGCAATAAGTTGAGTGCCGCCAGAAACCCTTTGAAAGGACCGCCGTGCAAAGGCTGGCGCGCCGACTCCCGCTCATTGGCCTGGAACGCCTCCAGCCCCCCGGCCTGGTACACGCGTTCCGACTCATCGGAGAACAGCACCGCGTCGCCGTCGAAGGCAATGCGCAGTTCTTCGCTGGAGGCACGGTTCGGACCGCCGGACAGAATCGTCGCCGCTGCAAACCCGGCATCGAGGGCACTGCGCACGTCTTCAGCGTGGGTAGAAAGAAACAGATGGCAACCAAACGCTGCCAGATAAGGATAAGGACTACGCCCGCCTACGAAAGCGGCGCGGGAAATATCCAGGCCGTAATGTTGGATTGAATTGAACACGCGCAGGCCAGTGTCGGCACTGTTGCGCGACACCAACACCACTTCGACCCGGGCACGGCCGAGACTGGCATTGAGGCTCAGCAGCTTCTTGACCAGCGGGAAAGCGTCACCGGGCTCGAGGATTTCCTCCTCGTGTTCGATCTGGTACTGGCGGTAAGTTTCGACCCCTTCGGCCAGGTAGACCTTGTGGCTTTCACTCAAGTCAAAGAGGGCCCGCGACGAGATCGCCAGCACCAGTTTGTCGCCCAATCCCTTTGCCATCGTGTGCCCTCGAACTCAGCGGTTATGTCGATCAATGAAACTCAAGGCTTGGTACAGCGCCTGCATCCGCGGCAGTTCGCACCCGGCAGCCTTGGCGGCAGCGAGTGGCCGGGCGTAGATCGCCGCCAGTTCCAGCGGGCGTTTGTGCACGTGATCGTGGTACATGCTCGGCAGATAGTCGTCCATGGTTTCGGTCATGGTGAACATCTGCTCGGCGTAGCTTTGCGGGATGTCATGACCACAGGCGTGGGCACCCTGTATCACTTCGGCCATCAGCGCCTGGATCAGCGCGCGACTGGACTCGTCGGCCATCATGGCCGTGGTGCCCGCGCCCAATAATACCGAGAGGCCGTTGTAGGGCACGTTCCACACCAGTTTGTGCCAACGGGCCTGATGCACGCTGGCCATGGCCTGGGACTCAATGCCAGCCTTGTGAAACAGCGCTGCGCCGGCTTCGACGATCGCCTGTTGGGCGGCACCATCATTGGCCGCCGTGCCACTGTGATAACCCAGGTTTACCCGGCCTAACGCCTGATGCTCGATCACGCCGGGGGCAGAGCGGTGCACGCCGATGTAGCACAGGCCACCCAGCAGGTGCAGCGATGCGGGCAGGTGCTGACGCAGGCTGTCTTCGACATCGAGGCCGTTTTGCAGCAGCACCACCTTGGCATCCGGCGCGGCCACCTGGGCGAGGGTCGGGGCCAGCTCGAGGTTGCCGGTCGACTTGGTGCCTACCAGCAACCAGTCGCACGGCGGCATATCGGCCGCACGGGCATACGCTTGTACCGGATGCAGGTGCAAGGGGCCATGCACCGTGCTGTTCAGATGCAGGCCGTGCTCGCTGACCGCCGCGTATTCACTGCGCAACAGGAAGTGCACATCGAAACCGGCGCGCGCCAGCATCAAGCCGTAGAAACCGCCGATGGCGCCGGTGCCGATGATGCCGATCCGCGGCGACTGGGGTGTAACTGCTGTCATGGCAATTCCTCAGGTGGACGGGTGAGTGCCTGTTTTACTGAGTCGAAAACGTCGTCACGCGTAAGACGTGTGTGTATTTGCCCCAGGAATTGACCCTCGCACACCACGAACAGCGCCGGCAAATGAAAGATCTGGTAGCGTTCGACCGCCCCACCGTTCTGCCCGGCGTCCACCCAGCACACGCGGTCCACTGGCAACGGCCAGCCCGGCAACTGTTGGCGCGCCCAACGGCAACTGGAACACCCCTGGCTCGTAAACACGACGAGCGAAATACCTGGCAATCCCAGCAATTGCTGGTCAATATCCAGGTCGGTCAATTCCAGTTCCTTCACTATACTGCTGCCACCGCCGTCAATTGGACGGTGCTCGGAGTCCGTGTACATGGGTCGTTTTTTACCTCACCCTGATGATGTCGCTGTCGAGTTAATCCAACGCCCCTCTCCTGCTATCCCCCGCCAACGCCTGCACACCAGCGGCCTGGGCGGCATCGCCTGCGATTGGCCACGTGCCTGGCGCGAAGGCACGGCGGTTGATCTGCACATCCCCTCCCTGGGCGCCAGCGCGCGTTATCCGGGCTATGTGGCGTGGTGCCGCAAGGTGGAAACCGGCTACCGCGTCGGTATCTCGTTTACCGACGAACATGCCTTGTTCGGTGCCCGCATGGGTGAGCAAGCATGCCGGATACAGCGCTATTGCCGCCAGCACGAAGATGCCGAGCCGACACCCCAGCAACTCGAAGCCCTCGCCCGCGAGTGGGTATCGCGCCATGCGGGCGAGTTCTCCCATGAGGCCTTTGTGGCGCCAGCACTGGATTAAAGCGGGCTTTGCCCATTGTCGCGGGCCCGTGTTACGCGCTAAGGTTCCTCCCCCTGCATTCAAATCATGCTGTGCTCCGCCGCACGGGGATGGCTGGCGGCCGGCACCCGTGACCCTGACGAGTAACACGATGGCTGATTTACCGATCAATGACCTAAACGTCGAATCCAACGAGACCCTGATCACACCCGATCAGCTCAAGCGCGAAATCCCCCTGAGCGACGCTGCCCTGCAGACCGTCACCAAGGGCCGCGAAGTCATCCGTGACATTCTCGACGGCACCGACCACCGCCTGTTCGTTGTCATCGGGCCTTGCTCGATCCACGACCTGAAGGCTGCCCATGAGTACGCCGAACGCCTGAAAGTACTGGCGGCGGAAGTGTCCGATACGCTGTACCTGGTGATGCGCGTCTATTTCGAAAAACCGCGCACCACCGTCGGCTGGAAAGGCTTGATCAACGACCCGTACCTGGACGACTCGTTCAAGATCCAGGACGGCTTGCACATCGGTCGTCAATTGCTGCTGGACCTGGCCGAGATGGGCCTGCCCACTGCCACCGAAGCCCTGGACCCGATCTCCCCGCAGTACCTGCAGGACCTGATCAGTTGGTCGGCCATCGGCGCACGTACCACCGAATCCCAGACTCACCGTGAAATGGCGTCCGGCCTGTCCTCGGCCGTGGGCTTCAAGAACGGCACCGATGGCGGTCTGACCGTGGCGATCAACGCGCTGCAATCGGTCTCCAGCCCACACCGCTTCCTGGGTATCAACCAGGAAGGTGGCGTGTCCATCGTCACCACCAAGGGCAACGCCTACGGTCACGTGGTATTGCGTGGCGGCAACGGCAAGCCCAACTATGATTCGGTCAGCGTTGCGCTGTGCGAGCAGGCGTTGAACAAGGCGAAGATCAAGCCGAACATCATGGTCGACTGCAGCCACGCCAACTCCAACAAGGACCCGGCTCTGCAGCCGTTGGTGATGGAAAACGTTGCCAACCAGATCCTGGAAGGCAACCAGTCGATCATCGGCCTGATGGTCGAGAGCCACCTGAACTGGGGTTGCCAGGCGATTCCAAAAGACCTGGCCGACTTGCAGTACGGCGTGTCGATCACCGATGCCTGCATCGACTGGTCCGCCACCGAAAACACCCTGCGCAGCATGCACGCCAAGCTCAAGGACGTATTGCCTAAGCGCAAACGCACCTGATTTAAACTGCGCACACAAAAACGCCGGGCTGAGCCCGGCGTTTTTCATTGCATTGTCTATGTCTTACAGCTTGGCGGCATGGCGCTGGTGGCGCTCCATGTAGCGTTCGACGTAGGAGCAGGACGGGATCACCGTGTAACCGGCCTCTTCGGCGAACTTCAAGGCTTCCTCGGTCAATGCCGCCGCAATCCCACGGCCCCGCAGTGCGTTGGGCACGAAGGTCCGATAGATGTCCAGGGTCTGTTTGCCGAGGTCCATATAGGTCAGATAGGCACGATGACCGTCCACATTGGTCTCGAACTGATGACCAGCCTGGTCATGGTGGATGGACAACGCCTCGCTCATCACTACTCCTCGCGGGTCTTGGTTTCTGACCCCTACCTTACCGATGTTTTTCCGGCGAAGGAACATCTACGCCACCCCGTGCCGGTTTCGACAACGAGAAAACCCTGAGCGCTTACAACCAGCACGTAGGGAATAGTAGGCACCAATCCTGAAATTGCTCAAGGCGCACTCGTCATCCGCTGCCGCTGGTGGATATAGAAAGGGCTCCGATCAACCTGGGATCGAAAGCCTGAACATTGCCGGCACTTGAACCTTAAGACGAACAGGCGCTCTTAAAGTCACCTCTACATGCGTAAAAGATGCAGGACAACGCAAAGCCATGCTGAACGGAAGTATCAGCGTGGATATATAAAATTTCATCTGTTTGCAAGGCTTAACACATGCGGGCCGGCCCTTTCAGCCTGGATCCAATTTTTGCCTGTTCGAAAAAATTGGACGGTTTTTATACAAACCTCCAAAAGATTAGCCAAAATAGATTCGGCGCGAGAATTTTTTTTGCTTCTTGCGCTACGTCAGTTTACTTACTACAAGTAATGGGTAGTATGTACGCCGGCTATTAGCTCACTCTGGGCGAACTAGCTATCTAATAGAAAGTCCTTGAAGGGGAACACGATGAACAACGTTCTGAAATTCTCTGCTCTGGCTCTGGCCGCAGTTCTGGCTACCGGTTGCAGCAGCGTCTCCAAAGAAACCGAAGCTCGTCTGACTGCAACTGAAGACGCAGCAGCTCGCTCCCAGGCCCGTGCAGACGAAGCCTACCGTAAAGCTGATGAAGCTCTGGCTGCTGCTCAAAAAGCACAACAGACTGCTGACGAAGCTAACGAGCGCGCTCTGCGTATGCTTGAAAAAGCTAGCCGCAAGTAATAATCCCTCGGGGTTGTTATCAAGCCGATCCATTTATGGGTCGGCTTTTTTATTGCCTGGGGTGTGTACCTCAATCTCGGGCAATAAAAAGCCCGCCCCGGCGCAAGACCGTGGCGGGCTTATGATCGAGCGACTTATTGCTGCAGGTCGATCGGCGCGCTCACGGCGACCGAGGCCGCGCCAGGCTCGCCGATCTCCGTCGGCAAACCATCTTCCGCCGCGACCACATCGCGCACCTGGTCCCAGTTCACCCGCAATTGATTGGCCAAGTCTTCACGCTTGAGCAAGGCGTTGATGACAGCGGTGTGTTTGTCGACCACCGACGGCGTCCCGTCATCATTCAACGGCGTATGTGCTTCCAGGTAGACCTTGCCACCACTGCGACCGAATTTATAGGCATCGTTGATGATGCGCACCGACGTCCCCACCGGCACCATGCCCGCCATCTCCAACACGTTGTTGTTGAACATGCGGAAGCAGCCGTGACTTGTACGCGTGCCGATACCAAATTTCATGTTGGAACCGTGGATCAGGTAACCCGGCGTGCCCAGGGTGAACTTGAACGGACCCAGCGGATTGTCCGGGCCGGCCGGCACCACGTTGGGCAGCGGGTCACCATTGGCGGCGTGCTCGGCCTTGATCGACGCGGGCGGCGTCCAGGTCGGGTTGGGTGTCTTGGCGATGATGCTGGTGTGGGCAATAGGAGAACCCCAGCCTTCACGACCGATCCCCAACGGGAACGTGTAGACCACGTTCTGGCCCTTGGGGAAGTAGTAGAGTCGGTATTCCGCCAGATTGATCACGATGCCTTCGCGCGGGCCCGGCGGCAGGATGAAGCGCGTCGGCAGCACGATCTCGGTGCCCGCGCCCGGCAACCATGCATCCACGCCGGGGTTGGCGGCGACCATCTCCGAGTAACCCAGGTCATAGGTGGTGCCCAGGTCGGCAAAGGTGTCTTCGTACTTGGCCTTGATCACCTGGACCTGGCCGACGATGTCTTCACCCGGCGGTGGCAAGGGCAACTGCAGGGCCGACGCAGAACCGGCCGCACAGAGTGCAGCGAGAGACAGGCAGCAGGTGACGACGGAAAGGCGCGACAACATCCGGTAAATCCTTCGCAGACGACGGGTAGGTAAACATCGATTGTATACGTGAAGCGCGCTTCTAGCTGCCCCCTACAACTCGAAACGCAGCTCCGGCCAGATCGGCGGCGTACCCCGCTTCTGGGACTCCAGGATCGCACGGCACAAAGGGCACAGGCGCTGGTCCTGGAAAATCGAACGATCCACCCGCGACCAGCGCGGTTGCGCAGGCAAGAGCGTGCCGCAGAGTGTGCGATCGATGGAGCCCCCCAGCTCAAGTTGACGCGCCACCAGATGCACCCGCACTTCCTGACAGGCGAACAGGTCCAGCTGCTCGTCCGGCTCGATCAGTTGGTAGTTAAACAGGGACCAGGCAGGACGCGACATCGGGGGCTCCAAATCGGGGGGGCGCCACCTTAGCCGAAAGCCTGCCGGTAGAAAAGCGTCATAACAGCGGTTTTAGCGTCGGCCAGACATTTTCCAGCAACTTATTCTGGGCGCCGACCGCCGGGTGAAGTTGATCGGCCTGCATCAGCTCCGGATGCCCGCCCACGCCGTCGAGGAAAAACGGCACCAGCGGGACGTTTTTTTGCTTGGCCAACGCACCATAGACCTCGGCAAATGCGGTGGTGTATCGCGGGCCATAGTTGGGTGGCAGTTGCATCCCCAACAACAGCACCTTGGCCCCGCCGGCCTTGGACTGATCAATCATCGACGCAAGATTTTGTTGCAATTGCGCGGGTGGCTGGCCGCGCAAGCCATCGTTGCCACCCAACTCGATCACCACCACGTCCGGCTTATGCTCTGCAAGCGCCGCCGGCAGCCGCGCCAGGCCTCCGGCGCTGGTATCCCCGCTGATGGAAGCGTTGACCACTTTATCGTCGAAACCTTCCTGTTTGAGCCGTTGTTGCAGCAGGGCAACCCACCCTTTGCTGGTATCCAGGCCGAAACCGGCACTGATACTATCGCCAACGATCAGGACTGTACCCGCCGCTGCGTTCTGGGCCATGCACATCAAGGCCAGGCCAGCACTCAAAAACCACATTCGCATCGGATTCTCCATGGGCGCAAGCATTCTCACCGCGCGGAACCTTAGCAAAGTGGTTCCCAGCGCGGAAGGTGAACTGACTATCCTGCACGAACTGAGCCTGGAACTGAACAAGGGCGATAGCCTGGCTATCGTCGGCAGCTCCGGCTCCGGCAAATCCACCCTCCTCGGCCTGCTGGCCGGCCTGGACCTGCCCAGCAGCGGCGAAGTCACCCTCGCCGGGCAAGCCCTCAGCACCCTCGACGAAGACCAGCGCGCACGCATCCGTGCCGAGCACGTGGGCTTCGTGTTCCAGTCGTTCCAACTGCTCGACAGCCTCAACGCGCTGGAAAACGTCATGCTGCCGCTGGAACTGGACGGCCGCAAAGACGCCCGAGAACGCGCCCGACACTTGCTTGAGCGTGTCGGACTGGGCCAACGCCTGACCCACTCGCCGCGCCAACTTTCCGGTGGCGAGCAACAACGGGTGGCGATTGCCCGCGCCTTTGCCGCAGAACCGGACGTGCTGTTTGCCGATGAACCCACCGGCAACCTCGACAGCCACACCGGCGAGCGCATCAGCGACCTGCTGTTCGAACTCAACAAAGAGAGCGGCACGACCCTGGTGCTGGTCACCCACGACGAGCGTCTGGCCCACCGTTGCCGACGCCTGATCCGCCTTGAAGCCGGCCTGATGGTCGCGCCCCTGGAGCCTTGATGGCACGTTTGCCGCTGTTGCGCCTGTTCAGCCTTGCCATGCGCCAATTGCTGCGCGACGCCCGCGCCGGCGAATTGCGCGTGTTGTTCTTCGCCCTGCTGGTGGCCGTGGCAGCCAGCACCGCCATCGGTTACTTCGGTGCGCGTCTCAATGGCGCCATGTTGTTGCGCGCCACCGAGTTCCTCGGCGCCGACCTGGTACTGGAAGGCAGCTCGCCCGCACGACCGGAGCAAATCCGCTCAGGCACCGAACTGGGCCTGGATCACGCCCGCATCGTGGAATTTTCCAGCGTCATTGCCACCGATAACGGCATCCAGCTCTCCAGCATCAAGGCAGTCAACGAGCAGTACCCGTTGCGCGGTGAACTGAAAAGCGCGGCGGCCCCCTTTGGCGCTGAAACCCCAGGCGGCGGACCAAAACCCGGTGAAGCCTGGGTGGAAGCGCGCCTGCTGACCGCGCTGGACCTCAAGGTCGGCGACAGCATCGATGTGGGCATGAAGACGCTGCGCCTGGCCCGCGTGCTGACCTACGAGCCGGACCGCGCCGGCAACTTCTACAGCCTGACGCCAAGGGTGATGATCAACCTGGCAGACCTGGACGCCACCGGTGTGGTGCAGCCCGGCAGCCGCGTGAGTTATCGCGAATTGTGGCGCGGCCCACAGGGCAGCACCGTGCTGCAGACCTATCGAGACCTGGTCAAGCCAGGCCTCGCCGCCAACCAACGCTTGCAGGACTCCCGGGACGGCAACCAGCAGATCGGCGGCGCCCTGGGCAAGGCCGAGCGCTACCTGAACATGGCCAGCCTGGTGGCCGTGCTGTTGGCCGGTGTGGCCGTGGCGCTGTCGGCCAACCGCTTCGCAACCCGACGTTTTGACGCCAGTGCGTTGCTGCGCTGCCTGGGATTATCGCGACGCGAAGCCATGTTGCTGTTCAGCCTGCAACTGAGCGTACTGGGACTGCTGGCGAGCCTCACCGGCGCCGTGCTCGGCTGGCTGGCGCAGTTTGGCCTGTTCTATTTCCTCCACGACCTGCTGCCGGCGGACGTGCCACCCGGTGGGCTGCTGCCGGCGATCGCCGGGATCGGTACAGGGCTGGTCGCCCTCGCCGGTTTCGCCCTACCGCCCCTGGCCGCACTGGGTCGTGTGCCACCGCTGCGGGTATTGCGTCGCGACATGCTGCCGATTCCTTCCAGTACCTGGATGGTCTATGGCGCGGCGCTGTTTGCCTTGGGCCTGATCATGTGGCGCCTGAGCCTCGACCTGGTGCTGACCTTCGCCCTGCTGGGCGGCGGCGTGGTCGCTGCGCTGATACTCGGCGGCTTGCTCCTGCTGCTGTTGCAAAGCCTGCGTCGCCTGCTGGCTCGCGCGTCACTGCCTTGGCGCCTGGGCCTGGGCCAACTGTTGCGTCACCCACTGGCGGCGGCGGGTCAATCCCTGGCCTTCGGCTTGATCCTGCTGTCCATGGGCTTGATCGCCCTGTTGCGCGGCGAGTTGCTCGACACCTGGCAAAACCAGTTGCCCAAGGATGCGCCCAACTATTTCGCCTTGAATATCCTGCCAGCCGACAAGGACGCGTTTGGCGCCCGCCTGCTGGAACTGCAAGCGCAATCCGCACCGCTGTATCCGGTGGTGCCGGGACGTTTGATCAGTATTAACGGCGAACCCGTACAGGAAATCGTCAGCAAGGACTCCAGCGGTGATCGCGCGGTGCAACGCGACCTGAGCCTGACCTGGGCCGCCGAACTGCCGCCGGGCAACGCCCTGACCGCGGGCTCGTGGTGGTCACAACAACCCACCGATGAAGTCCCTGGCGTCTCTGTCGAAGCCAAGGTGGCGGAAAGCCTCAAGCTCAAGCTCGACGACCACCTGGTGTTCACGGTCGGCGGTGAAAATCGTGAAGCGCGGGTGACGAGCCTGCGGACCATCAACTGGGACAACTTCCAGCCCAACTTCTTCATGATCTTCCAACCGGGCACCTTGAAGGATCTGCCGACCACCTACCTGACCAGCTTCTACCTGGCGCCAGGGCATGACCAGCAGATCGTCGACCTGTCGCGGGCCTTCCCGGCGGTGACCATCTTGCAGGTTGAGGCGCTGCTGGAGCAGTTGCGCAGCATCCTTGCGCAAGTGACCCTTGCGGTGGAATACGTGCTGCTGTTTGTGTTGGCGGCGGGGATGGCGGTGCTGTTCTCCGGCCTGCAAGCCACCTTGGATGAGCGCATCCGACAAGGGGCACTGCTGCGCGCACTGGGCGCCGAGCGCAAGCTATTGGTCAAGGCCAGGCGCATCGAGTTCGGTTTGCTGGGTGCCGTGAGTGGCCTGCTCGCAGCGCTCGGGACCGAGTTGGTGACCTTTGTGTTGTATCGCTATGCGTTTGACCTGGCCTGGCAGCCTCATCCGTGGCTGTTGCTGCTGCCGGTGATCGGTGCCGTACTGATCGGTGGTGCAGGTGTGTTTGGCACTCGTCGTGCGCTCAATGCCAGCCCACTGACCGTGCTACGCGAAGGCTGAAACGCAGTCGGCCCGCGTTCATTACTGAATGCGGGCCGACTTCGCTCACTTCACATATTCGATGCGGGTGATCCACCAGCACACTTCTCCGCTCGGGGTCTGCACGATAGCCTCATCGTCTACCTGCTTGCGCAACAACGCACGCGCCATGGGTGAATCGATGGAGATGTAGTCCATTCGATCATAAATCTCGTCATAGCCGACAATGCGAAAACGCTTGGTCTCACCCTGCTCGTTTTCGATGTCTACCCAAGCACCGAAGAACACCTTGCCCTCTTGCTCGGGCATGTACTCCACCACACGCATGTCTTCCAGGCGCTTGCGCAGGTAGCGCACGCGACGGTCGATCTCACGCAGCAGCTTCTTGTTGTACTGGTAATCGGCGTTTTCGCTGCGATCTCCCAGCGAGGCCGCCCAGGTCACTTTGCGCGTGGTGTCCGGGCGCTTTTCGCGCCACAGGTAATCCAGCTCCTTCTTCAGCGCTTCATGACCTTCTTTGGTAATCAGCTTGGTACTCAAACGCTTGCATCCCGAGGCAATGTCCATAGGTGCCGATCCGCCTGTGCTCAAAGCCCAGGCGCCGGCTGGCTGGCGTTGATGATAAATGAACCGGCGAAAGTAGCCAGGCCAGTCTAGCCATCCAACGCCTGATCCAGCTCAAGCAGTACTCCCCGCAAACTCTGTCGCAAGCCCGATACCTGCGATGTCATCACCTTCAGGGCTTCGGTCCTCTGGCTGACAGCAAGCGAATGATCATGCAATTGAGTGGTGCGTTGTTCCAATTCTCGAACCTTCTGATCCAATTGTTCCTGCTCCTGCTGCAATCGCGCCTGCCATTGCTCAAGTGCCGATTCCCGTTCGATGGCTGCCAATTTTTGCTGAGTCAGCTCTTGAGCAACACGGGCCAGATTGGTCAACGTGCTGTCCACTTCGAACAGCGTACTGGGGTCTTCGGGCGGTGGGCGTTTCAGTGGTTCCAACCCATCGGCCGGTGAGGCCGGCGCCATCATTGAGGGAGCCTCGACAGGTAGCTGTCGGCTTTCCTCAACGGACTGTTGATGCACAGGTGCCCGGACGGGCTCGGAAGGGGTCATCGCTTTGGGAGATGAACTCATTTGCGACGAGAAACGAATGGATGGCACGATCACTGAAGCGCTTTCGATCGCCGGCAGCGTCGGCGCAGACATGCCCAGGGTGATCACCTTCATCACCAGCGCCTTCTTGATGATCACCGAATGATGGTCCTCGGGCCTGGCAGGCGGCAGCTTGCAGCCTTTCAAATCAACAAAATGATAGGGCACCTGGGTTTCCGTAACCCCGCCCGCCTTCATTCCCGAAGCGGCCAACGTCAGAATTTGCTTAAACACATGTAATGCCAACTGCAGATCTTCCCTGGACTCAACCGCGCCCAGGAAGTAGCGATCAACTTTCTTACGTAACACGGCGATATAAACCCTGGAACTTTCCGGCTCTACTTCCTCATCCATACTGTAGACAAGAAAGTTAGAGGCCGTCTGACCTACGGCAAACCCACAGAGCAGTGCACCGTTAACTGGAGCATCTTGACCGTTGCGCTCAAGAACAAGGGTACGTAGCAACATCATGGCATTCAGGCCTCATTGTGCAGGGCAGAAGTTTATCTAAACAATAAATAAACATTCAAAAATTGGACATTCCGAAACCTAGCACATTGTTTCAGCGGCCTGTCTAACCGGCGCGTAGGACTTCTCTTAATAAGCGTTATCGACATTCCCAAAAGTGGCCATTACCCGTACCCTTTTTTCACGCCCCTTACGTCATGCCAAACTTTTTCGGTAAAAAAAATGATCGAAATAAGCAACCTGACAAAACACACGGGTAACACAACCATACTCAGCGACCTTTCATTCAGCGCCACTCAACAAGAATGCCTGGGATTATTCGGGCAGGATCATACGGCGAAAACTACCCTGCTCGACCTATTAGCAGGTTCAACGCAGCCGTCCAGCGGTCATATAAAAATCCAGGGGTTCGATATACAAACCCACGCACTTAAAGCAAAACAACGCGTTGGCTATCAACTGTCCATGGACCTTGGCCATCCAACGATGTCCGTCAGCGCGTTCCTTAAATTCATCGCGGCCGTTCGCGGCCTCCACGGCGCAGACAAACGCGCGCGGCTGGAACAGGCGGTAGCGCGACTGGATCTGTTTCCGGTGCTCAATGCCCCCCTCGATGCGCTCTCCATCGGCTGGAAACGCAAAGTCGCCATCGCCCAGGCCATTCTGCATAGCCCTGCCCTACTCCTGCTGGATGAACCAACCGAAGGACTCGCGCCTGATCAGAAGCATTCATTCAGGGGGCTTATCCAGTCATTGACGCAAGAAATGACAGTGATCATCGCCTCTCGTCATTGCGATGAACTGTCCGAGTTCTGCACACGTGCACTTGTCATCGCGGGTGGTCGCCTGGTCGCCGACACCCCACTGCCTGATCTACAACGCGACTCGCGTCATTTCCAGGCCGTCACCTTGGCCGCGGACACCCCACTGGACCTGCTGGCGCTGGCCGTACTGCCCGGCGTGGCTGGCATCGAAGAGCATCGACATGCACCCGGCACGGTGACCGTTCTCGCCATGCCGGGGCACACCATCTATCCCCATATCAACACGCTGATTGCCAGTCGCCGCTGGAAAATCAACTCATTGAGCCTGGAACCAGGTCGCTTGAATGATGTGGTCCACCACCTGAGCCAGGAGGCGCCCCGTTGAAATTATTACCGATCATTTTAAGGCGCCAGCTCGCCAGTTATGCCTGCACACCCAGTACTTACCTGCACATTGCCGTCTTCCTGATACTGTCAGTGACATTGGGAAGATACGTAAGCCCGTGGCCAGAACAGAACAGCAGTGACTTGCAGGTTTTCTTCCAGTTTCACCCCTGGTTGTACTTGTTACTGACGCCTGCCTTGGCCACGCAACTCTGGGCGGATGAATCCAGTGCAGGTTTTCTCGGGCTGATGAAAACCATGCCCATCACAACCTATGAATGGGTGATCGGAAAATTCCTCGCCGCCTGGCTCGTAGCAGGCACAGCCCTGTTACTGATGTTTCCTCTGGTCATCATCGCCAACTACTTGGGCAAGCCCGACAACAGCGTTATTGCTTCGCAATGGGTCGTTAGTTGGTTACTCGCGGGCAGTTACTTGTCGGTGGGTTGTTTTATTTGTGCATTTGTACGCCAACGCACCGTCGTTTTCGGATTGACCCTGGGCCTGCTTCTGACAGCCAGCGGGCTTTCTGCCATCTTGGATGCGCTTGAACATCAAGCCCCTATCGCGCTGATTGACAGCTTGGCAGCACTTAGCCCTACGTTGCGATTCAGCAACATCGATGATGGGAAACTCACACTTCGGGACACGCTTTACTTCATCAGTATGATTCTCGCCTTTCTCACTGCGACGACTGTCACCCTCAACTACAAACACAGCTGAGAAGGGAAACTCTTAATGCGGTCCTCGCTGCGCAACAGCATGACACTCACCGTCACCCTCCTGCTTTTCCTGGCGTTCAATCTGGTTTGGGTAGGCAAACTGCCTGATCTACGGTGGGACCTTTCCGAGCAAAAAATCCACACTTTAGCGCCTGCCGTAAAACAGCTGCTGACTGCACTGGAAGACCCGGTGGACTTGTATTATTTCAACTCCAACAACAACCTGAAAAGAAGCTACGCGCTACAACGCTACAGCAAGCGCATTGAAGACCTGCTCAAGGAATATGAGGAAACGGCCAATGGCATGATCAACCTGCACCTTATTGAACCGGCCCCTTTTTCGGAGGACGCCTACAAAGCCCGACTGTCAGGACTTGACGACAATGCGGGTTTTCTCGGCCTCATCGGCACCCGTGTCGGTCACGGTGTGCGGCGCATCGGCGCCTTCAGCCTCGACCAAGAGCCTTTGCTTGAGTATGAAATCGGCCATTTGCTTTATAAATTGCAGCACCCGGAGCGCCCGGTCGTTGCGTTACTGTCGGGGCTGGCGATGGACGAATCTGCGAGCCGGCTGTTGCAGGAACTGCGGCAGGCGTTCGACCTGGTCAACCTGGAGCCGAGTGCCGCATCCGTCCCCCAGCCGATCAAAACGCTGCTGGTCGTGCACCCACAGGCGTTGTCTGAGCGAGCCCTGTATGCAATAGAACAATTTGTCTTGAGGGGTGGCAGATTGATGTTGTTTATCGACCCGTTGACTGAACAACGTTCAAACCTTCCCCCAGAAAACACTCGGCTGAACGAATTGCTGGCGGCCTGGGGTATCCAGATGCCGACGAACAAGCTGGTGGTCGACGACCTCTACACGCCACGGGAAGCCCCGGGCGCGCCCAATCAGGTGCGGTTGAACCTGCCCCGCCAGGCGATGAACACAAATGACATCAGTACCTGGAACCTCAATAGGGTGACGGTATCGAGCAGTGGCGCCCTCTCCCAACTGGGCAAGAGCCGCACGACCTTCACCCCGATCCTGCAAAGTTCCGAACAGTCTGTCCTGTTGGATGCCAATAGCCTCACGAGCGCAGCCAAGATCGACGCATTGATGGAAGAGGCGTCGAATCAGGAACGATCTCATGTGATTGCTGCGCGTATCGAGGGGCCGAGCTATTCGGTGTTTCCCGATGGCATCAACGGGCTGCCGCCCGGTTTGCAAAAAGCGGCCAATATTCATGTCGTGGTGGTTGCTGACACGGACATGCTCATGGACAAGGTCAACAACTCCGCGCCGGACGGCAACGCGCTGTTTGTCTTGAATACGCTGGACAACCTGTCCGCCCCCGACACACTCGCCGCCATTCGCCCGCGCGTGGCGCAGGAACGTTCGTCAAACCGGCTGGAAGCTATGCGCAAAGTCGCGAAGCAGGCCTATCGCGTGAAAGCCGGCGAACTGGAGCGGCGTCTGCAACGCACGGAACAAGAATGGCAACGCCTCAGCCCGTGGACAACCGCCCTCGGCACCCAGGCAGTGGATACCACCACGCGGTTGCAGGCGCTCAACAAGGAGCGTCTGCGCCTGCCCATGGAGCTGCATGCCCTGGAGCTCGAAGCTTATGCCCAGGTACGCCATATGGAGCGGGCTATAAAACTGGTCGTGACCTTTGCGATACCCCTGACGTTATGCCTGATCGCCTGGATGGTCTTTCTGGGCCAACGCCGTCGTCGTCTCAAAGCCGGCAGTGTGATTCACTGAACGCTCAACGACGGGCGATCAGCCCTTGCCGAGCAATGCGGGTCAACTGACGGATGACCTCATCGGCGTCGCGTGCACTTGGCGCCTGGATAACGGCAAGGTCGAAACTGTTGCTGGCAAACCGCGCAAGGGAATCGCCATCTTCGACAAACTGGATCAGGAACGCGGAAGGTCGGCCCGTACGACGCGGCCAGCCGTCCAGGTAACGCAACAGCGTCGGCTGGTGCTTGCCGCCCAGGAGGATTTTAGGATTGCGTTGAGTGAGGTCCGCAGTGATCGGAGCCAGGCGTATCAGGGGGCGTAGTGCATTCATCGTGTCGTGTCTCTGCCTCAAAAGTCTGCGGGCAGGTGAGAGGCAACACCGAACCAGCGCTTTAGCGGAATTTCGAAGCATGGAGCATGCTTCTGTCGGGACCGATAACGATCACCCATGGCGCCCCGCAATTAGCTGTTTAAATCGGCGCATGAGCGGCATCCTAGAGAAGCCGGAGGGCCGGTGTCAAGAATCCAGATCAGCAAAAAGCCCGCACATGGCGGGCCTCTTGAAGGTTCTACGGGGATCAGTTGGCGATGGCGCGATCCGCAGACAGCTTTCCGGCGCCTTCCAGAAGCACCGCCAGCGAACCACCGAGCAAGGCCAGCGCGAACTCATAACCGTTGTTGGCCATGAACAGGCCGTTATGGATATGCACCGAGAAGATCGCCACCAGCGACAGGATGGTCAGGCCCAGTGCCGCAGGGCGAGCCAGCAGGCCGATAATCAACGCCAGGCCAGCAAAGAACTCGGTGCCGCCCGACAACAGCGCCATCAGAGTACCCGGCGCCAGGCCGATGCTTTCCATCCACTGGGCTGTACCGGCCAGACCGTAGCCGCCAAACCAGCCGAAGAGTTTCTGCGAACCGTGGGCGGCAAAAATGATGCCGACGACAATGCGCAAAATGGTCAGGCCGTAACCGGCGCGGGTGGCCAGGATGCTGTTGATCAGTGGGCTCATGGTGATAATCCTTTTCTAAGTAGGGGGTGGTTGGCCGCTATATTAATCAGTTTAGGCAATGATAAAAGCCGAAAAAATGCCTAATTAATATCGATTAAATCGATTACTTCCGTGAGGCGATTTTCGGCGCTGGCGGCTCCAGGGACTCTCGCTCCCTCTCGAACGCCAAATAGTACTTGTTGACGCTATTAACATAGCTGACGCCGCCCATCCCTACTTGCTCCATGGCGATGCGTTCAACCTGGAAGAACCACTGATTCGGGTTCAGCCCCCGGCGCTTGGCTTCGGTGCGCATGCCCTGCACCCGTTCCGGCCCCATGTTGTAGGCCGCCAGTACAAACGCCATACGCTCGCGCTCGTTGAGCTTGGGACTGGCAAAGAACTTGCGGCGGATCATCGCCAGGTAGCGCGCACCCGCCTGCACATTGCTATCAAGGCTCTCGATATTGTTGACCCCCACTCGCTGCGCCGCGGACGGCGTGATCTGCATGAGGCCGGTGGGACCACCACTGTTGCGTGCACCCGGATCAAGCGCCGACTCTTTGAAAGCGAGTGCCGCCAGGTTCAGCCAATCCATGCCTTGCTCGCGGGCATGTTTTTGCAATACCGGGCGCAGTTTTTCCAGGCGTTGGCGGTCAACGCGCGCCAGGGGGTTGCGTACTTGATAGAGACGCCGGTAAATACGCTGGAACGCCACATCCTGGTCGGCCGGCGTCCGGTAGGTCTTGAGGAATCGATCAATGCTGGCCCGCAGCATCGAGGCATCCTGGCGCACGAACCAGTATTCGTCGCCCGGCTCGCTGATCGCTACCTGCTTATCAAATCGCAACTTGGGCAGGATCTTCGACCAGCGTTCGGCAATCGGCTTTTCAACAATAGTCAGATGAAAAATGCCGGCCTGGACCATTTCCAGTACATCTTCCACAGCCAGGGTCGGGTCCACCCACTCCACTTTCACCGGCGGTTGCTTGTGCAACGCCAGCTTCTGATTGACCTGGCTGATGGCATCCGCCGCCGCGCTCCCGGTGGTCAGCGCCAGGGTGCGACCGGACAGTTGCTCCAGTTTGGTGAACCGCCGCTCGCCCTTCACACCCACCAGCCACAGCGGCACATCGCTGACAATCGGATCGCTGGCGCTGATCTTGTGCGCCGCCTTCACATCAAGCAATTCACCCGGTGCCACCAGGTCACCTTCGCCACGGGCCAGGGCGCCGAGCAACTGGTCCTTGGCCTTGGGAATGATCTTGAGGTTGATTTCCTGGCCATCACGGGCATGACCATTGAGGTATTGCTCGAAGGCGCGCAGGCGATGGTACTCGACGCCGATGGCCTGGCCCTGAACCTCGCCGGAGCTGTTACGGCTCTGATTGACCAATACGCGCAGGGTGCGACTGGAGCGAATCTCTGCCAGGTCGCGGACCTTGCCGGGCTTGGTCACTTCCAGCGGCCCGTCCAGACGCGCAACCGCCGCCATGGGCAGCAGCAACGTCAGGCACAACATAAGCAACGCCGAGGGTCGGATCATCCGCTCTCCGGAAAAGAATACTGGCCAACGCGCTCGCGAAAAACGAGGCGGTGGGTGTCAGAAACAGAGCGCTTTATGCGCAGGCTTTGCGCGCAACGGTGGCACAGGGTAAGGCGTTCGGCCCACCACAATGAACTTGCGACGTTCAAAGACAGCTATAACTCGTTGTAGTTCTTCGTTTTTCTTATAAATCTACAGCTCTGATATGCTTTCCGGCCGCAGGCGGAGATAGCACCATGCAACTCATTGATATCGGCGTCAACCTGACCAACTCCAGTTTCGACGAGAAGCACCAGGCTGTACTCGACCGAGCCTACGCCGCCGGCGTACAGCAATTGGTGCTCACCGGCACCCACATTGAGGGCAGCGAACAGGCCTTGGAGTTATGCGAAAAACTGGATGAAAGCGGCCAACGCCTGTTCAGCACCGCGGGTATCCACCCCCACTCCGCCAGCGACTGGAACGGCGACAGCGCCAAGCGTCTGCGCGGTTTGCTCAGCGAAAGCCGCGTACGGGCTGTGGGTGAATGCGGGCTGGATTTCAACCGGGATTTCTCCCCGCGACCGCAGCAGGAAAAAGTCCTGGAAGAACACTTGGCCCTGGCCGTCGAGCTGAAGTTGCCGGTGTTCCTCCACGAACGTGACGCCAACCAGCGCCTGTTGGAAATTCTCAAGGACTACCGCGACCATCTCACTGCCGCCGTGGTGCATTGCTTTACCGGCGAACAGCAGGCGTTGTTCAGCTACCTCGACCTGGACTTGCACATCGGCATCACCGGCTGGATCTGCGACGAACGCCGTGGGACACACCTGCACCCACTTGTCAGGGAAATTCCTCGTGAGCGTCTGATGCTGGAAAGCGACGCCCCTTACCTGCTGCCACGCACCCTGCGCCCCAAGCCGAAAAATGGCCGGAATGAGCCGGCGTACCTACCGGAAGTCCTGCGCGAAGTCGCCCTGCATCGAAACGAAAGCATGGAAGACCTCGCCCGCCACAGCACCGCATGCGCCCGTCGCTTTTTTGGACTGCCTGAAGTGGATTGATGCGGTGCATTGACCCACGTCAAAACCGTTTGACTCGATAGCGGCACAATAATGGCACCTTGCCAATGCTGTTTCCGCTATCAGAGAAAACCTTCCATGGGTGCCTGGCTTAGCAATATCTCGCTGAAGTACAAATTCTGGGCCGTCAACGCGGTCGCCTTCATCACTACCTTGCTGCTGGTGCTGTATGCCGTGCAACTTGAACAACAGGCGCGCAGCACGGCCTCCCACGCCTCGGCGCAGGCACAAGCGCGGCTGCTAGACGCCTGGCCGGCTGGGGAAACACTGCCCAAGGGCGAGCACTGGCTGACGTTCAAGCGCGGCCAAATCCCACAATTGGCCGATCAGGATCTGTCAGCCCTGGGCAGCGCCACGGGTTGGGTCGAGTTCAACCCTATGCCCGTGTTCGGTGATAACCCGCTGCTGGGCGCTGAAGTCGTCGCCCGCCCTGATGGTCAATACATTGCCGTCCTTGCCTACGCGCCCAGCTTGAGCCAAGTGTTCGAGGAACGCTTCGCCAACTATGCAGTGGCGGTCCTGATCCTGATGCTGGCGATGCTCGGCGCGTCGCAATTGCTGATCCGCTTCCTGCTCAGCCAGCTCAACACCCTCAAGGACGTGATGCTGCACGTAGAGAAAACCGGCGATCTGTCGGCTCGCGTACCCTTGGCGTGCAAGGACGAAGTCGGCCAGATGGCCAGCGCGTTCAACGCGATGCAGGCCGGTTACCAGCGCGTCGTGAACACCGTGGCGCACACCGCCCGGCAACTGGACGATGGCGCCGCACGGCTGGCCAGCAGCATGAACGAGGTACAGCACGGCATGCTCGGCCAGCAAAGTGAAACCGACCAGGCCGCCACCGCCATCAACGAGATGACTGCAACGGTTCATCACATTGCCCAACACGCAGGCGCCACAAGGGATCTCTCCCAGACCGCCGATACCCTCGCCGGCAGCGGCCAGGAAGTGGTCACCCGGGTACAACGCTCGATCGCCGGCCTGTCCACCGGCGTGCAACAAACCGCCGTAATGATCCAGAAGCTCGCCGAAGACAGCCAGAAAATCAACGGCGTGGTCAGCGTGATCCACAGCATCGCCGAGCAGACCAACCTGCTCGCCCTCAACGCCGCCATCGAAGCCGCCCGCGCCGGAGAAATGGGCCGTGGCTTCGCCGTGGTCGCCGACGAAGTGCGCAACCTGGCCAAGCGCGTGCAAAGCTCCACCGATGAAATCACCCGCATGGTCTCGGCCCTGCAAGCGGGCACCCGCGACGCGGTGGACTTCATGCAGGAAAGCTCATTCAAGGCCGACGACTGCGTGCATCAAGCCCAGGAGGCCGGCGCCGCGCTCGCCGAAATCACCGGTGCCGTGGCGCAGATGCGCGAAAGCAACACCCAGATCGCCGTCGCCGCCGAACAGCAAAGCCACGTGGCCGAAGAAATGAATCGCGCGGTCGTCAGCATTCGCGACGTGACCGAGAACACGGTGCAGCAGACCGTCGACTCGGCGACCACCAGCAATCAACTGGCCACCCTGGCCGGAGAACTGAGCAAGGCGATTGGGCAGTTGAAGCTGTAGGACTGTTCAACCTGTAATCTCCCTCCTACAACCGAGCCTCGGTTTACCCGAGGTCTTAGCGAAATTTCCTAGCCTTCCTGGCGAATAACGCCGACTTCTTTTCCCTGCCAACCTCTCCAAAGTCTCTCGCCTGACCAATCAGCGCGAGGGACCGCCGATGCTCTTCTCTATCAGTGCCCCACTCAATGGGGCCGTTTCATGATTCCCGTTATTGCGCAGTTCGTCCTCTACCCCATGGATGCCGAAACGCCGGACGTGGAAACCGTCTTTCGTGACTTCAGGTCGTGCCTGAACTCATTTGACGAATGGGCCGAGAGCTTCTGGAGTGGTTCAGCGCTGGACGTGGAGCAAGTATTCAGAGTCGGGGAAGACGTTGCCCTCGTCGCTCCCGCGTCTTCCAAAAAACCCAATCGCACGGTCGCCGTCTGCAAGGCTCAGGGCTCATTGACCCTGGTGCACATGTTTGAAAGCACGCGGTTTGTTCCTATCGGCAATACGCCGGTGATGCTGCAAGCCATCGGATCGGACGGCAAGCCGTTCGGTGCCCCTATCCGACGAACCATCGATGCCAGCGGCATTCTTGAAGTCAACGAGTGCATCCGCGATCAACGCTACCAGGTCACCTTTTACCCCAACGTTTCCAAGGCACACGTCAAGGCACTGTATGCGTCTTATCAGTCGGTGATCGCCGGGCTGGAACATCGCCTGCGTGATGAATGGACGAAGACCTTCAAGCCGCGATGGAAAGACTTCGCCAGCGCCACGCCGTTCGAGCGAAGTGCGATGCAAGGCGTGGCGTTCGCGGGTGGGATCGGTAAGGCGCTCTATAACCTCTGGGATAACGTCACGCAGCTGTACGACCTGTTGGCGGACCTCAAGGCCAATAGCGAGAAATTGCTGCAGTACATCACCCAGGCCGAACTGGACGAGCTGCTGAAACTGGGCAAGGACGCCATCGCCCATGGCCTGCTGGTGCTGAGCGATGAGCCACTGTTGTTCATCTATCTGTCGGCAATGGTCGCCTGGATACGCATGCTTGCACCGCCAGAGATGTATGAACTGGCGGGCGAAATCACCGGTGAAGTGCTGATCAATCTGTTTTTGATCTGGGCCACGCGAGGCATGGGGGTACACGTTCGACTGGGTATGCAGGTGTTGGGGCCTATCAAGTCGGGTCGCGTGCGTACGTGGCTGGAGAGGCTGGCCGATCAGCTCGTCGGGCCTCGGTTGGACGCGCATGTCGAAGCGGCCAAGCCGTTGTTGCTGGGCAGCGCGGCGACGCCGATCAGAGTAATTCCGGATGTGCCATTGAAGGTTGGGGATCAGGTGGTTGCCAACCCCGTGCCGGTGGTGCGCGACAAGGCCAGGCAGCGGACGCTGTTGGTGCGGCAGGAGCCTGTGGATGACGTACCGGCACCTGCCCGAAACCCCAATGGGGATGCGGCTACGTCGTCGGACAAGACCGCCACGCACGGTTGCCCGGTGTCCATGGTCACTGGCGAAGAACTGCTGACGCTCACCGATGGAATGCTGGACGGGCTCTTGCCGTTTGAGTGGACCCGTTTGTACCGCAGCAGTGCGGTGGAAATGGACTGCGGGTTGGGGTTTGGCTGGAGTCACTCGCTGGCGCATCGGCTGAGTGTTTCCGGCGATGCGGTGGTGTGGACCGATCATGAAAATCGCTCGACCACCCTGCCCTTGCCCACTGTTTCGCGACCTGCAATTACCAACAGCCTGGCCGAAGCGGCGATCTACCTGGGGGCTGTGCCCGATGAGTTAGTCCTGTCTCAAGGGTCACGTTTCTACCACTTCCACGACGGTGTGCTGACAGCGATCAGCGATGCGTATGACAACCGGCTGCGCATTTCCCGTAATTACCTGGGGCAGATTGAGCGGTTGGATAACGGCGTCGGGCGCTCGTTGTTTTTGCGCTATGCGTCGGGCCGCATTGTGGCGGTGGATTACCAGATTGAGCGGGCTGTGGATGACGGCCCGTTTGTCTGGGTGACGGAGCAGAACGTTGTTTCCTACGCCTATGACGCTGGTGGACGACTGGTTTGTGCGACCAACGCTGTAGGCGAAAGCGAGGTTTATCGGTACGACGAGCAGCACGTGATTCTTGAGCGTGGCTTGGCCGGTGGAGCGAGTTTCTTTTGGGCGTGGGAACGGGCTGGCAAGGCCGCTCGGTGTGTCCGGCATTGGGCCAGTTTCACGCAGATGGACACGCGGTACGCCTGGGATGACAACGGGCAGGTCACGGTGTTTAACGCCGACGGAAGCCAGGAAGTCTACGTGCATGACCCGCGGGCGCGGCTGGTGCAGCGCGTGGACCCTGACGGTGCCCAACACTTTAAATCCTACGATGACAAAGGCCGACTGACGGTTGAGCAGGATCCGCTGGGAGCGATCACGGCGTATCAGTACGACGAAGCCGGGCGTTTGGTGGCGCTGTTTCCGGGGGACGATGAGCCGACGACCTACGAGCATGACAATGGATTCGTACGGGTTGTAAGGCGGGGTCAGGCGGTCTGGAAATACGAGCGTAATGACCAGGGCGACGTGACGCGCAAGACCGATCCTGACGGCAACGCTACTGACTACAGCTACAACAAATATGGGCAACTGGTTGGTGTCTGGTACCCGGATCACAGCTGTCATCGGCTGGTGTGGAATGAGCGTGGGCAGTTGCTTGAGGAGCAGTTGCCGAACGGCGTCATCAAGCGCTATTGCTATGACGACCTTGGGCGACAGGTTGCCCGTGAAGATGCACAGGGGGCGCTAACCCAGTATCAATGGGACAGCGTGGGTCGGTTGATCCGTGTTGTGCTACCGGGCGGTGCCACACGGGAATACAGCTACAACGCTTACGGAAAAATCACCTCCGAACGTAATGAACTCGGCCACGTCACCCGCTACGAATACGCCGACGGCCTGCACCTGATCAGCCGTCGCATCAACGCTGATGGCACTCAGGTCAAATACCGGTACGACAACGTTAGGTTATTGCTGACCGAGATCGAAAACGAGGTGGGCGAAACCTACCGACTCCAATACCACAGCAACGGCCTGATCCAACAGGAAATCGGCTTTGATGGCCAGCGCACGGCTTACGCCTACGACCTCAACGGCAACCTTCAGGAGAAGACCGAACACGGCGATGACGGCAGTCAGCTGGTTACCCGTTACGAGCGCGACTATGCCGGTCGACTCGTAAGAAAAACCCTGCCCGACGGCAACCAAGTCGATTACGCCTACGACCGCCAAGGCAACCTCTTAAGCGTCGAGGATGGCCACTGGGCGCTGGCCTACGAGTACGACAGCCAAAACCGCCTCACCGCCGAGCACCAAGGCTGGGGCACCCTGCGCTACGGCTACGACGCCTGTGACAACCTGCAAACCTTGCGCCTACCGGACAACAACCGGGTGACGTTCAATCATGCCAAAGGCGGCCTGCTTGGGAAGGTCGAGGTAAATGGCCAAACGCTCACCGCTCATCTATTCGACACCGGTCGAGAACACCAAAGAGGCCAGGGAAAGCTGCTCAGCAGTTACCAGTACGACACTCAGGGGCGCCTGTTCAACCACGGACTGTGCAACGTCGAAGGTGCCATTTACCAGCGCCAGTATCACTACGACACATGCGGCAACCTCACCCGGCGCCTAGATACCCGTAAAGGTGAACACCACTACCACTATGACGCACTGAGCCGCCTCATCCGCGCCGACCACTCCCAAGGTGAGCAGGAACGCTTCGCCCACGACCCCGCCGGCAACCTGCTCATGCAAAACCGCCCCGGCCCCGACATCGTCGCCGGCAACCGCCTGATGATCCAAGGTGACCATCACTACGACTACGACGCCTTCGGCAACCTCATCCGCGAACGACGTGGCAAGGGCCACACCCTCGTCACCGAATACCGCTACGACTGCCAGCATCGCCTGATCGGCACCACCCAACCCAACGGCCAAACCGCCAGCTACCGCTACGACCCGTTTGGGCGGCGTATCAGCAAAACCGTTGACGGCATCACTACGGAGTTTTTCTGGCAGGGCGACACACTCATCGCCGAGCACCACGCGAACCGCCATCGCAGTTACCTCTACGAACCGGACACCTTTCGCCCGCTGGCCCTGCTGGAAGGCTTCGGCCCAAAGGAAACCAAGGCCTACCACTACCAACTCGACCACCTCGGCACCCCACAGGAACTCACCAACCCCGACGGCGAAATCGTCTGGTCCGCGCACTACCGTGCTTACGGTGAAATCACCCGCGTCGATATCGGAAAAGTCGACAACCCGCTGCGCTTCCAAGGCCAATACTTCGACCAAGAAAGCGGGCTGCACTACAACCGCCATCGCTACTACAATCCGGATATCGGCCGTTACCTGACGCCGGACCCGGTGAAGCTGGCGGGTGGGATCAACACGTACCAGTACGCGCCTAATCCGACAGGGTGGATTGATCCTTTGGGCTTAAGTAATTGTCCAGAAGGAGGCCGATGCAAATCGCAAGCTCGAACAGAAGAGCCAACAGATAAAATCAGGGTAACGAGAGCTGAGCCCAATAGCCCGGCTGTATCAAAACGTCCGACGGAATTTGCCAGCGAGCAAAAACTTAACGAACATTACGACAAGCATGGAACTGAATTTCGAGTAGAAAGCAGTCACGAATACCTACTTGCGGCCCGTCATGTCGTAAGCAAAGGTACACCTGTGCAATACGTGTACAGGGGCACACCAACGATCAGCTATGTTTTACTTATGGGAACAAATAGGACAGGGCAAGCCAAATTTGCTTTTGCAGGATCAAATACAAATGGCCACATAACCACTCTGCACACCAAAAGCGGAAAAGACTTCTGGAGGATGATAAATGGCGAAGCCACTGACAAAACCATCAGACCTTACAGCAAATAACTATAAAAGAGCGCGCGTTTTAGCACTCAATGATCAGATAGAAGAAGACATTACGCTGCTCATAGAGGGGACGATTGTAAATTGCTTTATCAGTTATTGCCCCTACGAAATAGAAGTTGGGAAATCCTATGACGTGGAACTGACCTTGAACTTTCCCGACACCTGCGAGCTCGAGCGTGCTGAGCCGAGCGGCTTGTTGGTCGAAAAGATAGCTCCTGGTTATTCCTACATCCTTTACGGTGAGCTTTGTGACGATAAATTTTTCACCTTCACATCGCTGAGCGCTCAAGGCATACACTATGACCATCCAGAATTTAACGAGCACTTTGTCAAATTAAAGGTCGAAAGAATCGACGCTAGTTTTCGCTGAAAAATTTAAAATCCAGCGGTCACTTAATAGGGGGGTGCTTGCTGTCTATCACCCCCATAGCCAGCCCCAATTCGCTCCTGCCCCCAACCCCACCTAAACTCTCTCCATGCCATTTCAACGGACAGAGGATTCACCACCATGGGCAAACGTCACCCCAACCTTCCCGCCTGGCAATGGCGTAACTACCCGCAGAACCATCAGCACCCGACCAATCTGGCGTTGCACCTGATTGCCGTGCCGCTGTTCATCATCGGGTTTCTGTTGATCGTGTCCGGGGTTTTCAGCCTGAGTCTGGCCAGTTTCGCCGTGGGTGTGGTCGGGATCCTGGCCGGCTTGGCGTTGCAGCGTCATGGCCATAGCCTGGAAGCCGAGGCCAGTGAGCCGTTCAGTGATCGTAAAGATGCGGTGCAGCGACTGGTGGTCGAGCAGTTCGTGACCTTTCCGCGTTTTGTCCTAAGTGGTGGCTGGTGGCGCGCCTGGCGACAACGCCACCGGCATTGAGGTCAGGCAAAGACCACTACGGTCTGGCGGCTGATGGCGATCAACTCGCCGCTCGGGCTCCAAAGGGCGGCGGCGGCGTGGCCGTAGCCGTCGCGGGCGTGCTCGATGGTGACGTGGTACTGGCACCAATCGAGGGTCGTCAGATCCTGCAAGGGCTGGATAAATTCGATGGTCCAAGTCAGGGTGCTGCCGGGTGCCGGCTTTTTCAGGTGCGGCAGCAAAGCCGGAGGCCAGGCATCGACCAGGGCGAGGATATGCGCTTCAGTCAGTGGCTCTTCTTTGACATCTCCGCGTAAGCGAACCCAACCGCCCATGTCACGGGATTTATTGCCGGTGAAGGGTAAGCCGCCGACACTCCAGCGCATCGCCAGGTGGCGCATGAATTCGGGGGTGACGCCCTTGATGTAGGGCAGCTCCTGGCATTCATCCCAATGTTTGAACACCGGTGGCGCTGCGCTCTCGACAGCAATTTCCGACTCACGGGACGCACCGAAACTGGCCTGTACCAATGTCGCCACTTCACCGTTCTGCACCACACGGCCAAGCAATTGGCTGACGGCCTTGCCTTCGCGCAACACTTCGACTTGGTAACTGGCAGGGACGTCCGGCGCTACTGGGCCGACAAAGGTGATGGCCAGCGACCGTAGCGGACGCTCGGCCGGCACCTGGGCACGCAGCGCTTCGTATTGCAATGCGGCCACCAAACCACCAAAGGTCGCGCGGCCCTGGGCCCATTCGGCAGGGATAATGACATCCAGCGGGTTGCTGCGGGCAGCGTCGAGTAAATCACTAAAGCGCATGGCGGTCTCACATCAACAGGAACAGATGAGCGATCTTAACCATCGGACTAGCCAGGTACAGCGCCTATTCCGGCCAAAAGCCGGACCGGTTCAGAAACAATCGGCGCTGAGTTTTTCCAGCACGCGGTCCGCCTGCCCTTCCGCCTTGGCCATGGTGCGCTGCCACACCGCAACACAAGGTCGCAGGTCCACCTGCTGCTCAGCCTGGGCCAGCCATTGCCAGCAATCATGCCAATCCCCTAAAGCGCCCTGCGCGTTTTTCAGCCGTGACATCGCGTTGGCAGGCAACTTATCCAATTCGGGATAGGCTTCGGCGGCATAGCGCACCCGCTTGATCAACAACCGTAGGCGGTGCCGGTCATGGTCAGGGTCTTTGAAGGCCTTACCGAGTTGCTGCCACTGCTTGGCCAGACGTTTTTCAATGCGCGGGCGCAGGCCTTTGAGCAATTTCTGATGTTCAGAAGCACGGATAAAACGCGGAAAGGCATCCAGGATCAGCAGCAAATGCGCAAGCTCAGGGCTTTTCGCCACCTGGCGATAGGCCTCAGGTTGCAGACGCAAGCGTCGGTTGGCGGCCTCGTGATGACCGTGTTGGTGCAAATACGCCGCCAGCACCTCGCGGTCGCGTAGCGGCGTCGTCAGTTGGCCGACGGTGCTGGCGGCCATCTCAAGCTGTTCCACCCCCGGCAACCCGCGCAAGGGGCGCAACAGGCTGCGCAGACGCCGCACGGTGGTGCGCAGGTCATGCAGGGCTTCATCGTCGGTAACGGCGGCGAGGCGAGCCTGGCAGCTCAGTAACCCTACTTCCAGGCCAATGACCTGAGCGACTAACTGATCGACCAAAGCTGACATCCTGCCCTCACTTCCAGATGAAAAGTCCTACTCGCTGCTGCAGGTCAACGCCCGGCGCGAGACTCACGAATATAGAACCGCGCTTTCTCGGCCTTGTTGGAGCAGCCTTCAAACGCTTCAAATTGTTGCTGGGTCTTGGCGCCCGTCAATAACGATAGCGCTTTAGAGTAGCTCACCGTGCCAGCAAAGCCTTCAGCCTTGGCAAGATCCAGCTCTTTCCAGGCAGCGTCCAATTGGCTGCCGCAGCTGTCGCGGTATGCGGTCTTACCGGCACAACCGGCCAGGGCCAGCATGATCACAGGTACACACATCCAGGCTTTCATTGATGACACCTCAAATAGAAAAAACAGTCGTACGTTGTAGACGTTGCCTACATGGAAAAGTGCCTGTCCCTAGCCTGAAATCGATAGTACCTACATACCAGAGCATACCCGAGCACCGTGGCTATTCTGGAAAAATATCGCAGGTCGCCTGCGAAGATTGAAGCCGCCCCCTCAATGGGTGCATTGTGGGACCCTGCCTTGGGGAGGACATGGACCATGAAAAAACGTGTTGCCTTGGTGCTGGGCTCCGGCGGGGCTCGTGGTTACGCCCACATCGGCGTGATCGAAGAGATCGAACGGCGCGGCTATGACATCGCCTGTATCGCCGGGTGCTCCATGGGGGCCGTCGTGGGCGGGATCTACGCCGCCGGCAAGCTGGATGACTATCGGAACTGGATTGAAAGCCTCGATTATCTCGACGTACTGCGCCTGGTGGACGTGAGTTTTCGCCTGGGCGCGATTCGCGGTGAGAAGGTCTTCGGCCAGATCCGCAAGATCGTCGGCGAGATCAATATCGAAGAACTGCGCATCCCCTACACCGCCGTCGCCACCGACCTGACCAACCAGCAGGAAATCTGGTTCCAGGAAGGCTGCCTGCACCAGGCCATGCGCGCCTCGGCGGCGATTCCCAGCCTGTTCACCCCGGTGATGCAGGGCAACCGCATGCTGGTGGACGGCGGCCTGCTCAACCCACTGCCCATCGTGCCGGTGGTGTCGAGCCATTGCGACTTGATCATCGCGGTCAACCTCAACGCCACCAACCAGAAGCACTACCAATTGCCAGTGATCCAGCGCCCGCCCGCCTTCAAGAGTCGCTTCAACAACCTGGCGAAATCACTCGGTTCGCACTTGCCGTTCCGGCGCAAGCAGGCCGAACAATTGATGAAGCTGGAGCAAGAGGCATTGGAAGCGCAGGCGGCGGAGATCAACCCTTGGCTGGACTCCGCCGAGCCGGAATCCCAGCAACCCGCCGCCGCACCGGAAAAACCCGGCGCACCAAAGTCAGCGACCGGGTCATTTATCATCGATAACGTCGGCCCGGCATCGCTCCTCGACTTGATCAACCAGAGCTTCGAGGTGATGCAGACGTCGCTGGCGCAGTACAAGATTGCTGGCTACCCGCCTGACGTGTTGATCAACGTGCCGAAACGGGTGTGTCGTTTTTTCGAGTTTTACAAGGCGCCGGAGTTGATCGCGCTGGGTCGGGAGATTGCCAGCGATACGCTGGATCGGTATGAGAGTGAGCAGAGTTGAAACCTGTGGTGCTGCTGATAGCCTCTTCGCGAGCAAGCCCGCTCCCACATTCGACCGCATTTCAAAGGCGGAACTCGTTCAAGTGTGGGAGCGGGCTTGCTCGCGAAGAGGCCCTGCCAGACGCCAAAAATCTAGGCACTCAGCAACCGGTAACCCACCCCCGCCTCAGTCACGATAAACCGTGGCTGTGTAGGATCATCCGCCAACTTCTGCCGCAGATGCCCCACCACGATCCGCAGATAGTGGCTGTCTTCGGTATGGGTCGGCCCCCAGATATCCTTGAGCAATTGCTGCTGGGTAATCACCCGCCCCGGATGCCGCGCCAATTGGGCCAGCACCGCGTATTCCTTGCGGGTCAGCGCCACTTCGGCACCGTCCAGGAGCACACGGCGATAGGCCAGATCCACGGTCAGCGGACCAAAACGCAAGGCCGCTTCCTGGGCTTCCCCCGCTGGAGCCTGACGCAGCAGCGCGCGCACCCGGGCGAGAAACTCCTGGATGCCAAAGGGTTTGGTCACGTAATCATTGGCTCCGCCGTCAAGCGCCTCGACCTTTTGCCCTTCACTGGCCCGCACCGACAGCACCAACACCGGCACCGTCGACCACTCGCGAAACTCGCGCAGCACCTGCTGCCCGTCCATGTCCGGCAGGCCAAGGTCGAGCACGAGCAAGTCCGGCTTGCTCAGCGCCGCCTGGGCCAGACCTTCGTTGCCGGTGCCGGCCTCTATCACTTTGTAGCCCTGGGAGGCCAGGCTGATGCGCAGGAATTTGCGGATCTGCGGCTCGTCATCAATGACCAAAATCGTCGCGGTCTGGCTCATGGTGTCCCATCAAAATCCGTGAAGAAAACAGGGTAGCTCATGCCTCGCGCTCCAGGCCAGGTTGTGTCGGCAAAGGCAGGAACAAGGTGATGCAGGTGCCACGCCCGTCGATCCCGTCGGCCACGCTGATATGCCCACCATGGGCACCGACCATGCCCTGACAGATCGCCAGGCCCAGTCCTGTGCCCTGCCCGCCGCGATCGCCTCGGGCGGCGGTGTAGAACATGTCGAAAATCTTTGCGCGCTCCTCCTCGGGAATACCCGGTCCTTCATCGGCCACGGCGAAAAACAACTGGTTATCCGACACGCCGGCACTCAACTGCAAGCGGCCTTGCGGCGGCGAAAAGCGCGCGGCGTTTTCCAACACATTGACCAGCGCTTGTTCGATCAACGCGGCGTGCACATACAACAATGGCAACTCAGCGGGCACGTCGGTACTCACCTTTAACGGTGCCAGCACCGCACGCAGGCGGCCCAGGGCGCTGCCGACAATATCGCCCGGCGACACCCAATCCCGCGCCAGTTTCAACGCGCCGTGGCCGAGGCGCGTCATGTCCAGCAAGTTTTGGATGTACCTATCGAGACGTTCGGCCTCATCACGTGTGCCTTCGAGCAACTCGCGGCGGTCCTCCAATGGAATGGCCTCACCGAGCGCCAGCAGGCTATCGATGCTGCCGCGCATAGAGGTCAAGGGCGTGCGCAGATCGTGGGACACCGACGCCAGCAAGGCACTACGCAGTTGCTCGGTCTCACCGTGCAGCCTGGCAGACTCCAACTCCTGGGCCAGTTGCGCCCGCGCCAAAGCCTGGGCCAGCGGTTGGCTCAAGGCGGTGAGCAAGCGACGGCGTTGCCCACTTAACTCCAGCCCAGGCTTGGGACTGACGCCCAGCAACCCCAGCGGGCCCTCCTCGCCCGACAACGGCCACCACCACCAACGCCCGAACGGCAAGGTACCGGTGCCCATGCCCGCCGGCTGGTCATGTTGCCAAGCCCAATCAGCCGCGGCGCGCTCGGCTTCGGTGAGCGTCAGCGGGCCGCCGGTCTCGATCATCCAACCACCCTGCCCATCGCGATTGACCAGGCACAGGTCCAGGTCGCTCCAGCCTTCCAAGTGATGCGCAGCGGCGCTGACCACCGCCTGACGATCAGTAGCAGCGGTGAGTTTGCGTGACAGGTCGAGCAGTTCGCTGGTTTCTTCCTGGGTATCGCGCAACGCCTGCAACTGCCGGCGTTGACGCGCGGCCAAGTTGCCGGTCAACGCCGCCATCAACAGAAAGAACAACAGGGTCAGTACGTCCTCTTCGCGTTGGATCGAGAAAGAAAAATTCGGCGGAATGAACAGAAAGTCATAGGTCAGGAACGACAACGCCGCACACACCAGCGATGGCCCCAGGCTGCTGCGCACCGCCACCAGCAATACAGCGGCGAGAAACACCAGCGAGATATTCGGCAGCGGCAGGACGCTGGACACTGCCCACGCCACCGCAGCCGCCACCACCGTCGCCACGACCGCCAGCGCATAGTCGAACCACACCAGCCCACGCACATCGGGCAACCTTGGCGGTGCCGGGATATCATCGCTGTCGAGCACGTTGATTTCCAAGCCACGCGCATTACGCAGCAAACGCGCGGCCAGGCCACCACCGAACAGTCGGCGACGCCAACGCATTCGTGACTGGCCGACCAGCACCAGGCTGGCACGGCGCTCGGCGGCGTGCTGGATCAGGGTTTTGGCCACCTCCCCCGCCCGCAGCAACACCACCTCGCCCCCCAGACGCTCGGCCAGTTGCTGGGCATTCTGCAAGCGCAAGCGAAACTGCTCGTCCCGCGCGCGGCCGTTATCGATATGCACCAGGCTCCACGGCAAATGTCGACGCTGCGCGACGCGGCTGGCATGGCGCACCAGGCGCTCGGCCTGCGCATCACCATCCACCCCCACCAGCAGGCGACCGCGCACCGCCGGCGCGGCCTGGCCGAGCTGGCGATAGCCTTGGGCCAAATCGTCATCGACGTGGGCGGCGGCGGTTTGCATCGCCAGCTCACGCAAGGCCATGAGGTTGGTCTGGGTGAAAAACGCATCGATGGCCGCGCGGGCCTGCTCCGGCACGTAGACCTTGCCGTCGCGCAGACGCTCCAGCAGCTCGCGGGACGGCAGGTCGATCAGCAGCAGTTCGTCGGCCTCTTGCAACACCCAGTCCGGCAGGGTTTCGCGCACCTGCACGCCGGTAATGCCGCGTACCTGGTCATTGAGGCTCTCCAGGTGCTGGACGTTGACCGTAGTGAATACGTTGATGCCGGCAGCGAGCAATTCCTGGATGTCTTGCCAGCGCTTTTCATGGCGACTGCCGGGCGCGTTGCTGTGAGCCAGTTCGTCCACCAGCACCAGCCTGGGCTTGGCGGCAAGCAGGCCGTCGAGGTCCATTTCTTCGAGCATCACGCCGCGGTATTCGCTGCGCAGCAAGGGTTGCTGCGGTAAGCCGCTGAGCAAGGCTTCGGTCTCGGCGCGGCCGTGGGTTTCGACCACACCAGCGATCAACTTCACGCCTTGGCGCAGCTGGGTGTGCGCGGCCTGGAGCATGGCGTAGGTCTTGCCCACACCGGGTGCAGCACCGAGGAATACTTTGAGTCGGCCACGGCCGTCCCGGGGCAGATCGGCTAGCAGGGCATCGGCGCGGCCGGAGTCGCTCATGCTTGGGGGTTCCTTCAGGTATTCAAGTATTCGGGCCCACTGAAGATCCAATGTGGGAGCGGGCTTGCTCGCGAAAGCGGTCTATCAGTAACAAATACATTGGCTGATACATCGCTTTCGCGAGCAAGCCCACTCCCACAGGAGGTTCAGAGTTTTTCCAGCGCCATGTTCAGCGCCAGCACGTTCACCACCGGCGGGCCCACCAGCGGGCTTTCGATATGCTCATCGAGCAACCGCTGCAGGGTCGACACCGGCACATTCCGCGCCGCCGCCACCCGCGCCAGTTGATAGGCAATCGCCTGTGGTGGCAAGTGTGGATCAAGACCGCTGCCAGAGGTAGTCAGCGATGCCAAAGGCACCGGCCCTTGGCTGCGCACCCACTGCTTGTTCGCGTCATCAAAAATGCGCGTCGCCAGCGCCGGGTTGCTGGGGCCAAGGTTACTGGCACTGCTGGAAACCGTCGCGAAAGCGCCGGCCGATGGACGTGGGTGGAACCAGCTGTCGCCGGTAAAATCCTGGGCGATCAGGCTGGAGCCGCGCACCTTGCCACTGTCGTCGCGCACCAGGCTGCCATTGGCCTGGTCCGGGAAGGCGACCTGGGCGACGCCGGTCACCACCAGTGGGTAGGCGACGCCAGTGATCAGGGTCATGAGCACCAGCAGGCTCAGGGCCGGACGGATCATGTTGGACATTTGGGATTCCTCAATTCGGTCATTGCAACCTGTGGGCACCCATCGGGTACCCGCAGGATTCGGGTCAAACCAGATGCAACGCAGTCAGTAGCATGTCGATCGCCTTGATCCCCACGAACGGCACCAAGATCCCGCCCACCCCGTAGATCAGCAGGTTGCGACGCAGCAGCGCCGCCGCACTCGCCGCTTGCACACGCACACCGCGCAGCGCCAATGGAATCAGCACCACAATGATCAACGCGTTGAACACGATGGCCGAGAGAATCGCGCTCTGTGGGCTTTGCAGGTGCATCACGTTGAGCGCGCCCAGTTGCGGATAGATCGAGGCGAACAGTGCCGGCAGGATCGCGAAGTACTTGGCCACGTCGTTGGCGATGGAAAAGGTGGTCAGCGCGCCACGGGTCACCAGCAATTCCTTGCCGATCTGCACCACATCCAACAGTTTGGTCGGGTCACTGTCGAGGTCGACCATGTTGGCGGCTTCGCGAGCGGCCTGGGTGCCGTCATTCATTGCCATGCCGACGTCGGCCTGGGCCAGCGCCGGGGCATCGTTGGCACCGTCGCCGCACATTGCCACCAGGCGACCGTCGTTTTGTTCATGGCGAATGCGCGCGAGTTTTTTCTCCGGCGTGGCTTCGGCCAGCACGTCGTCCACGCCCGCTTCAGCAGCAATCGCAGCGGCGGTCAGCGGGTTGTCGCCGGTGACCATCACGGTGCGAATGCCCAGTTTGCGCAGCTCGGCGAAACGCTCACGGATGCCGGGCTTGACCACGTCTTTGAGGTGGATCGCACCGAGCAACTTGCCATCAGCACACACCAGCAACGGGGTGCCGCCGCTTTGGGCAATCTTGTCGATTTCCCGCGACAGTGCCGGTTGCAAGTCGCGGCGTGGCTGACCGATAAACGCCAACAGCGAATCCACCGCGCCTTTGCGGAACACACGACCCTGGTAGTCGACACCGGACAACCGGGTTTCCGCGCTGAACGGCACGGCGGTCAGCTCATCCGCAGAAGGTTCGGCCTGAGGGTGCAAGGCGCGCAGGTATTCGACGATGGATTTGCCTTCCGCAGTGTCATCCGCCAGGGAGGCAAACAACGCGCCCTCGGCAACTTCCTTGCCGCTGACGCCAGGCGCCGCGACCACCGCCGCACACCGACGGTTACCGAAGGTGATGGTGCCGGTCTTGTCCAGCAGCAACACGTGCACGTCACCTGCCGCTTCCACGGCACGGCCGGACTTGGCGATCACATTGAGGCGCACCAGGCGGTCCATGCCGGCAATACCGATGGCCGACAACAAGCCGCCGATGGTCGTAGGAATCAGCGTCACCAGCAGTGCGACCAGGAACACCAGGGGCAAGCTGCCGCTGGCGAAATGGGCGAACGGCTGCAGGGTCACCACCACCAGCAGGAAAATCAGGGTCAGGCCGATCAGCAGGATATCCAGCGCGACTTCGTTAGGGGTTTTCTGGCGTTTGGCACCTTCCACCAGGGCGATCATGCGGTCGAGGGTCGACTCACCAGGGTTGGCGGTGATGCGGATCAACAGCCAGTCCGACACCAGCCGGGTGTTACCGGTGACGGCCGAACGGTCGCCGCCGGACTCGCGGATCACCGGTGCGGACTCACCGGTGATCGCGGCTTCATTGACCGCCGCAATCCCTTCGATGACTTCGCCGTCACCGGGGATCATTTCCCCGGCGGCGACGCGCACTACATCGCCTTTGCGCAGGCTGGTGGCCGGCACGACCTTGAAGCTGCCATCGGCCTCCTTGCGGCGAGCGCTCAGGCCTTCGCTGCCGGCCTTGAGGCTGTCGGCACGCGCCTTGCCACGCCCTTCGGCCAAGGCTTCGGCGAAGTTGGCGAACAGCACGGTGAACCACAGCCACACCGCGATCTGCGCGGCGACATAGGTTGGCACGGTGGTATCGGGCACGAAGCACAACACGGTGGTGAGGATCGCGGTCAGTTCGACCACCAGCATCACCGGCGAGCGTTGCAGTTGGCGGGGATCCAGCTTGACGAAAGCCTGGACCAGCGCCGGGCGCCACAGGGCGGAGATGGCAGTTTTGGCGGGTTCCTGGGTTTGCACCGGAGCCGCGTTTTTTGCAGGCATATTCATTTTCATATCCCCTTAGAAGCCCATGCTCATGTGTTCAGCAATAGGGCCCAGTGCCAGCGTCGGCAGGAAGCTCAGGCCGCCCACCAGCAAAATGGTCACGGTCAACAGGGTCACGAACAGCGGGCCATGCGTCGGGAAGCTGTTCTGGCCGATCGGTGCGGTCTTCTTCATCGCCAGGCTGCCGGCCAGGGCCAGTACCGGGAGGATGTAGCCGAAGCGGCCGATCAACATACCCAAGCCCAGCATCAGGTTGTGGAACGGGGTGTTGGCGCTGAAGCCGCCGAACGCCGAACCGTTGTTGGCACTGGCCGAGGTGTAGGCATAGAGCAATTGGCTGAAACCGTGGGGGCCGGGGTTACTGATGGCACCGGCCGGGCCTGGCAGGCTAGCGGCGATGGCACCGAGTACCAGCACACCTACCGGCATCACCAGCAAGGTCACCACCAGCAATTGCACTTCCTTGGCCTGCAACTTCTTGCCCAGGTATTCCGGGGTGCGACCGATCATCAGACCGGCGAGAAACACGGCGATCAACACGTTGAGCAACATGCCGTACATACCGGCGCCGACGCCGCCGAAGATCACCTCGCCCACCATCATGTTGACCAGCGCAACCATGCCGCTGAGGGGGCTGAGGCTGTCCTGCATGCCGTTGACCGAACCGTTGGACGCCGCGGTGGTTGTCACCGACCACAACACCGTACCGGTGGTGCCGAAGCGTGCTTCCTTACCTTCCAATGGAGCGGTCTGCTCCACGGCTGGGTTGTTCAGGGTCGGATTGGGCTGGTATTCAGACCACAACGAGGTCGCGCCGCCGATCAGGAACAGCGCCAGCATGCAGCCGAGGATTGCGCGGCTTTGGCGCAGGTCTTTGACGTAGTGGCCGAAGGTGAACACCAGCGCCACCGGGATCAGGATGATCGATGCCACTTCGAACAGGTTGGCCCAGGCAGTCGGGTCTTCAAACGGGTGCGCCGAGTTGACACCAAAGAAGCCACCGCCATTGGTGCCCAATTGCTTGATCGCAATCTGGCTGGCTGCGGGGCCCAGAGGGATCACTTGATCCACGCCTTGCAGGGTGACGGCATCGACATAGTGGGCGAAGGTTTGCGGAACGCCCTGCCACACCAGGAACAACGCCAGCACCAGGCACAACGGCAGCAGGCCGTAGAGGGTGGCACGGGTCATATCAACCCAGAAGTTGCCCAAGGTCTGGGCCGATTTGCGACCAATCCCACGGCAAAGAGCGACCAAGACTGCCAGGCCGGTGGCGGCACTGACGAAGTTCTGCACGGTCAGGCCGGCCATCTGGCTGAGGTAGCTCAGGGACGCTTCACCGCTGTAGGACTGCCAGTTGGTGTTGGTCATGAAACTGACCGCGGTGTTGAAGGCCAAAGTCCATTCCTGACCCGGCAATTTCTGCGGGTTCAGTGGGAGATAGTCCTGGAACACCAGGATCGAGAACAACAGCAAAAAGCCCGCGAGGTTGAAGGCGAGCAAGGCCAGCATGTATTTCTGCCAGCTTTGTTCCTGATGCTCGTCCACGCCCGACAGGCGATAACAGGCGCGCTCCACCGGGCCGAATACCGGCGTGAGCCAGGTGCGCTGCCCTTCCATCACCTTGTAATAGAACCGCCCCAGGAACGGAGCCGGCACCAGCACCACCGCAAAGAAGGCAATGATCAGCCAATAGTCATAACTGTGCATGGCCTGCTCCTAGGTCCGATCCGCGCGTAACAGCGCAACCAGCAAATAAATGAACAGCGCCACGGCCAATAGCAGTGACACCCCGTCCAGAACGCTCATGGAAGTCTCTCCGTTTAGCGGCGAGTGCCGCGTGTGGAGCAATTGTCCGCAGGAGTGGTGTAAAGGAACGAGAGCGAGGGGGTGGGTGGGGCGTAAAGACGGCGTAAAGAGTGGGTTTATGCGGGGTTTACAGGGGGGATTAGCCGTTAGGAAGGCCTCAGCGCGGGCAAGCCCGGCTACCACATCGGTATGCGGTCAACCTGTGGGAGCCGGGCTTGCCCGCGATGACGGCAGTTGCAACCCCACCGCACTCAACTGGTGCGAGGCTGGAAAAATTCAAACACTAAACCATCCCACGCACGACACTTGCTCCGCTTTACGACAATGATGCTCAGCCTGGCATGTCCGCTGCAACACCTTGAATCATTCCAAACGGTTCAGGGAGAGCAACACGATGAACACACAACTCAAACCCACTTTAGGCACCCTGCACTTGTGGGGCATCGCCGTCGGGCTGGTGATCTCCGGTGAATACTTCGGCTGGAGCTATGGCTGGGGCGTCGCAGGGACCCTGGGCTTTCTGGTGACCTCATTGATGGTCGCCGCGATGTACACCTGTTTCATCTTCAGTTTCACTGAACTGACCACCGCCATTCCTCATGCTGGCGGCCCTTTTGCCTACAGCCGCCGTGCCTTTGGTGAGAAAGGCGGCTTGATCGCCGGGCTCGCGACCTTGATCGAATTCGTCTTCGCACCGCCTGCGATCGCCTTGGCCATTGGCGCTTATCTTAATGTGCAATTTCCCGCACTCGATCCGAAACACGCGGCCGTCGGTGCTTATATTGTGTTCATGGGCCTGAACATCCTCGGCGTCAAACTCGCCGCCACCTTTGAACTGGTGGTGTGTGTGCTCGCCGTCGCCGAGTTGCTGGTGTTCATGGGCGTCGTCGCACCTGCATTCAGCTTCAGCAACTTCGCCCTGAACGGCTGGGCCGGCTCAGACACCTTTGGCGCACCCGCGATTGCCGGCATGTTTGCCGCGATCCCTTTCGCCATCTGGTTCTTCCTCGCCATCGAAGGCGCGGCCATGGCTGCTGAAGAAGCGAAAGATCCGAAGCGCACCATTCCAAAGGCCTACATCAGCGGCATCCTGACCCTGGTGATCCTGGCCATGGGCGTGATGTTCTTTGCTGGCGGCGTGGGTGATTGGCGCACCCTGTCCAACATCAACGACCCCTTGCCGCAAGCCATGAAAACCGTGGTCGGCGACAGCTCAGGCTGGCTGCACATGTTGGTGTGGATCGGCCTGTTCGGCCTGGTGGCAAGCTTCCACGGCATCATCCTCGGCTACTCGCGTCAGTTCTTCGCCCTGGCCCGCGCCGGTTACCTGCCGTCTTTCCTCGCCAAACTGTCGCGTTTTCAGACACCCCACCGCGCAATTATCGCCGGTGGCGTGGTCGGCATCGCGGCTATCTATAGCGATGGCCTGATCAACCTGGGCGGCATGACACTGACCGCAGCGATGATCACCATGGCGGTGTTCGGTGCCATTGTGATGTACATCATGAGCATGCTCAGTCTGTTCAAACTGCGTAAGACCGAACCGCTGCTGGAACGCACCTTTCGCGCACCAGGCTACCCGATCGTGCCGGGTATTGCGCTGGTACTGGCGGTGGTGTGCCTGGTAGCTATGGCGTGGTTCAACGCGCTGATCGGGCTGATCTTCCTGGGCTTCATGGTGGTGGGATTCGCCTACTTCCAGATGACTGCGCAAGACCGCGCCGATGCACCGGCAGATGCGATGTTGACCGGGCTCTGATCTACTGAGAGGCAGAACGGGCCTACACTGAACTAGTGAGAAAGCCCGTCACTCAAAGCAGTTATTCCCGTGGGAAAGTTCTCCCACGGCAATCTGCCTCAAGGAGAGCCTTATGCCGTGGTATGCGTGGTTGATTATGGTAGTTGCGATCGGGTCGATCATCGGTGGGCTGATGATGCTGCGCGACAGCGCCAACAAAGTCGAACTCACCGACGAACAACGCAAGCGCGTGGCCGAGCGCAATGCCCAGGCGGATGCCAAGGACGCGCAGGATCGCTGAACCTTGGGCTATTCCCAGGACGCCTTGGCAATATGCAACCCGTGCTGCCCCTTATAGGCAGCACGTTCGGGCTGACTCCAACCGCTCAGAAGCTCATCCTCCAACGTATAGACCTCAACCCCCAGCGGGCGGCATACCGTCAGCGGGTCCTGTGCATCCGGCCCCCACATCGGCAACGACAGATCCCCACCCGGGCACGTCGACAGCGCGCACAACAAATCAATCTCGGCAAAAAACTCCAGGTAATCGCCCTTCTGCGCCGGGCAGGCTTTCATGAAGTACATATCGTCGTGATTGAGGCCCGTGCACTGGAAAATATTCAGCACGTCATGCACGTCGAATTCCGTCAGACCGTGGGGCAAAACTGCACGGGTCAGGTTCGAATGGCAATGGTGGTGAAAGTCTTCGCCGGTGAGCATGCGGTTCACATAGGGATCGCAACGCGTACCGAGCAAGTCATGCAGACGCCCGCCGTGCTCATCGATGCCGTAACCGGCCAGGCTGTCATCGGTGATCGTCACCAAAGGCCGCAGAAATGGCAGGTTCGACCACAGCCGGTCATGAGTGCTGACATGCGCGCCCTGCAACTGACGCGTACGCGCCGCCCACAAACGCTCGCGGGGGTCATTGGCGTTCCACACGTTGAAATCCCCCACCTGCGGACCGACTGGCGTGGTCACACGGAATACATGCCCGGCCGGCACCTTCCACGCCCTGCCCGTGCGAATCGGCACCTCAAACGCCTCAATCAAGCGCCGTTGATCTTTTCGATCACGAATGCGCTCGTAAAACGCCGCATCGACCTGCAGCGCCGAACCTTTACTGACCTGATAAGCGGCCGGATAGTCTTTGTACATGGTGCAGATCCTCGATCAGGGATGGTTGAACAGGGCCAGGGACACGCGTTCCGAGTCATCCAGGTACAGGCTCATCGCCTCCCCTGCCGCCGGTTTATCCTGCTGGACCAATAACGTGTAAATCTCACGATCACGCTCCAACCACGGCGATTGGAAGCGTTGCTCATCAGGCGCAGCGCAGAACACCAGACGCAACTGGGCGATGACCTGGGCAAAAAACTCATCGAACAAAGGGCTGCGCATCAACCCTACGACCTGCTGATGAAACATCAGGCTGTGGGTGGCGACCGCCCGCCAGTCTTCGCGCTCACGGGCCAGGGTGGTGGCGTCGATGGCGTTTTGCATGCGTTCGGATTGGGCCTCCGTCAGAGGACCACTCTGGGCGATGGCCTGCAGTTCCAGGGTGCGACGAACGACAAATAAGTCACGCACTTCCTCACACTCCAGCCGCCGCACCATAACCCCCTTGTTGCGCACATAACGGGTCAAGCCTTCTTGCCCTAAACGGTGCAACGCTTCACGGATGGTATTGCGCGATGCGTTATAGGCTTTCACCAGCTCCACTTCGATCAACGGCATGCCTGGTAGCAGCCGCCCACCGATGATGTCAGCGCGAAGCTCCAAGGCAATCTGGTCGGCTAACGACAAGCTGAGCGTCATGGTCACCTCACGATTGTTGAACAATCTTTTACGTTTAGGTAATCACGTTTCATGCCAACGTGCAGATGTGTAAAAAGATTCAAGTTGGTTAGAATGCCAACCTGTCACTGAGGCCGTCCCATGCGTTACTCACCCGACCACAAAGCCCAGACCCATCAACGCATCATCAAGGAAGCCTCCGTACGCTTTCGACGCGACGGCATCGGCGCGACTGGTTTACAGCCATTGATGAAGGCGCTGAACCTGACGCATGGTGGGTTTTATGCGCACTTCAAATCCAAGGATGAGTTGGTGGAGAAGGCGCTGCAGGCGGCTGCGGCAGAGCTGGATGCTCATTGCGAAATGCTGTTCAGCCAGGAGCGGCCGCTGGAAGCCTTTATCGACAGTTACCTCTCGAAATGGCACATGACGTCTCCGGACCAAGGCTGCCCACTGCCTACCATGTCCTCCGAACTCGGCCTAAGGGGCCAGCACAGTACAACGACGGACGCAGTACTCGACGCGCGGCTAAAGCAGATTGATACGGCTTTAGCGGATGGACGGAGTGATGAACAAAGCCTGGTGATGATGTCGACGCTGGTCGGGGCATTGGTGCTCGCCAGGAGTGTCGAAGATCCGGCATTGGCTATGCGAATCTTGGAGGTTGTGCGCGCGCGTTTGAAAACCCAGGTTTCAACGCGTGAAAAAGCCGGTCAGTGACCGGCTTTCTCGCCTGACTTAATTGATCACCAGCCTTTCGCGGTTCTTCTCCAGCAAAGCCTTACCAATCCCCTTCACTTCCAACAACTCATCTACCGCCGTGAACGGCCCATTGCTTTCGCGATACGCAACGATCGCCCTGGCCTTGGCAGCCCCGATGCCGAAGAGATCACGGCGCAGGGTTTCGGCATCAGCGGCGTTCAGGTTGACCTTGGCGGATTGCTCGGCCTTGGACATCTGAGTGGCGATAGGGGTTGGGGCTTCGGGCTTGATGGAAGGGGCTGCGGTGGTCGTAGCGGAGATGCTGGTGAGAAACGCGAAGATAAGGGCGCAGATGTAGGTGTTTTGCATTGGTGACGCTCCATGACATCGATGAGGGAAAAGCAGCTTTCCTAAGCTGCCTCCCAAACTTAGGTGATGTTGGGTAGGAGTCAAAAACGGGTGGGTTACAGAGTATGACCGCAACCCGCAAGGCCAGTGAGACGGCCTGCTCAGGCCTCGTCCATCCTGCATTTCCAGTTAAGGTCCCAAACAGGTAGAATTGCCGCCACTTATGAGCAGCCCGGCCGCAATGCGAACTTAAACGCCGGTCGACACAGTGCAAGCCTCATCGGGTCGTTCACTATTAAATACACGGCAACTCACTGCGATGTTGCCGTTTGTTATGTATGCGATTCAACGGTGGGGCGTTAGCGCTGGTTGCTTCTATCCGCTTTGAACTCTACTAAAAATGCCCCTCATCAGGGGTGTAGTCTGCGCGTTGAATGCGGTATGACGTTCGGCGTAATGACGACAGGAGATGTAAACGTACATGGGTATCAAAAGCTTCGGGCAGAGGTGCACCGCTCCCCACATGTCAGGGGATGAATTGAATCCTTGTGACGTCAACGTTGAGCGTGGTGCCTGACGCATGTCTATTGTCACGCTGTCGAACCACAAGTCATTCACGGGTGAATCCGGCAAAAGCCTTCTGGAGTGTGCAAAGTCACAAGGTACCGTACTGGAATACAGCTGCCGTACCGGTCGTTGCGGCGTCTGCAAGGCCAACGTGCTCCAGGGTGATACAGAGGTGATGCAACCAGAACTCGCCCTTACGGACGAAGAGCGTGCCAACGGCGCCATCCTGACGTGCTGCCGAGCAGCGTTGACTGATGTTGAACTGGATATCGAAGACTTGGGCTTGCTGGCCGACATCCAGATCAAAACCATGCCTTGCCGCCTCGATACACTGGAGCGCCTAGCGGACGACGTGGTACGGGTCGTCCTCAGGACACCGCCCAAAAGCGCGCTGTTCTACCTTCCTGGGCAGTACATCGACGTCATAGGCAAAGACGGTGTGCGCCGCAGTTATTCGATTGCCAACGCCGTACGCGAGGATGCCAAGCTCGAACTGCATATCCGCCAAGTACCTGATGGAGTGATGAGCCAGTATTGGTTTGGTGAAGCCCAAGTCAATGACCTGCTGAGGCTGGAAGGCCCACTTGGCACCTTCTGCCTGCGTAACGCCAGCACTACAAACTTGGTGTTCATGGCGACAGGTACCGGGATCGCCCCCGTAAAGGCCATGCTCGAAGCCTTGGCGAGTAAATCCGAACCCCTCATCGGCAAGCGCGTTTACGTTTATTGGGGGGGGCGTACGGAAAACGACTTGTACTGGCTCCCTGACTTCCCGACGCTGGGCATGACTTACCGCCCCGTGCTTTCACGCGCGGGTAAACACTGGCCAGGCGCCACCGGATACGTTCAACAGGCCGTCCTTGCAGAAAACCTTGACCTGGCCGATACCTCGGTCTATGCCTGTGGCTCTGAAGCCATGATCCATACGGCGCGCGAGATGCTGACACAGGCTGGCCTGCCCCTCAAACATTTCCATTCTGATGCCTTTGTAAGCTCGAATTGACCCGGAGACAGCATGAAAGCAGTTATTTTGGCCGGTGGCCTGGGAACACGGCTAAGCGAAGAAACCAGCGTGCGCCCCAAACCCATGGTCGAGATCGGCGGCAAACCCATCCTCTGGCACATCCTGAAGATGTACTCCGCGCATGGCATCAATGACTTCATTATCTGCTGCGGCTACAAGGGCTATGTGATCAAGGAGTATTTTGCCAACTACTTCCTGCACATGTCCGACGTCACGTTCAACATGCGCGACAACACCATGAAAGTGCACGACCAACGTGCTGAAGACTGGAACATCACCCTGGTCGATACTGGCGACGAGTCCATGACTGGCGGTCGCCTGCGTCGTGTCGCCGACTACGTCAAGGACGAAGAAGCCTTTTGCTTCACTTATGGCGATGGTGTCAGCGATCTTGATATCAGCGCGACCCTGGCCTTTCACAAGGCACATGGCAAGGCGGCAACGCTCACCGCAACGTTCCCCCCCGGCCGTTTTGGCGCACTGGATATCCAGAAAGGCCAAGTGCTGAACTTCAAGGAAAAACCCAAAGGAGATGGCGCGCTGATCAACGGCGGCTTCTTCGTCTTGAGCCCCACGGTTCTCCAGTACCTGGAGGACGACAGCACAACCTGGGAACAAGAGCCGCTGATGAAGCTTGCAGCCGAGGGCCAACTCATGGCCTACGAACACCCGGGGTTCTGGCAACCTATGGATACGCTGCGTGACAAACACTACCTGGAAGATCTTTGGCAGTCTGGCAAAGCTCCCTGGAAATCCTGGGACTGAATATGAAGTCGACCGTTTCTCCTACCTTCTGGCAAGGCAAAAGAGTCTTCCTGACCGGCCATACCGGGTTCAAAGGTAGCTGGCTGGCGCTATGGCTAACGAGCATGGGCGCGCAGGTTAAGGGGTTTGCCCTGGCGCCACCGACACACCCTGCCCTGTTCGTCGAGGCCAAGGTGGCCCAAGGCATGGAGTCGGAGCAAGGCGATATTCGTGATCGCGCAGTAATCGCCCAAAGCATGGTGAGCTTCAACCCCGACGTGTTGATCCACATGGCGGCGCAGCCGTTGGTCCGTTTGTCCTATCGCGAACCCGTCGAGACCTACGCCACTAACGTAATGGGCACCCTGCATGTGCTGGAAGCCGCACGCCAATGCCCCAACCTGCGGGCTATCGTCAACGTCACCACCGACAAATGCTATGAAAACCGTGAGTGGGAATGGGGCTATCGTGAAGACGAACCCATGGGTGGTCACGACCCGTACAGCAACAGCAAAGGCTGCGTGGAGCTGATCACCAGCGCCTACCGCAAGTCATTTTTCAATGACCCGCAAGGTGCTGCGTTGGCGTCCGGCAGGGCCGGCAATGTGATTGGCGGCGGCGATTGGGCGGAAGACCGGCTGATACCTGATATTCTCGGTGCCTTCGAGAAGGGTCAGCCCGTCACGATACGCAATCCGAAGTCCACCCGGCCGTGGCAACACGTGCTGGAGCCGCTGAGCGGTTACCTTGTGTTGGCACAACATCTCTGGACCCATGGGCATCGTTTTGCCCAGGGCTGGAATTTCGGTCCCAAGGATGAAGATGCACGCCCTGTGGAGTGGATCATCGATCACATGGTACAGGCTTGGGGTACAGGTGCCCGTTGGCAACTGGACCAGGACCCGCAACCGCATGAGGCCAACTACCTCAAGCTAGATATTTCCAAGGCGCGCGCCCACTTGCACTGGGCCCCCAGCTGGAACCTCGAAACCACGCTCGCCCGGATTGTTACCTGGCATCGTGCCTGGTTGAGCGGCAACGACATGCAGGCCCTTTGCCTGGAAGAAATCAATGCCTACATGCTCGCCATGCATGCCAGCAGCAACTAACTCTATTTTTTAGCAGGATTTTTCATGACACCCGATATGCTCCGCCAGGAAATCAGCAAGCTCGTCGAGCAGTACGCCAACATTGCATTGGCGAGCAAGCCGTTCGTGGCCGGCGAAACTGTCATTCCACCGTCCGGCAAAGTGATCGGTGCGCGGGAGTTGCAGTTGATGGTCGAGGCCTCCCTGGATGGATGGCTGACCACTGGCCGTTTCAATGCCGAATTCGAGAAAAAGCTCGCTGAGTTCATCGGTGTCAAATTCCTACTGTCGGTCAACTCCGGCTCTTCCGCCAACCTGGTCGCCTTCAGCACCCTGACCTCACCCAAACTCGGTGAGCGCGCGATCAAGAAAGGCGATGAAGTGATTGGCGTGGCTGCGGGCTTCCCGACCACGGTCAACCCCATTGTTCAATTCGGCGCGATCCCGGTGTTCGTTGACGTTGACATGGCCACCCACAACATCAACGCCGACCTGATCGAAGCGGCCATCACGCCAAAAACCAAGGCAATCATGCTTGCCCACACCCTGGGCAACCCATTCAACCTGGGCAAGGTCAAAGCCCTGTGCGAAAAGTACAACCTGTGGCTGGTGGAGGACTGCTGTGATGCCTTGGGTGCAACCTATGACGGTAAGCTGGTAGGCACTTTCGGCGACATCGCCACCCTCAGCTTCTACCCCGCGCACCACATCACCATGGGCGAAGGTGGTGCAGTGTTCACCAACAACCCGATGCTCAAGGTGATTGCCGAGTCGTTCCGCGACTGGGGCCGCGATTGCTACTGCGCACCGGGTTGTGACAACACCTGCGGCGACCGTTTCGGCCAGCAATATGGCAGCTTACCCCAAGGTTATGACCACAAGTACGTGTACGCGCATTTGGGCTACAACCTGAAAATCACCGACATGCAAGCCGCCTGCGGCCTGGCCCAGCTCGAACGCGCCCAGGACTTCATCGATACGCGCAAGCGCAACTTCGCGCTGCTCAAGGAGCGCTTGTCCAGCCTGTCCGAATTCCTCGAAATTGCCGAGGCAACCCCTAACAGCGACCCATCGTGGTTCGGTTTCCCGGTGACGCTCAAGGAAAGCAGCGGGGTCAAACGAGTCGACCTGCTCAAGTACCTTGACCAGCACAAAATCGGCACGCGCCTGCTATTCGCCGGCAACCTGACACGCCAGCCTTACTTCCAGAACCTGGAGTACCGTGTGGTTGGCGAACTGACGAATACCGACCGCACCATGAATCAGACCTTCTGGCTCGGTGTACAGCCTTCGTTGGGCCAGGAACATTTCGATTTTGTGGGTGAAAAGCTGGAAGAGTTTTTCGGGATCGGTTTCTAAACAATGAAAGCATCAGATGCGGTAGCGTTGGTTCTTGCGCAGAACAAGGTTCTGTATGGTTATGAGTTGATCGGCGGAATGATCACGCACCTGGTTGACAGCATCAATCAGTTGGGCAAGACCAAACTGGTCTCGGTTCACCATGAGCAAGGGGCCGCGTTTGCTGCATCCGCAGTTTCCCGCGCCACACATCACGAAGTGCTCGGCGTCGCCTTGGGCACAAGTGGTCCCGGCGCCACCAACCTGATCACCGGCATCGCCGATTGCTGGCTTGATAGCCATCCGTGTCTTTTCTTGACGGGCCAGGTCAACACCTACGAACTCAAGGGCGAGAGAAATATCCGCCAACAGGGTTTTCAGGAGCTGGATAGCGTGGCGCTGGTCAGCAGTATTACCAAGTACGCCTATCAGGTCAGGCATGTAGACGAGTTGCTTCCGTGCTTACAAAAGGCTATCGACCTCGCCAGGGAAGGACGACCAGGCCCGGTACTGCTGGATATCCCGATGGATATTCAGCGAACCGACATCGATGATGCCGCGGTCAGCGCGTTTTTGTTGCCTTGCGCGCAACAGATTGCAGCGCCACTGCAAGCAGCCGACCTCGAGACGATCAGCAATGCACTGGCTTGCGCTCGGAACCCGTTGATCCTGCTGGGCGGGGGGGCCGTCAACACGCCTAACTTCGCACATTGGCTCAATCAGTTGGAGACGTCTGGTATCCCTTACGTAGCCAGCTTGAAAGGGGCTGAAAAGATCCCGGCGAGCGCCAATTACCTGGGCATGCTCGGCGCTTATGGAACGCGTGCAGCCAATCATGCCGTGCAGAATTGCGACTTTCTGTTGGTACTGGGCAGCCGCCTGGATGTTCGGCAAACCGGTGCCAAACCCGAGGACTTCGCCCGCAAAGCCAAGGTTTTCCAGATCGACCTGATGGAAGGGCAACTGAACAACCGCGTTAAGGCGCACGCCTCCTACGTGATGGAACTGAACACCTTCTTCGCAGACTTCCCCCTTTGCGAAGTGCAAGAAAACGCGGCATGGGCTGCCTGGGCTGCTGATTTGCGAGCTGATTTCGATCAGAGCTTTGTCGATGAATACACTGATTGGTCAGTGAGCCCCTTCGTCATCTGCTCAACCCTTGGCGCTTTGACCAAAGGGCATGGTGTCGATTTCGTTGCCGACGTCGGCAACAATCAGATGTGGGCAGCACACTCGTTGCGATTGAGCCCTGGCCAATCCATGCACCACTCAGGTGGCCTGGGCACCATGGGGTTCGCGATCCCCGCGGCCATTGGCGCCTGCAATGCAGGCAACAAACCTGTCATTGTCATAACAGGTGACGGGGGCGCCCAGCTCAATATCCAGGAACTGGATATCATCGCCCGCGATCAACTGCCCGTCTTGATCATTGTGCTTAACAACCACTCTCTGGGAATGGTCCGCGGGTTCCAGGAAATGTATTTCGAAGGCCGTAACTCGTCGACCTACTGGAACGGCTACACCTCACAGTTCAAAGCCATTGGTGAGGCTTACGGCATCAGCTCCACGGTCGTGAGCACCCATGAGGAATTTGCGGCGCAGGTCGGGATGTTTATTGAATCACCCCGTCCCGCACTGATCGAACTGATGATGCCCGACGCCCGAGAATGCCGTCCTCGGCTGGAATTTGGCCGCTCGATTGATCAGCAGTTGCCTGAAAAAACGCGGACAGCACGCTGATGCACATCGCAATATTCGGCGCGAACAGCCAAATTGCCCAGGACCTGACCCGTTCACTCGCCGCAGCTCGAACGTTCGACCTGAGCCTGTTCGTGCGGGACAAAAACAAACTCGACACATCGGCATTGATACCCGCAGGACAACGAAGTATCAAAATCTTTGAATACGCCGATTTCGATCGCAACACTGCGTTCGATGCAATCATTAACTTTGTAGGGGTCGGTGACCCTGCAGTGGCATCGAAAATGGGGTCTGCCATTTTCGATATCACCTATGAGTATGACAAACTCGCACTCGACTATCTCAAAGCCAACAACAAGTGCCGCTATATATTTCTGAGCAGTGGTGCAGCTTATGGCGGTGATTTCGAAACCCCCGCGCAAGCCCAGACACTCGCCACGTTTGACATAAACAATTTGAAAACAACGGATTGGTACGCTGTCGCAAAGTTTTATGCCGAGACGAGGCACCGAGCGCTTCAGGGTCTTAGCATTGTGGATATCCGGGTATTCAACTACTTCAGTCACACACAAGACTTGAGTGCACGTTACTTCATGACCGACGCTGTCCGCGCAATCAAGGACAACACCGTACTGACGACGTCTCCCGCCAACATGTTTCGTGACTACATAACCCCTTTGGACTTTTACGCGCTGATATCCAAGGCATTGGCCTTCAATGGCGACCTCAATATAGCTGTCGATTGCTATACCAAAGCCCCAGCCGACAAGTTCTCAATACTCGACCATCTTCAGAGTAATTTCGGCCTGCAATACACCACCGAAAAAGCCACCCAACACATTAATGCTACCGGCGCAAAGCAGCACTATTACTCCGAAAACAGAATGGCATCGACATTGGGCTACACCCCACATTTCAATTCCATTGAAGGATTGACTCATGAAATCGAAAGATGTCAATTCATCAAATGAACTATAAAAAAATATTCGATCATGACTTTCGCAACACTGCAATAAATCAGTTATGGCGATTACTCTCGGGACCTGCGTTGCTCATCCTAGTCCCCCTTTACCTGTCGTCCGAAGCCCAAGGATACTGGTACACCTTCATCAGTATGGCCGCACTCGCCGTGTTCGCAGACATGGGATTTTCTGCCGTACTGCTATTGTTCGCCTCGCATGAGTTTGCACACCTCAAGTTCAACAATCAGAAAGAACTTTGTGGCACACCTGAGCACATCAGCCGATTGGCGACATTATTATCGTTCGCCATGCGCTGGGCCGGCGCCATGGCGCTCGTTGTTTTCCCGGCCGTGCTGTTGATCGGGTATTTCATACTCAATGGAAAGACCTCCCTGGTCAACTGGCAACTACCGTGGTTGGTGTACGGTGTGGCATCCGTCATTGTATTCATTAATAGCATTGCACTGTCATTCATCGAAGGATGCGACAGTGTTGGTGACATTCAGAAAATTCGTTTCCACATCAGCGTGATCAGTGTGTGCGTGACCGTCATCCTGCTGATCAGCGGCGCAGACTTGTATGCTCTGGCCTTTTCGTTATTAGCCGGTGCACTGGCAGGCACCTCAATAATCCTTCATCGCTACAAAGCCATGTTGGGACAGCTTTATAAACTGACAAAAGTCAACAGCCACCCTTGGTTCAAGGAAATAATGCCGCTCCTGTGGCGCTTCGCATTGAGCTGGATCAGCGGCTATTTTGTACTGTCTATATTTACCCCCCTGTCCTTCAGCTATCACGGGGCCGTACAAGCGGGCCAAGTTGGCTTTTCAATGGCGATTTGCATGGCCATGTTCAGCATCGCGAACATATGGGTAACCATTATCACCCCAAAAATAAATATGTATGCGGCCCATCGTAATACAACGGCGCTCGATCAAGCCTTCAAAAAAGGCTTAGCACTGGCAATAGCGACTTATGCAATGGGTATGGTAACGCTCTTCACTGGCCTATGGCTGATGGAGGGCCAGCCGTTGATAGAGAACCGCCTGCTGCCCACCCTCCCTCTGTTGATGGTCAGTACAGGATGGCTGATGCAGTTAATCGTCAATGCAATGGCGATCTACATGAGGGCCTATAAAAAAGAACCATTGGTCGTGGTATCGGTCGTCAACGGGCTATATGTCGCGATCACTACCTTGCTGGCTGCGAAGTACCTTCCATTTGAATACCTGTTCTCTGGCTTCACAAGTGCGTACGTCTTGGTCTTGCCGTGGGTTTATTGGATTTTTAGATCTTTCAAAAGGCGTTCATCATGAGTCTTCAGCCTAACCCTGTATTGTCCATTGCACTGCCTACCTACAACCGAGCGGACTTCCTTGACAGTTCGCTGGCCGCACACCTGCCGATACTAAAGCACCACAACATTCAAATTTTCATTTCCGATAATGCCTCGACAGATGAAACCTTTCAGGTTGTCGAGAAATGGAAAGCCGAATACCCCCTGTTGCACTACTCACGTAACCACGAAAACCTGGGTGCTGATTTAAACTTTGAAAAAGCACTGTCTTTATCGGACACCGCGTACACATGGCTGTTGGGCGATACCTCTCAATTCTGTGCCGACGACCTCGACAAGGTATTGACTCGCTTAAATACAAACACCCCTTACGACGCCGTACTGGTAAATCTGGTAGGCAAGATTGAAACGCCAGAATCCACCTATCAAGACGCCAATGCATTGTTACAAGATCTCGCAGGGCTCATGAGCTGCATGAGTTGCTTGATCTATAGCAAAGCACTGATAAATGATGCCAACTTTTCTCGCTATCACGATTCAAACTTCATACAAACAGGTATCATCTTCGAGTCTATTGCGAACCGCCCCTTTCAAATTCATTGGTTACCCCAGGTGTCCATTACGTCACTTGAAAGCCCGCACCTCACAAAAACCAGCTGGGCCCACACAGACAAAATATTCAAGATCGGCCTGACCTGCTGGGTTAACTTTATATTTTCGTTACCGGTCAGCTATTCATTGCAAGGAAAACTTGAAGCCTGCACCCGCTTTGGCCAAGTATCCGGCGCGTTCACGATCAAGGGTATGCTGTCTCTGAGGGCCAGGGGGTTGTTAAACTACGGCATCTATAAAGCGTACCGACCGGACCTCAGGCTTTCCGTAGCCTACCCTAGCTGGATCGTCATGGTGATATCAGTCGTACCAAGATCGATGCTCAGCAAGGTGGTCAACCTCTATCTCAAACGCACACGCACTCTACCGGTGACAAACCAATAGTTTGCTTCCACCTGTTTACGCCAGCCAACATGAGTAGACCGCGGTGTCCTATTTTTTAAAAAAACTCAAGCAACATCACGTCTTTATCGTTCCTATGGTGTTCGGGCAATGTCTTTTAGTATGGCGAGCGTTTATTCATCTCAGAGCCTTCCCAGCCCCCGGGCGACGTGCCTACCTTGGCCGTGCGCCCAAGGTCTTTGGCCTGGAACACATTACGCTGGGTAATAACTTCAGGGTAGGTGAAGGGCTCTGGCTACACGCGATCTCTCAATACCTTACGTTCAAGTACCAGCCGCAGGTCGACATTGGTGAGAACTTCTCCGCCAGCGACCATTTGCATATAGCGTGTTGCAACAAAATAACGATTGGTCGCAATGTCTTGATGGGCAGCAAGATTCACATCACCGACCATTCCCACGGCGCCTACTCGGGGGAGAACCAATCCAGCCCCTACGAAACACCTTTTGAAAGAAAGCTGGCCAGCAGCGGCCCCGTGACCATTGGCGATAACGTATGGATCGGGGACAATGTCGTCGTACTGCCGAACACCTCTATTGGCAATGGGTCGATCATCGGCGCCAACAGCATTGTCACCAAAGATATCCCCAGTCATGTCATTGCTGTGGGCTGCCCTGCCAGGGTCGTGAAAGTCTGGAGCGATAAAGAGAGCAAATGGTTGAATGTTTAAGCGTGACCCAGCACAGGCGGCTCCACACATCAAAGGTATGGCATGACGCGTAAGATTGCAGTAGGTATTGTTGTCTATCACGCAGGCGCTGAATTATTGCGCAGGCTCGAATTGACGTCGTCGAATGGATTTGAAGTCTACGTGTTCGACAACTCACCTGACGTTACCAACGTGCGAGAACTCGCTGAGCCTGACCCGCGCATCCATTATTTCACCTGTGGCAAAAATCTGGGGCTGGGCATCGGCATTTCAACAGTGTGTGCCAATGCCTACCAACAAGGTCATTCAGCGCTGCTGTTTTTTGATCAGGACACCGGGTTCAGCAGCGAAACACTGTCTTATATAGAAAACAACTATGCCGACAACATCGACGCCTACAGCGAGTTCAGCGCAATTGCCTTTAAAGCCGATGGAAGCGCCCGGGTACGGGATGTACCTTTACTGATCAACAGCGGCAGCCTTTACTTTCTGGATAAACTCAATGCCCTTGATTGGATGGACTGCAGCTACTTCGTCGACAGTGTGGATTATAAGCTCTGCCTGGATTCGTTAAACAAGGGCTATCGCATTGGTGTCTGCGGTGCCACACCGGGTTTCGATCATGTCACGGAGCAGGCTGATAGTCGCTATCGCATCGCGGGCCGCACGTATTCAATGCGGGCCTATTCAGGGTCCAGAATAAAAGACACTGTTGCTTCGAATCTCAAACTTATCTTTTCTGCGCTCAAGAGCCGCCAGGTTGGTTTCGCGCTGAGAATAACAAGATTACTGACCCTCTATTGCGCCTCCCAGATCCTCGTCAGGGTAATCAATACATTAGGAATTTTTAAACGTGACTGATGAAAAAGGCATGACCGGCGAGCGCTCAGCCATTTTTACCGTATGTAATCTGGCTTATTTATCCAAGGCGCTGGTGCTGGCCGAGTCATTGGATAAATTCGATCAGCCGAAACTGAAGATCTATATTTTTGATCGCAAGGTCGAGATAGACCTCCCGACCGACCTGGCGGAGTTTTATTGGGTTGAAGAGATCGGATTGGCCGACGTACGGCACTACGCCTTCAAATACGACATCGTCGAGTTCAGTACCAGCCTCAAGCCCTGGATCACCTTAAAGCTCCTTGAGCAGCACGACAAGGTGGTCTTCCTGGACCCGGATACCTGCGTATTTAGCCGCCTCGATGGCTTATGGAGAGAGCTCGACACGCGGGATATCATTCTAACGCCCCACTACGTCACACCTCATGTTGAAGGTGATATCGGGATGCTGCGCTTTGGCTCCTTCAACCTGGGCTTCTACGCGGTTTCCAATACCTCAGAAGGCATACGGTTTCTCCAGTGGTGGAATGAGCGCTGCCTGGAGCACTGCTATTTCGAAACGCAATTCGGACTTTCGACAGATCAGAAATGGGTCAGTATCGCTCCCTGTTTCTTCCCGACCCTGCACGTGTCATTCAATCTTGGTTACAACGTGGCTTTTTGGAATAGCCATGAACGAACCCTCTCGCCTGACGGCCGGGGTGGCTATACAGTAAACGGAGAATGCCCACTGGTTTTCTTCCACTTCAGTTCGTTTGACGAGAAGAACCCGGCACTGTTGAGCAAGCGTGCATTTGCGGGAAGAGAGAAAAAACGTGAAGACCTTCAGGAAGTTAGTTTCTATTACAAAGAACGACTCTCCAACTTCTCATCCTTCCCCTCCAGCGCAGCCTATGCATTTGATTACATGAGCGATGGAAAATACATATCCCCCACGCTGAGAAGGGCCTACGCCAGCGTACTGGATGAGCTAACCACCGGCCATGACCCCTTTGATGCCAACGGCCCTGTTTACACATTTGCCAAGAAGAACTACTTGTTCGAGGCAGGTGGGCAATACAAACCCGCCGGGTTTGGCGATGCGCAAACTCACTCCGGAAAGCTCCAGATCATCAATTCTTTACTGAAGGGAATTCTGTACGTGGTAGGCCCCAATCGGTTCATGAACCTATCGAGGCTGTTCGTCTACCTGTCGAGCTTCCGACTGAACAAAAAGTTGTGGAAGCTCTAACGTAAAGGCTATCGCGCTCTATTGTGAGCTCTGATGGACCGGAAGACAGGCCCATCAGAGCGGCATGGCGATGTCAGACTTCGCGGTGTCGCTGAATGTGCATCCAGTCGACAATTTCACCTTCCGGACTGTAGCCACTGACGGTGTTTTTCAAGAGCTGCCTGACGAGCGCAAAATCACCCGCATCAACCGCCGTCAACAACCCGTGCAACCGGGCCTTGAGCACTTCCCACCCCAACAGTTCTTCATTGGCCCGCATGATCATCGGATGACGAGTAGCAGCCACGTTGTCGCCGATTAACAATTCTTCATACAGTTTTTCACCGGGCCGCAGCCCACTGAAATTGATCAGGATATCCCCATGCGGATTGGTGTCGGAGCGGATACTCAGGCCAGATAGATGAATCATCTTCTCGGCAAGCTCTACGATTTTCACAGGCTCGCCCATGTCGAGCACGAAGACATCCCCTCCCTGCCCCATCGAACCCGCTTGAATAACCAGCTGTGCCGCCTCGGGTATCGTCATGAAATAGCGGGTTATTTTCGGATGGGTCACTGTCAAGGGCCCGCCGGCCTGGATCTGCTTATGGAACAGCGGAATGACCGAACCTGACGAGCCCAGCACGTTGCCAAAGCGAACCATGGTGAAACGGGTCTTGTTGACCCGCGAGATGTTCGAGGCGTCACCAAACAACGTCGGTGCCACTTCTTTGCTCAAGGCTTGCAGAACAAGCTCCGCCAACCGTTTGGTGCTACCCATGACGTTGGTTGGCCGCACGGCCTTGTCGGTCGAAATAAGTACAAAGTTCTCGACACCCGCCTGCAGGGCGGCCTGAGCGGTATTAAGGGTGCCAATTACATTATTGAGAATACCTTCGGCAATATTGTGCTCCACCATAGGCACATGTTTATAGGCTGCTGCATGGTAGACCGTATCGACCGACCAGGTATTCATGACCTCCAGCAGTTTGTCCTGATGCCGCACCGAACCCAGTATCGGCAGCAGCGTTACATTCAATGATTCTGATTGAACGCGCTGTTCAAGTTCGGAGAGGATGCAGTAAAGGTTGTACTCACTGTGATCGAACAACAACAGGCTGGTAGGCTCCAGCGTCAGAATCTGGCGGCAGAGTTCCGATCCGATCGAGCCACCCGCGCCGGACACCATCACGACACGGTGCTTGATGCAGCGCTCCAGCAACTCAGGCTGCGCCGGGACGGGATCTCTGCCCAGCAGGTCGGCAATGTCCACTTCCTGGATATCGTCGACTTTGACTCGACCGCTGGCCAAGTCCATAAAACCGGGAACACTGCGTACATGCAGCGGGTAACCCTCCAGATAACCCAGTATCTCTCTGCGACGAGCCCGCGTGGATGACGGTATCGCCAGCAGCAGTTCCTCAGCGCCAGTCTCGTCGATCATCTGCTGGATACGTTTGGGTTTGTACACCTGCAACCCCGAAATGATGCGATCCGAGATGCCACTGTCATCATCGATAAAAGCGACCGGACGCATTACCCGCCCCATGCGTAAGGCCGCTACCAATTGATTACCCGCCGCACCGGCCCCGTAGATAGCCACCTTGATAAGGCCATCATCACGACTGGTGAAAGGCACGTGCTGCGCAGCGGTAAACCAGTCCCCCTGAAAGTACTGACGCATTGCCAAACGCAAGCCGCCAATGATGACCATGCTTAGCCACCAATAGTTGAATACGATTGAACGTGGCACCACCGTCTGGTGATTGCTGTACAAGTACACCACAAGGGCCAGCAACAACGCGGAGAGACTAACGGCCTTGATGATCGCAATAAGCGCATCATTGCCGAAATAACGCATGACTGCCCGGTACATGCCAAAGTGGATAAAAAGCGGGATGGCAATCACCGGCGCACTGAGAAAGAGCCACAAATGGACTACGAAGGGGTTGTTGAGGTCATCAAACCCGAGGCGCACGACAAATGCCAACCATAACGCCGCCCATACCAGAACGATGTCGGTCGCCACTTGCAAGAAACGTTTCTGCCTGCGCGGCAAGCCCACCAATCGGGCACGTAAACTATCCATAAACCCTTTTATACCTCAGTCCCTAGTACTGCCAGCAAAAAACGACAGTCATGTGAGTGTGCAGCAGCCCCATGAAACTACAGCGCCAGTCAATTATCACGCTTTCTCAAGCTCCCCCGCGTGAAACTTGATAGCCAGCAACACCAACGGAATATACGCCACCAGCAGCCCCAAAACGCCGTCAAACCCCAGGCCGACAAAGAGGGCGATAGGCAATAGCCACAACAAATTAATCGCCATCACCGTCAGCGTAACCGGCAAATGGCGCCCCGCTAGGCGGGATGCAAACTGATAGGCGTGACTGCGATGCGCTTCATAGACCTTGTCCCCACGCAACAGGCGTCGACCTAAAGTGAAGGTCGCATCAACAACGAATACGCCCAGCAAAATCAACCAGACCCAAAGCATCTCAGGTGCAGCCCACGCCGCCTGAAGCGACAAGATGCCAATCACCACTCCCAGGAAGCCACTCCCAGCATCGCCCATGAAAATGCGGGCGGGAGGGAAGTTCCAGTATAAAAACCCAAGCACCGCAACCGCCAACAGCATCGGTGCAAGCATGAGGTTTTCATGACCAGTCAGCCAGTACACCAGGCACGCGCCTGCACAAGCGCAGACGGCCTCGATGCTGGCAATACCGTCAATACCGTCCATGAAGTTATACAAGTTCAGCATCCAGACCAGATACAAGGCTGCCAGTAAGTGCCCGAACCAGCCAAGGTCCAATTCATTGCCGAAAAGACTGATCGTGGGCAGTCCTCCCATCCAGGCCAACGCCCAGATCGCTGCGCCAAAGTGGGCCAATAGACGCCAGCGCGCTGCGATATGACCATGATCGTCGAGAAAACCAACGACCGCGATCAACGCCCCAGCCCCCAACAATGGCCACGCGACACCCCAACTGATCCAGCCAGCAATAGCTACGACTACCAACGCCACCAGGTAGGTCAGTACGATTGCGACTCCCCCCTCGCGGCGTCGGTACAGAATGCGAACTGCGACCATTGGGAATGTCCATCAAACTACGCGATAGGGCATAACGGCGTAGGACCCAAGTCAATAGAAGCGATGCTGAGAGCACGGCGGTAAACACTAACCAAATGGTCATGTAGGAAACAGTTCCTGAAACAGATGCGGGCAAAAGGGCTTAGCATTCATTGCTGATCGACACTGACTGGCGCAGGCATCGCCCAGGCTGTACTGCCAAGAGCGGTGCCGGTGAGCATAGATTTCCGGTCATTTTTCGTTCCGCCTCAACGTCGCCTTCCTGAAAAGTGCTTCAAGGCGGTCGAACAAGTTCTCTTTGGAAAAATGCTCAAGGTAGTAACGCCTTCCCAAAAGGCCCATGCTCTCGAGCTCGGACTTGGGCAAGGCGCCCATAGTACGCACGATACTTGCCAGTCCCTGGGCATCGCCTGAACCACAGACCATGCCTGCCCCCGACCTGGTAACGACGTTGGCCGCTTCGCCGTCAATCATGGCGATCACGGGTTTTCCCGATGCCAGGTAAGCCTGGACCTTACCCGGGATGGTTTTCTCGAAAACGTCGTTTGTCCTTAACGAAACCAGCAGTGCGTCAGCCACGGCGAACAGCGCCGGCATTTTTTCCAAAGGGTGCCGGCCGAGCAGCAAGACGTTGTCCATGCGGTTTTCCGCCACATGCTTGGCCAACCATTGACTGGCTCGGCCATCCCCCACAATTACCCAACGCACGGGTAGGTCTGTCTTCACAGCCTTGACTGCAGCCATGATGGCCGGAAAATCCTGAGCATCACCGATATTGCCGGCAAAGAGGATCGTAAACACGGCATCGTCGCTCTGTAGCAGATCGGAAGACGCCTGTACCTCGCCGGAAAAATCATCCTCAGCCCAACTGGGAAAATACACGAGCCGATCTGCGCCCATTGCACGTGTACAGTATTGTTTGACGTTCTCCTCGAACGACCGCGACTGTAACAACAAGTAATCGGTACGGTTGTAGATCCAGGACACCACTTTGCCGACAAGCCCAAGTAGTCTGGGACTCTTGACAACCCCAACCGCCCTCAGGCTCTCCGGCCACAGATCCAACACCCAAATGAGTACCGGGGCCTTTTTCAAGCGGCCAAGCAACAGGGCCGGGATCGCCCCCATGATTGGCGATACCCCATACACAAAAATCGAATCGAATGACTCACCACGCAGTTTGTAACTGCCCACGATAGAGGCACTGCTGAAATACGAAAGGTAATTCAAGGCTAGCGTGAAGTTGCCCTTGCCGCGCGCCAGCATCGGCACCCTGATCACACGAGCCCCTCGAAAGTTCGAAAACTGCGCGGGCTCACGCCGAAAATCGGTAAAGACCTGCCCTTCCGGATAATTGGGCACGCCTGTGAGCACTGTCACCGCATGGCCTTTGGCGACAAAGCCTTCGACCATGTTGTTGATGCGCATATTTTCGGGCCAGAAGTACTGGGTCACCACCAGAATCTTGAGTGGCTTTTGCTGGGAGAGCATGTCCACTCAATATTGCTTCCATACAGTGCGCATGACGTAGTCACGGTAACTATGGATGATCCGAACGACTTTTTCAGCGACATTGGGCATGCTGTAATCCGCGACAAGCCGTAACGTCCGTTCTTGCCCCGCGGCCTGGCTTTCCAGAAGCTGCAAGCCTTGCATGGCGCGCTCGACTTCCAGACCGACCATCATGACCGCCGCCTCTTCCATCCCTTCCGGCCGCTCATGGGCCTCACGCAGATTCAGCGCGGGGAAATTGAGGATCGATGATTCTTCGTTGATGGTGCCGCTGTCCGACAACACCACTTTGGCTGTCAGTTGCAACTTGTTGTAGTCCTTGAACCCCAACGGCTTGAGCAATTGCACATTCTTGTGGAAGCTAACGCCCATGGCATCGACGCGCTTTTGCGTACGAGGGTGAGTGGTCACGATCACCGGCAAGTCGTAATGCGCAGCAACGGTGTTCAATACTTCGACCAACTTGAGGAAGTTCTTGTCGGAATCAATATTCTCTTCGCGATGCGCACTCACGACGAAAAACTTGCCGGCCTCCAAGCCAAGCCGCCCCAGTACATCCGAAGCCTCGATGCCATCGCGGTAGTAATTGAGCACTTCAAACATAGGACTGCCCGTCTTTATCACCCTGTCCGGCGGCAGCCCTTCGCTCAACAGGTAATCACGCGCAATGCTGCTGTAGGTCAGGTTGATGTCAGCGGTGTGATCAACAATGCGGCGATTGATTTCTTCAGGCACGCGCATGTCAAAACAGCGATTGCCGGCTTCCATGTGAAATGTCGGGATCTTACGACGCTTGGCCGGGATCACAGCCATGCAGCTGTTGGTATCACCGAGGATCAAGAGGGCTTCGGGTTTCACCTCCTCCAGCACCTGATCCACCGCAATGATCACGTTGCCGATCGTTTGCGCACCACTTGCGCCAGCAGCGTTGAGAAAATGGTCAGGCTTGCGAATACCGAGGTCCTGGAAAAAAATCTCGTTCAATTCGTAATCGTAGTTCTGCCCGGTATGCACCAGAATGTGTTCACAGTGTTCGTCAAGCTTGGCAATCACTCGTGACAATCGAATGATTTCAGGGCGTGTCCCCACAACCGTGACAACTTTCATTTTTTTCATTTCAACACTCTTCCAGAATCATTGGCATCGGCGCCGTCCGCCCCATGCATTGCCTGAGGCACCCATGCTCAGGCTTGAGTACCCACCGGCATTGCAAAGGTGTCCGGGCGCTCACGATCAAAGATCTCGTTGGCCCAGAGCATGACAATCATCTCTTCCTCCCCGACATTGGTAATGTCGTGAGTCCAGCCTGGCACCGTTTCCACTATCCGCGGCTGCTCACCCTCGGTAAACAGCTCATAAAACTCCCCTGATACTATATGGCGAAAGCGAAAGCAGGCCTTGCCTTTGATTACCAGGAATTTCTCGGTCTTGGAGTGGTGGTAATGACCGCCACGCGTCACGCCAGGGTGGGCAGTGAAATAGGAAAATTGCCCACTGTCCCGCGTCTTCAGCATTTCAACAAAAACACCGCGCGGGTCACCGTACTTCGGAACGTCGTAGGTAAATTGCTCGACCGGCAGGTAACTGACGTAGGTCGAGTAAAGTGCTCGCACGAGGCCTGTGCCCACAGCCTCGCTGATCAGCGTGTCGCGACTGTCGCGAAACGCATGCAACTGATCCGCCAACTCGCCCACAGAAATGCTGTACACCGGGGACACCTGAGCTACTGAGTCCTGAGGCGAGCCGGCGTCCATTAGCTGAGTGAAACAGTCGACCACATCGTCGATGTAAACCAGGCTGACCATCGCGTGTCGATCATTGACCTGGATCGGCAGACCTCGGGTGATGTTGTGGCAGAAAGTCGCCACGGCCGAGTTGTAATCAGGCCGAGCCCATTTTCCAAACACGTTGGGCAGGCGCAGGACATGAACCTTGGAACCGTGGCTCGCCTGTAGATCGTGCAACGCATGCTCAGCAGCCAGCTTGCTGATACCGTAAGCATTATCTCGATCCGCCTGCGTCGAGGAGGTGTAAAGCACGGGAGTGGGCTTGCCACTCATTTTGATCGCGTCGCACAGGGCCAAGGTCAAGTCAGTGTTGCCCACCTTGAACTCATCGGACGATTGCGGACGATTGACCCCTGCAAGGTGGAAGACAAAATCGACCTCGGCAACCAGCGCGGGCAATTGAGAGATGCTGTTATCACGGGTGAAGGCGACCACGTCGATATCATTGCGCTCACTTAAATGCGCAATCAGGTTCCTACCGACAAAACCGTTGGCGCCGGTGATCAGTACCTTCATCACTCACTCCTCCGGCGTAGCGAGTTCGCCACGCTGGATCGCCTTCATGAACTCAAGCTTGAGCAGCAGCCGTTGCATGCCGGCCACATCCAACCTTTCAGTGTTATGAGAGTTGTAGTCTTCCGTGCGAGAGATTTTTTCTTCCCCCTGCTCCACGAATTTCGAATAGTTCAAGTCACGCAGATCAGGGGGGATGCGGTAGTAATCCCCCTTGTCTTCAGCGCAAGCCATTTCTTCACGGCTCAGCAACGCTTCAAACAACTTTTCGCCATGACGAGTGCCGATAACCTGAATAGGATGCTCAGGCTTGCCGACCATTGCGGTCAAGGCCTTGGCCAGGGTTTCAACTGTCGCCGCCGGTGCCTTCTGAACAAAAAGATCACCATTGCGACCATGTTCAAAAGCATACAACACAAGGTCTACGGCATCAGCCAGCGTCATCATGAAGCGAGTCATGCTCGGGTCGGTCAACGTCAACGCGTTACCTGCACGAATCTGCTCGATGAACAAAGGAATTACAGAACCCCGTGACGCCATGACGTTACCGTAGCGAGTACCGCAGATAACTGTCTTTGCATCATCCACGTTACGAGATTTGGCAATCATGACTTTTTCCATCATGGCCTTGGAGATACCCATGGCATTGATGGGGTAGACAGCCTTGTCGGTACTCAGGCAAACCACTCGTTTGACCGAATTCTGGATAGCGGCTTCCAGGACATTTTCAGTGCCAATAACGTTGGTCTTGACCGCCTCCATGGGATGAAACTCACAGGAAGGCACCTGCTTCAGCGCGGCAGCGTGAAAAATGTAATCCACGCCGCGAGTGGCATTGAGAACGCTCTGGTAGTCGCGCACATCACCTATGTAAAACTTCAGCTTGGTGTCGGCATAGCGCTTGCGCATGTCGTCCTGCTTCTTCTCATCGCGACTGAAGATGCGGATTTCTGCGATACCACTGTCGAGGAAACGCTTGAGGACGGCGTTGCCGAATGAACCGGTGCCACCGGTGATTAGAAGCGTTTTTCCGCTGAACATAGTAAGTCCTAAAGCAACGCGCACAGCACGACAAGCTTCTAGTCGGCCACTCACCTCAATGCCTGCAGACCAACAAAGCCAACATGCCGCCCCGGAATACTCAACGGTGAAGAGGTTCAAGGAAAACGTCGAAGCTCGTTAGCAAACAGCCCGAAAAATAAGCTTTGTGTGGTGCAGTTAAAGATGAAGGGCATGGAAATTGGTGGCTATTTTAAGGCCTGCGTCCTTAAAGTCAAAAGCGAACACAGATGCGTGAGGGCATGCCTCAACGGTAATGAGAGGACGGGAACCAGACCCGACACCTTGGGGGATTAACGCCTACTGGTTATTGATGTGACATGACGAAAGTTTTCATACAGATAAACGCTCAACAGCCTGATCAGTACAGTAAAGACTCTCACCTTAAAACAGGAGGAATAACTCAGACTTATGTCAGGTTACGTCTACCAAGAGAATAGAACGCCGCAGGGTTCAAGCATTAGACTACGGCAGCCCCCAAGCACATACCGATCAAGCCTTCTGACGGGTTTTCTTACGACCGAACACGACCGCTATCGCCGGACCAACGATCATTCCCACCAGCAACGCCAATAAGGTGAAAACTGAAACTGGCAGCTCAACCGTGGACCAACCGAAAAACGACAGTGTTGCACCTTGCTGATTCTCGAGCACAAAAAAAACGACGACGAGCGCGAAGAACAAAACAGATACAATCGATGCAAAGCGCCTGAGTCTAGCCATAACGTTCTCCTGAAAGTCAATCAGACGCCTTCTTCCTCGTCTTCGTTCACCCGATCACGCAATTCCTTCCCCGGCTTGAAATGAGGTACGAATTTGCCGTCAAGACTGACGGACTGGCCGGTTTTTGGATTACGGCCCACACGCGGTGCGCGATAGTGAAGTGAAAAACTCCCAAACCCACGGATCTCAATGCGATCACCGGTCGCCAGGCATTGGGACATTTGCTCAAGCATAGTCTTGATAGCCAGCTCGACATCCTTGGATGAGAGCAGCCCTTGATGGGTGACAATTCGTTCGATCAACTCCGACTTCGTCATATTTTTCCCTTCTTTTTCAAGCAGCTAGGAAAAGCGCTTCGAAGGTTTTAGCATGACTTGATGAATTTGAACAGCCCGTTAGGCAACTTATCTGCAGGACCGATGGCAACCTCCTATAGGCGCATTCCATCATCAATTACAGATAACCAGCATGGTGCGAGTTACTGCGCCGGCGGGGTTCCAGCCGAACAGGTAGTCGCCCTCTTCGTCCGCGGCGTCGCTGGACTTGGTGATGACCCTGTACCCCTGCATCTTGCACTCTCGTGCAGCGCGCTTTTCACACTTCTCCCACTTGTTACCCAGGCCCGAGCAATCGATCTCGATGCCGCCGACGCCGCGCTTGGCGTGGGTCTTCGCGCTGGTGGTGGAGCAGCCCGCAAGCACGACCACTGCGAGCATTACGATAAGCCTGTTCATTCAAATCCTTATTGAAGCGACAACAAGAGAACCGCTTTTTTCTTAAGACTACAATCAGTTCTGACACTGAGCTATACGCCTTGGTTCTCGGTGTTGATTCAACGAATTTCAGGCACAAAAAAGGGCGACCGAAGTCGCCCTTTTTCTATGGCCTGACAGAACTTAGTTCTGCTTAGCCATTGCTTCGCGCAGCAGGGAGGCCATGGTGGTCTCGCCTGGTGCAGCTTCCGGAGCCGATTTCAGGCTCTGGATTGCTTCTTTCTCTTCCACTTCGTCTTTCGACTTGATGGAGAGTTGGATTACGCGGCTCTTGCGGTCAACGCTGATGATCTTGGCTTCTACTTCCTGGCCTTCCTTCAGAACGTTGCGCGCGTCTTCAACGCGGTCACGGCTGATTTCGGAGGCTTTCAGAGTCGCTTCGATATCGTCGGCCAGAACGATGATGGCGCCTTTGGCGTCAACTTCTTTCACAGTGCCTTTAACGATGGCGCCTTTGTCGTTCTCTTGAACGTACTCGGAGAACGGATCGCTTTCCAGTTGCTTGATGCCCAGGGAGATGCGCTCGCGCTCTGGGTCAACCGACAGGATAACGGTGTCCAGCTCGTCGCCCTTCTTGAAACGACGAACAGCTTCTTCGCCCACTTCGTTCCAGGAGATGTCGGACAGATGAACCAGGCCGTCGATGCCGCCGTCCAGACCAATGAAGATACCGAAATCGGTGATCGACTTGATGGTGCCGGAGATTTTATCGCCCTTGTTGAACTGGCCAGAGAAATCTTCCCATGGGTTAGATTTGCACTGCTTGATGCCCAGGGAGATACGACGACGCTCTTCGTCGATGTCCAGAACCATAACTTCCACTTCGTCGCCGACTTGTACGACTTTCGAAGGGTGGATGTTTTTGTTGGTCCAGTCCATTTCGGAAACGTGTACCAGGCCTTCCACGCCTTCTTCCAGCTCAGCGAAGCAGCCGTAGTCGGTCAGGTTGGTCACACGCGCGGTAACGCGAGTGCTTTCTGGGTAACGGGCTTTGATAGCAACCCATGGATCTTCACCCAGTTGCTTCAGGCCCAGGGAAACACGGTTGCGCTCGCGATCGTATTTCAGAACCTTGACATCGATCTCGTCGCCAACGTTGACGATTTCGGAAGGATGCTTGATACGCTTCCAAGCCATGTCGGTAATGTGCAGCAGGCCATCGACGCCACCCAGATCGACGAATGCGCCGTAATCGGTGAGGTTCTTGACGATACCTTTGACTTGTTGGCCTTCCTGCAGGGATTCCAGCAGAGCTTCACGCTCGGCGGAGTTCTCTGCTTCCAGGACGCTGCGACGGGAAACGACAACGTTGTTGCGCTTCTGGTCGAGTTTGATGACCTTGAATTCGAGTTCTTTGCCTTCCAGATGCGTGGTGTCGCGCACAGGACGAACGTCGACCAAAGAACCTGGCAGGAACGCACGGATGCCGTTAACGTCGACAGTGAAGCCGCCTTTAACCTTACCGTTGATAACGCCCTTGACCACTTCTTCAGCTGCGAAGGCTGCTTCGAGAACAATCCAGCATTCAGCGCGCTTGGCTTTTTCACGGGACAGCTTGGTTTCACCGAAACCGTCTTCAACCGAGTCCAGAGCAACGTGAACTTCGTCACCGACATTGATTGTCAGATCACCAGCATCGTTGTAGAACTGTTCCAGCGGGATCAGAGCTTCAGACTTCAGACCAGCGTGAACGGTTACCCAGCGAGCTTGGTAATCGATATCAACGATAACACCGGTGATGATGGAGCCTGCCTGAAGGTTCAGGGTTTTTAGGCTTTCTTCAAAGAGTTCCGCAAAGCTTTCGCTCATTTTAATTCCTGTTGATAAGGGCGAAGAATACGCCCATCTCCACACCCCAGACGGTGTGGGTCAGTTTCAGTTAAAAGAAGCCACCGCAGGACTATGACTGGTCCCCTGCGGCCTTCTTAATCACCCGGCGATATCGCGAATGGCGATTTCACTCAAGATGCGTTCCAGCACCTGCTCGATGGACAGCTCCGTGGAATCCAGCTGTATGGCATCAGCCGCCGGCTTGAGCGGGGCTACTGCGCGCTGGGTATCACGCTCATCGCGTGCACGTATCTCATCTAGCAGACTCGACAGACTAACACCATCGACTTTGCCCTTCAACTGCAAGTAGCGGCGGCGAGCCCGCTCCTCGGCGCTGGCGGTCAAGAAAATCTTCAAGGGTGCCTCGGGAAACACCACGGTTCCCATGTCACGGCCATCGGCGACCAGGCCCGGCGGCTCCTGGAACGCCCGCTGGCGCTGCAGCAGCGCATCACGCACGGCCGGCAGCGCGGCAACCTGGGAAGCCCACGAACCGACTTGTTCGTTACGCAGGTCATCCGTCACATCGTCTCCTTCGAGGATGATGCGCTGGGGATGACCTTCCGTCGCACCGACGAACTGCACATCGAGGTGCGCTGCCAGCAGCTTCAGGGATTCTTCGTTGGTCAGGTCGACGCCATGGTTGCGTGCGGCGAATGCCAGCAGGCGGTACAGCGCGCCGGAATCCAGCAGGCACCAGCCCAGGCGCTCGGCCAGGATGCCGGCGATCGTGCCTTTGCCCGAGCCGCTTGGCCCGTCGATGGTAATCACCGGTGCTTTGATATTCACAATTGAGCCTCTTGGGCAACACGGATGCCGACTTGGGCACACAGTGTAAGAAAGTTCGGAAAAGACGTAGCAACATTGGCGCAGTCACGGATACGAATCGGCGTCGCCGCCCGCAGGGAGGCCACACTGAACGCCATGGCAATCCGGTGATCACCATGGGCATGGACTTCACCACCGCCTATCAGGCCACCGTCAATGATAATCCCATCGGCGGTGGGTTCACACTTCACCCCCAGCGCCAACAGACCATCGGCCATGACCTGGATACGGTCGGACTCCTTCACGCGCAGCTCTTGAGCCCCACGCAACACGGTTCGCCCCTCGGCACAGGCCGCCGCGACGAAGAGCACCGGAAATTCATCGATCGCCAACGGCACCAGCGCTTCGGGAATCTCGATCCCCTTCAACGCTGCCGCGCGCACCCGCAGATCTGCGACGGGCTCGCCACCTACCTCACGCTGGTTTTCCAGCGTGATATCCGCGCCCATCAGCCGCAGAATATCGATCACGCCGGTACGCGTCGGATTGACACCGACGTGCTCCAGCAGCAGCTCAGAACCCTCGGCAATCGAAGCCGCCACCAGAAAGAACGCCGAAGAAGATATATCCCCCGGCACTTCAATATGGGTAGCCGCCAGCGCATGACCGGACTCCACGGACGCCGTCGCCCCCTCCACCGCCACCGGATAACCAAAACCGCGCAACATGCGTTCAGTATGGTCACGGGTCGGAGCAGGCTCGGTCACCACAGTTTTACCTTCAGCGTACAACCCGGCCAGCAGCAGGCAGGATTTGACCTGGGCACTGGCCATCGGCATCGCGTAAGCCAGGCCTTTCAACGACTGCCCACCACGAATGGTCAGCGGCGGACGCCCTTCCGGCCCCGTCTCGATCACCGCGCCCATTTCCCGCAGAGGCTTGGCCACGCGACTCATCGGGCGCTTGGACAGGGACGCGTCGCCGGTCAGCACACTGTCAAAGCTCTGCGCTGCCAACAAACCAGACAGCAACCGCATGGAAGTACCGGAGTTACCGAGATAAATCGGCCCCGGCGCCGGTTTCAAGCCATGCAGCCCCACGCCATGAATGGTCACACGCCCATGGTGCGGACCTTCGATCACCACGCCCATGTCGCGAAACGCCTGCAAGGTCGCCAGGGCATCTTCGCCCTCAAGGAAACCTTCGACCTCAGTCACACCCTCAGCCAACGAACCCAGCATGATCGACCGATGGGAGATCGACTTGTCGCCCGGCACCCGAATGCGCCCGCTCAAGCGGCCACCCGGTTCGGCGAGGAAGGTCAGCTCATCAGCGGTCACAGCGGTTTCCATGTAGGCCCGGCGCGCCAGGATCTTGCTGAAATGCTCACGCGCCACCCGCGCACGGGTAAACACGCCCAATAATTGATGGCCATCCCCGGCATCAACTGCGTCGCGCAAGGCGTCGAGGTCGCTGCGGAAGGTGTCCAGGGTGCGCAACACCGCTTCGCGATTGGCGAGGAAGATGTCGTGCCACATCACCGGGTCGCTGCCGGCAATCCGCGTGAAGTCGCGAAAACCACCGGCGGCGTAACGGAAAATATCGAGGTTCTCGTTGCGCTTGGCCAACGAGTCCACCAGGCCAAATGCGAGCAAATGCGGCAGATGGCTGGTTGCGGCCAACACTTCGTCGTGACGCTCGACCTGCATATGCTCGACATCCGCACCCAGCTCACGCCACAGACGGTCCACCACCGCCAGTGCAGCCGGATCGGTTTGTTCCAGCGGCGTCAGGATGACTTTATGGCGACGGAACAGCTGCGCATTGGACGCCTCTACTCCGCTCTGTTCGGAGCCCGCAATCGGATGACCCGGCACAAAGCGCGCTGGCATACCACCAAAGGCCCGTTGCGCCGCGCGCACCACATTGCCTTTGGCACTGCCGACATCCGTCAGGATCGCCTGCCCCAAGTCCATGCCCGCCAGTACGCCGAGCAATTTCTCCATGGCCAGGATCGGCACGGCCAACTGGATCACATCAGCGCCCTGGCACGCGAGCGCCAGGTCCGCTTCACAGCGATCCACCACCCCCAACTCAACCGCCAACTTGCGCGATTGCGGGTCCAGGTCCACACCAACCACTTCGCTACACAGCCCACTTTCACGCAGGCCTTTGGCGAAGGAGCCGCCGATCAACCCCAGACCGACCACCACCAGGCGACCGATCATAGGCACAGCAGGTTTCAATGCAGTGACATCAACCACGGGCCAGAACCTTGGCCAGCGCCTCCAGGAAGCGGGCGTTTTCTGCCGGCAGACCGATGGTAATGCGCAGGTGGTTCGGCATGCCGTAGTTGGCGGTCGGACGCACAATGACGCCTTCGCGCAACAGGCCCTGGAATACCGGCGCAGCGACCTGGCCGAGGTCGACACAAATGAAGTTGCCCTTGGACGGAATCCAGCCCAGGCCCAACTCACGGAAGCCTTCCTGCAACTGCAGCATGCCGCTTTCGTTGAGGCGACGGCCTTCTTCCAGGTACTCGGCATCCTTCACCGCCGCACAGGCTGCAGCCAGCGCGAGGCTGTTGACGTTGAACGGCTGACGCACACGGTTCAGCACGTCGGCAACCACTGCCGTGGACAAACCGTAGCCGACTCGCAGCGATGCCAGGCCATAAGCCTTGGAGAACGTGCGCGAAACCAGCAGGTTCGGGTACGCCGCCAGGAAATCCAGGCCGTTCGGCAGATCACTGCCTTCGGCGTACTCGATGTATGCCTCGTCCAGTACGACCAACACATGCTCCGGCACGTCTTGCAGGAAGTCGCTCAGCGCTTGCGCGTCGAACCAGGTGCCGGTCGGGTTGTTAGGGTTCGCGATAAACACGACGCGGGTCTGGGCATCAATGGCCGCCAGCATGGCCGGCAGGTCATGACCCCACTCTTTCGCGGGGACCACTTTCGCATCAGCGCCCACCGCCTGGGTCACGATCGGATAGACCGCAAACGCATGCTCGCTGAACACCGCATTCAAACCTGGCGCCAGATACGCACGACCAACCAGCTCAAGAATGTCGTTGGAGCCATTGCCCAGGGTGACCTGGTTCAGCTCGACACCGCACTTTTGTGCCAGCAGAGACTTCAAGGCAAAGCCGTTACCATCGGGATAGCGGGTCAGCTCAGCCAACTCTTCACGAATCGCCGCCAACACCTTCGGGCTCGGGCCCAGCGGGTTTTCGTTACTGGCCAGCTTGACGATGTTCGCCGGATCCAGGTTCAGCTCACGCGCCAGCTCATCCACAGGCTTGCCCGGAACGTAAGGCGACAGTTGTTGCACGCCCGGCTGAGCCAGGGTGAGGAAGTTGCCACTCATGTTAAAGCCTCACAAAACCGCTTTCGGGTAAGAGCCCAGCACCTTGAGTGCCACGGCTTCCTGACTGATTTTCTCCAGCACACCCTTGACCAGCGGGTCGCGGTGATGGCCGATGAAGTCGATAAAGAACACGTAAGTCCATTTACCGCTGCGCGAAGGACGAGTCTCGATGCGCGTCAGGTCAATCCCGTTATCATGGAACGGCACCAGCAGCTCATGCAGCGCGCCAGGCTTGTTGCTCATGGAGACAATGATCGAGGTCTTGTCGTCGCCAGTGGGCGGCACTTCCTGGCTGCCGATCATCAGGAAGCGCGTGGAGTTGTCCGGGCGGTCCTCGATTTTCTCGGCCAGGCGCGTCAGGCCGTACAGCCCAGCGGCCATATCACCGGCGATGGCCGCCGAATTCCACTCACCCTTGACCCGCTTGGCGGCCTCGGCGTTGCTGGAGACAGCTACCCGCTCGACATTCGGATAATGCGCGTCCAGCCACTTGCGGCACTGGGCCAGGGACTGGGCGTGGGAGTAGATGCGGCTGATACTGTCGGTCTTGGTATTCTCGCCCACCAGCAGGTGATGGTGGATGCGCAGCTCGACTTCGCCGCAGATGACCATGTCGTGTTCGAGGAAGCTGTCCAGCGTGTGGTTGACCGCGCCTTCGGTGGAGTTTTCCACCGGCACCACGCCAAAATTCACCGCGCCGGCCGCCACTTCACGGAACACTTCATCGATCGCCGCCATTGGCTTGCTGATCACCGCGTGACCGAAGTGCTTCATGGCAGCCGCTTGGGTGAAAGTGCCCTCGGGACCCAGATAAGCCACTTTCAGCGGTTGTTCCAGCGCCAGGCACGAAGACATGATTTCGCGGAACAACCGCGCCATCTCTTCGTTGCCCAGTGGGCCCTTATTACGCTCCATGACACGCTTGAGCACCTGGGCTTCACGCTCGGGACGGTAGAACACCGGCACTTCGCCTTCGGCCAGGGAGGCCATCTTCACCCGTGCCACTTCCTGGGCGCACCGCGCGCGCTCACTGATCAGCTCCAGGACTTTCTCGTCCAGGCTGTCAATGCGCACGCGCAGGGCCTTGAGTTCTTGCTCAGACATTAGCCGTGTTCCTTTTCGAACGCTGCCATGTACTCAACCAGCGCGTTGATCGCGTGGATGTCGACGGCATTGTAGATGGAGGCGCGCATGCCACCGACCGAACGGTGCCCCTTGAGGTTCAGCAGGCCACGCTCTTCGGCACCGACCAGGAACGGCTTGTCCAGGCGATCATCAGCCAGGCGGAACGGCACGTTCATCCACGAGCGATCAGTCAGGTTGATCGGGTTGCTGTACAGGCCGCTGGCGTCGATGAAGTCGTACAGGACGCGCTTCTTCTCTTCGTTGAGCTTGCCCATGGCGGCGACACCGCCCTGCTCTTTCAGCCATTCGAACACCAGGCCGGAGAGGTACCAGGCAAACGCTGGTGGAGTGTTGTACATCGAGCCGTTATCGGCCGCGACCTTGTAGTTGAGCATGGTCGGGCACAGCGAACGGGCGCGACCCAACAGGTCCTCACGGATGATGTTGACCAGGATGCCGCTCGGACCGATGTTCTTCTGGGCGCCAGCGTAGATCATGCCGTACTTGGACACATCGATAGGGCGCGAGAGAATGTCCGAGGACATGTCGCACACCAGCGGAACGTCACCGACTTCCGGCACCCAATCAAACTCCAGGCCGCCGATGGTTTCGTTCGCGACGTAGTGCACGTAGGCCGCGTCCTTCGACAGCTTCCACTCATTCTGACCGGGAATGGCGAAGTAGTCGTACGGCTTGGCGGTACCCGCGACATTGACGTGACCGTAACGCGAGGCCTCTTCAATAGCCTTCTGACCCCAGATACCCGTGTCGATATAGTCAGCCGTGCCGTCTTCCGGCAGCAGGTTCAGCGGGATCTGGGCGAACTGCTGGCTGGCGCCGCCCTGCAGGAACAACACTTTGTAGTTGGATGGGATGTCCAGCAAGTCACGCAGATCCTGCTCGGCCTTGGTGGCGATGGACACGAACTCATCGCTGCGATGGCTCATTTCCATCACGGAGAGGCCTTTTCCATGCCAGTCGAGGAGTTCACCCTGCGCACGCTGCAGGACTGCTTCAGGAAGCGCCGCGGGACCGGCACAGAAGTTATAGGCTCTCTTGCTCACATCCAATCTCACTCTGATTTGGTGGGGCTGCAATCATGTTCGGCAACAACCTTTCTCTGGAGCGAACCCTTGTGGGAGCTGGCTTGCCTGCGATAAGGGCACCTCGGTAGCGCAGTGATACCGCGGCGCTGCCATCGCAGGCAAGCCAGCTCCCACATTGACCGCGTCCAGCCAAAGGACGTGCTATTTCACAAGGGACAAACAACAAGGGGGCGAATCTTCATCCGCCCCCTGTGTGTCCGCTTATTCCTGCGGTTCTTCTTCGTCTGCGGCAGCGTCGAGGGTTGGCTCGTCGACGTTGTCATCGCCTGCTGCGATCACCTCGCCTTCGAATTCCTCGCCTTCCAGCTCTTCGCCTTCGACTTCCGATGGCTCCTGGACACGCTCCAGGCCGACCAGTTTCTCGTCCTTGGCCAGCTTGATCAGGGTGACGCCCTGGGTATTACGGCCCAGGCTCGACACTTCAGCCACACGGGTACGTACCAGGGTGCCCTGGTCGGAAATCAGCATGATCTCCTCGCCATCGAGCACCTGGACCGCGCCGACCAGACGGCCATTGCGGTCGTTGCTGACCATGGCGATCACGCCCTGGCCGCCACGCTTGTACTCCGGGAACTCGCTGATGGCGGTGCGTTTGCCATAACCGCGCTCGGAAGCGGTGAGGATCTGGCTGCCTTCTTCCGGGATCAGCATCGAAATCAGCTTCTGCCCTTCTGGCAGGCGCATGCCGCGCACACCGCGGGCGGTACGGCCCATGGCGCGAACGTCGGATTCCTTGAAGCGTGTGACCTTGCCGCCGTCGGAGAACAGCATGACTTCACGCTCGCCATCGGTGATGGCCGCAGAGATCAGCACGTCGCCTTCGTCCAGCTCCAGGGCGATCAGGCCCACGCTGCGCTGACGGCTGAAGGATTCCAACGGGGTCTTCTTCACGGTGCCTTTGGCGGTGGCCATGAAGATGAAGTGACCTTCGGTGTATTCCTCGACCGGCAGCATGGTGGTGATGTATTCATCACTGTCCAGCGGCAGCAGGTTGACCAGTGGGCGACCACGGGCAGCACGGGACGCTTCCGGGATTTCGTAGGTTTTCAGCCAGTACACCTTGCCTTTGCTGGAGAACAGCAGCAGCGTGGTGTGGCTGTTGGCGACCAACAGGTGAGCAATGTAGTCCTCATCCTTCACGCCGGTCGCCGATTTACCTTTACCACCACGACGCTGGGCCTGGTACGCAGCCAATGGCTGGGTCTTGGCGTAGCCACCGTGGGAGATGGTCACCACACGCTCTTCTTCCGGGATCATGTCACCCAGGGTCAGGTCGAGGCGCGCATCGAGGATTTCGGTACGGCGCACGTCACCGTATTCGGCGCGGATCACTTCCAGTTCTTCGCGGATCACTTCCATCAGGCGCACGGCGCTGCTGAGGATGCGGATCAACTCGCCAATCTGGTTGAGGATCTCCTGGTACTCGGCCAGCAGCTTCTCGTGCTCCAGGCCGGTCAGGCGGTGCAGGCGCAACTCCAGGATGGCCTGGGCCTGTTCCGGCGACAGGAAGTACTTGCCTTCGCGCAGACCGTATTGCGGGTCCAGGGTCTCCGGACGGCACGAGTCGGCGCCGGCACGTTCAACCATGGCCACCACGGCGCTGGATTCCCAAGGCGTGCTGATCAGCGCTTCCTTGGCTTCCGACGGGGTTGGCGAGGCCTTGATCAGGGCGATTACCGGGTCGATGTTCGACAGCGCAACTGCCTGGCCTTCCAGGATGTGGCCGCGCTCGCGGGCCTTGCGCAGTTCGAACACGGTGCGGCGTGTGACCACTTCGCGACGGTGACGCACGAAGGCTTCCAGCAGGTCCTTGAGGTTCAGGATGCGCGGGCGGCCGTCGATCAGCGCAACCACGTTGATACCAAACACGCTTTGCAGCTGGGTCTGGGCATAGAGGTTGTTGAGGATCACCTCAGGCACTTCGCCACGACGCAGCTCGATCACCACGCGCATACCGTCTTTGTCGGACTCGTCGCGCAGTTCGGTGATGCCTTCGAGCTTCTTCTCTTTGACCAGCTCGGCGATCTTCTCGATCAGGCGCGCTTTGTTCAGCTGGTACGGCAGTTCGGTGATAACGATCTGCTGGCGGCCACCGACCTTGTCGATGTCTTCGATGATCGAGCGGGCGCGCATGTAAATGCGGCCGCGACCGGTGCGGTAGGCTTCGATGATGCCGGCGCGACCGTTGATGATCGCGGCAGTCGGGAAGTCCGGGCCGGGGATGTATTGCATCAGCTCATCGACGGTCAGCTCCGGGTTGTCGATGAGGGCCAGGCAACCGTCGATGACTTCACCGAGGTTGTGCGGCGGGATGTTGGTGGCCATGCCCACGGCGATACCGCTGGAACCGTTGACCAGCAGGTTGGGGATCTTGGTCGGCATGACCGCCGGGATCATTTCGGTGCCGTCGTAGTTCGGCACCCAGTCCACGGTTTCTTTATGCAGGTCGGCCAGCAGCTCATGCGCCAGCTTGGTCATGCGCACTTCGGTGTATCGCATGGCCGCGGCGTTGTCGCCGTCGACCGAACCGAAGTTGCCCTGGCCGTCTACCAGCAGGTAGCGCAGGGAAAACGGCTGGGCCATCCGAACGATGGTGTCGTACACCGCAGTGTCGCCGTGAGGGTGATACTTACCGATCACGTCACCGACAACACGGGCAGATTTCTTGTACGGCTTGTTCCAGTCGTTACCCAGCTCGCTCATCGCGAACAGCACACGCCGGTGCACGGGCTTCAAGCCATCGCGCGCATCAGGCAGTGCCCGACCGACAATTACGCTCATCGCGTAGTCGAGGTAGGACTGTTTCAGCTCGTCTTCGATATTGACCGGGAGGATTTCTTTGGCCAGTTCGCCCATGAGAAGCCTGATTCCTTTTTCGGGTGAAACCTCGTCACATCCATATGGGACGAACGAAGCTCGCCGCTGCCGGCAGAGTGCCTGACAACGACTTACGACAAATCAACGAGTTATGACACGGATCTGCACGTTATAGGCCACCCCTCGGGGCGACCCTGGAAACCGCCGGATGTTATCACAATCGCCGCCACGCACCTATCCCCCTGATGCGCATGGAGCATAGTAAGTTGACGGATGACAGGCTTGAGGGCGACGAGAGGGGCTCAGAGGCAGGGTCGTGCTATTTTTTGAAGGCAGATCCGAAGGTTTTCTTGACTTATAGACCCCTTCGCGAGCAAGCCCGCGCCCACATTTGAGTGGTGAACACATTCAAAATGTGGGAGCGGGCTTGCTCGCGAATGCAATCGGACAGGCGCCAACGCCCTCAATGCAGGCGTTTACGGCACATCAACTTGGCCAGCTTGGCGGTGTCCGGCCGTTCGACGATGCCTTTTTCGGTCACGATCACGTCAATCAGGTCGGCCGGGGTCACGTCAAACACTGGATTGAAGGCGACGACATCCGCGGCGAAGCGCTGGCCGGCGACTTCCAGCAACTCACCGGCGTCGCGCTCTTCCAGCGCTACGTCATCGCCAGTTGCCATCATCATGTCCAGGGTCGAACTCGGCGCCACCACCATGAACCGCACGCCGTGGTGCATGGCACACACTGCCAACTGGTACGTACCGATCTTGCTGATCACGTCGCCATTGGCGGCAATGCAATCAGCACCGACGATCACCCAGGTCACGCCTTTGGTCTTGAGGATATGCGCGCCAGCGGAATCGGCATTCACCGTCACAGGGATGCCCTCGCCCGCCAGCTCCCAGGCGGTCAGCCGCGAACCTTGCAGCCAGGGCCGGGTTTCATTGACGTAGACCTGCTCGACCATGCCTTCCAGATAGGCCGCACGAATCACCCCGAGCGCCGTACCCACACCGCCGGTCGCCAGGGCGCCAGCGTTGCCGTGGGTGAGGATCGCCTGGGCATTGCCCTGGTGCTTGCGGATCAAATCGACCCCCAGTTGAGCCATGGTGAGATTGGCTTCGCGATCACTTTCATGGATGGCAATGGCTTCTGCTTCAAGCACCGCCAGCGGGTCGGCGTGCTTTTTGACGCGATCCAGGCGGTCACGCATGCGTTTCAACGCCCAGAACAGGTTCGACGCGGTCGGTCGGGTATCGGCTAACAGTGCATAGTCTTCTTCCCACGCTGCCTGCCAGTCACCGCCCTCGGCGATCCGCTCACGCGCCGCCAGCACCAGGCCATACGCCGCGCTGATACCAATGGCCGGTGCACCGCGCACCACCATCGAACGAATGGCCGCCGCCACATCATCGACCGTAGAGCAAGCCACCCAGCTTTCCCGGGATGGCAAGGCACGCTGATCGAGCAGGTACAGCGCGCCATCACGCCAATCGATGGCCTTCACTTTCTCCGCTGCCAACAGTCGATCGCGCATCCCTTACTCCGCACTCATAAACAAAGCCGCCGATTATAGCGATCCGCCAGCCAGGACGCTCGGGTATACTTCGCCCTTCTTTTATAGCTGCCTGGGAAGAAGCCTGCGATGACCGCCACTGCCGCCCCGCTCGACTTATTGTTGCTGCCTACATGGCTGGTGCCTGTCGAACCCGCTGGCGTGGTGCTCAAGGAACATGGCCTGGGCATTCGCGATGGGCGCATTGCCTTTATCGGGCCACGGGCGGCAGCGCTCAAGCTGGTGGCCAACGAAGTGCGCGAACTGCCGGGCATGCTGCTCAGCCCCGGCCTGATCAACGCCCACGGACATGCGGCGATGAGCCTGTTTCGCGGCATGGCCGACGACCTGCCGCTGATGACCTGGCTGGAAAAACACATCTGGCCTGCCGAGGCCAAGTGGGTCGATGAAGCCTTTGTGCGCGATGGCACCGACCTGGCCATCGCCGAACAGCTCAAGGGCGGCATCACCTGCTTCTCCGACATGTACTTCTACCCCAAAGTCGCCAGTGACTGCGTGCACAACAGCGGCATCCGCGCGCAGATCGCAATTCCGATCCTCGACTTCCCGATCCCCGGCGCCAGTACGCCCGACGAGGCGATTCGCCAAGGCGTCGAGCTGTTCGGCGATCTCAAGCACCACCCACGCATCAAGATCACCTTCGGCCCGCACGCGCCTTACACCGTGTGTGATGACAACCTGGAGAAAATCCGGGTGATCGCCGAAGAGCTGGACGCCGCGATCCACATGCATGTTCACGAAACCGCCTCTGAAGTGCAGCAAGCGGTCGAGCAGACTGGCGAACGGCCATTGGCGCGTCTGGGTCGCCTCGGGCTGTTGGGGCCGCGCTTCCAGGCCGTTCATATGACCCAAATCAGCGAGGATGACCTGGCTTTGCTGGTAGAAAGCAACACCAGCATCGTTCACTGTCCGGAATCCAACCTGAAATTGGCCAGCGGCTTTTGCCCGGTGGAGCGTCTGTGGCAGGCTGGCGTGAACGTGGCCATCGGCACCGATGGCGCTGCCAGTAACAATGACCTCGACCTGCTGGGCGAAACCCGCACCGCCGCACTGTTGGCCAAGGCCGTCGCCGGCTCGGCCACCGCGCTGGATGCCCATCGCGCCTTGCGCATGGCGACGCTCAACGGTGCGCGGGCCATGGGCCTGGAAAGCAAAATTGGCTCGCTGGAGGTCGGCAAGGCGGCGGATATCGTGGCCTTCGATCTTTCCGGGCTGGCGCAACAACCGATCTACGATCCGGTCTCACAGCTTATATATGCCACCGGACGCGATTGCGTGAAACACCTTTGGGTCGCCGGCAAGCAATTGCTCGACGACCGGCAATTGACCCGCATGGATGAACAACAGTTGACCGCCACGGCCATCGCCTGGGGCCAGCGCATCAGCGGGCACCACGAATAACGAAGGTTTTGAACCCTGAGGTTCAGGACTGACAAACCGATTTATCAGATTTAGAGGATTCACCATGAGCAACGTCGACCACGCCGAAATCGCCAAATTCGAAGCCCTGGCTCACCGCTGGTGGGACCGTGAGAGTGAGTTCAAGCCCCTGCACGACATCAACCCGCTGCGGGTCAACTGGATTGATGAACGCGTCAACCTGGCCGGCAAGAAGGTGCTGGATGTAGGCTGCGGCGGCGGCATTCTCAGCGAGGCCATGGCGCAGCGCGGCGCCACCGTAATGGGCATCGACATGGGCGAAGCGCCCCTGGCCGTGGCCCAGCTGCACCAGCTGGAATCCGGCGTGAACGTGGAATACCGCCAGATCACCGCCGAGGCCCTGGCCGAAGAGATGCCCGAGCAGTTCGACGTGGTTACCTGCCTGGAAATGCTGGAACACGTACCGGACCCGTCCTCGGTGATCCGCGCCTGCTTCCGCATGGTCAAGCCGGGGGGCCAGGTGTTCTTCTCCACCATCAACCGCAACCCCAAGGCCTACCTGTTCGCGATCATCGGCGCCGAATACATCATGAAGCTGCTGCCGCGCGGCACCCATGACTTCAAGAAATTCATCCGCCCGTCCGAGCTGGGTGCCTGGAGCCGCCAGGCCGGGCTGACCGTCAAGGACATCATCGGCCTCACCTACAACCCGCTGACCAAGCACTACAAGCTGGCCAACGACGTTGACGTCAACTACATGATCCAGACCCTGCGCGAGGAGTGAGCCTGTGAAGTTGCGAGCGGTTCTCTTCGACATGGACGGTACCCTGCTGGATACCGCGCCGGACTTTATCGCCATCTGCCAGGCCATGCGCGCCGACCGCGACCTGGCGCCGATCAACCCCCAGCACATCCGCGATGAAATCTCCGGCGGTGCGCGGGCGATGGTGGCCGTGACCTTCTCGATGGACCCGGAATCTCCAGGCTTTGAAGAACTGCGCCAGGAATTCCTCGAACGCTACCTTGTGGGCTGCGCGGTCCACAGCAAACTGTTCGACGGCATGGCCGAGCTGCTGGAGGACATCGAGAAGTCCAAGCTGATCTGGGGCGTGGTGACCAACAAGCCACTGCGCTTTGCCGAGCCGATCATGCAGCAACTGGGCCTGGCCGAGCGCTCGGCGCTGCTGATCTGCCCGGATCACGTGAAGAACAGCAAGCCGGACCCGGAGCCGATGATCCTGGCGTGCAAGATGCTCGACCTGGACCCGGCCAGCGTGCTGTTCGTGGGTGATGACCTGCGCGATATCGAATCCGGCCGCGACGCCGGCACGCGCACTGCAGCGGTCACCTACGGCTACATCCACCCGGACGACAACCCACGCCATTGGGGCGCCGATGTGGTGGTGGATCACCCGTTGGAACTGCGCAAGGTATTGGATAACGCGCTGTGCAGCTGCTAATTGTTTGCCGCCCCTGCAAACACTGAGGTCAATGTGGGAGCTGGCTTGCCTGCGATAGCGCAGTGTCAGCCAGCACATATGCCAGCTTACAGACCGCTATCGCAGGCAAGCCAGCTCCCACAGGAATTGGATTCCACATTGAGAGCTGTATCACCTTGAATTTTGTCGAGGCTATTTATGTTTGATTACTCCGCACGTCCAGAACTGCTCAAAGGCCGGGTGATCCTGGTGACCGGTGCCGGTCGCGGGATCGGCGCGGCGGCGGCGAAAACCTATGCCGCCCATGGTGCCACGGTGCTGTTGCTGGGCAAGACCGAAGCCAACCTGGCCCAGGTGTATGACGAAATCGAAGCGGCGGGCCAGCCGCAACCGGTGGTGATCCCGTTCAACCTGGAGACCGCCCTGCCCCATCAGTACGATGAACTGGCCGCGATGATCGAAAAGGAATTCGGCCACCTCGACGGCCTGCTGCACAACGCCTCGATCATCGGCCCACGCACGCCGATCGAGCAATTGTCCGGCGAGAATTTCATGCGCGTGATGCACGTGAACGTCAACGCGATGTTCATGTTGACCAGCACGCTGCTGCCGCTGCTCAAGTTGTCCCAGGATGCGTCGGTGGTGTTCACTTCCAGCAGTGTCGGGCGCAAGGGTCGGGCTTACTGGGGCGCCTATGGTGTGTCGAAGTTTGCCACCGAAGGCTTGATGCAAACCCTGGCCGATGAACTGGAGGATGTGGCCGCGGTACGCGCCAACAGCATCAACCCCGGCGGCACTCGCACCAGCATGCGGGCCCAGGCGTATCCGGGGGAAAACCCGATGGAAAGGCCGGCGCCGGAAGAGATCATGCCGGTGTACCTGTACCTGATGGGGCCGGACAGTACCGGCATCAATGGGCAGGCGTTTGACGCGCAGTAACAACTGACACAACCGGAACTAAATGTGGGAGGGGGCTTGCCCCCGATTGCAGGGTGTCAGTCACTGTATCTGTGATTGACCCACCGCTATCGGGGGCAAGCCCCCTCCCACATTTGTATTGCGGTGTTCTCTGGCTCTTAGTTCTTCACTACTTCCTCAAGGGTGAAGCGCCCCAACGGGTTCTGCAGGAAGTTGCTCACGTTCTTGCGTGAGATGTTGATGTAGGGGCTGTAGTACAGGTCGATCCAGTTCACATCCTGTTTCGCCAGTTTCTGCAGTTCCACATACATCTGCTCACGCTTGACCGGGTCAGCCTCGATGCGTGCTTGCGCCACCAGTGCCTTGACCTTGTCGTTCTTGTAACGGGTCATGTAGTTCTGGTTGGTGTCGTGGCCCAGCACGAAGGTGGTCTTCTGGTCCGGGTCGAGGATGTCGTTGGTCCAGTACATCACCGAAATATCGTACTCACCGTCCACCAGCATCTGCCAGCTCTGGGTCGGGTCGACCTTTTGCAGGTTGGCAGTCACGCCGACCTTCGCCAATTGATCCTTGATGATCACCGCAATCTGCTCGTCGGCTTCGTTGCCGGCATTGACCACGTAGTTGAGCTTCAAGTCCTTGGCACCGGCCTGCTCCAGCAGCTTCTTGGCGGCGGTCGGGTCGTACGGGCGTTGCAGGTTGTTGGCGTAGTGGTACAGCGAGCCCTTTGGAATGTAGGAATAAGCCACGGTGCCTTGACCGTAAGTGGCGGTCTTCACCAGCGATTGTTTGTCGATGGCCATGTCCAGTGCCTGACGTACTTCTGGCTTGGCCAGCAGGCCATGCTCGTGGTTGATCAGCAGGTGATCTTCACGGGTGGACGGGTCGGCATGGATCACCACGTTCTTGTCTTTCTTCAGCTCTTCAACCCGCGAGAACGGTACGAAGATCGCCGTGTCCAGCTCGTTGTTCTGCACCATGCGCATGCGCGTATTGTCGTCGGTGACGGAGACCCACTCCACGCCATCCAGGCTCACGTTCTTGGCCTGCCAGAAGTTCGGGTTCTTTTTCAGGATGACGCGATCACCCTTGCGCCACTCGTCCACGGTAAACGCGCCGGAGGTCACGGGGTTTTCCGAGTAGGCGTCTTCGCCCATCTTGGTCATGGCTTTTTCCGACAGGATCGACACCGTCGGCGACGCCAGTTGCGAGAGAAAGGCCACAGCCGGGGTCTTCAGGGTGACCACCAGGGTTTTCGGATCTGACGCCTTGGCCGTGTTGATCAGGTTGAAAGGGTCTGCCCACAGCGAGGCTTTGTTGTCGCGGATGCGCAGCAGGCTGAACGCTGCATCGTCGGCGGTGATCGCCGAACCGTCGGAGAACTTCGCATCACGCAGCTTGAAGGTGTAGGTCAGGCCATCCTTGGAAATTTCCCAGCTTTCTGCCAGGCCCGGCTCCATCTTGGTGCCCAGGTTATCGACGCGCACCAGGGTGTCGTAGACGTTGGCGAAGACCCAGGTGTCGCGGTTTTGCGCGCTTTTGATCGGGTCGAACGTGGTGCTGTCCTCACGGCAGCCGATGGTCAGTACACCGGCGGCTTGCGCCAGGCCGGCAGTCAGGGACCATGCGGTCAATGTAGCGGCGGCGAGCAACTTCAAGTGGCGCGATTGCATATCACAACTCCTTGTTAATGAATGGCAGAGGGTTAAAGCAAAGGTTCTTCAAGCACGCAACTGTACCGATGCTCGTGCAGGAAATGCGTCGGCGGCAACACCACGGAACACATGGTCCGGGCATGCCGACAACGTGGGTGAAAGGCGCAGCCTGTAGGCAAGTTCAGCGGGCTCGGGGGCTCACCCGGCAAGGGCTCTGTCGGCAACGGCCGATGCGGATCGATCTCGGGAATCGCCTGGATCAACGCCGCCGTGTACGGATGGCGTGGCGCCGTGAAGACCGACTCCACCGGCCCCTCCTCAACGATCTTGCCCAGGTACATCACCGCCACGCGATCGCACAGGCGACGCACGATAGCCAGGTCATGGGCGATGAACAGGATCGCCAGGTGCATGCGCTGCTGCAGTTCCAGCAACAGATTGATGATCTGGCCCTGGATCGACACGTCCAGCGCCGCCACGCACTCGTCGGCGATGATCAGGCGCGGCTCCACCGCCAAGGCCCGGGCGATGCCGACGCGCTGGCACTGACCGCCGCTGAGTGAGCCGGGTTTACGACTGGCCAATTCGGGCCGCAGGCCGACCAGATCGAGTAGTTCATTGACGCGATCTGATATCCGCTCCGGCGCAACCTTGCGTTGCACGCGTAGTACTTCGGCAATCGTTTCGCCGATGGTATGCCGCGGGTTCAGTGCGGCGTACGGGTCCTGGAAGATCATTGCGGTTTCATGGCGCAGCCGGGTGATGTCGATGGCGCTGCCGTGGGCCATGTCGATGCCATCAAACAGCACCTGTCCGGCGCTGATCGGGTTGAGGTGCAAAATGGCGCGGCCCAAGGTGCTTTTACCGCTGCCGGACTCACCGACCAACCCGAGGGTTTCACCCGCCGCCAAGCTCAGCGATACACCGTTCACCGCCCTCACCCACTGTTTGTTCAAGCCGAACAAGCCGGTGCCGGACGCGGCGAACTTCACCTCAAGGTCCTTGATCTGCAACAGGCTCATGGCTGCGCTCCCAACGGGTAATGACAGGCGACTCGCTGGCCTTCCGGCAGCACTTCGGTGCACAAGGCCCCGACTTGCGGGCAGCGCGGGTTGAACCGGCAGCCGGCAGGCAAGGCGTCCAGCAGCGGCGGCTGCCCGGGAATCGTGCGCAGCAAAGCGTGGCCGCTGCTGTGAGCAGGTTGGCAGTCGATCAAGCCGGCGGTGTACGGGTGCTGCGGTTGCGCCAGCACATCGTATTTGCTGCCGTGCTCGCACAGGCACCCCGCGTACATCACGGCGATGGCGTCACAGGTTTGCGCAACCACGCCAAGGTCGTGGGTAATCATGATGATCGACAGGCCACGCTGGTCGCGCAGTTCCAGCAACAGCCGCAGGATTTGCGCCTGCACCGTCACATCCAGCGCCGTGGTCGGCTCGTCAGCGATCAGCACTTTCGGGTTGCAGCCCAAGGCGACTGCGATCATCGCGCGCTGGCGCATGCCGCCGGAAAACTCTTGGGGGTAGTTGTCGACCCGCGCCTGGGGATCGGGGATGCCCACTTGGCGCAGTACCTCGATGGCCTGCAGGCGCGCGTCTTTTTTCGACGCACCTTGATGCAGGCGGATGCCCTCGGCAATCTGCTCGCCGATGCGCATCAGCGGGTCGAGGTGGCTGCTGGGGTTCTGGAAAATCATGCCCAACTGACCGCCACGCACCGCCCGCATGCCAGCGTCATCCAATGACAGCAGGTCCTGGCCGCCCAGCCGGACCGCACCGCCTTGCACGCGCAGGTTGGGCGATGGCAGCAGGCGCATCAAACCGCGACAGGCCATGGTCTTGCCCGAGCCGCTTTCCCCCACCAGCCCGAGGATCTCACCCTCGGCCAAATCGAAAGACACGCGATCGACCAAGGTCACATCACGCCCTGCGTTGTTGGCAATCACACTGAGGTCGCGCACTTGCAACAGGCTCATGAGCGATCCCCCAACACTTGCGCCACGCCATCGGCGAGCAGGCTGAACCCCATGGCCAAGGTCACGATGGCCAGCCCCGGAAAGGTGCAGATCCACCAGGCAGTGGTGATGAAGGCCTGTCCTTCGGCCACCATCGTGCCCCATTCGGCGGTCGGCGGTTGCACGCCCAGGCCCAGGTAACTCACGGCGGCGCCATTGAGCAGCACCAACACCGCGTCCGACATGGAAAACACGATGGAGCCGAACATCGCATTGGGCAGCAGGTGCCGGAACAGAATCCGCCCATGGCCAAAGCCCAGGCTTTTGGCGGCCAGGGCAAAGTCGCTTTCCTTGAGCACCAGGATCTGCGAGCGGATAAGCCGCGCGTAGGACACCCAGCCCACCAAGGCCATGGCGATGTAGAAGCTCTTCAAGCCTGGGCCGAGAATGGCCATGATCGCCAGCATCAGCACCAGGAACGGGAAGGCCAGGATCACATCGATCACACGCATGCAGACACTGTCGAAACGCCCGCCGATGTAACCGGAGACCGCGCCGATGAAGGTGCCGATCATGAACGGGAAGATCACCCCGACGATGGCTAACTGGAGGTCTATACGCGCGCCCCAGATAACCCTCGAAAGAATGTCCCTTCCGTAGTTATCGGTGCCAAATGGATGAGCAAGGCTGGGGCCGAGCAAACTGAAATCGGTGTTCTGCGCAATCGGGTCATATGGCGCGATCCACGGTGCAAACAGCGCAAGCACCAGCCATGCCAGCAGAATCAACAAACCCCACGCAGCCGTCAGCCGGCCATTGCGCAAACCAAAGCGCAGGCGCAAGCGCCAAGGGGCAATCAACGGACGACTGCTCATTGCATCTTCACTCGCGGGTCGAGGGCCACGGTCACGACGTCAGCGATGAAGTTGACGATCACCGTCGCGCAAGCCAGCACCATGGCCACGCCCTGCACCACCATGTAATCGCGGGTGAAGATCCCGCGTACCAACAATTGGCCGATGCCGGGGATGGCGAACAGGCTTTCGATCACCACCGTGCCGCTGATCAGCCAACCGATGTTCACCGCCAGCAGATTGACCGCCGGCACCAGGGAATTGGGTAGCACATGACGGCGAAACACTGCGGCTTCCAACAACCCACGCGCCCGGGCGGCGGTCACGTGGTCGGCCTGTAGTTCCATCAACATGCTCGCCCGCAAGTTGCGCACCAGCACCGCCGACAACGCCAGGGCAATCGTCAGGCATGGCAGCACCATGTGATGCGCTTTATCCAACCAGGTCCGGCCGTAACCGGATACCGGAAACAGGCCCCACTGCACACTCAGCAACAGGATCAGCATCAAGCCCAGCCAGAACGCCGGCATGCCAAGGCCAACCGTGGTGAACACGCGAATCAGGTTATCCGCCCAGCCACCCTTGTTGCGTGCGGCGAAGGTCGCCAACGGCACGGCGATCAGCAGCGCCAGCACCACACTGCCGAGCACCAGTACCAGGGTGGGTTCAATACGCGTGACGATCAGCTTGAGCGCATCGACCTTGTACAGCAGCGATTGGCCAAGGTCGCCCTTGAGCAGGTTCTTCAGAAAGTAGAAATATTGCAGCCACAACGGCTGGTCGAGGCCGTACTGGGCGCGGATTTTCAGCAAAGCGTCCGGCGTGCTGCGCGAACCCAGCAAAGCACGCGCCGGGTCGCCGGGAATCGAGCGCACCAGCACAAAGGTGATCAGGCTGATGCCAAACAGCACCGGCAGCAATTGCAGCGGCCGGTACAAGACAAAACGGTAGCGCGCCAGGTTCATCCGTCAGCCCCGATGACGCGCAAGGAAGTCCAGCAACACCGGAAAATACGCATGGGGCTCCTCATAGAAAGGCATATGGCTGCTGTTGGGGAACACGTGCAGTTCGGCGTGTCGGGCCGCCAGTTTCATGCGCATGGCGCAGGCTGGGGTGAGTTCGTCATGCTGGCCGGTGGTGATCAGGATCGGCATCTTGAAATCGGCCATCTCAGGGATGCGGTTCCAGTCCTTGAGGTTGCCGATGTAGAGGAATTCGTTGGGGCCTTGCATGGTTTCGTAGGGGCCCATGTTCCAGTCGTCAAGGGAGCGTTTGACCGGTGCGGGCCACTCGTCCAGGCGGCACACGTGACGATAGTTGAGCAAGGTGATCGCGGCCTGGTACTGCGGGTGGTCCAGGGTGCCCATGGCTTCGTGGCGTTGCATCATGGCTACCGTCTCGCTGCCAAGGGCGCCGCGCAGGCGTTCCAGCTCTTGGGACAGGTGCGGAATGTCGCCAACGGTATTTTCCAGGATCAGGCTGTTCAGCGCGTCGGGATAATGGATGGCATATTCGATACCGAGCCAGCCGCCCCAGGAATGCCCGAGCAGGTGCACGCGACCGAGATCCAGGGCCTGGCGCACGGTTTCGACTTCTTCGACATAACGGCGGATTTCCCACAGAGAAACGTCGGTGGGCCTGGCTGATGCGCCCGTGCCAAGCTGGTCGAATGCAACCACTCGCAGGTTATGGTCTTTGAGCCAGCCATGGGCGTCTCGCAAGTAGTCACACGGCAAGCCTGGCCCGCCGTTGAGGCACAACAGCACCTCATCGCCTTCGCCAAAGCTGTAAACCACGAGGTTATGGCCGTCGACTTGCACGTTGTACTGCTGGTCGGGGGCAATTTCACGCCACATGCATACATTCCTTGTCTAGTGTCGGGCTGGCAGGCAGCGGCCGTTGATCAGACCAACACTACCTAGGATGTCGTGCGGCCATAACCTAGTATTTCTTATAGGTTTAGCCTGGCAGTCCTTCGCCGGGGCGTGGCATTCTACTTGCAGCAAGTCGAGATTCAAATGAATTCGGGAGCAGAACGGATGCTGGCCAAGCTGACTGCGTTAAATCACCGTCTGATGCCGGGCAGGAGCCTGGATGAGCAGATGGACAATACGTTTATCCTCGCCCAGCAACTGGGCTTCGATGCATTGGTGTATGACTACACCCCCGTGCCGATCGATCAGGATGGCGCATTGATCACACCCTCGGTGCTCGCACTGCGCAATACGCCGCCCGACTGGCACGCCTTGTGGTGCAGCGAAGGGTTCTACCAGATCGACCCGGTGCAACATCTGGCCCTGAGTACGGTGTCACCGTTCGTATGGTCCTACGACGTCAAGGTCGATACCCCGCTGCAAAAGATCATCGATCCCTGCCATGCGCCGGTGTCGTCCTACTTGCACGACCAGGAATTGACCTGCGGCGTCAGCGTACCGATCCACCTGCCTCGGGGCGGCTTCGCGTCGCTGACCGGACTACGAACGGGCAAGGCCCGCAGCGTGCTGCAGGATGTGCAGCAGACCTTGTCGGATTTCAGCCTGATTTCCCATGCCTTGCAGGAAGCAGCCTACCCGCTGTTTAGCAAGGAACTGCGCACTTATCCGCATATCCACCTGACCAAACGCGAACGCGAGTGCCTCAAATGGGCCGCCGATGGCCTGACCGCTGCCGAAATCGCCACGCAATTGAGCCGCTCTCTGGCGGTGGTCACCTTGCACCTGGCCTCGGCGATGCACAAGCTGGGGGCCAAGAACCGCGTGCAGGCGGTGGTGCGCGCCACCCATTACCGCCTGCTAGACGACTGACCACCGGCAAAACCTAGCTGTTTTGCTAGTTACTTAAATTTCGCCCACGCATTATCGTGTCCCTGAGCCTTTTTTCAGAGCAGGGTACGAAATGGAATTCATCGAAAAAATCCGCGAAGGGTATGCGGCGTTTGGCGCCTACCAGACCTGGTACCGCGTCACCGGTGACTTGTCGAGCGGTCGCACTCCCCTGGTGGTTATCCACGGCGGCCCCGGTTGCACCCATGATTACGTTGACGCGTTCAAGGACGTCGCCGCCAGCGGCCACGCCGTGATCCACTACGACCAGTTGGGCAACGGCCGCTCTACTCATCTACCCGAAAAAGATCCGTCCTTCTGGACCGTGGGCCTGTTCCTCGAAGAACTCAACAACCTGCTGGACCACCTGCAGATCAGCGATAACTACGCGATTCTCGGCCAATCCTGGGGCGGCATGCTCGGCAGTGAACACGCGATCCTGCAGCCCAAGGGCTTGCGCGCGTTCATCCCGGCCAACTCGCCGACCTGCATGCGCACTTGGGTCAGCGAAGCCAACCGACTGCGCAAATTGTTGCCGGAAGGTGTGCATGAAACCCTGCTCAAGCACGAGGCCACCGGCACTTACCTGGACCCGGAATACCTCGCCGCCTCAAGGGTGTTTTATGACCAGCACGTGTGCCGAGTCATCCCGTGGCCGGAGGAAGTGGCGCGCACGTTCGCCGCGGTCGATTCAGACCCGACGGTGTACCACGCCATGAGCGGCCCGACCGAATTCCACGTGATAGGCAGCTTGAAAGACTGGACTTCCATTGGCCGTCTGTCGGCGATTAACGTGCCCACGCTGGTGATCTCCGGCCGACACGACGAAGCCACGCCACGGGTGGTCAAACCGTTCCTGGATGAAATCGCCGATGTGCGCTGGGCACTGTTTGAAGACTCCAGCCACATGCCCCATGTGGAGGAGCGCCAGGCGTGCATGGGCACCGTGGTGAAGTTTCTGGATGAGGTGTGTTCTGTGCATTACAAAGAACACAAGGCCGGATAGTTTCCAATATGGGAGCTGGCTTGTCTGCGATGACGGCGGTGAATTCGCCCTTGCTATCGCAGGCAAGTCAGCTCCCACACTGCGCCCCTGTTCGGCGTCAGACCTCGGTGGTCTCTGCCTTGTGCGCTTTCCTCGACACATCCGCCACCAACGGAATCTCTCTCCCTTCGGCATCAAACAACTTGCCGCCCTTGAAGTAATCCCCATCACGCAGTTCCGACACATCTCGGAAGCACAGACTGCGCTCGGTTCCCGCCACAAACACTGACTGCTGGTCCGAATTACCGGCGGTGAAGTGGTTGAACGCCAGGTTCAACAGGATCGCCATGATCGCCGACGAGCTGATACCCGAATGGAAAATGGTCGCGAACCAGCTCGGGAAGTGATCATAGAAGCTCGGTGCCGCAATTGGGATCATGCCAAAACCGATGGAAGTGGCCACGATAATCAAGTTCATGTTGTTGCGGTAATCCACCTTCGACAGCGTGCGGATACCACTGGCCGCCACGGTGCCGAACAGCACTATCCCGGCACCGCCCAACACGGAGGTCGGCACCGCCGCGATCACCCTGCCCATGAAGGGCAGCAGCCCAAGAATCACCAGAAACAGCCCACCGGTGGCCACCACAAAGCGGCTCTTGACCCCGGTAACCGCCACCAGCCCGACGTTCTGGGCGAACGCACTCTGGGTAAACGAACCGAAGATCGGTGCAAACATGCTCGACAGCATATCGGCGCGCAGGCCGTTACCCAGGCGTTTGGAATCGACCTTGGTGTCGATGATCTCGCCCACCGCCAGGATGTCCGCCGAGGTCTCGACCAGGGTCACCATCACCACGATGCACATGGAGATGATCGCAGCAACGTGGAAGGTTGGCATGCCGAAATGGAATGGCGCTGGGAAACCGAACATCGGCCCCTGAGTCACGCCGGAGAAGTCGGCCATGCCAAGGAACACCGCAATCACCGTGCCGATAACCATCGCCAGCAGGATCGACAAGCGCGAGATGGTTGCGCTGCCGATTTTGCTCAGCAGCAACACCAGCACCAGGGTCAACGCCGCAAGGCCGATGTTGGACATGCTGCCGAAATCCGCCGCGCGACTGTTGCCGCCCATGGCCCAGCGCGCCGCAACGGGCATCAGGGTCAGGCCGATGGTCGTGATCACAATGCCAGTGACCAACGGCGGGAAAAACTTGGTGATCCGTGAAAAAACGGGGGTTATCAATAACCCGATAAACGACGCGGCCATCACCGCCCCAAGAATCGCCGGCACACCGCCGGCGCCATCACTGCCGACAATCGCCACCATGGTTGCCACGCCGGCAAACGACACGCCCTGCACCAGCGGCAATTGACAGCCAAAAAACGGTAGACCCAAGGTCTGCAGCAGCGTGGCCAGGCCGCCGGCAAACAGCGACGCAGCGATCAGCAGGCCGATATCCGCCGGGGACAACCCGGCCGCCTGGCCGACAATCAGGGGGACCGCAACGATTCCGCCGTACATCGTGAGTACATGTTGCAGACCGTAAGCCATGTTGGCGGCGACGCCGAGATTCTCATCTTCTGGCCGCTGCGGTGACGCCTTCGGGATAGTCATGGTGAGGGGTTCTCTGTTTTTGTTGTGCGGCCACTGTATGCAATGTTTGGAGTGGATGTCCATAGAGTTGTATACAATCAATCAGACAAGTTACCCTCCAACGGCGTTACAAAAACAATCCGACCGTGATGAGCCAGAACGCCAAAGGACCCATAACAATGAAAAAGGCACTACAGGGCGCCACCGTCGCGCTTACCCTTCTCGGCGGCGGGGAGGCCGTCGCAGTAGAGTGGATGAACAACAGCGTAGGATTTCGCTACGGCCAGCAGTTCACCAATCCGAATAACCCCGACGAATTCAGCAAGCGCATCTACAGCTTCACTCACGCAAGCGGCTACCAGTACGGCAGCAATTTCCTCAACCTCGATGTGTTTCTGTCCGACAGCCGCGACCCGCGCAAGGGCACCGATCATGGCGGGAGTGAGGTGTATGCGGTGTACCGCCACCAGCTGTATGCGTCGCGGGTATTCGATGTGCCGCTCGGCACCGGCCTGGTCAAGGACTACGCGCTGACGCTGGGTTTTGACGCCAACCGCAACAACAACTTCGCCTCAGCCAAAAAACGCGCGCTGGTGATCGGCCCGACGTTGAAGTTCAACACTGTCGGCGTACTCGACCTGAGCCTGATGTACTACAAGGAAAGGAACCACACCGGCATCCCCGGCGCGCAGGAGTCGAACCACACCTTCGACGACACTTACCTGCTCAACTTGACGTGGATGCGCCCATTCGAAATCGCCAACCATGCGGCGAAATTCCAGGGGTTTATCAATTACGTCGGGGAAAAAGGCGAGGACTACCACGGCCGCGACACCGCGCCGGAGGCCCTGATGCGCACCGCGCTAATGGTGGCGGTGCGACCGGGCAAAAGCGTCAAGCCGAACCTGTACCTTGGGGTGGGTTACGAGTATTGGCATAACAAGTTTGGCGTGGATGGCGGCCGGGGTAGCCGCACATCGACGCCGACGGTGAACCTGGAAGTGACGTTCTAACTGAAGAAGCCCGATCAAACCGTGGGAGCTGGCTTGCCTGCGATGCGGGCGATTGGGTGTGTCAGGTACACCGAGCCGATGCTATTGCAGGCAAGCCAGCCCCCACAGTTTTGACCGCGTAGTTACTTCAGATTCGGTGCCAGGACTGAATTGTCGGCTTTCGGCCGCGCCAGCCAGTAGCCCAGCACGGCCAGCGGCGCGGTCGCCAGCATCACGATCGCGGTAATCAGCAGCGGCTGGTCAAGCATCGACGACACCACCAGGCTGCTGAGAAAACATAGGCCCAGTTGCAGGGTGTTTTGCAATGCCGCCGCCTTGCCGGAATTTTCCGAAAACGGCATCAGCGCATTCGCCACCACGATGGGGTAACTGGCACCGTTGCACAGCGCCATCAGGCAGAACGGAATCAACAAGGTGGTGAGGGTTGGCACCGTCAAGGTGGCGACCAGGTACAGCGCCACCATGCTGATGCAGTACGCCAGCAGCAACCAGGGCAACAGCGTCTTGCCCTGGAAGCGCTGCAAGGCGCTGCGGCAACTGTAGCCACCGACCAGGAACGCCAACGTAGGCAATACGTAACTCAGGCCAATATCATTCGGGCTGTAGCCCATGCCGCCGAGGATGAAGGGCGACGCCGTCAGCCAGGCGAAGAAGCTGGCCGAGCAGGCGGCAAAAATCATCACATTCCCCGTAAATACGCGGGACGTGAGCAACTGTCCATAACCGAGGCGCACCGGCTCGCGCCCCTCCGTCGGGCGTTTCGGCATGCCACGCAGGAATACGGTCGGCAGCAGCAACAGCACCGACACCCCCAGCAACACGCCGAAGATCGCCTGCCAACCGAAGTGATTCAGCACCATCGCGCCCAACAGCGGCGCCAGCGCTGGCGACAACGACATCAGCGGCATGATGCTGGCGAACACGCGATGGGCCTTGTCGGCCGGGTAGCGATCAATCACCAGTGCCTGCCAACTCACGGCGGCGGAACACACACCAATCGCCTGGATAAAGCGCAGCGCCAGCAATTGCGGCGCGGTCTCGACCCAGAACATCCCCGCGCAGCCCAACACAAACAGGCTCAGGCCGGCGAGCAGGATGGGCTTTCGCCCCAAGCGGTCGGACAACGGCCCCCACAACAGCTGCCCCACCGCAAAGCCGGCGAGGAAAATACTCAAGCTGGCACCTACTGCGCCAGCGCCAATCTGCAACTGCTCGCCCATGGCACCAAATGCCGGCAAGTACATGTCCATGGCGAGGTAACCGAGCATGCTCAGTCCCGCCAGATACCAAGTGAAGCCAAAAGAGTTTTTCATTGAAGCCTTGTTCATTCTGCCATCAAACTATTTGCTGACTGGCGCCCATTATGAAGCTGACAGATTCTCTGTGAAGCGATAATAATTGGACACTCTTATCAATAAATTTGAAGGCAGTCAGCATGTGGTCCGAATATTCCCTGGATGTGGTTGACGCCGTGGCACGCCATGGCAGCTTCAGCGCCGCAGCTCAGGAACTGCATCGAGTGCCGTCGGCCGTCAGCTATACCGTGCGCCAGCTGGAAGAGTGGCTAGCGGTGCCCTTGTTCGTGCGACGCCACCGGGACGTGGAACTGACGCCCGCCGGCCGCCTGTTTATCGACGAAGCCCGTGGCGTGATGAAGAAAATGCTCGGCACCCGGCGCCTGTGCCAGCAGGTCGCCAATGGCTGGAGTGGCCAGTTGAAGGTCGCGGTGGACTCCATCGTCAAACCCCAACGCTGTCGGCAGCTGGTGCTGGACTTCTATCGACAGTTTCCCGAGGTCGAGTTGCTGCTGGAGTACGAAGTGTACAACGGCGTGTGGGATGCCCTGGCAGATGAACGCACCGACATTGTGATCGGCGCGACCAGCGCGGTGCCGGTGGCCAGCCACTTCACCTTCCGCGATATGGGTTTGTTGAATTGGCTGTGCGTGGTCAGCGCGCGACACCCGCTGGCCAGCGTCGAAGGATTATTGAGCGACGATCAGCTGCGTCCCTTTGCCTCCCTGTGCATGACCGACACCTCGCGCAACCTACCCAAGCGTGACACCTGGACACTGGATAACCAGCGTCGGCTGGTGGTGCCGAATTGGGCATCCGCGATCGATTGCTTGCGCGACGGTCTGTGTGTAGGCATGGCGCCGGCGCATCAGGTGTTGCCGTGGATCGAACGCGGTGAGCTGGTGGCGCTGCAATTGAGCCGGCCGTTTCCGGCCAGCCCGTCTTGCGTGGCGTGGGCACAGAACAAGCTGTCCCCGGCCATGACTTGGCTGCTGGAGTACCTGGGCGATACCGAGACCCTGAACCAGGAGTGGCTTAACGGCCCTACGCCAGTAACCGGGTAATGGCCCGCACGATCATCTCGACCTCCTGAGTATCCAGGGTCAGCGGCGGCAACAGGCGAATGATCTTGCCCCGCGTGACGTTGATCAGCAACCCGTGCTCCTGGGCGGCGCGCTGAGCCAGGTCCCGGCAGGGGCTGGCCAACTCGATACCGATCATCAGCCCCTGGCCACGAATCGCCACGACCTGCGCATGCTCATTCAATTCCACGCGTAACCGGGCCAACAAGCGTTCGCCCTGTTGTGCTGCGTTCTGCAGCAAGCCTTGCTCTTCGATGATGTCCAGCACGGTGCATCCGACCCGACACGCCAGCGGGTTGCCGCCAAACGTGCTGCCATGACTGCCCGGTGTAAACAATTGGGCCACCGCGGCCCGAGCCAGGCACGCGCCGATCGGCACGCCATTGCCCAGGCCTTTGGCCAGGGTCATCACGTCCGGGACGATGCCTTCATGCTGGAAGGCGAACCAGGTGCCGGTGCGGCCGATGCCGGTCTGGATCTCGTCAAGCATCATCAGCCAGCCCTGGCGTGTGCAGTGATCGCGCAAGGCTTGCAGGTAACCCGACGGTGCCGGCAGCACACCACTTTCACCCTGGATCGGTTCCAGCAGCACCGCGGTGATGCGCGGACCAAATGCCTTGGTGATCGCTTCCAGTGCCGCCAGATCACCAAAGCGTACCTTGAGAAAATCCCCCGGTAACTGTTGGAAGCCCAGGCGGACCGAGGGGCCATCGCTCGCGGCCAGGGTGCCGAGGGTTCGGCCATGAAAGGCGTTCTCCATCACCACCACCAACGGCGCTTCAATGCCCTTTTTCCAGCCATGCAGGCGCGCCAGCTTAAGCGCGGTTTCGTTGGCCTCGGCGCCGGAATTATTGAAGAACGCGCGATCCAGGCCTGACAACTGAGTGAGGCGCTGGGCCAGCCGTTGTTGCCAGTCGATGCTGTAAAGATTGGACGTGTGCAACAGCAAGCCCGCCTGCTCGCTGATAGCCGCCACCAGCCTGGGGTGCGAATGGCCGACATTGGTCACCGCCACACCGGCCACCGCATCCAGGTATTCGCGACCTTGCTGGTCCCATAGGCGCGTACCCAAGCCGCGGGTAAAGCTCAGGGCCAAGGGTTGATAAGTGGTCATCAGGCAGGCGGCGGTCATGGTGCGGGCTCCAGTGCATCGTAGTGATGACTGCAGTATCGTTAGCCACCTGAGCTGGATAAACTGCGCATTCCTGCAATGACTTTAAACCAGGGCTTGATAATGGATCTGTTCCAGGCAATGTCGGTGTACGTGAAAGTGGTCGAGACCGGCAGCATGACGGCGGCAGCCCAAGCCTGCGGGATGTCTACCACCATGGTCGGCAACCACCTACGTGCGCTGGAGCAGCGGCTGGGCGTCAGCCTGCTCAAACGCACCACACGCAAACAAAGTCTCACTGAATTTGGTGGCCAGTATTACCAGCGTTGCCTGGAAGTACTGGGGCTGGTAGCCGACTCCGAACAGCTTGCCGAGCAAGCCCACAGTGATGTCCCCAAAGGCACCCTGCGCATCACCGCGCCCCCCGTGTTCGGCACCGAACGCCTTACACCGGCCTTGAGCGAATTTTCCCGACGCTACCCATTGATCAATCTGTACGTGGTACTGAGCAATGAGCGGATGGACTTGGTCGACAGCGGCTTCGACGCGGCGATTCGCCTTGGCGAACTGGAAACATCCAGTCTGATCGCCAGGCCAATGCAGGCCTACACCCTCACCCTCTGCGCGTCACCTGATTACCTGGCGCGACGTGGTACACCTCAGACCCCCGATGACCTGCAGCACCACGACTGCCTGGCGTTCGCCTACCCGGCGAGTGACAACTGGCGCGACGCCGACAAACTGTGGCGCATGACCGGCGAGAGCGGCGAGGTGGAGGTTCCAGTATCCGGCTCTTTGACCATCAACAGCTCGCAAGGCCTACGCCAGGCGGCCGTCAACGGCATGGGCATCATCATGCTGGCCGATGCCCTGGTGCAGCCGGATCTGGAGAGCGGCAAGCTGGTGGCCTTGCTCACCACCTATCGACTCCCCAGCCGCCCCATGCATCTGCTCTACGGCCAGGACCGTTATCGGCTGCCCAAGCTGCGCGCCTTCGTGGATTTCGCCATGGAAAAATGGGCGCGCTAAAAGCCCACGCCCCATTCTCGCAATTGAGCGGCAGTGCGCTCGGCGGACACATGATGAATCCCCCGCCAACCGAGGGCGATGGCTGCTTCGATGTTGCCGGCAACATCATCGATAAACACCACTTCCGCCGCCTGGATATCTGGCAGGTGGGCCCGTACCTGGCTGAGGCTGGCGTCGTAGATCGCTGCGTCAGGCTTGATGAGTTTCAACTCGCCGGACACCACGATATCGCGAAAAAATTGGAGGAAGGGGTAGTTGGCCCGCGCATACGGGAAGGTCTCAGCCGACCAGTTGGTGAGCCCGAACAGCGGCATATCGGCCTGGTGCAGCGCCTCGAGGATCGCCACGCCTTCCGTCAACGGGCCACGCAGCATTTCGTGCCAGCGATCGTAATAGGCTTGGATCAGGCGTTCATGATGCGGGTGTTGCTCGATCAGGCTGCGGGTGCCTTCGGTCAGGGAGCGACCGGCATCCTGCTCGGTGTTCCACGCCTGGGTACAGATATTCTCGAGAAACCACTGCCGTTCGCCATCATCGGCAATCAGCGTGCGGTAAAGGTGCTGCGGGCTCCAATCGAACAGAACCCCGCCGAAATCAAAAACCACTGCACGCACGGTCATATGCGCCTCCCAATTAACTAATGTGCTGCGACAGTCTCCTACAGCAATGACACGCGGCGGCAAGCAATCAACTGTAGGCCCCTTCCGATAATGTCATGGAACGCGCACTACCAGCAGCGCTGTAACCCCCGGCATTCGAGACTTGCACCGTCTTTCGTCGATTCGGCGCCGTACAGCCAGACATACTTTTTTCGCCCCGCCCCTAAAAAATGGCTCTAGTGTCTGCCCTGCAATCGAGGGAATGCTCGGGTCTGGAAGGGATCATCCAACATGCCGATGAAACATGACTTGGAGACATTCAATGAGAGACATCATCTCCCCTGCTATTTCACCTTCCGCACTCAGCCTGCACGTAGTACTGAGCGCTCAAGCCAGTCGGTCGACTGGCATCGCCCAAGAGACGAACAACTCGGTAAATCTCGCACTTGAACGCGTCAGGGGGCAGACCGGAATAGTGCCGAGCCATCTTGCGCCCTTGCAAAATATCGCGGTGGATACCAACTCCATCATCGGTGTACGTCCCGTAGAAACCGTGGCTACCGGGTTGATAGAGGCCGGCCACCCCACCAAGGATTTTCACATCAAGGGAAAAAGTGCCAACTGGGGACCGCAGGCTGGCCTGATCTGTACGAACCAAGCGTTCAGCAAGCTTGAAAAACTCAAGGAGGACGCGCCCGCAAAAGTGACTCGCGCCAACGAACAAATCCAGGAGTGCATCCGCGATGGACATGCCGTCGCAGTGCCTCTGAGTATTTCGAGCCACCGCCTCGGCGAACTGATGAAACTCGGCCAGATCACCGACCTGACAACAAAGACACACAGCGACACGCTGCGTTTCAGTGCCCAAGGCCCCAGCCAGCAGATGTATGCATTCGAAGGCAAACGCACATCGCCCTCAGAAGATAGCTATCTGATCTTCCACGAAGGCAAACCCATTGAAGTGCTGGCAAAACGCGAAGGAGGCAAGGCACTGACGGCCGATTATGACCTGCACATGGTCGCGCCCCACCTCAGCGATTTTGGCCCACAGGACAGAATCCCGGTGCCCGACATAGCGCACAGTGTTTTCACTCACCGAATCGATCGCTACAGGCAGCAACGACCTGACCCCAGCACCTTTCAAGTGCCGCAAGCGTTACGCGCAGACTATGAAAGCGCCGCACACTTCTATCAAAAGGAAGACCCCGATCTGGGCAATGCCACGCCACGGATAAAGCAAATGATTGAGCTGATCAATCACCGTTTGGTCGGCAATGGAGAGCGGGTGGTACACCACAATGCGGACTCCGGTAGCCCCGCGACGGAAGTCGCCGCCAACTACCCGGCAACCTTCTTTCTACCCACAAAGCTTGGGCGCTTTGACGAGGTCAGCATCATCAACAACAGCAAGGAAATGGCGGAACTGATAACAACAGCCAAAGACAGCGGCTATCACGTTGCTGTTAATCCGCTTTGGGAGAAAGAAGTAACTGGCATCAAACGCTCTGGTTTCACCCATGCGCAGGAGCGGCTGGCGTCGACCTTTCGCCAAGATTGAGCACCTTGGGCGCAAACCAGACAGCAGCCTGATAACAGATTTATCGAGGCTGCTGTCGACCCCAGCGATTATGCCGAGATGAGACCGTTGATCTTCACGGTCGGGTTCACGTCAGCATCGTAGTCCACGCCATCGATTTCAAAACCGAACAAGCGCAGGAATTCAGCCTTGTAGCCGGCAAAATCGCTGATCTCGTTGACGTTGTCGTCGGTGACCTGGTTCCACAGGGCTGCCACGGCGTCCTGGACCTTCGGTTCCAGCTCGGCCAGGTCGGCACGCAGGCGGCCGTCGGCGTCGAGTTTCGGCTGGCTGCCGTACAGGCTGTCCTTGAACAGGCCGTAGACCTGCTCGATGCAACCTTCGTGGGTGCCCTGCTCTTTCATCACTTTGAACAGCAGAGACAGGTACAGCGGCATGATCGGGATGGCCGAGCTGGCCTGGGTGACCACGGCCTTGAGCACCGATACACGGGCATCGCCCTTGAGTGCAGCGAGGTTGTCGCGCAGGGTCAGGACTTTCTTGTCGAGGTCTTTCTTGGCTTCGCCGATGGAGCCGTTCCAGTAGATGTCCTGGGTCAGCTTCTCGCCAAGGTAGGTGAACGCGGTGGTCTTGGCGCCTTCGGCCAGCACGTCGGCGTCACGCAGGGCGTCGATCCACAGCTGCCAATCTTCGCCGCCCATCACTTTGACGGTGCCGTCGATTTCTTCCTGGGTTGCAGGCTCCAGGGTGGTGTCGACCACAACGCCCTTGTCGGTGTTGATACCACGCAGGGTCACAGCCTTGCCGATCGGCTTAAGGGTGGAATTGTGCACCACGCCTTGCGGGTCGGTACGGCGTGGCGCGGCCAGGCTGTAGACGACCAGGTCGATCTTGCCCAGGTCTTTCTTGATGGTTTCGATGGTCAGGCGCTTGATCTCGTCAGAGAACGCGTCGCCGTTGATGCTCTTGGCGTAAAGGCCTTTCTCGACTGCAAATTTCTCGAATGCGGCGCTGTTGTACCAGCCGGCGGAACTCAGCTTGCCTTCTTCGCCTTCTTTCTCAAAAAACACGCCCAGGGTATCGGCGCCGCAGCCAAACGCAGCGCTGATGCGCGCGGCCAGGCCGTAACCGGTGGATGCACCGAGGACCAGGACCTTTTTCGGGCCGCCTTCGATGACGCCGTGCTGAGTGACGTAGTCGATCTGCTCTTTGACGTTCGCTTCACAGCCAACAGGGTGAGCGGTCACACAGATGAAGCCACGAACCCGCGGTTTGATGATCATAAAATTTCTGCCTCTTCCAAGGTGCCGAAGGCCAGTGGTGGCCATTCAACTTCAATCGTACCGGTCTATGACGTCCAAAAAACCGAAGCGTCACGATAGTCGCAAATCTTCTGTTTACAAAATCCAATCCGCTCAACGCAGCCAGCGTTAAAAACTGTGTAGAGCCTTCACAATTTTGCAATATTTAAAACGCCTCTCCAGCGCCGAACGCCTTATCATGACGCAGTTGTTTCAATATGTTTCAAAACCCCACCACTCGCGGCCACGGATCCGGACCTGTCGAATGGCGTCCTGCTGGAGCTGAGTGTCATGAACAAGCCTGCTTTGCGTAAAAAAGCGGCATCGGTCGCCTGGGTACTCGGCGTCCTGCTGATTATTGATATGTTCCCCGAAACCACATTGGTATTTCTCGGGCTGGTGGTGATCTGCGGTATTTACGACTTCCTGCGCAATGGCCTGTACGACGCGCCCACCATCAAGAAATATTTTATCGGCAGCGGCCGCAACACCTGGCTGCTGGCGCCGTTCAATACCCTGTTCGACCTGTTGAGCTCGCGTAACCGACACGTTTACACCATGGCCGACCTACCGCCAGCCTGGCGTGAAGAGCTGCAACAGGTGATCGAAGACGCCATGGCCCACAAGGACGAAATCATTGGTTACCTGGACGAACGCATGGCCGAGAAGAAGCGCGGCATGTTGTTTTTCCAGTGGTATGGCCAACCCATCGAGACCACCCTCGACATTCCGAGACTGCGCAGAAAACTACCGTTCGTGAAAACCATTGGCGTGTCGGTATTCAATGAAAACCGCTCCACCTCATTTCATTTCGGCCCCCTGCGCATGATGTTCCGCGTGCTCTACAACATGGCACCGGCGCCCCATCACGAGGGCGTCTACATCCAGGTGGGCAGGCACAAGCATTACTGGCACGACGACCCGCTGTTTATTTTCGATGACACCCTGATGCACGCCTCTTTCAACAAAAATGATGCCAAGCGTTACTGCCTGTTTATCGATATCGTGCGACCGACACCGGTGCCCCAGGTTCTCAACGCCGTGATCGCGGGGTTTGCCGGCATGGCCTTTACCCTGCGTCGGGTTTTCTACAAAAACTGGAAGCTGATTCAGTAAGTTCTGCGGCATGATGGTGTTGGACGGTGTTTGCGCTCTGCCTTGCGCCTGAGGTAAATATCCGTCTCGAGCGACCGAATTCGGCGCCCATCATTCTCAAGCCATCGCGGCCCCTCGTGGGTGCGGTGGCTGCGCTTTCAAGGAATCAGAATGCCCCAACGTCAAGTCATCAATGCGTCCGTCAGCCCCAAAGGCAGCCTCGAAACCCTGTCCCAACGTGAAGTCCAGCAACTGAGCGAAGCCGGTACCGGCAGCATCTACACCCTATTCCGCCAGTGCGCCCTGGCGATCCTCAACACCGGCGCGCACATCGACAACGCCAAGACCATTCTCGACGCCTACAAAGACTTCGAAGTGCGCATTCATCAACAGGACCGTGGCGTGCGCCTGGAATTGCTGAACGCCCCCGCCGATGCCTTCGTCGATGGCGAAATGATCGCCAGCACCCGCGAAATGCTGTTCAGCGCCCTGCGTGACATCGTCTACACCGAAAACGAGTTGGACAGCCAGCGCATCGACCTGAGCAACTCCCAGGGCATCACAGACTATGTGTTCCACCTGCTGCGCAACGCCCGTACGCTACGCCCCGGTGTCGAGCCGAAAATCGTGGTGTGCTGGGGCGGGCACTCGATCAATACCGAAGAATACAAATACACCAAGAAAGTCGGCCACGAACTGGGCCTGCGCAGCCTCGACGTGTGCACGGGCTGCGGCCCCGGCGTGATGAAAGGTCCTATGAAAGGCGCGACCATTTCCCACGCCAAGCAACGCATTACCGGCGGGCGCTACCTTGGCCTGACCGAGCCGGGCATCATCGCCGCCGAAGCGCCGAACCCGATCGTCAATGAGCTGGTGATCCTGCCGGACATCGAAAAACGCCTGGAAGCCTTCGTTCGCGTCGGCCACGGCATCATCATCTTCCCGGGCGGTGCGGGCACGGCCGAAGAGTTCCTGTACCTACTGGGCATCCTGATGCACCCGGACAACCGCGACCTGCCCTTCCCGGTCATCCTCACCGGGCCGAAACATGCCGCGCCGTACCTGCAACAGTTGCACGCATTCGTCGGTGCCACCCTGGGCGAAGCGGCGCAAGCGCACTACCAGATCATCATCGATGACCCGGCCGAAGTGGCGCGCCAGATGACCGTCGGCCTCAAGGCCGTGAAGCAGTTCCGCCGCGAGCGCAACGACGCGTTCCACTTCAACTGGCTACTGAAGATCGACGAAGGCTTCCAGCGCCCGTTCGACCCGACCCACGAGAACATGGCGAGCCTGCAACTGAGCCACGCATTGCCGCCCCACGAACTCGCCGCCAACTTGCGCCGTGCGTTCTCCGGGATCGTGGCCGGTAACGTAAAGGACAAAGGCATCCGCCTGATCGAGCAGAACGGTCCTTACGAAATCCACGGTGACCCGGCCATCATGAAACCGCTGGACGAGCTGCTACAGGCGTTTGTCGCCCAGCACCGCATGAAGCTGCCAGGCGGCGCGGCGTATGTGCCATGTTATCGAGTGGTTCAATAAGCTAGCGCTGCACCGCCACGCATTTGATTTCCACCAGCAGACCGGGGTGTGCCAGTTCGGACACCCCGATGGTGGTCCAGGCGCAATGCCCGCGTGGGAACAGGCGGTTTTTCACGTCACGGAAAACTGCCATGTGCTGGCTCATGTTGACGTGGTAGGTCGTCATGTCCACCACGTCTTCGAAGCGGCAACCACCCTCCTCCAATACTTCCCGCAGGTTTCCCCAGGCGGCGATGAATTGCGCCTCGGGATCTTCGATCACGGCCAGTTGCGGAGTGCGGCCGACCTGGCCCGCGCAGTAAAGAGTGTTGCCAACCTTTACCGCTGGCACGTAGCCGGCGCGCTCGACAATGGGTTGCATGGTGGCAGGAATGATCAGATGGCGGTCGGTCATAGCTTGTATCTCTTTGGGCCTGAGGCGGGCGTGTGAGCGTGCAACGTTCGAGCTAGGGTTTTACCTGTTCCCACCTACTCACACCAGCGAGCGACCTATGGACCAACGGATCTTGCCCTTCATAAATCCTTACCTTAGGGTAAGGAATATCACGATGGAGATCTTCACGATGTCGACTGCCACACTGACCTCAAAAGGGCAAATCACCATCCCTGTAAAAGTGCGCACCGCACTTGGCCTGGAAACGGGCGACCGGGTTGAATTTGTCGAAACGGAAGACGGCACGTTTTCCATTATTGCCGCGAGCAGAACCGTCCAGGATCTCAAGGGGCTTATCCGCAAGCCCGCACAGGCCGTATCGATCGCAGACATGAACCGCGCCATCGCCGCGCAGGGAGCCAAGGCCGGATGATTGGGCTCGATACCAATGTGCTGGTGCGTTACGTCACCCAGGATGACCCCGTGCAATCACCCAAGGCCTCTGCCTTGATCGAATCGCTGACCACCGTTTCACCGGGCTTCGTCAGCCTGGTGTCCGTGGTGGAGTTGGTCTGGGTACTGCAAAGCTGCTATCAATCGACCAAAAGCGACGTGGTGACGGTGCTGGAAACGCTGCTGCGTACCCGTGAGCTGACCGTTGAGCATGCCGAAATCATCTGGCAGGCGCTGCGCCGATTCACGGCCGGTAAAGCCGATTTCGCCGACTACCTGATCGAACGCTGCGCCCATGCGGCAGGCTGTGAGTACACCGTCACCTTTGACCTCGACGCGGCCAAGGGAACGGGCATGAAACGCCTCGCCTGAAGCCTCCGCGTTGCGGGGAGTTCCGGGCTTTGGTAAAAAACGCCTCTACTCCGATCAAGAGAACGACCAACGTGCGCACGCTGCTTCTCGCCGCCATGGCCCTGGCGCCAACCCTCACCCTGGCCGACACCATCGCCTGGCCCGACTTGCCCAAAACCTGCTTCGTCAGCGGGCGCGCCGCCACAAGTGCAGATATCGACAGCGGCTGCGCGGCGTTCCTGATCAATGTGCAAGGCAAACCGGCGGGAACACCGATCAACGTGGATGTCCCGCAGTACGCCCTGCACGTAGACGAGGCCACCGGCAAGGAAACGCCGGTGATCATCATCCAGGCTGAAGAGAACGGCGCGACCAGGATAGTGGGCTACCAGGAACTGGGCAGCGATCAACTCGGTGCTGCACTGCTGCGGGAGGTTCGGCTCCTGGGCACCCAAAAGCCGATTTAGCCTGACTCAGCGAACCCAGCCCCCACCCTGCCAGTGATACCCATCATTACGCTGCACCCAATGCGGATGCACGTAGCGGTACCCCTCGCGCACCGGCTCCCAGTGGCCATGCACCGCGACATAGCGTCCGCCTTCCCAACGCCAGTAACCGCGCGACCATATATAGCCGTAGCGCACCGGCGGCTCGACTTCGATCACTTGCACTGGCGGCGGTTGCGGCGCGACGACTTCGACATACTCACGTTGCACCGGCCTGCGCTCGTGCACGACGCGCTCTTGCACACACCCGGATGCCGCGACGACCATGGCTACCAATGCTGCATAACGTAGCAACATAAAAAACCCTCGGGCGTTGACGCCCACTACCTGCACCGTTAAAAAATGCCCCCTTGTTTCAACCTCGCTCCTGCTCGGCCCTGAGTATTTTTAACAGGTGATGTCTGTCAGCTTGCTGAACCCGCAGTCCTCAAGAGGCGCAGGCGACGGTCGGTCGCTTGCGGCGTATCAACAACAGCCCGCCGACGACCACGGCAATGCCGGCGTAGGTCGAGACCTGGATCACGTCGCCAAACATCAGCGCCGCCCATACCAGGGTGACCGGCGGTTCCAGGTAGACCAGCGCCGCCACCTGGGTCGCGGTCATCACGCGCAGCAGCATCCACAGGCTCAAATAGGCGACGAAGGTGGAGAACAGGGTGAGCCAGACAATTGAGATCAACACGTCAGGGTCGTGGGGAATACTTAGCGTATCGGTGTAGAGCACGGCGCCGGTAAAACCGATCAAGGTCAGCAACGACTGGATGAACAGCGGCAGCACCAAGCCTGCGTCCTGGCGTTGAACGGTGCGGCGCTCATACAGGGTAGCCAGCGTCAGCCCCAACGCGGCGGCCAGGGGCAACAGGTACATGACCAGGCCGACGCCCTCCCCACCACCGCCGTACTGCCCAGCGATCACGATGGATACGCCTACGAAGCTGATCATCAGCCCCGTCCACTGCCAGCCGCCACTGCGTTCAGCCGCGCTGCCACTCGACAGCGCCGCCGTCATTAACGGTTGCGTCGCCGCGATGATTGCAGCGATGCCGGGAGACAAACCATTCTGGATCGCGACGTAGAGGCAACTCAGGTACAGGAACTGCGAGAGAAATCCGATGACGGCGTAATGGCGAACCTGCACCCAAGAAACCTTCAGTAACCTGACGTTCAATAACAGCCCCAGGCACAGCGAGACCAGCAGGAAGCGCCAGAACAGCAGATTGAAGGCACCGCCGCCTTGCGTACCCAGTTTGGCGCCGATATAGCCAGAGCTCCATGAAAGTACAAATGCCACCTGCAACAACAGCCGCTTTAAGGTTGGTCGCGTCATGAAGCCTGCCCGTCAGTCCAAGTTGACTGAAAGGCTAAGGGCAGCACATGCTTCTGTATATTTGAATAAACTGCACTATCAATTCGCAATAGTGGAATCATGGCCAAACAACTGAATATCGACCTGTTGCGAACGTTCCATGCCGTGGCGCGCTTTGGGCGGTTCAACGAAGCAGCCGAGCATGTGCACCGCAGTGCCTCCACCGTGACGACACAGATACAAAAGTTGGAGGATCAGGTCGGCCAACGCCTGTTCAGCCGTAGCAATCAAGGCGTTGAGCTGACCCTGTACGGCAGGAAACTGCTGGTCGAAACCACCGAATTCCTCAAGAGTCATGACCGCCTGCTGATCTCGCTGATGCCACAGCGCATGCAGGGAAAAATTCGCTTGGGCATTCCCGACACCTACGCACCGGCGTTTATGCAGGATTTGCTGCCGCAGTTGATCGCTGACAACCCGTTGCTGGAGCTGGAAGTCGAAGCGCGTACCAGCGGTGAACTGTTGAATTTGTTTATGGCCAACCAGCTCGACCTAGCTATCACCGTCAGTGCCCAACCACTGGCACAGGGCGAGCGCCTGGGGCCGGTTCAGCCGCTGTGGGTGGCGGCCGAGCATTTCAGTTATCCGCCGAACGCGGCGCTGCCGATCACCGTGCCTGTCGTCGGCTGCCCGTATCGTGCGGCGGCCTTGCAGGCGTTGAAAGACCATGGGATTTTCCACCGTGTGCTGCTGGAAAGCCCCAACTCATCAGCGGTCGAAGCCTGCGTGCGCAGTGGCGTGGCGGTGGGCCTGATGGAAGAAAGCCGTATGGGCGAAGGGCTGATGCACATGACAGAGCTGCCGCCTCTGCCGGCGCAGCATCTGTACCTGCTGTGCGATACCGGTAATGCGCTGGCGTTGCACTTGCACGAGCAAGTCAGGCATTTCAAGGTCTGAACGGCACGCCTAAAAAAGCCCGCTGACCGTTACCGGTCAGCGGGCTTTTTAACATCAGGCTTGGCTTACAGCGCCAGGTCAGACGCCGGCTTGCTCGGCTCAGCCGCAGGCTTGGCAGCCTCGGTGGCCTTTGGTGCAGCCACTTGCGGAATCACAGGCGGTGTAGGCAGTTGCAGGATCTCGGCGGTGTAGGCCCATTCCTTGGCGACCGCTTCAGGGCTGTCGTTCAGCTTGGTGCCGTAGCTCGGTACGATCTGGTGCAGCTTGGTCTGCCACTCAGGGGTCGCCACCTTGTCCTTGAACACTTTCTGCAGCACGGTCAGCATGATCGGAGCCGCGGTGGACGCGCCTGGCGATGCGCCCAACAGGCCGGCAATGGTGTTGTCGACGGAGCTGACGACTTCGGTGCCGAGTTTCAGCACGCCGCCCTGCTCTTCGTCACGCTTGATGATCTGCACGCGCTGACCGGCTTGCCACAGGCGCCAGTCGGATTGCTTGGCGTTCGGGAAGTACTCTTGCAGCGCCTTGAAGCGGTCGTCGTCCGACAGCATCAGTTGGCCGGCGAGGTACTCGACCAGTGGGTATTCGCGAATACCGACTTTGGTCATTGGCCAGATGTTGTGGGTGGTGGTGCTGGTCAGCAGGTCCAGGTACGAGCCTTCTTTCAAGAACTTGGTCGAGAAGGTGGCGAATGGGCCAAACAGGATCACGCGCTTGCCATCCAGGACACGGGTGTCCAGGTGCGGAACCGACATCGGCGGTGCGCCAACCGAAGCTTTACCGTAGGCCTTGGCCAGGTGTTGCTCGGCCACGGTTGGGTTATCGGTCACCAGGAACGAGCCGCCTACCGGGAAGCCAGCGTATTCCTTGGCTTCAGGAATGCCCGACTTTTGCAGCAAGTGCAGTGCACCGCCGCCCGCGCCGATGAACACAAACTTGGCGTCGGTCTCGGTCTTGGTGCCATCTTTCAGGTTTTTGTAGCTCACACGCCACGAACCGTCGGCGTTCTTGGTGATGTCCTGCACTTCGCTCGACAGTTTCAGGTCGAACTTAGGGGTGGTTTGCAGGTGAGCGACGAACTGGCGGGTGATCTCGCCGAAGTTCATGTCGGTACCCAGCGGGCTCCAGGTGGCCGCGATTTTCTGGTTCGGGTCACGCCCTTCCATCATCAGCGGAACCCACTTGGCGATCTGCGCCGGGTCTTCGGAGTACTGCATGCCGGCGAACAGCGGGCTGGCTTTCAGGGCTTCGTAGCGTTTTTTCAGGAACTTGATGTTGTCATCGCCCCACACAAAACTCATGTGCGGTGTGGTGTTGATGAACGAACGCGGGTCCTTCAGCACGCCCTGACGGACCTGCCAGGCCCAGAACTGACGGGAGATCTGGAACGCTTCGTTGATCTCGACCGCTTTCGGGATCTCAACGTTGCCGTTCTTGTCTTCAGGGGTGTAGTTCAGCTCAGCCAGGGCCGAGTGACCGGTACCGGCGTTGTTCCAGCCGTTGGAGCTTTCTTCGGCGACGCCGTCGAGGCGCTCGACCATTTCCATCGACCAACCCGGCTCCAGCTCATTGAGCCATACACCCAGGGTCGCACTCATAATGCCGCCGCCGATCAGCAGCACATCGACTTTCTTTGCCTCTTCCGCGTGAACGGAGCTGATCCCCAGCGACAAAGCCAGCCCCAGCAGGGCAGTGTTTACTTTTTTAAACATCAGTAGCACCTATGATAAAACGCCATCCGCCCTACCGCCCCTGATCATGGGCAACCCTCTATCACGCTGCGCCAGGCAACGCACCGCGGGGTTTGCACATTCACGAGAGAGCCGCAGGGTGGGCACACAAGGCCGACGTATCGACCTCACTGTTTATGTCCCTTCTGCGCTGACTTCTTATCATTATTGGCTTCAGCTACCTGGGCGAGAGCCAATCGCTGGGACGTATACGGATGTACGCACCAGAGAAAGACTAGACCAAGACGGCGCGCAGAATATCACGGCAAAAGGCCGTTATGCGCTGTTTGGCCAATTGACAGCTCTAAATCGCGGGTTTTAACCCGTCGATGTCAAGCGTGGCAGGCGCGACCTGAGGTCACAGGCCCGGAACTCTCACGCAAAAGGCTGTTCTAGACACCTTTGCCGCTGCTTGCGTAGCATCGGCGGCTCTCCTTCGTGCAATCCATCCCAATAGAGTTACCCATGACTATCCAGCAAACACCCGGGCACGTGCTGCCCGCGCGCAGCGCCGCCAAAATGGAAGCGGCCATGGCCGTGGGCGCCTTCGCGATCGGTACTGGCGAATTTGCCATCATGGGGTTGATGCCCGACATCGCCCAAAACCTGGGTTTGAGCGAACCCCAGGTCGGCCACGCCATCAGCGCCTACGCCCTGGGCGTCATGGTTGGTGCCCCGCTGCTGGCCATCCTCGGTGCCAAGCTGCTGCGTAAACACATGCTGCTGTTGCTGATGGGCCTGTACGCCCTCGGCAACCTGGCCACTGCGTTCACCCCGACCTTCGGTTCGCTGGTGGCCTTTCGCTTCATCAGCGGCCTGCCCCACGGCGCCTACTTCGGCATCGCTGCCGTCGTCGCGTCCAGCATGGTACCCAACGACAAACGCGCCGGCGCCGTGGCCCGCGTAATGATGGGCTTGACCCTGGCCATGCTGCTCGGCAACCCCATCGCCACCTTCCTTGGCCAGCACCTTGGCTGGCGCTCGGCATTTGCGCTGGTCAGCGTGATTGCCCTGTGCACCATCGCGCTCGTCTGGCAGTACGTGCCCCATCGCCACGACGAACAACGCAGCGACCCGCGCAAGGAGATGCGCGCTTTCACCAAGCCTCAAGTGTGGATGGCCTTGTCGATTGGTGCGATTGGGTTTGCCGGGATGTTCTGCGTGTTCAGCTACCTGGCGCCGACGATGCTGGAAGTGACCAAAGTGTCGCCGCAGTGGATTCCCTTCGGCCTGGCGGCGTTTGGCGTGGGCGGCATCATCGGCAACATCGCCGGTGGCAAACTGTTCGATCGCATGCAGTTCCGTGCAGTGGGCTTGATCCTGGTGTGGTCCATGGCCGTGCTGCTGTTCTTCCCCTTCGCCGCATCGTCGCTGTGGGGCGTGCTGCTGAGCATGGGTCTGGTCGGCACCATGGTGGCCCTGGCCGCACCGCTGCAAATCCGCCTGATGGATATTGCCCACGAAGCCCCGAGCCTGGCGGCAGCGTCCAACCACGCGGCGTTCAACCTGGCGAACGCGCTGGGGCCATGGTTCGGCGGCATGGCGATTACGGCCGGATACGGCTGGACCAGCACCGGCTACATCGGCGCCGCGACAGCGCTGGTTGGCCTGGGCATCTACCTGATAGCCCGTCGCATGAAAGGCGGGCAGTGACACTTCCCAGACCACCACAGCCCTAATGTGGGCACTCTGATGTGGAAGCGGGCTTGCCCGCGATAGCGGTGGGCCAGTCAATAAATAATGACTGCCCGCCCCCATCAATCATCATGCAACAACCCCGCCCCATACTCCCCATAACTACTCCCCAGCCCGCTGCCGCCAAAATTCATCTTGGCGGCCTTGCTGGGGCTGTGGTCCCCAAACGCCTGGCATCCGCCTGAAAAGCACGGATCGCTGTTCAAGCCTGATGAGCCCGACGAACAAGCGGCCAACAGCAACGTGCCAGCAATCATCGCGACTTTGACGAGGTTGGAAATCATGTTTTCAGTTCCCTGTGGACGGGAGGCGCGGAGGTCCTCTCTTAAGCAGGAGCGTAGTCCTCAACGGCGCAGGGAATTATGAAACTTTGCAGGGGGACAGCGCGGGTTCAGGTTGCCGCCTTGGGGTCTTGCCGACCTGGTCAAAACCAACGGCCAGACTCTGAGTGACCTGGCGATGCAGGTTCTGCACGACGACATCGAGCACGAAAAAACGCCGACAGCTCAGATCGAGTTGGCAGTGAAAGAAGCCGAGCTAGGCAAATTCGCCACCGATGACCATATGGCAACTAGGCGCGTTCAGAGCTGGCGTCGGCATGCGAGTTGAGTGGCTTGAAAGCGCACTCAAGCATCTGGAAGACGAAGCAAACTATATCGGGCTCGAAAATCCACAAGCGGCTACCGTTCCCGTTCGAAGTGTTGAATGCGCGAAACAGTGCTCTCGGACAGCCAAGATGCATCCCTGATAAACTGCGCGACATTCGCCTCGTTGACTCAGACCCCAAATGCCCCTACAAACCGCCACTCTCTCCCGCCGCTTCTCCGTCGCTCTCATGATGGATTGAACGACTTTTTTGTCAGAGCCTTGGAGGACGCCAGCTCTATCGTGGGTCGAATTTCTTCGTACCACTTTTGTACCATCACCCAAGGTTTAATGAGATTCACCACCGCCGTGATGATATGCTTCTCAAAAATTATGGGAGTACGAGGCGTTGACGGTATCTAACCAGGGAGCGGTGGGAGCAACAGTTCGTATAATCATACTTATTGTTTTAGGGTATGCCCCCTCGATTAGCTACAGTGCTGCTGTAAAAAAGGAGGAGTTAGCCTTTACCTCTTATAAAGAGCTCGCTCAAATTCGCTTAGAAAATACGCGCGATATTCTACAAAAAGACATTCAGGCTCTGTCTTCTCGCTTAGACATTCAAGATAAACGCTTAGACACCCAAAACTCACATATAGATCAAAGCCTGAGCCTGTTGGGAATCTTGCTTACAGCACTCGGTATAATACTTCCATTAGCAGGTCTAGCTGGTTATTTCTCAGTCTCGCGCAAAGCGCGCAGCGAGGCACAGACAGAAGCCCAGAAGGAAGCTCGAAAAGAGGCTAAAGTTACAGCCAACGAATGGTTTGGCGTGCACGCCGACGAGTTACAAACTCGATTAGACGCGCTTCAAGAAAAATTACAAGCCCTAGAAAACCAAGCAGAGGTTGGATTTAACTTACACATTCAGCGAGTCCAAGACGGCGCGGATTTAGCGATTAAAGAGATACAATTGTCCGTTAGCGGGCAAGATATATCTAAAGCTAAAATTTCCGAAACTGCTGCCAGTGCGCTTGCAGAGGCGGCAACTGCAGCAACAAACAAACCAGAATCAACTTATACGTTCAGAGATTGGAACAACCGCGCATTTGATGCCTACCGCAAGGGCGAAACGGAACGGGCGGCTCGTTTTTGGCGCGACGCGGCTGATGTAAAGTCCGCCACCCCGCAACAAGTATCACAGGCTATGTCTAACGCAGGTGCAGCGATGACAGAGCTCAAACGCTATGAGCAAGCCATTGGTATTTATGATGAGTTCATCAAACGATTCGATGGCAAAGAAGGTGAGGATATGAAATCATCGGTCGCTGAAGCGTTAAACGGAAAAGCCGGGTGTTTGGGACTATTAGGGCGTTTCGACGAAGCAGACGCTTTGCTTGATATAATTATTTCCCGACTTGAAAAAAATGAAATACTTTCACATAGCGAATACATGGCTCACGCACTCACCAACAAGATTATTGGTCTATCAATTAAAAACTTAGACAATCAAGCATTTGAATTATGCGAATATTTTCTTTCGCGCTTTGATGATGCTGACACCCAAGAAATTGTGAAGCATCTAATTACTGTAAGAAGTCGTAAAATTGGTCTTTTATCTTCCGCAGACCGAACAAATGAAGCAAATCAAATTTTCGATCATACTATTGCTCAATTTGGAGAATGGGACGATTCAGAAATCAAAGACGAAATAGGAAAATTAAAGAACGCCAAGGCATTTGCTCTCCTTTGCCAAGCAAAAGCGAAATGGGCTGATTTGCACTTCCGAAAGGATGCTTTAAAACAAGCAGCAAATCTTTTTGATGAAGCTATCGCAGAAGTATCAGATATCTCAGTACCACTTGGAAACCAAGCTTATTGTGCCCATCTGCTAGGAGAAAATAAAAAATCCATCAGCGAGAAGCTTCTCCAAGGACTCACCTTGGATGGTAAATGGCTGTACGAAGCAACCCTCAGAGATCTCTTGATTCATCCAGTTCCAGAGAAAGACGAAACATATAGAGTCTTGTTGGAAGAACTATGGACTAGCATAAGAGAGCAGTTAAAAAGCTGATAATTAAAAAGCTCTAGGACTAAATTATTTTCGTAGCTTTGTATCTAGCTAATTAAGAGAGTCGTTAAATTACATAGATAATTTACGTCGGAGTGTTAACGGTCAGTAGTAAAGGGACAGATTTTTTTAAAATTTTAGGTCTCGCGCCGCAGGATCAACACCCAGCCCCGTCCGACCCATTTCTGATAAACTGCCCACCCTCGTATTCTCCATCCAAGATTCCAATGCCTTCCGCCATAGCTCCATCGCAAGTCCTCTCCAGCCGCTTCTCCATCGCCACCATGATGGATTGGAACTCCTAATTCTACAGGCCTTGTAACACTTGACCTGTAGCGCACCATAAAAAAACCCCGTACCAGTTTCGCACCACTCACCTCCTGAGATAGCTCTCGCCTGGCCGACAAAACCACATCCGAATGGTCGCGTCACGGTGCTTATTGTCAATGCCTGTCGCTCCAATCCCAACATCCCCTGCAAACGTCAACATCTGACGCTCTGTGGGTGAGTGCGCGCGCGTGAACCTAAATGTAGCGGCTCGCGTTTGGAACACGCGGGCTGGCATTCAGCAGCATTTCTAGCTCATATTTACTGCAACCAATCAAACTCCCCGGCTCAGATTGATGACAGGTAGGCTTGCATCCGATGGAGCTGGTTCGCATTCCATTGTGGCGGACTCACGCTATTTGCAATTACCCCGGTAGTCCTGTTTTGTCCATTGGGTTTTAGACATTTGTCGTGACGCCTCTTGAAAAGGCACTCAGATCCTTGTAATACGAAAATAAAATCTCATGCCCATGACCCATTTGAGCATGCCTAAAAAGCACAAGCATCAATAGTATCCAGCATACGGAGAGGAATAATTCTTCAATGTCCAGGCAAAAGAAAACCCAGCTTGAGCTGGGTTTTCTTCTGCAGGCCTATATATTAATCAAAAGTGTATTTATTCTCAGTCAAGAATGTAGGGCTTCTCCAGTTTGGCCCTTTTGTCAGGGTTAAGTCTTTATATAAAACTAATCCCTCTAGCGCCATATTGTGAACCAATTTCATAAGCTCAAGATTATTGCCAATATTGATCCAGCCGTTTCGACTGTACAGCCCATCTAATCTTGGGTATGAGATGCCACTTTCACTCCGAGTTGCGAAAAGAATGACATCTTCGGGCGTTTCCGATTGCACTATTTTAGTAATAACACTCATTTTTCTTCCCTCTCTACTTGCGCGTCGTCAGCTTCTATCGCTTCTGGCGTGTAAAATAAGTTAAATCCGTCTTTTAGCTTATAGTCCTCCAAGGTAGCAGTATGGGCACTATTCCAGATGGTATCATCATTCGGTTTCCCACCATCTGCGACGCCCAATGCCCTATACCGCTCGAGCTCTCGAATTTCATGTGTGTAAAAACGTTTATCAATATCAGTAATAGATATCTGACCACTCAAAATTTTCTCAAGTCGGTCAAGCATAATTATATTAGCGTCTGATGGATCGAATCGTGACGTATGCAACTTAACCAGATCAATACCTTCCTGAGTCACCGTTGCCGTTGTCCAATCAAGATCTAGGGTTGGCCCTCCGGCTTTATCAGGATTGTACATCCGTCCGCTGTGTTCACCTTTGGTGGTAGCGCCTTCGTACGGACTACTAAATACCGCATAAATCGGCGGCAAACCCGAATCTGCGGGGTACACGTAGATACCATCTCGGATGGACAACTGCTTGGCAATCGGAAACGGCTCAGCTTTGACCTCAATTGGCGTCAGCGTGATGCCGGTGTATACCGGATTTTCCACTGGTTGCGCTGGGGTCGCTGTTGAACTATCACCTGGTGCCGCAATTGGAAATGTCAGGGTGATCGGCGGTGTATCGGTTGTAGTAAACGTATAGGCGTTGGCCACAGGATCAAGCACCAATGCCCTTACCGGAACAGTTGGGGCTAGTCCACCAGTGACCTGGGTGGCCACTACCGAATACTTCGATTGATCACCATAAAGCCGATATAGCACATCAACCGTCCCACCAGCCGCCGCTACCTCGAGAAGATTATCAGGCAGGCTAGGCGCCAGTTCCTTAGCGGGCAGATCCAGCATTGTCGCGGGCAGCTCCCCGTTGCCAAGGGACTCTGAATACGTCAAAGCTCCAATACCGACTGCCGTGGCCGCACTCACAACTGTACTCAGCGCTACCTTAGCCGCTTGAATCGCCGCCTCCAACGTAACGCCTGAACCTGCCGTGACGGCAATAGAGCCTGCAGCCGTACTCAGTTGCATAGCACCGGCTGCGGGAAGCCTGAACGTGTGAGCTGCTTTAAGTGCTGCGGCTTCAGCAGCTACCCTAGCAGCCTCAGCTGCTGCCGCCTCATCGGCAAAACGTTTGGCCTCAGCGTCTGCACGTGCTTGGTTAGCCTGTGCTTGAAGATTCTGCTTCAGGACATTTAAATAATCGATCTCCCGATTGATATATTTTGCAGCATACGCAGCCTCAAGTGAGGTGTACCATTCTTTATAATTTTTATCTGGAGGGTAGTTTGTCTTGCTCCCGCTGATTGCATCTTTAATAAATTGCATAGTCGGGAAACGAAAGAAATCTCCATAGTAGTACTTATCAGCAATCGCTTTTTGAGCAGCAGCAGCCTGTGATTTTTGAGTGATTAGCGTATCTACCGAACGAATATGCTGTTCGATTTTCTCGACTTCGCCCGCGGGACCGCCGTCATTTTGTTCTATTGCAGTAATGCTTTTTGCAATAGATTCGGGCATCAACTGAAGATTCGTTGCAAAGCTCGCCTCTTGATCCTTAACATTTTGGGAAATAATGGGGGGGTATGTGCTAAGTATATAAGTACGCGTTGCAACGTTAATTAGCTGTCCAGTGTGACTATGTGAGAAATCACTGTCACCACCTTCGCCTCCGAATGTCTGTGGTTCATATTTATTAATATCGTTGATTTTAATTTCTGGAAGATAAAGCGTGTCGCCAATCATAGGCATAGTGAATTTCCTTTTCGCTATATTCAGTACGATAGCTCTCATATTTCAGTAAAGTGAACGGCTGATTACCCCATCACCTTACTACCCTCTGATGAACGGCTTCGGCTCTGAAGCTCTCTGTTTCTGAGAAGCTCAACGAACAAAAATCCCCGTCTGCTGCACTCTTCATCATGCCGCACACACACTGTATGCATACACAGCAAAGACCGCAACAAAAAATATGCATTTATGCATATCCAGACTGGCAAACGGGGGATATCGGGGGGATATCTGGGTCAGACCACGATATCTAACGTACTGGCCTCCCTCCGATCCGGCACATTCCACACGTAGCAATGTGCAACGCGAGGTGGTGAGAAGCGCACAAGCCTCTCCCACACCCTAGACCCATCCCTGATAAACTGCGCCCCATTCGCCTCGCTGGCTCAGACACCCCAATACCCCTACAAACCGCTCCCCTCTCCCGCCGCTTCACGCTCGCGGCTTTTTAGGTTGTAGCCCAGCTTGCGCAGTACTCGGCGGGCGCCGCCCATGGCGAGCGGATCGACCTGGTAACCCCAAGCATCTTTGGCGATCGCCAGAACGGCGCCGAGGTGCGTCAGGTCGTTGCCAGCAGTTTGTGGCTGAACGCCGCCACCCTCGCGGCTCATTCGGAAGAGTGCAAAGTCGACCAGGCATTGGGTGGTGACGTCGATATCGTTCAGTTGGCCGATGTCCATCTTGCCGATGGCTTCAAGCGTGGCCTTCTTGGTTTTGCCCAACGGCCTGGCCTTTCCCACTTCCAACAGGTACTGGTCGATCATGTCTTTGACGGTGACGCCCTACCGGCTGGCCCGCTCGATCGCACCTGGCTGGTCCAGCTCCGATTCGCGCTTGCGCGTCCACGCCTGGGCAGCCTGTTTACGGGCGAAGGTCTGGCTCTCTTGGTAGACTTGCACTCCGTCGCGTTTGATGCGGATTTGAGCCGTGTAGCTCACAGTCCCATCCGCCAGTTTTCTTGCCCTGATAGTTGCCATTTTGAAGGTGGTACGCGTCAGTTTTGAGGTGGTACATCGTACCACCGAGCCTAAAAACGCCTGAAAACGCCCTAAAACTCGCCAAGAACACGTTGAGTAAAATGCTAGATAAACAGAGCTTTAGCCCAGCAGAATCAAGCCCCGCACTGTCTCGGCGCTTTAGCGTTGCACCTATGATGGACTGGACCGACCGCCACTGCCGGTTCTTCCTGCGCCTGCTCTCCAAGCACGCCCTGCTCTACACCGAGATGGTCACCACCGGCGCGATCCTCCATGGCGACCATGACCGTTTCCTGCGCCACAACGAAGCCGAGCACCCGCTTGCACTGCAACTGGGCGGCAGTGTCCCCGCCGATTTGGCCGCTTGCGCGCGCATGGCCGAGGCCGCTGGCTACGATGAAGTGAACCTGAACGTCGGCTGCCCCAGCGATCGGGTGCAGAACAACATGATCGGCGCGATCCTGATGGCGCATCCGGCGTTGGTGGCGGAGTGTGTGAAGGCGATGCGCGATGCGGTGTCGATTCCGGTGACGGTGAAACATCGCATCGGGATCAATGGGCGGGACAGTTATGCGCAGTTGTGTGATTTCGTCGGGACGGTGAAGGACGCAGGCTGCACCAGTTTCACCGTGCATGCGCGGATTGCGATTCTGGAGGGGTTGTCGCCGAAGGAGAACCGCGACATTCCGCCGTTGCGGTATGACGTGGCGGCTCAGTTGAAGCGGGACTTTCCAGAGCTGGAGATTGTGCTCAACGGTGGGATCAAGACATTGGAGCAGTGTCACGAGCATTTGCAGGTGTTTGATGGGGTGATGCTGGGCCGGGAGGCTTATCACAATCCCTATTTGCTGGCAGAAGTGGATCAGCAGTTGTTTGGCAGTGAGGCGCCGGTGATCAGTCGCGCAGAGGCGTTGGTGCAGTTGCGGCCTTATATTGCGGAGCATTTGGCTTCGGGTGGGTCGATGCACCATATCACTCGGCATATCCTGGGGCTGGGCACCGGTTTCCCGGGGGCGCGCAAGTTCAGGCAGTTATTGTCGGTGGATATTCATAAGGCAAGCGATCCGTTGGCGTTGCTGGATCAGGCCGGGGCGTTGTTGGAGGGGCGGTGATGGCGTGGGTGTACGTTGGTTTATTGGGGGGGGGCTGACAGGCCGCATTCGCGAGCAAGCCCGCTCCCACATGTAGACGTGTGTCCATCAGGAAGACCGGGGTGGCTGTGGGCCGTTATCGCAGGCAAGCCAGCTTCCACAGGTCGACCGAGTGGATCGGGTGGAAGTTAGGTTGAACCCGATGGTGATTTTGGCCTCCTATCTAGCACCACGGCCGGTGATTCAAACGGCTGTTTTCAGGTTGTTGCCCTCGCAAACGATCGAACGCATTTGCGCCCTTGAGCGCCTGCCGGCGCTCGGGTAATGTCATCAGACCCACAGGACAGAGCACGCCCATGACTTCCAAGCTGGAACAACTCAAGCAATTCACCACCGTCGTAGCCGATACCGGCGATTTTTCTACCCTCGCCAAGCTCAAGCCGCAAGATGCCACCACTAACCCTTCCCTGCTGCTCAAGGCCGCTTCGATCCCAGGCTATGCCAAGCTGCTGGATGAGTGCGTAAAGGACTGCAACGGTGATGTGGGCCTGGCCAGCGACCGCTTTGCGGTGGCGGTAGGTCAAGAGATCCTCAAAGTGGTGCCGGGCCGTATTTCCACTGAAGTGGATGCCCGCCTGTCGTTCGACACTGACGCCGTACTCAAGCGCGCGCACCGTCTGATCGACCTGTACGACAAAGCCGGCGTTGGCCGCGACCGCGTACTGATCAAGATCGCCTCCACCTGGGAAGGCATCCGCGCCGCCGAGCAGCTGGAAAAAGAAGGCATCCAGACCAACCTGACGCTGTTGTTCTCCTTCGCCCAGGCCGTGGCCTGTGCAGAGGCTGGCGTGTTCCTGATCTCGCCGTTCGTGGGTCGAATCTACGATTGGTACAAAAAGGCCAACGGCAACGACTACACCGGTGCTGAAGACCCGGGCGTGCAGTCGGTGACGCGCATCTACAACTACTACAAGGCCAACGGCTACAAGACCGTGGTGATGGGCGCGAGCTTCCGCAACCTGAGCCAGATCGAAGAGCTGGCTGGGTGTGATCGCCTGACCATCAGCCCGGACTTGCTGGAGAAGCTGGCGGCGGATGAAGGCAAGCTGGAGCGCAAGTTGTCGCCAGGCCATGCCGGTGAAGCCCGCGTGCATCTGACTGAAGCGCAGTTCCGTTGGGAGTCCAACGAGGACGCGATGGCGACTGAGAAGCTGGCGGAAGGTATTCGTCAGTTTGCTCGGGACCAGGAGAAGCTGGAGGCGCTGCTGTCGGCCAAGCTGTAAGGGCAGATAGCAGCAAAAAGGGCGGCACCTTGGCGGGTGTCGCCCTTTTTTGTGCTGCCAATTTCAAGCCAGTCACAAATCCAATGTGGGAGGGGCGGTGCGACGATTCGACTTGCTCCCGATGGCGGTGGGTCAGTCAGCATATTTATGACTGACATACCGCAATCGGGGGCAAGCCCCCTCCCCCATTTTGATCACATTTCAATTGAGGATCAGTGGCGCTCGAGGGCGTTGACGAGGTCGTGGAAGGCTTCGCGGTTGGACTCGTTGAGGCCCATGAGGATCTTGTGCGCTTCCAGCACCTTGACCCGTACGATCTCTTCGGACTGGTCTTGCGACGGCAGGTCGGTGAGGCATTCCGGGCAGGGAATTGGGCGGTCAACGATGTTGAACACCTGGTCAAAGCCCATCGACTGCAATAGACGGGTGATGTCTTCGTGGGTGGTGACCACAGTCGGCAACAGGCCGACCTTCTGCCGAGACAGAATGGACAACTTGGCCAGCAGGCCAAGAGTGGTGCTATCGATGCTGCGGGTTTCGGTCAGATCGATCACGATCGCCGAGAAGTTCAGCGCTGTGAAGATCCGCTCAATCGTCGCATCCAGCGCCGAACACAAGGTCAGGCGCACTTCGCCGACAAACTTCAGGACAAACGTCCCGTCTTGCTCGGCGAATTGGATTCTTCCGGTACTCATCAAAGATTCCTGCTCAACACCAATAGGGCGATATCATCCGGCATCTCCCCTAGCGTGGCCAATCCAAAAACCTGCCGCAGGCCATCCAGGCTGCCGCCCGCCGACTTGACCTTTTGGGGCAAGGCGGCTTCTTTCTCTTTGAGTGTAGGCTCTGGAAGAAGGTCCAGGATGCCGTCTGACATCAGCGTGAGGCTGAACGTCGGCGGCAATTCCAGGATGTGGTCTTCGTAGGTGGCTTCGTTGAACAAGCCTACCGGCAGACCACGCCCTTCCAGGTAACGCACACTGTCTGGAGTGTATAAAACCGGCATCGGCAGGTGACCGCCAATGCTGTAGGTCAAAAGACCGGTTTCTTCATCAATCACGCCGCCGACCATCGTCACGTGCTTGCCCAGCTTGCAGCTGATCAGGCCCCGGTTGATGTGGCCCAGTACCTCGGAGGGCGTGAACTCCGGCAAGGTGCCATTGCGCTTGGATTCGAACAACAACCGCGTGGTCATGAACTTCAACAACACGGTGACAAAAGCAGAGGAAGCGCCATGGCCGGAGACGTCGGCCAGGTAGAACGCCACACGTCGCTCATCCACACGGAAGTAATCGACAAAATCACCCGACAAGTACAGTGACGGGATGATCTGGTGGGCAAACTGGAAGTCGTCGATGGTCCAGGGGCTGACCGGCAGCATGTTCATTTGCACCTGGCGACCGGCATTCTGGTCTTCCTGGAGCAGGTTGAGGCTGGCTTCGAGTTCGCGGTTGGCGGTTTCGAGCTTTTCGCGGTAGCGCTGGTTTTCCACCAACAGGCGCGCACGATCCAGGGCACGGCGCACCGAGTGCTCCAGCACCGCCAGGTCTTCCAGGGGTTTGATCAGATAATCGGCGGCACCCAGGCGCAAGGCTTCGACAGCATCGTTCATCACCCCGGCGCCCGACACGACAATCACCGGCGTCTGCGGGGCGAGCTCAGTCACCTGGCGAATCAGCTCCAGGCCGCCCATCTGGGGCATGCGCAGGTCGCAGATCACAAGGTCGGGCTGGTCGCGCTCGAATACCTGGAGACCCTGTTGGCCATTACCGGCCTGCAGGACGCTGAAGCCACTGTCTTCCAAATAGGCCGCGAGGCTCGCGCGCACTACTTCGTCGTCATCGATTATCAGCAGCGTGGCACTGGTTTTTTGCATGTGGGCAAACGGCGCCAGAATTAGGTTGGCGTAGGTGGCGCGACAAGGGTCGGGCGCACGTACTGGATTCGCTTTCTAGCCTCTCTGTCCTACAAAGCATTGGGATTTTCCCCATGCACAACGGTAAAGCAGAGGTGCCCTTCTAAGGCGCAGACGGTACTCCCATCCGTCAGGGGTTTCAAGCTCATGCCGATGGTCGCCGAGCGTCTTTACACCGCAAATCACCGGGAGTTATAAGAACAGGCACGACCACAACACAAAGTAAGGATGAAGCCCATGAGCGAACACGAGCGCGACTACGCCGAAAAACGCGATTTCATCCGCATGCGCGTGGATGCCGATGTGTCGCTGATCCACGCAGGACAAGAGATCGCCGGGGTGTGCGTGGACCTGTCCAGCTCCGGCATGCAGGTGCAGGCGCCACGCCAGTTCAATGTAGGCGACCTGTTGACCGTGCGCATCGATTCGGAGCACGCGGCACTGAAAGGCCTGGAGGCCGATACCCAGGTGGTGTGGACCAGGGCCACAGGCGAAGACCAGCACCTGGGCCTCAAGATCCTGAAAATGCGCTGAAACCGCGCACAAAAAAGGCGACCCAAGTGGGTCGCCTTTTTCATTTCAAAACGTCACAGCTTAAAAGTCGTCAACGACCTTGCCGTCCTTGACCTTGAACTCACGGTTCTGCAGGTAAGCGTTACGAATGAAGGTGTACTTGTCACCAGTGATCAGCTTCTCGCTGTCGAGCAGGCTGGCACGGGTGTCGACGATGTTCAGGCCAAAGGTGCTGTTGCGCCAGCCGATATCGTTCATGTAGCGGTACGGTTGGGTGTAGCTGTCCACGTACTTGGACGGCGCGTCACGCAAGGTGCTTGGGCCCAACAGTGGCAGCATCACGTACGGACCGCTGCCGACACCCCAGTAGCCGAGGGTCTGGCCGAAGTCTTCGTCGCTGCGTTGCAGCCCCATTTTGGTGCCGACATCGATGAAGCCCAGCACGCCGAAGGTGGTGTTGACCAGCAAACGGGCGGTGTCGACACCGGCATTATGCGGCTTGAGTTGCAGCACGTTGTTGGCCAGGTTGCCCACATCGCCAATGTTGCGGAAGAAGTTGTGAATGCCATCCTGCACGAACTGCGGGGTCACGAACTGATAGCCCTGGGCCAATGGCTTGAGCGCATAGGTATCAACGGTGTCGTTAAAGGTAAAGATCGGGCGGTTGACGCTTTCCCATGGATCGTCTTCCGATGCAGCCTGTGCGGCGAAAGGCGCCAGTAAGACAGTGGCACACACCGACAACTGAGCGAAATAGTGGCTCCAGCGCATAGCTTTTGCTCCTTGAATGGTCTGTCATGGGCGCTATGCCCTGAATAAGGCCGTCAGTATATGACGGAAGTCGCCAATTGGGCAGCAACTAGGAATCGTCAGACCTAAAATGGACAAAATTCCTACAATTAACAATCCTGTCATCGACTTGTCATCCCGGCTCGATAGCGTTGGCGCTATTTCAGGGATGTCGACATGCCTCACGCCGAGATAGCCATCGCCAGCGCTCCCACTTTGACTGCCGTCCTGTTTGGCCTGAGTGGCTGCCTGGTGGACTTCGGTTCCCGGGCGCGCACCGACTCGCCCTCCCCGGACTCCCAAGCCACACCGGGCGCGCTGAAAATCCTGCGAGCCCTCAAGGAGCAAGGCGTACCCTGCGCCTGGCTGGATGAACTCCCCCCTCCATCACTACCCCACTCGCCGCCGGACTGCCCGACTGGCTCAAGGCGACGTCGCCCTCCTCCATTCGCTGGCCCGCGCCCCACGCCTGCTGGCAAGCCTTGATGGAACTGAACATCGAACGCCTGGAAGGCTGCGTATTGGTCAGTGGCGAACCGCGCCTGTTGCAATCAGGGCTCAATGCCGGGCTGTGGACCATCGGCCTGGCCTCCTGCGGCTCATTGTGCGGCATGGCGCCCGAACAATGGCAGGCGCTGAGCGAACAGGAACGCGAACATAAGCGCGGCAAGGCCACCGTTGCCCTTTACGGGCTGGGCGTGCACTCGGTAATCGATCACTTGGGCGAACTCGGCACATGCCTCGCCGATATCAGCCTGCGCCAGCTCAAAGGCGAAAAGCCCTGACACGGATCATGCACAGTCGACGCCAGTGGATTAATCTAAAGGTCAGCCCGTAGACCTTTCTCGGCGTGCCGCGGTCTATGCCAGTGCCTATCGATATAAAGGAAACACGTCATGCCTGATCGCAAAAAACTGGAAGAACAGGTCGAGATCCTGCGCGGGCAGTTGGAACAGGAACCGCCGCTGTCGGAAGAAAAACGTGATGCATTGGAAGCCTTGATTGCCAAGTTCGAATTACAACTCGAATTGGAACCGGCTACGCAAACCCCCAGTATTTCCGACGATGTGAATCAAGCGGCCATCGAGTTCGATGCTGAGCACCCGGTGATTTCCGGGACCTTGCGCAATATCATGATCACCTTGGGCAATATCGGGATCTAAACCAATCCCCAAGGCAAGCACAGAGACCAATGTGGGAGCTGGCACGCCCGCGATAGCGATCATTCAGTCATCCATCAGGTGACTGATACACCGCCCTCGCAGGCAAGCCCGCTCCCACATTTGATTTGCGTGATAGCTACTGACGAGCCAGGCGCACGTTCTGGAACGCCACATCCTCAGTGCTGCGATACGGGTTGATATCCAGCCCGCCGCGCCGCACATAGCGCGCATACACCGTCAACTTCTCCGGCTTCAGCAAACGCTGCAAGTCCAAAAAGATGCGTTCCACACACTGTTCGTGGAAGTCCGAGTGCTGGCGAAAGCTCACGATGTATTCCAGCAGGCTGGCGTGATCCAGCGCCGAACCGCGATATTCCACCACGACACTGCCCCAGTCCGGTTGGCTGGTCACGGGGCAGTTGGATTTAAGCAGGTGGCTGTGCACGCTCTCCTCGACAACACGTGAGTCATCGCAACGCAGCAGTTCCGGGCGCGGATGCTCGTAGTTGCTGACACTGATATCCAACTCATCGATGCACACACCTGGCAAGGCCATCACGCCTTCGGCCTCGATCTCGGCCAGGCTGCGGATACGCACGCTCACCGGCTTGCCGGCGGCAGCACTGAGGTCAGTGCGCAAAGCGGCTTCCAGGCTGGTCGTATCGGCAAACGCAGTCTGGTTCAACGAGTTGAGGTACAACTTGAACGACTTGGACTCGATGATGTTCGGCGAGTCGGCCGGGATGCTGAACTCACCGATGGCCACCACCGGCTTGCCCGACGGGAGCAGCCAGGACAGTTCGAAGCAGTTCCAGAAATCCACACCCTTGTAAGGCAGGGTCTCGGCGCTCAGGCCAAGCTCGGCCCATTTGGTGGCACGTGGGATCGGGAACAGCAACGAAGGGGTGTAGGTGGAGATGTATTCACTGGACTTGCCCAGCGGCGAATGTTCGGCTGCGGGATGCATGGCGGAAACCTGGCTAAATTAACCGCGCCAGTCTACCAGCCTTTGCCCCCGCGCCTAAGCGCCAGCGGATCAATCGACGTTGAGCTTGCCGACCATGCCCGCCTGGTAGTGCCCCGGAAGGTTGCAGGCAAACTCCAGGCCCGTGGCCTGGGTGAACGTCCAGGTCAGCTCGGCAGTTTTACCGGGCTCGACCAATACGCTATTGGGATCATCGTGTTTCATCGCACCATGCCCCATTGCTGCATGGTCCATCTTGCCCATGCCCGTGTCGATCAGCATGCCGCTGGCCTGCATCTGCAGCATTTCCTTCTGGTGTTCGGCATGCATGGCCGCGTCGCCCAGGTTGAATTCGTGAAGCAACTGGCCCTTGTTGACCAGCACGAAGCGCACCGTCTCACCGGCTTTCACGTCCAGGGACTTGGGCGAAAAGGAAATGTCCTGCAACGTCACTTCCACCGTACGCGTGGCTTTGCTCGCCGGCGCCGCTTCACCGAAAGCATAGGTGTGGGCGGCATCGGCCATTGCTTCAACACTCAACGCCAGCAGGCAACTTGCCAATAACAGGGGTGTGCGCAACGCCATCTGTCTTCTCCTGAAATATATGAACAGCTTGGGCGGCACTCTAAGATTGCGCCGCTGCCAGCCAGCTGACTGCTAGATTACAACTTTGTCAGGTTGGTCCCCTGCCCTGGCACTCAAGGTATAAAGCCGTCGTCCACCGTTGCCAAGAGCCGCCCATGAAACTGCTGATCGTCGAAGACCAACCCAAAACCGGCCATTACCTGCGCCAGGGCCTGGCCGAGGCGGGTTTTACCACCGAACTGGTGGCCGACGGCACCAGCGGCCAGCACCTGGCGCTGACCGGTGACTACGATCTGTTGATCCTCGACGTGATGCTGCCGGGCCGTGACGGCTGGCAGATTCTCCAGGCTGTGCGCAGCGCCGGGCTGGATATCCCAGTGCTATTCCTCACCGCCCGCGACGCCGTGGAAGACCGCGTGCATGGCCTGGAGCTGGGCGCCGACGATTACCTGGTCAAGCCCTTCGCCTTTTCCGAACTGCTGGCGCGGGTGCGCAGCCTGTTGCGCCGAGGCAGCAGCACGCCCCAGGAAACCGCGCTGCAACTGGCCGACCTGCGCCTGGACCTGATCCGCCGCCGCGTTGAACGGGACGGCCAGCGCATCGACCTGACAGCCAAGGAATTTTCCCTGCTGGAACTGCTGCTTCGGCGCCAGGGCGAGGTGCTACCCAAATCGCTGATCGCCTCCCAGGTGTGGGACATGAACTTCGACAGCGACACCAATATCATCGAAGTGGCGATCCGCCGCTTGCGCCTGAAAGTCGACGATAACTTCCCCAATAAACTGATCCACACCGTACGTGGCATGGGTTATGTGCTGGAGGAGCGGTTCAATTGATCAAGCGTCTGTCCCTTGCCAGCCGCCTGGCGCTGCTGTTTGCTGCCTGCACCGCGGTGGTGTCGCTGATCGCCGGGGTGCTGTTCAACCACGCCAGCGAGGCGCACTTCATTGAGTTGGACCAGCAACAACTCGACAGCCAACTGGTGGCGCTGCGCGGTACGTTGCAGGGTGTCGACTCGCCGGGCACCTTCGCCAGACGTGAAGCGCAACTGCGCGCCGAACTCAATCACCAGCCCGAGCTGCGGGTGCGTATCACCGCCGCCGGCCAGCGTTGGCTGGACGATGCGCCAGGCGTGAACTTGCCCGACGCGCCCGGCCTGCACAGCCTGCAAAATGCCGGCACCGACTATCGGGTGTACAACGCGCCACTCACGCCAGGCCAACCCGACTCCCCCCTGCTGACGCTGATGCTCGACATCACCCACCACCAGCATTTCCTGCAGCGCATGCAGCACCTGATCTGGCTCACCGTCGGCCTGTCAGCCCTGGCGACCGCCCTGCTCGGCGCCTGGGCCGCGCGCAGTGGGTTGCAGCCGTTGCGACGCATGGGTGAAGTGGCCGCCAGTGTGTCGGCTCACTCCCTGACCCAGCGTTTGCCCCAGCAACACATGCCCGTAGAACTGGCCGAACTGGCCCAAGCCTTCAACGCCATGCTGGGTCGACTGGACGATGGGTTCCAGCGCCTCTCGGCGTTCTCCGCCGACATCGCCCATGAACTGCGCACGCCACTGTCGAACCTGCTGACCCAGACCCAAGTCATCCTGACCCAGCCGCGCCCGCTGGAGGATTACCGCGAGGCGCTGCACAGCAACCTGGAAGAGCTGCAATGGATGGCGCAATTGGTCAATGACATGCTGTACCTGGCCAAGGCAGACCATGGCTTGCTCATGCCTAAACGCGTGCCTTTGGCGCTGGCAGATGAGGTGGATGCTTTGCTTGAGTTTTTCGCGTTACTGGCGGAAGACGCTCAAGTCAGCCTGATTCGCGAAGGTACTGCCCATACCCTGGGTGATCGCGGCATGCTGCGCCGGGCCCTGTCGAACTTGCTGGATAACGCGCTGCGGTTCACGCCAGCGGGCGGCGAAGTGCGGGTGCGGATGACGGAAGGTGTGACGTTGACGGTTGAGAACACGGGGGAAGGCATTCCACCGGAGCTGTTACCGAAGTTGTTTGACCGCTTTTATCGGGCGGATCCCGCACGGCGTGAAGGTAGCAGCGAGCATGCGGGACTGGGGTTGGCGATTACCCAGTCGATTGTGCGGGCGCACGGGGGGAGGATTTTTTGTGAGTCTGAGGTGGGGTTGACGCGGTTTGTGATCGAGTTGCCCAAGGGGGATTGATACAAGCTGGGCCAGCCCTTTCGCAGGCAAGCCAGCTCACACATTTTGAATGTATTCACAAGTCAAAGTGTGGGAGCTGGCTTGCCTGCGATAGCGATCTAAAGCTTCAGGAATACCTCAGCGCATGCGCCGGCTCTATCTTCGCCGCCCGATACGCCGGATACAGCGTCGCCAGGAAGCTCAACACAAACCCCGCCGTGCAAATCAGCACCACATCCCCACCTTGCAGTTCAGAAGGCAGGTTGCTGACAAAATACACATCCGAACTGAAAATATGCTGCCCGGTGACCCGCTCGACCCAGCCCACCAGCTCGCTCACGTTCAGCGCCGCAATCACGCCCAGTACGCCGCCAATCAAGGTACCGACGATACCGATCACTGTGCCCTGCACCATGAAGATCGCCATGATCTGCCGTGGCGTGGCGCCGATGGTGCGCAAAATCGCAATGTCCGCGCCCTTGTCGTTCACCACCATGATCAAGGTAGCAATGATGTTGAACGCCGCTACGGCGACGATCATCAGCAACAGCAGGCCGATCATGGTCTTTTCCATCTTCATCGCGCTGAACAGGCTGCCCTGGGTGTGGGTCCAGTCGTCAGGTTTGTAGGCGGCGCCCAGGCTGGCGGCGATGTCCGACGAGACCTTGGGGGCTGCGTAAAGGTCTTTCACCGCCAGGCGCACGCTTTGTACCTGGTTCGGTTGCCAATGCTGGATCTCTGCGGCGTCGGCCATGTGGATCATGGCCATGGACCCATCCAGCTCGGCGCCCACCTTGAAAATGCCCACGACATTCAAACGCTGCATACGTGGCGTGATGCCACCCGGTGCGGTGCTGATTTCCGGCACGATCAAGGTGAGCTTGTCGCCCACATTCAGGCGGAAACGCCGGGCAGTGATTTCGCCGACCACCACGCCAAACTCGCCAGGTTTCAGGTCATCCAGTTTTCCCCGCACGATGTGCTGGGCCACGATCGACACCTTGCCCTCCTGCGCCGGGTCAATGCCGCTGATCTCGATCGGTTGCATCGCGCCCTTGTAGGAGAACATGCCGTCCATCTGCGTGAAGGGGACTGCGGCAGTCACTTGCGGATTCTTCATCGCGGCGGCGGCCACGGGCTGCCAATCGTCGATCGGGTTCACGCCGACGATGGTCGCATGGGGCACCATGCCGAGGATGCGCGAGCTCATTTCGCGCTGGAAGCCGTTCATCACCGACAACACCACGATCATCGCCAAGACGCCCAGGGCGAGGCCGATCATCGAGGTCATCGAGATAAACGAGACAAAACGGTTGCGGCGCTTGGCGCGGGTATAGCGCGTGCCGATAAAAATCGATAACGGTCTGAACATTCGCGGGCACCGTTGAAAAAATGAAAAAGCCCGACGCTTGAAGCGCCGGGCTTGAAACGGGTCAGATGGCGACCAGATGACCTTCCTGCAGGTGCAACACGCGGTCCATCTGGCGGGCCATGCTCATGTCATGGGTCACCACCAGGAACGCGGTGCGCATCTGGGTGCTCAGTTCCAGCATCAAGTCCTTAATGCCCTGGGCGGTATGGGAGTCGAGGTTGCCGGTCGGCTCATCGAGCATCACCAGCCCTGGGTTGTTCACCAAGGCGCGGGCGATGGCCACACGCTGGCGCTCGCCGCCGGACAATTCAGCCGGTTTGTGCTCAAGGCGATGACCGAGGCCGACGCGCTCCAGCAGGGCCTTGGCGCGCTGGCGGGCTTCCGGGATTGCGGTCTTGCCGATCAACAACGGCATACACACGTTTTCCAGCGCGGTGAATTCCGGCAACAGGTGGTGGAACTGGTACACAAAGCCCAGCGAACGGTTGCGCAACTGGCCGCGGGCCTTTTCACCCAGGGCCGACAGCTCTTCGCCGGCCAGCCATACACTGCCCTGGGACGGCGTATCAAGGCCGCCCAGCAGGTTCAGCAAGGTACTTTTGCCGGAACCGGAACTGCCGACGATCGCCACGCGTTCGCCCGGATGCAGTTCGAGTTGCAGGTTGGACAGCACCACCACCGATTCCGGGCCTTCCTCGTAGGATTTGCCCAGGTTGCGGCAGCTCAGGATTGCTTTTTCACTCATGCCCGATTCACTCATAACGTAAGGCCTGTGCTGGCTGGGTACGTGCCGCGCGCCAGGCTGGATACAGGGTGGCAAGGAAACTCAGGACCAACGCGGCGCCGCCCACCATCAACACGTCCTGGGCCTGAACCTGGGACGGCAAGTAGTCGATGAAGTAAACGTCGGCGTTGAGAAACTTGTGGCCGATCAGGGTTTCGAGGCCAGCGATGGCCGCACTGACGTTCAGCGCGGCCAGAATGCCGACGGCCGTGCCGATCAAGGTGCCGACCACGCCGATCACGGTGCCCTGCACCATGAAGATCGCCATGATCTGCCCCGGCGTGGCGCCGAGGGTACGCAGGATGGCGATATCGCCCTTCTTGTCGTTCACCACCATCACCAGCGTGGAGATGATGTTGAAGGCCGCCACGGCGACAATCAGCAGCAACAACAGGCCGATCATGGCTTTTTCCATGCGAATGGCCTGGTACAGGTTGCCGTGGGTACGGGTCCAGTCGCGGGCGTAGTACTGGGACTCGCCCAGGTGCTGGGCAATTTCCCAGGCGCCGCGCGGCGCATCGAACAGGTCGGCGAACTTCAGGCGCAGGCCCTGCACCTGGTCCGGCTGCCAGCGATGCAGGCGCGCCAGGTCCGTGAGGTTGGTCAGGCCGAGGTAGCCGTCGATCTCGCCGGCGCCGACGTGGAAGGTGCCGACCACGGTGAAGCGCTTCATGCGCGGGAACATGCCGGCCGGGGTCACGGTGACTTCCGGCGCGACGAAGGTCAGCTTGTCGCCAAGGCCCACGCCGAGCTTGGCCGCGGCCTTGTCGCCGATGACAATGCCGAAGCTGCCGGGCGCCAGGTCATCGAGTTTGCCCGACAACATGAACTTGTCGATGATCGAGACGTTGCGTTCCTGGGCCGGGTCGATGCCATTGAGCAGGATCTTCTGCACCTTGCCATCGTTGGTCAGCAACCCCTGCATCTGGGTGAACGGCGCTACGGCCAGCACCTTGGGGTTCTGCTTGACCTTGTCGGCCAGGCTCTGCCAGTCGCTGATGGGCGCATCGCCCTCGATGGTCGCGTGGGGCACCATGCCCAGCACGCGGGTACGCATCTCATGATCGAAGCCATTCATCACCGACAGCACCACGATCATCACGACCACGCCCAAGGCGAGCCCGATCATCGACGTCAGGGAAATGAACGACACAAAATGATTGCGACGCTTTGCACGGGTATAACGCGTGCCGATAAATACGAAGAGAGGTCTGAACATGTCGGGGCTTGTTCGGAGGAAAAGAAGACGTCCCGGTGGCGGGGTCTGGTAAGCAGCTTTACACTCTGACCATTACCGCTAGCTGGGGTTCGCCATGTCGACATTAGATGAAGAAGAACGCCGCGAATACTACCGTATCGACGACATGATCGCACTTCAAATCAAAAGCCTGTCTGCCCCCGAGGCGGCGAGCAAGGAAGTGTTGCTGGATGATTCTCCACTGTTCAATTTACTCAGTGAATTGCACCTGAGTGAATTCGAAGCCCAGCACCTGCTGCGCCAGCTCAGTGAGAAGGATCGCACCCTCGCGGCCTTCCTCCGCGTGCAGAACAAACGCCTGGATCTGCTCAGCCAGATCATGGCGCGCGGCCTGCTGGATGAGGTCGGCGCACCGCAACCGGTGATCATTTCCGAAGGTGGCATCGATTTCCAGCACCCCACTCCCCTGCCGGCCGGCGCACACCTGGCGGTCAAGCTGGTGCTAATGCCCCAGGCGCTCGGCCTGCTGCTGCGCGCGCGAGTCACGCATTGCGAACCCAAAGGCGCAGGCTTCGACGTCGGCACGGAATTCGAAGCCATGACCGACGCCCAACGCCAACTGCTGGCGCGCTACATCCTGCAGAAACAGGCCCAGGAACGGCGCCTGGCGCGGGAACAGAGCGACGCCCAAGACATTTGAATTCTCGCACTCACCCCGCCAGACGATCTGGCGTAAAGGAGCAACTGTGACCCTGATCTACGGCCACCGCGGTGCCAAAGGCGAAGCACCGGAAAACACCCTGACCAGCTTCCAGGAGTGCCTCAAGCACGGTGTACGCCGCTGCGAACTGGATTTGCACCTGTCCATGGACGGCGAGCTGATGGTCATCCACGACCCGACCCTCAAGCGCACCGCCGACCGGCGCGGCAAAGTCGTCGAGTACTCGGCGGCGGACCTGGTGAAAATGGACGCGCGCAAGGGTGGACCGGGCTGGGTCAACCCTTGCCCGATCCCGCGCCTGGAAGAGCTGTTCGAAAAGTGCGATTTCGATCACTGGCAACTGGAGGTCAAAAGCGCTTCACGCACCCGCGCCGCCACCACCGTGCTGGCGATTCGCGAAATGGCCGTGCGCTTTGGCTTGATGGACAAAGTCACCGTCACCTCAAGTTCGCGGGAAGTGTTGAAAGCAGCCGTTGAACTCACCCCCGACCTGTCACGCGGCCTGGTCGCAGAATACGCCTGGCTCGACCCGCTAAAGGTCGCGCAGAACTACGGCTGTGAGATTCTGGCGCTGAACTGGACGTTGTGCACCCCTGAACGTCTGGAAAAAGCCCAGCGCCAGGGCTTGCACGTGTCCGTGTGGACAGTCAACGAACCTGCGCTGATGCGCAGGCTCGCCGACTTCGGCGTAGATAGCCTGATTACAGACTTTCCCGGTTTGGCCACTGCCACCCTCGGGAATTACTGAAATCGGTCTCCCCGGCCGGCTCAGGCCACCGGCCGGAGCCGCTCAAAAAAGCCGGTTGAGGCCGTCGTAGGCCGCTACCCGATAGGCTTCCGCCATGGTCGGGTAATTGAACGTGGTGTTGACGAAGTACTTGAGGGTATTGAGTTCGCCCGGCTGGTTCATGATCGCCTGGCCGATATGCACGATCTCCGAGGCCTGGTAGCCGAAGCAATGCACGCCGAGGACTTCCAGGGTTTCACGGTGGAACAGGATCTTCAGCATGCCTTGCGGCTCACCGGCGATCTGCGCACGCGCCATGCTCTTGAAGAACGCCTTGCCCACTTCGTAAGGCACCTTGGCCTTGGTCAGTTCGTGCTCGTTCTTACCGATCGAGCTGATCTCCGGAATGGTGTAGATCCCGGTCGGTACGTCGTTCACATAGCGCCAGCTGCCATTGTCGACAATGCTGCCAGCGGCTGAACGGCCCTGGTCATGGGCGGCACTGGCCAGGCTCGGCCAGCCAATCACATCACCGGCGCCGTAAATGTTGGTCACGCAGGTGCGGTAGTTCTCATCGACTTCGATCTGGCCACGGCTGTTGACCTTGACCCCGATGTTTTCCATGCCCAGCTTGTCGGTGTTACCAGTGCGGCCGTTGCACCACAGCAAGGCGTCGGCCTTGATCTTCTTGCCGGACTTGAGGTGCAGGATCACGCCGTTATCCAGGCCTTCGACCCGCTCGTACTCTTCGTTGTGGCGCACAGTGATGTTGTTGTTGCTGAAGTGGTAGCTCAACGCCTGGGAAATTTCCGAGTCGAGGAAGCTCAGCAACTGGTCGCGGTTGTCCACCAGTTCGACCAGTACACCCAGGCCGCTGAAGATCGAGGCGTATTCACAGCCGATCACCCCGGCGCCGTAGATGATCAGTTTGCGCGGGGTGTGGCCCAGGCTCAGGATGGTGTCGCTATCGTAGATACGCGGGTGGTGGAAATCGATGTCTGCCGGACGATACGGACGCGAACCCGTGGCGATGATGATGTGTTTGGCCACCAGCTTCTCGACCACGCCGTTGGGGCAGACCACTTCGATGGTTTGCTCGTCGGCGAAGCTGCCGGTGCCAAAGAACAAGTCGACGCGGTTACGGGCGTAGTAGCCGGTACGCGAGGCGACTTGCTTGGAGATGACTTTCTCGGCGCTTTTGAGCACGTCCGGGAACGAGAACCAGCGCGGCTCACCAATGGCCCGGAACATCGGGTTGGTATTGAACTGCATGATCTGGCGCACGGAGTGACGCAAGGCCTTGGACGGGATGGTGCCCAGGTGGGTGCAGTTACCGCCGACCTGGCGACGGCTATCGACCATCGCCACCTTGCGCCCCGCTTTGGCGGCGTTCATCGCCGCACCTTCTCCAGCCGGGCCGGAACCCAGTACCACCACGTCGTAGTTGTAGACAGCCATGCGTACTCCTCAGAACAGGCCAGGCGTACGGTTGGACGCCGGGCTAAATCATGCCGCGGCCAGCGGTCATGAAGGACAATTTGGCTCAAGTGTGTGAACCGGGGCACAGTCTATATAAGGCTCAACGCCGCGAACATTAACCCTTGGTCGCGTCGTAGGCCAGTCTTGCCTTTACTACAACATCAGGAATTTGCAATTACACTGCCGACAAGCACCCTTACAGGACGGGCAATTATGCGACACGTCGTTTTCTGTTTATTACTGATGCTGTCCATCATGGTGCAGGCCAATGAGGCGGATCGGCTGAAGCAGGCCGATTTTCCGGCGCAGTCCCAGCAACTGACGTTGAAAAACCAGGCGGTGCTCACTTACCTCTGGGCGGATGTTTACGCGGCTGCGCTGTATGCCCCGTCCGACCTGAGCGCCAAGCAGGCTTGGGCACAACAAAAAGCGCTGCGCCTGACGCTGTATTACTTTCGCGACATCGACCGCAATGACGTGATCAAGGCGGCTAATACAACGCTGGAACGCCAGCAAGCCAACGCGAGCTTGAAGCCGGAACTGGAAAAACTGCATGCTCGCTTTCGTAATATTCAAGCCGGTGATCGATACGCCCTGGATTATCGACCAGGGCGTGGCTTGCACCTGGAGATCAATGGGCAAGTGGTGTTCAGCAGCCGCGATGACGCGCTGGCGCGGGCATACCTCGGGATTTGGTTGGCGCCCGAGGGGTTGTCCGCCAGCCTGCGCAACAAGCTTTTGGACTGAAGGCCCCATCGCAGGCAAGCCAGCTCCCACATTTGAATGTATGCACCTATGAGAATGTGGGAGCTGGCTTGCCTGCGAAGAGGCCCCACCAAACAACACAAAACCCCCAGCCATAAAAAAAGCCCCGAACCAGTCGGGGCTTTTTCATTCAACGCTAATGCTTAGCGCGGGAACGCAGGCGGGTTGACCCCGGCCATGTCTTCCATCACGCGAACCACCTGGCAGCTGTAGCCGAACTCGTTGTCGTACCACACGTACAGTACAACGCGGTTGTCCTGGGTAATGGTCGCTTCGGCGTCCACCACACCGGCGTGGCGCGAGCCCACGAAGTCGGTGGAGACCACTTCCTGCGAGTTGACGAAGTCGATTTGCTTATGCAGATCGGAGTGCAGCGCCATGTAGCGCAGGTACTCGTTCATCTCTTCACGGGTAGCGGCTTTCTCAAGGTTCAGGTTGAGAATGGCCATCGACACGTTTGGCGTCGGAACGCGGATCGCATTACCGGTCAGTTTGCCGGCCAGCTCAGGCAAGGCCTTGGCAGCAGCGGTGGCAGCACCGGTCTCGGTGATCACCATGTTCAACGCAGCGCTGCGGCCACGGCGATCGCCTTTGTGGAAGTTGTCGATCAGGTTCTGGTCGTTGGTGTACGAGTGAACGGTTTCAACGTGGCCGTTGACGATGCCGAACTTGTCATTCACAGCCTTCAGCACCGGCACGATGGCGTTGGTGGTGCAGGAAGCGGCGGAAACGATCTTGTCGTCAGCGGTGATTTCAGCGTGGTTGATGCCGTGAACGATGTTCTTCAGCTTGCCTTTGCCAGGCGCGGTCAGGACAACGCGGTCAACACCCGGGCAGGCCAAGTGCTGGCCCAGACCTTCGGCGTCACGCCATACACCGGTGTTGTCCACCAGCAGGGCGTCCTTGATGCCGTACTGGGTGTAATCCACCTCGGACGGGTTCTTCGCGTAGATCACCTGGATCAGGTTACCGTTGGCGGTGATGGTGTTGTTTTCTTCGTCGATGACGATGGTGCCGTTGAACGGGCCGTGTACCGAATCGCGGCGCAGCAGGCTGGCACGCTTGGTCAGGTCGTTCTCGGCGCCTTTACGCACCACGATGGCCCGCAGGCGCAGGCCGTCGCCGCCACCGGTTTTTTCGATCAGGATGCGTGCCAGCAGGCGGCCGATACGACCGAAGCCGTACAGCACAACGTCGGTGCCTTTGCGGGCAGCGGCGTTTTGCTGGCCAACCACATCGGCCATTTCTTCACGCACGAACTGCTCGGCGGTACGGCCGGCGCCTTCCTTGCGGAATTTGTAGGCCAGCTTGCCCAGGTCTACCGATGCCGCGCCGAGCTTGAGCTCGCTCATGGCCTTAAGCAGTGGGAATGTTTCGTGGACGGAGAGTTCGCTGTCGTCGGCGGAACGGTGACGCGCAAAGCGGTGGGCTTTGAGAATCGCGATGACGGACTGGTTGATCAGGCTGCGGCCATAGATCGAGCTCACCACATTGTTATTGCGGTACAGCTGACCGATAAGCGGGATCATCGCTTCTGCGAGTGCTTCACGGTCGATCCATTCACCAAGACACTGGTCGGGCTTCTGAGTCACGGGAACCTTCCACATGTAGGGGCTGAAAAAAGGGGCTACATTATGCCGCCCGACCGCCCCCGGAGCAATGCGCCTTCAGCAACAAAAAGCCCTTGCGGAAAATTGACACCCCGCTACAGCCCAGTAAATACGCGGGTTCCAGAAGGCCACTAATGGCACGCGCAAGACAACTTGTCCGTAACCCTCCGAAAAACGCGTACATTTTGGCACTACATATTGAGTCAAAACCCGCCATTGTTTGTCTTAGCCACTACATTTCCCATAAACCGTAATAGGCTCAGTCAGAAACTGACAGGCGGCACCTTGGGCCGTTACAATTACCGACTTTGTCGCAACGCTTGGAGCTCAACCTTCCGTGCCCGTTCTGCGTCTACCGCTTCTCCCTGCCGCGGCAGGTAAACAGCACTGGGGCAACCTGCCCGGTGCCGCCCTGAGCCTGGCCATCGCCGAGGCTGCCAGCGCAGCCAAGCGCTTTACCCTGCTGCTCACCGCCGACAGCCAAAGCGCCGAACGGTTGGAGCAGGAGCTGAGCTTCTTCGCCCCCGATTTGCCGGTGCTGCACTTCCCCGACTGGGAAACCCTGCCCTACGACCTGTTCTCGCCGCACCAGGACATCATCTCCCAGCGTATCGCCAGCCTGTACCGCCTGCCGGAACTGGCCCATGGCGTGCTGGTGGTGCCTATTACCACGGCGCTGCATCGTCTGGCGCCGACCAAGTTCCTGCTGGGCAGCAGCCTGGTGCTGGATATCGGTCAGAAGCTCGACGTGGAACAGATGCGCACGCGCCTGGAAGCCAGCGGCTACCGCTGCGTGGACACGGTGTACGAGCACGGCGAATTCGCCGTGCGCGGGGCGCTGATCGACCTGTTCCCGATGGGCAGCAAGTTGCCGTACCGCATCGACCTGTTCGATGACGAAATCGAGACCCTGCGTACCTTCGATCCGGAAAACCAGCGCTCCATTGATAAAGTCGACTCGGTCAAGCTGCTCCCCGCGCGGGAATTCCCGCTGCAAAAAGACGCGGTCACCCGCTTCAAGGCGCGCTTCCGTGAACGCTTCGACGTGGACTTCCGCCGCTGCCCGATCTTCCAGGACCTCAGCAGCGGGATTACCCCGGCCGGTATCGAGTACTACCTGCCGTTGTTCTTTGACGAAACCTCCACCCTTTTCGATTACCTGCCCCAGGACACCCAGGTGTTCTCGCTGCCGGGTATCGAACAGGCCGCAGAAAACTTCTGGAACGACGTGCGTAACCGCTATGAAGAGCGCCGCGTCGATCCGTCCCGTCCTTTATTGCCGCCTGCAGAACTGTTCCTGCCAGTGGAAGACTGCTTCGCGCGCCTGAAAAGCTGGCCGCGTGTGGTCGCCAGCCAACAGGATGTGGAAACCGGCGCTGGCCGTGAACGCTTCCCGGCGGCAACACTGCCGGACCTGGCGATCCAGGCCAAAGCCACGCAACCGCTGGAAGCGCTGTCCAACTTCCTCGGCGACTTCCCTGGCCGCGTGCTGTTTACCGCCGAATCCGCAGGCCGTCGCGAAGTGCTGCTGGAACTGCTCGAACGCCTGAAGCTGCGACCGAAAACCGTCGACAGCTGGCCCGATTTTGTCAAAAGCAAAGAGCGCCTGGCGATCACCATCGCGCCACTGGACGAAGGCCTGTTGCTGGATGATCCGGCTCTAGCGCTGATTGCCGAAAGCCCGCTGTTCGGCCAGCGTGTGATGCAGCGCCGCCGTCGTGAAAAACGCGCCGATGCCAACAACGATGCCGTGATCAAGAACCTCACCGAGCTGCGCGAAGGCGCGCCGGTGGTGCATATCGACCACGGCGTCGGCCGCTACCTGGGCTTGCAGACCCTGGAGATCGACAACCAGGCCGCCGAATTCCTCACCATGGAATACGCCGAGGGCGCCAAGCTCTATGTACCGGTGGCCAACCTGCATTTGATCGCCCGCTACACTGGCAGCGACGACGCCCTGGCGCCGTTGCACCGCTTGGGCTCGGAGACCTGGCAGAAAGCCAAGCGCAAGGCCGCCGAACAAGTGCGCGACGTCGCCGCCGAACTGCTCGACATCTATGCACGCCGCGCGGCGCGCGAAGGTTACGCGTTTGCCGACCCGAAAGCCGACTACGCCACCTTCAGCGCCGGCTTCGCTTTCGAGGAAACCCCGGACCAGCAAACCACCATCGAAGCCGTGCGCGCCGACATGCTCGCGCCCAAGCCCATGGACCGCCTGGTCTGCGGCGACGTGGGCTTCGGCAAGACCGAAGTGGCCATGCGCGCCGCTTTTATTGCCGTGCATGGCGGCAAGCAAGTAGCGATTCTGGTCCCCACCACCTTGCTCGCCCAGCAGCACTACAACAGCTTCCGCGACCGCTTTGCCGACTGGCCAGTGACCGTGGAAGTCATGAGCCGCTTCAAATCGGCCAAGGAAGTGAATGCGGCCATCGCCGATTTGGCCGAAGGCAAGATCGACATCGTGATCGGCACGCACAAGCTGCTGTCGGACGATGTGAAGATCAAGAACCTGGGCCTGGTGATCATCGACGAAGAACACCGCTTTGGTGTGCGTCAGAAAGAACAGCTCAAGGCCCTGCGCAGCGAAGTCGACATCCTCACCCTCACCGCCACACCGATTCCGCGCACGCTGAACATGGCGGTGTCGGGCATGCGCGATCTGTCGATCATCGCCACGCCGCCGGCACGTCGCCTGTCGGTGCGCACCTTCGTGATGGAGCAGAACAAGAGCACGGTCAAGGAAGCGCTGTTGCGCGAACTGCTGCGCGGCGGGCAGGTTTACTACCTGCACAACGACGTAAAAACCATCGAGAAATGCGCCGCCGACCTCGCCGAGCTGGTGCCGGAGGCGCGTATCGCCATCGGCCACGGCCAAATGCGCGAGCGCGAACTCGAACAGGTGATGAGCGACTTCTACCACAAGCGCTTCAACGTGCTGATCGCCTCGACCATCATCGAGACCGGTATCGACGTGCCAAGCGCGAACACCATCATCATCGAACGGGCGGACAAGTTCGGCCTGGCCCAACTGCACCAACTGCGCGGCCGGGTGGGGCGTAGTCACCACCAGGCGTATGCCTACCTGCTGACGCCGCCGCGCCAACAGATCACCTCCGACGCCGAAAAGCGCCTGGAAGCCATCGCCAACACCCAGGACCTGGGCGCCGGTTTTGTACTGGCCACCAACGACCTGGAAATCCGTGGTGCCGGTGAACTGTTGGGCGACGGCCAGAGCGGGCAGATCCAGGCGGTCGGTTTCACCCTGTATATGGAGATGCTTGAGCGCGCGGTGAAAGCCATCCGCAAAGGCGAGCAACCGAACCTCGATCAACCGCTGGGCGGCGGTCCGGAGATCAACCTGCGCTTGCCAGCGTTGATTCCCGAAGACTACCTGCCGGATGTGCATGCGCGGCTGATCCTGTACAAACGCATCGCCTCGGCCACCGACGAAGAAGGTCTCAAGGACCTGCAAGTGGAGATGATCGACCGCTTCGGCCTGTTGCCGGAACCGACCAAGAACCTGGTGCGCCTGACCCTGCTGAAATTGCAGGCCGAGCAGCTTGGCATCAAGAAAGTCGACGCCGGGCCGCAGGGTGGGCGCATCGAGTTTGAGGCGCAGACACCGGTGGATCCACTGGTGCTGATCAAGCTGATCCAGGGCCAGCCCAACCGCTACAAGTTCGAAGGGGCTACGCTGTTCAAGTTCATGGTGCCGATGGAACGTGCCGAAGAACGCTTTAATACATTGGAGGCGTTGTTCGAGCGCCTCATCCCGAAATCTGCTTGAAGGACGCCCCGATGCGCCTGTTCCGCATTTTGAGCCTGTTGTTGGTGGTAGCGGCACCTGCGGCGTTCGCCGACAGCCCCTACCAGGTGGAAATGATCCTGGTGCGCCAGAACGCGGAGCCGGTGATCAACAGCCGCGCCGCGCCGGAAAACTGGGATGCCGGCGCCGTGCGCCTGGGTGATAAGTTGAGCCCGCCGCGCCTGAGTAATATCGTCGACAAGCTGCGTGCCGACTCAAGCTACACGGTGCTGGCGCACAAGGCCTGGGAGCAGAACCTCGGCGATCAGCCGGTCAAAGTCGCCATCACCGACGGCCAGGAGCAGTTCGGCCAGTTTCCCATCGAGGGCGTGTTGAGCCTGCAATTGGGGCGTTTTACCGATATCGATGCGAACTTCTGGATCAACCAGTTCGACGCCAACGGCAGCGTGATCGCCAGCGAACACTTGAGCCAGACCGATGTGCGCACCAAGAACAACCAGCTCAACTACCTGGACGGCGGCCACCTGGCGTTGCTGATCAAGATCACCTCGCTGACCGCCAAGCCCCCCAGCGCGCCACCGCCCGACATCCAGGACTGATCCAGCGCCATGCCCCTGACAGCGTCGCTGACCAAACCCCTGGCCCCTTCGTGGGCCAATCGCTTTAAAGAGCAAAGCCTGGAGCGCGGGCGACGTTATGCCCTGGAGAACCGGGTGCGCATTGTCGAGTGCGGTGACAGCACCATTGTCGCCAGTTGCGAAGGCTCGGGCGGCAACGTCTACCGGCAGACCATTTCGCTGCGCGAATCGGCCAAAGGCACGCTGATCCTGGTGGACAGCCGCTGCACTTGCCCGGTGCACACCAACTGCAAACATATCGCGGCGGTGCTGCTCAAGGTCCAGGAAACCCTGGCCTACCCGGCCGCTGCACAAGATGCCGAGCTGCTGGAAAAACTCCAGGCCGTGCTGGAAAACCGGGTGGCGTTGCCGCAGGTGGTGATGGAGGATGTCGTGCCCGTGCCGCGCTTGTGGCTCGCCAGTGTCGAGTTCAGTGCCTTTGAACCGCGCAACGGCAAGATGCAGCGCTATATCCAGCATCGCGCGGCGCTGTCGTTCAACTACTTGGGCAACTATGTCAGCGGGCAGAAAAACGCCGACATCATCGTGCGCCAGGAAACCCAAAGCCTGCGCATCAAGCGGCATCCGGAGCTTGAGCAGCCGTACCGGGAACAACTGCGCCTACTGGGTTTCAAGATCGCCACGCGCCAGAGCAAGGCGCTGCCGGAAAGCGCCGGCGAGCTGTTCGAGATGGTCAATGACAGCGCCTGGCTGAACTTCACCCTCAATGCATCACCGACCTTGCGCGCCGAGGGTTGGGAGTTGCAGATCGATGAGGATTTCGGCTTCGACCTGAGCGCCGTCGATGACTGGTACGCCACCGTCGATGAAGGCCCGGAGCGCGATTGGTTCGACCTGGAGCTGGGAATTATCGTCAACGGTGAGCGGCTGAGCCTGCTGCCGATCCTGCTGAACCTGATGCGCTCCCACACCGAGATCCTCAACCCGGAAAAACTCGCACGCCGCCGCGATGATGAACTGATCCTGGTGAACATCCCCGGCCTGCCCAATGGCGGGCATGGTCCGCTGCAAGTCGCCCTGCCCTACGGTCGTCTGAAACCGGTGCTGGCTACCCTCGGCGAGTTCTACCTGCAGGACGCCGGTACCACCACACTGCGCCTGGCGAAGGCCGACGCGATTCGGTTGAACCCGCTGGAAGATCTACCGCTGCAATGGGAAGGTGGCGAGAAGATCCGCAACTTTGCCCAGCGCCTCCGAGACATCAAGGACTTCACCTGCGTGGCCCCCGAAGGGCTGAACGCGACCTTGCGTCCGTACCAGCTGGAAGGCTTGAGCTGGATGCAGTCACTGCGCCAGCTGGAGGTTGGCGGGATACTGGCGGATGACATGGGACTGGGCAAAACCCTGCAGACCCTAGCGCATATTCTCACGGAGAAAATCGCCGGGCGCCTGGATCGACCGTGCATGGTGGTAATGCCCACCAGCCTGATTCCCAACTGGCTGGATGAGGCAGCGCACTTCACACCGCAACTCAACGTGTTGGCACTGTATGGCGCAGCACGTAAGAAACATTTCGCGACCCTGCAGGACTATGACCTGCTGCTGACCACCTACGCCCTGCTGCCCAAGGACATCGAACAGCTCTCAGCCCTGCCCCTGCATGTGCTGATCCTCGATGAGGCCCAGTACATCAAGAACCCGTCCAGCAAGGCGGCCCAGGCCGCACGTGAGCTGAATGCACGACAGCGCCTGTGCCTGAGCGGCACGCCGCTGGAAAACCATTTGGGCGAACTCTGGTCGCTGTTCCACTTCCTGCTCCCAGGCTGGCTGGGCGACGTAAAAAGCTTCAACCGCGACTACCGCACGCCCATCGAAAAGCGCGCCAGCGATGTGCGATTGCAACACCTGAACGGTCGGATAAAACCCTTCCTGCTGCGCCGCACCAAAGAGCAGGTGGCAACAGAGCTGCCACCCAAGACCGAGATCATCCACTGGGTCGACCTCAATGAGGCCCAGCGCGACGTGTACGAAACCATGCGCCTGGCCATGGACAAAAAGGTGCGCGACGAGATCACTCGCAAGGGCGTGGCACGCAGCCAGATCATCATTCTTGAGGCACTGCTGAAGCTGCGCCAGGTGTGCTGCGACCTGCGCCTGGTCAACGATGCAACCCTGCCCGCCCGTGGCAGCAGCTCGGGCAAGCTTGATAGCTTGATGGAAATGCTTGCGGAGCTGTTTGAGGAAGGCCGGCGGATCCTGCTGTTTTCCCAGTTCACCTCGATGTTGAGCCTGATCGAAGTCGAGCTGAAAAAACGTGGCGTGGCCTACGCACTGCTCACCGGCCAGACAAGGGATCGACGCACACCGGTGAAGGATTTCCAGAGCGGCAAGCTACAGATTTTTCTGATCAGCTTGAAGGCCGGGGGCGTCGGCCTGAACTTGACCGAAGCCGATACGGTGATCCACTACGATCCTTGGTGGAACCCGGCCACGGAAAACCAGGCCACCGACCGCGCCTATCGCATCGGTCAGGAGAAGCCGGTGTTCGTCTACAAGATGATTGCCCGAGGCACGGTGGAGGAGAAAATCCAACACCTGCAGAAGGAGAAATCCGACCTGGCAGCGGGCGTACTGGACGGGCGCACCACCGGGGACTGGCAACTGGGCAATGAGGACATTGAAGCGTTGTTTGCGCCATTGCCGCACAAGCAAGAGAAGCGTTGACGGTTAGACCGCTATCGCAGGCAAGCCTGCGATAGCCGCGACGCGGTGTTCAGCCGATCAACTGAGCATCCCGCAACGCGGTAAGCGCCGCCAACCAGCGCGGGTCCTGCTTGTAGTCCGTCGACGCAATCGCCTGGCCGCGCATGCGTGCGATTCGAGCTGATGGCTTGACCTTCATGCGCTGGGCGGCGGTCAGCGCCAGCTCAGCAGCCGCGCGATCATTGCATACCAACCCCATGTCGCAACCTGCCGACAGCGCCGCTTCGATGCGACTGGCGGCATCGCCCACCACATGGGCACCGGCCATGGACAGGTCATCGCTGAAAATCACCCCATCGAACTGCAATTCGCCGCGCAGGATGTCCTGCAACCAGCGGCGTGAGAACCCGGCTGGCTGGGCATCGACTTGCGGGTAGATGACGTGGGCCGGCATCACCGCCGCCAATTGCTTGCTCAAGCGCGCGAAAGGCACCAGATCATGCGCACGAATCTGCTCAAGACTGCGTTCATCATTGGGAATGGCAACGTGGGAATCGGCCTCGGCCCAACCGTGACCAGGAAAATGCTTGCCGGTGGCCGCCATGCCGGCACTGTTCATGCCACGGATAAAGGCACCGGCCAGCACGGCGGCGCGCACGGGGTCGCCTTCGAAGGAGCGGGTGCCGACCACGGCGCTGCGTTGGTAGTCCAGGTCCAGCACCGGGGCGAAGCTCAGGTCCAAGCCAACGGCCAACACTTCAGTCGCCATAATCCAGCCGCACTGTTCGGCCAGGTATTCGGCGTTGGGGTTATCCGCCAAGGCACGCATGGCCGGCAAGCGCACAAACCCCTGACGCAGACGCTGTACGCGGCCGCCTTCCTGGTCGACGGCCAACAGCAGGTCCGGACGCACGGCACGAATCGCCGCACTCAACGCCCGCACCTGACGCGGATGCTCGATGTTGCGCGCAAAGATAATCAGGCCACCCACTTCAGGCTGGCGCAGCAGGTGGCGGTCCTCGGCCGTGAGCCAGGTGCCGGCAACGTCGACCATCAAAGAACCTTGCAGGGCAGCAGTCATAAACCTTCCTTAAATAACGCACACAACCCGTTGCCCTCACCAGGCACGGTGAGCACAACGGGTTGCGAGTAAATAGCTGAATTCGGCATGGGCCGCTAGCTTAGCGGATGCAAGCGGCCGCGCCCACCCGGCGCGGTCAAACCTTGGCGGGTGTTGGCACGGACTTGCTGCGTGGACGCAATTGGGCGGCGGCCATGGCGGCATCGGTCACACCGGTTTCGGCGCGCATGCCAGCGGCCAGGAACGGCACCATCAGGCGCATGACCTGTTCAATGGAGGTGTTGACGCCGAAATCAGTCTCGGCAATCGCCCGCAACGCCTTGATCCCGGACATGCTGAACGCGGCGGCACCGAGCATGAAGTGCACGCGCCAGAACAGTTCAATCGGTGGAATACGCGGAGCGGCTTCGTTGACCAGCAACATGTAGCGACGAAATACCTTGCCGTACATGTCTTCCAGATAACGCCGCAGGTGCCCCTGGCTCTGGCTGAACGCCAGGCCCAGCAGGCGCATGAAGATCGACAAATCGTTGCCGCTCCTGGGCTGAACCACCAGGGCCTGCTCAACGAGGATTTCCAGCAATTCTTCCAGGGTCGGCTTGTGGTCAGCCTTGGCCTGGCGACGCTCAAGCTCACGGTCAAGGCTGGTGCAGAACGGCCCCAGGAAGCGCGAAAACACCGCCTGGATCAGGGCCTTTTTCGAACCGAAATGGTAGTTCACAGCAGCGAGGTTGACCCCAGCCTTGCTGGTGATCAGCCGCAACGACGTTTCAGCAAATCCTTTTTCCGCAAACAATTGCTCGGCAGCATCGAGAATGCGTTCAACGGTTTCCGACTGGGCCATGGCTACTCCGCCTGACAAACACTTGTTTGAAACATACGTTTCAGGTTGTGTCTTGTCAAGCCTGCGGGTTCGCTTTCCGGCCGGGCAGTCATGTATTTCATCGCTATTTAATCACATCCTTACGCCTCTGTAGGCAGCGCTATCTCTGGCGTGTGGGAAGCCTGCACGATGACCGTCCAGCGGCGCACTCGAAAAGGAGGATTGCCAAGCGCAGTCCACTGTATATAATCCCAGTCACTGTATAAAAAAACAGAGCGATCAACATGCTAAAACTGACGCCACGCCAAGCTGAGATTCTGGCTTTTATCAAGCGCTGCCTCGATGACAACGGCTACCCGCCGACGCGAGCGGAAATTGCGCTGGAACTGGGGTTCAAGTCCCCCAATGCCGCCGAAGAACACCTCAAGGCCCTCGCTCGCAAAGGCGCGATCGAAATGACCCCCGGTGCCTCGCGCGGTATCCGCATCCCTGGCTTCGAAGCCAAGGCCGACGAATCGACCCTGCCGATCATCGGTCGCGTCGCTGCCGGTGCGCCGATCCTGGCGCAGCAGCACGTCGAGGAATCCTGCAACATCAACCCGACCTTCTTCCATCCGCGCGCCGACTACCTCTTGCGGGTCCATGGCATGAGCATGAAGGACGTGGGCATCTTCGATGGCGACCTGCTGGCCGTCCACACCACCCGCGAAGCCCGTAATGGCCAGATCGTCGTCGCCCGTATCGGCGATGAAGTCACCGTCAAACGCTTCAAGCGCGAAGGCAGCAAGGTCTGGCTCCTGGCCGAGAACCCTGAGTTCGCCCCGATTGAAGTGAACCTGAAAGATCAGGACCTGGTGATCGAAGGCTTGAGCGTCGGCGTCATTCGCCGCTAAAGGAGGCATCATGCAGCTCGTCCACACCCCACAACACACACAACTGTCGCTGTTCGAGGCCTTCATGGCCCAACCCCTTGCGCCCATTCTCAAGGAAACGGTCGAAGCGCCCTGGAGCGCCGAGCCTGAGGCGTTCAGTGAATTGTCGTTGCGCGGTGCAGCGGGGAGCTGCCTGAGCCTGCTGGCGCCGATCCTACGCGAATTGAGCGAAGAGCAGGACGCGCGCTGGCTGACGCTGATCGCCCCACCCGCCAGCCTGACCCAAGCCTGGCTACGGGACGCCGGCCTCAACCGCGAGCGCATCCTGCTGCTGCAACCGCGCGGCGCGCAAAGTGCGCAGCAATTGACCTGCGAAGCCCTGCGTCTGGGCCGCAGCCATACGGTGGTGAGCTGGTTGAATCCACTGAGTGTCAGTGCCAAGCAACAACTGATCAGTGCCGCGCGCACGGGCGATGCTCAGAGCTTGAATATTCGATTGGGATAAGTACTGAGCGGCCAAAGCCCCGTGGGCAGTCCCGCACTCCACGAACGTCCGTGGTGAGCGGGATTCTGCAGTGAGCCAGCTTGCCCGCTCACCACAGCACGTCCTCTTCTCACTGGAACTCAGTGAAGAACGCGCGGCCCGTCTTCTTTCTCCGGCTCGCCTTCTGCCAGGCGACCTGCCATCTGCACGCCCACGCTCAACATGGCTTTAGCCACTTCCACGTGCTGGCCCTGCAGGAACACTTTGGCGTCCTCGGAAAAATCCAGAATGACCAGAGAACCCTCGTCCTCAGCCCGACGCAGCTCGATTCGGCCGTCAGGCAACTCAACAATTTCCAGAAAGGACGTCGGCATAAAAGTCTGTTCTCCACGAAAGGCCGGGATTATATCAGTCATCCGCTGCGTTTCGCTGAGGATCTGGCCAGGTTTCGTTGCGGCTTGATGAATGGTGCCAGGATGACCCGGTTCACATGTGGGAGCGAGCTCCCACAGATTGATCGGTGTAAGTCAGTGACGCCGCCTCAGCACTCGTTGAGGCCTTCGCGAAAGCGCAGCGCCATCTTTTTCAGTGCCTGGCGCCAGCTTTCCAGCTCTTCCCGGCTCAACGGCTTGGGCTCATCCTCTTCAACCGCAACCGCCACGATCAACGGTTGAGTCACATCGCCCTTGGGCACATGGGGAATACGCGGCGGTTGGAACATATCGGCATGCGCCTTGAGCAGGCGTGCGACCCAGCTGTCGGGGCTTTGGGCCATCTCAACCAGCTCAGCCAGCTCAGGAATCGCCATCGAGTCCAGCACTTCGCGGTTCATGATCATCTCTGCACGAGGCGAACCCGCCTGGGGCAAACGGTAGAACCCGGCGATTTCATGGCACAGACCCAGCAAGGCACCGTACAGGTGGAACAATGCTGCTTCACGCCCCGCCTGGACCAGCGCGATGGCGTTCATCTCTTTCCCTTCCTCGGCGCGACCAAGGGCTTCCAGGGATAAACCCGCGAAGTAAATTTTCTGGTTGGTACGGGTATAGAGTTCGTTGGCCATAACGGCAATCTCCACAACGAATAAGCGTGATGCTGGCTGAACAGTGTCACGGATCAGCCGAGCCTACTGCAAGTGCAATAAACCGCTGCTTATGGGGGTCAAAACTCGACGTTCAGATCCAGACTGATCCAAATGTGGGAGGGGGCTTGCCCCCCGATTGCGGCGCATCAGTCATACACATGTCGACTGATATACCGCTATCGGGGGCAAGCCCCCTCCCACATTGGATCTTCAGCGCATCCGACGGGTCAAGCGCCCTGGCGCTTGTCCTCGACCTTCCACTTGCCGCCGTCGTAGAACGCTTTCCAGCCAGTAGGCTTGCCGTCCACTTCGGTCTGCACGTACTGCTCCTTGGTCTTGCGGCTGTAACGGATCACGGCTGGGCGACCATCCGGATCCTTCTTCGGCGCTTCACACAGGAAGTGGTACTTCGGATCGATCTCGTCCTTGTGCGGCACGATCTCCAGCACCAGCGGTGCACGGGTCTCGCGGTTTTTCGGGAACTGGCTGGCAGCCAGGAACAGCCCCGAAGCGCCGTCACGCAGGATGTAGGTGTCGTTGACCTTCTCACACTTGAGTTCAGGCATCTTCACCGGGTCCATCTTCGGCGGCGCCGCGTCACCGCTTTTCAGCAGTTTGCGGGTGTTCTTGCACGTCGGGTTGGTGCAGCCGAAGAACTTGCCGAAACGGCCAGTCTTGAGCTGCATCTCGCTGCCACACTTGTCGCATTCCAGGCTCGGACCTTCGTAGCCTTTGATGCGATAGGTGCCCTCTTCAATCTCGTAGCCGTTGCAATCCGGGTTGTTACCGCAGATATGCAGCTTATGCTTTTCATCCAGCAGGTAGGCGTCCATCGCCGTGCTGCAGATTGGGCAACGGTGCTTGCCACGCAGTACCAGCGACTCGGATTCCCCCTCGTCATCGGCAGCGATTTCGTCACCCGGCACCAGGTTGACGGTGGCCTTGCAGCGCTCTTTCGGCGGCAGGCTGTAGCCCGAGCAACCGAGGAACACGCCGGTGGACGCCGTACGAATCTGCATCGGGCGGCCGCAGGTCTGGCACGGGATGTCAGTCATCACCGGCTGATTGGCGCGCATACCGCTTTCAGGGCTTTCAGCTACTTCGAGTTTTTTCTTGAAGTCGCCGTAGAACTCGTCCAGCACGTTTTTCCAGTCGCGTTCGCCCTGGGCCACGTCATCGAGGTTCTCTTCCATGCCGGCGGTGAAGCCGTAGTCCATCAGGTTGGAGAAGCTTTCCGACAGGCGTTCGGTGACGATGTCGCCCATCTTTTCCGAATAGAAACGACGGTTGTGCAGCGCAACGTAGCCACGGTCCTGAATGGTGGAGATGATCGCCGCGTAGGTCGAAGGACGACCGATACCGCGTTTTTCCATCTCTTTCACCAGGCTGGCTTCCGAATAACGCGCCGGCGGCTTGGTGAAGTGCTGGGACGGGTCGAGCGTGATCAGCTTCAGCGTATCGCCCTGGGCCATGTCCGGCAGCACATCGTCATCGCCAGGCTTGGCAATTTGCGGCATCACACGGGTATAGCCGTCGAACTTGAGGATACGGCCCTTGGCACGCAGCTCGAAGTCAGAAGCCGCCACCGTGACGGTGGTGGACAGGTATTGCGCCGGCAGCATCTGGCAGGCCAGGAACTGGCGCCAGATCAGCTCGTAGAGGCGCTCAGCGTCGCGCTCCATGCCGCTCAGCTTGGCAGGCGTGGTATTGGCGTCGGAAGGACGGATCGCTTCGTGAGCCTCTTGTGCGCCTTCCTTGCTGCTGTAGACGTTCGGTTTCTCGGGCAGGTACTTCTTGCCGAACTCTTCTTCAATATAAGTACGCGCCATCGCGACCGCGTCCACCGACAGGTTGGTGGAGTCGGTACGCATGTAAGTGATGTAGCCGGCTTCGTACAAGCGCTGGGCCATCATCATGGTTTTCTTCACCCCAAAGCCCAGGCGGTTGCTCGCGGCCTGTTGCAGGGTGGAGGTGATGAACGGTGCCGATGGCTTGCTGCTGGTCGGCTTGTCCTCACGCTTGACGATGCTGTAACTGGAAGACTTGAGCTTTTCCAGCGCCGCCATGGCCTGGGCTTCGTTCAGCGGCTTGAAGGCCTCGCCTTTCTCGCGGGCCACTTCAAAGCGCACGTTGGCGCCCTTGGCAGTGCCCAGATCGGCGTGGACTTCCCAGTACTCTTCGGGGATGAACGCACGGATTTCGCGCTCACGCTCCACCACCAGCTTCACCGCAACCGATTGCACACGGCCGGCGGACAGCCCACGGGCGATCTTGGCCCACAGCAGTGGCGAGACCATGTAACCCACGACGCGGTCGAGGAAACGACGGGCCTGTTGGGCGTTGACGCGGTCGATGTCCAGTTCGCCGGGTTTGGAGAAGGCCTCTTGGATGGCCTTCTTGGTGATTTCGTTGAACACCACACGCTTGTAGCGGCTGTCGTCGCCGCCGATGGCTTCCCGCAGGTGCCAGGCAATGGCTTCCCCTTCGCGGTCCAAGTCCGTTGCGAGATAGATGGTGTCGGCATCCTTGGCGAGCCGGCGCAGCTCTTCGATGACCTTTTCCTTGCCTGGAAGGATTTCGTACTTGGCCTTCCAGCCATGATCCGGGTCCACACCCATGCGCGAGACCAGCTGCTTGCGCGCTTTCTCTTTAGGGGTGAGCACCGGACCTTCGCCCGCAGCCGCCTTGCCGCGCTTGGCGGCTGGCTCCTTACTGGCGCTAGCCGAACCGCTGGTGGGCAGGTCTCGGATATGGCCGATACTCGACTTCACCACGTACTCGTTGCCCAAGTACTTGTTGATGGTCTTGGCCTTAGCCGGGGATTCCACAATGACCAGCGATTTGCCCATGGATCGGAAAATTCCTGAATTCGAGAAGTGAAAGGCAGTTGGCGCCTGTCGCGGCAACGCTATATATAGTGGCAACAAGGTGAGGTCAAGCGCAGCATTCTGCGCGACCCGCCGTTATTGCCCTGAAAAAAGACTGGGTTCGGCCTGGACCAAAGCAAAGCGCGGGACCTGCTCGCCGTCAACTTCGACGGTCTCCAGGAACATGCTCAAAGGACGCACCCAAAAGCCGTAATCGCCATACAGTGCTTGGTAGAACACCACTTCTTCTTCGGTCTCGGAGTGGCGCGCCACACTGAAAACACGGTACTGCGGACCTTTATAATGCTGGTAGAGCCCTGGTTCGACTTTCATGCTCTGGCCCTCTTACAAAATTTGTTAAAAAAAAAATACAAAACCACCCAAAAACAAAAACCGGGGCACTGGGCCCCGGCTTCCGTCAACCCAACGCTTAGACGCGTTCGAAGACGGTGGAAATGCCTTGGCCGAGACCAATGCACATGGTGGCTACCCCGAGGTTGCCGCCATTTTGCTTCATCACGTTAAGCAAAGTGCCGGAGATACGTGCACCGGAGCAACCAAATGGGTGGCCCAGGGCAATCGCGCCGCCGTGCAGGTTAACCTTCTCATTCATCTTGTCGAGTACTTTCAAATCTTTCAGCACCGGCAGGGCCTGTGCGGCGAAAGCTTCGTTGAGCTCGAAGAAGTCGATGTCGTTGATGGTCAGGCCCGCGCGCTTCAAGGCTTTTTGTGTGGCCGGTACTGGACCATAGCCCATGATTGCCGGGTCCACACCCGCCACGGCCATCGAACGGATCACGGCCAGCGGTTGGATACCCAAGTCCTGGGCACGCTGCGCCGACATCACGATCATGCACGAAGCACCGTCGGTGATTTGCGACGAAGTACCGGCTGTCACGGTGCCGCCCTTTGGATTGAACGCTGGCTTGAGGGCCGCCAGGCTTTCCAGGGTGGTATCCGGACGAATGGTTTCGTCGTAGTCGAACAGTTTCAGGAAACCGTTCTCGTCATAACCGTTCATCGGGATGATTTCATCCTTGAACTTGCCTTCCAGGGTCGCCTTGTGGGCGAGCTGGTGGGAACGCAAGCCGAACGCGTCCTGGGCTTCGCGGGTAATGCCGTGCATTTTGCCAAGCATTTCCGCGGTAAGGCCCATCATGCCCGAGGCTTTCGCCGCGTACAGCGACATGTGCGGGTTAGGATCGACGCCGTGCATCATGCTGACGTGGCCCATGTGCTCCACACCACCTACCACGAACACATCACCGTTGCCGGTCATGATCGCCTGGGCGGCGGTGTGCAGCGCGCTCATCGACGAACCGCACAGACGGCTCACGGTCTGGCCCGCGGCAGTGTGCGGGATCTGGGTCATCAGCGACGCCATGCGCGCGATGTTCCAGCCCTGCTCCAGGGTCTGGTTGACGCAGCCCCAGATCACGTCCTCGACTTCGTTCGGGTCGACCTTGGTGTTGCGCTCCAGCACTTTGCTGATCAAGTGTGCCGACATGTCTTCGGCACGGGTGTTGCGGTGCATGCCGCCCTTGGAGCGGCCCATCGGTGTGCGACCGAAGTCGACAATCACCACGTCTCTTGGATTCAAGCTCATAAATATTCTCGCTCTAGTCGTCTGGGCGCTTAACCGAAGAAGCTCTGGCCGTTCTTGGCCATTTCACGCAGCTTCGCGGTCGGGTGGTACAGCGGGCCCAAATCAGCGTATTTGTCAGCCAGGGCAACGAACTCAGCCACACCGATCGAGTCGATGTAACGCAGTGCACCACCACGGAATGGAGGGAAACCAATACCGTACACCAGGCCCATATCGGCTTCGGCGGCGGTCTCGACGATGCCGTCTTCCAGGCAACGCACGGTTTCCAGGCACAGGGCGATCATCATCCAGTTGATGATGTCCTCGTCGGACACCTCACGCTGTTCGTAGATGACCGGAGCGAGCACTTCGTGCACCGACGGATCGGCCACTTTCTTCTGCTTGCCCTTCTTGTCAGCCTCGTAGGCGTAGAAGCCCTTGCCGTTCTTCTGGCCCAGGCGCTTGGCCTCGTACAGCGCGTCGATCGCCGAGCGGCGGTCGTCTTTCATACGATCCGGGAAGCCTTCAGCCATGACGTCGCGACCGTGGTGGCCGGTGTCGATGCCGACCACGTCCATCAGGTACGCCGGGCCCATTGGCCAGCCGAATTTTTCCATGACTTTGTCGATGCGCACGAAGTCCACACCAGCGCTGACCAGCTTGGCGAAACCGCCGAAGTACGGGAACAGCACGCGATTGACCAGGAAGCCCGGGCAGTCATTGACCACGATCGGGTTCTTGCCCATTTTCTTGGCGTAGGCAACGGTGGTGGCAACGGCCAGCTCGCTGGACTTCTCGCCACGGATCACTTCCACCAGCGGCATCATGTGCACCGGGTTGAAGAAGTGCATGCCGACGAAGTTTTCCGGACGCTTGAGGGCCTTGGCCAGCAGCGAGATGGAAATGGTCGAGGTGTTGGAAGCCAGGATGGTGTCGTCTTTGACCTGGGCTTCCACTTCAGCCAGTACGGCTTGCTTGACCTTAGGGTTCTCGACAACCGCTTCGACCACCAGGTCGACATGACCGAAATCGCCGTAGGACAGCGTAGGACGAATGCCGTTGAGCACTTCAGCCATTTTCGCGGCGGTCATGCGACCTTTGTCCACGCGACCGACCAGCAGCTTGGCGGCTTCCGCCAGGCCTTGCTCGATCCCGTGCTCGTTGATGTCTTTCATCAGGATCGGCGTGCCTTTGGACGCCGACTGGTAAGCGATACCGCCGCCCATGATACCGGCGCCGAGTACGGCAGCCTGTTTCACGTCCTTGGCGATTTCGTCGTAGGCCTTGGCCTTTTTCTTCAGTTCCTGATCGTTCAGGAACAGGCCGATCAGGCTCTGGGCTGCAGAGGTTTTCGCCAGTTTGACGAAGCCAGCCGCTTCCACTTCCAGGGCTTTGTCGCGACCGAAGTTCGCGGCTTTCTGGATGGTCTTGATCGCTTCAACCGGCGCCGGGTAGTTCGGGCCGGCCTGTCCAGCCACGAAACCTTTGGCGGTTTCGAACGACATCATTTGTTCGATGGCGTTGAGCTTGAGTTTTTCCAGCTTCGGCTGACGCTTGGCCTTGTAGTCAAATTCGCCGCTGATGGCGCCCTTGATCAGGTTCAGTGCGGCTTCGGCCAGTTTATCCGGGGCAACTACAGCGTCGACAGCACCGACTTTCAGGGCGTCTTCAGCCTTGTTTTCCTTACCGGCGGCGATCCATTCGATAGCGTTGTCGGCACCGATCAGGCGCGGCAGGCGTACGGTGCCGCCGAAACCTGGGTAGATGCCCAGTTTGACTTCAGGCAGGCCGATCTTGGCAGTGGCCGACATGACGCGGAAGTCCGCCGCCAGGCACATTTCCAGGCCACCGCCCAACGCGATGCCGTTGATCGCGGCGACGGTCGGTACGTTGAGGTCTTCAAAATCGCTGAAGATCTTGTTGGCTTCGAGGTTGCCAGCCACCAGCTCGGCATCGGGCAGCTTGAAGTTGTCGACGAATTCGGTGATGTCAGCGCCGACGATGAACACGTCCTTGCCGCTGGAGACGATCACGCCCTTGACCGAAGCATCAGCTTTGATGGTGTCTACGGCCTGACGCAATTCATTCAGGGTTAGACGGTTGAACTTGTTGACGGACTCACCCTTGAGGTCGAATTTCAGTTCGACGATGCCACTTTCAAGAGCCTTAACCGTGATGGCTTTACCTTCGTAAATCATCAACTGATCTCCACGATATGGAAGCTGAACAGTACACATTGGACGCTGGCCTCTGGCTGGACATTGATGAATTCGCCAATGTTCACGCCAATCCGCCAGGCACACCCGCCAATGCGATAGTCGGGATTCTGTATGAGTCGTCTGACAGACAAACGCTCAATTCATACGCCCGTTTGATTTGGGTACGCCACCTTCATCCAATTCCGGGCAATTGTCAATCGCTCGAAAGGCTAGGAAAAACGCGACTTTCCAGTCATTTCAGAACCCCGACCATAAGCCCGTGATTCGTCAATATTCAACTATTCACGAAATCAATAATAGAAAAGATCTGGGAAAAGGCTGTACAGAACGGGATATACCGCTAGGCTAGCGACAACCCTGACGCGCCTGGATGAACATCCGACGCGGGAAACACAGATTTACCGGCCTGCCTGGCCAACTCCAGCCCGATGATGATGTCGGGCTTTTTATTGCCTGGCTTTTAGGCAAGCGCCTTGAGCAACACATCGATATCTTTCAACACACTCGCCTCGCCCTTCTCGCCCCAATACAACGCAATCATCTGCTTGTCGGCCTCGACCTTGTAGACGTTGGTCGGCAGCTTTGCAAAATGCGGCAACAACTTCTCATCGACACACACTTCACGCCACTGATTGACCCACACACCCGGCTCCAACTGCCAGTAACTCCAGATGGCCGGCGTGCTCCCGCGCCGTGGCCGGCAGTACTGCGCACAGGGGCTCGGCGGCTCCTGCTTGAGCCAATGGGGCCACTCCTGGGGCGCCAACTGCATGGCCAGGCCGATACGGCGTGCTTCCATGCGCAGGGCCATGCGCCCGCTCTGATGGCGCGACGGGCGCAGCCATGCCAGAGGGCTCAGAACCACCACAAGGATTGACACCACTATCCAGACCGTCATATGTGTACTCCCGAATTTCTAGATGAGCGGATTTGATCTGACGCAACCCCATCCGCTTGAAAGCAGCCATACTGAACTTATTGCAGTCCCCTGGAGGAACGCCCCATGTCCTACGAACATATTCTGGTCGCTGTCGACCTGACCGAAGAGTGCGATCCAGTCATCAAGCGCGCCCGCGCCTTCGCGATCGCCAGCGGTGCCAAACTGTCGCTGGTGCATATCGTCGAACCAATGGCCATGGCCTTTGGGGGTGACGTGCCCATGGACCTTTCCCAGTTGCAGCAACAACAGTTCGATCAGGCCAAAGAGCGCCTGGACCGGTTGATTCTCAAATACCCCGAAGTGACCAAGGAAAACTCCCACCTCACTTACGGCCAACCGCGCCAGGAAATCCACCATCTGGCCAAGGAACAAAACTGCGACCTGATCGTGGTGGGCAGCCATGGCCGGCATGGCCTGGCGTTATTGCTGGGCTCCACTGCCAATGATGTATTGCATGGCGCGCCGTGTGATGTGCTGGCCGTGAAGCTGGTGAAATCCTCTTAAGCACATTTTCAACTGTATTTCATATAAAAAACCCGGTGCTCATGAAAATGAACACCGGGTTTTTTTATTACGTGCAGATCACTCAGGCATCCAGCTCGGCCCAACGCTCAACCAGCACTTCCAACTCCTGATTCAGTTTCTCCAGGGAAGCAATCACCTTGGCAGTTTCCGCCGCCGGACGCAGGTAGAAACCCGCGTCAGCCATCTCCGCTTCTACCGCGGCAATCTGCTGTTCCTTGGCGTCGATATCACCCGGCAAGGCTTCCAGCTCACGCTGCAGCTTGTAGCTGAGCTTCTTCTTGCCAACCGGCGCCGACTCCACAACCGGCGTAGCAGCCGCCACCGGCGCCACCACCGCCGAATTCAGGTCAGCTTTGCCGGACTTGCTCTCGGTCACGCCCAGCAGACGCGGCGAGCCGCCCTGACGCAGCCAGTCCTGGTAACCACCGACGTATTCACGCACCTTGCCTTCGCCTTCGAAGACCAGGGTGCTGGTGACCACGTTGTCGAGGAATGCCCGGTCGTGGCTGACCATCAGCACAGTGCCGTTGAAGGTCAGCAGCACTTCTTCCAACAGCTCGAGGGTTTCCACGTCGAGGTCGTTGGTCGGTTCGTCGAGGACCAGCAGGTTGGCCGGCTTACTGAACAGCTTGGCCAGCAGCAGGCGCGCACGCTCCCCCCCGGACAAGGCTTTCACCGGTGTACGGGCGCGCTGCGGGCTGAACAGGAAGTCACCCAAGTAGCTTAGGACGTGGCGGCTCTGGCCGTCGATATCGATGAAGTCGCGACCTTCGGCGACGTTATCGATCACGGTTTTTTCCAGGTCCAACTGGTGGCGCAACTGGTCGAAGTAAGCCACGTCGATGCGCGTACCCTCTTCCACGGTGCCGCTGGTCGGCTGCAGACCGCTGAGCATCAGCTTGAGCAAAGTGGTCTTGCCGGTGCCGTTGGCGCCCAGCAGGCCGATACGGTCGCCGCGCTGCAGGACCATGGAGAAGTCCTTGATCAGGAACGGGCCGTCCGGGTGATGGAAGCTGACGTTCTCCAGCACCATCACCTGCTTACCCGACTTGTCGGCGGTGTCCAGCTGGATATTGGCCTTGCCGGTGCGCTCGCGACGTTCGCTGCGCTCGACCCGCAGGGCTTTCAGGGCACGTACGCGACCTTCGTTACGGGTGCGGCGGGCCTTGATGCCTTGACGGATCCAGACTTCTTCCTGGGCCAGCTTCTTGTCGAACAGCGCGTTGGCGGTTTCTTCGGCGGCCAGCGCGGCTTCCTTGTGTACCAGGAAGCTGGCGTAGTCGCCGTTCCAGTCGATCAGACCACCACGGTCCAACTCAAGGATGCGGGTCGCCAGGTTCTGCAGGAAGGAACGGTCGTGCGTGATGAACAGCACAGCGCCCTGGAACTCCTTGAGGGCTTCCTCCAGCCAGGCAATCGCGCCGATGTCCAGGTGGTTGGTAGGTTCATCGAGCAGCAACAGGTCCGGCTCGGACACCAGGGCCTGGGCCAGCAGCACACGACGACGCCAGCCACCGGACAACTCGGCGAGGGTCTTGTCGGCCGGCAGTTGCAGGCGGCTCAAGGTGCTGTCGACCAGTTGCTGCAAGCGCCAGCCATCACGGGCTTCGAGGTCTTGCTGGACGTGCATCAGCTTGTTCAGGTCGTCTTCGGTGACACAGTTCTGTGCCAGGTGATGGTATTCGGCGAGCAGCGCGCCGACGCCATCGAGGCCTTCGGCAACCACGTCGAACACTGTCCGTCCGTCGGCCACCGGCAATTCTTGCGGCAATTCGCCGATCTTGAGGCCCGGCGCGCGCCATACGGAGCCGTCATCGGGCTTCTGGTCGCCTTTGACCAGCTTCATCATGCTGGATTTGCCGGTGCCGTTGCGGCCGATGATGCACACCCGCTCACCACGGGCGATCTGCCAGGACACCTTGTCCAACAACGGCATAGCGCCGAAAGCAAGGGACACATCGCTGAATTTGAGCAGGGTCATACGCTTCTCCAAAAACTGGGCGCGCATTCTACCTGAGTTAGGGGTGGGATGCGGCTGGCATTTTCGCTACCGACACGTTCTGTAGGACATTTCCAACGAACTTGAACGAACCGCCCGGCAAAGCTTTCGTCTGCGTTGGGCAAAAGGCTAAGCTAGGGGCAATCAGTGTCGGCGGTGCCGATGCTAGTCGTGATTTCTCTGCACGGACGTCTCATGCGCAGCCGCCTTTTCAACTTTTTATCTTGTCTGCTTCTTTCCGCCACCGCCGTTCAATCCGCACAGGCCGTGGACCTCACCACCCAACGTCAATATTACGATGAAGCCAAACGCGCCTTGGCCAAGGGCGATACCGGGCCTTACATGCAATACAGCCAAGCCCTGGCCGACTACCCGCTGACACCGTACCTGGCCTATGACGAACTGACGGCACGCCTGAAAACCGCGAGCAACCAGGAAATCGAGCAGTTCCTCGCCAAAAACGGCGACCTGCCCCAGGCCAATTGGATGAAGCTGCGCTGGTTGCGCTGGTTGGCCGAGCGTGGCGACTGGCAGACCTTTGAAAAGTACTACGACGCCAAGCTCAATTTCGTCGAACTCGACTGCCTGCATGGCCAGTTCCAGCTCACCCACAACCTGAAAGCGGAAGGCTACAAGACCGCCGAAAAACTGTGGATGACCGGCAAGTCCCAACCGGCGGCCTGCGATGTCACCTTCGGGCAGTGGGCGGCTGACGGCCAACTCACTGAACAGAAGATCTGGGATCGCGCCAAACTCGCCGCCGAAGCGCGCAACTACGCGCTGGCCAACAGCCTGGTGAAAACCCTGCCCACCCTCGGCGCCCAAGGCCGCTTGATGGTGGACGTGGCGCAGAAGCCCGACATGCTCAGCGACCCTTCACGCTTCCTGCCGGCTACTGAGGCCATGTCTGACGCCGTGGGCCTGGGCCTGCGCCGCCTGGCACGCCAGGATCCCGACAAGGCCATGGCCTTGCTCGACGGCTACGCCAGCAGCATGCACTTCTCCCGTGACGAAAAAGTGTCGATCGCCCGCGAAATCGGTCTCACTCTGGCCAAGCGCTATGACCCGCGCGCCCTTGAGGTGATGACCAAGTACGATCCCGAACTGCGCGACAACACCGTCTCCGAGTGGCGCCTGCGCCTGCTGCTGCGCCTGGCGCGCTGGGAAGACGCCTACCAGTTGACCCGCAAGCTTCCCCAGGACCTGGCCACCACCAACCGCTGGCGCTACTGGCAGGCCCGCAGTCTGGAATTGGCCGAGCCGAAGAACCCGCAAGCGCTGGTCCTGTACAAACACTTGGCGCAAGAACGCGATTTCTACGGGTTCCTGGCGGCGGATCGCTCCAAGGCCCCGTACCAGCTGAAGAACAAACCGCTGCTCATGAGCCAGGCACTGGTCAGCAAGGTGCGTAACACCCCGGGCGTACGTCGTGCCCTGGAGTTCTACGCACGTGGCCAGGTGGTGGATGGCCGCCGTGAGTGGTACCACGTGAGCCGTCACTTCAACCGCGACGAGATGGTTGCCCAGGCCAAGCTGGCCTACGACATGAAATGGTACTTCCCGGCGATCCGCACCATCAGCCAGGCGCAGTACTGGGATGACTTGGACATCCGCTTCCCGATGGCGCACCGCGACACCCTGGTGCGCGAAGCCAAGGTGCGCGGCCTGCACTCCAGCTGGGTGTTCGCGATTACCCGTCAGGAAAGCGCCTTCATGGATGACGCCCGCTCTGGCGTCGGCGCCAGCGGCCTGATGCAACTGATGCCCGGTACCGCCAAGGAAACCGCACGCAAGTTCAGCATCCCCCTGGCCTCCCCCGCCCAAGTGCTGGACCCGGACAAAAACATCCAGCTCGGCGCCGCCTACCTGAGCCAGGTGCACAGCCAGTTCAACGGTAACCGTGTGCTCGCCTCCGCCGCCTACAACGCCGGCCCCGGCCGCGTGCGCCAATGGCTGCGCGGCGCGGATCACCTGAGTTTTGACGTGTGGGTGGAAAGCATCCCGTTCGACGAAACCCGCCAGTATGTGCAGAACGTGCTGTCTTATTCGGTGATCTACGGCCAGAAGCTCAACTCACCACAGCCGCTGGTGGATTGGCATGAGCGGTATTTTGACGATCAGTAATAAAGGCAGCTTTAAACAGCAAGTTTGAAGCTGCGCGCCATATAAAAATGCCCGCATTTCTCAATGCGGGCATTTTTTTTGGGGTGAGATTTAGTGCGAGGCGCTTTCCTCCACCCCATCACTGAACTGCAACGCTGCCAACCGCGCATACAGCGGATTGCTCGCAATCAACTGCTGATGCGTGCCTACCGCCACCAGCTTGCCCTGGTCCATCACCGCAATGCGGTCGGCGTTCTTCACCGTGGCCAGTCGATGGGCGATCACCAGCGTGGTACGCCCTTGCATCAATTGCGGCAAGGCCTGCTGGATCAGGTGTTCGCTCTGGGCATCGAGGGCGCTGGTGGCCTCGTCCAGCAGCAGAATCGGCGCGTCCACCAGCAGCGCCCGAGCGATGGCCAAGCGTTGGCGTTGGCCGCCGGAGAGGCCCATGCCGCCATCGCCCAGGTGGGTCTGGTAGCCGTCGGGCATTTGCAGGATGAAGTCATGGGCGTGGGCAATGCGCGCGGCGGCCTCGACCTGCTCGGTGGTGGCCGTCGGGTTGCCGTAGCGGATGTTCTCTTCGACGCTGCCGAAAAACAACGCCGGGCTCTGGGACACCAAGGCGAAGTGACGGCGCAGGTCCATGGGGTCGAGTTCGGTCAGCGGGTGGCCCTCCAGCAGGATGCGGCCTTGCTGGGGGTCGTAGAAGCGCAGCAACAGATCAAAAATCGTCGATTTGCCCGCGCCGGACGGGCCGACCAGGGCCAGGGTTTCACCGGGGTTGATGGTCAGGTTCAGGCCGTCGATGGCATAGCTGTCGGGACGTGAGGGATAGGAAAACCGCAGGTCTTGCAACGCCATGCGCCCGCTGACCCGCTCCGGCAATTGGACGGTGCCGGTGGCGGGCGCCTGGATTTCGTTGCTCGACTGCAACAACTCGCCAATGCGCTCGGCGGCACCAGCGGCGCGCTGCAACTCGCCGAGCACTTCGCTCAGGGTGCCGACCGCGCTGCCGACGATCAGGCTATAGAACACAAACGCCGCCAGCTCACCGCCGGAAATGCGCCCGTTGATCACATCCATGCCACCGACCCACAGCATCACCCCGACGGCGCCGAGCACCAGCATGATCACCAGGGTAATCAACCAGGCGCGCTGGGCGATGCGTTTGCGCGCGGTGGTGAAGGCCTCTTCCACGGTCACGGCGAAACGCTGTTCGTCCTGCACCTGGTGGTTGTAGGCCTGCACGGTTTTGATCTGGCCGAGGGTCTCGGACACATAGCTGCCCACGTCGGCGATGCGGTCCTGGCTTTGGCGCGACAGGCTGCGTACACGTCGGCCGAAGATCAGGATCGGCGCCAGCACCAGTGGCAGTGCCACCACCACGATGCTGGTGAGCTTGGGGTTGGTGACAAACAGCAACACGATGCCACCGATGACCATCAAGGCATTACGCAGGAACAACGATAAAGACGAGCCGATTACCGATTGCAGCAACGTGGTGTCAGTGGTCAGCCGCGACTGGATCTCCGAACTGCGATTGTTCTCGTAAAAGCCCGGATGCAGATAAATCAGGTGGTTGAACACTTGCCGACGGATGTCCGCCACCACCCGCTCGCCGATCCACGAGACCAGGTAAAACCGCGCAAACGTACCCACTGCCAACCCCAGCACCAGCATCATGAACAGGCCGATGGACTGGTTGAGCAGGTGCGGCGACTGGGTCATGAAACCCTGGTCCACGAGCAATCGGATGCCCTGCCCCATCGACAAGGTAATACCGGCGGTGACGATAAGCGCCAACAGCGCGCCGAGCGCGTGCCAGCGGTAGGGCGCAATGAAGCGGCTGGCCAGGCGAATCGCACGGCGTTGACGGACTGAGAACATGGAGGGCATCACCTGCGCAGGGGAGATAAGTGTCTACCTCACAACATTGGGGGAACTTGGGTAAATAACAATGAGTCAGGTTAATTATGCCCGCCGATGCTGAGCCCTAGAGGCTATCGGTCTAACCCCCAGCTGGAAATTTATAGCGGTTTCTGGTGGACTGGGTGTTCGAACCGCTGACCCGACAGGGAGTTGTAACAGCCTGGTCACGCGGGCGGCTTAGAGTAATAAGCAGAGTAGGTACACACCTGATGAGGAGACAGGCCATGACCTTGCAAAATAGCAGCGATGCCAAGATTGAAGTGATCCGCCAGCCGCAGCAATTGCCTTGCTCGTATATCGACGCCCAAGGCCGCGAAGTGCAGATTACCGAAGAGATGATCCAGCAAGCGTGCAGCGAACTGGAACAGCGACTGGTTAAGCCTGCCCGGCAAGGCTGAAGCGCCGACGCTCTTTCAAACCCGGCCCAGGTGGCCGGTTTTTTTATCGGGGTCTAAACGCCCGCGGCGCCCAATGCGCTGACGATATTCGACAACGCGGCCGACTCACCGTTGATGCTCACCCTCAAGCCATCAATCTCACGGCGCTCAGGGTAGTTTTTGCGCAGCAGGTCAAACGCCTTGCGCTGTTCTTCCACCGTTCCTACCAGGCTACGCCGGAAATCCGCATCATCGCGACGCGGGTCGTACACGCTGCGGCACAGGGTCGCCAGCGCCCAGGCCGGGTCAGTGGACGCATTCAACTGCACCTCGGCCAACCAAGGCTGCGGCAGCAAATCACTCAACTGGATGCCGGGCTCCTGACCCAGGTGCGTGCAGAACGCTTGATAAATCTGCGCAGTGCCGCGTTGCTTGCCGTCCAGGCTGTAGCCAGCGATGTGCGGCGTGGCCAGCACGCAGAGGTCCGCCAGGTCCACGTCCACTTCAGGCTCGCCCTCCCACACATCCAGCACCGCTTGCAGGTCTTCGCGCGCCAGCAACACCTCGCGCAGGGCGGCGTTGTCCACCACCGGGCCACGGCTGGCATTGATCAGCCAAGTGCCGGGCTTGAGCTGGTTGAGCCGCTGACGATCGAACAAATGCCAAGTGGAACCGTTGCCGGATTTGGTCAGCGGGGTGTGCAGGCTGATCACATCGCATTGCTCGATGATCTGGTCCAGGCTGACGTAATCGCCGTCCTCGGCGATCTGCCGTGGCGGGTCGCAGACCAGCACGTTCCAACCCAGCCCTTTGAGCACCTTGACCAGCCGTCCGCCGACTTCACCGGCGCCAACCACGCCATAGGTGCGGTGATTGAGGTCGGCGCCTTCGATTTCAGCCAGGGTCATCAGGCTGCCCAGCACATAGTCCACCACGCCACGGGCGTTGCAGCCGGGGGCACTGGACCACTGGATGCCAGCCTGCTTGAAGTAATCGAGGTCCAAGTGGTCGGTGCCGATGGTGCAGGTGCCGACGAAGCGCACCTTCGTCCCCTCCAGCAGGGCGCGGTTGACGTTGGTCACCGAGCGCACCAGCAGCACGTCGGCCTGCTCGACCGTGGCGCGGTCGATGGAACGGCCGGGGACGCGGCGAATCTCGCCAAATCCCTGGAAGAATGCATCGAGCAGCGGAATATTTTCGTCGGCAACAATCAGCATGGCAGGCTCCTTTGGCGGACCCGCAGTGTACAGGGATCGCAGCCCTCGCTTACAAATCGCTAACACAGGTTTTTTCCTGACCGATGCGTCAATGCGTAGAATCCGCCGTCCTTGCGCTTCCTTCTATTGGACACCTGTACGTGAACACTGCTACCGCCACCCTCACCCGTCCCGCCCGCATCAGCCGGGAAGTGCGCGGCCTGTTGACGCTCGCCTTGCCGATCATGATCGGCCAACTGGCGACGACCGCGATGAGCTTTGTCGATGCGGTGATGGCCGGGCGCGTCAGCCCTCAGGACCTGGCGGCCGTGGGCCTGGGCAACTCGATCTGGATCCCGGTGTACCTGCTGATGACCGGCACGCTACTGGCCACCACGCCCAAAGTCGCGCAGCGCTACGGGGCCGGCCAGTTCAGTGAGATCGGGCCGCTGGTGCGTCAATCCTTGTGGCTGGCAGTGGTGGTCGGCATCACTGCATCGCTGTTGCTGCTGTGCGCCGAACCGATCCTGCATGTGATGAACGTGGAGCCGGACCTGATCGAGCCCTCAATGGGCTACTTGCACGGCATCGCCGCTGGCATGCCGGCCATTGCGCTGTATTACGTGCTGCGCTGTTTCAGTGACGGCCTGGGCCGCACGCGGCCGAGCATGGTGATGGGCCTGTGTGGCCTGGCATTGAATATCCCGCTGAACTACATCTTCATCTACGGCCACCTGGGTGTGCCGGCCATGGGCGGCGTCGGTTGCGGCTGGGCCACAGCCATTGCGATGTGGGTGATGATGCTCGGCCTGGCCGTCTGGACCCGCTGGGGCCCGGCTTACCAGAGCAGCGAACTGTTCAAGCGTTTCGACTGGCCGCAATGGGCGGTGATCAAGCGTGTATTGAGCATCGGCCTGCCCATCGGCATCGCGATCTTTGCCGAATCGAGCATCTTCGCGGTGATTGCCCTGCTGATTGGCAGCCTGGGCGCCACCGTGGTCTCAGGCCATCAGATCGCGCTGAACGTCAGCTCGCTGGTGTTCATGATCCCCTACTCCCTGAGCATGGCCGTCACCGTGCGGGTCGGCCAGGCCCTCGGGCGTGGCGAACCGCGTGAAGCGCGCTTTGCGGCTGGCGTCGGCATGGGCACGGCGCTGGCCTACGCCTGCCTGTCCTGCAGCCTGATGCTGCTGTTTCGCGAGCAGATCGCGGCGATCTACACACCAGACCCGGTCGTCATTCACTTGGCTTCGATGCTGATCGTGTTCTCGGCACTGTTCCAGTTCAGCGACTCGATCCAAGTCACGGCGGCCGGTGCACTGCGCGGCTACCAGGACACACGCGTGACCATGGTACTGACCTTGTTCGCCTATTGGGGCGTAGGCCTGCCGGTGGGTTATGCCCTGGGGCTGACAAACTGGCTGGGCGAGCCAAGCGGCCCAAGCGGCTTATGGCAAGGGCTGATCGTGGGCCTGAGCTGTGCGGCAGGAATGTTGCTGGTGCGCCTGGCGCGCAGCGCACGCCGGCGCATTCGCGCCGATAAAGCACGGGGCTGAATCGATCGTGTGATCAGTCGGCTTTTTTGCGGATCCAGTACAGGTATGTACCGGCCTGCTCCTGTTGATCCACCAGCTCGTGGTCAAGGAACACGCAGAACTTGGGGATATCGCGGCGCGTGGACGGGTCGGTCGCGATCACCTTGAGCAAACCGCCTGGTGGCAGGTCGCGGATGTGCTGGTGCAGCATCATCACCGGCTCCGGGCAGTTGAGGCCGGTGGCGTCCAAGGTGCCGTCGACGGGCAGTTCTTCTGCATGACTCATACTTCACTCCTGAAACTAACCCGATCTCCTGTGGGAGCGCGAAGACGCGGGCACATTCACCATAAATTTCGACAGTTATACCGCTTTCGCGAGCAAGCTCGCTCCCCCATGGGCCCTGTGATCACCTCAAGGGCTCAGCGGGCCTTGGTTTTCTTCACATCCACCAACCGACGCAAATGGCAGGTCACTTCCTCACGGTCGTGGTACAGCTGCTTGCAGCCGATCTCCACGCGGATGCCGCGTGCCTTGAAGCCGTCTTCGATACGCTCCAGCAGGCGCTTCACCTCGGCGTAGCGCTGTTTCATCGGCAGCTTCAGGTTCACCACCGCCTCGCGGCAATACCCCTCGCCGATCCAGGTTTCGAGCAAGGCCGCGTTACGCGCCGGCTTTTCGACGATATCGCAGACCATCCAGTCCACCGGCTGCTTGGGGACGAAGGTAAAACCGTCGGCCATCAAATGCTGCACCAGACCAGTGTCCATCAGGCTTTCAGCCATCGGCCCGTTGTCGATGGCCGTCACCAGCATGCCGCGGTTTACCAGTTGCCAGGTCCAACCGCCGGGCGCTGCGCCGAGGTCGACACCGGTCATGTCGCCGTGCAGACGCTCGTCCCACTGGTCGCGGGGGATGAAGTGGTGCCAGGCCTCTTCCAGCTTGAGGGTGGAACGGCTCGGCGCTTCACGGGGGAACTTGAGGCGTGGGATGCCCATCGGCCACATCGCCGAGTTGTTCGATTCGGCCAGGCCCATGAACACTTCGCGGCCGCTCTTGAAGGTCAGCAGCAGGCGCGGTTTGCTCGGGTCGTCCACCAGTTTGCCGGCGTTCAACAGGGCTTTGCGCAGGTGCACTTCGAATTTTTTGCAGAAGTTCGACAGTTCCTTGCCGTCGTTGGTGTCGACCATCTCCAGCCACAGGCTGCCACACACCGGGAATTCGCGCAGGTGGGCGAGGATCACGCTGATACGGTCGGTTTCCGGCAGGTCGATGAACACTCCGCGCGCCCACTGCCGTGGAAAGATCAGCTCGGCAAAACGCTGGCCGTGCATCAGGCGCTGGGCGCCGTCTTCTTCGGTGCAGACAAATTCGGCGCAGGCGCTGCCGGTCTTGGCCTTGGCGTAGCCGGAAACGTTCAGGCGCGCGGCGTGCTCCGCGATCTCGGAACAGACTTCGCCTTCAAAACCCGGGCGGCAGTGCATAAAAAGGGTGTTCATTGAATCTCCTGGCAACTGGGCTTGCTGTAGCGCAAGTCCTGTCATGAAAACGCGCGCATGATAGCCGAGTTCGGAACCTTGGACTTAACGATAGAGTCCAGTTATTAGCCTGCTAATGAAAACAGGGCTAAGTTGATAGCTCTGTTCGTCCCGTCAGGTCCGTAGCCGTGCGGACCATAAGGAGTCGTGTCATGTCATCGCTTGATAGCCTGAGAACCCTTAAGACCCTTGAAATAGACAGTAAAACCTACCACTACTTCAGCCTGCCCGAAGCCGCCAAGAGCCTGGGTGACCTGGACAAGCTGCCGATGTCACTCAAGGTGCTGCTGGAAAACCTGCTGCGCTGGGAAGACAACAAGACTGTCACCGGCGCCGACCTCAAGGCCATTGCCGCCTGGCTCAAGGAACGCCAGTCCGACCGTGAGATCCAGTACCGCCCCGCCCGCGTATTGATGCAAGACTTTACCGGCGTACCCGCCGTGGTCGACCTGGCCGCCATGCGCGCCGCCGTGGCCAAGGCCGGGGGCGACCCGCAGCGCATCAACCCGCTGTCCCCCGTAGACCTGGTGATTGACCACTCGGTGATGGTCGACAAGTTTGGCACCACCGGCGCTTTCGAGCAGAACGTCGACATCGAAATGCAGCGCAACGGCGAACGCTACGCCTTCCTGCGCTGGGGCCAGAGCGCCTTTGACAACTTCAGCGTGGTGCCACCGGGCACGGGCATTTGCCACCAGGTCAACCTCGAATACCTCGGCCGCACGGTCTGGACCAAAGACGAGGACGGCCGCACCTACGCCTTCCCGGACACCCTGGTCGGCACCGATTCCCACACCACCATGATCAACGGCCTCGGCGTACTCGGCTGGGGCGTGGGCGGGATCGAGGCAGAAGCGGCGATGCTTGGCCAACCGGTGTCGATGCTGATCCCGGAAGTGATCGGCTTCAAGCTCACGGGCAAATTGAAGGAAGGCATCACCGCCACTGACTTGGTGCTGACCGTGACCCAGATGCTGCGCAAAAAAGGCGTCGTGGGTAAATTCGTCGAATTCTATGGCGACGGCCTGGCCGACCTGCCCTTGGCCGACCGCGCCACCATCGCCAACATGGCCCCGGAATATGGCGCCACCTGCGGCTTTTTCCCGGTGGACGAGGTGACGCTGGACTACTTGCGCCTTTCCGGCCGTCCAACCGAAACCGTCAAGCTGGTCGAGGCTTACACCAAGGCCCAAGGCCTGTGGCGTAACGCCGGCCAGGAGCCGGTGTTCACCGACAGCCTGGCCCTGGACATGGGCAGCGTCGAAGCCAGCCTGGCCGGACCAAAACGCCCGCAGGACCGTGTCGCCCTGCCGAATGTCGGGCAGGCCTTCAGCGACTTCCTCGACCTGCAATTCAAACCCACCAACAAGGAAGAGGGCCGCCTGGAAAGCGAAGGCGGCGGCGGGGTTGCCGTGGGCAATGCCGACCTGGTGGGCGAAACCGACTATGAATACGACGGCCAGACCTATCGCCTGAAAAACGGCGCGGTGGTGATCGCTGCAATCACCTCCTGCACCAACACCTCCAACCCCAGCGTGATGATGGCGGCCGGGCTGCTGGCGAAAAAGGCCGTGGAAAAGGGCCTGACGCGCAAACCTTGGGTTAAAACCTCCCTGGCCCCAGGCTCCAAAGTGGTCACCGACTACTACAAGGCAGCGGGCCTTACCGAGTACCTGGACAAGCTGGGCTTCGACCTGGTGGGTTACGGCTGCACCACCTGCATCGGTAACTCGGGTCCGCTGCCCGAGCCGATCGAGAAAGCCATCCAGAAGGCCGATCTTGCCGTGGCTTCGGTGCTGTCGGGTAACCGCAACTTTGAAGGCCGCGTGCACCCGCTGGTGAAAACCAACTGGCTGGCGTCGCCGCCGCTGGTAGTGGCCTACGCCTTGGCGGGCACCGTGCGCATCGATATCAGCAGCGAACCGTTGGGCAACGATCAGCACGGTCATCCGGTGTACCTCAAGGACATCTGGCCCACCAGCCAGGAAATCGCCGACGCCGTTGCTCAAGTCACGACAGGCATGTTCCACAAGGAATACGCTGAAGTGTTTGCCGGTGACGAGCAGTGGCAAGCGATTGAAGTGCCACAAGCTGCGACCTACGTGTGGCAGAAAGACTCCACCTACATCCAGCACCCGCCGTTCTTCGACGACATTGCCGGGCCTCTGCCGGTGATCAAGGACGTCAAAGGCGCGAATGTGCTGGCGTTGCTGGGAGACTCGGTCACCACCGACCACATCTCCCCGGCCGGCAACATCAAGACCGACAGCCCCGCCGGCCGCTACCTGCGCGAACAAGGCGTGGAACCGCGCGACTTCAACTCCTACGGTTCACGCCGGGGCAACCATGAAGTGATGATGCGCGGCACTTTTGCCAACATCCGTATCCGCAATGAGATGCTCGGCGGTGAGGAAGGCGGCAATACGCTGTACATCCCCACCGGCGAGAAAATGCCAATCTACGACGCCTCGATGAAATACCAGGCCTCAGGCACGCCGCTGGTGGTGGTGGCCGGCCAGGAATATGGCACCGGCTCAAGCCGTGACTGGGCGGCCAAGGGTACCAACCTGCTGGGCGTCAAGGCGGTGATCGCCGAGAGTTTCGAGCGGATTCACCGCTCCAACCTAGTGGGCATGGGTGTGCTGCCGTTGCAGTTCAAGCTGGATCAGAACCGCAAGTCGCTCAAGCTGACGGGTAAGGAGAAGATCGACATTCTTGGGCTGACCGACGTGGAGATCGTGCCACGGATGAACCTGACGCTGGTGATTACGCGGGAGGATGGCAGTAGCGAGAAGGTCGAAGTGCTGTGCCGGATCGATACGCTCAATGAAGTGGAGTACTTCAAGTCGGGGGGCATCCTGCACTACGTGCTGCGCCAACTGATCGCGTCCTGAGCAACACTGCAAACCAATGTGGGAGCGGGCTTGCTCGCGAATGCGGTATGTCAGTCAAAGATGTTTCGACTGATCCACCGCATTCGCGAGCAAGCCCGCTCCCACATGTTTGACTGCGCTCCGATCAGAACAGCCACTTCCACAGCAGCACCAGCACCACTACGGCCAGCACTGGCCGCGCAATGCGGTAAGCCTTCGGATGCTTGCGCTTCCACTGCTTGACCACACCGCTGAACTTGTCGCTGAACGTCTTGCTCCAGGCATACGCCTGGTTGATCCCGCCCACACGTTCGTCATCCAGGTTCTGCGGCGCAGTCGCGCGCCCCAACTGCTTGCTGACCCAACGGTTGATACGGGTCATCACGCGGTTGCTCAGCGGACGCTCGATGTCACAGAACAGAATCACACGGGTCTGCTCGGTCTCGTTCTTGACCCAGTGCACGTAGGTTTCGTCGAACATCACGTCGTCACCGTCGCGCCAGGCGTACTCCTCGCCATCGACAAAGATACGACAGGCGTCGGAGTTCGGCGTGGACAGGCCCAAGTGATAACGCAGGGAACCGGCAAACGGGTCGCGGTGCGGGTTGAGGTGGCTGCCGCCCGGCAACAGCGCGAACATCGCGCCTTTCACGTTAGGAATGCTGCTCACCAACGCCACGGTTTTCGGACACAGCGCCTCCGCCGATGGCAGGGGTTTGTCGTACCACTTGAGGTAGAAACGCTTCCAGCCCTTCTTGAAGAACGAGCCGAAACCGGCGTCGTTGTTCTTTTCGGCCGCGCGGATGTAACCCTCGTCGAACAGGTGCATGGCCTCTTCGCGGATCACTTCCCAGTTGTCCTTGAGCACATCCAGTTCCGGGAATTTGCTGCGGTCCAGGTACGGCTTGGACGGCACCGCCGAAAACAGGTACATCAGGGCGTTATAGGGGGCGAACAGCGCCGAATGGTTAACGAACTGGCGCAACATCGGCAAACGCGCCTTGCCGCGCAGGTGCACATACAACGTGCTGCCGATAAACAACGCCAGCACCGACAGCTTGGCGGCCAAAGAAAAGGTCATGCAGCAACTCCTGGAAATAAGCGCCTGGCCAACAGCAGACGTAGCAGCCGGCCATGATAAACAGTTGGGCCATTATGCAGAAGGCCCGGGTGTTCGGCGCTGACTCAAATCAAGCCTGGTTTTCTTGCTCGGTAAACAAATCGCTGAACAGCATGCTCGACAGGTAGCGCTCACCGGAGTCGGGCAGAATCACCACGATGGTCTTGCCCTGCATCTCCGGTTTCTCGGCCAGGCGCACTGCCACAGCCATCGCGGCGCCACAGGAGATACCGCACAGAATCCCTTCTTCCTGCATCAGGCGCAGAGCCATGGCCTTGGATTCGTCGTCGGTCACCAGCTCCACGCGGTCGACCATCGATAGATCGAGGTTCTTCGGTACGAAACCGGCGCCAATACCCTGGATCTTGTGCGGGCTGGGCTTGATCTCTTCACCGGCCAGCGCCTGGGTGATCACTGGCGATGCGATCGGCTCGACGGCCACCGACAGGATCGGCTTGCCCGCGATGTTCTTGATATAGCGTGAAACACCGGTGATGGTGCCGCCAGTGCCCACGCCCGCGACCAGCACATCCACGGCGCCGTCGGTGTCGTTCCAGATTTCCGGACCAGTGGTTTTCTCATGGATGGCCGGGTTGGCCGGGTTTTCGAACTGAGCCGGCATGAAGTAAGTGGCCGGGTCGCTGGCGACGATTTCGCCGGCTTTTTCGATCGCGCCCTTCATGCCCTTGGCCGGCTCGGTCAGCACCAATTCGGCGCCGAGGGCCTTGAGCACCTTGCGCCGCTCGATGCTCATGGAGGCCGGCATGGTCAGCAGCAACTTATAGCCACGGGCCGCAGCGACAAACGCCAGGCCAATACCGGTGTTGCCGGAGGTGGGTTCGACAATGGTCATGCCCGGCTTGAGTTTGCCGGTGCTTTCAGCGTCCCAGATCATGTTTGCGCCAATGCGGCATTTCACCGAGTAGCCTGGGTTACGCCCTTCGATCTTGGCCAGGATGGTCACGCCACGCGGTGCGATCCGGTTGATCTGAACCAGGGGCGTGTTACCGATGGAGTGCGCGTTGTCTGCAAAGATGCGGCTCATGACGGGTCCTATTGGGCAGTCTTCAGGAAGGCAACAAGGGTATGCCTCGTGCCGCGAAGCGTCCAGTCGGAGGAACGTTGCGCCCCTCGCAACAGTCCACCTCCTATACGGACAGAGGACCTCCCCATGAAACGTCGCTACAGCTGGCCACTATGGACCGTTGCCGGAATACTGGTGCTACTGGTCGCGTTGAGCATCGCCCTGCCCTATCTGGTGCGTAACTACTTGAATGACAAGCTCGCCAACATGGGCGACTACCGTGGCCAGGTGACCGACGTGGACCTGGCCCTGTGGCGCGGTGCCTACCGGATCAACGGCCTGGAGATCATCAAGGTCGACGGTAAAGTGCCCGTACCGTTCGTCAAGGCGCCGTTGGTCGACCTGGCGGTGAGCTGGCATTCACTGTGGTACGACCATGCGGTGGTGGCCAAGGTGCTGTTTATCCAGCCTGAAGTGAACTTCGTCGACGGCGGCGCCAACCAGCAGGCGTCCCAGACCGGTAAAGGCACCGACTGGCGCGAGCAGTTGAGCAAGCTGGCGCCCATCACACTCGACGAAGTGCGCATCGAAGACGGCAAGATCGCCTTTCACAACTTCAACTCCAAACCACCGGTCAACATCAACGCCACGGACGTCAACGCGAGCTTCTACAACCTGACCAACGTGGTCGACGTCAAAGGCAAGCGAGACGCCCGCTTTGAGGGCAAGGCGCTGCTTCAGGGCCAGGCACCGCTGGAAGCGACCGCCACGTTCGACCCGCTGAGTGATTTCGAGAATTTCGAGTTCCGTTTCCGCGCCAAAGACTTGCAGCTCAAGCGCATGAATGATTTCGCGTCGGCCTACGGCAAATTCGACTTCAAGGCCGGCACCGGCGACGTGGTGATCGAAGCCCAGGCGGAAAAAGGTCAGTTGACCGGCTACATCAAACCGCTGATGCGCGATGTAGAAGTGTTCGATTGGCAACAGGATGTGGAAAACAAAGACAAAAACATCTTCCGCTCGATCTGGGAGGCCGTGGTCGGCGCCAGCGAAACCGTGTTGAAAAACCAGGCGAAAAACCAGTTTGCCACCCGCGTTGAACTCAGTGGCAGCGTGCACCAGCAAAATGTCAGCGCGTTTTCCGCATTTTTGGCGATTTTGCGCAACGGGTTCATCCAGGCGTTCAATGCCCGCTATGAACAACCCAAGCCCTCGGCGGACTGAAGGTGACTGGTCATTCAGAGACTGAATAAGCCGCCTGCGTTCACAGTCGCCGGGGCTGCGCGGTATAGTCCGGGCATTGATGAATGCGAGGAGACACCGATGAAGTTCGAAGGCACCCAGGCCTATGTGGCTACCGATGACCTGAAACTGGCCGTCAACGCCGCCATTACCCTGGAGCGGCCGTTGCTGGTCAAGGGCGAGCCTGGCACCGGCAAGACGATGCTCGCCGAGCAATTGGCCGAGTCCTTCGGCGCCAAGCTGATCACCTGGCACATCAAGTCCACCACCAAGGCCCACCAAGGGCTGTACGAGTACGACGCGGTCAGCCGCCTGCGCGACTCGCAGCTGGGCGTGGACAAGGTGCATGACGTGCGCAATTACCTGAAGAAGGGCAAGCTCTGGGAAGCGTTCGAATCCGAGGAGCGGGTGATCCTGTTGATCGATGAAATCGACAAGGCCGACATCGAGTTCCCCAACGACCTGCTGCAGGAACTCGACAAGATGGAGTTCTACGTCTACGAAATCGACGAGACCATCAAGGCCAAGAAACGGCCGATCATCATCATTACCTCCAATAACGAAAAAGAGCTGCCGGACGCGTTCCTGCGCCGCTGCTTCTTTCACTACATCGCCTTCCCCGACCGCACCACCCTGCAAAAAATCGTCGATGTGCATTACCCCGACATCAAGAAAGACCTGGTCAGCGAAGCGCTGGACGTGTTCTTCGACGTACGCAAAGTGCCGGGCCTGAAGAAAAAGCCCTCCACCTCGGAGTTGGTCGACTGGCTCAAGCTGCTGATGGCCGACAACATCGGCGAAGCCGTGCTGCGCGAACGCGACCCGACCAAAGCCATCCCACCGCTGGCCGGTGCGCTGGTCAAGAACGAGCAGGACGTACAGTTGCTGGAGCGTCTGGCGTTCATGAGCCGTCGCGGTAATCGCTGATGTTGCTCAACCTGTTCAACGAGATGCGCGCCGCCAAGGTGCCGGTGTCGGTGCGCGAGCTGCTCGACCTGATCAACGCGCTGAAACAGCGCGTGACCTTCGCCGACATGGACGAGTTTTACTACTTGGCCCGGGCGATATTGGTGAAGGACGAGCGGCATTTCGACAAGTTCGACCGGGCGTTCGGCGCCTACTTCAACGGCCTGGAAAAACTCGACGACCACTTGCAGGCATTGATCCCGGAAGACTGGCTGCGCAAGGAGTTTGAACGCTCGCTGAGCGAGGAAGAACGCGCGCAGATCCAGTCCCTTGGCGGCCTCGACAAGCTGATCGAAGCCTTCAAGAAACGCCTGGAAGAACAGAAGGAACGCCATGCCGGCGGCAACAAGTGGATCGGCACCGGCGGCACCAGCCCGTTCGGTTCCGGCGGCTACAACCCGGAAGGCATCCGTGTCGGTGATGCCGGCAAGCGTCAGGGCAAGGCCGTGAAGGTGTGGGACCAGCGCGAGTACAAGAACCTCGACGATCAGGTGGAACTGGGCACGCGCAACATCAAGATCGCCCTGCGTCGCCTGCGCAAATTCGCACGCCAGGGTGCGGCCGAAGAGCTGGACATCGACGGCACCATCGACCACACCGCCCGCGATGCCGGGTTGCTGAATATTCAGATGCGCCCCGAGCGGCGCAACACCATCAAGCTGCTGTTGCTGTTCGACATCGGCGGCTCGATGGATGCCCACGTGAAGATCTGCGAAGAGCTATTCTCGGCGTGCAAGACCGAGTTCAAGCACCTGGAGTATTTCTACTTTCACAATTTCGTGTACGAATCAGTGTGGAAGAACAACCAGCGCCGCACCTCGGAACGCACCTCCACCCAGGACGTGCTGCACAAGTACGGTGCGGACTACAAAGTGATTTTTATCGGCGATGCGTCGATGGCGCCGTATGAAATCACCCAGGCCGGCGGCAGCGTCGAGCACTGGAATGAAGAGCCGGGGTATGTGTGGATGCAGCGCTTCATGGCCAAGTACAAGAAGCTGATCTGGATTAACCCGTATCCAAAGGACACTTGGGGGTATACAGCGTCGACCGGGATTGTGCGGGAGTTGGTGGAGGATCAGATGTATCCGCTGACCCTGCGCGGGTTGGAAGAAGGGATGCGTTTCTTGTCGAAGTAGCCCGCTCCCTGTAGCCGCACGCTGCGGCTACAGGTCTGCCATCAAGCGGTCCCGGCGTCGATCCAGCCGCACTTCAGGAACAGCGCGGAAAACTGTTTGACCAGCTCGGCGTCCTTTCTGTCGACCTTACGGTCATTGTTGACGTCCTGGTTGATCGAAACCCCGGCAAGGCCATTTCCATCAGCATAAATCGCCGCGGTGTAGGCAATACTCTCATCGGTCGGGGCGCCCTCGCCTTGATGAAAATGCAGCCGCACGGTGTCAGGCACGCCGTTACCATCAAAATCTCGGGCAAATACTTTCAAATATTTATCGAAAGGTTCGTCGAGACTGAACCAATTGAACTCAAGAAACAGTTGGGCCAGCTCAATCGCTTGTGCACGGTCGACAGCATCGACGACGCCGTCCTGATTCACATCATCGGCGATCACCCAGTCCAACTGCCCGTCATCAGTGATATCGAACGTCGTGGCTTGATGAACAAGCGTCGGCGTGCAGGTGTCGTCGTGAAACTCAAGTGTGACCACATCGGGTACATCGTTATCGAGCACGTCGTGTGCGTAGATCTTCATGTAGCGCATGTTGAATCCTGATAGTGAATGCACCCTCAAGACTTCCATGCGCCACCTTGCAAACCAATACGGCAAAGGACTCAGGTAGTGTGGGATATCTCTGCGAGTGTCCCACTGCCTCAGCGGTCAAATGAACTGGCGTAGACATTCAAGTTGCTGACGATGCGCCGTCTCCTGCACCACTGGCGTCAAGCGTACTTTCTCTCCTGGCAGGCATTGCGCCAGCCGCGCCAGCGACAGAGGCGTCAGTGCCCCCAGACGCGGGTAGCCACCGATGGTCTGCCGATCATTGAGCAACACAATCGGCTGCCCATCCGGCGGCACTTGGATCGCCCCCAACGGAATGCCTTCGGAGATCAACGACGGCCCCTGATACTGCAACGGCGTGCCCAACAAACGCATGCCCATGCGATCGGCGCGACTGTCGAGGGCCCACTCAGTGTTGAATGCATCGAACAGGCTTTGCCCACTGAACTGGCCGATTTGTGCGCCGACAATCACGTCCAACGGTGCTTTGGTTGGCAGGGTTAAATCGCTGAGAACCTTCATTGCGCCGCCTGTGCCGGAATACGCCAAGCACCCGCCTTCGGCCAATGCCTTGCCAAAGCCGTCCACCCCGCCCAGTTCCTCACGCACAACGGTGGCGCAACTGCCCAGCACATCCGGCGCATCAAAGCCGCCCGGCGCGGCCAGATAGGCCCGCGCCCCCTTGAATGGCTGGGTGAAACGCAGGCGCTGGCCCTTTTGCAGGATGAAACTGCGGCCGGGGCTGATGGGGCGTTCGTCGATGTACGCGCCCAAGTCCGCTCCGGCCAGGGCCAGCAGGCAATAATCGTCGGCTTGCACGGTAAAACCGCCCAGGGTGATTTCCACCACCGGCGCGTCCAGCGCATTGCCCAGCAGCCAGTTGGCCCAGGACATCGACACCCAGTCCAGCGCTCCGCCCTGGGTCACGCCAAGGTGACGCACGCCAAAACGGCCGCCGTCCTGCAACAGGCACAGCGGCGTGCTGGCCTCAATGATCAAGCGGCTCATGCCTGCGCCTCCAACGGCGTGTCATCGCCACCTAATGTGATGAATTGAGCGTGATCGACGGGCTCGAAGCGCACCGTGTCACCAGGCTGCATCAGGCTGTAGCCCTCGCGCTCGCGGTCAAAGAGTCGGGCCGGGGTGCGGCCTATCAGGTTCCAGCCGCCCGGCGAGACCACCGGGTAAGCGGCGGTTTGCCGTTCGGCGATGCCGACACTGCCGGCCGCCACGCGTTTGCGTGGGGTGTTCAGACGTGGCGCGGCGAGTCTTTCATCCACCAGGCCCATAAAGGCAAAGCCAGGGGCGAAGCCGAGGGCAAACACCTGGTATTCGTGGGCACTGTGGCGGCGGATCACTTCATCCACCGACAGGCCACTGCGCTGGCTAAGCAGGGTCAGTTCGGGGCCGACGCTCAGGTCGTACCACACCGGCAGCACATGGCACTGGCCACTGCCCTGGGCCTGTGGCTGCAGATCGGTGAGGGCCAGGTCGATCAACTCCCGCGCCTGGGCCGGGCTCAATGCCGTCAGGTCGTAATGCACCATCAACGTGGTGTAGGACGGCACCAGGTCCACCAAGGCCGCACCAAAATCGCTGCGCAAGCGCTGGGTGGCGGCAAGCATCCACGGCATATTGGCTTCGGCGATGGCATCAAATAGGCGCACCATCAGGCAGTCGATGGCCACCACTTCAATCCGAGGCTTCATGCTGGCTTCAATGCCTCGCAGATGCGTTGCACGGCGGCGACCGAGCTGGCGTTGTCGCCGTGTACGCACAAGGTATTGGCCTGCAGGACCAACGGGCTGCCGTCGCTGGCGGTCAGCGGTTCACCCCGGGAAATGGTCAGGGCTTGCTGCAGAATGGTGTCGGAATCGTGGTGCACGGCGCCGGGCAACTGGCGCGAGACCAGGTGGCCCTTGTTATCGTAGGCCCGGTCGGCGAAGGCTTCGAACCACAGGGTTACACCGTATTCGTCACCCAAGGCCTGGGCCGCGCTGTTGTCGTGCGTGGCGAGCAGCATCAGTGGCAGGTCGCCGTAGGCAGCCACGGCCTGCATCACCGCACGCAACTGTGCGGGGTTGGCCATCATGTCGTTGTACATCGCTCCGTGAGGCTTCACGTAGCTGACACGCCCGCCTTGTGCCCGGCAGATGCCGTCGAGGGCACCGATCTGATAGTGCAGCAGATCCTGGATTTCCTGAGGGGTGTAGGCCATCGAGCGACGGCCAAAGCCTTGCAGGTCCTGATACGCCGGGTGCGCACCGACTTGCACACCCTGTTTGAACGCCAGGCTGACCGTCTTGCGCATGATGCTCGGGTCGCCGGCATGGAAACCGCACGCCACGTTGGCGCAATCAATGAACGGCATGACCTCGGCGTCCAGACCCATGGTCCAGTTGCCAAAGCTTTCGCCAATATCGCAATTGAGTAAAAGACGGCTCACGGACTGTCGCTCCTGTAGGCTTTATTTTTTTGTAGTGTGGGATTATTTACGCAGAACTCGCAACTTGTCCTGACACCCCAACGGCGCTTATCGTGGAATGGCTCGATTTTTGGCGCTGGCCCGGTACGGCGTCCAACTAATAAAAACCGATCCATGCATAAGAAAAAGTTGATCCCATGAATTTGAAGTTCCTCGAAACCTTCGTCTGGGTAGCCAAGCTCAAGAGTTTCCGCCTGACCGCCGAGAAGTTGTTCACCACCCAGGCGTCGATCTCCAGCCGTATTGCGGTGCTGGAAAGCGAACTGGGGGTGAAGTTGTTTCTACGCGACTCACGCGGCGTGAGCCTGACCCCTGAGGGTTTGAAAGTGCTCGATTATGCCGAGCAGATGATGGTGACCATGCAGGGCCTGAAACAGTCCCTGGAGACCACCAGCAGCAAGGTCGGGCGCATTCGGATAGGCGCGATGGACACGGTTATCCACACCTGGCTCAGCCCGCTGGTGGCGGAACTGATGGACCACTTCCCCCTGGTAGAGATCGAATTGGTCGCCGATACCGCGCTGAACCTCAGCGATCAGCTGCAAAAAGGCTTCCTCGACCTGATCCTGCAAACCGACCTGGTGCGCCTCGAAACCGTACGCAGCCTGGAATTGGCCAGCCACCCCATGGCCTGGATCGTCGCCAGCCAGTCGATCTACAACCGTGACTACGCCTCCCTCGCAGAACTGGCCCAGGAACGCATCATCACCTACTCGAAAAACTCCCACCCGCACCAGGACGTCATCAGCCTGATGCAAGCCAACGGCGTGGCCGCGCCACGGATGAACTGCGTGAATTCAGTATCGGCCATCACCCGCTTGCTGCGCGATGGTTTCGGCATAGGCGCGCTGCCGCCGGTGCTGGTCAGCGAAGAACTGGCGCGTGGGGAATTGGTGATGTTGCCGATGGCGCAGAAACTGCCGAACTTGCAGGTGGTGGTGTCGTGGCGCGTGGGGGTGGAGTTGGTGGAGGAGATTGTGGGGTTGTGCCAGAAGGTGGTGGCGCGGTATGCCGAAGAAGTCGGTGAAGAGCGGATGGTACTGAGCACACCAACCTTACTGAGGAAACCGGATTAAACATGTGGGAGCGGGCTTGCTCGCGAATGCGGCGTGTCAGTCAAAGATGTTGTGACTGATCTACCGCATTCGCGAGCAAGCCCGCTCCCACAGTTGGATCTGCGTATGGTTTACAAACCTTTCAGGTCGCGCTCTTCGATCGGCCGGCTCTGGCGCAGGCGCTTGCCGCCCAGCACGACCCAGTCGATCAGGCGGAACAGGCATTCGATGCCAAACGACAACAGCATCGCTCCGCCCAACCCCCAGCCCATGGCCTCAGGCGTGAGCAGGATCTGGTAGCTGTAGCCGTTCCAGGTTTCCTGGCGGATATCCGGGTCCGCCGCCACCGCCACTTGCAGGGCGCGGATATACCACGGGCCTTGCATGGCCTGGAATTGCTTGTCCAACGCCACCTGGCGATCCAGCATGGCGCCCAGGCTGTTGGCGTCACTCTGGAACACCGGGTCATCGCTGGCGCGGTAATGCGCGACCAACGCCTTCAAGTCACCGTTGAAGAACTGCCGGGCAGTGGTCTCAAACCCACTGAGACCGGTCTGGGCCTCGATCAAATGAGCTTCGACGCGCTTGGCGTAGTCGTTGATGAAGCCCGGCACTTGCACGCCGACCAACAGGCCAATCGCAAACAGCACCAACCGCAGATAACTGAGCAACATGGTCAATATCCTTACTCGGTGATGCCCTGGCTGACGCATTCACCGCGTCGCCACAGGCTCCATTGGCCCGGTTCGTAGCGGGTCCAGTTTTCGTTATCGGTCAAAGGTTCGGTGGCAATCACGGTCACCACGTCATTAGGCGTGGTTTCGGCCTGAAAATCGACGATCACGTCGACATCTTTCAAGCGTGCCGGACCAAACGGGGCGCGACGGGTGATCTGGGCCAATTTGGTCGAGCAATAGCAAAACAGCCAGTCGCCGTCGCTGAGCAGGCAGTTGAACACACCTTTGCTGCGGTATTCGGCACAGGCGGCGATCAGGTCCGGCAGGACGTCTTCAATGTCCACTGGCTCAGGGAAGGCTTCGCGCACACGGTTGAGCAAATCGCAGAAGGCCGCTTCGCTGTCGGTATCGCCCACCGGGCGGTAGAAAGTGGCGCGTGGGGTGAAGTCGGCCAGTTGGCCGTTGTGGGCAAAGCACCAGTTACGGCCCCACAGTTCGCGAACGAACGGGTGAGTGTTGGCCAAACTGACCTTGCCGACGTTGGCCTGGCGGATATGACCAATCACCACTTCACTTTTGATCGGGTAACGCTGCACCAGCAGCGCGACTTCCGATTCACTGCTGGCGGCCGGGTCCTGGAACAGGCGCAGGCCACGGCCTTCGTAGAAGGCGATGCCCCAACCGTCACGGTGCGGACCGGTGCGCCCACCGCGCTGCATCAGCCCGGTGAAGCTGAACACGATATCGGTGGGGACGTTGGCACTCATGCCCAATAATTCACACATGCCAGGGCTCTCGCAGCAGGGCGGACAACGTTAAAGGCGCGGTTCGACGCGCATACCGCTCACCGGCGCAGGACGCCGCATAGGCACGTCATCGTCATCTTGATCCGGCTCGGCGGCCAGGGCGGCATCAGCAGCGGCCTTGCGCTCACGGCGGGCGTTGGCGGCCCGTTCGATGGGCCAGCGGATCAGCGCAAACACCAGGTACACGCCAAAGGCGATCATGGTGTACATGAACAGATCGGAAATGGCCCGCCAGGCGTTGTTGCCGACCTTGAGCACCAGGTCCAGGGCCGTGATCGCCACGGCCGGCGCGAACTGGGTCTTGACCGGGTCGACAATGGTCGGGCTGAAGAGCAGCACCGCCATCAGCAATAGCAGCGGCTCGCGCAGCCAGCGCCAGATCCAGCGGGTCATGCGCCACCACACCAACAGGCAGCCCAAAGCGGCGAAGGCGTAAAGGCCCCAAGCGATCAGATAGTCGTTCTCGGTCATGGTGTCCATGGCAAGGTTGGCAAACAGGCGGCTATGATAACGGCTTTTGCGTGTCGCGGCTGCAATGCCTGCCACCGTCCGCCCGATAGAGAATAATCCCATGCCCGTATCGACCGCTCCGATTGCCCGCAAGGCCCAAGGCCCAGACCCGTACGCCTGGCTGCAAGTGCGCGACAGTGCTGAGGTGCTCGATTACCTCAAGGCTGAAAACGCCTGGCAGGAAGCCCAGCTCGCCGACCAGGCAGCGCTGCGCGAAACCCTGTTCGAGGAGATCAAGGGCCGCATTCTCGAAACCGATCTGTCGTTGCCTTCGCCGTGGGGCCCGTATTTGTATTACACCCGCACCACCGCCGGTGACGAATACGCCCGCCACTACCGCTGCCGTCGCCCGGCCGACGACAGCAACCAGGTGGATGACAGCAGCGAAGAATTGCTGCTGGACCCGAACGAGCTAGCCAATGGTGGCTTCTTCTCCCTTGGCGCCTTCAGTATCAGCCCCGACCACCAGCGCCTGGCCTACAGCCTCGATACCAGCGGTGAAGAGATCTACACCCTCTACGTGAAGGAATTGGCCACCGGTAAAGTCAGCGAACTGGAGTTTGAACACTGCGACGGCAGCATGACCTGGGCCAACGACAGCCTGACCCTGTTCTTCGGCGAGCTGGACGACACCCACCGCCCGCACAAACTGTATCGCTATCGCCTGGACGGCACGGCAGCGCAGGAAGTGTTCCATGAGCCGGACGGACGCTTCTTCCTGCATTGCTACCGTTCCAGCTCCGAGCGCCAGCTGCTGCTGTCACTGGGCAGCAAGACCACCAGCGAAGTCTGGGCCCTGGACGCCGATCAGCCGCAGCTGGACTTTACGTGCCTGGCGCCACGGGTCGAGGACCACGAATACGATGTCGATCACGGCCAGCTGAATGGCGCGTGGACCTGGTTTATCCGCAGCAACCGTGATGGCATCAACTACGCCCTGTTCGTGGCGACCGACATTGGCGATGTGCCGACCGAAGCTGAGTGGCAGAACCTGATCCCCCACAGCGACGAGGTGATGCTCGACGGCGTGAGCCTCAACACCCACGCCATGACCCTGAGCCTGCGCATCGGTGGCCTGCCGGTGATCGAAGTGCATCCACAGGGCTTGCCGGCCTATCGCGTGGAATTACCTGACGCCGCCTACAGCCTCTACGTACAGAACAGCCTGGAGTTTGTCAGCGACAAGATCCGCCTGCGCTATGAAGCCCTGAACCGCCCGGCCCAGGTTCGTCAGTTGGAACTGGCCAGCGGCGCGCAACAGGTGCTCAAGGAAACCCCGGTACTCGGCGTGTTCAACGCCGACGATTACGTGAGCCAACGGCTATGGGCCACCTCGGCAGATGGCACCCAGGTACCGATCAGCCTGGTGGTCAAGCGCGACCAGTTGGGTAAAGCCACGCCACTGTATCTGTACGGCTATGGCGCCTACGGTTCGAGCCTGGACCCGTGGTTCTCCCACGCACGCCTGAGCCTGCTGGAGCGTGGCGTGGCGTTTGCCATCGCCCACGTGCGTGGCGGCGGGGAGTTGGGCGAAGCCTGGTACCGCAATGGCAAGCAGGCGCACAAACAGAACACGTTCAGTGACTTTATCGCCTGTGCCGAACACCTGATCGCCGAGGGTCTGACCACCTCCAAGCAACTGGCCATCAGCGGCGGCAGTGCCGGTGGCCTGTTGATCGGCGCGGTGCTCAATCAGCGCCCTGAGCTGTTCCAGGCGGCGATTGCCGAAGTGCCCTTCGTCGACGTGCTCAACACCATGCTCGACCCGGAACTGCCGTTGACCATCACCGAATACGACGAGTGGGGCAACCCTGAAGAGCCGGACGTCTACGCACGCATCAAGGCCTATGCGCCCTACGAAAACGTTCGCGCCCAGGGCTACCCGCACCTGCTGGTGATCGCCGGCTACAACGACAGCCGCGTGCAATATTGGGAAGCCGCCAAGTGGGTGGCCAAGTTGCGCGACACCAAGACCGACGACAACCTTCTGTTGCTCAAGACCGAACTGGGCGCCGGCCACGGTGGCATGAGCGGTCGTTACCAGGGGTTACGTGACGTAGCACTCGAATATGGCTTTGTGTTCAAGGCGCTGGGGCTGGTTTAAGGAACTTAGCGGGGCGGTTCTGTCTGAACACAGGACTGCCTACTGATTGATGGATCAAGATTGCTGCCATGGCATTACCGACACTCATGAGTTCTTCTTTACAAACCGAAATCCGCGACATGCTTATGGATTGCGGCCTGTTCGACCCGCTGTTGCCGGAAGACTTTCATGTCGCCGCCGGCTATTTCAATATCAGCAGCATTGCCCGCGATGAGGTGATTTTCCTTGAGGGCGATGCCGGCACCTTCATGTGCATCCTCCACAGCGGCCAGGTGGCGGTGCAGAAAACCAACCACGAAGGTCAGCGCCTGACCATCGCGACCCTGCGCAGCGGCCGGGCCTTTGGCGAGATGGCCGTACTCGACGGCGAGCGGCGTTCCGCCAGTTGCGTAGCGGCCAGTGACTGCGTGCTGCTGAACCTGGGCAAGGACTCCCTGGAAAAGATGCTCAACGAGGCGCCCAGGGTCGCCGCCAAGATCATCCGCGCGATAGCTATCGCCCTGTCCAAGCGCCTGCGCATGGCCGACGGGCAATTACTCTCGCAACAGATCTAACCGCCAGGCGTCTTCGGCTTGCTGTCATTTTGCAGGCCCGGCACCGTCTGGTCCTTGGGTGGCGTTGGCAGCACGATAGGCACCAAGGGTGGCGAGCCATTGGTCTTGGGCACGGCGGGCGGGGTGACTTGCGGGTATAACGTCGGCGTCGGAGTGCCCGGCGCGCCTGGGGTTGGGGCGGGCGCGACCGGTACGGTTTGCAACTCCTGAGCCTGCGCCGCACCTGAGGCGAGCGCGCTCAACACAATGACCGTTAGAATGCTGCACTTCATCGATGGCTCCATGGCCTGACCGGAATATCGTAAGGCTACTCCCAACCGCGCAAGAATGCCCTTCCCAATGAGATTCCCATGAAACGTTTTGTTCTGCTGGACACCACCCCGATCCCCGACAACGGCGGTGCCTTGTGCCTGTTCGAATACGGTGAAGATTTCGTCATCAAGATCCAGGGCGGCGACGGTGGCCAGTTGATGAACACGCGCATGCACGGCTCTGAAGATGCGCTGGCGGAAATCCCCTGCCGCAAAGTCGCTGGGCGCCCCGGCTCACGGGTATTGATTGGTGGCTTGGGCATGGGCTTTACCCTGGCGTCAGCCCTCAAGCACTTGGGCAAGAGCGCTGAAGTGGTCGTCGCAGAACTGGTGCCGGGCGTCGTGGAATGGAACCGGGGGCCGCTGGGCGAAAAATCCGGCCGACCGTTGCTGGACCCGCGCACGGTGATCCGCATGGAAGACGTGGCCAAGGTGCTGCAAGCCGAGCCCCAAGGCTTTGACGCAATCATGCTGGACGTGGACAACGGCCCCGAAGGCCTCACGCAAAAGGCCAACAGTTGGCTCTACTCGGCCGCTGGCCTGGCCGCCTGCGCCAAGGCCCTGCGCCCCAAAGGCGTGCTGGCCGTGTGGTCAGCCAGCGCCGACAAGCTGTTCAGCGACAAACTGCGCAAGGCCGGTTTCAAGGCCGAGGAAGTGCAGGTGTTTGCCCACGGCAACAAGGGCACACGGCACACCATCTGGATTGCGGAGAAGCTCAAGGGCTGATCACACTGCAGGTCTAATGTGGGAGCGGGCTTGCTCGCGAATGCGGTGTGTCATTCAGCACATCAGTGACTGAAACACCGCATTCGCGAGCAAGCCCGCTCCCACATTGTTGATCTGCGCTATGGTTGGGAATTACGGTAATCGATCACGTACGGCACTTTTTTGTCGAACGTTTTCTCCAATTCATCGCGGTCCAGCGTCGTCATGCCGCCCAGTTGATGGGCGGTGAAACCGCTGTCGCCGACCGGTGAGCCCGGGGCCAGGCTGACCATGCGCTTGGCGACGGCTTCTATCGCGTCCTTGTAGCCAGCCTTCTTGTTCAGGTTGTACTTGCCCAGATCAATTTGCGTGCGCAGCCAGTTGCCCCAATAGAACTCCAGGAACTCCGGCGCGATCTCGCCAGCATCAGGTTTGCCATACGCGGCCTTGCGGGTGAAATACACCAGGCTGCGGAAGGTGTCGTCCTGCAGGTTCTTGAAGCCCAGGTGCGCCGGCAACTGCTCGGGCGGCAGGGTCTGGCCCTGATTGTCCTTGAGCCAGACCTTGCGCGCGGCCTCCATGCGCTGCCAGAAGTTGGCCATGGTCGGGCTGTTGCTGAAGTCGTCGGTGACCCTGACCCACATGTTCAGGCGAGGTCCGCCGCCGGGCGCTTCCCACAAGGTGGTGAAGCTGTGGTGACCGTCGGTCAGGTACAACTGGCCGCCGGGGCCGACTACCACGGTTTTCATGTCGTCAGGATGGGTGCCCACCGGATCCTTGCAGGTGAAGCTCGCCGGCTTTTGCAGGTCCGCGCCCTTGGGCACGTTGTCGGCCTCGCCCTGGCCGTTGGTTTCGCAGTATTCATCGAAGACCTTGTTGGGTTTATCGGCGAACAGGCCAAGGCTGTAGTAGATCTGATCGAAACCCACCACGGCCTGGGTCGGGTGCAATTGCTCCAGGGCCACCTCGATCACCTGACCGGGCTGAGGGGTAGAGAACGCTTGGGCTTGGGCCGTGAGCCCACACAGCAACAGTGCAACAGTCCATGAATGCAGACGCATGAGTTTCAGATCCTTATCGATAAAGTGAAGCGGTTATTTGCAACGCGAGCGGCTAGAATCAACCCTATCCGTGAACCATCAAATAGCCAGGAGCCATGATGAGCTCGACCAACCCGCCCTCCCACACCGCCAAGCTGGATCGCATCCTTGCCGATGCCCAGCGCGACCGGGAAATGGGCTACCGCGACAAAGCCTTGAAGATGTACCCCCACGTGTGCGGCCGCTGCGCCCGTGAGTTCTCCGGCAAACGCCTGAGTGAGCTGACCGTACACCACCGCAACCACAATCATGATGACAATCCCCAGGACGGTTCCAACTGGGAGTTGCTGTGCCTGTATTGCCACGACAACGAACACTCGCGCTATACCGACCAGCAATACTTCGGCGACGGCTCCACCAGCAGCCCGACGATTGCCAAGGCCACGCATAATCCGTTTGCGGCGTTGGCCGGTCTGATGAAGAAGGACGACTGAAGGCCTTCGTCGGCTGTAACGGCCTCATCGCAGGCAAGCCAGCTCCCACACTTTTGGTCTGTGAACACATTCAAATGTGAGAGCGGGCTTGCTCGCGAAGGCGATCGGCCAACCACGGCATCACTCCAAGGCCGTATAATCGCCGTTTTCCTCCAAGGCACCCCTCCCCGTGGGCAATAAACGCTACAGCTGCATCGGTCTGTATAACCCCAAATCCCCCGAAAACGTCGGTTCGGTCATGCGTGCCGCCGGCTGCTACGGCGTGGCCTCGGTGTTTTACACCGGCGTGCGTTACGAGCGCGCGCGGGACTTCATCACCGACACCAAGAAGGTCCACCACGACATTCCGCTGATCGGCATCGATGACCTGAAAAAGATCCTGCCCCTGGGCTGCATCCCCGTCGCCGTGGAGCTGGTGGAAGGCGCTCGGCCCCTGCCCGAATACACCCACCCTGACCGCGCGCTGTACATCTTCGGCCCGGAAGACGGCTCCCTCGACAAAGAGATCCGCGACTGGTGCGAGGACGTGATCTACATCCCGACCACCGGCTGCATGAACCTCGCCGCCACCGTCAACGTGGTGCTCTATGACCGCTTGGCCAAGGGCAACAACACCCGTTCGGGCCCCAAATACTGATATTTTCGGAACATCCGGCACCTGCGGGCAGTCAGCTATTTATCACTAGCCCTCGTTGGAGACAGATCATGAGCGACAGCAAAACCTTGCGACCTATCATCGAGCACACCCCGTTTGAAACGCAGCCGCAGCAAAACGTGCACGGCTGGGAGCGCATCGGCTCGGTGGCCGGTGGCGTGATGATGGTGGGCAAAGGCCTGCGCCGTGGCGGGATTTTCGGCTTGATCCAGGTGGCGATCGGCGGTGTGGCGCTGGTGCGGGGTGTCACCGGGCACAGTTCGCTCAAGGACAAGCTGGCGCAAGGTCGTCAGGAGATGAACACCGTGCGGACGAAGATCGAACGTGCCGGGGCAGAGCTACAGAACTTGAAGACCAAGGCGGAAGTGGCGGCTGAGAAGGCGGTTAAAACCTCAGTCTGATCTTCCATGTGATGGAGATCAAACTGTGGGAGCGGGCTTAGGATCAGCGCAGCAGTTTGGAATCCAGCACCACTGAGGGCTCGCCGATAATGCTCTCGGCCAGCTGCACGAACTCCGCGGTGGTGATGCGGTTGGCCCGCATCACCGCTTGCGCGAGGTCATCCAGCGACCGCTTGTTATGAGTCTTCACGCGGATCTCGCGGTCCAGTTCCTGCAACACCACCACCGCCCGCGACACCGTCGCGCCACTGACGTGCTCGCCGCGCAGGCTGGTCACGCCCTTACCTTCCTTTGCCAATCGCGCCTGTATTGCCTGATAGCGCTCGTCGGTGATGCCACCGGCCCGACGCATCAGCTCAATGGCGTAATACTCGGCCAGTCCTTCGCTGATCCAGTCACTGGTGTCGTGGTCATTGAAACGCCCGACCGCCTGTACCACTTCGCGTAACAACGGGCTGCTGCCGTTTTCGCTGACCAGCGGCGTGCGGCTGCTGAGGTAGATCGAGTCCCGCGCCGAGAACGCGCCACGGCGCATCGGGTCGCTGGCGCCCACCACCAGCAGCTTGGTCGGATGCCGTGGGAAAGCCGCCTCCACTTGGGGCCAAACGAATGTCAGCAACGTCAACACATCCATCCGGCGCATGGCCTGGCCCTTGGGCGAAGCCACGGTCACTTCCGTCTCGCCCAAACGCACACGGCGGCTACCGAGGTTGCCGGCGAGCATCCAGCCGGTGGGCCGGTCGAACAGGCGGGAGACGTTGTCGATACGGAATGTGTTCTTGCCGATGCGCGGCCAGGCGGTTTCGATGCTTTTCCAGCCGGCCGGCAGTTCGAAGACCAGGCGTGAGACCAATTCAACGCCGTCCTGCTGATCGAGGCGCGCGGTCGGCACCAGGTCTTCACCGCGAAACAGCGCCCAGCTCGGCGTCATCCGCGCTTCATAGATACCGGCCTTGCGCGCATGGGTGAGGCGTACGCGGTAGGTCAGGCTGGCTTTGTCGGCGCTGGGTTGCCATAGGCCGCGATGTTCGGTGATGCTCCACTGGCCGTCAGCCTTGAAATCGCTGTAGTCACCGTCGGAGCCAAGGTCGAAGTTCAAACTGCGCACCGCCGAACCCTTGGACAGGCTCACCCGCACTTCGGCCTGATCACTCAGGGGTAAGAGTTTGACGTGATAATCCAGGTCGACTTTCTTTGCGCACCATGCAGACGTGCTCAGCGTCAGCAACACCATAGATGCTGCCAACTTGATTGCCCCCCTCATACACACTCCTTCTCAGCCCGCGCGGAAAATCAGGTAGTCCTCCCAGTCATCCTCCGGCACGCTGCCTTCGCTGAGCATGCGCCCGGACTGGGAAATGCGTTCGTGGTGCACGGCATCGCGGTCGCCGCAGACCAGGTGGTGCCACAGTGGCAGGTCCTTGCGTTCGCTGACCAGGCGATAACCACAGGTGGGCGGCAACCATTTGAACTGGTCGGCCTGACCCGGCGTGAGCTGGATGCAGTCAGGCACCGATGCACGACGGTTGGGGTAGTCGGTGCATTGGCAGGTTTTCAGGTCGAGCAGTTTGCAGGCGATCCGCGTGTAATAGACGCTGTTGTCGTCTTCGTCCTCGAGCTTTTGCAGGCAGCACAGGCCACAGCCGTCGCACAACGACTCCCACTCCTCCTGGTCGAGGTGCTCAAGGGTTTTGCGTATCCAGAAAGGTTCGACTTTGGCGGCCATGGCTCTGCATCGGTATCGGTGGGTGAAAAGGCCGCCAGTCTAGTGCCCAAGGCCTCTGGGGCCAAGCGCTTACGACTGGCGGTGTCACAACACTTGTCAGTCTAGTGGCCGCGCAGTAGCTTTGAGCGCCGAATTGACGATCAGGAACTGCTCCATGACACGTGTTGCCGACTATCCGATCCACACCCAATTCACCGACCGCTGGTCGCCCCGTGCCTTCACCGGCGAGAGCATCTCCCAGGAAACCCTGCTGAGTTTCTTCGAAGCCGCGCGCTGGGCGCCGTCCGCCTACAACTCGCAGCCATGGCGCTTTCTCTACGCCCGCCGCGACACGCCGGATTGGGAGCGTTTTCTGGGTTTGCTGAATGAATTCAACCGTGGCTGGGCGCAACACGCGTCGGCCCTGGTGATCATCGCCTCGAAAACCGACTTCACTGCCCCCGGCGCCAGCGAAGAAACCCCGGCCCTGTGGCACACCTTCGACACGGGCTCGGCCTGGGGCCATCTGGCGCTGCAGGCCAGTCTGAGCGGCTGGCACACCCACGGCATGGCCGGTTTCGATCAGGAACTGACCCGCAAAGAGCTGAAAATCCCGCAAGGTTATGCGCTGCATGCCGCCGTGGCCGTGGGCAAGCTGGGCGATAAGTCGACCCTGCCTGAATACCTGCAAGGTCGCGAAACACCCAGCCCGCGCAAGCCGTTGAGCGAGCTGGTTTGCGAGGGCGATTTCAGCCTCTGAGGCCGATGGAGCTGACAGTGAGTTGCCAGGCGATGGCAACTCACTGAGGGGTTATTGGATCCAATGGCTCACGGCGCTTTAGCGACAAGTGCCGCATATTGCTTGAGTAACCTCTGCTTCTTCCTTTCATAGTCCTGCATCAAGAACGAGACCATGAACTCAGAGGACAACGCGTCCATATCCACCGGGTAAATTTTATTGTCGTTCGCGCTGTACATGAAGTTTTTCAACTGTAAATCGTTGTGGTAAATATCCTTCGCCTCCATCTCTGCGAACGTATCTGCCAGCAGTGAGCGGGCTTCAGGCGGTAAACTGTTCTTGTTGATGTGCGCAAGGTCCAACCCTTCGATCCTGCCCATGACCAGATACCTGCGACCGTCCTCGACGACTGTGCGTGCAAACCCATCGCCGTAGTATTTATTCAAATATTGAACGTCGGATAATTCGATGTTATCCGAGGGCGTGTATCGCGTCGGTCCTAAATCCTTATAGGCGCGCTTCCCATCAAGACTGGCGTAGACGACGCCCTCGCCCCCTCTGCCAATCACCGGCCCGCAGTCTGCCTTGATCGACGTTGGAGCACCGCCCTGGAGTCCCAAGCGTCGCCATTGATCACCCTGGACATGCTCGACCAGCAACCCGGTTTGTCGGTTGTTGTGATAGACCCGGGCCTGTACTTTTCCGTCGGCTGTACGCGCCACTTGCCGTACTTCGTAAAGGGCGGTTTGGCCACTGCCGTCGGTATGGCGGATATGCGACAGGTGGCCGTCAGCAGCGACATATACGCCCTGACTGTTGCGTGAGAGCCCGGTAATTCTTGACCGAGGCACGCTGAATTGACGAAACATCCCATTGCTCAGTTCGCCCTCGGGTACGGTCGGCAAGTGGGTAATCTTGCCATCCACCGCGCGGACCCCGGGAGCGAAGTCGTGAATAGGTCGGTCGTAGGGGCGCATGGTTTGCGTATCCAGGGCGTACCATTTGCGCCTGTGCTGCACGGCAACGCCCTCAACATTCTCGCCCGCCACCTTGAAGACCCCGATGGCCGCGTCCCCATGCTGCTTGCTAACGGCCTTGAGCAGGTCATAACCGCCGGCCGTGCCCCTGAGCACATTGAACTGGCGGACCAGATAACGGCCACCGCCAACCGCCATCCTGCCGCCCCCCACCAGCAGCTCGCCGATGCCACTCAAGGGGTTAAATGCCTCAACGACCTTTGCGCCGATAAACCTCGCAGCCTTGGCCGCCTGACTCGCCGTTGAAAGCCCTTTGCCCAGCACCTTGCCTGCCTGCGCAGCCTTGCCCGCGCCTAAGGTGACCAAGCCCACGACGTCTAGGGCCAGGTCGAAGAGGCCCTGGCCGACATTGCCATGTTTAAAGTTGACGATGGCCGAACGCAATGGGATCAGGCTGCGAAAAAACTCAGCAATCGCCTCATTCCGGGCACTGTCCTGGTCAAACGAGGTCATGCCCCTGGCCTCGTTCAACAGGTCATCGTTCTTCAGGTCGAGGGACTTCACGAATACGTCGGCGATAGCATGACTGCGCTCGGAGTTGAAGCTGTCAGGCGGCTGCGTACCTTCAGGCTGGGCCAGGAACCGCCGGGCGGGCTTATCGTTGCCAGGTTCAAACAGCGCGGTACGAGAGAGGATGTTAGCGTCGCGCTCTTCCATTTTGTCGGCGGTATAGGGTTCAGTGCGGCGACGTTTCAGGAAGTTCTGTTTTTCAATAGAGCCTTGGCGCGTATCGATCAGATAAATATCCACCTGACCATTAGTTTGCGTCGCTTTCACCTCCAGCGTATGCCCTCGGACGTGCAGAGCAGGCGGGGTCAATAAATCACCGGCAATTTTGTATTGGTGGGTGTGGAAGAACTCCAGCTTGCCGAACTCCAGGTTCTTGCGGTCTTCCAAGGGCAATGTCGAAATCAGGTGCCTGACCAGGCCTTGCTGGCCCTCGCCTTGCGCTTGTATAGCGCTGTCGTAGGCTGTCTTGAACGGGGTGGCGACCCCTAGTTTGCCGGCCCGATACAGATTACAGAACTTATCGACGGGGAGGCGTTTGTCATTGGATACCCAATGATCTTCAGGCCCCAGCGCTCCCCCTTCCATGACGACATCCAGCATCGAACGCATGCCGGGATAAACGCCGGGCCGCCCTTCCTTTAACCTTGCCTTCTGAATATTCTTCACTTCGAACAATCGGGGGTCCAGCTCGGGGAATGCCGCTTGAAGTTGCGCAATGCCCATCGCTGAACGACTGGGGATTGCGGTTTGCAGCGCGTCGCTGGTGTTCTTCAGTGAACTCAGGTGACTGTTGAATGCAGTCCTCACACGCTCCATGGCACTCGCCGAGGGTGCCTCTTCGGTATCGATGAGCAGTCCATTGACGGTGCCCCAGTCCTTGAGTGCCTGATAGTCGATCTGTTGGCAGAGCTCTTCGTCGACAGGGAGCGTCTCGGCGCCCAGCAAAATCTCGGCGTACCCCATGCCCAGTGTTCGGCCCGGGGTTTGCGCTTCGATCCTGGCCACTGCCATCGCCAGTTGAGCCCAGAGCACGCTGCCATAGGTCACACTCGCCGGAATGTCTTTGACCAGATACTCAGGTGCCGTCCTGGCCAACAACAGATAGGCCGCCAGAGGGGCGGTTTGTGCGTTGGCCCGGCCTTTTTCAACCAGGTGTTTACCCAACCCCTCAATGACCACCGCAGCCGGTTGCCCCCAATGCTGGCTGCGCGCCAGATCATACCCGGCGACGCTGTTGCGAGCCGGATCAGCCTGACTTTCGGGGTCAAGACCCAGATGGATGGCGGTCAACACATAGTCGTTGTTGGCCACACCCGTCGGGATACCCTCCAGCCTCGACTGGATCGCCTGCCCCAGGGCCTGGGCCTTGGGTGAACCGAGCAGTTTTTCCATCGCGACGATAGGCGTTTTCAAGTTTGCCTCGGACACCGCGCTGCCGCTCATCAAATACCCCAGGGCGCCCTTCTCACGCTCCGCCAATGGCAGGCCAGGCAAACCGCTGGCGTTGCTTTGAAGCAGGGCAAGCACAGTCTCCTGGTCGTTGCTGTCCATGGGCTGCGGCCAGGACAGCGCGCCACTGAGGTTGCCCAGGGGATGGACCTGCGCCTGCAGGACGCTCGAATCTTTCAGCGTTACCAGCGCTTCGAGGGTTTTCGGCACCTGCAGGCCGCAGCCAAGCAGGTAGTCCTCAAGGCTGACCATGCGGTTCTCAGGCAGAGTCGGGCCTGGCCACGAGGAGTCTTCGCACACAAACAGTGTTGTACTTTTAAGATGCGACGCCAGCGCCGTTTCCATCCGCGTCCGGGCCTTGGATGCCGACTCATCGGGAACGAGCTGCTGAGTGAGGTCTTGAATAAGACGCTGGAGTGATTGCGCCAGGGCAAGCTGGTTACAGCGGTCTCCCAACGCTTTCTGCAATGCCGATGAAGGCTTGGGTACAGGGGCGTCGGTTGCCGCTGTCCCCCCTTGGCGCTGCAAGGCAACGGGCGGGGCGGCGCTATTGGGAAGCGCCAATGGCTGGGTATAAACAACGGGCGAATTCAGAGTGGTCATGTTGTTAGCTGTCCTTAGTCAAGAAGATGTCCTACAAAGTGCGCGCGTCAGCGTTCTTTGCCATCTCTGCGTGGAGCCCCTTGAAAAAAGGTTCCATCTTGACTGTCAGACGGTATGTACATGACCCAAGGTAAACGAGTGCGCCCGGCGGGCGGGCGCTGCCGTCAGTAACCGCGCTCGAAATCCACTTCCCCGCGCAGCGCTTGCTTGGCCTGATACGCCCGCAGGTTTTGCACAAACAGCTCGACCATCAACTCCGGCGACGTCGGCGCCGAGCTATGGCCAGTCAGCAACAGCCCCCAAGCGGTCCAGAACGGATGGCGCTGCGGCAACGGCTCCTGACGGCAGACGTCGATCACCGCGCCCGCCAAATGGCCCTCTTTCAACGCCTCGACCAGGTCGGCATCCACCACCGCCACCCCGCGCCCGACGTTGATGAACAAGCCGGTCGGCTTGAATTGCTTGAACAGCGCCGCGTCGTACAGATCATGGGTACTTGGCGTGTTGGGCAGCAGGTTGATCACGTAGTCCACCTCCCCCACCATCCGGCCCAACTGGTCGAGCCCGGCCACTTCGATAAACGGCGCCTGCTCGCGTGCGGTGCTGGCGATGCCGTACAGCTTCACGCCGAACGGCACCAGGAACTCGGCCACACGTTGGCCGATATCGCCGGTACCGACGATCAGCGCCTTGCGCCCCGCCAGGCTCTGGCCCATGCGGTTGTCCCATTTGCGCTCGACCTGGCTGACCAGCCGCGCCAAGACCTCGCGCTCATGGCCGAGCATGTAGGTGAGGACAAACTCGGCCATGACCTGGCCAAAGATGCCGACTGCACGGGTCAGGCGATAGTCACGGGGCAAGCCTTCAGCCAGCAACGGCGTGATGCCGGCCCAGGTCGATTGCAGCCATTGCGGGCGATGGCCTTGGCGCAGCAGCGTCGCCAACAGGTCCGGCTGGCCCAGCCAGACCGGGCAATCGGCGGCCAGGCGCGACAGTTCGGCCGAGTCGCCGCTGGTCAGCACTTCAAGGTCCGGTGCCGCTTCGCCGAGCAATTGGGCGTAGAGCGGGTGATCCTGTTCAGCAATCAGAACACGCATGCATAAAACCTTTCAAAAACAGTACGGACGGCCGCCCGCATCCTTACGGCCACCGCCCACTTATACGATTCCATTGAAGCAAGTGCCCCGGACGGAGCACCGGTCGATCACATCGGGTCGTTGCGGCGCAGCAGCTCTTCGGGCAAGTGTTCGATGTACTCGTCCTCGGGGGGCGGCATTTGCAGGTGGTAACCCTGCTTGTCGAGGTTTTCCAGCACCTGCACGATGTCTTCCTGTTGCAGCTTGCGCTCAGGCGTAAGCACCAGGTTGAACGCGTGTACCGGCTTGCCGAACACGCTGAGCAGGCCTTCAGGCACACGCTCAAGGGCGTCGCTTTTCAGGACATAAAGGTACATGCCGGCGCGTTTAGGGCTGCGGTAGATGGAGCAGATACGTTTCAAGGCTGTTCTCCGGCGGAGGCCAGGCTGTCGAGCAGCGCCTGGCCCATCAACTCGCGGCGCCAGCCACGCAACGAGTCTGGCAATTGATAAGGACCATCGGGGTAGCCACTTTTGACCAGGGCTTCGAGGGTTTTCTTGCGTAGCATCAGTTCCGGCGCCATCTCCAGGCGTTCGGCTTCAGCCTGGCCAATGGCGCGCAGTTGCTTGATCAGTGCAGCGGCATCCACCGGCAACGGTTCGGCAACGGCGGGCGGCCATTGGTCCATCGGTACGCTGCCGGCACGCTTGATCAGGTCGAGTAGGAACTGGCCGTCCTGACGCACGGTACGCGGGTGCATGTCTTCGATCTTGCCCAGGGCGGCGAGGTTATCCGGCTGGGATTTGGCCAGCGGCCATAACGAGTGCTCACGAATGATGCGGTTGCGCGGCAGGTCACGGGCGCGGGCCTGCTGCTCGCGCCAGGCGCACAGTTCACGCAGCACGGCGAGCTGGGCGCGTGACAGTTTCCACGCCAGCTTGGCGTCGCGGTACACCTCGTACGGGTCGACTTCGCGGCGCAGGTTGGCGACCAACTCCGCACCGTCTTCCAACACCCAGGCGTACTTGTCGTCCGACAGCTGCGGGCGCAAACGCGTGTAGACCTCGGCCAAGTGCACCGCGTCTTCGGCGGCATAGCTGACTTGCGTCTCCGACAATGGCCGCTGCAGCCAGTCCGAACGGGTCTCGCCCTTGGGCAGCTCGATATCCAGCACGGCTTGCACCAGGCGCGAGTAGCCCATGGAGAAACCGAGGTTCAGATAGGCGGCGGCCAATTGAGTGTCGAACAACGGCACTGGCAGGCTGCCGGTCAAGCGCAGCAACACTTCCAGGTCTTCACTGCAGGCATGCACCACCTTGATCACCGCCGGGTTCTCCAGCAAGGCGGCCAAGGGTTGCCAGTTGTCGATGGTCAGGGGATCGATCAGGTAAGCGCTTACGCCATCACCAATCTGGATCAGCCCGGCAATGGGATAAAAGGTATCGACCCGCATGAATTCGGTGTCGAGGGCGACGAATGGCAACTGCTGCCATTCGGCGCAATGCTGGCCGAGGCTATCGTTGTCGCAGATCCAGTGAATATCGATGGCCACACGGCTCTCCCTTGAAGAATGGCGCGCAGTATATATCGCGAAAGGGGCTAGCGAGCATCCGCAGTGCACAGGCGACCATGAAAACTCAGACAAGAGATGAAGAATAGTCCGACAGGCGGGAGTTATCCTCTCTTACGCAACACGTAAACCCGCCACAGGCTTGAGCCCGGCATGAATTCCTGGTGATGCAGGACCTTGAAACCCGCCTGGCGGAACTCGTCCTCTACGGCGGTACGGGAATTGACCGAGACAATCACCGTGTCACGGCTGACCCGGTGGAACTCGCGCAGCAGGGCCAATCGCCCTTCGCTGCTGGGCACATGGCGAAACAATTCCAGGCAGAAAATGCAATCCACCGCATTTGCCGACAACCCGATGGTAAACGCCGAGCCGTGGAAGGTCTTGACCCGCTTGAGTAGGGACGCCGGGTGGTGGGTGCGGGCGTGGTCGAGCATGCTCTGGGAGTTGTCGGACGCCAGGATCACCCGGTTGATGTGTTCGGCCAGCACCGGCCAGAAGCGTCCCGAGCCACAGGCCAGGTCCAGCACCAACCCAGGCTCACCGGCGACTTTCAGCGCGTGGCGCACCAGCCACTCGTCGCGCCACGATGCCAGTCGCTGCCGCAGCCTTGGCGGGCGTGTATCGCCGCAGACCCTGGCGTGCTCGCGGTCACAGCGTTCGGCGTATTCAATCTCGATGGAGGATGGTGGTTGTGGCGACATCGCAGGCTCATGTGGCTGAAACGGTAGTGAACGACCTTGATTCGCAGCTTAACCACTGCGATGTCAAAAAAAGGTCGAAGCATTCACCACCGCAGCCCGATCACGCCTGATGCAGATACCAACGCCAGTCCTGCGCTCCCACCTCGCCCATGAACTGGCGGTATTCAGCGCGCTTGACCGCCAGGTACACGTCCAGGAATTCAGTGCCAAATGCTTCTCGCGCCCAGCTCGAACCTTCCAGGGCGCGTAACGTGGTGAGCCAGTCGGTAGGCAGCAACGCTGTGGCCTGGGCGTAGCCGTTGCCTTCTACTGGAGCGCCGGGGTCGCGCTGTTCGCGGATGCCGCGATGGATACCGGCCAGAATCGCAGCAGCAGCCAGATAGGGGTTGGCGTCGGCGCCGCAGATACGGTGTTCGATATGCCGGGAGTTCGCCGGCCCGCCCGGCACGCGCAGGCTGACGGTGCGGTTGTCGACGCCCCAGGTGGCGGCCAGCGGCGCATAGCTGTTGGTCTGGAAGCGGCGGTAGGAGTTGGCGTTGGGGCAAAACATCAGCAGTGAATCGAGCAAGGTGCTGAGCATGCCGCCCACCGCCTGGCGCAACAGCGGCGTGCCATCGGTGGCTTCGCTGGCGAACAGGTTATTGCCCTGGGCATCCGCCAGGCTCACGTGCATGTGCATGCCGGTGCCGGCCAGGCCGTCGAACGGCTTGGCCATGAAGCAGGCGGTCATCCCGTGTTGATGCGCCACGCCTTTGACCAGGCGCTTGTAGCGCACAGCTTCGTCCATGGCTTGCAGCGCGTCGGAGCGGTGCTCAAGGGTAATTTCCACCTGGCCCGGCGCGTACTCGGAAATCGCCGTGCGCGCCGGGATGCCCTGCAGTTTGCAGGCGCTGTAGAGGTCGGCGAGGAAGGGTTCGATCTGCTCCAATTCGCGCAGGCCGTAAACCTGGGTCGAACGTGGGCGGCCGCCGTCCACATCCCGCGCCGGTTGCGGGCGGCCGTTGCTGTCGGGCTTCTGGTCGAGCAGATAGAACTCCAGCTCCGCCGCCATCACCGGGTAATAACCGTCGGCCTTGAGCGCGTCGATCACCTTGGCCAGCAAATGCCGGGGATCGGCGACGGTGGCGGGCAGGCCTTCAGTCAGGTGCATGCTGACTTGCACGGCCGCCGTCGGAATCAGGCGCCACGGCATGCGCTGCAAACTGCCGCTGATCGGGTAGGCGCGGCAGTCGATATCGCCCACCTCCCACACCAGACCGGAGTTTTCCACGTCGTCGCCATTGATGGTCAGGCCAAGGATGGTGCTGGGCAAAGGCCGGCCACTTTCGTATACCGCCAGCAACTCATCGCGGTGCAGCAACTTGCCGCGTGGCACGCCATTGTTGTCGAGGATAAACAGCTCGAACATCTCGATGTCCGGGTTTTGTTCAAGGAAGGATTGGGCTTCGTGCAGGCAGGCAAAAACACTCATGGGCATTCTCATACGTAGGGGTCCGGCAGGCGCGCAGGTGCGCGCCATCGAGGGGATGGATCAACGTAGGAACGCGGTATCTGGTGGGCGTGCGTGTCGGCAGTGGAACAAGGCCCAGAACGCGAGATCGGACGGCAGTGTCGCGGTGTGTGTGTCGGAGGAGCCGTCCATGCGGGAATCACAGTGCTAGAGATAACCGCCAGCGTCACACGCCTGCACAGGTGATTAAATTCAGGGTTGACGGAGTTTGGTTGCAACTTGGCTAAACATTCGCCACACCTTGCCACGTCGCCCAACGCTGGAAATAATGAGCCCCCCGCCCAAGCCCCAAGGACTCGACCGCATGAAAGCGCCTTTCGCCCTCTGTGTACTGGCAAGTTTGGCAACCAGCGCCCTGGCGGACACCACGCCTTCGCACCTTGACCAGGTGTTGCAGCGCGGCACGCTGACCGTGTGTACCACCGGCGACTACAAGCCCTACACCTCGCTGCGCGCCGATGGCAGCTATGAAGGCATCGACATCACCATGGCCGAGTCCCTGGCCAAGAGCCTCAACGCAAAAATCCAATGGGTGCCCACCACCTGGAAAACCCTGATGCCGGACTTTCTGGCCCAGCGCTGTGACATTGCCGTGGGCGGGATTTCGGTGTCGCTGGAGCGCCAGAAAAAAGCCTTCTTCAGCCAATCCCTGGGCGTCGACGGCAAGATCCCGTTGGTCCGCTGTGCCGACGTGCAGCGTTACCAGACCGTCGACCAGATCAACCAGCCCCAGGTACGCGTGATCGAACCGGCCGGCGGCACCAATGAAGTGTTCGCCCGCGCCCACTTGGGCCAGGCGCAGATCCGCCTGCATGACAACGTGACCATCTTCGACGAACTGCTGGCGGGCAAGGCCGATGTGATGATCACCGACGCCAGCGAGGCGCGTTACCAGCAAAAGCTCAAGCCAGGGCTGTGTGCGGTCAACCCCGAGCGGCAGATGCAGTACAGCGAAAAAGCCTTCTTGTTGCCGCGTGATGATGTGGCCTGGAAAAACTACGTCGACCAATGGCTGCACCTGAGCCAGGCCACGGGAGCCTATGACGCTATCGTCAGCCAGTGGCTGGCCACGCCTTGATCAATGCCACAAACGCACGGCACGCGGCACTGCGATAGGCGCCCTTGCGGCTCAGCAGTGCCACGGTGCGTTGGGGCAACGCCGGGCTGATTGCCACCGCGTTTAACCCTGGCTGGGCCTGGGCGATTGCGCTGGGCAGGAGGGTCGCCAGCGCCGTGCTGCGCACGATTTCGATGATCGCGCTGATGGAGTTGGCCTCCATTGCAATCACAGGGTTTATCCCTTGGGTACGACAGTAGTCATCGATGTAGCGCCGGGTCGCAAAGCCCTGGTTCAACAACACCAGTGGTTGCGTCAGCCACTGCCGGCTGTCCAACCCCGGATGGTTTGCGCCGACCACCCCACTCAGCGTTTCCACAAACAGCCCTTCGCACTCGATGTCCGGCAGATGCTCGCCGGTAAAACCAATGCCGATATCCAGCGCGTCTTCCGCCAGGGCGGTTTCCATGCGGTCCTGGGTCAACTCCTCGATGCTGACCGTAATCCCCGGATGCCGCTGGTTGAACTGGGCCAGCAACGGCCCGACCAGGTAGGCGGTAAACGTCGGCGTCATCGCCAGGCGCAGGTTGCCCCGGCTCAAGTCCTGCACGTCATGCATGGCACGGGTGCCGGCCTGCAGGTCCTGCAAGGCCAGTCGCGCAAAACGGACATAGGCCTCGCCGGCATCGGTCAGGCGGACACTGCGCCCGGAGCGGTCCAGCAGCGGTGCACCCAGGGTGTCTTCCAACTGCTTGATCTGCTGCGACAAGGTCGGCTGTGACACATGCAGCGCCTCGGCGGCGCGGGTGAAGTTGCGGTGTTCGGCCACCGCCAGCAGGTAACGGATATGGCGCAGCAGCATCGAAGCCCCCAACTATAGGCATGACCAATAGCAAGCATCATAAACCGGTCTTGGACGCTATAACTTAAAACTTCCATCCTTGCCCCCATCAGCGACGCAAGGAGAACCTCCCATGCAACATCTCATCGACGGCTTCCGTAAATTCCAGGCCGAAGCCTTTGGCCAACGCAGCGACTTGTTCAAGCACCTGGCCACCACCCAAACCCCCGGCACGCTGTTTGTGTCCTGCTCTGACAGCCGCGTCGTCCCCGAGCTGCTGACCCAGCAGGAACCGGGCGACCTGTTCGTGATCCGCAATGCGGGCAATATCGTGCCGTCCTACGGCCCGGAGCCAGGCGGCGTATCGGCCACCGTCGAATACGCGGTGGCGGTACTGGGGGTCAGTGACATTGTGATCTGCGGCCATTCCGACTGCGGCGCGATGACTGCCATCTCCACCTGCAAATGCCTGGACCACCTGCCCGCCGTGGCCAATTGGCTGCGCCATGCCGAGTCGGCCAAGGTGATCAACGCCGCCCGCCAGCACGCATCGGACGCCGCCCGCCTGGATTCACTGGTGCGTGAAAACGTGATCGCCCAATTGGCCAATCTCAAAACCCACCCTTGCGTCGCCCTGGGCCTGGAACAAGGCCGGCTGAGGTTGCACGGCTGGGTGTACGACATCGAAACCGGCGCCATCGACGCCCTGGACAGCCGCAGCGGGCACTTCGTTTCGCTGCTCGGCCAGCCCACTCACGCTGCCTGATCCCCCTTTTCCAACCCAGAGGACCTCACCATGTTGCAATCCAACTTCTCGCAAACCCCACGCCTGGCCCTGGCCGATACCGTTATCGACCTGAAGGCACGCAAGAACCTGTCCTGGCAGGACCTCACCGACGGCACCGGGCTGAGCTTGGCGTTCGTCACCGCCGCCCTGCTCGGCCAGCACCCGCTGCCCAAGGAGGCTGCAAACGTGGTCTGCGACAAGCTCGGCCTGGACCAGGATGCCAGCCGACTGCTGCAAAGCGTGCCCCTGCGCGGCAGCTTTCCCGGCGGCGTGCCAACGGACCCGACGATGTACCGCTTCTACGAAATGCTCCAGGTCTACGGCTCCACCCTCAAGGCACTGGTGCATGAGCAATTTGGCGACGGCATCATCAGTGCAATCAACTTCAAGCTGGACATCAAGAAGGTCGAGGACCCGGACGGCGGCTCCCGCGCGGTAATCACCCTGGACGGCAAGTACCTGCCGACCAAACCCTTCTGAGTCGCCCGCGACCGTCTACGCTCTTGTCACATCAACAAGAACGAGGGACGGGTAATGAAGGTATTGTTCCGACTCACCTGGCTGCTGCTGTTGTGTTTCAGCCAGGTGCACGCCACAACGACTCAGGATGAAGACGCCAAGGCGGCCAAGGCGCTGCTGGAAAAAGCCTTGGCCTACTACCACAGCAATGGCGACAAAGCGTTTGCCGCCTTCAGCCGACAGGGCGAATTCATCGACCACGACCGCTATGTGTTCGTGGTCGACACCCAAGGCGTGCTGCTGGCCAGCGGTGGCCCCTCCTCCGCCTTGATCGGCCGTGATGTGTCCGAAGTGCTGGGGCCGGATTTGCGCCAATCCTTCAAGGATGCGCTCAAGGTGTCGGAAGATCAGGGCATCCAGCAGGCCGACTATCGCTGGCAGAATTGGAACGATGGCAAGGTTGAACACAAGCATGTGTTCTATCAGCGCGTGGGCGAACGCATCCTCGCGGTAGGTTATTACCTGCCAAGGGCCACGCCGGAACAGGCCCGGGCCCTGCGCGACAAGGCCGCGACGGCCTTGCTCAAGGATGAAACCGGCACGCTCAAGGCGATCAACTCACTGCAGGGCGGTTTCCTGCAGGATGACCTCTATGTGTTCGTGGTGGACCTCGATACCCAGCGCTATGTGGCCCATGGCACCAACCTGCGCCTGGTCAACACCGACTTCAGCAAGATCAAGGACCCGGACGGCAAGCCGGTGGGTGAGCCGATCCTCAAGTTGATGGCCGAGCAGCACCAGGGCGAATACACATACCGCTGGAAAAATCCGGTCACCGACAAGGTCGAGAACAAGCATGCGTATATGCGCAAGGCCGGGCATTTCATGGTGGCGGTCGGGTATTACAGTCCGTAATAAGGATTAGCAATGCTATCCATTGTGGGAGCTGGCTTGCCTGCGATGGCGGTTCATCAGTTACAGAGGTACTAACTGCCCCACCACCATCGCAGGCAAACCAGCGCCCGCCTTTGAATCTTCAGGGTGTCCGTTATTTTGCCTTGTCGTCACGGCCACGCAGCACCCGATTCGGCATCGCAATCGCCGCCGCCAACCCCAACAGGGATACCGCCGCACTCACCATCAACAAATGCCGGAACGTCACCGCCAACTCCCCGCGCAAGGCATCCTGCGCCGGGCCAGGGGCGGCATTGAGGCCGTCGAGCAGCACGTTGCCGGAACTGCCCTCGGCCACCCGCGCGCCGCTGGCCAGGTGAGCAAAACTGGAATCCTGCAACAGCGCCAGCAACAGTGCCGACATGCACGCCACCCCGACTGCTCCGCCCAGGGAACGGAACAAGTTGGTGGTGCTGGTGGCCACGCCGATGTCGCGCTGTTCCACCGAGTTTTGCGTGCCGACCAGCGAAGTCGGAAACTGCATGCCGGCCGCGATCCCACACAGCAGCATGAACACGGCCGTCAGCCCCACCGCCTGGGGCGCGCTCAGGGCCATGCCGAGGATCGCAAACGGGCTCAGCAATGCACCGCTGAGGATCATCGGTTTATAGCGCCCGGTCACCGAGGTCATGCGCCCGGCAAAATAGGCACCCATTGGCAGGCCCATGGCCAATGGCAGCAAGTGCAGGGCCGCGCTGTCAGCGCCGGAGCCGGTCACCGTCTGATAACGCAGCGGCATCAACACCGTCAGGGAAATCGCCTGGAAGCTGGTGAAAAAGATCGTACACCAGCACAACACCGCACTGCGGTTGGCGAACAAATGCATCGGCAACAACGGCTCCCGCGCCCGGCGCTCGTGCCAGACAAACACCGTCAACGCCACCAGAGCAATCATCAACAGCCCCAGCACTTCGTCGTCACGCCAATGATGACCCTGACCGATTTCGGTGATACCCAACAGTAAGGCGGTCAAGCCGATGATCATCAGAACAGTGCCGAGGTAATCGATGATCGGCTTGCGCTGCGGCACCGGCAGCCCCACCAGCGTGCGATGGGCCACGTACCAGGCGCCGGCGCCCAAGGGCAGGTTGATCAGGAACACCCAGCGCCACGACAGGTACTCGGTCATGTAGCCGCCGAGCACCGGCCCGGCCACGCTGGCGACCGCGTACATGCTGCTGAAATAGCCCTGGTAGCGGCCACGCTCACGGGGCGCGATGATGTCGCCGATGATCGCCTGGCTCACCGAGATCATGCCGCCGGCGCCGATGCCCTGGAGGATCCGCGCCAGCACCAGTTGCTCCATGCTTTGCGCCATGCCACAGAACAGCGAGGCCAGGGTGAACAGGCCCATGCCGATCAGCATCATCGGCCGCCGCCCGTACAGGTCGCCGAGCTTGCCGTAGATCGGCACCGCCACGGTCATCGCCACCATGTAGCCCGAGATGACCCAGGCCAGCAGGTTGACGTCGTGGAACTGCGCGGAAATAGCAGGCATGGACACGGCGACAATGGTCTGGTCCAAAGCCCCCAGGAAGATCGCCATCATCAGTGAGGCGAGGATGCTGCGCACAGCGGGCAGTGGCGGAGCAGGCTGATTGAGGTGCGTCACGGCAAGACCTTCGAGCAGGGCCCGCGGGAAAAGGCGGCCCACGGGAATGCTCGATACGATAGCAGGCTATTCGATAGCTTCGTAAGGAAGTCCGACGTAATTTTCTGCGATGGTTTTGCGACCTGCCTCGGAGTGGATGAAGTACTCAAGCTCACTCTCGGCGATGCGCTGGGTGAAACCGTCGGCCTCGGGAAACTGATGCAACATCGAGGTCATCCACCAGGAAAACCGTTCGGCCTTCCACACCCGCCGCAGGCAGATGGCGGAATAACGCTCCAGCAGATCCACGCGCCCTTCGCCGTAGACCTTGAGCAGAATCCGGTACAGCGTACTCACATCACTGGCCGCCAGGTTCAAACCCTTGGCCCCGGTGGGCGGCACGATATGCGCCGCGTCGCCGAGCAGGAACAGGCGTCCGTACTGCATCGGCTCCACAACAAAACTGCGCAGCGGCGCGATGCTTTTTTCGATCGACGGGCCCGTCACCAACTGTTCGGCGAGATGGCTGGGCAGGCGGGTTTTCAGTTCGTCCCAGAAGCGTGCGTCGGACCATTCATCAATCGGTTCCTCCACCGGCACTTGCAGGTAATAGCGACTGCGCGTCGGCGAACGCATGCTGCACAGCGCAAAACCGCGCGAGTGCTTGGCGTACACCAATTCAGCGTGTACCGGTGGTGTGTCGGCGAGGATGCCCAGCCAACCGAAGGGATAGACCCGTTCGAAGACCTTGAGCGATTCAGCCGGGATCGACTGGCGCGCGACGCCGTGGTAACCGTCGCAACCGGCAATGTAGTCACACTCCAGGCGAAAGGCTTCGCCCTGATGTTCGAAGGTCAGCCAGGGTCGATCACTTTTGAGGCCATGGGGCAGCACGTTGCGCGCTTCATACAGGGTGGTGGCGCCTGCGGCGGTACGGGCGGCCATCAGGTCGCGGGTGACTTCGGTCTGGCCGTAGATCATCACCGACTGGCCGCCGGTCAAGCCCTTGAGGTCGATGTGCGTCAGCTGGCCGTTCAGTGCCAACTCAAAACCGTCATGCACCAGGCCTTCGCTGTCCATGCGCCGGCTGACGCCTGCCTGCCGCAGCAGGTCGACCATGCCTTGTTCCAGCACCCCGGCACGGATGCGGCCTTGCACGTAATCGGCGCTCTGGCGCTCTAGGATAAGGGTTTCGATCCCCGCTTCATGGAGCAGTTGACCGAGCAGCAATCCGGAAGGACCGGCGCCGATAATAGCGACTTGGGTTTTCAGCGTTTTCATTATTTTTATGGCCCGCAATTTCCACCCGAACGGATCGGGTGAAAGAGTTGTCATTGGTCTTGTTGCTGACATTTTTCACTTGAGTGAGCGGCATAAGAAGGTGAAAACTGAGCCAAAGCCTGCGCTTTTTGCCAATCGGGGCGATTACCGCACCACTCTGCCGAGTATCGGGTTGAAACCATGACCAAAACCGCAATTCCGGTCTTCAAGCTTTACGGGGAACACCAGCAATGGCCCACCCCCGATTTGTTGCACTGCGAAACCATTTCCCGGCGCAGTCGGGAATACCAGTGGGAAATCCAACCCCACCGGCACGCGGATCTTTGCCAATTGCTGTACGTGCACAAAGGCCAGGCACAGTTGGAAATCGAAGGTCAGCGCACCACGCTGAATGAGGCGACCTTGCAGGTATTGCCGCCACTGTGTGTACACGGCTTCCGCTTTCCCGAAGACGTTGAAGGCTACGTAGTGACACTGTCGGCGCCGTTGGTCAGCCACCTGCAAGCACAGCTGGGCACAACAGTTGATGGTTTGCAGACACTCGGCAGCTACCCGGCAGGCAAAGACAGTGATTACCTCAATAGCCTGTTCGCCCGCTTGCAGGACGAATACGCCGATGAACAACCGGCACGGGACATGATGATGCACGCGTTGGTCAGCGTGTTGCTGGTGTGGATCAGCCGCCAGGCCATCCAGCGTCGTCACCCGCGGGCGCCGAGGGGGCGTGAATACTTCCGGCGTTTTACCCAGTTGGTCGAGCAGCATTACCGCGAACACCCGAAGATCGAAGACCTGGCCCACAAACTGGGGATCTCGGTCTCACACTTGAACGGGACGTGCCGGGAGTTGGGTGGGCAACCTGCGCTGCAGATCATGCATGACCGCCAATTGCTGGAAGCCAAGCGCCTGCTGACTTACACCAGCATGACCATCAATGAAATGTCAGAGGTGCTGGGCTTTTCCGATCCGACCAACTTCTCTCGGCTGTTTCGCCGACGGGTCGGGTTCTCGCCCAAGGCGTTTCGCGAACAGCTGAAGGCCGAAGCGCCACACAGCTAAGGTTGGAAACCGATATCTGTGGAAACTCTACATAGCCTCACTGCTAGCGCAAGGCACTGAAACTGCCGGTACGCGGAACGCATTGATCCTGATGGCAGCTGATCGCAAAGGTCGGCTGCATACGGGTCTGCTCCACGCGGTAGGCGGCGGCTCCGTAGAGTGCGCTGGCAAGGGCGCACAGGGTGAAAATCATCAGGTACTTCCTGGTTTTAATGCTCATGGCACAGACCTCTGCGGATCTACAGGGTGCTGTCTAAAGCATAGGTCAACCCCGCCGAGTTGCCATTATCGGGCGACATTCAACAGGGTTATGTCGAGCTAAAGAGCCACATCCCACGCCGGTTCCTCCGGGAACCGCAGCACCAGGAAATCCAACAGGCTGCGCAACGCCGAGGGCATGTGCTTGCGCGAGGCGTACACCGCGTAGATGTTCATCTGCCGCGGCTCGGCCTCGGGCAACAAGCGCACCAGTTCGCCACGACGGATGTAATCGCCCGCCTGGTAAGTGGGCAACATCGATACCCCAGCCCCGGCCAACGTCACACGCAACAGCGTGCTGGCCTCGTTGGAGGTGATATTGCCGTTGATCGGCACCGAGACATGCTCGCCCCGCTCTTCGAAATGCCACAGGCTTTTGCCGAAATAGGAATGGGTGAGGCAATTGTGCGCGGCCAGGTCTTCGACTTTCTGCGGGGCCGGATGCGAAAGCAGGTAGGCCGGCGAAGCACACACCACTGAGCGGCACACCGTCAGGCGCCGGGCAATCAAGTTGGGATCCAGGTCATTGCTGGTACGGATGGCCAGGTCGATGCGCTCATCCACCAGGTTCACCGTACGATCGAGCATCTGCAGGTCGACTGTCACCAGCGGGTAGCGCTTGACGTACTCGGCAATGGCCTCAGCCAATTGCGCCTGGCCGAAAGACGTACTCACACTCAGACGCAGCAGGCCACGGGGGGCGTCGTCGGGTTCGCTGACGGCGGCCTGCATATCGCCGCACAGTTCCAGCAATTGCCGACAGCGTGGCAGGGTTTCACTGCCGGCCGCCGTAAGGCTGAGCTTGCGCGTGGTGCGGTGCAGCAAACGTGCACCGACCCAGTCTTCCAACTCGGCCAGGTAACGCGACACTACCGGCCGTGACAGGTCCAGATGATCGGCTGCAGCGGACTGGCTGCCCAAGTCCACCACGGTGACAAACACACGCATTGCTTGAAGACGATCCATGATCTGCCCGATTTCAGAAACAAACTATGTCCCAGCATCGCATTTTTAGTCTGGTTTTGTGCAACTAAGCTCTGTGCATCCTTTAACGATGCTGGAGCTGCCCGATGTTCTCAACCTTCAAGCGCTTGACCCTGGCCACCGCCGCCCTGGCCTTCGCCGCCCATGCGGCAGCGGCCGACCTGAGTCTGGACGTGTACAACCCAGGCGAAGCCGCGATCTTCCCGGTCAGCTCGGTGCTGGTCAGCGGTGCCAAAGACGCGATCCTGGTGGACGCCCAATTCGGCAAAGGTCAGGCCGAGCAACTGGTGCAGAAGATCCGCGCCAGCGGCAAACACCTGACCACTATCTACATCAGCCATGGCGACCCGGACTACTACTTCGGCCTCGACACGCTCACCGCTGCCTTCCCTGACGCCAAGGTGCTGGCCCCGCAACCGGTGGTCGACCACATCAAGGCCACCGTGGCCGGCAAGCTTGAGTTCTGGGGCCCGAAAATGGGCGCCGACAAGCCCGCCAAAACCATCGTGCCGCAGGCACTCGAAGGCTCCAGCCTGAGCCTGGAAGGCCAACAGCTTGAGGTGATCGGCCTGGAGGGCCCGCAGCCAGACCGCAGCTTTGTCTGGATCCCGTCGATCAAGGCCGTGGTCGGTGGTGTGGTTGTCGCCGAAAACATTCACCTGTGGATGGCCGACACCCAGAGCGCGCAGTCCCACAAAGATTGGCTCGCCACCCTGCAACGCATCGAACAGCTGAAGCCGCGCACGGTGGTGCCAGGCCATTACCTGGGCACGCCGACACTCGCTTCCGTGGCCTTTACCGCCGACTACATCAAAGCCTTCGACACCGAGACCGCCAAGGCCAAGGATTCTGCCGCCCTGATCGCGGCCATGAAAAAGCGTTACCCCACCCTCGCCGACGAAAGCTCGCTGGAACTGAGCGCCAAAGTCGCCAAGGGCGAAATGAAGTGGTGAAGGGTGTTTAAACCCTAACGTACTGGAGAACGTCATGAGCAAGATTGCAATCATTGGTGCCACCGGCCGTGCCGGTAGCCAACTGCTGGAAGAAGCCTTGCGCCGCGGGCATAGCGTTGTGGCGATCGCACGTCACACCGACACGCTGGCGGAGCGCCCTGGCGTGATCGCCAAGCAAGTGGATGCGCTGGATGCACACGCCCTGCAGCAGGCCGTGAGCGGCAGCGATGTGGTGATCAGTGCAGCGCACTTCGCCACCCTGCCCGCCAGCGCCGTGATCGGGCCGGTGAAGAAAGCCGGGGTGAAACGCCTGCTGGTGGTGGGCGGTGCCGGTTCACTGCTGCTGCCGGGTGGCGGTCGGGTGATCGACAGCGAAGGTTTCCCGGCTGAGTACAAAGCCGAAGCCAGTGCGGGGGCTGCGTTTCTCGATGCGCTGCGTCAGGAGAAGGAACTGGATTGGACCTTCCTGTCGCCGTCGGCGGAGTTCGTTGAGACCGAACGCACCGGCACCTTCCGTCTGGGCCAGGATGAACTGTTGGTGAGCAGTGAAGGCCGCAGCTGGATCAGCTTTGCCGACTATGCCATCGCCTTGATCGACGAAGTGGAATCGCCAAAGCACTCCCGCCAGCGTTTCACCGTGGGCTACTGACCCAACGCGGTTTAAAACGGTGGGAGCTGGTTTGCCTGCTCCCACCGTTTGATCTTCAGTGTTGCGAGAGTTGCGCTTGGCTGACCAACCAATCCATCAGGGCTTCAAGCCCGGCGGAAGGCTTCGTCCCCGGCGGATACACCAGGTAATACCCCATCCCCGTCGGCACCCGCAGTTCAAACGGCATCACCAACCGCCCCGCCTTCACATCCTCGCCAATCAACGCACTGTCGCCAATCGCCACACCGGAACCCTGGGACGCCACCGTCATCGCCAGGTCCAGCGTTTCAAAATGATGCCCCTGGCTCAGATTGCCCAGCCGTGTATTCGCCGCCTTCAGCCACAACGCCCAGTCGCGTTCATCCCGCGTGGGGTGCAGCAAGACCTGTTGCTGCAAATCTGCCGGTGTGCACACGCCATTGAGCAGTGCCGGTGCGCACACCGGTGTGAGTTGTTCATCGAACAGATGCCGCGCCTCGGCCGATTGCTCGGCGATGGGCGCATAGATCACCGCCGCATCGAATTGTTCGCGGCGAAAGTCCACCGTGTAGGCCACGGTCGTGGTGAGTTCCACCGGCACGTCCGGGCGTTCCTTCTGCCATTGCATAAGGCGTGGCAGTAGCCAGCGCATCACACACGTGGAAGCCTTGAGTTGCAGGGTCTGGCGGCGACTGCCGATCTGCTCCACCGCCTCGCCGAGCAGGCCAAACACCTGCTGTGCGCGCAGTGACCACTCGCGCCCCTCTTCGGTCAGCCTCAAGCCCCGCGCCTGGCGTTGGAACAGTGCGTAGCCCAGATGGCTTTCCAGCCCCGCGATCTGCCGGCTCACCGCGCCTTGGGTGATGTGCAACTGCTCGGCGGCGCGGGTGAAGTTGCAGCACTGGGCCGTGACCCAGAAGGTGTGCAGCGCGGGCAGCGGCGGGAGGCGTTTCATAGGAATGGAGCCATGACGTGAGGACATGGCTAGTATGACTTTTTATCGATTGTTGCCGCTACGGCCCAGCCGGTCCAATAACGCCTTACCTCAACAATAAGAGCGACATGTATGGCGACCTGCGGCGAAGTATTGGTCAAGCTCCTGGAAGGCTACGGCGTGGACCAGGTGTTTGGCATCCCCGGCGTGCACACCGTGGAGCTGTATCGCGGCCTGGCCCGCTCCAGCATCCGTCACGTCACCCCGCGCCACGAACAGGGCGCCGGCTTCATGGCCGACGGTTATGCACGCACCCGCGGCAAACCCGGCGTGTGCTTCATCATCACCGGCCCCGGCATGACCAATATCACCACCGCCATGGGCCAGGCCTATGCCGACTCGATCCCGATGCTGGTGATTTCCAGCGTGCAGTCGCGCAGCCAATTGGGTGGCGGACGCGGCAAGCTGCATGAGTTGCCGAACCAGAGCGCGATGATGGCCGGCGTGGCGGCGTTCTCCCATACCTTGATGTCAGCGGCGCAATTGCCGGGCGTGTTGGCGCGGGCGTTTGCGTTGTTCCAGGCCGGACGGCCGCGCCCGGTGCACATCGAAATCCCGCTGGATGTGCTGGTAGAAAATGCCGACGCACTGCTGGGCAGTGAACTGGTCAGCGTGGCCCGAGCCGGTGCGGCGCCTTCAGCGGTCAAGCACATGAGCCAGCTGCTCGCGGCGGCCAAGAAACCCTTGATCCTGGCCGGTGGTGGCGCCATCGACGCCGCCCCGGAACTGACCCGACTGGCCGAGGTACTCGGCGCGCCGGTGGCCCTGACCATCAACGCCAAAGGCCTGCTGCCCTCCAGCCATCCGCTGCTGATCGGCTCGACCCAGACCCTGGTGGCCACCCGCGCGTTGGTGGCCGAAGCGGACGTGGTATTGGCCATCGGTACCGAGCTGGCGGAAACCGACTACGACGTGACCTTCGCCGGTGGTTTCGAGATCCCCGGCGCCCTGTTGCGCGTCGACATCGACCCCGACCAGACCGTGCGCAACTACCCGCCGCAAGTAGCACTGGTGGCCGATGCGCAAATCGCCGCGCAAGCGCTGTTGACCGAGTTGGGCAGCGAACCCTTGCCAGCGCGTAACAGCGCGTGGGGCGCTCAACGTGTCGCCCACTTGTGGGCTGAACTGACACCCACCTGGGACACCGCCACCCGCGCGCAAACCCTGTTCCTCAACACCGTCCTGGAAACGCTGCCCAATGCCGTACTGGTCGGCGACTCCACCCAGCCGGTGTACAGCGGCAACCTGACCCTGAACCTCGATCACCCGCGCCGCTGGTTCAACGCGTCCACCGGCTACGGCACCTTGGGCTACGCCCTGCCCGCCGCCATCGGCGCCTGGCTGGGGCGTGGCGATGGGCAGCCAGTGGTGTGCCTGATCGGCGACGGCGGCCTGCAATTCACCCTGCCGGAACTGGCCAGTGCCGTGGAGGCGCGCACGCCGGTGATCGTGTTGCTGTGGAATAACCACGGCTATGAAGAGATCAAGAAATACATGGTCAACCGCGCCATCGAGCCGGTCGGCGTGGACATCTACACGCCGGACTTTATCGGTGCGGCCAAGGCACTGGGTTGCGCCGCCGAAAGCATTCAAGGTGTTGAGTCGCTACGCGTGGCATTACGCGCCGCAGCTGATCGCCAAGGGCCGACGTTGATTGAAATCAACCAGGGGCTGTGGATGAAGGCGGTGACGGTATGAACGCGGTATTGAACGGTGTGTATATCAATGGGGCATGGCGTGCCGGGCATGCCTCGCTTGAGGTGATCAACCCCGCGACTGAGGCCGTCCTGGCCCATGTCAGTATTGGCGACGCGAACGCGGTGTCTGAGGCGGTCGAGGCCGCCAGCGCCGCCTTCAGCGCCTGGTCGAAAAGCACCGGCCGCGATCGCGCCGCGCTGTTACGCACGATCGCCCAAGGCGTGGGCGAGCAGCGCGAACACCTGATGCACCTGCAGTCGAGCAATAACGGCAAACCGCTGTTTGAAGCCGCGATTGATGTGGACGATGTGATCGCCACCTTCGACTACTACGCCAGCGTGGCCGAGGCGATGGATGCCAGCCAGGATCGCCCGGTGGAGCTGCCCAGCACTGACTTCAGCGCCCGCCTGCGCCGTGAGCCATGCGGCGTGGTGGGGCTGATCGTGCCGTGGAATTTCCCGATGGTGACCACTGCCTGGAAACTCGCCCCGGCGCTGGCGGCCGGCTGCTGCGTGGTGCTCAAGCCTTCGGAAGTCACGCCGTTGGCGGAGTTGCAACTGGCGCGGATCATTGCCGAGGCCGGCTTGCCGACCGGGGTATTCAACCTGGTGTGCGGCACGGGCCTGGACGTCGGCGCGCCGCTGGCGGCGGATCGCCGCGTGGCGAAGATTTCCTTCACGGGCAGCAACGCCGTCGGCGTGCAGGTGATGCAGCGCGCCGCCGAAACCATCAAGGGTGTGAGCCTGGAACTGGGCGGCAAATCCTCCCTGCTGGTGTTGGCCGATGCCGACCTCGACCTGGCGGTGGAGCTGGCCTGCGGCGGTGGCTTCTTCAACGCAGGGCAGATGTGTTCGGCCACCAGTCGTGTGTTGGTAGCCGACAGCCTGGCGGATGAGTTCCTTCGACGTCTGCAGGCGCGGGCCGAAGGCATTCGCGTGGCTGACCCCTTTGCCGATGACGTGGAAATGGGCGCGCTGATCAATCGCGTGCACTATCAGCGTGTGCGGGGGCATATCCAGCGCGGCGTTGAAGCTGGCGCACGCCTGCTGTGCGGCGGCGACCGCCCGGTGGATCTGCCGAAAGGTTTTTTCATTCGCCCGACCGTGTTCACCGACGTACCGCTGGACAGCGCGTTGTGGAACGAAGAGATCTTTGGCCCGGTGCTCTGCGTACGACGTTTTACCTGCGAAGCCGAGGCCATCGCCCTGGCCAATGACAGCGATTTCGGCCTGGTGGCGAGTGTGGTCAGCGCCAGCACGGAAACCGCCGAGCGTGTGGCGAATGCCTTGCAGGCCGGGCTGGTGTGGATCAATGCACCGCAAGTCATCTTCCCGCACACCGCGTGGGGCGGCTACAAGCAGAGCAGCATTGGTCGCGAGTTGGGGCCCTGGGGCCTGGCAGCGTTTCAAGAGATCAAGCACGTGATCAGATCCAACTAACACCGAAGATCCCCTGTGGGAGCGGGCTTGTTCGCGAAGCGGTGCGTCAGTCGATGAATGCATTGGCTGAATCACCGCTTTCGCGAGCAAGCCCGCTTTTTGATCAGCGGTGAATCCGTCACCTGCAATTTTTCAATAGCCTCTGCGACTTTCTCATTTGCCCCCTCCTCCCACCCATGGCCTGATTCCCCCTTGTTCTTTCAAGGCCGTCCCATGGAAACCGTTCAAACAAAACCCATTACCGCCGCCTGGCTGATGATCAGCGTCGTACTGGTCGCCCTTAACCTACGCCCGTCGATGGCCGCTGTCGGCCCCCTGTTGTCCTCGATTCGCGGCGACGTGCCATTAAGTTTCAGCAGCGCAGCCCTACTCACCATGTTGCCGGTGATGGCCATGGGCTTGGCAATGTTCTTTGGCATGGGCCTGGCCAAGCGCTTCGGCGAGCACCGCAGCATCGGGGTGTCGCTGGTGGTAATTGGCGTGGCGACGTTGTCGCGGCTGTTCCTGGATTCGGCGCTGGAGTTGATTGTCAGCGCCGTCGCCGCCGGCGTGGGGATCGCGATGATCCAGGCGCTGATGCCGGCGCTGATCAAGTCGCGGTTCAGTGACAACGTCTCGCTGTTCATGGGCCTTTACGTCACCGCTATCATGGGGGGCGCGGCGCTGGCGGCATCGTTTGCACCGTTCGTGCAGGTGCAGACCGGCAGCTGGCGCATCGGCCTGGCGATTTGGGCCGTGCTGGCACTGTTGGCCTTGGTGTTTTGGTACGCCCAGCGCTCAGCGTTGCCGCCACTGCCCCAAACCGGCGTCGGGCCTCAGGCGTCATTTTTCGGTAACGGGCGCGCGTGGTTGCTGGCGGTGTTTTTCGGCCTCGGCACCGCGTCCTACACCTGCGTACTCGCCTGGCTGGCGCCCTACTACGTGGAGCAAGGGTGGAGCGAGCAGAACGCCGGCTTGCTGCTGGGTTTCCTGACGGCCATGGAAGTCGTGTCCGGTCTGGTCACCCCCGCCATCGCCAACCGTCGCCAGGATAAACGCGGCGTGGTGGCGGTGCTGCTGGTGCTGATCATCCTCGGTTTCTGCGGCCTGATTCTGAGCCCGCAACACCTGAGCCTGCTGTGGCCTTGCCTGCTCGGCCTGGGCATCGGCGGCTTGTTCCCGATGAGCCTGATCCTGTCCCTCGACCACCTGGACAACCCGCGCCGCGCCGGTGGCCTCACCGCGTTTGTGCAGGGCATCGGCTACTTGATTGCCGGGGTGTCGCCACTGATCGCCGGGATCATTCGTGACCAACTGGGCAGCTTCGAATGGGCCTGGTGGTCGCTGACGGCGGTGATCGTGCTGATGCTGTTGATCGTCACGCGTTTCAACCCAAGGCATTACGCGCGACATATCCGTTGAGGTCGTGTTGCAAACAATATTTGTCTCACCCCAAACATAGAAACGTCCTACAGAGCATTCTATTGGCACGCTCGTTCCGTTAAGCTTTTATGCTGTCTTGTACTGAGTTCGGTACAACGGGTTTACGGACGAAACCGATGCTAAACAGTAACTTGCTCAGAAAGCTCGATATGCAGGACTTGATGGTGTTTATCGCCGTCTATGACCAGAGCAGCGTTACCGAGGTGTCTGAAACGCTGTTTGTCAGCCAGTCCACCGTGAGCTACAGCCTGAAGAAGCTGCGCACCAGTTTTGAAGACGAGCTGTTTATCAACACGCGGGCCGGCATGCGGCCGACGTACAAGGCCACCACCATGTACGGCCATGTGCAGAAAATCCTCGAAAGCATCAACCTGTGCCACGCCGGTGGCCAGGCCTTCGATCCGACGCAGAAGGCCGTGACCTTTAACGTGTGCGCACCGGAATATTTCGAGCAATTGATCCTGCCGCGCCTGCTGAAGAACTTCGATCACGCCGACCTGCCGGTGATCGTCAATGTGCAGAAGCTGGAAACCGACATCCCCGCCGACGCCTTGCGTGAAGGTCGCCTCGACCTGGTGATCTGCTTCGGCCCCAACTTCCACCGTGCCCACAAAGACTTCCGCACCCAGATGCTGCTGGAAGACGACCTGGTGTGCGTATTCGACAAACGCTCGGCACCGCGGGAGCCGGCCTTCAGCCTGCATTCCTTCGTTGAACGACGCCACGTGTTTCCCACGCCGTGGACCTCCGATACCAACATGATCGACGGCTGGCTCGCGCGTCAGGCCCACAAGCGCCAAGTGATCGCCCGCGCCAACAGCTACAGCGCGGCGCTGAAAATGATCACGGGCACCGACTTCATCGTCACACTGCCCCGTCGCGTGCAAAAACTGTTGGCACCGGCCACAGTGTTCGGCCATTGCGAAGCGCCGAACGGCTTGCCGGGGTTCACGCTGGAAATGCAGTGGAACGAAACCAGTGAACAGGACAGTGCCAATACCTGGTTCAGGGAACAGGTGGTCAAAGTCTGCGCGGATCAGGGTTTACTTTGAAGCGTGCGGTGGGTCAGCCGATGGCGACTTTACTGTAGGAATCGCGATCCATGTCTACCAACTGGACACTCAGTTGAACCTGCACACCTTCCGGCCAATCGCCCAGATCCTGCAGTGCCGCCAGCAGGCTTTGCGACAGCTGCTGCTTGACCTGCGGCGACCGCCCGCTGAGCAGCGATAGCTTCACCGCGATAAAACCGCGTGGGTCGAGGGACGTGCCCACTTGGAACGTCTCGACCTTGACTGCACGGCTTTTGATATCGAACTCGGAACCGAACTGGCCGGACCCCATCAGCACATTGTTGAGCCGCAACAGGGTTTTCTCGACGGCAAGGCCGGTCAGGTTGGCGGTGTATTCCAGGTGCAGGTGTGGCATGGAGGGCTCCGAGTTTTTTGTAGGAAGATACCTAGATATACCACGGAGTCAGGCCTTGGTCGCCAAACCTCGATCACTCATGAACGCTTCCAGTCGCGAGCGTACCCAACGCTCGGCAGGGTCGGTGTCCACATGGCTGAGCCAGACCATGGACAAATCCAGGGTCGGCGTCTCGAACGGGAACGGCTCACAGAACAGGTGGCCCGACACGGCCATGGCCTCGGCGGTGTAGTCCGGCAAGCTGGCGATCAGGTCGGTACCGGCGAGCAAAGCCGGCAATGCGCTGTATTGCGGCACCGACAACACCACCTGACGCTTGCGGCCGATTTCCGCCAGCCACTCATCGGCGAACCCCGCCACGTTGGCGGTGTGGGACACCAGCACATGGGGGCGTGAGCAATATTCATCGAGGGTCAGCGGTGTTTCCGAGGCATCGGCACGCAAGATGCGCGGGCGGATATGGCGCAGCAGCTTGCGCTTGGCGTTCGCCGGAAGGCCACGGGTCTGGGTGATGCCCACGGTGATATCACCGGAGGCCAGCAGGTCGGGAATGCGCCAGTAGTCCACATGTTGCACCACGAACACGACTTGCGGCGCTTCCTGGCGCAGCGAGCGCAGCAGCGGCGGTAACAGGCCGAACTCGACGTCATCGGACAGGCCGATGCGAAAGGTCATGGTGCTGATGGACGGGTCGAAGTCGTGGGTCAGGCTCAGGGCCGAGGACAACGAATCCAGCGCCGGCGACAGATGCTGGATGATTTCCTCGGCCCGCGCCGTGGGCTCCATGCGGTGGCCGACGCGAATGAACAGCGGGTCGTTGAACAACGTGCGCAAACGATTGAGGGCCGAACTGATGGTCGGCTGGCCGAGAAACAGCTTCTCCGCCACACGCGTCACGTTGCGCTCCAGCATCAGCGCTTCGAACACCACCATCAGGTTGATGTCGGCCTTGCGTAATTCATTGCGATTCATCGGCGCCTGCCCATTTCCCAAGACAAGCCGCAGTGTAGAAAGCCCCGTAGCCGGCGTCTACGTGTAGGACGCTTCGCTGGCCTGTGCGCCACGCTCAGGCTCATGCCCCATGCGCAAACGCAATGCCGCCAGCGCTGCGACCACCAACACCAGCGCAATCACTTTCAAGCCATTCATCGCGTTGCCGGTGCTTTGCTCGATCACCCCCATCACCGAGGGCCCGACAAACCCACCGAGCAGTCCGCACGCGTTGACGAAACCCAGCCCGCCCGCCAGCGCAACGCCTTTGAGGCGTGAAGCCGGGTACAGAAAAATGATCGACTGCACCACGAAGAACATCACCGCCGACAGGCAAAACCCGAGCAGGCTGAACACCGGCCCCGACACCGACGCAATGCCCAGGCCCAACGCCATGGTCAATAACCCCGTGACCAACAACCGCCGGCAACGTCCGGGCGTGGTGGCAAAACGCGGAATCAGCAAGGCACCGAGTGCCGCCGCGATCCACGGCAACGAGGTCAGCAGGCCGACGCTCATGGTGCTCAGTTCGCCGTATTTGCTGATAATGCTCGGCAGGAAAAAGATCACGGTATAGATAGTGATCTGGTGACAGAAGTACACAAAGATCGCCAGCAGGATTTGCGGGGTCAGCCAGTTTTTCAACGAGTGACCGCCCTCGCCCGCGCCCTCCTCGGTTTCCTGGGCGATGCGCTGTTCGATCCCGCGTGCTTCCTCGGCCGACAGCCACGGCGCCTTGCTCGGGCGGTCCGGCAGTTTGCGCCAGACCACCCAGGCAAACGCCACCGCCGGCAAGCCTTCCAGCATGAACATCCACTGCCAGCCGTGCCAGCCAAGCATCCCGTCCATGCGCATCAAGGCCGCGCCCACCGGGCCGCCGATGATGTTGGCGAAGCACACGCCGAGCAGGAAATAACCGGTGGCGCGCGCCCGTTGTTCACGGTTGAACCAGTAGGTCAGGTAGAGCATGACACCCGGAAACAAGCCGGCCTCTGCAATGCCCAGCAACAGGCGCAGCACGTAGAACGAGGTCTCGCCTTGTACAAAGGCCATGGCCGCTGAAATCAGGCCCCAGGTCACCATGATCCGCGCGATCCAGAACCGTGCGCCCACCTTGTGCATGATCAGGTTGCTGGGGATTTCCGACAGCGCATAGGTCAGGAAAAACAGCCCCGCGCCCAAGCCATACGCTGCGGCGGAAATGCCCAGGTCGACGTCCAGGTGATGCTTGGCCAGGGCGATGTTGGTGCGGTCCAGAAAGCTGAGGATGTAGGCAATGATCAGCAAGGGCATCAGCTTGACGAACATCAGTTTGTTCAACGCCTGCGGTGTACGGGCGGAGGGGGTGGTAGTCATCGGCAATTCCTCTTGGCGCCCCGCCAGCCGGGCTGGGGGACGCATCGATGTTGTTCTAGGAGTCGAGTTGCACAACCAAGGCCTGGGGGCGATGGGAAAACAGTTGCAGCAGCGCGCCGCCCAGGGCGCAGCCGGCCATCACAAAGAAACACACGGTGTAGCCGTGCAGCGTGGTCCAGCCGCCGCCCATGGCGATCAGGCTGCCCATCAGCACGGGCGCCAGGCCGCCCCCGATGAACATTGCGGTGGTGATGATGCCGTTGGCGGTCGACGTTGCCGACGGTTCGGCGGAGTCACAGGCCACTGCGTAGTAGATCGGCCACACCGCATTGGCCACCAGGCCGAACAGCAGTTGCACGACCACGATCAATGTCAGGGTGTTGGCGAAATAGAACGCGCCCACACTCGCCGCCATCCATAGCCCGCAGATGATCAGGGTGGTGCGTCGGCCGATGATGTCCGACAGCGACGGCCACACCAGTTGCCCGAGAATGCCGGTGAGGGTGAACACCACACTCATCCCCGCCGACTCGGCCAGGGACAGCCCGGCGATGTTGTACAGGTAGGCCGGCAGCACGATGTTGACGCCCATGTACACGACTTGGGTAAGCATCGTATTACCGGCCGTAAGGGCGATATTGCGGTTGCGCAAGGTGGCGACGAAGGTCCGCCAGGCTTCACCCTTTACCGAACTGGCCGGGGCGTTGTCCGGTGGGGTCATGCCTTTGGCGGCGATGTCGACGTACAACGCGGTGATGCGTTCAGCGGTGGAATAACGCGCCCAGAAGATCATCAGCGGCAACGCCACCACGAAGGCGAAGAAGAACACATAGCGCCAGTTCTCCTCACCGAACACGGTGATGACGAAACTCGCAACAATCCCGCTGAGCATCGCGCCGATCGGATAACCGGTGTGGTGCGCACCCAAGGCAAACCCGCGACGCTCCACCGGCCACCATTCGGCGGTATTGCTCACCCCTACCGGTTCGCCCCAGCCGGCGCCGAGGTTGACGCCGACGCGCAGGGCAATGAAGGTGGCGAGGTTGCCGCTCAAGGCCTTGAAGCCGGACAAAAACGAAATGGCGGTGTAGCCCAGCACCAACGGCACCTGAAAGCGCGCACGTTTCCAGCCGCCACCGTATCGGTCGCTCCACATCGAACCGGGGATATCCAGCAGCGCCAGGGCCAGCATGACCACCGTGGCCACGGTACCCCACTGGTCGGCGGATAAATCGAAATGCTTGGAGATGGTCGGCCCCAGGCGCAACACGATCTCACGGTCGTAGGCGTTAAGGATCCAGATCATCCAGCAGACCAGCAGCGATACCCAGGAATGCCGGTGAATGCTGCGCAGCGACGCTTTTTTTATAGTTGCCATGGGCCTCTCCAGGCGCGCGAGGGCGCGCACTGACACAAGGTTGCGAAGGAATATGCCTTGTCACACACACGCGCTAGCTGGCGAACCGTCGCTCGGCTATTCCTTGCACGCCCAGCCCGGTAATGGCGAACAGCGCTCCGCGCTGCTGGCCGTCTGCCGGAAAACGCGGCAACGGCGGCTTGGCCATGGAGGTCACAAACAGGGTGTCCAGGTTCGGCCCGCCAAAAGTCAGGCTGGTGACCTTTTTCACCGGCATCTGGATGATGCGGTCGACAACACCTTCTGGGGTATAGCGCACCAGCTTCCCGGCATAGACCAACGCCTGCCATAGGCAGCCTTCGGCATCCACGGTGCAACCATCGGCGGCGCCCCCGCCGCGGGTATCGACCTTGGCGAAGGTGCGGCGGTTGCTCACGTTGCCGGTGGCGAGGTCGTAGTCGTAGGCCCAGATCTCGCCGGACCAGGTGTCGCAGAAGTAGAAGGTGTCACCCGACGGGCTCCAGCACGGGCCGTTGGACACGATGATGCCTTCGTCCAGGGTGTGCAGGCTCAGGTCGGCGTCCAGGCGGTAAAGCTTGGCGCTGGCGTTGTCTTCCTGGGTGTCCATGGAGCCGAAGATAAAGCGGCCCTGGCGGTCGACCTTGCCGTCGTTGAGGCGGTTGTCCGGCAGATGCGGTTCCGGATCAGCGACCAGGTTGAGTTCACCGCTCTTGAGGTCGAGTGTGTGCACGCCGTTTTGCAGGGCGACAATGGCCGACTCACCGTCCTGGCGCAGGGCCATGGAGCCGATTTTCTGGCCCACCTCCCAGGCGCGCAGTTCGCGGCCGTCGTCGGTGCAGCGCAGGATGCGGCCGTCGGCGCTGTCGATCCAATACAAGCGTTGTTGCTCGACGTCCCACACCGGGCCTTCGCCCAGGGTGGTCTTGACGTCGACAAGCACTTCGATACGCATGGTGTGATCCCCTTATTGTTGTTGTGCGGGATGCAGGCCGCGCCTTGACGCGGCGGTTAGTCGGGTTAGAAATTGACCTGGTCGCGCCCTTTGAGCCCGAGGATTTCCCGCGCTTCATCCGGTGTGGCGACGCGGTGCCCCAGCGCTTCGATCACCGTACGAATGCGCCGGACCTGATCGGCATTCGACGCCGCCAGTTTGCCCGGGCCATCCCACAGCGAATCCTCAAGCCCCACTCGCGCGTTGCTGCCCATGGACAGGCCCATGGTCGCCAGCGGAATCTGCCCACGCCCGGCGCCGAGGATCGACCACACGTAGTCGCTGCCAAACAGACGGTCGGCGGTACGGCGCATGTGCGCCAGGTCTTCCGGGTGCCCGCCGATACCGCCGCGCAGGCCGAACACCGACTGGATGAACAACGGCGGCTTGAGCAGGCCGCGCTCCATAAAATGCGCGGCGGTGTAGAGGTGGCCGATGTCGTAGCACTCAATCTCAAAACGGGTGCGGTTTTCGGCGCAGGCATTGAGGATGTGAGTGATGTCGCGGAAGGTGTTGCGGAAGATTCGGTCGTCACTCTCTTCCAGGTACGGCCGCTCCCAATCGTGCTTGAAGTCGGTGAAGCGGTTGAGCATTTCGTAAAGGCCGAAGTTCATCGAGCCCATGTTCAGCGAGGCCAATTCCGGCTTGAACTGCATCACCGGCTGCAGGCGCTCTTCCACGCCCATGGTCGGCGCACCGCCGGTGGTGATGTTGATTACCACGTCGCTGGCGGCCTTGATCTGCGGCAGGAATTCGGCGAACAGTGCCGGGTCCTGGCTGGGGCGACCGTCGTTGGGATCACGGGCATGCAGGTGCACAATCGCGGCGCCGGCTTCAGCGGCACCGATGGCGGCGTCGGCAATTTCCTGGGCGGTGATCGGCAGATGTGGCGACATCGACGGTGTATGAATCGCACCGGTAACGGCGCAGGTAATGATGACAGGACGATTTTTGGACATGACGAATCTCCGACTTTTATTCTTATGAAAAAAATCCTGGGTATTGCGCGATGTGGTCTTGCGTGGCTTACAGGTACTCGACGTTACCGTCGACGCTGATCGCCTGGCCGGTCACGTTGCGTGCGGCGGGCGAACAGAGAAACAAGGCCATGGCTGCCACGTCTTCGGCGGTGACCATGCGCTTGAGGGAAATCTTGTTGAGGTATTCCTGGCGCATCTCGGCTTCGGGCACGCCGACCTGTTCGGCACGCGCACGGATCACGCCGTCCATGCGCGGGCCTTCGACGATGCCGGGCAGCAAGGCGTTGACGCGGATATCGCTCTCGCCCAGCTCCGAAGCCAGGGATTTCATCAAGCCGACGATCGCCCATTTGGTTGCCGCATAGGGCGTGCGCCACGCGTAACCCAAGCGCCCCGCCACCGAGGCGATATGCAGCAGATGGCCGTGGGACGATTCCTTGAGCATCGGCACTGCGTGGTGGGCAAACCGGTATTGCGCGGTGAGATTGATGTTGATGGTGGCTTGCCACTCGGCGTCGCTGATCGCATCGATCCCGCCGGTGGGCCCGGCGATCCCGGCGTTGTTGACCAACACATCGAGGCCACCGAAATGCTCGCGCTGCACCTTGAACACCGCCTCGATCTGCGCGGCGTCGCTGACATCGGCGCGGGTGGCGACGGTGCCTGGGTATTTGTCGCGAAACACCGCCAGGGCCGACTCGCTCACATCACACACATGCACCTGGGCACCGGCTTCCAGATACGCCGCCGCCAGCACTTCACCAATGCCGGCAGCCCCGCCGGAAATCAACACACGTAACCCAGGATAGGGCTGCAGCCGTTGTAGGACACTCATGCACGTTTACCTCCTGAAACAGACGACCGCGAACGGTCGTTCTTGACGAGCAGGCGCGCGAGGGAGTCGGCGGCCTGCATGATGTCATCGGTCACCGCTGCGCGCGCCCCCCCGCCATCGCGGGCAGCCAGGGCTTCGACAATGCGCGTGTGCGCCTCCATCGAGCGTTGCAGGTGAGCTTTATCCGGGGCGACCAGCGCAAAGCACGGGCCCATGTGCAGCCAGAAGTTTTCCACGGCGGCCATGGTCAACTCGGCCTGGGCCACGGCGTAGATGCGCCGGTGAAAGGCAAAGTTGGTCCACAGGTAGCGGGACACGTCGACTTCGTCGGCGGCGTGCTGCATTTGCTGGCACAGGTCAGTGATTTCATCGAGGTCGGCCTTTTGCAGGAGCAGCACGGCTTTTTCCGCCAGCAGCCCTTCGAGGGCGACCCGGGCATCGCGAATTTCCCGCAGGCGTTCGACCGTCATCAAGCGGACGCGCAGACGGGAGGTCTCGGTGACTTCAAAGGCGTTTTCGGCGCTGAGGCGCTGCAGGGCTTCACGCACCGGCATGGGACTGGAACCGAGGGCTTCGGCAAGGCCGCGGATGGTGAGCTTCTGGCCGGGTTGGAAACGGCCACTCATCAAGGCTTCGCGGATCTGGCGGTAGACCTGGTCTTGCAAGGTATCGCGGGACACCTGGCGCAGGGTGGGCAGGAGAAGCGGACCATCTGTCATGAGGCAAAACCTGTGTTGTCGTTCTTATGGCCTCAATATGTGATCACAAATCAAATATGTCAAATAGTTTCCCACCCCGATAGCGCACATCACACATGTGGGAGCGGGCTTGCTCGCGAAAGCGGTGGGCCCGCCAACACATTGGTTGACTGACGCACAGCGTTCGCCAGCAAGCCCGCTCCCACAGTTTGACCCTATCTAACCTGGGACTACGGCTTGAGTGGACGCTCCTGATCCCGCTCGGAGAGCTCTGTCCCATCATCGGGATGCTTCCAGGTCTGCGGTTTTTCTTCCTCCCGCTGCCGGGCCTGCTCACGCTCCCGCTCATCCCGCTGCTTCTGTTGGTCAGTCATCGCCACCTCCCGTCCGTAAGACTTGGTCAAACCTTCAGCATAGAACAGCGAATGCGTTGTTGATTTATTACCGATTGATAGCGAAGACACATCAATGCATCCAAATTTGTCACTTATCATTTCTAAATGTGTCAGCCACTATTCTCGGTCTTAGGCGAAACAAGCACTTTAAAAAGAACGCTGGAGACACAAAACCATGACTAGCCCTACCCGACCCGACTCTGCCCGCTCGAAAGTGGGTGCGGTATTCCGCGTTACTTCGGGCAACTTCCTCGAACAATTCGACTTCTTCCTGTTCGGTTTTTACGCCACCTACATCGCTGCCGCATTCTTCCCTGCCGCTAATGAGTTTGCGTCATTAATGATGACCTTCGCCGTGTTCGGTGCAGGCTTCCTGATGCGTCCGTTGGGCGCGATCATCCTGGGGGCCTACATCGATGACGTCGGTCGCCGCAAAGGGTTGATCGTGACGCTGTCGATCATGGCCAGCGGCACGCTGCTGATCGTGCTGGTCCCCAGCTATCACACCATCGGCCTGTGGGCGCCGTTGCTGGTGCTGCTCGGTCGCCTGTTGCAAGGATTCTCGGCCGGCGCTGAACTGGGCGGTGTGTCGGTGTACCTGTCCGAAATGGCCACGCCCGGCCGCAAAGGCTTCTACACCAGCTGGCAATCGGGCAGCCAACAGATCTCCATCGTGGTCGCCGCCGCGCTGGGTTATGGCCTGAACGTGTGGATGGAACCCGCCGTGGTAGCGGATTGGGGCTGGCGCATTCCGTTCGCCATCGGCTGCGTGATCATTCCGTTCATCTTCATCCTGCGTCGCAGCCTGCAGGAAACCGAAGAGTTCGCCAACCGCAAGCATCGCCCGACCATGCGCGAAGTGCTGGCGACCCTGGTGAAGAACTGGACAGTGGTCATCGGCGGCATGCTGATGGTGGCCATGACCACTACCGCGTTCTACCTGATCACGGTGTATGCGCCGACCTTCGGCAAGACCGTGCTGCAATTGAGCACGTCCGACGCTCTGTTAGTGACCCTGCTGGTGGCAGTGTCGAACTTTATCTGGCTGCCGATCGGTGGCACCCTCAGCGACCGTTTCGGCCGCAAGCCGGTGCTGATCGCCATGACCGTGCTGACGGTTCTGACCGCTTATCCAGCGCTGTCCTACGTGGTAAATGCACCGAGCTTTGCCCATATGCTGGAAACCCTGCTGTGGTTCTCCTTCCTCTACGGCCTGTACAACGGCGCAATGATCCCGGCGCTTACCGAAATCATGCCGGTGGAAGTGCGCGTGGCGGGTTTCTCCCTGGCCTACAGCCTGGCCACCGCGATTTTCGGTGGTTTTACCCCGGCGATCTCTACCTGGTTCATCCACATCACCGAAGACAAAGCCTCGCCGGCCTACTGGATGATGTTCGCCGCAGCGTGTGCACTGTGCTCGACCCTGGCGTTGTATCGTCGCGCCAATGCTCGCGGACAAGTCATGCAGGGGGCGGCGTAATGAAGACGTTGTATAAAACCCTATCGGCGCTGGCCCTTGGCGTCCTGTCGCTGTCGGTCCAGGCCGAACAGCTCAAGGTGATGACCTCCGGTGGCTTCACCGCCGCGTATAAAGTGCTCGGCCCGCAGTACGCCAAGCAAAGCGGCGACAGCCTCGAAACCATTTTGGGTCCGTCCATGGGCAAGGCGCCGGAAGCGATTCCCAACCGCCTGGCCCGTGGCGAACACGCCGACGTGGTGATCATGGTCGGTTACGCCCTGGATGAGCTGATCAAACAAGGTAAGGTCGACCCGGCCTCCCGTGTGGAACTGGCGGACTCGCGTATCGGCCTGGTGGTGAAGGCCGGCGCGGTCAAACCTGCGATCGGTACTGACGCCGAGCTGAAAGCCGTGCTGAGCAAGGCCAAATCCGTGGCTTACTCGGACAGCGCCAGCGGTGTGTATGTCGAGAAGGAGCTGTTCAAGAAGCTCGGCATGCCGGCCAAAGGCACCATGATCGAACGCCTGCCGGTGGCCGAGCAGGTGGCCAAGGGCGACTACGAGGTGGGCTTGCAGCAGGTCGCGGAACTGTTGCCGGTGCCGGGTGTGACCTACGTCGGCAAGATTCCGGAAGACGTGCAATCGGTGACGCGCTTCGCGGCGGGCATTCCGCTCAACGCCGAACACCCGGAGCAGGCCAAGGCGTTGTTGCAGTATCTGGCGTCGCCCCAGGCGCAACCGGTGGTACAAGCCACCGGCCTGGACTCGGTGTCACCCTGACCGAAACGGCATCTCCCGCACCAACCGCTCCAACTCCAGCGCCGCTGGCGGCAAGGTCCGCCCGCGGCGTTTGATCAACCCCACATTGCGCATCACCTGAGGCTCCACCAGCGGCACACTCACCAGAATCGGGTGCTCGACCGCCGGCATCGCAATCGACGGCACCATCGCCACCCCCAGCCCCGCCTCCACCAGCCCGATCATGGTGGTCACGTGGTGCGTCTCGCAGATACTCGGCTTTTTCACCCGTACGCCGCGCAAGGCCTGATCGAGCAGGAAGCGGTTGCCGGAGGTCTTGTCCACGGTGATGTAGTCGTGTTCATAGGCCTCGGACCAGGGCACGCTGTCGCGCTGTGCCAGTGGGTGATCGCGGCGACAGGCCAGCACGTAGCGCTCCTGCAGCAGCAGTTCGAACTCCACGTCATCGGCCAGGCTGCCGCTGAAACTCACGCCGAAATCTGCCTCGCCACTTTCCACGGCATTGCACACTTCACCGGCACTGGCATCCAGCACCCGCAGGCGAATCTTTGGATACAGCTTGTGGAATTCGGAGATCACGTGGGGCATGAAGTAGTACGCCGTCGACGGCACGCAGGCGATGGTGACATTGCCCATGCGTGTGGACGCGACATTGCTGATGCCCATGAGCGCGAGATCGAGATCGTCGAGCATGCGCTCGACCTTAGGCAGGAACGCACGGCCGACCATGGTCAGGCTGACGCGCCGCGTGGTGCGTTCGAACAGCTTCACATCCAGGGCGGTCTCAAGCTTTTCGATACGCCGGCTGAGGGCCGGCTGCGAAATCCGGATGGCTTCGGCGGCACCGCGAAAACTGCCCTTGTCTACCACGGCGCGAAAGGCTTGGAGGTCGTTGAGGTCAAAGTTGATGATCACGTGAGGGCCAATGTGGTCGAGGTAGTGGGCATTATCGTACGGGAGCCGATGGGGCGCCATGCATGCCGGGATCAGCTTGTCGTAATACCCCTGCTACCCGCCTCCCCGTGAACCCTTACCGTAAATCACCCCGGCGTCGAGTCGGTGCAAACAGGTTAAAGCCGCTGCCAAACCTGCGGCCCATTAAAAAACGCCTGCGCATTGCTATCCAGCGTCTCCAGGTGATACCCACCCTCCTGCACGATCACACAGGGCAATCCCAACCCGCGAATGCACTCACCCAACCGCGCGAACCCCTCGCGCGTTACTGCGACTTTGCTCTGCGGGTCCAGCTCGTAGATATCGAAACCCAGTGACAGCACCAGCACCTCTGCCGAGAAGTTCTTCACCGCCGCCAAAGCCAGTTCCAGTTTTTCGAAGAACACGGCCTCACTGGCACCGTGGGGCATCGGCAGGTTGAGGTTGAAGCCTTGGCCTGCTGCGTTACCGCGCTCTTCGACGAAGCCGGCAACGCCAGGGTAGAAATTGGTGGGGTCACCGTGAATCGAGACGTAAAGCACGTCGTCACGGTCGTAGAAAATCTCTTGGATGCCTTGGCCGTGGTGCATGTCGGTGTCGAGCACGGCGACGCGCTGGAAACCTTGGCGCAATGCCTGCGCTGCTACCGCTGCGTTGTTGATGTAACAGAATCCCCCCGCTGCATCGTAACGAGCATGATGTCCCGGTGGACGACAGAGCGCGTAGGCCGCCGGGGCGCCCTCAAGAATGTCCTTGGCGGCAGCAACGGCGCTCTGGGCCGACCAGTAGGCCGAGCGCCACGTCAGTTCGCCGATCGGGCAACTGCCATCCGCCAGGTAGCGCGCAGCCTGGGCAAGGATGCCGCGCAGGGCGTTGGGCTCGCGCACGAAGATATTGGACATGACTTCGTCGCCCCAGTCTTCGGGGATTTCCTGCCAACGTTGGTGGGCCTCCTGCAGAAATGCCAGGTAAGGCGCACCGTGTACCGCCAGCAGTGGATCGAGGCCGTAGTCCTGCGGCTGCTGGATATCAAAACCCAAGGTGTGTGCCGCCAACAGCAGATGACGGGCACGCTCGGGGACCTCCTGCGGCGTACGCATCTGGCCACGGGAGTAGTAGCTGCGCGGATGATGCAGAAGTTGTTCGGGATGAAAAAACGTACGCATGAAAAATCTCCTTACTGAACCTGGCCGGCGCGCTTCAACACGGCATTGAGCAATACGTCGGTGCCCTGGCGCACGTCCTCGGGCAACACGTCTTCGGCTTCGTTGTGACTGAGGCCGCCGACGCAAGGGATGAAGATCATCGCCGTCGGGCAATAGCGCGCCAGGTGGATGGCGTCGTGACCGGCACCGCTGACGATGCGTTGCTGGCTGTAACCCAGGCCATCCACGGCGGCTTGTACGCAGGTGACGCAGTCGGCGTCGAAGGGCGTGGCCGGGCTGATCCAGTGTGGGCTGACGGTCACGGACAGTCCGCGTTGCTCGGCGATGGCCTGCAACTGTCGGCGCACCTGTTGTTCCATGGCGTCGATATCGTCGTCGCGGTGATGACGCAAATCGACGGTGAAATTCAGCAGACCAGGGATGGTGTTGCGCGACGATTTGGCGATGCTTAATTCACCTACAGTGGTCAGGCCTTCCGGGGCAAAATCCGCCGCCAGTTTCTCCAGCGCCTGGATCATTTGTGCGGCGCCATACAACGCGTCTTTACGCAGCGGCATCGGCGTAGTGCCGGCGTGGGCAGCCATACCTTCGACGCGCACATCCAGCCAGCGAATTGCCTGTCCACCGGTGACCACACCGATGCTCTTGGCATTGTCTTCAAGGATCGGGCCCTGTTCGATATGCGCTTCGAAATACGCATCCACCGCGCCACCCAATGGGCGTGAACCGTTGTAGCCAGTTGCACGCAAGGCCTCGGCCACGCTGATACCATCGACGTCGGCAGTGGCCAGGGCCTTGTCCAGCGCCAGGGTGCCGGTGAATACCGCCGAACCGAGCATGGCGGGTGTAAAACGGGCGCCCTCCTCGTTGGTCCATACCGCAATTTCCAGTGGTTTGCGTGTCTGGATCCCGTGATCGTCCAGGCTGCGAATCACCTCCAGACCCGCCAATACACCGTAGACACCGTCGAAGCGGCCGCCCTCGGGTTGTGTGTCGAGGTGACTGCCCATCATCACCGGTGCCGCGTCCTTGTCCGTACCGGCACGGCGGGCGAACAGATTGCCGATGGCATCCACGCTCAGGCTCAACCCGGCGGCCGTGCACCAGTGGCTGAACAGTTCGCGACCGGCTTGGTCTTCGCCGCTCAAAGCCAGGCGGCAACTGCCACCGCGCGCCGTCGCGCCAATCTCGGCCATGGCCATCAGGCTGGCCCACAGGCGCTCGCCGTTGATCTTCAACATTACTGTCACTCCCTCAAACGCTATGGGCCATTTCAAGACGGTGCGCGGAGGCATGGCGGCGCGACAACGCCAGCACACACACCAGCGAGACCGCCGCGATCAAGCTGTAAAACACTGCCATTGGCCACCATTGGCCTTGGTATTCGTGGGCCAGCCAGGTTCCGATCAATGGCGTAAGGCCACCCGCCAGGGCGCCGCACACCTGGTACGCCAGGGAAATCGCGGTGTAACGCACGCGGGTTTCAAAGAGGCCGCTGACGAAGCCGGCGATCACGGCATAAAACGACGCCATGCACACCACTGCCAGGGCGATGCCGAGGATGATCAAAGGCGCCTGGCCGCTGCTGACCAGGACGAACATGGGGTAAGGCGAAGCCATGGCCAATACGGTCATCGCGCACAGGAAACGCGTGGCACCGACCTTCTCCGCCACCCAGGCAGCCAGCGGCTGGACGCAGAACTGGATGATCGCGACAAAGAACAGGCACTCCAGAATCAACGAGCGCGGCAGGCCCAGTTGCTGAGTGCTGTAGGCGATCATGAAGGTGTTGGTGAAATACACGCCAGCGATGCCCAGGGTGTTGGCACCGATGCACAGCAGCAGCGGACGCCAGGCGGTTCGCAGCACTTCAATGACGGGCGCCTGGTCTTTCTTGATCGCCCGCGCTTTTTCCGCCAGGGCTTTGTCTTCAAGAAACTCCGGCGACTCGTTCACGCCCAGGCGAATCGCCAGGCCGACCACCAACAGCAACGCACTGGCCAGGAACGGCACGCGCCAGCCCCAGCTCAATAGCTCGTCTTCCGGCAGGCGGGTTACCGCACTGAACGCCAACAGTGACAGGATCAACCCAGCCGGGCTGCCCAATTGCGCGAAGGAAGCAAAGAAGTTGCGCCGGCCTTTGGGCGCATGCTCGCCCGCCATCAGCACCGCGCCGCCCCACTCACCGCCGACGGCAATACCCTGCACCACGCGGAGCAGGACCAGCAGTACTGGCGCAGCGGCACCGATCTGCGCGTAGGTCGGTAGCAGACCGATACACACGGTGACCACGCCCATCATCACCAGGGTAATCACCAGGGATTTTTTGCGGCCAATCCGGTCACCGATGTGCCCGAACACAATGCCGCCCAACGGCCGCGCAAAGAAACCCACGGCAAAGGTGCCGAACGCAGCCATGGTGCTAAAGAGCTTGTCGTCAGAAGGGAAAAACAGTTGGCCAAACACCAGCGCCGCGGCGGTGGCGTAGATGTAAAAGTCGTACCACTCGATCATGGTGCCGATAAAAGCGGCGGCCGCAGCACGGCGAGGCTGGGGCGAAGCGGAAGGCTTCATGGGGCTGGCTCCTTTGGTTATTTTTTTGGCAGGAGAAAGGTCGAACGCATGCGCTCTGATGGCGCTTGTTGAGGGTGATTTATCGTCTTGGGGCTATGATTAGTCAATTTTCTATTTATTATTCCAATTATAAATCCTGCTTATTATCGAGCTGCAGCATGCCCGACGCCCGCCGCGACATTCACCCTTTGCTCAACGACCGCCTGGACTGGAACCTGCTGCGCACGTTCCGCGTGATCGGCCAGGAGCTGAGCATCAGCCGCGCCGCCGCCCGTCTGCACTTGACCCAACCGGCGATCAGCCAGGCACTCAAGCGGCTGGAAGAACAACTCGATTGCCAACTCATCGTTCGCCGGGGTCCACGCTTTGTGCTGACGGAGGCCGGTGAGCAGATCTTCGCCATCGCCGGCGAGATGTATGGCCAGGTGTCGCAGATGAGTAACGCCCTGCAAAAACCCGGTGATGAAGTGATCGGCAAAGTGCGATTGCTGATGATCAGCCGGATCAACTCGGACACCTTCGATGAATACCTGGCGGACTTTCATCGTGAACACCCTCGGGTAGACCTGGAAGTCGAGGTGATGCGCAGTTCGGACATCGTCGCCGCGCTCCTGGAAAAAACCGCGACGCTGGGCCTGAGCCTTAACCGTCGGCCACAGCCACGTCTGGAACAACACCTGTTCCTGCGCCAGCGTTATGCGTTTTTTTGTGGGCGACACCATCCGCTGTTCGGGCGCATCGGTTTGGCGGAGGGGGACCTGCAATCGGAGAACTTCGTCAGTTTTACCAGCGACCAGATTGGCGGGATGCTCTCACCGTTGACGATTTTCCGCGACCAGCAAGGGTTCAGTGGGCGGATTGTGGCGTCGTCTTCAAGCCTGGAAGAAGTGCGGCGATTGGTGATCGCCGGCTTCGGCCTGGGCTGCCTGCCGATCCATGTGGTCGCGGATGATGTGAAAAACGGGCTGCTCTGGCGGTTACCGCCGGATGAGGGAATAACGGACGTGGACATTCACCTACTGTGGAATCGAGAGCAGAAGATGAGCCGCGCGGAAACCGTGTTTATTCAGAGCCTGACAGCGCGCCTGGCTGACCACGGCGCGCACGCTTCTAAAAGTGGATGAACGCCTCTCTGAAGGGAGTGGTCAAGCCAGAACAACAGGGAACCTTTTACTCAGCGTCCCCGTTCTTTATTGGCTTGAGAGAGAACCGAGGCCGCAAGGGATTTTGCAGCCTCACTGTACTGGTCGCTTTGAAGCACTTTCCCCGCCTTCTCCTCCAGCACAGCGCTTGTCTGCTTCTCGGTACTGCGCTGAGCCAACGCTGAAGCGGCAAGGCTTTTGGCAATGACCGAAGCGTCTGGATTATTGAGGGTGTCGGCCGCCAGGGTAGCTATCTTGCCGGAGGTTTTTTTCGTGTTCTTGCTCATGATGCAATTCCTTTGCAGTGGTTAGCGCCTGATCGAGTGCGCTATCACAACGTAATAAACTGCAGGAGCCACTGCAATGCGCTGCCTGTAGGCAACGTTTTGCAAGTCCGTGCGAAAGGTGCATCGGTCATGCAGTGCGTGCTAGAGCGTCGCATCGATAGCACTGATGATTACTATCGAAACGAGCGCCTGCTCGATTTTCAGCACTGATTCCTATAATCGCTTCCTAATTCCCTCCCCCTCGCCTGGCTTCGGGCGACGTTCACCCTGGAACCCAACACTATGCCAAGTGCCAGCCAGGCCCCTCGCGGCCTTCCCGAACATAATCAACAGAGCGTCAAACAGCAGTGGCTGGCGATTCTCTCAGTCGCCGTGGGCGCCTTTGCCTTGGTGACCAGCGAGTTTCTGCCAGTGGGCGTACTCAACGATGTCGCTGCGGACCTGGGCATCAGTGCCGGTCACGCCGGCCTGATGGTCACCCTGCCCGGCATCATGGCCGCGCTCGCCGCGCCCCTGCTGTCGGTGATCATTGGCGCCATGGACCGCCGTTATCTGCTGATCGGCCTGACGCTGATCATGATCATCGCCAACATGGTGGTGGCCTTCGCCAGTGATTTCAGCCTTCTGCTATTCGGTCGCGTATTGCTGGGTATCAGCATCGGCGGTTTCTGGGCCACAGCCATCGCCCTCAGCGGCCGCCTGGCACCCAAAGGCGTGGATGTCGCGAAGGCCACCTCGATCATCATGATGGGCGTGACACTGGCCACCGTACTCGGCGTGCCCGTAGGCACATGGCTAAGTGGCTTGATGGGCTGGCGCATGACTTTCCTGGTCACCGCGTTGCTGGGCTTACCGGTGCTGCTGGCACAGGTCCTCCTGCTCCCCATCCTCAAGCCGGAAAAACCCATTCTTGTCAGCGACCTGCCAGCGTTGTTCATCAACCCACGGGCTCGGGTCGGTTTGATCGCGGTATTGCTGATCGGTCTGGCGCACTTTGCCGCGTACACCTACGTCGCGCCTTTCTTCAAGAACAGCTCCGGCTTCGATGGTCCGACCATCGGCTCGCTGCTGCTGATGTTTGGCGTGGCCGGTGTAGCAGGTAACATCTTTGCCGGTTTCGCCGCCAACCGCAGCGTCCGCTACACCCTACTGCTGGTCGCGCTGATGATCGGCACCAGCACCGCCCTGTTCCCCTACTTCGCCACCGGCCTGACCGGCGCCGCCATGCTGATCGCACTCTGGGGCTTCGCCTTCGGCGCCTTCCCGGCCTGCGCCAGTATCTGGATGTTTGTCGTAGCGCCCAAGGATGTGGAGCGTGGCATGCCGCTGTTCGTTGCGTTGTTCCAGGTGATTATTGCGCTGGGCTCGTTCTTCGGCGGACGGATTGTCGACCAGATGGGCAGCGCCGTGCTGTTGAGCCTCGCGACCGCATTGGTAGGCGGGGGTTTTGTGACGGTGCTGGTGCTGGGGCGGAATGTGAGCAATAGCTTGGCAGCGCAGCCTGCCTGACCGGGAACGTAGTCACTGAAAAGCCTGCTGGGTGTTGAACTCGGCGGGCTTTTTCGTTTAATGGGGGTAAGCGATGACCGCTATTCCCGGAGATCAGCACCGGGGATCTGCATCAAGGCGTTCGGAGCCATTAACCGACGGCAAGGGAAGCGTCGATAACTCAATCCCTGACAGCCGGAAACCTTCTCGCCTCTATCCTTTGCGACGGATTTGGGCTCTCCAGGCGTCACCGCGTTTCTCGTAATTGGCGATTTACGGATATTGGCGGGTGCTTGGGGGGCGCGAAAGAGAAGGCATTCCCCCAAACACAAAAAAGCCCCGAGGCGGTTAAGCGCTCGGGGCTTTTTAAATATGGCGGAGAGATAGGGATTCGAACCCTAGGTACCGGTGAAGGTACAACGGATTTCGAATCCGTCCCATTCGGCCACTCTGGCATCTCTCCAACGGCGCGCATCATAACAGCGTGGATCAGGAAAGCAAAGCGCCGAAGCGATTTTTTTCCGTGCTATCAGATGCTTGCGTCGATTAAAGCGGTACGCCCAGACGGTTGGCGACTTCTTCGTAGGCTTCGATGACGTCACCGAGGCCCTGGCGGAAGCGGTCCTTGTCCATCTTCTTCTTGGTGTCTTTGTCCCACAGGCGGCAGCCATCAGGACTGAATTCGTCGCCCAGGACGATGGAGCCGTCGTGGAAGACCCCGAATTCGAGCTTGAAGTCCACCAGCAGCAGGCCAGCGTCGTCGAACAGCTTGCTCAGCACGTCGTTGACCTTGAGGGACAACTCCTTCATGCGCGCCAGTTGCTCAGCGGTGCCCCAGCCGAATGCCACGACGTGGGATTCGTTGATGAACGGGTCGCCCTTGGCGTCGTCCTTCAGGAACAGTTCAAAGGTGTAAGGGTTGAGCTTGAGGCCCTCTTCCACGCCCAAACGCTTGACCAGGCTGCCGGCCGCGTAGTTACGCACGACGCATTCAACCGGGATCATGTCGAGCTTCTTGACCAGGCACTCGTTGTCGCCCAGCAGTTTGTCGAATTGGGTCGGAATGCCGGCCGCTTCGAGTTTCTGCATGATGAAGGCGTTGAACTTGTTGTTCACCATGCCTTTGCGATCAAGTTGTTCGATGCGCTTGCCGTCGAACGCCGAGGTGTCGTTGCGAAACAGCAGGATCAGGCGGTTGGCGTCGTCGGTCTTGTACACCGACTTGGCTTTGCCGCGGTAGAGTTCTTCACGTTTTTCCATGATGGGCTCCGCTTGCTAAATGGTGGGCTAGGCGATGTGTCGCCAATCGAGCCCTGAATCTTGATCGGCCAGTTGCAGCCAGTCCGGGTCGCACCCGAGGGTGTCGACAAAACATTGCCGGGCCAGCTGCGGCAGGTTGTTCTTGCTGCTCAGGTGGGCCAGGACCAGGTGTTGCAAGTCTTGCCAGCCCAACTCATACACCAGGTACGCCGCCTGGTGGTTGTTCAAATGCCCCAGCTCGCCGCCCACCCGTTGCTTGAGAAAGTACGGGTAATGACCACGCGCCAGCAGGTCTCGGCAGTGGTTGGACTCGATCATCAATGCATCCAGGTCACGGTAACCATCCAGCACCTTTGAGCAGTAGGAACCCAGGTCGGTGAGCACGCCGAAACGCCGCTCACCGTCACTGAATACGTACTGCGTCGGCTCCTGGGCGTCGTGCGCTACGGCAATCACATTGATGCTCAACGCACCAATCTGCAGTGTCTCGCCACCAGCCAGGAAACCTGCAGGTTCGATGGGTTTGCGCATCCCGCGCAAGGTACCGCGACTGAGGTACACCGGGAGATTGTAGCGCCGAGACAGCAAACCCACGCCATGCACGTGGTCGGCATGTTCGTGGGTCACCAGAATCGCGCTCAGCTGCGCGGGGTGAACCCCCAGTCGCAGCAGGCGCCGCTCGGTTTCCCGTAACGAGAAACCACAATCCACCAGCACGTACGTGTCGTCGTGGGCGACCAGCGTACCGTTCCCTTGGCTACCGCTGCCGAGAACGGCAAAACGCACCGGATCAGCCCAGGTTGTCTTGAATCACGCCCAACACTTTGCGCGCTGTTTCAGCGGGCGCAACGGTGTTGATGTTCTTCTCGACGGTGACCTGCACGCTTTCGCCTACCTTGCTCAAACGAACCTGATAACGCTCGGCGCGGGTCTCGATCTCTTCCTTGGTCGGTTTGCTGCCGAACAGCTTGCCGAAGAAACCTGGCTCGTCGTCTTTGCGCTCGGCTTTTTCAGCCACGTTGATGTAGTACAGGCCCAGACTGCGGTTGATGTCTTCTACACGCCAAGGGCCCTGTTCCAATGCACGGCCAACGCTGGCCCAGGCACGGTCGAGGTCTTCACCGAGGTTCAACACCACGTTGCCGCTGCCATCTTCGGTGAGGCTGACGCGGCTTGGGGTGTCGTAATCTCGTGCGGCGAGCAGAGAAACCGAACCGCCCTTCTCGGAGATACGGCTCATGCTGGCCAGCATCTCGTCGACCAGTGCCGAGTCGACACCGGTGTTGACCGAACGGTTGGTGAAATCAACGTTGGCGGTGCTGCCGGCCGGACGCTCGGCGCTGACCACATAGACTTCACTGGTATTACGCTGCACGCCTGGCTCGATGCGCACGCGCACACGGGCCTCGCTGTCGGCGGCTACACCACCGGCCTGCAGGCGCTTGGCCATGGTAGCGGACAGTTCGCTGCCCTGCTGCCATGCGGTGGTGAATTCACCGGTCTGCGGGCGCTGCTCGTCGATGCGGAAGCCGTTGTCCTGGAAGAACTGCACGGCCACGGGCCAGACTTCGGCAGGTGGGCGCTGAGCCACGATCCAGCGGGAGTCACCGCTCTTCTGCAGGCTGTAGTCGCTGGCATCCGCCACGGCCGAGATCGGCTGTGGACGCGGCACCACGTACTCACCCTTGGCGGTGTCGTCGGCGACATTGCGCGGAATCGGCAGCAACGGGTCAAGTCGCTTGGCGACGTTGACGCCCGGCGGCAGCTCCATAGGTTTGGTAGGGTGTGCTTCCAGGTAATCGCTGCCGCGGTCACGGAAGTAGCCTTCCGGGCCCCAGATCCAACCGCAGCCACTGGTGCTGGAGATAATCAAGGCAAGTGCGGAAAGTCCGGCCAATCGCTTCATGCGTAGTGCTTCCTCAATTAAACCAGGACGCCGGACTGGCGCAGGGCCTGTCGCAGCGGTTCGTGACAGGCTTCGCTGAGACGGGTGAGCGGCAGACGGATACCGTCCGGCATCATGCCCATTTCAGTCAGCGCCCATTTCACGGGAATAGGGTTGGATTCGATAAACAGTGTCTTGTTGAGCGGCATCAGCTTCTCGTGGATCGCACGGGCGGTCACGGCGTCGCCGGCAATGGCGGCGGCGCACATTTCGCTCATGGCCCGCGGGGCCACGTTGGCGGTCACGGAGATGTTGCCCTTGCCGCCCAGCAGGATCAGCTCGACAGCGGTGGCGTCGTCACCGGAATACACCAGAAAATCGCTGCTCACGCCGGCCAGGATGTCCTTGGCGCGTTGCAGGTCGCCAGTGGCTTCCTTGATACCGATGATGTTCGGCACGGTGGACAGGCGGATCACGGTCGCGGCCTGCATGTCGCACGCGGTGCGACCCGGCACGTTATAGAGGATCTGCGGAATATCGACCGCTTCGGCAATCGCGCGGAAGTGCTGGTACAAGCCTTCCTGGGTCGGCTTGTTGTAGTACGGGGTCACCAGCAGGCAGGCATCGGCGCCGGCTTTCTTGGCGTTTTTGGTCAGCTCGATCGCTTCTCGCGTCGAGTTGGCGCCCGTACCGGCGATCACGGCGATACGGCCCGCGACACGCTTGACCACGAATTCGATCACCTGGATATGTTCTTCCACATCGAGGGTGGCCGATTCACCGGTGGTGCCGACCGCCACGATGGCGTTGGTGCCTTCTTGCAGGTGGAAGTCCACCAGTTTGCCCAGGCTGTCCCAGTCGAGATGACCTTGTGCATCCATGGGTGTGACCAGTGCCACCATACTGCCCGCAATCATGCAACCGCTCCTGCCGGAAAAAGAGAGCCGTAATGGTACTGGCGCCAAGATGCTTGCACAAGCGAAGTACCGCCTGAGGATGCGTTCTGGCGCAACTAAACGACGGGCAATGCCATCATTGGGCCAAAGCCTGCCCAGAAGCACGATGAAATCGAGCCGATCACGCAATGAAAACGCCACCTCCTATCCCTTGGCGACGGTTTTCGCTACCCTTCATCCTTTGATCGATACAGCCCGCACAGTATCGACCGCTCATCGTTTTAGGAAGGCTGCATGTCCACCCCCACAGTTCGCGAACAATTCCTTGTTATCAGTGCCCTCGGCGCCAACCCCATGGAGCTGACCAACGTCCTGTGCCGCGCCAGCCATGAAAACCGCTGCGCCGTCGTGACCTCCCGCCTCACCCGCCATGGCGAGTGCAGCGCGTTGGTCCTGCAGATCTCCGGCACCTGGGATGCCCTGGCGCGCCTGGAGACCGGCCTGCCAGGCCTGGCTAAAAAGCACGACTTCACCGTCAATGTGGTGCGCAGCGCCGCCCTGGAGAATCGTCCCCAAGCCCTGCCTTATGTAGCGTATGTCAGTTCCGCCTACCGTTCGGACATCGTCAACGAACTGTGCCAGTTCTTCATCGACCACAACGTCGAGCTGGAGAACCTGACCTGCGACACCTACCAGGCCCCGCAAACCGGCGGCACCATGCTGAACGCAACGTTCACCGTGACGTTGCCGGCTGGCGTGCAGATCAGCTGGCTGCGCGACCAGTTCCTGGATTTCGCCGATGCCCTGAACCTCGACGCCTTGATCGAGCCATGGCGCCCACAGAACCCAATGTAAGGAAGTTTTCATGGCGGTAGTCATCGACAAACCCGTAGCCGATTTCGAAGCCCAGGCCACCAGCGGCCAGACCTTCAGCCTCGCTGCCCTCAAGGGCAAGCAAGTGGTGATCTACTTCTACCCGAAGGACAGCACGCCAGGCTGCACCACCGAAGGCCAGGGCTTTCGCGACCAATACGCAGCATTCAAAGCGGCTAACACCGAAGTGTTTGGCGTGTCGCGGGACAGCGTGAAGTCTCACGAGAACTTCAAGGGCAAGCAGGCATTCCCCTTCGAGCTGATCAGCGACAAGGACGAGGCGGTCTGCCAACTGTTCGACGTGATCAAGTTGAAGAAGCTGTACGGCAAGGAATACCTGGGCGTGGATCGCAGCACCTTCCTGATCGACAAGGAGGGTGTGTTGCGTCAGGAATGGCGTGGCGTAAAGGTGCCGGGGCATGTGGATGCCGTCCTGGCGGCAGCGCAGGCGCTGAGCAAAGGCTGAACACAGCGAGCTCTTGTGGTGAGCGGGTTTGCCCCGCTCAACCACAAAAAATCACAGCAACGGCGCCACCACTGGCTCCTGCCGTGGCCACGCATCCAGCACCGCCTTGAACAGCGTCGCCAGCGGGATCGCAAAGAACACCCCCCAGAACCCCCACAGCCCACCGAATAACAACACCGCGCAGATGATCGCCACCGGGTGCAGGTTGACGGCCTCCGAGAACAGCAGCGGCACCAGCACGTTGCCATCCAGCGTCTGGATGATCCCGTACACCGCCATCAAATAGATGAACTGGTCACTCCAGCCCCACTGGAACAGCGCAATCAGCGCCACCGGCACAGTCACCACCACCGCGCCGACATACGGCACCACCACCGAAATACCTACCAGCAACGCCAGCAAGGCCGCGTAGTTCAGGTCCAGGGCAATAAAGGCGATGTAGGTCACGCCGCCGCAGATAATGATCTCGATGACCTTGCCGCGAATGTAGTTGGCGATCTGCCGATTCATTTCCTCGGCCACCCGGGTAATCAGTGCACGCTCGCGTGGCAGATAGCCACGTACCCAGCGGCCGATCATGACGCGGTCCTTGAGGAAGAAGAACACCAGGATCGGCACCAGCACCAGGTAGATCATGATATTGACCAGCAGCGGCAGGCTGGACAGGGAAAAGGTCAGCGCCCATTGCCCGAACTTTCCGATCTCGCCGCGCGCCGCTTCGATGGCCTGCAACACCTGTTCGTCCGACACCAGGTGCGGGTAGCGCTCCGGCAACAGCAGCAACAGCGATTGCCACTTGGCGAGCATGCCCGGCAGCTCGTTGAACAGCGTGATCAACTGATGCCACAACAGCGGTAATACCACCACGATAAACAGCACCAGCAGCCCCATGAACAAGGCGAATACCAGCCCCACGGCGGCTCCGCCCGGCAGGCGCAAACGCTCCAGCGTGGTGACCAAACCTTGCATCAGATACGCCAGTACCATCCCAGCCAATACCGGCGCCAGCATGCCGCCCAAGGTGAGCACGGCCGTGAAGGCCAGAAACAGCAGGACCGCCAGTACCACGGCCTCCTCGTCGGAGAAGTAGCGCTGGATCCAGTCTCGTAACACTTTGAACATCAATCAACCTCGGGTGGTGGAGCGAACGGTTCAGGCCTTGCGCAACCAGTAACGGTAAACACCGGCGGCGTCTTCTTCATGCAACAGCGTGTGGCCGGCCAGCTTGGCAAAGGTGCGGAAGTCACGCTGGGAGCCCGCGTCCGTGGCGATCACCTTGAGCACTGCGCCACTGGCCAGACGATTGAGTTCCAGCTTGGCCTTGAGCAAGGGTAACGGGCAATTGAGGCCGCTGGCATCGAGTTCGGCATCAAAGGCGACAGCGTCGGTCATGGTTTACTCCGGGCAAGCATTGGGGATGCTTAGAATATCTGGTCCGAAGCTCAGTGTCCGGCTACAGTAAGCTCTTTGTCGAAAGGCTCTGTGCATGACTTTTTTGCGCCCCACCCTGCTGACGCTGGCTTGCCTGCTGGCCTCCCCAGGCTTCGCTGACGACCTGCCGTCACTCGGCGACGCCAGTTCTGCCATTGTCTCGCCACAACAGGAATACCAGTTGGGTCGCGCCTGGCTGGCGTACCTGCGGGGCCAGGTCTCGCAACTCAACGACCCGCAGCTCAAGGATTACGTCGAAACCAGCGTCTACAAGTTGGTGGAGACCAGCCAGGTCAACGACCGGCGCCTGGAGTTCATCCTGATCAACAGCCCGCAACTGAACGCTTTCGCCGCGCCCGGCGGGATTGTCGGGGTCAACGGCGGCCTGTTCCTCAATGCCCAGACCGAAGGGGAATATGCCTCGGTACTGGCGCACGAATTGGCGCACTTGTCCCAACGCCACTTCGCCCGTGGCGTGGAAGCCCAACAGCGCATGCAACTCCCGATGATGGCCGCGCTGCTGGGCGGCATCATTGCCGCAGCAGCTGGCGCGGGTGACGCTGGTATTGCCGCTATTGCTGGCACTCAGGCGGCTGCGATCCAGGAACAGCGCCGGTTCTCGCGTCAGAACGAGCAAGAGGCTGACCGCATCGGCATCCTCAACCTCGAAAAAGCCGGTTACGATCCGCGCTCCATGCCGACCATGTTCGAACGCCTGATGCGTCAATACCGCTTCGACGCCAAGCCGCCGGAATTCCTGCTGACGCACCCGGTGACCGAATCGCGAATCGCCGACACCCGCAACCGCGCCGAGCAAGCCAAAACCGGCGGCAAGGAAGACAGCCTGCGCTATCAACTGATCCGCGCACGGGTGCAGCTGCAGTACGAAGACACCTCCGGCCTCGCCGCCAAACGCTTCCAGGCGCAGTTGGACGAAAACCCGAAGAACGATGTGGCGCGCTATGGCCTGGCCATTGCCCAGATCAAGGGCTCCCAGTTCAAACAGGCACGGGAAAACCTGGCGCCCCTGCTTGCGAAGACACCCAACGACATCACTTACAACCTGGCGCAGATCCAGCTGGACATTGACAACGGCCGCTTGCCTGACGCCCAGCAACGTACGGACAAGATGCTGACTCAGTATCCGGGCAACTACCCGCTGAATCAGATACGCGTGGATCTTCTGCTCAAGCAGAACCGTACCGCCGATGCGGAAAAGGCGTTGGACAGCTTGCTCAAATCTCGTCCGGACGACCCTGACGTGTGGTACCAGGTCGCAGAGACACGCGGCTTGTCCGGCAACATTATCGGCCTGCACCAAGCCCGCGCCGAGTACTTTGCGCTGGTGGGGGATTTCCAGCAGGCCATCCAGCAGTTGGATTTCGCCAAGCGTCGCGCCGGCAACAACTTCCCATTGTCTTCGCGTATCGACGCCCGTCAACGCGAGCTGATCGAACAGGAACGCCTGGTCAAAGGGATGATGAGCTAACTCCATCGCCCACAAAAAAGCCCCGCCTTCATTCAACGAAGGCGGGGCTTTTTGTTTCTACCGACTTACTCGGCGAGCTTGAACGTAATGAAGCTTGCACGCCCCTGACGCAGCACTCGCATCGACACCGAACGATTCTTCGGCAACGCCTTGGCGATGTCGGTGAATTGCTTGGTGCTGTCGATGGCCTGGTTATTCAGGTGGGTAATCACGTCACCCGGCTGCAGGCCGATCAGAGAGGCAGGGCCGTCCTGCACTTCCTTGATCACCACGCCACTCTTGAGGTCGAAGGTCTTCTTCTGCTCAGCGGTCAACTCAGCCACGGCAATGCCCAGGCGGTTGCTGCTACGCTCGGCACCTGGCTTGGTGTTGCCCAGGGCATCCAGGGTTGCGCCCTCCTCAGGGATGGCACCGACCGTCAGTTCAACGGTCTGGCGCTTGCCTTCACGGATCACTTCCAGCTTGGCCTTGCTGCCGGCCTTGAGTGCGCCCACCAGGTGTGGCAGGTCGGCCGACATGACGATCGGCTGGCCGTTCATGCTCAGGATCACGTCGCCGACATGCAGGCCGCCCTTGGCAGCAGGGCCGTCGTCCTGGATCTGCGCGACCAGGGCACCGGCCGGCTTGTCGAGACCGAAGGATTCCGCCAGGTCTTTGTTCACTTCCTGGATCACCACACCCAACCAGCCACGGCTAACCTTGCCGCCGCTTTTCAGCTGGTTGGAAACGTCCATCGCCACGTCGATCGGGATAGCGAACGACACGCCCATGAATCCGCCGGAACGGGTGTAGATCTGCGAGTTGATCCCCACCACTTCACCCGCCAGGTTGAACAGCGGACCACCCGAGTTACCCGGGTTGATCGGCACGTCGGTCTGGATGAACGGCACGTAGTTCTCGTTCGGCAGACTGCGGCCGATGGCGCTGACGATACCTTGGGTCACAGTGTGGTCAAAACCAAACGGCGAACCGATGGCAACGACCCACTGCCCAGCCTTCAGGTCCTGGGATTTACCCAGCTTCAGCACCGGCAGGTCTTTGCCTTCGATTTTCAGCAGCGCCACGTCGGAACGTGGATCGGTGCCCACCAGCTTGGCTTTCAACTCACTACGGTCAGCCAGGCGCACGAGAATTTCGTCGGCGTCTGCAATCACGTGGTTGTTGGTAAGGATGTAGCCATCCGACGAGATGATGAAGCCCGAGCCCAGGGACTGAGCCTCACGCTGGCCACCGCCACCGCCACGGGGGGCGCGCGGTTGCGGCATGCCGCGCTCGAAGAACTCGCGCAGCATCGGCGGCAGGCCTTCCAGGTCCGGCATCTGCTGGTTGGAGACTTTGCGCTCCGGCAGTTTTTGCGTGGTACTGATGTTCACCACGGCCGGCGAGGCTTGCTCAACCAATTGGGTGAAGTCAGGCAACTCGACCGCTTGCGCGGGCAAGGCCTGACCTAGCACCAATACCGTGGCGACTATGGATAGGTAAGACTTCAAACGTGGTATCGACATACAGCTCCCGTTACGACGAGCAGGGTTGAGCGACAGGGTTCAAGAAACGCCGAAAACTGCGACCGACATCTTTGTTCCGCGAACAAAACAAGGCCAGAGCCGACAAGCCCTGACCTATAAAAAACATAAGAGATTTTTGCAAGTGAAAATGCTGATCCAGACATTTCATGCTCTCGGCAGCCAACCTGGCATGCAAATACAGTGAAACGTCAGGATGAACATAGGATTAACGACTCACGGCTGGACGGCTGGCTTTTTTTCACCACGCACCGACAACGCGATACGTTCTGCAGTGCCGATCGGGATTTCGCCCACCACCGTCACCATCATCTCACCATCCACTGTATTGAGGCGACGGGATACAGCGACCGTAGGGCCCAGTTGCGTGCGCGTTTCGGTGACACTCGCATCGCTGATTGGCTCAAGGAACACTGAGAAACGCGCCAACCCGTCCTCATACATCAGGCTGTCGACTGTCGCCTTGGTCTGGGTGTCTTTACGCGAGCTGGTGCTGGTCAGCTGAAAGCCCGGCGGCAACCATTCCAGATGCCACGCCTCAGTAGGCTGCACGACGGGGGCTTTTTCATTGGCGACGGAGAGAGGTGCGCACTCGCTGCTGGGCTGCAGATCGCGATCATCCGGCACGACCGAAGTGTTCAATCGCGTGAACTGGAAGCGCTCAAGCAACTGCCCCTGATCATTCAGCAAAAGGGATTTGAGCGGCAGCGCGGTTTCGCGATCCAGGTGCAGTTCAAAACCGTAGCGATACTGGTCACGCGGCGTGATCGACACGATCACCGCATTACGCCCGGCCACGCGGGATTTGCCAATGACGGCCAGTTCGTAGAATTGCTTGAGTTTTTGCGGATCCAGCGCACGGGATGGCGCATCGCGCGAGTTGCCCAGGCCTGCGACGAGAGTGCCGCTGACACATTGGGTACGGCCATCCAGCCGCACGACTTCCTGGGCAGAACCATCGAGCTGCAAGAGCCGCTCACGGACCTGACCTTCCTGGACACGATGCCAGATGTCATGGGTAGAAAAACTGCCGTTACGTTCATAGACGAACGTACCTTGAAAGCTTTGCTGCTGCTCTGCACGCCCAAGTCGAGTCAGCCAGTCTTGGGCTTCGTCGGCGTGGGCGGGGAGTGCAAAACAACCACTGAGCAAAAGCGTAAGGAGCAGTATGGCTCGCATAGAGCTCCTTACGGATTAGCGGTTTTCCAAACTGGCTGCACGCGCATAAGGCAGAGCGCTTTCAGTGCCCTTCAGAGCCGATTCCTGTGCATGTTGGCGCAGGTAGCCTGGAAGACGCTGGTCCTGCCAGCCGGATTGCCCTTGCAATACACCGTTGGCCATCGGGCCTGTGGTGTCAGAGCTTTCCTTGTAGCCGGCCAGTACCGCTGGGCCTTTGACCTGAGGGCCTGCCATCACCGGCTGTTGAGTCTGCTGGGCCAGTTCGGCACCGGCGATCTCGTCCTGGTTGTACAGGCGAACACCGGCCAACACCGCAACAGTCACCGAAGCAGCAACTGCCAGGCGACCCAGGCTACGCCATGGTCCACGAGCAGCTTTTGCCGGAACGGCTTCATCAGCCAGCGCGGCAGAAACGGCCGCAGCAATATCCAGACGAGGGATTAGAAGATCCTTGTGCATCACCGCCCGAGCGACTTGGTAACGAGACCAGGTATCACGGGTTTCGGCGTCATCAAATGCGTTGAGCACTCGACGAAGTTCCAGTTCATCCGCTTCGTTATCCATCACTGCGGACAGCGATTCCTGCAGGGCATCACGACTCATGGCGGTTCCTCTCTTGGCTGTCGCCGCTGTCTTTAGTTCTCTTGCAACAACGGTTGCAAGGCTTTATCGATGGCTTCCCGGGCCCGGAAAATCCGTGACCTTACAGTCCCCACCGGACACTGCATGACGCTCGCAATGTCTTCGTAACTCAGACCATCGAATTCACGTAAAGTTAACGCCGTACGCAAATCTTCTGGCAGTTGCTGAATTGTGCGATGAACGGTGCCTTCGATCTCGTCGCGCAGCAATGCACGCTCCGGCGACTCGAGATCCTTGAGGCCGTGATCACCATCGTAAAATTCTGCATCTTCTGAACTTACATCGCTATCCGGTGGGCGGCGTCCGCGAGACACCAGATAGTTCTTCGCCGTGTTGATGGCGATCCGGTATAGCCACGTGTAAAACGCGCTATCACCGCGAAAGTTACCAAGTGCACGGTAAGCCTTGATAAAGGCTTCCTGTGCAACGTCCTGCGCTTCATGGGTGTCGTGCACAAACCGCACGATCAACCCGAGAATTTTGTGCTGGTATTTCAGCACTAGCAGATCAAAAGCTCGCTTGTCGCCGCGTTGGACGCGCTCGACCAGCTGCTGATCCTCTTCCTGGGTTAGCATGAACACTCCTCGTTGTACTTTAAGGAGGCTTGCATAACTAAACGATCAGGCTTGCAAACATAGACTCGGTCTTTTCGCAAAAGTTCTCCCCCTTCAAGCAAGTTTCCGGCACGCACTGATTTGGCACACACGAAAAACGCAGTACGGGCATAGCCGACTGCGCGAATAATCTTGTCGCCGGTTTTCTGACGCGTCCAATGCTCCCGACGGGCCAATAAACTCAACGTTTTCCCAGCTTTCGGGCAACCTGCTATTGAGTCGGGGCTCATGCAAAAAGTTCCCGTTTCAATAACCTGCCGATTTTACCCAAGCCGCGCACCGTAATCTCACATTGCCACGAATGCCCGGCTATTGTGCCGCTCCACCCCTCTATATACTAGTAGCCCGTGTGACCCTTTGATTCGCCGACCCAGGCGTCCTGTTTGCGCCACCTCTTCGGATCGCTTTTGCGGAATCCCTCAAATGAGCCAACAGTTTCAACACGATGTCCTGGTGATCGGCAGCGGCGCGGCCGGCCTGAGCCTTGCGCTGACCCTTCCCAGCCACCTGCGCATTGCGGTACTGAGCAAGGGCGACCTGGCCAACGGCTCGACTTTCTGGGCCCAGGGCGGTGTCGCCGCGGTGCTGGACGACACCGACACCGTGCAATCCCACGTCGAAGACACCCTCAATGCCGGGGGTGGCCTATGCAATGAAGAGGCCGTGCGTTTCACCGTCGAGCACAGCCGCGAGGCCATCCAATGGCTGATCGATCAAGGCGTCCCTTTTACCCGTGATGAACACGCGGGGAGCGACGACGGCGGCTTCGAGTTCCACCTGACCCGCGAGGGTGGCCACAGCCACCGCCGCATCATCCATGCTGCCGACGCCACCGGCGCCGCCATCTTCAAGACGCTTCTCGAACAAGCCCGCCAACGCCCCAACATCGAATTGCTGGAACAACGCGTCGCCGTCGACCTGATCACCGAAAAACGCCTAGGCCTGGACGGCGAGCGCTGCCTCGGCGCCTATGTGCTCAACCGCGCCAGCGGCGAAGTCGACACCTACGGCGCGCGCTTCACCCTCCTCGCTTCGGGGGGTGCAGCCAAGGTCTACCTCTATACCAGCAACCCCGACGGAGCCTGTGGCGATGGCATTGCCATGGCCTGGCGCTCGGGCTGCCGGGTGGCCAACCTGGAATTCAACCAGTTCCACCCTACTTGCCTGTATCACCCTCAGGCGAAGAGTTTCCTGATCACCGAAGCCCTGCGCGGCGAAGGTGCCCACTTGAAACTGCCCAACGGCGAACGCTTCATGCAGCGCTTCGACCCACGCGCCGAACTGGCCCCGCGCGACATCGTCGCCCGCGCCATCGACCATGAAATGAAGCGCCTGGGCATCGACTGCGTCTACCTGGACATCAGCCACAAACCCGAAGCTTTTATCAAGGCGCACTTCCCTACCGTGTACGAGCGCTGCCTGACGTTCAACATCGACATCACCAAAGGCCCGATCCCCGTGGTGCCCGCCGCGCACTACACCTGCGGCGGCGTGATGGTCGACCAGCACGGGCGCGCCGACGTACCGGGCTTGTATGCCATTGGCGAAACCAGCTTCACCGGCCTGCATGGCGCCAACCGCATGGCCAGCAACTCGCTGCTCGAATGTTTCGTCTATGCGCGCTCAGCGGCGGCGGACATTCTCAAACAACTGCCACGCGTTCCGGTGCCGGCAGCCCTGCCCCGCTGGGACGCCAGCCAGGTTACCGATTCGGACGAAGACGTGATCATCGCCCATAACTGGGACGAGCTGCGCCGCTTCATGTGGGACTACGTGGGGATCGTACGCACCAACAAGCGCCTGCAGCGCGCGCAGCACCGAGTGCGATTGCTGTTGGATGAAATCGACGAGTTCTACAGTAACTACAAGGTCAGCCGCGACTTGATCGAACTGCGCAACCTGGCCCAGGTGGCGGAGCTGATGATCCGCTCGGCCATGGAACGCAAGGAAAGCCGCGGCCTGCATTACACCCTCGACTACCCGCAGATGCTGCCCGAGGCTCGCGACACTATCCTGGTGCCAACCACCTACGGCGGCTGAACTTCAGGCGTACCCGCAGGCGCCGATGCACATCGGCGTCCTGCGAATCCCTGGGTACACACACCGAACGGACCCGCCATTCGCCCTGCACCCGGTAACGCAGAACGACGATCAATGGCAAGGCGAGGCTGTCCGGACGCAACTGCACGCTGTGCCAGCCCCGCTCCGCACTGAGCAACTGCCAACCATCAGTGTCACGGCGCAGACCACGAATCGACGAACGGTGGGTCAGCAGAATAAAGCGCGGCAAAACCCAAGCGGCGTGCAACAGACACACCAGCAGGCCAAGGCTTGAATAGGACAGATCAAGAAACAAAAACGCACCCAGCGCGAACAGCTGGGCGAGGAGATACGCCGCCAGCAACAGCCGTGAGGCCTGCCAGCGGCATTCAAAGGTATTACTTGGGCTGGACACGGTCCAGGATCATCCTGACCATGCGCTGCAACTCTGGGTCTTCGGATTCGGCGCGCTCCATGAACCAGCCGAACATGTCCTGGTCTTCACAAGTCAGCAGCCTGACGTAGAGGTCGCGATCCACCTTATTGAGCGTTGCGTAGACCTCTTTGGTGAAAGGCACCAGCAACACATCAAGCTCAAGCATGCCACGACGGCTGTGCCAGTAGAGACGATTGATTTCTACATCTTCGACCATGGAGCGCTCCTCAAATAGGCGGCAAGTATACAGGGCCGACGGCACCGGAACAGTCGGCTTTGGTCGCCCCATACGGAAACTATCCATTTGCCGGGCGCCCCTCTATGATGCACCCATGACTTTTTGACCTGCGATGACCCATGGCCGACTCTGCTTTCTTCTGCCCCCTGTCCCACGAAGGCGTTCTCGCCGTCCGCGGTGCCGACGCCGCCAAATTCCTTCAGGGCCAACTGACCTGCAACCTCAATTACTTGAGCGATACCCAGGCCAGCCTCGGCGCGCGCTGCACGCAAAAAGGGCGTATGCAGTCGAGCTTCCGCATCCTGCTGCAAGGTGACGGCGTGGTGCTGGCCATGGCCACCGAGCTGCTGGAACCCCAGCTGGCCGACCTGAAGAAGTACGCCGTGTTCTCCAAATCCAAACTGACCGACGAAAGCGCCGCCTGGGTGCGCTTCGGCCTGATGAATGCGGAGCCGGCCCTGGCCAGCCTTGGCCTTGAACTGCCCGCCGAGACCAACAGCGTCGTTCGCAACGATACCTTGATCGCCATCCGCGTCTCCCCTGACCGCGCTGAACTTTGGGTGCCTGCCGAGCAAGGCGACGCCGTACGCAATCAATTGGCTGCAACCCTTGAACAAACCGATCTGAATGAATGGCTGCTGGGGCAGATCCGCGCCGGCATCGGCCAGGTCATGCCGCAAACCCGCGAACTGTTCATCCCGCAGATGCTCAACCTGCAGGCCGTGGGCGGCGTGAGCTTCAAGAAAGGCTGCTACACCGGCCAGGAAATCGTCGCGCGCATGCAGTACCTGGGCAAACTCAAACGTCGCCTGTACCGCTTGAGCTTCAATGCTCCTGAAATGCCCGAGCCAGGCACTCCGCTGTTTTCGCCCAGCCACACCAGCGCGATCGGCGAAGTGGTCATTGCGGCAAAAACTGACCAAACCGTTGAACTTCTGGCCGTGTTGCAAGCCGAAGCTGCCGATAGTGGCGATGTGCATGTAGGTACGCCGGAAGGCCCCCGTTTGCACCTGCTCGACCTGCCTTACACGCTCGACCGTGATCGAGAGATCCAGCGCTGATCGCCGTACCTTTTTGCAACACCCTAGAGAGCATGAATGAACACGCTGGCGGAAAAAGTCCAACAGGCTTTAGTGAGGGCCATCGACAACGATGAGCTGGTTCTGCCGACATTGCCGGAAGTGGCCCTGAATATTCGCCAGGCCGCCGAGGACCCGGAGATCAGCATCAGCCACTTGAGCAAAGTGATCGGTCGCGACACCGCGCTGTCGGCGCGCCTGATCAAAGTGGTCAACAGCCCGTTGTTGCGCGCCACCCAGGAAGTCACCGACCTGCACACCGCCATCACCCGGCTGGGCACCAACTACAGCAGCAACCTGGCAATCGGCCTGGTGATGGAGCAAATTTTCCACGCCCGCTCCGACGTGGTCGAACAAAAGATGCGTGATGTATGGCGCCGCAGCCTGGAAGTGGCGGGCGTCAGTTACGCCCTGTGCCGCAGCCACAGCCAGCTCAAGCCAGACCAGGCGGCACTCGGCGGCCTGGTGCATCAGATCGGCGTATTGCCGATCCTGACGTACGCCGAGGACCACTACGAGTTGCTCGCAGACCCGGTCAGCCTCAACCATGTCATCGAGAGCATCCACCCGTTACTGGGCGACAAACTGTTGGGAGTCTGGGACTTCCCGGAAATGCTGGCGAAACTGCCCGGCCAATACCTGGACCTGGAACGCGACTCGCCCAAGCTCGACTACATCGACCTGGTGCAGATCGCCGTGTTGTATTGCCATCGCGGCACCGATCATCCCTTGGCCAGCGTACCGGTCTCGACCTTGCCGGCGCTCAAGAAACTGCGGGTCGACCCCTACAGCGATGCGTTGCGCGCCGAGCTGGATGAAGCCCGCTCGATGTTCTACTGATCAACCCGCGATAAAACTCACCCGCACCTTCAAGCCGGCCTGCTCGCCATCGTGCAGGCTGATCTGGGCCAAGTGCGCCCGACAAATCTCACCGACAATCGCCAACCCCAGGCCAGACCCCATCCCCTGCTGGCTGCGACGGTAGAAGCGCTCGAAAACGCGGTCCCGCTCATCCAGCGGGATCCCAGGGCCATCGTCCTCCACTTCCAACACGGCGGGCGCCGTCACCCGCAGGATCACATTGCCCCCCGGAGACGTGTGAGCCAGTGCGTTATCCACCAGGTTGCTCAGCAACTCATTCAATAAGGTTGGCTCACCGCGCAGCCACACGGGCTCGTCGGCCTCCAACGCCAGCGCCACGCCGCGCGCGTGGGCCAACGGGGCCATGGCCATACCCAGCTCCCGCGCCAACTGGCTGAGGTCCAGCAATTGCGCGCCGCCTTCGGCAATCGCGCGGGCACCGTTTTCAATGCGTGCCAGCGACAACAACTGATTGGCCAGATGCGTCAGGCGGTCAGTGCCCTGGGCTGCGGTTTCCAGGGTGCTGCGCCAAGTAGCGGGATCCTCGGCGCGCAACCCCAGCTCCAGCCGGGCCTTGAGGGCCGCCAGCGGGGTACGCAGTTCATGGGCTGCATCGGCGATGAACTGCGCTTGACGTTCGAATTGGCCGCGCAGGCGCTCGGTGAAATGGTTGAGGGAGCGCACCAGCGGCCCAAACTCATGCTGCACTTCCACCAAGGGCAATGGCCGCAAGTCGTCTGGCTGACGTTCTTCTACCGCCGTGCGCAGGCGCTCCAGCGGGCGCAACGCGGCACTGACGGCAAACCACACCAACAACAATGCGCCGACCGCAAGCATCCCCAGGCGCAGCAACGTGTCCGCCATCAGACTGCGGGCCATGCTCACCCGCGCTTCATCGGTTTCAGCGACACGGATCTCCGCCATGCCGTTCATATTCGGTTCGGAGACCGCCTTGAGCAGGCTCACCACCCGCACCTGCTGGCCCTGGTACATGGCGTCATAGAAGCGTGCCAGCGCCGGATAGTCATCGGTACGCGGCGTGCCAGGCGGCGGGCCGGGGAGGTTTTCGTAGCCGGAGATCAGCTTCTGGTGGATGTCATTGACCTGGTAATAAATGCGCCCGGCGCTGTCGTAGGCGAACGTATCCAGGGCCACATACGGAACGTTCGCACTCAAGGTGCCATCCACCTGGGTCAAGCCGGCGGCAATGGTGCGCGCCGAGGCCAGCAGCGTGCGGTCGTACGCGGTGTCGGCGGCCTCGCGGCCGTTCCAGTAGGCGCTCATGCCGCTGGCGAGCATCAACAGCACCAGCAACAGCGCCAGGTTCCACAGCAGGCGCCAACGCAGGCTGCTGGGCTTATGCATCGCGGGCTTCCAGCAAGTAGCCGAGGCCGCGGAAGGTCACGATGGCGATGGGCTGGCCATCGAGTTTCTTGCGCAGGCGGTGCACGTAGATTTCGATGGCATCGGGGCTGGCTTCTTCGTCCAGGCCGAACACTTGGGAAGCCAGCTGCTCCTTGCTCATCACCCGGCCCGGTCGTGCAATCAGCGCCTCAAGCACTGCTTGCTCACGGGAGGTCAGCGTCATCAGCTCGCCGCCCACGGTGAAACGCCGGGTGTCGAGGTCATAGACCAACACGCCGCAGGCCTGCTGGCGCTCGCCGCCCAACACACTGCGCCGCAACAGTGCCTTGACCCGCGCCTCCAACTCCGTGAGTTCGAAAGGTTTGGCGAGGTAATCGTCGGCGCCAAGATTGAGGCCGTGCACACGGTCCTTCACATCACTGCGCGCGGTCAGCATCAACACCGGAAGATTTTTTCCACGGGCGCGCAAACGTGCGAGCACCTCGAAACCGTCCATGCGTGGCAACCCCACATCGAGGATCGCCGCCGCGTACTCCTCGCTGCTCAGGGCCAGGTCCGCCGCCACTCCATCGTGCAGCACGTCAACGGTCAAACCCGTGCTCTTGAGCGCTTGCGCGACGCTTTCGGCAAGTTGCAGATGGTCTTCAACCAGCAAGACACGCATGGATTTCTACCTCGTTCAGGGGTGGTCGGCGCCACGCTTTGGCGGGCAGTTTACAGGCGCCGCCTGCCCTGTGAAGCCCGAAAACATTGAAAGGCCGTTGAAAGGTTAGTGAAAGCTTCGCCCTTTAGCATCCAGCTACGGTGGTCTATGCCCGCCGAGCGACCTCAACGTCGCGCCCGAAAAACGCCTCGAAGCGTTTTCGCCAAAATAAGAACAATAACGGAGTACACAACGATGCTGTCGACACAGCCCCAGGCCTCCTCGCCTGTTCGTTTTTCTCGTCTGACCCAGACCGCCCTCGCCAGTGCTGCTACGCTTGCCGGCTTTTCGCCGCTTAGCCAGGCTGCCTTCTTCGAAGACAGTAGCGCGACCCTGGAAACCCGCAACATGTACTTCAACCGCGATTTCCGCGACGGCACCAGTGCGCAGCAATCCAAGCGCGACGAATGGGCCCAGGGCTTCATGCTCAATCTGCAATCGGGCTACACCGACGGCACCGTCGGCTTTGGTGTGGACGCGCTGGGCATGCTCGGGGTCAAGCTCGACTCCAGCCCCGACCGCACCGGCACCGGCCTATTGCCCACCCATGACGACGGCCGTGCCGCCGACGAGTACTCCAAGCTGGGCCTGACCGGCAAAGTGAAGATCTCGGCCACCGAGCTGAAAATCGGCTCGCTGATTCCCGAATTGCCGATCCTCAAGCCCAACGACGGGCGCATCCTGCCGCAGACCTTCAATGGCGGCCTGATCACCTCGAAAGAATTCAAGAACCTGGTATTCACCGGTGGGCGCCTGGACAAAGCCAAGGACCGTGACGACACCAATTACGAAGACATCGCCCTCAACAACAAGAACAGCCGCTTCGTCAGCGGCGCCACCGGCAAGCACTTCAACTTCGGCGGCGCGGACTACAAGTTCGCTGACAAGATCACCGGCAGCTACCACTTCGCCCAGCTGGATGACGTGTACCGCCAGCACTTCCTCGGCCTGGTGGCCTCGCGCCCGATGGGGCCTGGCACCTTCGGCACCGACCTGCGCCTGGCCATCAGCGATGATACCGGCGCAGCACGCGGCGGCAAGATCGACAACACCTCCCTCAACGGTCTGTTCAGCTATGCCCTCAATGGCCATAAGCTCAGTGCCGGTTACCAGCACATGTCCGGCGACAGCGCCTTCCCGTATGTGGATGGCAGCGACCCGTACCTGGTCAACTTCGTGCAGATCAACGACTTTGCCGGCGCCGAAGAGCGTTCCTGGCAGGCGCGCTACGACTTCGACTTCGCCAAGCTGGGCATCCCCGGCCTGAGCTTCATGAGCCGTTACCTCTCGGGTGACAACATCAAGCTCAAGAACGGCGAGACTGGCAAGGAGTGGGAACGCAACAGCGAGATCAAGTACGTGGTGCAAACCGGCACGTTCAAGGATGTGGCGGTGCGCCTGCGCAACGCCACCTACCGTTCCAACTACTCCGCCCGTGATGCGGATGAAATGCGCTTGCTGGTCAGCTATAGCGTTGCGCTCTGGTAGTAACCCCTCATAACAACAAAGACGGAGATAACCATGACCCCTTCACTGCGTAAATTAGCCCTCGCCGCCGGCTGCATGCTGTTCGCCGGCCAACTGTTGGCCGCCGACGAACCCAAGCGCCCGGAATGCATCGCCCCGGCCTCGCCTGGCGGTGGTTTTGACCTGACCTGCAAACTGGCGCAAAGCGCGCTGGTCAACGAGAAGCTGCTGAGCAAGCCGATGCGCGTGACCTACATGCCAGGTGGCGTGGGCGCAGTGGCCTACAACGCCGTAGTCGCCCAGCGCCCTGCCGATGCCGGTACGCTGGTGGCCTGGTCCAGCGGTTCGCTGTTGAACCTGGCCCAGGGCAAGTTCGGTCGCTTCGATGAAAGTGCCGTGCGCTGGTTGGCGGCGGTGGGCACCAGCTACGGGGCTATCGCCGTGAAAGCCGACTCGCCCTACAAGACCCTCGACGATCTAGTCAAAGCCTTGAAGAAAGATCCGGGTAGCGTCGTGATCGGTTCCGGCGGCACCGTCGGCAGCCAGGACTGGATGCAAACCGCGCTGATCGCCAAGGCGGCCGGGATCAACCCGCGTGAACTGCGTTACGTGGCACTCGAAGGCGGCGGCGAAATTGCCACGGCCCTGCTCGGTGGCCATATCCAGGTGGGCAGTACCGACATCTCCGACTCCATGCCGCACATCCTGAGCGGCGACATGCGCCTGCTGGCGGTGTTCTCCGAACAGCGCCTGGACGAGCCGGAAATGAAAGACATTCCGACTGCCAAGGAACAAGGCTACGACATCGTCTGGCCAGTGGTGCGCGGTTTCTACCTCGGGCCAAAAGTCAGCGATGCCGACTACGCCTGGTGGAAAGACGCGTTCGACAAGCTGCTGGCCTCCGACGAGTTCGCCAAGCTGCGTGACCAGCGCGAGCTGTTCCCGTTCGCCATGACCGGCCCGGAGCTGGACACCTACGTGAAGAAACAGGTGGCTGACTACAAAGTGCTGGCCAAAGAGTTCGGCCTGATCCAGTAATTGCCCCTCTGTAGGAGCGAGCTTGCTCGCGAAAAACGCAACGACACCGCGCTTATCCAGGCAGCACGCAGCCTCGTTGACGTTCTTCGTAAGCAAGCTCGCTCCTATAGCGTCGCCATATTCCGTAGCCGCGCCCCGTTCGGGGCGCGATCCAGGAGTTCCCTATGCTCTTACAACGCATTTTCGCCGCCGTGTTGCTGCTGGCTTGTGCCGGCCTCGCGCTGATGGCCTGGCCGTATCAAGCGTCGTTTTCCTACGAGCCGGTAGGACCTCGCGCCTACCCGCTGCTGATGCTCGGGCTGATGAGCCTGGCACTGATCTACATGCTGTTCCGCCCCCAGCCGACCAAGCACACGGAAGAAGAACCCGCGCTGGACCGCGAAACCCTGATCAAGATCGGCGTGTGCGTCGCGCTGTTGATCGTGTTTGCCGGCACCTTCGAACCCCTGGGTTTCATCCTCAGCAGCATGCTGATCGGCATCCCGATGGCGCGCCTGTATGGCGGCCGCTGGTTGCCCAGTGCAGTGATCGTCGGCCTGATGGCGATTGGTCTTTACCTGCTGTTCGATAAAGCCATGGATGTGCCGCTGCCCCTCGGCCTGCTCGACGTTCTGGAGAATTGATATGGATACTTTCGGCTACTTGGGCCAGGGCTTCGGCGTTGCACTGTCCCCTTACAACCTGGTGACCGCGCTGTGCGGCACCCTGATCGGCACCGTGGTCGGCCTATTGCCAGGCCTGGGCCCGATCAACGGCGTGGCGCTGTTGATCCCCATCGCCTTCGCCCTGGGCCTGCCACCCGAATCGGCGCTGATCCTACTGGCAGCCGTGTACCTGGGCTGTGAATACGGCGGCCGTATCAGCTCGATCCTGCTGAACATCCCGGGCGAAGCGTCCACCGTGATGACCACCCTTGACGGCTACCCAATGGCCCGCAAAGGCTTGGCTGGCGTGGCGCTGTCGTTGTCGGCGTGGAGTTCGTTCATCGGCGCGTTTATCGCCACCTGCGGCATGGTGCTGTTTGCGCCGTTGCTGGCCCAATGGGCGATTGCCTTCGGTCCGGCGGAATATTTCGTACTGATGGTGTTTGCGATTGTCTGTCTCGGCGGCATGGCCGGTGACAAACCCTTGAAGACGTTCGTGGCGGCGCTGATCGGCCTGTTCCTGTCGGCGGTCGGCATCGACGCCAACAGCGGCGTGTATCGCTTTACCGGGGATAACATCCACCTGACTGACGGCATCCAATTTGTGGTGCTGGTGCTGGGCCTGTTCTCCATCAGCGAGATCCTGTTGCTGCTGGAAAAAACCCACCGTGGCCAGGAAGCGGTCAAAGCCACCGGGCGCATGATGTTTAACTTGAAGGAAGCTGGCGCGGTGTTCGTCGTCAACATCCGCTGTGGGTTGCTTGGTTTCATCATGGGCGTATTGCCAGGTGCCGGTGCGACGCTGGCGTCAGCCGTTGCCTACATGACCGAAAAACGCCTGGCCGGTGCCAGCGGTAAATTCGGTCAGGGCGACATGCGCGGCCTCGCCGCTCCGGAAACCGCCATCGGCGCGTCCGCCTGCGGTGCCCTGGTGCCAATGCTGACCCTCGGCGTACCAGGTTCGGGCACCACGGCCGTGATGATCGGCGCACTGTCGCTGTACAACATCACCCCTGGCCCGCTGCTGTTCCAACAGCAACCGGACATCGTCTGGGGCCTGATCGCCTCGTTGTTCGTCGCCAACATCATGCTGGTGATCCTCAACATCCCGATGATCCGCATCTTCACCCGCATCCTTGCCGTGCCGAACTGGGCGCTGGTACCGGTGATCGCCATCATCACGGCGATTGGCGTGTACGCGGTTCACGCCACCACCTTCGACCTGTTCCTGATGGTCGGTATCGGCATCTTCGGCTACATCCTGCGCAAGCTCGATTTCCCGCTGTCGCCGGTGCTGCTGGGCTTTATCCTCGGTGGCTTGATGGAGCAGAACCTGCGTCGTGCGCTGTCGATTTCCAACGGTGACCTGCAGATCCTCTGGTCGAGCCCGATCACCTTTGGTGTGTGGGTACTGACCGCGCTGATGCTGGCCTTCCCGCTGATCCGCATCTACCGCAAACGTGCCTTGCAGCGTCGTGCCGTGGCCGATGTCTGAGGTCACCTTTAAACATTGGTGGGGAACACCGCTGGTCGGCCTGGCCGGCGGTTACCTGGCCAGCCTCGTCGGCTGGCCTTTGCCGTACATGGTCGGCTCATTGCTGGCGATCATCCTGGTGCGCTGCCTCACGCCGTGGCAGTTGGCGGAGATTCCCGGCGGGCGCAAATGCGGCCAATGGGTGGTGGGCATCGGCATCGGCCTGCACTTCACGCCGGTGGTGATCGAACAGGTGATGAGCCACTTCGGGCTGATCTTTTTCGGCGCACTGGTCACCAGTATGTCGAGCGTGGTTGGCGTGTGGTTGATGCGCCGCAGCGGTGAAGACCGCGCCACGGCGTTTTTCTCCAGCATGCCGGGCGGTTCCGGTGAGATGGTCAACCTCGGCGCACGCAATGGCGCCGTGCTCAGCCGTGTCGCGGCGGGGCAGAGTCTGCGCGTGTTGGTGGTGGTGCTGTGTGTACCGGCGATCTTCAAGTATCTGCTGGAAGGCGGTACACCGCAGTTTCATCCGGCGCCCGTGAGCTGGCCGTGGCTGTTAGCGCTGTTTCCGATGGGCGCACTGGTCGCCTGGGGTTGGCAGCGTTTGCGTCAGCCGAACCCGTGGTTGTTCGGCCCCTTGCTGGTGAGCGCCACTGCCAGTGTGATCTGGGACCTGCATATCGGCCTGCCCGACGGCGGCAGCCAAATCGGCCAATGGTTGATCGGCAGCGGTCTGGGTTGCCACTTCAACCGGCAGTTCTTCCGTCGGGCACCGTCATTCATGGGTCGCACCCTGATCGGCACAGCCCTGACCATGGCGCTGGCGACATTGGCAGCGGTGGGCTTGAGTGCCTTGACCCACCTGGACCTGCGCTCGCTGACGTTGGGCATGATGCCGGGGGGGATTGCCGAGATGAGCCTGACCGCCGAGACGCTGCAGTTGTCCGTTCCCCTGGTGACGGCCATGCAGGTGATGCGTTTGTTGTTCGTCCTGTTCCTCGCCGAACCTCTGTTCCGGCACTGGAACCGTCAACCCTGACCCTCGGTAACGTGAGCGGCTCGCGTGCGGGCCGCTGCCGTTTGTCGGCACTGTCAATTCTCACAGCTGGTTGCTCCCCAGCTTCCGCGTTACACCTCTTCGCAACTACTCCCACTCAGTAAATGGGCCGTAGACATTGAGTTCCTCAATAACTGCAGAGGCTTCCACCATGGGTAACGACGAAGAGCTTTCCAAAAATCCAGACCAGCGTTTGATCAAGCTCTCAGAGGGGCGCTCACTGCTTACGCCTTACTCAAGCACGCGCCCCCTCAAAAAGACGCCATCGGTGCAGCGTACGTTCATCGACCGTCGTTACTTGGTGCCGCCCCCGTCCGACCTGTCGCTCAACTCGACGCAAGCCTTCAAAAAGGTTCACCTCGAAGATTTGGTACTGTACATCCCTGCAAGTACCCGGCCGGTGCAAGGCTACGATGCAGGTATCAACCTCGTCGCAATCACCACGCATGAGGAGGGACTACTGATCGGCTTGCTGCCATTTCTGGAGGCGGCAGCCCTGGATTTCGTGGAGCTGTTCTGGGGCTCTCTGACCGACCCCGTCGCCTCCACCACCATCCAACAGCATGAAGTGGATAACGCTGAGGTGATTCCCCTGTTCGTACCGTCAAGTTCGATCACCGACGGTAATACCTATCCAGTGTTCTTCAGGGTGACACGCCTCGGCCAGGCGGTAGGAGAAACAAGAAAATTCGCACTGAAGGTCGATAAGGTGAAACCCGGCGGGGACAATCCGGACGGGGACAGATTTGTAAACACGAACCTGCTCAAGCCGATCATTCCCCAAGAATTTCTCGACTTTGGCGTTACAGAAGACGACGCCCAAAACTGCATAGAGATTCGCGTCCCCTACTACCCTGCCGATACCTCACTGTCACCCCGCACTTACCGGGCGGTGCGGGATGTTGTTCGCCTGAAAATCGGCGATGCATTATTCGAACACTCAGTGTCGCAGGAGGAACAGGGTAACCATGACGACATTGTTTTCAAGCTGTGCATTGAACATTGGCGCCAGATCGGCAGCGGCCATCACGTCGCTGAGTGGAGCGTGATTGATGAATGCGGAAACTATTCCGACGGCTGGTCAGTCGCCGAATTCCTCCTGGTCTACCTGAACGATGGTTCAGAGCCATTGTTGCCCCATTGTTTCTTCAGTGAGGCTCCGGAAGACATCCTCGATCTCGACCACGTCGTTGGCGATTTCGTGAACATCGTCGTTCTAATCGCGAATAACGGCTACCAATTGGGCGACGTGATCAAGGTGACCCTCATCGGCAAGACGTTGCGTGGGCAAACGGTGAGGAAAACCTACAGCTCTGATCCACTGACATCCACCACGACGCGCCAGCTCAAAATTCCATGCCCGGTAAGCGACCTGATACCGTTGATCAAAGGTGAGGCTCGACTTAGCTATGAGCGAATTCGCTTTGGCGCGCAGAATAGAGGCTCACACCTCACGCCGGTCACTATTATCGGCACCGCCATTCCCGGCGGACTTCGCGCCCCGATCTTTCGCGAGGCTGTCGATGGAATACTGCCTGCCGATACCACCATCATCAACATCGACATCCTTAAATATGACGACCAGGACTACTTTGACCGCATCACGCTGAAGCTGTTGGGTCGCTACCCTAACGGCAAGTTTTACTACCACGAAGAATCCAAAAATGCAGGCGTAGGCAATGTGGTGTTCTCGATTATCAATGGCCCCGAGGGTGACATTGCCAAATTGGCAGGTGGCAGCCTGACTGCCTCTTATACCCGTCAGAATAGCGAGGGACCACTACCATCCCCGGACACAACAGTTAGTATCAGTGCCTCTACGGCTGTACTGCCAGAACCGCGAGTGCATGAGGCGCCACCGCCTGATTACGTGTTTGATTCGAACCAGTCCACCGGTGATGCCACCATTGAGGTCGACCCCCACAGCGACATCATCGAGGGGGATACGGTCATCCTGCATGCTGAAGGCTATGTGCCAGGTGGCAGCGCGCCGCCCCAACCCTTCTTTGTCTCAGACACTTGGAAAGACCGGCCACTGCCTTTCACGCTTAAGCGCCAGTACATCCTGCTCAATCAAAATATGAATATTTTCTACGAGCGCTCGCGTCCAGGCGTTGCACCACGCATCTCGAACACCGTGCACATGAGAGTCCTCGCTGCGCGCCATTTGCCCGCGCCTTTCGTTTATAACAGCACACCCGTGGACGACGAAAACGCGACTATCAACCCGGTCATTGCTGATAACACTGCGCAGGTGACGGTTCGCGTGCAATTTGCACCGATGTCTTCGAACGATCTCATCAAACTCGAACTGCAGGGCAACCCCGGTGCGACGCTACCGTCCATAGCACCTCAATACGGCAACCCAACTGCGGGTTTTGTCGATTTCAAATTCTCTAACAGCGTGATCGGCGACCACATTGGGAGCGTCCTGCGTCTTCAGTATCACGTCACAACCAATGGCATCACCGATGACTCAAGGGTACTGAACCTGCGCGTACTGGACTTCGATGAAGTACCCGGCGGCAATCCACTGCCGCAGCCAAGGCTCAATGGCCTGCCACCCGGCTCAAAAATAGACTTGAATGCGTTCAACACCGATTGCTGGGTGAGCCTGGCGCCCTGGACGTTAAGCCGCAAGGACCAACGGATCTGGCTCAAGCTCCATAGTGTTGGCGCAACCCCCTTGACACTGTTGAACGGCCATCTGATCGACCAGACCCAAGCCGACAACGGGATAGTGAATGAAAAGGCAATGCGCAGCTGGTTTACCGCACTGACGGATGAAAGCAAGGTGACGGTAAGTGCAGCCGTCACTTTCAATGGCGATACTAATGAACTGAACGCCAAACCCTTTCCGTCGAGCAACTACTTCATCCAAGCGCTTCGGTTCTATGATTTGACGGACTTTGAGTTATTAAGCTGGAATCAGTGGGTCAACATCGTCAGCAGTCTGGGCCTGATCAGAAACGTCAACAACAACAATTTCTGGTTTGTAAAACTCAACAATGGCAGCCCTATCACTCCCGGCGTCATTAAATCCTTTTTTATCAAAAGCGGTAAAACCTACGACTTGAGTTTCAAAATGAAGGTGGATTTGAACCCCTATCAACCCTTTGTTTACATGGAGTTCGGCACTCAGTCAGAACATTTCCTGCATAACAATCCCGGAGTATGGACCTCACACTCCCGGACCTTTGCATTGCCTGCCGGGGTTCCGTCTCAGTTCTTGCCTATACGCATCTATTTCAAGAGTGGTTTCTCAGGGGCCGAGTTTTCACTGGATGATATTTTGGTTGTGGAGCGGCCATAGACTCATTGTTCAAGACCGGTGCCGGGTGGTGACATTGCTACCCGACACCACCACTTTTGATGCAATAAAAAAGCCTCTCTACCGTCAGGAAGAGAGGCTCGCTGATTTGTTATTTTCTGGGTACACACTTTTTCAGAGTGTCATCAAAATCTTGTCCAGCCGGGCACTGCATCGGGTATTTTATCCATCGATTGATATTGACGTGGTATATACACCGATAATACCAACCGGGCGATACGCTTTTGAAATAGCCGGCGCTAGTGCAAGCTGGATCCCCCCCCGGGTACTCACTCGAAATCGTCTCGGTAGGGCCGCTGGAACAAGCGGCGAGCAGTACAGCAACACCTGCCGCCAGTAATACCTTGGGGACGGTACGCATAACTTTTTTACTTGTAAGACGCTGCATGGGAATCTCCTGATAAGGAATGCCCATCCAGTTAGCCCCCAAAAAAACAAACCGCCTACTGTCAGATTTGACAGGTTGGCGGTTTGCCCGACGAACGGAGAGTCCTGCACCGGCAACGTTTAGAACGCGTAGCGCAGCCCCACATTCACCCCCAGGGGTTGCTTGATGTTCTTGCCCACGCTCCGCTCCAGGTCCGCATGCATGCTCAGGTTCTGCGACACCGACATCGCTACACCCGCTCCCAGCTTCAAGCGTGAGCCCGACAGGTCGTTGTTGAACGAGTTATCGTTGACGAACAATTTGTTGCTCTGGTCGAACTCATGGGCGACCGCAGCTTTCAAGTAGGGCTGCAGCACGCCGCCGCTGTCGAGTTGGATGTTATTGCCGGCAGTGACGCCCAACTCACCGATCACCGAACTCGAACGGTCCCCCTTGGCTTCCAGGCCGTTGTCCAGTGTGTAACTCTGGGCCTGGGTGATCACCGCCGCCAATTGGCCGTAGGGCTCGACGAAATAGCCGTCATCCAGCGTGATGTGACGACCAAATTCGGCCGAAGCGCCCATGGCATTTTGCGTGTAGTTGCCCTTGCTCTTCTTGCCGTCGCTCATGGCCACGTTGGACTCATTGTGGAGGCGGTTGAACTTGAGCACGCCGTCGAAGTAAAAGCCGCTTTCGCTGTCCAGCCACGTTGCATAGCCGCCCACATAGTAACTGTTGATGGTGGCCTTGCTGCCCAGGTTCAGGTCCAGGTCCGATTGGCTGTGGCCGGCCATTGCACCGATCAGCCACTGCCCATCGCCGGCCTCCAGCGGTGCATCCGCACCCAGGGTGAAACCGCGCTGACTCTGGTTGTAACCCAGACCAGTCTTGTCGTTGGACACTTCATACTTGTTGCCATAGGCACGAGTCCACAAACCCGCGGTCTGGCCGCCGTTGAAACGCAGTTCGCCCATGCGCGTCCGCAGGTTGGTCATTTCCCCCAACAGCACACTCGGCGCCGCATTGAACAACGCCAACACTGAGTTGGTGCTCGGGCTGATGACCTTGCTATCCGGGTCCAGGTACCAATCGTGATTCTGGTTATCCGCCGTCAGGTCGTAAGAATAGGTACCGCGGTCGACCCGACCACCCACCAGGCTGAAATTCGCCACACCGTCGGCGGTGTGCACCATGTGCAGGCGCTCGTTCAACGGGTCGGCCCCCGTGGCCGCGAGCAGCAACTGATGGTGACCGGCAGACGTGCCCGTTACATTCAGGAAGTCGCCGGTCAGCGAGCCGAAATCCGCCTTCATGATGAACGTACCGCCGGTGCCGGACAGGTTGGCCACGTCCAGCTTATAGAAGGCTCCGGACTCGCCGAACTTGACGTTACCGCCATTCATCGACAATGCGTTGAGGGCCTGTTGGCCATCCACCATCACCCAGGTGGCGTCGCTGTTGACCGACAGTTTGTCGACATTGTCCAGGCGCCCGGTCAGTACCGAGCCATTGTTCAGACCCACGTTGGCGCTGCCGCCGCTGTTGACGATGTCGCCGTTCATGAAGGCGACATCCAGGTTCAGGTCCAGAGCGCTGTCTTTGCCCACCTGGATATTGCCGTCGAGCGCACTGTTATTCACGCGCATGTTGGCCGAGCCACCACCGCTCAGTTCCAGCATATTGCCGTTCTTGCCGCTCAAGGATGAACCATTGGTTACATCAATTTCGGCCATGATCGGGCTCAACACTGAGATTGCCGGGCCGCCAAGCCCCTCGACGCGTGAACCGTCCAGGGTCAAGTGAGGAGACTCAATGGCCGTCGAACTCTCACGTGCCATGACGACACCGGTTGTCGCCCCCGTGATTTCACTGTTCCTGGCAATGGCTGCGCCCCCCAACAGCCTCAGACCCTGCTGGCTGCTGCCGGTCACCTTGGAGTCATTCAACTCCAACAGACTATGGGAAGTAACGTTGGCGCCGTAAGTCGCACCGGTAATTTCACTCCTGCTGACTTGAGCGTGAGAGCCGATGGTGGTGCCTGGTTGGTGAGCAACGTTCAAGCCGCCACTGGTGTAGCTGGTCACACTCGCGTCGGTGATCGTGGCGTTCGATTCACTCAGTGCGACAGCTGCCTGGAATCTGTGCGTCGAGGTCACCGTAGCCGACTTAATGGTCAGTGTAGAGCCGTTGGTCGCCTGTATTTCTTGAACGATGGCATTGTCGTGGATGTTGAGGGCCGCATTATTCTGCGCGATATAGGCCAGCGCACCTGACCCGGGATAGACGTCAAGTTGGCCGGTGCCAACATTGCCGTCCACGGTGACAGCCGATAGCGCATGTTCACTCAAAAGATACAGTGGCCCGACAGCCATGAGTTTTATAGTTGTGAATAAACGCGAATAACGAAAATGATGGGGATTAATAGATTTCATGCTTTGTAGCCTCAGAAGTAAATACCAGTTCGAACCCGGAACCCGTATCGAATAGGTCTCCGTTTTCCACGGCGCTGAGACTAAAGAGCTGAATCCCCCGAACACGTAGGACTTTTCTTAATATCCCCTGCTTAACGGCTATAGGTTGTTGCAGTAAAAGGCCCCACCGCCTCACAAAGGCGAGTGGGGCCAAGGCAATCAGAGTGTCCCGCTACGGCGTGTTGCGCCTGGCACACAGGTAGGAGGTGTGCCAGAAGCAACCAGGTCCCAAAGCGCCCTGACCTCCATGGAATTCCCACGATCCCCTGTGGACGGCCGGAAGAGTGTCCAACGCACACCGACATAGCCCCGACCTGAGGTACCCGTATAGTCCCTGAACCAGGCGCTCAAATCCAAAGGCACGATCAAGCCCAGGTTTACATGGCTACTGTCGATATCGAAATCAGCACTTATCACCGGGGACCCGATAGGTGCGCCGAGAGGCGTTCCAGCGGGGACATAGGCGTATCGGTAGGCCTCGATCTTGACCTTATCCCCCACTTGGAGTATCGCCGGGTCCAGGACTTTGATTGGAACACCCAGCCATGGACTCCGTGAACAATTGATGAAGTAACCGGCATGTGGGTGAGATGGCAAGACTGCTGCGTTGTTGAAACTAGGATCGGCCAACCCCGCCAGATTGAAAATTTCAACCACCACATTTTGAGTCGGGGTGTGTTTGTAGTTGATCGCATCGCGGATCTTGCAATAAATCGGGAGGGCAGAGCTATTGCCAAACGATTCGATGAGCGTCCAGTCAACGGTAAAAGGTACCTGAAAACCTGCTGGCTCCGAGCCTGTGGCGGCATAGGTGGACGCGACATCTCCATTGGGGCCATAGATCAGGTCGATGAAGTCGCCCGTTGTCAATCCCGCAGGCAACGCTAGAGTAGCCGTTGCATCAAAGCCACGATCCTTTTCAGAGATACGGTTGTCTGGACGCGGCAGAGGCCCGCCGCCCAACAGTACGGGCATGGCGAGCGTCGGATCCACAGGACCTGGGCCGGGGTTTTGGCTGTCACCTGGCTCACGCAGGTCGACATCCACTTGAACGACGACTGACGGGAAGGTGGGGCTGTCAGCGCGATCCACAAAAAGCTGAATATCAGCAGTGTAAAAACTACCACCCGTCGCAATGGCAGCATAACGGGCGGGAATATCAATCGGCCCACTGATCGAGCCGATGGATTGGTTGTAGATCTCTACCGTTCCCCACGTCACTCTCAGGAAATCCGTGGGCAAGTGGCCTGTAATGCTTTCCAGCCGTACTGTTGCACCATTGCGGGCTTCTTCTTTGTCGACCAGCGGCGCCTCCAAAACTCTGATAGCGCCGAACACCGGCGGATTGTTGAGCCTTACGCGCACATAGGCCGGATCAGAGAGGTTCGTCTGGTTTCCTGAACGATCAATTAGCCGGTAGGTATTCTCGATTGTACCGGCTCTTTCCAGGATCACTGCAGTGGGGATGATCGCCGTAATGGCGCCAGTCAAGGGGACGTCACCTTCAATGTGCGTCGTGGAGGTGCCCACATGAATACTGTACTTGTCCCCGCCCCGCCGCTCTGCAGGCTCGGGAATGGTGCATTCCAGACCCAGCTTACCCTCTAGGTATGTGGGGGTGAGTTCCGCGCCATAGTTTTCAAATTCAAGCGGGGCAGGCTGTTTATTACCATTAGGATCCCGTGCATCCACATACACTCGCCTGACGTTGTAGTTGATGACGTTTTCGCTTGCGTTAACCACAACGACTCTGATGTCCTTGAGCCCATTTTCTTTAAGCGCATCTCGAGGCCCCAAGTTGATAACCACAGGATCAGGTAGATTGACGCTGGTTTCAAAGCTCGTGATGAATTCAGGCCGGTCATTAACCAATACGGTGAGCGGCTCGAACGCATTGAAAAGCCCGCGCTCCCAAGGCCGTATTTGCAGCACCAAACCCGTCTGTTGCAGCGCCCGCGGCACTACATCACGGTGCGTATCACCCACGATAGCCTGTAACAGACCCTCGATAATTGGCGGCGGCGAAAAAGAAGGGTTCTCGATGGGGTCCTCCCAGTCCTCCAAAGGCCCTAGCTCTTGAACGCTGCTTTTGTTGATGGGTTTCTGTGTATTACTGGACATAACTCTAACTCCTGATAAGGATAGGTATCTGTCCGGGTATACAAGGCATGCTTGACCACACACCCGGCTGTCATTACTCAAGGAAACAACTGACGTTCAACTGGTATGGCTTCACAAACCTGATGATGTCTCGTTCATTGAATAGACTTTGAGAAGGTTGCATAACTGTCAAATCTGACAGTTATGCAACGTTTTAATCATCCGAAAGACAAGGCGGCTGGCCAGCCAGGCGAGTCAACTTGATGTACACCAACTTGCGACCGGAATAGCCCATGCCTGCGCCAAAGGGCCTGATGACCTGGTAGCGTGCGACAGCCGAGCCATGGCGAGGCTCAGTCTGGCCCGGCGCAGGCTCTACCAGACCGGGTGCCTTGATGTACGGAACGAACGGCACCTGAAAGGTATATCCGTCACGGTGTTCATTCCCGGTCAGCGTATGCTTAAAGGTCTGGATGGTTTCAGGGATGACCGCACCGGAAAAGCCGGCGGGATGCGCATAACTGGCCCAGTGTAATTTCAGCTCATCGCCTGGGGCCAACCGGCTCTCATCCCCAGGAATCTTGACGCCCACGCCGTTAACCCACGGCCGCAAAGAGCAACTGATAAACCCGGAATCCGGGCCTGTGTCGTAGGTCACCCCGACATACTCGAGGTCTTTCAACCCCACAATCGGGATGATGTTGATTAATACCGGCGTATCCCGTGCTCGCTGCCTGTTAACGCCGTTGAAGGTCCAATAAAAGAACGGAACCAGCCCGCCCGCCAGAATCTCGATGAAGGCCCAGTCGACAAACCATTCGACTTCCTTCCCGGCCGTGTCCCCCAGTTTCACTTCATACGTCGCAATCGGTCCTGGATGGGTGCCCGCCATCAACTCCAGCAATTCACCTGGTTTCGGATTGTTGTATAGAGGGGCCACCACACGTACGCGCAGCCCTTCATCATTCACGCTCAACTGGTTGTCACCATCTTTACCTTTGACGGTCACCACCGGCAGCAAGTGGTTAGTCGGTTTCGGACTCTCAGGGCCCACATCCCCTGCCACGGTCAGGTTAACCGGAACAAACCGGGTGGCCGAAGGCCTCGCGGGCGCAGTCCCCCGCTGCCAGTTGTATTCTGCTCGGATCACCCCTGGTGTGTACTCATAACCGCCACTGGCCAACACTGAATACGGAATGCGGACGGTGATAGGCCACGCCTGAATCTCGGTAATCTGGATAGAAGCCAGGGGTATACGGTCCCAGGAAGGATGCAAAAAATCCCCCGGCGCGGCGCCGTATACTTCGAGGATTTGCATGTACACGCCATCCGGTTTTTGGCGGGCGTCATCGAGGTTTATCAGGCCGTCCGCCAATTGAGGTATCTGAACAGGACGCAGCTCGACGGGCGTCGGCGTCAAATTGATCAATAGAGGGGAAGTAAGGGAAGGGCCAGACTCGCGGCCCGAGCGGTCGCGCAGATAATAGAGGCCGTTGTACTCGGCATTTTTCAACCCGCGCAGATAGTCGCCGGGAAAATGTAATTCAACAGGTCGAGTCCCGTTTTTGTGCTCTTGTGTGATCTCTGTCGTGGCAACAATGTCCAGACGGCGGCTACGTTTGCGCGCAGGTTTGTGGAAGGGCAATAGGGTCAGATAACCCTCGACAACATCACCTAAACGGGCGTCCAACCACAGAGGAGCGATAGTGCCGACCACCTGATTTCCATTGGCTGGATCATCCAGGTATGCGTCGGTGACGCCTTCGGCATCGATCTGCGCAGAAAACCGCAACCGCGGTCCGCGCTGCCCCTGGTTCGGGCCGACCCTGTCGCTGTCCAACAGGGTTATGAATGAGGCAACGCCAGGGTTGCCGCTGCTTTCTCTCAAGACCACTTCGTATTTCAGACGATGCAGCCCGCCGACATCCATAAGATACGAAGGCACCACGGCATCGACATCAGGCAGGTCGGATTCGTCATAGGGCGCCTCCAGCTTTTTGGTCTCAAACAGAGCGTCATCCCAATACCACTTGAATACCGTTATATCGCCCGGATCGAGACTATCACTGCCGGGCGGAAGTTCAGGCACCTCAACGCGCAGTCCCGTGCTTTGAAACGACACAGGTATTTTCCGGCCGTCATCGTCAGGCATCAAATCCAGTGAGTCAGGCGCCAACGGTGCGTGCAACTCCAGAATGCCGGCGTTTGTCACTCCAATGGGTTCAGGTTTTGGCATGTCTACTCTCCTCGGCAAGCCTCAGTGAGGGTTATTGGCCATCGGTTACAGAGACCAGAGAGAGGAGTTAATGCGATTGAAGCCGAAACGGATACTGTCAGAACTAACAGGTACGGTCGGGCCGAAAGTGCTTGGCTTGCGTGGAACGCACGACCAAAGCACTGTCAAACAATGACTTGCGAGAGCGGAGGAAACTTGCCCCCGCACAACCATCAGACAGGCGGCAACCGCCACTCAATCGGCGTCTCGCCATTCTGCTCAAGAAACTTGTTGGTGCGACTGAAATGCCCGCAACCCAAAAACCCGCGATACGCCGACAGTGGCGACGGGTGCACCGAGGTCAGCACCAGGTGCTTGGTGGCATCGATCAGCTTCTGCTTGCCTTGGGCATGAGCGCCCCAGAGCAAAAACACCAGATGCGGCTGATGTTCGCTGACCACCTCGATAATCCGATCGGTAAAGAACTGCCAGCCCTTGCCCGCATGGGCGTTGGCGTTGGCGCGCTCGACGGTCATGGTGGTGTTGAGCATCAGCACGCCCTGGTCGGCCCAGCTTTGCAGGTAGCCGTGATTGGGGATGTCGATGTTCAGGTCGCGCTTGAGCTCTTTATAGATATTGACCAGTGACGGCGGCGCCGGCACACCCGGTTGCACCGAGAAGCACAGGCCGTGGGCCTGGCCGGGGCCGTGGTACGGGTCCTGGCCGAGGATCACGACTTTGACCTTATCCAACGGCGTGGAATTGAGCGCGTTGAAAATCAGCGGGCCGGGCGGGTAGATCTCTTTGCCGGCGGCATGTTCCTGGCGCAGGAACTCGCGCAGCTGGGCCATGTACGGCTGCTCGAACTGATCCCGCAGGGCGTGTTTCCAGCTGGGTTCGAGTTTGATACGGTCGTCTTCGGTCATGGTTGAATGGTCTTGTCAAAAAGAATGAGGCGAACCCTAGGAAAGCCGACCCCGCTTGTCAATTGATCTGACACACCACCGACACTTTCCTACGAAGCGATCATACTCATCCTTCAACGTATCGATTGAGGTCACGATGAACCTGCACTTCGAAGAACTGACCGGCAGCGACGGTGCCCGCATCGGTATCGCCAGCCTCGATGCTGAAACGTCCCTCAATGCGCTCTCCTTGCCGATGATCCTCGCCCTGGGCGAACGCCTGGACACTTGGGCCAAGGATCCGAACATTGTCTGCGTGCTGCTGCGCGGCAACGGCCCCAAGGCATTTTGCGCCGGTGGTGAAGTGCGCAGCCTGGTTCAGGCTTGCAGGGAACAGCCAGGCGCTGTCCCGGCCCTGGCTGCGCAGTTCTTTGCGGCGGAATACCGCCTTGATTATCGCCTGCACACCTACCCGAAACCGCTGATTTGCTGGGGCCATGGCTACGTACTGGGGGGTGGGATGGGCCTGCTGCAAAGTGCGGCGGTGCGCATCGTCACGCCGAGCAGTCGGTTGGCCATGCCAGAGATCAGCATCGGGCTGTACCCGGACGTCGGCGCCAGTTGGTTCCTGTCGCGCCTGCCAGGCAAGCTCGGGTTGTTCCTGGGCCTCACGGGTGCCCATATCAACGGGCGTGACGCGCTGGACCTGGGACTGGCCGACCGCTTCTTGCGCGACGACCAGCAAGACGAACTGCTCGACGGCCTGCTGCAACTGAACTGGCAGGAGCAGACTTCAATGCAGCTCAACAGCCTGCTCAAGGCGCTGGCCCAGGAAGCCGTCGAGCAACAACCGCAGGCACAATGGCTGCCACGCCGGGCACAGATCGACGAATGGCTGGACGTAGGCGATGTGCGCTGTGCCTGGCGGGCCTTGAGCCAACTGCGCGAACATGCTGACCCGCTGTTCAGCCGGGCCGGCAAGACGCTCAGCGAAGGCTGCCCGTTGACCGCGCACCTGGTGTGGGAACAGATCCAGCGCGGCCGGCATTTGTCCCTGGCCCAAGTGTTCCAGATGGAATACTCCATAAGCCTCAATTGCTGCCGTCACCCGGAATTCAGCGAAGGCGTGCGTGCGCGGTTGATCGACAAGGACCAGACGCCCCATTGGCACTGGCCGGATATCAACGCGATTCCGGATGCGGTGGTGCAGGCGCATTTCAATAAGGCCTGGGAAGGTCGCCACCCCCTGGCCGACCTGTCCGATTACTAGCAGTTGCCCATAAAAAAGCGGCGCTTCGTGCGCCGCTTGCAAGGCAGACGTGTCAACGGTGACCGCCGCGACCACCTCCATGGTCGGAACCGCGGCCGTGCCCGCCATTCCCCCAACGGTTACCGCCGCCCCAGCCTTGGTTCGGGTAAGGCCGGTAACCGGCGCGCGGTCCGTAATAACGCGGGGCCGGCTGGTAATAACGCGGCGCTGAGTAGTAGCGCGGTTGTGGCGCGTAATAGCGCGGTGCAGGGTAGTAGTCACGCCGATACGGGTACGCCGTACCACCACCGTAGTAATACACCGGCGCCGGTGATGTGTAGACCTCGGACCGATAGTAGCTCTGGCCTCCATCGTAATAAGGCACACAAGCGGAAAGGGTCAGACCGAGTAAAGCGCTGAGCAGCAGTCGTCGATACATGGCGGCCTCCTGGACCGCGGAAGAGCGCCTCCAGCGACGCGGGAGGGCGGCATTCAGCTTTCACTGAATGACGAGACATCTGACATCAAAAACGGAATCTGGTGCGTTTTCGCAACAGCTTGATACATCTGCGCCAGCTTTATCGGTTCAGTAAATTTGTCTGGCTCGCAACTTTCTCAATTGCGATGATGTCACTATGACATCGCACAAAGCCAGGGAGGCTCTAGCGTGCGCCCTTCGCTACCCTGTTCGGACCTGACCCATGAAGATTTCAACCAAACTGCTGCTCTCGTTTCTACTGTGTGCGCTGGTCACCCTAGCGGTAGGCCTGCTGGGAATCAAAGGGGTGGTTCGCCTCTCCACGGCATTGGAACTGACGTTTTCCAACAACCTGGTTTCGGTGAGCAACACGGCCGCCACCCTCAACGGCCTGGTGGCCCACAACCGCGGCCTGTACCGCTTGATGGATGCCAGCAAGGGTGACGTCTCCCCGCAGGATCGCGACCGCGTGCGCCAGGATATAGCCCAGGAACTCAAGCGCAGTCAGGCGTCCTACGCCACCTACCGCGCAACCCCGCTGGAAGATGACGAACGGGCGGCGGGCGACAAACTCGACCAGATCTGGCCCACCTACATCAGCAGTTCCGAACGCATCATGGCACTGCTCGATGGCGGCCAAGTCGACCAGGCCCGTGCCCAGCTCAACACCAGCAACAATGAACTGTTCCGCCAGGCGCGTGAGCTGATCCGCGTGATGATCGAGTCCAATAACCGCCAGATCAAGGAAGGCGCGGTCGCCGCCGATGAGCTGCGCAACAGCGCGTTGACGTGGATGATCAGCGGCATTGTGCTGGCCTTCCTCATTGCGATCATCATCGGTGTGTTGATCACCCGCCTGATCACCCGTCCCATCGCTCAAGCCGTGCAGAGCGCACAACGCATTGCCCAGGGCGACCTGACCCAGGCCATCATCACCGAGCGCACCGACGAAGCCGGGCAACTGCTGATGGCGCTGTCGGACATGCAAGGCGGCCTGAAAAGCACCCTCGTGGAAATCGCCAACGCGTCCGACCAACTTGCATCGGCGGCTGAGGAACTGAGTGCGGTCACTGATGAAAGCAGCCGCGGCCTGACCCGCCAGAACGATGAAATCCAACAAGCAGCCACCGCCGTCAACCAGATGACCGCCGCCGTGGACGAAGTGGCCAGCAACGCCGTCTCCACCTCCGAAGCCTCGCGCCAGGCCACCACCGAGGCCGAAGATGGCCGCCAGCAAGTGGAGCAGGCAGTGTCCGGCATGAGTTCGATGGTGGTCGAGATCAACGACTCCACACAATCGGTTGCAGACCTCGCCGGCCAAGTGCGAGAAATCGGCAAGGTCATCGATGTGATCCGCGGCATCGCCGACCAGACCAACCTGCTGGCCCTCAACGCGGCCATTGAAGCCGCCCGCGCGGGTGAGCAAGGACGTGGTTTCGCGGTGGTCGCCGATGAAGTGCGGGCGCTGGCCCACCGCACCCAGATATCCACGGTCGATATCGAAAAGATGATTGGTGATGTGCAGACCGGCGCCGACGATGCAGTCGCGGCAATGAACAAGAGCCTGACGTGGGCCAACAACACCCAGACCCTGGCGCAGAACGCCGGCGAAGCGCTGCAACGAATCACCGCCAGTGTGGCGAAGATCAATGAGCGTAACCTGGTGATCGCCTCGGCCTCGGAGGAGCAGGCCCAGGTGGCCCGCGAAGTGGACCGCAACTTGCTGAACATCCAGGACTTGTCCACTCAGACCGCGGCCGGTGCCCATCAGACCAACGCGTCCAGCCAGGACCTGTCGCGCCTGGCCACTTCGTTCAACGTACTGGTCAGCAAGTTCCAGCTCTAAGTAGCCTGGGCAGGGGCGGCCCTGTATCGTACAAGGCATACCGGGATTCTCCGGAACCTTGCCCGATCCAGCCTGAACCTGCCCATGACCACGCCAACCCTTTGCCCCGCCTGCGGCGCCCGCAACGACTGCTCCCTGGCTGACCCACGTACGGTCGACCAGCCGTGCTGGTGCTACAGCGTCACCATCGACCCGGCAGTCCTCCGGGCCTTGCCCGACGAATTGCGCAACAAGGCTTGCCTGTGCCCGCGTTGCGCCCAGGTCGATGAACAATTGCGTGGCGTTGAGCCGACGTAATGCGGGTCGATCGTTTCCTCAGTAACCTGCCGCGTTTCAATCGCAAGCAAGTGCGCCTGCTGCTGGTTGAGCAGCGGGTGTCGGTCGATGGCGTGGCGGTCAGCGATCCCCATCATGAGGTGCGCGCATTCAGCCGCGTATGCGTTGACGATGAGGTGCTGCAGGCGGGCAAACCGGCACGCTATTTCATGCTGCACAAGCCCCAGGGTTGCGTGAGCGCCACGGCGGATCCGCAACACCCGACGGTGCTGGATTTACTCGATGAGCCGGACAAAGATGAATTGCACATTGCCGGTCGCCTGGACTTCAACACCACCGGTCTGATGCTGATCACCAACGACGGCCAATGGTCGCGTCGCCTGACGCAGCCGCAGACCAAACTGCCCAAGGTCTACCTTGTGGAGACCGAGCAGGACATCGGGTCGGACTACGCCGCAACGTTTGCCCGCGGCCTGTATTTCGCCTTCGAAGATTTGACTACCCAACCCGCCGCACTGGTGTTGCTGGGACCGAGAACTGCGCGGCTGAGCATCATCGAAGGGCGCTATCACCAGGTGAAGCGCATGTTCGGGCACTTTGATAACAAGGTCGTCGGCCTGCATCGCGAGCGCATGGGGCCCTTGGTGCTGGATGCCGCCCTTGCACCGGGTGAGTATCGAGCACTTACCGACGACGAAATCCGAATGGTCTGATGACCGTTCAGCCGGTGATGGCAAAAAACCGCTTCACCGCCTTGCGAGGTGCCCGCTCTGCTGCTTGAATCAGGATCACCAGTTCAAATATGACTGGAGAGTCGCCTATAACCTCCAAGAAACACCTTGCCCCGCCCGCGCTTGATCCACGGGCCTTCCCGGCAAACAGCCCGCCCTAACAACACCCGTCGGCCAGCCGTCATTGGATCGACATGGGCCTCCTTTTCCAGGCGTATGCCTACCTGTCACAAAGCTCGTGCAGAGTGATCTGCGCGCCCTACCCGCTTGCCAGGAGTCTTACGACATGAGGCCAGAAATCGCTGTGTTGGATATACAGGGTCAGTATCGGGTTTACACGGAGTTCTATCGCGCGGACGCTGCTGAAAAGACCATCATCCTGGTCAACGGCTCCATGGCCACCACGGCATCCTTCGCCCAAACCGTGAAAAGCCTGTACCCGCAATTCAATGTGGTTTTGTACGACCAGCCCTACGCTGGCCGCTCCAAAATCCACAACCGTCATGAGCAGATGCTGACCAAGGAAATCGAAGGCCAGATCTTGCTTGAGCTCATCGACCACTTCGCCGCCGAACACGTACTGTCCTTTTCCTGGGGCGGTGCCGCTGCCCTGGTCGCCCTTGCCCACCGCCCTCGTCGCGTGGAAAAGGCGGTGATCAGCTCATTCTCGCCGGTGATCAACGCACCGATGCGCGACTACCTGGAACGCGGCGTCGACTACCTCGGCAACCTCGACCGCGACCGCGTCGGCCATTTGGTCAACAGCACCATCGGCAAACACCTGCCGTCATTGTTCAAGCGTTTCAACTACCGGCACGTGAGCAGTCTGGCCGAACATGAATATGGGCAGATGCACTTTCACATCAGCCATGTGCTGAACAGTGATCGCCTGTGCTACCTCAAGGCGGCCAGGCAGATCGACATTCCGGTGTTGTTTCTGAATGGTGAATGGGACGAATACACCAGCGCCCAGGACGCCAAGCTGTTTGGCCAGCACGTGGCGAACAGCAGCTTCAGCACCATTCAGGCGACGGGGCATTTCCTGGATATGGAGCACAAGGCGGCGTGCCGAGATAGTCGGGACGCAGTCGTGGGCTTCTTGAAACCGGAGCGGCAGGTCAGCCGGTTGCGCTATCAACAGGGCCAGACACAGCATGCCTTCGCACTCTGAAATACGCTCCCTTGCAGGAGCGAACTTGCTCGCGAAGAACGTCAAGGATAACGCTCGCTTCCTGGAGGAACGCGGCGCGCTTGAGTCTTTCGCGAGCAAGCTCGCTCCTACACTGGGTCAGTCCGCCTGTGTGACACCTGTAACCCACACATTTTTGAAGAAAAACTTCAAATCCCGGCGAACATCTGGTACAAAGTCAGCCGCTCTGAGCGGGTATAGTTTAATGGTAGAACAGTAGCTTCCCAAGCTTCCGACGAGGGTTCGATTCCCTCTACCCGCTCCACTCAAATTCGCGTTCCACGTCAGGTTGTTTTTGACGGGGGATGCCTAAAGAAACCGGTCCTTTGAGACCGGTTTTTTTGTGGCTGCGATTTACGGTAGCAGTCATGCCTGTCGGACATACCTGTACAAATTAATATTTTTGTACAACTATCACTGCAACGCGCCGAGGCACGATCAAGGAGCCAAGCAATGACACGTCTATTGGTTTCATTGTTGCTGATGTTGAGCTTGAGCAGTTGCGCCAACGTAGGCGTCGAGCACTACGCTGACCAGCAACCGCAATTGGACCTGGCGCGGTTCTTCAGCAAGCCCGTCAAGGCCTGGGGGATTTTCCAGAAGCGCTCGGGCGAGGTGGCCAAGCGTTTTGAAGTAGATATAGCCAGCCGGCGCGAAGGTAACGCCTTGATTCTCGACGAACGCTTCCTGTACAGCGACGGCACGCGTCAGCGGCGGGTGTGGACGCTGACACCCGACGGTCCGGGGCGTTGGCGCGGTCGGGCGGGTGATGTGGTCGGCGAGGCCATCGGCGAGGTCGCGGGGAACGCGCTGCGTTGGCGCTACCGACTCAACCTGCCGGTAGACGGTTCTGTCTACGAGGTGAGCTTTGATGACTGGATGTACCTGATGGACGAAGACACCCTGATCAATCGCTCCAGCATGACCAAGTTCGGCGTCGAATGGGGCCAGGTCACGTTGTTCTTTCGTCGCCAGTGAATGACCTGCAACGGAGGTGAATCATGCATCTGCAGAAACTGACTGAATGGGCGGTAAACGGAAAAGTTCGCGAGCTGCAGTTGCAGTCGCTGGAGGGTGGCTTCTATATCGCGCGTGTCAGGCTGGATGATGTCGAAATGACGTTGCTGGGCGATGATAACCAGCCGCTGCGCATCCGCTCCACCACGCACCTGCGCGACTTGTTGCAACGGGTTCCGCCGTTTCCCTGTGTGCTGGTGCAACAGTGCGTGCACGATGAAATGTGCGGAGTTCGGGAAGGCCCCATTGGCGCATTGCGGATTCCGTTTACGCTGGATGCGTCCTTTTAAGGCGGTGCAGGTATTGAGGTCGTTCCTATCCTCCAGGTTCGAATGGATCGATTTCGCACTGTGTAATCGCGAGCGTCAATCCGGCTCAGCCATCCCTCGCTGCCCCCCCCACGCCAACGGCAACGTCACCAACAACACCCCCGCCAGCACCATCACCGCCACCGGCACGCCCAACGCATCCCCCACGCCACCAAACACCACGGGCGCCAACGCTCCGCCACCAATCGTGCCGGTGTAGAACACGGCAAATGCCTGCTCGCGCTTCTCGGCTCCGGCCAGGTCCGGCACAGCCCCGTAAAGCACTGAAGACGTGCCATTGAGCACCAGCCCCAACAGCGGTAACATCACCATCAGCGCAGTCAGCGGCAAATACACCGCAGCGACGATCAGCAAGGCCGTGCTGCTCTCCGTCAGCCATACGGTCCTCATCATGCCGATGCACGCCCCCAGGTAGCCGCAGAATAATTTGCCGAACGCGCCGCCGATAAACAGCAGGGTCAAGGCCAGGCCAATACCAGCAGTGCCGGCGCCCTTGGCGGCCAGCAGAAACGGCAGGAAGGTGAGAAACCCCATGCGCACGGCGCTGTCGAGGGTGCCGGTGAGGATCAGCGCGCGCAGGCCCGTGGTGGAGCCGGTTCCGATGGGCGACTTGGTTTTTTGGGGCGCGGCCGAGGGGCGCGACTGGCTGGGAATCAACCACCACAACAGGCCCGCCGCAGCCAACCCCAGCCATCCCAGGAACGTGGCACTGGCGCGCCAACCGATGACCGTGAGCAACAGACCGACCAGCCCGGGAACCAGGGTTTTGCCGATATCGCCGGAAAAATTGTACTGGGACAGTGCCTGCTTGATTCCACCACCATCCTCGTAGGCATCGCTGATCATCGAAGAAGCCAGCGGGTGTTGAGTGCTGGCGCCCAAGCCACCTAACATCAGTGCCATTAACAGCATCGTCAGCCCGGTCGCTTGGCCTGCCAACACGTACGCCGCACCGGCGAGCGCGGTGCCGCCCACCAGCATCGGCACACGTCCCCAGCGTTTCGCAGCACGGCTGGCCATGAGCTGGAACACCGCCATCATCCCGGAATAGGCACCGCGTAAAAGTCCGATCTGAGCGTAGGACAACGCAAACTGCGCCTGCCAGATCGGCAGCAGCACGTAGATGACATCGGTCAGACCATCATGCACGGCATGGGCGCTGCAGCCGGCGATCAGCGTGCGGCGGCGTGTGGAAACAGGCATGGCGACGGCGTGATTCATGGTGTCGGGATCAGTTCAGGTTTAACGGGCTTCCAGCCGGTCAGGGCGATCAGCAAGGTCAGTATCTGGAAGGCAATAATCAGCGTCACGCACCCGGCCCAGCCCCAACGCTCCCAGATCAACGCCGGGACAATCGCACCACAACTGCCGCCCAGGTAGTAACACGTGAGGTACATGCCCACGGCGCCGGCTTTGTTGTCGCCGGCGGTAGCGGCGGTGAAGGCGTTGGCCGCCGCCTGGGCGAGAAACACCCCGGTAGAACTGAGGGCCAGGCCCACCACGATGCACCACAACGAGGGCACCAGCGTCAGCGCTGAACCGCTGATGCCCAGCCCGGCAGCGACGCTGAGCAGTTCAGCGTGAGGCCGGGACTTGCTGAGGCGGCCGGCGACGGGGATCACGATCAGTGCCAGCAGAAACACCGTATATAGCGTCCCCAACGCTGCAGGCCCCAGGCCGAAAGGCGGTAATCCGAGGTACAAACCTGCGTAGGTAAACGCCGCCACTTGGGAAAACAACACGCAAAAACCTACAGCGTAGGCCGCCAACAACGGCTTACGAAAAACCGCCGAGAAAGCGGTTTCCCCCCTCAACGGTCGCCCATGGCTGGCAGGCAACAGGAACTGGATAAACCCGCCCACCGTCAAACTCAGCACCGCCAGCAGTTCAAACGCTTCGCGCCAGCCTGCGTATTCGGTCATCACCCCCGTGACAAAGCGTCCGGCAAACCCACCCAACACGGTGCCCGCCACGTACAGGCTGGTGACTTCGGTCACCGTGCCACCTCTCCAGCGGTCGCCGATATACGCCACGCTGGTGGCAAACACCACCGGGATCAGCATCCCTTCGACAAACCGCCACACCAGCACCTCGGCAAAGCTGTCGGCATAGGCTGTCATCAGCGCCGGCACCGCCAGCAGCAAGGCCGCCACGCTGATCACCGTGCGCTGCTCGAAGCGTCCGGTCAGCCGGCTGACAAACGGCGCGGTGATCGCCACGGCCAGCGTCGTCACGGTGATGCTCCACCCCGCCATCTTGGCGCTGATGTGAAACTGCGTGGCAAAGGTCTGCAGAATGCTCTGGGTGGCATACAGGTTGAGAAATGCCGCGCAGCCACACAGGAACAGGGCAAGGCGGGCACAATGCAGGCGCGGTTTCATGAAACCTCTCGTTTTATTTTGTGAGGTCTTTATAGAATGGCCGGCAGGTCTGAAACCAATACCGATTTCGGACCGATCAATACCCAAGGACCAGGATGCTCGACCTACGCAAGCTGCGTTACTTTCTGACGGTCGCCGAAGAGTTGCACTTCGGCCGCGCCGCCATTCGCCTGCACCTGGCGCAGCCGCCGCTGACACGGCAGATATCGGCGCTGGAGACCGAGTTGGGCTTCAAGCTATTCGATCGCACCAGCCGTACGGTCAGCCTTACCGCGCAAGGCCGGTCGTTCCTGCCCTACGCCCGCGGCGTGCTGGAGCAGGTGGAATTGGCGCAAGTGATCGCGGGCAAACTGGCGGCGGGCACCGCAGGGCAGCTGGCGTTGGGTTATGTGAGTTCGATTGCCCTGTCGGACTTGTTCAGCCAGGCGATCCAGGCGTTTGCCCAGCGCTTTCCCGATGTGCAGTTGACCCTGGTGGAATGCGCCTCCGGCAGCCTGGGCGCGCAAGTGGCGGATGGGCGGCTGGATCTCGGTTTGAGTCGCTTGTTGCCGCAAGACGAAGCGGTGCAAGCGCTGTCGCTGGGCGAAGAACGGTTGGTGGCCGCCGTGTCCAGTGAAAGCCCGTTGGCGCGCCAGCCAAGCGTCAACCTGGCACAGCTCAGTGCCTACCCGTTGATTCTGTTTCCTGCAGATTATGGATCGGGGCTCAACCAGTCCATCGAACAGCTTTATCGGCATCACGGCCAGCCTTTACGCCTTGGACCGACCGGGCGGCAGATCACGTCGATCATTGCGCTGGTGGCTGCCGGACAAGGTGTGGCGTTGGTGCCGGAATGTACCCAGAGCCTGATGAATAAGGGCGTGACGTACAGGCCGTTGGTGGAAGTGGACGCCTGTGCCCAGTTGTTGGTGTTGACCCGGACTGCAACAAAAAGTGTGCTGGTTGATGCGTTCCTCGCCGTCATTGCGCAGCCCCTGCACATGCGGTAACTCGATCGCAACACCTCTCCCGGACGCCATTCCTATGCGCTCACACATGCCAACTACCGCCGCCCCAAAAAGACCGGTCATCGACCCTTATCCAGCGTTCTCGGAATGGCTCGACTGGCGGCGCTGAATTTGACCGCAAGAAACGTAGTTTGCCCATAGGGCCGCCGGTCTAGACTCCCCCTACACCCACCTTCAGGAGCCCTGATCATGGCCTACGAATACAAGCTCATGCCCTCCCCTGTGGGCCAGCTCACCCTGGTGGCGCGCAACGATAAACTCGGCGCCATCCTGTGGGCTACCGAGCGCGCCAACCGTGTGCGTCTGGGCGACTTGTACGAAGCGCCTGAAAGCCCGGTGCTGTTGGAAACCGAATGCCAGTTGCAGGAATACTTCGCGGGTACCCGCACACACTTCGAGCTGGAACTGGACTTCGCCGGCACCGACTTCCAGAAACAGGTCTGGCAGGCGTTGCTGACCATTCCCTTCGGCGAAACCCGCAGCTACAGCCAGATCGCCCAGCAGATCGGCAACCCCAAAGCCGTACGCGCAGTGGGGGCGGCCAATGGGCGTAACCCCATCTCGATCATTGCGCCGTGCCATCGGGTCATTGGCGCATCGGGCGGGTTGACCGGCTTTGCGGGCGGGTTGGAAGCCAAGCAGTATTTACTGACGCTGGAAGGGACAGGCCAGGCCGAACTGGTGTTCTAAAAACGCGGATCAAATGTAAAAAGAAATTTCAAAGCCACCGTGCGGTCCATTATTTCATCACCCCCTTACAAAGGAAAAACGGTCATGAAATTCTCCGCAGTCTCTCAATCCCTGTCCCGTTGGGCCGGCAGCCCGCGCACGTTTTACGCGGCAGTGGCGTTGATCCTGGCATGGAGTCTGAGCGGGCCGTATTTCCACTACAACGACACGTGGCAACTGATCATCAATACCTCAACCACCATCATCACGTTCCTGATGGTGTTCCTGATCCAGAACACGCAGAACCGCGACAACGACATCCTGCATATCAAGATCGATGAACTGCTACGTGTGTCCAAGGATGCGCAGAACGCCGTACTCAGCCTGGATGGACTGGATCGCAAGGAACTGGAAAAACTGCGCCAGGAATACCGCAGCATCGGCAACGCGGGCACGGTGAGTCTGAACAGCAGTTGCGGTCATGCTGCCGACGATGCGGCACCGATCAAAACCGATTTGAACCAGGCATGAAAAAACGGCGGTTGGAACAGGTCCAACCGCCGTTTTTTTTACTTCAGGTCATGGCTTCAACCGTCGCCTTGATGACCTTTACCGTAAGTCGATGCCAAGGCGCGAGCCTTTTGCAGACGCTCTTCCAACTTGGGCAGCGTCTCATCCACCAGGGCTTTTATTTCCGGCACATCCGACGCTGCACCTTCCTTCTTGAACAGGGCAATGGCGTCTTCGTTTTCCTTGACCTGTTGCGCCGTATAGGCCGCATCAAAGGAGTCGCCGTCCTTGAGTTCGGGCATCAAGGTTTCGGCTTTGTCGACGATCTTTTCCCGAGGCGCCACCGGCAGGTCAAGCTTCTTCGCGATAGCCGCCAGGTGCTGGTTGGCCAGGGTGCGTTCGTTGATCACCTCGATGGTGTAATCCTTGATCTCCTGGGACGAGGTCTTGGCGTGAGCCATGCGACTGGTTTCGATATCGGCCATCCCTTTGGCCGAAGCCTGCTCGATGAATTCAGCAGGCGACTGGGCGAAGGCATTGCTGGCGCCGAGGCCCAGCAGCATCGCGAAACTGGCGGTGCGTAACCGGATAGCCATGCGGCTCATGATGGGTTCCTCCAGGCTAAAAATAAGGGCGGGGGAACACACCCCGCCCTCAATTCGAATTTTCAGGGCGGCAAAGGTTTAGAAAAAACTCGCCAGTGCGACGAACGGTCATCGTCAAATCCAGCGGGCTTGTTGCCAAAAGAGCCCCGGCAGTGAGAGGTAGGCGAGGTGGGTGAAGCCGCAGCGCAGGGTGTTGTTGTCCTGTCAGCAGTGGCCTTCGGACAATACACCCTGCACCTGCCCAATCAACCACTGCAACCCCGAATCCCCACCCCGCCGTGCATGCCACGCCAGCTCAAATGCAAACGAAGGGATATGAAACGGCGCGGGCACCGCCAGCAAGTGCTGGTGATCAATATTCAGCAGGCCACGGGACGATACGGTAAGGATCAGGTCGGAGCCTTGAATCAGTTGCGGCGCTACACCCCAGTGCGGCAGGCTGATCGCCACATGCCGACGTTCCCGAATCGTTGTCAGTGCCCGCTCGATTTCCGGAGTGCCACTGCCGCGCATTTCCAGCAATACATGGGGGCGTGACAGGTAGGTCGGCAGATCCAGTGTGCCGCTTGCCGGCAGGCTATCGCGGTCCACAAGGCACGTGTAGTGCTCTTCAAACAACGGCGTAGTCCGCAGTTCGGCAGGCATATCGGGAAAAACACCCGCCGCCAAGTCGAGGTCGCCATTGAGCACCCCGTCCACCATGCCCTCACGACTGGCCTGGATGATTTGCAGATCGATACCCGGCGCTTCGCGGCGCAGCGTTCGCACCAGGTCGGGTAGGAAAATCGCCGCACTGTAATCGGACATCGCCACCCGAAACCTGCGCTTGGCCGACGCCGGGTCAAAGCGGTTCGGCGCCAGCAACGCCTGTACCTGGCCGAGCGCTTCTGTCAGCGGCGGGGCCAACTCCAGCGCGCGAGCAGTCGGCACCAGACTGCCACCTTGGCGTACCAGCAGCGGGTCACCCAGCAGGTCACGCAAGCGTGCCAACGCGTGACTGACCGCCGGTTGGCTCAGGTGCAAGCGCTCAGCCGCACGGGTGACGTGTTGCTCGCTGAGCAAGGCGTCGAGGATCACCAGCAGGTTGAGGTCAATGCGGCGCAGGTCATTCATCAGCTGCATGCTCGGCATAAGAAACTGGAATTTAAATTTGCGCGACGAATAGCCTAGAGTCCAGCAAAACCTCTGGGAGATTCGACATGACAACGTTGCATTGGGTGGGTTTATTGGCGCTGGCGGTCATCGCGGGGGCGGTGGTGCCGTTTCAGAGTGCGATAAACGCCAACCTCGGGCGCGGGCTTGGTCACCCGCTGTGGGCCACGCTGGCGTCGTTGCTGGTGAGCATCATCGTGTTGCTGCCGGTGATTCTGGCGCTGCGCCTCCCGCTGCCGAGCCTGGCGTTTATCAGCAAGGCACCGCTGTGGATGTGGGCCGGTGGCGCGTTTGGCGTGTGTTTTATTTCCCTGGCGTTGATGCTGTTGCCCAAGCTTGGCGCCTCGGGGTTTATCGCACTGGCCATGGCCGGGCAGATTCTGGCGTCGCTGGTGCTGGATCACTTCGGTCTGTTCGGCCTGGTGGAACGCCAACTGACAACGCCCCGCGTACTGGGGGCGTTGTTGTTGATCGGCGGCGTGGTGTTGATTCAGTTCAGTGCCACACCTGCCCGGGCGTTGGCAACCGCAGGCTGATCAACCCTTATCGAGGGTGCGCAGTTTCTGCGGCAGGCCCCACAGCAGCAATGCTGCCGCCAACAGCGCACACACGCCAATCACGTACAGAGCGGGTGTGGTACTGCCGGTGAGGTCCTTGATGCGCCCCACCATCACCGGGCTGACAATGCCACCGAATTGCCCGAGGGTGTTGATCACCGCAATACCGCCCGCCGCGCCTGCACCGGCACCGGCCAGCAACTTGGGCGGCAGCGTCCAGAAGGTCGGGATCGAGGCGATGATGCCCGCGCCCAGCATGCCCAGGGCAATGATCAGGAAGGTGGTGTGGTCGGCAAAAATGCCAGCACTGAAGAAGCCCACTGCCCCGAGCACCACCAGGCCGCAGACGAACTTGCGGCGCTCACCCGTAGCATCCGACAGCCGCCCGATCACTACCATGCTGATGGCGCCACACACATAAGGAATCGCCGTGAGCAGGCCGATCATCACCGGGCTCTGGGTGCCCGCGCTGCGGATCAACTGCGGCGCCCAGAAGTTGAGGCCGTAGGATGCCACCTGGATCAGGAAGTAGATGAAGCCGAGCATCAGGAACCCTGGAATACGGATTGCCGACAACAGCGAGCCACCGTGCTGGTTCGGCTCATGCTTGGCGATGCGGCTCGACAGCAGGGTCTTCTCCGCCGCCGTCAACCAGTGGGCGTCTTCGATGCGATCCTTGAGCAGCGTCAGCACCAGAAACCCCAGGCCGATGCATGGCAAGCCGCCGAGCAGGAACAACCAGTGCCAGCCGCGCATCTGCAACACACCGTCGAGGTGTTCCAGCACCAGGCCGGAGAACGGTGCGCCCACCAGGCCCGCAAACGCCGACGCCAGGAACAGCATCGAGGTGATGCGTCCTCGGAAATGCTGCGGGAACCACAGGGTCAGGTAATACAGCACACCCGGCGCGAACCCCGCCTCCATCGCGCCGATCAGAAAGCGCAGCGCATAGAACTGCCACTCGGCCGTGACAAACACCATGGCCGCCGTCGCCAGGCCCCACGACATCATGATCCGTGCAATCCAGCGCCGGGCGCCGACCTTGTACAGCATCATGTTGCTCGGCACTTCAAAGATCACATACCCCACCACGAACAGCCCGGCCCCCAGGCCATAGGCGGTGTCGCTCAGGCTCAGGTCCGCCTGCAGTTGGAACTTGGCAAAGCTGATGTTGATCCGGTCAAAAAACGCGAACAGGTAGCACACCATGATCAGCGGCATCAGGCGCCAGGCGACCTTGCTGACCAGGGCTTTTTCGGCATCGATTTCAGCGGCCGGGCGCGCGCCGGCCTCCAACGTATTAGTGCTCATGGTTTCTCTCCAGCGGGCTGCTCACAGGCGCCCGATTGTTTTTGTTGTCTGGTGCGGCGTTACAGCGTGGCGATGTACGCCGGGGGTGGATGCAGGTCGCAATTGCGTCCGGCCTTGGCTACCTGGCCGGGCAACTCGTGTCCAAGCAAAGCGGGTAGACGGCGGGACATATTCAGCAGGTGCGGCAGGTCGATACCGGTGTGAATCCCGACTTCATCACACAGGTTCACCAGGTCTTCGGTGCAGATATTGCCCGACGCCCCCGGCGCAAACGGGCAGCCACCCAAGCCACCGAGCGCCGCGTCAAAACGACGGGCGCCGGCCTCATAGGCGGCCAGCACATTGCACAGGCCCAGGCCGCGGGTGTTGTGGAAATGCAGGGTCAGATCACTGGCGGACACGCGCTCCAGCACGCGTTTGACCAAGCGTTCCACTTGGCGCGGGTTGGCCATGCCAGTCGTGTCCGCGAGGCTGATGCCCCGGATACCCAGTGCTTGATACGCCTCGACAATCTGCAACACGCGGTCTTCATCGATCTTGCCTTCGAACGGGCAACCGAAGGTGGTAGCGATGCTGGCGTTGAGCCTCACCGGGAAATCGCCGGCAAAACTGACGATGTCACCAAACGCCGCCAACGACGCCTCGCAGCGCATGCGCATATTGGCCAGGTTGTGGGTCTGGCTGGCGGACATCACCAGGTTCAGTTCATCGGCGCAAGACTCAATGGCACGCTGCGCGCCCTTGAGGTTGGGGATCAGCGCCACGTAGATCACACCGGCCTTGCGCTCAATGCCCTTGAACACTTGCTCACCATCGCGCAACGCCGGAATGGCCTTGGGCGAGACGAACGAACCCGCCTCGATCCGCGAAAAACCGGCGAGGGAAAGCTGGTCGATGAGGGCGATCTTGTCGGCCGTCTCGACCCAGGTCGGCTCGATCTGCAGGCCGTCGCGCGGCGACACTTCCTGCACGATCAGCGCGTCGCAGTAGTCGGAAATCATTGCACCACTCCCGCGGTTTTCAGGCGTTGGATATCAGCGCCGGTGAGGCCCAGGCTACCGAGAATATCGTCGGTGTGCTGGCCCAACGTCGGGCCCTGCCAATTCACGCCGCCAGGGGTTTCCGAGAGCTTGGGGACGATGCCGGGCATCTTCACCGACACACCGCCGGGCAGCTCGGCATTGAGCAACATGTCACGCGCCTGGTAGTGCGGGTCGCTGACGATATCGGCTACGGAGTAGATACGCCCGGCCGGTACTTCAGCGGCCTCCAGAGCGCTGAGCACTTGCTCGATGGGCCGGCTGCTGGTCCAGTGCGTGATCGCGGCGTCGAGTAACCCACTCTTGGCGGCCCGACCATCGTTGTGGACGAATTCAGGCGCTTCGGCCAGATCGGCACGGCCAATGGTGGTCATCAACCGCTTGTAGATCGGATCACTGTTGCCGGCGATTACCACGTAGGCACCGTCGGCCGTCAGGTAAGTGTTGGACGGTGCAATGCCCGGCAAGGCGCCGCCGCTGCGTTCGCGCACATGGCCGAGCATGTCGTATTCCGGCACCAGGCTTTCCATCAGGTTGAACACACTTTCGGCCAGCGACACATCGACAATCTGCCCGTCGCCCTGCCCCGTCTTGACCCGCAGCAACGACATCAGTGCGCCAATCACACCGTGCAACGAAGCCAGCGAATCCCCCAGGCTCACGCCCACTCGCGCTGGCGGCGAATCCGGATTGCCGGTGGTGTAGCGAATCCCGCCCATGGCCTCGCCAATCGCACCAAAGCCCGGACGGTCACGATAAGGGCCGGTCTGGCCGTAGCCGGAGATGCGCACCAGGGTCAACTTGGGGTTGAGGGCATGCAACACGTCCCAGCCGAGGCCGAGTTTCTCCAGGCCGCCGGGGCGCAGGTTTTCGATGAGGACGTCGGCGTCGCCGAGCAATTGCTTGATCAGGTCCAGGCCTTCCGGCGACTTGAGGTCCAGCGCCAGCGACTTCTTGTTGCGCGATTGCAGGTACCACCATAGCGAGGTGCCTTCGTGCAGCTTTCGCCATTTGCGAAGCGGATCGCCTTGGCCCATGGCTTCGATCTTGATCACCTCGGCACCAAACTCGGCCATCATCCGGGCGGCGAACGGCGCGGCAATCAAGGTGCCGATCTCGACCACCTTGATACCGCTCAGGGGAGCCGTCATGGGGTGTACCTCTTATTCTTGGAATGTGACGCCAAGACTAGAGGCCAGAGGCCGGAGAAATCCAACCGTCAGTTGGCAAGGAGCGTTCGCTAAACGCGAACACTCAGATAATCGAACAGCAGCCGGCTGACCGGCGACAACTGCGCCTCATCGCGCACTACCAGGATCAGGCTGCGATCCGACCAGTCGTCCGTCAGCGGCACGGCATGCAAACCCAAGGCACGCCCAAACAGTTCGTACGCTTTCTGCGGCAGGATGCCGATGCCCATATTCGCCTGGACCATCCGGCACATCGCATCGAACCCCGGCACATGTATGCGCAGGCGCAGCATCTTGCCCGCCTCGCGTGCGGCGGCGTGGGTGCGCATATTGATCGAGCTGGCAGCGTGCAGGCCCACGTAATCACTGTCCAGGGTGTCGGCAAATGCCAGGTTTTTGCGCGCCGCCAATGGGTGATCCGCCGGCATCAGCACCACCAGTTTGTCGTGGCGATAGGTCACGCTGGGCAGGCCTTTGGTATCGGTGTCACTGGAGCAGATGCCCAGGTCCGCCACGCCATCCAGCACGCCTTGCACCACGCCATTGCTGGGGCGTTCCTCCAGGTCGGTTTTCACTTCGGGATGCCGTTCGGAAAAATCCCGCAGGTCTTCCGGAAGAAACTGAATGATTGCCGACAGGTTGGCCAGCATCCGCACATAACCGCGCACGCCATGGCTGTGCTCGCCCAGCTCCAGGCCCATCTTCTCGACGTTGAACAGCATCTGCCGCGCATGGTGCAACAGCGTTTCGCCGGCCGCCGTCAGGTCCATGCCCTTGGCCCGTCGCACGAACAGACTGACGCCCAGCACCTGCTCAAGCTCCATCAGCCGCTTGCTGGCGGCCGACACGGCGATGGCTTCACGGTTGGCGGCGCGGGTCAGCGTACCTTCCTCAAACACCGCAACGAACAGTTGCAGCGTGATCAAGTCCAGCCGACGCACCAGGCTCTTGTGCAACATCAGCGACGCTCGCTGGCCAGCCGATTGATCTCGGCCTGCTCCACCACCGGCTGCGGCGCACCTTGGCTTGCCGCCTGCAACATCGCCCGGCCCACCGTCTCGGTGCTCACGACCCAACCCGGCTTCAGCCGCCGCACCAACGACAACAACGGCCCAAGCACTGAGTAGAAGGTCTGGTACAACGGCGTCTTTGAACGCACGCCATGCAACGGCTGGATCACCCCCGGCCGAAACAGATACACGGCCTTGAACGGCAGGCGCAGCAACGCGTTCTCGGTCTTGCCCTTGATCCGCGCCCACATCGACTTGCCCGCCTCGGAGCTATCCGTACCGGCGCCGGACACATAGATAAACGTCATCTGCGGATTGAGCCGCGCCAGCGTACTGGCGGCGACCAGGGTGAGGTCATAGGTGAGTTGGGTGTACTGGGTTTCATTCATCCCCGCCGACGAAACGCCGAGGCAGAAGAAACACGCATCAAAGCCTTGCAGCAGATTTTCCAGGGGCTGGAAATCCAGCATGTCGCTGTGCAACACCTGATGCAGCTTACCGTGCTCCTGGGTCAAGGGCGTGCGGGCGACGGCGACGACTTCCTGCACGTCGGCGGCCAACAGGCACTCGCGTAGCACGCCCTGGCCGACCATGCCGGTGGCACCGAATAACAGAACTCTCATAAAGGGACCTCAGCGGCAAGCCGCAAGCATCAAGCTCAAGTTGAATGCATTCGGCTTGTAGCTTAACGCCTGCAGCTTAAGGCTGCCCCTATCAAAACGCGCTGCGGAAGATCTCCTCAATCTGACGTTGATCCGCCCGCCGAGGGTTGGTCAGCCCGCAGGCATCCTTCAGTGCGTTGGTCGCCAGCAATGGAATGTCCTGCAACTTGGCACCCAGCTCGCGCAATCCGGCGGGAATCTCAACGTCATGGGCCAGGCTACGAATCGCGGCGATGGCGGCCTGGGCGCCCTCTTCGTCGCTGAAACCCTTGACGTCGGCGCCCAAAGCGCGGCCTACGTCGCTCAGGCGTTTGGCGCTGACGCTGGCGTTGAAGCTTTGCACGTGGGGCAGCAACACCGCGTTGCACACGCCGTGCGGCAGGTCGTAGAAACCGCCCAACTGGTGCGCCATGGCGTGCACAAAACCCAGGGACGCGTTGTTGAAGGCCATGCCGGCGAGGAATTGCGCATAGGCCATATTCTCCCGCGCGGCTTTGTCGCTGCCATCGCGTACCGCCAGGCGCAGGTTGGCGCTGATCAGTTCGATGGCCTTGATCGCGCAAGCGTCGGTGATCGGATTGGCGGCGGTGGACACGTAGGCTTCGATGGCATGAGTCAGCGCGTCCATGCCGGTGGCGGCGGTGAGGCCCTTGGGCATGCCGACCATCAGGCTTGGGTCGTTGACCGACAGCAGCGGCGTGACGTTGCGGTCGACGATGGCCATTTTCACATGGCGGGTTTCGTCGGTAATGATGCAGAAACGGGTCATCTCGCTGGCGGTGCCGGCGGTGGTGTTGATGGCCACCAGGGGCAGTTGCGGTTTGCTGGACTGGTCGACGCCTTCGTAGTCGCCGATATGCCCGCCGTTGGTCGCGCACAGGGCGATCCCCTTGGCGCAGTCATGGGGTGAGCCGCCGCCCAGGGACACCACGAAATCACAGGCGCTTTCCTGCAACAGGGTCAGGCCTTTTTCGACGTTTTCAACGTTGGGGTTGGGCTTGGCGCCATCGTAGATCACCGAGTCGATGTCCTGCATCGCCAGTTTCTCGGCGATCATGCTCGCAACGCCCGCCTTGGCCAGGCCGGCGTCAGTGACGATCAGCGCCTTGCGAAAACCATAGTTGCGGATGGCGATCATGGCTTCGTCGAGGCAGTCGGTGCCCATGATGTTGACGGCGGGGATGAAGAAGGTGCTGCTCATGGCGAATCCTCAGAGGCTTTATACCTACAGCATCAACCTGCGCCCTCTGCGGCATCTTGATCAGGATCAACGTCGACCCGTGATAAAGTCACCGCTCAGCCGATTTCGAGTAGACCCGCCGCAATGAAGGATTTCCAGGATATTGACGCCCACCTTGAAGACTGGAGCGCAGTGCGCAGCAGCACCGACTTCAGCGGGATTCTGATCGGCAATGGCGCGAGCCGTACGATTTGGGAAGACTTTGCCTACGACTCGCTGTTCGAAAACGCCCGTACAGTCGAAGAAAAACCCCTCAGCCAATCCGAACTCAGCGTGTTCGACGCCCTGCAAACCCGCAGCTTCGAGCAAGCCCTGGGCGCGTTGAAGACCACCAGCCGGGTCAACAAAGCCCTGGCCGTCAGCTCAGCGGCGCCGCGCAATCGTTATTACGCGATCAAGGAAGCCTTGATCAATACCATCCACGCGGTGCATATCCCGTGGCGCCTGGTGCAGCCGTCGACGCTGGCGACGATCAACGATGAGTTGAAGCATTACGCCACCGTGTTCACCAGCAACTACGACTTGCTCAACTATTGGGCGATCCTGCACACACCAGGCATCGACGACCTGTTTCGCAGCGCCGACGCCAGCTTCGACCTGCGCAATACCCGCACCGATACCACGCGCATCCTCTACCTGCACGGCGGCCTGCACCTGGTGCGCAACCTCGATGGCACCGCACGCAAATTGCCGACCACCGACAGCACCTTGCTCAGCAGTTTTGCGATCAACAACACGATCAAGACCCTTGATGATGTGCCGCTGTTCGTCAGTGAGGGCAAGGTGGAAGAGAAGCTCAAGACCATCCGCAGTTCGGATTATTTGTCGTTCTGCTATGAGCAGTTGCTGAGCCACGAAGGGGCGCTGTGCATCTTCGGGCATGAGTTGGGCCCACAGGATAAACACCTGGTGGATGCGATTCGCCAGGCCAACGTGACGACGCTGGCGATCTCGGTGTCGGGGCGCAGTGATGGGTTCATCCGCCAGCAGAAGCGGCGGTATTCGGAATTGTTCGATGGGACTGGCGTGGCACTGAAGTTCTTTGCGGCGCGGACGCATCCATTGGGTCATCCTGCGCTGTCAGTGCCTGTCGAACGCTGATTTTTTGTGCGACTTCGATCCATTGTGGGAGCTGGCTTGCCTGCGATACAGGCACCTCCGTCTGTCAGCTGAATCGAGGTGATGCTATCGCAGGCAAGCCCACTCCCACATTGACCGCGTTCACAAGGCCAGCGCGACGTCAGTCTTCCGCGCTGTGCACCACCACCAGCAATTGCGCCTGCACATCCCCCACCGAACGCAGCCGATGGGGCTTCTGCGCATTGAAGTGCAGCGCATCGCCACGCTCCAGGATCACCCGTTCGTTCATGAAATCCACCTCCACCTGGCCTTCGTGCACAAACAGAAACTCTTCCCCCAGATGCTCCTTGAAGGTCTTGTCGGTGAACTCCGCCGGCGGATAGATGATGAACGGCAGCAGGCTGCGTTCACTGACCTGATGGGCCAGCACCGCATAACCGGGTGACGTGTCAGGCCGTTCATGGCTGCGCACCAGGCTGTAGCTGTCGAGGCTGACGCTGTCTTCGCTGAACAGCTCTTCGACCTTCACGTTCAGCGCCTTGGCCAGCTTCAGCGCGGCGGCAATCGAAGGCGTGTTGAGCCCGCGCTCCACCTTGGACAGGTAACTCTTGGTCATCCCGGACTTTTCAGCCAGGGCTTCCAAAGTAACACCAAGTTTTTTTCTCAATAATTTCAAACGGATAGACATGCGCTGCGATTTATCCATGCAGTAAGCGATGAGCTGTGCTTGCTAATGACACAAAGTGTCATATAGCATCATTAGTGTCATTAGCAGCCACCCAGGACACCCGATATGGCCAAGACATTAGCACTCCCAAAAGACCAACTGGTCAAGCAAGCACTCGTCCAGATGCAAAACACCCTGGCAGATAATACGTGGACTGACCGGCAAAAGCTGGCGCTCACTTGCCGCATCCTGTTCGAGAACGGCCACGACTCTGGCCTCGCCGGGCAGATCACCGCGCGCGGGCCGGAACAGGGCACCTATTACACTCAGCAATTGGGCCTGGGTTTTGATGAGATCACCGCCAGCAACCTGTTGCTGGTAAACGAGGATCTTGAAGTACTGGAAGGCCACGGCATCCCCAACCCCGCCAACCGTTTTCACAGCTGGGTCTACCGTGGGCGGCCGGACGTAAACTGCATCATCCACACTCATCCCACCCATATCGCCGCGCTGTCGATGCTGGAAGTGCCGCTGCAGGTGTCCCATATGGACCTTTGCCCGCTGTACGAAGACTGCGCCTTCCTGGAGGCTTGGCCGGGCGTACCGGTGGGCAATGAAGAAGGCGAAATCATTACCACGGCACTGGGTGACAAACGCGCGATCCTGCTTTCGCACCACGGTCAGTTGTCCACCGGGGCGAGCATTGAGGAGGCCTGCGTGATCGCGCAGTTGATCGAGCGCGCGGCCAAATTGCAGTTGCTGGCGATGTCGGCCGGCACCATCAAGCCGATCCTGCCGGAGCTGGGACGCGAGGCCCACGACTGGATCTCCCGACCCAAGCGCCATGGCGCCGCGTTCAACTACTACGCCCGGCAGAACCTGCGTCAACACGCCGATTGCCTGAACTGAATTGCCCTTTTCCGACCGGAGATTTTCCATGTCCAGCCCTAACATTCACGGCATCATCGGCTACACCATCACCCCGTTCAGCACCGACGGCCAACGCATTGACCTCAACACACTGGGTCACTCCATCGACCGCCTGATCGAGGGGGGTGTGCACGCCATTGCGCCACTGGGCAGCACCGGTGAAGGTGCGTACTTGAGCGACGCCGAGTGGGACGAAGTCAGCGCCTACAGCCTGGCAAAAATCGCCCGTCGCGTGCCGACCATCGTCAGCGTATCCGACCCCACCACCGCCAAAGCCGTACGCCGCGCCCGCTACGCCGAAGCCAATGGCGCCGATGTGGTGATGGTGCTGCCGACGTCTTACTGGAAACTCAGCGAAGCGGAAATCCTCGCCCACTACGCCGCGATCGGCGACAGCATCGGCGTACCGATCATGCTCTACAACAACCCGGCCACCAGTGGCACGGACATGTCGGTGGACCTGATCCTGCGCATCATCAAGCAGGTCCCCAACGTGACCATGGTCAAGGAGAGCACCGGGGATATCCAGCGCATGCACCACCTGCATCGCCAGAGCGACGTGCCGTTCTACAACGGCTGCAACCCCTTGGCGCTGGAAGCCTTCGCGGCGGGCGCCAAGGGTTGGTGCACGGCGGCGCCGAACCTGATCCCAGAGCTCAATCTGGCGTTATATGAGGCGGTATTGGCGAATGACCTGACCCAGGCGCGGGAAGTGTTTTACCGCCAGTTGCCGTTGCTGGACTTCATCCTCAAGGGTGGATTGCCAGCCACAATCAAAGCCGGGCTGCGGTTGACCGGATTGGAAGCCGGTGATCCTCGGTTGCCGGTGTTCCCGCTGGGTGAAGTGGGGATCGAACAACTGAAAACATTACTGCGCTAACCACGACTCCCTGTGGGAGCGGGCTTGCTCGCGAATGCAGTGCGCCAGTCAATGGATAAATCGACTGACACACCGCTTTCGCGAGCAAGCCCGCTCCCACATTTTTTACTGGGTACATCCGTAAAATAGAGACAAATGACAATGGTTCTCGATACCATTCGCGACTTTCTCCAAGTCGTGCTTCGTCAAGAAGGATATCCATGTCTCGTCCCAAGCCCGACCCGCTGTCGGCCGATGCCTTTCGCGGGTTCTATACAGATATTCTGTATTTCCTGCGCAAGCGCACAGACAACGCCAGCGACGCCGCGGACATGACCCAGGATGTCTTCACTCAGTGGCTGGACTACCGCGACCGCGCCAAGGTCGAGCAGCCACGGGCGTTTCTGTTCCAGATGGCGCGCAACCTGCTGCGTGATCACTGGCGCAAACAGAAGGTACGGCACACCGTCCACTCTGATCAGGCCGACATGGACGCCGAGCCTGCCACCGACGAGCAAAACGATCCCATGGCCGCCGTGCAACGCCTGCAACGCCTGGAACAGTTGAAAGAAGTCCTCGCCGAACTCTCGCCCCGCCGGCGAGAAGCCCTTATGCTGCACCGCTTCGAAGGCTTGAGCCAGGCGCAGATCGCCGAGCGCATGGGCATATCGACCAGCATGGTGGAAAAGCACATCGCTTTTGCCCTGCTGCATTGCAAGCGACGCCTTCAACACGAACCCGGCACGGAGCAGCCAGAATGAACCGCCTGAGCGACACCGACTTGCTGGACATCAAGGACAGTGACTCCATCGATGCCCAAGCCGCCAGCTGGTTTGCCCGCAACCGCAATAATGACGTGGGGCGTGCCGACCGCAAGGCCTTTGCCGCCTGGCAAGCCGAGCCCGCCCATGCCCGCGCCTATGCCGAATTCGAGCAACTGTGGTCAGACCTGGCCCAGCTGCAGCAACTGAACAAGCCCACGGCACTGCCCAAACGCAAACCGTCGGTGTGGCGCCCAGCCCTGGCCGTGGCGGCCGCGTTGTTGTGCGCGGTGATGGCCACCCACCTCGGCGCGCCCCGTGAGCTGTATCACACCCAGGTCGCAGCCCACGCCAAAGGCATGCGCACGCTCAACCTGCCCGATGGCAGCAGCGTGTATGTAAATGCCAACACCCGCGTGCGCGTGGATTTCACCGCGCACCAGCGCATCGTGCACCTGGACAAGGGCCAGCTGTACCTCGAAGTGGCCGCCGACAAGGAACGGCCGCTGTTCGTGCAAGCGGGCGAGGCCAATATCCGCGTGGTCGGCACCGGCTTCGATGTGCGGCGCAGCCAACAGCAACTGGTGGTCAGCGTCGCCCATGGCCAGGTCGCGTTCGAGCCTGATGCAAAAATCCCGGTCACCCTGCTGGGCGCCCAGCAACGCGCGATCTTCAGTTACGCCAAGGGCACGGTACAGCAGCAAACGCTCACCGCCGGAGAGGTTGCCGACTGGCGCAGCGGTCACCTGTCGTTTCGCAACCGCGACCTCGCCAGCCTGATCGATGAGCTGAGCCTGTACCGCCCCCAGGCACCGTTGCAGGTCAGCAACGCCGTGGCGCACCTGAAGGTCTCGGGCAATCTGGATGTGAATGATCCCGACGCCCTGCTCAACGCCCTGCCTGCGCTGTTGCCGGTCAAAACCGTGACGTCGGCAGATGGCATCGTACGCATCGAACCGAGCAAATAACCCGACAGAATTCTTATTTGAGAATATTTTGCATTCGCGGGTGTGGATTTTTCCGCCAGCCCCGTCTTCCTCCGGTCTGAGTTCGATACGTACACCTTTTCGGCCATTTGGCCACACCGGGGGATTTCATGTTTCGCGCGCCTTGCCACGCTTCGCACCTGTTCTTTCGACCGACGCTCATCGCTAGCTGCCTGGTATTCAGCCTCAATGCACAGGCCGAGTCGCTCACGCTGCAACTGCCGGCGCAGCCGCTGGCGACATCCTTGAGCCAGGTGGCGCAGCAGGCGAAAATCCAGCTGTTGTTCGATGAAGAACTGCTCAAGAACGTGCAGGCGCCGGCACTCAACGGCAACTTCACGCCGGAAGTGGCGATTCGCACCCTGCTGAAAAACGGTGAGCTCACCTTGATCAAGGTCGGCAGCACCTACGTCGTGCGCCCCGATGAAGGCACCACCACCCAGAGCGGCGTGATCCAATTGGACGCTCTGAGCGTGATCGGCACAGGTACCGAGGTCAATTCCAGCACCGTCGGCCGCTCCACCCTGAGCCAGGAAGACATCGACCGTTACCAGTCCAATAACATCCCCAGCCTGCTGCAGACCCTGCCGGGCGTTAGCCAGGGCGGCTCGCTGAAACCTGGCGGCCAGACCATCAATATTCGCGGGTTCGGTGATGCCGAAGACGTACCTCTGACCGTCGATGGGGCCACCAAGAGCGGCTTTGAGCGCTATCAGCAAGGCACAGTCTTCATCGAGCCCGAGCTGATCAAAAGCATCGAGGTGGAGAAAGGCCCCAACTCCCCCTTCACCGGCAACGGCGGGTTTGGCGGTACGGTCAACATGACCACCAAGGATGCCCCCGACCTGCTCAAGGACGGTCGCAACAGTGGCGCGATGCTCAAATACGGTTACTCCAGCAACGACCATGAGCAGGTCTACAGCAGCGCCGTGTTCGGACGTACCGACGATGGTCGTTTCGACGCATTGGCCTACCTGACCCAACGCGACGGCGACGACATGAAGGTCGCCGCCAAACTGCCCAACGAAAACAATCAGTACCCAATCAACCCTCAGCGCCTGCCGAACTCCGCCCAGAATGTCGACGGCAAGCTGTTCAAGGTCAACGCCCACTTCACCGAAGAGCACGCCGTTGGCTTGTCCTACTCGCGGTCACACAGCAACCGCTGGACGCCGTTCTCAGCGGCCAGCTACCCGACGCCGCCCACCCAGGCCAACATTGACCGCTATGGCTACGAAGCAGCGCTGAAGCGTTTTCTGGCCCATCGCGACACGGTCGACACCACTTGGTCGGGCAAATACGAATACACACCCGTGGATAACCCGCTGGTGGACCTGACCGTCAAATACTCCCAGTCCAACACCGACCAGACCGACGAACGCGACGCCACGGCATTTTTTCAACTGGCCACCGGCGGGCGCAAAATGGACACCGCCTACACCGACAAAAACCTCGACGTGCGCAACGTCAGCTTGTTTGACACCGGCCCGTTGCAACATGCCGTCACCGTGGGCGGGCAGATCCGCAAGCACATCCGCGAGACCGAGATGTGGATGCCGGGTACCACCTACAACACCCCGCGTTACAACTACGGGCATTTCCAGCCGGGCTTCATGCCCCACGGCAAAGTCGATACCAACAGTTTCTTCGTGCAGGATGCGGTGACCCTGGGCGACGTCACCATCACGCCATCGATGCGCTACGACCACGTCCGCAACCGCGGCGAAGCCAACGATGCGCCGTACTACAGCAACCCCGATCCGTCCATTGGCCACGACTACAGCGACCGCACCTACACCGGCTGGTCGCCGCGCCTGGCAGTGTTCTGGACCGTCAACCCGAACCTCGGGCTGTTCGCCAACTGGAGCAAGACCTGGCGCGCGCCAGTGATCGACGAACAGTACGAAGTCCAAGGCCTGGGCAGCCGCACCGCCACCAGTGTCGACCTCGACCCGGAACGCATCACCTCGATCAGCGTGGGCAGCGTCAGCAGCTTCGACAACCTGATCGCCCACGACGACAACCTGCAACTGCGCACCACCTTCTTCCACAACAAAGTCGAAGACGAAATCTTCAAGGCTACAGGCGTCGGCTGCCAGAACCAGGCCATTAACGGCGGCAGCATCTCCACGGCTTGCCCGCCGGGCGCCCTGTCCAACTATCGCAACATCGGTGGCCTGACCATCAAGGGCTTCGAGCTCGAATCTTTCTACAATTCCACCTACCTGTTTGGCTCGGTGTCGTTCGCCTATGCCAAGGGTGATCATGAAGGCGCCTACACCAACCCCTGGGGTCCGGATGTGGCGGCACGGGATATCCCGCCGACCAAATGGGTACTGGTGCTTGGCACCCATATTCCCGCCTGGGATGCCCAGGTCGGCTGGACCGGCCAGTTCATCGGCGCGACCTCCCGTTTGCCCAGCGACAACTATTCCGGCGGCCCGGGCAGCGGCGTGGGCGACCTGTTCTACGACCAGTACGGCAACAAGCGCTACAACACTCAGGGCCTGTTCGCCAAATGGAAACCACAACAGGCCTACCTGAAAGGCACTGAGGTGAACTTCACCGTGGACAACGTGTTCAACAACAACTTCCGCCCGGCCCTGAGTGGCGACCGCGCCTACACCAAAGGCCGCGACGCGAAGATCAGCGTCACGCGCTTCTTCTAAAACGGGCACGGCCGTTGTGGGAGCCGGGCGTGCCCGCGAGGGAGGCGACGCGTTTTTTGCGTAAAACTGCGGTGCGCCCATCGCAGCCTCGCGAACGCTCGACAGCTCCCACCCGACAGCAACTGTACGGATAAATCCGCACGCAGCTGTAGACCCTTGATCGGTGAGGGATGTGGCTAGATGGGCTTCCCTTGAAGCCCTCTAGATTCGGTTCTTCTCCATGAGCTCGCGCGAAAACACCGGCATGGCCCTCGGCCTGCTGGGCGTCATCATCTTCAGCCTGACCCTGCCCTTCACCCGCATCGTGGTGCAGGAAATCCATCCGTTACTCAACGGCCTGGGCCGTGCGTTGTTCGCGGCGATCCCGGCGGCGGCGCTGTTGCTGTGGCGTCGCGAACGCTGGCCGACCTGGCGTCAGGTGCGTGGGCTGTGCCTGGTGATCGCGGGCGTGATCCTGGGTTTCCCGGTGCTGTCAGCCTGGGCCATGCAGACCTTGCCGGCATCCCATGGCGCACTGGTCAACGGCCTGCAACCGCTGTGCGTGGCGCTGTACGCGGCGTGGCTGTCCCATGAACGACCGTCGAAAGCCTTTTGGGCCTGTGCGGCACTGGGCAGTGGGTTGGTATTGAGTTATGCGTTGATCACCGGCGCCGGCAGTATCCAGGCGGGTGATTTGCTGATGCTGGGCGCGATTGCCGTGGGTGGCCTGGGTTACGCAGAAGGCGGCCGACTGGCCAAGGAAATGGGCGGCTGGCAGGTGATCTGCTGGGCGCTGGTGCTGTCGACGCCCGTGCTGATCGGGCCGGTGTGGTACCTGGCGGCGCAGCATCAAGGCGCGATTTCCATGCGCGCCTGGTGGGCATTCGGCTACGTGTCGCTGTTTTCGCAATTCCTCGGGTTCTTCGCCTGGTACGCCGGGTTGGCCATGGGCGGGATTGCGCGAGTCAGCCAGATCCAGCTGTTGCAGATCTTCTTCACCATCGCGTTTTCGGCGCTGTTCTTTGGTGAACACATCGAGCCGATTACCTGGCTGTTTGCGTGTGGGGTGATCGTGACGGTGATGCTGGGGCGCAAGACGGCGGTGCAGCCTGCGCCAGCCCCCAAGGCTGCCACTCTTTAAATCGCATCGTGCTTCAGGCCAGGTAGCCATCCGCGCGCAGCAGGGTTTCCAGGCAGTGTTCGGTGATGTGGTAGAAGGCCTTCAGCTCCTGGATCTTCTCCAGCAACTGCGCGTTGTCCACAGGCTCGGCGCGTTTGACCGCAAGAATCATCTTGTTCTTGTTGGTGTGCTCCAGTGAGATGAACTCGAACACCTTGGTCTCATAACCACAGGCTTCGAGGAACAACGCACGCAAGCTGTCGGTGACCATTTCCGCCTGCTGGCCCAGATGCAGGCCGTATTGCAGCATCGGCTTGAGCAGCGCCGGGCTCTGGATCTGCAGGCGGATCTGCTTGTGGCAGCACGGCGAGCACATGATGATCGACGCGCCGGAACGGATGCCGGTGTGGATCGCGTAGTCCGTGGCAATGTCGCAGGCATGCAGGGCGATCATCACGTCCAGCTCGCTGGGCGCCACGCTGCGCACATCACCGCATTTGAACACCAGCCCCGGATGCTCCAGGCGGGCGGCGGCGGTGTTGCAGAGGGTCACCATGTCTTCGCGCAGCTCGACGCCGGTCACTTCGCCTTCGGCCTTGAGGGTGTTGCGCAGGTAGTCGTGAATGGCAAAGGTCAGGTAGCCCTTGCCCGAGCCGAAGTCGGCGACGCGCACCGGCTGGTCCAGCTTCAAGGGTGACGAGGTGAGCGCATGGCTGAACACTTCGATGAACTTGTTGATCTGCTTCCACTTGCGCGACATCGACGGGATCAGCGCCTGCTTGGCGTCGGTCACGCCCAGGTCGGCGAGAAAGGGTCGGCTCAGATCGAGGAATCGATTCTTCTCACGGTTATGTTCAGCCGACGGCGCTTCACGCAGTTGCTGCGGCTTGCTTTTGAACAGTGAGCTTTTGTTCTTTTTGCTGTATTCCAACTGGGCTTCGTCAGTCAGCGACAGCAGGTGCGCATTCTTGAACGAGGTTGGCAGCAACTCGGCAATCGCCGCCACACCTTCCGCCAGCAGGAAGTTCTTGGTGATGTCGCGGGTCTTGTAGCGGTAGACGAAGGACAGGCACGCCTGTTCCTTGACCGTGACCGGCTTGATGATCAGCCGCTGCAACTCGGCTTCCTCACCGACGTACTTGGCCAGCACCAGCTTGATAAAGGCGTTCTGCGCGAGGCTTGCGCTGAGCAGTTCGACGAACTGGGCATGATGATCCGGCGCAGGACGGGCAGGTTGAGCGGTGACAGACATGAACTAAAACGCCTCGGGCAGGGAATGCCGGGCATTTTAGGGGGGATAGCGGTTCAGGGCACGGGGTTATTTGACTAACGGTCAGTGTATTGCCGACACAAAACCCACATTTAGAACTGCACTGTCTGGATTACTCGAGTACGACCAATCGATTCGGCAGTTCGTTACGCGTCTGCGTCACCGGCACATGCACCTTCAACAACTCGCCACAGGCCTCGATGCAACTGATAAACCCAGCCAGTGTCTGCCCCTGTTTCACCTGCTGGGTAAACGCCTTGACGATCACATCCCAGCTGCTGTCATCCAGGCGTTTGGAAATGCCGTCATCCACCAGGATCTCCACGTACCGCTCTGCCTCGCTGACAAAGATCAGCACGCCGGTGCTGCCCAGCGTGTGGTGCAGGTTCTGCTCCAGGAACTGCCGCCGCGCCAGGTTGGACGCACGCCAGTGGCGCACCGAACGGGGGATCAACCGCGTGGTGACCTTGGGCAGGCGGAACACCAGGCACAACACGATGAATGTCGCCCATTGCGCCAGCAACAAGGTGTACATGGTCAGGTAACCCGACAGGTAATGCACCACACCGGGCACCACCAACGCGATCAGGCTGGCCCACAACAGTGGGATGTAGGCGTAGTCGTCGGCGCGGGCGGCCAACACGGTCACCAGTTCCGCGTCGGTGGTTTTCTCGACGCGGGCGATCGCTTCCGCGACTTGGCGCTGCTCGTGTTCAGTCAGTAATGCCATGGTTGTCGTTGCTCTCTCATTATTATCATCACCAGCCGCCTGAAGCCCCGCCGCCGCCGAAGCCGCCACCGCCGCCCCGGAAACCACCACCGCCGCCCCCGCCACCACCGCCACGGCCGCTGCTGCTGAGAATCGCCAGCAAGATAGCGCCCACCGGCAGCCCCATGCGATTGCACAGCCACAAAACGCCGATCAGCAGGATAAACAGGCCAATGGAAAACCCGGGATTATCCTTGGCAAAGTTGGCATCCGCCACATGCGCCGGCACGGCCAGCGGCTCGCCGCCCACCACCTGCACCATCGCCGAAACGCCGTCGCTGATGCCCTGGCTGTAATTACCGGCCTTGAACTTAGGCGCGATCACTTGGTTGATGATCACCCAGGACTGCGCATCGGTCAGCGTGCCTTCGAGGCCATAGCCGACTTCGATGCGCAATTTGCGCTCATCCCGGGCGACGATCAACAGCGCGCCGTTGTCCTTGCCCTTCTGGCCGATGCCCCATTGGCGGCCGAGTTGATAACCGTAATCCTCAATGGGCACGCCCTGCAGGTCTGGCACCGTGACCACCACGATCTGGTCGCCACGGGTTTGCTCCAGTGCCTGCAATTGCTGGGTAATCTGCTCGCGCACCGCCGGGTCGATCATCTGGGCGGTGTCCACCACCCGCCCGCTCAACGCCGGGAAGCTCAGCGCCGCCTGGGCCACGCCCACGCAGGCCAACAACCACAGCGCCAGGCCTATCCGTAATAAACGCATCGACACCTCAGTGCAGCCTTATTTGAACTTCACTTGCGGCGCTTTATCGGCATCGGCGCTGGTGGCTTCAAACGTGGCGCGGATCGGCAAGTCGCTGTACATCACGCTGTGCCACAGGCGGCCCGGGAAGGTGCGGATCTCGGTGTTGTAGGCCTGCACTGCCTGGATAAAGTCGCGGCGGGCCACGGCGATACGGTTTTCAGTGCCTTCAAGCTGGGATTGCAGGGCCAGGAAGTTCTGGTTGGCCTTCAGGTCCGGGTACCGCTCGGACACCACCATCAAGCGGCTGAGTGCACCGCTCAAGCCGTCCTGGGCCTGTTGGAACTGCTTGAGTTTTTCCGGATTGTCGAGGGTGCTCGCATCCACTTGGATCGAGGTGGCCTTGGCCCGTGCTTCAATCACGGCGGTGAGGGTGTCCTGCTCATGGGCAGCGTAGCCCTTGACCACTTCCACCAGGTTGGGGATCAGGTCGGCGCGGCGTTGGTATTGGTTTTGCACCTGACCCCAGGCGGCTTTGGCCTGTTCGTCCAGGGTCGGGATGTTATTGATGCCACAACCGCTCAGCACTGTGCTGATCAATAGCAGCGCCGCGGCTTTCAAGCCCCAGCGGTAACCTTGTGCTGCTTGCATGGTGTTTCTCCTGCCCAATCTTGATGGAATGTTACGACTAACCCTATACACCGCGCGCTTGGGGCATAATCCGCCACCACTGGAATGCATCGAACCAATCAGCTACAAAGATGCCCAGCGCGAACAAGAGTTCAGAGTGTGCTGCATTTATCTGAACAACACCCGAACAACAATAGACGCTCCCCACATTTTGGCCGATCAGCGTAATTGCTGTGCAGTGAGCCGAAAAAGGATATTCATGAAGAAGCTGTGTTTGCTCGGCCTCGTTGCCACTCTGGCCACCCATCCCGTCTGGGCAGAAACAAAGCCTGCTGCGCTTAAAGACAAGGACGCCTTCGTCAGCGACCTGCTCAAGCAGATGACCCTGGATGAAAAGATCGGCCAATTGCGCCTGATCAGCATCGGCCCCGAGATGCCCCGTGAGCTGATCCGCAAGGAAATCGCCGCCGGTCGCATCGGCGGCACGTTCAACTCCATCACCCGCCCGGAAAACCGTCCGATGCAGGACGCGGCCATGCGCAGCCGCCTGAAGATCCCGATGTTCTTCGCCTACGACGTGATCCACGGCCACCGCACAATTTTCCCGATCAGCCTGGCGCTTGCCTCCAGCTGGGACATGGACGCCATCGGCCGCTCCGGGCGGATCGCCGCCCAGGAAGCCGCCGCCGACAGCCTCGACATCACCTTCGCACCGATGGTCGACATCTCCCGCGACCCACGCTGGGGTCGTACGTCCGAGGGCTTCGGTGAAGACACCTACCTGGTCTCGCGCATTGCCGAAGTGATGGTCAAGGCGTTCCAGGGCGTGAGCCCCGCGAATGCCGACAGCATCATGGCCAGCGTCAAGCACTTCGCCCTGTACGGCGCGGTGGAAGGCGGCCGCGATTACAACGTGGTCGACATGAGCCCGGTCAAGATGTACCAGGACTACCTGCCGCCGTACCACGCGGCGATCAAGGCCGGTTCCGGCGGCGTGATGGTGGCGCTGAACTCGATCAACGGCGTACCCGCCACCGCCAACACCTGGCTGATGAACGACCTGCTGCGCAAGGACTGGGGCTTCAAGGGCCTGGCCGTGAGCGACCATGGCGCGATCTTCGAACTGATCAAGCACGGCGTGGCCAAGGATGGGCGCGAAGCCGCCAAGCTGGCAATCAAGGCCGGCATCGACATGAGCATGAACGACTCGCTGTACGGCAAGGAATTGCCGGGGCTGCTCAAGTCCGGCGAGATCGAACAGAGCGACATTGATAACGCCGTTCGCGAAGTGCTCGGCGCCAAGTACGACATGGGCCTGTTCAAGGACCCCTACCTGCGTATCGGCAAAGCCGAGGACGACCCGGCCGACACCTACGCCGAAAGCCGCCTGCACCGCGCAGAAGCCCGCGACATCGCGCGCCGCAGCCTGGTGCTGCTGAAAAACCAGAACAACACCCTGCCACTGAAAAAATCCGCGACCATCGCCCTGGTCGGCCCGCTGGCCAAGGCGCCGATCGACATGATGGGCAGTTGGGCCGCTGCCGGCAAACCGGAACAATCGGTCACCCTGCTCGACGGCCTCAACGCGGTGATTGGCGAAAAAGGCAAGATCATCTATGCCCGTGGCGCCAACATCACCCAGGATAAGGCCGTGGTCGACTACCTGAACTTCCTCAACTTCGATGCCCCTGAAGTGGTGGATGACACCCGCCCTGCCCAGGTGATGATCGACGAAGCGGTCAAGGCCGCCAAGGAGGCCGATGTGGTGGTCGCCGCCGTGGGTGAGTCCCGTGGCATGTCCCACGAATCCTCGAGCCGCACCGACCTGAACATCCCGCAGAGCCAGCGCGACCTGATCAAGGCCCTGAAGGCTACCGGCAAGCCGCTGGTGTTGGTGCTGATGAACGGCCGTCCACTGTCGATCCTCGAAGAGAACCAACAGGCCGACGCGATCCTGGAAACCTGGTTCGCCGGCACCGAAGGCGGCAACGCGATTGCCGACGTGCTGTTTGGTGACTACAACCCGTCAGGCAAGCTGCCGATCACCTTCCCACGCTCGGTGGGGCAGATTCCCACCTACTACAACCACCTGACCATCGGCCGGCCGTTCACCCCAGGCAAGCCGGGCAACTACACCTCGCAGTACTTCGATGACACCACCGGGCCGCTGTTCCCGTTCGGATATGGCTTGAGCTACACCACGTTCAGCCTGTCGGACATGGCGCTGTCGTCCACCACGCTGAACAAGACCGGCAAGCTCGATGCCAGTGTCACCGTGAAAAACACCGGCAAGGTGGATGGGGAAACCGTCGTCCAGCTGTACATCCAAGACGTGGCCGGCTCGATGATCCGCCCGATCAAGGAGCTGAAGAACTTCCAGAAGGTCATGCTCAAGGCGGGTGAAGAGCGCACGCTGCACTTCACCATCACCGAGGAGGACTTGAAGTTCTACAATACCCAGCTCAAATTCGCGGCAGAGCCGGGTGAGTTCAATGTGCAGATCGGGTTGGATTCCCAGGATGTGCAGCAGCAGACCTTCGAACTGCTCTAACGCCTGACGCGGTCAGAACATGTGGGAGCGGGCGTGCTCGCGAATGCGGTGGATCAGTCGCTGATTTTAGTAACTGACACGCAGCCTTCGCGAGCAAGCCCGCTCCCACATTTCGATCGAGTTGACCTGATTAGCCGCGTCGGTCGAGCAAGTTGACCACCAACCGATCAATCCAGCCCCACACCCGCTGCTTCACCCGCCGCCACAACGGCCGCGACTTCCACGCCTCCAGGCTGACCGCCTGGCTCTGGGCAAAATCCCGTTCGAAACTGCCCGCCACGGCCTCGGTCAATGCCGGGTCCAGCGCTTCCAGGTTGGCTTCCAGGTTGAAGCGCAAATTCCAGTGATCAAAGTTGCACGAGCCGATGCTTACCCAATCGTCCACCAGCACCATTTTCAAGTGCAGGAAGCACGGCTGGTATTCAAAGATCTGCACGCCCGAACGCAGCAAGCGCGGGTAATAACGGTGGCCGGCGTAACGCACGGACGGGTGATCGGTGCGCGGGCCGGTGAGCAACAAACGCACGTCGACGCCGCGCCCGGCGGCACGGCGCAAGGCACGGCGCACGCTCCAGGTCGGCAGGAAGTACGGTGTGGCCAGCCAGATACGCTGCTGGCTGCTGTTCAAGGCGCGGATCAGCGATTGCAGGATATCGCGGTGCTGGCGGGCATCGGCATAGGCCACCCGACCCAGGCCGGGGCCCGTCGCCGGCACCTTGGGCAACCGCGGCAAACCGAAATGGGTGGCGGGTTTCCACTCCCGACGAGCTGCATTGGCATGCCATTGGCGATCGAACAGCGCCTGCCAGTCCAAAACCAGCGGCCCGCTGATCTGCACCATGACTTCATGCCAGTCGGCGCTGTCGTTGCCTGGCGTCCAGAATTCATCGGTCACCCCGGTGCCGCCGACAAAGGCCATGTCCTGGTCGATCAACAGCAGTTTGCGATGATCGCGGTACAGGTTGCGCATCCAGCGGCGCCAATTCAGGCGGTTGTAGAAACGCAGCTCCACACCCGCGTCCGTCAAGCGTTTGCGCAACCCGAGGGTAAACGCCAGGCTGCCGTAATCATCGAAGAGGCAGCGCACCCGCACGCCGCGCTCAGCGGCGAGGACCAGTGCCTGCACCATCGCTTCGGCGCAGGCACCGGCTTCCACCAGGTACAACTCCAGCTCGACCTGCCGCTCGGCGCGGGCAATGCCCACCAGCATCTGCGGAAAAAAATTCGGCCCATCGATCAGCAATTCGAAACGGTTGGCGCTGCGCCATGGGAACACCGCGCCGCTCATGTCAGCGCGCCGTGAAAATCAGCACCGCACCCACCGGCACCGACAGACTGATCGACTTGAGCCCCGCCGCCTTGCGCAACGCTGCCACGCCCGGCGCCAGGTCGAAGTCCTCGGCATGCACCACCAGCGGTTCCAGGGTCACCACCTGGAAACGCCGGTCATCCAGGCGCGTCGCCAGCAGCTCGGCGCTGTAGGTCTGGGTTTTGCCGTGCAGGGTCACGGACAACGGCAGGCGCAATTCCAATTGCGCACCAGGGGCCAAATCGTTGATCGGTTGCAGGTTGATCTGCGCGTTGATCAGCGCGTCTGGAAACGTCTTGATCTCGAACAACTGATTGCGCATGCGCTCGTCGCGCAGCGGAACGCCGCTGTTGACCGACTCCAGCTCCACCTCCAGTTGCGCCGCGCCCTTGCTGTCGACTTTGCCGTGCAACACCAAGAAGCGCTGCACTTCGGCGATTTCGGTGTTCTTGGTGGTGACGAACGACAGGCGCGAGGACTCGTTATCCAGATACCAGTCGGCATGGGCAGGCACAGCGGCGGCGGCCAAGAGGGCGAAGGCCAGGGGTTTGATCACAGAAGCGTTGAACATTGAAAACTCGCGGGGCGAAAAACCTGAACGAACCTTAACCGTCCATTGGAGCGGAAGCAAAGTCTGTGATGAGCGGGCGTGGAATCCCGGGAAAGAACGCTACAGCGTCGTCAAACAATTAGTCGGCGCTTTTTTGTGCCTGCTGTTTGTGCTTTATGGCGACTGTACGTGGGAGGCCTTGTGCCTGCCGAGTTGCTTCTTCTCGGATTCCAACCTGCGTACAGCTGCCACCCCCACGCTTGGAATCGTGACTGGCAGCTCTTTTTGGTTGTACCAAAGGAGCAAGCTATGCCGTACGAAATACCCTCAGCCGAAACTATCGGCGCCGCGACCTTTGCAGATTGCGGAGAAAACAAAAGCCATTTGAAAGTGTTCCGTGTCAACGCAGGGGTTCCGCTGCTGGAAGCCCTTGAAGACGCCTCGCACGTGCTTTATTACGCAAAAATGCTCTCGCTTGAGGCCGCCATGGACCCCAAGGCGGAGAAGTTCGCTTTCGCCTCGCACTATTTGGGTGAAATGGGCAAAGCGATCATTGATGATCTGCTGTTGGCTATGCAACCTGGCAGCCCAGCCACGTAGTAAGTCGTTCGCGCCCGATGCAGTGCATCGGGCGCCTACCAGTGCTTCTCTCATTTCCAATGATTAGTGCAAATCCCCTGTGGGAGCTGGCTTGCCTGCGATAGCGGCAGGTCAGTCAACATCACTATCGCCTGTGCCGCCATCATCGCAGGCAAGCCAGCTCCCACATGGGGTCGCGGTGTGTCAGGGGTTCAAGCGGCAGCCCTGCCGATCCCCCAACCACCGTGCACTGTGCGTACGCCCCAAACCGCTGGCCGTGACTTCACTGCGCTCGGGGTTATCGGTAAAGGCACTGGTGGGCACGTACTGCTTCACATACCCCCGGCAATACTCCGCCGGGTTGTTCGCCACATACCGACACGAGCAATACTCCTTGGCCGTATACGCCGCGATGATGTCGGGGAAAGCTTGCAGGTTGACGCGCTCGTGCCAGATCCACCCCAGCAGGGCGAGCAACAGCAGCAGAAACAGGCTGGTAAACGGACGACGACGGATCATGGCTGCACCGCCGCAAGCACGCGTTTAAGCAGTTCGTTGTGGCGATAGCTGCCATCGCGATCATCGCCGTAGCGTACGATTACCAGATGTTCTTCAGGCATCACAAACAGCGCCTGACCCCAATGGCCGAGGGCCGCAAAGGTGTCGGCGGGCGCGTCTGGCCAGGGCCGTGGCGCACCTTGGTTAAGCCACCAGTGACCGCCGGGAACGGCTTCGTCCTGGCCGGCTTTGTAGTTATCGAACGGCTGACGGTTGAAGGCAACCCAGTCTCTGGGCAGCAACTGGTGTTCCCCCCAACGGCCGTCCCGTGCCATCAACAGGCCGACACGCGCCAGGTCGCGAGCCGTGAGGTAGGCGTAAGAGGAAGCGACGAAGGTTTCATCGGCGTCGGTTTCCCAGGTGGCGTTGCGGATCCCCAATGGCTTGAACAACGCATCCCACGGGTAACTCATATACGCCTTATGCCCGAGCATGCCTTTCAGGGTGGCGGACAGGATATTGGTGTCACCGCTGGAGTACCGGAACACCTGGCCCGGTGCAGTGGCGGCCTCGGTATCGGCGGCAAAGTCAGCCATGTCGCCGCGGCCACGGGTGTAAAGCATCGCCACCACCGAAGATTTCAGTGGCGCGTATTCATAGTCTTCCTGCCAGTCGAGGCCCGAGGCCCAGTGCAGCAAGTCGGCCATGGTCACAGTCGGGTGCTGCTTCATTGGCGGGTAAAAACGCGCGGCGGGGTCGGTCAATTTGAAGCGGTTTTCGCCGTAGGCCACGCCCAGCACGGTCGCCATCAGGCTTTTGCTGACGGACCAGGTGAGGTGCGGGGTGCTGGCGGTGGTGGGCGTGGCGTAGCGTTCGTAGATGACCTGGCCGTCGCGGATCACCAACAATGCGTCAGTGCGGATGCCTTGGCGGGTGGCGTCGTCTCGCGCCGGAAAAGCGTAAGCATCCAGAGCATCAACTGCGGGACCCGAGAGCGGTGTGCCCTTGGCCCATTCCTTATCGGGCCAGGTTTCGGCGTAAGCGGCAACGGTGACGAACAACAGGGCAACGCACAACAGGCCTCTGACCATGGACGCAAACTCAAGGGGGCATTCAAGCCCGCGAGCCTAGCCGAGGGTGATGACAGATTTGCGACATGGAGGGCTGTCATCCAAGCGTCACCATAACTTCATGGAGATGACACCGGGCCTCCATAGCCTGACTTTGGACAACAAAGTCGACCGGCCGAAATCGTGGCCGGCACTCGGAGACTCGCCATGACTCAGATCGCCCGCATCAGCGACACCGGCAATGAACGCCGTCTGCAAGCCGAACGCCTGGTTGGCGCGCAGGCGTTGCAGGAAGCCCAGGCCCTGCGGTTCAACGTGTTCAGCGGCGAATTCAACGCCAAGCTGAAAGGCGCGGAACTGGGCCTGGACATGGATGACTATGATGTTCACTGCAGCCACATCGGCGTGCGGGACTTGAACAGCGGTCGACTGGTGGCCACCACTCGCTTGCTGGACCACCAGGCTGCCAGCACCTTGGGTCGGTTCTACAGCGAAGAAGAATTCAGCCTGCATGGCTTGCTCCACCTGCAAGGCCCGATCCTGGAAATCGGCCGCACTTGCGTCGATCCGGCCTACCGCAACGGTGGCACCATTGCCGTGTTGTGGGGCGAGTTGGCCGAAGTGCTCAACCAGGGTGGCTACAGCTACTTGATGGGCTGCGCGAGCATCCCGATGCACGACGGCGGCATCCAGGCTCACGCGATCATGCAGCGCCTGCGCGAACGCTACCTGTGCAATGAACACCTGCGCGCCGAACCGAAAAAACCCCTGCCGGCGCTGGACCTGCCGTCCAACGTGATCGCCGAAATGCCGCCACTGCTCAAGGCTTACATGCGCCTGGGGGCGAAGATCTGCGGCGAGCCGTGCTGGGATGAAGATTTCCAGGTGGCCGACGTGTTTATCCTGCTCAAGCGCGATGAGCTATGCCCGCGCTATGCACGCCACTTCAAGGCGGCCATGTGATGAGCCGCCTGCGCGTGTACGGGCGCATTGCCCGCGTACTGCTAGTGGTGGCACTGGGCTTGAGCATGGCCAGTGTATTCGGCGTGTTCGAACGGTTGGGCGTGGCCAACTCGATGGTGCGCCGCCAGCGCTGGTCGCGGTTCTTCATGGCGCGGCTGACCAACGCCCTGCCCTTTCGCGTGACGGTGCACGGTGAGTTGCCGCAAACGCCGATGCTGTGGGTGAGCAATCACGTGTCCTGGACCGACATTCCCCTGCTGGGCATGGTGACGCCGATGTCGTTCCTGTCCAAGGCCGAAGTGCGTACCTGGCCGGTGGCAGGCTGGCTGGCGGCCAAAGCCGGCAGCTTGTTTATCCGCCGGGGTTCGGGCGATAGCCAGTTGATCCGCAAGCAGATGACCCGTCACCTGGAGCAACAACACCCGCTGCTGATGTTCCCCGAAGGCACCACCACCGACGGGCGCAGCCTGCGCACTTTCCACGGGCGTTTGCTGGCCAGTGCGATCGATGCGGATGTATGCCTGCAACCGGTGGCGATCCGTTATCTGCGTGAGGGGCAAGTGGACCCGCTGGCGCCTTTTATTGGCGATGATGATTTGTTGTCGCACCTGATGCGCTTATTTGCCAACGACCAGGGCGATGTGGAAATCCATGTGCTCAAGCCAATTGCCTGTGCCGGGCAGGAACGCGCGGCGCTGGCGTATCAGGCGCAGCAGGCGGTGCAAAAGGCGTTGTTTGGGCCCTTGCCCGAGGCAGAACAGATCGCGGCTCGACCGGCATTCGCGGCATAAAGCGGGCATGGTCAACGTGTGGGAGCTGACTTGCCTGCGATAGCGGTGGGTCAGCAACACATGTATCAACTGGCAGACTGCAATCGCAGGCAAGCCAGCTCCCACCTTAAATCGATGGCGTCAGTCGGGAGTGTGCAAAGGCCTGCAGCTCGGGATAGAGCAACCGGAAGTCTTCACTCAGCGGCTCATACAACTCGCGCAATTCCTGCATGGCATGCCCCAGTTCCTCGGGCTGTGTCAGGCGCCGGGCGATCCCGCGCAACACCTGCTCCATCACCGCAAACTCGCGGTAGGAGCCCAGCCAGTCATCCGCCGCCATATACGGTGCAATCTGCGCCAGCCGCCCCGGCAACTGCGGCTCGGCCGCCAGCACGCGGTAAACCTGCGACGTGAAATGCTCAAGGGGCTGGTCGGCATACAAGGTCCAGTCCCGCGCCAGGCAGTGATCGAAAAACACATCGAGGACGATCCCGGCATAGCGCCTACGGGTAAGGCTGAAGCGCGACAGCGCCTCCCCCACCAGCGGGTGGCTGTCGGTGAAGCGGTCGATGGAACGATGCAGCTGGATCGCCGCTTCGATTTGCGGGCTGAACTGGCCCTGCAGGCGGCCTTTGACGAAGTCGCCATACAGGCTGCCCAGCAGTTGCGCAGGAAGTTGGCCGCCCAGGTGCAGATGTGCGAGATAATTCATGGCGCGCAGTCTATCACTGCCCTCAACGTATCGTTATAACCCGATATACCGATTAAGCCTAGGCTCAGACCAAAATCATATTGGTCTATCGGGATAGACCGATATAAAGTTCGCCTCATCGCGATATAACGCTGTACAAAACCGAGCATCTGCCATGTCCATCGACCTCGACGAAATAATAAAAGCCCTGGCACACCCAGTACGACGAGACATCCTCACCTGGCTGAAAGACCCCAAAGTGCAATTCCCCGAACAATTGCACAACCACGAATACGGTATCTGCGCCGGGCAGATCGACCAACGCTGCGGCTTGTCCCAGTCGACCGTGTCAGCCCACCTGGCCACCCTCCAACGCGCCGGGTTGATCAGCAGCCAGAAGGCCGGCCAGTGGCACTTTTTCAAACGCAACGAGGACACCATCCAGGCGTTCCTCGCGGCGCTCACCACCGAACTCAGCGCGGACGACAACGCCGCGTTGTAACAAGGAAACGATAATGCCCCTCTCGCTACTCATACTGGCCCTCAGTGCCTTCGCCATCGGCACCACCGAGTTCGTCATCATGGGCTTGCTGCCCGATGTGGCAGCGGACCTGGGTGTGTCAATTCCCGGCGCCGGCTGGCTGGTGACCGGCTACGCCCTGGGCGTGGCCATCGGCGCGCCCTTCATGGCGCTGGCCACCGCCAAGCTGCCTCGCAAGGCGGCCCTGGTAGCGTTGATGGGTATCTTCATTATCGGCAACCTGCTCTGCGCCCTGGCCAGTGATTACAACGTGCTGATGTTTGCCCGTGTCGTCACCGCGCTGTGCCACGGTGCGTTCTTTGGTATTGGTTCGGTGGTCGCCGCCAACCTGGTGCCCGCCAACAAGCGAGCTTCGGCCGTGGCCCTGATGTTCACCGGCCTGACCCTGGCCAACGTGCTCGGCGTACCGCTGGGTACCGCACTCGGCCAGGAAGCCGGCTGGCGCTCGACCTTCTGGGCAGTGACGGTGATTGGTGTGGTGGCGTTGATCGGCCTGATCCGCTTCCTGCCCGCCAAGCGTGATGAAGAGAAACTCGACATGCGCGCCGAACTGGCCGCCCTCAAGGGCGCCGGCATCTGGCTGTCGCTGAGCATGACCGCGCTGTTTGCCGCGTCCATGTTCACCCTCTTCACCTACGTAGCGCCGCTGCTCGGCGATGTCACCGGCGTGTCGCCCAAGGGCGTGACCTGGACCCTGCTGCTGATCGGCCTGGGTCTCACCGTGGGCAACATCATCGGCGGCAAATTGGCGGACAAACGCCTGGCGGCCACCTTGATCGGCGTGTTCATCAGCATGGCGGTGGTCTCCACGGCTCTGACCTGGACCAGCGTCGCCGTGATCCCGACCGAAATCACCCTGTTCCTGTGGGCCACCGCGTCGTTCGCCGCCGTGCCTGCGTTGCAGATCAACGTGGTGACCTTCGGCAAGGCCGCACCGAACCTGGTGTCCACCTTGAACATCGGCGCTTTCAACATCGGCAATGCCCTCGGCGCCTGGGTGGGCGGCAGTGTGATTGCCCACGGTTTCGGCCTGACCCGCGTGCCCTTGGCCGCAGCGGTCCTGGCGATTCTCGCGCTGTTGGTGACCCTGATTACTTTCCGCCAGACCGGCGATGCCGACCTGGCCCCTGCGACCCACTGATCCACTTCAAAGACAAAGGTGCTTTCCCCATGACGACTATTTTCGATCCGATCAAACTGGGCGACCTGGAACTGTCGAACCGCATCATCATGGCGCCGCTGACCCGCTGCCGTGCCGACGCCGGTCGCGTGCCCAACGCGCTGATGGCCGAGTACTACGTGCAACGCGCCTCCGCCGGGCTGATCCTCAGCGAAGCCACGTCCGTGACGCCGTTGGGCGTAGGCTACCCGGACACGCCGGGCATCTGGTCCAACGATCAGGTGCGCGGCTGGGCCAACGTCACCAAGGCGGTTCATGGCGCGGGCGGCAAGATCTTCCTGCAACTGTGGCACGTGGGCCGTATTTCCCATGAGTCGTACCTGAACGGCGAAACCCCGGTGGCCCCGAGCGCAATCCAGCCTAAAGGCCACGTCAGCCTGGTGCGCCCATTGGCCGACTACCCGACCCCCCGCGCCTTGGAAACCGCTGAAATCGCCGACATCGTCGACGCCTACCGCACCGGTGCCGAGAACGCCAAGGCCGCCGGTTTCGACGGCGTGGAAATCCACGGCGCCAACGGATACCTGCTCGACCAGTTCCTGCAGAGCAGCACCAATAAGCGCACTGACCAGTACGGCGGCTCCCTGGAAAACCGCGCTCGCCTGTTGCTGGAAGTCACCGATGCAGCCATCGAAGTCTGGGGCGCTGGCCGTGTGGGTGTGCACCTGGCACCGCGGGCCGACGCCCACGACATGGGCGACGACAACCTGGCGGAAACCTTCACCTACGTCGCCAGCGAACTGGGCAAGCGTGGCATTGCGTTCATCTGCTCCCGTGAGAAAGAAGCCGGCGACAGCCTCGGCCCACAACTCAAGAAAGCCTTCGGCGGCGTGTACATCGCCAACGAACGCTTCACCAAGGACAGCGCCAACACCTGGCTGGCTTCGGGCAAAGCGGATGCGGTGGCCTTCGGTGTGCCGTTTATTGCCAACCCGGACTTGCCAGCACGCTTGAAGGCAGATGCGCCGCTGAACGAAGCGCATCCGGAAACCTTCTATGGCAAAGGCCCAGTCGGCTACATCGACTACCCGACCCTGGCGCTGTGAGGTAAAAAGCTGAAATGAAAAAGCCCCGGTTCGCAGGAACCGGGGCTTTTTTACGCCTATCTTGTCGAGTACGCGGGACCTGAGAGCAATACTCCTTCACAACCGTGCAACAAAATCGCTACAAAATACTTAGGCGGCTACCTATCAACCGCTGGACAGCCCGTATATAAAGTCACCCCACTAATCAGGCGGAAGGACGATTGACTGTCCTTGGGCTTTACTGTTGACACAACCTGATGCAATTACGCATTTTGTCTTAATTGCGCAGACTGGGGCTCCAACGCAGCATGTCCAGCCCCGCATCCACCCAGCGTTCGGCTTCCTGATGTAACTGGAAGCTGTCGGGAACCAGCAGCCACTGGCCGATCAGCCCGTTGATGTAGGCATGGATGCACACCGCGCCACGGGTGGTATCAAGATTTTCCGGAAGTTGCCCGCGGTGGACCGCGTTACGCAAGGTCAGGCCGATGCGCAGGTTGCATTCGAGGCTATGGGTCTGACGTTGGCGACGCATGTCGCACATTTCATCGGTGAATTCGCACTTATGAAACAAGATCTCGTTGATGCGCCGGGTTTTCGGGTCCAGGGCCACTTGATGAAACAAATGAATCAACAGTTTGCGCATGCAGCCCAGCGGGTCGAGTTCGTCCTCGCTTTCACTGGCCCTGGCCAACTCGTCCAGCGGCTCATGCAGCGTGTCGAGCAGCGCCTGCAGCAAATCGGATTTATTACTGAAATGCCAGTAGATGGCACCCCGCGTCACGCCGGCCAGCGCGGCGATGTCCGCCAGCGTGGTCCGCGCGACGCCGCGTTCATAGAACGCTTGCTCGGCGGCTTGAAGAATCTGGCTGCGCGTTTCCTGAGCTTCCTCTTTGGTGCGACGAACCATGGCAGTACAACCTCAATCAGGACACTTGGGACTATCGTTAACGCAGAATTAACCGCCAGTACCGATAATCCGAATATTTGTGGGACGACACCGTCATGGGTGCCGAACGTAATGGAATCGAGGCTTTGGGCGTTGCTTTGTCAACACTCCGCGCAGCCTGTCAAGAGTTTACAAACAACCATGAACGTAAGTATATTGCGTAGCAAGCTACTTATCTACTCAGTGTTTGTTTTTTACCCTTCCACCCTTCTTGTGCGCATCCTGCGCGCCTGACCCGAGGATCTTCATGCAACTTAAGCCAGCTGTTACCGCTCTGGTCACTGCCGTCGCCCTGGCATCGCTGCTCAGCGGATGTAAAAAGGAAGAAGCGGCTCCGCCCGCTCAAATCCCTCAGGTCGGCGTGGTCACTATCCAACCGCAAGCCTTTACGCTCACCTCCGAATTGCCGGGTCGCACCACCGCGTACCGCATTGCGGAAGTGCGACCGCAGGTCAACGGCATCATTCTCAAGCGCCTGTTCAAGGAAGGCGGCGACGTGAAGGAAGGGCAACAGCTCTACCAGATCGACCCTTCGGTGTATGAAGCCACCCTGAAAAGTGCACAAGCGAGCCTGACCCAGAGCAAGTCGATCAGCGACCGCTACAAGCAGCTGGTCGATGAGCAAGCCGTCAGCCGTCAGGAGTACGACACTGCCGTCGCCAACCGCATGACGTCGGAAGCCAACGTGCAAACCGCCCAGATCAACGTGCGTTACACCAAAGTGTTCGCGCCGATCTCCGGGCGTATTGGTCGTTCTTCGGTGACCGAAGGCGCACTGGTCAGCAACGGCCAGGCCGATGCCATGGCCGTGATCCAGCAACTGGACCCGATCTACGTCGACGTCACACAGTCTTCGGCAGAAATGCTGAAACTGCGCCGCGACCTGGCCAGCGGCCAACTGGAAAAAGCCGGCGACAACGCCGCCAAAGTCAAGCTGACCCTGGAAGACGGCAGCGCCTATGGCGTGGATGGCAAGCTGGAATTCTCCGAAGTGTCGGTCGACCAGACCACCGGTTCCGTGACCCTGCGCGCCGTGTTCCCGAACCCTGACCACACCTTGCTGCCGGGCATGTTCGTCCACGCCCAGTTGCAAGCCGGTGTGAACAGCAAGGCCATCCTGGCCCCGCAGCAAGGCGTAACCCGTGACCTGAAGGGCACTCCAACAGCGCTGGTCGTCAACGCCGACAACAAGGTCGAGCAGCGCGAACTGGTGGCCAACCGTACTTACGGCGCCTACTGGCTGGTGGAAAAGGGCTTGAACGCCGGCGACCGTGTGATCACAGAAGGCTTGCAGTACGTCAAGCCGGGCGCCGAGGTCAAGGTCAAGGCGGCCGACAACGCCAAACCTGCTGACGCCGGCAGTGCTGCTGCTCCTGCTGCCGCTGCTGGCAAAGGGGAGTAATCCATGTCGAAATTTTTTATCGACCGCCCCATTTTCGCCTGGGTTATTGCCCTGGTGATCATGCTGGTCGGGGCACTGTCGATCCTGAAGTTGCCCATCAACCAATACCCGGCCATCGCGCCGACCGCCATCGACATCCAGGTGACCTACCCAGGCGCGTCCGCACAAACCGTGCAGGACACCGTGGTGCAGGTCATCGAGCAACAGCTCAACGGTATCGACAACCTGCGTTATGTTTCCTCGGACAGTAACTCCGACGGCAGCATGACCATCACCGTAACGTTCAACCAGGGTACCAACCCGGACATCGCCCAGGTTCAGGTGCAGAACAAACTGAACCTGGCGACTCCACTGCTGCCGCAAGAAGTGCAGCAGCAGGGTATCCGCGTGACCAAGTCGGTGAAGAACTTCCTGATGGTGATCGGTCTGGTGTCGGAAGACGGCAGCATGACCAAGGACGACCTGTCCAACTACATCGTGTCGAACATCCAGGACCCGATTTCCCGGACCGCAGGTGTCGGTGACTTCCAGGTGTTTGGTTCGCAGTACGCCATGCGCATCTGGCTTGACCCAAGCAAGCTGAACAATTACCAGCTCACGCCAGTGGATGTCAGCACCGCGATCTCCGCACAGAACGTGCAGGTGGCTACCGGCCAACTGGGTGGCCTGCCTGCCCTGCCCGGCACTCAGTTGAACGCGACCATCATTGGCAAGACGCGCCTGCAGACGGCGGAGCAGTTCGGCAACATCCTCATGAAAGTCAATACAGACGGCTCCCAGGTACGCCTGAAGGATGTCGCGCGTATTGAGCTGGGTGGCCAGAACTACAGCATCGCTGCACAGTTCAACGGCAAGCCGGCTTCCGGTATGGCGATCAAGCTGGCTTCGGGCGCCAACGCCCTGGACACCGGCAAAGCAATCCGTGCCACCGTAGCGCAGCTCGAACCGTTCTTCCCGCCAGGCATGAAGGCGGTGGTGCCGTATGACACCACCCCGGTCGTGACCGAATCGATCTCCGGTGTAGTCCATACCCTGGTTGAAGCGATCGTGTTGGTGTTCCTGGTGATGTTCCTGTTCCTGCAGAACTTCCGTGCCACCATCATCACCACCATGACCGTACCGGTGGTGCTGTTGGGTACCTTCGGGATCCTGGCGGCGTTCGGTTTCACCATCAACACCTTGACCATGTTCGGCATGATCCTGGCCATCGGCTTGCTGGTGGATGACGCCATCGTCGTGGTGGAAAACGTCGAGCGGGTGATGGCCGAGGAACACCTGTCGCCCAAAGAAGCGACGGTCAAGTCCATGGGCCAGATCCAGGGTGCCCTGGTGGGTATTGCCCTGGTACTGTCGGCGGTACTGTTGCCGATGGCATTCTTCGGTGGTTCCACCGGTGTGATCTACAAACAGTTCTCCATCACCATCGTTTCGGCCATGGCGTTGTCGGTACTGGTTGCGCTGATCTTCACCCCGGCCTTGTGCGCCACCATGCTCAAGCCGATTGACCCGGAAAAACACGGCCAACCCAAGCGTGGTTTCTTCGGCTGGTTCAACCGCACCTTCGACCGTGGCGTACTGAGCTACGAGCGCGGCGTGGGTAACATGATCAAGCACAAGATCCCGGCGTTCCTGGTGTACGCACTGGTTATCGCCGGCATGATCTGGCTGTTCATGCGCATCCCTGCGGCGTTCCTGCCCGATGAAGACCAGGGCGTGATCTTTGCCCAGGTACAGACGCCGGTCGGTTCTACGGCTGAACGGACGCAAAAAGTCATCGACGATATGCGCATCTTCCTGCTCAACGACAAGGAAGGCGAGCCGGGCGAAGGCAAAGGCGTGAAATCGGTATTTACCGTAAACGGCTTCAACTTCGCCGGTCGTGGCCAAAGCTCGGGCCTGGCCTTTGTGATGCTCAAGCCGTGGGACGAACGTGACGCCTCCACCTCGGTGTTCGAGATCGCCAAGCGCGCCCAGGGCTACTTCATGCAGACTTTCAAGGACGCCATGGTATTTGCCATCGTGCCGCCGTCTGTACTGGAACTGGGTAACGCCACGGGCTTCGACGTGTTCCTGCAAGACCAGGGCGGTGTCGGCCACGATAAATTGATGGCGGCGCGTAACCAGTTCCTCGGTATGGCAGCACAAAGCAAGATTCTGGCAGGTGTGCGCCCCAACGGCGTGAACGATGAGCCGCAGTACGAGCTCACCGTCGACGACGAGAAGGCCAGTGCCCAAGGCATCACCCTGTCGAGCATCAACCAGACCCTGGCGATTGCCCTGGGTGGCAGCTACGTCAACGACTTCATCGACCGCGGTCGGGTGAAGAAGGTGTACGTACAAGGTGAAGCCGCCAGCCGCATGTCGCCTGAAGACCTGAACAAATGGTACGTGCGCAGCGACTCCGGGAAGATGGTGCCGTTGTCCGCCATCGCGTCGGGCAAGTGGATCTTCGGTTCGCCGAAACTCTCGCGCTACAACGGTGTAGCGGCGATGGAAATCCTCGGTACTCCGGCACCGGGTTACAGTACCGGTGACGCCATGGCCGAAGTCGAGCGTATTGCCAAGCAACTGCCGGCAGGTATTGGCTATGCGTGGACCGGTCTGTCGTACGAAGAACGTCTGTCCGGCTCCCAGGCACCTGCGCTGTACGCCCTGTCGCTGCTGGTAGTGTTCCTCTGCCTCGCGGCCCTGTACGAAAGCTGGTCGATCCCGATCGCGGTGATCCTGGTAGTGCCCCTGGGGGTTGTGGGTGCGTTGATAGCGACCAGCATGCGCGGGTTGTCCAACGACGTGTTCTTCCAGGTGGGCCTGTTGGTGACGGTGGGCTTGGCGGCGAAAAACGCCATCCTGATCGTGGAGTTTGCCAAAGAGCTCCACGAACAAGGCAAAGGCATCGTCGAGGCGGCCATCGAGGCGTCACGCATGCGTCTGCGGCCGATCATCATGACCTCCATGGCGTTCATCCTCGGCGTATTGCCGCTGGCGATCTCCTCGGGCGCAGGTTCGGGTAGCCAGCACGCCATCGGTACCGGTGTCATCGGCGGTATGATCACGGCCACTGTATTGGCGATCTTCTGGGTGCCGTTGTTCTTCGCAACCGTATCCGCTGCTGGCGAGCGTAAAAAGACTGACACAACTGAAACCCCTAAAGAGGCTGGCCAATGAGCAAGTCGCTACTTTCCCTAGCCGTCACGGCATTCGTGCTCAGTGGCTGCTCGCTGATACCTGACTATCAGCGCCCCGAAGCGCCGGTGGCCGCACAGTTCCCGCAGGGGCCGGCGTATTCGTCGGCCCAGGCGCCGAGCCAGGCCGCTGCCGAGCAGGGCTGGAAGCAGTTTTTCCATGACCCTGCCCTGCAACAGCTGATCCAGACCGCGCTGGTGAATAACCGTGACCTGCGTGTCGCGGCCCTGAACATCGACGCGTATGCCGCGCAATACCAGATCCAGCGCGCTGACCTGTTCCCGGCCGTTTCGGCCACGGGCAGCGGCAGCCGTTCGCGCACTCCGGCCCGCCTGTCGCAGACTGGCGAGTCGACCATCAGCAGCCAATACTCGGCCGGTCTCGGGATCAGTTCTTATGAGCTGGACCTGTTCGGTCGCGTGCGCAGCCTGAGTGAAGAAGCCCTGCAAAAGTACTTCGCCACTGAAGAAGCGCGGCGCAGCACCCAGATCAGCCTGGTGGCCAGCGTGGCCAATGCCTACCTGACCTGGCAGGCCGACAAGGAACTGCTCAAGCTCACCCAGGACACCCTGGATGCCTACGAGCAGAGCTTCAAGCTCACCTCGCGCAGCAACGAAGTCGGCGTGGCCTCGGCCCTCGACCTGAGCCAGTCGCGGACCTCGGTGGAAAACGCCCGGGTTGCCCTGGCACGCTATACCCGCCAGGTGGCCCAGGACGAAAACAGCCTGACCCTGCTGCTGGGCACCGGCCTGCCGGCGAATATCACCAGCAAGCCGCTGTCGGATGACCTGCTCAGCGAAGTGCCGGCTGGCTTGCCATCGGACCTGCTGCAACGTCGTCCCGACATTGTGCAAGCCGAGTACAACCTCAAGGCGGCCAACGCCAACATCGGCGCGGCGCGTGCCGCGTTCTTCCCGAGCATCACCCTGACCGCCAGCGCCGGCACCGCAAGCCCGAACCTGGGCGGTTTGTTCAAGGGCGGTTCGGGCACCTGGTCGTTCGCCCCGCAGATCAACATCCCGATCTTCAACGCCGGCAGCCTGCGCGCCAGCCTGGACTATTCGAAGATCCAGAAAGAGATCAATGTGGCGAACTACGAGAAGGCGATCCAGACCGGCTTCCAGGAAGTGTCCGACGGCCTCGCCGCACGTGAAACCTACAAGCAGCAACTGGATGCCCAACGCGGATTCGTCGCAGCCAACCAGGATTACTACCGCCTGGCCGAGCGTCGCTACCGCATTGGTGTCGACAGCAACCTAACGTTCCTCGATGCCCAACGCCAACTGTTCAGTGCCCAGCAATCGCTGATCACCGACCGCCTGGCGCAGCTGACCAGCGAGGTCAACCTGTACAAGGCCCTCGGCGGCGGCTGGAACGAGCAGACCGCGAAGAACGAGCCGTTGAAAGAAGAAGCACCGGCGCTGAAGTTGTTCTGATGGTGTTGTAAAAAGTCGCACCGCTGCAAAAAAAACCGCTTCCCTCACCGGAAGCGGTTTTTTTATGCCTCACTTTTGCCCTGATAACTTGCGTTCGATCATCGCCCACAACCCGCCCTTCCCCACTTTCCTCGCCCCCGCACCGCCCCGCACCATGGCCGCCACCTGCATAAACCCAATAACAACAGGTCCTTTCGCCATGAGCACTTTCCACCCGCGCCGGCTGCTGCTGGCAACCGCTGTCGCCAGTCTCGCCCTGCCCGTCGTCGCCGAAGAACACGGTTTTCTCGAAGACGCCAGCGCCAACCTCAACCTGCGCAATTTCTTCTTCAACCGCAATTACACCAACCCCACCAAGGCCCAGGGGGGTGCGCAGGAGTGGACCCAGAGCTTCATCCTCGACGCCAAGTCCGGCTTTACCCAGGGCACTGTAGGTTTCGGCGTGGATGTGCTGGGGTTGTATTCGTTGAAGCTCGATGGCGGACGCGGCACCGGGGGCACCCAACTGCTGCCGTTGGATCATGATGGCCGCCCTGCGGATGAATTCGGGCGCCTGGGCGTGGCGTTCAAGGCGCGCATTTCCAAGACGGAAGTGAAGGTCGGCGAGTGGATGCCGGTGCTGCCGATCCTGCGCTCAGACGACGGCCGCTCCCTGCCGCAAACCCTGCGCGGCGGCCAGATCACCTCCAAAGAAATCGATGGCCTGACCCTCTACGGCGGCCAGTTTCGTGCCAACAGCCCGCGGGACGACAGCAGCATGAACGACCTGTCGATGTTCGGTAAAACCGCGTTCACCTCCGATCGTTTCAACTTCCAGGGCGCCGAGTACGCGTTCAACGACAAGCGCACCCAGATCGGCCTGTGGAATGCCCAGCTCAAAGACATCTACAGCCAGCAGTTCATCAACCTGATCCACAGCCAACCGCTGGGCAACTGGACCCTGGGCGCCAACCTCGGTTTTTTCTACGGCAAGGACGACGGCAGCGCCCGCGCCGGCGAGCTGGACAACAAGACCTGGTCGGGCCTGTTCTCCGCCAAGTACGGCGGCAACACCTTCTACCTCGGCCTGCAGAAACTCACCGGCAACAGCGCCTGGATGCGCGTTAACGGAACCAGCGGCGGCACCCTGGCCAACGACAGCTACAACGCCAGCTACGACAACGCCCAGGAGAAATCCTGGCAAGTACGCCACGACTACAACTTCGCCGCCCTCGGTGTGCCGGGCCTGACCCTGATGAACCGCTACATCAGCGGCACCAACGTGCACACCGGCACCGTCACAGACGGCAAGGAATGGGGCCGCGAAAGCGAACTGGGCTACACCGTGCAAAGTGGCAGCCTGAAAAACCTGACGGTGCGCCTGCGTAATTCCAGCATGCGCCGTGACTACAGCAACAATGAGTTCGATGAAAACCGGTTGATCGTCAGTTACCCGATCAGCCTGCTGTAAGACCGAATTACATTTCTGGAGGAACCATCTGAAGCGTCAGGACAATTCCAGGAGACAGGGTCAATACCAGGCCCCCTATAGGGATTACACATGGACGTTTCAAACCGTATTGCACACGCTCAACCCAACCTGCCTGCCGGGGCGCACAGTTCGACGACTGCGCGCCCTACAGCCTTCAACAATAGCCACTATGGCCTTGTATTACGCCCCCGCCCGGTACTCACGCCCGACAACCCGGTCCAAGCTCACCGACACCCCTTTCTGGATGACGGCAATTTAAAAGCCAGCGGCCAGTCGGTGTGGGAGCAAGACAACTCCTTCAGCCTGAACAACAGTCTGATCCTTGAAACCGGCGACAAGGCCGACCGGGTCCATATCAGCCAGACGTACTCCGGCCAACTGGATGTTCGGATCAACGGCCAGTTATATCGTTTTGACAGTCAGGATAAAGACGGTAAAGCACTCACCTTTCATCTCAAGACCCACGGCGGTAACGACAACATCCGCATCGACGCCAACGTGACGCAACCCGTCATCGTGGAGGCTGGCGACGGCAATGACCGTGTGCAGGCCGGCGCGGGCTACACCCGCCTGTTCGGTGGTAAAGGCGACGATGTGCTGCGCCTGGGTAGCGGCCTTGGCTATGCCGAAGGTAACGACGGTGACGACACACTCATCGGCGGTACGGGCGACAACGTGATGTACGGCAACAACGGCAATGACCGCCTCTACGCCGGTGCGGGTGCAAAAAGCAAAACCAGCTACCTGGATGGCGGTAACGGTAAGGATTTACTGTACGCGGGCAACGGTCATACCGTGTTGCATGGAGGGCCCGGTGACGATCGCTTGATCGGCCACGATCGCAGCACGTTCTACACCGGCAGTGGCTGCGACAGGGTGATTGCCAATCGCCCTGGCGACCGGATCTACGCTCAAGCGGGCGATACGATCAAGCGCCTCAACGGCTCGGTGTTGACCACCGTCACAACCGACCAGTCGTCGCTTGTAGGTTTTCGCATCAAGGGCTCTGCCGATTTTATTCAAAGGGTCGAAGACGATCTGGCCTTGCTGCGCAGTTCCCCCCAGGGCAAACAGATGCTGGCCGAGATGAATGCGATCGCCCTACGTAACGGCGCACCGGTGATGCTTGTGGAGGATCGGGTCGACGTGGGTAGCGGCTACGTTTATGGCAGTCAGGAACTTAAGGCATTGCTGCAATACGAACGGCCCCCCGTGGTGGGGGACGACCCCAAGTGGGGGTTTATGGTCGACGGTGTGCCGGGGTCTCGGGCTGACCGGGCTGAAATCATCTACAACCGTTCCGCCCTGAACGTACTGGGTGCCAGCACGTACTCACCGATCACGACGCTCTATCACGAAATGGTTCATGCCTATAACGCTGGTAACGGCACGGCTTTATCGGGCTCGACCACTGAAACATTCGAGGGCGAGCAACACGATGTCCCCAACAGCGAACGTCAGGCCGTAGGGCTGCCCACCACGCCCGCGACCACCCCCAACCCCAAACCCTTCACTGAAAACGCCTTGCTTGAAGAGATGGGCAAGCCACTGCGCACACAATACGTGGGCTGACCCCTAGCGATGCTCGTTTGTCAGCCTGTAACCTCCCACCGCCCATCTTGCTGTATGGTGCGCGCCTGCCGCTGCTGATCCACCCCGCAGCGGCCTTCCATTCGAGCCCGCGCACACCATGAAATCCTTCGCCATCGCATCCGCCATGCTGACCCTGGCCTTGAGCCTCAGCGGTTGCATTGGCTCGCCCATCGCCCTGACGCCAGAGACCGAACAGCGCCTGCAAACCCAGGCGCCGATCCGCTTCCTGCTGACCTTCGATGACGGCCCGAGTGCGTCGGGCTACAACAACCCGAGCCGGTCGGTGATAGCCGACCTGGCGCAGAACCCGGTCCTGCCGCAGATCAAGGCGGTGTTCTTCCTGCAGACCGAAGCGGCTCGCTCCGGCGGCAGCTCACGGGGTCGCAAGACCATGGAGCGCGAGTATGCGGCCGGTCACATCCTGGCCTTCCACACCGCCACGGGGTTTCACACCAACCACCGCTGGCTGAACGACGCGGAACTGGAAAGCACCCTCACCCGAGGCGCGGCCGATATTGCCGCGATCACCGGCAGCCTGCCGGTGCTGGTGCGCCCGCCGTTCTGGAATTACGACCGCCGCACCTTCGCCGCCTATCAGCGCCATGGCATGCACGTGCTGCTCACGGATTTAAGTGCCAATGACGGCAAGATCTGGGGCTTCAACGGCAGCCCGCGCAGGCGCGCCAATCTGTATCGACAGTTGTCGGTAGTGCGCGAGCGCATTGCGTTGGGTGAGTTGCCGACGGTGGACGGTGTGATACCGGTGGTGGTGACCTTCCACGACATCAACCGCTACACCGCGCGGCATATGCAGGAGTACCTGCAGATCCTGCTGGACAGCGCCCGGATCAACGGCCTGAAGACGTCCGCGGAGCCCTTCTACACCGACACGGCCCAGCTTCAGCGCGCGGCGCTGGCGCGTACGGTCAAGGATGTGAGTGAAGAGGTGCATCTGCCTGGCGTGTGGAATTGGGTGTGGGACGCCGACTCCCACTGATGTTTAAAACCCGGTAAAGACTAGCGGTGGGAGCAGGCTTGCTCGCGAATGCGATGTGTCAGTCAGCACAGGTATTAACTGAACCACCGCTTTCGCGAGCAAGCCCGCTCCCACGTTTTGACCGTATTTCAACTCAGTCAGCCTGGCGCGACTCGACGCCCAGCTCATCCCACACCGATTCCGCCAGGTGAAACGTCGCGTTCGCTGCCGGGATCCCGCAGTAGATCGCGCTCTGCATCAGCACTTCCTTGATCTCGGCGCGGGTGACGCCATTGCTCGCGGCGGCGCGCAGGTGCAGCTTGAGTTCTTCACTGCGGTTCATGCCGATCAGCATCGCGATGGTGATCAGGCTACGGGTGTGCCGGGGCAGACCGGGACGGGTCCAGATGTCACCCCAGGCATGGCGGGTGATCATTTCCTGGAACTCGCTGTTGAATTCGGTCAGAGCATTGAGGCTGCGGTCGACATGGGCGTCGCCCAGCACTTCGCGGCGCACCTGCAGGCCCTCGGCATAACGTTGTTTCTCGTCCACGAAAAGCTCCTCAGTGGCCCAACAAGAATTCAATGACGCAGTCGCTGAATGCCGCACCGGCCTGCACATTGGACAAGTGCGCCGCATAGAACTCGGCGTACTCGGCGCCCTGTACATGGTTCTGGATAAAGTGGCTGCCCGCAGGCGGTGTGACGGCATCTTCAGTGCCGGCAATGACCAGGGTCGGTACTGTGATCGAAGCCAGTTGCTCGCGGAAATCCGCGTCACGTACCGCTGCACAATTGGCCGCATAACCTTCGGGCGACGTGGCCGCCAGCATGTCGGTGATCTGCTTGGCCTGGTACGGGTTGGCGGCCGCAAAGTCCGCGGTGAACCAGCGTGCAATCGATGCATCGCGCAGCGCTACCATCGCCGCTGCGCCATCACGCAGCACCATTTCAATGCGCGGGTTCCACACGTCGGGCGTGCCGATCTTGGCGGCGGTGTTGCACACCACCAGGCGCTGCAAACGCTGCCCGGCATTGATACCAAGCCATTGGCCAATCAGGCCGCCCATGGACAGCCCGCAAAAATGCGCGCGTTGGATATCCAGTGCGTCCAGCAGCGCGATCACATCCTGACCGAGTTGCTCAATGCTGTAGGGGCCTGGGGTAACCAGGGATTTGCCATGGCCACGGGTATCGAAACGCAGCACGCGAAAATGCTGGGTGAAGGCCGGGATCTGGAGGTCCCACATGTGCAGGTCGGTGCCCAGCGAGTTGGAGAGCACCAGTACTGGCGCACCCTCAGGCCCGTCCAATTGGTAATGCAGTTCGCCCTCGGCGAGTTGTACAAATGCCACGGTGGTCTCCTCAAGCAAAGTGTTCGGCTACGGCGCGGGTGACCCAGGTGTGGGCCTGGCCCAGGTAGTGGGCAGGATCAAGCAAACGGTCCAGCTCAATCGCGGACAGTTCGGCGGTGACTTGCGGCTCGTCCGCCAGGACCGCACGCAGGTGACGCCCCTCTGCGACGGCACGCTTGCAGCACTGCTCCAGCAGATGGTGGGCGGTTTCGCGACCGAGGCGCTGGGCAAGCACGATGCTGACGGCCTCGGCCAGTACCAGGCCGTGGGTCAGGTCGAGGTTTTGCGCCATGCGCTGCGGATCGACTTCCAGGCCTTCGCTCACCAGCAACGCCTGATGTAAAGCGCCGGACACCAAACGGCAGATCTCCGGCAGGGTTTCCCATTCCGCATGCCACAGGCCCAGGCTGCGTTCGTGCTCTTGGGGCATGGCGCTGAACATCGTCGAGACCAGGCCCGGCACTCGGGTAGCGGCGCTGATCAGCACGGCCGCACCCACCGGGTTGCGCTTGTGCGGCATGGTGGACGAGCCGCCCTTGCCCGGAGCCGACGGCTCGAACACCTCGGCAGCTTCGGTCTGCATCAACAAACTGATATCACGGCCCAATTTGCCCAGGCTGCCGGCGATCAGGCCGAGCACGCTGGCGAACTCTACCAAGCGATCCCGTTGGGTGTGCCAGGGTTGCTCGGGCAAGCTCAGTTGCAACTCAGCCGCCAGCGCTTCGGCCACCGGCATGGCCTGCTCACCAAGCGCTGCCAGGGTTCCGGATGCGCCGCCGAATTGCAGCACCAGCAAGCGCGGTTTCAGCGCCGTCAGGCGCTGGCGGTTGCGGGTAACCGCGCCCAGCCAGCCGGCGATTTTCATCCCCAGGGTGACCGGCGTTGCATGCTGCAACCAGGTACGCCCGGCCAAAGGCACGTCGGCATATCGCTGGGCCTGGGCGGCAAGCCTATCCCCCAGGTGCACCAAATCCGCCTCGATCAACTCCACCGCCCGCCGCAGTTGCAGCACCAGGCCGGTGTCCATCACATCCTGGCTGGTCGCCCCCAGATGCACGTAGCGCTCAGCCCCGGCATCTTCACTGGCAATCAACTTGCCCAACGCCTTCACCAGCGGAATCGCCGAATTACCCGCGGTGGCAATCGCCGCGCCGAGGGCATCCACGTCGTACAACGAGGCCAGGCACGCCTGGGCAATCGGTGCGACGGCGGCCTGGGGAATCACCCCGACCTGGGCCTGGGCCCGGGCCAAGCCCGCTTCAACATCCAGCATGCCCTGCAAGCGTCCCTGGTCGCAGAACACCTCGGCCATGCTGCCCGCCGTGAAGTAAGCGTCGAACAATTGATTGCTCGTGCGCAAAGTCATAACGCGTCCCTTATAGATCGTGGTGCAAGTACTCCGCCTGTTTCGGCAGACGCAAGCTGAACAGGAAGGCCACCGCCATCATGCCGGTGACGTACCAGTAGAAGGTGTTTTCCATGCCCATGGATTTGAGGCCCAGGGCCACGTATTCCGCCGAACCACCGAAGATCGCGTTGGCCACCGCGTAGGCCAGGCCTACCCCCAGGGCACGCACGTGAGGCGGGAACATTTCCGCTTTCACCAAGCCGCTGATGGAGGTGTAGAAACTCACAATGGCCAGGGCCAGGGAGATCAACACAAAGGCCAGGAATGGGTTGGTGACGGTTTTCAAGGTCAGCAGAATCGGCACCGTGCACAGGGTGCCGAGGGCGCCGAACCAGAGCATCGAGTTACGACGGCCGATCTTGTCCGAGAGCATGCCAAACAGCGGCTGCATGCACATGTACACAAACAGCGCGCCGGTCATGATGTAGCTGGCGGTCTTGGCGTGCATGCCGGCCGTGTTCACCAGGTATTTCTGCATGTACGTGGTAAAGGTGTAGAAAATCAGCGAGCCGCCGGCGGTGTAGCCGAGCACCGTGATAAACGCCGCCTTGTGGTTGCGGAACAACGCAGCCACGCTGCCGGCGTCCTTGTCCTGGCGGGTTTCCTTGCTGGTGGTTTCCTTGAGGGTGCGACGCAGCAGCAGGGAGATCACCGCCGCAATGGCGCCGATCACGAACGGAATCCGCCAGCCCCAGGCGCGCAATTCTTCTTCGGTGAGGATCTGTTGCAAGATCACCACCACCAAAACCGCCAGCAGTTGCCCGCCGATCAGGGTTACGTACTGGAACGAGGCGAAGAAGCCGCGCTGGCCCTTGAGTGCGACTTCACTCATGTAGGTCGCGGTGGTGCCGTATTCGCCACCCACCGACAAGCCCTGGAACAGCCGCGCCACCAACAGCAACGCCGGGGCCCAGGCGCCGATGTCTTTGTAGGTGGGCAGGAAGGCGATCACCAGGGAACCGGCGCACATCATCAGCACCGAGATCATCATCGAGTTCTTGCGCCCGTGCTTGTCGGCCACCCGGCCAAACAGCCAGCCGCCGATCGGGCGCATCAGGAAGCCGGCGGCGAACACGCCGGCGGTGTTGAGCAGTTGGACCGTGGGGTCGTCCGACGGGAAGAACGCCGGCGCAAAGTAAATGGCGCAGAAGGCATAGACGTAGAAGTCGAACCATTCGACGAGGTTGCCGGAGGATGCCCCTACGATCGCAAAAATCCGTTTGCTGCGTTCTTCTCCGGTGTAGTGGCTCGTTGTTGTTGTCATGTTTTTTCACTCAGTGGGAACGGTTATAGCCTAGACATACTTTGCAACAACCATGTCATGCAAGCGGACTTTTGGATATGTGTTGCCTGGTAGAGCCCTATCGGTGGGCTTTCCTCCGATAGGGCCCTAAGGTCAACTCAATAATCGAAGAACACCGTTTCCTTCTCTGTCCCCTGCAAAATCACATTCCACTGATACACCCCCGCCGCATCCTGCTGGGCAATCAAGGTACTGCGACGCTCGGCTGGCACACATGCCAGCAACGGGTCATCACCGTTCAGCGCCTCGCCCTCGAAATAAATCCGCGTCAGCAGGTGTTTCACCAAACCCCGGGCAAACACCAGCACCACCAGGTGCGGCGCCTGGGTAGTGCCCTTCAAGCCCGGCACGGCACCCGGCTTGATGGTGGTAAAGCGAAACCGCCCTTCGGCGTCCACCGGCACCCGGCCGAAACCTTCGAAGTTAGGATCGACGGCTTTGTCCTGCTCGTCTTCCGGATGGTCATATTTGCCGGCGGCATTGGCCTGCCAGACTTCGAGCATGGCGTCATTGACGACATCACCGTTGCCATCCACCACTTGCCCGCTGATCGCCACGCGTTCGCCGAGGGTGGCGCTCACGGTCAGGTCTTCGCGGTTCAGCCAGGTCAGGCCGATGTGGTAGTACGGCCCGACGGTGTGGGACGTGGTCGCGTTGAGTGTCATCTCATTTCTCCATCGGCGTGGCGTCGCGGCCGCGCAGGACGATGTCCCAGCGGTAGCCGAGGGCATAGGAAGGAATGGTTTTTTCCAGGTCGAAACGAGCGATCAAGCGTTCCTTGGCCGAGGTGTCCGGAACGCAGTTGTAGATCGGGTCGTATTCCAGCAGCGGGTCGCCGGGGAAGTACATCTGTGTGACCAGTCGCGTCAGCACACTCGGGCCGAACAGCGAAAAGTGGATATGCGCCGGGCGCCACGCGTTGTGGTGGTTTCCCCACGGGTAGGCGCCGGGCTTGATGGTCTGGAACTGGTACCAGCCATCGGCGTCGGTGACGGTGCGACCGGTGCCGGTGAAGTTCGGGTCCAGCGGCGCGTCGTGCAGGTCGCGCTTGTGGTTGTAGCGGCCGGCAGCGTTGGCCTGCCAGATTTCCACCAGAATGCCCGGCACCGGCAAACCGTTTTCGTCCAGTACGCGGCCATGAATGATGATGCGTTCGCCTTGAGGCTCGCCGTCATGCTGGGCAGTGAGGTCGTTGTCCTTGGCGTTGACACGCTCGGCGCCGATGGTCGGGCCGGTGATTTCCGACAAGGAATGGGGCAGGAACACCAACGGCTGGGACGGCGAACGCAGGTTCGTCGACTGGTAGGCCGGGTGCAGGTAATCAGGTTGAGTGCCCGCTTGCGGGCGCCGGTATCCAGGCTTGTCACTCATGGTGCAGTCCTCTCTTATTAGATGCGTTCAATCGCCAGGGCCAAGCCTTGGCCGACGCCCACGCACATGGTCGCCAGGCCTTTGCTGCCGCCGGTTTTTTCGAGTTGGTGCAGGGCTGTCAGCACCAGACGCGCGCCGCTCATGCCCAGCGGGTGGCCGAGGGCGATGGCGCCGCCGTTCGGGTTGACCTGGGGTGCGTCGTCAGCGATGCCCAGTTCACGCAGCACGGCCAGGCCTTGGCTGGCGAAGGCTTCGTTGAGTTCGATGACGTCAAAATCGGTGACCGCCAGGCCGAGGCGCTCGACCAGCTTGCGCACGGCCGGCACCGGGCCGATGCCCATCACTCGCGGTGCGACACCGGCGCTGGCCATGCCCAATACACGGGCGCGGGCGGTCAGGCCGTGTTTCTTGACGGCTTCGGCGGAGGCCAGGATCAGCGCCGCCGCACCGTCGTTCACGCCCGAGGCATTGCCGGCGGTGACGGTCTTGTCGGGGCCATTGACCGGTTTGAGCTTGGTCAGGGCTTCCAGGGTGGTGTCCGCGCGCGGGTGTTCATCCTGTTCGACGACGGTTTCGCCTTTTTTATGGGCGACCCGTACCGGCACAATTTCTTCGGCGAAAAAGCCAGCGGCCTGGGCCGCTGCGGTGCGTTGCTGGCTGCGCAGGGCAAAGGCGTCCTGGTCGGCGCGGGACACGTGGTAATCGTCGGCGACATTATCGGCGGTCTGCGGCATGGCATCCACGCCGTACTGCGCCTTCATCAACGGGTTGATAAAACGCCAGCCGATGGTGGTGTCCTCCAGCTTCATAGTGCGCGAAAACGCTGCGTCGGCCTTGCCCATCACGAACGGCGCGCGGGACATCGACTCGACGCCACCGGCAATCGCCAGCTCCATTTCGCCGCTGGCGATGGCGCGGAAGGCGGTACCGATCGCGTCCATGCCCGAGGCGCACAAGCGGTTGAGGGTCACGCCGGGAATGCTTTCCGGCAGGCCCGCCAGCAACAGCGCCATGCGCGCCACGTTGCGGTTGTCTTCACCGGCCTGGTTGGCGCAGCCGAGGAAAACCTCGTCGACTGCCGTCCAATCCACCGAAGGATTGCGCTCAATCAGCGCCTTGATCGGCAACGCAGCCAGGTCATCGGCACGCACGGTGGACAGGCCACCGCCGAAACGACCGATGGGAGTGCGGATGGCATCACAGATAAATACATCGCGCATCAGGCTTCTCCCGGCGCTTGGCCATGGGCGGCCGCGGTGCGTGCTTCAAGGTCACGCAGGGCGGTCAGCTCTACGTCTGTCGGTTCGGCGGTGGTGTCGACCTGGTCGGCAAAACGAATCGCCCAACCGGTGGCGGCCACCACTTGCTCACGGGTCACGCCAGGGTGCAACGCGGTGACCACAAATTCATGGGTGCCCGCTTCCGGCTCCATGATGCACAGGTCGGTAATGATCCCTACAGGCCCCGCCCCTGGCAGACCCAGGCGTTTGCGCGAATCGCCGCCTTCGCCATGGCCGACCGAGGTGATGAAGTCGAGCTTGTCGACAAACGAACGCGCCGACTGCTTGAGGATGATCAGCACGCTCTTGGCCGAACCGGCGATTTCCGGCGCGCCACCGGCACCCGGCAGGCGTACTTTAGGCTGATGATAGTCACCGACCACGGTAGTGTTGATGTTGCCGAAACGATCGACCTGGGCCGCGCCGAGAAAGCCCACGTCGATGCGCCCGCCTTGCAGCCAATAGCGAAAGATCTCACCGGTCGGTACGACGGTGTCGGCGGTTTCCGCCAGCTCGCCATCACCGATGGACAGTGGCAGTACCGACGGCTTGGCGCCAATCGGGCCAGACTCGTAGATCAACACCACGTCTGGCGACGAGGTCAGGCGCGCCAAGTTGGCCGCCTTGGACGGCAGGCCGATGCCGACAAAGCACACGGAACCGTTCTTGAGGCGGCGCGCAGCAGCGACGGTCATCATTTCATTGGTCGAGTAAGCCATTATTTGGCCTCCTGCGCGGTGGCCAGCTTGGCCTGGAATTCGGTGAAGTCGGCAGTGCCGTGGATGTATTCGTTGATCCAGGCGGTGAAAGTCCCACGGTCGCGGGCGATCGGGTCCCACGCCTGGTAGAAGCGGTTATCACGCTCGTTGTAGCCATGGGCGTAGGACGGATGCGCGCCACCCGGCACATGGCACACCGCGGTCAGCGCCCAGGTCGGCAGCACGCAGCTGTTCATCGGCGCATTCAGGTCATCGACAATTTCTTCAACGGTGACGATGCAGCGCTTGGCGGCCAGGGCCGCTTCTTTCTGCACACCGAGAATGCCCCACAGCAACACATTGCCCTTGCGGTCGGCCTTTTGTGCGTGGATTACGGTGACATCCGGACGCACCGACGGCACCGCCGCCAGCACTTCGCCCGTGAACGGGCAGGTGACGGTCTTGATCAGCGGGTTGACCTTGGGCAAGTCGGAGCCGGCGTAGGCGCGCAGTACCGCGAACGGCAGGCCCGAGGCACCGGCGACGTAGGCATTGGCCAGGTCGGCATGGCTGTGTTCTTCGATTTCCAGCGGTTGCGGCCATTGCTTCTCGACCGCGTCCCGCAGGCGATGCAGGGAGCCCACGCCAGGGTTTCCGCCCCAGGAGAAAATCAGCTTGCGGGCGCAGCCGGCACCGATCAACTGGTCGTAGATCAGGTCAGGCGTCATACGCACCAGCGTCAGGTCTTTCTTGCCCTGACGAATGATTTCATGACCCGCTGCCGTAGGGATCAGATGGGTGAAGCCTTCCAGTGCGACGGTGTCGCCGTCGTTCACAAATTGCTTCACCGCGTCACGCAGCGCGAGGATTTCAGCCATGGGGTTCGGGCTCCCGGTATGGATCGAAAAAGGCGCTGAGGTGGCGCCGAAGTGCTTGAAGATTAAGCCGGGGAAATGGGCCAAACAATCCGATAATCGACTCAGCGTTCGATTATCGAACGGATTGTTGCCTGGCTAATCATCTGGAGGAACGCGGTAAATGTGGGAGCTAGCTTGCCTGCAACAGCATCGCCGGCCAGCCAGCTCCCACAGGGGCAGCGGTATCCTCAGGTAGCGTCGGCGTGGCTGACCATGCCTTTGATGACGACAGCGGCGGTTGCCAACGCAGCGGGGATCACCAACGCCGTTAGCACTTGTTCGAAGTTCCAGCCCAGGCCCAGTAAGGTCGCCCCCATCCAGGCGCCGAGAATCGCGCCGAAGCGACCGATGCCAAGCATCCACGACACGCCCGTGGCGCGGCCCTGGGTCGGATAGAAACGTGCAGCCAATGAAGGCATTGCCGACTGGGCACCGTTGACGCACATCCCGGCAATCAGCACCAGGGTTGCCAGTAGGGTGATATTGCCCAGGCTCTGGCCTACCGCGTAGGCAAACACCCCGGCCAGCAGGTAGAAGCTGCCGATGACCTTGTGCGGATTGAACCTGTCCATCGCCCAGCCCACGCCCACCGCACTCAGCACGCCACCAAACTGGAACAAGGCGCCGATGAATGCGGCCTGTTCCAGGCTGGCCCCGCTGTCACGCATCAGGGTCGGCAACCAACTGGTGAGCAGATAGACGATCACCAAGCCCATGAAGTAGGTGAGCCACAGCAGCAACGTACCGGCGCTGTAGGTGCCGGAGAAGATCACCGCAAACACGTTGCGTGCCTTGACGGTTTTTTGCTCGGGTACGCTGAAGCTGGTGGCTTGGCCGACGATAACGGGATCAATGGGAGACAGGGTTTTGCGCACCTTGTCGGTGCCGCGATTGCGTACCACCAGGTAGCGTGCCGACTCCGGTAGCCACAGCATCAGCACCACCACCAGGATCAATGGCAGGATGCCGCCGATCAGCAACAAGGCATGCCAGCCAAACGCCGGGATCAACTTGGCCGAGATAAACCCGCCACCGGCCATGCCCAGGTTGAAGCCGCAGAACATACTGGTCACCAACAGCGACTTGTGGCGTTCCGGCGTGTATTCGGACAGCAGCGTCGTGGCATTCGGCATGCCGGCGCCCAGCCCCAGTCCAGTGAGAAAACGCAGCACCAACAACTGATCGACGTTGCTGCTGTAGGCGGACGCCAAGCTGAACGCGCCAAACACCAGTACCGCGCCCACCAGCACCACTTTACGGCCGAAGCGGTCGGCCAATGGTCCGGAACCCAGGGCACCAAACACCATGCCGATCAACGCGGCACTCATCACCGGGCCGAGGCTGGCGCGGTCGATGCCCCAGTCCTGAGACAGCGCCGGCGCGATAAAGCCCATGGCGGCGGTGTCGAGGCCATCGAGGAACACAATCAGGAAACACAGGATCACCACGCGCCACTGATAACGTGACAGTGGCTGAGCGTTGATGAAGGACTGAACGTCCAACGGGGTACCGACAGAAGGCTGATTCATTGTTTTTATTTCCACACCGATGGCGGGCTGACGACCTGGGGTCGTCATTATTATTGGTGCGCTTGAACAGCGCTGCCGCACATTAATAAGCCGGGGGAAACACCGTCAATTGAGCAAACCGGGATCTGTGCGGTGACCGAACAGCTTAGGCGAACAGTTGCGCGCTCAACTCACGGCTGGCGCTGAGCATGTTCGGCAGGAAGCGCTGTTCCAGCTCACTGCGGCTGACGCGTCCGGCATGGGTGCTGACGTTCAGCGCGGCCAGCACCTGACCCGATGCGTCATACACCGGCACCGCGATGGATCGCAGGCCTTGCTCCAACTCCTGGTCGACGATGCACCAGCCCTGCTGACGCACTTGTTGCAGGCATTCGAACAGCGCCGCGGGTGTGGTCAGGGTGCGGCTGGTCTTGGTTTGCAGGTCGGCATGGTCGAGGTAATCCTGCAGCGAGGCGTCGTCCAGCGCGGCAAGCAGGATGCGTCCCATGGACGTGCAATAGGCCGGCAGGCGCCCACCCACCGACAGGTCTACGGAAATCAGGCGCTGGGTAGTGGCCGAACGGGCAATGTACAGAATGTCGTCGCCTTCGAGGGTGGCCATGTTGCAGGCTTCGTGGAGCTGCTCGCTCATGCGGTCCAGATAGGGCTGGGCCGACACGGCCAACGGCGTGGAAGACAAATAGGCATGGCCGAGGGTCAGGACTTTGGGCAGCAGCGAATAGGTCCGCCCGTCGGTAGTGGCGTAGCCGAGCTTGATCAGGGTATGCAGGCAACGTCGCACGGCGGCGCGGGGGATTTCCGTGCGGTGGCTGATCTGGGCGATGGTGAGGTGGCGCTTGCGTTCCTGGAATGCCTGCACCACGGCCAAGCCGCGGGCCAGGGACGTCATGAAGTCCGGATCACCGGTAAATGCCTGGATACGCTTGGCCGGAGAGGCAACGATCGGCGGCGCTACTGACGCGAAAGAGTTGCGCAATTGATCGTTCATATCGGGATCCTTTCTCTTATTGTCGACCGCAAGGGAGGTTCGGCTGCTATTACAAGCCGCGTCAGCCGGGATGCACAAGGCAGCGCTGACAACATTGTGCGATTATCGGACGATCATTCGATTATCGCAATTTTCCGGTTCGCGCCGTAGGCCAGCCCGCAGGATTGGGTAAAAGCAAACGGTGCTTATTAACCTGTTAAGTTGGGTAGAATTTATGACGCCAGAATTCACGCAATTACCCGCGCGACGGTGTAACAAAACGCTCACACAAAGTTGACGGTTTTTAACTTTAAGCTGATAGTGTTATTCGAACGCGCCGCTATAATGTGCGCTATGCGCAGGTTCACCTGGTTTGTTTATCAGGTCGGGACCACGCCAGATGATGCACCCGCTGTGCATGGTCGAAACTACATGCCTTGAATGCCCCCACTAAACAAGTGGCCGCGTGTGCTTATTCCAAACTTGAACGTTTCAACTTGGAACACGCGAGGACGCATGCCGGCATAAAGCTGCAACGTATTAACACTCAACTCAATTAGGTAGCAATGTGACGAAAGATGAACTGCGCGCGGAACTTGAGCGCCAGGAGCAACGTTACAAGGACGTTTACGGCGGGGAAGTCACCACCTACGCCGCCCAGCCTGAGCCTGAACGCAAACCCTGGCGCAAGCGAGCCAGCCTGCTCGACCAGGCATTTGCCCAGGAAATCCAAAAGATTGAACAAGAGCTGAAAACCGAAGAGCCATAAGCGATCCGGTCTGAGCCACAAGGTTCTGCCTCGGCTGCCGGCACATAGCCAGCAGCCGGCAACCTTGAATCCCACCACCACCGGTAAAATTTCATACAAATGTTTCAGGCGTGACGTTTTTGTGACAAAACCCCGCCCTGAGGCCTCTGCGCTTTATAAATCAAAGACTTGCCAAAGCCCCGAAAACCCTGGGATGCACGCCTTTCACGGTGTTTTTTTCGGTGAAGATTGTTACCGATGAGCAGCTAGTGCATCGATTACTGAGGTTTTCTGGCATAATCGCGCCCCCTTACGACCGGGTCAGAAAACCTTCATGATCGATTTATTCAGCGGACTGGATGCTTGGGTTCTCGTGAGCCTGTTGCTCGCCCTGGCCTTTGTCCTCGCCTTCGAGTTCATCAATGGCTTTCATGACACCGCTAACGCGGTGGCCACAGTCATCTATACCAAAGCCATGCCGCCGCACTTGGCCGTGTTCTTCTCCGGGGTGTTCAACTTCCTCGGCGTGTTGCTCGGTGGTGTCGGCGTCGCCTACGCCATCGTGCACTTGCTGCCGGTGGAGTTGCTGATCAATGTGAACACCGGCCATGGCTTGGCGATGGTCTTCTCTTTATTGGCGGCGGCGATCACCTGGAACCTGGGCACCTGGTACTTCGGTATCCCGGCTTCCAGCTCCCACACCCTGATCGGTTCGATCCTCGGTGTCGGCCTGGCCAATGCCCTGATCAACGATATTCCCCTGGCTGACGGTGTGAACTGGCAGAAAGCCGTGGATATCGGCGCCTCGCTGGTGTTCTCGCCAATGGCCGGCTTCCTGGTCGCAGCCCTGGTGCTGATCGGCCTGAAGTGGTGGCGTCCGCTGTCGAAGATGCACAAGACCCCGGACCAGCGCCGCAAGCTCGACGACAAGAAACACCCGCCGTTCTGGAACCGCTTGGTACTGGTGATTTCCGCCATGGCCGTGAGTTTCGTACACGGTTCCAACGACGGCCAGAAAGGCATCGGCCTGATCATGCTGGTGCTGATCGGTATCGTACCGGCGCAGTTCGTCCTCGACCTGGGCAGCACCACATACCAGATCGAACGTACCCGCGATGCGACCGTGCATCTGAGCCAGTTCTACCAGCGCAATAACGCCACGCTCGGTGAGTTCCTGGCCCTGGGCAAAAGCGTGAAAAATGATCTGCCGGGCAAGTTCCAGTGCAACCCGCAACAGACCGAGCCCACCATCAACGCGCTGGTCGACACCTTGAAAGGCGTGTCCGACTATCATTCGCTGACCTCTGACCAGCGTATTGAAGTGCGTCGCTATTTGCTCTGCCTGGATGACACCGCGAAAAAAGTCGGCAAGCTGCCAGGCTTGGATGCACGTGAAAAGTCCGACCTCGACAAGCTGCGCAAAGACTTGACCGCCACCACCGAGTACGCCCCGTTCTGGGTCATCCTCGCCGTTGCACTGGCCCTGGGCCTGGGCACCATGGTGGGCTGGAAGCGCGTCGTACTGACCATCGGTGAGAAGATCGGCAAGCAAGGCATGACCTATGCCCAGGGCATGTCGGCGCAGATCACCACCGCGACCATGATTGGCTTCGCCAACATCTTTGCGCTGCCGGTCTCCACCACCCACGTGCTGTCTTCCGGCGTGGCCGGCACCATGGTCGCGAATAAAAGCGGTCTGCAAGGTGGCACGGTGAAGACCATCCTGATGGCCTGGGTCCTGACCCTTCCGGCCACCGTGGCCTTGTCGGCCGGGTTGTTCTGGTTGGCATCCAAAGCGCTGGGTAGTTGATAACCTGCCTGTCATAAAAAAGGTGCGATCCGCGAGGATCGCACCTTTTTTTATGTTCGTACTTCTGCAGAAGCCGGCTCCTACAGGAAATGGCGTTAATTCGAACGCAAAAAAAAGGGCGACCGAAGTCGCCCAAAATGCCTTGCGTGCTCATGTAATCTGGAAAGACCTATGGTTTTTTACGCTTGTTCGCGTCTTTCCAGATAAAAATTCCAAATCCTACAAAAAACATCACCATGAGGCTTACAGTCAGCACTCCGGCAAACACCACATTATCGATAAACATGACCGGCCTCCTGTGCTTGCCCTGTTGCGATAGGGCTAAGTTAATGGAGAACGCGGATTGGAAAATTGACGGGGATCAATGTTGCCCGCGACGGGGCATAAAGAAGGGCAATAACTGACCTGCATCAGCAGATGCAGGCTGTTTCAACGCTTTTTTGGTTTGTTCTTCGGTTTTTTCTTCACTTTGCTGAGCGGCATTGCCTGTTCGAATGCCTGGCGCACTTCATTCAGGCGCTTGTCATTGAGGTCATGCACGCGCTTGGCACGTTCGGCATTCAGGTCGATCAGCTTGTCGTCTTCACTCATGGCTTGGCTTACGTCGTGGAGGGAATGGCCCAATAATGCGGGCTCAAGCGGCCAACGGCAAATCAGCGGGCGACAAAAGGCAAGGCATCGCACAAAATCGAGGCCTTTCCCAAACCCGGAGACGCCCTCAGGTGGCACTGCACAAGGACCTTCCGCCGTTGCTGGCACTGCGTGCCTTTGAAGCCGTGGCGCGGCATCTGAGTTTTATCAAGGCCGCCAGCGAGTTGTCGGTGACCCAGAGCGCCCTCAGCCACCAGGTGCAAAAACTTGAGCAGCACCTGGGCAAACCACTGTTTATCCGACGCACCCGCGCGATCGATCTGACCGCCGACGGCCAACAGTACTACGACGAAATCCGCCCTGCCCTCGATGCCATCGCTGCCGCCACTCGCACCCAACGGGTTGCCCCCCGCGCCACTGTCTTGCGCATCGGCTTGTTGGCCTCCTTTGCCACGCTGTGGCTGGCGCCGCGTCTGGCCGGGTTTCTAACCCGTTACCCGCATATCCAGGTTGAGTTGTTGCCGTCTATTCAACTGGCCAACGTCGCTGCGGCCGAGGTCGACCTCGCCATCCGATACGGCAAGGGAGATTGGCCTGATGTCCAGGCCACGCGACTGATGCAGGAAGTCATCTCCCCGGTGTGCAGCCCTACATTCAAAGCCATGCAGGACAGCCCACTATTAATGGCCACTTCGCACCGGCCGTTCGAGTGGACCGACTGGTCCGCGCACTACCAGGTCGACCTCGCCCACCACCCCCGCGTGATGCTGCACGACTACAACATCGTGGTCGAAGCCGCCGTGGCTGGCCAAGGTATCGCGATGGGCCGGCATCGCCTGATCGAACGCCGGCTGCAGGACGGCAGCCTGGTGGAGGCCTTCGACTGGCCGCCCTATCACAGCGACATCGGCTATTGGCTCATCGCTCCCCAGGGCAGCACCAACGAAGCCGCCGCGTGCTTCAGCCGGTGGCTGAAGGAAGTCTGCGCCGACGGGTGAGTTATTTCGATACGTTGCGTGAGATCTATCCGTTTGTCGCTCACCCAGGCAACGCACATGCTGAAACCTCCTGAACAGAGAGGATTGATCATGAGCGACTCCATCCGCCAACGCGTGCAAGCCTTGGGCCTCACGCTGCCCACCCCCAGCCAGCCGATTGCCAACTACGTCAATCATGTCATCAGCCAGAACCAGCTGTTCGTCTCCGGGCAGATTCCGCTGGTAGATGGCAAACCAGCCTACGTCGGCCGCTTGGGCGAGTCCGTCAGCGATGAAGAAGGCGCACACGCGGCGGAACTGGCAGCCCTGGGCCTGCTGGGCCAATTGAGCGATGCCTTGGGTGATGACTTGTCACGCCTGGTACGCACCGTGCGCCTGGGTGTGTTTATCGCCAGCAGCGCTGATTTCAAACAACAAAGCGTGGTCGCCAACGGCGCGTCCAATCTACTGGTCAACGCACTGGGCGAAAAAGGCCGACATGTGCGCACCGCCGTGGGTGTTTCAAGCCTGCCGGCCGGCGTGGCGGTGGAGGTTGATGCCATTTTCGAGCTGCGTCCGTGAGCCCGCTCGAAGTCCAGCGCCTGCGAGATGACACGCCGGGTTGCCAATCCGGCATCGTGCACTTCAACCCTGCCGGCGCCTCCCTGCCCAGCCAGGCAACCCTCGATGCGATCATCGAACACCTGCAACGCGAAGCCCGGGACGGCCCGATGGAAGCCGGTGAACATGGCGCCGTGCTGGTGGAAAAAGCCCGTCGCGCCGCCGCGCAATTGCTCAACGCCCCCGCTTCATCAATCGCGTTTGCCAGCAGTGGCTCGACCGCCTGGAGCCTGGCGTTTCAGGCCTTGGGGCCTTGGCAGGCGGGCGATCGTATTCTGGTGGGCCGCCATGAATGGGGTGGCAATCTGGCCAGCATGGAGCTGGCTGTACAAGCCGGTGCCCGAGTGGAAACCATCCCCTGCGATGACAGCGGCGCGGTCTGCCCGCTGGCGCTGGAATCGATGATCGATACACACGTCAAGCTGATCGACCTCACTTGGCTCCCGGCCAATGGCGGCCTGATCAACCCCGCCCAGGCCATCGGTGAAGTGGCGAGACGTCATGCCATCCCCTACTTCATCGACGCCGGCCAAGCCGTCGGCCAGGTGCCCGTGGATGTGCAGGCGTTGCAGTGCGACGTGCTCAAGTCGGCCGGACGCAAACACCTGCGCGGCCCACGGGGCACCGCACTGCTGTATGTGCGGCCGGATTTTCTTGAACAGTTGAACCCGGCCCAGCGTGACGTATTTTCAGCGCCATGGACTGCCCGGGGGTTTGACCTGCGCAATGACGCCCGTCGCTTCGAAACCAGCGAGACCTCCTTCGCCTTACTGGCTGGCCTGGGCAACGCATTGCAAGAGATGAATCGTCTGGGCATCGAGCGCGTCTGGGAAAGGGTGTCGCAAACCGCCGAGCAAATCCGCGACGCATTGCGTGGGATTGCGGGTATTACCCTGCATGACCTGGGCACCCATCAATCAGGCTTGATCGCCTTCAACCTGGCGGGGTGGGATGCCTTCGAACTGAAACGGCGACTGGGCTTGAAGCGCATCAATATCGGCGCCAACGGCGTGGCCTACACGCCACTGGATATGCAGGCGCGGGGCCTGGAAAGCGTGGCGCGGGTCTCGGTCAGCCCGCTCAACACCGAGCACGATATCGAGTTGTTGATCGCGGCCCTGCGCGAGTTGTGCGACTAAACCTCGACGTCCACCCACAAGCCCTGGCGCGGGGCATCTTCGATCAGCGGCACCACCGGCACGGTGTTGTCGGCATTGAGCACATCCCCCGGAATGGCCAGGTGCTGCTCCGGGTCTTCATCGGCCTCACGCCGGCGTTTCTGTTGTTCCTGCTGGCGGCGTTGTTCTTCGCGCAGCAAAAAGGTCGACGTCTCGGCGTCGCCTTTTTTCAGGTCGATGGTGCTCTCGTTGGAGCCGGGTTGAACTGGCACCACGGGCGGGATATCCGGCTTCTGTCGCACCGGATCGAGTTGTGACGTGACCGGCACAACGCTGACGGGCAGCATGGGTGGCAGCATAGTGATTATTCTCCTGATCAACAGGCTGTCGGCGGGTTGCCGGGCGACTTGAGCGCAGGCTCGCCAACCTGTGACCCAGTCGACACTGTCAAGTGCCCGCCACCCGTCGATTCGACTTCCGATACGCCGCGCCAACGGAGTAGTTTTTCTCAGAGTCCTTGGGCGTGGGGGCTTGTTCCGTTAAGATAGTCGGCTTTTTCACGGCGGGAGTCAGGCAGCATGGCGCAGCAGTATCAACCGGGGCAACGCTGGATTAGTGACAGCGAAGCAGAGCTGGGGTTAGGCACCGTTCTGGCACAGGACGGCCGCTTATTGACCGTGCTCTATCCGGCCACTGGCGACACTCGCCAGTATGCGCTACGGAATGCGCCCCTCACTCGCGTGAGGTTTTCGCCGGGTGACAGCATCACCCACTTCGAAGGCTGGAAAATGACCGTTCAGGAAGTCGACGATGTCGACGGCTTGCTGGTGTACCACGGCCTCAATGGGCAGAACGAGCAGGTCACCCTGCCGGAAACCCAACTCTCGAACTTCATCCAGTTCCGCCTGGCCAGCGACCGCCTGTTCGCCGGGCAGATCGACCCGCTGGCCTGGTTCTCGCTGCGCTACCACACCCTGGAACACACCAGCCGCCAATTGCAGTCCTCGTTGTGGGGCTTGGGTGGCGTGCGTGCACAACCGATCGCGCACCAGTTGCACATCGCCCGTGAGGTCGCTGACCGTATCGCGCCACGGGTATTGCTGGCTGACGAAGTGGGCTTGGGCAAGACCATCGAAGCCGGCCTGGTGATCCATCGCCAACTGCTGTCGGGCCGCGCCAACCGCGTGCTGATCCTGGTCCCGGAAAACCTGCAGCACCAATGGCTGGTGGAAATGCGCCGCCGCTTCAACCTGCAGGTTGCGCTGTTCGACGAAGAACGCTTTATCGAAAGCGATGCCACCAACCCGTTCGAAGACACCCAACTGGCTCTGGTTGCGCTGGAATGGCTGGTGGACGACGAAAAGGCCCAGGACGCGCTGTTCGCCGCCGGTTGGGACCTGTTGGTGGTCGATGAAGCTCACCATCTGGTATGGCATGAAGACAAGGTCAGCCCGGAATACGCGCTGGTCGAGCAACTGGCCGAAGTGATCCCTGGCGTATTGCTGCTCACCGCCACCCCGGAGCAATTGGGCCAGGACAGCCACTTCGCGCGTCTGCGCCTGCTCGACCCGAATCGCTTCCACGACCTGCAAGCCTTCCGCGCCGAGAGCGAGAACTATCGCCCGGTCGCCGAAGCCGTGCAGGAGCTGCTGGACAAAGGTCGTCTCTCCCCTGCCGCGCACAAGACCATCCAGGGTTTCCTCGGCAACGAAGGTGAAGCGCTGCTGACCGCCGTCAACGATGGCGACACCGAAGCCAGCGCACGCCTGGTACGCGAGCTGCTCGACCGCCACGGCACGGGCCGCGTGCTGTTTCGCAACACCCGTGCCGCTGTGCAAGGTTTCCCAGAGCGCAAACTGCACGCCTACCCGCTGCCGAACCCGGACGAATACCTCGAGTTGCCGCTGGGCGAACACGCCGAACTGTACCCGGAAGTCAGCTTCCAGTCGCAGCCGGACATCGAAGAAGAAAACCGCTGGTGGCGCTTCGACCCGCGCGTCGAATGGCTGATCGACCAGCTGAAAATGCTCAAGCGCACCAAGGTCCTGGTGATCTGCGCCCACGCCGAAACCGCCATGGACCTGGAAGACGCCCTGCGCGTGCGCTCCGGCATTCCGGCCACGGTGTTCCACGAGGGCATGAACATCCTCGAGCGTGACCGCGCCGCCGCTTACTTCGCCGATGAAGAGTTTGGCGCCCAAGTGCTGATCTGTTCGGAAATCGGCAGTGAAGGCCGTAACTTCCAGTTCTCCCACCACCTGGTGCTGTTCGACCTGCCGTCCCACCCCGATTTGCTGGAACAGCGCATCGGCCGACTGGACCGGATCGGCCAGAAACACGTGATCGAACTGCACGTGCCGTACCTGGAAACCAGCCCGCAAGAGCGCCTGTTCCAGTGGTACCACGAAGCGCTCAACGCCTTCCTCAACACCTGCCCGACCGGCAACGCCTTGCAGCATCAGTTCGGCCCACGCCTGCTGCCGCTGCTGGAAAACGCCGATGACGGCGAGTGGCAAGCCTTGATCGACGAGGCCCGCGCCGAGCGTGAGCGCCTGGAAGAAGAACTGCACACCGGTCGCGACCGCCTGCTGGAACTCAACTCCGGCGGCGCGGGTGAAGGCGATGCACTGGTGGAAGACATCCTTGAGCAAGACGACCAATTCGCCCTGCCGATCTACATGGAAACCCTGTTCGACGCCTTCGGCATCGACAGCGAAGACCATTCGGAAAACGCGCTGATCCTCAAGCCCAGCGAAAAGATGCTCGACGCCAGTTTCCCCCTGGGTGACGACGAAGGTGTGACCATCACCTACGACCGTAACCAGGCGCTGTCCCGTGAAGACATGCAGTTCATCACCTGGGAACACCCGATGGTGCAGGGCGGCATGGACCTGGTGTTGTCCGGTTCCATGGGCAACACCGCCGTGGCGCTGATCAAGAACAAGGCGCTGAAGCCTGGCACCGTGTTGCTGGAACTGCTCTACGTCAGCGAAGTGGTTGCCCCGCGCTCGCTGCAACTGGGCCGTTACCTGCCGCCGGCAGCCCTGCGCTGCCTGCTGGATGCCAATGGCAACGACCTGTCGAGCCGTGTGTCTTTCGTGACCCTCAACGACCAATTGGAAAGCGTGCCACGGGCCAGCGCCAACAAGTTCATCCAGGCCCAGCGCGACCAGCTGACGCCACGGATCAACGCGGGCGAAGAGAAGATCACCCCGCAACATGCCGAGCGCGTGGCCGAGGCCAAGCGTCGCCTGGCGGCGGACACCGACGAAGAACTGGCACGCCTGACCGCCTTGCAAGCGGTCAACCCGACTGTGCGCGACAGCGAGCTGGTGGCCCTGCGCACCCAACGCGAGCAAGGCCTGGCCATGCTGGATAAGGCGGCGCTGCGACTGGAAGCGATTCGGGTTCTGGTAGCAGGTTAATCGTGGTTTGAAGCACAAAAAAGGCCCGCGCAATGCGGGCCTTTTTCGTTTGTCGCGGCCCCGGTGTTGTGGGTGCCGGCCTCTTCGCAAGCAAGCCAGCTCCCACATTTGACCGAGTTGCCATGTCGATAACCGTTCAATGTGGGAGCTGGCTCGCCTGCGAAGGGGTCAACCCGATCTCAGGCGGGAACCCCGGCAGCCGGCACCTGCACGTCCCCCAATCCTTCCTTCATCTTCTTGGCATCGCGCACAAAGCTGCGCGACGCCTGGAACAGAAACAGCATGGTCAAGAACAGCGCCACCGGGATCAGGTACATGGCGTCATGCAACCCCACCGCTTTATACGCTTCGGTCATCTGCTCCGCCCCCGCTGCGTACATCGCCGAATGGGCAAAATGATCGGAGAGCCCGCCCACCACGATCGGCCCCATTCCACCCCCCAACAAGTACAACCCGGCAAAAAACAGCGCCATCGCCGTGGCGCGCAGGCGCGGTTCGACCACGTCCTGAATCGCCGTGTACACGCAGGTGTAGAAGTTATAGGCAAACAACCAGCCCACGCTGAACAGCGCCACGAACACACCAATCTCAATGCGCCCGGCGTGCAACGCCCAGGCGGTGGTCACGGTGGAGATAATCAGGCTGAACGCGGCGAACAACAGCCGACCATTGGCAACCCGCTGATGGATCTTGTCGGCGACCCAGCCCCCCAACGTCAGGCCCACCAGGCCGGTCAAACCGACGATCACGCCAGTGGCGACGGCGGCTTCCTGCAACGGCATCAGGAAATAACGCTGCAGCATCGGCACCAGGAACGAGTTGCAGGCATAGGTCGCAAAGTTGAAGCACAACCCGGCCAGCACCAGCCACAGAAAGGTCGGCACCGCCAACACACGGCGGATCGGGCGGTCGACGCGTTCTTGGGACACCTGCACGGTTTCGGCGGCGCCGCGCTTGGGCTCCTTGATATAGAACATGAACACCGCCAGGATCATGCCCGGTACCGCCGCAATAAAGAACGGTGCGCGCCAGCTGTCGAACGCCTTGACCATCCAGCCGATGGTAAAGAATGCCAGCAACAGCCCCAACGGCAGGCCCAGCATGAAAATGCCCATGGCCCGCGCGCGACGGTGCGCCGGAAACAGGTCGCCAATCAGCGAGTTGGCCGCCGGTGCATAGCTGGCTTCGCCAATGCCGATGCCCATGCGCACCAACAGAAACGTCCAGAAACTGCCGACCATGCCATTGACCGCCGTCAGCCCGCTCCAGGCGAACAAGCCCCAGCCCATCAGTTTGCTGCGCGAGCCGGTATCGGCCAGGCGCCCGAGGGGCAAGCCGGCAATGGCGTAGACGATGGTGAAGGCGGTGCCGATGATGCCGAGCTGGAAGTCGCTCAGGTGCCATTCCATGCGGATTGGCTCGATGATGATCGCCGGAATCGTGCGATCGAAGAAATTGAACAGGTTGGCGAGGAACAGCAGGAACAGAATGCGCCAGGCATTCGCCGCTTGGGTCGAGTTCTGCATGGGTCCGTCTCTTTTATTGTTATGAGAGCTGCGATGCCCGATGCATCCTGCCCGGTACCTGCAACATAGTCAGACAGCACCCGGTTGTCTGTAATGATTCGTAAAGCTGATAGGGCATGATTTCGCCCGGCAGCACGGGACTTCGCCCACAAAAATATAAGTGCCTGCCCCCCTTCCCAACGGCCATGGCCCGGATAGAATGGCGAGCCTTCCGTAACACCCCAACCCTACTTTTCTTATCGATGACGCCCATGTCCGAAGCCAGTCCGTGTCTGAATTGCGGTGCCTGCTGTTCACACTTTCGTGTGTCTTTCTTTTGGGGAGAGTGCGCCTCGTCGGGGGGCACGGTGCCCGATGACCTGGTGGTGCAGATCAACCCCACCCGCGTGGCGATGATCGGCACCGATCAGAAGCCGGCGCGCTGCTGCAGCCTTGAAGGAGAAGTGGGCCAAGGCACCCGCTGCACGATTTACGAACAACGCTCCAGTGTGTGCCGCGAATTCGAGGCCTCCTGGTATGGGGGCGAACACAACGCCGATTGCGATGCAGCCCGCGCCGCGTTTGGCCTGGCGCCTCTGGAAGCACCGTTCGAACTGGACCTGCCCATCAGCGCTTAGCATCAAACGCTATGGGTGGCATGCCAAAATCGTAGAGAATCAAAGTGCCATTACTCCTTGGCGAATTCTCCTAGCCGTCTACACTCGTCCTCATTGGTCATCGCCGTAGGCAGTGACGTGACGCTATGACGGGACATGCTATGGAATGGCTGGGTCTGCATTTTTTTACCGAACTTCCAGCGAGCGGGCACTTATTACTCAATTGCAGTCATAACCCCTTCCTGGTGTTGCTCGCCTACCTGGTTGCGTGTGCGGCGGGCTTTGGCACACTGGACATGGCCGAACGCGTCGGCCATGTCGAAGACCCTACCGCGCGGCGCCATTGGCGCTGGCTCGGTGCCGGTTGCCTGGCAGGCGGGATCTGGTCCACCCATTTCATCAGCATGCTGGCCTTCCAGGCCCCGATTGTGATCCATTACGAACTGTTCATGACGTTCGCATCCTTGCTGATCGCGCTGATCGCGTCGTTGATCGCCATGCAAACCCTCAGTCACTCCAACCTGCGCTTTCACCAGTATTTGCTGGCGTCCATCTGGATGGGCATCGGCATCGCCTTGATGCATTACGTTGGCATGTCGGCCATGCGCTCCCAGGCCCAGATGTATTTCGATTCGGGACTGTTCCTGGCCTCGGTTGGCATTGCCATGGGTGCCAGCCTCGCGGCGTTGTTGCTGTCGAGTTACCTGCGCACGGGCACGGGCGTGTTCCATCAACTGCTCAAATACGCCGCCAGCCTGGTCTTGGGCGCGGGGATCCTGAGCATGCATTTTACGGGCATGGCCGCTCTGCAATTAATCGTCCCCACCGGCGCTGACCTCTCACTGGCAGTGGATAACAACCCCATTCAACTGGGCCTGTCGGTGGCCGTCATCACCCTGCTGGTGATCGGCAGCAGCATCAGCGCCGCTCTGGCCGACAAGAAACTGCAGCACAAGGAACGTGACCTGCGCCGGGTCAATGCACTGCTCAGCGAACTGGACCAGGCTCGCGCCTCGCTGCAACAAGTAGCCCATTACGACGCCCTGACCAGCCTGCTCAATCGCCGAGGGTTCAACCAGATTTTTGCGGAGAAGCTCGCCGAAAAAACCGCCTCCAACGGCATGATGGCCGTGATATTCCTCGATATTGATCACTTCAAGCGCATCAATGACAGCCTCGGGCATGACGCCGGCGACCAGTTACTCAGCGTGCTGGCCGGGCATATCAAGGGCTCGGTGCGCAGCCACGCGGATGTGGTCGCACGGTTTGGCGGCGATGAGTTTTGCATCCTGATCAGCATTCACCACCGCGACGAAGCCCGGCACCTGGCCCAGCGCATCATGCAACAGATGAAAGAGCCCATCGAATTGGCCGGCCGACGCATGGTGATGACCACTAGCATTGGTATCAGCCTGTTCCCCGACGACGGCCTGACTTGCGAAGAACTGCTGAAAACCGCCGATCTGGCGCTGTACCAGTCCAAGGATGCCGGGCGCAACAATCTCAACTTTTTCAGTTCCAACCTGAAAACTCGCGCCTTCCTCGAACTGCAACTGGAAGAGGAATTACGCGGAGCGCTGCGCACCCATAACCAACTGGTGTTGTTCTATCAACCGATCTTCGACATGAAATTGGGCAAGGTCACGCGGCTCGAAGCCCTAGTGCGCTGGCAACATCCACAGCACGGCTTGCTGGCCCCGGACCGCTTTATCGGCATCGCCGAAAGCAACGGCCTGATTGCCGAACTGGACCATTGGGTGTTGCGCCAAGCCTGTCATGACCTGAGCCTGCTGGCTGACCGCGGCTACACCGACTTGACCATGTCAGTGAACTGCTCGGCCCTTAACCTGGCGCGCGATGAGCTGGCGGATGAAATCGAAGACGCGTTGCGCTTCAGCGGGATCGGCGCCAACCGCCTGGAGCTGGAAGTCACCGAAAACGCACTGATGGGCAACATCAGCAGCACCTTGGCGTTGCTGCGGCAGATCCGCGCGCTGGGCGTGTCGCTGGCCATCGACGACTTCGGCACGGGCTACTCGTCCCTCGCTTATCTCAAACGCTTGCCACTCAACACCCTGAAGATAGACCGCTCGTTTATCCAGGACATTCCCAAGTCCACCGCCGATATCGAGATCGTCCAGGCGGTGATCGGCATGGCTCACACCCTGCACTTGCAGGTGGTGACCGAAGGCGTGGAAACCCAGGCCCAATTCGAGGTGCTACTCAAGCATGGCTGCGATTTCGTGCAGGGTTACCTGCTAAGTCCGGCGGTGCCGGCCAGTGAGATCATCGGCGTGATGCAGGGCATCAACCAGCGCAACCCTCTCCCTGCGCACAGAGGGGTGGGCAGCAAGGACAGCAGTTCGACGAAAGACCCCTCCCCAAACCGTGGCAGCTCCACGTCGATCGTCAGGCCAATTCGTTGACGTCGAATCCTTGGCATTTAGCCATCATTTGCCTAAAGAACCCCGACAAACGGCCGATTCATCAGAGTCCGGCCAGGTTTTCCCTGAAAACACTCGGGTTTAGCCCACTCGCCCAGGACAAGGACGCGCAGTAAAGTCGCGAACTCCCACTCCGTGATGGCTACTTGATACTCTTTAGCCGTCCGCCCAGGCACATGGCGCACAATGACCTCTAAAAATAACTCTGCCACCCTGGTATCCGACGTGTTGCCCCCAGCGCCTGCGGACAAACCCTCAGGTTCAACGTCATTGAGCACCACCCGCCCGTCGGCCACCCAGCAATACCTGTACTTCACCGAAACCAATACCGACCGCATTCTCGACAACCTCGACGGCCTGCGCGACATGGTGTTCCCGCGCCCGCCCCACTTGGAAGGCGATACCGACCCGCGCAACGAGCAGGAATTTCCCTCGGTATGCCTGATCGGCCTGGGCCGCTGCGGTTCGAACATCGCACTGGACGTGGCGGAGTTGGTGTACAACGCGCGCAAGTTCTACCTGAACGAATTCAGCAACGAAGACAAATCGCAGGACAAGGGCTACAGCCCGGCCCAGTGGATCCGCAACAATCTGCGCCTGGGCGGCGGCAAGGCCAGCAAACCTGTGTTCCTGGTGGAGCCGCTGGTCATGCTCGGCGACCTGGACAAGGACATCGCCGGGCGCATCCGTTTCTCGCGCAAGGGCGAAAAAAGCGGCTTCCTGCGCGACTACAGCAAAATGAAGATCATGGACTTGTCGGAGGTCCATGCCGGTGGTGCCGGTAACGCGCCGATCCTCGGCCAGTACCTGGCCAAGATCATCCTCAACAAAGACACCCAGCGCTTTTCCAGCCCCGATTGGAAGATGATCCACTCGTACCTGATCGACTCTTGCGGTATCAAAGCCAACCAGTCGCGCCTGTACTTCTCGATCTTCAGCGCCGGCGGCGGCACCGGTTCGGGCATGGCCTCCGAATTCGGCCTGGCCCAGCAGCACTCGTACATGAACAAAACGTTCGACACCAAGCCCGCCGACGAGCACGACAGCAAAAGCGGCCATGCCTTTGTGTTCGAGCCGATCTTCACCAGCGGCATCTGCGTGCTGCCGAATATTTCCGACCACCGCAGTGAAATGTCCGAGGCGCTGCACATCAACGCCGGGCGACTGCTGTGCAAATACCTGTCGGAAGAATGGGATTTCTCGTACAACTTTGCCAACGAAGACAGCAGCGAAGCCAGCGTGAAGGGGCGTATCCGGCCGTGGAACGCGATGATGCTGATCTCCAACGACATCATGCGTTATGCCGAAGAAAGCGATGACGGCAATATCCAGAACATTGACGTCAATGCGATGGAAAAACACGCCAACCAGTACATTTCCCAGCAGATCTTCAACATCCTCACGGCCCAGGCCGTGACCACCGACTACGACCAGAACTACTTCCGTCGTGCCGGTATCGACATCGGCGAAACCATTCGCCTGGATGCCAACGACCTGTTCATGAGCCTGGCCGGCCCGGTGGCGATTGCCTATGCCGAATCCGTCGTCCCGGAAACCCCGGCGCCGTCGAGCGACAAGTTCAAGGTATTCGACAAAGAGCCGCAGCGCCTGAACATCGACGACCTGTTCTTCCGCTCCATCGACCTGCCGCACTTCAACAAGGTCACCCAAGCCATCGAAGGCATCAGCCTGCTGCCGATCGAGTCCAAGCGCTACAAGGCGTCGCTGGAGCAGTACAAGAATTCGGGCTACGACGCGGCCGCGTTGCACGACCTGCACTTCTTCAAAAACTGTTCGTCGGTGGTGTCGATCGTTTCATTGCCCAAGGACTACAAGCTGTCCTACATGGACCTGAACCGGCTCAAGACCCACCTCAACAGCCTGTTCCCCAATACCACCCTCAAGCGCTATGCCCTGGTGATCGGCGCTTCGGCCAACTTGTCGCTGACCACCCTGATCGCCAAGAGCCCGTGCCTGTCGGACGACTTTCTTACGCTGATCGTGGCATTCATCAAACGTTGCTTTGCGCGCAACCCGTACCGCTTCGATGACACGCTGGACAATTCGATCCTGGACTTCATCATCCACGAGGACTTCGACGAAGACCGTATCGACGAGCTGCTCAACGAGTTCGAAAACCCGGCGAAGATCCTCGATACCAACTGGTACGCGATCAAACCGATGTATGAGAAGAAGTACCGCGAGTTGATCAACGACAAAGAGAAGTTTGTGTCGATCAATGACATCCGCCTGTCACGGGATTGCGTGAAGAAGGCGATCAAGTACCTGCGCGAGATTTACCGTCACCGGATTGGCAAGACCAAGGTTATTTCGTTGAATAACCATACCGGGAAAACCGCCTAGGCCGCGTTGCCCTCTTCGCGAGCAAGCCCGCTCCCACAGTTGACCGTGTGCATCCTGCACAAATGCGGTCGCATGTGGGAGCGGGCTTGCTCGCGAATGCGGCAGTCCAGACAACAGATACCTTCAGTCCTGGCACACCTGGAAACAATTGCGCAGCGATTCGGCCAGCGCCCTAACTGTTCCCATGACGTGCACGTCACCCTCACCTGTGACCTTTCTCTACGGCAACGTGCCATCACGGCGTCAGCAGTTACTCCGCTACACACTTAAGACAGCAAAAACCACGCACCTTTTTCGTGCAATCTTTTCTTACACTGCCCTTTCCTGGATCAGAATCCACGGCGATACCACCACCGCCCACAGGCTCGGATCACGCTCAACCAGGTCCAATGCCCGCGTCGCAGACACTTCGCCAAGGCTCCCGGCAGCCAGCCAGGCAGCGACTTTGTCGCGATTATCTTCGGCCATGCCTTCGGCGGCCTCGATCAAATCCAGGCCGGCGTCGACCCACAATAGGGCACCCTTGGCAAAGAACGGCTCAAGCTCCTTCCAGGATATTTCGGCGGTTTCACCGAGCAGCTTGGCATAGAGGGTGCTAGGTTCTTGCGTCATGGGAGTTCACCTTGGGAAAAAATCGGCGCAATCATAGCGTCACACCTCAAGCAGAAAAACCCAGTTGCAAATGAGTCACCGATAGAAAGTGTCAGGAAAGCCAAGGATTGCCTGAAACTCCGGCATAACCCCGCCGCAATTCTGTCTTTTTCTTTCATTTAAGCGACATACCCGGGTTTTGCCCCCAGCAGCCAGCTTTTCAAGCGATCAACCGGCGCTCTACACTGTACCGGTACAGTTGCCAGGGCACTGCCGGGGGGATATCCGAGATATCTGATCCGGTTCTGCAGCTCACAAGGCCGCTAGAACTATAAAAAATACAACAGTAAGAGTGGAGCACTATGAATAAGGCTACTAAGCAGATTTCCAAACTGTTTGCCGCTATGGTCCTGGCTGGGGTTGCCGGCCATTCGTTCGCAGCCGACACCATCAAGATCGGTATCGCAGGTCCTAAGACCGGTCCAGTGACGCAATACGGCGACATGCAATTCATGGGTGCCAAGCAAGCCATCGCCGACATCAACGCCAAAGGCGGCGTCGACGGAAAAATGCTTGAAGCCAAGGAATACGACGACGCTTGCGATCCTAAACAAGCCGTTGCCGTCGCCAACAAAGTGGTCAACGACGGCGTCAAGTTCGTGGTCGGTCACCTCTGCTCCAGCTCCACTCAACCTGCCTCCGACATCTATGAAGATGAAGGCGTGATCATGATTACCCCGGCTGCCACCAGCCCGGAAATCACCGCGCGTGGCTACAAGCTGATCTTCCGCACCATCGGCCTGGACAGCGCTCAAGGCCCAGCCGCCGGCAACTACATCGCCGACCACGTGAAGCCGAAGATCGTGGCCGTACTGCACGACAAGCAGCAATACGGTGAAGGCATCGCCACCGCCGTCAAACAGACCCTCGAGAAGAAAGGCACCAAGGTTGCCGTCTTCGAAGGCCTGAACGCCGGCGACAAAGACTTCTCCTCGATCATCCAGAAACTCAAGCAAGCCAACGTCGACTTCGTCTACTACGGCGGCTACCACCCAGAGCTGGGCCTGATCCTGCGCCAAGCCAAGGAAAAAGGCCTGAACGCCAAGTTCATGGGGCCAGAAGGCGTCGGCAACGACTCCATCTCGCAAATCGCCCAGGGCGCTTCCGAAGGCCTGCTGGTGACCCTGCCTAAATCCTTCGACACCGACCCGGCCAACAAAGCCATCGTTGAAGAGTTCGCCAAGAACAAGCAGGACCCAACCGGTCCATTCGTGTTCCCAGCCTACTCGGCCATTGAAGTGATCGCCGGCGGTATCAAGGCTGCGAAGAGCGAAGACACCGCCAAGGTGGCCGAAGCCATCCACGCGGGCACCTTCAAGACCCCTACCGGCGACCTGAGCTTCGACGCCAAGGGCGACCTGAAGGACTTCAAGTTCGTGGTCTACGAATGGCACTTCGGTAAACCAAAAACCGAAGTTTCCCCTCAGTAAGCCAGGCATTACTGGTCCAACAAGCCCACTGTGAGAGCAGTGGGCTTTGTTTTACGAGGTTTATGGGCCTGACACCCGCGATCCGGGCGCTGGCTCACCTGAAAATCTTAAAACCGTCACCAGCGGTTCGCTGGCAAACGCTTTGTGCAAATGTGCTCACAGAACACAGCACGGGGCCGGAACATGACTCCACCAGTGAAATGCGTATCGGGTTTTTAGGAGCGCTGTAATGCCTGAGATCTATCATTTTTTCCAACAGCTGGTTAATGGCCTGACCATTGGCAGCACCTATGCCTTGATAGCCATTGGCTACACAATGGTTTACGGCATCATTGGAATGATCAACTTCGCCCATGGCGAGGTCTACATGATTGGTTCCTACGTGGCCTTTATCGCCCTTGCCGGGTTGGCCATGATGGGTATCCACTCCCTGCCGCTGTTGATGACCGCTGCGTTCCTTGCGTCGATCGTCGTAACCAGTGCCTATGGCTACAGTATCGAGCGCGTTGCCTATCGCCCCTTGCGTGGCAGCAACCGTTTGATCCCGCTGATTTCCGCCATTGGCATGTCGATTTTCCTACAGAACACCGTATTGCTGTCCCAGGATTCCAAGGACAAGTCCATTCCCAACCTGATCCCGGGGAGCTTCTCCTTCGGTCCGGGTGGTGCGGAAGAAGTCCTGATTTCCTACATGCAGATCCTGGTTTTCGTCGTCACCCTAGTGGCGATGCTGGGCCTGACCCTGTTCATCTCCCGCTCCCGTCTGGGGCGCGCCTGTCGGGCCTGCGCCGAAGACATCAAGATGGCCAACCTGCTGGGCATCAACACCAACAACATCATCGCCCTGACCTTCGTGATCGGCGCCGCGCTGGCCGCCGTTGCAGCGGTGCTGCTGAGCATGCAGTACGGCGTGATCAACCCTAACGCCGGTTTCCTGGTAGGCCTCAAGGCCTTTACCGCGGCGGTATTGGGCGGCATCGGCAGTATTCCGGGCGCGATGCTCGGTGGCCTGGTGCTGGGTGTGGCCGAAGCCTTTGGCGCCGATATCTTCGGCGACCAGTACAAGGACGTCGTGGCGTTCGGCCTGTTGGTTCTGGTGCTGTTGTTCCGTCCGACCGGAATCCTGGGCCGTCCGGAGGTTGAGAAAGTATGAGCAGATATCTTAAATCGGCGTTCTTCAGCGCCTTGCTGGTATGGGCCGTGGCCTTTCCGGTACTCGGTCTCAAGCTGAGCATTGTCGGCATCAATCTGGAAGTGCATGGCACCGGTCCCGTGACCCTGACCATCATTGCCCTCTGCTCGGTGCTGATGTTCCTGCGCGTGCTGTTCACCCAGCAGGTCGGTGCCCTGTTCAAGAGCAACCGTGGTCCGTTGGTGTCGCCCAAGGTCAGCCAATTCCTGACCCTGCCACGCACGCAGCGCTACATCATCATTGCCCTGATCATCGCCGCACTCATTTGGCCGTTCTTCGGCTCGCGCGGCGCGGTCGATATCGCCACCCTGATCCTGATCTACGTGTTGCTGGGCCTTGGCCTGAACATCGTGGTCGGCCTGGCCGGCCTGCTCGATCTGGGTTACGTGGGCTTCTATGCCGTGGGTGCCTACACCTACGCACTGCTCTCGCATTACCTGGGCTGGAGTTTCTGGATCTGCCTGCCATTGGCGGGCATGGCGGCGGCCACGTTCGGCTTCCTGCTGGGCTTCCCGGTACTGCGCCTGCGCGGTGACTACCTGGCGATCGTGACCCTGGGCTTCGGTGAAATCATCCGTCTGTTCCTGCGTAACCTCACCGACATCACCGGCGGCCCCAACGGTATCAGCAGCATCCCCAAGCCGACGTTCTTCGGGCTGTCGTTCGACCGTACCGCCGCTGAAGGCATGCAGACCTTCCACGAATACTTCGGGATCGACTACAACCCCGTGAGCAAAGTGGTGTTCCTGTACCTGGTGGCGCTGTTACTGGCATTGGCCGCCTTGTTCGTGATCAACCGCCTGCTGCGCATGCCGATCGGCCGCGCGTGGGAAGCGTTGCGCGAAGATGAGATCGCCTGCCGCGCACTGGGCCTGAACCCGACCATCATCAAACTCTCCGCGTTCACCCTGGGGGCTGCGTTCGCCGGTTTCGCCGGCAGCTTCTTCGCCGCTCGCCAAGGCCTGGTGACCCCGGAGTCGTTCACCTTCATCGAGTCGGCGATCATCCTCGCCATCGTGGTATTGGGTGGCATGGGCTCGCAACTGGGCGTGATCCTGGCGGCGATCGTGATGATCCTGCTGCCGGAAATGATGCGTGAGTTCAGCGAATACCGCATGTTGATGTTCGGCGCCATGATGGTGCTGATGATGATCTGGCGTCCTCAAGGCCTGCTGCCCATGCAACGTCCACACATGGAGCTGCGCAAATGAGCCGCGAGATCCTGAAAGTCGAAAATCTGAGCATGCGCTTCGGCGGTTTGCTAGCGGTCAACGGCGTAGCCCTGACCGTCAAAGAAAAACAAGTCGTAGCGCTGATCGGCCCCAACGGCGCCGGCAAGACCACGGTGTTCAACTGCCTCACCGGTTTCTACAAGCCGAGCGGTGGCAGCATCCTGCTGGACGGCCAACCGATCCAGGGCCTGGCCGGTCACGAGATCGCCCGCAAAGGCGTGGTGCGGACCTTCCAGAACGTGCGGTTGTTCAAGGACATGACGGCGGTCGAAAACCTGCTGATCGCCCAGCACCGCCACCTGAACACCAATTTCTTCGCAGGCTTGTTCAAGACCCCGGCGTTCCGCAAGAGCGAGCGCGAGGCCATGGAATATGCGGAGTACTGGCTGGACAAGGTCAACCTCACCGAGTTCGCCAACCGCCCCGCCGGCACCCTGGCCTATGGGCAGCAACGTCGCCTGGAAATCGCCCGTTGCATGATGACCCGTCCGCGGATCCTCATGCTCGACGAACCCGCGGCCGGCCTGAACCCCAAGGAAACCGAAGACCTCAAGGCCCTGATCAGCGTGTTGCGTGAGGAAAACAACGCCACCGTGCTGTTGATCGAACACGACATGAAACTGGTCATGAGCATTTCCGACCACATCGTGGTGATCAACCAGGGCACACCTTTGGCCAACGGCACGCCGGAGCAGATCCGCGACAATCCTGAAGTGATCAAAGCCTATTTGGGGGAAGCGTAAAATGCTGCAATTCGAAAACGTTTCCACTTTCTACGGCAAGATCCAGGCCCTGCACAGCGTCAACGTGGAAGTGCGCCAAGGCGAGATCGTCACGCTGATCGGCGCCAACGGTGCCGGCAAATCGACCTTGCTGATGACCCTGTGCGGTTCGCCGCAAGCCCACAGCGGCAGCATCCGCTACATGGGCGAAGAGCTGGTGGGCCAGCAGTCGTCGCAGATCATGCGAAAGAGCATTGCGGTGGTGCCGGAAGGCCGTCGCGTGTTCTCGCGCCTGACCGTGGAAGAGAACCTGGCCATGGGCGGGTTCTTCACCGACAAGGGCGACTACCAGGAGCAGATGGACAAGGTATTGCACCTGTTCCCGAGGCTCAAGGAACGCTTCAGTCAACGCGGCGGCACCATGTCCGGCGGTGAGCAGCAAATGCTCGCCATCGGCCGTGCGCTGATGAGCAAGCCCAAGCTGTTGCTGCTGGACGAACCTTCACTGGGCCTGGCGCCGATCATCATCCAGCAGATCTTCGACATCATCGAACAACTGCGCAAGGACGGTGTGACGGTGTTCCTGGTGGAACAGAATGCCAACCAGGCCTTGAAGATCGCTGACCGCGCCTATGTGCTGGAAAACGGCCGGGTGGTGATGCAAGGGACTGGCGAGCAGTTGCTGACCGATCCCAAGGTGCGCGAGGCGTACCTGGGCGGTTAAGAGACGGTTGCTGTAGGAACCCGATCAAAAATGTGGGAGCGGGCTTGCTCGCGAATAAAGTGGATCAGTCAGCACATTCAGTGACTGAAACACCGCATTCGCGAGCAAGCCCGCTCCCACATTTTGCTTTGTGTGATCCCTGAAACTTTCATTGTTTGAAATTATTTTCAAGCGATGTGTAACGAATCTCACCTTCCCGCCTCTAGTGGTGCAAGCAGGCACTCAAGCCCGCCAATTCAACCCACTGCTGGAGATTCAACATGACTACCAAACTGTCCGCCGCCACCCTCGTCCTGGCCCTCGGTTCCGCCCTGAGCCTGTCCACCCTGGCCACCACCGCCCACGCTGCCGACGACATGCAGAAATGCTTTGGCGTCGCCGAAGCTGGCAAGAACGATTGCGCCGCGGGTGCCGGCACTTCCTGCGCCGGCACCTCGAAAACCAAAGACCAGGCCAACGCCTGGAAACTGGTCCCGGCCGGCACCTGCCTCAAGACCCCAAGCTCCACCTCGCCGACCGGATTCGGCCAGGAAGCGGCCTTCACTGCCAAGTCCTGATCCCTCGCAAAACCTGAGTACTGATGATGACTCTTTCATCCCTGCACGCCATCTCCCAGGCTCAGGCGCCCGGCCTCCCCCGCCGGGCCGGGCTGGGGCTCAAGCATGAGCATTTCCTTGAAGTGCTGGAGACCTCACCCGACATCGGTTTTTTTGAAGTGCACGCCGAAAACTACATGGTGGCCGGCGGCCCGTTTCATCATTACCTGGGGTTGATCCGCGAACAGTACCCGTTGTCCTTGCACGGTGTGGGCCTGTCCATTGGCGGCGAACACCCGCTGGACCGTGAGCACCTGGCACGGTTGGCCACGCTGATCGATCGCTATCACCCCCAGTCTTTTTCCGAACACCTGGCCTGGTCGAGCCATGGCCCGGTGTTCCTCAATGACCTGCTGCCCCTGGCCTACGACAGCGCGACCCTGCAACGGGTGTGCGAACACATTGACCAGGTACAGAGCACCTTGAAGCGCCCAATGCTGCTGGAAAACCCGTCGACTTATCTGCAATTCCAGCGCTCGACCCTGGACGAGACCGACTTCATCAGCGAAATCATCCGCCGCACCGGCTGTGGTTTGCTGCTGGACGTCAACAACGTCTATGTGTCGTGCATCAACCATCAGCGCGATCCACTCGCCTACATCGATGCCCTGCCGCTGCAGGCCGTCGGCGAAATTCATCTGGCCGGTTTTGCCGAAGACACTGACAGCCTCGGTGATCGCTTGCTGATCGATGATCACGGCGCGCCAATCGATAACGCCGTGTGGCAGCTGTACGAAAAAGTACTGGCACACGTTGGCTCGGTTGCGACCCTGATCGAGCGGGATAACCAGGTGCCAGCATTCGGCGCACTGCTGGCCGAGGCTCAACAGGCCGAATGGCATCTGTCGCAGGTGACCCCATGAGCCTGCATGACGAGTTCGCCGAGGCCTTGTTGGCGCCGGATCTGGCCTGCCCCGATGGCCTGTTCAGCAGCAATGGCGCCGACCCTGCCAGCCGCTTTGTGGTGTATCGCAACAACGTGCACAGCGCGTTGATCAACGCACTGGCAACGGCTTACCCGGTGACATTACAACTGGTGGGCGAGGAATTTTTCCGCGCAATGGCCGGCCTGTTTGTGCAGGCTTACCCACCCACCAGCCCGTTGATCAGCGAGTACGGCAGTGCGTTCGCGGCGTTTATCCAGGACTTCGAGCCTGCCGCCAGCGTGCCCTACCTGGCCGATGTCGCACGCCTGGAACGCTTGCGCGTGCGTGCCTACCACGCAGCAGATACCCAGCCGCTGGAACAGCAGGCGGTTCTCCAAGCACTGCAAGGCCAGTCAGCCCTGGGGAAATTGCGCCTGCAACTGCACCCCTCCCTTGCCACATTGAATTCAACTTATGCGGTGGTAGCCATCTGGGCCGCACACCAGCTCGAAGGTGGCCTGGCCACCCTGAATCCCTGGCACGCCCAGGGTGCGCTGGTCATGCGTCAGGGCCTGAAGGTCCAGGTCTTTGCTATCGACCACGGTTCAGCCACGTTTATCGACAGCCTGGCCCATGGCACGCCCTTGGAAATAGCCGTGGAGCAGGCGCTTGAAGTGTCAGTCGAGTTCGACCTGCACCAATGCCTGACGCTGCTGATCAGCCACAACGCCATCACTCATTTGTATCCAGAACAAAAGGTATCGCCATGAATACTCGTCCGTCGTACCTGATCAATCGGGTCATCGCGCTTTTCGAGCAGATCCCCTACAGCCTGATCGCCTTTCTCGCACGTTTTTCCATTGCCGCGGTGTTCTGGAAATCCGGGCAAACCAAAGTCGAAGGCTTCGCGATTGATCTGATCAGCGGCACCTTCCAACTGGGTGAACCCAAACTGGCAGCCTCAACGTTGCCGTTGTTTCGCAGCGAATACCACGTGCCCCTGTTATCGCCCGAAGTCGCAGCGCCTATGGCCGCATTTGCCGAGCACTTTTTCCCGGTATTGATCCTGGTGGGCTTTGCCACACGCTTCTCGGCCTTGGCCCTGATCGGCATGACCCTGGTGATTCAGCTGTTCGTCTACCCGGACGCCTACCCGACCCACGGGACCTGGATCGCGCTGCTATTGTTGCTGGTGGCCAAAGGGCCGGGACGTCTGTCCATCGATCACCTGATCGCCCGTCGCTATGCTTAAAGCCGATCCAGGGCCTCGCCGCTGCGCTTGAACCAACCCACCAGATAATCGGCTAACACCTGGGTGCGGCGCGGCAAACCGCCCTGATAGGGATGCACCAGGTACATCGGCATGCTCCGCGTCTGATAATCGCGCAGGAGCCAGCGCAAACGGCCGTCCGCTAATTCCGCGGGGAGAACGTAGGACGGCAGCCGCGCAATACCGGCGCCCACCAATGCGGCCTTTTTCAACAGGTTGTAGTGGTTGGAGGCGAATGTGCCGCTGACCCGCACCCGCAGCAATTCGTGCTGCTGGTGATACAGCCACTCTTCACGCCCGCTGTAATGGCTGTTGAGCAGGCAGGTGTGCGCGGCCAGGTCGGACGGGGTCTGCGGCTCGCCATGCTCCTCAAGGTAGGCTGGGCTGGCGCAGGTCATCTCATGCCAGGCCAACAACGGCTTGGCCACCAGGCGCTCATTCTCGATCGCGCCTAAGCGTACCCCCAGGTCAAAGCCATCCCGCGCCAGGTCGCGGTAGCTGTTGTTGAGCTCCAGCTCGATCTGTACCTGCGGGTACTGCTTGGAAAACTCCAGCAACAATCCGTCGAAGAAGGTCTCGCCCAGCGACACCGGCACCGTCATGCGTACCGGCCCAGCCAGATCATCCTTGAGCCGGGCCAACGCCTGTCGGGCACGATCCACCTGCACCACCAATGCCTGGGCCTGGGGCAGCAACGCTGCGCCGGCCGCGGTCAGGCTAAGCTTGCGGGTGGTGCGGTGCAGCAATACCACGGAAAACCGCGCTTCCAACTGGCTGATCCGCTTGGACAACTGCCCTTTGCTGCAGCCCAATTGCTCGGCGGCCACGGTAAAACTACCGGCTTCGATCAGCACCGCAAACGCGGCCAGGTCATCCATGTCACTCACGGATTGTTTCCATTTGAAAACCAAAGGTTGCCTATTAGCACGTTTATTCGCAAAAGAAGCCACTCTAGACTGAACCCTCACTTAACTCCCTGGAGGAACAGCACCATGAAAATCCTATTGATTGGCGCCAGCGGCACTGTCGGTTCAGCAATCAAGGCGGAACTGGCCCAGCGTCACGACGTGATCAGCATCGGCCGCAACAGCGGTGACTTCCAGGTGGATATCAGCGACAGCGCGTCGATCCGCAAACTGTTCGAACAGACCGGCAAGTTCGATGCCCTGGTCTGTGCGGCAGGCAGCGTGAAGTTCGTGGCGCTAGGCGAGATGAGCGAAGGCGATTTCGAACTGGGCCTGCGTGACAAACTGATGGGCCAGGTCAACCTGCTGCTGATCGGCCGCGAATACGCCAACGATGGCGCCTCATTCACCTTCACCAGTGGCATTCTGAACCGCGACCCGATTCGCACCGGGGCTTCAGCTGCGCTGGTCAATGGTGCGCTGGATGCTTTCGTCAAAGCAGCGGCAATCGAGCTGCCACGTGGCCTGCGTGTCAACTCGGTGAGCCCGACGGTGTTACTGGAAGCCATGGACAGCTACGCACCGTACTTCCGTGGCTACAAACCGGCGCCGGGCGCCGACGTGGCATTGGCCTACGCAAAAAGTGTGGAAGGCTTGCAGACCGGCCAGACGTTTATCGTGGGGTGATCAGGCTGCCTGTCAGAATTACCTGAAGCTAACGGGCGGGGTTGTGATGCAGCGCAGGCCTGCGTAACGTGGCGGCACTTGTCTGGAGACCCGATAATGCGTGCCGCCCATACCCTTGCCCTACTTGCCTTGTTTCCCCTGTTTGGCGCCTGCCAGATGTTCGATAACGATCCGGCCAAGCCTTCTACGGCCGGGCTGACCCGAATGCAGGGCGAACTCACCGCAGTCGGCGGCAAACTGCTGTTCCAGCCGTGCAATGACAAACGCAACTACGTGGTCAACGACACCGGCGGCACCAGCATCCTGCAGGAAGCGGCCTCCCTCGCCGGCGAGCAAGGCGCGTTGTTTGCCGACCTGCGTGGCAAGTTCTCCGGGGTCGCCAGCGGCACCCAGGGCAGCGTCGACCTGCAACAACTCTACCGCGTCGAGCGCTCGACGTCGGCCTGCGACGACCCGGACTTCAAACGCATGATCCTGCGCGCCAACGGCCACAAACCGACCTGGGTGATGAACGTCACCGCCAAGGGCCTGGTGCTGGAGCGCGAAGGCCAACCGCCACTGGCGGTGCCCTATGTGGAAGAACAAATCGGTGACGGCCGCTTCAACCTGATGACCGAAGCCAACAACCAGCACGTGGAATTGTGGGTAGCCCCGCAGCGTTGCGTCGACCCGGTCAGCGGCAGCCTGCAACACATGACCGCCGAGTTGCGCGTCAACGGCCAGGTGCAGCGCGGTTGCGCGTCGTTCGGCGGCTCGCGCGACGACTGACGCGACCCCACGCTGTTTTAACATGACGGGAAACCGCCATTGAGGCTTATAATCGCCGGTTTGCAAAACAGCCGGCCTCCGAGCCCGCCGCCTACCGGATCCTGTCATGTTACGAATCACCGAACTCAAGCTGCCCATCGACCATCCCGAAGAAGACCTGCGGCCCGCCATCGTGCAGCGCCTGGGCATCGCCAGTGATGACCTGCTCGATTTCACCCTGTTCAAGCGTAGCTACGACGCCCGCAAGAAATCGTCGGAGCTGTGCTTCATCTACACCGTCGACTTGAATGTTAAGGGCGAAGCCGCCCTGCTGCTCAAGTTCGCCGATGATCGCAACGTCAACCCCGCGCCAGATGTCAGCTACAAAGTCGTGGGCCAGGCGCCGGAAGGCCTGGTTGAACGGCCGATCGTAGTGGGTTTCGGCCCATGCGGGATCTTTGCCGGGCTGTTGTTGGCACAAATGGGCTTCAAGCCGATCATCCTTGAGCGCGGCAAGGAAGTACGCCAGCGCACCAAGGACACTTGGGGCCTGTGGCGCAAAAGCGTGCTCAACCCAGAGTCCAACGTGCAGTTCGGGGAAGGTGGCGCCGGGACCTTTTCCGACGGCAAGCTGTACAGCCAGATCAAAGACCCGAAATTCCACGGCCGCAAAGTCCTGCACGAGTTCGTCAAGGCCGGTGCACCGGAAGAAATCCTCTACGTCAGCAAGCCGCATATCGGTACGTTCCGCCTGACCGGTGTGGTAGAGAACATGCGCGAGCAGATCATCGCCCTCGGCGGTGAAGTGCGTTTCGAGCAGCGGGTTACCGACGTGCTGATCGAGGACGGCCAGTTGAACGGCGTGGTCGTCGATGGTGGCGAGCAAATCCTGTCCAAGCACGTGATCCTGGCCCTGGGTCACAGCGCCCGCGACACCTTCCGCATGCTCCACGGCCGCGGTGTGTACATGGAAGCCAAGCCGTTTTCGGTGGGTTTCCGCATCGAGCACCCGCAATCACTGATCGACGCCGCGCGCCTGGGCAAATACGCCGGGCATCCGAAACTTGGCGCCGCCGACTACAAGCTGGTGCACCACGCCAAGAACGGCCGCTCGGTCTACAGCTTTTGCATGTGCCCAGGCGGCACCGTGGTCGCGGCGACTTCCGAGCCGAACCGCGTGGTCACCAACGGCATGAGCCAATATTCGCGCAACGAGCGCAATGCCAACTCCGGCATCGTGGTCGGCATCACTCCGGAGGTGGATTACCCGGGCGGTCCGCTGGCAGGTATCGAGCTGCAGGAGCGCCTGGAGTCCCACGCTTATGTCCTCGGTGGCAGCAACTACGAGGCGCCGGCGCAGTTGGTGGGTGACTTCATCGCCGGCAAGCCGTCCACAGCGATCGGCAGCGTGGAACCGTCCTACAAACCAGGCGTTTCCCTGGGCGACTTGGCGCTGGCCTTGCCGGACTTCGCCATCGAAGCGATCCGCGAAGCCCTGCCGGCGTTCGAGAAGCAGATCAAAGGCTACTCGCTGCACGATGCCGTGTTGACCGGCATTGAGACGCGTACTTCGTCGCCGCTGCGGATTACCCGTAACGAATCGATGCAGAGCTTGAACGTGAAAGGTCTGTTCCCGGCGGGGGAAGGCGCCGGTTATGCCGGAGGGATTCTGTCGGCAGGTGTGGATGGGATTCGCATTGCCGAGGCGTTGGCGCGGGACATGTTGGGCCTGCAAGCCTGACACATTCCCTTGTAGAAGCCCGGCTCGCCGGGCTTCTACAACGTTAAATGTTGGCGCGCAGAATACTGTCCGGCAACGGCTCGCCGCGCTCGACACTGGCCGCAACCGCCGCAATCAACCCGTCCAGCGCATACCCCTGCCCCGCCAGCCAGGCCTGATCGTAGTAAGTTGTGGCGTAGCGCTCACCGCCATCACACAAGATCGCCACAATCGAGCCCGACTCTCCCGCCGCTCTCATCTGCTGCGCCGCCACCAAAGCGCCAACCAGGTTAGTCCCGCTCGAACCGCCGACCCGCCGCCCCAACCGCTCGGCCAGGTAGTGCATGGCCGCCAGCGACAGTGCATCCGGCACCTTGACCATCGCATCGATCACCTTGGGCAAAAACGATGCCTCGACCCGTGGCCGACCAATGCCCTCAATCCGCGAACCGCAGTCCAGGCGCAAACTGGCATCACCACTCTGGTAGAAATCAAAGAACACCGAGCGTTCGGCATCGGCACACAACACGCGGGTGCAATGCTGGCGATAACGTACATAACGACCGAGGGTCGCGGTGGTGCCGCCCGTACCGGGGCTGGAGATCAACCAGCTCGGTTCTGGATGTTGCTCGAAACGCATCTGCTGGAAGATCGACTCAGCGATGTTGTTGTTTGCCCGCCAGTCGGTGGCGCGCTCAGCGTAGGTGAACTGGTCCATGAAGTGACCGCCACTTTCCCGCGCCAGACGTTCGGATTCGGCATAGATCTGCGTGGGATCCTGTACCAGGTGGCTCTTGCCGCCGTAGAAGGCAATCTGCGCGATTTTCTCCTGGGACGTGGTGGCCGGCATCACCGCAATAAACGGCAGACCGAGCAGGCGCGCGAAGTAGGCTTCAGAAATCGCCGTCGAACCGCTGGATGCTTCGATCACCGGCGCGCCCGGCTTGAGCCAGCCATTGCACAGCGCGTAGAGAAACAGCGAACGCGCCAGCCGATGCTTCAGGCTACCGGTGGGGTGGCTGGACTCGTCCTTGAAGTAAAGCTCGATGCCCGGCAACCCCGGCAGCGGCAAAGGGATCAAGTGCGTGTCCGCGCTGCGCTGGAAGTCAGCTTCAATGATGCGAATGGCTTCGCGAGCCCAGGGACGATGGTCACTCATGGAGAGTTTCTCTAAAGGGTGTAAGCCCTGATTTTAGGGGGTTTCCTACGTGTCACACAGATACAGTACCGATTCAATCGGGCGCACAATTGCTAGGTTCAATCGCAACGTCATTCCAAACCGTCGCTTATAACAAATAAGAATATAACTTTTGTTTTAACAACTAACGGTACGGGTTAGGGTACCCACCTATTGAATCTGGATTGGAGAGCATCCCTTGCCTCTGCGTAGCACTTTTACCCGTTTCTTCCAGCTGGAAGCCGCCAGCGGTCTGTTATTGATCGCGGCTGCGGCACTGGCGTTGATCATCAACAACTCCCCTTTGTCGCACCTGTACGCTGCGTTTCTTGATGTACCGGTGGTGGCGCAGATCGGCGCGTTGAAAATCGCCAAACCGGCCTTGCTGTGGATCAACGATGGCCTGATGGCCCTGTTCTTCCTGTTGATCGGTCTGGAGGTCAAACGTGAGTTGCTCGACGGCCACCTGTCAAAGCCCTCGCAAGTGGTACTGCCCGGCGCAGCGGCTATCGGCGGCATGGTCGTGCCGGCGTTGATCTACTGGGCGATCAACAAGGATTACCCCGCCGCACTCTCCGGCTGGGCGATTCCCATGGCGACCGACATCGCCTTCGCCCTCGGCGTGCTGGCCTTGCTGGGCAAGCGCGTGCCGGTGTCGCTGAAGCTGTTCCTGATGACCTTGGCGATCATTGACGACCTTGGCGCGATCATCGTGATTGCCGTGTTCTATTCCGCCGACCTGTCCGGCGCCGCCCTGGCGGGCGCAGCTGCCTGTCTGGTTGCCTTGATTGCGATGAACCGCCTGGGCGTCATCAAGCTCGGACCATACCTGATCATTGGGCTGATCCTGTGGGTGTGCGTACTCAAGAGCGGTGTTCACGCGACGCTTGCGGGTGTGACATTGGCATTCTGCATCCCGATGCGCACCAAGAACGCCGAGCCCTCACCGCTGCTCACGCTGGAACACGCGCTTCACCCGTGGGTGGCCTACGGTATTTTGCCGCTGTTTGCCTTCGCCAACGCCGGCGTATCCCTGACCGGCGTCAGCCTGGAAAGCTTCACTCACCATGTGCCGATGGGCATTGCCGCCGGTTTGTTGATCGGCAAGACCGTGGGTGTGTTTGGCCTCACCTGGCTGGCCATCAAGACCGGCCTCGCTGCCTTGCCCAACGGCGCCAACTGGGGCCAGGTGTTTGGTGTGGCGATCCTCTGCGGCATCGGCTTTACCATGAGCCTGTTTGTCGGTTCGCTGGCGTTTGTGCCGGGTGCCAGTGAGTTTGCTGGGGAGGACCGGATGGGGATTCTGACGGGGTCGATATTGGCCGCGTGTATTGGTTATGCGGTGACGGCGATGGCGAGTCGCAAGAAGGCCGAAACTTCAGGTTTGAACTGACAGCGCCGAAAACCAAAAAGCCGCCTCGGCTTAAACCGAGGCGGCTCCACTTTTCAGACCTTACCGGTCATCGAAGCTGTCCCGCAGAAATACCCACACGTGGTAGACACGCAGGCTATTCACTACGAGGTTCCACGTACGTCGTGCAAACTTCGACATACTCGGCCCTCCTAACGTTAGGCCTTACCTCCAGCGCACTTACCGGAACACGTGAGCCTTTGGATGCAGGTCAATGCATCTTTGAGGCGGCCGGGTTGATGGGCTTCCCGCATGAATCCGGCACGGCTTACTAGCCCGTGGCGATCAGTCCAAAAATTCGCGCGCGTACCCGGCTCGCCTATTAGCGAAAAACGTAGAACAAGGGGGAGCCTAACGAATCTCCCGAATGAAGGTGTGACGAAAAGTGGTTAAATATCCAGTACTGCTTATGAGATCTATTGCAATTTTTTGCAGTAAAAATTGAAAACAGAAAAGCGTCAAGAATGGCCTTCGTCGACTTCTCTCAACCTTGCATGACGGTGTGACCGGAGGTACTATCCCGGCCGCAGGTCAATGCATCTTTGAAGTCGCAGCCCCGTCAATAATCGGGTTCGCAATAAAAAACCGCCCTACTAAGGCGGTTTTTTAATGCCTGCATTTTTTGCAGTTCAACCCGGCCACACCCCATAAAACCAAAAACCCCAACCGGTCACCCGGCTGGGGTTTTGTAGTTCTACAACCAGCGCTTAACGCGTAACGCGGCTAGTACCATCAACAGTCATGATGCGCACACGGTCACCAATGCGGAAGATTTCATTCTCCTGCACAGCCTGCACGTAGGCACGCATGCTGCCGTCGTCTTCGCGAACGGTGATTTCCACACCTTGAGTGCGAGTCAGGCCTTCTTCGGTGGCCGAACCCAGCAGGCCGCCAGCGACGGCGCCGATCACTGCGGTCACGATGCTGCCACGGCCGCCGCCGATGGCGCTGCCGCCAACGCCGCCAATGACTGCGCCGGCTGCACCGCCGATTGGGGTCTTGGTACCTTCGATTTTTACCGGACGCAGGGATTCGATGGTCCCCATGCGCACGGTCTGTACACGACGCGCTTCGTCACGGGAATACGAGTCGCCGGTCAGACTCGAGGCGCAGCCACCCAGCAGCAACGACAGGGTGGTAAAGCAGGCAACCAGTAAAACTGACTTACGCATAGCATCAACTCCAAAGGACAGGTGGTCATTAAACGCTGCAGCTTGACGCCTGTCACGGCAAGCACCGCAAAAAATTGCTTTCATTCAGCCTTAGTACAGACTGCCCACACCAGAAAACTCGACGAACGGTAGTTCTACCTTCAAGGTTTACATTGATTGTAGTCGCAACGGTCGACGAGAACTCGGCGCGGCAGTACACGTCCGACGTCTCTGGAATAGAGACGTCAGAGTGACGGGATGCATTCAAGGGAAATGACGAAAGGTGCAGCTCAGGGCGCCAGGCGTTCGCGGGTCCAGTCGGCCCCTTGCAGGCGGTAGTTCAGACGGTCATGCAAACGGCTGGCACGACCCTGCCAGAACTCGATGCGCTCCGGCAGCAAGCGATAGCCACCCCAATGCTCAGGGCAGTCGGGCTGGGTGTCGCTGAAACGCTGTTCGGTGGCCTTCAGCAGGTCCTGCAGTTCCTCTCGATCACGAATGACCTGGCTCTGCGGCGACGCCCAGGCGCCCAGCCGGCTCCCCAGCGGGCGGACCTGATAATAAGCGTCCGACTCTTCAGCCGTGACTTTCACCACCCGCCCCTCGATCCGCACTTGGCGCTCCAGGGTCGGCCAGAAGAAGGTCATGGCCGCAAACGGCCGCGCCGCGAGCTGCTGGCCCTTAGCACTCTGATAGTTGGTGAAGAAGGTAAAACCCTGCGCGTCCAGGCCCTTGAGCAGCAGGATGCGGCAGTGCGGGCGACCGTCCTGGTCAACCGTGGCCAGGGTCATGGCATTGGCCTCCACCGGTGGCTGCTCGGTTTTCACCGCGTCAGCAAACCACTGATGGAACAAGGCAAATGGCTCGCTCGGGGCCTGGGCCTCGCTCAAACCATCCCGTGTGTAGTCACGGCGCATATCGGCCAGTGCCTGGGTCATGCGGCTTTATCCTTCTGGTTCAGCGGATCAGTTTTTGGCCTGGTCGTTAGCCGGTGCCGCAGCTTTGGCTTTGGCCGGCGCAGGCTTTTTGGCAGCAGGCTTGGCCGGGGCTTTCTTGGCGGCTGGCTTGGCGGCGGCTTTCTTGGCTGGCGCCTTTTTAGCCGTAGCTTTGGCAGCTGGAGCCGGAGCCGGAGCGGGAACATTCTGCACAGCAACCATCTCGGCGACAGGCGGGGTCTTGCCCGACTGGTACTTGCTCAGCAGCGCCAGCATGGTGGTGCGCTGGGTCAACATGATTTCCATGCGACGGTTCAGGGCACGGCCCTGATTGCTGTCGTTGGCGGCACGGGGCATCAGGTCGCCCATGCCACGCAACATCAGGCGATCCTGCTTCAGGCCGCTGAGGCTGAAGATCGAAGCGATGGATTGTGCACGCTCTTTGGTCAGCGCTTGGCTGGCCGGGGCGGTGCCGGTGGCATCCACATGGCCGAGTACCAGCACGGCGGTCTTGGGATCGGCTTCAACAGCCTTGGCAACGCGCGTGAACGGACCGAGGGTGACCGGCAGCAGCATGGTCGGGCGTTTCGGGTTGTAGGAACCGTCTACCGGCGCAATCACGACGAGCACGTTGTCGCGACGCTCCAGTTGCAGGTTGCTGTCCTTGATGGCGGCGCGCAGGCGCGGCTCATAGTCGTCCAACCAGGCCTGGGTGATTTTCGGGTCAGGCATTGGCACGTTGGTCACGTCGACCTTGGCCAATGGCTTGGGTTTGCTTTCGAACGGCCACCACCAGCGGGTTTCGCTGTCTGTCTTGGCGACGGCCGGAGCAGTTGCAGGCTCGGCGGCCTTGAGATCGGCTTTCAGGTCAGCCTTGGCATCGGCGGCCTTTTCGTCGGCGCTCTTGGAAGAGAACGGCCACCAGCTGGAGCCGGTGTCAGCCTTGGCGGCTGGCGCCGGCGCGGCGGTGGCGGCTACCGGCGCTACAGGCTTGGCACCCGCAGCCGGCTTGGCGTCTGGCTTGGCGTCGGTTTGGGTCACTGCGTCCTTGGTCGCGGCCTTGTCAGATCCAAATGACCACCAATGCCCGCCCTCGGCATCATTTTGTGGAGTTTGTGCGCAGCCGGTAATAGTGAGGCATAGCGCCAGTGCCAAGGACTTGTTCGATAACATGAGATATCCACAAAATGAGAAAAGAAACGGGGGTCTGGATGACCCGTTAAACAGACGCTTACAGAACATCAAAGTTAGATCATTTCGTTCAGCGTCTTCTTATACTTGCCTTTGTAACAAAAAATCGTGAAACAGCAAGAGGTTTACAGACAACCGGCCAATATTCCGACCAACTTCTGCGCCCGGGGGTCCATAAGTACATAAGGTCCCAATGTATTAGTCACGAAACCAAACGCTACATCATGCTCTGGGTCGGCAAAGCCTACCGAGCCGCCTGCGCCGGGATGCCCGAATGCACGCGGGCCAAGGCCGAAGGTGGCATTGGGCAGCTGCGGTTGGTCCAACATGCAGCCCAGGCCAAAACGGGTTTGTGTCAATAATGTTTTATCCGGCCCGATACTGTGTTCGCGGGTCAATTGTTCAAGCATATCGGCTTCAAGCAAACTACCGTCCAATAAACCGCTATAAAAGCCTGCCAGGCTGCGTGCATTACCGTGACCATTTGCCGCCGGCTGCTGCATGCGGCGCCATTCAGGTTTATTAGTACTGGTCAGAATAGACGGCGGATTGGCAAATGCACGTGTGGTCATGGCCGAAGGTTCACGCATCATTACTTGCAGTAAACGTTGTGCGGCTTCATCGCCCATATTGCCTTTGCTGCGCGCTATATGTGCCACGCGATAAAACTCTGCATCCGCCAGGCCCACATGGAAATCCAGCCCAAGTGGCCGTGCAACCCGCGCCACGATTGACTCTCCCGGCCCGCGCCCATCGGCGCGACGCAGCAATTCACCCACCAGCCAGCCGTAGGTGATCGCCTCGTAGCCGTGGCCTTGGCCGGGCGTCCACCACGGGGCTTCTGCCGCCAGGGTGTCGACCATCAGTTGCCAGTCGTACAGGGCCTCGGTGGGGAGCATTTCGCGGATCGCCGGTAAACCAGCCTGGTGGCAGAGCAAGTGGCGCAGGGTAATGGTTTCTTTCCCGGCCGCAGCAAATTCCGGCCAATAGTTGGCCACGGGTGCATCCAGTTGCAACTTGCCTTCGGCCACCAGCTGCAGGGCCGTCACGGCTGTGAAGGTCTTGGTGCAGGAGAACAGGTTGACGATAGTGTCGCTGTGCCAGGCTTCGGCACCGTCCTTGTCGGCGGTACCGGCCCACAGGTCGACAACGGTTTCACCGCCGATCTGGATGCAGAGCCCGGCACCACGCTCCTGAGGGTCATCGAACAAGGCGGCGAAGGCTTCACGTACCGCTTCGAACTGGAGTTCGTAATGACCCTGAATCTGCACCTGAGCGCCCTCGAAAACATCAAAAAAGTGGCCGACATTGTTCCAGCCCTTGTGGGTTTTGTGAACCCGTCAGCACTCAATCAATGACCATTTCCAGAGTGCCCGCCCGCATGTCCGGCGCCCTGCCCCGGGCCTTTGCCCTCGTGTCCGGCCCTGCCGCCTTCGCTTTCACGCACAGCCCCCGCTGCCTTGGCCTTTTCCGCTTCCTTGCCCAGTTGATCGACGGCCGCCAGGTTGCTTTTGCGTACGCTGTCGACAAAGCCCTGGAACGGCACGTCGGTGATGCCTACCAGGCCAAAATGGCCGTTTTCACCGTCCAGCAAACGCCCGGTGGCCGGCTGATCCAGGTACTGGAACCAATGCACGCCAACGATCGACGGCTCGGCCATGGCCTGCTTCAAGAAGTTGCCATAGGCCGCGCCACGGTCTTCCTCACGGGCCAGCTGCGTCACGCCCCCCCAGAAAGGCCCACGGTCGGCCGAGCCGAAGTTGAATTCGGTGATCAACACCGGCTTGTCCAGCGCACGCAGGGCGGCGAAGTCGTAACCGTCCTGCGGCTTGAGGGTGTACATGTTGAAGCTCAGCACATCGCAATACTGTGCACAGGACGCCACGGCTTCCGGTGTGCTGACCGCAAAACGACCGCCTAATAGCAGTTGATTCGGCGCATGCCACTTCAGCGAATCGGAAATGGTCTTGAAATAGGCATCGGCGAAGGTCTTCTGGAAGTACTTGAAGTCCGCTTCGATTTCCGGGTGCTCAGGGTTGGGCACCGGCGGTTCGAAGCCCGGGTCTTCCATCAGTTCCCACCCCTTCAATTCGATGCCCCAGGCTTTCGACAGGCCTTCCTCATTACGGTATTTGTCGCGCAGTTGCTTGAGAAACGCACGCTTGGCCGGGACGTCGGTGGTCATGCGCAAGGTGCCATAGGCCAAGGCATAGCGGGACTTCGGATCATCACCTGGGCCGGCCCAAGCCAACTCGTTGTCGGCAAAGAAACCGATCAGCCACGGATCATCGCGATGATCGCGAGCAGCGATGGCCACGGCGCGCTCAGTGGCCATGGCAAAGCGCGGGTCGAACGGGTCGGGCATGCCGCCCCACCAGTCAGTGCCAGTACTGATGCTGGTGTAGTCGCCGACGATCGACAGCGGCAAGGTATAGGGTACGCGGTCGGCGCTGGCCAGGTCGCCATCGCTCCAGTTGCCCACGGTATTGAAACCCCAGGCTTGCAGGCGGTCGAGGGTGTGAGTGGTCCAGCGTTTCTGGTCAAAACCTTCACCGCCATAGGTGCGCTGCAGGTTGGCGCCGTAGAAATCGTACCAGCGCCCGGCGCCAAAGCTGCGGCCCTCACCTGCGCCATTGCCCGTGCGGTTGTCACCACTGCCGTAATACTTGTCGAACGGTTCGCCGGCCTTGGGCAGCGCCGCAAACATCCATTCACGACCGGACACGTAGGTCTGGTTGTTGTCCGGGGCCACGGTATTGACGCCCAGGGAGTAGAACGGATGCCCCTCCGGCGTCACCAGGTACCAGCGCCCGTCGCGCTTCTCGGTGCGGAAAAAACCGCTGGCGTCGAACGCGGGGCCCTTGTTCCAGCCGCCGTACTGATCCAGGGCGGACTTATCCCGCGTGGCCAGCCAGCCCTGGAGCTGCTGTTGCTCCTTGGCGGAGGCAGCCTTGAGCTGCTCGTCGCTGCTGACTTTTTCCGGCCAGCGCGCACGGGTGGATTGACCATAGGCATCCACCAATTCGCTGTAGGCAGCCTTCAATACGGGCTCGCTGTCCTGCACGCCAAAGCGCTCCAGCAAGATACTCTGGGCGGCGTTGGGCTTGATCATCGACAAAGTCACCGAAACCACCTGGCTGCGGTCGATTTCACCCGCGCTGCTGGCCAGCAATACCCGCTGGCCGTCCACAGTGATCGGCATCGGCGGACCGGCCTTCATGCCCTGGCTCAATGGTGAATTGGCTTGCAATGGGACCAGCAGGGTCTGCGCCGGACCCGCCGGCAGGTCGATGCGGCTGACCAGGGTACGGCCGTCGTTGCTCTGCACCTTGACGTAGAGCGTCAATGCCCAATCCATCGCACTCTGGATGCGCAGGCTCATGGCCCCCGACTGGGACCAGTCCCAGGCGCCGGTCTGTGGGCTGAGGACCAGGCTCGGTTCGGCAGCCGGGTTGAACGTGATACGGCGCAGCACTTCGCCTTCAGGCGTCTGTTCGGCGTTGTATTGCGGCAGGCTGGCGTCCTGGGTCGCCACCTTGACCACATCGGCAGGCCGGACGAAATTGAACAGGGTCTGTTGCCCTGCAGGCGCGGCCATCAAGGGCGCGGCGAACAGCAGGGCAAAAAGGGCGGGCAGCGTGCGAATCATACGAGCAAGGTTCTCCCAGGCGGCCGATGAATGGCCTGATGAATGACAGTCAGATAGACCACGAAGTGGGCGAATCCGCCCACTGTGGCTTAAGAAATTTCGCGCCTGAACGGCGGCAAGGCATTAAGGATAGCCTTGCCATAGCGCTGGGTGACCAAACGGCGGTCAAGCAAGGTGATGGTGCCTCGGTCTTCCTCGGTACGCAGCAAGCGACCGCAGGCCTGGACCAGCTTCAGGGAAGCATCCGGCACCGAGATTTCCATGAACGGGTTGCCGCCCCGTGCTTCGATCCATTCGGCCAAGGCCGCCTCGACCGGATCGTCCGGCACCGAGAACGGAATCTTGGCGATCACCACGTGCTCGCAGTAGGCACCCGGCAAGTCCACACCTTCAGCAAAACTCGCCAGGCCGAACAGTACGCTGGAGTCCCCACCATCAACGCGCGCCTTGTGCTTGTTCAGGGTTTCCTGCTTGGACAGGTTGCCTTGGATAAACACCTGCTTGCGCCAGTCACGGTCGAGGCCGTCGAACACGTCCTGCATCTGTTTGCGCGACGAGAACAGCACCAGCGTACCGCGTGAACCCTCTACCAGCTCTGGCAGGTCACGGATGATCGCAGCGGTGTGCGCCGCCGCATCCCGTGGATCAGCCTTGAGGTCCGGCACCCGTAACACACCGGCGTCGGCGTGATGGAAGGGGCTCGGCACCACCGCGGTGACGGCCTTTTTTGGCAGGCCGGCGCGCATGCGGAAGCGGTCGAAAGTGCCCAGGGCCGTCAGCGTGGCCGAGGTGACCAGGCAGCCGTAGGCCACGTTCCACAGGTTGCGGCGCAACATCTCGGCGGCCAGGATCGGGCTCGCGTTGACCTCGATGTCGAACAGCGCACCGCTTTCCGACAGGGTCAACCAACGCGCCATGGGCGGGTTGTCTTCCGGGTCTTCAACAGTAAAGGCCGTCCACAACTCCCAGTTGCCCTGGGAACGGGACAACAGGCTGCCGAACAACGGATACCATTCCTCGGCCTGGTTGCTGGCGATGCCGATATTGACCTCGCCGTCCATGCCCTCTTTGAGCAGGTCGGTGAGACGGGTGAACAGGTCGGTCAGGCGTGAAAAACCCTTCTTCAGCTCGATGCCCATTTCGCGCATGTGCTCGGGAATCAACCCGCCGACAAAACGGTGACGCGGCCGCTCACGGCCCTCGACGTCTTCGCCGGGTTTGAAATCAGCCACCTGCTCGCAGGCGCTGAACATGAATTGCTGCTGGGTCTTGATCTCCCGCGCCAGCTCCGGCACCTGTTCGATCAGCTTGCCCAGGTCACCGGGCAGCGGGTGCTGGGCCAGCAACTTGGTGAGATTCTTCGCGGTGGTTTCCAGCCAGTCGGCAGTGGAGCGCAGGCGCGTGTAGTGGGCGAAGTGACCGATGGCCTTGTCGGGCAGGTGGTGCCCTTCGTCGAAGACATAGAGGGTGTCACGCGGGTCCGGCAATACTGCGCCGCCGCCCAGGGCCAGGTCAGCCAGGACCATGTCGTGGTTGGTGACGATCACATCGACCTTGCCCATGCCTTCGCGGGCCTTGTAGAAGGCGCACTGACCGAAGTTGGGGCAATGGCGGTTGGTGCATTGGCTGTGGTCGGTGGTCAAGCGTGCCCAGTCGGCGTCTTCCAGGGCGGTGGGCCAACTGTCGCGGTCGCCGTCCCATTTATTGCCGGCCAGTTTCTCGATCATGCTGGTGAACAGCTTCTGGCTGGCCTCATCGACTTCGATCTTGAAGCCTTCTTCTTCGAACAGCTGGGCAGTGGCGGTCTGCGCATGGCCTTCCTGCAACAGTACGTCGAGCTTGGACAGGCACATGTAGCGGCCACGGCCCTTGGCCAGGGCGAAGGTGAAGTTCAGGCCGCTGTTGCGCATCAGGTCGGGCAGGTCTTTGTAGACAATCTGCTCTTGCAGGGCGACGGTGGCGGTGGCGATCACCAGGCGCTTGCCAGCAGCCTTGGCGGTGGGGATCGCTGCCAGGCTGTAGGCCACGGTCTTGCCGGTGCCGGTGCCAGCCTCGACCGCCACGACCGCGGGCTCACCCTCGCGGCGACCTTCGTCGTCGGTGTCGATATCCCCGAGGACCTTGGCCACTTCGGCGATCATCAGGCGTTGGCCGTAACGCGGTTTCAAGCTCTTGGCTTCGAGAAAACGCGAGTAGGCGCCCTGGATCGTGGTTTTGAGTTCAGTGCTGATCATGGATAGTCGGGCGCAAAAAACGCTGGATAAATTTTCAGTGGTTCGGATCGGCGGCTATCATACCCCGCTAATGAATCCCGCGCAGAACGGAGTACCACAATGACCGCGTTTAGCCTCGTTTACACCCTGCATGTATTGGCCGCCCTGGTATGGGTCGGCGGTATGTTTTTCGCCTGGATGATCCTGCGCCCCGCCGCTGTCGCGGCACTTGAGGGCCCGGCCCGCCTCAGGTTATGGGCGAATGTGTTTCAACGTTTTTTCGTATGGGTGTGGGTCGCGGTGGCGATTTTGCCGATCAGCGGCATTGGCTTGCTGCAATTGCGCTTCAACGGGTTTGAGACGGCACCGCGGTATGTGCAGGTGATGATGGGGTTGTATCTGGTGATGACGGCGTTGTTTATCCGTATCCAGGCGTTGAAATTCCCGGAATTGCGCACGGCGGTGGCGGCTGAGGATTGGCCGGCAGGGGCTGCGGTGCTGGGCCAGATCCGCCGGTTGGTGGGGATCAATTTGATCGTGGGGTTGGTGGTGGTGGCGATTGCTTCGGCTCGGCCGATGTTATAAGGGTGTTCTTCAGGGCCTCTTCGCGGGCAAGCCCGCTCCCACAGTTGACCGAGTTCCAACATGAGAATGCGGTCGCATGTGGGAGCGGGCTTGCTCGCGAAGACGTCAGCCCAAACGACTCACAGCCGCTGGATTGTCACAGTGCCTGCAGGCCCAGCCGGCCCTGGCTGCCCTTCCAACCCTGGGCGGCCTTTCTCGCCGCCATCAGCGCGGTACACCAGGCAGCCTTTGGACTGGCCACCCTTGCCGGGCTTGCCCGCTGTGCCAGCCAAACCTCCGGCACCGCCATCCACCCACACCTTGATCTGCTGCGCCGGGAAGTCCTGCGGCAGTTCGACCCGCACCTGCGCACCCGCCGCGCCTGGCAAACCGTCACCGCCGTTATCGCCATTGGCGCCACGACCGGCCGAGCCCCAGGTGCAGCCCGGGTCTTCGCCATTGGCGCCATCCAGCCCGGCATAACCTTGGGCACCGGCGCCGCCACGGGCGTCCACCGACAGTTCTTCGGCTACCAGAGAATTGATGCGCAACGTCAGGTCACGCCCGGCCTTGGCCGGCTTTTCGTGGGTGCCGGGAGCGCCGCGTGAGGTGATCTGGCTGCCGTGATCCAACTGCGCATGGCGCACTTGCAATTGCAGCGCAGTGTTACCGGGCACGATGGCGATACGGGCGTCGCGGCCCAGGTGCAGTTCATCCACGGTGACTTGGCTGATGGTGGCCGGAATCAACAACGTGCCGTAGTCCGCCACGTCCAAGCGCTCCAGTTGCAACACACTGGTGCTGCTGGGCAGGCGCATCAACGAGTTGGTTTCAACACTGACGCTCTGGGCCAGGGCAACGGGGCTGACCAACAGGGCCAGCAATAGAACCTTACGCATCGTGGAGCTCCCCTGAAAATTTTCAAAAAATATTTCTAGTTTTTCTTTGGACGCACAGTAACGACTTCCACAGGCGCTTTGCCAGTGAAGGATCAAAAAAGATGATAAAGGGGGAGGATTGGCAGCAATGCCCCTGTGGATCCCACAGGGGCAAGGGCCGTCAGCGGTTGATCTGGATTTCGGTGCGGCGGTTCAAGGCGCGGCCTTCAGCGGTTTTGTTATCCGCTACAGGATGGCTTTCACCTGCGCCGGTCACCGATACGAAATTGCTGCGCGGCACACCGGCACCGATCAGGTAGTCCGTCACCGAATGGGCGCGTTTGTCCGAAAGCTTCTGGTTGTAGGCGTCGTTGCCGACGCTGTCGGTGTGCCCACTGACCCGCAACTGGGCGGTCGGGGCTTCCTGTTTCAAGCGCGTGGCGATGGTGTCGAGATTGGTTTTGTCCGCCGCCGTCAGCTTGGCCGAGTCGAACTGGAAGTGCACATCGCGGATCACGATGGTTTCTTCCTTGACCACCACCACTTCCTCAACCACGGCCGGTGGCGGTGTCGGTGGGCAACCATTGGCATCCACCTGCACACCTTTTGGCGTGCCTGGGCACTTGTCGCGGCTATCCGGCACACCATCACCGTCTTCATCACCATCGCCGTGCACCCAGCAATAGGCACCGGCCATGCCGCCGATCAGCAGCGCACCAGCGCCCGCATAGGCCGAGCTTTCAGTGGCACCGATCGCCGCACCGGTCACACCGCCAATGGCGGCGCAGGTGGGCCAATCGGTTTTTTGCAAACCTGCGCAACCTGTCAATACTCCGGTTAGCAGAACCAAGGGTAGAGCTGTCCGCATGATGCTCATCTGATTTCTCCTGAGGGGATCGGCGGGGGCCGATGGGTGGAGTAAAGACGGCTCTTTTCATCTGCGCCACTACGCCGCGCCCCTGTATTCATTGAGGATCGCCGCATTCGTAGGACTTTTCGCCGCCACCCGCTCTAGGCCCGCACGCTCAGCCGCGCTAGTCTCTATGGTCCCGATGTGAGGATCTCTGATGACCGCTGGTATTTCTGCCCGTACACCTCAGCAAGCCTTGGCCGCCTTGCTCGATCTGCACCAGCCCAAACGCCTGCTGCTGTTGGGCGCCAGCCAGTTCCCGGCGCTGGAGGCTTTTCAAAAAGCCCACCCGGACACTCAGGTGTCCGTCGCGGCACCGGGCGCGTTGCCCACAGAGCTTGCCGCACAGCGGTTTGACCTGGCGCTGGTGGTGGACTGCCTGGAGCACCTGTCAAAACCGCAAGGCCTGACGCTGCTCGGCGGCATCCGTAACCTGAATGCCAGCCGCATTGCGGTGCTGGTGGACCTGGGCGCCTGCGACTGGAAGGACACGGACTTTTTCTCCCTGGCCCTGCAGGCCGGTGAGCGATTCCAGCGCGACGAGCAGGTTCTCACGCTGTTTACCTATGATCTGCTTGACTATAAACAGGTGCCGGACTGGCTCAACGCCCGCTTCTGGGCCAACCCGGAAAACTTCGGAAAGTATTGGTGGTAACCTGATGAGTACATCCATTTGCCCCTGCGGCAGTGGCAACCTGCTGGATGCCTGCTGCGGCCATTATCACGCCGGCCACCCGGCACCCTGCGCCACCGCGTTGATGCGTTCGCGTTATAGCGCCTACGTCTTGGGCCTGGTGGATTACCTGATCGCCACCACCCTGCCCGCGCAACAAGCCGGGCTGGACCGAAATGCCATCGCCGCCTGGAGTGCCCAGAGCACCTGGCTCGGCCTTGAGGTGGAAAGCTCCGAGGTGTTCGGCGGCCAGCCGGAACACGCGTTCGTGACCTTCACCGCGCGCTGGCACGACAGCAACGGCGAACATAGCCACCGCGAGCAGTCTTCTTTCGTACAGAATGACGGGCGCTGGTACTTCATCGACCCGACCGTGGAAGTGAAGGCCGGACGCAACGATGCCTGCCTGTGTGGCAGTGGGCAGAAATTCAAGAAGTGCTGTTCCAGCTACCTCTAAAAACGCTAAGGATTAACGCCATGCTTCGGATGTACAGCTTGATGCTGGCGTTAGCCCTCGGTTTGAGCGGTTGCGCGTCGTGGTTTGAAGACGACTCCCCCCCGCCCCACGTGTCGCTGGTGAAAGTCGAAGTGGTGCGCGCCAAGTTGCTGGAGCAGAAATTCAAGCTGTACTTTCGCGTGGATAACCGCGACGACGCCGACCTGACTGTGCGCGGTTTGATTTACAAGGTCACCCTGGGCGACTTCGTGCTGACTGAGGGCGAGTCCAATGAATGGCTCACCGTGCCGCCGCGCAGTCATAAGTTTTTCCGGGTGTCGGTGCGCACCAACCTCTGGCCGCAGATCCGTGATGTGGTGCAGATGCTGAAAAATCCCGACCGGCCTGTGCCGTATCGCTTGGATGGCGAGCTGAAAACCGGATTATTCATCGGTTATGACGTGCAGGTGAACCACAATGGCGAGATAATCCCCGGCGATTTTATTCCGGAGCGACATCGATGACTCAGCAACCCCATGTCCATGGTCCTGACTGCAACCACGATCACGATCACCATGATCACGACCACGGCCATGTCCACGGCCCGAACTGCGGCCATGCTCACCAGGAGCCCGTGCGCAACGCCTTGAAGGACGTGGGTCGCAATGATCCTTGCCCGTGCGGCAGCGAGAAGAAATTCAAGAAGTGCCACGGGGCGTAAGGCCCAAATGTGAGCGGGCTTGTGTGGGAGCCGGCTTGCTCGCGAATTCGGTGTGTCAGTCACCTGATGCATCGACTGAAAGTCCGCTTTCGCGAGCAAGCCCGCTCCCACATTTAGATTGCACTTCACATTCAGGATTTGCTTTGGAATCGCAGCTCCGCCTCAAGGCCCCCACCTTCCCGATTACGCAAGCTCAACCGCCCGTCATGCGCCTTGGCGATGGTGTGAGCGATGCTCAAACCCAGCCCATACCCGCCGGTCTCGGCATTGCGTGAGCCTTCTACCCGATAAAACGGCTCCATCACCTGCTCCAGCTGTGCCTGGGGAATCCCCGGCCCTCGGTCGCTGATAATGATCGTCAAGCTATCCGCCTGGTCCTCGACCCGCACCGTCACATCGCGGCCATAACGCACCGCGTTCTCCAGCAGGTTCTGCACACACCGCTTGAGGCTGCGGGCGTACCCCGGCAGTGGCTGTTTTGCGCGGCCTTCGATCACCACGTTCTCGCCCACATCCTGCAGATCCGCCTGCAAGCTTTGCAGCAAGGCATTGATGTCGATGTTCTGCCGTGCCTCGTTGATTTCACCGCTGCTGACAAAATCCAGCGTACTGGCCACCATCTGTTCCATTTCCTCCAAGTCACTGCGAAAACGTTCCTTGGTGCGGTTGTCCTCAAGCATCTCGGTGCGCAGGCGCAGGCGTGTGATCGGTGAACGCAGGTCGTGGGAAATAGCCGCAAGAAACCGCGTGCGCTCGGCGATGTTGGCGATCAGCCGCTGCTGCATGGCATTGAAGGCCTGGGCGGCACGGCGCACTTCGGTAGGGCCATCCACCGACAACGGCGGTCGCTGGATATCCCGGCCCAGGGCTTCGGCCGCCTTGGCCAACGCGTTGAGCGGGCGGATCGCCAGGCGCACCGCCACCAGAGCGATCAGCACCAATACCAGTACCCGCAGCAAATAAATGCGCATAACGTAATCGAACAACAGGTCCAGCGGTGAGGTGCTGGTCCAGCCCTGTTCTTCGCTGGCATCCACCTGCAACCAGCGGCCGTCGGGCAGGCGCAGGTCGATCAGAAACTGCCCCACCACCGGTTTGGAACCCAGCAGGGTCGACAGCCCGGCGGTTTGCCCTTCGCCATCCACCAACGACAGGCGCAACAGGATCAGCGTCTGGGCGTAACCGGTTTTTTCCGACAATACCTTCTTGATCAACCGTTCGGTGGGCCGGTCGCTGTCGTGAAGCGTGCTAGGCGTATTACTGGCCTGGTCGCTGAGGGTCAGGCGGAAGGTCGGCGTGTCGAGCATCTTGATCAGCAGGTCCGCCTGTTGCGGGTCGCCGTGCACCAGCCGCACCACGTCCGCCAAGCGCGTGGCGATCAAGCGCGCAGGGATTTCCAGCACCTGCCCGTGGCGCCGGTCGTACCAGATGCTGCTGGTCAGCGCCTGCGCCGCGAGCATGCCGCTGACCAAAATCAGCACCAACCGCCCGAACAGCGAACGCGGCAGCAGTCTCACGATTCCAGCACAACGTCGTCGGCGGTGAGCATGTAGCCTTCGTTGCGCACAGTCTTGATCACATTGGCCGGCAGTTGCGAGCGCAGACGGCTGACGCACACATCGATGGAACGGTCGAACGGCGTGCTGTCCTTGTCGAACACGTGATTGAGCAGGAAGTCGCGGCTCAACGGGCGATTGGGGTGCTGCAACAGCAGGCGCAACACGCGGTAATCGGAGTTGCCCAGGCTGACCACCACCCCCTCCGGCGACAGTAACTGCCGCGCCCGCGTGTCGAGCTGCCAGCCTGCGAAACGGATGCTCGGCGCTTCATCCAGGCGCGCACGGTCGGGAAAGCTCTGCACCCGGCGCAACACCACCTTGATCCGCACCAGCAGTTCGCGCGGGTCGAACGGTTTGGGCAGGTAATCGTCGGCGCCGATTTCCAGGCCGACGATGCGGTCGATCAACGAGCCTTTTGCCGTGAGCATCACCACCGGCGTGTTTGAGTTCACCCGCAGTTCGCGGCACAGGCTCAGGCCGTCTTCACCGGGCAGCATCAGGTCGAGAACGATCAGGTCGATGACATTCAGCGCCAGGCGGCGGCGCATTTCCTTGCCGTCGGCCGCAGTGGAGACCTGGAAGCCGGCGTCGCTCAGGTAGTCGCAGAGCAACTGGCGGATTTGCGGATCGTCATCAACGATCAGCAGGTGGTCTTGCTTGGCCATGGGCAGTCAATCCAAAAAACAATGAAACGCAGCAAATAGCCGAAAGTTCAGCCAGCCGTGCAGGCAAATGTAATGGAATGTTGTAGGAAACCATAATCACGCATCAGCGATACAAACCCGGGGCATGGCAGGGGAAAACGCTCTTTAGACTACCGAACCTAAATGAGAGTAATTGTAATTTAGACTCGGAAGTTGCCCATGTCATCGTCCACACCTCGCAGCCACACGCTGCACATCACCCTGGCACCGATGTTCGGCCTACTGGCTGCCGGCGGCGTCGTCCCGGTCGCCTTGGCTGGCGCGCCAGCGGCCAAGTCCAACGATTCGGTGCTGAGCCTGCCGGAAATCAAGGTCGATGGTGAAGCCACTTCCACGTTCAAAGTAGACCGGGTGACCTCGGCAAAAATCAGCCAACCGCTGCTGGACGCCCCGCAAAGCGTGAACATCGTGCCGCAGCAGGTGCTCAAGGAGCAGAATGCGCAGACCTTGCAGGAAGTGTTGCGCAACGTGCCGGGGATTACCTTCATGTCCGGCGAAGGCAACCTGGGGTGGGGCGACCTGTTTTCGATTCGCGGGTTTTCTTCCGAACAAAGCCTGACCGTCGATGGCGTGCGCGATGCGGGCATGTCCACGCGCACCGACACCTTCAACCTGCAACAGGCGGAAGTGTTCAAGGGCACTGGCTCCATCGAATCCGGCGTGTCCGCCGTGGGGGGCAGCGTCAACCTGGTGAGTAAAGAAGCGCACCTGGGCGATGCCAACCGCGTCTCGGCCGGTATCGGCACCGATGCCTACCGCCGCCTCACCGCTGACCTGAATAAACAGATCAACGACACCACTGCCCTACGTATCAACCTGATGAAGCACTACAACCAAGTGGCCGAACGTGACGACGTGGACTACGACCGCTGGGGCATTTCCACCTCGTTCGGCTTTGGCTTGGGCACCGACACGCGCGTCTTTGTCGACACCTTCTACCAGAAAGACACCAATACGCCGGACGGCGGCGTGCCGATCCAGCGTGGGACGAATGGCGATCGCATGCCCGGCGTGAAGCGCTCCAACGGGTACGGCGACTCGAGCCTCTACACCCAAGAGAACAAAACCACTTCGCTCACGGCGCGCTTCGAGCATGACTTCGACTGGAATGACGCCAACCTGCGCAACCAGACGCGTTGGGAACGCAGCGACAATTTTGCCGTGCTCTCCCCGGCGCGCTTCTTCGCCGCCAACGCCAACGGCCAGAAGACCTGCACCGGCACCCGTTGTGCGACCTTGGGCTACACCGGTGTAGGACCGATCAGCCAAGTGCCGGGCAGCACGGTGAATGCCTACTCCGACTACGTGAACAACAGCAATACCGCCTACGGCATCCTGCGCGGCAGCGATTTCGGCTTGTCCAAGCGCTACACCATCCTCGACAACCAGACCGACTTCAATTTCAACCTCACCACCGGCAGCCTGCAACACGCCGTGGTCAGCGGCTTGGAGTTCTATCACGAGACTTACGGCGGCCTGAAACGCAGCGCCAAAGTGCCGGCCGGCGACATGTTGTTCGACATGAACGCCCCCAACCACAGCTTCGCCAGCACCTACGTGACCAAAGGCGAAGGCGACCCGCGCTCAGTGATCGACAACGCCGGGATCTACCTGGGCGACACCATCACCCTCAACGATCAGTGGCAAGTGCTCGGGTCGCTGCGCTACGACAACTGGCGTGCCCAGACCAGCCAACGCGGTCAAGCCAGCATCAGCAGCACCGACGGTGCCGTCAGCGGTCGGGTTGGCGCGGTGTTCAAGCCGTTGCCCAACGGCAGCCTCTATGTGTCCTACAGCGAAGCGGCGCAGCCGTCCGCGTTGGGTGCGTCGACCAATAACCAGATCTACGGCACGGCGAGCACCAGCCACTACAGCCCGGCCAAGTCCAAGACCTATGAATTGGGCACCAAGTGGGACATTGCCCACGATATGCTCAACGTCACAGCAGCGATCTTCCGCACCGAACTGGACAATGCCTGGGAATACCAGGACGGCGAATCCGCGCCGGTACGCGCCCTGCCCGCCAAACGGGTCGACGGCATCGAACTGGGCCTGCAGGGCAATATCACCCCGCGCTGGACCGCCTACAGTGGTTTCTCGGCACTCAAAAGCACGCAGACCAAAGGCATCAACAAGGGCGCCGAAGCCAAGAACGTGCCCGACCTGACCGCCAATCTGTGGACCACCTACGCCGTCACCGATGCCCTGAGCCTCAGCTACGGCGAGCAATACGTGGGCCGCCGCCGTTACACCGACAACAAATACGTCGGCGGCTTGAACAACAACAGCAGTTACGCCAACGGCCCGTCCGGCGTGTACGCGATCTACACCCGCGACCACGAAAAAGCCCCCGGCTACTGGCTGAGCAACCTGGCCGCGCAATACAAAGTGAACAAGGACACCACGGTCAACCTCAACCTCAACAACGTGTTCAACAAGTTCTACTACAGCCAGGTCGGCGCCTCCCTCGACGGCTTCCAGCTCTACGGCATCCCAGGTGCCGGGCGCACCCTCACCGCCAGCGTCGACTATGAGTTCTGAACCGTGCTGATCGAAATCCCGGCGCTGTTCAGTGCCAGCGAAGTCGACGCCACCGTGGCCACCTTGCTCGATCAGCCCTGGGTTGACGGCAAGGTGACCGCCGGACCGCGCTCGGCCATGGCGAAAAATAACCGGCAGTTGTCGGAGGATTCGCCAGTGGCCCATCGCATCGGTGAGCAGATTCTGGCGCGGCTGTCGGACAACGCGCTGTTTATGTCCGCCGCCTTGCCCAAGCGCATCTACCCGCCGCTGTTCAACCGCTACAGCGGTGGTGAAGGGTTCGAGTGGCATATCGACAACGCCATTCGCGGCATCAAGGGCGTGCGCGAGCGGGTGCGCACCGACATCTCCGCCACGCTGTTCCTGGCCGACCCGGCCAGCTACGACGGCGGTGAATTGGTGATCCGCGACACCTTCGGCGAACACGCTGTGAAGCTGCCCGCCGGCCACTTGCTGATCTACCCCGGCAGCAGCCTGCACAAGATCAATCCAGTGACGCGCGGTGAGCGCATCGCCAGTTTTTTCTGGATCGAAAGCCTGGTGCGCGAAGACAGCCAGCGCCAGTTGCTATTGGACATGGACGTGGCGATCCAGACCCTCACCGCCCAAGACGCCGATCACCACGCGCTGCTGCAACTGAGCGGCGCTTACCACAACCTGTTGCGGCGCTGGAGCGATGGCTGATGCGCCGCCTTCACCTGGAGTCCCTGCCATGTTGAAACCCCGTAATGTGGTCACGCTCGGCGTGCTGTTTGCCGCGCTGGCCCTGGGCCATGCTGAAACCGCTGCCGCCCATGAAGTCACCGATGTGCTGGGCCGCAAGGTCGAAGTGGCTGACAACGTAAAGCGCGTTGTCCTGGGTGAAGGCCGGCTGATTTCGGCGTTTGCGTTGCTGGACAAGGACGCGCCCTTCCAGCGCATCGTCGGCTGGCAGAACGATTTGCGCTTGCTCGACCAACACACCTACAACGCCTACGTGGCGAAATTTCCGACAGTGAAAGACATCCCGCTGATCGGGCAAGCGTCGGAACAAAGTGTCAGCGCCGAGGAAATCCTCTCGCTGAAACCTGACCTGGCAGTGTTCAGCATTTCCGGTCACGGCCCCACCGAACACAGTCCGGTCGCCGATGTGCTGGCCCAGGCGGGCATTCCGGTGGTGTTCGTCGACTTCCGCATCAACCCGGCGCAGGGTACTCACACCAGCATGACCGCGCTGGGCCAGGCATTGGGGCGTGAAGCCCAGGCCAAGGCGTTCCTGGATTTCTATGACCAGCACATCAAGGTGATCACCGATGCGATCGCCACCTTGCCGGCGGGGCCGCGCCCGAGTGTGTTCCTCGAACTGCTGGCCGGCGTTTGGCAAGCGCCGGGGCATACCACCGGCAAGAGTGGCATGGGCGAACTGATCGCACTGGTCGGCGGGCGCAATATCGCCGCTGGCGTGGTGCCGGGTGCGTTGGGCGATATCAGCGTCGAGTACGCGCTCAAGGCCGACCCGGATGTGTATATAGCCACCGGCAACCGCAAGCCCGGCTTGATCTTGGGCGCGGGTGTCGGCGCAGATGAAGCCCACGAGGCGCTGGACCGGGTATTGGCGCGTCCCGAATTCGCCAATCTTCGTGCAATCCGTGAGGGCAATGCCCACGGCCTGTGGCATGACTTCTACAACTCGCCGTACAACCTGCTGGCGATTGAATCGTTGGCCAAATGGGTGCACCCGGAGCTGTTCGCCCAGCTGGATCCGCAGACGACCATGGACCAGATCAACGCGCAATTCCTGGGGATGCCGTTGCAGGGTGCCTATTGGATCGACAGCAAGCCCAAGTAACGTTGATCGCCCTATTGGAATGCAGTCAGTGTGGGAGCAGGCTTGCCAGCTCCCACATTTGGATCCTCTTCGCTTTCAAGATTGTGTGAGCTCAATGACCACTCGAACCCTCGACCTCGCCAGCGCCACCCATGGCTATCGCCGTCTGCTGGCGCGGCGCGCCTGGCTGCTTGGCCTGCTCGGTACGGCGCTGGTGAGCGCCATCCTCGTGGACCTTGCCAGCGGCCCCTCGGGCATGGGCCTGCTGGCCTTGCTGGACGGAATCCTGCACCCGTCCCACCTCAGCGTCACCGACCAGGTGATCATCTGGAACGTGCGCCTGCCCTATGCACTCATGGCAGTGCTGGTGGGCTGCGCGCTGTCGCTGGCCGGGGCCGAAATGCAGGCGATCCTGAACAACCCGCTGGCCAGCCCGTTCACCTTGGGCGTGTCGTCGGCGGCGGCCTTGGGCGCGTCCCTGGTGATTGTGTTTCCGGTGACGACACTGTGGGTCTCGGCCAATACGGCGATTTCCATCTCGGCATTTATCTTCGCGGCGGCGTCGGTATTTTTGCTGCAAGCCATGTCGCGTTTGCGCGGCGCCGGGGTGGAAAGCCTGGTGCTGTTCGGCATCGCCCTAGTGTTCAGTTGCAACGCGGTGGTGGCGCTGCTGCAACTGGTGGCCACCGAAGATGTGTTGCAACAGCTGGTGTTCTGGACGTTGGGCAGTGTGACCCGGGCCAACTGGGACAAGCTCGGCATCCTGGCGCTGGTGGTCGCGGTAGTGCTGCCGTTTTCCTTTGCCGCCGCACCGCGCCTGACCCTGTTGCGCATGGGCGAGGACCGTGCGCAAAGCTTTGGCGTGGACGTGAAGCGCCTGCGGTTTTTCTCACTGCTGCGCATCAGTCTGCTGTCGGCCACCGCCGTGGCCTTTGTAGGCACCATCGGTTTTATCGGCCTGGTGGGTCCGCATATCGCGCGGATTCTGGTGGGCGAAGATCAACGCTTCCTGCTACCGGCCAGCGCCTTGACCGGCGCGTTGCTGCTGGCGCTGTCGTCGATTGCCAGCAAGCTGATCATGCCCGGCGTGATCGTGCCGGTGGGCATCGTCACCGCGTTGGTGGGCGTGCCGATTTTCGTGGTGTTGGTGTTCAAGCGGGGGAGGCAGTTATGAGCCAAGGGTTGAGCGTACACAATGCCCAGGTAAGTTACGGGCGCCGCCAGATCGTGCACGACCTGAGCCTGCCCACCCTGCCCCACGGCAGCATCACCGCTCTGATCGGCCCCAACGGCGCGGGTAAATCCACCTTGCTACGTGCCGTGGCCGGGCTGGAAAAGATGCAAGGCGTTGTGCGATTGGGTGACCTCGACCTGTCGGCCATGTCCGTCGCCGAGCGCGCGCGGCGTGTGACCTACATGCCGCAAAACTTGCCACCGGGACTGAGCCTCAGCGTGATGGAAAGTGTGATCGCCGCCCTGCGCGTGGCGAATGTCGAGGGCATCCCGTTGTCCAGCGACGCCTGCCTGCGTGAAGCCTTCGACGCCTTGCAGCGCATTGGCATCGCGCATTTGGCCGATCAGTTGCTGAGCACCCTATCCGGCGGCCAACGCCAACTGGTCAGCCTCGCCCAACTCATCGCCCGTCGCCCTCAGGTGATGCTGCTGGACGAACCCACCAGCGCCCTCGACCTCAATTACCAACTGAAAGTCATGGATTGCGTGCGCGATTTGGTGCGCGAACACAACCTGATTGCCGTGGTGGTGCTGCACGACATCAACCTCGCCGCGCGCTTCGCCGACCATATTGCCGTGCTGCGCCAGGGACGTTTGTATGCCAGCGGTGCAGCGGACGACGTGCTCAACCCACTGCTGTTTGCCGAGGTGTATCGCGTGCGGGCACGCATCGAGCGCTGTTCGCAGCAGACGGTGCAGGTGTTGGTGGACGGCGCCTTTTAATTTGCTTCTATGGGTATGCGCAAATGTTTCATTGAAACTTCGCACACCCAACATTACCTATACCTACAGGCATTCGCTCAAGCATCACCACTTTTGGAGAGCTTCATGATCGACCTGTATTACTGGACTACCCCTAACGGTCACAAAGTATCGCTGTTCCTGGAAGAAGCCGGCCTGCCCTACAAGGTGCACCCGATCAACATCGGCCAGGGCGACCAGTTCAAGCCTGACTTCCTCAAGATCGCTCCCAACAACCGCATTCCGGCCATCGTCGATCAGAACCCGACCGACGGTGGCGCGCCGATTTCACTGTTTGAATCCGGCGCGATCCTGCTGTACCTCGCGGAAAAAACCGGCCAGTTCATTCCAAAAGACCTACGCGGTCGCCAGGAAACACTGCAGTGGTTGTTCTGGCAAATGGGCGGCCTGGGGCCGATGGCCGGTCAGAATCATCACTTCAGCCAGTTCGCACCGGAAAAAATTCCGTATGCGATCAAGCGTTATGTGGACGAGACCGCTCGCCTTTACGGTGTGCTGGATCGGCGTCTGGCAGACCGCGCGTTCGTGGCGGGTGAGGCCTACAGCATTGCTGACATGGCGATCTACCCGTGGATTGTTTCCCACAAGTGGCAGAGCCAACGCCTGGAAGATTTCCCACACCTGCACCGCTGGTTCAACAGGATCAAGGAGCGGCCGGCGACGGTCCGCGCGTATGAGCTGGTGCAGAAAGTGAACCCGCCCAAGTCTTGATACGCATTTCCTGAAAATAAGGCATAGCTCCTGCTTGCGTCGTTTCGCCGCGCTCACTAACGTAGCGCCTTTACTGACGCTACCCCCCGCAGGAGCTTTGCCATGGCCTCGCCAGCCCTCTCACATTTTCTTCCCCGGTTCGGCGTTGCCGCGGCAGTGGCCAGTGCGTTAAGCCTGGCCGGTTGCCAGCTCCAGAGCACCCAGGACACCCTGCCCCCGGTCGCCGGCGTGCAGCCGCTCAAAGGCCTGGCACAGAATGTTTCCGTGCGCCGCAATGCTCAAGGCATGCCGCTGATCGAAAGCAACACGTTCCATGACGCACTGTTCAGCCTCGGTTATGTGCACGCCAGTGATCGCATCACACAGATGGTCACCCTGCGCCTGTTGGCTCAGGGCCGCCTGGCGGAAATGTCCGGGCCCGAGGTGCTGGATGTCGATCGATTCATGCGCGCGGTCAACCTGAAGAAAAGCGCGGGCGAGCTGTATAACGCATCGAGCCCGCGCCTCAAGCGCTTCTTCGAAGTGTATGCCCGTGGCGTCAATGCCTACCTGTTCCGCTACCGCGACAAGCTACCGCCAGACCTGGCCCAGACCGGGTACAAGCCCGAGTACTGGAAGCCGGAAGATTCGGCGCTGCTGTTCTGCCTGCTGAATTTCAGCGAATCGGTCAACCTGCAGGAGGAAATCGCATCCTTGGTGCTGGCACAGAAGGTCGGCGTCGACAAACTCGCCTGGCTCACCCCAAGTGCGCCGGATGAAGCGATCCCGTTGGCCGAGGCCGAGAAACTCAAGGGCGTGAATTTCAGCCAGATTACCGGCCTCGCCGGCCTGGACGCGGTCGGCCAGCAACTGAGCAGCCTCAACTCGCTGGCAGTGACCACATCGAGCAACTGGGCCATTGGCCCGCAACGCAGCCGCAGCGGTAAAAGCCTGTTGGCAGGCGACCTCGCCGCCCAGCCGCAAGCACCGTCTCCGTGGAGCTACGTGCAGATCCGCGCGCCGAAGTACCAGGCCGTGGGCGCCTCGATTGCCGGCCTGCCGACACTGCTGTCCGGCTTCAACGGCAAAGTCGCGTGGAGCATGAGCACGGTCAAGGGCGACACTCAGGACCTGTTCCTGGAAAAGGTCAAACGCCAGGGCAGCGCGTTGTATTACGAGAACAACGGAAAATGGCTACCCGCTGGTGTGCGTAACGAAACCTTCTTCGTCAAAGGCCAACGCTCGATTCGTGAAGTGGTGTACGAAACCCGCCACGGCGCCCTGCTCAACAGCAGCCAGGCGCTGACCACCGGTTTGGGTCTGGCGCTGCAAACCGCCGAACTCAAGGATGACAAGAGCCTGGACGCGTTCTTCGACCTGTCCCGTGCACAAAACGCCGGCAAGGCCTCGGACGCGACGCGCGAGATTCGCGCCATTGCCCTGAACATGATCTTCGCCGACGCCAGCAACATTGGTTGGCAAGTCACCGGGCGCTTCCCCAACCGTCGCGAAGGCGAAGGCCTGCTGCCGTCGCCCGGCTGGGACACGCGGTTTGACTGGGATGGCTACGCCGACGCGATGCTGCACCCCTATGACCAGGACCCGGCCCAAGGCTGGATCGGCACCGCCAACCAACGCACCGCGCCGCGCGGTTATGGTATGCAGTTGTCCAACTCCTGGGATGCACCGGAGCGCAGTGAGCGCCTGGCGCAACTGGCCAATGCCGGCAAGCATGACAGCCGCAGCATGATCGCCATGCAGTACGACCAGACCACCACCTTCGCCGCCAAGCTCAAGACAATGTTCCAGGCGCAAGGCATGGCCCAGCCGCTGAAACAGGCGATCGACGCACTGCCGGCGCCCGAACAGACCAAGGCACGGGAAGCGCTGGGGCGTCTGATGGCCTTTGACGGTCGCCTGGCGTCCACCTCCGCCGACGCGGCGATTTATGAACTGTTCCTGCAAGAAAGCGCCAAGCAGATCTTCCTTGACGAACTCGGCCCGGAAAACAGCGCCAGCTGGAAGGCGTTTGTCAGCAATGCCAGCCTGTCCTACGCCGCCCAGGCCGACCACTTGCTGGGCCGCGAAGACAGCCCGTTCTGGGATGACGTGCGTACCCCGCAAAAAGAAGACAAACCGGCGATCCTCGCCCGCAGCCTGGCCGCCGCGATCAGCGCGGGGGATAGCCAGTTGGGCGCCGATCACAAGGCCTGGCAGTGGGGCAAACTGCACACCACCACCTGGAAAAACACCAACGGCCAGGCGATCCGCGGCCCGCTGGCCTCCGGTGGCGACCACAACACCCTGAACCCTGCGCCTTACAGCTGGGGCCAGGACTTCACCACCACCCAAGTGTCGGCCCTGCGCATGATCGTCGACTTCGGCCAAGTGGAACCGATGATGGGCCAGGGTGGCATCGGCCAGTCCGGCAACCCGGCCAGCCCGAACTATGCCAATGGCATCGACCCGTCGCTCAAGGCCCAATACCTGAGCTTCCCGATGCAGCCGCAGAACTTCGAGAAGGTGTATGGGAAAGCCAGGTTGACCCTGACGCCCGGTAAATAACCGGATCAACATGTGGGAGTGGCTTGCTGTGTTGAGCAAGCCCGATCACTGCAAATAGTTAATCGAACTTCTCCTCTGCCAACCGCCTCCTACCTGATAAGCCCATCGCCCCCGGCACGCCCATGGACCTTGTCATCGCCCGCCCCGAAGGCCTCTACTGCCCCGCCGGAGATTTCTACATTGACCCCTGGCGCCCGGTGGAACGCTCGGTCATCACCCACGCCCATGGCGACCATGCCCGCACCGGGAACCAGCACTACCTGGCCGCCGCCCCTGGCGAAGGCATCCTGCGTTCGCGGCTGGGACAGGACATCAACCTGCAGACCCTGGCCTACGGCGAACAATTGCTCCACCACGGCGTCACCCTGAGTTTTCACCCCGCCGGGCATGTATTGGGTTCGGCCCAGGTGCGCCTGGAATACAGGGGTGAAGTCTGGGTCGCGTCCGGCGACTACAAGGTCGAACCCGACGGCACCTGCGCGCCCTTCGAGCCGGTGCGCTGCCACACCTTTATCACCGAATCCACCTTTGGCCTGCCGATCTATCGCTGGCAGCCCCAGGCGCAGATTTTTGCCGGGATCAACGCCTGGTGGCAGGCGAATATCGCAGCCGGCAAAGCCAGCGTGTTGTTCTGTTACTCCTTCGGCAAGGCTCAGCGCATCCTGCATGGCATCGACGCCAGCATCGGCCCGATCCTCAGCCATGGCGCGGTCGAACCATTGAATCGGGTGTACCGCGAGGCCGGCATCTATATCCCTGAAACCCTATACGCCGGTGACTTCAAGAAAACCGACCCGCTGCTGCGCCAGGCCTTGATCATCGCGCCGCCTTCCGCCGGCGGCAGCAGTTGGATCAAGCGCTTCGGCGACTACAGCGACGCTTTCGCCAGCGGCTGGATGCGCCTGCGCGGCACCCGACGCAGGCGCGGCGTGGACCGGGGGTTTGTGCTATCGGACCACGCCGATTGGCCTGGCCTGCTGTGGGCCATCGAGCAAACCGGCGCCGAGCGGGTGATGGTCACTCACGGGTCTGTCGGCGTTCTGGTGCGCCATCTGCGGGAAAAAGGCCTGGATGCCCAGGGCTTCACGACTGAATACGGTGATGACGAAGAAGAGGCCAGCGCATGAAGGCCTTTGCCGAGTTGTACGCCAACCTAGACGCCACGACCTCCAGCAACGCCAAGCTTGCCGCGCTGCAAGCCTACTTCCAGGATGCCGCACCGGAGGATGCCGCCTGGGCGGTGTATTTCCTGTCCGGCGGGCGACCTCGGCAACTGGTGCCGACGCGCCTGTTGCGCGATATGGCCACCGAAGCGTCCGGCATCGAGCCGTGGTTGTTCGAAGAAAGCTACCAGTCGGTGGGCGACCTGGCGGAGACCATTTCCCTGCTGCTGCCGGAATCTACCTACACCTCGGAGGACGGCTTGGCAGTGTGGCTGGAGGAAAAACTCCTGCCCCTGCGTGGTCTGCCGCCATTGGAATTGGCCGAACGTCTACCGGCGTTATGGTCACAACTGGATCAGCCCAGCCTGATGGTGTGCATCAAGTTGATCACCGGCAGCTTTCGCGTTGGCGTGTCCAAACTGCTGGTCACCCGCGCACTCGCCGCGATGGCCGATCTGGACAGTAAGCGCGTGGCGCAACGGTTGGTGGGCTACACCGACTTATCCAACCGTCCTACGGCCCAAGGCTACCTCAAGTTGATCGCCGCCGAATCGCCCGACGAACATGCACAACGGGGCGGACAGCCTTATCCGTTTTTTCTCGCCCATGGTTTGTCACAACCGGTGGAGCAATTCCACGATTTGCTGGGCTCTCCCGCCGATTGGCAAGTGGAATGGAAGTGGGATGGCATCCGCGCGCAGCTGGTGAAACGCGAGGGCCGCCTGTGGATCTGGTCCCGTGGCGAAGAATTGGTAACCGAGCGTTTCCCAGAACTGCACAGCCTGGTGAGCGGCTTGCCCGATGGCACGGTGATCGACGGTGAAATCGTGGTATGGAAAGACACGGTGCAACCCTTCGCGCTGCTGCAACAGCGAATTGGCCGCAAGACCCTGAGCAAAAAAGTGCTGGAAGATGCTCCGGTTGCGGTACTGGCCTACGACCTGCTGGAACACCAGGGCGACGATTGGCGCAACCACACCCAGGCTGAGCGTCGCACGCAGCTTGAGCGGGTGATTGCCCAGTGCAATCAGCCCGTACTAGTGGCGTCTGCGCTGTTGACCGGCGCGACCTGGGAAGCGCTGGCCAAACAACGCGAAGCCTCCCGCAGCCTCGGCGTGGAAGGCATGATGCTCAAGGCGCGGGATGGCCTCTACGGCGTCGGCCGCACCAAGGACATGGGCGTGTGGTGGAAGTGGAAGGTCGACCCGTTCAGCGTCGACGCGGTGTTGATCTATGCCCAGCGCGGTCATGGTCGGCGCGCCAGCCTCTACAGCGACTACACCTTCGCCGTGTGGGACGGACCGCCCGGCAGCGAACGCACCCTGGTGCCGTTTGCCAAGGCCTACTCCGGCCTGACCGACGAAGAAATGCGCAAGGTTGACGCCATTGTGCGCAAGACCACGGTGGAAAAATTCGGCCCGGTCAGCAGCGTGACGCCGAGCATGGTGTTTGAACTGGGGTTCGAGGGCATTGCCCTGTCCAAGCGACACAAAAGTGGGATTGCGGTGCGGTTTCCGCGGATGTTGCGCTGGCGGCAGGACAAATCCGTGGAAGAGGCTGACAACCTTGCCACCCTGCAAAACCTTCTGACCTGATTGTTTGGCAACAAATACCAGCTCCCACATTCTTGAGGTGTGCCAGACCCAACTTGGTGCAGTGTTTTTTGTGCGCCCATTTTCGGGCATCTCCTACACTCACTTCTTCCTTGTCTCACCTTTTAAAACGCTCATTCGGAACTATGGTGCAGAAATTGCTACTTGTGATCCGTCTGACACCGTTCAGTAACAGTCCTAAACGCGCCACAAGCGCTTATCTTGGTTTCCAGGGATTACATAATGAAAAAAGCATTGCTGACCCTTTCTGCACTGGCCCTGTGCATGGCCGCCGGTTCCGCGCTGGCCAAGGAATACAAGGAATTGCGTTTTGGTGTCGATCCGTCCTACGCACCGTTCGAGTCCAAGGCCGCCGACGGCAGCCTGGTAGGCTTCGATATCGACCTGGGCAATGCGATCTGCGCCGAGCTGAAAGTGAAGTGCAAGTGGGTAGAAAGTGACTTCGACGGCATGATTCCAGGCCTGAAAGCCAACAAATTCGATGGCGTGATTTCGTCCATGACCGTGACCCCAGTGCGCGAGAAGGCCATCGACTTCTCCAGCGAACTGTTCTCCGGCCCTACTTCGTTGGTGTTCAAGAAAGGCGCAGGCTACTCGACGCCTGAGTCCCTCAAGGGCAAGTCTGTGGGCTACGAGCAAGGCACCATCCAGGAAGCCTATGCCAAGGCCGTACTGGATAAAGCCGGCGTGACCACCAAGGCCTACGCCAACCAGGACCAGGTGTATGCCGACCTGACCTCCGGCCGTCTCGACGCTTCTGTGCAGGACATGCTGCAAGCCGAGCTGGGCTTCCTGAAGTCGCCGGCCGGTGCCGGTTATGAAGTCAGCGCGGCGATTGACGACCCGCTGCTGCCGTCGAAAACCGCGATCGGTATCAAAAAAGGTAACACTGAACTGAAGGCGCTTTTGGATAAAGGTATCAAAGCGTTACACGATGATGGCACCTACGCCACCATTCAGAAGAAACACTTTGGCGATCTGAACCTGTACAGCGGCAAGTAATGCCTGGAGCGCCCCTCCCCTGGAGGGGCGCTTTTTTATCGCCATAGGTCCCGATTTATGTTCGAAGAACTGTTGCAAACCCTCGGCCTGAGCGCGCTCAGCCTGAAGGGTTTCGGCCCGCTGTTGCTGCAAGGCACCTGGATGACTATCAAGTTGTCGGTGCTGTCCCTGGCCGTCAGCGTGTTGCTGGGCCTGCTCGGCGCCAGCGCCAAACTGTCCAGCCTGCCCTTCCTGCGCATTCCCGCCCAGCTCTACACCACGCTGATCCGCGGTGTGCCCGACCTGGTGCTGATGCTGCTGATTTTCTACAGCCTGCAAACTTGGCTGACCGGCCTCACCGACTTCATGGAATGGGAATACATCGAGATCGACCCCTTCAGCGCCGGGGTGATCACGCTCGGGTTTATCTACGGTGCGTACTTCACCGAGACTTTCCGCGGCGCAATCCTCGCGGTGCCGCGTGGTCAGCTGGAAGCCGCCACGGCCTATGGGCTCAAGCGCGGCCAGCGGTTTCGCTACGTGACCTTCCCGCAGATGATGCGCTTTGCCCTGCCGGGTATCGGCAATAACTGGATGGTGATGCTCAAGGCCACGGCCCTGGTGTCGATCATCGGCCTGGCCGACCTGGTCAAGGCCGCCCAGGATGCCGGCAAGAGCACCTATCAGCTGTTTTACTTCCTGGTACTCGCGGCATTGATCTACCTGTTGATCACCAGCGCGTCCAACTTCGTCTTGCGCCGCCTTGAACGTCGCTACTCCGCTGGCGCCCGGGAGGCCGTGCGATGATCGAACTCTTGCAGGAATACTGGCGCCCCTTCCTTTATAGCGACGGCCAGCACATCACCGGCCTCGCCATGACCATGTGGTTGCTCACCACCGCCTTGGTCATTGGCTTCCTGGTGTCGATCCCGTTGTCCATCGCCCGCGTGTCGCGCAAGCGCCTGGTGCGTTGGCCAGTGCAGTTCTACACCTACCTGTTCCGGGGCACGCCGCTCTACATCCAACTGCTGATCTGCTACACCGGCATCTACAGCATTGCCGCCGTGCGCGAACAGCCGTTGCTGGATGCGTTCTTCCGCGACGCGATGAACTGCACCATCCTGGCCTTCGCCCTCAACACCTGCGCCTACACCACGGAGATTTTCGCCGGGGCGATCCGCAGCATGGCCCATGGTGAGGTCGAAGCGGCCAAGGCCTACGGCTTGAGCGGGTGGAAGCTCTACGCCTACGTGATCATGCCGTCGGCGTTGCGTCGCTCGCTACCGTACTACAGTAATGAAGTGATCCTGATGCTGCACTCGACCACGGTGGCCTTCACCGCGACGATTCCAGACATCCTCAAAGTGGCGCGGGATGCCAACTCGGCCACCTTTATGACCTTTCAATCCTTCGGTATCGCTGCGCTGATCTACCTGACCGTGACCTTTGCCCTGGTCGGTCTGTTCCGGTTGGCGGAGCGTCGCTGGCTGGCCTTCCTCGGGCCGAGCCATTAAGCCGTTTTTTATGTTCAGGAGCTTTCATGCGACATCAAGTCCATGAACTGATCGCGCCGGTGCCAGGAACGGCGCGGCAGATTCACAGTTTTCACTTCGGCCCGGATCAGGCCGCGGGCAAAATCTACATTCAGTCGTCACTGCATGCCGACGAGCTGCCGGGCATGCTGGTGGCTTGGCACCTCAAGGTGCGACTGGCTGAACTGGCGGCGGCTGGTCGCCTGCGCAGCGAGATTGTGCTGGTGCCCATTGCCAACCCCGCGGGCCTGGAACAGGTGCTGATGGATATTCCCCTGGGCCGCTACGAGCTGGAAAGCGGGCAGAACTTCAATCGTCTGTTTGTCGACCTCAGTGAAGCGGTGGGTAATCAAGTCGAGGACCTGCTTGGGGACGATCCCCAGCACAACGTCGAGTTGATCCGCGCGGCACTGTCTACCGCCCTCGCCGCGCAAAGCGCTGAGACCCAATTGCACTCCCAGCGCCTGGTCTTGCAACGCCTGGCGTGCAATGCCGATATGGTGCTGGACCTGCATTGCGACTTCGAAGCCGTGGCGCACTTGTACACCACGCCCGAGGCCTGGCCGCAGGTGGAGCCGTTGGCGCGTTACATCGGTTCGCAGGCCAATCTGCTGGCGACCGACTCCGGCGGGCAGTCCTTCGATGAGTGTTTCACCCTGGTGTGGTGGCAGTTGCAGCAACGCTTCGGTGAGCGCTTCCCGATCCCCATGGGCAGTTTTTCGGTCACCGTCGAACTGCGTGGCCAAGGTGACGTCAACCACGGCCTGGCCGCCCTCGACTGCCAGGCGATCATCGATTACCTGATCCACTTCGGCGCCATCGCCGGTGACGTTGCACCGCTGCCCGACCTGCCTTACCCGGCCACACCGCTGGCGGGTGTTGAACCCGTGGCAACGCCTGTGGGCGGCCTGCTGGTATTTTGCGCCCTGCCGGGTGAATACCTGGAAGCCGGACAACTGATCGCTGAAATCATCGACCCCCTTTCCGACCGCGTAACGCCCGTGCATTGCCGCAATGCCGGCCTGCTCTACGCCCGTTCGCTGCGCCGCATGGCCACTGCCGGGATGGTAATCGCCCATGTCGCAGGCACCGAGGCCTACCGCAGCGGCTATCTACTTTCGCCTTGAGGATGCACGCCCCATGTACAAATTGACCGTTGAAGGCCTGCATAAAAGCTATGGCGACAATGAGGTGCTCAAAGGTGTTTCGCTCAAGGCCAAGACCGGTGACGTGATCAGCCTGATCGGCGCCAGCGGCTCGGGCAAGAGCACCTTTTTGCGCTGCATCAACTTCCTGGAAACCCCCAACGACGGCGCCATGACCCTCGACGGCCAGCCGATCCGCATGGTCAGCGACAGACACGGCATGCGCGTGGCTGATGACGCCGAATTACAGCGCCTGCGTACGCGCCTGGCCATGGTGTTCCAGCACTTCAACCTGTGGAGCCATATGAGCGTGCTGGAGAACATCACCATGGCCCCGCGCCGGGTGCTGGGGTGCAGCAAGAAGGACGCCGAAGACCGCGCCCGTCGTTACTTGGACAAGGTGGGCCTGCCCGCACGCGTGGCCGATCAATACCCGGCGTTCCTCTCCGGCGGCCAGCAACAGCGCGTCGCCATCGCCCGCGCCTTGGCCATGGAACCGGAAGTGATGCTGTTCGACGAGCCCACCTCTGCCCTCGACCCGGAGCTGGTGGGCGAAGTGTTGAAGGTGATCCAGGGGTTGGCCGAGGAAGGCCGCACCATGATCATGGTCACCCACGAAATGAGCTTTGCACGCAAAGTGTCCAGCCAGGTGTTGTTCCTGCACCAGGGGCTGGTGGAAGAGCAAGGTCCGCCGGAAGAGGTGCTGGGCAATCCGAAGAGCGAGCGCTTGCAGCAGTTCTTGAGTGGCAATTTGAAGTAAACCTTTGGTCGCTCTGGAGGGTCTGTGGAATAGGCCTTCCAGAGTGTCAGCCGCCCCATGGCAAAAGCCACCGATTTCGCCAAACGCTGGTTTGCCGCCAAAGGCTGGAAGCCGTTTGCCTTTCAGAAAGAGGTATGGGCGGCGGTCAAGAGCGGTCAATCGGGGTTGCTGCACGCCAGCACCGGTGCGGGTAAAACCTATGCGCTGTGGTTCGCCGCCCTCAATCGCTTCGCCATCGCTCGCCCGCCTGTTACCGCTAAACGCAAACCGCCCGCTGAGCCGCTGACGGTGTTGTGGATCACGCCCATGCGTGCGCTGGCCGCCGACACCGCCCGCGCCCTTGAAGCCCCGCTTGAGACGTTACAGATTCCCTGGAGTGTCGGCCTGCGCACTGGCGACACCAGCAGCAGCGAGCGCGCACGCCAGACCCGGCGCCAGCCCACCGTACTGGTCACCACCCCGGAAAGCCTCACGCTGATGCTCGCCCGCGCCGACAGCGAAGTGAGTCTTGCGCACCTGCGCATGGTGGTGGTGGATGAATGGCATGAGCTGATTGGCAATAAACGCGGTGTGCAACTGCAATTGGCACTGGCGCGACTGCGGCGCTGGCACCCTGATTTGATGGTATGGGGGATTTCGGCGACCTTGGGTAATCAAGCTCACGCGCTGGAAGTCTTGGTCCCACAAGGTGACGGGATCAATGTGCAGGGGCAAACGGCTAAACAGTTGATCATCGATACGTTGTTGCCACCTGTGACTGAACGCTTTCCGTGGGCCGGGCATATCGGTTTGAAGATGTTGCCCCAGGTAGTGGCTGAAGTGGACGCCAGCAGCAGTTGCCTGGTGTTTACCAATACACGGGCGCAGTCGGAGATCTGGTTTCAGGCGTTGCTGGACGCACGCCCCGATTGGGCCGGGGTGATTGCGCTGCACCATGGCTCGCTGTCCCGAGAGACCCGTGACTGGGTGGAGCGGGCCTTGAAAGACGGCCAGCTCAAGGCAGTGGTGTGCACCTCGAGCCTGGACCTGGGGGTGGACTTCCTGCCGGTGGAACGCGTGCTGCAGATCGGCTCGGCCAAAGGCGTGGCGCGTTTGATGCAACGCGCCGGTCGCTCGGGGCATGCGCCAGGACGGCCGTCGCGGGTGACGCTGGTGCCGACCCACAGCCTGGAGCTGGTGGAAGCTGCCGCCGCTCAAGATGCGATTGCGCAACGGCGTATCGAAGCACGGGAATCGCCTTACAAGCCTTTGGATGTACTCGTACAGCACTTGGTCAGCATGGCATTGGGCGGCGGCTACAAGCCCGACGACTTATTGGTGGAAGTGCGGGGTGCCTGGGCCTACCACGACCTGACGGATGAAGACTGGGCCTGGGCTCTAGGTTTTGTGCGTCATGGTGGGCTGTCGTTGACCGCCTATCCGGATTACCGCCGCGTGGAACCAGACGAGCACGGCATCTGGCGTGTCCCGGATGCCCGGCTGGCACGGCGTCACCGAATGAGCGTGGGCACGATCGTCAGTGATGCGAGCATCCATCTGAAATTCTGGAGCAAAGGCGGAGGTGGCAAGAACCTTGGCAGTGTCGAGGAAGGGTTTATTGCCCGGCTGAAGCCGGGAGATGGCTTCCTGTTCGCCGGCCGCCTGCTTGAGCTGGTGAGGGTAGAAAACATGACGGCCTATGTGCGCCGCAGCAACGCGAAAAAAGCTGCCGTGCCACGCTGGAATGGCGGGCGCATGCCGCTTTCCAACGAGCTGGCGCAAGCGGTTGTAGAGCGCTTTGATGCAGCGGCTCAGGGGCACTTCGAGGGGCCGGAGATGCAGGCGGTACGCCCATTGTTGCAGACGCAGGTGCGCTGGTCCGGCTTGCCGACGCGCGAACACCTGCTGGCCGAAGCGCTGAAGGCACGGGAAGGCTGGCACCTGTTTCTCTATCCCTTTGCCGGACGCCAGGTGCATTTGGGGCTGGCGAGCCTGTTGGCGTGGCGTGTGAGCCAGGGGCAGGCCGTCACCTTCTCGATTGCAGTCAATGATTATGGACTGGAGCTGTTGAGTGCCACTGAAGTGAATTGGCCGGCATTGCTGAATGAAGCACTACTGAGCCCTGAACATTTGCTGGAAGACGTGGTGGCCAGCCTGAATGCCGGGGAACTGGCCCTGCGTCGTTTTCGCGAGATCGCACGGATCGCCGGGCTGGTGTTTGCCGGGTATCCGGGCGCCCCCAAAAGTACCCGGCAGGTGCAGGCGTCCAGTGGGTTGTTCTTTGAGGTGTTCAAGCAATATGACCCGCAGAACCTGTTGCTGACCCAGGCCGGCGAAGAAGTCCTGCGCGATGAGCTGGACATTCGTCGACTGGAACAAACGTTACGCCATCTTTGCGCGCTGAAACTGGAGTTGCATCGGATCCAGCGGCCCACGCCCCTGGCCTTCCCATTGCTGGTTGAACGGATGCGCGAAAGCATGAGTTCGGAAAAACTCTCGGAGCGCATCGCACGGATGGTCAAGGACCTGGAAAAAGTCGCGGACAACGGGAAACGCTGATGCTGTGCACGGTGGAGCTAGAGGGTGAGGAGCTGTGGCTGCTGGCGGACAAGGCTGTCTACTGGCCAGCGCGCCAATGCCTGATGATCGCCGATGCACATTTCGGTAAGGCCTCGGCGTATCGCAGCCTGGGACAACCGGTGCCGCAAGGGACCACCACGGAAAACCTGCAGCGCCTGGATCGGTTGCTCTCGGCGCTGCCCTGCACGCAGGTGATCTTTCTTGGCGACTTCCTGCACGGCCCGGGCTCGCACGCCAGCGGCACGCTGGGCGCATTGAGAAGCTGGCGAGCCCTCAATCCTGACCTGCCCATGACCTTGATTCGCGGCAATCACGATAAACGCGCAGGCGACCCGCCCGAGGACCTGAACATAAACGTGGTCACAGAGCCGCTGCTGATAGGCCCTTTTGCCCTGCAGCACGAACCTGACGCCCATCCCAGCCACCACGTGCTGGCGGGGCATGTGCATCCGGTGTATCGATTACGCGGCAAGGGTCGGCAGAGCTTACGTTTGCCGTGCTTTGTGATCGGCGTCCGAGTCAGCCTGCTGCCGGCGTTCGGCGCATTTACCGGCGGGCATGGGGTGGAACAGGACAATGACCGCCAAATCTATGTGATTGGCGATCATGACGTCTGGCCAGTGGGCTAGGGATCAGGCAACCGGTGCGGGTGGTGGCTCGTCCGGCAATGTCGGCTCACCAGGTTCGGTAGGTTGTGGGTAATCCGGCTCGGGTTGGCCGGGGATGCCGCCCGCATAAGCAGGATCGGCCATCAGGGACCAGGCCAGAACGCCAATCTGATTGGGTTCAAGCCGGGCAAGTTCTGCGCTGATTCGCGGGTCGATCTTCATAAGGTACTCCTCAAGCGTGGCTCGGCGCGTTTTACACGTGCCGAGGCAGTACACCTAGATAGAGTCACTTTATGCAGACTAATTCCCTTTGCGCGTAGGAGCTTTCGATCAAGCGCGTGGGAGGGTGACGCCGCGCTGGCCCTGATACTTGCCTGCACGGTCTTTGTAGGACACTTCACAGGCTTCATCGGACTGCAGGAACAGCATCTGTGCCACGCCTTCGTTGGCGTAGATTTTCGCCGGCAGCGTGGTGGTGTTGGAGAATTCCAGGGTCACGTGGCCCTCCCACTCGGGTTCAAGCGGAGTCACGTTGACGATGATGCCGCAACGCGCATAAGTGCTTTTACCCAGGCAGATGGTCAGCACGTCGCGGGGAATACGGAAGAATTCCACGGTGCGCGCCAGGGCGAAGGAGTTCGGCGGAATGATGCACACGTCGCTCTTGACGTCGACGAAGCTCTTTTCGTCGAAGTTCTTTGGATCGACAATCGCTGAATTGATGTTGGTGAACACCTTGAACTCATCGGCGCAGCGCACATCGTAGCCGTAGCTGGAAACGCCGTAGGAAATCACCGGTGCATCGCCTTGGCCACGGATCTGGCGCTCGACGAACGGTTCGATCATGCCGTGTTCCTGCGCCATGCGGCGAATCCACTTGTCCGATTTGATGCTCATGGCGTGTGTCCTGAATAGCGAGGTGGAAAAATTCTGTGGGGCATCTTACCGGGGCCGGCGTTGGGGTTCAAAGGCCGCGGGCCTTTTCTTGACGAATGCGCCGCCTGCCATAAGCCGCAGCTAGCGGGGCCGGGATATGTATGGGCATGCCAGTGAGCAGAAATACCACCGCCAGTCACGAATTTGGAGAAACCTTCGGAAATATCATTGGCACGTCCCGGAAAAAGGGTTAAGGTGGCGCCACTGTGCTGCTTGTGTCACTGAGAATCTCTACACGATATGTTGAATTTCGATCCAACCATCTCCAAGAATTTTTCCTGCTCTTTGCACTCAGTCTCGGCCAGGGCTTTTCCTGAGTCGCAGTTAACTTTGTCCAAGGAGATACACCATGTCTAATCGCCAAACTGGTACCGTTAAGTGGTTCAACGATGAAAAAGGCTTCGGCTTCATCACTCCACAATCCGGTGACGACCTGTTCGTTCACTTCAAAGCTATCCAATCCGACGGCTTCAAAAGCCTGAAAGAAGGCCAACAGGTTTCTTTCATCGCTACCCGCGGTCAGAAAGGCATGCAAGCTGAAGAAGTTCAAGTTATCTAACTTGTACTGACTTAGTCGAAAAGACCCCGCCCTTAAAAGCGGGGTTTTTTTATGCCTGTCATTCGGTGCTGCTTGCGATGTAATGGCCGAGCACAAAAAAATGTGGGAGCGGGCTTGCTCGCGAATGCGGTGCGTCAGTCACAGATGTACTGACTGATCCATCGCCTTCGCGAGCAAGCCCGCTCCCACATTGCGTCCTGCGTCGTCTATTGAAACAACGACTCACTCGACAAGCCATTCTTCTCGAGGATCTCACGCAGACGCTTGAGCCCCTCCACCTGGATCTGCCGCACCCGCTCACCGGTCAGGCCGATCTCCAGGAGTTATCTAACTTGTACTGACTTAGTCGAAAGACCCCGCCCTTAAAAGCGGGTTTTTTTTTATGCCTGTCATTCGGTGCTGCTTGCGATGTAATGGCCGAGCACAAAAAAATGTGGGAGCGGGCTTGCTCGCGAAGGCGGTGCGTCAGTTACAGATGTACTGACTGATCCATCGCCTTCGCGAGCAAGCCCGCTCCCACATTGGGTCCTGCGTCGCTTATTGAAACAACGACTCACTCGACAAGCCATTCTTCTCGAGGATCTCACGCAGACGCTTGAGCCCCTCCACCTGGATCTGCCGCATCCGCTCACCGGTCAGGCCGATCTCCAGGAGTTATCTAACTTGTACTGACTTAGTCGAAAAGACCCCGCCCTTAAAAGCGGGTTTTTTTTATGCCTGTCATTCGGTGCTGCTTGCGATGTAATGGCCGAGCACAAAAAAATGTGGGAGCGGGCTTGCTCGCGAAGGCGGTGCGTCAGTTACAGATGTACTGACTGATCCATCGCCTTCGCGAGCAAGCCCGCTCCCACATTGGGTCCTGCGTCGTCTATTGAAACAACGACTCACTCGACAAGCCATTCTTCTCGAGGATCTCACGCAGACGCTTGAGCCCCTCCACCTGGATCTGCCGCACCCGCTCACGGGTCAGGCCGATCTCCAGGCCTACGTCTTCCAGGGTGCTGCTCTCATGGCCGCGCAGGCCGAAGCGGCGAATCACCACCTCACGCTGCTTGTCCGTGAGTTCCGACAGCCACTGGTCAATGCTTTGGGAAAGATCATCGTCCTGCAACAGCTCGCAAGGATCGGTAGGACGATCATCCGTCAGGGTGTCCAGCAGGGTTTTATCCGAATCCGGACCCAGCGAGACATCGACCGAAGACACCCGCTCATTGAGACCCAGCATGCGCTTGACCTCCCCTACCGGTTTTTCCAGCAGGTTGGCGATTTCTTCGGGCGAAGGTTCATGATCGAGTTTTTGGGTAAGCTCACGTGCCGCCCGCAGGTAGACGTTGAGCTCCTTGACCACATGGATCGGCAACCGGATCGTGCGGGTCTGATTCATGATCGCCCGTTCGATGGTCTGGCGAATCCACCAGGTGGCATAGGTTGAAAAGCGGAAGCCCCGCTCAGGGTCGAACTTCTCCACCGCCCGGATCAAGCCCAGGTTGCCTTCCTCGATCAAGTCCAACAGGGACAGCCCACGATTGACATAGCGTCGGGCGATTTTCACCACCAGGCGCAGGTTGCTTTCAATCATGCGCTTGCGCCCAGCCGGATCGCCCTTTTGCGACAAGCGCGCAAAATGGACTTCTTCTTCGGGGGTAAGCAGAGGGGAAAAACCGATTTCATTGAGGTACAGCTGGGTCGCATCGAGCGCCCGCGTGTAGTCAATGTACTTGTGTTGCTTTAATGCGGTGGCGTTCTTGGATTTGGTGCGAACTGAAGGTACAGCTGGTCCCTCATTCGACATCGATTCCGTATCGATACCGGCCTCCATAAGGAGAACCTCATCGTCGATGTCAAACTCCGGCGCTTCTTTACTGAGAGCCATTGTTATAGTCCTTTGGTGAGTTCGACCTCAAGCTCAAGCGGCGCCTTTATCCTTGGCAACGCTGGAGCCTGTTCCTTCTACGTGAGGGAACAGGCTGTGCAACACATCAACGACGGGGTAGGAATTGCAGAGGATCTACAGGCTTCCCTTGGCGGCGAATCTCAAAGTGCAGTTTCACCCGGTCTGTACCAGTTGACCCCATTTCAGCAATTGTCTGTCCGACCTTGACCTGCTGCCCCTCCCGAACCAACAGCCTACGGTTGTGGCCGTAAGCACTGACGTAGGTATCACTGTGTTTGATGATGACCAGCTCGCCGTAGCCCCGTAAACCACTCCCGGCGTACACCACTGTCCCATCAGACGCAGCTAAAACAGGCTGTCCCAAATCCCCGGCGATATCAATGCCTTTATTCAAACTACCGTTTGAAGAGAATTTTCCAATCAACACGCCGTTCGAGGGCCATCCCCAACCGGTCGGCGCAGGCCCGGCAGGCGGCAACGGCGCGGGTGCCGGCTTGGCCGCAGACGCCGGTTTGGCGGTACCTGCAGGCCTAGTGATAATGGTGGTTTTGCTCGAAGACGACGGCGAAGATCCGGTGTTTGTCACAACTGTCGTAGGGGTCGAACCGGTGCGGCCGTCGAAACGAATCGTCTGACCCGGATGTATCGTGTAGGGCACGGGAATATTGTTACGAGCTGCAAGCGCCTTGTAATCCCAGCCATAACGGAAGGCGATCGAGAACATCGTATCGCCCTTGCGCACCACGTATTGCCCGGTGGTCACCGTCGGCTTTTGCGGTACCGCATTGTTACGGTCAACCACCCGTGCGCCGCTGCTTGGCGAGCTGGAGCACCCGACCAACACGGAACTGAAGACGAGGCCAAGCACCAGTCGATGAAAGCTTGTTTTACTCATACGCTGCGCAAGACCTGTGAGACTCACCCGCCGCTCCCTTTGTGGTGGCTGAATATGAACGCCTGTATCAGGCTTGAAATATGACGCAAGTATAACTGGGCATTGGCTTTTTACCGGCATACGACTGAAACGAAACATTCATCGTGTTTAATGCCGGCGCCCGATCATGTTGACTCGATAGACCCCGCCGTAAGACACATCCGCGCCAACAGAATTCACTGCCTGCGAACAAATGATCAGGCCAGCGGGCCATTGAGCAGCGGCACGAAGCGCACGGCGCCCAGTACGTGCCGGGAAAAGCCTTCTTCCTCACGGATAATGAGCATCAATTGTTGCACTTCACCGGAGCCCACCGGGATGACCAGACGCCCACCCGGAGCGAGTTGATCGAGCAACGCCTGGGGCACATCGGTGGCCACGGCGGTCACGATGATGCCGTTGTACGGCGCCAGCGCCGGCCAGCCTTCCCAGCCATCACCCCAGCGGAACACCACGTTGCGCAGGTTCAACTCCACCAGACGCTCCTTGGCACGGTCTTGCAGCACCTTGATGCGCTCGACCGAGAACACCCGCTCCACCAGTTGTGCCAGCACGGCGGTCTGGTAGCCGGAGCCGGTGCCGATTTCCAGCACCTTGTCCAATGGACCCGCCGCCAGCAATAGCTCGCTCATGCGCGCCACCATGTAAGGCTGGGAGATGGTCTGGTTGTGGCCGATGGGCAGCGCCGTGTCTTCGTAGGCACGATGAGCCAGGGCTTCATCGACAAACAGGTGCCGAGGCGTGCGCCGGATCACTTCCAGCACCTGGGCGTTGGACAAGCCCTCTTCGTAAAGGCGCTGGATCAAGCGTTCGCGGGTACGCTGGGACGTCATCCCGATACCCCGACGCAGCAAGTCGTCTTGTTCACGGCCCATCAGCGCAGCCCCTCCAGCCAGCCATCGAGACCACTGAAGGCATCGCTGAAGGTGCGATCGAACTGCAACGGAGTAATCGACACATAGCCTTGCATCACGGCATGAAAGTCCGTGCCTTCCCCGCCATCTTCGGCATCTCCCGCTGCAGCAATCCAATAACCTTCCTTGCCACGCGGGTCGACCACCTTCAACGGCGCCGCCGCACGGGCACGATGGCCCAGGCGTGTCAGCTGGATGCCGCGGATATGGTCGAGGGGCAAGTTGGGGATATTGACGTTGAGCACGGTGCGCGGAGGCAGGTTCAAGGAGCCATGGGCTTGCACCAGCTTGCGCGCAAAATACGCAGCAGTCGGCAAGTTATCCAGTTGGCGCGAAGCAAACGAAAAGGCGAACGCCGTACGCCCCAGGAAACGGCCTTCGAGAGCCGCCGCCACGGTGCCGGAATACAGCACGTCATCGCCCAGGTTGGCACCGAGGTTGATACCCGACACCACCAGGTCCGGCTCCTGATCCAGCAGGCTGTTGATCGCCAGGTGGACACAGTCGGTGGGGGTGCCGTTCACGCTGATAAAGCCATTGGCCAGGACGTGCGGGTGCAACGGACGGTCGAGCGTCAGCGAACTGCTGGCGCCGCTCTTGTCCTGGTCGGGGGCAACCACCACGCACTCGGCGTAATCTTCCAGCGCAGCATAGAGCGCGGCAAGACCGGGTGCGGTGGCACCGTCATCGTTTGATATCAGAATACGCATGGGTTGTCCGTCTGCCCCACCGGCACCAGATCCACAAGCTCGCGCACCAAGACAGTGGCGAAGCATCCGGCCGGCAGGACGAATTCCAATTGCAGAATGTCCAGCGAGGGATAATGCCACGTCAAACCGCCAATGGGCAGTCGCAGAATGCGACGTTCCTGGCTCATACCGGCATTCACCAGCCAATCGCGCAGGTCGGCTTCACCGGCGGCAACGGCCTGTTCAAGCTCAAAGGTTGCACCACTGGCCGGCGAATCGCCCTCACCCCACTGTGGCCCGGTCGGGTGCAGGTCCAGGATCGCCAGGCGTGGGTCGCTGCATTCGGCCTCCCCCGCCGGGAAAAAACTGCGGCTGTCGGTAAAGGCGAGCAAATCGCCGACCTGGGCACGCTGCCAAGACCCATCGGCCACACGCGCCGCCAACACTTTGTTGAACAGGAAGCTGCGCGCCGTGGAGAGCAAACGCGAACGCACGTTGCGCTGCTCCGGCAACGCCCTGCGCGCGGCCCACTCACGGGCGTCCACCACGTTGCCGCCGTTGTGGCCAAAACGCTGGGCGCCGAAATAGTTGGGAATGCCGTGCTGTGCAATCAGTTGCAACCGCGCGTCGATGGCTGCGGTATCACCGGACAACTGGGTCAGGCGCAAGGTGAAACCATTGGCTGAGTGTGCACCGCGCTGCAGCTTGCGCTTGTGGCGGGCGGTCTTGAGGATCTTGAGCGTGTCATTCTCCGCCGCGCTCATGTCCGGATCGGCCTTGCCGGGCAGCTGCACGCTGAACCATTGGCGGGTCAACGCCTGGCGGTCCTTGAGCCCGGCATAGCTGACGGTGCGCAACGGCACGCCAGCCGCTTTGGCAATCCGCCGCGCAGCTTCCTCGGTGTTGAGCCCGCGCTTCTCCACCCACAACCACAGGTGTTCACCCTCGCCGGTCAGCGGGATATCCAGCACCTCGTCGACCTGGAAGTCTTCGGCCGTTGCCTTCAGCACCGCACGGCCCAAGGCCTCGCCATAGGCCCGTGGACCCAATAGTTGCAAGTCATTCATGCGCGCAGCAACAAGGCGACAGAGTGCACGGCAATGCCCTCTTCACGACCGGTGAAGCCGAGCTTTTCGGTAGTGGTGGCTTTCACGTTCACTTGGTCCAGTTCAATGTGCAGGTCGGCGGCAATCAGCGCGCGCATCGACTCGATATGGGGGGCCATCTTCGGCGCCTGGGCCACGATGGTGTTGTCGACGTTGCCGACCTTCCAGCCTTTGGCGTGGATCAGGCCGACCACATGACGCAGCAGTACGCGGCTATCCGCGCCCTTGAAGGTCGGGTCGGTGTCCGGAAAGTGCTTGCCGATATCGCCCAACGCCGCGGCACCGAGCAAGGCATCGCTCAAGGCGTGCAACACAACGTCGCCGTCGGAATGAGCCAGCAAACCCTGGTGATGTGCAATGCGCACACCGCCCAGGGTGATGAAATCGCCTTCAGCGAAACGGTGCACATCGTAGCCGTGGCCAATACGCATAAAAAAACGCCCCGATTTAATTCAGGGCGTGATTCTACCTACTTTTGCCTCACATTAACCGAGCAAAGCGCGGCCATGGTGTCGCAAATGGTCTTCGATGAAGCTGGCGATAAAGAAGTAGCTGTGGTCATAGCCAGGTTGCAGGCGCAGCTCCAGCGGATGGTTGGCCGCCTTGGCCGCTTGCTGCAGGGCTTCAGGCTTGAGTTGCACGGCGAGAAAATCGTCGCGATCGCCCTGGTCCACCAGCAGCGGCAGCTTTTCCGAGGCTTCGCTGATCAGCACGCAGGCGTCCCACTCACGCCACTTCGAACGCTCTTCGCCCAAATAACGCGAGAAGGCTTTCTGACCCCACGGGCAATCCATCGGGTTGTTGATCGGCGAAAAGGCCGACACCGACAGGTAACGTCCTGGGTTGCGCAATGCGCACACCAGCGCCCCGTGGCCGCCCATGGAGTGGCCGCTGATGCCGCGTTTGTCCGAAGCCGGAAAATGCGCTTCAACCAATGCAGGCAATTCCTGCACCACGTAGTCATGCATCCGATAGTGCTTGGCCCACGGCTCCTGCGTGGCATTCAGATAGAAGCCGGCACCGAGGCCGAAATCCCAAGCATTATCCGGATCGCCCGGCACACCCGGCCCACGCGGGCTGGTGTCCGGCGCAACGATGATCAACCCCAGTTCGGCAGCCATGCGCTGGGCGCCGGCCTTCTGCATGAAGTTCTCATCGGTGCAGGTGAGACCGGACAGCCAGTACAGCACCGGCAACTTGCTGCCCTGCTCCGCTTGCGGCGGCAGGTAGACGGCGAACGTCATGTCGCAACCGAGCACATCGGAATGATGCTTGTAGCGTTTGTGCCAGCCGCCGAAGCTTTTCTGGCACGACAGGTTTTCCAGACTCATGGCCGACCTCAGAAGTGGATGACGGTACGAATGCTCTTGCCTTCATGCATCAGGTCAAACGCTTTGTTGATGTCTTCCAGGCCCATGGTGTGGGTGATGAAGGTGTCCAGCGGGATCTCGCCGGTCTGGGCCATTTCCACGTAGCTCGGCAGTTCGCTGCGGCCGCGCACGCCGCCGAATGCCGAACCGCGCCAGACGCGACCGGTCACCAGCTGGAAGGGACGGGTGGCGATTTCCTGGCCTGCACCGGCCACGCCAATGATCACCGACTCGCCCCAGCCTTTATGGCAGCACTCAAGGGCGGCGCGCATCAGTTGCACGTTGCCGATGCATTCGAAGGAGAAGTCCACGCCGCCGTCGGTGAGGTCGACGATCACGTCCTGGATTGGGCGATCGTAGTCTTTCGGGTTGATGCAGTCGGTGGCGCCCAGTTGCTTGGCGATTTCGAACTTGGCTGGGTTGATGTCGATAGCAATGATGCGGCCAGCCTTGGCCTTGACCGCGCCGATCACCGCCGACAGGCCGATGCCGCCAAGGCCGAAGATCGCCACGGTGTCGCCCGGCTTGACCTTGGCGGTGTTGATCACCGCGCCGATACCGGTGGTGACGCCGCAGCCGAGCAGGCAGACTTTTTCCAGCGGCGCTTCTTTAGGAATCTTGGCCACGGAAATTTCCGGCAGCACGGTGTACTCGGAGAAGGTCGAGGTGCCCATGTAGTGGAAAATTGGCTGGCCTTTGTAGGAAAAACGCGTGGTGCCGTCCGGCATCAGGCCTTTGCCCTGCGTGGAGCGAATGGCCTGGCACAGGTTGGTCTTGCCCGACAGGCAGAATTTGCACTTGCCACATTCCGGGGTGTACAGCGGGATCACGTGATCGCCCACGGCCACCGACGTTACGCCCTCGCCAATCGCTTCAACCACCGCACCGCCTTCATGGCCGAGGATCGATGGGAAGATGCCTTCCGGGTCGGCGCCCGACAGGGTATACGCGTCGGTATGGCACACGCCGGAAGCGACCACGCGCAACAGCACTTCGCCAGCCTTGGGCATGGCGACATCCACTTCGACGATCTCAAGGGGCTTTTTGGCTTCGAAAGCTACGGCGGCGCGGGACTTGATCATCCGGGTTTCTCCAGGGAGTTGAAAACTGAGAAGGTGAGTGTAAAACATGGCTGACTGATGAATAATCCAGACAAAAGCAAAACTTTATTGCTGTACAGGGACAATCGACGTGCTTGAGAACCGCTGGGAAGGTATCGATGAGTTTGTCGCCGTGGCCGAATGCAGCCAATTCACGGCCGCGGCAGAGCGACTGGGAGTGTCGTCGTCTCACATCAGCCGGCAGGTGGCGCGCCTGGAAGAACGCCTGCAAACACGTTTGCTGTACCGCAGTACGCGCAAGGTGACCCTGACTGAAGCGGGCCAGACCTTCCTGCAACATTGCCAGCGCCTGCAGGACGGTCGCGAAGAAGCCTTGCGCGCGGTCGGCGACCTCACCAGCGAACCCAAGGGCATGTTGCGCATGACCTGCGCCGTGGCTTACGGCGAGCGCTTTATCGTGCCGCTGGTCACGCGGTTCATGGGGCTCTATCCGCAGTTGCGGGTGGATATCGAGCTGAGCAACCGCCAGCTGGACCTGGTACACGAGGGCCTCGACCTGGCGATCCGCCTGGGGCGTCTACAGGATTCGCGCATGGTCGCCAGCCGCCTCGCACCTCGGCGCATGTACTTGTGTGCATCACCGTCCTACCTCGCTCGGTACGGTCGGCCGCATAGCTTGTCGGAATTGAGCCGGCATAACTGCCTGATCGGCAGCTCGGATATCTGGCAACTGGCCCAGGACGGGCGGGAATTTTCCCAGCGCGTGCAGGGAAACTGGCGCTGCAACAGTGGGCAGGCTGTGTTGGATGCGGCGTTGCAGGGCGTGGGATTGTGCCAACTGCCGGACTATTACGTGCTGGAGCATCTGCACAGTGGCGCGTTGGTGTCGTTGCTGGAGGCGCATCAGCCGCCGAATACGGCGGTATGGGCGTTGTATCCCCAGCAGCGGCATTTGTCGCCGAAGGTTCGCAAGCTGGTGGATTTTTTGAAGGTAGGGTTGGCTGAAAAGCCGGAGTACAGCGGTTGATTACTCAGTGTTTGCACTGGCCTCTTCGCGAGCAAGCCCGCTCCCACACTTGGCCGCGTTTCCCCAGTGGTAACACGGTCAGAGGTGGGAGCGGGCTTGCTCGCGAAGGGGTCGACTCGATGTCACTGACTACCGCCGGTTCGCCCACCGCAACCGTAACCACTCCAAATCCTCCGGCCGGGTCACCTTGATATTGTCCGAGCGCCCTTCAATCAGGCGCGGAGCCTGGCCGGACCATTCCATGGCCGAAGCTTCATCGGTAATCACGGCATCGGCCACCAGGCTGTCAGCCAAAGCACGATGCAAAGCACCCAGGCGGAACATCTGCGGTGTATAAGCCTGCCAGATCAGGCTGCGATCGACGGTCTCGACCACACGACCGTGCTTGTCGACGCGCTTGAGCGTGTCGCGGGCCGGCACGGCCAGCAAGCCGCCCACCGGGTCATCCGCCAGATCAAACAGAAGTTTGTCGAGGTCTTCACGACTCAAATTGGGGCGCGCAGCATCGTGCACCAACACCCAATCGTCATCGCTGGCACCTAGGGCATTGAGCTGCAGCAACGCATTGAGCACAGACCCCGAACGCTCGTCGCCTCCGTCCGCACGCACAATGCGTGGGTCGTTGGCGCAAGGCAGGTTTGGCCAATAAGGATCATCTACAGCAAGACTGACCACCAACCCTTTAAGGTCTGGATGATCAAGAAAGCAGCCAAGGCTGTGTTCGAGAATAGTGCGCCCGCCCAACTGCAAATATTGCTTGGGACGGTCCGCGGCCATACGGGCACCGACGCCCGCGGCAGGAATCACGGCCCAGAAGGCCGGCAAACTGCGATTCATTGGGCCAACTGGTAGAGGGTTTCGCCCTCCTTGACCATGCCCAGTTCATGACGGGCCCGCTCTTCAACGGTCTCCGTACCTTTTTTCAGCTCAAGCACTTCGGCATCGAGGACGCGGTTGCGCTCCAGCAAGATCTCGTTTTCGGCGTGCTGTGCAGCAATTTGCTCGGTCAGGTCTTTTACCTGCGCAAAGCTGCCATTACCCACCCATAGGCGGTACTGCAGGCCAGCCAGCAACAAGAGCAAGACGAGGAACAACCAATTGGGACTGCGCATCGAATATCGGGTATCCAGTGAAAAAAGACAGCCATTCAAAACTTTTGAAACAACTGATAGCACGAAGCCTGGAAGAACCAGGCTTGTGCTTGATAGCCATCAGATTAGCGTCGAAATACACACTGTCGTGAGTTTTCCGACGCAATCCGCCGACTTTTTAGCATGTTTTACCATCAAGTAGCGATCAGCCGCGAAACTCGCCGCGACCGTTGTACTTGGCCTTGCCTGCCAGTTGCTCTTCGATACGCAGCAATTGGTTGTACTTGGAAACACGGTCGGAACGGCACAGGGAACCGGTCTTGATCTGGCCCGCCGAGGTGCCCACGGCCAGGTCGGCAATGGTCGAATCTTCGGTTTCGCCGGAGCGGTGGGAGATCACGGCGGTGTAGCCCGCAGCCTTGGCCATCTGGATCGCTTCCAGGGTTTCGGTCAGGGTGCCGATCTGGTTGAACTTGATCAGGATCGAGTTGGCGATCTTTTTATCGATGCCTTCTTTCAGGATCTTGGTGTTGGTCACGAACAGGTCGTCGCCCACCAGTTGGATTTTCTCGCCGATCTTGTCGGTGAGGATTTTCCAGCCGTCCCAGTCGGACTCGTCCAGGCCGTCCTCGATCGAGATGATCGGGTAGCGCTGGGTCAGGCCCTTCAGGTATTCCGCAAAACCTTCGGAGTTGAACACTTGGCCTTCGCCGGACAGGTTGTATTTACCGTCCTCGTAGAATTCGCTGGCCGCGCAGTCCAGGGCCAGGGTCACGTCGGTGCCCAGCTTGTAGCCAGCGTTGGCCACGGCTTCGGAGATCACTTTCAGTGCATCTTCGTTGGACGCCAGGTTCGGTGCGAAACCACCTTCGTCACCCACGGCAGTGCTCAGGCCACGGGCCTTCAGTACGGCTTTGAGGTGATGGAAAATCTCGGTGCCCATGCGCAGGCCTTCGGAGAAGGACTTGGCACCCACCGGCTGCACCATGAATTCCTGGATGTCGACGTTGTTATCGGCGTGCTCGCCACCGTTGATGATGTTCATCATCGGCACCGGCATCGAGTACACACCCGGAGTACCGTTCAGGTTGGCAATGTGCGCGTACAGCGGCAGGTCCTGGTCCTGGGCAGCGGCCTTGGCAGCGGCCAGGGACACAGCGAGGATAGCGTTGGCGCCCAGGCTGCCTTTGTTTTCGGTGCCGTCGAGCTTGATCATCGCGTGGTCCAGGGCTTTCTGGTCCAGCGGGTCCTTGCCCACCAGAAGGTCACGGATCGGGCCATTGATGTTGGCTACCGCCTTGAGTACACCCTTGCCCAGGTAACGGCTCTTGTCGCCATCACGCAGTTCCAGCGCTTCGCGCGAACCGGTAGAAGCACCGGACGGCGCGCAGGCGCTGCCGATGATGCCGTTATCGAGAAGCACGTCGGCTTCGACGGTGGGGTTGCCACGGGAGTCGAGAACTTCACGACCTTTGATGTCGACGATTTTTGCCATTGTTGTAAACACTCCAAAGTTGACGAAAACGACGCAGCTGAAGGGAATCTTTTGACCGACCGCAAGGGTGGAACAACGGGGCAGGCTTGCAGGCGACAAGGCTCAGGCCCGCAGGCCTGAGCGTAAAGCGTGGGAAAGTCTACCGGAGAAACGACGCTTACGCGGTCTCTACCGTCGGAAAACTCTTGACCAGTTCGTCCAACTGCTTGAGCTGGGCCAGGAATGGCTCCAGTTTGTCCAGGCGCAGGGCGCATGGGCCGTCGCATTTGGCGTTGTCCGGATCCGGGTGGGCTTCCAGGAACAGGCCCGCCAGAGACTGGCTGATGCCCGCCTTGGCCAGGTCCAGTACCTGGGCACGACGCCCGCCAGCGGAGTCGGCGCGACCACCGGGCATTTGCAATGCGTGGGTCACGTCGAAGAACACCGGGTATTCGAACTGTTTCATGATGCCGAAACCGAGCATGTCCACCACGAGGTTGTTGTAGCCGAAGCTCGAACCCCGCTCGCAGAGGATCAACTGGTCGTTACCCGCTTCCACGCACTTGTTCAGGATGTGTTTCATCTCCTGGGGCGCGAGGAACTGGGCTTTCTTGATATTGATCACAGCGCCGGTCTTGGCCATCGCAACGACCAGGTCGGTCTGGCGCGACAGGAAGGCCGGCAACTGGATGATGTCGCACACCTCGGCGACCACGGCAGCCTGTTCAGGCTCGTGGACGTCGGTGATGATTGGCACGCCGAAGGCTTGCTTGATGTCCTGGAAGATCCGCATGCCTTCTTCAAGGCCCGGGCCGCGATAGGAGGTCACGGACGAACGGTTGGCCTTATCGAAGCTGGCCTTGAATACGTAAGGGATACCGAGTTTCTCGGTGACCTTTACGTACTCTTCACAGACCTGCATCGCCATGTCGCGGCTTTCCAGCACGTTCATGCCGCCAAACAGCACCATGGGCTTGTCGTTGGCAATCTCGATGTCGCCTACGCGAATGATCTTCTGGGCCATCAGGGTTACGCCTTCTTCTGATGTTGCGTCAGTGCTGCTTTGACGAAACCGCTGAACAACGGGTGACCGTCGCGCGGCGTCGAGGTGAACTCAGGGTGGAACTGGCACGCCACGAACCACGGATGATCCGGCGCCTCAACCACTTCAACCAACGCGCCATCACCGGAGCGACCGGAGATTTTCAGGCCAGCCTCTTTGATCTGCGGCAACAGGTTGTTGTTCACTTCGTAGCGGTGACGGTGACGCTCGACGATCACGTCCTTGCCGTAGCAGTCGTGAACCAGCGAGCCCGGCTCCAGCAGGCAGTCTTGCGCGCCGAGGCGCATGGTGCCGCCCAGGTCGGAGGCTTCGGTACGGGTTTCGACCGCGCCGGTGGCATCTTCCCACTCGGTGATCAGGCCCACGACCGGGTGGCCGCTCTTGCTGTCGAACTCGGTGGAGTTGGCGTCTTTCCAACCCAGCACGTTTCGGGCGAACTCGATGACGGCCACTTGCATGCCCAGGCAGATACCCAGGTACGGCACCTTGTTCTCGCGAGCATATTGAACAGCCGTGATCTTGCCTTCCACGCCACGCAGGCCGAAACCGCCTGGCACGAGGATAGCGTCCACACCTTCGAGCAGCGCAGTGCCCTGGTTCTCGATGTCTTCAGAGTCGATATAGCGCAGGTTGACCTTGGTACGGTTGCTGATACCGGCGTGGCTCATCGCTTCGATCAGCGACTTGTAAGCGTCCAGCAGCTCCATGTACTTGCCGACCATGGCGATGGTGACTTCATGCTCAGGGTTGAGCTTGGCGTCGACCACGGCTTCCCACTCGGACAGGTCCGCGCCATTGCATTGCAGGCCGAAACGCTCGACCACAAAATCGTCCAGGCCTTGGGAGTGCAGGATGCCCGGGATTTTGTAGATGGTGTCGGCGTCTTCCAGCGCGATCACCGCACGTTCTTCAACGTTGGTGAATTGCGCGATCTTGCGACGCGAGGAAATGTCGATCGGGTGATCGGAGCGGCATACCAGCACGTCCGGCTGCAGGCCGATGGAACGCAGTTCCTTGACCGAGTGCTGGGTAGGCTTGGTTTTGGTTTCGCCGGCCGTGGCGATGTACGGCACCAACGTCAGGTGCATCAGCATCGCGCGCTTGGCGCCGACTTCGAAACGCAGCTGGCGGATGGCTTCGAGGAACGGTTGGGATTCGATGTCACCCACGGTGCCACCGATCTCGACCATCGCCACGTCGGCATCGCCTGCACCCTTGATGATGCGGCGCTTGATTTCGTCGGTAATGTGCGGGATCACCTGGATGGTTGCACCCAGGTAGTCACCACGGCGCTCCTTGCGCAGCACGTGCTCGTAGACACGGCCGGTGGTGAAGTTGTTGTTCTGGGTCATGGTCGTGCGGATGAACCGCTCGTAGTGGCCCAGGTCCAGGTCGGTCTCGGCGCCGTCGTGGGTGACGAACACTTCACCGTGCTGGAACGGGCTCATGGTGCCCGGGTCAACGTTGATGTACGGGTCCAGCTTGAGCATGGTGACCTTAAGTCCCCGCGCCTCCAGGATGGCCGCCAATGAAGCGGAGGCAATGCCTTTCCCCAATGAAGAAACAACACCGCCCGTGACGAATATGTAGCGCGTCATGAAAAACCCTAGAAGTCTGCGTTAAAGCGGTCCGAGCCGCCGGGGAAAGCGAAGGAAGGCCGAAGCCCCCGATCACCTGCATTAATCACAGTGCACCTTTCAAAAAAACCGCCGCGTTGTGACAGACCAGCAATGGAACACCGGTACGTTGATCGCTACACATTTTTTGGAATCGCCCAGCAAAGACTGCTTGGTAATCGGCAACTGCTGCGATTCAGTTGAATCCACAGAAGTTGTATCAAGAAGGGAGCGTAGTCTACCGGAAAGGCTCTATCAGCTCAAACCTTGATCGCAGGTCTGTGGCATCCAATGTAATTGCCGGTCATCCGTTGAGCTGGCCCATGCCCCCGCGACGGTTGGGACAGCCAGCAATTGCTCGCCCCGATAGACCAGCGGCAATCTGCCACGGACGAAGCCCGGCAAACCACTTTCATTCAGCAGGCGCTTCAGGTCGCGCCGGCCTCGACCTGGCACTTCGACGATTTCGCCCCCCTGGCGATAGCGGATCACCAATGGGCATTCGGGGACGTTGCCGATAAATCTCAGCTGACCGTTGCCCGGTAACTCTAGTGGGTTTTGCGGATCGGGCCAGCGCACCGATGCGTCAGAAAACGCCGACCACGCTGAAGGTAACCACCAGATGCGCTCACCACAACGATGCAGTTGTCCGTCGGCCAGGTGCCACACGGGTTGTGCATCGCCTTTGGCATCACGCAGGGCATACCAACTGGCCCAGTGGTCGGTGTCAGGCATTCGAGTCAGCGGAGCCAACCAATGCCGCAAGGCATTGCACTGGCGGGCATCGGAAAGTTCTCGTAATGGCGCAAGCGCCAATGAAGGCAAAGGCAACCAGGCAAACGCTGAAGGCTGATCGGCAGCCCGCAGATCCATCTGCGCCAACTCGTCAAGCAGACCCTGTGCCTCGGCCAAGTGTTCGGCCGTGCGCGCCAGGCTGGAGACTGCCTGGGGCCAGCGTTGCGTCAGGGTCGGGAATACATGATGGCGCAGGTAATTGCGGGAAAAACGTGGATCGGCGTTGGAGGGATCTTCGATCCACTTCAATTGATGCTGGTGGGCGTAGGCCTCCAATTCACCACGGGAGGCATTCAACAATGGCCGTACCACATGCCCGCCCGACAATGGGCGATACCCAGGCATGGCCGCCAACCCTCGCACCCCTGCCCCGCGCAAGAGACGAAAGATCAGGGTTTCGGCCTGATCGTCGCGATGCTGGCCGGTGAAAAGCACCTCCCCTGCCCCTATTACCTGCATGAACGCCTGGTAACGCGCATCGCGGGCCGCACGTTCAAGGCTCGCACCAGGACTGACTTGCACGCGCATGACCCGCAAGGGCACGCCCAGGCTGTCGCAGACCGATTGGCAATGCGCGGGCCACGCATCGGCAGCAGCTTGCAGGCCATGGTGGATATGGACGGCACTGAGAACAGGCAGATTTTCAAGTTTGGCCAGCGAGGCCAGAAGGTGCAACAGGACGGTGGAGTCGAGACCGCCGGAGAATGCGATATGCCAGGCCGGCGCGTTGCGCCAGGGGGCCAGGGTGCGCAGGAGTGTGGCCGGCAGGGTTGGTTTCATCACACGTCACCGCCGCAAAGCTGGAATACGTTCGTCAGCATACACAAAACAAATGTGGGAGCCGGCCTTGCCCGCGATGCAGGCACCTCGGTCTATCAGTGATACCAAGGTGATGCTATCGCAGGCAAGCCAGCTCCCACACAAGCCGACTCCCACATTGGGTACAGCGTCGGCTTAGAGACCGTAGCTCATCAGACGCTCGTAACGACGAGCCAGCAGCGCTTCGTTATCCAGCTTCTTGAGCATCGCCAACTGCGAACCCAGTTCAGCGCGGATAGTCGCGGCAGCCGCAGCCGGGTCACGATGGGCACCGCCCAGAGGCTCGGCGATCACTTTGTCCACGATACCCAGGCCTTTGAGGCGATCGGCGGTGATGCCCATGGCTTCGGCAGCGTCCGGCGCTTTTTCGGCGGTTTTCCACAGGATCGAGGCGCAACCTTCCGGCGAAATCACCGCGTAGGTCGAGTATTGCAGCATGTTCAGCTGGTCGCAGACGCCGATGGCCAGAGCGCCGCCGGATCCCCCTTCACCAATCACGGTGGCGATGATCGGGGTTTTCAGGCGGGCCATGACGCGCAGGTTCCAGGCGATAGCCTCGCTCTGGTTGCGCTCTTCAGCGTCAATACCTGGGTAGGCACCCGGGGTGTCGATGAAGGTCAGGATCGGCATCTTGAAGCGCTCGGCCATTTCCATCAGGCGGCACGCCTTGCGGTAGCCTTCAGGACGCGGCATGCCGAAGTTGCGGCGGACCTTCTCGCGCACTTCACGGCCTTTCTGGTGACCGATCACCATCACCGGCTGATCGTCCAGGCGAGCGATACCGCCCACGATGGCCGCGTCGTCGGAGAAGTGGCGGTCGCCGTGCAACTCGTCGAACTCGGTGAATATGTGCTGAATATAGTCCAGCGTGTACGGACGGCGCGGGTGGCGGGCCAGGCGCGCGATCTGCCAACTGGTCAGCTTGCCGAAGATGTCTTCGGTGAGCGAGCTGCTCTTGTCTTGCAGGCGAGCGATCTCATCGCCGATATTCAGCGAATTGTCATTGCCGACCAGGCGCAGCTCTTCGATCTTGGCTTGCAGGTCAGCGATCGGCTGTTCGAAATCAAGAAAATTCGGGTTCATAAGCGTCCGTCTTGGGTCGACGGCCAGGGAGTGCCTGGCCAGCCGGTTGTCTGTTCGCGCCCTACCTTAAGGGAGAGGCGCGTCCAGGTCGAGATTAAATGTTTCGTCGAGAACAGGCGAATTGCGGTGCCTGGCCGTCAACGGTATTGGAGGAAGACGTTGTCACGGCCGAACTGGTCACGCAATGCTTGAATCAAGCCATCAGCCGGATCGATTCGCCAGGTCTCCCCAAACTGCAACATGGCCTTGGCGTCACTGCCGGTGTACTCCATGGTCACCGGGCACGCGCCACGGTGGCGTTTGAGCAACTCACCCAACCAGCGTAGCTGATCGCCCTTGAGCGCCTCGGTTTTCACCTTCAAGCGCAGGCTTTCGGCCAGATTGGTGCGCGCGTCTTCCATGCTCATCACCCGCTTGATCCGCAGGCGCAGGCCGCCGGAGAAGTCATCGTTGCTGACCTCCCCTTCCACTACCACCATGGCGTCGGTCTGCAACAGCGACTGCGCGGAGTGGAACGCGTCGGCGAACAGCGAGGCTTCGATGCGCCCCGAACGGTCGTCGAGGGTGATGAACCCCATCTTGTCGCCCTTTTTATTCTTCATCACCCGCAGGGCGATGATCATGCCGGCGACGGTCTGGGTATCCCGCGCAGGTTTCAGGTCGATGATTCGCTGACGGGCGAAACGGCGGATTTCACCTTCGTATTCGTCAATCGGGTGGCCGGTGAGGTACAGGCCCAGGGTGTCTTTCTCACCCTTGAGGCGCTCCTTGAGCGTCAGCTCCTTGGCCTTGCGATGGTTGCCATATACATCGGCATCCTCTTCGACGAACAAACCGCCAAACAGATCGGCGTGGCCGCTGTCGTGGGTACGGGCGGTTTGTTCGGCGGCCTTGATCGCTTCTTCCATGGCGGTGAGCAATACCGCACGGTTCCGGTCGATATTCGCTTGGTAAGCCTTGGGCTCGTCGTAAAAATACGGGCCGAGACGGTCGAGCGCACCGCTACGGATCAGACCATCGAGGGTCCGTTTGTTGATGCGCTTGAGGTCAACCCGCGCGCAGAAGTCGAACAGATCCTTGAAGGGTCCGTCCTGGCGCGCTTCGGTGATGGCTTCCACCGGGCCTTCACCCACCCCCTTGATCGCGCCCAACCCATAAATAATGCGGCCTTCGTCATTTACCGTGAATTTGAACTCCGAGGCGTTCACGTCCGGTGCGTCGAGACGCAGCTTCATGGTGCGCACTTCCTCGATCAAGGTCACGACCTTGTCGGTGTTGTGCATATCCGCCGAGAGTACCGCCGCCATGAACGGCGCCGGGTAGTGCGCTTTCAGCCAGGCGGTCTGGTACGACACCAGGCCGTACGCGGCGGAGTGGGATTTGTTGAAGCCATAACCGGCGAATTTTTCCACCAGGTCGAAAATGTTACCGGCCAGGTCCGCGTCGATATTGTTGGTCGCGCAACCCTCAATGAAACCGCCGCGCTGCTTGGCCATCTCTTCGGGTTTTTTCTTACCCATGGCTCGACGCAGCATGTCCGCGCCGCCGAGGGTGTAGCCGGCCATCACCTGGGCGATCTGCATCACCTGTTCCTGATACAGGATGATGCCGTAGGTCGGCGCCAGTACTGGCTTGAGGCCTTCGTACTGATAGTCGGAGTGCGGATACGCCAGCTCGGCGCGACCGTGCTTACGGTTGATGAAGTCGTCCACCATGCCGGACTGCAGCGGACCCGGACGGAACAGGGCCACCAGTGCGATCAAGTCTTCCAGGCAGTCGGGCTTGAGCTTTTTGATCAGCTCTTTCATGCCCCGCGACTCAAGCTGGAACACCGCCGTGGTTTCGGCTTTTTGCAGCAAGGTGTAAGTCGGTTTGTCGTCCAGCGGGATAAACGCGATATCCAGCGGCTCTTCATTGACCTTGGCGCGGTCGCGGTTGATGGTCTTGAGCGCCCAGTCGATGATCGTCAGGGTTCGCAGGCCAAGGAAGTCGAACTTCACCAGGCCGGCCGCCTCCACGTCGTCCTTGTCGAACTGGGTGACCAGGCCGCCGCCTTCCTCATCGCAATAAATCGGCGAAAAGTCGGTGAGTTTTGTAGGCGCGATCACCACACCGCCGGCGTGTTTACCGACGTTACGCACCACGCCTTCAAGCTTGCGGGCCATGTCCCAGATTTCGGCGGCCTCTTCATCGATCTTGATGAAGTCGCGCAGGATCTCTTCCTGCTCGTAGGCTTTTTCCAGGGTCATGCCGACTTCGAACGGGATCATCTTCGACAGACGATCCGCCAGGCCGTAGGACTTGCCCTGAACGCGCGCCACGTCGCGAATTACAGCCTTCGCCGCCATGGAACCGAAGGTGATGATCTGGCTTACCGCGTTGCGGCCGTATTTCTCGGCCACGTATTCGATCACGCGGTCACGGCCGTCCATGCAGAAGTCGACGTCGAAGTCGGGCATGGAAACCCGTTCCGGGTTCAGGAACCGCTCGAACAGCAGGTCATATTCCAGCGGATCCAGGTCGGTAATCTTCTGCACGTAGGCCACCAGCGAGCCGGCACCCGACCCCCGGCCCGGCCCTACCGGTACGCCGTTGTTTTTGGCCCACTGGATAAAGTCCATTACGATCAGGAAGTAACCGGGGAAGCCCATCTGGATGATGATATCCAGCTCGAAATTCAGCCGATCGACATAAACCTGGCGCTTGGCCTCGTAATCTTCGGTGGTGTCCTTGGGCAGCAGGACGGAAAGACGCTCCTCCAGACCATCAAACGACACCTTGCGGAAGTACTCATCGATGGTCATGCCATCGGGAATCGGGAAGTTGGGCAAAAAGTGTTTGCCCAGCTTCACTTCGATATTGCAGCGTTTGGCGATTTCGACGGAGTTTTCCAGGGCCTCGGGCAGGTCGCTGAACAGCTCGGCCATCTCCTCCGCGCTCTTGAGGTACTGCTCTTCGCTGTAGTTCTTGGAGCGGCGCGGGTCATCCAGGGCCCGGCCTTCACCGATGCACACGCGGGTTTCGTGGGCCTCGAAATCTTCCTTCTTGATAAAGCGCACGTCGTTGGTGGCGACCAGTGGCGCCCCCAGCTTGTCGGCCAGGGCCACGGCGGCGTGCAGGTGCTCTTCATCGTTGGGGCGATTGGTGCGCTGGACTTCCAGGTAAAAGCGATCGGGGAAGACCTGCATCCACTCCTTGGCCAGTACTTCAGCTTCCTGGGGGTTGCCACCCAGCAGCGCGATACCGATCTCGCCCTCTTTGGCGGCCGACAGCATGATCAGGCCTTCGCTGGCCTCGGCAACCCATTCGCGCTCGATGATGATCGAACCATTGCGCTGGCCATCGATGAAACCGCGGGAAATCAGTTCGGTAAGGTTGCGATAACCCACGCCGTTCATCGCCAACAGGCTGATACGGCTCAGGGGGTTATCCGGGTCTTTGTTGGACAGCCACAGGTCAGCGCCGCAGATCGGCTTGATACCGGCGCCCATGGCGTTCTTGTAGAACTTGACCAGGGAACACATGTTGTTCTGATCGGTCACCGCGACCGCAGGCATGTTCATACCCACCAGGGTTTTGACCAGCGGTTTGATCCGTACCAGGCCGTCGACCAGGGAGTATTCAGTGTGCAGGCGTAGGTGAACGAATGAAGCCGGCATAGTGATCTCTTATACGTGGAAAACAACAAGGCCCGGATTGTACCGGGCCTTGAGCAAAACATCAGCCTTGCGACTACACCTCGTTGAGGCTCTCGCGCAACTCGTAGGCCTGGCGAACCGGGGCGAACGAGCGGCGGTGAATCGGCGTCGGACCCAGGCGAGCCAGGGCTTCCAGATGAACGGGCGTCGGATAGCCTTTATGGCCGCCAATGCCGTAGCCTGGATAGATCAGTTCGAACGCGGCCATTTCACGATCACGGCTGACTTTGGCCAGGATCGAGGCGGCCGCGATAGCAGGCACCTTGCTATCCCCCTTCACCACCGCCTCAGAAGGCATGGCCAGCTTGGGGCAACGGTTACCATCGATCATCGCCATTTTTGGCGTGATATGCAGGCCTTCAACCGCACGCTGCATCGCGAGCATGGTGGCGTGGAGAATGTTCAGTTCGTCGATTTCTTCGACTTCAGCCCGGGCGATATGCCAGCTCAGGGCTTTCTCAATGATCTCGTCGTAAAGCTTTTCACGGCGCGCTTCGGTGAGTTTCTTCGAGTCGTTGAGGCCGAGGATCGGGCGGTTCGGATCGAGGATCACCGCCGCCGTGACCACCGCGCCGCACAAAGGCCCACGCCCGACTTCGTCAACGCCGGCCACCAGCTCATGGGCTTGTGCGACCAGGCTGAAATCCAGGCCCATTTGCATCGTCATAGGCTTTCCTGTTTATGGCCGATCAGGGTCAGCACGGCATCGGCCGCCTGGTTCGAGGCATCACGGCGCAGTATGCGGTGAATGTCGTCGAAACCACGGGTCTGTTCTTCGCCACCGTCGATCAAGGGTAATAGCGTTTGTGCGAGCGCCTCGGGCGTTGCATCGTCCTGCAACAACTCCGGCACCAACAGGCGCTGGGCCAGCAGATTGGGCAGGGAGATGTAAGGACTTTTGACCATGCGCTTGAGAATCCAGAACGTCAGCGGCGCCAGGCGGTAGGCCACTACCATTGGGCGCTTGTACAGCAAGGCCTCCAGGGTAGCGGTGCCCGAAGCGATCAGCACCGCATCACAGGCCGCCAGGGCCAGGTGTGACTGGCCGTCGAGCAAGGTCAACGGCAGGTTGCGGCCTTCCAGCAGTGTTTCGATCTGCGCGCGCCGTTGCGGGCTGGCGCAAGGCAGCACGAAACGTACACCCGGCTTCAAGGCCAGCAGGCGTTCGGCAGCGTCAAAAAACACCGAGGCCAGACGGCCGACTTCGCCGCCACGGCTGCCAGGCATCAGCGCGACCAGCGGGCCATCGGGCAAGCCCAACTCGGCACGCGCAGCGGCGCGATCAGCCTGCAGCGGAATCGCGTCGGCCAGGGTATGCCCGACAAACCGCACCGGCACGCCCTTCTCTTCATAGAACCGGGCCTCAAACGGCAGCAGAGTCAGCATCAGATCACAACCTTCGCGGATCTTCAGCACGCGTTTCTGCCGCCACGCCCACACAGACGGGCTGACGTAGTGCACGGTCTTGATCCCGGCCTGACGTAACTTGAGTTCGATATTGAGGGTGAAGTCCGGCGCGTCGATGCCGATGAACACGTCGGGTTTTTCTTCGATCAGCGTCTGGATCAGCAGCTTGCGACGGGCCAGCAGCTCGCGCAGGCGACCCAGCACCTCGACCAGCCCCATGACCGACAAACGTTCCATGGGAAAGTAGGACGTAAGCCCTTCAGCCTGCATCAGCGGACCACCGACGCCAATGAACTCCACCGCAGGGTGCTGGGCCTTGAGGGCCCGCATGAGACCTGCGCCCAGAATGTCGCCGGAAGCTTCCCCGGCCACCAGTGCGATACGCAGATTGGCCATGATTAGCGGGTGATGCCGCGAGTCGACGCCTGGATTGAGTCACGGAACACCGCGACTTCCGGGAACAGCGCTGCCGGCTCGGCCAGTTGGGTCAATGCCTGCTCAACGGTGAGCCCTTGGCGGTAAACCACCTTGTAGGCACGTCGCAGGGCATGGATGGCGTCTTCACTGAACCCGCGACGGCGCATGCCTTCGAAGTTCATGCTGCGTGCTTCCGCCGGGTTACCGAATACCGTGACGAATGCCGGAACATCTTTGCCAATGGCCGTGCCCATGCCGGAAAAGCTATGAGCGCCGATATGGCAGTACTGATGCACCAGGGTGAACCCGGACAGGATCGCCCAATCGTCAACGTGCACATGCCCGGCCAACGCGGTGTTGTTGACCAGGATGCAGTGGTTGCCGATGACGCTGTCGTGACCGATGTGCGCGTAAGCCATGACCAGGTTGTGATCACCCAGGGTGGTTTCGGCCCGATCCTGAACGGTGCCACGGTGAATGGTCACGCCTTCACGGATGATGTTGTGATCACCGATGACCAGGCGAGTCTCTTCGCCCTTGTACTTCATGTCCGGGGTGTCTTCGCCTACCGAGGAGAACTGGTAGATGCGATTGTGTTTGCCAATGCGGGTCGGACCTTTGAGGATCACGTGCGGCCCGATGACAGTCCCCTCGCCGATTTCCACACCTGCGCCGATGATCGACCAGGGGCCGACCTCAACGTCGGCGGCCAGAACGGCCGACGGATCGATGATTGCGCGAGGGTCAATCAAACTCATAGTTTGCGTTCCGCACAGATGATCTCAGCGGAGCACACCGGCTTGCCGTCCACCGAGGCCTGGCATTCGAACTTCCAGATCTGGCGCTTGCAGCTGATGAACTTGGCTTCCAGGATCAACTGGTCGCCAGGGGTCACCGGATTGCGGAAACGCAACTTGTCGGAGCCCACGAAATAGTAAAGCGTGCCGTCGGCAGGCTTGAGGTCGAGCATTTTGAAACCAAGGATACCGGCAGCCTGGGCCATCGCTTCGATGATCAACACACCCGGCATGATGGGATGCGCGGGAAAGTGACCGTTGAAGAACGGTTCGTTGATGCTGACATTCTTGTAGGCACGAATGCGCTTTTCCTCGACGTTGAGGTCCACTACGCGATCCACCAGCAGGAACGGGTAACGGTGAGGCAGGTATTCGCGAATCTCGTTGATGTCCATCATTTCGGGGGGAAGCCTGTAATAAAGATTGGGGGCGGGCGAACTAAAAGCACGCCCCGCTAGCAAATCAAGGAGGCAGTCTAGCGGCTGTGCACACTTGATATGGAAATGGTATCAGCCTTCTGATGAAGCATTACCGCCAGGGGTCACGTCCCCAACACGCTTTTCCAGCTGTTTGAGACGTCGAGCCATGTCGTCAAGCTGCCTCAACCGAGCTGCACTCTTGCGCCATTCAGCCGCGGGCTGCATGGCGGTACCGGAAGAGTAGGCCCCAGGCTCGGTAATCGAGTGAGTGACCATGGTCATGCCGGTGATGAAGACGTTGTCGCAAATATCGATATGCCCGACCAACCCGACGCCACCGGCGAGCATGCAATGCTTGCCGATCTTGGTACTGCCGGAGATACCCACGCAGGCCGCCATGGCGGTGTGATCGCCAATCTGCACGTTGTGGGCGATCTGGATCTGGTTGTCGAGCTTCACGCCGTTGCCGATCACGGTATCGGCCAGGGCCCCGCGATCGACAGCGGTGTTCACGCCAATCTCCACGTCGTCGCCGATCAATACGCCACCGACCTGGGCGATCTTGTTCCAGATACCCTTGGCGTTGGCAAAGCCGAAGCCTTCACCGCCAATTACGGCACCCGACTGAATGACCACGCGCTCACCGATACGCACATCGTGGTACAGGGTCACGCGGGGAGCCAGCCAACCGCCGGCGCCGATTTCGCAGCGCGCACCGATAAAGCAATGGGCACCGACCGTGACACCGGCCGCGATGCGTGCACCGCTCTCAATCACCGCAAAGGCACCGATGCTGGCCGCAGGATCAACCTGGGCATCGTCGGCAACCACCGCAGACGGATGAATACCGGCGGCAGCCTTGGGTTTGGGATCGAACAGATGCGAAACCCGCGCATACGCGAGGTACGGATCGGGCACCACCAGTGCATCCCCGGCAAACCCTTCGGCGTCAGCGGCTTTCAGCAACACGGCTGCAGCTTGGCTGTCGACCAGGTATTTACGGTATTGGGGGTTTGCGAGGAAGCTCAACTGAGCTGGGCCAGCCTCCTGCAAGGTGGCTAGCCCAGTGATTTCCTTCTCCGGGGAGCCACGCAAGGTGGCCCCCAGGAACTCGGCCAACTCGCCGAGCTTGATAGTCGCGGTCATGGCTTACTTCAGCTGGTTCATGCGCTCGATCACCTGACGGGTGATGTCGTATTGAGGCTTGACGTCGATCACAGCGCCACGCTCGAACACCAGGTCAAAGGCACCTTTCTTGATGACTTCTTCCACAGCGCTATCGAGCTTCGGCTTCAGTTGTTTCAGCATTTCACGGTCAGCAACAGCCTTGGCTTCGTTCAGTTCCTTGGATTGGAACTGGTAGTCACGGGCCTTTTGCTTGAACTCAAGCTCCAGACGCTCGCGTTCGCCTTGCTGCATCTTGTCGCCACCGGCCACCAGACGATCCTGGATGCCCTTGGCGCTGCTTTCCAGGGTCTTGAGCTTGGTCAGTTGCGGGCCGAATTTCTTCTCGGCATCCACGGCGTATTTCTTGGCCGCATCGGATTCCAAGAGGGCCATCTGATAGTTCAGGACGGCGATTTTCATTTCGGCGAAGGCCGGGGTCGCTACCAACACAGTTGCCAGCAGCACCAATTGAGTCAACTTACGCACGATGTACTCCTACAGAATCCGTTGTCGTTATCTTGGGTCAGACGCTTAGAACGTCTGGCCGAGGGAGAATTGGAAAATCTGGGTTTCAGCGTTATCCGGTTTCTTGATCGGCATGGCCAGAGCAAAGCTCAATGGGCCAAGCGCAGTCACCCAGGTCACACCCACACCCACGGAGCTTGCCAGGTTGCTCAGGCTCACATCGTTGCACTGGGTGTTGGACTTCACACCACTCGGGTTTTTGATCTGCTCGCACTTGGAATCGAACACGTTACCCACATCCCAGAAGACCGAAGTCCGTAGGGAACGCTGATCCTTCACGAACGGCAGCGGGAACAGGATTTCCGCACCGCCCTGGATCAAGACGTTACCACCGAATGGCAGCGGGTCATTGTCCGAGTCAGCCACAGTGCCCTGGTTACCGGTTACGCCAACACCACGACTTGGAGTACCACGTGGGCCCAAGGTGCTGTCTTTGAAACCACGTACGGAGTTGAAGCCACCCGCATAGTAGTTCTCGTAGAACGGTAGACCATTGGTGGAGCCATAACCATCGCCATAACCCAGCTCAGTGTGCAGGCGCATGGTGTAGTTGTCGCTCAACGGCGTGAACAACTGGCCACGGTAGTCGAGCTTGAAGAACGACAGGTCGCTGCCCGGCGTGGTGGTTTCCAGGGTCAGGCTCTGGGAATGGCCACGGGTCGCCAGTACGCCCTTGTTCAGGGTCGACTCGGACCAGCCGGCAGACGCCTTGAAGTTCAGGAACTTGTCACCTTCACGACGGGTGAAGTCAAAGATTTCGTCCACGGTGTACACACCGGTCTTGATCTCATCCTGCTGTGCAGTGAGGCCGAAGGTCAGGCGCGACGTTTCGCTGATCGGGTAACCCACGTTGACACCGGCACCGAGGCTGTCGATCGCATAGCTTGCAACGTCAACGTCGAGGTCTTTGTAGTCGGTGGTGCGGTAGAAGGCGTTGTAGCCCAGGCTCACACCATCAGCAGTCCAGTAGGGGTCGGTATAGCCGAAGTTGTATCGGCTCTGGTATTCGCTTCGGGTCAGGCCGATGGAGACGCGGTTACCGGTACCCAGGAAGTTGTTCTGGGTGATCGAACCACCGAGGATCAGACCGGCGCTCTGTGCGAAGCCGACGCTGGCGGTGATCGAACCCGATGCCTGCTCTTCCACGGCGTAGTTCACGTCAACCTGGTCATCCACACCCGGTACGGCCGGGGTTTCGACGTTGACTTCCTTGAAGAAGCCCAGGCGCTCAAGACGGGTCTTGGACTGGTCGATCAAGTAAGTCGACGCCCAGCCGCCCTCCATCTGACGCATTTCACGACGCAGCACTTCGTCCGCAGACTTGGTGTTGCCGCGGAAGTTGATACGGTTCACATAAGCACGCTTGCCGGGGTCGACCACGAAAGTGATGTCCACGGTGTGGTCATCATCATGAGGCGTCGGCACGCCATTGACGTTGGCGAAGGTGTAGCCTTCGTTGCCCAGGCGGCGGGTAATCAGTTCAGAGGTGGTCGTCATCAGCTTGCGCGAGAACACCTGGTCCTTCTGCACCAGCAGCAGCGCCTTGACCTGGTCTTCAGGTACTTTAAGGTCACCGCTCAGTTTTACGTCACGAACCTTGTACTTCTCGCCTTCGTTGACGTTGACCGTGATGTAGACGTGCTTCTTGTCCGGGGTGATGGACACCTGGGTCGAAGCGATATCCATGTTGATATAGCCACGGTCCAGGTAGTAGGAACGCAGGCGCTCCAGGTCACCGGACAGCTTTTCACGGGCGTACTTGTCATCGTTCTTGAAGAACGACAACCAGTTGGTGGTCTTGAGCTCGAACAGGTCGATCAGGTCTTCATCAGCGAACTTGGTGTTACCCACCACGTTGATGTGCTGAATCGCCGCCACGGTGCCTTCGTTGATGTTGACCTTGAGGCCGACACGGTTACGCGGTTGCGGGACCACTTCCGTTTCCACGGTTGCGGAGTAGCGACCCTGGGCAACGTACTGGCGTTGCAGTTCGTTACGCACACCTTCGAGGGTGGCGCGCTGGAAGATCTCGCCTTCGGCCAGGCCAGACTGTTTCAGGCCTTTCATCAGGTCTTCAGTAGAGATCGCCTTGTTACCTTCGATCTCGATACTGGCGACGGAAGGTCGCTCGACCACGGTGATGACCAGGACGTTGCCTTCGCGACCCAGTTGGATGTCTTGAAAGAAACCGGTTTTGAACAGCGCACGAGTGGATTCCACCAGGCGACGGTCATCAGCCTGTTCACCGACGTTCAACGGTAATGCACCAAAGACGCTACCCGCGGAAACCCGCTGGAGGCCATTGACGCGAATATCGGAGATGGTGAAGGACTCGGCGTGAACTTCGGCGATCATCAATACGGTGAGAACCGCAGTTAGCAGCAGACGTTTCATGAAGTCCTTTCTTATTCCAACTGGCAATAAACAAACTGCCGCAAAATGCGGCAGATTCGCAATTCAGCGAAGCGTTACAGTCGACCCAGATCGTTGACCAAGGCTAATAACATCACCCCGACCACCAAACTGATACCGATCTGTATCCCCCAACCCTGCACCCGATCCGACAAGGGGCGACCACGCACCCACTCGACCAGATAAAACAACAGATGCCCCCCATCCAGTACAGGAATGGGCAACAAATTCAGAACACCCAGGCTAATACTCAGATAAGCCAAGAAATTCAGGAAATCCGCGACACCCGACTGGGCAGAAGCGCCCGCCACTTTAGCAATGGTTATCGGTCCACTCAAGTTTTTTACCGAGAGCTCGCCGAACAACATTTTCTTGAGGGATTCGAGGGTCAGCACACTCATGGTCCAAGTGCGTTTTGCACCTTCGCCAATTGCAGCCAACGGCCCGTAACTCACCTCACGCACCATCGATGGCGGCCAATCGACACCTTTGACCCCGGCACCCAGGTAACCCCCGGCCGCCTTGGCCTCCCCACGAACCGACAAGGTAACGGGGACGTCGATTTGAGCACCGTCGCGCTCAACTTTCAGCATAATTTTAGTATCAGGACGTACACGGACCAGGTCGACCACCTGCTGCCAGTCGCCCAGCGGCTGACCATCGAGGGCCAACAGGCGATCACCGGTTTTCAGGCCGGCAGCCTGGGCCGGACCTTTCGGGTCCAGCTCCGCGAGGACCGGCGGCAAGGCCGGACGCCATGGACGTATGCCCAGAGACTTGATCGGATCAGGCTCATCAGCGCCCTTGAGCCAATGGTCGAGGGCCAGCTCACGCGGGGTTTCGCGGGTGGAATCCTGCTCGCGCACCACCACCTTGACGATGCCGCTTTCACCCAGGCGACGCACCAACTGCAAATTGACCGCACCCCAGCCCGTGGTGGGTTCGCCATCAATAGATACAATTTCCTGCCCGGCAACCAACCCTGCCTTGGCGGCAATACTGTCCGACTCGACCGCACCGATGACCGGACGCACCTGCTGGCTGCCCAGCATGGCCAAGACCCAGAAAAACACCATCGCCAACAGAAAGTTGGCGATCGGGCCGGCGGCGACGATGGCAATGCGCTGACGAACGGTCTTGCGATTGAACGATTGGTCTAACTGATCTGCCGGCACTTCGCCTTCGCGCTCGTCGAGCATCTTGACGTAGCCGCCCAAAGGAATGGCCGCAATCACGAACTCGGTGCCGTGACGATCGTGCCAGCGCACCAGCGGCATGCCGAAACCGACGGAAAAGCGCAGTACCTTGACGCCGCAACGACGCGCCACCCAGAAGTGGCCGAATTCGTGGAAGGTAACCAGCACACCCAGAGCAACCAGGGTGCCGACAATCATGTAAAGCGCACTCATCTAATTTCTCCGCATTCCAATCCAGTGCCTGAAGGCTCAAACCTGCCCACAGACTAACGCGCGTTGCGGTTCAACCATTGTTCTGCCAAGGCTCGGGCCTTGGTGTCAGCCTCGAATACCGCCGCCAGTTCATTGACCGCCACAACAGGCTCAAGCGCCAGGACGTCTTCGATGATACTCGCGATCTGCGGAAAGCGGATGCGCCGTTCGAGAAACGCTGCCACAGCCACTTCATTGGCCGCGTTCAACATCGCCGGTGCGCTGTTACCCGCTTCAGCCGCTTGCCGCGCCAGGCGCAGGCAAGGAAAGCGCTGCTCATCCGGGGCCTCAAAGTCCAGCCGGGCCACCGCAAACAGATCCAATGGCGCTACGCCCGAGTCGATCCGCTCCGGCCAGGCCAGGGCATTGGCAATCGGCGTGCGCATATCGGGGTTACCCAACTGCGCCAGGACCGACCCGTCCACGTAGTCGACCAGGGAATGAATCACACTTTGCGGGTGAATCACCACCTCGACCTGATCCGGGCGCGCATCGAACAACCAGCACGCCTCGATCAGCTCCAGCCCCTTGTTCATCATGCTTGCCGAATCCACGGAGATTTTACGCCCCATGGACCAGTTCGGATGAGCGCACGCCTGGTCGGGCGATACATGCTCCAGCTCGGCCAGTGGAGTCTGCCGGAATGGGCCACCGGAGGCGGTCAGCAGGATCCGACGCACCCCCACCTGGCTCAGGCCACGCGCAAAATCGCCGGGCATGCATTGGAAAATTGCATTGTGCTCGCTGTCCAGTGGCAACAACACCGCACCGCTCTTGCGCACCGCCTGCATGAAGAGCGCACCGGACATGACCAGCGCTTCTTTATTGGCCAACAGGATCTTCTTGCCAGCATCCACGGCAGCCAAGGTTGGGCGCAGGCCCGCAGCGCCGACAATAGCGGCGACCACGGTATCCACCTCGGCGTCGGCCGAGACCTGGCACAACCCCTGCTCCCCTACCAGCACTTGAGTGGCAAGCCCGGCAGCCCGCAGATCATCCTGCAGGCCACGGGCCGCTGCGCCCTCAGGCACCACGGCGAAGCGCGGCGCGTGACGCACACACAAGGCCAGCAACTCACTCAGACGGGTAAACCCGGTCAGGGCAAAGACTTGATAGCGATCAGGGTGACGAGCAATCACGTCCAGGGTGCTCAACCCCACCGAGCCGGTTGCACCCAGCACGGTGACTTGCTGCAGGCGGCTCACGAAGCGGTCATCCACAACAGTACGGCGAAGATCGGAATGGCAGCGGTCAGGCTGTCGATACGGTCCAGCACGCCGCCGTGACCCGGCAGCAGGTTGCTGCTGTCCTTGATCCCGGCCTGACGCTTGAACATGCTCTCGGTGAGGTCACCCACCACCGAAATAAATACCACAATGGCAGTGGCCAGCAGCGCCAGGAAGATGTCCTTCACCGACCAGCCACGCACCACACCGACCACCAGCGCGATCACCAGCGTCAACGCCAACCCGCCATACACGCCCTCCCAGCTCTTGCCCGGACTGACCGCCGGCGCCAGCTTGCGCTTGCCGAAGGCCCGGCCGGAGAAGTAGGCACCGATATCAGCACCCCATACCAGCACCATGACCGCCAGGATCAGCCAGTTACCCATTGGATAACGCTTGATCTCCACCAACCCTTGCCACGCCGGCAACAAGATCAGCAAACCAATCACCAGCTTGCAGGCCACACTGGACCACTTCCCACTGGTGCGTGGATAGGTCAACACCAGGAATGTCGCCAGCGCCCACCACAGCACCGCCGCCCCCAACACCCACGGCGCAATGTCCGGCAGGATGTACAGGAGGAATGCCAAGGCAGCCACCACAGCGGCGTACACAACGCGCGGCAATTGCGTGTTGAAACCCGCCAGGCGCGCCCACTCCCAGGCCCCCAGGGTGACCACCAGGCCGATAAACAGCGCAAAGGCAGAACCGTCGAGCAGGAAAAACCCACACAAGGCGATCGGCAACAGGATCAGTGCTGTGATGATTCGTTGTTTAAGCATTTAAACCCGGGCTCCAGCTTCGATCTGCTCGCTCGTTTTACCAAAGCGACGCTGACGGGAAGCGAAATCGGCCAGTGCTTTACGCATGGCATCGTGTTTGAAGTCCGGCCAGAACAGGTCGGAGAAGTACAATTCGGTATAGGCTAGCTGCCACAACAGGAAATTGCTGATGCGGTGCTCACCCCCGGTACGGATGCACAAGTCAGGCAGCGGCAGGTCGCCAGTCACCAGGCAGGTTTGCAACAGTTCGGGCGTAATGTCGTCCGGCCGTAGATGACCGGCCTGCACTTCGCGCGCCAGACGCTGTGCAGCCTGGGCGATATCCCACTGGCCACCGTAGTTGGCGGCGATCTGCAGCACAAATCGGTTGGCACCCGCTGTAATCGCCTCGGCTTCGCGCATGGCGGTTTGCAGTTCGGGGTGGAAGCGGGAGCGATCGCCGATGATGCGCAGGCTGATGTTATTGTCGTTGAGCCGCTTGGCTTCACGACGCAAGGCCTTGAAGAACAGGTCCATCAAGGCACTGACTTCTTCGGCGGGCCGCTGCCAGTTCTCACTGGAGAAGGCGAACAAGGTCAACACTTCGACCTTGGCCTCGGCGCATACCTCGATCACAGCCCGAACCGCATCGACACCCGCTTTATGCCCGGCAACACCCGGCATAAAGCGTTTCTTCGCCCAGCGATTATTCCCATCCATGATGATCGCGACGTGGCGCGGCACCACAGAGGGCACAGTCTGCTTGGTCTTTTCCATGAAGGCGTCCTGACCCCTTATACGGCCATCAGGTCCTTTTCTTTTTCTTCCGTGGCCTTGGTGATCTGGGCCTCGGCATCTTTGGTCAGCTTGTCGATATCAGCGACGGCACGACGCTCTTCGTCTTCGCTGATTTCCTTGTCCTTGACCAGCTTCTTCAGGTCACCCAGGGCATCGCGACGGATGTTGCGCACGGCAACACGCGCGTCCTCGGCTGCGCTGCGCGCCTGCTTGGTGAAGCCCTTACGGGTTTCTTCGGTCAGGGCCGGCATGGAGATCAGTAGCAGCTCACCCAGGTTGGTCGGGTTGAGGTTCAAACCGGCGCTCTGGATGGCCTTGTCGACAGCACCCAGCATGTTGCGCTCGAACGCTACGACTTGCAGGGTGCGCGAGTCTTTAACGGTAATGTTGGCAACGCTGCTGATAGGGGTATCGGAACCGTAGTAAGGCACCATCACGCTGCCCAGGATGCTTGGGTGCGCCTTGCCGGTACGGATCTGGCCGAATGCATGGCTCAGGGATTCCAGGGATTTGTGCATACGCGCCTGGGCGTCTTTCTTGATTTCGTTGATCATTGTTGGCCTTCCTCGATCAGAGTCCCTTCTGCGCCGCCGTGTACGATGTTCAGCAGGGCGCCGGGCTTGTTCATGTTAAATACGCGCAGCGGCATCTTGTGGTCGCGGCACAGGCAAATAGCCGTCAGGTCCATCACGCCCAGCTTGCGATCCAGTACTTCATCGTAGGTCAGATGATCGAACTTCTCGGCATGCGGATCTTTGAATGGGTCTGCGGTGTACACGCCATCGACCTTGGTCGCCTTGAGCACCACGTCAGCATCGATCTCAATGGCGCGCAGGCACGCTGCCGAGTCGGTGGTGAAGAACGGGTTACCCGTGCCAGCGGCGAAGATCACCACTTCCTTGGCGTTCAGGTGGCGCATGGCTTTGCGGCGGTCATAGTGATCGGTCACGCCGACCATGGAAATAGCCGACATCACGATAGCCGAGATATTGGCGCGTTCCAGGGCGTCGCGCATGGCCAGGGCGTTCATCACAGTGGCCAGCATGCCCATGTGGTCGCCAGTGACCCGATCCATGCCAGCAGCGCTCAGTGCCGCACCACGGAACAGGTTGCCGCCGCCGATCACCAGGCCGACCTGTACGCCGATACCGACCAGTTGGCCGACTTCCAGCGCCATGCGGTCGAGGACTTTGGGATCGATCCCGAACTCTTCCGAGCCCATCAGGGCCTCGCCGCTAAGCTTGAGTAGAATGCGTTTATAGCGAGCCTGATAACCACTGCCCTGCTGAGCCATTGCGAATCTCTCCTGCGGCGTATTTTTCAAAAATTCTTGGCGAGCCGTTTACGGCTTGCGTTCACTCTAGCTGGACGCTGCTACAGCGCCATCGGAACACGGCTTTGTAAGCCAGTTCCGAAGGGAAGCCAATTAAAATCGGCCTTCCCATTTGAAAAGAGGCTGCGCGCGTGAGCGGGCAGCCTCTCTTGGGCGACAGTTTAAAACTGTCTTATTGCTTGGCGGCAGCCAGCTGGGCAGCAACTTCTTCAGCAAAGTTGTCGACCGGCTTCTCGATGCCTTCGCCTACTTTGTAGTAAGTGAAGGAAACGATTTCAGCACCGGCTTTCTTGGCCAGTTCGCCAACCTTGACTTCAGGGTTCTTGACGAACGCCTGCTCAACCAGGCTCGCTTCAGCCAGGAACTTGCTGATACGGCCTTTGATCATGTTTTCAACGATGTTTTCTGGCTTGCCGGCGATCTTGTCGGCGTTCAGGCTCAGGAACACAGCTTTTTCGCGCTCGATTGCTTCCTCGGAAACTTCCGAAGGCAGCAGGAACTCAGGGTTGCTTGCAGCAACGTGCATAGCGATGTCTTTGGCCAGCTCAACGTTGCCGCCTTTCAGAACAACAGCTACACCGATCTTGTTGCCGTGCAGGTAACCACCAACAACATCACCTTCAACGCGAGTCAGGCGACGGATATTGACGTTTTCGCCAACCTTGCCGACCAGTACCAGGCGATCAGCTTCTTGAGCTTCGATCAGAGGCTCGACAGTGGTCAGCTTCTCGTCGAATGCTTTTTTGACGCTGGAAGCAACGAATGCCTTGAAGTCGTCTTGCAGGGCAAGGAAGTCGGTCTGCGAGTTCACTTCCAGCAGAACGGCGGCTTTACCGTCTTCTACCAGGGCGATAGCGCCTTCAGCAGCGACGTTGCCGGCTTTCTTGGCGGCCTTGATGGCGCCCGAGGCACGCATGTCGTCGATGGCTTTTTCGATGTCGCCGCCGGCCTTGGTCAAGGCCTTTTTGCAATCCATCATGCCTTCGCCGGTACGCTCACGCAGTTCTTTAACCAACGCTGCAGTAATCTCTGCCATTTCAAAATCCTCTTGGATAGGTTTTCAACCATTCCACCCGATCAAACGGGCGATCAATTCTTCCCGAATCTCCGTTGTAGGCTGCTGCACGTTACAGTCGCTAGGTTGCGCCATCATACGTGAGCGCCGACAAACGGTTTTCGAGGTGGCAAAAAGGGGGCCAAGCCCCCTTTTTGCTTACTGAGTCAACGCCAGGGCGTCAATTACTCAGCGGCAGCTACCGGAGCTTCTTCAACGAACTGCTCGGCACCACCAGCAACGTGGTTACGACCACGGATTACAGCGTCAGCCATCGAACCCATGTACAGCTGGATAGCGCGGATTGCGTCATCGTTGCCTGGGATGATGTAGTCAACGCCTTCCGGGCTGCTGTTGGTATCGACTACGCCGATAACAGGGATGCCCAGCTTGTTGGCTTCGGTGATCGCGATGCGCTCGTGATCAACGTCGATAACGAACAGTGCGTCAGGCAGACCGCCCATGTCCTTGATACCACCCAGGGAACGATCGAGCTTTTCCAGGTCACGGGAGCGCATCAGCGCTTCTTTCTTGGTCAGCTTGGCGAAAGTACCGTCTTCGGCTTGTACTTCAAGGTCACGCAGACGCTTGATGGAAGCACGGATGGTTTTGAAGTTGGTCAGCATGCCGCCCAACCAGCGGTGATCGACGTACGGCGAACCGCAACGTGCTGCTTCTTCAGCAACGATCTTGCCAGCGGAACGCTTGGTGCCGACGAACAGAATCTTGTTTTTGCCCTGGGCCAGGCGCTCTACGAAAGTCAGAGCTTCGTTGAACATTGGCAGGGTTTTTTCAAGGTTGATAATGTGGATCTTGTTACGCGCGCCGAAAATGTATTTACCCATTTTCGGGTTCCAGTAACGGGTCTGGTGACCGAAGTGCACACCGGCCTTCAGCATATCGCGCATGTTGACTTGGGACATGATAGTTCCTTAATAAGTCGGGTTTGGCCTCCACGTATCCCAATGACCAACCAGCGACTTCAAAGCCTCCGGCACCCAGGTCATCGTGTCGACACGTGTGTGGATTTAAGCCTTTCGGGGCATCCCCGGAAAGCGGCGCATTTTATACCACAGCATCGGCAAAAACGGAACACGCAATCACATTTGCCGCCGTCCGCGTTCGTGTAACCCCTTGAATAGAGCCAACATAGCCCTACCTTATAGAAAGAAGCGATCATCAGAGGCTCATGATTTGATGCCATCGTCTGTTAGAATCGCGTTTTCTGTGGCTTGTGCGAATTCTGCAACCTTTTGTCGCACGCCCGTAAACCGTATTGATTTCAGCGCGTCGCGCTAGAGAGAGCCTGTATGACCGTTAGTTTGAAAACCGCCGAAGACATCGCTGGCATGCGCATCGCCGGCAAACTGGCTGCCGACGTGCTGGAGATGATCGCCGAACACGTCAAGCCCGGCGTGACCACCGAAACCCTGAACCAGATCTGCCACGACTATATAGTCAACGTACAGGGCGCCATCCCTGCGCCGCTGAACTACAAGGGCTTTCCCAAGTCGATCTGCACCTCGGTCAACCACGTGGTCTGCCACGGAATTCCAGGTGACAAGCCATTGAAGGACGGCGACACGCTGAACATCGACGTCACCGTGATCAAGGACCGCTACTTCGGCGACACCAGCCGCATGTTCCACGTCGGCAACGTGCCGGTCTGGGCCGAGCGCCTGTCCCAGGTGACCCAGGAATGCATGTACAAGGCCATCGAGATCGTGAAACCCGGCTGCCGCCTGGGCGACATCGGTGAAGTGATCCAGAAGCATGCTGAAAAGAATGGTTTCTCGGTGGTGCGCGAATTCTGCGGCCACGGTATCGGCACCGTGTTCCACGAAGAGCCGCAGATCCTGCACTACGGCCGCGCCGGCACCGGCATGGAGCTCAAAGCAGGCATGACCTTTACCATCGAGCCGATGATCAACCAGGGCAAGGCCGACACCAAGGTACTGGGCGACGGCTGGACCGCCATCACCAAGGACCGCAAGCTCTCGGCCCAGTGGGAACACACCCTGCTGGTCACCGAAACCGGTTACGAAATCTTCACCCTGCGCGCCGACGATACGATCCCACGCGTCTCGGGTGCCGCTTAGGTGTAGGCAACGTTGCTTTGGTTTTCCCACGCCATGTTGTGACTGACTGATAGATAGAAAGGAAAGCCGATCAATGCCCCAGGTGGATCCCGAACTCTTCGACCGTGGCCAGTTCCAGGCCGAACTGGCCCTGAAGGCGAGCCCTATCGCCGCGTTCAAGAAGGCCATCCGCCAGGCCCGCGAGGTGCTTGATCAGCGTTTTCGCAGTGGCCGGGATATCCGCCGACTGATCGAGGACCGCGCCTGGTTCGTCGATAACATTCTGCAAAAGGCCTGGGAGCAGTTCAGTTGGAGCGAAGACGCCGACATCGCCCTGGTGGCGGTCGGCGGCTACGGGCGTGGCGAGTTGCACCCCTATTCCGACATCGACCTGTTGATTCTGCTGGACAGCGCCGACCATGAGATCTTTCGCGATTCCATCGAGCGTTTTCTGACGCTGTTGTGGGACATTGGCCTGGAAGTCGGCCAAAGCGTGCGCTCGGTCGACGAGTGCGCCGAAGAGGCCCGCGCCGACCTCACCGTCATCACCAACCTCATGGAAAGCCGCACCATCGCCGGCCCCGAGCGCCTGCGCCAGCGCATGCTCGAAGTCACCAGCACCGCGCACATGTGGCCGAGCAAGGACTTCTTCCTGGCCAAGCGTGCCGAGCAGAAGGCCCGGCACCACAAGTACAACGACACCGAATACAACCTGGAACCCAACGTCAAAGGCTCGCCCGGCGGCCTGCGGGATATCCAGACGATTTTGTGGGTGGCCCGTCGCCAATACGGCACCCTTAACCTGCGCGCCCTGGCTGGCGAAGGTTTTCTGGTAGAGAGCGAAAACGCCCTGCTGGCCTCGTCCCAGGAATTCCTGTGGAAGGTGCGCTACGCCTTGCACATGCTCGCCGGGCGTTCCGAAGACCGGCTGCTGTTCGACCACCAGCGCTCCATCGCCACCCTGCTGGGCTTTGAAGGCGAGGACGCGAAGACCAGCATCGAAAGCTTCATGCAGCAGTATTACCGGGTGGTCATGAGCATTGCCCAGCTCAGCGACCTGATCATCCAGCACTTCGAAGAGGTGATCCTGGCCCCCGAAGACGAAGCGCCGCCGCAGCCGATCAACGCACGCTTCCAACTGCATGACGGCTATATCGAGGCTCGCAACGACAACGTGTTCCGCCGCACGCCGTTCGCCATGCTGGAAATCTTCGTACTGATGGCCCAGCAGCCGGAAATCAAAGGCGTGCGCGCCGACACCATCCGCCTGCTGCGGGAGAACCGTCACCTGATCGACGACGATTTCCGCAACGATATCCGCAACACCAGCCTGTTTATCGAGCTGTTCAAGTGCAAGATCGGTATCCACCGCAACCTGCGGCGCATGAACCGTTACGGCATCCTCGGGCGCTACCTCCCAGAGTTCGGCTTTATTGTCGGGCAGATGCAGCACGACCTGTTCCACATCTATACCGTGGACGCCCACACCCTGAACCTGATCAAGCACCTGCGTAAGCTGCAGTACACCCAGGTGTCAGAGAAATTCCCGCTGGCCAGCAAACTCATGGCCAAACTGCCCAAGCCCGAGCTGATCTACCTGGCCGGCCTTTACCACGATATCGGCAAGGGCCGGCATGGCGACCACTCAGAGGTGGGCGCAGTTGACGCCGAGGCTTTCTGCCAACGCCACCAGTTGCCCGTGTGGGACAGCCGCCTGATCGTCTGGCTGGTGCAGAACCACCTGGTGATGTCGACCACAGCCCAGCGCAAGGATTTGTCCGATCCCCAGGTGATCCACGACTTTGCGCAGACCGTCGGCGATGAAACCCGTCTCGACTACCTGTACGTGCTGACCGTCTCGGATATCAATGCCACCAATCCCACGCTGTGGAACTCCTGGCGCGCCAGCCTGTTGCGCCAGCTGTACACCGAGACCAAGCGTGCCCTGCGCCGAGGCCTGGAAAACCCGGTGGACCGCGAAGAGCAGATCCGCCGCACCCAGAGCGCGGCCCTGGACATATTGGTACGCGGCGGCAACGATCCGGACGACGTCGAGCAGTTGTGGTCGCAGTTGGGGGATGACTACTTCCTGCGCCACACCGCGGGCGATGTCGCCTGGCACACTGATGCAATCCTGCAACAGCCCGCCGATGGCGGCCCGCTGGTACTGATCAAGGAAACCACCCAACGCGAATTCGAAGGCGGTACGCAGATCTTCATCTATGCGCCCGACCAGCACGACTTCTTCGCCGTGACCGTGGCAGCCATGGACCAGCTCAACCTGAACATCCATGACGCCCGTGTCATCACCTCCAGCAGCCAGTTCACCCTCGACACCTATATCGTGCTCGACACCGATGGCGACTCGATTGGTGACAATCCGGCACGGGTGAAAAAGATCCGCGAAGGCCTGACCGAGGCCCTGCGCAACCCTGACGAATACCCGACCATCATCCAGCGTCGGGTGCCGCGCCAACTCAAGCACTTTGCGTTTGCGCCCCAGGTGACCATTTCCAACGACGCCCAACGACCGGTGACGGTGTTGGAGCTCAGCGCCCCGGATCGCCCAGGCCTGCTGGCCCGCATCGGCGGGATTTTCCTGGAGTTCGACCTGTCGTTGCAGAACGCCAAGATCGCGACCCTCGGCGAGCGTGTGGAAGACGTGTTCTTCATCACCGATGCCGACAACCAGCCGTTGTCCGACCCGGAACTGTGCCTGCGCTTGCAGGAAGCCATCGTCCAGCAGCTGAGCGTTACCCAGGAACCCGGCGTCGAGCTGACCAGACTGACCATTTGAATTAATTTAACGTCCCAGTGGGCACGGTCCCTGTGGGAGCTGGCTTGCCTGCGATGGCATCGACTCGGTATGGCTGATACTCCGAGTGTACGCATCGCAGGCAAGCCAGCTCCCACAAAAAGCCGTCCTCCTCCTGATCGAGGCCCTCATGAACAACGCCCTGAACCAGCTACAGCCCTACCCGTTCGAGAAACTGCGCGCCCTGCTGGGCAGCGTCACGCCCAACCCGGACAAGCGCCCTATCGCGCTCTCCATCGGCGAACCGAAACATAAATCGCCAACCTTCGTGGCCGAAGCGCTGAGCAACAACCTCGACCAGATGGCCGTGTACCCGACCACCCTGGGCATCCCGGCCCTGCGAGAAGCCATCGGTGCCTGGTGTGAGCGTCGCTTCAACGTGCCCAAGGGCTGGCTCGACCCGGCGCGCAATATCCTGCCGGTCAATGGCACCCGTGAAGCACTGTTCGCCTTCACCCAGACCGTGGTCAACCGTGGCGACGACGCGTTGGTGGTGAGCCCGAACCCGTTCTACCAGATCTACGAAGGCGCCGCGTTCCTGGCCGGGGCCAAACCGCACTACCTGCCGTGCCTGGACGCCAACGGCTTCAACCCGGACTTCGAGGCCGTAACACCGGACATCTGGAAACGCTGCCAGATTCTATTCCTGTGCTCGCCCGGCAACCCGACCGGCGCGCTGATCCCGGTCGACACCCTGAAAAAACTCATCGCCCTGGCCGACGAATACGACTTCGTCATCGCCGCCGACGAGTGCTACAGCGAGTTGTACTTCGACGAACAAAGCCCGCCGCCGGGCCTGTTGAGTGCCTGCGTCGAACTGGGCCGCCAGGACTTCAAACGCTGCGTGGTGTTTCACAGCCTGTCCAAGCGCTCCAACCTGCCGGGCCTGCGCTCCGGTTTCGTGGCCGGCGACGCAGACATCCTCAAGGCTTTCCTGCTGTACCGCACCTACCACGGCTGTGCGATGCCAGTGCAAACGCAACTGGCCAGTATTGCTGCCTGGCAGGACGAAGCCCACGTGCTCGCCAATCGTGACCTGTACCGCGAGAAGTTCGATGCGGTGCTGGCGATTCTCAAACCGGTGCTGGACGTCGAGAGCCCGGATGGCGGCTTCTACTTGTGGCCGAATGTGAATGGCGACGACGCCGGGTTCTGCCGTGACCTGTTTGTGGAAGAACACGTGACCGTAGTGCCGGGTTCGTACCTGTCGCGGGAAGTGGACGGCTTCAACCCTGGCGCCGGCCGTGTGCGCCTGGCACTGGTCGCGCCGTTGGCGGAGTGTGTGGAAGCGGCAGAGCGGATTCGGGATTTCATCCAGCGTCGCCGCTAAGACCTGACCGGGTTCACTTCACCTGGCCCAGATTCGCCTCACTCATATCCAGCTCCGCCAACACCTCCCTCAGCACGTCATCACCAATCTGGTGATGACGGCTCAGGCTGTACAACTCCAACCGCTGCGCCCGCAGGGCCTTGAGGCGCAGCTTTCGCTCCAGCAAGTCCATCTGCTGCGCCAGCGCCTGGGCTTCGGCGGAGTCGTTGAACACTTCTAACTGATGGCGATATTCCGACATCAGCCGTGCCTTGAGCTCAGTGGCGAGCGCGGCCTGGGCGGCGTCCTGGGTTTCGACTTCTGCGGGTTCCTCCGCTTCAAGCGCGTGAATTGCCGCGACGGCAGTTTTCTTCCAGGCTTCACGCACCTCCTTGTGGCGCTTCTCGTCCGGGCTCTTTTCAATGCCCCGCAGCAACAATGGCAAGGTGATACAGGCGGCGATCAGCGATAACAGAATCACCCCGGCGGCGATAAAGATCAGCAAGTCACGCTCCGGAAAATCCTGTCCAGGCGCCAGCAACAATGGCACCGACATCACACCCGCCAACGTCACCGCACCGCGTACCCCACCGACCGTCAACAACCAGCAGGAACGGGCCGTCGGCACCAGCGTCAATTCACTTTTCCCACGCAGCCTGCGCAGCAAGCCCGACAACCGCCAGATGCTCTGCACCCAGATAAAGCGCAACACCACCAGCACCAGGAAGATCGCGACCACATCCAGGCAGCGATAAAACAAGGTCGGCCAGAGCGTCGGCTCATGGCTGACCACCGCCTTGATGATGTCCGGCAGTTGCAGGCCCAGCAGCAGGAAAATCAAACCATTGAAAGCAAACTCCAGCAGTGACCACACGCTGCGATTGAGCAAGCGCGTACTGGTCTGGCGTGGCAGCAGGTCGAGCCAGCTTTGCATCATGCCCGCCGCCACCGCCGACAAAATGCCCGATGCCCCCAGGCGCTCGGCCAGCACATAGGCCGCAAACGGTAACAACAACATGAACACCACGTGGGTCGCCGGGTCGTCCCAGCCGCGGGCGATCATCCACGCGCGCAGGCGGCCGACCAGCCAGCTCAGGGCCACGCCTACCGCCAGGCCACCCACTGCCACCAAGACAAACGTGAGGCTGGCATCCGCCAGGGAAAACACACCTGTCAGCGCTGCCGCCAGGGCGAACTTGAAGGTCACCAGGCCCGATGCATCATTCATCAAGGCCTCGCCCTGGAGCATGTGCATCAGCGGCGTGGGCAAACGATTCTGGGAAATGGCCGACACTGCCACGGCATCCGTCGGCGACAACACGGCCGCCAGGGCGAAGGCCACCGGCAGCGGGATCGTAGGCAAGAGCCAATGGATGAAGTAACCGGCGCCGACCACCGTAAACAGCACCAGGCCCACCGCCAACGTCAGGATCGGCCCGCGCAGCCGCCACAATTCCCGCTTGGGCATGCGCCAGCCATCGGAGAACAGCAACGGCGGCAGAAACAGAAACAGGAACAACTCGGGGTCCAGCGCTACGTGCAGGCCAAGCGTAGGCCAGGCGAGCAAGGCACCGGCGGCAATCTGGACCAGAGGCAACGGCAGAGGAATGACACGCCCGACAAGACGCGAAACGCTGACCAGCATCAGCAGGATAAGAACGGTGTAGGCGGTTTGCATAAAGCGGGTTTCCCGGACAATCGACTTGCAACGACACACATCAGGCAACAACTCGCCTTTGAAGTGCCATATTACCCAGCTATGTTACCGCCCATGCTGCCGGCCGGCATTTGCACATACGTCGCACACCAGCATGACGAGGGGCACCGGCCCGCTGGTCATGGCATAATCCGTGACCTTTCGTTTCCACTTGGTCCAAAGGGGGGCAATTCCTTGACCGCTTCAAGCAAAACGTTGCACCTTTTCGGCATCAAAGCCTGCGACACCATGAAAAAGGCGCGCACCTGGCTCGATGAGCACGGCGTCAACTATGAGTTCCACGATTACAAAACGGCCGGTATCGACCGCGAACACTTGACCCAATGGTGCAACGAGCACGGTTGGCAGGTGGTTTTGAACCGTGCGGGCACCACCTTTCGCAAACTCGAAGACGAACGCAAAGCCGATCTCGATCAGTCGAAAGCCATTGAATTGATGCTCGCACAACCCTCGATGATCAAGCGCCCGGTGCTTGATCTCGGTGACAGAACCCTGATTGGCTTCAAGCCAGATAGTTATTCGGCGGCCCTCAAGTAGGCCAGCCCTTACCATTTTTGTAGAGGTAACAGCATGTCCCATTCCCTGTTCAGCCTGGGCTTCGGCGTTGGCACTCAGAACCGCCAAGGTGCTTGGCTGGAAGTGTTTTACGCACAACCGCTGCTCAACCCGTCGGCAGAAATCGTCGCCGCCGTTGCGCCGATCCTCGGCTACACCGAAGGCAACCAGGCCATCACTTTCACCATCAGCCAAGCGCTGCAACTGGCTGATGCACTGAAGAATGTCGACGCTACCCAAGCCGCGTTGCTCAATCGCCTGGCCGAAAGCCACACGCCGCTGGTCGCCACCCTGCTGGCCGAAGACGCCGCACTGACCTCCACGCCTGAGGCTTACCTCAAGCTGCACCTGCTGTCCCACCGCCTGGTCAAGCCCCATGGCCTGAGCCTGGCCGGTGTATTCCCGCAGTTGCCGAACGTAGCCTGGACCAGCCAAGGCGCGATCGACATCGCCGAACTGGCCGAACGCCAGCTGGAAGCGCGCCTGCGTGGCGAACTGCTGGAAGTGTTCTCGGTGGACAAGTTCCCGAAAATGACCGACTACGTGGTGCCGAGCGGTGTACGTATCGCTGATGCCGCGCGTATCCGCCTGGGTGCCTACGTGGGCGAAGGCACTACCGTGATGCACGAAGGCTTCGTCAACTTCAACGCCGGCACCGAAGGCCCGGGCATGATCGAAGGCCGTGTATCGGCAGGCGTGTTCGTCGGCAAGGGTTCGGACCTGGGTGGCGGTTGCTCCACCATGGGCACGCTGTCGGGCGGCGGCAATATCGTGATCAAGGTCGGTGAAGGCTGCCTGATCGGCGCCAACGCCGGTATCGGTATCCCGTTGGGCGACCGTAACACCGTGGAGTCGGGCCTGTACGTCACCGCCGGCACCAAGGTTGCGCTGCTGGACGAGCAGAACCAACTGGTCAAAGTGGTCAAGGCTCGCGAGCTGGCCGGCCAGTCGGACCTGCTGTTCCGTCGCAACTCCGAGACCGGTGCCGTGGAGTGCAAAACCCACAAATCGGCCATCGAACTGAACGAAGCGCTGCACGCTCACAACTAAGCAGCCACTCGATGCCACTAGCGGGCCCCGACCCTGGGGCTCGCTTATACGAGTCTTGAACACCATGCTAGTGCCCTCCCCCTGGCGCGCCGACTTCCCGGCCATCGCCACCCTGCAGCGGCAAGACCAGACTTACCTGGACAACGCCGCCACCACGCAAAAGCCCCAGGCCTTGTTGGATGCCATCAGCCATTACTACGCCAACGGCGCAGCCAATGTGCACCGTGCCCAGCATTTGCCAGGTGCCCATGCGACCCAGGCGTTCGAAGACAGCCGCAGCAAGGTCGCGCAGTGGTTGAATGCAGGCGACAGCGGGCAGATTGTGTTTACCCACGGCGCGACGTCTGCGCTGAACCTCTTGGCTTATGGCCTTGAGCACTTATTCAATGCGGGCGATGAAATTGTCATCAGCGCCCTGGAACACCACGCCAACCTGTTGCCCTGGCAGCAACTGGCCAAGCGACGCGCACTGACGCTGGTGGTGTTGCCACTGGGTGATGACGGCGTCATCGACCTGCACGCCGCCGCCGAGTTGATCGGCCCGCGCACGCGCCTGCTGGCAGTGAGCCAGTTGTCCAACGTGCTCGGCGCCTGGCAGCCGCTGGAAGCCCTGCTGGCATTGGCCCAGCCACACGGTGCCCTGACCGTGATCGACGGCGCCCAAGGCATCGTTCATGGCCGCCATGACGTACAGGCCCTGGGTTGCGACTTCTATGTGTTTTCCAGCCACAAGCTGTACGGCCCGGACGGCGTCGGCGTGCTGTTTGGGCGCAATGAAGCCCTGCACCACCTGCGCCACTGGCAGTTCGGCGGCGAGATGGTGCAGCAGGCCGATTACCACAGCGCCAGCTTCCGCCCCGCGCCGCTGGGTTTTGAGGCCGGCACACCGCCGATTGCCAGCGTGATTGGCCTGGGCGCCAGCCTGGATTACCTGAGTTCGCTGGATCAGCAGGCAGTGATCGCCCATGAAGCGGCGTTGCATGACTACCTGTTGCGCGGGCTGAAAGCCCGCAATGGCGTACACGTGCTGGGTTCGCCCCAAGTGGCGTTGGTCAGTTTTGTCGTCGAAGGTGTGCATAACGCCGACCTCGCGCACCTGCTCACCGAGCAAGGCATTGCCGTGCGCGCCGGTCATCACTGCGCCATGCCGCTGCTCAAAGCGATGCACTTGTCGGGGGCGATCCGTGTGTCCCTGGCGCTGTATAACGATTCCGACGATCTGGAGCGTTTCTTTGAAGCGCTGGACCAAGCCTTGGATATGTTGCGATGAGCCTGCCGGTTGATGCAGTGGCTGCACTGGAAGCTTTTCAGGCCGTCGGCAGTTGGGAGCAACGCGCGCGGATGCTGATGCAATGGGGCGAGCGTCTGCCTGCCATGGCCGATGAGGATAAAGTCGAGGCTAATCTCGTGCAGGGCTGCGAGAGCCTGGTGTGGCTGGTCGGCCGCTTGGACGATGGCCACTGGCAGTTCGCCGCCAGCAGCGAGGCACGCATGATCCGCGGGTTGGTGGCGTTGCTGTTGGCGCGGGTCAATGGGTTGTCCGCCACAGAATTGCAGGCGGTGGATCTGCCTGACTGGTTCAACCAGTTGGGCCTGTCCCGCCAACTCTCACCGTCGCGCAGCAATGGCCTGAATGCCGTGCTGCAGCGCATGCGTGCACTAAGCCATACACCAAACTAAGTGGGAGCTGGCTTGCCTGCGATGCAGGCAACTCGGTCTGTCAGTCAGACCGCAGTGATGCTATCGCAGGCAAGCCAGCTCCCACATTTCAAGCGGTGCACGGCATTAAGATTTAAGTGGGTTTGACCCGCTCGGATGGCCTGCGCACACCGGCCACGATCTTATCGACCGCCTTGGTGGCCGCGACCATGCCGAAGGTGGCCGTCACCATCATCACCGCACCAAACCCACCCGCGCAGTCCAGTTTCACGCCGTCCCCGACAAAACTCTTCTGCAAACAAATGCTGCCGTCCGGCTTGGGATAACGCAGCTGTTCGGTTGAAAACACGCACGGCACGCTGTAATGGCGAGTCACGGTACGTGAAAACCCATAGTCGCGACGCAAGGTGGAACGCACTTTCGAGGCCAGCGGATCATTGAACGTACGGTTCAAGTCGCAGACCTGGATCAGTGTCGGGTCGATCTGCCCGCCGGCGCCGCCGGTGGTGATGATCTGGATCTTGCGGCGCTTGCACCAGGCGATCAACGCAGCCTTGGCGTTGACCGCGTCGATGCAGTCGATCACGCAATCAATAGTGGGCGTGATGTATTCAGCCATGGTGTCGCGGGTCACGAAGTCCGCCACCGCATGCACCGTGCAATCCGGATTGATGCCGCGCAGGCGTTCTGCCATCACCTCGACCTTGGGCTTGCCCACGGTACTGTCCAGCGCGTGCAACTGGCGGTTGCTGTTGCTGACGCAGACATCATCCAAATCAAACAGCGAGATCTCACCCACCCCACAACGGGCGATGGCTTCCGCCGCCCACGAGCCCACGCCGCCGACGCCGACGATCGCCACATGGGCTGCTTTCAAGCGCTCCAGGCCTTCAATGCCATACAAGCGGGCGACGCCTGCAAACCGTGGATCTTCTGTACTCATGACCATTACCCCAAAAACCGGCGCGCATTATGGACTACAGAGCGACAAGTTCGAAGCGACAAGCTACAAGTAAAGAACTTAGATGGCCTTTCGCTGACTAATGTCCGGTTTTTCTCTGCTTGCTGTACGGTCAGGGAGGGGCCGGTGTAGGATGCGCGCCGTTCGGCGCAGGCCGACACCTCTTTTCGTTCCACACCCTTTGGAACCCGAAATAGCCATGGCATCGCGTAAATTTGGACTCAACCTGGTGATCGTGCTGGCAATTGCCGCGCTGTTCACCGGTTTCTGGGCGCTGATCAACCGCCCCGTCACCACCCCCAACTGGCCTGAACAGATCTCCGGTTTTTCCTACTCGCCGTTCCAGCAAGGCCAGTACCCCCAGAAAAATCAATTCCCGACCGACGATCAGATGCGTCGTGACCTTGAGATCATGAGCAAGCTGACGGACAACATCCGTACTTATTCGGTCGACGGCACCCTGGGGGATATCCCCAAGTTGGCGGAAGAATTCGGCCTGCGCGTGACCCTCGGGATCTGGATCAGCCCGGACCTTGAGCGCAACGAGCGGGAAATCCAGCGAGCCATCGAAATCGCCAACACCTCGCGCAGCGTAGTGCGGGTGGTGGTCGGTAACGAGGCGGTGTTCCGTAAGGACATCACGCCAGAAGCGCTGATCGTGCTGCTGGATCGAGTGCGCGCCGCTGTAAAAGTGCCGGTGACAACCTCCGAGCAATGGGACATCTGGGAGAAGAACCCACAACTGGCCAAGCACGTCGACCTGATCGCCGCGCACATCCTGCCGTTCTGGGAATACATCCCGATGGACAAGGCCGGCCAGTACGTACTCGACCGCGCCCGGGACCTGAAGAAACTGTTCCCGAAAAAGCCGCTGCTGCTCTCGGAAGTAGGCTGGCCGAGCAACGGCCGCATGCGCGGAGGCAATGAAACCTCCCCGGCCGACCAGGCGATCTACCTGCGTACGCTGGTGAACAAACTGAACCGCCAGGGCTTCAACTACTTCGTGATCGAGGCCTTCGATCAGCCGTGGAAAGTCAGCGACGAAGGCTCGGCGGGTGCTTACTGGGGCGTGTACAACGCTGCACGCCAGCAGAAATTCAACTTTGAAGGGCCCGTGGTCGCGATTCCGCAATGGCGTGTGCTGGCCATCGGTTCGGTGGTACTCGCGCTGCTGTCCCTGACCCTGTTGATGATCGACGGCTCGGCCTTGCGCCAGCGTGGTCGCACCTTCCTGACCTTTATCGCGTTCCTCTGCGGTTCGGTGCTGGTGTGGATCGGCTACGACTACAGCCAGCAATACAGCACCTGGTTCAGTGTCACCGTGGGCATCCTTCTCGCGCTCGGCGCCCTGGGTGTGTTTATCGTGTTGCTGACCGAAGCCCACGAACTGGCGGAAGCGGTGTGGACCCACAAGCGTCGGCGTGAATTCCTGCCGGTTAAAGGGGATTCGGACTACCGCCCGAAAGTGTCGATCCATGTGCCGTGCTACAACGAGCCGCCGGAAATGGTCAAACAGACCCTCGACGCCCTGGCCGCCCTCGATTACCCGGACTACGAAGTCCTGATCATCGACAACAACACCAAGGACCCGGCGGTATGGGAACCGGTGCGCGACTACTGCGAAACCCTGGGCCCGCGCTTCAAGTTCTTCCACGTCGCGCCTTTGGCTGGCTTCAAGGGTGGCGCGCTGAACTACCTGATCCCGCACACCGCCAAGGATGCCGAAGTGATCGCAGTGATCGACTCCGACTACTGCGTGTCGCCAAACTGGCTCAAGCACATGGTGCCGCACTTCGCCGATCCGAAAATCGCCGTGGTGCAATCGCCGCAGGACTACCGCGACCAGAACGAAAGCACCTTCAAGAAGCTCTGCTACGCGGAATACAAGGGCTTCTTCCATATCGGCATGGTCACCCGCAACGACCGTGACGCGATCATCCAGCACGGCACCATGACCATGACCCGTCGCTCGGTGCTTGAGGAATTGGGATGGGCTGACTGGTGCATCTGCGAAGATGCCGAACTGGGCCTACGCGTATTCGAGAAGGGTCTGTCGGCGGCGTATTACCACGACAGCTACGGCAAAGGCTTGATGCCGGATACCTTTATCGACTTCAAAAAACAGCGTTTCCGCTGGGCCTACGGCGCGATCCAGATCATCAAGCGCCACACCGCCAGCCTGCTGCGCGGCAAGGACACCGAGCTGACCCGTGGCCAGCGCTACCACTTCCTCGCGGGCTGGTTGCCGTGGGTGGCGGATGGCATGAATATTTTCTTCACCGTTGGCGCGTTGTTATGGTCGGCGGCAATGATCATTGTGCCGACGCGGGTTGATCCGCCGCTGCTGATTTTCGCAATCCCGCCGTTGGCGTTGTTTGTGTTCAAGGTGGGCAAGATCATCTTCCTCTACCGTCGAGCGGTAGGCGTGAACTTGAAGGATGCGTTCTGTGCGGCCCTGGCCGGTCTGGCGTTGTCGCACACCATCGCCAAAGCGGTGCTGTACGGTTTCTTCACCACCAGCATTCCGTTCTTCCGCACACCGAAAAACGCGGATAACCACGGCTTCTGGGTAGCCATCTCCGAAGCCCGCGAAGAGATGTTCATCATGCTGCTGTTGTGGGGCGCGGCACTGGGGATCTACCTGGTGCAGGGCCTGCCAAGCAATGACATCCGCTTCTGGGTGGTGATGCTGCTGGTGCAGTCGCTGCCGTACGTGGCGGCGCTGATCATGGCGTTCCTGTCGTCGCTGCCGAAACCTTCGGCGAAGGCTGAGCCCGTCACAGCCGCGTAAAAACTTGCGCAATGCACTAAACGGCGGCCTCTGGCCGCCGTTTTGCTATAAGATAACGGCCGTTTTGCAAGACTTGGCCTGGACCACTGCTTTCACGTGGGAGCGGGCTTGCCCGCGATAGCATCACCGCGTTCTGACTGATAGACCGAGGTGTCTGCATCGCAGGCAAGCCAGCTCCCACCTGGCTCTGCGCCACTTCACAGGTTGTATTCCACATTCGTCCTGCGCCCATTACACGCTTTCCGGAGTTTCCCCATGACGGCCCATGCCGACCTTTCGCCGACCCTTCAACTTGCCATCGACCTGATCCGTCGCCCCTCCGTGACGCCGATCGACGCCGATTGCCAGAAGCTGATGATGCAGCGCCTGGGCGACGCCGGTTTTGCGCTGGAACCGATGCGCATCGAGGACGTGGACAACTTCTGGGCCACCCATGGCAAACACGATGGCCCGGTGCTGTGTTTTGCCGGCCACACCGACGTGGTACCGACCGGCCCGGTGCAGGCGTGGCAGAACGATCCGTTCGACGCGCTGATCGATGAAAACGGCATGCTCTGCGGGCGTGGCGCGGCGGACATGAAAGGCAGCCTGGCGGCCATGTTGGTGGCGGCTGAACGTTTCGTCACCGATTACCCGGACCACAAGGGCTCGGTGGCTTTCCTGATCACCAGCGATGAAGAAGGTCCGGCGCACCACGGCACCAAGGCCGTGATCGAACGCCTGGCCGCACGCAAGGAGCGCCTGGACTGGTGCATCGTTGGCGAACCGTCGAGCACCACACTGGTGGGCGATGTGGTCAAGAACGGTCGTCGCGGCTCCCTCGGTGCCACGCTGACGGTACGCGGTGTCCAAGGCCACGTGGCCTACCCGCACCTGGCGAAGAACCCGATCCACTTGGCGGCGCCGGCCCTGGCCGAATTGGCCGCCGAGCACTGGGATGACGGCAACGCCTTCTTCCCACCCACCAGCTTCCAGATCTCCAACCTCAATTCCGGCACCGGCGCGACCAACGTGATCCCCGGTGACCTGAAGGCGGTGTTCAACTTCCGCTTCTCCACCGAATCCACCGTCGAAGGCCTGCAGCAGCGGGTTGCCGAGATTCTCGACAAACACGGCCTGGACTGGCACGTGGAGTGGGCGCTGTCGGGCCTGCCGTTCCTCACCGAACCGGGTGCGCTACTGGATGCCGTGTCGGCCAGCATCAAGGCGATCACCGGTCGCGAAACCCAGGCGTCCACCAGCGGCGGTACCTCCGATGGGCGATTCATCGCCACATTGGGCACCCAAGTGGTCGAGCTGGGCCCGGTCAACGCGACGATCCACCAGGTCAATGAACGCATCCTCGCCAGCGACCTCGATGTGCTGACCGAAATCTACTACCAGACCCTGATCAAGTTGCTCGCCTGATGCTGGCCTGCCCCATTTGCAGCGCACCGCTGAACGCGGTGGACAATGGTGTGGCGTGCCCGGCAGGGCATCGTTTCGACCGCGCACGCCAGGGTTACCTGAACCTGTTGCCGGTGCAGCACAAGAACAGCCGCGACCCCGGCGATAACCTGGCGATGGTGGAAGCGCGCCGCGACTTCCTCAACGCCGGGCACTACGCGCCAGTGGCCCAGCGCCTGGCCGAGCTGGCCGCTGAACGTGCGCCGGCGCGCTGGGTCGACATCGGCTGTGGCGAGGGTTACTACACCGCGCAGATCGCCGACGCCTTGCCCCACGCCGACGGCTATGCACTGGATATCTCCAAGGAAGCGGTCAAGCGTGCCTGCAAGCGCAACCCGGCGCTGACCTGGTTGATCGCCAGCATGGCCCGTGTGCCGTTGGCGTCAGGCAGTTGCCAGTTCCTCGCCAGCGTGTTCAGCCCACTGGACTGGGAAGAGGCCAAGCGCCTGCTCAGCCCCGGCGGCGGCTTGATGAAAGTCGGCCCGACCAGCGGCCACCTGATGGAGCTGCGCGAGCGTCTGTACGACGAAGTGCGTGAGTACACCGACGACAAACACTTGGCCCTGGTGCCGGACGGTATGAGCCTGGCGCACAGCGAGACGTTGGCGTTCACCCTGAGCCTGGCCGAGCCCCAGGACCGCGCCAACCTGCTGGCCATGACCCCGCACGGCTGGCGTGCCAGCGCCGAGCGCCGCGCACAGGTGATCGAGGCGGCCGAGCCGCTGGTGGTCACTGTGTCGATGCGCTACGACTATTTCGTGCTTCAATAAATAACTTTCCAGTATCCGCGAATGGATTTTCGAATCCCGCAACGAGGAACATCCATGCGCCAACCCGATATCGAGATTTACCTCAAGGACGCCGACGTCGACCACAAGGCCATCGCCGCCTGGCTGGGCGCCGCCCTGGGTCCGTGCTCCGACTGGGTCCAGAAAGGCCAGACCTACAAATGCAAGGCCGGCAACGTGCCTGTCACCTGGCTGCCGAAAGCCGTCGGCAAATGGAACAGCCTGTACCTGGAAAGCGACCAGACCCCATGGGACGACGACATCGCCTGCGCCCGCGCTGCATTTGTTGCGCTGAACGTGGAAGTGCGTTGTGCACCGGGGACCTGGGTTGAGGAAGAAGGTGAGGAAAGCGCTGACACCTGGATTCGGATCAGCGAAGACGGTGAAGAACAGATCACCTGGAAAACTGCCTGATCCTGAATGGTGAACCCAATCAAACTGTGGGAGCTGGCTTGCCTGCGATGGCATCACTACGGTCTTACTGAATAGACCGAGGTGTCTGCATCGCAGGCAAGCCAGCTCCCACAGTTGGTTGGGTTACCCAGCCAGGGGCTTTATAGACCGACCACATCCTCCGCCTGCAACCCCTTCTCGCCGGTCACCACGGCGTATTCCACCTGCTGGCCCTCGGCCAGGGAGCGATGGCCTTCGCCGCGAATGGCGCGGTAGTGCACAAACACGTCCTTACCGTCTTCGCGCTGGATAAACCCATAGCCCTTTGCATCGTTGAACCACTTCACATTGCCGGTTTCACGCGTTGCCATCTGTCTTACTCCCACATGCATTTTTATTGTTGAGCCGCTCGCATTGAACTGCCGAGTATAAGACAGGCTCAAAAACGATCAACTCAAGTTTACATCGCTGCTTTTTTGCCGATTTTCGGCGAATACGGCACACTACTCGCCCGAGCGCCTGCTCGGTTTTTTCCACTTGAAGCAGCACGCCTATGACCCGTTCCCCGTTTCGCCGTCTAGTGTTCGGCACCTTGCGCCGACTGTTGTACCTCTGGGTCCGCTCGGAGACGATCAACCAGTCGTCCCTGACCCTTAACCTGGACCGCAGCCGGCCGGTGTTCTATGTCCTGCAATCACCCTCCCTCACCGAATTGGCCGTGGTCGATGCCGAGTGCACCAAGGCCGGCCTGCCGCGCCCGGTGCTGCCGGTCTCGGTCGGCCCGTTGATGGAACCCGCGGCGTTCTTCTACCTGACGCCGGAGCCGGACTGGCTCGGCCGCCAGGACAAGCGCGGCGCGCCGCCCACACTGACCCGTTTGGTCGGCACCCTCACCGAGCACGCAGAAGAGAATGCACAAATCATTCCGGTCAGCGTGTTCTGGGGCCAATCCCCCGAGAGCGAGTCCAGCCCGTGGAAGCTGTTGTTTGCCGACAGCTGGGCGGTCACCGGGCGTCTACGCCGCTTGTTAAGCATCCTGATCCTGGGTCGCAAGACTCGGGTGCAATTCTCCGCGCCTATCAACCTGCGTGAATTGATCGAGCACAATAAAGGCCACGAACGTACCGTGCGCATGGCCCAACGCATCCTGCGCGTGCACTTTCGTAACCTGAAGACGGCGGTGATCGGTCCCGATTTGTCACACCGCCGCAACCTGGTGAAGGGCTTGGTCAACATGCCGCTGGTGCGCCAGGCCATTGCCGATGAGGCCGAACGGGAGAAGATCAGCCCGGAAAAAGCCAAGGCCCAGGCCCTGCGCTACGGCAACGAAATCGCCTCGGACTACACCTACACCGCGATCCGCTTCCTCGAAGTGGTGCTGAGCTGGTTCTGGAACAAGATCTACGACGGCATCAAGGTCAACAACATCGAGGGTGTGCAAAAGGTTGCCCAGGGTTATGAGGTGATCTACGTACCGTGCCACCGCAGCCACATCGACTACCTGTTGCTGTCCTACCTGCTGTTCAAGAATGGCCTGACCCCACCGCACATCGCCGCCGGCATCAACCTGAACATGCCGGTGATCGGCAGCCTGCTGCGCCGTGGCGGTGCGTTTTTCATGCGCCGCACCTTCAAGGGCAACCCGCTGTACACCTCAGTGTTCAACGAATACCTGCACACCTTGTTCACCAAGGGCTTCCCGGTGGAGTACTTCGTCGAAGGCGGCCGTTCGCGCACCGGGCGCATGCTGCAACCAAAGACCGGAATGCTGGCGATCACCCTGCGCAGCTTCTTGCGTTCTTCGCGCATGCCCATCGTATTTGTGCCGGTTTACATCGGTTATGAGCGCGTACTGGAAGGCCGCACCTACCTGGGCGAGCTACGCGGTGCGAGCAAGAAGAAAGAGTCGATCTTCGACATCTTCAAGGTAGTAGGCGCGCTCAAGCAGCGTTTTGGTCAGGTTGCGGTCAACTTCGGCGAACCGATCAAGCTGGCCGAATTCCTCGACAGCGAACAACCGGGCTGGCGCGCCCAGGACCTGGCCCCGAACTACAAACCGGCCTGGCTAAACGAAACCACCAACCGCCTCGGCGAACAAGTGGCACGCCACTTGAACGAAGCCGCGGCGGTAAACCCGGTCAACCTGGTGGCCCTGGCATTGCTGTCCACCACCCGCCTGGCCCTGGACGAACAAGCAATGGCGCGCCAACTGGACCTGTACCTGGCGCTGCTGCGCCGCGTGCCCTACTCGCCCCACACCACCCTGCCCGACGGCGATGGTCTGGCGCTGATCAAGCACGTCAAGGACATGGACCTGCTGTCGGAGCAGAGCGACGCCCTGGGCAAGATTCTGTACCTGGACGAGCAGAATGCCGTCCTGATGACCTATTACCGCAACAACGTGCTGCACATCTTTGCCCTGCCGGCGCTGCTGGCGAGCTTCTTCCAGAGCAGCTCGCGGATGAGCCGCGAGCAGATCCTGCGTTACACCCACGCGCTGTACCCGTACCTGCAATCGGAACTGTTCATTCGCTGGTCGCTGGAAGAGCTGGACACGGTGATCGACCAATGGCTGGAGGCCTTTGTCGAGCAAGGGCTGCTGCGCTTCGAGAACAACGTGTACCTGCGCCCGGCGCCGAGTTCGCGGCATTTTGTGCTGTTGACCCTGCTGTCCAAAACCATCGCGCAAACCCTGCAACGCTTCTACATGGCGATTTCGCTGCTGCTCAACAGCGGCCAGAACAGCATCAGCGCCGAAGAACTGGAAGACCTGTGCACGATCATGGCCCAGCGCCTGTCGATCCTGCATGGCCTCAACGCCCCGGAATTCTTCGACAAGAGCCTTTTCCGACATTTCATCCAGACCTTGCTGGAGCAAGATGTGCTGCGCCGCGACGAGGCCGGCAAACTGAGTTATCACGACCTGCTCGGCGAACTGGCCGAAGGCGCGGCCAAACGCGTGCTGCCGGCGGAGATTCGCCTGTCGATCCGCCAAGTGGCATTGCATCGCGTGGACGGCGCCGCCGAGGCACCCGTCGACCCCGAAGCCACTGCACCTGAAGAAACCCGCTAGATTTAAACAGGCGCCGGATGGATTCCGGCGCCGTTGAAAAGGAGCAACACCATGAAAAAAATCATCCTCCTGGGCCTGACTGCCCTGCTCGGAGCCTGCCAATCCATGAGCCCCGCCCCCAAAGCCAGCCTCGACGGCGAAGTGTTCTATCTGCAACGCATCGCCCTGCCGCCCACCGCGACCTTGAGCGTCAGCCTGCAGGACGTGTCGCTGATGGATGCGCCGGCCGTGACCCTGGCTGAGCAGAAAGGCCCGGTCAAAGGCCAGGTGCCGCTGCCGTTTCACCTGAGCTATGACCCGGCGCAAGTCAAACCTGGCCACACTTATTCGGTGAGCGCTCGCATCGAAGTGGATGGCAAGCTACTGTTTATCACCACCGAACGGCACGCTGTGCAGCTCAATGGCCAAGACGCGCAACCCCTGCGCCTGCGGGTTGATGCTGTCGCCCACTGATAGTCTCCAGAACTTAAGCCAGATTAAAAAAGGAAGCGCCCATGCTCCGTAACTCCCTTCGTTTTACTGCCCTGTGTGCCGGCCTGCTGCTCGGTGCCAACGCCATGGCCCTGGACTTGAGCAGCCTGTCCCAGGGCGACGCCAGTGGCGGCCTCAAGGACGCCCTGACCCAAGGCGCGCAGATCGCCGTGAAGCAACTGGGCGTACCGGGTGGTTTCAGCAACAACCCGGAAGTGAAGATCGGTCTGCCTGGCAAGCTGGGCAAAGTCGCCGACAAACTGAAAATGTTCGGCATGGGTGACCAGGTGACCCAGTTGGAAACCAGCATGAACAAGGCCGCCGAAACCGCCGTGACCCAGGCCCAGCCGATCCTGGTCAACGCCGTAAAGAACATGAGCGTGACTGACGCCAAGGGCATCCTCAGTGGTGGCCAGGACTCGGCCACCCAGTACCTGAACAAAAGCAGCCGCGAACAGATCCGCGCCAAGTTCTTGCCGATCGTCAAGGCCGCGACCGACAAGGTCGGCGTCGCCCAGCAATACAATGCCCTGGCCGGCAAAGCCGCTGCCTTTGGCGCAGTGGACGCCAAGAGCGCCAACGTCGAAAACTACGTGACCGAACAGGCGCTGGATGGGTTGTTCAAGATGATTGCAAAGCAGGAAGAAACCATTCGCGAGAACCCTGCGGCCGCCGCGACCAGCCTGGCGAAGAAAGTCTTCGGCGCACTGTAAAACCGGGAATGAATCCAGGCAGGTGTGGGGGGCTCACCTGCCCGGTTCCAAGCAGTTCTTCTACGATCAGAAGAACTTTCCTAAACCAAAACCACCGAATGCGATCATGCCTAGGGGCATCACACCGAAGCCTATGGTCATACTCTTGTTGGGCTTGCAAGAGTCCTTGCAAGGATCCTTGCAAGGGTTGGTAGGCTTGGCAGGTTCAGGCTTGCTAGGCCCGCAAGGATTACAACCCCAGCTCGACTTAGACGCGCTGATATTGATATTAAGCATTCCCATAAGCACTCCTTGAATCATTGAATTGAAGCGTCCACCAACAGGCGTGAACCCTGATTGGCGAAAGACCTGACAATCAGGTAATCAATGAGTGGCCCCACACCTTGGAAGCGTTCCCGCCTCCGCATCCCCTTTGTGAAAAACCCTACGACAACTCTTTACCCAGCCTGTGGTTTGACCCGGAACCATGCTGCGTACAAGGCCGGCAAAAACAACAGCGTCAGCGCCGTCGCCACAATCAGACCGCCCATGATGGCCACGGCCATTGGCCCGAAGAACACACTGCGTGACAGTGGGATCATGGCCAGCACTGCTGCGAGGGCTGTCAGCACAATCGGGCGGAAGCGTCGGACCGTGGCTTCGATAATCGCCTGCCAGGGCGCCAGGCCCGCCTTGATGTCCTGTTCGATCTGGTCGACCAGAATCACCGAGTTGCGCATGATCATCCCGGACAGCGCGATGGTGCCCAGCATGGCCACGAAGCCGAACGGCTGGCGGAATACCAGCAGGAACAGCGTCACGCCAATCAGGCCCAGCGGCGCTGTCAGGAACACCATCGCAGTGCGTGAGAAACTGCGCAGTTGCAGCATCAACAGGGTCAGCACCACCACGATAAACAATGGCACGCCGGCTTTGACCGAGTTCTGGCCACGGGCGGAATCTTCCACCGTACCGCCGACATCCAGCAGGTAACCATCCGGCAGTTCAGCACGCACGCCTTCAAGGGTCGGCAGGATCTGCTGGACCAGCGTCGCCGGCTGCTCCTTGCCATAGATGTCCGCGCGAATGGTCACCGTGGGCAGACGGTTGCGGTGCCAGATGATGCCTTCTTCAAAACCGTATTCGAGGGTGGCGATCTGCGACAGTGCTACGCTTTTGCCATTGTCGGTCGGCACCGCCAGGCTGGGCAGCAACGACAGTTCGGTGCGTTCATGCACGGTGCCGCGCAGGAGGATTTCGATCAACTCGTTGTCCTCGCGGTACTGGCTGACGCTGGAACCGGTCAACGAGCTCTGCAGGAATTTCGACAGGTTGGCCGTGCTCACGCCGAGGGCGCGGGCGCGGTCCTGATCGATATTGAGGTAGACGATCTTGCTCGGCTCTTCCCAGTCGAGGTGCACGTTGGCCACGTGGGGATTTTCGCGAACCTTCACCGCGACTTTCCGAGCCAGGGCGCGGACTTCCTCGATATGTTCGCCAGTCACGCGGAACTGCACCGGATAGCCCACAGGCGGGCCGTTCTCCAGGCGTGTGACCCGTGAGCGCAGGTCAGGGAACTGTTCGTTCAGGGTTTGGATCAGCCAGGTGCGCAGGCTTTCGCGCTCCTCGATGGTTTTGGCCAGCACGACAAACTGGGCAAAGCTGGCGGCCGGCAGTTGTTGGTCCAGCGGCAAGTAGAAACGCGGCGAACCGGTGCCGACGTAGGCCACGTAGTTGTCGATGCCCGCGTGTTCCTTGAGCAAGGCTTCCAGGCGCTTGACCTGGTCGGCGGTGTTGCTCAGGGAGGCGCCTTCCGCCAGCTTCAGATCCACCATCAGCTCCAGACGGCCAGATGCCGGGAAGAACTGCTGCGGCACAAAACGGAACAGCGCCACCGAGCCGATAAACAGCAGCAGGGTGAGGACGATCACGGTTTTGCGCCGGCGCACGCACCACTCCACCATGCGTCTTACGCGCTGATAGAAGGGTGTGCCGTAGGGATCCGGCCCATCGGTGCCGTGCTTGGCCGCATGAATCTTCGCCAGGTCCGGCAGGAGCTTTTCCCCCAGGTAGGGCACGAACACCACCGCAGCCACCCAGGAGGCGAGCAACGCAATGGTCACTACCTGAAAGATCGAACGGGTGTATTCGCCAGTGCTCGATTGCGCGGTGGCAATCGGCAGGAAGCCCGCTGCGGTGATCAGCGTACCGGTGAGCATCGGGAACGCGGTGCTGGTCCAGGCGAAACTCGCGGCCTTGAGCCGGTCGTAACCTTGCTCCATTTTGATCGCCATCATTTCCACGGCGATGATCGCGTCGTCCACCAACAAACCCAACGCCAGCACCAGAGCGCCGAGGGAAATCTTGTGCAAGCCGATGCCGAGGTAGTACATGGTGGCAAACGTCATCGCCAGCACCAGCGGAATCGCCAGGGCCACTACCATGCCGGTACGCACACCGAGGGAGAAGAAGCTCACCAGCAACACGATGGCCAGTGCTTCGGCCAGCACTTGCACGAATTCGCCGACGCTGGTTTTCACCGCTGCCGGTTGGTCTGACACCTTGCGCAGCTCCATGCCGGCCGGAAGGTTCTTCTGCAGGCGTGCGAATTCACCTTCCAGGGCTTTACCCAACACCAGAATGTCGCCGCCATCACGCATGGCCACGGCCAGACCGATCGCGTCTGCCCCCATGTAGCGCATGCGCGGTGCCGGTGGGTCGTTGAAGCCGCGGTGGATGTCGGCTACGTCGCCGATGCGGAAGGTACGGTCGCCCACGCGAATCGGGAAGTTGCGGATTTCTTCCACCGTCTTGAAGTTACCCGACACGCGCAGTTGCACACGTTCGCTCGGGGTTTCAAAGAAACCGGCCGTGGAAACAGCATTCTGCTCCTGCAACGCCTGCTGGACTGCCGCCAGCGGTAAACCGAGGGTCGCCAGCTTGAGGTTGGACAGTTCGATCCAGATTTTTTCGTCCTGTAGGCCTAGCAGCTCGACCTTGCCCACATCCGCCACGCGCTGCAGCTGAATCTGGATACGGTCGGCGTAGTCCTTGAGTACGGCGTAGTCAAAGCCGTCGCCGGTCAGGGCATAGATATTGCCGAAGGTGGTGCCGAACTCATCATTGAAAAACGGCCCCTGGATATCCGGCGGCAAGGTCTGGCGGATATCGCTGATCTTCTTGCGCACCTGGTACCACAGCTCAGGAATCTGCGCTGAATGCATGGAGTCACGGGCGATAAAGGTGACCTGGGATTCGCCGGGGCGCGAGAACGAGACGATGCGCTCGTACTCACCGGTTTCCATGAGTTTTTTCTCGATGCGCTCGGTGACTTGCCGCGACACTTCCTGGGCCGTGGCGCCAGGCCAATTGGTCTTGATCACCATGGCCTTGAAGGTGAACGGCGGGTCTTCGCTTTGTCCCAGCTTGGAGTAGGACAAGGTGCCAACCACTGCCAGCAGGATCATCAGGAACAGAACGATCTGGCGATTACGCAACGCCCATTCGGAAAGATTGAAACCCATCGGGGACTACTCCTTGGCCGCCAGATTCACCACACGGTTGGAGCGATCCACCGGGCGCACCTGCTGGCCCTCGTGGAGCACATGCACACCCGCAGCAATGACCCAATCCGTAGGGCTTAACCCTTCCAGTACCGGTACGGTTTTTTCACCGAAAGCACCGATGCGTACCGGTGTGCGCTTAAGGGTATTGTCGGGCTGCACACGCCAGACGTAGGACGCACCGTTCTCCGCACTGAGAGCCGACAGTGGGACCGAGAGAGGAATATCGCCGTCGACCTGTATGAATACACGTGCGCTCTGGCCCAGTTCCGCCGGGACTTTGCCGCCGGTGAATGCCACGCGGGCAGCAAACGTACGCGACTTTGGATCGGCGGCCGGTGACAGTTCACGAATGCGGCCGGTGAAGCGCTGGTCAGGCTGGCTCCACAGCTCGACCGACACCGGCTGGCCGATCTTGAAACGGCCAAAACCCTGCTCCGGCAGGCTGATCAGCACTTCGCGCTCGCCATCGGTCGCCAAGGTAAACACGGTCTGGCCGGCGGACACCACCTGGCCAACTTCTACCGCACGCTTGGCCACCACCCCATCCTGTGGCGCACGCAGCACCGCATAGCCGGCCTGGTTGCTGGCCACGTCGAACTCGGCCTTGATCTGCTTGAGACGAGCAACACCGGCTCGGTAGAGATTTTCGGAATTGTCGTACTGGGAGCGGCTGACCATCTGACGGTCCATCAGGGTCTTGTAGCGGTCACGCTCGGCGCGCACCAGGCTCAGGTTGGCCTCGGCGGCGGCGACTTGGGCACGGGTGGCTTCCAGTTGCAGGCGCACATCTTGCGGGTCGAGTTCGGCCAGCGCCTGGTTGGCCTTGACCCGCTCGCCCTCTTCCACTAACCGCTTGCTGACTTTGCCACCGATGCGAAAGGCCAGGTCCGGTTCATAACGGGCGCGCACTTCACCGGGGTAGCTGTCCATCGACTGTGAAGAAGGCTGTGGCTGCACCACCATGGCCGGACGGATGGTGGTCTGGGCCGCTTCTTCATGGCCGCATCCGGCCAACAGGAAGACCAGACTGACAGGCAACGCAAAGGGCAGGAAAGTACTGCGCATGCTGTAGGACCTTTCGCAAATGGAGCTAAGAATAATTATACTGGCGGGTATGTTATTAATACCAAACTCACCAGTCCAGTATTAAAGGTGAAAATGTCCGACAATCCTGTGAACACCAATAGCCCCGGGCGTCCCAAGGACATGGCAAAACGCCAGGCAATCCTCGAAGCGGCGAAAATCCTGTTTTTGAGCAATGGCTACGCCAGTACCAGCATGGATGCCGTGGCCCTTGAGGCCGGCGTGTCGAAACTGACCGTGTACAGCCACTTCAACGATAAAGAGACCTTGTTCACCGCCGCGGTGGTGGCCAAGTGCGAAGAACAACTGCCGGTGATGTACTTCGAGTTGCCTGCGGGCATGCCCGTGGAGACTGTGTTGCTGAATATCGCGCGGGGGTTCCACCGCCTGATCAACAGCGAGGAGTCGGTCAACCTGCATCGCCTGATGATGACCACTGGCAATCAGGACGTGAAACTCTCGCAGATCTTCTTCGAGGCGGGCCCGATGCGCATGTTGCAAGGCATGGAGCGCCTGCTTGGCAAAATCGACCAGAGCGGCGCCCTGAGCATCGACAAACCGTTCACGGCAGCCGAGCACTTCTTCTGCCTGCTCAAGGGCACGGCGAACTTTTGCTTGCTGTATGGCTGCGGCGGGCAACTGAGCGAAGAAGCTGCCGAAGCCCATGTGCAGGACGTGGTGGGGTTGTTTATGCGGGCTTATCGGCCCTGAATTTTCATTGACCTTAAGGGCCTCATCGCAGGCAAGCCAGCCCCCACATTTTCGACCGATTTACACCTGATAGGGCTCGGGCGACTATCAGGCCGTCATGGGAGCAAGCTCCCTCGCCACGGGCCCAGCGCCACACCGACAAGTGTGTAGACATCTATGCGGCGATGAGGGCCTCAAACCTAAAGCAGCTTCAGGGTTTGAGGGCTTTCTTGGGGTAGATGTCATACCGGCTGGACTTGCCATCCAGCGCATGGCTCGGCTTGGGCCCGTCAATGCACGGTGCCTTGCGCGGGCGCTTCACCACCACGCGGTGGCTGGCCAGGGCCAGGGCCGCAGCCAACAGCGCCGGCGCGTCCGGATCATCGCCCACCAGCGGTCGGAACAGGCGCATTTCCTTCTTCACCAGGGCGGTTTTCTCACGGTGCGGGAACATCGGGTCGAGGTAGATCACCTGGGGCGGCTCGCCTTCCCAGTTGAGCATCACGTCGATGGAGTTGCCCTTGAGCAACTTCATGCGCGCCACAATCGGTGCCACCTCAAAATCATCCGCGCCACGCGCCAAACCATCTTCGAGCAAGGCGCCGATCAACGGTTGGCGCTCGATCAGGCTCATCTCGCAGCCCAAGCTGGCCAGCACAAAAGCGTCCTTGCCCAGGCCGGCTGTGGCGTCCAGCACCCTGGGGCGCACGCCTTGGGCGATGCCCACGGCCTTGGCGATCATCTGCCCGCTACCACCACCGTACAGGCGCCGGTGCGCTGCCCCGCCTTCGACAAAGTCCACCCGCACCGGTCCAGGCGCGTCGGGCCCGAGCTGTTGCAGCTGTAGGCCGTGCTCCCCCACTTGCAAGGAAAAGTCCGCATCCGCCACGTGCATCGGCAAACCCAGCAGTGACGCCCACTGTTCGGCACGGCCCTGGAAACCTTCGCCCAAGGCCTCGACCTGGATGCGGCTGGCCGCTGGTTGTTCGCTCATCAATCACTACGCTCAAAAATATTAAGGATCGGCAAACAGCGGCCGATAAAAACAACAGTCAGGTATTTTGCCAGAGCTGAGCGTCGACCGAGAAAAATGTCAGACATTCTTCCCCTAACCATCGGTGTACTGCCGACCCATAACCACTACGGCCTGCGCAATACTCAAGCGCTGGCCGGGGTGAGTCATGTGTGGCAGGACTTCTTCGCCCGTGCATTGGCCGAGCAGCTCGGCGATACGCCGGACGCGCTGGCTGTGCAGGCGCCGGTACCGGCGGATCCAGCGGTAGAGCCCAGCGAAGGCGCCGATCTGTTGGCGCAGATCCTCACCCAGCGCGAATGCGATGTGAGAGACACCGAGATCGCCCCACCGGAACCGCTGTTCCTGCCAATCGCCGAGCTCGAGACCGACTTGCTGCCACCCGCCGCCCCGCCGTTCCCTGAAGAAGAAATCGTCGCCCAGCAGCGCCAGCAGAACTTCGAAAGCGGTTGGGTGCGCCCGATCGTGCTGACCGCCGGCCAACCATTGCCGGAGCCTGGCCCGGCGCCGGAGCCACGCCCACTGCACCTGCCTATCGCCGAGTTCGAACTCGACCTGCTGCCGCCCGCTGCCACGCCGTACCCGACCGAAGAACTGGTTGCGCAACAAAAGGCGCTGGACTTCGACTACTACTGGGCTCGCCCGCTGGTCACCCAAAACCTGCGTCTGGCCGCCTGACACTCAGCGACACACCCACCAACGCCCCATATCCAGATGAAAATGGTTGCGGTGCGCGGCGTTGTAGTCCGGGCTCAGTACCACGTTGAAATCATCGCAGGCGCTATCGCGGACCTCTCGCAAGAACCGCGCCTTCTCCCCCTCCCCCGGCCAATCCCTGAGCACGCTGACAGTGCGACCGTCCGCCAGGCGGAAACCGGCAATGTCCAGGGCATTGGCCGACGCATGCTGGCTGAGTCGCCCTTCGGCGCGGTTATACATATTGCGGCAGGCAAAGCTGCCTAGATGATCGACCCGCGTCACCGCCTGGCCGAACACGGCCTGGGCCGCCGGTTGCAGGCTGTGGCGCTCAAACAGGGCGAATGCCACCGCCAGCGGGCAACTGGCGAGAAAACTGCTGCTGAGTCCAACCGCCGCCCCCTGAACGCGCAAGGTATTGCGCAGCGGACACGCGGCATCGGCGGGCGTATCGGCTTGATGGCTGACGCGCAGGCCCGAGGTTACCAGCACCTGGTCGCACAACGCCGGGTCATCCTGCAGACGCCCCAGCTTGTAGCGCGTCAACAGATTCGGGCTAGCGCGCACATCCAACGGTGCCCACGGGTTCCAATCGGCCGGCAGCGGCACCCAGCCACGCCAAACGCCAACGGCACAGGCGCCGGCCAGGATCAGCAACACGCCTGTCACTTTGAAAAAACTCACCCCTTAGCCCTTGAAGAATTGGTTGGCCTGGCTGAACGGCATCTTGCGCTCAGTGAAGGTGAACGTGCCCAGTTCGTACACTTCCTGGGCTGCGCGATAGAACTCACCATAGGCAGCCAACGCCAGGGCCGAGCCGACGCTGATGCGCCGCACACCCATCGCGCTGAGCTGCGCGACGCTGAGGTTCAAGCCGCCGGACATCAATACGTTCACCGGTTTGGGCGCCACCGCCTTGACCACCGCCAGCACTTCCTCGGCACTGCGCAGGGCCGGCGCATACAGCACGTCGGCACCGGCTTCGGCGTAGGCTTGCAGGCGGCGGATGGTGTCGGGTAAATCCAGGCGACCATGCAGGAGATTTTCCGCGCGGGCGGTCAGGGTAAAGGGAAATGGCAAGCTACGCGCGGCGGCCACCGCAGCTTCGACGCGCTCCACGGACAGGTCGAAAGGATAGATCGGGTCAGCGGCAATGCCCGTCGCGTCTTCGATGGAACCGCCGACGATACCGGTGGCAGCGGCACGCAGGATGGTCTGGGCGCAGCCTTTCGGGGTGTCGCTGAAGCCGTTCTCCAGATCCGCCGATACCGGCAACGCCGTGGCCTTGGCAATCATGCTGGCATTGATCAGGGTGTCTTCCAGGGACAACGCCCCTTCCGCATCCGGGCGCGCCAGGCTGAACGCGTAGCCCGCACTGGTGGTGGCGAGGGCTTCGAACCCCAGGCTGGCCAGCATCACGGCAGAGCCTGCATCCCACGGGTTGGGCATCACGAACGCACGGTCACGCTCATGCAGGGCCTTGAAGGTTTCGGCGCGAAGGGTTTGGGCATCCATGTCTGGCTCCTGGCGGGGAAAGGAGCCCTAGAGTAACCCCAGTTGCTCCACGGCGGGGGCACGATCCAGCACAGGTAAGGCTGGCAGACCGGGCAGACGCGCCATCAACTGGTCATGAAAACGCAGGGCCAGTTGGGCGGCGAGGCGGTTATCCGAGGTGTGCAGGAATACGTAGGGGGTGCGGCCTTCTTCGATCCAACCTGCGACTTTTTCCACCCAAGGCACCAGAAACGGATCGTTGGCTTCCAGTTCGGGATGACCGATAAAACGCACCTGAGGAAACTGCGTCAGTGCCGCCGGCCGGGGGGGCACCTTGGGTTTTTTCGACTGGGCGTGCAGTACGGCAGCCGATGTAGAGGTGCAACTGAACAACGCGCGCGGGTCCAGGCAGATACGCTCCACGCCCCGATCCCGTAACAAGCGGTTAAGCATGCGCTCCGCGTCGCCTTTGGCGAAGAACGCCTGATGGCGTACTTCCACCGCCAGGGGCCGCTCCAAACCATCAATGAAACCTGCCAACTCCCCCAGACGCTGCGGTGTGAACGTCGCGGGCAGCTGCAACCACAGCGGCGATACGCGCTCACCCAATGGGCTCATCAAGCCCACAAAGCTTTCCGCAGCCGGTAGCTGTTCAATCAGGTTGCCGCTGTGGCTGATATCACCGGGAAACTTGGCCGTGAAACGGAAATCGTCGGGCATGATCTCAGCCCAGCGTTGCACCGTGGCGGTCGATGGGCGGGCATAGAACGTGGTGTTGCCTTCAACAGCGTTGAAGACCTGGGCGTAAAGCGCAAGGTAGTCGCTGGAACGGGCATCCGCGGGGTACAGGTACTCGCGCCAGGCGTTTTCACTCCAGGACGGGCAACCGAGGTAGTAAGGCAGACGCATCAGATGTGGATGTCGAGGCCCAGCACTTCCATATCCCATTCGACAAAACCGGCGGTGGTCAGGTAGCTGGCCAGGGCGGTGGCGACGCTTTTGCTCATGGAGCGCGGGAAGACCATGTCTTGCTGACGGGCGGGAAGACCACTGATGCGTGCTTGAGCGTTGGCCTGCGCGTCGGACTGGACCTCGATGAAGTCCGGCGAATCCTCGACGGACTCGTCTACCGTGACGTTTGCCTTACGCGGCTTGCGCTTGATCGGGTAGGACTGTGAGGAAAAGCCATCAATACGCATGGGCGCGAACTCGCTATCAGTAGTGGCATTTTGGCAGCATCATCCGTGGTGCGCAAATGCTCTGGTGATAACTAGAACACATAATTTGAAAAAGGTTTTAAATCGGGGGCAAATTCTGACGATTGGTGAAGTTAGCCCCAAACTGCCATCATTTTTGGCGTCAAATAATCCCGCGTTCGGCCTTGGTCTGCGCCACTTTATCGCGCAGGTACACAGGTGCAGCCTGGTCTGCAGGAATCGCCTCGCCGCGTTCGAACGCGAAGCGCGCGAGGGTCAACAAGTCTTCAGCGTGGGGCAACATCGCCGCATCCTGGCCCACCAACGGCACAGCGATGCGCTCGCCATAACCCCAGCCGGTGCCAGCACCGAACCAGTCGCCGCTGGCATCGACAGGCAATACCGATGACTCCGGTGCCTGCACGGCTTCCACACCGACCAGGCGCATTTCACCCGCTGTTTCGCGGTAGCAGCCCCAATAGACTTCATCCATACGCGCATCGATGGCCGCTGCCACCTGCTGGGCGCCGTGTTCACGCAAGGCGCGCTGCGCCAGCATGGCAAGGTTGGACACCGGCAGCACCGGGCGCTCCAGGGCAAACGCCAGGCCCTGCACCACGCCGATAGCGATACGCACACCGGTAAACGCACCCGGGCCACGGCCGAAGGCGATGGCATCTACCGCTGCCAGCGTAGTGCCGGCGTCTTCCAGCAGTTGCTTGATCATTGGCAACAGCTTCTGCGCATGCAGGCGCGGGATCACCTCGTAGTGGCTCGTTACCTTGCCATCGTGCAGCAAGGCAACGGAGCAAGCTTCAGTCGCGGTGTCCAGGGCCAGCAGGGTGCTCATCGGTGTAGGTGTCCAAGTCGAAAAAAAGTGCGCCAGTATAAACAACAACGGCCCGCAAGCGGGCCGTTATCCGTGTAGCCGGCAGAGGGATCAGCTGAGTGCTTGCAGCACTTTGGCGGTGATCGCTTCAACCGAGCCGACGCCAGGAATGTGGCTGTACTTCGGCTTGCCCTGGGCGGCGGACAGCTTCTGGTAGAAATCCACCAGCGGCTTGGTCTGGGAATGGTAGACCGACAGGCGATGACGCACGGTTTCTTCGGTGTCGTCCTTGCGCTGCACCAGGTCTTCGCCGGTCACATCGTCCTTGCCTTCCACCTTTGGCGGGTTGTAGACGGTGTGATACACGCGGCCAGAGGCTTCGTGAACGCGACGACCGGCAATACGCTGGACGATTTCTTCATCTTCCACCGCGATTTCAACCACGGCATCCAGCTCAACGCCGGCCTTCACCAGGGCTTCAGCCTGGGGAATGGTGCGTGGGAAGCCGTCGAACAGGAAACCGTTCTTGCAGTCTTCCTGGCTGATGCGTTCCTTGACCAGGTTGATGATCAAGTCATCGGAAACCAGGCCACCGCTGTCCATCACGCTCTTGGCGATCAGGCCCAGCTCGGTACCAGCCTTGACGGCCGCACGCAGCATGTCGCCGGTGGAGATTTGTGGAATGCCGAATTTTTCAGTGATGAACTTTGCCTGAGTACCTTTACCGGCCCCGGGAGCTCCCAGCAGAATGACGCGCATCGATGTGCTCCTCAATTTTTTATATAGAGATGACGCTCGGATTCGCCGCGTGGGGGCAAATCTCGTAGAAGTGTGGCTCGTAAAAATAGAATTCGGGCCGCCCAAACGGCCAAAGGCTGATCAAGATACACAGCAGGCCTTAACCACACAAGCCGCCAAAAGTCGCAGGAACCCGCGCAGCGCTTACGTCATAGGTAGGGTGTGCCTGGGTGCAACCCGGCCCCATAAACGCCGGCCGCCCGTTTCAGGGCGGCCGCCGTGGTTTATCTGCAAGCTATTGAGAACACGCAAAAAACCCTAGCCAGTGTTACGCAAACCAGCGGCGATACCGGCCACGGAGACCAGCAGCGCCTGTTCCAGAGGGCTGTCCTGTGCCGCTTCCTGCTGGCGTGAGCGCGCCAGCAACTCGGCCTGCAGCAAGTGCAAGGGGTCAAGGTAGGTGTTGCGCAATCGGATGAACTCCAGGGTGTCCGGGCTATGGGCCAACAGTTGCGACTGGCCGGTCAGGCCAAGCACCACGCTGCACGCCTGCGACAATAGGTCGCGCAGATGTGCACCCAATGGCAGCAGGTCCGGCTGCACCAGGCGCTCGTCATACAGGCGGGCGATATCGGCATCGGCTTTGGCCAGCACCATTTCCAACATGTCGATGCGGGTACGGAAGAACGGCCACTGCTCGCGCATCTGCCCCAGCAGCTCGCCTTCTCCGCGTTCCAGCGCCTTGCTCAGCGCCGCCTCCCACCCGAGCCAGGCCGGCAGCATCAGGCGAGTCTGGGTCCAGCCGAAGATCCAGGGAATCGCACGCAAGCTTTCAATTCCACCCGCACGGCGTTTGGCCGGGCGACTGCCCAGAGGCAAGCGACCCAGCTCCTGTTCCGGCGTGGATTGGCGGAAATACTCGACGAACTGCGGATTTTCCCGCACCACGGCGCGGTAAGCGCTGACACCGTCTGCCGCCAATTCATCCATCAAATGGCGCCAGGCCGGCTCTGGCGGCGGTGGTGGCAGCAGGGTCGCTTCCAATACCGCAGCCAGATAGAGATTGAGGTTCTGCTCGGCGATATCCGGCAGGCCGAACTTGAAGCGGATCATCTCGCCCTGTTCGGTGGTGCGGAACCGCCCCGCCACCGAACCCGGTGGCTGCGACAGGATCGCAGCGTGGGCCGGGCCGCCGCCACGGCCAACGGTGCCGCCCCGACCGTGGAACAACAGCAGCTCCACCTGCTGCTCGCGGCAGATATCCACCAGCCGTTCCTGCGCGCGGTACTGTGCCCAGGCTGCCGCGGTAGTGCCGGCGTCCTTGGCCGAGTCCGAGTAGCCGATCATCACTTCCTGCGGCCCCTGCAAACGCGCGCGATAGCCCGGCAACAGCAACAGTTGCTCGATCACCGGGCCGGCGTTATCCAGGTCGGCCAGGGTTTCGAACAGTGGCACCACACGCATCGGCCGTTGCACGCCCGACTCTTTAAGCAACAGTTGCACTGCAAGCACGTCCGAGGCAGCGCCGGCCATGGAGATGACATAAGAGCCCAACGATGCAGCCGGTGCGGCGGCGATTTCCTTACAGGTGTTGAGCACCTCGGCAGTGTCCGCCGACGGCTTGAAATAGCCCGGCAGCAGGGGTCTACGGTTAGCCAGTTCCTTCATCAGGAAACTGATACGGGCCTCTTCGTCCCAGTCCTCGTACCGACCCAGGCCGAGGTAATCGGTGATTTCCGTCATGGCGGCCGAATGGCGACTGGAATCCTGACGCACATCCAGACGCACCAGGAACAGCCCGAACGTCACCGCCCGACGCAGGCAGTCGAGCAACGGGCCATCGGCAATCACCCCCATGCCGCACGCGTGTAGCGAGTGATAGCACAGCTCCAGCGGCTCCAGCAGGTCACGGTTGTTCTGCAATACGTCGGCCGGCGCCGGGGTACTGCTGCTCAACGCGGTGTGCGCCCATTGGCGCGTCGCCCGCAGGCGCTCGCGCAGTTGCTTGAGCAAGGCGCGATAAGGTTCGACGCTATCACCGACCTTGGCCTGCAACGCCGGGCTGGCTTGCTGCATCGACAGCTCGGAGGCCAAGTGGTCGATATCGCGCAGGTAGAGGTCGGCAGCCATCCAACGCGCCAACAGTAAGACTTCACGGGTGACCGGCGCCGTGACATTCGGGTTGCCGTCACGGTCGCCGCCCATCCACGAGGCAAAGCGGATCGGCGCGGCTTCCAGGGGCAAGCGCAAACCGGTGGCGGCATGCAGCGCCTGATCGGCCTTGCGCAGATAATTGGGTATCGCGTGCCACAGCGAATGCTCGATCACCGCAAAGCCCCACTTGGCTTCGTCCACCGGCGTAGGCCGGGTGCGGCGGATTTCTTCGGTGTGCCAGGCCTCGGCGATCAAGCGTTGCAGGCGCTGGCGGATCTGCTCGCGCTCTGCGGTGGTGAGGTCGCGGTGATCTTGCGCCGCCAGTTGGGCGGCGATGGCATCGTATTTCTGGATCAGGGTGCGACGCGCCACTTCGGTAGGGTGAGCGGTGAGCACCAGTTCGATCTCCAGGCGCCCCAACTGGCGGGCCAGAGATTCGTTGCTGTGGCCTTCGCTTTGCAGGCGCGCCAGCAACTCGGGCAATACGCGGGACTCGAACGGTGCCGGCTGGGACTCATCACGCCGGTGGATCAGTTGGTACTGCTCGGCGATGTTGGCCAGGTTGAGAAACTGGTTGAACGCCCGTGCTACCGGCAACAGTTCATTTTCCTGCAACTGGTTGAGGCGGGTGCTCAGCTCATCCCCGGCCCCCCGACGGTCCGCCTTGGCGCCTTTGCGGATCTGCTCGATCTTGTCGAGGAAATCATCGCCGTACTGCTCTCGAATGGTGTTGCCCAACAGCTCACCCAGCAGGTGAACATCCTCACGCAAGCGTGCATCGATATCACTCATCAGCCAATCTCCAGCCAGAAATCCGGGACGCGCAGGTTTGCCAGAGTGCCGCCAGCATCAATTTATGACAAGACTTTAAACCTTGTGAGTTGCGGCTAGTCTCAAGGTTAAGTCGTCGCGTTTATCCACGCAGGCGACTGGACACTCATCACCGCCTGCTAAACGCGGGCTTCATTGAGGTTGCCATGAAAATTCGAGAACTGGCCCAGCACTGGGAAGAGAACGCCAAGGGTCGCCTGACCAAGACCGAATACGCCATCCATCTGGATATGGAGTCCGCCGCGCGGCTGGCGGCCATTACCGAGATGTACCCCAAACGCCACCCTGAAGAATTGCTCGGTGAGTTGATCGGTGCCGCCCTTGAAGAGCTGGAAGCCAGCTTCCCTTACATCAAGGGCCAGCAGGTGATTGCCACCGATGAAGAAGGCGATCCGCTGTACGAGGACGTCGGCCCTACCCCACGTTTTCTGACGCTGTCGCGCCGCTATCTGCATGATTTGTCGGCGAGCACTGACGAACAGAAACACTGACACCCTTACCAAACCCCTGTATTCCGGGCTCCTGACGGGCCCGGCGTACCACTGCGCAACGCAGAAGTTCCAATTTTTTATGCTGACCAATCAGTCAGATATTTTTTTAGGCAAATCGCCATCTTCTCTGAACTTTTGAAAAAAGCCTCCGGTCACAGCCAGTAAGCCATCACTTGGAACGGTCGTTTTAAAGGGCAATTTGTGCACCAGTGCCAGCCCCGCCGCCGCAGACCAGTGACATGGATTTTAATGTTTTTCAGGAGTTATCCAATGGAGTTGAAGACGATGAAGACCAGCACTGCCAAATCCTCGTTTAACCACCTGCGCGGGCTTAAATTGGCCGCGCTGGCAATCGGCACCAGCTTCGTCCTGGCGGGCTGCGCCGGCAACCCTCCGACCGAGCAGTACGCGGTCACCCAGTCCGCCGTGAACAGCGCCGTCAGCGCTGGCGGCACTGAGTACGCGGCTGTGGAAATGAAGTCGGCCCAGGACAAGCTCAAAGAAGCCGAAATTGCCATGCACGACAAGAACTACGACAAAGCTCGCCAGTTGGCTGAACAAGCCGAGTGGGACGCTCGCGTCGCAGAACGCAAGGCTCAAGCCGCCAAGGCTGAACAGGCTGTGAAGGATTCCCAGAAGGCTGTTGATGAGTTGCGTAAGGAAGGCATGCGTCCGGCTGCTATCCAGCAGAAGTAAGACGCTTCCTGTGACCAAATCGCACCTGATATCGAATTGAAAGGACGACACGACTATGCGTAAACAATTGATGATCCCTGCCCTGCTGGCGATGAGCGTTGCACTGGCGGCCTGCTCCACCCCGCCAAACGCGAACCTGGAAAATGCACGGACCAACTTCTCGTCCCTGCAGACCAACCCGCAAGCCACTAAGCTCGCGGCCCTGGAAACCAAGGACGCCAGCGAATGGCTGGACAAGGCTGACAAGGCCTACCGCGACAAGGAAGACGAGAAGAAAGTCGACCAACTGGCTTACCTGACCAACCAGCGCGTTGAAGTGGCCAAAGACACCATCGTGCTGCGTGAATCCGAAGCCAAGCTGAAAAACGCTGGCGACGAGCGTGCCCGCGCCTTGCTGGATGCCCGCGATGCGCAGATCAAGCAACTGCAGGACAGCCTGAACGCCAAGCAGACCGATCGCGGTACGCTGGTGACCTTCGGTGACGTGCTGTTCGCCACCAACAAGTCTGACCTGAAATCCAGCGGCCTGGTGAACATCACCAAACTGGCTCAGTTCCTGCGCGACAACCCGGATCGCAAAGTGATCGTCGAAGGCTACACCGACAGCACCGGTTCCGATTCGTACAACCAGAGCCTGTCCGAGCGTCGTGCGGCTTCGGTACAACGCGCACTGGCTCAACAAGGCGTGGATATCTCGCGCATCGTGACCCAGGGCTACGGCAAGGAATACCCGGTTGCCGACAACGGCAGCGTGTCGGGCCGAGCCATGAACCGTCGCGTTGAAGTGACTATCTCCAACGACAACCAGCCGGTCAAGCCACGGTCTTCCGTTGCTAACTGATTGATTGGCATTGGTTTAAAAAACCCACCTCACGGTGGGTTTTTTTTCGGCTCATCAAACTGAATAGTGCGGTTCGTGTCCTCGGCTGGCATTTCAATCTTCGCGCCCGCCTGCTCATCCACCCGTTGATCGCGCTTGTACCTGCGAGCGGCTTCCTGTTCCAGCGCTACATGCTGCCTTGCCATGGTCAACATGTTTTCCAACACAGGAATGTGTATTTTCATCCTCGACCCAATCTATGTAGGTTTCAGCATTTTATGTGGCATTTAAGTCGAAGCGGTTCCAGACATTTCCATTTCAGTTGCATGACATGCGGCAGCCTGTATTACGCCCCCCACGTCGCTACAGGCTGAATAGCTGATCAGCACGAAAAAACCGCCCCGAAAGGGCGGTTTTTGAGAGGTGCCGTTCAACCACCGACCTTACCGGTGCCCTGGGTCTCCGGCATTTGGATCTGGCCCTGTCCCTGGCCGCTACCTTGACCATCTTGGGCGCCTTGATCACCTTGCGCGCCCTGTGCACCTTGATCATTTTTTTGCTTAAGCAGCTTTTCCAGTAGTTTCATCAGTTCGTCGAGCTCACCTCCGCCCTGGCTACCCTGACCACCTTTAGCACCTTGTGACTGCATATCTTTGATTTTACTTTGGACGTCCTGGATCTGCTGATCGAGGCCTTGGCCTGATGAGGCACCCCCACCGACATTCCCACCATTGCCCATGTTTCCTACACCCGATACTCCGTTTATACCCGCCATATAGGCTCACTCCAGACTAATGAAAAAATGGACCGATCAGCAAAGCCAATCAGTCCATGATCTGTGGTGAGCGCACCCGGCCGGTTCCGGTCGGCCGAGCGCCTGGCATGCGTTAAATCATTAGTCGGTACTCAAAACGGAGCTTTCCCACAGTGGGAAAAACAGCGTTCACTCCTGTAATTGCGGGGTTTCCTGCCCCATGCAACGCACGGCCTGCTTCTTGTTGTTCACCAGCACACCGCTGAGGCCTTTCTGCTCGGTGTCGAACATCACCAGCACGCCATCCACGCACTGCGCCACTTGCGCGGCCGGGGTCAAGGAGATCTTGTAGTCCTCGCCTGGCACCGTTTTGAGCATGGTGAAATCGCTGAGCAGCAGGGCGTCTTCCGGCTTGGCGAAGTGCAGGTAACCGTAGAACCACAGGCAACCGACGGTGCCGATGATGGTGCCAATGCCGGTGAGGATCAGCGGGATCATGTTGCGTTCTTCGCTCATTGCGGGCTCTCTGATGAATCAACTTTAGGAATGGGGTAGTTCGGAATTTCGCCCAGGCGGCGCAGGCCGTTGAAGTGTTGCGGGTCATCCAGGTAGCGCAGCATCACGGTTTGCCAGGTCTTGTCGGCAAAAGTCTGCACATGCCCGCCCCGGGTCAACTGCAACACCCGTGGCGGCGGTGCGGCCTGGTACAGGCGGATGCCATTTGCCACCGGCACGATCGGGTCATCCAGGCTATGAAACAGCAGCTTGGGCACGCCAGTGAGCCGGGGCATGGCATGGATTGCACTGTCAGCATCCGGCACCAGCCAGGACAGGGGCACCTGCAATGGCCATGTTAACCAGGAGGTGCTCAGGGCGAATTGTCCTACGTCACGATAACTGGCAGGCACGCCGTCCAGCACCAGGGCTTTGAGCTGGGATTGGCGCTCCGGGTGAGCGGCCAGGTAGTGCACCGCCAGCGCCCCGCCCAGGCTTTGACCGAGGACGATCAGCGGCTGGCCCTGGGTTTCAGGCGCCTTGTCGATCCAGCTGAAGGCCGCATCCACATCCTGGTAGATCGCTGGCAGCGAGGGTTTGCCTTCCGACAAGCCGTAGCCTCGATAGTCCAGTAGCAGCACTTGGTAACCCTGCTCTGGCAGCCACCAACTGCCGCCCAGATGCCAGGCTAGGTTGCCGCCGTTACCATGCAAATGCAGCACCGTGCCCTTGAGCGGCACACCGGGCTTGGCCGGCAACCACCAGGCGTGGAGCTTCACGCCGTCGGCGCTGGTCAAGGTGACATCACGGTACTGCAGGTGTGCTTTTTCCGGCGTGAACGGCAGGCCGGGTTCGGGGTAGAACAGCAATGAGCTGCAGCCGTTCAATGTGAGTAGCAGGCACAAAATGCCGAGGATTCTCATCCGTTGAAGCCTCGCTATTATTCGAAATTTTAAATCTTTCAGCGATTCAAAGGTGGGAGCGGGCTTGCTCGCGAAAGCCGTGTGTCAGTCAACTTATGTATATCTGATGTTCCGCTTTCGCGAGCAAGCCCGCTCCCACCAGTCGATCCGGTTTCGTCAAAGGATATTCGAGTAATCCGCCTCGATCCGATCCAGGCTCAAATGGTTGAGGAAGTTGGAGAAGCACATCCACGCCGCCAGTGCGTTCATGTCGCGGAACTGCTCTGGCAGGTACTTGGGCGGCACCACCAGGCCTTCGTCCACCAGTTGGCGCAGGGTACGCATGTCTTCCAGGGTGGTCTTGCCGCAGAACAGCAGCGGCACTTGTTCCAGCTTGCCTTTGCGCACGGCGAGCTGGATGTAGTTGTAGACCATGATGAAGCCCTTGAGGTAGGACAGGTCCTTGGTAAACGGCAGACCAGTCGGCACTGAACCTCGGAAAACCCGACTGGCGTTGCCGTAACTTTCGGCCATCTCAAAGCCTTGCTCGCGGAAGAACTCGAACACCTGCAGGAAGTCGGCCCCCTCTTCCACCATGTGGATAGCGCGGGTGCGGTTGGTCAGCTTGCGCAGACGGCTCGGGTAGGAGGCGAAGGTGATGATTTCCATCAGGATCGCCAGGCCTTCCTGGGTCACGGTAGACGACGGCGGGCCTTTGGACAGGAACGTGCAGATCGGCTGGTTCTGGCCATTCAACGTGGTGCCCACGTGCACCAGGCCTTCATGCACTTCCAGGGCGCGTACGTCGCGGTCGTTGAACATCGCATCGGCGCGGATCTTGATGTAGTCCGCACCCGCCGCCGCGTCGGCGACGATACCGTCGGACTCAAACACGCGAATAGTCTCTTCGGCCTCGCCGAACACCTTGTTCAGGCGGGTTTGCAGCAGGGCCACGGCGTCCTTGGCGGTGAGGGTCTTGGCCTCATCCTTCAAGTCCCCACGGCCATCGATGTTGTTCAGATAGTCCGAAAGCATCAGGCCCAGATCGGCCAGGGTCGGGTCACCCGCGTGGAACGCATCGGAAGCAGCGCCATAAAGCTCTTGTGAAATCAGGCCGAAATCCTCGGTGCCGCGTGCTTCGAGCATGCGCACCACCATGCGGTATTCCTTGCACATGCGGCGCATGATCTGCCCCACCGGACTGAACTGGCCGAGACGACGGGTGATGTCGCGCTCGATGTTCTGGAACTCCAGCTTCACCGCGCTGGAATCGAACGACAGCGGCCGGTTGAGGTAGTAGTCGCGGCTGACCGCCGGCATTTCCTTGCCCTTGGCCTTGAGGAACCCCTGGCGAATGTTCTCGTCCCACTTCACGGCGTCGAGGACGCGAATCGGTGTTTGCGCCAGCACAATGCGATCAGACAAGGTGCGTATCGTCTGCTGGTAATCGTCCACCCGGTGCTTCCTCTTTAAACGTTATTTGCCCGCACGCTGGTAGCGCACGGCTTCCACGAATACATCGGCGTTGGCCGGGTCATCCAGGTAGGCAAACACCTGGTCCAGCGGGCCGTCGACCAGCACCCCGGGCCCTTCGACGGTTTCCACCGTGCTGCCCTGTAACGCCTTTTGGCCTATGGCTTGATGGATCTGCTCCAGGTCGAGGTTGTAGACCACCAATTCATGCTTTTCGTTGATTTCGAAGCCCGCAAGGATGAAATGCCCGCCGAGCTTGGCCGGCAGCGGCGCCGACAAGTACCAGCGGTTGCCATGCCGGGACACAGTAAACAAGTACTCATCACGCTGGTTCGGCTTGGCTGTAGGGTAGCTCACGGCTTTATAACGGTGTTCACCGACGCGCGTGATTCGCAGGTTGAGCGGCTCGCCCCAGGCGTTTTTGCTCGACCATTTCCCCAGCAAGCCCGCGGGTGCGGCTTCACGGGCCGGCATCGGGTCCTTGAAGGTCACCAGGCAGCCGCTGAGCAGCAGGAATGACAAGGCAATTACCGCGATTCGCCAGGCTTTCATCGAGTACTCCACGGGGTATGGGTGGAACCGTTTTGTGTGGGAGCGGGCTTGCTCGCGAAAGCGGTGGCTCAGCCAAATGTGTATCGACTGACACTGCGCATTCGCGAGCAAGCCCGCTCCCACATAAAGCACGTTCCGTAAATGACTACACCGAGGCCAAGACCAAATGCATGTAACGCTTGAGGATCTCAAGCATTTCTTCACCGGTCAGAGGCTCTGCGCCGCCCAGCAGGCCCTGATATTCCATCCGACTGATTATCGCCGTCAACACTTTGGCATCCTGTTGTGGCTCGCGGGAGCCCAACACCTGGAAAAACTGCCCGGTGCCTTGCAACAGAATCTGCTGGTGGGAACGCACCAACTCGGCCAGGCGCGGGTTGAGCAAGGCTTCCTGACGGAACGCCTGCTCGGCCATCAGGTGTTCACGACGGTTGGTCAGTTGCCGCAAGACGTAATCGGCGGTCAGCCGCGCAATGTCATCGGCCAGTTGCGAGCGTGACTGCGGGCTGCCATCGCCATAGGCGACCATCTCGCGCAAAAGGCCTTCGTTACGCACCCACAGTTTGCCCATGAACGCTGCACTGCGCTCGACGTATTGGGCGAAGGTGTCGGTGAGCAGATCGTCGATGTCCTTGAAATAGTAGGTGGTGGCCGACAAGGGCACCCCCGCCTCCGCCGCCACCGCGCGATGGCGCACGGCGCGCACGCCATCGCGCACTACGATGCGCATGGCTGCATCGAGAATGTCTTGCCTGCGTTGCTCGCTACCCCGACGGCTGGCCTTGCGGCCTTGGTACTGGACGCTTTCAGCCACGGCAGCGGCAATGCCGGCGGCGCCTTCTTGAGCGGTTACGCGGTTCACGACTCACATCCTTGAATAGATCAAAACCTGGCGCTGTTTGCTTGACGCTTATTGACGCCACATAAAAAAGCCGCCTTATAAAAGGCGGCTTCGGATTTCGCTTCGGTTACGCTTGCGGCCGCATGTGCGGGAACAAGATCACGTCGCGGATCGACGGCGAGTTGGTCAACAGCATCACCAGACGGTCGATGCCGATACCTTCACCGGCCGTTGGCGGCATGCCGTATTCCAGGGCGCGGACGAAGTCAGCGTCGTAGTGCATGGCTTCGTCGTCGCCGGCGTCCTTGTCGGCCACCTGGGCCATGAAACGCTCGGCCTGGTCTTCCGCGTCGTTAAGCTCGGAGTAGGCGTTGGCGATCTCGCGACCACCGATGAACAGTTCGAAACGATCGGTGACGTTCGGGTTCTCGTCGTTGCGACGGGCCAGCGGCGACACTTCGAACGGGTACTGGGTAATGAAGTGCGGCTGTTCCAGCTTGTGCTCCACCAGCTCCTCGAAAATCATCACCTGCAGTTTGCCCAGGCCTTCGAAGCCCAGCACCTTGGCACCGGCTTTCTTGGCGATCGCACGGGCCTTGTCGATGTCGTTCAGGTCGTCGGCGGTCAGCTCAGGGTTGTACTTGAGGATCGAGTCGAATACCGACAGGCGCACGAACGGCTCGCCAAAATGGAACACCTTGTCGCCATACGGCACGTCGGTGCTGCCCAGGACCAGCTGCGCCAGCTCGCGGAACAGTTCTTCGGTCAGGTCCATGTTGTCTTCGTAGTCGGCGTAGGCCTGGTAGAACTCCAACATGGTGAATTCTGGGTTGTGACGCGTCGAAACGCCTTCGTTACGGAAGTTGCGGTTGATCTCGAACACTTTTTCGAAGCCGCCAACAACGAGGCGCTTGAGGTACAGCTCCGGCGCGATACGCAGGAACATTTCCATGTCCAGTGCGTTGTGGTGAGTTTCGAACGGCTTGGCTGCGGCACCACCGGGGATGGTTTGCAGCATCGGGGTTTCCACTTCCAGGAAGTCGCGTTGCATCAAGAAGGTACGGATGTGCGCGATCACCTGCGAACGCACACGGAACGTGTGGCGCACTTCTTCGTTGACGATCAGGTCAACGTAGCGCTGGCGGTAGCGCTGCTCGGTGTCGGTCAGGCCGTGGTGCTTGTCCGGCAGCGGGCGCAGCGACTTGGTCAGCAGGCGCACGTGGGTCATCTCGACGTACAGGTCGCCCTTGCCGGAACGGGCCAGGGTGCCTTCGGCGGCGATGATGTCGCCCATGTCCCAGGTTTTCACCGAGGCCAGGGTTTCTTCAGGCAAGGTCTTGCGGTTGACGTAGACCTGGATACGACCGGTCATGTCCTGGATCACCATGAACGAGCCACGGTTGAGCATGATGCGACCTGCCACCTTGACCGGGATCGCAGCCTCTGCCAGCTCTTCCTTGGTCTTGTCCGCGTACTGTTTCTGCAAGGCATCGCAGTAGTTTTCGCGACGGAAGTCGTTGGGGAAGGCATTGCCCTTGGCGCGCTCGGCAGCAAGCTTTTCCTTGCGCAGGGCGATCAGGGAGTTTTCTTCCTGTTGCAGGGCCTGGTCGAGTTGTTGGTCGCTCATGTCTTTAAATTTTCCATCACAGGTTCGTTGCCCCCAGGCCTGCGGCCTGGGGATCGCGGGCAAGCCCGCTCCCACATAGGGTGTTACAGGCCGGATTTCAGGCTGGCTTCCAGGTATTCGTCGATATCACCGTCGAGCACCTTGTCACAGTCACTGCGTTCGATGTTAGTGCGCAGATCCTTGATCCGCGACGCATCGAGCACATAAGAGCGGATCTGGTGACCCCAGCCGATATCCGACTTGGTGTCTTCGAGCGCTTGGGACGCGGCATTGCGTTTCTGCATTTCCTGCTCGTACAACTTGGCCCGCAGCATTTTCATGGCGGTGTCCTTGTTGGCATGCTGGGAACGTTCGTTCTGGCAGCTGACCACGGTGTTGGTCGGTACGTGGGTAATACGTACGGCCGAGTCGGTGGTGTTTACGTGCTGACCACCGGCACCGGAGGAACGGTAGGTGTCGATGCGCAGGTCGGCCGGGTTGATTTCGATCTCGACCTTGTCGTCGATCTCTGGGGAGACGAACACCGCAGAGAACGAAGTGTGACGACGGTTGCCGGAGTCGAACGGACTCTTGCGCACCAGGCGGTGCACGCCAATCTCGGTGCGCAACCAGCCAAAGGCGTATTCACCCTTGATGTGCACGGTCGCGCCCTTGATACCGGCGACTTCACCGGCGGACAGTTCCATGATGGTCGCTTCGAAACCGCGTTTGTCCGCCCAGCGCAGGTACATGCGCAACAGGATGTTGGCCCAGTCCTGGGCCTCGGTGCCGCCGGAACCGGCCTGGATGTCGAGGTAGGCGTTGTTCGGGTCCATCTCGTGGCTGAACATGCGGCGGAATTCGAGTTTGGCGAGGTTTTCCTCGAGACGGGCCAGCTCGGCGACGACATCGCCCACTGCGCCTTCGTCGTTTTCTTCGACGGCCATGTCCAGCAGGTCACGGCAATCGGCCAGGCCGGTGTTCAGTTCGTCGAGGGTGTCGACGATCTGCGCCAGCGCAGCGCGCTCGCGACCCAGTTCCTGGGCGTATTCAGGTTTGTTCCAGACAGCAGGATCTTCAAGCTCGCGATTGACTTCGGTCAGACGCTCATGCTTTTGATCGTAGTCAAAGATACCCCCGAATAGTTTCGGAGCGCTCGGACAGGTCCTTGATGGTGTTAAGGATCGGGTTGATTTCCATGGCGGGCAGCACTCGTTGGCGAACTTTTGAAAGCCGGCGAGTATAACGGCAAATGGGGGGGAACGGCAGTCCGCTTGGCGAAAAGGCGTGGGGTTTGTACACGATCCGTAGAACGATACGGATCAAATGTGGGAGCCGGCTTGCTTGCGAATGCGGCGGTTCAGTCACAGATATATCAACCGACCCAGCGCATTCGCGAGCAAGCCCGCTCCCACATTTAGATGTCCAGTGCCTTCAGGTCACTCGATCCCCACCTGATTGCGCCCATTATGCTTGGCCGTATACAACCCCTTATCCGCCGCCATGATCAATTGACGACAGTCCGTGCCCTGCACCGGCGTCAGGGTCGAGAGCCCAATGCTGATGGTCAGACTTGAGCCCTCGGTCGGTGCGTTATGCGGGATTTTCAGCGCGGCAACCGCCATGCGCAGCTTTTCGGCTACCAACCGAGCACCGCCCGGCGAGGTATTCGGCAGCACCAGAGCAAACTCTTCACCGCCGTAGCGCGCCGGCAGGTCCGAGGGGCGGCTGCTGGCTTCGCGGATGGCGGCGGCAACCTTGCGCAAGGCCTCGTCACCTTCGACATGCCCAAAGCTGTCGTTGTAGGTCTTGAAGAAGTCCACGTCGATCATCAGCAGCGACAATTGAGTCTGGTCACGCATGGCACGGCGCCATTCCAGTTCCAGGTATTCATCGAAATGACGCCGGTTGGACAGCCCGGTAAGACCATCGGAGTTCATCAACCGCTGCAGCACCAGGTTAGTGTCCAGCAACTGTTGCTGGCTGACCCGCAGCGCGCGATAGGCTGCATCCCGTTGCAACAAGGTCATGTACGAGCGCGAGTGATAGCGGATCCGCGCCACCAGTTCGATATTGTCCGGCAGCTTGACCAGGTAGTCGTTGGCACCCGCCGAGAACGCCGCGCTCTTGATCAGCGGGTCCTCCTTGGTGGAAAGCACGATGATCGGGATGTTCTGCGTGGCCGGGTGATTGCGGTATTCACGCACCAGGGTCAGGCCGTCGAGGCCCGGCATCACCAGATCCTGCAGGATAACGGTCGGTTTGATGCGGATCGCCTGGGCAATCGCCTGGTGCGGGTCGGCGCAGAAGTGAAAGTCGATGTTTTCTTCATGAGCCAGGCCACGCCGCACGGCTTCGCCGATCATGGCCTGGTCGTCGACCAGCAACACCATGGCAGCATTTTCGTCGGTCTTGATGTCGTCGATCTGTAAATCATTCATGTGCAGTCACCTGAATTACTGCCGGCAAGCCGGTGCTGCGGGAGGTCGTGTTCATTTGGCGAATACCTCCAGCAGTCGGGGCGCAATTCTATCCAGTGGGCGAATTTCAACAGCAGCATCAATCGCCGCCGCCGCTTTGGGCATGCCATACACCGCCGAGCTTTGCTGATCCTGGGCGATGGTCAAATAACCTTGTTCACGCAGTAACTTGAGGCCCTGGGCCCCGTCGCGCCCCATGCCGGTCAACAGTACGCCGACGGCATCGCCATTCCAGTGGCTGGCCACGCTTTCGAAAAACACGTCGATCGAAGGCCGGTAAATCTCGTTCACCGGCTCTGCGGTATAGGCTAGCGTGCCGTTCTTCAATAAACGAATGTGGTGGTTGGTGCCGGCCAGCAGCACCACGCCGCTTTGCGGTGGCTCACCTTCGCGGGCCAGGCGCACTGGCAAGCCGGAGGCGCTGCTCAGCCACTCGGCCATGCCGGCAGCGAACACCTGGTCGACATGCTGCACCAGCACGATGGCCGCGGGAAAGTCACGGGGCAAGCCCTTGAGCAGGATTTCCAGGGCGGCCGGGCCGCCCGCAGAGGACCCGATGGCCACCAGGCTCTGGCGTTTGCCGGTGATGCGCGGGGCCAGAGCTTCCGCACGCACGCGGCTGCCGCGCTGACCGATCAGCCAGCCGATGTTGAGGATCTTGCGCAACAGCGGCGCCGCCGCATCCTTGGGGTTGCCCACGCCCAGGGTCGGGGTGTCCACTACGTCGAGGGCGCCGTGGCCCATGGCTTCGAACACTCGGCTCACGTTGGCCTGGCGGTCGACGGTGACGATAAGGATGGCGCACGGGGTCTGGGCCATGATCTGGCGGGTGGCTTCCACGCCGTCCATCACCGGCATGATCAGGTCCATCAGGATCAGGTCCGGCGTCAGTTCAGCGCAGCGCTGCACCGCTTCCAGGCCATTGGCGGCCACCCAGACAACTTGATGCGCGGGCTCGAAGCTCAAGGCGCGGCGCAAGGCCTCCACCGCCAGGGGCATGTCATTGACGATCGCAATCCTCATGCCCGCGCGCCTCCGATCAGTTCCATCACGGCGTCCAACAGGGCGTCATCATGAAAACTGGCTTTGGCTAAATAATAGTCGGCGCCGGCGTCCAGTCCACGGCGTCGGTCTTCTTCGCGATCCTTGTAGGACACCACCATCACCGGCAACGATTGCAGGCGACTGTCACGGCGCAAGAGTGTGACCAATTCAATACCGTCCATACGAGGCATATCAATATCAGTGATCAACAGGTCAAAGTCTTCGGAGCGCAGGGCGTTCCAGCCGTCCATGCCATCGACCGCCACGGCCACTTCATAACCACGATTAAGTAACAATTTGCGTTGCAGCTCGCGCACGGTCAGTGAGTCATCCACCACCAACACCCGTTTACGCGGAGCCTCGGTGCTTTGTTGGCTGCGCCGAGCAATCCGTTCCAATCGGCCGGTGTTCAACAGCTTGTCCACCGAACGCAGCATGTCTTCAACGTCGACGATCAACACCACCGAGCCGTCATCCAGCAACGCGCCGGCGGAAATATCCTGGACCTTGCCCAGGCGATCATCCAGCGGCAAGACCACCAGGGTACGCTCGCCGATAAAGCGCTCCACGGCAATCCCGTACACAGCATCGCGCTCGCGGATCACCACGACTTTCAAAGTGTCCGACGGGTTCTGCCCCGTCGGGCGCTGCAACAACTGGCTGGCGGCAACCAGGCCAACATGCCGGCCCTCGTGCCAGAAATGCTGGCGACCTTCCAGTTGCACGATGTCGTCCGGCGCCAGGTCGCACATGCGCTCGATGTGAGCCAGAGGGAACGCGTAGGCTTCTTCGCCGACTTCCACCACCAGGCTGCGCACCACCGACAGGGTCAAGGGTACTTCCAGGTGGAAACGACTGCCCTGCCCTGCCGTCTGCTCCAACACCACCGCACCGCGCAGCTGACGGACCATATGCTGCACCGCATCCAGGCCGACGCCGCGCCCGGACACCTCGGTGACCTTGTCGCGCAGGCTGAACCCCGGCAAGAACAGGAACGTCAGCAACTCTTCTTCGCTCAGGCGCTGGGCCGTTTCCAGCGGCGACAGATGCCGGTCGACGATGGTGCCGCGCAGGCGTTCCAGGTCGACGCCATTACCGTCATCGCTCAATTCCAGCACCAGCAGACCGGCCTGATGGGACGCGCGCAGGCGGATCAGGCCTTCAGCCGGCTTGCCTGCGAGCAGGCGTTGTTCGGGCATTTCGATGCCGTGGTCGACGGCATTGCGCAATAAATGCGTGAGCGGCGCTTCAAGTTTTTCCAGCACGTCACGGTCGACCTGGGTCTTGTCACCCTCGATCTCCAGGCGTACCTGCTTGCCGAGGCTGCGGCCCAGGTCACGCACCATGCGCACCTGACCGGCCAGCACATCGGCAAACGGACGCATGCGGCAGGCCAGCGCGGTGTCATACAACACCTGGGCGCGCTGCCCGGCCTGCCAGCCGAATTCATCCAGTTCGGCGGTCTTTTCCGCCAACAAGGCCTGGGCTTCGCTGAGCAGGCGACGCGTATCGGCCAGGGCCTCTTGAGCTTCGAGGTTCAAATTCTCAGTCTTGAGTTGCCCGTCCAGCGTGTCCAGGGCCCTTACGCTCTGGCTTTGAATGCGTTTGAGGCGCTGCAGGCTAGCCAGGTACGGTTTGAGCCGCTGGGTTTCCACCAGGGATTTGCTCGACAGATCCAGCAGACTGTTCAAGCGCTCGGCCGTCACACGCAGCACGCGCTCGCCGCCTTCGGTCATGCGTTTGTTGTGACGCGGCGGCTCGGCGACCACCGGCGGCGCGGGCTCAGGCTCCGGCGGCAGTGCTTCAACGACAGGCACAGGCTCCGGCGGCGGCGCCTTGACCGGCGCCTGGGACGGGTCCAACAGGCGCTCCATCAACGCCACATAGGCTTCGATATCGGCCGGCCCCACATTATTGCCGGGCGTGGCGATGCGCATCAGCAGGTCGGTGCCTTGCAACAACGCGTCAATATGTTCAGGTTGCAGGTACAGGCGGCTTTCCTGGGCACTGACCAGGCAATCTTCCATGACATGGGAGACGCTGACCCCGGCGTCTACCCCGACGATACGCGCCGCGCCCTTGAGCGAGTGGGCGGCGCGCATGCAGGCTTCGAGCTGGTCGGCCTGGGTGGGGTTGCGCTCCAGGGCCAGCAGGCCCGCGCTCAGTACCTGGGTCTGCGCGTCGGCTTCCAGGCTGAACAGTTCCAGCAGCGAGGCATCGCGCATCTGGTCGGGGGTCATGTGAGGCTCCGGGTCACGGCGGACAACAATTGCGCCTCGTCCAGCCAACGCAGGCTGCGGCCTTTCCACTGCAACACGCCTTGGGTGTAGCGTGCGCTGGCCTGAGGGCCGGAGGCCGAAGCCGCCTTCAAGGTGCGCTCATCGATGGCGTGGATACCGTCGACTTCATCCACTGGCACCACCACCGGGCCATCCTCTGCCGCAATGATCAACATGCGCGGCATGATGCGCCCACCGCTGGCGCCGTTGCTGGTCACGTCCAGGCCCAACAGTTCCACCAACGACAGGCACGCCACCAGCGCGCCGCGCACGTTGGCCACGCCAAGCAAGGCGCGCGAGCGTTGGTGCGGCAGGGAATGGATCGGTTGCAGCGGCGCCACTTCCACCAGGCAACGCGTGGCGATGCCCAGCCATTCTTCGCCGAGACGGAATATCAGCAACGAACGGGTGACCACGTCTTCACCCAACTCGACAGCGGCATGCGGGCGATGCGCGTCCTGCTGCAAGGCGTAGCGATCCAGCAAACGCGTGGCCGCCGCCGAGTACACCGAGCAGTTGCGGCAATGGATATGGTCCGCCAGCAGCGGGCAGGATTTGTCGCCATGGATGCCGATGCGGTTCCAGCAGTCATCGATGGCTTGGGTGTCGGCCAGGGTCAGGTCCAGGCCCCCGGTGTCGAGCGCGTCGGTGTTACTCATCGTTTGGACTCACTGTCAGCTCGCTCGCTACGGGCGGCCCGCGCCTGCAAGCGGCGCGCTCCCGCACTGTCGCCCTGGGATTCGAGCAATGCCGCCAAGTGCATCAAGGCCTGCGGGTGCTGGGGTTCCAGGTACAAGGCTTTTCGATAATAGCCCTGGGCTTCCAGGGCGCTGCCGGCCACGTCGCTGAGCAACCCGAGCCAGTAGAACACCTGGGCGGCCGGCGGGTGATTGCTCAAATACTGTTCGCACGCGGCACGGGCTTCGGCACTCTTGCCTTCATTGGCCAGGGTGGCGATGCGACCGAGCAGGTCACCCGCGTCGGTGTGCGGCGCCTTGATCGGCACCACCTGGGCCCTGGCCGTGCTGAACGGCCGAGGCTTGGTCGGAATCGGAGCCGCACTGCTTGGCGGGATGGGCGCGGCGATCGGCACAAACACGGGTTCCGGCTTGACCGGCTCGGCATGCCGACTGAACGCAAAGGACTGCGGCACCCCAATCGAACGCATGCCATGACGCCCCAGCAGGCTGCCCTCGGCCGGGCCGATGAACAGCACGCCGTCCACGTGCGTCAGGCCCTTGAGCACATCGAACACTTGCTTCTGGGTCGGTTGGTCGAAGTAGATCAGCAGGTTGCGACAGAACACGAAGTCATAGCTCGCCTCATTCGCCAGCAGGCCAGGATCGAGCAGATTGCCCACTTGCAGGCGCACCTGCTCGCGCACGCGCTCGGCAATGTGGTAACCGTCGTCATACTCGGTGAAATGGCGGTCGCGAAAGGCAATATCGCCACCACGGAAAGAATTTCTGCCATACACCCCGCGCCGCGCGCGCTCTACCGACAGCGGGCTGACATCCAGGCCCAGCACCTTGAACTGGTGCGGCGCCAGGCCAGCATCCAGCAAGGCCATGGCAATCGAATACGGTTCTTCACCGGTAGAGCATGGCAGGCTGAGGATGCGCAGGGCGCGCATCTGCTTGATCTCGGCAAGTCGCGCCTTGGCCAGACGGGCCAGGGTCGCGAACGATTCGGGATAACGGAAAAACCAGGTTTCCGGAACGATCACCGCTTCGATCAGCGCCTGTTGCTCATCCTCGGAGCTTTGCAGGTGCTGCCAGTACTCACCGGTCGTTTGCGCATTAACGGCCTGGCTGCGTTGGCGCACCGCACGCTGGATGATGGCTTCGCCGACCGACGCGACATCCAGGCCGATGCGCTCTTTGAGGAAGGCAAAGAAACGCGGATCGCTGCTCATAGGCTCAGCTCGGCAGAAAACAGCAAGGCGCGCACGTCATCAGTGAGCAGTTCGTTGACGCCAATCCATTGCATCAAGCCCAAGGCATCTTCACGCACCAGCCCCAGGTACGGCGCCTCGCGGTTGTCCAGGCCGTAGGGCTTGAACTCCCCCAGGTCGCAACGCAGGGTGTCGGTGGCTTGCTCCAGGACCAGTCCCAACCTGCGGGGTTCAACCCAAGGCTGCGGCTGGTAATTGACCAGCACCAGGCGCGTACTGGTACGGGCCTGGGCCGGCTTGCCGAACGTCAGGGCGCTGAGGTCAATGACCGGTACCAGCGTGCCGCGGTGGGCAAAGATGCCCGCCACCCATACCGGTGCATGGGCAATGGGTTTGAGCGGCAGGCGCGGCAGCACCTCGGCCACTTCCGTGGCCTTGAGGGCGTAACGTTCGTCGCCGATGTGGAACACCAGAAACAACGCTTTCTTCGCTGCCGGGACGGCGCCGCTTTTAGCCGCGAGGTCGCTCATCAGACTTTGAAACGCGACACGCCGCTGCGCAGACCGACCGCGACCTGGCTCAGCTCATCAATGGCAAAGCTGGCTTGACGCAGGGACTCGACAGTCTGGCTGCTGGCATCGCCCAGTTGCACCAGGGCGTGGTTGATCTGCTCGGCGCCCGTAGCCTGGGCCTGCATGCCTTCATTGACCATCAACACCCGCGGCGCCAGGGCCTGCACCTGATGGATGATCTGCGACAACTGCTCGCCCACTTGCTGCACTTCGAACATGCCGCGACGCACTTCCTCGGAGAACTTGTCCATGCCCATCACGCCAGCGGACACCGCCGACTGGATCTCGCGCACCATTTGTTCGATGTCGTAGGTGGCGACAGCCGTCTGGTCGGCCAAGCGACGCACTTCGGTGGCCACCACGGCGAAGCCACGCCCATATTCACCGGCTTTTTCGGCCTCGATCGCGGCATTGAGCGACAGCAGGTTGGTCTGGTCGGCGACCTTGACGATAGTCACCACCACCTGGTTGATGTTGCCGGCCTTCTCATTGAGGATCGCCAGCTTGGCGTTGACCAGGTCGGCGGCGCCCATGACCGAGTGCATGGTTTCTTCCATGCGCGCCAGGCCTTGCTGGCCGGAACCGGCGGCAACCGACGCCTGGTCGGCGGCAGTGGACACTTCGGTCATGGTGCGTACCAGGTCCTTGGACGTGGCCGCGATCTCGCGGGAGGTGGCGCCGATTTCGGTGGTGGTGGCCGCGGTTTCAGTGGCGGTGGCCTGTTGCTGCTTGGAGGTGGCGGCAATCTCGGTCACCGAGGTGGTGACCTGCACCGACGAACGCTGAGCCTGGGAGACCAGGGCGGTCAGCTCGGTCATCATGTCATTGAAGCCGGTTTCCACTGCGCCAAACTCGTCTTTGCGCTCCAGGCTCAAGCGTTTGCTCAGGTCGCCGTCGCGCATGGTTTCGAGGATGTCGACGATGCGCTGCATCGGCGCCATGATCGCGCGCATCAGCAGCAGGCCGCACAGGCCGGCGGCGAGGACGGCGATGACCAACGACACGGCCATGCTGACCTTGGCCGACAGCACCGACTCGTCGATTGCCGCGGTGGCGCGGTCGGAGACGTTCTTGTTTTCGGTAATGATGTCGTTGAGCTTCATGCGCCCTTCGACCCAGATCGGCGTCAATTGCTCTTCCAGCAACGTACGCGCACCCGGCAGGTCACCGGCATCGACACGCTCCAGCAGTTGCGCGAGCACTTTGTTGTAGGTGATATGCGCTGCCTTGAAGTTATCGAACTCCATTCGGTCGGCCTGACCATGAATGGTTTTTTCATAGGTGGCCATCTGCTGCGCAATACGCGCCTCGAAGGACTTGTAGTCCGACTTATCCGAATTGGTAAGGTCTTTTTCGTCGCGCAGGCCGATGATATCGATGGTCTCCAAATAGCTATCGACCCAGGCGCTGCGGATCATCGAACTGAGGTAGACCCCCGGCACCGCATCGTCCCGGACTGCTTCCTGGCTGGCTTCGATCTTCAGCAACCGCGAGTAGGACACCACGACCATCAGCAGCATGATCGCGATAATGACCGCAAAGCTCGCCAAGATCCGTTGGCGCAAGGTCCAGTTCTTCACAGTAATTCCTCGAAGGGCCATTCAAATGGGGGGAGTATAGCTGAGCGCAAGCCCTCATTTATCAACGGGTTTTGATGTAGCGCTCACAGAATGCAAAAACACCCCGGGCCATGCTGGCAACCGGGGTGTTGGTGGTCAGGCGGCAGCCTCAGAGGGTGGCTTGGCGTACCTGTTTTTCCAGCTCCAGCTTCAAGCCTGGCTCCAGTTTCAGTTGGCGTGCCAGCTCGTCGAGGTAGGCCTTCTCCATGAAGTTTTCCTCGTCCACCAGCATCACGCTGGCGATGTACATCTCGGCCGCCATTTCCGGCGTGCCGGCGGCCCGCGCCACGTCGGCGGGGTCCAGGGGCTTGTTCAGTTCGGCATGCAGCCAGCTGTGCAACTCGCGGTCGTTATCCAGCTTGGTGAATTCGCCCTCGATCAGTTCGCGCTCGCGCTCATCCACATGGCCGTCGGCCTTGGCGGCGGCGACCAGCGCCTTGAGGATGCCCTGGCTGTGTTGCTCGACCTGCGCCGGTGGCAAGCGGTCGATGGTCTGCGGTTCGCCTTGGGGCGCATTGGCCTGGCTGGCCTGCCAGTTGCCGTAGGCTTTGTAGGCGATAACGCCCAATGCCGCCAAGCCGCCGTAGGTCAGGGCCTTGCCGCCGAACTTGCGGGCTTTCTTGTTGCCCAGCAGCAGACCCATCGCGCCGGCCGCCAGGGCGCCGCCGCCCGCACCACCGAGCAGGCTGCCCAGGCCACCACCGCCAAGCAAACCGCCCAACGCACCTTTGTCGTCCTGTTTACGCTGGCCGCCAGCCTTGTTTTGCAACATGTCCTGGCCGGACTTGAGCAACTGATCGAGCAATCCACGGGTATTCATTCGTAGCCTCCAGACACTAGGGTTCATAAGACCAATAGGCTCCCAGCGTAAAACTAAGTGCCAAAAAGCCCCGATCTAGAGTGCTTCCAGATGTAACGCAGCCGCCCTTCGCTTAAATCGATATACACTCGAACACATCTATAAAAATAGCTCACTGGTAATTCCAGCATGATGACCTTGCGTCAAATCCGGCACTTTATTGCAGTGGCCGAGACCGGCTCGATCTCTGCCGCCGCGCAGACCGCGTTTATTTCCCAGTCCACCCTGACCCTGGCGATCCAGCAATTGGAGCAGGAAATCGGCGTCAACCTGTTCAACCGTCACGCCAAGGGCATGACCCTGACCCACCAGGGCCATCAATTCCTGCGCCAGGCACACCTCATTCTGGCCACCGTCGACAACGCCAAGCGCAGCCTGCAACAGAGCACCGATCAAGTCGCCGGACAGTTGACCATCGGCGTGACCAGCCTGGTGGCGGGCTATTACCTCGCGGACCTGCTGACCCGCTTCCAGCGCGCCTATCCTAATGTGGAAATCCGCGTGATGGAGGATGAACGCCCGTATATCGAGCATTTGCTGGTCAGCGGCGAAATCGACGTGGGCGTGCTGATTCTCTCCAACCTGGAAGACCGCCACGCCCTGCAGACCGAAGTCCTTACCCATTCGCCCCACCGTTTGTGGCTACCGGCGCAACATCCATTGCTGGAACACGACAGTATCAACCTGGCCGATGTGGCGCGTGAGCCGCTGATTCAGTTGAACGTCGACGAAATGGGCCACAACGCCCAGCGCATGTGGACGAGTGCGGGCCTGCAACCCCGCGTGACCTTGCGCACCGCCTCTACCGAGGCCGTTCGCAGCCTGGTGGCCGCCGGCCTGGGCGTATCGATCCAGCCGGACATGACCTACCGGCCCTGGTCGCTTGAGGGCGACATCATTGAAGCGCGGCCGCTTGCCGACCTCAGCCAGACCCTCGATGTCGGCCTGGCGTGGCGCCGTGGCACCGCGCGTCCGACGCTGGTAGACCCGTTCCTAACCGTCGCCCGCGAACAGCCGCACCCACGCAAGCCATCTATTTAATCGAATGCTGCATTCAGTATTTAGTATTTGTTGACCTCGCGCCTGACCTCTAGTCTCTGTTCATCCCATAAGAGAAGGTCAGGCGCCTTGTAAGAGAACGCCCATGGCCACACAAGAAAAGAGATCGCGAAAAATGCCCGGCGCGCCCACCCCGCTACTCACTGCGTTGCTGATCGACGGCGAACTGGTTCATGGCCAGGGTTTTGCCGAGCCGATCCTCAACCCGGCCACCGGTGAAGTGCTTACCCAAATCGCCGAAGCCAGCGCCGAGCAGGTGGAAACCGCGATCCTCGCCGCCCACCGCGCCTTTGCCGGTTGGTCGCGTACCACGCCGCAGCAGCGCTCGAACATCCTGCTCGGCATTGCCGACGCCATCGAAAAACAAGCCGACTACCTGGCCCGCCTGGAGTCCCTGAACTGCGGCAAGCCGTTGCACCTGGCCCGCCAGGATGACTTGAGCGCCACCGTCGACGTGTTCCGTTTCTTCGCCGGCGCCGTGCGCTGCCAGACCGGACAACTGAGCGGTGAATACCTGCCGGGCTACACCAGCATGGTGCGTCGCGACCCGATTGGCGTGGTGGCATCCATTGCGCCGTGGAACTACCCGCTGATGATGGCTGCGTGGAAAATCGCCCCAGCCTTGGCCGCCGGTAATACGTTGGTGTTCAAACCATCGGAACACACGCCGCTGTCGATCCTGGCCCTGGCTCCGGTCCTGAAAGAACTGTTGCCACGCGGCGTGATCAACATTCTGTGTGGCGGCGGCGAAGGCGTCGGCAGTCACTTGGTCAGCCATCCCAAAGTGCGCATGGTTTCGTTGACCGGCGATATCGTCACCGGGCAGAAGATTCTGCAAGCCGCCTCAAAAACCCTAAAACGCACGCACCTGGAACTGGGCGGCAAGGCCCCAGTGATCGTATGCAACGACGCCGACCTGCACGCCGTGGTCGACGGGGTACGCGCCTACGGCTATTACAACGCCGGTCAGGACTGCACTGCCGCGTGCCGCATCTACGCCCAGGCCGGTATCCACGACAAACTGGTCGCCGAGCTGGGCGCAGCGGTCAGCAGCCTGCGTTTTGCCGGTAAACGTGATGCCGACAATGAACTCGGCCCGCTGATCAGCACGCGCCAGCGCGACCGGGTCGCCAGTTTTGTCGAGCGTGCCCTCGGCCAACCGCATATCGAACGCATCACCGGTGCCGCCGTGCATTCCGGCGCGGGCTTCTATTACCAGCCCACCCTGCTCGCCGGCTGTAAACAGAACGACGAAATCGTGCAGCGCGAAGTGTTCGGCCCGGTGGTCACGGTGACGCGCTTCGATGAGCTGGAACAGGCGGTGGACTGGGCCAACGATTCCGAATACGGCCTGGCGTCCTCGGTATGGACCCAGAACCTTGATAAGGCCATGCAGGTGGCGGCGCGCCTGCAATACGGCTGCACCTGGATCAACAGCCATTTCATGCTGGTCAGCGAAATGCCCCACGGCGGCTTGAAGCGCTCGGGGTATGGGAAAGATCTGTCCAGCGATTCGCTGCAGGACTACAGCGTGGTGCGCCACATCATGGCGCGCCACGGCCAGCATCTTTAAAACAACAATTAAGCTTTGCGTTACCGGCTTCAAACACTGCCCCGACCATAATTAAAGAAGAGGGAACCCCCATGTCTGCGCACAAGACTGCACTGCTCAGTGCCCTGACCACCGCGCTGCTGGCCAGCGCCAGCCTCCAGGCCGCCGAACCGCTCAAAGCGGTGGGCGCCGGTGAAGGCCAGCTGGATATCGTCGCCTGGCCCGGCTATATCGAACGTGGCGAAAGTGACAAGGCCTACGACTGGGTCACCGGTTTCGAGAAGGAAACCGGCTGCAAGGTCAATGTGAAAACCGCCGCCACCTCTGACGAAATGGTCAGCCTGATGGCCAAGGGCGGGTATGACCTGGTGACCGCGTCGGGCGATGCGTCACTGCGGTTGATCGTCGGCAAGCGCGTGCAGCCGATCAACACCGCGCTGATTCCCAATTGGAAGAACATCGACCCACGCCTGAAAGATGCGCCGTGGTACGTGGTCGGCCAACAAACCTATGGCACCCCGTACCAGTGGGGCCCGAACGTGTTGATGTACAACACCAACGTGTTCAAGACCGCGCCCACCAGCTGGAATGTCATTTTCGACGCGCAGAACCTGCCGGACGGCAAGCCGAACAAAGGCCGCGTGCAAGCGTATGACGGCCCGATCTACATCGCCGATGCGGCGCTGTACCTCAAGTCGACCAAGCCGGAACTGGGCATCCAGAACCCCTACGAACTGACCGAAACCCAGTACAAGGCCGTGCTCGAACTGCTGCGCGCCCAGCAACCGCTGATCCACCGCTACTGGCACGACACCACCGTGCAAATGAGTGACTTCAAGAACGAAGGTGTGGTGGCCTCCAGCGCCTGGCCGTATCAGGTCAACGGCCTGCAGAACGAGAAGCAGCCGATTGCCTCGACCATTCCTAAGGAAGGCGCCACTGGCTGGGCCGACACCACCATGTTGCACACCGAGGCCAAGCACCCGAACTGCGCCTACAAGTGGATGGACTGGTCGCTGCAGCCGAAAGTCCAGGGCGACGTTGCCGCCTGGTTTGGTTCGCTGCCGGCGGTGCCCGCGGCGTGCAAGGAAAGCGAGTTGCTCGGCGCCGAGGGTTGCAAGACCAACGGTTTCGACCAGTTCGAAAAGATCGCCTTCTGGAAAACCCCGCAGGCTGAAGGCGGCAAGTTCGTGCCGTACAGCCGCTGGACCCAGGATTACATCGCGATCATGGGCGGCCGCTAAGCCTTCCTGACAACGCAGGACAAAAGGTGGGAGCGGGCTTGCTCGCGAAAGCGGTGGGTCAGTTACAGATGTGTTGGCTGAAACACCACATTCGCGAGCAAGCCCGCTCCCACATTTTGACCGCGTACACCGCTATCCCGTTTTTTCAGAAGTCCAGGCCGGCCGCTGCGACGACCCGCGCCTTTTTGGAGCACCGCACCATGACGCTTGCAGTCCAATTCACTCACGTTTCCCGTCAGTTCGGCGAAGTGAAAGCCGTTGACCGGGTTTCCATCGATATCCAGGACGGCGAGTTCTTTTCCATGCTCGGCCCTTCCGGCTCGGGCAAGACCACCTGCCTGCGCCTGATAGCCGGGTTCGAGCAGCCGAGCGCGGGCTCGATCCGCATCCATGGCGAGGAAGCCGCGGGGTTGCCGCCGTATCAGCGTGACGTCAACACTGTATTCCAGGATTACGCGCTGTTCCCCCATATGAATGTGCGCGACAACGTGGCCTACGGCCTCAAGGTCAAGGGCGTGGGCAAGACCGAGCGTATGAACCGTGCCGAAGAAGCCCTGGGAATGGTCGCCCTCGGCGGCTATGGCGACCGCAAGCCGGTACAGCTCTCCGGCGGCCAACGCCAACGTGTCGCCCTGGCTCGCGCTCTGGTCAACCGCCCACGGGTGTTGCTGCTCGATGAACCCCTGGGAGCCCTCGACCTCAAGCTGCGCGAGCAGATGCAAAGTGAGTTGAAGAAGCTGCAACGCCAACTGGGCATCACCTTTATCTTCGTGACCCACGACCAGACCGAAGCGTTGTCGATGTCCGACCGCGTAGCGGTGTTCAACAAAGGCCGCATCGAACAGGTCGACACGCCGCGCAACCTCTATATGAAACCGGCCACGTCGTTCGTCGCCGAGTTCGTCGGCACCTCCAACGTGATTCGTGGCGAGCTGGCCCAGCGCCTCGGCGGCACCGCGCAACCCTTCTCGATCCGCCCGGAACATGTGCGGTTTGCCGAAGGCCCGCTGGGCACCGGCGAAGTGGAAATCAGCGGTTTGCTCCACGATATCCAGTACCAGGGCAGCGCCACCCGCTATGAATTGAAGCTGGAAAACGGCCAGGCCCTGAATATCAGCCGCGCCAACAACCAGTGGCTGGACACCACTGCCGGCCACCAGGTCGGCCAGACCCTCACCGCGCGCTGGGCCCGTGAAGCCATGGTGCCGCTGACCGATATCGCAGGCGAGGTGTGACATGACCCTGGCCCTTTCCCAACCGCCGATGCGCAGGTTTTCCAACCTGCTGTACCGCAAGCCCAACCTCTACCTGGCGATGCTGCTGGTGCCGCCGCTGATCTGGTTCGGCGCGATCTACCTGGGTTCGCTGCTGACCCTGCTGTGGCAAGGCTTCTATACGTTTGACGACTTCACCATGGCGGTCACGCCGGACCTGACCCTGGCCAACTTCGCCGCGCTGTTCCAGCCGTCGAACTTCGACATCATCGTGCGCACCCTGAGCATGGCGATCGCGGTGTCGATCGCCAGCGCCATCGTTGCTTTCCCGATTGCCTACTACATGGCGCGCTACACCACGGGCAAGACCAAGGCGTTTTTCTACATCGCGGTGATGATGCCGATGTGGGCCAGCTACATCGTCAAGGCCTATGCCTGGACCTTGCTGCTGGCCAAGGGCGGCGTGGCGCAGTGGTTCGTGCAGCACCTGGGCCTGGAGCCGGTGTTGCAGTTCGTGCTGGGCATTCCCGGCGTGGGCGGCAGCACCTTGAGCACCTCGCACCTGGGGCGCTTCATGGTGTTCGTTTACATCTGGCTGCCGTTCATGATCCTGCCGATCCAGGCGTCCCTGGAACGACTGCCGCCGTCGTTGCTGCAAGCCTCGGCGGATCTTGGCGCCAAGCCGCGTCAGACCTTCATGCAGGTGATCCTGCCACTGTCGATTCCGGGGATTGCCGCCGGCTCCATCTTTACCTTCTCGCTGACGCTGGGCGACTTCATCGTGCCGCAACTGGTGGGCCCGCCCGGCTACTTCGTCGGCGGCATGGTCTACGCCCAGCAAGGCGCCATCGGCAACATGCCCATGGCGGCGGCGTTCACTCTGGTACCGATCGTGCTGATCGCGGTTTACCTGTCCATCGTCAAACGCCTGGGGGCCTTCGATGCACTCTGAAAAATCAAGTATGAGTCTGAAGATTGCAGCCTGGGGCGGGTTGGTATTTCTGCACTTCCCGATCCTGATCATCTTTCTCTACGCCTTCAACACCGAAGAAGCCGCGTTCAGCTTTCCGCCCCAGGGCTTCACCCTGAAGTGGTTCAGCGTGGCGTTCGCCCGGCCGGACGTGCTGGAAGCCATCAAGCTGTCGTTGCAGATTGCGGCCATCGCTACCCTGATTGCCATGGTGCTCGGCACCCTGGCCTCGGCTGCGCTGTATCGCCGCGAGTTCTTCGGCAAGCAAGGTGTGTCGCTGATGTTGATCCTGCCGATTGCGCTGCCGGGGATCATCACCGGTATCGCGTTGCTGGCGACTTTCAAGACGCTGGGCATCGAGCCGGGGATGTTCACCATCATCGTCGGCCACGCGACCTTCTGCGTAGTGATCGTCTACAACAACGTCATCGCACGTTTGCGCCGCACCTCCCACAGCCTGATCGAAGCGTCGATGGACCTGGGTGCCGACGGCTGGCAGACCTTCCGCTACATCATCATGCCCAACCTGGGCTCGGCACTGCTGGCCGGCGGCATGCTCGCCTTTGCGCTGTCGTTCGACGAAATCATCGTCACCACCTTCACCGCCGGCCACGAACGCACCTTGCCCTTGTGGCTGCTCAACCAGCTCAGCCGCCCACGGGATGTGCCGGTGACCAACGTGGTCGCCATGCTGGTGATGCTGGTGACGATGTTCCCGATTCTCGGTGCCTATTACCTGACCCGCGGCGGTGAAAGCGTGGCGGGGAGTGGCGGTAAATAACTGACAAGACCCTGCCACTGAAGAAACACGGTTCAGTGTGGGAGCTGGCTTGCCTGCGATCGCAGGCTGTCAGTTGATGAATCGGCTGGCTGATCCACCGCTATCGCGGGCAAGCCAGCGCCCACATTTGAACCGCATTTGCTCAGGGGTAAACACTCGTTTTAGGAGAGCTGAACCATGCAAACCAAACTGCTGATCAACGGCCAACTGGTAGAAGGCGAAGGCCCGGCCCAGGCTGTATTCAACCCGGCGCTCGGCCGCGTGCTGGCGGAAATCAACGAAGCCAGCGAAGCCCAGGTCGACGCCGCCGTGCGCGCAGCCGATGCGGCGTTCGAAAGCTGGTCGCAAACCGCACCCAAAGACCGCTCGCTGTTGCTGCTGAAACTGGCGGACGTGATCGAAGCCCATGGCGAAGAGCTGGCCCAGCTGGAATCGGACAACTGCGGCAAGCCCTACAGCGCCGCCTTGAATGATGAGATCCCGGCGATTGCCGATGTATTCCGTTTCTTTGCCGGCGCCAGCCGTTGCATGAGCGGTTCGGCAGGCGGTGAATACCTGCCCGGCCACACCTCGATGATCCGCCGCGACCCGGTGGGCGTGATTGCGTCCATCGCACCGTGGAACTACCCACTGATGATGGTTGCCTGGAAAATCGCCCCGGCCCTCGCCGCCGGCAATACCGTGGTGCTCAAGCCGTCGGAACAAACCCCGCTGACGGCCCTGCGCATGGTCGAACTGGCCGCTGACCTCTTCCCGGCCGGTGTGCTCAACCTGGTGTTCGGCCGCGGGCCAACCGTCGGCAGCCCGCTGGTGAACCACCCGAAAGTGCGCATGGTGTCGCTGACCGGCTCCATCGCCACCGGCGCAAACATCATCTCCAGCACCGCCGACAGCGTGAAGCGCATGCACATGGAGCTGGGTGGCAAGGCGCCAGTGATCATCTTCAACGACGCAGACATCGACGCCGCCGTGGAAGGCATCCGCACCTTCGGCTTCTATAACGCCGGTCAGGATTGCACCGCAGCCTGTCGGATTTACGCGCAAGCGGAGATCTACGAGCAGTTTGTCGAGAAACTCGGCGCGGCGGTCGCCAGCATCAAGTACGGCTTGCAGGATGACCCGGCCACCGAGCTGGGCCCATTGATTACCGCGCAGCATCGCGACCGTGTCGCAGGTTTCGTCGAACGCGCCGTGGCGCAGTCGCACATTCGCCTGGTCACCGGCGGCAAGGCGGTGGAAGGCAATGGCTTCTTCTTTGAACCGACCGTGCTGGCCGACGCGCAGCAGGACGATGAGATCGTGCGCCGCGAAGTGTTCGGGCCGGTGGTATCGGTGACTCGGTTCACTGATGAAGCGCAGGTGCTCGGTTGGGCCAACGATTCGGACTACGGCCTGGCGTCGTCCGTGTGGACCGCCGATGTAGGACGCGCCCACCGCTTGGCCGCACGCCTGCAGTACGGCTGCACGTGGGTGAATACCCACTTCATGCTCGTCAGCGAAATGCCCCACGGCGGTCAGAAACTGTCCGGGTATGGCAAGGACATGTCCATGTATGGGTTGGAGGACTACACCAGCGTGCGCCATGTGATGTTCAAGCACTGACGATTTAACCCGGCATCCGTTCTGGATGCCGGGAACCTATAACAATAATTTTCAGGATCTCCCATGGATATCACCCGCCGCGACTTCCTCAACGGCGTCGCCATCACGATTGCCGCTGGCATGACCCCGCTGCAAATCCTGCAAGCCGCCCCCGATGGCCGTTACTACCCACCTGCCCTCACCGGCCTGCGCGGCAGCCATGCCGGCTCGTTCGAAGTGGCGCACCAGATGGGCTGGGAAAAGAAGGTGTTCGACACCGACAAACTGCCGATCACCGAGGATTACGACCTGGTGGTGGTCGGTGGTGGCTTGAGTGGTTTGTCGGCGGCGTGGTTCTACCGCGAAAAACACCCCAAGGCGAAGATCCTGATCTTGGAAAACCACGACGACTTCGGCGGCCACGCCAAGCGCAACGAATTCCAGGCCGGTGGCCGCATGATCATCGGCTACGGCGGGAGCGAGGCTTTCCAGTCGCCCAACCACCTGTACAGCAAGGAAGTGAACGGGCTGTTGAAAACGCTCGGGGTGAATATAAAGCGCTTTGAAACCGCCTTCGATCGCCAGTTCTACCCAGGCCTGGGACTGTCGCGCGGGGTGTTCTTCGACAAGGAAAACTTCGGCGAAGACAAACTGGTGACCGGCGACCCGACCCCGATGGTGGCTGACGATGTTGCACCAGGCCAGCTGAATGCCCGCGCCATCCGCGATTTCATCAATGACTTCCCATTGCCAGCGGCAGACCGCCAGGCCCTGATCGAGCTGCACATGGCGCCCAAGGATTACCTGCCGGGCAAGACTGCCGAAGAAAAGGCCGACTACTTGGCAGCAACCAGCTACCGCGATTTTCTGCTCAAGAACGTAGGATTATCGGAAGGCGCGGTGAAGTATTTCCAGAGCCGCACCAATGACTTCATGGCGTTGAGCATTGATGCCGTCGCTTCGGCTGACGCCTACAGCGTGGGTTTCCCAGGCTTTGCCGGGATGAACCTGGCGCCCATCAGCGAAGAAGCGGCAGCGGAAATGGAAGAGCCCTACATCTACCACTTCCCCGATGGGAATGCCTCGGTGGCGCGCTTGCTGGTGCGCAGCCTGATCCCGGGGGTGGCGCCAGGGCATACCATGGACGATATCGTGCTGGCGACGTTCGACTACGCCAAGCTCGACCAGCCCAAGGCAGCCGTGCGATTGCGCTTGAACAGCACGGCGGTCAGCGTGCGTAACGTCGACAACGGCGTGCATATCGGCTACAGCCGTGGCGGACAACTCGCACAGGTGCGCGGCAAACGCTGCATCCTGGCCTGCTACAACATGATGATCCCGTACCTGTTGAAGGATCTGCCGGCGCCGCAGGCCCATGCCCTGAGCCAGAACGTAAAATACCCGCTGGTGTACACCAAGGTGGTGATCCGTAATTGGCAGTCGTTCCAGACACTGGGCGTGCATGAGATCTACGCGGCGACCCAGCCTTACAGCCGCATCAAGTTGGACTACCCGGTGAGCATGGGAGGCTACGACCACCCGCGCGACCCGACACAGCCGATCGGCTTGCACATGGTCTACGTGCCCACCAGCCCCAACAGCGGCATGAACGCCCGCGACCAGGCCCGTGCCGGGCGGGGCAAACTGTATGGGCAGACGTTCGAGCAGTTGGAAGCGCAGTTGCGTGATCAGTTGCAACGTATGCTCGGGCCGGGTGGGTTCAACCATGAGACCGACATCCTGGCGATCACTGTCAACCGCTGGTCACACGGTTATGCGACCTTCTCCAACAGCTTGTTCGATGATGCCGATGAAAGCGAAGCGTTGATGAAGCTGGCGAAAAAGCCGGTGGGGCATGTGAGTATCGCTAACTCGGATGCGGCGTGGAGTGCGTATGCCCATGCGGCGATTGATGAGGCGTACAGGGCAGCGGGCGAAGTGGCCTGAACGTGACCTGACGCCTGAACCTAATGGGGGAGCGGGCTTGCCTGCGATGCGGTCGACTCGGCCTCCAGTCTGACCGAGCTGATGCCATCGCAGGCAAGCCCGCTCCTACATGGGGTCGTCTTCTTTCCTGAGGAGTGTGTTCGCTCGCCCCCCCTGCAACACCTTGTTTCACTTGCAACGCCATCACCCCGCCATCAATCAATTTTCCTACGTCATCGAACCGCTTAAGCTATCCAGCGTCTGTTTAATGTCCGTTGCGTTTGGTCGAAGGCATGTCCGAACCGTAATTTCTGATCCAGCACGTGCCAGGAACGGCGCGGGATTTGCTCACGACAGGTTGTCTCTATGCACCGCAGGAATTTGCTCAAAGCGTCCATGGCCATTGCGGCTTACACCGGTTTGTCGGCCAGCGGCCTGCTCGCCGCCCAGGCCTGGGCGGGGAACCGTGCTGCCGATGGCAAGGCCGTGGCGTTCGACTTCGAATCGCTCAAGGCCCAGGCCAAACAACTCGCCGGGACCGCTTACAAGGACACCAAACAGGTACTGCCGCCGACACTGGCGACCATGACGCCACAGAATTTCAACGCCATCGGCTACGACGGTAACCATTCGCTGTGGAAGGAATTGAACGGCCAATTGGATGTGCAGTTCTTCCACGTCGGCATGGGCTTCAAGACCCCGGTGCGCATGCACAGTGTTGACCCCAAGACCCGCGAAGCGCGAGAGGTACATTTCCGGCCGTCGCTGTTCAACTATGAAAAGACCACCGTCGACACCCAGCAACTGACTGGCGACCTGGGCTTTTCCGGCTTCAAGCTGTTCAAGGCGCCGGAGCTGGACCGTCATGACGTGCTGTCGTTTCTCGGCGCCAGCTACTTCCGCGCGGTGGACAGTACCGGGCAGTACGGCCTTTCGGCCCGTGGCCTGGCCATCGACACCTACGCAAAAAAACGCGAGGAGTTTCCCGACTTCACGCAGTTCTGGTTTGAAACCCCGGACAAGAACGCCACACGCTTCGTGGTCTATGCCCTGCTCGATTCGCCGAGCGCTACCGGCGCCTACCGCTTCGATATCGACTGCCAGGCCAACCAGGTGGTGATGGCGATCGACGCGCACATCAATGCGCGTACCACCATTGAACAACTGGGTATCGCACCAATGACCAGCATGTTCAGCTGCGGTACTCACGAACGCCGTATGTGCGACACCATCCACCCGCAGATCCACGATTCGGACCGCCTGGCGATGTGGCGCGGCAACGGCGAGTGGATCTGCCGCCCGCTGAACAACCCGGCCAAGTTGCAATTCAACGCGTTCGCCGACAAAGACCCGAAAGGCTTCGGCCTGGTGCAGACCGACCATGAGTTCGCCAGCTACCAGGACACTGTGGACTGGTACAGCAAGCGCCCAAGCCTGTGGGTCGAACCGACCACTGCGTGGGGCGAAGGCTCCATCGACCTGTTGGAAATTCCTACAACCGGCGAAACCCTCGACAACATCGTGGCCTTCTGGACCCCGAAAAAACCCGTGGCGGCCGGCGACTCGCTCAACTACGGCTACAAGCTGTACTGGAGCGCGCTGCCGCCGGTAAGCACACCGTTGGCGCAAGTCGACGCTACTCGTTCGGGGATGGGAGGCTTTACTGAAGGTTGGGCACCAGGTGAACACTACCCACCGGTGTGGGCGCGCCGTTTTGCCGTGGACTTCAAGGGCGGCGGCCTGGATCGCCTGCCACCGGGCACCGGGATCGAGCCGGTGGTGACGTGCTCCCACGGTCAGGTCAAGGATTTCAGCGTGCTGGTGCTGGATAACATCAAGGGCTACCGCATTCTGTTTGACTGGTACCCGACCAGCGACAGCGTGGAGCCGGTGGAACTGCGCTTGTTTATCCGCACCCAGGACCGCACCTTGAGTGAAACCTGGTTGTATCAGTACTTCCCGCCGGCACCGGACCAGCGTAAGTACACCTGATCGTCCCTTGTAGACGTTGGCTTGCCGGCGATGGCATCACTGCGGTGCGACTGACGCATCGCGGTGCCTGCATCGCTGGCAAGCCAGCGCCTACAGGTGCTCAAAACCGCGACACACTCTTCATCGCCCCCATCAAATAGCGCATCGCCACCTGATCGCTCTCGGTCAGGGCGCGATACTGCGTCAGCAGTTCCACCTCATCCGAACTCAGCCTTCGGCCCCGTAAAGACACACTGCGGGCCAGAAACGACGCCACCACCCCCGCTACACCATAGGACTTGGCCATGGACTGCTTCTCCTGATATCCATCAAATACTCCCTTTGCCCATAACCGCCGCCCATGAAGCGCAATGCCTCAATGAACAAACCGACTGACTTCCTGGGCCAGAAATCAGACTTACTCTAAGCGTAGAAACGATCTTGCCAAGCGTGGGATTTTTTAGAGTAAAAACTTAAATAATGGGTTTTGAGCAAAAAGCTTGCAGTATTTTCCTACGCACCATTTAATTGAGTGACCACTCAATTAATTAATGAACCCACTATGCGCACCGTCGATCCGCAACAACGCGAAACCAAGCGCATGGCGCTGCTTGATGCCGCATCCCGGTGTTTCGCCGAAGCCGGGTTTGTCGCTACCCGCACAGCCGACATCTGCACCGCCGCCGGAATGAGCGCCGGTAACCTGTTCCATTACTTCGCCAGCAAGCATGAAGTGCTGCTGGCGTTGGTGGCGCGCGAAGGTGAGCAGATTCGGCAGGGCATGGCACCTCTGGCCGACGCCGAAGACCCGATGGCGACTTTGCTGGCGTTTGTCGACCACACCTGCCATTTGGCCTGCGACCGCCACTACGCCGGCCTGGCCTTGGAGATTTCCGCTTTGGGCCACCGCGATGAAGCGGTGGCACACCTGATGAAGGCCAACGACCGCTATTTGCGCGAAGGCCTGGAAGCGTTGATCAAGGCCGCCGACCGCGCCGGGCAACTTCACACATCACTCTCTGCGCCTGAAGCCGCCAGTTGGCTGGCCACCCTGATCGATGGCATGTTCGCCCGCGTCGCAGCCGATGCGGACTTCCACCCGGACCAACAGACGCAAGTGCTGCGCGGCCTGGTGGTGCACCTGCTGCAAGGGCGCTGAAGATGACCCCGACACGCTTGGTGCACGTCGATGCGTTACGCGGCTTTGCCCTGTTTGGCATTCTGGCCGTGAATATCTGCGCGTTCGCCGACCCTTATTACGCATCAACCCTCACCAACCCCGACTATGCCGGCACCGTCGACCACGTGGTCCGGTTTGTCATTTCGCTGCTGTTCGAAACCAAGTTCTACCTGCTGTTTTCCTTTCTGTTCGGCTACAGCTTTACCTTACAGATGGCCGCCGCCGAACGTGCCAATGCTGCTTTCGCACCGCGAATGGTGCGCCGGCAATTGGCCCTGCTGGCCCTGGGGCTGGCCCACGGCGCTGCACTGTATTACGGGGAGATTCTTTCCACCTATGCCTTGCTCGGCCTGGTGCTATTGGCGGCTCGCAACCTGTCTCCGGCCAAGGCGTACCGTTGGGGCATTTGCCTGGTGGTGACCGCCTGTTCGGCGTGGATGCTGCTGGGTGTGCTGCAAGCATTGGAAGGCAACCTGACCGGGGTCTCAAGCCCCGACGCCGCAGACAAACTCGTGGCGTTTACTGGCAGTGCAGTGGATACCCTGCGTTTTCACAGTGGCCATCTGTGGAGCACCGTGCAGGCGTTATGGTTGTTGCAAGGGCCTAGCGCCCTGGCGATGTTCTTCTTCGGTTATGCCGCCGGACGACGCCAGCTGTTGGTAGCCCCGTACGCCTGGCAGCCGCGCCTAAGCCGCTTGCTGCTCATCACACTGCCCGCAGGCCTGTTGGGCGCAATGATCTATGCCTTGAGCGCCGCCTATGCCCCCGGTGGCGGCCTGGAAACCTTTGCCTTTGGCGTGGGGCAACTCACGGCACCGTTATTGAGCGCCGCCTATGCCCTGCTGATGCTCGCACTGTTCAGCTCTGCCGCCGGGCCTTGGCTGTGCCACTGGCTGGCCCCGGTGGGCAAGATGGCCCTGAGCAACTACCTGCTGCAATCGGTACTGCTGGGGTTGCTGTTCAGCGGCTATGGCGCAGGCCTGATCAACACGCTCGCCCCGCTGCTGATGTTGCCTGTGGCACTTGGGATCTTTGCCCTGCAACTGTGGCTGAGTGCACGCTGGCTGCGTACCCACCCTTATGGGCCGATGGAGTGGCTGCTACGCGCGGCGACGCTGTGGGCCTGGCCGAACTGGCGGCGCACGGCCTAGAAAAAACCCACCGTGGTCAGCGGTGGGTTATGGCAGAGCCCAGAAGGTCAATCGCGCAGGTCCGACTCATGAATCGGCTGATCCCGGTGCGTCGCTCGCTGATATTGCGCCGGCCAGATGGCCTTGCGCCCGCCCAGGTCATCATCGGCATGCAACGGCCAGTACGGGTCACGCAACAGCTCGCGGGCCAGGAAGATGATATCCGCCTGACAGGTGCGCAGGATGTGCTCGGCCTGGGCTGGCTCGGTGATCATGCCAACGGTGCCGGTGGCCACGCCCGACTCTTTGCGCACGCGCTCGGCGAAGCGGGTCTGGTAGCCGGGGCCGGTGGGAATCTCGGCATTGGCGGCGGTGCCACCGGACGAGACGTCGATCAGGTCCACCCCCAAGTCCTTCAGGCGACGCGCCAGCTCCACGGTTTCATCGGGGTTCCAGCCGTCTTCCACCCAGTCGGTCGCCGAGACCCGCACAAACAGCGGCAGCTCTTGGGGCCAGACATCACGCACAGCCTGGGTCACTTGCAGCACCAGGCGGATGCGGTTTTCGAACGAGCCGCCGTACTGGTCCTGGCGCTGGTTGCTGATGGGTGAGAGAAATTGATGCAGCAGATAACCATGAGCCGCGTGGATTTCCACCACTTCGAAGCCTGCGGTCAACGCGCGCTTGGCGGCGGCGACGAAGTCGGCGATCACTTGCTGGATCTGGCCTTCGTCCAACTGCTTGGGTGGGGTGTGCTGGGGGTCGAAGGCAATGGGTGATGGCCCCACCGGTGTCCAGCCGCCCTCTTCCACTTTGACGCTGCCATGCTTGCCGATCCAAGGCCGATGAGTGCTGGCCTTGCGCCCGGCGTGGGCCAGTTGAATACCGGCCACCGCGCCTTGGGCAGCGATGAAACGCGTGATGCGTTGCAGCGGTTCGATCTGTGCGTCATTCCACAACCCAAGGTCCTGGGCGGTAATGCGGCCATCGGCAGTTACGGCGGTGGCTTCGGTGAAAATCAGCCCGGCACCACCGACGGCACGGCTGCCAAGGTGCACCAGGTGCCAATCATTGGCCAGGCCATCTTGCGCCGAGTATTGGCACATCGGCGAGACCGCGATGCGGTTTAGTAGGGTCAATTGACGGAGCGTGTAGGGTTCGAGCAGCTGACTCATGGCGCACCTCTTCTGGGTTCTGTGGGCACTATTCAAACGGTGCTTAGAGCCTAGTCGACAACGCTGGATTGCACAGGGTTCAGAAAGGAAAGCGGGAGCCGATTGCCGGCCCCCGTGCAGCAACAGCTTACATTTCGACCTGGGTACCCAGTTCGATCACCCGGTTTACCGGGAGTTTGAAGAAGCGCAGGTTGCCGTTGGCGTTCTTCAACATGAAGGCGAACAACCCCTCACGCCAGCGGGCCATGCCCTTGATCCGCGAGGCGATCACCGTTTCGCGGCTGAGGAAGTAGGTGGTGCGCATCGGGCTGAAGTCCAGGTCATCGAGGTGACACAACTTCAGCGCTTCGGGCACGTCCGGCTCGTCGGTAAAACCAAAGTGCAGGATCACGCGGAAAAAGCCTTCGCCGTAGGCGTCCACCTCGAACCGCCGTGCGGCCGGCACGCGGGGAATATCCTCGTAGACCACCGTCAGCAGCACCACTAGCTCATGCAGCACCTGATTGTGCAGCAGGTTGTGCAACAGCGCGTGGGGCACGGCGTCCGGGCGCGCGGTGAGGAACACGGCGGTGCCCTGCACGCGATGGGGCGGCTGCACGCGGATACTGCCGATAAAGATCGGCAACGGCAGGCCGCCCTCGTCGAGGCGGTCCACCAGCAATTGCTTGCCGCGTTTCCAGGTTGTCATCAGCACAAACAGCACGATCCCCGCCAGCACCGGAAAGGCGCCGCCCTGGATGATCTTCGGCACGTTGGCAGCGAAGTACAGGCCGTCCACCAACAGGCAGCAGACCAGGACCGGCACGGCCAGAATCGGAGGCCACTTCCACAGCAGCAGCATCACTGCCGACACCAGAATGGTGGTCATCAGCATGGTGCCGGTCACCGCCACGCCGTAGGCCGATGCCAATGCGTTGGACGATTCGAAGCCCAGTACCAGCAGGATCACACCGACCATCAGCGACCAGTTCACCGCGCCGATGTAGATCTGGCCCTGTTCGGCGCTGGAAGTGTGCTGGATATGCATGCGCGGGATGTAGCCCAGCTGGATCGCCTGGCGCGTCAACGAGAACGCACCGGAAATCACCGCCTGGGACGCAATCACCGTGGCCAGGGTGGACAACACCACCAGCGGGATCAGCGCCCAGCTAGGCGCCAGCAAGTAGAACGGGTTGCGCGCGGCTTCCGGATCACCGAGCAGCATGGCGCCCTGGCCGAAATAATTGAGCACCAACGCCGGCAACACCAGCATGAACCAGGCGCGAGCGATGGGTTTGCGGCCAAAGTGGCCCATGTCGGCGTAGAGGGCTTCGGCGCCGGTCAGTGCCAGCACCACCGCGCCGAGGATGGCCACGCCAATCCCAGGATGAGCCTCGAAGAAGCGCACCGCCCAGATCGGGTTCATGGCACTGAGCACTTCAGGGTGCAGGGTGATGCCATACACACCCAAACCACCCAGCACCAGGAACCAGGTCACCATCACCGGACCGAACAGCTTGCCGATATGGTCGGTGCCATGTTTCTGGATCAGGAACAGCGCGACCAGAACCACCAGGGCGATCGGCACTACCCATTTTTCCAGGCCGTCGAAGGCCAGCTCCAAGCCCTCAACAGCGGACAAGACGGAAATCGCCGGGGTGATCATGCTGTCGCCGTAGAACAGCGCCGCGCCGCACAGGCCACACACCACCAGGAAACTGCGCAACTTCTTGCGCTCCCCCGCCGCCCGTCGTGCCAGTGCGGTGAGCGCCATGATGCCGCCCTCGCCCTGGTTATCGGCGCGCAGCACGAACAGCATGTATTTGATCGACACCACCCAGATCAGCGACCAGAAGATCAGCGCCAGGATCCCCAGCACGCCGTCATGATTGACCTGAACCCCATAACCGCCGTTGAACACCTCTTTAAGGGTGTAGAGCGGGCTGGTCCCGATATCGCCATAAACCACCCCAACCGCTGCCACCAGCATACCAATCGGCTTGGCGTTTGAATGCTCGGCACCTGCTGCCTGATTACTCGCGTGACCCATCAACAACTCCTGCCCTTTGACCTGCGGTCTTTTATTACAACGCGTCTAAGCTGACCCTAGCATGCGCTGTTTTACTTCTCGTAACAGACGTTTTGTTGACCTTAGGACTTTACCTACGCGCAACGGCGCGAAGCATAGCGCAGCACTCGTCGCATTTCCCTGCATAAAGCTGGTCAAGTGCGTTGCCCGTCGCTAGAATTGCGCACTTTTTGATCAGAGGCGCACCAAGCGCCCGTCCGCAGCCCTGTCGTGCCCGACTGGCGGCGTCATTCAATACCGAGGTTAGACATGTCCACCACCATCGCAAAGGCCAACCCCAAGGTTGGCTTTGTTTCCCTGGGTTGCCCGAAGGCTCTGGTCGACTCCGAGCGCATCCTCACGCAACTGCGTATGGAAGGCTATGACGTTGTGTCCACTTACCAGGACGCCGACGTGGTGGTGGTCAACACCTGCGGCTTTATCGATTCGGCCAAGGCGGAATCCCTGGAAGTGATCGGCGAAGCGATCAAGGAAAACGGCAAGGTCATCGTGACCGGCTGCATGGGCGTGGAAGAAGGCAATATCCGCAACGTGCACCCGAGCGTGCTGGCGGTGACCGGCCCGCAGCAGTACGAGCAGGTAGTCAACGCGGTGCACGACGTGGTGCCACCGCGCCAGGACCACAACCCGCTGATCGACCTGGTGCCGCCGCAGGGCATCAAGCTGACACCACGCCATTACGCATACCTGAAGATTTCCGAAGGCTGCAACCACAGCTGCAGCTTTTGCATCATTCCATCGATGCGCGGCAAGCTGGTCAGCCGCCCGGTCGGCGACGTACTGGACGAGGCCCAGCGCCTGGTCAAATCCGGCGTCAAAGAGCTGTTGGTGATCTCCCAGGACACCAGCGCCTACGGCGTCGACGTGAAATACCGCACCGGTTTCTGGAACGGCGCGCCGGTAAAAACCCGCATGACCGAACTGTGCGAAGCCCTCAGCAGCCTGGGTGTGTGGGTGCGCCTGCACTATGTCTACCCGTACCCGCATGTGGACGAGCTGATCCCGCTGATGGCCGCCGGCAAGATCCTGCCGTACCTGGACATTCCGTTCCAGCACGCCAGCCCGAAAGTGCTCAAGGCCATGAAACGCCCGGCTTTCGAAGACAAGACCCTGGCGCGCATCAAGAACTGGCGCGAGATCTGCCCGGAACTGATCATCCGCTCGACGTTCATCGTCGGCTTCCCCGGCGAAACCGAGGAAGACTTCCAGTACCTGCTGGACTGGCTGACCGAAGCCCAACTGGACCGCGTCGGCTGCTTCCAGTATTCGCCGGTTGAAGGTGCCCCGGCCAACCTGCTGGACCTGGCCGTGGTGCCGGACGACGTCAAGCAGGACCGTTGGGAGCGTTTCATGGCGCACCAGCAGGCCATCAGCTCGGCGCGCCTGCAACTGCGCATCGGCAAGGAAATCGAAGTCCTGATCGACGAAGTCGATGAACAAGGCGCGGTTGGTCGTTGCTTCTTCGATGCACCGGAAATCGACGGTAACGTGTTTATCGACGACGCCAGCGGCCTGAAGCCGGGCGACAAGGTCTGGTGCACCGTGACCGATGCCGACGAATACGACCTGTGGGCTGAAAAGCGCGACTGATCGGTAACACTGTAAAAAGCCCTGCATCTGATCAAGATGTGGGGCTTTTTTAGGTCTATCGTTTGCCCATCGCCAATCATCGGCAGGGGCAGCGAGCATGCGTCGGCATTCGGTTATCCACACACCTAAATCCAGCGATTATCAAAAACTGACTGAAATCTGGGAGTCCTCGGTGCGGGCTACCCATGATTTCCTGCCGGACAGCTACATCGAGCTACTGAGGAACCTCGTGCTGACTCACTACCTGGACACGGTGATGCTGATTTGCACCAAAGACTCGCACCAACGCATCACCGGGTTTGCCGGCGTCGCCGCAGGCAAGGTCGAGATGCTGTTTATCGACCCGCAGCACCGTGGCCAGGGCCTTGGCCGGCAATTGCTGCGCTATGCGATCGAGCATATGAATGCCGACGAGCTGGAAGTGAACGAGCAGAATCCCCAGGCCTTGGGCTTCTACCTCAAACAGGGGTTCGAGGTGATCGGGCGCACGGAACATGACGGCCTGGGCCAGCCCTATCCGTTGCTGCATATGCGTTTGCGCCAGCAGCAACACCTGCGCAGTGGCTGACGAACCGAGGCGATGCCATCGCAGGCAAGCCAGCGCCCACAAAAAGCGACGGCACTGAAATGGGGCCGGGATTAACCGGCGCCAGGCAGGTACAATAGCTGCCCCCTTTTGCTACGGCCCATGTCATGACTGACCCCATACGCCTCTCCAAACGCCTTATCGAACTGGTCGGTTGCTCCCGTCGGGAGGCTGAGCTGTTCATCGAAGGCGGCTGGGTCTCGGTGGACGGTGAAGTGATCGACGAACCACAGTTCAAGGTCACCACCCAGAAGGTCGCACTCGACCCGGACGCCAAGGCCACCGTGCCCGAGCCGGTGACCATCTTGCTGCACGCCCCGGCCGGCATAGATGCCGAGACGGCCATGGCATCGATCAGCGCCGAGACGCTCTCGGAGGAACACCGCTTCGGCAAGCGCCCGCTCAAGGGCCACTTCCTGCGCCTCACCGCCAGTGCCGACCTGCAAGCCAAGGCCAGCGGCCTGCTGGTGTTTACCCAGGACTGGAAGATTCTGCGCAAGTTGACCGCCGATGCCGCCAAGATCGAACAGGAGTATGTGGTGGAAGTCGAAGGCGACATGGTTGCCCACGGCCTCAATCGCCTGAACCACGGCCTGACCTACAAAGGCAAGGAACTGCCGGCGGTCAAAGCCAGCTGGCAGAACGAAAACCGCCTGCGCTTCGCGATGAAAAACCCGCAGCCAGGCGTGATCGCGCTGTTCTGTGAAGCGGTTGGCCTCAAAGTCATCGCCATTCGTCGTATCCGCATCGGCGGCGTGTCCATCGGCAAGGTGCCGGTCGGCCAATGGCGTTACCTGTCCGGCAAAGAGAAGTTCTAAGCCGCCCTTTTTCCCGGCGCCGCCTGATGGGCGGCGCCCTCAGTTGAATACCAGGATTGCCCACCATGATTCACAACGACGTACTGCGCAGCGTGCGCTACATGCTCGACATCAGCGACAACAAGATGGTCGAGATCATCAAGCTCGGCGGCATGGACGTGACCAAGGACGACCTGCTGACCTACCTCAAGAAAGATGAGGAAGAAGGCTTCGTGTTCTGCCCGGATGAAGTCATGGCGCACTTCCTCGATGGCCTGGTGATCTTCAAGCGCGGCAAGGACGAAAGCCGTCCGCCACAGCCGATCGAAACCCCGGTGACCAATAACATCATCCTCAAGAAGCTGCGCGTGGCCTTCGAGCTGAAGGAAGACGACATGCACGCCATCCTCAAAGCCGCCGAGTTCCCGGTGTCCAAGCCTGAGCTGAGCGCGCTGTTCCGCAAGTTCGGCCACACCAACTATCGCCCATGCGGCGACCAGTTGCTGCGCAACTTCCTCAAGGGCCTGACCCTGCGGGTTCGCGCGTAAGCCATGAGTTACAACGTCTCGCCCGTCGGCTTCGTGCGCTCCTGCTTCAAGGAGAAGTTTGCCATCCCACGCCAACCGCAACTGGCACCGGCCGCCCGTGGCGTGCTGGAGCTGGTGGCGCCGTTCGACGGTGGCGAGGCAGTACAGGGCCTGGAGCAGGTCAGCCATGTGTGGTTGCTGTTCCTGTTCCACCAAGCCCTGGAAGACAAGCCCCGCCTGAAAGTGCGCCCGCCTCGCCTGGGTGGCAATACGTCCATGGGCGTGTTCGCCACCCGCGCCACGCACCGCCCGAATGGCATCGGCCAGTCAGTGGTGAAGCTGGACAAGATGGAGCCGGGGCGGCTGTGGATCTCCGGGATTGATCTGCTCGATGGCACACCGGTGCTGGATATCAAGCCGTATGTGCCGTATGCCGACATCGTCGACACGGCCACCAACGACATCGCCAGCGGCGCGCCGCAGCTGATCCCCGTGCAGTGGCTGAAGACTGCCCTGCAACAGGCACAAGGCCATGCCCAGCGCCTTGGCGAGCCACTGGTGGAACTGATCGATCAGTGCCTGGCACAGGATCCACGGCCGGCGTACCAGACGCCAGGGCCAGAACGGGAATATGGCGCACAGTTCTGGGACGTGGATGTGCGTTGGCACTATCCCGAGGCTGGGGTGATTTGTGTGCTGGAAGTGCTTCCAGCGGGATAAACCCCGAAAACCAGTGTGGGAGCTGCTTTTTGTGGGAGCTGGCTTGCCTGCGATTGCATCACCTCGGTTTAACTAAAGACCGAGGCGTCTGCATCGCAGGCAAGCCTGCTCCCACACAAGCTGGCTCCCACATTTTTGGATCAGTGTTTATTTCTCGACGAACGCCCGCTCGATCAAGTAATCACCCGGCTCACGCATCCGTGGCGAAACTTTCAGGCCGAAGCTGTTCAACACTTCGCTGGTTTCGTCCAGCATGCTTGGGCTGCCGCACAGCATCGCGCGGTCGTCCTCGGGGTTGATCGGCGGCAGCCCGATGTCGCTGAACAGCTTGCCGCTGCGCATCAGGTCGGTCAGGCGCCCTTCGTTTTCGAACGGCTCGCGGGTCACGGTCGGGTAATAGATCAACTTGTCGCGCAGGGCTTCGCCGAAGAACTCGTTTTGCGGCAGGTGCTCTGTGATGAATTCGCGATACGCGACTTCGTTGACGTAACGCACGCCGTGGCACAGGATCACTTTTTCAAAGCGCTCGTAGGTTTCCGGGTCCTGGATCACGCTCATGAAGGGAGCCAGGCCAGTGCCCGTGCTGAGCAGGTACAGGTGTTTGCCCGGCTTCAAATCGTCAAGCACCAGGGTGCCTGTCGGTTTTTTGCTGATGATGATCTCGTCGCCTTCCTTCAAGTGCTGCAATTGGGAAGTCAGCGGGCCATCCGGCACCTTGATGCTGAAGAACTCCAGATGCTCTTCCCAGTTCGGGCTGGCAATGGAGTAAGCGCGCATGAGCGGGCGGCCGTTGGGTTGTTGCAGGCCGATCATCACGAACTGACCGTTCTCGAAGCGCAGGCCCGGATCGCGGGTGCACTTGAAGCTGAACAGAGTGTCGTTCCAGTGATGAACACTGAGGACACGCTCGTGGTTCATGTTGCTCATGTACGGGGGACTCCTGGAAATGGGTCTGCGCCAAATGTAGTTGCGCAATTGCACAGCATTCTAATGGCGGCGACAATATCTGTTAACTGGATTATTAAGATAAGGGTTATCGGTTATATCGATATGCGATTTACTCTCCGTCAACTGCAAGTCTTCGTCGCCGTCGCCCAGCAGGAAAGCGTCTCGCGCGCTGCTGGCCTTCTGGCCTTATCTCAATCCGCCGCCAGCACCTCGATCACTGAGCTGGAGCGCCAATCCAGCTGCCAATTATTCGACCGCGCGGGTAAGCGCCTGAGCCTCAACGCGCTCGGTCATCAGCTTTTGCCCCAGGCGGTGGCGCTGCTGGACCAGGCCAAGGAGATCGAGGACTTGCTCAACGGCAAGTCAGGCTTCGGTTCCTTGGCGGTCGGCGCCACCCTCACCATCGGCAATTACCTGGCGACCCTGTTGATTGGCAGCTTCATGCAGCAACATCCCGAGAGCCAGGTGAAGCTGCATGTGCAGAACACTGCCCATATCGTGCACCAGGTAGCGCACTACGAAATTGACCTGGGTCTAATAGAAGGCGACTGCAGCCACCCGGACATCGAGGTGCAAACCTGGGTGGAAGATGAACTGGTGGTGTTTTGCGCGCCGCAGCATCACCTGGCCAAGCGTGGCGTGGCGAGCATGGACGAGTTGACCCATGAGGCGTGGATCCTGCGGGAACAAGGCTCAGGCACACGCCTGACCTTTGACCAAGCCATGCGCCATCACCGTAGCGCGCTGAATATCCGCCTGGAGCTGGAGCATACCGAGGCGATCAAACGAGCGGTGGAGTCAGGGCTGGGGATTGGCTGCATTTCACGGCTGGCGCTGCGTGACGCGTTTCGCCGTGGCAGCCTGGTGCCGGTGGAAACCCCGGATCTCGACCTGGCCCGGCAGTTCTACTTCATTTGGCACAAACAGAAGTACCAGACCTCGGCGATGCGAGAATTCCTGGAGCTGTGCCGCGCCTTCACCGCTGGGGTGCAGCGCAGCGACGAGATCGTGCTGCCGAGCATTGCCTGAGGGTTAGATCAGGATCACGCCCCAGACCAGGGTGATCATGGTCAGCGCGACGAATTGGGCGGCGCTGCCCATGTCCTTGGCATTTTTCGAGAGCGGGTGTCGATCCAGGGAGATGCGGTCGATCGCCGCCTCCACCGCCGAATTGAGCAACTCGACGATCAACGCCAGCAGGCACACCGCGATGAGCAAGGCACGCTCGACCCGGCTGACATTCAGGAAAAAACTCAGCGGGATCAGGATGACGTTGAGCAACACCAACTGACGGAACGCCGCCTCGCCAGTGAATGCTGCGCGCAGGCCATCGAGGGAATACCCCCCTGCATTGAAGATACGTTTGATACCGGTTTGACCCTTGAAAGGCGACATAGACGTAGGCAACTGAACCAAAGGAGTGGGGAAACTAGATCACGCAAAGTCAAAAAAGCGTGAATCGGGGGCCGCTTAGTGCTGCGAAATTGACTCAAGTTGTTGCAAGAGCAGCGCCGCCTGGGTACGCGTTCGCACGCCCAACTTGCGGAAAATCGCCGTCACATGGGCCTTGATCGTCGCTTCCGACACGCTCAGCTCATAGGCAATCTGCTTGTTCAACAAGCCTTCGCAGACCATGGTCAGCACGCGGAACTGCTGCGGTGTCAGGCTGGCAAGACCATCACGGGCAGCCTTGGCTTCGTCGGACACGTTGATTTCTTCAAACGCCCGCGGCGGCCAGGACACATCGCCATCGAGCACGGTGCGCACGGCTTTCTGGATATCTTCCATCGCACTGGACTTGGGAATGAAACCACTGGCGCCAAACTCCTTGGAACGCACCACCACGTCGGCCTCTTCCTGGGCCGAGACCATCACCACGGGGATCTGAGGATATTGACCGCGTAACAGCACCAATCCCGAGAAACCGTAGGCGCCGGGCATGTTCAGGTCGAGCAGCACCAGGTCCCAGTCGGATTTTTCGGTGAGGCGGGCTTCCAGCTCGGCAATGCTGGCCACTTCGACCAGGCGTACGTCCGAACCAAGGCCCAAGGTCACGGCCTGGTGCAGTGCACTGCGAAACAGCGGGTGGTCATCGGCTATCAGGATTTCGTATGTGGCCATTGATTAAATGATCCTGTTTTCAGGGGTGCCCTGATCGGCGCCCAGCATGCCCAGCGTAGCCTGGAGGGTCAAGCGCTACGCCCGTGGGGATTTTAGCGGGTTGCGGGTTCGTGGTGCCATCATGCAAACGTCGACTGGTTATACCGTCGAAATATAGGGAGCAAGGCGCGCATGAACAGAGTCCGCCGGATCCAGCGGCATCTGGAACTTGGCGGCCAGGTAATGGGTGCTGAATACATCCAGGTAGGCGTCCAGGACTTCACTGGCTACCCGATCATCCGCCAATTCAAGACACAGAGCGGCGACTTCGGCGGTGCAGAAGTGGTCGTCGCGCTTGGAACGCCGCAACTTGTAGCGCGACAGCTGTTCCGGCGCCAGGCTGAGCACCGGCAAATGCTCCAGGTAGGGGCTTTTGCGGAACATTTTGCGCGCCTCACTCCAGGTGCCGTCCAGCAGGATGAACAGCGGGCGCTTGCTCTGTCCCACCTTCACTTCACTGACCACACGCTCCGGCGCGACGAATTCGCCGGGGAATACGATATAGGGCTGCCACTGCGGGTCAGCCAGCAAGGTCAGCAGGTCAGGATCGACCTCGGTGCGCGACCAGGCGAACGCCGTGGTGTCGTCGATCACATCGGCGATCAGCCAACCGGTATTGCTGGGTTTCATGGGTTCCACGTCATGCATCAGCAGGCACATCGCTGAGGTTGCGGCGATTTTGGGTCGCCAGGCACACAGGCAATACTCAGGAATGACCCGGCAGCCGGGGCAGCGCTCGGCACGCGAACCACGATTGAGGAACGGACGGACGGCACGGGCCAGGCGCTGGGTGCGCAGTCGGGAAACGGCGTGGCTCATTGGATGCGCCGGTGGAACGGGTAAATCGACACGGAGAAAACTCGTGGACGGCTGAAGTGGTGGCAGTTTACCAGCGATACGCCTGGCTGTAGTGGCCAGGGCTCACCTATAATTGCGCGCCACTGAACGCACAGCGCAGTGGCTGGTCTATGCACCAGTAACCGAATCAGGAGAGTTTCATGCTGCGTTCCATGCTGCGTCTTGTCGCCCCATCCGTCGCCCTCGCGCTGGTATTGCCCGTGTGCGCCCAGGCGGCCTCGCTGCTGGAGGCCCAAATGAACCGGAAGCTGCAAAGCGTTGCGGCTGAGAGCAACAAAGACCTGCCCCGGGAAATCGACGAAAAAACCCTGGAAGTGGCCTACACCGTTGAAGGCATGCAACTGATCGATCACCTGAGCGTCTTGCCTGATCGCGCCGAACAGATGCGCGCCAACCCCAAGGCTGTGTATTTCCAGCTCGGCCAGAGCGTATGCCTGAACAAGGGCTACCGCGAGCTGATGGCCAAGGGTGCGGTGATGCGTTACGAAATCACTGAGAACAAGACCAACCGTCCTGTGGCTTCAGTAAAGTTCGTGGAAGCGGATTGCCCGGCACCGGCTGCGGCAAAAAAGAAAAAGTAACGGCTTGACCTTCGCGCGCTACCGTCCGGTGGCGCGCACTCCCCCCGCTTCAAGTCCTACCAGGCAGCTAGACTCCCTACTGGGCGGCCAATAAGTGGTTGCCAGCCAAGGGTTTTCCGGCCCATGATCAAGTCATCCCGACCTTTCATTCACAGCGCTTTTCATGCTGTTCTGTAACATTTTCAGGGCAAAAGAAGGTTGCCTCCCTGCGGCAAACAGCGACACAAGCAGTGTCGTAGCCTCCGGCGAAGGTGCCCTGCAAGAAGGAGAAGTTGAATGCCTTACGAACCGAATGACCGCCTGCTCCGACATTTTGAACAACACGGTACCGACCTCACGCAGCAGGTCGACGCACAACTCCAGCTGATCGCCCCCAACAGCCCGAACATCCCCTTGTATCGCGACATGATCCTCACCGTGCTGCGCATGGCCCAGGACGACCGCAATCGCTGGAACGCCAAGATCACCTTGCAAGCCATCCGCGAACTGGACAATGCCTTCCGCGTACTCGAACAGTTCAAGGGTCGCCGCAAGGTGACGGTATTCGGCTCGGCTCGCACCCCGGTGGAAAGCCCGTTGTATGCACTGGCCCGGGAAGTCGGCGCGGCACTGGCGCGCTCGGACCTGATGGTGATCACCGGCGGTGGGGGCGGCATCATGGCCGCCGCCCACGAAGGCGCGGGCCTGGAACACAGCCTGGGATTCAACATTACCCTGCCGTTTGAACAACATGCCAACCCAACGATTGATGGCACTGAGAACCTGCTGTCCTTCCACTTCTTCTTTACCCGCAAGCTGTTCTTCGTCAAGGAAGCCGATGCCCTGGTGCTGTGCCCAGGCGGCTTCGGCACCCTGGATGAAGCACTGGAAGTGCTGACCCTGATTCAAACCGGCAAGAGCCCTCTGGTCCCGGTGGTGCTGCTGGACGCACCCGGTGGCGGGTTCTGGCAAGGCGCCCTGGACTTTATCCGCAGCCAGCTGGAAGCCAATCGCTACATCCTTCCCACTGACCTCAAGCTGATACGCCTGGTGTACAGCGCCGAAGAGGCGGTGGACGAGATCAACCAGTTTTATGCCAACTTCCACTCCACCCGCTGGCTGAAACGCGAGTTTGTGGTGCGCATGAACCACCCACTCAGTGAACGAGCATTGGCCCATTTACAGAGCGAGTTTGCCAGCCTGCGGCTGAGTGGAGAGTTCCAACAGCTGGCGTATACCGGCGAGGAACATGATGAACCGAGGTTCAGCCATTTGACGCGGCTGGTGTTCAACTTCAACGGGCGCGATCAGGGCCGGCTACGGGAGCTGGTGGACTACATCAACCTGCCGGAGAACTGGGCTCAGGCTCAGGGCAAGGCACAGCAACGGGTGGCGCCGGAGCCGGCGTGATTTTCTGAGGCAAAAAAAAAGACCCACTATTTTCATAGTGGGTCTTTTGCTTGTTCAAGAGATCAGTCGTCCAAATCCCTGCCGCTCAATAATCGGCTGATCATCTCCATCGAAAACCCCCGATAGCTCAGGAATCGCCCCTGCTTCGCCCGTTCCTTGGCATCAATCGGTAGATGGCCAGAGAACTTGCGCCGCCAGGTGTCTTCCAACTGCGCCTGCCAGCTGATCCCGCACTCTCGCAGGGCAAGGTCGATATCGGCGCGTTGCAGGCCACGCTGGCTCAGCTCCTCGCGAATCCGCGCCGGGCCGTAGCCGGAGCGGGCTCGGTAGGAGACAAAGCTTTCGAGGTATCTGGATTCGGAAAGCAGTCCCTCTTCCGTCAGGCGGTCGAGGGCGGTTTCAATCATTTCGGGCTCCGCGCCGCGCTGACGCAGTTTACGCGTCAGCTCGACTCGACCATGCTCGCGGCGAGCGAGCAGGTCCATCGCAGTGCGCCGAACGGCGACGAGTGTATCCAGTACAACTGTCATCGCGTGCTTCAGATGTCAGTATCAGCTTCTTCCACTTCTTCAACCGGCTCGCGGTTGGCGGCAGCTTTCACGTCTGGAGCGGCGGTCAGCAGCTTGTCGCGAATCTGCTTTTCAAGTGTGGCAGCAATGTCCGGGTTGTCCGCCAGGAACTTGGCCGAGTTGGCCTTGCCTTGGCCGATCTTGCTGCCGTTGTAGGCATACCAGGCACCCGATTTCTCGACGAAACCGTGCAACACGCCCAGGTCGATCATCTCGCCGTTCAGGTAGATACCCTTGCCGTAGAGAATCTGGAACTCGGCCTGACGGAAAGGCGGAGCCACTTTGTTCTTCACGACTTTGACGCGGGTTTCGCTACCCACAACCTCGTCACCTTCTTTCACCGCGCCAGTACGGCGGATATCCAGACGGACCGAAGCGTAGAACTTCAGCGCGTTACCACCGGTGGTGGTTTCCGGGCTGCCGAACATCACGCCGATCTTCATACGGATCTGGTTGATGAAGATCACCAGGCAGTTGGCGTTCTTGATGTTACCGGTGATTTTACGCAGCGCCTGGGACATCAGACGGGCTTGCAGGCCCACGTGCATATCACCCATTTCGCCTTCGATTTCAGCCTTAGGCACCAGGGCAGCCACGGAGTCGACCACGATCACGTCGATGGCGTTGGAGCGCACCAGCATGTCGGTGATTTCCAGGGCTTGCTCACCGGTGTCTGGCTGGGAAACCAGCAGGTCGTCAACGTTGACGCCCAGTTTGCCGGCGTATTCAGGGTCCAGGGCGTGCTCGGCGTCGACGAACGCACAGGTGGCGCCCATTTTCTGCGCCTGGGCAATGACCGACAGGGTCAGGGTGGTTTTACCGGAAGATTCAGGACCGTAGATTTCAACGATACGGCCTTTTGGCAGGCCGCCAATGCCGAGCGCGATGTCCAGACCCAGAGAGCCAGTGGAAATAGCCGGGATCGCCTGACGGTCGTGATCGCCCATACGCATTACGGCACCCTTGCCGAATTGACGTTCGATCTGACCCAGGGCCGCAGCCAAGGCTTTCTTCTTGTTGTCGTCCATTAAAGTCCTCACGTAATCAATAAGGCCGGGGCGGCCAACACCTGTATAAGTAGACAGTATTGTTCCACAAAGATCGGAGATCGCCTACCCCTGATTTTCTATTTCTGCTGCAGCTCGTCGCAACAAGCCCTCTAGCGCGGCCTTTACCGTTTGTCGGCGGACCTCGTCGCGGTTGCCGGTGAAGTGTTCAACTTCGGCCGTGACGTCCTCGCCCACGCCGAAAGCCAGCCATACAGTGCCCACCGGTTTGTCCGGCGAACCGCCATCCGGCCCCGCCACACCGCTGACGGCGACAGCAAAACGCGCCAGGCTTTTTTCCTGTGCGCCGCGGACCATCGCTTCCACCACTTCCCGGCTGACAGCGCCGACTTTTGAAAACAGCATTTCCGGCACATTCAGCTGCCGGGTCTTCTGACGGTTGGAATAGGTGACATACCCCGCCTCGAACCAGGCCGAACTCCCCGGAATCCGCGTGATGGCTTCCGCGATTCCACCGCCAGTGCAGGACTCGGCAGTGGTGACATGGGCATTGAGCACCTGCAAGCGGCGCCCCAATTCAGCAGCCAGTTGAGTGATTTCCTTCACGGTCGTCTCCAGACGTGGGCGGGGGTTCGCCTACCCTACAGGAGCCGCTCGCACGCGCAAGTGACGGACTGTCTCAAGACGCTAACGGGCGACGGCACGCACGTAAGCCTGGCACGCGCGCAAGGCGATCAAGGCGCTGTCACCGTCGTCGGTGATGCCGATAATTCGCTGAGCATGCGCCGGGTCAAGTCGGGCTCGCGGGGCTGCATGAACCACGCTGCCGGGGGCGGTGGAGGCTGGCACCGGACAGCCACTGGAAGCGTCGAGAAGGACTGACAACCGCACATCAGCAGTGGCCAGGCGGTCGCGCAAAATAGCTTGGTTACGTTGGGCATCGCTCAACTCCCGGGCATGTCGTTGATCATCGGCACTGAGCTGTTGCTCAAGGGCCAGCCGCTTATCCTGCTCGACCTGCTTCTGGTACAGGGCTGCCTGCGTCTGCGCTGCCGACAAATGTGCGATCTGCGCCGCGTACCGCCAGGCCTGTACCTGCCACACAACCGCCATCAGCAGGCATACACCGATCAAGCGGCACGCGCCTAAGAAACGCACAACACCGCCTTCGCCCGCGCCCATAACCGCAAGCGATCCTCCAGCCCATTGAGCCCGCCATTGATACGTCGCGTGATCGCAGTGAATTGATCCTTGTCGGCCAGTTCGTTCAGGCCGTTGCGTTGCCAGAACCAGGCCGCCGACTCGGCCGCCCATTGCGGCTGCTCCAGCAACGTCGGTTCCCGCAACAAACGATCATCGCCGAACAGTGCCTGGCTGCAAGACAGGTAATTGCGGCGTCCGGTAATCTGGATCAGCCCCCTGCCCCGGTATTTCTGGCCGTCGCCGTCGGCTTCGGGTGTGTTGCCCAGGCGTGCGGCCAATGCGCCAGTATCGTACTTGCTCAAATATTCATCACTGCCCAGTTCACGCACGTAACGCAATTCGCCGGACTCATGACCGACCTGGGCGAGAAACGCAGCAATGCGCTTGGGTTGACCGATCTCAAACCTGGACATTGCCATGTTCAGTGCGGGCAAAAAAAGAGCCCGCTCCAAGGCGGGCTCCCGGCAGGATTTGAAGCAGTTGGGGCAGTGTTATCAGCATGGTTCCTCACTCGGCCGGGGACAAACCACTGGCCTTGATCGCACATCGGTAGCTCTCTTTGCGCTTGCCGCTGGCAGTCACACTGTCGATCGACCAACGACCCCGCATAAAGCCAGGCCAGGACTCGTCCAACAGCAACAGCCCTTCGGCGCCAAATGAGGGGTTTCCAGGGCAGATCACACTGACCTGCAAGCCCTCACGGCCCACTCGACGCATCTCGCCCTCAGCGGCAGTTCTGGCTTCAGCCTCGCTCTGGTAACGCTGCGTCATGACCTTGAACGGCGCGCCCCCCACCTCCACCACGTGTTGTTTACCGGCGGCTGCATCCCACCAGCGCGCTTGGGCGCCGGAGTAGGTCGCGCGGCTGGTTTCAGTAAAGCTGGCGGAAACAAACGCACGATCTCCCGGACGGTTATCACGGGTGATCGACAGCTGCACATCCGGCAAAACCTTGCCAGACAGCGACTTGATCTGCCCTTTGCGGCCCAGCACATACAGCTCGTCGACGGGTTTGGCCACCGCATCGAACCGCTTGGCCAACCGCGTCAAAAACGCCATGTCGCTTTCATTGGTCTGGTCGATATGCTGGATCTGTTCGCCTTCCAAGTCATGTGCCACACGCGGTGAGAAGCCATGGCGAGTGGTCAACTGGCGAAACAGCGCCCCCAGGCTGATCGGCCCGTGACTGGCGGTTCGTCGCTTCTTGAACTCGGGTTCATCAAAAGGCGCTGCCGTCGCCACCAGCACCACGCGCAGCGGAAACAGCGACGGCGTACGCTGAGTGATCTTGAAACGCCCTTTATCCACCAGGCCGGATTCCCGGTAGCCAACGCGCAGGCCGATATGCCCGCCCAAGCCAGGCAACCCTTCAAGGCCTTCGATGTCGAGGGTCAACTTCAACTGATCGGACACGAAACCCGCCAAATCGGTGTGTTCCCACTCCAGTAGCCGCTCGTTGAGCAGCGCGGCGTTGTCGCCGTAAATTTCCACCACCGGTGTAAATCCAAGTGTCATGGTGACTCCTTAATCCCAGGCCGAAACCGGCTGATTGGCGGTCGGTTGTGTCTCCAGTTCAGGCACAATCACGTTGACGCCCGCAGGCAATACCGCGCCCTGTTCGGCCAATTCAGGATTCAAGCGCCACAACACTTCCTCGGCCGCATCATCACAGCGCCCTAGCTCGCGGTAGAGCAGCAGGTTCACCGAATCACCCGCAATACTTCGTACCCTACGCATTGACGAACTCCTCCAGTACCACCGACCAATTGATCACCATCGCCGTACCGTCATCGATGACGCTGGACTGTTTTTCGTCCACCGACTTGATGGTCCACAGCCCCCAGCTGAGGCCTACGCCGTCGACCAAAGGCAACGGCACACGAAGGGCTTGCAGCGCACGCAACTCATCCAGCCGCGCCATACCCTGTGCACGTGCGGCCTTGCCACCAAAGGCGAGCGTTTCGAGCGCCTGGCCGACCTGGCTGGACTTGGGTTTACCGGCCACGATCTCCAGGCTGACCCAACCCCCACTGCTTGCACGGTCCAGGGTGTCGTAGGCAAACCCACGGGACAGCCCAAAAATAAAGGTGCCCAATGCCATCTGTTGTCGCATCACGCTACTCCTGTATCAGTCAGGGCCGAGTCACGTCGCGTCGCCAGCAAGCTGTCCATCGGCAACGGCGTGAATTGAGCCTCAATCTGTTGCACCACCAGCGCAGCCAGTTGCTGATAGCTGGCCTGTTCAGGTGCGTTGATCGTGATGTGCGGGGAGAAGGTGAGTTGGCGGTTGTCAGCCTGGGCGTTGCTCAGGTGCTTGCCGACATCTGCAGGCGCCGGCAGACGGTCCCTAGGCCCGAACAGCTTGTCACCGAGCCAAGCGCCCGCCTCACTGCCGAGCAAGCCTCCGATTGCTCCGCCGACAGCAGTCCCCACACCGGGGAAAACCAGCGTGCCGATGGCTGCACCCGCAGAGGCTCCAGCCCAGGCGCCACCGGCCGTGCTGAGGCCGGCGCCGATGGCCTTGACGTCGCCATTGCGTACGCCTTGGGCCACATCCATGGCCGTGTCGACATACCTCAACGGGCCAAGACGGCGGACGGCGGATGACTCCAACTTCGCCAGGGTGCCCGACAACCCGGCCGCCAGGCCTTTGCCCGCACCGCGCATCAGGGGACGGGATGTCGGAAGTGCTGCGGAGGAGGCAAACGACCGACCGGGAAGACCGGTCGCGGCCTGACTCGCACGCGTGCCCTCGAATGGAAGCTGCCGCTGGACCACGACATTGAGTGGAGGCGACACCTTGGCCGCAGACACAGCACGTGGCGACTTGAGATCCATGGCCCTTCTGACCACGCTGGTCTTGACCTCGCGCGAGCTGGATTGACGGGTCTTGCTACGCGGGCCACGCGGTTTTTTCCGGGTGTCTTTAGGGCGCGCTTTTTCTTGCGCCCTGGCGGTCTTGCCCACACCCTCAGGCACCTGTGACTGCACCGGTTCCAATGACCCGCGAATATCCGGAGGAAGGGCTCCCGTGCAGCAGCACTCCTTACCTTTGTTACCGTCCTTGTCCTCTTTAAGCCACTTGGCGGCCGTGGGATACCTGTCCGCCACGGCATCAAGCGCTTTGCCTGAAAGCCTGTCTTTGGCCTTATCCCACAAACCGCTGACCACCTCCTTGCCGACGAACTTAACGGCATCGGTTCCCATCTCGAGACCCTGCTCGCGCCAGGAACGGGTAGCAGGCTCGGGCTTTTTTGGCTCACTTGCGCCAGGTGCAGCAGTGACATCAGCTGTCTTGGTTGCCAGCGTTTGTTCGCGGGCGGACAGCGTGCTGTTGAGGGTCTCCAGCGTCTCGCGCAACCGGACTTGCTCTTGCGTCAAGGCATTGAGGCCGGTACTGACAGTCATCAGCGCCGAAGTGAGCGGCGGCTGCGGCTGCGGCTGCGGCGCAGCCTCCAGGCTCACCGGTGCGGCAAGGCCTGCGGTAAACGGTGTGAGCACACTGCCGAGGTCCGCATCGCCGATCATCCAGCGTAAATCCTCCTGGACGAGCCGGACCCCATATTTAGTCTCTTGCATCCCGCTTACTCCTGTTTAACGCCAAGGCGAGTGATCGCGATGTCGTAGCGGCGCAATGCTTTTGCGGCATCCCAATCCAGGATCTCCGCCTCATTGACCGAGTAAACCAGCGGCACCACATCGAGGATCACGTCGATGTCGCGTTGCGAAAGAAAGCCGCCGGTTGATTTAAAAAATCGTCGATGCGCTCCTGCAATTCGGTCCAGTCGGGCACAGTCAGGTTGGCGAGATCGGGGATCATCAGGCCGCTGCAATGAGCGGTGATGAACTCGGCGCGCTCTTTGTTGGTGGCGAGTTTTTTCATTACCTTGGTGGCGCGCAGGGCGGGCATTTCCAGGGACAGCTCGGTGAAGGTACGGCCAGCAGCATCGAGGGGCTGCAACAGTTGGATGGGCTGGTCGTGGGTCGATTCCGCCTGCCCGTCGAGGAAGAACGATGCAGGACGTGTCGACATCTCATGTACGTATTGGGCGATGGTCACGTAGTCCGGGCGCTTGAGTTGGTCGAGCTCTTTTTCCGACAGGCCGGTGGCGAGTTTCGCCAGTTCGAAGAACTGGTCGTCCTCGTCATCACCGGCCCGGGCCAGCGCCTCTTTTTGCGCGGCGTAGTACAGCGGCTTGAGTTGCACCTGCTCGATCGTCGCGCCGGTGTCGGCGGTGATCGGCGAGAGCAGGGGGTGCAGCGGTGGCATCCAGGCCATGGGGTAGCTCCTTGGTGAAGTATGGGGGCGAGCGAACCCGCCCCCGGAGGCATTACGGCATCAGCACGGCGCGGCGCGCATCGCCGAGGATGTCGACGCCGTTGAGCACGAATTTCTGGGTGCGTACGTCGATGTCGATCACCGGAATGCCGTTTTCCAGACGGTTGTAGGTGCGGCAGGAGAGTTCCAGGGTGGTGGTGGCCTTCTCACCCATTTTCAGCTTCGCTTCCTCCAGGGATTTGAGCTTGCCGCCCACGGTGTGATAGGTGAAGTAGGTCTTGCCATCCTGGTCCTGACCGGCCTCGCGAACGTTCAGCAGGATGTCATCACCCAGGCGCACGCCCAACGCCAGCATGATTTCCGGGCCCGCACCTTGGAGGATCAACTTGGCGCCCAGCACCTTGCCGCTCTTGGCCATTTCCTCGGCAATGAAGCGCCCGCCGGACATGGGCTCCATGTCGAACTCAATCTTCGGAGGGGTAAATTCTTCCACCGTCGCGGACAACGGCAGGCCTTGAAGGGTGGCCGCAATGGCCTGTCTGACTCGGTTGGTAAACATTAGAGAACGTCCTCCAGGAACTGCTCGATGATTTCATCGCGGGCATTGAGTTGATAAATCATGTGTTCGTTCGGCGCGTACCGCCCGTAGTCGATGACGATGAACCAGGTGCCGTTCTTGTATTTCTCGACACTGTTCAATTCCGGGTGCAAGTACACGCTGCCGCCGGGGATGGTTTCGTCGGCGACCAGGGTTTGCAGCCAATCGTTGATGCGCTTGACCTCCTGGTCCATGAAGGACTTGGTGAGGTTCTTGGCCATGGCTTTCTGGCCGGCCTTGACCAGCTTGCGGCTGATCGCGTCCTCCAGGCCGACGTAGCTGATGAACTTGCCGGTGATGGAACGGTTACCCAGCAGCGAGAAGCCGCCAAGGATCGTGCGAGCGTAATAGCTCACGCCGTAGCGATTGAGCAGGTCGCCTTCGGTGGACGTGTCGAGGATGTTGTACTCGACGACGCGGGAAACATCCTCTGCGAACGTCACCTGATTGCCTGGGCTTTCCCACTGCTTGACCTTGGCCAGCGCAGCGATCGCCAGGGACGACGGCGCAAGGAACACGTTTTTCTTCGCCGCCTTGGAGTACACCGACGGCATGTTGTGCACCAGCAGGCAACGGTCGAAACCTAGGTCGGCACCGCCCAGCTCGCCGCTGTAGGTCACTTGGTCGGCGACGCTTGCGTCTTTGCCGTCCAACACCACACGCGCTTTGATGCGCTTGCCGAAGGAGGCAAACTCACCGGCTACAGCTTTAGTGCCGGTGAAGCCTGGGGCACCGATGATGGTCAGGTCTTCCGGCACGCTGGCCAGCGCGGCCAGGCCGAGTTTGCGACCGGTGACCGGCTCATCGCCGCCGATCACATTGTTGATCGTGTCAGCCGGGGTGGCGCCCTCCTCCACGATCACGACGTAGACCGGCACCTTCACGACCTTGAGGATCTGATACACGGCATGAAACAACGTGCCCGACTCAGTACCCGTGGGGTCCAGCAGCGCCTGGGTGGTGAAACTGTTGATGCGGAACGGCGCGTTTTTAGGGATCGACGCGTGTGCCTTCGGCGCAGTGCCGACCAGGCCGATGACATTATCGCCGAGGCCACCCATGGCCTCGGGGGATTCGGTGGCATTCACGGTGATGCCGTTGTGCTCGAAGTTAAGAACCTCAGCCATGGTTAGTCAGCCTTCTTGGGGGTGGAGTTGAGGACGCTGGTCAGTTCCAGACGGCCGGCGGTGCGCAGGGCGGATGCTTCGACGTCCAGCAGTTGCAGTTCCTCGCCGGCGGTGGACCAATGGCCGTTACCGATGGGGAATGGGATGAGGACGGTGTAGGTTTGGCGGTCAGACATGAGTGGAATTCTCCGGGTGTAAAACACCAAAGCCCCTGCGAGGAGGGGCTTTGGGGAGGCGAAAAAAAACCGCTTTCGCGGCGAGGCTTCAGGTACGGTCAGGCAGTGGGTAGAGCGCCTTGATTTCGGCAACTTTGTCACGCCAGGCTTTTTCTTTTTCGGGGGTTTCGTCGTATTGCCACTCGAGAAACAAAGGATCGGCTGCAGTCATATAGAGCGTGCGACGCGCAGAGATAACACGTTCCAGCTCGGCGCTATCTTCAGCTTCATTGACGAGTTGATCTACAAGGACTTCGTCAAACCCAAGCGCTTTCAAAATGAGACGGTCCGCAGGAACATTGATGAGCGTCTCACCCGATGCCAACAGTAATTTTTTGATAGACCCAACCATATCAAACTCCTTTCACTGCATAGCGCAGATCGTTATCCAATGTGTAAGCCAATCTGCTTTCCGGGTAGGTCTCTCCAAGTTCGGGGGCGGTCATCGCAAACGGCTTCACCTTCCAAGAGATTTCATATTCAGGTGTCACGGCTTGACTCAGCTCAACCTCGGCATCGGAGCGGCTGAACTTCACAGGTTCTTCAAAACTCTTGGTGACGATATATGTAAGTCCGCCACGCAAGTAGCAACCCGATTCCTGTGGGGACGAGACCAAAGTGCCGGGGGTCTGGTTAAGCCAGATGGGTTTAAGGCCGGTGACCGGACGGACATAAGACAACATACCGAATTGTGCGCGCCGGACGGTCTCTCGATACGTTTGGGAGATTCGTTTAATGGTCAGAAAGTTTGCGTCCCCATTCCACGGGATCCCACAGCCCTCCATTTGCAGGTTCAGACCCGCAACATGCGCTTCAAAATTGTTATTGAACGGATTGAGGCCTGCGTCCAATGCGTAGTTCCTGGAAATAACAATCTCCGACATACCTTTTTCGTTACCCGGCATCCGCCACCAGACGGGGTAGAAAATGTTGGTAGATAGTCCCGTAAGATCGATCGTCTGTGTGTAGGAAGCACGACCGTTGATATCCTTAGCTTGTACGCTGTTACGCCACGCAGTGAACTGGGCCGACGCCGTCTCCACGCGAGCATCTATTTTTCCAATTTGATTGGTTACTGTTTCGGTAAGCTTATTACATGCATCTACAACTTTTGTGATAGTCGCTTCAATTCCCATCATCAACTCCCTGTCGATTCTGTATTCTCATTACACGTGTGACATCTACTACTGTGCTTCCAGATGCATAACTCTAAACATCAAGTCTATGTGGCGAGACATATTTGCCACCGAAGCCGCCGCCATAACTGCGATTTCTTCAGCCAGCAACAAATTGAGATTTTCACTCCCCACCACAATCGTCACGCTGTCCGCCGGCAACGGCGAAACATCCAGCGTGAACTTTTGCAGCACCCGAGCCGCTGCCGCTTTATACGTCAGCAACTTCCCTGCCACGGAGTACACCGCCAGCAAAGTCCCGCTGGCGAGATAAAACCCGAACTCGCCAATTTCATACTCACCCTCGCCATCAAACAGCGCGGCCATCCTGAGTTGTCGGTCGCCCAGGTCCTCGTAATCCACGATGGCGACCCGTTGGCGCTCATCACGCAGCGCCACTTCCGTGCCGTCCGGGTTGTAGCGACCGGTGCCGGCGCCGATGTGGGTGATTTCGCCTTTCAGGCCCTGGTTCTTTGCCTGCAGCACTTCATCCAAACCTTTGGAGGTGAAGCGCACCAGGCGCGTAATGTCATCTGTCATGGCTGCGCCCTGAGGTCGTAGTCGTTAATGGTGTAGTGCTGGGCAGCCCCAGCACTGTTCAGTCGGGCAACCAACGCCAACTCCGGCAACGCGCCGTGCAGGCACAGCTCGCCATCGCTCAAAAGGGCGTGGAGGACCTGAGTGAGCGCAATTCGACCTTCGGTTTCATGCACGATGGTGATCGTCGCCTGGTCCCGCTCGCTCTTGGCTGCGTTGATACGACGGATCAGTCGATTGTGATCGCCACGGGACCAACTGCGCCCGATGATGGCCTGCACGTCGAAGGTGTAAGGCTTCTCCATCGGACGCTGCTGATACCACGCGCTGATGTTGGGCGTGAACCCCAGCGATTCCACCGCATAACTCAACGCTTTCGGCGTGCCGGCTTGGCGCTGGATCTGCCAGGACAAGGCCACAGTGATGCGCTTTTCGGTGGCGCTGGCATCCGCATCCCACTCACTCACCCCTCGATCGGCGGCAAGGTAAGGAAGAAACTCGGCAGGCGTTTGCAGTGGATCCATCAACGCCGGAAACGGCGGCATTACGCGGTCGAGCAGCTTGCCAAACCCCAGGTCCAACGCCTTTTCCAACGGAGAGCTATTGGCCGGCAACAAGCTCGCTTTAGGCTCACTCATAGCGTACGCACCTCCACTTCGACACCCGTGCAATACGGCGCCTGGAACGCGCTGCCAATAACCGGCACCAGAGGCTCAAGAATCTGCAGCTGCGCAGCCCCTGCACTGTGAATCGCATAGTCAATCCAACTCGGATCCACCCGCCCTTCCAGCCGATGACAAGACTCTGCGTAGTCCTGCAGCAGTTTCTGCGCAGCGACTTGAGTGAGTCCCGAATCCGGGCCGGCGTTGATCTTGGCGACCACGCGGATTTTGTACGGCAGGATTTGCGCACTTTGCACGCTGACCAAGTCAGTCTCCGGTCGCACATCCGGCCGTGCGAAATGGCGACGAACGCCGTCAAGCAAATCGGCAGATGGCGTACCGTCGCCCTCACGAGAAAGCACGGTGACCATGACTTCGCCGGGCGCTGTTCGACGCCCATTGCCATCTTTGACCTGGGCCGCATAACCGTCCGGATCAAAGGTGTAGCTGACCGTCACCACGCCCGGCGTCGCGCTTTGCACTTTCACCGACGGCCGCTCGCCGAGGGTGAACACCTCGCGCCGATACTGCATCCGCGAGCCCGCCGCCGGAGCATGGGGCGCCAGGTAGTAACGCAGGCGAGCGTCGTCATCGCTTTCCAACGTCGGCGGCACAGGCGGGAAAGCGGCCGGGTCGCCGGGGTCGAGCACTTGGCGTTCCAGGCCCATGTCGGCCAGTCGAGCATCCAGGTTACTGCCAGTGGCCCACCACGCCAGCATCTGCTTGATGCGGGCGTTGTACTTGCGTTCGTGGGTTTGCAGGCGCACGCAAAACGCTTCCAGGGCCAGGGTCAGCAGTTCGCTTTCATTGTCGAGGCTGACCTTGAGTTTGGCCGCGCTTTGCGGCGCACGGTTGGCGACGTAGTCGACGACGAAGGCCTTGAACTCGGCCAACAACGGTTCGAACTCATCCACGGCGATGATGGCCGGTTCCGCCAGTTGGTTCTGGCCAGGGATCAACATGCTCATGTCGCGACCTCAAAGGTTTGTTGGCGGTTTTTCCAGGTACCGGCAAAACGCAGCAACAGCCCGGCGCCCTGACGGGTGGCGACGATGATCTGGGGTTGAAAGTCGGCGATGCCGTTCTGGGTGTTGTAGAACGCCTGCGCGGCGTGGCTTTGGGCGAGGATCAGCAGGTCATCCCCCAGGTTCTGGCCAAGCAGTTGCGGGATCAGCGAGCCGTACAGCGGGCGTTTCTGGCGAGTGCCCAGGGGGGTGGTCAGCGCTCGGGTGGCGCGCTGTACGAATTGCAGCCAGTCGTCGACGACTGCCCCGGTGTTCCTATCGATTCCGATCATGGCAACTCCTTATGCGCGGCTGATCACGCGGCCCTGGTGATCCACCACCGGGCCGCTCAAATGTACACCGGCGGCATCCAGCAACACGCCGGTGACGCCGAGTTGCAGGGTGATGCTCTGGGCATTCAGGGTCAGGCTGGCGGCGCCAACCTTGACGTCGACCTGCTCGCGAGAGCCACTGAACGTAGTCGGGCCGTTGACCCAGTTGAAAATGTGACTGGCATCGTCGTAGTCACTTTGGGTGCCGTCCTGATGGCGACGCCGCGTCAGCGAGGCAACGTCGGACACGGGTGGAAAGAGACTACTGTTGAGGCCGAACAAGGCGACGGACTGCGCGCCTCCTTCCCCGCCGCCGTAATTGAGCAGCAGGCATTGTTCGCCCACAGAGGGGATGCGGGTTTCGGTTTGCGCCCCCGCACTCGGGTTGAAAAACTGGATCGCCGGGCTGAGCAAATCACCGTGGCTGACCTTGCAGGTATTAGTCGCGGCGTCGACCTCCTGGCACACGCCAATCCGGCAGAAGCTATCTGCACGTCGATACAGGTCTTCCAACTGGGCTTCCATTTCTGCCAGGCGCTCGACAATCGGCCCGAGTTGCATGCGTAGCAATGCATCAAACATGGATTACTCCTGCAGTGGGCGATATTGATCCGGATCGTTGATGTCAGAGACTTCCCAGGTGCGGGCAAATAACGGCTTGCCTGTAGGATCCTCGAGCAGCAACGGACCGAGATAGAGGTTTTGGGTAAAGGAAACCGTCCAGGTGTCATAGTCCGTTTCCGCACCGGAGCGCGCGGAAGGGGCAGCGACAATTGCGGTAGGCAGGTCGCACTGATCAGGCGGCAGGCCCCAGCGGTTATCCAGGGCCAGGTCCATCAGTTGGCTGGCCAGATCGCAAGCATCAAAAGGTGCCGACCCACCGGCAACCATGACCCTGAGTGAAACCGACAAGGCGTGCGCCTTGCGCCCTGCAAGCGAGCGAATGCCAGGGCCGTTGCGCTCCACGCTGATCAAAATGCCAGTTTTATCGCCCGTTCCAGGAAAGTCATGGTGATTGCCTACGCGCAGTTGTGGGAAAGCGCTCTTCAGCGCATCCCCAATCGCCACGGGCAGTTGGGAAGGTTTTTCGAGAAGTGTCATCTGCTTGCATCCTTGCAGCGGTTACTGCTGATCCGGGCGAGAAGTTGGGGTCTCGTCGACCCCGATGCGCTTGGCGGCCCAGCGTTCATAAAGGCCGATGGCCACGTCGGCGCCGGCCATAGCGGTCAGGCAGCCAATGGCGCCGGCGGTCCAGATCGACATGCCGGCGGCGTAGCACAGCATCAACGCTGAAACGCCGCAGACCATGCATGCTCCGGACCGCAAGGCCAGGCGCCGTACCAGTGACCAACCGCGGGCTCCCTCCTTGTCGGCGCGCCACATTTCGCCGGATACACCACCGATCAGGGCCAGTACGATCACCAGCCAGATAGGCATTTCCGCTAACGCTTGCTGCTCGTTTGTCATGTCACGCCTCCTGGCTGAGCACTCCCGGCACAGGGCCGGCTCTTGGGTAAATCCATTTATAGGTAGGCATTCCAAAAAGCCCGGTCGCCCGGGCTTTTCAGTAATGCGGTCCATATTCGAACGTTCGGCGCTACTGGCGCGGTACGGTTCTTTCCTGAGATGTTTTTCCGACCACGATCCTTGTCTGCCGGATAACTGCTTCTGGTGCTTTACGCTGCACACCCGGGTCAGTTGCCAACCCTCTGAACCGTTAAGGCCGGTTCATCGCTGCCTGTTCTTGTAAAGCGGTGAAACTAAAGAGCGTCGGCATCCTTGCCGGTGTTGCTGGCTTCCTTGCCATCGCTCGGATGGCGTCCTTGCCGGTGTTGCGTGCCTTCCTTGTCTTCCTTGGCAGCATCCTTGCCGCCTCCACCACCTTGTTGGCTGGCTTGAGACGAAGAATATGCATGTATGCATATACAGTCAATGCACAAATGCATTTATTTTTACCGCAAAAATGCACGAATGCATTTTCGACCTTATGGGCAGCGGGTTTGGTGGTTTTTCACAGACGAAAAAAAACCCGCTCGTTGGCGGGCTTCGTCTTACAGAAGAAGGTTAACGCGCGTACATGCCCCACCAGAACACATGGCCGAGAATGCTGATCTGCTCATCCTGGATATCCTGGAAGCTATAGTCCTCATCCGGGTGCTCATCGCGATTGAAACTGCGCAGGCGAATCCCGGAAGGCAGGCGATAGAGCTGTTTCACCCGTAACTGGCCGTTGTGGTTGATGGCATACAAGTCGCCATCAACGATATCGCCAATGCCACTCTTGCCCGCATTCACCCCGACCGTCGCGCCATCACGCAGCACCGGCAACATGCTGTTGCCACGCACCGTCACACACTTGGCCTGGTCGAACTGCACGCCGTTATGACGCAGGCTGCGCTTGCCGAACCGCAAGCTGGCCTTCTCGCTTTCCTCGATGACGAATCTTCCTGATCCAGCAGCCAATTCAACCTCGCGCAGAAAGGGGATCGACACCTCGTCGTCGTTAACGGGCGTGTCGTCATCCCACAGGCTTATGTCCTTGAGTTCCGAATGCATCGGGTCGCGACCGTCCTCCCGCGAAACGCCAACTGCCGCGCGCCCGCGCAGCTGGTCAGTGCTGACGCGGAAGTACTCTGCGATGCGGGAAATATGCTTGTCCGACGGATCAACGATCTTGCCGCTGAGGATCCGGGACAGCGTGGATTGAGGCACGCCGGTACGCCGGTGAAGCTCCGTGGGGGAGATCCGGTCGCGGTCCAGCAGTTCGCGTAAGACGATAGAAACGTTGCGTTTTTGCATAACGTGGATAGTGCCGGGGGTTTTTAGCATTAGCAAATGCTAATTTGCATAATTTATGCATTCATCCCTATTGCGCTGGAATTTGACACAAAATACTGGCTATGCAAACAGTGGTCTACTCACTACTATCCACCACACTGGATACAGCTTTTCAAACCAGGCCGGGAAACAACACGACATCAGTCAGCCGACGTCATTGCATGTCGACAAGCCCGAGCCTATATATGAAACTCTGTAACAACGTAGCCAGCCATTCCGGAGGTGCTCATGGCCTATTCAGCTCTAGCTGTTGCTAACGCCTTCATTGAACGCGCCAAAGAAGGCAAGCTTGCAGGCTTGACTCCAATGAAGCTTCAAAAGCTGCTGTTTTACACCCAGTCCTGGCATCTGCGTGAAAGGGAGCTCCCCCTTATGGATGACCACTTTGCCCGCTGGCAATACGGCCCGGTCATTCCATCGCTCTATCATGAGCTGAAATCCTACGGCAGCCGCCCGGTGACGTCGCTGCTCAGCAACCTTAAGCCCGACGTCGAAGACATTGTCTTCGTAACCCCGAGAATTCCTGAAAGCGACACCTACGCCCATCGTTTGATTGACCGCATTATCAATAAATACGGAAAGTGGTCGGGCACCCAACTGTCCAACCTCTCCCACGAGGAAGGTACCGCCTGGGCACTCAGGGGCGCGGATGGTTCCGCCATTGACTGGAAGGAAATGGCGCAGCTCATTCACCCAAAGAGCCGCAACCGTGAATGAGGAACTCGACACCCTGGAACTGACCCTGCCCCCCGCATCAGGGCCCGACCAGGACTCCCAACCCGGAGGCGAGCAGGCAGTAGGCGCTGACGACGAAAGAAACCAAAACCTGAAAGATCAGAAGGCTGAACGGCTGCTGCGCAAGAAATATGCGGGGCGTGCTTTCTGGTTTGCTGCGTGCGGCGTGATCTTTTGGGCGGTGTTACTTGTGTGGAATGGTTGGTCAACGTACTACTCCGGCAAAGCCCCCTTTTCCGATAACGTGTTGATTGCTATTACTACCGCAACCTCAATCAACTTGTTTGCCGCTTTTCTCGGCGTTATCCGAGGCTTGTTCCCCGCCAGTGGCCGCAGGGCAAAATAGCGGCTCTTACAACCGGCTCTCCGCCCCTGACTTTCGTCCTGCACTTTACTAACCGTACGCGACCTGCGAAGCCCCGACCTCGCGTGTTAACCTTGCGCCCATCGCAAAATCGCAGGGCGGAATGCCCCACATTTGCCCCACTCCTTTCAACGAATTTGCCTACGACCCAATGAGTAAAACCACTTCAGACCTGTCCTCCCACACCCCCATGATGCAGCAGTACTGGCGCCTCAAGAACCAGCACCCTGATCAGTTGATGTTCTACCGCATGGGCGACTTCTACGAGATCTTCTACGAAGACGCGAAGAAGGCCGCCAAGTTGCTGGATATCACCCTGACAGCGCGCGGGCAGTCGGCAGGGCAGTCGATCCCGATGTGTGGGATTCCCTACCATTCGTTGGAAGGCTATCTGGTCAAACTGGTGAAATTGGGCGAGTCCGTGGTGATCTGTGAGCAGATCGGCGATCCGGCCACCAGCAAGGGGCCGGTGGAACGTCAGGTGGTGCGCATTATTACGCCGGGGACGGTGAGTGATGAGGCGCTGCTGGATGAGCGCCGCGACAACCTGATTGCCGCGGTGTTGGGCGACGAGCGCCTGTTCGGCCTGTCGGTGCTGGACATCACCAGTGGCAACTTCAGCGTGCTGGAGATCAAAGGCTGGGAGAACCTGCTGGCGGAGCTGGAGCGTATCAACCCCGTGGAGTTGTTGATCCCGGATGATTGGCCGAAGGATCTACCGGCGGAAAAACGCCGTGGGGCCAAGCGCCGTGCGCCGTGGGACTTCGAACGCGATTCGGCGCTGAAAAGCCTGTGCCAGCAGTTCTCGGTGCAGGACCTTAAAGGCTTCGGTTGTGAAACCTTGACCCTGGCCATCGGTGCAGCAGGTTGCTTGCTGGGCTATGCCAAGGAAACCCAGCGCACGGCCCTGCCGCATTTGCGCAGCCTGCGTCATGAGCGTCTGGACGATACCGTGGTGCTCGATGGCGCAAGCCGTCGCAACTTGGAGCTGGACACCAACCTGGCCGGCGGGCGTGACAACACCCTGCAATCGGTGGTCGACCGTTGCCAGACGGCCATGGGTAGCCGCTTGCTGACCCGCTGGCTGAACCGTCCGTTGCGCGATTTGAGCGTGCTGCAGGCGCGTCAGACGTCTATTACTTGCCTGCTAGACGGCTATCGCTTTGAAAAGCTGCAGCCACAGCTGAAGGAAATCGGCGATATCGAGCGCATCCTGGCGCGTATCGGTCTGCGTAATGCGCGCCCGCGTGACTTGGCGCGCCTGCGTGATGCCCTCGCAGCCTTGCCACAATTGCAAGCGGCGATGACCGAACTGGATACGCCGCACCTGCAACAGCTCGCGGTCACGGCCGGTACTTACCCGGAACTGGCGGCGTTGCTGGGGAAAGCCATCATCGACAACCCGCCGGCAATCATCCGCGACGGCGGCGTATTGAAGACCGGTTACGACAGCGAGCTGGACGAACTCCAAGCCCTGAGCGAGAACGCAGGGCAATTCCTGATTGACCTGGAGGCCCGCGAGAAAGCCCGTACCGGCCTGGCCAACCTGAAAGTCGGCTACAACCGCGTGCACGGTTATTTCATCGAGTTACCGAGCAAGCAGGCCGAGTCGGCGCCGATCGACTATCAACGTCGCCAGACACTGAAAGGTGCCGAACGGTTTATCACTCCCGAACTGAAAGAATTCGAAGACAAGGCGCTGTCGGCGAAGAGCCGCGCCCTGGCTCGGGAGAAGATGCTCTATGAAAACCTGCTTGAAGACCTGATCAACCAGTTGGCGCCGCTGCAGGACACCGCCAGCGCCCTGGCCGAACTGGATGTACTGAGCAACTTGGCCGAACGTGCATTGAACCTTGACCTGAACTGCCCGCGTTTTGTCAGCGAGCCGTGCATGCGCATCGTGCAAGGTCGCCACCCGGTTGTAGAGCAGGTGCTGACCACGCCGTTCGTCGCCAACGATCTGTCGCTGGACGACGATACCCGCATGCTGGTGATCACCGGTCCGAACATGGGCGGTAAATCCACCTACATGCGCCAGACCGCTTTGATCGTGCTCCTGGCGCATATCGGCAGCTTTGTGCCGGCGGCCAGTTGCGAGCTGTCCCTGGTGGATCGCATTTTCACCCGGATCGGTTCCAGCGACGACCTGGCCGGTGGCCGTTCGACGTTTATGGTGGAAATGAGCGAGACCGCCAACATCTTGCACAACGCCACCGAACGCAGCCTGGTGTTGATGGACGAAGTGGGCCGCGGCACCAGCACCTTCGACGGCCTGTCCCTGGCCTGGGCGGCGGCCGAGCGCCTGGCGCACTTGCGTGCCTACACCCTGTTTGCCACCCACTACTTCGAGCTGACTGTTTTGCCGGAGAGCGAACCGTTGGTGGCCAACGTGCATCTGAACGCCACCGAGCACAACGAGCGTATCGTGTTCCTGCACCACGTACTGCCGGGGCCGGCCAGCCAGAGTTACGGCCTGGCCGTGGCCCAACTGGCGGGTGTGCCGAATGACGTGATCACCCGCGCCCGCGAACACCTCAGCCGCCTGGAAACCACGGCCCTGCCCCATGAAACGGCGGTAGCCAGCCCCGCCAAAGCCTCCAGCAAACCGGCCGCACCGCATCAAAGCGACATGTTCGCCAGCCTGCCCCATCCGGTGCTGGATGAGCTGGCAAAGCTTGACCTGGATGACTTGACGCCGCGGAAAGCGCTCGAAATGTTATATGCACTGAAGACTCGGATATAACGCTAAGGCTTGCAAGCTGGTAGACTCTCGCGCGGTTTGGGATGCTGCGGGCTTTTAGCCTGGCCTGCAGACTATCGCTCCCGAACCTCGCGAGCCCTGCCACAAAGGGTTTCGCTGCCGCCGCCTGAGGAGAAAATTAGAAATGACCTTCGTCGTTACCGACAACTGCATCAAGTGCAAGTACACCGACTGCGTCGAAGTGTGTCCGGTGGACTGCTTCTACGAAGGCCCGAATTTCCTGGTTATCCACCCGGATGAGTGCATCGACTGCGCCCTGTGTGAGCCTGAATGCCCGGCCGTCGCTATTTTCTCCGAGGATGAAGTCCCGGCAGAGATGCAGGAATTCATTCAGTTGAACGTCGAGCTGGCGGAAATCTGGCCGAATATCACTGAACGCAAAGACCCGATGCCGGATGCAGCGGAGTGGGATGGCAAAAAAGGTAAGATTGCAGACCTCGAACGCTGATAGCGTCGCCTCCCAAAAGGCCCCTTGCGGGCCTTTTTGCGTTTCTGGAAGGTGGGTTTCACTTTCCTGCAGGCAAAAAAAAGGGGCGGTATGACCCGCCCACATTTTTTCCCTAGTCCCTGTATTCCTTTTCATCATCCTGATGAATCGCATCCTGCGACGTTCCTTCAACCATCGGTCCTTGATGGCTGTGCCAATCCGTGGACACAGGACTGATGTTAGAGAGTTCCAAAGGAAGTTCAACGGGTTCCATTCCTATGGCAGGCAGACTTTCGCGCTCAACACCCGTTAATTAATTGTTATCTTTCAATAAGATAGAAAAATCTTTCGACTAAATGGGACGTACTTGGCGGGTAAAAAAACCAAACGCTTACGAAAAAGTAAGCAAATGCTTACACGACCAATTGCGTAAATGAGAAATCTCTCCCTTGTCGCCGTCCAGACATGAAAAAGCCCCGACGCTGTCGAGGCTCTTTCCCTTCCAGATTCTCAGTCGTCGCTGACCGTGATCGTCGGCATCGCTGGCGCTGCGGCTTCCTGCAGCACAATACGTGCGCCCACATGACGGGCAAGCTCTTGATACACCATAGCGATCTGGCCATCAGGCTCCGCTGCAACAGTCGGCTTGCCGCCGTCAGCCTGCTCACGAATCCCCCTCGACAATGGCAGTGAAGCCAGCAACTCCACGCCGTACTGGGTGGCCAGCTTCTCGCCACCACCTTCGCCGAACAAGTGCTCGGCGTGGCCGCAGTTGGAGCAGATGTGCACCGCCATGTTCTCCACCACGCCCAGCACCGGGATATTGACCTTGCGGAACATCTCCACGCCTTTCCTTGCGTCGAGCAACGCCAGGTCCTGGGGCGTGGTGACGATCACCGAACCGGCCACCGGGACTTTCTGTGCCAGGGTCAGCTGGATATCACCCGTGCCTGGCGGCATGTCGATCACCAGGTAATCAAGGTCGCCCCAGGCGGTCTGGGTGACCAATTGCAGCAAGGCGCCGGAGACCATCGGTCCGCGCCAGACCATCGGCGTGTTGTCATCGGTGAGGAAGGCCATGGACATCACTTCCACGCCCAGGGACTCGATCGGCACGAACCACTTCTGGTCCTTGACCTTCGGTCGGGTGCCCTCGGCGATGCCGAACATCACGCCTTGGCTAGGGCCGTAGATATCCGCGTCGAGAATGCCCACGCGTGCGCCTTCACGGGCCAGGGCCAGGGCCAGGTTGGCGGCCGTGGTGGATTTGCCCACGCCGCCCTTGCCGGAGGCCACAGCCACCACGTTCTTGACGTTGGCCAGGCCCGGGATCTGCGCCTGGGCCTTGTGCGCGGCGATTACGCATTGGATATCGACCTTGGCCGAACGCACGCCGTCCAAGCCTTCGATGGCCATCTGCAACATCTGCGCCCAGCCGCTCTTGAACAGGCCGGCGGCGTAGCCCAGTTCCAGCTGGACCGACACCTGGTCGCCCTGGACGTCGATGGAACGCACACAGCCGGCACTGACCGGGTCCTGGTTCAAATAGGGGTCGGTGTATTGGCGAAGCACGGCTTCCACCGCTGCGCGATTGACGGCGCTCATGGGCTACTCCCGAAAAAGACTGACTGAAACAGGCGGCTATCCTAACCGTTCCAGCGGCGTAACGGCATGCTTTCGCAGGTCAGGAAGATTCTGAAACAGCGTCACGGGGTGAAATATATTTCCCGGCGCTTTATAGTGGCCGACCTCCGTTTCATCAAGTAGCCGAGCCCCATGTCCGAGCCACGCAAGATCCTCGTCACCAGCGCCCTGCCCTATGCCAATGGTTCCATCCATCTTGGCCATATGCTTGAGTACATCCAGACCGATATGTGGGTGCGCTTCCAGAAGCATCGCGGCAATCAATGCATTTATGTCTGCGCGGACGACGCCCACGGTTCGGCCATCATGTTGCGCGCCGAAAAGGAAGGGATCACCCCGGAACAACTGATCGCCAACGTGCAGGCTGAACACAGCGCCGACTTTGCCGAGTTCCTGGTGGATTTCGACAACTTCCATTCGACCCACTCCGAAGAAAACCGCGAGCTGTCGAGCCAGATCTACCTGCGCTTGAAAGAAGCCGGGCATATCGACCAGCGTTCGGTGACCCAGTATTTCGACCCGGAAAAGAAAATGTTCCTGGCCGACCGCTTCATCAAGGGCACCTGCCCGAAATGCGGCACTGAAGACCAGTACGGCGACAACTGCGAGAAATGTGGTGCGACGTACGCGCCCACCGAACTGAAGAACCCCAAGTCGGCGATCTCTGGCGCCACCCCGGTGCTCAAGGACTCCCAGCACTTCTTCTTCAAGCTTCCGGATTTCCAGCAGATGCTGCAAACCTGGACCCGCAGCGGCACCTTGCAGGACGCCGTCGCCAACAAGATCGCCGAATGGCTGGACGCCGGGCTGCAGCAGTGGGACATCTCCCGCGATGCGCCGTACTTCGGCTTCGAGATCCCGGGCGAGCCGGGCAAGTACTTCTACGTGTGGCTGGACGCGCCGATCGGCTACATGGCCAGCTTCAAGAACCTCTGCGATCGCACGCCGGAGCTGGACTTCGACGCGTTCTGGAACAAGGACTCCACGGCCGAGCTGTACCACTTCATCGGCAAGGACATCGTCAACTTCCACGCACTGTTCTGGCCGGCGATGCTTGAAGGTTCGGGCTACCGCAAGCCGACGGGCATTGCGGTACACGGCTACCTGACGGTCAACGGCCAGAAGATGTCCAAGTCCCGTGGCACCTTCATCAAGGCGCGCACCTACCTGGACCACTTGTCGCCGGAATACCTGCGCTATTACTACGCTTCCAAGCTGGGTCGTGGCGTCGATGACCTCGACCTGAACCTGGAAGACTTCGTGCAGAAGGTCAACTCGGACCTGGTCGGCAAGGTCGTCAACATTGCCAGCCGTTGTGCCGGATTTATCCACAAGGGCAACGCAGGCCTGCTGGTGGCCGAGAACGCTGCGCCGGAACTGACCGACGCTTTCCTGGCCGCCGCACCCAGCATTGCCGATGCTTATGAAGCCCGCGACTTTGCCCGCGCCATGCGCGAGATCATGGGCCTGGCCGACCGCGCCAACGCCTGGATCGCCGACAAGGCGCCGTGGTCGCTGAACAAGCAGGAAGGCAAGCAGGCGGAAGTCCAGGCGATCTGCGCCACGGGTGTCAACCTGTTCCGCCAACTGGTGATCTTCCTCAAGCCGGTGCTGCCGCTGCTGGCTGCCGACGCCGAGGCGTTCCTCAATGTGGCGCCACTGACCTGGAACGATCACGCTACCTTGCTCAGCAACCATCAGTTGAACGAGTTCAAGCCACTGATGACCCGCATCGACCCGGTCAAAGTCCAGGCCATGACCGACGCTTCGAAAGAAGACCTGGTCGCCAGCCAGACCGATACCGGTTCGGCTGCACCCGTTGGCAATGGCGAGTTGGCCAAAGACCCGATCTCTGCGGAAATCGACTTTGACGCTTTCGCCGCGGTGGACTTGCGTGTCGCGCTGATCGTGAAAGCTGAAGCCGTGGAAGGTGCCGACAAGCTGCTGCGCCTGACCCTGGACCTCGGTGGCGAGCAACGCAACGTGTTCTCCGGGATCAAGAGCGCTTATCCGGACCCGTCCAAGCTCGATGGTCGCCTGACCATGATGATCGCCAACCTCAAGCCTCGAAAAATGAAATTCGGCGTGTCCGAAGGCATGGTGATGGCGGCCGGCCCTGGTGGGGAAGAGATCTACCTGCTCAGCCCTGACAGCGGCGCCAAGCCGGGTCAGCGCATCAAGTAATCCTGCAAGGTCTGTAGGTGTGGTTGTGGTGAGCGGGCTTGCCCGCGCTGGGTCGCGAAGCGGCCCTACACCACGCACCCGGTTCTATCTGTAAAACCGCGCTGGCAATGATAGGCTGCTCTGCAGCCCATCGCGGGGCAAGCCCGCTCGCCACAAGAACGCTCAACCACGCACTAGGCCCAGTTTGCTTAACCGGCATGCCCATGATCACAGCATGAACCTCATTCAACGTATCGACGCGCTGCTGCCTCAGACCCAATGCGGCAAATGCGGGCACCCAGGCTGCAAGCCTTACGCCGAGGGTATTGCTCAAGGCGAAGCGATCAACAAGTGCCCGCCTGGCGGCCAGGAGACGCTTGCAGGTCTTGCGCAATTGCTGCGCGTGCCGGTGCTGGAACTCGATACCAGTCGAGGAGAAGCCCCGGCACAGATCGCCTATATCCGCGAAGCCGAGTGCATCGGCTGCACCAAGTGCATTCAGGCCTGCCCGGTGGACGCCATTGTCGGCGCCGCCAAGCTGATGCACACGGTCATCGTCGATGAGTGCACCGGTTGCGACCTGTGCGTCGCGCCCTGCCCCGTTGACTGCATTGAAATGCGCCCGACAACCACCGTACTGATCGTGGGAGACCTGACCATCACAGATCAGCAACGCCATGAGCGCAGCCTCAAACGCGACCGGGCAAGGCGGCGTTATGAGCAACGTAATGCGCGGCTGCAACGGGAAGAAGCGCAAAAGCTTGCTGAACGCGTGGCTCGGGCCAAACGCTCAGTGCCGGTTTTACCTGTGCAGGCGGCTACAGCACAGGATGCGGCGATAAAAAAAGCCAAAATTGCGGTCGCTATGAGTCGCGCCCAACTGCATAAATCCTTGAAGGCCTTCGGTCACCCTCCCACCTTTGAACAGCAGTCACAGTTGATCGTCTTGCAGCAGCAGTTCGAAGCGGCAGAACACGCGCTGACGGCCCTGGAGCTGGGCACCAAAACGAAGGCAGCGGGTACAGCGGTGAGTACTGGCGACCTGAAACGCGCCAAAATCCAACTGGCGATGCGCCGCGCGGAATTGAAGAAGGCCAAGGACTTGAACGCCAGCCCGCAGCAACTGGCCGAGGCGCAACACCACTTAGACGAGGCGCAGCGCCAAGTGGATGCCCACAGCAACACCTGACCTGCATAACCTGCTGTGTGTCTTGTTACAATCCCGCCGATAGACTGCCAGGAAAACCCCACCCCATGAACGCCGCAAAACGCCTGGAAATTTTCCGCAGGCTCCACGAAGACAATCCAGAACCCAAAACCGAACTGGCCTACACCACGCCGTTCGAGTTGCTGATTGCGGTGATACTGTCGGCTCAATCCACGGACGTCGGCGTGAACAAGGCCACGGCAAAGCTCTATCCCGTGGCGAATACCCCCGAAGCGATCTATGCCTTGGGGGTGGACGGGCTGTCGGAGTACATCAAGACCATCGGCCTGTACAACAGCAAAGCCAAGAACGTCATCGAAACCTGCCGCTTGTTGGTGGAGCTGCACGGCAGCGAAGTACCGCAAACCCGTGAAGCCTTGGAAGCGCTGCCTGGCGTCGGCCGCAAAACCGCCAATGTGGTACTCAACACCGCGTTCCGGCAACTGACCATGGCCGTGGACACCCATATTTTCCGGGTCAGCAACCGCACCGGCATCGCCCGTGGCAAGAACGTGGTGGAGGTGGAAAAGCAGCTGATGAAGTTCGTGCCCAAGCCGTATCTGCTGGACTCCCACCACTGGCTGATCCTTCACGGACGCTATGTTTGCCAGGCGCGCAAGCCACGCTGCGGCAGCTGTCGCATCGAAGACCTGTGCGAATACAAGGACAAGACGTCCGACGATTGACGGATCATTGGTTTTCCCAATCAGTCGATTGAAAAAATCTTTTTTACCGGATCATGGATTATCGTTATAAGGAGCGCCAACGGCAGTCTTAGCCCGGAGTGAACCTTATGAGCACTGGCAAAGAGCAACTGGAAGTGGAAGACGACCTCGTTGAGTCGGACGACGATGTAGCAGAGGCACCTGAGGCAGAGGTCGCCAAGACCAATTTGAGCAAACGCCGTACTATCGATAATCTGCTGGAAGAACGACGCTTGCAAAAACAGCTGGCCGATTACGACTTCGATTTCTGATCGAGCGATCGACAGCCGGAAGCCTCCTTCACGGAGGCTTTTTTCTGCCGGTTACCCGGGCAATGCGCTGTACGATGTCCTCCTCTATACCAAGCCGTTACGCTGGGCCAGTTCGATCAGGTCCACCAGCGAACGCGCATTGAGCTTGAGCAGCAAACGCGTCTTGTAGGTGCTCACGGTCTTATTGCTGAGGAACATGCCGTCGGCAATCTCCTTGTTGGTCCTGCCCCGCGCCAACTGCTGCAATACCATCATTTCCCGCCCGGAGAGGCGCTCGACCATATCGGCCTCGCTGGCATTGCCCATGGTGGAGCGTACCGAGTTGAGCGCCTGGTTCGGGAAGTAGCTGTAGCCCGACAAGACCGCCTTGATGGCACTCAGCAACTCGGTGAGGTCCTGTTGCTTGCACACGTAGCCCGCAGCCCCCGCCTGCATGCAGCGCATGGAAAAATGTCCAGGTGCCTGGGACGTCAACACCAGCACCTTGAACGGTGCAGGCTGCTTGGTAGAAGACAGTCGACAAATAACTTCCAGCCCATCAAGTTTTGGAATCCCGATATCCAGTATCACAATATCCGGCATATGCTCCCGTGCAAGTTGCAACGCATCGACACCGTTATCGGTCTCGGCAACGACCTCATAACCATGACGCTCCATTAGCATACGCACAGCAAGACGAATGACGGGATGATCATCCACGATCAGCACTTTATTCATGAGAAAGTCCAATTTCGCTGTTCGAATTATTTAGAGCAAGCACAATAGCCTAGTCGTTTCCTAGTTGGCATAGCGTTCCCCCCCAAGCAACAGCAAGCAGAGACCCACCCCACAGCGATAAAAGAATTGCCCTACAAAAAAACGCCATCTCGGAGGCATCCGGTTTTATGGAGCCTTTCAGACCTTTCCGGGGACTTACATACTTTGAGTGAAATATCCTTGGCTTATAGGGGGTTGGGTAAACGTGCCGCACATGACTCTCAGGAAATGCCCCTTGCCTCTCGCTTGCAGCGGGGAAAAACGGCCAGAACGATCTGTCTGCTTTAGTTCCATTCAACATATTTTTTTACATCCTTGATTCCTACAGACTATTCAGTGTTTTGCATCTTCGCCGCACTTGTATGAGTGAATTATCTGTAAGACCAGTTCCTACAAAGATGTAAAAAATTCATTCCCCCTACAAACTTTCAACAACAATTCATTCAAACCCACCGTTGATAAAGATTTCGAGAAAAAATATCCACACCTGTTTAAACGTCATAAACATCAAAAGACGATACAAAACCACAGGCAAAAAAAATGGCCCCTTGAACAAGGGGCCATTTTTCATAACACGCTGAGACTTAGAACAGCGAGCGACCTTTGTTGGCTGCAATGCGCATGCGCAATGCGTTCAACTTGATGAAGCCTGCTGCGTCTGCCTGGTTGTAAGCACCGCCGTCTTCTTCGAAGGTGGCGATGTTGGCGTCGAACAGCGACTCGTCAGACTTGCGACCGGTCACGATCACGTTGCCCTTGTACAGCTTCAGGCGCACGACGCCGTTCACGTGGACCTGGGAGGCGTCGATCATCTGCTGCAGCATCAGACGCTCAGGGCTCCACCAGTAGCCGGTGTAGATCAGGCTGGCGTACTTGGGCATCAGCTCATCTTTGAGGTGAGCCACTTCGCGGTCCAGGGTGATGGACTCGATGGCGCGGTGGGCGCGCAGCATGATGGTGCCGCCTGGGGTTTCGTAGCAGCCGCGGGACTTCATGCCCACATAACGGTTCTCGACGATGTCGAGACGGCCGATACCGTGTTCACCACCAATACGGTTCAGGGTCGCCAGCACGGTGGCCGGGGTCATCTCGACGCCGTCCAGCGCGACGATGTCGCCGTTGCGGTAGGTCAGCTCCAGGTATTGCGGCTTGTCGGGCGCGTTCTCCGGGGAGACGGTCCACTTCCACATGTCTTCTTCGTGCTCGGTCCAGGTGTCTTCCAGCACGCCGCCTTCATAGGAGATGTGCAGCAGGTTGGCGTCCATCGAGTACGGGGACTTCTTCTTGCCGTGACGTTCGATCGGGATTGCATGCTTTTCAGCGTAATCCATCAGCTTTTCACGGGACAGCAGGTCCCATTCACGCCAAGGGGCAATCACTTTCACGCCTGGCTTGAGTGCATAGGCACCCAGTTCGAAACGTACCTGGTCGTTGCCCTTGCCGGTAGCGCCATGGGAAATGGCGTCGGCGCCGGTTTCGTTGGCGATTTCGATCAGGCGCTTGGCGATCAGCGGACGTGCGATGGAGGTACCCAGCAGGTACTCGCCTTCGTAGACGGTGTTGGCGCGAAACATCGGGAAAACGAAATCGCGGACGAACTCTTCGCGCAGGTCGTCAATGTAGATCTCTTTCACGCCCATGGCTTGCGCCTTGGCACGTGCAGGTTCGACCTCTTCACCCTGACCCAGGTCAGCGGTGAAGGTCACCACTTCACAGTTATAAGTATCCTGCAGCCACTTGAGGATCACCGAAGTGTCCAGGCCGCCGGAATACGCGAGAACGACCTTGTTTACGTCGGCCATGCCATCACTCCACGGGGTTGTACGGAAAGGCGTCGATTCTACCGACCAAAACCGTGGATTTACAGGGGCGCGACAGCAAATGAAGATAAAGCGACAGATTATGTCGAGCGGGCGACCGATGGTCGCACCTTATGACGTGTGCGCGGCGTTACTGGGACCGGTGGCCTGAGGCGCCGGTTTCTCGGGGGCTGCCACGCGTTCAAGCTGGATATTCACGCGCCGGTTGCGTGCCCGGTTGGCCGCATTGGTGTTGGGCGCCAGTGGGTAGCTTTCGCCGTGGAACCGCAGAGTGATCTGCGATTCCGGGATTCCATTGGCCTTGAAGTAGTCCATGACCGCCAGGCCGCGACGGCGCGAGACGTCGCGATTGGTGAGGCGGTTGCCACTGTTGTCCGAATGGCCGTTCAACTCGATATGGTTGACGGTCGGGTCGGCTTTCATGAACGCGAGGATCACGTCGAGTTTCTTCTTGGCGGCCGCGTCCAGCTCGATCCCGCCACCGGGGAAGCCGACTTCGGTCTGTTTCACCTGGTCATAATTCATCGGCAACAGCTTGGCGGTACACAGTTGGTAATCGTTGTAGGCCTTGTTGAACTTGACCGGCAGCAGGCGGATTTCCGAATAGCCACCTTCACGCCCATAGTGCCGCACGGTCGGGCTGCGCCCTTCCAGCAAGCCGTTGAAAAGACGCCCGGCCTGGGCCTGGGAACTGTTGAACAATACGTCGCCACTGCCGGCACGTACGGCGCCGAGGTTGATATCACCCCGCCCCGGCTGCCACGGCGCAGCGGCCGCCAGCAACGTGGCCGAACCGGCACCCAGCGAGCCGTTGTAGGCTTTCAGACGAAACGTCGCCTGCTCGCCGGCCCGGCGCACGAACTCACCCGAACCGAAATCGGTGATCGGCTGGGTCAGTCGGCACTCAAACTGATCGCCTTCCACCTTCCACTCAATATTCTCCAGACGCGTCTGGAACGTGAGGGCCATTGCAGGGAGGCTGGCGAACACACTGAGCAGGGCTAGATATTGCTGGCGCACGGGAGGCTCCATTGGTTTCTACAACACTTCAAAGCGTCATACATCGATAAGGCATACCCCAGGCTATCGGTTGCATCCTGCAAAACTTGATAGCGAGTGCCTGATAGAGTCTTTTCCGGTAGCATTCCCACCAGATTGACCCGCCTGGAATCCCCAATGTCCGACCGCCTGACCCTGCTGCGTCCCGACGACTGGCATATTCATCTTCGCGATGGTGCTGCGTTACCCCACACCGTGGCCGATGTAGCGCGCACGTTTGGCCGCGCCATCATCATGCCTAACCTGGTACCTCCGGTGCGTAATGCCGAGCAAGCCGATGCCTATCGCCAGCGTATCCTCGCTGCACGACCGGCCGGCAGCCGCTTCGAACCGTTGATGGTGCTCTACCTCACCGACCGCACCCAGCCCGAAGAGATTCGTGAGGCCAAGGCCAGCGGTTTCGTGCACGCCGCCAAACTGTACCCGGCCGGCGCGACCACCAACTCCGACTCCGGCGTGACCAGTATCGACAAGATCCTGCCGGCGATCGAAGCCATGGCCGAAGTCGGCATGCCGCTGCTGATCCACGGTGAAGTCACCCGTGGCGACGTGGACGTGTTCGACCGCGAGAAAATCTTCATCGACGAGCATATGCGCCGCGTGGTCGAGTTGTTCCCGACCCTCAAGGTGGTGTTCGAGCACATCACCACTGCCGATGCCGTGCAGTTCGTCAGCGAGGCCTCGGCCAACGTCGGCGCGACCATCACCGCGCATCACCTGCTGTACAACCGCAACCACATGCTGGTGGGCGGGATTCGGCCGCACTTCTATTGCTTGCCGATCCTCAAGCGCAACACCCACCAGGTGGCCTTGCTGGATGCGGCGACGAGCGGCAATCCGAAGTTCTTCCTCGGCACCGACTCCGCCCCTCACGCCGTGCACTCCAAAGAAGCGGCGTGTGGTTGTGCCGGCTGCTACACCGCCTATGCAGCGATCGAGTTGTACGCCGAAGCGTTCGAACAACGTAACGCCCTGGACAAGCTTGAAGGCTTCGCCAGCCTCAACGGCCCGCGTTTCTACGGCCTGCCGGCGAACACCGACCGCATCACCCTGGTCCGTGAAGACTGGACCGCCCCTGCCAGCCTGCCGTTTGGCGAGCTGACTGTCATCCCGCTGCGCGCCGGTGAAACACTGCGCTGGCGCCTGCTGGAGGAAAGCAAGTGAGTGAAGACCATTACGACGACGAACACGAGCACAGCGGTGGCGGTTCCCGTCACCCGATGGCCGAGCGGTTTCGTGGCTATCTGCCGGTTGTCATCGACGTAGAAACCGGTGGTTTCAACTGCGCTACCGACGCACTGCTGGAAATCGCCGCGACCACCATCGGCATGGATGAACAGGGTTTCGTGTTCCCGGAACACACCCACTTCTTCCGCGTCGAGCCGTTCGAAGGCGCGAATATCGAAGCCGCCGCTTTGGAATTTACGGGCATCAAGCTCGATCACCCACTGCGCATGGCAGTGAGTGAAGAAGCGGCACTGACCGACATCTTCCGTGGCGTGCGCAAGGCGTTGAAAGCCAATGGCTGCAAACGCGCGATCCTGGTCGGCCACAACAGCAGCTTCGATCTGGGCTTCCTGAACGCCGCCGTGGCGCGGCTGGACATGAAGCGCAACCCGTTCCACCCCTTCTCCAGCTTCGACACGGCCACCCTCGCCGGCCTGGCGTATGGCCAGACCGTGCTGGCGAAAGCCTGTCAGGCAGCCGGTATCGACTTTGACGGCCGTGAGGCCCACTCGGCTCGCTACGACACCGAGAAGACCGCCGAGCTGTTCTGCGGCATCGTCAACCGCTGGAAAGACATGGGCGGCTGGGAAGACTTCAACGACTGAGCAAAGCTCGTGTGGTGAGCGAGCTTGCCCCGCTCACCACGGGTCATACCCCGCACATAAAAAAACCGGCCTTCTCAGGCCGGTTTTTTTGTACCTCGAACCAGGCTTACAGCTTGCCAGCGTTCTCGGTCAGGTAAGCGGCAACGCCTTCTGGCGAAGCGTTCATGCCTTTGTCGCCTTTTTTCCAGTTGGCTGGGCAGACTTCGCCGTGCTCTTCGTGGAATTGCAGGGCGTCAACCAGTCGGATCAGCTCTTCCATGTTACGGCCCAGCGGCAGGTCGTTGATGATCTGGGAGCGGACAACGCCCTTGTCATCGATCAGGAACGCGCCACGGAAAGCCACGCCGCCTTCGGACTCAACGTCGTAGGCCTTGGCGATGTCGTGCTTCATGTCGGCAGCCATGGTGTATTTGACTTTGCCGATGCCACCATCATTGATGGCGGTGTTGCGCCAGGCGTTGTGGGTGAAATGGGAGTCGATGGAAACCGCTACCACTTCAACGTTGCGCGCCTTGAAATCGTCCATGCGGTGGTCCAGAGCGATCAGCTCCGAAGGGCAGACGAAGGTGAAGTCCAGCGGGTAGAAGAACACCAGGCCGTATTTGCCTTTGATGGCTTCAGACAGTTTGAAGCTGTCTACGATTTCGCCATTGCCGAGGACGGCTGGGACGTCGAAATCCGGGGCTTGTTTGCCGACGAGTACGCTCATTGGATATCTCCTGATGTAGGGGTGACGATTGAAGTAAAAGGACCGGCCCCGAGTCTGCCGTGAATAAGCGACAGCCCTGTGACGCAGTCACGCTTCGTGAAGATCGACCATCATACACTGAAAAAACCGTTCGTCAGTGAGGGCGCGATGCCAGCAAATACCCTGCGAATCCACTTTGACAATCATTCTCGTTAACATTAAGATCCATCGCACTTAAGCCTTAAACCCGCGACGGTTCTCCCTTATGTATGTGTGCCTCTGTACTGGCGTCACCGACGGACAAATCCGCGAAGCAATCTATGAAGGTTGCTGCAGCTACAAGGAAGTGCGTGAAACCACCGGCGTTGCCAGCCAGTGCGGCAAATGTGCCTGCCTCGCCAAGCAAGTGGTACGGGAAACCCTGACGCAGCTGCAGACAGCCCAGGCCGCGATCCCCTATTCAGCAGAATTTACACACGCCTGATTTGGCGTGTTTTAAAGAACCGGACTTAGTGTCCGGTTTTTTTATGCCCGCAATTCAATTAGTTAGCGTCAAGACGCGGAACACAAACATTCTTATTCCGATTAATTTTCATTTATTATTCAATAACTTAGGTTTGACACTAGGGGTTTCGCCGCTCAAACTCCGCCCTATACACAGCTATTACAGGGCAGGACCCCAGTCATGAAAGGCGACATCTCAGTCATCCAGCAACTCAACAAAATCCTTGCCAATGAACTGGTCGCGATCAATCAGTACTTTCTGCATGCGCGCATGTATGACGATTGGGGCCTGGAAAAGCTGGGCAAGCGTGAATACAAAGAATCCATTAAGGCCATGAAAGACGCGGACGCGCTGATCAAGCGCATCCTGTTTCTGGAAGGCCTGCCGAACGTGCAGGACCTGGGCAAGCTGAACATTGGCGAGCACACCCAGGAAATGCTCGGCAGTGACCTGGGTTTCGAGCGCAAGAGCCACAGCGACCTCAAGGCCGCCATCGCTCACTGCGAGACCAAGGGCGACTTCGGTAGCCGTGAGCTGCTGGAAGACATCCTGGAAGACCAGGAAGAACACATCGACTGGCTGGAAACCCAACTGGGCCTGATCGACAAAGTCAGCCTGGAAAACTACCTGCAATCGCAGATGGGTGAATAACCCCGTCGCTCACAGGTACAAAAAAGCCCCGCTCTCTCACGAGAAGCGGGGCTTTTTATTGCCGGCGAATCAAGCGTCGGTCTTGGCTGCCGCGTTTGCCGCTGCATCTTTGATCAACGCCTGCAACGAACCATCAGCGGCCATTTCAGTGATGATATCGCTACCGCCGACCAGCTCACCGGCTACCCACAGTTGTGGGAAAGTAGGCCAATTGGCGTACTTCGGCAGGTTGGCGCGGATTTCCGGGTTTTGCAGGATATCCACGTAAGCGAATTTTTCGCCACACGCCATGATGGCCTGGGACGCCTTCGCGGAGAAACCGCACTGAGGAGCGTTTGGTGCGCCCTTCATGTAAAGCAGAATGGTGTTGTTGGCAATCTGCTCTTTGATCGTTTCGATGATATCCATGGAACACCTCGGCTGGAACTTTGCGACTCACAGGTCGGCACGGTGGCGCATTGTAACGCAAAATTCCAGCGTGGTGCTCAGGCGGCTGCTACCTGCACGGGCACGCCATTCAAGGCGGCATTGCCCGACAGCTCGTCCAACTGCCGTTCGTCGGTCAAATCGTTGGCACTCGCCCCCGGCTGCCCGCTGGCGATCGTCATCTGCACGCCTGGGCGCCCATGGCCCCAACCGTGGGGCAGGCTGACCACACCGGGCATCATGTCCAGGCTGGCCACCACTTCCACTTCGATCATGCCGATGCGCGAACTGACACGTACCCGCTGGCCATCGCTCAACTGCCGACTGGCCAGGTCATCCGGATGCATCAGCAATTGATGGCGCGGCTTGCCCTTCACCAGCCGGTGATAGTTATGCATCCAGGAATTATTACTGCGCACATGCCGGCGGCCGATCAGCAGCAGTTCGTCGACCACAGGCACCGGTTGCGCGGCAAAGCGCGCCAGGTCGGCGAGGATCACCGCGGGTGCCGCTTGCACCTTGCCGTCAGCGGTTTTCAAACGCGCGGAAAGGTTGGGTTGCAGCGGCCCAAGGTCCACGCCGTGCGGGTGATCCGCCAGCATGGCCACGGACAACTTGTGGCTGGATGCATCACCGTACACCCCGGCGCGCAGGCCGAAATCGATCATGTGCGAAGGCGGCATCGTTGGCTTGAGCGTCGCGCCAGTCTGCGCGGCAAACGCCTGGGCAAGGCCGACAAAGATCTCCCAGTCATGCAGCGCGCCCACCGGTTTGGGCAGAATCGCCCGGTTGAAACGGGTGACATTACGCACCGCAAACATATTGAAGGTGGTGTCGTAATGGTCGTTTTCCAGCGCCGACGTGGAGGGCAGGATCAGGTCGGCGTAGCGCGTGGTCTCGTTGATATAGAGGTCGATGCTGACCATGAACTCCAGACCATCAAGGGCTTGTTCCAGTTGCCGGCCATTTGGCGTCGACAACACCGGATTACCCGCCACCGTCACCAATGCACGGATTTGTCCATCACCTTCGGTAAGCATTTCTTCAGCCAAAGCCGACACAGGTAACTCGCCACCGTACTCCGGACGCCCGGAAACCCGGCTTTGCCAGCGATTGAAATGACCGCCACCGGTCGATGCCACCAGGTCCACCGCCGGCGTGGTGCACAGTGCGCCGCCGACACGGTCAAGGTTACCCGTCACCAGATTGATCAATTGCACCAGCCAATGACACAGCGTGCCGAATACCTGGGTCGACACGCCCATGCGCCCGTAGCACACAGCCTTGTCCGCTGCAGCAAAGTCCCGTGCCAACTGGCGGATCTGTTCGGCAGGCACCGCACATTGGCGGCTCATGGCCTCGGCGGTAAACCCGGCGATGGCAAGACGCACCTCCTCAAGGCCTTCAATGGCTAGATGGCTGTCGCGGGTCAGGTGCTCGCTAAACAAGGTGTTAAGCACCCCAAACAACAAGGCCGCATCCCCCCCAGGACGCACGAACAGATGCTGGTCGGCCATCGCCGCCGTCTCACTGCGCCGTGGGTCGACCACCACCACTTTGCCGCCCCGTGCCTGGATCGCCTTCAAGCGTTTCTCCACATCGGGCACGGTCATAATGCTGCCGTTTGACGCGAGCGGATTGCCTCCCAAAATCAGCATGAAGTCGGTGTGATCGATGTCCGGGATCGGCAGCAACAGGCCGTGGCCGTACATGAGGTAGCTGGTGAGGTGATGGGGCAACTGATCCACCGACGTCGCAGAAAACCGATTGCGCGTCTTCAACTGGCCCAGGAAGTAGTTGCTGTGGGTCATCAGCCCATAGTTGTGCACGCTGGGGTTGCCCTGGTACACCGCCACCGCATTCTGTCCGTGCCGCGCCTGAATGCCTGACAGCCGCTCGGCTACAAGCACAAAGGCGTCTTCCCACGCAATCGGCTGCCATTCGCTGCCGACTCGCAACAGGGGTTGGTGCAGCCGATCGGGATCGTTCTGGATATCCTGCAACGCGACGGCCTTGGGGCAGATGTGCCCACGACTGAAGCTGTCCTGGGCGTCACCCTTGATCGAGGTAATCGCCAGGCTGCCATCATCCGCTTGGGTGGTTTCCAGGGTCAGGCCACAAATGGCTTCACACAGATGGCAGGCACGGTGGTGGAGAGTCTTGGTCATGGCCAGTCTCTTTATAGGGGCTTTGATCCCACTATGGGTCGAGACCGACGTGGGCGCCACCAACGTTCGTCCCGTGAATCGACCAGCATCAGGCCTGACCATGGCCAAGCGTGAGCAAATGTTTCAAAACCCGGCATACCGCCCTCTGAAACCGACGCTGCCTGGCTTGCGCCCGCCCCTGCACGTTGCAAAAGGTCTCGGCGCCAGTGTACAAATGGCTCGCTGCTGTCTGGAAATTGTCTTCAAAAGCGCTCCGGCGCCCTTCTTGAACACCCTTAAAAACCGTAGCCCTATTGGTAAGACGCGACATTTAATTATAAGATCGCGCCTTCCCCTATTTCGTCGCCCCGTGCGGCTTTCGCCGCAGGTCTCGCCCGTTGTCACAATAAACAAGGCTTTGAGTATCTGCGGTCTGTTGCAAAAAGGTAGTTAATGATGAGCGCAAGGCACTTTCTCTCCCTGATGGATTGCACGCCCGAAGAGCTGGTCAGCGTGATCCGTCGAGGCATTGAGCTTAAAGACCTGCGTAACCGCGGCGTACTGTTCGAGCCTTTGAAAAACCGCGTGCTCGGCATGATCTTCGAGAAGTCGTCGACCCGCACCCGCGTGTCGTTCGAAGCCGGCATGATCCAACTGGGTGGCCAAGCCATCTTCTTGTCTTCGCGCGACACCCAACTGGGTCGTGGCGAGCCGATCGCCGACAGCGCAAAGGTGATGTCGAGCATGCTCGACGCCGTGATGATCCGTACCTTTGCCCATAGCACTGTGACCGAATTTTCCGCCAACTCCCGCGTACCGGTGATCAACGGCCTGTCCGACGATCTGCACCCGTGCCAATTGCTGGCTGACATGCAGACCTTCCTTGAGCACCGAGGCTCGATCCAGGGCAAGACCGTGGCCTGGATCGGCGACGGCAACAACATGTGCAATAGCTATATAGAAGCGGCGATCCAGTTCGATTTCCAACTGCGCGTTGCCTGCCCGGAAGGCTACGAGCCTGACGCGCGCTTCCTGGCACAGGCCGGCGACCGCGTGACCCTTGTCCGCGACCCGCGTGACGCCGTGATCGGCGCACACCTGGTGAGCACCGACGTCTGGACCTCCATGGGCCAGGAAGACGAAACCGCCAAGCGCCTGGCCCTGTTCGCCCCGTACCAGGTGACCCGCGCCCTGCTCGACCTGGCCGCGCCAGACGTGCTGTTCATGCACTGCCTGCCGGCCCACCGTGGCGAAGAGATCAGCACCGACCTGCTCGACGACCCACGCTCGGTCGCTTGGGACCAGGCTGAAAACCGCTTGCATGCGCAAAAAGCGCTGCTCGAATTCCTCGTTCCGCCGTCGTACCACCACGCATGAGCCATTCATTACTGCTGAACCTGCGCAATCTGGCATGCGGCTATCAAGATCAACGGGTGGTGCAGAATCTCAACCTGCACCTCAATGCCGGTGACATTGGCTGCCTGTTGGGCTCTTCGGGTTGCGGCAAGACCACCACATTACGCGCGATTGCCGGGTTTGAGCCGGTACACGATGGCGAGATCAGCCTCGCGGGCGAAGTGATTTCCAGTGCCGGTTTCACCCTGGCACCGGAAAAACGCCGTATTGGCATGGTGTTCCAGGACTACGCGCTGTTTCCTCACCTGAGCGTGGCCGACAACATCGCCTTTGGTATTCGCAAACACCCGCAGAAAGACCGCGTGGTGGCCGAGTTGCTGGAGCTGGTCAACCTGAAGAACCTGGGCAAGCGTTTCCCCCATGAGCTTTCCGGCGGCCAGCAACAACGCGTCGCCCTCGCCCGCGCCCTGGCGCCGGAACCGGCCCTGTTGCTGCTGGATGAGCCGTTTTCCAACCTGGACGGCGAACTGCGCCGCAAGCTCAGTCATGAGGTGCGCGACATCCTCAAGGCACGCGGCACCAGTGCGATCCTGGTGACCCACGACCAGGAGGAGGCCTTTGCCGTCAGCGACCAGGTCGGGGTTTTCAAGGAGGGCCGTCTTGAGCAGTGGGACACGCCCTACAACCTCTATCACGAACCGCAGACGCCTTACGTTGCCAGCTTTATCGGCCAGGGTTACTTCATCCGTGGCCAATTGAGTTCGCCGGAATCGGTCAGCACCGAACTGGGCGAGTTGCGCGGCAACCGCGCCTACACCTGGCCTATCGGCGGCGCAGTGGATGTGCTGCTGCGCCCGGACGATATCGTCTACGCGCCTGACAGCGCGTTGAAAGCGCGGATCATCGGCAAGACCTTTCTTGGCGCGTCGACCTTGTACCGCCTGCAACTGCCGACCGGCGCGCTATTGGAGTCGATTTTCCCCAGCCATGCCGATCATCAGGTCGGCGCGGATGTGGGGATCCGTGTGGCGGCCGAACACTTGGTGCTGTTTCAGGCCTCAGGCAGCACCGCCGCGCAGATTCCTCAGAGCGAGTCCGGCGTGCGGCGCCACAGCCCCGCCCACTGAATAGCTGACGAAACCGGCTTAACCATGTGGGAGCGGGCTTGCTCGCGAATGCGGAGATTCAGTCAGCACATCTTTGACTGATACACCGCATTCGCGAGCAAGCCCGCTCCCACATTTTGATTTCATGCGTTTCAAACGAGATTCAGGCCCGGCCAATCGGCGCGAATTTGGCCTGGGTATGCTCAGCCAACACCGCCGCCGGCAACTCCACTTCCAACCCTCGCCTCCCCGCACTGACAAAAATCGTCGCAAACGGCTCAGCCGTCACATCGATAAACGTGCGCAATCGCTTCTTCTGCCCCAACGGACTGATGCCGCCCAACAGGTAACCGGTTGAACGCTGCGCTGCCGCCGGGTCGGCCATTTCGACTTTCTTGACGCCCGCAGCGTGAGCCAGGGCCTTCAGATCCAGACTTCCGACGACCGGCACCACCGCCACCAACAATTCGCCCTTCTCGCTGCTCGCCAACAAGGTCTTGAACACTTGCGCCGGATCGAGCCCCAACTTTTCCGCGGCCTCCAGCCCATAGGAAGCCGCCTTCGGGTCGTGTTCATAACTGTGGATACGATGTTCGGCGCGAACTTTTTTCAACAGGTCCAATGCGGGGGTCATGACGTCTCCGGGCGTGGCAAACAGATGGCCAATTCTAGGCCAAGCCCACGCAAAACGCTCTAGTCCGCCCACTCTTAAGGTGCAGGCACCTTGTGGCAAGCGTGATCATTCACCAGACCAATAGTTTGAAAGTGACTGGCAGTTCACTTTCGACCTTTGACAGCCGTCATTCTTGTCTATATTTTTTCGTTTCCGAATACTGTAGGAATACACCTGCAGCACCGAAGCAGTAAGCCGTGACCGGGATGGGGATCCTTGCCACGGTGAAAATCGCGCAACAATCCGTTGAGGTTGTGCGCCAGACAAGAACAACAACTGAGGTTTTCCATGACAACTGCTCTTCAACAACCTTCACTTTCGAGCCAATGCATGGCCGAATTTCTGGGGACTGCGCTTCTGATCTTCTTCGGTACAGGATGTGTCGCTGCGCTCAAGGTCGCGGGTGCCAGCTTTGGCTTGTGGGAGATCAGTATCATCTGGGGGGTCGGCGTCAGCATGGCGATCTACCTGAGCGCCGGGATTTCCGGGGCCCACCTTAACCCCGCCGTCAGTATTGCCCTGTGTATTTTCGCTGACTTCGACAAGCGCAAACTGCCCTTCTATATCCTTGCCCAGATTGCCGGCGCCTTCTGCTCGGCGGCCTTGGTGTACACGCTCTACAGCAACCTGTTTTTCGATTACGAACAAACCCACCACATGGTCCGCGGCTCCCAGGCCAGCCTGGAGTTGGCGTCGGTGTTCTCTACTTACCCCCATGCACTGCTGAGCACCGCCCAGGCGTTCCTGGTGGAAATGGTCATCACTGCCATCCTGATGGGCGTGATCATGGCCCTGACCGACGACAACAACGGCCTGCCCCGCGGCCCGCTGGCCCCGCTGCTGATCGGCCTGCTGATCGCGGTGATCGGCAGCGCCATGGGCCCGTTGACAGGCTTTGCGATGAACCCCGCGCGGGATTTCGGGCCCAAGCTGATGACCTTTTTCGCGGGCTGGGGTGAAATGGCCTTTACCGGTGGCCGCGATATTCCTTACTTCCTGGTGCCGATTTTCGCGCCGATCGTTGGCGCATGCCTCGGTGCTGCAGCCTATCGCGGGCTGATTGCCCGTCATCTGCCGAGCGCCGCACCTGCTATAGATGAAGAAACACCTGACACGGCTGTCAACGGCAAGACCCGTATTTCCTGATAGCGCCAGCCTGGACGCACCTGCCCTTTTTGCGGCCCAGGCTGATTACCGATTTTCTTATTTTCCAAGGCATTCGACATGACCGATATTCAGAATAAGAACTACATCATCGCCCTTGACCAAGGCACCACCAGTTCCCGGGCGATCATCTTTGATCGTGACGCCAACGTGGTCTGCACTGCCCAGCGTGAATTCGCCCAGCATTACCCACAAGCAGGCTGGGTCGAACATGACCCGATGGAAATCTTCGCCACCCAGAGCGCCGTGATGGTCGAAGCCCTGGCCCAGGCCGGCCTGCACCATGATCAGGTCGCGGCCATCGGCATCACCAACCAGCGTGAAACCACCGTGGTGTGGGATAAGGTCACCGGTCGCCCGATCTACAACGCGATCGTCTGGCAGTGCCGCCGCAGCACCGAGATCTGCCAGCAGCTCAAGCGCGATGGCCACGAGCAGTACATCAGCGACACCACCGGTCTGGTTACCGACCCTTACTTCTCCGGCACCAAGCTCAAGTGGATCCTCGACAACGTCGAAGGCAGCCGCGAGCGTGCGCGCAACGGCGAACTGCTGTTCGGCACCGTCGACAGCTGGCTGATCTGGAAATTTACCGGCGGCAAGACCCACGTCACCGACTACACCAACGCCTCGCGCACCATGCTCTTCAACATCCACACCCTGGAGTGGGATGCGAAGATGCTGGAAATCCTCGACATCCCGCGCGAGATGTTGCCGGAAGTGAAGTCTTCCTCCGAAATCTACGGCCGCACCAAAAGCGGCATTGCCATCGGCGGTATCGCCGGTGACCAGCAGGCCGCGCTGTTCGGCCAGATGTGCGTCGAAGCCGGCCAAGCCAAGAACACCTACGGCACCGGCTGCTTCCTGTTGATGAACACCGGCGACAAAGCGGTTAAATCCAAGCACGGCATGCTCACTACCATTGCTTGCGGCCCGCGTGGCGAAGTGGCCTACGCTCTGGAAGGCGCCGTGTTCAATGGTGGTTCCACCGTGCAGTGGCTGCGTGATGAGTTGAAAATCATCAACGACGCCCACGACACCGAATACTTCGCGGGCAAGGTCAAGGACAGCAACGGCGTGTACCTGGTGCCCGCCTTCACCGGCCTGGGCGCCCCGTACTGGGACCCCTACGCCCGTGGCGCACTGTTCGGTCTGACCCGCGGCGTACGCGTGGACCACATTATTCGTGCAGCCCTGGAGTCGATTGCCTACCAGACCCGCGATGTACTCGACGCCATGCAACAGGATTCGGGCGAACGCCTCAAAGCCCTGCGCGTGGACGGCGGCGCAGTGGCCAACAACTTCCTGATGCAATTCCAGGCCGACATCCTCGGCACCCAGGTCGAGCGCCCGCAAATGCGCGAGACCACCGCACTGGGCGCGGCCTACCTGGCAGGCCTGGCGTGCGGCTTCTGGGGCAGCCTGGAAGAGTTGCGCGGCAAGGCCGTTATCGAGCGCGAATTCGAACCGCAGTTGGACGAAGCGGCCAAAGAAAAGCTCTATGCCGGCTGGCAAAAAGCAGTCAGCCGCACCCGTGACTGGGAGCCCCACGAAGGGGCTGAATAAGCCAACATCCGGTTGTAACTGGCAGGGAGCGGATTCCTGCGTCATCATGGGCCACTTTTGTATGGCAGCCCAAAGGACGCCCCATGAATCTGCCTCCCCGCCAACAACAAATCCTCGAGTTGGTCCGCGAACGCGGCTACGTCAGCATCGAGGAAATGGCGCAGCTGTTCGTTGTCACCCCGCAAACCATCCGCCGCGATATCAACCAGCTGGCGGATGCCAATCTGCTGCGCCGCTACCACGGTGGCGCGGCCTATGACTCCAGTGTCGAGAACACTGCGTACGCCATGCGTGCTGACCAGATGCGCGACGAGAAACAGCGTATTGGCGAAGCGATTGCCGCGCAGATCCCCGATCACGCCTCGCTGTTCATCAATATCGGTACCACCACCGAATCCATCGCCCGTGCGTTGCTCAACCACAATCACCTGAAAATCATCACCAACAACCTCAACGTCGCCACCATGCTCAGTGCCAAGGACGACTTCGACGTGCTGCTGACCGGCGGTAACGTGCGCCGTGACGGCGGCGTGGTGGGCCAGGCGAGTGTCGACTTCATCAACCAGTTCAAGGTCGACTTTGCTCTGGTGGGCATCAGTGGTATCGATGAAGACGGCAGCCTGCTGGATTTCGACTACCAGGAAGTGCGGGTTTCCCAGGCGATCATCGCCAATGCGCGTCAGGTGATCCTGGCGGCAGACTCCAGCAAATTCGGGCGCAATGCCATGATTCGACTGGGCCCGATCAGCCTGGTGGATTGCCTGGTGACCGATCAACAGCCCGTGCCGGCGTTGGTGCAGTTATTGAATCAGCACAAGGTTCGGTTGGAAGTGGTTTAAACACTGGATATCTCTGGCGCCTGTACCGCCGCCTTCGCGAGCAAGCCCGCTCCCACATTTGACCGGATTCTCATGCTGGAACTCGGTCAATGTGGGAGCGGGCTTGCTCGCGAAGGCTATCTATCCCCCCATTTCCTCAAGCCTGTCCCCGGCTCATGTTCACAAATTTTCCTTTTCCCGCCCTTCGATGAGTTTTTTCAATCGAAGTCGGCTGGCTGCGCGCGCGTTTATCAGCTACCATTTTCGCAAATGAACATTAATGTTCGAATTCCAAGACGAAAAAATCGCGAGGCCAGCCGATGAACCCTTCCACCTTGCCTGCTCCACCGCTTGCCGAAGTCTATGACGTTGCCGTTATCGGCGGCGGGATCAATGGCGTCGGCATTGCAGCGGACGCAGCCGGTCGCGGTTTGTCGGTATTCCTTTGCGAAAAGGACGACCTGGCCAGCCACACCTCATCCGCCAGCAGCAAGCTGATCCACGGCGGCCTGCGCTACCTCGAACATTATGAATTCCGCCTGGTGCGCGAAGCGCTGGCCGAACGTGAAGTGCTGCTGGCCAAGGCCCCGCACATCGTCAAGCAGATGCGCTTCGTGTTGCCGCATCGCCCACACCTGCGTCCGGCATGGATGATCCGCGCCGGCCTGTTCCTCTACGACAACCTCGGCAAGCGCGAAAAACTTGAGGGTTCCAAAAGCCTGAGGTTCGGCCCCGACAGCCCGCTGAAAAGCGAAATCACCAAGGGCTTCGAATACTCCGACTGCTGGGTCGATGACGCCCGCCTCGTCGTGCTGAACGCCATGGCCGCCCGTGAAAAAGGGGCGCACATCCACACCCAGACCCGCTGCATCAGCGCACACCGCAGCAACGGCATGTGGGAAATGAACATGGAACGCGCCGATGGCAGCCTGTTCTCAATCCGTGCCCGCGCATTGGTGAACGCCGCCGGCCCATGGGTCGCCAAGTTCATCAAGGACGATCTGAAGCAGGATTCGCCTTACGGCATCCGCCTGATCCAGGGCAGCCACCTGATCGTACCGAAACTGTACGAAGGCGCCCACGCGCACATCCTGCAGAACGAAGACCAACGCATCGTCTTCACCATTCCGTACCTGAACCACTTGACCATCATCGGCACCACCGACCGCGAATACACCGGTGACCCAGCAAAAGTGGCGATCACCGAAGGTGAAACGGACTATATGCTCAAGGTGGTCAACGCGCACTTCAAGAAACAACTGAGCCGCGACGACATCGTCCACACTTACTCCGGCGTGCGTCCACTGTGCAACGACGAATCGGACAACCCGTCGGCCATTACCCGCGACTACACCCTGGCACTGTCCGGCGGCACAGGCGAAGCGCCGATCCTGTCGGTGTTTGGCGGCAAGTTGACCACGTATCGCAAGCTTGCCGAATCGGCGATGGCGCAGTTGGCACCGTATTTCACTCAGATGCGCCCAAGCTGGACCGCCAAGGCCAGCCTGCCTGGCGGCGAAGACATGACCACGCCAGAGGCCCTGGCCGAGGCCATTCGCAGCAAATTCGACTGGGTGCCAAGTGAGATCGCGCGCCGCTGGTCCACCACCTACGGCAGCCGCACCTGGCGCTTGCTGGAAGGCGTGCAGTCGTTGGCGGACCTGGGCGAACACCTGGGCGGTGGCCTCTATACCCGTGAGGTTGATTACCTGTGCGCTGAGGAATGGGCGACCCAGCCTCAGGACGTGCTGTGGCGCCGCACCAAGCTGGGTCTATTCACCACGCCGGCAGAACAGGCCAACGTGCAGCGCTACTTGTCGACCGTTGAGCAGAATCGCAGCAAGATCGAAGCCGCCTGACGGATCGCTACTATAAAAAGCCCCTGCGCTGAAAGGCTCAGGGGCTTTTTTTCGCATTCGGTTTTCCGAACGTCACAGTGCCATCTATTCGGTTTGCCGGACCTCAGTCCTGAAAAAACATCGTCACACAAACTTAATCACCCTATAAATCATAGAGTTAACCTTTTATCTCGGGCCTGGCACGACTCATGCTCTACACTCTTGGACGATTGCCTGGAACGCTTCAGGAGCCGTCACGGGCATTCGCTGTACAAGAGAGCCGTTTAGCCGGCTTCATAAAAAAAACAAATGTCGAGGAAGTATTGATGCGCATCGTTCCCCATATTCTGGGCGCAGCTATCGCTGCTGCTCTGATCAGCACTCCAGTTTTCGCCGCCGAACTCACCGGCACGCTGAAAAAGATCAACGACTCCGGCACCATCACTCTCGCTCACCGCGACAGCTCCATTCCGTTTTCCTACATCGCGGATGGTTCGGGCAAACCCGTGGGCTACTCCCACGACATTCAGTTGGCCGTCGTCGAGCAACTGAAAAAAGACCTGAACAAACCCGACTTGAAAGCCAAGTACAACCTGGTCACTTCGCAAACCCGTATTCCGCTGATCCAGAACGGCACCGCGGACCTCGAGTGCGGCTCCACCACCAACAACGCCGAACGCGCCCAGCAAGTTGATTTCACCGTCAACATCTTCGAAATCGGCACCCGTCTGCTGGTCAAGAAAGACAAGGATGGCAAGCCGTCCTACGCTGACTTTGCCGACCTGAAAGGCAAGAACGTCGTGACCACCGCCGGCACCACGTCCGAGCGCATCATCAAAGCGATGAACGCCGACAAGCAAATGGGCATGAACGTCATCTCCGCCAAAGACCATGGCGAATCCTTCCAGATGCTGGAAAGCGGCCGCGCCGTTGCCTTCATGATGGACGACGCCCTGCTGGCCGGTGAAGAAGCCAAGGCCAAGAAGCCGGACGACTGGGTCATCACCGGTACTCCGCAGTCCTTCGAAGCCTACGCATGCATGGTGCGTAAAGACGACCCGGCCTTCAAGAAAGCGGTCGATGACGCCATCGTTGCCCTGTACAAATCCGGCGAAATCAACAAGATCTACAGCAAGTGGTTCGAGAGCCCGATCCCACCAAAAGGCCTGAACCTGAACTTCCCGATGAGCGACAAGGTGAAGGAGCTGATCGCCAACCCAAGCGACAAGCCAGCGCCTGACGTAAAAATCTGATACCTGACTAAGCTTATCTCCTGAGGGAGCCAACCCTCCCTCAGGCGTCTGTTACTACCTGCTGGCTTTAATTGGAACACTCGACCTGGCGGTTTTCGAGCCGATCGTGTGTGCCTGGCGTTCACCGTCAGGCGGGAAAGGATCTTCCCCAAGCGGGTGCTTGTACATCGATCGATTTCGAGGGGAGACCCTAATGAATTACAACTGGGACTGGGGCGTGTTCTTCAAGTCCACTGGCGTGGGCAGCGAGACTTATCTCGACTGGTACATCGCCGGCTTGGGCTGGACCATCGCCATCGCTGTCGTGGCATGGATTATCGCCTTGCTGCTGGGGTCCATTCTGGGCGTCATGCGCACCGTGCCAAACCGCATCGTATCGGGCATCGCGACCTGCTACGTGGAACTGTTTCGTAACGTGCCGTTGCTGGTGCAGCTGTTCATCTGGTACTTCCTGGTACCCGACATGCTGCCGCAGAACCTGCAGGACTGGTACAAACAAGACCTCAACCCGACCACCTCGGCCTACCTGAGCGTTGTCGTGTGCCTGGGCCTGTTCACCGCCGCCCGTGTGTGTGAGCAGGTGCGTACCGGTATCCAGGCGCTGCCACGCGGCCAGGAATCCGCCGCGCGCGCCATGGGCTTCAAGCTGCCGCAGATCTATTGGAACGTGCTGCTGCCGCAGGCCTACCGAATCATCATTCCACCGCTCACCTCGGAATTCCTCAACGTCTTCAAGAACTCCTCCGTGGCGTCCTTGATCGGCCTGATGGAACTGCTGGCGCAAACCAAACAGACCGCCGAGTTCTCGGCCAACCTGTTTGAAGCCTTCACCCTGGCCACGCTGATCTATTTCACCCTGAACATGAGCCTGATGCTGCTCATGCGCCTGGTCGAGAAGAAAGTCGCAGTGCCCGGCCTGATCTCCGTGGGGGGTAAATAATGGACTTCGATTTCAGCGGCATCATCCCCGCTATCCCAGGCCTGTGGAACGGCATGGTCATGACCTTGCAGTTGATGGTCATGGGCGTAGTCGGCGGCATTGCGCTGGGTACGGTCCTGGCGCTGATGCGCCTGTCGTCCAGCAAACTGCTGTCCCGCGTGGCCGGCGCTTATGTGAACTACTTCCGCTCGATCCCGCTGCTGCTGGTGATCACCTGGTTCTACCTGGCGGTGCCGTTCGTATTGCGCTGGATCACCGGCGAAGACACCCCGATCGGTGCGTTCACCTCCTGCGTCGTGGCCTTCATGATGTTCGAAGCCGCGTACTTCTGCGAGATCGTACGGGCCGGCGTGCAGTCGATCCCCAAAGGCCAGATGGCAGCAGCACAGGCCATGGGCATGACCTACGGCCAGACCATGCGCCTGATCATCCTGCCCCAGGCGTTCCGCAAGATGACCCCGTTGCTGCTGCAACAGTCGATCATCCTGTTCCAGGACACCTCGCTGGTCTACACCGTGGGCCTGGTGGACTTCCTCAACTCCGCCCGCTCCAACGGCGACATCATCGGCCGCTCCAATGAGTTCTTGATCTTCGCCGGTGTCGTCTACTTCATCATCAGCTTTTCCGCCTCGCTGCTGGTCAAGCGTCTGCAAAAAAGGTTTGCCGTATGATCTCTATCAAGAATATCAACAAGTGGTATGGCGACTTCCAGGTGCTGACCGATTGCAGCACCGATGTCAAAAAAGGCGAAGTGATCGTGGTGTGCGGGCCGTCGGGCTCGGGTAAGTCCACCCTGATCAAGTGCGTCAACGCGCTGGAACCGTTCCAGAAGGGCGACATCGTGGTCGACGGCACCTCCATCGCCGACCCGAAGACCAACCTGCCGCAGCTGCGTTCGCGCGTGGGCATGGTGTTCCAGCACTTCGAGCTGTTCCCGCACCTGACCATCACCGAGAACCTGACCATCGCGCAGATCAAGGTACTCGGTCGCAGCAAGGAAGAAGCGACCAAGAAAGGCCTGCAACTGCTTGAGCGTGTGGGCCTGTCGGCACACGCCCACAAGCACCCGGGCCAGCTTTCCGGCGGCCAGCAACAACGTGTGGCAATTGCCCGCGCCCTGGCCATGGACCCGATCGTCATGCTGTTCGACGAACCGACCTCGGCCCTCGATCCGGAAATGGTCAACGAAGTACTCGACGTAATGGTGCAGCTGGCCCAAGAAGGCATGACCATGATGTGCGTGACCCACGAAATGGGCTTCGCCCGCAAAGTGGCCGACCGCGTGATCTTCATGGACGCCGGCAAGATCATCGAAGACTGCCCGAAAGAAGAGTTTTTCGGCGACATCAGCGCCCGCTCCGAACGCGCGCAGCACTTCCTTGAGAAAATCCTGCAGCACTAAAAAAGCCACAGCTTGCTCCTCCTATAGGAGCGAGCTTGCACGCGAAAAACGGCAACGATGACGCGCACATCCTGGATGAACGCGGTGCCCTTGGTTTTTTCGCGAGCGAGCTCGCTCCTACAGGAAGGGTGAGCGGTAGCTGACCCAAGGCATCTGTGATGAAATGCGACCCCAACCAATTTCGCGCCGCACCGCCATCACTTGCCGTGAAACCACGCCTGATCCGCCAACTGTTCCTGCCGCCGTTGATCATCGCCCTGATGATCGGCCTGGGTTATATCGGCTTCTGGGTCAGCGAGTACTACGGCATCCGCACCCTCAGCGACACTGGCGAACGCCAGCTGGAGCTGCATGCCCGCACCGTCGAAAGCGAACTGAGCAAATACACCTACTTGCCCAGCCTGTTGGAACTGGAGTCCAGCGTGTCCGCGCTGCTGGCCGACCCCAATCAGGAAACCCGCAAGACCGTCAACGATTACCTCGAAGGCCTGAACCGACGCAGTCGCAGCCGGGCCATCTACGTGATGGACACCACCGGCCGCGTGCTGGCCACCAGTAACTGGCGTGATGCCGACAGTTACCAGGGTGAAGACCTGTCCTTCCGCGCCTATTTCCAGAACGCCGTGCGTGGCCAGCCTGGCCGTTTCTACGGCATCGGCAGCACCAACGGCGAACCCGGCTACTACTTGGCCCACGGCCTGGAAGAGCATGGCAAGATCATCGGCGTCGCCGTGGTCAAGGTGCGCCTCGAAGCCCTGGAGGAACGCTGGCAACGCGCGCGCCTCGAAGCCTTTGTGAGCGACGAGAACGGCATCATCATCCTCTCCAGCGACCCGGCCCGCCGCCTCAAGGCTGTGCGTCCGCTGAGCGATGACGTCAAGGAACGCCTGGCCCACAGCCTGCAATACTACTGGGCGACGTTGAACGAGCTGGAACCCCTGGCCCGCGAGCGCCTCAACGAAGGTACCGAGAAACTGACCTTCCCGGCCAACAGCGAAGTGGTGAACGACGAGCACGAAGTCAGCTACCTGGCGCAAACCCGCCCGCTGAATGACACACCCTGGAATTTCACCCTGCTCACCCCGCTCAACGACCTGCGCCGTGCGGCGATCAACCAAGGCATTTTGGTGGCCGTCGCGTTTGGCCTGGTGGCGTTTTTGCTGATTGCCTGGAACGAGCGACGCAAAGTCATCGCCACCCGCCTCGCCGCGCGGGAAGCCCTGCAGGAAGCCAACAGCCAGCTGGAACGACGGATTGCCGAACGCACCGCCGACCTGCGTGCCAGCAACGAACGGCTCAAGGGCCAGATCCGCGAACGGCGCCAGGCCGAGGAGACGCTGCGCCGCGCCCAGGATGAACTGGTGCAGGCCGGCAAGCTGGCGGCCATCGGCCAGATGTCGACCAGCATCGCCCACGAATTGAACCAGCCCCTGGCAGCCCTGCGCACCCTGTCCGGCAACACCGTACGCTTCCTGGAGCGCGGCGCCCTGGACACCGCCAGTGCCAACCTCAAAACCATCAACGAACTGATCGACCGCATGGGTCGCATCACCGCCAGCCTGCGCTCCTTCGCCCGGCGCGGCGATGACCAGGGCGAAGCCAGCCTGGCCAAAGCGGTAGACGCGGCTTTCCAAGTACTCGGCGCACGCCTGGACAGCCTACCGCTGACCCTGCACCGCGACTTTTCCCACGCGCAATTGCAAATCGACCAGACGCGCCTGGAGCAGATCCTGGTCAACCTGATCGGCAATGCCCTCGACGCTATGCAGGCTCAGCCGGCTCCCGAGCTGTGGCTGGAAGGCAGCAGCGCCGACGGTAAATACCGCCTGCACGTGCGCGACAATGGCCACGGTATCGACCCGGAGGCGCGCAAGCATTTGTTTGAACCGTTCTTCACCACCAAGCCCGGCGAGCAAGGCCTGGGCCTGGGCCTGACCCTCTCCGCCAGCCTGGCGGCGGCCACCGGCGGCAACCTTGCCGTGGAACACCCGGCCAGTGGTGGAACGGCCTTTGTCTTGTGCCTGCCGTTGGCGGGCGCTCAAAAAGCTGAGTCGACATGAATACAGACGCTAAAGCCATTAAAGACGAGCTCACGGTGCTGATCGTCGAAGACGACCCCCATGTACTGCTCGGCTGCCAGCAGGCCCTGGCCCTGGAAGACATTCCCAGTGTCGGCGTAGGCAGCGCTGAAGAGGCGTTGAAGCGCATCGGCGAGAACTTCGCCGGCATTGTGATCAGCGACATCCGCTTGCCCGGCATTGACGGCCTGGAGCTGCTCACCCGTCTCAAGGCTTTGGATAAAAGCTTGCCGGTGGTGCTGATCACCGGGCACGGCGACATCTCCATGGCCGTCGGCGCCATGCGCAACGGCGCCTATGACTTCATGGAAAAACCCTTCTCCCCCGAACGCTTGGTGGACGTGGCCCGCCGCGCCCTTGAACAGCGCGGACTGGCGAGGGAAGTCTGGTCGCTGCGCCGCCAATTGGCCGAGCGCGATTCGCTGGAAGGCCGCATCATCGGCCGCTCACCGGCCATGCAGAACCTGCGCGAGCTGATCGCCAACGTGGCCGACACCTCGGCCAACGTGCTGATCGAAGGCGAGACTGGCACCGGCAAGGAACTGGTTGCGCGCTGCCTGCATGATTTCAGCCGGCGTCATGCTCACCAGTTCGTCGCGCTGAACTGCGGCGGCCTACCGGAGAACCTGTTCGAAAGCGAGATTTTCGGTCACGAAGCCAATGCCTTCACCGGCGCCGGCAAACGTCGTATCGGTAAGATCGAACACGCCCACGAAGGCACGCTGTTCCTCGATGAAGTGGAAAGCATGCCGATCAACCTGCAGATCAAGCTACTGCGAGTTTTGCAGGAGCGTACCCTGGAACGCCTGGGGTCGAACCAGAGCGTGGCGGTGGATTGCCGGGTGATCGCCGCCACCAAGTCTGACCTCGATGAACTGAGCCGTGCCAATCAGTTCCGCAGCGACCTGTACTATCGCCTCAACGTGGTGACCCTGGAGCTGCCGCCGTTGCGCGAGCGCCGCGAAGACATCCTGCAGCTGTTCGAACATTTCCTTCAGCAGTCGTCGCTGCGTTTTGACCGCAGTGTGCCGGAGCTGGACAACCAGACCCTGTCGAGCCTGATGAGCCACGACTGGCCGGGCAACGTGCGTGAACTGCGCAACGTCGCCGAACGCTTCGCCCTCGGCCTGCCGGCCTTCAAGAAAAGCGGCACCAGCAGCGGCAGCCAAGGCCTGGCTTTCACCGAGGCAGTGGAAGCGTTCGAACGCAACCTGCTCAACGACGCCTTGCAACGCAGCGGCGGCAACCTGACCCAGGCCAGTCAGGAACTGGGGATGGCCAAGACCACGCTGTTCGATAAAGTCAAAAAATACGGGTTGAGCCACTGATGGATCTGGTGTTGAAGGCCGCTCTTGGCGCGGCGGTGGTGTTGATTCTGGCCGCGCTGGCCAAGACCAAAAACTACTACATCGCTGGTTTGGTGCCGCTGTTTCCGACCTTTGCGTTGATCGCCCATTACATCGTCGGCAAGGGCCGCTCGGTGGAGGATTTGAAGACCACGATCCTGTTCGGGATGTGGTCGATCATTCCGTATTTTGTATATTTGGCGACGTTGTATGTGGTGGTGGATCGGATGCGGTTGGAGGCGTCGCTGGCCGTGGCGGCTGTCGCCTGGTTGATGGCGGCAACCGTATTAGTGAGCATCTGGGTACGCGTCCATACCTGACACACCACATTTGAATTGAGGTGTGCCGGAAAGATCAGCGGACTATTTTGTCGACCTGAATGCCCAGCTTCTTGAGGCGGTACCAGAAGCTGCGCTCCGAAATCCCGATCTTCGCCGCCGCCGCCGCTTGCACGCCATTGCTCTCCTGCAACGCCGCGAGTATGTAGGCCTTTTCCACTTCCGCCAGTGCCGCATCCAGGTCCTGGGGAATGCCCGGCCCGTCGCTGAGGATCGCCGTCACGTCGCCCTGGTTCGGTTTGGACGCAAACAGGTAGCCCGGCAAGTCGATGTCTTCGATCACCGGCGACGCCGCCACAATGGTCGCGCGCTCTACGCAGTTCTGCAGTTCACGAATATTGCCTGGCCAGTGGTAGGCCGCCATGGCCTGCAACGCTTCAGCACTGAAACCGGTGATGCGTTTACCGGCAGTGGCGCTGAGGGTCTGGGCGAAGTGACGGGCCAGGGGCGCGATGTCTTCCACCCGTTCGCGCAATGACGGCAAGGGAATCGGGAACACGTTGAGGCGGTAGTACAGGTCTTCGCGAAATTCCTTGTTGGCCACCGCGTCCAGCAGGTTCTTGTTGGTCGCGGCGATCACTCGCACATCCACCTTGCGCTCGCGGGGATCGCCCACCGGTTCGATCACCCGCTCCTGCAACGCGCGCAGGATCTTGGCCTGCAACGCCAGGGGCATGTCGCCCACTTCATCGAGAAACAGCGTGCCTTTGTCGGCCTGTTGGAAGCGCCCTACCCGGTCAGCCACGGCACCGGTGAACGCGCCTTTGCGGTGGCCGAACATTTCGCTTTCCAGCAGCCCTTCCGGGATGGCCGCGCAATTGACCGCCACGAAGGGTTTGTCGGCACGGCTGCCATGTTTGTGAATGGCGCGGGCGACCATTTCCTTGCCGGTGCCGCTTTCGCCGGTCAGCAGGATGGTGGCGCTGCTGTCGCGCACCGAGTCCACGGCTTGCAGCACTTTGCGAAACGCCGGGCTGTCGCCTACCAGGCTGTCGAATTGCGCGTGCTCGTCCAGCTCGGCACGCAGGCGTGCGTTGTCGCGCATGATGTCGCGAAACTGCAGGGCCTTGGCCACGGTGATGTCCAGCTCGTCGATGTCGAACGGCTTGGCGATGTAGTCGTAGGCGCCGTTGCGCATCGACTGCACGGCGTTCTTCACCGTGCTGTAGGCGGTCATCACGATCACCGGCACATGGGGGTAGCGCGCCTTGATCTCGGCCAGCAGCGCCGGACCGTCCATGCCCGGCATGCGCCAGTCGCTGATCACCAGGTCGATGTCTTCCTGTTCCAGCACCTTGAGCGCATGCAGGCCGTTGCCGGCGATGAACACCTGCACATCGTTCTGCCCCAGGGCCGATGCCAGCAAGTCGCAGAGCTTGGGTTCGTCGTCGACTACCAGAATGTTATGCGTCATGACTGTCCTCGTCGTCTTCGCCACTCGCCGGAATGTACAGGCTGAAGGTGGCGCCGGCATCTTTTTCACTGGCACATTCGATGCTGCCGTCGTGACTTTCCATGATCGAATAGACTTTGGCCAGGCCCAGGCCGGTGCCGGAGGCCTTGGTGGTAACGAAAGGCGTGAAGATGCGTTCGATCATGTCCGCCGGAATACCCTGGCCGGTGTCGGCGATGCTGATCACCGTGTTCTCGCCGTCCGCGCGAATCCCCAGGGTCAGGCGCCCACCTTCGGGCATCGCGTCGATGGCGTTGAGAATCAGGTTGAGGCACGCCTGCTTGAGCTGTTTGGCATCTGCGTAGATCGTCGCTCCCGGCGCCTGGTCGTCGATCTGCGCATCGATAGTATGCGTGGCCAGCTCCGGGGCGCAGAAGCCGAGGATTTCCTCCACCAACGGGCGCGCCGGCAGCAATACGCGCAACGGCGGGTTGGGCTTGGCAAAGTCGAGGAATTCGGTGATCAGGTCGTTGATACGGCTGACTTCACTGATCACGTATTCCAGGTGGCGCTTGTCGGTGTCCGCCAGATCGGCGCGGCGGTGCAGCAACTGCGTTGCCGTCTTGATGATGCCCAGCGGGTTGCGGATCTCGTGGGCCAGGCCCATGGCGACTTCACCCAGGGCATGCAGGCGATCACGTCGACGCAGCTGCGCTTCAAGGTGATGCAACTCACCCAGGCGCTCGGTCATATGGTTGAAGGTACTGCTCAACTGCGCCAGTTCATCACCACCGCTGACCACCACGCGGTGCGCATAGTCGCCGGAAATCACCGCACTCACGCCCTGGGACAGGTCCCGCAGCGGCTTGGTCAAACGTCGCGACACCAGTACCCCGGCAGCCAGCGACAAGGCCGAGCTGAGCAGGAAGATCAACACAAACAGATTGCTCTGGTTTACCAGCCCCACCAGGCTGGTGTGGCGCAGCAAGCCACTGAAGATCACACCTTGCAGGTCACCGGCATCGTTGAAGATCGGCCAGTACAACCCGCTGTAGTTGTTGGTGAACTGCTCGCTGGGCTGCCTGGTGGCGCGCATCGCGGTTTCGACGCTCTTGGGGATGCGCGAAGGGTGATCCTCAAAACGTTGGGTCGAGAAAATCTCAGAGAAACCTTCGGGGTTCGCCAGGTACAGGCGCAGGTCGAGGGAATGCACGTCGGCCACGCTGGTGAGGAAACTGCTGTCCAGGTAAGTCCCGACCAGCAGCTCGTAATCGACGCCGTCCTGGGAGGTCTCGAAAGTCGAGACCACGATGCCGGTGGACGCGCCCCCTACCTGCACAGTCTGCAACACCGTATTTTTGGCCAGGCTGATCTGCTTGACGATGTCGGATGCCGCGGTGCTGAACACGATTTTTTGGTCACTGGTGCGAATCAACGCCACCACATCAATATCGGTGGCATCGGCAATGTCGGCGGTCAGCCGGTCGTGTTTGGCCGCTTGCTTGCTCGCAGGCGGGCTGGTGTAGCGCAAAAACAATTTAGCCATGCGTGCGTTGTCATGAAGGATATCGCCGATCTCGTCCTTGACGATCTTGGTCGACTCCTGCAGCCAGATGCGCACGTTGCTGTCGAAGATCTGCGACAGCGTGGTGGCCGCCAGTTCGGCGGCGATCATGGTGGGAATCACACTGACCAACCAGAACGCCAGCACCAGCTTGCGCTGGACGCTCCAACGCGAAATGGCAAAGGGGCGGGCTTTCTGGCGGGTCTTGGTGATCATCAGGTTTCGCTTATCGCAGCAGCCATGGCAGGGTCGGAACGATCCGGTCGAATAAACAGTTTTACAAGCTTGAGCAGGCCGTTGACCAGCCGGTTGCGGTGGCGGAAAAACACGCTGTTGCCTTGGAACTCGCAGCCCAGGCGTAGCTTACTGGCATACCCGGCCTGGCCGCACTCATACACCGCAATATTGTGTTGAATACAGTAGTCGACATTGGTCAGCCAGCTACGGAAGTACAGGTTGTAGTCGCGAGTGAACTCAACGTCATGCCCGAAAAACTTGTCCACCAGTCGATGTTCGTCCACCAGGATCAGGTTGAACGCCACCAGTTGCTCGTCCACCCAGTAAAGAACACAGACCGCGCGCTCATCAAGGCGTTCGAGCACACCGGTGAAGTAGCCGGCGGGCAGCCGCTCGAACTGCAATTCGGCACGCGTCAGCGTAGCCTCGTACAGGCGCATGATCTGCGGCAGCACGTCGTCGATATTGCGCCGCCATTCCACCCGTGGCCCCGGTGCGCGCAGTTTGCGGCGCAGGTCCTTGCGCGTGGATTTTCCCAAGGAGCCCAAGTAAGCGTCCACCGAGCCGTACGGCAGCGGCAATACCCCCGTGGGCAAGCTCGGCATGCTCTGGAAGCCAGCAGCCCGGCAACTTTCGACCCAATCCGGGTCTTTGCTCGGTGCATCCTTGACCGCCACCAGGCCGATACCAAAGTCATCGGCATCCTGGCGCGCGGCTGCCAGCAGGTGCTTGAGCAACAGCGGTCGGCGCCCATCCGCCACGCCACTGGCAAAACCGACGTCGCAACGCTCAGCCACCGGGGAACCGAGGGCATACAGCCCCAATTGCAATAGCCCCGGCCACAAGCGCTCGACACGCTCGGTCACGCGCTTGCCGGCGCCCGACACCGTCGTGTCGAGGCGATAATGGGTGATGAACGCCGCCGCCACAGCCGCCAGCGTTCCATCTTCGTAAACCGCCAGGTAACGCCACTGGAAATCTTCGATGGCGGCGTTCTCCACGGCGACGTAATAGTCCCAATCCTCCAGGGCTCCCGCAAAACAGTCGTTCCAGGCACTGCGCTGGATGGCCCGAATGGTCGGGAAGGCTTGGGTGGTGATCACAGGTTTCCCTTATATCTGGGGTGAGCGCCGATCAAACGTGGGAGCTGTCGAGCCCCGGCGAGGCTGCGATGGCATCACCTCGGTGCATTTGAAAGACCGAGGTGCCTGCATCGCTGCCTCGCTGGAGTCCCACCTCGACCTGCATGGGTTTGAGGCCCGCGTGCTGCTCGACGAAGTCGGCACTCAACTCGATCACGCGGCGGTATTGCAGGTCGACGGTGATCATGTGGTAGCAGTTGTCCAACAGGATCTTGGTCACGGGCCCGCCCAGATGGCGCTCCACATAGTCCGCGTTCCAACGGCTGGTGATGTCGTCCTCGATGGAGTGCAACACCAGCGCCGGCACGTTGATCTGCGGCATGCGCTTCTTGACCACAGCGTTCATCCGGTGCAATTCGCGCACGGTGATGCCCTCCATGGTCAACAACCCCGCCTCGCTGCTCTCGCCTTCCTTCATCTGCCGCTCGACGATGCCGCGCAGGCGCTCGTTCTTGATGCCGTACGGCGGCTTCTCTTCGAAGCGGCAGAGATGCACGCCGAAGGGGATTTTCATCAACAACGGCGTGAGGAATGCCAGCTTGTTGATGCTCCAACCGTCGTACTTCAAGGTGGTGGAATACATCAGCAGCCCGGCGACTTGCCCAGGGTGCTCGGCGGCCACATACATCGACATCACCGCGCCCATGGACAAGCCACCGACAAACACCTGTTCATGGCGCTGCTTCACGCCCGCGAAGGTCTTGCGCACGCCTTCGTACCAGTCTCGCCAGCCGGTGGCTTGCAGGTCGCTGTTGTCGCCGCAATGCCCGGCCAGGGTGGGCACGTACACCGTGCAGTTGCCCACCTTGACCAGGCCCTTGGCGACCTGGCGCAACTCCGTCGGGGTGCCGGTCAGGCCGTGGATCAACAGGATCCCGACCGGACCATCACCGAGAACGAAACCGGCATCACCCTCACCGAGGTCGATCTCTACTGTGTTCACCGGTTGGTCGCCCGCACCAGCAGTTGCTCAAGCAGCTTCAGGCCCAGTTCGATTTCCGGGTAGCTGATTTCCAGGGACGGTGCCAGGGTGATCACGTTTTTGTAGTAACCGCCCACGTCGAGGATCAGACCCAGCTTCTGACCGTCCACCACCATGTCGCCCTTCATGCCTTCCTCGACCATGTAGTCCAGGGTCGCCTTGTCCGGTGTGAAGCCATCCGGGCCGCAGATTTCGCAGCGCAGGGCCAGGCCCAGGCCGTCGACGTCGCCGATGATCGGGAAGCGTTTCTGCAGGTCTTGCAGGCCTTCGAGGAAGAACTTGCCCTTGGCCATGACCATCGCGCCGTAGTCGACTTCGTTGGTCATCTTGAACATTTCCAAGCCTACCGCCGTGCCCAACGGGTTGGAGGCGAAGGTGGAGTGGGTCGAACCTGGCGGGAAGATCTTCGGGTTGATCAACTCTTCACGGGCCCAGATGCCGCCCAGTGGGTTGAGGCCGTTGGTCAGCGCCTTACCGAACACGATCACGTCCGGTTGCACGTCGAAGTGCTCGATCGACCACAGTTTGCCGGTGCGGTAGAAGCCCATCTGGATTTCGTCGGAGACCATCAGGATGCCGTGCTGATCCAGCACGTGCTTCAACTCACGGTAGAAGTTCATCGGCGGGATCACATAACCACCGGTCCCCTGGATCGGCTCGACGTAGAACGCAGCGTACTCACTTTGGCCGACTTTCGGGTCCCACACGCCGTTGTATTCGGTCTCGAACAGACGGGCGAATTGCTGCACGCAGTGGCTGCCGTATTCTTCCTTGGTCATGCCTTTAGGGCCACGGAAGTGGTACGGGAATGGGATGAACTGCGCGCGCTCGCCGAAGTGGCCATAGCGACGACGGTAGCGGTAACTGGACGTAATCGACGACGCGCCGAGGGTACGCCCGTGGTAGCCGCCCTCGAAGGCGAACATCAGGCTCTTGCCGTTGGTGGCGTTACGCACCACCTTCAGGGAGTCTTCGATGGACTGCGAACCGCCGACGTTGAAGTGCACGCGACCGTCGAGGCCGAACTTCTTCTTGGCGTCGACCGCGATCATTTCCGACAGCTCGATCTTGCCCTTGTGCAAGTACTGGCTGGCGATCTGCGGCAGGGTGTCGATCTGCTGCTTCAGCGCATTGTTCAGGCGTGGGTTGGCGTAGCCGAAGTTGACCGCCGAGTACCACATTTGCAGGTCGAGGTAGGCCTGGTCTTCGGTGTCCCACACGTAGGAGCCTTCGCAACGGCTGAAAATACGCGGCGGTTCGATGTAGTGGACGGTGTCGCCGTAGGAGCAGTATTTGGCTTCTTTATCCAGAAGGATCTGGTCTTCGGCGGTAGCGATACGGATATCAGACATGGTGGAAGAGTTCCTGATTGTCAGCAGCAGTAAAGGTGGTGGCGTTGGCGGCGAGGCTTTGTGGCAGTTGAGCCAGCAGCGCCGTCACTTCGGCAAAGGTGTCGAAGCGCGCATGAGGAATGTGGTTGGCGACGCAGTAGTCGGCGAGGCTGCCCTTGGCGAACACGAAGTCGGCAGTGGAGGCCACGCACATGTCGGACTTGCCGTCGCCGATCACCAGCACGCGCTTGTGGCGCGGGGTGGACTTGCACTTGCAGTTGCCGGAGGCGGCACGGCAGGCATCGCTGGAATACGGGAAGTCGATGCGCCAGCTGTTCTGATCGACCTGGCGCAGGCGGTTGGCGAGGATCGGCAGCAAGGTCACGTAGTTGCGCGACAGGATTCGCGCGATGCCCTGCTCGATGCCATCACTGACCACTTCGATGGACGCGCCCAGGCCGATCACGTGGTCGACGAAGTCCGGGAAGTCCGGGTCGATCTCGACGCTGTCGAAATACGCCAACAGTTCGGAGGGGGTCGCCTTGATCAGCGCCAGTTGGCGGCTCAGGCATTCGCGTGAACCGATATGCCCATCCAGCCATTCCTGTTCGATGGTTTCCCACTCGGGGCCGGCGAAGCGTTGGAGGACGTTGTCGATGACATCGGTGGGGGTGATGGTCCCGTCGAAGTCACACACGATATGCCATTGGATCATCGTTGTTTACCTTGGAAGAGCGCGCTGTGTGCGCTTGCAACAAGGGGTAGAGCAGGGAGTGTGCCAACTGGCGCAGGCCCAGCGGGGCTGGGGCTTTGCTCGGCATGGAGGGCGATTTGTGTCGTGGAAGCTACAATTTTTGTAGCTTGCTACAAACAAGATGAGTGCTTGCGCGAGGTCGACGCTTTGCGCGTTCATGCGCACGTAATCAATCAAGGAACAGTGACCATGTTGAGGATCACTTGCGCTGCACTGGCCGGTTTATTGGGCCTCTGGAGCGTTTCGAACGCGGCTCAGGCCGAGGGTATCACCGGCGAAGTCGGCGCAGGCGTCAGCTACCAGCCCCATGACCCTACCGGCAGCCGCTACGAAACGCGGCCCGTTCCCTATTTCGACTTGGACTGGGGCGATGTCAGCCTGAGTACCGACGACGGCTTGACCTGGAGCGCGTTGAACAGCAATGGCTTTACCGCCGGCCCGTATATCAATTATCTGCAGGGGCGCACTTCGAACGGCTCGCTGCAGGGGTTGCGTAATGTGTCGGACATGGCCGAGGTGGGCGGTTTTGTCCAATACGCACCGGCTGATTTCTGGCGGGTGTATGCACAGCTGGGCCAGGCCGTCGGGGGGGGCCACGCGCAGAGCGGCACGCTGGGCAAGGTCGGCGGCGAACTGGGCTACCCGCTGGGCAACGGGATCATCGGCAGCAGCGGGCTGGTGGCGCACTTCGCCGACGCCCGCCAAACCCAGACCTTTTTCGGCGTGGATGACAACGAGGCAGCCGCGTCGGGCTTTCGGCCGTACAACGCCAGCGGCGGCTTCCAGAACGTGACGCTGACCCAGAGTTTCGAGTTTCCCCTGGCTGCCAAATGGTCGTTGCTGACCAGCGCGAGCTGGGTGCATCTGGTGGGTTCGGCGGCGGACAGCAGCATCGTCCGGCAGACTGGCGACGTTAACCAGGGCCAGGTGCAGACGGCCATCAGCTATAAGTTCGATTAGGTTGGTCTGGGGTTTGCAATGAGGTCCTGGAATCCATTTTTCCAGGACACTCTTCATGGCTCGCCCTGCTTACCGTTTGCTGCATCACTCGCTCTGGGACCTGGTGCCCATCGCCCTGGGCCTAGGGCATTTTGCCTTTGTCGTCTGGCTGGTTGCCGCCTTCCATAGCCTGAGCTGGTGGGCCCTGGTGCCCCTGGCACTGGTCTACGCGATCAGCATGTCGTGGAGCATCAACAGCATCTCCCACAACCAGATCCACAATGCCTACTTCAGCCATCGCGCAATGAACCGCGCCTTCGACCTGCTGCTGTCGGTGACCATCGGTTTTTCCCAGACGCTCTACCGCGATATCCACAACCGCCATCACCGTGGCAACGCCGACCTGCCGGGCCCAGATGGCAAAACCATCGACCCGCTGTCGATCTACCAGCGCGGGAAGCAGGGTCAGCCCGAAAACCCGTGGGCCTATACCTTCCTGAGTTTTTTTCGCGACGATCCCAAGCCGTTCTATGACGAGATGAAGCGCAAGCGCCCGGCGGATGCGCGCTGGGTCAAGGTTGAGATCGCAGTGACTGTGGCGTTCTATATCGCCCTGGCGCTCTACAACTGGCAGGCGGTGCTGTGGCTGTTGCCGTTCTGGTACCTGGGCCAGTGCCTGTCATCACTCAATGGCTACTACGAGCACTTCGGCGGCAACCCGGACCTGCCGATCGCCTGGGGCGTGAGTTCCTATAGCGTGCTGTACAACCTGATCTGGATGAACAACGGCTACCACGCCGAGCACCACTACCGGCCGAAGATGCACTGGACCAAGGTGAAGGCGTTTCATCGGGAGATTGCCGAGCAGCAGCGTGAGGCGGGGGTGAAGCAGATTTCGGTATCACACGGTCTGGGCTTCCTGGTGGCGCACCGCAAACGCCAGGGCTGAACCCCAGCTCTTGCGGTGAGCGGGCTTGCCCTGCGCGAGATAAGCTCGCTCACCACAACGATCAGCCCAGGCCAGCGTGATCAGTTTTCTTCGCCTTCGGCCAACAGGGCAATACCCCCGATAATCACCGCGACGCCCACCCAGTGCAGCGGGCTGATATGTTCCCCCAGCCCCAGCCACGAACCCAGCAGCACCACCACAAACACCAGCGAACTCAGCGGAAACGCCAGGGACAGACTGCTGCGCCGCAGGATCAGCATCCACACGAAAAACGCGCCGATGTAGCTAGCAATAGCCGCCACGATCCCGGGGTTGCGCGCCACGTCAGCCAGCCATTGCCAGCTTAGATCCATTTGCCCCAGTTGGTCCCCGGCCACTTTGGTAAACAACTGGCCGGCGCTCTCGGTGCAAATCAGCAAGGCCCACAGCACCACCGTGCCGAAACGCCCGTGTAGCCACCCGTTGTTCATCGTCTGCGTACTCATGCCTGACTCCCTGCAATCGCTACCAACATCACACCCAGGGTGATCACCAGCGTGCCCAACCAACGACGGCGACTGACGGTTTCCCCCAGCACCACCTTGCCCGCCAACACCACCCCGCAATAGGCCAGCGCCGCCGCCGGGAACAACAGGCTCAACGGCGCACGGGACAAGGCTTCAAGCCACACGAAGAACTCGATGGCATACGCGCCGATCCCGGCCCACAGCAGCGGCGCATTGAACACCTGGCCCCAGAAGGCATTCAGGCGGAAACCGCCGTCCAACTCGGGCAAACGGTCCAGGCCGATCTTGAAACACAGCTGGCCGATCACATCGAGCACGATGGAAAACGCCACCAGCAACACCACAGTCAACGTCACGGGAACAACTCCTCAAACAGGTCGATCAGGGCTTCATTGGTGGCGGCGTTGCGCTGCAGATCTTCGGCGCTCCAACGCTCGGGCGGCGGCTGGTCGGACTTGGCTTCCCAGCGCTTGAACGCATTGCTGAAGGCGGGCGTGGCGAACTCACCACATACGTCAATGCCGATGATGCGTTTGCGCGCCGCCAACGCCCGCAAAGCTTGCAGCAAGTGGGTCAGGCGCATGCCGCCCTGGTCCCAGTTGGTGGCCGCGTCTTCACTGGCGAGTACGTCTTTGTCGATGGTGATCCAGATGGCTTCGGTGGGCAGGCTGGTGATCATCTGATCGAGGAACGCCGCCCAATCCAGCTCGGCCAGGTTGCGCCAATACAGGTGATTTTCCTGCTGCTGGTGACCGGCACCGTCCCCTACCCTGCCCCAGACTTTCGACGGCGGATGCTGCCAGGGAAACAGCTGCAAGTGCCCGCGCTTGAGGGCTGCAAGGTTGCCACCGCGCAGTTGCGGGTTATGCAGGTCGTCGCTGCACGGGCCGAGGGTGACGATGCGCTTGATCGCCGGCATCTTCAGCGCGCGGTTGACCCACGATCCGCAATGACGCTTGGGCGCAAAGCGCACCCAGTCGGGGTGATTGTCGAAGTGGATCAGGCTGATGGGCTCTTTCAAATCGGCGAGGAACGCCGGCGTGAGGTGGTGATAGTCGCCAGAGCCGACAAACAGGATTTCCGGTCGCGCATCGGTGGGCCGAGGCCGTTGGGCCAGGCGTTCGGCGAAGCGTCTCCAGGTTTTCTCGGTGGACCATAGGCGCAGCTTCGGGCCCAGGTCCAGCAGGTCGATACGGGTGGCACGGCCACTGGCCAGACGCCGGGCAATCGGTGCCTGGCCGGTGAGGCTGTGGTCAAGGTCAAGAATATTCAAGGTAATGTTTCACCCCTAATGGCAGCGCCCATCCGGATACCGGACGGGCTTTAGGGGGTCAATGCAAGGGACGGGCCAGCGCTTAGCCTTTGGCCTCTTGGATGATCTGGCGGATCGCTCCCACAAAAGCTTCCGCCGGCTGCCCACCGCTGACGGCGTACTGGTCGTTGAACACGATGGTCGGCACCGAGCTCACGCCACGGGAGATCCACAGCTGCTCTTGTTCACGGACTTCAGCGGCGTATTCATCGGAGGCGAGAATCTCGGCCGCACGCTGGATATCCAAGCCGACGCTTTCGGCGATGATCGCCAATGTGGCGTGGTCGGACGGGTTCTGGCCGTCAGTGAAATACGCCTTGAACAGCGCTTCCTTGAGGTTGTATTGCAAGCCTTCCAACCCGGCCCAATGCAACAGGCGATGTGCATCAAAGGTGTTGTAGATACGGCTTTGGCCATCGGTACGAAAGGCAAAACCCAGCCCGGCGCCCATGTCGCGGATACGTTCGCGGTTGGCCTGGGATTGCTCGGCGGTGGAGCCGTATTTTTCGGTGATGTGCTCGACGATGTTCTGCCCCTCGGCGGGCATGTTCGGGTTCAGTTCGAACGGCTGGAAATGAATCTCGGCCTGCACCTCGGCGCCAAGCTGGTCGAGGGCTTCGGTCAGGCCGCGCAGGCCGATGATGCACCAGGGGCAGGACACGTCGCTGACGAAATCGATTTTCAGGGGGGTACTCATGACAGGCAACCTCGCTGGCTTGAATGGGCCACAAAGGTTGCACGATACACCAATGTCACAACACCTTCGAAGGCTCGCCCCGGTCAATCTGCGCCCAGTGCGCCGCGTCCTCGCGATGGGCTTGCAGGTAAGGCAGCACCGCCGTCAGCAGCGGCGCCTTGAACGCCTCCTGGAAACGATGGGCCATGCCGGGAATCAATTTCAACTGGCTGCCCTGGATATGCGCCGCCAGGTGCACGCCGTGCATCACCGGCAACAGCGGGTCGGCGGTGCCGTGCACCACCAGGGTCGGCACACGCAGTTGGTTGAGCAACGGCACGCGGCTCGGTTCGGCGAGGATTGCCATGATCTGGCGCTTCACGCCGTCCGGGTTGAAGGCACGGTCGTAGGACAGCGCCGCCTGGTGCAACAGCGCCTTTCGATCATCCGTCACGTTCGGGCTGCCCAGCGCCGCCAGCAGATCGGCCTGCTGCTCCAGAGCCACTTCACGATTCGGTGCGCTGCGCCGCGACAGCAGTTGCACCAACGCCGCATTCGGCGCAGGCAAGCCTTCGGCGCCGGAGCTGGTCATGATCAGCGTGAGGCTCTCGACCCGTTGCGGTGCCATGGCCGCCAGGTGCTGGGCGATCATGCCGCCCATGCTTGCGCCCAGTACGTGGAATTGCTGGATCTGCAAGGCATCCATCAAGCCGATGGCGTCATCGGCCATGTCAGTCAGCGTGTAAGGCGCCGCCACCGGCAGGCCGAGCTTGTAGCGCAGCACTTCAAAGGTCAGGTTGGCATTGGCCGGCGCCTGGCGCCAAGTGGACAGGCCTACATCACGGTTGTCATAGCGGATCACCCGGAACCCCTGTTCGCACAGCGCGACCACCACTTCATCCGGCCAGTGGATTAGCTGCCCGCCCAAGCCCATCACCAGCAGCAAGGCAGGGTCGGACGCACGGCCGATACTCTGGTAGGCGATGCTCACCTGAGCCAGGTCGACCGTTTGGGTCGGGACATTGACGTCACATCGAGAAGCCGCAAAGGACGGCAGGCCGAACAACAGAGCGGCCAGTAAATACAACACGCGCATGAAAAACACCGAAACGCAGAACCCCAGTAGAGCGCGAGTCTGATGAAGTTTGTTCAAGCGCGCTGCCACAGTTGCGTGACAGTTTGATGAATAACGCTCAACGGTCGGCCCACTAACTATCTATCCCTACGCGCCGTGTTCCCCACCTTTAAATAGGGCACCGACCGGTAAAGCACCGTTCTGCCCCTTTTTTTGAGTGCCGTCACATGACCGATACACCCAACCCGCTCTCCCCCCTTGCCGTGCGCGATTTCCTGCCGCTCTCCCCCGCGCCGTTTCGCCCGTTGAATGAAAGCCTGCTGCTGGAAGCCACGGCCCGCTGGCACGCCAGCCGGGAACACATGCTCACGCTCACCGCCGCCGCCCCCAGCATTCGCGCCGCCCTCACGGCGTTCATCCAAGAGCAACTGGGCCTGGACGGCGACAGCGTGCAGCTGCATTTCGCGGCAACTGTCGACCAGCCACAGCGTCACGTCACGCTGACCCAGGCCTGCGCCTTTGTTCATCAAATCCCGGTCCCCAGCTCGCTCGCGCAACGTTGTCGGGTCATCGGCCTGCCGGTGGGCAAAACCCAGTACGCGGCGCAACCGTTCGAGCTGCTAAAACCCTTTACCCAGCTCAATGTGCAACAGGCCCTGCGAACCGCCTGGGTGCGCTACTGGTGGTTCACGCGCGCGCCCGGCACGTCGGTTTCACGCCGTGATCACGCGGTCGCGCAGTACAGCAGCCACCTCCAGGCGGCCGCTCAGTTGGCCTGTGCCTGTGGGGTGATCACCGCCGATCAATTGAAACCGTTGCTGACGGTGCTCGACCCGCCGAGCGGCGCGCTGCAGCTTGACGGTCAGAAGATCTACACCGAGCAACTGCTGCTCAAGCGCACGGGCTTGGCCGATGCCGAGATACCCGGTGCGCTGGTCATCACCCTGGATGCCGAGATCGTCCTCCAGCTGTTGTACCTGCCCTCTGAGGAACCGGCGCTGAACCTGTTCAAAAGCCGCGTCAGCATGGAGCAATGGTTGCTCGATCACCCCACGCTGTTCCCCGGTGTGACGGCAATCACCCGAGACAACCAGATCGACTACCGCGAGGTCAACGACCCCTTGCAAGCCGGCGTGACGCATCTGCTGGAACATCGCCTCAGAGAAAAACAGGCGAGCTTGGCCTACCCCCACGGCAGAGACCTCGCCGAGCATGGTCACAGAGCGCTGGATGCGGCCGATCAGGTTGACCGGCACCAGCACAGCCAGGGTTTTTTCGCCTTGCCGCGCGCTGCCGAACTGACTGCCGTTGAGAGCGATGTCGCCCGCGACACTCCCCCCATGCTCTTCGCCGGACTGACCGCCGACCTGCCCCTGGCCCAGCGCCGCCACGCACTGTCACGGCAACAGCAGCCGCTCTTCGGTGCCGAGCACGCGTCCGCCCTGCTGCCGCCGCCGAACGATGAGCAACTGGCCACATTACGCAGCCAACTCAACCGCTTGCACGAGGCGCAACAGCAGGCCCATGAAGCCGCCACCGCGCTGTGGGGTCAATCCCAGCACCAACTGCTGGAGCTGTCCCAGCAAGCGAACCCCGATTACCACACCTTGCTCCAGGCACGCCTGAACGGGCTGCTTGCCGAGGCCGGCCTGCAGCGTCAACTCAACCAGATCAGCCAGGCCGGGCACGACATGCTTCTGGCCGCGCTTGACCCGCTCAACGCGCCAGACCCCGAACTCAAGGTGTCGGTGGCAACCTTGACCCTGTCGATCAGCGAGCGCAGCAACGGCGCGGTCAACATCCAGCGCAAAGAGCTGGACGGCGTGCTGCTGATCACCCTGGAAGCGGCGCTGCTCGATGCTTCAACACCTCAGGACCTGTTGCTGTACTGGCCGGGCAGCCAGGGCGGGCTGCAGCATTTCGCCTCGCTGCAGGCGCTTGAACAGTGGCTTGGCGTAACGCCGTCGGACGCTGCGTCGCTGGAACTGGCCCTGCTCAATCAGACCCCGCTCGAATACAGCCTCACCGTGCAACTCGATGGGTGGGTCACCCAGATCGAAGCGATGCTTCAGCGTGCCCCGGACGACACCGAGCGCCAAGCCCGGGAACTGGAACCCCTGCGCGTGCAAGCGATCCAGGAACTGGGCGTATCGACCCACAGCGTGCGCGAACTGGCCTATGCGCAGCTTCTGGAACAGAACCAGAGCGGCGCCCTGGCCGCACAACTGCCGGCCTGGCTCGGCCAGGTGTCGGCTGCCGATAGCGTCGAACTCAAAGCCCTGCTGGAACGCTACATCCTCGCGTTCGAGCGCGCCGACGAGGCCTTGAACCTGAAGCTGCCGCTGATCAGTAGCTTTTGCAAAAAACGCCTGCACGCACGGCTGTCCCGGGACTTCTCGCTCAAACAACCGTTCCACGTTCAGCTCGACGTCCCGGAATCGGTCACGTATTCACAGCATTTCGTCGAAGCCCCCGGCGCGCCCGGCACCCCGACCAAGACCGTACCGGTGCCCAGCGCCACGCGGGTCAAAATGAGCCTGGATGAGCTGGCGCTGAGCAACATCGATACGCCGACCTCCGAACGCTTGACGTTCATGAAGGTCGAGGTCAGCACCCAGGACGCCACCGAAGGCCAGGCCCTCACCGCCGGGCTCAGCGCCAACTACCTGCGCCGGCTGGTGCCGGAACTGGACCTGGCCCAAGCGTATGAAGACCTGATCGTCGAGGCTTACCAAGGCGCGGATCGCGAAGCGGACTTCAGCCGTGAGTATCGCCTCGAATGCCTGCTCGAACCTCATCGCCTGCTGCTCACCCTTCAGGGGCGCCTGGCGTTCCTGCAAAAGCACATCACCGCCACCGAACTGAACACCTTCAACATCGCCGTGAATGCCAGCACCGCTCAAGCCTGGCGCGCCAATGGCAATGACATTGAGCTGCTTCCCGCTCACCTCAGCGTCGGCGGGCCAGACACCCAGGACGGCTCAAGCACCTTGTCCGGGGTCACCTTCATCCGTCAGAAAAATTCCGGGAGCACCCTGCTCTATCTGCCCGAGAGCCCGGACGGCCAGGCCCTGCGCAGTTACAACAGCCTTGAGGCGGCGCGACTGGCGCTGTTCCGCCTGTGCCTGACCACCACGATGGTCAACTACCTGGCTGGCCGCGCCTTGCTCGGTAACGTGGCCAACCACGTCAGCCGGATCAATCAAGCGGTACTCCGGCATTTCGACGCGCTGATCGGCGTCGGCACCGCCTGGCCCGTCACCACGTCGCTGGCCAGCCATCTGCTCAACGCGCAAATGGGCCGCGTCAAGGAGGCCCACCGCGCCAGTGCCCGTTCCAACAGCGATCTGTACCTGGAACGCTATGCCATCAAAGGCGTGCAGGCCTTCAGCTATATCAAGATGGCACTCGGCGTGGTCCCCGTGGTGGGCAGCGTGATCGGCCTTTACGATGGCTGGGTCAGCGCCAATGACGCGGTGGCTGCGTTTCGCCGCGGTGATCATGTGCAAGGCATGCACGCCATCACCCAAGTCCTGCAATCATTGATCGACGCCGGCATCGATGTGGCCGGCGGGGTGCTGATCACACCCAATGCAGCGCGCACGCGCACCTTTGGGCGCCAGTTGCGCAATGCCTTCAAGGGTGGCCGTTACCTGCAACCGCCCATGAGCCGCAAGGCGCGCCGCATCGCCGAGCGCTTCAGCGGGTATGAATATGGCAAGGAGATCGCCCTGGCCCATCTGACCCCGGCGAGCCACGGTGTTTATCGCAACGTCTACCGCCATACCGACGGCGACTTCATTGTGCGGCAGGGCAGCGTCTATCAGGTCGAACTGCAGAGCGGGCATTGGCGCTTGAGTGGCAACACGCTGAAGACCTACAAACAGCCGATTGCCCTGGATGAAGCCGGCCAATGGGACACCCACTTCGGCGTCTACGGCACCGCGCAACCGGTCGGCCTGGCGGGCGGCGGCGGCGTGCTCGGGCACCTGGCGGACACCCTCGAACCGCTCTGGCCGATGGCGATTCGACAACGGCTGCCGATCTGGTGGACCGATCATGTGCTGCGCCGCCAACTGGCGCTCAACGATGCGATCAATACGCTGAGCAGTCGGCTCGATACTCAACTGGCCGCGACCAGCAACCTGCAACACCTGTCCAACCAAAGCGACATCGCCACCCGCAAAACCTTGCAACCGACCCTGGATGAGGCCTACGCCAAAGACATCGAGCTGGCGATTGAGCAGGCCAACGCCGTTCAGGACGTGATCGCCTTCACCCCCAACAGAGAGCACCTGGCCCTCAAAGGCATGCAGAGCCGCGCCGCCCTGATTGTCACCAGCAGAGCCGTGGAGCGCTTGAAAGTCGCCGCGGCCGCGCTGCAGGGGTTGACCGGGCAATTCGGCGACCTCCAAGTGCCGCCGACGCGCCCGGCCGCCATTTTGCAGTTTCTGCAAACCCGCAAAGGTCTCAGCCAGAACATCGTGCAGGCACTCGACCGGATCGACCGCCTCTTCCTGGTCATGAACGAATGGAGCGCCAATATCAACCTAATGGCGCAGGAAGCCGATATACGCCTGCACGGCAGAAGTACGCGCAGGACCGCGCAACAGATCGACGCGGATCTTCACAACACGCGCACGATGGTGGGCGAGGCTCGCGACGACGCGGCGCGCTGGAACGAACTGTACGATGAAGGCTTTCGCACGCACCTGCGCACCGTCCACAGCATCGACACGTTCAACCGCTACGATCACGTCACCGATCCTTCCTGGTTGTACTTGCAAAGTGAGGTCAATCGCGTCTATCTCGACGCCCACCTGGCCCTGAACACGCATTTTGCACTGACAAATACGCCCACCACGGTCAGCCAGCGCACGCGAATACTCAATGAATGTATCGATGCCTACGCGCGCTTCAGCCTCAGCGTTAAAACCTTGAGCGCAGGCTACCCGCAACATTTTGACCTGGATAACCTGAGCGCCTTGCTGAACAACCTCGAGCGCATGACTCAACTGGCCCGTCAGCGCATCGGCACGCCCGCTCGCCTGCATCGCCCGCGGCCCGACGAACCACGAGGAACAGTGTTTGAAACCGATGACAACCGGATGCTGATCGGCATAAAAAGCACCGACCCACGCACCAACACCACGCGCTACACCATCGACAACCTCAGCGGCCACACCGAGACCTGGGAGCAACGCCCAAACGGTCGGGCTCAACGCCAATCGGCACCACCGGTGGCGCTCCCACCCGAGGCGAACGTGAAGTCGGTGATGGTGAACGAAGCCCAGAGCCGCCTGCGCGCCGTGCCGGTGTATCAGGCTAAAGTCGAAGCCTACGCCCGCCAAGGCATGTTGCCGGTGGACCTTGAACACATGCTGGTCAGCGAAGCCGCCGAACTCACCCTGCGCTCGAACCGCATCGCACGCCTTGACCCCGAGGAGCCGAGCATCCAGCCATTGCGCACGACCGCCACCGAGCTGACCGCCGCGGGCCGCACCCTGCGCACCCGCCAATCATTGGCCAGCCGCCAACCCACCGACGGCATGCTTGATGATCTGGCCAGGCATCACGTGGTCGAGGTGCGTCGAACCGCGTCGATGACCGAGCTGGCGAGGCGTGCGAACGGGCACCGCGACTTCATGCAGGAATATGAAGTCTGGGACCTGACCGCCACCCCACCGCGTCCCTTGTGGTACGCGCACTTTCATTACAACCGCCGCACGGCTACCTTCGATGAGTTCGAAAAGGCCCACTTGAAACTGCCGGAGCATCGCTACTTGACCCATGCCGACGACCCGTCACTGCCATTCTCGGACATCGGCAAGCAGTCCGCCGCGTTGTCGCATATCCGGCCGCTATGGGTTGCCCTCTAGCCGCGCAGGCCCGCGGCTGTCTCGGTCACCAGGACTTTCGGGGTCTTGGTGCGCTGCGGCGGGATCTTCAGGTTCGCCGCCGTGTAGAGATTGCGCGGCGAACCTTTGGCCGGGTACATCACGCCCAGGCCTGCAGGTCGACAACCCGCACAACATGAGACAAACTCACCCTCTTCGCATTAATCATCAATATTTCTCATGGAGGCCACGGTGCTGGAAATCCGCCACCTGAAAACCCTGCACGCCCTGCGCGAGGCCGACAGCCTGGTCGAAGCCGCCGAACGCCTGCATTTGACGCAGTCCGCCCTGTCCCACCAGTTCAAAGAGCTGGAAGAACGCCTGGGGGTGCCGCTGTTCGTGCGCAAGACCAAGCCGCTGCGTTTCACCAGCGCCGGCCTGCGCCTGCTGCAACTGGCCGACGCAACGCTGCCGCTGCTGCGCGGCGCAGAGCGTGATATTGCGCGCCTGGTCGGCGGAACCGCCGGGCGTTTACACATGGCCATCGAATGCCACAGTTGCTTCCAGTGGCTGATGCCGACCATCGATCAGTTCCGCGACGCCTGGCCGGAGGTCGAACTGGACCTGGCCTCCGGCTTCGCTTTTGCCCCGCTGCCAGCTCTGGCCCGAGGCGACCTGGACCTGGTGGTGACCTCCGACCCGCTGGAGTTGCCGGGCATCACCTATGTGCCGCTGTTCACCTACGAAGCCATGCTCGCGGTCGCCAACCAGCATGCGCTGGCGAATAAGGCGTACATCGTGCCGGAAGACTTGTTGACCGAAACACTGATCACCTACCCGGTGGAACGCGACCGCCTGGACATCTTCACCCGCTTCCTCGAGCCTGCCGATGTGGAACCGGCCCAGGTGCGTACATCGGAGCTGTCGGTGATGATGATGCAACTGGTGGCCAGCGGCCGTGGTGTGTGCGGCATGCCCCATTGGGCGCTGCATGAGTACAGCGCGCGCGGCTATGTGAAGGCCAAGCGGTTGGGCGAGAAAGGGTTGTTTGCGACGCTGTATGCGGGGATTCGTGCAGACATGCTGGATGCACCGTACATGCGCGATTTCTTGCTGACGGCCAAGGACACGTCGTTTTCCACCCTGGATGGGGTCAGCGCGGTGCGCTAATTGCAGGAGCCCGGCAATTCGCGCCACATGTGGATCTTGTCGAAATAATCGACCCCGACCCGCACTGCCAGCGGCTCCAGGCCGTATTGGACGAAGCCGCAGCGTTGATACAGGGCAAAGGCCGCGTCATTGCCGGCGGTGACCGTAAGCTGGATCACTTTGAGGCGCGGCTGTTTGCGTGCTTCGTCCAGTGCGGCCTCGACCAACTGACGACCCAGGCCCTGTTGCTGATAGGCCTCGTTCACGTACATGCCGAACAGCGTCACCTTGTGCCGCGCTTTCTCTCGCGGCTCATACGCCAGGCCGACAATGCCGGCCAGTTCGTCACCGACAAAAACGCCGAGCAAGCAATCCAAGGGGCTGCTCAAGCGTTTTTCCCACCAGCTCAGCGGCATCGCCGCACGCTCCGCCACGCTGGAGGTGAATGCCTGGGGATAGGCGCCATAGGCCTCAAGCATCAACGCCCGATAAGCCTCGGCGTCGCTGGCCCCCAGCGTGCGAATGATCATGCCGTCAGCGAGGCGCGGTAAAACGGCAGGATCAGATCGCGCGTCAGCGGGGCCAATTGCAGGCCACCGTCACCGGCCGGGTCGATCCAGCGCACTTCCTCGATCTCGGCGGCGGGGGTCACCGCCACGTCGATAGTGACCTGGAACAATTCGGCCTCCACCGTAAAGCCGGGCTCGTTGGCCGCCGGGGCCGAGAAGTGGCCCAGGTAAGCGGCATCGCTGGGGTTGATGCGCAGGTTCAGTTCCTCGAACAACTCTCGGGCCAATGCCTCGGCGGGTTGCTCGCCTGCGTCGATTTTGCCGCCGGGCTGCATGAAGGCCTGGGTGCCGCGCTTGCGCACCAGCAGGGTGTGGCCGTCGCCACCGATCAGGAGGGCGGCGGCGATGCGGATAGTCGTGGACATGCAGTAAAAGCCTTGAATTGAGTCAGTGAAAATAACCGGCAAGGCTTACGCCTCGTCCGGCGCCTTGATAAATACGTTGTACTTCGCCCCTTCCATCGCCTCAAACGCAATCAGCTTGTCCACCAGCGGCAGGTTCAGCACCTTGCCGGCATTGAGCAGTAACATGCCGTTGTCGGCGTTGAGGTTGCGAGCCAGCACCATGCCGTCGGCCAGTTCGCGCGTGGTCAGGACCTTGACGGTGGGATCGCCCAGCGTCACATCACTGAGGAATGTGGCGCAGGCCAGAACGAAATCCTCGACCAGCTCGGGATCATAGAGGCGCCCGGCATATTTGCGGATATAGAGCAGCGCTTCGTCACTGTTCATCTGCCGCTCAAGAATCAGCCCCTTCTGCAACTCGATGAAGTCCACCGCCAGTTTCAAAAGGCGCGAACCGAACGGAATCGCATCGCCCTTGAGGTGGTCGGGAAAACCGCTGCCATCCCAGCGCTCCTGATGGTGACGAATGATGCGCGCCGCATCTTTCATCGGCTCCAAGGTCATCAACAACGATTCGCTCTGGGTCGGATAGCTGCGGTAGCGCTCGCGATCCGTGCTGTGCAGCTTATCGGCCGGTTCGATCAGCATGCTGTCGCTCCAGCTCAGTTTGCCAATGTTGTACAACGCAGCGGCCATCGTCAGGTCACGCGAACTGGCGTCGTCGATAGACTGGGCGGCGCAATAGACCCGCACCAATTCGATCAGCGAGCGGTTGGTCTGCTTGTTCTTGGGCAAGCGCAGGTTGGCCAACAGCGAAAACACTTCGGTACCGGTCACGTAGCTGTGCTTGAGTTCGTCGTAGGCCAGGTCGAGCATGTCGGCGGTCTGCTGCAGCTCACTGGTACGCGCCGCTACGCGTTTTTCCAGGGTGGCGTTCAGTTGCTTGAGCTGATCGTTCTGCACCTGGGTCAGGCGCTCCAGGCGCTGGTGCTCCAGGGTCTGGCGCAAGACCAGCTGCAGCTCCTCGTCATTCCAGGGCTTGCTGATGTAGCGGTGGATCTGCCCTTCGTTGATGGCCTTGACGATCGTCGGCAGGTCGGCGTAACCGGTGAGCAGAATGCGACTGGTGGCCGGATACAGCCGATGCACCTCGGCCAGCAGCTGCGCGCCGTCCATACCGGGCATACGAGCGTCGCTCATCACCAGGTCGATGGGTTGGGCGGCCATGATCTCCAGGGCCTGGGCACCGCTGCCGGCCAGGACTACATCGAAGGGCTGCCCGCGCAATAAGCGGCGCAGGCTGTTGAGGATCGATTCTTCATCGTCGACCAGTAATATCGTGGGTTTCGTCGCAAGTTGTTCGTCCATGCCTGCTGCGCCTTCAAATTGAACTGAATGGAACCACATTTGACCATCGTGCCAAGCCATCTTCCCTCGACCGCGGCGCGGGGTCGATTTGACGCCAACTGGCCTTCGATTTCAAGGCACTCGACTATGCTGTCACAGTAGACAATTTCGCTCAGCCGCAGAATCAGGGAAGGAATCATTATGCCGTCGAGCCTTTTGCAATCGCGGAGTGCGTCATGACCCCGGACTCAGCGCGGGCCAACCGGCGTATTCTGATCGTCGATGACAGCGCATCGATCCATGATGACTTTCGCAAGATCCTGTGTGCCAACGCCCAGGGCGAGAAATCCCTGGACAGTCTTGAGGAAACCCTGTTCGGCACCACCGCCACCCCGCGCCACGCATTCGTGCTGGATTCGGCCTACCAGGGCCAGGAAGCGCTGGAACTGGTAGCCCGGTCCCTGGCCGCCAACGCTCCGTATGCCATGGTGTTCATCGATATGCGCATGCCGCCCGGCTGGGACGGCCTGCAAACCATCGAACAGCTGTGGAACGTCGACCCCAATCTGCAGATCGCCCTGTGCACCGCGTATTCCGACTATTCGTTCGAAGCGATCGAGGCGCGATTGAAATACAACGATCAGTTGCTGATTCTGAAGAAACCCTTCGACCATCTGGAGATCCGCCAGATGGCCAGTGCCCTGACGTGGAAATGGCAGCTGGCCCAGGATGTCGCCCTGAAAGTGGTGGCACTGGAGCGCACCATCGAAGAACGTGTGCAGGAACTGCTGAAGGTCTCGCATCTGTTGCAATACGATGCGCTGACGGAACTGCCCAACAGCACGCTGCTCGGCGACCGCCTCAGCCAGGCCATAGCCCTTGGTCGGCGGCATGACACGCAACTGGCGGTGATATTTATCGGGCTCGATCGTTTCAAACGCATCAACAATGCCCTGGGTTACCCGGTGGGCGACGAGGTGCTCCAACATGTCAGCCACAGCCTGGTAGCAACAGTGCGCAGCTCCGACTCGGTGTTTCGCTACGGCTCCGATGAGTTCGTGATCCTGCTCCACGACGTGCAGCACCCGCAGCAGACCCAGCACATCGCGCACAAAGTGCTCAAGGCCATCAGTGCCACACGCCATGTGGCCGGGCATGACTTGAGCATCACGGCGAGCCTGGGCATCAGCATCTACCCCAATGACAGCTACAACACGGTGGAGTTGATCAAGCACGCCGAAACCGCCATGCATAACAGCAAGGAACGCGGCCCCAACGATTTCAGTTTCTACACCGAAGACATGAACCTGCGCGCCCGGCGCCAGCAAAATCTGGAGAGCGCGATCCGCCTGGCCTTGGAGCTGGATGAATTCGTACTGCACTACCAACCCAAGCTGGACCTCAACTCCGGGCGAATCGTCGGCGCGGAGGCGCTGATACGCTGGTTTCAGCCGCGCTCGGGGTGGGTCAGCCCGAGCGATTTCATTCCGGTGGCCGAAGACAGCGGGCTGATCGTGCCCTTGACGCAGTGGGTGCTGCACCAGGCCTGCGAACAGGCGCAGGCCTGGCGCGGCATGGGCCTGCCACCGCTGTACATGGCGGTGAATGTATCGGCCATCGACTTTCGCCAGCATGACTTCGTCGACAACCTGGCCGCGATCCTCAAGCAGACCGGCCTGCCGCCCGCCTGGCTGGAGCTGGAAATCACCGAAAACGTACTGATGCAGAATGTCGACGACACGGTGCAGATCCTGCAAACAATCAAGGCCATGGGCGTGCGCCTGGCGCTGGATGACTTCGGCACGGGCTACTCGAGCCTGAGTTACCTGCGACGCTTTCCCATCGATGTGTTGAAAATCGACCAGTCGTTCGTGCGTGGGCTGAACGAGAATAACCAGGATGCCCAGCTGATAAGCGCTATCATCGGCATGGGCAAGAGCCTGGAGTTGAACATCATCGCCGAGGGGGTGGAGACCGTCGAACAGCTGAATTTCCTGAAAAGCCAGCAGTGTGAAGAGGGTCAGGGCTTTTTGTTCAGCAAGGCGGTGCCGCCGAAGGATTTCGCCCGGTTGCTGCAAGTGGGCAGCGCCACACTGATGCCTGCCCAATAGCCGCGTGCCTGCAAGGAGTGCTCGCTTGAGCAAAGTCTCACGTTACCGTTTCGGCGTTCTGCTGGTGGTGTGGTCGGGGCTGGCCCAGCCGTTGCTGGCCGCGCCGTTGAACGAAGCGCTCAAACCACTGCCACCGGTGCCCGTATTGGACCCGGCCAGAGTCGAGTTGGGTCGCCAGCTGTTCAATGAGCCGCGCCTGTCGGTCAATAACACACTGTCCTGTGCCAGCTGCCATCGACTGGCGTCCGGAGGTGCAGACAACCAGCCGTTTTCCCTGGGTTTCAACGGCAAGCCGGTGCCAATCAACACCCCTTCCGTGTTCAACGCCAGCCTGAACTTCAAGCAGTTCTGGAATGGCCGGTCGGACACCCTGCAAGCACAGATCGAACAGGTAGTGATCAGCCCCCTGGAAATGGGCAGCGATTGGAATACCGTAGTGCAGAACCTGTCCGCCCTGCCCACCTACCAGACCGCTTTCAAACAGGCCTACCCCGATGGCATCACCGCCGCCAACGTGCAGGACGCCTTGGCCACCTATGAGCAAACACTGCTGAGCCCCAACTCGCGGTTCGACCAGTACCTGCTAGGTAACACCGAGATCCTGACAATCCAGGAAAAATATGGCTACCAGCGCTTCAAGGACTACGGCTGTATCGCCTGCCATCAGGGCATCAATATCGGCGGTAATATGTTCCAGAAATTCGGTGTGATGGGCGACTACTTCAAGGCCCGAGGCAACCCGGTCGAAGCCGACCTGGGCCGCTATCTGGTGACCCAGGACGAAGAGGACCGCCATGTGTTCAAGGTGCCCAGCCTGCGCAACGTGGCGGTGACCGCGCCGTACTTTCACGATGCGTCGGCCAAGACCCTCGAAGAAGCCGTCGATGTGATGTTCAAGTACCAGTTGGGGCGCAATCCGAATAAGGAAGACAGGGACTTGATCGTGCAGTTTCTCAAAACCCTGACCGGCGAATGGGCAGGCAAGCCGCTATGACCTCTCACTCCCGTCGCCGCTTTACCCAGGTTGTACTTGGCCTGGTGACCCTGCTGCTGGCCTCGACCCTGGTGTTTTTGTACCTCAAGGCTTCCCGCGATCAGACCGCCAGCTACACCCAGTCGCGGGATCTGATCCGCCAACTGCAGCAGCTCAATGCGCAGTGGGACAGCGAGGTCCTCAAGGCCCGCATCGCGATCACCCACAACTACGACCCGCTGGTCACGCCACTCACGCAGATGACCCGAATATGGGCCGAACTGAACAGCCGCGACACCTACCACAACCCGTCCAACCTGAGCGGCTGGCAGGCCACGCAAACGGCTTACCAGACGGCGATCCAGGAAAAAGCCCGCCTGGTCGACCAATTCAAATCCCACAACGCGCTGCTGCGTAATTCACTGGCGTTCCTGCCGACCGCCGAAGACGACATCCAGGCGCAGTTCAACCGCCTTGACGCTGAAGGCCGCCTGCAATTGCAAGACGTGGCCACCGACACCTATGACCTGTTGCTCAGCAGCCTGGAGTTCGCCCAAGTCACCAGCGACGATCGCGCCGCCGATATCCTGGTGGGGCTGGGCAAACTGGCGATCAATAAGGAGCAACTGCCCAGCGAGTTCCAAGGGCCGGTGGACATACTCAGCAATCACATTTCGCTGATCCTGCGCGAACAGCCCGTGGTCAACGACCTGCTCGAGCGCATTGCCACGGTGCCCGTCGCCGAACACCTGGACGCACTGACCACCCACCTCGACCAGGACCAGCAAGCGGCAGACCTGATCGACCATCAATACCATCGCTACCTGCTGATCTTCTCGACCTTGCTGGTGGGGTTGCTGCTCTATCTGGCGGTGCGCCTGTTGCGCAGCTTTGCCGAAATCAACCGGGTCAATCGCGCGTTGCACGCTGCCAACGAAACCCTGGAGCAGCGCGTGGAGCGACGCACCCGGCAGCTCAAGGATGCGCAGAGCGAATTACTCGACAGCGCACGCCAGGCCGGCATGGCCGAAATCGCGACCAATGTGCTGCACAACGTGGGCAACGTACTCAACAGCGTGAACATCTCCGCCGAACTGGTCACGCGCAAGCTGCGCAGCAGCAAGGCCCTGGGGCTGGGCAAAGCCATGCAGTTGATCAATGAGCACAAGGACGACCTGGGCACCTTCCTTACCGAAGATGAGAAAGGCAAGCTGCTGCCCGGCTATCTCAACCAACTGGTGGACGCCATCGCCGTTGAGCAGCAGGGCATGACCGACGAGTTGGCGCAGTTGAGTAAAAGCGTGGACCACATCAAGGACATCGTCTCCACCCAGCAATCCTATGCCGGCGCCGCCACACTGCTGGAGCCGGTGCACATCAGCGGCCTGATGGAAGATGCATTGCGCATGAACGCCGGAGCCCTGAGTCGTCACCACGTCACGGTGGTCAAGGAATATGCGCAGGTGCCGGAAATCCTCGCCGACAAACACCGCTTGCTATTGATCATGGTCAACCTGATCAGCAACGCCAAGTACGCCATGTCCAACCTCAGTGACCGACCCCGGCAGATGACCCTGAAGGTCCAGCCCCTGGAGGACAATACCTTGCAGATCAGCGTCAAGGACGATGGCGAGGGCATTCCCGCGGAAAACATGACGCGGATCTTCACCCACGGTTTTACCACTCGCAAGGAAGGCCACGGCTTCGGCCTGCACAGCTGCGCGCTGGCCGCCGTAGAAATGAATGGTCAGCTCAGTGCCCACAGCGACGGGCCTGGCCTGGGCGCGGTGTTTACCTTGACGATCCCTATGACCCTTGCCGGAAGTCCCGCATGAATCAGCCTCCCAATCGGCGCATCCTGTTGATCGACGACACGCCGTCGATTCACGACGATTTTCGCAAAATCCTGATGCCGACCGTCGAGACCAACCAGGCCCTCGACGATATGGAGTCAGCGCTGTTCGGCGACACCAGCAAGCCCGAGGTGCGTACCTTCGAGCTGCATTCGGCGTATGGCGGCGAAGAAGGCCTGCAATTGCTCACCACCGCCATGGCGGAAAAACGCCCCTACGCCCTGGCATTCGTCGACATGCGCATGCCGCAAGGTTGGGACGGCGCAAAGACCATCGAAGAGCTATGGACCGTCGACCCCGGCCTGCAAGTGGTGGTGTGCACCGCGTATACGGATTACTCCTGGGATGAATTGCTGTATCGCCTCAACGGCCATGACCGGTTGCTGATCCTGAAAAAGCCCTTCGATAACATCGAGGTGCAACAGATGGCCAACATGCTTGCCAACAAATGGGACATGGCCCGCCGCGCCTCGCTGCAAACCATACACCTGGAGCAACTGGTGGCGCAGCGCACCCAGGCGCTGACCCAGGCCAGCGAGGCGTTGCAACTGGAAATCGACGAGCGCAAGCAACTGGAAAGCCAACTGGTGCAATCGGAAAAACTCGCGTCGCTGGGGCAACTGGCAGCTGGCGTCGCTCATGAGATCAACAACCCCGTAGGCTTCATCTCCTCCAACCTGAGTACCCTCGACAGCTACTTCAACCAACTGCAGCGGATGCTGGACGCCTACCGGCAGCTCGAAGAAAGCCCCGCCGCGGCCGAGCAGTGCGCCGCGCTCAAGGCCTTGCGTGCTGAACTGGAGCTGGATTTCCTCAGGGAAGACATCCCCATCCTGATCAGGGAATCCAAGGAAGGCATCGGCCGGGTGGTGCAGATAGTCAAGGACCTGAAGAACTTCTCGCGGGTCGACAACGACCAGACCTGGCAATTCGCCAACCTGCAACAGGGCATCGACTCAACGCTGAACATCGTCGCCAGCGAACTCAAGTACAAGGCCGACGTCGTGAAAAATTACACACCGCTGCCAGAAATCGAATGCCTGGCCTCACAGCTCAACCAGGTGGTGATGAACCTGGTTATCAACGCCGCCCAGGCCATGGGCCCGGAGCGCGGCACCATCACCATCAGCAATGGCGTGCAAGGCGATAACATCTGGCTGGAAGTCGCGGACAACGGCTGTGGCATTCCCCCGGAGACCGTGCAGAAAATCTTCGACCCGTTCTTCACCACCAAGCCGGTGGGTGAAGGCACGGGGCTGGGATTGTCGTTGTCCTACGGCATTATCAAGAAGCACCACGGCGATATTTGCGTGAGCAGCGAACCGGGCAAAGGCACGACCTTTCGCGTGGTGTTGCCGATTCGGCAGACGGCCGCCTAGGGCGCAGGAGCGGACCGTATCCGCCCGGCAAAGGTTGTCTGGGGTTTGCCGACAGGCGCAGAATGCGGCACCGACCTGTAAGAGTCCGATTTCAAGGAAACCGTATGAGCCTGTCTTTGCTAAGCCGTTACGCCTTCTTTGCCGTGTGCGTCATCTTCACCCTCGCCAGCCTCCCCTTTATCGAACACGAATGGCTGTGGCCGATCACCCTGGTCACGGGCGTGTTGAGCCTGATCGGTATGTTCGACCTGCTGCAAAGCCCCCACGCCGTACGCCGCAACTATCCAATCCTGGGCAATATCCGTTACCTGGTCGAAGCCATCCGCCCGGAAATCCGCCAGTACCTGCTGGAGTCCGACAGCGACGCCCTGCCCTTCTCCCGGGCCCAGCGTTCACTGGTCTATTCCCGCGCCAAAAATGAAACTGCCGACAAACCCTTCGGTACCCTGATCGACGTGTACCAGTCGGGCTTCGAATTTATCGGCCACTCCATGCGCCCGGCGCCGCTCAGCGACCCCAGCGCGTTTCGTGTGATGGTCGGCGGCCCGCAATGCACGCAGCCGTATTCGGCATCGGTATTCAATATCTCGGCGATGAGCTTTGGCTCGTTGAGCGCCAACGCCATTCGTGCGTTGAACCAAGGCGCCAAACTGGGCAATTTTGCCCATGACACCGGCGAAGGCAGCATCAGCCCCTACCACCGGGAGAACGGCGGCGACCTGACCTGGGAGTTGGGCAGCGGCTACTTCGGCTGTCGCACCAGCGACGGCCGCTTCGATCCGGAACGCTTCGCCGTGCAGGCGCAGAACCCGCAAGTGCGCATGATCGAAATCAAGATGAGCCAGGGCGCCAAACCCGGCCATGGTGGGATCCTGCCCAAGCACAAGGTCACCCAGGAAATCGCCGACACCCGCGGCATCCTGATGGGTGAAGACTGTATCTCGCCGTCGCGCCACAGCGCGTTTTCCACCCCGATCGAACTGATGCACTTCATCGCCCAACTGCGTGAGCTGTCTGGTGGCAAACCGGTGGGTTTCAAGTTCTGCCTCGGCCACCCCTGGGAATTCATGGGCATCGCCAAGGCCATGCTGGAGACCGGCATCCTCCCCGACTTTATCGTGGTGGACGGCAAGGAAGGCGGCACCGGCGCCGCGCCAGTGGAGTTCACCGACCATATCGGTGTGCCGCTGCGTGAAGGCCTGCTGTTTGTGCACAACACCCTGGTGGGCTTGAACCTGCGCGACAAGATCAAGCTCGGTGCCAGCGGCAAGATCGTCAGCGCATTCGATATCGCCAGCGTCCTGGCCATCGGCGCGGACTGGGCCAACTCGGCGCGTGGCTTCATGTTTGCCATTGGCTGCATTCAGTCCCAGAGCTGCCACACCAACAAATGCCCGACCGGCGTCGCGACCCAAGATCCGCTGCGCCAACGCGCCCTGGTGGTGCCGGACAAAGCCCAGCGCGTGTTCAACTTCCACCGCAACACCCTCAAGGCCTTGGCCGAAATGCTCGCCGCTGCCGGCCTGGATCATCCATCGCAACTGTCGGCCAAGCATCTGGTGCGGCGCATGTCGGCGACCGAGATCAAGCTGTTTTCGCAATTGCATGTGTTCCTCAAACCTGGCGAGTTGCTCACCGGTGAGGTGAATGGCGAGTTCTATTCGCGCATGTGGCAGATGGCACGGGCCGACAGCTTTGAACCCCATGAAGCGGCTGCCGCCTGATCAATAAACACTCCCTGTTTGCTGAACCGGACCACCGACGGCATCGTTGAAACGAGGTGATTCACGCGCCAGGGCCAGGTTGGTCCGGCGCGGATCAGGGTCGGCGCGGGTCAGATGTATCTGGTGGAAGCCGGCACCGCCCATGCCGTGCATGCAGGCAGCCAAGGCACTCTGGTTACCCTGGATGTCTAGAGACATCCAGTAATACCCAACCTTTGCAATTACTTACGAATAACGCCAACCTGCCCCCGCCCGACGTGCGGCGTACGACTTCACCCGCGTTCGCCTGTCATTACTAAACCTTTCGTACAAGAGCCCGCTGCCATGCTGAACGGACGCGACCCACGCATCGATTTTTTTCGGGGCCTGGCGTTGATCTTCATTTTCTGGGATCACGTCCCCCACAACCCCCTCGGCCAGATCACCTTGCGCAACATCGGTTTCAGCGATGCCGCGGAGGTGTTTGTGTTCCTCGCCGGCTACGCCGCCGTACTGGCCTACGGCAAGATCCTGCAGCGCGACGGCTACTGGATTGCCTCGCTGAAGATCCTGCGGCGCGCCTGGGTGCTGTACGTGGTGCATATCTTCCTGCTGGCGATGCTGATGGGCATCGTGTTCTTCGCCAACAGTCATGTGGAAACCCGCGACCTTGTCGAGGAGATGGGACTGACGCACTTCGTCACCCACCCGCAACAGGCGCTCACCGATGAGTTGCTGCTGCGCTTCAAGCCCAACCTGATGGACCCGCTACCGCTGTACATCGTGCTGTTGAGCGGTTTGCCGTTGGTGCTGCCGCTGCTGCTGCGCAAGACCTGGGCGGTGGTGGGCGTTTCGTTGACTGTGTACCTGCTGGCACCGTGGATGGGCTGGAACCTGCGGGCGATTGCCGATGGCGTGTGGTATTTCAATCCCGTCACCTGGCAATTGCTGTTCGTGCTCGGCGGCGCGGCGGCGATTCATGCGCGCCAGCCACGTCCTGTCGAGACGCGTGGGCTGCTGCGCCAGCCGTTGTTCGTCGCAGCGGCGGTCTACTCGGTCATGGCCGGGATCATCACGATTTCCTGGCGCTGGCCCGAGGTGCATGACGCGTGGATGCCATCGCCGCTCAGCGACCTGTTGTATCCCATCAGCAAGACGGACCTGTCACCCGTGCGCCTGTTGCACTTCCTGGCCCTGGCCTATGTCACCGCCAAGCTTTTGCCTGGCATGGGCTGGACCCGCCACTGGCTGGCGCAACAAAGTTGCCGCATGGGCCGCTATTCCCTGGAGGTGTTCTGCCTCGGTGTGCTGCTGGCGCCGTTGGCGGACATGCTCAATGCCCTGGCGGGCGATGCGCTGGCCATGCAGTTGTTCAGTGCAACAGTGGGCGTGGTGCTGATGGGGCTGCTGGCAGCCTGGCTGGAGTTCAACAAGAGGCTGGATAAGTCACTGCAAGACCGCCGCGTCTTAGCCATGCCGTCATCCACTGGTTAACCCAGGCAGCCGCGTTGGTGGTGCGGCGCTTTCCCGAATCGGGCACTTGCAAAAGGAGGCGAGGGAGCTTGCTCCCTCGCCACACAGTGTTTGCCATTAGACCGGGCGGGCTTCGCCCTGAGCAACCTGGGTCGGTTGCAACTTGAACACGTAGAACAGCACCGTCAGCAGCACCAGGAATACCGGGCCGACATACAGCGCGATGCGGGTGTCCGGGAAGTACGCCATCAGGCCCACGACCAGCAACAGGAACGCCAGCGCCAGGTAGGAACTGACCGGGTACAGCCACATGCGGTACTTCAGTCCCGCCTGTTCCGCCGGGCTCAGGCTCTTACGGAACTTGAGCTGCGCCAGCAGGATCATCAGCCAGGTCCAGATCGCGCCGAAGGTGGCGATGGACGTCACCCAGACGAAGACTTTCTCCGGCACCAGGTAGTTGAGCAACACCCCCAGCAACAACGCGAAGATCGACAACAGCAGCGCTTTGCGCGGCACGCCATTACTGGAGGTCTTGGCGAACGTGGCCGGTGCCTGGCCGTTCTGCGCCAGGCTGTAAAGCATGCGCCCGGTGCTGAAAATGCCGCCGTTGCAAGACGACAGCGCGGCGGTGATCACGACAAAGTTGATGATGCCGGCGGCGGTCTTGATGCCAAGCCGTTCGAACGTCATCACAAACGGGCTGCCCTGGGTGCCGATTTCATTCCACGGGTAGATCGACAGGATCACGAACAACGCCCCCACGTAGAACAGCAGGATGCGCCAGAACACCGAGCCGATGGCACTCGGAATAGTCTTCTGCGGGTTCTTCGCTTCACCGGCGGTAAGGCCGATCATCTCCACACCCAGGTAGGCGAACATCACCATTTGCAGGGACATCAACACGCCTTGCACGCCGTTGGGCATAAAGCCGCCGTGGGCCCACAGGTTGGAGATACCCAGCGCCACGCCGTCATTGCCGAAGCCGAACGCGATGATGCCGACGCCGCCGATCACCATCGCAATGATGGTGACGATCTTGATCAAGGCAAACCAGAACTCGAACTCACCAAAGGCCTTGACCGCGATCAGGTTGATGCTGCCCATGCTGATCAAGGCCGCCAGGGCCCAGATCCAGCGCGGCGTGTCGGGAAACCAGACGCCCATGTACACGGCCACGGCGGTGATTTCTGCCACGCAGGTCACCAGCCACAGGAACCAGTAGTTCCAGCCGGTGAGAAAGCCCGCCAACGGGCCGAGATAGTCTTGGGCGTAACGGCTGAAGGAGCCGGCGACGGGGTTGTGCACCGCCATCTCGCCGAGGGCGCGCATGATCACCAGGATCGCCAGGCCGCCAATGATGTAGGACAGCATGATCGCCGGGCCGGCCATTTCAATGGCCTTGGCCGAGCCCAGGAACAGGCCGACACCGATGCAGGCGCCGAGGGCCATCAGGCGAATATGCCGCTCACCCAGTTCACGTTTCAGCGGGCCGCCCTGAGCGGTCTCGCCATGGGGCAGGTGGTTGCCAACTGGCATAGGGGTACAACCTCGTCTTGTTATTGGATTGATCACCGAGTGCTCGGCGCCACGGCGGGTCTGCCACGACGCCCTTACACCGTGCCGGCCTCATGGGCCAACACGTCTGGCAGGGCCAGATCAGCGGGGGTGCAGTATAAAAAGCCCAACCCAGGGTTTTTCACTTAATAAACGCCAAGATTCAGCGAGAAGTCGCGGTAAAAGCCGCTTTCATGGAGGGGCATTACCTGGATAGCGGAGGGTTTTTCTCCGTTTGATGCGCGCCGAGTATTGCACAGCTTTGGTGCAGCGTCATGCCCCTACCTAGGCCGTATATACCCAGCGGAAGGCTCTGCTTCAATGCTTTCAGACCATCAGGCAGGCAATGCGGAAGCCGGCCACGGTCGGACGAGAAGCATCGCCCTATCAGCGGCCAGGACGTCCATTCACCATGGGACACTCCGATTGCCAGGACGGCAATCCCAGCGAAAGGATCTCCCCATGCCAACCCCCTTCGACGTACTCCAGCAAGGTCGAACGCAACGCCTGGCCGCCGATGGCCAATTGATCAGCGACACTTGCAGGCCTGGACCATGCGCCAGCTGGTGGAGCTGGCGGGCTTGGGCGTGCCACTCGGGCGCTCGATCAATGGTCAAGGCCACCGGCATCGGCCCGTCCAACGTCGCGGGGGTGGGGGTCGACGAGTTGGAACGGCTGTCCATCGCCGAATCGCAGGTGATGTGGCAGTGCAGCCGGGCCGGGCAGCCCAGCTACACCGAAGTGATCCTCAAGACCGGCGCGGGCAATTGCGACCAGATGGCCCATGTGGCGAACGAATTGATCCGTTTCAACGGCGGTGCCTCGCGTGTTTGGGGCACCAGCCCACCGGCTCACGCGTTTGTGGTGGTGGGTATAACGCCCCCGACATTGGGTTCGACGTTGGACTTCAGCGAAGCGGGCTGGAGGGGCCTGTGGATATGTGACCCTGGGCGGCCATCGTCTGCCCGGCAAGCGAATACCTTCGCGAGCTCAACATCAAACTATTCGCCTGGCACCTGGCGGACATTTCGGTGTTATTCAACGACCACGGCACCTAGCGTTGGGGCCGCGCCAACGACCGCAACTGGCTGACCCTGCTACGCAGCGCAGTGAAACGCCCACCGCCGTGAACCGACACATTTCGCAACTAACGACTAAGCTTCACCCAAGTCCGATCAATCTACGTCAATGGATCAATCGACTATGGGCGCTTTATGGCAAACCGATTCGAAGCAGGCTGCGCTGCCACCTGACAGCCCGGATCAACCGCCATTGCCACACAGCGCCCGCACGCGAACAGCGTGGTGGCGACTGGTGTGGTTGGTGCTGTTGCTCGCCCTATGCGCGCTGGGCTGGGCCGCCAGCGTGGAAATGCGCACCTCGCGCCTGCAGGCCCGCTACCTGAGCCCGTTGGCCGCATCGCTCAGTTATCGCCTGGAACCCGGCGCCAGCGATGCCATCGTGTATCCCGGCGACGGCCCGTTCGACCGGCGCCTGGGCTACAGCGCGCTGAACGAATTCCTGCCGCGCCTGCTCAAGCGCAATTACTTGATCCAGGCACAAACGCGCTTCTCACCGGCGTTGATGGACTATGCCGAGCGCGGGCTGTTCGTGCCCTACGCAGAAAAAGTCCAGGCGGGCCTGAGCATCACCGATTGCCGCGCCGCGCCGCTGTACACCTTCACCTACCCGCAACAGCTCTACACCCGCTTCGCCGCAATCCCGCCGCTGGTGGTGCAGAGCCTGTTGTTCATTGAAGACCGCGACCTGCTCGACCCCACGCAACCGCTGGCCAACCCGTCGGTGGACTGGCCGCGCTTTGCCAAGGCCGCCTGGTCGCAAGTGGCCAAGCTCGTGCAATTGCCGGGGCAGACCGCCGGCGGCAGCACCCTGGCCACGCAGCTGGAAAAATATCGCCATTCGCCCGACGGCTTGACCGTGTCCGGCGGCGAGAAAATTCGCCAGATGCTGTCCGCCAGCGTCCGGGCCTACCAGGCCGGGCCGGACACCCTGGTCAGTCGGCAGAATATCGTGCGCGACTATCTCAACAGCGTGCCGTTGTCCGCCGTGCCGGGCCACGGCGAAGTGCATGGCTTGGCCGAAGGCCTGCGGGTCTGGTACGGCGCCGACTTCAACCAGGTCAATCAGGCCTTGAGCGACAGCGCGCAAGACCCGGCGAGCCTGGCCAGACGTGGCCTGGCCCTGCGCCAGGTGCTGTCGCTGATGATTGCCCAACGCCGGCCCTCGCACTACCTGACCAAAGGCCGCGAAGAACTGGCGCAATTGACCGACAGCCATCTGCGCCTGCTCGCGCAGAACCAGGTGATCCCCGCCACGTTGTCCGCCGCCGCCCTCGCCAGCTCGGTGACCTACCGCGACTGGCAGCAGCAGCCGACCGTCCAGCCAGTGGAAACCAACAAGGCCATCAACGTCGCCCGCAGCCGTCTCGCCAGCCTGCTCGACCGCTCGCTGTATGACCTCGACCGCCTCGACCTGTCGGCCACCAGCACCTTGCACTACGCGCTGCAAACCCAGGCCACCGACTACCTCAAGCACCTGGCCGACCCGACGTTCGCCGCGCAAATGGGCCTGCTCGGCCCGCGCCTGCTGACGCCACAAAGCACGCCGCAGGTGCGCTACAGCTTCACCCTCTACGAACTGACACCCGATGGCGCACGCGTGCGGGTGCAGACCGACAACACCGACCAGCCGTTCGACATCAACGAAGGCAGCAAGCTGGAACTGGGCTCCACCGCCAAACTGCGGGTGCTGACCACCTACCTGCAAATCATCACCGAGCTGCATGAACGCTATCAGGCACGCACGCCCGCCGAGCTGAAAAACGTCGAACTGCCCGAGCAGGATGTGCTCTCGCGCTGGGCGCTGAATTACCTGACCCAGCACAGCGACCGCGACCTGGCGAAGATGCTCGACGCCGCCCTCGACCGCACCTACTCGGCCAACCCCGGCGAGGCGTTTTTCACCGGCGGCGGCCTGCATCGCTTCCATAACTTTCGCAACGAAGACAACGGCCGCAACCCGACCTTGCGCGATGCCCTGCGCGAGTCGATCAACCTGCCGTTCATTCGCCTGATGCGCGACCTGGTGCGCTACACCACTTACTCTGGCGAAAACAACAGTGCGCGCCTGCTCAAGGACGACAACGACCCGCGCCGCCAGGAATACCTGGCCAAATTCGCCGACCATGAAGGCACCGCGTTCCTGCTCAAGTTCTGGAAAAAATACCGCCACAAAGACACCCAGGCCCGGCTCGACACTTTCATGGACAGCCTGCACCCCACCGCGATCCGCCTGGCCGCCGTCCACCGCTACCTGCTGCCCCAGGCCAGCCAGGAAAGTTTCAACGGCTTCGTGCGCTCGCACCTGAAAAACCTGAAAACCACCGATAAGCTCACCGACGAGCGCCTCGAACGGCTCTACCAGAGCTACGGCCCCGGCGCCTACGACCTGCCGGACCAGGGCTATATCGCCAAGGTGCATCCGCTGGACCTGTGGTTGCTGGGCTACCTGCTCAACCACCCCGAAGCGACCTTCGACGAGATCGTCAAAGCCAGTGAATTCGAGCGCCAAGAGGTCTACAGCTGGTTGTTCAAGAGCCGTCACCAGAGTGCGCGCGACAGCCGGATCCGCACCATGCTGGAGATCGAAGCGTTCCTCGATATCCACCAGCGCTGGCAGGCCGTGGGCTACCCGTTCGACCACCTGGTGCCGTCGCTGGCCACCGCCATCGGTAGCTCCGGCGACCGCCCCGCCGCTCTCGCGGAACTGATGGGGATCATCCTCAACGACGGCGTGCGCCTGCCCGTGTTGCGTATCGACAGCCTGCAATTCGCCCGCGGCACGCCCTACGAAACCCACGTCGCCAACGACCCGAACCGTGGCAAACGGGTGCTGCGCAGTGAAGTTGCCACGGCGTTGCGCGGCGCGCTGTCGCAAGTGGTCGACGCCGGCACCGCCAAGCGCGTGGCCGGCAGCTTCAAACTGGCCGACGGCACTGCGCTGGCGATGGGCGGCAAAACCGGTACCGGCGATAACCGCATCGAAGCCATGGGGGCCGGCGGGCGCATGCTCAGTTCCAAATCGATCAACCGCACCGCGACCTTCGTGTTCTACATCGGCGCCCATCACTTCGGCACCCTCACCGCGTTTGTGCCGGGGGCGTCGGCGCAGCACTTCACCTTCACCTCGGCCTTGCCGGTGCAGGTGCTCAAGGGCATGGCGCCGCTGCTCAACCCGCTGCTGCAACCGGGCGACCCGGCGTTGTGCCTGGCGGGCAAACACTGACGCGCGGCTGCACTACCTATCTGCCACCCCAGCGCGGCAGCGTTGAACACACTCCTGGATCACCCTTTGACAGGACCTGATCCGTGCCCGAATTACCCCAACCCAACAGCGCCTTCCACGGCGCCCACTACACACACATCCGCGACGCCCTGCCAGACTGGCTCACCCACGCCACGCCGGGACGCCTCGGCGCACTGAAAGCCGCAGGCGTCAAACACCTGACCGCGCCAGCCCCGCTCAAGGCCGCCATTGCCGAGCATTGGCAACAACAAAACCGCCTGGACCAACGCCTCGCCGGCTTGAACGACGTGTACGCCTTCGCCGAACCCTTGCTCAAACACGCCCTGCGCAACTACGGCAACCTGGATGTACGCAACACCTACCTGCGCCTCTACGTCGACGCCAAGACAAGTGGGTGGAAGCTCAATGTGACCGGCGCCCAGGTGAGCAAGACCTTTTCGTTGCTCGATGCGGCGCTGTACAACTTCGCCGCCGACCAGACCTTTCTCGACTTCGCCTTCCTCGGTCCGACCGATGCGCGCGGGCAACGCGACGTGCTCTCGATCACCCACCGCCGCAGCGGCACGCGGCTCACCGCGCAACAGTTCAAAGACATTTGCCGCCAGCTGGATATCGGCGCGCAGTATCAACTCAAGCTCAGCCAGGCCCTCGGTTTCAAGAACCCGGCACTCGCCCGCACCCTGCACGGCGAAGTCACGGCACGCCACAAGGCCGCGCTGAAAAGCGCCGCGCACCTGGCCCTGGCCAAGGCCGACCTGAAGCCCGATGCCCATGCCGCGATGCTCAATCTGGTGGACGACCAGCCGACCCCGCGGCTCGACGGCGCCGCGCTCCAGGCCTACACCCTCAGCGTGATGAACATCGCCCTGGTGGGCATCGTGCTGTTTATCGCCGCGCCCAGCCCGCGGGTGATCGCCTACGTCGCCGAAGACCCCGCGCACCCGCTCAAGGAATACCCTTCGCCCCAGGCGTTCATGCAGGAACTGACCCGCCAATTGCGGGATAAGGCGCGCTACCAAGTGTTCTTCAGCCAGTTCGTGCCCCATGCCAAACGCGCGGCCTTTTTCGCCGGGATCAATGCGCGCCTGAGCCACATCCAATGGCATCAGAAACAGCCCACCGACAGCGGGCCGAGCTGGCAAGACACGCCGATCAGCGATCCCAACCTGCACTTCAGCCTGCACGCCTGGCAGGACGACTATCGCCAACGCCCGCCTTCGCCGGCCGCCGATACGCTGTGGGACTACCTGTTTCGCACCCAGCTGAACAAAATCGTCAACGACGCACGCAACATCGCGCTGTCCACCGTCGACGTCGACCGCCGTGCCCGCTGGGCCTGGTGGGACAACCTGGAGCAGATGCTCGCCGACATCCTCAACGCGGCGTTGCTGGTGGTCACGCCCTTCGTGCCGGTACTCGGCGAATTGATGCTGGTCTACAGCGCGTACCAGGTCATGGACGAGGTGTTCGAAGGCATCGTCGATTGGAGCGAAGGCCTGCGCACCGAAGCCTGGGAACATGTGGTGGGGGTGGCCGACAGCGTGATCCAGTTCGCCCTGTTCGCGGCGGGCGCCAGCATCGGTCAGTTGGCGCGGCTCAAGCTCTCGCCGTTTGTCGAGGGCCTGGTGCCGGTGCAACGGGCCGACGGCTCACGGCGCTTGTGGAACCCGGATATCAGCGCGTTCGCCCAGCAAGACCTGATCCCCGAAGGCTCGACTCCCGCGCCCTCGGGCTTGCACACACACCAAGGCAAAACCCTGCTGGCGCTGGACGGCCATCACCTGGAGGTGCATTACGACCCGCTCAGCGACGTGCACCGCGTGGTCCACCCCGAACGCGCGGACGCCTACCGGCCGCGCCTGCAATTGAATGGCGACGGCGCCGTGACCCACGAGGGCGAACGCCCGCGCACCTGGGAGCGCCCGCGGCTGCTGCGGCGTCTCGGGCATCGGGTGCAACCGTTCAGTGACACCCAACTGGAACAGCTCAGGGTCGCCAGCGCCACCGAAGACGGCGCGTTGCGTCGTGTGTACGAGCACAACGAAGCGCTGCCGCCGCTCCTCGATGCCGGCCTCAAACGCCTCGAAGCGGCCGAATCGATCCAGGTCGCCAGTGACAGAATCCGTGCGGGGCAAGCCTTGAGCGCCGACCCCAGCTCGGATTGGTTCGAGCAAATGGTCACCGAACTCGATGGCTGGCCCCAGGACAAAGCGCTGCAAGTGTTCCTCAAGCCCGACCTGAGCGGCAGCTCGCACCGCTACGGCGCCGCGCAAGCCGGCCCCGCCGACACCTTGCGCATCAGCCTCGGCGACGTGCTGTCCGGGCACTTGCCGGAGCGGGTGCTGGGCTTTCTCGATGAAGCGGCGATCACCCTCCTGCTCGGCGCCGAAGTGCCGGAATCGCAGCGGGTACAAGCATTGCGCGATCTGCTGGCCAACTACGTACTGAGCCAGAGCCGCGATATCGCCCCGGCGGTCTACCGCGCCCGCGAACAGAGCGACGCCCCCGGCATCATCGGCCTGCGCCGGGACCATCCCGACCTCGACCTGAGCCTGGCCCGCCGCCTGCTGGAGCGCGCCCGTCCCCACGAACGCGAGGCCTTGGCGAACGACCGGCATGCGCCCCTGCGCCTGCGCAATCAAGCCAGCGAATTGCAGCTGGCGGCTGACTCGGTGCATGCCTACGAAGGCTTTTATCCACCGGCCATGCCCAACCCGGCGACTGAACACCTGCTGCTCAAGAGCCTGCTGTTCAATACCGATGCGCTCACCGATCTGCACCTTGAAATCCGCGAAGCCACGGTCACGGGCTCCCTGCGCAGCCAGGCCGGTTCGGACACGGCTGCCACACGCCGGGTGCTGGTTCACACCCGCCTGGGCTATTCGGTCTACGACAATGCCGGCCAACCGTTACACCGCCCGGCCAGCCTGTATGAAGCCGTGTTGCTCGCACTGCCCAGCGAGCCACGCACCGCCCTGGGCTACCAACCCGGCGAGGGCGAAGACTTCAAGCACTGGCTGATGACCCACCTTGAACCCCTGGCCGAGCGACGCAAGGTCCTCGCCGGGCCCGACACCCACCGCGTCATGGAGCGGGAAACCGCGCAATTGCTCGGCGGCCCGCTGCTCAGCCGCTGCCGCCCCGCCCCGGCCGAGAACCACACGGCGTTTGCCAGGGACGTCCTGCAACGCCTGTTTCCGAGCCTCAGCGAGCAACGCCTGAACCGCTTTATCGAGGACATCCCCGCCGACCAATTGAGCAGCACCCTGAACGAACTGACCTTGCAGAAACACACCCTGAACACCCAGCTGCACACCTGGAAGCAATCGCCCACCCATCACCCCAAAGGGAGCGCCCAGGAACGGCAACAACTGGCCGCCCGCAGACGCCTGGCCCTCCTGCTGGAACAGTGCTGGGGCGAACGCTACGCCGAATACACCGACGATTGGGGCAGGACCCAATCCGGCGCGCGGGTCGATCTGGACGGCATGCCGTTACCCGAGTCGCTGCCCGCGCTGACCGTCAATTTTGAACATGTGACGTTCCTGAATCTGAGCCAGAGCAGCGTCGGGCAATCCCATTGCGGTTTGCTCAAACACTTCCCGGCGCTGCGCTCCCTGGACCTGAGCCACAACCACCTGACGAGCTTGCCGGTCGAACTGACGGCGCTGCGGCAGTTGCGCAACCTGAACCTGTCGAACAACCGCATGGTGCTGTTCCCAGAAGACGTGACGCGCCTGCGCAATCTGCGGCGCCTGCACATTGCGATTCTGGACCACAACCCCCTCACCGCCGCACCGGATATCACGCGCATGCCCAACCTGCGCCGCCTCGACTTGAACCACACGCAAATCCACCAATGGCCCATCGGCCTGTTCGCGCACGCCAGGAACGAGCTGTTCGACCTGAACCTGAGCGGCAACCCGATCACCACCCTGCCCGCACTGACCGCCGAGCCGACGGCCGCGCGCACCGTGGCGCGCACGCGGCTGGACCGCCACACGCTGAACGACGATCAGCGCGCCCTGTACGAACGCTACCGCACCGAGGCCGGGCTGGACCCGTATCGCACCTATGAACCGCAGGGCAACAGCGACCCGTGGCTGGTAGACGCCGATGCGGGCACCCGCGTGGTGCGCGAGCACCTGTGGGACGCCGTCGAAGACGAGCACGGCTCCCAAGGCTTTTTCGAGGTTATCAAGTACCTGGAGCCCCCCGAGTTCTTTGAAAACCCCCAAGACCGGCAGCGCCACGCCGCCAACCAGGCCGGGTTGACCCAGCAGGTCTGGCGCTTGATCAACGCCGCACACGCCGACAGCGCCCTGCGCGAGCGCCTGTTCAAGCTGTCGAGCTTCCCCGGCTTGTGTGGCGATGGCGGCGCGCAAATTTTCAATGAAATGGGGATCGAGGTCATGGCCAGCGAAGCGCGGCGTTTTTCAACGACCTTGCCTGAACTCGAAGGCCGCCTGGTGACCCTGGCCAAGGGCGCGGCGCGGCTCAAGCAGCTCAATCAGGTGGCCCAGGAAGAAGTCGCCCGGCGTCTGCGACCCAAAGCGGCCGGCGGCGAAGGCCAGCGCCTGCGCTCAGAAGTGCTGAACGGCGAAGCGGGCGAGGTGGACGAAGTGGACATCCATTTGGCCTACCAGACCTCGTTGGCCAACGAGCTGGACCTGCCCTGGCTGTCGGACCATATGCTCTACCGCGACACCGCCGACGTCAGCGCGAGCCGTATCCAACAGGCGCGCATCAGCGTCATGGAGTTGGGCCGGGGCGATGGCCTGGTCAACCAGATGTTACTGGAGCCGTACTGGGAGACCTTCCTGCAGGAAACCTACGACAGCCTTTATCAACAGAATCTCACCGAATACACCGAGAAGTTCTACCGCCTGGACGACCTTCAAACCCTGCAGTCGCAATGGCATGCCGAACAGGAGCCGCAGCAGAAAGCCCGGCTCAGGGAACAGCTCAAGGCCCTGGCCGACGAACTGCACACGCAGGAAAGCGTGGTGTTCGCCGACACGCCGATCAGCGACGCGCTGTACAACCGCCTGCTCAATGACCTGGGCTACAACGAGAAGGAATGGATGCGCGGCCTGACACGCGAGGCGCTGAAAAAGGCGCACCTGCGCCGTAACCGCGAGCCTCTGCCCACACAGTGAGGCCAGTGCAGGCGCGAGCATGTTCGCGCCTGCCCTCGTTGCTCAGCGGGTATCGGCATCGGCCATCCAGCGACAGGTCTGGGACCGGCTGACCTGACGCCGATGGTCGGCCAGTATTGTCGCCGCCGTCGGGGTCATCCAGCGCGAAAATGACAGCGGCAGCTCGGTTTGCCGGGTCGCGTGGTGCTGCTCGGGGGTCTTCAGATACGCAGCGGTAAACAAGTCGTCCCGACCGACAGCCTGCTGATAGTAAAGGTGGATATACCCCTCTGGCTGACGGGTATGAACGTCCACGACCTGGCAGAACTGCACATAATCATCCGCAGCGTCGTCCACCCGATACCGCCCCGGTCGGTTGACCAACTGCACCTCATGGCCCGCCAGGAGCGCGTCGACCCCGGCCTGGACCGGTGCGCGTGCCTTGATCACCGCGATCCTGGCATGCACCCCCTGTTCATACAAACGGGCCGCCGCCGCGCGCCAATCCGCTTCAATGCGTTGCGCCGTGCTGCGGTGCTTCACCGGCCAGCGGGCAGCGCTCGCTTGCGCCAACTTGCGACGCATCGCTTCGGCGCACTCAAGCAAGAAAAACGCCGGCACCGCGAGCACGTCTTGCAGCGAATGAGCCCTTTTGGCCGTGGGGACCATCCTCAACACCTGGGCGATCATGCGCTCGACACCGGCCACCGTTTGCTTGCCGTGCTCGATCATCTCAACCAAGGTGCCGGCCCTTGCACAGCCAAGCGTGGCGGGTGCTCGCTCCAGCGGGTCCCACAAACCATCGGCCGCCTGTTTGAAGGAGGCAATCAACTCATCCGCGCGGTCGTGCACTTGAGCGATGCGCGCGGGCTGTGCGTGAGTCGGCTCAACGATACGCCCCCGATAAACGTCGCCGCCGCGGGTACGAATCAGGCTGTTGCGCGGCGCGCCGACAGCTGCAGCCGGGGCGTTGTCCGTCAGCGCCTCCAGCAGATTTTTTTCGGCGGTGGCGTGCAACTCGTCGATCAAGGTTTGAAGCTCATGCAGGTAGTCCAGATCAAACGCTTGCGGCGTAATGGCCCTGCAAAACGCCAACCGGTCGGCGGTATCGCCATACACCTGCAGCACGCTGTCGAACAACTCGATCCGCTCGGCTTGCGTCAGCGCCATGAATCCTGCATGGGACTGACTCGCGCACGCGACGCGCTGAAGGGTCTGTGCCAGCATCCCGGCAAACATCGCGTCGCTTCCCGAATCCTCGGCGCGCCAGGCCGCCTGCCACAAACGCCGGACCTGCTGCGCCTGCAGTGCCAGCACCGAGGCTGGCGCAACGGCCAGCGTGAGGGCCTGGCCCTTATCGGCGCCACAGCCGATGACTGCCGTCAACTCATCGAGGTGACGGTTTTCCAGTTCACGCCAGTGAATCGCCCCATTGTAGGCGGCCAAGCGGTTGCGCCGGTTCTCGCTCACTTGCTCTTGCGATATCGACGCCAGCGAGGTATCGAGTGACGCGATGTAGCGTGCTTCCAGACTACCGAGGGTGCGTGCCGTGCCCACCAGAGACTCAAGCAGCGCACAGACTTGCACCTCATAGCCCAGGCGCGGTGCCAGGGCGCGCAGCTGCCGGAGCGCGTGTAATTGCTGGGACAGCGCCTTCAACTTGAACTGCAAGATCTGGTGGTATTGCTCACGCACCTGGTTAGCGGCTGCATCTGCAAGGTTGTCGACAATGCTGTCCACCAGACTCGACAGCACGCTCACTTGGCTCTCAGCCTCAGCACGTGTGCTGTCGGCGCCATCGTAGAGCGCTTGCCACTCTTCAAGACGCAGATTCGTCTGTAGCCGAGCCTGCTGAATGAGCGCCTTCACACGGAGAACGGAGCCCCATTTATCCGGCTGCTTGAACTGCTTGGGCGCTGGGATACGGGTCAACTCCAACGGATTTTGCCCCATCTGCGGCGTCGCAAACATCAACGCTGACAGGTCCAGTTGCAACTGCACGTTGGCCGGCGAAACCCGCTGCGCGAGCACCCACGCCAGGTTGCCCAGCACGTCGACACCCGTGGTAGCCCCGACATCCTGGCGCACAGTGTCCATCAACTGCCCCAGCCACCCGGTCAGCGTGTCCACGCCCTGCACCAGTGGCATCAGCCCATCGGTCAGCGACCAGCCTGCCGCTTTGAAGCAGGCCCAGTGCCGTGCATCACCACCCGATACGGGCCATTCACTCAAGGTTTCCAGCGCCAGATAGAACGCCTCGCGCAGGGAATGCACCGACTCGAGGTCCTCGCTCACCTCCACCGCCAGCGCCGCGTTGTCATCGACCGGCAGGGCGCTGAGCAGCGGCTCGAACACCGCTCGGTGACTCGTCGGCAGCCATGCCAGGACACTGTCGCGCAAGGCACCAGGCGCCTTGATCGCTGCGTGCAGATCCTCCAGCGAGGCAAATTCCTGTACGACCGGATTCAACAGCGGTCGATACAACAGGCACGCGCCCGGTGGCGCCTGCCGGGGCATCAACAGGTGCATGTGCTGCACAACGGCCGTCTGCCCTTGAGGCATGGCCTTGAGCGTCAGCGGCAACAGACGGGAGGATGCCCGCAGTCCCGCGGCACGCTCGCTAATGAGGCGATAGCCCTGCTGGGTCAGCCCGTGCAGCCCCTGGATTTTGTATGCCATTGCCAGCATCTTCAGCTGTGACAGCACCTGATCGCCGGCCAGGTCCCGGTCCCAGTCTTTGGCGGCGTTGCCCTTGGCCAACCGTTGCCTCAGAACCGCGCCGTAAGTCTTGGCGATATCGGCTTTGGCCAGCCAGTCTCTGAGCAAGGGCTCGGTCAGCCAGGCGGGTGCGGGGGCGCCTTTGAGCGTGACAGTGATGGGGCTCGGCGTGAACCCGCCCAGGGTTTCCAGCGCCCACTCGGTCAGGGTCAACTCAAGGGGCGCAGCGCTCGGCGGGCCGAACACCCCATGGATATCCAGGACCTTGAGCTCGACCGCGCGTGGCTCGTTGTCCAGACAGTCTTGCAACGCTGCTTCGGCAAACGCCGCCAGAGACGGGACTTCGGGGAAAAACCGCTTGCCCGCGCCCTGGTTCAAGTGGCGCACCTGCTCGACCAGCAGACGCCCATATTGAAGTCGATCAGTTTGCGCGGCGTTGAACAGCCACGCCGGGATGGCCTCGTGAACGCCTTGTCCGAACGCTGTCAGGGGGGACACAAACCAGCGACGCGTGTCGGTGATGGCATTGAGCAGCGCCTGATACTGTTGCGCGGTTCTACGCACCGTGGGGTCGATGGCGGCAATTTCACTCAACTGGCGTGCCAGGTAACCGCTTGCCAGCGATTCAGGGGCCAGGCCTGCGTGCTCAACGACAAACCACTCACCTGCCGGTTCATCCAACAACGGGCTCAGGTGATCGGCCAGCAACGGCCCGATATCGTCCAACTGATCGATCAACTGCACGCCCATCGCTGGGCTGTAGAGTGCCATGTCCGTGGAATGCGTTGCCTGGAGCAACCACAGGGGCAGGATTTCGCCCGAATCGTCGTCTCCCGCGTCCTCGCGGCGCAGGTGAACCGTAGAGACACGCAACGGACCGGCCGGAGCGGCCAGCTCCCCGCCGGGGTTGGTGAAAGACAGCGAAAAGAACGTATCAAGATGGCGCTGGCTCATGCCAGGCTGCCTGGGCGTATCGCTGACGACGCCCATCAACGCCTCGACCAGCGGCCACCAGCGCGTTTTCCACCAGGCCTGCAACTGCTCCCGGTAAGACGCCAACAACAGCGCGCCGCGCTCATTGACCAGCACTTCACACTCGAACAGATCCAGTGTGCTCGGCTCATAGTCATCCCCCACCCGCTGGACACTCTCAAGGTGGCCCGGCACGTAGAGCACCGGTTCACCATTGACCAGCCGCGCCACCAGTGCGTCCGCCAACGCGGTGTAGTCATACGTCGCGGTCTGGCTCGCCAGCGGCGTGCGCAGGTAAAGCTGCTCGACGGCCAGTGTACGCGCCGCGAAGTGCTCGTCCAGATGGGCCTGGGCACTGGCCTGGGCCACCGCCCGCAGGGACGGTGGATCGGCGAACAGGGCGTGGATCGTATCGATGTGAGTCTGACGCAGCAGCGCCGTGGGATTGGCTTGTGTCACAAAACTAGCTCCTTGCCTGGTGAGTCGACGACTCACCCAAGCCTGGGAAACTAGTTCCGCAGCCATGGGCAACGGCGGTAGACAGTTAGTCCCGGATCACCGTGACGTGTGGTTTATGCGCACCGGCTTCACTCGTCCTCGATACGGCGCGCCGCTCATGGGTACCACGCGCAAGGCGTCAAGCCCCAGTTTCGGTGGGTTGCAGGTGACTTTGAGCGCAATGTTGTCGCGGCCGTTGAACAACACCGGCGGCGAGGTAAGCGTCCACCGCGCTCAGGGTTTCAGTCACCGGGTTTGAACGCATGGTTTGCTCGCGCCGGCAACACAGGCCTTGCAGCCAATCCGGGATAAACGGTGTGGGCAAGATTCGCTCTGAGCCGAACGGCAATTCGCGCTTTCCCCCTGCCGCATGCCGACAGGGGGCGCCAGGCCTACTGGACGTGCGTGAGCTTGAGCACCTGATCAAGGGCGCTGAGCAGTCGTTCGAACACGGTAAAGCGCTCGTCCTTCAGTTCTGCCCAGCGCTCGATGAAGAAGCGGCCTTGATCGTCGATCTGGATCGGCGTGGAGAGGATCTCGCCACTGCGCGAGTGATGCACCAGGTTCACTTCGTGGGGTGAACGCTGCTCGACCATGAACTGCCCCGGTCGCGTCAAGCGTGAACGATCGGCGGGCACATAGGCGGGAGGAGGACGCTTGCCAGGAATGCCGACACTCAAGGTGAAGTCGCTGCGGATCGCCGTCAGCCGGTTGGGGTACAACGACGAGCCGTAGGCCACTGTCCACTCCAGCCCTGAACGCAACTCGGTGGTCGTGCCCGTCGGTACATCGAACGTCCGCAGGCTGATCGCGCCTTGCGTTTGGGCCACCCCGGCAATCCCTTCGACCGGAAACACATGGCCGTTCCCCATGTGCGCCACCCACTTGTGCGCGCCCTGGGCGACCTGGTCTTGACGGATGACCTCGCTGGCGAAGAAGTTGAACATCGACGTCCGCGACGTGCGCGGTTCGCTCATGCCCTTGGTGTAGTAGCTCGATACGCAATCCAATGCGCGGATGCGCAGGCCGTGTTTGCCCGCCACTTCCACCACGCTGGTGTAGGTGTGCGGCCCCTGGTACTCGATCATGTGGCCACGGTCTAAGGTCCACAGGTGGTCCTTGAGCGGTTTGGCCAACACCCCGGTTTGATGGAAGGCATCCAGGTGCACCTGGTGCAGGTCGGTGAACAGGTGCTCCATGTACAGGGTTTTGACCCCCTGCGCCTTGAGTACGCTCATCTGATCGATCAGCAGGGCTTTGCTCGATTGCTCGGCGTGGCTCTCGCAGATGATCAGCCCTGGGGCGTGTTGGTAGCTGCGCTCGATAAAGTCGGCGGGCGTGGTGCTCGCCGGCAGGTCCGGCAAGGTGGGCCGGGGTGGCAGTTCATGGGTTTTGAAGAACTCTTGCGCGCGCTTATTCAGACGGTCGCGGGTTTTCCGAAAGGCGTTTTCGGCGGCGGCGATTTTCGGGTTGAGCGAGCCGTAACGGGTGTCGAACGGATGCGGGTCTTTGCCCATTTCGTGCAGTTCTTGGGTGAATCGTGGGTCGATATCGAAGTCGCTGAAGGTGTTAGCCGCGCGGGGTGCGCTGACGAACACAGGGGGCGCGCTGTAGGAGGTTTGCAGGGTCAGCTTGAAATCGGCTTTGGCCAACGGATCGTCGGCGATCGAGCCGGGCACGTCGTTCCAGATGCCTACCGGCTGGCCGGCAGCGACGTCTTCGACGCGCACACTCAGGGTCTTTTGCAGGTCCGCCAACCCTGGGGTCTGTGTGTGCGTGTTGAGGCGGCGACTGTCGACCAGCGCGACCCAACCTTCGCTGGTTTTTTCGGCGAGGTCGGTCTCGATCAGTTTGTGGGAATAAAAATTGCGCTGGGCGTTGGGTCGCGGGCTGACCATCGCACCGTTGCTCAGGTTGAAGGCTTTGTCCACCTCGTAGCCGGTGGACGCATCCAGCGCACAGACGGCGATTTTTTCGCGGCGTGCCGCCAGGATCAGGGCGCGATAGGAGTGCGGCGAGTCTTTGGCGATCCCCAGGGCTGTCTCGATTTTTTTCAGATAGTCGCCGATGTGCCTGTAGCTGCCGCCGGCGTTGAACTTGTCCAGTTTGGCCCGGAACAAGTCGCCCGGCAGGTATTCGATATACAGGCGTCGCACGCCCTGCTCGTAGAGGGTGGGCATGTTGTCGATCAGCAGCTGTTTGGCGGCGAGCGAGCCAGGCACCGCGCCCAGCACCAAGCCTTGGTTTTCCTTGAAGGCGCTTTCCAGGATATGCCGATGGCTCGCGTTCACTTCCAAGGCCAGCACATCGGCCCTGGGGACGATGGGTTTGAGCTGGGCGAAGAAGGTGTCGGCGTCGCTGCGCAACTGCAGGTATGCCTTTAAATACGGAGCCCGTAGCGGGCTCATTTCATAGGTCAGCAGGCTGTCACGGGTGCCCTCGCCTAACAACTGATCGACACTGGAGTGTTGCCCAAACTCCAATGTCATCAGGGTTTCGTAGTCTTTGGCCTGTTCGATCGGCACTTCATAGCGCTGCAACGCATGGGGTGTCGGCAGCGCACGTTTCGGCGCGCCGCCGGTGAGGCCCGAGCGCACCCAGCGCCCCTCGACCGTCTGGTTGACCAGGCGCGCAGTCGACAACAGTTTGCCGCTTACCGGGTCTTGGCGAAACAGCAGATAGCGGCCCAAGGCATCGGGTTGCTTGGGCGCCCATAACGGCCGGCCTTCGAATAGTACGGCCTGCATAGCGGCGGGCGCGGGGGGCGGTGGCTGCAGTTGTTTGATCAGCGCCATGGCCTCGCGCGGCGCGGCTGGGCGCATGAGGTGGCGCATCGGCCGCACCAGCGGGCCGATGGACTTGAGTGCCGGGCGCAGGTCGGTGAACACCGCGCCAAGGCTGTTGCTCAGGTAGCCGACGAAGTGTTGCAGCGCGGCGTCGGTGTCGCCCTGGTTGTAGGCGTGCAGGGCGAGCATGCCGTCCTTGAGCGCCAGCAGCAGGCCCAGGCTCAGGCTCAACATCGGGAACGGCGCGGTCGCAATCGCGATCAGCGGTTCGAGGCAACGCCAGACCAGGCCAATGATCATGTCGGTGCGATTGACCGTGGTGGCGGCCACGTCGTCGATCTTGCGTTGCAGCTTCATGTCGTGCAGCAGGTGACGCAGGTCGAGCACGGGCGGCACGTGCTCGATCGTGTCGTAGCGCGCCAGGCTCAGGTCGGTGCTGTTGAGGTCCGCGGGCAGGCCGGCCTGGGCGGTTTGCAGAAAATGCCGCACGCGCACCTGAGACTGCACCGCGACGCGGGTGCAGAAGTAGTCGAGCATGCCGTCGACTTTTTTCAGCAGGTAGTTGAACTGCCTGGCTTCACGGAAGAACACGCCGTCCGGGGCCTGCGGTGTATAGAGCAACACCGGGTTCGCGGCGTGGCTGAACAGCAGGGTGTCGATCACCCAGTCGCCATCGATCATCAGGCGATGCACGCGGTAGGTGCTGCGCGTCTCGACCGAGGTGTCGTCCAGGCTCTGGACGGCGCGCTCGAACCAGTCCAGATCGGCCTGGACGATATGGCCTTTGAGGCGCGACTCCAGCGCCGCGTTGCGCAACTGCAACTGGTTGATGGCCAGCGTTGCATCGCGGCGCAGGGCGTAACCGGGGCTGGTGGGGTTTTGCAGTTTGGCCTGGACTTCATTGGCGTAGCGCTGGCCGATCCACACGCCGCGCACTGACAGCCCGACATTGCGCGGCGTGAGCTTGCTCAGGTCGACCCCGGCCGGGCCCATGAAGGTGGCGACGGTTTCGAACTTCGCGTCGAGAAACCCCAGCGACTCCTCATAACCATCGCGATACAGCCGGGTATAAGTCACGGACGCGGGGCGCGTTAACGCCGGGAAGTTTTTGGGGTAATGCACCCACACCGTATCGGGGTCGACATCGTTTTGCCGCTGGCGGCCAAGCAGAGTATTGAGCTGTACCTTGGCCTGGGCATGCAGGAACCGCTCGAAGGTGATGAAGCTGGCGTCGGACAACGGGTGCTGCGCGTAGGTGTTGGCGGCGCCTTCGGCCTGCTCGGCCAACAGCGTCAATTGTCGGCGCTGGGCCTCGCTGGCCGCGCGGTACCATGTTGGGGTGCCCCAGTGGTAATCGTCGGTCTGCACCGCCAGCAGCTGGCCGCGCAAGGTCTTGAGGCAGTCGGCGTGGCTGCTCGCCTCGCTGAAGGTGACGTGACGGTATTCCTGGTGTGCCGGGATAAAGCCCAGGCCGGTCATGAAGGTGTTCAGGCCCGCACGGGACTTGAGGGGTACTTGCTCCAGCAGATACGCGCGCATGGCGTCGTCTGCACACCACGCGAGGAGGTGGGCCTGGCACAGCACTTCTGAGTCGAAACCATGAAACTGCTGGGCCTGGGGCGCTTCGGGGGTACACAGCAGCAAGCGCGTGAGGCCGCCCTGCTCGTCGCTTTCGCGCAGCAGCCAGAGGTCTTTGAGCACATAGCCATTGAGCGCAACGCTGCTCGCGCGCAGTTGCGCGTCGGTGCCGCGACGCAGGCGGGTGAAGCGTTGATAGTCGGCCGCGGTGATGTGGCGTTGCAGCTTGGCGGTGTAGGCCAGGGCGTTGAGGCGGCGGTCGAGCAACTGTTCGATGGCGGCATGGATCTCGGGTTTGGCGTAGTACTCGCGGCGCACGGTTTCAAACGCCACACGCGGCTTGAGGGTGTCGAGCAGGCCGACCAGATAGTCGGCGGTCAAGTCTTGATAGGCCTCGGGCAGCGGCGCGTCGGCATAGGTGAAGGAGGTATTGAGCAAAAACGTCGACCCGGCCAGTTCGTCGCCGCTGTGCAGGCCGCGCAGCGCCAGCTCGGTCAGGCCGTGTTTTTGTTCGTAGGTGCCGACCCTGGCCACGCTGCGACGCGTGCGCACGTGCAGGCGGTCGGGGTCAAGGTCGTTGATTTCCAGGTCAGTGGCCAGTTGTTCGAGCAACTGATAGCGCGCCAGGGTCTGCGGCGAGGCGGCATGGCCGAACAGGTTCAGCAGGGTTTGCCGGGCCTCGTCGTACTCGGCCAGGTGCCGCGCCAGAGCCTCGCGTTGGTGGCTGGGGGCGTTGCGGTACCAGGCCGGGGCGCTGTGTTCCAGGCAGCGGTCCAGCAGGCGTTGGGCGCGCAATTCCAGGCGCTGACTGAAGTCGGGCAACGCGGCGCGTATCGCAGCGTCCAGCTCGGCAAGCAGGTGTTGGGCGCTGGGGCCGGGGTTGCTCAGGGCCCAGTCGATATCCAGCGCGCGCTTGGCCAGCCGGGCGTCGTAGGTGTGTTCGCACAGCGGTTCGCCATCGATGGACGTCAACAGCAGAGGCCAGACGCCCATGGCGGACAGCCCCTGGTATTGGCGCGGCAGCAGGCTCATGAACTCCTTGCGCCAACTGCCGACCGCCATTGCTTCGCGCAGTTGGCTGTTCATCTCGGCCAGCGTGCCGAACGACTCAAAGCCACGGGCTGGGGTAAACAGCAACACGTAGCCGACGTCCTCCGCAGCGGTCAACTGCGTGACCACGGGGGTGTTTTTTTCGGTCAGCACAAAGGCCCCGGCGAATTCGATCGTCTGCGTTTGGTAGGTGAAGGTCAGCGCATAGATGCCCGGTCGAAAGCTCGGCCCCAGTCCCAGGTTCTGCACCAGCCGGGCTTCTTCACGATGCAGCAGATAGTCCTGAATGTTGAGCCTGGCTTCCAGTTCCAACGCAACCAGGCCCGCGTCGTTGGCCATGAACGTGCGCAGGCTTTTGCTGCCCAGCACACCGACTTCGTCCAGCTTCTGCAACTGCGGGGTGAGGTCGCGTTTGAGCGTCGCCAGCCGTCGCTTGCCCTCGTCACTCTGCAGGTCGACCTGGGCCACATCGGCGTACAGCGCACGATTTTCTTCAACATGCGCTTGCGTGTATGCCTTGAGCGTCTGGTTGAGTTTTTCCAACTGCTGCAACTCGATGGGGAGCGGCCGTTTGGACAGCAAAGGGGTGTCGGTTTCGAGCAACTGGTGACCGATCTGATGCAGATAGCCCCGTATTTCCAAGGAGGTCGGCGAGTAAGGGGGAGAAATCAATGTGCTCATCGCACTGGCTCCATGCACATGGGAAGGGCTATCAGCATGCTGGGCGCATCACGCGAGGCGGTGGTAGTTAAGTAGGGCCGCGACCATTGGTCGACTGATCTTGAACAGCCTTAAGATATATCTTAAGTTATATCTTAACCAGAACGGAGAGGCCCAAAATGAGAGAGCATCATTCCCACCACCACGGCGACGGCCGCGACGGCTTCGAAAAACGCCCCGGCCGAGAACGCGGCGGCCGCGGCCCACGCGTGTTCGCCCCCGGCGACCTGAAGTTGCTGTTGCTGGCGTTGATCGCCGAACAGGCGTGCCACGGCTACGACTTAATCCGCCAGATCGAAGGCCTGTTCGACGGTGCCTACAGTCCCAGCCCCGGCGTGATCTACCCCACCCTGACCTTTCTTGAAGAAAGCGAATTGATCAGCGGCGACGCCGAAGGTGGAAAAAAACGCTACACCCTCACCGACGCCGGTCGTCTTTCTTTAGGTGAGCAGGCGATTGCACTGGAAGGCGTGCGCATGCGCATCGATGTCAGCAAACGCTCGCTGCGCGGCCATGATCGCCCGCCGGAAATCCACGAGGCGGTGCATAACCTGCGCCATGCCCTGCAACTGCACCATGGGCGCTGGAGCGCCGAAGAAATCACGCGCGTCGCCGCGTTGCTCAACAGCACCGCCCGGGCCATCGTCGACGGCCCGGCCGTTCAACCTGTCCAGGGGGACTCCCAATGAATACGCCCGTCATCCATCGCGTCACCCACGAAATCAAACGCCGTCGCCTCGACGTGCTACGGGTGGTCGATATCACCCCGCGCATGCGCCGCATCACCCTCGGCGGGCCTGAGCTGGCGGGGTTTGTCAGCCTGGGCAGTGACGATCACATCAAGCTGATGTTCCCGCAAAACGCCGCCGAGCAGGCCGCGCTGCAAAGCCCGACGTTCAGCATCAAGGGCGATGGCCCGCAGCCGGCGATGCGCGACTACACGCCACGGCGTTTCGACCTCAGCCTTGGCGAATTGGATATCGACTTCGTGCTGCACGGCGATGGCCCCGCCTCCACCTGGGCCGAACAGGCCCAAGTCGGCCAGCACCTGTACATCGGCGGCCCACGGGGCTCGATGATCGTGCCGGATATCTTCGACAGTTACCTGCTGATCGGCGACGAAACCGCCCTGCCCGCCATCGCCCGCCGCCTCGAAGAACTGCCGGCCGGGCGCAAGGTGCTGGCGGTGATTGAAATCGCCGATGCGGCCGAGCAACAGGCGCTGCAAAGCGCGGCCGAGTTGGAAGTGATCTGGGTGCTACGCGGCCAGGTTGACCTGCTCGACACCGTGCGCACACTGACGTTGCCGAGCGGCGCGCTGTACACCTTCGTCGCGATGGAAACCAAGCTGTCGCGTCAGGTGCGTCGGGTGTTGCTGGACACGCACAAGGTCGATGAAGCGTTCCTCAAGGCCGTCGGTTATTGGCGTGCCGAGGGCAGTGAGGAAGAATGAGCCTGGTGCGGGTGTTACGGCACCCCCATCACCAATACCCCGCTGCCGCTGGTGGCGCCAGCGGCAGGTAGCGACCCCGCGCGCCGAACCAGAGAAAACGTCACATCGTCGCCCCCCACGCTGTTGGTAATGTGGGTCAGGAACGAACCGTTGACTGGAACCGCAGATCCCGCACGAATAAGGGCGGTGCCCACGTCCGGGTTGGACATCATCAGCAGGCGTGTGTCGAACGACGACGGGCTGCCTTTGTAGGAAATAGTTATCGGCGTGGTAATCCCGCCGTCCGGGCATGAGTAGGTAAGCCTACGGTCGCTACGGATCGTCGTGGTCAACGGATCGGCGCCGATGGCCCGCTGGTGGACGTTGCCGAAATTGATCTCGATCGGGTTGTTATTGTTGATCGTGCAGGTTGATGGGGAGATGGAGAAGTTGTTGGCAGCGATATACGTCAGGGCAAGTGCTGAACTGCCGGAATTATAGTTATTGGTCTGGTCGAGGTTTAACCTTCCGAGGACATCGCCTACTCGAACATCGATTGGGTTAGTCGGATTGTTGCGTATCAAAATATACGGCGTTACATCGACCGGAACCCCTACGCCGTTATTGGGCATGGTCGTCATTCGAATCCCATTCGGAACAGGGGTGTTGTAGTAGCTTCCATTTATGCGAAGACCGGTACCTTCGCGGGTGAATTTGGGACCGGGCACCCAGGCGGGACCGACTCTTGCCGACGTTGCCCAGTAGTCCGTATACCAAGGCTGGCTACCACCAAAACCGGAGAATCGGCACTCCAACCTCACCCCTTCGAGCATGATCCGGGTTCTGTCCGCCCCCAGCTGGACGGTGACAGGGACTTGCAGGTTGAGCGTCCCGCCGGCGCCTACAAAATTCCACGGCCCGCCATTTACACGACAATCCGTTGCTCTCGCGATCGTACTGAAACCCATCAGGACGAGCAGCGCCATCGCACTATAGAGTTGTTTCATTTTGATCCTTCTTGCACCTCTACCCAGGCATTGCCCAGCGAACATTCAGCCGGCGCTTTAAAGCCGCCTGGGGTAAGGTGAGGTTTATCTGAAGCGGTTTCCGGACTACGAGTGGCGGGTCACCGCGACGGTTATTCCAGCGTAAAAGTAGGCCGCTGGTCGTCTCGACTAAAACGAGTAAACGAGTGGGAATGTCACGGTACCCCCATCACGAGTACCCCGCTCCCGCTGGTGGCGCCAGCGGCAGGTAGCGACCCCGCGCGCCGAACCAGAGAAAACGTCACATCGTCGCCCCCCACGCTGTTGGTAATGCGGGTCAGGAACGAACCGTTGACTGGAACCGCAGATCCCGCGCGAATAAGGGCCGTGCCCACGTCCGGGTTGGACATCATCAGCAGGCGTGTGTCGAACGATGACGGGCTGCCTTTGTAGGTAATAGTTATCGGCGTGGTAATCCCGCCGTCCGGGCATGAGTAGGTAAGCCTGCGGTCGCTACGGATCGTCGTGGTCAACGGATCGGCGCCGATGGCCCGCTGGTGAACGTTGCCGAAATTGATCTCGATCGGGTTGTTATTGTTGATCGTGCAGGTTGACGGTGTGATGGTGAAGTTGTTGGCGGCGGTGTAGGTAACCGAGATCCTTGCCGTATTGGCGTTGTAGTTGTTCGTGGCGGTGAGACGCAGGATTCCCAGCGTATCCCCTACTCGAATATCGATCGGATTGGACGGATTGTTGCGCAGCAGAATGTAGGGCGTGACATCGATCGGATAACCTCTCAGGTCGTCAGGCAGTGTGGCGAACCTTATTCCGTTCGGGATAGGGTTATTTCGGTACGTTCCATTGATTCGCAAACCAGCCCCTTCCTGGCTGAATTTGATACCCGGTACCCAGGGGGTCCCCGCCGAGCTACCCGTTGCCCAGTAGTCCCGCCGGGAAGACGGGCTCTGCGAGCCTCTGGAGAACCCACATTCAAGCCGTGCGCCTTCCATCATTATCCGTGTACGATCTGCGGCCAAGGTCACCGTAACAGGGACCCGTAGGGGGAGTTCCCCGACTATCTCTGTCCACTGTCCGCCATTCACACGGCATGTAGCGGCGCTTGCGATCGTACTGAAACCCATCAGGACGAACAGCGCCATCGCACTATAGAGTTGTTTCATTTTGATCTCTCTTGCTGCTCTACCCATGCATTGCCCCGCGAACATTCAGCCCACGCTTTAACGCCGCCCAGGGGAGAGTTGAGGCTTGTCTGAGGCGGTTACGGGTAGTCCAGCGTAAACGTCGAGGTCACTGTGAACAGGCCATGCCCGATGGTTTGATCCCTGATCGCATCCGGCTCACCCTGCACATAGGCCTTGAGTTCAATGACATTGTTGCCATTACTCAGCACCTGTTCATCGCTGACGGTATTGAGCGGCAATGGCTTGTTGCTCGGCGTCTCTAAACCGACGCCAATACCTGATGCACCGCTTCCACCGTCCAGCGCGAACAATCCAGGGAGCGCCATGTTTTCCCTACCGCCGAACGTGATGGTGACCGTGTTGCCAATCGTGGTGTCGCAATCCTCCAGGTGCAGTTTGAAACCCTTCCCCTGTGAGCGCGTGTTGATATAGAGGTGCTTGCTGGTAACGTCCCAGAGTTCCAAGGTGATGGCCTCGTCGCCAGGGCGGATCGTACAAGCCTCTTCAACCAGATTGCCCTTGAAACTCAGGTTGTCCGCCGCCTGCCCCGCCGGGATCAGGCCGAAGATCAACAGGCATGCCAGCCCGGCACATGCCCAGCCTTTATGACGCATTTCATGTCGCATGGGCTCAACTCCTACTCGTATTCGGCCAATAGCGTGGCCACCGCCGTAAACCTTGCCGGGGCCAGAATGGCGCCCAGCGGTTTGACCGGTACGACTTCCAACACCGGCGGCGACGACAGGGTTATCTCCAGTGGCGTATTGAGTGGAAACGGCAGGTTATTCTGAAAAATCCGAATGCCCAGTTCAGGCACATTGGTCTGCACCGCCGAGCCGTCGAACACCGTGGGCGTGCCGTTCACACTCAACTTCAGCTCCCACGGGAGCGTGGCAGGGCTGCAGCTGATGGTGTAACCGAGCCCCCTGCGATATTTCACGCCATCGACTCGCTTGACGCCGACGTCCCCAAAGTCGACTTCGATGGTGTTGCCGCCATCGATCGTGCAAGGAGGAGGCTCGTTCAGCGTTCCGCTAAAGGTCAGGTTGGCCGAAGCACCACTGCAAAGGCCGATGGACCACCAGACGAGCAACGCTCGCGGTTGCCAAAATGTCATTGATCGTTCCTCTTCATTGGTAATCGACCACAAGGGTGGCGGTCGCATCAAATGCGCCTCCCGTCAGCGTGCTGCCCGCCCGTTTGACCGGCACCGCCTGCACCACCGGAAAGTTCGGATAGGTAAAATTCACCGCCGTATTCAGCGGCCAGTCAGCCCCGTTCACGAACAGCTTGACCCCAAGATCCGGTTTGCGGGTCACCAGCACACGATTGTCGAACGCAGCCCCCGAGCCCTTGAGTTCGAGGGTCAACGCGTTGCTGAAGGGGGAGTCGCACCTGACGGTGTAAGGCACGTCTCGACGATAATTGACCCCGTCCACCCGCGACGTCAGCAGGTCGTTCCCAAACGGCACATCGAGCGTACTGCCGTTGTTAATGACACAGGGCGGCGGCGCGATGATCACCGCGCGGATGGTCAGGCTGGTTTCAGCCTGCACGCCTTGGCCGACAGCCCACAGCAGGCTGCCAGCGATAAGAATGGCCCACGGGCCGGTTGAGGTTGCCATCACTCTGCCCCTACTCATAATTGAGCCTGAAATCCACCACGGCCCGAAACGCCCCACTGGTCAACGCCGCGGAAGTGCGCGTGGGTTGAACGTTCCAGGTCTGGACATTGCCGCCCAGGGGTAAAAACAACGGTTCGCCCCTGGCGCCCAACTGCACATCCCGCCCCAGTGCATCGGTCAATTGCAGGCCCATCCCGGTGACGCCTTGCACTTTGACCAACCGCGGATCATCAGCATCGGCGGGTGCGGAAAACGCCACCGACAGCACGGGTTGAAAGGCACTCCAGGTCAGGTTCCCGGTACGTTCACTGCGGATGCTGCCTGCGGTGCGGTGGCAATCGGTAAACCGCAGCTGAAACGCCACCGGTTTTGCCTGATCGCCGGGACGCTGCAACTGGCTGGTCGACACGGCGCCCAGGTCGACCGTTTGATGGAGTGAGGCCATCTCCAGGCTGCAGGGGGTTTCATGCATGGCCCCGGAAATGTTCAGCAGCCCATTCATGCCCTCGACATCCTCGGCCTGTGCGCCCCCCGCAAAGACCAGCAACAGGCCGCCCAAGACCTTCACATTGCGCGACTTCATGACGTTCTCCAGCAGCAGGCACTATTCATTAGGCGTCGATACTTGCGAGTTGACCTTGCAAGTATTGCCACCGCAGGTGAATGCCAGTACCGGACGCCCGCCGTAATCATTCACATAGGCCAAATAAGGCGTTGTGCCGAGTACGGTGGCCGTTGGCCCCAAGGTCAGCGTGCCTTTGGGCGGAACCATCAGGGGTTCGAAGCCCGGCACGGTTTTACCGTCCTTGGTGCTGCGTGCATCCACCAGGGTCACGTAGTAAGGCGTAGGGTTATTCACCTGGTAACGCTCGCCTTCGCGGGTAAGGGTCAGTTTTTCCTGCCACGGGTTGGATAAGTCTTGCTGGCTTGGCGCAATGGCTTGCGGCCGATAGAACAATTTAATCCGAGTCTGCAGCGCAATTTGCAGGGTGTTGGCCTTATCGCTGCGCGGCGGAATTTCCCGCAGGTTGAAGTAGTAGACCGTCTCTCGATCCTGCGGTAACGATTTGGCCGCCGGCAACGCCTGAACTTTCACCTGGCTTTGCTTCCCTGGCTCCAGGCGTTGAACCGGCGGGAGTACGATCAACGGCGAGGTGATTTTTTTGCCCGCCTCGTCCTCGATCCAGCCCTGAGCCAAATAGGGCAACTGGGTGTTGTTGTTGGTGATGTTCACGCTGGTGGCCTCTTTGCCACCATCAAAAATCACTCGGGTACGATCCAGGCCAACCGCCGCGTTGGCGCTCTGGCTCAAGCCCAGGGCCAGCAGCGTAAAGGCTTGGAGTGTGAGGCGCGTTTTGAGCATCATGAGGATGTGTTCTCCATATCGGTAGGCTTCCCGGTCAGCTTGGCTGGCTCGGGCAAGGATTGATCAGTGGCTACCCTGCGGCAGCCCAGTTGCAGGGCATGGGTCAAGCCATCGGCCGGCAAAACACCTGGCAGCGTGAGGACACATCGCTCGGCCCCACCCCAACTGACGATCATCTCTTCGCCGGGCTGAATACCGCTGAGGTAGACATTGCCGCCGTCATTCACAATCCCGGTGTCCTGCTGTTTGACGTTCTTCACCGTCGCGCCGAAGGGCGGGGAACTGCCATCCGGCAGGCGCAGAACGGCCATGGCCTTCTGGCCGGAAATCACGTCCAGGAATCGATATCCGATCGCCCCTTCGGTGAGCGTCAGTTGCGTGACGGATTGAGTGGCTTCGACATTGCTCGGCAAACTCTCCAGATCGACACTGGCCGCCGTGCGCTGATAGCTGCCGATATCGGAAATGACCGCTTTGCCGAAGGCGTTGCTGCGCGTCGGCGCGCCATAACCCCGCACAGGCACATCGGGCACACCGGCGGTATCGACCATCAGGCGCGTACCGCCCGTGCTGTTGGTACGATGCAATGCCGCACCGTGAGCGGTGAGTGTGCCGCCGCCACGCGCCGAGACACTGAGGCTGGTGTAATCGCCTTGTTGCTTACTGGCAGCGAGATCGATGTCTGCCTGGTCACCGATATGACTCAGATAACCACTGGCAGCGTTATCGCTGGCACTGAGCTGGTAGCTATTACGCTCATCGAGGCGATCACTGTAGCGCGTCGAAAAACTGTTCTTGCCTGCTGCCCTATTGGCATCCAGCGACAGCGTGCCGCTGCGCCCCAACGGCAGACTGACCGTCAGCGCCATGCCGTTATCCTTATAGTTGTACTCCTGAGTGCGATACATGTTCAGCGAAACGCTCAAGTTCTTGACGCTACCCACATTGAAGTAGCGTGACATCGACACGTTCCAACGCTGAGTGGCCGGGCGCTCCCAATATGTTTGTTTGTTGTAACTCAGGTAAACCGTGGCCCCCAGATCCCGAAACTGCTTATTCAGCGTGGCCGTATAAAGTGCCTTGCTGCCCCCAATCGGTTTCCAACTGCCGCTGTACTCACTTTCTTTGTCGAGCCCGGCGAGTTCGCCGTTTCTCCCGTAATGTCGAGCATCGAGGTATTCACTCATGCTCAAGTAGTTCTTCTCGGAAAAGCGATAACCGGCAAAGGTGACTTGGCTGTCGTATTCTTCAAACTTCTTGGAGTATTGAAGGCGGTAGGATTTCCCCGAGAGCGTCTCATTCCACACACTCGCGTGCGACTGAGTTGCATCCAGTGACACAGCACCGAACGCCAACAGGTCACGACCGGCACCGACCGACAGCGCACGGTAGTTGTTATCGGTTATACCGCCGCCATACAACGACCAGCCGTTACTGATGCCCCACGAAAACTCGCCACTGCCGAAGAAGTCACCATCACCGCCGTACTGAAGATTCGACGGTCGCCCGCTCGCCAGTTTGTAACGCACTTGTCCAGGCCGCGTCAGGTAGGGCACGCCTGCCGTATCGATCTGGAACGTGTGGACCGAACCATCCTGCTCTTCGACCCGCACATCGAGCCTGCCGCTCACGGCGTCATTCAGGTCCTGAATACGAAAAGGTCCGGCCGCGACCAGCGTTTCATACAGCACACGCCCCTGCTGGCTGATGATGACCCTTGCATTGGTCTTGGCGACCCCGACCACTTCAGGTGCGTAACCGCGCAAGTTGGGTGGCAGCTGACTTTCATCCGAGTTGAGTGCAGCACCGGTAAAACGGAAGCTGTCGAACAGCTCCGAATACAGGTAGTCCTCACCCAGTACCAGGCGCGCTTTGAGCGCAGGAATGGCGCGATAGGCATAGTAGCGGCTCCACTCCAGTGTCGGATGCCTGGCCGCCTGATCGCGGTCTCTGTCGACACGCCCCTGCCAGTCCGCCCGCAGGCGCCAGGCCCCGGCATTGGCGCCCACGGTGCCGTTGCCACTGAAGTTATGGCGGACACTGTCATTCTTTTGGTGACTGGCTTGCGCCGTCACGTTGTAGTCAACCAGCAACCCCGGCACCCCCTCGTCCCAGCGGGAGGGTGGGTCCCAGTTGATGGCGCTGTATTCAAGGTAGGCCTGGGGGAGGTTGATGCTCAGGGTGGAGGTGGCCAGATCGCCAGCGACTTCCATACCCGGCAAGCCTTGAATATCCAGACACTCCCCGCCTTTCCACCAAGTAAGCCCGGCAGCGCCGGAGGCCTTGAGGCCCAACTCCTCCACAAGCGCGCGCGACACACAGGCCTGACTGCCTTTGGGATCATCATCGGGGGGATAGAACGCCACCGATTGCTCAGAAATAGGCTGGCTATTGATCTGCACAACCATCGAGTAAGTGCCCGGCAGAATAAACCCACTGCGAGCAAACTGAGACAAGTCAATATTGGTGCGGTCAACGAGATCAAGAACATCGGTATTAAACTCGATATCCCCTGCACCCAATGCCGTTCCCACCGCTGACATCAACCCGCCAAACAGGCTTGGGCGGAGCGTTTTTTTGATCTTCGACGCATTCAACATGAAAACAACCCATCACTGTTCAAAAGTATTCCAACTTGAACCGCACCGCAGCAAGGTGAGCGCCAGGCACCAGCGGCAGTCCGTTTCCAATCAGGCGAAGCGTGTAGTGAAGTGTCATGTCACCTTCAGCCAACGGCAGCAGAGGCATCGGCTCACCCGGAACACTCTCTTGACCAGCCGCATCCCAGATATGAAGGGCAATCCCCTCTGAATCGCCGAAGGCAGCAAAGGAGCGACCGTTTCTATCGCGAGCCCCGTCAAAGGTCACTTGCAGATGCTGCCAATCCGGCAAACTGACGCCTGGCCGCGACGGGTCGGGGCGACTCAATGAGCAATTGACCAGACGCAATTGGAAGGGGTGTGGTTCGCCCATCGTATTTCGCAAGAGCCGACCTATGGGTTCGGGCGCCATCTCGATGGATTGATCGGCACTGACCAATTCCAGCCCGCAAGCTGAATCAATGATCTCCCCCCCAACGTGACGACCCCGGCGCCTTGCGCAGGCTCCTGCGCGAACACGCTAGGGTTGATGAAAATCGTCAATGAAGAGGTGATAGCAAGGCGTATGAATGTATTCACCGTTTTCTCCCGCCAGCGTCCCCCGCCACCTTAAGTGGCGGGGGGAAAACTCACTGATAAGCCAAGGTGAAATTGGTTACCGCGCTGAAACTGCCAGGGACGATCGGGTCCGCAGCGGCGCCTTGTACATAGGCACCGAACTCCAGGGTGTTATCACCGACGACAATGGCCTGCGGAGCCGTAGGGACACCCAGCTCAACGAGTTTGTTGCCATGCGTCATCATGATGCCGATACCACCCGCACCGCCGACCGTGCCGATCGCGCCAGGCACAGCGCCCGAGGGTGCCCCGGTGAAGGTGGTCGTCACGGTGTTATCAGTGAGGCCAGTCAAATCGCAGCCTTCAAGTTCAATAAGCACACGTCGGGCCTCAGACTTGCCTCCGCTCTGCAACTGATGCTTTGCGATCGCCCCCAGGTGAACAGTCTGATCGACGGAGTCAGGCTTAATAGAGCAAGCACCCGAGTGGACCGACCCGATAAACGTAACCGTTCCATCCGCCGCATGAACCATGGACGCCGAACCCAGCAACAGCCCGACAGACAACAGTGCAGTTTTCATTTTGCTTTTCATTTTCCAGTACTCACACATTAATAATTTTCATTAAGACCCCCTGCAACAACAGTGCTACAGGACTTACTAAGCGAGCGACGAACAGGGTGTAGCGCCTGATTTATCTCGGTAAAAGTTTGGATCACGCGATTGTGCGTAAAACGGCTTTTCCAACTATTTGCATTGCTTAATCAGGATGTTGTTCGAAGCAGCGCAAGTTTCCCCCGTCGCCATTAAGAAGTAAGCCGTCCGATTCGCAAACGTGCGTAGCTTTGTTACACGCAGACACATAGGAAAATAATGGCAACTTGCCAAAACTTTAAAACCATCCGTAAGAAACAGACTACATGCAAGTTAATGAGCATCCATCAACTACAAACAGGTATGTAAGAACGGGATTACAAGCGTAGAAAAATAACAGCCTCTACCGGGCCAAACCCACTAACTAATTAAGACACGAGCGTGTAGAGGCAGCCGATTGTGCCTCGGCGAGTTAGTTATCGGTTTCGTGCGACCAGACGCTGATTCAGCGTCCATCCGTTGCCGCGCGGTGCGCTGTATACCTTCGTCACGATGGAAACCAAGCCAGGGGCGAGCGACGCGCAGAGAGCTGTCAGCGGCGGCGCATACGGCGGGTGGAGACTTAGGGGTGCAGAGGTTTGAGAGGGAAGGTGTTCGGGCAGGCGTGATCGCGGGCAAGCCCGCGCTTTTTTACTGTGCCCGCGTGAGCCATTTGTCCAAGCCCACCACCGCCAACGCGATCAGCACAAACCCCGTCAAAATCCCCCCGGCATTCACAAACACCTGTGGATAACCAAGGGTACCGACGTCGATGAACGGGTACTGGTACTGCCCGAGCAAATCCCCGCGCAGCAACACATAGGCGAAGTACGCCAGCGGGTACAACACCCACAGGCCAATGTGCTTGAACCGCAAGGCGCCCTTGGGCACGCAGCGCCACCAGTAGACGACAAACAGCAGCGGCATCACGTCGTGAAGCAATTCGTCGGCGATGAACTGGAACCCCTCGGGCTGCCACAAATGCCGTAGCAACACGTTATAGGCCAGGCTCACCAGCACAATGTTGACGGCAATCGCGCTGCTGACCCCGGGCGCCAGAAAATACCGCTTCACCGCTGAATCACGATGAACCACGGCATAACTCAGCACCACCGCCACCAGGGTGTTGGTCAGCACCGTAAAGAAGCTGAAGAAGTTGACCAGCCCGCCCAACAGACTGGCGCCTGTCGACCAGCGCGAATGGAAAATCAGGTACTGCTGAATCGCCAGCCCCACCCAACCGGCCAAGGCGGCCGCCGCTACACAGCGCTTCATAGGTTCAGTCCAGCGGACGTTTGGTGCGCATCAGTTTTACGTAGAGGCCTTCGACTTTCTCCCGCGCCCAAGGGGTCTTGCGCAGGAACGTGAGGCTCGACTTGATGCTGGGGTCGCTCTTGAAACAGCGCACATCAATGCGTTCGGCCAGACCGCTCCATTCGTAATGTTCCACCAGGGTGGTGAGGACGTGTTGCAGGGTCACGCCGTGGAGTGGGTCGTTGCTTGTCGCGGTCATGCCGGGCCTTTTGCAGTAAGTAGAAATACAGCCGGTCACTTTAGCACGAACAAAAAAGTTCCCGTTCTCAGTTAAAAAGTAATGTTATATTGTAACCATGAATTTCAGATCTTTAGTCGTTTTGCCAAGGAATGTGTTTGATGCCCTTCTCTTCTGTATGGCGCTTGTCCCCGCTTGCCGCCGCCCTGCTGATCTGCTCCGAAGCCCACGCCCTGGAGCTGCAACCCCAAGTCATTACCGGCAACCCGCTGGGCAGCGAACAACTCGCCTCGCCGACCACGGTACTGGAGGGCGATGACCTGACCCTGCAACAAAAAGGCAGCCTTGGTGAAACCCTGAATAAGCAGCCGGGTGTTTCATCGTCGTACTTTGGCCCCGGTGCCAGCCGCCCCATCATCCGTGGCCAGGATGGCGACCGCATTCGCATCCTGCGCAACGGCGTGGGCGCGCTGGATGCCTCGTCGCTGTCCTACGATCACGCAGTGCCGCTGGACCCGGTCAACGTCGACCGCATCGAAATCGTGCGCGGGCCGGCCGCGTTGTTGTATGGCGGCAGCGCCATCGGCGGCGTGGTCAATACCTTCGACAACCGCATCCCTACCGAGGCCATCGAAGGCATCCACGGTGCCGGTGAACTGCGCTACGGCGGCGCCGACACCACCCGCAGCAGCGCGGGCAAATTGGAAGCCGGCAACGGTACGTTCGCCTTACACCTGGATGCCAATGCGCGGGCCTTCAACGACCTGAAAATCCCCGGCCAGGCACGCAGCCGTCACGCCCCGGAAACCGAAGACGCCCCCGGCAAAAACGGTCGCCTGGGCAACAGCGACGGACGCCAGGATGGCGGTGCCGTGGGCGGTTCCTACACCTGGGACGACGGCTATGCTGGTTTGTCCTACAGCAATTACGACGCGAACTATGGCTCCCCGGCCGAGCAGGACGTACGCATCCGCATGAAGCAGGATCATTACGCCTTCGCGTCGGAAATCCGCAACTTGCAAGGCCCATTTACCTCGGTAAAACTCGACGCCGGCTACACCGACTACGAACACCGCGAAATCGAAGGCGGCGAAACCGGTACGATCTTCAAGAACAAAGGCTATGAAGCACGCGTCGAAGCACGCCACCAACCCATTGGTCCGTTCGACGGTGTGGTCGGCGCGCAAGTGACCCGCAACGAGTTCTCGGCCCTGGGTGAAGAAGCCTTTGTCCCGCAGACCAACACCAATGCCGGCGCGCTGTTCATCCTCGAAGAAATGCAGGCCACTGAACGCCTGAAACTCAGCCTCGGCGGACGCCTGGAACACACCAACGTCGACCCGGATGCCAAGGGCAACGCACGTTTTGCCGGTGCCGATAAATCCAACGATTTCACCGCCGGCAGCCTGTCTTCCGGTGCGGTCTACACCCTCACGCCGGTTTGGTCCCTGGCCGCAACCCTGGGCTACACCGAACGCGCACCGACGTTCTACGAGCTGTATGCCAATGGCGCCCACGTCGCCACCGGCACCTACGAGTTGGGCGATGCCAACCTCAAGAAAGAAAAAGCCGTGTCCAGCGACCTGGCGCTGCGCTTTGACAATGGCACTCACAAGGGCAGCTTCGGCATGTTCTACAGCCGCTTCTCCAACTACATCGGCCTGCTGGGCAGCGGTCGCACGCTGAACGATGAAGGCGAAGAAGACGCTGGCGGCATCCCCGAGTACACATACTCCGGCGTGCGCGCCCGTTTCGCTGGCTTCGAAGCCCAGGATCACTGGAAACTTGGCGAAAGCGCCTACGGCAAGTTCGCACTGGAACTGTCGGGCGACTACACCCGCGCCACCAACCTGGACACCGGCGAAGCCCTGCCGCGTATTGCACCGCTGCGCTTGAACAGCGGTTTGCTGTGGGAACTGGACCGCTGGCAGGCGCGCATCGACGTGGAACATGCCGCAGGCCAGGGCCGTGTGCCGGATAACGAGAGCGGCACCGATGGCTACACCACGTTGGGGGCAAGCGCGGGTTATCGCTTCAATGTCGGTGGCAGCCAGTGGCTGGCGTTTGTGAACGGTGAAAACTTGACCAATCAAACTGTGCGCTATGCCAGTTCGATCCTGCGCGATATTGCGCCGGCACCGGGTCGAAGCGTGCAGTTCGGCATTCGCACCACGTTCTAACTCACACCCTATGCCCCCTGTGGGAGCGGGCGTGCTCGCTCCCACATTGGTTTTGCAGCGACACTTGGTCACTGTTACCAATTCAGAAATGATGCATATCGCGATTCGTCCTTTCTCTCCAAGAAAACTCCCTTTATCCTTGCCCGCAATAATCTGAAACGTTTCACCTCCCGGTCGACCCCATCTTGCTGCTTCAAACCGCCTATCAAGACAGCGCTGTCTTACCCAGACCTGCGCCTGAGGATAAATCGCCCGCCTGTGGATAACCCTACTTATCCCCAGAAAATCCGAATTAACGCTGAACCAAGCCCGTGTCGAATCGTCATCTACAGTGAAGAAACACGGGGATACATAATTCCAACGTCACGGAGAAACACACTATGAGCACTGATGGTGCTTCAAGCCCAAGCCGCCTGCTGCCCAGGTTGCTAGGCGTCTTGCTGCTGATCATGGGCCTGGCCTTGCTGGCCGGGGGTATCAAGCTGACGATGCTTGGCGGGTCGCTGTACTACCTGCTGGCGGGTATCGGCATCACCCTGACCGGCGTCCTGCTGCTGGCCACCCGCCGCGCTGCACTGGGCCTGTATGCACTGGTGCTGTTCGCCAGCACCGTATGGGCCTTGTGGGAAGTCGGCCTGGATTGGTGGCAGTTGGTGCCGCGCCTGGCGCTGCTGTTCACCCTGGGCATCGTCATGCTGCTTCCGTGGTTTCGCCGTCCGTTGCTGCGTGGCCAACCTGCCCCGCTGGGCACTGGCGCACTGAGTGTGGCCGTGGTGCTGGCGGGTGCTACCGCCCTGGCCAGCCAATTCACCAACCCAGGTGAAATGGTCAAGACCGGCCAACTGGACCGCGACGCAGTACCTGGCATGGCCAGTGCTGCGCCGTCCCAGGCTGAGGGTGACTGGAACTCCTACGGCCGTTCGGCCTACGGCGATCGCTACTCGCCACTGGCGCAGATCACCCCGGAAAACGCCCACAAGCTTGTGCCGGCGTGGACGTATCGCACCGGTGACATCCCTGGCCCGAACGATCCAGGCGAAACCACCGCGGAAAACACCCCGCTGAAAGTCAATGGCATGCTCTACGTGTGCACGCCACACAGCCAAGTGATTGCCCTGGACCCGGACACCGGCAAGGAAATCTGGCGCTTCGATCCGAAGATCAGCAGCATGGGTGCCGAGAACTTCAAGGGTTGGGCGCACATGACTTGCCGTGGCGTGTCGTACCACGATGACGCCGCCTACGCTTCCGAGCAGAGCCCAACCGGTAGCGCCAGCCCGGCTGCCGCACCGAATGCCTGCCCGAAACGCATCTTTGTACCGACTGCCGACACCCGCTTGATCGCCCTCAACGCCGACACCGGCAAGATGTGCGAAGACTTCGGTGACAAAGGCCAAGTCGACCTGCGCGCGAACATCGGGGGCTTCGCCCCAGGCGGTTACTACTCCACCTCGCCACCGGCCGTGACCAAGAACCTGGTCGTGATCGGCGGTCACGTGACCGATAACGTCTCCACCGACGAGCCGAGCGGCGTGATCCGTGCGTTCGACGTGCACACCGGCAAATTGGTGTGGAACTGGGACAGCGGCAACCCGGACGACACCACCCCGTTGGCCGAAGGCAAGACCTACACCCGCAACTCGCCGAACATGTGGTCCATGTTCGCCGTGGATGAAAAACTCGGCATGCTCTACCTGCCGATGGGCAACCAGATGCCCGACCAATACGGCGGCGACCGTACCGACGATTCCGAGAAATACGCTGCCGGCCTCACCGCCCTGGACATCGACACTGGCCACGTGAAGTGGACCTTCCAGTTCACTCACCACGACCTGTGGGACATGGACGTGGGCGGCCAGCCTTCGCTGATCGACATCAAGACCGAAGCCGGCGTGAAGCAGGCAGTGATGGCGTCGACCAAACAAGGCAGCATCTACGTGCTGGACCGCGCCACCGGCCAACCGGTCGTGCCGATCCACGAAGTGGCGGTACCGCAAGGCGCAGTGGCGGGCGACCGCACCTCCCCGACCCAACCGAAGTCCGACCTGAACTTCATGCCACCGCCGCTCAAAGAGCGTGACATGTGGGGCGTGACACCGTTCGACCAACTGCTGTGCCGGATTGATTTCAAATCCATGCGTTACGACGGTGCTTTCACGCCGCCCTCGCTGCAAGGTTCGATCGTTTACCCAGGCAACTTCGGCGTGTTCGACTGGGGTGGCATTTCCGTCGACCCGGTGCGCCAGATCGCCTTCGTGAACCCAAGCTACATGGCGTTCAAATCCAAGCTGATCCCGGCCGCCGACATCGCCAAGCAAGGCCCACGCGTCAGCGAAACCGAAGGCGTGCAGCCAAACAAAGGCGCGCCATACGGTGTGATCCTCGAAGCCATGTTGTCGCCAATGGGCCTGCCGTGCCAGGCGCCGGCATGGGGTTATGTAGCGGCGGTCGACCTGACCACCCACAAGACCATCTGGATGCACAAGAACGGCACCGTGCGTGACAGCGCGCCGGTTCCAATTCCGTTGACCATGGGCGTACCTAGCCTGGGCGGCACCTTCACCACCGCCGGTGGTGTTGCGTTCCTCAGCGGTACCCTCGACCAGTACCTGCGTGCCTATGACGTGAAAAACGGCAAGCAACTGTGGGAAGGCCGCCTGCCAGCAGGCGCGCAAACCACGCCGATGACCTACACCGGTAAAGACGGCAAGCAGTACGTGCTGGTCATGGCCGGCGGTCACGGCTCCCTGGGCACCAAACAGGGTGACTACGTGATGGCGTTCAAACTGCCGGAATAAGCGTCACCGGCGGTAAAACAAAGGCGGCTACCTGTGAAGGTAGCCGCCTTTTTTATGCCGGTTAAAGCGGCACCCGCTCCCGGCGCATCCACATCTCGAACGCCATCGCATTCAACGGCCGACTGATCAGATAACCCTGGGCGGTGTCGCAATTCCATTGTTTGAGCAGTTTCAGGCTGGGGGCGAATTCCACGCCTTCGGCCACCACCTTGAGCCCAAGGTTATGGCTCATCTCGATGGTGGAGCGCACGATCACCCCGTCACCACTGGTGCTGTCGAGGTTGCGCACGAAGGACTGGTCGATCTTCAACTCCTGCACCGGCAGGCGCTGCAATTGCGCCAGGGACGAATAGCCGGTGCCAAAGTCATCCACCGAGAGGCTGATACCGCAGCCGCGCAGTTGCTCCAGGACGCTGAGCGCCTGTTGCGGGTTGTGCATGATCGCGCTCTCGGTGATCTCGAAAATCAGTTGCTCGGCCTCCACTTGGTACGTCATCAAGAGCGCGGTGACACGGATCGCCAGGTCATCATCAGCCAGATCGTCCACTGAAATATTCACCGACAGCTGGATCAGCATGCCGCGCTGCGCCCACTCGGCGATCTGGCGGATGGCTTCTTCGATCACCCACAGCGTCAGGCTGCGCATGCTGCCGGTACGTTCGGCCAGGGGGATGAATTCGACGGGAGAGACTTGGCCCAGGGTCGGATGCTGCCAGCGCAACAAGGCTTCGGCCTGGCATACATGGCCGTGCTTGAGGTCGAGCTTGGGCTGGTAACACAGGAACAATTCGCCCTCGATGGCGGCACGCCGCAGGTCGCGGATCAAGGTGATCTGGCGTTGATGGGCCAGGTCGCGGTCCTGCTGGTAGATCTGCAAATGCCCCGGCAGGCTGGCCGCGTCATGCCGGGCGATGGCGGCGCGGCTGATCAACTCTTCCACTTGCTGGCCGTCTGCCGGGTAGGCGGCAATCCCCATGCTCACCTCGTGGCGCAGTTCGTCATTGCCGATGCGCTGGGGCTCGGTGAGCAGCGCGTAGAGGCGGTCGGCACGGGCCACAGCGCGGTCAACCTCGGTGTTTTCCAACAACAGCAGGAATTCGCTGCCGGCGATACGCGCCGCCGTATCACTGGCCAACAGGCTGATAGACAGGCAACGGCTGGCTTCGCGCAGCATCTCTTCCACGCCCTGGGGGCCGAAACCTTCGTTGATCACTCGGTAGTTCTCGATCCCCAGGTACAGCAACACCACCGGCCGGCGTGCACTGATCGCGCTGCCCAGGCGCTCCATGGCCAGGGCCCGATTGGGCAGGCCGGTGAGCGGGTCGTGCAGCGCGTTGTGCGCCAATTGCCGCTCGCGCACGGCGATACCGCTTTGCATGGCGTTGAAAGCGCGGGCCAACAGACCGAATTCATCGTGGCTGCGCACGCGCACCGGCGTGCGGTAATCACCGGCGCCGATACGCTCGGCCGCCTGCACCAGGGCGTTGAGCGGGCGCGACACCCGTCGCGCCAGAAACAACGCGGCGGCCAACGACACCAGCAGCACCGCCAGGGCAATCCCGAGGAACTGCCGGTCCAGCGGTGCAAAGGATTCCAGGGCATGGTCCAGCGGGCTTTGCAGCAGCACACGCACTTCATCGCCATTGCCGGTATTGGCCAGCGGCAATACCAGGCTGAGCACACGCTGACCGTAGAACATATGGATTTTCGGTTCGGGGTCGACATGCCCTTCGCGCAACAGGCTAAGCGTACCGGCCTGGTAAGCCTGCGGCTGGGTGCTGAACAGCGGGCCGGGCGTGTCATTTTGCACGCTGAGGAACGACACCTCCAGGTTGCTCATGGAGCGCAGCTCACTGGCGAACAGCTTATCCATGGGAAAGCCCATGACGACGCGCGCAATGGGTAAATCGTCGATCACTTCGCGCTGCACCAACAGATAGGGCCGCCCATCCAGGGCCACGATCAGCATCTGCAGGCCCGTACGCCGGGCGTGGCGCAAGGCGTCGTCATAGGGAAAAGACTGACCGCGCACGAAGATTGGCAAGGTGCTGACCATGACCTTGCCATCCAGCCCCAGTACAAACACTTCGCTGGAACGGATGCCCGTGCCGTGGCGACGCAATGCAGCGAGAACCGGCCCGGTCTTGCCTTCGGCCACGGCATGTTTGAATGGGAGATCGGCGGTCAGCCAGTCCAGGCCGTACTGCAGGCGACGCCCGCGCAGGTCGAGCAGGCGCTCGAATACCTGGCTGCCGGTTTGCAGTTGGACTCGCGCCTGGTTTTCCACGGCGCGGGTGGTGGCGGTCTTGACGGCGAAATATGTGGCGGCGACGACCACCAGCAGCAACAGAGCCAGCACCCCGGCAATGCGGGTTTGGAACGTATGGCGCCACCTCATTGCAGTGCCCTCTGGCAGCGTTCGCCTCTCTCTGCCACTACGTCCCTTTGTCATGTGCATTCCCTGCGACCGCTGACCTGGCGTCAAAAAAACATCTATTTTGAGTGGATATTAGGTTTTAGGAGATTAGCTGGGAGTAGGGTTAAGTGCACCCAATAAAAACGGGGAGTTTTGTGGCGGTTTTTTGGCGACAATGGGTTGACTGAAGGGCTCGGCGGCTCGGGGGGGGACGCGGGGTTGAGTACATATCCTTTATTTAGGTTATGGCGACTATGGGTTCCGCTCTTACAGCGGGTCACTTTGGAAAAGCCCCAAAGTAACCAAAAGGCTCTTGCCCCAACACTCGGCACCTCGCTCACGCTCGGTGTGCCCGTAATCCGACAGTGATTTGGGGGGCCGCCGCCACGCGCCATCCATGGCGCGGGGCGGCTAAGCCGGCATCCCTGTCGGTTTACCCCCCAAATCCCTGCCGAATTCCGGCCAGCGTGTTTGACGGGGCGCCTGAGATCAAAAGCAAAGCAAAAGCAAAAACAAAAGCACGGCGCCCTGACAGCCAGCCCGAGTGGTTGGATCAAAGGCTGTTACCTGTAGGAGCTGGCTTGCCGGCGATGCGAACGACTCGGTACCGCAGGCACACCCCGGTGATGCCATCGCAGGCAAGCCAGCTCCCACATTTGACCGCGTACGCCTCCCCAAACCGGTCGGCTCTAAGGCCGCCGCGCTTTTGCTTTTGATCTGGGGCGCCCCGTCAAACAAGCCGGAGTGAGGGCATGCCGAGCCTAGGTGAGGCACCGAGTGTTGAGGCGAAGCGTTTTTGGTTACTTTTTGCGCTCTTCAAAAAGTGACCCGCTGTAAGAGCGGAACCCATAGTCGCCGTTACCAAAGAAACGGATATGTACTCAATCAATCAATCAATCAATCAATCAATCAAAGACAGCGAGCCCGCATAAAATCCCCCCACCGCCGCACCAAATAATTATGCTCATCCATCACCGAATTCCACACCGCAATATGCCCCATACGCTGCTCATAAGACCCCCCATCCCGCACTTCCCCGACATCAATCAACGGCAACCCGTCACTCCCCAGCAACTCCTCCCACGCCGGCTCCCCCGCGTACCAATAATCCCACTCCGCACTGCTCAAGTGATCCCGCGTACGCGCCGGGTTCCCAATGTAGTAACCCTGGCGCGCCATCACCGCCCCAGGCCACCCCGACAACCACCAATTCAAATACGCATACGCCGCATCCAACACCGCGCCCTTGGCATGCCGCGACAACGACAACCCACCAAACCACGCGCGATACCCTTCACGCGGCACCGCCAAGCGGTATTTCACCCCCGCGCGATGCAGCCGCATCAAGGTCGGCGACCACAGGCTCTGGATATCGATACTCGGGCTGAGCATCAATTGCGCGGCCTCTTCATCATCGGACCAGAACGCCGCAAAGTGCCCCTCCTTCTGCTTGCGCACCAGGATGTCAGCAAGCACGTCGATCTCTTCAATGCTCATGTTGCCGATGTCCCTGAAGCTCGCCAGCCCCGCGCCCTGCACCGCCAACGCCGCATCCAACGCACCGATGGCGGCGTCACTCTGCAAGGCCGTGCGCGCACGCCAAGCGGGGTCCAAAAGCCAGCCCCAGCTTTCGTTACCGTGGCAAAAGCCTTCGGGCAACCGTTCGGGGCGGTAGGCGAAACTGTCGGCGTTGTGGGTCAGGGGTAACATGCTGATGCGGTCGGTGACCGTGCTGCCGAGGCTGCCATCGTGCTGCACGAACAACCGTTCACTGGGCACACTGCCGCTGCCGAGGCGGTCATCGGGTGACAGGCGACCGCGCTTGGGCAGATCATTGATTTCGTGCCACAGCGCGATGCGTCGGGTGTCGATGGGCTGGATCGCCCGGGCCGGCCACACGAAGTCAACGTTGTGGAACCACTGGTCGTACAGGTCGTAGCTGTCGGGTTGCATCACCGCGATACGCTGGGCCTGTTCGACGTCGTGCACCTGATAGATCAGGCGAATGCCCAGCTCCTGCTCAGCGCGCACGCGCAAGCATTCAAGCAGGGTGACCGAAGTACCGAGGACTCTTAACGTGATCATGCCGCAAACCGTCGTGAAAACACGTTGAAGGAACGTCGCAACAGTTCGGGGTCGAGGCCGCGCAGGATAAACACCAGGCGCGATTGCCGATCACTGCCCGGCCACGCAGGCAGGTGCACCGGCGCATGCAGGCAATGCTGCACACCATGAATGACGATGGGGGCGTTACTGGCGTTCACGTTGAGCAGCCCTTTGACACGGAGGATCCGTTCGCCGTGGCATCTTAACAGCATCGACAACCACACCCCGAACCCCACCCAGTCCAGGGGCTGGTCGAAGGTCAGGCTGCACACTTGTGCGGCGCCGTGGGTGGCGGTGGTGGTGCGATGCAGTTGCCAGCGACTGACCTCCACAGCGGGTTCGGGGCTGCGCAGGCCTTCGCCGAGCAGCAGTTGATCGCCGCTGTGGATCTCGTGGGTATCGAGAATCGGCGTGCCGGCATTCAGCGCCTGCAAATGGGCGCGCAACGCCGTGCAATCGCCGGCCAGATCGGTCTTGCTCAGCAGCAGGCGATCCGCCGCCGCCACTTGCGCCAGCCATTCCGGGTGCAGGCGTTCTTGCACAGAGGCGTGGCTGGCATCGACGAGGGTAATCACCAAGCCAACATGGAAACGCCCGCGCAGTTGCACGTCGTTGTTCAAGGTGGCAAGAATCGGTGCCGGGTCGGCCAGGCCGGTGGTCTCCAGGATCACCCGCTTGAAGGCCGGAATTTCACCCCGTTCGCGACGCTGCAGCAGGCCGAGCAGTGCGTCTTTCAACTCGCCACGGATCGAGCAGCACACACAGCCGCTCGGCAACAATACGGTGTCCGGTGCCACCTCTTCCACCAATAGGTGGTCAATGCCGACATCGCCGAATTCGTTGATCAGCAGCGCGGTGTCGCCCAGGCTTTCGCCTTGCAGCAGGCGCTTGAGCAAGGTGGTCTTGCCGCTGCCAAGGAAGCCGGTGATCACATTCAGAGCCATGCTCATTGTTTACTACCTCAATGATGCCCCTGTAGGAGCCCGGCTTGCCGGCGATGGCGTCCTTCAGAATGCCATCGCCGGCAAGCCGGGCGCCTACAAGTCCAGGTGATCCAGCAAGTGGGGGTCGAGGGGGTCCAGCGGGCGGCCGAGCATGCTCTCGGCCGCCTGCCAGAGTTGATCCAGGCCGCTGGCCAGCGCCTGTTTGCCGGTGGCGCCCAACAGCAAATACGACGCGCCCTGGAAATCTTCGACCTTGAGCCGGAACACTGCCAGCACCTGGTTGATCGCAGTAATCCGGCGCAGGCGTTCGCGGCGCCGGGGCAGTTCATCGCCCAGGGGATCGCTCCAGTGCAGGTCTTCGCCAAGCAGTCCGCAGAGTCCGCACATGGCTACACCCCACTCATGGCATGACATCGCCGGAGTTCGGGCCCAGGGTCTGGCCGACGAACAGGTTGCCACCGGGCTCGCTGGCGAGCAGCACCGCCGTTGGCGCAACTTCATCAGCCAGACCGAAGCGACCCAGGGGCAGTTCCTTGGCCTTGGCGCGCTTCCAGTCGTCGCTGATACCGCCTACCAGCGGCGTCTCGATCGGGCCTGGCGCGATGGCGTTGACCAGCACATTGTCCTTGGCCACTTCCAGGGCCAGGGACTTGGTGAAACCGATCACCCCGGCCTTGGCTGCGGCGTAATGGGTCAGCTCGGCGCCGCCCTTGATACCTAGTTGCGACGCGACGTTGATGATCCGCCCCCAACGTTGCGCGAGCATGTGCGGCAAGGCGCGCTGGCTGGCGACGAACACACTGGTGAGGTCGACACGCAGCATGTCGTTCCACATCTCAATGGACAGGTCGACGCAGCGTGCCTGGGTGAGCATGCCCGCGTTGTTGACCAGGATATCGATTCCGCCGAAGTGTTCGATGCAGCAATCGACACTGGCCTGGGCGCCTTCGACGGTGCCGACGTCAGCCAGGCACTCGAACACCTCGGCACCGAGGTTGCGGCAGGTGATCGCCGTTTCCGCGAGGCTGGCGGCGTTGCGGTCGGCCAGTACCAGGCGCGCGCCTTCAGTGGCGTAGGCATGGGCGATGGCGGCACCGATGCCGCTGCCGGCGCCGGTGATGACGGCGCGGCGGTGGATGAGTTGGGGCATGTAAATTCTCCCGAGACAAACACAGTTCTGATGTGGGTACAGTCAATCGGGCCAGCGTACGGTCAGGCCACCGTCGATGACGATGCTTTGCCCGGTCAGATAGCTCGATGCGTCACTGGTCAAAAACTGCACCAGAGACGCCACTTCATCCGCCCGCCCTACCCGGCCCAACGGAATCGCGCGCGCCGCTTTCGCCAAGCCTTCCGGCCCCAACGAGTTCTTCGCATCCAGCGATTGCGGCGTCTCGATCAACCCTGGGATCACCGCATTGCAACGGATGCCCTTGGCCGCCAACTCCACCGCCAGCGACCGGCACAACCCCGGCACGCCGGCCTTGGCCGCCGCGTAATGGCTGTGTTCCTGCCAGCCATACACACCGCCGGCAATCGACGAAATCGCCACCAGCGCACCGCCTTCCTGCATGTGCCGGGTCGCCGCGCGGAAGGTGCGCATCACCCCCGTCAGGTCGACGTTGAGCATTTCGTCCCACAGCGCGTCGGTCATCTCCAGCAACGGTGCGCGACGCAGCAGGCCGGCGTTGGCCACGGCGTAATCCAGTCGACCGAAATGCTGGATGGCTTGCGCGGCCAGGGCATCGACTGAAGCGGTGTCACCCACGTCCAACGGCAGCATCAGGCACTCGCCACCGGCCTCTTCTACCAGGCTGACGGTGGTCTGCGGGTCATGGGGATCGGCCGGGTAATACCCGCCGACCACCGCCACGCCGTTACGGGCATAGGCCACGGCGAGGGCTTGGCCGATGCCGCTGGCGGCACCGGTAATCAAGGCGACTTTACGGCTCATCACACACTCCTTACTGAACGGTTTCCGGGCGCACATGGCGTGCGGCAAACATCAAGGCGCCGGACAGGAAACACGGCAGCGCACCGAACCACAGCGCGGCGGTCTGCCAGTCGCTGCCGGCAGACAACACCTGGGTTGCGCCAAAGCCTGCAACCACCGCACCGATCGGCCCCATGGCGTGGATGATTGCGCCTCCAGTGGCGCGGATGCTGGTGGGGAAACTCTCGCTGATAAAGAACAACGCCGCCGAATATGGACCGATCAGGAAGAACAGGCCCAGGCTGTACAGCCCGACTACCATCGGCATATTGCTCGGGCCAAACAGCATCCCGGCGAACGACAGGCCGCCGAGCATCCAGCCCAGGCCAATCACGTTGCGACGGCCGATCTTGTCACCCATCCAGCCGTGGCTGAGGTAACCGCAGTAACCCACCAGGTTCGACAGCACCAGGATGATCAACGAATTCTCGAACGAGATATGGTGCACGCTGACGATCACCGACGTACCGAGCACGCTGAACACCTGGATCGCCGCCCAGTTGAGCAACAGTGCCGCGCCGATCACTAACGTGGCGCGCCGCGCCGGGCCCCGGAACGCGGCCTTGAGGCCGGCCTTGCTGTGTTCGTCATAGTCCACGCCGTAGGTCACGGCAACGTTTTGCGCTTCCTTCACTGCGCCGCTTTTACGCAGTTCGCTGATGCGCTGGTGGATCTGGAACTGCGGGCTCTCCTTGAGCTTGCGCGCCATGATCGCGATGACAATCGCCGGGATCGCGGCGAAGATGAAGCAGCCCTGCCAGCCAATGATCGGCAGCAACAGCGCGGTCAACCCGGCGGCAATCAAAGCCCCCACCGGCCAGCCGCCTTGCACCAGGCTATAGATAAAACCACGGCGTTTGGTCAGTCGCGGATCTTCCGAGGCGCCATACAACTCACTCAAGTACGTCGCGTTGACGGTTTCTTCGGCATACCCCAAGCCACCCAACGAACGGATCAGAATCAGCGGCGACTTGCCCCACGCACCGCCGATCGCGGTGAGTGCCGAGCACAGCGCGGAGCCGGCCACCGTGAAGATAATGCCGGTGCGCCGCCCCAATTTGTCCACGACCGGGCCGATGGCAAACGCAACCACCGCCGTGCCGACCGCCACCCACGTCGCGATTTCAGCTTGCTCCACTTCACCCCAGCCAAAATGCCGGCCGATCTCCGGCAGCAAGGTGCCGAACAGGATGAAGTCATACACCGCAAACACCCAGGCGAAAAACGCGATCCAGGTGGCGAATCGCACCTCCTTGGACGTCAGTTGCCGGGGCTTCCAGCCAGTCAGGTCAAGCTTGTTGTAGATGGACATGGGTCGCGCCTCAAGGGTTAGTGGCCCACCGTAGGAGCGAACGTGCTCGCGAAGAACGCCTCGACACCGCGTTCATCCAGGATGCCCGCGTCATCGTTGACGGTTTCCGCGGGCAAGCCCGCTGCTACAGGTGGGGTGTGTCAGGTACGGGGTTGGCGGCGGATGAAGTCGTCGGCGATTTCGTCGAAGGTCACGAAGCGCACACCGGCATGGCTCTGAATGTGTTCGATCAGGCGCTCAAGCATCAGCAGCACTTGCGGACGGCCGGAGACGTCGGGGTGGATGGTCATGGTGAACACGGCGTGTTCGTGTTCGCGATACACCCAGTCGAACTGGTCGCGCCACATTTCTTCGAGGTGACGCGGGTTGACGAAGCCGTGGCTGTTGGGGGCTTTCTTGATGAACATCATTGGCGGCAGGTCGTCCAGGTACCAGTTGGCCGGGATCTCCACCAGGTCGGTTTCTTCGCCGCGCACCAGGGGTTTCATCCAGGTGTCGGGGTGCTGGCTGTAGTCGATCTTGGTCCAGCTGTCGCCCTTGCGCACGTAGTAGGGATGGAAGTCGTTGTGCATCAGGCTGTGGTCGTACTTGATGCCTTTTTTCAGCAGCAGTTCGTTGGTGACCTTGCTGAATTCCCACCACGGCGCCACGTAACCCGTCGGGCGCTTGCCGGTGACTTGGGTGATCAGCTCGATGGATTTATCCAGGACAATTTCTTCCTGCTCGGCCGTCATGGCGATGGGGTTTTCGTGGCTGTAGCCGTGCACACCGATTTCGTGACCGGCGTCGGCCACGGCCTTCATCTGCTCGGGGAAGGTTTCCATCGAGTGGCCAGGGATGAACCAGGTGGTACGCAGGCCATAGCGTTCGAACAGCCTGAGCAGGCGCGGCGCGCCGACTTCGCCGGCGAACAGGCCACGGGAGATGTCGTCCGGCGAGTCTTCGCCGCCGTAGGAACCGAGCCAACCGGCGACGGCGTCAACGTCGACGCCGAATGCACAGAGAATGTCTTTAGCCATGATGTGTCTCCTTAAACGTTGAGTACGGATTCGACGGATAGCGCCGCGCGCAACAGGCGAGCGTCTTCCCCCGTCGGGGCGCTGAGCAGCAGCCCGGTGGGCAGGCCCTGGGCATCACGGCCACTGGGCAGGGTCACGCCCGGCATGTCGAGCAAACTGCCGGGCATGGTCAGGCGCAGGGTGGCGAGGTTGGTTTTGACGAACAGCTCGTCATCGGCTTCCAGCGGTGCCAACGCCGGAGCGACATGGGCGATGGTGGGGGTGATCAGGAGGGCGCCGTCGAGGTCGGCCATCAATTGCTGTTGCAGGCGGCGACGGGCGTCGAACAAGTGGAGCAGTTGGCTGGCCGGCAGCGCGCGCGCGGCTTCGAGGCGGCGGCGTACACGGGGGTCGAGTTGTTCGGCGTCGGGGCTGTCGAGCAAGGCTTCGTGCAAGGCGAAGGCTTCGAAGGAACCCAGCCAGCCATGGTGCTTGATCAGGTCCAAGGTGGCCTGGAAGGTCGGGCACTCGCGTTCTTCGATCAACGCGCCGTGGGCCTTGAGTTGCTCCACTGCGCGCAGCAGGTTGTTGCGTACAGCGGGTTCGACATCTTGCTGCGCCAACACAAAACGCTGGCCCTTGAGGCTGCGGGCGATGTGCGTTTGGCGACGGCCATGCAGCAGATCGTCGATGGCCAGGGCATCACGCACGCTGCGCGTCAGCGGACCCAGGCTGTCGAGGGTGTGGGCCAGGGGGAACACGCCGTCGCGGCTATAGCGTCGGCTGCTGCTGCGGTAACCCACCAGGCCGTTGAACGCCGAGGGGATGCGGATGGAACCGGCGGTGTCGGTCCCCATGGCGATGGGCACAATTGCGGCAGCGACGGCCACGGCTGAACCGGACGACGAGCCGCCGGGAATGCGTGGCTGGTCAGTGCCATGGGGATTGTGTGGCGTGCCGAAATGCGGGTTCAGGCCCAGGCCGGAATACGCCAATTCGCTGAGGTTGGTCTTGCCCACGCTGACCATCCCGGCGCGGCACAGCAAGCCGACCGTCGGTGCGTCGAGCAATGCGGCAGGCGCGTTGCGGCGGTAGGCGGCGCCAGCAGTGGTAATGCTGCCGGCCACGTCGAACAGATCCTTCCAGGCCAAGGGTACGCCGTCGAATACACTCAAAGGCTGGCCGGCGCGCCAACGGGCGGCAGCGGCTTCAGCTTCCCGGCGCGCGCGCTCGGCAGTCAGGCTGATGAACACAGCCGGGACCTGGCTCGCCTTCTCGAGTGCCTGTTCAAGGACTTGCACCGGGTCGCTGCGACCGCTGGCGAAATCCTCGGCCATTGAAGTGGCGTCTGACATCAGGTTGCCCCTTATAAAACGTACATATTAATAAAATATACATTTTACAAAGGCAGCTTTCGTGCCAGTCTCTGTTTGACGGGCTCTACGCAAACCGTGGATTTTGCCCAGAGCTACGGGATAGAAGGTTTTAAACAGCGCAAAAAAAGGACGGGAGCACGCCGGAAAGCGTGCCGAATGAAATAATGTATCTTTTATTAATAAGTACATTTTGGTGCAGAAAAGTAACATCACCACATTTCAAGCCCCAAAAAAGTGCCGCCGCTGTGGCGCAGGGTGACAGGCGCAACTTATGAGAGAATCCCCGGCCACCGTCCTACAAGCCCCAGAGAAAGCGATGAAAGCAGTGTCCGCCTCGGCCTCCCGTTACGCGATGATTCACCAGGTATTGCGTGATGCGATCGTCAACGGCACCGCACGCCACGGCCTGGTCTTGCTGGAAGCGCCGCTGGCCGAATTGTTCGGCACCAGTCGCGTGCCGGTTCGCCGAGCCCTCGACCTGCTGCATGAGGAAGGGCTGATCTGTCGCTTCAACGGCCGGGGTTACCTGATCAACCCCGAAGGCCTGGCGCTGGAACCGCTGCGCCTACCCTTGAGCCATGCGCACTTGGGCCTCAACGGGGAAGATGAGTTGGTGGACACGCGGCCCCTGGGCGAGCGCATCGTCGAGGAAATCGGCGCTGCGCTGTCCACCTGCATTGCCTTCGGTCACTACCGCCTGGACGAGCAAGCCGCCGCCGACCACTACGGCGTCAGCCGCGCAGTGGTGCGCGAAGCGCTGATGCGCCTGCGCGACCGAGGCCTGGTGGAAAAAGAGCCCTACTCTCAATGGCTGGCAGGACCGCTGACCGCCCGCGAAGTCACCGAAGACTACGAGCTGCGCGCCTGCCTGGAACCCGAAGCCCTGCGCCAGAGCGCGCCCCACCTCGACCGCGAATTGCTGGAGGCCATGTTGCAACGCGTGCTCGATGCCCAGGACAGCCCCCACTGCAGCCTGGAGGCCATCGAACAGATCGAGGAGGACCTGCACCAGCGCTGCCTCGCCGGCCTGCAGAATCGCAAGATCGCGGCACTGATCCGCCAAGGACAGAGCCCGATGATCATCAGCCGGATTTTCTACCGTTTGCTGGGGATCGGCGCCGATCCAGCCATGCTGGCCGAACATCGGCTGATTCTAGAGTTGTTGTTGCACGGCGCATTTGACGCGGCGGCGCTGAACCTGCGCGAGCATTTGCAACGCGCACGGCAGCGTATGTTGCAGCGGTTGAAAGTGTTGTCAGTGCTGCCGGAGCAGCCATTGCCGAGCTACCTGCACAAAATCAGCTGAATTCATGCAATTTGTTGCTAACTTCACCCGACCATTGAAACCACCGCTACCCCGCCCCATCTAACTTGCATACTTCCTTATGCAGGTGCCCCATGAGCGACCAGCAAGAATTCCCTGATTACGACCTCAACGACTACGCCGACCCCGAAAACGCTGAATCCACCTCGTCCAATACCGGCTTGGCCCTGCCTGGGCAAAACCTGCCGGACAAGGTCTACATCATTCCGATCCACAACCGGCCCTTCTTCCCTGCGCAAGTGCTGCCGGTGATCGTCAACGAAGAGCCGTGGGCCGAGACCCTGGAGTTGGTGAGCAAATCCGACCACCACTCCCTGGCCCTGTTCTTCATGGACACGCCGCCGGAAGACCCACGCCACTTCGACACCTCAGCCCTGCCGCTGTACGGCACCCTGGTGAAGGTGCACCACGCCAGCCGCGAGAACGGCAAGCTGCAATTCGTGGCCCAGGGCCTGACCCGTGTGCGCATCAAAACCTGGCTCAAGCACCACCGCCCGCCCTATCTGGTGGAAGTCGAATACCCGCACCAGCCGAGCGAGCCGACCGACGAGGTCAAGGCCTACGGCATGGCGCTGATCAATGCGATTAAGGAACTGCTGCCACTCAATCCGCTGTACAGCGAAGAGTTGAAGAACTACCTCAACCGCTTCAGCCCCAACGACCCATCGCCACTGACAGACTTCGCCGCTGCGCTGACCTCGGCCACCGGTAATGAGTTGCAGGAAGTGCTGGACTGCGTGCCCATGCTCAAGCGCATGGAAAAAGTGCTGCCGATGCTGCGCAAAGAAGTCGAAGTCGCGCGCCTGCAAAAAGAACTGTCCGCCGAGGTGAACCGCAAGATCGGTGAACACCAGCGCGAGTTCTTCCTCAAGGAACAGCTCAAGGTCATCCAGCAAGAACTGGGGCTGACCAAGGACGATCGCAGTGCGGACGTCGAACAGTTCGAGCAACGCCTGGAAGGCAAAGCACTGCCGGCCCAGGCGAAAAAACGCATCGATGAAGAACTGAACAAATTGTCGATCCTCGAAACCGGCTCGCCGGAATACGCGGTGACACGCAACTACCTGGACTGGGCCACGTCGGTGCCATGGGGCGTGTATGGCGAGGATAAGCTCGACCTGAAACATGCGCGAAAAGTGTTGGATAAACACCACGCGGGCCTGGATGACATCAAGAGCCGCATCCTCGAATTCCTGGCGGTGGGTGCCTACAAGGGCGAAGTCGCCGGCTCCATCGTGCTGCTGGTCGGCCCGCCGGGCGTGGGCAAGACCAGCGTGGGTAAATCCATCGCCGAGTCCCTGGGGCGGCCGTTCTATCGCTTCAGCGTCGGCGGTATGCGCGACGAGGCCGAGATCAAGGGCCATCGCCGCACCTACATCGGCGCCATGCCCGGCAAGCTGGTGCAGGCGCTTAAAGATGTGGAAGTGATGAACCCGGTGATCATGCTCGACGAGATCGACAAGATGGGCCAGAGCTTCCAGGGCGACCCGGCGTCGGCGCTGCTGGAAACCCTCGACCCGGAACAGAACGTCGAATTCCTCGACCACTACCTGGACCTGCGCCTGGACCTGTCCAAAGTGCTGTTCGTGTGCACCGCCAACACCCTGGATTCCATCCCCGGCCCGTTGCTGGACCGTATGGAAGTGATCCGCCTGTCGGGCTATATCACCGAAGAGAAAGTCGCCATCGCCAAGCGCCACCTGTGGCCGAAACAGCTGGAAAAAGCCGGCGTGTCAAAAAACACCCTGACCATCAGCGATGGCGCGCTGCGTGCGTTGATCGACGGCTATGCGCGAGAGGCCGGCGTGCGTCAGCTGGAGAAACAGCTGGGCAAACTGGTGCGCAAGGCGGTGGTCAAGTTGCTGGATGAGCCGGACTCGGTGATCAAGATCGGCAACAAGGACCTGGAAAGCTCCCTGGGCGTGCCGGTGTTCCGCAATGAGCAAGTGCTGTCCGGCACCGGCGTCATCACCGGCCTGGCCTGGACCAGCATGGGCGGCGCGACCCTGCCGATCGAGGCGACGCGTATCCATACCCTCAATCGCGGCTTCAAGCTCACCGGGCAATTGGGTGAGGTGATGAAGGAGTCTGCGGAGATTGCCTACAGCTACATCAGCTCGAACCTGAAGTCGTTTGGCGGTGATCCGAAGTTCTTCGACGAAGCCTTCGTGCACTTGCACGTGCCGGAAGGCGCCACGCCGAAAGACGGCCCAAGCGCCGGGGTAACCATGGCCAGTGCGCTGCTGTCCCTGGCACGCAACCAGCCGCCGAAAAAAGGCGTGGCGATGACCGGCGAGCTGACACTGACCGGGCATGTGCTGCCGATTGGCGGGGTGCGCGAGAAGGTGATTGCGGCGCGGCGCCAGAAGATCCATGAGCTGATCTTGCCGGAGCCGAATCGCGGGAGTTTTGAAGAGTTGCCGGAGTACCTGAAAGAAGGCATGACGGTGCACTTTGCCAAGCGGTTTGCGGATGTGGCCAAAGTGCTGTTCTGATCGTTATGTAGCGCCTGGAGCGGCCTCTTCGCGAGCAAGCCCGCTCCTCCATGTTGACCGCGTACGCGGTCGACAGGTGGGAGCGGGCTTGCTCGCGAAAGGGCCGGCCCGGTCACCACAAGTTCCCATCCAGTCACACCTTGTCTCATCTTCGGTTATGCTCGCCCTTCGTCGTGAATCAACGGAGCCCCCATGACCGCTGCCCGCCTGCTTCTCCCCTTGAGCCTTGCCCTGCTGGCCGCGTGCGCCAGTGCACCGAAGCAAAACGTCACCGTGGACAATCAGAGCGCCTGCCCGCTGCAGCTTAAAAGCGGACAAAACCTGATCCTGACCCTGCCGAGCAACCCCACCACTGGCTACCGCTGGGCGATCCAGGACTCCGCCGGCGGCGTGTTGCGTGCGTTGAGCCCGGAGGTCTACAGCAGCTCGGAATCCGGCGTGATCGGTGGCGGCGGCCAGTCGACCTGGCGCTTCCAGGCGTTCGCCACCGGGCAGGGCCGTTTGCGCCTGACCTCCCAACAACCCTGGGAGCCGGAAGCCGAACCCGTCGAGACCTTTGACTGCGCTATCACGGTGAACTGATATGCCATGGCTGATTCTTGCGTTGATGGGCGCCGGCACCTTTATCTACGGCCTGACCACCCATGCCACGTTGCTGTGCCTGCTGGTCAAGCCGCTGCCAGTACTGGCGCTGCTGGGCTGGCTGCATGATGCGCCACCCACCGACTATCGACGCTGGATCAGCCTGGGGCTGATTTTTTCCCTGGTGGGCGATGTGCTGCTTGCCTGGCCGGGTGACCTGTTCATCTTTGGCTTGGGTGCATTTCTGTTGGCGCACCTGGCCTACCTCAAAGCCTATTTCAGTGACTGTCGCCGCTTGGCGCTGCTGCCGCTGGTATTGGCGCTGGCCGTGGGCGCGATCCTGCTGAGCATCCTGATTTCCCATGGGCTGGGCGACCTGCTGATTCCAGTGGTGGTGTATGCCCTGGTAATCAGCGCCATGCTCTGGCGCGCATTGGCCCGGCTAGGCAGCGATGTGCCAAAGCGTTCGGCAGGGTTGGCGGCTGCGGGCGCGGCGTCGTTCGTGTTTTCCGACACGCTGATCGGCATCAACCGGTTTGTGGTGGCGTTCGATGCAGCGCCGTATTTGCTGATCACGACGTATTGGCTCGGCCAATGGGGCATCACGGCCTCGGCTTTCCATCAGACAACCCGCGCACATGAGGGCCAAGTTGGCTAAAATGCCGGCCTTTCCCCCTTCGTCGCCGGAACAACCGTGAGCAAAGAACCCGATCGCCTATTCGCCCAGCCCCTGCCCCAGGTGCCGGACTTCGCCTTTAACGAGGACGTGGTGCGGGTGTTCCCGGACATGATCAAGCGCTCGGTACCGGGTTACCCGACCATCGTCGAGAACCTTGGCGTACTCGCCGCGCAGTTCGCCCAACCCAACAGCGTGCTGTATGACCTGGGGTCATCCCTCGGCGCAGTGACCCAGGCCTTGCGCCGTCATGTGCGCACCGACGGTTGCCGAGTGATCGCGGTGGATAACTCGGCGGCGATGGTCGAGCGTTGCCGTGAATACCTCAATGGCCAGGACTCGATGTTCCAGGAGCTGCTGCCGGTCGAGGTCATCGAAGGCGATATCCTCGCGCTGCAATTTCAGCCGGCGTCAGTGGTCGCGCTGAATTTCACCCTGCAATTCATCGCACCCGATGAGCGCCTGGCGCTGCTCTCGCGCATCCGCCAATCGCTGTTGCCGGGCGGTGCGCTGATCCTTTCGGAGAAGCTGCGTTTCAACGATGCGCAAGAACATGCGCTGCTCACCGACCTGCATATCGCGTTCAAACGCGCCAATGGCTACAGCGAACTGGAAATCGCCCAGAAGCGCAGCGCCATCGAAAACGTCATGAAGCCCGACAGCCTCGAAGAACATCGCGAACGCCTGTTGGCGGCCGGGTTCTCGACAGTCGTGCCATGGTTCCAGTGTCTTAACTTTGCCTCGTTGATTGCCTTGCCATGATTGATCTGTCTCCCCTCGCCCGCCACCTGGTCGGCACTCCCCTGGCCGTGTGGGCCCAGGGCCTGCAAGCGCAACTCGATAGCAAGATGGAAAAGGGTCATGGCGACCTGGAGCGCTGGCAGAGTGCGCTGGATGCGTTGCCAAAGATCCAACCCAGCGAAGTGGATTTGCTCAACGGCCTGACACTCGATACCCACTGCGACGATGACACCCGCGCGCAGATGCATACCGCGCTGATGGGCCTGAGCCCTTGGCGCAAAGGGCCATTCAACCTATTCGGCGTGCATGTGGATACTGAGTGGCGCTCGGACTGGAAGTGGTCCCGCGTTGCACCGCACTTGAACCTGAAGGGCAAGCGCATCCTCGACGTGGGCTGCGGCAACGGTTACTACATGTGGCGCATGCTCGGCGCCGGCGCCGATAGCGTGATTGGCGTTGATCCCAACTGGCTGTTCTTCTGCCAGTTCCAGGCGGTGCAGCGTTACCTGTCCGAGCCCAAGGCCTGGCACCTGCCGTTTCCGTTCGAAGACCTGCCGTCGAACCTGGAAGGCTTTGATACGGTGTTTTCCATGGGCGTGTTCTACCACCGTCGTTCGCCCATCGAGCATCTGCTTGCACTGAAAGATACACTGGTCAAAGGCGGCGAACTGGTCCTGGAAACCCTGGTGGTGGAAGGCGATCAGCAACAGGTGCTGGTGCCGGAAGATCGCTACGCGCAGATGCGTAACGTATGGTTCCTGCCCTCGGTGCCGGCCTTGATGCTGTGGCTGCGGCGTGCAGGTTTCAGCGACGTACGGTGCGTGGATGTGAGTGTGACCACGGTTGAGGAACAGCGTGGGACGCAGTGGATGAAGTACCAGTCCCTCAGCGATTTCCTGGACCCGGAAGATCACAGCAAGACCATCGAAGGGCTGCCGGCGCCAATGCGGGCGGTGATCATCGCCAAGAAATAGTCCCGATCGCCCTGAAGAAACACAGGGCCAAATGTGGCAGGGGGCAAGCCCCTCCCACATTTTTGTCCTCAGTGTTCTTTAGCGTGGTGGTTTGGCCCGGCGAGCCTTGAAGAACTCACTCAACACGGTGCCGCACTCCTCGGCCAGCACGCCGCCTTCAAACAGCACCTTATGATTGAGAAAGCCCTGGGTAAAAAACTGCCCCTGGCTTTGCACGATCCCCGCCTTGGGCTCCAGCGCGCCGTACACCACCCGCGCAATCCGTGAGTGCACGATCAAGCCGGCGCACATACTGCAGGGTTCCAGGGTCACATACAGCGTGCTGCCCACCAGGCGGTAGTTGCTGATCGCTTGCGCGGCGGCGCGGATGGCGACCATTTCGGCGTGGGCACTGGGGTCGTTGCCGCTGATGGGGCAGTTGAAGCCACGGCCGATGATTTCACCGTCCTGCACCAGCACTGCACCGACGGGCACTTCACCCAATGCAGCACCTTGGGCAGCAAGGGCCAGGGCTTCGCGCATGAAGTCCTGGTCGCGGCTGCGGTCGATGATCGCGGGGGGGCGAAACTGGCGCATCACGCCACCTCGATGGCGGCCATCAGGCCGGTTTCCATATGGTCGATCACGTGGCAATGGAACATCCACACGCCTGGGTTATCCGCCACCAACGCCACGCGGGCGCGTTCGTTCTTGCCCAACAGGTAGGTGTCGGTGAAGTACGGGATCACCTTGTGGCGGTTCGACGCGATCACCTTGAAGCTCATGCCGTGCAGGTGGATCGGGTGCTGGTACTGGGTCATGTTCTTCAATTCGAAAATATAGCTCTTGCCCTTCTCAAGCTTGGCAATCGGGCGGTCGGCGCAGGTCTTGTCAGTGATGTCCCAGGCCTTGCCGTTGATCTGCCACAGGCTGGGTGGCTTGCCGTCATCGACTGAAACGGTGCCAACCCATTCGAAATTGAAGTTGAGTTTCTCCGCATTGGCCAGGTCCGGTTCGCTGATCGGATTGGCGGGCAATGCGGGCGGCCACGCAGTCGGTGCATCGGAGTTGGCCACCGAACGAAACGTACCGAGGCGCACCGGGCCGTTGCGAATCGACAGTTCCTCACCGGCAGGCGGTGCCTTGATCGCCAGGCAGATGCGCATGCCGGGGCCCAGCCAGTATTCCTTGCCCAGCGGGCGCGGCTCGATGGGGTTGCCGTCCAGCGCGTAGATCTGCGCTTCGACATCCGGGATGTTGATGCGATAGGTCAGGGTGTTGTCGAGGTTGAGCAGGCGCACGCGGGTGATCTGCCCGGCGGGCAGATCGATGACGGCCTGGGACACGCCATTGATCGTCGACAACCGCCCGGCGGTGCCGCCACGCGCCGCTTCACGGGGAATGCTGAAGGCCACGAAAGCGCCCTCTTCGTCCACGTGCCAGCTTTTTAGGCTCAGGGTGCGTTCATATTTGAAACCGGTGGGCTCGCGCTCTTCGATGATCAGCGGGCCAACCAGGCCGCGGCCGAGTTCTTCGCTGCTGTTCACATGGGGGTGATACCAGTAGCTCCCAGCGTCGGGCACGCGAAACTTGTAGTCGAAGTATTCGCCGGGCAGCACCGGCAATTGCGAGACGTAAGGCACGCCGTCCATTTCCAGCGGGAGGCGGATGCCATGCCAGTGGATGGTGGTGGCGACCGGCAAGTGGTTGATGAAGCGCACTCGCAGCCATTCGCCCTGGCGCACGCGCAGCTCGGTGCCAGGCGCCGAAGGGCCGAATGCCCAGGCTTCGGTCTTGTGACCCGGCACCAGTTCCACGTCCAGCGGCGCGGCAATCAATTGGTAATCGCTTCCTGCGTTGGCATCGGCAACCTTGCCCAGCCAGTAGCGGTAGGCGCCACCGGCACCCACACCGACTACTGCCAGGCCGGCAAGGCCACCGAGAATCTGTCGACGGGAAAACGATTGGGACACAACAACCTCACGTATCTGCAGCAGGCACGGGGCCTGCAAAGGGCAGATACGATACACCCGCAGGCGCTAAACAGTAAGGGTTCGCATTGCCGCACAGCTGAATTCAAAGGGTTTAGCTGGGTGGTCAGGACTCTGGATACACTGAAGATCCAATGTGGGAGCGGGCTTGCTCGCGAAGGCGACAGGTCAGTGAATACATCTTTGACTGAGCCACTGCATTCGCGAGCAAGCCCGCTCCCACATTGTTGATCTTCAGCGTTCTTTAGACTGTGTTCGCTTAGGTTCTGGCGGCTGCCAGGATCAGGGCCTTCATCTCGGCAACCGCACCTTTGAAACCGACGAACAGCGCATGCGCCACCAGCGCATGGCCGATGTTCAGCTCGTTGATGCCCTTGATCGCCGCCACCGCCTCGACGTTGTGGTAATGCAGGCCATGGCCGGCGTTGACGATCAGGCCTTCCTTGAGACCGCAGCTCACACCGTCGATGATGTGTTGCAGCTCATCAGCCACTTCGGTCGGCGTGGTGGCATCGGCGTAACGGCCAGTATGCAGTTCGATAGCCGGTGCGCCGACACGACGCGAGGCTTCGATCTGGCGCTCGTCGGCGTCGATGAACAGCGACACTTCGCTGCCGATCTTCGACAGGCGCTCCACGGCGGCCTTGATCCGCGCTTCCTGGCCGGCCACGTCGAGGCCGCCTTCGGTGGTGAGTTCCTGACGGGTTTCCGGCACCAGGCAGATGTGCGCGGGGCGGATGCGCTCGGCGAACTGCATCATTTCTTCGGTGACGCCCATTTCGAAGTTCATGCGGGTTTGCAGCACGTCCTTGAGCACCAGCACATCGCGCTCCTGGATGTGACGGCGGTCTTCGCGCAGGTGCACGGTGATGCCGTCGGCGCCCGCTTCTTCGGCGTCCAGCGCGGCCTTGACCGGGTCCGGGTAACGGGTGCCCCGGGCCTGGCGCAGGGTAGCGACGTGGTCGATGTTGACGCCAAGAAGAATGCGATTGCTGGTGGTCACGGAAGCGCTCCTGAATAGGGAAAGAAACGCTGCACAGCATACACGGGGTTGTCAGGGCTTTCGAAACAACTCGCGACTGACCAGCGGCCGTCCGCCCAAGTGCACGGCCAGGGCCTGGCGCATCAGGCGCTTGGCGGCAGAAAGCGCACCGGGTGCGGTCCAGTCCGCCTCGCTCATGGCCAACAGTTCGGTGCCCTGGAACAGGCCCGGCTGCAACAGGTACACGCGCTCCAGGCCGGCGTCGACTTGCAGGCGATACATGCCATCGGCGGCGACAGGATCGCCGTGCAGGTCGTTGGCCAGTTCGAAGCCGTAACCCAGGTCGTCGAGCAGACGCCATTCGAAGGCGCGCAGCAGCGGTTCCAGGGGACGCCCTTCGGCCAGGGCGAGCAAGGTGGCGGCGTAATGATCGAAGACCGCCGGGTGTGGGTCTTCGGCGGGCAGCAGGCGAATCAGCAATTCGTTGAGGTAGAGGCCGCTGAACAGCGCCTCACCATTAAGCCAGGCAGAAGTGCCGACACTTTCCATGCGCCCGACGTTTTTCAGCTCGCCTTTGCCGCGAAACTCCACGTCCAAGGCCACAAAGGGTCGCGCCAACGTGCCCGCCTTGCCCCGCGCACTGCGCAATACTGCGCGCAGGCGGCCCTGGGGCGTGAGGAAGTCCACCAGGGCGCTGGTCTCGCGGTAGGCGCGGCTGTGCAGGACGTACGCGGGCTGGCTGGGGGGGGATTGGGACATTGGGTTCTCGCTGCGGGAACACGGTCTGGAAAACAACGACTATCCAATGTGGGAGCGGGCTTGCTCTCGAATGCGGTGGGTCAGCCAAGCATCCGGTGACTGATCCACTGCATTCGCGAGCAAGCCCGCTCCCACATTTTGTCCTGCGGTGTTACTGGAGGCCGATTACAGGTCGCCGTAGCCCAGAGAGCGCAATGCACGCTCATCATCGGACCAGCCACCCTTCACCTTCACCCACAGGTTGAGCATGATCTTGGAGTCGAACAGCAACTCCATGTCCTTGCGCGCCTCGGTGCCGATACGCTTGATGCGCTCGCCCTTGTCGCCAATGATGATCTTCTTCTGGCCGTCACGTTCGACGAGGATCAGTGCATGGATGTGCAGGGTCTTGCCTTGCTGCTTGAACTCTTCGATCTCGACGGTGATCTGGTACGGCAGCTCGGCGCCCATCTGGCGCATGATTTTCTCGCGCACCAGTTCGGCGGCGAGGAAGCGGCTGCTGCGGTCGGTGATCTGGTCTTCCGGGAAGAAGTGCTCGTTCTCCGGCAGGTGCTCGGCGATCACACGTTCCAGGGCGTCCAGGTTGTGGCCGTGCTGGGCGGAGATCGGGATGATCTGGGCGTTCGGCAGCTGTTCCTGCAGCCAGCTCAGGTGCGGCATCAGCTCGGCTTTGTCTTCGATGCGATCAGTCTTGTTCAGCGCGACGATCAGTGGGCCGGTGACGTACTGCACACGCTCCAGGACCATCTGGTCTTCGTCGGTCCACTTGGTGCGGTCGACCACGAAGATCACCACGTCGACGTCTTTCAACGCCGCCGAAGCGGTCTTGTTCATGTAGCGGTTCAGGGCTTTTTCGCCACCTTTGTGCATGCCCGGGGTATCGACGTAGACCGCTTGCACGTTGCCTTCGGTCTTGATGCCCAGCATGTTATGGCGGGTGGTCTGCGGCTTGCGCGAGGTGATCGCGAGCTTCTGGCCAAGGATGTGGTTCAGCAGCGTGGACTTGCCCACGTTCGGGCGGCCGACGATGGCAACATAGCCACAGCGTGTTGCGTTTGAATCAGTCATGGCCATTCTCCACGCCCAGGGCAATCAGTGCTGCAGCGGCCGCTACCTGTTCGGCAATACGACGGCTCACACCCTGACCTCGGCTTTTTTCGTTCAGTAAGGTGATTTCACATTCCACGAAGAACACGCGGCAATGCGGCTCACCCTGGATATCCACCACTTCATAGCGTGGCAGGTCGCAACCGCGCGATTGCAGGAATTCCTGCAAGCGGGTCTTGGGGTCTTTGTTGGTGTCGACCAGCGTGAGGCTTTCGATCTCGGAGGTCAGCCACGCGGTGACACGTTCCTTGGCTGCTTCCATACCTGCATCGAGGTAGATGGCACCGATCAGCGCTTCGAGGGCGTCGGCCAGGATCGATTCACGGCGGAAACCGCCGCTCTTCAGCTCACCGGAACCCAGGCGCAGGTACTCGCCCAGGCCGAAGCCACGGGCCAGCACGGCCAGGGTCTCGCCCTTCACCAGGCGTGCGCGCAAGCGCGACAGCTGGCCTTCACGGGCTTGGGGGAAGCGCTCGAAAAGAGCTTCACCGGCGACGAAATTGAGGATGGCATCACCGAGAAATTCCAGGCGCTCGTTATTGCGCCCTGCAAAGCTGCGGTGTGTAAGGGCAAGGACCATCAATTCCTGGTCCTTGAAGGTGTAGCCGAGCTGGCGCTCGAGACGACTTAGAGAAACGCTCACGGTTTACCCATATCTGTTTGGTGGCACCGGCGGCCATCGACGATTGACGCAGTGTTCAAATTCAAATCCTGGTTGGTGCAGCATGAGGCAGGACCGATTTGTCCCCACCCCAGAAAAGCATTCGGCGCTGTGTTCACAGCGCCGCCTGTATTACTTGATCAGCCCGACCCGCGAGAAGTTCGGCAGGTGGCTGAGTTTGGGTTCCGGCCAGCTCATCCAGACCGCGAAGGCCTTGCCGACGATATTCTGGTCGGGAACCATGCCCAGCAGGTCCTTGGGAATGTTGGGGTCATCCCAGTACCGGCTGTCATTGGAGTTGTCGCGGTTGTCGCCCATCATGAAGTAGTGCCCGGCCGGCACTTTCCACTGGCCGTCTGGCTGGGCACGGTAGCGGCTCATTTCCTTACGGATTTCATGCTCCACCGCACCGAGTTTTTCCTGGTACAGCTCGGCGCTGCCCAGGCTGTTCGGCTCGGAGCCGACCAGTTTCTCGGCCACCGACTCACCGTTGATGAACAGACGCTTGTCGCTGGTGTAACGGATCACGTCGCCCGGCAGGCCAACCACACGCTTGATGTAGTTGACGTTCGGGTCGCTCGGGTAGCGGAACACCATCACATCGCCACGCTGTGGGTCACCGATTTCGATGACCTTCTTGTCGATCACCGGCAGGCGGATCCCGTAGGAAAACTTGTTCACCAGGATGAAGTCGCCCACGTCCAGGGTGGGTTTCATCGACCCCGAAGGAATCTGAAACGGTTCCACCAGGAACGAACGCAGCACCAGCACGATGAACAACACCGGGAAGAACGACTTGCCATATTCAACCAGCAAGGGCTCTTTGTTCAGCTTCTCGATCACCACGCCATCGGGCTGGCTGACGCTGCCCTGATAGGACGCGATAGCCGCCCGCCGACGCGGGGCGAAGAACACCAGATCGAGCAACGCCAGGAGGCCGCAAACGGCAACGGCGATGACCAGCAACAGCGGGAAATTTAGCGACATAGGACCTAACTATCCAACCTGAGCACCGCAAGGAAGGCTTCTTGTGGAACTTCCACGTTACCTACTTGCTTCATGCGTTTTTTACCGGCCTTTTGCTTCTCAAGCAGCTTGCGCTTACGGCTTACGTCACCGCCGTAGCATTTGGCCAGTACGTTCTTTCTGAGTGCCTTGACGGAGGTCCGCGCAATGATCTGCCCGCCAATGGCGGCCTGGATCGCGACGTCGAACATCTGGCGCGGAATCAGCTCTTTCATCTTCTCGGTCAACTGGCGACCTTTGTAGTGCGCGTTGTCCTTGTGCACGATCAGTGCCAGGGCATCGACCTTGTCGCCGTTGATCAATACATCCAGTTTCACCAGATTAGCCGATTGGTAACGGTCAAAATGGTAATCCAGCGAAGCATAGCCGCGACTGGTGGATTTGAGGCGGTCGAAGAAGTCCAATACCACTTCGTTCATCGGCATGTCGTAGGTCACTTGGACCTGGGTGCCGAGGAACAGCATGTCGCGCTGGACGCCACGCTTTTCGATACACAGCGTAATGACGTTGCCCAGGTGCTCCTGCGGTACCAGGATATTGGCCCGCACGATAGGCTCGCGCATGTCTTCGATCGCCGAGAGATCCGGGAGCTTGGACGGGTTATCGACGTAAATCGTTTCACCGGTTTTCAGCAACAACTCGAAAATAACGGTCGGCGCGGTGGTGATCAGGTCCAGGTCGTATTCGCGCTCGAGGCGCTCCTGGATGATTTCCATGTGCAGCATGCCCAGGAAGCCGCAGCGGAAGCCGAAGCCCAGTGCGTCGGAGCTTTCCGGGGTGTACTGCAACGACGAGTCGTTGAGGGTCAACTTCTGCAGGGCTTCGCGGAAATCTTCGAAGTCATCGGAGCTGACCGGGAACAGACCGGCGTAGACCTGCGGCTGGATGCGCTTGAAGCCTGGCAGCACGTCGACGTCCGGCGTGGAGCTCAGGGTCAGGGTGTCACCCACCGGTGCGCCGTGAATGTCCTTGATGCCGGCGATGATGAAGCCTACTTCACCGGCTTTCAGATCAACGGTCGCGGTGTGCTTGGGGTTGAATACACCGACGCTGTCCACCAGGTGGATCTTGCCGGTGGACTTGACCAGGATCTTGTCGCCCTTCTTCACGCGGCCGTGACGAACGCGAACCAGGGACACAACGCCCAGGTAGTTGTCGAACCAGGAGTCGATGATCAACGCTTGCAGCGGATCTTCGTAGTTGCCGGTCGGGGCTGGAATGGTGTGCACCAGGCGTTCGAGCACTTCGTCGACACCCAGGCCGGTCTTGGCGCTGCAGGTAACGGCGTCGGTGGCGTCGATGCCGATGATCTTCTCGATCTCTTCCTTGACGCGCTCAGGCTCGGCCTGGGGCAGGTCGATCTTGTTCAGCACGGGCATGACTTCCAGGCCCTGCTCGATCGCGGTGTAGCAGTTGGCAACCGACTGCGCTTCAACGCCCTGGCCGGCGTCGACCACCAGCAAGGCACCTTCACAGGCCGCCAGGGAACGGCTGACTTCGTAGGTGAAGTCAACGTGGCCCGGGGTGTCAATGAAGTTCAGCTGGTAGGTGACGCCGTCTTTGGCTTTGTAATACAGCGTAACGCTGTGGGCCTTGATGGTGATCCCGCGCTCCCGCTCGAGGTCCATGGAGTCCAGGACCTGGGCTTCCATTTCACGCTCGGCAAGGCCGCCGCACATCTGGATGAATCGATCGGCCAGCGTCGACTTGCCATGGTCAATGTGGGCGATGATGGAGAAATTGCGGATATGACTCAAATCACTCACGGATCAACACTCAAAAAGGCTGCAGGCAGATTGCCCGCTGAAAAATAGCCGGGAATTGTACCTGATGCTCAGGCCAGACGTCATCTTTGCTGACCAGAACAAAAATGCCCCGATCTACCGACCGGGGCATTTTTTGTTCATAAGCGCGGAATCAACCGGCCCGGCGCAGCAGCCAGAAGCCGGCCAGGGCGCAAATCGCCGTGGGCACCAGCACCGCAAACAGCGGCGAGAAGCCGAACACCAGGCTCGATGGGCCCAGCAGGTCCTGGGCGATGCGGAACGTGAAGCCCACCAGTACACCCGTGAATACGCGCTGCCCCAGCGTTACGGAACGCAGCGGACCAAAGATGAAGGAAATCGCCATCAGCACCAACGCGGCAGTCACCACGGGTTGCAACACCTTGACCCAAAATGCCAGCCAATAACGGCCGTTGTTCAAGCCCTGGTCCTTCAGGTAGTGGATATAACCCCACAGCCCGGAGATCGGCAGGCTCTCAGGGATCATCACCACGGTATTCAACAATTCCGGCTTGAGGGCAATGTCCCACTCCTGGCTCGGCACATTGATCACTTCGGTGCTGGCCTTGGTGCCTTGGCCGACATTACGGAAATAGGTGGTGGTAACGTCGCTGAGTTGCCATTTTTCGCCGCTGTACTGTGCACGTTTGGCGAAGCTGGACTCCAGCAAATGACGTTCTTTGTCGAACGTGTAGCGGGTCACACCAATCAACAGGCCGCCCGGCTGCACGGCGTTGATATGGATGAATTCATCACCCTGGCGATGCCACAGGCCGTGCTTGGCGCTTTGTGCATCGCCCGACCCCTGGGCCAGGGCGCGATTGGCCTGGGCCGTGGTTTCCGCCGGTGGGGCCACGTATTCGCCGATCAGTACGCTGCACGCCATCAGCAGCAGCATGGGCTTCATGACCGCCCATACGATACGACCGATGGACACGCCGGCGGCGCGCATGATGGTCAGTTCGCTGTTGCTGGCCAGGCTGCCCAGGCCGATCAGGCAGCCGATCAGCGCGGCCATCGGCATCATGTCGTACAGACGGCGCGGCGCGGTGAGGCCCACATAGCTCAGCACGTCCCACACGGTGTAGGTGTCGGTGACGTTGCCGACTTCATCGATGAAGGCGAACAACGATGCCAGCCCGAGGATGATGCCCAGTACCGCCAGGATGGCGATCAGTACGCTGCTACCAATGTAGCGATCGAGCTTAGCCACGAGCCAACTCCTTCTGGCCACGACGGCTCTTCATTTTCAAACGGATCGGTTCCCAATACAGCAGGCCCAGGCCAATCACCAGGAAGATCCCGTGCACCCACCACAGCCCCAGGGTCGGCGACAGCTTGCCTTTCTCCAGGGAGCCACGGGCGGAAATCAGAATGGTGAGGTACGCCATGTACAGCAGGATCGCCGGTAACAGCTTGAGGAAGCGACCCTGACGTGGGTTGACGCGGGACAGCGGCACCGCCATCAAGGTCACGATGAACACCAGCAACGGCAAGGAAATCCGCCATTGCAACTCGGCGATCGAGCGCAGTTCCTTGCTACCGAACAGCTCGGTGGTCGGGATGGCGTCGCGGTCGGTGACTTCGTCGCTGATATCCGGACGAGCCAGCATCACCCCATAGGTGTCGTACTTGATCGCACGGTAATCAGCCATGCCCGGACTGCCATCGTAGCGATAGCCATTTTCCAGGATCAGGTAGCGACTGCCGTCAGGACGCACTTCCTGGCGACCTGAATCGGCCACCAGCACGGAAATACCACGATCTTTCTTGTCCTGACCCAGACGCTTCTCGGAGATGAACACACCGCCCAGGTTGGCGCGGTCGTCGGTCATGGTTTCGGTGTAGGTCACACGCGAACCGTCATTGAGCGCCTGGAAGCGGCCCGGTTCGAGGGTGTCGAACTCGGTCATCGCGTCCTGTTTGTTCAGGACCAGCTGGAACTGCATGGCGCCCTGGGGGGCCAGGCTCAGGCTCAGCCAGGCCACGATCAGCGCGACGCCGGCGGCCGGGATCATGGTCATGCCCAGCAGGCGCTGCTGGCTCATGCCGGTGGCCGAAAGCACGGTCATTTCGCTTTCGAGGTACAGGCGGCCGTAAGCCAGCAGGATCCCGAGGAACAGGCCGAGCGGCAGGATCAGCTGCAGGAAGCCCGGCAGGCGAAAGCCCATGATCAGGAACAGCGAGCCCGGATCCAGGGCGCCCGAGGCGGCTTGAGCCAGGTATTTGACGAAACGACCACTCATGATGATGACCAGCAACACCGCACTCACGGCACTCAGGGTCAACAGGACTTCGCGGGACAGATAACGGAAGACGATCAAACCAGACACTCCAGGGTTGTCAGGCTAAGGCGGCCAAACAAGCAAGCATACCGAGCCAGCCCATTTGCAGGGGCCGACTAAAAAGATGGCGCATTATCCTGTGATTGACCGCGCCTGTCACTGCGCAACCTCATGCGCATGCACAAAGCGGGTGACAAGGGTTGTCAGGCTCCGCCGGCGAGGTTCAAACTGCGGCCTTTGTCGCCGGCGGCTTACACAGCTGCCTGGTATTAAAGCCGGAGTACAGACTCCTGGCTAACCGACCTTTATAAGGGACCCGAAAATGGAATTGGTTGTAAAAAGCGTTAGCCCCGAAACGTTGAAAACCGCCACCCTCGTGGTCGCCATCGGCGAAGGCCGCAAGCTCGGCGTTGCCGCCAAGCAACTCGACGAACTCAGCGGCGGCGCCATCAGCGCAGTGCTCAAGCGCGGCGACCTGGCCGGCAAAGTCGGCCAGAGCCTGCTGCTGCAGAGCCTGCCTAACCTCAAGGCCGACCGCGTATTGCTGGTGGGCGTGGGCAAGGACGCTGAACTGGGCGACCGTCCATTCCGCAAAATCATCAGCGGCATCCTCACCACCCTCAAGGGCCTGGGCGGCACTGACGCCGCGCTGGCGCTCGACGAAGTAGTGGTCAAAGGCCGCGACAGCTATGGCAAGACTCGCCTGCTGGCCGAGAGCCTGGTGGATGGCGGTTATGTCTTCGACCAGTTCAAGAGCACCAAAGCCGAACCCCGCGCGCTGAAAAAAATCACCCTGCTGACCATCAAGGCCGCCCAGGCTGAAGTCGAGCGCGCCGTGACCCACGCACAAGCGATCGCCAACGGCATGTCGTTCACCCGCGACCTGGGCAACTTGCCGCCGAACATTTGCCACCCGACCTTCCTCGGCGAACAAGCCAAGGCGCTGGGCAAAGAGTTCAAGGGCCTGAAAGTCGAAGTGCTGGACGAGAAGAAGATCAAGGAACTGGGCATGGGCTCGTTCTATGCCGTGGGCCAGGGCAGCGACCAGCCGCCACGCCTGATCGTCATGCAATACAACGGCGGCAAGAAGTCCGAGAAGCCTTACGCACTGGTCGGTAAAGGCATCACCTTCGACACCGGCGGCATCAGCCTCAAGCCGGGCCTGGGCATGGACGAGATGAAGTACGACATGGGCGGCGCCGCCAGCGTGTTCGGCACCCTGCGTGCTGTGCTGGAACTCAAGCTGCCGATCAACCTGGTGTGCATCCTGGCCTGCGCCGAGAACATGCCGAGCGGCGGCGCGACCCGTCCGGGCGACATCGTCACCACCCTGAGCGGCCAGACCGTCGAAATCCTCAACACCGACGCCGAAGGCCGCCTGGTGCTGTGCGACGCGCTGACCTACGCCGAGCGCTTCAAGCCACAGGCCGTGATCGACATCGCGACCCTGACCGGTGCCTGCATCGTCGCCCTGGGTTCCCACACTTCGGGCCTGTTGGGCAACAGCGACGAACTGATCGAGCAACTGCTCAGCGCCGGTAAAGCCGCTGACGACCGTGCCTGGCAATTGCCGCTGTTCGATGAGTACCAGGAACAACTGGACAGCCCGTTCGCCGACATCGCCAACATCGGCGGCCCGAAAGCCGGCACCATCACTGCTGCTTGCTTCCTGTCGCGCTTTGCCAAGAACTTCAACTGGGCCCACCTGGACATCGCGGGCACGGCCTGGACCAGCGGCGGCAAGGACAAGGGCGCCACCGGCCGTCCGGTTCCCCTGCTGACCCAGTACCTGCTGGACCGCGCCAAGGCCTAAACGCAATCCCCCTGCAGGAGCCGGCTTGCCCGGTCCTGCGGGGGGATGCGCAAGCCCAGGAAATGCAATGACCCAAGTCGACTTCTATATATTGCCCAGCGCCGACCCGCTCGCGCGCCTGGACTTTGCCTGCAAACTCACCGAAAAAGCCTGGCGCATGGGCCACCGCATCTACCTGCATTGCAGCGATGCCGCCCAACGCGATGAGCTGGATGCCCGCCTCTGGCGTTTCAAGGGCGAAAGCTTCGTGCCCCACGGCCCCGCCGAATCTGAACCTGAAGGCCTGGTTGTCCTGGGTTTGGGAGACAGTTGCGGCGACCACCAGGACCTGCTGGTCAACCTGGACCTGAAAGTACCGCCGTTCGCCAAGGCATTCGCCCGTGTGGCGGAAGTGGTGGTTGAGGATCCGGCTATTCGTCAGGCCGCGCGGGAGAGTTTCCGTTTCTACCGCGAACAGGGCTATCCTCTGCAGGATCACCGGCTACAACGACTTTGAGCACACGATGGACACTCCAAACCCTCTAAAAAAAGATGACCACCTGCTGGACGACCTCGAGTCGATCCGTCAGTTGCTGGGTGATGATGACTTGCAACCGCCGCTGTTGACCGAACCGGTCGAGGGCGAGGTACAGATTCCGCTGTTGTTCGACATGGTCGGCGGCAAACCCGTCGCGCCGGAGCCCGTCGCCGTGGCCCCCGCCGTCGAACCTGCGCCTGCTGAAAAAGGCCCAGATGCCCTGCTGCTGCACCTGGACAACGAACTGCGCGCTGCCGCGCAACTGATCATGCAAGACGTGATCGACGACTTTGCCCCGCATATCGAAACCGAGATCAAGCGCCGGCTGGATGCGCGCATGGAGCGGTTGCTCAGCCAATACCAGTCTTAAGCCATACACGTCACCCTGCGGGAGCGGGCTTGCTGGCGAAAGCGCTGGATCAGTCAACGCCTGAGCTGACTGCCACACCGCTTTCGCCAGCAAGCCCGCTGCCACATTTGCTCAGCGTACATCTCAAGCCTGTCTTCACCTCGCCCTGCGCCCTATCCCCCGTTATACTTGTCGGCTTTCCTGAATTAATGCCAACTAGGGTCCCGCCGCGCATGGATAAGACCTACCAGCCGCACGCTATTGAAACTTCCTGGTACCAGACCTGGGAGTCCGAGAATTATTTCGCCCCGCAAGGCGCGGGCGATTCCTACACCATCATGATTCCGCCACCGAACGTCACTGGCAGCCTGCACATGGGCCATGGCTTCAACAATGCGATCATGGATGCGTTGATCCGTTTCCGCCGTATGCAGGGCCGCAACACCCTGTGGCAACCGGGCACCGACCACGCCGGTATCGCCACCCAGATGCTGGTGGAACGCCAACTCGAAGCCACCGGCCAGAGTCGCCACGACTTGGGGCGCGAGAAATTCCTGGAAAAGATCTGGGAATGGAAGGACCAATCCGGCGGCAATATCAGCCGTCAGATTCGTCGCCTGGGCTCATCCGTGGACTGGAGCCGCGAGCGTTTCACCATGGACGACGGCCTGTCGGAAGCCGTGAAAGAAGCCTTCGTGCGTCTGCATGAAGACGGACTGATCTACCGCGGCAAGCGTCTGGTCAACTGGGACACCAAGCTGCACACGGCGATTTCCGACCTCGAAGTGGAAAACCACGATGAGAAAGGCTTCCTGTGGAACCTCAAGTACCCGCTGGCCGACGGCGCCAAGACCGCTGAAGGCAACGACTACCTGATCGTCGCCACCACCCGTCCGGAAACCATGCTCGGCGATGCCGCCGTTGCAGTTAACCCGACTGACGAGCGCTACCAGGCGCTGATCGGCAAGTTCGTCGAGCTGCCATTGGTCGGCCGGCGCATCCCGATCATCGCAGACGACTACTGCGACCCTGAATTCGGCACCGGCTGCGTGAAAATCACCCCGGCCCACGATTTCAACGACTACGAAGTCGGCAAGCGCCACAACCTGCCGCTGCTGAATATCTTCGACAAAAACGCCGCCGTACTGCCGGCTTGCCAGGTGTTCAACCTGGACGGCACGCTGAACGAAAGCATCGACGGTAAGATTCCGGCCGAATATGCAGGCCTCGACCGTTTCGAAGCACGCAAGCAGATCGTCGCCGCCTTCGACGCTGCCGGTTTGCTGGTCAGCGTTGACGACCACGCCCTGAAAGTGCCGAAGGGCGACCGCTCCGGCACCGTGATCGAGCCGTGGCTGACCGACCAGTGGTACGTCTCCACCAAGCCGTTGGCAGAACCTGCCATCGCCGCCGTGGAAGATGGCCGCATCCAGTTCGTGCCGAAACAGTACGAGAACATGTACTTCTCGTGGATGCGTGACATCCAGGATTGGTGCATCAGCCGTCAACTGTGGTGGGGCCACCGCATTCCGGCCTGGTACGACGAGTCGGGCAAGGTCTACGTAGGCCGTGACGAAGCTGAAGTGCGCGCCAAGCACAACCTCGGTGCCGACATTGCGCTGCAACAGGACAACGACGTACTGGACACATGGTTCAGCTCGGGCCTGTGGACCTTCTCCACCCTGGGCTGGCCGCAGCAGACCGAATTCCTCAAGAAATTCCACTCCACCGACGTGCTGGTCACCGGTTTCGACATCATTTTCTTCTGGGTTGCCCGGATGATCATGCTGACCATGCACCTGGTGAAAAACGAGGATGGCACGCCGCAAGTGCCGTTCAAGACCGTGTACGTGCACGGCCTGGTGCGTGATGGCCAGGGCCAGAAGATGTCCAAGTCCAAGGGCAATGTGCTGGACCCGCTGGACATCATCGACGGTATCGACCTGGAAACCCTGGTGCAGAAACGCACCTCGGGCCTGATGCAGCCGAAACTGGCGAAGAAGATCGAGAAGCAAACCCGCGACGAATTTGCCGACGGCATCGCCAGCTACGGCACCGACGCCCTGCGCTTCACGTTCTGCTCACTGGCGTCCACCGGTCGCGACATCAAGTTCGACATGGGCCGCGTCGAAGGCTATCGCAACTTCTGCAACAAGATCTGGAACGCGGCGCGCTACGTATTGGACAAAGGCGAAGACTGCGGCCAGAACGGCGAAGCCTATGAGTTGAGCCTGGCCGACCGCTGGATCATCTCGCAGCTGCAGCGCACCGAAGCCGAAGTGACCCGCCAACTCGACCAGTTCCGTTTCGACCTGGCCGCACAGGCCTTGTACGAGTTCATCTGGAACCAGTATTGCGACTGGTACCTGGAACTGTCCAAGCCGGTACTGTGGGACGAAAACGCGCCGGTCGAGCGCCAGCGCGGCACCCGTCGCACCCTGGTGCGCGTGCTGGAAGTGGCGCTGCGCCTGGCCCACCCGTTCATGCCATTCATCACCGAAGAAATCTGGCAGCGCCTGGCGCCGCTGGCCGGTATCGAAGGCAAGACCATCATGCTGCAACCTTGGCCAGTGGCCAACGAAGCACGCATCGATGAAGCGGCCGAAAGCGATATCGAATGGCTCAAGACCCTGATGATGGGCACGCGTAACATCCGCGCCGAAATGAACATCGGGCCGGGCAAGCCATTGGCCGTGTTTGTGAAGAACGCCAGTGCGGAAGATCAGCGTCGCCTCACCGAAAATGATCCACTGCTCAAGAAGCTGGCGAAGCTGGAATCGATCACCGTCTTGGCGGCCGACGCCGAAGCACCGCTGTCCGCCACCGCGCTGGTTGGCGAGATGGAAGTGTTGGTGCCGATGGCGGGCCTGATCGACAAGGGCGCCGAACTGGCACGTCTCGACAAGGAAATCGGCCGTCTGCAAGGCGAAGTGCAACGAGTGGGCGGCAAGCTGTCCAACGCGGCCTTCGTCGACAAGGCCCCGGCTGAAGTGATCGAGAAAGAACGCGCCAAGCTGGCCGAGGCTGAACAGGCCCTGGGCAAGCTGGCGGAGCAACATGCGCGGATCTCCAGCCTGTAAGGTGTGAGCCGTGTGAAAAAAGAGACCTTCGGGTCTCTTTTTTTTGCCTGGACATTTCCGATCTCCTGCTGGCAACGCGGTCAATGTGGGAGCGGGCTTGCTCGCGAAAGCGCTGGGTCAGTCACTGAATGTGTATCCGATATACCGCCTTCGCGAGCAAGCCCGCGCCCACATTTGACCGAGTTGCGCTCAAGATGTGTGACAATGCCCACCACTTTGAGCCAACACCAGAATCATCATGACCGCCCCCAGCACGCCAAAACCTCCGCGCAAGAAGCCTAAAACCGCAGCCACGACCAAGCCCGTTGTGCCGCGCAAGGAGGCCACCCTGCATCCGCGCAACCGCCACACAGGCCGTTACGACTTCCCGGCGCTGATCAAGACCACGCCGGAAGTGGCGCAATTCGTGATCATCAACCCATACGGCAAGGAAAGTATCGACTTTGCCAGCCCGGATGCAGTGCGTGTGTTCAACCGAGCGCTGCTGAAAGCGTTCTATGGCATCCAGCACTGGGACATCCCGGCCGACTACCTGTGCCCGCCGGTACCGGGGCGTGCAGACTACGTGCACTTCCTCGCCGACCTGCTGGCCAGTACCAACGACGGCAAGATCCCGCGCGGCTCTATCGTCAAGGTGCTGGACATCGGCATGGGCGCCAACTGCGTCTACCCGCTGATTGGCTACATGGAATACCGTTGGAATTTCCTCGGTTCGGAAGTCGACCCTATAGCCGTCGCCGCAGCCAGGGCCATCGTGCAGTCCAACGACCTGAGCAAGGTCATCCAATTGCGCCAGCAAACCAATCCCAAACAGATCCTGCTGGGCTTGCTGGAGCCGGGCGAGCACTTTGACCTGACCATGTGCAACCCGCCCTTCCACGCGTCGATGGATGAGGCGACCAAGGGCAGCGAACGCAAGTGGCGCGCCTTGGGCAAGGCGGATCCCAAGCGCAAGTTGCCGGTGCTGAACTTTGGTGGCCAATCGGCCGAGCTGTGGTGTGAAGGCGGTGAAGCGCGCTTTGTGACGCAACTCATTGCCGAGAGCGCACACTTTGCTCATAAAGTGCTGTGGTTCAGCACCCTTGTGTCAAAAGCGTCGAACTTGCCCGCGATCGAGACAGCCCTGAAAAAAGCCGGTGTTCTGGAAAGCCAGGTAGTGGAAATGTCCCAGGGCCAGAAGCAGAGCCGTTTCGTGGCATGGACCTTCCAGACCAAGAACGAACAGCAGATCTGGCGTCAGCGCTGGGTGCGTTAAGCACAAATCCCAGGCAACAAAAAACCGTGCCCGGATCACTCCGGTGCACGGTTTTTTTACCGCATCTTACTTGTTAACAGCGTCGGTCAGGCCTTTGGCCACAACCAGCTTGATAACTTTCTTGGCAGCGATTTCGATGGCAGCGCCAGTCGAAGGGTTACGGCCAGTACGGGCAGGACGCTCGGTCACTTTCAGCTTGCCGATACCTGGCAGAGTGATTTCGCCGCCGTTTTCCAGCTGATCGGCAACGATCTGGCCCAGTTGGTCCAGAGCTGCGCGCGCGGTGGTTTTCGGCGCGTCGATAGCTTCAGCGATATCAGCGATCAGTTGGTCTTTAGTCAAAGCCATTGTGGTGTTCCTTCCCTATCAAATTCATATGGATTGCAGAGTGCAGTGTCAGCCGTCGAGCCTGACCGTCATGGCCTGGCACCCCCGGCTATAACCACGGAGATCGGGGTTATAGATGCTTGAAACGGGGATTGGTTCGACCTGACAGATGCTGAATGCACGCTTATCGCCGAGACTTGGCGTAAGACGGGGCAAAACTAGCACAGAGACGGGGAAATATCCGCTTCTACCTACCCATTTGGTCAGCTTTATCGCTCTAAACCGTGAAAAAAAGGCATATAGACCGTCGGAGGGTGCCCAAAACCGCCTTCGAAGCGTGTCTTGGCCAATGGGTGCGGTACACTGGGCGACTTTTCGGGGAGGCCAACTGCTCCCCTTCAACCAGCCGAGAAGCCTATGCCGATCCGTCATTGCATCGTCCACCTGATCGACAAAAAACCCGACGGCACACCCGCAGTTCTCCACGCCCGCGACTCCGAGCTTGCCGAGTCGGCCGCCATCGAGAACATGCTTGCCGACCTCAACGAGAGCTACAACGCCAAACAAGGCAAGGCCTGGGGTTTCTTCCACGCCGAGTCCGGCGCGCACCCGTTCAGCGGCTGGTTGAAGGAGTATTTCGACGGTGGCCAGGATTTCACCACCTTCAGTCGCACGGCGGTCGAGCACCTGCAAAAACTGATGGAAGAGTCCAACCTCTCCACCGGCGGCCATGTGTTGTTTGCCCACTACCAGCAAGGCATGACCGACTACCTGGCCATCGCCCTGCTGCACCACAGCGAAGGCGTGGCGGTGACCGACGAGCTGGACGTGACCCCGTCGCGCCACCTGGACCTCGGCCAGCTGCACCTGGCGGCACGCATCAACGTGTCCGAGTGGCAGAACAACAAGCAGTCCAAGCAGTACATTTCCTTTATCAAGGGCAAGAACGGCAAGAAGGTCTCGGAGTATTTCCGCGACTTCATCGGCTGCCAGGAAGGCGTCGACGGTCCGGGCGAGACCCGTACCCTGCTCAAGGCGTTCAGCGACTTCGTCGAAAGCGAAGATTTGCCGGACGAGTCCGCTCGCGAGAAAACCAAGACCTTGGTGGACTACGCCAGCAGCCAGGCCAAGCTCGGCGAGCCGATGGGCCTGGAGGAACTGTCGGGGTTGATCGATGAAGATCGGCCTAAGGCGTTCTATGACCATATCCGCAACAAGGACTACGGCCTGTCGCCGGAGATCCCGGCGGATAAGCGCACGCTCAACCAGTTCCGCCGTTTCACCGGCCGCGCCGAGGGTTTGTCCATCAGCTTTGAAGCCCATCTGCTGGGCGACAAGATCGAATACGACGAAGCCGCCGGCACCTTGATCATCAAGGGCCTGCCGACTCAACTGACTGATCAGCTCAAGCGCCGTAACTGATGCTTGGCGGGGTTTTCAAGAAAGTCCTGCTGGTGTTGCTGGTGGTGGTAGTGATCCAGAACTGGGGCAAGATCGAGCGGGTGTTCAACCCGTCGCAGGTGGCGCCGGAGCACGTGCGCACTTCGGCGCGTGTGGTGCTCTATTCCACCGAGTGGTGCGGGTACTGCAAGCAGATCCGCCGCTTTCTGGACCAGAAGGGCATTCCCTACCAGGCGTTCGATATCGAGAAAGATGCCCAGGCGCGCAAGGCGTATGAGGCGTTGGGCGGGGGCGGAATTCCGTTCGTGGACGTGAACGGCACGCTGATTCGCGATTACGCACCGGAAAAAATCATGGCGGCGCTGAAATAATCAGCGCACCACGATCATCCGTCCCAATAATGTGTGCTGTTCGAAGCCAAGCACGGCTTGCAACGCATTCAACACGGCCTGCGGGTCCTTGCTCGGGAAACTGCCGCTGACGCGCTTGGCACCCATCTCTTTGTTGAGCAACAGAATGCGACCTGGGTAATAACGCTCCAGGTCCTTGACCACGTCCGACAACGGCGCTTTGTAATAGTTGAGCCAACCGTCGCGCCAGGCCAGGCGTGATTCGCTGTCGACCGCGTGCAGGGCGTCGGCGACGCCCTCGGCGTAGGCCACCTGCTGCCCTGCCGTAAGAATTTGCTGTTGACCCTGCTTGGACGGCGTCACGCCAACCCGCCCGGACAACACCGTCACCTCAGCGCCTGCCGGCTGCAGGCGCACTTCAAATTGTGTACCCAGCACCCGCGCTTCACCACTGCCCGCCTCCACCACAAAAGATTGCCCGGTGTGAGTCACGCTGAAAAAGCCGGCCCCGCGGCGCAACTGGATATGCCGTTCGCCCTGGGTGAAGTCCACGGCGATGGCGCTGTCGGCATCAAGGGTCACTTGGGATTGGTCGGCCAGCGTGACGGTTTTGACTTCGCCCGGCGCCGTCACATAGTCGGCGCCGAAATCATCAACCCAGCGTGACGGCTGCCATCCGACGCCCATGAACACCATCAACAGCAGACAGGCGGCCATCGCCAACGCGCCAGACCAACGCGCCACCCGCGAGCGCTTCGAAGGGTTCATCGCGTTGAGATAACCCTGCAACACCAACGCCTCTTCGTCCGCGAGCTTGCGCGCTGGCACTTCGCTCAACTCCCACAGCACCTGGGCCTGGGCATAGGCCTCGACGTGCGCCGGGTCAGCCCGCAGCCACTGGCTGAACGTGGCCTGGTCACCACCGCTGGGCTGGTCATGCAGCAGACTCAGCCAGGCCAGTGCTGCTTGTTCCTGGGCGGGCGTAGGGGTGACGTTCACGGTGCTTTCCCTGGCGTGCGTGGGGATGAGGGTTCGCGAAGGCTGGCTTTGCAGGCTTCGAGGGCACGCATCATATGTTTTTCCACGGCGCTTTGGGACAGGCCCATCGCCTTGGCGATTTGCGCGTACTTGCGGCCATGGATGCGGTTGAGCAGGAAAATCTGCCGCGTGCGCTCGGGCAGGCTGCGCAAGGCCGCTTCGACGTGACGCAGATCATTGCCGGCTTCCAGTGCCGCCTGGGGTTCCGAACCTTGGTTGTCTTGCTGTTCGGGCAACCAGCCTTCACTGCTGCGCGCCCGCGCGCCTTCGCTGCGCAGGTGATCGATGGCGATGTTGCCGGCGCAGCGCAGCAGGTAAGTGCTGAGTTCCTCGACCTGTACCAAAGGCCGGCGCCAGAAACGCAGGAACAGATCCTGCACCAGGTCGGCCGCCGTGGCGCGGCAGCCCACGCGGCGACTCACCAAGGCCTCCATCTGCGAACGCTGGGACAAAAACACCTGCAGAAAATGCGCACGCCCGCCTGCCGCGTCAGCGTGCTGGCTGTCCTGGGATTCGGGTGGCGTGCTGATCATCATGGGCGGGCTCAGAGGGTGGCGAAGGCTGCAACAGGGCTGGCGAGCAGGCCGACGCCCGCCAGGATCAAGGCCAGCCGTGGCCGATACGGCAACAACAGCACCAGCAGCAATGCGCTGAGCATCAGCACGGCGCACCACTCCACCAGGCCCTGGCCCCATCCGGCGACGTCCACCGCCGGCCAGATCGACACCACCAGCAGCATCCAACCGGTCACACGCAAGCCCAGGCGTCGACGGGGCGAGAGTTTGCGGTGCAGTAACTCGCCGTGGTGACGGTCGGTGGACAGGCAGAGTGCGGTGAATCCGGCATAGCACATCAGCAGTGCGAGGAGCATTTAGTTGGCCTCCTGCTTCAGCGCCAATGGGCGTGCGCGCGCAGCCTTGGTCGCAGGCGCGGTGCGATGCTGCATCTTCCAGGCGGCCCACGCGAGGAACACACCGCTGGCCAGACACGTCAGGTCGAAACCCGCCATGGCCCAGTCGCCGGTTCTCAACGAAACACCGAGGTGGTGCGACGTCGTCAAGGCGTTGAGCAATGGAATGGCGCTAAACAGCAGCGCGCCAATGCTCAGTTGCTCGACCCAGCCCTGACGGCCTCGGCGCAGGACCGCATGCAACAGGCTCAGGCCCCAGGCGATGAAGAAGGTCTGCACTTCCCAGTCGGAACGCTCGGCGAAACTGACCGGCAACAACCGGTTAGCCCAGAAAAACGCCGTGATGGCGATCATCAACCCGGACATGCTGGCGATGTTCAGGACTTCCACCAAGCGTAATTCAAAAGGCATTGCGGCCGCTTTGGCATGTTTGAGCTGGCGCTTGCCGAGCCAGATCACCAGACCGGTGCCGATCATCGCCGTGCCCGCCAGGCCGCAGATAAAGTACAACCAGCGCAGCACCGGCCCGGCGAAATGCCCCATGTGCAGGCCATAGAACGTGCCGCCGATGGCAGCAGGAAGCGACTGCCCGCCACTGACCCGCAACAGCTCGCCGGTGGTGCCGTTGAAGGACACGGTGCTGCCGAAGTCATGCACCACGCTGTCGGAACCCGCACGGAACACATTGACCGAGGCGTTCACATCACTGGGGTTGTTCACGGCGACGCGCCCCACGTGGCCACCGTCCCATTGCGCCCGTGCTTGCTCGTACATCGGCGTCAGCGGCAGCAATGTGCCTGGCTGGCCCAGTGCTGGCGCGTTGTTGGTATTCGGAAACACTTCGCTGAAAAAGGCCCGGGTGTCATTGCCATAGGAAGCAATGATCGGGGCCGGCATCACCATGCTCATGAAGATCACCAGACTGCTGTAGGTAATCATCAGGTGGAAGGGCAATACCAGCACCCCCACCGCGTTATGCCCGTCGAGCCAGGAACGCTGGCCCTTGCGGGGGCGGAAGGTGAAGAAGTCCTTGAAGATTTTCTTGTGGGTGATGATGCCGGTGATCAAGGCGACGAACATCACCATCGCGGCGAGGGTCGAGAGCCAGCGGCCCCAGGGATGGGGCATTTGCAGCTGGAAGTGGAACCGATAGAAGAATTCGCCGCCCATGCTTTCACGGGCTTCCACGGCCTGGCCCGTGACAGGGTCGAGGGTTTTCTGGATGAAGTTGCCGCGTTTGCCAGGGTCGACCTTGTCTTGCCACATCACCGACAGGCCGGGGTCGCGGCTGTCCGGCAGGGTGATGAACCAACGCGCAGCGGTCGGCGCGACCTGCTGCAAATAGGTCTGGGCGGCCGTCAGGCTGCGTGCATCGTCCAGGGCACGGGCCTGCACTTCAGGCTGCATCCAATGGCTGATCTCATCCTTGAAATACGCCAAGGTGCCTGTCAGGAAAATCGCAAACAGCAGCCAGCCAAAGATCAGGCCCGCCCAAGTGTGCAACCAGGCCATGGCCTGGCGGAAACCCTCTTTCATGTGCGCGCCATCCAGAAGCCCACACCTGCCAGGGTGGCAAATGCCGCGCTCGGTAACATCACGCCAAACCAGGCGCGCGCGGCGCTGCGGCAGGCGAAACACCAGAGCACGGCGAGCAGGTAGAACACGAACGAACTCATCATCCCGGTGATCACGGCATCAGCGCGGGAAGTGGGTATCCACAGCGCCAGGCAGATACTGGCCAGGGAGGCCATCAGATAACCGCCCACCACGGCAGCCAGCACGCGCGAGGTGACGGCGAGACGATAGGAGACGGGCAGCGAGGTTTTGCTTTTCATGCGGGAGGCGCCAGGTTCATCAGGTCGCAATATTAATGATAAATATTCTCATAAGCAAAACAGAACGGATGAAAGACCTGTCCCGACGGATTGCCGAAGCCAGTCTCCGCCCCTACAATGCGAACAATTCTTGTTCTCTAAAGCATGGCGATGCTTGTGGAGTGTCCGCGTTGAGCCCGCCCAATACCGTCGAAGTGTTGTACAACGACCATCACCACTGGCTCACCGGCTGGTTGCGACGCAAGCTCGGCTGCCCGGAAAGCGCCGCCGACCTGGCCCAGGACACCTTCATGCGCGTGCTCACTGCGCGGGAAGCACCCACGCTGATCGAGCCCCGTGCGTTCCTCACCACGGTCGCCAAGCGCGTACTGTTCAACTTCTACCGCCGCCAGGACCTTGAGCGCGCCTACCTCGACGCCTTGGCGCAGATGCCCGAGCACGTGGCACCGTCGGAAGAAGAACGTGCAATCATCCTGCAAACCCTGGTCGAACTGGACCAACTGCTCGATGGCCTGCCCGTCCAGGTCAAGCGTGCGTTCCTGCTGGCCCAATGCGATGGCCTGACCTACGCGCAAATCGGCGCTGAACTGGGTATTTCCATTGCCACCGTCAAACGCCACCTGAGCAAAGCGGCCATGCGCTGCTACTTCGCCCTATGAACTTCTCCACTCAAGTCGCCGAACAAGCCGTGCATTGGCTGGTGGAAATGCAGCACGGCGCGCTGAACCCACGCCAGCAAGCCGCCTGGCAGCAATGGTTGAACGCCCACAGCGAACACCAGCGCGCCTGGGACCACATGCAACGCGTCAACCAGCGCCTGCGCGGCATGCCCTCGCCACTGGCCCATGCGGCGTTGAATGCACCAACCTCCACCAGCCGTCGCCAGGCGTTGAAACTGCTGTTGATACTCGGCGCCGGTTCCGCTGCCGCCTGGAGCCTTCGCCAGCAACATATCCTGCCGCCACTGACCGCCGACTACCGCAGCCCCGTTGGCCAGCGACGCAAGGTGCAATTGGCCGACGGCAGCCAGTTGCAGCTCAATACCGGCAGCGCGGTGGATGTGCATTTCGATGGCCGACAACGGCTGATCCGCCTGCTTGAAGGCGAGATACTGCTCACCGGCCACGCAGCCGGTACGCCGCTGCAGGTGCTGACCGGCCAGGGGTTGCTCACCAGCCAGGCGGCACACATGAACGTGCGCCAGTTCAACGACCATACCCAACTGGCGGTCTTGGACGGTCGCGTCGAGGTGATGCCCACTACGTACAGCGGCCTGCCGCTGGCGGTCGACGCCACGCGCCAAGTCAATTTTACGCGCAAAGGCTGGGACACTCCGCGCCCCACCGACGCCAACAGCGGCGCCTGGGCGGACGGCATGCTGGTCGCCGCGCACATGCGCCTGGAAGATTTCCTTGGCGAACTGGGCCGTTATCGTCGTGGCCAGGTCAATTGCGATCCGCAGGTGGCCAACTTGTTGATCTCCGGCAGCTACCCTCTGGACGACAGCGAACGCATTCTCGACCTGCTGGAAGTCAGCCTGCCCGTGAAAGTGCGGCGCTTTACGCGGTATTGGGTGACGGTGCAGGCACGCGCCTGAAATTTATTTCAAAAACACTGAGCCGTTTTCCACCCCTCGCGTGACAGAGAAGGAAAGCCACCTTGATCCTTCCTTCTCAGGACCGCTCTTCATGCCCCAGCAACCGACGCTTCTTGCCCGCACTCTGCGCCAACTCCTACTCGGCGCCAGCTTGAGTCTTACGGCACTTCCCCCTGTGATGGCGGCCGATGCCAAGCCGTATCACATCGCCCCGACGTCGCTGGAAGCTGCGCTGAACCAGTTTGGGCGCGAAGCGGGCGTGCTGATTTCGTTCGGTTCAGAAGTCACGGCGGGCATGCAGAGCCGCGGTTTGTCCGGTAATTACGGCGCCGCGGACGGCCTGCAAAAGCTGCTGGAAGGCACCGGCCTGCAAGCCCGCGCCGAAGGCGACAATGCCTACAGCCTGCAACCGGCCACGGCACCGGCCAGTATCGAATTGGGCACGTCCAGCGTCGTCGGCGACTGGCTGGGCGACGCGGCGCAAACCCATGTGTTCGAACACCCCGGCGCCCGCGATGTGATCCGCCGTGAAGAGTTCGAACGCCAGGGCGCGACCCAGGCCAAGGACGTGCTCAACCGCATTCCCGGCGTAAATGCCCCGGACAACAACGGCACCGGCAGCCACGACATGGCATTGAACTTCGGCATTCGTGGCCTCAACCCGCGCCTGGCATCGCGCTCCACGGTGCTGATGGATGGCATCCCGGTGCCATTCGCGCCGTATGGCCAACCGCAGCTTTCCTTTGCGCCGATCAGCATGGGCAATATGGACGCGGTCGACGTGGTGCGCGGCGGCGGTGCGGTGCGCTACGGCCCGCAGAACGTCGGTGGTGTGGTCAACTTCGTGACCCGTGCGATCCCGGATGCCCCCACGGTCAAAGGCGGCTTGCAGACCGAAACCAGCCCGTCCTCCAGCCACGACGGCTTCAAGACCACCGGCAACCTGCTGGCCGGCGGCACCGCCGACAATGGTTTGGGTGGCGCGATTCTGTACTCCGGAACCCGTGGTGGTGACTGGCGCGAGAACAGCAACACGCGCATCGACGACCTGATCCTCAAGGGCAAATACCAACTGGATGACGCCAACAGCTTTAACGCCATGGCGCAGTACTACGAAGGCCAGGCCGATATGCCGGGTGGCTTGAACGTCGCGGACTACAAGGCGGATCCCTACCAGTCCACCCGCCCCTACGACAAATTCTGGGGCCGCCGTACGATGTTCAACGTCGGCTATCGCTATGAGCAGGACCGCCGTGAATTCACTGTGAACAGTTTCTTCACCAAGACCTTGCGCAGCGGTTACCTGGACCAGGGCACATTCCTTTCGCTGTCCCCGCGTGAGTACTGGGTGCGTGGCATCGAGACCCGCTTCGCCCAAGGCTTTGACCTGGGCCCGACCAGCCACGAAGTGGGCGTCGGCTACCGATACATCAACGAGGCCGGCCACGAGCTGCGTTACCGCACGCCGATTGCCGCCAACCAGCAGATCCCCACTACCAACAGCCGCAACGACCGCGACACCCGTGGCGGCACCGAGGCCAATGCCTTCTTCGTCGATGACCGGATCGATATCGGCAAGTGGACCATCACCCCGGGCATTCGCTACGAGATTATCGAGTCGCAGCAGACGAACAACCTGACCAACGTCAAATACAAGGGCGACTACAACACCGCGCTGCCGGCGCTGAATGTGCTCTACCACCTCACCGACAACTGGAACCTCTACGCCAACACCGAAGGTTCGTTCGGCAGCGTGCAGTACAGCCAGATGCCGAACCGCGTGACCAGCGGCGAAGTGAAACCGGAAAAAGCCCGTACCTGGGAATTGGGTACCCGCTACGACGACGGCACCTTGCGTGCGGAAATCGGCGCGTTCCTGATCAACTTCGACAACCAATACGAAAGCAACCAGACCAATGACTCGGTAATTGCCCGTGGCGAAACCCGTCACCAGGGGATCGAGACCAGCATCAATTACGCGCTTGATGGTTTGAGCCCGGCGCTGGCGGGGTTCGATGTGTATGCCACCTACGCCTACGTCGACGCCACCATTCGCGAAGACGGCCCGAACAAAGGCAACCGCGTGCCCTTCTCCTCCAAGCACAAAGGCACCCTCGGCGTGGGCTACACCGAAGGCCGCTGGAAGCTCAACCTGGACAGCAGCTACCAGAGCAGCCAGTTCGCCGACAACGCCAACACCGAGAAGGAAACCGCCAACGGCGCCAACGGACGCATCCCTGGCTACATGCTGTTCAGCAGCCGTGCGGCCTATGACTTCGGCCCGCAGCTGTCGGACCTGAATGTGGCAGTGGGTGTGAAAAACATCTTCAACACCCAGTACTTCACCCGCTCGTTCGACGATAACAACAAGGGCAAATACGTAGGCGAACCACGCACGGTCTACGTGCAGACCTCTATCGCGTTCTAACGCCGCCCAAACGAAAACGGGCCTGCATATGCAGGCCCGTTTTTAGTGGAGCGTGATAAATCTATCAGCCGTTGAACACAGCGCGTTCTTTTTCCAGAAACTCCTGCTCAAGCTCGTCTTCGTTGACTTTGGTGGTCGGCTGGTTTTTCCCGGCAGCGCGTGGCTTGCCTTGCAGTTTACCAAACAGATGTTCCAACGCATGTTCCAGCTTGGTGGCCGCACCGTCGATCGCCTGTTCCAGGGTATCGGCTTTGTGCAGCACGGACAGCGGTTGATGGCCTTTTGGCCGCGCTTCCAGGCGGCAACTTAAATCGTGGGGACCGGGCTTATCGCCGTTCTCATCCCGCAGGTAGACCTCCACTCGGGTCAGGTCTTCTTCGTAACGTTCGAGCGTGCTCTCAATGGTAGTACGTACCCACTCCTCCAGTCGGATGCTGCTTTCAATATGGTTATCGCTATTGACTTGGATTTGCATAGTTCTTCCCTTATTTCAGCTAGCTCGCGAGAGGTCACAACTGCAACACCGGGTCGGTGAAACCATGACCTCTTAACTACACAATTGAGCAGTCAGCAGAACAATTCAACCCCTTTGCAAAGATAAATCCCACATTACAAATTAAGTCTGACTACGAGCAAAAACACTGTTAGGGTGGGGAGTTAGTTACATCTTCTTACGCCCTGCTAACCTCATAATTGCCCCTCTCCCAACGGGTGCAATCCCCGGAAAATCCCCGCTTCTTCAACCAGCCAATCATGCACCGCGCGTACGCCCGGATGGCTCAGTGCGCCTGGCGCATACAGCAACACGTAACGCTTGTAGTTAGGCACGGCAAGCCCGAAGGGTACGATCAAGGTGCCACGCTCCAGCTCATCGTTGAGCAAGGTGCGTCGCGCAATGGCCACGCCCATACCGGCGATGGCGGCTTCGATGGTCAGGTGGTTGCGGTTGAAGGTGTGACCGCGTCGCACGTCGGCGTGGTGATAGCCGATAGCATTCAGGTAAAACTCCCATTCGGCGTACTCATAACTCCCACGCCAGGCGGTGATGTCGTGCAGCAACGGAAAATGCACCAGGTCGGCGGGACCATGCAGCGGCGGTCTGCCGCGCAGCAGGCTCGGGGCACAGACGGGGAAAATCTGCTCGTCCAACAGGGCTGTGGATAACAAGCCAGGGTAGCTGCCGTCGTTCAAGTCGATGGCCAGGTCGAAGTCGCCCTCATGGAGGGCGATGCTGCTGTCTTCAGCGACCATGCGCAGCTGGATATCCGGAAAGCGCTGCTGCAAACGCGGCAGGCGCGGGGTCAGCCACTTACCGAGAAACGACGGGATCGAGCGCAGGCGCAAGGTGCCGCTGATCATCCCTGCATCCAGGCGCTGCAACTCCGCGTCGATGCTGCCGTAGGCCTCGCCCACCGTGGCCGCCAACCGCTGCCCCTCGGCACTCAGCTCCACCCCACGCGCGCGCCGATGAAACAAGCGGAAACCCAATCGCTCCTCCAACTGGCGAATCTGCTGGCTCACCGCACCCGGTGTGATGTGCAGTTCCTCGGCACAGCGGGTGAACGACAAATGCCGCGCAGCACAGGAAAAAACGTGCAACCAGACATAAGTCTGGCCATGGAGGGGCCGGGTCATAGCGTTTAGTCCTGCTAAAGAGTGTCTTAGGATAATTCGTTGGTCAGTGCCGTTCCAGAGGCTCAGTATCACGCCAATTCCGCTCGCTCTACAAAACATGGCAGCGATTCCTACTCCATTGCTTGTAAGGCTTTAGCATGGCTATCAGTGTTTTCGATCTATTCAAAGTGGGCATCGGCCCTTCCAGCTCCCACACTGTCGGCCCGATGCGGGCGGCGGCAACCTTTGCCCAGGCCCTGATCGATCAACAATTACTGAGCCAGACTCGTCGTGTGGAAGTGCGCCTGTATGGCTCACTGTCCGCTACCGGTGTCGGCCATGCCACCGACCGTGCCTGCGTGATGGGCCTGATGGGCGAATGGCCGGACCGGGTCGACCCCACCTCGATCAATGCACGCATCCAGCAACTGCGCGAATCCGGCCGACTCTTGCTCGCTGGCCTGCAGGACATTGCCTTCAACTGGCAACAGGATCTCCGACTACTGGACGAAAGCCTGCCCTACCACCCCAACGCCATGTCCCTGCACGCCTACGGCGAAAACGGCCTGCTGAGCGAGCAAACCTATTACTCGGTGGGCGGCGGTTTCATCATCGAAGCGGCGGAAGCGGCCTCGGGCATTGCGCCGACCAGCGATGTGCAATTGCCCTACGACTTTTCCAGCGCCGTGGAACTGCTGGCGTTGTGCAACAAGCACGGCTTGCGGGTTTCCGAGCTGATGATGGCCAACGAACGCGCCTGGCGCAGCGACGCCGACATTCGCAGTGGCTTGCTGCATATCTGGTCGGTAATGCGTGAATGCGTGGAACAGGGCCTGCGCGATGAAGGCATCTTGCCGGGAGGCCTGGACGTGCCCCGTCGCGCGGCGAAACTGCACCGCAGCCTGCTGGAAATCGGCAAGCCGAATGTCATCACCTCGACCTTGTCGGCCATGGAGTGGGTCAACCTGTTCGCCCTCGCCGTCAACGAAGAAAACGCCGCCGGTGGGCGCATGGTCACCGCACCGACCAATGGTGCTGCGGGCATCATCCCCGCTGTGCTGCATTACTACATGAAGTTCAACGCCGAGGCGTCCGACGACGACGTGGTGAATTTCTTCTTGGCTGCCGCTGCTGTCGGCATCCTCTGCAAGAAAAACGCCTCGATCTCCGGCGCCGAAGTCGGCTGCCAGGGCGAGGTGGGCTCTGCCTGCGCCATGGCCGCGGCCGGCTTGGCCGATGTCCTCGGCGCCACCCCCGAGCAACTGGAAAACGCCGCCGAAATCGGCCTGGAGCACAACCTCGGCCTCACCTGCGACCCGGTCGGCGGCCTGGTGCAAGTGCCCTGCATCGAGCGCAATGCCATCGCGGCGGTCAAGGCAATCAACGCCACGCAAATGGCCCTGCGCGGTGACGGCAAACACTTCATTTCTCTCGACCGGGTGATCCGCACCATGCGTGATACCGGCGCCGATATGCATGACAAATACAAAGAAACTTCACGGGGCGGCCTGGCGGTCAGCTGGGTGGAGTGCTGATCGGAGCACCTCTACCCGCCCCAACGTGAGCCCGCGCAAAAATAATAACGAGGCAATACCGATGACCGATGTACGTACACCTGCTGCTGAAAATCCCGCTGCCACAACAACCGTGACCACCGGCTGGACCCAATACGACACCACCTGGATGCTGGGCCTCTACGGCACCGCCATCGGTGCCGGTACCCTGTTCCTGCCGATCAACGCCGGCGTCGGCGGCTTCTGGCCGCTGATCGTGCTGGCACTGCTGGCCTTCCCGATGACCTTCTTCGCCCACCGTGGGCTGACGCGCTTTGTGTTGTCGGGCAAATCCGGCGACATCACCGAAGTGGTCGAAGAGCACTTTGGCGTCGGTGCGGGCAAGCTGATCACCCTGCTGTATTTCTTCGCCATTTTCCCGATCCTGCTGGTGTACAGCGTGGCGCTGACCAACACCCTGGGCAGCTTCATGGAACACCAACTGCACATGACCCCACCGCCTCGGGCGATTCTGTCGCTGGTGCTGATTCTTGGCCTGATGGCCATCGTGCGCTGCGGCCAGGGCGTGATCGTCAAGGCCATGAGCGTGTTGGTGTACCCGTTCGTCGCGTCCCTGCTGTTGCTTGCGTTCAGCCTGATTCCCAACTGGAACGGCGCATTCTTCGCCTCCGCCGGTGATGGCATGCCCATGCCACTGTTCTTCAAGACCCTGTGGCTGGCAATTCCGGTGATGGTATTTTCCTTCAACCACTCGCCGATCATCTCCGCGTTCGCCGTCGACCAGAAACGCGTGTACGGCGCGCAGGCCGAGCGCAAAAGCAGCGGCATCCTGGCCACGGCCCACGGCATGATGGTGCTGACCGTGATGTTCTTCTGCTTCAGCTGCGTACTGGCACTGTCGCCGGCCGACCTGGCAGCCGCCAAGGCCCAGAACATCTCGATCCTGTCTTACCTCGCCAACCACTTCCAGACGCCAGTGATCGCCTACGCCGCACCGCTGATCGCGCTGGTGGCCATTACTAAATCCTTTCTCGGCCACTACATAGGCGCCAGCGAAGGTTTCCAGGGCTTGATCGTCAAATTCCTGCGGGGGCGCAATCGCTCGATGTCGGCCAAATGGCTGGAGCGTTGCACCGCGCTGTTCATGGTGCTGACCTGCTGGGCCGTCGCCACCTTCAACCCGAGCATCCTGCGCATGATTGAAACCATGGGCGGGCCGATCATCGCGTGCCTGTTGTTCCTGATGCCGATGTACGCGATTCGCCGCGTGCCATCTCTGCGCAAGTACTCGGGCCAGGTCTCCAACGTATTTGTGGTGGTGATTGGATTGATTGCGCTGTCTGCGATCGTTTTTTCCGTCCTGCCCTGAAACAGATCACTGACCGAAACGACATTACCGAACAAATGTGGGAGCGGGCTTGCTCGCGAACGCGGTGTATCAGCTAATGAATACTCGGCTGAAGGACCGCATTCGCGAGCAAGCCCGCTCCCACATTGGCCCCTTACCGCCTGAAAGATCTCTATACGGCACGGCCCTTGCTGTACAGCTTATGAGGGAAACGGAATTTGGCCGATGGTCAGGAGACGCGAACTAATCCCGACACCGGTCGTCAATGACTGCATGTTCTTATTAGGCGGTACGCACCATGGACAATCCTTTTCAGATCATCACCGACACATTCACTCCCGAATATCGCGTCAACCTGAGCATCCAACGCTTGGACGGCAGCATCATGCTGACCCTCTCCAACGAACAAGGCGTGGTGGCCAAGCGCATGATCAGCGCCGAACAGCGCAATGACCCAAAGCGGCTAAAACGCCTGGTGCAAAGCATCCAGTTCGGCATCGCCATCGAACAGGGCCACAGCGCCATGGAGATCCTGGCGATGATGACGGATGGCGATCACAAAGTCCTACAGCGACCGCCGACCCGCGCCCTGCCGTTCAGCGTCGGGCTTTAAAGCTCGCCCTTCTCGGTCTCCAGGCTCGCCTCGCCCTTGCGACGCGGGCCTTCGACCTTCACCGATGGGAAGGCTGACGACGCGTAACGCACGACCAGAATCGCAAACGCCAACAGCAGAATCCCACCGCACAAGTAGATGATTCCCACATCAGGTGGGTTGTGGTGAGACACGTTGGAGATCAGCAGACGCGTCAGCGCGGTGATCGCCACGTAGATCAGGAAGCGCACCGGCATGTGGTTGGTCTTGAAATAAATCCCGACCATAGCGCCCAGTTCCAGGTAGATGAACAGCAACAAGATGTCATCGATCTTGATGTGCCCGTTCTCCAGCATCCCCAAAAATTCCATCACCGCCGCCCAGGCCGTCACCGCACCAATGGCGAACAGCGCCAGGTAGTGAAACGACTCGACAAACAGATTGCCCAGTGACTCGGCCAGCCCGTGTACTTGCTGGCGCAGCCTTTCGGCCCAATTGATCTTCACGATGATGCTTCCTTAGGTCGACTCGACCGGATAATGCGGGTTAGACGTGACGGTTGTTCTGCATGCAGAAAAAAGGCCAGGGGCAGGTATAAGATGATGGCGGGGTGACATGAGGCACTCCAAACCTGTATTTACGGGCTACATTAAAAAACTGCTACCCAAACCCGAGGGTTTGGCTTACTCTTTTTACTGTATATAAATACAGCACTCTAGCGACACCCGAACACAAGGGCTATTCCCCTTCACTACTGCACCCTGATGACGAGGCCAAAAAATGGCTGTTGAAACCCTGTATCGCAGTACCCGCGACTTGGAGACTACATTCGTGGACCGCAAACTTGCCGACGCACACGACCAGATGCTCGAACTGGCAGAGTCCCTGATGGAAGTCCTGTTGAAAAACGTGGAAGGCTTGACTGAAAAGCAGGCAGAAGACGCCGGTATTTTCATGGCCAAGAACCGCGCCGCCTTTGCAGCAGCGTTCAAGAACAACGCCAGCGCCCTGGCCGAGATCGGGCAGCCAGAGGCAGAGTAAGGAGGCCGGCCCGCCTCCGTTGATTCAGGGTGAACCAACAGGTTCAGGCAGACCGGCAACTGATCGTTTTACCGAAGGCTATTTGCGCCTTACGCCTGCCACAGGGTTTTACCGAAGAAGGTCAACGTGCGGTCCCACGCCAGTTGCGACCATGCGGCGTCGTATTGTGTGTCGGGGATACGGCCGTTGCCGATCGCTGTTTCGTTGGCAAAGGCATGGCGCGCCAGGTAACGGTAGAAGGTCGCGTCCACACCTGCCGCGTGCAGCGTTGACTCCAGCTCCGCGACGGTTTCGATGTTGAAAAAAGCATCCTGTGTGCCCCAATGGCCAATCAGCGGTGCTTTGATTTTTGCCGCATCCAGATATTCAAGCGGTGGGAAGCCATACCAGACCACACCCGCAGCCAGCTCCGGAATTGCATTGAGCGCCAACAGCGTCAACGCCCCGCCCATGCAGTAGCCGGTCACGCCCACTTTTTGCGAGTCGGCCTGCAGGTAGCGCACCGCGCCCTTGATGTCCTGGGATACTGCATCGCCAAAATCCAGGCTGTCCATCAGGTGATGGGCTTCTTCCTCTTCCACGGTCGAGGCGCCGCGATAAAGGTCCGGCACCAGCACCCGGTAACCGCACTCGGCCAGGCGGATGGCCACACCCTTGATCTGCTCGTTCAGCCCCCACCACTCTTGAATCAATACGATGGCCGGCGCCCCTTCCAGCACCGCCGGGCTGGCCAGATAGCCATTGACCTCGGCGCCGTCCGGACGCTTGAACGTTACGGAATGGGCTGTTGCTTGATTGGACATGAATATTCTCCGCAGCAAGTAGGAAAACGATAGCTGAGCAAGCACCTCAAAGCGCCAGCCCACAGAACCCTATCAGGATTTTTGCAGTTACAAACCCTCCTCTCCCATCGTTATGTACCACTGTGTATTAGCGCACCCGCGCGACATATTCGGGATACAAAACACCGGTCTACTGGGCCTGCCTGAACCTTCCCTGATCAATAAGCCGTGACCGAAGGTTCAATCACATAGGACCCGGAGAATAAAAATGCACCACTCAGCACCGGTTGATCGCCTGATCGTCAACACCTACACCAATGGCCTCATCGGCCCCAGCCAGAAGATGCTCGGCCCGCTCGCCGATGGCGGCACGCTTATCACCGGTACTCCGCCGGGGTGTTGGGGCCCGATGATCACGCCCGCATTTGAGGGTGGTCATGAGGTGACTCAACCCGTATTCATCGCCGGCGCAGAGGTTGGTGACGCCGTGGCCCTGAAGATCAAACGCATGCGCGTGACGTCTCTGGCCACTTCGTCAGGTGTCATGCGTTTTGTTGAGGGGCGTTATCATGGCGATCCCTTTGTCGCCAAGTTCTGTTCCAACTGTGGGCAGGAGCATCCCGCCAGCCATGTCGACGGCATCGGCGCCGACGCCATTCGTTGCAACGCCTGCGGGGCGGAGGTCAGCGCATTTCGTTTCAGCCATGGCTACGTCATCGTGTTCGATGCCGAGCATCAGCTGAGCCTGACCGTGAACCAGTTGGTAGCCGACCGCCTCGCCGGCCAGGCACCGGATATGGCGGCGTTGCCGGAGATGTCCGCCCAGCATTCGATTCTGTCCCTGGCCCGCGCCGATATCCCCGGCCTTGCCGCGCACATGCGGCCGTTCCTGGGCAATATTGGCACCACGCCTTCACGGGATCTGCCGGATTCCCACAACTGTGCCGACTTCGGCCAGTACCTGGTCGGCGCGCCCCATCGCTACAGCATGACCCATGAACAACTGCATGCCGCGAAAACCGACGGGCATATGGACACCAACTCGGTACGTGAAGGTTGCGTGCTGATTTGCCCGGTGAGAGTCCCCGGCGCCGGGGTTTACATGGGCGATATGCACGCCCAGCAAGGCAACGGCGAAATTGCCGGGCATGCCACCGATGTATCGGGTGAAACCGAACTGACCGCCCATGTGATCAAGGGGTTGGCACTCGACGGCCCGATCCTGCTGCAGAACCTTGATGACCTGCCGCCCATGGCTCGTCCGATGACTGCCGAGCAACGGTTGCATGTCAGGGCATTGGGCGAGCGCTGGGGGCAGTTCGAGATAGAAGACAACGGACCCATTACGTTTATCGGCAGTGGCGCCGACCTCAACTTAGCGACGGAAAACGGCCTGGAGCGCGCAGCGGCCGTCACGGGCCTGTCGATGGATGAGGTGCGCAACCGCGCAACGCTTAACGGCTCGATTGAAATCAGTCGGCTACCGGGGACCGTCCGCGTCACGCTCCTGTGTCCGATGCACATTCTGGATCGCATGGGGGTCGGCTCACTGGTGCGTGAGAAGTATCAACTCTGACCGGTGTATCAGCGGTACAGCAAACGCTCGGCCAGCTCATCCGCCACCCGTGCGGGTGAGCGTTTTTCCGCCTGGGCGTGAGCGAAGATCTCGGTGAGGCGCGTGCCGATATTGGACAGGTGCGCGGTAATCGTTGGCAGTTCCGCTCCGCTGTGCTTGAGCGCGACGTAGATCAGGCCGCCGGAGTTGATCACGTAGTCGGGGGCGTAGAGGATGCCGCGGCCTTCCAGTTGGTCGGCCACTTGCAGGTTGGTCAGTTGCGCACTGGCGGAACCGGCCACGGCGGCGCAGCGCAACTGGCCAACGCTCTGACGGTTGAGCACGGCGCCCAGGCCGCAGGGCGCGAGGATATCGCACGGCGTGCTCAGCAACGCGTCGTTGGCGATGGGGTGCGCGCCCAACTGCTCCATGGCCAGTTGCACCTTGCCATGATCGATGTCGCTCACCAGCAGTTCCGCGCCGGCGGCGTGCAGCTGTTCAGCCAGGGCGTAACCGACATTGCCCAGCCCCTGAACCGCCACGCGCAGGCCTTCGAGGTTGTCGCTGCCAAGGCGCGCCATGGCGGTGGTGCGGATGCCGGCGAACACGCCCATTGCCGCATAGGGCGAAGGATCGCCTGCGGCAGTGGTGCTGGTGACGTAGCGGGTTTGTTGGGCGATGCAATCCATGTCGGCCACCGAGGTGCCGCTGTCGGTGGCGGTGATGTAGCGGCCGTCGAGTTGCTCGATGCAACGGCCGAAGGCTTCAAACAGGGCCGCGCGATTTTCCACGTGGCCAGGGCGCAGGATCACGGCGGTGCCACCGCCTACCGGCAAACCGGCCAGGGCCGCCTTGTAGCTCATGCCTTGGGCCAGGCGCGCGGCATCGGCCACGGCACTTTCGTCGTCGGGGTAGGAAAGATAGCGACAGCCACCCAGGGCCGGGCCCAGGCGACTGCTATGGATGGCGATGACCGCCTTCAGCCCGGTGACCGGGTCGACGCTCAAGTGCAGCGATTCAAGGCGGGTGCTGTGCATGAGAGCAAACATCGTCAAGCTCCCGAATCACTTCTGGTAGTGGGCCAAGTATAGGCTTGCGGCAGAAAACTGCCGGACCACGCTGGAATAAGACGCCCGTTTTCGCAGAACTTGCGACATAAGCGAGCAGGATATTCTTTAAGCCACTGGACGAAAATTCCCAGCAAGGCTAAAACGGGGGCATACGCCGGAGAATGCAATGAATCCCCGCAAAGCCTTTTTCGCCTGCCTGGAACGCTCCCCACCTGCGCTGTTTGAAGCGGCGTTGTGGATTGCTGCCGAGCATGACCCGACCGTACAACCCTCGCAGACCCTGCAGGAACTGACCTTGCTGCAACAACAGGTGAGCCAGGGCATGCCCCTGTTGCCGGCGGATGAACTCGGCCAGCCGCTGTTGCGACGTCTGAATGACCTGGGGTTTGCCCAGGATGAATTCACCCCTTTGCGCCCCGCCGCCGCCCTGCTGGACAAAGTCTTGCAGCGCAAACGTGGGCAACCCCTGGCTATGGGCCTGATCGCCCTTGAGCTGGCGCGCCGCCTGGAAATCCCCATGGTCGGCGTGAATTTCCCCGGCCATTTCCTGCTGCGGGTACCCGGCGCCGATCACCTGCTGGATCCCTGCGGCGGTCGGCGGTTGTACCCCAACGATTGCCGCGACCTGTTGCAGCGCCAATACGGCCCCAACCTCAAGCTGCAGGCCGATCACCTGCACACCGCCGATCCACGTTCGATCCTGCAACGGTTGTCACGCAACCTGCGACAACTGCACCTTTCCAACGACATTCCACTCCAGGCCCTGATCGACGCCGAACGCGTGCTGGAACTGGGCAATGCCAGCGCCGCCGATTACCTGGCACGGGCGAGCCTGTATCAGCGCCTCGACTGCCCCAACGCCGAACGCTTCGACCTGGAACATGCGCTGATGCTCAGCGAAGACCCGATCCAGCGCCTGCGCCTGACCGAGCGCCTGGGGCACCTGCCGCCCAATTCAGTGGTGCATTAGGCCTGTGGCGCCTTGAGGGTATCCCCAGCCAACGGGCTCTTCGAACCTTCAGCTTCGGGCGAACGCACCTGAATGATCAACAGAGCCGCGATCACCGCCGGGATCGCGCAGAAAAAGAAAATCTGCTGCACCGGGATATGCATTGCCAGCAACAGGCTGCCAAACAACGGCCCCAGGATTGAACCAAAACGCCCCACTCCCAGCGCCCACCCCGTACCGGTGGCACGTACATGCGCGGGGTAGAAGTTACTGGCGAAGGCATTGAGGGTCAGTTGACCACCGATGATGCAAAAACCGGCCGCAACGACACAGGCCACCAAGTAGCGCGGGTTATCATGGTTCAGGCCGAGCAGAAGCGTGCACACCGCTGCGGCGGCCAGTACGCCGGACAACAGCCGCACTTTGCGTTTCAAGCGGTCGGCGAACCAGGCCATGGCGATGGCACCCAAAGTACCGGCGAACAGGAACATCGAGGTCACCAGGTTGGCCTCTTTCAACGCCAACCCACTCTCCAGCAGTAACGACGGAAGCCAACTGATCATGAAATACAGCAGGATCAGGCTGACAAAAAACGTCGACCAGATCAGCAGCGTCGGACGTGCGTAGCCATTGCGGAACAGTTCCACCACCGTCAGTTTGCTGCCCTGCTCCTGTTGGTTTTCGGCCTCGGTCGCCAGCGGCGGTTGCCAGCCCGGCAGCATGCGTGACGTCACGTTCTGCAACCGTGCATAGGGTGGTGCATCACGCAGCAAACGCGGCAATGATTCCGGCAGCAGCCATACCAGAAACGGGAACAACAGCAATGGCGTCACGCCACCCGCCAGAAACACCGCCTGCCACCCAAAGCCTTCGATAAACCCCGCCGCCACAAACCCGCCCGCCGCACCGCCGAACGAGAAGCCACACGCCGCCAAGGTCACCATCAAGGTACGCAGGCGCGGCGGCGAGTATTCCGACATCAACGCCATCGCACTCGGCATCGCGCCCCCCATACCGATGCCGCAGATAAACCGGGCGGCCATCAGTGTGGTCAGCGAGTTGGCGAACACCATCAACACGGTGAGGCTGGCGTAGATCAGCACACAGCCGAGCAGGATGCGCCGCACGCCGAACCGATCCGCCAGCGGCGTCACCAGCAACGACCCCAAGGTAAGCCCCAGCAGGTTGGCGCTGAAGACCGGGCCAAATGCAGCCTTTTCCAGCCCCCAGTCCTGGGCCAGCGCCGGCACCACGTAACCCAGCACTTGGGCGTCATAGCCGTCGGTCACCAGCAGCAGCGCCAGCAACAGGAGAATCAACCACTGATAGCGCGACACCGGACGGGCGTCGAGTGCCGCGCGAAAGCTGGCAAGCTGATTGTGCATCGCAAGTACCTGTTTTTTATTTTTATGGAACAGCAGGAATCAGGCAGCGGGTGTATCCGGTTGATTGGCGGGGTGTGCCCGCACAAATGCCGGGTGCTGGGCCGCCAACGCCGCCACCCGTCCAATGCGCGGGTAACTGGCCAACGGCACCTTGAAGCGCTCGGCCGCATACAGTTGCGGGATCAGGAACGTATCGGCCAACCCCGGCTGCTCGCCGAAGCAAAACCCTTGGTCGCCGATCAACTGTTCCACCGCGCCCAAGCCCTGGCTGATCCAATGCCCGATCCACTCCAACAGTTGCGCCTCGTCATGCCCCCATTGGCGCAGCAGATTCTGGGTGCTGGAGTTATGCAGCGGATGGATATCGCAGCCGATGATCGAGGCCACCGCACGCTCATGAGCGCGGGTCGCCAGGTCCCTGGAGAGCAGCGGCGCCTGTGGATAACGTTCGTCGAGGTACTCGATGATCGCCGGCGACTGAATCAACAGTTCGCCCTCCTCGGTACCCAAGGCCGGGACACGACCTTGCGGGTTGATCGCCAGGTACTCGGGCTGGCGATGGGCACCGCCCGCCGGCACCAGCAGGTTGACCGGCACGGCGGTGAAGTCCAGGCCCTTGAGCGCCAGGGCGATGCGCACCCGATACGACGAGGTGGAACGGTAGTAGGTGTAGAGTTCCATCGCCCTGCCCTCCTAGCGTGCCGCGATCACGGTGCCGCGGCATTCGCCGAAGCCGATGGAGGCGAAGCCTTCACGGTTGCAGCGCGCACGCAGGATGATTTCATCACCGTCTTCGAGGAACTTGCGCACCTCACCGGACGGTAATTCGACCGGCTTTTTACCGCCTTCGGTCATTTCCAGCAGGCTGCCGAACTGGCCGGCTTGCGGGCCGGACAAGGTGCCCGAACCAAACAGATCGCCCGCCTGCAATTGGCAACCGTTGACGCTGTGGTGCGCCACCAATTGCGCGACAGTCCAGTACATGTGCAGGCTGTTGCTCAAGGCCAGGCGATGGGCCGGCAGGTTCTGCTCGCGCATGGCGGCGGTGGTGAGCAGTACTTCCAGCTCGATATCCAGGGCACCTGCGGCCTGGTCACGTTTATCCAGCAGATACGACAGCGGCTGCGGGTCGCCTTCAGGGCGCGCCGGCTGCGCTTTGCGGAACGGTTCCAGGGCTTCGGCCGTCACCACCCAAGGCGAGATAGTGGTGATAAAGCTTTTCGACAGGAACGGCCCCAACGGCTGGTATTCCCAGGCCTGGATATCCCGTGCCGACCAGTCATTGAGCAAACAGAAACCGGCGATATGATCGGCCGCATCGCCAATGGCAATCGAGTCGCCCATCTCATTGCCCTGGCCGATCCAGATGCCCAGCTCCAGTTCGTAGTCAAGGCGTGCGCACGGGCCGAAGGTCGGCTCGCTCTGGCCGGCCGGCAGGGTTTGGCCTTTGGGGCGGCGTACATCGGTGCCCGAGGTGCGAATAGTCGACGCACGGCCGTGGTATCCAATCGGCACGTACTTGTAGTTGGGCAGCAGAGGATTGTCGGGGCGGAAGAGTTTGCCGACGTTTTGCGCGTGCTCGATGCCGACGTAGAAGTCGGTGTAGTCATTGATCCGCGCCGGAACGTGCATCTGGCAATCGGCGGCGCGATGCAGCACCTGCGCTTCACGGGTGTGCAACGTGCTGCCCTCGGCCAGCAACTCCAGCAGACGCTCGCGCAAGGCCACGCGCGGGCCGCGGCCCAGTGCAAAAAACGCGTTCAGTTGGCCACCCGCGGTCGCTTCGACCGCACGGCGGGCTTCACCGTCAAACTCATCGATGGCGGCTTGCAGATCCAGGATCGAGTCGCCGATCGCCACGCCAGCACGCGGGGTCGAACCGTTGACGCTGAACACGCCCAACGGCAGGTTTTGCAGGGGAAAATCGGTGTGACCATTGGCGGAGGCCACCCAGCTGCGGGTAAGTGTAGGCTGAGTCATGGGTTATCTCCGGTTCGGGTTGAAGGTGGCGGGCAGCGAGGCCCAGCACGCGTCGTAAGTGTTTTGCAGTTGCGGGCAGTCCAGGGCGAACTGGGTGGGACGCAGCACTTGGCTGGTCTCAAACATGAAGGCCATGGTGTTATCGATCTTGTGCGGCGCCAGGTCCACGTTGATGGCCTTGGTGCAGGTCTCGCCGTCCGGGCCGTGGGCGCTCATACAGCTGTGCAGCGACGCGCCACCGGGCAGGAAGCCTTCGGCCTTGGCGTCGTAGGCCCCCTGGATCAGGCCCATGTATTCGTTCATCAGGTTGCGGTGGAACCACGGCGGACGGAAGGTGTTCTCAGCCACCATCCAACGTGGCGGGAAGATCACGAAGTCGAGGTTGGCCAGGCCGTGGGTGCTGGTAGGTGAGGTCAACACAGTGAAGATCGACGGATCCGGGTGGTCAAAGCTCACGGTGCCAAGGGTGTTGAAGCGGCGCAGATCGTATTTGTACGGCACGTTGTTGCCGTGCCAGGCGACCACGTTGAGTGGCGAATGGTCCAGCTCACAGGCCCAGAGTTCGCCGAGGAATTTCTGCACCAGCGTTGTTGGTTTTTTCACATCTTCGTAGCGGGCAACCGGCGTCAGGAAGTCGCGTGGATTGGCCAGGCCATTGCTGCCGATAGGGCCCAGGTCCGGCAGACGCAGCGGCGCGCCATGGTTCTCGGCGACGTAACCGCGCGCTTGCGTATCCAGCAACTCGACGCGGAATTTCAGACCACGGGGCAACACGACGATTTCCAGCGGTTCCACCTCCAGCACGCCAAGTTCGGTAGCAATACGCAGGCGCCCCAGCTCCGGCACAATCAACAACTCGCCATCAGCGTTGAAGAACACACGCTCCATGGAACGGTTGGCGCGGTAGGTGTAGATGCTGATGCCTGAGGGCTTTTCTGCCCCTGAATTGGCGACCATTCCTACAAGCCCATCGATGAAGTCCGTCGGTTCGCTCGGCATATCCAACGGGTTCCAGCGCAAGCGATTAGGCGTTACCGCCCCCAACGGCCCCCCGGCCAGTTGCCGCTCAAGTTTGATGAATGCCGGGTGATTGGCCGACGGCTGAATGCGGTACAGCCAGGTCCGCCGGGCTTCACTGCGCACCATGGTGAACGCAGTGCCAGAGAACAGTTCGGTGTACAGCCCGTAGGGCGCTTTTTGCGGGGAGTTCTGGCCGATCGGCAGCGCGCCGGGCAAGGCTTCGCTGGCGAATTCATTGCCGAAGCCCGACAGGTATTCGAGGTTCATGGATCGTCCTCTACACGGAAGTTGTTTTTATCGTAATCCAGTTACGCATAACGTAATTTGATCACCATCGACCGTCAAGCTATAAAGACGCCCATTCATCTCTCGGATTCTCGCCCTTCCATGGAAAAGCCCCGCGACACCGGTAAACAGAAAGTCCGCTCGGCCGAAGTCGGCACCGATATCCTCAAGGCTCTGGCCGAACTGTCGCCGGCCACTTCGCTGTCACGCCTGGCCGAGCACGTGCAGATGCCGGCGAGCAAGGTGCACCGCTATTTACAGGCGCTGATCGCCTCGGGTTTTGCCGAACAGAACACCGCCACCAACCACTACGGCCTGGGCCGTGAAGCGTTGCGCGTGGGCTTGGCGGCGCTGGGCAGCATGGATGTGTTGAAAGTCGGCGCGATGCCCCTGGCGGAGCTGCGCGATGAACTGAATGAAACCTGCTTTTTAGCCGTGTGGGGCAACCAGGGCGCCACCGTCGTGCAGATTGAGCCGGCGGTGCGCGCGGTAACAGTGGTCACGCAATTGGGCTCGGTGCTGCCGCTGCTCAGCTCGTCCACCGGGCTGGTGTTCAGCGCTTACCTGCCGTCGCGGGAAACCGTGGAGCTGCGTGAGCGGGAAATCCAGGCCGGCATCGCTCATGCCCTGGCGGATGACCAGGCCTACGCCACCACCTGCGAGCAGATCCGCAGCCGTGGTCTGCACTTCGTGCACGGGTTGTTGATGCCCGGCGTCGATGCCCTGTCGGCGCCGGTCTTCAATGCCATCGGCCAAGTGGCGGCGGTGATGACCGTCGTTGGCCCCACCTCGTTGTTCCATGCCGACGAAGATGGCCCGGCGGCGCAGCACTTGCTGGCGGCGACCCGGGCCGTGAGTTGGCGCATGGGCTATCAGCCCTGAACTAGTCGTGCCACTGGACCAGGGCCAGCGCCACGCGGTTTTCCAGGGCGCGGATCGGTGCGGCGGTACTCAGGTAGTTGTTGCTGATAATAGAAAACACCAGGCGCCGGCCCTGGGCGTCGGTGATGTAGCCGCTCAACGATGACACGCCGGCCATGGAGCCGGTCTTGGCATGCAGGTTATTTTCGGCCGGCGTCCCGCGCAGTCGATAACGCAGGCTGCCGCCGCTTATGCGATCGGTGTTACCGGCGATCGGCAAGGCGTTGTACCAGGCCTCGAACCAGGGTTGTTTGGCCGTCGCCAGCAGCAGATCGGTGAGGTTTTGCGACGACACCAGATTGCGCCGCGACAAGCCCGAACCATCGACCTGGCTCAGCGTCATCGGGTCCAAACCTTGGCGTCGGATAAAGTCTGCCACTGCCGCGACACCGGCCTGCGCCGTCCCTGCATTGGACGCCTTGCGGCCCATGGCCTTGAGGAAGGCTTCGGACATGTTGTTATTCGACAGTTTGAGCAGCGGTGTGAGCAGTGCCTGCAGCGGCGCCGATTGATGCTCGGCCAGCACCCTGGCCGTGACCGGACTTGCGCCACCGATCACACGCCGCCCCAGCACCTGAATGCCCTGCTGCGCCAACGCCTGCTCAAACAGATTGGCCACCAGTTGCGTCGGCTCCCACACACTCACCCACTGTCGACTTTGCTTGCCCGGCGCCAGCGTGCCGGTGAGCTGCAACAGATTGGTGCCATGCTGGCGGGTGATGCCGTAGTTGTTGCCGGGGCCGCTGACAGCACGGTTGCTCAGTTGCACGTAGTCGGTAGACGGGCTCACCACCACGCTGACCGGTTGGCCAACCCCGCTAGGGGCCTTCGCCGTGACCAGCAACGTCCCCGCATCAAAATCCGTGTTCGGCGATACGGTCAACGCTGAAATCTGCGCACCGTAATAGGTACTTTCATCGTCGTGAGCCCAGTCCACACCCAGGCGCTCGGCGTCGAAAAAGGTATCGTCGAAAACCAGGTCGCCCTGGACCTGACGCACGCCTTGGGCTGCAAGCTGTGCCGCCAATGCCTGGTAATCAGCGAACTGCGTGGTCGGATCACCCAGGCCCTTGAGGTACAGGTTACCGGTGAGGCGCTCGCCTTGCAGCGTGCCATTACTCAGCAATTGGGTAGAAAAACGGTACTGCGGCCCCAGCACATCCATCGCCGCTGCGGTGGTGAGCAATTTGAGATTGGACGCGGGGATCAACCGTGTACGCGAGTTGTGTTGATAGAGCGTGCTACCGCTACGGGCATCACGCACCATCAGGGAAACAGTGGCGCCGTTGAGGGCCGGGTCAGCCAGGAGTTGCTCCAGGGTTGCCGGGGTGGAAGTCGGTGAAACACTCGCGCAACCACCCAGCAAAAAACTCAAGCACAGCAGATGTAGCCATCGTCCAAAATGCATCAGTATCGTTTCCGCCAAGACATCAATGGCGGCAACGCTACCACAACCCCCTTAGAACTCCAGGGTGCTGGACACCGACACCTGCCGTGCATCGCCCATGGACACAAACAAGCGGCTCGCCGCCGAGGTGTAGTAGACGCGGTCGAACATGTTCTTCACGTTGAGCTGGAACTTGACCTTCTGCCCATCGATCTTGGTGTCGTAGGTGGCGAACGCATCCGCCACGGTATACCCCGGCAAGGTGAAATCGTTGGCCGCATCGCCTGCGCGTTCACCGACGTAACGTGCACCGGTCCCCACCCGCAACTGGTCGCCACCAAAGATGTTGCCGAAGTCATAGGCGACAGCCAACGAGCCGGTGTGCTTGGCGACGTTTTGCAGACGGTTGCCTTCCAGGGTCGGGTCCTTGTCCTTGACGTCCAGCGCATCGGTGTAAGCGTAGCTGCCGATCAGGCTCACCTTGTCGGTCAACTGCCCGGTAGCGTCGAGTTCCAGGCCACGGGAACGCACCTGGCCGGCAATGCTGTAGACGGTGTTGGCGCCTGAGCCGACAGAGACGAGCACGTTGCGCTTGTCGATATTGAACAACGCTGCGCTGGCGGTGATGCGTCCCGGAATGTCGAGCTTGGCCCCCAGTTCCCAGGACTTGGACTCCTCGGGCGTGAGGTCGCCGGTCAAGGTGCTGCCATCGGCCAAGGCGGCGATGGTGGAATTGGGTTTGAACGACTCGGTGTAGCTGCCGTAGAACGACAACTCATCGGTGTAGCGATACACCAGGCCCGCGCGCGGCACCCAGGCCTGGCCGTTGCCGTTGGTGTTGGCCTTGAACGGTACGCCTTTGCCGGCGTATTGGTCATACATCTGGTAGCGCGCGCCGGCGACAAAAATCCACTGTTCGTTCAGGTGGATGGCGTCCTGGAAGAACAACGAATCGCTGCGCAGCAGGTCGGTCTGGGCACTGTCGGCGGGGCTGACGGTCGTGCCCGCCACTTCGTTGCCGTACACCGGATTGTTGTAGTTGAAGCTGGTGGCGCGCGAACTCTGGCGGATCAGGTCGGCGCGGTAGATCTTGCGGTACTCGTCATCCAGGCCGAACACCACATCGTTTTGCAGGCCGAACACATTGACTTTGCCTTCCAGGCTCGCCGTGGCGAAGCGGTCCGTGGTGATCGCGCCCTGGGTGCCGTCCATCTTGCGGGTCAGCGTGCCGTTGGCGTTCACCGCACTCACACGCACTTGACTGGCGTCGTAGGTCTCGCGGTTCCAGCTGTAGCCGAAATGGGCTTTCCAATCATCGTTCAGGTCATGATCGGCTTCGAAGCGGTACAGGTCGGAACGGCCTTCCATGTTGTTGAAAGGTTCATCCAGACGGCGTGTGGCCGGGATGTCCAGCGGGTGATTGGTTTTGGGATCGATGGCGGTGCCACGGTCGAACGGCGTGAGAAATTCGCGGTGTTCGTAGGCAAACAGCAATTGGGTGCTGTCACCGTACCAGGCCAGGGACGGCGCGATCAGGCTCTCACGGTGAGTGCCGAAGTTGCGCCAGTAATCTTCGTCTTCATGGTCGACGATCAGCCGGTAGGCCAAGCCGCTGTCGCCAATCGGGCCGGTGGTGTCGAGGCTGCCGCCGCTGCCGTTCTTGCCGTCACCAAAGGTGGAGCCGCGCACGGTCAGAGCAGTGGAGCGCATCAGCTCCGGCTTTTTGCTGACGATGTTCACCACGCCGCCCGGGTCCTGAATGCCGTACAGCAGCGACGACGGGCCCTTGAGCACTTCGACGCGCTCGGCCGTAGCATTCAGCGCGCGCCCCTGCACGATGGGCATGCCGTCGCGCATGATCGAACCGTTACGGTTGTCGCCGAAGCCCCGCAGCATCACGGCGTCCTGGGTGCTGGCCAAGGTATTGGCCTGGGTGATGCCGCTGATGTTGGCGAGGGCGTCATCCAGATTGCGCGGGGTCTGGTCACGCAGTACTTGGGCAGGCACCACGTTGACGGTTTGCGGGGTTTCCAGCAGCAGCGCGTGGGAGCGCATCACCGAACTGGTGGGCGGCGGCTGGTAGCTGGTGCTGTCCTCGACTTGCTGGCCGACACCGCTGATGGTGGTTGCGCCGAGGTTGACCGCGCCCTCCGTCGGCACCGGCTCAAGCGCCAGGGTGCGGGCATCGATCTGACGGAAGGTGAAGCCGGTGTTGCTCAGCAGCCGTTGCAGGGCTTGGGTCGCGCTCATTTGCCCGTTGACCGCCGGGGCACTGAGGCCGTAGGGCGCTTCATCGGTGTAGATCACGCTGATGCCGGTGACGCGGCTGAAATCGCTCAAGGCCTGGGGCAGCGGCTTGGCCGTCAGGGCGAAGTTGAACCGGGCGCTTTGCTGCTCCTGCGCCTGCGCCACACTCAAGGGCAGCAGCGCCAGCCCCGATACCGCCAATACCGAGGCTCCCAGCCACTGTTTAACCCAACCGCCCGCCGTCGACTTCATGCTGTGAGAACCCGTGTAGAAAACGCTGTTAATGCGAATAGATCGCAGTTTCAAGCACTACACGGATGGGCCGTGGATTTACCTCACTTTTATTTGCAACTTTTTTGTTTATTGCGCCTGGATGCAAAACCCCAGGCGCGGGAAATGCACATGCAAGGTGCCGCCACGTTCGTCGGTACGGCGCAGGATCAGCTCTTCGCGCCCGGCGAACAGCAGTTCCCCAGCGACCGGGTCGGTGCCGTAGTCGGTGGCGGAAATGGTCACCTGCTGGCCGGCCTTGAAGCCGTTCAAGTCCTCGAACACTTCTTCAGGCAAAACAGCCGGTGCAGCGTTACGCGATACCTCCAAGGCTTGCTCGGCGCTCATCTGGATAGAGGTGCCATGGCCGAACCCCAGCACACGGTCCAGCCAGGCAGCGACGGTCGGATAGGCGTCCACCAACGGCGACGTCACTGAAGAGCCTTTGAGGAACCACAGTGGGTGGGCCAGGGCAAAGTCGGCAATCGACGGCTCGCCGAACAGGAAATCCCCCGCCGGGTGCTGCAACTGCTGATGGATGCGGTGGATGATCGTCGGCCACTGGTGCTTGGCCTGGTCCAATTGCACACGGGTTGCGGTGCCGCCGCTGAACAGCTTGCTGCGATCCGCCACCAACACCTGGATCATTTCCGGCGGCACCTTGGCAAATTTCACCGCCAGGGATTCCGGCTGGAACACCAGCGCCACAGCATGGGAAAACACCACCGAGTCCGCCCAGGCCGCGAAGCCTTGAGTGACCAGTTCCAGGCCTTGGGGGAACAGTGCCGGCGCAGACTTTTCCTGCTCCAGGCGACGGGCAATCAAGGCGGTGTCACAGTAGATATCTGCGCCGACCTGCAACACCGGGGTCTTGCGATAACCGCCGGTGAGGGCTGTCAGGTCAGGCTTGGGCATGACGGGCGAGATATGCACCGAGTGCCAGGACAATCCCTTGAAACCCAGAAGCAGGCGGGCTTTTTCAGCAAAGGGGGACTGCGGGTAATGGTGGAGGATTAACTCAGACATGCCAGGCTCCGCGCTAGAAATGAACCGCTAGCTTAGCCTGCAACCACAGGAAACGGGGCGATGGGAACCCATCAGTCAAATCAATGAGCCACTGGCCGCCAGGCACTCCTTGGCGCTCTTCTTCAACTTCTTGATCAGGCGTTCCTGGCGCAGCGCTTCGCCCTTGGACGCGCATTGCTCGGTGTACACCAACGCCACGGCAGGGCTCGACAAAAAGAACCGGGCGCCCTTGCCGCTCTGGTGCGAGGCAAAGCGGCGCACCGGGTCATTGCTGATGCCGCAATACAGGGAACCATTGGCGGCGCGCACCAGGTAGACGAACCAGGGTTTGGGTGCGGAAGGATCAGTCACGGGGCGATGTCTGCAAACCAGAGGAACGCTAATCTTATCAACGACCGGCCTGGAATGCCTTCAACCCTTTGAGCGCCTGGGCGCGCACGGCGTTTTTCAGCGCAGGCGACCAGCCCAGCAGCAGGCCTTTCAAGCCCAGGGCCTGGCGCGACCAACGCCACAGATCGAAGTGGTCATGGTGCTCGCAGATTTTGCCATCGCGAAACACGAACCGCGCACCGATGTCGTTGACCACCGTATTGCCGGTGGCGCTGAACAGGTAAGTCGCTACCCAATGCGCACTGCCGGTGCTGTCATCGCTGCGCACATGGTCGAAGGTCAGGGAGAAGTCCTTGGCACGGGTGGTGAGCATGCGCCACATATCCCCGGCATCGCGGCCACGCAGCTCGCCAAAGGCCGGGTCGCTGAACACCACGTCGTCGGTGTAGCAGGCGGCCATGGCTTCAGCGTCCAGGCGCTGGAAGGCGCTGTAGAACTCGGTGATCAGGGCGTTATGGGCATCACTCATGGGCAGGGTCCGCTGGCGTCGAAAAGATAGCCGCACGATAAGCCGCCGGCAGCGCCAAGGCTAGCAACATTCGCCGCGCAAATGGGCGGCTTGCCGCGCCGGGCTCAGGGCACCATGCCGCTGCTGCGGGCGTAGGCGAACAGATCCACATCGGTAGAAATGCACAGCCGGTTCATCGCCGTGCTTTTCTGCTTGCTGATGGTCGAAATGCTGCGGTTGACCCGCGCCGCGATCTGGCTGACGGTCATGCCGCTGGCGAGCATGCGCACCACTTCGCGCTCCTTGCAGGACAACTGCGGCACGGCTTGCTGGTTGCCCGTCCCGGCCTCCGCCAGTTGCGCACGCAAACATTCGCTGACGAAGGTGCGCCCTTCACTGACGGCGGCAATCGCCAGCGGCAGTTCACGGGCCGACGCGCTTTTGGCCAGGACCGCCCGGGCCCCCTGGGCAAACGATTCGCGCAAGGTGGCGACACTGGCAAACATGGTTACCAGAATCACCGGCAAGTCCGGATGCCGGCGCTGCATCAGGCCCAGCAAGCTATAACCGTCGGCTTGCTGGTTACCCGGCATGGCAAAGTCCGTGACCAGGATGTCGCACGGCGTGCTGTCCACCAGCGCCAGCAACTGATCCGGACCGTCGGCCTCGGCAACGACTTTGCATCGGCCATTGGCTTCTATCACCACTTTCTGCCCGATACGCACAATGGGATGATCGTCAGCAATAATTACGCGAAGCATGAGCACCACCATGATGGCAACTTGAATCCGCGCAAAATACTCCCGGATCGGATCAGCAACAACCGCCCCTGAAAGCAGTAATGGCAGATAGCCCAGCAATCCCTGGAAACAGGATTTTGCCCTACAGAAAAAAAGGAAATACCCCACTCCGAAGACCTACAACACGCATCAGCATGAGCTGTCATCCATTTCCTAACGCCGACAAATAGTTCAAATACCCGATCAAGTCACTGCGCAATGCGAGCAAGCGCGGAAGGTGCATGGCCACGCCGTCGCGGTTGATCGCTTCGATCAACAGTTGACCACGCCTTTCCAGCGGTGTGGCACCGAAGAATGCCACGCTACCGATCAAGCGGTGCAAGTGCTCGACCGTTGCCTGCGCGTGCAGGCCGTCGGCGGCCTGGGCCAGCGCATGCAGATCGATCTCGGCTTCGTACACCAGGCTCGCCAGGATGCCGGGCAACGCCTCCGGGCATCCGAACAGTTGACCCAGCCGTGCGCGACTCGGCCAGCGCCCTTCGACCGCCACCATCGGCTGCACCGCCTCGCTGATACGTGGGCCGGGCAGCCAGTCGCCGAGCACCTGGCGCAGTTGTTGGAAAGTCACCGGTTTGTCCAACCAGGCATCCATGCCGGCGGCCTGGCACTGCTGGATTTCATGCGCGCCCAGCTTGCCGGTGAACGCGATGACCGGCACGCCCTGCGTTCCGGCGCGCTGTTCGCGGCGGCGCAGTTCGCGCGTCATGGCAAAGCCGTCCATCACCGGCATTTGGCAGTCGCTGAAAATCAGGTCGACACAGGTCACATCCAGAAACGCCAACGCGGCCTGGCCATGTGCGCACACTTCAAAAGCCAGCCCCAGCCGCTCGAACATGGCGCCCATCAGCAGGCAGTACGCGGGGTGATCGTCCACCAACAACACCTTGAGCTCACGCCAATGCACGGTCGACGGGGGCTGCGCGACCCGGTCATCCCCTGCTTGGTCGCCTGGGATAGGGTCTGAAGACATGACTACCTCAACTTCAAAAAGCGCGCGGCGCCGGAATCGGCAACCTCAACGGCTGGCACACCATCCACCGACGGAGGGGCCGCGGTTCAAGCGCTGACGCTCAGACCTGTTCGAATGTGCTGTGGAAAAACTATCGGCCGGAACGCTAGTTGAATGAGCGCGCTGAAGCGATACAACAACTACGAAATCCTTAAATTTCCTACACACACTAAAACGAGTTCCGACAAGTCGATTGGGCGTGTGCGACACCCGCCCATTGTCGTATTTGTTGTATTTGCCAGACGCCTTCCCCCCGATAAATTGCCCGGCATCCCCTAAGCGGGACGCGACCGGCCACTCCAGGCGTTCGCCACCTCGTTGCCGACGCGTCCTCCCTTGACCCCTCGGCAATCAGCTTTGCACTGGAAGCTCGATCACATGAAAAAGCCCTTAGCCGCCCTCACCGCCGCCGTCGCCCTTGTCTGCAGCGGCATGACGTTTGCCGCCAGCACCGTGGAACTGGCGGTCGTTGGCGTGATTACCCCGAGTGCCTGCACACCGACGTTGTCCGGCAATGGCCTGGTGGATCACGGCAAGCTCTCGGCCAAAGACCTGAACCTCACCACGGCGACCAACCTGCCCACCGCCCGGCTGCAATTCAACGTCGACTGCGAAGCCCAGACCCTGTTTGCGCTGCGCACCACCGACAACCGCGCCGGGTCGTCGACCAGCAGCTACGGTTACGGCCTGGGCTTGATCAACAACCTGCAAAAAATCGGCACGTTCTGGATTTCCCTCAGGAGCCCGGTGGCCGACAACGTCGCCGCCGAGCCCATCGAGTCATTGGACGGCGTGAGCTGGCGCTCCATCGACGATGTGATGTGGCAGAGCCAGTACCTGGCGGCGTTCGGCGACGGTTCGACGGGGCAAAACCGTAAGCCGATCCCGCTCAAAAACGTGATCGTCGACCTGTTGGTCGACACCCAGATCGCCGCCGCCAACAGCCTGGACCTGAGCAATGAAGTGCTGATCGACGGCTCCACCACGATCGAAGTCAAGTACCTGTGACCCATCCACTCAGGACATTACCCAGAGAGGTTGTTCGTTCCATGGATAAATATGTCCCAGCGCTGCTGGCGAGCCTGTTACTGGCCACTGTGCCCAGCGCCTTGGCTGGCAGCCAAACCGACCTGCGCGTGACCGGCGCGATCACGCCCAAAGCCTGTATCACGGGCTTGTCGAACGACGGCGTGATCGACCACGGCAAAGTCACCGTGCGCGACCTCAACCCGGACCGACACACGCTGTTGCCCCCCAATTCCCTGCACCTGAGCGTGCAATGCGAGGGCTCGACGCTCTTTGCCTTGACCACCATCGACAACCGTCAAGGCACCGCGGTGATTCCCAACCATCACGGCCTGGGCACGACGTCCCAAGGCGAGAACCTGGGCAGCGTGTCCCTGGCTTTGAGCAACCCGGTGGCGGATGAGGCGGCCGCGCGCACCATCGTGTCACTGGATGGCGGCACCAGTTGGGCCGCCGGAACCCAGCTGAGCCACCTCAACCTGCTCGCGGCTGCTTCGGCCGACAACACCACCCGGCCCATGGCGGTGACGCGTTTCGACGCGGACGTTGCGCTCTACACCCGGATCGCCCGCGCCGACGGCCTGACCCTGACCGATGAAGCCCCCCTCGACGGGCACGTGACCGTCGAAGTGCGTTACCTGTAACCCCTGCACCCCCTGTATGCCTATCCTTCCCTGGAGCTTTACCCGCATGAAAAAGTTACTCCACACCAGCGTTGCCGGTCTGTTGATCGCCAGCGCATTACCGGCACTCGCCGCGTCCACCGTGGACCTGACCGTCAAGGGCCTGATTGTGCCCTCGGCGTGTACGCCAAGCCTGTCGGCCAACACCGTCGACGTGGGCCGGGTGTCGGTCAAGGACCTTAATCAGGAAAGCCGCACCCTGCTGACCCCGAGCACCTTGACGCTGAGCGTCGACTGCGAGGCCGCGACGCTGTTCGCCATGAAGGCCACCGACAACCGCACTGATTCCAGTGCCAACGCCGGCGAGTTTGGTATCGGCAAGACCGCCGCCGGCGAACCGATCGGCGGCTACGGTCTGTTTCTCGACAACGCCGTGGCCGACGCGGTCGCCGTCCAAACCATTGTTTCTTACAACGGCGGCACCACCTGGTTCACTCATTATGAAGACGACCTTTGGCAATCCACGAGTCTGATCTCGATCAAGGCAATCGGTACGGCGTCAACACCCATCCCGGCCAAGAACACGCTGATGGCGCTTTCCGTCAACCCGTTCATCCACCCGGCAAAGAACGTGACCATCAGCGAAGACACCGCGATCGATGGTTTGGCCACCATCGAAGTCAAGTACCTGTAACGCCACTGCCCTTTCCGAAGCCCGTATCGCCGTTCACCTGTATGGGCTGGGCATGCCCCCTTTCCCTGGAGCTTTACCCCTGATGAAAAAACTACTCAGCACCAGCGTTGCCGGCCTGTTGATCGCCAGCGCATTCCCGGCATTCGCCGCATCCACCGTCGACCTGAGCGTCAAGGGCCTGATCGTACCCTCGGCGTGTACGCCAAGCCTGTCGGCCACCACCGTCGACGTCGGCCGGATTTCGGTCAAAGACCTGAACCCGGAGGCGTCAACCTGGCTGACCCCGGCCACCCTGCAATTGGGCATCGACTGCGAGGCACCGACACTGTTTGCCATGCAGACCACTGACAACCGGGCAGACTCCGGTGACATCGGCCGATATGGCATCGGCAAGACGCTCGCGGGTGAGCGTATCGGTGGTTACATCATGCTCCTCGACAAAGGGGTCGCCGACGGGGCTGCCGTCACACATATCTTCTCGATGGACAACGGCGCCAGTTGGGGCACCCATGATCCGGACACTAACTGGTCAAAAAACCTCATTATTTCAATCCGCGACCCCAACGCAGGGCGCATCCCTGTCGCGGCCAAGAACACCGCGATGGAGCTCGCGGTAAGGCCGTTCATCCTGGCGGCAAAGAACCTGACGCTCACAGACGATACCCCGATTGATGGCTCGGTCACGATCCAAGTCAAGTACCTGTAACGCCGCCTGAGCCGATGCCCGTACCACCGTTCAACACCAGGTAACTCACGCCATGACCCTGCTTATTCGCTTGCCGGCCCTCGCCTCGCTGTTGCTGACGACGCCCTTGGCCTTCGCCCTCTCGACTGTGGAGTTGGACGTCAACGGGCGAATAACCCCCAGCGCCTGCACCGTATCGTTGTCGGACAACGGCCTTGTCGACCACGGCAGGATCCTCGCGACGACACTGCACCCCAGTGAGTACACCGTGCTGCCGAATCAGCAAATGGGCTTGAGCATCAGTTGCGAAGGACCGGTGTTGTTCGCTCTGGTGGGCATCGACAACAAACGCGAGTCATCGCTGGCGCCGGACTACTTCTATGGGCTGGGCATGAACCCTCACGCCCCCGACGAACGCCTCGGCTCGGTCAGCCTGTCATTGCGCGGGCCGGTTGGCGATTCGCAGTTGATGCAGACCCTGACCTCATCCGACCAGGGCGCCACCTGGAAACCCGAGCCTTACGTGTACCCCGGCCTGTTCATGGGCTTCGCCCACGCTGGCGATGCGTTGCCCGCGCCGATCCGGCTGCTGGTGGCCTCTCTGCGGGTCGACACCTCGATCAGCCCGGCCAACACCTTGACGCTCCACGAAGAGGTGCCCCTCGATGGCTCGATCACGCTGAACCTGCGTTACCTCTGACCCTGCGTCGTCAGCGCCCCGGTCACGTGCCGAGCACATGGCGGCCCCCTTGAAGCACCTTGTATTGAAGAGCCCTGTTATGAACCTGTTTCTTTCCGTTTGGCGTGCGATGCCGCGCCTCTGCTGCGTGGCACTGGCCGTCTTCGGCGCAACCGTCGCGCGTGCCGACGGCATGGTCCCGGACACCTCGGTGGTGATCGTCAACGAGGCCGACGGCGAGGCTACGGTCTCGGTCACCAACACCGACAACAAAATGGCCCTGCTGCACGTCACCCTCGAAAACATTCCCGAGGACAGCGACACCTTGCTGTTCGTGACCCCACCCCTGACCCGCGTCGAAGCGTCCAAGAGCCAGCTGGTGCGCTTCATCCTGCAAACCCAGGCGCCGCTGCAAACCCAGCGCCTCAAGCGCGCGATATTCGAAGGCATGCCCGCCCAACGCGACCCGGCCCAGGCCGGGCGCGCGCAAGTGGGCGTGACGGTACGCCAGAACCTGCCGGTGATCATTCATCCCAAGGGGCTGGCACCGAATCGCACACCGTGGCTGGGCCTGAGCTGGACCTTGAAGGCCGACCAACTCAGCGTCCACAACCCTACCCCGTATGTAGTGCGCCTGGCCCAGGAGCTGCAACTGCTGCCCGGCAATGCCTCGGCGATGCTGCCGCGCACCTATGTGCTGCCCGGCGAAACACTGACCATGACCGCCAGCGGCACCGGCACCGGCGCCACCCGCGTGCGCCTGCAACCGGCCACCGTGTATGGCTTTGCCGTCGAGCCCCACGACGCGCCCATAACCCTGTGATGCAACGGCGCCCAGGGATGCAACGGCGCCACGATAACGAAGTGGCCACCCACTGAAGGCCACCGGGAAGACCTGACGCGATAGGGAATCACGCCGGGTACTTCCATCATCCGAGTGCATTTGTGTGAACACAGTCATTCATTACCGTGACGGCAAAGCCGTGCCCGGCGTTTCACCGCACCTCGCCTTGCTTGTGCTGACACTCAGCCTGGGGTTGCCGACAAACCTGGCCTGGGCACAGACGCCGTCGTCGAGCGATTCCTTTGACCCACAGACCCTGCTCCAGCGCGGCATCGACCCTGAACTCGCGAGCCTGCTGATGCAGGCCCCGCGGTTTACCCAAGGCCGCCACGCGCTCAACCTGACGGTCAACGGCCAGCGGCGCGGGCGCGTCGATGTGAGCATCGATCAGCACGGCGCAACCTGCTTCGACCCGCCGCTGCTGAACGCCGCGCAGTTGGTGACGCCGTCTTCGGGCCCGGCCGAGGAAAGCCGTTGCTACGACTTTCTCCAGCAATACCCGCAAACCGTGATTGAGCATGACCCGGCCAACCTGAACCTGAACCTGGTGGTACCGACCCAGGCGCTGCGCCCGGTCACCCAGGACATTTCCGGCTATCAGACCGGCGGGTTTGCCGCGCTGCTCAACTACGACGTGACCGGCCTGTACAACCACTACGGCGACGACGCCAGCCGCTTCGGCTCGGCCAATACCGAGGTCGGCTTCAATGCCGGCGACTGGATCGTGCGCAGCCGCCAAGTGCAGACCTGGCAAGACAGCACCTCAAGCACCACCCACCTGGACGCCTACGCCCAGCGCACCTTCGCCAGCCACCAGGCGGTGTTGCAGGCCGGGCAGATCAACCTCTACAACCCGGTGCTCGCGGGCGCGCAAATCACCGGCGTGCAAGTGCTCACCGAACAGGCCCTGCAAGATCAGAACCAGGGCGCGACCATCGATGGCATCGCCAATGGCCCGGCCCAGGTGGAAGTGCGCCAGAACGGCACGTTGATTAACTCCACGGTGGTACCCGCCGGTCCGTTCAGCCTGAGCAATGTGCCGCGCCTGAATGGGCGCTCCGACGTCGAAGTCACGGTCAAGGAAAGCACCGGCGAAGAACGCCGGTTCACCGTGCCCGCCGCCATGCTCGGCCTGGGCCTGCCCGCGCCTGGTTACTCGGTGGCGGCCGGGCGGGTGCGCAATATCGGCGACGGCCCGGGCGCCGAGCCCTGGGTGGTGAGTGCGGGCTGGAGCGCCTCGCCGCATCCGCAGGTCAGCTTCGGCAGCGGGCTGTTGGCGGCCGAGGATTATCGCTCGGCGGGCCTGAGCCTGGGGCTGTTGCCTTGGCAGGATAGCCAGGTGCAAGTCGCCGTGGTCGCCTCCGAAGCCTCGCGGCGCACCCAGGAGCGCGGTGTGCAGACCGACCTGTCGTGGTCGCAGAAACTGAGCGAGCGCTGGGCCTTCACGGCGGCCAATTCCTGGCGCACCTTGGGCTACCGCGACCTCAGCGAGTCGACCTACATCGTCGACACCCGCGAGCAGCAACGCACGCGCTACCGCGACCAGCAGAGCGCCACCACCTCGTGGTCGCATCCGTGGCTGGGCGCCTTCAGCGCGGGGTTTTCGCGTTCGTCCTCGTTCCAGGGCGACAGCAGCAGCCGTGCCCTGGCGTCCTGGGGCACGCAAATCGCCGGCATGTCGGTGTCCGCCACCGCCGAATGGCACATGGGCGGGCGTCGCTATAACGACGACAGCCTGTACCTGACGGTCAGTCTGCCCCTGGGCGAAAGCCGCCGTGGCCGCGCGTGGGTGCGCAATTCCGGCGGCGAGCACCGCACCGGGCTTGGGCTCAACGAACAGATCAACGACCATTTGGCGTATCGGGTCGGCGTCGAACATGACACCCGCGACCGCGAGGTCGAGTCGTCCCTGGGCGTTTCGGCCCTGCCGTTCTACAGCCAGCTGGACTTCAACTACACCCGCTCCGACGCCGAACGCTCCAGCTACCAGGGCGGCGCACGCGGCGCGGTGGTACTGCACAGCGACGGGTTGACGTTCTCGCCCTACCCGGTGCGCGACACCTTTGCCGTGCTGTCGGTGGGCGACATGGCCGGGATCAAGGTCAATACCCCCAGCGGCCCGGTGTGGACCGACTGGCAGGGTCAGGCCGTCGCGCCCCAGCTCAGCGCCTATGGGCGCAGCCCGCTGGAAGTGCAAACCCGCTCGCTGCCGCGCAATGCGGACATCCACAACGGGCTCGCGGTGGTCTCGGCAGGGCGCGGCGCGGTGGACCGCATCGAGTTCGGCGTGTCGCTCACCCGCCGCGCGCTGCTGACCCTGGACACCCCGATGCCACGCGGCTCGACCGTGACCACCGAGGACGGCGAGTTCATCACGCTGGTCCAGGAAGGCAACCAAGTGTTCTTGTCCGACGTGCTCGACACCCGTTCGCTTTGGATCAAGGCCGCCGATCAGCCGCGCTGCCACTTGCGCTTTGAACTGCCGGCCAAGGCCGACCCCCACGTGTATTTCGAAACCGCCCCGGCTCGCTGCCAGCGGCCTTGAGGAACGCCCCATGAAACGTCACCACTGCCTGGCAGCCCTGCTGCTGTGTACCGGCACCGCCCTGGCCCAGGACGACTGCCGCCTGGACCTGAGCGAATCGCGCCTGGATTTTGGCCTGATGAACCGCGCCATTGCGTCAACGCCGACCGCCGAGCGACTGCTCGGTGAACGACGCCTGTCCTTGACCCTCAACTGCCCGGAAACCGCCGACATGAGCCTGTTCTACCGCGCCCTGGCCGCCGGCACCGAGCGTTTGCGCTTCACCGACGGTGGCAGTTACCGCGTGCAAGTGCATGACGCCGTGCTCGATGGCCGCGCGGTGCAACTGGGCCTGCTCGCCGGCCCCGGCCAGGCGCCCGCCCAGGTGGCGGCGAGCCTGACTTGGCGCGCCGACCATGGCATCGTCCCGCTGCACGACGGCCAGCCCGTCGCCGGGCGCAGTTTTTCTGCACAACTGCAGGTCAATGCCTGGGCCCGGGAAGAGGCGTTTCGGGTGCGCGATGCCGAGATCTGGGACGCCTCGGCGCTGGTCGATGCCCCCGCGTCCGGACGCTCGCGCGAGCTGCATCTGCAAGCGCGCTTCGCGCCAGCGGCCTGCACGCCCACCCTGGCCAACAACGGCACGGTGGACTTTGGCAAGTTGTCGGTCAGCGATTTGCGTCGCGACAAAGACACCGCCCTGCCCGCCCGCGCGTTGGGTCTCACGGTCAGCTGTGACGGCCCGACCCCGTTTGCCCTGGTCATGCACGACAACCGCGCCGGCTCAGCCACCGGCGGCATCGATGAAACCGCCTACGGCCTGGGCCTGGATGCACGCGGGCAGAAAATCGGCCGCTATTACCTGTTGGTCGACCCCGCCCAGGCCAGCGCCGACAACCTGCCACAGCTGTATCGCACCGACTCCACCACCGGCGGCGCCGCCTGGAGCAACGCCAGCGCCAGCACAATTCCCCTGGGCGCACGCAGCCTCCTGGGGTTTACCGCCACAACCGGCAGCACAGAAGGCCCGACGGCCCTGCAAAACCTCAGCGCGCTACTCAGCCTGAAAGCCTTTGTCGCGCCGCTCGACAGCCTGGACCTGAGCAGTGAAGTGCGGCTCGACGGTTCGGCGACCCTGGAAATCACCTACTTCTAAGCACCTCGGAGGCTCCCATGATTACTCGCTACCTGATCCTCGTACCCCTGCTGTTCAGCCAACCGGCGCAGGCCGCCGCTGTCGACCTGAACGTCAACGGCACAATCACCCCGGCGTCCTGTGTGCCGAGCCTGTCGGACAACGGGCAGGTGGACTTCGGCAAGATCGCCCAGCAAGACCTCAACCTCACGACGGGCACGCGGCTGCCGCTCAAGTCCCTGGGCCTGACGGTGACCTGCAACGGCCCGGTGCGTTACGCATTGCGCATGCGCGACAACCGCGACGGCACCGCCTACGTCAACAGCGAGATTTATTACGGATTGGGCCTGGACAACAGCGCGAACAAGATCGGCGTGTACTCAGTGACGTTCGATCCAACGCTGACCGTGGTGGACGCCGTGGCCGAGGTCTACGGCACCGAATCCACCACCGGCGGCCTGGCCTGGCGCACGGCCAACCGCAACCCGATCGACGTGGGCGCCAAAAGCCTGCTGGGCTTCACCGATACTGCGGGCAGCACCGCCGGCCCCATGGCGATCCAGAACCTGACCAGCACGCTGACCCTGGAGACGGTGATCAACGCCAAACAGAATCTGGACCTGAGCACCGACATCCTCATGGACGGTTCGGCGACCCTGGAGGTGGTGTACCTCTAGACTTTTTCGCTGCACACGCCGACGTACTTGGCCCGCCCCGCACCGAGACCGGCGACGATGGCGCCCAGGCCGATCACCGCGAAAACCCAGCCGGTGGCGGCCCAGCCACCGGTCCAATCGTGAATCAGGCCCACCGCGAGCGGGCCAAGGGACGCCAGGGTGTAACCGATACCTTGGGCCATGCCCGACAGGTTGGCGGCGACGTGGGCATCCCGCGAACGCAGCACGATCAAGGTCAGCGCAAGGCTGAACGTGCCGCCCTGCCCCAGGCCCAGCAGGATCGCCCAGCCCCACAGCCCGTCGAGCGGCGCATACAGGCAGCCCATCAGCCCGCCGAGGGTCAGCAGCATCACCACCACGATGGCCAGGCGCTGGTCCTTGCCGCGCGTGGCCAGCCACGGCGCGGTGAGGGCGCTGAGCAGTTGCACGATGATCGAACCGGACAGCGCCAGCCCGGCGTCGGTGGCGCTCAGGCCGCGGTCGATGAGGATCGACGGCACCCAGCCGAACACGATGTAGGCCAGGGACGATTGCAGGCCCATGTACAAGGTCACTTGCCAGGCCAGCGGATCACGCAGCAAGCCCTTCACCCGGTAGGCAACGCGATGCGCGCCATGCTTGTGCCCGATTTGCGGCAACCAGCACAACGCGGCCAGCAACGCCGGCAGCATCCAGAAGCCCAACCCGATGCTCCAACGGTGGCCGAAGTAGTCGCTCAAGGGCACCGAGGCCCCCGCCGCCAACGCCGCGCCCAGGCACAGCGCCATGGTGTAGACCCCGGTCATGGTGCCCGCCTGTCTGGCGAAGTCGCGCTTGACGATACCGGGCAACAACACGCCGATGATGCCGATGCTGGCGCCGGCGATCAGGCTGCCAACAAACAAGCCGACTTCTCCGAACGCACTGCGCAGCACAATACCGCCGGCCAGCATCAGCAAAATCCCCAGCACCACCCGCTCGGCGCCGAAACGCCGGGCAAGGATCGGCGCCAGCGGCGCGAACAGACCCAGGCACAGCACCGGCAAGGTGGTCAGCAAACCGGCCCTGGCCGCCGACAACCCCAGGCTGTTGGAAACCTCACTGAGCAGCGGCGACAGGCTCGACAGGGCCGGGCGCAGGTTCAGCGCCACCAGCACCAGGCCCAGCAGCAATAGCCACGGCCGGCTCACTGGCGGGGGGCTGTGCTGGACCTCATCGTCATCGGCCTCGGCGTCAATCAGCAGTTGTTCCAACTCAGGCGTGCGTGGGGCATCAAGGTTCATTGATCAACTGCCGGCAAAGGGATTTGGCGCGCTCCGCATCTTGCTGTGCGACGGCATCAAGCAGGGCGGTGTGCAGGTCGAACACCGCTTGGCGGCGCGGCGAGAGGTTCAGGGTCTGGCGCAGTTGCGCGCCGATGATGTTGGAAAAGTATTGGTACAACTCGCTCAACGCCGGGTTGTGCGCCGCGTCCACCAACTGTTGGTGGAATACCAGATCGGCGCTGATGTAGGCCTCCAGTTCCCCGTGGTACAGCGCGGCGCTGGTGTCGAGCGCCGCGCGCAACCGATGCAGGTCTTGCTCGGTACGACGCAGGGCGGCCAGGCCGATGGCCTCCACTTCCAGGATCTGCCGCGTCTCCTGCGCCTGCTCCAGAGTGCAATGGGACAACGCGCGCATGGCGCCCAGCGGGTCGGTCATCGAGCGCAGGTAACTGCCGTCGCCCTGACGGATCTCGATCAAGCCGGAAAACGCCAATACGCGCATGGCTTCGCGCACGGTATTGCGGCTGATGCCCAACTCTGCGGAAAGCTCGGGCTCGGTGGGCAGGCGCTCGCCGATGGCCCATATGCCCTGGCTGATGCGCTGGCGCAGTTGCTCCAGGGCCTGGTCGACCAGAGAGCGTTTGATCAGGGGGGCGATGTCTGTCATAGGATTTTGCGCTTTCGTCCCATCATAGGATGAATTTTCCTACAGCCTATTCGGACTGACCTACAAAGGCAACGCACTAGGGGTTCTTAGGTAGGAAAAAGGAGCGGTATTTTCGATTGACGCACAACAACTCGCCCTACAAGCCTCCTGAAAATTTTCAGCAGGCAAAAATAAACCCGGCACTTGGCCGGGTTTATTTTTTCAGACATCGATCAATGCAAAATCTGGCTCAAGAACAACTTGGTCCGGTCATTCTGCGGGTTGTCGAAGAAGTCATTTGGCGCCGCCTGTTCCACGATCTCGCCCTTGTCCATGAAGATCACACGGTTGGCCACGGTGCGCGCAAAGCCCATTTCGTGGGTCACGCACAACATGGTCATGCCGTCTTCAGCCAGACCGATCATGGTGTCCAGAACTTCCTTCACCATTTCCGGATCGAGTGCCGAAGTCGGCTCATCGAACAGCATGATTTTCGGCTTCATGCACAGTGCACGGGCAATCGCCACACGCTGTTGCTGGCCGCCAGAGAGCTGGCCCGGAAACTTGTGCGCCTGCTCCGGGATGCGCACGCGCTCCAGGTAGTGCATGGCGATTTCCTCGGCCTTGCGCTTAGGCATCTTGCGCACCCACATCGGCGCCAGCGTGCAGTTCTGCAGGATGGTCAGGTGTGGGAACAGGTTGAAGTGCTGGAACACCATACCCACTTCACGGCGGATCGCTTCGATCTGCTTGAGGTCGTTGGTCAGCTCCACGCCATCGACCACGATGCGGCCCTGCTGGTGCTCTTCCAGACGGTTGAGGCAGCGGATGGTGGTGGACTTGCCCGAACCCGAGGGGCCGCACAGCACGATACGCTCGCCTTGCTTGACGTTGAGGTTGATGTCTTTCAACACGTGGAACTGGCCGTACCACTTGTTGACGCCCTGCATCTGGATAATGCCTTCAGGGCTCACAGGCTGTTTGATCGCTTCGCTCATAACATCAACTCCTAACGCTTGTGGCCAGTGTCGAGCTTGTGTTCCAAATGAATGGAATAGCGCGACATACCAAAACAGAAAATCCAGAACACCAGGGCCGCGAACACGTAGCCTTCAGTGGCCATGCCCAACCATTTCGGGTCGGCGGCGGCTTGCTTGACGCTGTTGAGCAGGTCGAACAGGCCGATGATGATCACCAGGCTGGTGTCCTTGAACAACGCGATAAAGGTGTTAACGATGCCGGGGATCACCATCTTCAGGGCTTGCGGCAGAATCACCAGGCCCATCGAACGCCAGTAGCCGAGGCCCATCGCAGCGGCCGCTTCGTACTGACCTTTGGGAATCGCCTGCAAGCCACCGCGCACCACTTCAGCCACGTAGGCCGACTGGAACAGGATCACGCCGATCAGCGCCCGCAGCAGTTTGTCGATGCCCATGCCTTCCGGCAGGAACAACGGCAGCATCACCGAGGACATGAACAGCACAGTGATCAACGGTACACCGCGCCAGAACTCGATGAAGGTCACGCAGACCACCCGAATCGCCGGCATGTTCGAGCGCCGCCCCAACGCGAGCATGATGCCCAGCGGCAAGGCGCCGGCGATGCCGACAGTGGCGATTACCAGGGTCAGCATCAGGCCGCCCCATTGGCTGGTCGCCACGTTGGTCAGGCCAAACGCCCCGCCGTGTAGCAGGAAGAACGCGATGATCGGGTACAGCACCAGGAAACCCAGGCCGTAGACCGCCTTGCGCTGGAAACGCGAGATAAACAACGGCGCCACACCGACGATGGCCAGCCACACGGTCAGGTCCACGCGCCAGCGCAGGTCGCCGGGGTAGTAGCCGTACATGAACTGCCCGAAGCGCTGTTGGATAAACACCCAGCAGGCGCCCTCTTTGGTGCAATCGGCACGCGTGGTGCCAACCCAGTTGGCGTCGATGATCGCCCAGCTCAGGATCGGCGGCACCACCAGGTAGATCAGGTAGAACGCCAACAGCGTCAGCAGGGTGTTGAGCCAGCTGGAAAACAGGTTGGCGCGCATCCATGCCATCGGCCCGAACACTTTGTTCGGCGGCGGCATATCCGGTTTGAAAGTATGTGAACTCATGGGCGTTTCCTCACCGCTCGATCAGCGCAATGCGCTTGTTGTACCAGTTCATCAGCAGGGAAATGCTGATGCTGATCGCCAGGTACACGCTCATGGTGATGGCAATGACTTCGATGGCCTGGCCGGTCTGGTTGAGCACCGTGCCGGCAAACAACGAAACCATTTCCGGGTAACCGATACCGGCTGCCAGCGACGAGTTTTTCGCCAGGTTCAGGTATTGGCTGGTCAGCGGGGGAATGATCACCCGCAGGGCCTGCGGAATGATGACCTTGCGCAGCGTCGGCCCAGGGCGCAGGCCCAGTGAGCGCGCGGCTTCGGTCTGGCCGTGGCTGACGGACTTGATACCCGAACGCACGATCTCGGCGATAAACGCTGCCGTGTACACGGTAAGCGCCAGGGTCAGTGCCAGCAGTTCAGGGATCAGTACCCAGCCACCGACAAAGTTGAAACCTTGCAGCTTGGGCATTTCCCAGTGCAGCGGTGCACCGAAGATCAAGGCGCACAACGCCGGGATCACGATGAACAGCGCCAGGCCCGCCCAGAACTTATGGAACGGTACGCCGGTGGCTTCAAAGCGCTTGTTGGCCCAACGCGCCATCAGCACGATTGCCACGATGGCAACCACGATGCTGACCACAAATGGCCAGAAACCGTCAGCGGCAATCGCTGCCGGCATGTTCAGGCCACGGCTGCTGACAAAGAAGGTGTCGCCGAAGTTGTGGCTGTTGCGTGGCCCCGGCATGGTCAGGAACACCGCGAAGTACCAGAACAGGATTTGCAGCAGCGGCGGGATGTTGCGGAACACTTCCACATACACGGTCGCCAGCTTGTTGATCATCCAGTTCGGCGACAACCGCGCCACGCCGATGACGAACCCGAGCAGCGTCGCCAGGATCACGCCGATAAAAGTCACTAGCAAGGTGTTGAGCAAACCGATCACAAACACCCGGGCATAACTGTCCGATTCGGTGTAGTCGATCAAATGCTGCGCGATGCCGAAGCCGGCACTGCGTTCAAGAAAATCGAAACCCGAGGTAATGCCTCGGTGCTGAAGGTTGGTCTGGGTGTTGTTGAAGAGGTACCAGCCCAGCGAGACCACCGCCACAATCGTGATGATCTGGAAGAGCCACGCACGCAATTTGGGATCGCTGAAGCTGAGCTTCTGCTTGGGTGCGCCGATTTGTTTTTGCATGAAATGCCCCGAAAATAATGGAACAGAACATCACCCGGCGGTTGGCCCACCGGGTGACAGAACCATCAGCGATCAGCGCACAGGGGGTGCGTATTGAATGCCGCCGTTGTTCCACAGCGCGTTCAGGCCACGGTCGATTTCCAGCGGGGTGCTCTTGCCCAGGTTGCGCTCAAACACTTCACCGTAGTTACCGACTTGCTTGACGATCTGTACGACCCAGTCTTTCTTCACTTTCAGGTCTTTGCCGTATTCGCCGTCAGCACCGAGCAGACGTGCAACGTCCGGGTTCTTGGTGGACTTGGCTTCAGCTTCAACGTTTTTCGAAGTGATGCCGGCTTCTTCAGCGTTGAGCATGGCGTAGCCAACCCAGCGCACGATGGCCAGCCACTCGTCGTCGCCGTTACGCACGACGGGGCCCAATGGCTCTTTGGAAATGGTTTCCGGCAGTACCACGTAGTCTTTCGGTGCGGCCAGCTTGCTGCGCTGGGCGAACAGTTGGGACTTGTCGGAGGTCAGCACGTCGCAACGCCCGGACTCCAGCGACTTGGCGCTTTCGTCGGAGGTATCGAAGGTGATCGGGGTGTATTTCAGGTTGTTGCCGCGGAAGTAGTCGGAAACGTTCAGCTCAGTGGTGGTACCGGCCTGGATGCAGATGGTTGCACCGTCCAGCTCTTTGGCACTTTTCACGCCCAGCTTGTTGTTTACCAGGAAGCCGATGCCATCGTAATAAGTGATGAAGCCTGGGAATTTCAAGCCCATGCCGGCGTCGCGGGAGCTGGTCATGGTCGTGTTACGGGACAGAATGTCGACTTCGCCGGACTGAAGCGCGGTGAAACGCTCCTTGGCATTCAACTGGCTGAATTTGACCTTGGTAGCGTCGCCGAAAACGGCAGCGGCCACGGCGCGGCACACATCAGCGTCGATCCCGAGGATCTTGCCGCTGGCATCCGGCACCGAGAAACCCGGCAGGCCGTCACTCACGCCACATTGCACAAAGCCTTTCTTCTGCACGGCATCCAGAGTGGCGCCGGCTTGGGCGAAACCGCTGACACCCAGAACGGCCGCCGCGGAAACGATGGCCAGGGTGGATTTCAATACCTTCATTCAAACCTCCAGTTTGCTCTTGTTGTGTCGGAGCTCGAACCTCAGCGCACCCTTATGAGGCGATATCGACCCGTGTTGGCTTTTTTTAGGGTCAAGCGGCATGAAGTTGTCGCAGTAATTCCAGCTTGTTTCCTACAAGCGGCATGCACTGATAGTGTTACCGCTTGAGGAAAGTTCTGACATCGACCTACACGTAGCAAGGCGCGTACCAGAGTGCTGGCTGAGCCGTTTCAGCCCATGATCAAGTGCAAAAGATTCAACCTTGCGACATTCTCTTAACAGATCGACAAGCCACGCACCGTTCCGTCGCACTTAATCGGAGCGCACGCACATTAATGGAGCAGACATGACCGACCCCTTGATTCTTCAGCCCGCCAAGCCCGCAGATGCCTGCGTAATCTGGTTGCATGGCCTGGGTGCCGATCGCTACGACTTCCTGCCGGTGGCCGAGGCGCTACAAGAAAGCTTGCTGACCACTCGCTTCGTTTTGCCTCAGGCACCGACCCGTCCGGTGACGATCAACGGGGGCTATGAAATGCCCAGTTGGTACGACATCAAGGCCATGAGCCCGGCCCGTTCGATCAGCCTGGAAGAACTGGAAGCATCATCAAAAATGGTCACGGACCTGATCGAAGCGCAGAAGAGAACCGGAATAGACGCTTCGCGAATTTTCCTCGCCGGTTTTTCCCAGGGCGGCGCCGTGGTTTTCCACACCGCATTCCTGAACTGGGAAGGTCCCTTGGGTGGCGTGATCGCCCTCTCCACCTATGCCCCTACGTTCAGCGACGAGCTGGAATTATCAGCCAGCCAACAGCGCATTCCCGCCCTGTGCCTGCACGGCCAGTACGACGATGTGGTACAGAACGCCATGGGCCGCAGCGCTTACGAGCATTTGAAAACCCGTGGTGTCACCGTGACATGGCAGGAATACCCAATGGGCCACGAAGTGTTACCCGAGGAGATACGCGATATCGGTGCCTGGTTGACCGTTCGCCTGGGCTGAAAACCACAGTTTATGTAGCTGTATGACAGACGCACTACGCCGCGCCCGATTCTTGCATTACACTGGCCGGCGTACATTCCTTAACCAATTAATGAGATCACCGTGCTCAAAGCACTCAAGAAGATGTTCGGCAAAAGCGAGGCTGAGCCGCTCGCGCCTGATTCCAGTGCTCCTGCTCCGACAGCCGGTAGCCGCAATGACGGCAAACAGCCCGCACGGCACGCACCGGCTGCCCAGCCAAAGAAGCCAACGGTGACACCGCCTGAACAGGCAAAGCCGGTTGAACCCGCTGCCGCGCCAGTGGCACCGAAGCCACGTCGCGAACGTGCGCCAACGCCGCCGGTGATCCCATGGAAACTCGAAGACTTCGTCGTCGAGCCGCAGGAAGGCAAGACGCGCTTCCACGATTTCAAATTGGCGCCTGAACTGATGCACGCCATCCAGGACCTGGGATTCCCGTACTGCACACCGATCCAAGCGCAGGTGCTGGGCTTCACCCTGGCCGGCAAAGACGCCATCGGTCGCGCACAGACCGGCACCGGCAAGACCGCCGCGTTCCTGATCTCGATCATTACCCAGTTGCTGCAGACGCCGCCGCCGAAAGAACGCTACATGGGTGAGCCGCGCGCGCTGATCATCGCCCCGACCCGGGAGCTGGTGGTACAGATTGCCAAGGACGCCGCAGACCTGACCAAGTACACCGGCCTTAACGTAATGACGTTCGTCGGCGGCATGGACTTCGATAAACAGCTCAAGCACCTCGAAGCCCGTCACTGCGACATTCTGGTAGCCACGCCGGGCCGACTGCTGGACTTCAACCAGCGCGGCGACGTGCACCTGGACATGGTAGAAGTGATGGTACTGGACGAAGCCGACCGCATGCTCGACATGGGTTTCATCCCACAAGTGCGTCAGATCATTCGTCAGACCCCGCCGAAATCCGAGCGTCAGACCCTGCTGTTCTCCGCGACCTTCACCGAAGACGTGATGAACCTCGCCAAGCAGTGGACCACCGACCCGTCCATCGTCGAGATCGAAGCAGAAAACGTCGCCAGCGAGAACGTCGAGCAGCACATCTATGCCGTGGCCGGTGCCGACAAGTACAAGCTGCTCTACAACCTGGTCAACGACAACGGTTGGGAGCGCGTGATGGTCTTTGCCAACCGCAAGGACGAAGTGCGTCGCATCGAAGAACGCCTGGTGCGTGACGGCGTCAACGCTGCGCAACTGTCGGGCGATGTGCCGCAGCACAAGCGCATCAAGACCCTCGAAGGCTTCCGCGAAGGCAAGATCCGCGTGCTGGTGGCCACCGACGTGGCCGGTCGCGGGATTCACATCGATGGCATCAGCCATGTGATCAACTTCACCCTGCCGGAAGTGCCGGACGATTACGTACACCGTATCGGCCGTACCGGTCGTGCCGGGGCGGCGGGTGTATCGATCAGCTTTGCCGGGGAAGATGACTCGTATCAGTTGCCGTCGATCGAGACGCTGCTGGGGCGCAAGATCAGCTGTGAAACGCCGCCGACGCACCTGTTGCGCCCTGTCGAGCGCAAACGCCCGTAAGCCTGAACCAAGGACGAAGAAGCAGGGCTTTATGTACCTGCTTTTTTGTCCACTATTTCCTGCGGAGCGACATCGCCGCAACGCTTTCCACGTTGCTGATGTGTTTGAATCACCCTTACCGTTGTGGTGCCGCCTGGTAAAGCTCACTCAGGATCGGCTGACGAATACGTAAAGCCTCCTCCCTGAACGCCTGATAAAACCGGTTTGCGGTGTCTGGCATGTCGGCGATGTGCGCCAGCTCCGAACGTGATTGCGACTGCGCCTCACGTCTTTCCCCCTTAGTCGCGTCGTCCACTTCGGAAGGGGAGTCGAGAGCGTCGTAACGCGCCACCAACGAGCGCATCAAATTAGCCGTTCTGACAAATGCTCGTGTGGAACCGAACGCCTTACTGCTAGTGGTCACCGCTTTACCGAATTTAAAGGTTCGACCCAAGATTAATTTGCTCCCACTCCTCAGCGCCTCACGCAGTGGGACGTCGACAACAAAACCAGCTGTGTTCTTCCCTACATCCACCCCCGTCTTCGCCGCGCCATACGCTTTACTCGCAGCCCCCCAGGCGTTGTATCCACTGGCTGACCAACTGGCGATGGAAAAGGAGAAAGACGCCCACCCCAGATTTTTAATGTGATGGGAGCGATCCCATCCGTTTGCGTTATCAACCGCTTCTATACTCAGTGCGGTCACCCCTAAGATGTTGCCAATGACACCCATCGTCGCTCCGACGACGGCTACTATCTGGGCCGAGGTAACGGCGGCTAAACCAGCAGCAGCAATGCCTGCCAAACCTGCCCCCAGTGTCACAACGCCAAACGCCAACGCAGCCCCCGTGAAAGCCCACTTCAACCAGGTCGGCCACAACCCGCTGGGGTCCATCATGTTGGTCGGATTACACGCAGCGTACCCATAACCATTGACCCCACCTTCATCGAAAGGGCTCAGCGGATCAGCCTGCAGAAATATCATCAGGCGCGGGTCATAGGCGCGCACGCCGCTGCCGAGGACGTAGAGGTTGGTCGCTACGTCCAGTCGCTGGCCATTGATTCCAGGTAGTTGCAGGTCGGCCATGCTGCGGGCCTTACCATCGTCCAGCGATATCGTCGTATCGCCATAGGGCGTGTAGTGTCGCCGCACATGAGCCTCGCTTGGGGCGGTTATGCCGCGCACGCTGCCAGAGGCATCGTTGGCATACAACTGCACCCCATCCACCCCACCGCTGAGTGCCATCACTTGATCATCGCCGTTGGCGTAACGGATGGTTTTGTTCCCCTCAACCAGTAGTTCAAGGCGTTCGCCGCTATAGGCCAACCTCACTGGCGGCTCATCGCCCCGGGATGCAACGACCTGTCGGGAGTCGGCATCGTACTGGTAGCTGTACTGGTCGGAACCGGCGTGCACACCTGTCAGTTGCTCAAAGGCATTGTACGTATAGACCTGCCCAGACGGTCCTGCCTGCAGGTTGCCCGCCGCATCGTACGTCAGGGTCACATCTTGTGGTGGTGCCGTATGGGTCAGGCGAGTCAATTGTGTCGGATCGGCGCCGGTGAAAAATCGCTCGCAGATGTCCTGCGTGCCATCGACAAAGGTGGTCACTACGCCGGTGATATTGTTGAGGCCATCTAAGCTGAAGTCCTGCCCGACAATGCCTCTCCCCAAATGATCCTGAGGCTGTTCGAGGCCTTCGCAACGGTAGGTTTTCAACCGTAAGAAAGCGTCGTAGGTGAACGTTTCACCAATCACCACCCGCGAACTCGCGTCTCGAAGAAAGCGGGTCGCCAACAGACTGTTGGCGTGATACGTATTGGTCATCACCTGCAGCAGTACACCGTTCTCCTCGAAGCGGCGTTCGGCTTCCCGTCCCCATGCATCATAAGACACCTTGGTCACCACCGTCGTGTCCTCATAGACCGTGGTCAGGTCCTGAGGCCGGCCAAGGGTATCGTAGCCTTGCTCGATCACCAGGGGCCCGGTGGTGATCCGGGAAAAACGCCCGTAAATATCGTACTCAAGCGTGCTGAGCTGACCATCGGCAGCCGTTTGATACAACAGGCGCCCACCAGGAGAATGGCTATACAGCGCAGTGAGTGACGCACCGTTGGCGGTTTGAATATCCTTTTCTGGATGGCCATTCGCGTCCTGAAAATACTCGTGAATCAGGCCATCGGTTTCCGAGCGGGTCAACATGCTGGTAGTTGCATCATGTCGGTAGGCGCTCACCGGAAGCCCTGTCATCTCTCTACGGATCGGTACACCCAACTCCTTATCGTAAGTCAGCGTCTGACGATGACCCCGTGGGGAAGTCATGGCGACAGGCTCATTCCATCCAGGCTCATACTCCCAGGTTGTGGCCTGCCCCGTCCCGCGCGTCTGACTGGTCAAGCGGCCCAGGCTGTCATAAGTACGGGCCCCCAGACACTTGCCATCGACCGCCAACGCACTGATCATTGCGTCGCTGGTGCCGGGGGCATAGTCCGTTTTTTGCAGCCTTTGCGGCGTGCCATCAAGCGGTATTTCAAGGGTCGTCATTAACCGGTCGAAGGCATCATAGGTAAACTCGGTGCGCTTGTTGCCCATATTATCCAGTACCGACAGGCAGCGCCCCAAGCCATCGTAGGTGCGCGACTCCACTTCGACAGTCGCGCCGCCTGCGTCGAGACGTTCCACTTTTACCGGCTGATTGTGCTCATTGAAGTAACGCCTCAAGCGCTCGCCGCCTTCAACTCCTTCGACCCTGAGGTTGAGCAGTGGATCGTACTCATCGATCTGCACACTGCCATCGGCGCGGGTCACACGACTGGAGTTGCCCCAATGGTTATAGGAGTAGGTGCTTTTCAATGAGCGCTGCCCATCGGTCAGGTAATCGTGCTTGACCACTTCCGATAGTTGCTCCAACGCGTCGTAACGCCACGTTCTGGTGACACGCTCCTGGTCACGGTTGGCACCGATCAATTGAGCTTCGGACACTTGGCGCCCGACACCATCAAAGTAGGTAATGACCTGGTTATTTTGCGCATCAGTGGTGATCAAATGAGCACGTTTTTCCGGCGTCGCAAAATGATAGGCGTAACGCCGCCCGGCTTGCTGGGGTTTGCCGAGAGAAACTGTTTCCGCTGTCAAACGGCCACTGACATCGAACGCCAGATCCAGTGAGCAACCACCGTCTCGAGTCATCGACAGCAACCGCCGATTGACCAGCGAGAGCGTGCGTGCCGACTCAAGCCATTGCCCCTCACGCCCCATCATGCGCCGGGTCTCAACAAGGTTGCCCGCCGCAACGGTGTAGGTGAAGTGACTGGTCAACGCGAGCTCGTCGATTGTATTGGACGTGCTTTTCAATCGACCAACCAACAAGACGGGTGTGTCGTAGTAGGTATGCCGCGTGCTGAACAGGTCAGGTTGAGTCACCGACTCCTGCACCACAAAGTAGCTGTTACCCGTCTGTGGCACACGGGTATGTGTGTACTCGGTGAGTCGTGCGGCTGGCGTATCGCCTGCGGCAACAAGGCGCTCTTGCTTCACGAAGCGCTGGAACAAACCATGGGGGTCGGCCGGACACTTTCCCGCCTCGCCCGCGACCGGGTAATAGCTGCGTTCGACACAAACGCCAGAGGCTTCGGTACGACTTAGCTCGTTGCCATAGTCATCGGTCTCCATGGTTTGCACTTCTTCACGAGCGTTGCCGCCAGCAACCAATTCGAAGCGTCTGACCACCTGCCGAGGCAATTGCAGGTTGGGCGGCTGATCAGGGAACAATTTTCCAGGGAGGATGTTATAGGCAAGACTTGTGGTGGTTCGGGTCCCTTCGCGGGTCACGCGCTCCTCGGTCAACAGGTGGAACTTGTTATAGGTCATGCGGGTGGCATACAACGGGGCATCATTGTTGCTCACATCAATGACCGTCTCTTCGCCCCAATAGGCATAGTCACCGGCAATCAGGTACATGTTTTCTTCACCCGGAGTGAAGCCACCCGAGTAGGGATAACCTGTGAAGTTAGTCCCCGCACTGTAACTGTACTTACGACCGATCGGTGGCTGATTACCCCCCGGGGTTTGCCGCCACCCCACCACGCGCGGGATGTACTGATTGTTTGCGTATTGATGGCCATTCTCTTCGTAGCTGATGAGTGTGTTACCCCCCATCGGTGAGTTGACTTCGCTGATCGCGATGAGGCCGTTGCGAAACGGTCTGTGGTAGACAAATGTATAGGCCGCAGTTTCCGGAGCCTGTGTACGATCGTAAGGGACAGTGACGCGCACTAGTTGGTTGTTAACATTCCCATAGGCAATTCGAGTACGGGCATACCGGCCACCGTCAATCAAAACGTCGGCCTCCACAAGTAAGGCGCCCATGTAGGTCAACACCAACAAGTCTTGCCCTTGATCGTTCTGAATGCGCTCCAACGGCCCCCCCTGGAGATAAGAAAAGCGCAAGCGCTCACCGTTTTCAAACTGAATGGCTGTGATCTTGTAAGGCCCAGAGCTACTCGGGCGCCCTAGGATTTCAAGGGTGCCGTCCTTATAAATCACATGAAGCGTGGACTCGCCGACACGCTGGACCACCAGGTCCTTGAGCTTTCGGTCCTTGATCACCAATGTGCGCCCCACAGACGGCAGCCCATGGGTTTGGTATTGCTCACCTGTCAACAACGTCAGCTTTGAAGTCGCCAGATCAAACTCCGTGTTGTCAAGGCGCCACCCGGCGCCATAGTTACCTGAGACATCTGAGTTCAACAGGGAGAAGGAGAGTGCAATTTCACGACTTATTTCCAACGGCCCCTGCGGGTAGAGTGTGGCCAGTGCAATACGGCAAACGTACTGACCCGTGCGCGTGTCGACAACGCCATTGAGGCGGCTATTGAAGTTAAAAGCATTGGAGTAAACGTTCATAAAAGTGAAAGCCCCTATTCAAAATAGATGCGCGTCACAACCCCAATCAACAACTAAGTTCTTAACACCAGCACATTTCCTTTGTCGGTGAAGCCAATATAAAAAACGTGCTCACACCCATAGTTATCCCACAGACGCCATCCACTTTGCCGGTTGTCATCGGGAGTATTGATCCACCCTCTATATCGCGCAGCACGCATAATGGTAGACATCTTATTATAAAGAACCTCCCCCGAACCATTGTCCTTCTGAATTTTATCCACTGTTAACCTACCGCTCTCAACCATTACAACACCACCTTTAAACCGGATCCCATCGTTCGTATGCTGAACATACGAGGTATGAAAATGTGACCCTTCTCCCTCGACAACCACGGGCGAATCCAAACCCCGATTTTCAACAAAACGAATACCTTTAACGGTTGGCGTCATATAATAGATATCTATATCGACTTTATTGTGGTTGTGGGAGTACGCATCAAGGTCGACATAGGTACTCAGCTCGTTAATCTCTAACCGGTAGGGTCTAGTGAGTTGGATATCCACGTAACTCTGAAAGGGTACCCCCCCCACCGATCCATTGGTGGTATACGTTTTTCCCCCTACGTAAATTTTTGCCATTAACCTTTCGGTCCCTATGGACGCGCTCGTACCGGCTCTCATATACAACTTTATCAATTCAAAACTGCTGTCAACAGGGTCGAATTCTGCCCTAGGCTCTTCCGCGGAGTCTTCCGTGCCTAGCGGCCGCAGGCCTACGTCGAATTGGTTTTTAGTTTTATCGCACGACCACCCCCGAGGAAGTACGGATTCAGGGAAACCATAAGCCGTAATTGTTGCGCTATTGCGCTCAGTTGTAGTTAACGGAGTTTCAATGTAGCTGCCATTGGCATCTTCGACTTCTTTCTTTATCAATATATTTAACTGGCATTGATGCCGACCGTTGGCATAAAGCTCATTAGTCCAGTTCTGCCCGTTAGGCAGCTTCACCTCAAAGGCTCTTATAACAATGTCGCCCGCGGCCATAACGCTCTCCTTCACGCATGCCTCATGCTGTCGCACTGGCGGCATGACCATCAAAGTAAATTTAACTACCTAGACTTATTTAATATTCAGCGCGGCACCGTGCCTACTGTCAGAACTGACAGGCAAGCGGTGTTTTTCAGATTAGTTTTGAATTAAAAGACTGTCGCTCAGAGCGTTTCAACTGAGCCATGCGCTCAAACCTCGTTATCACCTTGAGCATGTATTAACGAGGTTTTTAACCTTGCATTACTTCCAGCGCAGCGCCGCATCATGGTCGCTACTGCGACCTTCTACCCAGCGGGGGCCCTGAGGCGTATTTTCCTTCTTCCAGAACGGCGCCCGCGTCTTCAAGTAATCCATCACAAACGCACAGGCATCAAACGCTGCCTGACGATGGGCACTGGCTGCCGCGACAAACACAATCGGCTCGCCCGGCTCCAGCGCGCCGATGCGGTGAAGCACTTCCAGCTTGAGCAACGGCCAGCGCTGCTCGGCTTCGACGGTGATCTTGGCCAGGGCTTTTTCGGTCATGCCGGGGTAGTGTTCAAGGAACATTCCCGCCACATCCAGGCCGTCGTTGAAGTCGCGCACATAGCCGACAAAGCTCACCACCGCCCCCACGCCGACATTGGCCGCGTGCATGGCATTCACCTCGACGCCCGGATCAAACGCCTGGGCTTGCACACGAACGGCCATGGTCAGCCTCCCGTCACGGGGGGGAAGAACGCCACGTCGTCACCTGCCTGCACCGGTTCCTCGAGGTCGCACAACTCTTCGTTGCGCGCGCACATCAGGCTGGTCTCGTTGAGTACCGCAAACGCAGGGTCGCTGGCCAACGCGAGGCGCACAGCATCGACGGTGGCGAAATCGCCCTCCATCTCCAGCGAATCAAAGCCCACGGCCTCTGCGTAACGTGCAAAAAACAATACGTTGATGCTCATGCCTGATCCGCCTTGAAATGCCCGCTTTTACCGCCGAGCTTTTCCAGCAGGCGGATGTTTTCGATGGTCATGCCGCGGTCCACGGCCTTGCACATGTCGTAGAGGGTCAATGCGGCGACACTGGCGGCCGTCAGCGCTTCCATCTCCACGCCGGTCTGCCCCGAGAGTTTGCAGCGCGCCACAATGTGTACGGAGTCTGCGCCCTCGGCGCTCAATTCGACCTTGACGCCGGTCAGCATCAGCGGATGGCACAGCGGGATAAGGTCACTGGTTTTTTTCGCGGCCTGGATCCCGGCAATGCGGGCCACGGCAAACACGTCGCCCTTGGGATGGGCGCCGTCGACAATCATTTGCAGGGTCTCGGGCAACATGCGCACGCGCGCTTCGGCCACCGCCTCGCGGAACGTCACGGACTTGTCGGTGACGTCGACCATATGGGCGCGACCTTGGGAATCGAGATGAGTCAGCACGGGGATACTCCTGATCAGGAGCGTCGATTGTAAACCTAACACCGATCAAAATGTGGCAGCAGCCTTACGTGAGAGCGGACTTGCTCGCGAATGCGGCGTGTCAGCCAATAAAGCCGGCGACTGACACACCGTTTTCGCGAGCAAGCCCGCTCCCACAGTGATTGCGTTTACAAATGCGATTCGGCGTATTCAGCCAGAATCGAACGAGGTACCCCTTGCAGCGCAATATGCACGCCGTTCGGGAAGTCCTTGAAGCGTTCCGTCAGGTAGGTCAGCCCGGAGCTGGTCGCGGACAGGTAAGGGGTGTCGATCTGTGCCAGGTTACCCAGGCACACCACTTTGGAACCGGCGCCGGCACGGGTAATGATGGTTTTCATCTGGTGCGGGGTGAGGTTCTGGCATTCATCGATCAAAATCAGGCTCTGCTGGAAGCTGCGACCTCGGATGTAGTTGAGGGATTTGAACTGCAACGGCACTTTGCTGAGGATGTAGTCGACGCTGCCATGGGTGTTTTCGTCATCCATGTGCAAGGCTTCGAGGTTGTCGGTAATCGCCCCCAGCCACGGTTCCATTTTTTCCGCTTCGGTGCCGGGCAGGAAGCCGATTTCCTGGTCCAGGCCCTGCACACTGCGGGTGGCGATGATGCGGCGATAGCGCTTGGTCACCATGGTCTGCTCGATGGCGGCAGCCAGGGCAAGAATGGTTTTACCGGAACCGGCAGCACCGGTCAGGTTGACCAGGTGGATGTCCGGGTCGAGCAGCGCATACAGCGCCAGGCTCTGGTAGATGTCACGCGGTTTCAGGCCCCAGGCTTCCTGGTGCAACAGGGGTTCCTGATGCAGGTCGAGGATCAGCAGCTTGTCGACCTGGATCTCTTTGATCCAGCCCACGAAGCCTTGTTCGTCGACGATGAATTCATTGATGTGCACGGCCGGCAGGTTGTCGATCAACTGCACCTGGTGCCAAGTGCGGCCATGGTCCTGGCGGGTTTCGACCTTGCTGACGCGGTCCCAGAATGAGCCAGTCATCATGTGATAACCACGGGACAGCATCGACACGTCGTCGACCAGTTGGTCGGTACTGTAGTCCTCGGCCGCGATCCCACACGCTCGGGCCTTGAGACGCATATTGATGTCTTTGGTCACCAGCACCACGCGCAGGTCCTTGTCGCGGGCGTGCAGGTCGATCAATTGGTTGATGATTTTGTTGTCGTTCAGATTCTCCGGCAGCAGGCTGTTGGGCTCGCTGCGCTTGCTCATCAGAATCGACAGCAAGCCCTTGGGCCCGCTTTTGCCGCGCTGGATCGGTACGCCGACTTCGACGTCCTCCGGCGACGCTTCGCCCAATGTCTTGTCGATCAGGCGGATGGCCTGGCGGCATTCGGCGGCAACGCTGTGGTGCCCACTTTTGAGTTTGTCGAGCTCCTCAAGCACGATCATCGGGATGGCGACGTGGTGTTCTTCGAAGTTGAGCAGTGCGTTTGGATCGTGAATCAGTACGTTGGTATCAAGCACATAAAGGATTGGCTGGTCGGAAGAAGGGTTACGTCCATGATCATCCATACTCGGTCACCTTTGTGGGAGCCAGTCGACGCAATACCTGGGCGGTGCTGCGCCTCGATTCGACCACCGACTGCACCTGAGTGACGTCAAGCGCAGTGCCCACCTGAGGAGTCTTGGAAGACGCCACCTGTGCTGCAGGTTTCGGCGATCTGACTTCGTAATACCGCAAAACGTGTGACAGAAAAAAGCACTTTGACGTTTTTTTGAAGTTTATTTTTCAGGATGACGAATAGCACTAGCCGCGTGCCACGTACCCCGCTAAAGTCGGAAGTCCGCCTGCATCGAAATCTCGCACGAAATCACCCCGAAATCGCCTTACACCCAACAGGGCCGGGCACTTCAGCGAAATGCCTCCCGGCAGTCCTGCCAACCCAGACCACTCTGCGCCGTCGCCTGCAACAGCATGGGTAATGCTACCCGCGCCTTGTCCTGGGTGTCGTGAAACACAATCACGCCTTTGCGCCACAGCAGCATCAACGTCAGCACCCGCTGCGCCGACTCATCGGCCTTGAGCTTGCCCGGCTCGTCCTGGGAATCGATGTCCCACAATGCCACTTGCAAGCCTTGGGCTTGAAAGAAACCCTGGCTGTCTGCGCGACGTTGACCATAGGGAGGACGGAACAGCGGCACGTAGTTTTCCGGCATCAGGTTTTGCGCCAGTGTCGCGCTGCGGGTGATGGAACTCTGCCAGTCCACCCAATGGCTGTGGGAGCGGTACTGCCAACCTTGGGTGCCCACGCACTGGCCCTGGTACAGCGCCTGCACATCGGCAACCGAACTGCGTTCGACACGGGTTTGCAGGCTGCTGCCGAGGGCGAAGAACGTGGCGTTCATCTTCTGCTTGCGCAGGTAGTCGGTGAGCCAGTCGGTATTGCCGCTGACCGGGGCCGGGCCGCCGTCGAAGGTCAGCAGGAACAGGCGGTCGTTGAATTCATCGCCATTACGCTCATGGTCGCCAAAGCGCGCGATTTCGCTGCTGATCTGCGGGAACAGCGCGGCCTTGCGCAGCAGCTCGTCCAGATAGCGCTCATGAAAGTGCCGGCTGGGGTCGGCCCAGCCTATATAGAAGGAATCTGCACTGACCTCGAACTTGCCCGCCTGCTCGCGCAGGTCGTCCATGCTCTCTACCAGGTAGCAGAATGAGGCATCTACCTCGCAGCTCTGCTGGGCAAAGGTGTAGTTCTCCAACAATCGCTGCCAGAGCTGGCGACGCAGGTCGTCAATGGCGGAGAGGTTAATGATCTTCAGGCCCAGGCGCTGCTTGAGCGCGGCTTCGTCCTGATTCTCGCTGGCCAGCAGGCTGTGGGCGAACATCAGGATTTCGGCGCGTGAGGCCACGTCGAACAACGCCGGGCTGCCGAGTTTTTCGGGCCAGGTGCCACGGTCCAGGCTGGCCACATCCACGGGCGCCGCCCGGGCATTCAGGCACAACATACAAGCCAACAACAAAAGCGCTATTCGCACACGGGGTCTCCCTCTCCAGAGTCACCGGCCATCATAGCGGACTAACTGCCGATTATCGTCGGCGCGCGCTTGCTCGCGCCTACAGAAATCGGGGTATCTATGGGCTTCATAGGTGGAGTCAAAACGCCCCAGCCCCTAGAATCCCTTCACGATTACAGGAGACGACTTCATGCTGATGGTGATTTCACCCGCCAAGACCCTCGATTTCGAGACCGCGCCTGCGACCCAGCGCTTTACACAGCCGCAGTACCTGGACCACTCTCAGGAGCTCATCGAGCAACTGCGCGAGTTCAGCCCGGCGCAAATCAGCGAATTGATGCACGTATCCGACAAGATCGGCGGCCTCAACGCCGCCCGTTTCGGCAGCTGGACCCCGGCGTTCACCCCCGCCAATGCCAAGCAAGCGCTGCTGGCGTTCAAAGGCGACGTATACACCGGGCTGAATGCCGACACTTTCAGCGATGCCGACTTCTCCTACGCCCAGGACCACCTGCGCATGCTCTCGGGCCTGTACGGTCTGCTGCGCCCCCTGGACTTGATGATGCCGTACCGCCTGGAGATGGGCACCAAGCTGCCCAATGCCCGTGGCAAGGACCTGTACGCGTTCTGGGGCACACGTATCAGCGAATGGCTGAACGAAGCGTTGGCTGAACAAGGCGATGACGTTCTGTTGAACCTGGCCTCCAACGAGTACTTCTCGGCGGTCAAGCGTACGGCCCTGAACGCGCGGATCATCAACACCGAGTTCAAGGACCTGAAGAACGGCCAGTACAAGATCATCAGCTTCTATGCCAAGAAAGCACGGGGCATGATGAGCCGCTTTGTGATCGAAGAACGCATCAATGACCCGGCCAAGCTCAAGGCGTTTGATGTGCAGGGTTACCGCTTCAATGCCGAGCAATCGAAGCCGGATAACCTGGTGTTTTTGCGCGATCACGCACCGGAATAAGGCGGCTCCGCCCGTCATCGCACGGAATATCAACTGTGGGAGCAGGTAAGCCAGCTCCCACTTTTTTTATCCAGCTCACTCAGAAAATAGTCATTATTTTGACGTCAAAAAATATTCCTAAACCTCTCTGACAATTCTTTCACTCGACATTCGTCGTTTTTTTTCGTAGTGGCACCACTTTTTTTAAAACGTAGTGGCACAAAACTATCTCCCTGTACCAACGCCCCACAACTACTGGCCCAAGTAGCAAGTGCTATCAATATAGTACCAGTGCCATCTTTACTAATATTTCAAGAAATTTCCGGAAACAGGATGAGCGGCCTGGAACTTCGTCTAAACGCACGGCTCATACCACCGGTAACGAAATTCTCTGTTTCTGTAGGAGATGACTTACACCATGACCCAAGGAAGTAGCAAAGTTGCCCCATCAACTTTGACTCATGGGTCATAACATCAACTGATATGAGTTGAGGGCGGCGATAAGGATGAATTGCTATCCCCTATAGGCCAAGGGAGCGCTTACCCAAATGTGTCAGTGATGACACCCAAGGTGTTGATAGTTAAAGGCTTAAAGCTTCTATCTGCACCCTGAGGCACTGGCGTCGGCACCTTCCACCAGGAAGGCCGGCTGCATTTCAGGGCAAGCCCCAATAACAAGGCCAAGTTGCGCACAACTTGAGTGCAATAGTTAGTCACTCACTAATTAACATGCCTGTACGCGGTAAGTCGGCGTCTATTCGCCCAACTTCCGTGGCATCAGTGACGCTTGCAAACATGAACTCCGGCCATTAATTGGCATGATTAATACAGTCTTCAATGACAAAGAGGTAAATGCGATGCGCATCAGCATATTTGGTCTCGGTTACGTTGGCGCAGTATGTGCCGGTTGCTTGTCTGCCCGTGGCCACGAAGTGGTTGGCGTAGACATCTCCAAGGACAAGATTGACCTGATCAATGCCGGCAAATCGCCAATCGTTGAACCGGGTCTGGGCGAGTTGTTGAGCCAGGGTATCGAAACCGGCCGACTACGCGGCACGACCAACTTCGCCGAAGCCATCCGTGATACCGACCTGTCGATGATTTGCGTCGGTACGCCGAGCAAGAAAAACGGCGATCTGGAACTGGACTACATCGAAGCGGTATGCCGCGAAATCGGCCTGGTCCTGCGTGACAAAGCCACCCGCCACACCGTGGTCGTGCGCAGCACCGTACTGCCGGGCACCGTGGCCAACGTGGTAATCCCGATTCTCGAAGACTGCTCCGGCAAAAAAGCCGGCGTCGACTTCGGTGTCGCGGTCAACCCGGAATTCCTGCGTGAATCCACCGCCATCGCCGACTACGACCTGCCACCGATGACGGTCATTGGCGAATTCGACAAAGCCTCCGGCGATGTCCTGCAGTCGCTGTACGAAGAACTCGACGCACCGATCATCCGCAAGGACATCGCCGTTGCCGAGATGATCAAGTACACCTGCAACGTGTGGCACGCCACCAAAGTGACCTTCGCCAACGAGATCGGCAACATTGCCAAGGCCGTCGGCGTCGACGGTCGCGAAGTGATGGAAGTGGTTTGCCAGGACAAGACCCTCAACCTGTCCCAGTACTACATGCGCCCTGGCTTCGCCTTCGGTGGTTCGTGCCTGCCTAAAGACGTGCGTGCCCTCACCTACCGCGCCAGTTCCCTGGATGTGGAAGCACCGCTGCTCAACTCGCTGATGCGCAGCAACGAATCCCAGGTACAGAACGCCTTCGACATCGTTTCCAGCCACGATAAACGCAAAGTCGCGCTGCTGGGCCTGAGCTTCAAGGCCGGCACCGATGACCTGCGCGAAAGCCCATTGGTGGAGCTGGCCGAAATGCTGATCGGCAAAGGCTTCGATCTGAGCATCTACGACAGCAACGTCGAGTACGCCCGTGTCCACGGCGCGAACAAAGACTACATCGAAGGCAAGATCCCGCACGTGTCGTCCCTGCTCAACTCGGACTTCGACGACGTGATCAACAACTCCGACGTGATCATCCTGGGCAACCGCGATGAGAAGTTCCGTGCCCTGGCGCATAACGCACCGCACGGCAAGCAAGTGATCGACCTGGTGGGCTTCATGGCCAATGCCACCAGCGCCGGTAGCCGCACCGAAGGTATTTGCTGGTAAGAGCAACGGCAAGTTCCGGGCTGCAAGCGTACCCATCCCCAGCGCTTGCAGCCTGGAGCCTTCTTCACCTTCGGATGACGCTTATGTCCAAGTTAAAACACGTACTGCTCCAATCCGCCGGCTGGCTGTTCTTTCTGAGCCTGCTGATGGGACTCGCCCTGCTTTTGCCGGCGAGTACGTTCGACTCCGAGTCGAAGAATTTTATTTTCCTGATTGGCGCCGTCGGCATCTGGCGCTACTCGATGGGTGCTACGCATTTCTTTCGCGGCATGCTGTTTCTCTACGTGGTCTACCCACACCTGCGCCGTAAAGTGCGCAAGCTGGGCAAAGCTGCCGACCCATCCCATGTGTTCCTGATGGTCACCAGTTTCCGTATCGATGCGCTGACCACCGCGCAGGTCTACAGCTCGGTGATCCGTGAAGCCATCGAATGTGGCTTTCCCACCACCGTGGTCTGCTCGCTGGTGGAAATGTCCGATGAGCTGCTGGTGAAAAGCCTGTGGGAACGCATGAACCCGCCGGAACATGTGAAGCTCGATTTTGTGCGTATCGCCGGTACCGGCAAGCGCGACGGCCTGGCCTTCGGTTTCCGCGCCATCTCCCGCCACCTGCCGGATGACCGCGCAGTGGTTGCGGTGATCGATGGCGACACCGTGCTCGCCGAAGGCGTGGTACGCAAAACCGTGCCGTGGTTCCAGCTGTTCGACAATGTCGGCGGCCTGACCACCAACGAGTTCTGCGAAGTGCGCGGCGGCTACATCATGAGCGAGTGGCACAAGCTGCGCTTCGCCCAGCGCCACATCAACATGTGCTCCATGGCCCTGTCCAAGCGCGTACTGACCATGACCGGTCGTATGTCAGTGTTCCGCGCCAGTGTAGTGACCGACCCGGGCTTTATCGCCGACGTGGAAAGCGACTCGCTGCAACACTGGCGCCTGGGCCGCTTCAAGTTCCTGACCGGTGATGACAAGTCCAGCTGGTTCAGCCTGATGCGCCTGGGCTACGACACGTTCTACGTGCCGGACGCGGCGATCCACACCGTGGAACACCCGCCGGAAAAGAGCTTCATCAAGGCCAGCCGCAAACTGATGTTCCGCTGGTACGGCAACAACCTGCGCCAGAACTCCCGTGCCCTGGGCCTGGGTATGCGTCGGTTGGGCCTGTTCACCAGCATCGTGTTGTTCGACCAGCGCGTCTCGATGTGGACCTCCCTGCTCGGCCTGACCGTGGCAATTATCGCCACCTTCAAGTACGGCGGCGCGTTCATCCTCGCGTACCTGCTGTGGATCGGCATCACCCGTCTGATTCTGACCCTGCTGCTGTCGTGCTCCGGCCACAAGATCGGCCCGGCGTACCCGGTGATTCTCTATTACAACCAGATCATGGGCGCGCTGGTGAAGATCTACGTGTTCTTCCGCCTTGATCAACAGTCCTGGACCCGCCAGGACACCAAACTGACCCGCGATTTGGCCAGCTTTCAACGTTGGTTCAACACCTGGTCGTCTCGGACCATGACCTTCTCCGCCGGCAGCATTTTCGTCGCCGTGTTGCTGATGATGGTCTGACCCTGCCAAGCCTGAATTAACCAAGGAATTACACCGTCATGAACAGCCAAGTAAACGCCAACGTTGTCCACGAATCCGAAGCCCAGCGCCAACATGCCCGGGTAAAAATCCCGGCCAAGCTGCGCTTCTTCAACACCGACCGCACCCAGACCGAAGCACGGGTCATCGACCTGTCGGCTGGCGGCCTGGCGTTCACCGCCACGCAGCCGCTGACCGTGGGGGAAGTGCACAAGGGTCGTCTGCAATTCGTCATCGACAACCTCGGCCTGGCCATGGATGTGGAGTTGCAGATCCGCTCCTACGATCGCCAGAGCGGCCGTACCGGTTGCCAGTTCCAGAACCTCGACGCTCAGGACATTTCCACCCTGCGCCACCTGATCACCTCGCACCTGTCCGGTGACATCGTGACCATGGGCGACGTGCTGGCGACCCTGCAACGCGACAACTTCACCAAGGCGCGCAAGGTCAAGGACGGCGGCAGCAACATGAGCGCCTTCGGCCGCCTGCGCGCCGTGACGTTCAGCCTGGCGATCTTCCTAGTCGGCCTCGCCGCGTTCGGTTTTGTCTTCAAGTCGATCTACGGCATGTACTTCGTCAGCCACGCCCAGGCAGGCCTGGTCAACGTACCCGGCATGAACGTGACCATGCCGCGCGACGGCACTGTGCAAAGCCTGCTCAAGGGTGACGGGATCGCTGCCAAAGGCGCGCCATTGGCGACCTTCAGCACCAGCATGCTGGACGTGCTCAAGGGTCACCTGGACGAAGACCAACTGCAACCGGCCAAGGTTGAAGAGCTGTTCGGCAAGCAAATGACCGGCACCCTGACGTCGCCCTGCGATTGCGTGGTGGCCCAGCAAATGGTCGCGGACGGTCAGTACGCCAACAAAGGTGATGTGATCTTCCAACTGGTGCCGCGCGGCAGCCTCGCCAATGTTGAAGCGCGCTTCACCTATCGCCAGTTCGCCGACGTTCGCCCAGGTACACCGGTGAGCTTCCAGGTGGCCGACGAAGAACAGATCCGTACCGGCACCATCGTCAGCAGCACCAGCCTGAACAGCGCCGACCTGTCCTCCGACATTCGCGTGCAGATCAAGCCTGACGCACCGCTGGACAGCACCTACGCCGGTCGCCCGGTGGAAGTGACCAGCGACCGTGGCCCGTCCCTGAACTGGCTGATCGATAAAGCCATGGCCCACGGTCTGTAAGCGAGGACATGCCTGTGACGACTTTCTCAAAAACACCGCAATCCCTGTGGGAGCGGGCTTGCTCGCGAAAGCAGTGTGTCAGCCAGCACATGCATCAACTGACAGGGCCCCTTCGCGAACAAGCCCGCTCCCACATGGGTACTGCGGCGTTGCTAGCTGTTGCAGTCAGCCTCGCCGGTTGCGCCGGCCTGCCCGACCAACGCCTGGCTAACGAAGCGTTGAAACGTGGCGACACCGTCACCGCCCAGCAGAATTACCAGCAACTGGCAGACCTGGGTTACAGCGAGGCCCAGGTGGGCCTGGCTGACATCCAGGTCGGCACCCGCGATCCGGCGCAAATCAAACAGGCTGAAGCCACCTACCGCGCCGCGGCGGACACTTCGCCCCGCGCCCAGGCCCGTCTCGGTCGCCTGCTGGTGGCCAAGCCTGGCAGCACCGAAGCCGAACACCATGAAGCCGAAGGCCTGCTGAAAAAAGCCTTTGCCAATGGCGAAGGCAACACCCTGATTCCACTGGCGATGCTGTACCTGCAATACCCGCACAGCTTCCCGAATGTGAATGCCCAGCAGCAGATCAGCCAATGGCAGGCCGCCGGTTACCCGGAAGCCGGCCTCGCCCAAGTGCTGCTGTATCGCACTCAGGACACTTACGACCAGCATCTGGATGACGTGGAGCGCATCTGCAAGGCCGCGCTGAATACCACCGATATCTGCTACGTCGAGTTGGCCACGGTTTACCAGAAAAAAGCCGAGCCGGAAAAGCAGGCCGAGCTGCTCAAACAGATGGAAGCCGGCTACAGCCGTGGCACCGTCACTGCACAACGCGTCGACAGCGTAGCCCGTGTATTGGGTGATGCATCGCTTGGCAAGACCGACGAAAAAACCGCCCAGGCGCTGCTGGAAAAAATCGCCCCCGGCTACCCGGCTTCGTGGGTCAGCCTGGCACAACTGCTCTACGACTTCCCCGAACTGGGCGATGTCGACCAGATGATGAAGTACCTGGACAACGGCCGCGCCGCCGACCAACCGCGCGCCGAGCTGTTGCTGGGCAAGCTCTACTACGAAGGCAAGTGGGTGCCCGCCGACGCCAAGGCCGCCGAAGCACACTTCGAAAAAGCCGTGGGCAAGGAAGTGGCCGCCGATTACTACCTCGGCCAGATCTATCGCCGTGGCTACCTGGGCAAGGTTTACCCGCAAAAAGCCCTGGACCACTTGCTGACCGCTGCGCGCAATGGCCAGAACAGCGCCGATTTCGCGATTGCCCAATTGTTTTCCCAAGGCAAGGGCACCAAGCCCGACCCATTGAATGCCTATGTCTTCAGCCAGTTGGCTAAAGCCCAAGACACGCCAGAGGCCAATGACTTGGCCACGCAGCTGGAAACCCCACTGACTCCGGAGCAACGCGCCCAAGGCCAACGCCTGGTGCAACAGGAACTGGCCGCTCGCGGCACCCTGGCTCAGAGCACGCTGCAACTGCACGCCCTGGAAGAAGAAGACGGCGAGGAATCCCTATGAAGCTCAACCCATTCGTCAAGGCCGGCATCGGCCTGACCTTCGCCCTGCTGTGGTCGTGCCCTACCCTGGCCGCGCTGACCGAAGCCAAAAACTTCGGCCTGGAAGTCAAAGCCACCGTCCAGTCCGAAGATGACCGCGACCTCGGCACGCAGAAAGGCGGCGACGTCAACGGTATCGGCCTCGACCTGCGCCCGTGGATCTACGGTGAAAGCGGCGCGTGGAGCGCCTATGCCATGGGCCAGGCGGTAGTATCGAGCGACATCATCGAGACCGACACGCTGCAGCAGTCGGCGGATGACGAAAACCAGCAGACCACCAACAACGACCGCAAAACTAAGAAAAACTACTTGGCCATGCGTGAGTTCTGGGTCGGCTACAGCGGCTTCACGCCTTACCCTGGCGAGATCCTCAAGTTGGGCCGCCAACGCCTGCGCAATGACGACGGCCAATGGCGCGACACCAACATCGAAGCGCTGAACTGGACCTTCGACACCACCTTGCTCAAGGCCAACGTCGGCGTCGCTGAACGCTTCAGCGAATACCGCACCGACCTCAAGGAACTGTCGCCCAAGGATAAGGACCGTCAGCACCTCTACGCCGACGCCGCCTACCAGTGGACGCCAGGCCAGTGGATCGGCCTGCGCGCTCACCACACCCATGACGACGGCAAGCTGGACTACCCGGAACCGGGCGTCGCCACTGACTCGCTGGACAAGCGCGAGAACGGCGACCTGACCTGGCTCGGCATCGAAGCCAACAGCGACGCCTACAACTGGCGCAACACCAACACCGTCAACTATTGGGCGAGCATCACCGGTATGCAGGGCGACCGCGACACGGTCAACGCCTTGAACGCCGACGGCACCCGTCCGACCACGGCCAAGCGCAGCGATGACGTGAATGGCTGGGCCACCGACCTGGGTATCCGCCTGCGCCTGGACCCACAGTGGCAAGTCGGTGCGGCCTACTCCCGCGCCAGCGCCGAATACGAGCAGAACGGCCTGCAAAGCAACCGTTCGAACTGGACCGGCACCCAGTCCCGCGTGCACCGCTTCGGCGAAGCCTTCCGTGGCGAGATGAACAACATGCAGTCCATGAGCTTGTTCGGCTCCTGGCAGCTGCGCGAGGACTACGACGCCAGCCTGGTGTACCACAAGTTCTGGCGCGTCGACGGCAACAAGCCGGTGGGCAGCAACGGCATCGATGCCATACAGAACAACACCGATGACGTGACCGGCGCGATCCTGTCCAGCACTTCCCTGCCGCTCGAAGACGGCAAGAAAGACCTGGGCCAGGAGATGGACCTGGTGGTCACCAAGTACTTCAAGACCGGCCTGTTGCCGGCTGCGCTCAGCCAGTCGATCGACGAGCCATCGGCCCTGGTGCGTTTCCGTGCAGGTGTGTTCAAGCCGGGCGACGCCTATGGCAGCCAGGTTGACTCGTACATGCATCGCGCCTTTGTCGACGTGATCTGGAAGTTCTGATGGGAGCCTGCGCAATGAACCCTCAAGCCCTCAAAGGCTCGGCCATGTTGGCGGCAGCGATGCTGCTGGCCAGCGCTGCTGCCATGGCCGATGTCGCGCCGCAGGCTAAAGCGCCGACCATCGCCAAAGAGCTGCAACAGGCCAAGACCTACACCATCTCCAGCCCGCCGACCGCGCCGCTGGAAATGGCCAAGCCGGCCCTGCCGGACCTGTCGGGCTATACCGACGCGGCGATGGAAAAAAAGATCGTGCGCGCCAAGCCAGGCAAGATCAGCATCCGCCGCATGATGCAGGAAGATGCCCTTAAGGACTTCATCGGCGGTGACAACAAGATGGCCGAATGGGTGGTGCGCCAGCACGGCATTCCCCAGGCGATCTTTGTCGACGACGGCTACATGAACCTCAAGGACTTGCTGGGCAAGGTGCCCAAACAGTACCTGAGCGAGACATCGCCGGGTGTATTCCTGGCCAAGTTGCCAATCGTGGTCGGTCGCAAGGGCATCCTGGAAATCGACAAGAAAACCCAGGAGTTGCGCCTGTCCCAGGAAGGCGGTTCGTTCCTGATCAACGACGGCCAGCTGTTTGTGCGTGACACCAAAGTCACCGGCTGGAGCGAAAAAGCCAACGGCCCGGCGCTGTTCAAGTCGCCAAAGGAATTCCGTCCGTTTCTACTGGCGTGGGGCGGCACCGAGACTTACATCTCCAACACCAAGATGGCCAGTTTCGGCTACGCCAACAGTAAGTCGTACGGGGTGAGTATTTCCCAGTACACGCCGAACATGGCCAAGGTGCTCAAGCGTCCAGAGCCGACCGGCTGGATCATCAACTCCGAGTTCTCGGACATGTGGTACGGCTTCTACTGCTACGAGACCACGAACTTCGTGATCAAGGGCAATACCTACAAAGACAACATCGTCTACGGCATTGACCCCCACGACCGTTCCCACGGTCTGATCATCGCGGACAACACCGTCTACGGCACCAAGAAGAAGCACGGCATCATCATTTCCCGGGAAGTGAACGACAGCTTCATCTTCAACAACCGCAGCTACGACAACAAGCTCTCGGGCCTGGTACTCGACCGTAACAGCGTCAACAACATCGTGGCCGACAACGAGTTCTACCGTAACCACACCGACGGCATCACCCTCTATGAGAGCGGCGACAACCTGCTGTGGGGCAACAAAGTGATTGCCAACCGTCGCCACGGTATTCGCGTGCGTAACAGCGTGAACATCAAGCTGTACGAAAACACCTCGATGGCCAACGGCCTGACCGGGCTTTATGGCCACATCAAGGACTTGACCGACACCGACCGCGACATCGCCCTCGACCCGTTCGACGCCAAGGTCTCGCTGATCGTGGTCGGTGGTGAACTGGCGGGTAACGGCAGCGGGCCGCTGTCCATCGACTCGCCGTTGAGCGTGGAGCTGTACCGCGTGTCGATGCTGGCGCCGACCAAATCCAGCGGCATCAGCTTCAACGGCGTGCTGGGCGATCGCCAGGAAGAGATTCTCGACCTGCTGGTACGCCAGCAGAAAGCCGTGCTGATCGACCCTGTCGAACGCCAGACCGAATTGCAGGACTGAGGATGACCCTTATGCACCCACACATGATCAAACTGTTGAGCCTCTCGGGTCTGACCCTCGGCCTGCTCGCGGCCAGCCAGGGCGTGCGCGCCGACGAAGTCAAGGCGCCGACCTTCACCGCCGAGCCGTGCTGCAGCCTGTGTCCGGCCGCCCACGATGCGCGCAACTACACCACGCGCTACCAGCAGAACTTCACCACCCTGGTGCAAGCCCAGGGCGACTGGTTGTTCCGGACCCAGGAAGACCTGCGCACCGAATTCGATACCACCCCGTCCGGCTACAAGCGCATGCAACAGCTGCACGATGCGTTCAAGGCCAAGGGCGTGGAACTGGTGGTGGTCTACCAGCCGACCCGTGGCCTGGTGAACCGCAACAAGCTCAACCCGGAAGAAAAAGCCAAGTTCGATTTCGACAAGGCACTGGCCAACTACAAGACCATGCTCGGCCGTTTCGCCAAGATGGGCTACGTGGTGCCGGACCTGTCGCCGTTGACCAACGAGCAACTGCCGGATGAGCTGCCAGCCCACGATTTCTACTTCCGTGGCGACCAGCACTGGACCCCGTATGGTGCCCAGCGCACGGCGAAAATCGTCGGCGCCAAAGTGCGTGCAATGCCTGAATTTGCCGATATTCCCAAGCGTGAATTCGAGACCAAAGTGTCCGGACGCATGGGCAAGACCGGCACCCTGCACAACATGGCCGGGCAACTGTGTGGCACCAGCTACGCGATCCAGTACATGGATCAGTTCTCCACCGAGCCCAAGGGCGAAGCGGGCGACGGCGACCTGTTCAGCGATTCGGGCAACCCGCAGATCACGCTGGTGGGCACCAGTCACAGTGGCAAGAACTACAACTTCGCCGGCTTCCTGGAGCAGGAAATCGGTGCTGACATCCTCAACGTCGCCTTCCCCGGCGGTGGCCTGGAAGGCTCGATGATCCAGTACCTGGGCAGCGAAGAGTTCCAGAAGACCCCGCCAAAGATTCTGATCTGGGAATTCTCGCCGCTGTATCGCCTGGACCAGGAGACCATCTACCGCCAGATGATGGCGCTGCTGGACAACGGCTGCGAAGGCAAGACCGCGCAGATGACCGCCAGCACGACATTGAAGCCCGGCAAGAACGAATTGCTGGTTAACAGTTCGAATAAAGACCTGCGCAACGCCAACCACCAGGTTGATATCCGCTTCGCCGACCCGTCGGTGAAAACCCTGCAAGCCACCCTCTGGTACATGAACGGGCGCCACGAGGACATCAAGATCGAAAAACCCGAAACATCCGATACAGACGGGCGTTTCGCCTTTGAACTGCGCACCGATGAAGACTGGGCCTCGCAGAACTTGCTGGCCGTGGAAGTGCAGGGTCCCGAAGCGGGCGCTGCCGCGCAGAAAGTCGAAGCGAAAATTTGCACACGCAACGTATTCCCAGCCGGTGGTCAACAGACCGCCTCAACTGGGCAATGAGGTTACTTATGCAGAAGTTATTGATTCCCACGTTACTCGGCCTGGCGATGTTCGCCGGCTCAGTCAACGCCGCCGCCCCACTGCGTCCACCCCAGGGTTATTTCGCACCGATTGAAGCGTTCAAGACCGGCGACTTCAAGAATGACTGCGACGCCATGCCCGCGCCGTACACCGGCTCGCTGCAATTTCGCAGCAAGTACGAAGGCTCGGACAAGGCCCGTTCCACGCTGAATGTGCAATCCGAAAAAGCCTTTCGTGACAGCACCGCCGACATCACCAAGCTGGAAAAAGACACCAGCAAGCGGGTGATGCAGTTCATGCGCGATGGCCGGCCCGAACAACTGGAATGCACGCTCAACTGGCTGGCTACATGGGCTCGGGCAGATGCGTTGATGTCCAAAGACTTCAACCACACCGGCAAGTCCATGCGCAAATGGGCACTGGGCAGCATGGCGTCGGCCTATGTGCGCTTGAAGTTCTCCGAGTCGCACCCGCTGGCCAACCACCAGCAGGAATCGCAGCTGATCGAAGCCTGGTTCAACAAACTGGCCGACCAGGTGGTGAGCGACTGGGACAACCTGCCGCTGGAAAAAACCAACAACCACTCTTACTGGGCCGCCTGGTCGGTGATGGCAACGTCCGTCGCCACCAACCGTCGCGACCTGTTCGACTGGGCCGTGAAGGAATACAAGGTCGGCGCGAATCAGGTCGACGACCAAGGCTTCCTGCCGAACGAATTGAAGCGCCAGCAACGCGCCCTGTCGTACCACAACTACGCCCTGCCGCCGCTGTCGATGATCGCCAGCTTTGCCTTGGTCAACGGTGTGGACCTGCGCCAGGAAAACAACAGCGCGCTCAAGCGCCTGGGCGAAAAAGTGCTGGCCGGGGTCAAGGATCCGGAGATCTTCGAACAGAAGAACGGCAAAGAGCAGGATATGAAAGACCTCAAGGAGGACATGAAATATGCCTGGCTTGAGCCGTTCTGCACCCTCTACACCTGTGCGCCGGATGTGATCGAGCGCAAGCACGGGATGCAGCCTTTCAAGACGTTCCGCCTCGGGGGTGACCTGACCAAGGTCTACGACCCGGCGCACGAAAAAGGCAACAAAGGCAGCTGAAAAATCAACTGACGAAGCAGGGTCCCAATGTGGGAGCGGGCTTGCTCGCGAATGCGGTGTGTCAATCGACACATCTGTTACTGAACCACCGCATTCGCGAGCAAGCCCGCTCCCACGGTTAACCCGGTTTCGACAGTGAGAATGCAATACAGCCCTCCCCCGAAATCGTGGGGGGGTTTGGGGGGGCTCTGGCCCTTGACTGTTGGTTAAACATGGAGAGATCGGGATGGTTTTCTCGTCCAATGTGTTCCTGTTTCTGTTCTTGCCGATCTTTCTCGGCTTGTACTACTTGAGCGGGCAACGCTATCGCAACCTGCTGCTGCTACTGGCCAGCTACGTGTTCTACGCCTGGTGGCGAGTGGACTTCCTGGCGCTGTTCGCCGCCGTGACGCTGTGGAATTACTGGATCGGCCTCAAGGTCGGTGCGGCAGGCGTGCGCACCAAGCCGGCCCAGCGCTGGCTGCTGCTGGGCGTGGTGGTCGACCTGTGCATCCTCGGCTACTTCAAGTACGCCAACTTTGGCGTCGACAGCATCAACGTGATGATGAAGTCGGCCGGCCTGGAGCCGTTCATTCTCACCCACGTGCTGCTGCCGATCGGGATCTCGTTCTACATCTTCGAGTCCATCAGCTACATCATCGACGTGTATCGCGGTGATACCCCTGCAACCCGCAACCTGATCGACTTTGCGGCGTTCGTGGCGATCTTCCCGCACCTGATTGCCGGCCCGGTGTTGCGTTTCCGCGACCTGGCCGATCAGTTCAACAACCGCACCCACACCCTCGACAAGTTCTCCGAGGGCTGCACGCGGTTCATGCAGGGTTTCATCAAGAAGGTCTTCATCGCCGACACCCTGGCGGTGGTGGCCGACCATTGCTTCGCCCTGCAAAACCCGACGACGGGCGATGCCTGGCTCGGCGCGCTGGCCTATACCGCGCAGTTGTACTTCGACTTCTCCGGCTACAGCGACATGGCCATCGGCCTGGGCTTGATGATGGGCTTCCGTTTCATGGAGAACTTCAAGCAGCCGTACATCAGCCAGTCGATCACCGAGTTCTGGCGGCGCTGGCACATCAGCTTGTCCACCTGGCTGCGTGACTACCTGTACATCACCCTGGGCGGCAACCGTAAAGGCACGCTGACCACCTACCGCAACCTGTTCCTGACCATGCTGCTCGGCGGCCTGTGGCACGGTGCGAACATCACTTACATCGTGTGGGGTGCATGGCACGGCATGTGGCTGGCGATTGAAAAAGCCATCGGCCTCAACACTTCGCCGCGCAGCTTCAACCCGGTGCGTTGGGCCTTCACCTTCCTGCTGGTGGTGATGGGCTGGGTGATCTTCCGCGCCGAGAACCTGCACGTCGCCGGCCGTATGTACGGTGCGATGTTCAGCTTTGGCGAGTGGTCGCTGTCGGAACTCAACCGCGCCAACCTCACCGGCCTGCAAGTGGCAACCCTGGTGGTGGCGTATGCAACCCTGGCGTTCTTCGGCCTGCGCGACTTCTACACCAATCGTCCTGCCGAGAAGACCAAACCGGCCGACCCTAGCCTGATCAAGGCTGTGCCGGGCGACAACCCAGGCAGCATCCACGAACCCGGTTTCACCGTGGGCAAAGATGCCGCCGTGCAACCGGCCTACTGGACCGCTGACTGGCCACGCTACGCGATGCGCGCTGCGGTGCTGCTGCTGTTCGTGGCGTCGATTCTCAAACTGTCGGCGCAGAGTTTCTCGCCGTTCCTTTACTTCCAATTTTGAGGGAGCCGACCATGACCCGTTCATTACGCGTCCTCTATATCGGCCTGTTCCTGGTGCTGCTGCTGGCCCTGGGCGCCTGGTCGCTGCGCAGTTTCTTCGGCTTCAGCACCAATGCCGACGCCACCGTGCTCAACGGTCGCTGGACCAAAGCCGTCGAGACCCACTACGACGACGAGTTCCCGATCAAGCGCATCGGCACCAACCTGTGGGCGGCGCTGGACTACAAGCTGTTCAATGAAGGCCGTCCCGGTGTGGTGCTGGGCCGCGATCACTGGCTGTACAGCGACGAGGAATTCAACCCCGCCGTCAACGAAGACCAGAACCTTGAAGGCAACTACGCGCTGGTCGAAGGCGTGCGCCAGAAACTCAAGGCCCAGGGCATTCAACTGGTGATGGCGATCGTGCCAGCCAAGGTGCGCCTTTACCCGGAACATTTGGGTGAAGTGAAACCGGCCAGCATCCACGCCAACCTGTACCAGGACTTCCACGCCCGTGTCGCGGCCGACAAGATCATCGCCCCGGACCTGCTCGGCCCATTGCAACAGGCCAAGCTCGGCGGCAAGCAAGTGTTCCTGCGCACCGACACCCACTGGACACCGGACGGTGCCGAAATCGCTGCCAAGCAGTTGGCCAAGACCATCGCCGACAAGACCCCGCTTCACGGCGAGCCGCAGCGTTTTATCACCGAAGCCGAGAAGACCGAGCCGCATAAAGGCGACCTGCGTCTGTTCCTGCCCCTGGACCCGCTGTTCGAAAACCTGATGCCGCCGAAAGAACCGCTGGAAAAACGCGTCACGCACCTGGCCGAAACCCAAGGTGACGATGCCCTGTTCAGCGACAGCGAAACCCCGGTGGCATTGGTGGGCACCAGCTACAGCGCCAACCCCAACTGGAACTTCGTCGGCGCCCTCAAGCAAGCCCTGGGCAGCGACGTGGTCAGCTACGCCGAAGACGGCCACGGCCCGATCCTGCCGATGCTCAGCTACCTCAAAAGCGATGACTTCAAGAACAGCCCGCCCCAGGTGCTGATCTGGGAGTTTCCTGAACGTTATCTGCCCGTGAACAACGAAATCGGTGATGCCGACCCGTCCTGGGTTGCGCAGCTTAAACAAGCCGGTTCGCGCCAACAGAACATGGCACTGAACACCCCAGTTAAAAACCAAAAATCCGAGACGCCCGACCGGGCGCAAAACTGAAAGAGAGGTAACTCACATGACTTTCACTACAACTCCTCGTCGTCTCGCTAAAACCCTGGCTATCGCAGCCGGCCTGAGCTTCGTATCGATGTCCGCCTTCGCCGGTGGCGACGCCGCCCTCTACGGCCCTACCGCGCCAAAAGGTTCGAGCTTCGTGCGGATCTACAACGCCAGCAATCAGGAAGTCAGCGCCACTGTCGGCGCCACCAACCTGAGCGATGTCGCACCACTGGCCAGCAGTGATTTCAGCTTCATGCCCGGCGGTGACTACAGCGCCAAGGTCGGCAGCCAGACCGTGCCGGTCAAACTCGCCGCCGACCACTATTACACCCTGGTCAACAGCGGCAGCGGCCAGCCACAGCTGATCGAGGAGCCACCGTTCAAGAACAAGCAGAAGTCCCTGGTGCGCGTGCAGAACCTCAGCGATAAGGCCCTGACCTTGAAGACCGCTGACGGCAAGACCGACGTGGTCAAGGCAGTCGCTGCCAAAGGCCGTGGCGAGCGCGAAATCAACCCGGTGAAGGTCAGCCTGGCGCTGTATGACGGCGACAAAAAAGTCGGCGACGTGAAGCCGGTGGCCCTGGAACGCGGTGAAGCGGCGGTGCTGTACGTCACCGGTTCCGGTTCGAGCCTGTCGCCAGTGTGGGTGAAACGCCCGGTGTCGACCCGCTGATTATTTCCCTGAGGGAGCCGGGCTTGCCCGCGATGCAGACGACTCGGTTTGTCAGATGCACCGAGCTGATGCCTTCGCGAGCAAGCCCGCTCCCACAGAGACCGAGACAAAAACAAGAGTGAAACGACAAACCTTCGTAGCTCTGACCCAAATCGATTCAAGGAGAAACACCCATGATTCCAGTCATCCTTTCCGGTGGTAGCGGCTCACGTCTTTGGCCGCTTTCGCGTAAACAGTTCCCTAAACAATTCCTGGCCCTGACCGGCGAGCACACGCTGTTCCAGCAAACCCTGGAGCGCCTGGTGTTTGAAGGCATGGACTCCCCAATCGTGGTCTGCAACAAGGACCACCGCTTCATCGTCAACGAGCAACTGGCCGCGCGTAAGCTCGAAAGCCAGCGCATCCTGATGGAACCGTTCGGCCGCAACACCGCGCCGGCCGTGGCCCTCACCGCGATGATGCTGGTCAATGAAGGCCGCGACGAGCTGATGCTGGTGTTGCCCGCCGACCACGTGATCGACGACCAGAAAGCCCTGCAGCGTGCGCTGGCCCTGGCCACCGTGGCCGCCGAGCGTGGCGAGATGGTGCTGTTCGGCGTGCCGGCCACCCGTCCGGAAACCGGTTATGGCTACATCAAGTCCACCAACGATTCGCTGCTGCCCGAAGGCGTGAGCCGCGTCGAGCAGTTCGTGGAAAAACCCAATGAAAAACGCGCCATGGAGTTCGTCAAGAGCGGCGGTTACTTCTGGAACAGCGGTATGTTCCTGTTCCGCGCCAGCCGCTTCCTCGAAGAGCTGAAAAAGCACGACCCGGACATCTACGACACCTGCCTGCTGACCCTTGAACGCAGCGAACAGACCGCCGACACGGTGTCCTTCGACGAAGCCACCTTCGCCTGCTGCCCGGACAACTCCATCGACTACGCCGTGATGGAAAAAACCCAGCGCGCCTGCGTGGTGCCGCTGAGCGCCGGTTGGAGCGACGTGGGTTGCTGGGCCTCGCTGTGGGCCGTCAACGACAAAGACGTCCACGGCAACGTCAGCAAAGGCGACGTGGTGATCCAGGACAGCCGCAACTGCATGATCCACGGCAACGGTAAACTGGTGTCGGTGATCGGCCTGGACAACATCGTGGTGGTGGAAACCAAGGACGCGATGATGATTGCCCACAAGGACAAGGTCCAGGGCGTCAAACAGATGGTCTCGACCCTCAACGACCAGGGCCGCAGCGAAACCCAGAACCACTGCGAAGTCTATCGCCCGTGGGGCTCCTACGACTCGGTGGACATGGGTGGGCGTTTCCAGGTCAAGCACATCTCGGTCAAGCCGGGCGCGTGCCTGTCGCTGCAGATGCACCACCACCGCGCCGAACACTGGATCGTGGTCAGCGGCACCGCTGAAGTCACCTGTGACGAGAACGTTTTCCTGCTCACCGAGAACCAGTCCACCTACATCCCGATCGCCTCGGTGCACCGCCTGCGCAACCCGGGCAAGATCCCGTTGGAAATCATCGAAGTGCAATCGGGCAGCTATTTGGGCGAAGACGACATCGAGCGCTTTGAAGATATCTACGGTCGCTCGACGCCGGTTGAACGTGGCGTGTCGGTGAAAACTATCGCGCAGTAAAACAGTCGTAAAAGAAGCCCCCGTCCAGTCGACTGCGTCCCCTATCCGCAGCCGGTTGGGCGGGGGCTTTTTTATTGCACCGCCAGCCCGTTACGACGCCGGCCTGCTCCCCCAATTCGACGGGGAGTAGGCGTTGTAGTTACCCGTGTTGTTCGTGGTGCTGTCCGCGCTGTCGTATCGGCTCTTGCCAAATTCCTGAGCAGCCCTGCCGCCATATACCAAACCGGCGCCAACGGCTTTGCTCAACAGACCACCACTCATGCCAAACCTTTTCCCAAGACCTTCTGCGGCAGCCCCACCCACCATCAGTCCAGCGCCCTTCGCCTTTTCTTCGGGGCCGCCACGTAACGCTGTGGGGAAAAGCGTCGCAGCCCCTTGCAGCAGCGTTTGCCCCAGGTTGGTCAATTGTTGACTTTGCATGCGGGGCTGCGCTTGAGTGTCATGCTTTATGTTCGCTTGATTCGATGTTGCAGCGCTGCTCGGCGCTGGCGCAGATTGAGGCGTGAGAAGAGAGGAAGCCACTGACGACAGTGCGGACGTGGCAGCAGGTATAAGCACGGCTGAAGCAATCATAGTTCGTCTCACTTGATCAGACTGGGGTTGATACCCTCCTGGGCAATCTGCATGTCCCTATGCTGGATTTGTGGAGAAAAGGCATTGTGCGGTTCCCTCATGAAAACAGAGACTCGCCATAGGCATCCAGGCCATCGCGCAGGTAGGATGGTTCATCCGCATACGAGACTGTCCTCATGTTCTTCGGCGTCCTACTGATCATCACCTGGTTGATCCTGCTGCTGCGCTACCCGGCCAAAGCCTTGCCGGTATCGTTGGCCGCCGCCGTTGGCCTGGGTTTCGTGGCCATCTGGGTCGTCTGGCTGGATAACCGCGAAGCCTCCCAACTGGCACGCCTGGAACTGCGCATCAGCTATGCTCCCCAGGAATGCCCTGCGGACCGTCCGCTGAAACTGACCCTCAACAATGGCAACGATGTGCCCCTCACTGAGCTGCGTTGGCGCGTCGCCGCCTATGCACCGGGCGACTCGGTCAACCTGGCCGACAACGTCTATGCCGCCCCACGCTATCGCGGCCCTGGCGAACTGCAAGCCGGCGGCACCTGGGACGATTGCTTGCCAACCCCACCTTTACGCCCCGGCTACCGCCCGCAAACCCTGGAGTTCCGTGCCGAGCACCTGCAAGGCAGTTTCTCGGACTGATGAAGGATCGATCCATGCCCAACGTACTGATCACCGGTTGCTCCAGCGGCATCGGCCGTGCCCTGGCTGACGCTTTCAAGGCCACAGGCTACCGCGTGTGGGCCAGCGCCCGCCGTGCGGAAGACGTCGCCGGTTTGTCGGCCGCAGGCTTTAACGCGGTGCAATTGGACGTCAACGACAGCGCCGCCCTGCAACGGCTGGCCGAACAACTGGGCGAACTGGATGTGCTGGTCAACAACGCTGGATACGGCGCCATGGGCCCATTGCTCGACGGCGGCACCGAGGCAATGCAACGCCAATTCGAGACCAATGTGTTTTCCATCGTCGGCGTCACCCAGGCGCTGTTTCCGGCCCTGCGGCGCAGCAAGGGAGTGGTGGTGAACATCGGCAGTGTTTCCGGTGTGCTGGTGACCCCGTTTGCCGGCGCCTACTGCGCGTCCAAAGCGGCCGTGCATGCCTTGAGCGACGCACTTCGCATGGAACTGGCACCGTTTGGCGTGCGGGTCATGGAAGTGCAACCCGGCGCGATCAACACGAGCTTTGCGAAAAACGCCGGCGCCCAGGCCGAACTGTTGATCAATGAACAGTCGCCGTGGTGGCCGCTGCGCGATGGCATCCGGGCGCGCAGCCAGGCGTCCCAGGACAAGCCGACGCCGGCCACCGTGTTCGCGGCGGATGTATTGAAGGCCGTGCAACAACCACAACCGCCCCGCCTGCTGCGCTCGGGCAATGGCAGTCGCGCGTTACCGTTGATGGCAGCGTTGTTGCCCAAGGGGCTGCTGGAGAAGGTGTTGAAGAAGCGCTTCGGGCTGGCCGGTTCGCTCTAACCCTTCATGAAATCAATAAACGCCCGCACCTTCAGGGGCAAATGCCGAGTGTCCGGATACATCGCGTAGACCCCTTGCGGGGCAAAACGATGGTCCGGCAACAAGCGCACCAGCCTCCCGGCCTCCAGATCGTCCTTCACCAGCCATTGCGGCAACACTGCCACGCCATGTCCGCGCACGGCGAAGGCCTGGAGCACGGCTGCGCTGTCGGCGACCAGTGACGCGTGGCCGGGGCGATAGAGATGTTCGCCGCCTTGGGGATCGGTCACGCGCAACTCCGTCAATCGGCCATGTCCCAGCTTGGGCAACTGTTCCAATTCATCCAGTGTACTCACCCCGCCCAACGATGGCGCCGCCACGGCAAACACGTCGAACGACGACAACTGCACCGCACGGTGATTGGAATCCAGCAGGCGTCCCAGCCGAATCGCCACGTCAAAACGCTCGGAGATCAGGTCTGCATGGGTCGAGGAGGTGGATAAGTGGATGTTCAGGTCTGGATGCAGGCGGCGGAAGGCTTCGACAGCCGGGGCAACCACGGCCAATGCGTATTCCACAGTGGTGGTAATGCGCAGCGTGCCTTTGAGTTGGGCATGCTCCGAACGCGCCTCTTCCACCGCCAACCGTGCTTCTTCGAGCATGCGTGTGCAGCGCACGTAGAAACGCTCGCCGGCATCGGTGAGCGCCAGTTGCCGGGTGTTACGGGTCAGCAGGGTGACGCCCAGCTCCGCTTCCAGGCGCTTGAGGTTGAAGCTGACCACGGCGCGGGTCTGGCCCAACAAGTCGGCGGCAGCGGTAAGCGAGCCGGCCTCGACCACGGCCTTGAAAGTGTCGAATCGGTCCAGGCTGACCATCGGCGGCGCCCTCCTTTGTCAAAATATTTTTGACAAACTAACAGGCAAACCGACGTTTCCCAAACAGCATGCGCGGCCTACCCTGCCCGCTTCATTCGCAGGATCGCGCTCATGACCTACCGCTCGAAAGTCGCCTGGATCTTTTTGCTGGGCTTTGCCCTGGACCTGGTGAACATGTTTGTCGCCACAGTCGCCTACCCGGATATTGCCCGCGAACTGCAGGCTTCGGTCACTCAACTGGCATGGATCAGCAACGCCTACCTGCTCGGCCTGACCGTGATCATTCCACTGAGTGTGTGGCTGGCGGCGGTGATGGGCGAAAGAGCCTTGATCGCCGCCAGCCTGCTGTTGTTCGCCGGCGCTTCGGTGATGGTGGGCCAGGCGAGTTCGATTGAAACGCTGATCGGCTGGCGCGCCCTGCAGGGGCTGGGCGGCGGCTTGCTGATTCCCGTGGGACAGGCCATGGCTTACCGGCATTTCCCTGCGGCTGAGCGCAGCCAATTGACGGCGCGGGTGATGTCGGTAGCACTGCTGGTGCCGGCGCTGTCCCCGGCGTTGGGCGGGTTGATTGTCGACAGCCTGTCGTGGCGCTGGATCTTCTACGCCAACTTGCCCCTGGCGTTGATTACCTTGCTGCTAACCCTGCTGTGGATAACGCCCGATGTGACGGCCAAGCTTCGTCCGAAGCTGGACGTGGGCAGTATTTTCCAACAAGTGCGCAGCCCGATGTTGCGCACCGCCATGCTGATCTACCTGTGCATCCCCGGCGTATTCATCGGCACCAGCCTTATCGCCATCCTCTACTTGCGCGGACTCGGCTATGACGCGACACAAACCGGTGCGCTGATGTTGCCCTGGGCCCTGGCGTCGGCGCTGGCGATTTTCCTCAGCAAACAACTGTTCAACCGCTGTGGCCCTAAGCCGTTGTTGCTGGCGGGCATGGCGCTGCAATGCGTCGGCATATTGTTGCTCAACGCGCCAGCCCTGATCATCCCTGCCTACCTCTTGATGGGGTTGGGTGGCAGCCTGTGCAGCAGCACCGCGCAGACCCTGGCCTTTGTGGATATCCCCGCCGAACGCATGGGCCACGCCAGCGCCCTGTGGAACATCAATCGCCAAGTGAGCTTCTGCCTGGGCGCGGCAGCGCTGAGTGCATTGTTGTCGGCCTTGGATTCTTTCGCCATAACCTTCACGATGGCGGCAGCCTTGACCCTGCTGCCTCTTTTTGCAGTGCTGCGCCTGGATGCATCCAGAGTACGCTCACTGCTTCACCCTGCCAGCGAGCCTCACCGATGATTGATTACAGCGACTTTTTCGAAGAAGTGATCCAGACCCACGTGGAGATCGAGCAATGGTTTGCCGGGGTTGCGCCTGAGGGCACCTTGCAGACCTTGCTCGCTCGCTTCTCACCGGAATTCAGCATGGTTGCCCCGGCGACCGGCACACGGGTCAATGCCGCCGGGGTCAACGCCCTGTTCACGCGTTTGGGCGGCATGCGTCCAGGGTTGAAGATCACCTTGAGCGAAATGACCGGCATCGATCGGCATGCACGTGGCGCCACGGTGACCTATCGCGAACATCAGCTCGACGACAGCGGCACCCGCACGGATCGCCGCGCCACGGTAGTGTTCGAAAAGCAGGCCAGTGGTGCGCTGCTGTGGCGCCATTTGCATGAAACGTTTATTAAGGCTTAGCGCCGGTTCAGTTTTGTGTCTGGTCCACAATCACGGTACAGGTGATCCCCGCCGCCAACAACACCCCTTCCGGCACCTCATCGATGTGAATCCGCACCGGCACCCGCTGGGCCAGCCGCACCCAGTTGAAGGTCGGGTTCACGTCGGCGATCAGCTCGCGGCTTTCGGGGTTGTCGCGGTCGTAGATACCACGTGAGATGCTTTCCACGTGGCCCTTCAGGGTCTCGCCGCTCATCAACTGCATATCGGCTTTGTCACCGACCTTGACGTGGGGCAGCTTGGTTTCTTCAAAGAAGCCGTAGACCCAGAACGAGTTCATATCCACCACGGCCATCTTGGCTTCGCCGATACGCGCATAGTCACCGCGATGCACATTCAGGTTGGTGACATAACCATCAACAGCCGCCACCACTTGCGTGCGCTTCAAATTGAGTTCGGCCGCTTCCAGTTGCGCCAGCGCGTGTTGGTAATCGGCCAGCGCTGAGTCGGCGATGTTGCTGGCGTCGTCGCGGTTTTCCTTGGAGATCACCAGGGCGTCCAAATCGGCGCGCCGATGAGCGTTGACCTTGCGCATTTCCCAAGTGGCTTTGCGCGAAGCCACCAGCGATTGCGCCTGCTTGACGGCAATGCGGTAGTGCTCGGGATCGATCTGCATCAGCAAGTCGCCCTTCTTCACCAACTGGTTGTCACGCACCGGCACGTCGACCACCTCACCGGTGACGTCGGCCGCGACGTTGATGATATCGGCGCGCACACGGCCGTCTCGGGTCCATGGGGTTTCCATGTAGTGCACCCACAGCGTACGGCCAATCCAGATCGCCAAAGCCAATACCAGCAAGGTCGCGAGCAGGCTGAAAAACTTTTTCATCGGGGGATTCTCAACGGTAGACGGTCAGCGCCAGGGCGCCGAACAGGCAAACAAACAGGCTCAGGCGCAGCAACGCCGGGTGCCAGAAAAAACGGTACAGGTCAAACCCGGCCAAACAGCGATCAAGCGCCCAGGCCAGCACAGCTGCGATCAGGAACATCAGGGTCATGGTCGGCATATACACGCCGTGGAAGGCGATTTCACGAGGCATGCGTGGCTCCTTGCGTGGCACCTTTAAGAGCGGCCAACGGCGATTGCGGGTCCAAAAGCGAGGTGCGGATAAAATGCAGGTAGCTTTTCACCCGGCGCAGGGCCGAGGTGTCGAAGTGCGGGGCGAAGGGTTCGTCGGTGGCCTGCACACGACTGATCGCATGGTCGACGGCGATCAGGCCACGCTCCAGGTTGCTCGCGCTGGGTTGCAGGAACAGCCGCACCAGCGAGCGGCCCATCACGCGGATGGCTTGGCGCCACGGCTGGGATTCGGCGTACGCCGGGTGCACCGGCAGCATCGCCTGTTCCTTGCGCAGTTCGATAATCGCGTGGCCAACCTCCAGCACCACGAACATCCAGCGCAGCAGGTCGCGCTGCACTTGCGGCTGGCCAACAGCAAGACCATAGGCCTGGTGCAGCAAATCACGGGTGCGGCTTTCAAAGCTCGACGCCAGCCCCTTGAGTTTGCCGCTGATCGCGTACACCACCTGCTCGCGCAGGTCCTGTTCGAGGCGGCGCCACAACCAGCGGCTGTTGGGCGGCAGAATGATCGCGCCCGCCGCCGCGCACACCAGCATGCCGAGGATCATGGCGATGTAGTCGTTGATAAAGGTGTAAGGGTTGTAGACCGTCAGGTTGTCCGGCACCGAGCCGGTGCTGAAAAAGATCAGCAGCCCTACGCCAACACCCGCGTATTGCGGGCGCGAAGCGAGGAACGCGCCAAAGATGATCACCGGGGCAAGCATCACGCACAGCAGCGGGAAGCCGTCGATCCAGGGGAACACGAAAAACATTTCGACAAAGCCCACCAGGGCCCCTATCAACGTTCCGCAAGCCATCTGGAACGCCATGCGTTTCGGGTTCGGCGTGGCGGCGGACAAGCCCACGGTGGCGGCGGCGATCAGGGTCATGGTCGCGCCGCTGGGCCAGGCGGTGGCCACCCAATAACTGCCCAGTACCATCAGGATGAATGACGCGCGAATCCCCGAGGCAGCGCAGGCCAGCCAGTTGGTCTTGGGGATAAAGGTTTCGTCCCATTGCTCGCGCTCATGGCTATGTTCCGCCAGGGAAGCGTGGGTTTGCGCGTAGTTGTGCAGGTCATCGACAAACCGGTAAAGCAGCTCGTAGGCGGTGTGGAAATCCAGCTGCTCGGCTTCACTTGGGTGCTCTTCCTGAAAAGCCGCGCGCAGGCTGCGGACCTTGGCGGGCAGGCCGTCCTTATAGGCGCTGAGTTGGTTGACCAGGCGCGCCGCATCGGGGCTGGTCAGCGCACGGCCGGAGAAACCATCGAGCAGTTCGGCAAGGTCATGCACGCCGGGTCTGGCGGCGACAACAGGGGCCGCTTCATCCGCGCGCAACCGCTCCAGCAACTGATGCAAAGCATTGAAGCGCGTGGTGATGCTCATGAATTCGCTGTTGAGGCGACTGAGCCGGCCGTTGCGCCGACGCATGTGCGGGTCTTCAAACACCGTGACGCTGCGCAGTCCTTCAAGGCCCACCGCTTCAGCGATAAAACGCACGTTGCTGGCCTCGAAACCTTCACGTCGACTGCGTCCGCGCAGGCCATCGGTGACGAACAGCGCAAACACGCCGAAGCGCTGGTACAAGGCGTTGCGCATGGCGGCGCTGCTGGTTTGCGGCAGGATCGCGGCGCTGACCAGCGTGGAGCACAGAATCCCCAGGGAGATCTCCAGCACCCGCCACACCGCCGCCATGAACGCGCCGTCCGGATGGGCCAGGGCCGGCAGGCCAACCATCGCCGCCGTATAACCGGCAAGCACAAACCCATAGGCGCGGAAGTTACGGTTGCGCGTCGCGCCGGCGGTGCAAATGCCCACCCAAATCGCCAGCGCGCCGAGGAATAACTCGGTGTTCTGCGCAAACAGGGCAATCAACAACACCATCACCGCCGACCCCGCCAGGGTGCCGAGGAAGCGATAAAAGCTCTTGGCGAACACCTGGCCGCTCTGGGGTTGCATCACGATAAACACGGTGATCATCGCCGTGCGCGGTTGCGGCAGTTCCAGGCGCATGGCCAGCCACAGCGTCAGGAACGCGGCGACCAGCACCTTGAAGATATACACCCAGGTCACGCCATCGCTGCGTGCCCAGTCGAAAAAGCCACGGCGCCATTCAAGGGAATGCAGCCAGCGCAGCGGTGCAGGCAAGGGAGTCATCGAATCCTACTCAGTGATCAAACACGGCCAGCGCCGCCGGGGTCTTGCTCGGGAGGGTCTTGGCATCTTGCGGTGCGTCGTCGCCGGCGCCGAGGCCGCCGCCCAGGGCCGTCACCAGTTCGGCGTGGGCGCTCAGGCGAGCGGCCTGCACCTGTTGCTCGATCTGTTGCTGATGAAACAGCAGGGTCTGCGCATTCAGCACATTCAGGTAATCGGTGAGGCCACGTTGATAGGCGATCATCGCGATGTCGTAGGTCTTCTGCGCCGAGGCCACCGACTGCGCGGCGAAGGCGGCTTGCTTATCCATGGATTCGCGGCGGATCAATTGGTCGCTGATACCCTTGAGGGCATTGACCAGGGTCTGGTTGTACTGGGCGACAGCGATGTCATAGCCCGCGCTGGCTTCGCCCAGTTCCGCACGCAGGCGGCCGCCGTCGAAGATCGGCAAGGTGATCGCAGGTCCCACGTTGTAGTTGAATTTCTTGCCCGCCAGGAATTCCAGCATGCCGCCACCGGTGGCCATGTATCCGAGGCTGCCGACCAGGTCGACATTGGGGTAGAAACCGGCGTGGGCCACATCGATGTCACGGGCCTGGGCCGCAACTTGCCAGCGGCGGGCAACCACGTCCGGGCGCTGGCCGAGCAATTGCGCGGGCAGGCTCGACGGCAATTTCAACGGCGCGGCCAGGGACAGGCTCGGGCGCTGCAACTGCGCGCCCTCCCCGGGTCCTTTGCCCGCCAGGGCTGCCAACTGGTTACGGCTCAGGGCGATCTCTTCGTCCAACGCATCCAGTTGGCGATGGGTTTCCGGCAACGGGGTTTCGGCCTGGCTGACATCGAAGTGGGTGCCGATCCCGGCGTTCAGGCGTGTGTTGGCCAGGTCGAGAATCTGTTGCTGTTGTGCCAGGGTCGCCGCGACGATATCGCGGTTGGCGTAATGCAACGACAACTGGATATAGGCGCGCACCACGTTGTTCTGCAATTCGAGCTGGGCCTGGCGCGCTTCGGCAGCGCTCATGTGCGCCAGGTCGACGGCACGCTCGGTGGCATTGCTTTCGCGGCCCCACAGGTCGAGGGCGTAACTCAGGCCCAGGCTGGCATTGTTGTCCCAGGTGTTGGCACCGCTCAGCTCGCCGGGACCATAGAACTGATCCTTGGGCCAATTGTGGCGCTTGAGGGTGGTGTCGCTATTGATCTGCAGCGATTCGGCCGACTCGGCGACCCCGGCCATGGCCCGCGCCTCGCGCACTCGCGCGGCAGCCATGGCCATGCTTGGGCTGTGCTGAGTGGCCAGGTCGACCCAACGGTTCAATTGCGGGTCGCCGTAGGCCTGCCACCATTGCCCGGTGGGCCAGTGGGCGTCTTGTGCAGCGTTTTGGATGGCGTCGTCGGTGGCCAGGGTATTGGCGTTGAGGGACTGGCCTTGTGGGGCAATTCCTCCGGTTCCGATGCAGCCGCTGATTGCTAACGATAAGGCCCAAACACTGAGAGTCTTCAGCTCTCTGCTGATGCGACGCGGCACGGCAAGCGACTTCCTGAGGTGATGCGGGGGTAGGTGGCGCAATTCTAGGGGGCGATAGGGAGGACGATAAGCTGGCATTCCTGTGAATCTTTGTTACCGTTCAGGCGATAATCCGTTGGTAGGGATCACTGGACGGCGCAACTTTCTGTCACAATTTGTTATCTCCCCTGAGAACACTCCATGGACACTTTGCAAAATATGCGCGCCTTCAGTTGCGTGGCCGAAGCCGGCAGCTTCACCGCCGCCGCCGTGCAACTGGATACCACCACCGCCAACGTGTCGCGCGCGGTCTCCAACCTTGAGGCCCATCTGCAAACCCGCTTGCTCAACCGTACCACCCGACGCATCGCGCTGACCGAGGCCGGTAAACGCTATCTGCTGCGCTGCGAGCAGATCCTGGCGTACGTGGAGGAAGCCGAGGCCGAGGCCAGCGACGCCCACGCGCGCCCGGCCGGGCAGCTGAAAGTGCACACCATGACCGGTATCGGCCAGCATTTCGTCATCGATGCAATTGCCCGTTACCGCCGCACCCACCCGGACGTCACCTTCGACCTGACCCTGGCCAACCGCGTGCCGGACTTGCTCGATGAGGGCTACGACGTGTCCATCGTGCTGGCCAGCGAGCTGCCGGACTCGGGCTTCGTGTCCCAGCGTCTGGGCATTACCTACAGCATCGCGTGCGCCTCGCCGGATTACGTCAAGGCCAAAGGTTGCGCGCAGCGCCCACAGGACTTGCTCAACCACGCCTGCCTGCGCCTGGTCAGCCCGGTGATCCAACTGGACAAGTGGACTTTCAACGGCCCCGAAGGCCAGGAAAGCGTGGCGATCAATACGTCGCCGTTCCTGGTGAACTCGGCCGACGCGATGAAAACCGCGATCACCAGCGGCATGGGCGTCGGCCTGTTGCCGGTGTACGCGGCCATCGAAGGCCTGCGCAACGGCACCCTGGTGCGGGTAATGCCCAACTACCGTTCCCAGGAGTTGAACCTGTACGCCATCTACCCATCGCGCCAATACCTGGATGCGAAGATCAAAACCTGGGTGGAATACCTGCGTGGCTCGCTGCCGGAGATTCTGGCGGCGCATCAGGCGGAGTTGGTGGCGTATGAATTGAGCGGCAGCCTCAGCGGCGCTCGGTTGGCGAACTGAGGGCTATCAAACAACAGCTCCCGCGTTTTGGACTGTGCCCACTTTGGTTCAGGCTGCCCTGACAATTGTCGGCAGGAATGTTAGCGTGCTTGGCATTCTTCCGTAGTCGATGAGCCCGCCTGCAATGAAAAAGACTGTCCTCGCCTTCAGCCGCGTCACCCCGGAAATGATCGAACGCCTGCAACAGGATTTCGAAGTGATCGCGCCCACCCCCAAGCTGGGCGACATCAGCGCTCAATTCAATGAAGCCCTGCCCCACGCCCACGGCCTGATCGGCGTGGGCCGCAAGCTGGGGCGCGAGCAGTTACAGGGCGCGAGCAAGCTGGAAGTGGTGTCCAGTGTGTCGGTGGGCTACGACAACTACGATGTGGCGTACTTCAACGAACGCGGGATCATGCTCACCAACACCCCCGACGTGCTCACCGAAAGCACCGCCGACCTGGCCTTTGCCCTGCTCATGAGCAGCGCCCGCCGGGTGGCCGAACTGGACGCCTGGACCAAGGCCGGCCAGTGGAAAGCCAGCGTCGGCGCGCCGTTGTTCGGTTGCGACGTGCATGGCAAGACCCTGGGCATCGTCGGCATGGGCAACATCGGCGCAGCCGTGGCCCGGCGTGGGCGCCTGGGGTTCAACATGCCGATCCTGTACAGCGGCAACAGCCGCAAGCCGGCACTGGAGCAGGAACTGGGCGCGCAGTTTCGCAGCCTGGATGAGCTGCTGGCCGAAGCGGATTTCGTGTGCCTGGTGGTGCCGTTGAGCGACAAGACCCGTCATCTGATCAGCACCCGCGAACTGGGTTTGATGAAATCCAGCGCGATCCTGATCAACATCTCCCGCGGCCCGGTGGTAGACGAGCCGGCGCTGATCGACGCCCTGCAAAACCAGACCATCCGCGGTGCCGGGCTGGATGTGTATGAGCAGGAGCCGCTGGCCGAGTCGCCGCTGTTCCAACTGAGCAATGCCGTGACTCTGCCGCACATCGGCTCGGCCACCCACGAAACCCGTGAAGCCATGGCCAACCGTGCTCTGGACAACCTGCGCAGTGCTCTGCTGGGCCAACGCCCGCAGGACCTGGTCAATCCGCAAGTGTGGAAGGGCTGAAATAGGCCGTGTGTGGGAGCCCGCTCCCACACACCCGTCCCGATACAAAATCCGGTTAAAGCCTGGCCTCCCCAAGTCGATAACCCTCTATAGATCGTCATCCCTGATCCACAGAAGGTTTTTATGTCTACCACCAAAGCCCGCGCAGACTCACTTTCGCTTCTGCTCTTTACCTTGCGCAGCGGCAAGCTGATGGCGATCAACCTGCTGAAAGTCAGTGAAATCATTCCTTGCCCGCCGCTGACCAAGCTGCCGGAGTCCCACCCTCACGTCAAAGGCATCGCCACCCTGCGTGGCAACTCGCTGGCGGTGATCGACCTGAGCCGCGCTCTGGGCGAAATGCCCTTGGCAGACCCGGACGGCGGCTGCCTGATCGTCACCGACGTGAGCCGCTCCAAGCAGGGCCTGCATGTACAGGCGGTGAGCAAGATCGTGCATTGCCTGACCACCGACATCCGCCCGCCGCCCTATGGCTCCGGCGGTAACCGTGCGTTCATTACCGGGGTGACTCAAGTGGAAGGCGGTCTGGTGCAGGTACTGGATATCGAGAAAGTCATCCACGGTATCGCGCCGGCACCGATCGAAGCAGCGCCAACCGACCTGACCATGGAAGAAGCTGAAGTACTGGGCAACGCACGCATCCTGGTGGTGGACGACAGTCAGGTCGCCCTGCAGCAATCGGTGCACACCCTGCGCAACCTTGGCCTCACCTGCCACACCGCACGCAGCGCCAAGGAAGCCATCGATGTGCTGCTGGAGCTGCAAGGCACGGTCGAGCAGATCAATGTGGTGGTGTCGGATATCGAGATGTCGGAAATGGACGGCTACGCCTTGACTCGCACCCTGCGCGAAACCCCGGACTTCCAGCACCTCTACGTGCTGCTGCACACGTCCCTGGACAGCGCGATGAACAGCGAAAAAGCCCGGCTGGCCGGCGCCGACGCGGTGCTCACCAAATTCTCCTCGCCGGAACTGACTAAGTGCCTGGTAGTGGCCGCTCAAACGGTGGCACAAAAAGGCCTGTGAGCGACTATTTCCAACTGCTGCGTCGTGACCTCACCGGCAGCCTGCCCGCCCCTCAGTGGCCGCCGGGTACGCGACTGGATCACTACCGCAACGACTTGGCTCCAGCGATTCATGCCGTGCTGTGCCTGACCCAGGATCAGGGCGGCGGTCGCGTTCCCAACCTGGACACCTGGCGGCATCAGTTCACCACTGACGCCGAGTTCGATCCCACCCTGTGCCTGGTGGTCAGCAACGATGAAGGCATTCTCGGTGTGGCCCAGTGCTGGACCAGCGCCTTTATCAAGAACCTCTCTATTCACCCCTGCGCCCAAGGCCAAGGGCTGGGGCGAGCCTTGTTGCTGCACAGCTTCCAGACGTTCAAGCAACGCGGCGAACCCTACGTGGACCTCAAGGTGCTGGAGAGCAATGTGCGTGCCCGCCAGCTGTATGAAAGCGCGGGCATGAAATTTGTCCTGCGCGACGTAGTACCTCAGGACTAACACACACTGGCGTGTAACTTGCTTCCAGAGAGCGAATTGGTGAACAGAGGTAAAAACCCGTCACCGTTCTTGCGTGCCCTCTGACCTAACCTGGTGACAGATCCGCCATGAATACTCAATTTTCCTGCGTCGGCTGCGGCAAATGCTGCTCCGACCATCACGTGCCCCTGACCCTGGAAGAGGCCCGGATGTGGGCGGCGGACGGCGGTAACGTCATTGTTCTGGTGGAAGGTTTCCTGGGCAATGGACTGGGCCTGCCCCAGCTGCAACGCGAACATGCCGAGCGCCGTTCGGTGGTGGTGCCCAGCGGCAACACCGAGGCGTTTGTGGCAATCACCTTTGCGGCCTACAACGCGGGGCGCTGCCGGAATCTTGACGAAGACAACCTGTGCCGCATCTATGCGCGCCGCCCGTTGGTGTGTCGCATCTATCCGATGGAAATCAACCCGCATATCCCGCTGAACCCCGCTGCCAAGGAATGTCCGCCGGAATCCTGGGAACAGGGGCCGGCGCTGATCGTCGGCGGTGAGCTGATGGACCAGGCGCTGGCTGAACTGATCCGTCGTTCGCGCCAGGCCGACCGCGACGATGTGCAGACCAAAGAGGCGGTGTGCGCACTACTGGGCATTCGCACCACGGCGCTCAAGGGCGATGGATTTACCGCTTACCTGCCGGACATGGGGGCATTTGCCCAGGCGATCGAGTTGGCGATAAGTCAGCCGTCGGTGGCTAATGAGTGGGTGTTCCATGTGTCCGGACTGGACATCGCCGAGCAGGTGCTGGATGCCGGGGCGCAGATTGCGACCGAGGTGCCGGCCAACTACGCGTTTATCCCGTTACGCGCGGCTTAGTGCAAAACGCTCTCGCCCACTGACGCTACAACTGACTAAGCCATCACGGCGCGTCCAGGCGATAAGGTGCAAGGATCCGCTGATATTCGCCGTTGTGCATAAGCTGCTCGAGGGCACGGTTGAGCTCAGTGCGCAGCCCCGTATCGGTGCTACGCAGCGCGATCGCCACACCGTCGCCCAGCAGTTCAGTGGATACGGCGGGGCCCAGAAAGTCGTAGTCCTGGCCGGCGGCAGTGTCGAGCAGCGCGTTGCGAATTTCCACGGTGCCCTGCAGCGTCGCGTCTATTTCACCCGCGAGCAGGCTGCGAACCAGTTCGTCGTTGAGCCAGAAGCTCCTGATGATCACGCCTTTTGGCCCCCATTGGGACCGGGCAAACGCTTCGCGGTTACTCCCCAGCAATACCCCGACCCGCTTGCCCTTGAGCGACGTTGGCGTTGGCAAAAGGCCTGAGGTTCGCAGCGCCACCAACCGTGTGGTGAAGGGGTAGAGGTTGTCGGTGAAACTCACCCGGCGCCGGCGCTGGGGGGTGGAGGCAATACCCATGATTGCATCGAATTGCCGGGCTTCAAGGCCTTCGAAGTTTTCGACCAGCACCTGGTCGACCCAGGTACAGCGCACATTCAATTGCTGGCAGAGCGCGTTACCCAACTCGATATTCAGACCGATCAACTGTCCTTGCGGGTTGCGACTCTGGAAAGGGGAAAACTGTGCGACGACAGCAAAGCGGATTTCGCGCCGTGGTTGATCAATGCCTGCAACGGCATCCACCGCGAGCGACAGGGCAAGCATTACACACAGGTGTATCAGGGCCACAGGAAACGTCCTTTTCCGGAAAGAGCACGCTGCGCTCCACCCCACTAAAAACCCAGGGAAGCGCAAAGGCTGTGCAGCTTTCAAGAAACAGTCGCCGGCCTACAATCAGAAACATCAGCGGAGGCTGTAGGCAACATCCGCCAAACATTACAACCGATTAATCTTAACGTTTACCCATGGAGCGGCGCGTACCCGGCGGGGCCATGCCCGGGGTCTTGGTGTGGCCGTTCTTGGCGCCGTTCTTGTACCAGGGCTGGGCGGCATTCTTGGCCCCCGCCAGTTCACCCGGTTTGAAGGGAAACTTGAACGCCGGGATCTCGGCTTTTTCAACGCCTTCGGCGCTGGCCGGATCGACGAGGTCGGCCGCTTCAACAGGGGGTTGTGTCGGGGAAGTCATGGAGGCTCCGGAGCGTGCAAAAAATGACGCGGGGCCAGCTTGCGGGCCACGCTGGCGCGCAGTATACCTGCCCGCCTCGGATCTTTAACCACCACCTGTACGAATGGTCGGTCTTTACTGACAGCGCTGTCAGTTAGCAGTCACCTTGCTGACCGGATTGGCGGGCTATAAAGGCCTCATCCACTTCCAATCCTTCGCCTTGGCACCTCACCCCATGCAAATTCAACGAAAAACCGCCCTGATCGTAGGTGTCCTCGTGGTGTTGGCTGTTGCGGCCTGGGCACTGACCCGCCCGGCCAAGTCCAAACTGGCGGCGCCCACTGCGATTCCGGTGAGGGTGGTGAGCGTGGCGCAGCAGGATATTCCACGCTTTGTCAGCGGGATCGGCTCAGTGCTGTCGTTGCACAGTGTGGTGATTCGCCCGCAAGTGGATGGCATCCTGACTAAATTGCTGGTCAAGGAAGGGCAACTGGTCAAGGCCGGTGACCTGCTGGCGACCATCGATGACCGCTCGATCCGCGCCAGCCTTGACCAGGCCAAGGCACAACTGGGCGAAAGCCAGGCACAGTTGCAGGTGGCGCTGGTCAACCTCAAGCGCTACAAGGCATTGAGCGTCGACGACGGCGTGTCCAAACAGACCTATGACCAGCAACAAGCGCTGGTCAACCAGCTAAAGGCCACGGCCCAAGGCAACCAGGCCGCGATCGATTCAGCCCAGGTACAACTTTCCTACACCCAAATTCGCTCACCGGTCAGTGGCCGCGTGGGTATTCGCACCGTGGATGAAGGCAACTTCCTGCGCACCAGCGATGCCCAGGGCCTGTTTTCCGTGACCCAGATCGACCCGATTGCCGTCGAGTTCTCCCTGCCACAGCAGATGTTGCCCACCTTGCAGGGCTTGATCGCAGCGCCTACCCAGGCCAGCGTCGATGCCTACCTCGGCGCCGACACCGATGGCCAGACCGGCGACCTGCTCGGCGAAGGCCACTTGAGTCTGATCGACAACCAGATCAGTTCCACCACCGGCACTCTGCGCGCCAAGGCCGAGTTCAACAACGCCTCGCAACGCTTGTGGCCGGGACAACTGGTGACCATCAAGATCCAGACCGCCCTCGACAAAAACGCCTTGGTGGTGCCACCGACCGTGGTGCAGCGTGGCCTGGATTCGCACTTCGTATACCGGGTCAACGGTGACAAGGTCGACGTGGTACCGGTGCAAGTCACCTACCAGGACAGCGACGTGAACATCATCAAGGGCGTACAAGCCGGGGATGTGCTGGTCAGTGACGGCCAATCGCGACTCAAGGCAGGCGCCCAGGTGGAAGTCCTCAAGGAGCCGCCGCAGGTGATCCAGACCGTTGATGCCAAGGTGCAGCCATGAGCCGTTCGCCCTCAGCCTGGTGCGTCGACCACCCGGTTGCCACCCTTCTGCTGACCTTCGCCCTGGTGCTGCTCGGGCTGATTGCCTTCCCGCGCCTGGCCATCGCCCCACTGCCGGAAGCAGAATTTCCGACGATCCAGGTCACCGCCACCCTGCCCGGCGCCAGCCCGGACACCATGGCGTCATCCGTGGCAACGCCGCTGGAGGTGCAATTCAGCGCCATCCCCGGCATGACCCAAATGACGTCCAGCAGCGCACTGGGCTCCAGCCTGCTGACCCTGCAATTTACTTTGACCAAGAGCATCGACACCGCTGCGCAAGAAGTGCAGGCGGCGATCAACACCGCGTCCGGCAAGCTGCCCAGCGATATGCCGAGCCTGCCGACCTGGAAGAAGGTCAACCCGGCGGACAGCCCGGTGCTGATTCTCAGCGTCAGCTCCAACAGCATGCCCAGCACCGAGCTGAGTGATTACGTGGAAACCCTGCTGGCCAGGCAGATCAGCCAGATCGACGGCGTTGGCCAGATCAACATCACCGGCCAGCAGCGCCCGGCGATTCGGGTGCAGGCATCCCCGGACAAACTCGCCGCCATCGGCCTGACCCTGGCCGATATTCGTTTGGCCATCCAGCAATCGAGCCTCAACCTGGCCAAGGGCGCGATCTACGGTGAGAACAGCGTGTCGACCTTGTCGACCAACGACCAGTTGTTCCACCCGGAGGACTACGCGCAGTTGATCGTGTCTTATAAGGACGGGGCACCGGTTCAGTTGCGGGATATCGCCAAAGTCATCAATGGTTCGGAAAACGCCTACGTACAGGCGTGGGCCGGCGACACGCCCGGGGTCAACCTGGTGATCTCGCGCCAGCCCGGGGCGAATATCGTCGAGACCGTGGACCGCATTCAAGCCGAATTGCCGCGCCTGCAAGCCATGCTCCCGGCGTCGGTGCAGGTCAGCGTACTGACCGACCGCACCAAGACCATCCGCGCGTCCCTGCATGAAGTGGAAGTGACGCTGCTGATCGCCATTCTGCTGGTGGTGGCGGTGATGGCGTTGTTCCTACGCCAGTTGTCGGCAACGATGATCGTGTCCAGCGTGCTGGGGGTGTCGTTGGTTGCCAGCTTTGCGCTGATGTACCTGATGGGTTTCAGTTTGAACAACCTCACGCTGGTGGCGATCGTGATTGCCGTGGGGTTTGTCGTGGACGATGCCATCGTGGTGGTAGAGAACATTCACCGCCACTTGGAAGCCGGGCTCGACAAACGCGAAGCGGCGATCAAGGGCGCCGGTGAAATCGGCTTTACCGTGGTGTCCATCAGCTTCTCGCTGGTGGCCGCGTTTATTCCGCTGCTGTTCATGGGCGGCGTGGTCGGGCGGCTGTTCAAGGAGTTCGCCCTGACGGCCACCTCGACCATCCTGATTTCGGTGGTGGTCTCGCTGACGTTGGCGCCGACACTGGCCGCGCTGTTCATGCGCGCCCCCACCCATCATGCCCACGACAAACCCGGTTTCAGCGAGCGACTGCTGGCCGGCTATGCACGCAACCTGCGCCGTGCCCTGGCCCATCAACGCACCATGGCGGCAATCTTTGTAGTGACCCTGGCCTTGGCCGTGGTCGGCTATGTGTTTATCCCCAAGGGTTTCTTCCCCGTGCAGGACACCGGTTTTGTTCTGGGCACCAGCGAGGCGGCGGCCGATGTGTCCTACCCGGACATGGTCGCCAAACACAAAGCCCTCGCCGAGATCGTCAAGGCCGACCCAGCGGTGGCAGCATTTTCGCACTCGGTCGGCGTGACGGGCAGCAACCAGACCATCGCCAACGGCCGTTTCTGGATCGCCTTGAAAGACCGTGGCGACCGCGATGTGTCAGCCAGCCAGTTCATCGACCGTATCCGCCCTAAACTGGCGAAGGTGCCAGGCATTGTGCTGTACCTGCGCGCCGGTCAGGACATCAACTTGAGTTCCGGCCCCAGCCGCGCCCAGTATCAGTATGTGCTCAAGAGCAACGACGGGCCGACGCTCAACACCTGGACCCAGCGCCTCACCGAAAAACTGCGGGCCAACCCGGCGTTTCGCGACCTGTCCAATGACCTGCAACTGGGCGGCAGCATCACCCACATCAGCATCGACCGTCAGGCCGCCGCGCGCTTCGGCCTCACCGCCACCGATGTCGACCAGGCGCTGTACGACGCGTTCGGCCAACGCCAGATCAATGAGTTCCAGACCGAGATCAACCAGTACCAAGTGGTGCTGGAACTGGACACCCAGCAACGCGGCAAGGCCGAGAGCCTCAACTACTTTTATCTGCGCTCGCCGCTGACCAACGAGATGGTGCCGCTGTCGGCACTGGCCAAAGTCGATCCGCCCACCGTGGGCCCACTGTCGATCAGTCATGACGGCATGTTCCCGGCCGCCAACCTGTCATTCAACCTGGCGCCTGGGGTGGCACTGGGCGACGCGGTGATCATGCTCAACCAGGCCAAGAATGAAATCGGCATGCCGACCACCCTCATCGGCAACTTCCAGGGCGCGGCACAGGCCTTTCAGAGTTCGCTGGCCAGCCAGCCATGGCTGATCCTGGCGGCACTGGTGGCGGTCTACATTATCCTCGGCGTGCTGTACGAGAGTTTCGTGCACCCGTTGACGATCATCTCCACCTTGCCTTCGGCGGGGTTGGGTGCGCTGATCATGCTGTCGCTGATGGGCCAGGACTTTTCGATCATGGCGCTGATCGGCCTGGTGCTGTTGATCGGCATCGTGAAGAAGAACGGCATCCTGATGATCGACTTTGCCCTGGAGGCTCAGCGCGTCAGGGGCCTGTCGCCGGAGGATGCGATCTACGAAGCCTGCGTCACGCGGTTCCGACCGATCATCATGACCACCCTCGCCGCCCTGCTCGGCGCGGTGCCGCTGATGCTCGGTACCGGCCCCGGTGCGGAAATGCGCCAACCGCTGGGTATCGCAGTGGTCGGCGGGTTGCTGGTGAGCCAGGCACTGACGCTGTTCACCACGCCGGTCATATACTTGTACCTTGAAAAGTTTTTCCACAAGCCCAAACCAACGCCTGCATTGGCGACCACACATTGAGGCTGAGGCCCCGCCCTGGAGCAAAAGGCTGATGCGCGTCCTGATTATTGAAGATGAAGAAAAAACCGCGGATTACCTGCACCGCGGTCTGACGGAGCAAGGCTACACCGTCGATGTGGCGCGCGAAGGCGTCGAGGGGTTGCACCTGGCACTGGAAAACGACTACGCCGTGATCGTACTCGACGTGATGCTGCCCGGCCTCGACGGCTTTGGCGTGCTGCGCGCCTTGCGTGCGCGCAAGCAGACGCCGGTAATCATGCTCACCGCCCGCGAACGCGTGGAAGACCGCATCCGTGGCCTGCGCGAAGGCGCCGACGATTACCTGGGCAAGCCTTTCTCCTTCCTGGAACTGGTGGCCCGCCTGCAAGCCCTGACCCGCCGCAGCGGCGGCCACGAACCGGTGCAGGTGACAGTTGCCGACCTGTGGATCGACCTGATCAGCCGCAAGGCCAGCCGCAACGGCGTGCGCCTGGATCTGACCGCCAAGGAATTCTCACTGCTCAGCGTATTGGCGCGGCGCCAGGGCGAGATCCTGTCCAAGACCGCGATTGCGGAAATGGTCTGGGACATCAATTTCGACAGCGACGCCAACGTGGTGGAAGTCGCGATCAAGCGCCTGCGCGCCAAACTCGACGGGCCGTTCGACACCAAGCTGCTGCACACCATCCGTGGCATGGGCTATGTGCTGGAGAGCCGAAGTGTCAGCTAACTCCATCGCCCTGCGCCTGAGCAGCATGTTCACCCTGGTGGCGCTGCTGATCTTCCTATTGATCGGCGGCGCGTTGTATCAGCAGGTGGACCGCAGCCTCGGCTTGTTGCCGGGCGCCGAGCTGGATGCGCGCTACAGCGTGCTGGAGTCTTCGGTGAACCGCTTCGGTACACCGGACCATTGGGTGAAGATTCAGGCCAAGCTCAAGTTGTTGGGTGAGGAAGACAAGCGCATCCGCTTCTGGGTCGTGAGCAGTGATCCGAACTATGAGTACGGCAACCCCGATGCGCAGATCCGTGCCTTCGCCGAAGGCCCCACGGGCAAGCGCGACCTGCGCCTGCCGGGGCGCGAATACCCGCTCAAGGTGCTGGTGAGCCAGTTCCCGGCCAAGGATCAGCGTCCGCCCTTGCGTTTCATGATCGCCATCGACACCGAGAATTTCCGTGCCACCCAGCACCACTTGCTGGTCGCGCTGGTCGCCCTCTCGTTGGTGGGCGTGGTGCTGGCGTCGTTGCTGGGCTTCTGGGTCGCGCGCATCGGCCTCAAACCCCTGGGCAAACTCTCGGATGAGGCACAGAAACTCGCCCCACCCAAGCTCTCCGGGCGCCTGCAACTGTCACCGTTGCCGCCGGAGTTGAGCCAGTTCGTCAACTCGTTCAATTCTACCCTCGACCGCGTGGAGCAGGCTTACTCACGCCTTGAGTCGTTCAATGCCGACGTGGCCCACGAACTGCGCTCGCCACTGACCAACCTGATCGGCCAGACCCAGGTTGCGCTGACTCGCGGGCGCTCTGCCGAGCATTATTTCGAGGTGCTTCAATCCAACCTCGAAGAGCTGGAGCGCCTGCGCTCGATCATCAACGACATGCTGTTCCTGGCCAGCGCCGACCAAGGCAGCAAGGCCACCAAGCTGACCGAAAGCTCCCTGGCCGATGAAGTGGCGACCACCCTCGACTACCTGGACTTCATCCTCGAAGACGCCCAGGTCACGGTGCAGGTACGCGGCGATGCCAGGGTGCAGATCGAAAAAGCCCACCTGCGCCGCGCACTGATCAATCTGCTGAGCAACGCAGTGCAACACACAGCACCCGATCAGGTGATCGTGGTGAGCATCGAGCGACAGGACCATCAGGTAGCAATCGGCGTGACCAACCCCGGTGACGCGATTGCCAGCGAACACTTGCCGCGCCTGTTCGAACGCTTCTATCGAGTGGATGCATCGCGCAGCAACAGTGGGGCCAATCACGGCCTGGGCCTGGCCATCGTCAAGGCGATTGCCCTGATGCACGGCGGCGATGTGTTCGTACGCAGCGACGGCGGTGGGAATACGTTTGGCATTACCCTGCCGGTCTAACGCCTGACTGTTGCGATTTGGGCAACAGTCATTATCTTGTTACACTCTGTATCGCACCGCTCGCCTGCGTTAATTTGACGCATCGATGAGCGCGACGGCAAAGGCAGTCTCCGCTTACCCGAATTTCCCTCGACTTTTTTCCAGGGCTCTACACTGGGAATCTGTCTTAAAGCCGCTGACTTCAGCGGCTTTTTTTTGCCGTAAAAAAGGCCAGGCACCCCAACGACACTGGCCGTTTTCGATTGACCAAAGGAGCTCCACCGGTGAAGAACTCGCTGACGTTCACCCCGTTATTCCTCGCGATTGCAGCAACGATTGTCCCCCTTGCCCACGCGGCAGACTCCACCCCCGCCGACGGTTTCGTCGAAGGTGCCCACCTCAATATCAACACCCGCAACTACTACATGAACCGCGACCGTCGCGATATTCACACCGATGACAGCAAGGAATGGGGCCAGGGGTTTCTCGGCATCTTCGAGTCCGGCTACACCCAGGGCACGGTCGGTTTCGGCCTGGACGCCCACGCCATGCTCGGCCTCAAACTGGACGGCGGTGGCGGCACCGATGGCTCCAGCATCCTTCCGTACGGCAGCGGCAACGGCAAGGCGCCCGGCTCGTTCTCGACGGCCGGTGGCACCTTGAAAATGCGCGCATTCGATACCGAGCTGAAAGCCGGCGACCTGTTCCTCAATAACCCGGTGATTGCCGGCGGCGCGACCCGCATGTTGCCGCAGACTTTCCGTGGCGTGAGCCTGACCAACCACAGCCTCGACGGTTGGATGTTCGAAGGTGGCCAGGCCAGCTTCACCAAGCTCTATAACCAGAGCGGCCACCGTCGCATCGGCACCAGCTACGGCGCGCTGCCCGAGCACACGGACAGCCAGCACATGAACTGGGCCGGCGTGTCGTTCAGCGGTATCGACGGGCTGACCAGCAACCTCTACGCCGCCGAACTCAAGGACGTGTGGAATCAGTACTACTACGACCTGGACTACACCTATGTGGTGAACGAGATGATCAGTCTCAACCCCGGTCTGCATTACTACCACACCCAGGACACCGGGCAGTCGCTACTGGGGGATATCGACAACAACACCTACAGCCTGCACTTCACCGTGGACGTCGGCCATCACAGCGTCACTGCCGCGTACCAGAGGGTCAACGGCAACACGCCGTTCGACTACATCGCCCAGGGCGACAGCGTGTACCTGGACAACTCACAGCAATACTCCGACTTCAACGGCCCCAACGAGCGTTCCTGGAAACTCAAGTACGCTTATAACTTCGGAGGACTGGGCCTGCCCGGCTTGACCTCGGCGGTGTCCTACATCAGCGGCAAGACCGACCTGACCAAGGTCGACCCGCAAAGCCGGGGCTATAGCGCCTGGTACAGCGCTGACGGCAAAGACGCCAAACACTGGGAACGGGATATCGACCTCAAGTACGTGGTACAGGGTGGCAAAGCCAAAGACCTGGCCGTGCGCCTGCAGTGGGCGACCAATCGCGGCAGCAACGGCTACTCGGCGGTGGATCGAGACGTGGATGAATACCGAGTGATCGTCGATTACCCGATCAACGTGTTCTGACACCCAGATCTTTCTTTTTTATCGGGTATTTAATTTTCATCGGGTAGATCTAAACTGCCAGTATTGTCCCGCTGAAGTCTGCCCGATGAGTCCTCCCCGCGTTCGAAGCTTACCGGCACGCCCAGAGCTATTTCTGATTCTGGGCAGTGGCCTTACTGTCGTCCTGATCGTGGTCATCGTCGCGGTGTTGCTGATCCGCGAACACGCGAGCACCCTGCAGGCCGCGACGCGCTCAACCACCAATATTGCGCAGTTGATCAATGCCGACGTGCTGCGTAACGTCGAACTCTACGACCTGGCCCTCAAAGGGTTGATTGCTGCCAGGCAACGTGAGGACCTGGCCCAGGTTTCCGCGAATATCCAGCATTTGGTGCAGTTTGACCTGTCCACCGCTGCGCCTTTCAAAGGTGAAGTGCTGTTGTTGGATGCCAATGGCACAGTGATCGCCGATTCTTCCACCCTGCAGCCCACCCCACGCAATTTTGCCAACCGCGATTACTTCCAGGTGCATACCAAGGACGCCCAGGCCGGCTTGTATATCAGCCGGCCGTTCAAGATTCATTGCGACTGCGACCAGGTCTGGCGCATGGCATTCAGCCGTCGGGTGTCGGGGCCCAACGGTGAGTTTGCTGGCGTTGCGGTCGCGACCATGCGCCTGGCGTATTTCGACCAGCTCTTCAACACCGTGACCATCGGCAACGGCAGCAGCGTCAACCTGCTTAATAACCAAGGTTTTTTATTGGCCCAGCAGCCGCTGCTCGAAAGCGACATGATCGACAAGGACCTGAGCGAGCGACCGAATTTCAAGCGAATACTGCGTGAAGGCAGTGGCACCTTCCAGGCGATCTCTGCCATCAGCGGCACGGAACGCCTGTACACCTTCACCAATGTGGGTGAGCTACCGCTGATCGTTGTGGTTGCACTGTCCAGCCAAGATGTATTCGCCCGCTGGCAACGCGCCGCGCTATTGACCAGTGGCGCCACTGGCATCCTGTGTATCGGTTTGTTATGGCTGACCTGGATGCTGCGCCGCGAACTGCGACGCCGTTATCGCGCAGAGCGCGTGCTGTCAGAACTGGCAGCCGTCGACGCCCTGACCGGCTTGGCCAACCGTCGCATTCTGGACGAACGCCTGCGCCTTGAATGGGACCGCGCGCAACGCTCGCTCGAACCACTGACCGTGCTGATGATCGACGTCGACCACTTCAAAGCCTTTAACGACCGCCATGGCCATCACGGTGGAGACGCGGCATTGCGCACCGTGGCGCAAGTGATAGGCGCCAATATCCGCCGCCCGGCTGATCTCGCGGCGCGTTATGGCGGTGAGGAATTCGCGGTGGTGCTGCCCCACACGGACGCGAAGGGTGCCTGGGTCATCGCCGAGCATATCCGCAGCAGCATCGAGCATTTGCCAAGGGTGGCGGGGGATGCGCAACCGATTACGGCGAGCATCGGCATGAGCACCTGGGACAAGCGTAGCCGGCTGTCGCTGGAAGCGTTGTTACTGAGTGCGGATCAGGCGTTGTATGAAGCCAAGCACAGCGGCCGAAACCGCATTGTCCAGGCTCAACCCCCCTCACTCTAGGATCAACGTCGTAGCCGGCACATAAAAAAAGGCCACCCGAAGGCGGCCTTTCAAAACGAAAGAAAGAGAGTTGTTACTTACACCGCCGCAACGGGACGCATGTAAGAGATCGGTGCGGTGCTGGCATCTTCGAAGGTCACAACTTCCCAAGCGTCTGTCTGCTCAATCAACTTGCGCAGCAGCTGGTTGTTAAGGGCGTGGCCCGACTTGAAGCCTTTGAACTCGCCTATCAGGCTATTGCCCAGCAGGTAGAGGTCACCGATTGCATCGAGGATCTTGTGCTTCACGAATTCGTCTTCGTAGCGAAGGCCGTCTTCGTTCAGTACACCATCCGCGTCGACCACAATGGCGTTTTCAACGCTGCCGCCGAGTGCGAGGTTGTGCTTGCGCAGGTACTCGATGTCACTCATGAAACCAAAGGTACGGGCGCGGCTGACTTCTTTTACGAACGAAGTGCTGGAAAAATCCACGCTTGCACTTTGGGTGCGGTCACGGAATACCGGGTGATCGAAATCGATCTCAAAGCTCACTTTGAAGCCTTCGAACGGGACGAAGGTGGCGCGCTTGTCGCCGTCTTCTACTGTCACTTCCCGCAGAATGCGAATGAACTTCTTGGCTGCGTCCTGTTCTTCCAGGCCGGCAGATTGAATCAAGAATACGAAGGGTCCAGCGCTGCCATCCATGATCGGGACTTCGGACGCGGAGAGCTCGACGTAGGCGTTATCGATGCCCAGGCCAGCCATGGCCGAGAGCAAGTGCTCCACCGTGTCCACTTTGACGTCACCGTTGACCAATGTGGTCGACATGGTGGTTTCGCCAACGTTTTCCGCGCGAGCAGGAATCTGCACCACAGGGTCCAGGTCGGCACGCACAAACACGATGCCGGTGTCGACAGGTGCAGGCTTGAGGGTCAGGTATACCTTCTCCCCGGAGTGCAGACCTACACCTGTGGCACGAATAATATTCTTCAGGGTGCGTTGTTTAATCATGGCTTGGACCGCTTCAGCGCAAATTGCGAACTGGTATCAACAAAGGCTGGCGATAATAGCAGACCAGACCTTTGCTGAACACCAATCACCTTCATAGCCCTGATACATTCCATTAATCGGCCTGACGACGCAGGAATGCCGGGATGTCCAGGTAGTCCAGATCATCTTGCGGATTCGGGCTACGGGACGCTGCAGCACCGGCCTGGGCCTGGTTGCGCATCACGGTCGGACGGTCCAGGTCACGGTAGTTCACAGACGGCAGTTCCTGGCGCGCAGGCGCTGGAGCGGCAGCTTGCTGGCTGGCATGGTTGGTATGGACGGTATTGTCGATGACCTTCACAGGCTTCTCGATTTTTGCGCCCAGGCCGGTCGCAACCACGGTTACATGCAGTTCGTCGCGCATGTCCGGATCGATCACGGTACCGACTTTGACCATGGCGTGCTCGGAAGCGAAGGCTTCGATGATGCTACCCACGTCGGAGTACTCACCCAGGGACAGGTCAGGACCGGCGGTGATATTCACCAGGATGCCGCGTGCACCTTGCAGGTTCACGTCTTCCAGCAACGGGTTGCGGATGGCCGCTTCAGTGGCTTCACGCGCACGATTCGGACCGCTGGCGCAGCCAGTGCCCATCATCGCCATGCCCATTTCGCTCATCACGGTACGGACGTCGGCAAAGTCGACGTTGATCATGCCTGGGCGCTTGATGATGTCGGAGATACCGCGAACGGCACCGGCCAGTACATCGTCAGCCTTGGCGAAGGCGGACAGCAAGCTTGCGTCCTTGCCCAGGATGGTCAGCAACTTCTCGTTGGGGATGGTGATCAACGAGTCGACGCTTTCAGACAGCAGACGGATGCCTTCGTCGGCGATCTGCATGCGCTTGCGACCTTCGAACGGGAACGGACGGGTTACGACAGCCACCGTCAGAATGCCCATTTCCTTGGCCACTTCGGCAATGATCGGCGCAGCACCGGTACCGGTACCGCCGCCCATGCCGGTGGTGATGAACACCATGTTGGTGCCTTGCAGCACTTCGGCAATACGCTCGCGGTCTTCCAGCGCGGCTTGACGGCCGACTTCCGGGTTGGCGCCAGCGCCGAGGCCTTTGGTCACGGCTGTGCCCAATTGCAGGATGGTCCGCGCGCCGATACTTTTCAGCGCCTGGGCATCAGTGTTGGCGCAGATGAACTCAACGCCTTCAATGTTGCTCTTGACCATGTGGTTGACAGCGTTGCCGCCGCCACCGCCGACACCGATCACTTTGATGACCGGGCTTGCGGGGATGTTGTCTACGAGTTCGAACATGTTCCCTCTCCTTTCGTTTTCTCTAGTTTTTTCGCCTACTGCTTATTGCGGTGCTGCGGTGTCGCGGTAAATCTTTAGAAGTTGCCCTTGACCCATGCCTGCAACCGCTCGAACAACGGCGCTTTGGCCTCGTCGTCGCTGCGGTAGCTGTCACGGTTGCTTGGGCCCGACAGGGAAATGCCGTCGGTCTGCTTTTGCAGCCCGTACAACAGCAAGCCCACACCGGTGGAATAAATCGGGTTGCGTACCACATCGCCCAGGCCTTTGACGCCATGGGGCACGCCCAGGCGAACCGGCATGTGGAAGATTTCCTCGGCCAACTCGACCGCGCCTTCCATCTTCGAGGTACCACCGGTCAGCACGATGCCTGCCGGGATCAGGTCTTCGTAGCCGCTGCGGCGCAGTTCAGCCTGGATCAGGGTGAACAGTTCGTCGTAGCGCGGCTCGACCACTTCGGCCAGGGCCTGGCGCGACAGTTCGCGCGGTGGACGGTCACCCACGCTCGGCACCTTGATGGTCTCGCCGGCACCGGCCAACTTGGCCAGGGCGCAGGCGTAGCGGATCTTGATTTCTTCGGCGTACTGGGTCGGTGTACGCAGCGCCATGGCGATGTCGTTGGTCACCTGGTCACCGGCAATCGGGATCACGGCGGTGTGACGGATCGCACCCTCGGTGAAGATCGCGATGTCGGTGGTGCCACCGCCGATGTCGACCAGGCAGACGCCCAGTTCTTTTTCGTCGTCGGTCAGTACCGAGTAGGCCGAGGCCAACTGCTCGAGAATGATGTCGTCGATTTCCAGACCGCAGCGGCGCACGCATTTTTCAATGTTCTGTGCGGCGTTGACGGCGCAAGTCACGACGTGAACCTTGGCCTCCAGACGTACCCCCGACATGCCCAGAGGCTCGCGAACGCCTTCCTGGTTGTCGATCACGTAGTCCTGCGGCAGGGTGTGCAGCACGCGCTGGTCCGCCGGGATCGCCACGGCCTGGGCGGCGTCGAGGACGCGCTCAAGGTCGGCGGAGCTGACTTCGCGGTCGCGGATCGCCACGATGCCGTGGGAGTTCAGGCTGCGGATATGGTTGCCCGCCACGCCGACGAACGCCGAGTGGATCCGGCAACCGGCCATCAGCTGCGCTTCTTCGATGGCGCGCTGGATCGATTGCACGGTGGACTCGATGTTCACCACCACGCCCTTCTTCAGGCCCCGGGACGGATGCGTGCCAATACCGACGATTTCGATGACGCCGTCTTCCCCGACCTCGCCCACCAGCGCCACCACTTTGGAGGTGCCGATATCGAGACCGACGATCATTTTTCCGCTTTGCACGTTTGCCATGGGTCCTGCCTCTTCTTAATTCTTCGCGACAGCGGGTTGCGCTGCCGTGGGCGCAGCCGGTTCACGCCAGCCGACGGCAAGGCCGTTGGCGTAACGCAGGTCGACGCTCGCAATGTTCGTAATCTGTTCTTTCAAGGTCTTGTCATAGATGGCAATGAAGCGGCGCATCTTTTCCACCAAGCGGTCGCGTCCCAGCAACAACTGGATGCCCGGGCCGGAACTGCCTGCCCCGGTCGTCAAAAACCAACTGCCCCGTTCACGCAATTCCAGGCGTGCGATGGAGAAACCCATTGGCCGCAGCATCTGGCTCAAGGCCTGGTACTGCTGCATCACTTGTTGCTGTGCCCGCTGCGGCCCGAACAGCTGCGGCAGGTGTTCATAGTTCGCCAGTTCACGCGGGGTGAACGCCTGGCCCTGGTTGTTCAACAGCGCTTCGTCCCCCCAACGGGCCACCGGCAGCTGTTCTTCCAGGCGGATCGTCACCTGGTCCGGCCATACGCGGCGGACTTCGGCGTGGGCGATCCATGGCATCTGTTCCAGCTCCGAGCGCATTCCGGCCAGGTCGATGGTAAAGAAGCTCGCCGCCAGGTACGGGCCGATGCGCTGCTGTACCGCTTGCTGGCTGATGTAGCTCAAATCGCCCTGCACGCTGATCTTGGTGATCGGCCGGTCGGCATACGGCAACAGACGTTGCGCGCCTTCATAGGTTCCGAAGCCCAGCACCACCAGCAAAACCGGCCAGTACAGCGCCTTTAGGAAACCGAAGTTGGCTTTCGGCAGGCGCGCCGACATCGGCTCTTTAGCCACCATTCGACTGGCACCCCGCGGCACCGGCTTGCGGCTCGGTGCTTGTGGGGGCTGATGACGAAGCGATGCGCCTTTCATGTCCTTAGCCTCTTGGCTCAATGCTGTCGGCCAGGATCGCCAGCACTAACTGCTGGAAGTCCAAACCGGCCGCACGGGCTGCCATAGGTACCAAGCTGTGATCCGTCATGCCCGGTGCGGTGTTGACTTCCAGGAACCAGAAATTCCCTTGGTCATCCTGCATCACGTCTGCTCGCGCCCAACCGGCGATACCCAGCGCCTCACAGGCTTTCGCCGTGAGGTCCATCAATTCCTGTTCTTTGCTTGCGTCAAGGCCGCAGGGGACCCGGTACTGGGTATCGGAAGCCAGGTACTTGGCGTCGTAGTCATAAAAGGTGTGGGGCGTGCCCAATGCGATAGGCGGCAATACCTGGCCACGCAGGGTGGCGATGGTGTACTCGGGACCCTGGATCCACTGTTCCACCAACACTTGCGAATCGTAGGTACTTGCCGCTTTCCATGCGTCGATCAATTCGGCGGCCGAGTTCACTTTGGCCATGCCGATACTGGAGCCTTCATGGGCTGGTTTGACGATCAAAGGCAGGCCCAGTTCCTTGGCGGCAGAAATACAATCGTCTTCGCTGCACAGAACACTGTGACGCGGGGTCGGAATACCCAGGCTGTGCCACACCTGTTTGGTGCGCAACTTGTCCATCGCCAGCGCGGAAGCCAGGATGCCACTGCCGGTGTAGGGGATGCCGGCGCACTCCAGCAGGCCTTGCATGCTGCCGTCTTCACCGCCACGGCCGTGGAGGATGATGAAGGCGCGGTCGATCTTCTCGGCCTGCAGGCGGGCGATGAAGTCATCGCCCACGTCGATGCCGAAGGCGTTCACGCCAGCGCTTTGCAGGGCGTCGAGCACGGCGTTTCCGGACTTGAGCGAGACTTCGCGTTCAGCGCTTTTGCCACCGAACAACACCGCTACGCGACCGAAGTCGGCAGGTGCGATTGTCGAGAGCAGGGAGCCGTAGTCGTTGATCATTTCGACTTCCCCTTGGCCGCCGCAAACAGCGGGCTCGCCAGCAACTTAGGCGCAAGACCACCGATATCACCGGCCCCCTGGCACAGCAAAATGTCACCGGCCCGCAGCAGCGGCTTGACGATGGGCGCCAGGTCCACACCACGTTCGATGTAGATCGGGTCCAACTGGCCACGCTGACGGATGCTGTTGCACAGCTTGCGGCTGTCGGCGCCCGGAATCGGTTCTTCACCAGCCGGATAGACTTCCATCAGCAGCAGCACGTTGGCATCGGCCAGTACATTGACGAAGTCGTCATACAGGTCGCGGGTACGGCTGTAGCGGTGCGGCTGGTAGACCATCACCAGGCGGCGCTCCGGCCAGCCACCGCGTACGGCCTTGATCACGGCAGCCACTTCAGTCGGGTGGTGACCGTAGTCGTCCACCAGCATCACGTCACCACCGTCTACCGGCAACTGGCCGTATACCTGGAAACGGCGGCCCACGCCGGCGAAGCGCGACAGGCCTTCGACGATGGCTTCATCGCTGACGCCCTCGTCGGTGGCGATGCAGATGGTCGCCAGGGAATTGAGTACGTTGTGGTTGCCCGGCATGTTCACCGATACATCCAGCGGCTCGCGGTCGGGACGCAACACGGTAAAGAAGGTTTGCATGCCTTCCTGGCGCACATTGATCGCACGCACGTCAGCGTCTTCGCTGAAGCCGTAGGTCACGGTCGGACGCTTGACCAGTGGCAGGATTTCGCGCACCACCGGATCGTCCAGGCACACCACGGCCAGACCGTAGAACGGCAGGTTGTGCAGAAACTCGACGAAGGTTTTCTTCAACTTGTTGAAGTCCCCGTCGTAGGTCGCCATGTGGTCTTCGTCGATATTGGTGACCACGGCGACCAGCGGTTGCAGGTGCAGGAAGCTCGCGTCACTTTCGTCGGCTTCGGCGATCAGGTAACGGCTGGTGCCCAGTTGTGCATTGGTACCGGCTGCATTCAGACGGCCACCGATGACGAACGTCGGGTCCAGGCCACCGGCCGCGAACACGGAGGCGATCAGGCTGGTGGTGGTGGTTTTGCCGTGGGTACCGGCGACGGCAATGCCGTGGCGATAGCGCATCAGCTCGGCCAGCATCTCGGCGCGTGGCACCACGGGAATGCGACGCTCAAGGGCAGTGGCCACTTCCGGGTTGGAGGTGTTCACGGCGCTGGACACCACCAGCACATCGGCCTCGGCGGCGTTCTCGGCGCGGTGGCCGATGAAGATCTGTGCACCAAAGGTTTTCAGGCGTTCAGTGACCGGCGACTCTTTCAAGTCAGAGCCGGACACCTGGTAGCCCAGGTTCAGCAGCACTTCGGCAATGCCACACATGCCCACGCCGCCAATGCCGACGAAGTGGATACGACGGATGCGGCGCATTTCCGGTTGCGGCATGGCTTTCTGATTCTCAACCATGGGCCACCTCCAGGCAGATATCCACCACAGTGCGGGTTGCGTCAGGTTTGGCCAGGCGGCTTGCGGTGCTCGCCATGCTATTGAGTCGTTCCGGTTGCATCAAAACCTCGGTCAGGCGTGCGGCCAAATCGGCGGCGCCAGTCGTTCTTTGCGGCAGCAGGAAGGCAGCGCCCTCCCCGGCCAAATATTCGGCGTTGCGGGTCTGGTGATCGTCGATCGCGTGGGGCAAAGGCACCAGCAAGGACGGCAGACCGGCGGCGGCCAGTTCACTGACGGTCAGCGCACCGGAGCGGCAGACCACCAGGTCGGCCCAGCCATAGGCATGGGCCATGTCTTTGATGAAGGGCTGTACGTTCGCCTCGACACCGGCTTCGCGATAACGCGTGGCGGTGACTTCACCGTGGTGCTTGCCGGCCTGATGGAAGACCTCCGGGCGCAATTCCACAGGGAGTTGCGCCAGTGCTTCCGGCAGCAGTTTGTTCAACGGCTCGGAGCCCAGGCTGCCGCCCATGACTAGCAGGTGCACCTTGCGCCCCGCCAGTGCTTCACGGGCGATGCCCATAAACAGTTCAGTGCGCACCGGGTTGCCGGTGGTACGCAGTTTGTCCGAGGCGCCAAAGGTCTTCGGAAACGCCTCGCACACCCGTGCAGCCAGCGGCACCAGCAGGCGGTTGGCGGTACCGGCGACGGCGTTCTGCTCGTGCACGATCACCGGTACACCGGCGAGCTTGGCGGCGACACCACCAGGACCGGTCACATACCCACCAAAACCGAGTACACACACCGGCTTCAGTTCACGAATCACTTTGCGCGCCTGCCACACCGCCTTGAGCAATACGAACGGCGCCTTGAGCAGGGACAACTTGCTCTTGCCACGCAAGCCGGTGACGTTGATCAGGTGCAGCGGCAAGCCGGCATTCGGCACCAGTTCGTTCTCGATGCCACGCGGCGTGCCCAGCCAGTGCACGGAGTAGCCACGGTCCTGGAATTCCCGCGCACAGGCCAACGCAGGGAACACATGGCCCCCGGTGCCGCCCGCCATGATCAGCACGTTAGCGCCCATGGGATGGCTCCTCGGCAAAATCGCTTTCGCTGAATTCCATCTCTTCGCTGCCCAGGTGGGTTCGACTCTCCCACTCGATGCGCAGCAACAAGCCCAGGCACGCACAGCAAATCACCAACGAACTGCCGCCGTAACTGAGAAACGGCAAAGTCAGGCCCTTGGTCGGCAGCAGGCCGACGTTCACACCGATGTTGATCAGGAACTGGCCGATCCACAGGAACGACAAGCCGTAGGCCACATAGGCGGCGAAATACTGTTTGGCCTTCTCGGCCCACAAGCCGATGTACATACCGCGCACACACACGAACACGAACAACGCAACGGTGCACAGCGAACCCACCACGCCCAGCTCTTCGGCGAGTACCGAGAACACGAAGTCGGTGTGCGCTTCCGGCAGGTAGAACTGCTTCTGCACGCTGTTGCCCAGGCCCACGCCCAGCCATTCGCCGCGACCGAAGGCGATCAGCGCCTGGGTCAACTGGTAGCCGGAACCGAACTGGTCGGCCCACGGGTCGGTAAAGGTAATCAGACGGGCCATCCGGTAAGGTTGCGCCTGCACCAGCACCGTCACAGCGGCCACGGCCAGCACCACCATCAAGGTGAAACGGAACAGACCGACGCCCCCCAGGAATAGCATCGCTGCGGCCGCGCCCATCATCACCACGGTGGCCCCGAAGTCGGGCTCCATCAGCAACAGGCCGGCCATGGGCAGCAGTACGATGAACGGCTTGAAGAAGCCCATCCAGCTTTCGCGTACTTCTTTCTGGCGACGTACGAGGTAACCGGCGAGGTAGATCACCACAAACACCTTGGCGATTTCCGACGGTTGCACGTTGAACGCACCGAAGCCGATCCAGCGCATCGAACCGTTCACCTCGCGTCCGATGCCGGGCAGGATCACCATGATCAGCAAGCCGAACGCACCGATCAGCATCATCCAACCCAGGCGCTGCCAGGTGGCGATAGGGATCATCATAGTGACGATGCACGCGCCGAGACCGATCACCAGGTACACCAGGTGACGGATCATCATGTACAGGGTGTTGCCCGACTGCACGGCGGCCACTTCGGAAGACGCCGAAGTGATCATCACCAGGCCCAGGCCCAACAGCGCCAGGCAACCGGCGAGCATCGGGAAATCGAGGTCGATACCGCGCCCCGTGATGATCGGCGACGGGTAGGGCTTGATGATGTTCCGAAAGTCGATACTCATGCCAAGGCCTCCACGGCGCGGGCAAACAGCTGGCCGCGCTCTTCGTAGTTCTTGAACATGTCGAAGCTGGCGCACGCCGGCGACAGCAGCACCGCATCACCTGGCTGGGCCAGGGCCTTGCACTGAGCGATGGCGTCGTCCAGGGACGTGGCGCGCACTTGCGGCACCGCGTCGCCGAGGGCGGCGGCGATCAAATCGGAGTCGCGCCCCATCAGCACCACGGCACGGCAATGTTCGGCAACCGGGCCTTTAAGGTCCTTGAAGTCGGCACCCTTGCCGTCGCCACCGGCGATCAGCACCAGCTTGCCTTCGATGTCGGCGCCGAGGCCTTCGATGGCCGCCAGGGCCGCACCGACATTGGTGGCCTTGGAGTCGTTGTAATAGCTGACGCCGTCAAGATCGCGCACCCATTGGCAACGATGTTCCAGGCCACCGAAGGTACGCAGGGCCGACAACATGGCGTCAAACGGCAGCCCAACGGCATGACCCAGTGCCAAGGCCGCCAGGGCGTTGGACTGGTTATGGGCGCCACGGATTTTCAGCTCGCGCACCGGCATCAGGTTCTGGAATTCGAAGGCCAGGTATTTCTCGCCGTTCTCTTCGCGAATACCGAAGGCCTTGAAATCAGGTTTGCCCAGGCCGAAGGTCCAGCACGGCAGGCCCTCGCCCATCAACGGACGGCTCAACGCATCTTGACGGTTGACCACCACCTGCTTGGCGCCACGGAAGATCCGGTGCTTGGCCAAATGATAGGCCGGCAGGCCGCTGTAGCGGTCCATGTGGTCTTCACTCACGTTCAACACGGTGGCCACTTCGGCGCCGAGGTCGTGGGTGGTTTCCAGCTGGAAGCTCGACAGCTCCATCACGTACAGCTCGACGTCGTCGCTGAGCAGGTCGAGTGCCGGTGTGCCCAAGTTGCCGCCTACGGCCACACGTTTACCGGCCGCAGCCGCCATCTCGCCGACCAGGGTGGTCACGGTGCTTTTCGCGTTGGAACCGCTGATAGCCACGATCGGCGCCTGCGCGTTACGTGCGAACAGATCGATGTCGCCGGACAGTTTCACACCACGGGCGGCGGCGGCTTGCAGGGCCGGGGTCGCGATGGCGAGGCCGGGGCTCACGTAGAGCTCATCGGCACGGCACAGAAACTCGACATCCAGCTCGCCACAACGCACTTCCACGTGCGGGTAGTCACGGCGCAGCGTGACCAGCTCCGGTGGATGTTCCCGCGTGTCGGCCACGGCAAACGGCTTGCCCCGGCTCGCCAGGAAGCGAACCAGGGACATGCCGCTCTTGCCGAGGCCGACAACGATGCGGAAGTGGTCTGAAGCGATCAGGGACACTCGTTTCTACCTCAGTTTCAGGGTGGCAAGGCCGATCAACACCAAGATCACGGTGATGATCCAAAAACGGACGATCACACGTGGCTCAGGCCAGCCCTTGAGTTCAAAGTGGTGGTGAATCGGCGCCATGCGGAACACGCGGCGTCCGGTCAATTTGAAGGAAGCCACCTGGATGACCACCGACAGGGTTTCCATCACGAACACACCGCCCATGATGAACAGTACGATTTCCTGGCGAACGATCACCGCGATGGTGCCCAGGGCCGCGCCCAGCGCCAGTGCGCCGACGTCGCCCATGAAGACTTGTGCGGGATAGGTGTTGAACCACAGGAAACCGAGGCCGGCACCGATCAGCGCGCCACAGAACACGATCAGCTCGCCTGCACCCGGTACATAAGGGATCAGCAGGTACTCGGCGAATTTCACGTTACCCGACAGGTAGCAGAAGATGCCGAGCGCGCCGCCCACCATCACTGTCGGCATGATCGCCAGGCCGTCGAGGCCGTCAGTCAGGTTGACCGCGTTGCTGGAGCCGACGATCACGAAGTAGGTCAGCACCACGAAGCCAATGCCCAGTGGAATGCTGGCGTCCTTGAGCATCGGGATGATCAGGGTGGTTTCCACCGCGCTTGGCGCGGTCATGAACAGGAACACCGCTGCGCCCAGGCCGAACACCGATTGCCAGAAATACTTCCAGCGGCTTGGCAGCCCCTTCGAATTCTTCTCGATCACCTTGCGGTAGTCATCTACCCAGCCGATGGCGCCGAACAGCAGCGTGACCAGCAACACGGTCCACACGTAGCGGTTGTGCAAGTCGGCCCACAGCAAGGTGCTGATGCCGATGGACGACAGGATCAACGCACCGCCCATGGTCGGGGTGCCGGATTTGGACAGGTGCGACTGCGGGCCGTCATTACGAACCGATTGACCAATTTGCAGGTTCTGCAGGGTGCGGATCATCCACGGCCCCAGGAACAGCGACAAACACAACGCAGTCAGCACACCCAGGATCCCGCGCAGGGTCAGGTACTGAAAGACCGCGAAGCCTTTGTGGAACTGTTGCAGATACTCAGCCAGCAGCAGCAGCATTAATGTTTCTCCGTACTTGAGCCACACAAGGCCGCGACGACGTTTTCCATCACCGCGCTGCGCGATCCCTTGATCAAAATGGTTGTATGTTTGTCATGTTCAGCCGCGGTCAGCGCCTGAATCAGCTCGGCCTGGGTCACAAAATGTCGGGCACCAGGGCCGAATACGCTGACGGCGTGGGCCATGTTCGGGCCGACGGCATAAAGCGCGTCGACTTTGCCGGCGGCGTAAGCGCCGACCTCGCGATGGGACTGTTCGGCCCAGTCGCCCAGTTCGGCGATGTCGCCCAGCACCAGCACCTTGCGGCCTTCGAAGCTTTTGAGCAGGTCAATGGCAGCGCAGATAGAGGACTGGTTGGCGTTGTAGGTGTCATCGATCACGCGCATGCCGTTGGTGGCCAACTGCGCTACGGTGCGCCCCTTGACCGGCTGCACCGCACCCAGGCCCGTGGCGATCCCGAACAGCGACACGCCGAGGGCGTAGGCGGCTGCAGCGGCGGCCAATGCATTGGCGACGTTGTGGTTGCCCAGCAGGTTCAGTTGCACATGTTCGTTGCCTTGCGGGGTGTGCAAGGTAAAGGACGGGCAGCCACGCGCATCAACGGTGATGTTGGACGCATGGAAATCCGCCGCGGCGTTGAGCACGGCAAACGTCAGGACCTTGCGACCGGCGGCGCGTACACGCCAGGTTTCGAAGGCCTTGTCGTCGAGATTCAGCACAGCGATGCCCGAGGCATCGAGGCCTTCGAGGATTTCACCCTTGGCCTCGACGATTTTTTCCGGGCCGCCGAACTCGCCGACATGGGCGGTACCGGCGTTGTTGATGACCACCACGTGAGGCTTGGTCAGCGCCACGGTGTAGGCAATTTCGCCGACGCGCGACGCGCCCAACTCGATCACCGCCGCCGTGTGTTCCGGGGCCAGTTCAAGCAGGGTCAACGGGGCACCGAAATCATTGTTCAGGTTGCCACGGGTGGCGTGCACCGGGCCGCGCGTGCGCAACACGCCGGCAAGCAGCTCCTTGACCGTGGTCTTGCCGCTGGAGCCGGTAATGGCCGCAACGGGATTGGTAAATGCGGCACGGTTCAACGCACCCAGCTGGCCGAGGGCCAAACGGGTGTCGGCGACCAACAGTTGCGGCAGTGTGGAGTCCGCCACTGCGCGCTGCACCAAGGCGCCGACGGCACCTTTGGCGGCGACTTCATTCAGGTAGTCGTGACCATCGAAGCGCGGGCCCGTCAGTGCGACAAACAGTTGCCCCGGCTTGATGTTGCGGCTGTCGATACTGACGCCGTCGAAGCTGCAATCGCTCGACAGCACGCGGGCCGACAGGGCCTGGGTCAGTTCGCTGAATTTCATCGCTTTAAGCATGGGCGATCTCCCAGGCGTTCAAGGCGTGATCGGCCTCGACCAGATCGGAGAAGGCGTGCCGCTCGCCGTTGATTTCCTGATAGTCCTCATGACCTTTACCGGCCAGCACCACCACGTCGTCAGCACCGGCGCTGGCGATCAATTGGGCGATGGCTACACCGCGCCCGGCGACAAACGTGGCCTTGGACACGTCTTTGAAGCCGACACGGATGTCGTCGAAAATCTGGCTCGGGTCTTCGCTGCGAGGGTTGTCGTCGGTGACAAGCACGCCATCGGCCAGACGCTCGACGATCTCGGCCATCAACGGACGTTTGCCGCGATCGCGATCGCCACCGCAACCGAACAGGCACAGCAGCTTGCCCTTGGCGTGTGGACGCAGCGCCACCAGGACTTTTTCCAGGGCATCGGGCGTGTGGGCGTAATCGACCACGACCAACGGCTGTTTGCCGCCACCCAGGCGCTGCATGCGACCGACCGGGCCTTCCAGCTTCGGCAGTACACGCAGGATTTCGTCGAGGGCGTACTCCAGGCCGAGCAACGCGCCGACGGCCGCCAAAGTGTTACTCAGGTTGAAGCGACCGAGCAGGCTGCTGCGCAAATGATGCTCGCCCTGAGGCGTCACCAGCGTGGCGCGCACACCTTCATCATTGAATTGGGCTTCGCGGCAATACAGGTACGCGCTGGCGTCTTCCAGGCTGTAGCTGATCAAGCGCGATTCACGGTCTTCGGCAGCCAGCTGGCGGCCGAATGCGTCATCCAGGTTTACCACGCGGCACTTGAGGTCGTTCCAGGCAAACAGCTTGGCCTTCTCGGCAGCGTAGGCTTCCATGGTGCCGTGGTAATCGAGGTGATCGCGGGACAGGTTGGTCATCACCGCCACATCAAACGCCAGCGCAGCAACGCGGCCCTGGTGCAAACCGTGCGACGACACTTCCATGGCAACCGCCTTGGCGCCGGCCTTTTTCAGGTCGGCCAGGGTCGCTTGCACAGCGATCGGATTCGGCGTGGTGTGCAGGCCGCTTTGCAGCGCGCCATAGAAACCGGTGCCCAAGGTGCCGACGATGCCGCAATGCTGGCCCAGCAGGTCAAGCGCCTGCGCAATCAATTGGGTCACGCTGGTCTTGCCGTTGGTGCCGGTGACGCCGATCAGGTTGACCTGGCGGCTCGGGTCGCCATAAAAGCGTCCGGCAATGTCAGACAGCTGCGCAGCCAGGCCTTTGACCGGAATCAATGGCACGTCAGTGATCGGCAGCACGGTGGCGCCTTCCACTTCATAAGCCACGGCAGCCGCACCGCGTTGCAAGGCATCCGCGATGTGCGCACGGCCATCGAACTTACCACCCGGCACGGCCAGGAACAGGTCACCGGCGCGTACATTACGACTGTCCAGGCTCAGCTCGCGGATCAACAGATCGCGTCCGGCATGGGCAAAAATCTTGTTCAGGCTAAGAGACATCAGCCGCGCCCTCCATTGGCTTTTACAGCAGCGGCCGGTGGACCGGCATTCGCTTGTTGGGTCGGCGGCAGGTTGTCCGGCGTGATGTTCATCAGGCGCAGGGTGCCGGACATCACTTTGCTGAACACCGGCGCCGATACCAGGCCACCGAAGTAACCGGCTTTGCTCGGCTCATCGATCACCACGACGATGGCGTAGCGTGGATCGCTCATCGGGCCGAAGCCGGCGAACAGCGAACGGTAAGAGTTTTCGGCGTAGCCTTTTGTGCCCACCGACGTTTTACGAGCGGTACCCGACTTGCCCGCCACGTGATACGCCGGCACCTGGGCACGGAATACGCCGCGCGGTGCCTCGATCACTTGTTGCAGCATGCCTTGCATGGTCTTGGCGACGTTTTCCGGAATCACCTGGGTGGCTTTCGGCGCTTCGTCGACATGGATCAGGCTCAGCGGAACCATCCGGCCATTATTCGCCAATACAGAGAAAGCGTGAGCCAGTTGGATCGCGGTCACGGACAGGCCGTAGCCGTAGGAAAGCGTGGCGGTCTCGGCCTTTTTCCAGTCGCGATAGTTGGGCAGGTTGCCCACGCGCTCGCCTGGAAAATCGAGGCCGGTGGGTTGGCCCAAACCGATTTTCTGCGCCAAGTGATAGATGGTCTCGCCGCCGATATCGAAAGCGACCTTACTCATGCCCACGTTACTGGAGTTGATCAGGATACCTGTCAAATCCAACACCGGGCCTTCGGTACGGGACACGTCACGAATGGTGTATTTGCCCAGTTGCAAGGTACCTGGGTACACCTCGACCTTGTCGCTGGGTTTCCAGCGCCCGGTTTCGAGGGCGGCACTCATGGAGATCGCTTTCATGGTCGAGCCCGGCTCGAACACGTCGATCATGGCGCGGTTGCGCATCATCGCCGGCTGCAGATTGCGACGGTTATTAGGGTTGTAGGTCGGCTGGTTGACCATGGCGAGGATCTCGCCGGTCTTCACGTCCATGATCACCAGGCTGCCGGCCTTGGCGCCATTCTCGATGATCGCGTTACGCAGCTCGCGGTTGGCCAGGTATTGCAGGCGCAGGTCAATGGACAACGCCAAGGGCTTACCGGCCTTGGCGTTCTTGGTGACTTGGACGTCCTTGATCAGTCTGCCGCGCCGATCCTTGATGACTTGGCGTTTGCCAGGAACACCGGCAAGCCATTCATCGTAGGCGAGTTCCACGCCTTCACGGCCGTGGTCATCGATGTCGGTAAAGCCCACCATGTGCGCGGTGGTTTCACCGGCCGGGTAAAAACGACGGAACTCCTCGATGCCGTAGACACCGGGGACTTTAAGGTCGAGCACCTGCTGACCTTGTTCAGGCGTCAAGCCACGAACAAGGTAGATGAATTCTTTATTGGCCTGGGCTTCGAGGCGCTCGGCCAAGGCTTTCGGGTCCTGGCCCAAGGCAGCAGCGAGCGCCGGCCAACGGTCCTTGGCCACCTGCAGTTCCTTGGCGTTGGCCCACAGGGTGGTCACCGGCGTACTGACGGCCAGAGGCTCGCCGTTACGGTCGGTGATCAGGCCGCGGTGTGCAGGAATCGGGATGTGTCGCAGGCTACGGGCGTCGCCCTGGCCGATCAGGAAGTCCCGGTCGACCACTTGCAGGTCAATGATCCGCCAGGCAATCGCACCCACCATCAATGCCAGCAAGCCGAGCATCAGGCGGAAGCGCCATGGGTAGAGTGCGCCCTCGAGTTTCATCATGGCGCCACCATGCGGACTTCAGCCGCGCCAGGAATGTGCATTTTCAGCTGTTCGGTGGCCAGCACTTCGATACGGCTATGGGCCGTCCAGGTGCTTTGTTCGAGGATCAACCGGCCCCACTCCGCTTGCGCCTTGTCACGCACACTCAACTCCCCATACAGGGTATTCAGCAACTGACGGTTGTAGTGGGCGCTGTAGGACACCGCAATCGCGGAAACCAGCACGCCGACAAACAGCAGCAACATGAAGAAGCTGCCGCCCGGGAGGGGCTTGGCGAAAAGCTTGCTCACCGCAACTTCTCCGCGACGCGCATAACGGCGCTGCGGGAGCGTGGGTTGGCCTTGAGTTCGGCTTCGGAAGCGAACTGCGCTTTGCCATGGATTTTGATTTTCGGCACAAAGGCCTCGAAACGTACCGGCAGGTTGCGCGGCAGGTTGTCGGACTCACCCTTGACCAGGCGACGCATGAACAGTTTGACGATACGGTCTTCCAGGGAGTGGAAGCTGATCACCACCAGGCGACCGCCCACTTCCAACGCCTCGAGCGCAGCCTCGAGGCCGGCCTCCAGGTCGCCCAATTCGTTGTTGACGTGAATACGCAGGCCCTGGAAGGCTCGGGTTGCCGGGTTCTTGCCCTTTTCCCAGGCAGGGTTGGCGACTTTCAGTACTTCGGCCAGGTCGGCTGTGCGTTCGAACGGCTGGATTTCACGGCGCTCAACCACGGCACGGGCCATGCGGCCAGCGAAACGTTCTTCACCGTATTCCTTGAACACACGGGCGATTTCTTCCACTGGCGCGGTCGCGATGAACTGCGCGGCGCTGACGCCACGGGTCGGGTCCATGCGCATGTCGAGCGGGCCATCGTTCATGAAGCTGAAGCCGCGTTCGGGGTCGTCGAGCTGTGGCGAGGACACACCCAGGTCGAGCAAAACCCCGGCCACCTTGCCCGCCATGCCGCGCTCCGCCACTTCGGCGCCCAGCTCGGCAAAGCTGCGCTGCACAACGACAAAGCGGCCGTCTTCGGCCGCTAGCGCTTGCCCGGTGGCAATCGCTTGAGGGTCTTTGTCGAACCCGAGGAGTTTGCCGTCAGGCCCGAGCTGGCTGAGTATCAACCGGCTATGCCCGCCTCTGCCGAATGTGCCATCCAGATAGCAGCCATCCGCGCGTACGGCGAGAGCCTCAACGGCTTCGTCAAGCAGTACGGTGATGTGGTTAAAGCCGCTATCAATAGTCACAGGATCAAATCACGCAGTTCATCAGGCATGGCGCCCGGTTGTTGAATAGCAGCCAGGTCAGCTGCAGAAACAGCATCCCAGGCATCTTCGTCCCACAATTGGAACTTGTTCAGTTGGCCGACCAGCATTGCGCGCTTATCCAGCTTGGCGTACTCGCGCAGACGCGGAGGCACCAGGAAACGACCGCTGCCATCCAACTCGAGGTCGACGGCATTACCAATCAGCAAACGCTGCAAGCGGCGGTTTTCTTCACGCAATGAAGGCAGGGCGCGCAATTTGGTTTCAATCAACTCCCACTCATCGAGGGGGTAAACACATAAACAAGGGTCAACGGCATCGATAGTGATGATCAACTGTCCGGAACTTCGCGAAATGAGCTCGTCACGATACCGGCTCGGCATGGCGAGACGGCCTTTTGCATCGAGACTGATAGCGTTAGCTCCGCGAAACACAGATGCGTTTCTCCAAATTTTAGCGTTTTACGTTCAAAAAACCCACTTTGTGCCACTTTCCGCCACTTGCGCACACTATAGGAATGCGCCCACCACACCGTCAAGGCGCGGATTCAAGGAAAAGCCTTACAGAACGGAGATTTAGGAGCGTAAACGGAGGAGAAAACCGAGTTCGACGATGTTTTTGGCCCAACAAGCACAGATAGCTCAAAGAGCTATAGCTCGAAGTTAAAGTAATTTATTAAGAGTAAGATTTTTTTGGTATTACGAAGATGCATCTGCCAATCATTCGGCAGGGAGGGATTCTTGCGTTACTACCGGTTTTCTGCCCGAGATTCGGACAAAAGGAAAAAGGTGGAGAGTCGATCTGTAAGCCGGGTTCTGTCTTGAACAGTCATTCGTCTACGATGGCCATCACTGGACATCTTTAGCAACCTACCCGGTCCCAGCGCGGGCCACGCCTTGGGACCCTATTTGGTCTTGCTCCAAGTGGGGTTTACCTAGCCACGAACTGTTGCCAGACGTGCGGTGCGCTCTTACCGCACCTTTTCACCCTTACCGGCACCGAAGTGCTTAGGCGGTTATTTTCTGTGGCACTTTCCGTAGGCTCACGCCTCCCAGGCATTACCTGGCACTTCGCCCTATGGAGCCCGGACTTTCCTCCCCCCCTAATTTTCATAGAGGGCAGCGACTGTCCAATCGACTCTCCGCCGCGAAGGTTAACGGCACGGCGGACTTAGGACAAGTAATAAAAGTTCAGAATTGCCATCACGTTCAGACGGAATACAGGTTTGACACCGGAATTATTCGGCCTTCTGCTTATCCAGTGCCGTTTGATACAAGAGGTTCTTGCGCACGCCGGTAATCTCCGCCGCCAGGGCTGCTGCACGCTTGAGTGGCATCTCCTTGAGCAGTAGATCCAGAATACGCATCGCCTCGCTGCCCACGGCGTCCTCGTCCTCTGGCGCCGTCCAGCCCGCCACCAGCACCACACACTCGCCGCGCTGCTGATTACTGTCGCCCTCGACGAACGCACGCAGCGCTTCCAAAGGCAGGCCCTTGAGGGTTTCAAAGGTCTTGGTCAGCTCACGCGCCAGCAGCGCCAGGCGTTCGCCGCCAAACACCAGCTCCATATCCTGCAGGCATTCAAGGATTCGGTGGGGGGCTTCATAAAAGATCAACGTGCGCGGTTCTTCCTTCAGTGCTTGAAGGCGCGCACGACGCCCTACAGCTTTGGCTGGCAGAAAACCTTCAAAGATGAAACGGTCCGACGGCAGGCCCGCCGCCGATAACGCAGCGATCAGCGCGCACGCGCCCGGAACAGGCACTACATTGATACCAGCGGCCCGCGCTTGGCGCACCAGATGGTAGCCGGGGTCGGAGATCAGCGGCGTGCCTGCGTCAGAGATCAGCGCCACATCGTCGCCGGCCAGCAGGCGTACGATAAAGCGACTGCCCTCTTCGCGCTCGTTGTGCTCATGGCACGCCGCTAATGGCGTGCTGATACCAAAATGCTGCATCAAGCGCTGGGAGTGACGAGTGTCTTCAGCCGCGATCAATTTAACCTCGCGCAACACTTTCAGTGCCCGGGCACTGATGTCGTCCAGGTTGCCAATGGGCGTCGCCACGACAAAAAGCGAGCCTGCAGTGGAATTCAAAGGACCTGGAGCAGTCAAAACGCACACCTCGATGGTTGGCAAAAGCGACATTGTAGCGCGTAGGCGCCTTGAAAATATGCCATCACGGCCGATGCCTTTTCAGCCGTTTGACGCCCGTTGCAACATTTGCACGACCTAAATCGACGGTTTCACGCCAGTAACATCGCGCCTGGGCCAGTGCTTGGGTACAATTCCACGCTAATTTGATCGGTATCAGGAACACTTACATGATCGCTTGCCTGCGGCTGCTCTCCGCCCTCTGCCTCGCTGCCTTGCTGGCCGCCTGCGCCAGCTCGCCCTCGTCCAGCCTTGGCGACCTTCCACGGACCCCGGACGCCAGTATCGAGCAACTGCTCGAACAGGCCACCACCGCCAAGACGCCAGAAAAGGCCGCATTACTGCGCCTGAGTGCGGCAGACATGGCCTACAAGCAGAACAACCCTGGCCGCTCGTCGCAGATTCTTGCGCAGGTGTCCCTGGATGTCCTCAAGCCAGCCGCGCAAGTTTTTGCCAGCACCCTGGCCGCTGAACTTGCCATGGCGCGCAACCAGCCCAAGGCCGCGTTGACCGCCCTGAACCACCCAAGTCTGCAAAGCCTGAAGGACCTGCCGCCCGAGCAGCAGATCCGCACCGCCAGCGTACACGCCCGTGCTTATGAAGCCGATGGCCAGACCCTGGCCGCCGCCCGTGAACGTGTCGCCATGGCCCCACTGCTCACGGGCGATGCCGCCAAAAGCAACCACGAAGCTATCTGGGTATTGATTGCCGCCCTGCCGGCGGAACAGTTGCAGGCCAGCGGCAACCCGACGCTCGACGGCTGGATTACCCTGGCCCAGGCAGTCAAGGGCGCCGGTACGCTGGAGCAGCAACAGGCTGCCATCGACACCTGGCGTGCGCAGAACCCGGGCCACCCGGCTGCCGTGCAACTGCCAACGCCACTGACCAAGCTCAAGGAACTGGCCAGCCAGCCCCTGACCAAGATCGCCCTGCTGCTGCCACAGGATGGCCCGCTGGCCTCCGTCGGCAAGGCACTGCGTGAAGGCTTCATGGCTGCGCACTACCAGGCTGAACAAGCCGGGCAGAAGCCACCAGTGATCGAGTTCTATGACAGCTCGCGCCTCACCTCCCTCGACGACTTTTACGCCAAGGCCCAGGCTGCAGGCGTACAACTGGTAGTCGGCCCGCTGGAGAAACCGCTGGTCAAACAGCTCAGCGCGCGCCCACAACTGCCGATCACCACCCTGGCACTGAATTACAGCGAGAGCGATCGCAGCCCGGCGCAACTGTTCCAGTTCGGCCTGGCCGCAGAAGACGAAGCTCGCGAAGTATCGCGTCGTGCGCGTGCCGACGGCCTGCACCGCGCTGCAGCAATGGTGCCCCGTGGCGAGTGGGGCGAGCGTGTCTACAAAGCCTTCCGCCAGGACTGGGAAGCCAATGGCGGCCAGGTCATGGGGGTTGAGTACGTCGACCAGCCGGTCGCCCTCGCCCAGCAAATTGCCGATCTGTTCCAACTGCGTAAAAGCGAAGGTCGCGCCAAGAGCCTGCAAAGCACCGTTGGCACCGACGTCGCGGCGCAACCATCGCGTCGCCAGGACATCGAGTTCATCTTCCTAGCCGTGACCCCGCAACTGGCCCAGCAGATCAAGCCGACCCTGAACTTCCAATACGCCGGCGATGTGCCGGTGTACGCCACGTCCCACGTGTTCAGCGCCAGCGGCGACAAGAACCAGTACCTGGACATGACCAATGTGATGTTCTGCGAAACCCCTTGGCTGCTCAACACCACCGACCCGCTGCGCAATCAGGTTGCCGCTCAATGGCCGCAAGCCAATGGCAGCCTGGGTCGCCTGTACGCCATGGGCGTCGATGCCTACCGCCTGGCGCCACGCCTGGGGCAACTCAAGGCATTGCCGGACACCCGAGTTGACGGCTTGTCGGGCAGCCTGGGCATCAGCACCACCCAGCGCGTTGATCGCCAGATGCCATGGGCCAAGTTCGTCGGCGGTGAGATCCAGCGTCTGCCGGACACCCCGCGCTGATGCCCGAGCGGTCCAGCGCACAAAGTGGCAAGGATGCCGAACTACAAGCTCTGAAGCACTTGCAACAACAGGGTCTGCGCCTGCTGGCGCAGAACTGGTTATGTAAACGTGGCGAGCTTGATCTGGTCATGCTTGACGGCGATACAGTAGTATTCGTCGAAGTCCGCTACAGAAAACACGCACAATGGGGTGGCGCACTCGCCAGTATCGACGGGCGCAAGCGTCAAAAGCTGATACTGGCCGCGCAGTTTTTCCTGCAGAAAGAGCATCGCTGGGCCGACGCCCCCTGCCGTTTCGATGTGGTTGCCATAGAAAGCACACCGTCTGGTCAAGCTGATCTGAACTGGCTCAAAGATGCCTTCGACAGCTGATTCGCCGGACATCTTCACCACACACTTTTGCTCTTTGCTTTGCGGGCTGCACATTCCTGTGCCAAACAGCCGCGCTACTTAAGGTCACACAGATGGACATGCAATCCAGAATTCGCCAGCTTTTCCAGGCCAGTATCGACACCAAGCAACAGGCGATGGACGTACTTGCACCGCACATCGAGCAAGCCAGTCAGGTCATGGTCAACGCCTTGCTCAATGAGGGCAAAATGCTTTCGTGCGGCAACGGCGGTTCGGCCGGCGATGCCCAGCATTTCTCGTCCGAGCTGCTCAACCGCTTCGAGCGTGAGCGTCCGAGCCTGCCGGCTATTGCCTTGACCACCGACTCGTCGACGATCACCTCGATCGCTAACGACTACAGCTACAACGAAATCTTCTCCAAGCAGATCCGCGCCCTGGGCCAACCGGGCGACGTGTTGCTGGCGATTTCCACCAGCGGCAACTCGGCGAATATTATTCAAGCGATCCAGGCCGCACATGATCGCGAAATGATTGTCGTAGCATTGACCGGACGCGATGGCGGCGGCATGGCCTCACTGCTGCTGCCTGAAGACGTGGAGATTCGCGTCCCGGCCACAGTCACCGCACGTATCCAGGAAGTCCACCTGCTGACGATCCACTGCCTGTGCGATCTGATCGACAGCCAACTGTTTGGGAGTGAAGAATGACCGTTAACCGCCTCAGCCTTTTAGCCATCACCCTGTGCCTCGCTATCAGCGGCTGCAGCACGGCCATCACTGCAACACGCGACACCCCTATTCAGGATGACAAGGGCACCCGCACTTTCGGCAGCAAGATCGATGACTCGCTGATCGAAACCAAGGTTGAAGTCAACGTTGCCAAGGCCGCACCGGACCTGGGCAATGGTGCTTCGCGCATCGTCGTGACCAGCTTTAACGGCGTCGTGCTGCTCGCTGGCCAGACGCCACGCGCCGACCTCAAGGCCCAGGCCGAGCAAGCCGCCGCCGCCGTACAGCGCGTGAAGAAGGTACACAACGAGCTGCAAGTGATGAACCCGATCACCCTGCTGGCCATCAGCAACGACGCGCTGCTGACCACCAAGATCAAAGCGCAGATGCTCACCGATAACGCGATCCCTGGCTCGCGCATCAAGGTCGTCACCGACAACGGCATCGTCTACCTGATGGGCCTGCTCACCCAGGCCGAAGCCACTCGCGCAGCCAACCTGGTGCAGGGTGTTTCCGGTGTGCAGAAAATCGTCAAGGTCTTCGAGTACATCGATTGATGTAACCGACAGCCACAAAAAAGGGCGCCTTACTCAGGCGCCCTTTTTTATTCACGAATGTTTACTGGTACTGCGAGTACGGATTGCCCTGGAACTGGTTGTTCTGTTGTGGCGCCTGTTGCTGGGCACCTGGCTGTCCGTACTGTTGGCCAGGAATCGGGCCGAGGTTCACTTCCACACGACGGTTCTGGGCACGGCCGTTGACGTCGGCGTTGCTGGCAATCGGGTTATCCGGGCCGGCACCGCGGGCGCTCAGGTTGGCGCCGTTGACGCCTTGGGAAGTCAGGTAGTTGGCTACGCTCTGAGCACGGCGCTGGGACAGGTCCATGTTCAACTGGCGGCTACCGGTGCTGTCGGTATAACCGACGATCTGGATAGTGTTCTGATTGAACTGCTTGAGCGAGTTGGCCAGGTTGTTCAGCGGCTGGTAGAAGCTGCTGGAAATCGCGTCCGAGTTGGTCGCGAAGGTGATGTTGCCTGGCATGATCAGCTTGATCTGGTCACCCTGGCGCTGAACTTCAACACCGGTGTTGGCCATGCTTTCACGCAGTTTCTTTTCCTGCTGGTCGGCATAGTAGCCGTAACCCGCGGCACCGGCACCCGCAACGACGGCGCCGATCAGCGCGCCCTTGCCACGATTGTTGTGATCGATGGCCGCACCGGCCAATGCGCCGGCCAGGGCACCCAGGCCACCGTACTTGGCAGTCTTGCTCATACCGCCGGATTCATTACTCGCCTGTCCCTGGCTACTGCCGTCATAAGGGTTAGGGGATGCGCAGCCGGACAACAAAGCTACGCAGGTAGCGACAACAAGCAGACGACGCGAAGTGAACATGGGGGGAGCTCCTACTTTTGCATTCTATGGTGCAAAGGACATTGGCAATGGACCTGTGCCGAGTTTGGAACGCGACAAACGGCAAAAATTCCGTGACTACAGAAACCGTAGCAGACGCTCACTGAACACGACCTGAGTTTTTGCTACAAGGTTTGCTTGTTATAGAACGCGCTCTGCCCGGCAATGAACCCTTCACGCCCGCACAAATGGGTTCTCACGCATTTCATCGCCCAGCCGGGTATCCGGCCCGTGGCCGGTCACTACCGTCGCGCCCTCGTCCAAGGTATACAGGCGCTGCTTGATCGAGCGCACGATGGTCGCCTGGTCGCCGCCCCACAAATCGGTGCGCCCGATACCGCGACGGAACAGTGTGTCGCCGGCAATCAGCAGCTTGGCGTCGGCAAACCAGAAGCTCATCGACCCAGGCGTATGGCCGGGTGTGTGCAACGCCACGCCACAGCCACAGGCCAACTCTTCATCATGTTCCAGCCAACGATCCGGCGAAGGTACAGGGGTATAGGGCACGCGAAACATCTGGCATTGCATTTCCAGATTGTCCCAAAGGAATTGATCTTCTTTGTGCAGGTGCAAGGTGGCACCGGTCTTCTCCTTCAACTGGCCGGACGCCAGGAAGTGATCCAGATGGGCATGGGTGTGGATGATGCTCACCACTTTCAGTCCCAGGGCATCGAGCCGCGCCAGGATCAGCTCATGGTTGCCGCCTGGGTCGACCACGATGGCCTTTTTGCTGACGGGGTCGCCGATGATGGTGCAGTTGCACTGCATGGGGCCGACGGGGAAGGTTTCGCGGATGAGGGTCGGCTTGGCGGTTTCCATTCTGGGTCCTGTCGTGCAAATGAAATAACGTTTCCGGGCGAACATCGCCGGAATAAGTGCACTATTAAAACAGACTGGAGTATCCCTAGCCGATCAACCTCAGCTCTTGGGCCCTCGCCACTGCTTGCGTACGACGCTCTACACCCAGCTTGCTGTTGATGTGGCTCGCGTGAGTCTTGACCGTGTGCAGGGAGATAAACAGTCGATTGCTGATTTCCTGATTGGAGCAACCTTGAGCGATCAATTGCAGCACCGCCAGCTCCCGCGCGCTCAAGGTCTCATGGGTAGAAGCCGCTTCCACCACGACTACCGCCGGTAACAGCGCCAGCAGACTCTGGCTCAGCAGGCCGTGAGGATCTTTGGCCAGCTGCTCACGCATCCAGTCCGGGTGGGTTTCCAGCAATCGCTGGAAGGGTTGCAAAGCCCCGCCTATGCCGGCCTCAAGGGCCTGGGTAAACACTGAACGCGCCTTTGTCTCCTGCCCCTCCTCCAGCAACAGTTGCACCCGTTGGGTCAGGGCCATTAACGCGATCATCTGACGCCCGCTGTTATGCGCCTGCAGCGCCAGCTCTTCGAGACGCTGCAACGCCGCCGCAGGTTGGTGGCGAGTGGCGTCCAACGCAGCCTGTTGCAGCCCGATATGCTGCGGCAGGTGCGGGTGAAACTCCGGCGCGGCAGCGGCGTGTTCGCCATGGTAAGTTTGCCCCAGGCGCGTCAGCCAGGCGTCGGCCAAGTCGGTGCGGCCCTGGGCCAGCCACAGCTCGCACTTGATCAGGGTGATCATCGCCAGGTAGTAGATCGGCGGCACATCCCAGATATGCATCAGGCGCTCAGCCTCGGCGAGTTCGGCAAAGGCTTTGGGGAAGTCACCACGACGCCCTTCGAAATTGGCGATCACACAATGGCCGATCAACACGCTGATATCGCGACAAGCTCGGGCTTCGGCGAGGCCGGCACGCAAACGGGCGAGGCCGGCGTCGGGCTGGAGCCGCACCAGCAGCAGAAAACCTTCGTAGAGCGACAACCGCGCACGCACTGCATACAAGCGCTGCGGCGCCAAGCCGTGCAGGCGTTGCAAGCCCTGGCGGACTTCATCCAGGGAACGCAGGATCTCACCGCGCGCTTGCAACACTCGCGCGCGGTCGTAGTGGGCCAGGGCTTCGAACAATGGGTTGCCGACGCGCTGCGCCAGCTCCAGGGATTCACGGTTCAAGCCACGTGCACGCCAGAGGTCGGCATCGACAATGGCCAGGTTGGACAGGGTCGACAAGCACATCAACCGCTGGCCGTAACGCCGTTGTGGCAAGCTCTCCAGGGCCTCGCTGCAATAGCGCTGGGTCAGCTCGCGATCGCCCCGGCCGCGGGCGATGATCCCGCTCAGGGCCAGCCACTGGGCCAACATCGATTTCTGCGCGGTAGCCGACGGCGCCGGCAGGAAGCGGCTGAGGTAGCTGGACAGTTCTTCCGCTGCATCCAACTGGCAGGCCAGGCCCAAGGCCCAGCTGTAGAGCACGATCAAGCGCGGCGTGCTGATCAGCAGGCTGTCGGGCAAGTCCATTTTCCAGCGCAGTAGCATGCCGACATTCTGCTCAGCCAGCAGTTGTTCTTCAGACAGGTTCTGTACCAGGTTGGCCGCCACGTCCAGATGGCCGGCGCGCAGCGCCTGCTCCACCGCTTCATCGATCAAGCCTTGGGCATTGAACCAGCGACACGCACGCAGGTGCAGGCTGGCCGCCGGCAGAACGTGACTGCTGGCGCGCCGTGTGCGCAGCAAATCAGAAAAAAGATGGTGATAACGGTACCAATGCCCTTGGTCGTCCAGTGGCACCAGAAACACTTGGTGCGCCTGCAGGTAACGCAGGATTTCGGCACTGTCGTGGGCTTCACGCACCGCGTCGCAGAGTTCGCTGCAAAATCGATCCTGAGGGGCGGTGTCGTACAAAAACGCCTGCACGTCGGCCGGCAGGCAGTCGATGACTTCTTCCAGCAGGTAATCGCGGATGAGCCCTTCGCCGCCGTGCAGGCTCTGCGGCAAGGCGCCGTCGCTACCGGCTTCAGAGGCGGCCAACAGCCAGAAACGCAGGCCGGCGACCCAGCCTTCGCTGCGGCGGATCAGGTTATCGAGGGCTTCACCTTGTAGGGAATTGCTGTGGCGATCCAGCACTGCCAGTGATTCGTCGTGAGTCAGGCGCAAGTCCTGTTCATGCAGCTCCAGCAGATGACGCGACAACCGTAGCCGCGCCAGATGCCAGTCCGGACGCTGGCGGCTGGTAACCAACACCACCAAGCCGTCAGGCAAATGATTGAGGAAAAACTGCAGGCAGCGGTCGAGCACCGGCCCTTGGGCCAGATGGTAATCATCCAGCACCAGCAACAGCGGCGCACGGGTGGACAGGTGGACAGCCAGTTCGTCGAGCAGGCCATCCAGCCACTCTTCAAAGGCAAAGGGTTGGTGACGCTGACGCATTTTCAGCAGGCCCAGGGATTGGGCGCCGAGTTGCGGAAAGAATTGCTGCAAGCCGTCGAGCAGGCGTTCGAGGAAACGCCCGGGGTCGTTGTCCCGTGGGCTCAGGCCCAGCCACAGGCTTTGCCAATGGGCCGGCAGGCTCTGGCAAAACTCCACCGCCAACGAACTCTTGCCAAACCCAGCCGGTGCGCTGACCAGCAGCAAGCGCCCTTCCAGACCAGCGCTCAGGCGTTCGCACAGGCGAGGGCGCAGCACGTAGCCGTCAGGCAGAGGTGGCCTGTAGAAGCGACCTTCCAGGGTCGGAATGACCGTGCTGGCAGGCCCTTGGATTCGGGACAGATCAGTCATCGCCGGGCTCTTGTAGAAGGCTGTTGTCGGCATTGCAGATGTCCGCAGACTAGCGGTAAAAGCGGCGGGTTTGTAGATCTTTGCAACATTTGCCTGAAAAAGAACTGCGACAAAAAATGTGGGAGGGGGCTTGCCCCCGATGGCGGCGGATCAGTCAATGCGCTTTTTGACTGTCCCACCGCCATCGGGGGCAAGCCCCCTCCCACATTTGCAAGCTAACGCAGGTTAGCGAACACCATCCTGGCGCAGGGCCGCCGGGGTGAAGTCGCTGGTGGTGGCGGTGAAGCCAAAGTCATACGCCTGCTTCTCTTCGTTCTTCATGCCCAGCGCCAGGTAGCGGCCGGACTGCAGGTCGTAGAGGGTTTCCAGGGCGTACCACGGCACTTGCTTGTCGTAGTAGTTCTCGGCATGGGCTTCCGCCACGCGCCACAGTTGGCCACGGCCGTCGTAGTGGTCGATCACGGCCGCTTGCCAGGTGTCTTCGTCAATGAAGAAGTCACGCTTGGCGTAGATGTGACGCTGGCCTTCCTTCAAGGTCGCGACCACGTGCCAGACGCGGCGTAGCTCGTAGCGGGCCAGGTCCTGGTTGATGTGGCCGGCCTTGATGATGTCGGCGTATTTGAGCTTCGGATCGTCGATCTTGTAGCTGTTGGAGGCGATGTAGATTTCTTTCTTGCCCTCCAGCTTCCAGTCGTAGCGATCCGGTGCGCCGTTATACATGTCGAGGTTGTCGGAGGTACGCAGGCCGTCGGCTGCGGTACCTGGCCCGTCATAGGACACTTGCGGCGCCCGGCGCACACGGCGCTGGCCGGCGTTGTAGACCCAGGCCGAACGCGGTTCCTTCACCTGGTCCAGGGTTTCGTGCACCAGCAGCACACCACCGGCCAGACGTGCCGGCGCGGTCACTTGCTGCTTGAAGTAAAACAGCACGTTGCCTGGGTTTTTCGGGTCGTAGTCCTTCATCTTGTCGCGGAATACAAACTGGTCACGGAAGTACACCAGGCTGTAGGAACCGTTGGTTTGCGGCGTGGCCTGGGTCACCAGACGGGTCACGCTGCCACCGCGATAACGGGTGATGTGGTTCCAGATCACCTCTACGCCGCTTTTCGGAATCGGGAACGGTACGGCGGTTTCGAAGTTTTCCAGGCCGTTACCGCCAGACACCAGGTTGGTCGTGGTGGCGTTCTTCTTGATGGAGGCAAACACATCAGCCGGCACTGTGGCACCGCGATGGGTCGGATAGACCGGCATCTTGAAGGTTTCCGGATAGCGCTTGAACATCGCGTACTGCCCCGGCGCCAGCTTGTCCTTGTATTGCTCCACGTTCGCTGCGGTGATGGTGAATTGCGGTTGTTCATTGGCGTAAGGGTTGGCCAGGAACCCACGGGCGTCGACGGCACCCGCGTTGGTCGGCAGCGGCGACCACTTAGGAATGGTGCCCGCCGCGTTACCGGCCATTTCGGCGCCCATCGGCGTCAGGGTCGTGCCCAGCTTGGCAGCTTCATCCGCCGACACCGCCGCCATGACGTTGCTCGCCAGGATCGACAGCCCAAGCACACCCACGTGCAACAGACTTTTGGTTATTTTCATGTTCTGGTCTTCCTGAAATGCGTGTGCTTAGAAGTTGGCGCCGAAGCTCAAAGCGACGAAGTCGCGGTCATCCACCGTGCTGAACTTGCCACCAAAGAAGTTGGTGTAGGCCAGGCTGGCGGTGTAGGTGTTCTGATACTCGGCATCCAGGCCCAGGCTGACTGCCTTGCGACCTTCTTCGAAGTTACCGCCAGGGCCTGGCGAATAACCTTTGACGTCATGGGACCACGCCACGTTTGGCTTGAGGTTGACGCCGGCGAACACGTCCGGGTATTCCCAGATGGCGCGAGCGCGGTAGCCCCAGGAGGTGGCGGTGGTGTAACCGTCGTTGTTGCAGTTGGTATTCAGGCTGGCGGCATTAGGCAAACCACCGCCTTGTGCTGTGGAGTTGTTGAGCGCGTTGCAGAACCCCCCTGGTAGCGAACCCGGACCAAAGACTGGGTCACGGCCATAACGTGCCTCGGATTTGCTTTCCAGCCCACCGACATGGGTCACGCCGATTTCACCGACAGTGGTCAAGCGGCTGGCGCCCATGACTTGATCGAAGAAGTGCGTGAAGGTGGTTTGGAACTGGGTGACTTCCTTGCGGTTATAACCATGCAGGTCCTGACCCGGCGTCCCTTTCAACACAGACGCATTGTTGAAGGGCGGAAGTGGCGTTACGCCGGCGAAAAGAATGTCTGTGGTGCTCAGTTGTACCGGTGCATTTGGGCGATAGCTCAACTCGCCGCTCCATGCAGTCCCCGTAGGCAGGGTAGTGGAGAAACTCAAGCCATACAGACGAATATCTTCCGGGTATTCAACGAAATAATTGGAGTTACCCGCAACCACCAACGGACGCAGCTGGGCTGGCACACCAGGCGTTGCACCGGTGTATTTCGATTGCGGTGCGCCCTGGGCACTGAAGATCGGCGCACGACTGTGGTAGTTCATGAAGTAAGCGCCGAACTCTGTATCCAGCGGCTCGAAGTTGTAATGGAACGCGACACCGAACTGACCACTGTCGCGCGCATCACGATCTGGACCACGACGCACCAATACGCCTTCGTTATTGACGTCGACGCCATTGGCGGCAAGCCCTGGCAGTACTGCGGCAGGCAGGAAGCGACGACTGTTCAACACGCGCAAATTGTCACTGCAGCCGTCGGAAATAACATCAGGCTGAGAGAAGAAAGTGCCGCAGTTATCGGTAACGGTCTGGTCCCATTCCAACTGATAGAACGCTTCCGCCGACAGGTTATCGGTCAGTGTCTGCGACACATAGAACATATTGACCGGAATCAAGCCTTCCTTGATCTCAGCCCCCGGACGACGGAACGCGGACACGTCGATCGGGTTGATCGAGTTGATGCCGCCGCCAATGAAGGTACTTTCACCCCAGCTCACCACCTGCTTGCCAAAACGTACCGACCCCGGCAAATCGGCAATGTTGTAGTTGTGGTAGATGAACGCATCGAGAATCTGCCCGCCAGAGGACTTGGCGCCCTCTTTACGGTTGTTGTCGCTGATGTCCTTGAACGGACGGCTTTCGTCCTTGAGCTCAAAGTCATACCAGTACTTGCCACGCACAAACACACCGGTATCGCCGTACTTCAGTTCCAGGTCATGAATACCCTTGAAGATCTTCGAGAACGTTTCACCGCGCTTAAAGTTGAGGTGACCGTCGTCGGAAGTTTGGGATAAGCCACGACCACCGTTGTTGACGCCAATCAGATCCTTGTTGGGCTTGGCTGTCGACCAGCTCGCCCCCACGGAAAGCGACGAGTCAAAACTCCCTTCGATTTCACCGATATTGAAACTGACGCCGAATGCGGGCCCGGCGAGCGTAGAAGCGAGACTGACGGCCAGGGGCAGTCTTGCCCGGCGCCAGAACTGGTTTACTGAGGTCATCGACGCTACTCCATGTGCATTATTGTTATGGCAGTGAGTTCTTTCTGTTGATGCGTGTAACAGCCGGAATACAACGATTCCAATGCCGCTCGGCAGCCGAGCCCTCATGGCCCGAAGCGGAACATCCTTGAAAAACTCTGAGTGGGACTATAGCCAGCAGGGGGTACTGCTTGATCCCTCTAAAGTGTGATTTGCATCACCAACCCGTCTGCCACAGTCCTTTCGCCATGTCGGCGAGGGCCGACGCGGCAAGGATGGCTGAAAATCGGCAAATCACAAGTAAAGGTGCCAGATAGAGCATTGCCGTGCCCGAGCGGGCACGGCGAGGAGGGTCAGAGGGTGGACAGGAAGGTGCTGTTGTTCGCCTGCCATTCAATGATGTCGATACGGATACGTTTTTTGTCGAGTTTTCCTACACTCGTCTTGGGAATTTCCGTAACAACGGCGATTTGGCTAGGAATCGCCCATTTGCTCAAATGGCCCAATTCCACGAACGGCTTGAGGTGTTCCTTGAGCTCGCGGGCTCCTATCACATGGCCATCACGCACCACCAGCAAGGCAAACGGGCGCTCGCCCCACTGCGGATCGGCAATGCCCACCACCGCTACTTCGCGTACCGCCGGGTGACGGCTGACCAGGTCTTCGAGGGCCAGGGAGGAGATCCACTCGCCGCCGGTCTTGATCACATCCTTGATGCGGTCGCGAATATCGATCACGCCAAATGCATCGAGGGTGGCCACGTCGCCCGTGTGCATCCAGCCGCCCGCCCACAGCTCGGCGCCCTTCTGCGGCTCGTTGTAATAACCCTCGGTCAGCCACGGCGCGCGCAGGACCAACTCGCCCTGGGACTCGCCGTCGGCGGGCAGGAAGTTACCCTCAGCGTCCATGATCGCCGCTTCCACCAATGGCCCAGGCACACCGGCCTTGATGCGGTAGGTGATGCGCTCGTCCTCGGTGCCGGCCATCAGTTCTTCGTTGAGGTGGGCGCAGGACACCAGCGGGCCGGTCTCGGACATGCCGTACGCGGCGGTCAGTTGAATCCCACGGGCCTTTGCCGCCTCATACAGCGTACGGTTGAGGGCACTGCCACCGATGACGATTTTCCAACCGCCAAAATCCACGCCTTGGGCGGCCTTGGCGTTGAGCACCATCTGCAGGATGGTCGGTACGCAGTGGGAGAAAGTGACCTTTTCCTTACGCCATAGCTCCACCAGGTATTCCGGGTCGTAGCGACCGGGGTAGACCTGCTTCAGGCCGAGCATGGTCGCCACATACGGCAAGCCCCAGGCGTGCACGTGGAACATCGGCGTGATCGGCATGTACACGTCGTTGGTGCCGAGCAATCGCACGCTGTCGACGCTGCCCATGATGGTCGCCACACCTATGGTGTGCAGCACCAACTGGCGGTGGGTGAAATACACACCCTTGGGGTTACCGGTGGTGCCGGTGGTGTAGAAGGTGGTGGCGACGGAGTTTTCGTCGAAATCCTGGAAGTCATACTTCGGGCTGGCGGCGGCGAGCAGGCTTTCGTACTCGCCCACCAGGTTGGGCAGCTCGGCAGTCTTGGAATCGCCGTCGGTGAGCAGCAGGGTCTTGTCGACCGTCGTCAGGTGCCCGGCAATCGCCTGGTAAAGCCCCACGAACTCACTGTTGACCAGCACGAAGCGGTCCTCGGCATGGTTCATGGTGTACAGGATCTGTTCCGGCGACAGGCGCACGTTGATGGTGTGGATCACCGCGCCGATCATCGGGATGGCGAACATGCATTCCAGGTAGCGATGGCTGTCCCAGTCCATCACCGCGACGGTATCACCGGCCTTGACGCCGGCCTCGGTCAGCACATTAGCCAGGCGGGCAACGCGTTCGATCAGGGTCGGGTAGGTGTAGCGCAGCTTGTCGCGGTAGACGATTTCCCGGGTCTTCTCGTAACGGGCGCCGGACATCAACAGGCGTTTGATCAACAGCGGATATTGGTACGCACCTTCGGCGGGCGGGATAACACGGGTCTGCAACATACGAATCCCTTTTATGACTGCACGGTCTTGGCTTCAAGATCTGCACTGTAGAGACCTTATGTTTCAACCAAATCAGCCAAAGGAATGATTTGCAGCCCCCAATGAATGCTAGCTTTGCGCCAGCATTGAAGCCTTACCGAGCTCCAATTTGGGAGCGGGCTTGCTCGCGAATGCGGTGGATCAGTCACGCATGTGTTGACTGTCACAGCGCATTCGCGAGCAAGCCCGCTCCCACATTTGTGCGGTGCTCACTCGAGTTTACTTCATGCTGGTGAAGGCCAGTTTTACGCCAATCGCAATCAGCACAGCGCCCATGGTGCGGTCGAACCAGTGGCCCATCCGCGCAAACCCAGCGCGCACGCGCTGCTGGCTGAACAGCATCGCCACCAGACAGAACCACAGCGCCGTCGCCACTGCCAGGTACACGCCGTAACCAGCCTGGATCGCCAGCGGTGTGTGCGGGTTGATCACCACGGTGAACAACGACAGGAAGAACAGCGTGGCCTTGGGGTTCAAGCCGTTGGTCACGAAACCGGCAGTGAAGGCACCTCGCGGGGTGCGTTCGCCCGCTTCGCGGTGCAACTCGCCCTCGGCGGCAGGCTTGGCCGGCTGCGCGCGCAGGGCCTTGAAGCCGATGTACAGCAGGTAGGCGGCCGCGGCCCATTTCAGGGCGTTGAACAACACGATGGACTGGGACACGATCAAGCCGATACCGAGCAACGAATAACCCACGTGCAGGAAAATCGCCGAACCGACGCCCAGTGCAGTCCAGGTCCCGGCGCGACGGCCGTGGGTCACACTTTCACGCACCACCACCGCGAAATCCGGGCCGGGGCTGGCCACCGCCAGTAAGTGAATCAGGGCTACGGTCAAAAACTCGGCGGCGTACATGCTCACTCCCATTAAGTAACTGATTATTTCATCTGATAGGCTCGGGAGATTACGCCTTCGAACCCTGTCGCAAAAGGTACAGTTGATGACGAACAATCGCCGCGCCGTCTTTCTTGATCACCCTTCCCTGGACCTGGGGGACCTCGACCTCAGCGAGCTGCGAGACAGCTTCAGCGAGTTGCAATTGTTTGCAGACACCACGCCGCAGAACGTGATCGAACGCGTGCAAGGCGCCCACGTCGTGATCAGCAACAAAATCGCCCTCAACACAGCAACCTTGGCGGCCTGCCCGGAGCTCAAGCTGATCCTGGTGTCAGCCACCGGCACCAATAACGTCGACCTCGAAGCCGCCCGCGCCCATGGCATCACCGTGAGCAACTGCCAGGGCTATGGCACGCCTTCGGTGGCGCAGCACACGATCATGCTGTTGCTCAACCTGGCGACGCGCTTGAAGGATTATCAACGGGATGTCAGCGCCGGCAAGTGGCAGGAGGCCAAACAGTTCTGCCTGTTGGACCACCCGATTGTCGAGCTGGAAGGCAAGACCCTCGGCCTGCTCGGCCACGGTGAATTGGGCGGCGCAGTCGCGCGACTGGCTGAAGCCTTCGGCATGCGTGTCCTGCTCGGCGCTATTCCGGGACGCCCGGCCCGCGCTGACCGCGTGCCGCTGGATGAACTGCTGGCGCAGGTGGACGCGCTGACCCTGCACTGCCCACTCAACGAACACACCCGCGACTTTATCGGCGCCCGTGAACTGGCGCTGCTCAAGCCCGGCGCGTTTGTGGTCAACACCGCACGCGGTGGTTTGATCAACGAACAGGCCCTGGCCGATGCATTGCGCAGCGGTCACCTGGGTGGCGCGGCGACCGATGTACTGAGCGTAGAACCGCCGGTGCATGGCAACCCACTGCTGGCCGGCGATATCCCGCGGCTGATCGTCACCCCGCACAACGCCTGGGGCAGCCGCGAAGCGCGCCAACGCATCGTCGGCCAACTGGCGGAAAACGCCCGTGGCTTTTTCAACGGGGCCCCGCTGCGCGTCGTCAGTTGATAAACTGCGCCCCTTTTCAAGGAGCAGACCATGGATCCGCGCAGTGAAGTACTGCTTCGTCAGGCCGAACTTTTTCAAGGCAACCTGCTGTTGGTGGGCTTGCCTGCCGACGACCTGCTCGGCCGACTGCCCAACGCCCACGGCTGGAGCTGGCATGCCGGCGACCAGGCGGCGCTAGATGCACGCTTCGCCGAGCGCAGCCACTTTGGTGTGAACGTGCCGGAGCGCGCATTTGATGCGGCGGTGATCTTCCTGCCCAAGTCCAAGGACCTCACCGACTACCTGCTCAACGCCGTGGCTGCACGCTTGCCCGGCGCCGAATTGTTTCTGGTCGGCGAGAAAAAAGCCGGCATCGAAAGCGCCGCCAAGCAGATGATCCCTTTCGGCAAACCGCGCAAGCTCGACAACGCGCGGCATTGCCAGCTGTGGCAGGTCACCGTGGCCAACGCGCCCCAAGCCGTCGAGCTGGAAAGCCTGGCACAGGTCTTCGAGGTGCCGCTGGCTGAAGGTCCGCTGAAGGTGTTGAGCCTGCCGGGCGTGTTCAGCCACGGTCGACTGGATCGCGGCACCGAGTTGTTGCTGGAGCACCTGGACAAGCTGCCAAGCGGCCATCTGTTGGATTTCGGTTGCGGCGCTGGCGTGCTGGGGGCGGCGGTCAAACGTCGCTACCCGCACAACACAGTGACGATGCTAGATGTGGACGCCTTTGCCGCTGCCAGCAGCCGCCTGACCCTGGCCGCTAACGGCTTGGAAGCCGAGGTGCTGACCGGTGATGGCATCGATGCGGCCCCGATGGGGTTGAACGCGATTTTAAGCAACCCGCCGTTCCATGTCGGGGTGCACACCGACTATTTCGCCACCGAAAACTTGCTGCGAAAAGCGGCGAAACACCTGGCAAAAGGCGGCGAACTGCGCTTGGTCGCTAACAGTTTCCTGAAGTACCAACCGCTGATCGAAGAGCACTTGGGCGTGTGCGCGATCAAGGCCGAGGGCAACGGTTTCCGCATCTACCGTGCAAAGCGCGGCTGACGGGCGTTTGAAAAAGAAGGCTTGCCGAATGGATTTTGCCTAGGCAGAATCCGCTCCGTCCTAGGGGAGTAGTCTCCCACGAGCGCCACGCTCGTCCGGCATACGTCAACATACTTGGTCAGCAGACCATGGCGTATGCGACCCAGGAGTCCGCACAGACGGACCGGGGTTTGACAAGACCTATGACACGCACACCTTACCCGGGGCGGGAAGGCTGTACGTGTCATAGCCGTGTCGACCCGCCCCTGGAAACCTACCTGATGCTGGATTCATTGCTCGTTCCTACCGCAATCGTTGCCTTGGCCGAAATCGGCGACAAGACGCAACTGCTCGCGCTCATCCTTGCCGCACGCTTTCGCAAACCCTGGCCGATCATCGCCGGCATCGTTGCCGCGACCCTGGCCAACCACGCGGCCGCCGGTGCCGTGGGGGCCTGGTTTGGGAGTTTCTTCTCGGATGCGGTGTTGCACTGGATCCTCGCGGCGAGCTTCTGCGCCACGGCGCTGTGGACCCTGGTGCCGGACAAACTCGACGATGACGAAGCCAGCACCACGCGCAAATTCGGCCCGTTCCTGACCACGCTGATCGCGTTCTTCCTTGCGGAAATCGGTGACAAGACGCAGATCGCCACGGTGATGCTGGCGGCGCAGTATCCGGAGTTGTGGCTGGTGATTATCGGCACCACCCTGGGCATGCTGATTGCCAACGTGCCGGTGGTCTTGGCGGGGAATTTTGCGGCGGAAAAACTACCGTTGACCTTGATTCGTCGACTGGCGGCAACAGCGTTCTTCATCCTGGCGATCGTGGCGGTGTACAAGGCCATGCAGAGCAGTGGCTGGATCTAAATCTGTAAACCCAATCAAATGCGGGAGCGGGCTTGCTCGCGAATACGGAGTGTCAGTCACTGATTATTTGACTGATCCAACGCCTTCGCGAGCAAGCCCGCTCCCCCATTTAGACCTTCACCAGATCTTTAGGCTCAGGATTTCTTGGCCTGTTGGTACAGCGGCATCACCTTCGGAATCGCCGCCTGCAACGAGGCGATTCGGCTGTCGGAGGCCGGGTGAGTACTCATGAACTCCGGCGGTGCACCTTCCGAGGCTTTAGCCATCTTGTTCCACAACGTAATGGCGGCGTTCGGGTTATAGCCGGCGCGGGCCGACAGTTCCAGGCCGATCAGGTCTGCCTCGTTTTCGTTGCTGCGGCTGTTGGGCAAGGTCATGCCGTAGTTTGCCACGGTATCGGCCAGTGCCAGACTGTCCTGGCCGAGGCCGAACAATGCACCGGCGCCCTGCTTCGCCATCTCGATCCCGTAGGCCTTGGACATGGCTTCACGGCCGTGTTCACGCAAGGCGTGGGCGATTTCATGGCCCATCACGGCAGCCAGTTCGTCATCGGTGAGCTTGAGGTTGTCGATCAACGCGCTGTACACGAAGATCTTGCCGCCAGGCCCGCAGTTGGCGTTCATCTCGTCGCTCTTGATCAGGTTCACTTCCCACTTCCACTGTGCGGCATCCGCACGAAAGGTCGGCGCCTGGGCAATCAAGCGGTTGGCGATGGCCTGCACGCGCTTGGCGTTGGCGCTGGTCTTATCCAATTGGCCCTTGCTACTGGCTTCGCCCAACGTCTGTTGGTAGGACTGGGCATACATCTGGTCGACTTCCTGGCTCGACAGCATGCTGAACATGTACTGCTTGCGCTCTACCCCAACGGCGCCGCCGCTGGTGGTGTTGACCGACTGACACCCAGCCAGCAGCATCGCTGCCACCAACCCACTTACCACCAATGATTTCTTCATCAACACTCTCCCTGAAAGACGCCCTTAAAACATGGCGCGTATCGTAGGCGCACATTTGTATCCGCGCCAGATACACCAGACGTGTAACCGAAGAATTTCGGATACACCCTACCTGCCCCAACAACGGCGGCGGGCATTCCATTTGCGACACCCCGAAGATTTTTGCAGGACACCCCCTAATGCCCTGCACGCCCGTGGCCGATACAAAAAGGCGGACTATCTCCCCTGCGCCCGGAGCCTTCATGAAATTCAAGTCGATCCAATTTTCTGTCGCGGCATTGGCCGGGGCCATTGTCCTGAGCGTGGTCGCGGTGCTGGTGCTGTACGCCTTGTTTGCGGGAGCGCGGACCCAAGAGATGGTGCAGGATCGCACCCAGGTGCAATTCGAACAGATTATCGAACAGCGCCTGACCGCCCTGGCGCAGACCCAGGCCACCTTGATCCAGCGCGAACTGGAAGCACCACTGGTGACCGCCAAGAGCCTGGCCACCGCCAACGCCCTGCTCGGCATGAAAGACGCCAAGGGCGAGCCGGCCCTGCAAGTCAGCCGCGAGCAACTGATCAACCTGCTGCATGAAACCGTGGTGCGCAACCCGAAGATCCTCGGCGCCTACATCGGCTGGGAGCCCAACGCGATCGACCACAACGACGCGGCCTACGTGAACAGCCCCATTGTCGGCATGGCCGCCGACGGACGCTTCCTACCTTGGTGGTACCGCAACGCCGATGGCAGCCTGGGCCTGGACAAGCTCGCCGACGTCAACGACCAGAACATCCTCTCCACCGGCGTGCGCGCCAGCGAGTACTACCTGTGCTCGAAGGAAAACAAAAAAGCCTGCGCCATCGATCCCGCCCCTTACAAGGTGGGCAATGCAATGGTGATGCTGGCTTCGTTCATTGAGCCGATCATGATCGACGGCGCGTTCCAGGGCATCGTCGGCGCCGACCTGTCGGTGAACTTCATCCAGGACATGCTCACCAGCGCCGATCAAAAGCTCTACAACGGTGCCGGTGAAATGGCGCTGATCTCCAGCAATGGCCGCCTGGTGGCCTATACCAAGGACGCCAGCAAACTCGGCGAAAAAGCCAGTGACCTGCTCGACAGCAACGAATTGACCAACCTCAACCAGTTGAAAGCCGGTGAAGTACGTTACGACATCGACAAGGAACACGGGCATATCGAACTGTTCCTGCCGTTCACTATTGGCCAGGCCGACGCACGCTGGACGCTGATGCTGCAACTGCCGCTCAGCGCAGTGATGGCCGATTCCCAGAAGCTGCAAAGCGACCTGGAGGCCCAGCGCAAGACCGACATTTTCGGCATGACCATCGCCGGTCTGCTGATCGCCGGTATCGGCTTGCTGGTGATCTGGCTGGTCGGCCACGGCATCGCCCGCCCGCTCAAGCAAATGGTCGCGATGCTCAATGACATCGCCCAAGGCGAAGGCGACCTGACGCGGCGCCTGACCAGTGACCGCGCCGATGAACTGGGCGCGATCGCCAACGGCTTCAACACCTTCTTGATCAAGCTGCAAGGCATGATCACCCAGGTGGTGAGTTCGGTGCAGAAGGTCAGCGACTCATCGGAACACACCGCCGACATTGCGATCCGCACCAACCAGGGCGTGCATAAGCAGATGGTTGAAATCGATCAGGTGGCCACCGCCGTGCATGAGATGACCGCCACTGCGCAAGACGTTGCACGCAACGCCACCCAGGCCGCCCAAGCCGCCAGCCATGCCGACCAAGCCGCGAGCCAAGGCATGCGCATTGTGCGCGACACCTCCACGTCCATCGGCGCACTGGCTGAAGAAATCGGCAAAGCGGTGAGCGTGGTGCAAACCCTGGCCAAGGACAGCGAGAACATCAACGCCATCCTCACCGCGATTCGCGGGATTGCCGAACAGACCAACCTGCTGGCGCTCAACGCCGCCATCGAGGCGGCGCGGGCCGGCGAGCAAGGCCGTGGGTTTGCCGTGGTCGCCGACGAAGTGCGCAACCTGGCGCAGAAGACCCAGAAGGCCACCGAAGAAATCCAGACCATGATCCAGCAGTTGCAGCAAGGCACCCGGGACGTGGTGCGGGTGATGGAGGACAGCCAGAGCCGCACCGATGAAAGCGTGCAACACGCGGCCAAGGCGGCTGAAGCGCTGGAAACGATCACCCAGGCAGTGTCGGTGATCAACGACATGAACACCCAGATCGCCAGTGCCGCCGAGGAACAGAGCGCGGTGGCCGAGGACATCAATCGCAATGTGATCAATATCGGCCAGGTGGCCAATGAAGTGGCAGGCGGCGCGGATGAATCCAGCGCGGCCAGTGCGGATTTGACCAAGCTGGCGGAGCAGCAGCGGCGGTTGATCAATCAGTTCAAGGTTTAGGGATTTGCGGCGGTATTGAGGCCGCCTTCGCGAGCATGCCCGCTCCCACATTTAACTGTATTCACTATTCCAAATGTGGGAGCGGGCTTGCTCGCGAAGAGGCCAGTGAAGACCACAGACAGCCAATAGGCTCAAGCCGGGGTCAGGCACTCCGGCCCATTGAGCTTGGGATCATTGACCATGTTGGCCAGGACCCGCTCGCGCAACGCGGTGGGTTCACTGGCCAATAGACCTTGCAACACATGCAACGGTGTCTCGGGGTTGAGCCAGGCCTCCTGCCCGGCCTCATCCAGAATCAGCGGGCGACGCTGAGCCTGGGCAGCCTGGGTCACCACCGCCGTACTCAGCCACACTTGCTCCTGCACCGGATACGCTTCCCAGATCGCGGCGAAAAACAATGTGGAACCCTCCCCCGGCGTCAGCCAGTACGGGCGTTTGCGCTGCGTACCGCGCCACTCGTAGAACCCATTCGCGGGCAGCAGGCAGCGGCGCTGGCGGAACGCTTCGCGAAACATAGGCTGTTCGGCCAGGGTTTCGGCGCGGGCATGGGCGGGTGTGCGCGAAAGATCGGTCAACCACGGCGGCGTAAGGCCCCAGCGGGCGCGGGCCAGGGTGCGCTGGCCGGCGGTGGCGCGCTGGATCAGCACCGAATCATTCGGGGAGATGTTCCACTGCGCCTGCTGATCGGCCGGGAAGCCCGGTAAGGCAGCAAAGGCGGAATTCCAGCGAAACAGGGCATAACGTCCACACATGGGGCAACACGACTCTTGGATAAACCGACCGACAGCCTAACAGACCAGCACGTCGGGGAAGCTGTCGGGTTCGTCACCCGGCACCGGCTGAGCACCGATATAGGCGGTAATCAGCTCGCGGGCCTCCATGGCCCGGTCATTGTCCACCTCCAGCCCCAACAGGCCGAAAATGGGCAATTCGCCAGTGCCGCCGAGCAAATGACGGCCCACCAGATGCGACTCGATACCCTCACTGGCGAGCATCTGTTGCAGCAGCTCGCCTTCCATCAGGTTTTCCGGTTCGTAGATTCGCTGCATGGATGTATCCGTTATTCGTTTTCGCTTCGGGTTTCGAGCATCCACTCTTCCCCATGCACCTGCAGATCGAAAATGATCGGCCGGCAACACACCTGGCAGTCTTCTATATAGGTCTGGTCACCACCGGACAAGTCCACCGTTGTCTCAACCACTTCACCACAATAAGGACAATCGTACGTCGCGTTTTCCAGCATCGCAGCCTCCAAGGTGACTTGTGCGTATAATCGCCGGTCTATTTACAGGGTTATATTTCGGCTGAGCCCATTACTCAGGCCGCACCCTGGTATTTCCTTTACTTACCCTAGCCGTTTCTAACAAGAGAGCATGATGGGCGAATTCGATACCATCCGACCTTACAACGACAGCGAAGTCCCGGCAGTGCTGGCGCGTCTGTTCAGTGACAAGGCCTTTCTGGACATCCTGACCCACTTCCGCTTCCCGCGCTTCGCCGGCGCCCTGGGCTGGCTGCTCAAGCCAATGATCGCCCGCAAACTACGCCGTGAGTTCGCCGGCGTCACCACCGTGGCTACGCTGCAGGACAAAGTCGAGTACTACGTCGACCACACCATCGACCGGGCGACCGACGGCGTGACCTACACCGGCGTCGAGCAGCTCAAGTCCGGCACGGCCTACCTGTTCCTGGCCAACCACCGCGATATCGTGATGGACCCGGCCTTCGTCAATTACGCCGTGTACCACGCCGGCCTGCCGACGCCACGCATCGCCATCGGTGACAACCTGCTGCAAAAGCCGTTCGTCAGCGACCTGATGCGCCTGAACAAGAGCTTCATCGTGCACCGCTCGATCACCGGGCGAAAGGAGAAGATGGCGGCGTATCAGCTGCTGTCGGCGTATATCAACCATTCGATCCGCAACGACGGTGCGTCGATCTGGATTGCCCAGGCCGAAGGGCGCGCCAAGGATGGGGATGATCGCACCGAGTCGGCGATCCTCAAGATGTTCCATGTCAGCCGCAAGGATGAGCCGTTTGCCGAGGTGATCCAGTCGTTGAACCTGACGCCGGTGTCCATCAGCTACGAATACGACCCGTGCGACTCAGCCAAGGCCCGCGAGCTGTACATCCGCGCCACCACCGGCACCTACAGCAAGGCGCCGGGCGAGGATGACGTGAGCATTGCCCTTGGCATTACAGGCTACAAGGGCCGGGTCCACATCAACTTCGCGCCGCCGATCACTGAGCGTTTCGAAGATACCAAGGTGTTGGCCGCAGAAATGGACCGGCAGATTCTCGGTGGTTATCGGTTATTCCCGGTGCATTACCTGGCTTATGCTCAATGGAGCGAGGCGGACCCGCAATTGCAGGTGCCGACAGCGGCCGAGGTGTTCCCGGCCGATGAGCTGGCCAAGGCGAAGACGGAATGGGAGCGGCGCTTGAACGAATGCCCGGCCGAACACCGACCGTTCCTGGTGGTGCAATATGCGACGCCGGTGCGCAACCAGTATCGCGTAAAAGCTGGAATCCCTCTTTAAACGCCGATCAAACATGTGGGATCTGGCTTGTGTGGGGAGCCGGGCTTGCCCGCGATGCAGGCACCTCGGTATATCAATCGCACCGAGGTGATGCTATCGCAGGCAAGCCAGCTCCCACACTAGCCCGCACACATTCGTTTCGCGATGTTTTCAGAGGTGGGTGCTGAGCCAGGAAGTGACCAACGCCAACCCCAGGCAGGCAAACCCAATGCGGTAAGCCAGACGATGCGCCCGTTCGGTGCGTACATCCAGAAACAACATCGGCTGGTCGATCGCGCGATCTTCGCCTTGCGCGGTCAGGTCGGCCATCGCGCGCTGTTCGCGCAGGCGGGTAATGAACAGCAGCGCCGCCCCCGTGCAGGCCACTAGTAAAGCCAGAACATTGATCAGTAGTGCGGGCAGCGCCATCGCAAACCTCAGTAAGACAGTGTCTTGGTATCGGTTCAGATACAAACCTGAACGATAGTGGCCTCCCGCGCCGTAAATGCTCCCTCCCCCGTTAACGGCTAATGTATCCAGTAATTTACGCCGTCACCTGAACGTCACCTTAACAAGCCACTCTGTTGCCCTTCGACGCTTAGGAGCTTGTCATGCTGCACGCACAAAACCAGGATCGGCTGTACCTGATCACCCAAAGTGATGAGCAAGAAGCACTGGTTGGCAGCCTGGCCTTCAACGTCCAGGATCGCCACTGGCTGGTGTATTGCGCCCTCGGCGGACACCAGCATGCAGACCTGCCGGAGACCGATCTGCTGACGGGGGTGAGCATGCTGGATTTCTGTATCGACACCGCCGCGTGAAACTGGAGGCGAAAAAAAGCCGGGCTCATCACTGGGCCCGGCTTTTTGCTGAATCGGTTATTGCGAGCTGAGCAACGAACCGATGCTTGGGTCCTTGAACAGGCGGGTCAAGGCGTCGCTGAGGACGTCGCTGACCAGCTTGGTGTTGGTTTCCTGGTTAGGTGACATGCCGAAGCGCTGGTTCAGGGACGCACCGTAACGACCGCTGTAGCGACGGGTGCCGGCGTTGACATCGGACTTGAAGGTCGCGCCGATGGACGCTTCGGTCACGTACAGGCCATCTTTAGGCGACTGATACTTCAGTTCGGCCAGGGTGATGGTCAACTGCGGCGCACCCGGTGCGTTGGCGCTTGGGGTGAACCCCAGCAGACGCACGGCGGCTTCAGCCTGGGCCTGCAGCTTGGGCAGTACGTCCTGGGCATTCACCGAGACCAGGGCGGTTTCCGGGTACAGGCCACCGCGAGAGCCGAGGGTCGGCGACGGACGACCATCCACCACACGCACCGACACCGGCTGGCCGTGGCCCACAGGCGCCAGCTGCGTGGTGATTTTCGGTTCCGGGGTCAGTTGTTGCGGGCTGTTGGCGCAGCCAACCAGGGTCAAACTGGTCACAGTGATCAAACCGAACAACAGGCGTTGCAACATGCTCTTCTCTCCAGAAATCAGGTACCGACAGGCGGGCAGTATAGCGGTGCGCCTGTGCCAGGAACTAGCGCCAGTTACAACCTGAGACCTGCGCGGCCTGTCGCGGTTCGGTGTCACTGATATGTCATGGCCGATACACAAGCTCGTCATGCCCGACCGACATGCTAGGCCCCAATCTCAGGAGGTCAGACACCATGCATTTTCTCTGGTCATTGTTTACGCGCAAGCCCGCCCTTCGTCAGTTCGCCCTGCTCGATGCGCAAGGTCGTTGCCAGGCCTTCAAAGAATGCAGCCAGCCGCCGGTAGGGGACGGATGGGTGGAAATCGATGAAATCCGCCTGAGCTGGATGCACCACCCGCTACCGGCCCGCGCACGCGTCAGCCCGCGTCCTGCGCGGTCGCCCCGGCACCAGCCGTTGGCCGCCTGACCGAACGCCTAATAAAAGTCATAAAACACGCCCATTTCCCTGGCGTTCTTCGCTACAATCTCCCCCCGATTATAAGGACGTCTCCTGATCGGGCCTCGCAGCATCGTTATTGCCACGGCACTAACCCCCAAATCGCCCACAGAGAGCCGCCCACACAGATCGAGTGAAGCTGGCGTGCTTGCTGTTTTCCCTGCAAACCCTCCGCCTTTACCGAATCTGCCAGAGCTGCCATTGCGCTCGGCCACTTGAGTTGTTTGCCCGTTTTGCCGCGTGTCGGCTAGGGGCCAGGTGCCAGGCTGGGGCAGCCCTTTTTTGAGGTTCACGTCTTCAAAAGAGCGTGAAAAAACGGGTTTTCACAACTTCACAAGAGTGTGGCGAGCAAATGAATAGTTTGGCGTTTGTACAAGCACCATCAGCGTCTGGAACAGCCCAACCACACAGGACCGAGCACGTTTTAAAAACCGGAGCTTGAGCCTGTCCGCTACGGATTGATTGCATGAATCGCACGCTTTGACCATAAGTCGAATTGCCACAGGCGCCCATGAATGCGTTCATAGGCAGATTAGCCCGGCAGGAAGCGCGCGCTGAATATGCAAAGAATTGCGAATCGGACATGGCGATCCTGGCCATGGGTAATCTGGGGCAACACGTGAATCGCCCCGTCACTCCTGGCAGCCATGCCGTCAATTTGGTGCTGCAGATTTTGGAGACGCGTTAAATGGCGCATAACGAAGCAGTCGACGTAGTACTGGTAGGGGCCGGCATCATGAGTGCCACCCTGGCCGTACTGCTCAAAGAGCTCGACCCCGGCCTCAAGCTGGAAGTCGTTGAGCTGATGGATTCGGGTGCCGCGGAAAGTTCCAACCCGTGGAACAACGCCGGGACCGGCCACGCCGGGCTGTGTGAGCTGAACTACACGCCCCAGGCCGCCGATGGCTCCATCGACATCAAGAAAGCCGTGCACATCAACACCCAGTTCGAGGTGTCGAAGCAGTTCTGGGCGTACCTGACCAAAAAGGGCACCTTTGGCTCGTCCAAGTCCTTCATCAGCCCGGTGCCGCACCTGAGCTTCGTGCAGGGCGAAAAAGGCGTGGACTTCCTCAAGAAGCGCTTTGAAACTCTCAGCCAGCACCACGCGTTTTCGGACATGCACTACACCGAAGACCGTAGCGAAATGGCCGAGTGGATGCCGCTGATGATGCCGGGCCGCTCGCTCGACGAAAAAATCGCAGCCACCCGCGTCATGAACGGTACCGACGTCAACTTCGGCGCACTGACCAACCAACTGCTCAGCCACCTGACCAGTTCGCCAGACGCCCAGGTCAAGTACAGCAAGCGTGTGACCGGCCTCAAGCGCAACGGCACAGGCTGGACCGTGAGCATCAAGGATGTGAACAGCGGCAACAGCCGTGACGTGGACGCCAAGTTCGTGTTCCTCGGCGCCGGTGGCGCAGCCCTGCCGCTGCTGCAAGCCTCGGGCATCGAAGAAAGCAAAGGCTTTGGCGGCTTCCCGGTCAGCGGCCAATGGCTGCGTTGCGACAACCCGGAAGTGGTCAAGCACCACCAGGCCAAGGTCTACAGCCAGGCTGCCGTAGGTTCGCCGCCGATGTCCGTGCCGCACCTGGACACCCGTGTGGTGGATGGCAAGAAATCCCTGCTGTTCGGGCCATACGCCGGCTTCACCACCAAGTTCCTCAAGCACGGCTCGTTCCTCGACCTGCCGATGTCGATTCGCGCCGGCAACATCGGCCCGATGCTGGCTGTGGCCCGCGACAACATGGACCTGACCAAGTACCTGGTCAGCGAAGTGCGCCAATCCATGGAGCAGCGCCTGGAGTCCCTGCGTCGCTTCTATCCGGAGGCGAAAGCCGAGGACTGGCGCCTGGAAGTGGCCGGTCAACGGGTGCAGATCATCAAGAAAGACCCGAAGAAAGGCGGCGTGCTGCAATTCGGTACCGAACTGGTCGCGGCCAAAGACGGCTCGCTGGCCGCCCTGCTGGGCGCGTCTCCGGGTGCTTCGGTGACCGTTTCGATCATGCTGGAGCTGATCGAGAAGTGCTTCCCAAGCAAAGCCGCAGGTGAATGGGCCGCCAAGTTGCAGGAAATTTTCCCGGCGCGGGAAAAGGTTCTGGAAACGGACGCGGAGCTGTATCGCAAGATCAACACGCAGAACAACATCAGCCTGGAACTGGTTGCACCTGCCGCCGAGACTGAAAGCTACGCTTGAAGTCGTGACGCCATAAAAAACGCCCCGCTCTCGTGATGAGAACGGGGCGTTTTTGTGTGCCTCGAATAATCAGCCGCGGGCGTTATCGATCAGCTCGATATACTCGGCGGCATTACGCTGGTCCTTGATCAGGTCCACGAAGGTCTGCCCATGCTCATCCTTGCCGTCGAGGTCCAGGCCAGCTTCCTTGAAAAAGCCCAGGAACCGTTCGAAGTCGTCGATACGCAGGCCACGGTAGGCCTTGATCAGTTTGTGCAGGGACGGTGAAGTCGCATCGACCGGCTCGAAGTCCAGGAACAACTTGATCTGATCGTCGCCGATCTCGTCGCCAATCACCTGTTTCTTATCTTTACGCATTACCGACTCCAGCCTGCAGACATTACACGGGAAAAGCAGTTTACCTGCGGCACGCCAGCTTCGGAAGCGACGCAGAACCAATGTGGGAGCGGGCTTGCCCGCGAATGCGGTGGGTCAGTCAACTTACCTTTAACTGATACTCCGCTTTCACGAGCAAGCCCGCTCCCACATGTGGTAATGCTGGGTTCTCACTACCGTGCGCGAACAGCACCGGTGTGTAAGTCGGCCCAGATATGCCCATTGGCATAACTGAGAAACTGTACATACACCGTGTCATTGCGCAGCAAGTCGACGATCACTCTGTACTGAGCCACCGGGTAGGACAAGGTGAGGGTCTTGCTCTTATCGTCGTACACCGGCTTTTTCAGGCTTTTGCTTTCGGCATCGAAGTTGAGCACCACCTGGCTGATGGTCGCGCCTTTGTTCAGGGATTTGCCCTTGAGGCGGATCATCAGCGGCGAGGTCACCGGAATCGGTTGCTGGCTGGATTGGCGTTGATTACCCACCACCACAGCGTACTCATTAACTTGCAGCAGTTGCTGCTGGTCCGGGGTTTCCGCGCGCAGGGTCAGGTCGTCCGAGGGCAGGAACTGGCTGTGCATCGGTGCAGGCGCCGCGGCCAGCGGCAGGCTGAGGGTCAGCGCCAGGACGGCGCAGGTGCGTATCAACAGGCTCATGGGCCGCTCCGGCAAGATGGGCCCAGCACTGTAGCTCAATCGAACTGGGCAAGCATCCAGCGTTGATACTCGGCCACGCCGGCATCGCCTTCGCGGGGCGCCCAATCGGCCAGCTCGCCTTCGCCCACCGGACGATACGGGCCGGCCTTGCACTCGAACATCACCGTGTTGGGCTCCAGCACCACCAAACCGTGGAACACGCCGGGAGGAAGATCAACGCCAGCGCATTCGCCACCCGCCTGCATCACGCGTCTGGCGAGCACTTCGCCGGTTTCGCTGAACACCAGCACACCCAGGCGGCCCTGCAGCACGAGCAAGGTTTCCGCCTTGTCCGCGCTCAGGTGCCGATGAGGCGGCACATAAGTGTCAGGCTGCAACCCCACAGCGAGACGGTGACACGGCTCTTCCATTTGATGGAAATTATGATGGTGCCGGCCACGAGGGCTGGCGCCCGCTTTCTCGGCCAGTTCGGCAAACAGCGTCTGATCAAGAAAACGGGCCATGGCTTACATCCCTTTGACGGCGTAAATGCCATTGGCATTGCGCCAGTAGCCTTTGTAATCCATGCCGTAACCGAAGATGTAGCGGTCGATGCACGGCAGGCCGACGTAATCGGCCTTCAGATCTGGGCGGGCCTTGCGATCATGGTCTTTGTCGATCAGCACAGCGGTGTGCACTTTGCGCGCGCCGGCGTGTTTGCAGAAGTCGATGATCGCGCCCAGGGTGTGACCTTCATCAAGGATGTCGTCGATGATCAGCACGTCGCGATCGATGAACGAGACTTCCGGCTTGGCTTTCCAGAACAGATCGCCGCCGCTGGTTTCGTTGCGATAGCGGGTGGCGTGCAGGTAGGACGCTTCCAGCGGGAATTGCAGATGAGTCAGCAATTTTCCGGCGAAGATCAGGCCACCGTTCATCACGCAGAAGACCACCGGGTTGGTGTCGGCCATTTCGCGGGTGATGTGCGCGCCAACCTTGGCGATCGCCTCTTCGACTTGCGCTTCGGTGTACAGGCAGTCAGCCTCGCGCATGATTTGACGGATATGCTCGAGATCAGCGGACATGGCGCTCTCCAAGGGGGTGCTGTGGCAAGAAAAGCGGGCGAAGGTACGCTTCTCGTGCGCTCCGAGCAAGCCTTAATGGACTAACGTACTAGATGTCTATAGGACAACACCCTCGGATAGATTAATCTAGGCCGGTTTTTTTGCCCGCCGCCGGAGCCTTTCCCATGCCCACTCGCGAGATCCGCCACCCGCTGATCCGACACAAGCTCGGCCTTATGCGCCGCGCCGACATTAGCACGAAGAACTTCCGTGAGCTTGCTCAGGAAGTCGGAGCGTTGCTCACTTACGAAGCCACCAAGGATTTGCCCCTGGAAACCTACGAGATCCCCGGTTGGGCCGGTCCCGTCCAGGTGGAGAAAATCGCTGGTAAGAAAATCACTGTGGTCCCGATCCTGCGCGCCGGTATCGGCATGCTCGAAGGCGTACTCAGCCTGATCCCGGGCGCCAAGGTCAGCGCTGTGGGCGTAGCCCGCAACGAAGAGACGCTGGAAGCCCACACCTACCTGGAAAAACTCGTTCCGGAAATCAACGAACGCCTGGCGATGATCATCGACCCGATGCTGGCCACCGGCAGCTCCATGGTTGCCACCATCGACCTGCTGAAAAAGGCCGGTTGCCGGGACATCCGCGCCATGGTCCTCGTCGCTGCCCCCGAAGGCATCGCGGCCGTCGAGAAGGCCCATCCGGACGTGCAGATCTACACCGCGTCCATCGATGAGCGCCTGAACGAACACGGCTACATCATCCCAGGCCTGGGCGATGCCGGTGACAAGATCTTCGGCACCAAGCAGAAGGACGCGTGAGCATGCAGGATGAATTCAACGACCCGCTTTGGCGCCAGATCCTGTCTGGCGCACAGATGCTCTTCGTAGCATTTGGCGCGCTGGTGTTGATGCCGCTGATCACAGGTCTTGATCCAAACGTTGCCCTGTTCACCGCAGGCCTGGGCACGCTGTTGTTCCAGCTGGTGACAGGGCGGCAGGTGCCGGTTTTCCTGGCGTCGAGCTTTGCCTTTATCACCCCGATCATTCTCGCCAAGGGCCAGTTCGGCCTCGCGGCGACCATGGGCGGGGTGATGGCGGCCGGGTTCGTGTATACCTTCCTCGGTCTGGCGGTGAAGATCAAAGGCACCGGGTTCATCGATCGGCTGTTACCGCCGGTGGTTATCGGGCCGGTGATTATTTCCATTGGCCTGGCCATGGCGCCGATCGCCGCCAATATGGCGATGGGCAAGTCAGGCGATGGCGCCGAGCTGATCCATTACCAGACGGCGATGATGATCTCGATGCCGGCGCTGCTGACCACGCTGATCGTGGCGGTGTTCGGCAAAGGCATTTTCCGCCTGGTGCCGATCATCTCCGGCGTGCTGGTGGGGTTTGCCATGTCGTTCTACTTTGGCGTGGTCGACACAGCGAAGATCGCCGCCGCGCCATGGTTCGCCCTGCCCCACTTCACCGCGCCGGAATTCAACTGGCAGGCGATTCTGTTCATCGTGCCGGTGGCCCTGGCCCCGGCGATCGAGCATATCGGCGGAGTGATTGCGGTGGGTAGCGTGACCGGTCGCGACTACTTGAAGAAGCCCGGCCTGCACCGCACCCTGCTGGGCGACGGCATTGCCACCACGGCAGCCGGCCTGTTTGGCGGCCCGCCCAACACCACCTACGCCGAGGTGACTGGCGCGGTGATGCTGACCAAGAACTACAACCCGAAAATCATGACCTGGGCGGCGGTGTTCGCCATCAGCCTGGCGTTTATCGGTAAGTTCGGCGCGCTGCTGCAAAGTATCCCGGTGCCAGTGATGGGCGGGATTCTGTGTCTGCTGTTCGGCTCTATCGCCGCCGTGGGCATGAACACGCTGATCCGCCACAGGATCGACCTGGGCGAAGCGCGCAACCTGGTGATCGTCTCGGTGACGTTGGTGTTCGGGATTGGCGGTGTGCTGGTGGGTACCGGCACCGGCCCGGATGATTTCGGCCTCAAGGGCATCGCCCTGTGTGCGGTGGTAGCGATTGGTTTGAACCTGCTGCTGCCGGGCAATGATGGCTGGAAGAACAAGAAGCCGGATGAGCCGCTGCTTTAATTAACACCGCAAAACCGAATGTGGGAGCGGGCTTGCTCGCGAAGGCAGTGTATCAGTCGCATACCTTTCGACTGATACTCCGCTTTCGCGAGCAAGCCCGCTCCCACCTGTGTTTCAGCGGCTGCTAGAGCTCGCCAAGGCCATCAATCAGCGCCTGGTTCTGCTCAGGCGTACCGATGCTGATCCGCAGGAACTGGGCAATCCGCTCCTGCTTGAAGTGCCGCACGATCACCCCTTGCTCACGCAACTTGGCCGCCAGGCCAGCAGCGTCATACTCAGGATGGCGAGCAAAGATGAAGTTGGCCGCCGACGGCAACACCTCAAAACCCTTCTCCTCCAATTGAGCGACGAGCGTGTTACGGCTATCGATGACCCATTGGCAGGTCTGCTCGAAGTACTCACGGTCCTCGAACGCCGCCGCCGCGCCGACAATCGCCAGGCGATCCAGCGGATAGGAGTTGAAGCTGTTCTTGACCCGCTCCAGCGCCTCGATCAGGTCCGGATGGCCCACGGCCAGGCCTACACGCAAACCGGCCAGTGAGCGCGATTTGGACAGGGTCTGGGTCACCAGCAGGTTCGGGTAACGGTCCACCAGGCTGATAGCGGTTTCACCACCGAAGTCGATATAGGCTTCGTCGACCACCACCACCGAATCCGGGCTGGCCTTGAGGATCTGCTCCACCGCGTCCAGCGCCAGTACTGTGCCAGTCGGCGCGTTCGGGTTGGGGAAGATGATCCCACCGTTGGGCTTGGCGTAATCCGCCACACGAATCTGGAACTGTTCATCCAGCGGCACCGGATCCGACTGGATGCCATAAAGGCCGCAGTACACCGGGTAGAAGCTGTAGCTGATATCCGGGAACAGCAGCGGCAGGTCGTGCTGGAACAGCCCGTGAAAGATGTGCGCCAGGACTTCGTCGGAACCGTTGCCGAGGAACACTTTGCCGGCGTCGATCCCGTAATATTTGGCGACCGCCTGCTTGAGCAGGTCGCTGTTCGGGTCCGGGTACAGGCGCAGGTTATCGTTCAACTCCGCCTGCATCGCTGCCAACGCCTTGGGCGATGGGCCGTAGGGGTTTTCATTGGTGTTGAGCTTGACCAGCTTGGTCAGCTTGGGTTGTTCGCCGGGCACGTAAGGCACCAGGTCCTTGACGAATGGGCTCCAGAATTTACTCATGTCTCAGTTCCCCTTCTCATCAAGGATGCGGTATTCGGCGCTACGGGCGTGGGCGCTCAGGGATTCACCACGGGCCAGCACCGAGGCAGTCTTGCCCAGCTCGGAGGCGCCCTGCGGCGAACAGAAGATGATCGATGAACGCTTCTGGAAGTCATACACCCCCAGCGGCGACGAGAAACGCGCGGTGCCGGACGTCGGCAGCACGTGGTTCGGGCCTGCGCAGTAGTCGCCCAGGGCTTCACTGGTGTGACGGCCCATGAAGATCGCGCCGGCGTGGCGAATCGACGGCAGCCAGGCTTGTGGATCGGCAACGGACAGTTCCAAGTGCTCTGGCGCGATGCGGTTGGCCACTTCGATGGCCTGCTGCATGTCGCGCACCAGGATCAACGCGCCCCGACCATTGATCGACTTCTCGATGATTTCGGCGCGGTCCATGGTCGGCAGCAACTTATTGATGCTGGCCGCAACCTTGTCGAGGAACTCGGCGTCCGGGCTGACCAGAATCGCCTGGGCGTCTTCGTCGTGTTCGGCCTGGGAAAACAGGTCCATGGCGATCCAGTCCGGATCGGTCTGGCCATCGCACACCACGAGAATTTCCGAAGGGCCGGCGATCATGTCGATACCGACCTGCCCAAACACATGACGCTTGGCGGTGGCGACGTAGATGTTGCCGGGCCCCACCACCTTGTCGACCTTCGGCACGCTTTCGGTGCCATACGCCAGGGCCGCGACGGCTTGGGCGCCGCCGATGGTGAACACACGGTCGACGCCGGCGATGCAGGCGGCCGCCAGCACCAGCTCGTTGATCTCACCGCGCGGGGTCGGCACCACCATGACCACTTCGGTCACGCCTGCCACTTTGGCCGGGATCGCGTTCATCAGCACCGACGACGGGTAAGACGCCTTGCCACCCGGCACGTACAGGCCGGCACGGTCCAGCGGCGTGACCTTCTGGCCCAGCACGGTGCCGTCGGCCTCGGTGTAGCTCCAGGAATCCTGCTTCTGCTTTTCGTGGTAGCTGCGCACCCGCGCCGCCGCGACTTCCAGAGCTTCGCGCTGAGGTGCAGTGATGCGCGTCAGGGCCAGCTCCAGGCGTTCGCGCGGCAGGATCAGGTCGGACATCGACGCGACGTCCAGGCCATCGAACTGGCGGGTAAAGTCCACCAACGCCGCATCACCGCGCTCGCGCACGGCCTTGATGATGTCGAGTACTCGCCCGTTGACCGAATCGTCGGACACGCTTTCCCAGCTCAGCAGATGATCCAGATGATGGGCGAAATCCGGGTCGGCAGCGTTGAGTCGGGCAATTGCAGTGGACGTGGTCATAGCGAGGGCCTCAATAGAATTGGCAAAAACTCAGGCGCCCTAAATTAGCAGTCGTTTCCGCTTGGGCACCTGAGAATTCTGGCTATGAGGCGGATAGACGGGCGCAGCCTTCCGGCTACGCGGGTAAGTCAACCGCGGTGTCGCGACTCCACTGCCTTGCGCAGGGTGTCGATCAACGCCTGGATACGGGCGTGCTGCATCTTCATCGATGCTTTGTTGACGATCAGGCGGGAGCTGATGTCGGCAATGAATTCTTGCGGCTCAAGACCGTTGGCACGCAGGGTGTTGCCGGTGTCGACCACGTCGATGATCTTGTCGGCCAGGCCGATCAACGGTGCCAGCTCCATCGAACCGTAGAGCTTGATGATATCGACCTGACGGCCTTGTTCGGCGTAGTAGCGCTTGGCAACGTTGACGAACTTGGTCGCCACGCGCAAACGGCCCTTAGGCTCGACGTCGCCGACGCGGCCGGCGGTCATCAGCTTGCACAGGGCGATACGCAGGTCCAATGGCTCGTACAGGCCCTGGCCGCCGTATTCCATCAGCACGTCCTTACCGGCGACACCGAGGTCAGCCGCGCCATGCTCAACGTAGGTCGGCACGTCGGTGGCCCGCACGATCAACAGGCGAACGTCGTCCTGGGTCGTGGGGATGATCAGCTTGCGGCTCTTGTCCGGATTCTCGGTCGGCACGATGCCCGCTTCAGCCAGAAGCGGCAACGTGTCGTCAAGGATGCGGCCCTTTGACAGTGCGATGGTCAACATGGGAAACGTCAGTCCTTCATCAGGCTATTGCTGTCCGATCGCAAACGGCGCCGGACACAGATCGAGGCCATTACAGCCTCGATTTGAAACAAATCAGTGTTTGTAGCAGCGAGCTTGCTCGCGAAGAACTCATGGACACCGCGTTGATTCTGGATAAACACGTTATCGTTGAGGTCTTTCGCGAGCAAGCTTGCTCCTACAGTGCAGCAGGGACTAGCCCGGTACGCGGCGGATTTTCGCGCCGAGCATCTGCAGTTTCTCTTCGATGCACTCGTAGCCACGATCTATGTGGTAGATGCGGTCGATCAACGTGTCGCCTTCGGCGATCAGTGCCGAGATCACCAGGCTGGCCGAAGCCCGCAGGTCGGTAGCCATCACTGGCGCACCCTTGAGTTTCTCGGTGCCCGTCACGATGGCGGTATTGCCTTCGACCTGGATCTTCGCGCCCATGCGGTGCAGTTCATACACGTGCATGAAGCGGTTTTCGAAGATGGTCTCGATCACGGCGCCGGTGCCTTCGGCAATGGCGTTCAAGGAGATGAACTGCGCCTGCATGTCGGTCGGAAACGCCGGGTACGGCGCGGTACGCACGTTGACGGCTTTAGGACGCTTGCCGTGCATGTTCAGCTCGATCCAGTCTTCACCGGTGGTGATTTCGGCACCGGCTTCGCGCAGTTTTTCCAGGACCGCTTCCAGGATGGTCGGATCGGTGTCCTTGACCTTGACGCGGCCACCGGTCACGGCAGCAGCAACCAGGTAGGTGCCGGTCTCGATACGGTCGGGCATGACCTTGTAGGTTGCAGTGTGCAGGCGCTCTACACCATCGATGGTGATGGTGTCGGTGCCGGCACCGGAAACCTTGGCACCCATTGCGTTCAGGAAGTTGGCCAGATCGACCACTTCCGGCTCGCGCGCGGCGTTCTGCAGCACGCTGCGGCCTTTGGCCAGGGCAGCAGCCATCATGATGTTCTCGGTACCGGTCACGCTGACGGTATCAAAGAAGAAGTTCGCGCCACGCAGGCCGCCTTCCGGCGCCTTGGCCTTGATGTAGCCGCCTTCGACGTCGATGACTGCACCCATGGCTTCGAGGCCACGGATGTGCAGGTCCACCGGACGCGAACCGATGGCGCAACCGCCAGGCAGGGCGACTTCGGCCTCACCAAAACGGGCAACCATCGGGCCCAGCACCAGGATCGACGCACGCATGGTTTTCACCAATTCGTACGGGGCGATCAAGGTCTTGATGGTGCGCGGATCGATTTCGACGGCCAGTTTCTCGTCGATCACCGGCTCGATCCCCATACGACCGAACAACTCGATCATGGTGGTGATGTCGTGCAGGTGCGGCAGGTTGGCCACGGTAACCGGGCCATCGCACAGCAGGGTCGCTGCCAGGATCGGCAAGGCGGAGTTTTTTGCACCGGAGATGCGAATTTCGCCATCAAGGCGGGCACCGCCGGTAATAATCAATTTATCCATAAGAATCTCGACGCCTTGGGGGCTCAGGTGCGCTCGGCCCAGGCCGCGCGGCTGAAAAATTTCATAGTGACCGCATGGATGCTGCCATCGGTGATCCACGGGTTCAAATGGGCATAGATCTGCTGCTGACGCTTGACCGGGCTGAGTGCCGCCAGTTCATCGCTAATCACGTTCAGCTGGAAGTTGCAGCCTTCGCCTTCAACTTCTACGGTCGTTTCCGGCAGCTTTCCTTCAAGAAAGCTCTTAACTTCTAGGGCCTGCATGCTCAACCTCTATCGGCGCCCAGTGCGCGCGGGTCGCACATCATACAAAAAAGCCCCGCGCCTGCGAACCCCGCATAGCAGGACTCTGACGGGGGGCCTCTTTAATAATGTGTATTAAGGATGGGCCAGCAGTTCGGTCAGACCGGAAACTTCGGCAATTTCACGCATGTCTTCGGGCATTGCGCGGATGCTGACGGGCTTTTTCGCCGCTTGGGCATCACGCATGAAGCACAGCAACAACGATAAACCGACGCTGCTGGACTTGGTCACCGCCGAACAATCCAGCACCAACGCGGGCGCGGAACTGGTCTTGATCAGTGCCTGGCCCTGCTTGCGCAGGTCAGGCCCGGTGAGGTAATCCAGCACGCCGCTGATGAACAGCTCGCCGGCATCGCCTAGACGAACAGCCGCTTCAGTCATTGCGCAGGCTTCCCGGAAGCTTGTTTGTCGGTTTCTTCCTTGGCCTTGGCGACTTCGCCGGCCCAACCATTGATGGTCTTGTCCAGGTCATTGCCATTGCGTTGCATGGCGTCGGCGAACTGGTCACGGAACAGCTTGCCGATGTTGATCCCGTTGATGATCACATTACGCAGCTTCCACTCGCCGTTGATCTTTTCCAGGGTGTACTGCACCGGGTAGACGGCGCCGTTATTGCCCTTGACGCTCATGTTGACGCTGGTGCGATCACCGGACTCGTCACCGGCTGGAGCGACGGTAATCCCCTGGTTGTTGTACTCAAGCAAAGCGTTGCCGTAGAACTGGAACAGGCCTTTCTTGAAGTTTTCCTGGAAAGTCTGCATCTGCGCGGGAGTTGCCTTGCGCGAATACTTGACCGTCATGATGCTGCGGGAAATGCCTTCGGCATCGACCACCGGGCCGACAATGGTGTTGAGCGCGTCGTAGAACTTACTCGGGTCTTGCTTGTACTGCTCTTTATTGGCAGTCAGGTCAGCCAGCATCTTGCTGGTCGTGTCCTGCACCAGCTCGTGCGCAGAACCTGCAGCGTTAGCCATCAGCGGCAGCGCTGCCAACAACACCAGCAGGCCACGTCGCAAGGTAGAGATCATGAACAGATTCCTCATTTGGCGTCTTTATTGACCGTATTAAGCAGGAATTTACCGATCAGGTCTTCAAGCACCAGCGACGACTGTGTGTCGTGGATTGTCGAGCCATCCTTGAGCAGGGCTGTTTCCCCACCCACGCTGATACCGATGTATTTTTCGCCCAGCAGACCCGCAGTGAGGATAGATGCAGTGGAGTCGGTCGGCAGATTATCTACCTTCTTGTCCAGTTGCAGGGTCACTCGCCCGGTGAAGCTGTCGCGGTCCAGATCGATTGCCGTGACCTTGCCGATGGTCACACCGGCCATGGTCACTTTAGCTCTGACAGTCAAACCGGCGAGATTATCGAAGTACGCGTAAAGTTTATATGTATCGGCGGTGGGGCTGGCCGACAGGCCACTGACTCGCAGGGCCAACAAGAGTAAAGCCAGGATGCCAGCCAGCAAGAAAAGGCCGACACCGATTTCCACAGTGCGGTTTTGCATCAGAAATCTCCAAACATCAAGGCGGTCAAAATGAAGTCAAGGCCCAGTACCGCCAGCGAGGCGTACACAACGGTCTTGGTGGTGGCGCGACTGATCCCTTCTGAAGTGGGCTCACAGTCGTAGCCTTGGAATACGGCGATCCAGGTGACGACAAAGGCGAAGACAATGCTCTTTATGATGCCGTTGAGCACGTCACCGCTGAAGGTCACGCTGTTTTGCATGTTGGCCCAGTAGGAGCCGTCGTAGACGCCCAGCCAGTCCACCGCCACCCACGAACCGCCCCAGATACCGACCACGCTGAAGATCATCGCCAGCAGTGGCAGGGAAATGAAGCCGGCCCACAGGCGCGGGGCAACAATGTACTTGAGCGGATCCACGCCGATCATTTCCAGGCTGGACAGCTGTTCGGTGGACTTCATGTTGCCGATTTCGGCGGTCAGCGCGGAACCCGCACGCCCGGCGAACAACAAGGCAGTCACCACCGGCCCCAGTTCACGCAACAGCGTCAGGGCGACCATCTGCCCCACCGCCTGCTCCGAACCGTAGCTGGAAAGAATATTGAAGCCCTGCAACGCCAGCACCATGCCGATGAATACCCCAGAGACCACGATGATCACCAGGGACATCACGCCTACCGAATGCAGCTGCTTGATCAGCAGGCCGAAGCCGCCGCCAATGCCGCCGCGACCGAGCAGGGCGTGGAACAGGAAAATCGTCGAACGACCGAGCACTTCGACAATGTCGATACCCGAACGACCGAAAAGGCGAACCTTCTCGATGAGAGATGTCTTGCGCATCAGCGCTTCCCCAGAAGATCTGAGCGGTAATCCGCTGCCGGAAAGTGAAAAGGCACCGGGCCATCAGGATCGCCGGTCATGAATTGGCGAATGCGCGGGTTGTCGGCGTTCATCAGTTCTTCGGGCGTGCCCTGCCCCAGCACCTGGCCATCGCCGACGACATAGAGGTAATCGGCAATGCTCGCGGTTTCTGCCAGATCGTGGGAGACCACAATGCTGGTGATGCCCAACGCATCGTTGAGCAAGCGGATCAAACGCACCAGCACGCCCATGGCGATGGGGTCCTGACCGACAAAAGGCTCGTCATACATGAGGATCTGCGGGTCGAGGGCAATGGCACGCGCCAGGGCCACACGGCGCTTCATGCCGCCGGACAGCTCGTCAGGCATCAGGTCGATGGCACCGCGAAGGCCTACGGCCTGCAGTTTCAGCAACACAATGTCACGAATCATTTCATCGGACAGCTGGGTATGCACCCGCAGCGGAAAGGCCACGTTCTCGAAAACATCGAGGTCGGTGAACAGCGCACCGCTCTGGAACAGCACACCCATATGCTTGCGCGCATCGAACAGATCACTGCGCGACAGCGTCGGCAGGTTCTGGCCATTGACCCACACTTCGCCGGCACTGGGCCGCAATTGCATGCCCATCAGGCGCAACAGGGTGGTCTTGCCGCAACCGGAAGGCCCCATGATGCCCGTGACCTTGCCGCGCGGAATGCGGATATCGACGTTATTGAAGATGCTGCGCGTCCCGCGCTTGAAGGTCAGTCCCTTCAGCTCGACCGCGTAGGCGTTATCGGCACTCATCTAAACTCCTTGGGATGCAGCCTCTCACTCAGACACCACGCTTGCGACAAACGTTTGCAACCGTTGTGCAATAGTTGGCCACGTGGGCTGGGCGGACCGAACTGGCGGCGAACTATATCACTGCTGGTACAGGGCGCCCAAGGCCGGAACAGCGCTTGTTCAGATTGGGGACAGGGAAAAATCGTTGCTTGGGATGAATCTCAAGCGCATTGCGAACAAACCCTGACGAACTAGCGTGAGGGAATTGATCATTACCGCTATAATCGCCGACTTTTCGTCAGGCTATACGATTTCAGACATGAGCCAATCCAGCGACCTTATTCAATCCGCACAACGCACCATTCGCCTCGAGCTTGAAGCCGTAGAAGGCTTGCTGGCGCATATCGACGCAGATTTCGTACGCGCGTGCGAGATGATTCTGGCCAGCAAGGGCCGGGTTGTCGTGGTCGGCATGGGCAAGTCGGGTCACGTCGGCAACAAGATCGCCGCCACCCTGGCCAGCACCGGGACCACTGCGTTTTTCGTGCACCCGGCCGAGGCCAGCCACGGCGATATGGGCATGATCACCAAGGATGACATCATCCTGGCGCTGTCCAACTCCGGCACCACCAACGAAATCGTGACCCTGCTGCCACTGATCAAGCGCCTGGGCATACAGATGATCAGCCTCACCGGCAACCCGGAATCGACCCTGGCCAAGGCCGCCGACGTAAACCTGAATGTTCACGTGGCCCACGAGGCCTGCCCGCTGAACCTCGCGCCCACCTCCTCCACCACCGCGGCGCTGGTCATGGGTGACGCCCTGGCTGTGGCGCTGCTGGAAGCCCGTGGGTTTACCGCTGAAGACTTCGCTTTTTCCCATCCCGGTGGCGCCCTGGGCCGCCGCCTGCTGTTGAAAGTGGAAAACGTCATGCATTCCGGTGATGAACTGCCCCACGTCCAGCGCGGCACCTTGTTGAAGGACGCGCTGATGGAAATGACCCGCAAAGGCCTGGGCATGACCGTGATCCTGGAAGACAACGGCCGCCTGGCCGGGGTCTTCACCGACGGCGACCTGCGCCGCACCCTGGACCGCACCATTGATATCCATACCGCCACCATCGATGCGGTGATGACCCCCCATGGCAAGACCGCCCGCCCTGAAATGCTGGCCGCCGAAGCCTTGAAGATCATGGAAGACCACAAGATCGGTGCGCTGGTGGTGGTCGATGCCAATGACCACCCGATCGGCGCCCTGAACATGCACGACTTGCTGCGTGCGGGAGTGATGTAAATGACCAGCGACCTGTTGCAACGCGGTAAAAACATCAAGTTGGCGATTTTCGACGTTGATGGCGTGCTGACCGATGGCCGCCTGTACTTCCTCGAAGACGGCAGTGAATTCAAGACGTTCAACACCCTCGACGGCCAGGGCATCAAGATGCTGATGGCGTCAGGCGTGCAAACGGCAATTATCAGTGGCCGGAAAACTCCGGTTGTGGAACGCCGCGCACAAAATCTGGGGATTCCTCACCTGTATCAGGGCCGCGAGGATAAACTGGTGGTTCTGGACGAGCTTCTTGGCCAACTCAACCTAAGCTATGAGCAGGTCGCCTACTTGGGCGATGACCTGCCAGACCTGCCGGTGATCCGCCGGGTGGGCTTGGGCATGGCGGTCGCCAATGCGGCGGCATTTGTTCGCGAGCATGCCCACGGCATCACCACCGCCCGTGGCGGCGAAGGTGCCGCCCGCGAGTTCTGCGAGCTGATCCTGCGTGCCCAGGGCAGCCTTGAAGCGGCCCACGCCGCCTACTTATAGAGCGTTTTATGCTGAGCAAAAAGATTCGCAACTTCCTGTTATTCGGGGTCATCGCCGCGCTGCTCCTGGCGGTGGGCTACTGGAATATCAGCCCGGAGCGCTTTCTCGACCAGCCTGTTGCGCAGGCTGACCAAGGCGCTATCGACTATTACGCCACCAATGCCTACAGCGTACAGTTCCTACCTGACGGCAAAGTGCAGTACGAAATGGCATCGGACAAAGTCGAACACTTGAAGGCATCCGAAGTCACCCTGCTGACCAACCCCGACCTGAATCTGTACCGCGGCACCGAATTCCCCTGGCACGTCACCAGCAAGCGTGGCGAGGTCAACCCGGACGGTACCGAAGTTGAATTGATCGACTCGGTACGCGTCGCCCGCACTGACGCGCAGAACCGCGATACCGTGATTACCAGCAGTCGCATGACCGTATTCCCGCAGAAGCAATATGCGCAGACCGAGCAAGACGTTAGAATCGACGGCGCTGGCGGTGTATCGACTGGCAAGGGAATGAAAGCGTATTTGAAAGAAAGCAGGATACACCTGCTATCGAACGTAAGAGGACAGTATGAGGCTCGTTAAAACTCTCCCTATTTTGCTCGGTCTGGGCGCAGCACTGGGAAGCGTGAGCGCCTGGGCTCTGCCGAACGATAGCCAGCAGCCGATCCACATCTCGGCTGACGATGCGCAGCTGGATGACAAGCAAGGTGTCGCCACCTACACCGGTGGCGTGATCATTACCCAGGGTTCGATGAAGATCACCGGTAATACGGTGACCCTGACTCGCACCGCTGCCGGCGACATCGACGTGGTGACTTCCGTGGGCAACCTGGCTTACTTCGAACAGAAGCAGTCGCCTACCGACACCGGCCCGATGAAAGGCTACGGCAAGACCATCCAGTACCACGCCCAGCAGAACCGCATCGTGCTGATCGATCAGGCCAAGGTGCTCAGCCCCGATGGCAACTCCACGGAAGGCGAGAAAATCACCTACGACACCGTGAAACAGATCGCTAACGCCGGTCGTGCCAATGGCAGCAAGGTCACTGCACCACGCCCACGCATCGACATGGTTATCCAGCCGAAGAAGAAGGCCGAGTAATGGCAACCCTGAAAGCCCAGCATCTGGCCAAGGCCTATAAAAGCCGTCAGGTCGTGCGCGACGTCAGCCTGTCGATCGACAGCGGCCAGATCGTCGGCTTGCTCGGCCCCAACGGTGCCGGCAAGACCACCTGCTTCTACATGATCGTCGGCCTGGTCCAGGCGGACCAGGGTCGCGTGCTGATCGACGACCTGGACGTGAGCCACCAGCCGATGCACGGCCGTGCACGCGCCGGTATCGGCTATCTCCCGCAGGAAGCGTCGATCTTCCGCAAACTGTCGGTCGCCGATAACATCATGGCGATCCTCGAGACCCGCAAGGAACTCGACCGTGACGGCCGCCGCAAGGAACTGGAAAGCCTGCTGCAGGAATTCCACATCAACCACATTCGCGACAACCTCGGCATGAGCCTGTCCGGTGGTGAGCGTCGTCGTGTGGAAATCGCCCGCGCCCTGGCCACTGCCCCCAAGTTCATTCTGCTGGACGAACCGTTTGCCGGCGTCGACCCGATCTCGGTCGGCGACATCAAGCAGATCATCCATCACCTCAAGGCCAAGGGCATTGGCGTGCTGATCACTGACCACAACGTCCGTGAGACCCTCGATATCTGCGAAACCGCGTATATCGTCAACGATGGCCAACTGATCGCCGAAGGTGACTCGGCCACCATCCTGGCCAACGATCTGGTCAAGGAAGTGTACCTGGGTCACGAGTTCCGCCTGTAAACATCGTGGTGTCACGGCCGTTTGCCGAGGTGCGCGGGAGTCAATGAAAACCTCCGGATTTTTATTGTTACCGCGCTCTAGGCAAAGCCCCCGACATCAGGCATATAATTTGCTTATGTTTGGCGCTCACGCGCCCTGTCGTGGATGGCGCATTGCGCCGGCGAATAAGGTGTTAAGCCCCTGCCATGAAACCATCGCTAGTCCTGAGAATGGGCCAGCAGCTGACGATGACACCGCAGCTGCAACAGGCCATCCGCCTGCTCCAATTGTCGACCCTGGACCTGCAACAGGAAATCCAGGAGGCCTTGGAGTCCAACCCGATGCTCGAACGCCAGGAAGAAGGCGACGACTTCGATAATGCAGACCCGCTGGCCGATAACATCGAGCAAAAACCCAATTCCGACGTGCAGGAACCCTCCTATCAGGAAACCGCCCCTACGGTGGATAACCTTGAGGAAGGCGATTGGAACGAACGCATCCCCAACGAGCTTCCCGTCGACACGGCCTGGGAAGACGTCTACCAGACCAGCGCCAGCAGCCTGCCCAGCAATGACGATGACGAGTGGGACTTCACCACCCGCACCTCCGTTGGCGAGAGCCTGCAGAGCCATCTGCTCTGGCAACTGAACCTGGCGCCGATGTCGGACACCGATCGCTTGATCGCCGTGACCCTGATCGACTGCATCAACAACCAGGGTTATCTGGACGAGACGCTTGAAGAAATTCTTGAAGCCTTCGACCCGGAACTGGATATCGAGCTGGACGAGATTGAAGCCGTCCTGCACCGCATCCAGCAGTTCGAGCCCGCCGGCATCGGCGCACGCAGCCTCAGCGAATGCCTGTTGCTGCAATTGCGCCAACTGCCGGCCAAGACCGCCTGGCTCGCCGAGGCCCAGCGCCTGGTCACCGACTACATCGACTTGCTCGGCAGCCGCGACTACAGCCAGTTGATGCGCCGCATGAAGCTCAAGGAAGACGACCTGCGCCAGGTCATCGAGCTGGTACAGAGCCTCAACCCGCGCCCAGGCTCGCAAATCGAGTCGAGCGAAGCCGAATACGTAGTCCCCGACGTCATCGTGCGCAAGGACAACGAGCGCTGGCTGGTGGAGCTGAACCAGGAGTCGGTGCCGCGCCTGCGCGTCAACCCGCAATACGCCGGTTTCGTACGTCGCGCCGATACCAGCGCCGACAACACCTTCATGCGCAACCAGTTGCAGGAAGCGCGCTGGTTCATCAAGAGCCTGCAAAGCCGCAACGAAACCCTGATGAAAGTGGCCACTCAGATCGTCGAGCACCAGCGCGGATTCCTGGAATACGGCGACGAGGCGATGAAACCGCTGGTACTGCATGACATCGCCGAAGCGGTTGGCATGCATGAATCGACGATTTCCCGGGTGACCACCCAGAAATTCATGCATACCCCACGGGGTATTTATGAACTGAAATACTTTTTCTCCAGCCATGTCAGCACCTCCGAAGGCGGTGAATGCTCGTCCACGGCGATTCGCGCGATCATCAAAAAACTGGTTGCTGCGGAAAATCAGAAAAAGCCATTGAGTGACAGTAAGATCGCTGGTTTACTGGAGGCACAAGGCATTCAGGTCGCCCGTCGAACCGTCGCCAAGTACCGCGAATCCCTTGGGATCGCGCCTTCCAGCGAGCGTAAGCGTTTGATGTGACGGGCGGGCCACAGCGTTCCAGTGGCAGGTAGTCCTACCTGCCGCTTTATGCACTGGCAACGAAGGAGAAGCTGTATGCAAGTCAACATCAGTGGACACCATGTAGAAGTCACCCCTCCATTGCGCGAATACGTCGAGCAGAAGCTGAAACGGCTTGAGGGTCATTTCGACAAGATCACCAATGTGCAAGTCATCATGAAGGTCGACAAGCTTCAGCAGAAAATTGAAGCGACTCTCCAGATACCCGGTGGCGAAGTAGTCGCCAATGCCGAGCATGAAGACATGTATGCATCAATCGACTTGCTCACAGACAAGCTTGACCGCCAACTTAAAAAGCATAAGGAAAAGAATCTGAGCCTGCTTCAGGGCACAGGTCGTTAACTCTCCCCCCATGATCCGACTTGAAACCATCCTGACCCCCGGCCGTTCCCTTGTGAACGCGCCGGGCGGCAGCAAGAAGAAAGCCCTTGAGCAAATTGCCAACCTGATCAGCCGCGAAGTGCCTGAACTGGAAATGCAAGATGTCTACGAGGCTCTGATTGCCCGTGAGAAACTCGGTTCCACCGGTTTTGGCAACGGCATCGCCATTCCGCACTGCCGCCTCAAAGGCTGCGAGACCCCAGTCAGCGCCCTGCTTCACCTGGACGCTCCCATCGATTTCGACGCTATCGACGGTGCCCCGGTCGACCTGCTGTTTGTACTGCTGGTCCCGCAGGCTGCCACCGATGCGCACCTGGAACTGCTTCGGCAGATCGCCAGCATGCTCGACCGCAAGGACGTACGCGACAAACTGCGCAGCGCCAAAAGCAACGAGGCGCTTTACCAGGTTGTCCTGGATGAACAGAACGGGCAGTAATCATGCGCTTGATCATCGTCAGCGGCCGCTCCGGCTCGGGTAAAAGCACCGCCCTCAACGTTCTTGAGGACAGCGGTTTCTATTGCATCGACAACCTGCCCGCCGGCCTGCTGCCGGAATTGGCGGAGCGCGCGTTGATCCACACCGAACTGGCTCAGCCTCTGGTTGCCGTTTCGATTGATGCACGCAACCTGCCCAGCCACCTTGAGCGATTCCCGCAATTGCTCGAGGAAGTGCGGGCCAAGCATATCCATTGCGATGTGCTCTACCTGGATGCCGACGAAGAGACTCTGCTCAAGCGTTTCTCCGAAACCCGTCGGCGCCACCCCCTCAGCAGCCCTCACCGTTCCCTGGCGGAAGCCATTGAAGACGAAACCAAGCTGCTGGGGCCGATCATTGACCTCGCCGACCTCAAGATCAACACCACCAGCCTCAACCTGTACCAGTTGCGCGACGCCATCAAGCTGCGCCTGCTGAACCAGCCGGAGCCAGGCACCGCCTTTCTGGTCGAGTCGTTTGGGTTCAAGCGTGGCATGCCGGTGGACGCCGACCTGGTGTTCGACGTGCGCTGCCTGCCCAACCCCTACTGGAAGCCGGAGCTGCGTGAGCAATCCGGGCTGGACCAGGCCGTGGCCGATTACCTGGCCGCGCAACCGGATGTGGAGGAAATGTTCCAGGACATTTCCAGTTACCTGCTCAAATGGCTGCCGCGTTTTGCCGCCAGCAATCGCGCCTATGTCACCATTGCCATCGGCTGCACCGGCGGGCACCACCGCTCCGTCTACCTGACCGAGCGCCTGGGCCAGGTGTTGCAACAAACCCTCAAGAATGTCCAGGTCCGCCACCGCGACCTTAGCTGAAAGGAACACCTTCGCGATGCCCGCTCTGGAAATTGAAATCATCAACAAACTGGGCCTGCACGCCCGTGCCTCGGCCAAATTTGTCGGTGTCGCCGGGCAGTTTCCCTGTCAGATCCGCGCCGGACGTACGCCGGAATCCATGGTCGATGGCAAAAGCATCATGGCCATGATGATGCTGGCTGCCGGCAAGGGCACCAAGATTCACTTGAAGACAGAGGGCGAGCAGGAAGACGAAGCGATGGCCGCACTGGTGGCACTGATCAATAACTACTTCGACGAAGGCGAATAACCCTCCTGTAGAAGTCTGGCTGACCGGCGATAGCATCCACGACTCGCGACTGATCGCCGGCGAGCCGGCGCCTACAAGGGAGCGGGTATTATCCCAAAGCCGTGTCCATCACCATCATCAAGCAAAATCCGATGCACAACCCAAGGCTGGCGAGCTTTTCATGACCATTGCGTCGCGACTCGGGGATGACCTCGTGAGTCACCACCAGCAGCATCGCGCCAGCGGCAAGCGCCAAACCCAGTGGCAACACTACTTCGGCAAGGCTGACCAACCAGGCACAAAGCACCGCAAACACCGGCTCCACCAGACCTGACGCCGCACCGATCAAGAACGCCTTGCCCCGCGACATCCCCGCCCCGGCCAACACCAACGCAATCACCAGCCCTTCCGGCACGTCCTGCAAGGCGATGCCCATGGCCAGGCTGTCAGCATCCGGCATGCCGCCGCCCGCCGAGACACCCACAGCCATGCCTTCCGGGATATTGTGGGCAATGATGGCAAACACAAACAGCCAGATACGCGGCGGGATCACCGGTTTGTCCGGCGTGCCCACCAGCATTTCCGGGCTGGCGCCGGAGACTTTGCGGTCAACCAGATACAGCCCGAAGGCGCCCAACATAATGCCAAAACTGATCAATCCACTGGCCCCCCAGGGCGAGAGCCCCAGGCCTTCAGCCGCAGCGATGCCCGGCACGATCAGCGAAAACGCGGTCGCCGCCAACATCACCCCAGCCCCAAAGCCCAGCAGCGTATCGCTCAATGCCACCGGCATGCGCCGGATAACCAGCACCGGCACCGCGCCGAGCGCCGTCCCGAGCGCACAGATGGATCCGCCCTGCAGGGCGCGCAGAATGCGCGGCTCCAGGTTCAGCCACGCCAGCCCGTGGGCCACCAGCAATGCAGTACCTGCCAATAGCAGCAGCGAGCCAAACGCATAACGAAACATTCGCCCGCTGCTGATCGCCAGTGTTTCAGTGCCCATAGTCGGCCTTAGATCTTGTTATGAAGGTGAATGTCAGGCCACGGCGGCCTGATAGCGTGCGGCGACTTCTGGCCAGTTGATAACACTGTAGAAGGCATTGATGTATTCCGGGCGGCGGTTCTGGTACAGCAAATAGTAGGCGTGTTCCCAGACGTCTAGACCTAGGATCGGCGTGTTGCCGCTCATCAGCGGACTGTCTTGGTTACCGCTGCTTTCCACCACCAGGGTCTTTTGTGGATTGACGCTCAGCCAGGCCCAGCCGCTGCCAAAACGGGTCAACGCAGCCTTGGTGAAAGCCTCCTTGAAGCTGTCGAAACCGCCCAACTGCTCCTCGATGGCTTTTCCCAATGCGCCGTCGGGTTTACCGCCACCTTTGGGCGACATCACTGCCCAGAACAGCGAGTGGTTGGCATGGCCGCCGCCCTGATTGATCACGGCTGCGCGCAGTTTTTCCGGCAGTTGCTGCACGCTGGAGACCAGCTTCTCCACCGGCCAGCCGGCGAACTCGGTGCCGTCGACGGCAGCGTTGAGGTTGTTGATGTAGGTCTGATGGTGCTTGGTGTAGTGGATTTCCATGGTTTGCGCATCGATATGCGGTTCCAGGGCATCGTAGGCGTAAGGCAATGCAGGCAAGGTATAAGTCATATCAATGTGCTCCGTATTGAGGAGGGGTGGGTTGCGCCGCTGCGCCACCCAACAGGCGATGAGTGCGAGGGTACTCGCCGTGATCGCTGATGAAATTCAAGAGCTCGACGTAGGTCTTGCTGCTCTGGCGCAGCGCCGCTTCCCGCAATTGCGGGTTCAGCCGCGGATCCTGCAGGGTCTGCAGCAGGCGCTGGTGGATGGCGCAAAGGTATTCCGCGCTTTCCTCCGGCTGATTCAGGCGCAGGTGCAGGTCCGCCAGGTTGTGATGGGAAATGACGCAAGCCGCCACTGCTTCGTCGGCGTCCGCCCAGCGTTCGAACAACACTTGGGCCAAGGCGAGGGCTTGCAAATAGGCCTCGCGAGCGTCCACCAACTCGCCTGCCATAAAGCAGCGATTGGCCCGTTCGATCGTGCGTTTCCAGTGCTCCATGGTGAGCCTCCAAAGCAGGGTCGGTGATTACACGCCGCCGGCCGTGAGTTTTTCCGGATCCAGCAGAACTTCCAGTTGGCTGCGCGGTAAGTCGGTGTGTTCAAGGGCGACGTCAATCACCGGACGGCCTTGCTGATAGGCCTTCTTGGCAATTTCAGCGGCCTTTTGGTAACCGATGATCGGGTTGAGCGCGGTCACCAGGATCGGGTTGCGCGACAGCGCTTCCTTGAGCTTGGCTTCGTTGACCTTGAAACTGGCGATGGCTTTATCGGCCAGCAAACGGCTGGCATTGGCCAGCAATTCGAGGCTGCTGAGCAGGTTCTGCGCGACGATCGGCAGCATCACGTTCAACTCGAAGTTGCCGGACTGGCCTGCGACGGTGATCACCGCGTCATTACCGATAACCTGGGCGGCAACCATCGCCGTCGCTTCCGGGATCACCGGATTGACCTTGCCAGGCATGATTGACGAGCCAGGCTGCAGGCCTTCCAGTTCGATTTCACCCAGGCCCGCGAGCGGACCGGAGTTCATCCAGCGCAGGTCGTTAGCGATTTTCATCAGCGACACGGCAATGGCTTTTAACTGGCCGGAGACCGCGACGGCGGTGTCCTGGGAGCCAATCAGCGCGAACAGGTTCTTGCCGGGCGTGAATTTCACGCCGGTCAGGCTGCTCAGTTGCTGACTGAAACGCACAGCGAATTCCGGGTGTGCGTTGATCCCAGTGCCAACCGCCGTACCGCCCTGGGCCAGCGCTTGCAGGCTCGGCAATAGATCCTGCAAGTGGCCGATATTGGCCTTGAGCTGCTGCGACCAACCGTTGAGCACCTGGCTCATGCGCACAGGCATGGCGTCCATCAGGTGCGTTCGGCCGGTTTTGATGAACGGGTGAACCTCCTCGGCTTTCTGTTCAATGACTTGCACCAAATGCAGCAGGGCCGGCAGCGTTTGCTCATGCAGGACCAGTGCGGCACTGACATGGATGGTGGTCGGAATGATGTCGTTGCTGCTTTGGCCGCAGTTCACGTGGTCGTTGGGGTTGACCGATTCGCCAAGCAACCGGGTAGCGAGGGTGGCAATCACTTCATTGGCGTTCATGTTGGAGCTAGTGCCGGAGCCCGTCTGGAAGATATCCACCGGGAAGTGACGCATGAAGTCGCCTTCCAGCAAGCCTTGGGCGGCGTCGACGATGGCCTTGCCCTGGCCTTCGCTGATTTGCTTGAGGTCGACGTTGACCTTGGCGGCGGCGGTCTTGGCCAGGATCAGGGCGCGGATGAATTGCGCCGGCATGCGTTGATGACTGATCGGGAAGTTGTTCACCGCGCGCTGGGTTTGCGCACCATACAAGGCCTCGGCCGGCACTTGCAGTTCGCCCATGCTGTCGCGTTCGATACGGGTGTTACTCATCGGAAGATCCTTGCACCAGGTCAGAAACAGAAATCGAGGGCAGCAGCTCGCAGGTCGCCAATCGCCACGCAAAGGACTGCCAGCGCTTGAGGCGGCATGCGCAGTGGGAGAGTTTTTCCAGGTCGCGCAGGGGGCGCCAGGCTTGATCCAGGCACAGAGAGCGCCAATGCCAGGGCAGTGCGATGTCGCTGGCGGTATCGAGCAGCAGGTGGAATGAAGTTTCTGCGATCGTCCACGGATGGGTCGCCGTGCAGCACGCCAGGTATCGCCCCTCATTGAGGTAATGTTCGATCAGGCGCGGTTCGTTGGGGTCGAGGCCGCAGCGAATCTGGCGACTCATCCAGCGCCAGCTCTCCAGGTAAGGATCCTCATGCAGGACAGAACTCATGATCCACACTCATTCGGTAATGATATTTATTATTAAATGATATTGAGAATCAAAACAAGTGCAACAAACTAGCCACCTGCAATGCACGCACAAAAAAAGGCGCGCCGTCTTGAGGAGGGCGCGCCTTTATTGGGTGAAGCGTCGGAAGGATCAGCTGCCAGCGACAGTCATCCGCTCGATCAACACCGAACCTGTGCGAATGTTGCTGCGCAGTTCCAGATCATTACCCACAGCAACGATCTGCTTGAACATGTCGCGCATATTGCCGGCGATGGTCACCTCCTGGACGGCAAACTGAATTTCGCCATTTTCCACCCAGAAACCCGCCGCCCCCCGGGAGTAATCACCGGTGACCATGTTCAGGCCATGGCCCATCAACTCAGTCACCAGCAGGCCACGCCCCATTCGCCGCAGCAGCGCCGCCTGGTCTTCATCGCCGTGGGTGACGAACAGGTTATGCACGCCGCCGGAGTTGGCGGTGCTGGGCAGGCCCAGCTTGCGACCGGCGTATGTGCCCAGCACGTAAGACACCAACTCGCCCTTCTCGACGAACGGCTTGGCATAAGTCGCCAAGCCATCACCGTCGAACGACGTACTGCCCATGGCGCGCATCAAGTGCGGACGTTCATCGATGGTCAGCCACTCCGGGAACAGTTTCTGGCCAATCGAGCCTTCCAGGAACGAGGATTTGCGGTACAAGTTGCCACCGGAAATCGCCCCCAGGAAGCTGCCAAACAACCCACCGGCCAGTTCCGCCGAGAACAGCACCGGCACTTCACAGGTCGGCACCGGGCGCGCACCCAGACGGCTCGCCGCACGCTGCGCGGCGCGCTGACCAATGCTGACCGCGTCCGCCAGCAACTCGCCCTGACGGTTCACGTCATACCAGTAATCACGCTGCATCTGGCCATCGGCTTCGGCGATCATCACGCAGCTCAAGCTATGACGGGTGGATGCATAACCACCGATAAAGCCATGGCTGTTGCCATACACGCGGCACCCCTGGTGCGTGCTCAACGTGGTGCCATCCGCATTCTTGATGCGGGGATCGGCGTCGAACGCGGCCGCTTCGCAGATCAGCGCCTTTTCAATGGCCTGTTCGGGTGTGATATCCCAGGCGTGAAACAGATCGAAATCCTGCAGGTCCTTGGCCATCAGCGCTTTATCGGCCAGGCCAGAGCTTTCATCCTCGGAGGTGTGCTTGGCGATTGCCAACGCTGCGGCCACCGTCTCGCGGATCGCGTCCGGACCGCTGGCCGAGGTGCTGGCCGAACCTTTGCGCTGCCCCATGTACAGCGTGATGCCGAAACCCTGGTCGCGGTTGAACTCAACAGTCTCCACTTCCCGCTGACGGACCGACGTCGACAGCCCCTGCTCCAGCGACACCGCCACTTCACAGGCACTGGCCCCCTGGCGCTTGGCCTCGGCAAGGATCTGCTCGACTTGTTCCTGCAGTGCCGGTAACGCTTGCGGACCGACGCCTTGGGCTGCACTCATGGTTATCTCCACTCAAATTCTGCTTTCGGTTAAGGCCATCGAGCGACCGGGCCGGACAAGCGGCCCCCGACTGGTTATCATGGCGGCGTTTCTTTGCGGACTGCCACCATGGTTGATTCTTACGACGACTCCCTCGATGGGGAGAAAAGCAAAACCCAGGTCAAACGTGAGCTGCATGCTCTGGTCGACCTCGGCGAGCGCCTTACAACGCTCAAAAAAGACTTGATTGCAAAACTGCCACTGACCGACGAAATGCGTCGTGCCCTGGCCGATGCGCCCAAGCACACCGCGAATATCGCGCGTAAACGGCACATCTCGTTTATCGGCAAGCTCATGCGCGATCAGGACATCGACGCCATTTTGACTTTGCTCGATCAAACCGATGCCTCGACTCGCCAGTACAACGAACGCTTCCATAACCTGGAACGTTGGCGTGACCGCCTGATCTCGGGCGATGACGCGGTGCTGGAGAAATTCGTGATGGACTACCCGGATGCGGACCGCCAGCAACTGCGCTCCCTGATCCGTCAGGCCCAGCACGAACTGGCGCATAACAAGGCGCCCGCCACCAGCCGTAAAATCTTCAAGTACATCCGTGAGCTGGACGAGACTCAACGCGGCCTGCGTTGATCCTCTTCCCCGGGTGGCGTTCTGCGCCACCCGAAGCTCCACCCCTTACGACCCCGTGCCACCCACGGTGATCGCATCAATCTTCAGCGTTGGCTGGCCGACACCCACCGGCACCGACTGCCCATCCTTCCCGCAGGTACCCACGCCGCTGTCCAGCGACAGGTCGTTACCGACCATCGACACCTTGCTCATCGCTTCAGGACCGTTACCAATCAACGTTGCGCCTTTGACCGGCGCGGTGATCTTGCCGTCTTCGATCAGGTACGCCTCGCTGGTGGAGAACACGAACTTGCCGCTGGTGATGTCCACCTGACCGCCGCCGAGGTTGGCGCAGTAGATGCCGCGTTTCACCGAAGCAATGATTTCCGCCGGATCGCTTTCGCCACCGAGCATGTAGGTGTTGGTCATCCGCGGCATCGGCAGGTGCGCGTAGGATTCACGCCGACCGTTACCGGTGCGCGCCACGCCCATCAGGCGGGCGTTAAGCTTGTCTTGCATGTAGCCCTTGAGCACGCCGTTTTCGATCAGGGTGGTGCATTCGGTTGGCGTGCCTTCGTCGTCGACGCTCAGCGAGCCACGGCGCCCGGCCAGGGTGCCATCATCGACGATGGTGCAGAGCTTGGACGCAACCATCTCGCCCATGCGCCCGCTATAGGCCGAACTGCCCTTGCGGTTGAAGTCACCTTCCAGGCCATGGCCGACCGCTTCGTGCAGCAGCACGCCGGACCAGCCCGAACCCAACACCACCGGCAAAGTACCAGCCGGCGCCGGGATGGCTTCCAGATTGACCAGCGCCTGGCGCAACGCTTCACGGGCATACCCCATGGCACGGTCGTCGGTGAGGAAATAACGGTAGTCGGTACGCCCGCCGCCGCCATGGCCACCGCGTTCGCGGCGACCGTTCTGTTCGACGATCACACTGACGTTGAAGCGCACCAGCGGCCGCACATCCGCCGCCAGGCCGCCGTCGGTGGACGCCACCAGAATGCGCTCCCACACACCGGCCATGCTCACGGTGACTTGCTGGATACGCGGGTCGAGGGCGCGGGTTGCAGCGTCGATACGCTTGAGCAGCTCGACCTTTTCCGCACGACTGATCACTTCCAGGGGGTTATCCGGCGCGTACAACTGCGCCACGTCCTGGGTGCTGAACGCCTGCACCGTGCCATTTTGGCCCGCACGGGAGATCGAGCGCGCGGCACGCGCGGCCAGGCCCAAGGCTTCCAGGGTGATCGCGTTGCTGTAGGCAAAACCGGTTTTCTCACCGGACTGCGCACGCACACCCACACCCTGATCGAGGTTGAAACTGCCTTCCTTGACGATGCCGTCTTCCAGAGCCCAGGACTCGGAAATCTGCCCCTGGAAATACAGGTCGGCCGCGTCGATGCCCGGCCCGGCCAGATCGCCAAGCACGGTTTGCAAGCTTTCGATGGTCACGCCACCGGGGGCCAGGAGGTGATCACTGACTGAGGACAACAACTCGCTCATAGGTATGGCCTTAAATTCATCGTTCCGAAGCAGGTCGCTGTGCGCCCTGCGAGAAAAAGCGCCGATGGTTGACCACCGGCATGCGCGCCCGTATCGACGCCTGTTCACTGCTATCGCGTTCGGCCAGCAACACCGCTTCGCCTTTATCCTGTTGTGCCAGCACACGGCCCCAAGGGTCGACAATCGCCGCGTGGCCATAGGTTTCCCGTGGCCCCGGATGCACCCCGCCTTGAGCCGCCGCCAGCAGGTAACACTGGGTCTCGATGGCACGTGCACGGATCAGCACATCCCAGTGCGCGGCGCCGGTCACCGCCGTAAACGCTGAAGGCGCGGTGATCAATTCAGCCCCCGCCGCGCGCAGCTCACTGTACAGCTCGGGGAAGCGCAGGTCATAACACACCGTCAGGCCCAACCGGCCGACGGGCGTGTCCGCCACCACCACATGATCTCCGAAAGCATAGTCGTCGGATTCGCGATAGCGACCGCGAGCATCGGCGACATCCACATCGAACAGGTGCAGCTTGTCGTAACGGGCAACGATTTCGCCCTGATCATCGACCAGCAGCGAGCAGGCATTGGACTTGGCGTTCGGCCGATCCTTGGGCGGCAGCGGCAAAGTACCGGCCACTATCCATAAGGTGAGGTCGCGGGCAGTCTGTTTCAACCACGGCAGGATCGGGCCTTCGCCCAGCGCTTCGGCGCGACCGATGTCGGCCACGTCGCGGCGGCCCATGGCGGCGAAGTTTTCCGGTAATACCGCCAGCTTCGCGCCACCCGCCGCGGCGTGTTCCAGCAGACGCCGGGCCTGGGCCAGATTGGCCAGCACATCGCTCTGGCTGACCATTTGAATTACCGCAAAGGACATGGACCGACCCTCCGTAATGGATAGGCCGCCATGCTACTCCACAGGCTCTCAGTTTGGCTTTTCAAATGGCTTATCGAAGGTGATTTTCGGGTCCTTCCACGGGCCTTCGACCTTGTATTGCACGCTGGCGAAGCGCGCAACACGGTCACCGATCAGTTTGTCGATCAGGAACAACGCGCCACCAATGGCGGGCGCGCCCACGATCAGCGCGGCGATCGGCAGGTTATTGGTCACTGGCAGGGTGACCAGCAGCTTGGCGTCGACACGGTCTGCGACCAGGTCCAGGGTGCCGTTGAGCTCCAGGTTAGTGGAAGGCCCGGTCATGGTGATCGGCTCCCGGGTCACGAACACGCCATTACTGGCCGCCAACAAGCCTTTGACCCGGTCATAGCTCAAACCCTTGCCGAGCAAGTCCGAGAAGTCCAGCCGCAGACGGCGTCCAATGGAGTTGAAGTTCAGCAGGCCAAACACCCGCAGCGCCTGGGCGCCGCCTTCCACTTCTACGAACTGGCCGTTGCGGAACGATGCGTCCAGACTACCGGAGAAACGCTTGGGCCCGACGTAGGCTGGCGAGCCGGGCCAGCGACCGTCCACATCCAGATGGAAATCCTGACTAGTGACAGTGGGCGCATAACCCCAACCCTTGAGCACATCACCGATATTCTTGCCATCCAGACGGCCTTTGTACCAACTGCTGCTGTCGCCCGCCGTCCCTTCCCAACCACCGGCGCCCTTGAGCTGCATGCCCTTGAGGCCAAGGTCCAGGTTATTGAAGGCCATGCCTTTGGCCGTCGGGCGGATTTTCAGCGACCAGGTGCCTATCAGGTCCGGGCCCTGGAACAGCTGGTCGATGGCGATATCCAGTGCAGGGATATTTTTTGGATCGACATCGGCCAAGGGGTCTGGCGCGTTTTCGTCAGCCTGCACCGTCGGGTCCACTGCCGGCAGCTTCACATACTGCAGGTTGATCGCAATCGGCGCGCCTTTGGCGTCCGGCAGGTTGACCGTGCCCTTGGCTTGCTGACTGTCGAGCTGCAGGCCCCAGGCCGCAGGCTTGCGGTCCAGTTGCAGATTGACCTGATCAAACTGAGTGCCAAAGCCGGTCAGCTTGCCTACCTTGAAGTCGGCGCCACTGAGCAACTGCTTCGCGCTACCGCCCGGATCATTGCCCGCGTAGCGGTCTACCAGTTTCTTCCACGGGTCGATATCGAGTTCAGACAGCACGCCGCGAATACGCAAACCCTTGGCCCCTGGCAACACTGCATCGCCATCGCCGAGGAAAAGTTCGCCACGCCCGTCGTTGAATTTGTCCGGCGGCGCGGCAAACGTGAAGTTGGCCAGTTCGCCGTAATCAAACCAATAACGACGCTCGGCGCCCTGCAAGGTCATGCGGAACACACTGTCACGTCCTTGGCTGGCGGGCATGCCGAACGGTGCCGGTAGGTCCACGGCAACGCCCTTCAGATTGGAGCTGACCATCAACTGGCTATCGGCGCCATCCAGGGTCAGTTGCAGTTGGTAAGGCACATCGCCGGACACTGGCAACGGTTGACTGATATTCAACCAGTCCGTCAGCCGCTTGACCGTCACTTGGCCCTTGGCAGTCACACGCGTGCTGATATTCCCCGGCTTGCCATCGGCAACAATCTGCGCAGTGATCGGCCGGTCGAACGCCTGGGCCGTGATGTTCTGGCCACTGAGGCCCTTGGCGCTGTCGAAACGGAAATCGCCCTTGAGCTGGGTCAAGTCCAGGGTCGGCTCTGCCAATTGCAGGCGCGATTTATCCGTCTTGAAGTCCACCACGATCTTCGGCTCGGTGCCTTTCGCCAGTGGTATATCCAGGTCAAGGCTGCCTTGCAGGTCACCGTCACCTTTCCAGCCGGCAAAGGTCGAAGCGGTGCCGATCGGCGCTTCCTGGAGGATTTTCAAACCGTCGCCCAAGCCACCGGCAAACCCACCCGTCAACAACAGATGACTGTCCTTGCCCTCCGGGGCGTGGGGAATATTGACGTAGACGTCCTTGACCTTGGTGTCGAGCAACTGGCCCTTGCTGGCGAGGATGCGTACGCCGCTCTCCTCGACAAACACTTCGCCGCTGACCTTGCTCACATGAGGCCAGCCCGGCTGAAACGCCAATTCGGCGTCATGCACCTTGAAGAACAGGCTGATATTACGCGACGCCGGTAGCGCGTCGTGGTTCAGCGACCCCTGATACTGGAAGAAGCCCTGGTCCACTGCGCCCTTGAGAATCGCGGTGCGCAGCCACTCATCCAGCGCCGGGCTCAACACCGCAGGCAGGTACTTGGGGGTGAATCGCCCATCCCCATCGACCATGCCGACCCGCAGGTCCATGTAGTCTTCCTGGCTGTGGTCGAAATGCAGGCGAATCAGGAAATCGGCAGCGACGTTGCCCTCCTCACCCAGCACCTTGATGTATGGGGCAATCAGGGTGAAGCCTTCCTTGTCGAGCTTCCACGTCAGGCGTGCATTGGCCTGGATGTACTGCCACGGCTTGGCAAAGATCGGATCGAGGTGCAGGGAAAAGTCCTTGCTGTCCATGCGTAACTCGCCATGGCCCAGATCGCCGCTGATGCTGCCGGATACGTTACGCGCGGCGGGCGCCCCCATGTAGGCATCAAACCCGATGCGTTCGAGGTTGGCGGCGAAGCTGACTTTTTGATCGGTCGTATCTTCAGGGCGAAAGTCCACCAGCACATTACGCAGCAGGCCTGTGGCCTTAAGGTGCTGGATAGTCTTGGCAAAACCTTCCGGCAGCGGCGCCAGGGCATTGAGCAGCGGCGTGATCGGGGTCAGGTCCAGGCGGTCGGCCTGGAGCTTCCAGACTTCCAGGTCCTTGTCGGTGGCCAGGTGCTGTTGCAGTTGCAGGTGCGATTCCCAGCGGGTGTCCCCCAGGTTCATCGCCAGTGAGTCGAACAGGACCTTGAGACCGGTTTCGCTGCGTTGCAGGTAAGCGGTGAGCGCCAGATTCTCGATATGCACAGGTTTGCGGTCGGCGTAGCTGCCCTTCACCTGCGGCGAATTGAGGCGCACCACCGCGCTCTGCACGGTGCCTTGGGCCCAGGTCAGCCAGAATTCACCACCGGCCTTGAATTGGGTGAGCTTCCACTGCTGGGTCAGTTTGGCCGGAATCCACTTGGCCCAGTCGCTTTGCGGCAGGCTCAGGTAGGCCTGGACTTCACCGTCCTTCCATTGACTGGCGCGAATACGCGTGCGCAGGCTCACCGCCAATGGCTGGCCGTCGGGCAAGGTCAGGCGTGCATCCAGGCGTTGGCGGGTGACGCCAGTGTGCAGGCTCAGGCCGACATACGTCAGGGTCACCGGCGCCTGGTCAAATGGCTGCAAGGTCACCTGGCTATCGAGCAACGACACGCGCTCGACCTTTTGCATGTTCTTGAGCAGCTGCTCAGGGTCCACGGGCTGATCGTCCTGCACCGGCAGACCTTGCAGCGCCCACTTGCCATCCTTGTCTTCCTTGGCGCTGAGCTGCAGACCGCCGACCTGCAGGTGGGCAATGCGCACCTCGCGGGCCATCAGGCTGGCCCACATATCCGGCACCACTTCGACCTGATCCAGACGCAAGGCACTGCTGCCCTCGCCCACCATCACATCGTGGGCCCGCAATACCGGTGCGAACCCGCTCCAGCGGCCTTCAACGCTGCCAATGTGCAGCGGCATGTCCACCGCGGCCTGGGCCTTGGCTTCGATCTCCGCACGGTACTCGGCCACCAGCGGCGTCAATTCACGCCCCAGGCTCACATACACCGCCGCCAATACCAGCAACAAGGCACAGAAGCCCAGGCTCCAACGGGTCAAAGCGGCAAAAAAGCGTATCAGACGCTCCATGTCAGGCGACCCTCAAGGCAGTAGTCGGACGGCAGATCAAGGCCTGCCTGTCTCATAAAAGGTAAGCGAATGGGGATCAGAGCAGCACCACGTCGTATTGTTCCTGGGAATACATGGTTTCGACCTGGAAGCGTATCGTGCGCCCGATAAACCCTTCCAGCTCAGCAACGTTACCGGACTCTTCATCCAGCAACCGGTCGACCACTTTCTGGTTGGCGAGCACTCTGTAACCTTCGGCCTGGTAGGCTCGCGCTTCTCGCAGGATTTCGCGGAAAATCTCGTAGCAAACGGTTTCCGGCGTCTTCAATTTACCGCGCCCCTGGCAACTGCTGCACGGCTCGCACAATACCTGCTCCAGACTTTCGCGGGTGCGCTTGCGCGTCATCTGCACCAGGCCCAGCTCGGTGATGCCGATAATGTTGGTCTTGGCGTGATCGCGCTCCAGCTGTTTCTCCAGGGTACGCAGCACTTGGCGCTGGTGCTCTTCATCTTCCATGTCGATGAAGTCGATGATGATGATGCCGCCGAGGTTGCGCAGGCGCAGTTGGCGCGCGATCGCGGTGGCGGCTTCGAGGTTGGTCTTGAAGATGGTTTCTTCGAGGTTGCGATGGCCCACGAACGCGCCGGTGTTGACGTCGATAGTGGTCATGGCTTCCGCCGGGTCCACCACCAGGTAGCCTCCGGACTTGAGTGGCACCTTGCGTTCCAGGGCTTTCTGGATTTCGTCTTCGACGCCATACAGGTCGAAGATCGGTCGCTCGCCGGGGTAGTGTTCCAGGCGGTCGGCAATTTCCGGCATCAGCTCGGCCACAAATTGCGTGGTGCGCTGGAATGTTTCCCGCGAGTCGATGCGAATTTTCTCAATCTTCGGGCTGACCAGGTCGCGCAGCGTACGCAGGGCCAGGCCGAGGTCTTCGTAGATCACACTGGGTGCGCCGATGGTCTTGATCTGTGCGCCGATCTGGTCCCATAACCGCCGTAGATAACGGATATCCATGAGGATCTCATCGGCACCCGCACCTTCAGCGGCGGTGCGCAGGATGAAACCGCCCGCTTCCTTGATGCCTTCGGCAGCCACGCAGTCGCTGACCACCTTTTTGAGACGCTCGCGCTCGGCTTCGTCTTCGATCTTCAGGGAAATACCGACATGCGCGGTGCGCGGCATGTACACCAGGTAACGCGACGGAATCGACAGCTGAGTGGTCAGGCGCGCGCCTTTGGAGCCGATGGGGTCCTTGGTGACTTGCACCACCAGGCTCTGCCCTTCGTGCACCAAGGCGCTGATGCTTTCTACCGCCGGCCCTTCGCGCAGGGAAATTTCCGAAGCATGGATAAACGCGGCTCGGTCCAGGCCGATGTCGACGAACGCCGCCTGCATTCCCGGCAATACCCGCACGACCTTGCCTTTGTAGATATTGCCGACGATCCCGCGTTTCTGGGTGCGCTCAACGTGCACTTCTTGCAGAACACCGTTCTCTACCACCGCCACGCGCGATTCCATCGGCGTGATATTGATCAGAATCTCTTCACTCATGGCTGGGTCTCGTTCAGGCGTTTTCACAATAGTGACCGGTCGCTTAAGGCTGGGCGCTGGAATACGGCGTTCAGCGCGCGGTAAGGTTTTGCCAACAGGGTATGCCGAATTGGGCGAGCAGTTGTGCGGTTTCGCACACCGGCAGGCCTACCACAGCGGAATAACTGCCATTGAGTCCGGCGACAAATACTGAGCCCAACCCTTGAATAGCATAGCCGCCCGCCTTGTCCTGGGGTTCGCCACTCTGCCAGTAGGTGGTCGCTTCCTCGACGGAAATCCCGCGAAACCGTACACGACTGCTTACACAAACAGTCTCGCAACGCTGGCCATCGGTGAGGGCAATAGCGGTCAGCACGTCATGTTCACGCCCCGCCAGCGCCATCAGCATTGCCAGGGCATCGGCCTGATCCACGGGCTTACCGAGTATCTGGTCATCGACGATTACGGCGGTATCGGCACCCAGCACACACACGTCGTCAGTGCTTTCGAGCACAGCAAAACCCGCCGCCGCCTTGCCGCGCGCAAGGCGCTCGACGTAGGAAACGGCGGATTCGTTTGTAAGAGGAGTTTCATCGATAGCGGCGCTGACCACGGTGAAAGGCACACCGATCTGGACCAGCAGTTCACGCCGCCTCGGGGAGCCCGAGGCCAGGTAAAGCGAATTCATTGCAGACTCTCCCTGTAGGGTTCGATAACCAGGCAGAGCCTCGCAATCCATTCAATTGATTTTATAGCGACGACGCAACCCACGCAGACCGAAGCTGATCCATGGCCAGAGCAAGGCACTGACCAGCGCCGGCAATACCAGCGCCAGGGTTGGCTGGCGGTTGCCGGTCAAGGCGCTCAGCCACAGCTGAACCAGCTGCGCCAGGCCGAAGATCACCAGGATCACCAGGCACTGCTGCCACATCGGGAACATGCGCAGGCGTTGCTGCAACGACAACACCAGGAAGGTGATCAGGGTTAGGATCAACGCGTTCTGACCCAGCAAGGTGCCATAGAGCACATCTTCCGCCAAGCCCAGGAACATCGCCGTGACCATGCCGACTTTATGCGGCAGGTTCAGCGACCAGAAGGCCAGCAGCAGTGCCAGCCAGAGCGGGCGCAGGATTTCCATGAATTGCGGCAATGGCGAAACGCTAAGCAGCATACCGATAGCAAAGGTCAGCCAGACGATCCAGCCGTTGCGCGAATGAGTATTGGCCATTATTCCTCCCTCTGCCGCGTGGTTGCCGGGGCAGTTGCCGGAGGCTTGGCAGCCGGTGTCGCGGCTGCGGGTTTAGTCACTGCCGGCTTGGCTGGAGGCGTGCTATGGGCTGCCGGCTTGACCGGGGTGGCGACGGGCGCTGCCGGAGCCGCCGTCGGTGCGGGTGGCCCCACGAATGCCGGCTTGGGCACCGTCGCCGGAACGATCGCAGCTGTACCGTTTTGCTTGTCTTCCGCTTCCTGGGCCTGCGCAGCGTCGTTGGCGCGCTCTTCCGGCGTACGGTTATCGCTGAACACCAGCAGCAGGTAACGGCTGCGGTTCAGGGCGGCAGTCGGCACGGCACGCACAATGGCGAACGGCTGACCGGAATCGTGGATTACTTCCTTGACCGTCGCCACCGGGTAACCCGCCGGGAAACGCTGGCCCAGGCCGGAGCTGACCAGCAGATCGCCTTCCTTGATGTCAGCGGTGTCAGCCACATGGCGCAATTCCAGACGCTCCGGATTACCGGTGCCGCTGGCAATCGCGCGCAGGCCATTGCGGTTGACCTGCACCGGAATGCTGTGGGTAGTGTCCGTCAGCAGCAATACCCGCGAGGTGTAGGGCATCAGCTCAACCACCTGGCCCATCAGGCCACGGGCGTCGAGCACGGGCTGGCCGAGGACCACACCGTCGCGCTCACCCTTGTTGATGATGATGCGATGGGTGAAGGGGTTGGGGTCCATGCCGATCAACTCAGCCACTTCGACCTTTTCGTTGACCAGTGCGGAGGAATTGAGCAACTCGCGCAGCCGAACGTTCTGCTCGGTGAGGGCCGCGAGCTTCTGCATGCGCCCCTGCAACAGCAGGTTTTCGGTCTTGAGTTTTTCGTTCTCGGCGACCAGCTCGGTGCGGCTGCCGAATTGGCTGGCCACGCCCTGGTACAGACGTTGCGGCAGGTCGGTGATCCAGTAAGTCTGCATCAACACCAGCGACATCTGGCTGCGCACGGGTTTGAGCAGTGCAAAGCGGGCATCGACCACCATCAGCGCGACCGAAAGCACGACCAGCACCAACAGGCGCACGCCCAATGAGGGGCCTTTGGCGAAAAGCGGTTTAATAAGCCGCTCCTCCCAGGCAAATGTTCTCTTTATTCATACGGCATCTAACCGGCCTGGATGCAGATTGAAGAAGATAAACGCCAACAGGCAGCACTGCAAAGTGCTGCCTGCGGGCGAAACATGGGCTGACCAGCAATGACTTATTCGCTGGAGAGCAGGTCCATGGTGTGTTTATCCATCATTTCCAGTGCACGACCACCGCCACGGGCAACGCAAGTCAGCGGGTCTTCGGCGACGATCACCGGCAGCCCAGTCTCTTGGGCCAGCAGCTTGTCGAGGTCGCGCAGCAAGGCGCCACCACCGGTCAGTACCAGGCCACGCTCGGCGATGTCGGAAGCCAGTTCCGGCGGCGATTGCTCCAGGGCGCTTTTCACCGCCTGAACGATGGTGGCCAGGGACTCTTGCAGAGCTTCCAGCACTTCATTGGAGTTCAGGGTGAAGGCACGTGGAACGCCTTCGGCCAGGTTGCGACCGCGCACATCGACTTCGCGCACTTCGCCGCCTGGGTAGGCGGTGCCGATTTCCTGCTTGATGCGCTCAGCGGTGGATTCACCGATCAGGCTGCCGTAGTTACGACGTACATAAGTGATGATCGCTTCGTCGAAGCGGTCGCCGCCTACGCGTACGGATTCGGCATACACCACACCATTCAGGGAGATCAGGGCGATTTCAGTGGTACCACCACCGATATCCACCACCATCGAACCGCGGGCTTCTTCAACCGGCAGGCCGGCACCGATCGCAGCAGCCATTGGCTCTTCGATCAGGAACACTTCACGGGCACCGGCGCCAAGGGCCGATTCACGGATGGCACGACGCTCAACCTGGGTGGACTTGCATGGAACGCAGATCAGCACACGAGGGCTGGGCTGCAGGAAACTGTTTTCGTGAACCTTGTTGATGAAGTACTGCAGCATCTTCTCGCAGACACTGAAGTCGGCGATCACGCCGTCTTTCATCGGACGAATGGCAGCAATATTGCCTGGTGTACGGCCGAGCATGCGCTTGGCCTCGGTGCCGACGGCAACGACACTTTTCTGATTACCATGGGTCCGAATGGCCACAACCGATGGCTCATTCAGGACGATACCGCGCTCGCGCACGTAAATAAGGGTGTTGGCAGTGCCCAGGTCAATGGAAAGATCGCTGGAAAACATGCCACGCAGTTTCTTGAACATGGGAAAGGGACCCTAGGCAACGCGTGGGTAAAAAAGTGCGGCAAACTCTAACAACGACAGGGATTTTGGGCAAGGCGCCAATGTGCTAAATTGGCCGACTTTCTGTGCACCTAACCCCACAATCGCGGCCGTAAGACCGTAGAAATGCGGTAGTGTTCCGACAATCTAACACACGGACAGCCTCCGTTCTGTTTTCCACTGGAGATTCCCATGACGCTTGAACGCTCCGACGTGGAAAAAATCGCGCACCTGGCCTCGCTTGGCCTCAATGATGCCGATCTTCCACAGACCACCGCAGCCCTGAACAGCATTCTCGGGCTGGTCGACCAAATGCAGGCCGTAAATACCGACGGTATCGAGCCCCTGGCTCACCCGCTGGAAGCCAGCCAGCGCCTGCGCGCAGACGTCGTGACCGAGAGTAATAATCGCGAGGCCTACCAGTCCATCGCGCCAGCGGTCGAAAACGGCCTGTATCTGGTTCCGAAAGTCATCGACTAAAGGGAAAGAGCCTGCAATGCATCATATGACTCTGGCCGAGATCGCCCGCGGTCTCGCCGACAAAACGTTTTCTTCCGAAGAGCTGACCAAGACCCTGCTGGCGCGCATCGCCGAGCACGATCCCAAGGTCAACAGCTTCATCAGCCTCACCGAAGAGCTGGCCTTGAGCCAGGCCAAGGCCGCCGACGCACGTCGCGCCAACGGTGAAAATGGCGCACTGCTTGGCGCACCGATCGCCCACAAGGACCTGTTCTGCACCCAGGGCATCCGCACCAGCTGCGGCTCGAAGATGCTCGACAACTTCAAGGCTCCCTACGACGCCACTGTGGTGTCCAAGCTGGCTGCCGCCGGGGCCGTGACCCTGGGCAAGACCAACATGGACGAATTCGCCATGGGTTCGGCCAACGAGTCGAGCTACTACGGCGCGGTGAAAAACCCGTGGAACCTGGACCACGTGCCTGGCGGTTCGTCGGGTGGTTCGGCGGCCGCAGTTGCTGCGCGCTTCCTGCCCGCCGCCACGGCCACCGATACCGGCGGTTCGATCCGCCAGCCAGCGGCCTTTACCAACCTCACCGGCCTGAAGCCGACCTACGGTCGCGTTTCCCGTTGGGGCATGATCGCCTACGCCTCCAGCCTCGATCAGGGTGGCCCTCTGGCGCGCACCGCTGAAGACTGCGCAATTTTGTTACAAGGCATGGCAGGCTTCGATAAACAGGACTCCACCAGCATCGACGAGCGCGTGCCGGACTTCAGCGCCAGCCTGAACACGTCGCTCAAGGGCCTGCGTATCGGTGTGCCGAAGGAATACTTCAGCGCCGGTCTCGACCCGCGCATTGCTGAGCTGGTGCACAACAGCGTGAAGACGCTGGAAAGCCTGGGTGCCGTCATCAAGGAAATCAGCCTGCCGAACAACCAGCACGCAATTCCTGCGTACTACGTGATCGCGCCAGCAGAAGCCTCTTCCAACCTGTCCCGCTTCGACGGCGTGCGTTTCGGCTATCGCTGCGAAAACCCGAAAGACCTCACCGACCTTTATAAGCGCTCCCGTGGCGAAGGTTTCGGTGCCGAAGTGCAACGCCGGATTATGGTCGGTGCCTACGCCCTGTCGGCCGGTTACTACGACGCGTACTACCTCAAGGCGCAGAAAATCCGTCGCCTGATCAAGAACGACTTCATGGCAGCCTTTGAAGAAGTCGACGTGATCCTCGGCCCAACCACGCCAAACCCGGCCTGGAAGATCGGCGCCAAGACCGGCGACCCGATCGCCGAGTACCTGGAAGACCTGTACACCATCACCGCCAACCTCGCGGGCCTGCCGGGCTTGTCCATGCCTGCCGGTTTCGTCGATGGCCTGCCGGTCGGCGTGCAATTGCTCGCCCCGTATTTCCAGGAAGGCCGCCTGCTCAATGTGGCGCACCAGTACCAGTTGAACACCGACTGGCACACTCGCACCCCTACCGGCTTCTGAGGAGAACACTATGCAATGGGAAGTTGTGATCGGGCTGGAGATTCATACCCAGCTCGCCACCCAATCGAAGATTTTCTCCGGTAGCGCCACCACGTTCGGCTCCGAGCCCAACACCCAGGCCAGCCTGGTCGACCTGGGCATGCCCGGCGTACTGCCGGTGCTGAACCAGGAAGCGGTACGCATGGCGGTGATGTTCGGCCTGGCAATTGACGCCGAGATCGGCCAGCACAACGTGTTCGCGCGTAAGAACTACTTCTACCCGGACCTGCCCAAAGGCTACCAGATCAGCCAGATGGAACTGCCGATCGTCGGCAAGGGCCACCTGGACATTCCTCTGGAAGACGGCACCATCAAGCGCGTCGGCGTAACCCGCGCGCACTTGGAAGAAGACGCCGGTAAAAGCCTGCACGAAGAATTCCCGGGCGCCACCGGTATCGACCTGAACCGTGCCGGCACGCCGCTGCTGGAAATCGTGTCCGAGCCGGACATGCGCAGTGCCAAGGAAGCCGTAGCCTACGTCAAGACCATCCACGCGCTGGTGCGCTACCTGGGCATCTGCGACGGCAACATGGCTGAAGGTTCGCTGCGTTGCGACTGCAACGTGTCGATCCGTCCAAAGGGCCAGGTCGAGTTCGGCACTCGCTGCGAGATCAAGAACGTCAACTCGTTCCGCTTCATCGAGAAAGCGATCAACAGCGAAGTGCGTCGCCAGATCGAGCTGATCGAAGACGGTGGCAAGGTCATCCAGCAAACCCGCCTGTACGACCCGAACAAAGATGAAACCCGCGCCATGCGCAGCAAAGAGGAAGCCAACGACTACCGTTACTTCCCCGATCCGGACCTGTTGCCGGTGGTGCTTGAGGACTCGTTCCTCAACGACATCCGGGCCACCCTGCCGGAATTGCCGCAGCAGAAACGCGAGCGCTTCCAGGCGCAGTTCGGCCTGTCGGTCTACGACGCCAGCGTGCTGGCTTCCAGCCGTGAGCAAGCCAACTACTTTGAAAAAGTCGTGAGCATTGCCGGTGACGCCAAGCTGGCGGCCAACTGGGTGATGGTTGAACTGGGCAGCCTGTTGAACAAGCAGGGCCTGGAAATCGACGAAGCCCCGGTCTCTGCCGAGCAATTGGGCGGCATGCTGCTGCGCATCAAGGACAACACCATCTCCGGCAAAATCGCCAAGACCGTGTTTGAAGCGATGGCCAGCGGTGAAGGCAGCGCCGATGAAATCATCGAGAAACGCGGTCTCAAGCAAGTCACCGACAGCGGCGCGATCTCGGCCGTGCTGGATGAAATGCTCGCAGCCAACGCCGAGCAGGTCGAACAGTACCGTGCGGCGGACGAAGCCAAGCGCGGCAAGATGTTCGGCTTCTTTGTCGGCCAGGCGATGAAAGCCTCCAAAGGCAAGGCCAACCCGCAACAGGTGAACGAACTGCTGAAAAGCAAGCTCGAAGGCTGATAGCGATGGACAGTCCGGGCGGAAATTTCACTTCCCACCCGGATACCCTGTGGGAGCTGGCTTGCCTGCGATTGCATCCCCTCGATGTTCTTGAGACACCGAGTTATCTGCATCGCAGGCAAGCCAGCTCCCACATTTGTTATGGGGCATCTTGAACATGAAGCGTCTACTCGGCCTCCTGGCCTTGTTCTCCCTACTGGCCGGTTGCGCCAGCGGCATCATCAACCCCAACGGCTACGACGAAACCGGCACCGCCTCCTATTACGGCACCAAGCACCATGGCAATAAGACAGCCAGCGGTGAACCTTTCAATCAGAACGCCCTGACCGCCGCCCACCGGCGATTGCCGTTCGGCACCCAGGTCAAGGTCACCAATCTCGACAACGACAAATCCGTGGTTGTCCGCATCAATGATCGCGGCCCGCATACCCGTGGGCGCTTGATTGATCTTTCGCGCAAGGCTGCCCAGCAACTGGGTATGATCAGCAGCGGCACCGCGCGTGTGCGCGTGCAAGCCCTGAGCAACTGAATACGGAGCCCTGACCATTTTCGGATTAACCGCCCTCTCGCCCTGGAGCCTGCTGGAATTGGTCAGCGGCCTGGTCCTGCTGATCATCGGCGCCGAAATCCTGGTGCGCGCCGCCGTGCGCCTGGCCGCGAGCCTCAAGGTGCGGCCGCTGATCATCGGCCTGACGATCGTGGCCTTCGGCAGCAGCGCACCGCAGATGACCGTCAGCCTGCAAGCCACGCTGGCCGGCAACACCGATATCGCGGTGGGCAGCGTGATCGGCAGCAGTATCTTCAACATTCTGGTCACCCTGGGCCTGTCGGCGCTGATCATTCCGCTGCGGGTCTCGCGCCAGCTGGTGCGCCTGGATATTCCGGTAATGATCCTGGCCGGGCTGCTGGTGTTCACCCTCGCCGCCAATGAAGCACTCACGCCACTCGACGGCCTGGTGCTGCTCGTTGCCCTGGTCGCCTACCTCGGTGTGCTGCACTACCAGACCCGTCATTCCCGCCGCCCGCGCACGCTGGACACCGTGGCCCGCGCGCCCTGGCTGAGCAGCGTGCTGCTGATGCTTGGCGGGCTGCTGATTCTGGTGCTGGCCGGCCATTTGCTGTTGGGCGCAGCCGTCGATGTGGCGGGCGACTTGGGCTTGTCGGAACGTGTGATCGGCCTGACCTTGATCGGCGTCGGCACCTCGCTGCCATGCCTGGCGACCTCGCTGATTGCCGCCCTGCGTGGCGAACGGGAAATCGCCGTGGGCAACGTGATTGGCAGCAACCTGTTCAACCTGCTGGGCGTATTGGGCCTGACCGCCCTGCTCGCGCCCTCGCCGCTGTCGGTATCGCCCAATGCCCTGGATTTCGACCTGCCGGTGATGCTCGGCGTGGTGGTGCTGTGCCTGCCGGTGTTTTACACCGGCTACCGCGTGACCCGCGCCGAAGGCCTGGTGCTGCTGGGCCTGTACCTGGCGTACGGCCTGCATGTGATGGCCTTTACCACCGGCATGCCCCTGGCCAGCAAGCTTGAACAACTGATGCTGTATTACGTCCTGCCAGTGCTGGTGGCTTTTCTGTTGTTCAGCACGCTGCGAGCCTGGCGCCGCCAACACAAGAGGGAGCCGCAATGACCGATCAGAAAAAGCCCGGGGTTGAGATGCGTCGCCAGGTCATGGGCGATGTGTTCGTCGACCGCGCCTTGGGCAACGCCACCGAGTTCACCCAGCCGCTGCAGGACTTCGTCAATGAACATGCCTGGGGCAGCGTGTGGAACCGCGAAGGTCTACCGCTGAAGACCCGCAGCCTGATCACCCTCGCAGCCCTCACCGCGCTCAAGTGCCCGCAGGAACTCAAGGGCCATGTGCGCGGTGCGCTGAACAATGGCTGTACCGTGGAAGAGATCCGCGAGGCACTGCTGCATTGCGCGGTGTATGCCGGTGTGCCGGCGGCGATTGATGCGTTTCGTGCGGCGCAGGAAGTGATCGAAACCTATCAGAAAGAGGGCTAGATCCAGCCGCCCGCCTGCAACACAAAGATTCCGATATTGGTGGTCACCGCCGCCATCAAGGTGGTGATCACGATAATCGCTGCCGCCAGCTCATGATTACCCTCGGCTGCCCTGGCCATCACAAAACTGGCGGCTGCGGTCGGCGCACCGAAGTACAGGAACAGAATCCCCAGCTCCGCCCCCCGGAAACCCAACAGCCAGGCGCCCAGCGTCGCGACAACCGGCAAACCGATCATCTTCACCAGGCTGGCGCTCAGGGCCATGCTCCCGCTTTTGCGCAGGGCCGCCAGCGACAGGGTGCCACCGATACAGATCAGCGCCAGCGGCAAGGTCATGTCCGCAAGGTACTGGCCCGAAGACTCCAGCCAACCCGGCAAGCCAATCTGGAACACCGCGAACGGCGTGGCTGCGATCACACTGATGATCAGCGGGTTGGCCACCACGCTCTTGCAGATGCTCCACGGATCGGACTTGATCACCGGGCTGTACACCGCCAGCACGATGGTCGACAGGGTGTTGTAGAACAGGATCACCAGTGCCGCGAGAATCGCGCCGAGGGAGATGCCGTAGTCGCCGTACATGCTGGCAGCCAGCGCCAGACCGATCACGCCGTTATTGCCGCGAAACGCACCCTGGGTATAGATGCCGCGGTCTTCACGCGGGCACCGAAAGATCGCCCAACCCCAGGCCAGCGCGAAGCTGAGCAAGGTGGCGACGGCAAAATAGATCAGCAAGCCCGGCTTGAGCGCCGAGTGCAGGTCGGCATGCAGGATGCCGAGGAACAGCAGCGCCGGCATGGTGACGTTGAATACCAGGGACGAGGCCGTGTGGATAAAGTTGTCGTTGATCCAATTGACGCGCTTGAGCAGCACACCGAGGAACAGCATGGCAAACACCGGCGCGGTGATGGTGAGGGTGGTGAGGAAAATTGCCAGCATGCCGGAAAAGCCTTGGTGAGCGTCGGTAGGTGGCTAATGATAAGCCATGCAGCCCTGCGGCGTCTGGTAGGACGCCTTAGCGAGCAAGTCGAATCGTCGCACCGCGGCTCCCACCCTTGACCGAGTTCCAGCATGAGAATGCGGTCAAGTGTGGGAGCGGGTTTACTCGCGAAGGCAGGCGACCCGGTCTCAGGTAATGGGCGCAGGGTTGAACAAGGTGATGTCGTTATGCAGTTTGTGATGCTCCGCCCACGTCTGCTTCCTGCCGCTGGCCACATCCAGGTAGAAATGGAACAACTCCCAACCCAGCTCCTCGATGGTCGCGCGCCCGGTGGCAATGCGCCCGGCGTCGATATCGATCAGGTCCGGCCACCGCTGCGCCAACTCCGTACGGGTCGAGACCTTGACCACCGGCGCCATTGCCAATCCGTAAGGTGTGCCACGCCCGGTGGTGAACACGTGCAAGTTCATCCCCGCCGCCAATTGCAAGGTGCCGCACACAAAGTCACTGGCCGGTGTTGCGCAAAAGATCAGGCCCTTGCCCTTGAAACGCTCGCCTGGGCCCAGCACGCCGTTGATCGCGCTGCTGCCGGATTTGACGATGGAGCCCAGGGACTTCTCGACGATGTTCGACAACCCGCCCTTCTTGTTGCCCGGCGTGGTGTTGGCGCTGCGGTCCGCCTCGCCCTTGGCCAGGTAACGGTCGTACCAATCCATTTCCCGGACGAGTTCCTGGGCGACTTGCGTGTTTTCGGCGCGAGACGTCAGCAGGTAAATGGCATCGCGCACTTCGGTGACTTCGGAAAACATCACCGTCGCCCCGGCCCGTAGCAGCAAGTCCGAGGCATAGCCCAGCGCCGGGTTGGCGGTGATGCCGGAAAACGCATCACTGCCGCCACACTGCATGCCCAGAATCAACTCGGACGCCGGCACGGTTTCGCGGCGGCGCTGGTCGAGTTTCTTCAAGCGCGTCTCGGCCAGTGCCATGATCTGCTCGATCATTTCGGTAAAACCGTGGCTGGAATCCTGCAACCGGTACAGCCAGGGCTCGCTCAGGTCGACCGAGCTGTCGTTGTCGTGCATCACCTGCCCGGCCTGCAATTTCTCGCAGCCCAGGCTGATGACCAGGGCTTCACCGCCCAGGTTCGGGTTGCGCGCCAGGTTGCGCACGGTACGGATCGGAATGTAGGCATCCGTTGCAGTGATCGCCACGCCGCAGCCGTAGCTGTGGGTCAGCGCCACCACGTCGTCGACGTGCGGGTACTTGGGCAGCAATTCGTCCTTGATACGCTTGACCGCATGGTCCAGCACACCGGTGACGCACTGCACCGTGGTGGTGATGCCGAGGATATTGCGCGTGCCCACAGTGCCATCCGCGTTACGGTAGCCCTCGAAGGTAAACCCTTCCAGCGGTGCCTGGGCCTCAGGCACCTCGGTGGACAGCGGCAAGCTGTCCAACGGCGGCGCGGTAGGCATGCGCAGCTGATCCTCCTGCACCCAACTGCCGCGCGGAATCGGCGCCAGGGCGTAACCGATGGTCTGGCCGTAGCGAATAATCTGACCGCCCTCGGGGATATCTTCCAGGGTCACCTTGTGGCTCTGGGGGATGAAGTCCACGGTCACCAGGCCGTCCGGGAACTCGGTCCCGGCCGGTACGCCCTGGTCATTGACCACAATCACCACGTTGTCGCGTTCGTGCAAACGAATCGAGCGCGGCGAGTCGGCATGTTCAATCAACTGCATCACACGGCCCCTCAGGAATGCGCTTCGGTTAGGCGGGTCAACTCAGGCCCCTGGGTAGGCGGCTCTTTGAGTACTACACGCTTGATCGGGCCAACGATGACCAGGTAGCTGAACACCGCCACCAGCGCGTTGGCGCCGACAAACACCAAGGCCCATTTGAAAGAACCGGTGGTGCTGATGATGTAGCCGATCACAATCGGCGTGGTAATCGACGCAAGGTTACCGAAGGTGTTGAACAAACCACCACTGAGACCGGCGATTTGTTTCGGCGAGGTGTCGGACACCACCGCCCAACCCAGTGCGCCAACGCCTTTGCCGAAGAAGGCCAAGGCCATGAAGCCCACCACCATCCATTCGATATCCACATAGTTGCAGGCCACGATGCTGCTGGAGATCAGCAGGCCACCAATGATCGGCGCCTTGCGGGCGAAGGTCAGGGAGTGGCCTTTGCGCAGCAGGTAGTCGGAAATCACCCCGCCGAGCACGCCGCCGATAAACCCGCAGATCGCCGGCAACGAGGCGATGAAACCGGCCTTGAGGATCGTCATGCCACGGTCCTGCACCAGGTACACCGGGAACCACGTAAGGAAGAAGTAGGTGATGCCGTTGATGCAGTACTGGCCCAGGTACACGCCGAGCATCATGCGGTTGGTCAACAGTTGGCGGATGTAGTCCCACTTCGGACCGTCGGTTTTCTTACCCTTGCCTTTGTCCTGATCCATATCGACCATCGCACCATTGGCGGCGATATGGTTGAACTCGGCTTCGTTGATCATCGGATGCTGGCGCGGGCTGTGGATAACTTTCAACCAGATCAGCGAGAAAATGATGCCGATCACGCCCATCACGATAAACACGTGCTGCCAGCCGAAGCTGTAGACGATCCACCCCATCAGCGGCGCAAACAGCACCGTGGCGAAGTATTGCGCAGAGTTAAAGATCGCTGAAGCCGTACCGCGTTCTGCCGTAGGAAACCACGCCGCCACAATACGGGCATTTCCGGGAAACGACGGCGCTTCGGCCAAGCCCACCATGAAGCGCAGCATGAACAGCGCAACCACGGCGGTGGAGACACCAAACTCACCGACATAGCCTTGCAGCACGGTGAACAGAGACCAGGTGAAGATGCTCAGGGCATAGACTTTTTTCGAGCCGAACCGGTCCAGCAGCCAGCCACCGGGAATTTGCCCGGCCACGTAGGCCCAACCGAATGCGGAGAAGATGTAACCGAGCGTGACCGCGTCGATGCCGAGGTCTTTTTGCAGGCTGGAGCCTGCGATGGCGATAGTGGCCCGGTCGGCATAGTTGATCGTGGTCACCAGGAACAGCATGAGCAGGATCAAATAGCGGACATGGGTCGGCTTGGTCGCTTGCATGAAGAAGTACTCCCACTAATTATTTTTTTTGCGGGTAATGGTTTTCTGTTTTTGCCGTGGGGAGCCGACAGGCATCCGGCCCCCACTGGGTGTTGCGTATTACGAACCGATGTAGCTGGTTTTCACCACGGTGTAGAACTCTTGCGCATAGCGACCTTGCTCCCGCGAGCCATAGGACGAGCCTTTACGGCCGCCGAAGGGAACGTGGTAATCCACACCTGCCGTCGGCAGATTGACCATCACCATCCCGGCCTGGGAATGACGCTTGAAGTGGTTGGCGTACTTGAGCGATGTGGTGGCAATGCCCGCCGACAGCCCGAACTCGGTGTCATTGGCCATGGCCAGCGCTGCTTCGTAGTCCGCTACGCGCACGACGTTGGCGACCGGGCCGAAGATCTCTTCACGGCTGATACGCATGGCGGCTTCGCTGTCGGCAAACAGCGTCGGTGCCAGGTAGTAACCTTCGGTATCGCAGGTCACCAGGCCACCACCGCTGACCAGCCGCGCACCTTCGCTTTGGCCGATGTCGATGTATTTGAGGTCCTGGTCCAACTGGGCCTGGGAAACCACCGGGCCAATGTCGGTGCCGCTTTTCAGCGCGTGGCCGACCTTGATCGACTTCATGCGCTCAGCCATGGCCGCGACGAACTGGTCGTGGATACCGGCGGTGACGATCAGGCGACTGGACGCTGTGCAACGCTGGCCGGTGGAGTAGAACGCGCTCTGTACGGACAGCTCGACGGCCTGCTTGAGGTCGGCGTCGTCGAGGATGATCTGCGGGTTCTTGCCGCCCATTTCCAACTGAACTTTGGCCTGGCGCGACACACAACTGACGGCGATCTGACGACCAACACCGACAGAACCGGTGAAGCTGATGCCATCGACTTTCGGGCTATTGACCAGCACGTCGCCGACCACGCGACCGCTGCCCATCACCAGATTGAACACACCGGCGGGGAAACCGGCGCGGGAAATGATCTCTGCCAGGGCCCAGGCGCAACCCGGTACCAGCTCGGCGGGCTTGATCACCACGCAGTTGCCGTAGGCCAGGGCCGGGGCAATTTTCCAGGCGGGGATGGCGATCGGGAAGTTCCACGGCGTGATCAGGCCGACCACCCCCAAGGCTTCGCGAGTGACTTCTACATTGACGCCCGGGCGAACCGACGGCACGTAGTCGCCGGACAGCCGCAGGCATTCACCGGCGAAGAACTTGAAAATATTGCCGGCGCGGGTCACTTCGCCGATGGCTTCGGGCAGGGTCTTGCCCTCTTCACGGGCCAACAGGGTGCCGAGCTCTTCGCGGCGCGCGAGGATTTCACTGCCGACTTTATCCAGAGCGTCATGGCGCGCCTGGATCCCGGAAGTGGACCAGGCCGGGAATGCCGCGCGGGCCGCATCGATGGCGGCGTTGACCTGGGTAACATCCGCCTTGGCGTATTCACCAATGACATCGGACAACTCCGACGGGTTGAGGTTGACGCAATAGTCAGCGCCGGCCACCCACTGGCCATTGATGTAGTTGTCAAAACGTTGGGCTTGGGACACGAATCTTCTCCTGACGCAAAAGGCCGCTGATTGCTCAGCGGCCTTGTAGATGAGTTATTGCGCGCCTTGCTTGTCGATCAGCGCGGCCAGGGCTTCATATTCTTCCGGCAACAGGTCGGTCAGCGGCGTGCGTACCGGACCTGCGTCGTAGCCGACGATTTTTGCACCCGCCTTGACGATGCTGACGGCATACCCGGCCTTGCGGTTACGGATGTCCAGGTATGGCAGGAAGAAGTCGTCGATGATCTTGGAAACGGTGGCGTGATCGTCCTTGGCAATCGCGTGGTAGAAGTCCATCGCGGTTTTCGGGATGAAGTTGAACACCGCCGAGGAGTACACCGGAACTCCCAGGGCCTTGTAGGCAGCGGCGTAAACCTCTGCAGTCGGCAGGCCGCCGAGGTAGCTGAAACGATCACCGAGGCGGCGACGTATCGACACCATCAACTCGATATCACCCAGGCCATCCTTGTAGCCGATCAGGTTTGGGCAGCGCTCGGCCAGGCGTTCCAGCAGCGGAGCGGTCAGGCGGCAGACGTTACGGTTGTAGACCACCACACCGATCTTGACCGACTTGCACACGGCCTCAACGTGGGCCGCAACGCCATCCTGGCTGGCTTCGGTGAGGTAGTGCGGCAGCAGCAGCAGACCTTTGGCGCCGAGGCGTTCGGCTTCCTGAGCGTACTCGATGGCCTGGCGTGTCGAACCGCCCACACCGGCGAGGATCGGCACACTGGTCGCGCAGGTATCCACTGCGGTTTTCACCACCTGGGAATATTCGCTGGCCGCGAGGGAAAAGAACTCACCGGTACCGCCAGCAGCGAACAAAGCCGTGGCGCCGTAAGGGGCCAGCCATTCAAGGCGCTTGATGTAGCCCGCCTGGTGGAAATCACCCTGGGCGTTGAAATCGGTCACCGGGAAAGACAGCAGACCGTGGGAAAGGATGGACTTCAGTTCTTGTGGATTCATTATTCGAACACCCTGGGCGAAGACTTTCTATCGAAAGGTTGTTGTTGGTTTTGGTGATGTCGTACGTCATCGTACAACTATAAAACAATTCGTCAACTGCAATTCATCAGACTTCGTTCTGAGAGCGTTGAATGCGCGCCTTCTTGACGTAGGATTTTTTTACTCTATGCTCGATTTAGCTGTATATACATACAGCTATCACGGAAGATTCCTACGACATAGCAAGGAGCTAACATGTCAGGTCTTGAACTCGCCGCACCCGAAAAGAACCCACCCACATTGCGCTTCGAAGGCGGTGAACACACTGCCATCGGCGATGACACCCTGTTGCGCTTCGTCAAGGATGCCCCGGCGATTCCCGCACGCCAGGTCGAGCTGCACCTGCCCAATGGGCTGGCGCTGACCTATGGCCAAGTGATCGCCCTCGGGGGCGACTTCTATGGCGTCCCCGGCCAACCGATCAGCGATGGCGCCTCCCCCGTCGAGCGCGTCCAACGCTTTACCGCAGCCTTCAATACGCTCGCCGTGCTGCCCGCCTCGCGGGAAGAAGCGCACAAGATCCTTGCGGTGATGCAAAAGGAGATCAATGCGGTCAAGCAGGCGATCAAGGACGGCAAACAAGCCCATGAAGCCTACGACGCGCTGGGTGATACGTTGTCCGAGGAATGGAACCGCATCACGGGCGGCGGCAGCGCAGTTTCGGCGTTGATTCCGTTGGGACGTTACCTGAAACTGGCGGCGGACAATGCCGACCACTTCGGCGAATGGGCGCTGTCGGCCTATCTGGCGGGGCACACGGCGGCGCTGCAACAAGCCGTCGTGGCGCACCAGACCGGCACCGACCCAGCGCTGGAACTGGCGTATGCCATGAACAGTTTTGCTGATCACTTTTTGACCGACCTGTTCTCCGCTGGCCATCTGCGAGTACCACGCAAACAACTCGCCGCCGTGGTCACTCCCGGTGAACTGGGTTCGCTGATCAGCCGCTTCATGCACGACGAAGACAGCAAATTCGGACTCAAGGTGCGTAACGCCATGGGCGATCAGTGGCACGCGTATGGAGACAAACGCTACTTCGACGCCATCGATGCGGACAATCGGGTGCAGGTCAAACGTGCGGTGCAGGCTTCGGCGGATGAAATTTTCGAAACCTTCATCAGCGGTATCGCGCCCTCTCCGGCCAACTTCAAGGCGCCGCTGTATGTGCCAGACCTGAATGCGGCGCAGAACCCGGCGAACAACTTCTCGCCGCTGTTCAAAATGGAGGGGGACAAGGTGCTGCGTCGTAAGGAGGTGAATGACTTGAACGACAAGCACTGGACGAACGATTGGTGGGGGTGGAGTACGTATTTGTTGTTGAAGGACTACAAGCCAAATACGCCGCGGCCTTGAGCCGGGGTCCGCTCCAGGCGTGCCTGATACCGCTCGTCAGAACTGTGAATTCTGACAGTATCAGCACATTTCCACCCCTCCTAACGTGATGAGGCCCGCACATGATGTGCGGGCCTTCACCTAACTTTCTTCCTGCTCAATGAGGCTTAATCATGGCTAACAACATTCAGGTTAAATTCAAAGGCAAAAAAAACAGCACTTCGAACGTCAAAATTGAGGAACTGCCCAATAAAGGCGATTACCTCAATATGGACGGTCAGGTATTGGAGGTTACCAAGAAGACGTTCCATTACGACGCCAATGGCAGCGTGACCGAAATCGAGTTCGACCTGGCCTGAGAACGCCAGCTTAACCCCGCTGCGCCTCCGCCTCTTCATGGGCATGGCGCAGCCGCTCCCGGCTATTGGTCAAATGCAACCGCATCGCCGCCCGCGCCGCGTCCGAATCCTGACGCGCGATCGCTTCATAAATCTCTTCATGCTCACGACTCAAACGCCCCATGTAGTGCTGCTGGTCATCATGGGCCAGGCGCGCCGAATTCAGGCGCGTACGCGGAATGATGCTGGTGCCCAGGTGGGTCATGATGTCGGTGAAGTAGCGGTTGCCGGTGGACAGTGCAATTTCCAGGTGGAATGCAAAATCGGACGCCACCGCATCGCCGGCGTGAGCCGCGCTTTCATTCAAGGCATCAAGCGCCGCGCGCATGGCGGCCAGTTGTTCGTCGCTGCGACGTAACGCGGCCAAGCCTGCGGATTCCACCTCCAGGCTGATCCGCAGCTCCAGGATCGCCAGCACATCCCGCAGGGTCACTACCGTGGCCGGGTCGATGCGGAAACCGCTCGGGCTGGGCGTATCCAGTACAAAGGTGCCGATACCATGACGGGTTTCGACCTGCCCCGCCGCCTGCAAGCGCGAGATGGCTTCACGCACCACCGTGCGGCTGACCCCATGGGCGTCCATGATCGCCGACTCGGTGGGCAATTTGTCGCCCCGCTTGAGCTGGCCGTCGCGGATCTGCTCGGACAACACCGTGACCAATTCCTGGGCAAGGCTGCGGCGCTTGCGGGGAAGACGAGGGGCGATGTTGGCGTTTTCCATGATGAATCATCTTTCTCGGTGAGCTTGAGCACGCATCATAGCCCATGGTGGTTGTACGATCACCGTCCAGGCGCGACTTTCATCCCTATCCTTCGCGCAAAAAAATGCCCCGACACACGTCGAGGCATTTTCTCAGTGCTCCCCTGAGGGAACGCCCGTTATTTCACCACTTTCAAGCTCGGCCGGCCACTAGGGCGCGGTGGCTCGGAATCCGGTGGCGGCAAGTCATCGCCGCCTTCGTTTTCGATCGCTTCGTCATCCTCGAAAGGCGACTCCAGATCGAACACCATGCCTTGGCCGTTCTCCCGGGCATAGATGCCGAGGATGGCGCCAATCGGCACGAACAGCGTATGCGGCACGCCGCCGAAACGCCCTTCGAAGCTCACGGCTTCGTTGTCCATGTGCAGGTGGCGCACGGCACTCGGCGATACGTTCAGCACAATCTGCCCATCACTGGCAAAACCCTCCGGTACCTGAACCGCAGGAAATTCGGAATTGACCAGCATGTGCGGGGTGCAATCGTTGTCCACAATCCACTCATAGAGCGCGCGGACCAGGTAGGGTCGACTGGAGTTCATCAGCGGCTCCTTAAGCCTTAGCGCATATCGCGTTCGACACCAGACAGACTCGCCTGGAAAGCCTCACGCGCAAACTGGCGCTCCATGTAATCAAGCAGCGGCTTGGCAGGCCGCGGCAGTTCAATACCAAGTATCGGCAAACGCCAGAGTATCGGTAATAGGCAGCAATCCACCAAGCTTTGTTCCTCACTGAGGAAAAAAGGTTTATCGGCGAACAGCGGCGAAACGCCGGTCAGGCTTTCGCGCAATTCCTTACGCGCCTGTACACGTGCCGCCTCTTTGCTGCGGGTATCCAGAATCACATCCACCAGACCACACCAGTCACGCTGGATCCGATGGATCAGCAGCCGGCTGTTGGCACGCGCCACCGGGTACACCGGCAGCAAAGGCGGATGCGGGTAACGCTCATCCAGGTATTCCATCACGACGGTCGACTCCCACAACGCCAAGTCACGATCGACCAGGGTGGGCAAGCTGCCGTAAGGGTTCACTTCGATCAGTTTTGGCGGCTGACGGCCCGCCTCCACACTGATGATCTCGGCGCTGACACCCTTCTCTGCGAGCACGATGCGCACTCGGTGGGAATAGTGGTCGGCGGGGTCGGAGTAACAGGCCAACCGATTGGTCACGCCCATGGCGGTCCTCCTCGCTTGTTGAAATTATCGAAAGCTCAAAAACGAGCGCGCCCAGAGAGCATCTCTGTAACGTCCGGTTCAACCGATCGCTACGTCAGAGATGCCGCTGGGCGCGCAAGATTAACAGCAATTGCTTACAGTTGGATCAATGCACATCCTTCCAGTATTCGCGTTTGAGCAGATAGGCGAATACGAAGAAGAAGGCCAGGTACAGCAACACATACGTACCGATGCGCTGATGCTCCAGTTTGACCGGATTGGCCGAGTAGGCCAGGAAGGTCACGAGGTTCTTGACCTTCTCGTCGAACTGCTCGTCTGTCAACGAACCTGGGGTTTCTATCTTCAGTTGATCGCACGCTTCATGAGTCAAAGGTGTGCCGGTCAACGGATCGTATTGCTTCTTGCCGTCTTCAACGACCTGGATCTGCTTGCATCCTACCACTTGCTTGCCTTGCAGGCCGACCAGAACGTTAGGCATGCCGACGTTCGGGAACACACGGTTGTTCACGCCATACGGACGTGCCGGGTCTTCGTAGAAGGATTTCAGGTAGCCGTAGAGCCAGTCGGTACCCCGCACACGGGCTACCAGGGTCAAGTCAGGCGGCGCTGCGCCGAACCAGGTCTTGGCGTCTGCAGGCTTCATGCCGATGGTCATGTGGTCGCCGATCTTGGCGCCCGTGAACACCAGCTTTTCCAGCATCATTTCATGGGGGATGCCAAGGTCATCGGCAACACGCTCGTAACGCTGGAACTTGGCGCTGTGGCAGCCCATGCAATAGTTGGCGAACGTGCGCGCGCCATCCTGCATGGCAGCCTTGTCAGACACGTCAATATCGACTTTTTCCAGCTCCGGTCCGCCATGCTCGGCAGCGAAGGACAGTAGCGGCAGTGCCGCAAGCATCAATGCAACGAATAACTTTTTCATCAGCCAGTCACCCTTTCCGGAACCGGTTTGGTCTTCTCGAGCCGGGTATAGAACGGCATCAGAATGAAGTAGGCGAAGTACAGGAAGGTGCAGACCTGCGACAGCAGCGTACGCTCTGGAGTCGGCGCCAAGACACCGAGTACACCCAGGATCACGAACGCAATGCAGAACACCCACAGCCAGATCTTGCTTAGCCAGCCCTTGTAGCGCATGGATTTGACCGGGCTGCGGTCAAGCCAAGGCAACACGAACAGCACCGCAATGGCCGCGCCCATGGCAATCACGCCCATGAGCTTGTCGGGGATCGCCCGCAAGATCGCGTAGAACGGTGTGAAGTACCAGACGGGGGCAATGTGCTCAGGTGTCTTGAAGGCGTTGGCCTGTTCGAAGTTAGGTTTCTCCAGGAAATAACCGCCCATCTCCGGGAAAAAGAACACGATCGAGCAGAACACGAACAGGAACACCACCACGCCGACAATGTCTTTCACGGTGTAGTAAGGGTGGAACGGAATGCCATCCAGCGGGATGCCGTTTTCGTCCTTGTGCTTCTTGATGTCCACGCCATCCGGGTTGTTGGAACCCACCTCGTGCAGCGCCAGGATGTGCAGTACCACCAGGCCCAGGATCACGATCGGCAAGGCCACCACGTGCAGGGCAAAGAAGCGGTTCAGGGTGATGCCCGAGATCAGGTAGTCACCCCGGATCCACTGGGTCAGGTCGTTGCCGATCACCGGGATCGCACCGAACAGCGAGATGATCACCTGGGCGCCCCAGTACGACATCTGGCCCCAGGGCAGCAGGTAGCCCATGAAGGCTTCGGCCATCAGCGCCAGGTAGATCAGCATGCCGAACACCCACACCAGCTCGCGGGGCTTCTGGTACGAGCCATAGAGCAGGCCGCGGAACATGTGCAGGTAGACGACGATAAAGAACGCCGACGCGCCCGTGGAGTGCAGCAGACGCAGGATCGAGCCGTACTCGACGTCACGCATGATGTACTCGACCGAAGCAAACGCCTCTTCCGCCGACGGGGTGTAGCTCATCGTCAGCCAGACGCCGGTGACGATCTGGTTGACCAGCACCAGCAGTGCCAGGGAGCCGAAGAAGTAGAAGAAGTTGAAGTTTTTTGGCGCGTAATATTTGCTGAGATGGTCTTCCCACATTTTAGTGGCGGGGAAGCGCGCATCCACCCAATCCATGAACTTGCTCATCACGCGTTCTCCTTATCGAGGCCAATGACAATGAGGTCGTCAGTTTCGTAGGTGTGCGGAGGAACCGGCAGGTTCAAGGGAGCAGGCTGGGATTTGTAGACGCGGCCAGCGAGGTCGTAGTGGGAGCCGTGGCAGGGGCAGAAATAACCGCCGACCCAATCCTTGCCCAGGTCGACAGGGGCCACTTCCGGGCGGAAGGTAGGCGAGCAACCCAGGTGGGTACAGAGACCGACCAGTAGCAGGATCTCCGGCTTGATCGAACGCACTTCATTCTTGGCGTAGGCGGGTTGGTCGGACTTCTCGGATTGAGGGTCAGACAACTGGCCTTCGATCTTTTTGAGATTCCCCAGGATTTCCTCGGTACGACGAACAATGAAGACCGGCTGGCCGCGCCATTCAGCAATCATCTGCTGCCCTGGCTCGATCTTGCTGATATTCACCTTCACCGGTGCACCTGCGGCTTTCGCCTTGGCACTGGGAAACCATGACCCCACGAACGGGACCGCAGCCCCCACCGCTCCTGCAGCACCCACCACGGATGTGGCTGCTACCAAGAAGCGACGCCGGCCTGCATTCACGCCGTCATTGCTCATTCAGTCCTCTCCCATCAGCTTTTTGGCCTGTTAAATCAGGCGTCTACTAAGTGTTGAATCTTTACTTATAAAAATTTTGACGGATGGTAATGAAAAGCCCCACGTATGACAAGGGAATTGCCGGGAGCTCAGCCTCCAGGCCTTGTAGTATAGGGGGTCTACGGATGTGGCAAGTTGTCACGCACAAATTTATGCATAAATCGCAGGCAATAAAAAACGCCCAGCTCCGCGAAGGGGCTGGGCGTTTCTGTGGAACGTAAAGCGAATTAACGCTTCGAGTACTGCGGACGCTTACGCGCTTTACGCAGACCGACTTTCTTACGTTCAACTTCACGGGCATCGCGAGTCACGAAGCCAGCTTTGCGCAGAGCGCCACGCAGGGTTTCGTCGTACTGCATCAGAGCGCGAGTGATACCGTGGCGGATTGCGCCAGCTTGACCACTTACACCGCCACCGATAACGGTGACGTAGATGTCGAACTTTTCAACGGTCTCGGTCAATTCCAGCGGCTGACGAACTACCATGCGGGCAGTTTCGCGGCCGAAGAAGTTGTCCAGGGAGCGGTTGTTGATCGAGATGTTACCAGTACCCGGACGCAGGAAAACGCGAGCGGTTGCGGTTTTGCGACGGCCAGTGCCGTAATTTTGAGTCGCCGACATAATGAACTATTCCGTTAAAACTTCAGTTCTTGGGGCTGCTGAGCAGCATGAGGGTGTACAGCGCCCGCATAGACTTTCAGCTTGCGAAACATATCGCGACCCAGTGGGCCCTTAGGCAGCATGCCTTTGACCGCGATTTCGATCGGGGCTTCAGGCTTCTTGGCAATCAGGCCTTCGAAGTTGGAAGACTTGATACCGCCTGGGAAACCGGAGTGACGGTAGTACATTTTGTCGCTTGCTTTGTTGCCGGTTACACGAACCTGCTCAGCGTTGATGATCACGATGTAGTCACCGGTGTCAACGTGAGGGGTGTACTCAGGCTTGTGCTTGCCACGCAGACGGCTGGCGACTTCAGTGGCCAGACGACCCAGGGTCTGACCAGCGGCGTCGACGACAAACCAGTCGCGCTGAACTGTTTCCGGTTTTGCAGTAAAAGTTGTCATTCTTTAATAGCCTCAGGGGCCGCCCTGTAAATTAGACGGCGGATCTTACTGAATAGTGCGTACTTTGACAAGTCAAAGGCAGCCGGATACAGACGCTATCGGGGGCTCGGGTCGGCGCGTCCGTTCAACGGCAAGATTCTTCGGCAGGCGGCGCATCACTTCCACTGCAGAAAGAGGTGGGCAATTATGCAGATTGCGAAAAAAAATTCAACCTGCTTTTATGATTGTTTTCCCTGAAGGAGTACCCGATGGATTATCGACAGCTGGGCCGTACGGATCTGAACGTGAGCGCGATAGCCTTGGGCACCATGACCTGGGGCGAGCAGAACAGCGAGGCAGAGGCCTTCGCACAGATTGAGCGGGCCAAGGCCGCGGGGATCAACTTCCTCGACACGGCGGAAATGTACCCGGTGCCGCCCAAGGCCGACACCTATGCCACCACCGAGCGTTACATCGGCAATTACTTCAAAAGTCGTGGCGACCGTGCCGACTGGGTCCTGGCGAGCAAGATCGCCGGCCCCGGCAACACCATCGACTATATCCGCGATGGCCACCTGCGCCACAACCGCAAGCACATCGTCGACGCCCTGGATGCCAGCCTCAAACGCTTGCAGACCGACTGGATCGACCTCTACCAGTTGCACTGGCCGGAACGCAGCACCAATTTCTTCGGCCAACTGAGCTACAAGCACAAGGACGAAGACGATCTCACCCCGCTGGAGGAAACCCTCGAAGCGCTGGACGAGCAAGTTAAGGCGGGCAAGATTCGCCACATCGGCCTGTCCAACGAAACCCCATGGGGCACCATGAAATTCCTGGCCCTGGCCGAAGCCCGTGGCTGGAGCCGTGCGGTGTCGATCCAGAATCCCTACAACCTGCTCAACCGTAGCTTTGAGGTAGGTTTGGCGGAAGTCGCGATTCGTGAACAGTGCGGCCTGCTGGCGTATTCGCCGCTGGCGTTTGGCATGCTCAGTGGCAAATACGAAGGTGGCGCACGCCCGGCCAAGGCCCGGTTGACCGAGTACAGCCGCTTCAGCCGTTACTTCAACCCGCAGTCGGAAGCGGCGTGCAGCCGTTATGTGGCGTTGGCACGGGAACACGGCCTGGACCCGGCGCAGATGGCGCTCGCGTTCGTGACCCAGCAGCCGTTCGTGACCAGCAACATCATTGGCGCCACCAGCCTGGAGCAACTGGACAGCAACATTGCCAGTGCCGACCTGAAACTCTCGAAAGAGGTTTTGGAAGGGATTGAGGCGATTCAGAAGGATCATCCGAACCCAGCGCCTTGATGGCCCCTTAAGCCGCCTTCGCGGGCAAGCCCGCTCCCACATTTGAATGTATTCACAAATCAAAGTGTGGGAGCGGGCTTGCCCGCGAAGAGGCCTTCAACAAGACTAAAGGTCAAAGCGCCCGCGCAATGATCTCCTTCATGATCTCGTTGGTCCCCGCGTAGATCCGCTGCACCCGCGCATCCGCCCACGCCCGTGCAATCGGGTATTCCCACATAAAGCCGTAGCCGCCGTGCAACTGCACGCACTCATCGAGCACCTTGCATTGCAAGTCCGTGGCCCAATACTTGGCCATCGCCGCCGTGGGCACATCCAGCTTGCCTTCCAGGTGCAGCGCCATGCATTTGTCGACGAACACACGGCCAATCTGAATCTCGGTGGCCATTTCCGCCAACTTGAAGCGAGTGTTCTGGAAATCCGCAATCGCCTTGCCGAATGCCTTCCGCTCGCGGGTGTATTCCAGGGTCCACTCCAGCGCTGCCTCGGCGGATGACAACGCGCCAATCGCTACCGTCAGTCGCTCCTGGGGCAACTCCTGCATCAAATACGCGAAGCCCATGCCGGCCTGGCCCAGCAGGTTTTCCTTGGGCACCCGCACATCCTGGAAGAACAGCTCCGACGTGTCCTGGGCTTTCATGCCGACTTTCTCCAGGCGCTTGCCTTTGTCGAAGCCCGGCGTGTCGGCCTCCACCAGAAACAGGCTGGTGCCCTTCGCGCCAGCCTTGGGATCGGTCTTGGCCACCACAATCACCAACTCCGCGAGGTAGCCATTGGTAATGAAGGTCTTGGAGCCATTGATCACGTATTCGTCACCGTCCAGCACCGCCGTGGTCTTCACGCCTTGCAGGTCGGAACCGGCGCCCGGCTCGGTCATGGCAATGGCCGTGACCATCTCGCCGGAGATCAGCTTGGGCAAATATTTGTGCTTCAGCGCCTCACTGCCGTAATGCAGGATGTACGGCGCAACAATGTCCGAATGCAGGGAAAAACCGATACCGGTCAGGCCCAGCCGGCTGATCTCTTCAATCACCACCGCGCTGTAGAGAAAGTCCGCACCCAGCCCGCCATATTCCTCCGGCAGATGGGAACACAGCATGCCCGCCTCCCCGGCCTTGTTCCATAAGCGGCGGTCGATATAGCCCTGCTTCTCCCAGTGTCCATGAAACGGCGCGGCATCTTTTTCGAGGAAGGTGCGCACGCTCTCGCGGAAGAGTTCGTGTTCCGGGCTGAACAAGGTTCTGGGAATCATGGGTCACCTGCGTGGATTGTCGGACAAGGACGAGCCCACAGAGACTATGCCGCGAAGGCATCACGGGACACTGGACACATGCGACAAAAAATAAGACGATCCAGCCGTCTGGTGACCACTTTCCCCTATAAGAATAAATGAAATTATGTCTAACCAAATCTCCACGCCGTTGCGGCGCGTCAGCATTTTGGCCATTGATCGGGTATTCGCTTCAACCCTCATGCAAGCCAAGGATTTCTTCCACCTCGCTAGCCTGCGGTACGGCAAACAGCAAGGCCTGGGCCTGACCCCCGCGTTTGAAACGCGCCTGGTCAGCCCCGACGGGCAATCGGTGCGCAGCTTCAGCGATGTGATCATGCCGGTGGACGGCGGCCTGGAAGACGCCGACATCATCGTGCTACCGGCTTTCTGGGATGACTTCGACGCCCTCTGCACCCGCTACCCCCAGGTGCTGCCATGGTTGCGTGCGCAACACGCACGCGGCGCCGTGTTGTGCGGCGAAGCCACCGGGGTGTTCTGGCTGGCCGAAGCCGGCCTGCTCGATGGCAAGGAAGCGACCACCTATTGGCGCTTCTTCAACGCGTTCACCGAACGCTTCCCCCAGGTACAGCTCAACCAGGACAAGCACCTCACCGACGCCGACAACCTGTATTGCGCCGGCGGCACCACCTCGGCGTGCGACCTCTATATCTACCTGATCGAACGCTTCTGCGGCGCCAACATCGCCCAGGCGGTGGCCCGCGACATTCTCTACGAAGTGCAGCGCAGCTATTCGCCTGGACGCATTGGGTTTGGCGGGCAGAAGTTACACCAGGACGTGATCATCCTGCAGATCCAGCATTGGCTCGAAGAGCACTTCGCCGACAAATTCCGCTTCGAAGACGTGGCCCGGGAACACGGCATGAGCATCCGCAATTTCATGCGTCGCTTCCAGACCGCTACCGGCGACAAGCCGCTGCATTACCTGCAACGTCTGCGCATCGAGACGGCCAAGGGACTGCTCTCGGGCAGCCGCAAGAGCATCAAGACCATCAGTTATGAAGTGGGTTATGACGATGCGAGTTTCTTTGCCAGGCTGTTCCGACAGCACACTGAACTGTCGCCAAACCAGTACCGCCAGCAATTCCAGCAGGCCGCGTAACTCCAGCAAGCCGCGTAACCAAGGGTGCACAGAAACCAAAATGTGGGAGGGGGCTTGCCCCCGATGGCAGCGTGTCAGTCACTGTAGATATTGACTGAACCACCGCTATCGGGCGCAAGCCCCCTCCCACATTTGTGTTGGGTTGCTGCTAAGGTTTGTGCCCGCGCGACAGGAACTCGTGGGACTGCATTTCCAGCAAGCGACTCAGCGTGCGCTGGAACTCGAAGTTCAAGCGCCCGCCGGTGTACAGATCCTTCAGCTCGACTTCCGCCGAAATGATCAGCTTGACGTTACGGTCGTAGAACTCGTCGACCATGTTGATAAAACGTCGTGCGATGTCGTCGGTGGTCACGCTCATCTGCTCCACGCCGCTCAAGATCACCGCATGGAAGATCTTGCCCAGTTCGATGTAGTCGTTCTGGCTACGCGGGCCGTCGCACAGCTGGCGGAATTCGAACCAAGCCACGTCATCGCAAGTACGCAGCGCGATGATTTCGCGGTTCTCGATCATCAGCTTGTCGTTTTCCACCGCCTGGGTGCATTCCGGCGTGAGGGCGCGGAAGCTCTTCTTCAGGCTTTCGTGCGCCGCTTCGTTCAGCGGGAAGTGGAACAGCTCCGCTTGCTCCAGGTGACGCAGGCGGTAGTCGACGCCGCTGTCGACGTTGACGATTTCGGTGTTCTGCTTGATCAGCGCAATGGCCGGCAGGAAGCGCGCGCGCTGCAGGCCGTCCTTGTACAAGCCGTCGGGCACGATGTTCGAGGTGGCGACCAGGGTCACGCCGTTCTTGAACAGCTCTTCCATCAGGGTGCCGAGGATCATGGCATCGGTGATGTCGGAGACGAAGAACTCATCGAAGCAGATCACCCGGGCTTCTTCGGAGAAGCGCTTGGCGATGATGGTCAGCGGGTTTTTCTCGCCCGGCAGGGTCTTCATCTCTTCGTGCACGCGCTTCATGAAGCGGTGGAAGTGCGTCCGTACTTTTTCCTTGAACGGCAACGCTTCGAAGAACGTGTCGACCAGGTAAGTCTTGCCCCGCCCCACGCCGCCCCAGAAATACAGGCCCTTGACCGGCGTATGGTCTTTCTTGCCAAACAGCTTGCTGAGCATCCCCGGCTTGCTTTGCGAGGCCGCAACCAGGTCGTCGTACAGGCGCTGCAAATGACGCACCGCCGTTTCCTGGGCCGCGTCATGGAAGAATTCAGGGCGTTTCAGATCAGCTTGATATCGTTCTAGGGGCGTCATAATTTCGTTAGCAAGGCAACAAAAACGGGCCGTCACTGTAACGACGGCCCCGGATAATGGCAATCAACCCTTGGTCGGGTTAATCCTCGAGGGGGGTCAACGCAACGCGCAGAGCGGCGATGGCAGCATCACGGGACGCTTCGTCGGCGAACTCGGCGCTGTCGGCCACTGCGGCGCCGTCCAGCCATACACTGAAGCTCAGGGCCTCGGTGCGTACGTCCAGCCCATCGCCGCTTTGCAGTTGCTTGGTCACCGCGCCCGCCGCTTTACCGTCAGCAAAGTTTCGCGACAGCAGCAGTTGCTCACCCTCGGCCGCCAGCAGGCGGAAGCGGAAGCTGCCGTCGTCTTCACGGAAGCTCACGAAGCGCGCGGCTTTTGCAGCTTTCTTCTTGGTCGCGACCGGCGCTGCGATCGGGTTGACGAACGAACGCAGGCCTACCGCCTCGCGCAGCTCGGCCAGGAAAGGTGCCGCCACGGCACGGGCCTTGTTGGCGCCGACCAGCAGCAGGTCTTCCATGTCCGACGGGCGCGACATCAATTGATGGTAACGCTCGCGGGCTTCGCCAAGCTGGCCGTCCAGCAGTTGGAACAGACGATTCTTCGCCTCGCCCCAGCCCAGCCCTTGCAGCAGTTCGGCACGGAACTCTTCTTCCTGGGCCTTGCTGGCAAACGCCTGGTACAGGGTGAACAGGTGCGAATTGTCCGGGTCCTTGGCTTCGCCCGGCGCGCGGGAGTCGGTGACGATGCGCGAGATCGCGTCCTTCATGTCCTTGGCGCTGGTGAACAACGGAATGGTGTTGTCATAGCTCTTGGACATCTTGCGACCATCCAGGCCCGGCAAGGTGGCGACGCTTTCTTCGATCAACGCCTCGGGCATGGTGAAGAATTCTTTACCGTTACCGAACAGGTGGTTGAAGCGCTGGCCGATGTCGCGGGCCATTTCCACGTGCTGGATCTGGTCGCGACCCACCGGCACCTTGTGCGCGTTGAACATCAGGATGTCCGCCGCCATCAGCACCGGGTAGCTGTAGAGGCCCATGCTGATGCCCGCATCCGGGTCTTCGCCGGCTTCCACGTTCTTGTCTACCGAGGCCTTGTACGCATGGGCGCGGTTGAGCAGGCCCTTGGCGGCAACGCAAGTGAGCAGCCAGGTCAGCTCGGGGATTTCCGGGATGTCGGACTGGCGGTAGAAGGTCACCCGGTTCACGTCCAGGCCACCGGCCAGCCAGGTCGCGGCGATTTCCATGCGCGAACGCTGGATGCGCTGCGGGTCATCGCATTTGATCAGGGCGTGGTAGTCGGCCAGGAAGTAAAAGGAGTCGGCATTGGCGTCCTGGCTGGCAAGGATCGCCGGGCGGATCGCACCGGCGTAGTTGCCCAGGTGCGGCGTGCCGGTGGTGGTGATGCCGGTGAGGATACGGGTACGAGTCGTCATGGGTAATCGCTTATCAGACTGCTATCAATTCGAAAGTCGCGGCAGCACCAGATCCTTCAGATCGGTGAGCTTGCCGTGAAAAAAGTGTCCGCATTCTGCCACTTTCAGCAGCTCATGGGGGCGATTCAAGGCGGCGGACCAAGCGTAGACGGTCTGCGGGTCGACCACTTCGTCGGTTTCCGGCTGGATCAGCGTCAATGGGCAGCCCTGGGGAAGCGCATCGGTATCGCGAAGACGCATCACCGCCGCCGCAACCATGAACAAATGTGACAGTTTTTCACCCTTGGCTTCCAAGCGCCCGCCGAGGCTGGCAGCGACGTAGCCACCGAAGGAAAAACCGAGCAAGGTGATCGGCAGGTCCGGGTGTTTTTCCCGCAGCCAAGTGGCGGCCGCTTCGGCGTCATCCACTTCGCCGGTGCTCATATCGTGGGTGCCGGCGCTCGCGCCAACGCCACGGTAATTGAAACGCAAGGTAATCAAACCGGCATCGCGAGCGGTGCGTTGCAGGGTCGATACAACTTTATTGAGCATGGTCCCGCCTTGCACCGGGTTGGGGTGGCAGATCAGCGCCAGGCCACGTGGCTCGGGGTGATCCAGGTACAAGGCTTCCAATTGGCCTACCGGGCCATCGATCAAAACGGGGGTTTCACGCATGAGCAAGAGATGAACTCCGTGACCTCACAAAGGGTCGACTCGTCTAGCTAAAAGTCTGTGCATGGCATCATTGCGAGCTTAATCGCGGTATACAGCGCAGGTTTGAGCCGTTAACGTAAAGCAAAGCCGTTTATAGAGGAAGGACTCGTGGAACACTCGCTCTTAGTTTGGTTGTTGCCGACTCTTGCCCTGGTTGCCGGTGTCGCCATTGGTTTCCTGGTTGCTCGCTTGCTGCCGAATGCCGCGCCTAACCGCACGCAGCGTCAGTTGGATGACATTCAGGAACGTTTTGACAGTTATCAGAACGAGGTTGTTACCCACTTCAACAGCACCGCGACCCTGGTCAAGAAGCTCACCCAGAGCTACCAGGAAGTACAGGATCACCTCGCCGATGGCGCCAACCGCCTGGCCCTCGACGACATCACCCGTCAGCGCCTGCTGGCCGCGCTGCATTCCGATGCACCGCAAACCCCACGGGAACGCCTGACCCCGCCACGGGAAAACCAGGAGCCACCACGGGACTACGCGCCAAAAACGCCGAACGCTCCAGGCATGCTGGATGAGCATTACGGTTTGAAGAAGTAACCTGATTCTCAAACACTAAAAAGCCCGGCTGATCGATGATCAGCCGGGCTTTTTTGTGAGTCTCACAAACAACATCAATCAAATGGGGGAGCGGGCTTGCTTGCGAAAGCGGTGGGTCAGTCAGCACATCGGTAACTGATAGACCCTATTCGCGAGCAAGCCCGCCCCCGCATTGACCGAGTTTGACCTTACGCCAATTGCTGTTCTTGCAAGCGCCCACCCTCGATGCGCACATGCCGCCCATGGAAGCGCTTGAGGCTGCTGCGATGGCCGACGCTGACGATGCTCAGCCCCGGCAACTCATCGATCAACGCCTGATACAGCGTCGCTTCATCCTCTTCATCCATCGCCGACGTGGCTTCGTCCATGTACAGCCATTGCGGCGCGAACAACAAGGCACGGGCAAAAGCCAGGCGTTGCTGCTCGCCCGGCGAGAGCATGCGCTGCCAGTGGTTGGCTTCCTCCAGCCGGCCGACCAGATGAGGCAGGCGGCAGGTTTCCAGGACCTGTGCATAACGTTCTGCCGGGTAGACGCTGTCGTCCTGTGGATAACTCAATACGGCCTTCAGCGTGCCGATCGGCAAGTAGGGCTTTTGTGGCAGGAACAGGTAACGCTTGGCCGGTAGACGAATGCTGCCGTGGCCGGCGGGCCAGAGATGCCCCATCGCGCGCAACAAGGTACTTTTGCCGCTGCCGGAACGGCCACTGAGCATCACACGCTGCCCCGGCTCAACGATCATATGGGCGTCGGTCAGCAGGTGGCGGCCATCGACCAGATCCATGCCCAGCCCCTGCACCACCAGGCGTTCGCCCTCGGCGCATACATCGATGGCCGCTGGACGTTGCTCGTTGTCACGCATGGCCTGCTGAAAGCTCAGCAGACGGTCACTGGTCGCGCGCCAGCCGGCCAGGTCCGAGTACGCGCTGATAAACCAGCTGAAGTTGCCTTGCACGTTGCCGAACGCCGAGTTGATTTGCATCAGCTCACCCAACTCGATCTTGCCGGAGAAATAGCGCGGTGCTGCCACGATAAACGCAAACACGGTGGCAATCTGTTCGTAACCGGCAGTGAAAAACGTCAGGCGCTTGGACACCTTCATGATGTCCCAGTAGTTATGCCAGACCTTCCCGAAGCGAGCACTCAAGCGTTGATTCTCGTTGGGCTCGCCGTTGTACAGGGCGATACTTTCGGCGTTCTCCCGCACCCGCACCATCGAAAAACGCAGGTCTGCTTCGAAACGTTGTTGTTGGTTGCTCAAGCCGATCAAACGGCGACCGATCAGATGGGTCAACCAGCTGCCGACTGCCGCGTAAACCAAGGCACACCAGAACATGTAGCCTGGAATAGTGATACCGAAGACGTCGATGCTGCCCGACACGCCCCACAGGATGATCGAGAACGACACCAGGCTCACCACATTGCGCAGCAGGCCTAGGCCAAGGCTCAAGGTGTTCGAGGTAAAGCTATTGAGGTCTTCGGAAATCCGCTGGTCCGGGTTATCGGTGTAGCCGCCCTGCTCCAGCTGGTAGTAATTCTTGTGGCCCAGCCACCGTGCAAAATACTTTTCGGTCAACCACGCCCGCCAGCGAATGGTCAGCATCTGTGTCAAATAGAGACGGTACACCGCGCCAAGAATCGCCACGGTGGCGATACCGCAGAAATAGCCGATCTGTTGCCAGAAGGCGGCGGTGTCCTTGTTCTCCAGGGCGTTGTAAAAATCCTTGTACCAGTGGTTGAGCCACACGGAGATCGCCACGCTGAACAGCGACAAACCGATCACCACCGCCAGCAACAACCAGGCCTTGCCCTTCTCTTCACTGCGCCAATAGGGCGTAATCATCGCCCAGGTGCGGCGGAAGAATTGCCCACGCACCGCGTCGTTGACCGCGGAGTACTCAGCGTTCGGATTCATCGTTCAGGCTCGGTAGGAAAAAGATGACACGCGTTCGAACCGATCATAGTGGATCGGTTCGGGACTCCGTGCGGCCTGAAGCAGCTTGTTCAGCTGTTGTTCAGATCAGGCTCAGCGGCGGACCGGGCGCTTCTGCAGCTTGCGCTGCAAGGTACGGCGGTGCATGCCCAGGGCGCGGGCAGTGGCGGAGATGTTGCCTTCGTGCTCGGTCAGCACGCGCTGGATGTGTTCCCACTGCAGGCGGTCCACCGACATCGGGTTTTCCGGCACCAGGGTGTCCAGGTCGGCGTGCTCGGAGAGCAAGGCAGCCAGTACGTCGTCGGCGTCCGCCGGTTTGCACAGGTAGTTGCAGGCGCCGCGCTTGATCGCCTCGACGGCCGTGGCAATGCTGGAGTAACCGGTGAGGATCACCACGCGCATTTCCGGGTCGAGCTCCAGCAGCTTGGGCAGCAGCACCAGGCCGGAGTCGCCGTCCATTTTCAGGTCGAGCGCCGCGTAGTCCGGCAGGTCGGCCTGGGCGATGGTGAAACCCTCCTCGGCAGACCCTGCAGTGCTGACACGGAAACCGCGACGGCTCATGGCGCGCGCCATCACGCGGGTAAAGGTGGCGTCGTCATCTACCAGCAACAGGTGCGGCAGTTCTTCGCCTTCGACTTGGATCTCGTCACTCATCGATATCTCCTCGTGCGACACGGGGCAGGCGCAGCTCGGTGAGCGTGCCACCTTCCTCATGACTATAGAGCTTCACTGAGCCGCCCGCGCGGGTCACGCTGGCCTTGCTCAAAAACAGGCCGAGGCCGAAGCCTTTGCCCTTGGTGGTAAAGAAGGGTTTGCCGATCTGCTCGGCAATGGCCAGCGGCACGCCCGCGCCGTGGTCGCGAATGCTGATGGTCACGTCTTCGGCGTCCCAGTCCAATTGCACGCCCAGGCCGTCAGGGCAGGCGTCGGCCGCATTGTTCAGCAGGTTGAGCAGCGCCTGGGTCAGATCCGGTGGCGGCGCCATGCGCGGCACGCTGCCCTGGCCCAGCAGGTGGAAACGGTAACTGGCTTCGGGACGCATCAGGTGCCAGCGGTTCAGGGCTTCGTCGAGCCACTGGGTCACGTCCTGCATCTCCACTGCCAGGCGGCGATTGGCTTCGGCGGCGCGTACCAGTTGCTGCAACGTCTGCTTGCATTGCTTGACCTGTTCGCGCAGCACGCCGAGATCTTCCTGCAGCGCCGGGTCGTGATGGTCCTGGGTCATTTCGTTGAGCAGCACGCTCATGGTGGCCAAAGGTGTGCCCAGTTCATGGGCGGCGCCGGCAGCCTGGGTGGCAACGGCCAGCAACTGCTGGTCGCGCAGGCCTTCTTCACGGCGAATGGCGCGCAATTCTTCCTGGCGACGCAGTTCTTCGGCCATGCGCGCGGCGAAGAACGTGATCACTGCGGCGGACAGGGCAAAACTCAGCCACATGCCGTAGATCTGCAGGTTTTCCCGGGCAATCGGAAAGGTTTGCAGCGGGTAGAACCGTGCCAGCAGCAAGGTGTAAAGCGTCAAGGCGATGCCCGACAGCACCACCGAGTAGCGCCACGGCAACGTCACCGCGGCGATGGTCAGGGGCACCAGGTAATACGAAACAAACGGATTGGTGGAACCGCCGGAGAAATACAGCAACACACTGTGGATAAACAGGTCGCAGGCCAGTTGCAGGGCGTATTCCAGCTCGGTCACCGGCCAGGTGGTGCGCAACCGGATCGCGGTAAACGCACAGAGCACGGTGGAGAAACCCAGGGTCACACCCAGTTGCAGCCACGGCAGCGGCAGCAAGTCGAACCAATAGGCGAGCCCGACGGAGCCGGCCTGTGCGGCCAGTACCAAGGTACGGATGAACGTCAGGCGCCAGAGGTTCTGGCGAGTGGCGGAAGTCAGTTTTACGGCGGCGAGCATGTGCTCTCCCGGTGAGCGCTGCAGGCGGATCGGCAGGAGTATAAACGAAGCAGGCAAGCTGGCACGGCGCGTGTGGCTCTTTGCCGCAGGCCAGGCAAATGACCGTTCGTCGGCATCCCCACAACTTGTAGCGAATGTGTAAACCCGAAGAACCCGATGTCACCGTCTACAGTCATACCGAACACGACTATCTCAAGGAGCTTCCATGTCTCGTTTCACTCGCAGTGCAGCCGCCCTCACCCTCAGCGTCGGCACTCTGGTCAGCCTGCCAGCACTGGCCGCTGACGCACTGAACTACAACCAGATTTCCCTGCGCGCCGAGGTCAGCCAGGAGGTGGCCCGCGACAAGATGATCGTGACCCTGTACACCGAATCCCAGAACAGCGACCCGGCCAAGCTCGCCGCCGAAATCACCACCACCATGAACAAGGCCCTGGGCCAGGCCCGTGAAGTCAAAGGCGTGACCCTGCGCCAGGGCAGCCGCAACAGCTACCCGATCTACGACAGCAAGAACCAGAAAATCACCGGCTGGCGTGAACGCGCCGAACTGCGCCTGGAAAGCGCAGACTTCCCGGCGCTGTCCAAGCTCACCGGCGAACTGCAGAGCACCCTGAAAATGGACAACATGGAGTTCTCCATCGCCGACGCTACGCGCAAGTCCAGCGAAGATGCGCTGCTCAAAGATGCGGTCGCCGCGTTCAAAGCACGCGCACAATTGGCCACCGATGCGTTGGGTGGCAAGGGTTACAAGATCGTCAACCTGAACTTCAACACCAACGGCTACCCGATGCCCTATGCCCGTGGCGGCATGATGATGAAAGCCGCCATGGCCGATTCGGCACCTACGCCAGAAGTGGAAGCCGGCACCAGCCAAGTCAACATGAGCGCCGATGGCGTGATTGAAGTGCAGATGCCGTGACCCCTACCTGATAAACCTGAACGGCGTTACCCTCGGTAGCGCCGTTTTCGTTTGGGCAGCTTACATATGCCTGCCACTTCAGGGGTCTCCATGGAAAGAATCGCCTTAAAACCGCTCCTCCTCGCTGCCGGCCTGCTGGCCTGCATGCCGCTGGCCCAGGCGGCCAGTACCCTGGTCTACTGTTCCGAAGCCAGCCCCGCCGGTTTCGACCCCAGCCAGTACACCAGCGGCACCGATTTCGATGCGTCCGCCGAAACCGTGTTCAACCGCCTGACCCAGTTCAAGCGCGGCGGCACCGAAGTCGAACCTGGCCTGGCGACAAGCTGGGATATCTCCCAAGACGGCCTGACCTACACCTTCCACCTGCGCGATGGCGTCAAGTTCCACACCACCGATTTCTTCAGCCCTACCCGCGATTTCAACGCGGATGATGTGCTGTTTACCTTCAATCGCCTGCTCGATGCGCAAAGCCCATTTCGCCAGGCCTACCCCTCCGAGTCGCCGTACTTCACCGACATGGGGTTGAACACCACGATCAAGAGCGTCGACAAACTCGATGACCACACCGTGCGGTTCAACCTGAACAACGTCGATGCGTCGTTCGTCCAGAACCTGGCCATGAGCTTCGCCTCGGTGCAGTCCGCCGAGTACGCCGCGCAACTGCTCAAGCAAGGCAAGGCCGAAGAGATCAACCAGAAACCGGTGGGCACCGGGCCGTTCGTGTTCAAGCGCTACCAGAAGGATTCGCAGATCCGTTACGTGGCCAATAAACAGTATTGGAAACCCGAGGACGTGAAGCTCGACAACCTGGTGTTTGCCATCACCCCGGATGCGGCGTCGCGCCTGCAGAAGCTCAAGGCCGGCGAATGCCAGGTCAGCGGTTACCCGCGCCCTGCAGATATCGAGGTGATGAAGCAGGACCCGAACCTGCATGTGCTGCAACAAGCCGGTTTCAACCTGGGTTTCCTGGCCTATAACGTGACCCACCCACCACTTGATCAGCTCAAGGTGCGTCAGGCCCTGGACATGGCCATCGACAAGCCGGCGATCATCAAGGCCGTGTACCAGAGCGCCGGACAATTGGCGCAGAATGCCCTCCCTCCAGCGCAGTGGTCTTATGACCCCACCATCAAGGATGCACCCTATGACCCGACCAAGGCCAAGGCGCTACTAAAAGAAGCAGGGGTTGCACCCGGTACCACCGTCAACCTGTGGGCAATGACCGTACAACGCGCGTCCAACCCGAACGCGCGCATGTCGGCACAAATGATCCAGCAGGATTGGGAAAAGGTCGGCATCAAGGCCAATATCGTCAGTTATGAGTGGGGCGAATACATCAAACGCGCCAAAAATGGCGAGCATGACGCGATGATTTATGGCTGGACCGGCGACAACGGTGACCCGGATAACTGGCTCGGCGTGCTCTACAGTTGTGCTGCGGTCAAGGGCAGCAACTACGCCAAATGGTGTAACCCGGCCTACGACAAACTCGTGCAGCAGGCCAAGGTCAGCAACGACCGCGAACAGCGCATCAAGTGGTATCAACAGGCACAGAAAATCCTTAAGGAACAAGTACCTATAACGCCTATTGCGAACTCGACGGTTTTCCAGCCGCTGCGCAAGGAAGTCAAAGACTTCAAGATCAGCCCCTTTGGGCTGACGCCGTTCTATGGCGTGAGTCTAGATAAGTAACAGCAACGCCCCAACCGAGTGCGCTAGACGCCTCGGTTGGTCATTTTTGGTGCACCTCCTGCACCGAAAAAACCCTCAAAATATACGCAAATATGTACAAATTTTCATAATTGCGACATTCCTGTACGTTCGTACCACTGTTTCAGCCTCGCGACGGTTCAGCATCTTGCAATGGGTATGGCGCCTGCATAAGTATCCGCAGGCCGACTCACGAGGTCGCCCTCACCACCAAAAATGACAACAAATCATGAGGCCAACATGCTTAAACACGCAGTCATTCCGTTAATTGTTAGCGCTGGCCTTATGGCCGCAGCTCCTTTCGCCCAAGCGGCGACTAACCTGGTGTTCTGCTCCGAAGGGAGCCCGGCCGGTTTCGACCCAGGCCAGTACACCACCGGAACAGACTTCGATGCCTCGGCCGAAACCATGTTCAACCGCCTGACCCAGTTCGAACGCGGCGGTACCGCTGTGATTCCTGGGCTCGCCACCAGCTGGGACGTTTCCCCGGATGGCTTGACCTACACCTTTCACCTGCGTGATGGCGTCAAGTTCCACACCACTTCGTACTTCAAGCCGACCCGTACCTTCAATGCCGATGACGTACTGTTCACGTTCAATCGCATGATCAACAAGGACGATCCGTTCCGCAAAGCCTACCCCACCGAGTTCCCGTACTTCACGGACATGGGGATGGACACCAACATCAAGAACATCGAGAAAGTCGACGAGCACACTGTCAAGTTCACCCTTGGCACCGTGGACGCCGCTTTCATCCAGAACCTGGCAATGAGCTTCGCCTCGATCCAGTCGGCTGAATACGCCGCTCAACTGCTCAAGGAAGGCAAGCCTGCGGACATCAACCAGAAGCCGATCGGCACTGGCCCGTTCGTGTTCAAGAGCTACCAGAAAGACTCGAACATCCGTTACACCGGCAACAAGGACTACTGGAAACCTGAAGACGTGAAGATCGACAACCTGATCTTCGCTATCACCACCGACCCGTCGGTGCGTATCCAGAAACTCAAGAAAAACGAATGCCAGATCACCCTGTTCCCACGTCCGGCCGACCTCAAGGCGCTGGGCGATGACAAGGACCTGAAACTGCCGCACCAGGCCGGTTTCAACCTGGGCTACATCGCTTACAACGTCATGGACAAGGTCAAGGGCAGCGACCAGCCAAACCCACTGGCCGACCTGCGCGTACGCCAGGCGCTGGACATGTCGGTGAACAAGCAGCAGATCATCGACTCCGTCTACCAGGGCGCCGGCCAGCTGGCTGTCAACGCCATGCCACCGACCCAATGGTCGTACGACACCACCATCAAGGATGCCAAGTACGACCCTGAGAAAGCCAAGTCGCTGCTCAAGGAAGCGGGCATCAAGGAAGGTACCGAAATCGTTCTGTGGGCCATGCCGGTTCAGCGTCCGTACAACCCGAACGCCAAGCTGATGGCTGAAATGCTGCAAAACGACTGGAAGAAGATCGGTCTCAACGTGAAGATCACCAGCTACGAGTGGGGCGAGTACATCAAGCGCTCCAAAGGTGGCGAGAACCAGGCCATGATCATTGGTTGGAGCGGTGACAATGGTGACCCGGACAACTGGCTGAACGTGCTGTTCGGCTGCGACTCGCTGTCCGGTAACAACTTCTCCAAATGGTGCGACAAGAAATTCGACGGCATCGTGAAAGAAGCCAAGGCTACGTCGGACGTCGCCAAACGCACCGAGCTGTATAAGCAGGCGCAACATATCCTCAAAGATGCTGTCCCGATGACACCTATCGCGCACTCGACGGTGTATCAACCCATGCGTTCCACCGTGCAGGACTTCAAGATCAGCCCGTTTGGCTTGAACTCCTTCTACGGCGTGAGCGTCAGCGGCAAGTAAGGATCATTGACGGCGACGTTTCTTAACGTCGCCGTTATTGCATCCGCCTGGACCGTAGGAAACAGACCACGCTCGCAATCGTTGCGTCCTACAGCAACGAATTGCGATGCGTGACGCCGTTGCCTACAAGGTCAATCCGATTTGGTGCATTTACTGCCAGCTCCGCGACCCATAACGTCGTAGGACAGCAGAGTCTCCAAATGCGGAAAGGCACTTGCTGCGTATGGGATCAGCGATGTCACCTTGGCCGAACGCCCGGGTGGTTGCTCGCTGATGACAACTACAAACAAGGATCGGGATCGTCATGCGCCATACCACCGTTCTATCCGCAATGTTTGCCACCAGCCTGCTGGCTGTGGCCACGATGGGCCACGCCGCCGACAAGCGGAGCCTGGTGTTCTGCTCGGAAGGCAGCCCGGCAGGCTTTGATACTGCGCAATACACCACCGCCACCGACAACGACGCGGCCGAGCCGCTGTACAACCGCCTGGTTGAGTTTGAAAAGGGCGAGACCGGTGTCGTACCTGCGTTGGCAACCAAGTGGGATATTTCGCCAGATGGCATGACCTATACTTTTCACCTGCGTGAAGGGGTGAAATTCCACAGCAACAAGGAATTCAAGCCGACGCGGGACTTCAACGCCGACGACGTGCTGTTTACCTTCAACCGCATGCTTGACCCCGACCATCCGTTTCGCAAGGCCTACCCCACCGAGTTCCCCTACTTCAACGGGATGAGCCTGAACAAGAACATTGCCAAGGTCGAAAAAACCGACCCGCACACCGTGGTGATGACCCTGAATACGGTCGACGCCGCGTTCATCCAAAACATCGCCATGAGTTTCGCCGCGATCCTGTCGGCTGAATATGCCGAGCAATTGCTCAAGGCCGGCAAGCCCAGCGACATCAACCAGAAGCCGATCGGCACTGGCCCCTTTGTGTTCCAGCGGTATCAGAAAGACTCGCAGATCCGCTATGTGGCCAACAAACAGTACTGGGACCCGAGCCGGGTCAAGCTGGACCAACTGATCTTCGCCATCAACACTGACGCTTCGGTGCGGGTGCAGAAACTCAAGGCCGGCGAATGCCAGGTCACCCTGCATCCGCGCCCGGCTGACGTCGACGCCCTCAAGGCCGACCCGAACCTGAAACTGCTGACCAAGCCCGGCTTCAACCTCGGCTACATCGCCTACAACGTGCGCCACAAGCCGTTCGACCAGCTCGAAGTGCGCCAGGCGCTGGACATGGCGGTGAACAAGCAGAGCATCCTCAACGCCGTGTACCAGGGCGCGGGGCAATTGGCGGTCAACGCCATGCCACCGACGCAGTGGTCCTACGACGACAGCATCAAGGACGCCGCCTACAACCCGGAAAAAGCCAAGGAACTGCTCAAGGCTGCCGGGGTGAAGGAAGGTACCGAGATCACCCTGTGGGCGATGCCGGTGCAACGTCCGTACAACCCCAACGCCAAGCTGATGGCCGAGATGCTGCAAAGCGACTGGGCCAAGATCGGCCTCAAGGTCAAGATTGTCAGCTACGAATGGGGCGAGTACATCAAGCGCACCAAGAACGGTGAGCACGATGTCAGCCTGATCGGCTGGACCGGTGACAACGGTGACCCGGACAACTGGCTGGGCACTCTCTACAGCTGCGACGCCATCGGCGGGAACAACTACTCCATGTGGTGTGACCCGGCGTACGACAAGCTGATCAAGCAAGCCAAGGTCGTGACCGACCGCGAACAAAGGACTGTTCTGTACAAACAGGCGCAGCAACTGCTCAAGCAGCAGGTGCCCATCACGCCAGTCGCCCACTCGACGGTCAACCAGCCGTTAAGCGCCAAAGTCGAAGGTTTCAAAGTGAGCCCCTTCGGCCGCAACGTGTTCTCGGGCGTCAGTATCACCCCATAAGAAAATAACCGGATTGCGCAGGGCGGGCCCCGCCTTGCTGCAAACGCGCGGCCTTTTGTTGGGATTTTTCCTACGCCAAACGTTTGCATGAGCTTGAACGAGTTACACACCCAATAGCCGGATCACCAAAAAAGACCGGCATTAAAAAGAGAACCAAAGGAGCTTCATTCATGAAACTGAGCAGCAAAGCGCTTCTGGCCCTGGCCATCAGCAGCATCACGGCTACCGCCTACGCTGAAACCACCAGCCAGGACTTCGTTCCGACCACTTTGGCCGGCACCAGCGCCCAAAGTGAGGCCAAAGGCTTTATCGACGGTCAAAGCCTGGGCGGTACCACGCGTAACTGGTACTCCAACGAAATGAAATTTCGTGGTCAGAAATTCGGTTACTACAAAAATGCCGCCGATAAAGCCGCAGATGTAAAAACCAACGTTTCCCGCCGTTACAACTGGGCCCAAGGCACCATCCTCAACTACTCCTCGGGCTTCACCCAGGGCACCGTTGGCGTGGCCACCGAAGTGGCGGCCTATAACTACATCGCGTTGATCGATGATCAAAAAGATATCGCTGGCGGCTCCAACCGCACCCTGGCCCACACTTACGGTGACGCCGTAGGCCAATGGAGCAAACTGGGCCTGGCCAACGTCAAGTTCCGTGTTTCGAACACGACCTTGACCGCCGGTCGCCAGAACTTCAGCAGCGGCATCATGGACACCATCGGCAACCGTGCGCTGCCTTCGAGCTTTGAAGGTGTGAGCTTCAACAGCGAAGAATTCAGCAACCTGTCGTTCCAAGGTGGCGTGTTTGACCGCGTTTCGCCACGTACCGAACAAAGCCTGTCGAAATTCCGCAGTGAGTACAGCAGCAGCGGCGTTGAGACCGACAAGGTCTACACCCTGGGCTTCAACTACCAGCCGCTGAAAAGCCTGAAAACCAGCGTCTTCGCCGCTAACGTCAAAGACTTCTGGAACCAGTACTACTTCGGCGCTACCCATGAACTGGGTGACAGCCAGGTACTGAGCCTGACCACAGGCCTGAACTACTACAAGACCGTCGACGAAGGCAAAAAGTTGATGGGCGAAATCGACAACGATACCTACTCGCTGTCGCTCGGCCTGACTCACCAAGCTCATAGCCTGACCTTCTCGTACCAGGAAGTGAACGGTAACGAGTACTTCGACTACCTGCACGAAACCAACGGCATCTACCTGGCCAACTCCCTGACCTCTGACTTCAACGGTCCAAACGAGAAGTCCTTCCAGGTTGCCTACGCCATCAACATGGCCGAATACGGCGTTCCAGGCCTGAAGTTCAACATCTACTCGGCACGCGGCTGGGGCATTGACGGGACTCACTACCGTGGCGACAACGGCGTGAAAGACTTCGCCTACAACGGCATCCAGGCCCAGAACGGCGAACACCACCAGGAATACGGCATTGGTTCTTCCTATGCGATCCAGAGCGGTCCTCTGAAAGCGACTACTGTTCGCGCCACCTACGTGACGCACCGCGCCAGCGAAAACCAGTCTGACGGCAACCTGCGCGAATTCCGCCTGGTTACTACCATCCCATTCAACATTCTTTAATTAGCGCCAGGTAGACGGCGGGCTCAGGACGAGCCCGCCGTCTACGCTTGTCTGGTCCCATCGATTGCAGAGGGCTCTGAATGAAAATGCTCCCGCTACAAGCCGCTATGGCTGCCGCGCTGTTGAGCGTGGCGATCGGCGTTTCGGCCAAACCACTGGTGGTCTGCACCGAAGCCAGCCCGGAAGGTTTTGACCCGGTCTTGTACACCACGGCCGTGACCGCTGACGCCGCGGCTGAAACCATGTTCAACCGCCTGGTGGACTTCAAGCCCGGCACTACCGAAGTGGTTCCCGCGCTGGCCAAAGACTTGCCCGAGATCAGCGCCGATGGCCTGACCTACACTTTTCACCTGCGTGACGATATCAAGTTCCACACCACCGATTACTTCAAACCCACGCGCAACATGAACGCCGACGACGTGCTTTGGAGTTTCCAGCGTCAGCTGGACCCGAATCACCCGTGGCATAAAAAGTCCCTCGTGGGTTACCCGTACTTCGAAAGCATGGGCTTCAAGGAACTGCTCAAGAGCGTAGAAAAGACTGACGATCACACCGTCGTCTTTACCCTGACCCGTCCTGAAGCACCGTTCCTGGCCGACCTGGGCATGGCATTCTCTTCAATCCATTCGAAGGAATACGCCGACCAGTTGCTCAAATCCGGCAAGACCGAAGACCTCAACGCCAAGCCCATCGGCACGGGCCCGTTCGTCTTCACCCGCTACCAGAAAGACGCCCAGGCGCGGTTCAAGGCCAACCCCGACTACTTCCGTGGCAAACCGGCAGTCGACCCGTTGATCCTGGCGATCAGCACCGATAACAACGTGCGCCTGCAGAAGCTCAAGGCCAACGAATGTCAGATCGCGTTGTTTCCCAAGCCCGATGACATTCCAAGCATCAAGAAAGACCCGAACCTGAAAGTCGACGAACTGGCGGCGATGACCACCAGCTACACCGCGTTGAACACCACGCACAAATACATGAGCGATGCGCGGGTCCGTCACGCGATCAACATTGCGTTCGACAAGGCCGGCTATACCGAAGCCCTGTTCGGCAAAGGCAATGCGGTGGTGGGCACCGGCCCTTATCCGCCGACCTTGCTGGGTTTCAACAAAAAACTGAAGAACCCGCCCCGCGATCTGGACAAAGCCCGCGCGCTGCTCAAGGAAGCCGGCGTACCGGAAGGCACCGAGTTCACCCTGTTCACCCGCAACGGCGGCGGCCCGACCAACCCTAACCCGATGCTCGGCGCACAGCGCATGCAGGCGGACCTGGCGCAGATCGGCCTGAAGGTGAATATCAAAGTCATGGAATGGGGCGAAATGCTCAAGCGTGCTAAAAACGGCGAGCACGACATGGTTTCGGCTGGGTGGGTGGGTGATAACGGCGACCCGGACAATTTCCTGACCCCGAACCTGAGTTGCGATGCAGCGAAAAACGGCGAAAACTACGCCCGCTGGTGTAACAAAGAGTTTCAAGACTTGATCGACAAAGCTCGCGCCATCGCTGAACCCGCCCAGCGCGCTGCACTCTATGAACAAGCACAGGACGTTTTCGATAAGGACCAACCATGGCTTCCCATGGCTTACCCGAAACTGTTCACCGCCATGCGCAAGAACGTAGAAGGCTTCACCCAAAGCCCTCTGGGTACAAATAACTTCGCCACCACCCAGGTGAAGTAAATAAGAAAAACGCTCGGCGCCGTCGCTATTGACGGCGCCGGACCTGCCTAACCGGCTGATTGAGGTACACGACAAGATGTTTAGTTTTATTGCCCGCCGACTGGGGTTATTGATCCCCACGTTTTTCGGCATAACGTTGCTCACGTTTGCGTTGATTCGCATGATCCCTGGCGACCCCGTCGAAGTCATGATGGGCGAGCGGCGCGTCGACCCCGAGATGCACGCACAGGCAATGGAACGCCTTGGTCTTAACAAGCCGCTGTATGCGCAATACCTGGATTACGTCGGCAAACTGGCCCAGGGTGACCTTGGCGAATCGCTGCGTACCCGCACCAGCGTGTGGACTGAATTCACCGCCCTCTTCCCGGCGACCCTGGAACTGTCCATGGCCGCCCTGTTGTTCGCCGGTATCCTGGGCCTGTTGGCCGGGGTGATCGCGGCGCTTAAACGAGGATCCCTGTTCGACCATGGGGTGATGGGCATCTCCCTCGCGGGATACTCGATGCCGATCTTCTGGTGGGGCCTGATCCTGATCATGTTCTTCTCGGTCAGCCTGGGCTGGACCCCGGTGTCCGGGCGTATCGACCTGCTTTACGACATCGAGCCGCGCACCGGCTTCATGCTGATCGACACCCTGCTGGCTGACGAGCCGGACGCGTTCTGGGATGCCCTGCACCACCTGATCCTGCCGGCCATCGTGCTCGGTACCATTCCGCTGGCGGTGATCGCACGGATGACCCGTTCGTCGATGCTCGAAGTGCTGCGCGAAGACTACATCCGCACCGCCAAGGCCAAAGGCCTGTCGCCGGCGCGCGTGGTGTTCGTGCACGGCCTGCGTAACGCACTGATCCCGGTATTGACCGTGGTCGGCCTGCAAGTCGGCACGCTGTTAGCCGGTGCGGTATTGACCGAAACCATCTTCTCCTGGCCCGGCATCGGCAAATGGCTGATCGAAGCCATTGGCGCGCGGGACTACCCGGTGGTGCAGAACGGCATCCTGTTGATCGCCTGCCTGGTGATCCTGGTGAACTTCGTGGTGGATATCCTCTACGGCTTCGCCAACCCACGCATCCGTCACCAGCGCTGAGATCATGACCATGACCACACCTAGTCCAGTGTCAGCAGTCGATCAAAGCCTGCTGTACCCGTCTCCGTACAAAGAATTCTGGCAAGCCTTTTCCAAGAACAAAGGCGCGGTTGCCGGCCTGCTGTTCATGTTGCTGATCGTGTTCTGCGCGATCTTTGCCCCGTGGGTTGCACCACATAACCCGAGCGAGCAATACCGCGACTTCCTGCTGACCCCGCCAGCCTGGCTGGAAGGTGGGCAGATGCAATTCCTGCTGGGCACCGACGAACTGGGCCGTGATTTGCTCTCGCGCCTGATCCAGGGCTCGCGCCTGTCCTTGCTGATCGGTTTGTCGTCGGTGGTGATGTCGCTGATCCCGGGGATCCTGCTGGGTCTGTTCGCCGGGTTCTTCCCGCGCTTGCTCGGCCCGACCATCATGCGCCTGATGGACATCATGCTGGCCCTGCCGTCGCTGCTGCTGGCTGTAGCCATTGTCGCGATCCTCGGCCCTGGCCTGATCAACACCGTGATCGCCATCGCGATCGTGTCGTTGCCGTCCTATGTTCGCCTGACCCGCGCTGCGGTAATGGGCGAGCTGAACCGTGACTACGTGACCGCCGCCCGCCTCGCCGGCGCCGGCCTGCCACGTCTGATGTTCATCACCGTGCTGCCCAACTGCATGGCGCCGCTGATCGTTCAGGCCACCTTGAGCTTTTCCTCGGCGATCCTCGATGCCGCGGCTCTGGGCTTCCTTGGCCTTGGTGTACAACCGCCAACCCCGGAGTGGGGCACCATGCTGGCTTCGGCCCGTGACTACATCGAACGCGCCTGGTGGGTGGTGAGCCTGCCTGGTTTGACCATTTTGCTCAGCGTGCTGGCAATCAACTTGATGGGCGACGGCCTGCGCGATGCGCTGGACCCGAAACTCAAGAACGCCGCCTGAGGAGATTCCCATGTCACTGTTAGAAATCAAGAATCTCAACGTCCGCTTCGGCGACAAGACCGCCGTGCCGGTGGTCGATGGCCTCGACATCTCCGTCGACAAAGGTGAAGTACTGGCGATCGTTGGTGAGTCGGGTTCGGGTAAATCCGTGACCATGATGGCGCTGATGGGCCTGATCGAACACCCCGGCATCGTCACCGCCGACGCGCTGAACTTCGACGGCAAGGACATGCTCAAGCTGAGCAACCGCCAGCGCCGTCAGATCGTCGGCAAAGACCTGGCGATGGTATTCCAGGACCCGATGACTGCACTGAACCCCAGCTACACCGTGGGTTTCCAGATTGAAGAAGTGCTGCGCCTGCACCTGAAAATGTCCGGCAAACAAGCGCGCAAGCGTGCCATCGAGTTGTTGGAAAAAGTCGAAATTCCAGGCGCTGCCAGCCGTATGGATGCCTACCCGCATCAACTGTCCGGCGGTATGAGCCAGCGTGTCGCAATCGCCATGGCGATTGCCGGCGAGCCGAAACTGCTGATTGCGGATGAGCCGACGACTGCACTGGACGTGACCATCCAGGCGCAGATCATGGAACTGCTGCTGGCCCTGCAGAAAGAACAGAACATGGGCCTGGTGCTGATCACCCACGACCTCGCGGTCGTGGCGGAAACCGCCCAGCGCGTGTGCGTGATGTACGCCGGCCAAGCCGTGGAAGTCGGCCAGGTACCGCAACTGTTCGACATTCCAGCGCACCCTTACAGCGAAGCGCTGCTCAAGGCGATCCCGGAGCACAGCCTCGGCGCCACGCGCCTGGCCACGCTGCCCGGTATCGTACCCGGCCGCTATGACCGTCCGCAGGGCTGCCTGCTGTCGCCGCGTTGCCCTTACGTGCAGGAAAACTGCCGTACCCAGCGTCCCGACCTTGACCCGAAAACCAACAGCCTCGCGCGCTGCTTCTACCCCTTGAACCAGGAGGTGGCGTAATGGCCGTCGTTCTTACCGCCCGCGACCTTACCCGTCACTACGAAGTGTCCCGTGGCCTGTTCAAGGGCCACGCCACGGTGCGTGCCCTCAATGGCGTGTCCTTCGAGCTCGAAGCCGGCAAGACCCTTGCGGTTGTAGGCGAGTCGGGTTGCGGCAAATCCACCCTGGCCCGCGCGCTCACATTGATTGAAGAGCCGTCTTCCGGGTCCCTGAAAATCGCCGGACAAGAAGTCGCGGGCGCCGACAAGGCCCAGCGCAAGCAACTGCGCAAAGACGTGCAGATGGTGTTCCAGAGCCCGTACGCCTCGCTGAACCCACGGCAGAAAGTCGGTGATCAACTGGCCGAGCCGCTGCTGATCAACACCAACCTGTCTGCCGCCGAACGCCGCGAGAAGGTACAGGCAATGATGAAGCAAGTGGGCCTGCGCCCTGAGCATTATCAGCGCTACCCGCACATGTTCTCCGGCGGCCAGCGCCAACGGATCGCCCTGGCCCGCGCCATGATGCTGCAACCGAAAGTGCTGGTGGCGGATGAACCGACTTCCGCGCTGGACGTGTCGATCCAGGCCCAGGTGCTCAACCTGTTCATGGACCTGCAGCAGGAATTCAACACCGCCTACGTGTTCATTTCCCACAACCTGGCAGTGGTGCAACACGTTGCCGACGACGTGATGGTGATGTACCTCGGTCGCCCAGTGGAGGTCGGTCCCAAGGAAGACATCTACGCACGCCCGCTGCATCCGTATACGCAGGCGCTGCTGTCGGCGACCCCGACCATCCATCCAGACCCGAACAAGCCGAAGATCAAAATCGTCGGCGAGCTGCCCAACCCGCTGAACCCGCCGCCAGGCTGCGCCTTCCACAAGCGCTGCCCGTATGCGACCGCGCGATGCAGCACCGAGGAGCCGCAACTGCGGCCGTTGGATAACCGTCAGGTGGCTTGCCACTACGCGGAGCAGTTCGTCGCGTGACATCGCAACAAAAATGCCCTGGGTGATCAGCCCAAGGCATTGCAAGTGTTCTACAGCCCTTCCCATCAGGTTGCGCATCAGCCGGGTGGGAGGGGCTTTCTTTTGGGCGATGCCTACGTCTGGCTGTCGCCCTCATCGTCCGGATCATCACTGTCCGGTTCGTCGGTGGTGGGATCATCATCGCCCTCACTGCCACCCTGGTCCTTGTCGCCAGGCTCCGCCTCAGACTTCGCCAATTGCAGATCCTGGCGATGCCCAGAAGACCCAACACTGCTCTGCAGCGGGTTATGCGCCCAGGCCGACGACATCCCCAACGACAACAGCACCAGCACCTTTATCAACAGCACGACTCGTTGAAAAATACTCATGGTTGATTCCGTCCAGTCAGTAGGTAGATCCCACGCGACAGCCGTTTACCGCCGCCATCGTTGACGCTAGTCGCGATGCCGGGATTGCGCCAGGTATCAGGTTTCGCCGTCGTCGTAGGTTTCACTGTCCTCGCCATCGTTGTAGGGATTTTCCTGATCTTCCTTCGGGGCGGGCTGGGCTTGCGGTTTCCAGCTGCCGGAGTTGACCTCTTGCTGCTTTTTCTTGGTGACAGGGCCGGTGTCTTTCCATTGGGGCGTTCCAGCGCCCGCCAGCGCCCAATTGCCGGCCAGCCCCAGAGCCGCCAGCAACATCAGCTGAACGGCACGTTGAGTTATACGCAAGGTCGCCTCCTGATCCGTCGGTGAGTGGGTGAAGTAGTTGAATACGCTAGACCCGATGCGGGCTTCTTGCCAATCGATCGCCATGCGCAGATCAAAATGTGGTGTTCAGCGCCCACAAAAAAGGGCGAAGCCATGACAGCCTCGCCCTTTTATAAACCGCTCAGAACTTAATGGTGCTCACGGGTTGCGCGGAATTTCACATCTGGCCAGCGCTCTTCCATCAGCGCCAGGTTGACTCGGGTCGGGGCCAGGTAGGTCAGGTGACCACCGCCATCCACCGCCAGGTTTTCCACGGCCTTGTTGGAGAACTCTTCCAACTTCTTCTTATCGCTGCAATCGATCCAGCGCGCGGAGTACACAGTGATCGGCTCATACGAGCACTCAACCTTGTATTCCTCTTTCAGGCGGCTGGCGACCACATCGAACTGCAGCACGCCGACGGCGCCGAGGATGATGTCGTTGCTGCGCTCGGGGAAGAACACCTGGGTGGCGCCCTCTTCCGCCAATTGCTGCAAGCCTTGGCGCAGTTGCTTGGATTTCAGCGGGTCACGCAGGCGGACGCGGCGGAACAGTTCCGGGGCGAAGTGCGGGATACCGGTGAACCCCAGCGCTTCGCCTTCGGTGAAGGTGTCGCCGATCTGGATGGTGCCGTGGTTGTGCAGGCCGATAATGTCGCCCGCGTAGGCTTCCTCGAGCTGTTCACGCTCGGAGGAGAAGAACGTCAGGGCGTCGCCGATGCGTACGTCCTTGCCGGTGCGCACGTGGCGCATCTTCATGCCTTTTTCGTATTTACCGGAGCAGATGCGCATGAAGGCAATACGGTCGCGGTGTTTAGGGTCCATGTTCGCCTGGATCTTGAACACGAATCCGGTGAACTTCTCTTCGACCGGCTCTACGGTACGTTCGTTGGCGACACGTGCCAACGGGCGCGGGGCCCAATCCACTACAGCGTCGAGCACATGGTCGACACCGAAGTTGCCTAGGGCGGTACCGAAGAACACCGGGGTCAACTGGCCGTCGAGGAATTCCTGCTGGTTGAACTCATGGCAGGCGCCCTGCACCAGTTCCAGCTGGTCGACAAAGCGGTCGTACTCGTCACCCAGGTGGGCGCGGGCTTCGTCGGAGTCGAGTTTCTCGATGATCTTGGTTTCGGTGCGCTCGTGACCATGGCCGGCGGTGTAGACAATGATGTAGTCGTCGGCCAGGTGGTAAACGCCCTTGAAGTCGCGGTAGCAACCGATCGGCCAGGTGATCGGTGCGGCCTTGATCTTCAGGACGGCTTCGATTTCATCGAGCAGCTCGATCGGGTCGCGGATGTCGCGGTCGAGTTTGTTGATGAAGCTGACGATCGGCGTGTCACGCAGACGGCACACGTCCATCAGCGCGATGGTGCGCGGCTCGACGCCCTTACCGCCGTCGAGGACCATCAGTGCCGAGTCCACCGCAGTCAGGGTGCGGTAGGTGTCTTCGGAGAAGTCTTCGTGGCCCGGGGTGTCGAGCAGGTTGACCATGTGGTCGCGATACGGGAACTGCATGACCGACGTGGTAATGGAAATACCCCGTTGTTTTTCCATTTCCATCCAGTCAGAGGTGGCATGGCGGTCGGATTTGCGGGATTTCACCGTGCCGGCCACCGCGATTGCCTTGCCCATCAGCAACAGCTTCTCGGTGATGGTGGTTTTACCGGCATCGGGGTGGGAAATAATGGCGAAAGTGCGGCGTTTCGCGACTTCGGCGGCCTGGTGGGTCATGGGAAATCGCCTGGCAGGTGAGTCAAAAAAGGGCGGCGAGTATAGCGCAAACCCAGGCAGCCAGACCACCGTTCAGCCCATTGGGGGTGGCTAAATGCTGCCAAGTGTGGAACCTTTTAAAAGGTAGAGACGTCCACTCCCCTGCTACCGCACTCGGAACAGGGGCTGATAAATCAGCAAGTTAGCCTGACGAGGCTGCGCTCATGGCTCGATCGCATACCGCGTTGCCGGTATCGGCGAGCTGCATTTCGCGACCACATTCAGAGGCAGCCAGGCATGGCATGCCACGAAGGAATGTGTTCGCCGACAGAAGAAAAAAGGAGTCCGCCTGTGGCTATTCGCTATGGCAAAGGGCTGATAGGAGGAGCGGTTGTCGTCGCCCTCTTGGCCCTGCTGGTCCACTGGATCGGCATCAACACGATCGAACTGTACCGCGACGATTTGTTGTTTTACCTGCAAGCTCATCTGATCCTGGTTCTTGTCTCCATGCTGGCCGCCCTGATTGTGGGGATCCCCGCCGGTATCCTGCTCAGTCGACCGAACATGGTCGGGCGTGCAGAACGCTTCATGCAGATCTTCAACATCGGCAACACCGTCCCTCCCCTGGCCGTACTGGCCATCGCCCTCGGCGTCCTCGGCATCGGCAGCGGCCCTGCGATTTTCGCCCTGTTCCTCGCCTCCTTGCTGCCCATTGTGCGCAATACCTACGAAGGCCTGAAAAACGTGCAGGGTTCCTTGAAGGAAGCCGCCGTCGGCATCGGTATGACACCGCGCCAAGTGCTGTTTCGCGTCGAATTACCCAACGCCGTGCCGATCATCATCGGTGGCGTGCGCGTGGCGCTGGCGATCAACGTCGGTACCGCACCGCTGGCCTTCCTGATCGGCGCCAACAGCCTGGGCAGCCTGATCTTCCCCGGCATCGCCCTGAACAACCAGCCGCAATTGCTACTCGGCGCCGCGTGCACCGCGCTGCTGGCGTTGTTGCTTGACGGTCTGGTGACCATGGCCAGCCGCCTCTGGTTGGAACGCGGGTTGCGTCCGTCTTAAGGCTTGGCAAAGGAAATCACATGAAAAGACTGACCCTGATATTGAGCTGCGTCCTGCTGTTTGCAGGCATTGCGCAAGCCGCCGAAAAACCGGTGATCCGCATCGGCGCCCGGGTGTTCACCGAACAGACCCTGCTCGCCGAAATCACTTCCCAGTACCTGCGCACCAAGGGCTACGACGCCCGTGTGACTGGCGGCCTGGGCAGCAACCTGGCGCGCAGTGCCCAGGAAAGCGGGCAACTGGACCTGATCTGGGAGTACACCGGCGTGTCGCTGGTGGCCTACAACCATGTCGACGAGAAACTCGACAGCGAACAGTCCTACGCTCGAGTCAAAGAACTCGACGCTAAAAAAGGCCTGATCTGGCTCTCGCCGTCGCGCTTCAGCAATACCTACGCCCTGGCCCTGCCCGAGAACGTGGCCAAGGAGTTCCCGCAGATCAACAGCATCAGCGACCTGACCCACGCCCTGGCGGAAAAAACCAAAGGCACGCGCCTGGTGGCGCTGGACACCGAGTTCGCCAACCGGTCCGACGGCATGGGCGGCATGGTCAAGCTGTATGACATGAACCTCACGCGTAAAAACACCCGGCAGATGGACGCCGGCCTGGTCTACACCGCCCTGCGTAACGGTCAAGTGTTTGCCGGTTTGGTCTACACCACCGATGGTCGCCTGAACGCCTTCAAACTGAAGCTGCTGGAAGACGACAAGCATTACTTCCCGGACTACACCGCCGCACCGGTGATCCGTCAGGCGTATCTCGACCAGCATCCAACCCTCGCGGCTGAACTCAAGCCGCTGGCCGATCTGTTCGACGACGAAACCATGCGCCAGTTGAACGCGCGGGTCGACGTCGACCATGAAAGCCCATCCGCTGTTGCCGCCGACTTCCTGCGCCAACATCCCATCAATCAATAAGAGGAGAAGACATGGAATTCCTGAACGCCTTTTCCCATCTTGATTGGGCCCAAGTCCTACAACTGACCGGACAGCACATCACCCTGGTCGGCATCGCCGTGATCCTCGCGATCCTGATCGGCGTGCCCCTGGGCATTCTGATGACACGCTTTCCGACCCTGGCCGGTCCGCTGCAAGCCAGCGCCACCGTGTTGCTGACTGTACCGTCCATCGCGCTGTTCGGTCTGCTGCTGCCGTTCTATTCCAAGTTCGGCCAGGGCCTGGGGCCGATGCCGGCGATCACCGCCGTGTTCCTCTACTCCCTGCTGCCGATCATGCGTAACACCTACCTGGCCCTCACCGGGGTGGAACCGGGCATTCGCGAAGCCGCACGCGGCATCGGCATGACCTTCGGCCAGCGCCTGCGCATGGTCGAGCTGCCCATCGCCGTGCCGGTGATCCTCGCCGGTGTGCGCACCGCCGTGGTGATGAACATTGGTGTCATGACCATCGCCGCCACCATCGGCGCCGGTGGCCTGGGTGTACTTATTCTGGCTTCCATCAGCCGCAGCGACATGTCGATGCTGATCGTTGGCGCCGTGCTGGTCAGTCTCCTGGCCATCTTCGCCGACCTGCTTCTGCAATGGCTGCAACGCTCGCTGACTCCAAAAGGATTGCTCAAATGATCGAACTTCAAAACCTGTCCAAGACCTTCCAAAGCAACGGCAAGACTGTGACGGCCGTGAACGATGTAAGCCTGACCGTCAATGAAGGCGAGATTTGCGTCTTTCTCGGCCCGTCGGGCTGCGGCAAGAGCACCACGCTGAAAATGATCAACCGCCTGATCAAGCCCACCTCGGGCAAGATCCTGATCAATGGCGAAGACACCACCGACCTCGACGAAGTGACCCTGCGTCGCAACATCGGTTATGTGATCCAGCAGATCGGTCTGTTCCCCAACATGACCATCGAGGAAAACATCGTGGTCGTGCCTAAATTGCTCGGCTGGGACAAGCAGAAATGCCATGACCGCGCCCGCGAGTTGATGAGCATGATCAAGCTGGAGCCCAAGCAATACCTGCACCGCTACCCGCGTGAGCTGTCGGGTGGCCAGCAACAGCGCATCGGCGTGATCCGTGCCCTGGCGGCCGATGCGCCACTGCTGCTGATGGACGAACCGTTCGGCGCGGTCGACCCGATCAACCGCGAGATGATCCAGAACGAGTTCTTCGAGATGCAGCGCGCGCTGAACAAGACCGTGATCATGGTCAGCCACGACATCGACGAAGCCATCAAGCTGGGCGACAAGATCGCCATCTTCCGCGCCGGCAAGCTGTTGCAGATCGATCATCCGGACACCCTGCTCGCCCACCCGGCCGACGAATTCGTCAGTAACTTCGTGGGCCAGGACAGTACCCTCAAGCGCCTGTTGCTGGTGAAGGCCGAAGATGCGGCGGACAACGCGCCTTCGGTGAGCCCCGAGACGCCGGTGGCCGATGCATTGGAATTGATGGATGAGCATGACCGCCGCTACATGGTGGTCACCTGTGCCGAGAACAAGGCACTGGGGTATGTACGACGTCGCGACCTGCACCGTCAGACCGGGACTTGCGGCCAGTACCTGCGCGAGTTCAACGCCACGGCGGCGTATGACGAGCATCTGCGCATCCTGTTGTCGCGCATGTATGAGTTCAACCGGTCGTGGCTGCCGGTGATGGATGCGGAGCGGGTATTCCTCGGCGAAGTCACCCAGGAGTCGATTGCCGAGTACCTGAGTTCCGGTAAGTCCCGTGGGGGCAAGACCAGTATTGTGTCGCCTGCCGAGACCGCCCTGGCCTGATCTGACTCGACTCGGTTAAATCATGTGGGAGCGGGCTTGCTCGCGAATACGCTGTGACAGTCAACACATGCGTGACTGATCCACCGCATTCGCGAGCAAGCCCGCTCCCACATTTGGTCTAAGGTGTGCCAGGGAAATCCCAGCGAATTGCCCCTTCCGGGGAACATCATTCCGTCATACCTGTCGGTTACATAAGTAGCTGCACCGGTTCCCGCGACGAACGCGTGCAAAAACGCGACATTTTTAGTTGATCTATGGCCTCTCACGTCCTAAAGTTCGCGCCGAACGTCCATGCTGGAAACGATCCATCCGGCTCAAGTACTGACGACGAGACAGCAAGGCCAAGGGAAGCGGTTAGTCCCATGGCCTTTTTGCTTTCGGCGACATGCCTTGGGAAGTAGGCGAACCAAAGTGGGGATACGGAGGACGTTCAGTTGCACCCATTGATTACTACAGTTTGCCCTTAGGAGTTCCCAGCATGTCGATCAACGTCGAAGACTATTTCGCGCGCGCCACTTTTGACAAAATGAAGGCGTTCGCCGACAAGCAAGAAACCCCATTCGTGGTGATCGACACCGCGATGATCAGCCAGGCCTACGATGACCTGCGCGCCGGTTTCGAATTCGCCAAGGTCTATTACGCGGTCAAGGCCAACCCAGCCGTCGAGATCATCGACCTGCTCAAAGAGAAGGGTTCGAGCTTCGACATCGCTTCGATCTACGAGCTGGATAAAGTGATGGATCGCGGCGTCAGCGCCGACCGTATCAGCTACGGCAACACCATCAAGAAATCCAAGGACATCCGCTACTTCTACGAGAAGGGCGTGCGTCTGTTCTCCACCGACTCCGAAGCCGACCTGCGCAACATCGCCAAGGCCGCACCGGGCTCGAAAGTGTATGTGCGTATCCTCACCGAAGGCTCGACCACGGCTGACTGGCCGCTGTCGCGCAAATTCGGCTGCCAGACCGACATGGCCATGGACCTGCTGATCCTCGCCCGTGACCTGGGCCTGGTGCCTTACGGCATCTCGTTCCACGTCGGCTCGCAACAGCGCGACATCAGCGTGTGGGACGCGGCGATCGCCAAGGTCAAAGTGATCTTCGAACGCCTGAAGGAAGAAGACGGCATTCACCTCAAGCTGATCAACATGGGTGGCGGCTTCCCGGCCAACTACATCACCCGCACCAACAGCCTGGAAACCTACGCCGAAGAAATCATCCGCTTCCTCAAGGAGGATTTCGGCGACGACCTGCCGGAAATCATCCTGGAGCCAGGCCGTTCGTTGATCGCCAACGCCGGTATCCTGGTCAGCGAAGTGGTGCTGGTGGCGCGTAAATCCCGTACCGCCGTCGAGCGTTGGGTGTACACGGATGTGGGCAAGTTCTCCGGCCTGATCGAAACCATGGACGAAGCCATCAAGTTCCCGATCTGGACCGAGAAGAAAGGCGAGATGGAAGAAGTGGTCATCGCCGGCCCGACCTGTGACAGCGCCGACATCATGTACGAGAACTACAAGTACGGCCTGCCGCTGAACCTGGCGATTGGTGATCGTCTGTACTGGTTGTCGACCGGTGCGTACACCACCAGCTACAGCGCGGTTGAGTTCAATGGATTTCCGCCGTTGAAATCGTTCTACGTCTGATCGTCCCTCCCGGGAACGATCAACCGCTGTAGGAGCCGGCTGCCGGCTCCTACAGGTTCAGGTGTGTGGCGCGCTCTTTGTAAGCCTCCGCCATCGCCCGAATCTGCGGATCATTCGCTGCTGCCAGTGCCTTGTGCGCCGTGCGCAGGAACTTCAGATTCCCGCCCGCCAATGCCTTGCGCAGCCACGCCAGCGCCGCCTCGATTTGACCGCTGTCAGCCAACACCGCCGCATAGCTGAACTGCCCGCGAAAATCCCCGGCTTCGGCTGAGCGTCGATACCAATCCACGGCAGCGTCCAGGTCCCGTGGGCAGAACTGGCCCTCTTCCAGATAACGCCCCACCAAGTTCATCGACTTGGCATGCCCCTGCTCCGCCGCCTGACGGTAGAAGGCCAGTGCCTGTTGTTGGTCTTCAGCGACGCCGCGTCCGGTCGCCAGCAGATTGGCATAGTTGTATTGACCCCAATCCAGGCCGGCCTTTGCTGCCATCCGGTATTCCCGCGCAGCGGCCACCTCATCGACGGCACACCCCCAGCCATGCTCCTGGCAACGGCCTGCCATATTGCGTGCCATCAAGTGCCCGCTTTGGGCTGCAATCCGGAACCAGCGCAAGGCCAGCGCTTCATCGCGCGCAATGCCACGCCCTTCCAGCAGGATCTGCCCGAGCAGCGCCTGGGCATCCACCGCGCCCTCCTTCGCCGCGATCAGGATCGCTTGGGCGGCACGGACGGGGGAATCGTCAAGCATGCGTTGCAGTTGCTCGACATTGAGCACTTCTTCGCGGCGCAATAAAAAGCCCATGCTCAGACCTCGACCCAGCGGCGCAGCAAGTTGTGATACGTGCCGGTGAGTTGGATCAACGCAGGGTGGTCGGGCACATCGGCGCTCAGTTGCTGGATCGCGCAGTCCATCTCGAACAGCAGGGTGCGCTGGCTGTCTTCGCGCACCAGGCTTTGGGTCCAGAAGAACGAGGCATAGCGCGCACCGCGGGTCACGGCGTTGACTTTATGCAGGCTGGAACCGGGATACAGCACCATGTCGCCGGCCGGCAGCTTTACACGCTGCAGGCCGAAGGTGTCCTGGATCTCCAGCTCGCCGCCGTCGTATTCATCGGGGTCGCTGAAAAACAAGGTGGACGACAAATCGGTGCGCACGCGTTCGTGGCTGCCTTTGGGCTGGCGCACGGCGTTGTCGATGTGAAAATCAAAACTGCCGCCTGCGGTGTAGCAGTTGAGCAACGGCGGGAAGACCTTGTGCGGTAACGCTGCCGACATAAACAACGGGTTCTGCCACAAGCGCTCCAGCATCGCCGCACCGATTTCCTTGGCCAGAGGGTGGCCTTCAGGCAATTGCAGGTTGTGCTTGGCTTTGGCGGACTGGTGCCCGGCGGTGATTTTACCGTCGGCCCAATCGGCGTTTTCCAAGGCTTGGCGAATGCGCTGCACTTCCTCACGAGAGAACAGGCCGGGGATGTGCAGCAGCATGGGCAATACCTGAATTCGGAAAGGCGCCAATGGTATTGATTCTTATCCGCCCTGTAAAACGCCGGGACGAACGAGTCCGTAAAAACCGTAAGTCAAAAGTGTAAAGAATGTAAATTTAGTGCAATTAGCAATGTATCGCAATTGATAGAAAGTCGTGTTCACCCTATATTCCGCCGCCTCACATCCTTGGGGAAGGGACACGTCATGTCGCGCACCATTACAAAAATACCTGCCAGTTCACCTCGCATGTTGGCCTCGGCCATCGGCGTTGCCCTCAGCGCCAGCGCTATCGCCCATCAGGCGCAGGCGGCTGAAGACACTGAACAAAAAGGCCAGCGCAACAGCATCTCCCTCGGCGCCACCAGCATCACCGGGGAAGAACAGGACAACACCTCCTACCAAGTGGAAAAAGCCTCGTCGCAGAAATACACCGCGCCCTTGGTGGACACACCGCGCTCGGTCACCGTGGTGCCGCAACAAGTGCTCAAGGACACCGCCGCCACGTCGTTACAGGATGCCTTGCGCACCGTACCGGGCATCACGTTCGGTGCCGGTGAAGGCGGCAACCCTCAGGGCGACCGCCCGTTCATCCGTGGTTTTGACGCCCAGGGCGACACATACCTGGACGGCGTGCGCGATACCGGCGGCCAGAGCCGTGAGATTTTCGACATCGAATCGATCGAAGTCAGCAAAGGCCCGAACTCTTCGTTCGGCGGTCGTGGCTCGGCCGGTGGCAGCCTCAACCTGGTGAGCAAAACCCCACAAGCGCGGGACTTCACCAACGGCGGCTTCACCTATGGTTCCGACCAGACCCGCCGCTACGTGCTCGACGTGAACCGTCAGTTCCTCGACGACAGCGCCGCGTTCCGCCTGAACCTGATGAGCCACGAACAGAACGTCGCCGGCCGCGACGCAGTGAATTACGACCGTTGGGGCGTAGCGCCGTCGCTGACGTTCGGCCTGGGCACCCCTACCCGCGTCAACCTCAGCTACTACCACATGGAAAGCGACGACCTGCCGGATTCGGGGATTCCTTATGGCTACGGCTCATCGACCGCCACTGCCCACGTGCATGACAAACCCAACGACGGCGGCGACAGCAACAATTTCTACGGCCTCAAGGATCGCGACTTCCGCAAGACCCGCGCCGATATCAGCACGTTCTCCATCGAGCACGACCTGAACGACAACATGACGCTGAAAAACACCCTGCGCCATGGCAGCACTGGCCAGGATTACATCCTGACGCAGCCGGACGACAGCAAATTCAACGTCAACCGGTTCGGCACCGTGTGGCGCCGCGCCAACAGCCGGGTCTCGACCACAACCACCACCACCAACCAGACGGACTTGTTTGGCAGCTTCCAGGCTTTGGGCTTCAAGCACAGCTACTCCACCGGCCTGGAGTTCACCGGCGAAGAAACCCGCGTGAGCAACTACACCATCAGCCCCAACACCAACCCGGTCTGCACCGTGGCCAAAGGCAGCCTGGGCGGCCAGTGCACCTCCCTGAGCAACCCGAACCCGGATGACGCCTGGACCGGCAGCATCGCGCGCAACTATTACGGCACCGCCACCAAGGCCACCAGCCGTGGCGCCTATGTGTTCGACACCATCGAGCTGGACCCGAAATGGTTGCTGAACGTCGGCCTGCGCTACGACACCTTCGACACCGTTGCCAACACCGACTCCGCGACCGGCCGCAGCAAAATCAAAGAAGACAGCCAATTCTTCAACTGGCAAGCCGGCCTGGTCTGGAAACCGGTGGAAAACGCCAGCATCTATGCCTCCTACGCCACGTCGGCGACGCCTGCCGGTGGCCTGGTCGGTGAAGGTTCGGACGGCAACCCGCTGTCTGCCGGTGCCGCCAGCAGCGACCTGCAGCCGGAAGAGACCGTCAACTACGAGTTGGGCACCAAGTGGGACCTGTTCCACGATCGCCTGTCTCTGACCGCTGCAGTGTTCCGTACCGAGAAGAAAAACACGCGCATCCTGGTCGACGCCCTGACCTATCAGAACGCAGGTGAGTCCCAAGTCGACGGCGTGGAATTGTCCGCCAGCGGCAAGATCACCGACCAATGGCAGGTGTTCGCCGGCTACAGCTACCTCGACAGCGAGCTGGTCAAATCCGGCCTGAACGGCCGCAACGGTGTGGTCAGCTCGGGGTCGAACAAAGGCAATCAAATGCCCAATACGCCGAAGAACACCTTCAGCCTGTGGACCACCTACGACGTCACCTCCAAGCTCACCATCGGCGGTGGCGCGTTCTACGTCGACCAGGTTTATGGCGATGCAGGCAACACCGTTTACGTACCGTCCTACACCCGCTACGACGCCATGGCCAGCTACAAACTGACCAAGAACGTCGACCTGCAATTGAACGTGCAAAACCTGACGGACAAGCTGTATTACGACAAAGCCTTCTCGACGCACTTCGCCAATCAGGCGGCCGGTCGTACGGCGCTGTTGACCACCAGTTTCCACTTCTAAACAGCACTACCACGCAGCAAAAAGCCCCACGCATCGGATGCGTGGGGCTTTTGCGTGTTAAACAGAATGTTTCTCGACATGGCACGGCATAATGCGCGCCGTGCCCTACATATCCGGATAGACGAGGCGGTCAGACGTGTTGAAGAAAACCCTGTTCCAGTTGCACTGGTTCTTCGGCATTACCGCCGGGCTGGTGCTGGCCTTGATGGGGATCACCGGGGCTGCGGTCTCGTTTCAGGATGAAATACTGCGGGCGCTCAACCCCAGCGTACTGACCGTGCAAACACGCGAAGCCGGCGTACTGCCGCCCGCCGAGCTGGTGCGCAAACTGGAAGCGACCGAAGGCAAGACCGTGGCCATGCTGTTCGTGGAGAGCGAAAGCGGCAACGCCGCCCGCGTGTTCTTCACCCCGCCGCCCGGTGAACGCCGTGGCCAGTTGCGCTATTTCGATCCCTACACCGGCAACTACCTGGGCGATGTGGTCGGCCAGGAGGTCTTCGGGTTCCTGCTGCAGTTCCACCGCTTCCTGGTGATGGGCGATATCGGGCGCAACATCACCGGCGCGTGCACGCTGATCCTGGTGTTCTTCTGCCTCTCCGGTGTGTACCTGCGCTGGCCGCGCCAGGTGGCGAGCTGGCGTGCCTGGCTGACCTTGGATTGGCGCAAAAAGGGCCGTGCCTTTAATTGGGACCTGCACTCGGTATTCGGCACCTGGTGCCTGTTGGCCTACCTGCTGTCGGCGCTGACCGGGTTGTATTGGTCCTACGACTGGTACAGCCAGGGCCTGACCAAACTGCTGTCCGATGCCCCACAGAATGAACGCGTGCGCAAACGCGGACCGGCCCCCGAAGGCCCGGCGCCCGTGGCCAATTACGATGCGATCTGGAGCAGTATCTACAGCAACGCCGGCCCAGGCTTGAGTGCCTACAATATCCGCATGCCGGCCGTCGCCGGGCAACCTGCCATCGTTTACTACCTGCTGGACAACTCGCCCCATGACCGTGCGCTGAACCAGATCAACCTGGACCCGGCAACTGGCGAGGTCAAATCCCACGACCGCTACGCCTGCAAAACCCTCGGTTCCCAACTGCTGACCAGCGTCTACGCGCTGCACACCGGAAGCTACTTCGGCCTGGTGGGGCGGATCATTCTCACGCTCAGTTCAGTGCTGATGCCGTTGTTCTTCATTACCGGCTGGCTGTTGTACCTGGATCGGCGTCGCAAGAAACGCCAGGTGCGTGACGCGCGTAAAGGCCTCACGGCCAACACCAGCGATGCTCCGCCATGGTTGATCGGCTTTGCCAGCCAGAGCGGTTTTGCCGAGCAACTGGCCTGGCAGACAGCCGGCCAATTGCAGGCGGCCGGCTTGCCGGTGAAGGTGCAGTCCCTGGGCAGTGTCAGCCAGGATGACCTGCGCCAGTCGGCAAATGCGCTGTTCGTGGTCAGTACCTTCGGCGACGGCGAAGCGCCCGACAGCGCCCGCGGTTTCGAGCGCAGTGTGCTCGGTCAGGACCTGTCCCTAAAGGGCTTGAACTACTCGGTACTGGCCCTGGGTGATCGTCAATACGAACACTTCTGCGGCTTCGCGCGGCGCCTGCATTTCTGGCTGACCAACCAGGGCGGCAACGCGCTGTTTGCCCCGGTGGAAGTCGACAGCGGCGACACCACTGCCCTGCTGCACTGGCAACAACAACTCGGCCAGCTCACCGGTCACGCCCCGGCGGCCGCTTGGCCGACCGCCCAATACGAAAACTGGACGCTGTGTCAGCGCACCCTGCTCAACCGCGACAGCGCAGGTTCCGGTGTCTATTTACTGGGCCTCACCTCGCCTTCGCCACACAGCTGGCAAGCCGGTGACCTGGTGGAAGTGCTGCCGCGCAACTGCCCCTGGACCATCGAGCACTTCCTCGAAGGCCTGGGTCTGGCCGGCAGCAACGGCGTGTTGATCGACGGCATGGCGCACACCCTCGACCAGGCTTTGGCCACTCGCCAATTGCCGACGCATCGCGCTCACCTGGTCGGCCTGCACGCCCAGGCGCTGGTGGACGCGCTGGTGCCCCTGGGAATGCGCGAATATTCCATCGCCTCGATTCCCAGCGATGGCGTACTCGAATTGATCGTCCGCCAGGAACGCCACCCCGATGGCAGCCTGGGCCTGGGGTCAGGCTGGCTTACCGAACATGCCGCCCTCGGCTCAAGCATCAGCCTGCGCCTGCGCCGCAACAGTGGTTTTCATCTACCAGACATCCCCGTGCCACTGATCCTGCTGGGCAACGGCACCGGCCTGGCCGGCCTGCGCAGCTTGCTCAAGGCGCGTGTTGCCGATGGCCAGCAGCGCAACTGGCTGCTGTTTGGCGAGCGCAATATCGCCCATGATTTCCTGTGCCAGGACGAGTTGCAGGGCTGGTTGGCCAGCGGTGACCTGGCGTTGCTCGATCTGGCGTTTTCTCGCGATCAGGAAGAGAAAATCTACGTGCAGGATCGCCTGCGGGAGTCAGCCGACGTGTTGCGTAAGTGGCTGAGCGACGGCGCGGCGATTTATGTGTGCGGGAGTCTGCAAGGCATGGCGTCCGGGGTGGATCAGGCGTTGGTGGACATACTCGGCAGTGAGGCCGTGGAGCGGCTGATCGAACAAGGCCGTTATCGTCGCGACGTCTACTGATTGGCAACGGTGGGAGCTGGCTTGCCTGCGACAGCGAGGGTGAATTCACTAGCGCTATCGCAGGCAAGCCAGCTCCCGCCGTTTTGATTGCATTCCAAATCAGGCGGGTTGCAGCGTTTGCTCGAACACTGAGACCCCATCCAAATCCCGCAGGATGACGGTCAACTCCGCCGTCTGCCCATCTATCTGCACCTCGCCAAAAAACTGAAACCCGGCAAATGGTGACGTGTTTTGCGCCGGTGGTGCCTTCTCGAACACCACCTCAGGCCCAAAGGTCTTATCCAATGGATTAGGCCCGAAGCTCCCCGCGTTCAACGGCCCGGCCACAAACTCCCAGAACGGCTCAAAATCCTGGAACGCCGCACGATCCGGGTGATAGTGATGTGCCGCGCAGTAATGCACATCCGCCGTCAGCCATACGTGGTTGCGCACCTTCTGCGCCCTTAAAAACCCCAGCAGCTCGGCAATTTCCAACTCACGCCCTTGCGGTGCGCCAGGGTCGTTGTTGGCAATCGCTTCCCAGCGCGGTACGCCGGGGCTTACTTCGCCGTCGGGTACACCCAGCCCAATGGGCATGTCCGCCGCGATGACTTTCCACTGCGCCTGCGACCCCTTGAGTTCACGCTTGAGCCAGTCCAATTGCTCCCGGCCCAGGAAGGGTTTTTCAGCGCCCAGGTTGTCATCGTTCGGCCCGCGATAGCTGCGCATATCCAGCACGAACACCTCCAGCAACGGCCCATAGCTGAGCTTGCGATAAATCCGCCCGCCGCCATCGGCGCTCTGCCGGCGCATCGGTGAATATTCCAGCCACGCCTGGCGTGCACGGCCGACCAAGGTGTTGATGTCCTTGACCTGGTAACGCTCATCCAACTGCTTGCTCGGCGACCAGTTGTTCACCACTTCATGGTCGTCCCACTGCCAGATCTGCGGCACTTCGGCGTTGAAGCGACGGACATTTTCGTCCATCAGGTTGTAGCGGTAATTACCGCGATATTCATCCAGGGTTTCGGCGACTTTGCTCTTGGCTTCGGTGGTGATATTGCGCCAGATACGCCCGTTTTCGGTCGTCAGTTGCGCCGGCACCGGGCCGTCGGCGTAGATGGTGTCGCCACTGTGGATAAAAAAGTCCGGCAAACGCAGGCGCATGGCTTCATAGATGCGCATGCCGCCAATGTCCGGGTTGATGCCGAAGCCTTGGCCGACGGTGTCGCCGCTCCACACGAAACGAATATCGCGGCGCTGTTGCGGCACACTGCGCAGGTGGCCGAACCACGGCTCGCTGGCGACGCCGGTTTGGGCATCTTCGAAATGCACGCGGTAGAAAATCGCCTGATCGGCGGGCAGACCGGTGAGTTCGACGCGGGCCGTGAAGTCGGTCCGGTTATCGGCCAGGGCCGAAATGAATTTGCGCGGGTTGCTGAATACGCTGCGGGTGTCCCACTCCACCACCATGCGCGCCGGGCGATCGCTGCGGCTCCAGATCATGGCGCGATCACCGAGCAGATCGCCGGACTGCACGCCGTCGGTGAGTTGCGGCCGGTCCTTCACAGAGGCGATCACCGCCGGGGCCAGGCCCGGCAGCAACAGGCCGGCGCCGACGGCTTGCATCACGCGGCGGCGGCCGAGATCGAAGTGGCTCATGCAGGTGCCCTCTTGAGTATCAAAAGGGCCACTACAGCATGGGGTTATGACACGGGTGCGACAGTCAGCTCTTGCGCTTCCGGACGTTTGATCAAGGCGTACACCAGACCGGTCAGCAAGCTGCCCGCGACAATCGCCAGCAGGTACAGCAGCGCATGGTTCATCGCATTCGGGATGACCAGCACCGCCAGGCCGCCGTGGGGCGCCGCGAGCTTGCAACCAAAGTACATCGACAGCGCGCCGGCCAACGCGCCACCGGCGATGCTGGCCGGGATCACGCGCAGCGGGTCTTTGGCCGCAAAGGGAATCGCGCCTTCGGAGATAAACACCATCCCCAGAATGATCGCCGCCTTGCCGGCCTCACGCTCTGTTTGGGCAAACTTGCGGCGTGCCAGGAACGTAGCGATGCCCATGCCGATCGGCGGCACCATGCCGGCCGCCATGGTGGCGGCAATCGGCGCGCCACTGTGCGCCGCCAGCATGCCGACGGAAAACGCATAGGCTGCCTTGTTGATCGGCCCACCGAGGTCGACGCACATCATGCCGCCCAACAGAATGCCCAGCAGCACGGCGTTAGTGGTGCCCATGGTGTTGAGGAATTCCGTCAGGCCCACAAGCATGCGCGCCACCGGTGGCCCGACCAGGTAGATCATCGCCAGGCCGGTGAACAGGCTCGCCAGCAACGGGATGATCAGGATCGGCTTGAGCGCATCCAGGCTTTGCGGCAACTGCACCGCGCGGGTGATCAGCTTGACGCAATAACCGGCGAGGAAACCGGCAAATATCCCGCCGATAAAACCAGCACCCAAGGTGGTCGCCAGCAACCCGCCGATCATGCCGGGGGCCAACGCAGGACGGTCGGCAATGGAATAAGCGATGTAGCCCGCCAGCAGCGGCACCATCAACATGAAGGCCTGATCGCCGACGGTTTTCAAGGCAGCAGCCAGTGTGCCTTTCTCTTCAAAAGCAGTGATGCCGAACATGAAGGACAACGCAATCAACAACCCGCCCGCCACCACCATCGGCAACATGAACGACACACCGGTCAGCAGGTGTTTGTAAACGCCGGTTTTTTCTTTCTTGGCCACGGCACCGCTGGCCGCACTTTCCACTGCGCCTTCAGCAAGGGCCTTGTTGAGGGTGGCTTCGGATTGCTTGAGGGCAATGCCGGTGCCGCAGCGGTAAATCTTCTTGCCGGCGAAGCGCTCGGTAGCGACTTCGATATCCGCCGCCAACAGCACCACATCGGCCTCAGCGATAGCCTGCGGGCTCAAGGGCGTGCGTGCGCCGACCGAGCCCTGGGTCTCGACCTGCAAGTCGTAGCCCAGCCGCTTGGCGGTCTGCTGCAAGGCTTCGGCGGCCATGAAGGTGTGCGCCACGCCCGTCGGACAAGCCGTGATTGCCACAATACGTGGTGCATTTTCAGCCGCCTGCTGCGTGGCGACATACACCTGGGCTTCTTCAGCGCCGCGACGCAATACCGCGTCGACATCCGCCAGCGCCTGGGCCGGCGTGCTCTGGAACACGCGCTTACCGACAAACCGCTGCATATCCACCGGGGTACTGCTGACCAACAACACCCATTCGGCATCGTCGATCGTGGCCTGGGAGAGCTGGCGTTCCGGGCGCTGCACATCCACCACTTCAACGCTGGTGCTCCAGCCCTGGCGCTGTGCGGCGGCGTCCAACAAGCGGGCGCACAGCACACTGGTGACCATGCCGTTCGGGCAGGCGGTAACAATGGCTAACTTCATCACAAACCCTCTTATTGTTCTGTCAGCGAGCGCACTTGAACGCCGCTTTCGAGACGCGCCAACTGCGCGTGATCGCTGATGCCAAAACCGATCTGCGTCACCGCCATCGCGGCAATCGCCGTGGCGCGGCGCAAGGTCTGTTCCGGCGTATCCCCGGTGAGCAGACCATGGAGCATACCGGCCAGCAGCGAATCGCCGGCGCCTACGGTGCTGGCGACCGTGACCTTGGGCGGTGTGGCCTGCAGCGCCGCATTTGGGCTGTACCAGCTCACGCCGGCGGCACCGTCGGAGACCACCACATGTTCGACACCTTGCCGGTGCAGTTGGCTGACCGCATCGGTGGCGTTATCCAGGGCTTCGGCCAGCTCTTCAGTATTGGGTTTGACCAGCCATGGGCCGGCCAGCAAACCCGCGCGCAGTGCTTCGCCGCTGGTGTCCAAAGCGACTTTCAAACCATAGCGTTTCAACTGCTCCAACAGCCCCTTGAACCACTGCGGGCTGACGCCGCGTGGCAAGCTGCCGGCCACCACCACCGCATCAAAGCCGGGAGCAATCTGCGCCAGTTTGTCCAGCAAGGCGTTTTGCGCCTGTTCTGTCACCTGCGGCCCCGGTGCATTGATGTCGGTGACCCGGCCATCCTGCTCGGCAATCTTGATATTGCTGCGGGTTTCACCGGGCACGCGGATAAACGCGTCGGTAAACCCACGCTGTGCAATGAGCGCTTCAAAGGCCTGGGGGTTGCCTTCACCGAGAAAGCCGCCCACGGTCAACTCATGGCCCAGGTCGGCCAGCACCTGCGCCACGTTCACACCCTTGCCGGCGGCATGGGTCAGCAGGGTTTCGCTGCGGTTGACTTCACCCGGTTCCAGGCGCGCCAGGCGTACCGTCAGATCCAACGCCGGGTTCAGCGTCAGGGTCAGAATCCTCGCCATCTATACGGCCTCCACTAGGGCTCGCACTTCGGCAGGTGAGCCCACCGCCAGTGCTTTTTGCGCCAGGCCCTGGGCCTCGCTCAGACTGAATTCGCGCACGCGCGCCTTCACTTCGGGAATGCTGCGGGCGGACACGCTCAACTCATCTACCCCCAGGCCGACCAATACCGGCACTGCCAACGGGTCCGCCGCCAGCTCGCCGCACACGCCTACCCATTTGCCATGGGCATGGGCTGCACGCACGGTGATGTCGATCAGTTGCAACACTGCCGGGTGCAGGCCATCGGCCTGAGCGGACAGGGTCGGGTGGCCACGGTCGATGGCCAGGGTGTACTGGGTCAGGTCGTTGGTGCCGACACTGAAGAAGTCCACTTCCTTGGCCAATACCGGCGCGAGCAACGCGGCCGACGGCACTTCGATCATGATGCCCAGTTGCAGGTCCGCCACCGGGATTTCCAGACGCAGGCGCTCGGTCATGTCACGGGCGGCGCGCCACTCATCGACGCTGCCGACCATGGGGAACATGATGCGCAGCGGACGGTTGTCCGCCGAGCGCAGCAGCGCCCTCAGTTGGGCTTCCATGATCTGCGGGCGTTGCAAGGTGAGACGAATGCCGCGCACGCCGAGGAAGGGGTTTTCCTCTTCGGCGATCGGCCAGTAAGGCAGCGGTTTGTCGCCGCCCACATCGAGGGTGCGCACGACCAGCGGACGACCGGCGAGCCCATCGAGGACGCGGCGGTATTCGGCTTCCTGGGTAGCCTCGTCCGGCGCTTGCGGATGGGCCATGAAAATCAGTTCGGTGCGCAGCAAGCCGATGCCTTCGGCGCCCTGCTCCACCGCGCTGGCGACGCCAGCGCTTTCGCCGATGTTGGCGAACACTTCCACGGCATGACCGTCACGGGTCAACGCGGGTTCGTGGCGTTGTGCCGAGGCCGCTTGCAGGCGTTGTTCGCGGGTGTCGCGCTCGACCGTGGCGCGTTGCAGGGTAGCGGCGTCGGCATCCACATGCAGGCGCCCGCGCTGGCCATCCAGCAACAACGGCGTACCGGCGGCCAACAGCAACACCGCCGGACCGGCGCCCACCAGCGCGGGAATACCGAGGGCGCGGGCGACAATGGCACTGTGGGCCGTCGCGCCGCCGCGGGCGGTGAGGATGCCAGCGACGCGCGCCGGATCAAGCCGGGCCACATCAGACGGACCGACTTCGTCCATCACCAAAATGTAAGGCTCACTCGGTTCCTGGGCGGTTTCGACGCCACACAGTTGCGCCAGCACACGACGGCCAATGTCACGCAGGTCGGCGGCACGCTCGGCGAGCAAGGCATCCTGCAACGACTCCTGCTGTTTGGCCGCTGCTTCGATCACACTCATCCATGCCGCCTCAGCGCTTTCGCCTTGCTTGAGGCGCGTGTCGACTTCGTCGGTGAGTTCCGGGTCGTCGAGCATTTCCTGGTGGGTGACGAAAATCTCGCGGATCGCCTTGGACTGGCTGCGTTCGATCAGCCCCTGGATATCACGGCGCACATCGGCCAGGGCGCTGTGCAGGCGCTCGCGCTCGATGGCGCAAGATTCGCCGCGCAGTGGGTAATCGAAGACTTGCAGAACCTGGATGTGCGCAGGGCCGATAGCGATGCCCGGCGCAGCGGCGATGGCCTGAACCTGGCTACCGGCCAAGGGTGCGCTGAGCTCCGGCTCGATATCGAGGACTTCAGGCTGGACGCTCACGGTCGGCAGCGGCTCGACGTCTTCACCCAGGCCTTCTTCCACCGCCGCCAGCAGTGCGGGCAGCGCGTCGCCAGCAATGCTCGGTTCGGCGATAAATTCCAGCACCTGGCCGCGACGCGCGCCGAGGCTCAGCAATTTACTCAGGCTTTTCACCGACACGGCGCCCACCGGGCCATCGACGATGCGCACACGGAGATCGCCGTCAAAACTTTTCGCCAACTGCGCAAGGATCTTCGCCGGGCGCGCGTGCAGGCCGTGGGCGTTGGCCAGGGTAATGCGCGCAGCAGGCCAGTCTGGTGGCAATTCACCACCGAGCACTTCAAGCACGGCGCGGCTGCTGGTGGCGCGGCCGAGTTCCTGGCCGCGACCTTCTATCAGCAAGGCGCATAAGCGTTCGAGCAGCGTCTGGTGGGCTTCCCCCAGGCTGGCCAGGCAGAACAGGCCATTGAGCGGCTGGCCGAGGTAGCGCATGGGTTTGTCCGGGGTGACAAACGCCAGGCCCGGGCGCTTGACGGTCTGCTCGCTGTGCAACCACCACAGGCCATCGCCCAGGGGCAGCGCATCGACCTGCTGCAACACAGCAGCGAAACCATTACTCACACAATCGGCCTGACGCAACAGCCGTGCACCGCGCCATACCAGCTCTTCGAAGTCGTCAGCGGACACGCCCAGGCCGATCATCTGCGCATCCAGCGCCAGTTCCTGCGGCGCACCCTGCAGCAGTTTCAACAGCGCTTCGGCGCTACCGGCACGGCGCAGAGCCTGGCCCAGGTCGGTTTCACCGAGGGCGCGGGTGAGCAGTTGCAGCAGGCGCAGGTGTTCGTCGGATTTGGCGGCAATGCCGATGGCCAGGTACACGATCTGGCCGTCCCCCCAGTCCACCCCTTCGGGAAACTGCAGCAGGCGCACACCGGTGGAGAACACCTGATCGCGCGTTTCGGGAGTGCCGTGGGGAATGGCAATACCTTGACCGAGGAAGGTCGAGCCTTGGGCTTCACGGGCTTGCAAACCGCTGAGGTATCCCTCGGCGACCAGGCCGTCGGCCACCAGTTTTTCAGCGAGCAGGTGCAAGGCAGCAGATTTGTCCACGGCCACCTGGCCCATGGAAATCTGCTCTACAGTGAGCTCAAGCATGCCGTTCTCCTAGTTAGTGCGGTGGCGCACTAGGTATTGTTTTAAACAAACAGTGTAAAGGGTGTTCATGATTAACTGACTGAGTAGTCAATTGGCAGTAGCCACTCAGTCGCGAACGTCGTAAAAATACGCTGGCTGAAACGTTTAATCTAGATCTTATGGAAGACTACGCGTTAATTGCGCATCCTTGAAGAACCACTCGGCGCTTGAGCCAGGACATTGGTCGTGTACAGGAATCGGTTACGATTGGAGAAAATGTCGGGGCCCGCTCCAGAAAACAAGGAAATCCCGGTTTGAAACTCAGTGATATCGCCCGTCTTGCCGGTGTGTCCGTAACCACCGCCAGCTACGTCATCAACGGCAAGGCCGAACAGCAACGCATCAGCAACGCCACCGTCGAACGGGTGCGTGCTGTGGTCGAAGCCCATGGTTTTACCCCCAACCCTCAGGCCGCCGGGCTGCGCAGTCGGCACACGCGCACCTTGGGCTTTATCCTGCCCGACCTGGAAAACCCCAGTTACGCACGCATCGCCAAGCTTTTGGAGCAAGGTGCCCGGGCGCGCGGCTATCAACTGCTGATCGCCAGTTCCGACGACGATGCCGACAGCGAGCGTCAATTGCTGCAACTGTTCCGCGCCCGGCGGTGTGACGCGCTGTTTGTCGCCAGTTGCCTGCCGGCCAGCGATGACAGTTACCGCGAGCTGCAGGCCAAGGGTTTGCCGGTGATTGCCATCGACCGGGTGATGGGCGCAGATCAATTCTGCTCGGTGGTCAGCGACGACCGCCAAGCGTGCCAGCAATTGACCAGCAGCCTGTTGCAACCCCTGCCCAAGCAGATTGTGCTGATCGGCGCGCGGCCCGAGCTGAGCATCAGCCAGGAGCGTGCCGCCGGTTTCCGTGAAGCGCTGGAAGGGTTCACCGGCGAGGTGATCGTCGAACACGGCGAAGCCTTCAGCCGCGACTGTGGCCGACAGTTGATGGAGCAACTTCTGCAGCAACTGGGGCACTTGCCTGACGCACTGGTGACCACGTCCTACGTGCTGCTGCAGGGCGTGTTCGACGCGCTGCATGACTTCCCACTCAAATCGCGGCCGCTGCGCCTGGGCACCTTTGGTGATACACAGTTGCTGGATTTCCTGCCGCTGCCGGTCAACGCCATGGCCCAGCAACATCAACTGATCGCCGAGACCGCGCTGCGCCTGGCCCTGGTCGCGGTCGAAGACGAGCAGTACCAACCCGGCGTGCATGCCATCGGCCGGACGTTCAAGCAGCGTATTCGCGAGGCTTGAGCGTGGAACTGATCGACACCCACACCCATTTGGACTTCCCGGATTTCGACAGCGATCGCCGGGAAGTCCTCGCTCACAGCCGAGCGCTGGGCGTGCGACGCATGGTGGTCCTTGGGGTGTATCAGCAGAATTGGCAGCGGCTGTGGGATCTGGTGCAAACGGACGAAGGCTTGTTCGCTGCGTTTGGCCTGCACCCGGTCTACCTCGATGACCATCGCCCCGCCGACCTGACGGAGCTCGGCGACTGGCTGACTCGCCTGCACGGTCACCGGCAACTGTGTGCGGTAGGCGAAATCGGGCTGGATTACTTCCTCGAACAGTTGGACCGCGAACGCCAGCAAAGCCTGTTTGAAGCCCAACTGAAACTGGCCGTGGACTTCCAGCTGCCGGCGCTGCTGCATGTCCGTCGTAGCCACGCGGACGTCATCGCTACCCTCAAGCGCATTCGCCTGCCCCGTGGCGGCATCATCCATGCGTTTGCCGGTAGCCGCGAAGAAGCCCGCGAATACATCAAGCTCGGCTTCAAACTCGGGCTGGGGGGCGCCGCCACTTGGCCTCAGGCCCTGCGCATGCACAAGGTGCTGGCCCACCTGCCGTTGGACGCCGTGGTACTGGAAACCGACTCACCGGATATGGCGCCCGCCATGTATCCCGGCCAGCGCAACAGCCCCGAACACCTGCCGGCTATCTGCACTGAGCTTGCCGAGCGCATGGGCATCAGCCCTCTATTGCTGGCTGAGGCGAGCACACGCAATGCGTGCGAGCTGTTCAACTGGTAGCGCGGGCGTTACCCGTTGCAGATTCAAGATCAGGCGCTGGCGGTGACGGGCGTATCGCAACACCAGCAAATGCACCAGTAAGACCACCAACGAGATGTTGAATTGGCCGATCACACTGATCAGCCCCACCCACTCCGCCACCAACGCCACGATCAGCACCATGCAGGTCAACACCACCATGCTCGGGCGCACCAGCGCCCACTGGTCCAGGGACCTGAACTGGCGCAACTGTCGAGGGCAGTTCAGTTGCAAGATCCATTGGCAGTAAGGGCAATCGAACGGTTCTTCGATGGCGATGGCGTTGAGTTGCCAAGGCTTGAGATTAAAGGTGATATCACAATGGGCGCAGTGCCCTTTGATGCCGATCGCAGCGGTCATCGCTGTGCCTCCCCCGGACTTGAAATCGAGTGAAACAAGTTTCACCCATTCACGGCTCCAGAAAAGAGACGCAGCAAAATCAGGACAAGCGCCACACCATGAAACGATAAATCCTACATTCAATTCTCATACCCGAAACGCGCCGATCAATTGTTTCAACTCAATCACCTGCAGCGACAGCTGTCGACTCGCCGCTTCGGTCTGATACGCGCCCTCGGCGGCATGCTCACCAGCCCGATTGATTTCAACGATGTTCTGGTCAATATCGTGGGCGACGGCGGTTTGTTGCTCCACAGCGGCGGCGATCTGCTGGTTTTGATCGACGATCATCCCGACGGCGCCGAGGATATTTTCCAGGGCTTGCTGAACCCTTTCCGACTGCCCCACGGTGCCACTGGCCATATCATGACTGCTGCCCATGGCTTTCACGGCCGCCGCCACGCCGCTTTGCAAGCGGCTGATCATCTGCTCGATCTCCTCGGTGGAGTGCTGGGTACGGCGCGCCAGGGTCCGCACCTCATCGGCCACCACCGCAAACCCACGCCCTTGCTCGCCGGCGCGCGCGGCCTCGATGGCCGCGTTGAGCGCCAGCAAGTTGGTTTGTTCGGCGATGCTTTTGATCACTTCCAACACGCTGCTGATGGACTGGCTGTCGGTGGCCAGTTGGTTGATTACCTGCACCGACTGATCGATCTCCGTCGCCAGTCGCGCAATGCTGCCCTGCTGGGATTGCACCAGGCTGCGGCCGCTGACGGTTTCGTCGTTGACGCTGTGGGCACTGCTGACCGCCGCCGCCGCACTGCGCGCGACTTCCTGGGCAGTGGACGACATCTGGTTCATGGCCGTCGCCACCTGTTCGATCTGCATACGCTGCCCGGAAACGGCCTGGTTGCTCTGGGCCGAGACCGTCTCCACCTGCCCGGCCTGCAGCTCGACCTGACTGACGGTGTGCCCGACGCGCTCGATCAAGTCATGGATCTTCGCCACGGTGCCATTGAACACCTGGCCGAGGTCACCCAGCTCATCGCGGCTCTGCGCGACAAAGGTGACGGTCATGTCGCCGGCCGCGACCTTATCCATCATCGCGCCCAAGCGCCGCAAGGTGGTGCGCGTGGAGGCGTAGAAGCCTGCATACAAGTAGAAAATCAGCAGGAACACCGCGCTGAGGGCCGAGACCAGCACCACCATATGCGTACGGTTCTGTGCCAGACGTTGCTCCAATTGCTGCCCGAGGAACGTCAGGGTGGCGTCATCCAACTGGTACGTCTGGGCCATCAATCGGCTGACGCCGTCGTAGAAATCCTGCCAGGGCGCGTCGAGGGTTTCGGCCATCACCACCTGTTCTTCAAACAACTCGCTGCCTTGCTTGAGGCTGGCGTTGCTGGACTTGGCCAGGCCGTCGAGAGCCGCATGGGCGGCTTTGCTGGAGCCCAAGGCATCTTGCAACTTCAGGCCATATTCGGCCTGGATTTTTTCCAATTGCTGCAACAGCTCGTCAAACCGTGTGCTGGACGACGAGTTGAGAAAACCCTGCCCCAGGGAATACGCGCCCATTGCTCGACCTTCACCCAGGGTCTGGGTGACGAGTGGGGTCACGCTGGTGATCAGCTCACTGAGTTGGCGCAGGTCGCTCTGGGGGTCGCGGCTCAAACCGGCTTGGCTGGCAATGATCTGGCTGAGCATCTGCGCCTTGTTGAGCAACTTGTCGATCAAAGCACTTTTGCTCAGCAACGACGTTTCCTGTTGCTGGGCCTTGAAGGCTGCGATCAACTCGTCGCGCTTGGCGTCAAAAGCGGCAATTTGCTCGGGCTCAGTCGCCATGGCGTTGAGGCTTTGCAGGCGGCTCAGCACGCTTTGTTCCAGGGCGCTGATCTTGCCCTCAAGATCGCCCGCCTTGCCGGACTGGCCCAGCGTGGCGTTGATCTGCACCTGGTTGTTGAGGGTTTCCAGGTCGCGGCGCAGGGCCAGGCTGCTACCGAGCAAATCAAGGCTCTGCAGCTCCACCCGCGTGCCCTGGTATTCGCGCCACGAATCACGCACCAGGTAATAGTTGGTCGCCAGCATCGGCAGCAGGAACAACACGCTGACCAAGCTGAACTTCATGCCGAAGCTCAGGCGGTTCATCAGCGCGACGGCGGGATAGAGCAAGCTCTTCACAGGTTAACTCCCTTTCTTTTATTTTTATCGAGGCGCAGGGCGGCAGTTAGCCAGCATCTGTATAGCTCAATTTGAAAGGGAGTTTTGTAACTTAAGGTTAATGAGATAGGGCGTTAAGGCAACACCGTCCAGATCGCAAACCCGGCGTACCACAGCACCGCCGCACGCAAAAGCAGTTCCCAGAGGCGGTCCAGGCTGTTGATGCCATCGGGGCCGACCGCCGGTGGCGGGATTTCAGCGGCGACCAGGCCGACTTTTTCCACCAGTTCGGCGGCGCTGATGTCCCAGCTCAACAGTTCGTGCAGCATCACGCGGCCCACGGCGACGAAGTTGCCCACCAGGGCAAAACTGGCTGCCAGCAGGCGCACCGGCAGCCAGTCAAATGCGTGGCGCAGTTGCCCGGCCCGCTCGGCCACCAGAGGGTTCTTGCTGTATTCACTGGCCAGTGCGAGCAAGCGATAAGCCAGCGCGGCAACCGGGCCCAACAGGAAGTACCAGAAAATCACCGCGAAAAAGCTCTGGTAGGCCTGCCACAACAGATGGCCCTGGACGCGTTCGAGCAACTGTTCACCACTGTCGGCGCTCAGATTCAGGTCACGCTCGGCGACATGCTCGGCGGCTTGCAGGTCGCCCCGTCGCCAGGCGTCGCGAAAGGGACCCAGCCCGGCGAGCAGATCACCACGGCCCAGGCTGTAGATCACCACCAGCAGGTGCACCGGCAGCGCTAACAGTCCGTAGGCCACCGGTTCCAGCACCAGCAGCAACAACGCCAGCAAGGCCACCGGTAATAACACCAGCAATGCCAGGATCAACCAGGGCTGCTTGCCCATGCGTGGGCTCGATTCCAGCTTGGCCAGTTCACGCAGCAAACCACCATCACGCTGTAACCGCTGGCGCAGGGCCGAGAACTTCTCGATCCATACGGCCAGCACCAACACCAGGAAACTCATCGTGCGTGTCCTCCATCCTGCAGGGCGCTGCGAAAGCGCGTCCAATCAAAAGCCGGGCCGGGATCGGTCTTGCGACCCGGAGCGATATCGCTGTGACCACAAATGCGCTGAGGCGTGATGTCGGGGTAAGCCGCCAGCAACTGGCGGGTCAGGTCGTTCAACGACGCATATTGGGCGTCAGTGAACGGCTGGTCATCCGTGCCTTCGAGCTCAACCCCCAGGGAAAAGTCATTGCAGGTATCCCGACCCTCGAACTGTGAGATCCCGGCATGCCAGGCCCGGTCGAGACAGGACACAAACTGCGTCACCGCACCATCACGCTCAATCAGAAAATGCGCAGACACCCGTAGGTCGGCGATCCCTTCAAAGTAGGGATGTTCCGTGACATCCAGACGGTTCTGGAAGAATTCCTGCACTTTGCCGGTGGCGAACTGCGCCGGCGGCAGGCTGATGTTATGCACCACCAGCAGTGAGATTTCGCCGGCGGGGCGCTCGTTGTAGTTGGGCGAAGGGCAATGACGGATGCCTTTGCACCAACCGCTGGTGGGGTCCAACTGCATACAGGTTCCTTGAACGAGACAACATGTGACCAGTATGCCGCGTTCGCCCCTTCGGTTGCGATCACTTGCCGCGATTGAGTTGACGCAGTTTGCCCACGACGGCAGTCAAGGCACGCTCGAACAAGGGGCCAGCGTCCAGGGTGTGCAGCGCGCCCCGCTTGAACGCCACTGCCAGTTGGCCCGCGCTTTTCTCTAACACCTTGAGCCCCGTGCGGCTGGTGAAGACATAGGTGTCGGCCGGCGCCATGATCGCCGTCAGCCGGCAGCGCAGCGTAGTCGCTTCGTCTCCCTCGAACACCACCCAATCACCCACCTTGAGCTGTCGGGCTTTCAGCAGGTCGGGGTCGTTGTCCGGCAGATCGCGGACCGGATCGGGTAACGCAGAGGTCAGTACAAACGGCTCACGCACTTCGATCCATTCGTCGCCCCCGCCAGGGGCCTGGACATGCAAGGCCTGCAAACGCACGAAAAACTCGCGGGTGCTGAAGGGGTCGAACGCGGCGCTGGTCAATCCGTCGCGCAGGGCCTTGAGCAAGCCCGGCAGTTGCCCCAGCAAATGACGCCCGGCTTCAGTGTCTTGCTGCAGGCCGACGCTCCAGATCAGTTCGTCCATGGTGCGCAGCCCCGCCTGCCATTGCACCGACTGCTCGCCATGCTTGAGGCTGGCCAGCAACAGCACCTGGCTCCAGGCCTGCTGCAGGAATTGCACGACCGGACGCGGCAGCGTCTTGCCAAGCAGGCGTTTGTTCAGCACATCGGCCACGCGCTGACGCGCAGCTTCGGTGCGCACACGCCCGGCTTCGGCATCACGGGTGTGCTGTTCAAGCAAGTCGCTGCGCCGTCGCTCATCAGCGGTGAAGGCGCTGAACTCGGCGAGCAATTGGGAAAAGATCACCGGGTCTTCGACAAATTCATTGAGCAAGCGCTGCACCACCTGCTCGATGCGCAGGTACAGAGGGTCGCGCTGGCTGGCGCCCATGGCAGCGGTGGCGATTTCATTGAGCAGGCGTCGCGCCGGGTGGCTGGCTCGACTGAAAAGGCTCTTGTCCAGCACCGCCACTTTCAGCATCGGGATCTGCAGGCGACCGATCAAGGCCTTGTAGGCATCGGGCACGGCCCGGTCGTTGAGGATGAATTCGAACAGCAACGCGACCAGGTTGATCACATCTTCGTCCGCCTCCTCCACCACCCGCGACTTACCGCTCTTGACGCTGACGCGGGTGAGCAACTGTTCAAGCTGGTTGCGCAGGTCGAAATCATCCTCGACCTCAGGCTCGGGTACATATTGCTGCAAGTGGGACAGCAGGCGCAGCAGGTCACGGGGGGAGATGGGCAAGGGTTCGGCGCTGGCTTCAAGGGTCGGCGCCACGCTACCGCGTACCGCGGTGAGCAACGGCTGCAGCGCAGCGAAGGCTTCCTGGCCATTTTCGTCGACAGGCGGCAAGGTTTCTTCGCGCGCAAGCTCACGGGCCTCACGCGCCTCACGCCGGCGGGACGGTACGGCCTTGAGTTCAGGCAACACACCGGTCGCGACCAGCAACTGATTGGCTTCGCCGTACAGTTGGTCGGCGTCACTGAGTACGTATTTTTCAAACAGCTTGAGCATGATCAGTTTGACGCGGATCTCCACGCCCAGGCTGCGTCCCGCCCGCAGGAAGCACTCACACAGCAGTGCTGGCCCCAATGGGTTCTCGCGATCATCCAGGTGGTTGCCGAGCAACGCGCTCAAGCGCGCCGTGAGTTGCCCCAGGGCTAGGCCATCACGATGCCGCACCCGATCCAGCATTGCTTCAAGCGTAACGGCTTTTTCCAGGTCATCCCTGGATGAGCCCGGTGCCGCGTCGTAGGAAACCACTGGCACCAACTGCAATTCCCCACGCCCTGCCTGACCCAGGCTGGCGAAGGCTTCAAACAGGCGCTCCATGAACACGCGCTCGAAGTTCTTGCGCTTGAGGCGCAGGTCGCGCATGGCCTCGAAGAAAATATGATGGTCGAGGTTGTTGCGCGCCTTGTCGGCCATTTCGAACAAGGTGTCGTCGGCGTTATCGAACAGGTCCTGCAGCCCTTGCTGCAGCTGTTGCGCCGCCTTGTCGCGGACCTGCAGCAACACTACCGGCAGTCTGGCGAGCGGCGATGGCGTGGCGGACGCCTTATTGAAAGGCACCACCTTTGCGTCATTGTGCATCCTGGCCTCCTGAAACGGCGGTATCTTTCTGAACGTCAAAGCTATGACGCCAATTGCAAGGCGCTAGATTATCTGGCAAATGAGGGCAGGTGCGCCAGCAAACTCTGCCTTTGCACGGTAAATGAGTGGTGAGCCTGGGTTCGAACGCGCACTGCCCCTATAATCGGGGCACTTTGTCTGTGGAGCCTGTTATGCCGAATCTCCGTCTTGCCGACCTCACCGCCGAAATCGAAGCCAACGTGCGCCGCGCACTGCTGGAAGACATCGGCAGCGGCGACATCACTGCGCAGTTGATCCCGGCCGAACGGCTGGCCACGGCCACCATCATTACCCGCGACACCGCTGTCATCGCCGGAACGGCCTGGGTGGATGCGGTGTTCCGCCAACTGGACCCTCGGGTTGCCGTGCATTGGCAAGTGGCTGACGGTGAGCGCGTCAGCCCCAATCAGGTGCTGTTCCGCCTTGAAGGCCCGGCACGCTCGCTGCTCAGCGGCGAACGCTGTGCGCTGAATTTCCTGCAGTTGCTGTCCGGGGTCGCCACCCGCGCGCAATTTCTCGCGGACTTTGTCGCCAGCACCCAGGTCAAGCTGCTGGACACCCGCAAAACCCTGCCGGGGCTGCGCCTGGCGCAGAAATACGCAGTGACTTGCGGTGGCTGCCACAACCACCGTATCGGCTTGTATGACGCGTTCCTGATCAAGGAAAACCATATCGCGGCCTGTGGCGGCATTGCCCAGGCAATCACGGCCGCCCACAAGATCGCCCCCGGCAAGCCGGTGGAAATCGAAGTTGAAAGCCTGGATGAGCTGCGCGAAGCCCTGGCGGCGGGCGCGGATATCATCATGCTCGATGAGTTGAGCCTGGACGATATGCGTGAAGCCGTGCGCCTGAACGGCGGTAAGGCGAAGCTGGAGGCCAGCGGCGGGATCAATGAAAGCACCCTGCTACCCATCGCCGAGACCGGGGTGGATTACATCTCGATTGGCGCGATGACCAAGGATGTGAAGGCGGTGGATTTGTCGATGCGCCTTAGCATCTGAGGCGCCTTGACTGCAGGAGCGAGCTTGCCCGCTCCTGCGGACTGCTTTTAAACCACCAGGTCATTCATTTCGCAATATTCTTCCCATTCGACACCCAGCACTTCGGCCGCCTCTTTATGCAAGGCCAGTCGCGCCGCTTCGAACGCTTCCGGTGTCGAGGTGTACTTGAGGGTCAGCTCCCAGGGCTGGTAGCCCTGGCTCTCGGCCTCATCCTCGAATGCCCACTGGATCTGGTCACGCTGATCATCGGCGCTCAGGTCCTTGATCTCTTCTTTCAGCTGCGGCGTGTCCTCAAGGTACTTCTTGAGTGCTTCTTCGTGCCGAACTTCCTGGGTCATTTCAGTCGTGGTCATGTTGTTCTCTTAGATCGAGGAATGGGGATGCATCTGGGTCATCAAGGTTGCGCAGATACAAAAGAGCGGGCGCAAATACCAGCTCGTCTGGCCTTCAGAACCATTCTGGGATCAACTGAAAACAGTACTGCCTTTGTTGCCTTTTTGCCCGAGACAGGAATCGAACCTGCGACCTTCGCGTTACGAGTGCGCTGCTCTACCGGCTGAGCTACACGGGCGGTGGGCTAAAGCTAGCACCGCATCGAGAGTCCGGCAACTTGCCGCCGTCAGCGGGCAATCACACCTTGGGCCCAGAAGCGTGGTTGCAGGTAATCGCCATGGGCGTCCAGGTACTGCTGCTGGGCCTGTTTGAAGTGCGGCACATCGCGCAACGCAATAAAAATCAGCAGACCAACGGCCAACACGCTCAGTGCTTTCCACGCCCCCCAGGCCCATGATCGTTCGACCGCTGCCGGAGCTCGCCATACGTGCAACGCCATCAGCCAGCCCACCACCAGCGCCAGCCAGACCTGGGAGTTAGGCATCACAATCACACCATCGACCATGGACTGCACTAACGCACCCACCAGCGCCGCAAACAGGCAGAGCCGCAGCAGGTCTGCACGCTCGGCGCTCAGCGCGCGCTTACGCAGTACACCGAACGTTGCCCAGCCCCCTCGCCAAGCCAACACCGCAACGCACAAAGCCGATGGCACCCCCCACTCACTGGTCCATTGCAGGATGGCCTGGTGGGGATGAGCGGCAATACTGTTGGGGATATCAGCGAAATGCATCGGCCCGAATCCCAGCCAAGGCCGCTCGACGAGCATATGCCAGGCCTGCCACCAGATCGGACCACGCCCCGACAAGGAGGTGGTGAGGCGATCGCTGGCGGCATTCGCGATCTCGATTCCCAAATGATCCGCCAACACCTTAAACACCAGCCAGTACAGCAACAATCCACCCAGCAGTGCGGCCAACTGCCAACCCAACCAGCGCCGCCCCCATGGTCCCAGCACCGCCAACACCACAGCCGCGACGCCCATGCCCAGCCAGGTGCCGCGCGTGCCGCCCCCCACTGCGATCAGCCACCACACGCACAGCAGCGTAAAAGTCGCGGCCTTGAGTGGGCGAGACAGCGTGGGGATCAACAAAGGAAGCGCCAGCAGCGGCAAGGTGAATGTCTGGAACTGGCCGTAGAAACGCTTGTTGGAAAAGCCGGACAGCAACGCGTCAGGGTCCAGCACCCGCTCGGCGCTGATGAACGCCAGGGCACCGGCATAGGTGTATTGAATCGACTTGATCAGGCACAACAGCACCACAAACAGGATCAAGGCACGGTCCAAAGGCTCGCCGCCCTGGCGTCGCAGCAGGGCAAATGCCACGGCAATCGCGCCGCAGCCAACAAACACCGCCACTTCAGCAAATGCCCACAGCGGCTGGTGAGCCCGCATCGACGACATCAGGCCCAGCCCGATGATCAGCGCCAGACCCAAGGCTGTGGGCCGGTCAACCAGCCGTTCAACGCGGGCGACCGACAGCCCATACAGCACAGCGCAAGCCCCGATGCCGATCTGCATCACCCGTTGCAGATCATGCCCACTGAAGGGAGCACAAATTCCGAAAAGCAGCAGGCACATCACTGCGACCAGAAAAACACTGCCACGCTGCTCTACGAATAACCCCATCGGTCACCTCAACTTCCCTGTGGAGGGTTTAACAGTTAAGCGCCGTCGGCGCCGCAGCCCTTGGCGACATATTTTGCGTCAGCGGTGGTGGTGCATGTCCAACCCGTGGCGGCATTGCGTGTCAGGCTGATGGTCTTGCCGAGCACCGGTGCCGGGGCATCCAGTATTTCGCAACTGATAGAACCCGCGCCCGTGGCAACGTCCCCTGTCACGTCAATCTTGCAGTTGGCTGTCGGGCTGGTGCCGCCGATCAATGCCAGCGTGGGGACCGTGCCCTGGTTGAGGGTGTCTTCATAACCAGGCTTCAACGCGGTAATTTCAGCCAGGCCGGCGGTGAACTTGGCCTTGGCCTGGTGGGTGGTGTACATGGGCAGGCCGATGGTTGCCAAAATGCCGATGATTGCCACGACGATCAACAGCTCGATCAGGGTAAAACCTTTTTGACGTCTCACATTCACTCTCCAGGATAGAACTCATGACAAGGCGCGTCCTGCGCCCCGTGTTGTACAGCGGCGCCAGTGTACTCATCCGCAGGCGCTCAATCGCGCACAAGACGCACATTCTGACATTTTATCCGCCACTGCCAGCCTGTCAGAATCCGTCACCTGACTACGCTATAAAGCTTCGACGACCTCTGTGCGGAACCGTGACATGGACAACGCTTCAACGCTCTACGCCTGGGAAGGCATCAACCGCAAAGGACGCAGGGTGTCCGGGCAAACCACCGGACACAACCCTGCCCTGGTGAAGGCACAGTTGCGAAAACAGGGCATCTGCCCAGGGCATGTGCGCAAAAAATCCCCAGTGCTGTCGAGCCTGGCACCCTCGATCACATCAACCGACATCACCCTGTTCACTCGCCAACTGGCCACCCTGCTGAAGGCCGGTATTCCGCTGCTGCAGGCCTTCGACATCATCGCTGAGGGCTTCGACAACCGCGCCTTGCGTGAGCTTATGCAAGGGTTGAAACAGGCCATCGAAGCCGGCACCAGCCTTGCCGAGGCGCTGCGCAAGCAGCCGCGTTGTTTCGACGAGCTGTACTGCAACCTGGTGGCCGCCGGCGAACAGGCCGGAGCACTTGAAACCTTGCTGGAGCGCGTGGCGATCCACCGGGAAAAGAGCGAGCAGCTAAAGACGAGGATCAAAAAAGCCATGACCTATCCGATCACCGTGCTGGTGGTCGCCAGCCTCGTCACCGGCGTGCTGCTGGTCCACGTCGTGCCACAGTTCCAGAACCTGTTTGCCGGGGTCGACGGCAAGCTGCCGGGTTTCACTCTGCAGGTCATCGGCCTTTCCGAGTTCATGCAGAAAGCCTGGTGGGCCGTGGCGCTGGGCGTTCTTGCGGGAGGCCTGGGGCTGCGCGAAGCGTATCGGCGCTTGGCGGATTTCCGTCTATGGCTGGACAGCTGTTTGTTGAAAGCGCCCGTGGCAGGCAAACTGCTGAGCAAATCCGCCGTGGCCCGCTTCGCCCGCACACTGTCCACCACGTTTGCCGCCGGCGTTCCGTTACTGCAGGCACTGGATTCGGTGGCCGGTGCCGCCGGTTCCGGGCCATTCAGACGGGCAATTGAACAGATGCGACGCGATGTAGCGACTGGCATGCCATTGAACCAATCCATGCTCACCAGCGGCCTGTTCCCCGGCATGGCGATCCAGATGACAGCCATCGGCGAAGAGTCGGGCACACTGGACCGCATGCTGGAAAAGGTCGCCAACCATTACGAGGCCGATGTGGACAACCTGGTCGATCACCTCACCCACCTCATGGAGCCCCTGATCATGGTGGTCCTGGGAGGCATTGTCGGCGCATTGGTGATCGCCATGTACCTGCCAGTCTTCCAGTTGGGGAGCGCATTTTGAGCCTGCTGTTGGCCGGACACCCCTGGGCTTTTGTTGCGCTGGCGGCGCTGCTGGGCCTGATCGTCGGCAGCTTTCTCAACGTGCTGGTGTGGCGCCTTCCAACGATGCTCGAACGGGAATGGCGGGCCCAGGCGCTCGAAGTGCTCGGCATGCCCGCTGAGCCTGCCGGCCCGACCTACAACCTGATGCACCCCAGTTCCTGCTGCCCACACTGCAATCATCCGATACGTCCGTGGGAAAATATCCCACTGCTCAGCTACCTGTTTCTGCGAGGCCGCTGCGCCCATTGCCAAGGTGCGATCAGCGCCCGTTATCCGCTCACTGAACTGGCGTGTGCGTTGATCTCAGCCTGGGTGGCCTGGCGTTTCGGCTTTGGCTGGCAGGCGGGCGCAGTGCTGGTGCTGAGCTGGGGATTGTTGGCGATGAGCCTGATCGATGCAGACCATCAGCTGTTGCCGGATGTGCTAGTGATGCCGCTGCTGTGGCTGGGGCTGATCGTCAACGGGTTCGGCCTGCTGACGACACTGCCCGAGGCCTTGTGGGGGGCGGTCATCGGGTACATGAGCCTGTGGAGCGTGTTCTGGCTGTTCAAGCTGGTCACCGGCAAGGACGGCATGGGCCATGGCGACTTCAAGCTGCTGGCCTTGCTCGGCGCCTGGGGGGGCTGGCAGATCCTGCCCATGACCCTGTTGATGTCGTCGCTGGTGGGTGTGGTCGTGGGCTTGATCCTGATGCGCCTGCGCAAGTCCCACGCGTCGGCACCGATGCCATTTGGTCCGTATCTGGCGATTGCCGGCTGGATTGCATTGCTCTGGGGTGGTCAAATAACCGACTTCTATTTGCAGTCTGTCGGTTTCAGATGACCACTCCTGTTACAACACCCTGGATTCTCGGCCTCACTGGTGGCATCGGCAGCGGTAAAAGCGCCGCAGCCCAGCACTTTATCGACCTTGGCATCGACCTGGTGGACGCCGACCACGCCGCCCGCTGGGTGGTCGAGCCTGGACGGCCGGCACTGGCGCGCATCGCCGAGCACTTCGGTGCTGGCGTGCTGCAACCCGACGGCCAGTTGAACCGCGCCGCCCTGCGCAAGCTGATCTTTGAAGAACCCGAAGAGCGCCGCTGGCTCGAAGCCTTGCTGCACCCGTTGATTGGCGAGGAGATTCGCAGCCACCTGGCGCGCGCGAAGTCGCCTTACGCGATATTGGTGTCGCCGCTGCTGATCGAGTCCGGCCAGTACAGCATGACCCAGCGCATCCTGGTGATCGATGTGCCGCAGTCGCTGCAGATTCAGCGTACCCTGCAGCGCGACGGCATCAACGAGCAACAGGTGCAGGCAATCCTCAAGGCTCAATCCAGCCGCGAAGACCGCCTGAACCATGCCGATGATGTACTGGTCAATGACCGGGACCTTGCCTGGCTGCACAGCGAGGTCGAGCGACTGCACCACTTTTACCTTACTTTGCGTGGAGGCCGATCATGAGCCAACCCTTGACCGTCGACTGCCCAACCTGCGGCGCACCCGTGGAATGGAAAGCGACCAACCTCAACCGGCCGTTCTGCTCGGACCGCTGCAAGCTCATCGACCTGGGCGCCTGGGCTGCTGAAGAACACAAGATTCCCGTGGCCCCGGACGCTGAAGACGAGCTGTTTTCCGAAGACCTGCCACCGCGCCACTAAGGGCGCATAAAGGCGTATTCCTGCTGGTCGTCGAGGTTCTCTGCAAGGTATTGCAGCTCGTCGGCCAGGTCTTCGAAACTGCGCACGCCCTTGCTCTGCTGCACCACCGCGCTGAGCATGGCACGCAAGGTCAGGCCCGGGTCAAAACCGATTTCCTGTGCCGCGTCCTGGCTTCTGCGCAATTCCTGCCGTGCCCACTCGTACACACTCATGATTCGTGCTCCCGCCTTGCCTGGAAAAATTTCGCTGAGCATGGCCCTGCTTGGGTGGGTGGGATTTGATCTGGGTCAACGCTGTGAATCGTCGTCCTTCCAGGGGGCGGACAGGTAGCGCGTGCGGTTGAAGGTCTCCAGCCATTCCGGGCAAAACACCACCAGCGCGCTGATAACCATGCCGTTGATGAAGGCTTCGGGAAAGATGATCAGCCACAGGTAGCCGACAAAATCCTCCAGCCATTCCGGCAGGGCAAAACGGCCGTCGAACCACAACAGCCCCAGTCCGAGCACCAGGCAGAGCAAAGCCGATAGCGCGGCGGCGAAAAAACCGGAGCAGAAGATATACACGAAGGGATTGCGCGGTTGCGCCCGCTCGACCAGCAACGCGCAGGCTTCCGTGACCAGCACCGGCAGCCCAATAAGCAGCAGGCCGTTGACGCCCAGGGCTGCGAGGTCCTGGCGTCCCAGCGCCATCAAGCCCAACTGGGCGGCAAAACCGCCCACGATCGCCAGGGGCCAATCGAGCAACAGGGTCACGGCGGTCATGCCGATAAAGTGGTAGGACACGCCGGTGTCGAAATCCCGCCGTACCAGCCACAGCATGAACAAGGCGAACACGGTGCCAAACAGCAAATGCTGGCGCCGCCGGTCGGCAAACAGTTCGACCCAAGGTGAACGCAAGATGGCCCAGACTACCAGGGGCACATACAACAGCCAGCCGGCCCCGAGTGTTGCCGGCGCCAACACCGCGGCGCTGATCACGGCTTCACCTGCTCCAGGGCCTGACGCAGTTCGGCGGCAGAACTGTAGGCGTGCTCGGCGACCAGCTTGCCGTTATCCAGTTGCAGCCACAGCACTTTATCCACAGGCCCCGGATAACGCGGCGCAATGCGTGCGTCACGGTCCAGCATGACCCGGTAGTTGTAGGACTGCATGGCCGGTACCGCGAACAGCTTGGCGATCAGGCGCGGCATGCGCTGGATATCGGCAACAAACACAGCATGTCGTGCCTCAAGGTAGCCTTTGGGTTGGCCCTGCAGCGCTGCATCCACCTGCTTGGCGGCGTCCATGCCACGCGCAACGAGCAGGACCTGCGCCTGGTTATCCAGGGTGTAGGCCTGATCGAATTGATCCAGCAGGGTCCAAGGGGCCAGGCGCTCGCCCACTTCAACCGCCTGGGCCCCCACAGGCAACAGAGCCAACAAAAACACCGCTAGAATCTTCACTGCACACTCCTCTTACCCGGTGGAACGCTCGAATGCCCAGTCTACACCGAGCTTTTGCAGCGGGACTTCCTGCGGTCATCATTTGGGCGCTAAGCTGCTAGCTATGGATGACTCAGATTACTTGCGCCTGCTGACCGTAGCGGCCGAACAAGCCAACGCATTCTTGTCCAATGCCCGCAAATGGGAGCGTGAGCGTTGGGTCTGCCAGCGCCTGCTGCAAGGCCTGAACGTGCCCTACCGTGCCGAAGAATTTCACGCCGCCGGGCAAGAGCCGCCGGACGTGCTGTTTCGCGACGCCAGCTTCGAGGTGTTTTTTGTACTGGATGAGGGCCGCCGCCTGAACGACGAATGGCGCGACGAATTGCTGCGCCGACGCAGCGCGTTCTCCCTGAGCCAACTGGTGCGGCGCGAGGCCAAGCCGCGACGCATCCCGGCCCATGAGTTCTTGCTGCGCCTGGCGCCCACGCTGCGCAAGAAGGCCCATAACTACAAAGAGCGCGGGATGGACCTGGGGGAGCTGGATATCGTCGCCTTCACCAGCCTCAAGCGTGAAGTGCTCGACCTCAACAGTCATTTTCCGCCGCCGACGGAATACCTGCGCCAGGGCTGGCGCTCGCTGTCGCTGGTGGGGCCGACCTTTGCACGGGTGTTGTTCGCCCACCCGGATGCACCGGATTTCTTGCGCAACAACCTGGGCCGCAGCATAGTGTTCGATGTGGGCATCAGCCTCTGAGCCCCCGGACTGTAACGTGGCGCCCTTTTGCAACGTCTACCTGACGAGGCCTTTATGACCAGCCGCCTGAACCCCGATGACCAACAGCATGTCGAAGAGTACCTCCAACTCTCCCAACACCGAGTCGAGCGCAAGCCTTTCCGGCCGTGGCTGCTCCTGGGTGTGGTGCTGGTAGTGGTGATCGGCCTTGGCTTGCTGAGCCGACTTTTGAGTTACCTGACGCTATGAGCTGCCTGGCGCTCGCGGGGGTAACTGCTCCGATTTCTTTTAGCCTTGCGAGATATCCCCATGACCCATCGTATTATTATCGTCGGCGGCGGCGCCGGCGGCCTGGAGTTGGCTACCCGCCTGGGTAAGACTCTGGGTAAGCGCGGCACCGCCAGCATCACGCTGGTGGACACCAACCTGACCCATATCTGGAAGCCCTTGCTGCACGAAGTGGCAGCCGGTTCGCTGAACTCTTCGGAAGACGAACTCAATTATGTCGCCCAGGCCAAATGGAACCACTTCGAGTTCCAACTGGGGCGCATGAGCGGGCTCGACCGTGAACAGAAGAAGATCCAGCTGGCCGCCACCCTCGACGAAGAAGGCCGTGAGCTGGTGCCTGCGCGCGTGCTGGGCTATGACAGCCTGGTGATCGCGGTCGGCAGCACCACCAATGACTTCGGTACCGAGGGCGCCGCGCAGCACTGCCTGTTCCTCGACACCCGCAAGCAGGCCGAGCGCTTCCACCAGCAGTTGCTCAACCACTACCTGCGCGCCCATGCCGGGCAGACCGACGTGGTGGAAAAAATCAGCGTCGCCATCGTCGGCGCTGGTGCCACCGGGGTCGAACTGGCCGCCGAACTGCATAACGCCGCCCATGAGCTGGCCGCCTATGGCCTGGACCGCATCAAGCCGGAAAACATGCACATCACCCTGATCGAAGCCGGCCCACGAGTGCTGCCTGCCCTGCCGGAGCGTATCGGCGCGCCGGTGCACAAAACCCTGGAGAAGCTCGGGGTGACCGTGCTGACCAATTCGGCGGTCAGTGAAGTGACGGCCGATGCACTGATCACCACCAGTGGCCAGGTGATCCCGGCCAGCCTAAAGGTATGGGCGGCCGGTATTCGCGCACCCGGTTTCCTCAAGGATATCGATGGCCTGGAAACCAACCGCATCAATCAACTGCAGGTGTTGCCGACACTGCAAACCACTCGCGACGAGAACATCTTCGCGTTTGGCGACTGCGCCGCCTGCCCGCAACCGGGCACCGACCGCAACGTACCACCACGGGCCCAGGCAGCTCACCAGCAGGCCTCGTTACTGGCCAAGTCGCTGAAGCTGCGCATCGAGGGCAAGGACCTGCCGAGCTACAAGTACACCGACTATGGCTCGCTGATCTCGCTGTCGCGCTTCTCGGCGGTGGGTAACTTGATGGGCAACCTCACCGGCAGCGTGATGCTGGAAGGTTGGCTGGCGCGGATGTTCTATGTGTCGCTGTACCGCATGCACCAGATGGCGCTGTATGGCTTCTTTCGCACGGCGATGCTGATGCTGGGGAGCAAGATCGGGCGAGGCACCGAGCCACGCCTCAAGCTCCACTGACAACACGGTCCCGAGTGGGACCTGGTAAATGTGGGAGCGGGCTTGCTCGCGAATGCGGTGGCTCAGCGCCAGACGTGCTGACTGATACACCGCATTCGCGAGCAAGCCCGCTCCCACATTTGTTTTGCGGAGAGTCAAGATTTTCGCGCACAAAAAAAATCCCCGTATCTTTCGATACGAGGATTTTTAATATGGTCGGGGTAAGGGGATTCGAACTCCTGACATCCTGCTCCCAAAGCAGGCGCGCTACCGGACTGCGCTATACCCCGGTAATAAAAAGGCGACCTTTCAGTCGCCTTCTTCGATCAGCGCTTTTGGCCTCTGATCTTAAGATTCGATTCCAGCGTTAACTGGTCTCAAAAATGGTGGGTCGTGTGGGATTCGAACCTACGACCAATTGGTTAAAAGCCAACTGCTCTACCAACTGAGCTAACGACCCAAATATGGTCGGGGTAGGGGGATTCGAACTCCCGACATCCTGCTCCCAAAGCAGGCGCGCTACCGGACTGCGCTATACCCCGATATTGAAATTGGCTCCGTGACCAGGACTCGAACCTGGGACCCAATGATTAACAGTCATTTGCTCTACCGACTGAGCTATCACGGAACTACATATTTCAAAGTACTACGTTACTGCTTACTACCTTCTCTTCGACTTGTCCGTATCGCTACGTTCATGTGTCTGAGGCGCGCTATTCTACAATCTTAAAAACCCCTGTCAACCCTTTAAATTGCTTTTAAGACAATGATTTGCGCTTGTTTCTGATTTCTTCTTGGGGAGAAGAAACCCGTGGGCTGACGTTGCTGCGGGGCGCACTTTACAAGCCTTTGCCTTACAGTTCAACGCCCTATCGAAAAAAAAGGCCCCGCAATGCGGGGCCTTCTCTTATTACCCAACAGACGGGGCTTAGTGGAAGACGATTTCGTCGTTTTCCACGGTCGCCTCGACACTGGTGCCCGGCATGAAGCTGCCCGACAGGATCAACTGCGCCAGCGGGTTTTCGATCCAGCGCTGGATCGCACGTTTCAGCGGCCGTGCGCCATACACGGGGTCGTAACCTACCGCGATCAGCTTGTCCAACGCCTCGCTGCTCAATACCAGGTCCAGCTCGCGCTCGGCCAGGCGGCCACGCAGGCGGCCCAACTGGATCTCGGTGATGCCCGCGATCTGATCACGTGCCAGCGGCTCGAAGATCACCACTTCGTCGACCCGGTTGATGAATTCCGGACGGAAGTGGCTGGTCAGCGCATCCATCACGGCAGCGCGCTGGCCCTCACGATCACCCACCAACTCCTGGATCTGCGCCGACCCCAGGTTGGACGTCATCACGATCACCGTGTTGCGGAAGTCCACGGTACGCCCGTGGCTGTCCGTCAGGCGGCCGTCTTCCAGCACTTGCAACAGGATGTTGAACACATCCGGGTGCGCTTTCTCGACCTCATCCAGCAGGATCACCGAGTAAGGCTTACGCCGCACAGCCTCGGTCAGGTAACCGCCCTCCTCGTAGCCCACATAGCCTGGTGGAGCGCCGATCAAGCGAGCCACCGAATGTTTCTCCATGAATTCGGACATATCGATCCGCACCATGGCCTCTTCAGTATCAAAGAGGAATTCGGCCAAGGCCTTGCACAGCTCGGTCTTACCCACGCCGGTCGGGCCGAGGAACATGAACGAACCGCTCGGACGGTTCGGGTCGGACAACCCGGCCCGCGAACGCCGTACCGCGTTGGACACCGCCACCACGGCCTCTTCCTGGCCGATCACGCGTTGGTGCAACAGGCTTTCCATCTTCAGCAACTTGTCGCGCTCGCCTTCGAGCATTTTCGACACGGGAATGCCGGTCCATTTGGAAACGACTTCGGCAATTTCTTCCTCGGTTACCTTGCTGCGCAGCAACTGGTTCTCAGGCTTGCCGTGCTGGTCGACCATTTGCAGGCTGCGTTCCAGGTCGGGGATCACCCCGTACTGCAACTCAGCCATACGGTTCAGGTCGCCTTTACGGCGTGCGGCTTCCAGCTCCTGGCGGGACTGCTCGATCTTTTGCTGGATCTGGGCCGAACCCTGCACTTCGGCTTTTTCCGAGGTCCAGATTTCTTCCAGGTCCGAATACTCGCGTTCCAGACGGACGATTTCTTCCTGGAGTTTTTCCAGGCGTTTCTTCGCCGCGTCGTCTTCTTCTTTCTTCAGGGCCTGGGACTCGACTTTCAGTTGAATCAAGCGCCGATCCAGACGGTCGAGCACTTCCGGCTTGGAGTCGATCTCCATGCGGATGCGGCTGGCTGCCTCGTCGATCAGGTCGATGGCCTTGTCAGGCAACTGACGGTCAGTGATGTAGCGATGGCTCAATTTGGCCGCCGCAATGATCGCGCCGTCGGTGATGGCCACCTTGTGGTGGACCTCATAACGCTCTTTCAGGCCACGCAGGATCGCGATGGTGTCTTCTTCGCTCGGCTCTTCCACCAGCACTTTCTGGAAGCGACGCTCAAGGGCCGCGTCCTTTTCAATGTACTGGCGATATTCGTTGAGCGTGGTAGCACCGACGCAGTGCAGCTCACCCCGCGCCAAGGCTGGCTTGAGCATGTTGCCGGCGTCCATGGAGCCCTCGCCTTTACCGGCGCCGACCATGGTGTGCAGCTCGTCGATAAACAGAATGATCTGCCCTTCCTGCTTCGACAATTCATTGAGCAGGGATTTCAGGCGCTCTTCGAACTCGCCTCGGAACTTGGCACCGGCAATCAGCGACCCCATGTCCAGGGACAGCAGGCGCTTGCCTTTGAGGCCATCCGGCACTTCACCATTGATGATGCGCTGGGCCAGGCCTTCGGCAATCGCAGTTTTACCCACGCCCGGCTCACCGATCAGCACCGGGTTGTTCTTGGTACGACGCTGCAACACCTGGATGGTGCGACGGATTTCATCGTCACGGCCGATCACCGGGTCAAGCTTGCCCTCTTCGGCGCGCTTGGTCAGGTCGACGGTGTATTTATCCAGGGCTTGGCGCGACTCCTCATGGTTGGGGTCGTTCACCGCGTCGCCGCCCCGCAGGTTGTTGATGGCATTTTCCAGGGCTTTCTTGCTCACGCCCTGGCCCAGCAACAACTTGCCGAGTTTGCTGTTCTCGTCCATGGCAGCGAGCAGCACCAGTTCGCTGGAGATGAACTGGTCGCCCTTCTGCTGGGCCAGACGGTCTGCCTGGTTGAGCAGGCGCGCCAGGTCCTGGGACATATTCACGTCGCCGGTCGGGTTTTGGATTTTCGGCAGTTGGTCGAGTTCTTTGCTCAACTCCTTGCGCAGGCTGTTGACGTCGAAGCCCACCTGCATCAGCAAGGGTTTGATAGAACCACCTTGCTGCTCCAGGAGCGCCTGCATCAAGTGCGCAGGCTCGATGGCCGGGTGGTCGAGGCCCACGGCCAGGGATTGAGAGTCAGACAGTGCCAACTGTAATTTGCTGGTTAAACGATCAATACGCATTAGTCACCTTCCTTTTGAGCAGGCCGGAGCTATAAAACATCCTGAATGAAGAAACCTGCCAGATACCCTTATAGATGGGGTGGATTCTGGGAGTTTCAAGCGACAGGGAGTTGACGCAGATCAGATGAGTCTAGCGTTCCAGCCAGATAAGGGAGGCAAACCGACCGGTGCGAGGGCTGCGCCGGTAGGAAAAGAAGCGTGGGTCGGTCACGGTGCACAACCCACCACCATAAACAGCCGTGACGCCGCGTGCAGCCAGGCGCAGACGGGCCAGCTTATAGATGTCGGCCATGAACTTGCCGGGGTTACGACTGGGCACAAAGGCTTCGGCGGTGATCGGCAGCTGCAGCATGAAGGCTTCACGCACTTCCGGACCGACCTCAAAGGCTTGGGGACCGATTGCCGGGCCCAGCCATACCAATACTTGGTCTGGTTCGGTGTCGAGGCTCTCGAACGCGGCTTCCAGCACACCCGCCGCCAGGCCACGCCAACCGGCATGGGCCGCCGCCACGCGAGTGCCGGCGCGGTTGCAAAACAACACAGGCAGGCAATCGGCGGTCATGGCGGTGCAGGCGATGCCTGGGGTGCTGGTCCAACTGCCATCGGCTTCGGCGATGCGCGCAGGATCAGCCTCGACCACGTTCACGCCATGAACCTGGCGCAACCAGGCCGGCTGAATAGAAAAGGCCTCAGTCAGACGACGGCGATTCTCAAGGACGGCCTCCAGGCTGTCCTCGACATGATCGCCCAGGTTGAGGCTGTCAAACGGCGCCAGACTGACGCCGCCCGCACGGGTGGTGACGCAGGCTTTCACCTGAGCCGGCGCAGGCCAGTCAGGAATCAGCCAGTCACTCATCCGATAAACGCCTCGCGATCCTGCTTGAGCAGCGACAACAACCAGACGAGGTCGTCCGGGAGAGGCGATTCCCAGCTCATCCGCTTACCGCTCGTCGGATGATCCAGTTCCAGGAAGCGCGCATGCAGTGCCTGGCGTGGGAAGTTTTTCAGCGAATCAACCATGGTTGCACTGGCCGCCGGCGGAATACGGAAGCGACCACCGTAGGCAGGATCACCGACCAACGGGAAGTTGATGTGCGCCATGTGCACGCGAATCTGGTGAGTACGGCCGGTTTCCAGCTTGACCCGCACATGGGTGTGGGAACGGAAACGCTCCAACACTCGGTAGTGGCTGACGGCCTGCTTGCCGCCCTCCATTACCGCCATACGCTGGCGCTGCTGGCCATGGCGACCGATCGGGGCGTTGATCTTGCCGCCCGCCACCACCACGCCGATCACGATGCACTCGTAGATCCGGCTGACGCTGCGGCTCTGCAATTGTGTGACCAACTGCGTCTGCGCCTGAATGGTCTTGGCCACCACCATCAAGCCGGTGGTGTCCTTGTCCAGACGGTGCACGATGCCGCAGCGCGGGACGTTGATGATGTCCGGCACGTGGTGCAACAAGGCATTGAGCAAAGTGCCATCAGCGTGCCCAGCGGCCGGGTGAACCACCAGGCCTGCGGGTTTGTTGATGACCAGGATGTCGTCGTCTTCATAGACGATATCTAGCTCGATGTCCTGGGCGACCCATTCTCCCTGGGCTTCCTGCTCGGCAGTCAGCTCAAGAATCGCACCGCCATGGACTATGTCTCGCGGGCGGATAACCGCTCCATCCACAGTCAGGCGGCCGTCTTTGATCCAGGCGGAAAGGCGCGAGCGCGAGTGCTCAGCGAATAATTGTGCGGCGACTTGATCGAGGCGTTGGCCGCCCAATTCGGACGGCACCTCTGCGCGAAGTTCAATTTTATCGGACATGCTCAGACTAGGCGTGGCACAGCCTTTGGTTTCGGCTGCGCGCTTGTGGTTAAATACGGCGTCTTTTGCCCCGAGGCTTTCAACGGGGCGCTCATCATAACAGGACGGCCCCGCCCAAGACAGCGGCCGTCATAGGGACGCAAGCCGCCATGCAAGTGAAACACCTGCTGCTGATCGCCATCCTCGCCATGACTGCTGCTTGCTCGTCAACAAAGGAAGTCGTCGACGAAAACCTGAGCGAAGTCGAGTTGTACCAACTGGCTCAGAAAGACCTGGACAATAATAGCTTCACCAGCGCCACAGCCAAGCTGAAGGCACTGGAGTCGCGCTATCCGTTCGGGCGCTACGCCGACCAGGCCCAGCTCGAGCTGATCTACGCCAACTACAAGAACGCCGAGCCGGAAGCTGCCAAGTCCGCCGCCGAGCGTTTCATTCGCCTGCATCCGCAGCACCCGAACGTCGACTACGCCTACTATATGAAGGGCCTGACTTCGTTCGACCAGGACGTCGGCCTGCTGGCGCGCTTCCTGCCGCTGGACATGACCAAGCGTGACCCGGGCGCTGCCCGCGACTCCTACAACGAGTTCGCCCAGCTGACCAGCCGCTACCCGAACAGCCGCTACGCGCCCGACGCCAAGCAGCGCATGATCTACCTGCGCAACCTGCTGGCTTCCTATGAGATCCACGTGGCTCACTACTACCTGACCCGTCAGGCCTACGTAGCTGCCGCCAACCGTGGTCGCTATGTGGTAGAGAACTTCCAGGAAACCCCCTCCGTGGGTGACGGCCTGGCCGTGATGACCGAGGCTTACCAGCGTCTGCACCTGGACGAACTGGCCAGCACCAGCCTGGAAACCTTGAAGCTCAACTACCCGGATCACCCAAGCCTGAAGGACGGCCAGTTCGTGCCTCAGGTTGCCGAAGCCGACAACCGTTCGTGGCTGAGCAAGTACACCCTGGGCCTGATCGAATCCCGTCCACCGCTGCCGCCGGGCGAAACCCGCGCCAATCAGGACGTGATCAAGCAGTACCAGGACGCCAAGGACGCCATTCCTTCGGACCTCAAGCCCCACGACGAGAACGGCGACGTGATCGAAGAGGAAGAACCGCAGGCCCTGGGCAACAACCAGGACCGTTCGTGGTTCAGCTACATGACCTTCGGTGTGTTCGACTGATTGCACCTGCCGTCATCAAAAAGGAGCCTTTCGAGGCTCCTTTTTTGTGGGCGGTATTATTGCGCTGTGCGCCTGGCACGTCCTTGGCTAAACTGGCGCATTCCTTGTCGAGAAACTGCCCATCATGCTTCGTCTACTGTTCTGGATTGCCGTCATTGCCGCCGCAGTATGGTTCTGGCGCAAATTCAAAAGCCCGGCCGCCAAGCAGCAACGCGCCAGCGAGCCTGACGCTGCCCTGATGGTGCGCTGCGCCCACTGCGGCGTGCACCTGCCGCAGGATCGCGCCTTGAGCTCGCGCCAGGAGTGGTATTGCACCCAGGCGCATTTGGAGCAAGGGCCGAAGTCTATCCAGCGTTGATCCGACCTTCGGGCGCATAAGGCGCGGGGTCGATGATCGGCGCACGCTCCAGCAGCAGATCGGTAAACAACTGGCACGACGCCGGCGCAAGCACCAGGCCATTGCGGTAATGGCCGCAGTTGAGCCACAAGCCCTTGAAGCCCGGCACTTGGCCGATGTAAGGAATACCTTCCGGCGAACCTGGGCGCAATCCGGCCCAATGCCCAACCACCTCGGCGTCCGCCAGCGCGGGAATCAACTCCACCGCCGAGGCCTTGAGGCTTTCCAGCGCCGTTTCAGTGGGGGTCTTATCGAAGCCTTCATGCTCCAGCGTGCTGCCGATCAGGATGTGCCCATCACGTCGGGGGATCGCGTAACGCCCCTTGGCCAGGACCATGCTCGACAGGAAATCCGAAGCGCATTTGTACAGGATCATCTGGCCCTTGACCGGTTCGACCGGCAGCGACAGGCCCAACGTACCAAGCAGCTCACCGCTCCAGGCGCCGGCCGCCAGTACGACCTGATCGCCGAAGATCGCCCCATCAGCAGTGCTCACCCCCACTACATTGCCCGCATCCAGCAAAAAACCCGTCACTTCACATTGTTCGTGAATGGTCACGCCGGGCAATGTCAGCAGTGCCGCCTTGAGGGATTTGACCAGACGCGGGTTGCGCACATTGGCGACGTTAGCCATGTAGATCGCATTGGCGTACCCGCCACCCAACACCGGAACGGCGTCATGGGCGGCCGACACGTCCACTTTGCTCAATGGACGGCCTTCGCGCGCAGCCCAGGCCAGGGCCTCGGCTTCATCGTCCAGGTCCAGCCAGTACAGGCCCGTGGTATGAACCTCTGGGTCAACACCGGTCTGCGCAAACAGGCGCTGCGCCAACTGTGGATAAAAGTCCTGGGACCAATGGGCCAGCGCAGTGACAGCGGGGCTGTAGCGCCACGGATACAGCGGCGAGACAATACCGCCGCCCGCCCAGGAGGACTCCTGCCCCAACCCCGCGCGCTCCAGCAACACCACTGCTTGCCCTTGGGTCGCCAGGTTGAACGCCGTCAACAAGCCGATGACCCCGCCACCGACAATCACTACCTGCTGTTGCTCTGCCATCATTTGATCCAGCCGATAAAAAGGAACAAGCGCACCTGGCGCCCAGTCATCCCGCACCCTCATCATTGCCCCCAGCACTGCCTGCGCGAGATGTCAGGTGCAGCGCCCGGATTGGTCCTCGCGCCGGTGCTGGTCAGGCTAAACGCGCCGCAAAGGTCGCCGGTCATGACCGAGTCGACGCCAGGCGTAGCCACCAGCTGGAAATCCTGAGGGTTCAATGCTGCGGTGATTCTATAGCGATCGTTGCCCGCACTGACGCCGCTTGCATCAATAAAAGTGCCGCTCCTCGTATAAAAACGTTCCAGATGCTGAGCCTGGTCGGTCAATAACGCGACGATTTCAGCGCGATAGACCTTTTTCATATGGCCGGTGTAGCCGGGGTAAGCAATCCCGGCCAGCACCGCGATGATGGCCACGGCGATCAGTAACTCGATCAGTGTAAAACCCCGGCTGTCCATGCCCATTTCAACGCTCCTTATTGAAGTTGCCGCCAGGCCACCCGCCGGAAACGCGAGCCGCCCTCTTCTTCTACATGCGCATAGACGCTCTCCAGCACCGTGCGCAATTGGCCGCTCAACCCGACAGCCGTCACTCGATACACGTCGGCCACGGTTTGTGGTGGTAAATGCGCCAGCCCCACCGCGCCCCCCAGGGCTTGAACGCCGAATAGACCGCCGTCCAGTGCAGTCCAAGTAATGCCCGACACAGGGTCCACCCCAGCCCCAACCACCGAATAGGCGGCGGCCGGCGGTGCACAGGTGACAATCGACCGGCACGGCGGCAGCGTCGCAAATAACCGCTGCACCACCGACTCCCCACGCCGCAAGCCACTCTCGGCGCTTTGCAGCGATTGATTACGGTGCCAGAGACTGGCGGTGACCTTTTGCTGGCTGACCGCCCCTTGCATGGATGACAGACCGATCAGCGACAACAGCAACAACACCACCAGGCTGATCAGCAGCACCATGCCGGCCTGCCGCAGACGAATAGGCTTTTGAAGCATCATGTCAGCCCTACCCCAGACGGTTACGCAGTGCCGCCACGACGCTGTAGGTTTGATCCTTCACGCGCTCGGTCGGGTCTCGCAGCGTCATCAGGATGCGCACGCTGCGTATCAAGGACAGGTCCGCCGGGCTTGCGTCGTAGCGCGCCACCTGCGTGGAAGACAGTTTGGCGGCCATGCCAAAGCTGATATCAAACCCTTGCACGTTATCCACCAACACCGCCTTGGCAGGCGCCGCAGGCGTGCTCACTCTCAATTGGCCCGCTTCGAAGGTGTAGGTGATCTGGCGCAGCGCAAACCTGATGTGTCCAGGGGCAGGCGCAGGCGCATTGCCGGCGTAAGACTGCGCGGTTCCAGTGCAATCGGACAACACCGTCCAGTCAGGCTTGCCACTCTGCTGACCAACATCCGCCGTCACCAGCGACAGCGACTTCACACCCGCCTCAGCCTTCCAACTGACAGGCTGATCAAAGGCTGCTGGAGCGTCGTCGATAAACGCCGTGGCCAGGCAGCCAAACATGCCCGCCTGGCGAATGTCCTGGACGATCTTGCCCAGCACGAACCGCGCATCGTCCTGCAGCAACATCGCCGCCTGCTGGCTGGCATGGGTGGCTCTGGAACTAATCACCACCTGGCTGACCCCAAGCACCACAACCAAGCCCACAGCCAACGCCAGCAGCACTTCCACCAGGCTGAAGCCCCGAACACGGTGCCTCATTGCGCCCCCCTCGATTCATCGCTGATGCGGCTGGTCAGGGTGAACGTTTCCCGAGCGCCCGGCCTGTTCGCGCCCCGGCTGTCGTCCCAACTGATGCTGACAGTCACCTCACCCGCACTGACCGACACCGAGCCTTTGGCGCTGGCCCCGGCAAAGCCGAGGATATTGGCCTCGAAATCATGCAGGTCCAGATCGCGCACGCTGGCGGATGCGCTGCTGGCCGGGGCTCGCTCGGCCCGGCCCCAGGCGTAGTCGACCGCAGAATTGGCGCGGATCCGGTCAAGCATGTCATAGGCAATGAAACTGGCCTGGCTGGTCATTCGGGAACTGTCGGTGTACTTGAGCGCATTCAGCTGGATCACCGCCGTGCCTAACAGGCCAATGGCGAGGATCAACACGGCAACCAGCACCTCGATCAGCGTCATGCCAATTTGGTGCCGAGACAGATCCTGGGGGAAACCGGTGTTGGGGCAGGCAGGCATAACCGTCGTCATCCATGTCGAGGTCCGGAAAAAGCAGGAGAAACCTGCTGTGCGGCCCAAGACTAGCGTCGGTTTTTCGCTCGCGCTGCTCCTGGAACAAAGGGAAATACTTTGGACATGAAGGCCATCATTCGGCGCAATGCACTGGGCGCTATACCTAGGACTGCACCTGAACCCAAGGAGGGACGACACATGCACCAACAAGGTTTCACCCTGATCGAACTGCTGCTCGGGTTGATCGTGAGCGGCATCCTGGCTGGCCTGGCAACCCCCGGTTTCAAGGGGTTGCTGGACTCACAGCAGCGACACGGCGCGGCGCAATCCTTGACCGCAGGCCTGCGCTACGCACGCACCGAAGCCATCGCCCGTAACCAGGCGGTGGTCATTCATGCGCGTGAGAACAGCTGGAGCCAGGGCTGGCGGGTCATTGTGGATGCGAGCGGGCGCGGCCATTTGGATGACGACAACCCAGTCCTGCGGGAGCATCAGGACAATGGTGGAGTGACGATCGTTGGCAATGGGCCGGTCAAAAACCAGGTGCGCTTCAGCGGATTGGGCGAACCGGTTTTTTCAGGCGGAGGTTTTCGCGCTGGCACCGTGCACGTATGCGCCACAGATCTGGCGCAGAGCCTGTATCAGGTGGTACTGGCACCCAGCGGGCGCATCAGCCTGCGCAGCGAGCGTGCCGAGCAGGCGTTGTGCCGGAGCGACTCCGGCACACAGGTACTCAGAGCAGCGAGCGAACCCGTAGCTCCTTGGGCATGGAGAAGGTGATGTTCTCTTCACGCCCAGCCAGTTCATCCGCACCGGTGGCACCCCAGGCATGCAACTGCTGGATAACGCCGCGCACCAGCACTTCCGGGGCGGAAGCGCCTGCCGTGATACCGATACGCTCGACGCCATCGAACCAGCTGCGCTGCATGTCTTCGGCGCCATCGATCAGGTACGCCGGGGTTGCCATGCGCTCGGCCAACTCACGCAGGCGGTTGGAGTTGGAGCTGTTAGGACTGCCAACAACCAGGACCACATCGCATTCATCGGCCAGTTGCTTGACCGCGTCCTGTCGGTTTTGGGTGGCGTAGCAGATGTCGTCCTTGCGTGGCCCACCGATGGCCGGGAAGCGCGCGCGCAGCGCGTCGATCACGCGGCTGGTGTCGTCCATGGACAAGGTGGTCTGGGTCACGAATGCCAGGCGCTCAGGGTTCTGTACCTGCAGGTTGGCGACGTCTTTTTCGTCTTCCACCAGGTAAATTGCCCCGCCATTGCTGGCGTCGTACTGCCCCATGGTGCCTTCGACTTCCGGGTGACCGGCATGGCCGATCAGGATGCACTCTCGTCCGTCACGGCTGTAGCGCGCCACTTCGATGTGCACCTTGGTCACCAGCGGGCAGGTGGCATCGAAGACTTTCAGGCCGCGGCCTGCCGCTTCGGTACGTACTGCCTGGGAAACGCCGTGGGCACTGAAGATGACGATCACGTCATCCGGCACCTGGTCCAGTTCCTCGACAAAGATGGCGCCACGCGCGCGCAGGTCTTCGACCACGAATTTGTTGTGGACGACTTCATGGCGCACGTAAATCGGCGGCCCGAAAACTTCCAGGGCGCGGTTGACGATTTCGATCGCCCGGTCCACGCCGGCGCAGAAGCCACGGGGGTTGGCGAGTTTGATTTGCATGCTGTGCCTCGTGTCTTGCAGCGCAAGAAATTGGATCAACTCAACTCTGTAAGAGTAAGCCTCTGTAGGAGCCGGGCTTGCCCGCGATGCAAACGACTCGGTATATCAAGTACGCCGAGGTGACGCTATCGCAGGCATGCCAGCTCCCACAGGAACCGGTTTAGTCAGTCAGAGCGCTTTAACGTCGATGATTTCAACGTCAAAGGTCAAGGTTTTACCGGCCAACGGGTGGTTGAAGTCGATGGTCACTTGCGCGTCATCGAAAGTCTTCACCACACCGGGCAGTTCGGTATTCGCCGCATCGTTGAAGATCACCAACAAGCCTTCCGACAGGTCCATGTCCTGGAACTGCGAACGCGGGATGATCTGCACGTTTTGCGGGTTGGGCTGGCCAAAGGCGTTTTCCGGCAGGATCTGCAGGGTACGCTTGTCGCCAGCCTTGAAGCCGAACAGGGCCGCTTCGAAGCCCGGCAGCAGGTTGCCATCACCGACCTTGAAGGTGGCCGGTGCTTTGTCGAATGTGCTGTCGACCGTGTCGCCATTCTCCAGGCGCAATGCGAAATGCAAAGTGACTTCCGTGTTCTGGCCGATGCGTTGCTCAGCCAATACCTGATCAGTCATTGACGGTCTCTCCGGTTTTCTTGCTTTTGAACATATCCAGCGCCAGCATGATCGCACCGACGGTGATGGCGCTGTCGGCAAAGTTGAACGCCGGGAAGTACCAGCGGTTCTGCCAATGCACCAGAATGAAGTCGATCACATGGCCCAGGGCAATGCGGTCGTACAGGTTGCCCAGCGCGCCGCCCAACACAAGGGCCAACGCAATAGCCAGCCAGGTGTCATCGCGGCCGAGACGCTTGAGCCACACCACCAGCACCGCACTGACCACCACGGCGATCAGGGCGAACAGCCAGCGCTGCCAGCCGCCGCCATCCGCCAGGAAGCTGAAAGCGGCGCCGGTGTTGTAGGCCAGGGTCCAGCTGAAGTAATCCGGGATCACCACGATCTGCTGGAACATCTCCAGGGAGCCCTCGAAATGAGCCTTGCTGGCCTGGTCGATGACCAGGACCAGCACACTCAATACGAGCCAGCCCAGACGTCCAAAACGACTGGCTGCATTAGGCATAGTGGCGAACCTCACCAGCACCCGAGATGTTGTCGACGCAGCGACCACAGATTTCCGGATGCTCAGGGTTCACGCCGACGTCTTCACGGCAGTGCCAGCAACGGGCGCATTTAGGGAAGGCCGACTTGACCACTTTGAGCTTGAGGCCAGGTACTTCGGTGGCGACCGCATCCGCCGGGGCCTGGGCGAATGGCGCCAGGCTTGCGGTGGAAGTAATCAGCACGAAGCGCAGTTCGTTGCTCAGCTTGGCCAGGTCCGCGGTCAGGCCGTCCTCGGCAAACAAGGTGACTTCGGCTTGCAGGTTGCCACCGACGGCCTTGGCCGCACGCTGCACTTCCAGTTCCTTGTTCACCGCGACCTTCACGGCCATCACACCTTCCCAATACTCGCGGCCCAGTTCGAAGTCGGCCGGCAGTTCGGTCAGGCCTTCGTACCAGGTGTTGAGCATCACGGACTCGTTACGCTCGCCCGGCAGGTATTCCCACAGTTCGTCGGCGGTGAAGGCCAGGATCGGCGCGATCCAGCGCACCAGCGCTTCGGAGATGTGGTACAGCGCGGTCTGCGCCGAACGGCGGGCCTTGCTGTTGGCGCCGGTGGTGTACTGGCGGTCCTTGATGATGTCGAGGTAGAAGCCACCCAGCTCCTGCACGCAGAAGTTGTGGATCTTCGAGTAAACGTTCCAGAAACGGTATTCGCCGTAGTGCTCCTGCAACTCGCGTTGCAGCAACAGGGTACGGTCCACCGCCCAACGGTCCAGAGCGAGCATGTCCTCGGCTGGCAGGAGGTCGGTGGCCGGGTTGAAACCGGTCAGGTTCGACAGCAGGAAGCGTGCGGTGTTACGGATGCGGCGGTAGGCATCGGCGCTGCGCTGCAGAATCTGGTCCGACACGGCGATTTCGCCCGAATAGTCGGTCGACGCGACCCAAAGACGCATGATGTCGGCGCCCAGAGTGTCGTTGATCTTTTTCGGCTCGATCACGTTCTTCAGCGACTTGGACATCTTGCGGCCCGTCTCGTCGACGGTGAAGCCGTGGGTCAGCAGTTCGCGGTACGGCGCGTGGTTGTCGATGGCGCAACCGGTCAGCAGCGACGAGTGGAACCAGCCACGGTGTTGGTCCGAGCCTTCCAGGTACAGGTCGGCACGCGGGCCGGTTTCGTGACCCATGGGGTGCGAGCCGCGCAGCACGTGCCAGTGGGTGGTACCCGAGTCGAACCAGACGTCGAGGGTGTCGCTGATCTTGTCGTACTGCGGCGCTTCATCGCCCAGCAGCTCGGCGGCGTCCAGCTTGAACCAGGCTTCGATGCCTTCCTGTTCGACACGCTGGGCCACGACTTCCATCAGTTCGACGGTGCGTGGGTGCAGCTCGCCGCTTTCCTTGTTCAGGAAGAACGGGATCGGCACGCCCCAGTTACGCTGGCGGGAGATGCACCAGTCCGGGCGGTTGGCGATCATCGAGTGCAGGCGTGCCTGGCCCCAGGCCGGGACGAACTGGGTGTCTTCGATGGCTTTGAGCGAGCGTACACGCAAGGTGTCGCCGGTGGTCGGCTCTTTGTCCATGCCGATGAACCACTGCGCGGTGGCGCGGTAGATCAGCGGGGTCTTGTGGCGCCAGCAGTGCATGTAACTATGCTGGATGGTGGCGGTTTGCATCAGCGCACCGACTTCACGCAGCTTGTCGATGATCGGCTGGTCGGCCTTGAAGATGAACTGGCCGCCGAAGAACTCCAGCGAAGGCACGTAGACGCCGTTGCTTTGCACCGGGTTGATGATGTCGTCGTTGACCAGGCCGTATTTTTTGCAGATGACAAAGTCGTCCACGCCATAGGCCGGCGAGCAGTGAACAATGCCAGTACCCGAACCCAGTTCGACGTAGTCAGCCAGGTACACCGGCGACAGACGGTCATAGAACGGGTGGCGGAAATTGATCAGTTCCAGCGCAGAGCCGGTGGTGGTCGCGATCACCGAACCTTGCAGTTCGTAGCGGGCAAGGCATGCCTCGACCATTTCCTCGGCCAGCACCAGCAGGCGATCACCGACGTCCACCAGGGCGTAGGTGAATTCCGGGTGCACGTTCAACGCCTGGTTGGCCGGGATGGTCCACGGGGTGGTGGTCCAGATCACGATGGCCGCGGGCTTGCCCAGGCTTGCCAGGCCAAAGGCCTCGGCCAGCTTGGTGTCGTCGGCGATCGGGAAAGCCACGTCGATGGTCGAGGACTTCTTGTCTTCGTACTCGACTTCCGCTTCGGCCAGGGCCGAACCGCAGTCGAAGCACCAATTCACGGGCTTGAGGCCCTTGAACACGAAACCGCCCTTGACGATCTCGGCCAAGGCACGGATTTCACCGGCCTCGTTCTTGAAGTTCATGGTCTTGTACGGGTTGTCCCATTCGCCGAGCACGCCCAGGCGGATGAATTCGGACTTCTGCCCTTCGATCTGCTCGGTGGCATAGGCGCGGCACAGTTCGCGGGTTTTATCCGCGCCCAGGTTCTTGCCGTAGGTCACTTCGACTTTGTGTTCGATTGGCAGGCCGTGGCAGTCCCAGCCCGGGACATACGGCGCGTCGAAACCCGACAAGGTCTTCGAGCGCAGGATCATGTCCTTGAGAATCTTGTTCAGCGCATGACCGATGTGAATCGTGCCGTTGGCATAAGGAGGGCCGTCGTGCAGGACGAATTTCGGACGATCCTTGCCAATTTCGCGCAACTTTCCGTACAGGCCAATACTGTCCCAGCGCTGCAGGATCTGCGGTTCGCGCTGTGGCAGGCCGGCCTTCATTGGGAAGGCGGTGTCCGGAAGGTTTAGCGTGGCTTTATAGTCGGTCATTTAAGGCTCTTCGGTTAGCGATGGGCGCTAGGTGCGGCTAGTGCACGGGCGGCGGCGACATCCGCATTGATCGCCGTTTTCAACGCCTCAAGGGAGGCGAAACGCTGCTCTTCACGCAGCTTTTGGTGGAAAACCACCGTCAAACGCCGGTCATACAGATCACCGGCAAAATCCAGCAGGTGTACTTCCAGGTGGGCCTTGCCATCACCTGCAACCGTGGGCCTGACACCTATATTGGCGACTCCCGGCCACGATTGGCCGTCGATGTCGACGCTCACCAGGTAAACCCCGGTCAGCGGCACACGACGGCGCTTGAGTTGCACGTTGGCGGTTGGCGTGCCCAATTGGCGCGCCAGCTTCTGGCCGTGCAGGACCCGTCCGGCAATGCGGAACGGGCGACCGAGCAAACGCTCGGCCAAGGCGAAGTCGGCAGCGGCCAGGGCGTTACGCACCTGGGTACTGCTCACGCGCAGGCCGTCCAGTTCGACGGTTTGCGCGGCTTCGACGGTAAAACCCTGGTTGACGCCCGCATGCTGCAGAAAATCGAAATCCCCGACGCGGTCGCAACCAAAGCGGAAGTCGTCACCCACCTCCAAATGCTGCACGCCCAGGCCATCGACCAGGATACGGTCGACAAACTCGGCGGCGCTCAGGCTTTGCAAACGCTGGTTGAAAGCCAGGCAGAGGACACGGTCCACGCCCTCTTCCGCCAGCAATTGCAGCTTGTCCCGCAGGCGGGCCAGCCGGGCTGGCGCAGTCTCGGGGGTGAAGTATTCCCGCGGCTGTGGCTCGAAAATCACCACGCAGCTGGGCACGCCCAACTCGACCGCACGCTCGCGCAGCCGAGCCAGGATAGCCTGGTGGCCACGGTGAACACCGTCAAAGTTGCCAATAGTGGCGACGCAGCCCCGATGCTCGGGGCGCAGGTTGTGGAGACCTCGAACCAGCTGCATAACGCGCTTCTTGCTCATAAAGTGGTCGATTATAACCACACCCGGCCCCGGACGACAGGCAACAGCACAGGCCAAATGGATCGAATCGATAAAACAACGGTTTTATCGCGGCAAACTCTCTAACCCAGGGACTTGCGATTGAAATCCCGCAGGCGGAAGCCCTGCGCCAGCAACATCCCGAAGTACACCACCACGCCCGCAACGACCAGCACGCCAAGGCGCAGGAAGCGCTCCAGCATATGGCCTTCGTCCCAGGCCGGCATGAAGTGCATCAAACCCAGCAGCACGGCCGACATCACCCCCACCGCCACCAGCAACTTGAGGGCAAACAGGCCCCAGCCTGGCTGTGGCTGGAACATTTGCTGTTTACGCAGTTGGTAAAACAACAATCCGGCATTGATGCATGCGCCGGCACTGATGGCCAGGGCCAGGCCAGCGTGCGCCAGCGGCCCGATGAACACCAGGTTGAGCAATTGCGTGACGATCAGCGTGAAAATCGCGATCTTGACCGGCGTACGGATGTTTTGCTGGGCATAGAAGCCTGGGGCCAGCACTTTGATCACGATAATGCCGAGCAGGCCGACGGAGTAGGCGATCAGCGCATGCTGCGTCATCAAGGCGTCATGGGCATCGAACTGGCCGTATTGGAACAGCGCCACGGTCAACGGCTCGGCCAGGATCCCCAGCGCCAGGGCACACGGCAGCACCAGCACAAAGCACAGGCGCAGGCCCCAATCGAGGATACGCGAGTATTCCTGGCGATCCTTGCTGGCATAGGTGCGCGCCAGGGTCGGCAGCAGGATCGTGCCCAGCGCCACGCCCAGCACGCCGGACGGCAACTCCATCAGGCGGTCGGCGTAGTACATCCACGACACCGAGCCGGACACCAGCAACGAGGCGAACGCCGTGTTGATGATCAGCGAAATCTGACTGACCGACACGCCCAGGATCGCCGGCAACATATTGCGCATCACGCGCCACACGCCGGTGTCCTTGAGGTTCAGGCGCGGCAACACGAGCATGCCGATCTTTTTCAGGTGCGGCAGCTGATAGAGCAGTTGCGCCAGGCCGCCCGCCAGTACGGCCCAACCGAGGGCCATTACCGGCGGATCGAAATACGGGGTAAGAAACAGCGCGAAGATGATCATGCTGACGTTCAGCAGGGTCGGCACGAAGGCCGGCACCGAGAAACGGTTCCAGGTATTGAGGATCGCTCCGGCCAGGGATGACAGGGAGATCAGCAATATATAAGGAAAGGTCACCCGCAGCAGATCCGTGGTCAGCGCGAACTTTTCCGGGGTATTGGCAAAGCCGGGGGCCGTGGCCCAGATCACCCAGGGCGCGGCGAGCATGCCGAGGAGGGTCACCAGCATCAGTACCAGGGTCAACAGGCCCGAGACATAGGCAATGAACGTGCGGGTGGCTTCCTCGCCCTGCTGGGTCTTGTATTCGGCCAGGATCGGCACGAATGCCTGGGAAAACGCGCCTTCGGCGAAGATCCGTCGGAGCAGATTAGGCAATTTGAACGCAATAAAGAAGGCATCCGTGGCCATGCTCGCGCCAAAAATGCGCGCCAGCAACGTGTCACGCACAAACCCCAGAACACGGGAGATCATCGTGATAGAGCTGACAGCGGCCAGCGATTTGAGCAGATTCATTGAAAGAGTTTGCGCCTTTAGATAAAGAGCAGGCGAACAAAGCGCCCACTTATGCGATACTGCGCGCCTGCAACAGCACAGAGCCAAAGCTCGCGAGTTTACAGGTCAAGCGCCGGAAATAAATCACCCGCCTCTTCAGATCGACCACTCAGCAGTTCGCATCAGCCGCTCTTGACAACCCATCAAGTCATCGGCATGATTCGCGGCCTATTTTGTTTGCTATTTCCTAAAAAGTCTTTCGAGGAGCTCGACGGTGGCCAACACACCTTCCGCCAAAAAACGTGCAAAACAGGCTGAGAAGCGTCGCAGCCACAACGCCAGCCTGCGTTCCATGGTTCGTACCTACATCAAGAATGTAGTTAAAGCCATCGACACCAAAGACGCTGAAAAAGCTCAAGCAGCTTACGTTCTGGCTGTGCCAGTTATCGACCGCATGGCCGATAAAGGCATCATCCACAAGAACAAGGCCGCTCGTCATAAGAGCCGCCTGAATGGCCACATCAAGGCTCTGAGCGTTCCTGCTGCAGCCTAAGTGGTAACAACTGCAACGCAACCCAGGTTGCGAAACAGTTAAGAAATGCCCCGTACCGAAAGGTCCGGGGCGTTTTTGTTTGTGTGGGAGCGGGCTTGCTCGCGAATGCGGAGTGTCAGTTACCAGATGTATTGACTGATCCACTGCATTCGCGAGCAAGCCCGCTCCCACATTTCGACCGCAGTGTATTTTCAAGACAAAAAAAACGCCCCGAACCAGTCGGGGCGTTTTTGCTACCTATTGATCAAACCACGATCAATGGTGATGACCACCTTCACCGTGAACGTGACCGTGCGCCACTTCTTCCTGGGAAGCGTCGCGGATGGCAACGATCTTCACTTGGAAGTTCAGGCGCTGGCCAGCCAGCGGGTGGTTGCCGTCGACGGTCACATCGTCGCCGTCCAGATCACGGATGGTCACGATCTGCATTTGGCCGTCCGGCGCGGAAGCGTGGAACTGCATGCCCACTTCCAGCTCGTCAACGCCTTCGAACATGCTGCGGCTCAGGGTGCTGACCAGTTCGGCCGAGTACTCGCCGTAGGCATCTTCAGGTTCTACGGCAACGCTCAGCTCATCACCGACGCTCTTGCCTTCCAGTGCCTTTTCCAGGCCTGGGATGATGTTACCTGCGCCTTGCAGGTAGACCAGCGGCGCGCCGCCGGCGGAGCTGTCGATGACCTCACCAGCGTCGTTGGTCAGGGTATAGTCGATGGAGACAGCCTTGTTAGCGGCGATCGTCATGGGGCGAGACCTTTTGCATAAGAATGAAGAACGGACAAGTCTAAACAAGGATTTGCCCGAAAGCGAACAGAACCCGGACAGACGGGGCCGATCAACGGCTTCCTTCATCATCGGGTTCCATCAGGACGACGACCAGCACTGGGTCGCCGAGCTGTCCTGCGGCCACACCCAGCACCTGCGCCACCAGCCACCCTGGCAGTCCCGCGCCTGGGTGCTCGACCCCGCGCAACGCCTTGAAAAAATAGGCCAGCCCTTTGCCTGCGGCTGGTGTGCGCAAGCGCACGAATAACGATAACCTTGGCGCCTGATTCCCGGTAGACGTTCAATCATAGAACCTCACCGAAGCCATGCACCTTCAGAGAATTCGCATGCAGACTTTTTTTATCGCGCCCACCGATTTTGGTGTGGGTCTGACCTCCATCAGCCTCGGGCTGGTGCGTACCCTTGAGCGGGCCGGACTGAAAGTCGGCTTTTTCAAGCCGATTGCCCAACCGCACCCAGGCGATACGGGCCCCGAGCGTTCCACCGAACTGGTGGCGCGCACCCACGGCCTCAAGCCGCCACAGCCCCTGGGCCTGGCTCATGTGGAGCGCATGCTCGGCGACGGCCAGCTCGATGAACTGCTCGAAGAAATCATCACGCTGTACCAGCAAGCCGCCGTGGGCAAGGACGTGCTGATCGTCGAAGGCATGGTGCCGACCCGCAGCGCCAGCTATGCGGCGCGGGTCAACCTGCACCTGGCCAAGAGCCTGGATGCGGAAGTGATCCTGGTCTCAGCGCCGGAAAATGAAGTGCTCACCGAGCTCTCCGGCCGCGTGGAATTGCAGGCCCAACTGTTCGGCGGCCCGAAAGACCCGAAAGTACTCGGCGTGATCCTCAACAAGGTGCGCACCGACGAAAGCATGGAAGCCTTCTCGGCGCGCCTCAAGGAACACTCACCCCTGTTACGCAGCGGCGATTTCCGCCTGCTCGGCTGCATTCCCTATCAGCCGGAACTCAACGCGCCACGCACCCGCGACGTGGCCGACCTGATGGGCGCGCAGATCCTCAACGCTGGCGACTACGAAACCCGGCGCATGACCAAGATCATCATCTGCGCCCGCACCATGCGTAACACCGTAGAGCTGCTCAAGCCCGGCGTGCTGGTGGTGACGCCCGGCGACCGCGACGACATCATTCTCGCCGTCAGCCTCGCGGCGATCAACGGCGTGCCGCTGGCCGGCCTGTTGCTCACCAGTGACACCTTGCCCGACCCGCGCATCATGGAGTTGTGCCGAGGTGCCTTCCAGGCCGGGCTGCCGGTGCTGTCAGTGAGCACCGGCTCCTACGACACCGCCAACCAGCTCAATAGCCTGAACAAAGAAATCCCCATCGATGACCGCGAGCGTGCGGAGATCATCACCGATTTCGTCGCCAGCCACCTGGATGCGCGCTGGTTGCACCAACGCTGCGGCACACCCCGGGAAATGCGCCTGTCACCGGCGGTGTTCCGCTACCAGTTGATCCAGCGCGCCCAGGCCGCCAACAAGCGCATCGTGCTGCCCGAAGGCAGCGAGCCGCTGACCGTGCAAGCGGCCGCCATCTGCCAAGCGCGGGGGATTGCCCGTTGCGTGCTGCTGGCCAAGCCGGCAGACGTGGAAGCGGTCGCCCGCGCCCAGGGTATCGAACTGCCCGAAGGCCTGGAGATTCTCGATCCGGACCTGATCCGCCAACGCTACGTCGAACCGATGGTGGCCCTGCGCAAGAGCAAGAGCCTCAATGCGCCGATGGCCGAGCAGCAACTGGAAGACACGGTGGTGATCGCCACCATGATGCTTGCGCTGGACGAAGTGGACGGCCTGGTCTCCGGGGTTATTCACTCCACCGCCAACACCATCCGCCCTGCCTTGCAGTTGATCAAGACGGCACCGGGCTGCACCCTGGTGTCGTCGGTGTTCTTCATGCTGTTCCCCGAGCAGGTGCTGGTGTACGGCGACTGTGTGATGAATCCGCACCCCAGCGCGGCCGAATTGGCGGAAATTGCCCTGCAAAGCGCCGATTCAGCGGCTGCATTCGGCATCACCCCGCGTGTGGCGATGATCAGCTACTCGAGTGGTGACTCGGCCAGCGGTGAAGAAGTGGAAAAAGTCCGCGAAGCCACCCTGCTCGCCCACGAACAGCAAAGCTCGCTGTTGATCGACGGCCCGCTGCAATACGACGCTGCCGCCAACGAAAACGTAGCCCGACAACTGGCCCCCAACAGCCAGGTCGCCGGCAAGGCCACCGTGTTTGTGTTCCCCGACCTCAACACCGGCAACACCACGCACAAGGCCGTGCAGCGCAGCGCTGATTGCGTGAGCCTGGGGCCCATGCTCCAGGGCCTGCGCAAGCCGGTCAACGACCTTCCACGCGGCGCCCAGGTGGATGACATTGTGTACACCATCGCGCTCACTGCGATCCAAGCCGCCAACCGACCTATGGATATTTAAATGCTGGCTTTCCTACCTGCCGCCGTGCGCGGGGTGATTGCGTCGCTGTTGTTGGCGCTCAACACGATCCTGTTGTGTTCGTTCCTGTTTATCGTCGCGTTGTTCAAGGCGCTGCCGTTTGCCAAGCGCTTCAGCGAATGGCTGATGAACCACACCCATGAAGCCTGGGTCACCAACAACAAGGGCTGGATGAACCTGGTACGCCGCACGCGCTGGCACCTGACCGGGCTCGAAGGGCTGGACTATCAGCACTCGTATCTGGTGACCAGCAACCACCAGAGCTGGGTCGACATCATGGTGTTGCAATACGTGCTGAACCGGCGGATCCGTCCGCTGAAGTTCTTCCTCAAGCAGGAGCTGATCTGGGTGCCGGTGATTGGCCTGGCATGGTGGGCGCTGGGCTTTCCGTTCATGAAGCGCTACACCAAGGCCTACCTGGAAAAGCACCCGGAGAAGAAAGGCAAGGACCTGGAAACCACCCGCAAGACCTGTGCGAAATTTCGCGACAACCCGGTGGGCATATTCAACTTTGCCGAAGGTACGCGGTTTACGCCGGGCAAGCATGCCCAGCAGAACTCGCCGTTTCGCTACCTGCTAAAGCCCAAGGCGGGTGGTATCGCGTTTGTGCTGGATGCGATGGGTGAGCAGTTGAAGTCACTGGTCAACGTGACCATCCACTACCCTGCTGGCCGCCCAGGTTACTGGGATTTACTGTGCGGGAATGTGAAAGACGTGGTTGTGCAGTTTGAAGAGGTGCAGATTCCGGCCGAGTTCATTGGCAAGAATTATGAGCAGGATGGGGCGTATCGGTTGGCGTTTCAGGGCTGGATCAACCAGCTTTGGGAAGACAAGGACCTCCTGCTGGAAAAACTGCACAAAGATTTCCCAGGCGAACAGTAATCAACATGTGGGAGCGGGCTTGCTCGCGAAGGCGGTTTGTCAGTCGCCAGATGTATTGGCTGATCCACCGCATTCGCGAGCAAGCCCGCTCCCACATTTTTGACCGAGTCTGATCTTGAGAATGAAAAAAGCCCGCCACCGATCACTCGGTGGCGGGCTTTTTTATGGCCGCGAGGGTTAGATCGCGCCGCGCTGACGCAACAGCTCCAGCACTTGCTTGACGCTTTCTTCCAGCGACAGTGCCTGGGTGTCGATCACCAGGTCGGCGTTCAACGGCACGTCATACGGGAAGGACTCGCCCGGGATGTTATCCCCACCGGCGGCGTACAAGCCTTGCGGATCACGCTCGGCGCACACCAGCGGCGACGCTTGCACGTAGACCGTCAGCAGGCGATCGCTGCCGATCAGCGCCTTAGCCTGTTCGCGGCCTTCGGCATCCGGGGCCACAAACGCGGCCAGGGTCAGCAGGCCCGCTTCGTTGAACTGACGCGCCACATGCGCGGCACGACGCCAGTTCTCGGTACGGCCGGCACGGTCATGCGGCAAGCCCTTGTTCAGGTCGTGACGCAGGTTCTGGCCATCCAGTACGAACACCGCACGGCCCATGTCGAAGAGCTTGCGCTCAACCGCGTAGGCCAAGGTGCTCTTGCCGGCGCCCGACAGGCCGGTGAACAGCACGGTGGCCGGTTGCTGGCCGAAGCGCAGCGCGCGTTCTTCGGTGGCTACGTGAGCCAAATTGCCGTGCTGCGCCGAGCTGCCGTGGGTGATAGGCGGCGCGATGATCATGCCGGCTGCCACGGTGCCGTTGGTCAAACGGTCGATGACGATAAACGCACCGGTGGTGCGGTTGCTGTCGTAGCCGTCCAGGGCGATGGCGGCATCAAGGCTGACCTTGACTCGGCCAATTTCGTTCAGTTGCAGCGAACTCGCCGGACCTTCGGCCAGGGTGTTCACATCCACGCGGTGCACGATGCTGGTGATGGAGCCCGGCACGTAGCTGGTGGCGCGCTTGATGTCGTATTTCTTGCCCGGCAGCATCGGTTCTTCAGCCATCCACACCAGCATGGCGTCGAAGGCGTCGGTCACTTGCGGCACGTTATCGGCGTGTACCAGCAAGTCGCCACGGGAGATGTCGATCTCGTCTTCCATGGTCAGGGTCACGGCCTGGCCTGGGCCTGCGTGTTCCAGCTCACCCTCAAAGGTGACAATGGACTTGACCCGGCTGCTCTTGCCCGACGGCAATACCACGACTTCGTCGCCCTTGTGCACGATGCCGCTGGCCAGGGTGCCGGCAAAACCGCGGAAGTTCAGGTTCGGGCGATTGACGTACTGCACCGGGAAACGTAGGTCGGTGTAGTTGCGGTCGTTGGCAATCTCGACGGTTTCGAGGATTTCCATCAGCGACTGGCCGGTGTACCAAGGCGAACGCTCACTCTTGTTCACCACGTTGTCGCCCTTGAGCGCCGACATCGGCACAAAGGCCAGGGTGCTTGGCTTGAAGGCGATACCGTCGGCGAACTTCAGGTAATCAGCCTTGATCTGCTCGAATACGCTTTGGTCAAAGCCATTGATGTCCATCTTGTTGACGGCCACCACGATGTGCTTGATGCCCAGCAACGAGGCGATAAAGCTGTGACGACGGGTCTGGGTCTGCACGCCGTAGCGGGCGTCGATCAGGATGATCGCCAGGTCACAGGTGGACGCACCGGTGGCCATGTTGCGGGTGTACTGCTCATGGCCGGGGGTGTCGGCGATGATGAATTTGCGCTTGGCGGTGGAGAAGTAGCGGTAAGCAACGTCGATGGTGATGCCTTGCTCACGCTCGGCCTGCAGGCCGTCGACGAGCAACGCCAGGTCGATATCGTCGCCAGTGGTACCGGACTTCTTCGAATCGCGGGTGATGGCTTCCAGGTGATCTTCGTAGATCATCTTGGAGTCGTGCAGCAGGCGCCCGATCAGGGTGCTCTTGCCGTCGTCGACGTTGCCACAGGTCAGGAAGCGCAACATTTCCTTGCGCTCGTGCTGGCCCAGGTAGGCGAGGATGTCCTCGCTGATCAAATCAGATTGATGCGACATGACAGCCCCTTAGAAATAGCCTTGACGTTTTTTATCTTCCATCGAGCCGGCACCATCGTGGTCGATGACACGGCCCTGGCGCTCGGAAGTTCGCGTCAGGAGCATTTCCTGAATGATGTCCGTCAGCGTCTCGGCTTCGGACTCCACCGCGCCCGTCAACGGGTAGCAGCCAAGGGTACGGAAACGTACTTTCTTTTTGACGATTCGGGCTTTGTCTTCGTCAGACAAGTGCTCAAGGATGCGGTCGTCGTCGATCATGATCAACGTGCCGTTCTTCTCGATCACTTCGCGTTCGGCGGCGAAGTACAGCGGCACGATCGGGATGCCTTCCAGGTAGATGTACTGCCAGATGTCCAGCTCGGTCCAGTTGGACAGCGGGAACACACGGATGGACTCACCCTTGTTGACGTTGCCGTTGTAGACGTTCCACAGCTCGGGACGCTGGTTTTTCGGGTCCCAGCGGTGCTTGCTGTCGCGGAACGAGTACACGCGCTCTTTGGCGCGGGATTTCTCTTCATCGCGACGGGCACCGCCGAAGGCTGCGTCGAAACCATGCTTGTCCAGGGCCTGCTTGAGGCCTTCGGTCTTCATGATGTCGGTGTGCTTGGCGCTGCCGTGGGTGAAGGGGTTGATGCCCTGCGCCACGCCGTCCGGGTTCACGTGGGTGATCAAGTCCAGGCCCAGTTCTTCGACCATCTTGTCGCGGAACCGGTACATCTCCTGGAATTTCCAGCGGGTGTCGACGTGCATCACAGGGAACGGCAGTTTGCCCGGGAAGAAGGCCTTGCGTGCCAGGTGCAGCATCACGGCGGAGTCTTTACCGATTGAGTAGAGCATCACCGGGTTGTCGAACTCGGCGGCGACCTCGCGGATGATGTGGATGCTTTCCGCCTCCAGCTGTTTCAGATGCGTCAGTTTGTCGACCATGGTTACTCACGGAAAAACGATCTTATGGACGGCCAGCGGGCCGTGTTCGAGCGAGGCATGCTAGCACAGCACCTGCTTCTATTCAGGGAGCGGACTAGATCGAAACGGTATATGAATATGCCCCCAAGTTTGGGCTTTCTGTGGTGAGGCTCAGATCGGATTGGGGCAATCGATAAAGAGATGTTCCAACGCGAAGCGCCGCGCCAGGTAATCACCCAGCGCCTGTACACCATAGCGCTCAGTGGCATGGTGGCCTGCGGCGATGAAGCTGACGTCGTTTTCGCGGGCGCTGTGAAAGGTCTGCTCGGAGGCTTCGCCGCTCAGGTACAGGTCGACGCCGGCGGCAATCGCCTGGTCGATGTAGCCCTGGCCACCGCCCGTGCACCAGCCGACGCGACGGATCATCTCGCCGCCTTCGATCAATAGCGGTTCGCGGCCCATGACTTCCTGCACGCGGCGGGCAAAATCACGGGGCGACAAGGGCTCGGCAAGGGAGCCGACCAGGCCGACGATCTTGGGGTTGCTCGGGTCAAGCGGGCCTTCCACCGTGATATCCAGCTGACGGGCGAGTTGCACGTTATTGCCGACCTCGGGGTGCAGGTCCAGCGGCAAGTGGTAGGCGAGCAGGCTGATGTCGTGCTTGAGCAGGGTCTTGAGGCGGCGCTGTTTCATGCCGGTGACGCAGGGGTTTTCGCCTTTCCAGAAGTAACCGTGGTGCACCAGGATCAGATCGGCCTGGGCCTCGACGGCCGCGTCCAGCAGGGCCTGGCTGGCGGTCACGCCACTGACGATGCGCATCACCTGCGGGCGGCCCTCGACCTGCAGGCCGTTGGGGCAATAATCGGCAATTTTTGCACTGCCGAGGTAGCGGTCCGCTTCCTCGACGAGGGTGGTAAGGGGGACGGCCATAAAAGACTCCTAAATATCCCGTTCGCAGGCGTCACAGCCTCGTATAATGCGCGACATTATGGGCGCTCTCTCGCCCCCTGCAACCTGTCAGGACTAACTTGATGCTCAAGGCGCTGCGTTTTTTTGGATGGCCATTGTTGGCTGGCGTGCTGATCGCGATGCTGATTATTCAGCGTTACCCCGAGCTGGTGGGCCTACCCAGCCTGGATGTGAACCTGCAACAGGCACCGCAGACCAGCGCGGTGGTACAAGGCCCGGTGACTTACGCCGATGCGGTCACCATCGCCGCCCCTGCGGTGGTCAACCTGTACACGACCAAGGTCATCAACAAGCCGGCGCACCCGCTGTTTGAAGACCCGCAGTTCCGCCGCTATTTCGGCGACAACGGACCCAAGCAGCGGCGCATGGAATCCAGCCTGGGTTCGGGCGTGATCATGAGCCCCGAAGGCTACATTCTCACCAACAACCACGTGACCACCGGCGCCGACCAGATCGTGGTGGCCCTGCGTGACGGCCGCGAAACCCTGGCCCGCGTGGTGGGCAGCGACCCGGAAACCGACCTCGCGGTACTGAAGATCGACCTGAAAAGCCTGCCAGCCATTACCCTCGGCCGTTCCGATGGCTTGCGCGTCGGTGATGTGGCGCTGGCCATCGGCAACCCGTTTGGCGTCGGGCAGACCGTGACCATGGGCATCATCAGCGCCACTGGGCGTAATCAGTTGGGCCTGAACAGCTACGAAGATTTCATCCAGACCGACGCGGCAATCAACCCCGGCAACTCCGGCGGTGCGCTGGTGGACGCCAATGGCAATCTGACCGGTATCAACACGGCGATTTTCTCCAAGTCCGGCGGCTCACAGGGCATCGGTTTTGCGATTCCGGTGAAGCTGGCGATGGAGGTGATGAAGTCGATCATCGAGCACGGTCAGGTGATTCGTGGCTGGCTGGGGATTGAAGTGCAACCGTTGACCAAGGAATTGGCCGAGTCGTTTGGCTTGACCGGACGCCCAGGCATCGTGGTCGCCGGAATCTTCCGCGATGGCCCGGCGCAAAAAGCCGGCCTGCAATTGGGCGATGTGATTCTCAGCATAAATGGCGAACCGGCAGGTGATGGCCGCAAGTCGATGAACCAGGTGGCGCGGATCAAGCCCACGGACAAGGTCGCAATACAGGTGATGCGCAACGGCAAAGAGATCAAGTTGCTGGCGGAAATCGGTTTGCGCCCACCGCCGGCGCCGGTCAAGGAAGAGGAATAATTCGCTGCCCAGGTGCCCATTCGAGGGCACCTGTAAGCTGATATTTCAGAGCGATCCATTCTCATCGGTCATGTTATATTGTTTCAATATCGCTATTGGAATGCTCTATCATGCCGTCTCGAAAAATCGCCCCCTTGGCTGGCCTGGCCTTGGGTTTGCTGCTCGACCCCGCCTACGCCGAAGAAAATACCCTGGAACTCGACACCATCAGCGTCACCACTGACGCCTACGAGTCCGCCTCCAGCCCAGTCAAAGGTTACCGCGCCACCCGTTCCGCCAGTGCGACAAAAACCGACACGGCGATTCGTGACATCCCACAATCCATCAGCGTGATTCCCGCCACGGTGCTCAAAGACCTGGGCAGCACCAACGTGGAACGCGCCCTGGAATTTGCCGGCGGCGTGTCCAAGCAGAACAACTTCGGCGGCCTGACCCTCTACGAATACAGCGTGCGCGGCTTCACCACGTCGGAGTTCTATCAGGACGGCTTCAGCGCCAACCGTGGCTACCCGAGCACACCGGACGCGGCCAACATTGAACGCATCGAAGTGCTCAAGGGCCCTGCCGCCAGCCTGTACGGGCGTGGCGATCCCGGCGGCACCGTGAACATCGTCACCAAGAAGCCTCAGCCTGAAGCCTTCACTACCTTGCAAACCAGCGCGGGCAGTTGGGACCGCTATCGCACCGCCGTGGACGTGAACACCCCACTGGACAGCGAAGGCAAGGTGCTGACTCGGGTCAACCTGGCGGTGGAAGACAACCACAGCTTCCGTGACCACGTGCAGAGCAAGCGGGTATTCGTCGCGCCTTCGTTCAGCTGGCAGTTGGACCCGGACACCAGCCTGCTGGTGGAAAGCGAATTCGTCCGCCACAGCTCCACCTTCGACCGAGGCATCGTCGACGCCCCCGGCCTATCCCGTTCCACCTTCCTCGGTGAACCCAACGACGGCGATATCGACAACCACAACAACCGCCTCCAGGCCACCCTCGAACACCACCTCAACGACGCCTGGAAACTGCGCCTGGCCAGCCATTACAAGCAAGGCAGCCTGTGGGGCGACGCTTCGGAAAACCGTGCACTGAACCCCGACGGCCACACTATCAACCGCCGTTATCGCGAACGCTCCATGGGTTGGCACGACAGCATTACCCAGCTGGAGCTGCGTGGGCTGTTCGACATTGGCAGTTGGCAGCATGAACTGCTGGTCGGCACCGAGTACGAGGACTACCGCAAGAAAGAACGCGTGACAGCTATCGGCGGCCGTGACTACGCCATTGACATCTACAACCCGGTTTACGGCCAGCCCAAACCCAACGGCACGCGCTCCGGCACCGACTTCTTCGAACAGACCAAAAGCCACGCGCTGAACCTGCAAGACCAGATCATCTTCACAGATCGCTTGCGCGGCATGGTCGGTGCGCGCTTCGAGCATTTCGAGCAGAGCATCGACGACTTCAACCGCAACCACGCCAAGAGCAAGCAGACTCACGACGCCTTTACTCAACGCGCCGGCCTGCTCTATCAGCTCACGCCGCAGGTTGGGGTGTTCGCCAACGCCTCCACATCGTTCAAGCCCAACAGTGGCCTGGACGCCAACAACAAATCCTTCAAGCCGGAAGAAGGCGTGGGCTATGAAGTGGGGATCAAGAGCGAGCTGTTCGACGACCGCCTCAGCGCAACCCTCGCCGCGTTCCATATCGAAAAGGAAAACGTATTGACGCTGGACCCGGCCACCAATCTCAACCGCGCCGTAGGCAAAGCGCGCAGCCAGGGTCTGGACCTGCAAGTGAGCGGGCAAGTAAGCGATGCCATAAGGGTGATCGGCGCGTTTGCCTACATCGACGCCGAAGTGACCAAGGGCGATAAAACCATTCCCGCCGGCAGCCGGATTCTCGGGGTCGCCAAGCGCAGCGGCAGTCTGTTGGGGGTGTATGAATTCCAGGACGGCGCGTTGCGCGGCTCCGACCTGGGTGCAGCGATCACCTACGTCGGTGATCGCTCCGGTGAGGCCGGCACGGGTTTCGAGCTGCCGGCGTACCACACGGTTGATCTGCTGGCCCATTACAAAGCCACGGAGAATGTCACCGTGGGTTTGAACTTGAACAACCTGTTTGATGAGAAGTACTACGAGCGGTCCTACAGCAATTACTGGATCAATCCGGGTGAGCCGCGCAATCTCACGGTCAGCCTGACGCTTAACCTGTAAACACGGTAAACCATGTGGGAGCGGGCTTGCTCGCGAATGCGGTCTGTCAGTCACTGATTATTTGACTGATCCACCGCATTCGCGAGCAAGCCCGCTCCCACATTTCGATCTTCACTCGGCTTGAGTTATAACGGCGTTGGCGCTCTTTCGCACAAAGTATTCAGCGCCTTAGCCCATTGCGGATCATCATTGAGGCACGGCACCAGCACCAACTCCTCGCCCCCAGCTTCGCGGAACTGCTCAAGCCCACGATCGCCTATTTCCTCCAGCGTCTCGATGCAATCGGCCACGAACGCCGGGCACATCACCAGCAGCTTTTTCACGCCTTGCTGGGCCAACGCCTCCAGGCGCGCTTCGGTGTAGGGTTCGATCCACTTCGCGCGGCCCAGGCGCGATTGGAACGACACCGACCATTTATCTTCCGGCAGGCCCAGGCGCGCGGCAAAATCACGGGCGACGCTGAAGCACTGCGCGCGATAGCAGGTTTTAAGCACCTCGGCGGACGCGTTCTTGCAGCAGTCGGCATCCTTGAAGCAATGCTGGCCGGTAGGGTCGAGCTTGGTCAGGTGGCGCTCAGGCAAGCCGTGGAAACTCAGCAGCAGGTGGTCGTAATTCTGTTCCACGTATGGCCGCGCGCTTGCTACCAGGGCATCGAGGTATTCGGGCTGATCGTAGAACGGTTGCAGGATGGAGAATTGCACATCGAGCTTTTTGTCGCGCACCACGCGCTTGGCTTCCTCAATCACCGTGGTCACGGTGCTGTCCGCGAACTGCGGGTACAGCGGCGCCAGGGTGACTTTACGGATGCCCTGGGCGGCGAGGCGGGTCAGCACCGTTTCAATGGACGGCTCACCGTAGCGCATCGCCAATTCCACCGGGCCTTGAGTCCACTGTGCGGTCATCTGCTGTTGCAGGCGACGACTGAGCACCACCAGCGGCGAGCCCTCGTCCCACCAGATGGACGCGTAGGCGTGGGCCGACTGCTCGGGGCGCTTGATCAAGATCAGTGACACCAGCAAGCGCCGCACCGGCCACGGCAGGTCGATCACATAAGGGTCCATCAAGAACTGATTGAGGTAGCTGCGCACATCGGCCACCGAGGTGGACGCCGGTGAACCCAGATTGACCAGTAACAACGCGTGATCCGTCATGCAACATCCTATCTTTAGAGGCGGCTGGACACGTCATCCAGGGCCGCGTGCAACTCAGTAAACTGGAAGGTGAAACCGGCGGCCAACAAGCGCTCGGGCACTGCCTTCTGCCCACCCAGCAACAGGCCGGACAACTCACCCAGGCCGACCTTCAATGCAAAGGCCGGCATCGGCATGAACGCCGGACGGTGCAGCACCCGGCCCAGGGTTTTCGCAAACTCGCGATTGCGTACCGGGTGTGGCGCGCAGGCATTATAAGGACCACTGGCATCAGCCTTGTGCAGAAGAAAATCAATCAGGGCGATTTGATCCTTGATATGTACCCACGGCATCCACTGCCGACCAGTGCCGATAGGCCCGCCCAGCGCCAGTTTGAACGGCAGCAACAGCCGCGACAAAAAGCCGCCCTCGGCCGACAACACCAAACCGGTCCGTACCAACACGACGCGAATCCCCAAGGCTTCGGCGCGCTGGGCAGTTTCTTCCCAGGCAATGCACAGCTGGCTGGGGAAATCGTCCTGCACCGGGCCGCTGGCTTCGGTCAACTCACGCTCACCGCCGTCGCCGTACCAACCCACCGCTGAACCGGAAATCAACACCGCAGGTTTTTGCTCCAGCCCCTCAAGCCACGCCAGCAAGGTTTCAGTCAGACTGATGCGGCTGCTCCAAAGCAGCGCCTTGCGCTTGTGGGTCCAGGGACGATCAGCAATGGGCGCGCCGGCCAGGTTAATGACGGCATCCACCGGGCCGATAACCTGTTGCAGGTGTTCAACGCCTGCTACCTGTGCGCCGCACAGCTTGGCAACCTGTTCCGGATGACGACTCCACACCGTCAGTCGATGCCCTTGAGCAAGCCAGTGTTGGCAGAGTTGGCGGCCGATCAGGCCAGTACCGCCGGTCAGCAAAATGTGCATGGGATCTTCCTCATGTAACGTTCGCCGCCCCGCACTGGTCTATTTTATAAGCAGGGATCAATTTGAACGGGCGTAACGTTGGATTAAGCCTGTGCTTTAACCATAGGTCACGCCGTAAGAACAGGTAAGCCAAAACTTATACCAAAAAACAATATTGTACAGCTATTGGTGTCGGCGTAGTCTGTACCAACGGTAAAACGAGGCCTCCCATGACTGTTCCCATCGCGATCATCGGCACCGGCATCGCCGGTCTCTCCGCCGCCCGAGCGTTACGAGACGCGGGGCACGTCGTACAACTCTTCGATAAAAGCCGCGGCAGTGGTGGCCGCATGTCCAGCAAGCGCAGCGATGCCGGCTCTCTGGACATGGGGGCGCAATACTTCACCGCCCGTGACCGGCGCTTCGTCAACGAAGTGCAACGCTGGCAAAGCAATGGCTGGGCCGAGCAATGGAAGCCCCAGCTGTACAACTTCAAGTCCGGCCAGCTCACGCCCTCTCCCGATGAACAGATCCGCTGGGTCGGCACGCCGCGCATGAGCGCGATCACCCGTGCGCTGCTCGACGACCTGCCGGTGGAGTTCGGTTGCCGCATCACCGAGGTGTTCCAGGGCAAACAACACTGGAACCTGCTGGATGCCGACGGCGAAAACCACGGCCCGTTCAGTCACGTGATCATCGCCACTCCAGCGCCCCAGGCCACCGCCCTGCTGGCTGCCGCACCCAAGTTGGCGAGTGCCGCCGCAGGCGTGAAAATGGACCCTACCTGGGCCATCGCCCTGGCGTTCGACAAGCCCCTGGATACGCCGATGGAGGGCTGCTTCGTCCAGGACAGTCCCCTCGATTGGCTCGCGCGCAACCGCAGCAAACCTGGGCGCGACACCCACCTCGACACGTGGGTGTTGCATGCCACCAGCGCATGGAGCAGGGCCCATCTGGACCTGTCGAAGGAGGCGGTGATCGAGCACCTGCACGGCGCTTTCGCCGAACTGCTGCACAGCGCCATGCCCGCGCCGTCGTTCAGCCTGGCGCACCGCTGGCTCTATGCGCGACCGTCCAGCAGTCATGAATTCGGCGTACTGGCCGACGCCGATCTGGGCCTGTACGTGTGTGGCGACTGGTGCCTGTCGGGCCGGGTAGAAGGTGCATGGCTCAGTGGCCAGGAAGCCGCGCGACGCTTGATGGAACACCTGCAATGAACCGCATCAATCCCGCAAAACTGCTGCTGTCAAAATGGACAGCAGCGCGCCCCCGAAACAAGGAAAAACACTTCCTGGTCACCGAATTGTTTCGTGATGATGAAGGCACCGTGCTGGAAATCGAACTGCAGGCGGTCATGACCCACCGCAGCGAACGCCTGCCCTGGCAAACCCTGCAGGATATCGACGCCTGGAAAATCGGCTGGAAATAGCCAACGCGCAAAACTTGTACAAATAGTTTGACTTGTACAGCATCGAATCTATGATGGGATTTAGTTGTACAAGATTAAAACCTTGTACAGGAATCTTGCGAGGGTTCGTTTATGTCCAGCATCACCAAACCGAAGATCGCCATCAGCGCCTGCCTGCTGGGCGAAAACGTGCGCTTCAACGGTGGCCATAAACAATCCCTGCTGTGCAGCCAGACTCTCGCCGATTATTTCGACTTTGTGCCGCTGTGCCCCGAAGTCGCCATTGGCCTGGGCATTCCCCGCGAACCCATCCGCCTGGTGGGCGACCCTGCTCACCCGCAAGCCGTCGGCACGGTGAACCGCGAGCTGAACGTCACCCAGCCGCTGGACGACTATGGCCAGCAGATGGCGGCGGAACACACCGACCTGTGCGGCTACATTTTCATGCAGAAGTCGCCGTCCTGTGGCCTGGAGCGGGTCAAGGTGTACCGCGAAAATGGCACTCCGGTGGACGGCGGCGGGCGCGGTATCTACGCCCAGGCCTTTTGTGCCCGCCATCCCAATCTGCCGGTGGAAGAAGACGGTCGGCTGAATGACCCGGTGCTGCGTGAAAACTTCCTGACTCGCGTATTCGTGTACGCCAGTTGGCAGCAACTGCTGGCCGAAGGCCTGACCCGTCACCGCCTGCTGGCCTTTCATTCGCGCTACAAATACTTGTTGATGGCCCACAGTCCGGCGCATTACAAAAGCCTCGGCCACCTGCTGGGCAGCATGACCAAGGACGCCAACCTGGATGAATTGGCCAGCGGTTATTTCAGCGAGCTGATGACCGGCCTGACCAAGTGCGCCACCCGTGGCACCCACACCAATGTGCTGCAACACATCAGCGGTTACCTCAAGCAGGCCATCAGCGCCGACGACAAGCAGGAAATGCAAACCGTCATCGGCCAATACCGCCACGGCATCGTGCCTTTGGTGGTGCCGATGACCCTGCTCAAGCACCACTTTCGTCAACACCCGGACCGCTACATCGCGCAGCAGGCCTATCTGCAACCGCACCCGGAAAACCTCAGCCTGCGAAATGCGATCTAGACCATGAGAGCTGCCCTGCTAGACGAACCCGGCGAAGACTTCGCCCAAGCCCTCGAAGATGGCTGGCTGCCGATCCGCGAAGTGGCGCGCCAGACCGGCGTCAACGCCGTGACCCTGCGCGCCTGGGAACGCCGTTACGGCCTCATCGTGCCCCAGCGCACACCCAAGGGGCATCGGCTGTTCAGCGCCGAGCATGTACAACGTATCCACACCATCCTCACCTGGCTCAATCGCGGCGTACCGGTCAGCCAGGTCAAAGGCCTGATCGACTCCGCCCAGGCCATTCCCGATGCCGTCGAAAACGAATGGCACAGCCTGCGCCAGAACCTGGTGCAAGCCATCAGCGAATTGACCGAGCGCCGGGTGGATGACGCCTTCAACCAGGCCATGGCGCTCTACCCGCCCCGCACCCTGTGCGAGCAACTGCTGCTGCCGTTGCTGCAGGAGCTGGAACAACGCTGGCAAGGCCAGTTCGGCGCGCAGATGGAACGGGTGTTTTTCCTGTCCTGGCTGCGCAGCAAGTTTGGCGCGCGCATCTACCACAATAATCGTCAGCTGCATGGTGCGCCGCTGCTGTTGGTCAACCAATCCGACCTGCCCCTGGAGCCGCACCTGTGGCTCAGCGCCTGGCTCGCCAGCAGCGCCGACTGCCCGGTGGAAGTGTTCGACTGGCCGCTGCCCGCCGGTGAGCTGGCCCTGGCGGTGGAACACCTGCAACCGCGTGCGGTGCTGCTCTATTCGAGCAAGTCGCTCCATCTGTCGGCGTTCGCAAAACTTCTGAGTGGCGTCAGTTGCCCAAAGTTGATTGTCGGACCAACGGTATGCATCCACCAGGCCGAGTTGTCCGTATTAACCCATGACCTCCCCGAATTGTTCGTCGCCGAAGATCCGTTGTCGGCCCACCAACTGCTGATCCAGCGTGGACTTGTTTAAATGCATTTGATCTGGCTGCGCACCGACCTGCGCCTGCACGACAACACTGCTCTGGCCGCCGCGAGCCAGCGGGGCCCGATTGCGGCCGTGTACCTGATCACGCCGCAGCAATGGCAGTCCCACGATGATGCGCCGTGCAAAGTGGACTTCTGGCTGCGCAACCTGCAAGACCTGAGCAAAACGCTGGGCGCGCTGAATATTCCCCTGCTGATCCGCACCGCAGCCACTTGGGACCAAGCGCCCGACGTACTGAGCAAGCTGTGCCGCGAGCTGTCGGCGGAGTCGGTGCACGTCAACGAAGAATATGGCATTCACGAAAGTCGTCGTGATGCTGCCGTGTACAAGGCTTTGGAAGCCGATGGCGTGACCTTCCACCGTTACCTCGATCAACTGTTCTTCCAACCCGGCAGTGTGCTGACCAAGACCGGTACATATTTCCAGGTGTTCAGCCAGTTCCGTAAAGTCTGCTACACCCGCCTGCACAGCGCCCTGCCGCGCATGGTTGCAGCGCCAAAGCCCCAGGCGCCGCTCAAGCTGAAAAGCGATCCCGTCCCGAACACAGTCGAAGGTTTCGCCCCACCCAGCGACAGCCTGCGCGCCCTCTGGCCAGCCGGTGAAGACGAAGCCCGGCGGCGCCTCGATGCCTTCGCCGATCAGCAAATCAGCTACTACAAAGACGAACGCGACTTCCCCGCGAAACCCGGTACCAGCCAGTTGTCTGCCTACCTTGCAGCGGGCGTCGTTTCGCCGCGACAGTGCCTGCATGCCGCGCTGCAAACCAACGGCGGCGAGTTCGAAAGTGGCGACCTGGGCGCCATCACCTGGATCAATGAATTGCTGTGGCGCGAGTTCTACAAACACATCCTGGTCGGTTACCCACGGGTGTCGCGCCACCGCGCGTTCCGCCCGGAAACCGAAGCCGTGGCCTGGCGCAACGCGCCCAAGGACCTCGCCGCCTGGCAGGAAGCGCGCACCGGCTTGCCGATCATCGATGCGGCCATGCGCCAACTGCTGGAAACCGGCTGGATGCATAACCGCCTGCGCATGGTGGTGGCGATGTTCCTGACCAAGAACCTGCTGATTGACTGGCGCGAAGGCGAGCGTTTTTTCATGCGCCACCTGATCGACGGCGACCTGGCGGCGAACAACGGCGGCTGGCAGTGGAGTTCATCCACCGGCACCGACTCCGCGCCATACTTTCGGATTTTCAGCCCGTTGAGCCAATCGGAGAAATTCGACGCTGAAGGCGTGTTCATCAAGCACTGGCTGCCGGAACTGGCCGCGCTGAATAAAAAGGACGTGCACAACCCCGAAGCCGCCGGCGGCCTGTTCGGCGTGGCTGACTACCCGCGCTCGATCGTCGACCTGAAAAAATCCCGTGAACGTGCGCTGGCCGCTTTCCGCAACCTGCCCTCGCGCCAAGCCGCAGGGGGCGACTATGAGTGACTTCCTGCGCCGCTTCGCCCAGGCCTTCACCGCGCTGGACAAGCACAACTTGCACCTGCTCGACAGCCTGTACAGCCAGGACATTGCTTTCGCCGACCCGCTGCACGAAGTCCATGGCTTGCCAGCCCTGCACCGCTACTTCGCCGATCTGTACAGCAACGTCAGCCAGCTGCGCTTTGACTTCCACAGTTTCGACCAGGTCGCCGAAGGCGAAGGTTACTTGCGCTGGAAAATGAGTTTTTGCCACCCTCGCCTGGCCAACGGCAAAGTGATCCGGGTGGAAGGTTGCTCGCACTTGATGTGGCGCGACAAGGTGTACCGCCACCGGGACTATTTCGATGCCGGCGCCATGCTGTACGAACACTTGCCCGTGCTGGGCAGCGTCATCAGCTGGCTTAAAAGGAGAATGGGATGAGCCTGACACCGCCCCGCCGTTATTGGCTGACTGGCGCCAGCAGTGGTATCGGTGCCGCACTGGCCGTGGAGTTGCTCAACAGCGGCGCCCATGTGGCGCTCAGTTCCCGCACCAAAGGGCCTTTGGAAGCGCTCGCGCAACGCTACCCCGGCCAAGTGCTGGTGGTGGCGGGCGACCTGACCAACAGCCAGACCGTGCGCGAGATCGGCGAGCATATCGGCGTGGTCTGGGGTTCGCTGGACACGGTGATCCTCAATGCCGGCACCTGCGAGTACGTGGACGCACGTCAGTTCGACTCATCGATCATCGAGCACGTGGTTCGTACCAACCTGCTGGCGAGCAGTTATTGCATCGAAGCCGCCCTGCCGCTGTTGCGCGCCGGGCAGACGCCACACTTGGTGGGTGTCGCCAGCGCCGTGACCTACTTGCCAATGCCGCGCGCCGAAGCCTATGGCGCCTCCAAGGCTGGCTTGCGCTACCTGTTCGAGTCCCTGCGCATCAGCCTGTCGCCGGAAAATATCGACGTGACCGTGATCAGTCCGGGCTTTGTCGATACGCCACTGACCGAACGCAATGACTTCCCCATGCCGCTCAGTTGGTCGGCGGACAAAGCCGCGCGGCACATCTTCGCCAAGCTGGAAAAACGCCCGCTGGAAATTGCCTTTCCCGCCCTGTTTATCGCCACCCTGTGGCCGCTGTCGAAACTGCCAAACCGCGCACAACTGATCATCGGTAAACGCATGTTGCGCAGCCCGCCGCCGAAGAAGGACGACCTATGAAGATCGCCATCATCGGCAGCGGCATCGCGGGGCTGACCAGTGCCTACCTGCTCAGCCGTCGTCATGAAATCACGCTGTTCGAAGCGGGCAACCGCATCGGCGGGCATACCCACACGGTCAACGTCACCGTCGACGATAAAAGCTACGCGATAGACACCGGTTTTATCGTGTTCAACGACTGGACCTACCCGAACTTCATCCGCCTGTTAGGGCAGATCGGGGTGAAGTTCAAACCCACTGAAATGAGCTTTTCGGTGTGCGACGAAAACACCCGGTTCGAGTACAACGGCAACAACATCAACAGCCTGTTTGCCCAGCGCAGCAACATCCTGTCGCCCGGGTTCTGGGGCATGTTGCGCGACATCCTGCGTTTCAATCGCGAGGCACCGCTGGACCTGCAAGAGCAACGCATCAGCGCCGACATGACGCTGGGGGATTACCTCGAAGCGAAAGGCTATCGCCCGCGGTTCATCCTGCATTACATCGTGCCGATGGGTGCCGCGATCTGGTCGATGTCGCTGGTGGACATGCTGAAATTTCCGCTGCAGTTCTTTGTGCGCTTTTTCAAGAATCACGGGCTGCTCTCGGTGAACAACCGGCCACAGTGGTGTGTGATCGAGGGTGGCTCAAGCAGCTATATCGAACCCCTGACCCGCAACTTTCGCGAACATATCCGCCTCGATTGCCCGGTGCATCTGGTGGAGCGCAATGAAGAGGGCGTGGTGGTCCACAGTGCCGCCGGCACCGAAGCCTTCGACAAGGTGGTGTTTGCCTGCCACAGCGACCAAGCGCTGGCGTTGCTCGGCGACCCCAGCGAGTCCGAGCTGCAAATATTGGGCGCACTGCCCTATGCCGACAATGATGTCGTGCTGCACACCGACACGCGCCTGTTACCCGACCGCCAATTGGCCTGGGCCAGCTGGAACTACCGGCTCACCCCCAACCGTCAGACGCAGGCGGCGGTCACCTATGACATGAACATCCTGCAAGGCATCGACAGCGACACCACGTTTTGCGTCAGCCTCAACCAGACGCCGATGATCAACCCGCTGAAGATTCTTGCCCGCTACACCTACGCCCACCCGCAATACAGTCTGGCGGCAGTGGCGGCCCAGGGACGCCGGGAAGAAATATCCGGCGTGCGCAACACCTTCTACTGCGGTGCCTACTGGGCCAACGGTTTCCACGAAGACGGCGTGGTCAGCGCCCTGCACGTGGCCCAGGCGTTTGGAGAAGCCCTGTGAACAGCGCCCTGTACAGCGGCTGGATTGCCCATCGCCGGTTTGCGCCCAAGGCCCACGCCTTTCGGTACCGCATCGGCCTGCTGTACCTGGACCTGAGCGAGGAACACGAAGTGCTCGGGCTTACGCCCCTGGCCGGGCGCAGCCGCCTGGCGCCTTTCGGTTTTCGCCAGCAGGACTACCTGCGTGAATTGACGCGCACCGGCATGAGCTTGAGCGATGCCGTGCGCCAGGAAGTCGGCAAGGCACTGGGGCGTACACCCCAGGGCGTTATCTGCCTACTGACCCAGGCCCGCAGTTGGGGCCTGGCTTTTAATCCCGTGAGTTTCTTCTACTGCTTCGAGGCCGACGGACGTCTGGCCGCGATCCTGTGTGAAGTGACCAACACCCCGTGGCGCGAGCGTTATCACTACGTGCTGCCGGCCCAGGCACTGAACGCGAATGAGCACCAGCACTTCGCCGTCGCCAAGGCCTTCCATGTGTCACCATTCTTGCCGCGCGACCTGGAATACCGCATGAGCTTCAGCCCGCCCGCCGCCAAACTCGGCGTGCACATGGCCGATTGGCAGGGCGAATTGAAAGTCTTCGACGCCACCTTGAGCCTGCAGAAAGAGACGCTGAACCGCACCAGCCTGCACCGCTACTTGTGGCGCTTTCCCTGGATGACCGCCAAGACCTGCCTCGCGATCTATTGGCAGGCCCTGCGCCTGTTGCTCAAACGCACACCGATTTTTTCCCACCGGGCCGCCGATGGCGCCTCTCGCACCGCAGTCGGGTACACCAAGGATCGCCGCCATGAAATCCCCTAGCTTATCGGTCAAAACCCATCGCCTGAACGTCAACGGCATGACCGCCGCGCTGCTGCGCAAGGCCGTGCTGCGGCAACTCAGCCAGTTGCGCCATGGTCAGTTGGTGGTGATCGAGGACGGCGAGCGCCAGGTATTCGGTGCACGGGAAGCGCATCTGTTGGGGGAGATCCAGATCCTGGATTCGGCCGTGTGGGGCCTGGTGGCGGCCAACGGTTCCATCGGTGCCGGAGAAGCCTTTATCCACGGTTACTGGAGCAGCCCGGACCTCACGGCGGTGGTGCGCGTGATGGTCAGTAACCTCGACGTACTCGATGCAATGGAAGGTGGCCTGGCACGCCTGACACGTCCGTTCACCCAGGGCCTGCACTGGCTCAACCGCAATACGCGCAAGGGCTCGCAGAAAAACATTGCCGCCCACTATGACCTGGGCAATGACCTGTTCGAAGAGTTCCTCGACCCGACCATGATGTACTCGGCGGCGCAATTCCTGACCGCCGACGACACCCTGGAACAGGCGCAACTGAATAAACTGGAGCGCATCTGCCAGAAGCTCGCCCTCAAGCCCAGCGACCACCTGCTGGAAATCGGCACCGGCTGGGGCAGCATGGCGCTGTATGCGGCGCAGCAGTATGGCTGCAAGGTCACCACCACGACCTTGTCCAAAGAGCAGTTTGCCTACACTGAAAAACGCATCGTCGCCCTGGGGCTGCAGGATCAAGTCACGCTGCTGTTACAGGATTACCGCGACCTTACGGGCCAGTACGACAAGCTCGTGTCGATCGAGATGATCGAGGCGGTGGGTCATCGCTTCCTGCCAACCTACTTCAAACAGTGCGCGCACCTGCTCAAGAGCGACGGCCTGATGTTGCTGCAAGCCATCACCATTCGCGACCAACGCTACGAGCAGGCCAAAACCAACGTCGACTTTATCCAGCGCTATATCTTCCCGGGCGGCGCCCTGCCCTGCGTGCAAAAAATGCTGCAGATCGTCAGCCGCGACACCGATATGAACCTGCTGCACATGGAAGATTTCGGCCTGCACTACGCGCGCACCTTGCGCCTGTGGCATGAGAATTTTCGCCGCGCGCACGGCCGCCTGGCAGAATTGGGCTACGACGAATACTTCCTGCGGTTGTGGGAGTTTTACCTGTGCTACTGCGAAGGCGGTTTTATGGAACGCACCATCGGCACCGCGCAATTGCTGTTGGCCAAACCATCCGCGATCAACCCGCCGCTGCTCGGTCGTTTCAGTGCTTAAGACACTGTCCAATGCCGTGCTGTTTCAATGCGGCTGGTTTGCTTGTGTGCTTGGCGGTGACAGCGTGTGGCTACTGGTCGGGCTGGCCGTACTTGCCATTCATCTGCTGTGGATAAGTTCGTGGGCCGCCGACGGCAAGCTGATCCTGAGCGTAACGGTCGTAGGCACGTTATTGGATACCACGTTGCGTGCGCTGGGCGTGTTCCAGTTCACGGAACCGGGGCCGCTGATTCCCTTCTGGTTGATCCTGTTGTGGGCGTTGCTCGCGACGACATTGCGCCATTGCCTGGCCTGGAGCGCCCGTCCCTGGTGGCGTGCGGCAATATTGGGCGCAGTGGGCGGCCCGCTTTCCTACTTTGCAGGCAGCCAATTGGCAGGGGTGAAATTTGGCTTCGCCCTCGCGCCGACGATGGTTGTCCTGGCGCTGCTGTGGGCGGTGGTGTTTGTAGGGTTGCACCGATTGGCACGCTGACGCCTGTCAGTCGTTTCACACCTGTATCACCCGCTTGCCTTACACTGCCCCCTATGACGAACATCCCCCACACCCAAATCACCGAACCCGCGGTCACCTGCTCGACCTGCGCGGCTTGCTGCTGTCAGTTGGAGGTCATGCTGATCACCGACACCGGCGTGCCGGAGCGCTATATCGACACCGATGACTGGGGCGGCGAAGTGATGCTGCGCCTGGACGACGGCTGGTGCGCGGCGCTGGATCGGGACACGATGATGTGTACGATCTACGAGCGACGGCCGCTGATCTGCCGGGAATTCGAGATGGGAGCGCCGGAGTGCCTGACCGAACGCGAAGGGATTGCGACGGCGTATCGCTGATCATGAAATGAGCGGGGATCTAAATGTGGGAGCGGGCTTGCTCGCGAAAGCGGTGTATCAGTCAGACATTTACCAACTGACACACCGCTTTCGCGAGCAAGCCCGCTCCCACAGGGGATCTTCAACGGCCTGAAGGTTACAGCGGCATGGTGTAATGCAGCGCGTAACTCTCTACACCATCGTTATTGCTGCTGATGCCAGCGTTGGAATAATGCGTGGCACGAATGCCCACTTCATGCCCACCCGCGAAGCGCAGGCCGAAACCCAGACGGTCTTCGAACTGGAAAGCCTGGCCGATGTTGTTGTCTTCCACTTTGGTGCGCGAGAACACCGCAACACCAATCCCGGCTTCGATATAAGGCTTGACCTTTTCCCCGGCAAACTCGTACACGAACACCGGCGAGAACGACAGGCTGCTAACGCTGGCGCGCTTGTCTCCGTCCCAATAGGTGTAGGCGCCGCTCCAGTAACCGGTCAATCGACCGGTATCGCTCTGCCACCAGCTTTTATCCCAGTCCGATGTCAGCCCCAGCCGATAGGTCATGGTCGAATCGCTGGTGCCCCCCACACCCAACTCCAGGCCAGCGGCCTGCGCTGAAACAGAGTGCCCCACTACTGCGGCCGCAATCGCAGCCAAACAGAACAAGCGCTTCATAAGAAACATCCTTTCCGAACGAAGTTATATGGTTTTGTACAGGCTATCTCGCTATAGAAGCTGGCGTGTAGTCAGAAGTTCCAGTGGATAACACCGGAATTTCACGAATTTTTCACGCACCAAAGCTTCGCACAACGCCCGGATATTTCCATAGTGTCGGTAGGATATTTCTTAGCTGATACACATCGCCGCTGGTCCAGAACTGTGCAGGTTCAGGCTTGCCGTCGGCCAACAGGTCGCGCTCGCCCAGCAAACGCTTGAGCTGGCGGGCCACAGCGGCGCCGGTGTCGATGAGGATGATGCTGGGGGGCAACATCTGCGCCAGGAGTGGCTTGAGGAAGGGGTAGTGGGTGCAGCCAAGGATGATGGTGTCACAGCCGGCGCTGAGCAGCGGCTCTATGTATCCCTGCAACATCTTGCGCAGGGCGGGGCTGTTCAGGTCGCCGGTTTCAATCAGTTCCACCAGCCCTGGGCAGGGTTGGGTAATGACCCGCACATCCGTCGCGAAACGGTCGAGTAATGCCGCGAATTTGGCGCTTTGCAGGGTACCGGTGGTGGCAAGCACGCCGACCACGCCACTACGGGTCGCTGCGGCGGCCGGTTTGACGGCCGGCTCCATGCCCACCAGTGGCCAGTCGGGATAATCCTGGCGCAAGTCAGCAACCGCCGCGACCGTCGCGGTATTGCAAGCGATCACAAAGGCCTTGGCGCCCTTTTCGCGGAAAAACTCGGCAACCAACCGCGATCGCTCGCGAATGAACGCGGGCGTTTTCTCTCCATAGGGGATATGCCCGCAGTCGGCCACGTACAGCAACGACTCATGGGGCAACAATTGCTGGATTTCGTCCAATACCGACAAACCGCCGACACCGGAGTCGAACACACCAATAGGCGCGCCCTTAACCATGCTGAGTCCCGCAGACGCTACAACCGGGGTCACGCTTGACGCGCAATTCGCGAAAGCGCGTGGTCAAGGCATCGATGAGCAACAGGCGGCCCACCAACGGCTCACCGAACCCGGCCAGCAGTTTCAAGGCTTCCAGCGCTTGCAAGCTGCCGACCAGCCCCACCAGCGGGCCGACCACGCCGGCTTCGCTGCAAGTGAGTTCGGTATCGCTGCCGTGCCCGTATAAACAGTGGTAGCACGGGCTTTCGGCGCGACGCGGGTCGAATACCGACAGCTGCCCTTCAAGGCGAATGGCTGCACCGCTGATCAAGGGTTTAGCCGCCGCGACGCAAGCCGCGTTGACCGCTTCGCGGGTGGAGAAGTTATCGCTGCAATCGAGCACCACGTCCACCGCTTCGACCGCGGCTGCCAGTGAATCAACATCCAGGGCGGTGCGGTGGGCGATCAGCTTGATCTCGGGGTTGATAGCCGTCAGGCGGCGCAAGGCCGAATCAACCTTGGTCTGCCCGACGCTGTCGGTGTCATGGATGATCTGGCGTTGCAGGTTGGTCAGGTCGACGGTGTCGAAGTCCGCCAGGTGCAACTCGCCCACACCGGCTGCCGCCAGGTAAAGCGCAACGGGTGCGCCCAGGCCACCGAGGCCGATGATCAGCGCCCGGCTGTTTTTCAGGCGCAATTGGCCGTCAATGTCGACATGCTGCAACAGAATCTGTCGGCTATAGCGCAACAGCTCCTGATCGGTCAGCACGGACGGCGTCCCAGGGTAATGCGCTCGTGACCGCCGAGATCGATACGGCTGTGCACGTCTTCGAAACCTTCACTCAATAGCAGGTCGCGCACGGCGGGGGCCTGGTCGTAACCATGCTCCAGCAGCAATCGCCCACCGGCATTCAGGTGAGCGGGAGCGTGTTTGATGATCAGGCGCAGGTCGTCCAAACCATCATGGCCGGCCACCAGTGCACTGGCCGGTTCAAAGCGCACATCGCCCGCCACAAGGTGCGGATCATTGGCGGCGATGTAAGGCGGGTTGCTGATGATCAGGTCATAGGTATGACCTTGCAACGCGCTGAACCAATGGCTGTTCAGCACCGTGGCGTTAGTGAGGTGCAGCCGCTGGCGATTGCGCTCGGCCAAGGCCACGGCTTCCAGCACGCGGTCGACGGCGGTGACCTGCCAGGCCGGGCGTTCGCTGGCCAGGGCCAAAGCGATGGCGCCGCTGCCGGTGCCCAGGTCGAGGACCTTGGCGGGTGTGGCCGCTAACAACTCCAGGGCGGCTTCCACCAGCAATTCAGTGTCCGGGCGCGGGATCAGCGTGTGGGGCGCGACCTCCAGGTCCAACTTCCAGAAGCCTTGCTGGCCAAGGATATAGGCCACCGGCTCACCGCCACGACGGCGTTGCAGGAAACCGGCAAAGGTCAGCGCGTCTTCGCTGGTGACGATTTTTTCCGGCCAGGTGTGCAGGTAACTGCGCGACTTGCCCAACGCCGCCGCCAGCAACAATTCGGCATCCAGACGCGCTGTGGGCGAGTCCGGCAGGTCGGCGGCGCGCAGCAGGCTGGCGATGATGGTCATTTATTCACCTATCGCTGCGAGTTGATCTGCCTGGTATTCGGCGAGCAACGGCTCGATCACCGCGTCGACACCCCCGGCAAGAATCTCGTCCAGGGAGTAAAGCGTGAGGTTGACCCGATGGTCGGTGACCCGGCCCTGGGCAAAGTTGTAGGTACGGATTCGTTCGGAGCGATCGCCCGAACCCACCAAGAGCTTACGTTCGCTGGCAATCGCGTTGGCGGCGGCGCTGGTCTGCTGGTCGTTGAGCTTGGCCGACAGCCACGACATCGCCCGCGCGCGGTTCTTGTGCTGGGAACGTTCTTCCTGGCACTCCACCACGATGCCCGAGGGCAAGTGGGTGATGCGGATGGCGGAGTCGGTCTTGTTGACGTGCTGACCACCCGCGCCCGACGAGCGGTAGGTATCGATGCGCAAGTCCGCCGGATTGATCTCGATGGCTTCCTGTTCGTCCGGCTCGGGCAGCACGGCGACAGTGCACGCGGAAGTGTGGATACGACCTTGGGACTCGGTCGCCGGCACGCGTTGTACGCGGTGCGCGCCAGACTCGAACTTGAGCTTGCCGTAAACGTTATCGCCTTCAACCCGCGCGATGACTTCTTTATAGCCGCCGTGTTCGCCCTCGTTCTCGGACAGGATTTCCACCCGCCAGCCGCGACGCTCGGCGTAACGCGAATACATGCGGAACAGGTCGCCGGAGAAGATCGCCGCCTCGTCGCCGCCAGTGCCGGCACGGATTTCGAGGAAGACGTTACGCCCGTCGTTCGGGTCCTTGGGCAGCAGCATGCGTTGCAGATCGCCTTCCAGCGCGGCGAGTTTTTCCTTGGCTTCGCGAACTTCTTCCACGGCCATCTCGCGCATGTCCGGGTCGCTGTCCTTAAGCAGTGCCTGGGCGCCTTCAAGGTCGGCCTGCACTTTGAGCAGGTTCTTGTAGGTAGCCACCACCGGCTCAACGTCGGCGTACTCCTTGGAATAGGCACGGAACTTGGTTTGATCGGAGATGACTTCGCCATCGCCAAGCAAAGCGGTCAGTTCTTCGAAACGGTCCTGGAGCACGTCCAGTTTATTGAGCAGTGACGCTTTCATTGCGATTTTTTATCCGAAGAGCTATCTGACGCGCCCTCACCGAGGGCAAAGAGTTCCTGGGCCATGGCCAGCGCATCGAGGCGGCCTTCGGCAGTAAGCTTTTTCAATTGTACGCTGGGTGCGTGGAGCAGCTTGTTGGTGAGACCGCGAGCCAGTTGCATCAGCACTTCTTCGGCGCTGCTGCCGTTGGCCAACAAACGCTGAGCCTTGATCAGCTCCTCGTCGCGCAAGCGCTCGCCCTGCTGACGATACGCCTTGAGCACATCCACCGCCGCCAATTCACGCAGGCGCACCATGAAATCTTCGGCGCCCGTGCTGACCATCTCTTCAGCGGCCTGGGCGGCGCCCTGGCGGCTCTTGAGGTTTTCGGCGACCACTTCGTGCAAATCGTCGACGCTATAGAGGTAAACGTCGTCCAACTCGCCGACTTCGGGTTCGATATCGCGGGGAACGGCGATATCCACCATAAAAATCGGCTTGTGCTTGCGCAGCTTCAACGCACTCTCGACCGCGCCCTTGCCAAGAATCGGCAACTGGCTGGCCGTGGAGCTGATGACGATATCGCTGCGCACCAGTTCGGCCGGGATATCCGATAGCAACACCGCATGGGCGCCGAACTGCTCGGCGAGGATGCTCGCGCGCTCCAGGGTACGGTTGGCGACCACGATGCGCTTCACGCCCAGGTCATGCAGGTGACGGGCGACCAGGGTGATGGTCTCGCCGGCGCCGATCAGCAGCGCCTGGCTGCGTTGCAAGTCACTGAAAATCTGTTTGGCCAGGCTGACGGCAGCAAACGCCACGGACACCGGGTTTTCACCGATGGCTGTATCGGTGCGTACTTGCTTGGCGGAGTTGAACGTGGCCTGGAACAACCGGCCCAGCAGCGGGCCGACGGTGCCTGCCTCACGCGCCACGGCGTAGGCGGACTTCATCTGGCCGAGAATCTGCGGTTCGCCCAGCACCAGCGAATCGAGACCGGCTGCCACACGCATCATGTGACGAACTGCCGCATCTTCTTCGTGCACATAAGCACACGCACGCAGGTCATCGAGGCTCAAATGGTGAAAATCGGCCAGCCAGCGCAGTACGACATCCGCTGAAAGATGTTCCTGCTCTATATAGAGCTCGCTGCGATTGCAGGTCGAAAGGATCGCAGCTTCGCGACTGTCGGTGAGCCGGCAGAGCTGCTGCAGGGCCTCAACCAACTGCTCCGGCGTAAACGCCACGCGCTCGCGCACGTCTACGGAGGCAGTCTTGTGGTTAATACCGAGTGCGAGGAAGGCCATTCAATATCGCTGATGATGTCGGGAAGCCGACAATTGTCCTACTTCGATAGATTCAGAACAACCACCGTCGTCTATTGTCCCTATATGTTGTGCCTATGAAAGGCGTCCGCTGAGTCTCGGTTATGTTTGGCCGAAGGCTTGTGTCATGATGATCCGACCGCAGGTTAGTCGTCCTCTTCCTATATGAATAGATCTTCCGCGTTGCTCCTTGCTTTTGTCTTCCTCAGCGGCTGCCAGGCCATGGCACCCGTGTCGCCGGACGGTACGCCGCCGGTGGAAGACAGCACCCCCGCCCCTGAAAAGCCTAAGGTTTATTCCTCGTTCAGTGAAGAAACGGTGTTCAGCCTGCTGAGCGCGGAGCTGGCCGGCCAGCGCAATCGTTTCGATATTGCGCTGGATAACTACGTGACCCAGGCCATCAACACCCAGGATCCGGGGATTTCCGAGCGCGCGTTCCGCATCGCCGAGTACTTGGGTGCCGACCAGGCTGCGCTGGATACGTCGTTGATCTGGGCGAAAAACGCACCGGACGATCTGGAAGCCCAACGGGCGGCAGCCGTTCAACTGGCACGCGCCGGGCGCTATGACGACTCCATGATCTATATGGAGAAGGTGCTGCAGGGCAAGGGCGATACCCATTTCGACTTCCTCGCGCTGTCGGCGGCCGACACTGACCAGGACACGCGCGATGGCCTGATGAAGAGCTTCGACCGCCTGCTGCAAAAACACCCGAAGAACAGCCAGCTGATTTTCGGCAAGGCCTTGCTGCTGCAACAGGATGACGAAGCCGACGCGGCGCTGAAACTTCTGGAGCAGAATCCGCCGGAAGAAGGCGAAATCGCCCCGATCCTGTTGCGCGCGCGCCTGCTGCAGAACCTCAATCGCGGCAAGGAAGCGATTCCGCTGCTGGAAAAAAGCATCAAGAAGTATCCCGAAGACAAGCGCCTGCGCCTGACCTATGCGCGCATGCTGGTAGAGCAGGACCGCATGGAGGACGCCAAAGTGCAGTTCGCCAGCCTGGTCCAGCAATACCCGGACGATGACGAACTGCGCTACTCCCTGGCACTGGTGTGCCTGGAAGCCAAGGCCTGGGACGAGGCCAAGGGTTACCTTGAAGAGCTGATCCAGCGCGAAAGCCATGTGGACTCGGCGCACCTGAACCTCGGCCGTATCGCCGAGGAGCGCAACGACCCGCAGGCTGCCCTGCTCGAATACGCCCAAGTCGGCCCCGGCAATGACTACCTCCCGGCCCAGTTGCGCCAGGCCGACATCCTGATGAGCAACGGCCGCACCGACGAGGCGGAAAAGCGCCTGGCGGCTGCGCGCGATGCCGAGCCGGACTATGCGATCCAGCTGTACCTGATCCAGGCCGAGACCTTGTCGGCCAACAATCAGAGCGAGCGCGCCTGGAAACTGCTGCAACAAGCCTTGTTGCAATTCCCCGACGATTTGAACCTGCTGTATACCCGCGCCATGCAGGCGGAAAAACGCAATGACCTGGCACAGATGGAAAAAGACCTGCGCCTGATCATCAAACGCGACCCGGACAATGCCATGGCCCTCAACGCGCTGGGCTACACGCTGTCCGATCGCACCACGCGTTACGCCGAAGCCAAGGTGTTGATCGAACAGGCTCACAAGCTCAACCCGGAAGACCCGGCCGTGCTCGACAGCCTGGGCTGGGTGAATTACCGCCTGGGCAACCTGGACGAAGCCGAAAGCCTGCTGCGCCAGGCGCTGGAGCGCTTCCCCGATCAGGAAGTCGCCGCTCACCTGGGCGAAGTGCTGTGGGCCAATGGCAAACAACGCGAAGCCCGCCAGATCTGGGAAAAATTCCTCAAGGAACAACCCGAAAGCCCCATCCTGCGCGGCACCATCAAACGCCTGACCGGATCCGAGACCCTTTAAGCTTATGTTCTTGCGCCACATTATTGTTTTCAGCTTTATCGCCCTGCTCGCCGGTTGCGCGGGTTTCGGCGCCCGTGAATCCGTTGAAGGCCAGGGCAACCCGGCGCAGTGGAAACAGCACAAGGACCAGCTCAGCAGCATCGATGGCTGGCAGATCGAAGGCAAAGTGGGGGTTCGCGCGCCGAAGGACTCCGGCAGCGGCACCTTGTTCTGGCTGCAACGCCAGGATTACTACGATATTCGCCTGTCCGGCCCGCTGGGACGTGGCGCGGCGCGCCTGACGGGTCGACCGGGGCAAGTCAGCCTCGAGGTGGCCAACCAGGGGCGTTATGAAGCGACCTCGCCGGAAGCGCTGCTGGAAGAACAGATTGGCTGGAAGCTGCCGGTGTCTCACCTGGTCTGGTGGGTACGCGGTCTGCCCGCGCCTGACAGCAAGAGTCGCCTGAGCCTCAATGGCGACAGCCGCCTGGCAACGCTGGAACAAGATGGCTGGCAGGTGGAGTATTTGAGCTATGTGGAACAAAGCGGCTATTGGCTGCCCGAGCGCATCAAGCTGCACGGCACCGACCTTGACGTCACGCTGGTGATCAAGGACTGGCAACCGCGCAAGCTGGGGCAATAACGTGACCGGACAAACATTGACCCTGCCCTCCCCGGCCAAGCTCAATCTGATGCTGCACATTCTCGGTCGCCGCAAAGACGGCTATCACGAGTTGCAGACACTGTTTCAATTTCTCGACTACGGCGATGAACTGACCTTCGCCGTGCGCGACGATGGCGTGATCAAGCTGCATACCGAATTCGAAGGCGTCCCTCACGACAGCAACTTGATCGTGAAGGCGGCGAAAAAACTTCAGGAGCAATCCGGTTGCCGGCTCGGCATCGATATCTGGATCGATAAAATTTTGCCCATGGGCGGTGGAATCGGTGGCGGCAGCTCGAATGCCGCCACCACATTGCTGGGTCTGAATCATTTATGGCAACTGGGCTGGGACGATGATCGCCTGGCAGCGCTGGGCCTGACGCTGGGCGCCGACGTCCCGGTTTTCGTGCGTGGGCACGCGGCTTTCGCCGAGGGCGTAGGGGAAAAACTCACCCCCGAATACCCCGAAGAGCCGTGGTATGTCGTGCTTGTTCCGCAAGTATCTGTAAGTACAGCAGAAATTTTTTCAGATCCACTGTTGACACGTAACTCTCCTCCCATTAAAGTGCGCCCCGTTCCCAAGGGAAACAGTCGAAATGACTGCTTACCGGTTGTAGCAAGGCGTTATCCAGAAGTACGTAACGCTTTGAATTTGTTAGGTAAATTTACCGAAGCAAAATTAACCGGAACTGGAAGTTGTGTGTTTGGGGGCTTCCCAAGCAAAGCTGAAGCTGATAAAGTCTCGGCCCTTCTTACAGAGACCCTTACAGGGTTTGTAGCAAAGGGAAGCAACGTTTCGATGTTGCATCGCAAGCTGCAAAGTCTGCTCTAAAGGAACCGAGTGTTAGGCACTCGTTGCAACAGATACAGGGGCGTCGCCAAGCGGTAAGGCAGCAGGTTTTGATCCTGCCATGCGTTGGTTCGAATCCAGCCGCCCCTGCCATTTCTATACTCATCCAGGTTACCCTCAGCCTCTAGGTACTGCGCGTGTCCAAGATGATGGTCTTTACGGGGAATGCTAACCCCGATCTGGCTCGACGTGTCGTACGTCAGCTGCATATCCCTCTCGGTGACATCTCTGTCGGTAAGTTTTCCGACGGCGAAATTACAGCCGAGATCAATGAAAACGTCCGCGGTAAAGACGTCTTCATTATTCAGCCGACTTGCGCTCCGACCAACGATAACCTGATGGAACTCGTCGTGATGGCTGATGCCTTCCGCCGCTCCTCAGCGACTCGAATCACAGCTGTAATCCCTTACTTTGGTTATGCCCGTCAGGATCGCCGTCCGCGTTCCGCACGTGTGGCTATCAGCGCGAAAGTCGTTGCTGACATGCTCACCGTGGTAGGTATCGACCGTGTGCTCACGGTTGACCTGCACGCTGACCAAATCCAGGGGTTCTTCGATATTCCGGTAGATAACATCTACGGCTCCCCAGTATTGGTGGATGACATCGAAGACCAGCGCTTTGAAAACCTGATGATCGTGTCCCCGGACATTGGTGGCGTCGTGCGTGCACGAGCTGTTGCCAAATCCCTGGGCGTGGACCTCGGGATCATCGACAAACGCCGCGAGAAAGCCAATCACTCTGAAGTGATGCATATCATCGGTGATGTCGAAGGGCGTACCTGTATTCTGGTTGATGACATGGTCGACACCGCCGGCACCCTGTGCCACGCGGCGAAAGCCTTGAAAGAGCACGGTGCGGCTAAAGTCTTCGCCTACTGCACACACCCTGTGCTGTCGGGCCGAGCGATCGAGAACATCGAGAACTCCGTGTTGGACGAACTGGTGGTGACTAACACCATCCCGTTGTCCGCCGCAGCTCAAGCCTGTGCGCGTATCCGTCAACTGGATATCGCACCGGTCGTTGCCGAGGCGGTCCGCCGCATCAGCAATGAAGAATCGATCAGCGCGATGTTCCGCTAAGGGTCAAACCTTCGGCACATCCCACTGACGAAAAGCGCCCCGCCCTGACATTCTGTTGGGGCGGGGCTTTTTTGCCCATGTCGAGTACGGCGCTGGTCGCAAACGCCCCTCGATGATGGCTATTTTGGAGATACAAAATGACTGACTTTACTCTGAACGCTCAAGCGCGTACTGACCTGGGGAAAGGTGCGAGCCGCCGCCTGCGTCACGCCGCCAACATCCCAGCCGTTGTATACGGTGGCAACAAGCCTGCTGAATCCGTGACCATCCTGGCCAAGGAAATCGCCAAGCTGTTCGAAAACGAAGCTGCCTACAGCCACGTTATCGAACTGAACGTCGACGGCGCCAAGCAGAACGTCATCGTTAAAGCGATGCAGCGTCACCCGTCCAAGCAGTTCATCATGCACGCTGACTTCGTTCGCGTTGTAGCTGGCCAGAAACTGACCGCTATCGTGCCTGTGCACTTTGTTGGCGAAGAAGCTCCGGTCAAGAAAGGCGGCGAGATCTCGCACGTCCTGAACGAAATCGAAGTGACCTGCCTGCCGAAAGACCTGCCTGAGTTCATCGAAGTCGACCTGTCGGCTCTGGAAGTCGGCGCAATCGTTCACCTGTCCGACCTCAAAGCCCCTAAAGGCGTTGAGTTTGTCGCACTGGCTCACGGTGATGACAAAGCTGTTGCCAACGTTCACGCTCCACGCGTTGCTCCAGAAGCTGAAGAAGGCGCTGCAGAGTAATTCACTCTGTATTGCCGGAGCTTGAGGAAACATCGCGGACCGAAACGTAGCGAGAAAGCGGGCGATAACGCGGCGTTTACTCTTGAGTAAATAGCTTCTGTCGTCCACTTTCGCCGCACACAGGTTGCGGCGATGTTATCCACAACTCCAAAGGAAGGGCCCCTGTCGTGACTGCCATTAAACTGATCGTTGGCCTGGGAAATCCAGGCGCCGAATACGAACAGACCCGGCATAACGCGGGGGCCCTTTTTGTTGAGCGCATCGCCCACGCCCAAGGTGTGAACCTGGTGGCCGATCGCAAATATTTTGGCCTGACCGGGCGCTTCTCGCACCAGGGTCAGGATGTTCGTCTGCTGATTCCCACCACCTACATGAACCGCAGCGGCCAGGCTGTCGCGGCGCTTGCGGGGTTCTTCCGGATCAAACCCGAGGAAATCCTGGTGGCCCATGACGAATTGGACCTGCCGCCCGGTGTCGCCAAGCTCAAGCTCGGCGGTGGGCACGGCGGGCACAACGGCCTGCGCGACATCATCGCGCAGCTGGGTAATCAGAATAATTTCTACCGCCTGCGGCTCGGCATTGGCCACCCAGGCGTTGCCAGTATGGTTTCAAATTTCGTCCTGGGTCGTGCGCCACGCGCCGAACAGGAAAAACTCGATGCCAGCATCGACTTTGCCCTCGGCGTGCTGCCGGATATCTTCGCCGGTGAATGGAACCGCGCGATGAAAAACCTGCACAGCCAGAAGGCCTGACTCTTACCGAGGGGAAACACCATGGGATTCAATTGCGGCATCGTCGGCCTGCCCAACGTCGGCAAATCCACCCTGTTCAACGCCCTGACCAAGTCCGGTATTGCAGCGGAGAACTTCCCCTTCTGCACCATCGAGCCCAACAGCGGTATCGTGCCGATGCCGGATCCACGCCTGGACGCCCTGGCGGCCATCGTCAATCCAAAGCGCATCCTGCCGACCACCATGGAATTCGTCGACATCGCCGGCCTGGTCGCAGGCGCGTCGAAAGGTGAAGGCCTGGGCAACAAGTTCCTGGCCAACATCCGTGAAACCGATGCCATCGCCCACGTGGTCCGCTGCTTTGAAGACGAGAACGTGATTCACGTCTCCAACAGCGTCGACCCGAAACGCGACATCGAGATCATCGACCTGGAACTGATCTTTGCCGACCTCGACAGCTGCGAGAAGCAACTGCAGAAAGTCGCGCGCAACGCCAAGGGTGGTGACAAGGACGCCGTAGTCCAGAAAGGCCTGCTGGAGCAGTTGATCGCGCACTTCACCCTGGGCAAGCCGGCACGCAGCCTGATGAAGACCATGGGCGCTGACGAGAAGGCCGTAATCAAAGGCTTCCACCTGCTGACCACCAAGCCAGTGATGTACATTGCCAACGTCGCCGAAGATGGCTTCGAGAACAACCCACTGCTTGATGTGGTCAAGGCCATTGCCGACGAAGAAGGCGCCATCGTTGTTCCGGTGTGCAACAAGATCGAAGCAGAAATAGCCGAACTCGACGACGGCGAAGAAAAAGACATGTTCCTTGAGGCCCTGGGCCTGGAAGAGCCTGGCCTGAACCGCGTAATCCGCGCCGGCTACGAGATGCTCAACCTGCAGACCTACTTCACCGCCGGTGTCGAAGAAGTTCGCGCCTGGACCGTCAAGGTCGGTGCTACCGCACCGCAGGCTGCCGGTGTGATCCATACCGACTTCGAAAAAGGTTTTATCCGTGCCGAGGTAATCGCCTACAACGACTTCATTCAGTTCAAGGGTGAAGCCGGTGCCAAGGAAGCGGGCAAGTGGCGCTTGGAAGGCAAGGAATACATCGTAAAAGATGGCGATGTGATGCACTTCCGCTTCAACGTGTAAGCGTTACCTGCGGTTTATACCGCGAATAAAAAGCCGATGCATTGCATCGGCTTTTTTGTGGGCGTTTGAATTTCGCTAACGAAAAAATTAAAAACGTCATGACGTGATACATTTGCTCATAAATTTTAAAAGCGAAACGCAAGACACCCGATAAAAAGCCTCATTGCAAAAACACCTCTTTAGAATATTTTCTTGCAACGTTAAGACTTTCCCTACACCTGAAATGGCGAAACTCGCCCATCAAGACTTGAAACTTTTTTATTCGCTGAAACGTATAACTTTCACGTCATCCATCGCTCTGGCCAGTTCATGACAACATAAAAAAATCCTGTTTAACTGCGTTCATATGGAGATAGCCCTCATCATGCGGCCACCGCACTGGAGCAAAATAATATGTCGACGCTTAATCAGAATAGTCTTATAGAAGATATAACTTTCTCTGATTGCCCGAGCATCGAAACGACTATAAACAACACAGCCGCTTTGGATATAGATATTCTGCTATTGGGAGAAACAGGGACGGGTAAAGATACGTTGGCACAACATATTCATTACCTATCCCAGCGTAAGGGAAACTTCGTTGCCGTCAACTGCGCCGCCATTCCGGAAAGTCTTGCCGAGAGCCAGCTGTTCGGCGTAAACAGCGGCGCCTATACGGGGGCCATGCAGTCCCGGGCTGGATTCGTTGAAGCAGCCCATCTGGGCACCTTATACCTCGATGAAATCGATAGCATGCCACTGACGCTACAAGCCAAGCTGTTACGCGTGCTGGAATCCCGTGGAGTCGAGCGTCTGGGCTCGACCCGATTTATCCCGGTGGATATGCGCGTGATCGCATCTGCCCAACGCGTCTTGCACGAGATGGTCGAACAAGGCACTTTTAGACGTGATCTCTACTTCCGCTTGAATGTCGTCAGCATCCACCTTCCGGCCTTGCGGGATCGACGAGCGCGAATCATCCCTATGTTCCTCCACATGATTCAGCAAGAAGCTGATCATTTCAAACTCGCCTACCCTCCCCCTCCCGATAGCCAATTGTTGCAGCAGTTGCTGTGCCACCCCTGGAAGGGCAATGTCCGCGAGCTTCGATCTACGGCGAAGCGCTTTGTATTGGGCCTGCCTCCGCTTTCAGCAACCGTGATCACCCGACAGGAAATAGAGATGGGCCTGAAGGCGCGCATGCATCAGATGGAAAAATCGCTGATTGAAGAGTGCCTGCGCCAAAATAGCCATTGTGTGGACAGTGCGGCAACCGAACTGGGCGTTCCCAAAAGAACCCTGTATCACCGCATAAAGCACTTGGGAGTGTCACTGGGTTGAGCGCACCGGAAACAAGCCAATACATTTATTGAAACATAGCCTCCAGCGATGCGTGGAACGCATACATTTCTTGAACCACATAATTGATGGAACGGCACTACGGATGGAGAGTTTTTTCTTAAGGCGTGCTGTTTCACTTACACATATTAATTACGGAGAACACTATGGCTATTCCTAGCGGATCATCCTACTCACCTTATTCGGGCGGCTACGGCGGTGGCCAAATGTCTGCTCAAGATGCTGACCAAGGCTTGGAAGCTGCAGAAGCAAAAAAACGCGCAGATGGTGTAAAAAACGCATTTAAGGGTGCAGAAAACCAAAATACCTCGGGTATCAAGGCAGCATCCGACAAACTCAACGTTTAATAGCTTCAACTTACAAAAGCCTTCCTGCGGCCCCGGCGGGGAAGGCTTTTTAAGCAAACACGGAGATAAGCCCCCTCAACGTTAGTTTCGACGTTACAGGATCCTACTATGATAGGCATTATTAAGCAGACTGAACGCAACTCTCTATCCGAGTCCCTCACAGACCATAAATTAACGGACTTGAGTACGGATATTGACTTTTTTAACGCCGCCGTAACCGCTTCATCATTTTCGAAACACGCCACGGGTAGCACCGTTACGCAAAACTTACTTTCCGAGGCAGCAGGCAAGCTAAGTTCTGTGACGGACCGTATGACTAGAAGCCTGCGTGCCTTGAGCAGCCCGAATAAGCTGGATGAAGCTCGAAAATATCCGGGCCAACTTTCCGACGCGCTCCTACTTCAGCAGATGCTGTCAAAATCCGTCGGTAAAACCGCACAATGCATTGATAAAATCAGCAGTCTTCAGTAGGTTAAAATGAATCACCTGCTACCGTTTGTATTGGTTATATGTCTCTCTCTCCTGCTGCAGGCCTGTAGTGAACGGGTCGAGCTTCATCGTCAGCTAACTGAGCAAGAGGCTAACGAGGTAGTAGCGGAGCTGGCTGACAAACATATCCGCGCCACTAAAGTTCCGGCAAAAGATGGCGTTATCGTTGTTGTCAACGCCACCGAGATTGCGCGTGCGGTACGAACGCTGGAGGCCGTAGGGCTCCCTCGGGCAGCACGCACTACGCTGGGTAACACCTTTCGTAAAGAAGGTGTGATCTCAACGCCACTGGAAGAAAGAGCGCGCTATATCTATGCATTGTCTCAAGAACTTGAAACAACGCTATCGAATATTGACGGCGTTATCGTCGCCCGGGTCCATGTGGTATTGCCTGAGCGCGTCGCGCCTGGAGAGCCTGTGCAACCTGCCTCTGCGTCAGTGTTCATCAAACATGATCCGAGGCTTGACCCAGACAACATCAGGGCGCGTGTTCGCAGGATGGTTGCTAGCAGCTTACCGGGCATGGCCACAGCGGTCGACAACTCGCAGAAATTGACCGTCGTGTTCGTGCCGGCGACAGCTTATCTGGAGCAACAGCGTTTGGCTTACTTCGGGCCGTTCCTGGTTCCCGAAGATGACCTCGGTTTCTGGAGAATCTGTGTGACTGTTTCGCTGCTCGCAGTGGTGTTCATGGTATCGGGAGGTATGTTCTGGCAAAAGCGAAAGCAACGAGTTATGCCGACGCCTGACGTGCGCGCTCAAACACATGAAGTGTCTTCCAGCATGACTGCTCATTCCAGCAATGAGTAATCTCGCCTGGGCCCAATGGTGGGCCGCCCCCTGGTTATATGCGCATGAAGACTGGAAAAGCATCGATAACTACGCGGCACTTATACAACTCCATCGCAGCGGGCAGGTGGCTACGGGGACACATTTCGGTATTGCTCCATGCCTACCTCCGATGCCTGACCCTGCATTAATTCAACTGGCGACTGCTTCTGCGGAGCAACTTGATCTGGCGATTGGGTTGATTGAGGGCATTTGCCGCCCGGCCTATGCGACAGCATTGGATGAGCATCATCACCTGTGGTGTAACAGCCTATCCAAGGCTCTGCCACTTGATATCGTGCAGCCTGATAACGACCCATTGCAATTGCTACGCGCCTGGATTCCTCCGGCGACCTGGCAGCGGATCCGCCTGCGCTTTCCTCGCCAACGTGTACTTGATCTAGAGCAAATGCCATTGGCGCTCAAGGGTTCGCACAGCCGCCTTGATACGCTCTGGCATGCTGTCGTGTGGCGTATTGGCGCCATGGATGGCACCCGCAATCCTGTTGATTCATGGGAGCATGGAGAATAACGATGTTATGTCGCCGCATCATCAACTCGCCTGGCGGAACACGTGCGCTCCCGGGGAGCCTTCTCTCCTGCGAAACCCTGGCAAGTTACACCCAAGCCGACAATGTGGTTGAGCAGGCAAAAGCGGGAGCCAGACAGTTACTACAGGAGGCCAATGAACAACGTGAGCAGCTTCTGGAAAAAGCGAGTCTGGAAATATGGCAACGTGCCGATGCACAGCTCAAACGCTGGGAAGCCGAGCGCCAAACCTTGTGTGACAACCTCGAGCAATACGCAACCTCAATTGCCAACCAGGCTATCTCCCTTCTACTTGAAGAAACACCCGCCCCCCAACGTATTAAGGCTCTGATCAGGCAACTGCTGGCGTGCCATGTGCCTGCAATTAAGGCAACGCTTTTATGCAACCCACATGAGCTTGAGACAGTCAGGCAATGCCTAGACAGTGACAGCGGTAATTGCTGGACGTTGCGCGCGGAAAATACGATTGAACCTCAAAACCTCATATTGAATACCGAAGAGGGCGACTTTCGTATTGACTGGACAGCCTTGATCAGTGCTCTCGTCAGACAGGATCCCCCCCTTTCGCACGATAGAAGCAGGCAGACGCTTTCCTAAAAATAATTGAATACAACTGGAACTATTTCGAAATAAAAACCAAGAAGAGGTACACCCCCTCATGGAATACCTCTATGAAATATTTAGACGGCTTCAAAGACAGGCTTCTAAGCGACGCCAGACATACTAAAAGGGAATACAACTACGCAGCAGAAAACAACTCTGGTTCGGAGGAAGACATCGGGCTGTTTTTCAATCTTTTACAGCGACACCGCACCTCCGAATACGTCTACCAAGAGCAAAACCGAGTGAAGCACATGCTACTGAAGTCCTGCCTGGATAGCGTGCCGTAAATTGAAAGAACTGTTTTCTGAATACCTGAGGAACGGCACCGGGGAATTAACGCTGTTCGAGAACGATGAAGCGGTTGTACTGCGTCACTGTTCGGGAACCCTGCTGCTTAGCGTTCAACTGGCCCGACACTCCCGGAATGAATCAATGCTGGTGAGCTGGATGCGTCTGGGCGCCGTCAGCCTGGCCCACTTTCAAGGTGCGCTCGCTCTGTCACCAGACAGCGGTGACCTCTGGCTGATCCATTGCGTGCCTAACCCACACGACGAACAGCATCTGCTGCACTGCATCGAGAGCCTGCTCAACCAACGCGATACCTGGCGCGCCACCGTCGCGCGCCTGAACAAACCCATCCATCAAATCAAACCTACCTGGCTACGTTCGTTGTTGCACTAAACAGGGAAACACCTATGCATAACACGATCTGCAAGCGCAGCGACTTGCGCATTAACTCGCGTGAAACTTCATCCAGACGTTTCAACTGGTCAAGTCTGGTAGCGCTCGCCTGTTTGCTGTCCCCGGCGCACAACGCCCTTGCCGCGATACCCCCCGAATGGAAAAACACCGCCTACGCCTATGAGGCCGACCACAAACCGCTGCGGGAAGTACTCGAAGACTTCGCCCAGACATTCGGCACGCAACTGCAAATCGAAGGCCTGCTGGAGGGCGACGTCAACGGCAAGATTCGCGCGAATACCCCACAGTCACTGTTGGACAGACTCGGGGTTGAGCATCGTTTTCAGTGGTTTCTCTACAACAACACGCTGTTCATCAGCACGCTGGACCAGCAGGAGTCCGCGCGCCTGGAGGTCTCGTCAGAGACGATTTCCGACCTCAAGCAGGCGCTGACCGATATCGGACTGCTCGATAGCCGTTTCGGTTGGGGTGAGTTACCGGAAGACGGTGTCGTACTCGTCTCCGGCCCCAAGCGCTATATCGAACAGATCAAGCAATTCAGCAGCCAACGCCGGTCACCGGATGAAAAACAGAGCGTACTGAGTTACCCGTTGAAGTTCGCCAATGCGGCGGACCGCCAAGTGGATTACCGCGGCGAAAAGCTCGTCGTTCCCGGCGTCGCCAACATCTTGCGAGGCCTTTTGGAACCGCGTTCCCCGTCTGCGCTCACAGGCTTGACCCAACGTCCGGCCTCCCAGCCAGCGCCGCTTACGCCCAATGTGCCGCGGCTGGGCAATCCGTTGCTGAGCCAAATGCTCGACGCCAATGGCACCACAGGTCAAATGGCTCCCATGCCTGCATTGACCTCACGGGCCCCGGTATCCACGAGCCGAATCCGAGTCGAAGCCGACGTACGCAATAACGCCGTGCTGATCTATGATCTGCCGGAACGCCAAACCATGTACCGCGAATTGATCACCCAGCTCGACGTCGCGCGCAAGTTGATCGAAATCGATGCGATCATTCTCGATATCGAACGTACGCAATTGCGTGAATTCGGGGTGAACTGGGGTTTCCAGAACAGCCGCTTCCGCGGTGGCGTCAACATGGCGCCCGGCACCTCCTCACAGTTGTCGATTGATAACCGCGACCGTTTCTACGCCGATATCCGCGCGCTGGAAGCCAAAGGGCTGGCTACCATGGTTTCGAACCCCTCGGTGCTCACCCTGGAAAACCAACCAGCGGTGATCGACTTCAACCGTACCCAATACATCACCCCCGGCAGAGATTACGCAACCATTCTGCCCGTCACCGTAGGCACCAGCCTTCAGGTGGTTCCTCGGGTAACGACCGGACGTGGTGTTCACCAGATCCATTTGGCGGTCGATATAGAAGACGGTAATTTCGACGAGACCAATCCCGACCGAGACCCCAATCACCCTGATGTGCGCCGGGGCAAGGTCAGCACGCAGGCCGTGATGCAGGAAAAGCGCTCGCTGGTGGTCGGCGGCTTTAATGTCACTGACAGTTCCGACCAGCAAAAGAAAATCCCGCTGCTGGGGGATATTCCGTTACTGGGCAAGGCGCTGTTCTCTTCGACAGAACGCCACAACAATCGCCGTGAGCGTTTGTTTATCCTGACACCCCGCGTCATCGGGGACCAGGACGACCCATCGCGCTACTTGCCACAAGACGACCAGGCCGAGTTGCAAGCCGCCCTCGCACCACTGGCCAGGCGCTACTCACCGCATCAGCCGGTGATCAAACGCAGTGACATCATCACCACGCTGGCGCGCTTGGTCAGTGGAGAAGTCCCCAAGGCTTTCAGCGCGGCACCGATGCCTCTGGCGCTGAACACCTTGTGCAGCACCCGTGATTTGCTGGCGCTGAACACCGACCGCAGTCAGTGGTACGCCGGCCCGGAATACAACGTGGCGGTGGTGGTGTTGCGCAACCAGTTCAAACGCAATGTGCGTATCGATGAAAAGGAATGCAGCAACTCGCAGACCCTGGCAGTCACCGTGTGGCCACGTGCCTGGCTCAAGCCGGGTGAAGAAGCCGAAGTATTCATCGCCATGCGCCCGGTAGTGAGAGATGAACACCTCAGCGTGCCCCGCCCCTCCATGATCACTCCAGCTCAGAAGGCCACGCCATGAAAAACCGACTGTTGTGCGTCATCCTGATTGGCGCAGCGATACTCTTCACCGGCTGTACGCCCACGTGCAAAGGTGATTCGTGCTCACGCCCGCAATCGAGCAAGGACAAGATGGTGATCTGGTGGCCGCCGCAGATGCGCGTCGAGCCCGCCCCCTCCGGTGAGCGGGCGGACTACCAGACGGTGTCATTGGAACGATGAGTTCCCCGAATATGCCCGGCACCCCACGGCAGGTATTTTTCGACAACCTGGTGAGTGGCGCTGCTGCTCACCTGCCCCTGGCGCCCGGTATCAAGGTCTGCGCACAGCACGCTGGCCAGCGCCCTGGGGTGGCCTTGTGCATTGCGCGCGAGGCCCTGCAGGCTGGGCAATTGCAACAAGTGCTAGAGCGACGCTTTGAACAAGCGGTGGTGTTCGAGGGCTGCTTTATCTACCTCGATCCCCAGCACGCCCTGGTGATATGGCACGCGCTGCCGGCAACCGCCAACGCTCTCGACAGAATCCTCAGCCGGATGCTGTCGCTGGCCACTCTGCAAGCCTTGGACAGGTGATCAGCGCCGCTCAAGCTCGGGAAGCTCCAGGGTTTCGCGCTTGGCCTCATCATCGAGCTCGCGCAAGGTTCGGTAAATCAGCGCCACGGCCTGCAAGGTTTCCCGAGGGATGCTCGCGCCCAATTTTTTCGTGTAAAGCGTGCGAGCCAACCATACACATTGGATTACCGGCACGTCGGCCGCCTTGGCACGGCGGATCAATTTGCGGGCTTCATCGTCCGTGCCTTTGCTCACCAACATCGGCAGCGGTGTCTTACCCGGCCGGTAATACAAGGCGACAGCAAAGTGCGTCGGGTTGACCACCAGCATGTCGGACTCCTCCAGCTTGGGCAGCTTGACCTTCGGTTCTTCCTGGGCCAACTGGTACGCCAACGAACGGCGCTGCCCCTTCACATGAGGGTCACCCTCCATGTCCTTGTACTCTTTGACGACCTCCACTTGAGTCATGCGCATGCGCTTGGCAAAAAAGTGCTTGGACAGGATCAGGTCGACCAGCGCCAGCACCAGCAGCATGCCAAAGCACACATGCAGCAGATGACGGAACAGCGCGATCAACGCCACGATGTAGCTCTGCAGGTCACTGGTGGCCAGGTTGATCAACGTGCCCACCGAGGGCCGGATTACCACATACAGAATCAAACCGATAAGGAAGGCTTTCGTCACGCTCATCAACAGGTTCATCAACTGTTGGGCTGAGAACATTTGCTTGACCTGGCTGACGGGATTGAGGCGATTGAAATCCATCTTCAGGGCCTCCGGCGCAAACAGCAGCCCGAACTGCATCCAACTGCTGATCAGCTTGGTGGTAATCGCGACCCCGACCATCAACAGAGCAAAGGAGAAGAACACTCCCAGCCCGTCGAACAGCACCTCTTCCAGTGCACGCGTGAAGGGCTGATTCAAACGTGATATCGGCAACAACATCAATTGCTGGAAGCGTTGCAGGCTGGTTTCAGCGGTGAATAAGGCGATTTCACTGATGGCTGTCAATGCCAGCAGCTTTGCAACATCCTGGCTTTGGGCGACCTGGCCTTTCTTGCGTTGGTCACGCAGTTTCTTGGCTGACGCCGGATGCTTTTTTTCGCCGGAATCACTCATGGGACCGCGACCTTGATCAACTGTCCCAGCACGTGTTTGAGGTCACCCAGCGAACCCATGCGTCCGACGATCAAGTCCTGCAGCAACGCAAAGTAGAGCAGCAGAATACCGATACCCGCGAGGCTTTTGACCGGTGGCGCCAGCGTACTGACCTGCAATTGCTGACTGTAGACCCCCAGCAACGCGATGCCGAACTCCAACAACAGCAACACCGCGATAAAAGGAGCGGCATAGAGCAGCATGTGCGTGAAGGTATCGCCCAGCAAGTCGATAAACAGGCTCATCCCATTCTCTGCCGGCAGCGGGAACCAGACGGTGGGAGGCCAGATCAGGTAACTGTCCCAGATCACCTGGGTCAACGCGCCCAACCCCAAGGTAGTCATCAGCAGGAAAATCGCCAATTGCTTGAACAGATGCCCCATCGGCGTGGCATCCGGCCCCAGTGAAGGATTGAGCTGACCGCCGGCCAATGCGCCGCGTTGGTTATCCAGCAACGCCCCCACTCCCTCGAACATCCAGAACGGCATCGACAGCAGTACCCCCAGCAATAATCCCAGGGCCACTTCCTTGAGCACCAGCGCAGCCAATATCAGCGCCGAGTAGTCATGTCCCTCCAACGCTGCATGAATACCCGGTGCGGGCAGCAGTGCCATGACCATCACGATGGTGACCCGCAACCTGCCACGTATATGTTGAAAACAGAACGCCGCGACTAAGATGCCACAGGGATAAATACGCGCCATGCCGATGAGTAGGCTGGGCAAGAACTCGAGATACAGCAGCACGGGCGATACCTCAATTCAGGGCCGAGCGGCCGATCATTTCGAAGGTCAGGTTGATCAGCTGGATCAACTCAACGCCGATCCAGCGCCCGGTCATGATCAGCGTGACACCCACCGCCACCAACTTGATACCAAAGGGCAGAGTCTGGTCCTGTATCTGCATCAGCGCCTGCACCAACGACGTCAGCACCCCCACCACCACCGCCACCATCAGCGGCGGCGCCGTCAGCACCACCACCAGCAACATGCCCTGTTTGAACAGCACGATCGGTTCCATAGGCCACTCAGAGATAGGAGAGGAACAAGCTGTCGAGCAGGCGCGACCAACCGGACACCATCACGAACAACAGCAGTTTGAGCGGCAGGGAAATGGTCATTGGCGAGACCATTTGCATGCCCAGTGCCAGCAGCAGGTTGGAGACAATCAGGTCAATGACAATGAAGGGGATGTAGATCAGAAAGCCGATCTCGAACCCCGCCTGCAGTTGCGACAGAACAAAGGCCGGGACCAGCAGGATCAAGTCTTCGCGCTGGACCTCCTGTGCCATTTTCGCCGGCCACAGGCGCGCGGTATTTTCCAGCAGATGGGTCAGTACATCCGGGTCCACGTTGCGCAGCATGAATGCACGCAACGGTTGGATAGCCTCACGTCCCGTCTGCAAAAAATTGATCACGCTGCTTGTGTCCACGGGCGAGGCCTTGATGCCCTCGGCGATCTCGTAACCGACCGGTGCCATGATAAACAGCGTGGCGGCCAACGCGATGCCATTGACGGCCATGCTCGGCGGCACCTGCTGCACACCGATAGCGTTGCGGGTGATCATCAGCACGATGACAATCTTCAAGAACGATGTGCAAATGATCAGCAGCATTGGCATCAACGCCAACGCTCCCACAAACAGCGCCAGGATGAGGGGATCGATCCCCTGGAATGTCATCGACCGAACATCACGCGGGACAACTGCAACCCCAGGCGCCCGTCTATTTCGACCAATTGACCCTGGCCAATCGGCCGGTCGCCGTAATACAAGCCAGCCATGCCCGGCGCATAACCGCCGATGCCGAGCACCGCGCCAGGCGCAAGGTTACGCAATTCGCCCAGGGTAAGGTTCAACGTGCCACAACGTACGTTCAGCGCCATGCTCAGCTCATCGAACGGTTCGTGGCCGAATACGTCCATCACGGGTTCATCCTCTTCATGCCCGGCGTAATGGGGGGCGATGAAATCTTCGTCCATAGACGTGTCCTCGATTGAAGTAAGGGTCAGGCACAACGGCCCGCTGTCATCGTCAATGCGCCCATGCAATCGCCGTGTACCCGCCTGCACGTAGCCGCTGCCCTGGACTAGAAAACAGGCCTGTTCAAAGACCAGCACATCGCCTACACGCAGGTTGCGTGCTTGCGCGATCGGTAACTGCAGACGCCCAAGGACCACCGCAATCGCCAACCGAAACGACGCTGGCATCGGCCTGGCGATGGCGCGCCAAGGTCCGGCATCGCATAGCGCTAGAAAGCTCTCCGGGGCCAGCCACACATACCCCTCGACCCGGGTTGTCCCCAGGATCACGCTGATTCGACAGCCGAACGCCTTGGGTCGAGCACTCTCCAGCAATCGCACATAGCCCAGCAGGGCCTTCACCTGCGGACTCAAGTGGAGCTGGAACAGCGGCCAGAACCAGGACTCCGGGTCGTTGCCGGACGGCGCCAAGACCACCGGACATTCCCCCAGCAGGCTGAGCAACGGCCCGGCTTCGGCGAGCGCCAGCACGCCGCACACCGTTTCGAAGCAAAGAGCTTCGCCACCCGCGGGCGCGCGGCCAGGTTCGAGCAGCAACTGACCGTTGCGCCCTGCCACTTGGAACGGCAGGCACAAGCCACGCCCCAGTCGACGCCGAGCGGCGACCGAGTCGCCCTTGATCAACGGCAATGCGAGCAGTGGCACGATCATGCGCAACTGACATTGGGCAGAAACAGGTTGACCGGCTGTCCCAGCGTCGCCGCAAACCGGTCCTCACACTGTTGCCGCACACCGCTGAGCCAGCGCACCGTCGCCTTCTCTTCCGCATCCAGCTCGACATTCCAGGCGCCCTGTTCACGTCGCACACTGGCGTTGATCCGCCCCAGGCGGGGCAAGTACAGGACTGCCTGAAGCGGCCACTGCGAGGCAGCCTGCATGCGCGGCGCCAGTTGCTCGGCCAGCGCCTCGATCATCGCCGGGCCACCCGACGTCCTGGTTCGTGCTAGCGGGGTACCCGCCCCAGAGCCCTCACCGTCATCAGCCCACAATTGGGAAAACAATCGCGTTAGCTCCGCAGGAACGACACCCGCCACTCCCGGCTCTCGCTCTTCTCGCGCGTCACGCGGACGGGGCCGCTCGGCGGGCTTATCTGAAACCTGGGTCATGTCGGCTCCTGCGCCAGTAAAAGAGATAACTCCTGAAGTTTTTCCACCTGCCGCAGGCAGGCGGTGACCTGCTTCTGGGCTCGGCCGACGCAGGTCTGCTTTTCTTCCTGCTGGCCCTGCAAGGCTTCCAACTGCCCCATGCCTCGCCGCGTAACGGCAGACAAGGAACGCTCCTGCGCCCCCCAGGACTTCAGCGCCTGCAGGTTCAATACCTGGCCCTGGTGCTGGCTGAGCAGTTGGGCACTGCGCTCGGCTTCATCGCGCCGAGTCTGTTCAAGTGCCTCCTCAGCCTGCCGGATAGTGGCGAGCAGGGCCTGCTGGGCGCGCTTCGCCTCGCGCAAGGCTCGCTCGGCCCGATCTGCCCGGTGCCGACGCAGGCGCCGCAGCGTCTCGACTTCGCCAAGCAGACCATCAGAATGGGACATAGGCGGTCAGCTCCTTGAGTTGCTCCAGCGTCGCCGTCATCGGCGCAGGCTCACGCAAGTCCTGGCGCAAGAAATTATCCACAGCCTGGCGACTGTCCACCGCCAGGTCGGTCAAGGCATCGCTGCCGGGCTGGTATTCCCCCAGCTTGAGCATCAGTTCGATCTGTTGATAGGCCGACAACAAGCGTCGCAACGCCGTACCCGCCTGAATATCCGCAGGCTCGGCCACGTTGCTCAGGATCCGCGACAGACTCGCCAGCACATCCACTGCGGGATGGTGCCCACGCTCGGCCAACTTGCGAGACAGCACGATATGACCGTCGAGCAGCGAGCGGACTTCATCGGCCACCGGATCGTTCATGGAGTCCTGCTCGATCAGCACCGTATAGATCGCCGTGATTACCCCCGCACGGGTCAACCCGGCGCGCTCCACAAGACGCGGCAGCAGGCTGTATACCGATGGCGGCAGACCGCCGCGACCGAGAGGTTCGCCGGCGGCCAGACCGATTTCGCGCTGGGCCCTGGCAAACCGGGTCAGGGAGTCGATCAGCAACAACACACGCAGCCCCTTGCGCCGATAACCTTCAGCCAGTGCCGTCGCGGTGAAGGCCGCGCGGGCTCGCTCCATACTGGATCGGTCGGACGTAGCGCACACCAATACGGCTTTGGAGCGCAGCTGTTCATCGAGTTCATGATCGAGAAACTCACGCAGCTCGCGGCCCCGTTCGCCGATCAGGCCGAACACGATGACATCGCAGTCCACGTTACGGGCGATCTCCGCCAGCAGGGTGGTCTTGCCGCACCCGGCACCTGCGAACAGGCCCACGCGCTGGCCTTCGCCCAACGTCAGCAGGCCATCGATCGACCGCACGCCGGTGGCCAGCGCGCGGTTGATGCGCGGGCGCTCAGTGGGCAGCGGTGCCTCACACAACACCGCACTGGTGTCCGGCAAATCGGCCTCGACAAACGCACCGGGGCCTTCTCCCGTGATCGGCCGCCCGAAACCATCCAGCACTTGCCCCAGCAATGCCTCGCTGACCTGAACCCGATGCGCGACGCCAAGACGCTCCACGCCAGCGCCCACCTGCACCCCCTCCAGATTGCCGAGGGCGCTGAGTACCGCATCCTGCTGATCAAAACCGATGATCTCGGCCAGCATGTAGTCGCCCGGCTTTTTCTCGACCCTGCACAAGTCACCGATACGCGCCTGGGGCAGCCGACACTGGAGCAACATGCCATTGACGCGCTGGATGCGCCCTCGCATCGTCACCGGCGCGAAGGTGGCCAGCGACTGGACTTGACGCTGTTGCCAGGCCTCCAGGCGTGCTTGCATTTCCGCACTCACCAGCGCACCTCATAGCGCTGTTCGCCATCGAACACCACCTTGCTGTTGTCGATCAGCACCAGGCGCAGGCCGTCGACTTCATCCCCGACAAACAGTCGGCTGCCCTCCTCCAGGACCACGTGTCCATTCGGCCCGCCCACGATCTGCACAATCTTGAACGGCAACGTCCCATCGCGTACGCGCACACGGCTGATCACCGGGACCGCGCTGTCGAACTGCTCGCCAAAACGGCTGAGCATGCGCGCGACCAGTTCCACATCATCCTGTGAGACATCCCCATTGAGCGCGACCTGGCCATTGACCACTTGCAAGCTGACACGCTGGCTCAATTCACGTTCGCCGAGCATCTTCAACAGCTGCTGGCGGACCTCAAACGGCGAGGCCAATTCGTGCTTCTGCACCACAGGCGGCATCAGGGATGCCTGAGCCTCAGGCTTCCCGGTGGACGCCATGCCCACCACGATGAAGATCACCGTCACCACCAGCACCAGCGTGATCAGGCGCTTCTGCTGCGCCTGGGAGATGGCCGACAACTTAAGCACCGGCACCGTTTCACTGACCCGTGGCGACACAGCCGGTGCGGGGGCTGGTGCCTGGGGCCAGGGCTCATCGGCCAAGGTGACGCACAACCGCACGTTCCCCACCGAAAACGTTACGTTCAGCCCCAGGTGCGCAATTTGCGCCAGCACCTGACCATCGGCATCCTGCAACAACCCGGCCTCAGCCTGCACCGACCAGTTCGAGTCGACAAGCCGCAACCGGGCATGCTGCTCGGCGATGCCAGGGTCATTCAGCACCAGGTCAGCATCGGCGTGGGCACCGATGCTCCACTGCTCCCCGAACAAGGGCAGCGCCGCTCCCTGATGCCGCCCATCAAGCACGCGCAACTCGAACATCATCGAGCCCTCCGTGCTGAACAAAACCGAACCGTCATGCCACCGCACCGCGCATCAATTCGTCCTGGCCCAAGTCAAAGCGCCCCAGCACCTTGACCTTGGAGGCGCTGCCCAACTCGGCGAAAGACAGCACCGGCACGTGGTTGAACTCCTCCAGCAGCAGCGTGCGCAGCGGGCTGCGCAAATCCTGTGCGACCAGCATCACGCTCTTGAGTTTTGGCCGTACGGGAAAAGCTTGATTGAGCAGGCTGACCAACACCGCACTGTGTTCGTCATCAAGGGCGAAGAACACCCCCGTCTGAGTCTGGCGCAGCGCCTCACGCAGGATGTTTTCAGTCTGCGGCGACAACAGCCAGGCATGCAGGCCGTCGGCTTCGCTGTACTGGTGGTAGATCTGTGCCTTGAGCGCGATGCGCGCGTAGTCGGCCAGCGCGTCCGGCTCACGTTCATGCTGGCCGTACTCGATCAGCGACTCGACGATCAGCCGAACGGCGCGCAACGGCACACCCTCGCTGGCCAGGCGTTGCAGGACCGCCGAAAACCGCGACAGCGGCATAATCCGCTGCAGCTCCTGGACCAGTTCCGGTTGGTTGTGTTCCAGCCAACTGAGGATCGACTTGCTTTCCTGGATCCCCAGGAACTGCGGCCCGCTGAGCATCATCGCCTGCTTCATGCGCTCGACGATGAGGCTCGCCGCGGTGAAGCGCTCCAACTGCGGATCATCCAGCAGCGGATCATCCGGTGCCAACCAGAGCCAATCCTGTTCATCACGCTCTACCAACCCCGCAATGGCGTGCGCCGGCTCAACCGACAACGCCTTACGCTCAACCGCCACATGGCTGACAACCGATGCCTTGACCATCGGTACTTCGTGGACACAGAAACGCATTTCATCGTCGGCCAGTGAGTCGTCGAGTTCCACCTCAAACGGTGGCAGCGTCAGGCCGATATTGGCGACCAGTGCATTTCGGGCCTGGCGAATCGAGTGAACAAGATCAGCCACCTCAGGCGTCCCTCGTATCACCGGGGAGAATTGCAACAGATAGGGTCTCGACGGATCAAACCCACGCAAATCCTCACTGCCGTTCTCTTCGGGACGCACCGCTTCGGCGGTTTCAGCAGCGGGCTGTTCCTGCCGTTGACGCTGGCGCATCAGGTAGTACCCCAGGCTGCCGGTAACCAGCGCAATCAGAATGAACACGCCCGTCGGCATGCCGGGTACCACGGCAAAGGCGAGCATGCCCACCGAGGCGATCATCCAGCTCTTGGGTTCGCTGGTCATTTGCCGGGCGATTTCGGCGCCCATGTTGCTGGCGCCCCTGCGTCCGTCCGGCGCCACACGGGTGATGATCATGCCGGCGGTGAGGGAGATCAGCAGCGCCGGGATCTGTGCGATCAGGCCGTCGCCGATGGTCAATACCGAGTACAGCGATATTGACTCGGAAGCGCTCAGGCCATGCTGGAACATGCCCGTGGAGAAGCCGCCCAACAGGTTGACCACAACGATGATCAACCCCGCGATGGCATCCCCTTTGACGAACTTCATCGCGCCGTCCATGGCCCCAAACAGTTGGCTCTCACGGGACAATTGTTCCCGTTTGTCCCGCGCTTGCATGCCGTCAATCAAGCCGGCACGCAAGTCGCTGTCGATGGACATCTGCTTGCCGGGCATCGCGTCCAGGCTGAAACGCGCGGCCACTTCGGCCACCCGCTCCGAGCCTTTGGTGATCACCAGGAAGTTGACCAGGGTCAGGATCAGGAAGATCACCATCCCCACGGCGAGGTTGCCGCCAACCACGAAATTACCAAAGGCCTCGACGATATGACCGGCGTCCTGCTCCAGCAGGATCAGGCGCGTCGTGGCAATCGACAGCGCCAGGCGAAACATGGTGGTCAGCAGCAGTATTGACGGAAACGATGAGAACGCCAGGGGGCCTGGTAGATACAACGCCAACACGATCAACAGGCATGAGATGCAGATATTGAGCGCGATCAGGATGTCCACCAGCCAGGTGGGCAGCGGCACGATAAAGATGAAGACGATGGCCATCACCACCACGGCGCCCAGCACTTCTGCGCGTTGCGCGACCTTGAGCAGAAAGCTGTTGATGGCCGAAAGCGCAGTCACGCCATGCCCCCCAGCTCAGCAGGAAGACGCGCAGGGCCACGTGTCACCCGATCCAGTTCGCCGATCACGGCCAGGAAACCACGCAGGGTTTCTTCGCGTACTCGACTGTCGAGCCATATCGCCAATGGCAGTTGCTGGACCAGCGGATACAGTGCATTGAGGGCCAACAATTGCTGGGGGCTCGAACTGCCCAACAGGTCGCTCCCGAGTCGCAGTATTTCAGCAGCAGCGATACCTGCACCGGCGTAACCCAGCAGGCGTTGCAGCAGGGCCACGGCATCATGATCGATACCCAGGCGTTGGAGCAGGGCGTTGCAACCGGTCAACACGCCGCTCAACTGTCCACAGCTTTGCAGCCCCAGTAACAGGGTACGCAGCATCGGCGTAGGCAGTGATGACACCTTGGCCGCGATGTCGTCCGCCAAAGCCTTGCGCATCATCTTGAGCCCTTCGGCAAGCCGTTCCTCGCCATACACCCCCAGCAGCGCCTGCATCATCGTCGACAACGATTGGCGTGTGACCACACTGGCGTAGTAGAGCGCACGCAGCGCCTGGCGCTCCTGTGGATCGGCACTGCCCGCCTGCAGCGCCAAAGCAATGTTCAGGCCTGCCTGGATCTGCCCTTTGAAGCGGACCTCCAGCTTGGCGATGGCATCTCGGGCCAACGCCGCTTCCGATGGGCGCACTTCAGCGTCTGCCTGGGTTGCCACATATTTGAGTACCACGAATGCACGCGCGGGGTCCCCGCCAGCCAGCGACAGCAATTTGTCGACACTGGGATGCTGCAGCAATTGCCAGCGGATGCGGCGCGAAAGGCTCGCAAGGGTCGCCTGGGCAGGGTGCCCCAACTGATCATAAATTTGCGCAAGCTGTTCGGCCGGAGGCACGCGCACGCTCATCTTCCGCTGACTCAAGGGCTGGCTGTTGTTTTGCACTTCCAGGCTGAACAGGTGAGCGAGCTCATCCAAGCCCGGAACTGGCACCGGCGTGGAGGTCTGGCTGACAGCAGGTTGATCCAACTGCTGGACGGCTGGCACATCCGGGGAAGATTCGACTTTCATGGACAGACCTGAACAGGAAGAGTGTTTCCCTGTGTGGCAAGGCCAGCTCAAACGGTTCCATCAAGTCGAATGCCACGAAAAATTTGAAAAGACTTGCACAGACCTCCGTGGCATCTATGCAAGGTCCTGCGCAAAATCACTCCACTACAAAATATTTATTCATAAAAATCAGTCAGTTATATAAAAAACAGTCTTGGCATAGCCAGTGCTAAAGGGGTTCCCGTCGACACCTTTTCGACTGCGTCTACACCAAGGAAACAATCATGAATATCCCTATTGAAGCTTTAGCGCACCTCGTTGGCAGCTCGCCTCAATTCATGCTTCACCTGACAGACGAACAGCAAAAAAAACTTCGGCGCTTCATTCATAAGCGCGTACTCAACCCGGAAGATGCGGATGATCTTCTGCAATTGACGTACCTGGAAGCCTGGCGCAACCGAGAGCGTTTCAGCGGCAATGCGACGCTCAGCACGTGGATGTGTGGTATCGCGCAAAACCTTATCCGTAACCACTTCAGGCGCATGTACGCCAAGCCGGTGCATTGCGAGTTTGACGAGTCGCTCTGGCATGGTCAGGAGGACAATCGCAACCTGGATTGGGAATTTGAGGTCAACCGTCGCCTGGAAAAAACCCTGAGCGCTATCGACCATCTGCCGGTGGAAATGCGCAAGACCCTGTACGCCTCACTGGAAACCGACGGCAGCTATCAGGACACAGCCGACGCGTTGGACATTCCTATCGGCACCGTGCGTTCACGCCTGTCACGGGCCCGCGAACAGCTCAAACGCGCCACGCACAACCCGAAACACCCGTAGCGTCAGTGCACGCGTTGAGCGGCAGGGATATCTGCTCAACGCGATCAAGTTTCGCGGGTACTCGGCAGGGCGAAGAGTGATCCACTCGTCGCCAGATTCGCTGATTTCGCTTAAACAGTTGAAAGCGTAGATAAAAATTCAAAATAAATGCTTGACGCATTGCCGTTCTACGCGAATAATGCGCGCCACTTGGCTACATAGCTCAGTTGGTTAGAGCATAGCATTCATAATGCTGGGGTCCGGGGTTCAAGTCCCTGTGTAGCCACCAAGTACCGATTTATAGATGTTTATAGAAGTCTATAAATCACCTCAAGAAGCCCGCCTAGTGCGGGCTTTCTTGTTTCTGCCTATCTCTAACCGTCTCTATCTATCTCTACCCTTCCTGTATCCCCCCGTGTATCCTCGAAAAATAATTGAACCCGGGATACACGCGCCATGAAACGTTCCGAAATAAAGCGCCGACCTCTTTCCGACACGGCTTTGGCCGGGCTAGAGCCCGACGCCAAGGAATACCGCGAGCTCGACGGGAACAGCCTTTATTTTCGCGTGAAAACCGATGGCCAAAAGTCCTGGCAGCTTCGCTATAAAAAACCTGATGGCAAATGGTCGTGGCTGGGACTGGGCGGCTATCCCGATGTAAGCGGATCGATGGCCCGGCAGAAAGCTGCAGAGTTGCGCGCCGAGGCCGCCGACGGCAAAAATCCGATTATCACTAAACAAGCCCGCAAGAAAGCGGAGCGGGATATCGCCGGCGAGACATTCGAGCCGCTGGCTCGAGAATGGTATGCCTCACGCCTCACCAACTGGGACGCAGGCACCGCGAAGCGAATCATCGGCGCGCTCGAACGTCACGTCTTCCCTGTGTTCGGCAAGCGCCCCTATGCCGACATCACCCCGCTTGAGTGGATGGAGTTTCTGCGCAGCATGGAGCAGCAGGGAATCCTCGAGCAAATGAGCCGGGTGCGCTCGTACTGCAGAGACGCCTACGACCTGGCGAGGGTAACTGGGCGGGCTACCCATAACCCGCTTGAGGGACTGCAAAAATACCTCAAGTCCGGCAAGGCCGAAAACTATGCCCACGTCTCACCCGATGAACTTCCGGGCCTTATCCGCTCCATCGCTGCCTATCCACACGCCCACGATGTGCGCCTCGGCTTGCGCCTACTGAGCCTGTTCGCCGTGCGCCCCAGCGAGCTAAGGGAGGCCCGGTGGTCAGAATTCGACTTCGCCAAAAAGGTCTGGACGATCCCAGTCGAGCGTAAAGGCCGCAAAAAAGGCCTCGAGCACTTAGTGCCGCTCTCGTCTCAAGCAATTGAGGCCCTAGAGGAGCTGCGCCAGTACACCGGCAGCTATCCCCTTCTGTTCCCAGGTCGCAGCGATCACACCAAACCACGTAGCGACACAGTGTTCCTGATGGCGCTGCGCCGTATGGGATACGAGGGGCGCCAGACCGGTCACGGCTTCCGACATATCGCGTCGACAGTACTCAATGAAAACGGATTCGATGAAAACCACGTCGAGGCCCAGCTATCGCACAAAAAACATGGTGTTGCCGGCGTCTACAACAAAGCCCAGTACCTTCATCAGCGCACGACGATGATGCAATGGTACGCCAACTATCTGGATGAAATTGCAGCGGGCAACTTGGCCGAGAGGAAGCGAGCATGATCGAGCCTACATTTCTAAGCGTCCCTGAACTGGCAGAACGATGGGGTGCATCTTCACGTCAGATCCTCGAGCATGGAATCAACCGCGCACTGCCGATTCTTTTCGCATTCGAGGGCCTGGCTTTCGATCAGGCAGATAGATGGCTGATGAGCCATGGGGCGCACGATGAGGCTATGGAGCTCGAGGCCAAAACCAAATCGGTTGAAAGTAGCGAGGCACATCTGCGAAGGAACGCCGCCGGTAACGTCGACGAGTTCACTAGATTGAGCCAAGAAGAGGTAGTCGCCTTACGCCAGGCAACAAATGCGAATCAGGACCGGATACGAGAACTTAGCGATCTCCTTGAACAGCGAGATCGAACTCGCCTAGATTACCGATTCATGGGATATATGCGAGCGCCCCCGTGTGTGCTTTGGGAGCTAATGCAGAACGAAGAAACCCCTTTTCCTCACCTGGCATTCCATCCTCTTTCGGATGTTCACTTGGTGAGCATCGATGGCCGGACAGTTTGGGAGGGTCGCATGATGACGCTCGAGCCGGATATCACCGGAGCCTGGAAAGGAAGACTCCGGATATCAGACTTGCTGATCCCCTGGGCATCGGTAAAGGCGTTGGAAGCAGCTCAGAAAAACATCAAGGAAGAAGCCTTAACCAACGATAAGGATGCGACAAAGCCGGTTTCTCGCATGAAAGCCCAAACGGCAGCAATCCTTGCTGAAATCGCCAGACTTGGTCACGACCCCAAAGCCTTGCCGGCGAGGAGCCCGGGCAAATCAGAGGTACGCGCCGAAGTATCGAAAGCCATGAGCAAACGCCGCGATCTTTTCTCTACCAATTCCTTCAAGAAAGCTTGGGAGGAATTAAGGGCTTCGGGCGAGATAGCCGATGCCAAGTCAGGCGCTCAATAGCTCCTTGATCCGCAGCACCGTGGTAGTCGAGCAGTCCGCGTGCCGGGCCGTGGCGCGGATGCCAAGTCCAGCCTTCAGCAGTTCCTTCACTCGCTTATGAAGATCAGCGTCGATCGGGCGGCCCTGATACTTGCCCTCGGCTTTAGCCTTCTCAATGCCTTGAGCCTGGCGCTCCCGCCGCTGCTCGTAATCTTTGCGCGCGATGGCGGCCATCATTTCCACCAACATTGAGTTGATCGCGCCTAGTATCCGCCCGGTGAACTCATCGCCCTTGGTGTCCTGCATTCCCTGGTGGCTGGTCGGCAGGTCGAGCGCAACGATGCGCAGCCCCTTGGAATCGATCGCAGCCTTTAGCTTTTGCCAATCCTCCACAGGGAGGCGGGAGAGGCGGTCTATCGACTCCACCAGCAATACGTCACCCTTACGGGCATCCTTGAGCAGGCGCAGCAGCTCAGGCCGGTCGGCGGTGGCGCCGCTGGCGTTCTCCAAGTACACGCTTGCAATGACCTTGTTATGGTCGCTGGCGAATTGCTCGAGCGAGGCCCGGGCACGACCGGCGTCTTGTTCGTCGGTGGAGGCTCGGAGGTATGCGCGGATGAACATGATGGGTGCCTGTATCAGTTAGGGCGTTCTACTAATAATGTTTCACTTTAGGTGTTACTTATCAAGCGGAAAGCCCGAAAAAGGCAAAATAAGCCTGTATCTGGATAGGCATACCTTGGCTACAACGAGGGGAATCTGTACAGTCGGATCACAAAATGCTGTGTACCTATATAGAACGTTAGTAAGCTTCATAACTTTATGCAGTCATGGAAGAGTGAAATGATAATCAAGAGTTTTTCTGCACGAAAAGTGCACGACTTTTACGACTACAACTTTAGATTCAACTCGGATATAAATTTTCTAGTAGGAGATAATGGGACCGGTAAAACTACTGCGTTGAGGTTAATGCAGGCTGCGCTTTCAGTTGATGTCACTACTTTGATGGAGATAAGGTTTAGTAGTCTAAAGGTCGAGGTCGAAAAGGATGGTGAGGAATTTTCTTTCTCAGTAAATACTTCTTCGGACAAGATGTCGTTTAGACTCAATGGTGAGGAGATTCCCTATTCTATTAGTCCGGCCTTTAACGCTGGTGGCAATCGTATAGTTGAAACGATAAGCGTTAACGGGCGTATTCGTCATCGCGTGGAAGATAATAGGCAGGACGTTATCAAGTCTGCTGGTCCCGTCATGCAGAGATTTTTGCGTGGTACGCGGCCAATGTTTCTTGGGTTGGAGCGACGATTAGGAAGATATCAGGAAGACTCTTTTCCTGATGAGGCTTTTTCAGATGATGGGCTTATCCGACCTAGAAACCAGCAAAAAGAAATCTTGGATGGCTTAGATAATTGTCAGCGACTAGTTCAAGGTGCCTATAAACAATATCGAAGAGCAAGTGATGGTAGGTTAGATCGTTTACTCAATATTATTGTAGAGTCTACGTTTGAATACATTGAGCTTGAGCCTGGCTTTTTAGAAAATCCAAACTTGAAACCTTATCTGGAGATGTCGGATCTTCGCCAGCGCCGACAAGAGCTAGAGAAGTTTGCTCAGGATCTTGGTGGGTCTGAGAAGACAACGGGCTTGATCGAGAAGTTTTTCGAGAAGATGGTTGGAGTTGTTAATAAGGATAATGGGGTAGCGGATTCTTGGAGTTTAGAGTGGCTATTAAATATGGCCCAGATTCGTAGAATACAAAAAGTTTTGGCTGAAATGGATAGGCAGAAAAAATCAGCCGAAAAATTTTACGCTCCTATTAAAGAGTTTTGCGACACAATTAATGAGTTTTTTAAACACTCACGAAAAGAGTTGAGTGTCGATTCGTTGGGTAAAATCAAAGTAACACAAAATTCTGTACCTGTAGAGCTGGAATTCCTTTCTTCGGGTGAGAAGCAACTCTTGATTTTGATTGCTCACGCTCGCTTTGGATCAAGCAAGAGAAGTGCCTTTGTGGTTGATGAACCGGAAGTTTCGTTGCATATGCGTTGGCAAGAGATGTTGGTTGATGCCTTATTGAAAGGCGGCAAAAACAATCAGTTTATTTTTGCAACACATTCGCCCGAGATTGTGGGATATCACGTCGACAACTGCATTCGTTTGAGCTGAGGTTTGCTATGGAAAGAAGTAAAGCTGCTAAGTTCGCGGCCTCAGTATTTTACGAAAACTTTAACGATTTTGATGTTTATATTGAGGATACAGCGCCAGGATATGGAAAGATTTTTGCTGCGATGTTTTCCCGTGCTATGTCCAGCCAGGTCACTCTTGATCGTGTTTTTCCCTTAGGGCAAAGAGGAGACGTGATAGCTGCAGCTAGGGCAAGGAAAGTGGCAGCGACCGAACGGCCTGCTGTATACATTGTTGATGGTGATTTATATATATTGGCGGGCGAACGTGAAGAAATACCAGATAATGTAATAGTTTTGCCTAGATACTGCATTGAAAATTTTCTTCTGGATGAAGTAGCTTTTGTAGATGTGATGGATGACGAGCATTGCGATTTAGCCTCTGAAGAGTTGAGAGGGCGATTTGATTTTGCAGGCTGGTTTGACCGATCCACTGCATCATTGTATTCATTGTTTCGCGTGTTTGCTGCTGCGCATTTTTTGCGATCAGGTATTGCAACGGTATCAAGAGGATATGGTTCAATTTGTAATGGTGAGACAGGTGAGGTCGACGTTGAAAAGTCTAAGCTTATAGAAGCTGCTGTATTAGAGGGGCTAAAAATTAGTTACGGCGAACTTGAGGTTGAAAAAGCACTGGCTTACGTTGATGGTCGAATCGATCCGCAGAAGTGCTTTGTCAAGACTTATGTTTCTGCAAAAGACTTTACCCTTCCTCTTATTGTGCTGAGGATGAAGTCTGTGGTTCCAACCAAGATGCCTCACATCAGTCTGAAAATGCGTATTTCAAAAAAATGTGATGTAGAACCACTGTCTGAAGTCGTGAGGCAAATTAGTCGTGTGGTTAATCTGCCTCAGATTATTCCGTCTCGTCTTGAACTAGAATCGAGATCGGTGTAGCGAGGTTTGGATTTTACACTTTATCCTCAGCATAAATCGCGGCGCTGATGATTGCGCCGCCCCACCGACGGCGACCGATGCACAGCGGGACCGGGTTACCGGATGCCGTGGTGTTCTTGGCGCTGCCGAAGGCGTAGCCGGGTGTGTTCTCCGGCGCGGCGCTGGTCTTCAGGCCGCCGGCCTGGGGGCTGAGCATTTGAATGACGCCGCCGGCGACCATGCCCACGCCAGATGCAAACAGGCCGGCTGATACTGGAGGCGCCCAGAACGTGAAGAATGACGCTGCGATCAGCACGGCGCCGATGACGGTTTGCAGAACTCCCGAGCGTTTGCTGCCTACGATTACAGGGGCAATGATGATGTCGCCTTTGCCTTGAAACCCAAGCTCGCCCTCACCGATATTTTTCTTGCCTCGAAAGACCGCGAATACAAGCCCGCGAGACTTCGCGTTAGACAGAAACCTTTCAAACCCAGGGATCTGCACTGACAGTGCTTTGATGGCCTCGGCTGGCGTTCGGACGGAGAACTGGTAGGACTTACCGAACTGCCTTAGCTGCCCGTACAGTTTGATGGTGGTGAGCGGGGCGTATTCGATTGCTGTAGCGGCCATGGGATCTCCTATGGATTGATGGAAGGGGTTGGAAGCCCAAGGCGAATGGCGAGCACTGCGCGCGACATATGCGCCTGGTCGATTGTCAGTTGTTCCTGGCGCGGGTCGTAGTTCCACACTCGGTTATAGATCGCTTCGCTGGCCCGAGCGCCTCGGAATGTACCCCTCAGCAGGTCGGCCGAAACCCTGGCTTCTTCTTCGGTGAAAAAGGGGCCGTCGACTGTCACTTGTTGGCCACCACTGACGTGCTGGACCTCCCAAACCGTGTAGCCGGCGTCCGGCCCCTGGATCAGTTCGTAGGGTTTGAATTTCTGCGTTTTGCACGCCTCGGTAAAGCGCTCTTGAAACGTCATGTCTTTTTACTCAAAGAATCAGCCGGCTGATTGGCGCTACCAATACTTGCGTAGCGCACGGATGGTCAGTTAGGCCGCTTCGGATTGATCAGGGGTCGCTTTTGCAGAGGTGCGAGTGGGCATTTTCGCCAGCCATTCGCGAAGCGCTTCGGAGCCTTCGCAGCCCGATCGCCACTTCTCAAACCGGCCGGTGTATCCATTCGAATTGGCAACCATGCCGCTCAGTGCGACACCAGCATTGGAGGCGGTGGCCAGCACGTCATCGTAGATCGCTAGCATCTGCTTGAGCCCTTCGATGTCTTCGGCGCGCGACGCGGCAATGCCTGCGCGCGAAAGGCTGTCAGCCGCCTCTGGCGATAGTCCGGAGAGCATTGGGTTTGCCCTGAGCACAGCCTCTACAACGTCGGGGTGACTGCCTGCGCGCGCTTCAGCTACTAGCCGCTGACGCTCCTCCGGCTTGAGGCCTCGCACAATGGCTCGTAGCTCCTGATCAGCCAGGAAACCAACAACGTCCGAGCTAGCGCGGGGCGTGACCGCTGCAAAGCCGCTGGCCACTGTTTGGGCCAACGTGAGCATATCTTTTGCCGCCTTCTCCATCGCAGGCATCAGGGCGGGGATGATTCCATCAATCTGCTCCTTACCCTTGCGCTCAATAGCCGCGGCGTTGAGGTCCTTGTTCTCGCGAATCGAGAGGATTTCGTCTCCGAGGTCCTTGAACGCCTCCAGGGACAATCCCTGCAAATGGCGGACAGACTTCAGCAAGCCACCGGCCTGCCAGGTGCCTTTGGTGCCATCGGGTCGCTGAATATTGAATGTTCTTGCCTCTACCTGGGAGTGTTCGTATTCGGAGTAGTGGAGGTTGGCCAAGCCAACTTTGAGGACGGATCGTTTGCCGATTTTCATTGAGTTACCTTTTGATTGTCTGGCCGTGGGGCGGCCGGTTTTGGTCTGAGGCTTCGCTCAGGATCTCGAATAGGGACACGCTCTCTTGGGGGACGCCGCCGGCTGTTGCGGCGTGCAACTCGTCCATAAGGGCGCTGATCTCTCGCACGTCGCGATTGAACTGGGTGAGACCGGATTGCTGACGCAGCTTGGCCACCTGGTTACGGATGTTCATGGCGGGCCTCGATGATCAGTTGGTACTGTTCTGCGACGTGCTTTTTGATGTTTTGCCCATCAGCCAACGGCGGGAAGATCCAGGCGCAAGCGCTTGGGAATGGCCGCATATCCATCACACCTACTGGAGCGGGACGGCGCAGGCTTTCAATAGCGCGGACGTGGAGAATGAACGCCTCTGCAAGATTGGCCGCGTCGCTGCTGTTCATGGTGCAGAGAGGGAAGTGCATCACCGTCTGCACGCCCAGGACGGGATAGTTGAACGAATGGCCCACTGTCTTGGGGTAGTCCATCTCCTCCTCAATCGCGTCAACCCTGCAGTCCACCACCGTCAACATAACGAGCACTGTCTCTTCGTCTTCGGTGCCGATCTTCTCTGCAATTCGCTTGAGCTCGGCACGCATCCACTTAATGCTCATTGCCGCATTCCCTCCATCTGTTCGCGGAGTTCCTCGACCGCTTTCTGTAGCTCGGCAACTTCGATGACCCGGGCAACAGCGCCTAGCCCTTCGATCAATGCCTTGCCCTGGTCTGGCGGTAGCTCGCCGGCGGCCACTGCGCGAAGGATTGATTTGGCTGCACTGGGTAGGTCGGTGTCGTCGAGTTCGAAGCACACTGTCTCGGCAGTTGGCTTGATTGGCGGTACCAGGCGTTCAAGGATTAGGCGGCAAGCCTGCATATCGCCCTTCTTGGCTGCTGTAAGAACCTTCTTTGTCACGGCGTCTGCACCTTCAGCGAGTCGGGCGCGCAGCTCTTGCGTCTGGCCGGAACGGCCGCCGGGATTACCCGACTGTCCGGGCTTCCATTTGCCGGCTTTATCGCGATCAGTCATGCGGCGGGCGATTCCATGGCGATGACTGGTTTGTTTTCAGCGAGCGCTATCAGCAGGGCAGATGCTTGAACGCTTCCGTCTGCTGCGGCTTCGCGAAGGCGGCCCCAGGCGGCAGCAACTTCGGAGCGGGTTGGTTTGTGCTGGCGTCCTCGGGCGGGCTTAGCTGTGTTCATAGGTGCTGCCTCGAATGGGTTTTGAGTGGCTCAAAAACTCACATTAGGCATGATCTGATCATTTATCCAGTGCTTTTTAGGTGCACCCAAAGCAATACACAGGTATAGATTGATATAGACAAAAAAGACTGCGCCCACAGAGATTTCCGCAAGCAGATTCGTTGCAGTAAGTCATTGGCAGTCAAAGTGATACAGGACTGAGTTTTCGGCTCAGTGCGATCTCAGATTGAGGATGGAACGGAAGGGGCTGACATTCCATTTCGGTATGTCAGGTTCCGCGCCACGTTTTGCGAGATGAGAAAACGTGGCGCGTAGTGGATATGAGCAAGTTTGCTCGCATCTTCCCTCATTGAGGAAATACCCCTGATCGGTGGGATTTGCGAACCACAGAGAAATCCTCGGCAGTTCGCAACGCAGGCAGAGTGAGAGAATCCCACTCCGGTATGAATGGTTTAACGGTAAGCAAGGATCACATTTGAGTGAGGGTGTTGCTGTCATCGCAACACCTGCTCCAGCCTGCTGTCAGGCCACTTTTAGCGCCGCTTATTCGGGAATCAACAGCTCGTTGTACTTCTTGGGCACCAACGCAATTTCGCCCCAGGCGAGGTGCTCAACCCCGATCCCACTACCATTTTTGGTTATCACGCCGTAAAACATGACGATCCTGTCTACGGAGGTGTCATTGATATTCTTGGCTTGGCAAAATCCATCGGGCATTTTCACCGTAAAGTCACCTGCACCTTGGCCACAACGCAAACGGGTCATGCGAATAGATGTGCTATAGCTTCCAGCATTCTTACTGCGGAGGATTTTTCCATAATAAAGCTTGGGCTTTTGAGGCTTGTCGAGCACGCTCCGATCAAGGTCTGAAACATCTGTGAGGAGCTCTGCGAGCTTCACCGCATGGATTGCGCCCGGAAGAACAAAATATTTGTCTTTGTTTTTTTCGAAGTTGCGGCACATCCCTGCGACAGTCGTTATTTTGCTAGGAAGCTCAAAAGACTCGCCGTGGTGCCTCCCAATAGGGACGTCCGATACTGGACCGTCCAAATCTTCAACCGGGGTCTCATCGTACTCTTCGCTCGGTCCGAGATCGATCTCAGGCCGCTCCTGAAGAAACTCTTTTACGATGGCCAGATGTTCGTGCTCGATCGCCCTTTTCGCCTCCTCCCATGAGTCGTAGCGCTTGCCGACAGGCTTCTTGGCCCTCAGCACGCATGCGACATGACTCCATCGCTTCAGATGTCGATAGAAAGGGTCACGCTGGTTTGTAAACAAGTCCTTTTCTTTGGGGGTGCGCTCGACGTTTGTGAAGCATCCGGGGCAATACAAGGCGCCTCTCATTTCCTCTTCATATTCATCCGGTGCCACACGTCTGCTTGCTTTCAAGACTTCTCTGTTGCCGCCCTCAAATTTCCACCCTGGCAGATGGTGTGCATAAGCAATCTTCCGTTTGTTCGCCATTGGTCATTCATCCATGTGGGTATGATTGCAAATAGCCACACCCGTTGTGGCAAATCAAGCTAGAAAGTGATGATTGCTACTTTGGTTTAAGGAGGCAGCGATGGGGGAGTCGCTCTCCTCGTCTTGAGCTCAACGGCGACTCTTGCGTGCGCCGGTCGTCAACAGACGAAACGATCCGATTCGGCTCATTTGGCCTGTCTCACCCTTGTGGGAGCGAGTACTGAGAAAGTCGGAACGACTCCCGATCTGCCAGATAGACCAAATCGTCTCAGTGAGACCAAAAAGGCGCACTTCGTAGTATTCCCCCTAGGTGAAGGCAGCAAGGCAGGGTCTCTACCTGTAAGAATGCGATGCACTCAAACTGAGGGTATTGAGGGATACGTGCAGTTGCTTGTTACTGCACCTATGACTGCTAGGCGTAATAACCGCAGGCCGTTCTGTCATAGCTATGTCACCAAAGGAAAGGCAGAGATCTTTTTTCCCGTTTCTAGCTGCCGCGGTCGGACGGTCACTGGACAGGATGATGGCGAATAGGTAGCGTCGATTAGCCCGCAAGGCGCTACCGCCAGGATTGGGCTGATAGGAGAAGAACTTGTCGGAAGTAAGGATTAGCTCCGTAAAATTCACGAACTTTAAAGCTCTAAGTAATTATTCCGTGAGCCTCAGCGAGACCAATATTTTAGTTGGCGCCAATAATGCTGGAAAGTCTACTATTATTAGTGCTTTTAGAATATTGGATGTTGCTATTCGTCGAGCCAGACGTCTAAAGTCTGAGCGCATTCCTTTGCCTGACGGTGGTTCCGGTCTGGGACATCGTATACCAGAGCAACAGATAAGTGTTTCTTTAGAGAATGTGGCGACAAATTATAACGGCGAGGATAGTAGGATTGAGTTTAGGCTGACCAATAAAAACAAGCTTTATCTGTTCTTTCCAAATGATGGTGGGTGCATACTGCACTGGGAAAGCGACGGCCCTTTGATCACTACTACGCTGAAATTCAAAAGCGCTTTTCCTATAGTTATTCAAGTAGTTCCAGTGCTAGGGCCGCTCGAGCATGAGGAAACCTATGTATCTGAAGATACCGTCAAGAACGCCTTGAATACGCATAGGGCTTGCAGGCATTTCCGTAATTACTGGTATTACTTCAGGGAGGATTGGGAAAAGTTTTCTAGCATGGTAACTGCAACTTGGCCAAGTATGTCTATGAGTAAGCCCGAGCTTGATGTGGGCAGCAAGAAGTTGCGTATGTTTGTAGCAGAGGAAAGGATTGATCGCGAGGTTTACTGGGCTGGATTTGGTTTTCAAATTTGGTGTCAATTACTGACGCACCTCTCCAGAGCTGACGAAGCTAGTATCGTCGTAATTGATGAACCTGAAATTTACCTTCATCCGGATATCCAACGCCAGCTCCTTAGCATTCTAAGAGCTTTGGATTCGGATGTCTTATTGGCCACGCATTCGGTTGAAATTATGGGCGAGGCAGACCCATCTGAGATTCTGCTTGTAAGCAAGGGTACGAGGCTGGCTCGCCGCCTTAGAGATATTGAGGGGGTACAATTTGCTGTTGAGGAACTAGGGTCGGCGCAAAATATCACGTTAAGTCATCTGGCAAGAACGAAGAAAATACTATTCGTAGAGGGCATGAGTGATTACAAGACGATTCGTCGCTTTGCTAAAAATCTTGGATTTAGCGATCTTGCGTCTGGCAACGACTTGACGGCTTTCGAGTCAGGCGGATTTTCTTCTTGGGAAAAGATTAGATCCTTCGCGTGGGGTATCAAAAACACCATTGATGCAACTATGAAGCTATTTGCTGTTTATGATCGTGACTACTATTGTCAGGAAGAGATTGAGTCGATTCTGTGTGGGTTGAGATCGGAGTTGACGGCCGCCCATATTCACAGTCGAAAAGAGATGGAGAACTATCTTCTCGTAATACCGGTGCTTCAGCGAGTCTTGGAAAAACGTGTTGAATCGAGAGGTCGAAGAGCAGGGGAGAAAATTGCTCTGACTAAAGGTATCTCTGATTATATTGATGAGATCACAGCCGGGCTAAAAATTGAGGCGCAGTCTCAGTATATTGCTAGGCGACTTGGTTATTATCAAGGAAAAAAGGAGGATGCAAGCACTATCAGTCGAACTGCAATTGAAAAGTTTGAAGAGATGTGGGCAGACTTAAATTCCCGAATGCAAGTTGTGCCTGGAAAGACCACATTGAGATTATTGAGGGATGCTATTCAAACTGAATATAATGTCAATATGACGGATGTGCAGATAATAGATGAGTTTAAAGTAGAGGAAATTCCGAAGGATTTGCAAGATTTAATTACGAATTTAGATGCGTTTCGCAAGAGTTAGTGCGTTTAAATAGAAAGGCTTTTCGGCGATCTCGAATGGATAGGGCCTCAGATGCTTCCAGATCTATCCTGACGTTAGAGTTTTGCATTTTTTTCCGGTCTCCTCTTGCTATCTGTAAGACAGTGTCTTACAGTCGATTTCTCAAGCGCTAGGATGGAGAAAGTGATGGCAAATACACCCACAGTCACGCTCAGATTACCGGAAGATTTGACCGCTCGCGTCGATGCCTTCGCTAAGAGCGTTGAGGTGGAAACGGGAGTGGCAGTCACAAGAACTGCAGCTCTCAAGGCGCTTGTGATTGCAGGCCTTGAAGCGAAGGAAAAACGGAAGGCGTAATCGCTAAGAGATGAGGTGCCAACCCGGTGCGCTAACACCGGGCTGGCTATCACACGACGTAACTTAAAGGGACACGTCATGCAACTTTACCAAAATATCAGTAACGTCCTGAAAGGCCAAGATAAGTCCGAATTCGAAGGGGAGGGCTTGGTAGACACTGAGGCGGGCAACTCTAGCGCCTTACATCTGCCCCTCTTCACCGAGAAGCAACGAACCCTAGTGGTTGAGCTCATTCTCGCAGAGCGGCGTTACGCTACCAGGTGGTGGACGCACCTGAGCGAGTTGCGGCGGCGCAGGGAGCTTCCTGAGTGGATTGCGGCGGATATTGGCACTCATGATGAGCATGACCTTCTGCTTGAGAGTAGGAAGGCCGTCAATCATGCTTTGTTAGGCTCGGATGACCTGGGCGGCGATCAGCAATACCGCGCGGTGGTGTTGAAGTAGGGCTGACAAACTACGAAACCTTCGTAGTATCAAGGGCACTACCCCGAAACAGGGTGGTGCCTTCTTGCTTTGCATCGAGCTGCATTCATGGCTGAAGGCTGAGCCATATATTGCCCCTCCGTTAGATAAAGCTGATTCGCTCTGCCTGGCCTTCGCCGTGGCTCATGCTTAGCGGTCTTTGCGCTTTTGCGGAAAGGAGATCAACACACAACCACCAGATAGCCTGCGGTACTTCGGGCCCGGGTCACTGATTACTGGCCGTTGCTCCTCAAGCTTCTTAAGCGCTTTCCACATGATAATCATAGAGCTCATATCTTTAAGTCACCTCGGATTTTGCTGCGTGCGGTGCAGCTGCTCTTACGCCACTTGATATCCCTTGATATCAACACTTAGGCTACTTGATCAACCTTGAGATCCCTTTAGAAGCCTTTATAAGCCTTGATATCAACAACATTACTTCTTGCCTTACATATCGACTCGACATTCGCCACCATGGCCTCCGTCTGCTCTCGTTCCAGGGCCCACCAGCGAGACGTCTTTCCGGTTTTCGGTCTATACGTCATTCGGAACAAGCCAACCATCGCCGCTTTACCTATGTGCTTAGGCGCGATCCCAATGCTGTCGTAAAATCCAATCTGACGCGCGAACCCCTCCCCTCCGCTTTCTTCCAACCAGTTGTGAATTACTCCAATAGCCTGACTGGTCTCATCATTGACGGGATAAATGAGTTCCGAGTCATGCTCGTCAGATTCAGCCATGTAACTGACCTTCTGGATAAGCCCAAGATTCGCAAGGGGGGAAAGGACGATCCAAGCCCCTTTGTTGCCAACAGCATCTTCTTCCCCGTTGAGTGCCGCCAATGAGCCGACAGCCCTCGCTTTTGTATCTTTTGACTCAAAGCCGTAAAGAATGAACGGCCCAATTGGGCAAATCGTTTCGCGCGAATATATTTGCCACGCCAAGCTTCGTGGCAGGCCGCCGTCGTTGTCGATGTCATGAGCGCCATACAACTCAATGAATTTCTGAAGCAATACCAATTCCCCAGTCTCACGAAGCTTCGTCACCGGCGGGACTTCGCCACCCCCACCGTCGATTAGCTCATTCGGTAGCCAGATGAGCTTTGCATCATCCTTGGGTTTGCTAATTTTATAGCGCGGCTTTTTCCCCGCCTTGAGCACTTTAACAATGTCAGCCGCACACAGAGCTTCGATCGCTTCCTTGGCGCGCCGCCATGCTATGCCAGTTTTTTCAAAAATCGCCTGTGCGCTCCAGGAGGTAGTGGCATTGTCTTTCCCGGTGCCGCGAGCCATAACAAGCAGTGAGACTGCGGGCTTTATTCCCAGATCGCAGGCCGCCGCAAACTCATCCGCCCCTATCGCAAAAAAGTTGCCATGGCTCATTTGGCCAAATCCTTTTCTTTTTGATCAAGTCCTGCCGTAAGCAACAGCCGAACGACATCCGACCTTTTTACGTCGAGGCCAGTTTTTTGTGACAAGTCCTTTGAGAACGCCTCAATGCGGTCCAAAAGGTCAGTCGGAAGACGCATCGTTACATGTTGCTTCATAGCTGCAGCCTTGTGTTACGTTGTGGCACAAACTCTACGCTTGTGCCACAAAATACACAATGTGCCACCACACTATATCTACTGAGCGAATGGCTCTAGAGGCTCGGCCAGCAGCGTGTAGAACGCAATTCTAGGGTGTGTGCGCCCCCACTCATCCTCAAGGGTTGTGAGTTGCGTGTAGATAACATAGCCAGCATTGCGTAGATCACAGATCCGGGCACCTGGGCGACAGATATTCAACTCCCGCATGATGGTGAAGGTGTCCGTAGATCCACCGCGAAGACGCGAAACGAGTCGTGCGTTCTGTGCATTGCGACTGTTATCAGTGATATGAGAGTTGTTGTGGTTGGCTTGTTGGTGGGCCATTTTTTTTGCTTTCATTTATGCGGCCTCCCCTCTCAGCGCAATGCGCTGGCGCACCCAGTGCTGAACCTCGGCTAGAACCCAGGCGACCGGTGCGCCGCGGTTCTTACTGTCGCTCAATGGCACCGGCTTTGGAAAAGTGGGGTCATCCTTTAAGCGCTTGTAGACCGTTGGCCGCTTGTAACCCGTGATCGCTTCGAGTTCTTGCATGCGAATGAGGGTTGTTGCTGGATCGCACAAGCTGCGTGCATGGAGAGTGGAAGATGTGTGGTGGGCAGTGCTGTTCATATCTGTTTCCCGTTATTGGTTGAGACGGAAAAAGATTCGCCTGCTGGGTATGGCCCCCCACAACACGGCCCCTATACCCTTTTTTGGAGGGGGATGCCCGCGACCAAGCGAGAGGCAGTAACTCTCGGCTTGTATCCCTACATGTATCCCTAGAAAAAATAAAATAAATTTAATCAACAAAATCAAATACATAAAAAACGGGTTCAATTGACTGTGTACCACCAAGTACCGATCCATAGATGTCTACAGCAGTCTATGAATCACCTCAAGAAGCCCGCCTAGTGCGGGCTTTCTTGTTTCTGGCGTTTCACAAGGCAACAGCCTGACAGCGCCATGTCCTGAACGTCCCTCCCCTGCGCGACACGCTCATCGGCCCGGAAATGCTCACCACAGGGCAACAGTTGGGTTAACCACGAGCACTGAAACTCCATTTCTGTATCCGTTCTGTGTGATTTCCGGTATCGACATCAGATAACGACTACATCCGAAGACATTCGCTTCCAAGCATGATCCCCATGGCTGAATACAGCCACATTGCCCTGAACTGCCCTCAAGCGGAGGCTGCTTGGATATGAAACAAGGATGTCTTGTGACAAACAATTCAGAGGTGAATGTCGCACCGCCAACACCGCTGATCATTCCCGACATACAACTGCCATTCTCCAACCCGACACCGCGCTCTGATCACGATGTGTTGAGGGAGCGTGTGCTCGCCTGGGCGCAAAGATACGGCCTGATCGGTCGCCGAGGGGCACACCGGCTAAGTACCACTGCGCTGCTCGACCTGGGGATGGCGCTGTGCGGGCAGGCGCCCACGCAGCAAGCCGAAACCCTGGTGTGCTGGTATCTGTGGGCACTCATACTCGATGACCGAATCGATGATGGGCCCTGGGCAGAAAATGGCGTACTGGAGCGTTTCGTCACAGCGGTGCAGGCAATCACCGAGAACGACGGTGCCGATCCGCTGGATGAAATCGGCCGATTTGATGACCCCATGCTCAGTGTCCTGATTGATGATCTGTGGCCACGGACACGGAACTGGGGTAACGAGCGTTGGCGGCATAGACTTGTACAGAATTTGCTCAGACACCTGCGTGCGCAGGCGACACTGGTAAACATGCGCGAAACAGGAGCGGCACTCGCACTGTCCGAATATCTGCCGTTGCGACGGGACTCGTTCGGTGCACTGTTCTTCTTTGATCTCATCGATGCGGCCGAAACGCTCGACCCCTACCAGCACTCAGCCGATATCGAATGGTGGAGCAGGCTGCGGGAGCACGCTGCCGATATCATCACCTGGACAAACGATATCCACTCGATTGCCAAAGATGTGGTGTGTGGCGAGCGCTTCAACCTGGTGTCGATTCTCGCGGACAGCGCCGGCACCGACTGGCCTGCATCGATCGAAGCGGCCCATCAGATGGTGAACGCGGCTGTCTCGGCATTCACCGAGCTCGCCGCCAAGCACACCCGCCAACGACCATCCGCCGCCACCGACCCGGACCGACTACGTCAGGTTGCCCGTGCGGCGGGCGACTGGCACAGGAGCGTGTCCCGGTATCACCTGCAGGCCAACGACCCGACGGGTCGGATCAACCAGCAGGTGGACCTGAACCTCACCCCGCCTACCCTGAAATCCCGGCAATTCGAAATCGACCCCTACCCCCTTTATGAGCGTTTGCGTACCACGCTGCCGATCGTCTACGACGAGCCCACGGATGTGTGGCTGGTCAGCCGGTATGCGGATGTCAAAGCAGCGCTGACCCATCCCGGAGCGAGCAGCAACAACTACAGCTGGCAGATCGGACCGTTGCTGGGGCACACCCTTGTCGCCATGGACGGCTGTGAGCATGCCCAGCATCGAGCGTTACTGAGCCCGTCGTTCCGCAGCAAGGCCCTCGAAGTACTCGAAGCATCGATCACTTCGGCGAGCATGGACCTGCTGGCGCAGATGCAGGGCCGTCACCGGGTGGACCTCATTGCCGACTTCACCTGCGCGTTGCCCGTGCGGGTGATGGCCCGTGCACTGGGTCTTCCGGCGCAGACCACTGAAGAGGTAGAGCAGCTGAAAAAGTGGTGTGCCATTGGCTTCGCCTACATGGGCAACTATCGACAGGATCCGACCCTGTTGACCGGTGGATTGTCCAACCGCGACCGTTTCTACGATTTCATTCAGCCACATATCGACGCCCGCCGCACGGTACCCACCGACGATTTGATCTCTCATCTTCTGGCGGCACGGATTGACGGTCAGCCATTGCCCGAGGCGTTCGTCAGGGCCTACTGCGCGATCCTGATGACGGCCGGCAGCGAGACCAGCCACGGTGCCTTGGCAAATCTCATTGTGAACCTGCTGGACGAGCCCGGCGTCAAGGAGGCGGTGATGGCCAATCCAGACTTGATGGACAATGCGCTCGCAGAAACCTTGCGACGCAATCCTCCCTTGCAGCTCGTTCTCAGGGAGGCCCGTGAATCGTTGGAGCTGCCGTCTGGAACCATTCCTTGCGGCGCGACCTTCGCCTGCCTGATCGGCTCGGCCAACCGTGATCCAGACCACTTCACCGATCCGGACACCTTCAATATGTCGCGCCCTCACCAGGAGACAAATCATTTTGCCTTCGGAGCGGGTCGGCATTTCTGCCTGGGATCGATACTGGCACGGATGGAGATCACGATCGGCGCCCGCCTGCTGCTACAGACCTTTCCAGGCGTGCGCTGGGCTCCAGGGTTCCAGCCCGCCGAACACGGCTTCCTCAACCGCTGCCCCGACCGGCTGGAGGTCGCACTGTGAACACCACTGGCCCAGCCGAGGAACCCGGCTACACCAACAGCTATCTCGGTGATCAGCAGGCCGGCCAACTAATGCGGCTGCGCACCCTGGAGCGTGCCTTTGACCCGTTGAGTCGAACAGTCTTTGGCCTGCTGCCTCTCCCGGAAAGGCCGACCATTCTTGACCTCGGCGCAGGCGCTGGATCATTCGCAAGCTGGCTGAGCACGCGATACTCCGACGCGACTGTCATCGCCACCGACATTGACCCCCGATTTCTCACCGACATACCCGGCATTCGGGTGATCACTCACAATGCCGCGACCGATGATTTTCCTGCGGCGTCTTTGGACGTGGTGCACGTTCGGGCCTTGTTGTGCCACCTTCCCGAACGCGAAGACATTCTGACCCGATTGGCCACCTGGGTCCGTCCAGGCGGCTGGCTGGTAATCGAAGATGTGAGTCTGCAACCCAGCCTTGGAACAGCCAACCCGTTGTTCCGCAAAGTCGCCCAGGCCGGCGTCACGCTCCTGGAGCAGTCCATTGGATCCGACATGCTCTGGGCCGATACCCTTCCAGACCGGCTACGTGAACGGGGGCTTTCCAACATCGGCTATCGCACCCTGGAAGGCCGAATCGGCGACGACAGCCCGGCTGATGCCTTCTGGGCGACAACTACAGCACACGCCGGGCCGGCACTGCTCAAGCGCGGCCTACTCTCTCAGAACGACCTTGATGCCATGGTTAAACTGCGCGCCTCCCCGACGTTCACCGAGGCCGCTTTGACGTTTATCAGCGCCTGGGGACAAGTGCCCGAACGTGGGTAAGCGACCGCATCTGCACGAAAGAGGACACCCGATGAACGACAAAGTGATTTTAGTCGATGCACACGATATTCAGATCGGTGTGTGTGACAAACGCGACGCACACCTGGGAACGGGACGGCTGCATCGCGCCTTTTCGGTACACCTGATCGACAGCGCCGGGCGCCATCTGATTCAACGTCGCGCAGCAGGTAAAATGCTGTGGCCCGGTTTCTGGTCGAATGCTTGCTGCAGCCATCCGGCACCCGGCGAGACTGTTCCGGATGCGGCGTCACGCCGTCTGCGCGAAGAACTGGGGATCTCTGCCCCCTGCCGCTCGCTGTACAGTTTTGAATACCATGCGCACTTTGGTTCGATCGGGGCAGAACACGAACTTTGTCATGTATTGATTGCTCAATCTGACGCGGTGGTCTCCCCGACCACGGAGGAAGTCAGTGAGGTCGCGTGGCTGACCCGCGCGCAAGTATCAGCCCAACTTTCAGATCCGGCAGTCCCCTTCACACCCTGGTTTCGAATGCAGTGGTGCCGCCTGCTAGCGCAGCACCCCACATTCGATACCCCCGCATGTCAGGAATAAGTTCAGCGCCTTGCCAGGCTTGGTGTCCTCACACGCAGGTCTCCCAGGTCAATCGTCAGATCATTGCCCGGCCGGCTGCCCAACGTGTCGTTCAGGTTCATCCGCAAGGGCTTATCGGCGTCCAGACCATATTCAAGGTCTGCATTGACGCGCTTCTGGGTATGACTCAGGCCCGCACTGCTGGAAAAACTGAGATTCGTCATCGCGGGTATCGACATGCCATGGGACTGGGTGGCGGTATAGCTCAGACTCATGTGTTTGACCCGCAGATTGGTGCGATCGCTCAGTGCGCGCCTGATCAGCGGCTCAGAACTTTCACCGGCAAGGTGACTGCGCTCTATCGCTCGCAGGATCTCTGGTTTGAGCTCCATGCCAAGCGTCACCGAAGTGCCCTCGCCATGCTGCAACTGATCGAGCACCTGGGCAAATTGTGGGTCATCCCTCAACCACTGCTCGATCGCCGCTTTGTTGGCCGGCGCCACATCATCCAGCCAGGTATGACGGCCATCGTCCCTTAACCCCACGCGGGTGACAGAAGACTCCACTGACGCCAGTTGGCGAAGACCCTGTTTCACCAGGTCCTGCTGGACCATCAACCCATTCAATGACTGGCTGATGGCATGGTAAGCATCCGGCTTCGTCGCTATCGGCGGGTGCGTCGCGAGAAACCGTTGCACCGAGGCTAGCTGCTGATCCACCGTATTCCCCGACAGCTCGATCGCAGCCAGATCCTGCCTGAACGTCGGTGAGTAAAGCGACACACTGCGCTTCAGGTCATCAACCTGAGACTGAGTCACCGGTTGCGGATGCTTGAAAGAAAAACTGAAGGCCTGCGATTCGCCGCGATCAAACTTGACCATGACCGACAGTTCCGGCAATGCAAACACCGCCGCGCTGGGCCCACCGCTTTCGGCGCTGACCAACGCTAACGCATTGAGGGGCGCGATATTGGCCCCCACGCCTCCTTGCCGGAGGAACTGTGCGCTGGTTGCCGCATTGTGACGGGTGCCGGTTGCAGTGCGTGTGGCGGACTGACTCTTATCGGTATGGAAAAGATTGAGGTTTGCCACCCCGCCAACGCCAGCACGTATAACCGAGTCCAGCTCTGCGATGTCTTCCTGCGGGCTGTACATCAAGCGCAATTGCGCAAGTGCGTCCACATTGACGTCACCACTGACCTTCGAACTCTTACCTGCCGCATGCTCCTCCCCCAAAGCCAGCAGATCATAGACGCTACCTGTCTCACCGGTAAGGATCGACATCATCTTGCCAAAGTCCGCCTCTTTGACGTCGAAGGCGATGCTTGCCCCCTGGTTTTTTGCAACTGCGGCCGTCAGTTCCGCTGCAACCCTCAAGCCCGGCCCTACTGCGCCCGATCCTTTGCCTAAGGTCACGCCCGAGCCCACCGAACCCGCCAGTCGCCGCATGTCGTCCGAACTGATTTCAACCCGAACGCCTTTGTCGGTACGGCTGATACTTACCCCATGGGTATGAGACTTGGAGACGCCCAGGAAAAACTCTACGGGGGCAATTGGCTTTATCCCCGTCACCATCAACCCCAGGCTTTTGCCTTGGGTTCGGCTCGGGGAAAGGGTCTGGCCACTGCTCAGTTGCTGTACTTGCTGCGTCATCGCGTCTTTGATGGAGGCATCCTTGGGCAAACCCAGGAGCCCCGAAAGATGCCAGTGAAGCGCAGAGCCGGGTGTGCCAAGGTCCTTGGCCAACAGCTTGAAGTTGCCATACAAGGATTCGGCCTGCGCATAACTGGCGATACCTTGGCTGGCCAATGTGTGTACAGGGCTGTCCTGGAACGCTTGCATGACATCCTCAAGAGACTTTTCCAAGCGTGCCAAGGCGCTCGGGCTATGGCCTGATGTAGCGTCGAGCGCCTGTACCAGGTCCGCCAATTGCTTGAGCGTGCTCGCATGATGGATCAGGTCGCCTTCGATCAATGCCGAGGGGTGATCGAGGTCCCGCTTGCCCCCGGGCTTGGCCGTGGGAAGCGTCACGCCCTGCCCCTCAAAGTTGGCCAACAACGCGGCGGTCGTTTTTTCCGACGAGGGAGAGACTCTCTTGAACGCTTCATAGAGCTGATGCAGCGTCGAGCCAGGGTTGATTTCCGCCCTGTTCAATGTGGGCTTGGGGTCGAACGTTACACCGTGAGCGTCGCCCAAGCGGCGTGCGCTTGACTGGCTACTCTCCTCCACCTGCGTCAGCGCCTGGCGAATCTGCCCGGCCAGGGCCTGTCGCGGTCCTGGTTCGCTCAACGCGGTGAGCCGCAGATCCAATTCAGCCGAAACCGGCCTGCTCTGCGCGAGAGGAGTGAGTTGCTGGTGCAGTCGCCGATCGTCAGCGTAGATGCCCTCCAACCCCTTGCGGCCATTGAAGTGCTGCTGAACACCTTTGGCTTTTTGGCTGAGAGCCTCCAGGGGATGAAAGTGTGCGCTGATCCCTTGAGAATATTGACGCTTGAGCGGCACCCCCTCACGGGTTTGCCCCATGACATTGCTGCCGACTGACAATGCCCCGCCGGGAAACTGCGCGCGCAGTTGCGTACTGGCCAACGTGTCGGCTAACGATGGCGCCGGGGTCGTCGATTGCATCGGGCCCCACTCCAGTGCTGAGGCGCTGGCATTATCCAGTCGGTAGAGCTGCTTGTTCCACCCCCCAATCAAGTGCTTATCAGCGTCCATCCGCAAGGACTCCAACGGTTGGCGACCCGGAAGTTCAACGCTGCTCCAGTGCTGCACGCCCGCGGTAGTGCCCTGCCAGGCTTCGCGATTCAACCTGAACAGTTCTCCGCCCTGGGTATGTGCATAAAGATTGCCCACGTGATCCAGGGCCAGTGTTTTGATGTCAATCGCGGGTGACGCGTGTAACGGCTGGGCGTCCCCATCGTGATGGACCTGAAGCTGGTTGGTCTGGTCGACGGTGACAAAATTGCGGCCGTCAGCGACAGCGAATCCGGTAATGCGCCGCTGACTATCCCCTGCGAGCACTTCGTCAAGGGACACTTGCGGGCGCGGCGCAGGAAGAGCGGCCAAGTCATGGCTGGCACCCTCCATCAGCGGATCGCGCACTTGGCTGATGGCCACGGCCTTCAGTTGCCCTTCTTGCAGCACATAGGCACGACCATCCAACCCACGCTCCAGATGCTCGACACCGGGCTGAACGGTGTCTTGCCAACGTTGCGCCGCCGCGTCCCAGGTCAACAGGTTGCCCGCATCCAAGGCAACCTTGCCCCGCTGTCCCAGATCGACCGCCGCCGCCAGTGCGTGTTGGCTGGGCAGCGGCAGGCCTTTCTCGATGCCCTTGACCAGCACGTCGCTAAGGTTCCATTGCGGACGTAGGGTATTCGCGTCCCCCAGGGGCACGCTGTGCAATTGCTGACGTGCGTCGCGAACCTGAGCATTGAGTTGCCCCGCATCATCATGAAAGAAGCCTTCGACACTGACGGCTCCCTTCAACGCCCGCTCCAGCGATTCAAGCGGTTGACGGACCATCGGCAACTGTTGATCTCGCGCTATGCGCAGGTCTGCTTGGACCAATTCTCCGTCCGTGGTCGCGCCATACAGCGCGTTTCCCGACAACCCGATACGGGCGAGCTGCACGGGCGCTCCCAGCTCATCCACCGGCTGCACGGCCTGCACACTCCCGCCCTGGACATGCACCAAAGAAGCCTCCCGGGCCTGGTTCAGCTGCACCGTAGTGCGGCCATGCGCACTGCTGTCGGCAACGCCCTTGGGGGTCTTTAGCAACTGCCCCTCGTTCGTCAGGCCAATACGGCTGAATGCACGAGCGTCTGCGTCATGCATCCACGACAGTGTGAGGGGTTCAAAGCGAAACAGTCGATCGCCGTCCAGGCGAAACTGCTGGCCATCCACCGTCGTTTGAACCGCGCTGACGCTGCCCAGATGCGCGCGCCCCGGACTCTCGACAACGCCGCCGGTTGCATCCGGAAGGCTGCTTTTGAACACCGCCGCGACCGCCGGTGTGGAATGGATGTGAAACACATGCTGGTGCTCGTCCTTCATCCGCAACGTATGCGTACCTGCTGTCGAAGGACCATCAGCCACATAGTGTTTATTGGGCTGGTTGAGGTGGTGGGCGATATCACGGCCAGTCAGTGTCGTATCAGCCTGTACCTTGCCATCGTTGAGGGAAACATCGAACTGCATTGAGGTCGGGTGCAAGGGTTGATAGTGCAGCAACACTGGCGGAGACAGTTCCTGGCCCGGCCTCTTCAAGCGTTCCACCAGATCATTCTGTAACTTGAAAAGAGCTTTCAATTCCGTGCGCATGGCAATACTCCCAAACAAAATTCATCACAGCTGTCTAGTGGGCATCCGCCCTGTTTGGTTCCACCACGGGCCTTTCCACAACGGCGACTGCATGCGCACGAAAAAACCACTCAACTGTATTTTGACGCTCGCTTGACCCACTGTTAGTGTCCGGCTCCATCCCTACACGGAGTGCTTTCGATGAAACTGGATATCTTTCAAGTCGACGCTTTCAGTCAATCGGTCTTTGGCGGCAACCCGGCTGCGGTGTGCCCGCTGACCGAGTGGCTCAGCGATGAGCAACTGCAAAACATCGCAGCGGAAAACAACCTCTCCGAAACCGCCTATTTCGTACCCCGTGGCGAGTTCTACGAGTTGCGCTGGTTTACCCCGGAGGTCGAAGTGGACCTGTGCGGCCACGCCACACTTGCGGCGGCCTGGGTGTTGATTCACCTGCTGGGGGATGCGCCTGAAGTGTTGCGCTTTGCGACACGCAGTGGCGAACTGCGGGTCACGCGTAACGGTGACGAGTTGGCAATGGACTTCCCGGCCAAGCAACCCCAGCCTTGTGAGCCACCCGATGGAATGTTGAGCGCGCTGGGCATTGAACAGGCCGAAGTGTTCAGCACCGATGACTACATCGTGTTGCTGGAAGACGAAGCGCAAGTCGCCGCACTGAAACCGGATTTTGCCCACCTCAAGGGTTTGCCGAAACGCGGGATTGCAGTGACCGCCAAAAGCGCACGGTTCGATTTTATCTCCCGCTGGTTCGGGCCCAACGTGGGCGTGAATGAAGACCCGGTCACCGGCTCGGCCCATACGTCACTGGCGCCGTTCTGGGCCGAACGCTTGGGCAAGTCGAGCATGACAGCGGAGCAAGGCGGAACGCGCCGCGGCCAGCTGCGCTGCGAACTCAAGGGTGACCGCGTGATCATTTCCGGCCATGCCGTGCTCTACCTGCAAGGCACGATTTACCTGTAAAAAGCAGTGCCCCAAGGACAACAGATCATTCTCAAAATGAACGGAGTTCAGCGCGTGTTTTCGATTTCCCGCCGTCAACTGTCGGTGATTGCCGCAGCCCTTGCCCTGGCTGCATGCAACACCTCTGTCAACGAACCGCCACCGGCACCGGAGCTGGGTTCAGGCTATCGCACCGACCTCACCACCCAACAGGCCAAGCGTCATATGGCAGCGGCCGCCAACCCGCTGGCGGCCGAGGCCGGGCGCGAAATGCTGCGCAAGGGCGGTTCGGCGATCGATGCGGCGATTGCGATGCAGGCGGTGTTGACCCTGGTGGAGCCGCAGTCTTCCGGCATCGGCGGTGGCGCGTTCATCATGCTCTGGGACGGGAAAAAGGTGCACGCCTATGACGGCCGAGAAACCGCTCCGGCCGGGGCGACGCAGCAGTTGTTCCTGAGGGCTGACGGCAAGCCGATGGCATTTCCGGAAGCGCAGATCGGCGGACGCTCGGTCGGCACCCCTGGGGTATTGCGTGCGCTCGAAATGGCGCACAAGAAGACCGGTCATCTGCAATGGGCCGAGCTGTTCGAGCCGGCGATCCGGTTGGCGGAACAGGGTTTTGCCATTTCTCCACGCCTGCACAGCCTGATCGCGGCCGACCGCTATATCGCGCAATCGCCGGACATGGCGGCGTACTTCCTGAACGCCGATGGCACACCCAAAGCCACCGGTACCCTGTTGAAAAACCCGGCGCTGGCCGATGTGTTCAAACGCATCGCCAAGGAAGGGCCGGATGCGCTGTACCAAGGGCCGATTGCCGATGAGATCGCACGCAAGGTGCAGGGCCATCGCAACGCCGGCAGCCTGTCCCAGGCGGACCTCAAGGGCTATACCGCCAAGGAACGCACGCCGCTGTGCACCGATTACAAACAATGGAAAGTCTGCGGCATGCCGCCGCCATCCTCGGGCGGCGTCGCCATCGCACAAATCCTCGGCACCTTGCAGGCGCTGGAAGCCCGCGATCCTGCCCTGGCCATCGCAGCGATGCAACCGCTGAAAAGCCCGTCGCCCGCCGGCCTTGAGCCAACCCCCGAAGCCGTGCACCTGTTGGCCGAAGCCGGACGCCTGGCCTTTGCCGATCGTGGCCTCTACGTCGCCGACGCGGACTTCGTCCCGGTGCCGGTGGCGGGCCTTGTCGCACCGGATTACCTGGCAAAACGTGCCGCCCTGATCGGCGCGCGCAGCATGGGCATCGCCAAGCCGGGCGTGCCGGCGGGCATCCAGGTGGCCTACGCACCGGATCGCTCGCCGCTGCGCATTTCCACGTCGCAAGTGGTGGCGGTGGATGACCTCGGCGGCGCCGTGTCGATGACCACCACGGTGGAAGCGGCGTTTGGCGCCCATGTCATGGTCCAGGGCTTCCTGCTCAACAACCAGATGACCGACTTTTCGTTTATCCCCGAGGAAAACGGCCAGCCCGTGGCCAACCGTGTCGAGCCGGGTAAACGCCCGCGTTCGGCCATGGCGCCGACCCTGGTGTTCGACCGCAAGAGCGGCGAGTTACTGGCCACGGTCGGCTCCCCCGGTGGCTCACAAATCATCGAGTACGTGAGCAAGTCGCTGGTGGCGATGCTCGACTGGAAACTCGATCCGCAAGCCGCCATCAGCCTGCCCAACTTCGGCAGCCGCAATGGCGCGACCGAACTGGAAAGCGGCCTGTTCAGCCCCGCGCTGAAACAGGCCCTCAAGGACAAAGGCCATGCGCTGAGCGAGATCGATATGACCAGCGGCATCCAGGCCATCGTCCTCACCCGGGATGCCCAGGGCAAGGTGTCGCTGAGCGGCGGCGCCGACCCTCGGCGTGAAGGCGAAGCGGTCGGCGACTGATTAATCATTCAACGGAGAAACGCCCGTGCAGCAAGCAGACAACCTAGGCGCCATCCCCGGCATCGACCACGGTTTTTGTTCGATCGATGATCCGCTGCGCCCGGAAGCGGTGTTCATCTGCAAGCAAATGCACAGCGCCTCAGTGATTGAATGGCAAGCCGGCGCGGTGCCCAATACGGTGGAGGCGGATGGGGTATATACCGGCGAGCCCCACCCCATCGCGGTGATCACGGCCGATTGCCTGCCCATTCTCATCGCCGCCACAAACGGCGAGAAGGTAGCGGCCGTCCATGGCGGGTGGAAAGGCTTGCAAGGCGGGATTGTAGCTAACGCCGTGCAGCGTTTTGCTGATGAAGGCATTGCCGTCGACCAGTTGCGGGTGGCGATCGGACCGTCGATCAAGCCATGCTGCTATGAGGTGAGCGAGGGGTTTATCACACAGTTCCAGGCGGATCAGGGGCACTTGTGGTTGAACGGGCGAGCGCCGTGGAGCGCCGCGCAACCCGCGCCGTTGCTGCCACCTGAAATCGCACCACCCCACGCCAGGCATGCGGGCAGTGCGTGGTTTGATTTGAGTGGCTATGGGGTGATGTTGCTGCAAGCAGCCGGCATCCGGCGGGAGCAGATCGAGGTGAGTAAGGTGTGCACTTACTGCACCTCTCCCACCTTTGCCAGCTATCGCCGAAGGACGCATAACCCGGAGGAACAGAAGACGTTGATCTATTCGTGGATTGCTCGTCTCACCGACTGATCTTCAACCCCTTACGCCCCGCATGCCGCTCCAATGCCAGCTCGATCAACCGGCTCACCAGCTCGCTGTAGCTCATGCCCGCCGCCTGCCACAACTTGGGGTACATGCTGATGCGGGTGAAGCCGGGCAGTGAGTTGATTTCGTTGATCAGCACTTCACCGTCGTCGGTGAGGAACACGTCGACCCGTGCCAGACCGGAACAGCCCAGCACCTCGAACGCCTCGATGGCCAACCCGCGAATGCGCTCGCTGGCTTCCTGGCTGATATCGGCCGGCACCACCACCTGGGCAGCCTGGTCGTCAATGTACTTGCTGTCGTAGGAATAGAAACCGCTGCTCACCACGATCTCCCCACAACCACTGGCGATGGGGTTTTCATTGCCGAGCACGGCGCATTCGATTTCACGGCCTTTTACGGCGGATTCAACCAACACCTTTTCATCAAAACCCAGGGCCAGTTCGACGGCCGCGTGGTACTCGGCTTCATCGCCGACTTTACTCACGCCTACCGAGGAACCCTGGTTCGCGGGTTTAACGAACATCGGCAGGCCGAGCTTGTTCACCGCAGCCTCAAACGGCGTACGTGCCGCGTTGCTACGGGTCAGGGTGATGAACGGGGTGACCGCAATGCCAGCATCGCGCAGCAAGCGCTTGCTGATGTCCTTGTCCATGCACACGGCCGAGCCGAGCACGTCGGAGCCGACGAAAGGCAAGTCCGCCATGCGCAACAGGCCTTGCAGGCAACCGTCTTCGCCGAGGGTGCCGTGGACAATGGGGAAGATCACATCCACATGCTCAAGCAGGCCCGTGCCCGAAGTTTCCACCAGTTGCTGGTTGGCCTTGCCGGGCACGACCGCCAGTTCGCGGTTGGACTGGTTGAGGGCGATCAGGGCCGGGTTTTCCTGGTTGAGCAGGAAATTCGATGTGTCGTTGAGGTGCCAGTGGCCGGCCTTGTCGATGCCGATCAGCACCGGCTCGAAACGGGAGCGATCCAGCGCATCAACAATGTTGCGCGCCGACTGCAACGAGACTTCATGCTCGGCCGACCGGCCACCAAAAATAATACCTACCCGCACCTTGCTCATGAACCGGCCTCACTGTTGAAAGTAAGGCTTCTTACCACGTGTGGTCAGCGATTCGCTACCAGATGTGCACCGAACAACAGGTAGCAGCCCCCGGCAAAGCGGTCGAGCCATTTGCGTGAATGGCTGTAAAGGTCGGCCATGCGCTGACTGGAAAACACCAGGGCCACACACGAATACCAGCTGAACGACAAGGTGGCCATGGTGATTACCGCCAGGGTCAGCAGCATCGGCGAGGGAGACGGCGGCATGGTGGACGCGAAGATGGTGGCCACAAACAGCGCCGCCTTGGGGTTGGACAAGTTGCCCAGCAGGCCCAGCCGCCATGCGGAAAACAACGAACGCCGTGCCTCAGCCGACAGCATGCCCTGGCCCATGGCCGGTGCCGAGCGCCTGAATAGCTTCAACCCGAGGTAGATCAAGTAGCAGCCACCCATGATCTTGAACGCCAGGTACAGCATCGGCGCAGCGGTAAACAAGGACTTGATCCCCAGGCCTCCGGCCAGTCCCCACAGGATGGTACCCGTCGCCACGCCGGCCGATGCCACCACGCCATGGCGGCGCGAACAACTGGCGGCCAATTGCGCCGTGTTGAAAAAGTTGGGGCCGGGCGTCACCACTGCCACCGTCCACAGCAGGGCCAGCGAAACCAGGGGCGCCAGGTAGGCGGGGTTGGAAAAATCCATGAGAGGCCGCTCCATCAGTGCAAGGCACGAACAGCAATCATAGGCCTCGCCCACACCCTGCACAATCGTACAAGACCTCGGCAGACAATCCGAGCCAGACTGGGTTAACGTACTTCCCTCTCTTTTTTGTGACACGCCACCATGGGCAAACCCACCGCCATCCTCGACTGGCTGCACCGCGCCCCACATGCCAGCGGCCTGGACCGTATCGAGGCCTATTTTGCCGGCTTCGCCTTCGACCCGCATCGCCATGACACCTATGCCATTGGGCGGACGCTGATGGGTGTGCAGAGTTTTCACTACCGCGGCGACATGGTCCACAGCCTGCCCGGCACCACCATGGTCCTGCACCCCGATGAGACCCACGACGGTCATGCGGGCAGCGACGAAGGGTTCAAGTACCGGATGATTTATGTCGAGCCGTCGCTGATCCAGCAGATTCTCGGCGGCAAGCCGTTGCCGTTCATCCCTAACGGTTTATCCACGGATCCGAGGCTGTTCCGCGCCAGCGAAGTGCTGCTGCAGAACCTCGAAAACCCCATCGACCCGTTGCAGGAACAGGACGCCCTGTTCGACCTGGCCCACGCGCTCAGCAACGTGTCGGGCGCCATCATCAGCCGCAAGACCTTCGACTATGTGGCCGCCGAGCGCGCGCGGGAATTTATCCACAGCGCCCTGGGCCGCAGCATCACCCTGGATGAAATGGCCAACCATGCCGGCCGCGACCGCTGGGCTTTGTCGCGGGATTTTCGCTTGCTGTTCGGCACCAGCCCCTACCGCTACCTGACCATGCGTCGGTTGGATCTGGTGCGCAGCCTGCTGGCCCAGGGCCAATCGTTGGTGGACGCGGCGATGACCGCCGGCTTTACCGACCAGAGCCATATGACCCGGCAGTTTCGCAGCACCTACGGCATGCCACCATCGCGCTGGGTAAAAATGTCAGACCGTTTCCAGGACAGGTGACCCGGCCGGGCGCTTGAGGCGCAGCGCCAACACCGCGCCTGCCAGAGCGAGAGTGCGAGGAAACAGTACTGGACGCCGAAGCGGTTCATGCGCTCACCCTCCGTCGCCGGGCGCAGTCGGACGATCTCGCTGGTCTATCCGCCGTCCCGGCAGTACTCACCGAAGTGGTGAGTTTCACGCCTGCGGCGTCAAGCTCGAAGCCTGGAGTTGACCTCCGATGGTCAAGAAATGCCCGCCTGCCACATGGTGCAACGTGCGCAGTTCATCATGCCCTTCGAAGTGCCACCGGCCGTCGCTGAATACGCGGTCGTCGGCATAGGCCGCGACGACTTCACCCAGGAAAAGATCGTAAGTCTGCTGGTTGTGAGGCTCGGGCAGCAGGCGGCATTCCAACCACGCCACGCAACCTTCCAGCAGCGGTGCTTCGGTGTGTTCTCCCTTGAACGTTTGCAAGCCGTAAGCGGCAAACTTGTCAGTCTCGGAGCCGGTGGTGTTGCCGACCGTCTGCACAAGATCCGCCTGGGCCGCGCAAGGCACCTGGAGCACAAAGGTGCCGGCGCCTTCCAGCAATTGACGTGTCCAAGTGGCCTTGTCCAGCACCACGGCGACTTTCGGCGGTTCGAAATCCAGCGGCATGGCCCAAGCAGCCGCCATGATATTGCGCTGGCCGTTGTGCGCGGCGCTCACCAGCACGGTCGGGCCATGGTTGAGCAAACGGTAGGCTTTGGACAGCGGAACGGGGCGACGGTGGGTAGGGCTCATGGACGGTCGACTCTTTTATGCCAGAAAGCGCCTACGATACCCGAAGCCCCAGGCTCAACTCGACAGTTGGTTGGCGAACTGCCCCACCGCACTGACCACCTTTTGCGCGCCGTCCTGGATCTCCACGATCACCGTGCCCGCTTCGGCCGCCAGAGCCAGGCCTTGCTCGGCTTGCAGGCGTCCGTCGGTCATCAGGCTGACCGCATCGCGGGCCATGTCCTGGTTCTGACGGACCACGCCCACAATCTCCTCGGTCGCCTTGCTGGTACGCGAGGCCAGTTGCCGCACCTCATCGGCGACCACCGCAAAACCACGCCCCTGCTCGCCTGCACGCGCCGCTTCGATCGCGGCGTTGAGCGCCAGCAGGTTGGTCTGCTCGGCAATGCCGCTGATGGTATTGACGATGGTGCCGATCACCTGGGACTGGGCGTTCAGCGCTTCAATGCCTTCGCCAGCCTGTTGCATGTGCTTGGCCAGGTCGCGCATCACATCCACTGCCTGAGTCACGACGGTCGTACCGCGTTGGGCGCTGTTATCGGTTTGCAACGAAGTGCTGTAAGCCATGTTTGCCGCCTCGGCAACCGCCTGTTCCTGGTTGACCTGATCGGTGATCACCGTGGCGAACTTGACCACTTTGTACAGCCGGTCGGTGGCATCCATCACCGGGTTGTAGGTGGCTTCCAGCCAGACCACACGGCCATGGCTGTCCACGCGTTTGAAGCGCGCCGCGACGAACTCACCGGCGTTCAGACGTTTCCAGAAGTCCTGGTACTCGGTGCTGTTGTATTCCTCCGGCTCGCAGAACATGCGGTGATGTTTGCCCTGGATTTGCGCCAGGCTGTAGCCCATGCCACTGAGGAAGCGATCGTTCGCCGTCAGCACGTGGCCACCAAGGTCGAACTCGATCACCGCGGTGGAACGCACCAACGCGGTGATCAGGTTTTCATGCTCACGGGAAGCCTCGATGGTGCGAGTGAGGTCGCTGGAATAAATCGAGAAATGCTTGATGCGCCCATCGGAACTGCGCACTGGCTGCACAATCGAGCGCAGCCACACTTCCTGGCCATTGCCGCGCACCAAGCGCACGGTGCCGGCGAAATGTTCGCCGCGCACCAGTGCGTTCTTGAAGCGCAGCTGGAACTCGTCTTTGCGCACGTGGGCCGGCACCAAGTCTTCGATCGGACGCCCAAGCAGTTGGCCACTCTGGTAGACCAGTTCCTGCAGGAAGTTGGCATTGGCCCACTCCACCCGGCCTTCGGCGTCCAGCGTCAGGCACAGCATTTCACTTTCCAGGCTCTCCTTGACCTGATTCAAGCTGGACAACTCTTCGCGAAGAGCCGCCAGCTCCTGCTTCAAACGGGTGTTGAACATGGGGCACCGATGATCTAATGGGGGAGATGGATCTGACCTGCATCGGCGCTCCCGGTGTTTTCTGAAGAGGGCTTTAGCCCCATTCCCGAGTATATTTTTAGCTCCATCAGCTGCCATTGTTTCGGCACACGCCCATCACTTGATACTCAAGGGTATTGAGCTTGCCGCTGGAGTCTTCGTAGGTCATGCGCGACGGCACCGTGTTGCACGAGCGGATCGGTGGCGTGACGTTGACCACCTCGGCAATGTCCAGCTTCATGCCATAGCGATAGGCCTGGACTTCGGGTGCCGGCTTGCCCTTTTTGGCGGCGTAGTCGGCCATGGCCTTTTCATTACGCTCCATCATCAGCGCGAACGTACGATCGCCCCCGCCTTCAGCCAAGGCACCAAAAGACAAGACTGCCGTTAACACACCCAGGCCGATTGAATAAACGTTCATGCTTAGTTCCTCGATTGAAAGTTCAGTGTCGAGACTAACCAACTGACCCTGACGCAATCTTCACCAGAACATTACTTATTTGTTAGATAACGGTGAGTTTCCATAATTGTAATGTTCATGCCACGTCTTCGTTATCCAGGGTTTGCAACTATCAGCCCGGGCCAAATCAATAAGAACGCCCACTCCCATAAGAAGCTGAACACTGCCAGTCACCAGGAGCGAACCATGCGTATCCGTCACTACAGCCTTCACCTCTCACTGTGCGCCGCCTTGCCCTTCACGGCTGTGGCCGCGCAAGACCCACCCGAGGGGTTTATCGAAGGCAGCACCGTTAACGTGCTGGCACGTAATTTTTACTTCAATCGCGATGATCGCAAGGGCCAGTCCAGCCCCACCGGCAACGGCTATTCAGAAGCCTGGGCGCAGGGACTGATTGGACGATTCGAATCCGGCTTTACCCAAGGCACCGTGGGGTTCGGTCTGGACGCATTTGCCATGGTCGGCGTGAAACTCGACTCGGGCACCGGTCGCAGCGGTGGCAAAGGTTCGTTCGGCGTGTTGCCGGTGGACAGCAGCAACCACCCGGAAGACAACTACAGCAAAGTCGGGGGTGCCGCGAAATTGCGTGTGCTGGACACCGTGATCAAAGCCGGCGATGTATTCCCGCTGACCCCGGTCGTGGCCTACGGCGATTCGCGCGTCTTGCCCGAAAGCTTTCGTGGCGTCACCGCGCAAAACACCAGCCTGGAAGGCCTGAGCTTGCAGGGCGGACGCTTGACCGGCATGAGCCAGCCTGCGCAAAGCGGCATGGACAAGGGGTTTGCCACCTTCTACGCAGGCCCGGTCGACTCGCCCTGGATCGGCTATTTCGGCGGTGACTACACCGTCAACAAAAACCTTAGCTTCAGCCTCTACAGCAGTCGCTTGAAAGACGCCTGGGACCAGTACTATTTCGGCAGCGCCGCCCGTTATCCACTCAATGACGAGGTCTCGCTGTTCGGCGACTTCAACTACTACAAGGCGGTGGATGAAGGTAAGAAGCGGCTGGGGGCATTCGACAACAACATCTGGAGCGCCAGGCTCGGCGTGAAAGTCGGCGCCCACAGTCTGGCTGTCTCGCACCAGCGCAACAACGGCGATGACGACTTCGATTACCTGCGCCAGTCGGACTCGATCTTCCTCAACAACTCGATCCAGTACAGCGACTTCAACTCGCCCAAGGAGCGCTCATGGATGGTGCGCTACGACCTCGACATGCAGGCCTTCGGCATTCCCGGCCTGTCATTCATGACCCGCTACGGCAGAGGCTCCGGCGCTGACTACAGCAACGCCAACGCGGTGTACATGCGCCGTGATGGGGCCGGCAATCCGCTTACCGATCAGCGCCGCTGGGAACGGGATATCGAAGCCCGCTATGTGGTGCAGGCGGGCCGTTTGAAAGATTTGTCGTTGCGACTGCGCCAGGCGACGGTGCGCTCAAGTGCATTTGAGTCGGACTTGGAAGAAGTTCGGGTGATTGTCGAATATCCAATTGCGGTGCTGTGAGGCAGGCCAATTACATTCACTTTCTAATGCGCTACATCTGTTCACAAGTTGAAATCTGACAGAACTGTAATATCGGCCTCACCTTCTCGTTAAGTTGCACTTTTTACACTGCACATCGAACACACCTCATCTCTGCGGCTTTTGTGTAGCTCCTTTGGAACAGAGATGAACTTTTACGCCCCGGTTGGGGCGTTTTTTTTTGAGTGCAGACTTGAGTGACGAATCGTCGCACTTGCCTGAGGCGGCTTGACCCTAAAGCTACTTCACGGTTCAGAATTTTCCTACGCTCAATTCAGCCTCGCTATGGGGCCATGCCCCTGTCGTTTTCTTTGAAGGTAATTCCCCATGCGTATCCTTGTGGTTGAGGACGAACAGAAAACCGCCGACTACCTGCAGCAAGGCCTGACCGAAAGCGGTTATGTCGTCGATTGCGCCGCCAGCGGCATTGATGGCCTGCACCTTGCCAGGCAACACAGCTACGAATTGGTGATCCTGGATGTCAACTTGCCTAACACCGACGGCTGGGAAGTGCTGGAGCAACTGCGCCGCGACGGTAACCAGCGCGTGATGATGCTCACCGCGCGTGGGCGGCTGGCCGACAAGATCAAGGGCCTGGACATGGGCGCCGATGATTATCTGGTCAAGCCCTTCGAGTTCCCCGAGCTGCTGGCCCGTGTGCGCACGTTGTTGCGACGCAGCGAGCACATCCCGCTGCCGGATGTGCTGCGCGTCTCGGACCTGGAACTGGACCCACGCCGGCATCGCGCCTATCGCGGCAACCGTCGGATCGACCTGACGACCAAAGAATTTGCCTTGCTGCACGTGCTGATGCGCCAGGCCGGCGAGGTGATGACCCGCACGCAGATCATCTCGCTGGTGTGGGACATGAACTTCGACTGCGACACCAATGTGGTGGAAGTCTCCATCAGCCGCCTGCGCGCCAAGGTCGATGATCAGAGTGAGGTGAAGCTGATCCACACGATTCGCGGCGTGGGTTACGTGCTGGAGGCGCGCCCATGAAGACCAGTAGCCTGTCGATGCGCCTGGGGCTGACGGTCAGCCTGATGGGCGCCGGGTTGGTTGTGCTGCTGGCGAGCCTGGCGTACCTGGCCCTGACCCACGAACTGGACAAGCTGGCACGCAAGGGCCTGGAAAACAAAATGGAGCAACTGGCCCATACCCTCGGCCAGGGCCTCGATGAACACCGCATCACTAACCGCCCGCACTCACTGCTGGACCTGGTGATGGGCCACGACAATATCTACCTGACCATCATCGGCGCACGCTCCGATGCGCCGGTACTGCTGAGCGTCGGCGCCAAGCCCCAGCAACCGCTGTTGCTCGACGTGCCCACCGGTAAAAACCTGGCTTATTTGAACTGGGTCGACGGCCAGGGCAATCGTATCCTCAGTGCGACGCGCCTGATGCCGTTGCAAGGCGGCGAGTACGTACGCGTGCTGCTATCCCTGGACCGCTCTGATGATGAAGCGCTGCTCAGTGCCTACCTGCGTTCCACGGTGATCGCCCTGCCGATGCTGCTGATCCTGATCGGCATGGGCGCCTGGTGGCTGGTGCAACGCGGGCTTGCACCGCTGCAGCAGTTCAGCCGCGTGGCAGCCAAAGTCAGCACCCAGGACTTGACCCACCGGCTGTCCCTGGACAACCTGCCCAAAGAGCTGGGCGAACTGGCCCAGGGCATCAACTTCATGCTGCACCGCCTGGACGCCGGGGTGCAGCAACTGACGCAGTTCTCCGACGACCTCGCCCATGAACTGCGCGCTCCCTTGACCAACCTGATGGGCAAGGCCCAGGTGACTTTATCCCGCGAGCGGCCCTCGGACGAATACAAGGCCAGCCTGGAGTCCTGCACCGAGGAAATGGAACGCCTGTCGCGCATGGTGTCCGACATGCTGTTCCTGGCCCAGGTCAGCCACCCGGCGGCGCGGGCCGGGTTTGCACCGGTGTCGCTGGAGCAGGAAGCGCTGCGGGTGATGGAGTTGTTCGCCCTCAGCGCCGAGGACAAAAACGTCAGCCTGACCCTGCGCGGCGACGCCTGGGTAACGGGAGATCGCCTGATGATTCAGCGCGCCATTTCCAATCTGCTGTCCAACGCCATTCGCCACACCCCTCGCGACGCCAGCGTCTTGCTGCTGGTGGAAAGCTATGAGCAGAGCGTGTCGCTGTCGGTGGGCAACCCGGGGCGCGGCATCGAAGCCCATCACCTGCCGCATCTTTTCGAGCGTTTCTACCGCGCCGACAACAGCCGCGCCCGTGCTGAAGGCGGCACCGGCCTTGGGCTGGCGATTGTGCAGTCGATCATGCACCTGCATCAGGGGCACGCCGACGTCAGCAGCCAGCCGGGCCGTTTCACGCGGTTCAGCCTGGTGTTTCCTCTTCCTTGCGATGCGCCCACTGATACAGCGCCGGCAGCACCAGCAAGGTTAGCAACGTAGAAGAAATAATCCCGCCGATCACCACCGTCGCCAACGGCCGCTGCACTTCGGCGCCGGTGCCGGTGGCCAGCGCCATGGGGATAAACCCGAGGGAAGCCACCAATGCCGTCATCAACACCGGGCGCAACCGGGTCAGCGCGCCTTCGGTTATCGCCATCGACAATGAGCGCCCTTCCTCGCGCAGGTTACGGATGAACGCAATCATCACCAGGCCGTTCAACACCGCCACGCCGGACAAGGCAATAAAGCCCACTCCTGCCGAAATCGACAGCGGAATATCCCGCAGCCACAGCGCCATGATCCCACCGGTCAAGGCGAACGGAATCCCGGTGAATACCAGCAGGCCGTCCTTGAGGTTGTTGAACATCATGAACAGCAAACCAAACACCAGCAGCAACGCCACCGGCACCACGATGCGCAACCGCTCGGATGCTTCCTTCAACTGTTCGAATTGGCCGCCCCAGGTGGTCCAGTAGCCCGCCGGCACCTTGACCTGAGCGAGAATCGCCGCCTCAGCCTCTTCCACGAACGAGCCGATATCGCGTCCGCGCACGTTGGCACTGACGATCACCAAACGCTTGCCGTTCTCACGACTGATCTGGTTCGGGCCAAGCACCAGGTCCAGGCTCGCTACCTGGGACAACGCAATGAAACCCAACTGTCCAGACGCATTACCCGGTACCGGAATCAACAACCGCGACAACCCGTCGATATCGGTGCGCAGCGCGTCAGACAAGCGCACGACCATGTCGAAACGCCGGTCACCTTCGTAGAGCGTGCCCGCCTGGCGCCCCCCGACAGCGACGGCAAGGGTGTCCTGCACATCGCCCACATTCAGGCCAAAACGCGCGGCTTTGTCGCGGTCGATATTGATGGTCAGCACCGGCAGGCCGGAGGTCTGTTCAACTTTGACTTCCGAGGCGCCACCGAGCTTTTGCAGGGTCTCGGCAATTTCCCCGGCGGTCTTGTTCAGCACGTCCATGTCATCGCCAAACACCTTCACCGCCACATCGCTGCGCACACCGGAGATCAACTCGTTGAAACGCAGCTGGATCGGCTGCGATAACTCGTACGCGCTGCCCGGCACAATCGCACTGGCGCGCTGGATGTCGGCGATCAGGGTTTCGCGGGACTTTCGCGGGTCCGGCCATTGGTCCTTGGGCTTGAGCATCACGTAGCTGTCGGAAATGTTCGGTGGCATCGGGTCGGAGGCAATTTCCGCAGTTCCGGTGCGCGCAAATACCCGCTCGATTTCCGGCACCTGGGCCATCAAGGTTTTTTCCAGCTGCTGTTGCATCTGCACCGATTGCGTCAGGCTGGTGCCGGGCACGCGCAAGGCCTGCTGGGCGAAATCGCCTTCGCTGAGGCTGGGGATAAATTCGCTGCCCATGCGGCTGGCTACAACGCCCGAGGCGACGATGGTCAACACGGCCAAACCGAACACCCACGGACGACGCGCCATCACCCAGTCCAGCACCGGTGCATAGACCCGACGCGCGCTGCGCATGACAAGGTTTTCTTCTTCCTTGACCTTGCCGGTGACGAACAGCGCAATCGCCGCCGGCACGAAGGTCACCGACAGAATCATCGCGCCCAACAGGGCAATCACCACGGTAAACGCCATAGGGTGGAACATCTTCCCGGCCACCCCGGTGAGGGCGAAGATCGGCAGGTAGACCACCATGATGATCAGTTGCCCGAAGATCAGCGCCCGTCGTGCTTCCTTGGCGGCGGCAAACACTTCGTGCAGGCGCTCGCTGCGAGTCAGCAGTCGGCCATGGCGGTGCTGTGCGTGGGCCAGCCGGCGGATGGCGTTCTCGACAATCACCACCGCGCCATCGACGATGATGCCGAAATCCAGCGCGCCAAGGCTCATCAAATTGGCGCTGACTTTGTTGGTAAACATGCCGGTAAAGGTGAACAGCATCGCGAGGGGAATCACCATCGCGGTGATCAGCGCGGCGCGGATATTGCCCAAAAACAGGAACAACACTGCCACCACTAAAAGAGCGCCTTCGAAGAGGTTTTTCTTCACGGTGCTAATGGCTTTTTCGACCAGGTTGGTGCGGTCGTAGACGGTGACGGCGACCACCCCCTCGGGCAGCGAACGGTTGATCGCTTCAAGCTTTTTCGCCACGGCCTGGGACACACTGCGGCTGTTTTCGCCGATCAACATGAACACGGTGCCCAGCACCACTTCGCGGCCATTTTCCGTGGCGGCACCGGTACGCAGCTCACGGCCGATCTCGACCTGGGCAACATTGCGCACGCGAATCGGCGTGCCATCCGAACTGGTAATGACGATATTGGCGATGTCCTCGATAGACGCCAATTGCCCCGGCGCGCGGATCAGCAGTTGCTCGCCGCTACGCTCGATGTACCCGGCGCCGACGTTGGCGTTGTTGCGCTCCAGCGCGGTGACCAGGTCATTCAAGGTCAGGTTGTAGGCGGCCAGACGCTTGGGGTCGGGCGCAATCTGGTACTCCTTGGCGAAGCCGCCAATGGTGTTGATCTCGGCCACGCCCGGCACGTTGCGCAGTTGCGGCTTGATGATCCAGTCCTGGATGACGCGCAGGTCAGTCGGCGTGTAAGGCGTGCCGTCGTCCTTGCGCGCGCCCTCCTTGGCCTCAACGGTCCATAGGAAAATTTCCCCAAGCCCGGTGGAAATTGGCCCCATCGCCGTTTCGATCCCCAAGGGCAATTGCTCACGAGCGACTTGCAAGCGCTCATTGACCAACTGGCGAGCGAAGAACAGGTCGGTGCCGTCCTTGAAGATCACCGTGACCTGGGACAACCCGGAACGTGACAGCGAACGGGTCTGCTGCAAACCCGGCAAACCGGCCATGGCGGTTTCGATGGGAAAGGTGATGCGCTGTTCGGTTTCCAGCGGCGAAAACCCGGCCGCCGCCGAGTTGATCTGCACCTGCACGTTGGTGATGTCGGGCACGGCGTCGATGGGCAATTTCTGATAGCTGGCGATGCCGACACCGGCCATCAACAGCACCGCCAGCAGCACGATGATGCGCTGCTCGATGGCAAATTGGATAAGGCGCTCAAACATGGGGAATCACTCGCGGGATCAATGGGCGTGTTCGGCCGAGCCTTTGCCCAGTTCGGACTTGAGGATGAAGCTGCCGACAGTAGCCACCTGTGCCCCGGCCTCAAGGCCCTGGCGCACTTCAACGTAGCCGTTTTCACTCGTCCCCAGTTCCAGGTGGCGGGTGATGAAACCCTCGGGCGTGCGTACAAAGACCGAGGGCTTTTCCTCGACGGTCTGGATTGCGGTTTGTGGGACGGTGACCTTGGCCTCGTAAGAATCTGTGACGAGTTGCACGTTGACGAACAAGCCCGGGCGCCACGCATCGTCAGGGTTGGCGACACTGACGCGCACGGTGGCAGTGCGGGTTTGTTCACCGAGCAGGTTGCCGACAAACGCCACAGTGCCCTGCACTTCGGTGCCCATTTCGGTAGAGCTGACGTTGACCGGTTTGCCGACCCGGACCTTGTTCAAGTCCTTGGGAAATACACCGAACGTGACCCACACGTGGGACAGGTCCGAGAGGGTGAAGGCGTTACTGGTTTCACCCACGACTTCGCCAACGCCCAGGTGTTTTTCCACGACCACGCCAGCAAAGGGCGCGCGCAGTTCGTAACGATTGCCGCCAACCAGCCCAGCACTGCCACTGAGCGCGGTCATCTTCTGGCGGGCATTGTTCAGGGCGATTTCGGCTTCTTGCAGTGTCTGGCGCGCCAACAGGTAATCCTGCTCGGCGGAGATTTTGTCTTGCCACAATTGGCGTTCGCGCTGGAAGGTGGTGCGTGCCAGTTCGACGCGTCGTTCGCTGGCCGCCAACTCGCTGCGCTGGTCGGACACCTGCTGGCTGGCGATCACCGCCAGCAACTCACCCTTCTTCACCGACTGACCGAGGTTGACCTTCACCGACTCCACCACGCCCGCCGCACGCGGGACGATGTGAGAGGTACGGTCTTCATCCAGGCGCACTTCCCCCGGTAACGTCAGCAGCGTGCCGATTGAACGCGGTTCAGCCATCGCCAGTTGAATGCCGGCCGCCTGGATCTGCTGTTCGGTGAGTTCGAGTGCGCCCTCTTCTTCGTCGGCCCTGGTGAGGCCGGACAGCATCAGGCCCAGGGCGACGGCGAGTGCGACGCCGTGTCGGTTGTTCATAGTGGACTCCAAAGAGAATCAAAAACGGGCGAGATCGCCGTAAATCCGCTCGATACGCACCCAGGCGTCGGTGGCCTGGGCGGTGGCAGTGAGGTATTGGGTGCGCGCCGCGATCAGGGTGCGCTGGGCGTCCAGCACGTCGAGGAAGCTGAATTTGCCCATTTCGAAACCACGGGTGGCGCTGTCCACCGCGCTTTGAGCGGCGGGCAGGATCTGCTGATTGAATACGCGCACCTCGGTATTCGCGGACTGCCACAGGTCGACGGCCTGGCGGGTTTCGGTACGCAGGCGCAGTTCGGTGGCGTTGCGCAGGTCGCGAGCCTGGTCGGCGCGACGCGTCGCGGCGAGTACATTGCCCTGGTTGCGGTTGAACAACGGGATCGGCATCGACACACCGACCAGGTTCACCCGTTCACGCACGCTGGCATCGTATTGGCTGCCGATGGACACATCGAGGTCGGGAATACGCTGGGCTTTTTCCAAGCCGATGCTGGCTTCGTATTGCAGGATGCTCAGTTCGGCCAGGCGCAACTCGGCGGTTTGCTCAAGACGTGCCAGCAACTGGGTGGCTGACGGCACGGCCAGTGTGGAAGGGTTTCGTGTGGCGACGGCCTGGAAGTTCGGCGCCGCGCTGCCAGTGCTGGCGGCCAGGCGACGATAGGCATCAGTGAGGCCCATCTGCGCGCGGTCACGTTCCAGGCGAATCTCCGACAACTGCACTTGGGCCCGCGTGGCCTCCACCGGCGAGGCTTTGCCTGCTGTCACCCGACCGTTGGCGACAACCAGCCCGCGTTCGGCCAGCGTCATGGAACGCTGCGCCAGGTCGAGGCGCTCCTGTGCGCGCAGCGCACCATAGTAGTTGTCGATGACTTCGGCGCGCAGGCTGTTGCGACGCTGCTCCAACGTCAATGCGGCGGCGTCCTGCACACGGGACGCGACGTCGATACGCGCCCCCCGTTTGCCGCCCAGTTCCAGGGCCTGGCTGATCTTGATGCTGGTGGTGCGGGAGTCGCGGCGGGTGTCTTCCACATCCCAGGAAGCCACCGGGTTGGGGATCAAACCGGCCTGCTGACGCCCGCCCTGGGCGATGTCGATTTCCCATTGCGCGGCCGCCAAATCGGGGTTGTTGGCGAAAGCGGTTTGCAGGGCTGAATCGAGGGTCAGGGTTTGTGCCTGGGCGGCGCTGGCAACCACCCACAACACACCCGCTCCGAGAAGTTTTTTAACGGAAATTGCCATAACAAGAGTTCCACGCCCATGAAGTACAAGCGGGGGCAATGTAGCCGTCGCGACTTATCAAGGCGGTGGAGCAAAGATTACAAATCCGACAGCAATGGCTCTGCGGCGGGCATCACCGCCTCTTACCGCTGATCGCACCAAAACGGCACATAAGCACTTGGCCAACGTCGTATCAGGTATGCTTTTCGAGCAGGAAACAAAAAGAAACAATTTTCCCGACCTGTTCGATGAGGAGCCCTGTTTTGGAGTTATCGACTGCCGTGTGGATGGTTCACGACACCCGCCTTATGTTCTGTGTACTGCTGGCCATCGCCAGCATCATCGTGCTGATCAGTGCGACCAAATTGCCGCCGTTCCTGTCGATCCTGATCGGTACTTTTATCGCCGGGGTCGGCGCCGGGCTGCCGCCCGAAGAAGTGGCCAAGGCGTTCAGCAAAGGCGCCGGGGCGATCCTCGGTGAAGCCGGGATCATCATCGCCCTGGGCTCGATGCTCGGCGCACTGATGGCGGAGTCGGGTGCTGCCGACCGTATCGCCACCACCTTGCTCGGGTTGGGCAAGGGCAAGGCATTGCCCTGGGTGATGGCGCTGGTGGCCATGGTGATCGGCCTCCCGCTGTTCTTCGAAGTGGGCTTGGTGATGATGGTGCCGATCATCTTGGTGATGGCTAAACGCTCGAACCAGCCGCTGCTGAAAATCGCGATCCCGGCGCTGGCGGGCATGACCACCCTGCATGCCCTGATGCCACCGCATCCGGGGCCGCTGATCGCAGTGAGCGCGTTGCATGCCGACCTGGGGTTGACCATGTTGCTGGGCTTCTGCCTGGCAGTGCCGGCGGTGATCCTGGCTGGCCCGATCTATGGCAACTGGCTGTCCAAACGTCTCCACGTAGACGAGCCGGCCGACATCGGCGCGCTGTTCAGCGCACCACCCAAGGCACCGCGCCAGCCAAGCTTTACCGTGTCATTGCTGATCATTCTGCTGCCGGTGATCCTGATGCTGGGCAGCACCTTGGCCAAAGTCGCGCTGCCGGCTGAAAGCGCCATCGGCCTGACCCTGAAATTCCTCGGCGAACCGCTGATCGCCCTCGGCCTGGCCGTGATCGCCGCCGTGATCTGCCTCGGCTGGGCTGCCGGCATGCCACGCGCGGAAGTCGGCAACACACTGCGCAAGGCCCTCGCGCCCATCGCCGTATTGCTGCTGACCATCGGCGCTGGCGGTGGTCTCAAGCAAACGCTGCTGGATGCCGGCGTGAGCCAGACCATCAGCAAGGTCGCCGAAGGCGCGCACATGCCTTACCTGCTGCTGGCCTGGTTGATCGCCGTGGCGTTGCGCCAGGCAACCGGCTCGGCCACCGTCGCGACCACGACCACCGCAGGCATCCTCGCGCCGATGATGGCCGAGCTCGCAGCGACCCAGAGTTCGTTGGTCGCGCTGGCGATTGGCGCCGGCTCAGTGTTCTTTTGCCACGTCAACGACGCCGGGTTCTGGATGGTGCGTGAGTACTTTGGCCTGCAGTTGAAGCAGACGATCTGGGTGTGGTCGGTGTTGCAGACTATTGTGTCCGTGGTGGGCCTGGTCGGTACGCTGCTGCTCTGGCACTTCCTGACCTGAGCCTTAGGCAGCCAGGGTGTGGCGCTTACCGAACAGCGCCACACTTACCACGCCCACCGCCCCCATCACCACGCAGTACCCCACGCAAATCCACGGGCTGGTCGGCATCAGCGCAATCAGCAACAACGGCGTGGTACTCGCCCACAGCGCGTAGGCAATGTTGTAGGTAAAGGAAATTCCCGACACCCGCACCTGCGCTGGAAACAGGCCGACCATCACCGATGGCACCGCGCCTACTACTCCGCAACTCAAGCCCGCTACGGCGTACGCCGCACCCAGCCAGATACCGCCGCTGATCAGGCTGGCGTACAGCACCGCAATACCCACTGGCAGCAACAGGCTGTAGACGAGCACCGCGCGCCAGGCGCCGATGCGGTCGACCAGCAAGCCGGCCAGCACACAGCCGATATTCAGGAACACGATACCCAGGGCGCTCAAGGCGAATGTGTGGCTGGGGCTCATGCCGAACGTTTTCTGCATCATGGTCGGGGTGATGACCACCAGCACCACAACGGCAGAGGTGAGCACGCAGGTGAGGATCATCGCCGGTAGCAACACGGCGCGATGGTCACGCAGCACGGTGCGCAGAGGGAGTTCGGCGGCGGCCTGGCGGCGGGCCTGCATTTCGAGGAACACGGGGGTTTCGCTGAGCCAGCGACGCAGCCACACGCCGATCACACCGAACACGCCGCCGAGCAGGAAGGGAAAGCGCCAGGCGTAGTCAAGGATTTCGACCGGGGTGAAGACTTGCGCCAGCAGGGTCGCCGTCAGTGCGCCGAGCAGGTAACCGAAGGTCAGGCCGGCTTGCAGAAAACCCAATGCGTAACCGCGATGGTGGGTCGGCGCGTGTTCGGCGACGAAGGTCCAGGCACTGGGCACTTCACCGCCCACCGCGGCGCCTTGCAGCACGCGCAACGCCAGCAGGATCAGCGGTGCGAAATAACCGATTTGCGCGTAGGTCGGCATGATCCCGATCAGCAGGCACGGCAGCGCCATCATCAGGATGCTCAGGCTGAACACGCGCTTGCGCCCCAGATGATCGGCAAAGTGCGCCATCAGGATGCCGCCCAGCGGGCGCGCCAAGTAACCGGTGACGAAAATGCCGAAACTTTGCAGCAGGCGCAGCCACTCAGGCATTTCCGGCGGAAAGAACAGCTGGCTCAAGGTCAACGCGAAAAAAACGAAGATGATGAAGTCGTAGATTTCCAGGGCACCGCCCAGGGCGGCCAGGCCCAGGGTTTTGTAGTCGGAGCGGGAAAAACGCTGCGCCTGTGCAGGAAAGGTGGCAGTCATGTGAAGACTCGGCAGACAAACAAAATGGCGTGCAGGTTATGAGCTGAACCCAGTGATGGCAATCGCGACAGATATATTTGTTTTCCTCATGGATCGATGAAGATAACTGCATTCCCATATCAATGGCCGTAGCGGAACATGCCGGGAAATAGCCTTCACCCTAATAACTATAAGAGGAAAGACTCGTGGCCGACGCTATCGAAGAAAGCCGCTATGCCCGATTTGCCCTGCGCTGCTCCAACTTCGCCGAACGCTGGTTTCCAGACTCCTGGGTGTTTGCGGCACTCGCCGTGATCATCGTCGCCGTGGCGACACTGGGCATGGGCGCCGCGCCGACCGAAGCCGCCAAAGCGTTCGGCGACGGGTTCTGGAGCCTGATTCCATTCACCATGCAGATGGCCTTTGTGGTGATCGGCGGTTATGTGGTCGCGAGTTCTCCGCCAGCGGTGAAACTGATCGACCGTCTGGCGCGTATCCCCAAGAACGGTCGCTCGGCCGTGGCTTGGGTAGCGTTGATCTCGATGGTCGCCTCCTTGCTGAACTGGGGCCTGTCCCTGGTATTCGGTGGTTTGCTGGTGCGGGCGCTGGCACGTCGTACAGATTTGCGCATGGATTACCGCGCAGCCGGTGCAGCCGCTTACCTGGGGCTTGGTGCCGTATGGGCGCTGGGGCTGTCATCGTCCGCCGCGCAGTTGCAGGCCAACCCGGCCAGCCTGCCGCCGTCGATCCTGTCGATCACCGGCGTGATCCCGTTCAACGACACCATTTTCCTATGGCAATCCGGCGTGCTGTTGCTGGCATTGATCGTGGTCTCGCTGATCATTGCCTACGCCACCGCCCCCGGCCCGAACAGCGCACGTGATGCCAAAGCCTGCGGCGTCGACCCGGCGTTCAACATGCCCAAGCTGCAGGCGCCGACCCGCCCCGGCGAATGGCTGGAACACAGCCCGTTGCTGACCGTCCTGCTGGCATTGCTGGCGGCCGGTTGGTTGTTCCATGAGTTTTCAACCAAGCCCGCGATCAGCGCGATCTCGGGGCTGAACACCTACAACTTCCTGTTCATCATGGTTGGCGCCCTGCTGCACTGGCGCCCGCGCAGCTTCCTCGATGCAGTGGCCCGTGCGGTGCCCACCACCACCGGCGTGCTGATCCAGTTCCCACTCTACGGTTCGATTGCCGCGCTGATGACCGTGGTCAAGGGTGGTGACGGCCAGACCCTGGCGCACCATATCTCGCTGTTCTTCACCTCCATCGCCTCCCACGACACCTATGCATTGTTGATGGGCGTGTACTCGGCGGTGCTCGGCTTCTTTATCCCGTCGGGCGGAGGCAAGTGGATCATCGAAGCGCCTTACGTGATGCAAGTGGCCAATGACCTGCAGTATCACCTGGGCTGGGCGGTGCAGATTTACAACGCGGCCGAGGCGCTGCCGAACCTGATCAACCCGTTCTACATGCTGCCGTTACTGGGCGTATTGGGGTTGAAGGCGCGGGATTTGATTGGCTTCTCGTTTGTGCAGTTGCTGGTGCACACGCCGTTGGTGCTGTTCCTGCTGTGGGCGCTGGGGACGACACTCAAGTACCTGCCGCCCGTGATGCCGTAAACGCTTCTGTCACATCTCCTGCCTAAGCTTCACCCCAGGCCCGGCACGCTTCCGTCACCTTGATCGGCACGCCACCGATCAAGGTGCACAGGATTGCAGTGCAGCGCGGCCACGCTACAAAACCCATGAGTCACCCTCAGAACTTTTATGCCCTAAGGCCTCGCCTTATAGACTGAACCGTTCAAGTTTTGCCATATTTGCCGCCTCTTCACCGAAACATCCAGCAACAAATAAACTAAAAACAGCCGCGAGAAGCCTCGGATGACCAACGAAATAGAAGACCAGAATTCCGTAAAAAAGCCCTCCGACACCCTCCCCGACTCCAGCCGTCGACGCTTTTTAGGCGGCGTTGCCGTGCTTGGCGCCGGGGCGACCCTGAGCGCCTGCGGCAGCCCGGCAGATCAGCCAGGCCCAGTCACCCAACGTGATCTGACGCCTGCCGAACTGGACAAGGCCCTGCACGACAACGTGAAGAATGTGGTGGTGATCTACGGCGAGAACCGCAGTTTCAACAACCTGTTTGCCGATTTCCCTGGTGTGGAAAGCCCGCTGTCCGCACTCAAACCCGCCGACTACCAGCAACGCGACCGCGACGGCAGCCTGCTGGACACGCTGCCGCAAGTCTGGGGCGGCGTGACTCAGCTTGGGCCACAGACGATTGACGGGGTGGTTTACCCCAGCGCCACCCAATATCAGGAGCACTTGCCCAACGCACCTTACGCACTGAAAGGTCCGAACGGCGAAGACCTGCCATTGAGCCTGGTCACTCGCGACCTGTGGCACGTGTTTTACCAGAACCAGATGCAGATCAATGGTGGCAAGAACGACAGTTTTGTCGCCTGGGCCGACTCGGGTGCGCTGACGTTTGGTCACTACCCGCAAACGCGCTACTCATTGCGCTTGTGGGACGTCGCCAAAGAGTTCGTGCTTTGCGACAACTTCTTTCAAGGTGCCTTTGGCGGCTCGTACCTCAATCACCAGTACTTGATCAGCGCTCAGGTGCCGTTTTACCCGGACGCCGCCAATTCCGTGGCCAAATCCCAGATCGCCACGCTGCAGGGCGACGACCCGACCGGCACGCGCCTCAAGCCGCTGGACCAATCCCCGGCCAGCGCCATGACCGGCCCCCCGCAATTCGGCCCCAGCGCACTGACGCCGGACGGCTATGCGGTCAACACCATGGCACCTCCCTACTGGCCGACCTGGATCCGCGATCCCGAGCGCCCGGACTACGCCAAGCCCGATCTGCCCAGCGTGCTGGTGCCGCAGTCCCACGAACACATTGGCGATAAGCTGTCGAAGAAGAACGTCGATTGGGCCTGGTACGGCGGTGCCTGGCAGGCCACGATCGACGAGCACAAGGATTCGCTGGCCATTCCAAAGATCCCGAGCTTTCAGTACCACCACCAGCCGTTCAATTACTTCAAGCAGCAAGGCCCGGAAAACCGCGCTGAGCGCAACAAACGCCTGCGCGATGGCGGCCTGGGCGATGAGCCGAGCACCAACCGCTTCATGGCGGATGCCCTGGCCGGAACACTGCCGGCGGTGACGTTCTACAAACCCCAGGGCAACCTCAACATGCACGCCGGTTATGCCGACGTGGCTTCGGGCGATCGCCATATCACCCGCGCCCTGAAAATGCTGCAGGAAAGCCCGCAGTGGAAAAACATGGTGGTGATTATCACGGTGGATGAAAACGGCGGCTGGTGGGACCACGTCGCACCGCCAAAAGGCGACCGTTGGGGCCCTGGCACACGGATTCCCGCGATTGTGGTCTCGCCATTCGCGCGCAAGGGCACGGTGGACCATACGGTTTACGACACGGCGTCGATCCTGCGGTTGATCACCCGGGTATTCCAATTGGAGAAACTGGACGGCCTCAAGCTGCGCGACGACGCGATGACCGCCCGTGGCCAGAAGCCCATGGGTGATTTGAGCAACGCCTTGCAGTTCAACCTGTAGGTTTTCTTATCCAATAGCGACATGCACGGTGATTTAGCACGCGGTTTCCCTGGTCAACCGCTACTGTGTGCACGTGGGCTTTCACCCCGCGCAGACGGGCTTTCGCTGACAAGGAATCGAGTATGTTCAAACCGAACAGGTTGTCATTCACCCTGGCCGCACTGCTGTCCAGTGCGGCCGTACAGGCCGACATCGAGGTGCAACTGGGCAGCACGCAACGTGTGACCCAGTTGTTCGCGTTCCCCAATAACTGCAACGTGATCTGCTTCCGGCCGTGGACGCTCGAGCAGACTGCCGAGCATTATTTGAACCAGAGCCTGCAGCGTGACGGTTACAACCGCGCCAAGGTCAGCGTCAAAACCCGTGACGGGCAGGTGTCGGCGACGTTCACCGGCGTGCCGGACGGCTACGGCCAGCCCTTGATCACGCTACTCAACACCGCTGACCTGGCCTACCAAGGCGCGAGCAAGCTCAACAGCGACGGCAAATGGGCCTATAACTGGTACCTGTTCCTGCCGCTGGGCATGGCCCTGGAGAACCGCAAAAGCATCGAGTTGCTGCACTTCCCGCCGGATTACTCGCTGACCCAGGCCCAGGACTATCTGGAATCGGCCACCACCGACCGTTGGGCCACCCTGCTCACGAAAAACGGCATCCCGGCTACTGAAACACCGGCTTACCAGACCATCATTGATATCGCGCCCATCGCCGCGCCGTCCAACGCGGGCAAGGACCTGGAAACCGTCTACGGCTACTTCACTGAATACCAGACGCGCATGGTCCAGGAACTGAGCCTGCCGGCCAAAGGAGCGTTGCCGATGGTGGCGTTCGGAGCACCGGTGCGCAGCTGGATCAAGCAACAATACGGGCAGACCGTGGCGGTGCTGGGCCTGGCGCAGATCAGCCCGGTCGCCGGCAAGACCGTCCCGGTGCTGGGCGCCAACCACCCGAGTTATATTTGGTATGCCGCGAGCCCCGACACTTACGATGGCAACGAGCAGAAAGCCGACGAGGCCGGGTTGAAGGTGATGGGCCAGGATCTGAGCGCCGCCTGCTGGCAAGCCGGGATGGGGCAGAAACCGGCAAGCGATCCGAATGTGTTGCTCAAGGCGTGCATGAACACCTGGCAGGTCACACGCAAGGAGCAAACCTGCGAGTTGTTCTATACCTCGGTGCGCAACCTGTCCACGGAGGAGGCCAACGCCAAATGCGCCACGCCGGCCATCAAGACCCAGTTGAAACAACTGAAGAACGCGGCCCCCGCACCGGCCATTGCGGCGCCGGCGCTGTAGTTCGCACAAAAAAGCCGATTTGACTGTCAACATTGACAGTAGCAATCGGCTACCTGTTCAGCGAGTCTTGAGCCGCGTCCAACAGCTGCAAGACTGGTAGTCAGCCCCACCCTCTGGTCGATGCAGCCTAAGCCAGGAGAGTTATGAAGACTCAAGCCATGGATAAGGCTAGAACCGCGGTAAGTGACTGCCTTTACCCTTTCAAATCAGAGCTGGCAAAAGGACAAGGCTACCCGTCGAGCACGCAATTCGAGGTCATACAGGCCCCCGGCGGCAGGGTTGCCGGGGTCAAGACTCTCGCGGCCTTTGACGGGCGTGTATGCATCGCCAGGATCTCCGGCTACGTCTTGAGCGAGCGACGCCTGCACACCTTGCAGCTGTCGCCGCGCATCCACCTCTACGACTGTTGGTTCAGTGGGCTGCTGTCGCATTCGTGCAAACCGAACGTGTTTCTCGACGTGCACTACCTGGAGGTCTGGGCCCTGCATGAAATCCCTGCCGGCGCCCTGCTGACCATGGATTACGCGGTGACCGAAGACGCGCTGTTCCGACAGTTCGCCTGCCAGTGTGGCGAACTCAACTGCCGGGGCTGGATTACCGGCCGTGACGAGCCGCTGAACGCCGAGGGGCAGGCGTTCATGGCCCGGTGGCGCGAGCGCAAACGCTCTTAGGCTTCACCCAACGGACGCAGGCGATACTGCGGCGGCAGCTGCTCGAAACCACTGATGGTGGTGTTCAAGCTCTTCCAGCGGCCATCCTTGATGCCGTAGATGCAGCCATGGATCGACAGGCTCTGCCCACGGTGCCAGGCGTTTTGCACAATGCTGGTATGGCCAACGTTGGCCACTTGCTGGATCACATTCAGCTCGCACAGGCGGTCGACGCGCTCTTCTTCGGTCGGCAGCTGGGCCAGCAGGTCACGGTTTTCGTAATAAAGATCACGAATGGTGCGCAGCCAGCCGTCGATCAAGCCGAACTGCCGGTCTTGCATCGAAGCACGCACGCCGCCACAGCCATAGTGGCCGGTGACGAGAATGTGTTTGACCTTGAGCACGTCCACCGCGTACTGGATCACCGACAGGCAATTGAGGTCGGTGTGCAGCACCACGTTGGCCACGTTACGGTGCACGAACAGATCACCCGGCAGCATGCCGACGATTTCGTTGGCCGGGACGCGGGCGTCGGAACAGCCGATCCACAGGTATTCCGGGGTTTGTTGGCGGGCGAGCTTGGCGAAGAATTCGGGATCTTCCTGTTTGATCGCGTCCGCCCAGCGTTCGTTGTTATCAAGCAGGTCTTGTAGTTCGTTCATCAGGGAAAGCCTCAGGAATGATGCGCAGTTTTGTGACTGACAACCCTTCGTCCAGGTCACGCCGCACGCAAATTAGCTTGAATCTTTGGGACGCGCAGCCTGTCCACACACTATAAGCCCCACAGTATGAGGATTGGCCATGACTGAATCACGACGTCCCTACGGCGCTACGCAGCCTGAACCCATTGACGACAACGAAGACCGGATGGGCTCGATGCGCGAGCTGGATTTTGACGAGGAAGCGCCTACGGCAGAGATTGGCGATGAGATTCCACCTCGCGAGCGCGAGCATCTGATGCCCGAAGAGCGGGTGCGTGAGGCCGGGATGACGGGCGCTTCGACGGCGGATCATGAGTCTACGGATGATGACATGAGCCCGGAAACGCTGATCCATGAAGACGGTGCGCGGGATGCCCAGGAAGCGGGTGAAGGCGAGCAGGCGGATTGGGACTTGAGTATCGTCGATGAAGATGAAATTGGCGGCGGGAATGGGTTGGATGAGGCAGAGCTGGCCGACCTTGATCCGATTGACGGCAACCGCTGAAAAAACGCGGTTCAACAGGTGAGAGCGAGCTTGCTCACTAATGCGGAGTGCCAGTCGACCGATATCTTGACTGACACACTGCTTTCGCGAGCAAGCCCGCTCCCACATTTGGATTTGTGGTTAATCCACCAACGTGCAGGCCATGACGACCGCGTCTTCGCGGCCCCCGATGGCAGGGTAGTAATCTCGACGCCGGCCAATTTCATTGAAGCCATAGCGCTCATACAGGCGGAATGCGCCGGTATTGCTGTCACGCACCTCCAGGAAGCACTCACGTGCACTGGCGGCGTGGGCACGGGACATCAAGTGTTCCAACAGCGCCAGGCCAAGGCCGCGGCCCTGATTCTCCGGCTTTACGGTGATGTTCAACAGGTGCGCTTCGTCGAGGATGATCTGCACCACGCCATGCCCCACCTGCTGCTCCCCTTCGAACATCAACCAGATCTGGTACTTGCCCAGCCCATCGAGAAAAATGCCACGGGTCCAGGGATGGCTGAACGCCGCGTATTCGATTTTCAGCACGGCGTCGAGGTCAGCCTCGGTCATCGGGCGGAAGGATAAAGCCTCACTCATCGGTTGTTTTCCAGCGCGCCATCAGCCGGCGCATGGCTTGCCAGACATCAGCCTTACGCTGTGGCTCTTCCATTAATAATTCCAGGCCCGGCAGGGCCCATACCGAACCCAGGCCTTCGACCTGCAGTTCGCGATACCAGGCTTCGGCATTGGCTTCGCCGGCAAAGCGCACGGCGGGCAGGCCGATCAGCCACAGGCACACACAGGGTTCGTCTTCCAGGCGTGCCGACACAAAACCTTGCACAAAATCCCGAGCGGCTTCCGGGCCCTGGTCCATGTTGCCGCGGACCAGAAGCGGCCAGCGCACCGGGTCGCCGACGATCTGCGGGCTGTCGGGCAGGCCGGCGGCGCGCAGCATGTCCTTGAGCAGCATGTAGGCAGGGTCGCGGGTCTGGAAACGTTCGCCGGTGGGCAATTCCACCAGCAGCAGACAGCGTCCGGCACGCAGCAATTGCAGGGCAAAACGCGGTGGCGGCACCACCGGGGCCTTGACCACCGGCGCCGCCTCTTCCACCACCTTGGCGGCCTTGGTCACCGGCGACGGACGCGGCACTTCGACCTTCGCCCGTTCGACGACCGGGCGCGTCTCAGGCGCAGGCTTGACCACCGCCACCGGCGCGGCCGCCTCCTCGCCCGACGACTCGAACGCCTCAAAGGGCTCAAGCGCCTGCAACAGCTCCGGCCGCGACGGCGCGGCAAACGGCAGTTCGGTGCGGGGCAGCCAGTTAACCACCTGCATGGCGGTCAAGTAAGCGCGACGTCGGGACTCGATAAGCACAGCTCGGCCACTTGTGGATAACTAAAGAGCGGGGATTCTACCGCTGTTCGGCAACAATCGCCCACTGCGCACTGACCGGCTGTGGATAAATCCCGCGCCCGATGCAGTACAATCGCGACTTTTAATCGCCAACCAGCCGGCCATTCCCATGATCGAACCCAAGCGCGTCCTGCGCGCCCTCGCCGAACACTGGGCCTTACTTGAGCCACTGTGCGAACACTTCGACCAAGGCACCCTGAGCCTGGGTGAACTGCGCGCACAATTGGCCGCCCAACAACTGGACAGCACGCCCCAGGACATCACCAGCCTGCTGGACGTGTGGATTCGCCTGGATATCCTGGTGCCTGTCGCCAAGAGCCCGAACCGTTTCGAGCTCAACGCACAGATCCACGACTTCCTCGCCTATCTTCGCAAGGAGCACCGGCTTGGCCTGTGCCTGGAAATCGAAGCCTACCTGCGCCACCTTGAGCGCCTGGCGGGTTATATCCAGGACGCCTTCGACATCCGTGATGGCCACGACCTGGCCCGCCAACTGCGCCTGCTCGACATGCGCGTGCGGGACGTGCTGAAAAAACTCGCCAACGACGAACAGGCCCTCGCTGCCGTGGCCGACCGCGCCAAGACCAGCGACCGGCAGATCCCGTTGCGCCAGCGTTACGCGGAGGTGTTGGCCACCTGGGACGAGTACGTCGAACCGATGATCCAATTGGTGAACGCCGACGGCGCGTTCGAGCAAGGCGTGCGCAAGGTGGAGAATGTGCTGCTGCGCATGCTCACCGAGCAACAGCGCCTCGGCCACCTGGTGGATGACGACATGCTGCTGCGCACTCACGCGCGCATCCTCGAAATGCAGACCAGCGCCCAGCTGACCTTGCGTCACGCCCGCGAGCTGTTGCTGCCACTGCGTGAAGAAGCCCGCCGACACAATGCCGTGACCCGTGGCGCGGCGCTGGCGCTGTCGGCGATTCGCCGCAAAGGCCTGGACGCGGTGCCGCAAGCGGCGATGCCGATGTTCACCCGGCCGCAAAGCACGTTTCTCGGCAGTGCCAGCCAGGTCGAAGCCTATGTGTACGCCCTGGCGAATTTCGAGCCGAAACCGGCGCGTTTCCCCAAGGCGCACAAGTCCCACAAGGGCGACGCCCAGCGCGCACCGCGCACGGTCAAGGAGATGCTCGAGCGCTGCGAAGACGCACTGCCGATGCCGGATCTGATGACCTGGCTGCTGGAACAGGAACCGGACGGCGCCACCGACGAATTGCTGTACTGGTTCTCGCGCCTGTCCCGCGAAAAACGCTTCAAGCGCGAGCGCCTGGAACGCCGCGATTACCACACACACGAGCACCAGGTCAGCCTGCGCTCATTCGCCCTGCTCCCGGCTGGATCCGACGTCGCCGAGCACTCTGCGAGTACACCTCATGCATCTTGATCTATCCGAACTGTCCCAGCTGGCGCCGATCTTTCGCGAGCTGTTCAAGGGTTACCACGTCAGCCGCCGCGACCCGGAGCTGTACGCGCAACTGTCGAACTTCCAAGACCAGTACCGCACGCTGTTCAAGGCTTTGGGCTTTGAGCTGGTCTGCGATACCCGCGGCTTCTACTACTTCGTGCCGGACACCGCCGTGGCCGCCGCGCAGGTTAACAAGACCGCCCAGCGCCTGGCGTTGTTCACGTTCATCATCGTCGAGCACCTGGCCGATCAGGGCCGTGACCCGATTGCCGTGCTGGATGGTGGCAGCCTGGGCCGTGATGAACTGCCGTCGCTGCTGGAGAAGTACCGCGACCTGTTTATCCAGGCCGAAGTGCAGACCCAGGAAGAGCTCGAAGAGAAAATCATGCGCCGCATGACTCAACTCGGGTTCGCCAGCGAAGACAACGGCATCTATCGCTTCCTGCCGCCAATGCACCGTTTCCTCGATGTGTGCCTGTCGGTGCAGCAGGACCGCGATCTTGCGGCCAGCATCCATAGCGTGTTGCCGCTGCCGGCACCGGTGATCATCGACGAAGACAGCGATGAGAAATTGCTGAAAACCGATGACCCGCTGGACTTGAGTGACTTTGCGGACGAAAGCGAAGAAGACGCCCTGGCCCGCGCCATTGCCGAAGAACAGGAGACCGACGCATGAGTAAGGAACGCTACGGCATCCGCCGCTTCGCCCTATTGAACACCGCCGGTTACAGCCTGGGCCTGTTCCCACTGGAAGAACCGCTGTCGGTGTATGGCGCGAACAACCTGGGTAAATCCGCGTCGATCAACGCCTTGCAGTTCCCGATCCTGGCGCGCATGTCGGACATGAGTTTCGGCAAGTACACCCTGGAGCAATCGCGGCGTTTCTATTTCGCCACCGATACCAGCTACATCCTGGTGGAGGTCTCTCTACCCCACGGCCCGCACGTGATCGGCGTGGTCGGTCGCGGCCCGGGCGGTGGTTTCGGTCACCAGTTCTTCGCCTATGCCGGCAAGCTGGACTTGGCCCACTACCAGAAGAACGACACCTGCCTGCGCCAGAAGGAGCTGTTCACCAACCTTGAGCGCGAGGGTTTGAAAGCCTACGAACTCAAGCCCGATGAGCTACGTCGTTTGCTGGTGGGCGGCCATACGTCGATCCCGCTGGACTTGACCCTGATTCCGCTGCGCTCCACCAGCGAACAAAGCCTGAAGACCTTCCGCGCGCTGTTTATCAACCTGCTGCACATGCGGGAAATCACCGCGGCCAAGCTCAAGCAGCTGTTCCTCGATGCGTTTGAACACAGCCTGCGTTCCGGCAGCGTGGATTACATCGCTGCGTGCGAAGAAGCCTTCCGCGATGTAAGGCGCATGGAGCAGGACTACAACTCCTTGGTCGCCGCCGGTCCATTGGTCGAAGCGCTTTCCAACGGCGTGAAACAACGCGACATCCTGCGCGGCAAATTGCATCGCCTGTCACCCTTGCTGGATTCGTTGCTGGGCACCTGGTCGGACTACGCCAGTGCGCGCAAGGAAGAACTGACCATCCAGGCCGAGCATTACCGTAACGAGCAGGACGCGCTGCAGAATGACCAGCGCGGCGGCACCCAGGAATTGATGCGCCTGGAGCGTGAGATCAGCGGGATCCAGCGTTGGCTGGGTGAGCTGTCGGTGCTCAAACATCGCTTTGCGCTGGTGGATGACGTGAAGGTGCTAGAGCAACAGCTGCTGGCAGCCAAGGATGCTCACGATGAGCTGGCGGGCGCATTGGCGCAGTCGCGGCAGTTCAGCGCCGAGGATCTGGACGAGCGTCTGCGCGACCTGGAAAAGCGCCTGAAGTCGGTCAAACAGCAGCTCGACCATGCGGACAACAACAGCTACGCCAAGCTGCGGGAAGAATTCTCACAGCAGGATGTCGAGCGTCTGATGCGTCTGTTCAACAGTTCGTTGTTCAGCCTGCCGTTGGGCGAGCATGGCATCACGCTGGACGAGGATGGCCAGTGGGTCAAATCCCTGGAGCAGATCCTCGATGGCTTCAAAGGCGAACGCTTTGAAGTACCGGGGCTGTCCATCGACATCTCCCACATCGAACCGCCGGCGTTGCAGGCGCTTGCGGATCGCGCGGCATTGCGCGACCAGAAAGAGCGCCTGGAAAAAGAACTCAAGCAACTGAAAACCCAGCAGGCCGTCGCGTCTGACCGCGCTGCGAGCAAGACTCAGACCGAAGCGCTGTACCAACAGGTGCTGGATGCACAAAAGGCGCTGGAAGACTTCCGCCGTGCACAAACCCTGAGCGCGGAGGAAGGCGAGAAGCTGGAAAACCTGGCGCAGATGGAAGCAGCGCAGGATGAGCTGAAACGCTCCAGTGATGCCTTCACTGAACGCGTCCAGCAGCTGTCGGCCAAGCTGCAACTGGTGGGCCGTCAGATCGGCGATATGGAAGCCAAGCAACGCACGCTGGATGACGCATTGCGCCGTCGTCAACTGCTGCCGGCGGACTTGCCGTTCGGTACGCCGTTCATGGACCCGGTCGACGATTCCATGGACAACCTGCTGCCCCTGCTCAATGACTATCAGGACAGCTGGCAAGGTCTGCTGCGCGCCGATGGGCAGATCGAAGCACTGTATGCCCAGGTACGTCTCAAGGGCGTGGCCAAGTTCGACAGCGAGGACGATGTCGAGCGTCGCCTGCAGTTGCTGATCAACGCCTATGCACATCGTACCGATGAAGCCCTGACGTTGGGCAAGGCGCGCCGTGCGGCGGTCACCGACATTGCGCGGACCCTGCGCAATATTCGCAGCGACTACGACAGCCTTGAGCACCAATTGGCGCTGTTCAACCGTGAGATCAACAAACGCCAGGTCTCCAACCTGCAAAGCTTCCGCATCGTGCTCGCGCCGAACAAGGAAGCCCTAAAGCATATCGACCAGATCATCCACAGTGCCGGCCAGTATGAAGAAGGCGAGACACTGTCGGTGTTCGACCTGAGCCAGAGCGCCGAACAAGACAACAAGAACGAAGAAGCCAAGGAATACCTGGCTCGCCTGGTGGCGGCCAACCATAACCAGTTGGGCCTCAAGGACTTGTTCGAGCTGGCGTTCGAAATCACCAAGGTGCATGGCCAGCCAGTGATTCACACCGACATCGATGGCGCGGCGTCCAACGGCACCACCATGACCATCAAGGCGCTGACCAACATGTATCTGTTGCTGCACTTGATGGACCGCGACCAGGCTGGGCGCGTGCGCTTGCCGTACTACCTTGACGAGGCGGCGGACATCGACGAGAAGAACCAGGCGGCGTTGCTGGAAACCAGCTTGCAGCTGGGCTTCGTGCCGATTCTGGCCAGCGTGAAGCCACAAGTATCCGCCCAGGTGGCGATCGACCTGGAAGGCGGCAGTGGGCCGAACGGGATCTATATCGACGAGGCGGACTGGAAGTACATCCGTCGCCACGATGTGGTGAAGGCGACGATGAATGTGCAGGCGGATGAGCCGGAGTTGGATGAAGTCTGATTTGTTTCGCTGAAATGCAAAAGGCCGCGATCTTCGGGATCGCGGCCTTTTTTGTCGGCGTTTATTTGCCGAGTGGGATTTTAGGCGCCCAGGTCAGCCATTCATCTTCGAACTTGTCGAACAGCGCAAAGGTTTGCTGTGGGCGCGCGGGGTTGCCCATGCGCTCACCGTCTGGTGTGGCGAAGGCGATACCGCCGGCGACCAGGGTTTCCAGGGACTCGGTGCGTACCGTCGCGCCTTTGAACAGCCCAAAGTCGAGACCAAAGCCACTGGTGTTCCAGAAGCGGCTGCCGCTGCGCACCAGGGGAGCGTACTTGGGCTCGATCAGGATGTGGATCAGTACGCGGTCAGCGGTCTGGCCCAATTCGTAGCCGGTCACTTTGCCCACGGTGACTTCACGGTAAGTGACCGGTACGCCTTCCTTCAGTGAACCGCGGCGTGCGGCGCTGAGGGTGAGGCTCAAGCCAGCTTCCTGGTGCACGGCTTCTGGGGGTTGATCCAGCGCGACGAAACTCTTTTGTGGGCCGGCATTTTTCGCCGCTGGCAGCACTTCAATGTACTGCCCGGTGACCAGGGTTTCCAGGTTAGAGGTTTTCATCAGTCCCAGCTCAGGCTTGACCACCCAGAACTGACTGCCGGCGCGGGCAATGCGGTCTGCCACTTGGGTGATACGGGCGCTGAGCAGCACCGATTGCATGTCGGCACTCAGGTCGACACTCTCAATCTTACCGACGTCCAAACCTTTGAAACGTACGGGCGTGCCAGGACGCATGCCATCGGCGCGGTCGACCTTGATGGTCACCAAGGTGCCGTGTTGGTTGGCGGCTTCGCGGTCGGCAAACAAGCGGAAACGCGGGATGCGCTTTTTCAGAGGCACGTTCGGCTCCGGGGTTTCGAAGGCGATGCCGCCGGCCATCAGGCTGGCCAGGGATTCACTCTTGACCTGGATGCCGCCGGTGAGGCCACCGGTCAGGGTGACGCCGCTGGCATTCCAGAAACGCGTCGAGCCGTTGACCAGGTTTTCGTATTCCTTCTCGATATGGACGCCGATCACCAATTGCTTGTTCTTGCGCGAGAACTGGTAGCTCTGCACCGAGCCGACCTTGACCTGCTTGTAGAGGATCGGACTGCCGACATCCAGGGAGCCGAGGTTGTCGGTGAACAACACCATGTGCAGGCCTGGTGAGCGCAGGTCCAACGGTGGAGCCTTGGCGCGGGCAACGAATTCGCGCTGTGGGGCGGTGCCTTTGTCACCGGGGCGGATGGCGATGTAATTGCCTTTGACCAAGGCTTCAAGCCCGGTGATGCCGGCCAGGGAAATCGAGGGTTTGACCACCCAGAACTGGGTGTCTTGCACCAGGTAATCCTCGGCCAGTGGGTCGAGGGTCAGTTCTGCGTTGGCGCTGGACAGGTCCGGGTCGACCTTCAGGGTTTTCAGGCTACCGACCTGGATGCCTTTGTACATCACTGGCGTACGGCCAGCTTGCAGACCTTCGAAGTCGGTGAGCTTGACCTTGACCCGGATGCCGGCTGCGGCCGCGTCAAAATCCTCGTACAAACGGAAGGGTAGGCTCGGATCGGTGGGCGGGCTGTCCTTGCGATTTTCCGGCGTGGCGAAGGCGATGCCGCCGGCGACGATGCTGGAAAGGGATTCGCTGCGGACTTTTACACCGGAGAGATTGGCGTCGATGCTGATGCCGCTGGCGTTCCAGAACCGTGTGTGTTTGCGCACAAGGCTGGCGTAGGTTGGCTCGATGTAGACCTTGATCTCGACCGTGCTCTGGTCTTCGGAGAGCAAGTAGCTTTTGACCTGACCGACCTGGATCTGTTTGTAGAACACCGGACTGCCACGGTTGAGCGAACCAAGGCGGTCGGCCTTGACGGTCAAGTGCAGGCCCGGTTTGGCGTCGGACAACGGCGGCTCTTCGGAGAGCGCCTTGAATTTGCGCGTGGGTTCACCGTCGCCTGGGCTGGCGGCGATGTAGTTGCCTGACACCAGGGTTTCCAGGCCGGTGATACCGGCGAGGCTAACGCTCGGTTTGACCAGCCAGAAGCGCGTATTGGTTTTGAGGTATTGGTCGACGTCCTTGTTCATCTCGATGGTGGCGATCACCCCGCGATTGTTACCCTCGTCGTCCAAGGCCAGAGCCTTGACCTTGCCCACCGGCATACCTTTGTAGACCACTTCGGTCTTGTTGACCTGGATGCCTTCGCCGCTTTCAAAGCGCACCTGGATATCGATGCCTTGTTGGGAATAGGCACGCCACCCCAGCCAGCCACCGATGATCAGGGCAATCAGGGGCAGCACCCAAATAGCCGACCAGTTGGAAGCTGGGCGGGTTTTAGCTTTAGGCAAATCACTCATGGTCGTCGTCCGACTCCGTGTTATCCCAAATCAGTCGGGGATCGAAAGTTACTGCGGCAAGCATCGTCAAGATCACCACACTGGCGAACGCTGCCGCGCCGAGATTAGCCTCGACGCTGGCAAGTCGCCCAAAGTTTACAACCGCCACCAGGATGGCGATCACGAAGATATCCAGCATGGACCAGCGGCCAATGAATTCGATAAAACGGTACATCACAATGCGTTGTTGCGCGGACAGCGGTTGGTGACGCTGCACCGAGAACAGTAGCAGACCTATGCCGACCAGCTTAAATGTCGGCACCAGGATACTGGCGATAAACACCACGGCGGCGATAGGGAACATGCCGTGCTGAACGAGTTGGATCACACCGGCCATGATGGTACTGGGATCCCCCTGCCCCAAGGAATTGATCGTCATGATGGGGAGCAGGTTGGCGGGGATGTACAAAATTGCCGCAGTGATCAGCAACGCCCAGGTGCGAGTGAGGCTATTGGGGCGCCGCGCATGGATCAACGCACCGCAGCGCGTGCAGAGCTGCTCGTCGCTATCGGGGTCTTGCTTGTTCAACTCATGGCATTCGGTACAAATCAGAATGCCTGCATCAATCGCCCGCATGATCATCCTCTCCTGACAACGCTTGCCAGATCTGGTGGGGCGACATCACCACCTCAAGCAGCACCTGAACCATTAATAAGCTGACGAAACAGACAAGACCCAGGCCCACCGTGATGGCGGCCATGTCGGCGAGTTTAACGATCGCCACCAGTACGCCCATCAGATAGACCTCCAACATCCCCCAGTCTTTCATGTGATGGTAGATGCGGTAAAACAGCAGTCCATAACTGCGGCCGATGTTCCAGCGAATGCTGAGCAACACTGCCAACTGGCAAAGCAGCTTGAGCAATGGGATACCCATGCTGCATAGGAATACCACGGCGGCAACGCCTTGCATGCCGGTATCGAACAAGCCAACGACGCCGCTCCATACCGTGTCTTCAGAGGACTGCCCAAGTAGATTGAGCTGCATGATCGGCAGAAAGTTCGCGGGGATGTACAACAGCAACGCCGCCAGCACCAAGGCGAGGCTTCGCTCAACGACGTTGTGGCGGTGAGCGTATAGCTCGTAACCGCAACGCGGGCATTGGGCTTTTTCGCCAAGGGCGAGCACTGGTTTGCGCATCAGCAAGTCGCACTCATGGCATGCCACCAGGTCGTCCAGCGGTAAATCCGACACCTCAAGGGCATCAACCGGATCGGGCATAAGTAGGGCTCGGACTCTAAAAAAAGGTTAGGTGCCTATTCTAGTGGTCTGGTTCAGAAATAACTGTGCAAATTTGTCGGGGGATTCGAGGCGCTAATGTTTTCGACCGCCCAAAACAAAACCCCATCTGCTTTCGCAGATGGGGTTTCGGAATTTAATCTTGACGATGACCTACTCTCACATGGGGAAACCCCACACTACCATCGGCGATGCATCGTTTCACTGCTGAGTTCGGGATGGGATCAGGTGGTTCCAATGCTCTATGGTCGTCAAGAAATTCGGGTACTGAGTCGTGACCTGGTGGCCTCGCTTCAGCAAATTGGGTATGTGACAGATCGGTGTTTTGTGAGATATCAAACTTTCGGTTCGTATCATCTTCACACACCGCAATCTGATGCTCGTTAGAGTAATCAAATTGCTTGGGTGTTATATGGTCAAGCCTCACGGGCAATTAGTATTGGTTAGCTCAACGCCTCACAGCGCTTACACACCCAACCTATCAACGTCGTAGTCTTCGACGGCCCTTCAGGGAACTCAAGGTTCCAGTGAGATCTCATCTTGAGGCTAGTTTCCCGCTTAGATGCTTTCAGCGGTTATCTATTCCGAACATAGCTACCCGGCAATGCCACTGGCGTGACAACCGGAACACCAGAGGTTCGTCCACTCCGGTCCTCTCGTACTAGGAGCAGCCCCTCTCAAATCTCAAACGTCCACGGCAGATAGGGACCGAACTGTCTCACGACGTTCTAAACCCAGCTCGCGTACCACTTTAAATGGCGAACAGCCATACCCTTGGGACCGGCTTCAGCCCCAGGATGTGATGAGCCGACATCGAGGTGCCAAACACCGCCGTCGATATGAACTCTTGGGCGGTATCAGCCTGTTATCCCCGGAGTACCTTTTATCCGTTGAGCGATGGCCCTTCCATACAGAACCACCGGATCACTAAGACCTACTTTCGTACCTGCTCGACGTGTCTGTCTCGCAGTCAAGCGCGCTTTTGCCTTTATACTCTACGACCGATTTCCGACCGGTCTGAGCGCACCTTCGTACTCCTCCGTTACTCTTTAGGAGGAGACCGCCCCAGTCAAACTACCCACCATACACTGTCCTCGATCCGGATAACGGACCTGAGTTAGAACCTCAAAGTTGCCAGGGTGGTATTTCAAGGATGGCTCCACGCGAACTGGCGTCCACGCTTCAAAGCCTCCCACCTATCCTACACAAGCAAATTCAAAGTCCAGTGCAAAGCTATAGTAAAGGTTCACGGGGTCTTTCCGTCTAGCCGCGGATACACTGCATCTTCACAGCGATTTCAATTTCACTGAGTCTCGGGTGGAGACAGCGCCGCCATCGTTACGCCATTCGTGCAGGTCGGAACTTACCCGACAAGGAATTTCGCTACCTTAGGACCGTTATAGTTACGGCCGCCGTTTACCGGGGCTTCGATCAAGAGCTTCGCGTTAGCTAACCCCATCAATTAACCTTCCGGCACCGGGCAGGCGTCACACCCTATACGTCCACTTTCGTGTTTGCAGAGTGCTGTGTTTTTAATAAACAGTCGCAGCGGCCTGGTATCTTCGACCGGCATGAGCTTACGGAGCAAGTCCTTCACCCTCACCGGCGCACCTTCTCCCGAAGTTACGGTGCCATTTTGCCTAGTTCCTTCACCCGAGTTCTCTCAAGCGCCTTGGTATTCTCTACCCAACCACCTGTGTCGGTTTGGGGTACGGTTCCTGGTTACCTGAAGCTTAGAAGCTTTTCTTGGAAGCATGGCATCAACCACTTCGTTAACTAAAAGTTAACTCGTCATCAGCTCTCGGCCTTAAGATCCCGGATTTACCTAAGATCTCAGCCTACCACCTTAAACTTGGACAACCAACGCCAAGCTGGCCTAGCCTTCTCCGTCCCTCCATCGCAATAACCAGAAGTACAGGAATATTAACCTGTTTTCCATCGACTACGCTTTTCAGCCTCGCCTTAGGGACCGACTAACCCTGCGTCGATTAACGTTGCGCAGGAAACCTTGGTCTTTCGGCGTGGGTGTTTTTCACACCCATTGTCGTTACTCATGTCAGCATTCGCACTTCTGATACCTCCAGCAAGCTTCTCAACTCACCTTCACAGGCTTACAGAACGCTCCTCTACCGCATCACTTACGTGATACCCGTAGCTTCGGTGTATGGTTTGAGCCCCGTTACATCTTCCGCGCAGGCCGACTCGACTAGTGAGCTATTACGCTTTCTTTAAAGGGTGGCTGCTTCTAAGCCAACCTCCTAGCTGTCTAAGCCTTCCCACATCGTTTCCCACTTAACCATAACTTTGGGACCTTAGCTGACGGTCTGGGTTGTTTCCCTTTTCACGACGGACGTTAGCACCCGCCGTGTGTCTCCCATGCTCGGCACTTGTAGGTATTCGGAGTTTGCATCGGTTTGGTAAGTCGGGATGACCCCCTAGCCGAAACAGTGCTCTACCCCCTACAGTGATACATGAGGCGCTACCTAAATAGCTTTCGAGGAGAACCAGCTATCTCCGAGCTTGATTAGCCTTTCACTCCGATCCACAGGTCATCCGCTAACTTTTCAACGGTAGTCGGTTCGGTCCTCCAGTTAGTGTTACCCAACCTTCAACCTGCCCATGGATAGATCGCCCGGTTTCGGGTCTATTCCCAGCGACTAGACGCCCTATTAAGACTCGCTTTCGCTACGCCTCCCCTATTCGGTTAAGCTCGCCACTGAAAATAAGTCGCTGACCCATTATACAAAAGGTACGCAGTCACCTAACAAGTAGGCTCCCACTGCTTGTACGCATACGGTTTCAGGATCTATTTCACTCCCCTCTCCGGGGTTCTTTTCGCCTTTCCCTCACGGTACTAGTTCACTATCGGTCAGTCAGTAGTATTTAGCCTTGGAGGATGGTCCCCCCATATTCAGACAAAGTTTCTCGTGCTCCGTCCTACTCGATTTCATGACTAAGAGATTTTCGCGTACAGGGCTATCACCCACTATGGCCGCACTTTCCAGAGCGTTCCGCTAATCTCAAAGCCACTTAAGGGCTAGTCCCCGTTCGCTCGCCACTACTAAGGGAATCTCGGTTGATTTCTTTTCCTCAGGGTACTTAGATGTTTCAGTTCCCCTGGTTCGCCTCTTGCACCTATGTATTCAGTACAAGATAACCATCTTATGATGGCTGGGTTCCCCCATTCAGACATCTCCGGATCAAAGTCTGTTTGCCGACTCCCCGAAGCTTTTCGCAGGCTACCACGTCTTTCATCGCCTCTGACTGCCAAGGCATCCACCGTATGCGCTTCTTCACTTGACCATATAACCCCAAGCAATCTGGTTATACTGTGAAGACAACATTCGCCGAAAATTCGAATTTCTCAATTAAGAGAACTCACAAATTTTACCTTAGCCTGATCCGTTACCAGTGAAAGTAACGTTCAGTCTATCTTTCTATCACATACCCAAATTTTTAAAGAACGATCTAATCAAAGACTAGAAATCAACATTCATCATCAACCCGATGGAATGCTCATTTCTAAGCTTTCAAAACTTTCAGAAGCAGTAGTGGTGGAGCCAAACGGGATCGAACCGTTGACCTCCTGCGTGCAAGGCAGGCGCTCTCCCAGCTGAGCTATGGCCCCGTATTTCTACAGGCGTTTCCCACACAAAATTGGTGGGTCTGGGCAGATTCGAACTGCCGACCTCACCCTTATCAGGGGTGCGCTCTAACCAACTGAGCTACAGACCCAATTTCGGGCTGCTTCTTATCGTCTTCTTCAATGAATCAAGCAATTCGTGTGGGAACTTATGGAGCAGCTGATGTCGTCGATTAAGGAGGTGATCCAGCCGCAGGTTCCCCTACGGCTACCTTGTTACGACTTCACCCCAGTCATGAATCACACCGTGGTAACCGTCCTCCCGAAGGTTAGACTAGCTACTTCTGGTGCAACCCACTCCCATGGTGTGACGGGCGGTGTGTACAAGGCCCGGGAACGTATTCACCGCGACATTCTGATTCGCGATTACTAGCGATTCCGACTTCACGCAGTCGAGTTGCAGACTGCGATCCGGACTACGATCGGTTTTATGGGATTAGCTCCACCTCGCGGCTTGGCAACCCTCTGTACCGACCATTGTAGCACGTGTGTAGCCCAGGCCGTAAGGGCCATGATGACTTGACGTCATCCCCACCTTCCTCCGGTTTGTCACCGGCAGTCTCCTTAGAGTGCCCACCATTACGTGCTGGTAACTAAGGACAAGGGTTGCGCTCGTTACGGGACTTAACCCAACATCTCACGACACGAGCTGACGACAGCCATGCAGCACCTGTCTCAATGTTCCCGAAGGCACCAATCTATCTCTAGAAAGTTCATTGGATGTCAAGGCCTGGTAAGGTTCTTCGCGTTGCTTCGAATTAAACCACATGCTCCACCGCTTGTGCGGGCCCCCGTCAATTCATTTGAGTTTTAACCTTGCGGCCGTACTCCCCAGGCGGTCAACTTAATGCGTTAGCTGCGCCACTAAAAGCTCAAGGCTTCCAACGGCTAGTTGACATCGTTTACGGCGTGGACTACCAGGGTATCTAATCCTGTTTGCTCCCCACGCTTTCGCACCTCAGTGTCAGTATTAGTCCAGGTGGTCGCCTTCGCCACTGGTGTTCCTTCCTATATCTACGCATTTCACCGCTACACAGGAAATTCCACCACCCTCTACCATACTCTAGTCAGTCAGTTTTGAATGCAGTTCCCAGGTTGAGCCCGGGGATTTCACATCCAACTTAACAAACCACCTACGCGCGCTTTACGCCCAGTAATTCCGATTAACGCTTGCACCCTCTGTATTACCGCGGCTGCTGGCACAGAGTTAGCCGGTGCTTATTCTGTCGGTAACGTCAAAACAATCACGTATTAGGTAACTGCCCTTCCTCCCAACTTAAAGTGCTTTACAATCCGAAGACCTTCTTCACACACGCGGCATGGCTGGATCAGGCTTTCGCCCATTGTCCAATATTCCCCACTGCTGCCTCCCGTAGGAGTCTGGACCGTGTCTCAGTTCCAGTGTGACTGATCATCCTCTCAGACCAGTTACGGATCGTCGCCTTGGTGAGCCATTACCTCACCAACTAGCTAATCCGACCTAGGCTCATCTGATAGCGCAAGGCCCGAAGGTCCCCTGCTTTCTCCCGTAGGACGTATGCGGTATTAGCGTTCGTTTCCGAACGTTATCCCCCACTACCAGGCAGATTCCTAGGCATTACTCACCCGTCCGCCGCTCTCAAGAGAAGCAAGCTTCTCTCTACCGCTCGACTTGCATGTGTTAGGCCTGCCGCCAGCGTTCAATCTGAGCCATGATCAAACTCTTCAGTTCAAACATCTTTGGGTTTTTAAGAAACCCTAAACTTGGCTCAGCAATCGTTGGTTACATCTTTGATTTCTCGCGGAGTAACTTGTGATGCTGATAATCTTGTTGACTATCAGTCTGACTCCACAAGCACCCACACGAATTGCTTGATTCAGTTGTTAAAGAGCGGTTGGTCAAGATCTTTCGTCTCAACCGAGGCGCGCATTCTACAGCAGCCTCATTTGCTGTCAAGTGATTATTTTCAGAAGTTTTCGAAGAATTCTTCAACAACTTCAACCACTTGCGCCCTCGATCTCTCGTTAGCGGGAGGCGAATTCTACAGCGTTACACGCTGCTGTCAACACCTCTTTTTCAACTCCCTTTTGGCTTCGATGAACTGAAGCAACCTGCTGCCGAAACCTACATAACTCATTGTTTACCAAGGAGTTTTCCGTTTCGACTGCGCCGGAAGTGGGGCGAATTATAGACGTCTGGAATCTGCCGTCAACACCTTTTTCATATTTCTGTCATATCGGTCAAAAAACCCCAAAAATGCGAAAGCCGGCCCCGAGGGGCCGGCTTTCTACTTGCATTAAGACAAGCTAGGGAAAGCAAACTGCGACGCTTCATGACTGGCACGTTGCGGCCAACGCTGGGTGATTGCTTTGCGACGGGTATAGAAACGCACCCCATCCGGCCCATAGGCATGCAGGTCGCCAAACAACGAACGCTTCCAGCCACCAAAGCTGTGATACGCCACCGGCACCGGCAGTGGAACGTTCACGCCCACCATGCCCACTTCAATCTCGTCACAGAACAAACGTGCGGCCTCACCATCGCGAGTAAAGATGCAGGTGCCATTGCCATATTCGTGATCGTTGATCAGTTGCATTGCCGCTTCCAGGCTATTCACCCGGACCACGCACAGCACCGGGCCAAAGATCTCTTCCTTGTAGATGCGCATCTCAGGCGTCACACGGTCAAACAGGCTGCCGCCGAGGAAGAAACCCTCCTCATGTCCGGCGACACTCAAGCCACGACCATCAACCACCAACTCAGCACCCGCCGCCACACCGTCATCTATATAGCCACTGACTTTGTCACGTGCTTGCCCCGTCACCAGCGGCCCCATATCCAGGCCGCAGGACGTGCCCGCGCCGATCTTCAGCGCCTTGACCTGCGGCACCAGCTTGGCAATCAACGCATCCGCCACCTGGTCGCCCACGCACACGGCCACCGAGATCGCCATGCAGCGCTCACCGCAAGAACCGTATGCTGCCCCCATCAAGGCACTGACGGCGTTATCCAGGTCCGCATCCGGCATCAGCACCGCATGGTTCTTCGCACCACCCAGCGCCTGAACGCGTTTGCCGCGCTTGGTCGCTTCGGAATAGATGTACTCGGCAATCGGCGTCGAACCCACGAAACTCAACGCTTTCACTTCCGGTGCTTCAATCAGCGCATCCACAGCGCCCTTGTCGCCATGCACCACGCTCAATACGCCTTTAGGCAGACCGGCTTCCTGCAGCAGTTGTGCGATCAACAACGTCGAACTCGGATCACGTTCCGATGGTTTCAGAATGAAACAGTTGCCGCACACGATCGCCAACGGATACATCCACAGCGGCACCATCGCAGGGAAGTTGAACGGCGTAATACCAGCAACTACACCCAGTGGTTGGAAATCCGACCACGCATCGATGTTCGGTCCTACGTTACGGCTGTACTCGCCCTTCAGAATCTCCGGCGCCGAGCACGCGTACTCGACGTTTTCAATGCCGCGCTTCAATTCGCCGGCGGCATCTTCCAAGGTCTTGCCATGCTCTTCGCTGATCAATTGCGAGATACGTGCTTCGTTCTGCTCCAGCAATTGCTTGAAACGAAACATCACCTGGGCACGCTTGGCCGCAGGGGTGTTGCGCCAGGCAGGGAACGCCGCCTTGGCCGAGTCAATTGCCTGCTGGATGGTTTCACGGCTGGCCAACGGCACCTGGTGGATCACCTGGCCGGTGGACGGGTTGTACACGTCGGCACTGCGACCGCTGTCGTTGACCAACTCACCGTTGATCAAATGCTGGATAAGGCTCATGCAGGGCTCCTGAAAAATTGTTCTATATAGAAGGAGAAATCAGTCGATCTTGTTCAGCACTTCGCCGACCGCATCGAACAGGCGATCCAGGTCCTGCGGCTTGCTGTTGAAGGTTGGGCCGAACTGCAGGGTGTCGCCACCAAAACGCACGTAGAACCCGGCTTTCCACAAGGCCATGCCGGCCTCGAATGGACGCACGATCGCATCGCCGTCACGCGGAGCAATCTGGATCGCGCCGGCCAGGCCGTAGTTACGGATATCAATGACGTTCTTGCTGCCCTTCAGGCCGTGCAGCGCATTTTCAAAGTGCGGTGCGACTTCGGCTACGCTCTGCACCAGGTTTTCCTTCTGCAGCAGGTCCAATGCCGCCAGCCCGGCCGCGCAAGCGACCGGATGCGCCGAGTAGGTGTAGCCGTGGGGGAATTCCACCGCGTACTCAGGCGTCGGCTGGTTCATGAACGTCTGATAGATCTCGCTGCTGGCAATCACCGCGCCCATCGGGATCGCGCCGTTGGTGACTTGCTTGGCGATGCACATCAGGTCCGGGGTCACGCCGAAACTGTCGGCACCGAACATCGAGCCAGTACGACCGAAACCGGTGATCACTTCGTCGAACACCAACAGGATGTTGTGCTGATCGCAGATCTCACGCAGACGCTTGAGGTAACCCTGTGGAGGCACCAACACGCCGGCCGAACCGGCCATCGGCTCAACAAACACGGCGGCGATGTTCGACGCGTCATGCAGCTCGATCAACTTGAGCAGTTCATCGGCCAGCGCAATACCGCCCTGCTCCGGCATGCCACGGGAGAATGCATTGCTCGCCAACAAGGTATGCGGCAGATGGTCAACATCCATCATCGCCTGACCAAACATCTTACGGTTGCCGTTGACGCCGCCCAGGCTGGTACCGGCGATGTTCACTCCGTGATAACCCCGGGCACGGCCAATCATCTTGGTCTTGGTGGCCTGACCTTTTAGACGCCAGTAAGCACGCACCATCTTCACCGCCGTATCGGCGCACTCGGAGCCGGAGTCAGTGAAGAACACATGGTTCAGATTGCCAGGGGTCAGGTCGGTGATCTTTTCCGCCAATTGGAAGGACAATGGATGACCGTATTGAAAGCCCGGCGAGTAGTCCAGCGTGCCCAATTGTTTGGCCACCGCTTCCTGGATTTCCTTGCGGGTATGCCCGGCGCCGCAGGTCCACAGGCCCGACAACGAGTCGTACACTTTGCGACCCTTGTCATCAGTCAACCAGCTACCTTCGGCCGCCACGATCAGGCGCGGGTCACGCTGGAAGTTACGGTTGGCGGTGTACGGCATCCAGTGCGCGTCCAGCTTCAATTGGCTGGCCAGGGACGAAGGGGCGTTTTCGGGCATGTTCATCAGCAAAACCTCGCAAGGCAAAAGGCAGCGTCGGGATTGAAAAGCGTTCTTGCAGCTAAGTTGCCACGGGGATAAAGTCGGTGAAATCCAACTTTTCTAACCTTCAGTCAGGCCTCTACTAAACTATGAGCATCCGTCGACCCGATCCGCTGGCCCAAGTCAGCGACTTCGATATTCGCCTGCTGCGCATCTTTCGCAGTGTGGTGGAGTGCGGAGGCTTCTCGGCGGCGGAGACTGTGCTCGGCATTGGGCGCTCGGCCATCAGCCAGCAGATGAGCGACCTGGAACAACGCCTGGGATTACGCCTGTGTCAGCGCGGGCGCGCCGGATTCTCCCTGACCGAAGAAGGCCGCGAGGTCTATCAGTCGGCGCTGCAACTATTGAGTGCCCTGGAAAGCTTTCGCACCGAGGTCAACGGCCTGCACCAGCATTTGCGCGGCGAGTTGATCATCGGCCTCACCGACAACCTCGTCACCCTGCCCCACATGCGCATCACCCACGCACTTGCGCAGCTGAAGGAGCGCGGCCCGGATGTGCAGATCCAAATTCGCATGATCGCCCCCAACGAAGTCGAACAAGGCGTACTCGATGGACGCCTACATGTGGGGGTCGTGCCCCAGGCCAGCGCCCTATCGGGGTTGGAATACCAGCCGCTGTACAGCGAACGCTCATTGCTCTACTGCGCCGTTGGCCACCCGCTGTTCTATGCCGACAATAAACAGCTGGACGATGCCCGCGTTGATGCCCAGGACGCCATCGCCCCGACCTTCCGCCTGCCTGCCGAGATCCAGGCCCACTACCAGGCGCTCAACTGCACCGCCAGCGCTTCCGACCGTGAAGGCATGGCGTTCCTGATTCTCACCGGCCGCTACATCGGCTACCTGCCCGACCACTACGCCAGCCTGTGGGTGCAACAAGGCCGCCTGCGAGCGCTGAAACCCGCTACACGTTTTTACGATTTAAGCCTCGCATCGGTCACGCGCAAGGGACGCCGCCCTCATTTGGTGCTGGAAAGCTTTCTGGAAAGTCTCGCGGCTACCCGCTAACTCGGCTCCAAGCCAAAAAGCTGAGCAGTTGGACAGTTTTTTGCAGAAGCACAAGGACCTTGAACCGTCCGACGCGAGTTTGCCCACCATGCCACCAGAATCCACCAGCCCCAGCGACCTGATCTACGGCCTCAACGATCGCCCGAAACCCGCCCCTGCCTTTCTCGCCGCACTGCAACATGTACTCGCCGCATTTGTCGGCATCATCACCCCGCCGCTGATCATCGGTTCCACCCTGGGCCTGGCCGATCATTTGCCCTATCTGGTCAGCATGGCGTTGATGGTTTCCGGTGTAGGTACCTTCATCCAGGCGCGTAGGCCATTTGGCATCGGTGCCGGGATGATCTGTTTGCAAGGCACCAGCTTTGCGTTTCTCGGCGCGGTACTGTCGGCGGGATTCCTGGTGAAGCAACGCGGTGGCAGTCCGGAAGACATCATGGCGATGATCTTCGGCGTGTGCTTTTTCGGCGCCGTGGTGCAGATCGTGCTGAGCCGCTTTATCGGACAACTGCGCCGAGTCATCACGCCTTTGGTTACCGGGATTGTCATCACCCTGATCGGCATCAGCTTGATCAAGGTGGGTATCACTGACCTCGGCGGCGGTTTCAACGCCCCCGACTTCGGCGCCCCCACCAATCTGGCGTTGGGCCTGTTCGTCGTACTGACGATCATTCTGCTCAACCGCTGCAACACACCTTGGGTACGCCTCTCGGCAATCATCATCGGCTTGGCCCTCGGCAGTCTTGCAGCCTGGTTCAGCGGCAAGCTCGTGCCTCAAGCCCTCCCCGACCTGCCCCTGATCAGCCTGCCGGTCCCATTCCGCTTCGGTTTCAACTTCGACTGGAGCGCTTTCCTGCCGATTGCGCTGATTTATCTGATCAGTAGCATCGAAACCGTCGGCGATCTCACCGCCAACTGCATGATCGCCCGCCAGCCCATCAGCGGCCCCTCTTATATAAGCCGGCTTAAAGGTGGCGTTCTCGGCGATGGCGTGAGCTGCATGATCGCCGCCACCTTCAGCGCCTTCCCCAATACCACCTTCGCGCAGAACAACGGCGTGATCCAACTGACCGGTGTAGCCAGCCGTTACGTCGGCTTATATATCGGCGCGCTGTTGTTTTGCCTCGGCTTGTTTCCAATGATTGGCGCGGTGCTGCAGCAAATCCCCAAGCCGGTATTGGGCGGCGCCACCCTGGTGATGTTCGGCAGCGTGGCCGCCGCCGGCGTGCGCATCCTCGCCCAGGCGCCCCTGGACCGGCGCAGCATGCTGATCATCGCCACTTCGTTCGGCGTTGGCCTGGGTATCGCCGCCCAACCGAACCTGCTGCACCTCATGCCGACGCTGGTACAGAATCTGTTCGACTCCGCCATCACCAGCGGCGGGCTGACCGCCATTGTGTTGTGCCTGTTATTGCCCGAAGCCGGAACAACCGAGACCGCCGCAAACCACACACCGGAAAGCGACACACTGGAACCGCTTTGACGGTTTTATTGCATCAGGACTTGTCTGAGGCTTGAGGGTGGGTTATCTGTGCACACGTCGTCTCTATCGATCAGCACGGAAACCTCCATGAGCCTCGAAGTTCCTGCCCACAGCAATCACGCCGGTAAGCCCGCCAGCCGCATTCGGCAAAAGAACGAACAAGCGATACTCCAGGCTGCTGAAGATGAGTTCGCGCGCCATGGCTACAAAGGCACCAGCATGAACACCATTGCTGCCAGCGCCGGGCTGCCCAAGGCTAACCTGCATTACTACTTCACCAACAAGCTGGGCCTGTATATTGCGGTGCTCAGTAACATCCTCGAACTGTGGGACAGCACCTTCAACACCCTGACCGCCGAGGATGACCCTGCCGTAGCCCTCACCCGCTACATCCGCACCAAGATGGAGTTCTCGCGGCGCCAACCCCAGGCCTCGCGGATTTTCGCGATGGAGATCATCAGCGGTGGCGAATGCCTTACCGAGTATTTCAGCCAGGATTACCGTGCCTGGTTCAGTGGCCGTGCGGCGGTGTTCCAGGCCTGGATCGACGCAGGCAAGATGGACCCGATCGACCCGGTGCACCTGATCTTCCTGCTGTGGGGCAGCACCCAGCACTACGCCGATTTCGCCACCCAGATCTGCCGCGTCACCGGTCGCACCAAGCTGACCAAGCAGGATATGGAAGACGCTGGCACTAACCTGATTCACATCATTCTCAAGGGGTGCGGCATCAAGCCGGCCCCGTAGACGAAGCGACTTATGCCTTTCACGCTCACCGGCCTTTGCGAGTTTCGCGAAGAAATACGCAAAAGCCGCTTTATTACCCTCGCGGCTCCCATCACCAGCCCGCAGGACGCACAGGCGTTTTTCGAGCAGCACAGCGACTTGAATGCCACACACAACTGCTGGGCCTGGAAGCTCGCCGACCAATATCGCAGCCATGACGACGGCGAACCCGGCGGCACCGCTGGCCGGCCAATACTGGCAGCCATCGAGGCACAGGGCTTTGATCAGGTCGCGGTGCTGGTGATTCGCTGGTACGGCGGCATCCAGTTGGGCACCGGCGGTCTGGCCCGAGCCTACGGCGGTGGCGCCAATAAATGCCTGCAGACGGCCGAACGCATCGAACTGATAAGCCGCGTGCCTTTGAGTTGCGCTTGCGGTTTCGCCGAGCTGAACCTGGTGAAGCTGCGCGTTGCTGACCTCGGTGGACTGGTGGTTGAAGAAACCTTCACCGCCAACGGCGTCGAGTTGCAGCTCGCCTTGGGCGAAGCACATATTGACACTCTGCAGATTCAACTCGCCGACCTCAGCCGTGGGCGTATCCTGCTACAACGCTGAACACCCTGAACCGCGACTCTTAAAGGAAGCTTTTCATGTCTACGCCAAAAACCGCATTGATCATCGGCGCCTCCCGTGGGCTGGGCCTTGGCCTGGTCAAGCAACTGCTCCAGCAAGGCTGGGACGTGACCGCCACCGTGCGTGATCCAAGCAAGGCCGACGCCCTGAAAGCCGTGGGCCCGGTACAGATCGAGAAGCTCGACATGGACGATCAACAAGCCGTGATCGCCCTGAGCCAACGCCTGAAAGAACGCACCTTCGACCTGCTGTTCGTCAACGCCGGCGTCAAGGGCCCCGCCAATCAGGAGCCGGGCCACGCCACGTTGGCAGAAGTCGGCCAACTGTTCTTCACCAACGCCGTAGCACCGATCAACCTGGCCCAGCGCTTTGTCGGGCAAATCCGCAAGGACACGGGCGTGCTGGCCTTCATGAGTTCGGTACTGGGCAGTGTGACCATCCCCGACGGCTCTGACCTCGCCTTGTACAAAGCCAGCAAAGCGGCACTCAATTCCATGACCAACAGCTTCATCACCCAACTGGGCGATCACACGTTGACCGTGCTCTCATTGCACCCGGGCTGGGTGAAGACCGACATGGGCGGCGAAAACGCGCACATCGACGTCGACACCAGCGTACGCGGCCTGGTGGAACAGGTGAACGCCTACACTGGCAAAGGCGGCCATCACTTCATCGATTACAAAGGCGACACCATCGCCTGGTAAATGCCCGTACGCTGTAGGAGCGGTCTTGCCCGCGATGGTCTCAAGGGCATCGTGCTCCTACAGATAGACCCGAACATGGACTACAAGTAAACTTTGCACCTCGCCTTCACCGGCGACCCTGGATCAGCAGACAGGGCAACACTGAGCTGGCAAACCTGAACCCATCATTCAGAGGAGCCGGCCAATGCCTGCGACCCGTATCTGGTTAAAAAACCCCCTCGCGATTTTCACTGCCAACGGCCTCGACGCCCGTGGCGGCCTGGTGCTGCAAGACGGTGTGATCACCGAACTGCTGGCCCAAGGCCAAGAGCCCGCACAGCCCTGCGCCCAAGTGTTCGATGCGCGTGAGCATGTGGTCCTGCCGGGGCTGATCAACACCCACCACCACTTCTATCAAACCCTGACTCGCGCTTGGGCGCCGGTGGTCAATCAGCCATTGTTTCCCTGGTTGAAAACCTTGTACCCGGTTTGGGCGCGGCTCACCCCGGAAAAACTCGGCCTCGCCAGCAAAGTTGCGTTGGCCGAATTGCTGCTCTCGGGCTGCACCACGGCAGCAGACCACCACTACCTGTTCCCCGACGGCCTGGAAAATGCCATCGACGTACAGGTAGAAAGCGTGCGCGAGCTGGGCATGCGCGCCATGCTCACTCGCGGTTCCATGAGTTTGGGTGAAGCCGACGGTGGCCTGCCACCGCAACAGACCGTGCAGCAAGGCCAAGTCATCCTTGAAGACAGCCAGCGCCTGATCCACGAATACCATGAGCGTGGTGACGGCGCGCAGATCCAGATCGCCCTGGCACCCTGCTCACCTTTTTCCGTCACCCCGGAAATCATGGCAGCCAGCGCCGAGCTGGCCAACCGCCTGGATGTGCGCCTGCACACCCACCTGGCGGAAACCCTCGACGAAGAAGACTTCTGCCTGCAGCGCTTCGGCCTGCGCACCGTGGACTACCTCGACAGTGTCGGCTGGCTCGGCCCGCGCACCTGGCTGGCCCATGGCATTCACTTCAACCCGGATGAAATCGAGCGCCTGGGCGCCGCCGGCACCGGTATCTGCCATTGCCCAAGCTCGAACATGCGTCTGGCGTCCGGCATCTGCCCTACGCTGGATCTGCTCGCTGCGGGCGCGCCTATCGGCTTGGGCGTGGACGGTTCAGCCTCCAACGATGCGTCGAACATGATCCTTGAAGCCCGCCAGGCCTTGTACATCCAGCGCCTGCGCTACGGCGCGGAAAAGATTACCCCGGAAGGCGTATTGGGCTGGGCAACCAAAGGGTCGGCGCAGTTGTTGGGCCGTACGGATATCGGTGAATTGGCCGTCGGAAAACAGGCCGATCTGGCGCTGTTCAAGCTCGATGAGCTGCGCTTCTCCGGCAGCCACGATCCGATCTCGGCGCTGCTGTTGTGCGGCGCCGACCGTGCGGACCGGGTGATGATTGCAGGCAAATGGCGCGTCATCGACGGTCAGGTCGAAGGATTGGACCTGCAAGGCTTGATCGCCGATCACACCCAGGCCGCGCGCCAGTTGATCGCCGGCTGATTACAACCCCAGCAGCGACAACATGATAAAGGTCGCAAACAGCACAAAATGGGTCATCCCTTCGATGGCGTTGGTTTCGCCATCGTTGAGGTTGATCGCACTGACAATCAACGTGATAAGCACCATCACGGTCTGTACCGGGGTCATTGCCATCTGGAACGGCTGACCGGTGTAGAGCGCCATCGCCTCCATCACCGGCACCGTCAGGATCACCGTCGACAGCGAAGCACCCAACGCAATATTCACCACCGACTGCATGCGATTAGCCAACGCGGCACGTAACGCCGTCAGGATCTCCGGCGCCGCTGAAATCGCCGCGACCACAATCGCCGTAATCACCGGCGGCGCCCCCGTGCCTTCCAACCCCAGATCCAGCGTCTTGGACATCACCTCGGCCAGTGCGCCGATCACAATCACCCCAAACACCAGAGTGCCAATGGAAAACGCCAGGTTGACCGGCGGCGCCTGCTCTTCTTCCGGCAGTTTCTTGCGGCGTTTTTCCGGGTAGCTGTAGCTGAAGAAATAACTGTGCGGCCCCACCTGCATCCGCAGAAACAGGGTGTACAACACCACCATCGCGCCAATGGTGAAGGCCGAGTAAATTTTCCAGTCGGCCTCGGGGATGAATTCCGGAACGACCATCGACACGCCCATGGCGGTAAGGATCATCACACTGTAGGTGCGTGCCGAATCATCGTTGTAGGACTGCTCGCCATGTTTGATGCCCCCCATCAACGCGGCCAGGCCGAGGATGCCGTTGATATCGAGCATGACCGCCGAATAAATGGTGTCACGCACCAGGGTGGGCGACGGCTCGTTACTCATCATGATCGCCAGGATCACCACTTCCACCAGGACGGCGGCGAGGGTGAGGATCATGGTGCCGTAGGGGTCACCAACTTTTTCCGCCAGTTGCTCGGCATGGTGGGCCACGCGCATCGACGCCACCACGATAAAGCCGATCAACACCACGCCGGCCAGCAACGCCGTGATTTGCCCGCTGTGAAGCATCCAGTGCTCCAACGGGTAGGCGGCGATGGCAGCAATCAGCGCCAGCAGCATAAATTTTTCTTGCTTGAGGGATGTGAGCATTCCGGGCCTTTTAGTGCGGCAAATCAGTCATTGATGGGGTACAGACTGCGTCACGCCGCTAACGTTTCGTTACACCTTAGTTCAAGTGGCCCTTGCGCGAATGCAACGAAAACGATCCTGCTGGTCAGGTTTTGCCGATTATTTCGGCCATGGGCTGTAGAATGCCGCCATTGCACCTGATGAGATTTTAGAAAATGTACGATTGGCTCAACGCCCTGCCCAAGGCTGAACTGCACCTGCACCTGGAAGGCTCGCTGGAGCCTGAGCTGTTGTTCGCCCTGGCCGAGCGCAACAAGATTGCGCTGCCGTGGAACGACGTCGAAACCCTGCGCAAGGCGTACGCCTTCAATAACCTGCAAGAGTTTCTCGACCTGTATTACAAGGGCGCCGATGTGCTGCGCACCTCCCAGGACTTCTACGACCTGACCTGGGCCTACCTGCTGCGCTGCAAAGAGCAGAACGTGATCCACACCGAACCCTTCTTCGATCCACAGACCCACACCGACCGTGGCATTCCGTTCGAAGTGGTGCTCAACGGCATCGCCGCTGCGCTGAAAGATGGCGAGCAGCAACTGGGTATCACCAGCGGCTTGATCCTCAGCTTCCTGCGCCACCTCAGCGAAGCCGAAGCGGAAAAAACCCTGGACCAGGCCTTGCCGTTCCGTGACGCGTTCGTGGCCGTGGGCCTGGACAGCTCGGAAATGGGTCACCCGCCGAGCAAGTTCCAGCGCGTGTTCGATCGTGCTCGCCACGAAGGCTTCCTCACCGTGGCCCACGCCGGCGAAGAAGGCCCGCCCGAGTACATCTGGGAGGCCATCGACCTGCTGAAAATCCAGCGTATCGACCATGGCGTTCGCGCCATCGAAGACGAACGCCTGATGCAGCGCATCATCGACGAGCAGATCCCGCTGACCGTGTGCCCGCTGTCCAACACCAAGCTGTGCGTGTTCGATGACATGGCCCAGCACAACATCCTCGACATGCTCGAACGTGGCGTGAAGGTCACGGTGAACTCCGATGACCCGGCGTACTTCGGCGGTTATGTGACCGAGAACTTCCATGCGCTGCACACCGCGTTGGGCATGACCCAGGACCAGGCCAAACGCCTGGCGCAGAACAGCCTGGATGCGCGGCTTGTAAAGCCCTAACTGAGTCAATAACGATTGGCTATGTCACGCAGACATGGCCAATCGGGTGATTTCCCTGTGTCCTACGGCGTTGACCCGTAAAGCCTGGGACTCATTGATCACACTGATCCAGTTCGACTGCAGAAACAGTTGCAACAACCCCCCGCCCAACGCGCCGCCCAGATGAGGTTGGTGCTGGCTCCAGTCAAAACAATTACACACCAGCGGCGACGCCAGGGCCTGGGTAAAAATCCCCAGGTTTGCCAGGCGCTGCGCGCCCTTGACCGTGACATCGGCACGCTGCTCATGACGTTCTATCCAACCCTCTTCCAGCAGATGCTGATACAACTGCGCGCCCAATTCGCCGCCGAGGTGGCCATGGCACAACCGCGCATGGCGTAACAACGCCGGAGCAACCAGCGCTGGCGGTAGTGCCTCCGGCGCTCTGCGTGCGGCGCACGCCACGGTGGTCCTGGCCAAGGCATCAATAGCGGCGCTGACATCAGGCGCCGCAACACGGAACAAACGCTTGCCACGCCTGGCTTCCACTCGCAACACACCACTTGCCGTCAGTCGCGCCAGATGCGCGTTGGCGGATGTCGGTGACAACCCGGCAAGCGTCGCCAACTCGACGGGTGATTTGGCCGAGCCATCCATCAAGGCCCACAACATGGCGGTACGTTTGGGTTCGGCGAGCAAGCTGGCGATCTGACTGATGCAAAGTGCAGCTTCCATCTTTTCACTCCCTGTCGATTTATTTTTCTGCTGAAGTAGGCCCCAAAGTATAGGGGCGCAAACCGCCGGTTCCACGACGTCTGACAGCGTAGAGAGGGACAAGATCTGAGTGAAATTTCCTGCTTTGATGGAGTCCGTTACGTTGCACCGGATCGCTCTGGCAATTGGGCGGTCAATGTCGCACAGCGGGACACGAGCATTTCCCGCAACAAGTTAACGGGTTTGCTCAATTGCGCCCGATGGGCACACAGCAGATTGAGCGGCGAGCGCTCGCCACGCAGCTCCGGCAGGATAAGGCGCAAGCGCCCGGCCAACACGTCGGTACTCACATCCAGCCACGACTTGTAGGCAATGCCGACACCCGCCACCGCCCAGCGGCGGACCACATCGGCATCGTCACTGAACCGGTCGCCGGTAACCGTCAGGCTGACTTCACGCTTGCCGTCGTGAAAGGTCCAGTGATCGTGGACCCGGCTGCCGAGCATATACAGCAGGCAATTGTGCTGGGCCAGTTGTCCCAGATGCCGGGGCTCACCATAACGTGCGAGATAGCCGGGAGAGGCACACAACACACGCACATTGTCCGGGGCGACGGGCAGCGCGATAAGGCTGGAGTCTTCAGGTTCACCATAGCGCAGGGCGATATCCACCGGCTGACGGAACAGATCGGCAATCCGATCGCCCAACAATAGCCGTACCGTGAGTTGCGGGTAGTCACGCTGGAATTCATCCAGCCAGGGCAACAGCTGATTGCGTCCGAAATCCGACGGGGCCGACAATTGCAGCACACCACTGACATGGTCCTGCCCGCTGGCCAATAAGCGTCGCCCTTCATCCAGCGAGCTCAAGGCAGCACGGGCATATTCCAGGAAGCCTTCACCTTCAGCGGTCAGGCGCAGGCTGCGAGTGGAGCGTGCCAGCAAACGCGTATTCAGTTGCTGTTCGATACGCTTGAGCGCCGCACTCGCCACCGCTGGCGACAGGTCCATCACCCGTGCCGCAGCCGACAGGCTACCCAGGTCTGCCGCACGTACAAACAACTGCAAATCATCAAAACGCAGCATGCATTACTGTCCATTATCAAAATTTTGTTGAAACAGACTGCTGTTTTAGCCGCTTTTATCTGCGCGGGAAATAGCCAATCATCTACGCATCCCGTTCATCACGTGTCTGGAGTTGAATATGCCCACTGCCTTTAACGTCATCGCCACGCTGATCGCCAAACCCGGCCAACAGGCCACCCTGGAAACCTTGCTGCGCGGCCTGTTGGAACCCACTCGCCTGGAAGCCGGTTGCGAGCAGTACGACCTGCACCAGGATCTGCAACACCCCGAAACGTTCTACATGCTCGAGCGCTGGAGCGACGACGCGGCGTTGGCCGACCACGACCAGAGCGCGCATATCCAGAGCTTTCGCGCTAAAGCCGCTGATGTGATCGAACACTTCGAACTCAAGCGTCTGAAATTTCTCGCCTGATCATCACCATTTTTCTGTAGGCGCGAGCTTGCTCGCGAAAATCGTCAACGAAAACGCAGCGTGTCTGGTTTAACGCGGCGCCCTTGAGTGTTTCGCGAGCAAGCTCGCGCCTACAGTCGGTTAACCTTGTTTTCTGGAGACATCATGAAAGCCATTGCCTACTACGCCTCACTGCCGATCAACGATCCAAATGCCCTGCAAGACATCGAACTGCCAGCGCCTGTCGCCGGCCCGCGTGACCTGTTGGTGGAAGTCAAAGCCATCTCGGTCAACCCGGTGGACACCAAGGTTCGCCAGAACGTCGCCCCGGAAAAGGGTGCGGCCAAGGTACTGGGTTGGGACGTGGCCGGTGTGGTCAAGGCCGTCGGCAGCGACGTGACGCTGTTCAAGGCGGGTGACAACGTGTTTTACGCCGGTTCCCTGGTGCGTCCGGGCGGCAACAGCGAACTGCATACCGTGGATGAGCGCATCGTCGGGCATATGCCGAAAAGCCTGGGTTTTGCCGAAGCTGCCGCGTTGCCGCTGACCGCCATCACCGCCTGGGAATTGCTGTTCGAACGCCTGCAAGTGCAGGAAGGTCAACAGGACAACGGCCAGAGCCTGTTGATCGTCGGTGCCGCCGGTGGCGTGGGGTCGATCCTGACTCAACTGGCCAGCCAACTCACCGGGTTGAAAGTGATCGGCACCGCTTCGCGTCCGGAAACACAAGAGTGGACCAAAGCCCTCGGCGCCGACCTGGTGATCGACCACAGCCAACCGCTGAGCGATGCGCTGAAAGCCGCCGGCCATCCGCAGGTGACCCACGTCGCCAGCTTGACCCAGACAGATCATCACCTGGACCAGTTGGTCGAAGCCCTGCAGCCCCAGGGCAAGCTGGCGCTGATTGACGATCCCAAGACGCTGGACGTCAGCAAGCTCAAGCGCAAGAGCCTGTCGCTGCATTGGGAATTCATGTACACGCGCTCGATGTTCGAGACCCCGGACATGATCGAACAGCACAACCTGCTCAACCGAGTGGCCGAACTGATCGACGCCGGCACCCTGAAAACCACGGTGGGTGAGCACTTCGGTGTGATCAATGCCGCAAACCTGCGGCGTGCCCATGCGCTGCTGGAAAGCGGCAAAGCCAAGGGCAAGATCGTGCTGGAAGGCTTCTGAACAACTAGCTGTCAGGGTCGTCCATTATTCATGTGAGTAATGGACGACACCGCTAGTCAGAGAGTTGACCTTTGTCATATTTGTGAGCGTATTCGGGTTTATATTGGCCGCCTTTGCCACGATTCTTTTACGTGAGGAAGTCAGCAATGAAAATCCTGATAAAAGCGTTAGCAAAATCCGCAGGCAATAAATGGCAGGTCCGTCTCGACCAAGACGCTTTCACCTTCCGCACCGAGGCCGAAGCCCGTGCCTTTGCCGACACCCTGCAAGCCCGTATCCAGGCGCCCCACCGTTTTCCGAACAGTCAGCAACGCTCCGCCGCTGGCTGACCCGCTGTTCAGACCTGAGCCTGCAACGCCCGTTTACGTTGCAGGCGCTGGGTTGACATCGCAATCGTCACCGCCAACACACCGCACAAGCTGATGACCATCGCCATCGGCATCGCCGTGCCGTCGTGCAAAACCCCAACCAACGACGCCGCCCCCGCCGCGACGCCAAACTGAATGCAACCGAGCAACGCCGAGGCGCTACCGGCCCGTGCGCCCTGCCCACTCATGGCACAGGCCGAGGTATTCGGCAAAATGCAGCCCAGGCTGGCAATGCAGATAAACAGCGGTACCAGCAATGGCCACAGCGCATCGGTGCGCAACGATGCAATACCGAGCAAGCTCAACGCCGCCAACAGGTAGACCCACACACTGCGCGACAACAGGAACGCCGGGCCGCGTTTGGACAGCAACCGCGCGTTGACCTGCGCCACCAGGATAAAGCCTGCGGCATTGGAACCGAACAGCCAGCCGTAATGCTCAGCCGGCACGCCGTAGAGCTGGATGAAGACGAAAGGTGAACCGGCGATGTAGGCAAACATCCCGGCAATCGAGATACCGCCGGTGAGGGCATAGCCCAGGTAGACCCGGTCCGACAACAACGCCGCATAGCGACGCAGCGACCCGGACAACGGCTGACGCGGCTGATGGGCCGGAAAGGTTTCCGGCAGCCCGACCGCCACGGCGATGGCCGCCATCACGCTGAAGATCGACAGCGCCAGGAAAATCGACTGCCAGCCCCACAGCCCAACCATCAGCCCGCCGGCCAGCGGTGCGAGGATCGGCGCCAGGCCGGTGACCAGCATCAACTGGGAAAACACTTTGGCCGAGCCAACCGCATCGCATTTGTCACTGACCACCGCGCGGGAAATCACCATACCGGCGCAGCCACCGAGGGCCTGCACAAAACGCGCGCCGATCAGCCATTCCAGGGACGGCGCAAAGGCGCAGGCAAAGGACGCAAGGGTAAACAGGGTGACACCACTGAGCAGCGGGCCGCGGCGGCCAAAGCGGTCAGCCAGTGGGCCATAGATCAACTGACCGAGGGCCAGCCCACCGAAATACACCGCCAGGGTCAGCTGGATGTGTTTTTCATCGGTCGCGAAGGCCTTGGCCATGGCTGGAAAGCCGGGCAGGTAAAAATCGATCGCCAATGGCGCGAAGGCGCTCAAGGCACCCAGAATCAGAATTATGCGGAGGTTCATCGGGCACCCAAGTGAGACGGCAGCCCGATAGTCTAGCCGCGCTTGGGCGCATTGAACACGATAGCTCGCTAACTATTTATCCGCGTCAGGCAAGCTTGACGCTGTAGCCCTCTTCGGTGATCGCCTGGATCACTTGTTCGGCAGACAAACGGCTTTCGACGCCCACTTCCTTTGCCGCCAGGTCGACTTTCACACTGGCCGCCGGATCCTGGCTCTGCACTGCCTGGGTCACCGCTCGAACGCAATGGCCGCAGGTCATTCCTTCAACGCTGAATACTTGCATGACATGACTCCTTTGATGAGGTTGGACCCAGTCTCGACCTTGTCACGATGGCAAGGTCAAGTTCTGAAAACATCTGCCGGGCTGGTATTTGGCCGCTTCAAAGGCCAAGCTTCACCCATCTTTGATTCACACCACGGAGCATTCGCCATGCGCTGGTCGTTTTTTGCCCTTGCTGGCCTGATGAGCTTGTCGGCCGCTGCGCCCCAAGCCCTCGCCGCAGAAGACTATGCGGTGCTGATCATTTCCAGGGAACGCCTGGAAGTGCCGACCAACTGCGAAATCGGCCTGTACCTGAATGACCAGCTGGCAGGCCGGCTGTTCCAGGAACAGGCCACTTCGTTCAACCTGCCGGCGGGAAACCTGTCCTTGCGCCTGAAGCTGCTGCCGGGCCAATCCCCTGGCTGCCTGCCGGGGATGCTGGCGCCGCCGGCGCAGAACATTACGCTCAAGGCCGGGGATGTACGCAAACTGCGTATTGCCCAAGGCTCGGATGGCATGTATCTCAAGCCCGCCGCATTGGAATATTAAAGGCGCTTGACCTTCCCCACAGGTCAAGGTTGATCCTAGGGGCAACTTCTCTTGGAGGACTGCCCCATGAATGGATCCACCACCTTTGACCTGCCCATCAGCGGCATGACCTGCGCCAGCTGTGCCGGCCGGGTCGAGCGTGCACTGGGCAAGGTGCCGGGGGTGCAAAGCGTCAGCGTCAACCTGGCCAACGAACGCGCCCACGTTGAAGTGCTCGGCCAGATGGACCCGGGCGTGCTGATCGCCGCCGTCGACAAAGCCGGCTACACCGCCACCCTCCCCCAGAGCGAAAAGGCCACCGACGCGAATCAAGCCCAGCGCCTGCAACGCGAGCGTTGGTCGCTGCTGCTGGCGATCCTGCTGGCATTGCCGCTGGTGCTGCCGATGCTGGTGGAGCCGTTCGGCCTGCACTGGATGCTGCCCGCCTGGGCACAGTTTGCCCTGGCAACCCCCGTGCAATTCATCTTCGGCGCACGCTTCTATATTGCCGCCTGGAAAGCCGTGCGTGCCGGTGCCGGCAACATGGACCTGCTGGTGGCCATCGGCACCAGTGCCGGTTACGGCCTGAGTATTTATGAATGGCTCACCGCGCACCCCGGCATGGCACCGCACCTGTACTTCGAAGCCTCCGCGGTCGTGATCGCCCTGGTGCTGCTGGGTAAATACCTGGAGAGCCGCGCCAAGCGCCAGACCGCCAGCGCTATCCGCGCCCTGGAAGCCCTGCGTCCGGAGCGGGCGGTTCGGGTGATTGAAGGCCGTGAAGAAGATGTCGCCATCAATGCCCTGAAACTCAATGATCTCGTGCTGGTAAAGCCCGGCGAACGCTTCCCGGTAGACGGTGAAGTGGTCGAAGGACAAAGCCATGCGGACGAAGCCTTGATCAGCGGCGAAAGCCTGCCCGTCCCCAAACAACCCGGCGATAACGTCACCGGCGGCGCCATCAATGGCGAAGGCCGCCTGCTGGTACGCACCCTGGCCCTCGGCGCTGAGAGCGTGTTGGCGCGGATCATCCGCCTGGTTGAAGACGCCCAGGCCGCCAAGGCCCCGATCCAGAAACTGGTGGATAAAGTCAGCCAGGTGTTCGTCCCAGCCGTGTTGGTGCTGGCATTGGTGACATTGGCGGGCTGGTGGCTGTATGGCGCGCCCCTCGAGACCGCGATCATCAATGCCGTCGCCGTGCTGGTGATCGCCTGCCCTTGCGCCCTGGGCCTTGCTACACCCACCGCGATCATGGCCGGTACAGGCGTTGCCGCGCGCCACGGCATCCTGATCAAAGACGCCGAAGCCCTGGAACGCGCCCATGAAGTGAGCGCCGTGGTCTTCGACAAGACCGGCACCCTCACCTCCGGCGCGCCGAAGATCGCCCACCTGACGGCAGTGGATGGCAACGAGGCCTTGTTGCTGCAACAGGCCGGGGCGTTGCAACGCGGCAGCGAACACCCGTTGGCAAAGGCCGTGTTGGATGCCTGCAACGAACAAGGTCTGGCAGTGGCCGACGTGACGGCCAGCCAATCCCTGACCGGGCGCGGCATTGCCGGCACGCTGGATGGCCGGCAATTGGCCTTGGGCAATCGTCGCCTGCTGGAAGAAAGCGGCTTGAGCGCAGGCAATCTGGCCGACTCCGCCAAGGCTTGGGAGGCAGAAGGCCGCACCTTGTCCTGGCTGATCGAGCAAGGCGCACAACCCCGAGTGCTTGGGCTGTTCGCGTTTGGCGATACCCTCAAACCCGGTGCGCTGGAAGCGGTGCAGCAACTCAAGGCCCAGCGCATCAGCAGCCACCTGCTTACCGGTGACAATCGCGGCAGTGCCCGCGTGGTGGGCGAGGCGTTGGGTATCGAAGACGTGCACGCCGAAGTATTGCCCGCCGACAAAGCCGCCACTGTCACGGAGCTGAAAAAGACCGGCGTGGTGGCCATGGTCGGTGACGGCATCAACGATGCCCCGGCCCTGGCCGCTGCCGACATCGGCATCGCCATGGGCGGCGGCACCGACGTGGCCATGCACGCCGCCGGTATCACCCTGATGCGCGGCGATCCGCGCCTGGTGCCGGCCGCGCTGGAGATCAGCCGCAAGACCTACGCAAAGATCCGCCAAAACCTGTTCTGGGCCTTTGTGTATAACCTGATCGGCATCCCCCTGGCGGCGTTCGGCCTGCTCAACCCGGTGCTGGCCGGCGCGGCGATGGCCTTGTCCAGCGTCAGCGTGGTGAGCAATGCGTTACTGTTGAAGACTTGGAAACCGGAGCACCTGGAGGATCAACGCCCATGAACATCGGCCAAGCCGCACGCCAGAGTGGGTTGAGTGCCAAGATGATTCGTTACTACGAATCCATCGGCCTGCTCAAAGCCGCCCATCGCACCGACAGTGGCTACCGCGTGTACGGCCAGGATGACTTGCACACCCTGGCGTTTATCAAGCGCTCGCGGGATCTGGGGTTTTCATTGGAAGAGGTGGGCAAGCTGCTGACCCTGTGGCAGGACCGGCAACGGGCCAGCGCCGATGTGAAGGCCTTGGCACGCCAGCATATCGAGGAGCTGAACCAGAAGATTCTGGAACTGGGGCAACTGCGCGACACTTTGCAGGACCTGGTGGAGCACTGCCAGGGCGATCATCGGCCGGATTGTCCGATTCTCAAGGAGTTGGCGTCCGGTAGCTGCTGCGCCTGATGGAATCTATCTGAATACCGGCGAACCCAATGTGGGAGCGGGCGTGCTCGCGAAAGCGGTGGATCAGTCAGCACACGTATCGACTGACACTCCGCTTTCGCGAGCACGCCCGCTCCCGCATTTTTGCGCTTCAACTACCCAAAGATCATTGCATCCAAGGCGGTGGCGGTTCTTCCGCCTTCTTGCTCTGCGGCGCATCATCCTCCGCCCGAATCGCCTGGCGACGCTCTTCATCCAGCCGCGCCGCTTCGATTTCACGAATCACACCGCCGACATCCGCCAGCTCTTCAGGCTCATCGAACTCGCCGGTCAATACACTGGCCGGGTGCAGGGTCCCGGCTTCGTACAGCGCCCACATTTCCTTGGCGTACTTGGTCTTCTTCAACTCCGGAGCAAAGCGCCCGAAGTAGGAAGCCATGTTGCCCACATCCCGTTCCAGCATGCTGAAAGCGTGGTTATTACCCGCAGCATCTACCGCCTGGGGCAGGTCGATAATCACCGGACCGGTTGGCGTGAGCAGCACGTTGAACTCGGACAGGTCACCGTGCACCAGACCGGTACACAGCATCAGCACGATCTGGGAAATCAGGAAGGCGTGGTATTCGCGCGCCTGGTCCGGCTCCAGTACCACGTCGTTCAGACGCGGTGCCGCATCGCCGTACTCGTCGGCCACCAATTCCATCAGCAATACGCCTTCGAGGAAGTCGAACGGCTGGGGCACGCGAACGCCCGCACCGGCCAGGCGGAACAACGCCGCGACTTCGGCGTTCTGCCAGGCATCTTCGGTTTCTTTCTTGCCGAACTTGGACCCCTTGGCCATGGCCCGGGCCTGCCGGCTGTTACGGACCTTACGGCCCTCCTGGTATTCGGACGCTTGACGAAAACTTCGTTTGTTCGCCTCCTTGTAAACCTTGGCGCAACGCAATTCGTTGCCGCAGCGCACCACATAAACAGCTGCTTCTTTACCACTCATGAGTGGGCGCAGCACTTCGTCGACCAGACCGTCTTCGATCAGGGGTTCAATGCGTTTAGGAGTCTTCATCAGCTTTTATTGTGGGTCCTTTATTACCAAATACGCGTATGGCACTCGTTATACGGCAATCAGCTCGCCGGTGGGAGGGGCTACCGACCGTTGATCACTTAAGAATGCATCCAATATGCCAGTTTCAGCGCTCAATGATCGCCGTCACCCCTTGCCCGCCCGCTGCACAGATGGAAATCAGCCCTCGGCCCTTGCCTGCCGCGTCGAGCAACTTGGCCAGATTGGCGACGATACGTCCACCTGTGGCGGCAAATGGGTGCCCGGCGGCCAGGGAGCTGCCTTTCACATTGAGTCGACTACGGTCGATGGCGCCCAGGGGCGCGTCAAGTCCCAGACGCGTCTTGCAATAGTCCGCATCTTCCCAGGCCTTGAGCGTGCACAACACTTGGGCAGCGAACGCTTCGTGGATTTCGTAGTAATCGAAGTCCTGCAGCGTCAGACCATTCCTCGCCAGTAAGCGCGGTACCGCGTACACCGGCGCCATCAGCAAGCCTTCGGCGCCGTTGACGAAGTCGACTGCCGCCGCTTCGCCATCGCGCAGATACGCCAGGATCGGCAAACCACGCTCCTGGGCCCAGGCCTCACTGCCCAGCAGTACCAGCGAGGCGCCATCGGTGAGCGGCGTGGAGTTGCCGGCAGTGAGCGTGCCCTTGTCGCTGCGTTCGAAGGCAGGCTTGAGGGCGGCGAGTTTTTCCAGGGTCAGGTCGGGCCGCAGGTTGTTGTCGCGGGTCAGGCCCAGAAACGGGGTGAGCAAATCGTTGTGCCAGCCTTCGGCGTAGGCGGCGGCCATTTTCTGGTGGCTTTCCAGCGCCAGTTGGTCCTGCTCGGCACGGGGAATCTGCCAGGTCTGTGCCATCAATTCACAGTGCTGGCCCATGGACAAGCCGGTGCGGGGTTCGCCGTTGCGCGGCAGCTCCGGCTTCAGATGCTGGGGACGAAGTTGTAACAGGACTTTTAATTTGGCTGCCATGGATTTGCTGCGGTTGGCTTGCAGCAGGATCTTGCGCAGGCCTTCATTCACACCGATGGGTGCGTCGGAGGTGGTGTCCACTCCACCCGCAATCCCGCACTCGATCTGGCCCAGGGCGATTTTATTGGCCACCAGCAACGCCGCTTCCAGCCCCGTGCCACACGCCTGTTGAATGTCGTAGGCCGGGGTCTGCGGCGACAGGCGCGAGCCGAGCACGCATTCGCGGGTCAGGTTGAAGTCACGGGAATGCTTGAGCACCGCGCCGGCAGCCACCTCGCCCATGCGCAGGCCGTGCAGGTTGTAGCGTTCGATCAGGCCTTCCAGGGCAGCTGTCAGCATCGCCTGGTTGCTCGCCGTGGCATAGGGGCCGTTGGAGCGGGCGAAAGGAATGCGATTACCGCCAATGATCGCTACACGGCGCAATTGAGTCATGGAAAGCTCCCTGATGGTTGTGGGTGGAATCACCAAGCCTAGCCTAGGCTCAATCGAACGACTGCCACCCTGGGGTGGTCAACCCTTTGAACCCCAGCCTTCGGAGAGCGTTCCATGTCTGACCGTTATATCGACTTCGCCAACTCAAGCCTCGGCCATCGCCTGGTCGCCGCCATTGGCCTGCCGTCACCGGTACGCCTGGAACGCTGGCAAGCCGGGCGCCTGCGTCCGGTGGAAGGAGCGCTGCTACTGGGCGGCGGTGCGCTGGTGAGCAATGTGCAGGCATTTGCCAACAGACTCACCGACGCCATTTACACGTACGGCAGCGAGACGTCGACGTGGATTCCCGGCCACGGCCCCAAGCTGAAAGCCGTGGTGTTCGACGCCAGCCATTTGCAACACACAGACCAACTTAAACAACTGCGCGAGTTCTTCCAGCCGCTGCTGAAAAATCTCGATAACAGCGCCCATCTGGTGATCCTCGGTCGCGCGCCGGAAACCCTCAGCGACCCGTTTGCCGCTAGCGCCCAGCGCGCTCTTGAAGGTTTCAGCCGCTCGCTGGCCAAGGAACTGCGCAATGGCGGCGTGTTGCAATTGCTCTACGTCGGCGACGGTGCCGAAGACCAACTGGAAGGCGCGCTGCGCTTTTTTCTCTCGCCGAAAAGTGCGTATATCTCCGGCCAAGTGATTCGCCTGCAAGCGTGCGCCACTCCGGTTGAGGATTGGACGCGGCCACTGGCCGGGCGCAAGGCACTGGTCACCGGCGCCGCCCGAGGCATTGGCGCGTCCATCGCTGAAACGCTGGCCCGCGACGGTGCCGAAGTGATCCTGCTCGACGTGCCCCAGGCCAAGGCCGACCTCGAAGCCCTGGCCGCGCGCCTGGGTGCACGCACCGTCGCGCTGGATATCTGTGCTGAAGACGCCCCCAGCCAATTGATCGAACAGTTGCCCGATGGCCTCGACATTCTGGTGCACAACGCCGGGATCACCCGTGACAAAACCTTGGCCAACATGACGCCGGAATACTGGGACGCGGTGCTGGCGGTCAACCTCAATGCGCCACAGGTGCTGACCAAGGCGCTGCTCGACAGCGGCACCCTGCATGACAACGCCCGCGTGGTGTTGCTGGCGTCGATCAGCGGCATCGCCGGCAACCGTGGGCAGACCAATTACGCCGCGAGCAAGGCCGGGTTGATCGGCCTCGCACAAGCGTGGGCACCGTTGCTCAAGGAACGCGGTATCAGTATCAACGCCGTGGCCCCCGGTTTTATCGAAACCCAGATGACCGCGCATATCCCCTTCGCGTTGCGTGAGGCCGGGCGGCGCATGAGTTCGTTGGGCCAGGGCGGCCTGCCGCAAGACGTCGCAGAGGCCGTGGCCTGGCTGGGCCAACCAGGTTCCGGAGCGGTCAGCGGGCAAGCGTTGCGGGTGTGTGGGCAAAGCCTCTTTGGAGCATAAGCATGCAATGGAAGACGCTAGGCACTACTCCCTTTCTGCCGCCGCTGTATTGGCGCGCGGCGCTCAAACGCAAGATCACCGGCAGCACGTTGCCCGAACAGGGATTGCGCTGTCGGGTGAGCATGAATCCCAAGCACGTGGCGGTGTATCGCAAGGTCTGCGGTTTTTCCGACAGCCCGGTCTTGCCGGCGACGTATCCCCATATCATGGCGTTCGGATTGCAGATGCAGTTGCTGACGGACAAAGACTTTCCGTTCCCACTGCTGGGGTTGATTCACCTGAGTAACCGCATCCGCATTCATCGCCCGCTGGGTGGGGTGAGCGAATTGTCCGTCGGTGTCCACACGCAGAACCTCAAGCCCCACCCCAAGGGCGCGACCTTTGATCTGATCACCACCGTCGAGGACTCACTCGGCCTGCTATGGGAAGCCGAAAGCCGCATGTTGTGCCGAGGCGTAAAACTGCAAGGTGAACCCGAGGATGACGCCCAGCCCGCCCCCACTCAGGTCAGCGAACTGACCCGCTGGAAGGCCCCCGCCGATATTGGCCGCCGTTATGCCCGGGTCTCCGGCGACTACAACCCCATCCACCTCAGCGCCTTGACCGCCAAGCTGTTCGGTTTTCCCCAAGCCATCGCCCACGGGCTGTGGAACAAGGCGCACACCCTCGCCGCCCTTGGCGAACACTTGCCCGCCGCCAATATCGAGATCAGCGTTGAGTTCAAAAAACCCGTGCGCCTGCCCGGAGAAGTAACGTTATTGGCCAGCGCCGCCGGGTCCAGCGGCGAGTTGTGGTTAAAAGGCGCGGGCGGTATTGAACATATGGTTGGCAACTGGCAACCGATCGCCTGAAATAAACTGATTAATTGTATATATACACCCTAAGTACTAGCGGACTTTTTTAAGTCCGCTTTTTTATTTAACTTATTGTTTTTTAATAAATAAACATCTTGATACATCCTCCCCTTACGCCCTTGGTATTAGTCGCTTAGCCGATACACTGCTGCGGTATATAAATCGTTAATACCAAGTAGAGCATTGAGAGAAGGCACCGCCGGGGCTGTTATAGCCACACGGACAAACACATCACGACCTCGAGAAGCAGTGAGTGTTTGAAGACAACCAAGGTTGTACAGGTGCAAGGAACTCAATCATGAAAACTCAAGTAGTGTTTTGGAAAGCAAGTACCGCGCTGGCCCTGGCAGTAGCACTGGCACTCGGCGGCTGCAGCAGCGGTGGTGGTGGGCATAAATCCAGCGTGGCATCGTCCTCACCGGATGCGGGTGCGGGAACGGGTGGTGGCACCGGTGGCGGTGATGGTGGAACCGGTGGTGGCACTGGTGGCGGTACTGGCGGTGGCACAGATGGTGGTACTGGCGGAGGCACTGGTGGCGGTACCGGCGGTGGCACTGGTGGCGGCACCGGTGGCGGTACTGGCGGAGGTACTGGTGGCGGCACAGGCGGTGGCACCGGTGGCGGCACAGGCGGTGGCACAGGCTCGACAACCACTCCCCTGGTGACTGGCCAGATTGTCGGCACTCTGGGCGGTACTGTCGGTAATGTGGGTGCTGCGGTTGGCGACCTTGGCGACACCTTGAACAACGTTCCCATCGTCGGCACCACCGCTGGCGGTCTCGTCACCGCTACCGGCGACGCCGTCACCAGCATTGGTACCGGCGTGACTGCCGGCCTGGGCTCCCTGGGCACCAACAGCAACTCCCTCGGCATCACCGTGGCGGGCGTCGGTAACGGCGTTGCCGACCTGGGTGACGGCCTTTCGACCACCGGCAAATCCCTGTCGACCACACTGGGCGGTATTCCAGTGGTGGGCGGCTTGACCGGCGGTGTCGGCGGTGCTGCCGGCGGCCTGGTCGACAAGGTAGGTCAGACCGTCACCATGCTGGGCGATACATTGAGCACCGCCAGCACCACCGGACCGCTGGGTTCTCTCACTAACACGGTCGGCGGCAAAGTGTTGGTGCCCGTGGTCTCGCTGGTGGAAAACACCACCGGCAACCTCGGCAAGGCCACCGGCCTTGGCAACCCGGTCAATGGCCTGCTGGATAAGGTCGGCTCGACGGTGACCGGCCTGGGTGGCCAGGTCGCCAGCGCGGGCGGCACCGGCAATCCGGTTACCAACATCGTAGGTGGCGCATTGACCGGCGTCGGTGGCGTGCTCGACAAATCCGGCGGCTATGTTGCCCCAGCGGGCGGCGGCGCGAAATCCGGCCTGCCCGAGTTGGTGGGCGGCCTGATCGCCAACGTCGGTAACGGTCTGAATGTCGGCAACACTAATGGCACTGTCAGTGCCGCCGGTGTAACCGGTGGCGCCCTCGGCGGCACTGTTGCCTCCCTGGGCACGGTCATCGGTGGCAATGGCATCAGCAACACGGCAGCCACATCGCCCGTTGCCGGCTTGGCCACTCAGGTCGGTGCGGCCCTCAACCCAGTGACCTCCGGCGTCGCCAGCCTGACGCAAAATATCGGAACCACCACGGGCATCGGCGCGCCGGTCAACGGTCTGGTGACACAAGTGGGCGGCGCCGTCAGCGGTATCGGTGCCAACCTGACAGCCGCCAACGCCAACCCGATCACCAATGCCCTCGGAGGCACCGTCAGTGCGGTGGGCAGCACCGTAGGCTCGGTCGGTGGGTTGGTCACAGGCGGCACCGGCACCAGTGGAGGCCTGCTTGGCGGCCTGAACGTAGGCGCCAACGCCTCGGCGGGTGGCAGTGCAAACACCAACACCGGCAGTGGGCTGGGCGGCTTACTGAACGGCCTGACCGGCAAAAAATAGAATTGCACCTGGCCGATTAGACGGCCTCCCCTACAGCGCCTACGCTTGGTTGAGACGAGAGACCCCAATAAGTCTCTCGTCTTTTTTATGGGGCTGGAATCATGCCCTCCCGAACCGAGTCCCAGAACCCGGCGGGCCCGAAACGCTGCTGCAGTTGACCATGGAGTGTCCTATGCGCGTGTTGACGCCGATGTTAGTGCTTACCCTCAGTGCCTACGCACAGGCCGAGACCCTTCCCAACTTCCTCAACAGCAACGACACCATTCGCAACTTGCCAGTGCCCAACCTTCCCGCCGACGCCTATCGACCGGTCACGCCGCAAACCCAGGTGCCCGAAGCTCCGCCCACTCAGGGCCAGCCGCTGTTGATGGACACCAAGGTCACGATTCGCAAGCTGCAGATCGAGGGTGGCACCGTCTACCCGCTCGCCGAGACCGCCAAGGCCTACGAACCGTTGATTGGCCATGAGACCAACCTGGCGCAACTGATCGAAGCCACCCGTGGCATTACACGTCGTTACCAGCAAGACGGTTATCTGTTGTCCTACGCATTCCTGCCCCAGCAAGACTTCGAAAATGGCCTGGTGCGCGTGGTGCTGGTGGAAGGCTATATCAAGGACTACCAGCAAAGTGGCGATATCGGCTCGGTCTCGGCTTACGTCGACAAACTGGCCAATAAACTCCTGGCCGAACGCCCACTGACTCGCAAAACCTTCGAGCGCTACACCACGCTCATGGGCCGTATCCCCGGTGTCACCCTGCAAGCGCAAGTACCGCCGCCAGGCACTACCGACGGTGGCACACGCATGCAGATCACCGCCAGCCGCAAGCCCTTCACCAGCAGCATGAGCATGACCGATGACAACCGCGGTGGCCTGCAGGCCTTGCTCACTGGCACAAGCAACTCCCAAACCTCAATGGGCGAGCAGCTCAATATCAGCGGGCTGTTCCCACCTGGCGAAGATAAAGAGCACTACTACCGCGTGGGCTACAGCCAGTTCATCAATGCCGAAGGCACCCAGTTGGCGCTCGCCGCCGAACGCTACCGCGCCGACCCCAACGCCAACCTGCAACTGGACGGCGGCTTCGAGCTCAAGCCGCACCAGTCCATCGATCGCTACTCCATCGGCCTCAGCCACCCGCTGGTAGCCTCACCGACTGAGTCGCTGACCCTCGGTACGCGGCTCTACGCAGTGGACCAGACCACACGCTACAAACTCGTGGGTTACCCCCAACGTTTCGACATCGAAACCAACCTGCGTGCCCTGGCGTTCGAAGGTGACTGGCGCAAATCCGACACTCGCCAACTGCGTATCCTCAGCGCCGGCCTGTATCAGGGAATAAATGGCCTGGGCGCCAGGACCCACAGTGATTTTGAAGGGCTCAAGCCCGACCTGGACTTTTTCCGCCTGCGCCTGTCCGGCGTACAAAGCGACAAGTTCTTCGATAACTGGCAAGGCGTACTGTCGGGCGCGTTTTACTGGAGCAATGACACCCTGCCCGACAGCGAACGCGCCACGTTCGGCGGGCAGAACTTCGGTCGTGGCTACCCTGACGATCAAGGCTCCGGTGACAAGGGTTGGGGGGTGGCTTATGAGTTCAACTACAGCTACAACCGCGCCGGCGACTGGGTGAGGATTCTGCAGCCCTATGTCGTGTTCGACCGCGCCAAGAGCTGGTTCAACGATCTGCCAGTCAAGAGCAACGATATGTCATCGGCTGCCGTAGGGCTGCGCTTCGGGGACAACAAGTACTACAACATCGCCCTGGAAGCGGCCAAGCCGATGTCGGATATCGCGCTGGACAGCTTCAACCGGCGGCCACGGTACACGTTGAGCTTCAGTTATCAGCTCTGATCCCGCTCTGTAGGCGCCGGCCTGGCGCCTACAGCCTGGATTTCGGCAGGGGAAACAGGTTGTTCAGCGTATCAATCAACCGCACCAGGTAGATCGGCTTGCGAAACAAGTCCAGCACCTGCAAGCGCAGCATATCGCTCACGTCATCCATCTCGGCATGACCGGACATCACAATCACTGGCAGGTGAGAACGTGAGGTGTGCTCACGCAGGCGTTTGATCAAGGAGATGCCGCTTTCTTCGGGCATACGCAGGTCGGTGATGACCAGGGCAATATCGGGGTGGAGTGTCAATTCTTGCAGGGCGAAGGTGACGGAGGTGGCGGTGAAACAGACAAACCCCTCATTTTCAAGGGACTCGGCAAGTTCGATCAGGGCGTCCTCTTCGTCGTCCACCAAAAGAATTTGTTGGCGGTTAGGCGAAGAGGCGCTCATGGCTGTACCTGAACAGAAAGAACTTTGATAGGCGGTTTCCACATGTACAAAGGGGCGTTCACGTCGTCATTTTAGTCGCGACGCTATCGAAGATAGACTTGATCTTAGTTCCAAGCCCTGTACCGGCCCCCACGATCACCAGTGCAACCATTGCCACGATAATCGCGTACTCAATACCCGACGCGCCATCTTTACGTTGAAAAAAGAGTTGGGTCTGGACATACATCTTCAACATCAGCTCAAGGAACATGAGACTTCTCCCTAAAACGCCATTAAAAGCCGGAACGGCTCTACTACCAGATGATCGCGGCGTGCCATTAGAGCATTGTCAACAAACCTCGGGCTCACAACTGTAAGAACGGATTAATCACAAAGTATTAGTCGCAAAGTTGACGCAATCACCCCGGCCTTTAAACGGCTGCGCTTACAGTTCAGATAATTTTTTTCCGGGTTAATGGCATTTTGTCCTAGCTGAGCTACCTTCAAATAGCCAAATCGTTAGATGTTCATTACAGCCAGGTTGCGGATTAACCCGATTGGATTAAACGGGCATGCAGTGCAACGGGGAAAGGGAGAGCCGTCATGAACAGTCGCATCAGCATGGTCCTGGCCGGCTTGTTGCTGATTGGGGCATTGATCGCCGGGTACTGGGGGCTTGTATTGAGCCGCGCACCGGAGCCCGTCGCCGCCCCCGTTGCACCTGTCGTTTCCGTGGATAACACCGTCGCTGCCGTTGAAGACCAGACCCGCCAACCGGTGGTGGTGCTGGTGCACGAAGTGTCCGCCTTTACGCCACTGACCGCCGCTGACCTGGCCATAGAAAAACTGCGTACCGTACCCGCCGGCAGCCTGTCCCAGCTTGACCAAGCCATCGGTCGTATCCCCCTTCGCACCTTGGGGGCGGGCACTTGGCTCACCGAAGAAAGCTTCAGCAGCGGCGGTCCGCTCGCTCGCATGATTCGCCCGAACGAGCGGGCCCTGGCCGTGGCGGTGGATGAGGTGAGCGGCGCTGGAGGCCAATTGACCCCCGGCGACTACGTGGATGTATTGCTGTTCCTGCGCCAGGATGCCAGCAACGCCGAACAATCAGCCCAGATCGTCCTTCCAGCGATGCGCCTGCTCAGCGTTGGCGACCAGTTGGGCCTGGCCAACGATGGCACCCCCGCGGTGCCACCGCCGGCCACGGTCGAAGAACGCGCCCAGGCAGCACAACGTCGGGCCGCCGCGCGCACCGTGGTGCTGGCGGTGCCGGAGCCGCTATTGAGCCGCCTGATGCTCGCCGCCCAAGCAGGCACGTTGCGCCTGGCCGTACGCAGCGCCGAGGAGCAACTGCTCAGCCGCTACTGGGCCGGCGAAAGCGACGCATCACAAAGGCTGGAAAGCGCCAACCGCGACCTCTACCAATTCACGCAACTGGCCCTGACCGGGCCGCCCAAGCGAGTCACGTCCGCCGCAAGTGAGCCTGGCGTTCGGCGTGGCATTGAAGTCATTCGCGGTGCCCAGGCGGCTCCCCTCACCCCGTAATCGAACAAGGATGCCTTGAATGAGCCAGCGCTACGCACCCGTGTTCACGCAAATGGCCTGGGCCTTCCTGCTGTCGAGCCTGCCGTTCGGCATGGCCTTGGCGGCGCCAGGCAATTGCAGCGCCCTGGGTCAGTTGCCTGCCGTGGTCGAGGTAGGAGAAGGTCTGCAACAAGAGCTGCAATCGCCCGTGGCCATCACCCGGCTGGCCATCGGCGACCCAAAAATCGCCGATGTGCGCGTGAATGGCGACCGTAATTTCCTGCTGACCGGTGTCTCGTCCGGCGCCACCAGCCTGTTGGTGTGGACCGCCTGCGCCCGTTCACCGCGCCAGAGCATGGTGTTCGTCAAGGGCAAGGCCACGTCGGCGCTGACCAGCCTGTCGCTGTCGCCGTCGGAAGACCCTCTGCTGCCCAGCCAGGTGCAGACCGATATTCGCTTTGTCGAGGTCAGCCGTACCAAGCTCAAGGAAGCCAGCACCCGACTTTTGGGCTCAGGCACAAACTTTTTCTTCGGCAGCCCCAACCTGCTGTCCCCTTCGGAAGGCGTTTTCAAGCTGCCGGTAAGCACTGATGGCTTCAACGTCGGTTTCGGTGGCGGTCGGGTCAAAGCCATGATCAACGCGCTGGAGCGCAGTGGTTTCGCCTATACCCTGGCACGTCCCAGCCTGGTGGCCATGAGCGGCCAGAGTGCTTCCTTCCTGGCTGGCGGCGAGGTGCCGATCCCGGTGCCCAGCGCGGGCAGCGACACGATCTCCATCGAATACAAGGAGTTCGGCATTCGCCTGACGCTGACGCCGACAGTGATTGACCGCAACCGCATCTCCCTCAAGGTCGCACCCGAAGTCAGCGAGCTGGACTACAGCAACGCCGTGCAGATCCAAGGCATCCAGGTGCCGGCCCTGACGGTGCGCCGTACCGACACCAGCGTGTCCCTGGCCGATGGTGAAAGCTTTGTGATCAGCGGCCTGATCAGCAGCAACAACCGCTCCACCATCAACAAGTTTCCAGGGCTGGGCGATATCCCGATCCTCGGGGCGTTTTTCCGCGACTCCAATATCAGCCGCGAAGAAAAAGAGCTGTTGATGATCGTCACACCGCACCTGGTACAGCCATTGGCCGCCAACGCCCAACTGCCGTCCTTGCCCGGCGAAAAACTGCGCAGCTACGACCCGAACTGGTACCGGTTGTTTTTCCTGGAAAACGGCAATTTCGACCGCCGTAGTGGACTTTCCCAATGAGCGATAGCCTGAGCCAGACCTTTCTCGCCATCACCCGCAACACCACTGACCTGGAGTGGCTGCAGGGCGCCCTGGCGCCCCTTGGCCAGGTCGTGAGCGCCGGTACCGGCAGCCTGGACGAATTGCTCGCGCTGGTCGACGTCACCTTCGCCAACCTGGTATTCGTGGGCCTGGACCGTGAGAACCTCGTGGCCCAGAGCGCACTGATAGAAGGTGCCCTGGAGGCCAAGCCGATGCTCGCCGTGGTTGCCCTGGGCGATGGCATGGATAACCAGCTGGTCCTGAACGCCATGCGCGCCGGCGCCCGCGACTTCGTGGCCTACGGCTCACGTTCAAGCGAAGTGGCCGGCCTGGTGCGACGCCTAAGCAAGCGCTTGCCAGCCGTCGCCCACAGCGCGCAACTGGGCGGCCTGACCGTGCTGTTTGGCACCCAGAGCAATGCCGACGGAGCGATGCTGGCGACGCACCTGGCCTTGGTGGTGCAGAAAAGCGGGCAGCAAACGTTGCTGCTCGACCTGGGCCTGCCACGCAGTGACAGCCTGGCGCTGCTCGGCCTGGAAAGCACGTTCAATTTCGGCGACGCGCTGAGGCATTTGCGCCGCCTCGATTCCACCTTGATCAACAGCGCCTTCACCACAGCGCTGGACGGCTTGCGCATCCTGGCGTACGCCACCGGTGATGAACCGCTCAAACTGACCAGCGCCGCCGAATTGTTCATGCTGCTCAGCGCACTGCGCCAACATTTCCAGCACATCGTCGTGAACATTACCGGGCAGCCCGACAGCGAAGCGTTGCGCACCTTCGTCAGCCACTGCGACAAACTGCTGTGGTGCACCGACCAGAGCGTCCTGGACTGCCGGCGCAACCTCGCAGTGCTCAATCGCTGGCGCGAAAAAGGCATGAAGCTTGATCATGCCAAACTGGTGGTGGACCGCTACATCAAAGCCTGCGCACCGGACATCGAAGCCCTGGAAAAAAGCTTCGGTCTTGCGTGCATCGCCGTACTGCCCCTGAGCGCGGAATTGCGCCTTAATGTGAAAAACCAGGGCCAGCCCCTGTTTGCCCTGGCCCCACGCGAACCCCTGACCCAAGCCGTGCGCACGTTGGGTGAGCTCCTGGCTAAACGTTCCGAGGGGCTTGCAAAACCGTCAATGCGTTGGTTTGAACGCCTCCTGGGGTCAGGACAATGAACGGCGAAAAATTATTTGGCGGCCCCGCCCGCAGCGCAAGCGGCAGCACCGATAACGACGGCCTCAAACTGGTGTTGCATCGCTACATCATTGACGCCATCGAGGAGTCGGGCAAGAACCTGCTCGAAGGCACTCGCCAATCCCTGGCGCAATTTGTCATCGACAAGGTCTCCGAGTACATCACACGCATGCGCCTGGCGATTTCGCGCTATGAGATGGAACGCCTGGCCGAAGAAATCGTCGATGAACTCACCGGTTTCGGCCCGCTTGAGGTGTTGCTGCGTGACCCGTCGGTGACCGAGATCCTGGTCAACGGCCCACACCGGGTGTTTATCGAACGTGACGGCCTGCTGCACCAGAGTGACTTGCGTTTCATTGACGATCATCACGTCGAACGCGTGATGCAGCGCATCCTCGCACCGCTGGGCCGACGCCTGGACGAGTCCTCGCCGATGGTGGATGCGCGCTTGCCCGACGGCAGCCGGGTCAATGCGATCATCCCGCCGATTGCCCTGGATGGGCCCTGCCTGTCGATTCGAAAATTCCGCAAGGACATGCTCAAAAGCACCGACCTGGTCGCCATGCAAACCATCGATCAGAGCATCTTCGAGTTCTTCCAGGAGGCCGTGGGCAAGCGCTGCAATATCCTGATCAGCGGCGGCACCGGCACCGGCAAGACCACGTTGCTGAACATTCTCAGTCAGTTGATCAACCCCCACGAACGCCTGGTGACCATCGAAGACGTGGCCGAACTGCAGTTGGGTCATCCCCATGTAGTTCGCCTGGAGACCCGCCCGCCGAATGCCGAAGGCCACGGTGAGGTACGTTCCAGCGACCTGATCCGCAACGCCCTGCGGATGCGCCCCGATCGCATCATCCTGGGCGAGATCCGCGGTGTGGAGGTGCTCGATGTAATGACCGCAATGAACACCGGCCACGACGGTTCCATGAGCACCGTGCACGCCAACAATGCCCAGGATGCGTTGCTGCGCCTGGAAACCCTGGTGGGGCTGACTGGCCGGGTGATTGCGGAGAAAACCCTGCGCCAGATGATCTGCGCCGCGCTGGACGTGATCATCCAACTGACACGCATGCCCGATGGCCGTCGCTGTGTGAGCGAGGTGGTCGAAGTCGTGGGCGTGCGCGATGACGTGTATGTCACCAATACCCTGTTCCGCCTCGACCGGCGCACCGGCTTCGGTTTCCTGCGCGAAGCCCTCAACCCGGCCGGCGACAAACTGCGCCGCGAATCGACCTTGCAGTCATAGGGAGCGTTGGATGACAGGACCGGTGTTGTTGCTTATCTGCCTGCTGCTGATCGCCCTGTCGTTCTGGCAGTTTCACCATGGCCTGCGCAAGGCCCGGACGGACCGCGTGCTGGAACGGCTCGGCGACGGCCAGCCCGAGACCCAGGAACCGAGTACCACCTGGACCGGCCTTGAGCACATGTTCCAGCGCGCCGGGCTGGGCAAACCCACGGACCGCCTGGGCTTGTGGCTGAGCGCCTGGGTGGTCGGCGTGCTGCTGGGCTGGCTGCTCGCGGACGGGCTGGGCCTGATCGCGATGATCGTTGGGCCACCCCTGCTACTTCGCGTGTACATCAGTTGGCGTTATCAGCGCCGCGTGCAGCGTATGGTCGAGCAATTGCCGCAGTTGTTGGACCACAGCGTCCGTAGCCTCAAATCCGGCAGAACCCTGGCCGACTCCGTACTGGGGGGGATCGAGGGCGTCGAAGCGCCCCTCAAGGACGCCATGGGACGAGTGCAGCGCAACGTGCGCATGGGGGTGAGCCTGCCCGATTCAGTCAGCGATTTCGCCGAGTTCTACGAACAGGACGAATTCCGCCTGTTCGCACTTGGCCTGAAGGTCAATCACCGCTATGGCGGTAACGCCAGCGAGTTGCTGGAAAACCTGATCAAAATGATTCGCGAGCGGGAACAGGGCGCCCGTCAACTCAAGGCCATGACTGGCGAAACGCGCATGACCGCGTATGTGTTGGGCGGCTTGCCAGTGCTGATCGTGGGTTACTTCATGATGGTCAACCCCAGCTACTTGATGACCATGTGGAACGACGACACGGGGCGCATCATGCTGTTCAGCGCGCTGGCCATGGACCTGGGCGGCACCTTTGTCATGTGGCGCATGCTGAGGAGTGTCTGAGATGGCACTTCTGGCCTGCGCCTTGTTGCTCCTCGCCGCTGCGGTATTGGTGGGGGGCCAATTGCTCGAGAACCGCCGGCGCGAACGGCGAGTGGCGGAACGCTTGCAGGGGCGGATGGCCGGCGAAGACCGGCTCGGCAGCCTTATGCGCCAGCTGGGCGGCAGCGCCCTGGCACAGCGCTCGGTCAGTCTGGACAACGAGACGCAGACCCTGCTCAACCGGGTCGGTTGGCGCAAAGCCAGTCAGCGCTCGTTGTTCGCAGCCTTCCAGATCGGTACGCCTATCGTGTCACTGGGCCTGACCCTCCTCGGCCAGCAACTGCTCTTCCCCCACGCAACCCCGGTATGGATTGCCTCGATGTTTGCTTTGGGCATTGGCTACCTGCTGCCAAAACGTGTGCTGGCCGCTGCCGCCAAGCATCGCCAGCAGACCATCGCCAAAGAGGTCTCAACCTTCATTCCACTGCTGCGCATTCTGTTCGAGTCCGGCATGGCGGTTGAACAGTCGCTGCGCGTACTGAGCAACGAAGCCCAGCGCCTGCTTCCCGCGCTGACACACGAATTACGCTTGATCCTGGCACGGGTCGATTCCGGGCTGGAGCTTGGCGAAGAGCTGGGCAAGACCGCCCGTTTGCTGGAAGTGGATGAGTTCACCGACACCTGCATCATCCTCCAGCAGTTGATCCACCAGGGCGGCGGCGCGATGAAGTCCTTGCTGGCCCTCAAGCAGTTGCTTGACGACCGCCGCCTGACCCGCCTGCAGGAATACATCTCGAAGATGTCGGCCAAAATGTCGGTGGTGATGATGGTGTTTCTGTTCCCCGCTTTGCTGATTGTGCTTGGCGGCCCGGCCTTCATCGGCATCGCCCGCGCGTTGAGTCACTTTTGAGGAGACATTGATGAAAGTACTGATTGCCGGCCTGGCCCTGCTGATGCTCAGCGGCTGCGCCACCAATGGCCAATCACCCTGGGCAGCGTTGACCTCACCGGGCAGTTGCGCCAAGCCGAGTTCGGAGCAGGAACTGGCGCTCAACCTGTCCGATGATTTGGCCAACGAAGGCAAGTTGCACGCCAGCCTGGCCAACCTGCAAAGCCTGCCCGACGGCTTGCCCCAGGTGCGGCAACGCAAGGCCCGCACTTACCGCCTGCTCGGGCGCAGCGAAGCCGAACCGTTGTACCGCAGCCTGCTCGGCACCTGCATGACTGCCGAGGGCGAGCACGGCCTGGGGCAATTGGCGGCCGCCAAGGGCAACAACGCCCTGGCCATGACCCACCTGCAACGGGCGGCGCAGCTGGCGCCCACTGACGAAAAGATCCGCAATGACTTGGGCGTGGTGTACCTCAACCAATTGCGCTTGGAAGACGCGCGCTTTGAATTCATGACGGCCATCGAACTCAAGCAGGGCGACCCGTTGGCCGCCGTCAACCTGGTAACGCTGTTGATCTACCAAGACGACTGGGGGCAAGCGGCCAAGGTCGTCAGCCAGTTGGGGCTGAGCCGCGAGCAGTTCACCGATGCCCAGTCCCGCGCGGAAAAACTCAAGGGCGCTGGCGCGACGGTGCGCAAAGTAGCGGCGGTCCGCGATGCCCTGCCTGTGAGTCTCAAGTAAGGAGTGATCGATGAACGCACATTACCTGATCGGCCTGGCGCTGTTACCGCTGGCCGCAATGGCCATCGAACCGGGCCCGTCGTCCCCGCAGCAGGCGGAAACGGAAAACTGGATGGCCCTGCAGATCAACGGGCCGGTGGCTTCGCCGACGCCGCAAAGGGCCACACCCGCGGAACGGGAGCAGTCCTTGCAGCGGTGGCTGGACAGTTACAAGCACCCGATTCCCGAGTTCTTTGAACAGGATGTCGGCGGGAAATCGCCGGGCGGAGGGAGTAATAACTAGTGCGCCGTCACCCGCTGACGCATCGCCGAGTTGCTCGGTGAAAGGGCCAGCGCCAGTTGGGTGCGGTTATGCATATGGGTCAGGCGCAACACCTGGGACACGTATAGTTTGACCGTGTTTTCGGTGATCCCCAGTTCGCAAGCGATCTGGTAATTGGTCTGGCCTTTGCCTACCAGGCGCGCTACGTCCAACTGGCGCGGTGAGAGTTGGTTGAAGATAGTCGGAATCTCCACAGACCCGGCGTCTTCGGCGAGCAGCTCACCATCATCCGTCCCCCCCGCACCAGGGCTGCGGCGCACCTTGTCGAGATCCTGGTACAGGTCATTGATGGATTCCGAGAGGTATTGCAGCTTCTGGTTCAAGTGCCCCAGTTGCAGCTCTTTCTGCCGCTCTTCCAATGCCGCTTCCTGACGCTGGAGACCTTCAAGCAATTCGTCGAGGTTGATCGGCTTCTGGTAGTAATCCGAGATCCCCGTGCGCAGGGCCTTGATCACGTCCTGTTTGTCGGCCCGTCCGGTGAGCATGATCGCCTCAAACGCCCGAGCCTTACCGGCCACTTTTTGCATGGCTTGCACCAACTCGATGCCGTCCATGTCTGGCATATGCAGGTCGCACAACACCAGCCCGATTTCGGCGTCTTCGCTGAAGCGCTGCAACGCCTGCCGGCTGGAACCACACGGGACGCACCGGTAACCACTGCTTTCGAGAAATTCACAGAGCTCTTCCACAATCAAAGGTTGATCGTCGACGACGAGCACTTTTACCGCCGAGGTAAGCTTGTTCACGCGCTACTCCATGCCTGGCAAACCAAAAGATTGGCCTATCCTTTTGGCGAAGAATCCTACATATCTATGCAATAAACGTAGACCTACTTTCCGACTATGTACATAGCGATAGAAACCTTGTGCGATTAATGAATCCAAAGCCAATACAGCGCAAACCCGGTCAGTACAAAGGGGGCAAAAGGCTGCTTGGTTGACGCTGCAGTAAACCCATTGTGCGGACGCGCCCTAAGCCGTTGACGGATAAGCACCCAGCCACCTTGGAACACCGCAGCACCGATCAAAGACCACAACAACGCATCCCACGTACTGGCCAGGGCCAGGGCGGCCAGCAGCTTCACGTCCCCGGCGCCAAAACGGCCCAGCGCATAGCCGGGCAAGGTCAGCAGCAGCGCCACGGCAAAGGCCCAGCCCCCCTCACTGGCGGGCGCTCCCAGCCAGGTAGCGCCGTTCCACACCAAGTAAGCCAACGCCAGCAGCGCCACCCCCAGGGTCAAGCCATTGGCGATTTGCCGTTGACGCATATCCTGCAATGCACAGAGCCCCAGCCAGACCAGTATCACCACGCCATGGATCACGTAAAAAACATCCCTTTTCGCTGATTGATTCTATGCTGATATCAAGTAGTAGCCGTCAGGGTAGACTCAGTCATGAAAACAGGCCTGCCTAGAAAGCAAAAAGGTGCGGCGGCGATTGAGTTCGCCCTGGTCTTCGGGATCTTTTTTGCGGTGTTCTATGGGTTGATCAGCTACAGCCTGCCGCTGCTGTTGATGCAGTCGTTCAACCAGGCTGCGGCGGAGGGAGTGCGCCAGGCCTTGTCCGTGGACCCGGTGGCCGCCGGCACCGCTTACTCCACCCAGGTCAAAGACCGCGCCAAAACCACGGTGATCAACCAATTGAACTGGATCCCGTCCAGCTTTCAGTTCTCCTCCAGCTTCATTACCACCACCTACGACGGCACCACGCTGACCGTGGAGATCACCTACCCCACCACCAACCTTTACTCTGTATTCCCGGCACTGGTGGTACCGGGCATAGGCCCCGTCCCAAATCTGCCGGCCAACTTGACCGCCCGTTCGAGTCTCAAGTTTTGACCTCTGGAGACAAGCTCTTCGGGCGCCTGCTCGGCCGCACCAGCGCCCCGCACCTCGATACGCCCGGCGTGCCCATCCCCGGGCTGCACTTGCGCCTGGATCCTCAAGGACACGTGTTGAGCGTTGGCGGCACGCTGAGCCCGCAACTGACGCCCTACAGGGTGGGCGACCCGCGCCCGCTGCTGCGTGAACTGCTGTGCGCCAGCAGCGCCCTGAGCATTGAAGGCAGCCCGGCTGATTGGCAACACCAAAGCCTGGACCTGGACTTCCAGGGCGCTACCGGCCAAGTGCTGCACACGCGTGGCTGGATCGAACCCGAGGAGGACGGCTGGTACCTGCGCCTGCAGGACGTTGGCGACTTGCTGGCCGGCAGGCAACTGGCCCAGCACCGCGAGCAGAACCATCAACTGGCCTGCCAGATGAGCGAGCAATTGCGGGTGTGCAGCCTGACCCGCCTGCCCGAGGTGCTCAACGAGCACCTGCGCAGCCTCGCCCAGCGCTGGCGAATCCCCTGTGTGGCCCTGGCGTTGCTCGATGCAGATGACCAGGGTTGGCGGGTCTACAACCAGTATGCGGCCCACGACGCCCCGGCCCTGTGGCAGGCCGGCCAGCACCTGGGCACCAGCCTGGACAGTGCCAGCGGCAACACGCCACTGAGCCTGGCCCAAGGGCGCGACGACAACCCGCGACTGCACAGCATTTTCGGCAACTCTGATGGGTTCCTGGTGCCCTACCGTGACAGCCAGGGTGTCGCCGCCTGGTTGCTCTGCGGCTTCTACAGTGGCCAACAACACACCAGCGAGCGGGACTGGCTGAACCTCACGGCCGCCCTCGCCGCCCCACTGCTGAGCCGCTTGCGTGAACAACGCTACCACCAACAGCTCGAACGCACGGAAGCCCTGCAAGGTTTACTCGGCACCGGCTGGTGGGAACTGCTGCCAGCCACTCAGGAGATCCAGCTCGCCCCGCAATTGCTGCACAGCCTCAGCCTGGAAGACAGCCCGACCCGCCAGGCGTTGAGTCAGTGGCTGGCGCTGATCCACCCCGCCGATCGCCAGGCACTCACCAGCCGCCTGCACGACCTGCAAGCCCTGGGTAAACCGCTGCTGACCAGCGTACGCCTGCAACGCAGCGACGCCGAACAAAAGCCCCTCTGGTATCGCGTGCAAGGCCAAGTGCTGGGGGTCGGTGATAACCGCCGCTGGATCGGCTTCATGCTCGACATCAGCGACATCAAGAACCAGCAACTGCAAGCCGCCGCCGCCCATGCGCGCCTCGATAACCTCATCGCCAGTTCCCCCGCGGTGATCTATGTGCAGCGCTACGTCAGCGGCGCCCTGCACCCGGCGTTTTTCAGCGACAGTCTGTTGCCACTGCTGGGCTGGACCTTGGCCGACTGCAACCACGACAGCCTGGCATCGCTGATCCACCCGCAGGACCGTGAGCTGTACTTCGAGCGCAGTCGCCAGCTATTGCGCGAGGGTAGCGTGCGCAGTCGCTACCGCCTGCGCGACAAACAGGGCCATTACCACTGGCTGCTGGATGAAGCCAAGTTGCTGCGTGATGACCTTGGACTGCCGCTGGAAGCCGTCGGGCTCTGGCTGGATGTCACCGACGCAACCTTGGCCGCCGAGCACATCAAACAAAGCGAAGAGCGCTACCGCATCCTGGTCGAGGACTCCCCGGCGATGATCTGCCGCTACCGCCCGGACCTGACCCTGACGTTCGGCAACACACCGCTGGCCAACTACCTGGAATGCCCACCCGAGCAACTGCCAGGACTGAACCTGGGGGATTGGCTGTCGGACGAACAGCGCCAGGCCTTTGCGCACCGCATCGGCCAGTTGAGTCCTGAATTCCCGGTCAGCACCGCCGAAATCAGCCTGGAACTGCCCGGGCGCGAACATGCCTGGTGGGTGTGGTCGGACCGGGGCGTGTTCGACGAGCAGGGCGCTCTGGTGGAAGTACAAGCCGTGGGCCGCGACAACACCGAAGTGCGCCGCTCCCAACAGCAACTGACCCAAAGCGCCAAGATGGCCACCCTCGGCGAAATGGCCACGGGCCTCGCCCATGAGATCAACCAGCCCTTGAATGTGATGCGCATGGCTATCGTCAATGTGCTCAAACGCCTGAGCAACGGCGATGCGCAAATCGACTACCTCACCGAAAAACTCCAACGCATCGACACCCAGGTGCAGCGCGCAGCGCGCGTGGTCGACCATATGCGCGTGTTCGGCCGCCGCTCGGAAATCGAACAACAGCCCTTCGACCCGTCGCAGGCGGTGGAAGGCACCCTGTCGCTGCTCGGTGACGGCTTGCGCGGCAAAGGTGTGGACGTGCGCATCACGCCGGCGGATTTTACGGTGCAGGTCAAAGGTCACGTCGACCAGTTGGAGCAAGTGCTGATCAACCTGATGGTCAATGCCCGTGATGCGCTGTTGAGCAAGCGGCAAAAAGACCCTGAGTTCCGCCCCTGGATCGCGGTGCACTGCGAGCATGACAGCCGGCATGTGCGGATCTGGGTGGAGGACAACGGTGACGGCATAGACCCACGGTTACTGGAGCGGATTTTCGAACCGTTCTTCACCACCAAGCCGATTGGCGTGGGCACGGGGCTGGGGTTGTCGGTGAGCTACGGGATTGTGGAAAACATGGGCGGACGCTTGAGCGTCGCCAATGCAGAGCAAGGCGCGAGGTTTTGTGTGGAGTTGCCGATCAGCTAGATCACCAGGTAGGCGCGGCCCATGTGACAACTGAGGTTGGCGCCGACTTCGGCGTTGCCGAGGCTGATGCCCAACGCCGAGAGCAGTGTGTTGACGATGGGGTCGAGTATCGGCGCCAGGACGTTTTGGACAAGGCCGACCACCGAGCTGATGATGGTCGCCAGCGCATTGGTAACGGTGCCGTTCGCCGGGTTGGGTGTGCTGCCGCTTGGCGGTACGTAGGTGACCTGCAGACCGTTCAGGGTATTTCCCAGGCTGAACAGGATATCGGCAGTGCCGGGTGGGCTTTTGTAGATCGTTGCCGCGTTGATGTCATTTACCGGAGAAAACACCAACGTATTGGTTTGCGCGCCTACGGTGGACAACGCTCTCAGATTCAAGCCGCCGCCGACGCCGGCAGTACGCGGACCGCACACCAATGTCAGCAGGCAAAAGCGCTGGCCAAAATCAATCAGCCGCACCGGCTGCACATTGACCGCCGCAGACGATGAAAAGGCCGACACCGGCTCAACGTAACCAACGCCCAAGGTGGCGAGTGAAGTGGTGGCTCGCACCGTCAACGACTTAGTGGCCGGCGTGGCGCAATTGAAGTCTGTCACGTGGCTCTCTGCACTGGCCGCCTCGATATAGATGGATAAGGTCTGGTTGATATCCACGTCAGCGACATTACAGCCCACTAAGCACACGACACCGGCCACCACATCGAGAAGATTCAAGTTCAACAAACCACCGACCACCTTGGATACCGGCGTCGCCAGCCCGGTCAGAATCGATGTAACCCCAGACACTGCCTTGATGATCGGCGCGTCAATCTTGACCAACGTGCGTACCTGGGCAGTTCGCACAACAATCTGATCCGTCGGCGGATTATTCAAAAGCCCCGCCTTGGCCTTTGCCGGATTGCCAATCGCCGACAGTTGCGGTGGCTCGATGACTTTGGTCTGGATCGAGACGGTGCCTACCAGCGGAATATTCACCTGGGCTGCGGCACTGACCGCACTTTTGCTACTGGAGAGTTGCGCCACGGTCTCCAGCAACTGAAACAACTGCACACTGGTGTTCAAGGCCGCCGCCGGCGTTCCGGTAGCGACTTTCAGCAAGTCTCCAACCTTTAGAAGCTGGGTATTCGGCGCGATGGCCTTCACTGTAATCAAATCGTTGATGACCGCCGTGGCGACCGCGCCGTTTTTTTGCAGGACCTTCACGGCGGCGTCGAGCAACTGGCTGGCGGATACGGCGGTGCTCAGCAGCGCATCGTAGTCACCCGCCTTTACGTTCAATTCAATCGCCAACTGATCCAGATAGCTGAGCAGGTTCACGTTCGTCGTCAACAGCCCGTTCCAGCCCGCGGCCGTCAGCGACAGGCTACCGCCCAACAGATTGCCGATGACCATGTTCAAGAGTGGAGAGTTACCCGAGTTCACCGATGCCAGAGCGGTGCGGATCGTCAGCTGCGCCACAGGCGGTGCAGAAGCCGCCACCGCCGTTGCAGTCAGGACGGTTTGCGCCGCCACAGGCGCGCCGCCAAACAGGCTCCAGATTCCACTGGCGATACTCGCCATCACGGTGCGGGTCGCGACCACGCGCACGGCGTCGTTTTTGGTGGCGTCTGCGGTAAACACACGGATATTGCTGGCATTGCTGGCCAATGTGCCGCAGGTCACGGCCAGCCCACGGCTGCTGTCGCCGGCGACCACGGTGAAGCCGTTGCGGGCGGCGTTTTCCTTGGCATAGTCATTCGCGGTGGTGGTGGGCGTGCACAGGCCGCCACGGCTGGCGGCTTCGAGGGCCGAGGTGTCGGCGATAGATTGCAACTTGCGCTTTTCCAGGTAGAGGCGACCGCTGTCCACCGCCAGCAACATAAACACCAAGGCCACCGCCAGGGTGCCCGCTGCCATCAGGCCAATCGCACCACGCTGACTGGAACCAAGTCGGGGAGACATCAGGCACTCCTTAGCGCTTACTCTCCTTAGTTGGTGTTGAGTGTAGACAAGGGCTGGCCAGTCGCCAGATGAATGACTGACAGAGATTTATTGGCTGACCTCGTTCCAATGTGGGAGCGGGCTTGCTCGCTCCCACATTGAATCTGTGCCGGGTTTTAGCGGGGTGGGTAGCTGGAGAGGACGCGAGTGACGGTGCTGCGAATGGCCTTGTCACGATCCTGGGGATTGGGCGAGGCGGCCATTATCTGTTCGTCGCTGCCGCGCCACACCAACTTGCCATCCTTGCCGTCGAGCAGGTCGATCTGGAGGGTGGCGACTTTGTAGCTGATGTTGCGCGTTTCGTTGTACATCGGCGCGCCCCAATAGCCATTCCATGGGCCGCCCCAGGCGCCGCCGTAATTGGTGGTGACTTGTTGCTGGCGGTCTTCGACGATCAGGTAGGCCTGCACGTTCACGTCAGCCTTGCTACCCGGCGCCGCTGGGCGCAGGCCGCGCTGGTCGAGTTGTTCGCCCACCGCCTGGCGGATGCGCTGTTCGGTGAGGTCGCTCTTGATGCGTGGGTCATCCGGGCGGTATTGCAGGGCCGGGTCTTTCCAGGCCCAGCTGCGGTAGGCGCCGAAATCCCGGCTGGGGTCAAAATCGTGGTTGACCTGGCTGGTCTGGCAACCGCCCAGCAGCACTGCAACTGCAAGCGTAGCGATACGACGAAACATGATTGTTCTCCAAAGAGCGAGCCGCACTGAAGATGGGAGTAGCCGTTAACTGGGAGGATACGCTGTCATTGCCTTTTGCACCGCCTGGCGCAAAGCATCTCCCCGCTCACTGAGACTTCCCTGGCTGCCGGTTTCCGCGCTGGCACTCCACACCGGCTGGCCGGTGCGGGCATCGAACAGATTGACGCGAACCACCACGACCTGCACTTCATAGGTGCGCACGATCGGCACCGAGTTGTACATGCCGTAACCATTTCCATAGCGGTTGTAGCCGCCGTAACCGTAGCCGTAGTCATCCTGGACCTGCTTGAGGCGCTTCTCCAGGCGCACATCGGCACTGACAAAGAGGTCTGCCGGACGATTATCGTGCAACGGGCGCAGCCCCCGTTGGTCAAGGGCACCGCTGACCGCTTCGGCAATCTGCGCCGAGTCGGCCCAGGCCGTGCCCGCCGGCAGCTGGCCGTTGCGCCAGGCCCAATTACGGTAGGCGCCATAGTCGCGCACGGGCGCCGGGTAGGCGCTGGCATCAAAGGTGGTGGCAGCCTGGGGCGGCGCCGGAGGAATCGGCGCCGAAGCGGCAACGTAGGGGTTTGGGCTGGAACACGCGCCCAGACCAAGACACAACAGGATCAAACAGAGACGACGCATTTCGACCTCCGCAGACTGGGCCGCTTAAACCGGACGGCAGATCCAGTGTAAATAACGCCCAAGTCCGGCAAAGCTTGGGTGACGACGGTGAGCGAGTTCCATCTCCAAAAGGTCCTGCAAATCGGCGCGGGCCTGGAACTCCACTGGCATATAGTCGTGGAACACCCGCACGCCACTTTGGCTTTCGACCTGCCAAAGGCCTTCGAGTTGCGCCGCCAGCTCACGTGGATCGAGAGGTTGTTGCGGCGTAAGGCTCTGTTTTTCGCCGGCCATGTCGTTCTTACGCATTTTGCGGAAATGGCCTTTGAGCAGGTTGCGGTAAATCAGCGCATCGCGGTTGTAGAACGCCAGCGACAGCCAGCCGCCCGGCACCGTGAGCTGGTGCAGCACCGGCAGGATCGCATGGGGTTCGGCCAGCCATTCCAGCACCGCGTGGCACAGCACCAAGTCATAGGGTTCGGTGAGTTGGCCAAGCAGGTCTTGCCAGGGCGCATGAATAAAGGTGGCGGTCTGCCCTGCGTCGGCGAAGCGTTGGCGGGCGCCTTCGAGCATCGGCTCGGCAGGCTCGGCCAGCGTGACCTCATGGCCTTGTTCGGCTAGCCACAACGACATATGGCCCAGGCCTGCGCCGATATCCAGCACGCGCAAGGGGCGTTTGGGCAGCGCTTCGGTCAGGTCGGCCTGGAGCACCGCGAGGCGAATCGCGCCTTTGGCACCGCCGTAGATTTTCTCGGCGAAACGCGTGGCGAGTTGGTCGAAATGACGATCACTCATGGGCAAACCGCCGTTCGCTGTCGGCCAACTTGGCGCGCACCACTTCGTTCATGTCCAGGCCCAGCTCGCTGCACAGCAACAGCAGGTACAGCACGATATCGCCGACTTCCTGCCCGGCATGGGCGAGTTTGTCGGCCGGCAATTGACGCGACTGGTCTTCGGTCAGCCATTGGAAGATTTCCACCAGTTCGGCCATTTCCACGCTGGCGGCCATGGCCAGGTTTTTCGGGCTGTGGAATTGTTTCCAATTATTTGTATCGCGAATGCGGTGCAGGCGTTCGGTGAGGTGTTCGAGGTTCATGCGGGGGCTCCTGAAGGTGGGTAGCTTCGGGGGGATTGGCGGTTAAGGCAAGTGAATCTCTGGTGTGCTTGAGGACGCCTTCGCAGGCAAGCCCGCTCCCACATTGGAATGGGTTTGCAAATCAAAAGGTAGGCTTGCCTGCGCTAAGGCTCTAGTCGATGACGCTGAATTCCAGGCGGGCGGTCTGGCCGGCTTCGTCGAGGACGCTGAGTTGGTAGCGGCCCAGGTGTTCGAAGCTGGCGTTGATAAAGTCCTGGTTGGCGCTGTCGCCCAGTGGCGCGCCGTTGAGGAACCACCAGCGCCGCCCGCTCCCTCCCAAGGCGGAGATTTTCAGGCGCAGGGCCTGTTGGCTGGCGGCGGGCAGGCGCAGTTGGTCGCCTTCGCGCACGCCGACAATCGACAGCGGTGACGACGCGGCCAACGCCGGTGGCGGGCAATCGGGGTCGGCGGCCGGGATGCGTGCTTCGCGGCGCTCGACCCGTGGCAGCCAGGGTTCCAGGGGCGCGGGCCACAGGGCGATGTTTTTCAGCTCGGCGCCAGGGCACTGGGCGTCGACCCGCAAGCCCTTGGCATTGACCCAAACGCTTTCCATCAACCCCACGCTCAACGGCTGGTCCAGTGCCTGCAACGTCGGCGGCGTGGTGTTATCCAGGGTCCAGGCAAAACGCTGGCGGCGGCAATTGGGATCGCTGCGGCTCATGGGCTGGCCCAGCGGCCAACAGATCGCCGCCACGCCGACATTGGCCGGCACCGGCTTGACGGGGGCGCTGATGCCGCGCTGACTGTCGCGGTTGGTCAGCACATCGTGCACTTGCAACATCAACGGCGCTGCCGAGGCCAGGCCGAACTGGCCCGGCACTGGCGTGCCGTCAGGGCGGCCGATCCACACACCGATCAAATAGCGCGGGCCCACGCCGATTGCCCAGGCATCGCGAAAACCGTAGCTGGTGCCGGTTTTCCAGGCCAGTACAGGGCGCTGCACCAGCTCGGCACGCGGGTCGCGGTCGGGCCGCGCCTGGCCGCTGAGGATGCGCCGCACGATCCAGGCGGACCCTGGCGACAGTAAGGGCCGTTCCCTCAGCGTATCGTCCGGCTGTAATCGGAGGGTCGCGCTCTTGCCGTCCCGGGCGAAGGCGCTGTAGCCACTCACCAGGTCTTCGAGACGACTGCCTGCACCGCCCAGAATCAGCGCCAGGTTCGGTTCGGCCAACGCCGGCAGCGCCAGAGGCACGCCGCCGATGCGCATTTCGGCGGCAAAGCGCTTGGGCCCATAGGCTTCCAGCAACTGCACCGCCGGCAGGTTGAGCGAACTGGACAGCGCCGTACTCGCCGGTACCGCGCCGGTAAAGCCCATGGAGAAGTTGCCCGGCCGGTAATCGCCATAACGCCGGGGCACGTCCTGCAACAAGGATTCGGAGTGGATCAACCCATCATCCAGGGCCATGCCGTAGAGGAACGGCTTCAGGGTGGATCCCGGCGAACGCAAGGCGCTGATCATGTCTACATGGCCGAAGCGCTTGGCATCGTTGATGTCCACCGACCCCAGGTAGGCGCGCACGGCCATGCTTTCCTCTTCCACCACCAGGATGGCGGCGGAAGTATGTTCCGGCAGACGCGCGCGCCAACCCAGCAGCAAGTCTTCAAGACGGCGTTGCAACGTGGCATCCAGGGTGGTGCGGATCAGCGGCGGGCTGTCGGGGCGATTCAGGCGGCGCGCGAGCAAGGGCGCCAGGCTCGGTTCCAGGCGCGGGGCGAGCAGCAACGGTTCTTCCAGGGCTTCATCGACGGCCGATTGTGGCCACACCTGAAACTCCGCGAGGCGCCGCAGCACCTTGTCGCGGGCTTCCTGGGCGCGCTGGGGATGGCGATCCGGGCGTAAGCGACTGGGCGCCTGGGGCAGTACGGCCAGCAAGGCCGCTTCGGCGTGAGTCAGTTGCGAAGGGGATTTGCCCAGGTATGCCCAACTGGCCGCCGCCACGCCCTGCAACGTGCCGCCAAACGGCGCGCGGTTCAGGTAGAGGTTAAGGATTTCTGCCTTGGACAGGTGCCATTCCAACTGCGCCGTACGCCACAGCTGACGCAACTTGCCATGGAAGGTGCGCGAATGCGGATCCAGTAACCGCGCCACCTGCATCGACAAGGTGCTGCCCCCCGACACCACGCGCGCGCCGGTGAGGTTCTGCCAGGTCGCCCGCGCCAGCGCCAGCGGGTTCACGCCAGGGTGCTGGTAGAACCAACGGTCTTCATAGGTGAGCAATGCGTCCAGGTAATACGGTGACACTTCGTGGGTCTGTACCGGGTAGCGCCACACGCCATTGGCATCGGCAAAACGCCATAACGGCGTGCCATCCTCGGCCAGCACCACTCGCGCCAGGTCATCCTGAGGCAACGGCAACGGCCAAACCCGATCCGCCCCCCACAACACCACCACCACCAACACCACTGCCCCCAAAGCCCAGCGCAGTAAATGTGGGAGCGGGCTTGCTCGCGAATGCGGTGGGTCAGTGAGAGCATTCGTCACTGATACACCGCATTCGCGAGCAAGCCCGCTCCCACATTGGTACGCGTACACCCGCAAATGACACAACTTAATCGCAAACTCAAACGGGCAAACCTCTATGCTGATAGGGAACTAGCCTGTTGCAATAACAACCAAAGGCACAGACACGCCCACCTTCTCATCAGGACACACATATGCAGGTAGAAAGCTTTTTCGAATGGTTGGGCCAGGCGCTCGGTTCCATCATCCGTTTTATTGTCGACGGGCTCAGCGGCCTGTTCGGTGCGCTGACCAATGCGGGTGGCAACTTCATCGATGGCCTGTCTCGCACGTTGGGCATGGACACCTCGATCATCAGCATCATCACCCTGATCATCGGCCTGATGCTGCTGTACTCGGCAGTGCGCGCCTTCATGCGGGCGTCGATCATCATGGGCATCATCTGGCTACTGCTCGGCCTGTGGCTCCTGAGCTGGGTCGTCCACTAACCCCAGAGTATCCCCAAACTACTGTGGGAGCGGCGGTGCGAGCAAGTCGAATCGTCGCACCGCCGCTCCCACATTTAGACTCCATCTCACATTGAAATATCAGCGCCCCTTGATCACCAGGTCCGCCGGCGTCTCACCCACCGCCTGCCAGTTCGGCCGGTACATCGACTCCACTTGCGGCGGTGGCACGCGGTAGGTGCCCGGCGTCACGGCACGCGCCAGGTACAGCAAGTGCGTCGTGCCGGAGCCTTCCAGGTTGATCGCCGCTACGTAGCGGTCATCGCGGAACTCTTGATGCTTGAGCGATGCGTTCTGCATCGACTCACGCCACTCCTTCACCTGACTGCTGGCGTTTTCCAGGCTGGCGGCGCTTTGGGCCAGGTTCTGGTTCTCCAGCTCCAGGCCGGCCGGCAACAGGTCCACCACCAACGCGTCCGGCACCCGCTGCTTGGCACTGACCGCCAAATGCACCAACACCAGATCGCCGCTGTTGAGGCTGCGCAGGTTCAACGGCTGGCCGTTCATGCCCAGGTATTCGCGGCGAATGCTCAGGTTGTCGCCGCCCGGTGCAGGCGGTACTTGTGGGTAACCCGAAATGGTCAGTTGCTGATACACCGGCGTCTCGCCCTGATTGCTCAAGGTCAAATCACTGGACAGCAGCTTGCCTTCCAACTCCAGCGTCGACTGTTGATTGTTCAGTTCCTGCACACCACCACTGCCCGTCAATGACACCTGCCAGTTCGAGTCCGGCTTGGCAAACCCGAGACGCCCGGCCAGGAACAGCGAATTGCGCTCCTGGGTCGACAGGTACGGGCTGGCCGCCAATTGATCCGACAGCGTAAACAAACGCTCCTCACGCTTGCCCTTGGCCAAGTCGTTCTCTTCCAGCAACGCCAGGATCATCGCCTGGTCGCGCAACGGGCTACCGTAATCGGCCAGCCATTCATTGGCATTGCGCTGTGCCGCCAGGCCGGCGAGCAAGGCTTGGTCCGCACGCGGCTGGTCGCCCATCTTCTGCAACGCGATGGCCAACTGCACCAGCGGCAGACCAGAGCGCGCATCGCTGCGACGTTCGAAAATGCTGCGCAATGCGCCCAACGGCGCCTGCTGACTACGCGCCAAGACCATACCGGCGTAGGCCTGCACGGCAAAGCGGGTGTGGTCGGCGTTGTCGCTGTAGTCGACGTCAATCAGGTTACGTTCCTGTACGTAGCGCAGCAGGCGCTCACTGGCCTTTTTCAAGGCTTCAGGCGGCACCGCAAAACCCTGGTCGCGAGCGCGCAGCAGGAAGTCGGTGACGTAAGCCGTCAGCCAGTATTCTTCTTCACCGTCCGCGCCCCACAACCCGAAGCTGCCGTTGTAGCGCTGCATGCCCAGCAGGCGCTCGATACCCAGCTCGATCTTGCGTTTACGTTCACTGTCCGACTCGCCCTTGATCGACAGGCGCTTGAGCAACGCATCGTCGGCATACAGCGACGGATATAGACCGCTGGCAGTCTGCTCCAGGCAACCGTAAGGGTAGGCCTTGAGTGCACTGATTTGCGCACCGAGGTTCAGCGGCGGCCGGCTCGACAGGCTCAGCAGCGCCTGTCGCCCCGAGGCGTCGAACTGATCCAGCGTCCCCGCCGGCAAGCTCCACGGTTGATCCTTCAGCACCGCACGATAGTGCTTGAGCAGCGCCGGATAGGCCGGACGCACACCCAGGGTCCATTCGCGCGTGAACGGCGGCAGGTTCTCTCCCGGCAGATCCAGGCCATTCACTGTCACCTTGACCTTGCCCTGCCCCAACCCGCCCCAGGCTTTCACCGGGATCCGCAGGGTGGTGCGCTGGCCTTGTTTGAGCTCGACGCTTTGCACGCCGCTGTTGACCAACTCCAACTGCCCATCGGCGCTCAGCTGTACATCGAGTTTCTGCGGTTTGCCTGACAGGTTGGACAGGTCCAATGCCAACGTGGTCTGGTCGCCCCCCGCCATGAAGCGCGGCGCCGACAGCTCGGCAATCAGCGGTGCGGCAATCACCGTCTTGGCTTCGGCCATGCCGTAGCGATCGTCGCTCCAGGCCTGGGCCATCAGGCGCAGTTCGCCGTTGAAGTCGGGGATGTTGACGCTGACTTCACCCTCGCCTTGCTCATTCAAGGTTACCGGGGCGCTTTGCAGGGCGACGATGGTCACACTGGTGTCCGGGCGCTTGCCGCCCTTGGCCAGCGCCGCGTCACCACCAAATGCCAGGCTGGCCAGACGGCCCTGGCCAACTTCGATCAACTGGCCGTAGATGTCGAACTGGTCCACGCCGTAGGCCTTGCGGCCGAACAGGCTGGAATACGGATCCGGCGTCGGGTATTCGGTAATGTTGAGGATGCCCACGTCCACTGCCGCCACCAGCACGTGCACCTGTTTCGGCACGCTGCCGTCGGCATTTTTAGCCGCGATCTTCACCGTCAGCGGTTGTTTGGGGCGCATTTTTTCCGGCGCAGTGAGGGTCACGCCCAGTTTGCGCTGGGTGCGATCCAGCGGCAGGTGCAGCAGGCCCACGGCGCGTTTGGGGGTGATGTTGGCCTTGCGCTCGCCTGGACGAATCACCAGGGCGCTGACATACAAATCATGCCGCGACCATTTCGGATCGAGTTTCACAGCGAAGCTCTTGCCCTCGGCCGGCACATCGATTTCCTGCCACCACAGCGGGCCTTCCGCAGACTCCACCAGCAGGTAGCCCTTACCGGCCGCCGGCGGTGTGACGGTCACGTTGGCCGTATCGCCATCGCCGTAGGCTGGTTTTTCCAGAGCGAGCTTGACCTGATCAGGGCGCACGGCGCCGCCTTCGGTGTTGTCCTGAGCCTGGTAACCCGCCCAGAAGCGCAGGCTGCTGACCAGCCCGGTCTGCGGATCTTCCACTTCGACGCGGTACGGGCCCCACTCCACCTGGAAACTGACCTTGGCGGTGTCGCCGGCCTTGATGTTCAGGGTCTGTTCGTCGAGGTTGAGGAATTTCTCGTTGAAGTGATAGCTCCAGCCATCGTTCTCGGAGTAGTTCCAGTAGTAGTCACGGCGCTCGCGCACCAGGCGCACCTTGAGGTTTTGCGCGGCGAGTTTCTGCCCGTCCTGGTTGGCCAGCAGTACTTCGAATTCCGCCGGGCCATCGCCATTGGTTTCCTGGCCGTCAAACAACCCGCGCAGGCCCGGAAGCTGCTCGGCGGGCCAGATCGGCTGCACCAGACGCCGCGTGATCGGTCGCCCGCCGGACTCCTGCAGACTGGCTTGCACGATCAGTTGCAACGGCGACTTGGCCTCGGCCCACTTGCTTTCCAGGGTCAGCGTTTCCTGGCCCTTCGCGTCGAGCACGCTTTCTTCCAGTTCGAAATCCTGGCTCAGCTCTTCTTCGGTCACGGAGCCGAACTGATAGCCCGGCAGCGACTTGACCGCTTCGCGCAACGGTCGCACATAGACTTGGCCGCTGACGCGATTGCCCGAGGCGGGCGCGCCATACAGGTAACGCCCGTTGACCTGGATCACCGCGTCATCCGCCGGGCTCAACGCGGTGTCGCTACCCTTGAGTTCCAGCGCCAGGCGCTCGGGCAGGAAGTCTTCGACGAGGAACTCATAGAGCTGTGGCTTGCCATCGCCCAGGTCGAACACCAACTGCCAACGCCCGGTCGGCGCTTCGCCGGCCAGTTGCAGTTGATATTGATAGAGGCCGGAGGGGTCGGCGTCCCAGACGAATTTACGGCTGACCTGCTCATCCGGGCGACGCACTTCGACGCTCACCGGCTGCGGTTTGACCGCGTTGCCGTCCTTGTCGCGCAGCAAGGCGTTGAGCAGCACGGTTTCGCCAGGGCGATACAGGTCACGCGGACCGAACACAAAGAATTGCAAAGGGTGGGAGGGTTGGCCGCCAATGTCGAACTCGGCCAAGTCCAGTGCCGCGCTGTCGAGGCGCAACATACTGGTCTGTTCCCCCTGCTTGGCCAGCAGCACCTGGGCCTTTTTCGGCAATGGCAATTCGGCGTGGCCGCCCTTCTCGGTCTTGCCCTGGCCCAGCACGCGACCTTCGGCGTCGAGCACTTCAAGGTCGACGCCATCCAGCGCCTTGCCACCTTCCAGCGCCTGGGTAAACACATCCAGGCGGTTGGCGTAGCGGTGCACCGACAGGCCGATATCACTCAGGGTAAACAGCGTGGCCGGCTGCGAATAGTTGTAAGTGCCCGAGGCACGCATCACCGCGAGGTAAACGCCCGGTTGCTGCAATGGCTTGAGGCCGGCGATCGGCAGCAGCAGGGTCTCGCGGGTGTTGCGCGCCGGGTTCAAGTCGAAACGTCCGCCGTAGACCAGGTCGGCCAGGGGCAGCAGTTCGCGGGATTCATAACTTTGCAGGCTGGTGTTGCGGCCCCACTGTGCGAGAAATGTGGGCAGGGATTCGGGTTTGATGCGGAAGAATTCGACGTCGATCTTGTCGACGTTCAGCGCGATCACCGGCAGCCCTTCAGCCAGGCGGGTTGGCAGCAAGGTGCCACGGCTGGCGAAGCCGACAGTGGCTTGCAGGTCGCGGGTTTCCAGGCGGGCGGTGTACTCGGCGGCAAGCTTGTTGTCGTTGACGGCCTTCACACCAGCGTCGACGGTCAGCACCAGTTTGCGCTGCGGTTCGAGGTGGCGCAGGCGCAACTCCATCAGGTTGTCGGAGATCTCCCAGGCACCATCGACCTTGCCGGACTTGCTGTCCACCAGGTGAAGCTTGTCAGCAAATTTCTGATCGGGGTCCAACGGAATGGAAAAACTCACGGAAAGCGTGCTGGCACCGTCGAGTTGTACTTCGGACACGTCCACCACACTCAACTCACGTCCGGCGTAACGTTGCTTCAGCGCCGCCACATCCACCGCGGCCTTGGCCGGTTTGGGCGCCACTGTCGCCGCTGCGGGAGCGGTCGGGGCCGCCGGTTTATCGGAGGAATCGCAGGCGCTCAGCAGGGCCAGCGCGCAAGCAAGGAACAGTCCTTTGTTAAGCATGGGGCACTCGTTGTGAGGGGGTCCGAGAGGTGAACTATATATCAGCCCGCGGGGGGTCGATGTGGTGCTGGTCACATTGACCGACGGAGGGTGGTTTGGTTCTGATGTCATCCTGGATCAAGCCAAATCCCACAGCCAAGGGCAGCCAGTTACAATGCCGCTCCCCCAAGGAGCCTGCATGCCCACCCTACTCACCGACTGGCGCCACCGCCCCACCCACCGACGCGTCTGGGCCCTGGCCGCGCCGATGATCCTGTCGAACATCTCGGTGCCGCTGGTGGCCCTGGTCGACAGCATGGTGATCGGCCATCTGCCCCACGCGCACCAGTTGGGCGCCGTCGCGGTCGGCGCCAGCCTGTATACCTTTCTCGCCTGGGCCATGGGTTTCCTGCGCATGGGCTCCACCGGCTTCGCCGCCCAGGCTGCCGGACGCAATGATGGGGCGGCGCTGCGGCAGATCCTGCTGCAAGGCCTGCTGCTCGCACTGGGCCTGGCAATGCTATTGGGCACTGTCGGCATTCCGCTGAGCCATCTGGCCCTGGAATGGATGCAGCCCTCTCCCGAACTCAATCAACTGACCCAAGATTTTTTCCACACCCGCCTGTTCGGCCTGCCCGCCGCGCTGGCCAGCTATGCGCTGGTCGGCTGGTTCCTTGGTACGCAAAACGCCCGCGCGCCTTTGGCGATCCTGCTCACCACCAACCTGGTCAACATCGCCCTGAACCTGTGGTTCGTACTCGGGCTGGATTGGGGGGTGGTCGGTTCGGCGCGTGCGTCCGTCGTGGCGGAATGGACCGGCGCTTTGCTCGGCCTGGCGATGACGCAAAAAGCCCTGCGCGCCTACCCCGGCCATATCGCCTGGGCTGCGCTGAAATGGTGGGCAAGCTGGCGGCCACTGCTGGCGGTCAACCGCGATATCTTCATCCGCAGCCTTGCACTGCAATCGGTGTTTTTCATGATCACGGTGCAAGGCGCCCGCCTGGGCGACGCCACCGTGGCCGCCAACGCGCTACTGCTCAACGGCCTATTGCTGACTGCCCATGCCCTGGATGGACTGGCCCACGCGGTCGAAGCCCTGTGCGGCCACGCCATCGGCGCCCATGACCGCCAAGCACTGCGCCGCTCGCTGGTGGTGGCCGGCGGTTGGTCGCTGATCGCCAGCGTCGGCTTTGCCCTGCTGTTTACCGTCGCCGGCCACCTGTTTATTGCCATGCAGACCGACATTCCCAGCGTGCGAGAAACCGCCGATATCTACCTGCCTTACCTCGCGGTATTGCCGTTGATTGCGGTGTGGAGTTACTTGCTGGATGGTTTGTTTATCGGCGCGACGCGCGCGCGGGAAATGCGCAATGGCATGCTGTTGACGGTGGTTTTGGTGCTGCCCATTGCCTGGGCGTTGCAAGGATTGGGCAACCACGGGCTGTGGATAACCTTCCTGGTGTTTATGACGGTGCGCAGTCTCACCCTTTGGGCGATTGCCTGGCGCCTAAATCGGCAGGGGCTATGGCTAGGTAGTAGCTGAAAGAATGAGATCCCGTCGTGGGAGCTGGCTTGCCTGCGATGGCGGTGGGTCAGACAACATTCCAGCACTGACACACCGCCATTGCGGCGGTTCGACAAGCCCGGCTCCCCATTAGAGCCGGGTCACGTCACTTATGACGACAGGTACGAAGAGCGCGTCAGCCCCAGACGCAACGCATCCAGGAACTGGGTACGCTCACTGGCACTGATCTTCGCGCTCGCACATTTATCACGGTAATGCGTCATCAACTCCTCCGGCGATAAGTGCACATAACGCAGCATGTCTTCGATGGTGTCGTGGGTCTCGATACCGGCGCTGTACACCGAACCGTCTTCACGCTGGTAGATGTTCACCGAGTCGGTGTCACCGAACAGGTTGTGCATATCACCCAGGATTTCCTGGTAAGCACCGACCAGGAAGATACCCAGCAAGTAGTCCTCTCCTTCGTTCAAGCCGTGAACCGGCAGGCTGGTCTCGATGGACTGCTCGTCGACGTATTGCTTGATCTTGCCGTCGGAGTCACACGTCAGGTCTTGCAGTACGGCACGGCGCAGCGGCTCTTCGTCGAGACGGTGCAGCGGCAGGATCGGCAGGACCTGGCCGATGGCCCAGGTGTCCGGCAGGCTCTGGAACACCGAGAAGTTGCAGATGTACTTGTCGGCCAGCTTGTCGTTGAGCTCGTCCAGCACCTGGCGGTGCGAGCGCTGGCGGGCCTTCAGCGAGTTATGCAGGCGGCGGCACACGGCGAAGTAGCATTGTTCGGCCAGGGCTTTCTCGGCCAGGGTCAGCTTGCCGTCGGCGTACTGGGTGGCCACGTCGCTCATGTAGTGGGTGGCGCGCCAGTAGGTTTCGGTGACCATCTCGATGTCGGTCGGGCCGAGCAGGTCCACCAGCCACTGCACGGTTTCCGGCAGGGCTTCCTTGTTCTCGATCACCGGCACGTCGTCGTTGTGCTTCTCGACGTCGGTCACCTGCACCACCAGCATGGCGTGGTGGGCGGTCAGCGAACGGCCACTTTCGGAGAAGATGTTCGGGTGCGGCAGGCTCTGCGCGTCGCAGAATTCCTTGAGCATGCCCACGACAACGCCGGCGTAGTCGTCCATGTCGTAGTTGATCGAGCTGGCGTTACGCGAGTGGGTGCCGTCGTAGTCCACGCCCAAGCCACCGCCGACGTCGATGTGGTCCACCGGCAGGCCGAGGTTGCGCAGTTCGCCGTAGTAACGGATGGCTTCCTTGAACCCGTGCTGGTAGTCGGCCAGGTTGGCGATCTGCGAGCCCATGTGGAAGTGCAGCAGGCGAATGCCCTGGTCCAGGCCGGCGGCGCGGAAGCGCTCGACGACGGACAACAGCTGCGCCGCCGACAGACCGAACTTGGACTTCTCGCCACCGGTGTCCGCCCATTTGCTCGACGCCAGGGACGACAAGCGCACGCGCAGGCCGACCTGTGGCTTGACCTTGAGGCTGGCAGCCTCTTCGATCACCAGTTCAACTTCGGATTCTTTCTCGATCACGATGAACACGTTGTGGCCGAGTTTCTGGCCCATCAGCGCGAGGCGGATGAACTCACGGTCCTTGTAGCCGTTGCAGACGATGGTGCCGCCCTTCGGCGCCAGGGCCAGCACGGCCAGCAGCTCGGGCTTGGAGCCGGCTTCGAGGCCGATGGACACGTTTTGGGTGGCGATGATGTTTTCGATCACCGCTTCCTGCTGGTTCACCTTGATCGGGTACAGCGCGGTGTACTTGCTCTGGTATTCCAGGCGCTCGATGTTCGAATCGAAAGCGCCGGTCAGTTGGCGTACACGGTCTTGCAGGATGTCGGGGAAGCGCACCAGCAGCGGCAACGACAGGCCGCTCTTGCGCAGCTCGTCGACTTGCTCGTACAGGTCGACTGGCGTGCTGTTCGGGCCGTTCGGACGGACTTCAACGCGACCGGCATCATTGATCGCGAAATACCCGGCCCCCCAATGGCGAATCCCGTAAACACTGCGGCTGTCCGCAACTGTCCATTGGCTGCCATCGTCTTTGCGTGTGCGTCGTACGGACATCGAAGTCCCCTATAAATGAAGTCGAAGGCACCGCCCCTATCAGAGGCTGGCGCAGTCTAAAGAATGAAAATGACGATTTGCCTGCGTGCAAGGTAGGACCCCACGCGCAGGACAGAGTTTAGACACAGGTCGGAAGAGGCTTTCAGCCGCCGGACTTCTTGGCCTTGTACCCGAGCTTGATCAGCTCGGCCAACAGCAACTCGACGTGATCGCCCTGAATCTCAATGACGCCGTCTTTCAACGCGCCACCCGTGCCACAGCGTTTTTTCAGCGTCGTGGCCAGTTCCTTCAGGGCCTCTTCGGCCAACGGCACGCCGGTGATGGTGGTCACCGTCTTGCCGCCACGGCCCTTGCTCTCGCGTCGCACGCGGGCAATACCGTCGCCTTCAGGGATCAGGGTCTGTTTGCAGGTACACGAATCCACGGGCTGACGACAGTCCGGGCAGTGTCGACCTGCGTCGGTGGAAAATACCAGGCCACCAAGGGCGGCGAAGGATGCGGCTTTTTTGGCCACCGGCAATCCTCTTGGGAGGATGAAGACTGATCGGCACCCGCAAAGGGGAGTACCGACCGCGAAGCCCCACTCAGGCAGGGGCAGCGCTACCGAACCGCCAAGGTGGTTCGGGTGAAAAGTCGCGCAGTGTAACCACAAAAAGCCGACTTGCTAAGAGCCAAATGGCGCCAATTTATGCAACTTTAGCGACGCAAGGCCAGATAACGGCGCAACCCTTCCTGGGCATCCGGGCAGTAAGGCTTTTGCGCAGCCTCCTGCAGGACTGTTTCAAGGGGTAAAAAGCGCGCTTCCATGACTTCTTCAGGCTGCAAACGCAGCGGCCCGTCCCAGACGGCGGAGTAGGATTTACACCAGAGCCGGCTGTCGCCATCTTCGAAGTAGAAGTGGTCATGTTCGACCAATTCCACTCCGCTGACACCCAACTCCTCTTCCAGCTCGCGAGCCGCCGACAAGGCATACGACTCACCCGCCGCCACCATCCCGCCCGCCGCCGTGTCCCAGAAACCCGGGTACAAGGCTTTGCTCAGGGTGCGCCGATGCACACACAGCTCACCGTTGGAGTTGAACAGGAATATGAAGGTGCAACGGCCAATCAGGCCACGCTGGCGAAGGTCGGACCTGACGAGGTGACCGAGCAGGTTGTCCTGCTCGTCGACCCAACAGATCAATTCAGCATCGGAAGCCGCGCGGTGCGCGGCCTCCTTTTGGGTAGCGTCCATCATCAACCCTGGTTGAGGAGCTGACGCAAGTCGATCACTGCAGCGTTTGCCCGGGAAATGTAGTTGGCCATCACCAACGAATGGTTCGCCAGTACGCCGAAGCCACTGCCATTAAGGATCATGGGGCTCCAAACCGGCTCCTGCGAGGCTTCCAGCTCACGAATGATCTGGCGCACGCTGACCGTGGCATTCTTCTTGGCCAGTACGTCGGCAAAGTCGACTTCGATGGCACGCAACAAGTGCGACAAGGCCCAAGCCTGGCCACGGGCCTCGTAAAACACGTTGTCGATCTGCATCCATGGGGTTTCCACCACTTCCTCATCGACCTGCGGCACTTCACCCGGCGCCAGGGCTTCGGTTTTCAATGCCGTGTTCAGCTTCACCCGGCCCACGCTGGCCGACAAGCGTTGCGACAACGAACCCAAGCGCGTGGCGACGTCGCCCAGCCAGTTGTTCAGGTTGTCGGCACGCGCATAAAACAGCGCACCGCGCTGGTTAGGGTCAGACAGACGTGCTTCGTAGCGACTCAGGGAGTTGATGCCTTCCTGGTATTCCGACTCACTGGACGGGAGCACCCAGCTCTTGTTGTCGAAGTTGAAACGTGGCTCGGCCTTGGCCAGATCCGCGTCTTCGGCCGACTGCGATTGAGAGCGGGCAAAGTCTTTACGCAAGGCGCGGGTCAGGTCACGCACCTGCACCAGCACGCCGTATTCCCAGCTCGGCATGTTGTCCATCCACAGACCTGGCGGGAAGCGATCGTTGGAAATGTAGCCACCGGGCTTGTTCAGCAAGGTGCCGACTACGGTCTTGAGGGTTTCGACCGTGGTATAGCCCACCACCATCTGCTTGCCTTCCTTCTCGGCGGCAAGCTGCGCATTCTGCTGCACCGGAAACAGCGCCGGCTCTTCGCTCCAGTACCAGCCCAGGGCGCCGGTGACCAACAAGTACAGGCCGAGCACACTGAGCACGGCACGGCTCATCAGCACGGTACGAAAATAGCCGCGGTTGGTCGACTTGGGCTCAGGCGCGGGGCCTTTGGCGCTGCCTGCACGGTTTTTCCAGTCCAGCATGGCGATATCCTTTCAATCACTTGAGTTCATGCACTTGAATTGATGGCGTGCGTTCAAACACTCCGACCACAACCCTACCCCATCGTGCCCGCCCATGCGGGGCTTTTCGCCAAACTGGCGCACTGAGGCCGTTCGACTATAAAGGATGCACGCGTTTTACGCTGCGCGACCACCCAGTCAGCAACTGAATGCGACGGGCACGCAGTTTATTGACGTATGACACTCATCCCATTGAAAAGAGGTGCTAGCATAGAGCCATCAGTCGACCTCAGCATGCGCCCTAACTAGTAGTCAGGATATGACCGAGCCAGAAGACCCCAGCCGTGAGCGCCTCAAGCAGCATTTTGCCCAGCGGGTAATTCATCAGGCACGTCAAATTCTTGAGATCTGGCAGCGCCTGCAACGCAGCGAATGGTCCAGTGCAGACCTCGCCGAACTCAGCGAGGCCAACTTGCGCCTGCTGCGCTTTGCCGAGCGCTTCGAACAGCCGGAACACAGCCAGTTGGCGCGACACATCGGCGACTCCCTCAAGGCTGTGGACGAGAACCGTGGCCGCCTGAGCAGCCACCTGATCACCGAACTCAATCGCTTGATGCAGCGCCTGTCCCGCACCGGCCTGCGCCAGGGCGACCAGCTCGAACAAACCTTTCTGCCGCCAATGCGCAAGCCGATCTACGTGATGCTGGCCGATCACGACCGCGCCGAGCGCCTGGCCAAGCAGCTGGAATTCTTTGGCATGAGCGCCCAATCCCTGGACAGCGTGGCGGCGTTCCGCGCATCGATGGCCGAGCGCTTGCCTTCGGCCATCGTGATGGATGTGGATTTCTGCGGCACCGGCCTGGGCCTCAAACTCGCCGCCGAAGCCCAGGAAGGCCTGGAGCACAAGCTGCCGCTGCTGTTTTTCAGCCTGCACGAAACCGATACTCCCACCCGCCTCGCCGCCGTGCGTGCCGGTGGCCAGGAATTTCTTACCGGCACGCTGGAAGCCTCAAGCCTGCTGGAAAAGATCGAAGTGCTGACCTGCGTCGCCCAGTACGAACCGTACAAAGTGCTGATCATCGACGACTCACGGGCCCAGGCGCTGCACACAGAGCGTCTGCTCAACAGTGCCGGCATCGTCACTCGCTCCCTGATCGAGCCGATTCAGGCCATGGCCGAACTGGCGGATTTCCAGCCCGACCTGATCATCCTCGACATGTACATGCCCGCGTGCACCGGCACCGAGCTGGCCAAGGTCATCCGCCATAACGACCGTTATGTGAGCGTGCCGATCATCTACCTGTCGGCCGAGGACGACCTGGACAAACAGCTGGACGCCATGAGCGAAGGCGGTGACGACTTCCTCACCAAGCCAATCAAGCCGCGTCACCTGATCACCACCGTGCGCAACCGTGCGGCACGCGCGCGCCACCTCAAGGCACGGATGGTGCGCGACAGCCTCACCGGCCTTTACAACCACACCCACATCCTGCAATTGCTCGAAGACTGCAGCTTCCGCGCACGCCGCGAGAACAAGCCGCTGAGCTTTGCCATGCTGGATATCGACCACTTCAAGCGGGTCAATGACAGTCATGGCCACCCCATGGGTGACCGTGTGATCAAGAGCCTGGCGCTGTTTCTCAAGCAGCGCTTGCGCAAGACTGACTATATCGGGCGCTACGGCGGCGAAGAATTCGCCATCGTGATGCCCGACACCGATCTGGAATCGGCGTGCCAAGTGCTGGATGAAATCCGCGGGCGCTTTGCCGAAATCCACTATCCCGCCCAACCCCAGGATTTGTGGTGCACCTTCAGCGCTGGGCTGGTGGAGCTGTGCGACGGCTCCGACAGCCTGATGATGGCGGCCCAGGCCGATGAGGCGCTGTACCGCGCCAAGGATGCCGGACGTAACCGCGTGCAGGCCGCGCGCGCATCAAAGCAAAGTGCCATCTTTTCACCAGAATCCACCGATTCCGTCATAACCTTGTAATGAAAACGCAATAACTTCAGGCACTTATCTTTTGTCGTCGGTTGAAACCACGCATGCGCCTGAAGCTGCTGACCAATCTCAATACCCTCCTGTTGGTGGCCGTGTGCCTGGCGCTGGGGGCGACGCTGTGGTGGTCGCAGCGCGCCCTGGAGCGGCCTTATCTGCTGATGGAGCGCTACCTGGGTCTGTCGCAGACCTTTCAGAACCAGGCCGCGCGCAATATCGACGACTACCTGGCCAGTGGCGACGCCCTACGCCTGAGCAGTGCCAGCCAGAGCCTCGAAAGCTTGTTGCAGCAGCTGGATGAGCTGCCGGCGGACCTCGCCCAAAACCTGCGCCCCAGCCTGGTGGACCTGGATGCGTTCAGCAAGACCGCCTTGCTGGCAGCCGGCAAACTGGCAGGCGACCCGCAAGCCTTGCTGCTGCAGGCCGAGCGCGAATTGGGCGCGAACCTGGAGCAGTTGAGCCAGTACGCCATCAGCGTGAACTCTCCCGAGGCCGCCCGCTATCTACCGCCTTTGCTGGCAGCGTCCCAGCACCTGGGCAAACTGTCTCTGGCCCGCGACAAACTGGTCACCAGCGGGCGCGCGGAACTGGCCGACGATGTGGAACGCGAAGTCAGCAACATTCGCAGCCAGGCTGACCTGCTGGAACAACTGCCGTTGCTGGGCGTGAAAGCCAGCGCCGAATCCAGCGCCGACGACTTTTCCGCGCTGATGGGCCTGGAAAACACCGGAAAAACCGAAGCCCAGGACACCGGCGTCGACCTCAAGCGTGAGCTCAACAGCCTGCTGACCCGTTACCCGGCCGAACTCAAGCGCACCCGCGAACAGATCCAGCAGCGCACCGACCTGGCCGCCAAGACCCACCAGAAAATCGACACCGTGCAACACGCCATCGCCGGACTGGAACCTGTGGTGCGCGCGCAGCATGGCAAGATCCAGGGCGAAGTGCGCCTGATGCAAGGCGTGATGATCGGCCTGATCCTGCTGATCGCACTGCTGATCGACACCCTGCAACGCCGCTTGGCACGTGTACTGACCAACCTGGCACCGGCCCTGTCGACCTGGGCAGAGGGCGATTTCAGCCAGCCGATCGCCCTGGGCAAGACCAATCGCGAACTGCACGATATTGAAGCCTCCCTGAACCGTCTGCGGGCTTACCTGGTGGACTTGGTCGGCACCATTCGTGGCAATGCCGAGGAAGTTGTCGGCAGCAGCCGTGCGCTGGCCGAACTGAGCAGCGGCCTGCACGACGGCGCCGAACGCCAGGCCGGAGATACCGCGCAGATTCGTGATTCGCTGGGTGAACTGGAAGCGACCATCCAGCAAGTCGCGGGCGATGCCAGCCAGGCAGCAGGCGCCAGTCGCAGCGCCGGTCAGGCGGTGGAACAGGGCCAACGCGTGATCGGCCTGAGCCTGACCGGGCTGCATGCCCTGGTGGGCGAAGTGCAGCAGAATGCGCAGATGATCGAAAAACTCGCCGAAGAATCCGCCACCATCGGCGGCGTGCTGACGGTGATCCGTTCGATTGCCGATCAGACCAACCTGCTCGCCCTCAACGCCGCCATCGAGGCGGCCCGTGCCGGTGAAGCAGGACGTGGTTTCGCCGTGGTGGCCGACGAAGTCCGCTCCCTGGCCCAACGCACCGCTGGCGCTACCGCAGAGATCCAGAGCCTGATCGCCGGCCTGCAAAGTGCCGCCCATCAATCGGTCCAAGGCATGCGCGCCCAGGTCGAACACGCCGAAGCCACTGCCCAGCAAGCCCAGGCAGCAGACGGCGCGCTGGATGAGATCGTCGGCGCGATACAGACCATTTCCGAGACTGCCGTGCGCATCGCTGATGTGACGGCGCAACAGAGTGGGGCTGTGAGTGAGATTCGCGATAACAGTGAGCGGATTCATCAGATGGGTGAGGACAACTTGCTGCGGATTGGCCAAGGGCGTAGCCAGGGCGAGCATCTGTTGGTGCTCGGTGGGCAGCTCAACACTGCGGTGCAGGCCTTCCGCGTGTGACCCGACTTCCCGCCTCATCAATCACAAGCCATGCGCAGATCAGAACTGTGGGCGCTGGCCTGCCTGCGATCGCGGTGGGCCAGTTAACACATCCGGTACTGACACACCGCCATCGCAGGCAGGCCAGCTCCCACATTGAATCTCCATCAGCTTCGAAGACGTGCCACCAATGACCAGATCCTACGACTTGGTCACATACTTTGCGCTATCCTCGCTAATCGTGCCGCCTACTGCATAGAACTGGACAGTCACAAAGGCTTTGCGGCATAGTCGCCGGGTTCTGCCGTACCCACATCAATAACAAGGAACAGCCGATGGCGACCTTACTGGTTCTTCACGGACCCAACCTGAACCTGCTCGGCACCCGTGAACCGGGCGTCTACGGGGCAGTCACCCTGGACCAGATCAACCTCGACCTGGAACGCAGGGCGCGTGAAGCCGGCCACCATCTGCTCTACCTGCAAAGCAATGCCGAGTACGAATTGATTGATCGCATCCATGCCGCGCGTGGCGAAGGCGTGGACTTTATCCTGATCAATCCCGCCGCTTTTACACACACAAGCGTTGCATTACGTGACGCATTGCTGGCGGTGAGCATCCCATTCATCGAAGTGCATTTGTCGAACGTGCACAAACGCGAAGCTTTCCGCCATCACTCCTACTTCTCCGACGTTGCGGTAGGTGTGATCTGCGGCCTTGGCGCCAGCGGTTACCGACTGGCCCTGGAGGCCGCCCTGGAACAACTTGAACAACCGGCCAAGCGCCCCTGACCGACCCTTGGGAGTTGATGATTCATGGATATCCGTAAAGTTAAGAAACTGATCGAACTGCTGGAAGAATCCGGTATCGACGAGCTGGAAATCAAGGAAGGCGAAGAGTCCGTACGGATCAGCCGTCACAGCAAGACCCCGGCCCAACAGTTCTACGCGCCACAGATGCAAGCACCGGCTCCAGCCGCTGCTGCGCCGGCCGCCGCACCTGCTGCTGCCGCGGCACCTGCCGCCCCGGCTGCTCCTGCGCTGAACGGCTTCGTGGTCAAGTCGCCAATGGTCGGTACGTTCTACCGCACCCCGGCACCGACCTCGCCAGCCTTCGTTGAAGTCGGCGCAACCGTGAAAGTGGGCGACACCATCTGCATCGTTGAAGCGATGAAAATGATGAACCACATCACCGCTGAAAAAGCCGGCGTCATCGAATCCATCCTGGTAGAAAACGGTCAGCCGGTTGAGTACGACCAGCCGCTGTTCACCATCGTTTGAACCGCGGAGCGCCTTCGATGTTGAAACCTGCGAAGAAACTGCAAAAAGTCCTGATCGCCAACCGCGGCGAGATCGCGCTGCGTATCCTGCGCGCCTGTAAGGAAGAGGGCATCAAGACCGTCGCTGTTTACTCGACGGCCGATACCGAATTGATGCACGTGAAACTGGCGGACGAAAGCATCTGCATCGGCCCGCCACTGGCCACGAACTCGTACCTGAAAGTCTCGAACATCATCGCGGCCGCGGAAGTGACCGGCGCCGATGGCATCCACCCTGGCTATGGCTTCCTCGCGGAAAACGCCGATTTCGCCGAACAGGTGGAAAAATCCGGGTTTGCCTTCATCGGCCCGAAAGCCGAAACCATTCGCCTGATGGGCGACAAGGTTTCGGCCAAGGACGCCATGATCGCGGCGGGCGTGCCAACCGTGCCAGGCTCCGACGGCCCGCTGCCTGAAGACGAGGAAACCGCTTTGCGCATTGGTCGCGAAGTCGGTTACCCGGTGATCATCAAGGCCGCCGGTGGCGGTGGTGGTCGCGGCATGCGCGTGGTGCACAAGGAAGAAGACCTGATCGAAGCCGCCAAGCAGACCCGCTCCGAAGCGGGCGCCTGGTTCGGCAACCCGATGGTCTACCTGGAGAAGTACCTGACCAACCCACGTCACGTGGAAGTCCAGGTACTGTCCGACGGCCAGGGCCACGCCATCCACCTGGGCGACCGCGATTGCTCGCTGCAACGTCGTCACCAGAAGGTCCTGGAAGAAGCGCCAGCACCGGGCCTGGACGAAAAAGCGCGCCAGGAAGTACTGGCTCGTTGCGTCAAGGCGTGCATCGACATCAACTACCGTGGCGCGGGTACTTTCGAGTTCCTGTACGAGAACGGTCGTTTCTACTTCATCGAGATGAACACGCGCGTGCAGGTAGAGCACCCGGTGTCGGAGATGGTCACCGGTATCGACATCGTCAAGGAGATGCTCAGCATCGCCGCCGGCAACCCGCTGTCCTTCACCCAGGACGATGTGAAGATGCACGGCCACTCCCTGGAGTGCCGCATCAACGCTGAAGACCCGAAAACCTTTATCCCGAGTCCAGGCCTGGTCAAGCACTTCCATGCTCCGGGCGGCAACGGCGTTCGCGTCGATTCGCACCTGTACAGCGGCTACAAGGTTCCGTCCAACTACGACTCGCTGATCGGCAAGCTGATCACCTGGGGCGCGACCCGCGACGAGGCCATGGCCCGTATGCGCAACGCCCTGGACGAAATCGTGGTCGACGGCATCAAGACCAACATCCCGCTGCATCGGGATCTGGTTCGCGATGAAGGCTTCTGCGAAGGTGGTGTGAACATTCACTACCTGGAACACAAACTGGCCAACCAGTAAGTGCTCCGCTCAACAAAGCCGCCTTCGGGCGGCTTTGTTGTTTCTGGATCACCTGGATTTTGTGGTCACACACTCTAAATGTGGGAGCGGGCTTGCTCGCGAATGCGGTGGGTCAGTGATGAGTTTGTCGACTCACACGCCGCATTCGCGAGCAAGCCCGCTCCCACATTTGAACCCTGTGCAGTCAGTGGTGTCGTCTTCTGCCCGCCGCTCGCGTAAACTTGCGCCCTTTCGCAGCCCCACCCCGCTGCACACTCATTTTTTTCAAAGGTGCCCGCCATGCCTTGGCTGCAAGTCCGTCTCGCCATCAGCCCAGAACAAGCCGAAACCTATGAAGACGCTTTCCTCGAAGTAGGCGCTGTCTCGGTCACCTTCATGGACGCCGAAGACCAGCCGATCTTCGAGCCGGAGCTCAACACCACGCCGCTGTGGTCCCACACCCATTTGCTGGCCCTGTTCGAAGACGGCACCGATGCCGCCGCCGTACTGGCCCATATGGAGTTGCTGACAGGTGGGCCGTTGCCGGAGCATCACAGCGAAGTCATCGAAGACCAGGACTGGGAACGCAGCTGGATGGACAACTTCCAGCCGATGCGTTTCGGCCAGCGCCTGTGGATCGTGCCAAGCTGGCATGCCGCCCCGGAGCCGGACGCCGTCAACCTGCTGCTCGACCCAGGGCTGGCATTCGGCACCGGCACCCACCCCACCACCGCGCTGTGCCTGGAATGGCTGGACGGCCAGGACCTGACCGACAGCCACGTGCTGGACTTCGGCTGCGGCTCGGGGATCCTGGCAATTGCCGCCCTGTTGCTGGGCGCCAAGGAAGCCGTGGGCACCGATATCGACGTGCAGGCCCTGGAAGCCTCCCGCGATAACGCCGGGCGCAACAACATCCCTGAGGGCAAATTCCCACTCTACCTGCCGGAGCAATTGCCCCAGGTGCAGGCCGATGTACTGGTCGCCAACATCCTCGCCGGCCCGCTGGTGTCCCTGGCACCGCAACTGTCGAGCCTGGTCAAGCCGGGCGGCCGCCTGGCGCTGTCAGGTATCCTGGCCGAGCAAGGCGAAGACGTTGCCGCCGCCTACGCGAAGGATTTCGAGCTGGATCCGATCGCCAACCGTGATGGCTGGGTACGCATCAGCGGGCGTCGGCGCTAGAATGAGCGCTTGCCTGAATCGGATGGCCGCATGACCGACAGTTTCGTCACCCAGTGCCCGCACTGCCAAGCACGCTTTCGCGTCAACCACGCTCAACTGAGCGTGGCCCGTGGCGTGGTGCGCTGCGGTTCGTGCCTGCAAGTGTTCAACGCCGCTCGTCAATTGCTGGAGCAGCGCGGCAAGGCGTCCGCGCCGGAGCCAGAGGCGCCGCTGGCGCTGACGCCTGAGCCTGCGCGGGCCATCAGCCAGAAGCAGTGGACCGCCGAAGAGCTGGACCTGGACAACCTGGACCTGGACGAAGAACTGGCCAAGCTGGAACGCCGTGAGATTCAGCACACGCTGCCGGCTGGCGCAGATCGTCGCCAGCCCGGCACCGACCGCCGCCAAAAGGAAGAATCCTTCAGCGCCAGCCGCGACACGGTCAAGGCCGAAGAGGAAAAATGGGCGTCGAGCCTGTTCAGCGAGCCGCCTGAAGAGCGCCTCCACGTCACTGAGGACGAGCCTGAACCTGCGACCAGGCAGCGCACCGAACCGTCCATGTCGTTCCACACCGACGAACTCGACGAGGAGCCGCCACTGCGCTCAACGCCAGTCGATGATGACATCGACCCGCCGTTCACCCCGCTGACCAAAGCGGCCGAACCCGAAGATCGCCTGCAACCTCGCCGCAAACGCCCGCGCCCTGAGGCCGGTGTGCATGACGATGTGCTCCAGGACCTGGAAGACGACCCGCTGCACCTGTACGCGCAAAAACGCCCATCGGGTTGGGGCCGCCGCCTGGTCTGGCTGTTGCTGGTGTTGATGGCTGCCGGCGGCCTGGCGGGTCAGTACATCGCTTATCAATTCGACGACCTGGCTCGCCAGGACGCCTATCGTCCGTGGTTCCAGCAACTGTGCCCCACACTGGGCTGCACGGTGCCATCACGGGTCGATATCGCCCACATCAAGAGCAGCAACCTGGTGGTGCGCAGTCACCCGGACTTCGCCGGGGCCTTGGTGGTGGACGCGATCATCTATAACCGCGCGACCTTCTCCCAGCCCTTCCCGCTGCTGGAGCTGCGTTTTGCCGATTTGAATGGCAGCCTGATTGCCAGTCGTCGCTTCAAACCCGCCGAATACCTCAGCGGTGAGTTGGCCGGTGTTAGCGAAATGCCATCGCAAACCCCGATCCATATCTCCCTGGATATCCTCGACCCGGGCAATAAAGCCGTGAATTACAGCCTGAGCTTTCACTCGCCCGAGTGAATCGGTGCATGGGTTGAGATTTGACGGCAGGTTATTGACTTTCCCCTGCGCAACCAAACCGGTAGCGATAAAGAAATAACTGTTCAGATTTTATCCAATTCAGCCTTTATCCAGTCATCGAGAGCGGGTATCATGCCAACCCTTTTTCGAACTCTAATGATCCGGCCCCACAACAGGGAAGTCCTATGTCGGCGGTACGCATCGGCCCATATACATTACAGAATGGCTTGATTCTCGCCCCGATGGCGGGCGTCACCGACCAACCCTTTCGTCAGCTGTGCAAGCGTTTGGGCGCGGGCCTAGTTGTCTCGGAAATGGTCACCAGCGACATGAGCTTGTGGAACACCCGCAAATCGCGGATGCGCATGATCCACGAAGGTGATCCCGAGCCCCGCTCGGTCCAGATCGCCGGTGGAGATGCACAGATGCTGGCGGATGCGGCCCGCGCCAACGTGGAGTTGGGGGCGCAGATCATCGACATCAACATGGGCTGCCCGGCCAAGAAGGTCTGCAACAAGGCCGCCGGTTCCGCCCTGTTGAAAGATGAGCAATTGGTTGCCGAGATCCTGCAGGCCGTTGTTGCCGCAGTGGATGTGCCGGTCACCCTGAAGATTCGTACCGGTTGGGACCGGGACAACAAGAACGGCCTGACAGTGGCGAAGATCGCTGAACAGGCAGGCATTACAGCGCTGGCGGTGCATGGCCGCACCCGCGCCGACCTTTACACCGGTGAAGCCGAGTACGACACCATCGCTGCGATCAAGCAGGCAGTGTCGATGCCGGTGTTTGCCAATGGCGACATCGACTCCGCCGAGAAAGCCCGGCGCGTACTGCACGCCACCGGTGCCGATGGTTTGTTGATTGGCCGGGCAGCCCAGGGGCGGCCATGGATTTTCCGTGAGATCGAGCATTTTCTGCGTACCGGTGAAGTGTTGCCGGCACCGGAGCTGGTCGAGGTGGAACGTATTCTGCTAGAGCATCTGGCCGCCCTGCACGCCTTCTATGGAGACGTGATGGGAGTACGCATTGCTCGCAAGCATGTCGGCTGGTATCTCGCAACCCTGCCGGGCGCCAGGGAGTTTCGCGCCCACTTCAATCGTTTGGATGATACGGAAGCACAGTGCGCCAACGTTCGAGAGTTCTTCAGCGAGCGTTACAAGAGCCTGGGGACAGGGGACGGAGAGGGGGTGGCCGCATGACGATGATGACCGAGACTTTAGTGAGTGGAACAACACCCGTGAGCGACAACGTCAATTTGAAACAGCACCTCAACACGCCGAGCGAAGAAGGCCAGACCCTTCGCGGGAGTGTCGAGAAGGCGCTGCACAATTATTTCGCCCACCTTGAGGGCGCTTCCGTCACGGACGTGTACAACCTGGTGCTCTCCGAAGTCGAGGCGCCCTTGCTCGAAAGCGTGATGAACTACGTCAAGGGCAACCAGACCAAAGCCAGTGAGCTGCTGGGCCTCAACCGTGGCACCTTGCGCAAAAAGCTCAAGCAGTACGATTTGTTGTAAGCATTCAATCAAACCAGAAAGGCGCCCGCGTAAAAAACGGTCGCCTTTTTTGCTGACTCCTTTGCTTTTGATGGAAATTGAAATGACCGACCAGACTACCCGCCTGCCGATCCGCCGCGCCTTGATCAGTGTCTCCGACAAGACCGGGATCCTCGAATTTGCCCGGGAGCTGGAAGCCCTGGGCGTGGAAATCCTCTCCACGGGCGGGACCTTCAAACTGCTGCAGGACAACGGCGTGGCCGCAGTGGAAGTGGCGGACTACACCGGTTTCGCAGAGATGATGGACGGTCGGGTCAAGACCCTGCACCCGAAAATCCACGGCGGCATCCTCGGCCGTCGCGGCACCGACGACGCGATCATGGCCGAGCACGGCATCAAGCCGATCGACCTGGTAGCCGTTAACCTCTACCCGTTCGAAGCCACCATCAACAAGCCAGGCTGCGACCTGCCGACCGCCATCGAAAACATCGATATCGGCGGCCCGACCATGGTGCGCTCGGCTGCCAAGAACCACAAAGACGTGGCCATCGTGGTCAACGCCAGCGACTACGCCAATGTGCTTGAAAGCCTGAAAGCCGGCGGCCTGACCTACGCCCAGCGTTTCGACCTGATGCTCAAGGCGTTCGAACACACTGCCGCCTACGACGGCATGATCGCCAACTACATGGGCACCGTTGACCAAACCGCTGAAACCCTGTCGACCTCCGGCCGCAGCCAGTTCCCGCGCACCTTCAACAGCCAGTTCATCAAGGCCCAGGAAATGCGCTACGGCGAGAACCCGCATCAGAGTGCGGCGTTCTACGTGGAAGCCAAGCCAGCCGAAGTGGGCATCGCCACCGCGACCCAGTTGCAAGGCAAGGAGCTGTCCTACAACAACGTGGCTGACACCGACGCCGCACTGGAATGCGTGAAGAGCTTCGTCAAGCCAGCCTGCGTGATCGTCAAGCATGCCAACCCATGCGGCGTGGCTGTAAGCCCGGACGCTGAAGGCGGTATCCGCCAGGCCTACGAGCTGGCCTACGCCACCGACACCGAATCGGCGTTTGGCGGCATCATTGCCTTCAACCGTGAACTGGATGCCGAGACCGCCAAAGCGATCGTCGAGCGTCAGTTCGTTGAGGTGATCATCGCCCCTTCCGTCAGCGAAGAAGCCCGCGCCATCGTGGCGGCCAAAGCCAACGTGCGCCTACTGGCCTGCGGCGAGTGGTCGGCTGAGCGTGCCGCTGCCTGGGACTACAAACGCGTCAACGGCGGCTTGCTGGTACAGAGCCGTGACATCGGCATGATCGGCAGCCAAGACCTGAAAGTCGTGACCCAGCGCGCCCCGACCGAGCAAGAGATCAACGACCTGATCTTCGCCTGGAAAGTCGCCAAGTACGTTAAGTCCAACGCCATCGTCTACGCCAAGAATCGCCAGACCATCGGCGTCGGCGCCGGCCAGATGAGCCGCGTGAACTCGGCGCGTATCGCCGCGATCAAGGCCGAACACGCGGGTTTGCAAGTGGCGGGTTCGGTAATGGCTTCCGACGCATTCTTCCCGTTCCGTGACGGCCTGGACAACGCCGCAAAAGCCGGCGTCACCGCCGTGATCCAACCGGGTGGTTCGATGCGTGATGCTGAAGTCATCGCTGCCGCTGATGAAGCCGGCATCGCCATGGTCTTCACCGGCATGCGCCACTTCCGCCACTGATTGATTAGATCGCCTGTGGGCACCGGCTCCATGTGGGAGCTGGCTTGCCTGCGATAGCATCACCCGGGTCTGACTGGACGACCGAGGTGCCTGCATCGCCGGCAAGCCCAGCCCTCACAGAAAAGCACCGTCCACAGTGCTCTCCCTGATTCAGCGTCATCCGAGGTTTTTGAAATGAATGTTTTGATCATTGGCAGCGGTGGCCGTGAACACGCCCTGGCCTGGAAAGTTGCCCAAGACCCGCGTGTCCAGAAAGTGTTCGTTGCACCCGGCAACGCCGGTACCGCCATTGAAGCCAAATGCGAGAACGTTGCTATCGACGTGCTGGCCCTTGAGCAACTGGCCGATTTTGCTGAAAAGAATGTATCCCTGACCATCGTCGGTCCGGAAGTGCCATTGGTTGCCGGCGTGGTAGACCTGTTCCGCAGCCGTGGCCTGGACTGCTTCGGCCCAACCGCGGGCGCTGCGCAGCTGGAAGGCTCCAAGGCGTTTACCAAGGATTTCCTGGCACGCCACAAGATCCCGACCGCCGACTATCAGAATTTCACCGAGATCGAGCCGGCCCTGGCTTACCTGCGTGAAAAAGGTGCGCCGATCGTGATCAAGGCCGATGGCCTGGCCGCCGGCAAAGGCGTGATCGTCGCCATGACCCTGCAGGAAGCCGAAGACGCCGTGCGCGACATGCTTGCCGGCAACGCATTCGGTGACGCCGGTTCGCGCGTGGTGATCGAGGAATTCCTCGACGGCGAAGAAGCCAGCTTTATCGTGATGGTCGACGGCAAGAACGTCTTGCCGATGGCCACCAGCCAGGACCACAAACGCGTCGGCGACGGCGACACCGGCCCTAACACCGGTGGCATGGGTGCCTACTCCCCTGCCCCGGTGGTCACCGCCGATGTGCATCAGCGCGTCATGGACCTGGTGATCTGGCCAACCGTGCGTGGCATGGCCGACGAAGGCAACGTGTACACCGGTTTCCTGTACGCCGGCCTGATGATCGACAAAGCCGGCAACCCGAAAGTCATCGAGTTCAACTGCCGCTTCGGTGATCCTGAAACCCAACCGGTGATGCTGCGCCTGCAATCGAGCCTGGTGCTGCTGGTGGAAGCCGCCCTGGCCCAGGCCCTGGACAAGGTAGAAGCACAGTGGGATCCGCGTCCGAGCGTTGGCATTGTGCTGGCGGCCGGTGGCTACCCTGCCGATTACGCCAAGGGTGACGTGATTGAAGGTCTCGACGCGGCTGCTACGCTGGAAGGCAAAGTCTTCCATGCAGGCACTGCGCTCAAGGATGGCCAGGTCGTGACCGCCGGTGGCCGTGTGTTGTGCGCCACCGCCATGGGCGCCAGTGTCGACGCCGCGCAGCAACAGGCTTATCAGTTGGCTGCGAAGATCGACTGGAAAGGCTGCTTCTATCGCAAGGACATTGGCTATCGCGCCATTGCGCGGGAGCGTGGCGAGAGCCAGTAAGCAGCTATCCGTTCGGCTAGGCAAGGGCCTCTGGCCCTTGCCGTATGCAGGTCTACCCGCGCATAGTTAACTGTGCATCAACCTACGAAGGGATTTCGCCGTGCGCTGGCTCAGGATCGCCATAGGTTTCACTGTCAGCCTGCTGACACTGCTCTGCTTGTTCCCGGCCCAGGCCGCCGCGCAAGGCAGTGGCTGGGCAGTATTGCTTGATGAACAGGCCGACCTGCAACTGAGCGACATCCGTTCCTCGCGCTACACCAATCAATTCAGCCCCACCGAACTGGACCGCATTACCGCCGCGGAACCGGACGGTGCGTTGTGGGTGCGTTTCAAACTGCAACCCGGCAAGCACGAACAAGTGCTGCGGGTCTTTGCCCCGGACCTGTCCCACCTGAGCCTCTATGTACTGGACGGCGACACCCTGGTGGAACAACAGAGCACCGGCACACGTCAGCCCCAGGCCGAGCGTCCGTTGCCCAGCAGCGACTTCATGCTGCCCATGCCCCAGAGCCAGAAGCCTTTAGAGGTCTACCTGCGCCTGGTCTCGGAACACGAACTGCGCCCCTATATCACCCTGGAACCGGCCGTGCTCGCCGCCGCCGACCAGACCCAGACGCTGATCTACGGCCTGCTGTTCGGCTGCCTGCTGATGCTGATCCTGCACAACCTCACCCGTTTCGCCTACCACCGCTCGCGCAGCAGCCTGTGGTTGGCCGCCTGCGAAATCCTGCTGATGCTCAGCCTCGCGCTGCTGCTGAACCTGATCGGCCCGTGGCTGCCGAACTGGCACGCGATCCAGACGCCGGGCGCCTACCTGGCGCTGCTGCTGACGGCGCCGTGCGGATTGATGTTTGCCTATCGGTTCTTCATGCCTTTGGGCCCACATCCGCTGAACAAGCTGTTGATGGCGGACATCCTGTTCATCGTGCTGTGCGGCCTGCTGCTGTTGTTCGTCAACACCCTGCCGCTGAACATCATCACCTATGCCCTGGTGGCTCTGGCCGGCTTGAGCATGCTGTTCGTCTCGGCTTATCACTGGCAGAAAGGCTACCGTCCGGCGCGCCTGTTCGTGGCGGCGATGGTGGTGTTCAACATCGGAACGTTGATCATCCTGCCGGCGCTGCTGGGCCTGACGATGGTCTCGCCCCAGGGCCTGATCGTCACGCTGCTGGCGTTTATCTGCCTCAGTGGTCTGTTGATGAGCCTGGCGCTGGGCGAACGCCAGCGCGCAATTGTCGAAGCGCGCTTCAGCCTCAGCCGCGACCTGGCGGCAAGCAATGCCGAGATTGCCGCCAAGGCCGAGTTCCTGGCCAAGATCAGCCACGAAATCCGCACCCCCATGAACGGCGTGCTGGGTATGACCGAGCTGCTGCTGGGCACGCCCCTCTCGGTGAAACAGCGTGACTACGTGCAGACCATCCACAGCGCCGGCAATGAACTGCTCACGCTGATCAACGAAATCCTCGATATCTCCAAGCTGGAATCCGGCCAGATCGAATTGGATGACGTGCAGTTCGACCTCAATGCGCTGATCGAAGACTGCCTGAGTATCTTCCGCGCCAAGGCTGAACAGCAGAACGTCGAGCTGATCAGTTTTATCCAGCCCCAGGTGCCTCGCGTGATCAGTGGCGACCCGACGCGCCTGCGCCAGGCCATGTTGAGCCTGCTGGAAAACGCCCTGCAAAAGACCGACGAAGGTGAAGTGCTGATCGTCGTCGCGCTGGACGACCGCAGCACCAAGCCGCGCCTGCGCATCGCCGTGCAGGACAGCGGTTTGCCGATGGAAGCCGCCGAGCGTGACGCTCTGCTGCACAGCGAACTGCACAGCAAGAACTTCTTCTCCGCCACCCGACTGAACGGCCACCTGGGCCTGGTCATCGCCCGCCAATTGATCCTATTGATGAACGGCGAATTCGGCATCAAGAGCGGCAGCCACCAGGGCAGCACCTTGTGGCTGACCTTGCCGCTGGACCCGGAACGCCTGGAACACCCCACCTCCGACCTCGACGGCCCACTCAAGGGCGCACGGGTGCTGGTGGTGGACGACAACGACACCTGTCGCAAAGTATTGGTGCAGCAATGCTCGGCCTGGGGCCTCAACGTCAGCGCCGTGCCTTCGGGCAAGGAAGCCCTGGCGTTGCTGCGCACCAAGGCGCACCTGCGCGATTACTTCGACGTGGTGCTGCTGGACCAGAACATGCCCGGCATGACCGGCATGCAACTGGCGGCGAAGATCAAGGAAGACCCAAGCCTGAACCACGACATCCTGCTGATCATGCTCACCGGCATCAGCAATGCGCCGAGCAAGATCATCGCGCGCAATTGCGGGATCAAGCGCATCCTCGCCAAGCCCGTGGCCGGCTATACGCTCAAGACCACCCTGGCCGACGAACTGACCCAGCGCAGCAAGGGTAACGTCCCACCACGCCCCGTCCTCAACACGCCGGCGGCCATCACCGTGCCAACGGATTTCCGCATCCTGGTGGCAGAAGACAACAGCATCTCCACCAAGGTGATCCGTGGCATGCTCGGTAAGCTCAACCTCAACCCGGACACCGCCAGCAATGGTGAAGAAGCCCTGGAGGCGATGAAGGCCCAGCGCTATGACCTGGTGTTGATGGATTGCGAAATGCCAATCCTCGATGGTTTCTCGGCCACCCAGCAATTGCGCGCGTGGGAAGTCAGCCACCAGCGCGTTCGTACGCCGGTGGTGGCGCTGACGGCGCACATTCTGTCCGAGCACAAGGAGCGCGCACGCCAGGCCGGGATGGACGGGCACATGGCCAAGCCCGTTGAGTTGTCACAGTTGCGTGAGCTGGTGGAGTTCTGGGTGGCGCAGCGGCAGCAGCGACCAGAGCACGCCCCCTCCTGACGTGTAATGCAGACCCCTTGTGGGAGCGGGCTTGCTCGCGAATACGGTGTGTCGGTCAATGCATCCTTAACTGATCCATCGCATTCGCGAGCAAGCCCGCGCCCACATTTGGTCTCTGCCGCCTGATAGACTCTCAACACTTCCTCCGCCGCGAGCCGCCCCCATGCTCCACGTGTTATTCAGCGTCTACCTGAAAATGCTGGTGCTCTACAGCCCGTTCTTCGTGCTGTCCTGCTTTATCAGCCTCACCCGTGGCTACTCCAGCAAAGAGCGGCGGCGCCTGGCGTGGAAGGTGGCGTTGGCAACCCTGGTATCGAGCGTGTTGCTCTACCTGTTCGGCCGCGTCATTTTCAGCGTGTTCGGCATCACCGTCGACGCGTTCCGCATCGGTGCCGGCAGTGTGCTGTTCATTTCCGCCTTGGGCATGGCCCAGGGCAAGTCCGCAGTGCAGACCGACAACGTACAGCAGGACGTGACCATCGTACCGCTGACCATTCCCCTCACCGTCGGCCCCGGCACCATCGGTGCGTTGCTGGTGATGGGCGTGAGCCAGCCGCATTGGGATGACAAAATCACCGCCATCCTCAGCATCGCCCTGGCCAGCCTCACGGTGGGCGTGGTGCTGTACCTGTCCAACCGGATCGAACGCATCTTGGGCGACCAGGGCTTGCAGATTGTCAGTCGGTTGATGGGGTTGTTCGTGTGTGCCCTGGCCGCGCAAATCATCTTCACCGGTGTGCGCGGTTACCTGGTGCCTTAAATCCGGTACTTGGCGATCGCCAATTGCACCTTGTCACCCGCACTCTCGCGCATCAGTTGGATCGTCTTTTCGTTGACTACCGAGGTGTTCAGCACCAGGCACGTCTGCCCGCTGAAGGCCTCGAATGAGGAACTGTCCCATTCCAGAAATGGCAACCCTACCTGCTTGCTCACTCCCTGGGTGCTGTAGGTCACCAGCACCATCATCAGTTCCCCCTCTGTTTGCGCACAGGACGCCAGGCCGAAGTCGCCGCCCTGGTGTACGGCACTGTTGCGTTTGAACAGCTCGAGAGTCCCAGGTATCTGCTTCAACGCCTCCACTGCATCGGCCGCCAGTTTCGGCAATACGCTGAGCAAGTGCGCAGACAACGATGTCGACGCCAGCAGGGCCGCGATGATATTCAGCGCCGCCGATTGCACGGTCAGGCCCTTGCCGGAACGTGAAATCCGTTCGAAGCGGCTGCGCACCGGCAACCACCCCAGGCTGACCATCACCCTGATGAATTCGTCGTACCAACGTTCGGTGCCGCGTGGGACTTTCAACACATCGCTGACATAGCTGCTGGCCAGCAAATAGCTCTTACGCACGTATTCTCGATTTAAACCGGACAAGCCTTCGGCAAACGAGATGACGCTGTTGTTGACCACCGCGGCGTTGAAGTCGTCCTCGATGTCCAGCGGCAAGGCCGCGCGCTTGCCTGACGCTCCCGGTAGTGTGTAGGCGGCAATCAACTTGCGCCTTTTTGTACTGCTGATCCTTCTGTGATGTCGCTCCATTTTAGTTCTCCACAAGCACCCCGACTCGGGGCTTATGTCCACCCTAGTTCACTGACTGAAGCCTTTTCCAGACGACAAACATTCCTTGGCGCAGCGCATCAAACCGTGCTGCCCAGCAATAATGCGGCGCGCCTGGCGGGCTTCCGAATTTCGTCGTAGAAAAAAGAAAAAGCCCCGGACAACGCCAGGAAAATCCCTGGGTCATTCGGAGCTTTCAGGCACCTGAGGGGCGGTTTTCAGGAGGCCGGTTTCTCGCCGTACCAGCGCGGCGTGTACACCCACTCACCGCCACCGGCACGCGGGAAGGTGACGGTGGTGGACGAGCCGATCAGCACCATGGTGCGCATGTCCACCTGATCCGGCGTCAATTGCCCCAGTGTGGTGACACGCAGCGTCTGACCCGGCCGACCGATATCACGGCCCAGCACCACCGGCGTTTCAGGCGTGCGATGCAGCGCGACGATTTCCAGGGCACGCCCCAGCTGCCACGGCCGCGAGCGCGAGATCGGGTTGTAGAACGCCAGCGCCAGGTCGGCCTGGGAGGCAAGGTCCAGGCGTTTTTCAATGATCGACCAAGGCTTGAGGTTGTCCGACAGCGACATCACGCAAAAGTCATGGCCCAACGGTGCACCGGCCTGAGCGGCGGTGGCGAGCGACGCCGAGACCCCTGGAAGGATTTGCAGGTCGACCTGATGCCAGGTCGGGTCGCTGGATTCGTGCAGGGCTTCTATCACGGCAGCAGCCATGGCGAACACGCCCGGGTCGCCGGACGACACTACGACCACCGAGCGACCTTGGGCCGCCAGTTCGAAGGCATGGCGGGCACGCTGCATTTCTTCGCGGTTATCGGTGCAATGCTGCACCTGGTCGTCTCGGAACGGGCCGGCCATGCGCACGTAGGTTTCGTAGCCGAGCACATCGGTGCAACGCGCCAGTTCGGTTTTTACCGCAGGCACCATCAACTCGGCAGCGCCAGGTCCCAGGCCGATCACGGCAAGGCGGCCACGCACGCGGCCGACTTGCGACAGGTCCAGGGGGAGTTCGGCAACATTGATGACGATATCCGCGTCCTGGGCCACGCTGGCAAAACGCAGCGGTACACCCAATTCCAACGCTGCTTCATGCAATGTGGCTTCGGCCATCTGCGTATCACTGGCCAGCAGGCACGCGAGGGATTGCAGAGCGATGCCCGCCTCATGCAACGCCGTGCGCACCCGCTCAGCCAGTTGCGCGCCTGGCTTGCAGCTCACGCTGACGTTCTTCGGGTAGATCAACAATTCATGGGCGGCAGGCGTGCGCTCGGCACTGCCCACATGAATCGCCAGGCGTGCCTGTTGATCCTGGGGCAGATTGGCCTGGTCCAGCCACGGCGCAGCGCCTTCGATGCGTACGCTTTCGCCGGCCAGCAAGTCAGAGACGAAACGCTTGCCCAGTTCCAGATCGGCCAGCTCATAACCCGCAGGCGGGTTGAGCAGGCAGGTGCCGAAGCGCAGCTCGCCACTGGTGGTGATCGCAGCAGCCACGTTCAACGCAGCGGCGATTTCGCGAGCCATCACGTTCACACCGCCAAGGCCGCCAAGCAACGGCACCACGGCGCTACCGTCTTCGGCGACGGCCAGCACGGCGGGCTCCTCGCCTTTTTCCAGCAGCAGCGGCGCCAAGGTACGAATAACGATACCCGCGGCGCACAGCGCGATCAGCGGTGTGCCTTGCTGATACAACTGACGCAGGGTCGCGCCGAATTCACCGTAGACCTGGTCCGCCCCGTCGACCCGTCCGGCCAGGCCGTGGACCGTCGCGTCGGGGTACACACATTGGATCTTGCGTGCCATGGCCAGGCTGCCCTGACCCAAAATAACAATCGCCGGGCTCATCAACCTTGCCACCGTTCACCGGGCACGATGATCAGCGAGAAGTACGGGGACGACGCTGGATCTACCTGATCCAGCGGCACGATCTTTTGATTCGCCATGGTGGCGCGTTCGACATACAGCGCTCGCTCGGCCAGACCGAGTTCTTCCAGCACCTGGCGCACTTTCGGGAAGTTGCGGCCCAGCTTCATGATCACTGCCGCGTCGGCATCCGCAAGGCGGCGCTTGAGGTCGTCATGGGGCAACACGCCCGAGAGTACCGAAAGGCTCTGATTGCGATAGACCAGCGGGGCGCCCAGCACCGAGGCGCCGCCGAGCATCGAACAAACGCCTGGAATCACGTGGGCTTCATAGCGCTCGGCGAGGCGGTCGTGCAGGTACATGTAGGACCCGTAGAAGAACGGGTCGCCTTCGCAGATCACCGCCACATCACGACCGGCGTCCAAATGTGCGGCGACATCCACGCTGGCGGCGTCGTAGAAATCGCTGATCACCTGCTCGTAGGACATTGGCGCCGGCAACACTTCGGTGGTCACCGGGTACACCAGCGGCATCAAGGTCTGTTGCGGCACCAGATGGTCTTCGATGATGCCGAAGGCGTTGCCCTTCTTGCCCTTGGCCACGAAGTACGCCACCACTGGCGACTCGCGCAACAGGCGCAGGGCCTTGAGGGTGATCAATTCCGGGTCACCGGGGCCTACGCCCAGGCCGATCAAACGTCCACGTGCCTGCATTATTCGACCTCCGTGGCCAGCGCATTCACCGCAGCGGCGGCCATGGCGCTACCGCCCAGACGGCCCTGCATGATCACGAACGGTACACCGCGACTGTCGGCGGCCAGCATCGCCTTGGATTCGGCGGCGCCGACAAAACCAACCGGGAAACCGAGGATCAACGCCGGTTTCGGTGCGCCGGCGTCAAGCATTTCCAGCAGATAGAACAAGGCCGTCGGAGCGTTGCCGATCACCACCACACTGCCTTCCAAGTGCGGGCGCCACAGCTCAAGGGCGGCAGCGGACCGGGTGTTGCCCAGCTCACGCGCCAGCGCCGGTACGCTGTCATCGCGCAGGGTGCAGATCACTTCGTTGTTGGCTGGCAGGCGTGCGCGGGTCACACCTTCGGAGACCATTCGCGCATCGCACAGGATCGGCGCACCTGCGGCGAGCGCATCGCGCCCAGCCTTGCCCGCCCCTTCGGAGAACTGCAGGCCGTCGATCGCGTCGACCATGCCGCAGGCGTGAATCACCCGCACCGCGAGTTTTTCCAAATCAGCCGGGATACGGTCCAACTTGGCTTCCGCGCGAATGATGGCGAAGGAGTTGCGATAGATCTCCTGACCGTCGCGGATGTAATCAATCATCGGTGTTGCTCCGTGGGCGAGCGCGCAGCAGGGCGCCCGTCGCTTCAATAGAAAGGTTGCGCGCGTGCAGCCGGCCGAAACCGGGCTGGGCTGCCTCGCGAAAATAGAGGTCGTAGTGGCCGGGGCTCACGGCCAGCAAGGTGACCGGCGCCGTGTGCGCGGCGGCGCAGGAGCGCGGGCAGCCGGACAGGTGCACGTCGTGACCGGTGTTCAAAGCGGCGAGTTGCACCGCGTCGGCCTTGGTGTCGGCCAGGGCTTTGCCGCAGCCGCTGGAACCGGTGCAGGCGGTCATGCGCGCCAGGGGCTGGTCGATTGAGCAGAGGAAGCCCAATTGCGCCAGGCGTTCGGTGACGGCGTGAGGTTTTTCAACGCTGGGCAACAGCACGCCCTGCCAGGGGGTAAAACGCAAGGTGCCGTCGCCGTATTCGCTGGCCAGTTGTGCGGCGCCCTTGAGCATCGTCGCATCGAGGCGACCCAAGGGTGCAATGGCGGCGACGTAGAACTGATTCTTTTGTGCTTGTGGATAACTGCCGAGGTGCAACAAAGCGCCGCTGGGCGGGCGTTTGAAGCCATCCGCCGGCAGCAGCGGCAGTTTTAGACGACTCAACACGTTATCCACAGGCAGGTGGCGCATGCGGGTCTGTTCAGGGGTGGCGATGTCCAAAAACCCTTCCAGCACAGCCACCACCAATGCATGCCCCTGGTCCAATGGCACGGCGGCCAGCGGTGCATCCAGACCCGGACACCCGGCCAGGCCAAACGCGAGGAGTGTTTCGCCCTTGCGCACGAACGCCGACAGCCACAGGTCATGGTGATGTTCGAGCATTGCCAGCGCCTCGCCCCCGTCCAGCTGCACCGCGAACTTGGCCGACAGTTCATGGAAACGCGGGTGATTCTGCAGGGTGGCGAGGATCTGCTCCGCCAACGGCCGGGTGTCGAACAGCATTTGCGGGTCGATACCGGCGCTGGGGCTGAGCATCAGGTTACGCACGTCGTCGCCGGCAGCGTTGTTGGGGCCCAGATCGGCAGCCAACAGCATGGCAATCAACGCGCCCTCTTCGGCGCCGATCCCGCGAATCTGCAGATTGGCGCGGTTAGTCGCCTCGATCACCCCGCCCGCATACGCCTGGGCTGCGTCCGCCACTGCGCAGGCTTGGGCGGCGCTGATCGAACCACCGGCCAATTTGATCCGACAAATGCCACCGTCCAGCGCCTGGACAATACGCAGCAACCCCGGACAAGCCGAGGGGCGCAAGGTATTCACAGCGGGCGTTGGGTTCACGGGGCTACCGGTTGATGGGTAAAGGCGCGGTATTATGCCTGCTTTGTCCGGCGGCATGAAAAGCCTGCCCGTCGGATGTCGTTCAAGGAATATTTATGTCGCCCTGGCTGACGGTTGTAGGCATCGGTGAAGACGGCTTCAAGGGGCTGGGCAGGAATGCCCGGCATGCCCTGTTGCGCGCCACGCGGATTATAGGCGGCCAGCGCCAGTTGGACCTGCTGCCGGTGTGTATTCGGGGTGAGCGCGAGTTGTGGCCGAGCCCGTTTTCCCTGGAACCGGTGCTGGCGCGGCGTGGCGAGTCGGTGTGTGTGTTGGCCAGTGGTGATCCGATGTTCTATGGCGTGGGCGCGAGCCTGGCGCGGCAGGTGGCGGCTGAAGAGTTGCTGGTCTTGCCGGCGCCTTCGTCGGTGTCGTTGGCGGCGGCGCGGCTGGGCTGGCCGTTGCAGGAGGTGGTGACGTTATCCGTGGTGGCCCGGCCGCTGGCGGCGCTGAATGCGCATCTGGCCAGTGGGGTGCGGCTTTTGGTGTTGAGTAATGACGGCCGAAGTCCGGCGTTGATTGCTTCTTTGCTGGCTGAATCCGGTTTCGGCCCGAGCCGGCTGAGTGTGTTTGAGCACCTGGGCGGCACGGATGAGCGACGCATCGACGGCGTGGCGAGTGATTGGCGTCCGGCTTGCGTCGCCGATTTGAATCTGGTCGCCATCGACTGCGTGGCCTCTGGCGATACGCCCCGTCTGTCGCGTCTGGCGGGCCTGCCAGATTCAGCTTTCAAACATGACGGCCAATTGACCAAACGCGATGTGCGCGCCCTGACCCTGGCCCGTCTTGCGCCGATGCCCGGCGAACTGCTGTGGGACGTGGGTGCAGGCAGCGGCTCCATCGGTATCGAGTGGATGCGGGCTCACCCGAGCTGCCGGGCAGTGGCGATTGAAGCGGATGAAGGTCGCCAAGGCCTGATCGAACACAACCGCGACGCCCTTGGCGTGCCGGGCCTGCAACTGGTTCGCGGCAAAGCGCCGGATGCGCTCGACGGCCTGGAAGCCCCGGACGCCATCTTCATCGGCGGCGGCGTCACCCGTGACGGCGTGCTCGACACCTGCTGGCACCATCTGCGGCCGGGCGGGCGGTTGGTCGCCAACGCCGTGACGCTGCAAAGCGAAATGACCTTGATGGACTGGCGTACGCGCTATGGCGGAGAACTCACGCGTATCCATGTCGCCCAGGCCCAGCCGCTGGGAGCGTTCGATACGTGGCGCCAGGCATTGCCGATCACACTGCTGGAAGTGGTCAAGCCGCGATGAAACGCATCCTGCTGCTGGGCGGCGTGACTGAAGCGCTGGCCATCGCCCGTACATTGGGCCCGGAACATGTCTACAGTTTGGCCGGTGTTGGGCGCGTGCCGACTGACTTGGCGTGCCAGGTGCGGGTGGGTGGGTACGGCGGGGCCGAGGGATTGGCACAGTTTGCTCGACATGAGCAGATCAGCCTGATTCTCGACGCGACCCATCCGTACGCGGCGCAGATCAGCCGCAACGCGGCCGAGGCGGCAAGGATTTGCGGGGTGCCTTGCTGGGCGCTACGACGCCCGGCCTGGCAGCCACAGGCGGGGGACGATTGGCGAGAAGTCAGTGATTGGGCCTCGCTGATTGAAGCACTCAAACCTTTCAAGCGCCCGCTGTTCACGCTGGGCCGTGAGCCGTTGCAGCACCTTGATGAAATCCCGCCGGAGCAGTTCTGGACACTGCGCGCCCTGGATGTGTATCCGGGGAATGAGCGTTGCGAAGTGATTGGCGCGCGAGGCCCGTTTCTGATCGAAGACGAACGTGGGTTGTTTGAACGACGCCAGATCGACGTGTTGATCAGCAAGAACAGCGGCAGCACAGCCACCGAACCGAAGCTGGAAGTGGCACGGGAGCGGGGCGTGCCGGTGTTGGTATTGAAGAGGCCAGTGTTGGCGCCGGTAGATCGGGAGTTCACCACCTTGACGACGCTGCAACAGGCAATCACCTCTCTTTAAGCTCCATCGTTCCAATGTGGGAGCGGGCTTGCTCGCGAAAGCGGAGTGTCAGTCACCGGATGAGTTGACGGGTCTTTCGCCTTTGCGAGCAAGCCCGCTCCCACATTTAGAGCTGCGTTGCCATTTGAGATCTTCAACCGCTCAGTTCCCGTCTATCCTCAAACCCAGCACTGCGACACCAAACCACACCCACCCTTTTTACTTATCCCCACCGATCAGGCTAAATACCCCCCTGATCGTTTAACCCTACGGATTGTCCGCCATGGCCCGTCAACGCTTCGCAATTGCCTGGATCGCCTGCCTTGCAGTGCTGTTCAACGCCTTTGCCATGCCGATGGCCGGTGCGATGCAACAGTCCCAGGACCCGGTGCAGCAATTGTTATGGGGCGGTTTCTGCTCCGCCAATGGTGCGAGCCTGAAGACCATTGCCCTGGGCAAGCTGGAGATTCCGGCGCCGCAACAGGACGATCATTCCACCATGCAGCATTGCTGGTGTTGTTCGGGTGCTGCGCCGTTGTTGGCGTTGCCGGGGCATGTGCCACAGTTGTACCTCACCCAATTCAATACCTCACAGCGCTTGCCGCCCGCCCAGCTGCAAAGCCCTACTCCGCGCCAGCAATGGCCGAGCCTCAACCCACGCGCCTCTCCAACGGTCTGATGTCTTCGCAAGTGAACTGCGTTTTAGAACCGTTCTGGAGAACTGCCATGCTCAAATCTTCCCTGCTTCTGGCGGCGTTGCTGCTGCCGGTGTTCAGTGCTGCCAACGCCGAGGACTACAAGGCCGGTGACCTGATGGTCAGCGAACCCTGGTCCCAGGAGTTGCCGCCGAATGCGCCGACTGTCGCGGCTTATTTTGTGATTCATAACAGCAGCGAAACCCCGGACCGCCTGCTCAGCGTAGAGACGCCCGTGGCGGACAAGGCCGAGTTGCATGAACACGTCATGCAAGGCGACCTGATGAAGATGCAGCAAGTACCGAGCGTCGCCGTGCCGGCCAAGGGTGATCTGACCTTCGCGCCGATGGCGTACCACGTGATGCTGTTGGGCATCAAAGACCGCAGCCTGTTGGCCGACGGCAAGCAATTCCCGCTGACCCTGACCTTCGAAAAAGCCGGCAAGGTCGAGGTGGAAGTGTCGGTACAGAAAGTGCCGCCAATGGCCGGCCACGGGCACAAGCACCCTCAGTAGACTGACAGTCGATGGGCGCCCCACGCGCCAGGTGCTCCCCGCGCGCGCGCGTAAGACGCGGCGGTTGGATCAGCCTGTTCGCCATGCTGATGATCTTTATCGGTCCGCTGATTTCCCAAGCGATGCCGATGGATCATCACGCCGGTATGTCGATGGACATGCCGATGGACCATGGCGAATCCCATCACAAAAAGGCCCCTGACGAACACCACGCCCTCTGGTCCAAGTGCGGCTATTGCGACCTGCTCTACAGCTGCCCCGCCCTGCCCGGCGGCGTTTCAACCTTCACCCTGAGCAGCCCGCCCCCCGCCAACGCCCTCACCCCCGACACGCGCCTGGGCCATGCCCGGCAGAGCATCTTCCCCGGCGCCCGCAGTCGCGCGCCGCCCATCGCTTCGTAAGCACTTCACAGCGTTACTTCACCCCGGCCGACTTTAGACAGACAGCCGCAGGCTGCTGGCCGTGTTGTTTACGATTGATTGATGGAATTTGTCATGTCCAGGTTTTCTGCTGACACCCGTTTGGGATATACCCCTGTGCTCGCTGCCTTTTGCGGCGCGCTGCTTGCCCCCCATGTTCAGGCCGATGAACACACCGAGCATGAGCTGACGCCCACCGTGATCACCGCGATCGCCCCCAGCTCACCGCTGACCGTGATCACCAACCCGAAAGACCCACGCCAACCGGTGCCCGCCAGCGATGGCGGCGATTACCTCAAGACCATCCCCGGCTTCGCCCTGGTGCGCAATGGCGGCACCAATGGCGACCCGGTGCTGCGCGGCATGTTTGGCTCGCGCCTGAATATCCTCACCAACGGCAGCATGATGCTCGGCGCCTGCCCCGGCCGCATGGACGCGCCTACCTCGTACATCTCACCGGAAACCTACGACAAGCTCACCGTGATCAAAGGCCCGCAGACCGTGCTCTGGGGCCCTGGTGCGTCAGCCGGCACCATCTTGTTCGAGCGCGAGCCAGAAGAGTTCGGCGAGCTGGGCACACGCCTCAACGCCAGTGTGCTGGCCGGTTCCAACGGGCGCTTCGACAAAGTCATCGACGCTGCCGCCGGTGGTCCGCTGGGCTACGTGCGGGTGATCGGCAACCAGGCCCACGCCGACGACTACAAGGACGGCAATAACGACACAGTCGCCTCGCGCTACGACAAATGGAACGGCGACGTGGCCGTCGGCTTCACCCCCGACGCCGACACCCTGCTGGAGCTCACCGCCGGCCGTGGCGATGGCGAAGCGCGTTACGCCGGGCGCGGCATGGATGGCTCACAGTTCCTGCGCGAAAGCCTGGGACTGCGTTTCGAAAAATCCAATATCGGCGACGTGCTGGACAAGGTTGAAGCCCAGGTCTACTACAACTACGCCGACCACGTGATGGACAACTACAGCCTGCGCACGCCCTCGGGCACCGGCATGATGGCCGGGCCCATGGCGTCCAACGTCGATCGCCGCACCCTCGGCGCGCGGATCAAGGCCACCTGGCGCTGGGCCGACGTGCAATTGATCAGCGGCCTGGATGCACAGACCAACGAACACCGCCAGCGCAGCAGCATGGGTATCGATACCTACAAGGACCTGCCACGGGTCAAGGACGCCAACTTCCACAACTATGGCGTGTTTGGCGAACTGACTTGGTACGCCGCCGACCGCGACCGCCTGATCACCGGCGCCCGGCTGGACCGCGCGTCGGCCAAGGACTTCAGGCAAACCAGCGGCTCCGGAATGATGAAGCGCCCCAACCCAACCGCCGACGACACGCGTGCCGACACCTTGCCCTCGGGCTTCGTGCGTTATGAGCACGACCTGGCCGACAGCCCCACCACCCTCTACGCAGGGCTTGGCCACTCGGAACGTTTCCCCGATTACTGGGAGCTGTTTTCGCCCAACACCGGTGCGACCGGTTCGGTGAATGCCTTCGACGGCGTGAAGCCGGAGAAAACCACCCAGCTCGACTTCGGCGCGCAGTACAAAGCCGACGATCTTGAAGCCTGGGCTTCGGGTTATATCGGCCGGGTGCAGGACTTCATCCTGTTCGACTACAGGCCCGGGATGATGGGCACCACGTCCCAGGCCCGCAACGTCGACGCGCGCATCATGGGCGGTGAACTGGGCGCGGCGTACAAGCTGACCCAGAACTGGAAGGCCGACGCCACCCTCGCTTACGCCTGGGGCAAGAACAGCAGCGACGGCAAAGCGCTGCCGCAAATGCCGCCACTGGATGCTCGCCTGGGCCTCACCTACAGCGAGGATGACTGGAGCGCCGGCGCGCTGTGGCGTGTGGTCGCCGCTCAAAACCGCATCGACCAGAACAAGGGCAACGTGGTCGGCAAGGACTACGACAAAAGCAGCGGCTTTGGTGTGTTCTCGCTGAATGCGGCGTATCGCGTCAATAAACACTTCAAGGTCAGCACCGGCGTCGACAACCTGTTCGGCAAGGCCTATGCCGAGCACCTGAACCTGGCCGGCAACGCTGGGTTCGGCTACCCGGCCAGTGACCCGCAAGCCATCAAGGAGCCGGGGCGCACCCTTTGGACCAAGGTCGATATGACCTTCTAAACACATCGGGGGCAAGCCCCCTCCCACACTTGAAATGCATTCCAACTGTGGGAGGGGGCTTGCCCCCGATGGCGGCCTACCAGACACAAAAAAACCAAAGCCTTGCGGAGCCCAATGATGACCACTCAAAAGATTTCCTTCTACAACCTGGCCTGGCGCTGGCACTTCTACGCCGGCCTTTTCGTCGCCCCCTTCATGGTGCTGCTGGCCCTGACCGGCATCATCTACCTGTTCAAACCTCAGTTGGACCCGCTGATGTACGGCGACCTGCTCAAGGTCCAGACCGCCGAGCACGCCCTGAGCGCCGACGAGCAACTGCAGCGCGCCAAGGCCGCGTATCCCAAGGCCGCGATCAGCAAATACCTGCCGCCTGCCGACAGCACCAGCAGCGCGCAATTCGTGATGCACAACCAAGGCCGCGAAGTGACCGTCTTCGTCGACCCGTATCGCGGCAACGTCCTCGGCGAGCAGGACGCCAAATACAACCTGCAAGCCATCGCCCGCGCCCTGCATGGCGAGTTGATGATCGGCACCGTCGGCGATCGCCTGGTGGAACTCGCCGCCGGTTGGGGCGTGATGCTGGTGGTGTCGGGCCTGTACCTGTGGTGGCCGCGCGGCAAGTCCTCGGCGGGGGTGCTGTGGCCGCGCTTCAACAGTCGCGGCCGGGTATTCTGGCGCGATATGCACGCGGTCACCGGTTTCTGGGGAGCTTCACTGCTGCTGGTGATGCTGCTCAGCGGCATGACCTGGACCGGCTTCTGGGGCAAGCAATACGCTGATGTGTGGAACACCTTCCCGGCGGCGATGTGGAACAACGTGCCGCAGTCCGACCAGCAGGCACGCGTGCTCAATACGGCCCGCCAGCAGACCGTGCCCTGGGCCATGGAAAACACGCCGATGCCGATGTCCGGGGACCATGCCGAACACATGAACCACGGCGCCATGCACTCGGCTCCAGCTGCGCCCACGCTGCGCCTGCAACAAGTGGTCGACCTGGCCACCGCACGCCACGTCGAGCCCGGCTACAGCATCACCTTCCCCACCACCGCTGAAGGCGTGTTCACTGTCGCGGTGTTCGCCAACGACCCGCGCAATGACGCCACCTTGCATGTGGACCAGTACACCGGCAAGGTGCTCGCCGATGTGCGCTGGGAACACTACAACGCGGTCGCACGGGCCACCGAGACCGGTGTGATGCTGCATGAAGGCAAGATGTTCGGCTGGGTAAATCAACTGATCGTGCTGCTGATCTGCCTGATGATTCTGCTCAGCGCCGTCAGCGGCGTGGTGATCTGGTGGAAGCGTCGGCCTCAAGGCGGACTTGGTGTTCCGCCGCTGCGCCATGACTTGCCAAAGTGGAAAACCGCGATGGCGATCATGCTCGCATTGGCGATCATTTTCCCTCTTGTGGGCGCCTCTTTGATCCTCGTGTGGGCGTTGGATCGCCTGGTGCTATCTCGCCTTTTGGGGCAACGTGAATCCGCCTCAGGTTCAGCATGAAACAGGCGAGATGCCCGGCACAGAGCCGTTCTGTAGCCTTGCGCGGACTTTTTCCGCGCAACGAATAAGTGTTAACTTATAACACTTTCTGCGTTATCGTTGCTCGCCGCGCCCTGCGGCGAGCACCTCCCCAAGAAGCGATTGATCGACCGATGAACAAGTACCTTGCGTCCGGCCTGTGCCTGCTCGCCCTGCACAACAGCGCCCAGGCCCTGACCCTGCCCGCCAGTCCAATCACCGCGCCTGCGATGGATGACGAACGCGTCGACCTGAACACCCCGACCACCGCCGGCTCGCGCCTGAACCTCAGCGCCCTGCAAACCCCCGGCAGCGTCGAAAGCCAAACCGGTACGCAGATCCGCGAACGTGGCGATGCCAGCGTGCAGGACGCGATTTCCCGCGCTACAGGTATCAGCCGCACCGGCACCCCGGGGGATGGCGGCACTTCGTTATCGGCGCGTGGTTTTACCGGCCAGGGCTCGGTGATGCAGCTGTATGACGGCAACCGCATGTACATGGGCATGGGGACTTCGACATTTCCGGTGGACACTTGGTCGGTGGAGCGCGTGGACGTGCTGCGTGGCCCGGCCTCGATGCTGTACGGCGAAGGTGCTACCGGCGCGGTGATCAATACCGTGGCCAAAAAGCCCTTTGAAGGCGAGATCGAAAACCACATCCGACTGGGCTACGGCACTTATGATCGCCAGCAACAGGCCCTGGACAGCGGCGGCTCGCTGACTGACACCCTGAGCTATCGCCTGAACCTCAACCGCCTGCACAGCAACGGGTTTATCGACCGTGGCGACTCCAGCAGCGACTTCGTCAGCGGCGCCCTGCGCTGGCAAGCAGCGGACAACCTGAGCTTCACCCTGGCCAGCGACTACGGCGACCAGCGCCCTCAAAACTACTTCGGCACCCCGCTGATCAACGGCCAATTGCACAAGGGCCTGCGCGACAAGAACTACAACGTCAGCAACGACACCCAGCACTACAACGACCAGTGGACGCGCCTGACCAGCGCGTGGCAGATCAACGACAACATCAGCGCCACGAATGAACTGTACTACCTGAAAAACCAGCGTCGCTGGCAGAACGCCGAGAACTACAACTTCACCAACGGCCAGCTTACCCGCAGCGGCAACTTCGGCATCAAGCACAACCAGGAGCAGGTGGGCGACCGCCAGACCTTTACTTTCAAGCACACCCTGTTCTGTCTCGACAGCCAGACCCTGGCCGGCGTGGAATACAACCGCATCCGCTTCCGCCTGGCCAGCAACTCACCGTTCAACGATGTGTTGGCGGGCGGTCAGCCGATCGACATCCTTCACCCGGCCCCCGCCGCGTTCAACAGCCAGAACGCGTTCGCGCCGTTGTTTTCTACCACCACTAAAACGGTCGCCGGCTTCGCGGAAAACCGCCTGCAACTCACCGATAAACTGTCGCTGGTCACCGGAATCCGCCGTGACTACGCCCATGTCGAGCGAGATGATTTGCGCAACGGCGGCCAAACCGACAAGACCCTCACCGGCAATAACGGGAAGGCCGGCCTGGTCTACGCGATCACGCCCGACACCTCGATCTATGGCCAGTACGCTACCAGCACCGACGGCGTCGGTGGCCTGATCTCCCTGAGCCCAGGCCAGCAGCAGTTCGACCTGTCCACCGCCAAGCAGACCGAGATCGGTATCAAGCAAGCCTTCTGGAACCAACGGGGCGAATGGACGCTGGCGGCCTACCACATCGTCAAAAAGAAACTGCTCACCGACGTGCCGGGCGACCCGGACCTCAAGCAACAAGTCGGCCAGCAATCCTCTAGGGGCCTGGAAGCCAGCCTCGCCCTGCAACTGCCGGATGCCTGGCAACTGCAAGCCAACGCGGCCATCGTCCACGCGCAGTACGACGACTTCAAACAGGACGTCGGTGGTGTGCAGGTTTCCCGCGACGGCAACCGCCCGGTGGATGTGCCGCGCCGTACCGCCAACCTGTGGCTGAGCAAGGCCGTGACCGACGATATCCGCGCCGGGGCCGGGGTGCGCTATGTCGACGCACGTTACGCCGACATGGCCAACCAAAATGAGCTACCGAGCTACACCGTGGTCGACGCCACGGTGTCGTGGAAGGCTATGCGCAACACCACCCTGGGCCTGCAACTGAACAACCTGTTCGACCGCACCTACGCCGTCAGCCAATACAACGACGGGCAGCAGTGGATTCTGGGTGAGCCGCGCTCGTTCTTTGTCACTGCGGACTACACCTTCTAACGGTGTTGGACTTGAGAGACTCGATGACTTCGCTAACCCTCACCGACCTCAACTGGTCCCCCACAGGCCACTGCCATCACCAATTCCACCTGCGTGACGCCAACCTGCAGGTTGGTGCAGGGGAGTTTGTAGGGCTCATAGGGCCCAATGGCAGCGGCAAGACCAGCCTGTTGCGCTGTGCGTACCGTTTCAGTAAGCCGGCGCGCGGTGACGTGTTGCTCGACCACCAGAATGTGTGGAAGCAAAGCGCGAAGTGGTGTGCACAACGCGTCGCCGTGGTGCTGCAGGAATTCCCCGAGGCGTTCGGCCTGCGTGTCGATGAAGTGGTCGCCATGGGCCGCACGCCCCACAAGGGGTTGCTCGATGGCGATACGTTGCACGACCAGCAACTGATCCAGCAGGCACTGGAATCGGTCGGCATGCAAGGCTTCGAAGACCACGCCTTCGCCACCCTTTCCGGCGGAGAAAAGCAGCGTGTGATCCTCGCCCGCGCCTTGGCCCAGCAGCCGCAACTGCTGATCCTCGACGAACCGACCAACCACCTCGACCCGCGCTATCAGCTTGAGCTGTTGAAGTTGGTCAAGCGCTTGAACATCGGCACCCTGGCGAGCATTCACGACCTCAACCTGGCTGCCGCATTCTGTGATCGCCTGTACGTGATAGACCACGGGTGCATCGTTGCCAGCGGCACGCCCCATAAAGTGCTGACCGCCGAGTTGCTGCGTGACGTGTTTGACGTGGACGCGTTGATCGACACCCACCCCTTGTCCGGCTACCCCCGAATTACCTGGATAACCCAACCATGATCCTGCGCGCCCTGCTGCCCCTCGCCTTGCTGTTCGGTACTGCACAAGCGCTCGCCGAAGCGACGCATTACCCGGTCACTATCAAGAGCTGCAACCGCGACGTGACCTTCCAGGAAGCGCCGAAGCACGCGGTCAGCCACGACATCAACATGACCCAAATGATGCTCGCCCTGGGCCTCAAACCGCGGATGGCCGGCTACAGCGGCGTCACCGGCTGGAAGTCGGTAACCCCGGAAATGGCCGAGATCCTCGCCGGCCTGCCGGAACTGGCCAGCAAGTACCCTTCGGTGGAAACCCTGCTCAACGCCAACGTGGACTTCTTCTTCGCCGGCTGGGACTACGGCATGCGCGTGGGCGGCGACCTCACGCCAAGCACCCTGCAACCGTTGGGCATCAACGTGTATGAGCTGACCGAGTCCTGCGCTTTCGTGATGAAGCGCCCGGCCGCCACCCTGGAAGACACTTATAACGACCTGCGCAACCTGGGCAAGATCTTCGACGTGCAGGACCGCGCCAGTACCTTGATCGCGCAGATGCAGGCGCAGGTCGACGAGGTGCAAAAACACCTGCCCGCCGACAAACCTCGCGTGTTCCTCTATGACAGCGGTGAAGACCGCGCCATGACCTCCGGGCGCCTGGGTATGCCGCAAGCGCTGATCGACGCCGCCGGTGGGCGCAATATTCTCGATGACATAGATGCCAGCTGGACCCGAGTCAATTGGGAAACCGTGGTGGAGCGCAACCCGCAGGTGATCGTGATCGTCGACTACAGCGAAGTCACCGCCGAACAGAAGCAAGCGTTCCTGATGAACAACCCGGCATTGCAAGCGGTGGACGCGATCAGGAATCAGCGCTTTATCGTGATTCCCTACGTGCAGGCCACGCCGGGCATCGATAACGTGCTCGCAGTGGAGACCCTGGCGAAGGGGTTCCACGGCGAATGATTACGCGTCGCTACGCCTTGCTACTCGCTGCCCTGGGGGCGGTGTTGCTGGTCTCTTGCGTCCTCTCACTGGGCTTTGGCCCGGCGCGGGTGCCGGTAGAGGTGGTGTGGCGAATCGTGTTGTACAAGACCTTCGGGGTCGGCGAGGTGCATTGGCCGGCCGGGCAGGAACATATCGTCTGGCTGATCCGCGTGCCACGCATGCTGCTGGGGGCGCTGGTCGGCGCCGGGCTGGCGCTGATCGGCGCGGTGTTGCAGGCGGTCACGCGCAACCCACTGGCCGACCCGCACCTGCTGGGCGTGACCTCCGGCGCCACCCTTGGCGCGGTGATCGTGGTGCTGCACGTGGGTGAAGTCATCGGCCTGCTGACCTTGCCCCTCGCTGCCTTCATCGGCGCGCTGCTGAGTATGCTCGTGGTGCTGGCGGTGGCCAGTCGCAATGGCCGGCTGGAGAGTGATCGCCTGCTGCTCTGTGGCGTGGCGGTGTCCTTTGTGATGATGGCGGCGGCCAACCTCTTGCTGTTCATGGGCGACCATCGTGCGGCGTCGGCGGTGATGTTCTGGATGCTCGGCGGCCTGGGCCTGGCGCGCTGGGAACTGCTGGCGGTTCCCACCGCCACCGTGCTGTTGGGCTTGGGGTTGCTGCTGGGCATGGCGCGGCCCTTGAACGCGTTGATGGCCGGCGAGCAAACGGCTGTCACCTTGGGGCTCAATGCGCGCAACGTGCGGCTGAAGGTGTTCCTGGTCGCCTCCTTGATGACGGGCGTGCTGGTGTCCATCAGCGGCTCCATCGGTTTTGTCGGGCTGATGGTGCCGCACATTGCCCGTCGCCTGGTGGGTGCCGAACATCGCCGCCTGCTGCCGGTGTGCGTGTTGCTCGGCAGCCTGTTCCTGGTGTGGGTGGATGTCGCAGCGCGCACGCTGATCGCCCCCGAGGACTTGCCGATTGGCGTGGCCACGGCGGCGATTGGCGGGCTGTTTTTTATCGGGCTGATGCGCAGGCGCTGACACGTCTTCAGCTGACAGAAGGCCCCCCTCACCCTGCTGGTCAGAGTTCGTCTTTGTCTCGACCGTACTGAACAACCTGCGGATCAGGTGCGGCTTGCACGTCCTTGACTTGCCACTCGGCCCCAAGTGTCCCCCGGCGCGTCCAAAAACTGTCGGTTTCCAGAACGGAAAGCTTGCCGGCCTCTCGCAAACCACTGACCAACACAGTGGGAAGAGGTGACGAGTCGACGCTCAGCAAAAGCGTCTCGCCTGCCGTAAAACCCGGCACGTACTTGAGCAGCGCGCCGCCTCGGCACGACAGGTACAGGCTCTCGGCAACCGGACGGTTATTCTTCACGATCGTTATGTAGGAACGCAGATCATCCTTGGAGGCAAAATTCCCCAGCAACTGCAAGTCAAGCGACATCGGGTTACCGACCCTGGGAGCCACTTTGTAAAATGCGTGGACCGCGTTGAGGGTGTAGAGGAACAGCGGATGTACCGACGTGACATCAAGCCCGATACCGCGAAACAAGAACACTGACGAAACCGTACTCTCCCAAAAGGTGCGTTGGTCCAGCACAGGATCAAGCCCCACAAACCCTGGAATACTAGGCGGCACCAATACCGCCCCAAGGTATTCCTGCCCCATGAACCCACCCAGCTGTTTTTCGGTCCAGCGCGCGGCGTCGTCGGCATGACTGAACAACGGCCCACAGAATGAAAGAAGGTGTGGGTTGTCAGCGAAATCCCAGGGAGTGAGCTTGGGCCGCCACTGCGCCGTAACGGCTTCCTCCCTGGCCCATACGGTGCTCCTGACACGCACGTAAAGTTCGCCCCTGGCCGCGAGCCCCCGCACGTAGTAAGCGACGGTCAAGGACCCATCGAGCAACTTCGGTTCGATGGTTTTCATCTCGGAGTTCAAGGCATGCAGCGATTGCGCTCCGTTTTTTCTGAATAAGTACCTGAGCAGCGCACCGTCAGCACACAGCAGGTAAAGGGGCAGCACACCGTTTTTGGCCATATTGCTGACAAAATTGACGCCCATCGCCAGAGACGCGGGCGAGAAGAAACAGGTCGCCATTTCATCGCTCGCTGGAGCAATCGCCACCGTGGAGGCGCACAAGTACAAGCCATTCAAGGCATAACCCTGAGGCAACTGCCCCTCGACAAACACCTGCTTGAAATCGGAATAATCGGCGCGCATCAACGGCACGGTGGTCATGTAAGCATTACGTTTTACCGACTTGAGCACATACCCGAACTGCACCTGCGCCTGGGGCGATGACAAACGCTGCGCATACCGTACCGCGTCATAGGCCTGGGTAAAGATCGGGCTGCAGGGCGCATCGGCAAAAACCTGCTTGATCTCCAGGGCCGGCGCGCGCGTCACGTACGGTACGAACGGCCTACTCAGTGGCCGTGCGAAGCCCCACAGCGCATCGCCCTTGACCACCTGCAAATCGCCGGCCTTGGCCACCTGCGTCACGAAGTCGACTGGCAGCAGGGTGCCGGCGCGCAGTTGTCGTTCAATTTCATTGTCAGCGGCATCCCCCCTGGCCAGGTTCAACGGCGCCAACTGCCGTTTGAGTTCCTCCTCTTCAGCGGAACCGCTCAATTGGTAACGCAGGATCAAACCCTCCGGACCAAACAGGTATTCGCGCTTGACGTGAACTTCCCGGCGCAACAGGTTCGACAGCACGTGGGTGGGCAACATGCTCTGGTAGACCGCTTTTTGAGTGACCGGCAACAATATCTGCGTCTCTTGCCTGACCACCGACCGGTAACGGGCGACGATGGTACTTCCTGGCGGATACAGCCCTTGCGCAATCGCCGCATCAGGGTAAATCCAATTCAGTGCAAAACCCTGGGGAGGCACCACCAGCGGATCAGTCGCCGCAAAACTGCCACCGGGCAGCCGTAGCAGCACACCGCCATAGGTACGATGACGGCCCTCTCCGACAATGGCCGCCGCATACCGAGCAGCATCGTCCGGGTTGGCAAAGGCGGGGCCCACATGTCGCCGGCTCAGGTTTTCGTAACCGGACCACGTGCGCGGCACCCGCCCTTGTTTGTCCCAGCATTGGCTGGTGCGTACCACGCTGAGTTCACCCGCGTTGGCCCAGTCCCTGACAAACTCTTGCGGCGTTTTTTTACCTGAGGCCAGCGCGACCTCGATCTCTTCGAACGCGTGGTCTACCAGGCCGCCGCTTCCCACGTTGAATGGCAGCGGCAAGTACCTCAACAAGGCTCCCTCTTCAGTTGAAAAGTAGATCGGCAGGTTGTTCCCGTTGTTGTATTTCGCCCCCCTGTGCTTGCTGTCCACAAGCGCACCATACAAAACCATGGGCATCACAAAGTAACGGGTTAACCAGGTGCTTGAAGCGGGTAACCCCACCGGTTGCCACTGCTGCGAACGAAACAATCCGCAGGGCACAAACCCATCCGGAAAGCGGTAGCTATTGTCTTCTGTCGCTGCAAACACGCTGTTGAGGTTGAACAGCTTGACGCGCTCATTGACGCCCACCACCTCGCTGGCGAGGTAATGGGCCTTATCCTTGTGCTTGAGAATAAAACCAAAGTAGGCCTGTTCCGCAAGATTGCGGCCATGAACCCTGGCGTGAAGGTCGCGGGCAGCTTCATCGGCGCTGCTGAACACTGCCCCGTAGGTGGCATAGTCGGGCGGGCCGAATCTTGGTGCATAAGCAAAATTGGGGGTCCAGTCGGCGTACACCGGCGAGCGCGGTCCCCACAAAGGGTTGCCCTGAACAATCCGCAAGTCTCCCGCCTCGGCCAAGATGACAACCCACTGCGCGGGCTTCATCAGTCCGCTGTCGAGCCGCATCTGGGCCAGGCTGCCGCCAGTCTGTGGCGCCGTGCCGTTCAGCAGCAATGCCTCCTGACTGGACGCGCTGGGCGTGTACGCCAGTAAACAGTCTTCACTCCCCGACAAATACGCCGGACGCTGCTGTTGGATCACGGCGCGGATCTCTTCGACAGTAAAAGCCTGCAGGTTGATTTCGGCCTCTTCACGCGTCCAGCTTCGCTGTGCGACCCATCTCGGCTCGACCATGGACAAGGCCGGGTGAGAACCGTAACGCCCATGGATCATGTAGGGTTCGGGGGGGATCAACGGGTTTAGATCATCCGCTGGAAAAAACAGCGCCGCCGCAAAGGGGTTGGTTCCGGCCTCCATCGGCTCAGTGACGATAAAGCGGCCATCCTCACCCTTGAGGATGTAACCGCCATAAGCGCGGTCGCGCCGCTCGCCGATTTTCTCGTGGGCATACACCGCCGCGTCGGTGGCCGAGAGAAACGCCGGGCTCAGCACCGCCCGATGAACCGGCGCAAGCAGCGGGGATCGACTGTCCACACGACCGGAACGACGCCAGACCTGACCGGAAACCACCACCGACAGGTCCCCTGCCGCCAAGACCCGCCTGACATAGTGACGGGGTGTCAGGGTGCCGGCCCTCATCGCAGCCTGGGCACCGTTGTCATCCAGAACGCCGGGGACGGTTTCGTTGACCAGCTCGGTGACCGTCTGCGCGTCGGGCAATTTAAACCGCAACACCGCATCGTCCTCAGCCAGCAGGTAGAGCGCCAGGCCACGGGCCTTGTCTTGCAGCTCAAGCGTCGCCCGCGCTTGAGTAATGGCGTCGGTTATTTGTGCCGGAGAGAAGAACAAAGGCTGCAACCAGCTTTCATGGGCAGGAGCGTCGGCTGTAGCGGATGTTGAGCGGCAGTAGATCGCCTCCAGCCGAAAGTTGGAGGGCAGCCTCAGCTTGCCCGGTGCTCGTTCAGGAAATAGCCCTGCTGGAGCAAATCGTAACGGGCCCGGTGGTTCGGGATAAGTCGCGACATAACTGTCGCTTTGGATGTGTTTGAGCACAAAGCCGAATGCTTGCTCGGAGGCTGGCAGAGCAAGCGCAGCCAGTATCGCCAACTCAACGCGTTCAAATACCGGTGTAAAAAACGGCTGTTCCTCTATCACTTGCGTCACGGCCGCGTTGACTTTCCAACCTTGTTTTACCCGCCCGCGTACGCCGCCCCAGCGAGCGTTGGGTACCACCACCCGCAGGTCGCCAGCCTCGGCAGCCATCCAGATCAATGACTCCCGATGCTCGGACGCCGGGAATGGTGCCTCGCCAAGAATGCGCTTTCTCAGCAGGACCTCAGTCGCCGAGCCACTGCTCACGTACTTGAGTAACGAGCCCTCGGGGCCGCACAGGTAATGAGCGGGCACCGAACCTCGATGTTCGATGATAAAACTCAGGTCTGCGGGCGAAAAAAAACTGATCATCATCCAGGCATGATCATCGCTGATCCCCGGATTGCTCAGTTTTACCTGTTCGACGTGTGCCGGATGGGAATGGTAGAGCGCCTCGCAGGTGTAACCGCCGGGCGCGATGAAGTTGTCGTCGGCATCGGTAGCCAGCATGATCCGATGATCGAAGGTGAGTTGCTCGCCAGCTATCGGCGTCGTAGCAAAGTAGCGACTGTCTTTTTTTAGGATCGCACCGCCGTACTCTTTGTCAGCCTCCAGAAGATTGATCCACTCGTGGGCCCATCGAGCCGCATCGTCGGCCGTGATAAAAGGGGGGCCCAGCGTCGGTTGCGGGATCTTGCTGAAGGGACGCCATTGCGGTCCCACTTCCCCGACCTGATCCCAGAGGCGGCTGGTGTCGATGACTGACAGTTGCCCCGCCGCCGCGACCTGCAACACAAAGTCATGGGGGGTCAGCGTGCCAGCCATCAGCGCGGCCTGTTGACCGTTGTCGGTTACCGGACCGCCCGGCGCCTGGGCAAACAGCTGGGATTCCAGCGCCGAGCCAGAAAAGCGGTAGCGCAGCAGCGCTTGATCGCGCATACGCATGTACAGCGTTGTTCCCGCCCTGGGTTGTGGGCTGTAGCGGCGAAACTGCGCGATGTGAGTCGCCAGCTCAAGCGGGCTGATGAAGCTCTGGTACAGCCACGATTCCACGGGGGGATATTGCGAGGGCGAGGGCTGTGCATGGAAATAGACACCCTCGACATGAAAGCCAGGAGGCAGCCGCGAAAGCAGCCCCCCACTCGGCCAGCCGCTGAGTTCGGCGAGTTGCGGTTCACAGGTGACGTATCGCCCCTGAACAGCACCTTGCAGAATCAACACGTGCAGCCTGTTCTCAGGCTGGCGCTTGATACGAGTGGCAGCGTGGTTGAGTACTTGGTCCCTGGAGGGAAACACTGGCCCGCAGTTGAGTTGCATGGGGGGCGCCTTGAACGGCTTGTAAGGTTCCCAATCACCAGGAACATCGCCCACCGATCCACCCCATGCAGCGTTGGATAACACAAAGCGTATCGAACCCACCGTAGCCAACGCTTTGTAAGCGCCCTCCTCTGTGCCTTCAGCGTCGTACACAGAGGTCCATCCGCCCTCTCCGCGAAGCCAGCCCACGCGCTGGTCTTCGGCGTTGGAGAAACGGGTTTGGTACCTGAGCAATTCTCCGTTGGGACCCGACAAATAAGCGAGCGGCAGCTGAACCCCGACGCGATAATTGACGATGATGTCGTCCGTAGAAAAAAAACCCATGAAGGCCTTTACCTGCTGTGGCGACCACGTTGGGTTCGCCCGTTGGGTTCCGGCAAAATCATCGGGGTGCGAATGCAGCGCCCCGACGAGTTTATAGCCCTGAGGCTCTACAAACTGGAAAGTGCTGCCTCTTTCACGCTCAAGTATCAGGTTGAGATCGAAATTCTTTGCCTGCCCCAGAGCCGGCTCAGTCGCCACGTACAACTGATCCGAAAGGCGCTGCATGATCACACTGCCGTACTCGATATCCCGCGTAGTACCGATGCGCTCATGTACATAACGCGCGGCATCATCGGCGCTGATAAACGCCGGCGTCAGTGGGGGGAGCTTGGTGTGACCTGGAGGGATGGCGGCACGCTTGTCGCGGTTTGAATGTTCATCCATGAGTGCACCTGCTAATCAGAATTTGATGAATCAGTCACTGCCAGTGAAGGCCGAACACTGAAGATTCATCATCTTCAAAGGGGGACGCTCCTCAGGGGTGCTACATATTGTTGAAGCACCGCTAAAAACAGGCACCACAACAGCACACCGCCGTGCCCCGCCCCGCAATCAAGCATCACATTGGTGCAAGGCGCCGTTTCCGACGCCTATCCATCCCCGTCCCTCCAAGGCTTTGAGACTTCGGCACACCCCTTGCAATCAGCTCTGCAACGTCCCTCACCTGCCACCCATAAAAAAATACCGGTCACGGAGATCGCACCATGAAGCGTCGCAGCTTGATCAAGGCTTTCACACTCACCGCATCGATTGCCGCCATGGGCATGACCTGGACCGCGCAGGCCGCCGAGACTATCAAGGTCGGCATCTTGCACTCGTTGTCCGGCACCATGGCGATCTCCGAAACCTCGCTCAAAGACATGGCGTTGATGACCATCGACGAGATCAACGCCAAGGGCGGGGTGAACGGCAAGATGCTCGAAGCAGTGGTGGTCGACCCCGCGTCAAACTGGCCGCTGTTCGCTGAGAAAGGCCGACAATTGCTGACCCAAGACAAGGTCGCCGTGGTGTTCGGCTGCTGGACCTCGGTGTCGCGTAAATCGGTATTGCCAGTATTCGAAGAACTCAACGGCCTGCTGTTCTACCCGGTGCAATATGAAGGCGAAGAGATGTCGCCAAACGTGTTCTATACCGGTGCAGCGCCGAACCAGCAGGCGATCCCCGCCGTGGAATACCTGATGAGTGAAGAAGGCGGCAGCGCCAAGCGCTTCTTCCTGCTTGGCACCGACTATGTGTACCCGCGCACCACCAACAAGATCCTGCGCGCGTTCCTGCACGCCAAAGGCGTGGCGGATAAAGATATCGAAGAGGTCTACACCCCGTTCGGGCATGCCGACTACCAGACCATCGTCGCCAACATCAAGAAGTTCTCGGCTGGCGGCAAGACCGCGGTGATCTCCACCGTGAACGGCGACTCCAACGTGCCGTTCTACAAAGAACTGGCCAACCAGGGTTTGAAGGCCACCGACGTTCCGGTGGTGGCGTTCTCGGTGGGTGAAGAAGAGCTGCGCGGCATCGACACCAAGCCGCTGGTGGGCAACCTCGCGGCCTGGAACTACTTCCAGTCGGTGGAGAATCCGGTGAACACAAAATTCGTCGCAGACTGGAAAGCCTACGCCAAGAAACACAACCTGCCGGGCGCGGACAAGGCCGTGACCAACGACCCGATGGAAGCCACCTATGTAGGCATCCATATGTGGGCGCAGGCGGCGGAAAAAGCCAAGTCAACCGACGTCGACAAAGTGCGCGAAGCGCTGGCCGGCCAGACTTTCGCCGCACCGTCCGGTTTCACCCTGACCATGGACAAGACCAACCACCACCTGCACAAGCCGGTGATGATCGGCGAGATCCAGGCCGACGGGCAGTTCTCTGTCGTGTGGCAGACCCAGGAGCCGATCCGGGCGCAGCCTTGGAGCCCGTACATCCCTGGCAATGACAAGAAGCCGGATTACGCCGTGAAGAGCAACTGAGCCCCACCGAACCCAGATGTCGGGCGCGGTCAATGTGGGCGCTGGCTTGCCTGCGATGCAAACAACTCGGTGTACCTGACACACCGCAGCGATGCTATCGCAGGCAAGCCAGCTTCCACACAGAGCCAGTGCCCACACCGTCCGCGCATGATCAGGACATTTTTTTATGCTCACTGCCCTCTACCGATACATCCTCGCCGCCCTGCTGTTGCTGCCCTTAGGCGCGCACGCCAGCGACGCCGAAGACTTCATCAACGCCAATCCGACGCAACAAGCCAAGCTCCTCCAGGACTGGGCCGCCCAACCTGACCCGGCACGCATCGAGCTGGTGGACGCTCTGCAACAAGGACAACTCATCGTCAACGGTGAAACCAAAACCGTACGCCTGAACAACCGTCTGCGCGGCCTGATCGACAACGTACACGCCAGCCAGCAACTGCTCGCCGCCGACCCCAAGGTGCGCCTGGCTGCCGCACAGACCCTGCAAAAAAGCGCACAACCTGCGCAACTGAAATTCCTCGACCAGCGTGTCGCCGCCGAAACCGACGAAGGTGTCCACACCGCCCTCAGCCTGGCCCTGGCCAACCTGCAACTGGTGGACACCGACCCAGTGGTGCGCCTGGCCGCTGTGCGGTTGCTCGGCAGCACCGGCGACCCGCTGGCGCGCACGCGGCTTGAAGCCTTGCTCGCCCCCGGCGTTGAAACCGATGCCGCCGTGCACACCGCCGCGGAAACCAGCCTGGCCCAGGTCAAACGCAAATTGCTGGTCGGTGAAATCCTGGGCCAGGCCTTCAGCGGCATGTCCCTGGGCTCGATTCTGTTGTTGGCGGCCCTGGGCCTGGCAATCACCTTCGGCCTGCTCGGCGTGATCAACATGGCCCACGGCGAGATGCTGATGCTCGGTGCCTACTCCACCTATATGGTGCAGTTGCTCATGCAGCGCTACATGCCACAGGCCATCGAGTTCTACCCGCTGATCGCGCTGCCGGTGGCGTTTTTTGTTACCGCCGCTATCGGCATGGCGTTGGAGCGCACGGTGATCCGTCACCTGTACGGCCGGCCGCTGGAAACCCTGCTGGCCACCTGGGGCATCAGCCTGATGTTGATCCAGTTGGTACGCCTGGTGTTCGGTGCGCAGAACGTCGAGGTGTCCAACCCCGAATGGTTGTCCGGCGGCATTCAAGTGCTGCCCAACCTTGTGCTGCCGTACAACCGCATCGTGATTATTGCCTTCGCGCTGTGCGTGGTGGTGCTGACCTGGTTGCTGCTGAACAAGACGCGCCTGGGCCTCAACGTGCGTGCCGTCACGCAGAACCGCAACATGGCCGCGTGCTGCGGCGTGCCTACAGGACGCGTGGATATGCTCGCCTTTGGCCTGGGCTCCGGTATCGCCGGGCTGGGCGGCGTGGCACTGAGCCAGATCGGCAACGTCGGCCCGGACCTGGGCCAGAGCTACATCATCGACTCGTTCCTGGTGGTGGTGCTCGGCGGGGTCGGCCAGTTGGCCGGCAGCGTGATGGCGGCGTTCGGTTTAGGCATCGCCAACAAGATTCTCGAACCGCAGATCGGCGCCGTGCTCGGCAAGATTCTGATCCTCGCGCTGATCATTCTGTTTATCCAGAAACGCCCGCAAGGACTCTTCGCACTGAAAGGACGGGTGATCGACTGATGAACCAGCCATTGATGCTTACGGCCGCGCAAAAGGCCGGCCCCAAGGTGACGATTGCCCTCGGCGCGCTGATCCTGATCGTGCTGCTGGCGCTGCCGCTGTTGTCGTTGTTGCCACCGGACAACGCCTTTCATATCTCGGCCTACACCCTGACGCTGGTGGGCAAGATCCTCTGCTATGCAATCGTCGCCCTCGCGTTGGACTTGGTGTGGGGTTATGCAGGCATGCTGTCCCTCGGCCACGGCCTGTTCTTTGCCCTGGGCGGTTATGCCATGGGCATGTACCTGATGCGCCAGGCGTCCGGTGACGAGTTGCCGGCGTTCATGACCTTCTTGTCATGGACCGAGCTGCCCTGGTACTGGGTCGGAACGCAGCACTTCGTCTGGGCCATGTGCCTGGTGGTGTTGGCACCAGGCTTACTGGCGCTGGTGTTTGGTTTCTTCGCCTTCCGTTCGCGGATCAAGGGCGTGTATTTTTCGATCATGACCCAGGCCCTGACCTTTGCCGGAATGCTACTGTTTTTCCGCAACGAGACCGGCTTTGGCGGCAACAACGGCTTCACCAATTTCCGCAGCATCCTCGGCTTCGGTATTACTGAACCAGGCACCCGAGCGGTGCTGTTTGTCGCCACAGTGGCGCTGCTGGTCGCGAGCCTGTTCATCGGCTGGCGCTTGGCACGCAGCAAGTTCGGCCGGGTATTGACCGCCTTGCGTGATGCGGAAAATCGCCTGATGTTCTGCGGCTACGATCCGCGTGGCTTCAAGCTGTTCGTGTGGGTGTTGAGCGCGGTGCTGTGTGGTTTGGCCGGGGCGTTGTATGTGCCGCAAGTTGGCATCATCAACCCCAGCGAAATGTCGCCGACCAACTCGATTGAAGCCGCGGTGTGGGTGGCCTTGGGCGGGCGTGGCACGCTGATCGGCCCGCTGCTCGGCGCCGGAGTAGTCAATGGCATGAAGAGCTGGTTCACCGTGGCTTTTCCGGAATACTGGCTGTTCTTCCTTGGGGCGCTGTTCATCATCGTCACCCTGTACCTGCCCAAGGGCGTCATCGGCCTGCTGAAGAAATGAGGAACGTCATGCTTGAACCTATTTTCGATGCAGGCGCCGGCCGCGATGCCATCGGCCTCGGCCAGGCCGCCGGCAAGGGCCTCGACACCCGCCACGGCACCATCCTGAGCCTGGAAGACATCAGCGTCAGCTTCGATGGTTTCAAGGCGCTCAACAACCTGAACCTTTACATCGGCGTCGGTGAGCTGCGTTGCATCATCGGCCCCAACGGCGCGGGCAAGACCACGCTGATGGACGTGATTACCGGCAAGACCCGGCCCAGCCACGGCACCGCCTGGTTTGGTGAAAACCTGGACCTGACCAGCCTGAGCGAAGTGCAGATCGCCCAGGCCGGCATCGGCCGTAAGTTCCAGAAGCCCACGGTGTTCGAAGCCCTCAGCGTGTTCGAAAACCTGGAACTGGCGCAGAAGACCGACAAGTCGGTGTGGGCCAGCCTGCGTGCACGCTTGAGTGGCGAGCAGAAAGACCGTATCGATGAAGTCCTCGACACCATCCGCCTGACCGCTTCGGCACAGCGCCAAGCGGGGTTGCTGTCCCACGGCCAGAAGCAGTTCCTGGAAATCGGTATGTTGCTGATGCAGGACCCACAACTGTTGCTGCTGGACGAACCGGTGGCGGGCATGACCGACGCGGAAACCGAATTCACCGCCGAACTGTTCAAGCGCCTGGCGGGCAAGCACTCGCTGATGGTGGTGGAACACGACATGGGGTTTGTCGGCTCGATTGCCGATCATGTGACCGTGTTGCACCAAGGCAGCGTACTGGCCGAAGGGTCACTGGAACAGGTGCAGGACAATGAGCGGGTGATCGAGGTTTACCTCGGCCGCTAAGGAGAACCGAACATGCTGCAAGTCGACAAGTTGCACCAGTACTACGGCGGTAGCCACATCCTGCGCGGGCTGTCTTTTGACGTGAAGGTCGGCGAGGTCACCTGCCTGCTCGGCCGTAACGGCGTGGGCAAGACCACCCTGCTCAAATGCCTGATGGGCTTGCTGCCCTCCAAGGAAGGCGCGGTGAACTGGGAAGGCAAGGCCATCACCGGGTTCAAGCCGCACCAACGTGTGCAGGCAGGGATCGCCTACGTGCCACAGGGCCGGGAGATTTTCGGGCGGCTGACGGTGGAAGAAAACCTGCTGATGGGGCTCTCGCGCTTCCCCGGTTCGGAAGCCAAGGAAGTGCCCGCGTTCATCTACGAGCTGTTCCCGGTTTTGCTGCAAATGAAGCACCGCCGTGGCGGCGATCTGTCCGGCGGGCAGCAGCAACAGCTCGCGATCGGTCGGGCGCTGGCCAGCCGCCCACGCCTGCTGATCCTCGATGAGCCCACGGAGGGCATCCAGCCGTCGGTGATCAAGGAGATCGGCGCGGTGATCAAGAAGCTCGCGGAGCGCGGTGATATGGCGATCCTGCTGGTGGAGCAGTTCTACGACTTTGCCGCCGAGTTGGCCGACCACTACCTGGTGATGTCCCGTGGTGAGATCGTGCAGCAAGGCCGAGGTGAAAATATGGAAAGCGAAGGTGTACGCGGCTTGGTAACCATCTAATCTGTAGCCTCCTAACGATAAGCACTCTGCCATGAACCTGCCCGTTACTCCTGCGCTGTTCACCCCCAGCTGGCATGCCGAGCTGGAGCTCGGCTATGCGCGTTTCGGCGACACCACGCGGCCAGTGATGCGTCGCCACCTCGGCCCCTTGCGCGTGCAAAAGCACCTGTATGCCGAAGGCCCCGAGGTGTGCCAGCACATCATTGTGCACCCGCCCGGCGGCATTGCCGGCGGTGATCGCCTGGACATCAGCGCCCATGTCGGCGCAGGTGCCTGGGCGCAACTGACCAGCCCCGGCGCCGCCAAGTGGTATCGCGCCAAGGGTCCTGCGTTTCAGCAGTTGGACCTTACCGTGGAAGCCGGCGCTACGCTGGAATGGCTGCCCCAGGAAACCATCGTATTCAGTGCCGCCCAGGCCGAACTCACCACGCGCATCGAGCTGCACGGCGACGCACGCCTGTTCTACTGGGACGTGGTCGCCCTCGGCCGCCCCGCCAGTGGCGAGCGCTTTGACCAGGGCCACTTTCAATCCCACTTGGATATCCGCCGCGACGGCCAATTGCTCTGGCATGAACGCCAGCGCATTGTGGGTGCCGACGGTTTGCTCGACTCTCCCATCGGCCTGGACGGGCAACCGGTGTTTGCCACGTTGCTGCTGACGGCTGATATCGACCCTGAGTTACTCGACACCTGCCGCGCCCTGCCCCACGCGGTGCGCGGCGACCTGACCCAACTGCCAGGCTTGCTGGTCGCCCGCTGCCTGGCCAGCGAAGCGCTGCTGGCGCGAGGTTGGTTGATTGATCTATGGAAACTGCTACGCCCAGCCGTACTTGAACGCGCAGCTGTTCCACCCCGAATCTGGAGCACATGAAGATCAAAATGTGGGAGCGGGCTTGCTCGCGAAAGCGGCGGATCAGAAACAGATGCATTGACTGACGCACTGCATTCACGAGCAAGCCGGCTCCCACATAAACCCATTCAACATTGATCTCTGGTGTTTTTAAGCATGCAATTTATGAAGGACCTTGAACCATGGACCTGACCCCACGGGAAAAAGACAAACTGCTGATCTTCACCGCAGGCTTGGTGGCCGAGCGTCGCCTCGCACGCGGCGTGAAGCTCAACTACCCGGAAACCATCGCCTACATCTCCGCCGCCCTGATGGAAGGTGCCCGCGACGGCCGCACCGTGGCCGACCTGATGCACTTTGGCACCACGCTGCTCAGCCGCGAACAAGTGATGGAAGGCATCCCCGAAATGATCCCGGATATCCAGGTGGAAGCCACTTTCCCCGACGGCACCAAGCTGGTCACCGTCCACCAGCCGATTGCGTGAGGCCTGATGATGATTCGTGACGCGACCCAAAATGATTTGCCGGCGATCCGCGATATCTACAACGACGCAGTGCTGAACACGACCGCGATCTGGAACGAACAACCGGCGGACCTGGGCAACCGCCAGGCGTGGTTCAGTGCGCGACATGCCCTGGGCTATCCGATCCTGGTATCGGTAGAAAACGGTGAAGTCACTGGTTACGCCTCGTTTGGCGATTGGCGGCCGTTCGAAGGTTTTCGCTACAGCGTCGAGCACTCGGTGTACGTGCGCAGCGACCAACGCGGCAAGGGCCTGGGCCCGTTACTGATGGAGGCGTTGATCGAGCGTGCACGCGCTTGCGGCAAACACGTGATGGTCGCCGCCATCGAGAGCGGCAACCAGGCCTCGATCCGACTGCATGAGCGCCAGGGATTCATCACCACCGGGCAGATGCCCCAAGTGGGTATCAAGTTCGGCCGCTGGCTGGACCTGACCTTCATGCAACTGGCGTTGAATCCGGGCGCCGAACCGCCCAAGGAGTGACACCAATGAATAGCGCGCAAGTGCGTCGAGTCAATGCGGAAAGTTTTGCCCACTATCGTCTGGGCTTGATCGAGTTGTTGCTGGACGCGGTCAGGCACGGCGCTTCCGTCGGCTTCATGGCCGACTTCGACGAGGCCCAGGCCCGCGAGTATTTGCGCGGCGTGCAGGCCAGCATCGAAGACGCCGGCCTGTTGCTCTGGGTGGTGGTGCGCGACGAACACGTGATCGCCAGTGTGCAATTGGCGCTGTGCCAAAAAGCCAACGGAGTCAACCGCGCCGAAGTGCAAAAGCTGCTGGTACACAGCAGCGCGCGACGCCATGGCCTCGGCCAGCAACTGATGAACACCCTGGAACTCGCCGCCCGCCAGCACAAGCGCGGCTTGCTGTACCTGGACACTGAAGCCGGCTCACCCGCCGAAGCCTTCTACCAGTCGCTGCGCTATATCAAGGTCGGTGAACTGCCCGACTACTGCCAAAGCCCGGACGGGCGCTACAGCCCGACCGCCATCTACTTCAAGACCCTGGGGCAACCTGCATGATTCCTGGCGAATATCAGATCCAGCCTGGCGACATCGAACTCAACGTGGGCCGCCGTACGGTCACCCTCAGCGTGGCCAACAGCGGCGATCGGCCGATCCAGGTGGGCTCGCATTATCATTTTTTCGAGACCAATGACGCACTGACGTTTGATCGTGCCTCAAGCCGTGGCATGCGCCTGAATATTCCAGCGGGCACGGCGGTGCGGTTTGAGCCGGGGCAAAGCCGTGAGGTTGAGTTGGTGGATTTGAGCGGCGGTCGCCGGGTGTTCGGGTTTGCAGGTCGAGTCATGGGTGATCTTTAGGCCCTCTTCGTGAGCAAGCCCGCTCCCATATTTAGTAGGCATTTCAACATGTGGGAGCGAGCTTGCTCGCGAAAGCGGATTCACATTCAACACACATTTCTCAGGGCACACACATGAAAATCAGCCGCCAAGCCTATGCCGACATGTACGGCCCCACCGTCGGTGACAAGGTCCGCCTGGCCGACACAGAGCTTTTCGTCGAAGTCGAAAAAGACTTCACGGTCTACGGCGAAGAAGTCAAATTCGGCGGCGGCAAGGTCATCCGCGATGGCCAGGGCCAAAGCCAATTGCTCGCCCATGAGGTGGTCGACACGCTGATCACCAACGCGCTGATCATCGACCACTGGGGCATCGTCAAAGCCGACGTGGGCCTGAAGAACGGCCGTATCCACGCCATCGGCAAGGCCGGCAACCCGGACATCCAGCCTGGCGTGACCATGGCCATCGGCGCCAGCACCGAAGTGATTGCCGGCGAAGGCATGATCCTCACCGCCGGCGGGATCGACAGCCACGTGCACTTCATCTGCCCGCAGCAGATTGAAGAGGCGCTGACCAGCGGCGTCACCACCATGATCGGCGGCGGCACCGGCCCGGCGACGGGCACCAACGCCACCACCTGCACCTCCGGCCCGTGGCACCTGGCGCGCATGCTCCAGGCCAGCGACTCGTTCCCGATGAACATCGGCTTCACCGGCAAGGGCAACGCCAGCTTGCCGGAGCCTCTGATCGAACAGGTGAAGGCCGGCGCCATCGGTTTGAAGCTGCATGAAGACTGGGGCACCACCCCGGCGAGCATCGACAATTGCCTGAGCGTTGCCGATCAATACGATGTGCAGGTAGCGATCCACAGCGACACCCTCAACGAGTCCGGTTTCGTCGAGACCACCCTGGCCGCGCTCAAGGGCCGTACCATCCACACGTATCACACCGAAGGTGCAGGTGGCGGTCACGCACCGGACATCATCAAGGCCTGCGGCTTCCCGAACGTGCTGCCGAGTTCCACCAACCCGACGCGGCCCTTCACTCGCAACACCATCGACGAACACCTCGACATGCTGATGGTCTGCCACCACCTGGACCCGAGCATTGCCGAAGACGTGGCCTTCGCAGAAAGCCGCATCCGCCGCGAGACCATTGCCGCCGAAGACATCCTGCACGACCTCGGCGCGTTCTCCATGATCAGCTCCGACAGCCAAGCCATGGGCCGGGTCGGTGAGGTGATCACACGTACCTGGCAGACCGCCGACAAGATGAAAAAACAGCGCGGCGCCTTGCCTGGCGATGGTCCCGGCAACGACAACTTCCGCGCCAAGCGCTACATCGCCAAGTACACCATCAACCCGGCGATTACCCACGGTGTGAGCCATATCGTCGGTTCGATCGAAGTGGGCAAGTGGGCCGACCTGGTACTGTGGCGCCCAGCGTTCTTTGGCATCAAGCCGACCCTGATCCTCAAGGGCGGCGCGATTGCCTCAAGCCTGATGGGCGACGCCAACGCTTCGATCCCCACGCCGCAGCCGGTGCACTACCGCCCGATGTTCGCCAGCTTCGGCGGCTCGTTGCATGCCACCAGCCTGACCTTTATCAGCCAGGCTGCGCAGGATGCCGGTTTGCCCGAAGCCCTGGGGTTGAAGAAACAGATCGCGGTGGTCAAAGGGTGTCGCGACGTGCAGAAAACCGACCTGATCCACAACGATTACCTGCCGGATATCGAGGTGGACCCGCAGACCTACCAGGTCAAGGCCGATGGGGTGCTGCTGTGGTGTGAGCCGGCGGATGTGTTGCCGATGGCGCAGCGGTATTTCCTGTTCTGACTCGAACCAACAGGCAACGACTTGTGGCGAGGGCGCTTGCTCCCTCGCCACAAGGACAGTGTTCGCTTTCGCCTTAGAACTGCTCGCGCGGATTAAAAGCAGCTTTCTGCGCCAGCTCCTGCCACAAGGCTTTCACCTCGTCATTGCCTGCCGGTGGCATCACGGCCTTGAGCTGCACGTACAGGAAGCCACGCTGCCCGGCCTTGTTCAACAAGCCATGGCCCTTGGCGCGCATGCGCTGGCCGTTCTGGCTGCCGGCTGGCACCTTGAGGTTGATCTTGCCGGTCAGGGTCGGCACGGCCACTTCCGCGCCCAGCGCCAATTCCCACGGCGCCAGCGGCAGGTTGATGATCAGGTTTTCGCCATCCACTTCAAACTTGGGATGCGGCGCAAACTTGACGATCAGGTACAGGTCACCGTTGGCCCCACCGCCAACACCTGGTGCGCCCTGGCCTTTGAGGCGGATACGCTCACCGTTGACGACACCGGCGGGGATCTTCACGTTCAAGCTCTTGGTGGTGTTGCTCACATGCCGGCCCGAGGCGTCGTATTGCGGCACCTGGAAGCTGATCTGCTTGGACTCGGTTGACAGCGTCTCCTCAAGGAACACCGACAGCTGCATCTCTACGTCCTGGCCTTTACGCCCGGCAGGGCGGCGTTGGCTGCCACCGAAGGCATCGCCACGGGAGCCGAAGATCGAACTGAAAAAGTCCGAGAAATCCTCACCGCCACCGCCGCCGCCAAAGCCCCCACGGCTCTGCCAGCCCGGTGGTCCCTGGAACGGCTGGCCATGCTGGCCGTATTTGCGCAGCTCGTCGTATTCGGCGCGCTTGTCGGCGCTTTTGAGCGCTTCATAGGCTTCGGACGCATCCTTGAACTTGGCTTCGGCGTCTTTTTCCTTGCTCACGTCGGGGTGATATTTGCGCGCGAGCTTGCGATAGGCCGCCTTGATTTCCTTGTCGTCGGCCGTCGGCTCTACGCCCAATATCTTGTAGTAGTCTTTGAAATCCATCGGCGGTTCACCATCCTTAATCGAGATCGCACAGTCCGGGGCACAACGTGCGCTGCATTGCACTTGTTGAGTCTTGTGGCCTGGGTATGCGTCAAAGTGTTATCGGCACTTGCCGTATGCAACAGATGTTGGGGCAAATACCCAACTTTCAAGCGCGATTTAGCGGATAGTCGGCCTACGCATCCGCCTTCGACTGGCATACACTGCGCGGCCGTTTTTCAACCGGAACCCGATAGACATGAAAAACCCATCCCCAGCCCGTGCCTGCGGTATCGACTTTGGCACGTCCAACTCCACCGTCGGCTGGATCCGCCCCGGCGAGGAGACGCTCATCGCGCTGGAGGACGACAAGATCACTCTGCCGTCGGTGGTGTTCTTCAACTTCGAGGAGCGCCGCCCGGTGTACGGTCGCCTGGCGCTGCATGAGTACCTGGAAAACTACGAAGGCCGGCTGATGCGCTCGCTCAAGAGCCTGCTCGGTTCCAAGCTGATCAAGCACGACACCAGCGTGCTCGGCACAGCGATGCCGTTCACCGACCTGCTGGCGCTGTTTATCGGCCAGCTCAAGTGCCGCGCCGAAGCCAATGCCGGCCGCGAGTTCGAAGAAGTGGTGCTGGGCCGCCCGGTGTTTTTCGTCGACGACGACCCGATGGCCGACCAGGAAGCCGAAAACACCCTGGTCGACGTGGCGCGCAAGATCGGTTTCAAGGACATCTCGTTCCAGTACGAGCCGATCGCGGCGGCGTTCGACTACGAGTCCACCATCCAGAAAGAAGAATTGGTACTGATTGTCGACATCGGCGGGGGTACCTCCGACTTTTCCCTGGTACGCCTGTCCCCGGACCGTCGCCACAACGACAACCGCCAGAGCGACATCCTCGCCACCGGCGGCGTGCATATCGGCGGGACCGACTTCGACAAGCAGCTCTCGTTGAACGGCATGATGCCGCTGTTCGGGTACGGCAGCCGCATGAAGAGCGGCGCCTACATGCCCACCAGCCATCACATGAACCTGGCCACCTGGCACACCATCAACTCGGTGTACTCGCAGAAATCCCAGCTGGCGCTGGGCAGCATGCGTTATGACATCGAAGACACCGGGGGCATCGACCGTCTGTTCAAGTTGATCGAGCAGCGCGCCGGCCACTGGTTGGCCATGGAAGTGGAAGAAACCAAGATCCAACTCACCCACGAAGACAGTCGCCATGTGCTGCTGGATCGGGTTGAACCGGGCCTGAGCGTGGAACTGAGCCGGGCGCTGTTCGAGTCGGCCATCGATGGCTTGCTGGAACGCGTGCGCAACAGCGTCACGCAATTGCTCAACGATGCGTCGGTGAGCGTGGCCCAGGTGGACACCGTGTTCTTTACTGGCGGTTCCAGCGGAATCCCGGCGCTGCGCCACAGCATCTCGGCGATGTTGCCGAACGCGCGGCATGTGGAAGGGAATATCTTTGGCAGTATCGGCAGCGGGTTGGCGATTGAAGCCAGTAAGCGCTACGGCTGCTGAGCGTTAGCTTGAACGGCGGTGCGCCCTTCGCGAGCAAGCCCGCTCCCACCTTTGGCTGAGTTCCAACGTTGGAACGCGTTCAAAGGTGGGAGCGGGCTTGCTCGCGAAGGGGCCGGCCCAAGCAACATCAATCTCTAAACCATTCCCCCAAGCTTCAACTCACTCTTGAGATACGCGTAATAAATCGGCCCCGCCACCACGCCGGGTAGCCCAAACGCAGCCTCAAACACCAGCATCGCCAGCAACAACTCCCACGACTTGGCACTGATCTGTCCACCCACAATGCGCGCATTGAGGAAGTACTCGACCTTGTGGATCACGATCAGATACCCGAGTGCCGCCACCGCCACCCAGATCGACAGCGACAGCGCCACGATGGTGATCAGCGTGTTGGACATCAGGTTGCCGATGACGGGCAGCAAGCCGAGCAGGAACGTGAGGACGATCAGGGTTTTGGTCAGCGGCAGGTGAATCCCGCACAGCGGCAGCACCACGGCGAGGAACACGGCGGTGAAGGCGGTGTTGAGCGCGGCGATCTTGATTTGCGCGAAGACAATGTTGCGAAAGGCCTGGACCAACAAGTGCAGACGATCGAACAGCACGGCGGCCAGGGGTTTGCGCTTGGTCAAGTCGGGCACGCGCTGCAGGGCAATGATGGCGCCGAGCACCATGCCGATCAGCAGGGTGACAAACATGTGGGCGGCGTCTTTGCCGACCAGTTGCAGTTCACTCAGGTGCTTGCTCATCCAGTCGCCGATGGCCACGCGGAACTCGGCGGCGCTGGCGGGCAGATAGGCATCGATGAACGGCGGCAACTGGCCGCGCGCGCGGTCGACCACGCCCATGAATTTGTCCAGGGAAGCCCCGGGGTTTTCCGCTTCGTGGAGCAGGAAGCTGATGGCACCGGCGAAGATCAGGGTCAGCACACTGACGATCAAGGTGCCGAGCAGCGCCACCGCCAGCCAGCGCGCGCGCCGGCCTTCGATCAGCCGTTGCAGTTGGGGGGTCAGCATGTTGACCAGCTCGAACACCAACAGACCGGCCAGCAGGCTGGGCAACAATTTGAGCGGCAGCACCAGCAGCAGTCCGCCGAAAATGATGATGTAGCTGGCCAGCAATATCACGTGACGCTGAGAAAACGTTGGCATACAGCCTCAAAACGAACGGCGTTAAAGGATGGGCAGTCTGCCAGCCTTGAAGGAATCAAGCGAGAGGTCTTGGTGTTGCAAACTTGTCAGCGTGGCAACGGGCTTGCTCGCGAAAGCGGGGGTTCAGTCACTGAGGTGTTGAACGAAAAACAGCTTTCGCGAGCAAGCCCGCTCCCACAGGGGATTCGCCTACTCAACTGCCTTTGAGGCAGGTGCTCATGAAGGTTTTGCGCGCATCGCCAGTCAGCGCCTTGGTTTTCGCCGACGCATTGCAATCCTTCATCTTCTGCTGCTGCGGCGTCAGGGTCTTGGCGTCATTGGCCGCCGGGGCGGACAGGCAGGTCTTCATGAAGGCCTTGCGCTCGTCCCCCTTGAGCGTCTTGGTGGTCGCTTCGGCATTGCAGGTGGTCATTTTATTTTGCTGGGCGGTGGCGGCAAAACCTTGGGAACACAGCAGCAGGCCCATCATCAACAACGGAATTCGCAGCATCTTCATGGAGTTTTCTCCCTGTTGCCGTGCAGGAGGGCACGGCCTACCGGGTAGTGTAGTCAAAGCCTGTTACATCTTCACCGACTACGGATATGCGTCCGCCGGTATTGCTCTGGGGTGCAGCCCGCCTGGCGCTGGAACATGGCGATAAAGGCCGAAGCGCTGCTGTAGCCCAGATCAAATGCGACATGTTGCACGCTGCGCTGACTGTCGAGGGCTTCAATGGCCGCCAGGTAGCGCAGGCGCTGGCGCCACTCGCCGAAGCTCATGCCCAGCTCCCGCACAAACAGGCGAGCCAGGGTGCGTTCGCTCACGTGGACTTGCTCTGCCCAGTGAGCCAGGGGGCGATTGTCGGCAGGGTCGGCCTGCAGGCCTTCCAGTACGCCCAGCAGGCCGGGGTGACGGGCGTAAGGCAGGAAGCAATCGTGGATCGGCGCCTGCTTGAGCTGGTCCACCAGCACCTGGGCCAGGCGAATGTCGGCGTCGGTCTGCGGCATGTTCACGTCACGCTGGGCGAAATCGCTGAGGATGGCCTTGAGGATATCGCTGATGGCCAGGGTGCAAGGCTGTTGCGGCAGCCGCTCACAGAGTTCCGGCGCCAGGCCCACCGAGTGATAGACGATCGCCTCGGCATTGTAGGAGCTGTGTTCGGTGTGGGGTGGCACCCACACCGCGTATTGCGGCGGCGACATGAAGCGGTTACCGGCCACTTCCATGCGCATCACGCCGCTGGCCGAATAGTCCAGCGAACCCCAGAAGTGCTGGTGCGGGGTGCACTCGGTGTCGGGCGCGAAATCCGAATAGCGAAAGTACACCGGGCTCGGCAGCCGGGGAAAATCCGGAAGGCGTACGTTGTGCTTGGCCATATTGTCTGGATACAGAGGTGGTTTGTCTGGATCGCAGTATAGGCTTCGATCCAGACAATGGATAATCCTGCCTCATCAACACACTTGGTTCATTTCGATGCAATACGCTTATCCCTTGCTGGCCATTTTCATCTGGGCTGGCAACACCGTCGTCAACAAGCTGGCCGTGGGCGCGCTGTTCCCTGCAGAAATCGGCTTTTACCGCTGGTTGCTGGCGGCGCTGCTGTTTACACCGTTCATGATCAAGCCGGTGATCGCCAACTGGGCGCTGATCCGCCCGAACCTGGGCAAGGTATTCATCCTCGGCGTGCTGGGCATGGCGGTGTACCAGAGCCTGGCGTACTACGCCGCGTCGCTGACCACGGCGACCAACATGGGGATCATCCTGTCGTTGATGCCGTTGATGGCGCTGACGGCGGCGATCATCAGCCTGGGCCAGCGCCTGACCTACGGCGCGCTGACCGGTGCCGTGCTGTCATTTGCCGGCGTCGTGGTGGTGGTCTCCGCCGGCAGCCTCGACGCATTGCTGCAACACGGGGTCAACCTGGGTGACGGCATGATGCTGGTCGCGACACTGGCCTACGCGGTCTACAGCACCCTGCTGAAAAAATGGCAGCTGCGCCTGCCGCCGTTGGTGTTGCTGTATCTGCAGGTGCTGGTGGCGGTGGTGGTGCTGTTCCCGCTGTTCCTGTTCTCCGCGAAAGCGGGCCTTGGCTGGGCGAACATTCCGTTGGTGCTGTATGCGTGCCTGCTGGCCTCGATGTTGGCGCCACTGGCGTGGATGCATTCGGTGAAGACCTTGGGCCCGAGCCGCACCACGCTGTTTTTCAACTTGCTGCCGTTGATCACTGCATTGATCGCCGCCGTAGTGTTGAAGGAAGAGTTGGCGCTGTATCACTTGGTGGGCGGTTTGCTGACCTTGGGTGGGGTCATTCTGTCGGAACGCTGGACCACCCCGGTGCGCTAGACCCCGGCATCCTTCAAGCGCCGGGCATGCTCGAGAAACAGTCGGATAGGCTCGGCGCCCTTGCCCACCAGGCCCAGGGACTGGTTGACGATATCGAAGTGGTCCAGGGCGTAGTCATCGCCGATCACCCATCCCAGGTGCGAGCTGTAGCGTCCGACCATGCCGTCGCACTGGCCCTTTTCACGCACAAAGCTGCGGGCGAACAGGCGGCAACTGCGGTGGGTGCCATCGAACAGGTTGCGACCACGGTCAGTAATGCCCGGCTGTAAAGTGCCGGACCACGAGTAATAACGCACGCCGTTGACCTCTTCTGCCCCCTGCCCACCCCATGTCTGTGGCAACCCCTGTGGATAGTGCTGATTGAACAGCGCCACGCCCGCACTCGTCAGCGAATGATGGGAGGCCTGCAAGTCCGCCTTGAAGCGTGGCCCGCGATAGCCGGTCTCCAACACGCCCATCACCCAGGCGACCAGGTGAAACAGCGCGCTCATGATCCGCCCCTTCACGCCGTCCACTGGGTAATTGAGATGAATGTGGTCCGCCAGCTCGGAGCCATGGTTGGGCCCGGCCACCGACGTGACCGACGCCACCCACTCCGGGCGCTTGGCCGCCGCATACCGCGCGGTGAGCGCGCCCTGGCTGTGACCGATCAGGTTGACCTTGTCGGCCCCCGTTTCACGGCGGATGCGCTCGATCTGCACCAGCAATTGCTCGCCACGTACTTCACTGGAGTCCAGCGGCGCCACCTGCACAGGAAACACCTGTGCGCCACCCGCCTGTAGCGCCGGGACGATGCCGTACCAATAGGGAAACCAAACGAGGCGCACGAACCCGAGCATGCCGGGGACCAGCACCAAGGGGTAACGCGTGGCAAGGGATTGCGGCATGGAGCAGGCGTCCAGGGCGATGGAAGTAATAGGTCCATCCTAGATCAACCGACGTGACCACCCCATGACATCCGGGCTTTTTAGAAGTGCCCAGCCAGGTCATGCAACTGGCGCTCGGCGTCGGCATAGGCACGCTGGAATACGCTCTTGTCCGACTCTTCACCTTCGGCAGCAATCACCCGCACATCCTCGATACCGATATAGCCCAGTACCGTGCGCAGGTGCGGGTCGGCATGGTTCATCCATTCAAACTCGCCACCCGGACCAAAGCCATTGCCGCCCCGGCTGGTGATGATGAGTGCACGTTTGCCCTGGAGCAAAGGCTGATACTGCGCGATGCCCTGGCTGTCTTGAGTGATATCAAAGGTCAGGCCCATGCGCACGATCTGATCAATCCAGGCCTTGAGGCCGCTGGGCACGCCGAAGTTGTACAGGGGCATGGAAATCACCAGGATTTCGTGGTCAATCAACTCTGCGACCAGTTCATCGCTCAGTTGCAGGTCGGCCTTCATCACCTTGGGCATGGATTGCGGTTCGGGGTAGAAATTCGCCGCGACGAACGCTTCGCTGACGTGAGGAATCGACGCTCGACCCACTTCGCGCCGCGTGACCTGCGCGCCAGGGTTGGCGGCCTGCCACACGTCGAGAAAGGATTCGGCCAGGCGCCGCGAGTGGGAACGTTCGCCACGGGGGCTGGCGTGGATAACTAGCATTTTTTTCATCTGTATGACCTTCGCGAGTTAGACTCAGACGGTCTGGATAGCCGTCGTTCTTAAGCGCAAATCTAGAGTCGCTGGGTACTTCCGACAAATGAGCAATAGTTGATCCGGATGAATCCATTTCATCCATGGAGCTGAAATGTTTGCCTCGCTACCCCTCACCGCGCTGCGCACCTTTGAATCGGCGTCGCGCCTGCTCAGTTTCAAGGCTGCCGCCCAGGAACTGTCGGTCACACCCACGGCGGTCTCCCACCAGATCCGCAGCCTGGAAACCTGGCTGGGGGTGCCGCTGTTCGAACGTCTGCCACGCCAGGTGCGCCTGACGGAGTGTGGCGAACGGCTGTTCCACAGCGTGCACGGTGCCCTGCTGGACGTGGCGCAAAGCCTCGACACCCTGCGCCCGCAACGCAGCACCGGGCACCTCACCGTATCCACCACGCCAGCCTTCGCCGCCTTATGGCTGGTGCCACGGTTGGGACGGTTTTACGCCGCACACCCTGGTATCAACCTGCGCCTGGATACGCAGTGTGAAGTCGTCGACTTGCAGCAAGATGCCAGCGTCGATCTGGTGATCCGCTATAGCCTCGATGACTACCCCAACCTCTATGGTTTGTGCTTGTTCGATGAATCTTTTGCGGTATACGGCTCCCCCGAGCAGGTGGTGCTGGCCCAAACGCAAGCTCCCACACTGATCAGCGTGCGCTGGCACAACTCCAAGCTCTACGCGCTGGGCTGGCAAGCCTGGTGCGAGAAGGCTGGGGAACGCTGGTTGCGGGACGCGCCGATATTGCGCGAATACGACGAAGAGCACTACGCGCTGCAAGCAGCCATCGCCGGTCAGGGCCTGGTCCTGGCCAGCAACATTCTGGTATCGGAAAGTCTGGCTTCGGGGTTACTGGTGCCTTACCGGCCCCGGATCAGCGTGGACGGGGCGGGTTACAGCGCGTTGTGCGTACCGGGCCGCGAGCGCCATCCGCCAGTGCGAGCATTCTTCCAGTGGATGCAGGAGGAAGTCAGGCTGTCCGGTCACGCCTTGTAAAATCCGATAAAACTTTTTGTGTTGCGCGGGACTCACAACTTGGAGCGATCACGCCGGCAGAGCGTGGCGCAAAACCGGATTAGTACCAGGAGATTGAGATGACCGAAGCAAACTTGACTGACGTTGCGACCCTGCGCAGCCGCGCCCGCCAGAACGTCGAGAACGGTGCCGTGACCGAAGGCTACGATGCCGACCGCGAAGAAATCATTCGCCTGCTGAACGCCTCGCTGGCCACCGAGCTGGTCTGCGTACTGCGCTACAAGCGCCACTACTTCATGGCCAGTGGCATCAAGGCTGCAGTGGCCGCGCAGGAGTTCCTTGAGCACGCCACCCAGGAAGCCGAACACGCCGACAAACTCGCCGAGCGTATCGTGCAGTTGGGCGGCGAGCCGGAGTTCAACCCGGACCTGCTGTCGAAAAACTCCCACGCGCAATACGTGGCCGGCAAGGACCTCAAGGAAATGGTCTACGAAGACCTGGTCGCCGAGCGGATTGCCGTCGACAGCTACCGCGAAATCATCCAGTACATCGGTGATAAGGACCCAACCACGCGCCGTCTGTTTGAAGAAATCCTGGCTCAGGAAGAAGAGCACGCCGACGACATGGCGGATATTCTCGAAAGCCTGTAGGCCACCCTCGATAGGCGCCGCCAAAAAAGCCCCAAGGGGAGCGACCGCTCCTACTTGGGGCTTTTTTATACGCAATCACTGCGATAGAAACGGGCATCTACCTGTTAGCGTTGACAGTAGACGAGTTACCGTCAACAGGGCTAATGGATATTTCCCTTCAGGCTCCTGCATATCAGACGCGATTTTCATCCCTACCGGAGGCTAGCCTTTTACTGTTTTCGGCGCCTTGCCTTCCTTCATCTGCTGCAGCAACGGCGCGCACTCATTCGGCTCACCACCGCTCGGCGCGACCAATGCCAGCAACCCGGCCGCCGGGCCGGCAACCACACCCAGCGCAACCATGCCCGCGCCCCGCAATGCCAGCGGAATGGCTTTCACACCCGCATTGGGCTTGATGAACGGCCCGTTGACGTACAGCGGTGAGCGCAGGGAGAACAGGCGGAAGCCTTTGGATTCCGGATTGATGGTCAGGTCCAACTGTTCCGTGGCCATGTTCGCCGTGCCCTCGATGTAAATGATGGCGTTCTCGGTATCGAACACAAACAAACGCGTGGTCGCCAGGCCTGTCTTGATACCGAAGTCCGCCGCCGCGCAGTTGATCTTCACTTCCTTGTCGCCAAACAGGCGGCCCACCACGTAGTTGCCCACGTTGAGCCCGGCGATTTCCATCAGGCCACGGCTAATGGCGCCGTCGTTGATCAGCATCTTCAGGTCACCGTTTGAGGTGCCCAGGAGTGCCGCCACGGAGTTGCCACGCCCGGAAATGTCGGCATCGCCGTTGAGTTCACCGAAGCTGGTTTTCATCGGTTCGAAGGTCGGGAACAGCTGCTTGAGCTTGAAGTTGCGCGCAGTGAGTTTGGCGCGACCTTCCATTGGCGTGATACGGCCGTTGAGGCGAATCTGCGCGTCCAGCTTGCCGCCGGCGACGCCGAAACGCAGGGGTTCGAGGCTCAGCTCGCCATCATTGAGCACCAGGTGGGTGTAGAGGTCGGTGAAGGGCAAATCGGCACTGTGCACGATGCGCTTGCCGGTGAACTCCACATCGGCATCCATGACACGCCAGCGCTCGGTGCGAAACTCTTCCACCGGCAACACTTTGGTCGCCGGTTGTTTGCTGTCACCGCCACGGGCTTTTTGTTTGGCGTTGGAGTCGGCGCCGATCAGCGGTGCGAGGTCGGTCATCAGCAGTTGGTTGGACACCAAGGCGCCACTGAGCTTGGGCCGTGGCTGGCTGGCGACGTAGGCGAGGTTGCCGTGGATGTCGCTGTTGCCGATCTTGCCGTTGAAATTTTCATAGCGGAACGAAGCGCCGTTGGGCTCGTGCAGCTTCGCGATGAGATGACCGTCGGTGGAATAGGCTGGCGAATCTGGCAGGGTCACGCCGGTCAGTGGGTAGAGATTGCCCAGACTGGAACCGGCGAGTTTCAGGCGCAGGTCGAGCGCGCCGAGGTTCATCGGGTCGGTCAGCGTGCCGGCCAGGGCGATGCGGGTGTCGCCAATGTTGACCTGGGCTTGCAGCGGGAACGGCTTGGCCGCGTCCTGCAGGGCCAGCAGGCCACCAATCTTGCCGCTGCCGTCGAGCTTCTGGCCGTGGTACTGACCTTTGACCTTGAGGCCGAACGCATAGTCCTGCGGGGCGGAGCCTTTTTCCAAGGCCTTCTTGGCATCAGCGTCGCCGACGATTTCGCCGAAGGGAATGGGTTTGCCCAGCGGGTCGATGATCACATCCAATTGAGTCTTTAGAGTCTGGTCGTCGAGGGTCACGTGGCCCTTATCGAAGCCGATGGCACCGATGTCCACCACCCAGTTGGAAGGCTCGGCGTTTGGGTCCTTGGGGTCGAACTTGAAGGTCCAGTTGGCGCGGCCATCGCTCAGGCGCTGCAATTGCGCGCTCGGCTCGGTGAGATCGATACGCGGGATCACCACACGCTGCACCAGCAACGCCAGGGGAGAAATGCGCAGTTCCACCTTCTTGAGGGTGACCATCTGCGGGTTCTTAGACCAGTCCGGGTTGCCCAGGGTCAGGTCTTCGGCAATCACATGAGGCCATGGTACCCAGGCGCGCCAGCCGCCTTCATCGGGTTCACGCGCCCACACCACCGCCAGGTTGCCGTTGATGGCAAATGGCCGATGCAGTTCTTCAGAAACCTTGGCATTGAGGGGCGGCTTGATGCGGTTCCAGTCAAAGAACACCAGGACCAACACCGCCACAGCGATTAACAGAGCGAAGCTGGCGCAGCTCCAAGCGACAATTTTACGAGTGCGCGTCATTGCACAGGACTCCTGAATACGACTGGCTGGGTGACAGCCCTTTAAGACAGTTTATAGAACTCCGACTGGCAAACCGCCTGGGGGTTTAACCCAATCCCCGATTTGCCTGGAAAAACCTCAATTTCTGACCAACTCGACAGATTCGGCCTACGACGGCGCACCATTGTTACCCACGAACGTGTCGAAAATACCCACCCCGGTGCAAAACCGCGTGCTTGAGAGGCCCGTTCTAGAGCCTCCGCCTAGAACAATCAATTCTGTTGATTATTACCATTGTGTTTATGAACTTTTATATCGACTTATCGAGAGTAGCATTAGCCCTGTACCCACTTTATCGCCCTCCCAAGGAGCAACCCATCATGAAACGCCAACTACTCGCTACCGCCCTGTTATCTATCCTGGCTTCCAGTGCCTTCGCCCTGCCAGCCGCCGAACAGGCCACACCCCAAGTCAAAGCTGACGCCATTCATTTCAGCCAGACCGTCGCTCGCAGCGGTTCGCAAGAAGACGAGAACCGTGACTACGCCAAAGGCGCTGTCGCTGAAAATGGTTCGGAACACGCCAACAAACGCGCTTACACCGAAGGCCTGACCGAAAACGGCCGCAACCGCCTGGAAGAAAAAGGCCTGGTTGAAGGTGGTGCTGATCGCCTGCTGGAGCGCAATGCTGTTGCCGAAGGTGGCCGTGATCGTCTGGAACAGAAAGGTCTGGTCGAAGGCGGTGCAGAACAAGCCAACAAACGCGCCTACACCGAAGGCGTTGCTGAAGGCGGTGCTGACCGTCTGCAAGAACTGCATCAAGCACAGAGCTAACCCCGTGGTGGCCGAGAAAAAAGCCCGATCTGTCGATCGGGCTTTTGCTTTCCTGTAGATCGCGTCACGCCCTTCCCCGCCAAGTTCGACGCCAACAGAACTGTTTTGCTAGAGTGCGTCGCTGTACTCGCCGACAAAGCCCGCCCGCCCATGCTGCCCCGCGCCGAACAGAAGCAACAGACCCGCCTCGCCCTGATGGACGCAGCCCGCCATCTGATGGAGTGTGGCCGTGGGTTTGGCAGCCTGAGCCTGCGCGAAGTGGCAAAAACGGCTGGTATCGTGCCCACCGGTTTCTATCGGCATTTTGCCGACATGGACCAATTGGGACTCGTGCTGGTGAGTGAAGTCGGCCAGACCTTCCGCGCCACGATCCGTCTGGTGCGCCACAACGAATTCGTGATGGGCGGCATTATCGATGCCTCCGTGCGGATCTTTCTCGACGTGGTCTCGGCCAACCGTTCGCAATTCCTGTTCCTGGCCCGCGAGCAATACGGCGGCTGCCTGGCGGTGCGCCAGGCGATCGGTGCATTGCGTGAAGACATCACCCGCGACCTGGCGGCCGACCTGACGCTCATGCCAAAACTGCAGCACCTGGATGCCGAAGGTCTGCATGTGATGGCCGACCTGATCGTCAAAAGTGTGTTCGCCACCCTTCCCGACATCATCGACCCACCGGCCCAGGCGCTGCCTGAACACCTCACGCCCCAGGCAAAAATCACCCAGCAATTGCGCTTTATCTTTATCGGCTTGAAGCACTGGCAGGGTTTGGGCAGCACCGAGTAAAGCCATCACCCTGCCGTGTGGAAACGCTTGGCGGTGGTGTAATTCTTGTTCCAGTAGCTGTTGCTCAATGAGTCGATGCGGATGTGCTTGCCTGCGCGGGGTGAATGGATAAATTTGCCCTCGCCTATATAAAGGCCCACATGGCTGACTTGTCCGCCCCCATTTCCTTTGAAAAACACCGCATCACCCGCCTTGAGCGCATTGCGCCTGATAGTGGCTGCTGTTGACCGCTGCATGGCCGCAGTGGTGCGCGGTAACTGGATATTGGCTTCGGTCTTGAACAGATAGACCAGCAGGCTGCTGCAATCAAAACCCTGGTCCGCCGAGGTGCCACCCCACTTGTAAGGCGTACCCAGCAGTTCGTGGGCGCGGTCGACCACATCCTCGATAGACGCTTGCTTCAGCGAAGTGCTGAAGGACGGATGGGACTTCAAATTCGCGGAAGCCGATGAAAGCGCGAGAGATAGGCTGACAATAACCAGGCAACAAAATGATTTGAACATGATGAACGTCGCAGTGAATTAAACACGGCGCACAGCCTAATGATCTCGCAGGTAAGGTGATGAACGCCGATTCCCCATAACGTGTAGGGAAAATCCGAAAATGCCCATCACGCGTGCAACACGCAACATTGCGCACCACTTTGGCGCACGTCGAGCATTTTTCCTCGCCCTGTTTAGTGGCATGCCGCGCTTGCCTACAGGCAATTCCTACTCCCCATCGAGGTTGGCAAGCCCCTTGCTCTAGCTGCTTCATCGCTCATAGCTGGAAGCTTCCTGATGCTGGTGATCCACCGCCGAATCGCCCCCCAAGCCCTCTGGTCCGCCGAGTTGCTGCTGAACTTCGAAGCCCGCAGCAAAAGCCGCCTGCGCTGTTTCAGTGCCGACGGTGAAGACGTCGGCCTTTTCCTGGAGCGCGGCCAGCCACCGCTGCACGATGGCGAATTCCTACAGGCCGAGGACGGACGAGTCGTACGCGTGTGCGCCCGGCCTGAACACCTGCTGCACGTCACCTGCAGCAGCGCATTTGAACTGACGCGTGCGGCGTATCACCTGGGTAACCGCCATGTGGCATTGCAGGTCGGCGATGGCTGGTTGCGCCTGCTCGATGACTATGTGCTCAAGGCCATGCTCGAACAACTGGGCGCGCAGACAGCAACCATCGAGGCGCCGTTCCAGCCGGAACATGGCGCCTACGGCGGCGGACACCACCACTCGCGCCATGGCGATGAAGATTTCAACTACCCGCCCAAGCTGCACCAGTTCGGCGTGCGTCTATGAACCCAGCCTGGGCGCTGTTGCGTCTGGCCAGTCCGCAATTGCCGATTGGCGGCTACAGCTATTCCCAGGGCCTGGAAATGGCGGTGGAGAACGGTCGCGTCAGCGATGCTGCCAGTGCGCGACGCTGGATCAGCGATCAGTTGCTGCTCAACCTGGCGCGCTTTGAAGCCCCGGTGTTGCTCGCCCACTGCCAAGCGGCGGTCGATGCTGACTGGCCGCGTCTGACCCAGCTGTGCGAGGCACATCGCGCCAGCCGTGAGACCCGCGAGCTGTATCAAGAGAGCCGGCAGATGGGCTACTCCCTGCAACAACTGCTCAACGGCCTGCCGGAACTGGATGAAGCCGCCCGTGCCGTCCTTCAAGCGTGCTCCGAACCGCATTTGGCGTTGGGCTGGGCCCTGGCCTCACGCGCCTGGCACATCAGCCCCGCCGATGCCCTCGCCGCCTGGCTGTGGAGCTGGCTGGAAAACCAATTGGCCGTGCTAATGAAAACCTTGCCCCTCGGCCAGCAAGCCGCCCAGCGCCTGACCAGCGAATTGCTGCCGTTGCTGCAACAAGCCCAGCAGGACGCCAGTCGCATCGACCCCCACCATTTCGGCAGCGCCGCGTTCGGCCTGTCCCTGGCATGCATGGCCCACGAGCGCCAGTACAGCCGCCTATTCCGTTCCTAGGAGAAAAGCACATATGAACACCCAACCTTTGCGTGTCGGTATCGGCGGCCCGGTGGGCTCCGGCAAGACAGCCCTGACCCTGGCCCTGTGCCTCGCGCTGCGTGATCGCTACAACTTGGCGGTGGTCACCAACGACATCTACACCCGCGAAGATGCGGACTTCCTGGTGCGCAACCAGGCCCTCGCGCCGGAGCGCATCATCGGCGTGGAAACTGGCGGCTGCCCGCACACGGCGATCCGTGAAGACGCCTCGATCAACCTGGAAGCCGTCGACCAGCTCAACCGCCGCTTCCCTGGACTCGACCTGATCCTGGTGGAGTCCGGCGGCGACAACCTCTCGGCCACCTTCAGCCCGGAGCTGTCGGACCTGACCATCTACGTGATCGACGTGTCCGCCGGCGACAAGCTGCCGCGCAAGGGCGGACCTGGCATCTGCAAATCCGACCTGCTGGTGATCAACAAGATCGACCTGGCGCCCTTGGTCGGCGCGTCGCTGGAGCTGATGAACAGCGACACCACCCGCATGCGCAACGGCAAACCCTTTGTGTTCAGCAACCAGAAAACCGGGGTCGGCCTGGAGGACATCGTCGCCTTCATCGAACGCCAAGGCCTGCTGACCGCCGCCTGATCAACCCTTAAGGAACCTGTCCATGAGCCTCAAGAAACTCTTCACCGCCGCCGCCCTGCTGCTGGCCCCAGCCCTGGCCTTCGCTCACCCTGGCCATGGCGACAACGGCCTGGTGGCCGGTATCAGCCACCCCCTGAGTGGCATCGACCACTTGCTGGCGATGGTCGCCGTCGGTTTGTGGGCCGCCCAACAAAAAGGCGCCGCCCGTTGGGCCCTGCCCTGCACGTTCGTCGGCACCATGTTGATAGGCGGCGTACTGGGTTTTGAAGGCCTGGCGTTGCCGGCATTGGAAAGCGGGATTGCTGCGTCGGTGCTGGCCCTGGGCCTGGCGGTGGCACTGGCGGTGCGGCCGCCGCTGTTCATGGCTGTGGGGGCGACGGCGTTGTTCGCACTGTTCCACGGTGTGGCGCATGGTTTGGAGCTGCCGGACATGTCCAGCCCGTGGGCGTATGCAGCCGGGTTTGTCGGTGCAACCGCGGTGCTGCACGCGGCCGGTTATGCGGTGGTGCGCTTTCTGCCGGCGGCAGCGGCGCCGTTGGTGCGGATTGCCGGGGCAGCTTCGGCGGCGACTGGGGTTTGGTTGCTCGCTGGCTGATTTGCAGCGCTGCTGAAGGCTCCTTCGCGAGCAAGCCCGCTCCCACAGTTGACCGAGTACATCCTTGAAATACGGTCCAGATGTGGGAGGGGGCTTGCCCCCGATAGCGGTAGACCAGACACCACCGAACCCAAGCCTGATACCATGCGCGCCTACACCCCTGCCGTGACGACGCCAGCCAATGCCCAGCGCTTCCCAACCCTCCTTGAACACCGTGCTTTCGCACTTCCACAGCCTGATCGTGCCGCTCTGGCAAGGTCCGGGCTGGAATGCCGAACTGGCATTGCCCTATGAGGCGCTCGACGCCGATCATCGCCCTCTGCCCCCGCAACGCTACCGCGCCATGGCCTGCGCCCGGCAGTTGTACCTGTTTGCCAGCCTGATCGACGAGCCCGGCGCAGCCTTCGCGCAAGAGCGTGCAGCGGCACTGTTCCGGTCCCTGCAACGGCACTTCCACGACGCCGAGCACGGCGGCTGGTTCTACAGCATCGACCCGTCCGGCCAGCCGCTGGACAAGCGCAAAGACCTCTACACCCACGCCTTCATCATCTTTGCCTGCGCCCATTACTGGGCCAAGGTGCGTGAGCCGTTGGTGGAATCGGTGCTCAATGCCGCTCTGGAAGTCGTTGCCAAACGGTTTTCCACAGGCGACGGCCTGTACGAGGCCGTATTGGAGCGCAACTGGTCATCGCTCAAGTCCGGCCCGCTGCAAAACCCGCTGATGCACTTGGCCGAAGCGTTCCTTGCCACCCTCGCGGTACGAGCAGACGCCGAGGTGCAAGCCGCCCTGCTGGCGCTGGCGACGGCCATGCAGCAGCGTTTCATCGACCGCCAGCACGGCGTGATGATGGAAAAACCGCTGGGCGCTGTGGATAACTGGTTCGAGCCGGGGCACCAGTTCGAATGGTTCTTTTTGCTGGAGTCTTCGGAAGTGCTGCGGGGTACGCCGCTGCATGCGTCCCTGACCCGGGCTTTCGCCTACGCGGAACTCAAGGGTGTGGATAACGTCAGCGGTGCGGTCAGCGGCATGTTGGCGCTAGACGGCACGGTCCGCGACGGCACCCAGCGTATCTGGGCCCAGGCCGAGTACCTGCGGGCACTGACCTTGCGGCCGGACAGCGAAGCGCTGCTGCAACGCCAATTGCTGGCGTTGCAACAGCACTTCCTGCATGCAAAAGGCTGGAATGAATGCCTGGATGCCAAGGGCGTCGTGAGCCGACGGGACATGCCGTCGACCACGCCATATCACTTGGCGACCTGCTACCAGGGCCTTATGCAATCCACTTGCGATCTCCGGTAAAGCTGATCGTCAGCCAGCGCGCCGCATCCGGCGTGCCGAGCCCTGTGGATATCTCTTCGCGCAGCCCGTCCAGGGTCGCAACGTTATCCACCGGGTAATCCGCCGGCAACACCACATGTATCTCGATAAACCGTGCCCGTCCGTGCTTTTGCACGTAGGACACGTAGTCGTCGAAACCATGCCTGGCCTGGGCCGCATCCATCACTTCGCGCACCTTGTCGTCCAACTGGTCCGGAGCGATCCCCAGTACCTCGCGCAAGGCCGGGCGCAGGATCTTGAACGCCGGCGCCAGCATGCTCAAGGCCAGCAGGATCAGGATCAATGGGTCGACATACACCGCCCACTCGCCATAGCCTTGGGACTTGAGCAACAGTGCCGCGAGGAAACTGATCAGCAAGCCCACCGACAGCATCGCGTCCACCAGCCAGCTGATGTTGTCGAACTGGATCAGCGATGATTTCAGCTGGCGATTGCGATAACGCACGTAGAAGAAGTAGGCGAACTCGACGACGGTAAACACCGCCGCGTAGATGATCACCAGCCCCAACTCGATCTCGCGGCCGCCATTGATAATGCCGAACACACCGTTGAGGAACGCATAGATGGCGATCAGCAACAGGAAACTGCCTTCGATCAGCAGCACCATGGGCTCCAGATGCCAATAGCCGAACTGGAAACGTTCGTTGCTTTTCTTCGCGATCAGCTTGGCCGTGATCAACATCAACACCTTGATGGCGGTGGCGATCAGCGAGAAAAACCCGTCGAACAGAATGGATTGGGCGCCGGATACCACACCCGTGACAATCCCGGCGATCGCGACTGCGAACATCAGGATGGTCGATTGTTTGAGCAGTGCCTGCTCACCTCGGTTACTCACATTTCCTCCCGTCAAAACCTTAAATCCGCACGGTGCGGAGGGGTTTTACCGGGGGGAGTGTACCTTATGTCGTGTTTTGGCCGATTTGGCGCCATCGCCGGCAAGCCAGCTCCCACCTTTGACTGTGTGAATACGCTCAAATGTGGAGCTGGCTTGCCGGCGATGCGGGCGACGCGGTCTTAAGCCTTGGCCCCACGCTCGATCGCAAAGCCAGCCCAGGTCTGGCTCACCGGCATCAACTCCAACCGGTTGATGTTCACATGCGCTGGCGTATTCATGACCCAGAAGATCGTGTCTGCAATATCCTGCGGCTGGATCGGCTCGGCCCCGGCATAAGTCGCGTCATACCGCGCCTGGTCACCGCCAAAACGCACCAGCGAGAACTCGCTCTCGCACAAACCCGGTTCGATGTTGGTTACCCGCACGCCAGTACCTTGCAGGTCACAGCGCAGGTTCAGTGAGAACTGCTTAACGAACGCCTTGGAGCCACCGTACACGTGGCTGCCCGGATACGGGTAATTGCCAGCAATCGAGCCCAGGTTGATGATGCCCGCGCCGCGACCGTGAGCGATCAAGCGAGGCAGCAGCAGGTTGGTGGTGGTCAGCAGGCCCTTGATGTTGGTGTCGACCATGGTTTCCCAATCATCGAGGTTGCACATGGGCGCAGGGTCGGTGCCTACGGCCAGGCCGGCGTTGTTGATCAGCCCGCGCAGCGTGGCGAACGACGGCGGCAGGTTGGCGATCGCGTCTTCCATGCCTTTGCGATCCCGAACGTCCACCACCAGGCCGTGCACTTCGGTTTGCTTGGAAAGCTCTTCGACCAGCGCATTCAAACGCTCGGCACGACGGCCGGTGAGCACCAGTTTCCAGCCGGCTTCGGCAAAACGACGGGCGCAGGCTTCGCCGAAACCTGAGGTTGCGCCAGTAATAAACAGCGTGTCGGACATGGTGTTCTCCTTGCGGGCATCGGGAAAAAATCAGCCAGCAGAATGCCCTTACGCCGCGATTGCGGCAACCGCTAAGCACACAACTTGACACTGGACTGATCACTTTTTAACCATGTCACGCAAAGCCCTACAGACCGTGGCTTGTAGCCATATGCGCGCAGGTTATCCACAACTGCGCCCACAGTCTTTGGGGGCAACTACACAATGCTTCAGGCCTCTATTCATAAGGGCTACAGACGGTTTTAGAAAGTTTTTTGCTTGACCTTGGCCGGGGCGTATGTAGGCCCGTCGCCCCTCGGAAAAACAGAACGATGGCTCCAGGCCAGTCATTCCGGCCTCTGCGGCCGTCTTTCCAGAGTTTAGTCACAGACTTATCCACAGGCTGGCGAGACATATTTCGGTCATATACCTGTGTCTATAAACAGGTTGACAAAGACCTCTACCGGTTGCCCAAAACCAGCTGATCAAAAAACAACCGTCGCGCTACAAGCCACGCGGTTATTGGCTTTCAGCCAGCTACTCCCACGTTACCCACAGCCGGTTCCACAGCGGATGGGGACAAGTCAAAACTGTGACAAAACAGAGATTTGCGGCGGCTATATGTCGCGCTTTGGAGGGAGCCTGGATTTGTTTTCCACAATTTGGCGGAGACGTTGTGAATGCCACAAAACAAATGTGGGAGCGGGCTTGCTCGCGAGTGCGGTGGGTCAGTTTCAGGTGTACTGACTGATCCACTGCATTCGCGAGCAAGCCCGCTCCCACAGGGGGGCTGCGCCAACCTTTAGATTAGTGCCCGCCGAGGTAGGCGTTGCGCACTTCCTCATTCACCAGCAATTCCTTACCGGTGCCTGTCAGGCGAATCTCGCCGTTAACCATCACATACGCGCGGTCCGACAGGCGCAGCGCGTGGTTGGCGTTCTGCTCCACCAGGAAGATGGTCATCCCGGTGGATGCCAGCTCACGCAGGGTGGAAAAGATCTGCTTCACCACAATCGGCGCCAGGCCCAGGCTCGGTTCGTCGAGCAGCAACAGCTTGGGCCGGCTCATCAGCGCGCGGGCGATGGCGAGCATTTGCTGCTCGCCGCCGGACATGGTCATGGCGCGTTGATTACGTCGTTCCTTGAGCCGTGGGAACAGCTCGAACATGCGCTGCATGTCTTCCTGGGCAAACTTGTCGCCAATGGGGATGGTGCCCATCAACAGGTTTTCCTCGACGGTCATGTCGGGGAATACCCTCCGCCCTTCCGGTGACTGCGCAATACCGTTGGAAGCGATGTAGTGCGACGATTTGTGGGTAATGTCGACACCGTTGTAGAGAATCTGGCCCGACTCGGCCCGTGGCTGGCCGAAGATCGACATCAGCAGCGTGGATTTGCCCGCGCCGTTGGAGCCGATCAGGCTGACGGTTTCGCCTTCGTTGATATGCAGCGAGACTTTTTTCAGGGCCTGGATCGGGCCGTAGTACACGTCCAGGTCCTTCATTTCGAGGATAGGTGCACTCATACCAACTCCTCTTCGTCGGCGCCCAGATAGGCGGCAATCACTTTCGGGTCGTTGCGGATCGCGTCCGGCCCGCCCTCGGCGATCACGTTGCCGTGGTCCAGTACCACGATGTGGTCGGAAATACTCATCACCATGCCCATGTCGTGTTCGATCAGCACCACCGTCAGGTCGTGTTCGTCGCGCAGCAGGCGAATCATCGCGCTGAGGGCTTCGGTTTCCTGAGGGTTGAGGCCCGCAGCAGGTTCGTCCAGGCAGATGATCTGCGGCCGGGTGCACATGGCGCGGGCGATCTCCAGGCGGCGCTGCTGGCCGTAGGAGAGCTCACCGGCCAGGCGGTTGGCGCAGTCCACCAGGTCCACCACTTCCAGCCAGTAGAAGGCGTGATCGAGGGCATCGCTTTCGGCCTTGCGGTAGCCCTTGGTGTTGAGGATACCCGCGAGCATGTTGCGGTTGACCCACATGTGCTGGGCCACCAGCAGGTTTTCCACCACTGACATTTCCTTGAACAGGCGAATGTTCTGGAACGTCCGCGCCAACCCGGCGCGGTTCACCCAGTGGGTGCCGCCGAACATCTTGTAGAACACCCGGCTGAAGAAGCGTTTGGGCGACACAAAGTCGGTGGGCTGGAAACGTTCACCGAGCAACTGGATCACGTTGGTCCGCTTGCCGCGAATGTTCAGTTCGATCTTGCCGCCGCTGGCTTTGTAGAAGCCGGTGAGGCAGTTGAACACCGTGGTCTTGCCGGCGCCGTTGGGGCCGATCAGGGCGAAGATCGAGTTGCGTTCGACCTTGAGACTCACATCGCTCAAGGCCTTGATGCCACCGAAGTGCATCATCAAATGTTCCACGGAGAGCACGACTTCCTTGCTCATGGCGCCACTCCTTTACGTGGGGTCACACCGGTACGGCTGATCCGAATCAAGCCGCGCGGTCGCCAGATCATCATCACCACCATCAACACGCCAAACAGCAGCACGCGGTATTCGGAGAAGCTGCGCAGCAGTTCCGGTGCGACGGTCAATACAAACGCCGCGATCACCACGCCGACCGTCGAGCCCATGCCGCCCAGTACCACGATGGCGAGGATCAGCGCCGACTCGAAGAAGGTGAACGACGACGGGTTGACGAAGCCCTGGTAGCTGGCAAAAAACACCCCGGCCAGACCGGCGGTGGAGGCACCGATGGTGAACGCCGAAAGCTTGACCAATACGTGGTTCAGGCCCATGGAACGGCAGGCGATTTCATCTTCGCGCAAGGCTTCCCAGGCGCGGCCGACCGGCATGCGGGTCAGGCGATGCTTGATGTACAGCACGGCCAGCACCACCAGGAAAAGCACGATGTAGATGAACAGGAATTTGATGTTGGGGTTGTAGTCGATGCCGAAGAACTCATGGAAAGGTATCCCGCCATCCTTCGCACGCTTGCCGAACTCCAGGCCGAGGAAGGTCGGCGATGGCACCGGCATGCCGTTGGGCCCACCGGTAAACGACAGCCAGTTGTTGAGCACCAGGCGGATGATTTCACCAAAGCCCAGGGTCACGATGGCCAAGTAGTCACCGTGCATTCGCAACACCGGGAACCCGAGTATGCATCCCGCTAACGCCGCCGCGATGGCCGCCAGTGGCAGCACCGTCCAGAAGCCCAGGCCGAGGTATTGATAACCCAATGCCAGGCCGTAGGCGCCGATGGCGTAGAACGCCACGTAACCCAGGTCGAGCAGGCCCGCCAGGCCGACCACAATATTGAGGCCCAGGCCAAGCAACACATAGATCAGCCCGAGGATCACCACCGTGAGCAGGTACTTGTTGGCGAAGATCGGGAACACGATGGCAATCACGATCAGTGCCGGGATGATCCAGCGCAGCCGCGACTTGTAGTCCGGCGCCAGTACGTGCACGCCGGAGCCGGTGCTCTCGAAGCCCTGCAGGATCTTCACGCCCTTGGGGGTTTGCAGGAACAGGCTCATGGCAAAGCGGCCGACCATCACGATGGCCACCAGCAGGGCCACGCGGGCCGGTTCCAGGTTGAAGCTGTAGCCGTCGAGGACCACGCCGACGATCGGACCGAACACGACCAGTGAAATCAGCCCGGCGAGGACTGTATCGACCACACTTTTCTTGATATCGATGGGTTTGGCAGCAGACATGTTTACACCTTCGCCACAAGTGGGCGACCAAGCAGGCCCTGGGGACGGAAAATCAGAATCACCACCAGCAGGGAGAAACTGAACACGTCTTTGTAGTCAGAGTTGATCAACCCCGAAAACAACGACTCGGAGATACCGAGGATGATCCCGCCCAACATCGCCCCAGGCAGGGAGCCAATGCCGCCGAGTACCGCCGCGGTGAACGCCTTGATGCCGATGATGAAGCCGGCATAGAAGTCGAAGGTGCCGTAGTTGAGGGTGATCAGCACGCCGGCCAATGCAGCCATGGCGGCGCCGATGACGAACACATAGGAGATCACCCGGTCGGTGTTGATGCCGAGGATCGATGCCATCTTGCGGTCTTGCTGGGTAGCGCGGCACATGCGGCCGAGCTTGGTGTATTTGATGACATAAGTGAGCAACGCCATGCCGGCAAACGCCGCCACAAGGATGAACACCTTGGTATAAGTGAGCTGGACGAACCCGCTGCCGATGTCGACACGCCAGGCCCCGGCCAGCAGGGTAGGAATACCCTGTTGCTTGGCGCCCTGGGCGATCTGCGCGTAGTTCTGCAGGATCAGCGAGATACCGATGGCGCTGATCAGCGGTGCCAGTCGGGTGGAGTTGCGCAGCGGTTTGTAGGCGACACGCTCGATGACCCAACCGTAAACGCCGGTGACGACCACGGTGAAGATCAAGGTGCCGAGAATGAGCAGCGGGAAGGATTCGATGCCGAAGTAAGCCAGCAGTGCCAGACTGATCGCCGCGAGGTAAGCGGAAATCATATAAACCTCGCCGTGGGCGAAGTTGATCATGCCAATGATGCCATAGACCATTGTGTAGCCGATGGCGATCAGGCCATAGACCGACCCGAGGGTCAGGCCGTTGACCAGTTGCTGCAGGAAAATACCATCCATAACGCAATCTCACGCGGTGAGCACCTGCACACCGGAGGGTGTGCGGCGCTTCTGGAGGAAAAAACAGATATTCATCACGACACCACTCCCCTCCGGGAGCGGGCTTGGGTGGGAGCTGGCTTGCGATGCACACGCCTCGGTACTTCAGCGCTACAGAGGTGATGCAATCGAAGGCAAGCCAGCGCCCACACAAACCCTGCTCCCACAGGGTCTTTGGGTGATTAGTCTTACTTCTGCTTTTCCAGCTGGTGGTATTTGCCGTCTTTATCCCACTGGTAAACCACGTAGTCGGAGATTTTCAGGTCGCCCTTGGAATCCCAGGCTTTTTCGCCCATGACGGTTTTTACCGGGTGAGCCTTGAGCCACTTGGCGGCATCTTCGCCCTTGTTGGACTTGGCACCGTTGAAGCCGGCGGCCAGGGCCTGGACCGAGGCGTAGGCGTACAGGGTGTAGCCTTCCGGCTCGGTGCCGTTTTTACGGAACTCTTCCACCACCGCCTTGCTGTCTGGCAGCAGGCGCGGGTCGGCGCCAAAGGTCATGTACACGCCGTCGACGTATTGCGCGCCGCCAGCGGTGGCAACCAGTTCGTCAGTCACTACGCCGTCATCGGACATGAACTTGACGTCTTTCAAACCGGCTTCACGGATCTGGCGAACCAGTGGACCGGCTTCCGGGTGCAGGCCGCCGAAGTACACAACGTCAGCACCGGTGGAGCGGATCTTGGTGACCAAGGCGCTGAAGTCTTTCTCGCCACGGGTCAGGCCTTCTTCCAGCACCGGCTTGACGCCGCGCTTGGTCAACTGGGCTGCGGTGGCATCGGCCAGGCCTTTGCCGTAGGTGTCCTTGTCGTTGATGACGGCGACTTTCTTGCCCTTGAGCACGTCGACGATGTAGTCGCCGGCAACGATGCCTTGCTGGTCGTCACGCCCGCACATACGGAACATGGCACCCAGGCCGCGCTCGGTCACTTGTGGGTTGGTGGAGCCTGGGGTGATGGCGATGATGCCGGCTTCGTCATACACCTCGGAGGCCGGGATGGTGTTGGAGGAGCAGAAGTGCCCGACCACGCCGATCACTTTGTCCTGGTCGGCCAGGCGGTTGGCAACAGCGACGGCCTGCTTGGGTTCGCAAGCATCGTCACCGGCCACCAGCACGATTTTCTCGCCGTTGATGCCGCCGGCCTTGTTGATCACATCGGCTGCCGCCTGGGCACCCTTCATGTACTGCTCACCGAAAGCGGCGTTGGCACCGGTCATCGGCCCCGCGACGCCGATCTTCACATCAGCTTGAACAAACGTAGAAACACCCAGCGCCGCTGCAACGGCGAGGGCCAGAAAACCTTTCTTGTAAAACGTCTGGGACATGAGTGGTGCTCCGATATTTTTGATTTTTGGCACGACAACTTGCATTCAAACCTTTCACTGAAAGCCCAGAGCAAGGCGCGTGCCATTACGTTTTTATTCTTCAAAAAGACACGGTGTCATTGTTATTGCAGGTGTTTCGGCTCCATTCGCCAGGACGTGCAACCCTCTAGCACCTAAAGGTGCAACCAATGGATCCAAACAGTACAACCGCGACAGGTCGCACCTGCAACCAGGCCTATAAACGACAGTTCCTATCGCTGTAACAAACGGCGTAACGGAACTGCACATTTACAGTGCGTGATTGCTACGACTTGCACCAATACAGATTAGTAGCCTGCTAAGAAAATGCGGGCTTCTGAGCGGTATTTCGCTGATCAGATCACGATCCTCAGGCATTGGCCCGCGTGATACAGCGAAAATCCAGCCTCATACAGACAGCTACGCAAGCCCACCCCCGCCAGGGGTTGCATCGGCGCGAAGGGAATCGGCAGCGCCTGGGGATTCTGGTGACATAAATAGTCGGCAAACGCCTTGCCGACCACGCTGCCGGTGGTCACGCCGCGGCCGTTATATCCCGTAACGGCCACAAGGCCGGGCGCCGGCTCGAACAGGCGCATCAAGTGGTCCGGGGTGAAGGCGATGCAGCCAGTCCAGGTGTACTCCCACTGCACCGATTTGAGGTAGGGGAAGTAGTGCTGCTGCACCCGATCGGCCCACGCCTTGAGGAACCACGTCGGTTTCTGGCTGCCATTGCCCAGGCTGCCGAGCAACAGACGACCGTCGGCATCGCGGCGGATGCTGCTCAAGACCTGGCGCGTGTCCCAGGAACCTTGACCACCCGGCAGGATTTGGCTGGCCGCGTCGTCCGTCAGCGGGGCCGACGCGACCTGGTAGTAATAACCGGGGAAAAAATTGCGCCGCAGTTCGGTCCATTCGCCTTCGGTGTAGGCGTTGGAGGCAATCACCACCTGTGCAGCCTGCACTGAACCCTGCGCGGTTTGCACCGACCAGTGCGCGCCCTGGCGTTCCAGCTGGGTGACAGGAGAATGGTCGAACAACTGTCCGCCCAGACCGACCGCCGCGTTGGCCAAACCACTGGTGTAGGCCATCGGGTTCAGGGTACCGGCACGCCGATCCAGCAAGGCGGCGGCGATCCTTTTAGTACCGGTGGCCTGCTCGCAGGCCTGGCCGGTGAGTAACTCCACCGGCGCGCCACGGCGCTTCCATTGTTCTTCACGGCTGCGCAAATCCGCCTCGCCACGGGCGTTGTGCGCCATGTGCAAGGTGCCTTCGCGGCGTAATTGGCAATCGATGTTGTATTTATCGATCAGGCTGAACACCAGGGACGGCGCCGCACCCAGCATGCGATTGAGCTGGCTGCCCACCGCTTCGCCGAAACCGGCTTCGATTTCGTCCGGCGGGATCCACATACCGGCGTTGACCAGTCCCACATTGCGCCCCGAACCACCATGGCCGGTGCGATGGGCCTCCAGCACAGCGACGCTTTTACCTTGCTCCAGCAAATGCGTGGCAGCCGACAAACCGGTTATTCCGGCGCCGATCACGCACACATCCACCTTGACCTCGCCCTTGAGCGCGGCACGGTCCGGCCGGCTGGGGGTGAGGTGTTCCCACAAACATGTTTCGCGCAGTGCCATTGCCAGACTCCGATGAGACCTAACAAACAACTAAATTCAGTGTCGCCTGGTTAATCCAATCAAATGTGGGAGCGGGCTTGCTCGCGAATGCGGTGGATCAGCTGTAAATCTATTGACTGACACCCTGCATTCGCGAGCAAGCCCACTCCCACATTTTCAACCGCGTTTCGTCAGTGGTTTAGTCGAAGGTAATGCCCTGGGCCAGCGGCAATTCCAGCGAGTAGTTCACGGTGTTGGTCTGGCGACGCATGTACCCGCGCCACGCATCCGAACCCGACTCACGCCCGCCACCGGTCTCTTTCTCACCGCCAAACGCACCGCCGATTTCCGCGCCGCTCGGGCCGATGTTGACGTTGGCGATACCGCAGTCGCTGCCCACAGCTGACATGAACTGCTCAGCCTCCCGCACATCGGTGGTGAAGATGCACGACGACAGGCCTTGAGGCACGGCGTTGTTCAGGCGCAGGGCTTCGTTGAAGTCGCTGTAGCCGATCACATAGAGGATCGGGGCGAAGGTCTCGGTACACACCACATCACTTTGCTCGGGCATTTCCACAATGGCCGGCGACACGTAATAGGCATTGGGGAATTGGTCTTCCAACTGGCGCTTGCCGCCGAACACCTTGCCGCCTTCGCTCAAGGCTTGCTCCAGGGCGTCCTGCATGTTGTCGAAGCCGTGCTTGTCGATCAGCGGGCCGATCAGGTTGCCCTCCAGCGGGTGGCCGATGCGCACCTTGGAATAGGCGGCCTTGAGACGGGTGACGATTTCGGCCTTCACCGACTCATGGGCGATCAGCCGACGCAGGGTGGTGCAGCGTTGACCAGCAGTGCCGACGGCGCTGAACAGAATGGCGCGCACGGCCATGTCCAGGTCGGCGCTTGGGCCGAGAATCATCGCGTTGTTGCCACCCAACTCCAGGATGCTGCGGGCAAAGCGTGCGGCGACTTTCGGCGCCACTTCACGGCCCATGCGCGTGCTGCCGGTGGCGCTGATCAGGGCGACGCGTGGGTCGTCCACCAGTGCGGCCCCGGCATCGCGGCCACCGATAATCACTTGGCTCAAGTACTCAGGGGCGCCGTCGAATTTCTTCAGCACGCGCTCGAACAACGCCTGGCAGGCCAAAGCCGTGAGCGGGGTCTTTTCCGAGGGTTTCCAGATCACGGCGTTGCCGCATACCAGCGCCAGGGTGGTGTTCCACGCCCACACCGCGACCGGGAAGTTGAACGCACTGATCACACCAACCACGCCCAGCGGATGCCAGGTTTCACGCATATGGTGGCCTGGGCGTTCGGAGGCGATGGTCAAGCCGTACAACTGACGCGACAGGCCAACGGCGAAGTCGCAGATATCGATCATTTCCTGGACTTCACCCAGGCCTTCCTGGGTGATCTTGCCGGCTTCCCACGACACCAATTCGCCCAGGTCGGCCTTGTATTCGCGCAATACGTCACCAAACTGGCGCACCAACTCGCCACGACGCGGGGCCGGCACTTTGCGCCAGGCCTCGAATGCATGCTCCGCGCGACTGACCTGTTGCTCCACCTCGGCGGCACCTTCCCAGTGCACGCTGCCGATACGGCTGCCATCGATCGGCGAATGCACGGGCTGCTTGCCCGACTGGTACAGCGCCGGGTTTACCCCGAGACGATCAAGCAATGCGGCAACCATGGGTCACTCCTTCACACTAAAAACAGAAAAATTGCGCCGCGGCCCGCACGACGATCCAGACCTTATTTGTAGCTGGCCCAAGACTTGCCAACAAACGACGATTAGGCGAGATATCATTCCGTTTATTCATGCAAAAAATAAAAAGAGGCGTGCCGTGCTGAACAAAAGACATTTGCCCTCGATCACCGCCCTGCAGTGCTTCGAAGCCGCCACCCGCCACCTGAGCTTCACCCGCGCCGCCGAGGAACTGAACCTCACGCAGAGCGCGGTGAGCAAGCAGGTGGCGCAATTGGAAGAGTTGCTGCAGCATCTGCTGTTCCGTCGCGTGCGCCGGCGCTTGCAGATGACCCCGGCCGGCGACCTGTACCTGGTGGAAGTGCGCAAGATCCTCACCCAGGTGGAGATGTCTACCCACTACCTGCGCTCCTACGGCGGCGAAACCGAAGTGCTGCGGGTGTCCACGCCCTACACCTTCGGCGCACGCTGGCTGGTGCCGCGCCTCAAGGGCTGGCGGCTGCGCCATCCGCAGATCCACCTCGACCTGTGCAACGAGCAGGAGCCGGACGAACTGCTGCAAGGCAAGGCCGACATGGCCTTCTACTTCGGCCAGGGTTCACGCCCCGGCACCGAGAGCCAGAAGCTGTTCAGCGAAGAACTTGTACCGGTGTGCGCGCCGGAGAGCTTGCCCGCACAGCCGTTCACCGACCCCACACAGCTGAGCAACCTGGTGCTGCTGCAAAACGCCTCGCGCCCCCAAGGCTGGCATGACTGGTTCGCCAGCCAGGGCTACCAGACCGAGCACAGCTATCACGGGCCGCGTTTCGACACCTTTTATATGTGCATCCGTGCAGCGCAGGTCGGCTGTGGCGTGGCGCTGTTGCCGCGATTCCTGGTGGAAGAGGAACTGGCCGACGGCAAGCTGGTGATCCCCTGGCAGCATGCGATGCCGAGTGAGGACGCGTATTACCTGGCCTACCCGGAGCATTCGGCGGAGGTGCCCAAGGTGCGCGAGTTCGTGAAGTGGATGATGGAGCAGGTGCTTTAGCGCCTGGAAAATCGCCATCGCATGCAAGCCAGCTCCCCAGTTTGGCATGCGTTTCAAATGTGGGAGCTGGCTTGCCTGCGATGGCGCCAGTGGCTTCACCGAAAAAATCACTGGCAAAACCCCACAGGTCTATGCGCCACTAGCCCCCTTCCTTAATTGTGCGTAAAGGCCGGCGACCATCGCCGACCCGTCTGGAGATTCCCGTTATGAGCGAGAGTGTGTTTGCCGATCGCATCGTGCAGAACTTGCTCGACACCGACTTCTACAAGCTGACCATGATGCAGGCGGTGCTGCACAACTACCCCAACGTGGAAGTTGAATGGGAGTTTCGTTGCCGTAACAGCGAAGACCTGCGTCCCTATCTGGCGGAGATCCGCTACCAGATCGAACGCCTCGCCGAGTTGAGCCTGAGCCCCGACCAATTGGGTTTCCTGGAGCGCATCAGCTTCATGAAGCCGGACTTCCTGCGCTTCCTCGGGCTGTTCCGTTTCAACCTGCGTTACGTGCAGACCGGTATCGAAAACGGCGAATTATTCATTCGTCTGCGCGGGCCATGGCTGCATGTGATCCTGTTTGAAGTGCCGATGCTGGCCATCGTCAGCGAAGTGCGTAACCGCTACCGCTACCAGACCGTGGTCCTCGAACAGGCTCGCGAACAGCTGTACCGCAAATTCGACTGGCTGACCGCCAATGCCAGCAGTGACGAGTTGTCGGAGCTGCAAGTGGCAGACTTCGGCACGCGTCGGCGCTTCTCGTACCGCGTGCAGGAAGAAGTGGTCAGCGTACTCAAGCACGACTTCCCCGGCCGTTTCGTCGGCACCAGCAACGTGCACCTGGCCCGCGAACTGGACATGAAGCCACTGGGCACCATGGCCCACGAATGGATCATGGCCCACCAGCAACTGGGCCCCCGCCTGATCGACAGCCAGATCGCCGCACTCGACTGCTGGGTCCGCGAATACCGTGGCCTGCTGGGCATCGCCCTGACCGACTGCATCACCACCGATGCGTTCCTGGGCGACTTCGACCTGTACTTCGCCAAGCTGTTTGACGGCCTGCGCCATGACTCCGGCGACCCCGTGCAATGGGCGGAAAAAGCCATCGCCCATTACCACAAGCTCGGCATCGAGCCGATGAGCAAGACGTTGGTATTCTCCGACAGCCTTTCACTGCCAAAAGCGCTGGAGATATTCCGGGCGCTGCGTGGTCGCATTAACGTGAGCTTTGGCATCGGCACCAACCTGACGTGCGACATTCCAGGTGTGGAACCGATGAGCATCGTGCTTAAAATGACCGCCTGCAATGGCCAGCCCGTCGCGAAGATCTCCGATGAAGCGGGCAAGACACATTGCACCGACCCGAATTTCGTCGCCTATTTGCGTCATGTTTTCAAAGTACCTGCCATCTCTAGCAAGGAGTGAATCATGCAAGCCGTACAGCGTGAGATTGCTGAACAGCTCAAGGTCCAAGCGCCGTTCAACGACCAGGCCGCCCTTGAGGCCGAGGTTGCCCGCCGCGTGACCTTTATCCAGGACTGCCTGCGAAATTCCGGGCTCAAGACGTTGGTGCTGGGCATCAGCGGTGGCGTCGATTCCCTGACCGCAGGCCTCTTGGCTCAACGTGCGATGAAAGAGCTGCGGGAACATACCGGTGATGAGGCTTACCGCTTTATCGCGGTGCGCCTGCCCTACGAAACACAGTTTGACGAAATCGATGCCACGGCCTCGGTGGACTTCATCGAGCCGGACGAGCGCCACACCGTGAACATCGGTCCGGCGGTCAAGGCCCTGGCCAATGAAGTGGCCGCGTTTGAAGGCAAGGCGGCGGTGTCCCGGGATTTCGTGCTGGGCAACACCAAGGCGCGCATGCGCATGGTGGCGCAGTACACCATCGCGGGCGCGGCCGGTGGCCTGGTGATCGGCACCGACCATGCAGCGGAAGCGGTGATGGGCTTTTTCACCAAGTTCGGTGACGGCGCGTGCGACCTGGCGCCGTTGAGCGGGCTGGTGAAAAACCAGGTGCGTGCGATTGCGCGGCACTTTGGTGCGCCGGAATCGTTGGTGGAGAAAGTCCCGACAGCCGACCTGGAAGACCTGTCACCCGGCAAGCCGGACGAAGCGTCACATGGCGTGACCTATGCCGAGATCGATGCATTCCTGCACGGCGAGCCGGTGCGTGAGGAAGCGTTCAGGATTATCTGCGACACGTACCGCAAGACCGAGCACAAGCGGGTGATGCCATTTGCGCCGTGAAGTGAACCCGATAGGTTTGTACTGATTTTCAGACCGCTTTCGCGAGCAAGCCCGCTCCCACACTTGACCGATTTCCAACATGGGAACGCGGTCGAATGTGGGAGCGGGCTTGCTCGCGAAGAACGATAACGCGGTCTTACTTGACGGTCACAGTGCCTTTCATCATCGAGATGTGGCCTGGGAACGAGCAGAAGAACGCGTAGTCAGTCCCGGCGGCCAGCTTCGACACGTCGAAGGTCACCGAGTCTTTCTCACCGGCACCAATGATCTTGGTGTGGGCGATGATGCGGTCGTCACCGGGTTTCAGGTAATCCTTGTCGATGCCGGCGGCCATGCCGTCGGTGGCAACCGGCTGCATGTTGGCCGCGCTGGTCAGCACCCAGTTGTGGCCCATGACGTTTTTCGGCAGGTTGCCGGAGTGAGTCAGCTCAACGGTGAATGTCTTGCAGCTCTTGTCGATTTCAATGGCTTTGGTGTTAAAGGACATTTGGTCGGTGGAGTCGACAGTGACCTTGCACTCTGCAGCAAGCAACTGGCCGCTCGCCAGAGTCAGCAGGGAAACAGCAACGAGTTTGGCAAACATGTGAATCTCCAAGGCAGGGTTTAGAAAACGCGAATTGCGACAAGGGTGCCTGAAGCAGGCAGGAATTCTTATGATCTGAATCAACAGATTGTATACAACTTTAGGCTATCAGCCTTATCAACACAATCTACCAGCCAAAGTACTGCTACCTGCCTATGATCGGCTCATCACCCATCGGAGTCCGAGCCATGCGCCTCGACCAGCTGTTCAACGGCCTATTGGCCGCCTACGCCTGCGGTAAGTGAAGGCCAAGCGCACCCTGAAGCTGCTACCATGTCGTCCCAAGGCAGCTGCGCGCCGCCACCCTCACCTTCGACCTTAGAGGATCGCCCATGGCCAAACCTAATTACTCCTTCGCCAAACGTCAGAGAGACTTGGCCAAGGAGCAGAAGAAAGAGGAAAAACTGCAACGCAAGAAAGCCGCTGCAGAAGAAGAGGCCAATGGGCTGAACGCCGATGTTGATGGTAAAGAAACGAGCGAAGAGACCGAAACACCAAAAGATCCGGCTGAATAAATTCCTTTGTGCTGAGCCGGCCCGCCCGGCTCGACACAATCAACCGTTATTCCAGCGGCATCACCGTCACCCGCACCTCCGGGTCGTGGCTCCCTCCCCCCAGAATCACCCCTCGCAACGGCGACACATCAGAAAAATCCCGGCCCCAGGCCAGGGTGATGTGCTCCAGTGCCGGCTGCACATTGTTCGTCGGATCAAAATCCACCCAGCCTGATACCGGGCAATACACCGAGACCCACGCGTGGGATGCATCGGCGCCGATCAGCCGTGGCTGGCCGGGCGGTGGCTGGGTGAGCAGATAACCGCTGATATAGCGCGCCGCCAGGCCTCGCGAGCGCAGGCAGGCAAGCATCAAGTGGGCGAAGTCCTGGCACACGCCACGGCGGCGCTCCAACACTTCGACAAGCGGCGTGGCGACTTGGGTGGCTTCGGCATCGAAGGTGAATTCGCTGAAGATCTTTTCCATCAGCGCCTGTACGCCCAGCAGCAACGGTTTACCAGCGGGGAAACAGCTCTCGGAGAATTCGACGAAGGTTTTCTTCAAGTGCACGTAGGGCGATTCGAAGCGGTAGCGACAGGCTTCAATCAGCTCATCGGACATAGCCTGGCTGCTGTAGGTCAGGCTGTCGCGGGTCTGGTCCCAGGCGGGTGATTGCTGGAAATCCAGCGCCGGCCGCGCCAGTACTTCCACGGTCAGCCCGGCGTTCACCAGCAACTCATCATGGGGCCGCTCGAATGCCAGCCGAGTGATAGGGTTACCGAACACGTCCAGCTCGTCGCGGCGCGAGGTCGGTTCCGGGCTGATATCCAGTTGCTGCGAGCTGCAGCGCTGCCAGGCGCACGGTCGTGGCCACAGGTGCGCCAGCTGCTGGGCCAGGGACACCGGGCTGTCATAGTGGTAATGGGTATCGTGGAAAATCTGGTAGCGCGCACTCATCACACCGACACCGTTTGCTGGCTGACATCATCCACGTGGGCAAAGTGACGCAAGGCCAGGCGGTCCGACACTTGCCCACTCTCATCGGCCACCGCTTGCAGCAGGTCGGCCAGGCCGTCCAGCGCCGCACGCACGCTGGATTCACCAAACAGCGGGTTCTCCAGGCAGCCCAGGTCGAATCGCGCCAAGCGCTCCACCAATGGGCCCAGGCCGGTTTCCCGCGGCACACCAAAGTCATCGTTGAGGCGTCGCAGGGTGCGACTCACCAGCTTGAGCTGGAACAACACCGCGTGGGGGTTCTGCTCGTCGAGCAGCAGCAAGTCGAGTACCGGGATCAACTGCGGCACCGCCAGGTAGCGGGAGCGGTAGGTGATGCTGCTGTTGCCCAACTCCAGCAACCACTCCAACCCAGCCTGATCAAATACCGCCACGCCACGCAGAAAGGCTGCCAGGCTACTGCTAAGAAATTGCAGGCGCTCGATGCGCCGGCCCATCATCAAAAAGCGCCAGCCTTCGTCACGGGTCATATCGTCCAGGGCAAACCCGGACAGCGCCGCCAGGGACATTACCAGGCGGTTGAGGAAATCCAGCAACTCGCCAAAATCCGGTGATTCGCTTTCCAGCTCCAGGGCTTCACGTTGCAGCTCCACCAAGGCCTGCCAGTTTTCCCTGGACAGCTTGCCGCGCACCTGCGATGCCGCCCACTGCAAGCGTTGCAAGTTGGCACGCAGGCTCGATGGCCAGTCATCACCGAGCAGCGCCGCCAGCAGGCGTTCGGGCAATTCGCCCTCCTCCGGCAGCAGCCGCAGGCTTTCGCCCAGCTCAACGGCCGCCTGCAAGGCCAGCGGGTCGTCGCCATCCACATAACGCGCCAGCACGATACGCAGCCAGCGCGCGCTGTCGTCACAGCGTTCGCAGTAACGGCCGAACCAGAACAGGTTTTCCACCACGCGGGAAGGTAGATAAGGATCGCGGCGCACCAGGTCATGGGCGCCAATCGCGCGCTGTGCACGCCAGTGTTCGCCACCGGCGGCGCGTTCGCCGAGCACCCAGGTGTCCTTGCTGGCGCCGCCGCGCTGCATCGACACCACTTCGGCGTCGGCTTCGGCCGCCACCCGCGTCAGGCCGCCAGGCAGCACGCGGTAACCCTCGGCACTGGCCACGGCGTACACACGCATGCCGATGGCGCGGTGTTGCAGGTGGTCGTCCACGGTGTGCCACACCGGCGCTTGGGACAGTTGCGCCAACTCTTGGGCGACATAGGCGTAAGGCCGCGCACGCATACGTTCGGCCAGGGCCTGGCGCTGTTCGTCATTGAGGTCACGGCCGAACACCGGCGCGAAACTCTGGGACGGGAATGCGGGCTTGATCAACAGCTCCGGCATTTTTTCCAGCGCTTCGGCCAGCACCGGCGCTTCACCGCACCACCAGGTGGCGATGGACGGCAGGATCAGTGCTTCACCAAACAGGAACTCGTTGATCTTCGGCAAGAAGCCCAGCAAGCCGGGGGATTCCAGCACGCCGCTGCCCAGGGCATTGGCCACCAGCACGTTGCCTTGGCGCACGGCATCCAGCAATCCAGGTACGCCGAGGGCCGAATCGGTGCGCAGCTCCAGCGGGTCGCAGAAGTCATCGTCCAGACGACGCATGATCGCGTGCACCCGGCGCAGGCCGCTGAGGGTTTTCAGGAACACCGTGCTGTCGCGCACGGTAAGGTCGCCGCCCTCCACCAACGGGTAGCCAAGCTGGCGCGCGAGGTAGAGGTGTTCGAAGTAACTTTCGTTGAACCGGCCGGGCGTGAGCAGCACGATCAGCGGCGGCTGGTCATCACCAGGCGCCTGGCGGGCAAGGGTTTCCTGCAAGGTGCGGAAGAAACCGGTGAGGTGCTGCACCTGCAGGTCACGGTAAAGATCCGGAAAGGCCCGGGACACGATGGTGCGGTTTTCCAGCGCATAACCGGCACCCGACGGCGCCTGGGTACGATCGGCAGTGACCCACCAGCGGCCATCCGGTGTGCGCGCCAGGTCCACGGCGTACAGGTGCAGGAAAGCGCCGTCCGGTGGCTGGATGCCCTGGCACGGCCACAGGAAATTGTTATGCCCGAATACCAGCTCCGCCGGCAGCAAACCTTCCTTGATCAGGCGCTGCGGGCCGTACAGGTCCGCCAACACGGCATTGAGCAGGCGCGCACGCTGGGCAATACCGGCCGACAGGTGCTGCCACTCATCAGCGGCCAACACATGGGGCAGCAAATCCAGCTCCCACGGGCGATCCGCGCCCTTGGGATCGGCGTAGACGTTGTAGGTCACGCCGTTTTCCTGGATCTGCCGGGTCAACAGCGCCTGGCGTTGGGCCAGTTGCGCGGGTGTGCTGCGTTGCAGGTGGTCCAGCAGGCGCCGCCAATGGGCACGCACCGAACCGCTGTCGTCCAGCAGTTCGTGATAAGTGCCCGCGGTCAGCGGGTAACGGTCGAGCAAGTCGGACATGGAACGCTCGGCAGAGGCAAGGGGGCTCAGATTAACTCAAATTACGGCAATCTAATGTGGGAGCGGGCTTGCTCGCGAATGCGGTGGGCCAGTCAATACATGTATCGGCTGATGGACCACATTCGCGAGCAAGCCCGCTCCCACATTTTAACTGCATTTAGTCGTTGTTATTGGGGAAACGCCGGAGATCCAGGGTCATGGGCAACTCATCGTTCACCACAACCGTCGGCACCGGAAGCTTGCCTGGTGTGTGCCCCAACCGGAAAAACCGTGCCATGCGCCGGCTCTCTGCCTCGTTGGCATTCACCGGCAAGCTGTCGTAATTGCGCCCGCCCGGATGGGCGACGTGATACTGACAGCCGCCCAGCGAACGCTGCATCCAGGTATCCAGCAGATCGAACACCAGCGGCGCGTGCACCGCGATGGTCGGCTGCAGGCAGTTGGCCGGTTGCCAGGCGCGGTAACGCACGCCAGCGACGAACTCACCGACACGCCCGGTGGCTTGCAGCGGCACCGGGATGCCGTTGCAGGTCAGCAGGTAGCGCTGCGGTGGCAGCCCGGTCAACTTGACTTGCAGGCGCTCCAGAGAGGAGTCCACATACCGCACCGTACCGCCCACCGCGCCCTCCTCGCCCAGTACGTGCCAGGGCTCCAGGGCCTGGCGCAGCTCCAGCTCGATCCCGTTGACGGCGTAGTCACCGACTTTGGGGAAACGGAACGCCAGGTGCGCGGCAAACCACTCGGCGCGCAGCGGGTAACCGGCGGCGTTGAGTTCGACGATTACGTCGGCAAAGTCTTGCTCGATGAAATGCGGCAGCAGGAAACGGTCGTGCAACTCAGTGCCCCAGCGTGCCAGCTTCGGCGGCGCGTAGGGTTCGCGCCAGAAGCGTGCCACCAAGGCGCGCAGCAGCAATTGCTGAGTCAGGCTCATGCGTGCATGGGGCGGCATTTCAAACGCGCGCAATTCCAGCAAGCCTAGGCGGCCCGTGGCGCCGTCCGGTGAGTAGAGTTTGTCGATGCAGAACTCGGCGCGGTGGGTGTTGCCGGTCACGTCGATCAGCAGGTTTCGCAGCAGACGGTCCACCAACCAGGGCGGGCATTCCTCGCCGGGCGAAGGCATTTGCGCAAAGGCGATTTCCAGCTCGTACAACGCGTCGTTGCGCGCCTCGTCCACCCGTGGTGCCTGGGAGGTCGGGCCGATGAACAGACCGGAAAACAGGTAGGACAACGAAGGATGGTTATGCCAGTAGCTGATCAGGCTACGCAGCAAATCGGGTCGGCGCAGGAACGGTGAGTCCTTGGGCGTCGCGCCGCCCAGCACAAAGTGGTTACCGCCGCCGGTGCCCGTATGGCGCCCGTCGATCATGAATTTTTCGGTGGTCAAACGCGTTTGCCGCGCCTCTTCATAGAGGAATTCGGTGCGTTCTACCAATTCGTCCCAGGTGGCGGAGGGCTGCACGTTGACCTCAATCACGCCCGGGTCCGGCGTGATGCGGAAGTTGCTCAGGCGCGTGTCGGCTGGCGGCTCATAGCCTTCGAGCAATACCGGACAATGCAGTTCCTCGGCAGAGGCTTCGATGGCTGCCACCAGTTCCAGATAGTCTTCAACGCGCTCCAGGGGCGGCATGAACAGATAGAGGCGCCCTTCCCGTGCTTCGGCGCACAGGGCGGTGCGAGTCAGCCAGTCCGCGGACTCGTCCACCTTGGGCACGCGCTCATCACTCGGCGCGGGCTCACCGTGGCGTTGCAGCTGCGCACTGGATGGCAGCTCCGGCTGATCCTGATTAGGATCAGTCGGATGCACAAACGGGTACTCTGCCGCCGTCACCCAAGGCTGCGAGGCCAATGGCAGGCGATATCCCAGCGGCGAATCCCCCGGCACTAGTCGGCAGTGGTTATCGCGCAGATACCAGCGCCCACTTTGCCAGCGGTCATTAGCCGCCGTGCGCGCCAGCGGCAGCACCTGGCCGATGACTTTATCCAGGCCCTGGTTGAACACTTTGCGCAGGCGCTCGCGCTCCAGGTCGTCACTCAGGCGCGGGTCCTGGGCGTTGACGTTTTGCGGCAGCGCACCCTCGCGCCACAGGTAGTAGAAATTGTCTTCGAAGGCTGGAAACACGAAACGCGCCGGCAGCTTCAGACGCTCGGCGACACTGGCCAGGAACCGCCCGGCCAGCGCACCGTCCGCGCCATAATCCTCTTGTTCATCGGCAATCAGCGCGCTGTTGTGCCAGATCGGCACACCGTCACGGCGCCAGTAGCAGTTGAGCGACCAACGCGGCAATTGCTCGCCGGGGTACCACTTGCCCTGGCCGAAGTGCACCAAACCCTTGGGCGCATAGTGCTTGCGCATGCGCTGGAACAGCTCGGCGGATAACCGGCGCTTGTCCGGGCCAAGGGCGGCAGTGTTCCATTCGGCGCCGTCGGGATCGTCGATGGAGACGAAAGTCGGTTCGCCGCCCATGGTCAGGCGTACATCGTTTTTGAGCAGGTCGCCATCGATCTGACGGCCCAAGGCCTGGATCGCCAGCCATTGCTCTTCGGTGTAGGGCTTGGTGACGCGCGGCGCTTCCCAAATCCGCTCTACCGACATCTCGTGAGTGAATTCGCACTCACACGGTTCCACCAACCCACTGATCGGTGCCGCCGAAGATGGATCGGGACTACAGGCCAATGGTATGTGGCCCTCACCAGCAAACAGCCCGGAGGTGGCGTCCAGGCCGATCCAGCCGGCGCCGGGCAGATACACTTCGCACCAGGCATGCAGGTCGGTGAAGTCCACCTCGGTACCGGACGGGCCATCGAGCGCTTTGACGTCGGCGGTCAATTGGATCAAGTAGCCGGACACAAATCGTGCGGCCAAGCCGAGGTTGCGCAACAACTGCACCAGCAGCCAGGCCGAATCGCGACAGGAGCCGGAGGCGTTCTCCAGGGTGAACTCCGGGGTTTGCACACCCGGCTCCATGCGGATCAGGTAGCCGATATCGGCCGCCAGGCGTTGATTGAGGCCCACCAGAAAGTCCACGGCAGGCAGCGGCGTGCGGTCTATTCCGGCCAGGTAGGCGGCAAACCTCGGCGTCAGCGGCAAGGTTTCCAGGTACGGCGCCAGTTCGCGCTGCTCATCGGCGGCGTAGCTGAAGGGGATGTTTTCGGCGTAGGGTTCGAGGAAAAAGTCGAACGGGTTGAATACCGCCATCTCGGCGACCAGGTCGACTTCGATGCGTAGCTCGTCGGTCTTTTCCGGAAACACCAACCGCGCCAGGTAATTGCCCTGGGGGTCTTGCTGCCAGTTGATGAAATGCTGCTCGGGCAGCACTTTCAGCGCGTAGGACAAAATCCGCGTGCGGCTATGGGCCGCCGGGCGCAAACGCACAATCTGCGGGCCGAGTTCGACCGCGCGGTCGTAGCGGTAATGCGTAACGTGGTGCAACGCGACATGAATCGACACGGCGGCCTCCTGCGAGCCAGGGCGTGGGAACAAAGCGCGCAAGACTTATGCCAGAGCGGCGGTCATTGCGCTTTATCGTAAGACCCGGTGCAGTACAGCACCAAAACGGCGCCAACGTACGTGCCACGGTGCAAGAGCCGCACACATTTGTGGCGCCAGTATGAGGATGGGTGGTGAATCTACTCAATCAACGGGTTTTGCGCCTTGCGATTGCGGCTTGGCGCAGGTGGCGTATCTCGAACAGTTTTTTGCGCATTTCGCGGTGGCGTTTGCTGTTGAGCAGCAGTAACCCCAACAGCGGAAAGAGTACAGCCGAGCCATAGACCAGCATGTTGAGATCGTATTGCATCATTGGCAGTACGAACAACAGACAAACGCCCAAGTAAGCCGCCACCAGCCGCGTAGCCCAGGGATAGCCGCGGGCGATCATGACGTTGCCAAAGACCAGCACCGCCACCAGTACCAATATTGCGCCTATTGAATAGTTGGCTTTGAGCGCGGGATCAAGGCCGCGCAAATAGGTCACGCCAGCCATGGAAACCGCAGCGGAGCCGGAAAAGATCGCCATGAAAATCGTCCCCATGAATACGGGGAAATAGCGCGCGAGGAAACTGCCCATCTCGGGGAAGCCGTTCATTCCGTCAAGTCCTCGTACAGGCCAATGGCGATGGTCTCGGCAGTGCCTACGTGGCCCGTTCTATGGCTGCCCCAGATACCCAAGAGCCCGCCCAGGGCATCCTTGAGTTGGGTCAAGGTGGCATGACGGATCTCCGTGGAACTGTAGCTCTTTGTCATCTTGCCGGCGCGCTGCTGCAATTTGAGTAGCTTGGGCGTCAGGCTTGGGTCCCTGAGGCTAAGCAGTTCCCTGGTCAACTTCTTGCGTTCCTGGCGGCTCAGGCCCTTGAGCAGTTCGTACCAACTCTTGCCCAATGCTGCGGCCTTGTTGGCCTTGAGCAGCCTGACGGTAGTCAACGCACCCGTGCCAATGCCCACCAAAGAGGCCGCATCGAGGATAGGTGAAACGGCGCCGTACCATTCGGCGTCGTCCATACGGTCATTGGCATCAGGATCAAGCACTTCGTTATACGTACGCGCCACACCAAACCCACATTGCGCGCTGCTGGCCAGCGCCGCCGTGATACCAATGCCAACCACAAATGCACTGGCACCGGCCGTGAACGGTACGGCGACACTGCCGCTGAACACCACAATCCAACCGATTACCGCCGCACCACAGGAAAGGCCCATATCAAACGCCTCTTTTTGAAGGCGTCCTTCCCGAGGATCGGTCTTCACTTGTTCCACAAACTGCGCAGGCGAAATGTACTTCTGCGCCTCGCGCAAAATAATGCGCTTGGGCCTGATGCTGCAGATAGGCTTGAACTCGCGCAGGGTGATCACGTTGAAATCGGCATCGATATATACGACACCCGCGCCGACAATGCCGGGGTCGGCGTCGATGGCCGCGAACAGGCGCGGCAGGTTGATCTGGCTTTCGATGCGCTGGCGCGCCATGAATTGGGAGCGGTTGGAATCCATGCCGATATTGAGCAGGGGGTTGCTCATAAGTGTTCTTCCTTGAAAGGGGTGGTGGCCGTGCGCGCCACCTTAACAAACGGCCTACCCACCGGCTAGAAAGCAAAACGCCAGCACAAGGCTGGCGTTTTGCATGTTCAGGCTGCGATCAACGCGGCACGACCGGCTTGCGCGCAGGCTTGCCGCCCTTGCCCTTGGCCGCATCGGCGCGCTCCTTGGCGGCCTGCTTGTTGCGCGCCTGGGCCGCGGCCTTGGCTTGCTCACGCTTGTCCCACGGGTTGCTGCCGTCGCTACCACGTGGCGGCAGCCCGGTGTGCTGGGTGAGGATCTTGGTGGTGGTTTCCTTGGCGACCTTATGGCTACCGGCTGGCGTCGAGTTCTTGCGACGCGCGCTCTGGTAGCTGTCGGTAGCCGGCTGGTGCAGCGGGATCAGTTGGTCCTTGCCCGGCCCGATCAGGTCGGCGCGGCCCATGCGGGTCAACGCTTCACGCAGCATCGGCCAGCCTTTCGGATCGTGGTAACGCAGGAAGGCCTTGTGCAAGCGGCGCTGTTCCTCACTCTTGACGATGGTCACCGCGTCACTCTTGTAGGTGACCTTGCGCAACGGGTTCTTGCCTGAGTGGTACATCGCGGTGGCAGTGGCCATTGGCGACGGATAGAACGCCTGCACCTGGTCCGCACGGAAGCCGTTGCCCTTGAGCCACAGGGCGAGGTTCATCATGTCCTCATCGGTGGTGCCGGGGTGGGCGGCGATGAAGTAAGGAATCAGGTACTGCTCCTTGCCCGCTTCCTTGGTGTACTTCTCGAACATGCGCTTGAACTTGTCATAGCTGCCAATGCCCGGCTTCATCATCTGGTTGAGCGGACCTTCCTCGGTGTGTTCCGGGGCGATCTTGAGGTAGCCACCCACGTGATGGGTAACCAGCTCTTTCACATATTCCGGCGACTCAACAGCCAAGTCATAGCGCAGGCCGGAGGCGATCAGGATCTTCTTCACACCCGGCAACGCACGGGCGCTGCGGTAGAGCTGGATCAACGACGAGTGATCGGTGTTCAGGTTCGGGCAGATACCCGGGAACACACACGACGGCTTGCGGCACGCGGATTCGATTTCCGGGCTCTTGCAGGCGATGCGGTACATGTTCGCGGTCGGGCCACCGAGGTCGGAGATCACGCCGGTGAAGCCTGGGACCTTGTCGCGGATCTCTTCGATCTCGCGGATGATCGACTCTTCGGAACGGTTCTGGATGATACGACCTTCGTGCTCGGTAATGGAGCAGAAGGTGCAGCCGCCAAAGCAGCCACGCATGATGTTCACCGAGAAACGAATCATGTCGTAGGCCGGGATCTTTTCCTTGCCATACGCCGGGTGCGGAACACGTGCGTAAGGCATGCCGAACACGTAGTCCATTTCTTCGGTAGTCATCGGGATGGGCGGCGGGTTGAACCACACGTCCACTTCACCGTGCTTCTGCACCAGGGCGCGCGCGTTGCCTGGGTTGGTTTCCAGGTGCAACACGCGGTTGGCGTGGGCGTAGAGCACCGCGTCATTGCGCACTTTTTCCACCGATGGCAGGCGGATCACGGTCTTGTCGCGGGTCATGCGCGGGCTGGCCAGGATCTGTACGACCTTGGCTTCTTCCGGATCATCCTGCGGCCCCTTTTCCTGCTCGATGGCGCAGGCCTGGGTGTCCTGGGTGTTGACGTACGGGTTGATGATCTTGTCGATCTTGCCCGGACGGTCGATCCGCGTGGAGTCGACTTCGTACCAACCCACCGGCGTATCACGACGAATGAACGCGGTGCCGCGCACGTCGGTGATGTCTTCGATCTTGTGACCCCACGACAGGCGCTGGGCAACTTCGACAATCGCACGCTCGGCGTTGCCGTACAGCAGGATATCGGCGGTGGCATCGATCAGGATCGAGTTGCGCACACGGTCCTGCCAGTAATCGTAGTGAGCGATGCGGCGCAGGGAGGCTTCGATGCCGCCGAGTACGATCGGCACGTTCTTGTAGGCTTCCTTGCAACGCTGGCTGTACACCAGGCTGGCGCGGTCCGGGCGTTTGCCGGCCATGCCGCCAGGGGTGTAGGCGTCGTCGGAGCGGATTTTCTTGTCGGCGGTGTAGCGGTTGATCATCGAGTCCATGTTGCCGGCCGCGACGCCGAAGAACAGGTTCGGCTCGCCGAGCTTCATGAAGTCGTCTTTGGACTGCCAGTTCGGCTGGGCAATGATCCCGACGCGGAAGCCCTGGGACTCCAGCAACCGGCCAATGATCGCCATGCCGAACGACGGATGGTCAACGTAGGCATCACCGGTGACGATGATGATGTCGCAGGAATCCCAGCCAAGCTGATCCATCTCCTCCCTGCTCATGGGCAGGAATGGCGCTGGACCGAAACATTCGGCCCAGTACTTGGGATAGTCAAATAACGGCTTGGCTGTTTGCATGACGGTGACCGGTGTTGAGATGGAAAATCGCGGGCGCGGAATATAGCACAAATTTTGACCAATTCCGACGGTAATGGTCGGAATTGAGCAGACGGGTTATTCGTCGTCGTCGAAGTTGTAGCTGCCTGGCGCGAGGTTTTCGAAGCGGGTGTACTTACCGATGAACGCCAGGCGGATAAAGCCGATGGGACCGTTCCGTTGTTTGCCGATAATGATCTCGGCAATGCCCTTGTGCTCGGTCTCGGGGTGATACACCTCGTCGCGGTACACGAACATGATCACGTCGGCGTCCTGCTCGATCGCTCCGGATTCGCGCAAGTCGGAGTTCACCGGGCGCTTGTTGGGACGTTGTTCCAGGGAACGGTTGAGCTGGGACAGCGCCACCACCGGGCAATTGAATTCCTTGGCCAAGGCTTTCAAGGACCGAGAGATCTCGGAAATCTCGTTGGTCCGGCTGTCACCGCTGGAGCCCGGGATCTGCATCAACTGCAAGTAGTCGATCATGATCAGCGCGATGTCGCCGTGTTCACGCACCAGGCGGCGGGTACGTGCACGCATTTCCGAAGGACTGATGCCCGCGGTGTCGTCGATGAACAGCTTGCGGTCATTGAGCAGGTTGACCGCTGAGGTCAGGCGCGGCCAGTCGTCGTCTTCCAGCTGGCCGGAACGCACCTTGGTCTGGTCGATACGCCCCAGGGACGAGAGCATACGCATGATCAGCGACTCACCTGGCATCTCCAGGGAGTAAACCAGGACGGTCTTGTCGCTGCGCAACACGGCGTTTTCCACCAGGTTCATCGCGAAGGTGGTCTTGCCCATGGACGGACGACCGGCGACGATGATCAAGTCGGACGGCTGCAGGCCGCTGGTCTTCTCGTCGAGGTCGGTGTAGCCGGTGGAAATACCGGTGATGGCCGCGTCAGTGTTGAACAGCGTGTCGATACGGTCGATGGCCTTGGTCAACAGCTCGTTGACGCCCACCGGGCCGCCGGTTTTCGGGCGGGCCTCGGCGATCTGGAAGATCTGGCGCTCGGCCTCGTCAAGGATCTCTTCGGCGGTGCGCCCTTCCGGGTTGAAGGCGCTGTCGGCAATCTCGGTGCTGATGCCGATCAGTTGGCGCAACGTGGCCCGCTGGCGAACGATCTGGGCGTAGGCCTTGATGTTGGCGACGGACGGCGTATTTTTCGCCAGCTCACCGAGGTAGCCGAGGCCGCCGACCTGGGAGGTCTGGCCTTCCTTGTCCAGTTGCTCGGCCAAGGTCACCACATCGATAGGTGAGTTCTGGTCGGCCAGCTTGGCGATGGCGCGGAAAATCAGGCGGTGGTCATGGCGATAGAAGTCACCGTCCGAGACTTGATCCAGCACGCGTTCCCAGGCGTTGTTGTCCAGCATCAAACCACCGAGCACAGCCTGTTCGGCCTCGATGGAATGCGGCGGCACCTTCAGGGCAGCGGTTTGCAGATCGTATTGCTCAGGAGCTGAAATATCGTTCATGGCCACTTGGAATTAGGGGTGTGTAGAAAAACAAAAGGCACGACCTGTAAACAGGATCGTGCCCGATGTTAACCGCCTGACACCGGGGGTGCCAGTCAGTTAGCTTGCTTTAAGCTGCTACCACGACAACGCGTACGGTGGCTTCAACTTCGGCGTGCAGGTGCACGGCTACGTCGAATTCGCCTACGTTGCGGATGGTGCCGTTCGGCAGACGAACTTCGCTCTTCTGCACTTCAACGCCGGAGGCGGTCAGTGCATCAGCGATGTCGTGGGTGCCGATCGAACCGAACAGCTTGCCTTCGTCACCGGCGGTGGCAGTGATAGTCACTTCCAGCTCAGCCAGTTGGGCAGCGCGAGTTTCGGCCGAAGCTTTTTTGTCTGCTGCTGCTTTTTCCAGCTCAGCACGACGCTCTTCAAACGCAGCCAGGTTGGCAGCGGTTGCAGCGGTGGCTTTGCCGTATGGCAGCAGGTAGTTACGACCGTAACCGGCCTTAACGTTCACTTTGTCGCCCAGGTTGCCCAGGTTGGCGACTTTTTCCAGAAGGATCAGTTGCATGTGAAAATCCTCTAACTTTTAACCTTCACCGTTCGCGTTATCGGCGTCTTTCGGCGCCAGACGACCGCGAAAATCAATCAGGCCGTCGACAATGGCCAAAACCACGAGTAACGGATAGATCAGTTGCATGAACACCAGCATCGTTACGTACATCCCCACCAGCCAGAACTTGGCCAGGCGCTTCTGCGCGACCAGCCCATGCATCAGGGCCAGTCCGGAAAACACCAGCGGTACGCTGCAAAACAGCACCAGCAAGGCGGCGTGTGAACCGAAGTACGGTCCGACCACCATAAGTGCCAGCAGCAACATCGCCGGGCCCACGGGGATTCTGATACTGCGAAACTCGCGACCAAAACCACCCGGGTTGTACAACAACGCCTGCCAATAACGCCCAAGCATCAGGCTCAGCAAACTGACGATCTGCATCATTACCGCCATCAGGCCGATCAGGGCCGGTGCAATCAGCGTTGCCAGTCGCGCTCGCTCTTCTACCGACAGCTGCTGGTAGAGTTCCCCGAGGGCCATCGGCAGGATCTTGACGATCTCTTGCGACAGCGCCTCGATCTGCGGGCGGAAAGCCGCGTCAATCAACACCGAAAACACCAACCCCAGTGCCACGCTGACCAGCAGCGTGCGGACCCAGGACTCACTTGCGCGCAAAACCAACGCAAGGCTCGACGACCCCAGCAGCACCAGAAGCACTTTGGGTTCGCCCAGTTGCAGCCACCAGATCAAGGCAGCCACGACTCCCAGGGCCAGGACGCCAATGGCATCCTGCAAACCGCGCCGCAGGAGCACAAGGCATCCAGCGGCAGCACCCAACCAATACAACAACGGCAATGCTGCACATCCAGCCACTACCAGAGTGGCCTGCACACGACCGCGCATGATGAACTCAGCTAAGGCGCGCATGCATTCAATCCCTTACTACTTGTCGACTGCCCGGTCTCAGCGGCCGTGGCTGTCGGTGTAGGCCAGCAGGGCCAGGAAGCGGGCGCGCTTGATAGCGGTGGCCAGCTGACGCTGATAACGTGCTTTGGTACCGGTGATACGGCTTGGAACGATTTTGCCGGTCTCGGATACGTAGGCTTTCAGAGTGTTGAGATCTTTGTAATCGATCTCTTTCACGTCTTCAGCGGTGAAGCGGCAGAATTTACGACGACGGAAGAAACGTGCCATTTGATAGGCTCCTTAAAAGGTCCGTGGATTACTCGTCAGCGTTATCGCTGTTGTCGCTGTCATCACTATCAGCGCTATCAGCGCCTTCGTGCTCAGGACGGTCGCGACGCTCACGGCGCTCACTGCGGTTTTCTTCAGCCTTGAGCATCTCGGATTGGCCGGTAACGGCTTCTTCGCGACGGATGACCAGGTTACGGATCACAGCATCGTTGTAGCGGAAGTTGTCTTCCAGCTCGGCCAGGGCCTTGCCAGTGCACTCAACGTTCAGCATCACGTAGTGAGCCTTGTGAACATTGTTGATTGCATAGGCCAGTTGACGACGGCCCCAATCTTCCAGACGGTGGATTTTGCCGCCGTCTTCTTCGATCAGCTTGGTGTAACGCTCAACCATGCCGCCGACTTGCTCGCTTTGATCCGGGTGGACCAAAAAGATGATTTCGTAATGACGCATGAATGCTCCTTACGGGTTGTAGCCTGCCGCTCAAAAACGGTCAGACAAGGAGTGAATGACACTTATGGATCTTGCCACGGGGAGGCACATCGGTGCCCGCCTGGAAGGCAAGGGGCGCAATTGTAGAGAAGGGGGAGAAGCGGCGCAAGGTGATTGGTGATTATTTGAACAATGGTTACTGACACCGGAAACCAATGTGGGAGGGAACTTGCTCCCGATAGCAGTGTGTCAGCCAAACATCAGCTGACTGATACACCGCAATCGGGAGCAAGCTCCCTCCCACATTTTGGTTCTGTGCCAGGCTCGGGATTACTTCTTGGCCTTGGCCTTGGCCTTGGCGCCACGCTGGCGCTGGGCTTCGAACAGGCACACGCCGGTGGCGACCGACACGTTGAGGCTGCTGACGCTACCGGCCATCGGCAGATGCACCAGGTAATCGCAATGCTCGCGAGTGAGGCGGCGCATGCCCTTGCCTTCAGCCCCCATGATCAGGATGGTCGGGCCGGTGAGGTCCTGGTCATAAATACTGACCTCGGCCTCTCCGGCCGTGCCCACGACCCACAGGCCGCGCTGCTGGAGCTTCTCCAGCGTGCGCGCCAGGTTGGTCACAGCCACCAACGGAATCACTTCCGCCGCGCCGCATGCGACCTTACGCACGACGGGTGTCAGGGTCGCCGACTTGTCTTTAGGCACGATCACCGCCAGCGCACCGGCAGCGTCCGCCGAACGCAGGCAGGCGCCGAGATTGTGCGGATCGGTCACGCCGTCCAGCACCAGCAGCAATGGCGCACCTTCGGTACGGTCGAGCAGCTCGTCGAGCATCGCCTCGCCCCAGACCTGGCTCGGACTGACATCCGCCACCACGCCCTGGTGGACGCCCTCGACCCATACGTCCATTTCGCGACGCTCGGCCTGGCCGATGGCAACCTTGTTTTGGGTCGCCAGCTCGACCAACGCTTGCACGCGCGGCTCGCTGCGGCCTTCTGCCAACCACACTTGCTTGACGCGTTTAGGGTGGTGACGCAGCAGTGCTTCTACGGCGTGGACGCCGTAGATTTTTTCCAGACTCATGACTTGGCCTTAGGTTTGCGCGACCCGCCGCTTTTCGCGGGAGCCGAACCCGCTTTGGGCGGGCCTTTACGGTGTTTACTAGGCTTGCTCGACGGATTTTCCGCCCCGCGGGACTTTCCCCCAGACGCCGCTTTACCACCGCTTTTGGCTTCGTTGAGCAACTGCTGCTTCAACTCGCGGCTCTTGCGCAGCTCGGCGTTTTTCGCCGCAGCGTCGCTTGGGCGGTAGGCTTCGGGGGCCTTTTCCTTGGTCGACGAGCGACGACCGGCCTTGGCTGGCGCAGGCTCGGCGGCCGTTGCCTTAGCGGGCGCAGCCTTGCCTTTACTGGCCGGTTCGCTGCCACGCTTTTTACGGCTGCCAGGCGATTCGGCTGGCTTGTCAGACATGCCGAAGTCGATCTTGCGTTCGTCGAGGTCGACACGCATGACCTGCACTTCCACGGTATCGCCAAGGCGGAAGCTACGGCCGGTGCGCTCGCCCGCCAGGCGGTGATGCACAGGGTCAAAGTGGTAGTAGTCACCCGGCAAGGCGGTGACATGCACCAGGCCTTCGACGTAGATGTCGGTCAGCTCGACAAACAAGCCAAAGCCGGTCACGGCCGTGATCACGCCAGGGAAGGTCTCGCCCACACGATCTTTCATGAACTCGCACTTGAGCCAGTTCACCACGTCGCGGGTGGCCTCGTCGGCACGGCGCTCGCTCATGGAGCACTGCTCGCCCAACTGTTCCAGGGCCGCTTCGTCGTACGGATAGATCCGTGCCTTCGGAATGGTCATCGCACCGGCGCGCTTGACGTGCGGCGTGTTCTGCTTGGAGTGGATCACGCTGCGGATCGCGCGGTGCGTGAGCAGGTCCGGGTAACGACGAATCGGCGAGGTAAAGTGGGTGTACGCCTCGTAATTCAGGCCGAAGTGGCCCTGATTGTCGGCGCTGTACACCGCCTGGCTCAGGGAGCGCAGCATGACGGTCTGGATCACGTGGTAATCCGGACGGTCCTTGATGCTGGCGAGCAGAGCCTGGTAGTCCTTCGGCGTCGGGCCGTCCTTGCCTTTGTGCAGGGACAGGCCGAGCTCTCCGAGGAAGGCGCGCAGTTTTTCCAGACGCTCAGGCGGCGGACCGTCGTGCACACGGTACAACGCAGGAATCTCATGCTTCTTCAGGAATTCAGCCGTGGCCACGTTGGCCGCCAGCATGCACTCCTCGATCAGCTTGTGCGCATCGTTACGCGTGGTCGGGGTGATCGCGGCAATCTTGCGCTCGGAACCGAAGACAATCCGGGTTTCCTGGGTTTCAAAATCGATCGCGCCACGGGTATGACGTGCGCCCAGCAACACCTTGTACAGCGAGTAAAGCTGCTTGAGGTGCGGCACCACATCAGCGTACTCGCTGCGCAGAGCCTTGGCTTCGCTGGTCTTCGGCGTTTCCAGGATGGTGCTGACCTTGTTGTAGGTCAGACGCGCCTGGGAGTGGATCACCGCTTCGTAGAACTGGTAGTCGGTCATTTCGCCGGTTTTCGAGATGGTCATCTCGCACACCATGGCCAAACGGTCGACTTTCGGGTTCAGGGAGCACAGGCCGTTGGACAGCTGCTCAGGCAGCATCGGGATCACGCGCTCAGGGAAGTACACGGAGTTGCCGCGTACCTGGGCTTCGTTATCCAGGGCCGAACCGATCTTCACGTAGCTGGACACGTCGGCAATCGCGACGAACAACTTCCAGCCCCCGGAGAACAGGCGCAGCTTGCCGGGCTTGGCCTCGCAGTAGACCGCATCGTCGAAGTCGCGGGCGTCTTCGCCGTCGATGGTGACAAACGGCAGATGGCGCAGGTCGATGCGTTTTTCTTTGTCTTTCTCTTCCACTTCTGGCTTGAGCTTGCCGGCTTCTTTCAGCACAGCCTCGGGCCAGACGTGAGGAATATCGTAGGTGCGCAGCGCAACGTCGATTTCCATGCCCGGCGCCATGTAGTTGCCGACCACTTCAACGATGTCGCCCTGTGGCTGGAAGCGCGCCGTTGGCCAGTGGGTGATCTTCACCTCAACGAACTGGCCGACCTTGGCGGCGCCATTACGGCCCGGCGTGATCAGCACTTCCTGCTGGACCTTCGGGTTATCCGGCACCACAAAGCCGATGCCGCCTTCCTCGAAGTAACGGCCAACGATGGACTCGTGGGCGCGGGATACCACTTCGACAATGACGCCTTCACGGCGACCGCGACGGTCCAGGCCGGAAACGCGCGCCAGGGCACGGTCACCATCGAACACCAGGCGCATTTGCGCCGGGCTCATGAACAGGTCGTCGCTGCCGTCATCCGGAATCAGGAAACCGAAGCCGTCACGATGGCCGGCAATGCGCCCCAGGATCAGGTCGAGCTTATCCACAGGCGCGTAAGTGCCACGGCGGGTATAGATCAGTTGAGCATCGCGCTCCATGGCACGCAAACGGCGGCGCAGGGCTTCGAGCTGGTCTTCGGTGGTCAGACCGAATTCTTCAACCAACTGCTCGCGGCTAGCAGGCGAACCCCGATCGGCGAGATGCGCCAGGATCAGTTCGCGGCTAGGAATAGGGTTTTCATATTTTTCCGCTTCACGAGCGGCCTCGGGATCGAGGGACTGCCAATCGGCCATTAGAGAGTTTTCACCTTGTCTATATGCGGGTTAGTTTGGCATACGCGTATTGAAACGGGAAATTTCAGACGCCAACAAGCCTTTAAAAGCCCTTTGCAGCCCCCGACGAGCAGCTTGCACGACCATTGGCGAAATTTTCCAGGATTTTTTCGTGGCGGGGGTTTACAGCTTAATGACCCCTCCGTATAGTGCGCGCCATCGACGACGGCAACGTTGTTGGATAATGCCCAGGTGGTGAAATTGGTAGACACGCCAGCTTCAGGTGCTGGTGATCGCAAGGTCGTGGAAGTTCGAGTCTTCTCCTGGGCACCAAATTCAGATTAAACCCGCGAAAGCGGGTTTTTTCGTTTCAGGCCTTTGATTTTTAACGGAAAACTTGATTTATTTTTTCGAATCAGGGGTTTACAGATCAAAAAGGCCTCCGTATAGTTCGTTCCATCAACAGCGCAAGCGTTGCTGATAATGCCCAGGTGGTGAAATTGGTAGACACGCCAGCTTCAGGTGCTGGTGATCGCAAGGTCGTGGAAGTTCGAGTCTTCTCCTGGGCACCAAATTCAGATCAAACCCGCGAAAGCGGGTTTTTTCGTTTCCTGGCCTGAAAAACTTCCCCAGCGATTTGCCCCTCGCCCGCACCTGAGAAGCTTTATCGTTTATCCTTGCAATGATTTGTTGCACATAAGCGAGGAAAACTTCGGATGACCATCCGCGATACCCGTCTCAAGACATCTCTTCTGCGTGGCCTGACCCTCACTCTGCTCGGCCTGACCCTGCTCTCGCCCACCGCTTATTCCGCCGACAAGGTTTCCCTGACCTTGTACAACGGCCAGCACAAAGAAGTCGGCGATGAACTCGCCAAAGCCTTCGAGGCCAAGACCGGCATTCATGTCAACGTACGCAAGGGCAGCAGTAATCAGCTCGCCAGCCAGGTCGTTGAAGAAGGCGACCGCTCGCCTGCCGACGTGATCTACACCGAAGAATCGCCACCGCTGAACAAACTCGGCGAACAAGGCCTGCTGGCGAAAATCGACGCCAGCACCCTCGATGTATTACCCAAGGATTATGTCGGCGCCAATGGCGACTGGATGGGCGTGACCGCGCGCACTCGCGTTGTAGCCTTCAACCCGAAACTGATCGCTGAAAAAGACCTGCCGAAATCGGTCCTGGATTTCGCCGGCCCCGAGTGGCAAGGCAAGGTCGGCTTCGTGCCCACCAGCGGCGCTTTCCAGGAACAGGCCGTGGCGATTATCAAGCTGCACGGTCGTGAAGCCGCCGAAGAATGGCTGACCGGCCTGCGCGCCTTCGGCAAGGTGTACAGCAACAACATGGTCGCCCTCAAAGCTGTTGAAAATGGCGAAGTGGCTACCGTGCTGGTGAACAACTACTACTGGTTCGCCCTGAAAAAAGAAAAAACCAACCTGGATTCCCAACTGCATTACTTCACCAATGGCGATGCTGGTGGCTTGATCACGGTGTCTTCGGCGGCGGCGCTGAAGTCCAGCAAGCATCCCAAGGAAGCCCAGCAACTGCTGGCATTCATGGTCAGCGAAGAAGGCCAGCGCGTGATCACCAACACCTCGGCCGAGTACCCTCTGCGCAAAGGCATGGAATCCAACCGCGGCCTCAAGCCTTTCAGCGAGCTGCAACCGCCGAAAGTCACCCCTGCCGACCTGGGCAACGCCGAAGAAGCCCTGGACCTGGAACGTGACGTTGGCTTGAACTGATGAACCCATCGCTACCCGCCCCCGCCCTGCGCGGGGGTTTCAGCCCAAGGCCCAAGCGACCGTCGATCTGGCTGTTGTTGCCGGTGCTGTTTTTGGTCGGCTTGAGCCTGCTGCCGCTGGCCTATGTCGGGCTCAAAGCCTGGCAGGCCGGCTGGGCGGAAGCGGTACACCTGCTATGGCGGCCGTATGTGTTCGGGTTGCTGCGCAACACCTTGGCGTTGATGGTCGGGGTGACGGTCACGTGCGCCGTAATCGGCCTGTCCCTGGCCTGGCTACTGGAGCGTAGCAACCTGCCAGGGCGACGCATCTGGGGCGTGATCCTGTGCCTGCCATTCGCGGTACCGGCGTTTGTCAGCAGCTTCACTTGGGTGTCGCTGAGCGCGAGTTTCGAAGGGCTCGGCGGCGCCATCCTGGTGATGAGCCTGTCGAAATATCCGCTGGTTTTTCTGCCGGTGGCAGCGACCCTGCGCAATCTTGACCCCTCCCTGGAGGAGTCGGCCCGCACCCTGGGGCTGAATCGCTGGGGCGTGTTCTTTCGCATCACATTGCCGCTGCTGTGGCCGTCGCTACTGGCCGGGGCATTATTGATTGCACTGCATATGCTGGTGGAGTTCGGCGCGCTGTCGATCATCGGCTTGCAAACTTTTACCACCGCGATCTACCAGCAGTTCGAACTGGAATTCAGCAATGCCAACGCCGCGATGCTCTCGGCGGTGCTGTTGGTGATGTGCCTGACGCTGCTATGGCTGGAATTGCGGGTCCGCGGCAAGGGCCGGCATGTGCGTATCGGTCAGGGCGCGGCGCGGCATGCGGAGCAGGTTCGACTGGGTCAGTGGGCACCCTTGGGCCAGGTGTATTGCCTGGCGTTGGCGATCATCGGCAGCGGGATTCCGCTGGGGATGCTCGGTTACTGGTTGGCAGTGGGATCTTCCGCAGCATTCCCGGTGGCGGAGATCGGCGAGGCGTTGCTGTCCTCATTGGCGCTGTCCCTGGCAGGCGCCGCGCTGTGCCTGGTATTGGCCGTACCGGTCGGGTTGCTGGTGGTGCGCTACAAGGGCCGGCTGGCGATCTGGGCCGAACGCCTACCGTACCTCCTGCACGCCCTGCCAGGCCTGGTGATTGCACTGACCCTGGTGTATTTCGCCCTGCACTATGTGCCGGCGCTGTACCAGACCTCCGCGCTGTTGCTGATTGCTTATGCGCTGCTGTTCTTGCCGCTGGCCCAAGCGCCGATTCGCACAGCGTTGAACAAGGCTGCGCCGCAGCTTGAAGACGCTGCGCGCACGCTGGGCGCCTCGTCGTTCAGTGCATTTTGCCGGGTGACCTTGCCGATTATCTTCCCGGCGCTCGGCGCAGCATTTGCACTGGTATTCCTGGATGCAATGAAAGAACTGACGGCGACGCTGCTGCTCAGTCCGACCGGGCTCAATACCCTGGCGACGGCGGTGTGGGCGCACACCTCGAATGTGGAATTCGCGGCGGCGGCGCCCTATGCAGCACTGTTGATCCTGGTGTCTGGGTTGCCGGTGTATGTGCTCACGACGCGGATATACCTGAGCCGCTGAGACCGCTATCGCGGGCAAGCCCGACTCCCACCTTTGGAATGCATTCCAAGGTGGGAGCTGGACTTGCCCGCGATGACGCCGTAACAGGCGACGCTAGGCCCGGAACTGCCCCAGGCTCGCCTTCAACTGCGCTGCCAATCCATCCAGCACCTTGCCACTGGCGGTGGTCTCCTGCACCGCCTGGGCGGCACGTTCGGCCTGGGCATGGATGACCTCGACCCGACCACGCACCGCATGGGCACCCTGGGCCTGGTGCTCTGCCGCACGCGTCGCCAAGCCTATCGCGGCATGCACCTGCTCCACCGAAGCCTGCACCGTCTGCTGCAGGCGCACGCTGTCGCGCAGTACCAGCAAACCTTCACTGGCCTGGCGCCCGGCCTTGCCGATGGTGTCCACCGCTTCCCGCGCGCCCTGCTGCAACGCCACAATATGCGCCTGGATATCGCCCGTGGAGCTTTGGGTCTTGCTCGCCAACGCCCGCACTTCGTCCGCCACCACGGCAAAGCCGCGTCCGGTTTCACCGGCACGCGCCGCTTCGATTGCCGCATTGAGCGCCAGCAGGTTGGTTTGCTCGGCGATACCATGAATCACGGTCAACACCACCTCGATCTGCTCGCTTTGCTGGGCCAGCCGCTCGATCACCTGGGACCCCGCCTGTACCTGGCCTGCCAACGCTTCGATCAGGCTGCCGACCTCGGCTGAAGTGCGCGAGTTCTCATCGGTCGCCTGGCGAATATCCACGACCTGCTGCAACGCCGCCTGCATCGCATGGCTTTCGGCCTGTGCCTCGTCGGCCATTTGCGACAGTGCGCGCAAGCTCTCGGCCACTTCATCGCGCTGCAAGCCGGCCGCTGCGTCAGCACCGGCATTGCGCAAGGTCATGGCACCGATTTCCACACCCGTACGCTGGGCCACATCCCCGGCTTCGCGCACGATGGGCTGCAACTTATCCACAAAGCGATTGACCGCCGAGGCCATGTCGCCGATTTCGTCCTTGCTGCTGATTTGCACGCGCTTGGTGAGGTCGCCCTCGCCCGCAGCCAAGTCATCCATGGCCGCGATCAGCAACTTCAGGCGATTGACTACCCGGCGCCCCAGCACGATGGCGATCAACAGCAATACACCCAAACCGACCAGCGCGAGCCCCATGCCGATACGCCAGCGCAAGGTGCCAGCAGCGTCCTGGACGGCGCCGGTGGTATTGGCGGTCATCTGGGTTGCAGTGGCCTGTGCGGATTGCAGGCGGGCGCCCATGGCGGCAGCGCTATCAGCCGCCGCGCCCTTGAGACTGTCGCCCACCAGCTGGTCACCACTGGCGATCAGTGCGGCGAAACGCTTATCCAGCGCCACCAGGTCAGCCTCCACCGCGGCAGTGGAAACCCCCATGCGCACCTTGCCGATCTCCACGCCATTGGGGCTGATGGACGCTTCGACATAAAACACAGAAGGGTCGTCTTTCGCCGCGTTCAACACTTTATCCAAGGCGCGGTCACCCTTGCCCTTTTCCAACAACGCCTGGTTGATCGGGTTTTCACGATTGAGGTAGCGGGTCAAATGCTCACCCGCCGCGTCGTCATACACTACGAACAGCACGTTGGGATTACGCTGGGCACGCCGGGCGAACTCCGACAGCGTCGGCACGTCGCTGTCCCACATGGCACGCGGCGCCACCGAGGCCAGCAGCTGCGCCATGTCATTGGCGGAGTCCTGCAGGTCTTTTTCCAGGGTCGCACGCAGCTGCTTCTGCTCTTCCTGCAGGCGGGTTGAAAGCCCCGCGGTCAGACGCTGACGGGTACTGGTCGACAAGCTGTCCAGGCTGGATGTGACTTCTTTACCAGCCTGGGCCAGCTCAGCCGACAGTTTCTGGCTGTCGATACCCAGGCGATTGCCCAGATCAGCCTCCAGCGCCGTGACCGTGCTGCGTGTGAGAGCAACCGCCACCAGCACTTGCACCAAAAGAGCGATACCTAGGGTAACGAACACCGGCCGCAACAGACGGCTTTGTAACAATGAGAGAACGGCAGACATCGGGAATCCCTCGACCACGGGTGCCATTAATTTGATAGCACCGCGAAAGAGAGAACCGAAGCAAAGGTCGTGCCGCCCGAACGACAGAAACGACAAAGGGCTCCCCGAGGAGCCCTTTGCTTTTTACATCAACAGCTTATTAAGCGAACGGGTGACGCAGAACGATGGTTTCGTTGCGGTCCGGACCTGTCGAAATAATGTCGATCGGTGCGCCGATCAGCTCTTCAACACGCTTGATGTAGGCACGGGCGTTCGCTGGCAGTTCTTCCAGGGTTTTGGCACCCACGGTCGATTCGGTCCAGCCCGGCACTTCTTCGTACACAGGCTGCAGACCTACGTAGCTGTCAGCGTCAGTCGGGGCCACATCTTTACCTTCTGCGTCTTTGTAGCCGATGCAGATGTTGATGGTTTCCAGACCGTCGAGCACGTCCAGCTTGGTCAGGCAGATGCCCGAGATGCTGTTCACATCGATAGCGCGACGCAGGATAACCGCGTCGAACCAGCCGCAACGACGAGCACGGCCGGTGGTCGCGCCGAACTCGTGACCTTGCTTGGCCAGGTGCGCACCGACTTCGTCGAACAGCTCAGTCGGGAACGGGCCCGAACCTACGCGAGTGGTGTAAGCCTTGGTGATGCCCAGGATGTAGTCCAGGAACATCGGGCCAACACCCGAACCGGTCGCAACGCCACCCGCAGTGGTGTTGGAGCTGGTCACGTACGGGTAGGTACCGTGGTCGATGTCCAGCAGCGAACCTTGGGCACCTTCGAACATGATGTCTTTGCCAGCGCGACGCAGGTCGTGCAGCTCGGCGGTCACGTCCAGCATCAGCGGCTTGAGCAGCTCAGCGTATTCCTTGCACTCGGCCAGGGTCTTTTCGAACTCAATGGCTGGCTCTTTGTAGTAACCCACCAGCATGAAGTTGTGGTAATCCACCAGTTCACGCAGCTTGTCTTCAAAGCGCGGCATGTTGAGCAGGTCGCCCACACGCAGGCCACGACGTGCAACCTTGTCTTCGTAGGCCGGGCCGATGCCGCGACCGGTCGTACCGATCTTCAGCTCGCCACGGGCCTTTTCACGGGCCTGGTCCAGCGCAACGTGGAAGGACAGGATCAGCGGGCAAGACGGGCTGATACGCAGGCGCTCACGCACCGGTACGCCTTTCTCTTCCAGCTTGGTGATCTCACGCAGCAGGGCGTCAGGTGCAACCACGACGCCGTTGCCGATCAGGCACTGCACGCCTTCGCGCAGTACACCCGACGGGATCAGGTGCAAGACGGTTTTTTCGCCATCGATGACCAGGGTGTGGCCAGCGTTGTGACCACCTTGGTAGCGCACTACGGCGGCAGCATGTTCGGTCAGCAGATCAACGATCTTGCCTTTGCCCTCATCACCCCATTGGGTGCCCAGGACTACGACATTCTTACCCATAACACTTGTCCTCATTCGCGCAAACTTGGTGCCGGCGATGGCCGGCAGGAAAACTCAAGAAGCCAGTGGCGATACTTGCCAAAGCCCGTTCTGCAGAATCAATTGCCGGTCGCAGTCCGCTTCACGGGCGGCGGCCAATGGTTGCCCAGGCAAAGCCTGGACGACACGCTGACCCTCACTGCGCAACTGGCAAACCTGCTGCCAGAGTGCTGCGTCCGTACTGTCGGGCATCCAAATGCCACCAGACGGTAGCTCGACCTCAGCACGCCCCAGGGTCACCAGGGTTTTCAAATCGGTGGAGAAACCAGTGGCCGGACGCGCCCGACCGAAGTCGGCGCCGATATCGTCATAACGACCACCTTGGGCGATGGCCTGGCCAACACCCGGTACAAATACCGCGAACACCACACCAGTGTGGTAGTGGTAGCCGCGCAACTCACCCAGATCAAAGTACAGCGGCAGCTCCGGGAAGCGCGCCGACAACTGCTCGGCAATCGCCAGCACGTCGTCCAGCGCAGCCAGTACCGGCGCCGGCGCGTTGGCCAGGCGCTGACGCGCGGCGACCAGCACTTCACGGCCGCCGCACAGGTTGACCAATGCACGCAGCATGTCAGCCAGATCGGCAGGCACACCGGCGGTCAGGGCGATCACTTCATCGATGGCCTTGCGTTGTAAGGCATCGAAGAGCTGCTGTTCCACTTCACCGGACAAACCAGCCGCACGGGCCAGGCCACGGTAGATACCCACGTGTCCCAGGTCCATGTGAACATCCGGCACATCGGCCAATTGCAGCATGGCCAGCATCAAGCTGATCACTTCAACATCGCTGCTCGGGCTGGCATCGCCGTACAACTCGGCGCCCAGCTGGATCGGGCTCCGGGACGACGACAACGCACGCGGCTGTGCATGCAGCACGCTGCCGGCATAGCAAAGACGGCTCGGACCTTCGCGGCGCAGGGTATGCGCATCGATACGCGCCACTTGCGGCGTGATGTCGGCACGGAAACCCATTTGCCGGCCCGACTGCGGGTCGATGACCTTGAAGGTGCGCAGATCCAGGTCCTGGCCCGCGCCGGTCAGCAGGGATTCCAGGTACTCGATATGGGGGGTCACGACAAACTCGTAACCCCAGCTCTGGAACAGATCCAACACCTGGCGACGCGCTACTTCAATGCGCGCAGCTTCTGGTGGCAGTACTTCTTCGATGCCATCTGGCAGCAGCCAGCGGTCTACCGTTGCCATTACGCCATTCCCCTTTGATCCGGGCGGCCAGCCCTCGGCCGAGCCTTGAGTGAAGCAGAAAACACCCGCCCCCTGCATAAACCACGCGCAAGAGCGACGTGACGAACGGCCTGTAATCGGCCTCGTCGGGCACTTTCCTCGAAAAACCTGTCACGCCTGCCGAATCAAACATGCAGACGCAAAAAAGCCGGGAATTTCCCGGCTGCCGCATCATACACCCGTTTTCTGAAAGGATCACCCCGCCAGGCGTTTTAGCCGCCCGACGGAGATGACACCTACAGAATCACAGGCTGGTTACTTGGACTTTTCCAGGTAGCGGAAGAAGTCGCTGCTTGGGTCCAGCACCATGACGTCGGTTTTGTTCGCGAAGCTTTCACGGTAGGCGCGAAGGCTACGGTAGAACGCGTAGAACTCCTGGTCCTGTCCGTAGGCCTTGGCGTAGATCGCCGCCGCTTGAGCATCGCCATCACCACGGGCCTCTTCAGACTCGCGATAGGCTTCGGCCAGCAGGACACGGCGCTGACGGTCGGCATCCGCTCGGATGCCTTCTGCCAACTCGTTACCCTTGGCGCGGTGCTCACGGGCTTCACGCTCACGCTCGGTGCTCATCCGCTCGAACACGCTGCGGTTCACTTCCTTCGGCAGGTCGATAGCCTTGACCCGGACATCAACCACTTCGATGCCCAGCTCTTTTTCCGCCATCGTGTTCAGCGAACGGGTGATGTCAGCCATCAGCGCATCACGCTCACCGGAAACCACCTCATGCAGGGTGCGCTTACCAAACTGGTCACGCAGGCCCGACTCCAGACGGCGCGACAAACGCTCGTCGGCAATCTGCTTGAGGCCGGAGGTCGCAGTGTAGAAGCGCTCGGCATCCTTGACGCGCCACTTGGCGTAAGCGTCAACCATCACGGCTTTCTTTTCCAGGGTCAGGAAGCGCTGTGTCGGTGCATCCAGGGTCATCAGGCGGGCGTCGAACTTGCGCACCTGGTTGACGTAGGGGACTTTCACATGCAGGCCCGGCTGGACATCCGCCTGGACCACGCGACCGAATTGCAGCAGCACCGCACGCTCGGTCTGAGCCACGATGTAGAAGCAGTTCCAGGCAGCGATGACCACGACGACGCCCACAATCAGGGCGGTCAGCGATTTATTGCTCATCAACGACTCTCCCTGGTACGTGTTTGCTGTTGCAGCAAGTCAGCGGCCGCACGGGCGCTCGCTTCGTTGGCAGCGGCAGTGGAACCGGTGGACGGTGCGCTGGTGCTGCTACGACCACCTTCGATCATCTTGTCCAGCGGCAGGTACAGCAGGTTGTTCTGCCCACCTTTGCTGCCGGTCACGAGAACCTTGCTGGTGTTGCTGAAGACTTCCTGCATGGTGTCCAGGTACAGACGCTCACGCGTGACTTCTGGCGCCTTGCGGTACTCGGCGACCAACTTGGTAAAGCGATCCGCCTCACCCTTGGCACGAGAGACCACTTCGTCGCGATAACCGTTGGCGTCCTCGAGGATGCGCTGGGCCTGACCACGGGCTTCCGGCACGACGCCGTTGGCGTAGGTTTCAGCCTGGTTGCGCGAGCGCTGCTCGTCTTCACGGGCACGGATCACGTCATCGAAGGCTTCCTGTACTTCGCGCGGTGCGGCTGCGCTCTGTACGTTCACCTGGGTGACGGTAATACCGGTGCGATAGGTATCGAGGAACCGTTGCAGGCGCTCCTTGATCTCGCTGGCCATCAATTCACGCCCTTCGGTCAGCACCTGGTCCATCGCGGTAGAACCGACGACATGGCGCAGGGCACTTTCGGTAGCGTGTTGCAGGCTGATTTCCGGCTGATCAACGTTCAGCACGAAGTCCTGCAGGTTGCTGATCTTGTACTGCACGGTCAGCGGCACTTCGACGATGTTCTCGTCTTCGGTCAGCATCTGGCCCTGCTTGGTGTAGGCACGCTCACGCGTGACGTTTTCCATGTACTTCTTGTCGATCGGCGGGAAATAGATGTTCAGGCCAGGGCCGACAGTCTCGTAGTATTTGCCGAAGCGCAGCACCACGGCTTGCTCCTGCTCGTCCACCACGTAGACGGCGCTGTACAGCCATACGGCCGCCAGCACGACAAGACCCAGGCCCAGCAGGCCATAGCCGCCGCCCTTGCTTGTGCGACCACCGTCGTCACCACCCCGTTTTTTTCCACCACCGAACAACCCATTCAGGCTTTCCTGCAGCTTTCGGAAGGCCTCGTCGAGATCTGGTGGCCCCTTGCGGTCGCCATTATTGCGGCGTTTACCACCCCAAGGATCCTGATTATTCGAGTTGCCACCCGGCTCATTCCAAGCCATAGCGCTCTCCATCTGATAAAGCAAAGACGCACCCACGGCGCGCCGACCAATGCTACAGAATGCCTGCCACCGCGGCACAACCGCTTTAGGAGGCTTTTATTGCAAAGTGTGTTGTTCGATGAACTCTGCCGGTACAACGCCTTCACGGCTGACCAGCCGATTCAGCTCCGAGCGCGGCAATCGAACGGCCAGCAAGCTGACACCTTCTTCGTCGTGTTCTTCTTTCTGCACCGCACCCAGCTCGAAAAACTGTGCACGCAGTCGAGCAAAACGCTGGGGCAAGCGCAAGGTGCCGACGAACAAATCGCTGCCAAGCAACTCGGCAATGGCTTGTTCAAGCAACTCAAGACCACTGCCATCACGCGCCGACAGCCAGACCCGCTGGGGCTTGCCGTTCTCATCGCGCTGGATTTGTGGCTCAACGCCTTCAAGCAAATCGAGTTTGTTATAGACCTCGAGGATCGGCAAGTCCTGGGCACCGATCTCGCCCAGTACCAGCATCACCTGTTCAATCTGCAACATGCGATCCGGTTCGGCCGCATCGATCACGTGCAACAGCAGGTCGGAGTTGCTCGACTCTTCGAGCGTAGACCGAAATGCCTCGACCAGCTTGTGCGGCAAGTGACGAATGAAACCTACGGTGTCGGCCAGGACAATCGGCCCCAGGTCGTCCAGATCCAGACGACGCAAGGTCGGGTCGAGGGTGGCGAACAGTTGGTCGGCCGCGTACACGTCCGATTTCGTCACGTTATTGAAGAGTGTGGATTTGCCGGCGTTGGTATAGCCCACCAGCGACACGGTCGGGATATCCGCACGGGAACGACCCCGTCGTGATTGCTCACGCTGGCTGCGTACCTTCTCCAGGCGACCCTTGATCTGGCGCAGGCGAACCCGCAACAGGCGTCGGTCGGTTTCGAGCTGGGTTTCACCCGGACCACGCATGCCGATGCCGCCACCTTGACGCTCAAGGTGAGTCCAGCCGCGGACCAGGCGGGTGCTCATGTGATCAAGCTGGGCCAGTTCGACCTGGAGCTTGCCTTCATGGGTACGGGCGCGCTGGGCGAAAATATCGAGAATCAGACCGGTACGGTCGATCACGCGACACTCGAAGACACGTTCGAGGTTACGTTCCTGACTGGGCGTGAGGACGTGATTGAAGATCACCAGATCGGCTTCTTCGGCGTGCACCAGGTCGCGCAGTTCCTCGACCTTGCCGCTGCCAATCAGGAATTTGGCGGTTGGCCGATGACGCGGTACGTTAAAAAACGCAACGGTCTCGGCGCCGGCCGAATTTGCCAACTCCTGAAACTCCTGCGGATCTTCGCGCGCCTCAGGGTCCTGTCCATCCAAGTGAACGAGGATTACTCGCTCACCACCACCGTGGCGCTCAAAGAACAAAGGAGACTCCTATCAGGCGTTACCTGGCTCAGCGTCAGCTGCATCATCACCTGCTGCGCTAGGCAGACGGATTGGACGAACTGGAACGACTGTCGAGATAGCGTGCTTGTAGACCATCTGGCTGACGGTGTTCTTCAGCAGGATCACGAACTGGTCGAACGACTCGATCGTGCCCTGCAGCTTGATACCGTTGACCAGGTAGATGGAAACCCCCACTTTCTCTTTACGTAAAGTATTCAAGTAAGGGTCTTGTAGCGAATGCCCTTTTGACATGTGCCGCACTCCTTTAAGGATCAATAATAAAAAAATCGGAAAATAGATAGCTTATGGCCGTCACACCCCCAAGGATAGACGGCAATTGCAGGGACTCAGCTCAATATGGAGACCGTTCCCAAGTATTTCAAGGCGCGTGACAGATTGTCGCTGTCCAGACTGTCCAGCCAGTGCAAATCGCTCCAGCTGCGCAACCAGGTGAACTGGCGTTTCGCCAATTGGCGCGTGGCAATGATGCCGCGTTCCTGCATTTCGGCTGACGTCAGCTTGCCATCCAGATGATCCCAGACTTGACGGTAGCCTACAGCACGTATCGAAGGTAACCCTGGGTGCAGGTCACCTCTGGAACGCAGAGCTACGACCTCGTCCACAAACCCCTGTTCCAACATAATTGTGAATCTTTGTGCAATTCGTTCATGCAGCACCTGGCGATTTGCCGGAGCGATGGCCAGATTCGCCACAGTATAGGGCAATTGTGATGCGCCAGATGCGCCTGCGTCAGCACTTTGCGCACTTTGTTTCAGCCGGTGTTCAGTCATGGTCTGCCCGCTGACACGCCAGACCTCCAAGGCGCGAGTGAGGCGCTGGGGGTCATTGGGGTGAATGCGCGCGGCAGATATTGGGTCTACCGACGCCAACTGGTCGTGCAAGGCTTGCCAGCCAAGGCGTGCAGCCTCTTCTTCCAGTTCGGCGCGCACCTGGGCGTCGGCCGGCGGCATGTCCGCCAGGCCCTCCTGCAAAGCCTTGTAATAGAGCATCGTGCCGCCCACCAGCAGCGGAATATTGCCTCGCGCGGTGATGTCAGCCATGGCAGCCAGGGCGTCTGTGCGAAAATCCGCGGCCGAATAGCTCTCTGACGGGTCGATGATGTCGATCAACTGATGCGGATACTGGGCCAGCAGCGCTTTTGATGGCTTGGCGGTGCCGATGTCCATGTCCCGGTAAACCAGGGCCGAGTCGACACTGATCAGCTCGCACGGCAGCACCTTGGTCAGCTCGATGGCCAGGTCGGTCTTGCCGGCGGCCGTGGGGCCCATCAGGAAGATGGCGGGGGGCAAGGCACTCATCAACGGCCGCGCAGGAAGAGTTTGTCCAGATCGTCCAGGCCCATCTGGGTCCAGGTCGGTCGGCCATGGTTGCATTGCCCGCTGCGTTCGGTGTTTTCCATGTCGCGCAGCAGGCCGTTCATTTCCGGCAAGGCCAGGCGGCGATTGGCGCGAATGGCACCGTGGCAGGCCATGGTGCCGAGCAGTTCGTTGATGTGGGCCTGGATGCGGTCACTGGTGCCGTATTCCATCAGGTCAGCCAGTACGTCGGCCACCAGCCGGTTGGCCTCGGCCTGCTTGAGCAGCGCAGGAATCTGGCGGATGGCCAGGGTTTCCGGGCCCAGGCGCTGCAGTTCGAAGCCCAGCTTCTGGAACACGCTGTGGTGCTCTTCGGCACAATCGGCCTCGCGCTGGCTGACTGCCAGCGACTCCGGCACCAGCAGCGGCTGGCCGCTGAGGCCTTCGCTGGCCATGGCAATCTTGAGGCGTTCGTACATGATCCGCTCGTGGGCGGCGTGCATGTCCACCAGCACCAGGCCATGGGCGTTTTCCGCCAGGATGTAGATGCCCTTGAGCTGCGCCAACGCGTAGCCCAACGGCGGGATATCTCCACCGCCTTCCGGCAGGGCAACCGGCGCGCCCTGTTCAGCACCCGGCAGCGGCGCGAAAAACTCGCGGTAAGCAGCCTGGGCCTCAGCCACCGGCACCGCCGACTGTGGACGCGGGGTGTATTGGTATTGATAACCCGAGCCGGCGCCGGCATTCGGCGCGGTATAGGACGGTTGCGACTGCGGCGATTGCAACAGGTTGGCCGCCAGGCTCATTTCGCCCTGGGGGCCAAACTCACCGGCTTGCGGGCCACTTGGGCGGACCACGGCCGTCACAATGGGCGCGGCCAATTGATCGTCCGGACGCACATCACCCAGGGTGCGGTGCAGGGTGCCATAGAGGAAGTCGTGCACCATGCGTCCATCACGGAAGCGCACTTCGTGCTTGGTGGGGTGCACGTTAACGTCCACCACCGACGGGTCGACCTCAAAAAACAGCACAAACGTTGGGTGCCGCCCGTTGAACAGCACATCGCGATAGGCCTGGCGCACCGCGTGGGCCACCAGTTTGTCGCGCACCGCACGGCCATTCACAAAGAAATACTGCAAGTCCGCCTGGCTGCGGGAGAAGGTCGGCAAGCCGACCCAGCCCCACAGGCGCAGGCCATTGCGTTCGATTTCAATCGGCAGCGCCTGCTCCAGGAACCCCGGCCCGCAGATCGCCGACACACGGCGAGCGCGCGCGGCGTCATCGTGGGCTTCGTGCAAACTGAGGATGGTCTTGCCGTTATGACGCAAGTGAAACGCCACGTCGAAGCGGGCCAAGGCCAGGCGCTTGATGACTTCCTGCAGGTGATCGAATTCGGTTTTTTCGGCCTTGAGGAATTTACGCCGCGCCGGGGTGTTGAAGAACAGGTCGCGCACTTCCACCGAAGTACCGACGGGATGGGCTGCCGGATGGACCCGAGGTGCCATGTCGCGACCTTCGGTTTCCACTTGCCAGGCCTGCTCGGCGCTGCGAGTGCGAGACGTCAGGGTCAGGCGCGCCACAGAGCTGATAGAGGCCAGGGCCTCACCGCGAAAGCCCAGGCTCATCACCCGTTCCAGGTCTTCCAGGTCGCGAATCTTGCTGGTGGCGTGACGCGCCAAGGCCAGCGGCAAGTCGTCGGAAGAAATGCCGCTGCCATCATCACGCACCCGCAGCAGCTTGACGCCGCCCTGCTCCACGTCGACATCAATGCGCTTGGCGCCGGAGTCGATGCTGTTTTCCAGCAGTTCCTTGATCACCGATGCCGGACGCTCCACAACCTCGCCCGCCGCAATCTGGTTGGCAAGACGTGGGCTCAGCAGTTCGATGCGTGAGCCGTTGTCCAGAATGGATTCGCTCATTACTGTGCCGCCAATTCAGTGCCAGGGATGGTCAACACCTGGCCGACTTTCAATTCATCCGTCTTCAGGTTGTTGGCGCTGCGCAAGGTAGCGGCCGACACCTGGAAACGCACGGCCAGCATGGCCAGGGTGTCGCCGGGCTGCACGCGATGGTCACGCGGGCCCTGAGCGATTTTCCCGGAGTCACGCAGCCAGGCGATATAGGTGCCCGGTGGCGGATTCTGCTGGAAGAACTGGCGAACACCGGCGCTGATGGAACGCGCCAGCGCCTGCTGGTGGCTGCCGGTCGCCAGTTTCGAGGCTTCGTTGGAATTGGAGATAAAGCCGGTTTCCACCAGGATCGAGGGGATGTCCGGCGATTTCAGCACCATGAAGCCCGCTTGCTCTACGCGCTGTTTGTGCAGCGGCGTAACGCGGCCGATATTGCTCAGGACCTTCTGGCCGACGTTCAGGCTGGACGTCAGCGAAGCGGTCATCGACAGGTCGAGCAACACACCGGCGAGCATTTTGTCCTTGTCATCGAGTGATACGTTGCCGGCTCCGCCGATCAGGTCGGAACGGTTTTCACTGTCGGCCAGCCAACGCGCGGTCTCGGAGGTAGCGCCGCGATCCGACAGGGCAAACACCGAGGCGCCAAAGGCTGCGGCCGAAGGCGCAGCGTCGGCATGGATCGACACGAACAGGTCGGCGCCCTTCTTACGGGCGATTTCGGTACGGCCGCGCAATGGAATGAAGTAGTCGCCGGTACGGGTCAGCTCGGCGCGGTAGCCTTTCATCGCATTGATCTGACGCTGCAGTTCACGGGCAATCGCCAGTACCACGTCTTTTTCATGCTGACCGCGTGAACCGGAGGCACCCGGATCCTCACCACCGTGACCAGCATCGATCACCACGATAATGTCGCGCTTGCCGGCCGGAGCCGGTGGTGGCGGAGGCAGCTTGACCTGCGGTTGCGACGGATTGACCGGAACCGCCGGGACAGTCGCAACACTCGGGGGCGGTGCAGGTGGCGGGTTGGCATCGGCGGCATTGTCGAACAGGTCGACCACCAGTCGGTTGCCGTACTGGGCGTTAGGCGCCAGGGAGAAGCTTTTCGGGGTCACGACCTTTTTCAGGTCGATCACCACGCGCAGGTCGGTCGGTGTCCGTTGGGCCGAGCGCATGGCGGTAATCGGGGTATTGGCGGTGGACACTTTCAACGGCGCGGCCAGGGTCGCGCCGTTGATGTCGATCACCAGGCGATCGGGCGCCGTCAGGGTAAAGACGCTGTGCTGGACCGGCCCAGACAGGTCGAACACCAGTCGCGTGTTATCCGGCGCTCGCCACAGGCGCACACTTTTTACCTGTGAAGCAGCCAGAGCATTGACAGTCATTGCCGCAAGCAACACCCCCACGACAGCAACCAACGCGCGAAAGCGCATACCTAACCCCACCAATTATTTGAATTCCAATGCCAAAGCGGCGCACCACGACTGGCCGCGCGCGCTCTGGGGCAACAACTTCAACTGACGCCCGTGCTCATGCGGCGTAATGGTAATGGTCATGTCAGGCTTTGGCAAAAAGCCTGTGCCTTTATCTGGCCACTCAATCAGGCACAACGCATCGTCATCGAAGTAATCCCGGATCCCCATGTATTCCAACTCTTCGGGGTCCACCAGACGATAGAGGTCAAAGTGGAAGGCGCGCACCGCACCGATTTCGTAGGGTTCGACCAGGGTGAACGTAGGGCTTTTTACTGCCCCAGTGTGGCCCAACCCGCGGATAATCCCTCGGGACAACGTGGTCTTGCCCGCCCCCAAGTTGCCTTCCAGAAAGATCAGCCCTGTCCCTGCCGTCACCTGCGCAAGGCGTTGCCCGAACGCAACGGTGGCCTCTTCATCGGCCAGGAAAAGGATTACTTCAGACACGGCGACTGCTCCTCCAACAATTGACGAATGGCAGGTATCAAGTCGCTGGCAGCCAAGCCACGACCAAAGGTGCCCTGGCGATCGCCCGCCGTGGCGTGCAACCAAACCGCCAGACAGCTTGCCTCATAGGCCTGCATGCCCTGGGCCAGCAACGCGCCCACCAGGCCGGCCAGGACATCGCCCAGCCCTGCAGTTGCCATTGCCGGATGACCTTGTTCACACCGTGAAACACGTCCGTCCGGGCTGGCAATCAAACTGCCAGCCCCCTTGAGGATAGCCACTGCATTGAATGTCTGGCTCAACGCGCGCGCCACCTTAAGGCGATCGGCCTGAACCTCGGCTATCGAAATGCCCAACAACCGCGCGGCCTCCCCCGGATGCGGGGTGATCACGCAGTTGGCCGGCAAGCTGACGCTGCCGCTGGCGAGTTGGTTCAAGGCATCGGCGTCCCAGACTTGCGGTTGCTTGGCGTTGGCGGCCACAGACAGCAGGCTTTTGCCCCAGGACGCGTCTCCAAGGCCAGGCCCGATCACAATGACCGAGATCTTTTCCAGCAGGCCCATCAGTTGGTTGGCTGAGCTCACACCCACCGTCATGACTTCCGGCAAGCGAGCCAAAGCAGCTGGCACGTGCTCCAGGCGCGTTGCCAGGGACACCATGCCCGCGCCACTGCGCAAGGCACTTTCTGCGCTCAGCAAGGCTGCGCCACCCAAGCCGCGGTCGCCACCTATGACCAACAGGTGGCCAAACCGGCCTTTATGGTCGTCCGGGGAGCGCGCCGCCAGCTGCGGCAAATGGCCGTGCAAGAGGGACTGTACGTCGGTTATTGCGTGTTTTGTCTGCGGCATGCGTCTTCGAGCTCCGATGTCTGGCAGAATTATACCTATCTAACCTGCGGTTTCCCTTGTCTCATGCCTGCCATCACCACCGATCTGCCCGCCCTCGCCCAATCGATCAAAGACTGGGGCCGCGAACTGGGCTTTCAACAAGTAGGCATCAGCGGCCTGGACCTCGCCGAGCATGAGCAGCACCTGCAACGCTGGCTCGAAGCGGGCTATCACGGCGAGATGGAGTACATGGGCGCCCATGGCAGCAAACGCTCTCATCCCGATGAACTGGTGCCCGGTACCTTGCGCGTGGTGTCGCTGCGCATGGATTACCTACCGGGCGATACACAAATGGCCCAATTACTGGCCAAGCCGGAAAAAGCCTACATCTCGCGTTACGCCCTGGGCCGCGACTATCACAAGCTGATCCGCAAGCGCGTGCAGCAACTGGCTGACCGCATCCAGGCGCAGATCGGCCCTTTCGGTTTCCGCGCCTTTGTCGACAGCGCACCAGTGCTGGAAAAAGCCATCGCCGAAAAAGCCGGGCTGGGCTGGATCGGTAAAAACACCCTGGTACTCAATCGCAAGGCGGGCAGTTACTTCTTCCTCAGCGAGCTGTTTGTCGACTTGCCGCTGCCGATCGACGCGCCCCACAGCACTGAACACTGCGGCCGCTGCACTGCTTGCCTGGACATCTGCCCCACCAATGCCTTAGTCGGTCCCTATGTGTTGGACGCGCGACGCTGCATTTCCTACCTGACCATCGAGCTCAAACACGCGATTCCCGAGGACCTGCGCCCACTGATCGGCAACCGCGTGTTCGGCTGCGATGACTGTCAGATCGTGTGCCCGTGGAATCGTTTCGCCCGCGCTACCGGCGAAAGCGATTTCAAGCCACGCCACAATCTGGATAACGCAGAACTGGCCGAGTTGTTTATGTGGGACGAGGATAAATTCCTCAGCAGCACCGAAGGCTCACCGCTGCGTCGTGCCGGCTACGAGCGCTGGCTGCGCAATCTCGCGGTGGGCCTGGGCAATGCGCCGTCGAGCATTCCAGTGCTGGAGGCTTTGAAGGCACGCCGGGATTACCCGTCGGAACTGGTGCGCGAACACGTGGAATGGGCACTGAACCAGCACGCCAGCCGCTAGTGCACATCGTCGTTGTAGACGAACTTGGGCATTTCCCAGTGAAAACGGATCGCCAGCAGGCGCAGTAGAAAGCCGCTGAACAGGGTCAGCAGGATCGCTTGCTCGCTGGGCAGCTCCAGATAAAGGCACAGCATATAAAACCAGGCGGCGAGGAACGACACACTGGCGTACAGCTCGCGGCGAAAGATCAGCGGGATGTCGTTGCAGAAGATGTCGCGCAGGATGCCGCCGAAGACCCCGGTGATCACCCCGCTGACCGATGCCACCAGCATGCCGTGGCCCATTTCCAGCGCAGTCATGCAACCGATCAGGGTGAAGGCCACCAGGCCAACGGCGTCCAGCGCCAGGAACAGCGAGCGCAGGCGGCGCATCAGCGGTGCGATAAAGATCGTCACCAGTGCGGCAATGGAGGTCAGCACCAGGTATTCCGGGTGCTTGACCCAGGTCAGCGGGTAGTGCCCAAGCAGCACATCACGCACCGAACCGCCACCCAACGCCGTCACACACGCGATCAGCACCACGCCGAACCAGTCCATGCCACGCCGTCCGGCCGACAGCGCGCCGGTCATGGCTTCGGCGGTGATGGCGATGAGGTAGAGCATCAGCAGCATGATGGCGATCCTTGCATTGAGGCCGGCAGTCTAATCATTTGCTGATGGCACCAAAAGAGGGCGCTTGGCGAAAGACCGCGTCGACCCTACCGCAGGCGAGCCAGCTCCCCCATTTGTTCCGCGCGCGTCGTGACAAAACGGTCAAGCGTGGGAGCTGGCTTGCCTGCGATGGCGCCGGGCCAGGCGCCACATCTTCAGGCCTTGATGAAATGCTTGCGGTAATGCTGCAGCTCGGCAATCGACTCGCGAATATCATCCAGCGCCAAGTGCGTGCTGCCTTTATGGAAGCTGTCTTTGACTTCCGGCGCCCAGCGCGCGGCCAATTCCTTAAGCGTGGACACATCCAGGTTGCGGTAGTGGAAGTAGCTTTCCAGCGCCTTCATATGCGTATAAAGGAAGCGACGATCCTGGCAGATGCTGTTGCCGCAGATCGGCGACTTGCCCTTGGGCACCCACTTTTCCAGGAAGGCGATGGTCTCGGCTTCTGCTTCGGCCATGCTGATACGGCTGTCGCGCACGCGCTGGGTCAGGCCGGAGTTGCCATGAGTGCGGGTATTCCACTCGTCCATGGTGGCGAGGACGGCGTCGCTGTGGTGGATGGCAATCACCGGCCCTTCGGCCAAGGTGTTGAGGTTGCTGTCGGTGACAATCGTCGCCATTTCGATGATGACGTCGGTGTCAGGGTTCAGACCGGTCATTTCCAGATCGATCCAAATCAGGTTCTGTGGGTTTTGCATGGCTTGATTCTCTTGGCACCTTGGCTTAGCTGCGCAGTTTAGCAGGCAGGGGCATGCTAGACTCGCGACCGTTTTACCCAACCTTTGTATTATCGACACGGAACACCAATGGCCAAACGCCAGCTCAACCGTCGCCAAAACTGGCGCATCGAAAAGATTCAAGGTGAACGCGCCGCTCGCGCCGCCAAACGTGAATCCTCCGCCGTGGAAGCGCTTGAAGGCGGCGACCTGGGCCCCGAGCAAACGGGCCTGGTGATCGCGCACTTTGGTGTACAGGTCGAAGTCGAGGCGCTGGAAGGCGAACTCGCAGGCTCGGTATCCCGTTGCCACCTGCGCGCCAACCTGCCTGCGCTGGTCACCGGCGACAAAGTGGTCTGGCGTGCCGGCAACCAGGGCATCGGCGTGATCGTCGCCCAACTGCCTCGCACCACCGAACTGCGCCGCCCGGACAGCCGCGGCCAGCTCAAGCCAGTGGCGGCCAACGTCGACATGATTGTCATCGTGTTCGCGCCACTGCCTGAGCCGCATGCCAACCTGATCGACCGCTACCTGGTCGCAGCCGAGCACGCCGGCATCCGCCCGCTGTTGCTGTTGAACAAATTCGACCTGATCGACGAACAGAACGCCCCGGCGCTCAACGCCTTGCTGGCGGTGTACCGCACCCTCGGTTACCCGGTGCTGGAGGTTTCGGCGCATCACGGTAATGGTATGGAACAGCTGCAACAGCAGTTGGACGGGCGCATCAGCGTGTTTGTCGGCCAGTCAGGCGTGGGTAAATCCTCGCTGGTCAACAGCCTGCTGCCGGAAGTCGACACCCGCGTGGGCCCGCTGTCGGAACTGTCCGGACAGGGCACCCACACCACCACCACCGCGCGGCTGTTCCACTTCCCCGGCGGCGGTGAGTTGATCGACTCCCCAGGCATCCGCGAATTCGGCCTCGGCCACGTCAGCCGCAGCGATGTGGAAGCGGGCTTCATCGAATTCAACGACCTGATCGGCACCTGCCGCTTCCGCGACTGCAAACACGACCGCGAGCCGGGCTGTGCGTTGCTCAAGGCGCTGGAGGATGGGCGTGTGCAGCAGCAGCGGATGAACAGCTATCGGTCGATTATTGCGAGTCTGCCCGAAAGCAGTTATTAAACTGCTGAAACAACAAGGCCGCGATCATCGCGGCCTTGTTGTATGTGAAGCCTACGAACCCGTACCTGGCACCGTTGGATCCTTCACCCCACCCTCATCAAACAAATTCAGCTTCTGGCGCAGTTCATGCGCCGGCAACGGCTCCTGTCCTGGCGGAATAGCGTTCGGATCGGCCGGCACTTCACCCGGCGCGCCTGCACCTTGGGTGGGTTGCGGTGCCGGCGGCGGGTCACCCTCAATCGCACGCTGGGCCTTTTTGGTCAGCACCACGATATCGATACGGCGGTTGATCGGGTTGAACGGGTCTTTCGCATCAAACAACTGCGAAGACGCAAACCCCACCACGCGCGCGACTTGCGGGTCCGGGTAGCTACCGGCCACCAACGCACGACGAGCTGCGTTGGCACGGTTGGCCGAGAGCTCCCAGTTGCCGAAGTCGCCCTGCCCCGCATAGGGTTTGGCGTCGGTGTGGCCACTGATGCTGATCTTGTTCGGCACCGCCTTGATGGTGTCGGCCATGGCCAGCAGGATGTCTTCGAAGTACGGCTTCAAGCGCGCACTGCCCGAGTCGAACATCGGTCGGTTGGCCGCATCGGTGATCTGGATGCGCAAACCGTCCGGGGTGATCTCGAACGAAATCTGATCCTTGAACTTCAGCAACTGCGGGTTTTCCTCGACCTTGTTCTGCAGCTCTTGCAGCAACAGCTCAAGACGCTCCTGCTCGACCTGTTCAGCCATGGCCTCGACGGTATCGCGCTCGATCGGGATTTTCTCCTGAGGCGATTCGGTCTTGATTTCCGGGTTGATGGTGCGCTCAGGCGCCAACTGCGGTGAGCCGCCCAGGTCGATCACGAAGGGCGTGCCGCTTTCCGAGAAACCAATCGGGTCTTTGAAGTAGCCGGCAATGGCGATCTTCTGTTCCGGCGTGGCAGTGGACATCAGCCACAGCACCAGGAAGAACGCCATCATCGCCGTCGCAAAGTCGGCGAAGGCGATCTTCCAAGCGCCGCCATGGTGCCCCGCAGCGAAGCGCTTGACGCGCTTGATGATTATCGGCTGGTTGTTTTCCATGGCTTAGCGACCGCGAACCGCTTGTTCCAGCTCGGCGAAGCTTGGGCGGTGCTTGGGGTACAGCACCTTGCGACCGAACTCCACCGCCAGCGATGGCGGCATCCCGGAAGCGGAGGCGACCAGGCTGGCCTTGATCGACTCGTACAGGTTGATTTCTTCCTTGGCGTCATGGGCCAGGGAGGTGGCGAGCGGACCGAAGAAGCCGTAGGCCGCGAGAATACCGAAGAAGGTACCGACCAATGCCGCACCCACGTGCATACCGATGGCAGCCTGGTCGCCCTCACCCAGGGACGCCATGGTCACCACGATGCCGAGTACCGCCGCGACGATACCGAAACCCGGCATACCGTCAGCGATGCCGGTCACGGCGTGGGAGGGGTGCTCAAGCTCTTCTTTAAGGCTGAACAATTCCATGTCGAACAGGCCTTCCAGCTCATGGGGGGCCATGTTGCCGGAGGACATGATGCGCAGGTAGTCACAGATGTAGGCGGTCATGCGCTCATCTTTGAGCACGGCCGGGTACTTGGCGAAAATCGGGCTGGCCGCGGCGTCTTCGATGTCGGCCTCGATGGCCATCATGCCTTCGCGGCGGCTCTTGTTGAGGATCTCGTAGACCAGGCCCAACACCTCCAGGTAGAAGGTGTGGGTGAAGCGCGAACCGAACATGCCCAGCGACTTCTTGATCACGTGCATGGTCATGTAGCCGGGGTTCGCCTGCAGGAAGGCACCCAGTGCGGCACCGCCAATAATCATCACCTCGAAAGGCTGGATCAGTGCCGCAATTTTACCGTGGGACAGGACGTACCCGCCGAGCACGCTCGCGAAGACGACGATGATGCCGATAATTTTAGCCATAGGAGATGAGTACTTGCGCCGTCGGGTTCATGGACATATTGGGTGTAGCAGAAAACTCTTGTTCTACTTATCGGCAAAACTGCGCCAGACTATAGCCCGTTAAGGCGAAAAGCCAGTTCGGCCCGCTCCGGGCGTGTAGACCGCAAGTGATGATCGCGCCCCTATCATGGCTAATGAAACGACAGTCCCAACTGCAAAACCCAACTCTCTCGCCGCTTGGATCAAGTGCCTGGACGATGTACGGCTGCCTGTCCCCCAGGCCAGTCACGACCGCGTGTGCAAAGGCATCCGCGACAGCCGCAGTTCATTGCGAGATATTGCCGAGCTGATGCAAAGCAGCCCGGCGCTCGTCCTCAGCGTGATGCGCGAGGCCAACAGCCACACCCATGGCAGCCTGGCGGAACCGGCAGAAAACCTTGAAGTGGCGCTCAACCGCCTGGGCCTCAAGCGCGCCGAAGAACTGCTGGCACGTCTGCCTTCGGTGCCGGCCAATGAGATCCCCGTGGCATTGCGCCAACTTCTGCTGATCAGCCAGCACGCGTCGCAGCAAGCCAACGGCTTGTTCGGCAGTCGCCTGGCGCGGCTGTGGCAGGACATTCACTGGGGCAGCCTGTTGTTTCTGTCGCCGCTGTGGCCAATGGCGGTCGCCTATCCCAAACTCCTGGAAGAATGGGAACTGCGGGTGATCCACAAAGGCCAGTCAGCCCGCGAGGTCGAGCGAGAACTGTTCGGCGTGCGCCTGCTGGACCTGTGCGTCGGCCTGACCGAAGCCTGGCACCTGCCGATCTGGGTATCCCAGGGCTACACGTTGCTGATGAGCGAGCAGCGCCTGCTGGTCAAGGCCCTGCACATCGCCCGTGAAGACGACCCGCTGCGCCACCAGCAATTGCTCGATGCCGAACCCAACCTGCGCCGCTGGCTGAACCAGCCGGCCAACACCGTGCTGCTGGCCAACGGCCTGGCAATGTCGGCCCAGGAGTCCTGGACCTGCCCGCACACCGAACGCTGGCAGTTGCTCACTGCGCTGTACCTGCAACAGCCCTTGGGCGAGGTGCAGCAACTGGTCCACCAACAGGCTGTCACCAGCGCCCGCACCACCTTGATGCCTGACCTCTGGCACCCGGCGCTGTCGCTGATCTGGCCGTGGCATGTACAGAAGATTCATCGCGGCCTGCTCCCCGCGCCGCCGCCCACCGCCGAGGCCCTGGCCGTGTGGCGCAAACGCTGTACTGAACTGCTGGTGGAGCCGAGCCGCTTTGCCAACGCCATGCACTTGACCACGTGCGCCAAGGAGGCCTTGGTGGCCAGTGGTATGCAGCGGGTCATGCTGCTGATGGCTGACCGCGCCTTGAGTACGTTGCGTGTGCACCAGGCCGATGGCCTGCCGAAGGATGCAGCCAATTTGAGCCTGGATGTGGTCAATAGTACGTTGCTGCAGCGCTTGCTGGAAAAGTCCGCCCAAGTGCGCCTCAACCCTGAAAACCACGCCCAGTTCTCGGCCTTGCTGCCGCCGGTCCTGCGCCGCCTGTTCACCGGCGAACACCTGTTACTGCGGTCCCTGAGTTGCAATGGCAAGGTGGTGATGCTGATGGTGGCCGACCAGGGCGGTGGGCCGTTCTCGGAAACCACCGTGCAGGCCTTCGGTAAAACCGCCCAATGCATCGAGAAAGCCCTGCACTGCTTTACCAACCGCAGCGCCTGATGCTTGCGCTACAATCGCCCTCTTTTATCGCCAACATTTGTGCACAGGAGACCTCACATGCCTGACTTCTCTGGCTTGCCGCTGGTGATCGAACCCAGCGACCTGCTTGGTCGCCTCGATGCCGAACACTTGATACTGGTGGACCTTACCAGTGCCGCCCGCTACGCCGAAGGGCACATCCCCGGCGCACATTTCGTTGACCCCAAGCGCACCCAACTGGGCCAGCCGCCGGCGCCTGGCCTGCTGCCCAACAAGGCCGACCTTGAGAAACTGTTCGGCGAACTGGGCCACACCCCGGACGCCACTTACGTGGTCTATGACGACGAAGGCGGTGGCTGGGCCGGGCGCTTCATCTGGATGCTCGACGTGATCGGCCACCAGAAGTACCACTACCTCGACGGTGGCCTGCTGGCCTGGCTGGAAGAAAAACGCCCGGTTTCGACTGACGTGCCCACCCCGGTCGGCAACCCCGTCAGCCTGACGCTGCATGATGGCCCAACAGCCACCCGCGAATACCTGCAAAGCCGCCTCGGCGCGCCCGACCTGGGTATCTGGGACGCACGCGGTCCGCTGGAGTATTCCGGCGAGAAAGTGCTCGCAGCCAAAGGCGGGCACATTCCCGGCGCAGTGAACTTCGAATGGACGTCCGGCATGGACAAGGCGCGCAACCTGCGTATCCGCCGCGACATGCCGCAGATCCTCGAAGACCTCGGGCTGACCAAAGACAAAGAAATCATCACCCACTGCCAGACTCACCACCGCTCTGGCTTCACCTACCTGGCGGCCAAGGCGCTCGGTTATCCGCGAGTCAAAGGTTATGCCGGTTCCTGGGGCGAATGGGGCAACCACCCCGACACCCCCGTCGAGATTTAAGGTTTAAGGACAGTTATGAAAAAGCAGTTGTTTATCCTCAGCCAGTACTTGCTGCCGCACCACTTGCTGTCGCGCCTGGCCGGTTGCATTGCCGAATGCCGCGTGCGTTGGTTCAAGAATGCCTTCACTGCCTGGTTCGCCAAGCGCTATCAAGTGGACATGTCCCAGGCCTTGGTTGAAGACCTGACCGCCTACGAGCACTTCAACGCCTTCTTCACCCGCGCCCTGAAAGACGGCGCGCGCCCACTGGACCAAACCCCAGGTGCGGTGCTGAGCCCAGCCGATGGCGCGGCCAGCCAGTTGGGGCCGATCGAGCATGGTCGGGTGTTCCAGGCCAAGGGGCACAGTTTCAGCGTGCTGGAGCTGCTGGGTGGCGATTCGGCCTTGTCAGCGCCGTTCATGGGCGGTGACTTCGCCACGGTTTATCTGTCGCCCAAGGACTACCACCGTGTGCACATGCCACTGGCCGGCACCCTGCGCGAGATGGTCTACATTCCTGGCCGCATCTTCTCGGTCAACCAGACCACCGCTGAAAACGTACCCGAGCTGTTCGCACGTAATGAGCGGGTTGCCTGCATCTTCGACACCGAACGCGGCCCAATGGCCGTGGTGTTGGTGGGTGCGATGATTGTGGCGTCGATTGAAACCGTATGGGCTGGCTTGGTGACACCGCCGAAGCGTGAGCTGAAAACCTTCCGCTATGACGAGGCTGCACGCGCGCCGATTCACCTGGAGAAAGGCGCGGAGCTGGGTCGCTTCAAGCTGGGTTCGACCGCGATCGTGCTGTTTGGGCCGGGTCAGGTGACGTGGGCTGAAGCGCTGGTGGCGGGTTCGCCGGTGCAGATGGGCCAGGGTATCGCTTTACCTAAAGCCTGACAAAACACCCAATGTGGGAGCGGGCTTGCTCGCGAATGCGGAGTATCAGTCAACACGTCAGTGACTGAACCACCACTTTCGCGAGCAAGCCCGCTCCCACATTTTTTTACCGCATTTATTCAGTTACAGCTGACCGTCGCGGTCGCGGAAGCCCAGCAGATACAGCACGCCGTCCAACCCCAAGGTCGAAATCGCCTGCTTCGCCGATTGTTTGACCAGTGGCTTGGCGCGGAACGCTACACCCAGCCCGGCAATCGCCAGCATCGGCAAGTCATTCGCACCGTCGCCGACCGCAATGGTCTGCTCCAGACGCAAACCTTCCTTGTGGGCCAACTCCTTGAGCAGATCCGCCTTGCGCTGTGCGTCGACAATCGGCTCGACCGCCATGCCGGTCACCTTGCCATCCACCACTTCCAGCTCGTTGGCGAACACGTAGTCGATGCCCAGCTTGGCCTGCAATTGCTTGGCGAAGTAGGTGAAGCCGCCGGACAGGATGGCGGTCTTGTAGCCCAGGCGCTTGAGTTCGGCGAACAGGGTTTCGGCGCCTTCGGTCAGGCGCAGGGAGGCGCCGATGGAATCCAGCACACTCACGTCCAGGCCCTTGAGCAGCGCGAGGCGCTCTTTGAAGCTGGCGCGGAAGTCGAGTTCACCGGCCATGGCGCGCTCGGTAATTTCGGCAACCTGCTCGCCGACGCCCGCAGCCTTGGCCAGTTCATCGATGACTTCGGCTTCGATCAACGTGGAGTCCATGTCAAACACCGCCAGGCGACGGTTACGCCGGAACAGTGAATCCTCCTGGAAGGCGATATCGACGTTCAGCTCCTGGGCCACGCTGAGGAACTCGGCCCGCAAGGCTTGCGGGTCGGCTGGCTCACCGCGCACGGAGAACTCGATGCAGCCCTTGCCCTGGTCGGCCGGGGTATCCAGCGGCATGCGACCCGACAGACGGTCGATATGGTCGATATTCAAGCCATATTGCGCAGTAATGGAGCTGACGCGCTGCAGTTGCTCGGCGGTGACCTTACGGGTCAGCAGCGTCACAATGTGGCGTTTCTTGCCCTGACCAGCCACCCAGTGCTGGTAGTCCTCTTCGGACACCGGGGTGAAGCGCACCTGCTGATCCAGCTTATACGCAGTAAACAGGATGTCCTTGAGTACTGAAGACGCCTGTTCAGTGCTCGGAATCTCGACCAGGATGCCGAACGACAGGGTGTCGTGGATCACTGCCTGGCCGATGTCGAGAATGTTCACACCACCCTGGGCCAGAACGCCGGTAATGGCCGCGGTAAGACCCGGGCGGTCTTCCCCAGTGATGTTAATCAGGACAATTTCGCGCAAGGCGCACCCCCAGGCTGGAAAAAAACCGCATTCTACCCACTTTCAGTGACCATCGGGCACAGCCAGCGCTTTGCCGGTTCTAGGGCTGTCGCTATACTGCGCGTCAACTTCACGGACCAAGAGCCGAGCGCAAGTGAACCGGCCCACGCCAGTAAAAACCGATAACTTCTTCCTGCTGATCTTCCGGGCACTGCGCCACCGCCGTGTACCGATCGCATTACGCATCGCCAGCCATAACGTGATCCTGGTCGCCCTGGCCCTGGTGATCTACGCCTGCGTGATGGGTTTGCAGTTCAAACAGGCCATGCACGAGCAAGCCGACGCCCTGGGCGAGAGCTTGACCACCCAGACCGCCACCTCGGCGACTGAGCTGTTGGTGTCCAACGACATTCTCAGCCTCAACGTGCTGCTCAACAACCTGACCAAGAACCCGCTGGTGGCTCACGCCGCTATTTACAGCGTGGACAACCGGATCATGGCCGAAGCCGGGCAGCGCCCGAAAAACGGCCTGCTGGGTGAAGCCGAAGGCCTGTACCAGAGCAATATTACGTTTCAGGACGTGAAGGCTGGCCAACTGCGCATCAGCCTGGACATGCAGCAATTCCAGCAGCCGATGACCATCAGCCTGCAAAGCATGGGCATCTTGAGCGCAATCCTGCTGGCGTTGGCGTTGGCCTTGAGCCTGCGCCTGGGCCGACATATCTCCACGCCGCTGATGCAATTGCGTATCTGGCTGCGCGATATCGACGAACACACCCCGGCCACCGACCGCCAGGATGAGATCGGCGACCTCGCTCGCCAGTTGCACGCCAGCTTCGCCCCGGAGCCGGTGGTGCGCGAAGTGGAGCCAGAGCCCGAGCTCGACGAAACCGACTACGACGACGAGCCTGAGCGTGAAGTGCAAGACGCTCCGGTAGCGGGCCTGAAGCCTGCTACCCGCCAGGCGTTCAAAGCCGAAGAAGACGAGCTGGACGACGAAGATCCGTTCGCCGACCTGCGCGACACCTCGGCCAGCACACCGGCCGTCGCACCGAAACCGGCCCCGGTGAAGAACGCCGAACCCCAGTTCAGCGCGGTATTGGCTGTGCAACTGGGTGCGCAGGATCAGTTGCGTCGGCTGCCCCGTGCACGCCTGACCGAGCTGCTGGAGCGTTACCGCGACTGCCTCGACCAGGCCGCGTCGCTGTATCAGAGCGAACTGCACACCCTGAACGACGGCAGCACGCTGATGCTGTTCCACAGCGAAGACAGTGGCGAAGACTACCTGACCAACGCGATTTGCTGCGGCGAGCTGCTGCGCGCCCTGGGCCACGCCCTGCAGATCGAAGTGGCCGACAGCGGCATTACCTTGCAACTGCAGTTGGGCCTGACGGTGAGCGATGATCTGTTTGGCATGACCCAGATCGACCTGCTGCTCACCGAGAGCGCCCAAGACGCCCTGGCGCTGTCGCAGCACAGCCGCAACCTGTTGCTGGTGGAGCGCAAGATCAGCGAAGACACGCTGATCCGCCAACGCGCACGTATCCGCCCGATTGCCAGCCCAGAGGGCGCCAGTTGCGTGGAGAGATTGATGGAGCCGTACCCATCGATGCTGGAGCGGCAGTTGGCGCGGATGCACGAGACCCGCACCAAATAACCCTGTATGACTCATGTGAGAGCGGGCTCGCCCGCGATAGCGAAGTATCAGTTAGCCCATCAATAACTGAATCCCCGCGCCCCCTCCCACAGTGAAACGGTGCCAGGCCCCAACGCTTGGCCCCAAAAAAAAGGCCCGCTGAGTAAGCGGGCCTTTTTTTGTGCGCGTTTCAGATCAGAACCTGAACACTTCCATATCCGTGCGAATCGGCGTCGCCATCGGCATCTTCGGCTTCTGCGGTTGTGCCGGCTTGGCCTGTACCGGAGCGCTCTGCTTACGCGGCACTTCGGCAATCGGCGGTTGGTTGGCCAATGGCTTGAGTGCCACCGACAACTGCTGTGCCAGATGCTGCAACAACACGCCCTGGGCCTGGACCTGGGACGCGGTGGTGCCGGTATGCTCCTCCTGCAGGTGCACGATGCGGTTATCGCGCACCTGGCCACGACGATCGATCAAGCGCCACTGCGCATCGAGAATCGCCGGTTGCGACGCACCAGAGTCAAGACGGGTAATGGTCAGCAACACCTGCACATCCGGGGTAAACCCGGTCGGCGCGGGCGCCAGCACCACACGCTGGCTATCCAGTTGACCCGCGACCTGGCGCAACATCAATTGGTTGATGTCGGAAGACAAGCTGCCCGCCCAACGACCATCCGTGGAACCTTGCAGGCTGCCGTCGTTCTGACGTTGCAGCAGTGTTTCGCGTTGCAGGTAGTCGGCAACGATCACCGGGCCCAGCAAGACGGCCATGCCAGCCGTCTGTGCGGGTTGAGCCGGACTTCCGCTGTCCAGCTGGTACAGCGACACCGGCTGATGTGTGCTGCAACCCGCCAGCCCCAAAAGGCCAGCGAGCATAAAAAATAAAGGAAGGCGTGGAGCAGTCATCATCCCATCCAGGTGGCTGCCACAAGGCGAACCACAATGTAATACTAAAAATAACCTAAACACGCTCGGCCACGCCGGCGCTGGAAAGGCCATATCATCCGTGAATATGCGCCATGACTCCAGCGCCAAAGCGTCGATCTACGCGTTAAATCGTAGATCGAGGGCTCTAATACGCGTTAAACCGGCGTTTCCACCAGCAAAGCATCCACACGTTGGAAGCCACGTGGCAATTTGTTACCACGCCGGCCACGCTCACCCTTGTAGTGCTCAAGGTCATCGGGACGCAGGGACAACGTACGTTTACCGGCCTGAAGCACCAAAGTCGCGCCTTCCGGGATCACTGCGATGTCGGTCACGTACTCTTCGCGACTGGCCACGCGCTCGCCGGGAATACCGATGATCTTGTTGCCCTTGCCTTTGCCCAACTGCGGCAGATCACTGATCTTGAACACCAGCAAACGCCCTTCGGTGGTCACCGAGGCCAACCAGTTGCCCTCACGGTCATCCACCGGCCGCGGCAGGATCACCTTGGCGTTGTTCGGCAAGCTCAGCAAGGCCTTGCCTGCCTTGTTCTTGGCCTGCAGGTCTTCACCCTTCACCACAAAACCATAACCCGCGTCGGACGCAATCACGTACAGCGCATCATCGTCCGGCAGCAACACACACTCGAAATTTGCACCTGGCGGCGGCGTCAGGCGCCCGGTCAACGGCTCACCCTGCCCCCGTGCAGACGGCAAGGTGTGGGCCGGTACCGAATAACTGCGCCCGGTGGAGTCGATAAACACCGCAAACTGGTTGGAACGCCCGGCGGCGGCGGTCTTGAAGCCGTCGCCCGCCTTGTACGACAAGCCAGTGGCGTCAATATCATGCCCTTTGGCGGAACGAACCCAACCCTTTTCCGACAGAACGACGGTAATTTTCTCGTTTGGCAGCAGTTCGGTTTCTGTCAGAGCTTTCGCCTCAGCGCGCTGGACGATCGGCGAACGACGGTCATCGCCGTAGGTTTCGGCGTCTTTGATCAGCTCGCTGCGCACCAACTTCTTCAGCTTGGCTTCGCTGCCCAGCAGGGCTTGCAGCTTGGCTTGTTCCTTGAGCAGCGCGTCCTGTTCGTCGCGCAGCTTCATTTCTTCCAGCCGCGCCAACTGACGCAAACGGGTGTCGAGGATGTAGTCAGCCTGGATCTCGCTCAGCTCGAAACGCGCGATCAACTCGGCTTTCGGATGCTCGGCGGTACGGATGATATGGATCACTTCATCCAGGTTGAGGTAAGCAATCAGCAAACCGTCCAACAGGTGCAGGCGACGCTCGACCTTGTCCAGGCGGAATTGCAGGCGACGACGCACGGTCTGCACCCGGAACTCCAGCCACTCCACCAGCAGGTTGCGCAGGTTTTTCAGCTGCGGCTTGCCGTCCAGACCGATGATGTTGACGTTGACCCGATAGCTGGACTCAAGGTCCGTGCTAGCAAACAGATGCTGCATCAGCACTTCGTGGTCGACCCGGCTGTTGGTCGGGATGATCACGATGCGGCAGGGGTTTTCGTGGTCGGATTCGTCACGCAGGTCGGCAACTTGCGGCAATTTCGACGGTTTGGCCTGCATCAGCGCGGCGATCTGCTCCAGCACCTTGGCACCCGACACCTGGTGCGGCAGTGCGGTGACGATAATGTCGCCATCTTCGATGTGGTACACGGCGCGCATGCGCACCGAGCCCTTGCCGGTCTCGTACATCTTCAACAGGTCGGCGCGCGGCGTGATGATTTCCGCTTCGGTCGGGTAGTCCGGGCCCTGGATGTGCTCGCAAAGCTGTTCCACCGTGGCCTTCGGCTCATCGAGCAAGCGCACGCAAGCGGTGGCGACTTCACGCAGGTTGTGCGGCGGCACGTCGGTGGCCATGCCGACTGCGATGCCCGTGGTGCCATTGAGCAGGATATTCGGCAAACGTGCCGGCAACACCAACGGTTCGTCGAGGGTGCCGTCGAAGTTAGGCCCCCAGTCGGCAGTGCCCTGCCCCAGTTCGCTCAGCAGGACTTCCGAATAACGCGACAGACGCGCCTCGGTGTATCGCATGGCGGCGAACGATTTGGGATCATCCGGCGCCCCCCAGTTACCCTGGCCGTCTACCAGTGTGTAGCGATAGCTGAACGGCTGGGCCATCAGCACCATGGCTTCGTAGCAGGCGGAATCGCCATGGGGGTGGAACTTACCGAGCACGTCACCCACGGTACGCGCCGACTTCTTGTGCTTGGAATCGGCATCCAGGCCCAACTCACTCATGGCGTAGATAATGCGCCGTTGTACAGGCTTCAGGCCGTCGCCGATATGCGGCAAGGCACGGTCCATGATCACGTACATGGAGTAGTTGAGGTAGGCATTTTCGGTGAAGTCAGCCAGCGACCGGCGTTCTACGCCGTCTAAGCTGTCTGCGAGGATGTCACTCATGCGGGCCTCATCATTGTCGGATAAGGCGCAGCGGAACTGCCGCTGCACCGGGTCAATTCAAAAAAACAGGGGCTCATGGGCGGGCGCTCCAGCCACCGGCAGGGGCGGCGAAACGATAGACCATGGGGCGTTTTTCACCATCGGCGCGGGGGCCGAAATTATTGTCAATGCCAAGCCAGGCCCCCTCCGCGTCGATCAACAGGGCTTCGGCCAAGCCATAAGGCTGGGCGTAGCGCCGCTCGGGCGCCAGGGTCTCGTCGGCAAACGACCAGCACAGCTCGACCTTGGCCGTGGCGGGATCGCGTCGGCAAATCTGGAACGCATTGCGCTCCAGGGTAAACAGTTTGCCGTTGAACAGCGCCAGGTCGGCGAAATCCTTGGATACCGCCTTGGCATTGGTGAACTTGGCTGGCTGCACGTCCTTGCCGGCCTCGCTCAGCAACACGCAGGCGCCCTCACAATCCCAAACGCTCTGCCCACGCTTGATCGAGATCAAGCCCCGTCGCTCACGCTCGGCCGCCAGCCAGATCTGATTGCCGTCCGGGCTGATTGCCAAGCCCTCGAACAAGGCATTGAAATGCAGCAACATGCCACTTGCACGCGCTTCGCGCACCATGCCTGGGGCGATCTTCAACCACTCGGTATCACCCTGCTCGCCGGAAAACGGCACTCTCAGCACCGCCGCATGGGCTTCACTGACAATGTAGCGATTTCCCTCGGCATCACAGCTGATGCCTTCAAAATCCAGGTCGCCACCGCGAATGAACGACGCGGCCTTGGTTCGCGAGCGCAACCCCCAGGGCAACCCAGACTCAGGCACTGGCGGCACAACGATCCCGTACCTCTCGGCTTTCCACACCGCTGCGCGGGTATCAAGTCGATAGATCTGGTCGTCGTCGCGATCGGAAACCGTCCATAACTCTTTGCCACACAGCGCCAGACCCGACAGGTTGCCACCGCGCATGCCGTCCACTGGGTGTTCGGACACCAGTTTCAGCTCAGCCACGGGCGCGGCAGCCACCTGGGTAGCCGCAAGCCCGCTCAACATCAGGATCGCCAGGGCGAAACCTGTGCGCATCAGCCCAGAACCTCGGCCAGGTTGCCTTTGGATTCCAGCCACGACTTGCGATCCGGCGCGCGTTTCTTCGCCAGCAACATGTCCATCATTTCTGAGGTGGCGGCGAAGTCGTCGCCCAGCGTCAACTGCACCAGGCGCCGGGTGTTCGGGTCCATGGTGGTTTCGCGCAGCTGCGGCGGGTTCATTTCACCCAGCCCTTTGAATCGCGTGACCTGTGGTTTGCCACGCTTCTTCTCGGCCACCAGGCGGTCGAGGATGCCGTCACGCTCGGCTTCGTCCAGGGCGTAATAGATTTCCTTGCCCAGGTCGATCCGGTACAACGGCGGCATGGCGACGTAGACGTGGCCAGCCTCGACCAACGGGCGGAAGTGCTGCACGAACAGTGCGCACAGCAGCGTGGCGATGTGCAGACCGTCGGAGTCGGCGTCGGCGAGAATGCAGATCTTGCCGTAGCGCAGTTGGCTCATGTCCGCCGCGCCTGGGTCCACACCAATGGCCACGGCGATGTTGTGCACCTCCTGGCTGGCCAGGACTTCGCTGCCATCGACTTCCCAGGTGTTGAGGATCTTGCCGCGCAACGGCAGGATCGCCTGGAACTCCTTGTCCCGTGCCTGCTTGGCGGAACCGCCGGCGGAGTCACCTTCCACCAGGAACAGCTCGGAGCGCATCGGGTCTTGCCCGGCGCAATCGGCCAGCTTGCCGGGCAACGCCGGGCCCTGGGTGATGCGCTTGCGCTCGACCTTTTTACTCGCCTTCAAGCGACGGCCGGCGTTGTTGATCGCCAGCTCGGCCAGGGCCAGGCCCAGTTCAGGGTGCTCGTTGAGCCACAGGCTGAAAGCGTCCTTGACCACGCCGGAGACAAACGCCGCCGCCTCGCGGGACGACAGGCGCTCCTTGGTCTGACCGGAGAACTGCGGTTCCTGCATTTTCATCGACAGCACGAACGCGATGCGCTCCCACACGTCTTCCGGCGCCAGCTTCACGCCGCGCGGCAACAGGTTGCGGTACTCGCAGAATTCGCGCATGGCATCCAGCAAGCCTTGACGCAAGCCGTTGACGTGGGTGCCGCCCTGGGCCGTCGGGATCAGGTTGACGTAGCTTTCCTGCACGCTGTCGCCACCTTCCGGCAGCCACAGCAACGCCCAGTCCACGGCTTCTTTATTACCGGCCAGGCTGCCGCAGAACGGCTCGTTGGGCAGACGCTCGAAGTCGCTGACGGAATCTTCCAGGTACGAACGCAGGCCGTCTTCGTAGTGCCACTCGACCTTCTCGCCGGTGCCTTTGTCTTCAAAGGTCACCACTAGGCCTGGGCACAATACAGCCTTGGCCTTGAGCACATGCTTGAGGCGGCTGATGGAGAATTTCGGCGAATCGAAGTATTTCGGATCCGGCGCGAAGTACACGCTGGTGCCGGTGTTGCGCTTGCCAACGGTGCCTATCACTTCTAGGTCGGTGGCTTTGTAGCCATCGGCGAAGGTCATCTGGTACTCGTTACCGTCGCGCTTGACCTTGACCCGCACCAGCGTGGACAAGGCGTTGACCACTGAAATACCCACGCCGTGCAGGCCGCCGGAGAACTGGTAGTTCTTGTTGGAGAACTTACCGCCGGCATGCAGTTTGGTGAGGATCAGCTCGACGCCCGGCACCCCCTCTTCGGGGTGGATGTCCACCGGCATGCCGCGACCATCGTCGGACACTTCCAGGGAGTGGTCAGCGTGGAGAATGACATGCACCGACTTGGCGTGACCGGCCAAGGCTTCGTCGACGCTGTTGTCGATGACTTCCTGGGCAAGGTGGTTCGGCCGACTGGTGTCAGTGTACATGCCGGGGCGTTTGCGCACCGGGTCGAGGCCCGAGAGGACTTCGATGGCGTCGGCGTTATAAGAGCTAGCGCTGGGAGTGGCCATGGGGTCTCGTCGTGAGTCGTTCGATTAAAAAGTGACCTGCGATTTTTACAGTGAAGAAAAATCGAAGGATTGATACTGATCTGCGCCAATGCCCGCAAAGCTCAACATCGCCGGCAATTGCCTTGCGAACCCCTGGTAACCGTGGTCGCCGCCGGCCTGGATGCGCAAGGCACAGGCCCGGTAGTACTGCTGGGCGAGGCGATAATCCAGGGTTTCATCCCCGGTCTGCAACCACACCTGATACCGCGCGGCGTCCTGGGGCGCCGGTACTTCCAGCTCGGCCAGCGCCGTGACGTGATCGTGGGTCAGTTCCCAGGTTTCATCGGTGTAGAGGTTCTTCTGGGTGCCCAGGTAACCATCGAACATCCGATGGGGGCTGACCGCCGGGTTCACCAACAGCGCCTTGAGGCCATGGCGTTCGGCAAGATGGGTTGCATAGTAGCCGCCGAGTGAGCTGCCGACCAGCAGTGGCCGCCCCAGTTCAGCGATCGCCGCTTCCAACTGTGCAATTGCCTGACGGGGATGGTGATGCAGGGCCGGCACGCGTAATTGGTCGGCCAGGCCGATGGCGCCCATCACGGTGATCAACTGGCTGGCCTTGTTGGACACAGGCGCACTGTTGAAACCGTGGATATACAGGATCGAGGCAGACATGCCAGGCTCTCCGTGACTCAGCCAAAGAGGCGCAGTTTACAGGGATCGGGGTGGTGTGTGAGTCCCTCTATCCCCAATACACTGAAGATCCAATGTGGGAGCGGGCTTGCTCGCGAAGGCAGTGTGTCAGCCAATACCGCCGGTGACTGGAACACTGCATTCGCAAGCAAGCCCGCTCCCACATGTTGATCAGCGTTTACAGCTATTAATAGCCGTTGCTGCCGTAATCCACGGTAAATGCAAAATTTTGAAGCCGCTCCACCCCAGTTTCCAACCGTCCGTCGGCATGCAAGCGCAGCCAGCGGTAACCCGGCGCTTGCTCGCTGACCTTGAAATCTTCACTGCCCGGCGCGAACTGGATGCAGGTGGAGGGCGATGCCAGCAGCCGCACGCCGTTGCGCTCGCGGTCGATTTCCTGGTGCACATGGCCCCAGAGCACCGCCCGTACCTGCGGGAAACGGTCGAGCACGGCAAACAACGCATCGGGATTGCGCAAACCGATGGGCTCCATCCAGGCACAACCGATGGGCACCGGATGATGGTGGAAGCACACCAGATGATGACGATTCGGCGCTTCGCTCAGGGCCTGGGCGAGCCGCTGCAGTTGCTGGTCTTGCAGGTAACCCGGCACCGAACCGGGGACAGCGGAGTCCAGCAGAGTGACGCGCCAGTGACCGATATCGACCACCGGCTCCAAGAGATCGCTGTGCACGGCGGCGTGGGCCATGATCTGCGGCTCGTCGTGATTGCCGGGAATCCAACGCGCCGGGGCGTCGATCTGCCGGGTCATGTCTCGAAATTGCTGGTACGACTCCAGTGTGCCGTCCTGGGACAGGTCCCCCGTCGCCAACACCAAATCAATACGCCGCTGCTGCGCGCGCACCAATTCGATGACGCCTTGCAGGCTGTCGCGGGTGTTCATGCCCAACAGCGTACCGTCGGCCTCGGCAAACAAGTGGCTGTCGGACAATTGCACCAGCAATGCAGGCGCATCGGGGCTCACAGTGGATACGCTCGGCAAGGCGCTCTCCCAAGGCAATCACAGGAATGGACGTGTGGCGTGATTATGCTGGGGCAGGACACAAGAGGAAACCTTAGGAAGCAGATGCAGTTCACATCTACCGCACAACTTCGAACTCGTGGCCCAGGGCCAGGCAGTGGCTCAACCATTCACCGAGGAACACATTGAGCTGTGCTTTCTCATCGGGCTGGTGCATGAACACGTTGGGGTAAGGATAGATGCTGCGAAAGCGCCGCGCATGTTCGGCGCTGATCACTTCGGCCATGCGCGCGTCGTGGTACACCTGCACTTCCAGTTGCGGCACCGGCAACCATGGCAGGCTGTGCTCCTGGCGCACGCGCAGGGTGGTGGTGTACGGGCAATTGACGATGACTTCCAGTGCCAGCACGCCAAGCATTTGATCGCCATGGGTCACGCCGATGCGCCGCGCCTCGGGGGCATGGCGCATGTCGGGCAGCAGGCGCATCAGCCGCGCATAGTTGGCCTCGCAGGCCGCTTGCAACCCGATCAGGTCGACTCGATAACGTTCCCGTGCCTTTACTGCCATAACCCCCTCACTTCCGCGCGATTAAGCGCAAGCCATTGCAGGGCGATAATGCTGGCTGCATTGGAAATTTTGCCGTCGCGCACCGCTTGCAGGGCATCTTCGAAGGCCCATACGGTGACGCGGATATCTTCAGCTTCTTCTTCCAATCCATGGACGCCCCCCGCGCCCGAGCTGTCGCAACGGCCCAGGTACAAGTGGACAAATTCGGTACTGCCGCCGGGCGACGGGAAATACTGGGTGATCGGCCACAGCGCCGAGAATGTCAGCCCAGCTTCCTCCTCGGCTTCGCGGTGTGCAACCTCCTCCGGCGCTTCATCCTTGTCGATCAGGCCGGCGACCATTTCCACCAGCCACGGGTTGTCGGTCCGACCCATGGCGCCTACGCGGAACTGCTCGATCAGTACCACCGTATCGCGCTTCGGATCGTAGGGCAGCACGCACACGGCATCGTGACGAACGAAGACTTCGCGATTGATCACCCGGCTCATGCCGCCATCGAACTTCTCGTGGCGCAGTTGCACGCGATCAAGCTTGTAGAAGCCCTGGTAGGCATTGTCGCGCTGAACAATTTCGATAGTGCTCGGCGTCGATTTTGCGATGTCCGTCATATCCCTTCCTCGTTGAGCCTGCGCAATTGGCGCCATCCTAACGCGCTCATGCCTCTGGATGCAGCCCCTTTCCAGTTGCCGGGATAGACGGCGGGCGTCAAACTCACTCTAATCAGCTTAGTGGCGAACTGACTGCCCTGCCGGTAGTCGAAGCTCCACAAATTTCGCTCTTATCGCTAGACGAAGGACATCCATGTCGCTTTTAAAAATCGCCTCCGTGGCCTGCATCGCATTGACCCTCGGTGCCTGCCAAAGCCTGTTCCAGCCGAGTTACAAAACCCCGCTGGACGCCACCCGCGACGCCACCGAGCAGAGCAAGCCAGGCTGCGCCAGCGCCGACTGCCCACTGGTGAATATCGACACCGTGCACTTTGCCAAGGAGCCGAAGCTGGATGCACTGATCGAACAGCGCCTGCTGGAAATGACCCGCACCAGCCCGAACGACCCGCTGCCGACCAGTCTTGAGACCTACCGCGAGCAATTCCTGAAAACGGCCGCCCCACGCAACAGCATGTACCTGCAGGCCAAGGTACGTGAACAGCATGACGGCTTGGTGATCATCGAGTTATCCAGCTACCTGGACCAAGGTGCCACCCACGGCGAACCGGGCCGTGCATTCATCAACTATTCGCGCCAGCAGCAAAAGGCCCTGACCCTGACCGACATGCTGTTGCCCGGCAAGGAAGAGGCGTTCTGGAAAGCCGCCCAGGTGGCTCACAACAGCTGGCTGATCAGCACCCGCCTGAGCCTGGAGCCGGAGTATGTGAAAACCTACCCCTTCCAGAAAACCCCGAACGTGGCGCTGACTTATGGCGGCGTGATCCTCAAGTACCCCACCACCACCATCGCACCGTATGCCCTGGGCCACGTCGAGTTGCAGATTCCGTACTCGCGCCTGGAGGGCATCCTCAAGCCTGAGCTGGTGCCCGCGCGCCGCTGAAGACCCGGCCCAGGATGAGTTGCAACAGCCCTGCCAGCACCAGCGCCGGCAGGGTTGCACCGATGTCCGGATACAGATGGGCCAGCAAGTGGTAAGTGGCGATACCGCCCAGCCAGGCCAGTAGCGCCGGCCAGCGCAAGCTGGCTACTGCACCCCCGCTACGACGGCGCAGGATGAAATGATCCACCAGCACCACCCCAAACAGCGGCGCGAATACCGAGCCGATCAACAACAGGAAGTTCTGGTACTGCGCCAACGGTGCAAAGCAGGCGATAAGCGTGCAGACCACGCCGATGGCCAACGCCAGGTGCTCGACCTTCAAACGCAGCAACATCCCGCTGGATACCGCCGCCGAGTGAATATCGGCGAAGGCGTTTTCCGATTCGTCCAACAGAATCAATAGAAGCGGAATCCCCAGGCCGGCCCCAGCCAACGCCAGCAACAGCGCGTTGACTTCACCGCTCGGTGCAAACGCCAGGGTGTAGGCCACGCCCAGGCTCATCAGCCAGAAATTACCGATAAAGAACCCCAGCGCCGTGCCACCGAACACGCTGTGGGCGCGCTTGCCGAAACGCGAGTAATCGGCGATCAGCGGCAGCCACGACAGCGGCATGGCGATGGCGATATCAAAACCCACCGCGAACGGCATCGAAGCGTCACCCGCCTTGGCCCAGAGTGTGGCGAGGTCGGCTTTGGCGAACAGGTTCCAGGTGAGCCACAGGCAGGCGGCGAGCAACAACCAGATGCCCCATTTGCGCAAGATCTGGCGCACGAAGGTCAGCGGACCACTGACCGCCAGCAGCGTCGCCAGACCGCCGAAGAATAGGGTCCACAGCAATGGGCTGGCCAATAGGCTGCCTTCACTGAACGCCCGCGTGCCCAACAGGCTGGCCGCGTCGCGCATCACGATGATTTCGAACGAGCCCCAGCCGATCAGCTGCAGCAAATTGAGCAACGCCGGCAGGCTCGCGCCCTTCGCCCCAAGGCTCAGCTTGAGCGCGGCCATGGCGGACAGGCCGGTGTCGCTGCCGATTACGCCGACAGCGGCCAGCAGCAGGACACCCACCAGGGTGCCGAGGAAAATCGCCAGCAACGAACCGGACAGGCCCAAGCCTGGCGCGAGCAATGCGCCGGTTTGCAGGACCATCAAGCCGATGCCGAGGGAGAACCAGAGGGAGAACAGGTCGCGGGCGCCGAAGACGCGTTTGTCAGCGGACACTGCAATGTCCGGGGAATAAGTGCTGGGTTGAATGCTCAAGGGTGTTATCTCTGAGGGACACTGTGTTGTTTTGGAGATCGCTATCGCGGGCAAGCCCGGCTCCCACAAGGGACCGGCTGTGGACACAAAAGCTGTGTACAACGCGATCAACTGTGGGAGCCGGGCTTGCCCGCGATGACGGCGGTGCAGGCACCGCCGCCTCGGATCAGACCTTTTTGTACAGCTGACTCCCTTCCTGCTTGAACCGCTGCGCCTGCTCGGCCAAGCCTTTGGCCACATCCACGTCCACCGCCTCAATGCGCTGGTTGGCCGCGTATTCACGCACTTCCTGGGTGATCTTCATCGAGCAGAACTTCGGCCCGCACATCGAGCAGAAATGCGCGACCTTGGCCGAGTCCTTCGGCAGGGTTTCGTCGTGATACGAGCGCGCGGTGTCCGGGTCCAGGCCGAGGTTGAACTGGTCTTCCCAGCGGAACTCGAAACGCGCCTTGCTCAAGGCGTTATCGCGGATCTGTGCACCCGGATGGCCTTTGGCGAGGTCCGCCGCGTGGGCGGCGATCTTGTAGGTGATGATCCCGGTCTTCACATCATCCTTGTTCGGCAAGCCCAAGTGTTCCTTGGGCGTGACGTAGCAAAGCATGGCGCAACCGAACCAGCCGATCATCGCCGCGCCGATACCGGAGGTGATGTGGTCATAGCCCGGCGCAATGTCGGTGGTCAGCGGGCCGAGGGTGTAGAACGGCGCTTCGTCGCAGCACTCCAGCTGCTTGTCCATGTTCTCCTTGATCAACTGCATCGGCACGTGGCCGGGGCCTTCGATCATGGTTTGCACGTCGTGCTTCCAGGCGGTCTTGGTCAGCTCGCCCAGGGTTTCCAGCTCGCCGAACTGCGCGGCGTCGTTGGCGTCGGCAATCGAACCGGGACGCAGGCCATCGCCAAGGGAGAAACTGACGTCGTAGGCCTTCATGATTTCGCAGATTTCGTCGAAATGCGTGTAGGTGAAGTTCTCTTTGTGGTGCGCCAGGCACCACTTGGCCATGATCGAACCGCCACGAGAAACGATGCCGGTCACACGCTTGGCGGTCAGCGGCACGTAGCGCAGCAGCACGCCGGCATGGATGGTGAAGTAGTCGACGCCCTGCTCGGCCTGTTCGATCAGGGTGTCACGGAACAGCTCCCAGGTCAGGTCTTCGGCGGCGCCGCCGACTTTTTCCAGGGCCTGGTAGATCGGCACGGTGCCGATCGGCACTGGCGAGTTGCGGATGATCCACTCGCGGGTTTCATGGATGTGCTTGCCGGTGGACAAGTCCATCACCGTGTCCGAACCCCAGCGAATGCCCCACGTAAGTTTCGCCACTTCTTCTTCGATGGACGACCCCAGGGCGCTGTTGCCGATGTTGCCGTTGATCTTCACCAGGAAGTTACGGCCGATGATCATCGGTTCCAGTTCGGTGTGGTTGATGTTGGCCGGGATGATCGCGCGGCCGCGAGCGATTTCTTCGCGCACGAATTCGGGGGTGATGATTTTCGGCACGCTGGCACCGAAGCTATGGCCGGCATGCTGCTGGTCGAGCAAGCCGGTGGCGCGGGCTTCTTCCAGCTTCATATTTTCGCGGATGGCGACGTATTCCATCTCGGCGGTGATGATGCCTTTGCGTGCGTAGTGCATCTGCGTGACGTTGGCGCCGGCCTTGGCGCGACGCGGGTTCTTCACGTGGGCGAAGCGCAGCGCGGTCAGTTCGGCATCGCTCAGACGCTGTTGACCGAAGTGCGAACTGAGGCCCGGCAGGCGTTCGGTGTCGTTGCGTACTTCGATCCACGGCGAGCGCACATCGGCCAGGCCTTTGCGCACGTCGATGATCACATTCGGGTCAGTGTAGGGGCCGGAGGTGTCGTACACGGTAACCGGCGCGTTGATTTCACCGCCGAAATCGGTGGGGGTCACGTCCAGGCTGATTTCGCGCATTGGCACGCGGATGTCCGGGCGAGTGCCCTGCACGTAGATTTTTTGCGAGCGGGTAAACGGCTGCACGGAGCCGGAGTCGACCTTGGCCGATTCACTCAGGTGCACGGTGTTTTTCAGTTTTGTACTTTTTATTTCTGTGCTCATCACGGGCTCTCCAACTATCCAGGCGGTGGATTTTTGTCGGAGCGAACCTGGGACGGATGAACGCACTGAAACCAGTGCTGTGCTCTGTGCACGAGGGCTGCTCAATAAATGAACAGCATCCCGGACGAAGCACAAGAGGACTCGCCGGGTGACGAGAAATCTTGTTCCCTACGCAGGCGCTAACCTGATCAGGTTCAACGGGATCCGGTATTTACCGATCTCAGCCTTCCAACAAGGCACCCCGACAAGAACGCGGCCAGTCTAGACCATGCCGCGGGCAAATTGCCAATAGCGGTGCATTCAGCGTGATGAATGGCGTGATTGCGGGATTGTTGCGCCGAGTCAGCACCACTACACTCGGTTGCCGCCACAATGCTTGACGCCAGGAATGGCCCGCCTTAGCCTTGGGCGCTAAATTATCACCGTAATATTTAAACTAGGGATCGCCTCATGCTGCGCAAACTTTCACTGGCTCTCGCCGTGTCTTGTGCGACCAACGGAATGGTCTGGGCAGCTGAAGCGCCCTTGTCCGCCAACACCGACTTGGTCAGCGTCTACCAGGAAGCCGTGGACAACAACGCCGACCTGGCCGCTGCCCGTGCCCAATACGGCGCGCAAAAAGAAGTGGTGCCCCAGGCCCGCGCCGGGCTGCTACCGAACCTGACCGGTGGTGCCGATATCAATAACGTGCGCACCCAGATCGACACGCCCGCCGCCACCGCCAACCGCGACGCGCACTCCTGGCGCGCCACCTTGAGCCAGCCCCTGTTCCGCGCCGACCGCTGGTTCCAACTGCAGGCGGCCGAGGCCACCAACGAGCAGGCTGCGCTGCAACTGTCGGCCACCGAACAGAACCTGATCCTGCAAAGCGCCGAAAACTATTTCGCCGTGCTGCGTGCCCAGGACAACCTGGCCTCGACCAAGGCCGAAGAAAATGCGTTCAAACGCCAGCTGGACCAGTCCAACGAACGCTTTGACGTCGGCCTGTCGGACAAGACCGATGTCCTTCAATCCCAGGCCAGCTACGACACCGCCCGCGCCAACCGCATCCTGGCCCAACGCCAGGTGGAAGACGCGTTCGAAGCATTGATCACCTTGACCAACCGTCAGTACAACTCGATCCAGGGCATTGTCCACACGCTGCCAGTGTTGCCGCCGCTGCCGAACGACGCCAAGGCCTGGGTCGAAACCGCCGGCCGCCAGAACCTGAACCTGCTCGCCAGCAACTACGCCGTCACCGCCGCCGAAGAAACCCTCAAGCAGCGCAAGGCCGGGCATGCACCGACCCTGGACGCCGTGGCGCAATACGAAAAAGGTGACAACGACGCCCTGGGCTTCAGCAACCCGAATGCTTTCGGCACGCCGTACCGTGGCGATGTGGAACAACGCACCATCGGCCTGCGCCTGAGCATCCCGATCTACAGCGGCGGGCTGACCAGCTCGCAAGTGCGTGAATCCTACTCGCGCCTGGGCCAGACCGAGCAGCAGCGCGAAGGCCTGCGCCGCCAGGTGGTGGAAAACACCCGCAACCTGCACCGTGCGGTGAACACCGATGTGGAGCAGGTGCAGGCGCGCCGCCAGTCGATCATCTCCAACCAGAGCGCAGTAGAAGCCACGGAAATCGGCTACCAGGTGGGTACGCGCAACATCGTCGATGTGCTGGACTCACAGCGCCAGCTCTACGCGTCGGTGCGCAACTACAACAACAGCCGCTACGACTACATCCTCGACAACCTGCGCCTGAAACAAGCCGCGGGCACCTTGAACCCAGGCGACTTGCAGGACCTGGCGCGCTACCTCAAGGCTGACTACAACCCGGACCGCGACTTCCTGCCGCCGGACCTGGCCAAGGCCGCCGCCGAACAACTCAAGGCCCGTCCCGGCTATTAAACACAGCGTATAACCAATGTGGGAGCGGGCTTGCTCGCGAATGCGGTGTGTCAGCCAGTGCATCTGGTACTGATACACCGCATTCGCGAGCAAGCCCGCTCCCACAGTTGATTGGTGGTGTCAGCGGGTAAGCAGTTTGTCCAAACCGTCCAGCAGGCGCTTGAGCGCGCCCTGGTTGGCCTGCATCACCTTGAGGCCAGCCTGCGCCATCTTGCGGGCATCCTGCGGCAATTCGAACAACTGGCGCACGGCCTCGGCCAATCCTTCGGCGTCATCCACCTCGCGCAGCGCTCCCGCTTCGCGCATCATCGCCGTGATTTCGAGGAAGTTGAACACGTGCGGCCCCATGATCACCGGCAATGCCAAGGCCGCCGGTTCCAGTGGGTTATGCCCGCCCGTCGCCACCAGGCTGCCGCCGACAAAAGCGCTGTCGGCGAGGGCATACAGAAACAGCAATTCACCCATGGTGTCGCCGAGCAGTACCGCGGTTTGCGCGGTGACCGCGTCGCCGCTGGAACGGCGCACCGTGGCAAAGCCTTGTTGCTGACACCGTTCGAACATCGGCCCGAAGCGCTCCTGGTGACGCGGCACCAGAATCAGCAGCGCATTGGGATAGCTGTCGAGCAGTTGTCGATGCGCCGCCAGCACCACGTCATCTTCACCTTCATGGGTGCTCGCGGCGATCCACACCGGGCGCTCGCTGGCGCCCCATTGCGCGCGTAACGCAGCGGCCCGCGCCGGCAGTTCGGGGTCGATGGTCAGGTCGAACTTGATCGAGCCGGTGACTTCGACGGTTTCCGGGCGAGCCCCGAGGCTCAGGAAGCGCTGGGCTTCGGTCTGCGTCTGCACAGCGAAGAGGCTCATCTGCGACAGCATCGGCGCCGTCAGTTTGGCAAAGCGTGCGTAGCCCTTGGCCGAGCGCGCCGACAACCGTGCATTCGCCAACGCCACTGGAATCCCTCGCTGGGCGCAGGCGTGGATATGGTTGGGCCACAGCTCGGTTTCCATGATCACTGCCAGTTTCGGCTGCACGCGATCGAGGAAACGTTTGGCGGCGCACGGCAAGTCATACGGCAAGTAGCAATGCTGGATGCGCGGCTCGTTGGCGAACAACGCCTGGATGCGCTCGGACCCGGTGGGCGTCATACACGTGACGGTGATCGGCAGCGTCGGATAACGCGCCAGCAACCCGCGCACCATGGGCGCGGCGGCAATGCTCTCGCCCACCGACACGGCATGCACCCAGATCCCGCCCGGCTGCATCACCGGCAAGCCATAGGAGAAGCGCTCGCCGACGCGCTTGGCATAGGCCGGCGCCTTGCGCGCGCGCAGCCACAGACGTAAAGCCACCAAGGGCAGCGCCAGGTAAAACAGACAGCTGTAGAGAGTTCTATTCATGGCGGCGGAGTTTATCGGCTTTTTCAGTCGATCGCCTGCAAGCACTCGGCAAATCGTTTGGCCAGGAAGCGCGCGGCAGGCCCCAGATGCTCGTCGCGCCGCCAGACCAGCTCCACCACCAAGGCCGGCGGCGTCCATTCGCTGTCCAGCTCAACCATTTGTTGCTGATAGGTCGGGTACTGCACGATATGCCGGGGCAGCCAGGCCCAGCCCAGGCCGCTCATCAGCCATTCGGCCAACACGTAGAAACTGTCGGCGCGCCACACCAACGGGCTGGCGGCTTCGCTGCCGGGGTAGACGCTGGTCTGGGTCGACATCAACAACTGACGGAACTGCGCCAGACGCTGGCACGTCACGTACGGTTCCTTGGCCAGCGGATGATTCACGCCGCATACCGTGACCATCTCCACACTGCCGACAACCCGTCGCTCCAGGGCTTCGGGGATTTGATCGTGATAGAACAGCAGACCCAGGTCAGCCTTGCGCTCCACCAGCTTACGGGCCACATCGCCCTGCGCGGCGCTGGACAGCTGCACTTCCAGCAACGGGTACTTGCCCGCCAGCGCCTCCAGGCTATCGAGTACCGGCTGAAACAGCATGGCTTCATCCTGGGCCAGGCGCAGGCAAGCCTCCTCGCCGCGGGTCAGTGACAGTGCCCGGCCATTGAGCCGTTCACACTGGCGCAACACTTCGCGTGCCTCCTCCAGCAATACGCTGCCGGCTTCCGTCAGCCGCGGTTGGCGGCCGCTGCTACGCTCGAACAGGCTGACGCCAAGGTCCGCCTCCAGCATCGCAATCCCATTGCTCACCGCCGACTGCGCCTTGCGCTGCTGACGCGCCACGGCCGAAAACGAACGGTGTTCGGCGACGCTGACAAACAGGCGCATTTGCTCTAGATCCCACTGCACACTCATGGCTCGACCCATCTCTTATTCGGATAGGTAATGACTTTACCCCATCTGACTGAACGCTAGAATGCCAGCCTTATCTGATTGCTTTACCCGAGGATTGACCCATGAACGTCGCTTACTACTACTTGGCCATTGCCATCTGCTCGGAAGTGATCGCCACCGTTTCCATGAAGGCCATCAAGGGCTGGAGCACGCCGATCCCCCTGCTGCTGGTGATCGTCGGCTACGGTGTGGCGTTCTGGATGCTGACGCTGGTGGTGCGCACAGTGCCGGTGGGTGTCGCCTACGCCGTGTGGGCCGGGATGGGCATTGTGATGGTGAGCATCGCGGCGCTGTTCATCTACGGGCAGAAGCTGGATATCCCGGCGATGCTGGGGATGGGCCTGATTGTGCTGGGCGTGGTGGTGATCCAGTTGTTCTCGAAAACCGCCGGGCACTGACCACCCTTCAACACGCTGTATACTGCGCCTCTTGTCTTGAACACTGAGGTTGCCCATGCCATCCGTTATGTCCACCGACGTTCTGATTGTCGGCGCCGGGGTTGCAGGCCTCTGGCTGAATGCGCGCCTGCGCCGCCAGGGGTTTTCCACGGTGTTGGTGGAAAGCGCCACCCTGGGTGGCGGGCAAAGCGTGAAGTCCCAGGGGATCATTCACGGCGGTGCGAAATACGCCCTGCACGGTGCGCTCACCGGCGCCTCCGAAGCCATTGCCGACATGCCGCGCCGCTGGCGTGAAGCGCTGGCGGGTAACGGTGAGCTGGATCTGACCGGCGTGCGCCTGTTGTCCGACGCTCATTACCTGTGGTCCCCCGGCACGCTCGCCGGCAACCTCACCAGCTTTTTCGCCAGCAAGGCCGTGCGCGGCCGTGTCGATCAGGTCAAGGGGGACGACCTGCCGCCTGCCCTGCAAGACCGTCGTTTCAAGGGCAAAGTCTATCGCCTGGCAGAGTTGGTCGTTGACGTGCCGAGCCTGATCGAACGCCTGGCCCAGCTGGCCGGTGATGGTTTGCTCGCCGGACAACATATCGAACCCTTGCGTGAAGGCAACACACTGGTGGGTTTGAACGTGGACGGCCGCGAGATCCGCGCCCAACGTATCGTGTTGAGTGCCGGCGCCGGCACGGCGGACCTGCTGACCGCGCTGGGTCTGAACCAGCCAGCGATGCAAAAGCGCCCGTTGCACATGATCATCGCCAAAGGCCCCGGCCTGAAACCGTTGTATGCCCACTGCCTGGGGGGCGGCACCAAGCCGCGCATCACCGTCACCACTCACCCGGCAGCCGATGGCAACTGGGTGTGGTACATGGGCGGCGACATTGCCGAAGCCGATGGCGTAGCGCGCACACCGGAAGAACAGATCGCCACCGCGCAGAAAGAGCTGGCGCAATTGCTGCCGTGGATCGACATGAGCCAGACCCAGTGGGCCACTCTGCGGGTCGACCGTGCCGAGCCGCTGCAATCAGGCCTGACCCGTCCCGACAACGCTTTCATCGCCGAGGAAGGCCGCCTGCTGGTGGGCTGGCCGACCAAACTGGCACTGGCGCCGGACTTCGCCGATCGGGTGATCAACCGCCTGGAACGTGACGGGATCCGCCCGACTGCCAGCGAACCTCTGCCCGCCCTGCCAAAACCCGCCATCGGCGTACCTGCCTGGGAGCAATTGTTGCCATGAGCCTGCCCACCCTTCACGACCTGCATCGCCCCCTGGGCAGCACCGGCCTGATGGTCTCGCCACTGGGCCTGGGCACCGTCAAGCTGGGCCGCGACCAAGGGGTGAAATACCCCAGCGGTTTTCAGATTCCTGGTGACGACGAAGCCCGCATGCTGTTGCGACAGGCCCGCGAACTGGGCATCAACCTGATTGACACGGCGCCGGCCTATGGCATGAGCGAGGAACGTCTGGGCCCGCTGCTGCGTGGCCAGCGAAAGGACTGGGTGATCGTCAGCAAGGTCGGTGAAGAGTTCGAGAATGGCCTGTCCAGCCACGACTTCAGCGCGGCCCACACCCGCCTGTCGATCGAGCGCAGTTTGAAACGACTTGAAACCGATTTTATCGACATGGTGCTGGTGCACTCCGACGGCAACGACCTGCACATCCTCAACGACTGCGAGGTCTACCAGACCCTGGCCGAGTTGAAAAAGGAAGGCAAGATCCGTGGTTTCGGCTTCTCCGGCAAAACCGTAGAAGGCGGCGTGAAGGCTCTGGAACAGGGCGATTGCGCCATGATCACCTACAATTTGAACGAACAGACCGAGAAAGCCGTCATTGATTATGCGGCGGCCCATGGCAAGGGCATCCTGGTGAAAAAGGCATTAGCCAGCGGCCACGTGTGCCTGGAGCCTGGAATGGATCCAATTTGGGCGAGTTTCATGCTGTTGTTTGCGCAAACGGGCGTCGCCAGTGCTATTGTCGGGACCATTAATCCGCTGCACCTGGCCCATAACGTGGCGACCGCTGCCCAAGTCATTCGTCAACTCTGATGCCGCCCACGCGGCCGACCCCGTCGCAAGAAGGAGCCGACATGCCGCGAACGCTCATAAGAAAAAACCCCAGCAACTTCAAGACACTGCCGCTGCACGTCGAAGCCACCCCCGAAGGCCTGAGTTACCAGAGCGTCGGCATGCCGCTCAATTTTGCCCAGACCCTGCAACGCCGCAAACCGGTGGAGGTGGCCGACCCGGAACGCTTCGCCCTGGAGCTGGCCAACCTCGGCGTATCCGTACGCCTGACCCTGCATTGGCAGAACCGCGATTATTGGGTGCTGGTACGCCAGCGCCGCCAGGACCGTGGCGATGTGGTCCTCAAGCTGATTTCCGGCTATGTGCCCGCCCACGAACTGAACCTGCCGCTGCACACTGCGATCCAGGAAATTGCCGAAGAGTGCCTGCTGGAAACCCCGGAAGGCTGGCTTGGCGGACGCTTCAACGACACCTGGCTACCGGCGCCCTATTCCGCCGCGCTGCATTATCGTGAAGCCTTGCCCTTTCGCCTCAGCCCGCTGTCCGGTGCCGCCCGCCCGGTACGTTGCGCCACCACTCAATTGATCGAGCGCCCCCGCGCCTACGTGCACCTGCCCACCGCCTCCCTGCAATTGATCTACGACCTGCGCCTGGAAGTGCCCAAGGAAGCCAAGTCCCTGAGCCTGTTCCATGTGGACGAGCGCCTGGAAGGCGATCAACTGGTGGCACGCCTGGACCGTCAGCGCCCCGACCTGTACCTGATGCCGCTGAAAGATGGCCAGCCTCTGGCCGAGTTGTACACCGTCAAGAAAGACCAGCTGTACCCGGCAAGTACTCGCGGCTTGTACCTGGCGGAGAGCTTCGCCCAACAGGAAGGCTGGCTGGTGCGTGAGGAGCGGATTCGCTGGAAGGATTGGCTACGCCAACAGGGTTTGGCTATGCCTGAGAAAGAGTCGAAATTGAAGCGCCTGGCACAGCGGATGTTGCGCAAGATCGTGCCGAAGAAAAAAGCCAAGGCTTGAATGTGGGAGCTGGCTTGCCTGCTCCCACACTTGATTGCGTTCAGCCTTCGAGCAAGCGCTGCAGCCCAACCTTCAACGGCGTGGGCTCCGGCAGCGTGAAGCTCGCCAGCAAGCGCTGGTTATTCGCCCGCGAATGCCGAATATCCCCGGAACGCGCCGGCCCGTAAGTCACCGTTGGCAGCTTGCCGACGATTTCTTCCAAGGCCTGCAACACCTGCTTGAGGGTGGTGGTGCGGTTCCAGCCCACATTGATGGCGCCCAACGGTGCCGACGGCGCTTCAATGGCCTGCACCAGCACATCCACCAGGTCTTCCACGTACATGAAGTCACGGGTTTGCTCGCCATCGCCAAACACGGCAATCGGCACGCCCTGCTGCGCGCGCTCGCTGAAGATACTGATCACGCCGGAATACGGCGATGAGGGTCCTGGCGGGGGCCGAAGATATTAAAGAAGCGAAAAATCACCGGCTCCAGGCCATGCTGGCGACGGTAGAAGTCGAAGTAGTGCTCGCCAGCCAGCTTGTCGGACGCATAGGGCGTCAACGGCGCCTTGGTGGTTTCTTCGTCAATCGAAGCGCCTTCGCCATTGTTGCCATAGACCGCGGCGCTGGAGGCATATACCACACGTTTTACGCCGGCCTTGCGCATAGCTTCGCAGACATTCAAGGTGCCGACGAAGTTGCTCTGGTGCGTGCTGACCGGATCATCCACCGACGCTTGCACCGAGGCCACTGCCGCCAGGTGCACCACCGCCGTTGTGTCGACGGCGGCGCGGGCCACCAGCTCGGCATCGGCTACATCACCTTCCAGCAATTCAACGCGCGGATTGTCCAGCGGCAGGTTGCTGCGCTTGCCGGTGGACAGGTTATCCAGCACCCGTACGCCGTAGCCTTTGGCAAGCAGCGCATCGACCAGGTGCGAGCCGATAAAACCGGCGCCACCGGTGATAAGAACGCGTTTACTCATTGTTGCGGATTTTCTCGACAATGGCCGTGGTCGAGCTGTTTTCGACCAGGCCCAGCACTTTGACCTTGCCGCCGTAGGCACTGACGATATCGGCCCCGACAACCTGATCGACGGAGTAATCGCCACCCTTGACCAGCACGTCGGGCTTGACCTGGGCCAGCAGGTTTTCCGGGGTCGCTTCAGGGAAGCTGATCACCCAGTCCACCGCGCCCAGCCCCGCGAGCACTGCCATGCGACGGTCGACACTGTTGATCGGACGGCCAGGGCCTTTGAGGCGGCTGACCGACGCGTCGTCGTTGACCGCAACGATCAGGCGATCACCTTGGGCGCGCGCCTGCTCCAGGTACGTCACGTGACCGGCGTGCAGGATGTCGAAGCAGCCATTGGTGAACACAATGCTTTCGTTGTGGGCACGGGCGTCGTCAATGGCCAGCAGCAGTTGTTCGATGGTCAGTACACCGCGCTCCGAACCTTCGGAGCGCTGGATCGCACGCCGCAATTCAGGCGCGCTGATGGCAGCGGTACCCAATTTGCCCACCACAATGCCTGCCGCCAAGTTGGCCAGGGCCACAGCGTGGGGCAGTTCTTCGCCCGCCGCAATCGAGGCGGCCAGGGTGGAAATCACGGTGTCGCCGGCGCCAGTCACGTCGAACACTTCGCGGGCACGTGCCGGCAAGTGCATCGCCGGGTGGCCCGGACGCAGCAAGGTCATGCCGTGCTCACCCCGGGTCACCAGCAAGGCGCCCAAGTCGAGATCGGCCATCAGCGCCGCGCCCTTGGTCACCAAATCGTGCTCATCGGTGCAACCGCCGACGATGGCTTCGAACTCACTGAGATTAGGCGTGATCAGGCTGGCTCCGCGATAAATCGAGAAGTCCTTGCCCTTGGGATCGGCCAATACCGGAATGCCCTTGGCCTTGGCGGCCTGGATCAGTTCCTGGTGATTCTTCAAGGCGCCTTTGCCGTAGTCGGACAACACCAGCACCTTGATGCCTTCGAGCAACTGATCGACCTGGCCACGCAGGGCAAGGGCGTCAGTGGTGAAAGGTTCTTCGAAATCGATACGCAGCAATTGCTGGTGCCGGCTCATGACCCGCAGCTTGACGATGGTGGGCTGGTGGGCGATGCGCTGGAACAGCGCGCGCACGCCAGCACCGCGCAGGCTGTTGGCCAGGCTGTCGGCGGCTTCGTCGTCGCCGGTCACGCCGACCAGGGAGGCCGGGGCGCCGAGGGCGGCAATGTTAAGGGCAACGTTGGCAGCGCCACCTGGACGGTCTTCGATTTGCTCGACCTTGACTACCGGTACCGGTGCCTCAGGGGAAATCCGTGAGGTACCGCCATGCCAGTAACGGTCGAGCATGACATCGCCGACCACCAAGACAGGGGCTTGATCGAATCGCGGCATGGACAACTTCATGGAGCAACCCACATACAAAATGAACAGGGGCGCGATATTAGCACAGGGTTACAGGAGGATTGCGGGAGGGTTTTGCAATGCAGGAGCCGGCAAGCCGGCTCCTGCACAGAAGGTCAGGTGATGTCGGCGGAAACCGGCGCATCCAGTCCCATGGCGTGCAGGCGGGCATAGTAGCCGTTCTGTGCCAACAGTTCGCCGTGGGTGCCACGCTCGACAATCCGGCCATCGTCCATCACCAGGATCAGGTCAGCTTTCTCGATGGTGGACAAACGATGCGCGATCACCAGGGTGGTGCGACCTTGCATGACCTTGTCCAGCGCCGCCTGAATGTGGCGCTCGGACTCGGTGTCGAGGGCCGAGGTGGCCTCGTCGAGAATCAGCAACGGTGCGTTCTTCAGCAGGGCACGGGCAATAGCCAGGCGCTGGCGTTGACCGCCGGACAGCAGCACACCGTTTTCGCCGACCTGGGTATCGAAGCCCTTGGGCAACTGGTCGATGAAGTCCTTGGCATTGGCATCCGCAGCCGCCGCCTCAACCTCCGCACGTGGTGCGCCGGCCAGGTCGCCGTAGGCGATGTTGTTGGTCACGGTGTCGCTGAACAGCGTCACGTGCTGGGTCACCTGGGCGATGTGCTTGCGCAGGTTGAGCAGCTTGTAGTTCTCGATCTCGATGCCGTCCAGCAGGATCTCGCCGCTTTCATGATGATAGAAACGCGGGATCAGGCTGGCCAGGGTCGATTTACCGCTGCCCGAACGCCCTACCAGGGCAATCATCTGCCCTGGCTCGGCGGTGAAGCTGATGTCCTTGAGCACATGGCGCTCGGTGCCTGGGTAGGTGAAATTGAGGTTGCGTACGTCAAGACGACCGCTGACTTTGTCACGCTCGATCGTGCCGCGATCAACTTCGACCTCTTCGTCCAGCTGTTCAAAAATGCTTTCGGCGCCGGCCACACCCTTCTGGATCGTCGAGCTGACTTCCGAGAGCTGACGAATCGGCTTGGGCAACAGGCCTGCCAAGGTGATGTAGGCCACCATGTCACCTGCCGAGGCATCGCCGCGAAGATAAAGGACCAGGAACATCAGCACCGCCATCGCGGTGTAGATCACCAATTGCAGCGCCGGCGTGTAGATCGCGCCGGTACGGGTCATGCGCAGTTGCTTGTTGGTGTTGCTCTGGCTGGCCTTGAGGAAGCGTTTTTCCTCGTAGACTTCGCCACCAAAGCTGCGCACCACGCGATAGCCCTGGATGGTTTCCGACGCGACGTGCGTCACGTCGCCCATGGCCACCTGGATCTTCTTGCTCTGCTTGCGGAATTTCTTGCTGGCCGTGCTCACCATCACTGCAATCAACGGCAGGATAGCGATCATCACCAGCGTCAGGCGCCAGTTCATGAACAGCAGCGAGGCGAACAGAAAGATCACCGTCATGCCTTCACGGATCACCACTTTGATAGCGTCAGTGGCCGCGCCCGTGACCATGGTCACGTTGAAGGTGATGCGGGAAATCAGGTGCCCGGAGTTGTGGTTGTCGAAATAGCGGTTCGGCAGTGTCAGCAGATTGTTGAACAACTGCACCCGCAGGTCGTGCACCAGGCCCAGGGAAACCTTGGCCAGCAGGTAGTTACCGAGGAACGAACCAAGGCCCTGCCAGGCGGCGATCAGGATGATCAGCAGCGGCACCGCCTGCAGCAACTGCAGGTCCCGCAGGAATGGCACGCTGGGGAACAGTACGGCTTCAGGATTGGACAGACCGTCGACGAAGTACTTGAGGATGTACCCCAGCATGGGCTGGGTCGACGCGAAAATCAGAAATCCGAGGATACTCAATGCGAACAGACCCGCATAGGGTCTGACATAGCTGAGCAGACGGAAGTATATTTTCAAGCTCGAAGGGCTTGCGCTCGGACTGGAGTCGGTCATATCACGCGGCGTTTTGAAAAAGGAGGCTGACTTTAGCACAGCTTCTCTGTTGTACTTGCACCCTGCATGACCCACAGCCTGGTCGGTCCCGACCAGCGACATTATATAGCCACTACTTTAAGATGGTCGGCTTTCTCTAAATGGAATGGCTTTTCTGTATGCACTCCAAGCGCCTGATCTATGGCTCAAATCGCGTTTTCGACTTCCTGGTCCTATGGATTTTGCCCATTGGCTTGTTGTTGTTACTGAGTTCGCTGTTCTTCGTGTCCAACCGCAACGTGCTGCATCGAATCGTCTACATCCTGTTCAGCGTACCGACCCTGTTCATGTTGTGCATGCGCCCTCGGGAGTTAAAGGAATTACTGCGTGAGCCCCTGGCGCTCGCATTCCTGGCCTTCTCTGCCTGGGCCCTGGCCAGCCTGATGTGGAGCCCCGAGCCCACCACCGACACCGACCTGTTCAAGCGCCCGCTCAATACCTTCATGCTGTTTGGCGGCTGCGGTCTGTTACTGCATTACCGCAACGAACTGTTCAAACCGATCTTCTTCAGTGCTGCTGTGATTGCACTCGTGGTGAGCTTGTGCAACCTGGTGGCCTTCGTCAAAGGCTTCGAACCGGGCATGCGCATGATCGGTGGGCGTGGCGCCCTCGACAACCCGCTGCTCAGCTCTCATCTATTCGGTTTCTTCTGCGTCTACTGGCTATATGTCTGCATGACCACCCAGCGCTTGAACGTCCTGTGGTTCAGCGCCCCGGCTCTGGCGGTCATGCTCGCGGCGGTTCTGGCCACGGGCTCACGCACACCGTTGGTCGCCCTGACACTGACCATCCTGTGGATGACCTTCGTCAGCCGCAACCGCCGCTCAGCCTTGCTGATAGCCGGCATGATTCTGGGCGGCGTCGGGCTTCTGCTGCTCTACCCCGAACAGATCACCACTCGCGGCAGCTCGTTCCGCTTCGAATTGTGGGGCATGTCCCTGCAGCGCATTGCTGAACATCCTTGGATCGGCCACAGCTATGACTCCGAGTTGTACCTGACCCTGTCCGACGGCTACGAGCTGCGCGAGCCGCACAGCTTTGCCCTGGGCGTGCTGTATTACGTCGGGATCATCGGGTTTATCCCATGGATCTTCATGCTCGGCTGGGGCCTGTATAAAGGCCTCAAAGAACGTGCGCAACCACTGTTTATCCTGGCATCGTCGCTGCTTGCCTATGGCATCGGCGCCGGATTGACCGAAGGCGGTGGCATCCTGTCACGCCCCAAGGAGCACTGGTTCCTGCTGTGGATTCCACTGGCCATCATCACCGGCCTGAGCATGGCCCAGCGCCGTCGCAGCCTGCTGCGCATACCGGTGCAAAACCTGCAGCCTGAAGGCTTCAATCAACTGTGCGCCGATGCCCACGTGATCGAAGCCGACGGCCTGGGCCCGAAGGTCCTGCGCCTGGCCGACGGTCGCTTCCTCAAAGTGTTCCGCCCACGCCGGTGGTATACCTCTGGCAGCTTCAACCCCTATTCCGAACGGTTTGCCAGCAACGCCGAGCAATTGCGCACCCTGGGTATCCCCACACCGCAGATTCTGGGCCTCTACCGTCTGCCCGATGCAAGCAGTGCTGTCAGCTATTCGCCACTGCCCGGCCTGACCCTGCGCCAGGCCCTGCAAAGCCTGGACAACAGCCTGCGCGAATCGCTGATCGAACGCTTCGGCCAGTTCATGGCCCAACTGCATGAGCGCGGCGTGTACTTCCGCTCACTGCACCTGGGCAACGTTCTGCTGATGGACGACGGCGAGTTCGGCCTGATCGATATCGCCGACCTGCGCATCTACCCATCGCCGCTGCGCAACGCCTTGCGCCAGCGCAACCTGCGTCATATGCAGCGCTACCCGCAGGACCGCGCCTGGTTATTTGAGACACACTTCGAACAGCTGGCCAAAGGTTATGCGTCGGTTGCCAGTCAAGGCGCCACGGCGAAAATCCGCGAACACGTACTGGCGCTGAGCCGCCCCGCCGCCTGATAAAAAAAGGCGACTATCACTGCTGATAGTCGCCTTTTTCACCGCGCCTGCCGCCTCACGCCCTGAGGGGCGCCAGATACAATCGCACCAAGCCACGCAAGGTCTTGCGCCCCCAGAACTTCAACGGGATCTGCTTGAGTATCTCTCGCGCCAGCGGCCGGTCACGGTCGGCGGTCTTCAAGAACATCGAGTTCAGGAAGTTGTAGCGCACCGCGTCGTAGGCCGGATGCTCGCTGAAATGGGCATAGGTCTTGAGAATGTTCTGGATCATGTAGCGGTGGTTCTTGTAGGTGTTGTTCGCGTGCTGCCGGTAGCGCGCCATCACCACGCCAAGAGCGTCGATGGTGTAGCCGGCAGCCGTGATCTTCAGCTGGATCAGCAGGTCTTCCAGAGGAATCAACGGGTCGAAACCACCCACTTCTTCCAGCACTTCGCGGCGAATCAACATGGTCGGCGCTGGCGGGAAAGGCTTGCGGTCCATGAACATGTCGTCGAAATCCAGGCTGCGAAAGGGCACGTCGCGGCGCTGCTTTTTCTCCGGGTGCAGGTTGCCATCACCATCGATCAGCTCGATATTACCGGCGCACATGCCCACCTTCGGCTTGTCCGCCATATAGGCCACCTGGATGGCGAGACGGTCCGGCAGCATGATGTCATCGGAGCCGAACGGTGCGATCAGGCTGCCCTTGGCGCGGGCGATGGCAGCGTTGAGCGTGGCGGTCAGCCCCTGATTCTGCTGCACCTGGAAATCAAAGCCGTGCTTGGCCTGCAAGCGCTGGATGCGTTCGACACTGTCATCCGTGGAGCCGTCATCCACCACCAGCAGTTCGATATTCGGGTACGTCTGGCCGAGCACGCTGAGGATGCTCTCTTCGATATACCGGCCGTGGTTGTAGGACGCGATAATCACTGAGACCAGGGGTTGTTGCGCTGTCATGCTCTACCTACTTCTTTCAAACCGGTTTCGATGAGGTTCAGGTACTTCTGCTGGAACTCGGCCAAGGCGTGGTTCTCTTCCAGGTAACGGAACACCTGCTCACCCTTGGCGCGCAATTGCTCATCGCTCATGGCCAAATAAGTGTCCAGGGCAGTTGTCAGTTGCTCGACATTGCCCGGCTCGTGGGACAAACCGCCCGCCCCTTCTACCAGGGGCAGCATGGCCGGCCCGTTGGAGGCAATCACCGGCAGGCGCCCGCTCATGCCTTCCAGCAGCGCCAGGCCCAGCCCCTCAAGCAAGGAAGGCATGGTCCAGATATCGAAGGCACGCACATACTTGAGGCCATCCTCGCGAAAACCCAGCAGGTGCGCACGGCCGGTGAGACCGAGGCGCTCGATGTCTGCGCGCAAATCCGCCTCGGCACGGCCGGAACCGATGATGCCGACCTGGGCGTTGGGGTATTTGTCCTTGAGGCGGGCGAACGCCTGCAGCAGGTGCGTGTGCCCCTTGATCGGCACCAGGCGCCCCAATGCGCCGATGATTCGCGCGTCGAGCGGCAGCCCGAGCGCCTGGCGCGCCTGCTCGCGCGGCAGCTGCAAGGCTTCGGCCTGCGGAATATCGATGGCGTTGGTGACGAAGGTGGTGTTCTCTCGGGTAAAACCGCAGTTGAGCCCGACGAGGTAATCCCTGACCGCCGCCGACACCCCGACAAAGCGCCAGGCCGGGCTGACCAAACGACGCGTCTGGCGCCGGCGATAGGCGCGCTCGTACTCGCCGAAACCGTGAGAGATACCAATGCACAATGGGATCTTCAACCAGCGGTTGAGCGACAGCATCATGTTCACCGACTTGAAGCGATTGCAGATGACCACGTCGAACTTCTGCTCGCGGCAGTACTTGTAGATTTCCCACATGGCGCCCAGGCGAATGCCCTTGAGAGCCTTCTCGGGAAACTCGAAATACTTGGAATGATCCGCCACGCTCAACGGCTGGCCCGGCTGCGGTCGCCCGCTGAGAAAGGCCGACGTCACCTCGAATCGCTCGGTCGGCAACGCCTTGACGATCTGCTCACCGAGATCGGCGAAATCATTGAGTTTGACGTTGTAGTCAGGCTGCAACTGCAAAACCTTGAAACGAGGCTTCATATCACTCCATGAGGCAATCGGGCTGCTACGCGCACGCAGCCCGACGAAAAAAGTCAATTTCAGTCCTGCTTCAGCACCCAAAGCAGCTCGTGACGACGCACGGCCTTACGGAAAAACTCATTCTCGCCGTAAGGCGATGGACCACGACCAGCCAGCCATTGCTGCAACAGGCGACGCACCCGGCGCTTGAACGGCGCACGGGGCTGCAAGTCATGCATCATGCCCAGCGCCATGGCCTTGTCCTGCTGCTGGCTCTCGCTCAGCACCCGGCAATAAGGTTCAAGCACCTGGCCAGCATCGAACTGCGGCGGCAAAGCGACGCCAGCACCGGAATCACCCATGGGCCAACGGTCGTTATCGTGCAGATGGTTGGCGTAGCCAAGCAACGTGGTCGGTTGCCACTCAAGTCCCTGCAACGCCTGCACCACCGCGGTGTGGGCGCAGATATGGTCAGGGTGGGGGTCGAGCACTGGCGTGGGCAGTACAATCACCTCGGGACGCGCCTTGAGCAACACTGCCCGCAGGTCAGCGATCAGGTTATTCCAGGTCGGCGCACCGTCCACATCCCCCGGCAACGCCAGGGCATTGAACTGGCGGAACAGCCGCGTATCGTCCAACTGCGCTTCGCGCGATGCCTGGGGTTGGTCGGGGGCGTTACGCATGGCCGGCAGTTGCAGGCAGAAATACCCCAACTGCACGCAGTGCGCCTCGGGCACGCCGGCCCAGCGTGGCACGGCAATGCTGTCCCAGGCGCGCAGGCGCCCTTTGATCCGCGCCGCTTCAGCCTTGGGCAGGCCCATCTGCTGATAGTGCTCGGCCTCGATCTCACCGGCGGTCAGGGTCACGATCCAGCTTTCATCCGCCTGGCCGTACAGGCCGAAGGCGGCCAGTTCGGCATCGTCGGCATGAGGGGCGATCACCATCACGCGATGGCGCGCAGCATCGGGCTGGCGAAACACCCACAAGACCGGCTGGCCGATCACGCGGCAAAAACGCCCGCGCAGGCGCAGCTCACCCGCGGCCAATGCCTGCGCCGAGCCCGTGAGGTTCAGGTAACGCTTGCCGACCACACCGCGCTCGAACGCCTGGCGATCGTCCAGAAACTCAACCGCAGGATCAAAGAAACGCCCCCACAGGTTGCTTTTGAGCTGTACTTCGACGATCAGCGTTTCATCGCCAGCCAGCTCAAGCGGCGTATCTGCCAGCAACCTGCCGCCCTCCAGACGCAATCCGACCTGCTGGCCACTCGGCGCAAAACTGTATTGGTAGTCATCCTTGGGCGAATAAAACAGGTGGTCGGCAAACCAGGCTTCATGGGCCACCCACAGCAACACCGCCAGGATCAGCGGCAGCCACCAGGCCACCAGCACACCGGCCGCGATCAACAGCAGCAGGCCGATCAGCAGCGCAATGCGTTTATTGCGCCGGTGGCGCTTGAGCAGTTGCTGTTTGCGGCTCATAGGCTGAACACCGGCACCGGGTTGCACCAGCGCTCCTTGTACTCGCGGTCGGCACGCCCGAAGGAAAAACGCAGCGGCTTATCCACGGCCCGCGCCTGTTCCCAGGCGCTTTGCGTGTTGAGGAAGCTCAGCACGCTGCCAGGGCTGAACGCACGGGTTTCAGGATCAACACCGCCGTTGACGTACTCAATGCTGATCCACTCTGGCGACTCGACCCGGTACACCAACTGCACGGCAATCGGCGCATCGTTGAGAAACAGCACCGAGCCGATCAGGAACTCCTTGAGCAGCGCCAGCACCTCAGCCAGACGCTCGGCCCCCGTGGCCGGAAAGCCCCAGCGGCGCTGAAACAGATCGCAGTAGATTGCCGCCAGCTCGGTGCTGGAAAACTCGTTCACCGCCCGCACCACACCGCCTGCCTCTTCCAGCAGGCGCAATTCGCGGCGCTGGTTGTAGCGAAACTTCTTCGACAGGTCTTCGGGGGTACGCGCCATGGCCAATTGCTCGGCCTGGGGCTTGAGGGTGATGATGCGGCCCTGGTTCAGTGCTGACAGGTAGCGCCCGCGATGGCGCACCGGCAACTGCGCATCGGCAGCGATCGGCAGGATGATCTCGGCATTGCCCAGGTCAAACAGGCCTTTCTTGCCGCTGCGTTTGAGCACGTCCTTGGACAGGGCCAGGTCGCGCCCCCAGGTGGCAATCGCGCCCTTGAGTTCGCCGTCCTGCTCCCAGCCCAGGTAACGCACAGGAATCTGCGCCAGGCCCGCCAACCGCTCGACCACCTGCGGATGGGTCGCCACGCTGCCGCCAAACCGCTGCCAGGCCTGGGCGTAAACCTCGGCCTCGACAGGCGTCCAGCCACGCTCACGCCACGCCTGGAAGCGGTTCAGCATTTAGACCACGGCGTCATAAGGGTCCACGCCGTCCTTGACGACCAGGATGTCTTCCATGATCAGGTACTGCAGGTCGGAGCCGAAGAACATGTCCAGCGCGTCTTTCGGCGAGCAGATCATCGCTTCGCCACGACGGTTGAGCGAGGTGTTCAAGGACACACCGTTGCCGGTCAGCACTTCCAGCTCTTTCATCATGTCGTAGTAGCGCGGGTTGTACTCGCGCTTGAGCACCTGGGCACGGGAGGTGCCATCTTCATGGACCACTTCCGGCACGCGGGTCTTCCACTCTTCCGCCACTTCAAAGGTGAAGGTCATGAACGGCGCCGGGTGATCGACCTTGATCATCTGCGGGGCCACGGTGTCGAGCATCGACGGGCAGAAAGGCCTCCAACGCTCGCGGAACTTGATCTGGTGGTTGATACGGTCAGCCACGCCGGTCGCACTCGGGCAACCGATGATCGAACGACCGCCGAGGGCACGCGGGCCGAACTCCATGCGACCCTGGAACCAGGCCACCGGATTGCCGTCGACCATGATCTTGGCGATGCGCTGGGGCATGTTTTCGATCTTGCGCCAGTTCGGTTTGCTTTCGTGCTTGGCGCACGCGGCAATCACATCTTCGTTGCTGTAGGACGGGCCGAGGTAGACGTGTTCCATCTTCTCCACCGGTACACCACGGGCGTGGGACACATAGGCCGCGGCACCGACAGCAGTGCCGGCATCGCCGGAGGCCGGCTGTACGAACAGCTCCTTCACGTCGTCGCGGGCAATGATCTTCTGGTTCAGCTTCACGTTCAGCGCGCAACCGCCGGCAAAGGCCAGCTTGCCGGTGTCTTTCAGGATGTCGCCCAGGTAGTGGTCGATCATCTGCAGGGCCAGCTTCTCGAACAGCGCCTGCATGCTCGCGGCGTAGTGGATGTAAGGCTCGTCGGCGATATCGCCTTCGCGCTTCGGACCCAGCCACTCGATCAGTTTTGGCGAGAAGTAGAAACCCTTGCCCTTCTCTTTGTAACGACGCAGGCCGATCACGTTGGCATAGTCGGTGTTGATCACCAACTCGCCGTTTTCAAAGGAGGCCAGGCGCGAGAAGTCGTACTTGCTGGCATCGCCGTACGGGGCCATGCCCATGACCTTGAACTCGCCGTCAAGCATCTCGAAACCGAGGAATTCGGTGATTGCGCCGTACAGGCCGCCGAGAGAGTCCGGATCGTAGAATTCCTTGATCTTGTGGATCTTGCCGTTTTCGCCGTAGCCGAAGAACGTGGTGGCGTACTCACCTTTACCGTCGATGCCGAGGATCGCGGTTTTCTCCTGGAAGCCGGAGCAGTGGTAGGCGCTGGAAGCGTGGGCCAGGTGGTGTTCAACCGGCTCGATCTTGATTTTCTTCGGATCGAAGCCCAGTTGCTCCAGGCACCAGACGATCTTGTTGCGATAGCGCTTGTAGCGACGGTTGCCCATCAGGATCGCGTCAAGGGCGCGGTCCGGGGCGTACCAGTAACGCTTGGCGTAGTGCCAGCGCGCCTCGCCGAACAGGCTGATCGGGGCGAACGGGATCGCCACCACGTCAACGTCGGAAGGCTTGATGCCGGCCTGCTCCAGGCAGAACTTCGCCGATTCGTAGGGCATGCGGTTCTTTGCATGTTTGTCGCGTACGAAGCGCTCTTCTTCGGCGGCCGCGATCAGCTTGCCGTCGATGTACAAGGCTGCGGAAGGATCATGGCTAAGGGCGCCGGACAGGCCAAGAATCGTCAATGCCACAGGGGTCTAGCCTCTTTTAGTCTGCATACAGGCGGGGTGCGCCTGAAAAAAGTGTGCTTCCCGCCTGGGCAGGAAACAGCTAAAGGGCGGGATTATAGCGTAAAAGCAGCAGGAAACTGTTAGCGGCAAGCGGCTAGCGAAGCTCAATACTGCCGTCGGCACTCTGCCGGTAGACGGTATAGGGCAAGAAGAGTGTATCCAGGACAGCGGATACAGCCACATCGAGATAAGGCCATGGAACATCGTTCAAGGAAAGCCCACTTCCTGAGCTGGGGGGTGCATGCAGCACGCACAAATCATAAGACACGCCGCTGTAGACACGCGGAACCGACTGGCAGTAGGTTTTTTTCGCTTTGAGCGACTGGACCGTGACACGGTCTTCACGCAGCACCGTGGTCATTGTGCCGCAACCGGCCACTATCAAACATACACCCAGCAATGCCAATAACCCTGCAACGTTAGGTTTCATAAGTCGCTCATCCTGTAGAGGGACCAAAAACCTACCATCGCACACCGCCCTTCACAGCCTCCCGACAACGTTAATATGCGTAGGAACCTTCCCATATCCCTGACGTGTCAGAAATTCGGTAAACGAGGGAGGTAGCCGTTAAACTCGCGCTTTTTTTTGCGCCTACGCCACTTACTGACGCGTTGCGCCACGGACCCGGCCTTTCCATGAACACAACCGCCCCCACTCGCCTTGCCCTGTTACTGCTGGGCCTGTGCTCCAGCGCACTGGCCGATGACGGCTCGTTGACCCTCGACCCCAGCGTCGTCACCGGTTCGCGCAGCGCCAGCCCGACGTTCGACCTGCCTTACTCGGTGGACGGCGTCAGCCGCGAACAAATCAGTGACGGCCAGCTCGGCATCAACGCCTCCGAAGCCCTGTCCCGCGTGCCCGGCCTGGTAGTGCAGAACCGCCAGAACTATGCCCAGGACCTGCAGATCTCCTCCCGTGGCTTCGGCGCCCGTTCGGCATTCGGCGTGCGCGGTATCAAGCTGATTGCCGACGGTATTCCCGCCAGCACCCCGGACGGCCAGGGTCAGGCGGCCACGTTCAACCTCGATACAGCCGAACGCATTGAAGTGCTGCGCGGCCCTGCCGCCACTCTGTATGGCAGCAATGCCGGCGGCGTGATCCAGATGTTCTCCCGCGACGGCGAAGGCCCACCGCGCATCGGCGCCGAAACCCTGGTTGGCAGCGACGGACTGAACAAAAACCACCTGACTGCTGAAGGCGCCGCCAACGGTGCCGGCTTCGTGCTCGACGCCTCGCGCATGGACACCAATGGTTACCGCGACCACAGCAGTGCGCGACGCGACCAGACCTTTGCCAAGCTCAACTTCCAGCCGGATGACGACAGCAAACTCGCCCTGATTTACAGCAGCCTGGAACAGAACGGCACGCAGGACCCACTCGGCCAGACTTGGGCAGGGTATAAGGCCGATCCGCGTTCGGTAAGTGCCAATGCACTGACCTACAACACGCGAAAAAGTATCGACCATCAGCAATTGGGCATGAATTACGAGCGCTACCTCGGCGATGCGACGTTGCAGGTGAATGCGTATACGGGGCGGCGGAGTGTGATTCAGTATCTGTCGATCCCTGACAAGTTCGCCAGCGGCGTGACCAACCCTGCCAATGCGCGCGGCGGAGTGGTGGCGTTCGACCGGAAGTTCTACGGCGGTTCCGTCCACTGGTTGCAACCTATCACCAGCGTTTCGGGCGACCTGACCCTGATCGCCGGCGTCGACTACGACCGCAGCCAGGACGATCGCCAAGGCTATTCCAACACCGTCAATGGCGTTCACGGCGTAAAAGGCGCTCTTGGCCGTGACGAAATCGACACCGCCACCAGCCTTGACCCATTCGTGCAAGCCAACTGGTTACTCGGTGACTGGACGCTGCAAGCAGGCCTACGCCACAGCACCATGGAAATGAAAGTAAACGACCACTTCCTCAGCGACGGCAACGACAGCGGCAGCAAGACTTACCAGAAGAACACACCGTCAGTCAGCATCATGTACGCCTTCACACCTGACTTGCATGGCTACGTCAGCGCTGGCAAAGGCTTTGAAACCCCGACGCAAGCTGAATCGGCATATTCCGGCAACTCAAACGGCTTCAACTTCGCGCTCAAGCCTTCGGTCAGCACGCAGTATGAGGTGGGCCTGAAAGCACGCGTCGGCCAGGACACACGCATCAACGCCGCCGTATTCCAGATCACGACCGAAGACGAGTTGGTGGTACAGCAATCCAGCGGCGGCCGTACGACTTATCAAAACGCCGGCCGCACCCTGCGCCGCGGCTTCGAACTGGGCATCGAAAGCCAACTCAGCGACCACTGGACCACCAACCTCGCCTACACCCGCCTGCAAGCCACCTACGACAGCGACTTCGTCAGCGGCGGCAGCACCGCCGTCGACAAGGGCAACTACCTGCCCGGCGTGCCGCAAACCACGCTGTTCGCCGAGCTGAACTGGAAACCCCGGGACTGGGTCAGCACCGCCATCGAAGGCCTGTACCGCAGCAAGGTCTATGTCGAAGACACCAACAGCCAACGTGCCGCGCCGGCCTACAGCGTCTTTAACTGGCGCGCACGTTTTGAGCAGAAAGTCGAACACTGGACCTTCCACCAGACCCTGCGTCTGGACAACTTGCTCGACCGCCAGTACGTCGGCTCGGTGATCGTCGGCGATGGCAACAACCGTTACTACGAAGCCGCTCCTGGCCGCTCGTGGTACGCCGGTGCTGGTGCCGAGTACCAGTTCTAAAACCACCACAAGGCTCATGTGGGAGCTGGCTTGCCTGCGAATGCGTTAGGTCAGCAACACATGTACTAACTGACACACCCTATTCGCGGGCAAGCCCGCTCCCACATTTTGACCGCGATCAGACCTGAGCTGGCAAGCGCTGATCGATGAGTTTGTACAACGCACTCTCCGACGGCCAGTTACGCATAAACCGCGCACGATCCTTGGCATACGCTGAGGCAAAGCTGGCGTCGGAGGCGTGTTGGCACATGGCATCCAGGTCGATCAGCGACCAGCGATCCTCGTCCCAGAACAGGTTATGCCCCTTGAAATCGCCATGGCTGATGCGCTCGCGGATCAGTTCAGCGAACAGGTGATCCAGCGCCTGCAGTTCGCTTTCCGGTGCGTCACCGTTTTCAACGTACGGCGCGAAGCGTTCGATGATGTCCGGCCCCGGCAGGTACTCGGTGATCAGGTACGCACGGCTACGCAGCCAGAAGAAGCGTTTTTCCAGCACCGCCAGCGGCTTGGGCGTGGCAATACCGAGGAACGCCAGGCGGTTGCCTTCACGCCAGGAATGCCAGGCGCGGCTCGGACGCCAGAAGCGCTTGAGCCAATGCGCAAAGCCCTTGATGTTGTAGCGCTTGATCACCAACTGCCGGCCAGCCACGTCGACCTTGGCCACGCTGGCGGCACCACCGGTTTTATACAGGTGGCCCTTATCCAGCAGCGAATCGGCCTGCTCCAGCACCGGCAGCATGGCACGCTCTTCTTCGCGGCGAATGGCGCGCGAGGCAAAAGCGCCACGTACCACGCTGAACAACGTGCACTCGCGGCCGACCTTGTTCAAAAAGTCCTTGAGGCGCCAGGCGCTGACCTTGCGCACCTGCTTCTCCAAGGCTTCCAACGGCAGGGCGTGTTCGCCATTGCTCAGCAGGTAGTACACCAGCAGTTCTTCGGTGAACGGTTCGAGATTTTTCGGCAACTGGGCGAAAAACACCCCGAGGTTTTCCAGCACGCGGTTACGCGACAGTGGCTTGCCAGCCTCTTCGACGCGAATGCCGGCGCCATCAATCAGGTACAGCTTGCCGTCCTTGCGCAGCAGGTTGTCCAGGTGCAGGTCTTCCTGCCACAGGCCTTGGGTGTGCATCTGCGCAATCGCGCCCAGCGCTTCGGCGAGCACCGCGGTTTGCTCATCGGCCAGCGGCGGCAAGTGTTCGACAGCCTGCCAGGCATCGGCCAGGCTTTCGGCGCCCTCGATGAATTCGAATAGCAACCAGCCGCCCTCGCCTTCCTGCAAGCCGTCCGCCAGCAACAACGGTGTGGTCAGCCCCTGCTCGGCCAACAGGCGCACGCCGCTGAGCTCACGCTGAAAGTGCCGTGCTGCCTTGCTGCCCACCAGTAACTTGGCCAACACCGGACGGCCACGCCAGACGGCCGCGCCCACATAGCGCTCGCCTGGCAACACGCGCAACAGGCTCAGCAGTTGCAACTGACCAGGGCCCGCCGCATCGGCCAGTTCGAGGGCCAGGGGCAAGTCCGGGGTACGGCCGGCGGTTTTCAGCTCGGACAAACGCATCAACGGTTTTCCTTGTGGCTGCGGCGGGCGGTCAACTTCTGCAACCAGGTGCCGACCAGCGCGCTGTCTTCCGACTGGTCGAGATAGGCGGCCAGCAATTGGCGCACTTGCTCATCAGACCACTGCGGCGCACGACGCAACAGCGGCTCCAGATCCTTGACCCGATCACGCCAGCCGAACAGCAACGGGCGGGTTTTCTCCAGGTCGATCAACTGCGCGGCATACCCGTCGCCGGTGGCCTGCAGGAAAATATGCTTGGGATAGAAACAGCCATGCACTTGGCCAACGCTGTGCAACCGACGAGCAAGCTGACCGCAAGCCAGCAGGATCGCACGGTGCTGGGCGTCGCTCAGTTGCGCCCATTGTTCCAGCAACGAATCCAAGTCATTCCAGCCGTCCAGGGCGCGGGTGAGCAGCATCGCGCGGTGTTCGCCATCGACTTTGCGCTCGCCGTAGAACGCCGCTTGCAAGGCCGGAATGCCAAGCTTGCGGTAACGGCTGATATTGCGGAATTCACGCGAGAAACTCGGCTCGCCGAAAGGACGGTGCAAGCTGCGCGTCAGGTAATTGCTCTGGCGCTTGAGGTAGTAACCCTGGCCATCGAGTTCAAGGCGAAACACGCTGCTCCAACCTCCGCGACTGGTATTGGGTTCATCCACCGCGTCCAGTTGTTTGGCCCACAAGGCGTCGAACGTCGATAGGCCGTGGCGCTCCAGCAGCGCACGGTCTTCAACCGCCAGGAAATCACTCATTCGCGTCCCTCGAAAAACTTCACCACGTGGCGAATCCGCTCTTTATCCGACGCACTCAGGTGCCGGCACTGACGGTACTGTATGTAGAACCGCAGGCGCTGGGTGGCAGACAGGTGATACTTGGCCACCTTGTCCAGGCACGCCAGGTCTTTGGTGATGCGGTACTTGAGCCAGAACCCGCGCCAGAAATCACCATTGGGGCAATCGATCAGGTACAGGGTGGCCTGATCATCGATCAGCAGGTTGCGCCACTTCAAATCGTTATGGGTAAAGCAATGTTCGTGCATGGTGCGCGTGTACTCGGCGAGTTGGCGACTCACCGCGTTGACCCACTTCGGGTCGTGCAGGCGCGCATCATTGCGCTCGGCCAGTACCGAAAGGTCTTCGGTCTTCGGCAACTCGCGGGTGATCATCGCCCCACGGTCGTAGGCCAGGCCTTTGCGCTCCAGCCCCCAGGCGACCACATCGGCGGTGGGGATGCCCCATTTGGCGAATCGCTTGAGGTTCTGCCATTCGGACTTGACCCGAGGCTTGCCCAGGTAACGCCGCAACCCCTTGCCCGCACCGGTGTAGCGCTTGACGTAGTAATTCACCCCGCCCCGCTCCACACGGATCACTTCCGACAGCGGATCACGGGTCAGCCGCTCGCCCTGCAGGGCGAACACCGCTTCGAGGCTGCCAAAATCATCCGCCAGGTGGGCGTAACCGGGTTCCAGGTTCCAACCCGCCATCAGATTGCATCCCCGAGGCGCTGTTTGCGTGCATACAGCTTGTCGGCCTTGCGTTGCATCAGGCTCAACGACGCCGAGTGCTCGGCCAGGATCTGGCGCAGCGGCTGGCGGAAGTAACCCTTGAGAAAGCGCAGTTTGTCGCGACGGGTCAGGCCGATTTCCAGCGCCGAGTAATACAGCGCGGAGAGGTCCTTGTCGCGCCAGCGCAACGGCAAGTGCGCACGCAGTTGGGCGCGGTGCAGGTCGATCACCGACAGCTTGATGTTCTTCGCATCGATGGGTTTGGCAGTGTCCAGCAGGAAGTGGCACAGGTAGCAGTCGCGGTGGTTCACGCCACCACGGTGCATGTCGCCGACCATGCGAGCAAGCTCCGCCGTGAGGGCGTGACGCAGCGCAGGCGCCGGAGGCTCGGCAACCCAATTGATAGTCACATCTTCCAGGCTGAGGGTCGGCGCCAGCTCTTCGGTGATGATGAACGAGTGCTGGTCTGCCGGGTTGCTGCCCTTTTCGCCGAAGGCGACGCCGGTCATGGTTGGCACGCCGAGTTCCTGCAGGCGATGAATCGCCGCCCACTCAAGGCCCGCGCCCAGCACCGGCAGCTTGGCGGTGATCAGGTTCTTGAAGATCTCGCCCCAGCCAATGCCACGGTGGATCTTGACGAAATACGGACGGCCATCCACCACGGTACGCAGGGTGCGACGCGCCGCCAGCTCACGGAATACTTCGCCTTGCAGTTTCTCGACTTCGGCAAAGGCATCAAGCCCGGCCCATAACGTCTTGAACGGTTCGGCAAGAATCAACTTCATCGTTTTGGCTCCGCCAGGATCACATCCGCAGCGTGCTGCGGCATGCTGTAAAGGTCGGCCGTCTCAGCGAAGGCCAAACCATTGCGGCTCCAGGCCGCGCGCTGTGCAGTGTCGGTGAGCATCTTCGCCAGGTACGTGTTGAGCTGCGTTTGTTCAAACGGCTCATCCAGCACCAGGCCGCTGTCAGCTTCAGCGATGTAGTGAGCATACCCACACACGGCCGAGACCAACACCGGCAGCCCGGCCACCAGGGCCTCAAGCAATACGGTGCCGGTATTTTCGTTGTACGCCGGATGGATCAACAGGTCGGCGCCCAGCAGGAAACGCGGGATATCGCTGCGGCCCTTGAGAAACTGCACATTGTCCCCCAGCCCCAGCGTCGCGCTTTGCAGTTGGAATACCTTGGGGTCGTCCTGGCCGATTACAAACAGGCGCGTGCGTTTTTTCAGCTCAGACGGCAATGCGGCCACGGCCTTGAGGCTGCGGTCGACGCCCTTGGTCTTGAAGCCCGAGCCGATTTGCACCAGCAGCAAATCGTCATCGCCCAGGTTGAACTCCTGGCGGAAACCCTCGCGAATCTCGGCGGCATTCGGCGGTGCGCGGCGGTCCTGGGCAATGCCCGGCGGCAGCAGGTGGAAGCGTTCCAGCGGCGTGTCGTAATGCTTGATGAACAACGGCTGCTGCACTTCGGAGATCATCAGGACTTCAGTCTTGGCGTCCTTGGCGAACACTGCACGCTCGTAGTCGGCAAAGTGCTTGTAGCGACCAAAATAGCGGTACAGCGAGTGGCGCAGGTTCTGTGCCTTGTCTTCAAAGCAGCCGTCGGCGGCGTAGTACACATCCAGGCCGGGCATTTTGTTGAAGCCGATCAGACGGTCCACGGGGCGCTTGGCCAGGTCGGCCTCCATCCATGCGCTGAGTTTCTCATTGCGCCGATGGTTGAAGAACGCCTTGACCGGCGCCACCAGCACTTCGAAACCGGGCGGGATGTCGCCCTCCCAGATCAGCGTATAGACACGAATCTGGTGGCCGCGCTGCTGGCACTCCAGGGCGATGCGCATGAAGTCGCGCTGCAGGCCACCGAAGGGGAAATACTTGTACAGCACAAAAGCCAGTTGCATCAGTGCAGCTCCTCAGCCAATAACAACGTGCTCAGTCGGCTTGCCACACGCTCAGGGTTCAGGCGCGTGAAGCACAGGGGCGACTCGCGCTTGATGTCGAACCGACGCAGGTCGTCGGCCGTCGGTTGATAGGTACATTGCTTTTGCAGGCACGGCGCGCAGGGGAAGTCGCTGGCCAGGTGAATCTGGCCCTTGCCATAGGCGCCGGTGAGGCCGGGGTTAGTCGGGCCGAACAGGGAAATGGTCGGTACATCCAGCGCGGCGGCCAGGTGGCCGAGACCAGTGTCCACCGCCACGCAGGCGCGGGCGCTGGCCAGTACGCGAGCGACGCCGGCCAGGTTCAATTTGGGCAGCACTTCGGCGTGTTGCAGGCCTTGGGCCAGGCGTTCGGCGCGGGCTTTTTCGGCGGCGTTGCCCCAAGGCAATTTCACCTCCACACCCAGGCGCCCCATGCGCTCGGCCAGCTCGCGCCAGTAGGCTTCGGGCCAGTGCTTGGTGTCCCAGGTGGTGCCATGCAGCAGCAGCACAAAAGGTTTCTTCGGCGGCAGGCCCAGGAGCTTTTCAGTGCTCAGGCCGTAGTCGCCCAGACCTTTGGGCAAGTCATAACCGAGCGCCACGGCGAATAACTGGCGCAGACGCTCCACCGCGTGTTGCCCACGCGCCACGGCGAGGCGTCGGGAGTAGAAACGTGCAGCCATCGGCTCGCGCGCGGAATTCTTGTCGAAACCGGCGATTGGCGCGCGCACGTAACGGGTCAGCCAGGCGCTTTTCAGCAGGCCCTGGGCATCGATCACCAAGTCATATTTGGTCGACTGGACTTGCTGCTTGAAACGCCGCCATTCGCCACTTTTGATGGTCTGCCAGATGTTCTTGCGCCAGCGGCGGATCGCTACCGGGATCACTTTGTCCACCGCAGGGTGCCAAGTGGGAATCTCGGCGAAGCCTTCTTCCACCACCCAGTCGAATCGAATGCCCGGGATCGCCCGCGCTGCATCGGTCAGGGCCGGCAAGGCATGAATCACGTCGCCCAGGGATGAGGTCTTGATTACCAGTACGCGCAAACTATCGGACCTCGACCGCAGAGCCCTGCAACCGCTGCAAGGCTTCGTTCACCGGCTGCGGCAGCAACTGGCGCATGCAGTTGTAGTGACCAAAACGGCAGGTGCGATCAAAACACGGGCTGCATTCCAGGCCCAGGCGCACCACTTCGACCTTGTCGGCCAACGGCGGGGTGAAACCCGGCGATGTGGAGCCGTACACCGCCACCAGCGGGCGGTTCAGCGCGGCGGCGACGTGCATCAGGCCGGAGTCGTTGGACACCACCGAATCGGCGCAGGACAGCAGGTCGATGGCTTCGGCCAGGGACGTGTCACCACTGAGGTTGACCGCCTCTTCACGCAGGCCAGGAATCAGCCGCTGGCGAATGTCCTCACCCACCGGATGGTCCTTCTTCGAACCAAACAGCCAGACCTGCCAGCCTTCACGGATCTTGGCTTCGGCGACCTTGGCGTAGTGCTCCGACGGCCAGCGCTTGGACTCGCCAAATTCGGCCCCAGGGCACAGCGCCAGGACCGGACGGTCCAGCGTCAGGCCGAACTTGGCCAGGGCGGCATCACGGCTCACGGGGTCAATCTGCAGGCTCGGACGCGGATACGGCGTGGGCAACTCGGCCCCCGGCTCGTAAGCCAGGGCCATGAAGCGCTCGATCATCAGCGGGTAGCGGGCCTTGTCTAGCGTACGCACGTCGTTGAGCAGCACGTAGCGGAACTCGCCACGCCAGCCGGTGCGCTTGGGAATACCGGCGAAATACGGCACCAACGCCGATTTGAGTGAGTTGGGCAACAGGATCGCCTGGTCGTATTCGCCCGCCAGGGATTTACCGATACGACGGCGGGTCGCCAGCTCCAGGGCGCCATGGCCGAGCGGGAAGCTCAAGGCCTTGCGCACTTCGGGCATGCGTTCGAGGATCGGCCGGCTCCACTCAGGGGCGAGCACGTCAATCTGGCAGTCCGGGTAGCGCATGCGCAGACACTGAAACAGTGTCTGCGCCATCACCATGTCACCGACCCAACTGGGCCCAACGATCAGAATATTCATGTAGTTTCCACAAACGATGCGGGGAGGCTTATGCCTCCCCGCCCTAATAGTGTTTCAGCTCAACCCCAGCTCCTGCCAGATACGCATCACCTGGCGCCGTTCGTCGGCGAACTGATCCCCGGCCACCGTACCGGCCTCATTTTGCAAGGCCTGGCGATGCGCAGCCGAACGGTAGGCCTTATACACCTCGCGCAGCAGATGGGCATCGGCGGCGGGCATCAAACCCACCTGCTCCAGGCCTTCCAGAATGCGGATATTGTCGGTATAGCGCAGCAACGATGGATGTTGCGCAGACCACGCCAAAGCCGCGTATTGCACCATAAATTCAATATCGACGATACCTCCGGCGTCCTGCTTGAGGTCGAACGCCGCCGTGGCCTCAAAGGCATTGGCGCCGGTGCCGGCCGCCGTGGTCTTGGTGCCCAGGTTGTCACGCATCTTGGCGCGCATCTCGCTGACCTCCTGGCGCAGCTTCGTCAGGTCCCGCGCCTGCCCCAACACGTTAGCCCGTACCTGCTCGAATGCCTGACCCACATCCTGGCTGCCGACCAGCACCCGAGCGCGGATCAAGGCCTGATGCTCCCAAGTCCAGGCTTCATTTTGTTGATAACGCGCAAATGCGCCCAGCGAACTGACCAACAGCCCGGACGCGCCGGAAGGTCGCAGCCGCATATCCACCTCATACAACTGGCCGGAGTTGGTCTGCGTGGTCAGCAGATGGATGATGCGCTGGCCCAGGCGTGTGAAAAACTGCGCACCGTCGATCGGCTTGGCGCCATCGGTTTCCGCCTGCGGATCGCCATCGTGGATAAACACCAAATCCAGGTCCGAACCATGCCCCAGTTCGATCCCACCGACTTTCCCATAACCGACAATGATGAACCCAGGATCGCACAGGGTGCCGTCCAAGCGCTGCGGCGAGCCGTGGCGCGCGACAGTCTGGCGCCAGGCCAGGGCCAGCACTTGTTCAAGGATCGCCTCGGCGAGCCAGGTGAGGTAGTCACTGACTTTCATCAGCGGCAGGCTGCCGGCGATTTCCGAGGCGGCCACGCGCAGGCGGTGGGCCAGCTTGAAGTGACGCAGGGCTTCCATTTGTTGCTCAAGGTCGTCTTCGGGAATGCGCGTCAAACGCTCACGCAGTTCGGCGGCCAACTCGGGCGCCAGCGGCGGCTTGAACAGACGGCCTTCGTTGAGCAACTCGTCGAGCAGCAGCGGGAAACGCGTGATCTGCTCGGCGATCCACGGGCTGGCGGCGCACAGGGTCAACAGCCGACGCAGGGCGTCGGGGTTTTCCGTGAGCAACACCAGGTAAGCGGAACGCCGGGCGACGGCTTCGACCAATGGCAGCACGCGCTCCAGCACCAAGTCCGGGTTGGCGTGTTCGACCGCTTGGGCCAACAGGCGCGGAATGAACGCATCCAGCCGCTCACGCCCCAAACGCTGCATGGCACGCAGTTGCGGGCTGTTGCGCAGGCCGGCCAACGCCTTGAGGGCCTTGGCTGCGTCGGCAAAACCACCTTCGGCCAACTGGCGGCAGGCAGCCTCTTCATCTTGGGATTCTTCCCACAGCGGCAACCACTCACCACCCACGACCAATTCGCTTTCTTCGCCCTCTTCTTCGTCAGGATCAGCGATCACTTGGCGGAAATGCCAGTCCACCCGACCGCGCCAATACATCAGGCACTCGTGGAACGAGGCCCAGTCGGCAAAGCCCAGCATAAAGGCAATGCGCGCCTGGTCTTCCGGACTGTCCGGAAGCATTTGCGTCTGCCGGTCGGCAATCGCCTGGATCGCGTGCTCGGTGTAACGCAGGAATTCGTAGCCATTGCGCAATTCGGCGATCACCGCCGGCGGCAGGTAGCCCTGGCCTTCCAGGGTGCCGAGCACCTTGAGTAAGGGTCGCTGCTGCAAGCTCAAGTCACGACCGCCGTGGATCAGTTGGAAGGCCTGGGCGATGAACTCCACTTCGCGGATGCCGCCCGAACCCAGCTTGATGTTGTCGGCCATGCCTTTGCGCCGCACCTCCTGCTGGATCAACTGCTTCATGGTGCGCAGCGCTTCGATGGCGGAGAAGTCCAGATAGCGGCGATAAACGAAGGGTCGCAACATTTCCAGCAACTGCGCACCGGCAACCTGGTCGCCAGCGACGACGCGCGCCTTGATCATGGCGTAGCGTTCCCAGTCACGGCCCTGGTCCTGGTAATACTGCTCCAGCGCGTTGAAGCTGAGCACCAGCGCACCGGCCGAACCGTAAGGGCGCAGGCGCATATCGACGCGGAACACGAAACCGTCGACGGTCATCGGGTCGAGGGCCTTGATCAGCTTTTGACCAAGACGGATAAAAAACTCCTGGTTATCCAGGGCGCGCTTGACGCCAACGGTCTCGCCACCCTCGGGGTAGGCGAAGATCAGGTCGATATCCGACGACAGGTTCAACTCGACCGCGCCGAGCTTGCCCATGCCGAGGATCACCATCTGCTGCGGCTCGCCGCTGCGCCGACCAGTGGGCGTGCCGAACTGAACGCAATGACGCTGGTACAGCCACTGGTAGGCCTGGTCGATGCTGGCGTCAGCCATGTCGGAGAGGTCGCGGCAGGTCTGCACCAGGTCCGCCTGGCGAGTCAGGTCGCGCCAGATGATGCGCACTTGCTGGCGCGTACGCTGACGACGCAGCACGCGGCCCAACTCATCTTCTGTTTCGGCTTGTTGCACCGCACCAGCGATCTGACCGCACAACTCACCGGGCGCAAAACCACGGTCCAACTCGCCCCAGGCCACCAGCTCCAACAACATCAAAGGGTCACGAACACTCTGTTCAATGACGAAATCACTGGCCGCGCACACGCGGGCGAAGTCGGCCCACCGTTGCGGCGTCCACGCAGAAAGTCCATGATCGTCGTCCAGCGCGGCCACTGCGTCACAAAATGACTGCTCGGCCCGCCGGGCTTTTGGCAAGAGAATGGCTGGCAGTTCGGCCAGTGTTGGAAGGCTCATGGTCTATCCTTGATCGGCGCGTAAAGGGCGTGTAGGTGTGAACGTAAGAACCGCGCTCTATGAAGGACTGTCGAACAAAGGTTAGAAATAGCTGAAATTAATTTCATTTTGGCAGCCAACATCAAACTTTCACCTTTTCTTGTTCGCAAAAGATCAACAATAACGATTATGCTCACCAGCCAGACCGAGCCATACGCTCAGTCTTGTGTAGTTTTACTACTCGTATATACATTCGAAAGGCTGAAATGGCCGACGATTTGTAGTAAAACTACAGGACGCCGAAGCAACCTTCGGCCATCCAAGAATTTATGTCGTCTGCCCACAAGGCCAGTCGCAAACTTCAGGCAACCGATTCTGGTAGCCTTTCCGCCCTGGAGCAAGCCATGCAAGACCTCGATCCCGTCGAAACCCAGGAATGGCTGGACGCCCTGGAATCGGTTCTCGACAAAGAAGGCGAAGACCGTGCTCACTACCTGATGACCCGTATGGGCGAACTCGCGACCCGCAGCGGCTCGCAACTGCCTTACGCCATCACTACGCCATACCGCAACACCATTCCTGTTACCCACGAAGCACGCATGCCTGGCGACCTGTTCATGGAACGCCGCATTCGCTCGCTGGTACGTTGGAACGCCATGGCGATGGTAATGCGCACGAACTTGAAAGATTCGGACCTGGGCGGTCACATCTCCAGCTTCGCCTCCAGCGCAACCCTGTATGACATCGGCTTCAACTACTTCTTCCAGGCCCCGACCGACGAACACGGCGGCGACCTGATCTACTTCCAGGGCCACACCTCGCCAGGCGTCTACGCCCGTGCGTTCATGGAAGGCCGCATCAGCGAAGAACACATGAACAACTTCCGCCAGGAAGTGGACGGTAACGGCCTGTCGTCGTACCCGCACCCTTGGCTGATGCCTGATTTCTGGCAGTTCCCGACGGTATCCATGGGTCTGGGCCCAATCCAGGCGATCTACCAGGCACGTTTCATGAAGTACCTGGAAGCCCGTGGCTTCATCCCGGAAGGCAAGCAGAAAGTCTGGTGTTTCCTGGGTGACGGCGAGTGTGACGAGCCGGAATCCCTGGGCGCCATCTCCCTGGCCGGCCGCGAGAAGCTGGACAACCTGATCTTCGTCATCAACTGCAACCTGCAGCGCCTCGACGGCCCGGTTCGCGGCAACGGCAAGATCATCCAGGAACTTGAAGGCGTGTTCCGCGGTGCTCAGTGGAACGTGACCAAAGTCATCTGGGGCCGCTTCTGGGACCCACTGCTGGCCAAGGACGTCGACGGTATCCTGCAACGTCGCATGGACGAAGTCATCGACGGCGAGTACCAGAACTACAAAGCCAAAGACGGCGCGTTCGTGCGTGAACACTTCTTCAACACGCCTGAACTCAAGGCGATGGTTGCCGACCTGTCCGACGACGAGATCTGGAAACTCAACCGTGGCGGCCACGACCCGTACAAGGTCTACGCGGCCTACCACGAAGCGGTCAACCATAAAGAACAACCAACCGTAATCCTGGCCAAGACCATCAAGGGTTATGGCACCGGTGCCGGCGAAGCGAAGAACACTGCGCACAACACCAAGAAAGTCGACGTCGACAGTCTGAAGTTGTTCCGCGACCGCTTCGACATCCCGGTCAAGGACGAAGAGCTGGAGAACCTGCCGTTCTTCAAGCCAGAGCCGAACAGCGCCGAAGCCCGTTACCTGGCTGAGCGCCGCGCCGCACTGGGTGGTTTCGTGCCTCAGCGTCGCGCCAACAGCTTCAGCGTACCGACGCCAGACCTGAGCACCCTCAAGGCTATCCTCGACGGCTCGGGCGACCGTGAAATCTCCACCACCATGGCCTTCGTGCGGATCCTCGCGCAGCTGGTCAAGGACAAGGACATCGGCCCGCGCATCGTACCGATCATCCCGGACGAAGCCCGTACCTTCGGTATGGAAGGCATGTTCCGTCAGTTGGGCATCTACTCCTCCGTCGGCCAGCTCTACGAGCCAGTCGATAAAGACCAGGTGATGTTCTACAAGGAAGACAAGAAGGGCCAGATCCTCGAAGAAGGTATCAACGAAGCGGGCGCCATGAGCTCCTTCATCGCTGCCGGTACTTCGTACTCCAGCCACAACCAGCCGATGCTGCCGTTCTACATCTTCTACTCGATGTTCGGCTTCCAGCGTATCGGCGACCTGGCTTGGGCAGCAGGCGACAGCCGTACCCGTGGCTTCCTGATCGGCGGTACCGCCGGCCGGACCACACTGAACGGCGAAGGCCTGCAACACGAAGACGGTCACAGCCACATCCTGGCTGCCACCATCCCGAACTGCCGCACCTTTGATCCAACCTACGGCTACGAGCTGGCGGTGATCATCCAGGACGGCATGAAGAAGATGACCGAAGAGCAGCAGGACGTTTTCTACTACATCACCGTGATGAACGAGTCCTACCAGCAGCCAGCCATGCCGGCCGGTGTCGAGGAAGGCATCATCAAGGGCATGTACCTGCTCGAAGAAGACACCAAGGAAGCGGCGCACCACGTACAGCTGATGGGCTCCGGCACCATCCTGCGCGAAGTGCGTGAAGCGGCTAAGATCCTGCGTGACGAGTTCAACGTCGGCGCTGACGTATGGAGCGTGACCAGCTTCAACGAACTGCGTCGCGATGGCCTGGCCGTAGAGCGTCACAACCGCCTGCACCCTGGCCAGAAGCCACAGCGCACCTTCGTTGAAGAGTGCCTGACCGGCCGTAAAGGCCCGGTGATCGCTTCGACCGACTACATGAAACTGTTTGCTGAACAAATTCGCCAGTGGGTCCCGTCCAAGGAATTCAAAGTCCTGGGCACCGACGGTTTCGGCCGCAGTGACAGCCGCAAGAAGCTGCGTCACTTCTTCGAAGTCGACCGTCACTTCGTGGTGTTGGCAGCCCTGGAAGCCTTGGCTGACCGCGGTGAGATCGAACCTAAGGTGGTAGCAGACGCTATCGTCAAGTTCGGGATCAACCCGGAAAAACGCAACCCACTGGACTGCTGAGGAGATTTTTGTGAGCGAACTCATTCGCGTACCTGACATCGGCAGCGGTGAAGGTGAAGTAATCGAGCTGTTTGTGAAGGTCGGCGACACCGTCGAAGCCGACCAGAGCATCCTGACCCTGGAATCGGACAAGGCGAGCATGGAAATCCCTGCTCCCAAGGCCGGCGTGGTCAAGAGCCTGAAAGTGAAGCTGGGCGATCGCCTGAAAGAAGGCGACGAACTGCTGGAACTGGAAATCGAAGGTGCCGCTGACGCGGCCCCTGCGGCGTCGCCTGCTGCCGCTGCTGCACCCGCCCCTGCTGCTGAAAAGCCTGCTGCTGCCGAGGCTGCTCCAGCCCCGGCCGCTGCACCTGCCGCCGCCACCGTCCAGGACATTCACGTCCCAGACATCGGCTCGTCGGGCAAGGCCAAGATCATCGAGCTGCTGGTCAAGGTCGGCGACACCGTCGAAGCCGACCAGTCGCTGATCACCCTGGAGTCCGACAAGGCCTCCATGGAAATCCCTTCGCCGGCTGCCGGCGTAGTGGAAAGCATCGCGGTCAAGCTGGAAGACGAAGTCGGCACTGGCGACTTCATCCTCAAGCTGAAAGTACAAGGCGCTGCACCTGCTGCCGCTCCAGCACCGGCAGCCGCTCCGGCCGCCAAGGCTGAAGCTGCTCCGGCTGCTGCCACCCCTGCGCCTGCTGCCAAAGCCGAGGCCGCTCCGGCCCCTGCTGCTGCCGCTCCTGCGCCAAGCGGTGCCAAGGTTCACGCCGGTCCTGCCGTGCGTCAACTGGCCCGTGAGTTCGGCGTTGAGCTGAGCGCTGTGTCGGCCACCGGCCCTCACGGTCGCGTGCTGAAGGAAGACGTGCAGGTTTACGTCAAGGCCATGATGCAGAAGGCCAAGGAAGCGCCGGCTGCTGGTGGCGCTACCGGTGGTTCGGGCATTCCGCCGATCCGTACCGTGGACTTCAGCCGCTTCGGCGAAATCGAAGAAGTGCCGATGACCCGCCTGATGCAAATCGGCGCGGCCGGTCTGCACGCGAGCTGGCTGAACATCCCGCACGTGACTCAGTTCGACCAGGCCGACATCACCGACCTGGAAGCTTTCCGCGTTGCGCAGAAAGCCGTGGCCGAGAAGGCCGGCGTGAAACTGACCGTGCTGCCACTGCTGCTCAAGGCCTGCGCGCACCTGCTCAAGGAACTGCCGGACTTCAACGCTTCGCTGGCTCCAAGCGGCAAGGCGATCATCCGCAAGAAGTACGTGCACATCGGTTTCGCGGTCGACACCCCGGATGGCCTGCTGGTGCCGGTCATCAAGAACGTTGACCAGAAGAGCCTGCTGCAACTCGCTGCCGAAGCCGCTGCACTGGCTGCCAAGGCCCGCGACAAGAAGCTCACCCCGGACGACATGCAGGGCGCGTGCTTCACCATCTCCAGCCTCGGTCACATTGGCGGCACTGGCTTCACGCCAATCGTCAACGCGCCGGAAGTGGCGATCCTGGGTGTGTCCAAGGCAACCATCCAGCCTGTGTGGGACGGTAAAGCGTTCCAGCCGAAGCTGATGCTGCCACTGTCGCTGTCCTACGATCACCGCGTGATCAACGGCGCCGCAGCTGCACGCTTCACCCAGCGTCTGAGCCAACTGCTGAACGATATCCGCACTATCCTGCTGTAAGCCGCCATGGCCTCCTCTTCACCGAGGAGGCCTGGCTGCAACGATTTTCGAGCGCCACGCTCGCACCTCAACCCCGCCACTTGGCGGGGCTTTTTTTGCCTGTTGTCCCGCAGGAAGCTGGACACACAAAACAGGTTTGTACACCTTCCATCACCTCGATTGCAGAAATCCCTCTCGCGGCCGATAACCCCCTTATAGCACTTAGCCTTCATCCTCTCTTGTCAGCCCGCGCCGCATGATGCAACCTTGCCGCAGGCAGCAGAAAAGAGGGCGTGAGCCCGGCGCAGTGCGCGTAATTTCAAGTGAGTTTCCCCCATGAAAAGCCAACCCGATGTCGCCCGTATGGCGGCCGAGGTAGTGACGCAGTTACCGGTGCCTTCGCGCCTCGGTATGCTGCGTTTCGAGCGGCTTAATGAGGCAAGCTGGGCCCTTCTTTACCTCGACCCCAATTGCGAACGCCAATTCGGCCTTTCGGCGGTCGAATTGTGTGCCTTGATCGGCACGCCTTACGCCAGCCTGATGGAGCCCCAGGCGCGCTATCAACTGCACGACACCATCCAGCAGCAACTGACCCAGAGCCCTCATTACCTGGTGCGCTATACCCTGCACACCAGCGACGGGCCGCTGAGCCTGCTGGAAATGGGCGAAGCCTATAAGCAACACAATCGCCATCTGCTGCGCGGCTACCTGATGGTGGTCGATGGCTTGTTCAGCGAGATTCCCACCGCGGCCCCCACGGCAGACCTGGAGAACCAGAATAGCCGCCTGCAGATCGCCCTGGAGCTCAACCAGCGCGCCCAACAGGAACAACTGCAGCATCTGGAGCGGGTGCGCGCCCAGCAAGAGTTGATTCTGCTGCTGGCCCGTCAGCGCTACACCACCCCCAATTCGCTGCAAGAAGCCGCCGAGCTGATTACCCGCAGTGCCTGTGACATCTACCAGATCGACTGCGCCAGCATCTGGAACCTCGAAGGCCAGCGCCTGGTGCCGATTTCGGCCTACCACCGCGCCGACGGGCAACACCACCTGCCCGAATCCATCGATGCCAGCTGCTTCCCGGACTACCTGGAAGCCCTGCACAGCAGCCGGGCGATCGACGCCACCAACGCGATGCGCGACCCACGCACTCGGGAAATGGCCGACAGCCTGCGCGACAAAGACATCCACGCCATGCTTGACGCCAGCATTCGCGTCGACGGCCATGTCGTGGGCGTACTGTGCCTAGAGCAAAGCGGTAGCACCCGCGCCTGGCAAGCCGATGAAATTGCCTTCGCCGGCGAGCTGGCCGATCAGTTCGCGCAAGTCATCAACAACCACAACCGTCGGACGGCAACCAGCGCGCTGCACCTGTTCCAGCGCGCCGTGGAACAAAGCGCCAACGCCTTTCTGCTGGTCAATTGCGACGGCGTGGTCGAGTACGTCAACCCAAGCTTTACCGCGATCACCCAATACAGCGCCGAGGAGGTCCACGGCCACCGCCTGGCCCAGTTGCCGGCGCTGGAGAACCTCAGTGAGTTGCTGTTCGACGCACCGTCGAGCCTGGCCAAGAGCAACAGCTGGCAGGGTGAATTCAAAAGCCGCCGTAAAAACCTCGAACCCTACTGGGGCCAGTTGTCGATTTCCAAAGTGTATGGCGACAACCGCGAGTTGACCCACTACATCGGCATCTACGAAGACATCACCCAGACCAAGCTGGCCCAGCAGCGCATCGAGCGTCTGGCCTACACCGACAACCTGACCAACCTGGGCAACCGCCCGGCGTTCATCCGCAACCTCGACGAGCGCTTCGCCCGTGACAGTGACAGTCCGATCAGCCTGTTGCTGGTGGACATCGACAACTTCAAGCGCATCAACGACAGTCTTGGTCACCAGACCGGCGACAAGCTGCTGATCAGCCTGGCGCGCCGCTTGCGTAACAGCCTGAGTACCGGCGGCAGCCTGGCGCGGTTTGCCAGTAACGAGTTCGCGGTGCTGCTCGACGACACCGACCTGGAGAGCGGCCAGCAGGTGGCCAGTCAGTTGCTGGCGACGCTCGACAAACCGATGTTTGTCGACAATCAGCTGATCAGCGTCACCGGCTCCGTGGGCCTGGCCTGCGCACCGCTGCATGGCCGCGACCCGCAGACCCTGATGCGCAACGCCGGCCTCGCCCTGCACAAGGCCAAGGCCAACGGCAAGCATCAGGTCCAAGTGTTTACCGAAGCACTGAACGCCGAGGCCAGCTACAAGCTGTTCGTGGAGAACAACCTGCGCCGCGCCCTCACCCAGAATGAGCTGGACGTGTTCTACCAGCCCAAGCTGTGCCTGCGCAGCGGCCGCCTGCTCGGCATGGAAGCGCTGCTGCGCTGGAACCACCCGGAAAAGGGCATGATCCGCCCCGACCAATTTATCAGCGTGGCGGAAGAAACCGGCCTGATCATCCCCATCGGCAAATGGATCGCCCGCCAGGCCTGTCGCATGAGCAAGCAACTGAGCGCCAGCGGCATGGGCAACTTGCAGGTGGCAATCAACTTGTCACCCAAACAGTTCTCCGACCCGGACCTGGTGGCCTCGATTGCCAGCATCCTCAAGGAAGAACAACTGCCGGCCAACCTGCTGGAGCTGGAACTGACCGAAGGCCTGCTGCTGGAAGCCACCGAAGACACACGCCTGCAGCTTGATCAATTGAAGAGCCTTGGCCTGACCCTGGCCATGGACGACTTCGGCACCGGTTACTCGTCGCTGAGTTACTTGAAAAAATTCCCCATCGATATCATCAAGATCGATCGCAGCTTCATCCACGAAATCCCGGACAACCAGGACGACATGGAAATCACCTCCGCGGTGATCGCCATGGCCCACAACCTTAAGCTCAAGGTGGTGGCCGAAGGCATCGAGACCGCCGAACAACTGGCGTTCCTGCGCCGCCACCGTTGCGATGTGGGCCAAGGCTACCTGTTTGACCGGCCGATCCCTGGGGCAGAGCTGCTGGCGATGCTCAAACGCTATCCGCGCGGGCCAATCGCCTGACAGCGCCGTAACACTCGGGCACACTGGTTGTCTGAATTCTTACCCAACTCAATCTGACTGAGAGGACTGATCATGGTCTTGCGCTCGGAAATTCTGGTGAACAAAAACGTGCTGCCCACTCAAGAACAAGCTCTGCCTGGCCGTGAAACCCCGATGTCGCTGCCGGAGACTCACTTCGTCAACGGCAATCCGCTGCTCGGGCCATTTCTGGATGACGTCGGCTTCGCGATCTTCGGCCTGGGTTGTTTCTGGGGAGCCGAACGCCGGTTCTGGCAGCGCGATGGCGTGGTCAGCACCGTGGTCGGTTACGCTGGCGGCTACACGCCAAACCCGACCTATGAAGAAGTCTGTTCAGGCCTGACCGGCCACAGCGAAGTGGTACTGGTGGTGTATGACCAGGACAAGGTGAAATACGAAGACCTGCTGAAGATGTTCTGGGAACTGCACAACCCCACCCAGGGCATGCGCCAGGGCAATGACATCGGCAGTCAGTACCGCTCGGTGATCTACGCGACCACCCCGGAGCAATTGGCGGCGGCAAAGGCCAGTGCCGAGGCGTATCAGGGTGAGTTGACCAAGGCCGGCCTGGGCGCGATCACCACCGAAATCGAAGAGGCACCGACGGTGTACTTCGCCGAGGCGTACCACCAACAGTACCTGGCGAAGAATCCGCAGGGCTATTGCGGGATCGGCGGAACGGGTGTGAGCTGCCCGATCTAAAGGCCAACGCCATTCAACATGTGGGAGCGGGCTTGCTCGCGAAAATGGGGTGTCAGTCACTGAATTAGTAGACTGATACACCGCCTTCGCGAGCAAGCCCGCTCTCACATTGGGTTCCGTGCATGGCTTAAGACTGGATCACTCAGCGATCAGCCAATCCATCTGCCATCCACCCTGGGTCTGCCCAAGCTTCTTGGACAGCCACGGCAGCAACTCCCGCAACTCCTCCTCCAAGCCCCACGGCGGGTTGGCGATCGCCAGGCCCGAGCCGGTCAGGGTGTTGGGCGTATCCAGCGGATGCACCAGCAATTCCACACGCAGCAACTTCGGCGCACCGGTGCCGGCTAGGTCCTGGTAGAAACGGCGCAACATGCGCTGATCCTTCACCGGATACCAAATGGCCGCGACGGTCTGGCGCATGCGACCCACCGCCTCTTTGAGGGATGCCGCACAGCGCTGCATCTCGTCGAGTTTTTCGAACGGCGGATCAATGAGCATCAACGCACGTTTTTCCGGGACCGGCAGCAAAGCTCGCGGCACATGCCAGCCTTCGCCCAGGTGCACCTTCACGCGACGGTCACCCTTCATGTTGTCCTTGAGCAGCACGCCGTCTTCCGGGTGCTTTTCATTGAGCAGCACACGGTCCTGAGGGCGGGTGAGCCGCCGCGCCAGTTCCGGCGAGCCCGGATAGTAGCGCAACTCTCCGTCCGGGTTCATCTCATGCAGCACACGCATGTAATCGGCGGTCAGTGGCGGCAGGTCGCTTTCGCCCCACAGGCGCGCAATGCCCTCCAGGTACTCACCGGTGCGGTTGGCCTGGTCGCCCTGCAGGTCGTACAGACCGATCCCCGCGTGGGTGTCGAGGTAGGCGAACGGCTGCTCCTTGCGCGACATCAGGGCGATGAGGCGGGTCAAGGTCAGGTGTTTGAAGACATCGGCGTGGTTGCCGGCGTGAAAGGCGTGACGATAATTCATGGTTGCTCCTGCGCAGGGGGCGAAGTTTACCTTTTACGCGGGCGTTGGTGCAGTGCTTCGGTGCGCGCTTCGCCCGCGAAGACTGCGCCGAAGCCATCGCCGAACTGATCGAAGATCTGCAGCAGGCGCTGGTTTCAACTCGACTCTGAAGCCAGAAAGCCCGCCAAACCCTGATGGCTGACCTCGCGGCGGCGCGTGAAGTAGGCGACCTTGTCCCGCAAGGTCGTCGGCATGAACGCAGTGTAGAGGTCAGGGCGTTGCTCTTCGAGCCCTTGCAGGAGGTTATCGATCAGGGTGTGCGGCGATTGCTCGGCCAAATCTTGAAGTAACGGCGCAGGTACTCGCCACCACGGGCTCGCTCTGGCGGCAGTGACCGGGCCAGTGGCGACGGTCAGCGACTGGCCATTGATCAAGTAGCGCTGGAACACCGGCAATAGTTCACCGCCCGTCTGCTGAAGGATCGGCAGGAACTGAGCACCATCCCAGAACCGCAAGAACACTTCCTCGCCGTCGGGCAGGTAGACCTTGGTCAGGCCTTGCAGGTGTGCAATCACGGTTTCCAGCGGGTGCGACGATAGGGCCAACCAGCCCCAATCCGTGGAGGCCGTGGAAGCAGCCCAATCGAGGAACGGGCTATCCGGTTCGACAATTCCCACATAGGGCATCACCTCATCCCATGTCGCATAGGCCGTGCCGGCCCAAACGGGCTGCGGCGCTGGCCCGGCGGCGAGCGCCCGCCAAGCGTCAAGGGGCTTGGCGTCGCTGCCAGCGCCCAGCACTGCAAACATCTGTTCACCCGGAAGCAAAGGTTGATGCATCTTCGTAAATCCGTTTAAAAGTCAGATGAGGCCACATTGGCCGTTCTTGCAACGCTCGCACTCTTCGCAAAACGGCGCACTGCGCTTCAGGCTGGCCACTTGCACCCGGCTCAGTGGAGCGGGAATCACCGCCAGCACTGTTTCCTTCAGGCCAGGCGTCAATGGCGCCGCAGTCGCAGCGGGCGCACTGCCAAGCTGGATCGGAACGCTGCTGAAAATCCCGCCCGCGCACAGGGTGATCGATTGTCCGCCCGCCTGAATCGTCACGGTTGCGCCACCCTCGATCACCACGCTTTGCCCCGCGCCTATCTGGATGGTCTGTCCTGCCCTTACCTGCCGCGAGCCGCCAACCATCAAGTGGTCGTCTTGCTTTAGGTCGGTCAGACGGTTGCCGTGGGTGATGCGCAGCTCCTCGCCTTGCAATTCGTGATGCGACTCGCCATCCACGTTTACCCGAAGGTCATGCAGCACGTGCTGCGTCCAGTCCCGCTGGGCGCGCAGGTAGATTTCCTCGGCGCCCTTTCGGTCCTCGATGCGCAGCTCGTTGTAGCCTCCACCACCGGGGCTGCTCTGGCTGCGGAAGACGCTGCGGGTCTTGTCCGCCGGCAGGTCGAGGGGCACCTGGGTGGCCGCGTTGGGCAGGCAACCCATGACCAGCGGCATATCCATGTCGCCATTGACGAAACCCACCAGCACTTCCATACCGACCCGGGGGATCAACACCGAGCCATAACGATCATGGGCCCAGCCGCTGGCAACCCGCAGCCAGCAACTGGAATGGTCGTTATGTTCCCCGTCGCGATCCCACACCAACTGCACCTTGACCCGGCCGTATTCATCGCAATGGATTTCGCTGTCGGCGGGGCCGGTCACCACGGCGTTCTGATAGCCGGCAATGGTCGGACGCGGCTGCTCAGGCATGGGCGGGCGGAAGATCGCGTCCCAAGGCGTAGCGGAAAATTCGTTGCGATAACCCTGGCGGAAATCCCCGCCTGCCACCTCGGTGACGGACTCTTCCAGCACTTGGGGCTGCAGCCCCTCATGGGTCACGTGCGTCACCAGCCACAGGTCGTTCCAGTCTTCCCGCGGGTGACCGGCCAACTTGAGAAACCGACCGCTGCCCAAGGCAGGCTCATCACCGCTGCCACGGGCGACGCGATAGTCACTGCGGTGCCGCTCCAGACCACGCTGCGCGAGGTATTTGCCATGGGCACGGTCGTTGAAGTGGCCGGGATAAACCTGAGCTTCAAGCGGTGGAAGCTGCTCGCCTGTCACCTCGCTTTCCAGCGCCAGGCTTGGCTTGCGAAAGTCGTAGTCGCGCAGGTTCACCCCCGTGGTACGGGCTTGTATCTGTACTGCAAACCGCTTGATCACCGGGGTGTCCGCCACCATCCCGGAACCGGGGGTATAGGGCGTGGGCGGGGCTGCTTGGACGAAAACGGTCTGGTCATCGCCAAATACCAGCAAATGACCGGCCGACGAATGCTGAAAGTGATAGTGAATGCCCAACTCCGCGCAAAGCCGCTGGATGAACGCCAGGTCCGTCTCGCCAAACTGCACGCAGTATTCACGCTCCGGGTAGGTGCCACTGAGCCGGAACTCGAAACGGTCGCGCTGGATCCCCTGCCCCTCGAGTACTTGCGCAACAATCTGCGGCACCGTCTTGTGCTGGAAAATACGCTGGTGGCTACTGTGGCCCAGATAGGCAAGCTGCGGCACAAGCGTCATCTGATACCGCGTCAGGCGTCGGCCGGAGTCGCCTTGCGCCATTCGGTAAACCAGACCGTGGACACCCCGGCCCCGATCATCGAAACCGAGGTACACCTGCCGGTGCAGCAGGCTCTCCAGGTCCAGGTCGGGCTGCTCGCTGACCAGTTCGATATCAAAACGGTAAGGCTGGCTGATGGATTCGATACCACTGAACTCGACTACCTTGAATTCACTGGGCTCCCCATCGAGGGTCAGGTTAAAGGCGCTTTGATTGGCAGGAGCGAACATCCGGTGTTTCTCTGCGAGGGGTGGGCTGCCGATTTTGCATCACCCTTGCGCCCCGCTGAGCACACGCCAAGCAAATCAGTAAAACCCTACGTTCACACGTCTGAATCTTCTTAGGACCGACGTAAACCCCACGCAAAAAAAGGCCCGCAATCCGTAGGACGCGGGCCTTTTTTCAACTCACCTGGCGTTTAACGCCCAGCGAATTACTTATTGAGGTTGTAGTCTTTTTCCGCAGCATCAAAACGCTCGACCATACCCGCAGTCGGAGCGCCCAGCTTGCTCACGAAGTAGATCGCCAGGCTGGCAAAGATGAAGCCCGGGATGATTTCGTACAGACCCAGCAGTTCAAAGTGTTTCCACACGATCACGGTGATCGCGCCGACCAGGATACCGGCCAGTGCGCCGTTGCGGGTCATGCCTTTCCAGATCACCGAGATCAGCACCACAGGACCGAACGCGGCGCCGAAGCCGGCCCAGGCGTAGCTCACCAGGCCCAGAACGCGGTTTTCCGGGTTGGCGGCCATGGCGATAGCGATCAGCGCAACCAGCAGCACCATCAGGCGACCGACCCATACCAGCTCAACCTGGGAGGCGTTTTTGCGCAGGAAGGTCTTGTAGAAGTCTTCGGTCAAGGCGCTGGAGCACACCAGCAATTGGCAGCTCAAGGTGCTCATCACGGCCGCCAGGATGGCCGACAGCAGCACGCCGGCGATCCATGGGTTGAACAGCAGCTTGGCCAGCTCAATAAACACACGCTCGTGGTTTTCGTTGACCGGACCTGCGACTTCCGGGTGCGCCGAGAAGTAAGCAATACCGAAGAAACCCACGGCCACGGTGCCGCCCAGGCACAGGATCATCCAGGTCATGGAGATGCGGCGTGCCTTAGCGATCGACTTCACCGAATCCGCCGCCATGAAACGCGCGAGGATATGCGGCTGGCCGAAGTAACCCAGGCCCCAGCCCATCAGCGAAATGATGCCGATGAAGGTGGTGTTTTTCAGCATGTCGAAGTTAGTCGGGTCCTTGGCTTCAATGGCCAGGAAAGTGGTATCAACACCACCGGTGGCCAGCAGCACGATGATTGGCGTCAGGATCAGCGCGAAGATCATCAGCGTGGCTTGTACGGTATCGGTCCAGCTCACTGCCAGGAAACCACCGACGAAGGTGTAGGCAATGGTCGCTGCAGCACCGGCCCACAGCGCAGTCTCGTAGGACATGCCGAAGGTGCTTTCAAACAGGCGGGCACCGGCGACGATGCCGGAAGCGCAGTAAATGGTGAAGAACACCAGGATCACCACGGCAGAGATGATCCGCAGCAGGCCGCTTTTATCTTCGAAACGGCTGGAGAAGTAATCCGGCAGGGTCAGGGCGTCACCGTTGTGCTCGGTCTGGACCCGCAGGCGACCGGCGACGAACAGCCAGTTGAGGTAAGCACCGACGATCAGGCCGATGGCGATCCAGCTTTCCGACAGGCCAGACATGTAGATCGCGCCCGGCAGGCCCATCAACAACCAGCCACTCATATCGGAAGCACCGGCCGACAAGGCAGTCACCACGCTACCGAGGCTGCGACCGCCCAGGATGTAATCGGAAAGGTTGTTGGTGGAGCGATAGGCCATGAAGCCGATCAGTACCATTGCTGCGATGTAGATCACGAACGTGATCAGGGTTGGATTACTAACGCTCATAAGAGTGACGCCCTGGCTTTGTTTTTATGTAGCAGCGGTCTGTCAGACGGCCACCCACTGGTAGTGGGTAGACGTAACTGCGTGCCGCGCATTTATGACTGACGTTTCCCCAGGAAAGCCGTCAGCCGATGAACCGACCCGTCGAGGTGGTTGCACCTTGGCCGCGAATGCTATTCAACAAAGCAAATAAGGTGCAACCAGTTTCGCGAGAATAAGTTGCACCTTAACGTGTTTTGTAAAAAACACCCTGTTTTTGCTCCTTTTCGGAGCAAGAACAGCCGATCTCAGAAGCAAACGCACCAAGGCGGAGCGGAATCTGTTGGCGGTGTGTTTTTTTCCCGATCACGATCGAAAATTTCCTGAATAAAAAGGGTTGCACCCGGTTGCACCTCTGCATGCGCAAAGCTAATCTTGCCGCCAGCTGATGCCACTCGGTAGTGGCACCCATGAGGATAAGAAAATGGCTACGACCACCCTTGGGGTCAAACTCGACGACCCGACCCGCGAGCGCCTGAAGGCTGCCGCGACCTCCATTGATCGCACGCCGCACTGGCTGATCAAGCAGGCGATTTTCAATTACCTGGAGAAACTGGAGGGTGGTGCAACCCTGACCGAACTCAATGGTTTGAGCAGCAAGGACGCCGACGATGCAGGCGAGGTCCAGACCGACCACGCCCACCAGTGCTTCCTTGAGTTCGCCGAAAGCATCCTGCCACAGTCCGTATTGCGCGCCTCGATCACCGCCGCTTACCGCCGCCCTGAGCCGGAAGTGGTGCCGATGTTGATCGAACAGGCTCGCCTGCCGACCCCGATGGCCGAAGCCACCAACAAGCTGGCGGCCTCGATCGCTGAAAAACTGCGTAACCAGAAGAGTGCCGGCGGCCGTGCCGGTATTGTCCAGGGCCTGCTGCAGGAATTCTCCCTGTCGTCCCAGGAAGGCGTGGCGCTGATGTGCCTGGCCGAAGCGCTGCTGCGCATCCCGGACAAGGGCACCCGCGACGCACTGATCCGCGACAAGATCAGCACCGGCAACTGGCAGCCGCACCTGGGCAACAGCCCATCGCTGTTCGTCAACGCCGCCACCTGGGGCTTGTTGCTGACCGGCAAACTGGTCGCTACCCACAACGAAGCAGGCCTCACCTCGTCCCTGAGCCGCATCATCGGCAAGAGCGGCGAGCCGATGATCCGCAAGGGCGTCGACATGGCCATGCGCCTGATGGGCGAGCAGTTCGTCACCGGCGAAACCATTGCCGAGGCCTTGGCCAACGCGAGCAAGTTCGAAGCCAAGGGCTTCCGTTACTCCTACGACATGCTGGGTGAAGCCGCGCTGACTGAACACGACGCGCAGAAGTACCTGGCCTCGTACGAACAAGCCATCCATTCGATCGGCAAAGCGTCCCACGGCCGTGGGATTTATGAAGGCCCGGGCATTTCCATCAAGCTCTCGGCATTGCACCCGCGTTACAGCCGTGCGCAATACGAGCGCGTGATGGACGAGTTGTACCCGCGCCTGCTGTCCCTGACCTTGCTGGCCAAGCAATACGACATCGGCCTGAACATCGATGCCGAAGAAGCCGACCGCCTGGAGCTGTCCCTGGACCTGCTGGAACGCCTGTGCTTCGAGCCGCAACTGACCGGCTGGAACGGCATCGGTTTCGTGATCCAGGCCTACCAGAAGCGTTGCCCGTATGTGATCGACTATGTCATCGACCTGGCACGCCGCAGCCGCCATCGCCTGATGATCCGCCTGGTAAAAGGCGCGTACTGGGACAGCGAAATCAAGCGCGCCCAGGTCGAAGGCCTGGAAGGCTACCCGGTCTACACCCGCAAGGTGTACACCGACGTTTCCTACATTGCCTGCGCACGCAAACTGCTGTCGGTGCCGGAAGTCATCTACCCGCAGTTCGCCACGCACAATGCGCACACGCTGTCGGCCATCTACCATATCGCCGGTCAGAACTATTACCCCGGCCAGTACGAATTCCAATGCCTGCATGGCATGGGCGAACCGCTGTATGAGCAGGTTGTAGGCAAGGTTTCCGACGGCAAGCTGAACCGTCCGTGCCGCGTGTACGCACCGGTCGGCACCCACGAAACGCTGCTGGCCTACCTGGTACGTCGCCTGTTGGAAAACGGCGCGAACACCTCGTTCGTCAACCGCATCGCCGACCAATCCATCTCGATCCAGGAGCTGGTGGCCGATCCAGTGGCCAGCATCGAACAGATGGCCACGCTGGAAGGCGGCTTCGGCCTGCCGCACCCGCGCATTCCATTGCCGCGTGACCTGTACGGCAGCGACCGCGCCAACTCGGCCGGTATCGACCTGGCTAATGAACACCGCTTGGCGTCGCTGTCCTGCGCCTTGCTGGCCACCGCCCACAACAACTGGAAAGCCGCGCCGATGCTCGGTTGCGCCTCCAGCGAGCAAGCGGCGGCACCGGTGCTGAACCCGTCCGACCTGCGTGATGTAGTCGGTCATGTACAAGAAGCAACCGTCGAAGACGTCGACAACGCGATCCAGTGCGCTATCAGCGCCGGACCGATCTGGCAGGCCACCCCGCCCGCCGAGCGCGCTGCAATCCTGGAGCGTGCCGCCGACCTGATGGAAGGCGAGATCCAGCCGCTGATGGGCCTGCTGGCCCGCGAAGCCGGCAAGACCTTCGCCAACGCCATCGCCGAAGTGCGTGAAGCGGTGGACTTCCTGCGCTACTACGCGGTGCAGGCGCGTAACGATTTCACCAATGACGCCCACCGCCCGCTGGGCCCGGTGGTCTGCATCAGCCCGTGGAACTTCCCACTGGCGATCTTCAGCGGCCAGGTTGCGGCTGCGTTGGCCGCCGGCAACCCGGTACTGGCCAAGCCTGCTGAGCAAACCCCGTTGGTTGCCGCGCAAGCCGTGCGCATCCTATTGGAAGCCGGTATTCCGGAAGGCGTCCTGCAATTGCTGCCGGGTCAGGGCGAAACCGTGGGTGCCCGCCTGGTGGGTGATGATCGCGTCAAAGGCGTGATGTTCACCGGTTCTACCGAAGTAGCTCGCCTGCTGCAACGCAACGTCGCCGGTCGCCTGGATGCCCAGGGCCGTCCGATCCCGCTGATCGCCGAAACCGGTGGCCAGAACGCGATGATCGTCGACTCTTCGGCGCTGACCGAACAAGTGGTCATCGACGTGGTGTCCTCGGCCTTCGACAGTGCCGGTCAACGCTGCTCGGCCCTGCGTGTACTGTGCCTGCAGGAAGATTCGGCAGACCGCGTCATCGAAATGCTCAAGGGCGCCATGGCGGAATGCCGCCTGGGTAACCCTGAGCGCCTGTCCGTCGACATCGGCCCGGTGATCGACGCCGAAGCCAAGGCCGGCATCGAGAAACACATCCAGGCCATGCGCGACAAAGGCCGCAATGTGTATCAGGTGGCTATCGCCGATGGCGAAGAGATCAAGCGCGGCACCTTCGTGATGCCTACCCTGATCGAGCTGGACAGCTTCGACGAACTGCAACGCGAGATCTTCGGCCCGGTACTGCACGTGGTGCGCTACAAGCGTAAAGAGATCGACCAACTCATCGGTCAGATCAACGCCTCCGGCTACGGCCTGACCCTGGGCGTGCACACGCGTATCGACGAGACCATCGCCAAGGTGATCGACAACGTCAATGCCGGCAACGTCTATGTGAACCGCAACATCGTGGGCGCTGTGGTTGGCGTGCAACCGTTCGGCGGCGAAGGCCTGTCGGGCACTGGCCCGAAAGCCGGTGGCCCGCTGTACCTGTACCGCCTGCTGTCGACGCGCCCTACGGATGCCATCGAGCAATCCTTCGTCCGCGGCGACGCATTGGCCGCGCCGGACGTGCGCCTGCGCGACGCCATGAGCCAGCCGCTGACCGCCCTGAAAACCTGGGCCGACGGTAACAAGTTCAGCGACCTGAGCGCCCTGTGCAGCCAGTTCGCCGCGCAGTCGCAAAGCGGTATCACCCGCCAGTTGGCCGGCCCGACCGGTGAGCGCAACAGCTACGCCATCCTGCCTCGCGAGCATGTACTGTGCCTGGCGGACGTGGAAGGCGATCTGCTGACGCAACTGGCGGCGGTACTGGCCGTCGGCGGTTCGGCGGTATGGCCTGAAACTGACCTGACCAAGGCCTTGTTCCCACGCCTGCCGAAGGAGATTCAGGCGAAGATCAAGCGCGTGGCCGACTGGACCAAGGACGAGGTTGTGTTCGATGCGGTCCTGCACCACGGTGATTCCGACCAGTTGCGTGCGGTGTGCCAGCAAGTGGCCCAGCGTGGCGGTGCGATTGTCGGGGTGCAAGGTTTGTCGCAAGGCGAGACGGCGGTTGCGCTGGAGCGCTTGGTGATCGAGCGGGCGTTGAGTGTTAACACCGCGGCGGCAGGTGGCAATGCCAGCCTGATGACCATCGGTTAACTGACCCAACACGGTCAGAATTGTGGGAGCGGGCTTGCTCGCGAAAGCAGTGTGTCAGTCGATGAAGATGTTGACTGACATCGCGCATTCGCGAGTAAGCCCGCTCCCCCATTGACCGCGCTTTGCTTCCATCCGCGTTTTGTTCCTCCATCACCCAGATCAATCTTGCTATCCACCCACCATTCGCGCACTTAGACTCAGGCCAATTCCTCCAAAGGTAAGCCGCCATGTCCGAGACGCTGCTCAGTTCCCGCAATCTGGCTTTCGAGCTGTATGAAGTCCTCGATGCCGAGGGTCTGACCCAGCGCGAGCGGTTTGCCGAACACAACCGTGAAACCTTCGATGCGGCCATCAGCACCGCCCGCAACATCGCGGAAAAGTACTTCGCCCCTCACAACCGCAAGAACGACGAAAACGAACCGCGCTACGAAGACGGCAAGGCCATCCTGATTCCAGAAGTGAAACCCGCCGTGGACGCCTTCCTGGAAGCCGGCTTCCTCAACGCAGCGCGCAGTTTCGAAGCGGGCGGCATGCAACTGCCCACCCTACTGTCCCAAGCCTGTTTCGCGCACTTCCAGTCGGCCAACGCGGCGTCCACCTCCTATCCGTTCCTGACCATGGGCGCCGCCAACCTGATCGAAAGCTTCGGCACCGACGATCAGAAACGACGCTTCCTGCAACCGATGATCGACGGCCGCTTCTTTGGCACCATGGCCCTCACCGAACCCCACGCGGGCTCGTCGCTGGCGGATATTCGCACACGCGCAGAGCCTGCTGCTGACGGCACCTATCGACTCAAGGGCAACAAGATCTTCATCTCCGGCGGCGACCACCCGTTGTCGGACAACATCGTGCACATGGTGCTGGCCAAGCTGCCGGACGCGCCAGCCGGGGTGAAGGGCATTTCGCTGTTTATCGTGCCCAAATTCCTGGTCAACGACGACGGCAGCCTGGGCGAGCGCAACGACGTGCTGCTGGCAGGGCTGTTCCATAAGATGGGCTGGCGCGGCACCACGTCCACCGCGCTGAACTTCGGCGACAACGGGCATTGCGTCGGCTATCTGGTGGGCCAGCCGCACCAGGGGCTGAGCTGCATGTTCCAGATGATGAACGAGGCGCGTATTGGCGTCGGCATGGGCGCGGTCATGCTCGGTTACGCGGGTTATCTTTACTCCCTGGAGTACGCCCGCGAACGCCCGCAAGGTCGTCTGCCCGACAGCAAAGACCCTGCAACGGCACCTGTCTCGATCATTCAGCACGCGGACATCAAGCGCATGCTGCTGACCCAAAAATCCTACGTGGAAGGCGCCTTCGACCTTGGCCTCTACGCCGCACGGCTGTTCGACGACACCACCACCCTGGAAACCGAAGCCGAGCGCAAGCACGCCCACGAACTGCTGGACCTGCTCACGCCCATCGTCAAATCCTGGCCCTCGGAGTTCTGCCTCAAGGCCAACGAACTGGCGATCCAGATTCTCGGCGGCCATGGCTACACCCGCGAATACCCGGTGGAGCAGTACTACCGTGACAACCGCCTGAACCCGATCCATGAAGGCACCCACGGCATCCAGTCCCTGGATTTGCTGGGGCGCAAGCTGGCGCAGAACGGCGGCGCGGGGCTGAAGCAACTCATACGACTGATTGCTGAAACCGGCGCACGGGCGCAGGAATACCCAAGCCTGACCGCATTAAGGGAGCCACTGGAACAGTTGGTCAACCGCCTGCAAAGCGTCACCATCGGCCTGCTGACGGATCTCGCCCACGGCAAGGTCAACAGCAGCCTGGCGAACTCGGCGCTGTACCTGAAGGTGTTCGGGCATACGGTGATTGGCTGGCGCTGGCTGGAACAGGCGATTCGCGCCGAAGAAGGCTTGGCCAAGGGCAATGCGGCGGATGTGGCCTTCTATAAAGGCAAGCTCCAGGCCGCCCGGTACTTCCTGACCTGGGAAGTACCGAGCTGCCATCATGAACTGGCACTCTTGGAGGCCCGCGATGACACGTGCCTCGGCATGCAAGATGAGTGGTTCTAAGGCGTTCCGATCGCCTTGGAAATCACATCGACCGTGGCGCTGACTTGCTCTTGGTAACGGTCGAGTTCCTGCTGGTGCGCCTGCTGCATTTCGATCTGCTCGGCGCACAGGTTCAGCGCCGCCAGCACCAGTAGCTTGTCACCGATCAGGGTCGGGTACTTCTTCTTGGTGGTGGCCAGGGACGCCTTGAGCAGGGTCACGGCGTGCATCAGGGTTTTCTCTTCCCCGGCCGGAGCCTTGATCGAGTAATCCTCTCCGAGAATCGAAACGACCTTTATCCCTTCACTCATGCGCCGACAGGCCCTGCGCTCACACGCTCAACCAGCGCCTGGATCCGTGCGGCAGTGGCGCCGTGCTTTTCTTCCTGCTCCATCAGGTTCAGTTGCAGGCTGTCGTTCTCATCCTTGGCGCGGGCCAGTTCCGCCTTGAGGGATTCGTTGGTGCTCAGCAGATCCTGATTCTGCTGTACCAGGTCGCTGACCAGTTGTTCCAATTGGCTGAGGGATGCTTCTAACATTTTGATTTCTCGGGCTTTTTCAAAGGGCGGTGACGATAAAGAAAATTCACCTCGGATGCCAGGGTTATCCCCGGCGCGCAGCTCGATTTTTAAGGGCCGGGCCGCACTTTCGAGCCTTAGTGACTGCATTTACCGGATCTGGTTCCTGAATCGGCCAAACCCCTCGTCAGATGCGACAAAAGCGCACACGCCCCTTTAGACTTTAGTCGTACGACCGATAGAGAGGGACACCCCGTCTGATGGCCGCACGGATCGCGCTTCTCCCCCAGGATTCCCGCATGTCGCTTCGTAATATGAATATCGCTCCGAGGGCCTTCCTCGGCTTCGCGTTTATTGGTGCGCTGATGTTGTTTCTCGGTGTGTTTGCCCTGAACCAGATGAGCAAGATCCGTGGCGCCACCGAAGACATCACAATGTCCAGCGTGCCGAGCATTCGCGCCCTCGACGAATTCACCCAACTGACCCTGCGCCTGCGTGTGTTGTCGTACCGCCTGCTGACCAACCGTGAGCCGGAGGTTCAGCAAAAAACCCTGGAAGCCTTTGAAGTGCGTAATCAGCAGATTCGCACGGCCCAGGGCATCTACGAAAAACTCATCGAGAGCAGCGAAGAGCGTGCGGCCTACGACGACTACGTGCGTCTGCTTGGACAGTACCATCAGATTGAAGAACGCATGAAGAGCCTGTCGCGGGCCAATCAGGTGGAAGAGCTGCGCAGCCTGCTCAATAACGAATTGCTGAGTAACTCCGAGCAGGTCAACGCCGTGCTTACCCGTCTGCTGGACATCAATAACAAGATGGCCCTGGCCACCAATAAGGACGCCGAAGACCAGTACAACATGGCCTTCAACATGGTGGTGAGCCTTCTGGTGATCGCCACCCTGCTGACGCTGCTGTTCGCCTGGCTGCTGACCCGCAGTATCACCCTGCCGATTGCCCAGGCATTGGAAGCGGCCGAAGAAGTGGCCGAAGGCAACCTGACGCGGCCGATCAAGGTCGACGGCAGCGACGAAGCCGGGCGCCTGCTGGCCGCCATGGCCAAGATGCAGGACAAGCTGCGCGACACCCTGCAACGCATTGCCGGGTCCGCGACCCAGCTGGCGTCTGCTGCGGAAGAGCTGAACGCCGTCACCGACGAAAGCGCCCGTGGCCTGACCCAACAGAACAACGAAATCGAACAAGCCGCCACCGCGGTGAATGAGATGACCAGTGCCGTCGAAGAAGTCGCCCGCAATGCGGTGAGCACGTCCGAAGCTTCGCGCAACGCCACCACCTCCGCCGGTGATGGCCGTGACCTGGTGCAGGAAACGGTCAGCGCCATCGAACGCATGAGCGGCGACGTGCAAGCCACGGCCACCCTGATTGGCGACCTGGCCAATGAGTCGCGCGACATCGGCAAGGTGCTGGACGTGATTCGCGGCCTGGCCGACCAGACCAACCTGTTGGCCCTGAACGCAGCGATTGAAGCGGCGCGTGCCGGTGAAGCCGGTCGGGGTTTTGCGGTGGTGGCCGATGAAGTGCGCGCCCTGGCCCATCGCACCCAGCAATCGACCAGCGAAATCGAGCGGATGATCGGCAGCATCCAGGCCGGCACCGAGCATGCGGTGGACTCGATGCGCAACAGCACGGAACGCGCCGAATCGACGTTGAATATCGCCAAAGGTGCCGGGATGTCGCTGGATACCATCAATACGGCAATTGTCGAGATCAATGAACGCAACCTGGTGATCGCCAGCGCAGCAGAAGAACAGGCCCAGGTGGCACGGGAAGTGGACCGCAACCTGGTGAACATCCGTGACCTGTCGGTGCAGTCGGCGACCGGCGCCAGCCAGACCAGTGCAGCGAGCAGTGAGCTGTCGCGCCTGGCAGTGGATCTGAATGGGATGGTCGGCCGGTTCCGTCTCTAAAATCGGATTCGCCTGACGACGCCTATCCCTGTGGGAGCTGGCTTGCCTGCGATAGCAATGTGTCAGCCAGCGCCTCTAGCGCCTGACACGCCGCCATCGCAGGCAAGCCAGCTCCCACATTTGGCTTTGCGCAAATCAGAAAAAGCTTTTTGACAGCGCAGCAATTCAACAGGTTAGAATCGCTGGCACGCAGACTGCATGGTCAGTTTGCGCCCCGTCCTGTTTGCTTATGGAGTACTGCCTTTGAATGCGACGACCATCAACAGCCTGTTCTTGATCGGCGCGTTGCTGGTGAGTGCGAGCATTCTGGTGAGTTCTCTCTCGTCCCGCCTGGGTATCCCGATATTGGTGATCATCCTGGCCGTGGGCATGGTCGCCGGCGTCGATGGCGGCGGCATCATCTTCGATAACTACCCGACCGCCTACCTGGTGGGCAACCTCGCCCTGGCCGTGATCCTGCTCGACGGCGGTTTGCGCACACGGGTGGCGAGTTTCCGCGTGGCACTCTGGCCGGCGTTGTCGCTGGCCACGGTGGGGGTGTTGATTACCACCGGCCTCACGGGCATGGCCGCGGCCTGGCTGTTTGACCTCAATCTCATCCAGGGCCTGCTGATCGGCGCGATTGTCGGCTCCACGGACGCCGCGGCGGTGTTCTCGCTGCTCGGCGGCAAGGGCCTCAACGAGCGGGTTACTGCCAGCCTGGAAATCGAATCCGGCAGCAACGACCCGATGGCGGTATTCCTCACCGTCACCTTGATCGACATGCTCGCCAGCGGCCAGACCGGCCTGCACTGGAGCCTGCTGACGCACCTGGTGCGCGAGTTCGGCATCGGCGGCGTGGTCGGCCTGGGCGGCGGCTGGTTGATGCTGCAGATGGTCAACCGCATCAACCTGGCCACCGGCTTGTACCCGATCCTAGTGATCGCCGGTGGCCTGTTCGTGTTCGCCGTGACCAACGCCCTGCACGGCAGCGGCTTCCTCGCCGTGTACCTGTGCGGCCTGGTGATCGGTAACCGCCCGGTGCGCAGCCGTCATGGCATTCTGCATATGCTCGACGGCATGGCCTGGCTGGCGCAGATCGGTATGTTTCTGGTGCTGGGCCTGTTGGTCACCCCCCATGACTTACTGCCCATCGCACTGCCGGCCCTGGGCCTGGCGCTGTGGATGATCCTGTTTGCGCGGCCGTTGTCGGTGATGGTCGGCCTGCTGCCCTTCAAGGCCTTCCATGGGCGCGAAAAAGCCTTTATCGCCTGGGTTGGCCTGCGCGGCGCGGTCCCGATCATTCTGGCGGTGTTCCCGCTGATGGCCGGCCTGCCCCATGCGCAGCTGTACTTCAACCTCGCGTTCTTTATCGTACTGGTGTCGCTGCTGGTGCAGGGCACGAGCCTGCCGTGGGTGGCCAAGCTGCTCAAAGTCACCGTACCGCCGGACCCGGCACCGATCTCCCGTGCAGCGCTGGAAGTGCACGTCACCAGCGAGTGGGAGCTGTTCGTCTACCGCCTGGGCGCGGAGAAATGGTGCATCGGCGCTGCCCTGCGCGAGCTGAAAATGCCCGAAGGCACGCGGATCGCCGCGCTGTTCCGTGGCCAGCAACTGCTCCATCCGTCGGGTAGTACCGTGCTGGAAGTCGGCGATTTGCTCTGCGTGATCGGCCACGAACACAACCTGCCGGCACTGGGCAAACTGTTCAGCCAGGCCCCGCAACGCGGTCTCGACCTGCGTTTCTTCGGCGACTTCGTGCTGGAAGGCGACGCCCAGCTGGGCGCGGTTTCGGCGCTGTACGGCCTGAAACTGGAGGGCATCGACCCCGATATGCCGCTGAGCAGCTTCATCACCCAAAAAGTCGGCGGCGCCCCCATCGTCGGCGACCAGGTGGAGTGGAATAACACCATCTGGACCGTCGCGGTCATGGATGGGAACAAGATCGGCAAAGTGGGCGTCAGATTCCCCGAAGGAAGTCGCCCGGGCCCCGGTCTCTTCCTCTAAACTGCGGGGCGACGACGCCCCCGATTCTTCACCTTGCAAGACCGGTCTCTATGCCTACCCTGCGCACGTTCCTCGCCACTGCCCTGCTGGGCCTGACCCTTTGTGTCGGCACCGTTCACGCGGCCGACCCGCCCAGCGCCGACGCCATCCAGCAAACCCTGGACAAGTTGCCCGACCGCAAGCTGCCCGACGCCGACATGAAGGCCCTGCAGACCATCCTGCAGCAGACCCTGACGTACCTGGGCAACAAGCAGGATTACGAGCAGCGCCTGGTCGACCTCAAACGCCAGCTGGAAGACGCGCCGCGCCAGACCGCTGATAACCAGCGCGAACTGACCCGGCTCAAGGCCACCAAAATCGTCCCGGTCGCCCAGCGCTACGCCACTTTGCCGGTGCCGCAGCTTGAGCAGTTGCTGGTGCAGCGCACCACCCAGCAAGGCGACCTGCAAAAAGAACTGGCCGACGCCAACAGCCTGTCCATTGCCGCCCAGACCCGCCCCGAGCGCGCCCAGACCGAGATCAGCAGCAGCCAGACGCGCATCCTGCAGATCAATTCGATCCTCAAGGCCGGCAAAGACAACGGCAAAACCCTCAGCGGCGACCAGCGCAACCAGCTCAACGCCGAACTCGCGGCCCTTAGCGCGCTGATCCCCCTGCGCCGCCAGGAACTGGCCGGCAACAGCCAACTGCAAGACCTGGGCAACAGCCAGCACGACCTAGTGATGGAGAAAACCGCGCGCCTGGAACAAGAGATCCAGGACCTGCAGACCCTGATCAACCAGAAGCGCCTGGCCCAGTCCCAACAAACGGTGACCCAACAGTCCATCGAAGCGCAAAAGGCCGGCGGCAGCAGTCTGCTGGCCACCGAGAGCGCAGCCAACCTGAAGCTGTCCGATTACCTGCTCAAAAGTACTGACCGCCTCAACGACCTGACCCAGAAGAACCTGAAAACCAAGCAGCAACTCGACACCGTGACCCAGAGCGACTCGGCCCTGGACGAGCAGATCAACGTGCTCAAGGGCAGCCTGCTGCTGTCCAAGATCCTCTATAAACAGAAACAGGCCTTGCCGCGCCTGACAGTAGACCGCGACCTGGCGGACGACATTGCCAACATTCGCCTGTACCAGTTCGAGGTCAACCAGCAACGTGAACTGATCAGCTCTCCCAGCGCCTATGTGGATAACTTGCTGGCCAACCAGTCGCCGGAAGACGTCACCCCGCAGTTGCGCCGCACCTTGCTGGAACTGGCGATCACCCGCAGCGACCTGCTGGAGCGCCTGAGCCGCGAGCTGAGCGCGCTGCTCAACGAATCCATCACGCTGCAACTGAACCAGAAACAACTGCTCAGCACCGCCACTACCCTGCGGGCGACGCTGGATGAGCAGATGTTCTGGATCCCCAGCAACAAGCCGCTGGACACCGAATGGCTGGAAACGGTCCCGGCGCACCTGAGCAAACAAGTCGCCACCTTGCCCTGGGCTTCCAGCGTCAGCGAACTGTATGACGGCCTGACCCAGCGCCCGCTGCTGTTCCTGCCCCTGCTGCTGTTGATTGGTGCCCTGCTGTGGCGCCGTAAAAACCTGTATCAGCGCCTGAACAAGGTGCACCTGGACATCGGCCACTTCAAACGTGACAGCCAGTGGCACACGCCACAGGCCATCCTGATCAATATCCTGCTGGCGATGCCGGTGTCCCTGGGTTTGGCGCTGTGCGGCTACGCGTTGCAGATCGACGCTCGTGGGCAAAACGCCAACCTCGGCTCGGCCCTGCTGCAGATCGCCCAGGCCTGGCTGGTGTTCTATACCGCTTATCGCATCCTGGCGCCGGGCGGCGTGGCCGAACTGCACTTCCGCTGGGAAAAGCCCCAGGTCGAATTCCTGCAAGGTTGGGTGCGCAAGCTCGGGTTAGTGGTGCTGGCGCTGGTGGCCGTGGTGGCCATCGCTGAACACCAACCGGCGGCGCTCGCCGACGACGTGCTGGGTATCGGCGTGGTACTGACCTGCTACGCGCTGATGGCCTGGCTGCTCGGCCGCCTGTTGCTCAACAGCCCCACTCATGAAAAGGCTTCGCTGTTTCGCAAGGCCGTGGGCCTGTTGTTTACCGCGCTGCCGGTCGCGCTGTTTATCGCCGTGTGCTTTGGCTACTACTACACCGCGCTCAAGCTCAGCGATCGCCTGATCAACACCCTGTACCTGCTGATGTTCTGGCTGGTGATCGAAGCCACCTTCGTTCGCGGCCTGGGCGTTGCCGCCCGGCGCCTGGCCTACGCGCGCGCCCTGGCCAAACGCCAAGCCGCCAAGGAAGCCGGCGACGGCGAAGCGGTGATCGAAGAACCGACCCTGGACATCGAACAGGTCAACGAACAGTCCATGCGCCTGATCCGCCTGGCCTTGCTCGGCGGCTTCATCGCGGCGTTGTACTGGGTGTGGTCGGACCTGATCTCGGTATTTTCGTATCTGGATAACGTCACGCTGTACGAATACACCAGCGGTACCGGCGCCAATATCAGCATGGTCCCCATCAGCATCGGCGACTTGCTCGGCGCCTTGATCATTATCGGCATCACCTTCGCGCTGGCGCGCAACCTGCCCGGCCTGCTCGAAGTCCTGGTGCTGTCCAAGCTGGACCTGGCCCAGGGCAGCGCCTATGCGACGACTACGTTGCTGTCGTATGTGATTGCCGGCGTCGGTTTCGTCTCCACCCTGTCCACCCTCGGCGTGAGCTGGGACAAGTTGCAATGGTTGGTGGCGGCGCTGTCGGTGGGGTTGGGCTTCGGCATGCAGGAGATTTTCGCCAACTTCATTTCCGGCATCATGATCCTGTTCGAGCGCCCGGTGCGGATCGGCGACACCATCACCATCGGCAACCTGTCGGGCACGGTGAGCAAGATCCGCATCCGCGCCACTACGATCACTGACTTTGATCGCAAGGACATCATTGTCCCGAACAAGACCTTCATTACCGGGCAACTGATCAACTGGTCGCTGACCGACACCATCACCCGCGTCACGTTGAAGCTGGGTGTGGACTACGGCTCCGACCTGGACCGCGTGAAGGAACTGCTGCTCAAGGCCGCCCGCGACAACCCACGGGTACTCAAGGAGCCGGAGCCCCATGTGTACTTCCTCAACTTCGGCGAAAGCACCCTCGACCACGAACTGCGCATGCACGTGCGCGACCTCGGCGACCGTAACCCGGTGATCGACGAAGTGAACCGCTTTATCAATCGCGAGTTCAAGAAAGAGCACATCAACATCTCGTTCCGCCAGATGGAGGTCTACCTCAAGAACCTCCACGGCCAGGAATACAAATTGGTGGAGGTCGACACCCCGGCCAAGCCCGCCAACGACGGCGGTGTGCAGGAACCGCCGCCGAGCAAACTCGACTAACGCCGTTATCCCCAGCAGAATGCTCGGACATTCTGCTGGAGATGGCCGGTGAAAGCCCTCGACGAACTGACCTTCGACAACCGCTTCGCACGCCTGGGCGACGCGTTCTCGACCCACGTATTGCCTGAGCCCCTCGACGCACCGCGCCTGGTCGTGGCGAGCACGGCCGCCATGGCCCTGCTCGATCTTGATCCCGCCGTTGCCGAAACACCGGTGTTCGCCGAGCTGTTCGGCGGCCACACGCTGTGGGCCGAGGCCGAACCGCGGGCGATGGTCTATTCCGGGCATCAGTTCGGTGGCTACACCCCGCAACTGGGCGATGGCCGCGGGTTGTTGCTGGGCGAGGCGTACAACGAGGCCGGCGAGCACTGGGACCTACATCTGAAGGGCGCCGGGATGACGCCTTACTCACGGATGGGCGATGGGCGCGCGGTATTGCGCTCGTCCATCCGCGAGTTCCTGGCCTCCGAAGCACTGCACGCGCTGGGCATCCCCAGCAGCCGTGCGCTGTGCGTGATCGGCTCCGACACCCCCGTGTGGCGCGAGAAGCAGGAGCGCGGCGCGATGGTGTTGCGCATGGCGCACAGTCATATCCGCTTCGGCCATTTCGAATACTTCTACTACACCAAAAAGCCCGAGCAGCAGGCACTCTTGGCCGAGCATGTACTGAACCTGCACTACCCCGAGTGCCGTGAACAACCTGAGCCGTACCTGGCGATGTTCCGTGAAATCGTCGAGCGCAACGCCGAACTGATCGCAAAATGGCAGGCTTATGGCTTCTGCCATGGCGTGATGAACACCGACAACATGTCGATCCTGGGCATCACGTTCGACTTCGGGCCGTTTGCGTTCCTGGATGACTTTGACGCGCATTTCATCTGCAACCACTCCGACCATGAAGGGCGTTACTCCTTCAGCAACCAAGTGCCGATTGGGCAGTGGAACCTCAGTGCATTGGCACAGGCGTTGACGCCGTTTATCAGCGTCGATGCTTTGAAAGAAGCGCTGGGCTTATACCTGCCGCTGTATCAGGCCAATTACCTGGATTTGATGCGCCGCCGCTTGGGGCTGACCACCGCCGAAGACGATGACCAGAAGCTGGTGGAGCGCTTGTTGCAACTGATGCAGAACAGCGGCGTGGATTACACCCTGTTCTTCCGCCGCCTGGGGGATGAATCGGCGGCGCCGGCGGTGACGCGACTGCGCGATGACTTTGTCGACCTGGCCGGGTTTGATGCCTGGGCTGAGCAGTACAAGGCCCGTGTTGTGCGGGATGGGGAATATAGCCAAGAGCAACGCCGTGAGCGGATGCACGCAGTGAACCCGCTGTACATCCTGCGCAACTACCTCGCGCAGAACGCCATCACTGCAGCCGAGTCAGGGGATTACAGCGAAGTCCGGCGGCTGCACGAGGTGCTGTCCAAGCCGTTTGAGGAGCAAGCGGGGATGGAGCAATACGCACAGCGGCCGCCGGATTGGGGCAAACACCTGGAAATCAGCTGTTCCTCATAGGCGCTGTAGTGGGCGGGCTTGTCTTGCGCGGTTCGGGGCTGCATTTACCTTGATAAATGTCAGCGTCGGCTCCAAATTGGACTTATTGGCCATACCCTAGGAGCCCTCCCGATGTCCGAACCGCTTGTAATCCCCTGCCCCCATTGCAACGGCCTTAACCGCATCCCCGGCGAACGCCTGAGTGACGCGCCCAAATGCGGGCGCTGCAAGCAGCCGGTGTTGTTGAGCAAGCCTTTCGAACTGAAACAGGGCGACTACGCCAGCCAGATTAAGGGCGACCTGCCGTTGCTGGTGGATGTGTGGGCCGACTGGTGCGGGCCGTGCAAGTCGTTCGCGCCGGTGTTTGAGCAGGCGGCCGGACAGTTGCAGGGCAAGTGCCGATTGGCCAAGCTCGACAGCGAGGCCAATCAGCAGCTGTCGGCGCAGTTGGGGATTCGCTCGATTCCCAGTTTGATTCTGTTCAAGAACGGCCGCGAAGTGGCGCGTCAGAGCGGGGCGTTTCCGTTGCCGCAGTTGATGAACTGGTTGCGTAGCCAGGGCGTGTAACGCGGTCAAATGTGGGAGCGGGCTTGCCTGCGATGGCAGTGTTGAATTCACTACAGCTATCGCAGGCAAGCCAGCTCCCACATGGACCGTGTTTCAGCCTCAGGTTAGTGGGGCTTCGCGGTCCATCATCTGGCCGACCAGCATTACGCCGAGTTCGCTCAATTGGTGAATGGCCAAGGCCACGTCGCGGTGTTCGCCGCTGAGGTCGTTGGACAGGTTGAGCAACAAGGTGCGGACGGAGGAGAAGGTTTCGTAGCTGTTGAGGACGAGGGTTTCGGTGGGGAGGTTGGGCGCCACATTGAAAAGACGAATAGACATGCATTTGTTCCCTGATAGGGCCACCACCTTTTCGCTACTAAACGAAGGGCGGTAGCTGTACGCAGGTTAGTAGACCGGGGAACAAAGCAAAGACCGGCGCACCCGAAAGTGCCCTGCGCACAGCCACCATCATATAGGCGATATGCCGCCATGCTTTGGGAGCGGTGTAACTGCTTTGGTCGGTTGGGCTACTAAACCCGATCACTGAACATTCAGCGACCCGGGAACCTTAGAGACGCCCACCCAGACGCACAAGCCGGGCGATTCTGGCTTACCTGTAGGCAACGTTACAAGGCACAACCCCTATTGCCAGACCCGTCCTACAGCCCCCGTGGGGCACATCCAACTCCAGCTGCAGGAATGCGATACACATGTGGGAGCGGGCTTGCTCGCGAATGCGGTGTCTCAGTCTGTACATCTGAAACTGACACACCGCATTCGCGAGCAAGCCCACTCCCACAAGGGTTTTGTGTTGTCGTTCAGATCACGCGTTTTCCAACAGGTTATGCAGCTCGACAAACTGCTGCGTCAGCTTATGCCGTGGGTCCAGGTGGATCAGGGGCTTGTTCTCCTGGTGCGACTCGCGCATGCGCACCGAGCTGGCCAGGTACACCGGTAACACCGGCAGGCCCTCGGCAATCAACTCCTCCAGCATCTGCTGTGGCAGACTCGCCCGCGCCTGGAACTGGTTGACCACGATGCCTTCCACTTCTAGGCCTTCGTTATGGTCTTCCTTCAGTTCTTCAATCTCAGCCAGCAGGCCATACAGGGCTTGGCGCGAGAAGCTGTCGCAATCGAAGGGGATCAGTACACGATCAGCGGCAATCAGCGCCGAAACCGCATAAAAATTCAATGCTGGCGGGGTGTCCAGGTAAATCCGGTCGTAATCTTCGCTCAGCTCATCCAACAGCTTTCGCAGCTTGTTGATCTTGTGCTTGGCCTCGAGCTTGGGCTGCAGGTCCGCCAGTTCGGCGGTGGCGGTGATCACATGCAGGTTGTCGAAGGGCGTCTCGTAGATATCTACTCGGTTTTTCTTCGAAAAAGGCCCGGAAGACAGGGTCTGCTTGAAAAATTCGGCAATGCCCATCGGTATATCGTCGCCGGTCAGCCCAGTGAGGTACTGGGTTGAGTTGGCTTGTGCATCGAGGTCCACCAACAGGGTTCGATAGCCTTCGCTGGCGCTGACTGCCGCCAGGTTGCAGGCAATGCTGGACTTGCCAACGCCGCCTTTTTGATTGAACACCACGCGCCGCATGGAAAAACCTCCGTGTATCAATGAATGCTCGAGTGTAGAGGGCTTAAGCGAATGTTCGCTACCTCGTTCATCCACCCCCGACAAACGAACAGGAAGGGTCTGACAATCCAAATCGGCGAGGGGTAAAGGACAATCCGTAAATAATCCCAACCAAATTGTAATCAGCCGTGAACAATTTTTTACCAATATTTGCTAGAACCCCACGGCACCGGGATAATGCGCACCACTCGGCTATTGCTCCCTGTCCCGGTATTCGGGGCCAAAAGCCGCACATGGAAGCCCGCAGGGGCGGGATAACTTCTCAGTGATCACTTTCAACATCGCCCAATGGCGCGCCTGGGCCCCAGGGCTTGATAGCGTGGACGACTGGCGCGCCTGGTGCCAGGCCCCGGTGTTACTCCCTGCCAGCGATGCCTGCCCTGACGTGTCATTTTTGCCGGCCATGCAACGCCGCCGCCTGAGCCGCCTGGCGCGCATGGCCTTCAGCGTGGGCTGGCCACTGGCCGAGAGCCTGCAGGACCTGCCGTTGGTGTTTATTTCCCGACACGGCGAGACCCCGCGCACCCTCGATATTCTCAGCGATCTGGCCAACGAGCAGCCGCTGTCGCCGACCCAGTTCAGCCTGTCGGTGCACAACGCGGTGATTGGCCTGTGGTCGATCTTGCGCAATGAAACCAGCGAAATGACAGCCCTCGCGGCCGCAGGTGACGGCCTGGAGCACGGCATGCTCGAAGCGGCGGCCTTGCTCAACGAAGGCGCACCCGCGGTCTTGCTGGTCATCACCGAAGAACAGCCGCCCGAAGCCTACGCCAGCTGGATTGTGGACGTGCCGTTTCCCTATGCCCTTGGTCTGCTGCTGACGCCGGGCGACGAGTGGCAGTTGGAACTGAGCAGCGCCAGTGTCCAACTCACTCAAACCCAGTGGCCCCACGCCCTGAACCTGCTGCGCACCCTGCTCACCGAACAGGTCGCCTGCCAACATGCCTGGAAGAACCGTGTATGGAACTGGCAACGCAAGCCCTGAACGACAAACCTCGGGATGCCTATTACTGGCGCCTGTTCGCCACCGCCGCCAGCTTCGCTCTGTTCGGCTTCGGTGGCCTGTGCCTGCGTTTGCTGGTGTTCCCGTTGCTCAGTTGCCTGCCAGGGGACGCTGCAAAACACCGCAGCCGCGCCCGCCATACGATCAGTTGGCTGTTCTGGTTCTTTATCCGCCTGATGCAGCGCGCCGGCGTGCTCACCTACAGCGTCGAAGGCACGGAAAAACTCGGCCGCCCAGGCCAGATGATCATCGCCAACCACCCGTCGCTGATCGACGTGGTGTTCCTGATCGGCTTGGTGCGCCAGGCCAACTGCGTGGTCAAGCAGAGCCTGTGGCAGAACCCCTTCACCCGTGGGCCGGTGCGCGACGCGGGTTATATCAGCAACGACGGCAGTGCCGAAATGCTCGATGCGGCGGCTGATGCCCTGCGTGGCGGCCAAACCCTGATCATCTTTCCCGAAGGCACCCGCACCACACCCGGCGCAGCGCCTGCCTTTCATCGCGGCGGCGCCGCCATTGCGCTGCGCGGTGCGACAATCATCACTCCCGTGGTGATCAAGGTCAGCCCCACGACGCTGACCAAGGCCGAACCCTGGTATCGCATCCCAAAATGCCGCGTGCACTTCAGTTTGCGGGTGGGTGCCGATATAGAACCACAGGCGTTCGCAACACTGGGGCCCCCACCCCAGGCCTCACGCAAGCTCAACGATTACCTGCATCACTATTTTATTAAGGAGCTCGCCGAAGATGAGCGACCAACACCGCCTTGAGCACGACATAAAGATGCTGATCATCGAGGCCTTGGGCCTGGAAGACATCAGCGTCGACGACATCGGTAGCGAGCAAACCCTGTTCGGCGAAGGCCTCGGCCTGGATTCGGTAGACGCCCTGGAATTGGGCCTGGCGATCCAGAAAAAGTACGGCATCAAGATCGACGCCGACGCCAAGGACACCCGCAATCACTTCACCAACGTGGCCAGCCTTGCGGCGTTCGTCACGGCCAGACAGGCAGCTTGAGACCGGACCATGCAAACTCGTGACGATATTTTCAACACCTTGCGCGACGCCTTGGTGGAACTGTTTGAACTGCCGCCGGAACGCGTCACCCTTGACGCCAACCTTTACCAGGACCTGGAAATCGATAGCATCGACGCCGTCGACTTGATCGACCATATCAAGCGCCAAACCGGCAAGAAGATCGCCGCCGAAGAATTCAAGGCCGTGCGTACCGTGAACGACGTGGTTGAGGCGGTGTACCGTCTGGTCCAGCCGGCCGCATGAGCCGGCTGATCGGCCTTGGCCTGTTGTTGGCGGGGCTGCTGTACCCCTTTGCGGTGTATTACGGCACCGAACACTTCGCACCGTGGCAATTCGGGCTGCTGCTGGGCGGCCTGTGGCTGCTGCGCACGCTGACCGGTGCGCGACGCCCCGGCAGCCGCTGGATGGCGTTGGCCGTGATGGTGTTCTGCCTGTTGCTGGCCTGGTTCGACAACCCGCACCTGCTGCGCTGGTACCCGAGCCTGGTCAGCGGGTTTATGTTGGCGCTGTTCGGCCTGAGTCTCAAATACGGCCCGCCGATGGTCGAGCGCCTGGCGCGCATGACCGACCCGGTGTTGCCCGCGCAAGCCATTGTGTATACCCGCCAGGTCACCGTGGTGTGGAGTGTGTTTTTTCTGTGTAATGGCCTGCTCGCCGCCGCCCTCACCCTGTGGGCGCCGCTGAGCTGGTGGACGTTGTACAACGGCCTGATCGCCTACGGGCTGATGGGGCTGTTGTTTGCCGTGGAATGGCTGGTACGACAAAGGGTTCGAGGCCGCGTATGAATGGGTTGAAACTTGAGCACTTGCTGCTTGAGCCGCTGGAACAGCGTCCGGTCACCACCGAACCTGCAATGGATCATGCCCAGCTGTGGGCGCAGTCCTTGAGCCTGGCCGCAGGCCTGCAAGCGCGCGGCATCCAGCGCCTGGCCGTGTACCTGGAAGATGCAGGCCTGCTGGCGATTGCCCTGCTGGGCGCCTGGCGCGCCGGGGTCAGCGTGCTGCTGCCCGCCGACCTGCAACCTCAGACCCGTCAGCGCTGGGACGCCGCCGTTGACGCCTGGCTGACCGAAGCAGCTGACCTGGACGCACTGTTTCAAACACCACTGAGCCCCGCCGCCCTCGATCTGGACAGCTGCCAACTGAGCCTGTGCACCTCCGGCTCCAGCGGCGAGCCCAAGCGCATCGACAAGACACTGCGCCAGCTGGCTAATGAAGTCGAGGCACTGGAAACCCTGTGGGGCCCGGACCTAAAAGACGCGTGCATCATCGGCAGCGTTGCCACTCAACATATCTACGGCTTGCTGTTCCGAGTGCTCTGGCCGCTGTGCGCCGGGCGTACCTTTGTGCGCAAGCAACTGGCCTTCCCCGAAGATTTGCAGCGCGCCAGCCGCGAGCACACGCATTTTGCCTGGGTCGCCAGCCCGGCGCTGCTCAAGCGCATGGGCGACAACCTCGACTGGCCGGCGCTAAGCCAAGTGTCACGGGTGTTTTCCTCCGGCGGCGCACTGCCCGTGGAAGCCGCCGGCAGCCTTTATGACCGCTTGCAGCAATGGCCGACAGAGATCCTCGGCAGTTCGGAAACCGGCGGTATCGCCTGGCGCCAGGGTGCGCAGCCTTGGCAGCCGTTTGCCGACGTGCACCTGAGCCAGGATGCCGACGGCGCCCTGCGCATTGCTTCACCGTATCTGCCTGAAGGGCACATCGAACAAACCGCCGACGCTGCACGTATCCATGCCGATGGCCGCTTCGAGCTGCTGGGTCGTCTGGATCGCATCGTCAAGCTGGAAGAAAAACGCATCTCCCTGCCCATGCTGGAACACGCGCTGATGACCCACCCGTGGGTCGCGGAAACCCGCCTGGGGGTGGTGCAGGAAAACCGCGCGTCCCTTGGCGCCCTGGTGGTGCTGAGTGACGAGGGCCTGCATGCGCTGCGCAATCAGGGCCGTCGCACGCTCACGCAAACCCTGCGCCAACACTTGAGCCAACATTGCGAAGCCCTGGCACTGCCGCGGCGCTGGCGGTTACTGCGCCAGCTGCCCCTGAACAGCCAGGGCAAACTGCCCCAGGCGCAAGTCGAGGGGCTCTTGTTGGCATCACGACCGAAAGCCCCGGAAGTACTGGAGCAGGTCGAAGCCAATGGCGAATGGACCTTGCAACTGAGCGTCCCGCCAGACCTGGCCTACTTCAGCGGGCACTTCCCGGTCACCCCCGTGTTACCGGGGGTGGTGCAGGTGGAGTGGGCATTTAATCTGGGTCAGCAGTTGCTCGACTTGCCGGCAACGTTTGCCGGGATGGAAGTACTCAAGTTCCAGCAACTGGTGCGGCCAGGCGACGCTATCGAATTGCATCTGCGGTTTGATGCGCAACGCGGCAAGTTGTATTTCGCCTATCGCAACGGTGTTGCGGCCTGCTCCAGCGGTCGGATTGTGCTGGAGAGCGTCAATGCATAACCCCTGCGCCCTGATCCCGGTCTACAACCACGAAGCGGCCGTGCCCGCCGTGGTCCGCAGCCTGTTGAACAGTGGCCTGCCTTGCCTGTTGGTCGACGACGGCAGCAGCCCGGCCTGCGCAGCGGTTCTGGCGCAACTGGCGACGATCGACAACGTCACCCTACTGACCTTGCCCACCAACCAGGGCAAGGGCGGTGCAGTGATGGCCGGGTTCCGCGAAGCCGCACGCCTGGGCTTCAGCCACGCCCTGCAAGTCGACGCCGACGGCCAACACGACCTGCGCGAAGTCGAGACCTTCCTCGACACCTCGCGCCGTCACCCCGATGCCATTATCTGCGGCTACCCCGAATACGACGACAGTGTGCCCAAAGGCCGCCTGTATGCGCGCTACCTGACCCACGTGTGGGTGTGGATCAACACCTTGTCGCTGCAGATCCGCGACTCGATGTGCGGCTTTCGCGTGTACCCGCTGACACCGGTGCTGGCGCTGATGGACTCGGCCTACATCGGCACGCGCATGGACTTCGACTCCGACATTCTGGTGCGCCTGGCCTGGCGCAACCAGCCAATGCGCTGGCTGCCGACCCAGGTGCACTACCCCGCCGACGGCCTGTCGCACTTCCGGTTGTTTCGTGACAACGTGCGCATTTCAGCCATGCACACCCGGTTGTTTTTCGGCATGTTGGTGCGGGCGCCGATGATCCTGTGGCGACGGTGGCAGGCATGAGCGACAGCAGCAAACACTGGGCCGACCGCGAGGAACGTGGCAGTTATTGGCTGATGAAGCTCACCGCCTTCGCCGCCAAAGTCCTCGGCCGCCGTTTGTTGAGCCCGGTGCTGTACGGCATCGTCCTGTACTTCTTCCTGTTTGGCCGCACCGCGCGCCAGAGCGCCTGGCAATACCAACAGCGCCTGGCCGACTGGAGCGGGCGCGATGAACTGCGCCCCACTCACTGGAAAGTCTTTGGTCAGTTCATGGCGTTTGCCGACTCGCTGCTCGACAAACTCGACGTGTGGAACGGCAAGCTGCGCCTGGAGCAGATCGAGATCAACGACCCGGCGCAGTTGCGCGGACAACTGCGCGGCGAACGCGGGCAGATGCTGGTGGGCGCGCACCTGGGCAACCTGGAAGTGTGCCGCGCTCTTGCCGAGATTGGCGAGCAGGTCACCATGAACGTGCTGGTGCACACCAAGCACGCCGAGCAATTCAATCGCCTGCTGGGCGAAGCCGGGGCGACCCATTTGCGCCTGATCCAGGTCAGCGAGCTGGACCCGGCCACCATGCTGCTGCTCAGCCAGCGTCTGGACGACGGCGAGTGGCTGGCGATTGCCGGCGACCGCGTGCCGCTGCACGGCGGGCGCACGGTGCGCGTAGACTTCCTCGGCCATGACGCCGCCTTCCCCCAAGGCCCGTGGCTGCTGGCCGGTTTGCTCAAGTGCCCGGTAAACCTGCTGATGTGCCTCAAGCACAACAGTCGCTATCGCCTGAGCATTGAGCCTTTCGCCGACATGATCGAATGGAAACGCAATACCCGCGAGCAGATCATAGCCCTGTGGACCGCGCGCTACGCCGCGCGCCTGGGCCAGTTCTGCCTGGAAGCGCCCCAACAATGGTTCAACTTTTACCCTTTCTGGAAGACCGATGACGACGCATCTTGAGCCGGTAACCTTTGGCGAACGCGCCTTGCGCATCGAAGACGTGCTGGCCCTGGCCAACCGTCAGGCGCCGACCCAATTGCAGAGCGATGCCGCGTATCGCCAGCGCATTGCCAAGGGCGCGCAGTTCCTCGACTCGCTGCTGGACAAGGAAGGCGTGATCTACGGCGTGACCACCGGCTACGGCGATTCCTGCGTGGTGGCGGTGCCGTTGCAGCACGTCGAGGCCTTGCCCCGTCATCTGTACACCTTCCACGGGTGCGGCCTGGGCAAGTTGCTCGACGCCCAAGCCACCCGCGCCGTGCTGGCCGCGCGTTTGCAGTCGCTGTGCCACGGTGTTTCCGGTGTGCGCGTGGAGTTGCTGGAGCGCCTGCATGCGTTCCTCGAACACGACGTGCTGCCGTTGATCCCGGAAGAAGGCTCGGTGGGTGCGAGCGGTGATCTGACGCCACTGTCCTACGTGGCGGCGACCCTGTCCGGCGAACGCGAAGTGATGTTCCGTGGCGAACGCCGCCAGGCGATCGACGTGCACCGTGAGTTGGGCTGGGAACCGCTGGTCCTGCGCCCCAAGGAAGCCCTGGCGCTGATGAACGGCACCGCGGTGATGACCGGCCTGGCCTGCCTGGCCTTCGCCCGCGCCGACTACCTGCTGCAACTGGCAACGCGCATCACCGCGCTGAACGTGGTGGCGTTGCAAGGCAACCCGGAACACTTCGACGAGCGCCTGTTCGCCGCCAAGCCGCACCCGGGGCAGATGCAAGTCGCCGCGTGGTTGCGCAAGGACCTGGCGATCGATGCGCCAACCGCGCCGCTGCACCGTCTGCAGGATCGCTATTCGTTGCGCTGTGCGCCCCACGTCCTCGGCGTACTGGCCGACAGCCTTAACTGGCTGCGCTCGTTCATCGAGATCGAGCTCAATAGCGCCAACGACAACCCGATCATCGACGCCGAAGAAGAACGCGTGCTGCACGGTGGGCACTTCTACGGCGGGCATATCGCTTTCGCCATGGACAGCCTCAAGACACTGGTGGCCAACGTCGCCGACCTGCTCGACCGTCAGCTCGCGTTGCTGGTGGACGTGCGCTACAACCACGGCCTGCCGAGCAACCTCTCCGGCGCGCCGGCCGACCGCGCGATGATCAATCACGGCTTCAAGGCCGTACAGATCGGTACCAGCGCCTGGACCGCCGAGGCATTGAAAAACACCATGCCGGCCAGCGTGTTCTCGCGCTCTACCGAGTGCCACAACCAGGACAAGGTAAGCATGGGCACCATCGCCGCCCGCGATGCGATCCGCGTGCTGGAACTGACCGAACAGGTCGCCGCCGCCACGCTGCTCGCCGCCAACCAGGGCGTGTGGCTGCGGGCCCAGGCAGAGGATGCACGGCCGTTACCGCCAGCACTGGCGGCGATGCACGAAGCACTGGCCAAGGACTTCCCGCCGGTCATCGAAGACCGTGCGCTGGAAGGCGAATTGCGCCTGTGCCTGCAACGTATCGCCGAGCAACACTGGAGGCTGCATGCGTAACCAAGGCGTGCTGCATTGCGACACTGAAATCCTCGTGCCGTTTTTTGACGTCGACACCATGAACGTCGTCTGGCACGGGCATTACGTGAAGTACCTGGAAGTCGCGCGCTGCGCGTTGCTGGACAAGATCGGCCACAACTACACGGCGATGCTCGAGTCGGGCTACGCCTGGCCGGTCATCGACATGCAACTGCGCTACGTGCGCGGCGCCGTGTTCGGCCAGACGATCAACGTGCGCGCCAGCCTGGTGGAGTGGGAGAACCGCTTGAAGGTCAATTACCTGATCACCGACCTGGCCAGCGGCGAGCGCTTGACCCGCGCCAGCACCGTGCAAGTCGCCGTAGAAATCGCCAGCCGCGAGATGCAGCTCGCCTCCCCCAAAGTCTTCACCGACACCGTAGAAAGGGCTTTGAAATGAGGTCACATGTGGGAGGGGGCTTGCCCCCGATGGACGTCAACGATAACGCGATCCGCCTGACACTACGCGGCGCCCTCAGGCTCTTCGCGAGCAAGCCCGCTCCCACCTTGATCGCGTTAATCCTGCTATTGGGCATTCCAAGTCTGGCCCATGCCTTCGACTTGCAGCAGCTGAGCGACCAACTTGCAAAACCCTCAGTGATCCACGGCAGCTTCACCCAGGAAAAACACCTGCGTGCCCTGCCCCAACCCTTGGTCAGCAAAGGCTCCTTCGTCCTCGCCAAGGACCACGGCCTGCTGTGGCTGCTGAAAACCCCGCTGCAACAGGACTACCGCATCAGCCCCCAGGGCATTGCCCGCCGCGACACCAATGGCTGGCAACTGCTGCCGAACAAGAGCGCCGGCGCCGAGCAGAACCGTCTGTTCCTCGCCGTGCTCCAGGGCGACAGCAGCGGCTTGCAGCGTGACTTCGAATTGCAGCTGCAAGGCGAGGCCAAACAGTGGAAGCTCACGTTGATCCCGCGCTCACTGTTGCTCAAGCAAGTCTTCACCCAGATCAACATCGACGGTGGTGACTTGGTGCAAACCATCGAACTGCTGGAAACCCAAGGCGACAGCACCGTGCTGCGTATGCAGGACAGTACCGCCAGCCAGCCATTGAGCGACGCGGAGCAACACGACTTTGCCCAGTGAACGCCTGCTGCCGCGCCTGTTCCTGATCCTGCTGGTCGCGGTGCTCGCCCTGGCCGGCTGGCAGTGGCGCCATGGCGCGCCGTTGTCCGCCAACCTGATGGAGCTGGTGCCGGGCAACACGCCGGACGCCCTGGAGCAGCAAGCGGAACAGCGTATGCAGGAGCCGCTGAACCGCGAGCTGCTGGTATTGGTAGGCCATGCCGACCGCCAGCAAGCCGTGGCCGTCGCGCAGCAATTGGGCGAACACTGGCAGGCCAGCGGGTTGTTTGAAAAAGTGCAGTGGAACCTGCAAGCCGATTTGCCGGCGCTGCGCGAGCAATTGCTGCGCGGTCGCCTGGCGATGCTCTCGGCCAAGGACCGCGAGCAACTGATCGAGCACCCCGACGCGTTTATCCAGGAGCGCGTGCAAGCCCTCTTCGACCCCTTTACCGGCTTCAGTTTGGTGCCAAGCCAGGATGACTGGCTGGGCCTCACCGGGCGTATCCAGAACAGCCAGCCGCAACAGGGTTCGGTGCAGTTGGATATCGGCAGCGGCGCACTGATCGCCGATGCCGACGGCAAGAGCTGGGTGCTGCTGCGTGCGCGCACCACCGGCAATGCCTTCGACATGAAACTGCCGCTGCAGGTGGCGGATCTGCTTCAGGCCAGTCGCACCCAAGCCAGCGCACACGGTGCGCAACTACTGGCAGCCAGCGGCTTGCTGTACGCCGCCAATGGTCAGCAGCAAGCCACGCGGGAAATCACCTGGGTCGGCGGCGGCGCTACCGTCGGCATCCTGTTGTTACTGTTGCTCGCATTCCGCCGCTGGCGCGTGTTGCTGGCCTTTGTGCCGGTGCTGGTGGGCATGCTGTTTGGCGCGGTGGCCTGTGTAGCGCTGTTCGGGCATATGCATGTGATGACCTTGGTGCTCGGTTCCAGCCTGATCGGCGTAGCGGTGGATTACCCGCTGCACTACCTGTCGAAAAGCTGGAGCATGCGCCCATGGCGCAGCTGGCCGGCGTTGCGCCTGACCTTGCCCGGCCTGAGCCTGAGCCTGGCGACCAGTTGCATCGGTTACCTGGCGCTGGCCTGGACGCCATTCCCGGCGTTGACGCAAATCGCGGTGTTCTCCGCTGCCGGCCTGGTCGGCGCCTACCTGTCCGCCGTGTGCCTGTTGCCGGCGCTGCTCAAAGGCGTCGAGTTGCGCCCGGCGCAGTGGCCGCTGCGCATCGCTGAATGCCTGTGGCGGGTGCGCGAATCGCTGCTCAAGCGCGTACCGAGCCCCGTACTGCTGGCGCTGGTGCTGCTGTTTTGCGCCGGTGGGCTGTGGCACCTCAACAGCAAAAACGATATCCGCCAATGGATCGGCGCGCCGCCGCAATTGCTGGAAGAAGCACAGGCCGTCGCGCGGATTACCGGGTTCCAGCCCACCAGCCAGTTTTTCCTGGTGCGGGCGCAGGATGAGCGGCAGTTGCTGGAGCGCCAAAGCGCACTGGCGCAGCGCCTGGATCAATTGGTGAACATGGATAAGCTCAAGGGCTATCTGGCGCTCAATCAACTGGTCAGCCTGCCCGCCGAGCAGCAACAACTGCGTGATGCCTTGAACACACTGACGCAACACTGGCAGCCATTGCTGGCCCTTGGCGTACCGGCCAGCGCCCTGCAAGCCGAGGTGACGCAACTGCAAGCGTTGCCTACGCAAACTATCGAGGCCGCACTGGTAGGCCCATTGGCCGAGCCTTGGCGCACCTTGTGGCTGGGCCCGGTGGACGGCGGCGTGGCGGCGATGGTCAGCCTGCAAGGCCTGAACAACCCGGCGCTGCTGCGGGTGCAAGCGGTGGATTTACCCGGCGTGCAACTGGTGGACCGCCTGGGTGACTTGAACCGGGTGTTCGCCGACACACAGATCAGCGCGGCAGAACTGAAGTTGATGTCCTGCGTGTTGATCGTACTGTTGCTGATCCTGCCGTTCGGCTTCGGCGGTGCCTTGCGCATCGTCGCGCTGCCGCTGCTTGCTGCGCTGTGCAGCCTGGCCAGCCTCGGTTGGCTGGGCCAGCCGCTGACGCTGTTCAGCCTGTTTGGCCTGCTGTTGGTCACGGCGATCAGCGTCGACTACGCGATCCTGATGCGCGAGCAGATTGGCGGCCCTGCGGTCAGTCTATTGGGAACATTGTTGGCAGCGCTGACAACCTGGTTGTCGTTTGGTCTGCTGGCCGTATCCAGTACACCGGCAGTGAGTAATTTCGGCTTATCGGTCAGCCTGGGACTGGCATTCAGCTTTATGCTGGCACCCTGGGCCGGGCAACAGAAACACGCCTTATGAATGTGATTATCGCCAATGTGGCAAGGAGCCCTCGTGCCCATAGTTGAAATGGAACGTCGCCAGGTGGTGGTGATCGGTGCCGGTCCGTCCGGGGCCATCGCCGCCGCGCTGTTAAAGCGCAAAGGGCATGATGTATTGATCATCGAGCGCCAGCATTTCCCGCGGTTCTCGATCGGCGAAAGCCTGCTGTCCCACTGCATCGACTTCATCGAAGAAGCGGGCATGCTCGAAGCGGTACAGGCCGCAGGGTTTCAGGTGAAAACGGGTGCAGCGTTCGCCTGGGGCGAGCGCTACAGCGCCTTTGATTTCAGTGACACCTTCAGCAACGGCAAGCCCACCACCTTCCAGGTGCAGCGCGGCGAGTTCGACAAGCTGCTGGCCGATCAAGCCGCGCTGCAAGGCGTGGAGATTCGCTACGGCGAGACCCTCGTCGGCGTGGACTTCAAGGGCGAATCCCGTTACCTGCATGTACGCCGTGAGAACGGTAGCGAGTACCACCTCAAGGCCAAGTTCGTGCTCGATGCCAGCGGCTATGGCCGCGTGCTGCCGCGTCTGCTGGACCTGGATCTGCCGTCCGACTTTCCTGTGCGCCAGGCCGTGTTCACCCACGTCGAAGACCGCATCGAACATCCTGGCTTCGACCGTAACAAGATTCTGGTGACCACACATCCGACCCAGCGTGACATCTGGTTCTGGACCATCCCGTTCAGCAACGGTCGCTGCTCGGTGGGCGTGGTCGCGGCCAAGGAACATTTCGACGGCCGCGATGGTGACCTCGATGCCTGCCTGCGCGGCTTTATCGAGGAAACCCCAAGCCTGTCCAGCGTGCTGCAAAACGCCGTGTGGGATACGCCCGCGCGCACCATCGGCGGCTACGCGGCCAACGTCAAAACCCTGCACGGGCCGGGCTTTGCATTGCTGGGCAATGCGGCGGAATTCCTCGACCCGGTGTTTTCCTCCGGGGTGACCATCGCCATGCGCTCGGCGAGCATGGCCGCTGGCGTGCTGCATCGTCAGCTCAAAGGCGAAACCGTGGACTGGGAGAGCGAATTTGCAGCGCCGTTGAAACGTGGCGTGGACACCTTCCGCTGCTACGTCGAGGGTTGGTACGCCGGGACCTTCCAGGATGTGATCTTCCATCCGGACAGTTCGCCGGAGATTCGCCGGATGATCTGTTCGATCCTCGCCGGTTACGCGTGGGATGAGCGCAACCCGTTTGTGAGCGAGCCCAAGCGCCGGTTGCGGATGTTATCGGAGATTTGTGCGAGTGAGCCGGTATGAGCAGTCAGTACCTGAGTAAAAACTACGTCGAAGAGACCAAGTTCGGCTTTTGGTTCCTGCGCAGCCACACCTGGCAGCACCATGTGCTGCGCGTGGCGATCAACGACCTGCGTAGCCTGTTTACCGACTCCTTGCCAGAAGCGCCGGTACTGCTGGACGCCGGTTGTGGCCAGGGCAAATCGTTCCAGTACTTGCAGCAGGTGTTCGCCCCCGCGCGCCTGATCGGCCTGGATGCCGACCCGCACAGCCTGGAACTGAGCCGTGAAGAAGCCAAGCGCCAAGGCTTGGCCATCGAGCTGATCGGCAGCGACTGCGCCACCTTGCAAGTGCCGGACGAAAGCGTCGATATCCTGTTCTGCCACCAGACCTTCCACCACCTGGTGGAACAGCACCGCGCACTCAAGGAGTTCTACCGCGTGCTCAAGCCGGGTGGTTATCTGCTGTTTGCCGAATCCACCGAAGCCTATATCGACACCTGGGTGATCCGCTGGCTGTTCCGCCACCCGATGCATGTGCAGAAAAGCGCCGAAGAGTACCTGGAGATGATCCGCGAGCAGGGTTTTGAATTCGGCCCGCAACACGTCTCGTATCCATACCTGTGGTGGAGCCGTTCCCGCGATTTCGGCCTGCTGGAACGCTGGGGCCTGCGCAAGGCGCCACCGGTAGGCCAGCGTGAGGAAACGTTGGTCAACTGTGTGGCACGCAAACCTCTGGCGAGCGCTGCCCCATGATGCGCACGTGGTTGATCGCCTGCCTGTTGCTGCTGAGCGCCTGCGCCAGCCAACCGCCGCTGCCCGAGAAAACCCCAACCCTGGCCTTGCCGGTGCAACTGCATGTGCAGCGCCTGGCCGATGGCCAGAGCCAGGACTGGCTGCTGGTGATCCAGCGCGAAGGCGGCGGCATTCGGTGGTCGATGATGGACCCGCTGGGCATCCCCCAGGCCCGCCAAAAACTGATCGATGGCAAATGGCAGGCCGATGGCTTGCTGCCGCCCAACCCCCAGGCGCGTGAGCTGTTTGCCGCGTTGCTGTTTGCCTTGACCTCGGCGGATGACGTGCGCGCGCTCTACCCCAGCGCCCAGGCCATGGACCTGACGCGCACCCTGCCGGGGCATTGGCAGATTGTGTATCAATCGTCCGAGGTCTTCAGCGTGAACATCACCGGCCAGCCCTTGAGCTACCGCATCACGCCGCTCGGAGCCGCCCGATGAGCGCCTACCTCAACGCGCTGGGCGTGATCTGCGCCCTTGGCCGTGGCCAGGATGAAGTCAGCCGTAACCTGTTTGCCGGTGACTGCAGCGGGATGCGCGCCGAAAGCGGCTGGGTGCCGGAGCGCGTATTACCGGTGGCCGGTGTACACGGCGAGCTGGCGACCATCCCCGCCGAGCTGGGCCAGCAAAGCAGCCGCAATAACCAGTTGCTACTGGAAGCCGCGTTGCAGATCGAGGGCGCGATCCGCCAGGCGATCCACACCTACGGCGCTTCGCGGGTCGGCATTGTGCTCGGCACCAGCACCTCGGGCATCGACGAGGCCAGTCGTGGCATCGCCCACTTCCTGCGGGAACAGCAATTCCCCGGCGACTACGACTACCAGCAACAGGAACTCAGCGCGCCGGCAAATTTCCTCGCCGACTGGCTGCAACTGAGCGGCCCGGCTTATGTGATTTCCACCGCCTGCACCTCCAGCGCCCGCGCCTTGATGAGTGCCCAGCGCTTGTTGGACCTGGGCGTGTGCGATGCGGTGATCTGCGGCGGCGTCGACAGCCTGTGCAAGCTGACCCTCAACGGTTTCAGCTCATTGGACGCGGTGTCGAACGAACGCTGCAATCCGTTCTCGGTGAACCGCAACGGCATCAACATCGGCGAAGCGGCCGTGCTGTTTCTGATGAGCAAGGAGCGCGCGCCCATCGCCCTGCTGGGCAGCGGCGCCAGTTGCGATGCACACCATATCTCGGCGCCCGAGCCCACCGGCAAAGGCGCATTGCAGTCGATGCGCAAGGCCTTGGCCAGCGCCCAACTGCAGCCCGAGCAGATTGGTTACCTGAACCTTCACGGCACGGCGACCCAACATAACGACGCCATGGAAAGCCTGGCCGTCGCCAGCCTGTTCCCGGACGGCGTGGCCTGTTCGTCGACCAAACCCATGAGCGGCCACACCCTGGGCGCAGCCGGGGCGCTGGAAGCTGCGTTCTGCTGGTTGAGCCTGGCTCACAACCGCGTCCCTCCCCATGTGTGGGACGGCCAGGCCGACCCGGCACTCCCCGCTTTACAATGGGCGCAAGCTGCAGAACCCCTGGGAAAGCGCTGCCTGATGAGCAATTCGTTTGCCTTCGGCGGTAACAATGTCAGCCTGATAATCGGAGAGGCCCCATGATCGATTGGCCACTCGCCGAACTGCTGCCCCACGCGGGCGACATGATCCTGATCGACCAGGTGCTGTCGTTCGATGAAGAGCAGATCCACACCCGCATGACCGTCAAACCCGGCGGCCTGTTCAACCGCCCGGACGGCAGCCTGCCGGCCTGGGTCGGCATCGAGTTGATGGCGCAAAGCGTCGCCGCCTACGCCGGTTGCCGCGCGCGTCAGAAAGGCGAAGCCGTGGAGCTGGGCTTCCTGCTCGGCACACGTAAATTCGAGTGCAACGTGGATTGCTTCCCGACAGGCGCTGAGCTGGCGATCCACGGCCTGCGCTCCCTGGAAGACGACAACGGCATGGGTGTGTTCGAATGCCACCTGACCGGTGATGGAATCCAGGCCAGCGCCCGCTTGAATGTATTTCGACCGCCCCAGGCGGCTAACTATTTAGATGAATCGAAGGACGTAACGCCATGACTGAATCCGTACTGGTCACCGGCTCCAGCCGTGGCATCGGCCGCGCTATCGCCCTGCGCCTGGCCCAGGCCGGGCATGACATCGTGCTGCATTGCCGCAGCGGTCGTGCGGAAGCCGATGCAGTGCTGGCCGAGGTTGAAGCCCTGGGCCGCAAGGCGCGGGTGCTGCAGTTCGATGTGGCGGACCGTGCTGTGTGCAAAGCCATCCTGGAAGCCGATGTCGAGCAACATGGCGCCTATTACGGCGTGGTGCTCAACGCCGGACTGACCCGTGACGGCGCCTTCCCGGCCTTGTCGGAAGACGACTGGGACGTGGTGATGCGCACCAACCTCGACGGTTTCTACAACGTGCTGCACCCGGTGATGATGCCGATGATTCGTCGTCGCGCGGCCGGGCGTATCGTCTGCATCACCTCGGTTTCCGGTCTGATCGGCAACCGCGGCCAGGTCAATTACAGCGCCTCCAAAGCCGGCTTGATCGGTGCGGCCAAGGCCCTGGCCATCGAGCTGGGCAAACGCAAGATCACCGTCAACTGCGTCGCCCCGGGCTTGATCGACACCGCCATGCTGGATGAGAACGTGCCGGTGGAAGAACTGATGAAGATGATCCCGGCGCAGCGCATGGGTACGCCGGAAGAAGTGGCCGGCGCGGTGAATTTCCTGATGTCGGCCGAGGCAGGCTACATCACGCGCCAGGTCCTGGCCGTGAATGGAGGCCTGTGCTGATGAAGCGCGTTGTCGTCACCGGCATGGCCGGCATGACCTCCCTGGGCAGCGATTGGGACACCATCGCCGCCAACTTCCGCGCCAACCGCAGCGGCATTCGGCGCATGGACGAGTGGGACCGCTTTACCGAATTGAACACGCGCCTGGCCGGGCCGATCGACGATTTTGTCGTGCCCGCTCACTGGACACGCAAGCAACTGCGCAGCATGGGCCGGGTGTCACGCCTGGCGGTGTGGGCGGCGGAACAGGCGTTGCAGGACGCCGGCTTGCTCGGCGACGAGTCGATCAAGGACGGGCGCATGGGTGTGGCCTGCGGCTCGTCCACCGGCAGCACCGACGAGATCAAGGCGTTCGGCAACATGCTGCTGAACTCGGTGGCCGAGGGGCTGAATGCCAACTCCTATGTGCGCATGATGCCGCACACCACGGCGGCGAATATCAGCATCTTTTTTGGCCTGACCGGGCGGCTGATCCCCACCTCCAGCGCCTGCACCAGCGGCAGCCAGGGCATCGGCTATGCCTATGAAGCGATCAAGTTCGGCCGCTTGCCATTGATGCTCGCCGGCGGCGCGGAAGAGCTGTGCCCCACCGAAGCCATGGTGTTCGACGCGCTCTACGCCACCAGCCTGAAAAATGATGCGCCGCAGACCAGCCCGCGCCCCTACGACAGCGGCCGCGACGGGCTGGTGATCGGCGAAGGCGGCGGCATGCTGGTGCTCGAAGAACTGGAACATGCGTTGGCCCGTGGTGCGCATATCCACGCCGAACTGGTGGGCTTCGGCAGCAACGCCGATGGCCAGCACACTACCCGCCCGGAACAGAAAACCATGCGTCGTGCGATGGAACTGGCCCTGGAAGATGCCGGGCTTGAGCCTTCCGCGATCGGCTACGTAAACGGTCACGGCACAGCGACCGACCAGGGCGATATCGCCGAGACGTTGGCCACCAGCAGTCTGTTCGGCAGTCGCATGCCCATCAGCTCGCAGAAGAGTTTCCTCGGCCACACCTTGGGTGCATGCGGCGCGCTGGAGTCATGGTTCAGCATCGAGATGATGAACCGCGACCAGTACGTGCACACCTTCAACCTGGAGTCGGTAGACCCGCAATGCGGAGAGCTGGATTACCTGCAAGGTGAGTTCCGCGAGATGCACCACGACTACGTGATGAACAACAACTTTGCCTTTGGCGGCGTCAATACGTCGCTGATCTTCCGCCGCTGGTCCTGACTTTTTAATCGATTGGAGAATACGGAATGTCTTCCTTGCTGCGCGTCACCCTGATCACCCTGACCCTGCTGGTCACCGCCGGCTGCACCAGCAAGCCGATCCTCAACACCCAGCACGACCTGCCGGCCAACGCCCAGGTCAGCGAAGAAAAAATGAAAGCGGTGATCGTCAACGCCCTGCAAAAACGTGAATGGACGGTTCAACGCCTGAGCCCACAACTGGTGCAGGCCGAGATCACGGTGCGCAACCAGTATTACGCGGCCATCGACATTCGCTACACCCGCAACAGCTACGCGATCACCTACCGTGACAGCCGCGACCTCGGCTACAAGGACGGCAAGATCCATCGCAACTACAACCGTTGGGTGAACAACCTGGACAGCGACATCATGGCGGGGTTGCGCAGCAATGGCGTGAGTGGTGAGGCAGGGTCGGCGGCGCAGTTGTTTGAGCAGACGGGCAGTACCAAGCAGAACTGAGGTTGTCGCGCCCTCAGAAACGACAAAGGGCGCCTTTCGGGAACTCGGGCATATGCCTGAAGCAACCACAGATGGAAAACTGCGACGATCAAAGGTGGGAGCTGTCGAGCTTTAGCGAGGCTGCGATGCAGGCGCTGCGGTCTTGCAGATACGGCGCGGTGATCCTTTCGCAGCCTCGCTGAAGCTCGACAGCTCCCACCTCGATCTGCTTCGCGTTGAAGTACGCGTTCCTACTGAGCGGATTTACGCGTGCCGCAGCCATCGGCGTCTCACAAGCCACTTTCGGGAGCTCGGGCATATGCCTGAAGCAACCACAGTTGGAAAATTGCGACGATCAAAGGTGGGAGCTGTCGAGCTTTAGCGAGGCTGCGATGCAGGCGCTGCGGTCTTGCAGACACGGCGCGTTGATCCTTTCGCAGCCTCGCTGAAGCTCGACAGCTCCCACCTCGATCTGCTTCGCGTTGAAGTACGCGTTCCTACTGAGCGGATTTACGCGTTAACAACTTTACAAACGCCGCAGCCATCGGCGTCTCACAAGCTCCTTTCGGGAACTCGGGCATATGCCTGACGCAACCACAGTTGGAAAACTGCGACGATCAAAGGTGGGAGCTGTCGAGCTTTAGCGAGGCTGCGATGCAGGCGCTGCGGTCTTGCAGATACGGCGCGGTGATCCTTTCGCAGCCTCGCTAAAGCTCGACAGCTCCCACATCGATCTGCTTCGCGTTGAAGTACGCGTTCTTACTGAGCGGATTTACGCGTTAACAACTCCACAAACGCCGCAGCCATCGGCGTCTCACAAGCCCCTTTCGGGAACTCGGGCATATGCCTGAAGCAACCACAGCTGGAAAACTGCGACGATCAAAGGTGGGAGCTGTCGAGCTTTAGCGAGGCTGCGATGCAGGCGCTGCGGTCTTGCAGATACGGCGTGGTGATCCTTTCGCAGCCTCGCTAAAGCTCGACAGCTCCCACCTCGATCTGCTTCGCGTTGAAGTACGCGTTCCTACTGAGCGGATTTACGCGTGCCGCAGCCATCGGCGTCTCACAAGCCCCTTTCGGGAACTCGGGCATATGCCTGACGCAACCACAGTTGGAAAACTGCGACGATCAAAGGTGGGAGCTGTCGAGCTTTAGCGAGGCTGCGATGCAGGCGCTGCGGTCTTGCAGATACGGCGCGGTGATCCTTTCGCAGCCTCGCTAAAGCTCGACAGCTCCCACCTCGATCTGCTTCGCGTTGAAGTACGCGTTCCTACTGAGCGGATTTACGCGTGCCGCAGCCATCGGCGTCTCACAAGCCCCTTGCGGGAACTCGGGCATATGCCTGACGCAACCACAGTTGGAAAACTGCGACGATCAAAGGTGGGAGCTGTCGAGCTTTAGCGAGGCTGCGATGCAGGCGCTGCGGTCTTGCAGATACGGCGCGGTGATCCTTTCGCAGCCTCGCTAAAGCTCGACAGCTTCCATTCGATCTGCTTCGCGTTGAAGTACGCGTTCTTACTGAGCGGATTTACGCGTTAACAACTCCACAAACGCCGCAGCCATCGGCGTCTGCGCGCCTTTTCGCTGCACCAGCCATACCGACGTCACCGCCTCCGGGTCCAGCAAGGTGCGATACACCACTCCGTCAATCCGTATGCGCTGGTAAGACGCGGGCAGCACCGACACGCCCAACCCCGCCGCGACCAGACCGATGATGGTCATCGCCTCCCCCGCTTCCTGGGCAAAATGCGGGCTGAAACCGGCGTCTCGGCACAGGCTGAGCAACTGCGCGTAGAGTCCACTGCCGTAGCTGCGCGGGAAAAACACGAATGGTTCTTCCGCCAACTGCGCCAGGTGCAGGCCACGCTCACTGCCTGCTACCAACGGGTGGCCAGCGTTCATGACGGCCACCAGCGGTTCGCGCATCAACTCGACCACACTCAGTGAGTCCGGCAACGGCAGGGGGCGCATCAAGCCCACCTGAATCGACTCGTCCACCAGCGACTCGGCCACCTCGGTGCTGCTCATCTCTTGCAGATTGAGATGCACCGCCGGGAACGCCTGGCGAAATGCAAAGATCGCCTGGGGAATGCTGGAGTTAAACGGTGCCGATGACGTGAAGCCGATCTTCAATTCACCCAGCTCACCCAACTGCGCCCGGCGCGCTACATCCGCCGCCTTGTCCACCTGCGCCAGCACCAACCGCGCCTCGTGCAGGAACAAACGCCCCGCCTCGCTCAGCTCGACCCGACGATTGGTACGCTCGAACAACCGCGCGCCCACCTCCTGCTCCAGCGCCTGTATCTGCTGACTCAGCGGCGGCTGCGAAATGCCTAGCACCTGCGCAGCCCGGCCAAAGTGCAGTTCTTCGGCGACGGCAATGAAGTACCGCAAGTGACGCAATTCCATGCAAACCTCATTAGGTCGTAAAAACTATCAAACAGGTCGAACAATATATTGGAAAGAATCATTAGCCAGCTATATTCTTTTTTGCATGGCCGGTCCTGGCACACTCTTCCTCCCCCGAGGTCCCCGTGAATTCTGCTGTCGCTCCACTTGCTCAAGAAGTCCCGCCCACTGCCCTCGATGAGGTAGTGGCCCAGCTCAATGACGCGTACATCGAAAAAGGCACGCCGATGTTCATGCGCACGGTGCTGGCGCTGTTCTCCGGGGGGTTCGCCACCTTTGCCCTGCTGTATTGCGTGCAGCCGATGATGCCGGCGCTGTCCCACGAGTTTTCCATCAATGCCGCGCAGAGTAGTCTGATCCTGTCCGTGTCCACCGCGATGCTCGCGCTGGGCCTGCTGATTACCGGGCCGATTTCCGACACCCTGGGACGTAAACCGGTGATGGTCGCCGCGTTGTTCTGCGCCGCGTTCGCGACGATTGCCAGTGGTTTGATGCCGTCCTGGGAAGGGATTCTATTCATGCGCGCACTGGTGGGCCTGTCGCTGAGCGGCCTGGCCGCCGTGGCCATGACCTACCTGAGCGAAGAGATCCACCCGCAGCACATCGGCCTGGCCATGGGCCTGTACATTGGTGGCAACGCGATTGGCGGCATGAGCGGGCGCCTGATCATCGGCGTGTTGATCGACTTCGTCAGTTGGCACACCGCAATGTTGATCATCGGCGCCCTGGCGCTGATCGCCGCCACGGTGTTCTGGAAAATCCTCCCCGAATCGCGCAACTTCCGCGCCAGCAGTCTCAAGCCGCGTAGCCTGGTGGACGGCTTTGTCATGCACTTCAAGGATGCGGGCCTGCCGTGGCTGTTCCTCGAAGCCTTCCTGCTGATGGGCGCGTTCGTGACGATGTTCAATTACATCGGCTATCGCCTGCTGGCCGATCCCTACGACCTGAGCCAAGCCGTGGTCGGCCTGCTGTCGCTAGTGTACCTCTCGGGTATCTACAGTTCGGCGAAAATCGGCTCCCTGGCTGACCGCCTCGGTCGCCGCCGCGTGCTGTGGGCCACCATTGTGCTGATGCTCGCCGGCATGCTCCTGACCCTGTTCAGCCCACTGTGGCTGGTGGTGCCGGGCATGCTGATCTTTACCTTCGGCTTCTTCGGCGCCCACTCGGTGGCCAGCAGCTGGATCGGCCGCCGCGCGGTGAAGGCGAAGGGGCAGGCATCGTCGCTGTACCTGTTCTGCTACTACGTGGGGTCGAGTATTGCCGGAACGGCGGGCGGGTTCTTCTGGCACTTTGCCGGGTGGAACGGCATCGGCGCGTTTATCGTGGCGCTTTTGATAGGTGCGTTGCTGGTGGCGTTGAAGTTGGCGAAGTTGCCGCCGTTGGGGATTGTGAAGGCCTGATACGGTGCTGCTTTAAATGTGGGAGCGGGCTTGCTCGCGAATGCAGTGTATCAGGCATGACTGTATCAACTGACACTCCGCATTCGCGAGCAAGCCCGCTCCTCCCACATTTGTTTTGCGTGTTATTCGTGGTATTGCGCGGACAGTTCATGCACCGCGCGCAGGAACGCGCCGGCATGCTCCGGATTCACTTCCGGCGTAATGCCATGGCCCAGGTTGAATACATGCCCGGTACCCTTGCCGTAGCTGGCGAGGATGCGGCCAACTTCGGTGCGGATCGCTTCCGGATTGGCATACAGCACGGTCGGGTCCATATTGCCTTGCAGCGCGACCTGACCGCCAACGCGACGGCGGGCTTCGCCAATGTCGCAGGTCCAGTCCAAGCCAAGGGCGTCAGCACCGGCGTCGGCAATGCTTTCCAGCCACAGGCCACCGCCTTTGGTGAACAGGATGACCGGCACTTTACGGCCTTCGTGTTCACGGATCAGGCCGCTGACGATCTTGCGCATGTAGGCTAGGGAGAACTCCTGGTAGGCCGCCGCCGACAGGTTGCCACCCCAGGTGTCGAAGATCTGCACCGCTTGCGCGCCGGCCATGATCTGTCCGTTGAGGTAGGAAGTGACCGACTGCGCCAGCTTGTCCAGCAGCAGGTGCATGGCTTGCGGGTTGTCGTAGAGCATGGCCTTGGTCTTGCGGAAGTCTTTCGACGAGCCGCCTTCGACCATGTAGGTGGCCAGGGTCCAAGGGCTGCCGGAGAAGCCGATCAGCGGCACGCGGCCGTTAAGCTCGCGGCGGATAGTGCTCACGGCGTCCATCACGTAACCGAGGTCTTTGTGCGGATCAGGGATCGGCAGCGCTTCGATATCGGCCAGGGTGCTGACGACTTTCTTGAAACGCGGACCTTCGCCGGTTTCAAAGTACAGGCCTTGGCCCATGGCGTCAGGGATGGTGAGGATGTCGGAAAAGAGGATGGCCGCGTCCAGTTGTGGGTAGCGGTCCAGCGGCTGCATCGTGACTTCGCAGGCGAACTCCGGGTTCATGCACAGGCTCATGAAGTCGCCGGCATGGGCGCGACTGGCGCGGTACTCCGGCAGGTAGCGACCGGCTTGGCGCATCATCCACACAGGGGTGACGTCCACAGGTTGCTTGAGCAGGGCACGAAGGAAACGGTCGTTCTTGAGGGCAGTCATGTCGGCATCCGCAAAAAAAGTACGGGCATTTTCTCAGAGCCGGACGCAAAAGGCACGGAGTGAGCCGTGCCTTTTGTCTATCGGGTCAATTTGTCGCAATGACTGGCGACGCAAACCCCACTGTGGAACGGGGTTTGTGTGGGAGCAGGCTTGCCTGCGATGGCGGTGGTGAATTCACGATTGCTATCGCAGGCAAGCCAGCTCCCACATTCGATCCCATTTCAACCCATGACTTTATTGAATACACACAAACCAATGTGGGAGCGGGCTTGCTCGCGAACGCGGTGGGTCAGTCGATACATCTGGTGACTGATAAACCGCATTCGCGAGCAAGTCGAACCGCCGCTCCCACATTTTGATCCCATTTCAACCTGGAATCAGGGTCAGACTTGCAGGTAGTCCAGGATCCCTTCGGCGGCATTGCGGCCTTCGAAGATCGCCGTCACTACCAGGTCAGACCCGCGCACCATGTCGCCACCGGCGAAGATTTTCGGGTTGCTGGTCTGGTGCTTGTACTGGCCTTGTTCCGGGGCGACGACGCGGCCCTGGCTGTCGGTCTGGATCTGGAACTGCTCGAACCACGGCGCCGGGCTTGGGCGGAAACCGAAGGCGATGACCACGGCGTCGGCCGGGATGATCTCTTCGGAACCAGGGATCGGCTCGGGGCTGCGACGGCCACGGGCGTCCGGTTCGCCGAGACGGGTCTCGACCACCTTCACGCCTTCGACGCGGTCTTCACCGACAATCGCAATCGGCTGGCGGTTGTAAAGGAATTTCACGCCTTCTTCCTTGGCGTTCTTCACCTCTTTGCGCGAGCCCGGCATGTTCGCTTCGTCACGACGATACGCACAGGTCACCGACTTGGCGCCCTGGCGAATCGACGTCCGGTTGCAGTCCATCGCGGTGTCGCCACCGCCCAGTACCACAACCTTCTTGCCCTTCATGTCGACGAAGTCTTCCGGCGACTTTTCGAAGCCCAGGTTGCGATTCACGTTGGCGATCAGGAAGTCGAGCGCGTCATACACGCCTGGCAGGTCCTCACCGGCAAAACCGCCCTTCATGTAGGTGTAGGTGCCCATGCCCATGAACACGGCATCGTATTCTTCGAGCAGTTGCTCCATGGTCACGTCTTTGCCGATCTCGGTGTTCAGGCGGAACTCGATGCCCATGCCGGTGAACACTTCTCGACGGTTGCTCAGTACGGTTTTTTCCAGCTTGAACTCGGGGATGCCGAAGGTCAGCAGGCCGCCGATTTCCGGGTTCTTGTCGAACACCACCGGGGTCACGCCACCCCGCACCAGCACGTCGGCACAGCCCAGGCCCGCCGGGCCCGCGCCAATGATCGCGACACGCTTGCCGGTCGGCTTGACCTTGGACATGTCCGGACGCCAGCCCATGGCGAACGCGGTGTCGGTGATGTACTTCTCCACCGAACCGATGGTCACCGCGCCGAAGCCGTCGTTGAGGGTGCACGCACCCTCGCACAGACGGTCCTGCGGGCACACCCGGCCGCACACTTCCGGCAGGGTGTTGGTCTGGTGCGACAGCTCGGCGGCGGCGAGGATGTTGCCCTCGGCCACCAGCTTGAGCCAGTTGGGAATGAAGTTGTGCACCGGGCACTTCCATTCGCAATACGGGTTACCGCAACCCAGGCAGCGGTGGGCCTGGTCGGCCGAGTGCTGGGGTTTGAAGGGTTCGTAGATCTCCACGAACTCTTTCTTGCGTTGACGCAACAGTTTCTTCTTCGGATCTTTGCGCCCGACATCGATGAACTGGAAGTCGTTATTCAGACGTTCAGCCATGTTAAAACCTCATCAAACTCTTCAGGCGCATATCACTGCGGGTTGGCACGGATGCTGGAAAGCAACGATTTCAGGTTGGCAGCCTTGGGCTTGACCAGCCAGAAGCGACGCAGGTAATCATCGAGGTTCTCGGCGAGGTTACGACCCCATTCGCTGCCGGTCTCCTCGACGTACTCGTCCAGCACGTGCTGCAAGTGGTTCCGGTAGGACTCCATGGCTTCGCCGCTGATCCGCTGGATCTCGACCAACTCGTGGTTGACCTTGTCGACGAAGGTGTTGTCCTGGTCGAGCACGTAGGCGAAACCGCCGGTCATGCCCGAACCGAAGTTGTAACCGGTCTTGCCCAGTACCGCGACGAAGCCCCCGGTCATGTACTCGCAGCAGTGATCGCCCGTGCCTTCCACCACGGTGTGGGCACCGGAGTTACGCACGGCGAAACGTTCACCAGCAGTGCCGGCGGCGAACAGCTTGCCACCGGTGGCGCCGTACAAGCAGGTGTTGCCGATGATGGCACTGTCCTGGGTCTTGTAGACGCTGCCTTGAGGCGGAACGATCACCAGCTTGCCACCGGTCATGCCCTTGCCCACGTAGTCGTTGGCGTCGCCTTCCAGGTACATGTGCAGGCCGCCGGCGTTCCACACGCCGAAGCTCTGGCCCGCCGTGCCCTTGAAGCGGAAGGTGATCGGCGCTTTCGCCATACCCTGGTTGCCATGCTTGCGTGCGATTTCGCCGGAGATGCGTGCGCCGATGGAGCGGTCGCAGTTGCAGATATCCAGGGCGAATTCGCCACCGCTGGCGTCGTTGATCGAGGAAGAAGCCATCTCGACCATCTTCTCGGCCAACAGGCCTTTGTCGAACGGTGGGTTGCGGTCCACCTGGCAGAATTGTGGCTTGTCTGCCGGGATGTGGTCGCTGCCCAACAGCGGCGTCAGGTCCAGGTGATTCTGCTTGGCGGTCTGGCCTTCAAGGATGTCCAGCAGGTCGGTACGCCCGATCAGTTCTTCGAGGGAACGCACACCCAGCTTGGCCAGCCACTCACGGGTCTCTTCGGCGACGTAGGTGAAGAAATTCACCACCATGTCGACGGTGCCGATGTAGTGATCCTTGCGCAGCTTCTCGTTCTGAGTCGCAACGCCAGTGGCGCAGTTGTTCAGGTGGCAGATGCGCAGGTATTTGCAGCCCAGGGCGATCATCGGCGCAGTACCGAAGCCGAAGCTTTCGGCACCGAGGATCGCTGCCTTGATCACGTCGAGGCCGGTTTTCAGGCCGCCGTCGGTCTGCAAACGCACCTTGCCGCGCAGGTCGTTGCCGCGCAGGGTCTGGTGGGTCTCAGCCAGGCCGAGTTCCCACGGAGCGCCCGCGTACTTGATGGAGGTCAGCGGCGAAGCGCCGGTGCCGCCGTCGTAACCGGAGATGGTGATCAGGTCGGCATAGGCTTTGGCCACACCGGCGGCGATGGTGCCCACGCCGGCTTCTGCCACCAGTTTCACCGAAACCAAGGCCTGCGGGTTGACTTGTTTCAGGTCGAAAATCAGCTGCGACAAGTCTTCAATCGAGTAGATGTCGTGGTGCGGCGGAGGCGAGATCAGCGTCACGCCCGGTACCGCATAACGCAGCTTGGCGATCAGACCGTTGACCTTGCCGCCTGGCAACTGGCCGCCTTCACCGGGCTTGGCGCCCTGGGCCACCTTGATCTGCAGCACTTCAGCGTTGACCAGGTATTCCGGGGTTACGCCGAAACGGCCGGTCGCGACCTGCTTGATTTTCGAGCTCTTGATAGTGCCGTAGCGCGCCGGGTCTTCACCACCTTCGCCGGAGTTGGAACGCGCACCCAGGCGGTTCATGGCTTCGGCCAAGGCTTCGTGGGCCTCAGGCGACAAGGCGCCCAAGGAGATACCGGCGGAGTCGAAGCGCTTGAGGATCGATTCCAGCGGCTCGATTTCGCTGATGGCCAGCGGCGTGTCCAGCGTTTTTACCTTGAACAGGTCGCGGATCATCGACACCGGACGGTTGTCCACCAACGCGGTGTATTCCTTGAACTTGGCGTAGTCGCCCTGCTGCACGGCGGCTTGCAGGGTGCTGACCACGTCCGGGTTGTACGCGTGGTATTCACCACCGTGCACGAACTTGAGCAGACCGCCTTGCTGGATCGGCTTGCGCGCGCTCCAGGCTTCGGCCGCGAGGGCTTTCTGTTCGGCTTCGATGTCGACGAAACGCGCGCCTTTGATACGGCTTGGCACGCCACGGAAGCTCAGGTCGCAGACTTCTTCGGACAGGCCGATCGCTTCGAACAATTGAGCACCGCGGTAAGACGTGACGGTGGAAATGCCCATCTTCGACAGGATCTTCAGCAAGCCCTTGGTGATGCCTTTACGGTAGTTCTTGAACACCTCATAGAGGTCGCCCAGCACTTCACCGGTGCGGATCAGGTCACCCAGCACTTCGTACGCGAGGAATGGGTACACCGCCGAAGCGCCGAAGCCGATCAGCACCGCAAAATGATGCGGGTCGCGGGCAGTGGCGGTTTCCACGAGGATGTTGGAGTCGCAGCGCAGGCCTTTTTCGGTCAGGCGGTGGTGCACTGCGCCGGTGGCCAGGGACGCGTGGATCGGCAGTTTGCCCGGCGCGATGTGACGGTCAGTCAGCACGATCTGGGTACGACCGGCGCGCACGGCCTCTTCGGCCTGGTCGGCGACGTTGCGCACAGCGGCTTCAAGGCCGAGGCTCTCGTCGTAGTTCAGGTCGATGATCTGGCGGTCGAACCCTGGACGCTCCAGGGTCATCAGCGAGCGCCACTTGGCCGGCGAGACCACTGGCGAGCTGAGGATCACGCGGGAGGCGTGCTCAGGCGATTCCTGGAAGATGTTGCGCTCGGCACCGAGGCACACTTCCAGCGACATCACGATGGCTTCACGCAGCGGGTCGATCGGTGGGTTGGTCACCTGGGCGAACTGCTGACGGAAATAGTCGTACGGCGTGCGCACGCGCTGGGACAGCACGGCCATCGGCGTGTCGTCGCCCATGGAGCCGACCGCCTCGTAGCCTTGCTCGCCAAGCGGGCGCAGCACCTGGTCACGCTCTTCGAACGTGACTTGGTACATTTTCATGTACTGCTTGAGCTGGTCGACATCGTAGAACGCCGAACCGTGGTCATTGTCTTCCATGGTCGCCTGGATGCGCAGGGCGTTCTTGCGCAGCCATTGCTTGTACGGGTGACGGGACTTCAGGCGATTGTCGATAGCGTCGGTGTCGAGGATCTGACCGGTTTCGGTGTCCACGGCAAGGATCTGGCCAGGACCGACACGGCCTTTGGCGATGACGTCTTCCGGCTTGTAGTTCCACACGCCGATTTCCGACGCGAGGGTGATGAAGCCGTTGGTCGTGGTGACCCAACGCGCCGGGCGCAGACCGTTACGGTCGAGCAGGCACACCGCGTAGCGACCGTCGGTCATGACCACGCCGGCCGGGCCGTCCCACGGCTCCATGTGCATCGAGTTGTACTCGTAGAATGCACGCAGGTCCGGGTCCATGGTCTCGACGTTCTGCCACGCCGGCGGAATGATCATGCGCACGCCACGGAACAGGTCGATGCCACCGGTGACCATCAGTTCGAGCATGTTGTCCATGCTGGACGAGTCAGAACCCACACGGTTGACCAATGGGCCGAGCTCTTCCAGGTCCATCAGGTCGTTGGCGAACTTGGTGCGACGGGCCACGGCCCAGTTGCGGTTGCCGGTGATGGTGTTGATCTCGCCATTGTGGGCGAGGAAGCGGAATGGCTGGGCCAGCGGCCATTTCGGCAGGGTGTTGGTGGAGAAGCGCTGGTGGAACACGCAGATTGCGGTTTGCAGGCGCTCATCGCTCAGGTCTGGATAGAAGGCGGTGAGGTCCGCCGGCATCATCAGGCCTTTATAAATGATGGTCTTGTGGGAAAAGCTGCAGATGTAGTGGTCGGTGTCGGCCGCGTTGGCCACGGACGAGCGACGACGCGAGGTAAACAGCTTGATCGCCATGTCCTGGTCGCTCAGGCCTTCGCCCGCGATGAACACTTGTTCGATCTGCGGCAGGCGCTCATTGGCCAGGCGGCCGAGCACGCTGGTGTCGATCGGCACTTTGCGCCAGCCGACGAGCTGCAGGCCGGCGGCCAGGATCTCGCGGTTCATGTTCTCGCGAGCGGCTTCGGCTTTGACCGGGTCCTGGTTGAAAAACACCATGCCCACGGCGTACTGCTTGGGCAGGTCGACCGCAAATTGCTCTTTTGCGACAGCACGCAGGAACTGGTCGGGCTTTTGAATCAGCAAGCCGCAACCGTCACCGGTCTTGCCGTCGGCGTTGATCCCACCGCGGTGGGTCATGCAGGTCAGGGCCTCGATGGCCGTTTGCAAAAGGGTATGACTGGGTTCGCCCTGCATATGGGCTATCAGGCCGAAACCGCAGTTATCCTTGAATTCATCGGGTTGGTACAGACCTGCTTTCATAGACACTTTCTCACCAGGCTGCCTCTTATATCGAGGCAAATTTCTTTTCAATTCAACCGGTTACCTTCCACGCCGAACGTACGCCGGCTTAGCGGGGGCAAAAGGGAGGTCATTGTACACACCGACACAGACGCTCACAAATTTAGCGACGAAATGTCGCAAATCTATGTCGCATTTATGAAAGGTTTAAAGCGATATGCTGTGCTAGTGAAAACTTTTTTAATTCTGACCGCTACGACTCAAAAGCTACTGTGACGCAGACACCACAAAGCGCGCGGTCTCTAGAGACTGCACGCACTTGCGGTTATTTTTTGAGGTGCCGGGAGGGCGGCCTGGGTAAGGCCGCCGGATCTTCAGCGAGTTGTTGCGAGTTCTTGTTGAACGCTGGCAACAGTGCGAGGCCAAGGTTTACCAGCCTGAACCTTCGCTGGCAAGGCTTTGATCGCAGAATCGGCTGCTGCACGGCTGGAGAAGTTGCCGTAGGTGATCACGTAGAGAGGCTTGCCGTTGAGCACTTTCTTGAAATAACGGTACTCGCCGCCCTGCTCTTTCACGAACGCCTGGGCGTTGGCCTCGGAGCTGGTGCCCAGGATCTGCACCACGAAGTTGCCGGAAGGCTGACTGGCGTACCAGCTGCTGCCAGCGGCACCCGCTTTGGCAACAGTGGCGGCCGGTTTTTCAGCCGGCTTGGCCGCTGGAGCCGGGGTAGGCTTGACGGTTGGCGCAGGCGCAACCGGCTTGGTCACAGGCGCAGGCTTGGCGGTGGCGACGGTCGGCGCAGGGGTAGGCGCGGGGGTCGGCTTGGCGGCCGGCTGACCCGCTGGCACGCCCGCAGGCGGTGCAGTGGTGGTCACGGTTGGCGGTGTCGCGCTGGAGCCTTCCACCGGCACGCCGTCGTCGCCTTCGGAGATGCCACCGGCTTCTTCTGCAAGGGGGCCACGCATCACAGGCTGGCCGACCATCGGCAGGTTGGTCGGTTGACCGGAGTTGGCGAATTCAACATTTGGTGTGGGCTTGCCCAGTGGCAACTGCGCCTGTTCGGTTGGCGCGCCGGCGGTGGTCGGTGCCTTGCTGCGACCCGGGATCAACCAGGCGGCGGCGACAGCGACCACAACAACGGCGGAAATAGCCAATACGTGTTTCTTAGGCATTGTGAACCCCATCTTTGGACGCTTGACCGCAGTGCGGCTGGCAATCATGGCTTCGATCATGGCATCGCGGGCAACCTGGTTGATGGTGCCAGGCCAGCCGTCGGAGCTTTCGTGAATATCAGAGATCTGCTGAGCGGAGAAAAGTTCGATACCCGCCCCTGCGCCTTCCAGGCGTTGAGCCAGGTATTCGCGGGTTTCTTCCTCTTCGTACGGCTGCAATTCGATGACGTGGAACAGCTCCTGATCACCGCTGATCTGCTCCAGATCGGCGATCAGCGACGACTCGCCAAACAGGAATACGTGCGGGCGACCTTCCGGCGTACCCGCCGCCAGCGCCAGCAGCGCTTCCAGGGCGGATTCGTCGAGCTGCTCGGCGTCATCCACCAGCAGGTAGACTTCCTGGCCGGTCAGGCCCAGTTGTACCACCTGCTTGAGGATCGCGTTTGGCTCGGCAGTGGCCACGTCCAGGGACTGGGCAACCTGACGCAGCACGCCCGCCGCATCCCCGGCACCACGGGCCGATACCACCACGCTCTGTACCGACTGCTTGTTGGTACTGGCCACCAGGGCCTGGCGCAGCAGGGTCTTGCCGCTGCCCAACGGGCCGGTCACGACCAGCAGCAGTTGGCTGTATCGCGCGAGGTGGTGCAGTTGGCCGAGCACTGGCTTGCGCTGGGCCGGGAAAAATTTGAAGCCAGGCACCCGTGGAGCAAAAGGGTCGTGGCTTAACTGGTAATGGCCGAGGAACGCCTCGTCGGCATGCAAACTAGTCATCGGGATCTTATTAACCTTTAAGCTGGGCCAGGGCGCGGTAATCCGCTCCCAGCGTGGCCTGTAAAATCTCTTTCGGATAATCGTCGGTCACCACTGCTTCGCCCATGTGGCGCAGCAGCACCAGTCGCAGTCGACCGTCGATCACTTTCTTGTCTATTGCCATATGTTCGAGGAAATCCGCCTCAGTCATCTCCTCCGGCGGAATGACCGGCAAACCGGCGCGCTGGAACAGACGGATGCCACGATCACGCTCCTGGGCGCTGATCCAGCCCAGACGCTGCGACATCTCCAACGCCATCACCGTGCCAGCCGCTACAGCCTCTCCATGCAACCACACACCATAGCCCATGTGCGTTTCGATCGCATGGCCGAAGGTGTGGCCCAGGTTCAAGGTGGCCCGCACACCGGACTCCCGTTCGTCGGCATTCACCACCAGCGCCTTGGCCGTGCAGGAGCGCGAAATCGCTTCAGTGAGTGCCGCCTGGTCCAGGTTGCGCAGGGCATCCACATGTTCTTCCAGCCAGGTCAGGAAGGGCTCGTCGCAGATCAACCCGTACTTGATGACTTCCGCCAAGCCCGCCGACAGCTCGCGCGGCGGCAAGGTGTTGAGGGTCGCGGTGTCGATCAGCACGGCTTGAGGCTGGTAGAACGCGCCCACCATGTTTTTGCCCAGCGGGTGGTTGATGCCGGTCTTGCCGCCCACCGACGAATCGACCTGGGACAGCAAGGTGGTCGGCACCTGGATAAAGTCCACGCCGCGCTGGTAGCAGGCCGCCGCAAAACCGGCCATATCGCCGATCACACCGCCGCCCAGGGCGATCACAGTAGTACGGCGATCATGGCGTGCAGTCAGCAGGCCATCAAAAATCAGTTGCAGGGTTTCCCAGTTCTTGTGGGCTTCGCCGTCGGGCAGGATCACGGAGATCACCGAATACGCCGCCAGGCTGCGGCTCAGACGCTCAAGATACAGCGGCGCGACCGTTTCGTTGGAGATGATCGCCACTTGCCGCCCGGCAATATGCGGTGCGAGCAACTCGGGCTGGTCCAGCAGACCTTCGCCAATATGGATCGGGTAGCTGCGCTCGCCTAGATCGACCTTAAGTGTCTGCATGTGTCCCCGCGTTAGAGATGGAGTGACGACCGACGACGTCAAGATCTGACGTCACCTGATGGCTCTACGCCACACCCCACAGGGTGATAGCGCGCCGCCGAGAATAGCGCATTTCGAGCCGGGCTTTAACGGGGTGGCAGCCGTTGCAGGCGCTCAAGAATGTCGAGGACCACCATCCGGGGTGGCCGCTCATCGGTTTCCACCACCAGATCGGCGATTTCCCGATACAGCGGATCGCGCAGCGTGAGCAGGTCCCGCAGGGTTTTCTCCGGGTTGGCCGTGCGCAGCAACGGACGATTGCGATCGCGGGCGGTGCGGCCCACCTGCTGCTCGACCGAGGCATGCAGATAGACCACCCGACCACCGGCATGCAACGCGCGGCGGTTTTCATCGCGCATCACCGCACCGCCGCCGGTCGCCAATACCACGCCATCGCAGCCGCACAGCTCGGCAATCATCGCCTGCTCGCGGTCACGAAAGCCCAGTTCGCCTTCCTTATCGAAGATCCATGGGATATTGGCACCCGTGCGCAATTCAATTTCCTTGTCGGAATCTTTGAACGGCAGGCGCAGCTCTTTGGCCAGCAAACGGCCGATGGTGCTTTTTCCAGCCCCCATCGGTCCTACAAGAATCAAATTTCGCACAGAATCAACGACTCACAGCAATCGCCTGGTTATTCATAATACGCGGAGTCAGGAATACCAGCAGCTCGGATTTTTTCTCCGCCAGCACATCGCGCCGGAAAAGGCGGCCAAGATACGGCACATCGCCCAAAAATGGCACTTTATCTACCACTTTGCTCTGGGTATTGGAGAAAACTCCGCCGATCACGATGGTCTCGCCATCCTTGACCAATACCTTGGCGTTGACCTCGTTCTTCTTGATCGGCGGCACGTCGTTGAGTTTGTTCAGGTAGTCGGGCTCATCCTTGGTGACCTTGACCTCCATGATCACGCGGTCATCGGGGGTGATCTGCGGGGTGACTTCCAACGACAGCGAGGCCTCCTTGAACGACACTGACGTAGCGCCGCTGGAGCTGGATTCCTGGTAGGGAATCTCGGTGCCCTTGAGGATGCGTGCGGTTTCTTTGTCGGAAGTGACCACCTTGGGTTGCGAGACGATTTCGCCGTTGCCGGTTTTCTCCATGGCGGTGAGCTCCAGGTCCAGCAACAGGTTGTCGGTGATATAGGCAATGCCCAGGCCCGAGGTGCCGGTGAGTGATCCCAAGTCCACAAAAGGTGATGGGGGTGGGTTTTCCGGCGGTGCGGCGCCCTCAGGCGGAGGTTTCGCAATGCCACCCGCGCCCCAGTTACCCCGATTGAGCCGCCCACCCCAGCGCGCGCCCAGGCTTTTGTCGTAATCGACATTGGCCTCGACAATCCGCGCCTCGATCATCACCTGGCGCACGGGAATATCCAGCTGCGCCACGATCCGTCGCAGTTCCTCCAGTCGCTCGACAGTCTGATAGGCGATGATGTTGTTGGTGCGATCATCCACCGCCACCGAACCACGCTCATCGGTCACGCCCTCAAGGCCGGTGACCGACTGGAACAACTTGGCCAGGTCTGCCGCCTTGGCGTAATTGACTTGCAGCAGCTCGCGGCGCAACGGCGCCAGCTCGGCCATCTGCTTTCGCGATTCCAGCGTGAGCAGCTCGCGCGCAGCCAGTTCCTCGGCCGGCGCCACCAACAACACGCCGGCCTTCACCCGCTTGTCCAGGCCCTTGGCTTGCAGCACCAGGTCCAGCGCCTGATCCCAGGACACATCCTTGAGGCGCAGGGTGATCGAACCCTGCACATCGTCACTGGCAACCAGATTGAGGCCCGCCACATCGGCAATTTGTTGCAACGCCGTGCGCAACTCGATGCTCTGGAAGTTGAGGCTGAGCTTGTCGCCTGTGTAGGCGTTCAGCGTGGTACCGCCGGGAGGCGGCAACTGGATCAGATCTACACGATTGGGCACAGCAGCAGCCATCGGTGCCGTGAACGCTATCCATAGCGCCACACCGAAGGACGAGAAAGTCCTTTTCATTGTTTGATTCCGTTATGAGTTGATGTTTAGCACCAGGGTTCGCGGGCGCTCCAGCCATGCCCCCTGACCATCGGGAAACAGCTCGACCAGTTCTACGGAGCGCTCATGAATGGCCGTGACTCGGCCATGGTCGGGCCCCAGGTAGTCCCCGACCGTCAGGCGATGCACCTTGGACGAGGCACGTAGCAGAGCAAAAACCTGCACCCCACGAGACAGCGTGCCAACCATTTCAAACTGGTCCACTGCAAGGTTTTCCAGCACGCCACGTGGCCGGGCAAAGTCCGGCGCACGGGCCGGGCGCCCCTTCAAATGATCGACCTTCACCGCAAGCCGGTGAAATGGATCACGCAACGCGGACGAGTCGTAGGCAAAGGGCTGCCGCTGTACGAGCCGCCCACCGCCCTGCGCATGCCAGTAAGTCTTGGCCAGCACGTCAAGGCGCAACCGCTTGCCGTCACGCCGAAGCACCACATCGTGCACCGTGGCGATGCGCGACAGGCCACCCAGGCCCGCCAGGAACATCGCCAGGTCGTGATAAGCCCCCGCGACGCCGACCTGCACAGGTTGTTCGTGAAAGAACGACCTGGACAACGCATCCAAAGGCGTGACGCTCTCGACCACCAACCCGTTGGCCAGCGCCAGACGCGCGATGTCTTCCAGCAAACCAGGCATTTCGGACTCGCCAGGCAACGCCTGCAAACGTTCGTCGACCTTCGCTTGCATCAATTGGAGCTGCTGCGTACGCGCTGCAAGGCTGGCGGCCAGCCCAGTCTTTTGTGCGACTTGCTGCTGCAGGGCCACTTCCCGCGCCTCGACCTGGTGCAACCGTTCCCGCGAAGGGCTCAGGTACACAAGGTCGCCCACCACAAACACCACGCCCGCCAGCGCACAACCCAACAGGGCCTTGCCAGGTAGGGACCATTTTGCAGCGTTGTGAGTGAGTGCAGAAAGATTGAGCCTTGGCAGGCTCAAGGTTGAGCCTCGGAGGACTCTCCCTGACGCACCATCAGCTGGAATTGATTGTTGCCGCGCGCGCCATCCGTTCGCACATGCTGCAACCGAGTGGAATGGGCGCCTTCCGCGGCTTCCAGGCGGCGCATCAATTGAGCGATGTCCTGGCTGGATTCAGCGCTGCCGCTGATACTGACCGTATCCCCCTTGGCCACCACCTCATGCAGGTGCACGCCGTCGGGGACCGCGCGGGCCAGTTGGTCCAACAGTTGAGCACCGGACGAGCGGGCATCATGCAGGTCTTGAACGACTTTCATGCGTTGCGCCAACTGCTGGCTTTGCTCCTGCAGATCGTCGATGGTCTTGATGCGTGAATCCAGGCCGACGATCTCCTTGCCCAGATGGTCATTGCGGGTCACTTGACGATCGATGGCCCGGTCGATCACCTGGTCCGCCAGCCAAACGGCCGCGAGCGCCGCACAGGCGAACGCCAGCAAGCACGCCAGTAGATACTTGCGTCGCCGCTCTGCCAGCGCCTGGCGCCAAGGCAGTAGGTTGATTCGTGTCTTCAAGCGAAACTCCTCAGGGCCAACCCGCAAGCAATTCCCATCCCCTGGGCATCCACGGCCCATTGTGCACCATCGACGCGATGACTCGGCGTGAAGCTGGCGAAATCCTGACTGCAAGCGCGCGCCAATGCAAACGCTTCGACATCGATCACCTTCGGCACCAGCCCCGCCAAGGCCAAAACCGCCTCGCGGGCTTCCACTTGTTCCTTCAAGCAGGCGGCCAGCAATACCTCGACCCGGTTCGGGTCCAGGGCCGTGGGCCCACGCACTTGAAAGTCGATAGCCACGTCATCCAGCGGATAAGGAATGTACTGGTCTGCCTCCATCTGGATCATCCAGGCCATCTCATCGTCGGTGAGGCCGGCTTCCAGATCAATCATCCGCGTGATCACCGAGGGCCCGGCCACGGCAGCGGCAGCGCCACGAACCGATGTCGACAACCGCGACCACGCGCTGCGCAAAGCGCGCCCTACGCCTTCAAGATCAAGGAGTGTGCCGTCGACCACCGTTTGCGCCGGCAACGCCTGCGTGACGTAGCCTTGAATGTTGAAACCTGAAGGTGAACGGCCCAGCTCGATCAAGCGGATGGCCGTGTCATTGATGTCGACACCCAGCAAGGTGCGAGCTTTTCCCGTGAAAAATCCTTTTCCCATAAAACTCCCTAAAGCTTTGTCTGTCATACCGCCTGATTGCCGCTGGGCGCCATGCATTCGGTCGACTTGTTGAACAGGTGCGAATGACGCCCCAAGTCGAAAAATGCTTTAATGCCCAGCGTTTTTTCCCGCTTTTTATCTGCAGCTCGGGTCGATCCATCGTTTGCCATGCATGCCCCGAGGCCTAACTCATTCTTTTCTCTGGAAATCCAAAAGCCTTGATTCGTCTGCTGAAGTTTTTCGGGTACTCCATTGTCGCCATCGTTTGCGGGCTGCTGCTCGTATTCAGCGGGGCCTACCTCTACCTTAGTCCGGGTTTGCCCTCGGTAGAGGCCCTCAGAAGTATCCAGTTGCAGATTCCTTTGCGGGTCTACAGCAGCGATGAAAAACTGATCGCGGAGTTCGGCGAAATGCGCCGCACACCGATCCGTTTTGCCGATATTCCGCCCAATTTCATCAGCGCCCTGCTGTCGGCCGAAGACGATAATTTTGCCAACCACTATGGCGTCGACCCCAGCAGCCTAGTGCGCGCGGCCACGCAATTGGTAAAAAGCGGACACATTCAGTCCGGCGGCAGCACCATCACCATGCAGGTGGCGAAGAACTTCTTCCTCACTAGCGAGCGCAGCTTTTCACGTAAAGCTACCGAGATCCTCCTGGCACTGCAGATCGAACGCCAGTTGACCAAGGACGAGATCCTCGAGCTGTACGTCAACAAGATCTACCTGGGCAACCGTGCCTACGGGATCGAGGCGGCTTCCCAGGTTTACTATGGCAAGTCCATCCGTGACGCCAGCCTGGCGCAGATGGCCATGATCGCCGGCCTGCCCAAGGCCCCGTCACGCTTCAACCCGCTGGCCAACCCGGCGCGAAGCAAAGAACGCCGCGACTGGATCCTGGGCCGCATGTACAAGCTGGGCAAGATCGACCAGGCCGCTTACGAAAGCGCCATCGCCGAACCGTTGAACGCCAGCTACCACGTGCCGACGCCGGAAGTGAACGCCCCGTATATCGCCGAAATGGCGCGCGCCGAGATGGTCGGCCGCTATGGCAGCGAGGCGTACACCGAAGGTTTCCGGGTGACCACCACGGTGCCGAGCAACCTGCAGGAAATCGCCAATGACTCGGTGCACTCAGGCCTGATCACCTACGACCAGCGCCACGGCTACCGGGGCCCTGAGTCGCGCCTGCCGGGCAAGACCCTGAGCGCCTGGACCACCGAACTGGGCAAACAACGCGCCATCAGCGGCCTGGAGCCGGCCATCGTCACCCAGGTGAAGAAAGATGGCCTGCAGGTGCTGACCCGCACTGGCGAAGCCCATGTGGCGTGGGACAGCATGAAATGGGCACGCCCATTCCTGAACACCAACAGCATGGGCGCGCTGCCCAAGCAGCCGTCTGACGTGGCCCAGGTGGGTGATTTGATCCGCGTGCAGCGCCAGAAGGACGACAGCCTCAAGTTCAGCCAAGTGCCGTTGGCCCAAGGCGCCCTGGTCTCCCTGGACCCGCAGAACGGTGCGATTCGCGCCCTGGTCGGCGGCTTCGCGTTCGAACAGAGCAACTACAACCGTGCGACCCAGGCCAAGCGCCAGCCGGGCTCGAGCTTCAAACCGTTTATCTACAGTGCCGCGCTGGACAACGGCTACACCGCCGCCAGCCTGGTCAACGATGCACCGATCGTGTTTGTCGACGAGTACCTGGACAAGGTCTGGCGTCCGAAGAACGATACCAACACCTTCCTCGGCCCGATCCGTATCCGCGAGGCGCTGTACAAGTCGCGCAACCTGGTGTCGATCCGCTTGCTGCAGGCGATGGGCGTCGGCAAGACCATCGATTACATGACGCGCTTTGGCTTCTCCAAGTCAGACCTGCCGCCGAACCTGTCCCTGGCCCTGGGCACTGCGACCCTGACGCCGATGGAAATCGCCACGGGCTGGAGCACCTTTGCCAACGGCGGCTACAAGATCGCGCCGTACCTGATCGACAAGATTGAAAGCCGCAACGGCGACACCCTGTTCACCGCCAACCCGCCACGCGTGCCGGGTGATGTGGTCAACGGTGTAGCGGCGACTGATGGCCTGGCGGCGCCGAGCAATGGCGGCATCACCATCGAGCCGGCCCCTGGCACCACGCCGGCCACCAACGCTGCTGCAACCGAACCGCAGACGCCCGCCGTGGCCGAGCGCATCGTGGATGGCCGTACCACCTACATCCTCAACAGCATCCTTGAAGACGTGATCAAGAAGGGCACCGGCCGCCGCGCCCTGGCCCTGGGGCGTCCGGACATTGCGGGCAAGACCGGTACCACCAACGAGTCCAAGGACGCCTGGTTCTCCGGTTATAACGCCGATTACGTGACCACCGTGTGGACCGGCTATGACCAACCGGAAAGCTTGGGTCGCCGCGAGTTCGGTGGCACCGTCGCGCTGCCGATCTGGATGAGTTATATGGGCGCAGCCTTGAAGGACAAGCCGCCCCACACCCAACCGGAGCCGGAAGGTATCCTCAGCCTGCGCATCGACCCGGTGAGTGGCCGCGCGGCCTCGCCAAGCACGCCGAATGCGTACTTCGAACTGTTCAAGAGCGAAGACACACCGCCGTCGGTCAACGAGCTGGGCAATGGCGTTGTACCGGGCAGCCCGTTGCCGGCGGATGAGGCGGCGCCGATCGATCTGTTCTAGTGAGATTTATGGCCTGAAACAGGCCCAATGTGGGAGCGGGCTTGCCCGCGATTGCGGTGTGTCAGGCACCACATGAGCGGATTGATCCACCGCTATCGCGGGCAAGCCTGCTCCCACCTTTAGATCTAATCGACCACAAAAAAGCCCCGACTCGCGAGAGCCGGGGCTTTTTGTTGGTGCGCTACAACGGCTTAGCCGTTGAACACATCATCCACGCTTTGCAGCGGGTAGTTTTTCGGATACGGCAGGGTGGCCACGCCGGTCTCGATAGCGGCTTTGGCCACAGCGTCGGAGATCAGGGTGATCAGGCGCTTGTCCATTGGTTTCGGGATGATGTACTCACGACCGAATTCCAGCTTGGCGCCGCCATAGGCATCGCACACATCCTGAGGCACCGGCAGCTTGGCCAGTTCACGCAGGGCGTTGGCGGCAGCCACTTTCATTTCTTCGTTGATGCGCTTGGCGCGAACGTCCAGGGCACCACGGAAGATGAACGGGAAACCCAACACGTTGTTGACCTGGTTCGGGTAGTCCGAACGGCCGGTCGCCATGATCACGTCGTCGCGGGTGGCGTGTGCCAGTTCCGGCGCGATTTCCGGGTCCGGGTTGGAGCAGGCGAACACGATCGGGTTGGCCGCCATGGATTTGAGGCCTTCGGCGCTCAGCAGGTTCGGGCCGGACAGGCCGACGAACACGTCTGCACCGTCGAGGGCGTCAGCCAGGGTGCGCTTGGAAGACGGATGCGCAAACATCGCCTTGTACTGGTTCAGGTCGGTACGCTCGGACTGGATCACGCCCTTGCTGTCGACCATGTAGATGTTTTCCAGCTTGGCGCCCATGCTGACGATCAGCTTCATGCACGAGATAGCTGCAGCACCGGCGCCCAGGCAGACGATCTTGGCGTCAGCCAGGGTTTTGCCAGCGATTTCCAGGGCGTTTATCATGCCGGCGGCGGTAACGATCGCGGTGCCGTGCTGGTCATCGTGGAATACCGGAATGTCGCACTGTTCGATCAAGGCCTTTTCGATCTCGAAGCACTCAGGTGCCTTGATGTCTTCCAGGTTGATGCCACCGAAGGTGATGGAAATGCGCTTGACCGTGTCGATGAAAGCCTGCGGGCTTTCGGAATCGACTTCGATATCGAAAACGTCGATGCCGGCAAAGCGCTTGAACAACACGCCTTTACCTTCCATGACTGGCTTGGATGCCAATGGGCCGAGGTTGCCCAGGCCGAGGATCGCGGTGCCATCGGAAATCACTGCAACCAGGTTGCCTTTGCCGGTGTACTTGTACGCCAGTTCAGGGTCGCGGGCGATTTCACGTACGGGCTCGGCAACACCAGGGCTGTAGGCCAGCGACAGGTCGCGAGCAGTGGCAGTGGCTTTGGTGAGCTCTACACTCAGCTTTCCTGGACGAGGATGGGCATGATATTCGAGAGCGGCAGTTTTCAAATCAGACATATCGGCATTCCGCTTTTACTGTTGGTCGACGGACCGCCGAGGATACGCGTGTCGTAAAGTCCCCACAAGACTGGGCAGTCACAGGTGTCAAGGCCCTAAAGCGACGTACTTTGGTCTAAGGCCACGGGATACAAGGGCTCAACTGTTCACAATCGATTAAAAAAATGTCTACAATTTTTTCTTAATCGGTCGATTTGAGCATGCCAGGGTCGGTCAATGGCAACAACCAACGTACCTGGCCGTTTTTCAGGCCGCCGCGCTTGGCGCGATCCTGTACCCAGCCACGGGCCTCGACGAGCTTGCCTTGCAGACCACTGAGCCCTGCGGCGTCGAACTGACGGACGAGGTCGGGTGCAATGCGCAATACCAGTGCCCCCTGCAATTCGATCCAGATTCCGCCGCGATTGCGTTCGATCTTGCTCACTCGGCCACTGACCAGAGCGAAGCCGGACTGTTTGAGCTGCGCCACGCTTTGCACTGGCGATTGCCGCCAAAGGCCCAATCGTGCGTCACGGGCGCTGTTTTCGGCGGCCTGTTGACAGGTAACAAGATCAACGTTGGGCGCGACACCGACCTGAAACCCCAGGCCTTCGGCCAGCAGCCGCGCCTCAAGATTCTCACCATTCGCGCCGTAGAGGTGGGCGAGCGTGCGACCGTAGCGGTCCTTGCTCTCGCGCCCAGCCACCAAGCCGAGGCGGCCGTCGCTGGAGTCGACCAATGCCTGTAAACGCTGGCGGGCGGCAACCGCGTAAGGCTCGTCGGGGCGGCCCTTCTTGCCGGTTTCCGGGGCATTGAGGCCGATCATCCGCACACTGCGGCCGTCCTTGAGGCGCACCGTGTCGCCATCCACCACGCGCTGCACTTCCACCTGGGCCAGGGAAGTCGGTGCGCGGCAAAACACCTCGGCCTGGGCGACTGAGAGCCAAATCCCAGGCACAAAAAAGGCGCCCACAAGGGACGCCTTTTTCATCAGCATGGAAAAACCGTAACGGCTTCCCAAGTTGATCGGCCTTAGGCCTTTTTGGCACCGAAAGCACCGAAACGGTCAGCAAAGCGCTGTACACGGCCGCCGGTGTCCAGAGTTTTCTGCTTACCGGTGTAGAACGGGTGGCACTCGTTGCATACGTCAGTACCCAGTGGCTTGCACAGGTTCGAACGGGTTTCGAACTTGTTGCCGCAGCTGCAGGTGACTTCGATGGTTTCGTACGCTGGATGGATATCGGCTTTCATGGCACTTCCTCGGGCTAGCGTGCCGCCACTCGACACTATTGTCGAATACCGCACGTAATTAGGCCGCGGATTCTACCAGACCTTTTTAATCACGCAAGCCGCGTATTCGACTGAAAACCTCCTTTCATCAGAAAACCGTGGCATACCCAAGCCCTCCCCTGTCTGCTAGGCTCCCGCCCCTGCGCCACCGCCTGCCTTTTATAAGAGACCCCCCGCGTGCCCGACGCCATTTTGCGCCTAGCCCTGCCCTCGCCCCTGCGCCGCCTGTTCGATTATCGGGCCCCGGCCGGCGTGCTGCGGGCACAGCTGCAGCCGGGCATGCGTGTGCGTGTGCCGTTTGGCCGACGGGAAATGATCGGCATCCTGGTGGAAGTCGCGGACCACAGCGAAGTGCCTGCGGAAAAACTCAAGCCCGCGCTGGCCATGCTCGACGCCACCCCACCGCTGCCGCCCGCCCTGTTCAAGCTGTGCCTGTGGACCGCCCAGTATTACCAGCACAGCCTCGGCGATACCCTCAGTTGGGCGTTGCCGGTACTGCTGCGCCAGGGCGAATTGGCCGAAGCGCGCCAGGAACGCTTCTGGTCGATGGTGCCCGGTGCGCGCCTCGACGACCCGCGCATCGCCCGCGCCCCGCGCCAACGTGAAGCCCTGGCGACCCTGGCCCAACACCCACATGGCGTGGCCCATCAACTGTTAAGCAAATTGATGCTGAGCAAAGACAGCCTCGACCTGTTGCTCGCCAAGGGCCTGGTGCAGGTGGAAATCCGCAAGCACGCCCCCGACGCCCGCCACGAACACTGGCTGGCCCAACCGGAATTGCCGCTGAACCCGGAGCAACGTGCGGCCTACGAAGCGATTCGCGCAGGTTTTGACAGTTTCCACGCCTTCCTGCTGGCCGGCGTCACCGGCAGTGGCAAGACCGAAGTCTATTTGCAGTTGATTCGCGAAACCCTGCAAGCCGGCAAACAGGCCCTGGTGCTGATTCCCGAGATCAACCTGGGCCCGCAGACCCTGGCGCGCTTCGAACAGCGTTTCAACGCCCGCATCGCTCTGGTGCACTCGGCCGTCAACGACCGTGAGCGCCTCGAATCCTGGCTGGCCGCACGGGACGGCGAGGCCGACATTATTATCGGCACCCGGTCGGCGCTGTTCACCCCGATGAAAAACCCCGGGCTGATCATCATCGACGAGGAGCACGACGGCTCTTATAAACAACAGGAAGGCCTGCGCTACCACGCCCGCGACCTGGCGCTAGTGCGCGCACGCCAGGAAGACATCCCGATTGTGCTGGGCTCGGCCACGCCATCTTTAGAGAGTTTGCACAACGCCTACACCGGGCGGTACGGCCTCCTACGCCTTAATGAGCGTGCCGGCGGCGCCAAGCAGCCACGCTTCCTGCGCCTTGACGTCAAAAGCCGCCCACTCGACAGCGGCATTTCCGGACCGATGCAACAAGCCATCGGCCAGACCCTCGCCGCCGGCCAACAGGTCTTGGTGTTTCTCAACCGGCGTGGCTTTGCACCGACCTTGCTGTGCCACGACTGCGGCTGGATGTCCGAATGCGAACGCTGCGACGCGCGCATGACCGTGCACCAGCGCTACGGTGAACTGCGCTGCCATCACTGCGGCCATGTGGAACGCGTACCGCGCCACTGCCCGCAATGCGGCAAAGTCGACCTGCGACCCGTCGGTGCCGGCACAGAACGGGCCGAAGAACGCCTGGGCATTCTGTTCCCTGACTACCCGGTGCTGCGAGTCGACCGCGACAGCACCTCGCGCAAAGATGCAATGAACCAGCTGTTCGCCACCATCCAGAAAGGCCATCCGTGCATCCTGATCGGCACGCAGATGCTTGCCAAAGGGCACCATTTTCCACGGGTGACCCTGGTGTCGATCCTGGATGCCGACGGCGGGCTGTTCTCCGGGGATTTCCGCGCCAGCGAGCGCATGGCGCAGTTGATCGTGCAGGTCGCCGGCCGCGCGGGCCGCGCCGAAGAGCCAGGCCGGGTGATCATCCAGACCCACCTGGCCGACCATCCGCTGCTGATCCAACTGACCGAACAAGGCTACTTTGCCTTCGCCGAGCAGGCGCTGAGCGAGCGTCGTGCCGCGGGCCTGCCACCTTTTTCCCATTTGGCCCTGTTGCGCGCCGAAGCCCACAAACCCGGGCAAGCCGAAGGTTTCCTCGATGAAGCTTGCAGCGCCGCCGAACGTTTACTTGGCGAACTGGGCCTGAGCGGCATCGAACTGCTCGGCCCGGTGCCCGCGCCCATGGAGCGCCGCGCCGGGCGTTATCGCGCTCAACTACTCTTGCAGGCAACCTCGCGCGCGCCCCTGCATCGACTATTAAGTAGCTGGTTGCTTGCCCTGGAGCAAATGCCCAGCGGTCGCCAAGTGCGATGGTCGTTGGACGTAGACCCGGTAGATTTGTATTAAGCCTGGCCATAGGTCCCGCGAAGGTTGGCAAGCCCGCCCTCGCCACGGATAATGCTCAGTTTTTCCACCTGCGCATCGCGCGCCGCCGCTTGCGGTCGAAAGAGAACACCATGAAAGACACCATTCGCCAGCTGATCCAACAAGCCCTCACCCAACTCGTCAACGAAGGTGTGTTGCCTGAAGGCCTGACGCCGGCGATCCAGGTGGAAAACACCCGCGACAAGACCCACGGTGACTTCGCCAGCAACATCGCGATGATGCTGTCCAAGCCCGCGGGCATGAAGCCGCGCGACCTGGCAGAGAAAATCATCGCTGCGCTGCCTGTCGACGAAAGCGTGAGCAAGGCTGAAATCGCCGGCCCTGGCTTCATCAACTTCTTCCAGAACACCCAGGCCCTGGCGTCGCGCCTGGATGCGGCCCTGGCCGACGCCAAGATCGGCGTGCACAAGGCCGGCCCGCTGCAACGCGTGGTAATTGACCTGTCGGCACCGAACCTGGCTAAAGAGATGCACGTGGGCCACCTGCGCTCCACCATCATCGGTGACGGCGTGGCACGCGTATTGGAGTACCTCGGCGACACCGTGATCCGTCAGAACCATGTGGGCGACTGGGGCACCCAGTTCGGCATGTTGATGGCCTACCTGCAGGAAAACCCGATCACCAGCAACGAGCTGTCGGACCTGGAAAACTTCTACCGCGCCGCCAAGAAGCGCTTCGACGAATCCGAAGAGTTCGCCGAGCGCGCCCGTGGCCTGGTGGTCAAGCTGCAAGCCGGCGACAAGGAATGCCTGGCGCTGTGGAACCGCTTCCGTGAGATTTCACTGTCCCACTGCCAGGAAATCTACGAGCTGCTCAACGTCAAGCTGACCATGGCCGACGTGATGGGCGAAAGCGCCTACAACGACGACCTGATCAACGTGGTCAACGACCTCAAGGCCAAGGGCCTGCTGGTGGAGAGCAACGGCGCGCAGTGCGTGTTCCTGGAAGAATTCAAGACGGCGGACGGCGAGCCGCTGCCGGTGATCATCGTCAAGGCCGATGGCGGCTACCTCTACGCCACCACCGACCTGGCAGCCGTGCGCTACCGCAGCGGCGTACTCAAGGCCGATCGCGCGCTGTATTTCGTCGACCAGCGTCAGGCCCTGCACTTTCAGCAGGTGTTCGAAGTGGCGCGTCGCGCCGGTTTCGTCACCCACCCGATGCACATGGAACACATGGGGTTCGGCACCATGAACGGCGCCGACGGCCGTCCGTTCAAGACCCGCGACGGCGGCACCGTGAAGCTGATCGACCTGCTTACCGAAGCCCAGGAGCGTGCCTACAACCTGGTGAAAGAGAAAAACCCGGAGCTGGCCGAGGCCGACCTGCGCAACATTGCCCGCGTGGTGGGCATTGGCGCAGTGAAATACGCCGACCTGTCCAAGCACCGCACCAGCGACTACAGCTTCAACTTCGAGCTGATGCTCAACTTCGAAGGCAACACCGCGCCTTACCTGCTGTACGCCTACACCCGTGTGGCCGGCGTGTTCCGCAAGCTGGGCAAGGACTTCAGCGAAGTCGAAGGCCAGATCAACCTCGAGGCAACCCATGAACAGGAGCTGGCCGCCAAGCTGGCGCAATTCGGCGAAGTGCTGAACAGCGTCGGCGAGAAAGGCACGCCACACATCCTGTGCACCTACCTGTACGAGGTCGCCGGCCTGTTCTCCAGCTTCTACGAGAACTGCCCGATCCTGACCGCCGACGACGAAGCCCAGAAGCAGAGCCGCCTGCGCCTCGCCGCTCTGGCTGGACGGACCCTCAAGCAAGGCCTGGAACTGTTGGGCCTGGAAACTCTGGAGCGTATGTAAGTTGGCTGCCAAGAAAAAACCTGCACCCAAGCGCGGCGCCAGCCGCTACCAGGCCCCGGCGAAGAAGCCGATTCCGGGCTGGCTGTGGCTGGCGATCGGCCTCACCGTCGGCGCGTTTATCGTGTTCCTGATGAAACTGGATCCGGGCAAGGGCGATGACGTCAAACGGGTCAAGCAGGAACAACAGAAAGCCACGAAAATGGCCGAAGCCAACAAGACTGCGCCGAGCCCGACGGCACCGGTGAAGCCTAAGTACGATTTCTACACGTTGCTGCCGGAGTCGGAAGTGATCGTGCCGCCTGACGCCGTGCCGGAGAAAACCCTGCCGACGCCACAGGTGCCGACCACACCGGTCACGCCTGCTGAGGCGGCGAAAATCGACACGGCGCGTGCCCAGGCCGCACTGGCCGGGATCACCCCACCGCCAGCACCGCCGGTTGCCGAGACCAAGGCCGCGCCGGTGACCAAGTTCTTCCTGCAAGCGGGCTCGTTCCCGAAACAGGCGGATGCAGATCGTGTACGGGCGCAGATCATTCTGCTGGGCCAGTCGGTGACGGTAGAGTCCGGCACCGTGAAGGATGCGACTTGGTATCGCGTGCTGGTGGGGCCGTTCAGCAACCGTGAACAGCTGACCGTGGCACAGAAACAATTGGCCGGCGCGGGCTTTAGCAACCTGTTGTTACAACAACGCCAGAGCCGCTGATTCACAGTCAACGCTAATCAAAATGTGGGAGCGGGCTTGCTCGCGAATACGGTGTATCAGTCACCCGATGTATCGACTGATCTAGCGCATTCGCGAGCAAGCCCGCGCCCACAGTTGATTTAAAGCGGCCTCAGGACCGAGTCCGGCACATAAACACCACTCGTCCGCCCTCCCGTCCTACAGTTGAAATCCCCCTCACCACCCCCATATCAGTTTCCATCAGGGCATTTTCGCCCCGCTGCGTGGAGACTCTCCCCTTGACCACCATCGTTTCAGTACGTCGCCACGGCAAAGTCGTCATGGGCGGCGACGGCCAGGTTTCCCTGGGTAATACCGTAATGAAAGGCAACGCCAAGAAAGTGCGTCGCCTGTACCACGGCCAGGTTCTCGCAGGCTTTGCCGGCGCTACCGCCGACGCCTTCACCCTCTTCGAACGTTTCGAAGGCCAGCTGGAAAAACACCAGGGCCATCTCGTGCGCGCAGCCGTCGAACTCGCCAAAGAATGGCGTACCGACCGCTCCCTCAGCCGTCTGGAAGCCATGCTGGCCGTCGCCAACAAAGACGCTTCTCTGATCATCACCGGCAACGGCGATGTGGTTGAGCCTGAACATGGCTTGATCGCCATGGGTTCCGGCGGTGGCTACGCCCAGGCGGCAGCCAGCGCACTGCTGAAGAAGACCGACCTGTCGGCTCGCGAAATCGTCGAGACAGCCCTGGGCATTGCCGGCGATATCTGCGTGTTCACCAACCACAACCAGACCATTGAGGAGCAGGACCTCGCCGAGTAAGCCGTAGGCTTATTCCGCTTGAGGCCGCCAAACACTATGTCCATGACTCCCCGCGAAATCGTCCATGAACTCAACCGCCATATCATCGGCCAGGACGATGCCAAGCGCGCCGTTGCCATCGCGCTGCGTAACCGCTGGCGCCGGATGCAACTGCCCGAAGAACTGCGCGTTGAAGTAACGCCAAAGAACATCCTGATGATCGGTCCTACCGGCGTCGGTAAAACCGAAATCGCCCGTCGCCTGGCCAAGTTGGCCAACGCGCCGTTCATCAAGGTCGAAGCCACCAAGTTCACCGAAGTGGGCTACGTGGGCCGCGACGTCGAGTCGATCATCCGTGACCTGGCCGACGCCGCCCTGAAGCTGCTGCGCGAACAGGAAATGACCAAGGTCAGCCACCGCGCCGAAGACGCCGCCGAAGAACGCATCCTCGACGCCCTGCTGCCACCGGCACGCATGGGTTTCAACGAGGACGCCGCGCCGGCCTCGGACTCCAACACCCGCCAGCTGTTCCGCAAGCGACTGCGTGAAGGCCAGCTGGACGACAAGGAAATCGAGATCGAAGTCGCCGAAGTCTCCGGCGTCGACATCTCCGCCCCGCCTGGCATGGAAGAAATGACCAGCCAGTTGCAGAACCTGTTCGCCAACATGGGCAAGGGCAAGAAGAAAAGCCGCAAGCTCAAGGTGAAGGAAGCCCTGAAACTGGTGCGTGACGAAGAAGCCGGGCGCCTGGTCAATGAGGAAGAACTCAAGGCCAAGGCCCTGGAAGCGGTCGAGCAGCACGGCATCGTGTTTATCGACGAGATCGACAAGGTGGCCAAGCGCGGCAACTCCGGCGGCGTGGATGTGTCCCGTGAAGGCGTACAGCGCGACCTGCTGCCGCTGATCGAAGGCTGCACCGTGAACACCAAGCTGGGCATGGTCAAGACCGACCACATCCTGTTTATCGCCTCCGGTGCATTCCACCTGAGCAAGCCAAGCGACCTGGTGCCGGAGCTGCAAGGCCGCCTGCCGATCCGCGTGGAACTCAAGGCGCTGACCCCTGGCGACTTTGAGCGCATCCTCAGTGAGCCGCACGCGTCGCTCACCGAGCAATACCGTGAGCTGCTGAAAACCGAAGGCTTGGGTATCGAGTTCCAGGCGGACGGTATCAAGCGCCTGGCGGAGATTGCTTGGCAGGTCAACGAGAAGACCGAGAACATCGGTGCCCGTCGTTTGCACACGCTGCTGGAGCGTTTGCTGGAGGAAGTATCCTTCAGCGCCGGCGACCTGGCCGGTGCGCAGAATGGCGAAGTGATCAAGATTGATGCTGAGTACGTCAACAGCCACTTGGGCGAGTTGGCGCAGAACGAAGATCTGTCTCGTTATATCCTGTAAGCCTCACGCAGAGCCGCTTTGCTTTAAGGTGGGAGCGGGCTTGCTCGCGAATGCGGTGTATCAGTCACACCTGTACTGACTGACACTGCGCATTCGCGAGCATGCCCGCTCCCACATTTTCGAGCCGGTTCCTTCAGGATCATCTCCAATGTCCAAATTTCCTACAGCTGTAAACCTGCACAAAACCTCCAACACCCTCGGCCTTACCTACGGGCCCGACGAGGTGTACCAACTCCCTGCCGAACTGCTGCGCACCCACTCGCCTTCCGCCGAGGTCCAGGGTCACGGCAAACCCATCCTGCAATTCGGCAAGCTCAACGTCCGGTTGACCAAGGTCGAACCAGCCGGTCAGTACGCACTGAAATTGACCTTCGACGACGGCCATGACAGCGGACTGTTCACCTGGGACTACCTCTACCAACTGGCCGTGCGTCAGGACGCGCTGTGGGCTGATTACCTCGCCGAACTCAAAGCAGCCGGCAAAACCCGCGATCCGGATCAGTCGGTCGTGCGGCTGATGCTCTAGCCCAGGGGTCTTGCTCTTTAGAGGGCATTTTCTAATTTCATCTGCTTGAATGCCCTGTCGCGTGACCAACGATTGGTCCGCTTGCGAAAAAAATTAAACTCGGGTAACCAATGGAACTGGCAAGTTCCCTGCATTTGACGATGCGGTATCAACGGTCACCCGAGTCGCAGTACCAGGCTTGTGTTGTGTATCGAAACTGGGTGCGCAGCGGTCCCCGGTACTCGTCTTTCGGACAATGGAGCGTCGTAGATGAGTAACAAGAACAACGATGACTTGAAACGCCAGGCCTCGGAAAACACCCTGGGGCTCAATCCGATCATCGCGTTACGTAAAAAGGATTTACTCGCATCAGCGAAGATGGTGCTGACCCAAGCCATCAAACAACCGTTGCACAGCGTCAAGCACGTCGCACATTTTGGCGTTGAGTTGAAGAACGTGATGTTCGGCAAGTCCGCGTTGGTGCCCGAGAACGACGACCGTCGCTTCCAGGACCCGGCCTGGAGCCAGAACCCGCTGTACAAACGCTATCTGCAAACCTACCTGGCGTGGCGCAAGGAACTGCACGACTGGATCGGCGACAGTAACCTGTCGGAACAGGACATCAGCCGCGGCCACTTCGTGATCAACCTGATGACCGAAGCCATGGCCCCCACCAACAGCGCGGCCAATCCGGCAGCGGTCAAACGCTTCTTTGAAACCGGCGGCAAGAGCCTGCTCGATGGCTTGTCCCACCTGGCCAAGGACATGGTGCACAACGGCGGCATGCCGAGCCAGGTGAACATGGGCGCCTTTGAAGTGGGCAAGACCCTGGGCACGACCGAAGGCTCGGTGGTGTTTCGCAACGACGTGCTGGAGCTGATCCAGTACAAGCCGATCACCGAACAGGTGCACGAACGCCCGCTGCTGGTGGTGCCGCCACAGATCAACAAATTCTATGTATTCGACCTGAGCCCGGAAAAGAGCCTGGCGCGTTTCTGCCTGCGCAATAACCAGCAAACCTTCATTGTCAGCTGGCGCAACCCCACCAAGGCCCAGCGCGAGTGGGGGCTGTCGACCTATATCGATGCGCTCAAGGAAGCCGTGGATGTGGTCACCGCGATTACCGGCAGCAAGGACATCAACATGCTCGGCGCCTGTTCCGGCGGTATCACCTGCACCGCGTTGCTCGGTCACTATGCGGCGCTGGGGGAGAAAAAGGTCAATGCCCTGACACTGCTGGTGAGCGTGCTGGACACCACGCTGGACACCCAGGTGGCACTGTTCGTCGACGAGCAGACCCTGGAGGCGGCCAAGCGCCACTCCTACCAGGCCGGTGTGCTGGAAGGCCGCGACATGGCCAAGGTGTTTGCGTGGATGCGCCCCAACGACCTGATCTGGAACTACTGGGTCAACAACTACCTGCTGGGCAATGAGCCGCCGGTGTTCGACATCCTGTTCTGGAACAACGACACCACGCGTTTGCCGGCGGCATTCCACGGCGACCTGATCGAGCTGTTCAAGAACAACCCTTTGGTGCGGGCGAATGCCCTGGAAGTGTGCGGCACGCCTATCGACCTCAAGCAAGTCACTGCCGATATTTATTCACTGGCCGGCACCAATGACCACATCACGCCGTGGCAATCCTGCTACAAATCAGCACAGTTGTTCGGTGGCAAGGTGGAGTTTGTACTGTCCAGCAGCGGGCATATCCAGAGCATCCTCAACCCGCCAGGCAACCCCAAGGCGCGTTACCAGACCAACGACAGCCTGGCCGGCAAGCCGCTGGAGTGGCAGGAAAACGCGACCAAGCATACGGATTCCTGGTGGCTGCATTGGCAGGCCTGGCAGGCGGAACGGGCGGGCAAATTAAAGAAAGCACCGACGGTATTAGGTAATAAAACGTACGCCGCAGCCGAAGCTGCGCCGGGAACATATGTGCATGAACGCTAACCCGACCTTGTGGTTGAAATGAGACCGATGTGGGAGCTGGCTTGCCTGCGGAAGCGGTGTTGCATTCACCGCCGGCATCGCAGGCAAGCAAGCTGCCACAAGGTCCGCACCGCCCATTAGACCTATGCACCACCTCACAGGGCTTGAGCATGCCGCAACCGTTCATCTTTCGTACCATCGACCTGGATGGCCAGGCCCTCCGCACGGCGGTGCGCCCGGGCAAGCCTCACTTGACGCCGTTGCTGATCTTCAATGGCATCGGCGCCAACCTTGAGTTGGTATTTCCATTCGTCCAGGCGCTGGACCCGGACCTGGAAGTGATCGCCTTCGATGTGCCTGGCGTGGGCGGCTCCTCGACGCCCAAACGACCCTATCGCTTTCCCGGCCTGGCCAAACTCACCGCGCGCATGCTCGATTACCTGGACTATGGCCAAGTGAACGCCGTGGGTGTGTCCTGGGGCGGTGCGCTGGCGCAACAGTTCGCCTATGACTATCCGGAACGCTGCAAAAAACTGATTCTCGCCGCCACCGCTGCCGGGGCCTTTATGGTGCCCGGCAAGCCCAAGGTGCTGTGGCTGATGGCCAGTCCCCGGCGCTACATCCAACCGTCCCACGTGGTGCGCATCGCACCGATGATTTATGGCGGCTCGTTCCGCCGCGATTCGAACCTGGCCGCCGAGCACGCGAGCAAAGTGCGCTCGGCCGGCAAGCTCGGTTACTACTGGCAGCTGTTCGCCGGACTGGGCTGGACCAGCATCCACTGGCTGCACAAGATCCGCCAACCCACCCTGGTGCTGGCGGGGGACGACGACCCGCTGATCCCGCTGATCAACATGCGCATGCTGGCCTGGCGCATTCCCAATGCACAGCTGCACATCATCGATGACGGCCACCTGTTCCTGATCACCCGAGCGGAAGCCGTGGCGCCGATCATCATGAAATTTCTCGAAGAGGAGCGCATGCGTGCGGTGATTCATCCGCGACCGGCCGTGTAAGGACACACCGCCGCGCAACTTGCCAGGAACCGACTATGGTTCTGAATTGGCATGCCTGTTTGATGGCTTGACGAAGGAGTGTTGGCTCATGCGAGAAAGACCCGTGACGAACCCGGCGCCCACCCCGGCGGCGTTCATCAATGCGCAAAATGCGATCACCGGCCTGCGGGGTCGGGACCTGCTGTCGACCCTGCGCAGCGTGGCCGCCCACGGCTTGCGCAACCCGGTGCATACCGTTCGCCATGCCTGGGCGTTGAGCGGACAACTGGGGCGCGTATTGCTCGGTGAAACCGTGCACGAACCCAACCCCAACGACGGCCGCTTCACCGACCCCACCTGGACACTCAACCCACTGTACCGGCGTAGCCTGCAAGCTTATCTGAGCTGGCAGAAGCAGACCCGGCACTGGATCGATGACAGCACCCTGAGCGCCGATGACCGCACTCGCGCACACTTCGCCTTCTCGGTGATCAACGATGCGGTCTCCCCTTCCAACACCCTGCTCAACCCGCTGGCGATCAAGGAGCTGCTCAACTCCGGCGGCAACAGCGTGGTGCGCGGAGTGACCCATCTGTTCGAAGACCTGCTGCACAACAATGGCCTGCCGCGCCAGGTGAGCAAGCATGCCTTCGAAGTGGGCAAGACGGTCGCCACCACGCCCGGCTCGGTGGTGTTTCGCAATGAACTGCTGGAACTGATCCAGTACAAGCCGATGAGCGAAAAGCAGTACGCCAAGCCACTGCTGATCGTGCCGCCGCAAATCAACAAGTACTACATTTTCGACCTGAGCCCGGCCAACAGCTTTGTGCAGTACGCCCTGAAAAACGGCTTGCAGACCTTCATGGTCAGCTGGCGAAACCCGGATGTACGGCATCGCGAATGGGGCCTGTCCACCTACGTTGCGGCGCTGGAGGAAGCGCTCAACGTGTGCCGCGCGATCACTGGCGCCCGCGAGGTCAACCTGATGGGCGCCTGTGCCGGCGGCCTGACCATCGCCGCGCTGCAAGGCCATTTGCAAGCCAAACGCCAGCTGCGCCGCATCTCAAGCGCCAGCTACCTGGTAAGCCTGCTGGACAGCCAGATCGACAGCCCCGCCACGCTGTTCGCCGACGAGCAGACCCTGGAAGCCGCCAAGCGTCGGTCTTATCAACAAGGCGTGCTGGACGGCCGCGACATGGCCAAGGTGTTCGCCTGGATGCGTCCGAATGACCTGATCTGGAACTACTGGATCAACAACTACTTGCTGGGCAAGGAACCGCCGGCCTTCGACATCCTGTATTGGAACAACGACAACACGCGCCTGCCCGCCGCGCTGCACGGCGACCTGCTGGACTTCTTCAAGCACAACCCGCTGAGTCATCCCGGTGGCCTGGAGGTGTGCGGTACACCGATCGATTTGCAGAAGGTCACGGTGGACAGCTTCAGCGTGGCAGGCATCAACGACCACATCACGCCATGGGACGCGGTGTATCGCTCGACCCAATTGCTGGGCGGCGAGCGGCGCTTCGTGCTGTCCAACAGCGGGCATATCCAGAGCATTCTCAACCCGCCGGGCAATCCCAAGGCCAATTACGTCGAGAACCCCAAGCTGAGCAGTGACCCGCGCGCCTGGTACTACGACGCCAACCACGTCGAAGGCAGTTGGTGGCCGCAATGGCTGGAGTGGATCCAGCAGCGCTCCGGCGTGCAACGGGAAACCCTTACCGCCCTGGGCAACCAGAATTACCCACCGATGGAAGCAGCGCCCGGCACCTATGTGCGGGTGCGCTGAGCTCAGCGATCACATTAAGAAGACTGGATGAAGACCCGCGACCGTATCCTTGAATGTGCCCTGCAGTTATTCAACCAGAAGGGCGAGCCAAACGTGTCGACCATGGAGGTGGCCAATGAAATGGGGATCAGCCCCGGCAACCTCTACTACCACTTCCATGGCAAGGAGCCACTGGTACTCGGGTTGTTCGAACGCTTCCAGAATGAGCTGGCGCCCCTGCTGGACCCACCGGCGGACGCACAACTGGAGGCCGAGGACTACTGGCTGTTCCTGCACCTGATTGTCGAGCGCATGGCGCATTACCGGTTCTTGTTCCAGGACTTGTCGAACCTGGCGGGGCGTTTGCCGAAGCTGGCCAAAGGCATTCGCAACCTGCTGACTGCGCTCAAGCGGACCCTGGCGTCATTGCTGGCGCGACTGAAGGCGGCAGGTCAGTTGGTCAGTAGCACCCAGGCCCTGGGGCAACTGGTGGAGCAGATCACGTTGACCCTGCTGTTCTCGTTGGATTACCAACGGATTATTGATCGTGAAGGTGAGGTACGGGTGGTGGTGTACCAGGTCATGATGCTGGTAGCGCCGCATCTATTGCTGCCGGCACGCTTGGCAACCGAGAAGTTCGCGCTGAAATACCTGGATGACAGCGTCTAAACATGTCGGAGCAAGCCCACACACCTAAAAAAATGCCCGACCTTTGCAGGCCGGGCATTTTTTGTGTCCTGGGAAAAATCAGGACTGACTGGATGGCGTCGGGGTTGCCGGCGTTGCAGTCGGGGTCACAGCAGCAGGGGTCGGCGCGGACACCGAGTTGGCTGTGGAAGCGGTTGGCGCAGTAGCAGGCTTTGCCGCAACCGCAGGCTTCGATGCTGCTGGCTTTTTCGCTACCGCTGGCTTCTTCGCGGCGGTTGGTTTTGCCGCTGGCTTGGCTGCAGCAGGTTTGGCGGCGGGTTTCGCGGCGACCGGCTTGGCTGCAGGTTTCGCAGCGGCGGGTTTGGCAGCGGGTTTTGCGGCTGCGGTTTTAGCCGCAGGCTTGGCGGCAGGTTTTGCGGCTGCCTTGGCTGCTGGCTTAGCGGCAGGCTTGGCAGCAGCTTTCGCGGCTACCGGCTTAGCTGCCGACTTGGCGGCGGGCTTGGCAGCTGCCGTTTTTGCCGCCGGCTTGGCGGCGGGTTTAGCGGTTGCCTTGACAGCGGGTTTGGCAGCCGGTTTCGCGGCAGCTTTCACCAGAGGCTTGGCGGCAGTTTTCGCAGCCGGTTTGGCCGCTGCGGTTTTCGCCGCTGGCTTGGCAGCCGGTTTGGCCGCCGCCGTTTTCACGGGAGCCACTTTAGCGCCGGTCAGTTTCTCGATTTGCTTGGTCAGGGTATCGACCTTGCTGTGCAGCGTCTTCAGCTCTGCCTTGCTCGGCACGCCCAGTCGCGAAATGGCACTGTTGAGGCGCTTGTCGAAAGTTTCTTCCAACTTGCCCCAAGTGTCCGAAAGGCTCGACTTGGCGGAACCGGCAGTTGCCTTGGCCGCTTCAACTTTTTTACCAACCGTGGTTTTGGTCAACTTCTCGGCCTTCTCGCCGTCCTTGACCAAAGTCTCGAAGTATTTGCCGCCGTCACTGCTAACCTTCGAGTACACGCCTAAACCAGCAAGCCAGATCTTACGGGAATATTTTTCAACTTCCCCGACCCACGAGCTGCCTTCTTTCTGAGTAGTCTTTTTAACAGCCATCCCGATGTCTCCTTAGTGTTTACGCGCGACACGTTCTAGCAATGTCGTCAGCTCTTCGAGCTTAGCAGAGAGTGTCTCAACGTCATGTTTAGACGCAATGCCGATTCGATTCAAGGCACTGGCAACACGAGTGTCAAAAGCTTTTTCAACTTTATCAAGCTGAACTTCTACCAGACCTTTGACGGAGGAGACATTACTCTTTACTTGGTCAATCTGACTGTTGGCGGCTTCAAGTTGTTCAACTGCAACTTTTTTACCTTTACTTTCAACATGTTGACCGGCTTTAACCAACTCTTTGAAGTAATCGCCGCCCTCGCTTCCGACCTTGGCATAAGCACCAAGTCCTGCCAGCCAGATCTTGCGGGCGTAGGATTTAACCTCGCTCAAGGTAGTGGTATGGGCGTCGATTTTTTTCTTCAGGATAACTTTGGCCATGGTGCACCTCACGCAGAATAGGGTGGAGGAACGGCCCACAGGAGTTGAGGGCTTGGGCACAAAGTAGGCTGGAAAATTAGAATCGGCACCCTAAGAACAGGTTGATCACGCCAACGCTTTATCCAGGGCCTTTTCGATTTCGGACTTGATGGTGCCACTCATGGCCGACATCAACAGGCCCAGTTCCACATCAATGCGCAACGAATCATCGGCGACGACTACAGTGCCCTTAACCCCCGAACGCTTGAGGTTCAAGGTATCGCCGGACCACGACGGCTCCAGGCCATAGTGCTGCTTGAGTTTGTGCGCCAACTTGTCGGCCTTTGCACGTGCGCCTTCTTTACCCAGGGAATGTGCACGCTCAACGGTTATACGGGCCATTGCAATGACTCCTCTTTATGGGGAAGTGGATACCTTCGATGCGGCAAAAGGTCTCGGTGACCACCCATCTTACCTGCAGCCTTGCCAAGACAAAGTAGGCCTTGGGGATTATCATGTCCCGCATTCTCTTTTGGTGACAGCGATATGACTGATCAGCGCAAAGGCAGCGATGCCGAACCCACCACTCACTTCGGCTTCAAGAACGTCCCGGAAAGCCAGAAAGCGGAAAAAGTCGCTGAGGTGTTCCATTCCGTAGCGGCCAAGTATGACCTGATGAACGACGTGCTCTCCGGTGGCATGCACCGCCTGTGGAAGCGGTTCACCATCGAGCTGTCGGGTGTTCGCACCGGCAACCGCGTACTGGACATCGCCGGTGGCACGGGCGACCTGGCGGCCAAGTTCTCCAAGCTCGTTGGCCCGACCGGCCAGGTGGTCTTGGCGGACATCAACGGTTCGATGCTCAAGGTCGGCCGTGACCGCCTGCTCGACAAGGGCGTGGCGGGCAATATCGAGTTCGTCCAGGCCGACGCTGAAAAGTTGCCGTTCCCCGACAACCATTTCGACTGCGTGACCATCGCCTTCGGCCTGCGCAACGTGACCCACAAGGAAGACGCGATCCGCTCGATGCTGCGCGTCCTCAAGCCGGGCGGCCGCCTGTTGGTGCTGGAGTTCTCCAAGCCGACCAACGCGCTGATGTCCAAGGTCTATGACACCTACTCCTTCGCCTTCATGCCATTGATGGGCAAGCTGATCACCAATGACGCCGAAAGCTATCGCTACCTGGCCGAATCGATCCGCATGCACCCCGATCAGGAAACCCTGAAGTCAATGATGGTAGAAGCCGGTTTCGACCGCGTGACCTACCACAACATGACCTCGGGCATCGTCGCCCTGCATCGCGGCATCAAGCCCTGATGCTGTTCGCCGGCCTTCTCGCCAGCGTTGAACACGGCCTCAACCGTGTGCTGCGCCTGGACAGTACCGCCCTGGCGCGGCTTGCGCACCTCAGCGGCAAAGTCATTGCCGTCGACTGCCGCAGCCCCGCCTTGCAGCTGTTTATCCTGCCCAGCGATGAAGGCCTGATGCTCGCGAGCCAATGGGCCGCAGAAGCCGACTGTACCCTGCGTGCGCCGGCATCGAGCCTGCTGCACCTGGCCCTGAGCCGCAATAAGACGGCCATCCTGCACAGCGCCGAGGTGGAGCTGGAAGGCGACAGTTCGGTGCTGATGGACCTGGCCGCCGTGCTGCAGGACCTGGAACTGGACTGGGAATACGAGCTGTCGCGCTGGATCGGTCCAGTGGCCACCCAGTTGATCAGCGGGCACCTGCGCAGCCGCTCGCGCTGGTACCAGCAAGGGTTCGCCAGCCTTAACCAGAACCTCGCCGAATACCTGAGCGAAGAATCGCGCACCCTGGTCGGAGAACGGGAAGCGCAAGCGCGCTTTCGTGAACTCGACAAGGCCAAAATCGACCTGGAACGCCTTGAGGCGCGCTTCGAGCGCCTAAGCCGTTCCCTTGATCCAAGCGATAACGCATGAAGCTGCTCGCCGTCCGCCGTTTGTTTCGTATCCAGCGCGTCGTAATCCGCTACCGCCTCGATGACCTGCTGTTCGCCCTGCCTTTGCCGTGGTTCCTGCTGGCGGTGCGCTATGTGCTGCCGTGGCGCTGGTTCCCGCGCAAACAACTGGCACTGAGCCGTGGCGCACGCCTGCGCCTGGCACTGCAGGACCTGGGGCCGATCTTCATCAAGTTCGGGCAGATCCTCTCGACCCGCCGCGACTTGCTGCCCGAGGACATCGCCGACGAGTTGATGCTGCTGCAGGACCGCGTGCCGCCGTTCGACTCCCAACAGTCAATGGCGTTGATCGAAGAGCAACTGGGCAAGAAGATCAGCGAAGTCTTCAGCCGCTTCGACGTCGAGCCCCTCGCCTCGGCCTCCGTGGCCCAAGTGCACGCGGCACAGCTCAAGACCGGCGAAGAAGTGGTGGTGAAGGTAATCCGCCCTGGCCTCAAGCCGATCATCGGCCAGGATCTGGCATGGCTGTTCATCCTCGCCCGTGCCGCCGAGCGTTTCTCGGCCGATGCACGCCTGCTGCACCCGGTGGACGTGGTCGCCGACTACGAAAAAACCATCTACGACGAACTCGACCTGCTGCGCGAAGCCGCCAACGCCAGCCAGCTCAAGCGCAACTTCGAAGGCTCGCCACTGCTGTACGTGCCACAAGTGTATTGGGACTGGTGCCGCCCTAAAGTGCTGGTGATGGAGCGCATCTACGGCGTGCAGGTCACCGACCTCGCGACCCTGGCCGACCAGCGCACCGACATGAAGATGCTCGCCGAGCGCGGCGTGGAGATCTTCTTCACCCAAGTGTTCCGCGACAGCTTCTTCCACGCCGACATGCACCCCGGCAACATCTTTGTCAGCACCGTGAACCCGTGGAGCCCGCAGTACATCGCGATCGACTGCGGCATCGTCGGCAGCCTGACCCCGGAAGACCAGGACTACCTGGCCCGCAACCTGTTCGCCTTCTTCAAACGCGACTACCGGCGTGTGGCGCAGTTGCACATCGATTCGGGCTGGGTGCCGGCGGAAACCAAGCTCAACGAATTCGAAGCGGCGATCCGCACCGTGTGCGAGCCGATCTTCGAAAAACCATTAAAAGATATTTCCTTCGGCCAGGTGCTGATGCGCCTGTTCCAGACCGCGCGGCGCTTCAACATGGAAGTGCAGCCACAGTTGGTATTGCTGCAAAAAACCCTGCTGAACATCGAAGGCCTGGGCCGCCAGCTGTACCCGGACCTCGACCTGTGGAACACCGCCCAGCCGTTCCTGGAACGCTGGATGCGCGAGCGCATGAGCCCGAAAACCGTGCTGGGCAACCTGCACAGCCAGATGGAACAACTGCCGCACCTGGCCAACATGACCCGCGACCTGCTGGAGCGCATGTCCCAGCCCCACGCCAAGGATCCGGCGCCGCCTTGGAAGAAGCGCAAGGACGACTGGTTCCTGCGCCTGCTGGGCGCTGCTCACCTGGTCGGTGGGGTGATGCTGGCCATCGGTGGCCCGCTGAACCAACTGGGCCACTGGCCGGCTGGCATCATGGTCGCCGTGGGTATTTATCTGATCGTGCGTCGATAGCCAATCCGGTTATACACTGTCGCAAATTGCCGGAGCCGAACATGAAAGACTGGCTGGACGAGATCAAGTGGGACAGTGACGGCCTGGTGCCGGCCATTGCCCAGGACTACAAGACCGGGCGCGTGCTGATGATGGCCTGGATGAACCGTGAGGCCTTGAGCCTCACCGCCGCTGAGCAGCGTGCCATCTACTGGTCACGCTCGCGTGGCAAACTGTGGCGCAAGGGCGAAGAGTCCGGGCACGTGCAGACCCTGCACGAGATGCGCATCGACTGCGACGCCGACGTGGTGATCCTCATGGTCGAGCAGATTGGCGACATCGCCTGCCACACCGGCCGCCACAGCTGCTTCTATCGCGTTTTCGAAAATGGCGAATGGAAGACCGTCGAGCCGGTGCTCAAAGACCCCGACGCCATTTACTCGGCAGGACACTAAGACATGAGCGATACCCTGAACCGCGTGGCCCAGGTGCTGGAAGACCGCAAAGGCGCGGATGCCGACAGCTCCTACGTCGCCAGCCTGTACCACAAGGGCTTGAACAAGATTCTGGAAAAACTCGGCGAAGAATCCGTCGAAACCATCATCGCCGCCAAGGACGCGCAAATCAGCGGCGACTGCAGCGATGTCATCTACGAAACCGCCGACCTATGGTTCCATAGCCTGGTCATGCTCGCCCAACTGGGGCAGCATCCGCAGGCAGTGCTGGATGAACTGGACCGTCGCTTCGGCTTGTCCGGGCATGCCGAGAAGGCCTCGCGCCCGTCCGCCTGAATAACCAAGACTAGAGGATTTGCAGCATGGGCATTTTTGACTGGAAACACTGGATCGTCATCCTGGTGGTGGTGGTACTGGTGTTCGGCACCAAGAAACTGAAGAACCTGGGCACCGACGTGGGCGAGTCGATCAAGGGCTTTCGCAAAGCCATGAACGACGACGAAAAGCCGGCCGATCCCGCCGCCAACCCGGTCCCCCCGGCGCAGCCTGTGCACCCGCAGGCCACTCAGCCGATCACCGAGCGTCGTACCTTCGACGTACAGGCTGAGAAAGTCGAAGAGCCGACCCGCAAAGACTCGTGAGCACTGACTAATGTTTGGTATCAGCTTCTCTGAACTGCTGCTCGTCGGCCTCGTGGCCCTGCTGGTACTGGGGCCGGAACGCCTGCCCGGTGCAGCACGCACGGCCGGCCTGTGGATCGGGCGCCTGAAACGCAGTTTCAACGCCATCAAACAGGAAGTTGAACGGGAAATCGGCGCCGACGAGATCCGTCGGCAACTGCACAACGAGCATATTCTGTCGTTGGAACAGGAAGCCCGGAAGATTCTGTCGCCCGTGCATGAGCCCGCCAAACCGGCGGAGCCCGCTGTCGAAAACAGCATCGCGCCTGCGGTTGAGGCCGCACCCGTGGCACCGACCGCGCCAACCGAGCCTGCGCCGACGCCCACCGCGTCGCCCGCGCCCCATGACCCTACATTGCCGCCGCGAGCCCCATGAGCGCTGATAAACCGGAAAACGACCAGCATATGCCGCTGGTCTCGCACCTCACCGAGCTGCGTACCCGCCTGCTGCGTTGCGTAGCGGCCATCTTCATCATCTTTGCCGGGTTGTTCGCCTTTACCCAGCAGATCTACACCTTCGTCTCCACACCACTGCGCCAGTACCTGCCGGCCGGTGCGACGATGATCGCCACCGATGTGTCGTCGCCGTTCCTCACGCCGTTGAAGCTGACCATGATGGTGTCGCTGTTCCTGGCGATCCCGGTGATCCTGCACCAGATCTGGGGCTTTATCGCACCGGGCCTGTACAAGCATGAGAAGCGCATCGCCGTGCCGTTGCTGGTGTCGAGCATCCTGCTGTTCTACACCGGCATGGCGTTCGCCTACTTCCTGGTGTTCCCGCTGATCTTCAAATTCTTCGCCGCCGCCACCCCGGCCGGCGTGGAAATGATGACGGACATCACCAGCTACCTCGACTTCGTGATGACGCTGTTCTTCGCTTTTGGCGTGGCCTTCGAAATTCCGGTGGCCGTGGTACTGCTGGTGTGGATCGGCGTGGTCAACGTGGCGTACCTGAAGAAAATCCGCCCGTACGTGATCATCGGCTGCTTCGTGGTCGGCATGATCCTCACGCCGCCGGACATCTTCTCCCAGACCTTGCTGGCCGTACCGATGTGGATGCTGTTCGAGATCGGCATCCTGTTCAGCGGCTTGATCAGCAAGCGCGGCGAACACCCGGATGATCAGCCCGACGACGACCAGCCGCCAGCGACCCAGCCGTGAACCTGCTGCTACTGGAAGAGGCCGACTTCATCGCGGCCGACCGCGTGGTACTGCGTGATCGGCGCCTGGTGCACATGCAGGAAGTCCATCGCGCCGTCGTCGGCGACAGCCTGCGCGTCGGCCGCATCGGCGGGCTGATGGGCAATGCGCAACTGCTGCGCCTGGAAGCCACCGAAGCCGAGCTGCAAGTGAGCGTCGACCAACCACCAGCGGCCAAGCTGCCGCTGACCCTGCTGCTGGCCCTTCCCCGCCCAAAGATGCTGCGTCGGGTATTGCAGACCGTGGCGGCGATGGGCGTGCCCAAGGTGGTGCTGGTCAACAGCTACCGGGTCGAAAAGAGCTTCTGGCAAACCCCATTCCTGGAACCTGAGGCGATTCGCGAGCAATTGATCCTCGGCCTTGAACAGGCGCGGGACACGGTATTGCCCGAGATCATCATCGAAAAACGCTTCAAGCCCTTCGTCGAAGACCGCCTGCCGGCCATGGCCGCAGGCAGCCTGGGGCTGATTGGCCATCCCGGTGATTACCCGGCCTGCCCACGCGGACTGGACGAGCCGGTGACCCTGGCGATCGGCCCGGAAGGTGGCTGGATTCCCTACGAAGTGGACCTGCTCACCCAAGCTGGCTTGCAGCCCGTGCAGTTGGGCGCGCGCATCCTGCGCGTCGAAACCGCCGTCACCGCCCTGCTCGCCCGTCTCTTCTAATCTCACTCGCCGCCCTCCTACAGAAAAGTCTGTCACCGCCGATACCCTTTGAATAAGTCCAAGCCTTGTTCCAGGGGAGTTCGCAGCATGCATCGTTGGTTAGCCGAAAAGCTGGGGAATATCAGCGTCAAGACCAAACTCGGCGTGGGCTTCGGCCTGGTGTTACTGCTGACATTATTGATCATGTTCACTGGCTGGACCGGCCTGGGCGATGTCACCAGTCGCGGTGACAAGCTGGGCCATATCTCCAGCCTCAACGGGCTGACCAAGGACTTGCGCCTGGCGCGCCTGGACTTCGAAATGCGGCGCGGCGAACAAGGCACCGACGCGGTCAACAACCTGATCGCCAAGCTGGACAGTGGTCTGAAAACCGCCGCAGACCTGATCGAACAACCCGACGACAAGGCCCTTGTCGAACAGCAACAGGACGCCCTGAGCCAGTATAAAAAGGCCTTTGCCACCATGGTTCAGGCCGGGCTCAAGCGTGAAGGTGCCCGCAGTAAACTGGGCGATACCGCCGACAACGCCGTAGCGAAGGTCAGCGAGGTCGAAAAAAGCCTGCTGCAAGGCGACAGCGTCACGCAGTTCAACAGCGTGGTCGACCTGAGCAAACTGATCCAGCAGGCGCGCTTCCAGGTGCGCGGCTACACCTACAGCGCCAAGGTCGAAGCTGAACAACCGGCCCTCGACGCCATTGATAACGCGGTGAAAAAGATCACCGAACTGCAGGGCCAACTGCCCGCGCAGTACCAGGCCAACCTGGAGGAGGCCAGCACCTCGCTGCAAGCCTACCGCGCGGCGGTCAGCCAGTACCGTGACTCTCAGACCGCCGCCGCCGCTGCGTTGAAGATCATGAGTGCCCAGGGTGACACGCTGTTGGGCCACAGCGACAAACTCACCCTCTCGCAAACCGTGGTGCGCGACGCCGACGCCGCGCACGCCAAACAACTCTTGCTGCTGGCTACCGTACTGGCGCTGATCTTTGGTCTGGTGGCCGCCTGGGCGATCACGCGCCAGATCGTGATTCCGCTGAACCAGACCCTCCAGGTTGCCCAGCGCGTGGCATCGGGCGACCTGAGCCACAACCTCACCTCCATGCGCCAGGATGAGCTGGGCCAGCTGCAACGTGCCATGCAAAGCATGACCGTCGGTTTGCGCGAACTGATCGGCGGCATCAGCGACGGCGTCACCCAGATCGCCAGCGCCGCCGAGCAACTGTCGGCCGTGACCGAACAGACCAGCGCCGGGGTCAACAGCCAGAAGGTCGAAACGGACCAGGTGGCCACCGCCATGAATGAAATGGCCGCTACCGTGCAAGAAGTCGCGCGTAACGCCGAGGAAGCCTCCGAAGCGGCCGTAGCGGCTGACCAGCAGGCCCGTGAAGGCGACAAGGTGGTCGGCGAAGCCATCGCCCAGATCGAGCGCCTGGCCACCGAAGTGGGCAACTCCACGGTTGCCATGGGCGACCTGAAGCGCGAAAGCGACAAGATCGGCAGCGTGCTCGACGTGATCAAGTCCGTGGCCCAGCAAACCAACCTGCTGGCCCTCAACGCTGCGATTGAAGCCGCGCGTGCCGGGGAAGCCGGTCGGGGCTTCGCTGTGGTAGCGGACGAGGTGCGCAGCCTGGCCCAACGCACTCAGAAGTCCACCGAAGAGATCGAAGAACTGATCGTCGGCCTGCAAAGCGGCACTCAGCAAGTGGCGACCATCATGGACAACAGCCGCGGCCTGACCGACAGCAGCGTCGAACTGACCCGCCGTGCCGGCAGTGCCCTGGCGAGCATCACTCGGACAGTCTCGACCATCCAGGCGATGAACTCGCAGATCGCCACCGCTGCCGAACAGCAAAGCGCGGTGGCCGAGGAGATCAACCGCAGCGTGCTGAATGTGCGCGATGTGTCGGAGCAGACGGCTGCGGCCAGTGAAGAGACCGCAGCGTCGAGTACCGAACTGGCGCGCCTGGGCACCCATTTGCAAGCACTGGTCGGCCGCTTCAGGGTCTGACGCACCTCACCGCGTGGCGACCTGCCAAGGGTCGCCGCCTTCAGTCTGTGAAATTTCCTACACGTTTATCAGGCTCACCCGACCGCCAAGAGAGCTAGCGTTCAAGTCACGTCAATGTGTGCGCGCACCTGCGGTGCCCGACACGACGATAACGCCCGCTACTCACTTGTCGGAGGTTGATCATGCTTCGTCGAATGACTCACCTGTTGGGTGACGCCAGTGTCACCCTCAAACTGGCCTTGGGCTTTTCCCTGGTACTGGCCCTGAGCCTCATCATTGCCGTAACAGGCTGGCAAGCCCTGGCGGCCTCCCTCTACCGTTCGCAAACGCTGACCGTGCTCGCGCAACTGGCGGTGGCAGGTGAGGAATTGCGCGCTGACAGAATCCTCTACCGCACCCTTGACGATGCCAATAGCCTCAATAGGTTGAGCGCGAGCATGGAGAAAATCGATGGGCACCTTAAGGCGCTTTCCAACCGACTGATAGCGCCAAAACCCATTGAGTATCTGCAAGAGATGGCGCGTATTGGCGCAACGTTCAACACCACACTCAAGGACGTGCCTTCGCTGGTTAAAACACGCGAAAACACCCGCGAAGAATTGAAACAAAGCTCCACGCGGACCGGCGACGTGCTGGCGCAACTGGCCAGTGACTTGCCTGATCAAGAAGACGAAAAAGCCCTCGACGCCGTCGAAAACCTGCGCCAGGCCATAGAGCAGGCGGAAGATCGAGCCCAAAGCCCCGCCTGGGCTGCCAGTTCCCTGGATGCTTATGCCCAGGCCGTGAACGACGCAGAGCGCAACCTCGAACTCGCCCAGGCGGCCGTCGCGAAGCTGCCGGTCGATAGCACCGCACTGAAAAATGCCGTACTCGAGATCCGCACCCGCCTGACACGCCTCAAGGAAGCCCAGCTTACGACCGAAAAATCGCAAAACCAGTTGGAGCAGCAGTTGGATCAGTTACTCGGGCAGAGTGACTTGTTGAGCCAGGATCAGACCCAGCGACGCGACCACGAAGCCGAGCAAGCCCGCACCCAAACCCTCGGCGTGACCGCTGCCGCATTGCTTTTGGGCGTCCTGGCCGCCTGGGTGATTGCCGGACAAATAGTGACACCGCTGCGCAAAGCCCTGTCAGTGGCCAATCGCATTGCCGAAGGCGATCTGAGCCACGAAGTGCAGACCCGTCGCAAGGATGAGTTGGGCCAGCTGCAACACAGCATGACTCAGATGACGCTGAACCTGCGCGGGCTGATTGGCAATATCAGCGATAACGCGCAGCAAATCGCCAGCGCTGCCGAGGAGCTTTCCACCATCACCGAACAAACCCGTGCGGGGGTGAGTAATCAGCGAGAGGAAACCGAGCAGGTGGCAGCCGCCATGAATCAGATGCTGGCCACCGCCCAGGAAGTTGCGCGCCATGCCGAGCAGGCTTCGATTGCCGCCGGCCAGGCCAATCACCAGACTGACCTGGGCGATCAGGTCGTGACGGATGTCGTGGCGCAAATTGAGCACCTCGCCCATGAGATGGCACGCTCAAGCCAGGCCATGCTGGCGTTGCAACGGGAGAGCCAGAAGATCGGCAGCGTGCTGGATGTGATCAAGTCCGTGTCGCAGCAGACCAATCTGCTGGCGCTCAACGCCGCGATAGAAGCCGCACGGGCCGGCGAGGCTGGCCAAGGGTTTGCGGTAGTCGCCGATGAGGTACGCAGCCTCGCTCAAAGGACCCAGCAGTCCGCCGAGGAAATCGAAGAGTTGATTGGTGGCTTGCACAGTGGCACGCAGCAAGTCGCCGATATCCTGGACTACAGCCGCACGCTGACCGACAACAGCGTCGGCCTGGCACGCAATGCCGGGGACGCCCTGAGCGAAATCGCCCGTACAGTCCTGGTCATCCAGGAAATGAACCCACAGATTGCGGCAGCCGCCGAAGAGCAAAGCGCGGTCGCCGAAGAGATCAATCGCAGTGTATTGAAAGTTCGCGATGCCTCGGAGCAAACCGCCGCCGCCAGCGAACAGACGGCAGCGGCGAGCATCGAACTGGCGCGACTGGGAACGGATTTGCAGCAGTGCGTGGGGCAGTTCAAGGTCTGACCGCCCTGACCAAGTCCTACAGAACTTGACGCAGAAACGCCTGGGCCCGGGGGTCCTTCGGCGCATCGAAGAACTCGGCCGGGGCCGCATCTTCCAGCAATTTGCCGTGATCGAAGAACAGCACCCGGTCTGCCACTTCACGGGCAAAGCCCATTTCGTGGGTGACGCAGACCATGGTCATGCCTTCCAGGGCCAAGGTCTTCATCACATCCAGCACTTCGCCGACCATCTCCGGGTCCAGCGCCGAGGTGGGCTCGTCGAACAGCATGACCTTGGGGTCCATCGCCAAGGCCCGGGCAATCGCGACCCGCTGCTGCTGGCCGCCGGACAAGCGTGATGGAAATTCGTTGGCCTTCTGCGCAATCCCGACCTTTTCCAGCAAGGCCAGGGCCTTGGCCTCACTCTCCTTCTTGCTGCGCTTGCGTACGACCTTCTGCGCCAGGCACAGGTTTTCCAGCACGGTCATATGCGGGAACAGGTTGAAGTGCTGGAACACCATGCCGACTTCGCGGCGATAGGCGTTCACATCGGTCTTCGGGTCAGCCAGTTGCAGGCCGTCGATGCTCACCGAGCCCGAGTCGAATTCTTCCAGGCCGTTGAGGCAACGCAGGAAGGTGGACTTGCCGGAGCCGGACGGGCCGATCACCACCAGCACTTCGCCCTTGGCCACCTGGGTGGTCACGTTGTCGACCGCGCGGACCACATGGCCACGGGTGTCGAAGACTTTTACCAGATCGCGGACTTCAATCACTTTGCGCGAGCCTCCGCTCTAGCCGGCTGGCCATTTTCGACAGCGGCAGGTTGATCAGCAGGTACAGGCCTGCGACGCAGAACAGGATTTCAAACGGCGAAAACGAGGTGGTGATCACTTCGCGGCCGCTCTTGAGCAGTTCGGTAATGGCAATCACCGAGACCAGTGATGTGTCCTTCACCAGGCTTATAAATTGCCCGGCCAACGGCGGCAGCACGCGCTTGAACGCTTGCGGCAACACCACATGACGCATCGACTGGCTGGCGCTCAGGCCCAAGGACCGCGCGGCTTCGTTCTGGCCACGGGTAATGGACTGCACGCCGGCGCGGACGATTTCCGCCACATACGCGCCGGTGAACAACGACAGCGCGGCGATCCCGGCGAATTCGCGGGACAGGTTGAGCACCGTGCCGATAAAGAAATAGAAAATGAAGATCTGCACCAATAGTGGCGTACCACGCACCAGTTCGACGTAGATCGTCGACAGATCCCGCAGGGTCGGGTTGCTGGACAAACGGCACAGGCCGGTTGCCAGGCCGATGATCAACCCAAAGATGCCGGACACCACCGACAGCCACAGCGTGGTCCACAACCCCCACATCAGCGGGCCCAATGCCCAATGGCGGGTCACGCCCACCACATCGCCTTCGGCAACGTCGTCGCCACGCGCGACTTGCAGGCTGTTGTCGGCAACGGTCAGCTTTTGCTCGGCGCCCGCGTCGTTGCGCAGGGTCACTTCGGCGACGTCGCCTTTGCGCACCAACTCAACGACGGTGGAGATGTCCTCGGCGCGCTGGGACACTTCGGCCTGATAGGCGAAGTATTGCGGCACGCGGTTCCAGCGCCACTCGTAGGACATCAGCGAGGTGGCGTAGTACAGGGCGCCAGCCAGGCCGACCAGCACGACCACGGTCAGCAGGTGCCAGGGCCATTGGGCTTTTTTCTGTTTCATTTCTGGTTCCAGGGTGTGTGTCGCCTGTGAGGCTGCCTTCGCGAGCAAGTCGAACCGTCGAACCGCCGCTCCCTCATTCGATCGCATTCTCATGTTGGAACTCGGTCAAATGTGGGGGCGACGTTCGACTTGCTCGCGAAGGGCGCGACTCGGTCTTAAGCCTTATTCCATGTCCTTGAGCCACTCGGAGCTCTTGAACCACTTGTCATGGATGCGATCGTAGGTGCCGTCGTTGCGGATCTGGTGCAGGAAGTTGTTGATGAAGTTGATGCTGTCGTAGTCCCCTTTCTTCAGGCCGAATGCCAGGGGTTCGAAGGTGAAGGGTTCTTCGAGGTACACCAGCTTGCCATTACCGACCTTTTTCTCCGCCACTACGTTGTACGGTGCGTCATACACAAAGGCGTCGGCCTTGCCGTTGACTACGTCCAGCACGCCTTCCTGCTCGTTGTCGTAGCCATGGTATTTGGCCTTGGAGATCAGCTTCTTGGCCACCATCTCACCGGTAGTGCCGAGCTTTGAGGTCAGGCGGTATTTCTCGTCATTCAGGTCTTTATAGGACTTGATGGTGCCTTCCAACTCCTTGCGGATCAGCAGGGTCTGGCCGACCACGATGAAGGGTTCGCTGAAGTTCAGGCGCAGGTTGCGTTCCTGGGTCAGCGTCATGCCGCTGCCGATCATGTCGAACTTGTCGGTCAGCAGGGCCGGGATGATACCGTCGTAGCCGGTGGAGATCGGCTCGAACTTGACGCCCATGGACTTGGCCATGGCCTTGAGGATGTCCACTTCGAAACCGATGATTTCGCCACGCTTGTTGGTCATCTGGAACGGCATGTAGGTCGGGTCCATGCCGACTTTCAGCGTACCGCGCTTGACCGCATCGTCGATGGCGCCGGCCTGGGCCGCATTGACCGCGACCAGCGCGGTGACGCCAAGCAGCAGCATCGAAAGATACTTTTTCATCATCAAGTCCCCTGAACGATTCTTATAAGGTCGGCGCGCGAAAGGGCTGCACCATTTCGGGGTGCGATCCTAACCCACTCCCCTGCTGTCACAAAGGTTTCACGGCTATTTGTTATCGGCGTATGTCGGAAAGGCCCCACAACAGGGCAGCAAAGAGCAGGCGTAGACACGCGCGTGAGCGATTGAGGCAACGACTTGATGTGTAAGCAGTTATGACTTTCACTCGATCTCTGCCAGCCAGGCAGTGTCGTTGAACCACTTGTCATGCAGACGATCGTAGGTCCCATCCTGGGCAATCTGGTTGAGGAAATGATTGATCCAGTTAAGGCTGTCGACATCACCTTTTTTCACGCCAAACGCCAGCGGCTCGAACGTGAACGGCTGCTCAAGTGCCAGCAGCGTGGCGTTTTCCGGGCGACTCAGGGCGATCAGGTTGTAGGGCGCGTCATGAATAAAAGCATCCGCCTTGCCCTGCACCACTTGGCGTACCCCTTCCTCCGGTGTTGAAAAACTGCTGATTCGGGCCGCCCCAAGAAACCGTCGCGCCGCCGCCTCGCCGGTAGTGCCTTCGGTGGTGGCGATCTGGTAGCTGGCGTCGTCCAGGTCCTCGACACTGGCGACCTTGCCCGCAAGGCGTGGATGCAACAACACGGACTGGCCGACCACAATGAACGAGTCGCTGAAATTCAGCTTGAGGTTGCGCTCCTGAGTGACGGTCATGCCGCTGCCGATCAGGTCGAAACTCTTCGCCTGCAACCCCGTCACCAGCTCGGTATAAGGCATCGAGACCATTTCAAGCTCTACCCCCAGAGCCTGGCTCATCACGTTAAGCAGGTCGATTTCAAAACCGACGATACGGCCCTGTTTATCGGTCATTTCAAAGGGCACATAGGTGGGCGTTGTGCCGACTTTCAGCACGCCGCGTCGAACGGCGTCATCAATCGCGCCTGCCTGCGCCAACCCCATGTGAATCAACGCGACAGCACTTAGCAACAGCGCCGAACAATAGCTTTTGCTCATGGATTATCCCTGTGGCGAGTCAAATACGGGGGCGATGCTAACTCAGCGACGGGCACGGCAATACGCCTCAAACGAGGGTCTTTTGTTTCGAAAAAACAAGGGGTTGGCGCAGAAGGGGAAGAAGTGGAAGACGCTGTAGGAACAGCGCTTAAAACGCCCCCGAGGTGAGCCCTCGGGGGCGTCTGAATCAGGCCGGCTGGGCCTGGGACAACAGCGGTTGCAACGGCAGCAACGGCGCGTGCGGGTCAGCCTTGATCGAATCCCGCCAGGCGGCGAGCCACTCGGCATGGCCTTCGCTCCAGACCTGCTCGTGCAGGCGGGCAAGGGCCACCGGGTCACTGAGCAAGGCCAGGCGTTCAGCGTTGTTGAGGCCGGCAGGGCCGACTTTCAACGCGTGACGCACACGCTCGGCACGCAGGTACTCGATCGGCTCGGCCTGGGCATGACGCGAGGTTGCCAGGGCACAGGCCAGGGCGTTCTGCTGCGGGTCGACCACCGAACGCACGAAGCCGTCGTTCAGCGCGTGCCAACGGTTTTCGTGGGTGTACTTGTCGGTGGACAACAGCGCTTGCGGCGGATTGTATTCCTCAGGGATCAGGAACAGGCTCTCGTCACGGGACTTGAGGCCCAAACCGACACGGCTGGAGATCACCGACACCGGGATCGACAGCATCAGCGAACCCACGATCGGTACCAACCACCACAGGAAACTCGGGTTCAACCACACCACCAGCAGCGCCCACAGGAAGCCCAGCAGGGTTTGCGGACCGTGGCGCTTGACCGCTTCGCTCCATGGGGTGGAGTCGTCGTCACGCTGCGGCGAGTTCCAGGTCGCAGCCCAGCCGAGAAACGCGGCAAGTACGAAGCGAGTGTGGAAAATCATCCGCACCGGCGCCAGCAGCATGGAGAACAACATCTCCAGCAGCATCGACAAGGTCACCTTGAACTTGCCACCGAACTCTTTCGCGCCCTTGGCCCAGATCAGGATGATGCTCAGCAGTTTCGGCAGGAACAGCAGCACGATAGTCGTGGAGAACAGCGCCACCGCCTTGTCCGGGTGCCATTGCGGCCACAGCGGGTACAACTGGCGTGGTGCCATGAAGTACTGCGGCTCCATCAGCGTGTTTACCGCCAGCAGCGCCGTGGACAGCACCAGGAACAGGAACCACAACGGCGCCGACAGGTAGGACATCACGCCGGTCAGGAACACCGCACGGTGCACCGGGTGCATGCCCTTGACGAGGAACAGGCGGAAGTTCATCAGGTTGCCGTGGCACCAGCGACGGTCACGCTTGAGCTCATCCAGCAGGTTCGGTGGCAGTTCTTCGTAGCTGCCTGGCAGGTCGTAGGCAATCCACACGCCCCAGCCAGCACGACGCATCAGCGCAGCTTCAACGAAGTCGTGGGACAGAATGGAACCGGCGAACGCGCCTTTGCCCGGCAACGGCGCCAGGGCGCAGTGCTCGATAAACGGTTTCATGCGGATGATCGCGTTGTGACCCCAGTAGTGGGATTCACCCAGCTGCCAGAAGTGCAAGCCGGCGGTGAACAGCGGGCCGTACACACGGGTAGCGAACTGCTGCATGCGCGCATACAGCGTGTCCATACCCGACGCACGCGGCGCAGTCTGGATAATCCCCGCGTCCGGCGTGGCTTCCATCAGGCGTACCAGGCTGGTCAGGCATTCGCCGCTCATCACGCTGTCCGCGTCGAGCACGACCATGTACTTGTAGTCACCGCCCCAACGACGGCAGAAGTCGTCGAGGTTTCCGCTCTTGCGCTTTACGCGACGGCGACGACGGCGATAGAAGATCTTGCCGAAACCACCGGCTTCACGGCACACGTCGAGCCAGGCTTGCTGCTCGGCGATGCAGATGTCGGCGTCATTACTGTCGCTGAGCACGAAGAAGTCGAAGCGATCCAGGTCACCGGTGGCGGCCACCGACTCAAACGTCGCGCGCAAACCGGCAAATACCCGAGGCACGTCTTCGTTGCAGATCGGCATCACCAGCGCGGTACGGGCGTCCTTGGGAATCGGCTCGTCACCGGCACTTTTACCGGAGATGCGGTATTTATCGTGGCCAGTCAGCAACTCCAGAAAGCCCATCAGCGCAGTCCAGAAACCGGCCGACACCCAGCAGAACAAGATCCCGAACATGATCAGGATGCTGGTTTGCAGGGCGTATGGCAGTACCTGGGTAGCGGTTTGCAGCAGGGTCTGGTTGCGGATTTCGTCGAAGTCCACCAGCGACCAGCCCTGGTACGGCATGATGCCTTTCATGTACCAACCGGCGACCAGGGTCTGGCCGATCATCAGCACCAGCAGGATGTAGCGGCGGATGGAGCCGACGGTACGCCAGCGCGCAGCCGGCAATACACGCTCATCCTTTGGCGGAGCAGGCGGGTTGCTGCGCCCGGTGATACGACGCCAGCCGCGCACCAGGATATTGGTGCGCCATGGCTCCGGGACCACGCGGGTACGACGGATCGGCGGCGTGGCCTTCAGGCACACGCGACCAGCGGCGTCGAGCGCCAGCATTTCGGCGTCTTGCAGCTCTTCGGCCGTGCTCAGGGTCAACCGCGTGCCGACCGACGCCTGTGCGGCATCGCCAAGCGCGTCAAAGGTCGACGACGACAAGCGTTCGTGCAACTCGGTGAAGGATGTGCAGCCCGCCAGTTCGGCGCGCTGCTCAGCGGTCATCGGTAGATGCGCCAGATACTCCTGCAGAGTTTCTGGCTGGACTTGAGAGTTACTCATCGGCAGGCAACTGATAGCTCCAGGTTTCGGTCAGGACTTGTTCGGTCTTGATCGGCTCCGGTGTGGCTGGGGCAGCTTCTGGCTGCTTGGCTTCCTTGTCTTTCGCGTCTTTCTTGGCCTGTTTTTCGTGCTGCTTGGCCAGGACCTTGTCGGCCTTGAGCACGTGGCTCGAGTCCTGCTCAGGGGCAGGTGGCGGAACGTCCTGCACCAGCGCTGCGCGCATTTCGGTCGGCTTGCCTGCGTCCTTGATCTTCATGCGCAGGGTCAGGCGCCAGCCTTTGGTGTGCTCGTTGTAGCGCACGCTGTTTTCAACCAGTTCGGCGTTGTCGCTGACACTGACTTGGCTACGCACCGCGGCATCCGACGGCAAAGCCTTGAGGGACGGGCCCTCGAAGTCCACCAGGTAGGCCACGCTGCCATCCGGCTGACGGATCAGGTTGGATTGCTTCACGTCACCGGTGGAGCGCAGGGTCTGCTTGACCCAGGCGCTGTCGCTCGGGTGCAGGGCCTTTTCGTCCATGGTCCAGTGCAGGCGATAGGAAACGTCCAGTGGCTTGCCGATTTCAGGCAGCTCTGCCGGGCTCCAGAACGCAACGATGTTGTCGTTGGTTTCATCGGCGGTCGGGATTTCCACCAGGTTGACGGTGCCTTTGCCCCAGTCGCCCTCAGGCTCGATCCAGGCGCTTGGGCGCTTGTCGTAGTTGTCGTCCAGGTCTTCGTAGTGGCTGAAGTCGCGACCGCGTTGCAGCAGGCCGAAACCTTTCGGGTTCTCTACGGTGAAGTTGCTGACCGACAGGTGTTTAGGGTTGTTCAGGGGGCGCCAGATCCACTCGCCGTTGCCGGCATGGATCGACAGACCGCTGGAGTCGTGCAGTTCACGGCGGTAGTTCAGCACTTTGGAAGGCTGGTTCGCGCCGAACAGGTACATGCTGGTCAACGGGGCAACGCCCAGTTTGGTGACTTTGTCGCGCAGGAACATCTGGGATTTCACGTCGACAATGGTGTCGGTGCCCGGACGCAGGATCAGGCGATAAGCACCCGTAGCCCGTGGAGAGTCCAGCAGGGCAAAGATCACCAGTTGTTTCTCACCCGGCTTTGGACGCTCGATCCAGAACTCGGTGAAACGCGGGAATTCTTCGCCGGACGGCAATGCCGTGTCGATCGCCATGCCGCGGGCGGACAGGCCATACGCCTGGCCCTTGCCGACCACGCGGAAATAGCTCGCGCCCAGCATGGTCATGATTTCGTCTTGCTTGTCGGCCTTGTTGATCGGGTACAGCACACGGAAGCCGGCATAACCCAGCTGTTCGGTGGCTTTGGGATCAAACTTCACGTCGCCGAAATCGAAGCGCGTCGGGTCGTATTTGATTTCCTGAACGCTGTCGGCGGTGACTTCGTTGATTTTCACCGGTGTATCAAAGTGCATACCCTGGTGATAGAAGGACAGCTTGAACGGGGTGTTCTGATCGGCCCACTCGGCTTTTTCGTTGCGGAAACGAATCTTCTGGTAGTCCGCGAACTTCATTTCGCGGAATTCGTTCGGCAGATTGCTGCGCGGAGCTTCGTATTTCTGCCCGGCCAGCTCTTTTGCCTTGGCCGACACATCATCCAGACTGAATGCCCACAGTTGACCCGCGCCGAACAGGCAAAACAGGGCGGAGCCCGTCACCAGTGCGTTTCGTAACCGTTTGGCAGACAATTTTGGTGCATTACAGGGACTAACAATCACGAGCAACCCTCGCCGAAAACAGATCAAAAAACCAACGGCCAGCTATCTATATGCCAGGTTGGCGAGCATTGTTCCGACTCCCGTGGGGCAAAATGATTCCCCAGTGGTTGTCGGACAAGTCTCTACCTAAGTCAAAATGGACCAAACAACGCTGATCCCCGTAGCGCGCGATTATCTAGTAGCCCGCGAAACAACGCATCAGGGATAACGAAGTATTTGTAGCGAAATCCTGCGTTTTTAGGCATTAAAAGTCGTTTTTAATACATTCACGTCTGCAAGAGAAAGGTCACAGGGCCATCATTGACCAAATGCACCTGCATATCGGCGCCAAAACGCCCTGACGCCACCTTGCCATGCAATTGTTGCGCTTGTAACAGCAAGTGATCAAAAAGCGCCGCTCCCAAGGCTGGCGGGGCCGCGGTGGAGAAGCTTGGCCGCAACCCGCTCTTGGTATCCGCCGCCAGCGTGAACTGCGACACCAGCAGCAACCCCCCGTCGATATCCTTCAACGACAGGTTCATCTTGCCTTCGTCGTCGCTGAACACCCGATAGTTCAACAGCTTGTGTAACAGCTTATCGGCACTCTCCGGCGTATCCGCAGGCTCAACGGCCACCAGGACCAGCAAACCCTGGTCGATGGCGCCGACGATTTCGCCCGCCACCTCGACCCGGGCGCCTCGCACCCGTTGCAACAGGCCCTTCATGCTTCTTCAGGCGGCAAGTCGAGCAAACGACGTGCCATCTGGCTGGTCGCACGCACCAAGGCATCCGTGATGCCGGGTTCGGAGGCGGCATGGCCGGCCTCGCGAATCACCTGCAGCTCACTGTTGGGCCACGCCTGGTGCAACTCCCAAGCGTTATCCAATGGGCAGATCATATCGTAGCGCCCGTGGATGATTACGCCAGGCAGATGGGCGATCTTGTGCATATCGCGGATCAGCTGGTTGGGCTCCAGGAAGGAGTTGTTGGTGAAGTAGTGGCACTCGATTCGCGCGATGGACAAGGCACGTTGCGGCTCGGAAAACCGCTCCACATGCTGCGGGCTCGGGCACAGGCCGAGCATGCGCCCTTCCCAGCCGGACCAGGCCTTGGCCGCGTGCATCTGGGCAATCTGGTCGTTGCCGGTGAGGCGCTTGTGGTAGGCCGCGATCATGTCATGGCGCTCTTCCGGCGGGATCGGCGCGATGTAGTCCTGCCAGTAATCCGGGAACAGGCGGCTGGCCCCTTCCTGGTAGAACCAATGAATGTCCTGCGGACGTGCCAGGAAAATACCGCGCACGATCAGGCCGTGAACGCGCTCCGGGTGGGTTTGCGCGTAGGCCAGGGCCAGCGTCGAACCCCAGGAACCACCGAACAGCACCCATTTGTCGATGCCCAGGTGCTCGCGGATGCGCTCAAGGTCAGCGACCAGGTCCCAGGTGGTGTTGTTTTCCAGGCTGGCGCGCGGGGTGGAGCGGCCGCAGCCACGCTGGTCGAAGGTGACAATGCGGTACAGGTTCGGGTCGAAATAGCAGCGGCTCTGGGCATCACAACCAGCACCAGGACCACCATGGATGAATACGACGGGCAAGCCTTCGGGGGAGCCACTTTCATCGACGTACAGCGTGTGGGTGTCATCGACGGCCAGATCGTGCCGGGCGTGGGGTTTGATCTGCGGGTACCAAGTCTGCATTGCGCGCTCCGTAGGGGGTCGGGTTCATCCCTGGGGGGACGTCTTTTATTTTGCCGTCTGGCACTATAAACCCGAATTGTGCAATGAGCATGTCCTAGAGCGCTTAGACCTGTGTCAGCCCTTCGCTGCCCAGGTAATCCAGCAGGTAATCGTAGAGCCGGTCCACTTCCGGCACCTGCCGCCGCGCGCGCAGGCAGCCATGCACCAGGCCTTTGCCGGGATACAGCACGGCGGTCACACCCGCCGCTTGCAGGCGCTCGGCGTACAAAATGCCGTCGTCGCGCAAGGGGTCGAACTGGGCCACGGCGATGAACGCCTTGGGCAAACCGCTGAAGTCTGCGGCCAGCAGCGGCATGGCGTAGGGCGACGGTTTGCCACTGCCCTGCAGGTACAGCGCCAGGTAGCTGTCGGTGTCGGCGCTGCTGAGCAGGGGCGCGTCCCTGCAATCGCGGCGCGAGGGCAAATCCGCCGGGCCGCCCAGGCCTGGGTAAATCAGTACTTGGGCCCGAGGTTGCGGCTCGCCGTCGTCGCGCAGGCCCAGGCACAAGGCCGCAGCCAGATTGCCGCCAGCGCTGTCGCCCATCACCACCAGACGTTGCCGGTTGATCGCATGCGGCCCCTGCCCCGCCTGGATCGCCCGCCACACGGCACGACAATCTTCGTAAGCGGCAGGGAAAGGGTGCTCCGGCGCCAGGCGGTAGTCGATGGCGATCACCAGCACTTGCAGAGCGCTGGCGAGTTCGACGCAGATGAAGTCGTGGGAATCCAGCCCGCCCACCACCCAGCCGCCGCCGTGTATATAAAGAAGGCACGGCCAACCATCAGCAGGACCGAGCATGGTCGGCAGGTAACTGCGCACGCCTCTGCCTGCGAGGGAAAAGTCTGTGACCGCCAAACCCTCAGGCGTGGGCGAGGTGAAGGCCCGGCACATGTGGTTGTAGGCCTGGCGCAACCTGGCGAGCGACGAGTCGTCGCCAGTGAAGGACGCAGTTTTGGCAACGAAAGCGGCCAACTCTGGAGAAATCGGATACATGCTCGAATATCCCTGACGCTGGAGATCAATGTGGGAGCTGGCTTGCCTGCGATAGCGGTGTACCTGCCAAGCATTCATTGCCTGATACACCGCTATCGCGGGCAAGCCTAGCTCCCACACTTGTTCGGTGCTGCCTGGTCTGGCAGGTTCGGCTCAGAGCTCCAGGCTGGCTTGTACGGCCGCCACTCCGTCCGTGCCATCAAACGCCGTGACCCCGGCCAGCCAGCGCTGCAAATCCTCAGGATGATCACGCAGCCATTGCCGGGCCACGTCCTGGGGCGACTCGCGCTCCATGATCGGCACCATCAACTGGCTTTCCTGGGCGGCGGTGAAAGTGAGGTTTTCCAACAAGCGATTGGCGTTGGGGCAGCGCTCGGCAAAATCCGGGGCGGTGACGGTGGAAACGGTAGCGCGGCCTTCGTCGGGGCCGAATACGTCTTCACTGCCGGTGAGGTAAGCCATCTTCATGTTGATGTTCATCGGGTGCGGGGTCCAACCGACGAACACCACGAATTCCTTGCGGTTCACCGCACGCTGCACCGCCGCCAGCATCCCCGCTTCACCGGAGGCGACCAACTTGAAGCCGCCAAGGCCGAAGCGGTTGGTGTCGATCATTTTCTGGATGTCGGTGTTGGCGCCGCTGCCTGGCTCGATGCCATAGATCTTGCCGCCGAGCTTGTCCTTGAAACGGGCGATATCGGCGAAGGTCTTCAAGCCGGCATCGGCCACGTATTGCGGCACGGCCAGGGTGGCCTGGGCATCGGCGAGGCTCGGGGTGTCGAACACCTTGACCTGCTTGGCCGCGAGGAAGGGCGCGATGTTGTTGTCCATCGCGGGCTTCCAGTAGCCGAGGAAGATATCCAGGCGCTTGTCGCGGATGCCGGCAAAGATGATCTGCTGCACGGCGCTGGTCTGTTTGCTGTCGTAGCCGAGGCCATTGAGCAGCACATCGGCCATCCCGGAGGTGGCGACCACGTCAGTCCAGCTGACCACGCCCATGCGGATGTTCTTGCAGGAAGCCGGTTCGGCGGCCATGGCATGGGCGCTGAGCAACGCGGCGGCGGTGAGGGTCAACAACAGTCGTTTCATGGAGGAGGTCTCACTCGGCAGCTTTATTGTAGGAGTGGCGTCTGACGCGCCGTATCCACAACCTTACTCAGCGAGACCTCGACAAAAGCGACCTGTGGCGACCGGGTTTTGCACCCAGGCGACAGACGGTCAGCCGTAGCGTTTCTGCCCCCACGCCAACAGCCCCTGCAACAACTGCTTCAACACCACCCGAGTCGGCTCGGCCAGATCCGGGCGATAACGGAACGGTTCGAACTCCTCCATATAGGCGCTCTGGCACAACTCCAACTGCACCGCGTGAATATCCTGCGCCGGGTCGCCGTAGTGACGGGTGATGTGGCCACCCTTGAAGCGCCCGTTAAGCACATGGGTGTACTGCGGATGCGCGGCACAAATGGCCTCTAACTGGTTGGCCAGCTCAGGATCACAGGCGGCTCCGTTGAACGTACCGAGGTTGAAGTCCGGCAGTTTGCCGTCGAACAGGTGCGGGATGACCGAGCGGATCGAATGCGCATCGAACAGCAAGGCGTAGCCGAATTCGGCCTTGAGCCGCGCCAGTTCCTCCTGCAACGTGCGGTGATACGGGCCCCAGACCTTTTGCAAGTAACTGGCGCGCTCGGCCTCGCTCGGTTCCAACCCTTCGCGGAACAATGGCACGCCATCAAACAATGTCGCCGGATACAGACCGGTGGTGGCGCCCGCGTACAGCGGCTTGTCGTCGGATGGACGGTTAAGGTCGATCACGAACCGCGAGTACTCGGCCGCCAGGGTGCTGGCGCCCAGTTCTTCGGCAAAGTCATAGAGCGTGGGGATGTGCCAGTCGGTGTCCGGCAAGCTTTGCGCTTCAGGGATCAACCCCGCCTCGACAGCAGGCGTCAGGCGCAGGCCGGCGTGGGGCATGCTGATCAACAGCGGCACACGGCCTTGTTTGAAATTCAGAACCTTATCCACAAGCAGCACTCCTCAAACAGTGACATCGACGCCGTGGCGTACGACGCGTTTATCCAGCTCGCCGCCCAGCCAATAGGCCAGGTCGGCGGGGCGATCAATCTGCCAGGCGACAAAGTCCGCGACCTTGCCCGCTTCCAGCGAGCCGTGGGTGTCGCCCATGCCCAATGCGGTGGCCGCATGTTGGGTGGCGCCCGCCAAGGCTTCTTCCGGGGTCATGCGGAACAGCGTGCAGGCCATGTTCAGCATCAGGCGCACCGACAGTGCCGGCGAGGTGCCGGGGTTGAGGTCGCTGGCAATGGCGATCTTCACGCCGTGCTTGCGCAGGGCATCCATCGGCGGTAGCTGGGTTTCGCGCAGGAAGTAGAAGGCGCCCGGCAGCAGCACCGCAACGGTGCCGGAGGCGGCCATGGCGATGGCATCGTCTTCGGTCATGAATTCCAGGTGATCCGCCGACAGCGCCTGGTAACGCGCAGCCAGGCTGGAGCCGTGCAGCGACGACAGTTGCTCGGCGTGCAGCTTCACCGGCAGGCCCAACTGCTGGGCGACTTTGAACACGCGCTCCACCTGCTCGGTGGAAAACGCCAGGTATTCGCAGAACGCATCCACCGCGTCCACCAGACCTTCTGCCGCCAGTGCCGGCAGCATCTCGACGCAGATGTGGTCGATGTAATCGTCGGCGCGGTCTTTGTATTCGGGTGGCAAGGCATGGGCCGCCAGGCACGTAGCACGCACACTGACCGGCAGTGCTTCACCGAGGCGACGGGCCACCCGCAGCATTTTGCGTTCGTTGACCAGATCCAGCCCGTAGCCGGACTTGATCTCTACTGTGGTGACGCCGTCGCGCAGCAAACTGCGCAGGCGCTTGTGGGCGCTGGCGAACAGTTCATCCTCGGTCGCGGCACGGGTGGCGCGCACGGTGCTGGCAATACCGCCGCCCTTGGCCGCGATCTCGGCGTAGCTCACGCCTTCGAGGCGCTGCTCGAATTCGCCGCTGCGGTTGCCGCCGAACACCGTGTGGGTGTGGCAGTCGATCAGCCCGGGGGTGACCCACGCGCCTTGCAGGTCATGCATCTGGGCGTAATCTGCCGTGGGTACCTGGCTGCGGGGGCCGATCCACTCAATGAGCGAACCGGCAGTCACCATGGCGGCATCCTCGATGATCGAGTAGTTGCCCTGTGCCATGGTTGCGACGTGGCAGTGTTGCCAAAGCGTTTTCATCAACGCCTCCCTAAGTTATCGATGAGACAAAGCCGCGTCGTAATGGACCTTGGCCGCTTGCCCTGCCGAAGGTTTGACCCACAGCAGGTACGCGACGACCAGCAACACGATCCACACGGCACCGACCAGCAAGGCGGCCTGGGTGTCCGGGAAATAACCCAGCACACCAAACACGAACAGCATGAAGACGATGGCGGCCGCTGGCGCGTAGGGCCAGAACGGCACGGGGAATTTCAGTTCGGCGACCTGTTCCTTGGTCATCGAGCGGCGCATGGCGACCTGGGTGAACAAGATCATCAGCCACACCCAAACAGTGGCGAAGGTCGCAATCGAGGCAATCACCAGAAACACGTTTTCCGGGATCAGGTAGTTGAGCACCACGCCGCAAAGCAGCGCCGCACCCATTACCACGACAGTCATCCAGGGCACGCCCTGTTTGGACAGTTGTGCAAAACCCTTGGGCGCCTGCCCTTGCTGGGCCAGGCCGTACATCATGCGACCCGCGCCGAAGATGTCACTGTTGATGGCCGAGACGGCCGCCGAGATCACGACGATATTGAGAATGGTCGCCGCCGAGCCGATGCCGAGGTTGCTGAAGATCTGCACGAACGGGCTGCCCTGGCTGCCGATCTGCGGCCACGGATAGATAGCCATCAGCACAAACAGGGTCAGCACGTAGAACAACAGAATGCGCAGCGGCACCGCGTTGATCGCCTTGGGGATCACGCGCTGTGGGTCCTTGGCTTCACCGGCGGTGATGCCGATGATTTCGATGCCGCCAAAAGCGAACATCACCACTGCAAAGGAGGCGATCAGGCCGCCGATGCCGTTGGGCATGAAGCCGCCGTGGGCCCACAGGTTGCTGAGGCCGCTGGCCTGGGTTTCACCGGCCGAATGAATGCCGAACAGCATGATGCCAAAACCGCCGAGGATCATCGCCACAATGGCGCCGACCTTGAGCAACGACAGCCAGAACTCCATTTCGCCAAACACTTTGACGTTGCACAGGTTCAGGCCGCCAATCAAAAGCACAATGCCGAGCACCCAGACCCAACGCGCGACGTCGGGAAACCAGAAGCCCATGTAGATACCGAAGGCTGTCACGTCGGCGAGGCAGACGATGATCATTTCAAAGGCGTAGGTCCAGCCAAGAATGAACCCTGCCATAGGGCCCAGGTAGGTGCTGGCGTACTGGCCGAAAGAACCGGCCACCGGGTTGTGCACAGCCATTTCGCCGAGGGCGCGCATCACCATGAATACGGCGGCGCCACCGATCAGGTAGGCCAGCAGCACGGCAGGGCCAGCCATCTGGATGGCGGAGGCGGAGCCATAGAACAGCCCGGTACCGATCGCGGAACCGAGTGCCATGAAGCGAATATGTCGGGCGCTGAGCCCGCGTTTCAAACCCTTTTCTTGCTGTTGCATTTCTCTTCCCTAGTTATTGTTATCCCGAGAAAATCTGAATCTGCAAAAGATCAAATGTGGGAGCTGGCTTGCCTGCGATGGCGGTGTATCAATCACACATGCTTCAACTGACAGATAGCTATCGCAGGCAAGCCAGCGCCCTCAATGGTCCGCTGTCGCGCTTAAAGGCTCGGCAGGAGATTGGCCGGCACCAACTCATTCAGGCAGCGGCTGGCCAACAGCTCGCTGGCGGCGTTGATGTCCGGCGCGAAGAAACGGTCCTTCTCATAGAACGCCACTTTGCCGCGCAGAATCCCGCGCGCCTTTTCAAGCGCAGGTGACGTTTTCAGGCCTTCACGCAGGTCCAGGCCCTGACACGCGGCAAGCCATTCCACGGCGAGAACGCCACGGGTGTTCTCGGCCATTTCCCACAGGCGCTTGCCCGCAGCTGGGGCCATGGACACGTGGTCTTCCTGGTTGGCCGAGGTCGGCAGGCTGTCGACGCTATGGGGGTGTGCCAGCGCCTTGTTTTCGCTGGCGAGCGCAGCGGCGGTCACCTGGGCGATCATGAAGCCGGAGTTCACGCCGCCATTGCCCACCAGAAACGGCGGCAGTTGCGACATGTGCTTGTCCATCATCAGCGAGATACGACGCTCGCTGAGGGAGCCGATTTCAGCGATGGCCAGCGCCATGTTATCGGCCGCCATGGCAACCGGTTCGGCGTGGAAGTTACCGCCGGAAATCACGTCGCCTTGTGTGGCAAATACCAGCGGGTTATCCGACACGGCATTGGCTTCTACCACCAGTACCTCGGCGGCCTGGCGGAACTGGGTCAGGCAGGCGCCCATGACTTGTGGTTGGCAGCGCAGGGAGTACGGGTCCTGCACTTTGTCGCAGTTCTGGTGCGACTGGGACACCTGGCTGCTTTCACCCAGCAGATGACGATAGGCCGCAGCCGAATCGATCTGCCCACGCTGGCCGCGCGCGGCGTGAATACGTGCGTCGAACGGCGAGCGCGAGCCCAGCACCGCTTCCACGGTGAGCGCGCCGCACGCCAGGGCACCGGCGAACAGGTCTTCGCCTTCAAACAGGCCACGCAACGCATAGGCGGTGGACACTTGGGTGCCGTTAAGCAGCGCCAGGCCTTCTTTGGCGGCAAGGGTCAGCGGGGTCAAACCGGCGACTTTCAGCGCCTCGGTCGCGTCCAGCCACTCGCCCTTGTAGCGCGCCTTGCCTTCGCCCAGCAGCACCAGGGACATGTGCGCCAATGGCGCCAGGTCACCGGAGGCACCGACCGAACCTTTCAAAGGAATATGCGGGTACACCTCGGCGTTGATCAGCGCGATCAGCGCGTCGATCACCTGGCGGCGGATCCCGGAGAACCCACGGCTCAGACTGTTGACCTTGAGCACCATGACCAGCCGCACCAGTGCGTCGCTGATCGGCTCACCCACGCCGGCGGCATGGGACAACACCAGGGAACGCTGGAGGTTTTCCAGGTCTTCGCTGGCGATGCGGGTCGAAGCCAGCAGGCCGAAACCCGTGTTGATGCCATAGGCGGTGCGGTTCTCGGCGAGAATCTGCTCCACGCAGGCAACACTGGCTTCGATCTGCGCCGTGGCGCTGTCATCCAGGCTAAGGGTTACCGGCTGCTGGTAGATAGCTCGCAGTTGGGCAAGGCTCAGTTGACCTGGAATCAGGTTTAGCGCAGTCACATTCATACTCCTTTTGAATTGTTCTTTTGAATTGGTTTTCAGTGGAAATTGGGTAAATCGGTGTCTTTGAGCAGCTTGGCGGCGGCCGCAATGTCCGGCGCCAGCCAGCGGTCCTGCGCATAGGCCGGCACCACTTCACGCAACAGGCGCCAGGCGCGGTCAGTGCCGGCGCCGAAGCGTTGCTCTTTGAGGAACTCAAACGCCTGGGCCGCCAGCAGGTACTCGATAGCGAGGATCTGCGTCACGTTGGCCAGCACCTGGTGCAGCTTGAGCGCGGCATTGGTGCCCATGCTCAGGTGGTCTTCCTGCAGGCCCGAGGTGACGAAGTTGTCGAGCACCGCCGGTTGTGCCAATTGGCGGTTTTGCCCACACAGCGAAGCGGCGACGTACTGCACGATCATCATCCCGGAGTTGACCCCTGGGTTGCTCACCAGGAACGCCGGCAAGCCGCTGACGTGCGGGTTGATCAGACGGTCCAGGCGACGTTCGGCCACCGCGCCGATTTCGGCCATGGCAATCGCCAGCATGTCCGCCGCCAGCGCCACAGACTGCCCATGCGGGTTGGCCTGGGACACCACGCGGTAGTGGTCCGGCGTGCCGAGCACCAACGGGTTGTCGGTGGCGCTGTTGAGTTCGGTCTCGATCTGGCGGGTGGCGTGCTCTACCTGATCGCGCGCCGCACCATGGATCTGCGGGATCGAGCGGATACTCAGGGCGTCCTGGGTGCGAATGCCTTGGCTGCTGGCGATCACTTCGCTGCCATCAAGCAAGGCGCGCAGGTTGATGCCCACTTGTTGCATGCCTGGGTGGGGTTTGAGGGCGATGATTTCTTCGTCAAACGCGTCGATCTGGCCGCGCTGGGCTTCGAAGCTCATGGCGCCGATCACGTCGGCCCATTGCAACAAGTGATGGGCGTCGGCCAGGGCCAGGCAGCTCAGGCCGGTCATGCACGGCGTGCCATTGACCAGGCACAGGCCGTCCTTGGCGCCCAGCACTACCGGGTGCAAACCTTCCGCGCTTAATGCTTCTTGAGCCGGGACGATCCGGCCTTGATAACTCACAGTGCCCACACCCAGCAGGGCCACCCCGACATGGGCCATATGGGTCAAATAACCCACCGACCCCTGGGACGGCACTTGCGGTGTGATGCCATGGTTGAGCAACGCCAGCAACGAGTGCACCACCTGCGGATGCAGGCCGGATTTGCCGTGGCTGTAGTTGATGATCGCCGCGCAGATGATCGCGCGGGTCTGCTCGTCACTCAGCACCGGGCCGACGCCGCAGGCATGGCTCAGCAAGGTGTTGCGCGACAACTGGCTGAGTTGTTCACCCTTGAGCGACACATTGCACAACGCGCCCAGGCCGGTGTTCACGCCGTAGGCGCGCTCGCCGCTGGTGACAATGCGCTGCACGATGGCCTGGGCATTGTCGATGCGCGCCCAGGCCTGGCCCGAAAGTTCGAGGACAGCGCCATGACGAGCGACGGCGGCTACGTCCTGCCAGCGCAATGGCGCATCGGCGATGGTGATTTTTGTTGCCTGGGACATCTTCATACCTTCTTTAATTCTTGTGCAGCTTTGCCGGCCTCTTCGCGAGCAAGCCCGGCTCCCACAGTTGAACTGTGTGAACCGATTAACTTGTGGGAGCTGGCTTGTCGAATCGTCGCACCGCTGCGATAGCGCCAGCCGGCTCACCACAAGGTCGAAATCAGACCACCGCGGCCCGCCGCTGGACAAACCGATCCACATACTCATCCGCCGGCGAATGCAGGATCTCCCGAGGCGTGCCGACCTGGATAAGCTTGCCGTCCTTGAGGATCGCAATGCGGTTGCCGATACGCACGGCCTCATCGAGGTCATGGGTGATGAACACGATGGTTTTGTGCAGGGTCTTTTGCAGCTCCAGTAATTGGTCCTGCATCTCGGCGCGGATCAGCGGGTCGAGGGCGCTGAAGGCCTCGTCCATCAGGATGATGTCGGTATCCGCCGCCAATGCACGGGCCAGGCCGACGCGCTGGCGCATGCCGCCAGAGAGCTGGTGCGGATATTTGTTTTCGTAGCCCTTGAGGCCGACGGTTCCGATCCAGTGCAGGGCGCGTTCAGCGCACACCTGTTTGGTTTCACCCCGTACCTTCAGGCCGTAGGCGACGTTGTCGAGCACGCTCTTGTGGGGCAGCAGGCCGAAGCTCTGGAACACCATGCTGATCTTGTGCCGACGGAATTGGCGCAGGGCTTCCATGTCCAGTTGCAGGATGTCTTCGCCGTCCACCAGGATCGCGCCGCTGGTGGGATCGATCAGGCGGTTGAAGTGGCGCACCAACGTGGACTTGCCGGAACCCGACAAGCCCATGATCACGAAGATCTCACCCGTGCCGATGCTCAGGGACAGATCGTTCACGCCGACCACGCAGCCGGTCTCGGCAAGCACCTGGTCCTTGGTCTTGCCCTGGCCGATCAGCGACAGCGCATCCTTGGAGCGGGCGCCGAAGATCTTGAAGACGTTTTTAACTTCGATTTTGCTGACAGTAGTCATTTGCTCGCCTCATGCCGGGGACGACCATAGGCCTGGGTAATGCGGTCGATGACCACTGCGAGAATCACGATCGCCAAGCCGGCCTCAAGGCCACGCCCGACGTTGAGGGTCTGGATGCCGACAAGGACATCTTCACCCAAGCCTCGGGCGCCGATCATCGAGGCGATCACCACCATCGACAGCGCCATCATGGTGGTCTGGTTGATACCGGCCATGATGCTCGGCAACGCCAGCGGCAGCTGCACGCCGAACAGTTGCTGCCAACGGTTGGCACCGAAGGCGTTGATCGCTTCCATGACTTCGCCGTCGACTTGGCGAATCCCCAAATCTGTCAGGCGAATCAGCGGCGGTGCGGCGTAGATCACCGTGGCGAAAATCGCCGGGACCTTGCCCAGGCCGAACAGCATCAACACCGGGATCAGGTACACGAAGCTCGGCATGGTCTGCATGATGTCGAGCAGCGGCATCAGCACCGAGCGCAGGCGATTGCTGCGTGCGGACAGGATACCCAGCGGCACGCCGATCAACACCGAGATCACCGTGGCGACCATCATCAAGGCCAGGGTTTGCATCAGCTTGTCCCACAGGCCAACCGCACCTACGAGGAACAGCAAACCGACGATCACCGCCGTGGTCACCACCTTGCGGGTGGCGTGCCAGGCGACACCGCCGACGATAGCCAGCATCAGCCACCAGGGCGCTGCGCGCAGCAACCCTTCCAGGTTGACGATGGCCCACAGCAGGGTGTCGGAAATGTGCCGGAACACATCACCGTAGTTGGTGACCAATGAGTCCACCCAACCGTTGACCCAGTCGGCGATGGAAAACGTAAAACTCTCAGGAAACATATCGTGCTCTCGATCCAGTGGGTTGTGGCCAGGCGCCCGGCTGCCCCTCAGGGTAGCCGGGCACGCTTGACCTACAAGGCCGCGTCGATTTTCTTGGCTGCGTCGTCGCTCACCCAGGCGTGCCAAACTTCAGGATGTTCCTTGAGGAAAATTTTCGCCAGTTTTGGCGACTCAATGCGCTCCTTGGCCATGCGACCCAGGTTCTGGTTCAGCAGGTCGATAGGCAGGTTGACCTTTTCCAGCACAGCCACCAGTTCAGGCGCCTGCTCGTGGAAGGTCTTGGACAGGCCGACCTTGATGCTCACGCTTTTATCCACACCGGGCTTTTCTTCCAGCTTGACCAGGTCGACCTGGCCCATCAGCGGCGTTGGCGACCAGTAGTAGAACAGGATCGGCTCGCCACGCTTGTAGCTCGACAGCACGGCGGCATCCAGCGCCGGGCCGGTGCCTGGACGGAAGTTGGTATAGGTGCTTTCCAGGCCATAGCTTTTCAGCATCTCGCTGTTGTCCAGCTCGCAGGTCCACCCAGCCGGGCAGTTGTAGAAACGGCCCTTGGACGGCTCTTCCTGATCCTTGAACACCGAGGCGTACTTGGCCAGGTCGGCAATATTTTTCAGGTCCGGTGCCTTGGCTTCCAGCTTGCGTTTGGCATCACCTTCGATCACATAACGCGGCACGTACCAGCCTTCGATAGCGCCGACAACCGGGGCGCCGACGCCGACGACTTTGCCGGCCTTCTCGGCCTTGTTCCAGACTTCACTGCGGCCCACCCATTCTTCGGCGAAGACCTGAATGTCGTTGCTGCTCAGGGCGTTTTCCATGGTGATGGAGTTGCCCGGCAGGCTGTCGGTTTTGCAGTCGTAGCCTTTTTCCAGCACGGTTTGCAGGATGTCGGTGAGCAACATGCCGCTTTCCCAGTTCAGGCCTGCGAACTTCACCGGCTTGCCGGATTCGCACCAACCTGCCGCCTGGGCGCCAGCGCTTGCCAACACACCTGCAGAGAGCAAGGTGGCCATCAGGGTCTTATGCATTTTCATTGTTGTGACGCTCCCAATCTTGAAATGGATTACGGCAGTCAGTAGGCGTCCTGCCCTGTCCACGTCCCATCAGGCTTGTGCAGCCAGCCCGTTTGTTCTTGGTATAGCGCCCTGCTCTGTTGGCAGGATCAGTTGATCGGGCACCGTGCCGTGCCATTTTTTCGCACACAGGTAATACAGCGCTGCCGGCAGCACCAGTCCGATGATCCAGGAAATATCCACATCACCCAGCGCGGCCACCAAAGGGCCGGTGTAGAACTTGGTGGAGATGAACGGCAACTGCACCAGCACGCCGAACACGTACACGCTGATACCCAGCAGGTTCCAGCGACCGTAGCGACCGTTTGGGTCGGCCAGCGCCGGCACGTCATAGCGTTCACGGGTGATGCAGTAGTAGTCCACCAGGTTGATCGCGCTCCAAGGCGTGAAGAACGCCAACAGGAACAGGATGAAAGACTTGAATGCCCCGAGGAACGAATGCTGGCCGAGCAACGCGATCAAGGTCGCCGTGCCGACAATCGCCAGCACGAACACCAGACGCTGCAAGCGCGTGACCTCCAGGCGACCGCGAAAGCCGCTGATGATGGTCGCGATGCACATGAAGCTGCCGTAAGAGTTCAGCGTCGAGATGGTGACCTTGCCGAAGGCGATGCTGAAGTACAGCAGCGCAGCAGTGGCACCCGTACCACTCAAGCCCACGATGTAGGCGACTTCGTGACCGGCGAATTGCCCGTTGGACATCGCCGCGGCAAACACGCCGAGGATCATTGCCACCTGCGCGCCAATCACCGAACCCGCACCCGCGGCGAGAAAGGTTTTCAGCGAGGAGGTGTTGCTCGGTAAATAGCGTGAGTAGTCCGCCACGTAGGGGCCGAAGGCGATCTGCCAGGAGGCCGCGAGCGACACCGCCAGCAGGAAGCTGCTCCAGCTGAAATGGCGAATCTGCAAGAGTGCGCCAACGTCGGTCTGGCTCATCAGACGGCTGAACAGGTAGACAAAGGCAATCACGCCAATAACGCTGGCGACACGGCCGATGAAATGGATCACCCGATAACCGAGCACCGTGACCAGCACGATGACACTGGCAAAAATCAGGATACCGACGCTGTCGCTGACCCCGAACAACTGACCCAGCGCTTGACCGGAAAGTACCGTTCCGGTGGCGGTGAAGCCGAGGTACATCAGGCACACCAGCACAATCGGGATCGCCGCGCCATACACCCCAAACTGCACCCGGCTGGAGATCATCTGCGGCAGGCCGAGCTTGGGCCCTTGCGCCGCATGCAACGCCATGACGCCACCGCCGATCAATTGACCGACCAACAGGCCGATCAACGACCAGAACACATCACCGCCCAGCACCACGGCCAAGGCCCCGGTGACAATCGCGGTGATCTGCAGGTTGGCACCCATCCACAGGGTGAACTGGCTAAATAGACGACCGTGTCTTTCCGCTTCCGGGATGTAGTCGATCGAACGCCTTTCGATCAACGGGGTGGTGCTTGCACGTGCGTCATTTGCAGCCATGTGTGTTCAACCTCTGATGGATTGTTTCCTGGTTCACTGCAGATCAAATGTGGGAGCGGGCGTGCTCGCGAAAGCGGACGTCCAGTCAATCTTTCTGTAGCTGACCCACCGCATTCGCGAGCAAGCCCGCTCCCACATTAGCTATTTGATCATCGGGAGATTGAGGCCCTGCTCTTTGGCGCAATCGATGGCGATCTGGTAACCGGCATCTGCGTGACGCATCACACCGGTGGCCGGGTCGTTGTGCAGTACACGGGCAATGCGCTCGGCCGCTTCATCGGTACCGTCGCAGACGATGACCATGCCGGAGTGCTGGGAGAAGCCCATGCCCACGCCACCACCGTGGTGCAGCGACACCCAGGTCGCGCCGCTGGCAGTGTTGAGCAAGGCGTTGAGCAGTGGCCAATCGGACACGGCGTCGGAGCCGTCCTGCATGGCTTCGGTTTCGCGGTTCGGGCTTGCGACCGAGCCGGAGTCCAGGTGATCACGGCCGATCACGACCGGTGCCGACAGCTCGCCGCTGCGTACCATTTCGTTGAACGCCAGGCCCAGCTTGGCGCGCTGGCCCAGGCCAACCCAGCAGATTCGCGCCGGCAGGCCCTGGAAGCTGATGCGCTCACGCGCCATGTCCAGCCAGTTGTGCAGGTGGGCGTCGTCTGGGATCAGCTCTTTGACCTTGGCGTCGGTCTTGTAGATGTCCTGCGGGTCACCGGACAGCGCCGCCCAACGGAACGGGCCGATGCCACGGCAGAACAGTGGGCGGATGTAGGCCGGGACGAAACCTGGGAAGTCGAATGCGTTTTCCACGCCTTCTTCTTGCGCCATCTGACGGATGTTGTTGCCGTAGTCGAAGGTCGGGATGCCTTGTTTCTGGAATTCCAGCATGGCTTTGACGTGCACGGCCATCGACTGCTTGGCGGCCTTGATCACGGCAGCAGGCTCGGTCTTGGCGCGGGCGCGGTATTCGTCCCAGGTCCAACCGGCCGGCAGGTAGCCGTTGAGGGGGTCGTGGGCGCTGGTCTGGTCGGTGACCATGTCCGGACGCACGCCGCGCTTGACCAGTTCCGGCAGAATTTCCGCCGCGTTGCCCAGCAGGGCGACAGAGATGGCCTTGCCTTCCTTGGTGTACTTGGCGATACGCGCCAGGGCGTCGTCGAGATCGGTGGCTTGCTCATCGACGTAGCGGCTGTTGAGACGGAAGTCGATGCTGACCTGCTGGCACTCAATGTTCAGCGAGCAGGCACCGGCCAGGGTTGCCGCCAAAGGCTGCGCGCCGCCCATGCCGCCGAGACCGGCGGTGAGTACCCAACGGCCGGTAAGGTCGCTGTTGTAGTGCTGGCGGCCGGCTTCAACGAAGGTTTCGTAAGTGCCCTGGACGATGCCTTGGCTGCCGATGTAGATCCAGCTGCCGGCGGTCATCTGGCCATACATGGCCAGGCCCTTGGCATCCAGTTCGTTGAAGTGTTCCCAGCTGGCCCAGTGTGGCACCAGGTTGGAGTTGGCGATCAGCACGCGCGGGGCATTGCTGTGGGTCTTGAATACGCCGACCGGCTTGCCGGATTGCACCAGCAGGGTTTCGTCGTCATTCAGATGAGTGAGGCTCTCGACGATCTGGTCGTAGCACTCCCAGTTACGCGCTGCACGGCCGATACCGCCGTACACCACCAATTCTTTCGGGTTCTCGGCCACTTGCGGGTCAAGGTTGTTCATCAGCATGCGCAGCGGCGCTTCAGTCAGCCAGCTTTTGGCGGTGAGCTTGTTACCGTGGGCGGCACGGATTTCGACGTCACGGTACTTTGTAGGCTTGGTCACAGCTAGGACTCCTCGGCGATCGATGCGCGAACATGGATGGTGCGAAGCAGAGTCTTACGCACACATCTTTACTTGTACATACAAGCATATGCAATCAAACGGCCAACTTCCCGAGGGCGCCGTGCGGATTTTTTTCGAAGTCGAGCTCAAGCCTTGGAAAATAAGGCTTTGAGACTTTATGAAATTTCTTGCGGAGGCGTTTTGCTACGCGAAAGGTTTGTCACGACAGCGGGGTTTTGCGCCACGCTGGGGCATTTGGTAACAAATTGGTGCGAGGGGCAGGAAACAGAATTTGTGCTTACCACAAAACAAATGTGGGAGCGGGCTCGCTCGCGAATGCGGTGGGTCAGCCAGCCTATCTGGTGCTGAGACACCGCATTCGCGAGCAAGCCCGCCCCCACAGTTTTAACCGCGCGGAGTCAGCTCGATGATGCAGCTGCGGCCACTGACGGAGATGTCCAACACGCCAGTGTTACCGTCCACTTGCAGGCAATCGTGATGACCCAGCTTCTGGTCCAACACCTTCACTTCATCAGCCACGCTGAACACCAGCACCGTCTGCGCGGTACTGAAAAAACGCTGCACACCGTCGATCCACTGTAGGCGGGCGTGGTAACGCTGTGGCGAATAGATCAGGTTGAAATCGCGGATCGGGCCAGTGATGAGCCGGCACGACACCTGGCTGTCACCTTTGAACGCGAACGGTTGCAGCGGTAACAAGCCGCGCTGTTCCTCACCATCCACGGTCAACACCATGCCCGCGCCTTTGATCACAGTGATCACGCGCTGGTAGCCGGCGAATGTGGAGAACCCGCCCGACTCACCGATATCGGCAATCGACAGGCGCCAGCCAAAACCATCCAGGCCAGTACCGGCATCGCGGGTAATTTCTTCGGTGCTGCCGCCGCCGTTTTTCCACGGCATGCGTACGTAATCGGCGGCGCGCCAGACTGTTACCGAACTCATTTACTGAAACGTCCTTCCAGGCTGTGACGGGAACCGGGGTGGATCAAACGCGCGGCGGTCACCGGCTGGCGGCCCGACCAGGTGCGTCGGCGAATCAACAGGCACGGTTCGGTGGGTTCGATCTGCAGCAGCTTGCACTCGGCCGCGTCGGCGAGGATGGCTTCGACCACGTGCTCGCCTTCGGTCAGTGGCGCCACCTGGTTCAGGTAGGCGTAGGGCGTTTGCTGGGTGAAATCCTGCTGCAGGTATTCCGGCGCGACCAGGGCGTTGACGAAACGGTCTTCGATTTGCACGGGAATATCGTTTTCGAAGTGCACGATCAACGAGTGGAATACCCGTCCACCTTCGCGCATCTCCAGGGCGACGGCGCGCTCGGAACCGGCGGCCTCTTCGCCCAGGTGGATGACCTGGCAGGTATGCCGATGACCGCGGGAGGCGATCTCATCGGCAATGTTGTGCACTTCGAACAGGGCAGACTGGCTCTTGGGCTCAGCGACAAAGGTGCCGACACCCTGCATGCGCACCAACAACCCTTCGGCGGTGAGCTCGCGCAGGGCGCGGTTGATGGTCATGCGACTGAAACCCAGCTGGCTGACCAGTTCGCTCTCCGACGGCACGCGGTAATGAGGCGGCCAGTTGCCGTTGAGAATCTGCTGACTGATCATCTGTTTGACGCGGGCATACAAGGGCGCCGGACTTTCGTCCATGTGGGCAGCCAGCGAAGACTTGGCAGGCGGAGTCGGCACAGGGAATCCTTGCAGGGGGAAAAGATGCATAGATTGCCGGAGTTTACCGAGCAGGCAAACGTCTGTATATGTATATACAAATAAACACACGACCGGGGTGCCTTGATCATGTCCGCTTTCTTTGCCGAACGCGCGCTGCTGCCTAATGGATGGGCCAATGATGTACGTCTTGAAGTCAGCGCCGAAGGCCTGCTGATTAAAGTAGAGGCCAATGCCAGGGCAGACGGTGCAGAACGGCTGAGAGGCCCTGTGTTGGCGGGCATGCCGAACCTGCACTCCCATGCTTTCCAGCGTGCCATGGCCGGTTTGGCGGAAGTTGCCGGTAACCCGAATGACAGTTTCTGGACCTGGCGCGACCTGATGTATCGCATGGTGGGCAAGATCAACCCGGATCAATTGCAGGTGATCGCACGCCAGCTGTACATCGAAATGCTCAAGGCCGGCTACACGTCGGTGGCCGAATTCCACTATGTGCACCATGACATCAGCGGCCAGCCGTATGCCGATCGTACGGAGCTGTCGCGGCAGATCAGCCAGGCGGCAGCCACTAGCGGGATTGGCCTGACACTGGTGCCAGTGCTTTACACCCACTCCGGGTTTGGCGGCCAGGCGCCAAATGAAGGCCAGCGGCGGTTTATCAACAGCACCGAACACTACCTGGACCTGCAGGCGCAGTTGAAACCCATCCTCGCCGCACAACCGGCGCAACAGTTGGGGTTGTGTTTCCACTCGTTGCGTGCGGTGACGCCCGAACAAATCAATGCAGTGCTGGCCGCCAGCGACAAAGCGTGCCCGGTGCATATCCACATCGCCGAACAGCAAAAAGAAGTCGATGACTGCCTGGCCTGGAGCGGCAAACGCCCGCTGCAATGGCTGTATGACAACGTAGAAGTGGATGAGCGCTGGTGCCTGGTGCATGCCACCCATGCCGATGCGGATGAAGTCGCGCGCATGGCCAAGAGCCGTGCGATTGCCGGCTTGTGCCTGACCACCGAGGCCAACCTGGGTGACGGGATTTTCCCGGCGGTGGATTTTCTCGCCCAGGGCGGACGCATGGGCATCGGGTCCGACAGCCATGTATCACTGAGCGTGGTGGAAGAGTTGCGTTGGCTGGAATACGGCCAGCGCTTGCGCGATCAGCGGCGTAACCGGCTGTATCGCGGTGATCAGCCGATGGTCGGCCGCACGCTGTTTGATGCCGCGCTGGACGGTGGTGCCCAAGCGCTGGGGCAGCCGATTGGTCGATTGGAAGTGGGTAAGCGAGCGGATTGGATTGTGCTGGACGGTAATGATCCGTACCTGGCGACGGCAACGGAGGACGGGATTCTCAATCGCTGGCTGTTCGCAGGCGGAGATCGGCAGGTGCGGGATGTGCTGGTGAACGGGAAGTGGGTGGTGCGCGATGGGCACCACGCCGGTGAAGAGGACAGCAATCGCGCCTTCACACAGGTATTAAAGGACCTACTCGGTTAAAACTGTGGGAGCGGGGTTGCTGGCGAATGCGGTGTGCCAGTCATTGCATCTGTCGACTGACACGCCGCATTCGTGAGCAAGCCCGCTCCCACATTTTGATCCGCATTCATTCAGGGTTATTGCGAGGTTTTCGCCATCTGCTTGTCCGACGTGCGCCAGATCAAACGTGTGGTGTCATACCCCTGTTGCCGCGCCCTGCTCAGCAGGTCTTCGCGGGTGTCCGCATTGACCGTCGGCGTGCGCGACAAGATCCACATGTAGCGCCGGCTAGGGCTGCCGACGATCGCAGTCTTGTAGTCATCGCTGACATACAGCACCCAGTAGTCGCCCTTGGCGACGCCGGGTAACAGCGCGGTAAACCAGTTATTGAATTCCACCCAGAGCTTGTCGGTCTTGCCTGGCACTTGCGGAGTGGCGGTGCCCTTGGCTTCTTCCCACTTCCATTCGGTCGTCAAGCAACGGTTGAACACCGACATATCGCCATCGGGCAACAGGGTGTAGCGAGCTTCGGACTGGGCGCAATTGCGCTGGAAATACATCGGCAATCGGGCCAACTCATACCAGGTGCCCTGGTAACGCTTGAGGTTGACGCTGCCGGCTGTCTTGGGTTGCAGATCATCGCCAGAATGGCTGGCGCAGCCCGCCAAAAACAGGCTGGCACAAAGGAACAAAACAAAACGCATCATTCTTCTTCTCCCGCAGGCTCTCGCCCCGGTTTACTTCAGGCCTTGCCCGGAAAACATCAGAACTTTGTCACCGGCATATTGAACGCTGATAAAGCTGGTTTTATCGCCCCAGGTGCAACTGGACATGCCCAGCGCGCCGGAACAATCGGTCGGCTTACCCAGCAACGACTCCACCTCAGCCTTGGCCATGCCAGCCGACAACTTCGCGTAGTTTTCTTGGTTGACCTTGCTGCAAGCGCCCAACAACACGCAAAAAGCCAGCAAAGCGAGACGGCGTAACGACATGGAAAAACTCCTGGAGGGACGAAGCAGCGTGGGTATCTGCCAGAAGCTTAGAAGGGAAAAGAGGTGTCTGGTTCCCGATGAACGAAAACAAAAAAACCCCGAAAACGCTGAAACGTTTCGGGGCTTCTTCAAGGGTGAACCGGCTCACAACAACGCCGGTCACTTATCGCATCAACTTACTTCTTGTGATAGGCCGTCACACGCTCAACTTCTTCCTTTGAACCCAGGAACACCGCCACACGCTGGTGCAGGCCTTCAGGCTGGATGTCGAGGATGCGCTGGTGGCCGTCGGTGGACGCGCCGCCCGCTTGCTCGACCAGGAAGGACATCGGGTTGGCTTCGTACATCAGGCGCAGCTTACCTGGCTTGGACGGCTCGCGGCTGTCGCGTGGGTACATGAACAAGCCACCACGGGTCAGGATGCGGTGCACGTCGGCAACCATCGCGGCGACCCAGCGCATGTTGAAGTTTTTCTTCAACGGGCCTTCTTCGCCTTCCATCAGTTCGTTGACGTAGCGCTTCACCGGCTCTTCCCAGTGACGCTGGTTGGACATGTTGATCGCGAATTCCTGGGTGGAAGCCGGGATGGAAATGTCTTCGTGGGTCAGTACGAAGCTGCCCATTTCGCGGTCCAGGGTGAAGCCTTTGACGCCGTCGCCCAGGGTCAGTACCAGCATGGTCTGCGGGCCGTAGATGGCGTAGCCGGCAGCGACCTGCTCGGTGCCTGGCTGCAGGAAGGCCTTTTCGTTCAGGGCTTCGTTCTGGCTCAGGTATTCGTTCGGGCAACGCAATACCGAGAAGATGGTGCCGACCGGGGCGTTGATGTCGATGTTGGACGAGCCGTCCAGTGGGTCGAACACCAGCAGGTAGGCGCCTTTCGGGTATTTGCCGGGGATCTGGTAGGCATTGTCCATTTCTTCGGACGCCATGCCGGCCAGGTGACCGCCCCACTCGTTGGCTTCGAGCAGAATCTCGTTGGAGAGCACGTCGAGCTTCTTCTGCACTTCGCCCTGCACGTTTTCGGTGCCCATGCTGCCCAGGACACCACCCAGTGCGCCTTTGGACACGGCGTGGCTGATTTCCTTGCAAGCACGCGCCACCACTTCGATAAGGAAGCGCAGATCGGCAGGCGTGTTGTTGCTGCGGGTCTGCTCAATCAAATAGCGACTCAAGGTAACGCGGGACATGTAAGGCTCCGGAAAATGGGGGGCTTGAAAACCCGCGCAGTTTAACGCGAGTCGGGGCGTATTTCCTCCTATCAGAGGATTTAAACCCAATAGAGTTCATGGACTTTATTTAACGTGCCACCGGCGGCTTGCGCAGCAAACTGTAGGCCATGGCGCCCAGTGCCGCCACGCCGAGCAGCAGCACGGCCCAGAGGCCGAGCTTCTTCAGGTCGGGGCCAGTGTCGGGTAACGCAGCAATCGCAGCCGGTTTGACCGCGATCTCCCCCGCCAACGTGGCCTGGCCCAAGGTTTTCAGGCGCTCGTCACGGTAATCGGGGATCAGCGTCGACAGCGGCAAGTTCGCCCCTTTCACGGACACATTCCCCAACGCCAGGGTGAACGGCGGCTCACCCCGTGCCAGGAACACCAACTGCGTGGCCCGTACGGCAACGCGCAACACGGGCGCTTCGACGCCCAGGCCGCCGCCCCGCTCGTCCACCTGCAATCTCAACTGAGCAACCGCCTGGCCCGGCAACTGCAATTCATCCTGCACCACCTCCTTGCCGTTCTGGCTCAGGCGGTACAGCAGGCCATTGCTCAACGGCTGCCACGCTTGCTTGACCTCACTTCGCCCCGACAACGTCACGGGCGCCAGCGTGTTGGGCTGCTTCAACTCGACCCGCAAGCGCTCCACATTCAGCCCCGTGGGCAATTGCCAGCTGTACTCGCCCGCCTTGAGGCGACCCCCCGGCAACGCTTGCGACCACACCAACGGCATCGGCAGGTTACTGCGAGTGGAGCTCTCCAGGCGGGCCGACGTCAGCAACGGCGCCGCCTGGCCCTGCCACACCAGCCGCAGGTAACGCGCCGATTGACCGGGCAGGCTCACGTCATGCTGCTCGACCCGCTCATCGGCAAATGACAAACGCGCCACTTGCCCATCACCCCAGGCTTGCCAGTGCTGCAAATCATCACTGGCTTCAATGCTGAAACGCTGGAAGCCCTCTTGCTCATGGCTCCAGTCCAGGCTCAATTGCTGCAACGGCGCCTTGATCGCACTGGCGTCCAACACCCAGCCACGCAGTACCTGCTTGCCGGGCTTAGCGGCAGTGGACGGTGTGATTTCCACCAGGGCGCCGGTGGTGGTGGCCTTCATCACCACGTCAGGCAAGGCTTGCTCGGTGTCGGCAGCGTACAGCGGGAACCACTTCACGTCGGTGACGTTGCGGCTCTCGGTGCGCTGCGCGGACGGGCGCGACAACGCATACGCCTGAGGCTCACCGGCAGCGTCGAAGACCCGAACATCGCTGAGATTTGCCTGGCGCGCGCTCATTTGAACCGCCAATGGCAGCTCCAGGCTATACCAGGGACCAGCGCCGCTTACGGCCAGCGGCACCTGGGTGGCGAAATCAGCCGGACGTTCTTGAGCAAACGTCGCCGAACACAGCATCCATATCGTCAACCCACTCAGACTCAGCCTGCCCATCAAGAAGATGCTCCCTCAGGTTCAACGCGCTTAGGCGGCAGCGGCGCAAAGTAGCCAACCACCAGCAACAAACCGCCCACGCCGATAAACGACACGATCCGCGCCAAACCGCCACGGTTGCTCAGCTCGACAAAGAACAACTTGGCCACCACCACGGCAATCAGTGCCGCGCCGATCAGCCACACTTCGCGACGATGGCGCAAATGGCCGCCGATCATCAGTCCGAGGGCAATAAGGGTCCAGACGATCGACAGGCCGGCCTGCACCAGCATGGACTCCAGCAACGCATCCAGATGAAACGGCACGCCGCCCCAATGGTGGGCGGTACGCATCACCAGCGCGGTGAAGAATGCGAACAGCGAAATGCCGGCCACGCCCTGGGCGATCAACTCAACGCGCGGCCCACGTTCCGGCGCCGCACTGCGCGACCACAGGTAAATGCCCAGCAGCGCGAACAGCAGGCCCAGGTCCAATGGGTTGAGCAGTGGCACATAGGGCAGCGGCTTGGCCGTGCCGTCACTAAAGATGTTCGCCAGCCAGAACCAACCCAGCATCAGCACCGCCAGCGGTAATGCAGCGAATACGCGGTATTCCCTGGGGTAGGCCGACACCGGCCATGGCCAATGGCGCGGTGCGGCAGCCAGCACGAGATAGAGACTTGGCAGAATCGCCCAGCCCAACCAGCGCCAAGCGTTGTATTCGCTCGACAGCACCAGCAGGCCGTAGCGCAGTTCCAGCGCCAGCACACCGATCAGCATCCAACAGCCCAGTACGTGAGCCGCGCTCAGCACTTTGCCGGGCACCACCGCCGACAAATGCCGCAGCGAGATGAAATGCACCACGAACACCACCCACCAGGCCAGCCAGCCGAACTGCGCGGCCGGGTGGTAATACTCAGTCCACGCGCCCAACAACACGAGCCCCACCGCAGGCATCAACAACGTGCTGGCGATACCCAACGCCGCCCAGCGCAAACGCAGCGCCAGTGCCGTCCAGATCACCACGCTCAGCGCGGCCGCCAGCACCAACAGCGAAGCGTGCAAGGCCGCAGGTGCCAAGCGCCAGACTTCAATGATCACCGCCAACGCCCACCACGCCACGCCCCAGGCCAGCAGACCGGCGGACAAGCGCCCACGGGGCAAGCACCAGGCGCCGAGCATGGCCGCCAAGGCAATGATCAGCGGTGTCCAGGCATTGTTCACGGGGTCGAGCGCAAACAGCGCGCCCGCAAGCACTTGCACGGCAACGCCACAGCGCACGACCCATGGCGAGCCGATACGCAGGCCCGCCCACACGGTCGCAAGGCCCGCAACCGACCAACTGACGATGCTGCCTTGGGTCGAAAACAACAGCGGCGCCAGCAGGTAAGCGCAGCCCAGGCCGAGGACGGCGAGCCCTGGAGCGCCGAGGCGCTCCCAACGCCGGGTCTGTTGCGGCGCGGCGTTGTGTATTTGATAAAAGCTGAACAGCAGTGCCGCACCCAGCAGCAACGCTTCCAATGGCGGCCCCTGCAGCAAGGTGTCCTGGCCATCGCGCAGTTCGCCGAGGAAGGCGAGCAGCGAACCCAGTTGCAGCAATAGGGCGAACGCCCGCGCGACGGGTCGATGCTGGCGTAGACCGAGCCAGAAGATCCCGGCGCCTTCGACGGCCCACGCCGCAGCAGTCCAGCGCGCATCAAGGCCCAAGGGAATGGCCAGGCTGGCGAAGATCACGCCAAGGGCCAGGCAGGTTTCCGTCAGGAGCAAGGCGCGCCCGCCACTGAGCACGCGGGCCAGGACAATGTAAATGATGCCCAGGCCCAGCGCACTGAACGCAGCAGCGAACTCAAGGTGTTGTACCAGCGCGAACTGCAGACCGAAGCCCACCAGCGGCGGGCCGAATAACAACGTGCCATCGACATAATCCCCCTTGGCCGCCGACCAGCGCAGTTGCGCGCCCCGGCTGGCATCTTCGGGGGCGTCCTGGGTTTCCAGCAATTTACGCCGCGCGAACAACAGGCCGATAGCCAGGTACATCAGGAAAAACAGGATCAGGAACGGCTCGGTGCTCCACAACAGCTCCGGCGTGTAGGCGCGCATGCCCCAGGCGAAACCAATACCAAAGGTGCCAACAAAACCGATCACGTTCAGCAGGCGCCAGGCTTTGAACCAGGCAATCGTGAGGATGCCGGCGTTGAGCAACGCAAAGTAGCTGAACAGCGCCACATGGCTTCCGGCGCCGGTCGACACCAGGATCGGTGCCGCAAAACCACCCAACGCCGCCGCACAGGCCAGGCCGATGGCATCCTGGGTGATTGCCAGGATCGCCGAACAGACCGTGACGGCTACCAGCAACCCCATTGCCGCGCCAGGATCGATCAGGGGATGCAAACGCATTGCCGCAAATACCGTGAGGTACAACACGGCAATCCCCGCGCCTTGCAGCATCAAGCCGTAGTTACCGTTGCGCAGCCGCAGCCACCAGCCCAGGCCCAGCAGGCCCAACGCGGCAGCGGCAACGCCGGCGTAGCGCAGCTCGATCGGCACCACCATGCCTTCAGTGGCATAACGCAGCAGGAAAGCCAGGCCGAGGAACAACAGCACCACGCCGACCCGCAGCACGGTGTTGCCGCCAAACAGCCAATTGCGCGCACCTTCAATAGCGCGCTCGATCAGGTTGGGGCCGCGAGGGATTACAGGTTCTTTAGGCGTCGGCGCCGGAGCCCACACGTCATCCGGCAGCGGCTGGCTCGGTTCGGCGCCCCTGGCAACGGGGGCCAACTCGGCAGGCAGCTCCCACACCAGCTCGGGCGGTTTGGCGACAGGTGCCGATTCGGGAACAGAGGGCTCGACCTTCACGCTGCTTGCAGGCGCGGGCACTTCCAGTTGCCGCAAGCGCTCGCCCAGCGCGATCAGCGACTTCTGCGTGGTGTCCAACTGACGCGCCTGCTTGTCCGCCTGGGCCGACAGCTGCGCCAGGCGAATCGCCTGGCCAATGCCCAGCCCCAGCAGCGCACCGATACCCGCATCACTGAACGATTCGTCGAGCGTCCAGCCGAGCACCAGGCCAATCAGCATGAAAATCCATTGCATGGTCGATATCCCTAAGCAGCCCGAGGCAGGCAAACCGAGGCCTAGTATATCGACGCTGCACCCATGTGGAAGCGGGCGTGTGTGGGAGCTGGCTTGCCCGCGACGCAGACACCTCGGTGTATCTGTCACACCGAGGTGATGCTATCGCAGGCAAGCCAGCTCCCACACAAGCCCGCGCACATATTCAGGTCAGCCGTGTTCAGTCGAGGGCTTTCCAGATCTCGGTCGCGTACTCCCTGATGGTCCGATCCGAGCTGAACCAACCCATCCGCGCCGTATTCAGCACCGCCGAACGCCACCACGCCTTGGAATCATGCCAATGCGCCTCAACCCGCGCCTGGGCGTCCCAGTACGAATCGAAGTCGGCACACACCAGGAAGCGGTCGTAGTCGATCAGCCCGTCGATCAGCCCCGCGTAGCGGCCCGGATCGTCCGGCGAGAACACCCCGCCGCGGATCGCTTGCAGCACGTCATTCAACCGATGAGACGCCGCGATGTCAGCACCTGCATTGAATTCACCAGCGTGCTTGCGGGCTTCCACCTGCTGCGCGCTGAGGCCGAAGATAAACATGTGCTCGGCCCCCACACGCTCGTGCATTTCCACGTTGGCGCCGTCCATCGTGCCGATGGTCAGCGCACCGTTGAGACCGAACTTCATGTTGCTGGTGCCCGAGGCCTCGAAACCGGCGGTGGAAATCTGCTCCGACAAATCCGCCGCCGGAATGATGCTTTCCGCCAGGCTGACGTTGTAGTTGGGCAGGAACACCACCTTGAGCAAACCGCGTACGGTCGGGTCGTTATTGACCGTGCGGGCGATGTCGTTGGTCAACTTGATGATCAACTTGGCCTGGTGATAACTGGCCGCCGCCTTGCCCGAGAAGATTTTCACGCGCGGCACCCAGTCGGTGCCCGGCTCGGCACGGATGGCCTGGTACAGCGCCACGGTGTGCAGCAGGTTGAGCAACTGGCGCTTGTATTCGTGGATACGCTTGACCTGCACGTCGAACATCGCCGCCGGGTTGACCGCAATGCCCAGGCGCTCGTGAATGATGTCCGCCAGCGCGCGCTTACTGTGCAGGCGCTGCTCGGCAAATGCCTTGCGGAACGTCTGTTTTTCGGCAAATGGCTCAAGCTCCACCAACCGCTCTTCGGGCTTGTCGAGAATGTCCGGGCCGAGCGCTTCCACCAGCATGGACGTGAGCTTGGGGTTGGCCTGGTACAACCAGCGACGGAAGGTAATGCCGTTGGTTTTGTTGTTGATGCGTTCCGGGTACAGCTTGTGCAGCTCGGAGAACACCGTGCTGCGCATCAATTGGGTGTGCAGGCCGGACACGCCGTTGACGCTGTGGGAGCCCAGGAATGCCAGGTTGCCCATGCGCACGCGGCGGCCGTTGTCTTCTTCGATCAATGACACCGCGCGCAGTACGTCAAAGTCGTGGATGCCCTTGGCGCGCAGCGAGTCGATGTGCTGGGCGTTGATCAGGTAGATGATCTGCATGTGCCGGGGCAGCATGCGTTCCATCAGGCCGACCGGCCAGGTTTCCAGCGCTTCAGGCAGCAGCGTGTGGTTGGTGTACGACAGGGTTTCCACCGTCACATCCCACGCCGCTTCCCACGGAATGTGGTGCAGGTCGACCAATTGACGCATCAGCTCGGCCACGGCGATGGACGGGTGGGTGTCGTTGAGCTGGATCGCGGCGTGTTCGCCCAGGCTCAGCACCGAGCCGTGCATGTTCTTGTGGCGGCGCAGCAGGTCTTGCAGGGAGGCGGCGACAAAGAAGTATTCCTGGCGCAGGCGCAGTTCCTGCCCTGCTTCGGTGCTGTCGGCCGGGTAAAGCACTCGGGAGATGCTTTCGGCGCGCGCCACTTCGGCGACCGCGCCAAGGTGGTCACCGGCGTTGAAGCGCTCCAGGTGCAGGTCTTCCACCGCCCGGGCACGCCACAGCCGCAGCGTGTTGACGCTGGCACCGCGCCAGCCGACAACCGGCGTGTCATAAGCAATGGCGCGCACGGTTTCGTTCGGCGTCCATCGCTGGATCATTTTCCCGGAGGCATCTTCCAGTGTTTCGACGCTGCCACCAAAGCCGATCGGGTACGCCACTTCAGGGCGTTCGAATTCCCATGGGTTGCCGAAGTCCAGCCAGCGCTCGGTCTGCTCCTGCTGCCAGCCATCGACAATCGCCTGGCGAAACAAGCCGTGCTCATAACGGATGCCATACCCATGGCCGGCAATGCCCAGGGTCGACATGCTTTCCATGAAGCACGCCGCCAAGCGACCCAGGCCGCCATTGCCCAGTGCGGCATCGGGCTCCAGCAGGCGGATGCGCTCAAGGTCGACACCCAGCTCCGAGAGCGCTTCACGAGCGATTTCCAGCACGCCGAGGTTGCTCAGGCTGTCGTAGAGCAAGCGGCCGATGAGGAATTCCAGGGAAAGGTAGTAAACCCGCTTCTGGCCCTTGCGGTAGATGCGCCGGGTGTGGTCCATCCAGTGATCGACCATCTGGTCGCGCGCGGCCAGGGCAATGGCTTCGAACCAGTCGTGGTCGAAGGCGTGATCCGGGTCCTTGCCCACCGCGTAGGTAAGTTTGGTCAAGACGGCATCGCGGAATGCGGCTACCTCTGCTTCTCGTGCAAGTGGTTCCTGAGACATCAATTGCGACCTCGGGCGAGATAGAAGGAGTTGCTAGAGCCTAGACGGTCTGACAGACGGTAGACGCTCTGGTTCGGCACTTTTTTAACGCATTTACCTTTACAGGGTTTTGATGCATTGGCCGTGCCTGCTTTTGATACAAGCGCGCCTTCTGGCCGAAACCCATAAAAAATTGTTCAAAAAATCATCAATCCCGGTATGATCGCGCGCCCGGACACCGCCCCACCTTGGAACCCTGATGAAGCCTCAACTGATCGCCGCCGCGGAACTCGACCGTCTTGAAACGTGGCAGAAATATTCCGCGCATATGTGCGGTGGTTGCGTGTCCAGCTGCTGCACGCTGCCGGTCGAAGTGAAGATCAAGGACCTGATCCGCATTGGTATCGTCGATGAATTCGAGCGCGGCGACCCGCCGAAGAACATCGCCAAGCGCTTGCAGAAGGAAGGCATCGTCGAGCGCTTCAACGCCAAATCCGAGATTTTTACCCTGCAGCGCATGAGCAACAACGATTGCCTGTACCTGGATCGTAAGACGCGCTTCTGCACTATTTATGACAAGCGCCCGGATACCTGCCGCAACCACCCGAAGATCGGTCCACGCCCGGGGTATTGCGCGTACAAGCCGAAGGAAGTGGTGCGCGAGACCAAGTTTCGGACACTCGATAAGTTCTGATCCAAGTTCTTTATTGCCTGGGCTACCGCGTTCGCGAGCAAGCCCGCCCCCACACTTGACCTCATTCATCCTGAAAAAACGCGGTCAAATGTGGGAGCGGGCTTGCTCGCGAAGAGGCCGGCACAATCACTGCAAATTTTGCAGGCATAAAAAAAAACGCCCCCGGCCTTTCGACCGGGGGCGTTTTTCATTCAGCCTGAGTTAACTCAGTTCTTGGCTTTCTTGGCAGCGCGGGTACGCTCGCCTTCGTCCAGGATCTTCTTACGCAGGCGGATCGACTTAGGCGTGACTTCGCACAGCTCGTCGTCCTGGATGAATTCCAGGGCCTGTTCCAGGGTGAAGCGAACAGGTGGAACCAGAGCGATGGTTTCGTCTTTACCCGAAGCACGCATGTTGTCGAGCTTCTTGCCTTTGGTTGGGTTGACGCCCATGTCGTTATCACGGCTGTTCAGACCAACGATCTGACCGTTGTAGATCTCTTGACCGTGTTCAACGAACAGCTTGCCACGCGCCTGGAGGGTTTCCAGGGAGTAGGTCAGTGCCTTGCCGGTTTCTACCGATACCAGAACACCGTTCTGACGGCCGGACATGTCGCCGGACTTCATGGTGTCGTAGCGATCGAAGATCGAGGTCAGGATGCCAGCACCGTTGGTCAGGGTCAGGAACTGGTTACGGAAACCGATCAGACCACGAGCAGGGATGTTGTATTCCAGACGCACACGGCCTTTGCCATCCGGCACCATGTTGGTCAGGTCGCCTTTACGCAGACCCATCTCTTCCATCACCTTGCCCTGGGATTCTTCCGGGGTGTCGATGGTGACGTTTTCGAACGGTTCCTGCTTCACGCCGTCAACCTGACGGATGATCACTTCTGGACGACCAACGCCCATTTCGAAGCCTTCGCGACGCATGGTTTCGATCAGTACCGAGAGGTGCAGCTCACCACGGCCGGAAACCTTGAACTTGTCAGCCGAGTCGCCTTCTTCAACGCGCAGTGCAACGTTGTACAGCAGCTCTTTGTCCAGACGCTCCTTGATGTTACGGGAGGTCACGAACTTGCCTTCTTTACCGCAGAAAGGCGAGTCGTTTACCTGGAAGGTCATGGAAACGGTTGGCTCGTCAACGGTCAGAGGCTTCATCGCCTCGACGGTGTCCGGGTGGCACAGGGTGTCGGAGATGAACAGCGAGTCCATACCGCTGATGCATACGATGTCGCCAGCGGCCGCTTCTTCAACGTCGATGCGGTGCAGACCGTGGTGACCCATCAGCTTCAGGATACGACCGTTGCGCTTCTTGCCGTCGGCGCCGATAGCGACTACCGGGGTGTTCGGCTTGACGCGACCACGGGCGATACGGCCAACGCCGATAACACCCAGGAAGCTGTTGTAGTCCAGAGCGGAGATCTGCATCTGGAACGCGCCGTCACGGTCAACAGCCGGGGCTGGTACGTTGTCGACGATCGACTGGTACAGCGGGGTCATGTCTTCAGCCATGTCGGTGTGGTCCAGACCGGCAATACCGTTCAGGGCCGAGGCGTAGACGACTTTGAAGTCCAGCTGTTCTTCGGTGGCACCCAGGTTGTCGAACAGGTCGAAGATCTGGTCCAGAACCCAGTCCGGACGCGCGCCTGGACGGTCAACCTTGTTGATGCACACGATCGGACGCAGGCCGGCTTCGAACGCCTTCTTGGTCACGAAACGGGTTTGCGGCATAGGGCCGTCTTGAGCGTCAACCAGCAGCAGAACGGAGTCAACCATCGACATTACGCGTTCTACTTCGCCGCCGAAGTCGGCGTGGCCCGGGGTGTCCACGATGTTGATGTGGTAGCCGTTCCAGTTGATAGCGGTGTTTTTAGCCAGGATGGTAATGCCGCGCTCTTTTTCCTGGTCGTTGGAGTCCATCACGCGCTCGTCGTTGAGCTCGTTGCGCTCCAGGGTGCCGGATTGACGCAGGAGTTTGTCTACCAGGGTGGTTTTACCATGGTCAACGTGAGCAATGATGGCGATGTTACGTAGATTTTCGATCACTTGTGTATCTCGATCAGAGGATTCGGTGTGCTGACAGGTCGTGGCAGCGATTAACAGTAGAGTCAGGCCTTGCCGTTACAGCTTGACGGCAGAGTCGGGGGGCCGGTGACGCAGGCCACAGGCAAACAGCCCCGGGCTCTTAGCTCGGTCGATAAACGCGCACATTGGCATGTCCCTCACTGAGCAAATGGTGGGCATGCAGGCGACTCATCACGCCTTTGTCGCAATACAGCAGGTACTGACGGCTGTTATCCAGTTCCTTGAAACGCGCATTCAATGCATAGAACGGCAGCGTTTGTACGTCGATGCCGGCGATTTCCAGCGGCTCATCCTCAGCGGCATCCGGGTGACGGATGTCGATGACGATCTGGCCGGCCAGGGCTTCGCTGACTTCTTCGATCTTGATGTCCTGGCCCAATTCGTCGATCACGCGATCGATCGGGACCAGCTTGGCGTTCTCGAGCGCACGCTCCAGAATCGCCATGTCGAATTCTTTCTCCTCATGCTCCACGCGATGGCGCTTGGCGTGGGTCTTGGGGTTCACCGAAATGACCCCGCAGTACTCGGGCATGTGCTTGGCAAAGTCGGCGGTGCCGATCTGCTCTGCCAGGTCGATGATGTCCTGCTTGTGGCTGGCGATCAGCGGGCGCAAGACCAGCTTCTCGGTGACGCAATCGATGATCGACAGGTTCGGCAGCGTTTGGCTGGAGACCTGGGAGATCGCCTCACCGGTTACCAGTGCATCGATCTGCAACTTGTCGGCGATTCGCGAGGCCGCGCGCAACATCATACGCTTCAATACCACGCCCATATGACCGTTATCGACTTTACCGAGAATTTCGCCCAGCACTTCCTCGAACGGTACGCTCACAAATAGCACGCGTTGGGAGCTGCCGTACTTCTTCCAGATAAAATGCGCGACTTCCATCACGCCCAATTCGTGTGCACGTCCGCCCAGGTTAAAGAAGCAGAAGTGGCTCATCAGGCCGCGGCGCATGATCTGGTAGGCCGCCACCGTGGAATCGAAACCGCCGGACATCAGCACCAGGGTCTGTTCCAGGGCGCCCAGCGGGTAGCCGCCGATGCTGTTGTGCTGGCTGTGGATCACAAACAACCGTTGGTCGCGAATTTCCATGCGCACTTCAATTTGCGGCGCTTTCAGGGAAATTCCGGATGCGCCGCACTCGCGACGCAGCTTGCTGCCGACGTATTTCTCGACGTCCATGGAGCTGAAGGTGTGCTTGCCGGCACGCTTGCAGCGCACCGAAAAGATCTTGCCTTCAAGCTCACTGCCGTAGTGCTGTTTGCACTTCTCGGTGATGTCATCGAAGTCGCCCAGCGGGTACTCATCCACCTGCAGGAAATGCGCGATGCCCGGCATGCAGCTCAGGCGCTCGGTCATGTCCTTCAAGGCTTTGGGCTCGGTGACACGGGTTTCCAGCTCGAGGTTGTCCCACACGCCGTTCACCACCACAGCCGGGTCCAGATCGCGGAGCACGGCACGGATGTTCTTGGCCAACTGACGGATGAAACGCGTCCGTACCGGTCGGCTTTTGATGGTGATCTCGGGGAAGACTTTAACGATTAATTTCATGGAAACAGCGCGCGCCGGGCCTGCTGAAAAAGGGGGGCGCGGATTATAGCGGAAATCGCTCAAGGTTTAACCAGTTAATATGCATCGCACGTATCACGCACTAAATAGGTGCATTTGTGCGCCTTTGCGCTACATTGCGGTGCGCCATTTTTGGTCTTTTGTCGTAATGCACCTTTATAGGGTCGTTTTTTGAGCAGAAAACCCATGTTGGCGCACTGGCATGCAATTTGCTCTCTTGTGAGGCAGGTTGCCATGGCGGACTATCCGCGCCGGCATCACCCACATTCTAAGGGCTAACTCCACTACCCCAGCCCGAAGCCACCCGGAGGACACTATGTCGAAGTCGGTTCAACTCATCAAAGATCATGACGTTAAATGGATTGATCTGCGCTTCACGGACACCAAAGGCACTCAGCACCACGTGACCATGCCGGCTCGCGACGCGCTGGATGAAGCTTTCTTCGAAGAAGGCAAAATGTTCGACGGTTCCTCCATCGCTGGCTGGAAAGGCATCGAAGCCTCCGACATGATCCTGATGCCGGACGACAGCACTGCCGTACTCGACCCGTTCACCGAAGAGCCGACCCTGATCCTGGTCTGCGACGTGATCGAGCCTTCGACCATGCAAGGCTACGACCGCGACCCACGTGCGATCGCCAAGCGTGCCGAGGAATACCTGAAGTCGACCGGTATCGGTGACACTGTATTCGTAGGCCCAGAGCCAGAATTCTTCATCTTCGACCAAGTGAAGTTCAAGTCCGACATCTCCGGCTCCATGTTCAAGATCTACTCCGAACAAGGCTCCTGGATGTCCGATCAAGACGTGGAAGGCGGCAACCATGGCCACCGTCCAGGCATCAAAGGTGGCTACTTCCCAGTTCCGCCGTTCGACCACGACCACGAAATCCGTACCTCCATGTGCAACGCCATGGAAGACATGGGCCTGACCATCGAAGTGCACCACCACGAAGTGGCCACTGCCGGCCAGAACGAAATCGGTGTGAAGTTCAACACCCTGGTGGCCAAGGCTGACGAAGTACAGACCCTGAAGTACTGCGTACACAACACTGCCGTTGCCTACGGCCGTACCGCTACCTTCATGCCTAAGCCTCTGTACGGCGATAACGGTTCGGGTATGCACGTTCACCTGTCCATCGCCAAAGAGGGCAAGAACACCTTCGCTGGCGAAGGTTATGCCGGCCTGTCCGACACTGCCCTGTATTTCATCGGCGGTATCATCAAGCACGGTAAGGCCTTGAACGGCTTCACCAACCCGTCGACCAACTCCTACAAGCGTCTGGTCCCAGGTTTCGAAGCACCGGTAATGCTGGCCTACTCGGCGCGCAACCGTTCCGCTTCGATCCGTATTCCATACGTGTCCAGCCCTCGCGCTCGCCGTATCGAAGCACGCTTCCCGGATCCAGCAGCCAACCCGTACCTGGCCTTCGCTGCCCTGGTAATGGCTGGCCTGGACGGTATCCAGAACAAGATCCACCCTGGCGACGCCGCCGACAAAAACTTGTACGACCTGCCGCCTGAAGAGGCCAAAGAGATCCCACAAGTGTGCGGCAGCCTGAAAGAAGCCCTGGAAGAGCTGGACAAGGGCCGTGCGTTCCTGACCAAAGGCGGCGTGTTCAGCGACGACTTCATCGACGCTTACATCGGCCTGAAGAGCGAAGAAGAAATCAAGGTTCGCACCTTCGTACACCCACTGGAATACGAGCTGTACTACAGCTGCTGATCCGGTAGCGCTGCTTAATGTAGCGTGATGAAAAAAGACCTCCTTCGGGAGGTCTTTTTTTGGCCCGCGATTGCGCCGCATCGAGCACCTGTTGTATTGACTGATACTCCGCCATCGCGGGCAAGCCCCGCTCCCACAGGAGATCATCCTTGAAACGTCGACTTGTGTTCGCTCTGTTGTTCGTCAGTGCCAGTGCGAGTGCTGCGCCGCCCACTCTGGAGCCGCTGCTCAACAGCATTGCCGAACGCCTGGAGATCGCCGACCAGGTAGCCCTGAGCAAATGGGACAGCAAAAAGCCCGTGGAAGATAAAAAGCGCGAACAAGAGGTGATCGCCAGCGTTAGCGCCCAGGCACCGACCTACAAGCTGGACGCGGCCGCCGCCGAGCAGTTTTTTTCGGCGCAGATCGAGGCCAACAAGCTGGTGCAATACACCCACCTTTCCGACTGGCAGTTCCAAGGCAAGGCGCCGGACGACCCACGCCCGGACCTGATCAAACAGATACGCCCGCAGCTGGATGAACTGCAAAAACGCCTGCTGCAGCAGCTGGCCGACTTTACCCCGCAGCGCACCGACCCGCAGTGCCCACAGTGGCTGGCCGAAGCCGTGCATGAGCCGCTGAACGATCCACTGCGGCAACTGGCGATGATCCGTGCCACGGCCGAGCTGTGCGTTCGACCTACTTGATTTGAGGAACCGTCCTGCATCTTCACCTGGGCCGACAGCCATAGCCTGAGCGTTCACTGACCGAACAGGATGGAACCATGGACACCCTCAAGTGCTTGACTGCAGCAGCGACAGTTTTGTCGTTGCTGGGCTGCGGCACGCAGGCAAAGGATGCGGCACAGATCGAGAAAGAGGTCTTGCTTGAACGTAGCGAGTCTTGGGACGGCACGCCCTACACAGCCTACCCGTCCGGCCCGCCGCAGCTCACGCTGATACGCCTGAAGATCCCGGCACGCACGCAACTGCCTTGGCACACCCACCCGATGCCGAACGCTGCCTACATCGTTTCAGGGGAGTTGACCGTTGAAACCCGCGCAAACGGCGCCTCGCGGACCTTGAGGCAAGGGCAAACCCTGGCCGAGATGGTGGGCACCGAACATCGCGGCATTACCGGAAACACACCCGTTGAGCTTCTGGTCTTTTATGCGGGCACTCCAGGCATGCCACTGTCAGAGCAACGCTGACCGTCCCGAACCGTTTTCACCCCGCATTGAAAACGGTCCGCCCAGCACTTCCTGAACAACCTTCACAAAACCGCACTATATTGGTGCGATAGGCTGCACCCTACCCACCTGCCCAGCCCATTTTGGTTCGAAACTTCCCGAGCAAGCTGGCAGAACGCCACAGTTTCGCGCCTAAAACCCCCATTTCAGGGCTTGCACGCTTCTTTTCGGATCCTTGGTTTGGTTTTTGCATTTTCCTTGTATCAGCGTGTGCCTCAAGCCCGCGCGCTGCTCCAAAAGAGGTCCTGATGACCATCAGCGATGCACTGCACCGTTTGCTACTCGACAACCTGACCACCGCGACCATCCTACTCAACGACGACTTGCGTCTTGAGTACATGAACCCGGCGGCGGAGATGCTCCTGGCCATCAGCGGCCAGCGCAGCCATGGGCAGTTCATCAGCGAATTGTTCACCGAGTCAGCCGAAGCCTTGAGCTCATTGCGCCAGGCTGTGGAGCAGGCCCACCCCTTCACCAAGCGCGAAGCGATGCTCACGGCCCTGACCGGCCAGACCCTGACCGTCGACTACGCCGTGACCCCGATCCTCAGCAACGGCGCCACCTTGCTGCTGCTGGAAGTGCACCCGCGCGACCGCCTCCTGCGCATCACCAAGGAAGAAGCGCAGTTGTCCAAGCAGGAGACCAGCAAGATGTTGGTGCGTGGCCTGGCCCATGAGATCAAGAATCCGCTGGGTGGTATCCGTGGCGCAGCGCAACTGCTGGCCCGCGAGCTGCCGGACGATAACCTCAAGGACTACACCAACGTCATCATCGAAGAGGCCGACCGCCTGCGTAACCTGGTGGACCGCATGCTCGGCTCCAACAAGCTGCCGTCGCTGGCGATGACCAACGTGCACGAAGTGCTGGAGCGTGTCTGTCAGCTGGTTGAGGCCGAAAGCCAGGGCTGCATCACCTTGGTGCGCGACTATGACCCAAGCATTCCCGACGTTTTGATCGACCGCGAACAGATGATTCAGGCGGTGCTCAATATCGTACGTAACGCCATGCAGGCCATCAGCAGCCAGAACGAGCTGCGCCTGGGCCGCATCAGCCTGCGCACCCGCGCCCTGCGTCAGTTCACCATTGGCCATGTGCGCCATCGCCTGGTGACCAAGGTCGAGATCATCGACAACGGCCCGGGGATTCCTGCGGAACTGCAGGAAACCATTTTCTTTCCCATGGTCAGTGGCCGCCCGGACGGTACCGGGCTGGGCCTGGCCATTACCCAGAACATCATCAGCCAGCACCAGGGTCTGATCGAGTGTGAGAGCCATCCTGGCCACACCACGTTCTCGATCTTTCTGCCACTGGAACAAGGAGCCCCATCGACATGAGCCGTAGTGAAACTGTCTGGATCGTCGATGACGACCGTTCTATCCGCTGGGTCCTCGAGAAAGCCTTGCAACAGGAAGGCATGACCACCCAGAGCTTCGACAGCGCCGACGGTGTAATGAGCCGCCTGGCGCGCCAGCAGCCCGACGTGATCATCTCGGACATCCGCATGCCCGGCGCCAGTGGCCTGGACCTGCTGGCGCGGATTCGCGAGCAGCACCCGCGCTTGCCGGTGATCATCATGACGGCGCACTCGGACCTGGACAGCGCTGTCGCGTCCTATCAGGGCGGCGCCTTTGAATACCTGCCCAAGCCGTTCGACGTGGACGAAGCGGTGGCATTGGTCAAACGCGCCAACCAGCACGCCCAGGAACAACAGAACCAGGAAGCTCCACCCGCCCTGACCCGCACCCCGGAAATCATCGGCGAAGCGCCGGCGATGCAGGAAGTGTTTCGCGCCATCGGGCGCTTGAGCCATTCCAACATCACCGTGCTGATCAACGGCGAGTCGGGGACCGGTAAAGAGCTGGTCGCCCATGCCCTGCACCGTCACAGCCCACGCGCAGCCTCGCCGTTCATTGCGTTGAACATGGCGGCGATTCCAAAGGATTTGATGGAATCCGAGCTGTTCGGCCACGAAAAAGGCGCATTCACTGGCGCAGCCAACCTGCGTCGCGGGCGCTTTGAACAGGCTGACGGCGGCACGCTGTTCCTCGATGAAATCGGCGATATGCCGGCCGACACCCAGACCCGCCTGCTGCGCGTGCTGGCGGACGGTGAGTTCTATCGGGTGGGCGGACACACACCGGTCAAGGTCGACGTACGCATCATCGCGGCGACCCACCAGAACCTGGAAACCCTGGTGCACGCGGGCAAATTCCGTGAGGACTTGTTCCACCGCCTCAACGTGATCCGCATCCATATCCCGCGCATGTCGGACCGTCGCGAAGACATCCCGACCCTGGCCCGCCACTTCCTCAGCCGCGCCGCTCAGGAGCTGGCCGTCGAGCCGAAGCTGCTGAAAAGCGAGACCGAGGAATACCTGAAGAACCTGCCGTGGCCCGGCAACGTGCGTCAGTTGGAGAACACCTGCCGCTGGATCACGGTGATGGCCTCCGGACGCGAAGTGCACATCAGCGACCTGCCTCCGGAGCTGTTGAGCCTTCCGCAGGATTCCGCGCCGGTGACCAACTGGGAACAAGCGCTGCGCCAATGGGCCGACCAGGCCCTGGCGCGCGGCCAGTCGAACCTGCTGGACAGCGCCGTGCCGGCGTTCGAGCGCATCATGATCGAGACCGCCCTCAAGCACACCGCCGGTCGCCGCCGCGATGCCGCCGTGTTGCTGGGTTGGGGCCGCAATACCCTGACGCGCAAGATCAAGGAATTGGGGATGAAGGTGGATGGTGGGGATGATGACGAGGGTGATGAAGCCTGAATCTCAGATCCACTGAAGATCCAATGTGGGAGGGGGCTTGCCCCCGATGACGGTATATCAGCCACAGATGTTGTGACTGACCTACTGCTATCGGGGGCAAGCCCCCTCCCACATTTGGACCGCTACAAGGTTCCAGCGCCGTGCACCGCTTCAATGCACCATGAACCGGCATCGGGCATGAATCTAACGCATCAAGCCTCAGGCTCGTTGATGACAATCTGAATACCAAAAACACCAAAGCCCCGTATTCCGGGGCTTTGCGCTTTTTTTAGGATTTTTTTGGCACAACGTCGCCACTCTGGCACGCGCCCTGCAATAACCCTTGTACTACCCAGTTTCGGGGACCTTGGTACAGGCAGGCCGAGAATCCCCTCTTTACACCCGGGGTGCTTGACGCGAGCAGCGTCGCGCCCCACACCGCTTTGGGGAACCTCGGTACAGGCAGGCCGGGGATTCCCTCTTTAACACCGAAGCTTTGCAAGCTTCACCCTGTTTTGGGAGCCCTGGTACAGGCAGGCCGGGAACTCCCTCTTTTATTGCTCTTGGAGATGGATCTCCAGCCGCCAGCGGCCGTCAGCCTCCTCCCCTTTCCATTCCCCGCGCAACGGCCGAGCCGCCACCAGGTTCAGCAGCAGGCCGCCATCGGTCTTGCGCACGCGCCAGTTCACATCCTTGTCATTGACCTTGAGCTGCCCACCGGCGGCCTGGCCCTGTGCGTCGAACAGCAGCGCCACGGTGCCGTCGATATGCTCGCCGTGCAGCTTAGGTTCGCTGTTGAACCACACCACCACGCCGTCCGCCGCGGTCTCGACCTGCTGCAGTTCGACCGGGTCCGGTGTGGTCAGGCGACCGATCATCAGGCCCACCATCATGCCAACAATCGCCAATGAGCCCATGACCCGAGGCATAAGCTTCGGTCTTGGGTCCTCTTCAGGGGTAGAATGCAGCGCATCTTTGCCTTCGGAGCCGTGCATGTTTCACGTCATCCTTTTTCAACCAGAAATTCCGCCGAATACCGGCAACGTTATCAGGCTGTGCGCCAACAGTGGCTGCCACCTGCATTTGATCGAGCCCCTGGGCTTCGACATGGACGACAAGCGCCTGCGCCGTGCCGGGCTCGACTACCACGAGTACGCCACGCTCAAGCGCCACGCCGACCTGGCCAGTTGCCTGGAAAGCCTGGGGCATCCGCGACTGTTCGCGTTCACCACCAAGGGCTCGCAACCGTTCCACGATGTCAGCTTTGCCGAAGGTGACGCCTTCCTGTTCGGTCCGGAAAGCCGTGGCCTGCCGGCCGAGGTACTCGACGCCCTGCCCGATGGCCATCGCCTGCGCTTGCCGATGCGCGAGGGGTGCCGCAGCTTGAACCTGTCCAACACCGTGGCCGTCGCGGTTTACGAAGGCTGGCGCCAGCTCGGTTTCAAGTAACACCGTAAAACAAGTGTGGGAGGGGGCTTGCCCCCGATGACGGAGTGCCAGTCGACATCTATGTGACTGACACTCCGCTATCGGGGGCAAGCCCCCTCCCACATTTTTACCGCATCGACTTATTGAACGGTCGACGAACCTTCCTGTTGCATGCGCTGCAGCTCTTGAGCGTACAGGGCATCGAAGTTCACCGGAGCCAGCATCAGCGCAGGGAACGAGCCACGGGTGACCAGGCTGTCCAGGGTCTCACGGGCATACGGGAACAGGATGTTCGGGCAGAACGCGCCCAAGGTGTGGCTCATGGACGCTTCGTCCAGGCCCTGGATCAGGAAGATACCGGCCTGTTGCACTTCAGCGATGAAGGCCACTTCTTCGCCGTTCTTGACGGTCACGGACAGGGTCAGCACGACTTCGTGGAAGTCGCCTTCCAGGGCCTTCTGGCGAGTGTTCAGGTCCAGTGCAACGCTTGGGGTCCATTCCTGGCGGAAGATGGCCGGGCTTTTCGGCGCTTCGAACGACAGGTCACGCACGTAGATGCGCTGCAGCGAAAACTGTGGCGCTTGGGCTTCTGCAGCTTCGGTGTTCTGTTGGTCAGTCATCGCAGATCCTTGTGATCTTGGGGTCTTTTAGGGTTTAGGCATCAGACGAGCAGCAGCGCATCGAGTTTACCCGCGCGCTCCAGGGCGAACAGGTCATCGCAACCACCGATATGCTTGGCGCCGATCCAGATCTGCGGCACGGACGTGCGCCCCGCCTTCTGGGCCATTTCGGCGCGCACCTGGGGTTTGCCGTCGACCTTGATTTCTTCGAAGGCAACGCCCTTTTTCTCCAGCAGAGCCTTGGCCCGCATGCAGTAAGGGCACCAATCGCTGGAATACACGACAACCTGGCTCATATCACTTCACCAGCGGCAGGTTATCGGCGCGCCAGCTGCTGATGCCACCGGACAGCTTGGCGGCGGTGAAACCGGTCTTGAGCATTTCGCGGGCGTGGGTGCCGGCGTGCTGGCCTTGGGCGTCGACCAGGATGATGGTCTTGGCCTTGTGCTTTTCCAACTCGGCCAGGCGCGCGATCAGCTTGTCCTGCGGAATGTTCAGGGCACCGACGATGTGGCCGGTGGCAAAATCCTTGGCCGGGCGGATGTCCACGACAACGGCCTCATCCTTGTTGACCAGTGCGGTCAGCTCCGCCGTGCTCAGGCTGCGGCCACCGCGGCTCAATTCGTGAGCGATCAGCAGCGCCAGCAGGATGACGAAGGCACCCACGAGCAGGTAGTGGGCAGTGGCAAATGCAATCAGGTGATCAACCATCAAGGAGGTTCCAGGGCGTTAAAATGGCGGTAAGTATACACAGCCGTCAGGGGGGGCCAACCCCCGTAAAGCGGTGACGTGGTCGGAACTTCGCTTTAAACTGCCACTCCCTTTTCAATTGTCTTCCTTTATTACCGCCGCGAGAGGATCTATGACTACTACGCCTAAACCTTTGGTCCTGATAATTCTCGATGGCTTCGGACACAGTGAAAGCCACCACGACAACGCGGTATACGCGGCCAAGAAGCCGGTACTCGACCGCCTGACCGCCAGCGTACCCAACGGCCTCATCTCTGGTTCAGGTATGGACGTAGGCTTGCCGGACGGTCAGATGGGCAACTCGGAAGTCGGCCACATGAACCTCGGCGCCGGACGAGTGGTATACCAGGACTTCACCCGTGTGACCAAAGCGATCCGCGATGGTGAGTTCTTCGAGAACCCGACCATCTGCGCCGCGGTAGATAAAGCAGTGGCTGCCGGCAAGGCCGTGCACTTCATGGGCCTGCTGTCCGATGGCGGCGTCCACAGCCACCAGGACCACCTGGTCGCCATGGCCGAACTGGCCTTCAAGCGCGGCGCCGACAAGATTTACCTGCACGCTTTCCTCGACGGCCGGGACACCCCGCCGAAAAGCGCGCAATCCTCCATCGAACTGCTCGACACCACCTTCGCCGCCCTCGGCAAAGGCCGTATCGCCAGTTTGGTCGGCCGTTACTTCGCCATGGACCGCGACAACCGTTGGGACCGCGTCTCCCAGGCCTACAACCTGATCGTCGACGGCCAGGCCGAATTCCACGCCGCCACCGCCCAGGAAGGCCTGGAGGCCGCCTACGCCCGTGGCGAGAGCGACGAATTCGTCAAGGCCACCACCATCGGCGAGCCGGTGAAGGTAGAAGACGGCGACGCGGTGGTGTTCATGAACTTCCGTGCCGACCGCGCCCGCGAGCTGAGCCGCGTGTTTGTCGAAGACGGTTTCAAGGAATTCGAGCGTGCCCGCCAGCCCAAAGTGCAGTACGTGGGCCTGACCCAATACGCCGCCAGCATCCCGGCCCCCGCGGCCTTTGCTCCGGGCAGCCTGGACAACGTGCTGGGCGACTACCTGGCAAAAAACGGCAAGACCCAGCTGCGCATTGCCGAAACCGAGAAATACGCCCACGTGACCTTCTTCTTCTCCGGCGGTCGTGAAGAGCCGTTCCCAGGCGAAGAACGCATTCTGATCCCATCGCCAAAGGTTGCGACCTACGACCTGCAGCCGGAAATGAGCGCGCCGGAAGTCACCGACAAGATCGTCGACGCCATCGAACACCAGCGTTACGACGTGATCGTGGTCAACTACGCCAACGGCGACATGGTCGGCCATAGCGGTAACCTGGAAGCCGCGACCAAGGCCGTGGAATGCCTGGACCTTTGCGTCGGTCGCATCGTCGATGCCCTGGAGAAAGTCGGCGGCGAAGCACTGATCACGGCCGACCACGGCAACTGCGAACAGATGTCCGATGAATCCACCGGCCAGGCCCACACAGCCCACACGACTGAGCCAGTGCCGTTTATCTATGTCGGCAAGCGTGATTTGAAAGTGCGCGAAGGCGGCGTGCTGGCAGATGTGGCGCCGACCATGCTGATGCTGATGGGGCTGGAGAAGCCGGTGGAGATGACCGGGACTTCGATTCTGGTCTGATCCCAGCCTCACCGAAAAATAATGTGGGAGGGGGGCTTGCCCCCGATTACGGTAGATCGGCTGAAACATAGGTGGCTGATACACCGCTATCGGGGGCAAGCCCCCTCCCACATTGAATCTTCTGTGTTTGGTAGATATCTTTTCGCCATTCCAGCGCCACTCGGCACATAACTTGCCCCCAGCCCGAATTGGGCGTTTTTTTTGCCGCGCTTGGCGGGCATACTAGAGCGTCCCTTTCCCTGGTGTCGCCCGCCTCTATGCTTCGCGCCTTGATTACCCTCGCTCTTGTCTGCCTGCTCCAACCGGCGTTTGCCGATGAGCGCGCACAAACCCAACAACAGTTGGACGCTACGCGTCAGGACATTACCGAGCTGAAAAAACTGCTCGGCAAGCTCCAGGAAGAAAAATCCGGCGTGCAGAAAGACCTGCGCGGCACGGAAACCGAGATGGGCAAGCTGGAGAAGCAGGTCCAGGAGTTACAAAAAGAACTAAAGAAGAGCGAGTCGGAACTGGAGCGACTCGACGCTGAGAAAAAAAACTCCAGAGCGCACGCGTTGAACAGCAACGCTTGATCGCGATCCAGGCGCGTGCCGCCTATCAGAATGGCCGCCAGGAATACCTCAAGCTGCTGCTCAACCAGCAGAACCCGGAAAAATTCGCGCGCACCCTGACCTACTACGACTACCTGAGCAAGGCCCGCCTGGAGCAATTAAAGAGCTTCAACGAGACCTTGCGCCAGTTGGTCAACGTCGAACAGGAAATCGCTAACCAGCAGTCGCAGCTTGAGGACCAGAAAAGCAGCCTCAACGCTCAGCGCGACGAGCTGGACAAGGTTCGCAAAGAGCGCCAGCTGGCCCTGGCCAAGCTGAATGACGACGTGAAGGCCCGCGACGCCAAGCTGCAAGCCCGCGAGCAGGACCAGGCCGACTTGGCCAAAGTCCTCAAAACGATTGAAGAAACCCTGGCCCGCCAGGCACGTGAGGCCGAAGAAGCGCGGCAAAAAGCGCTGATCGCCCAGCAGGAAGCCGAAAAAAAGCGCCAGCGTGAGGCCGAGCTGGCTGCCACCTCGGACGCCCCGGCACCGCGTAAACCGGCGCGTGCAGCGCCTGGCCCGCTGGTTTCCAGCGCCGGCGAATCCTTCGGCGGCCCTTTTGCTTCAGCGCGCGGCAAACTTCCATGGCCGGTTGATGGTCGATTACTGGCACGCTTCGGTGAAACCCGTGGCGATGACACCCGCGCGAAGTGGGATGGCGTGATGATCAGCGCCTCCGCTGGCAGCCAGGTGCACGCCGTCCACGGTGGGCGCGTGGTGTTTGCCGATTGGCTGCGGGGTGCCGGTTTGTTGGTGATTCTTGACCACGGTAATGGCTATTTGAGCCTTTACGGCCACAATCAGACTTTACTCAAGTCGGCAGGTGATGTTGTAAAAGCCGGTGAATCCATTTCCACTGTCGGTAACAGTGGTGGCCAAGACACCCCGGCGCTGTACTTCGCTATTCGTCAGCAGGGCCGCCCGAGCGACCCTGCACAATGGTGCCGTTCCCAAGGATAGGGCTGCATCTACATTAGGAGTTCGTTCGACATGCTGCATTTGTCCCGCCTCACTTCGCTGGCCCTGACGATCGCCCTGGTGATCGGCGCGCCCCTGGCTTTCGCCGACCAGGCCGCTCCGGCTGCACCCGCCGCCACGGCCGCGACCACCAAGGCGCCGTTGCCGCTGGATGAGCTGCGCACGTTCGCCGAGGTCATGGACCGCATCAAGGCAGCCTATGTCGAACCCGTAGACGACAAGACCCTGCTGGAAAATGCCATCAAGGGCATGCTCAGCAACCTCGATCCGCACTCCGCCTACCTGGGCCCGGAAGATTTCGCCGAGCTGCAGGAAAGCACCAGCGGTGAATTCGGCGGCCTGGGCATTGAAGTCGGCTCCGAAGACGGCAACATCAAGGTGGTCTCGCCGATCGATGACACCCCGGCGTCCAAGGCAGGCATCCAGGCTGGCGACTTTATCGTCAAGATCAATGGTCAGCCGACCCGTGGCCAGACCATGACCGAAGCCGTCGACAAGATGCGCGGCAAGATCGGCCAGAAAATCACCCTGACCCTGGTACGCGACGGCGGCAACCCGTTCGACGTGACGCTGACCCGCGCGACCATTGTGGTCAAGAGCGTGAAGAGTCAGCTGTTGGAGTCGGGCTACGGCTACATCCGCATCACCCAGTTCCAGGTCAAGACCGGCGACGAAGTGGCCAAGGCCCTGGCCAAGCTGCGCAAGGACAACGGCAAAAAACTCAACGGTATCGTGCTCGACCTGCGTAATAACCCAGGCGGCGTGCTGCAGTCGGCGGTGGAAGTGGTCGACCACTTCATCACCAAAGGCCTGATCGTCTACACCAAGGGCCGTATCGCCAACTCCGAGCTGCGCTTCTCGGCCACCGGCAACGATCTCAGCGAAAACGTGCCACTGGCCGTGCTGATCAACGGCGGCAGCGCCTCGGCCTCGGAGATCGTCGCCGGCGCGCTGCAAGACCAGAAGCGCGGCGTGCTGATGGGCACCACCAGCTTCGGCAAAGGCTCGGTGCAAACCGTATTGCCGCTGAACAACGAGCGGGCGCTGAAGATCACCACTGCGCTGTACTACACACCGAATGGCCGCTCGATCCAGGCCCAGGGCATCGTGCCGGACATCGAGGTGCGCAAGGCCAAGATCACCAACGAGATCGACAGCGAGTACTACAAAGAGGCTGACCTGCAAGGTCACTTGGGCAATGGCAACGGCGGCGCTGACCAGCCAACCGACAGCAGCAAGAAAGCCAAACCGATGCCGCAGGACGACGATTACCAGCTGGCCCAGGCGCTGAGCCTGCTCAAGGGCCTGAGCATCACCCGCAGCCGTTGATATGCGTTTTGCCCTGATCATTGCTGTGCTGTGCAGCCTGGCAGGCGTCGCCCACGCGACACCTGCCGGTGAGCCGCACAAAGCCTACCTGACCCTCATCATCGACGACCTCGGGCAAAACCTGCCCCGCGATCGTCGCGTGCTGGCCCTGCCTGGGCCGGTCACCACGGCGATCATGCCCGACACGCCCCACGCCGCCGAATTCGCCCGCGAAGCGCACAAGGCCGGCAAGATCGTGATCCTGCACATGCCCATGGACCCGGCTACCGGACCGTTTGCCTGGCACCCCGAGTTGTCCATCGAAGAACTCGGCAAGCGCCTGGACGCCGCGTTCCAGGCCGTGCCCTACACCGCCGGTATCAACAACCACATGGGCAGCCGCATGACTGCCCAGCCGGCCGCCATGGCCTGGTTGATGGCCGAGCTGCAACGGCGCAACAAGTTCTTCGTTGACAGCCGCACCAGTGCGCAAACCGTGGCGGCCGCCGAGGCGCAGAAGATTGGCCTGGCCCATGTGTCGCGGGATGTGTTTCTGGATGACGAGCGCACTGAAGCGGCGATCACCACGCAATTGCAGACGGCAATCAAGCTGGCGCACAAGCAGGGTTCAGTGGTGATGATCGGCCACCCTTACCCACAAACCCTGGCGGTGTTGGAGCGCGAATTGCCCAAGCTCAAGGCCCAGGGCGTCGACTGGATCAATATCAAGTTGATGATTAGCGTGCGCAGCAACCAGGCCATGGCCGGGCACGGCAAGGATGGCATTTACCGCTGACGATCCGTTGTAGGCGCCGACTTGCCAGCGCCTACAGGGAATTCGTCCGGTTACAGATAGTTCGCCATGATCTCGTCGACGACGCCATCTTTTCGCAGTTGGTCCAGCGCGGCCTGAAGCTTGGCTACCAGCTCATCCGGCACGTCCTTGTTCAGTGCAAGGTAGAGCTGGGCGCTGTTAAAGCGCAGGACCGTCTTGAGCCCCGTCACGCCGACTTGGCGCGCCAGGTAACGTCCGGCAGGATCGCCGGTGGCCCACAGATCGATCTGGCCATCCATCAGTTTCTGCGCGTTGTCCTGGTCCCGCAGCACGACTATCGGCTTTAAACCCTGTTTTTCCAGGGACTCGGCAATCGCATCACCCTTGTAGGCACCGATCCTGTAGGGGCGGGCGTGCTCAAGGTGGGCCAGTTGGATTTTGCTGTCAGCCTTGGCCAGCAGCACCCAATCGTCGGGGCCAATGGGGCCGACCCATTTGAACAGCGCTTCACGGTCCGGCAGCCGGGCCATCACGAACACACCGTAACCAGGTTTTTCCAGGGCGAGCTTGTAGATGCGTTCCCAAGGAAATCGCAGGGTGAGGTTGTAGGCAATACCGGCGCGCTTGAAGGTCTCGCGCACGATGTCCACGGCAATGCCTTCGATGTTCTCTTCCTTGGCGAAGTTCTTGCCGTTTTTCGCCATGTTGTAGGGCGGGAAGTTTTCCGTCAGCAGCACCAGGGAGGCGTCGGACGGTTCTTCGGCGCGGGCCGAACCTGCCAACAGGAGGGACGTACTGGCGAAGGCGAGCAGCAGGTGCTTGAACATGTAAGTTACCGGAATCCATGGCAAGCGCAGAGAGTGCCGCGCACTTGCCATGGTGTCCAGCAGCATTCAGCGAACGACGATACCGCGCGCCGCCATGTAGGCCTTGGCCTCAGGAACGGTGTACTCGCCAAAGTGGAAAATACTCGCCGCCAGCACCGCGCTGGCGTGGCCTTCGGTCACACCGTCGGCCAGGTGCTGCAAGTTGCCGACGCCGCCGGAAGCAATCACCGGAATGCCCAGCGCATCGCTGATGGCGCGGGTCACGCCCAGGTCGAAGCCGTTTTTCATGCCGTCCTGGTCCATGCTGGTCAGCAGGATTTCACCGGCGCCCAGGCCTTCCATCTTCATTGCCCACTCCACCGCGTCCAGGCCGGTGGGCTTGCGCCCGCCATGGGTGAAGATCTCCCAGCGCGGGGTTTCACCCGGGCCAGAAACCTTCTTGGCGTCGATGGCAACGACGATGCATTGCGAGCCGAAATGCTGCGCCGCTTCGCCGACAAACTCCGGGTTGAACACGGCTGCGGTGTTGATCGAAACCTTGTCCGCGCCGGCATTGAGCAGGTTGCGGATGTCTTGCACGGTACGCACACCGCCGCCCACGGTCAGGGGGATGAAGACCTGGCTGGCCATGCGCTCGACGGTATGCAGCGTGGTGTCGCGGCCATCGACGCTGGCGGTGATGTCGAGAAAGGTAATCTCGTCGGCACCTTGCTCATCGTAGCGACGAGCGATTTCCACCGGGTCGCCGGCGTCGCGGATGTTCTCGAACTTGACGCCCTTGACCACGCGACCGTTGTCGACGTCCAGGCAAGGGATGATGCGTTTGGCCAGCGCCATGGTCAGTCCTCAGCCGTTGTAGGCGTCGCAGTAAGCCTGGGCTTCGGCGACGTCCAGGGTACCTTCGTAGATCGCACGGCCGGTGATGGCGCCGATGATGCCGGGCGCCTTGGCGTCCAACAGCGACTTGATGTCGCCCAGGTTGTGGATACCGCCAGAAGCGATCACCGGGATCTTGGTCGCAGCCGCCAGCGCGGCGGTGAAGGGTACGTTGCAGCCCTGCATCATGCCGTCTTTGGCGATGTCGGTATAAACGATGGCGGACACGCCGTCGGCTTCGAACTGCTTGGCCAGGTCGATCACCTGCACGGTGCTGATTTCAGCCCAGCCGTCGGTGGCGACGAAGCCGTCTTTGGCATCCAGACCCACGATCACTTTGCCGGGGAACGCGCGGCAGGCTTCGGCGACGAACGCCGGGTCTTTCACGGCCTTGGTGCCGATGATCACGTAGCTCACGCCGGCTTTAACGTAATGCTCGATGGTTTCCAGGGAGCGGATACCGCCGCCGATCTGGATCGGCAGGCTCGGATAGCGCTTGGCAATGGCGGTAACCACTTCGCCGTTGACCGGCTGGCCTTCGAAGGCGCCGTTCAAGTCCACCAGATGCAGACGACGGCAGCCCCCTTCTACCCATTTGGCAGCCATGCTCACCGGGTCATCGGAGAACACAGTGGAGTCTTCCATGCGGCCTTGGCGCAGACGTACGCAGGCGCCGTCCTTGAGATCGATAGCGGGGATAATCAGCATCTGGCAAACCTTATTCGATATTCAGCAATGCTTGGGAAATCAGGGTTTCTCAAGCGACCACAGGTCGCTTTCGATGCTTTCGAACCTTTCTTTAAGGAGCGTCTGCGTGTCGAAAATCGCCCTGTTGTAATAATGCGGAGCCACTTCAGTGGTGAACAGCTCAAGAATCTCGGCGACCTCGAACGAGCCCAATTTAAGCTCGAATCGGTCCTCCATGAAGCGCTTGATCTTGAGGGTAGCCTCACTCTCCTGTTCGGGCGTGAGGTTCAAGATCGGCTGCTTCGGCTTCCTGGCCATTTACCAGCGCCCGTCCCAGGCGGCGAAGTTCTGCAGCAATTGCAGGCCGTGGGTATGGCTCTTCTCCGGGTGGAACTGCACGGCAAAGCGCGAACCCTCGGCCAGCGCGGCGGCGAAATCGACGCCGTAGTGACCGCCACCCACCACCTGGCCCGGTTTACCGGCGGCGATGTAGTAGCTGTGCACGAAGTAGAAACGCGCCATGTCCGGCACGTCGTGCCAGAGCGGGTGATCCACGGTCTGGCGGACTTCGTTCCAGCCCATGTGCGGGACTTTCAGGTGTTCGCCGTCTTCGTGCAGGTCCTTGCCGAAGAACTTCACCTGGCCTGGGAACAGGCCGATGCAGTCGACGCCGTCGTTCTCCTCACTGCTGTCGAGCAAGGCTTGCATGCCCACGCAGATACCGAGAAACGGCCGATCCTGGCTGACTTCGCGCACCAGGCTGTCAAAGCCCAGGCGGCGGATTTCGGCCATGCAGTCGCGAATCGCACCGACGCCGGGAAACACCACCCGGTCGGCTTCGCGAATCACGTTGGCATCGCTGGTGATCAGCACCTTGCCGGCCCCTACGTGTTCGAGGGCCTTGGCCACCGAGTGCAGGTTACCCATGCCGTAATCGATAACCGCGACCGTCTGCATTACAAGACGCCCTTGGTCGATGGCATTTGCCCGGCCATGCGGTCATCCAGCTCGACGGCCATGCGCAGCGCGCGGCCGAAGGCCTTGAACACGGTTTCGATCTGGTGGTGGGTGTTGGTGCCACGCAGGTTGTCGATGTGCAGGCTGACCAGTGCGTGGTTGACGAAACCCTGGAAGAATTCCTGGAACAGGTCAACGTCAAAGCCGCCCACGGTGGCGCGGGTGTAGGGCACGTGCATCTGCAGGCCTGGGCGGCCGGAGAAGTCGATGACGACGCGCGACAGCGCTTCGTCGAGCGGGACGTAGGCGTGGCCGTAGCGACGGATGCCTTTTTTGTCGCCAATAGCCTTGGCAAACGCCTGGCCGAGGGTGATGCCAACGTCTTCCACCGTGTGGTGGTCATCGATATGCAGGTCGCCTTTGCTGACGATATCCAGGTCGATCAGCCCGTGACGGGCGATCTGGTCCAGCATGTGCTCAAGAAAAGGGACACCGATATCAAATCGGGCCTTTCCGGTGCCATCCAGGTTGATCGAGGCTTTGATCTGGGTTTCCAGAGTGTCGCGCTCGACGGACGCCTTACGTTCGGCCATCACCAACTCCGCAAAATCATTGGGCGAAAAAGGCAGCCATTATAGGGGCGCGGGCGCCAAACAGAAACATCGGAGGGGATAAGACTGATGGAGTGTCGGCGATAGACATGTGCATACAAGCAGGCGCTCCAGGATGGTGCGCCGACCCGAAAGCTTCAGGCGGGTGAAGATAAAGTGCGGGAGCAGGCAAGCCCGGCTCCCACAGGAACCGGGCCCACCGTTATTGCGGTGTTAGTGGAACAGTACTGCGGTTTTCTGCAGGGTTACCCACACACCCCACGCCAACGGAATACCCACTACCAGCCAGGCGGCAATCGCCAACGGCACAGTGCCAGGGGCGGCTTTCCACTCCAGGGAAGTGGTGGCATCCGCGCCTTTGTCGTGACCCAGCGCCTGTTCGGCGGCCAGTTCGGCGTCGGTCATGAAGTACTTGTCGGCCACCGGGCGTACCAGCAGGTTGCAGATGAAACCCAGCACCAGCAGGCCGGCCAGGATGTACAACGTGATGTCGTAGGCAGCGGCGCGTTCAACGCCGATGCTCAACTGATACTCACGCAGGTAGTTCACCAGCACCGGGCCCAGCACGCCAGCCGCCGCCCACGCAGTCAGCAGGCGACCGTGGATCGCACCGACCATTTGCGTACCGAACAGGTCGGCCAGGTAGGCCGGAACGGTCGCAAAACCACCGCCGTACATCGACAGGATGATGCAGAACGCGGCGACGAACAGCGCCACGTTGCCCAGGTGACCCAGGTTCGGGATCAACGCGTACAGGGCAAAGCCCAGGGCGAAGAACACGAAGTAGGTATTTTTACGGCCCAGATAGTCGGAGAACGACGCCCAGAAGAACCGGCCACCGATGTTGAACAGGCTCAACAGACCGGTGAAACCTGCCGCGATCGCCGCGATGGAAGCCAGTTGACCGGCATCCAGTTGGCCAAACGGCACATCCACACCCAGCAGCTTGCCGCCGAACACTTCCTGCAGCAGTGGCGAAGCCATGCCGAGGATGCCGATACCGGCAGAGACGTTCAGGCACAGTACCAGCCACACCAGGCGGAATTGCGGGGTTTTCCACGCCACGTTCACGTGCACGTGACGGTGAGTGATCATCGCGTTGCTGGCTTTTTTCGCCGGCGCGGTCCAGCCCTCAGGCTTCCAGCCGGTCGGCGGAACGCGGTAGGACAAGGCGCCGCCGATCATGAACACGAAGTAGATCGCGGCCATTACCAGGAAGCTCTGCCATACGCCCACACTGTCGGGCGTTGCGAAGTGGCCCATCAATGCTGCTGCCAGCGGAGCACCCACCATCGCACCGCCACCGAAGCCCATGATCGCCATGCCGGTCGCCATGCCGCGCTTGTCCGGGAACCACTTGATCAGGGTCGACACGGGCGAGATATAGCCCAGGCCCAGGCCAATACCACCAATGACCCCGGAGCCGATCCACATCAGCCAGATCTGGTGGGTGTAGATACCCAACGCCGAGATCAGCAGGCCACCGCACCAGCACAATGCCGATACAACACCGGCCTTACGTGGCCCGGCATGTTCCAGCCAGCCGCCCCAGATCGCTGCCGAGCAGCCCAGGAAGATGAAGAACAGGGTATAGATCCAGCCCAGCATCGAGATGGGCCAGTCGCATTGCGACGAGAAGACTTGGGCGATGAAACTCATGTCCGGCGCACAGGCGACCGGCTTGGTGATACCCAGCGCCTTGGACAGTGGCAGCCAGAACACCGAGAAGCCGTAGGCCATGCCGATGCACAGGTGGATGGCCAGGGCGGCCGGTGGAACCAGCCAGCGGTTGAAGCCGGGCTTGGCGATGATGCGTTCCTTGGACAGGAACGCAGGCTGTGCGGCAGTTGAACCTGCCGCAGTGCTTGTGCTCATTGGTGTTTCCCCCAGTTGTTAGTATGTGTTCGTCAGGCGCTCTCTCCCTCGGCCTTGCACGCAAAGCGTGGCCGTTTTGTTGAGTGAAGCTCCCTTTTAGGCGCGACGTTAAGCCGCAGAAGGCGGACGAACTCGCAGAGATTAGCATCTGTGGATGACAGAAAAACCAAACTGATATCACCTTTTTCAGGAAATCTGTTTTGTTTGACGCCAAAAACCCGTTTCCCCGGCCCTGGATACAATGTAACGATCGTGGCACTGACGCAGGCCGTCGGGCGTTATACTCTGCGGCTAAATTTTGAAATCGACATACAAGGACTCGCCCATGAAAGCGTTCGGCAAAATCCTGGGTCTGGTACTTCTCGGGCTGTTGCTGATCATTGTGGCTCTAGGCTTTGCCCTGACCCATCTCTTCGATCCCAACGACTATAAAGACGAGATTCGCCAGATTGCCCGCGACAAGGCCCACATCGAGCTGACGCTCAATGGCGATATCGGCTGGAGCCTATTCCCCTGGCTCGGGCTTGAACTGCACGAAGCCAGCGTGGCGACACTGACCGCGCCGACCCAGCCGTTCGCCGACCTGCAGATGCTTGGCCTGTCGGTGCGCGTGCTGCCGCTGCTGCGCCGCGAAGTGCAGATGAGCGATGTACGCGTCGAAGGCCTCAACCTGCGCCTCAACCGTGACAAACAAGGCCACGGCAACTGGGAAGACATCGGCAAGAACGTGACCGAGGCGACCGTCGGCAGCCCAGGCTCGGTTGAGCAGCCTGCCGAGACCGAACCGGAAAAGCCCTCGAAGCCCATCCGCCTGGACATCGACAGCCTGACGATCAACAACGCGCGCGTCGAATACAACGACGAGCAGACCGGCAAGCAGTTCAGCGCCGAAAGCATCCAACTGAGCGCCGGTGCCGTGCACGAAGGCGCCAGCATCCCGGTGAAACTCACTGCCTTCTTCGGCAGCAACCAGCCGGTGATGCGCGTCAAGACCGAGCTCAACGGCAACCTGCGTATCCAGCGTGCGCTCAAGCGCTATCAGTTTGAAGACATGAAGATCACCGGCGAAGCCACGGGCGAGCCGCTGCAAGGCAAGACCGTGACGTTCTCGACCCAGGGCCAATTGCTGGTGGATCAGGCGGCCAATATCGCCGAATGGACCAACGTGAAGCTCTCGGCCAACCAGTTACGCGCCTTGGGCGAGCTGAAGGTCAACGACCTGGACAAGACTCCGCAGTTGAGCGGCGCGCTGTCCATCGCCCAGTTTGACCTGGCCAAATTCCTCGACGGCGTCGGCCACCCGCTGCCGCCCATGGCCGAGGGCAGCCTGAGCAAAGTCGAACTGGTCAGCCGTCTCAAGGGCACGCCGACCAGCCTGGCCCTGGAAGACCTGAACCTGAAACTCGACGGCAGCACCTTCACCGGTCGCCTCGCCGTGGAAGACTTTGCCAAGCAATCCCTGCGCGTCCAACTCAAAGGCGATACCTTCAACGCCGACAATTACCTGCCGGCCAAGTCTGAATCCGCCAAAGGCGCAGCCGCAGCCCGCCAGGCCGAAGTGCAGAACAGCGAAGCCGGTGCCATGGCTGCCGGCGGCACCACGCCACTGCCCGACGCGCCGACCAAAGGTGCCTGGAGCACCGACAAACTGTTGCCGCTGACACGCCTGCGCACGCTGGATGTGAACGCCGACCTGGCCTTCGGCCAACTGACCCTGAGCAAGCTGCCCATCCAGAATGCGGTGCTCAAGGCGTCCGGCGTCGATGGCCAGCTCAAGCTCGACACCCTGAGCGGCGGTCTCTACAACGGCTCGTTCCAGGCCAATGGCACGCTCGACGTGCGCCAGGACATCCCGGTACTCGCGCTGCAAAGCCACATCAAGCAAGTGCCGGTCGAACGCATCCTGCAAGCTCAGGGGCAAAACCCGCCGGTGAAGGGCCAAGTCACCCTCGACAGCAACCTCACGGGCCGCGGCAATAGCCAGAAAGCCCTGATCGACAGCCTCAACGGCACCGCCAGCTTTGTGATCAACAACGGCGTATTGCTCAACGCCAACCTTGAACAGCAGCTGTGCACCGGTATCGCCTTGCTCAACCGCAAGACCTTGAGCAGCACACCACAAGGCAAGGACACGCCATTCCAGGAATTGAAGGGCAACCTGACCTTCCGTAACGGCGTGGCCAGCAACCCCGACCTGAAAGTGCGCATCCCGGGCCTGACCGTCAACGGCAATGGCGACGTCGACCTGCGCGTGCTGGGCATGGACTACCGCGTCGGTATCATCGTCGAAGGCGACCAGCGTGAAACGCCGGATCCCGCCTGCCAGGTGGGCTCGAACTTCCAGGGCATCGAAGTGCCGTTGCGCTGCCGTGGCCCGCTGGAACTCGGCGCCAAGGCCTGCCGCCTGGACAAGGACGGCCTGGGCCAGGTTGCCATCAAGGCCGCCGGCAACCGCCTGAACGAGAAGCTGGAAGAGAAGCTCGACAAGGTTAATCCGCAGCTCAAAGATGCTTTGAAAGGCCTGTTCAAACGATGAGAGACGAGCAGTTTTCAACGGCGGTGCTTGACTGGTACGACCGCCACGGTCGCCATGACCTGCCCTGGCAACAGGGCATCACGCCTTACCGGGTGTGGGTCTCGGAGATCATGCTGCAACAGACCCAGGTGAGCACCGTGCTCAATTACTTCGACCGTTTCATGGCTTCGCTGCCAACGGTCGAGGCCCTGGCCGCGGCGCCGGAAGATGAAGTACTGCATTTGTGGACCGGCCTGGGTTACTACACCCGCGCGCGCAATCTGCAGAAGACCGCAAAGATTGTCGTGGCCGAGTACGGCGGCGAGTTTCCCAAGGATGTCGAGAAGCTCACCGAGCTGCCCGGCATCGGCTTGTCCACCGCTGGCGCGATCGCCAGCCTGAGCATGGGCCTGCGCGCGCCGATCCTCGACGGCAACGTCAAGCGCGTGCTGGCGCGCTTTACCGCGCAAGAGGGCTACCCAGGCGAGCCCAAGGTGGCCAAGCAGTTGTGGGCCACCGCAGAACGCTTCACGCCCCATGACCGTGTCAACGCCTACACCCAGGCGATGATGGACATGGGCGCCACGCTTTGCACCCGCAGTAAACCCAGCTGCCTGCTGTGCCCACTGGAAAAAGGCTGCGAAGCCCACATGCTCGGCCTGGAGACACGTTATCCAATCCCCAAGCCACGCAAGACCCTCCCGCAAAAGCGCACGCTGATGCCGCTGCTGGCCAATGCCGAGGGCGCAATCCTGCTTTACCGCCGCCCTTCGACGGGCCTGTGGGGCGGTCTCTGGAGTCTGCCGGAGCTGGATGACCTGCAAGACCTGGAACACCTGGCCAACCAGCACGCGCTGGCGCTGGGCAAGCACCAGGAACTGCCGGGGCTGATCCACACCTTCAGCCACTTCCAGCTCGCCATCGAACCCTGGCTGGTCCAGGTCGAGGAATCCGCCCATCACGTGGCCGAGGCCGACTGGCTCTGGTATAACCTCGCCACCCCGCCGCGCCTGGGCCTTGCCGCCCCGGTAAAAAAACTGCTGAAACGCGCGGCCGACGTATTGAATGCAGGAGTTTCGTCATGACCCGCACCATCATGTGCCGCAAGTACAAAGAAGAACTGCCAGGCCTCGAACGCCCTCCTTACCCGGGAGCCAAAGGCCAGGACATTTTCGAGCACGTCTCGGCCAAGGCCTGGGGCGACTGGCTGAAACACCAGACCCTGCTGATCAACGAAAAGCGCCTGAACATGATGAACGCCGAAGACCGTAAATACCTGGCGGGCGAAATGGACAAGTTCTTTTCCGGCGGGGATTACGCCAAGGCCGACGGCTACGTGCCACCTGCTCAATAATTGATCAAAAACCGGGGTCTGCACGTAAGCGACGGTAATAATTAAATATTTTTTGAAAACTTGCTTGACGACCCCCTGAAAAACCCGTTTAATGCGCCCCGTTGCCCAGATAGCTCAGTCGGTAGAGCAGGGGATTGAAAATCCCCGTGTCGGCGGTTCGATTCCGTCTCTGGGCACCAAAATACCGAAACCCCTGATTCCGAAAGGTCTCAGGGGTTTTTTCGTTTACGGCCCTCGCCACCCTTCAAAATACAAATCTTATAGACGCTTTTCCGGCAAGCACCGCCGGCGAATCGATCGGTGCTGTGCGTTCAACGGCATTACGGCCGATACAGCGGGAACGCCTCTATCAGCGGCACTATTTCCCGGCCTGTTTCTATTGCGCTTTGCGAGGGCTCGTTCGGTCTTGGAATGTTCCTGGCAAAGTGAAAGATGATGGTCTGCCCGGTAGTGCCATCCCTGTAATACTTGAAATAACTGATTTCCGAGAATTGCCCGTCTTTACGCAATGAGGTGGGATAAAACATCATCGAATAATCGATTCCGGTTTTATTGTCGGTCAGCAGGATCGCAGGCATGTTCGGGTTTTCTTGCTGGTGAAGCTGGATGGCCCGCTTGGCGAGGTCGAGGGGTTTGAAGCGGTTCATCTCCCGAGGCACGACGGTGAAGTCCAGCATTTCATTCCAGGCATCGATGCTTTCCTCTGCCGGGAAATACTCCCACAAGCCCGGTTTCTGGAATTTGAGAACGAACGTTTTACCGCCGAACACCACGGTTTTGGTGTCGGCAATCGACGGGCTAGACATGTCGGACGTGAGCGGCGTGGTGCAGCCGTACAGCAGGGCGACGGTGGATAACACAAGCAATAGGGCTTTCATTTCAATCCTTGAAAAAGTGCGTCAGTGTATTTTGCGCAGGCCACAGTAGCCGAACGCATCACTGAATACTGTCTTTATCGGGACCGAAGATGAAGTGACAGTACGCAACCCACCGCCTTTCAGTTGAGCAAAAACACCATCAATGGATTGTCATTCAACCGCCCACTGAATACCGCATGCTGATGCTCCAGCGCCGTCCCTTTGAGCAATGCCGTTTCCTTGCGCGCCACAATCACCCACGCAGGCCGGGGCACTCCCTCTAGCTGATCAAGCTCTGCCCTGCCGATAAATACCGGCTGCTCATCGTGATTCAGGTTCATCATGTAGCGCACCGCCCAAGTGTCCCGGCCCAGGTTGATAAACACCAGCGGCCCAGGCGCCGTGGCACGCATCGCTTCGACCTGACCCACAAACTTGCGGGTATCGAATTGCAGGTCCTTGGCCGGCTCCACTACCGTCACCAATAGCAACCATTGCGCCATCAATGCGATCAGGCTGAGCCACACCAACCGCCCCACTCGCCGCCAGGCGATCAGCGCTGCGACTTGCAACACCGCCAACACGCCAATCAGCAACGGCAGCGAAACGTCGGGCCAGTAACCCTGCTTTTGCCACCCATGCCGACAGACAAAGACTACAACCACGCACAACGCCGGCAGCGCCACGATCAGCCCTTCGTAGCATCGGCGCACGCCCGAGAGCCAACCTGGCGCCTGAAGCAACCCATAGGCCGCGACAGCCGCAAACATCGGCACCATGGGCAGGACGTAATACGCACGCTTGAAGTGCGGCACCGACAGCCCGAGCAAGATCATCAAGCCGCAGGCGCCGAGTCGTGCCACCCATTGCAGGTCACCTTCGAACCGCTCGGACCAGCGATGACGCAGCGCAATCATTGTGGCCAGCGCCAATGGCACCACCGGGAAATAGCGGTACAGGCTCAATTGGAAGTAGAAATAGAACGGCTCGCCGGTTTCATCGAGACGGCCGCCTACCTGCATCCTGAAGACCTCGTCGGCAAAGGCGTCGCCCCCACTGATGCGCGCCAACTTCATCAGCAACCACCAACAGATTGCCAGCAGCACTAGGCCAACAGCGCCGTGAATCAGCACCTGTTTCACACGCTCCCCAGGCTTGCCCAACGCCCAGTACACGCAGACCACGCCACAGACTTCAATCAACCCCAGCGGCCCGCGTATCGCAAAGCCCAGGATGAATAACGGAAACACCGCAAGCCGCCTCCAACGCCCGCCACTGTGCAACAGGTAAAAACTTCCTACACACAACAACGCCACCATCTGATCCAGGCAGACCGAACGGGATTTTTCGAGCAGTTGAGTGGTAAGCAGGGTCAACAGCACAGTGAGCAGCGCCCACTGGCGATTCGCCGGGACCAGCAACCGATAAATCAAGGTAACCACGCCCGCGGAAGCCAGGGCGGTGGGCAGCACATTGGCCAGATGGTTGGGCGCGCCAAAGAGTCGGGCAAACACAAAGCTGAAGAACGTCGCGGTGCCTGGGTAATCCGCGTAGGGCTGGCCGTAGGTGGTCGGGAAAAGACTCGCACCATGGCGAAACATTTCTTGCAGGAACAGCGCCCAGCGTCCGTCAAATCCCTGGGGCTGCTGATCCCAGATACCCAGGGTAAAAAGCAGCATTGCAAACAGGAAGATGCCTAGGGACTCCAGGCGAAAACGGTTGCGGTGATCCATCGGTTGACCTGTCAGGTAAGGGGCGCCGACTTATGGTGCCGACTGCCCTGCTGAATAGCGCCTGAACGGACCTGAACATTCCCGTTTTTACCGACCCGCGGGCCACACCCATTTCGGAATCAGTCGTACATAAATCAACTCGCCCACCAATTCGACCAAGGTTTGCAGGATCACGGCCGTCGCTGCCAACCCACGCACGTCCTCCGGCAGCGCCAGCGCCAAGGGCAACACCACCAGCGAATTGCGCGTCGACGCGCTGAACGTCACCGCCCTGGCCGTCACCGCGGGCAGCGCAAACAGCCGCGATGCCAGCGCCCCCATCAATGGCGCCAGCAACAGGAAACCGATGTACACCGGGATCACCGGCAGCAGCAGGTTGATATCCCGCACCACCGAGATGATTTGCGAGGCGATCACCACAAACAGCACCAGCGCCATCGCCGGCACCGGCATCCACGCCCACGCGACGTTCCAAGCACTGACGAGCGATGATTGCCGTGCCAGGGAAGTCGTGAGCACGGCCAGAACCATCGGCACCACGATCAGCAGGAAGAACGCCTCGATAAACGGACCCACCTCCACCACCACCGCGGACTGTGTCCCGAGCATCACGCTCAAATAGATCGGCAACAGCGCCAACTGAAGCAACAACAACACCGGCGTCGCCGCCAGCATCAGCCGTGAGTCGCCCTTGCCGATATGGGTAAACACCACCACGTAGTCGATGCACGGGGTCAGCAATACCAGCAACGCCCCAACCAGCAGAGCCGGGCGTCCTGCCAGGCTTTGAGTCAATGCCCATACCAGTAACGGAATGAGGATGAAGTTGGCGAGCAGCAATGCCGACAGGAAGCGTTTGTTGCTCAGGCTTTGGCGCACGTCCAGAAAGGGGATTTGCAGGAACATTGCGTACATCAGCACCGCGATGGCAGGGGTGACAAACGCGTTGAGGCCCTGGGCGAATGAGGGCGCGAACAGACCGAAGCCGACCGCCAGCAGAACGGCTGCGAAGTAGACCGGAATTTGGTTGTGTTCGAGGACGTCGCGAGTCATGAGGCTGGCCCAGATTGATCGAAAGGCCGTCAGCCTAAGCATCTGGAGGGGGAAAGGTCGAGCATCCCGACAATCTTCGCAATCACAATGCCCGAAATTTGTTAAGTTCGGCGTCTTATAAAAAAGCGCGTGAGCCAGCATGCCCTTACCCAAGGCGCAAGGACCCGGCAGTCCCATGAACCGCCCAACCCGCCCCACTCCGGAAGCTTTCCAGGAACCTGCCGCCGACGGCTACGTCCTGGGCGGCTTCACCTGGCACCACCCGCGCACCGACCTTGAGCGCCCGGTCGTCATCATCAACGCCGCCACCTCCGTCCGCTGCCGCCACTACGCGCGCTTTGCCGACTACCTGTTCGCCAACGGCGTTGACGTCATCACCTACGACTACCGTGGCATCGGCGAATCCCGCAATGGCTCATTGCGTGGCTTCAAGGCCTCATGGTCGGATTGGGGCGCGCTGGATTTCGAGGCAATGCTGAAGCGCGCGCAACGGGAGTTTCCGGGACAGCCGATTGATGTCGTCGGCCATAGCTTCGGTGGCTGCGCGGCAGGGCTCGGGGCATCGGGTGCGGTCATTCGGCGAATGGTGACCGTAGGCGCGCAGTTTGCGTACTGGCGCGATTACGCGGCGGACGTGCGCTGGCGAATGTTCGCCAAGTGGCATGTGGTGATGCCGTTATTGACCAAGCTGTGCGGGCACTTTCCCGGCAAGCGCCTGGACTGGCTGGAAGACACTCCAGCGGGCGTGGTGCGGGACTGGAGTACCCCGACGCCCAGGTACGAAACACGCCCCAGCGGACGAGCCTTGGGTAAGTTGCCATTCAGTCGTGTGAAGGCGCAGATACTGGCTATCAGTATCACCGACGACCCCTTCGGAACGGTAGCTGCCATCGAGCGACTATTGGATTACTTCGACAGCAGTGCGCGCACTCATCTGCGGATCGCGCCTGAAGACATAGGCGAAAAGGAAGTCGGACATTTCGCATTTTTTCGCAGCGAGTATCAGGATCGGCTGTGGCCGATTGCATTGGCGTGGCTTCAAACCGGCCAATTGGCTGCAGATACCCTTGGGATTTCCCTCAACCTGCGCTTCAATACCCCATCCCGATCCGAAACCTAGGACGCTGAGCCCATGGCCTCGCCGAACAAGCAACAAAAACGTGCCCACCGGGCAAAGGCCAAGGCCAAGCAGAACCGTACCCAGCGTGCCGTAGCGACCAAGCCGGACGCGTTTGCCGGCGACGACAGTCGCATTGACCTTGAGTCAGTGGATTTGACCGAGCTGTTCGTAGAGATGCGCACCGCTGGCGAAACCAGCCAACAGGCCTTGTGCGCCGTGTTCTTGGCCCACCCGTTGCTGGCACTGGTGCTGGAACAGGAAGGCGAAGAAGAAGCCACCGATTTTATCCTGGCGGCGCTGATCGAGTATCGGCAGTGGGCTACAGATACCGATGATGAAGCCGCGGCCCTGGCGTGGATCGAGTCGCCGCAGTTCCAGGCGGATTACGTCGCGGCGTCCCAAGCGCTGACCAACTCCCAGGACTGACACCGGACAAAATGTGGGAGCCGGGCTTGCCCGCGATGACGGTGTGTCAGCCAACGAAGATATCGATTGTCAGTCGGTCATCGCGGGCAAGCCCGGCTCCCACAATATTTAGTTCAGTACTGCCGCACCCGCTCTCTGTGTCTTGCGACGGCTCGACACAAACAGCCCCGCCGCCACCACCAGCAAGCTCAGCACCCCAGTCGCAATGATCTCGATACGGTGCGCTTCCTGGAACAGCATGATGGTCAGCGTACCCACGATGAACACCATCACTGCGTAGGTCAGGCCCGGGAACAGCCACATCTTGAAGACAATCTTCTCGCCCGCCGCCGTGCGTTTCTGGCGCATGCGCAGTTGCGACACGGCGATCACCAGGTACACCAGCAGCGCAATGGCGCCGGAGCTGGCCAGCAGGAATTCGAACACTGCCGCCGGGGCCACGTAGTTGGCGAATACCGCCAGGAATGCCGCGCCAGTCGACAACAGCACAGCCCAGTAAGGCGTGCCGCTCTTGTTGGTGCGCTTGGCCACCGCTGGCGCATCACCGCGACGACCCAGGGAGAACAGCATGCGCGAAGCGGTGTACAGCGCCGAGTTCAAGCAGCTGGTCACGGCAACCAATACCACCAGGTCGACGATCAGCTTGGCGTTCGGGATGCCCATGCGTTCCAGCACGGTCTGGTAGGAACCTACGGCTGCCAGGGTCGGATCGTTCCACGGCACCAGGGACACCACGATGAAGATCGACAACAGGTAGAACAAACCAATCCGCCAGATCACCGAGTTGGTTGCCTTGGTAATTTGCTGGCCTGGGTTCTTCGACTCAGCGGCGGCGATGGTGACAATCTCAGTGCCCATGAACGAAAACATGGTGGTCAGGATTGCAGCCAACACAGCGCCCATGCCGTTGGGCATGAAGCCTTGGGTGTCGAACAGGTGGGAAACACCGCTGACCTGGCTGGTCGGCAGGAACCCGAAAATAGCGGCCAGGCCGAGGATCACGAAGCCCACGATCGCCACGACCTTGATCAACGCAAACCAGAACTCGAACTCGCCGTAGTTCTTCACGCTGAACAGGTTGGTTGCTGTCAGCAGCAGGGTAATGACCAGGGTAAAGACCCAGATCGCAATATCAGGGAACCAGGCATGAAGGATGGTCGCGGCAGCGTTGGCTTCCAACGGAATCACCAACACCCAGAACCACCAGTACAACCAGCCAATGGTGAAACCGGCCCAGTGGCCGATCGCCCGGTCAGCGTAGGTGGAGAACGAACCGGTGTCCGGCGACGCCACGGCCATTTCGGCCAGCATTCGCATCACCAACACCACCAGCGTCCCCGCAGCGGCATACGCCAACAGTACGGCCGGGCCGGCGGCAGCAATCGCGTGGCCGGAGCCGACAAACAAACCGGCACCGATAACGCCGGCAATCGACAGCATGGTGACGTGACGCGGCTTGAGCCCCTGTTCGAGGTCATTGGAGCTTTGCGTACTACTCATTGACACACCTTTACGAGGAATTGCGAAAACGGTCGGCCCGGCTCGGAATCTTTGTCGTGAAAAGAAACCAACAGGGCGTTCTTTATTTTTTACGCAAGATTTGCGCCAAAATGTTACAGCGCCGCGATTGACGCGGGCTGTAGGAAGTTTCAACACGCCTCGCAAGTCATTGAGAACAATGGCATTCCGCTATAGCGTTACCGTGCGACTCACATTCAAGACGAATAAACGCACCATAAACACACACAAAAAGTACGTGACGCCCCACAAAAGGGCTGATATGCACCGTTTGCCCGGTTAACCCTTCCAACACCCGACCAAAGCTGGCACCATCGCGCCCTTTTTTACGCGAAGCCTGCAGTTTTTCAGGTTCAAACGGATGTTCGGTTGTTGATGGCGCGACACGCTGCTGTGCCGATGCGACACCCTGCCGCACACCACCTGTTTACCGCCGGCCACGCTGTTGGCTGCCATCAAGACGCTATGCTAGCTTGGCGCCTCGCCAGGAAGGCGGCCCAACAGCAGGATTGCAATGAACACAATGAGGACCCCACATGGCCGAGGCCACGCCCGCGCTTGAAATCCGCAACTTGCATAAACGCTATGGTGAGCTGGAGGTACTCAAAGGTATCTCGCTGACCGCTCGCGACGGCGATGTGATCTCGATCCTGGGTTCCTCCGGTTCCGGCAAGTCCACCTTCCTGCGCTGCATCAACCTGCTGGAAAACCCGCACCAGGGCCAGATCCTGGTGGCCGGTGAAGAACTCAAGCTCAAGGCCGCGAAAAACGGCGAATTGATGGCCGCCGACGGCAAGCAGATCAACCGCCTGCGCAGCGAAATCGGTTTTGTGTTTCAAAACTTTAACCTGTGGCCGCACATGAGCATCCTCGACAACATCATCGAGGCCCCTCGCCGTGTGCTCGGCCAAAGCAAAGCCGAAGCCATCGAAGTCGCCGAAGCCCTGCTGGCCAAGGTCGGCATTGCCGACAAACGCCACGCGTACCCCGCGCAACTGTCCGGCGGCCAGCAGCAACGGGCGGCCATTGCGCGCACTCTGGCGATGCAGCCTAAAGTCATCCTGTTCGATGAGCCCACTTCGGCGCTTGACCCGGAAATGGTTCAGGAAGTACTTAATGTGATCCGCGCACTGGCCGAAGAAGGCCGCACCATGCTGCTGGTCACCCATGAAATGGGCTTCGCCCGTCAGGTGTCCAGTGAAGTGGTGTTCCTGCACCAGGGCCTGGTCGAAGAGCAAGGATCGCCACAGCAGGTGTTTGAAAACCCGCTTTCGGCGCGCTGCAAACAATTCATGTCCAGCAACCGCTAACGGAGCAACATGCATGCAGAACTATAAAAAATTCCTTCTGGCTGCGGCCGTCTCGATGGCGTTCAGCGCCACGGCCATGGCAGAAACCTTGAAAATGGGGATCGAAGCGGCCTACCCGCCGTTCAATAATAAAGACGCCAGCGGCAACGTCGTGGGCTTCGACAAAGACATCGGCGACGCCCTGTGCGCCAAGATGAAAGTCGAGAAGTGCGAAGTGTATGTGTCCGACTGGGACGGCATCATCCCGGCCCTGAACGCCAAGAAGTTCGACTTTCTGGTGTCCTCGCTGTCGATCACCGAGGAGCGCAAGGCGGCCGTCGACTTCACCGACCCGTACTACTCCAACAAGCTGCAGTTCATCGCGCCTAAAGCCACCGCCGACTTCAAGACCGACGCCGCTTACCTCAAAGGCAAAGTGATCGGTGCACAACGCGCCACGTTGGCCGGTACTTACCTGGAAGACAAGCTGCCGGATACCGAAGCCAAGCTGTACGACACCCAGGAAAACGCCTACCTCGACCTGACCTCCGGTCGCCTGGACGGCATCCTGGCTGACAAGTACGTGCAGTACGAATGGCTCAAGAGCAAAGACGGTTCGGCCTACGAGTTCAAAGGCGACCCGGTGGTAGAAAGCGACAAGATCGGTATCGCCGTACGCAAGGGCGACCCACTGCGCGAGCGCCTGAACAAAGCCCTGGCAGAGATCAAGGCAGACGGCACCTACAAGAAGATCAACGACAAGTACTTCCCTTTCAGCATCGAATGATCTGAACGGTATGCCCGGCGCGCTCAGTTGAGCGCGTCGGCTTTTTGCAATGCCTGCCGCGATATGAAAACACCATGAATTTCGATCTCTACGGATTCGGCCCGGCGCTCGCCGCTGGCGCGCTGATGACCGTCAAACTGGCGCTCACGGCCCTGTGCTTGGGGCTGGTGCTAGGCCTTGCCGGCGCCTTGGCCAAGACTTCGCCGTACAAGCCGATGCAATGGCTTGGCGGCGCTTACTCGACCATTGTTCGCGGTATTCCAGAGCTGTTGTGGGTGCTGCTGATTTACTTCGGCACGGTCAACCTGATGCGTGCCCTCGGGGAGTTCTTTGGCAACCCCGACCTTTCCCTCAGTGCCTTTGCCGCCGGGGTGATCGCCCTGGGCCTGTGCTTTGGTGCCTACGCAACGGAAGTGTTCCGTGGCGCGATCCTCGCCATTCCCAAAGGCCACCGTGAAGCCGGTATCGCCTTGGGGCTGTCGAAGTTCCGGATCTTCACTCGGCTGATCATGCCGCAGATGTGGCGCATCGCCCTACCGGGCCTTGGCAACCTGTTCATGATCCTGATGAAAGACACCGCGCTGGTATCGGTGATCGGCCTGGAAGAAATCATGCGCCATGCGCAGATCGGCGTGACCGTCACCAAGCAGCCATTCACCTTCTTCATGGTCGCCGCCTTCATGTACCTGGGCCTGACCGTCCTGGCCATGACCGGCATGCACTTCCTGGAAAAACGCGCCGCCCGCGGCTTTGCAAGGAGCACCCAATGAGCGGCGACTACAGCTGGCTGGCGCATTTCGACCTGGGCCTGAACTGGGCCGTGATCATCAAGTGGCTGCCCAAGCTGGCCCAGGGTGCCATCCTCACCCTGGAGCTGGTGGCCATTGCGGTCATCGCCGGCCTGTTGCTGGCAATTCCGCTGGGTATCGCGCGCTCCTCGCGCCGCTGGTATGTCAGCGCCCTGCCCTATGCCTACATTTTCTTCTTCCGTGGCACGCCGTTGCTGGTGCAGTTGTTCCTGGTCTACTACGGCCTGGCGCAGTTCGACTCGGTGCGCGAGAGCTTCATGTGGCCCTACCTGCGCGATCCGTTCTGGTGCGCCACCGCCACCATGACCCTGCACACCGCCGCCTACATCGCCGAGATCCTGCGCGGCGCGATCCAGGCCATCCCGCCGGGCGAGATTGAAGCCGCGCGCGCCCTGGGCATGTCCAAGCCGAAGACACTGTTCTACATCATCCTGCCGCGCGCCTCGCGCATCGGCCTGCCGGCGTACAGCAACGAAGTGATCCTGATGCTCAAGGCCAGCGCCCTGGCCAGCACCGTCACCCTGCTGGAATTGACCGGCATGGCGCGGACCATCATTGCCCGTACGTACCTGCCGGTAGAGATCTTCTTCGCCGCCGGCCTGTTCTACCTGTTGATGGCGTACGTGCTGGTACGCGGCTTCAAACTGCTGGAACGCTGGCTGCGCGTCGATGCTTGCCAAGGACGTTGAGGCCCGCTTCCACGCGCTGGATGCGTTCCTGATCGAGCACCAAGGGCTGTGGAAACCACGGCCCTTTACGCATCGCCAGTTACCTTGGGAAGCCGAGCATCCCGACCTCGCCCAGTGGCTTCGCCAACGCTCATTGGCCGAAGCCGAAGCCCGTCACAACCATCCCCATGACCTCGCCGCGCCTGCACCTTTTCCACAGCTTGCTGCGCAAGCCGTGCAGCTCAGTGCTGTGGATAAGTTACCGGTGCACCCGCTGCAAGCCGCTCGCCATCGCCTGAATGTGGATGTTCCGGGTCGCAAGTGGGAACAGATTGAAGCCTTTGGCGCGGCACTGCAGTTTGCACAGACACCCACACACTGGCTGGACTGGTGCGCGGGCAAGGGCCACCTCGGTCGTCGTCTGTTACAAACCGGGCAGGCACTGACCTGCCTGGAATACGACCCTGCGCTGATCGCTGCAGGCCAGGCCTTGAGCGACCATCATGGCTTGCCGGTGACCCATCGCCTGCAAGACGTGATGGCCGATGTGGCGATCACCCCCGAACACACGCCCGTCGCCCTGCATGCCTGTGGCGACCTGCATGTGCGCCTGCTGCAGCTGGCCAGCGCGGCCGGCTGCAAACAGCTGGCGCTGGCGCCGTGCTGCTATAACCGCATCCATGCTGACGCCTACCAGCCACTGTCCAATGCAGGCCGGGCGTCACGCCTACAACTGTCGATCGATGACCTCGGCCTGCCGCTGAGCGAAACCGTCACCGCAGGCAAACGCGTGCGCCTGCAACGGGACACGTCCATGGCGCGACGCCTGGGGTTCGATCAACTGCAACGCGACCTTCGTGGCGTCGACGAATACCTGCCAACGCCCTCCCTGCCTGCCAGTTGGCTGGACAAACCCTTTGCCGACTATTGCCGGGAGCTGGCAGGCCTCAACGGGTTATCCACAGCTGAACAGGATTGGGCGGCGCTGGAAGCGTACGGCTGGCGCCGCTTGGCCGAGGTCAGGAGTTTGGAACTGGTGCGTAGTCTGTTTCGGCGCCCACTGGAAATGTGGCTGGTACTGGATCGGGCATTGTTTCTCGACGAAAACGGCTACAACGTCCAAGTAGGCACCTTTTGCGAACCCGCACTGACGCCGCGCAACTTGATGGTGCTTGCCGAGCGCGATTAAGGGGCGAAATTGTCGCAGGCAGCCTGTGGATAACTCTGTTGATGAATTCTTTACGGGGCCTGTAACCGTCTGCACTACAGCTCATAAACGGCGCTGGTCATTTTTTGTTCACAAAATAAAACGCACGCAAAACAGGCAGTTGCGGCGTGATGAGAACGGCTCCACAAAATGGCTTTTTCGTGACACCGCCATCCAACCGATTGTGCATAAGCATCTGGCGTTAAGCGTATAAACCGCGCTCTAGACGTATTTCTTCGACACCCTCAACAACCGGCACAGGTCATTGATATCGTCAGCGGCCAGGCGCATCGACTGGCTGTCCAGTGGGTCGGTGCTGAAAGCCAGGGATTCGCTGATGACCACATCACGGTGAACCTCGTACAGGGTGCTGCCCAAACGCTGCTTGAATGCTTCGACCATGTCCAGGCTGAACGCATTGCACTCGTCCACTTGATTGACCACAAAATGCACACGCGGCGGGCGCTCGCGCTTCAGATGGGGCGCCAACAGCGCATCCAGTTGATCCAGGGTGGCCAGCGACGCTGCATCCGCCTGGGTGACGACCAGCACTACATCAGCCACGCTCAGCGCCTGCTGGAAGTAAACGTTGTTACCGGCCGGGGTATCGATGATCAGCGTATGGCGCGCGCCCAAGCTCAAGTCTTCCAGGCGCCGTGCGAGCCAATCCGGCTCATGGGTGAGCCAGCGCTGCAGGCTTTCTTGCTGCCGGGTACTGGTGCTACCGAAGGTGATCACCTTGCAGCCAGCGAAACCAGGCTGCTGGATCGCCGCCCATTGCGCGTTCTGCAAGCTGGCAGGGCCGAGTCCCTCTGCATCCGGGCTGACCCCGAAGTGATGACGCAGGGCATTTTGCGGGTCAAGGTCCAAGGCCACCACCGACTCGCCCTGGCGCTGCAAGCCGCTGCTCAAGGCCGTAGCCAGAGTGCTGCGACCCACGCCGCCATTGACGGAGACCAAAGCCACCACGGTGGGCCGCGCCGCGCGGACATTCATTGATGGCACGTCTTCGCGGGTGCTCGAAACGGGGCTGCCATCCTCGACGGGAATGCTGCCGAAAAAATGCAGCCGTGCGTTGAGCCCTCGGGCATCTCGCGTGACATTTTTACCGAACAACACGAAAAACTCGTTAGCAAGGCTCATGGCCCGAACTCCCCACGACGCGGCTTAAAGACGTGAAGGGTCGGCAAGTAGAAGGCTCACCGCAGGTCTTATTATCGGCGTCTCTGTTGTCGCATTCTGTGACAGCACTGACAAAGTGTCATTATTTTGATGATAAACCTGCTCATTTTTTAGATAAGCGGCAAGTCGTCAATTTAATGGCCTAAGCCTCTTTAACGAGTAGGCGCTTAATTGATTCGCTTGAGCAATTCGCGACATAGACTACTCAGATCCTGGCACGCGGCACTGCTGCTCACCGGATCGAGGGGGTCGCGCCCGTAAGCCTGAGCTTCGATAAACGCGGGATCGCGCTGGAGGGTTCCAAGCACGGCATCCCCCAGGCGAAGCTTGAATACGTCGACCATGTCCTGGCTGAACCGATGAGCAGGGTCAACCTGGTTGATTACATAGAAGCAGTACGGTGACTTCGCGTGGTCCAGGTAAGGGGCAAGCACACGGTCCATTTGAGTCAGGCTGCGAAATGACGCGACATCCGCTTGCACTACCACCAACACCACGTCGGCAACCGACATAGCCTGGCTCAGGTATACGGTATTGCCTGCCGGCACATCGATGATCAGCGTGTCCCGGCCACTCAATTTCATCCCATCCAGACGCTTGGCCAAAAACTCCAGATCCTGGCCCAGCCAACGATTCAAGCTTTGCTGTTGCACCGGGTCGGTTTCACCGAACGCCACTACCCGGCATCCGGCAAAACCACGAACCGGTAACGCTTCCCAGGTTTTGTTGAGCAGGCTGGTCGCGCCAACGCCCGCCATATTCACACCGGGCGCCAGGTGATGGCGCAGTCCGTCTTGCGGGTCCAGGTCCAGCGCAAGCGCAGGATGGCCCTGTCGCTGCAGGCTGCTGGCGAGTGCCGCCGTGAGCGTGGTGCGGCCAACCCCACCCTTGGCGGAGACCACCACCACAACCTTGGGCGCCGCTGCCTCCGAATACACGTCGCACAGCGGCCCCTCACCCAGTTCAAGCGGATAAAGATGCGGGGCTGCGCCCTGATTCAGCTGATCGAGCAAGCTTTTCAAGCCAGGCGAAACTGGCTCATCGACCTGGGGCTGATCAACACGGAGGGTGCCAGTCAGTGCGTCGTATAGTTTGGAAATGTCATCTGCGCGACTCACTGCCTTTGCTCCCCCCTTTAAATGGTTGAATAAAATAAGGCGCGCATTGTGTGATATCACCTTGATAGTGTCAGTATTTTGATGATTTCAGCTAACTTGTTTCAGATGAGCGGCTTGGCGCCATTTATATGACTTATAGTTTTTCTTATAATAATCAAATGCTTATATTTATTTAGCGCAATTTTTGATCAACTTATCAATCATTTCGCCCGACGCGTATTGGCATGTACCTCGGCACACGCCCCATACAAAACGAAACAAAACCCGAGTTTTGCGACACACCCCATATACCTCCCCGGCATTCAATAGGACCCACACCCACTATTGATCTGCACCGAGGACGCACCCATGAACCCCAACAACTGGAACATCTTCATCGCCGCCAGCCTGCTCGCCTTCACCCTCAACGCCCACGCCGACACGAAGCCGAAGCCAGACATCCAACGCATCGTCGCCACCGTGGAGGACAACGCCGCCTCCTGCGGCGTGGTCAATACCCACATGACCTACCTGGACTCCCACGGCCAAAAACACGTCCTGAACTACGGCAAATTCGCCGACAACTGCGCCGACGGAAGCTGAAGAAAGAAGCCCCGCCACACCCCGTAAACCGCACAAGATGAAAAAACCTGCAGGTTTGCAAAAATAGTCAGAATTCAGGGGTTTACAGAACCTCGCCAATCGCTATAATCGTCGCCCTAACACGCCGGTATAGCTCAGTTGGTAGAGCAACTGACTTGTAATCAGTAGGTCCCGGGTTCGACTCCTGGTGCCGGCACCACATTAGGCTCCATTGCATTCCACCGAATGCTCTGGAAGCCCCGAAAACCCGCCCTTTGGCGGGTTTTTTCGTTCCATGACCCTCTGTCGGGATCCAACAAAATCCCCCTTCCCCGAGGGTATGTTAGGGGTACTGCGATCTTCCGGTCAGGAGCGCGTACCCCTATGCCACGTCTAGCGATCCCTCTCAGCGACCTGCAATGCCGCACGGCCAAAACCCGCGAACGCGCCTACAAACTGTTCGACGGCGGCGGCATGTACCTTTTCGTCAAACCCAATGGCGTGAAGACCTGGCGCTTGAAGTACACCAAGCCCAACGGCAAGGAAGGTACGCTCATCATCGGCAATTACCCCATCATTACCCTTTCCGTCGCACGGCGTAAGCGAGACGAAGCCAAGGCATTGCTGCTCGACAATCTCGACCCAATGGAAGAAAAGAAGAAGGCCAAGATCGTAGCCCAGCGGGCGGCACTGCTTTTCGAAACCGTTGCTCTGGAGTGGCACGCCGACATGTCCCGTCGCTGGACCGAAGGACACGCAAAAACGGTGATAAGCCGACTGCGTACCCACGTCTTCCCGCTGATCGGCCAACGACCCATCGCTGAACTCGATACCCATGACCTGCTAGAGATCACCCAGCGCATCAAGGAACGCGGCACCATGGATGTGGCGTTACGGGTACAGAACTACTTATCCACCATCATGCGCGAGGCCAAAAGGGCTCGGCAGATCACCATGAACCCTGCACTGGATCTGGCAGGCTCGATTCACGCGCCGCGCACAGTCCATCGTCCGGCCCTCTCCCTCAACCGCCTACCCGAACTGCTACAACGCATCGACAACTACAACGGCCGCGAGCTGACGCGCCTTGCCGTGCTGCTGACTCTGCATGTGTTCGTACGCTCCAGCGAGTTGCGCTTCGCTCGATGGAGTGAGTTCGACCTCCAACGCGCCATGTGGGAAATCCCCGATACCCGCACACCGATTGAAGGGGTACGCAACTCCACACGTGGGACCAAGATGAACGGCGACATTCAAATGGTTCCGTTATCGCCGCAGGTCATCGAAATACTGGAGCGCCTGCGCAGCCTCAGTCGCTTTTCAGAGTTGGTGCTACCGGGCGACCACAAGTACTGGAAGCCTATGTCTGAGAACACGGTGAACACCATGCTCCGCAACGTCGGCTATGACACCAGCAAGGACGTGTGCGGCCACGGTTTCAGGACCATGGCCTGTAGCGCCCTGCTTGAGTCCGGGTTATGGACCGACGCAGCCATCGAAAGGCAAATGAGCCACAAGGAACGCAACCGTGTGCGCGCCGCGTATATCCACAAAGCTGAATTTCTGGAGCAGCGCCGGCTGATCATGGCGTGGTGGAGCAACTACATTGATGCCAATCGCAGCGGCCATGTAACGCCTCACGAATTCGCTCACCCAGTCGGCAACAACATCACCGCCCTACAAAATAGCCGTGGCGCATCCAAACGTGGGTAAGCCAATGAGATCACCGCAGTCCGCCCTTCCACGCGGGTCCATCCAAGCGGGGCTGCAAAGCCGCCCTGCTTGGATGGACCTCATTTAAAAATCTAAAGCTCACGCAAACTGTCTGTGGAAAACTATTGATTTCCACTGGTGGATAATTTCATCCACAGCCGCAAAATCCCCGAAAATTCGAGCCTTGACCCGAATTATCCACAGGCGTAGAAAAGATCGGGCAAAGCGCTGTCGTCGACAGCAACCCCAGGTAGCCAGAACCTTTGAGGCTACGCCACACCGTGGTGGTTCTCCCAAAGTGCGATTAGCGTCCGGCGGCTCGCACGGTCACAGCGATGTGATGGATGCCTACTTTTACCAGTGTGCCCATTGAGGCAACTCATCCCCTTTCAGAACTGCCCTGCAGCAACCTATCCGCTTGGCCACTTCCTTGCGCCAACCTGCGCCCGTCTCTTTCCCCCGGAAAGAGACGGGCGCTCCTACCGCTGCTGCAGCCCTACTCGTACAAGGCTTTGCGGCATTCCCCCTCGTGACAATCGGCGTGACAAACACCGAAGTCGCCAGCAACAGCGATGCAGATGATGGTGCCGCAGCCCAAGGAATGGACTGCACCTGACTGACAGTCAGGCATGCCCCGGTCATCGCCTCGCTGCCTTCACCCGACTCAGGATCTCGCGGCATTGGCCCCGTCAGCCAATGCAACCTCCACCCGCCCACCGGTATCGGTGTTCAGGAGGCCAGATCATGAGATGCCCAAGCTCCCGGCCGTAAAGAGCCGTCAGTCCCGCGTTAGTGGAAAACCCTCACAGGCTGCAGGGGCCCCGATCCCTGATAACACTCAACATTCTTGGCGGGATGACGTGGGGAAGGTTTTAGAGGTTTGGCTTCGAGAGGAGTTTGATGATGGTATTGGTAGGTAGGCGAGACGGGCGCAATTTTGGATGGGGGCGGCAACTCAGTTATGCAGGACCGCAAGCATTGCGCGATTTTTTTGGTGGCGGGCATTACGGCACCGTCAGGGCTCACAGTGATCGCTGGAAGGCTTTCGTGCGCTGGTGCCGGTCGGATGTTGGACCGGGCGTGAACGACGCAAGGCAGATTGATCTGCAGACGCTGTCGGATTATGCAAGGCATCTCCGCGGCTTGGTCGAACGTGGCGAGTTAGCCATTGCTACCGCGCAGAACAGGCTGTCCAGCGTAAACCGGACCATGGCGGCGCTACGCGGTGATCAGTATGTGAAAGTGCCGAGCCCGAGTAAGGCGTTGGGGATGCAGCGGACCAGCGTTCGCATATCCTCACCACAAGGCCAGGATCGGGACCACGTGGTCCGCATCGTCGAGGCGCTTCAAGAGCAGCATCCTCGTGCAGCCGCCATCGTCCGTTTAGCACGGGCGACCGGTATGCGATTGCGCGAGGCTGTTCTCGCAGACCTTCCGCGTCTCACGCGTGAAGCCAGATCCCTCGGCAAGATCAACGTTCAGGACGGTACCAAAGGCGGCCGCAGCGGCGCCACAGCACCGCGTTGGATCAATGTGGATGAGCATGTTCGTGAGGCGCTCCGCCTCGCCGCAGAGGTGTCACCCTCAGGTAGCCGGAATCTGCTTGGGCAGAACGAGACCTATGTTGATTTCCACCAAAGTGTTGTGCGTCCAGCGCGAGATATCCTTCAGCTCCACGACCTCAAAGGCTTTCACGAGTTGCGTGCGGCGTACGCGTGTGAACGTTACGAGCGAATCACCGATCACCTCGCCCCCGTCAACGGAGGTGAATACAGCCGGCTCGCCCCATATCCTGACCGAGATGCTCGCGTGCAAATCAGCTATGAGCTAGGGCACGGCCGAGTCGACGTCGCTTCCGCCTACATCGGAGGTCGAGCATGAGGAAGCCATTTAATATGGAGCTGTTCTTAACCGGGGGGCTGAAGGGCGCAAATGCCACGCGTGAACGCCACATACGCCAAGCCAAGGCTATTCAGACAGCCATTTCTAAACGCTGGGGTCGAGATAATCCTTGGGAGTGGCAACAAAAACATCTGATTTGGTTTTTGAGCCATTGCCTTGAAGCGCGGTTCCATTCGACACGCTATTACTACCTTTTGACCATACGCCTAATCGGTCAACGCACCAGCAGGTCTTGGTGTCTCAGATGCTACTCAAAGAGGTAGCCTTCCAACCTGAGCACGTCACACGCAGGACAGATTGAGCCGAAATTATGAGGCCAACTCAGGCCAATCTTTATTCAAAGAATCGGCCGCCGACTGGCGTCTTGCCACGACAGACAAAGCTCGCTACAAAGTAGGTATGTCGTGCAACCAAGCACGGCATACACAGGAAATGCGGCACTATGCACATTGGACCTTATGGACCTTTTTCTAGAGTTACTGTTCGCTTGGTGAATCCTTTTACCCAACCGATCTATAGCAGCTGTTTATCGACACGGACCGAGAGATGCTAACAAAATTTCGTCACATCAAAAACTTTGCTGTATTCAAGGAATGCGACTGGGATACAAGCATTAGAGACAAAGGAAACAACATTGCAACCCTCAAAAAATTAAACATAATTTACGGAAGAAATTACTCAGGAAAGACAAGTCTTTCTCGAATAATTCGAAGCCTCGAAACAGGTGTGAAACACCCAAAATATTTAGATTCTTCATATGAATTTTCGCATACGAATGGGGGATCGCTAAGTGATAAAAACCTCTCAGCATGCCCATACACAGTCAGGGTTTACAATAAAGACTTTTTAGATGAAAACTTAAAATGGCTTTCAAATCCAGACGGGAGCATCAAGCCGTTTACAATTCTCGGCGAGAAGAACATTGAGATTGAAAATGAAATAGCAAAAAACGAAAAAATGTTAGGCTCAATAAAAGAAAAAATCGGCCTACACTGGGATTCGTTCTGCAAAGCGTCCGAGCACAGAGAGCTTGAGGACAAAATACAACGAAAGAAACGTGAACTAGATGACAAGCTCCGTGAAAAGGCAAACACAGACATAAAGCAGAACCCAATCTATCGAAATATCAATTACAACATTGGAACAATAAAGTCCGATATTGCAACTATTGGAATCGATAAAGCTTCAATATTGAGCGCAGAACAAAAAAGCGAACTCACTCTGAGCCTGACAGAGGAATCAAAGGACATAATTGATTTCCAGCTTAGCATTGATAACAAACTACCTATCTACAGAAACGCTGCTGCAGATCTGCTGGGAAGGAAGATTAACCCAACACATATCACTCAAGAGCTTCTTGAAGACCCCCTCTTGAAGAATGGGTTAGGAACGGACTGGCTCATCATAAGCATAAGGAAAACTGTCAGTTCTGCGGAAACACTCTTACCGCCCAGGTGTGGGAAAAACTAAATGGTCACTTTAACAAAGACTCCGAGAACCTAAGGGATTTAATAGACAATTTAATAGTCAGCATCCGTGATGAGCAAAAAAGAGCTAGAGAACTCTCTTTGCCTAACGATGCAGGCTTCTATTCATCCCTACAAGAGAAGTTTCGAGATATCAAATCCCGACTTACTGAAGAAGTAAAGCAATACATTGCAGCCCTTGGAATCCTAATTACTGAGTTAGAGTCAAGAAAAAGCGATATCTACACGAGTCGATGCCTTCCCGATATACGTCAGGATTACAAAATCTCCGCAACTATTCAAGAAATAAAGGGCGTCGTAAAAGCCCATAATTTCAAAACCTCATCATTATCCAGCGACCAAGATCAAGCAAGGCGAATACTAAGGCTTTCAGAGGTAGCTACTTTCACTAGGGATATCGATTACAGTAATAAGTCTCGTGAGATCGACCGCCTCTCAGGTGAATTGCGTCAATTAAAGATCGCCATTGAAAAACTCAATGAAAAATCCTCAGAAGCTTTGGTGAAAATTTCAGAACTTCACAACCAACTTCAAGACGAGCACAAAGGTGCTGAACTTGTAAACCACTACCTGAAAAATCATTTTGGGCATGAAGCTTTACAGTTGAACGCCACAGAAAGCATTGACTCCAAGGTCATAACTTTTAGCATTACCAGAAATGGGGAACTAGCGTATAACTTAAGCGAAGGGGAATGCAGCCTAGTTGCATTCTGCTATTTCATTGCAAAGCTTCAAGACACAAACACCGTAGGCAAAGAATTAATCATTTGGATTGACGATCCGATCTCCAGCCTTGATAGCAATCATATTTATTTCATCTTTAGCCTGATAGAAAATGCTATAGCCAAGCCTATAAAAGATTCGACAACATCTGTCACCACCTATAGATACAGTCAACTATTTATATCCACCCACAATTTAGATTTTTTGAAGTACCTCAAGAGGATATCTAAACCAAAAAATGATAATGAATTTTTTACCCTTGAGAGAGGCGCCGGATCAAGCAAAATAAAACTGATGCCAAGCTATCTCAAAAGGTTTGTGACTGAGTTCAACTACCTTTTCAGTCAAATTCACAAATGCGCCAACCCACATGCAGAATTGGAAGATCACGATGCTTTCTACAATTTCGGAAACAACCTGAGAAAATTTCTTGAAGCTTACCTTTTCTATAAATACCCGAACAATAAGTCAAATGACGAAAAGCTACTACTTTTCTTCGGCGGCAATGATTTACATACAGACTTAACCAACAGAGTCAACAATGAACTTTCTCATCTGGAGGAGATTTTTGATAGAAGCATGAGGCCTATAGAAGTCCCCGAGATTCCAAAACTAGCGAAGTTTGTACTGGAGACAATTCAGCAAAAAGATCCCGATCAATATTCCGCACTTCTTGAAAGCATAAGAGACATTTAATTAACTCTCACGAGCAGCTAGGTAGGTGTGTCCCGTGAGCTTAAAGGCTTGACAGATTAAAGGCTTTGACTCAATGCATATGCGTACAATCAGTTTATGAAACGGAAGTTAGAGGTGATGGCGGATGTATCAAGGTGGACGCCGCCACCTCTTAATGCGGAATTAGCTAGATGTATTCGATGCAGCGTATGCCGTCACGAGGATCTTACCCTTCCAAGGCAATTGCCTTGGGAGTGCAGTCAGGCATGAAACCCGGTCACGACCTAAGGCGCATGCTCATTGCCAATACAGCCAATGCCACACGATCCATGGGGGAGCCTTCGCTATTAGTGGCGGCGGCGACCTGTTGACCTGCGCCTTGCTCAAGCCAACTCTAGCTCTTGGCCGTAAGAAGCCGTAAGTCCCGTGTTAGTGGACAACCCTCAAAGGCCGCAGCGGCCTTGATCCCTGATAACACTCAACATTCTAGGCGGGATTACATGGTGAAGGTGCTTCGAGAGGAGTTTGATCATGGCTTTGCCCGCCCCCGAAGATTGACTACTGGTAGGTATTACTTAAAAAACATCACCTACGGGAACTGCCTCTTTTTTCCCAGAGACTCAATGACTTTTGGATTAGATTGAAAGGTTTCGATCAAGTACAAAGTCGGCAAGCCATACTTGTCCAGTGCAGACTTATAGAAAGTAGGCTCAATATATTTTGCAAATGCCAGCAACCCCTTCAAGTTATGCATTTCTTCATCTGTCAGACCTCCCAGGGAGCTCTTGTGGATCAAGGATCGTATATATCGCTTACGCTCTCTCCCTAAAGAAACTTGGTCTTCATTGTTTATAACCAGGCCAGTAACGTGACGATTACTCTTTTTAGAAGAAAATACAGTTTTTTGTTCATTCACCTTAAGGGTCGGATAAGCGATTTCTTTGCAGATACTTCTAACGTAGCTTGGCATATTTAGAAGCAAACCCTTCACGTTTGTGGTAAGGGTAATATCGTCTGCATATCGAGTGTAGGTAACTCCCATTTTTTCGCAATGATCTTGGAGCACACAATCAAAACTATACATAAGAGTGTTAGATATAAAAGGAGAAGATGGAGCACCAATACTTAATCTATATGTAGGATCCTGCTTTCTGGCCCAGAAAAATAATTTCCTGACCATGTATGCGTCTTCGGCCGTTATAGCCCCCTTATGTTTCACTATATGGTTTATAAGGTCCGCTGGTGCCATCGAAGGAAAAAAATCTGAAAAATCCATTTTAAGTAAATATTGATTCTTTGCATGAGCCTCTGCATTATCCTTAATGCTCAACCCTTCTCTGTAGGCTGCTGCGCATGAATGAACAGGCAATTCGGACAAGAACTCTTCAAGTACCATCCGCTGCATCATTTTTAACACATCACTCGGCTGAGCAATTACCCGAGAGCCTTTTCCGTTCCTCTTAGGTATGGGATAAACCTTGTACCTGTACGGAGCAGTTTTTATAAAGGAGCGTAATTCCTTAGTGCTAATCATAAATTTTTGCGAAAGCGATTCAAGAATACTCATACTGCCGCTCCAACTTCAGGTAGTGCTGCTACAACTGGCGGAGGTGGCGTTGATGAAGGCGGTAAGCACACAGCCTTTATCACTTGAAGCCTTTTAGACTCACTATCATTAGTTAAATAGAATCTCATTGCAGAAAGCTTTGCCGCTGTTGGCTCAAATTTTCCAGCGAAATTAACCTTCGCAATGTCTTTAGTTGCATAGTAATACTCTGCATGTCCGCGCTTAGCCATGCCTATGAGCTTGAACTTTGTAAGGAGGAATATAAGCCGCTTCGTCTTTTCTCTTCCGATAGCAAGCCCTAACTTACCAAGAAAACTTTCAATCTCTGTAATTTTTAATGCTTGAAAAGTTCTTACAATTTCATATATTACAAAGCTAACGTGCCCCTCGTTATCTTTGTTGAAAAGTTCTGATTTATCTTGATCTGAGACGATGGCTAAAATATCGCTTCGCATTTCCGCCAAAGAATCCTTAAGGGATCCTTTCATATCTACTTTTTCAGTGTTTTCAACTTTTTCCCATGGGTACGCGCACACACTTGATTCTTTAATATCTTGTAAATGCCGAAGAGGGCCAAGCTTAATAAACGAATTTTCTTCATAGTGTTTTTCGTTTACAAAAACTAGAATCTTATTTCGCAGAGATCTATTTCTTACAAATAGTCCTAGCTCAGTAAGTGCTCCAGCGCTCTCCAATATTATGACTATAAGGGAGGAGATGTGGGCTATATCGCTTTCAAAGACCAATAGATCACGATATATGGAGTCGTGTATCCAGTCCTTAAATTCCTCAGCGAGAGTTATGCTTTCTGCGAGGTCACAACGTGTTTTATTGAGGTGCTCGACAAGAGCCCCGCGTACCGACTCGGGTTCAACAAGCTGGACATCAACCTTTCCGCCGCAAAGAAATAGGATCGGTTGATCATGCACAATTCGAGAGGTTTCGAGCGTGATCTGAGCGAGATGTTCTTCCCTTTTATCATCGAACTTCACTGTTATCACTCAAATGCGTGTTTCTTATCTCATGTCACCGCCACCCTAATGGCCTGAGAGAATAGAGGGAGGGCTCTTTACCAAAGATATAGCGACGAAGTCCCGCGTGGGCTTTAGGAGGAGGAACGACGACTGAGGCCCACGCGGGACTTCGTCGCAACTAAAGCCGATCAATAAATTAGAGTCTGGCTATACACCCGACTAGAGCACGAAGCCCCAAAGCACGTAAAGAGACCTCCATTCTAGGGGCGAAGTGCCAGCAGTCAAGTGGGGGTGGCGGATTTTTTTAAAAAACTCATCTCGGCTGCTTCACCCACAAACGGGGCAAAGTGGGCCTCACACTGAGGTTCAAGGATTAATTCGTTCCTTTCAGTTTCAGGCTACTGGATTTCGAAAGAGTGGTCACAATGCGCTCGCTCCACGATCGCGAATTCAACCATAGCTGGGGCGAGTAAACACTCCAATAGAACGGGGGCTAAAAATAAGGATAGCCTTAGGGATAGGAAAAATAAATCTGAACAGAAAATTGTTTATTTACATATAGTTATGATATTTTTCGACTCCTGGTGCCGCACCATACAAAACAAAGCCCTCGCAGAAATGCGAGGGCTTTGTTGTTTCTGGGGTTTGGAAACGCCCCCTAGAACCTGTCACATTGCTGCGCGGACATTCGTCAACGTCCGCCAGGGTCGAAAGCTGCTTGCTCCGCTATTGCAGCGGAACATACACATCAGTTTGCCATTGATCCTGCGGTGTCTCGGGATAGGCGCTCAGGTAATGAAAGAACAGCGGCTGGTCACGAAGTTCCTCTCCACTGGCCGGAAGCCAATCGCGGTAAATCGGATAGATCGTTTCGCCGATGTGATCCGGTGACCCCGTGTGTCGCACCACGACGCAGCGACCGCCAGGAATGACGATCTCGTGCACACCGAACTCATTCGACGCCACGGCCTCGTGAATCTCGCCGCAGATTGCGAAGCGGAATTCTTGTGGAGGTGTCGTATCGGGGTTGCCATAGGGAATGCCAAAGGTGCGACTCGATGCCACCGGCGACTGTCCGCTCTGCATACGCCACTCGATGAACTTGCGTACGCTCTCATTGACGAGCCCGGCGGGTCCGCAGTGCTCAAGCGTTGCTACCCTGACTTCAGGGAATTCCACGATTCGTACTTGCATGATGATAGTCCTGGAAAAGTGAGGGATTGCGAATACCGTACTCCAGACCTGCCAGTTCGGTTCTTTCCCGAACGCACTCGGCGTCATACCGAACGCCCGCCTGAACGCCCTGCAAAATGCCTCGGGACTTTCAAAGCCGGCACCGAGTGCGGCGTCCAGTACCGAGTGATCAGCGAGGGAGGCCAAGCGATGGGCCGCGCGTCGTAGCCGCATCAGTTGCACATAACGCGAGACAGTCACTCCTACGAACGCGGTGAATTGCCGATGGAAGTGAAACGCCGAAAAGTTCGCCACATGGCTCAACGTCTTCACCGACAGGTCACCTTCGAGATTGGCATCAATGTAGGCGAGTACGGCGTTGAAGCGTTTTGTGTAAGCGAAGTTGGTCGGCATGTCAGACACTGGGAAAAGGCTCCGGGAAGTACGGTCAGCAATAGAGTCGACTATAACGGCGTGAACGCGCCTAGCCGCGTTTGCTCAAGGTGCGTTTTGGGTTGGCCAATATGATCTCGTCCAAGGCGATGCAAAGGTCGGGGGCATCCAAGTGTCCACTTCTGACCATCTGCTGGCTGTCGCCACGGCAGCCTTTGGCGAATTCCTGCCTATTCTCGACGGAAGAGATGATCATCAACGTTCGAATTCGGGAGGTTTACCATTCCGTATGCGGCTCTGAATGACTTGCAGACCGACAATGTGCTGGCATCAAAAAAATCCCGAGTTCGATCCCACCGAACGCCATAAGTAACTGATTTTTCGGTTACTAGTTCAGCGCCAAATCGCCCCACCATTCCCACAACAAAAAAGGCACTTGCCGCGAACGCCAAGTGCCTTTCTCACATCACCAAAAACCCAATTACCGCGCCAACATAAACGTCTCATACTCCAGATCTTCCAGCGCCGACGACAGCCGCGCCAGCCCCAGCAGTACACACACCAGCAACGACAGCGTGAACCCATACCCAAAGAAGCTAGGCCCCAGGTGCATGCTCAGCAGCGTCAAAGCGGCGTTTAGCACGGCGAACAGTACGCACAGCTCCAACACTACGCGGCGTTTGTCGAGGTAGAAGAACACGTTGAGCAACGCCATGAACACCACCTGGATGCTCACGCCGATCAAGTCGATGTAGAACAGGGGCAGGTAGTAGCTGGAGATGCCGATCCACTCCAGTAGGCGGGGTGCGAAGAGGAACAGCAGCACCACGGTCAGGCCCTGGACTTTGCAGATTTCCAGCAGGCCCTGGCGGATGGAGAGGGTCATTTCGGTTTTCAGCGAGCCGATGTGCTGCAAGGTCTCGCCGTCTCGGATGGCGCGGAACAGACGGTCGTACCATTCGGCGAAGTCGGTTTCGATGCGCACCAGGAACACCGCCATGCCGGGGATGATCGCCAGGTAGGCGATGAAGATCGGCATGTCGTACAGGATCGAGGCACGCAGCGGGCCGATGACCGAATTGGAGGTGCCTGGGTTGAACCAGAACAGGATCTTGTCGACCCAAATGCCGAAGTTGTAGAAGAACCCCGTCACCAGCAGGCTGAGGAATACGTTGCGACGATTGAGGAAATCGAAGGCAATCATTTTCTCGGCGCGGTACTCGCGCAGGATGTCGTACAGGTACAAGAACAGCAGGCTGCCGTGCCCGATCAACAACGCCAGCAACAGGCCAGGCATTTTCAGGAAGCTCAGCAGGTAGGCGCTCGCCACCATCAGCGAGTAACCCACCACCATCACCATCAGGATGCGGTTGTACTTTTTCATCCCCGACAGAAAGATGATCACCAGCCACAGGTTGCACAGCACCACGAAGTTCGACAACACCAGCACGCGGTAGATCAGCGGCTGATCGAACAGCACCGCCAGCACGATAATCCCCAGCACCCCGGCGCCGACCGTGACCATCAACAGGATGCCCAGCAGGTTGGGCAGGATCTGTTCGTAGTTGTGCTCGAACAGCTGGTCGGACACAAAGCGGGTGAAGAACAACTGCAGGCCGCCCGTGAGGATCAACGAGCTGGCCATCAGGTAGGTCACCGTGACCAGGAACTGCCCCACCAACGAGTTGGGCAACAGCAGGCCCAGGCTGATGATCCCCACCAGCATCACGCTGATGATCGACAGCACCCACGGGCCGGAGCTGATCAGGCCCGCATACACATACGCGTGCAAGGTGGCGGTGTATGAGTCGCGCGAGAGGATCTTGCGCAGTTCGAAGCCAATACCGGCCATTTAACTGTTCTCCATGGCTGCCTGGTACAGGTCGCGGTAGCGCTGCAGCATCAAGGCTTCGGTGTAGTAACGGTTGACCCGCAGCAAGCCGGCGGCCTGCGCAGCCTTCCAGCGCGCGGGGCTGCGCAGCAGTTCCAGGATGGCGGCGGACGTGGCTTGTGGATCGGCAATCGCCACCACCTTGCCCGCCATGCCCAGGTCGCGGTCTTCGGCGCTGCCACCTTCGATCAGCTCGCGGCATGAGCCGACGTCGCTGCTGATCACTGGCGTACCGGCGGCCCAGGCTTCGAGGATCACCAAGGGTTGCGCTTCGCTGATCGAGGTCAGCACCATCAGGCCCAGCTTGGGCAAGATGTCCTGGATGCGCTGGAAGCCCAGGAAGTGCACCTTGCCTTCAAGCCCAAGGCTCGCCATCAAGCTGCGGCATTCACTGACGTATTCCGGGTCTTCCTCTTCGGGGCCGACAATCCAGCCTTCGGCATTCGGCATGGCGCTGATCACGCCACGCATGGCACGCAGGAAGGTTTTCACGTCTTTGATCGGCACCACGCGGCCGATCAACCCCACCACGGGGGCGATGCCCGGCTCGCGGGTTTCCATGGCGCGGGACCATTGCGACAGGTCGATGCCATTGGCGATCAACTGTGTACGGCTCGGATCGGCACCGTCCTTGATTTGGCGCTGACGGTTGCCGTCGTACAAGGCAATGATCTTGTCGGCGCTGTTGTACGCCAGTTGGCCGATCCGTTCGAAGTAGCGTACCCACAGGGTGCGGATATACCCCGAGCCCCCGTCGAGGCTGCGGTTGAGCGCCTGCCCGGAGCTTTCGGCAATCCACGTGGCCTGGGCCAGATCGATCTTGCGCTCCTTGGTGTAGATACCGTGTTCGCTCAGCAGGTAAGTGCATTTCCAGCGGTGCTTGAGGATGCAGCCCAGCAGCCCGGCGTAACCGGTGGAAATCGAATGCAGCACCCGCGCAGGCGGCATCTTGCGCGAGGCTTCGGCGAGCATCAGCAAGGGTGACTGCAACGAGCGCAGGGTCCAGAAATAGTTGACGAACGAGGGGTCGGCGCAATGCTGACGGTAGCCTTCGCTGAGGGTTTCCCAGCTGGCACGGCTGCGCAGTACATCATCCAGGGTCATATGGCCCTCGGCGATGCAATTGAGCATGCGCTCACCCAGTTCCCGCTCCGGCGGGTCCGGGTGATGCAAAAAGCGATAGAGGTCAGCCAGTTGCTGCGGGTCGGCATCGCGTGGCTTGCCACGGGTGTCGGCGGGGTGCGTTGCGTCTTCGAGGAACACTTCTTCGATGTGCACCACGTTCGCCGGCACTTCATAACGCCGCGAGGTATACGCCGAACGCTGGCCACCGATGAACATCACCGAAAAAGTCAGTTCCGGCAGGCCCAGGATCATCTGGTGAATCCAGCTTGATACACCGCCGCGCACGTACGGCCAGGTGCCTTCCAGCAGCAGGCAGATGTCGGCCGTCGGGGTGGCTTCCTTATGATTCATTCCAGCTCCTCACCAACTCAACGAAGGGTGGCCGCTGACGGGTTTTTTCCGGCAGGCTGGCAAGCAGCCCGGGGATTTCGTGATAGCGACCCGTCTCGAACGCCAGCTCGGCATGGAAAGGCAGTAACTGAGCCGCACCCAGGCCGTTTCGCTCAGCTTCGTGCAAGAGGGCCTCAGCCCGCTCATTTTCACCGCGCTCCAGGGCAATACGGCCGGCCAGCAAAAACAGCTCACCGCCCTCACCTGCCGCCAGACCTTGCTCGGCATGTTCACTCGCCTGGTTCAGCACGTGCTCAAGCACACTGCCTTGGGCCAGGCCGAGGTAGGCCAACTCCCAATACCAGCGCGCCAACATGCTGTGCACCGGGCCGGCCATTCGGGGACTGACGCCCGCCAACTGTTCCAACGCCATCTGGATGTGCAGGTTGATGTCGCTTTCCTGCTTGTCGAGCATCGAGTACGCCAGGAGACGGACGTCATCACTGGGGTCACCCAAGGCCAGCTTGAGGATAGGGACCGCGTCCTTGCCCGGCATGCGGCGAGTCGCCAATAGAGCGGCCAGTCGCTGATCGGGGTTGGGCGCGTGACGCAGCACGTCCTGCAAACCACCGTCGGCGAAGATCGGCGTGCGCGTCTGGGCCTGCGCGCGGAACGGCAGGCCAGGAATGCCGACCGATTGCCACGCTTGCTGGTCGCGTTTACGCGGCAGGTACAGCGCCGGGAAGATCGACGCCACCACGCCCAGGGTGCCGATCACCGGCACAAAAAATGCCAGGCTGAAAATGAACAACGGGCTCCACGGCAAAGGTGCCCGGTAGCGTGCCGGCAACAGCAACCATACGGCGCCGCACAGCATCAGGCAGGCAAGGCCATGGCTGACGATAAACACCAACAGTTGGTGCAACTGCGGCGCATCGAGCCACAAACTGGCCCAACTGCCCGCCTCCAACAACACGGCGCCGCTAAACAGCCACTTGCTGATCATTCAGGCCACACTCGTTGTAAAGGAAGTTACGCAGCCCGTTGCGATCACAGCCAGGCTCCAGATTGAAAGGCATGACCCGTACACCCAGGCTGTCCAGATCCGTGTCGATGCCAAAGTGTTCGTGCAGCAACAGGCCGATACGCGCGAGGTAGCCTTGGGTGCCTTCCGGGCTGGTCAACGGCAACAGCACCAGCAGCAGTGCGTGATCGCGGTTGTTGCGCACTGGCAAGTGCAGGTCCAGGCCACGTTGGCTGCGCGCCATCAAGCGTGTCAGCTCGTCGTTGACGCGTGTCATCTCGAACGCGAATAACCCGGCAGGCAAGGTGTGCTGTTCAACATCCACCAGCGACCGCTTGAGCTGCAACGAAAATTGCTGGGCGTCCGCATCGGGCAGGCGCAGCACCTGCGAATCGCGGCGCAACAGGTCGGCAATGTGGCCGGCCAGCAGCGACAAGAGGCTCAAGGTGCGATCCTGGAACGCAAAGAACGGCATCTGCCGAACCGCCAGGATCGCCAGCAGGCGGCCTTCGGCATCGATCAACGGAATGCACGCCTGCAGCGAGGAAAACTGCGCGGCGTTACCGGCATCAATCAGTTCCTGACGCACACTCACCAGCTCGCCGCGTTCCAGGCAGAGCTTGATCAAACCGTCATCGGTTTCCAGCGGCCCCATCACGCCGATCATTGCCAAGGCTTGGGGCAGTACGTTTTTCTCGCTTTCGTCGACGCGGTACAGGCCCGCCACGCGCAATGCACCGTATTGGCCGAGCATCGCCACGATCGGCTCGGCCAACTCGCTCAATGCGTCGCCTTCAACCGGCATGCCACGCAGTTTTTCACGCAGGCCCAGCAACGAGCTGCGCAGGCTCTGGTCACTGCCGGCCACGCGCTGCTCCAGCAGGTCATGGGACACCCGCAGGATCTGGTGGGCACGGGTGAATTCGTCGAGACGGTACTGACGGTATTCGTTGGCCATCTGCAGACGCTCCAGACGGCGCACCCACAGGTCGCGAACCTCGCCCACCAGCATCCCGCAAACCAGCACACCGACGATGAACGACGGCTCAAGCTGGGTATAACCTTCATGCCCGGTGTAGCGCAGGGCAAACAGCGCCGCCACCAGCAGTACGGCGCTGAATAGGCCGCGCACAAAACCGTAACGCACACCCAACAGCAGCGGCGCCAGGATTGGCCAGGGGAAACCACCGTGCATTTGCAACGGGTCTTCGGGAGTCAGCCAGAAGCCGAGGCCAATGGCCAAGCCCGTTACCAATAGCGTTTCCAGCCAAGACACCGGCCCGCTGGCGCGAGGCGCCAGGCTGTAATCCATGTGTGGAGAATTCATTGCGTTCACTCGAATCGAAGGGCGCCAACCAATTTGTCGATTACCGTCTGAGCATTGCCCGCCAGGCTTTCACGGGACCAACCGGCGCGCGCGCCGCTTTTGCTCCAGAGCACGCGACCGCTGTTGGCTTCCAGCACGCGCAGGCTGATGCCCACCGCTGGCTCGCCGTCGAGGCCGTTCTTGTACTGCCACTCTTCGACGCTGCCGGCGACGACGTAATCGAGCTTCTGCTCACGCGCCCATTCCAGGGCACCGGTGAGGCGCTCATTGTCATCCATCAGCGCCTGTTCGCCCTGGGTGCTGGTTGGGTAGACCCGAGGTTGCAGGCCGTGGCTGCTGAGCACGCTGAGCAGGATCTGCTCGCTGCGCTCACCCGCCTGCGGGGTCTGCGAATAGTTGACCATCGGCACGATGCCCCACTGCGCATTGCGCGGCAGGTTCGGGCTGCTTTCACTGGTGAAGCTGGAGCAGCCGGCGACGAACAGTACTGTCAGAGCCAGGCTCAGGTTACGAATTGCTTGCATAGGTTTTTCTCCCGTAGATTCTGTAATCAGCGCCCGAAACGCACGCCGTAGCTCATACCCAGTGTGCCGCCGGACTTGCCATCCCCGCCCTGTGGCGCAGATTGGTAGCCGAAGGTGAGGGCCAGTTCGTCGTCACCCAGGACTTCGAAACCAATGCCCGTATTGATGCCGTAGTTGAAGGTTTGGTCGGTCCATTGCCACCCCGCCGTCATGTCCACCAGCCAGGTGTACTGCGGCTTGCTGCGCACCAGGGCACCAGGGATGCCGCGGCGCCAGGACGTGCCGACGTAGAGTTGGCCGTAGCGACTTTGCAGCAGGTCGCCCGACGCAATGGTCTGCAACTCGATCGGATCACCCGGCTCAGGCGGCGCGACATCAGGCACTCGAATCGGCCCATTGAAATCGCTGGAGAGGTAATCCAGGTTGCGATCCTTCACGTTGTTCTTCTGGTAATCCACACCGCTGCGCACCGTCCAGTTAGGCCCGGCGAATTCCAGTGTGTGATTCAGCTCCAGCTTCAGCGCATGACCATTACCCAACGATTTGTCGGTACGTGTCGAGAATGAGCGCTGTGCCACTTCCCAGCTCAACTGGTCCCGCGCGGTCAGGCCGTGACGGCCGCCGACCCAGGCGCGGTCCTGCTGGCCGAAAGCACGCATCAGGCCGCTGTCGTCGCTTTTGCGATGCCAGTCCAGGCCGGTCTCGATCTGGTGGCTTTCGCCCAACTGCCACATGCGCGACAGGCCCAGGCCGTTACGGTCGTCGTCCTTGCGCTGGCTGGTGTCGGCGAACAACTTCCAGCTGCCGTTTTCCACTGAGCGCACCAAGGTCAGGGCCGCGTTGCTCTCGTCGCCAATGCGCGAGGAGATGACGTCGTCGCCTTTATAGTTGCCGTGTTCCATCTCGACATCGGCGTACCAGTTATCACCCAGGTTGTGGGCGATTTCCAGGCGCGGCGAGTCAAACGACAAGCCACCGAAATCCTGTTTCTGATACGACAGCAATGCGCCTTGCGGAGTGGCTTCGTGGATCTCCACCGCCTGGCGACGCAGTTGCTCGTTCACCGAATCCGGCTGGTCGTCGCCCAGTGCAGACAGGCTGGTTTCCAGTGCCTCGTTGGTGCGCCCCAAACGGCTGAGCGCCTGTGCGCGCTGCGCCGGGTTCAGGTCGCTGCTGGCCAACAGGGTTTCGACCTGGGCTTTATTACGGCTGCGCAAGGCTTCCTGGATCTGCTCGTAACGGTCAACCTTGAGGCCCTGGGTGCGCGCCCAGGCCAGCCAGTCGTCTTTCTGCGCTTGCTGGTTGGTCGCATCCAGACGAGCCAGCAGGCGCTCGAACCACAGCTGTTTCATCGACGGCGAACCGTCTTTCCACTTCAGAAGTGCTTGCTGGGCCTTTTGCGGTGAATAGCTGCTCGACATCAAACGCAACCAGATCGCGTAGCGCTGGGACGACGGTTGCAGGTTCTCGGCCTCAGGGCTGCGCAGCAACTTCAGGCGCAGGCGCTGGGCGGCGTCCTGGTAGCCAGACGTTTCCAGTGCGTCGGCATACGCCGCCTGCACCAGCCAGTCATTCGGGCTGAGCTTGAGGTACAGGCGATACCAGGCCAATGCTTCGGCATCGCGCCCCAATAGCTGGCTGGCACTGGCGAACGGCAGCCAGAGCAGACGGTCGTGCCGTGCATTTGCACGCCATTTGGTCAGCAAGGGTTTGAGTTTTGCCGTGTCGGCCTGGTCGACATACAGCCAGGTCAAGCGCTCGCGGAACAGGTTGTCATCGGGGTAGCGCGACAAGCCCAGCAGATAGAGACGCTCGGCCTCGGTGGCATCGCCCTGCTCCGCAGCCAGGGCACCGCGTACCGCCAGAACCTGGGCTTGCTCGTAGGCTTCCGGGTATTTTTTGGCGTCTTCCAACAGGGCAACGACCTGATCCCACTCCTGGAGCTCCTGGGCCAGTTGCAGTGCCTCGACCAACCGCTGCGGGTCTTGGGCACGGTGCCAACTGTCGACCATCAACTTCAAGGCACGCTGCGGATCGCTGGTGCGATACAGGGTGATCAACTGGCTCTCGTCGCCACTGGTCAGCTTGCCTTTGAGGGACAGCAGCTTTTCCAGGGAGACACGTAAGTCTTCGTCGCGCTCCAGGCCCCAAGCGAGCGCCGCACGGGTGTGCCAGTATTCAGGATCATCGATGGACGCATCGTCCGACTTCACCACTTCCCAGGCCGCTTGCTCGTCGAACAACTTCATTTCCGTGCTGGCCCAATCGACCAATTCGGCGGTGGTCAGCTTGTAGCGTTTTGCATAGTCCTTGTAGAGCTTGCCTTTGGCCGCGAACTGCCCGGTGTTTTCCAGGTTCTGCAGCAAGCGTGTCCAGGCCAGGCGATGGGCCGGGTACTTGCGCAGGTAAGTACGCAACCAGGACTCGGCCTCAGCGGGAGTGCCGCGGGACTCATGGCCGTAGATCAACGCATCCAGTTCGATATCCGTGAGCGGACGCTGCTGCATGATCTCTGCAAGCAATGGGATCGAACGGGCAAAGTCGAATTGCAGGCTAGCGAGGCGCCAGGCGTGCTCGCGGATCTTCGGATCTTCCTTGAGTTTGAGCAGGTGAATCCAGTAGTCCAGCGCGGCTTCGTTATCGCCGCGCCACTCACCGAGCTTGGCCATTTGCTCCAGCAACTCGCTGTCATCCGGGTAATCGATGACCAGCTCCTGACCGGTTTCCCACGCACCTGCCAGATCATTGATAGACAGGCGTACATGGAATTCTTTGACCAGGATTTTGCGATTGTCAGGCTCCAGGTCATGCCACTGCTGGAGCACACGCTGGGCCAGTTCGAACTGCTTGGTCGCAACGGCGACATCCACGCCTTGCTCCAGCCACGCCACGTCAGTTTGCGGGTTTTTCAGCTGGGGCAACTCGTCAGCCAGCACTTGCGCGGCCTGCTCGTCACGGCCGGCCGACAGCAGGCTGTTGAACGCGAGTTGCGCGTATTCCCGTCGCTCACCCGGTTGCTGGGCGTCACGCTTAAGTTGCAGATAGATGTCTGCCGCGCGCGCAGGTTGCTCCCCCGCCAGGTACCACTGCGCGGCTGATTTGAGCGCATCGGTACGTTGCGCCGGGTCACGCCCTGCGATCTCTTCGAACACCGTGGCGGCAAACGCCGGAGCCTGCAGGGTCAGCGCCAGCTTCGCCAGGCTCTGCAGCTGGGCCACCGGCAGCTTGCGATGATCGAAGCTTTGCAAACGCTCGACCAACGCCTGTTGCACGATCAGATCATTGCCACCGGCCGCGATCAGCGCGTCCAGTTCCAGGCGATAGTAGGCCTGGAGTTCGGGTTGCGGCTTGGGCCAGGCATCCACGTGTTGGCGCGCCTTGGTGTAGTCACCGAGGCGAATCAGCAAGTCGACCAGTTGCAAACGCAAGTGGTCGTCGTCCGGATGCGCCGTCAGCAATAGCTCGGCATAGTTGGCCGACACGGCGTCGGGCTCACGCCCGTCGGGCTGGAACACTTCTTCACGCTGGAAGGTTGCCCACAGCAGGCCACCCACGGCCACCGCGACCACCGCCAGTGCCCATGGGTTGAGCAGGCGGCTGCTTTTAGTTGCAGAGGAGTTGACCATTACTCACCTGCTTCATAGGAAGTTGAAAAGTCCAAAGGCCGGCCGAAGCCTTGCCCGCGAATCGTTGCCCATCGACTTCCACGCGGCAGGCAGTTGCCGAGCGCACGGAGAAGGTCAAGTCGAACTGACCGGCAAAGGAAAAGCTCACGCGACGATCGTCCAGGTAACGCCAATCGAGTAACGGCACGTTGGCTTCCTCCAGCGCAGGTCGAGGGTCTCTGTCGGCACGCAATGCCAGCAACGCCCGGTCGCTGCTCAAGGCCACGTAGCGCCCTTGCGGCAGGTCGCGTACGCCAGCAATGCCTTGTGATTTGAGCAAGTCCGGCCAGCCCATTTGCGCGTCAAGGCGCACGGTACGCAGTGCGTCCATCCCGCGAATCTGCCAAGCGCCGTCGGCAGTACGCGCCAGGCTCGACTGATACAGGCCGTGCAGACGATCGATGTAGTCAGTCATCCACAACGACATCGGTTGCTGCTCGCGCATGTAGCCGTAGATCTCGTGCATGGCCTTGATCGAGGCCTGCTTGGTGCTGGAATAGAAGTGGTAGTAGAGGTGCAGGCCACGCAGGCGGCGCGGGCTGTCAGTCAGCTCGAAGGTCTCGATCAACTCGCGGAACCCGTAGTACGGGCCTTTCCACAGGTTGGTGTACAGGTTCTCGTTGATGATCGGCGCGTAGTACTGCAACCCGCCAGGTGTCGGGCGCAGCAAGGGGTTGAGGCCGGTCAGCGACGGGTTGGCCTTGGTCATGATGGTTTCAGCGCCGTTGACGTTCTTCAGGCCAGCGTCATACGCCAGCTTGATGGTGTCCGAGGACGGCAGTGCATCACCTGGCCAGAACACCATCTTCACCGGCTTCTGCGGGGTGGTCAGGTTCTGGTTGATGTAGTCGCGCGAGCCAAAGATCTCGCGGCGAAAGTCGATTTTATCGTAGCCAGCGATTTTCATATTCAAGCCGTATTCCGGGCTGAAATTCTCGCGCTTCTGGGCTTTTTCCGGCTGCATGAAAAACGGGTGGCTGAAGGTGTGCGTGGCCACTTCGACCTTAGGGTTGGCGAAGATCTCACGGGCAATCGGCTCAAGCTCACGCGCCAGGAACGGGAACGCGCCACGCGGCGAGATCTCGCCTTCGATGATCGACACTGATGTCAGGAACGGGTTGGGCTTGATGTAGTCGTCCAGGGTGTGGCGGCCGGCGTAGGGCGTACCCCGCACTTCGGCACGGGAGGGGAAACCGTCGCCATCGATGTGCACGGTCGCAATGCGCCGGCCATTTTCGGTGGTGGTGTCCGGCCGCGGTTGCGCCGGCAACTGCAGGCTGGCCTGGAGGAACGCGAACGGATCGAGAATCCAGCGGCTGCGCTCGTTGTTGCTTTCAAGCAGGTAAGGCGCGAGCGCAATGCCGCCCCATTTGCCAACCACCACCGGGTTGAAAACGGCGCCATTGGCACCGCTCAAGGACAACGCCGGGGTGGGGCCGTTGGGCAATACCGAGACCGCTGCCAGGTCACGGGAGCGAGGCACCACCGGTGCCTCGAATGCGCCCAGCAGGGCCTTGTCCTGGTGGGTGACGGTCAACACTTGAGTGGCGGGCGGCGTATCCCGCTTGAGGCCCAGGCGCTTGAGCAGCAGCTTGTCCTCAACCGGCAGGCCACTGAAAAACACCACCGGGACCTGTTCGTCCAGGCGTGCGTTGATAAAGCGATTGAACGCCGGTGCATCCTGCGATGGGCCGCTGGTCATCCAGGTGACCACGCCTGCGTACAAGCCACTGAAACCGTAAAGCGGCAGGTTACTGTCGGCAGGCAGATAATCGACACGGTAGCCAAGATACTCCAGCAACCCCCCCAGGTTGCTATGGCCGGCGGCATCTTCCAGCGCGCCTTCACGCGGATCGAAGATCATCGCAATACGGCGCGGCTGGACCTCGATGCTGCTGATACCCAAGGTGTTGAGGTCCGGGGTACTGATGTAGGGAATGAAACCTTCATCGCGCAGACGCTTGGCGAGCTTGCGCGCTTCTTCACGGCGCTCCGGTGGCAAGTAGTCGATGGCCACCAGCGGCACGCCCTTGGCGCGCAGCGGTTGCAGATGGGTTTCGAGCCACTGGCGATCGGACTCGGACACCGGGCGATAGCGTTTGGCGGAAGCATCCCAACCGGCATGAATCGACTCGACCGCCACGGCGGCGGCAACGCCGTCCAGTTCAGGCAACACTTCGAAACCACGGTTGAAAAACAGCTTCAGGTTCGGCTGACGCTTGTGCAGTTCACGCAGCAAGCTGGCCAGGCCGACGCGTTGGCTTTCGCGCGAGGCCTGGGGCATCAGTTGGAAGCTGTCGAGCGTATCGAGGAACAGGCCCGCATAGCCTTGCGCTTCAAGCGCCTTGGCGCGCCCGAAGAGATGCTCACGCCAGGCCGTCGAGGTGAGGTCCATCACCTGACTGTCCCAGGCGTCGTTACGCACCGGGGAAACCGCTTTGCTCAACCCGGCTTTCTCGACCTCCGCCTTGTTGCCATCGAACTCACCGATGGACAGGTACGCAAACGGCTGGCTACCCAGCGCCCGCAAGGTCTTCACATCGCCGGGCGTCATGTGGCCCGGCTCGACCACGGCCCAGTCGAACTGCGACAGTTCCGGCAGCGGAGGTTGCTCGGCGTACCAGAAAGCCACGCTGCTCGGTTGAGATAAAGCAGCAGCGTGCACAGCCGGCCCACCGACGAATAAGGCAAAAGCGGCGAATAGCCGCTCAGCGATCGCGCGGATACGCGTCCTGCGGAAAACGATTTCCATAATTTACTCTTGAAGATGACTGAGCCAATACTGCGTAAACGTCGGGTGAAGTGACCGGCGAACTACAAACTGCGCAACAGCTGCGCCAAACCCTGGCCAATCGACGTCGGTTGCGGGAGTGCAAAGCGCTCCAGCAGACGGGTGTTATTGGCGCGCGAATGGCGGATGTCGCCTTGGCGCGGTGCCTGGTACGTCACGTTCAACGCGGTGCCGGTGGCATTGCCCAGTTCAGCGATCAGGTCATTGAGACTGGTCGAGCGGCTGAGCCCTACGTTGATTGCTTCAGGTGCCGGTTCGCGGGTCTCGACTGCCTGGACGAGAATGCTCACCAGATCCTGCACGTAAACGAAATCGCGGGTTTGCTCGCCGTCACCAAAGACGGTAATTGGCTGACCCGCCAACGCGCGCTCGGTGAAGATGCTGATCACGCCGGAGTACGGCGAAGACGGATCCTGGCGTGGGCCGAAGATATTGAAGAAGCGGAATATCACCGGCTCCAGGCCGTGCTCGCGACGGTAGAAGTCCAGGTAGTACTCACTGGCCAGCTTGTCGCTGGCATAAGGCGTCAGTGGGGACTTGGGGGTGTCTTCGGCGATGGCCGTGCCTTCGCCGTTGTTGCCGTAGGTGGCTGCGCTGGAGGCAAACACTACCCGCGTCACGCCGGCCTTGAGCATGCTTTGGCACACATTGAGCGTGCCGACGAAATTGGCCTGGTGGGTGGCGACGGGGTCGTCTACCGAAGCCTGCACCGACGCCACCGCAGCCAGATGCACGACTGCGCTGCAGTCAGCCATGGCCTGCTCGACCACGGCACTGTCTGCGACATCGCCAATCATCAGCTCCAGGTCAGGATGTGCGACGGGCAGGTTAGCCACCTTACCGGTCGACAAGTTGTCCAGTACGCGAATCTTGTAGCCTTTACCCAGCAAAGCTTCTACCAGATGTGACCCAATAAAACCTGCACCGCCGGTAACCAGAATTCGTCCTACAGCCATGAAGTTTGCTTCCTAAGACTCGAGCGCAGGCACGCAGCAGCGAACCCGCTAATTAAAGGTGACAGTGTTTAAGGGCTACCCTGACCAACGTCGCCTGGCCATCCGAGTCCAAGCCGCCTTATCCCTGAATCTTGAAGAACCACAGCCTGGGACGAATGCGCGTCACTAATGTCATTTTAATGGCTTAGAGCCATCAAAATCGTCGCGAATAATGTTGGATCCGAAAGGGACTGTCAACGTATTGTCTAACTTGCCGCCAAACGGCAGTTTCAGCCATAAATAAGTCATTTAATTGACGGCGCTTATTGATCGTTACGTTGTCTTCGCGATTGGCTATGCGTCCGAGGCGGCGTTCAGTCGCGCCTGTAAACCCATGCTGGACGCTCGCCACGCACGAACATTGCTGAGAGCCCGCGCGTGCGACACCTATATGGCACTTAGCCACCTTTTTTCATTGACACCCCCTCCCCGCTCCGTTAAAAACCCTGCCTTGCTTGTGCTTCTAATCGAGACATGGATTTGTCGACCCCACCGCTTTTTAATCACCGCCGCTACTGGCTCGCGGCAATCATCGTGCTACTGGCGGTCCTGGACCCTTTCGGCCTGGCCAGTTCCAGCGACAAGGCGTCAGCGCAGTGGCTTAACCGCATGTTCGCCAGTCACTATTCCAACGAAGGTCAACAACGCGTGGCGGTGGTGGTGATCGATGACGCCTACCTGATGCGCAACGGCACCTCTTGGCCGATGCCCTACGGCGAGCAGAGCAAATTGTTCAAACGTTTGCTGGCGTACAAGCCCAAGGCTGTTTTCGTGGACTTGCTGTACAGCCATGACCATTCTTTTGGCGACCCGGCGCGGGGCAGCCAGCTACTGGCAAATGTGTTCAAGCGTTATCAGCGCCAGGGTATCCCGCTGTGGCTGGCGAATACCGGCGTCGTGCGAGGAGAGGCGGGCCAGGCCAACACACTGCAACCCTTCGCCGAGGTCAGCCGCCCAGGCCTGGTGGCCTGGGAAGGCGTGGACGACCAGTACCCGTTGGCAGTTCAGACGCCACTAGGGCTTATGGAAACACCAGCCATGGTGCTCTACCGCGAACTCTGCAGAACGCAGAAGTGCCAGTCGCCGCCGGTGGATGCCCAAACCGCCGCACAGCGGCAGCCGATCGCGGTGCAGTGGGGGCTGAAGCTGGCGCCAGAGCAAGCGCGTATTGCTGATGTGCGCCACTGCGCGCCGGCGCGGCATTTTGTCCTGGATGGACTCGCACAGTTTTTCCAGGCGGTGTTCTGGAAACTCGACGACTCGGCCCTGGCCCGCTGCCCTTATACCCTGACGGTGTCAGCCAGCGACTTGGAAGTCAGCGACCCGCAAGACCAGGCATTGCTCACCGAGTTATTGCGCGATCGCCTGGTCCTGGTCGGCGCCAATATCACCTCCACGGGAGACTTGGTGGACTCGCCGGTTCACGGCCAGCTACCGGGCGTGTACCTGCACGCCATGGCCTTGGATAACCTGATCAATGCAGGCATGGACTACGCCCATGAGCCCGCCAACTTTCCCGGCCTGCCCTTCAATTGGCTGGACCTGCTGGAGCTCGCCCTATTGGCGTTGATCGCCGTGCTCAAGGCGCTGCATGCGCGACGGCTGGCGGGTCACCGCCCCTGGAGCCGTTGGCGCCGCCGCGAGATCCGGTTTTTTTCTTCGCCGTGCCCGTCGTGGTTGTTAGTGATGTCGGTGCTTGCCCTGATGAGTGTGTTGTTGAGCGTCAACAACATCACCCCGGTCAACGTGCTGGGCATCGTATTGCTGTCATTGGTGCTGTTCAGCGAGCGGATCGAAGCCTTCTTCGACCGAGATCGCTGAGTGTGCCGCTCAGATGTCTGACTCAAGGAACCCAAGGATGAACAGAAGCCTCATTGTCTTGCTTGCCACCCTCTTTACCCAGGGCGCCTGGGCGGAAACCCACAGCATCAAGGCATTCCTCGCCGACCCGGTAGCGGTGCTCGATGAGCAAGGTAAACAACAGCGCGAGTTATCGAAGCAGGAAACGCCTACGCAGCCCTTGCCGGTGTTGCAGTACAACAAGGCGCTGGACTTGGTGCAGGTGGAACTGGCCGGCCAGAAGGTCTGGTTGGACACGATGGACCTGCGCATCGAGCCGCCGCTGAACGTGGTGGACCTACCCTGCCAAGGCCTGACCAAAAGCCAGACCAAAGACAGCCGCAACAACTCCACCATTGGTTTTGGTGCCGGCTGCAATCAATAAAAAGGAGCGCTGCGGTGAAAGGATCTCTATGGGCGGCCAGCCTGCTGGCAAGCACGCTACTCAGTGGCTGCGCCACGTTGAAGGGCGCCGATCAGGCGTTCATGAATCTGGTGGGACCTTCGACCCAATCCCGGGTGCAGGGCCATTATGTGGATAACACAGACGTGCGCCCGTATTACAAACTCGACCCGCAACGCCAGAGCCAACAACGCTTGAGCTATGACGGACGCACAGTACCCGCAGCCGAGGCTCGCCAGCAGAACCTGGTGGATATTCCGATGCTGCAGGTGTATCTGCAGGGTATTGTCACGCGCTTATCCAAGGGCTGGCCGGGCGAGTTGCCGGCCTTGCAGGTAAAAATCACCGACAGTTACAGCTTCGGCCCTTCGGCTGACCCTTACGGAAATGTGTTCGTGCCCCTGGGCATGCTGGATAACGTAGGGAGCGAAGACGAAATCGCGGCGATGCTCGGTCATGAGATGAGCCACGTATTGCTGCACCACCACGATCGCATGGCCGCCTTCCAGCAGCAGAAAGAGATGTTCACCACGGTCGCCTCCACGGTCGCGTTGGCCACCATGGCTGCCGACACGGGCGTGGATCGCAGTTCCGGCACGATGAAATTGTTCAGCAAAGACCCCGCCGGCACCCAGAAGACCATCGGGAATACCGTGCTGTATACCGCGCTGGCCAACACGTTTTCCGACCATGTCTGGAGCACCGCCTGGGGCCGCACCCAGGAAGACCAGGCCGACTTGCTTGGCACTGACTTGATGATCCGCGCCGGTTATGCACCGCGTGCCGCGACCCACAGCCTTGAACGCCTCAGTGATTTTCAGGGCAAGCAAAAACCGTTGCTCACGGGCTTTCTGACCGCGCGTAAAAACGCCATGCAGGATTCGCTGCAGCAGTTCAACCTGAACCGGTTTACCCAGGAACTGGATGTGCTGGTCAAAGACGGCCTGACCACCAGCATCACCGCGACCGCCCAGTACTTCAATCGCTCCCATATGTCGGCAACTGATCGCGACACCGAGTTACGCCAGTACCTGCAACGCGAGTATCGCCAGGAGCGCCGTGCACGGATCAACACGCAAAGCTGGACGAAAATGAAGAGCACGCCGCAAGTGGCGAAAGCCATGCAAGGTTACAAGGATGCCTACTTCGCCAACGACGCCCTGGAGAAAAACAAAGTCCCAGACGCTGATGGGTTCATCCGCAAAGCCTTGGCCTCTCCCGTCAAAGACCAACCCGGTATCCGCCGCACCGCCTACACCGTGCGACTGGCCCAGGGCCGGAGCGGCGAAGCGCTGAAAGAGCTGCAAGCGATCAAGGACTGGAGCCTGGCGGGCCCCTCCACCTTCGACCTGATGATCAGCTATCACCTCAAACGCGGAGATGGGCAGTCGGCGCTGGCGATGATCGACAAGGCGGAACGTCACCTCGGCTCTGAAGAACTGTTCATAACCGAGAAATTATTGGCTAACCAGCAAGTGCAAAATGCGCAGCAGGTGCAAACCGTGCTGCGCAAGTGTGAGCAATATCCGGCACGTAAAGAGAACTGCAAAAAACTCGTGCCGGCCAAAGCCTGACGTTTAGTGACCAGCGCTTTGCCCACCGTCTACATGCAGAATTTCGCCGGTCACAAACCCGGCGTTCTCCAGGTAGACAATCGCCTGGGCGATGTCACTCACCTCGCCCATGTGCCCGACCGGATGCAATTGCCCGAGCGCCGCGTGGGTTTCCGCGCCGTGCATCGGCGTCTTGATGATCCCCGGGCTCACCGCGTTCACCCGGATGCCACGTTTGGCGTACTCGATCGCCAAGGACTTGGTGGCCGAATTCAGTCCGCCCTTGGTGAGGTTCGCGAGTACCGACGGCACGCCGTCAATCGCGTGATCCGCCAGACTGGTGGTGACGTTGACGATGTGGCCGGCGTTGTTTTTTTCCATTTCGGCAATGGCGAGTTGGGTGATGTAAAAGAAGCCGTTGAGGTTCACCGCGAGGACGTTGGCGTAGTCCTCTTGCGTGTAGGCCGTGAACGGTTTGGCGACGAAGATACCGGCGTTGTTGATCAGGCTGTCGATGCGCCCGAAGGTGGCCAGGGTTTCGTGGATGACGCGCTGGGCGGTGGCCCGGTCAGCGATGTCGCCGGCGACGGTGAGGATGTCCGGGTCGGTGGATGGCTGGATCGAGCGCGAAGTAGCGACCACGCGGTAGTCGAGGGCACGGTAGGCCTGGACCACGGCAGCACCGATACCTTGGGATGCGCCGGTGATGATGACGACTTTCTTCATGAGGATTCTCCAGTAGGGATTCAGGCTTGGGATTTGCGGTATTCGGTGGTGGTGATACCCGCATAGCCCCAGTTGTCGGTGTCGACTTCTTCGATGACGATGTGGGTCAGATCGGGGCGTTTGTGCAGGACGCGTTCGAGGGTTTCGGTGAACTCGGCGATGACCTGGGCTTTTTGCTCCGAGGTAACGCCGTCACGGGTGATGCGCAGGCTGACAAAGGGCATGGCAGGGACTCCAGTGGCCGGCCATCGGGGTGATGGGCGGGCAGTGAGGTCAATTTAGGCTTGCGTCGGGGAGGGATAAAGGTGGGGCCGAGTACTTCATTCATACTGCGGTGTAACAAGACCGCAGCGCACTAGCGCGCATAAAAAAACCCCGAACCAGTCGGGGTTTTTTATCGCCTGGAATCAGGCACGACGCCGGATCATTAGAAAACGTTGATCGGGTAGTCGGCGAACAGACGGATTTCGTTACCGCCCACGTTGTACTGGTCGGCGTTATTGGACACGCGCAACCACGACGCACGCGCACGCAGGCTCAGGTCTTTGGCTGGACCGCTCTGTACGACGTATTTGAACTGGTTCCAGATTTCACGCTCGGTACCATCGCCACGGTTGGTACCGTCGTCAATGTTGGTACCGCGCACGTAGGCAACGTTGTAGGTCAGGCCCGGTACGCCGAAGGTGGCGAAGTCGATGCCGTAGCCAAGCTGCCAGGAACGCTCGTCCTTGCCGTTGAAGTCGGACCAGTAGGAGTTCGCCAGCAAGATGGTGTTACCACCGTCACCGATGCCGCCAGCGTTGCGGTAGCCGCCGTAGAGGTAGCCGGTGTCGCCGGTGCTGCGCTGGTGAGCGACGGTGAAGCTGTGCGGGCCGACAGCCCACGTAGCGCCCAGGCTCCAAATCTTGTTGTCACGGGCGTCAGCGTCTTTCTGGTTTTCCAGGGCGAAGCTGCGGTCCAGCTTGGTTTTGTAGCCGTTGAAGTCAAACGTCAGCGACTGCTTTTCTGGCAGGGCCAGCACGTAGTTGACGTTGACGTATTGCTTCTTCAGCACGTCCTGCATATCGGAGGCGTACAGGGCAGCCGACAGGCTTTCGGTGAATTTGTAGCTACCACCGATGTAGTCGATGCTTTTCAGGCGACCGCTGTCGGTGCCTTCCATGCTCTTGCGGGCTTCTTTGGTGAAGTGACCTGCGTCCAGTTGCAGACCGGCGATCTCTTTGGAAACGATCGACGTACCGGTGTAAGTTTCCGACAACAGACGGGAGTTGTCGTACTGCAGCACAGGCACGGCCGGGAACTGATCACCGTACTTGAGCACGGTGTTGGAAACGCGGAACTTCACGGCAGCGCCGCCCTTGGCCAGGTCGTGTGGGGCCGAGCCAGGGTTGTTCGAGCCATCAGGGTTGGTAGTGCCATTGCCCTGTTTGAAGAAGTCGATACCGCCAGCGCCGGCACGGCCTTTACCACCGTCCAGACGGATAGCGTATTGGCCAATCACGTCCACACCCACACCAACGGTGCCTTGGGTGAAGCCGGATTCGAGCTTGCCGATGAAGCCTTGGCCCCACTCGGCTTTGTCTTGCTTGCCGTTCTTGTAGTCACGGCTGATGTAGGCGTTACGTGCGGCGATGTTCAGGTGGCTGTCTTCGATAAAACCCTTCGACTGGTCCTGATCGTTTGCCATGGCTGTCGATGCGCTCAAAATCCCCAGAGCGATCAGACTCATCCGTTGCTTCAACATTTTCTTATATTCCTTATTCCTGGTTGAGTACGCGCTGTGACACCAGGCTCCATGTCGCTTTTTCTGGTGTCGACTGATTCCGGAAAAAAGAAGGCCCGCGGACGACTTAACAGGCCGCGGGCCTTTTTTTATTGGATGAGTCATGGCGGTTAGCCACAGGCGTTGGGCGCAATCCTAGTCGCGCCCGGAACTATGTGTCAATTTCGCGAATCGTCTGTATTTAGGCGAAATAATTCTAAGGAGGGACCTACAGCCGTTCTGAAAGCGACATAAAACCGCAGCAAAACAGGCAGGAAACACATCTAGTAACATATTTCAGGCCCGATACGTTTGGGAATGGATAACGCACGTAAATGCAAAGCATTACCATTAACGCAGTTTGCCTCCCTAACAATTCGGATACATTTCTCCATGCCTGCCCTTCGCCTGACGCCCATCACCCTTGGGCTCTCCGTTCTGCTGTCTGTCGGTTTTGCTTGTGCGGCCACTACCTTGCCTGAAACCTCGATCAGCGCCGAAGTTGACGAAGACGACCCACGCGTCAAAGAAACCAGCACCGCCACCCGCACCGCCACACCCGTGCGTTATGTGCCTCAGGCCATCGACTCAGTGAAGACCGAAAGCCTGCGTTCCTATGGCACTAATGACCTGGGCCAGGCATTGAGCGGCATCCCCAACGTCAGCAGCGGCGCCGACACGCGCTTCGACAGCGTGCGCATCCGGGGTTTCGACGCGAGCAATGACTTCTATCTGGATGGCATTCGCGACGACAGCCAATATGTGCGCGACCTGCACAACATCGAGCGCATCGAAGTGCTCAAGGGGCCGGCAGCCGTACTCTACGGGCGAGGCGGTCAGGGAGGAATCGTCAACCGCGTGAGCAAACTGCCTATGGCCGGGCACAAATCAAGCATCGAAGCCCAGGGCGGCAGCGACGATCTGCGCAGTGTGTACGCCGACCTCAGCACCGACCCCACGGATAACATCAGCCTGCGCCTGAACATGGGTAATCAAGACAACAACAGCTTCCGCGATGGCGTCAGCGGCAATCGCCAGTTGTTCGCTCCGTCCATGAGCTGGCAGCTCACGCCGGACCTGAACTGGCTGGTGCAATACGAATACAGCCGTTACAACCGCACGCCTGACCGTGGCATTCCCGGCGTCAACGGCCGACCCGCGGATGTCAGTCGCAGCACCACCTACTTTGATAACCGCGATTACATCGACGACAAAACCCAGTCGCTACGCTCCAAGCTGGCTTATGAACTCAATGACAACTGGCAACTGCGCCAGACCCTGGGCGTGTTCAAGCTCGACAGCGATTTCGACAATACCTATCAAACCGCCTATGTGCCGGCGACCCACAGCGTGACACGCCAACGCTGGCAGCAAGACCTCACCACCCTCAATGTCTTCAACAACGTCGAGCTGGAAGGTGGCTTCAGTACCTACGGCCTGGAACATCGCGTGCTCACCGGCCTCGAACTGGGCAGTCAGCGCCGCGATCCGAAGCTGTACACCGCCACCGCCGTCAACCGAGGCGGCCAGGCGGTGCCGAGCCTGGACCTCAGCCAGCCCAACCGCAACCTCAGCCACACCGGCCGTATGAGCCTGTCGAGCAACAACCACACCGAAGTCGAAAGCCGTGCCCTTTACGTGCAGGACCAACTGCGCCTGAATGACCAATGGCAAGTCCTGGCCGGTCTGCGTTACGACCGGTTCGAAGTGGACACCCAAAACAAACTGCTCAATACCCAGCAGGACGTCAAAAGCCACAGCACCAGCCCGCGCTTCGGCCTGGTCTGGACGCCACTGGAACATCACACCTTCTATGCTTCGTGGAGCAAGACGTTTTCTCCCGCAGGCGGTGGCTTGATCGGTATCACCCCCAACGCTGCCGGCAGCGTCAACGACCTGAGCCCCGAGCTGACCAAGCAGAAGGAGATCGGGGTCAAGAGCGACTGGCTCGACGACCGCCTGAGCACCACCCTGGCGGTGTACGAGTTGGAACTCTACAACCGCCGCACCAGCGACCCCCTGGATCGCACAATCACGCTGCTCAGCGGTTTGCAGCGCTCACGCGGCGTGGAGCTGACCGCCACCGGCAAGATCGTCGGCAACTGGTACGTGCGTGGTGGTGTCGGCCTGCAAGAGGCCACGGTCGAGAAGGATAACAACGGCTTTGAAGGCAAGCGCGTCAGCGATGTGGCCAAACGCAATGCCAGCCTGTTCATTACCTGGAAACCGGAGATGGGCTGGTACGCGGAAACCGGCTTGACCCTGGTCGGCGATCGCTATGCCGACAACCTCAACACCGTGGTGCTGCCGGGCTATGGTCGCTGGGATGCGTTGGCTGGGTTCCGCCAGAAGGAATGGGACGTCAGGGCGGCGCTGAACAATATCGCGGATAAAACCTACTACGCGTCGGCGACCAGTGTGGCGCAAATTCAGCCGGGAGAACCGCGTAGCGTGGTAGTGACGGGGACTTACAGCTTCTAATGCAGCGCCTCTCCCTGTAGGAGCCGGCAAGCCGGCGCCTACAGGCTCTTCAACAAATCGCACAACACGTGCACTTCATCCTCACTGAACAACCCCGCCGGATAACGTTCACTCATCACGCTGCGCCAGTCAGGCTGTTGCCTGATCTGCCGCGGGCCGTTTTCCCTCAACCAGAGCGCCAGCACATGGATCGCGTCGCCGTTGACCCGCAAAGGGTGGGACGTGCGCGTGTACATCAGGTTGATATCGGCATTCATTTCAGCGCTCTCTCCTACTGCGTGAGCGGCTAACTTACTCAAGGTTTATGACAGAACTGCGCAGTCATCGCCTTGGGCCACTGTCACACCGGCGATACAAGAGCTATGCCAATGTCTCGTGTTCATAGGCGTTTGGCCACAAAAAAGCCCGCGACCTGTCTGGGTCGCGGGCTGGTTGTGGACGCCTGAACCGATCAGCGCCGGTTCGTCGTCATGGTGCTGTTACAACTGCACTCAGTTTTTGTGCGGCGCTGGCTGTTGTTGGGTCAGGCAGTGGATATTGCCGCCACCCAGTAACAGTTCGCGGCCCGGCACCATCACTACTTCATGCTGCGGGAACAGGTCCTGCAGGATAGCCTTGGCCTGGCTGTCCAGCGGGTCGTCGAAGCTCGGCGCGATGATGCCACCGTTGACGATCAGGAAGTTGACGTAGGAACCCGCCAACCGCACCGTCGGATTACGTTCCTGGGTGCCGTCAACCGGGTCGACACCCTCACATTCTTCCTCGGTCGCGTACAGCGGGCCCGGAATCGGCATTTTATGCACTGTGAACGAGCGGCCCTGGGCGTCGGTGCTGCTTTGCAGCACGTCCATGGCGGCGTGACAGCGCGCGTAGTTCGGGTCTTGCGGGTCGTCAGTCCAGGCCAGCAGCACTTCGCCCGGGCGCACGTAGCAGCAGAAGTTATCCACATGGCCGTCAGTTTCGTCGTTGAACAGGCCGTCCGGCAACCAGATGATCTTATCCACAGCCAGATTGGCGCTCAGCACCGCTTCGATCTCGGCACGGTCGAGGTGCGGGTTGCGATTGCGGTTGAGCAGGCATTCTTCGGTGGTGATCAGGGTGCCTTCGCCGTCGACATGGATCGACCCACCTTCCAGCACAAAGCCTTCGGTGCGATAGCGTGGCGCGCGTTCGATTTCGAGGATCTTGCCGCCGACTTGCGAATCGCGGTTCCACGGCGAATACAGGCCGCCGTCGAAACCGCCCCAGGCGTTGAAGTCCCAGTTCACGCCGCGCACCTCACCGCTGTCGTTGATCACGAAGGTCGGGCCAGTGTCACGTACCCAGGCGTCATCGCTGGACATTTCCACCACGCGGATGTTCGGCACATCCAGGCGCGCGCGGGCGTTTTCGTATTGACCGGCGGAAACCGCCACCGTGACCGGTTCAAAACGTGCAATGGCCTTGGCCACCGCCACATGAGCCGCCTGCGCCGGTTTGCCGCCCAGGCGCCAGTTGTCCGAGCGCTCAGGCCAGATCATCCAGACCTGAGTCTGTGGTGCCCATTCGGCAGGCATGCGGAAGCCATCGGCGCGTGGGGTGCTGTGCAGGGTGGTCATGGCGATCAGGACTCCGAATGGGGGTAAAGCCGACTTTATAACGGATAAAAATCGGCTTTAGAAGCGACAAAACATCATGGCTGATAACCATGAGATTATTTAGCCGATAAGAATCGACTATCTACAACTGTTCATCCAGCACTTTCGACAGCATGTCGACGAAGAAATCCACACTGTGTCGAGACGTGACCATCGGCGGCTTGATCTTGAGGATGTTCAAATAATCCCCCGTCGGTTGCATGAAAATCCCCAATTCCCGCAGGCGATCACACAGCAACGTGGTCTCTTCAGTAGCGGGTTCCAGGGTTTGCCGATCGCGGACCAACTCCAGTCCAAGATAAAAACCTGAGCCGTGGACAGCCCCCACTAACGGATGACGATCGATCAGTTCTTCCAACCGGGCCTTGAAATGCCCACCAACCACCCGGGCGTTTTCCCACAACTTTTCCTCTTCCATCACATCCAGCACGGCCATGCCGATCCGGCAACTCACCGGACTGCCTCCCGACGACGAGAAGAAATACCCCTCAGCTTCCAGCGCCTCGGCGATTTCCCGCCGAGTAATGACCGCGCCCAGCGGCTGGCCATTCCCCATACCCTTGGCCATTGTAATGATGTCAGGCACCACGCCTTGCTCTTCAAAGCCCCAGAAGAAATGCCCCATACGGCCGTAACCCACCTGCACTTCATCGGCGATGCACACGCCACCCTGGGCGCGGACGAGTCCGTACACCTGCTGCAAATAGCCCGGCGGCAACGAGATGCCACCTGCATTGCCATACACCGGCTCGCAGATGAAACCCGCCAGTTGGCGTTGGCTCGCGGCAATTTTCGCCAGGTTGTGCTCCACGCTTCGGACGTAATCCGGCGCACTGTCCTGCCCGCGGAACTCACCGCGATACGTATTGGGCGCGGTCACCGGGTGCACCCAGTCCGGGCGGCTGCTCAACGCCTGGGGGTTGTCGGCAATCGACGTGGACACCGCATCCGCCGCCACCGACCAGCCGTGGTACGCCTCCAGCACGCTGAGCATGTCGCGTCCGCCGCTGTAGGCCCAGGCCAGGCGGATCGCCAAATCATTGGCCTCGGTGCCGCTGTTGACCAGGAACACCCGGTCCATGCCCTCAGGCGCCAGCGCCAGCAAACGCTCGGAAAATTCGGTAACGGCCGCGTAATGGAAACGCGAGTTGGTATTGAGCAACGACCACTGCCGCGCTGCCACTGCCGCCATGCGCGGATGACCATGGCCCAGCACGGCGACGTTGTTGAGCATGTCCAGGTAGGAACGGCCCTGCATGTCGATCAGGTGGTTGCGCCAGCCACGTTCGATGCGTGGCGGGTCGGCATAATAGTGCTTTTGCGAACGGGCGAAACTGGCGTCGCGGCGGGCCAGCAAGGCCTCAGGGTCCAACTCGGGTTCGGCGTCGCAGGCCAGGCCCAACAGCGCGGCCGGCGATGGGCACAGCGATTGCCATGCCTGTGCCCGTGACGGCGTGCAAAACAACGGTGCGGGCACGTCAGCACGGCACAGTTGCACAATGAGCGGGCCTTCGACTTCACCGATCACCTGGCCCTTGAGCACTGCGGCACCTGGCTGCAACAGTGCTTTCATGCCCCATAGCCACACGCTTGCCTCACTGCTGTGCACCTGAAGCCCACCGTTGGCGCCCGGTCGTACAACACCTGCAAACGGCGCTTCAACCGATGTACCCAAAGGCACGTGCAGTTCGACATGCAACGGGAACGTCTCTGGCTCAATCGCGCTGTCAGGCTGGGTCTGCGACAAACGGTATTGCCCATAGCGACTTGCCGCCAGGCCATGCACCGCCGCCGCCTCCTGCAACAGCCGTTGATCGACCCCCGGTTGTTCCCAGTTACCCGCCTCGAAATGCGGGCTGAGCACGCCCAGATCGATCAACGCAAACTCACGCCCAACCAACCCCGGCAGCAACGGCGCAAAGCCTTGACTGGCGAGGGGTGCCGGCGCCTGACCGACGCAGCCCAGAATGGCCGCCTCCATCAATGCAAATGGCACTGACGTGGCTACATGGAAAATTTCCCACTCATGCTCGGCGTTTTTCAGCAGGTAGCGGTTATCCGGATCCAGGCGTTGCTGCTGCTCGCTGCTCAGCACCAGCACCGCCGCACGGGCGACGATCAGCGGCCACAGCGCCAGCAGTTCTTCGTGCTGCAACGGCGTGACCGCGTGGCAGGCCTGGATCGCCGGCAGGATCGCAAAGGGATCGCCGTCAGCATGATGCAGCAACGCCGCGCAAGTCACCGACAGATCGGCAATGCGCCAGGTGTGCACAAGGTCGCCGAAATCGATCACGCCCTGAATCTGCCAGTGCCGTTGCGCATCGCGCTGCCACACCACGTTGTCGTCGGTGATGTCCATGTGCACCGCCTGCCACGGCAAGTGATCGGCCAAGGGGCGGATACGCGCTTCGACCTGCTCGGCCACTTGCTCCAGTGCCAGGCGATGCGGCAGGTTTTCCAAGGTCGCCAACAGATGCTTGATCAATGCCTGGGCATGGCGCGGGTCCCACTGCAGCGTGCGTTGCAGGCCCGGATGCTCGAACCGCGCCAGCGCCTGGCTCATCCGCCCACACAGGTCACCAAACCCTGCGATCACCCCGCGCCCCAGGTGGGGCAGATGGGTCAACGGCTGGCCATCGATGTACTCCAGCACGCGCACGTGCAGGGCTTGACCTTCGAGGTTCAGGGTCAACAGCGCTTCCCCGGTCAAAGACTTGATGACCTTGGGTACGCGTACCGTCTGCAGCCTATCAAGCGCAGCGTGCTGGGCGTGCAGTTCAACAGCGTCGTAGTCGCCCCGACAGATTTTCAGAACAAACCGGCCGCGGGGGCTGTCGACTCTGTAGTTGAGGTCTTGCTGACTGCCCAATGATTGCAAGGTGCCAGCTAGGCCGTAATGTTGCGCGAGCAGTTGAGCCACCTGATCGGTGCCCACTTGCGGGCAGGGTAGACTGGCGCGATGGATCAGGGTGGCGAGCGGCATTGTGACGACCTCGGTTTTTTTAGGCGTCTATATCGCCATTGTTCTGGTGGATAAGGCAACCCCTAGTCACACCGCGCTTGCGCCACCTCGCCACACAACTCAAGCTATGCTCCATTCGCTTAATGTCCGTCTAAGGAAAAGGCCCTCCGACATGCGCATTCTCATCACCGGTGGTGCCGGTTTTATTGGCTCTGCCCTGATCCGTCACCTGATTCAACACACCGAGCACGAAGTCCTCAACCTGGACAAACTCACCTATGCGGGCAATCTGGAGTCGCTGGCCAGCATCGCGTCCAACAGCCGCTATGAGTTCGTCCAGGCCGATATCATCGACCAGGCCACTGTCAGCGCCATACTGGAGCGCTTCGAGCCCCAGGCGATCATGCACTTGGCGGCAGAGTCCCATGTCGACCGCTCGATTGATGGCCCATCGGATTTCATTCAAACCAATATCGTCGGCACCTACAGCCTGCTGGAGGCCGCCCGCGCCTATTGGCAGACGTTGGCCGAGCCCGCCAAGGGTAACTTCCGTTTCCATCACATTTCCACTGACGAAGTGTACGGTGACCTGCACGGCGTGGATGACCTGTTCACTGAAACCACGCCCTATGCGCCCAGCTCGCCGTACTCTGCGAGCAAGGCGGCGTCCGACCACCTGGTACGCGCATGGCAACGCACCTATGGCCTGCCGGTGCTGCTCACGAACTGTTCGAACAACTACGGGCCGTTCCACTTCCCCGAGAAGCTGATCCCCTTGGTGATCCTCAACGCACTCGCGGGCAAACCATTGCCGGTCTATGGCAATGGCTTACAAGTACGTGACTGGCTGTTTGTCGAGGACCATGCCCGCGCGCTGCTGAAAGTAGTGACCGAGGGTATCGTCGGCGAAACCTATAATATCGGCGGTCACAATGAGCAAAAAAACATCGATGTCGTGCGTGGCATCTGCCAATTGCTGGAAGAGTTGGCACCCCAACGCCCCAGCGGCGTCGAAAAATTCGCCGACCTGATCACGTTCGTCAAAGACCGCCCCGGCCACGATCAGCGTTATGCAATCGATGCCAGCAAGATTGAACGCGAGCTAGGCTGGGTTCCTGAAGAAACCTTCGAATCCGGTTTGCGCAAGACCGTGCAGTGGTACCTCGATAACCTGGAATGGTGCCGCAGGGTCCAGGATGGCAGCTATCAGGGCGAACGTTTAGGCAACACTGACTTTAAGGATTTGATCGCATGATGAAGGGAATCGTATTGGCCGGCGGGTCCGGCACCCGTTTGCACCCCATTACCCTGGGTGTGTCCAAGCAGTTGTTGCCGGTGTACGACAAGCCGATGATCTACTACCCGATCTCCGTGCTGATGCTGGCGGGTATCAAGGACATCCTGGTGATTTCCACCCCCGTGGACTTGCCGCAATACCGCAACTTGCTGGGCGATGGCAGCCAGTTTGGCGTGCGTTTCAGCTACGCCGAGCAGCAAACCCCGGATGGCCTGGCCCAGGCGTTCATCATTGGTGAAGAGTTCATCGGCGATGATCCTGTGTGCCTGATCCTGGGCGACAATATCTTCCATGGTCAGCATTTCGGCGAACAACTGCTTAGAGCGGCCAAGCGACCCTATGGCGCTACTGTTTTCGGCTACTGGGTCAAGGACCCGGAGCGCTTTGGCGTGATCGATTTCGACAGCGAGGGCCGTGCCCTCTCCATCGAAGAAAAGCCGGCGAAGCCAAAATCCAGCTATGCCGTGACCGGCCTGTACTTCTATGACAACGACGTGATCAAGATCGCCAAGGCGGTCAAGCCTTCGCCCCGTGGCGAGTATGAGATTACCGACGTCAACAACGCCTACCTCAAGCGCGGCGACCTGCATGTAGAGCGTTTCGGCCGTGGTTTTGCCTGGCTGGATACGGGCACCCATGACAGCTTGCTGGAGGCCTCGCAGTACGTGCAGACCATCGAGCACCGCCAAGGCCTGAAAGTAGCTTGCCTAGAAGAAGTCGCCTATGAAAACGGCTGGATCAACCGCGAGCACCTGCTGGAACGTGCCAAATACTTCGGCAAGACCGGCTATGGCCAATACCTGTACTCGCTGGCTGGAGAGAATCAGTGAACGTCATTGAAACCTCGCTGCCCGACGTGCTGATCATCGAACCCAAGGTGTTCGGTGATGAACGTGGCTTCTTCTACGAAAGTTTCAACGCCCGGGCTTTTGAAGAGGCAACGGGTCTCAAGCGTCAGTTTGTTCAGGACAACCACTCACGCTCCCAGAAGGGCGTGCTGCGTGGCCTGCATTACCAACTCGAACACACCCAAGGCAAACTGGTGCGTGTCACCGCCGGTGAAGTATTGGACGTAGCCGTCGATATCCGCCGCAGCTCGCCGAATTTCGGCCAGTGGGTGGGTGTACGCTTATCGGCCCAGAATCACCGCCAACTATGGGTGCCGGAAGGTTTTGCGCATGGATTCGTGGTACTGAGCGAACACGCCGAGTTCCTGTACAAAACCACTGACTACTACCAGCCCAGTGCCGAACGCTGCATCCTGTGGAATGACCCGACACTGGCAATCGACTGGGAGCTGAGCGAGGCGCCACAGCTGTCCGCCAAGGACCAGGCGGGTAAACCCTTGATGGAAGCTGACGTGTTCCCATGAAAATTTTGATCACCGGCCAACATGGCCAAGTCTCCCGCGAGCTGCAACTGCGGCTCCAAGGCCTGGGCGAGCTCGTCGTCCTGGGACGCGACCAGCTTGACCTGGCCGAAGCGGAGCACATTCGCCAGCAGGTGCGGGCCCATCGCCCTCACCTGATCATCAACGCAGCGGCCCACACGGCCGTCGATCTGGCCGAGAGCGAGCCGGACGCGGCCTTCGCCATCAATGCCATCGCCCCGGGCATCCTTGCCGAAGAGGCCAAGGCGCTGGGCATCCCGCTGATCCACTATTCCACCGACTACGTGTTCGACGGCAGCAAACCTGCCCCCTACCGCGAAACCGACACGCCGAACCCGCTGGGCGTCTACGGCCAGAGCAAACTGGCGGGCGAGCAGGCGATTGCGGCCGTCGGCGGCGAATACCTCATTCTGCGCACCAGTTGGGTCTACTCCAACCACGGCAAGAACTTCCTGCTGACCATGCAGCGGCTGCTGCAGGAGAAGCCGCAAATGCGCATCGTCGCCGACCAGATCGGCGCGCCGACCTGGGCCGGCAGCATTGCCAACAGCACGCGCGCGTTGATCGAACGCTGGCAAGCAGGCGAACCGGGGGAATGGGGCATTTATCACCTGAGTGCTCAAGGCGAAACCTCCTGGTTCGGTTTTGCCGAAGCCATTGGCGACCACCTGCGTCAGCAAGGCAAAACCTGCGCCGAACTGGAGCCCATCCCGTCCAGCGCTTATCCGACGCCCGCCAAGCGCCCGCTGAACTCGCGCCTCGATTGCAGCCGCCTGCAGCAGCAATGGCACGTCAGCCAGCCACACTGGCAAGACGCATTGCGCGAGTGTCTTGCACTGCAGCACTAGGCATAATGCGCCTGTACCCACAGGCGCATGACTCTCATGACTCCACCCCTTCCGCGTAGACCCCGCTGGCGCAGCCTCGCCTTGTTGGCGTTGTGCCTGGCACCGCTGCTGTGGCCGCTGGAGCACCTGGCCGAGCGCTATTACCGCAGCGAGTTGGCCGGGCAGAACCGCCAGACCCTCGACCTGTACGTGGCCAACCTGCTCGGGACCCTGCACCGCTACGAGGTGCTGCCGCAGATCCTTGGCGACTTGCCGGCTTTGCGCACCGCGCTGGATGCGCCTGGGGTGAGCACCAACCTGGTCAACGCCAACCTGCTGCTCAAGGACGTCGCCGCCCAGGCCGGGGTGGAGGTGATGTACCTGATGGACACCACCGGCAAGACACTGGCTGCATCCAACTGGGATAAACAGGACAGCTTCGTCGGGCGTAATTTCTCGTTCCGGCCGTATTTCAGCGAAGCCATGGCCGGGCGCCTAGGGCGGTTCTTCGGCTTGGGCACCACCTCCGCCAAGCGCGGTTACTTCTTTGCCGCCGCCGTGCGCGATGGCGATACGATCATCGGCGTGCTGGTGGTCAAGGTCGACCTGGACCACACCGAAAGCCTGTGGGGTAACACCCCGGAGCAACTGCTGGTCACCGACCATAACGGTGTGGTGATCCTGACGTCGCGCCCACAATGGCGATTCCGCGCCACCCGGCCGCTGACCGCCGAAGAACGCCGGGCCATCATCGCCATCCAGCCCTACCCGACCCGCGACCCGCAACCACTGAGCCTGAGCAACACCGCCTGGTTGCGCCAATCCACAGCCATCGCCGAGACCGGCTGGAACGTGGAAATCCTCGCACCACGCTCGCTGATCAGCCGTCCGGTGCGCACGGTGGTGGCAGTCGGCGGCGCGACGCTGCTGGTGTTGATGCTGCTGCTGGGCTTGATGATGCAACGTCGCCGCCATTACCTGGAACGCATTGCGTTCGAAGCCAAGGCCCGTCGCGAGCTGGAAGCGCGAGTGGTCGAGCGGACCAGTGACCTCGAAGGCCTCAACCGGCGCCTGAAGCAGGAAGTGCTGGAGCGCGAACACGCGCAGCAGGAACTGGTGCGTGCCCAGGATGACCTGGTGCAGGCGGGCAAATTGTCGGCGCTGGGCACCATGTCGGCAAGCATCAGCCATGAACTCAACCAGCCCCTGGCGGCGATTCGCAGCTATGCAGAGAACGCTGAAATCCTGCTCGACCATGAGCGCACCACGGATGCGCGGGGCAACCTCAAGCTGATCAGCGAACTGACCGGACGCATGGCCTCGATCATCGCCCACCTGCGCGCCTTTGCCCGTCGCGATCGCCATGCGCCCGAGAGCGTCGCCCTGCAACCGGCGCTGGACGATGCCCTGGCACTGCTGGCCAAGCGGCGGCGGTCGATGGAGGTGGAGCTGGTCCGTGACTTGCCCGAAGCCACCCTCTGGGTACAGGCGGGCGAAACCCGTTTGCGCCAGGTTCTGGGCAACCTGCTGGCCAACGCCCTCGACGCCCTCACCGAAAAAGGTCCGCCGCGCAAACTGTGGCTGAGTGCCGAAACCACCGATCAGGGCGTCAACCTGTACATTCGCGACAACGGCCCGGGCTTTTGCATGGAAGCCCTGGGCCGCGCCAGCGAGCCGTTCTACACCACCAAGACGCGCACCCAGGGCCTGGGGTTGGGGCTGGCGATCTGCGACACTCTGATGCGTGCCTTTGGCGGCGAACTGCTGTTTGCCAACCACAAGGAAGGCGGTGCGCTGTTAACCTTGAAATTGCGTGCCGGTGCGCCGGGCGTCAGTCTGCAACCGTCCGAGGACCGCAGTGTATGAGTATCGATAACCAGATTCAGGTGGTGTTGATCGACGATGATCCACACCTGCGTCAGGCGCTGTGCCAGACCCTGGACCTGGCCGGGCTGAACGTCCTGACCCTGGGCGAAGCCACCGGCCTCACTGCGCGCCTGTCGCGGGACTGGCCGGGCGTGGTGGTCAGCGACATCCGCATGCCCGGCATGGACGGCCTGGAGCTGCTCGCCGAGCTGCACGGGCAGGACCCGGAGTTGCCGGTGCTGCTGATCACCGGCCACGGCGATGTGCCGCTGGCGGTGCAGGCCATGCGCGCCGGGGCCTATGACTTCCTGGAAAAACCTTTCGCCAGCGACGCCCTGCTCGACAGTGTGCGCCGCGCCCTGGCCCTGCGCCGCCTGGTGCTGGACAACCGCAGCCTGCGCCTGGCCCTTAGCGACCGTCAGCAGTTGAGCACGCGACTGGTGGGCCACTCGCCGCAAATGCTGCGCCTGCGCGAGCAGATCGGCGCGCTGGCCGCGACCCGGGCTGACGTGCTGATCCTCGGCGAAACCGGCGCCGGCAAAGAGGTGGTCGCCCGCGCGCTGCACGATTTGTCGAGCCGCCGTAGCGGGCCTTTTGTGGCAATCAACGCCGGGGCACTGGCCGAGTCGGTCGTGGAGAGCGAACTGTTCGGCCATGAGCCGGGCGCCTTTACCGGCGCGCAGAAACGCCGTATCGGCAAGTTCGAATTCGCCAACGGCGGCACCTTGTTCCTCGATGAAATCGAAAGCATGAGCCTGGATGTTCAGGTCAAACTCTTGCGTCTGTTGCAGGAGCGCGTGGTGGAACGCCTGGGCGGCAATCAGCTGATCCCACTGGATATCCGCATCATCGCCGCCACCAAGGAAGACCTGCGCCAGTCCGCCGACCAGGGCCGCTTCCGTGCCGACCTGTATTACCGCCTCAACGTGGCGCCGCTGCGCATTCCACCCCTGCGCGAGCGCGGCGAAGATGCGTTGATGCTGTTCCAGCACTTCGCCGACGAAGCCAGCAGCCGCCACGGCCTGCCGCTGCATGAACTGCAACCGGGGCAGCGCGCGCTGTTATTGCGCCATAGCTGGCCGGGCAATGTGCGCGAATTGCAGAACGCGGCAGAGCGCTTTGCCCTGGGCCTGGAACTGGCGCTGGATAACACGCCGGACAATCCATCAGCTGGCACCCTGACCCCTACGCCCGGTGGCTTGAGCGAGCAAGTCGAGCAGTTCGAAAAAAGCCTGATTGCCGCCGAGCTGACCCGCCCCCACAGCTCCATGCGCAGCCTCGCGGAAGCCCTGGGCGTCCCGCGCAAGACCCTGCACGACAAGCTACGCAAGCATGGCCTGAACTTCGCCAACCAAAGCAGCGACGACGAATGACAGCCCCCACCCGCCAAGAGGCCCCCATGAGCCGCGACAGCCGTTACCTGGAATCCATCCTTCACCACGACATCCCCCTCACACGGGACATGGGCCTCAAGGTGCTCGACTGGACACAGGGGCAGTTGGAACTGCATCTGCCCTTGCAAGCCAACATCAATCACAAGAGCACCATGTTCGGCGGTAGCCTGTATTGCGGCGCGGTACTGGCGGGCTGGGGCTGGCTGCACTTGCAGTTGCGTGAAGAAGGGATTGAAGACGGGCATATCGTGATCCAGGAAGGCCAGATCAGTTACCCGTTGCCGGTTACGCGGGATGCGACGGTGGTGTGCCCGTCGCCGGAGGAAAAGGTGTGGAAGCGGTTTGTGGCGACGTACAAGCGCTATGGCCGCGCGCGGCTGACGCTGCAGACGTGGGTTGTGAATGAGGGCAGTGAAGCGCGAGCAGTCGTTTTCACCGGCCAATACGTCCTGCACCGCTAAAAGCTCCGGCACCGCCCACTGTAGGAGCGAGCTTGCTCGCGAAAAACCTGAGAGCGCCGCGATCAACCAGGGTCACTGCGTTATCGTTGACGATTTTCGCGAGCAAGCTCGCGCCTACACAAGGCGTCAGGAACGGGCGAGGGTCAGCAATCGCTCGCGCCATGCGGCTTTGGCCGGCAACGCTAAAAAGAACGGGTTCAACAACGATGCCCGCGCCGGGTAGCTGAACGGCTCACCGCTCAATTCCAGCACTTCCCCTCCTGCGCCTTCCAGCACACCCTGAGCCGCGGCCGTGTCCCACTGCGAGGTCGGCGCCAGGCGCGGATAGCAATCCGCACTGCCCTCGGCCAACAGGCAGAACTTCAGCGAGCTGCCGATATTCGCCAACTTCAACGCGCCCAGGCCTTCACTCAAGCCGTCCAACAGACGCTCCTGCTCCGGGCTGGTATGCCGGCGACTCGCGACCACGGTAAACGACTCGCCCGCTGCTGGCGCCTCGCGCACTTGAATCTGCTTGGGTGCTTCATTCACATCGGAGCGCCAGGCGCCCAGGCCCGCACCACCGAAGTAGCAACGCCCATTGGTGGGCATCGACACCACGCCAAACACCACGCGTCCTTGTTCGATCAACGCGATGTTCACGGTAAATTCTTCGCTGCCGGAGATAAACTCCTTGGTACCGTCCAACGGGTCCACCAGCCACCAGCGCTGCCAGCCGGCGCGCACGTTCTGGTCGATGTCGGCGTCTTCCTCGGACAGCACCGGAATGCTGGGGTCCAGTGCGGTCAGGCCCGCCAGGATCAAGTGATGGGCGGCCAAATCCGCTGCCGTCACCGGCGAATCATCGGCTTTGGAGGTGACGGCCACGTCGGCACGCCAGAACGGCAATATCACTTCACCAGCCTGACGAGCCAGTTCGATCACAGGGGCAATAAACGGGTGGCCTAAAAAAAGTTCGCTCATGCGGTAAACGCTCCACGCTGGGTCAACAGGTCTCGTACCAGGTACAGCGCGGCCAGGGCACGGCCTTCGCTGAATTGCTCGTTCTGCGCGAGCATCGACAGCTCGCGCAGATTGACCCGGTCCACACGCATCGGCTCAGGTTCATCGCCTTCCAGGCGCTCTTCATAAAGATCGGTGGCCAATACCACCTGGATTTTCTGGCTCATGTAGCCAGGCGACAGCGACAGTTCGGTGAGGTGTTCCAACTGACGTGCGCCGTAACCAGCCTCTTCCTTGAGTTCCCGGTCTGCCGCCGCCAATACGTCTTCGCCGGGTTCGATCAAGCCCTTGGGCAAGGACAATTCGTATTCGTCGGTGCCGCCGCAGTACTCTTCCACCAGCAACGCATGGTCTGCGTCGATCATTGCTACGATCATCACTGCGCCGTAACCGGCACCGCGACCCACGAGGCGCTCGTAGGTCCGCTCGACGCCATTGGAAAAGCGCAGTTGCACTTCCTCCACGCGGAACAAACGGCTACTGGCGACTATTTCGCGGGCGAGGACGGTGGGTTTCTGGCGCATAAGCGGCTCCTTGGCGTGATCGGGTTACTATACCGTGGCTTTTCCGATTGTCTGTGTCGGATATCTTTACTTACATGAGAACGCCCCATGCCCTCTTTGCCCTGGCACGCCATCGACACTGTCCTGCTGGACATGGACGGCACCCTGCTCGACCTGCATTACGACAACCACTTCTGGATGGAACACCTGCCCCAGCGATACGCCGAACTGCACGGGGTAAGCCGGGCGATGGCCGAGATGGAGCTGCAGCCGCTGTTCGAGCGTAACGCCGGACAGTTGCAATGGTATTGCCTGGATTTCTGGAGCGCAGAACTGAAGATCCCGGTGCGCGAACTCAAACTGGAAACCGCCCACCTCATCGCCCTGCGCCCGGATGCCGACACCTTCCTGGCGGCAATCAAACAGGCCGGCAAGCGTGTGATTCTGATCACCAACGCTCATCGTGATTCGCTGTCATTGAAGTTGGAACGCATTGAACTGGCGCCGCATTTCGAACGGTTGATCAGCTCCCACGATTACGGTTTCGCCAAGGAACACCCGCAGTTCTGGGACGCCCTGCAAGCCGACCTCCGCTTCGACCCGGCCCGCACCCTGTTTATCGACGATACCCTGCCCATCCTGCGCAGTGCCCAGGCATTTGGCGTGGGGCATTTGCTGGCGGTGAAAGAACCGGATAGCAAGAAGGGGCCTAAAGACACCGCAGAATTCGCGGCAGTCGGGGATTACAGAGAACTCATCGCCGGACTCTGAACGCCAAGTGGGAGAAGATCTCTGTGGGAGCCGGGCTTGCCCGCGATGCAGGCACCGCGGTGTTTAGCTCAAACCGAGGCGATGCTATCGCGGGCAAGCCCGGCTCCCACACAAACCCGCGCCCACATTGACGCCTTCGTATTACTTGGGAATACGCAGCGTCTGGCCTGGATAGATCTTGTCCGGATGGGACAAAAGCGGCTTGTTCGCCTCAAAAATCTTGTTATACAGATTAGCGTTACCGTACACCGAGAGAGAAATAGCGCTCAGCGTGTCACCCTTTTTCACGACGACAAAAGTCGCAGCCTCGACAGCCGGCCCCGTTACAGTGATCTGATCATCCACACTGGCCACACCGGCAATATTGCCCAGCGCCAGCAAAATCTTCTCTTTCTCCTCCTGAGTGGCGACTTCACCGGTCACGGTCACCTTGTCGCCATCCACTGTGGTCTGCACGTTCGGATTACCCAGACCCACCTTGGACACGTGATCTTTCAACTGCTCACTGGCGTTCGCATTACCCGGCGTCAACAGGTCGACAATCTTTTCGCCGGCTTCCTTGATAAAGCTGAAAATACTCATAGTGCGCTCTCCTTGGTTTTTGATTTCCAGATGCCCAAGACTAGACCAGTCCTGTGGATTTGGGTTCCGACCCGGCCAAAGATCCAAACGCGCTAGAATCCCCCCGCCATTGGAATAAGACCTGGAGCGAAGATGGACATCAAACAGCTGAAATTCCTCATCGCCCTCGACGATACCCGTCACTTCGGCCAAGCGGCGGCGCGTTGCCACATTACCCAACCGACCCTGTCGATGCGCTTGCGTAACCTTGAGGAGGAGCTTGATCTGCCACTGGTCAATCGCGGCCAGCGCTTCGAAGGCTTTACCGCACCCGGTGAGCGGGTGCTGGCGTGGGCACGCACAGTGCTGGCGGCGTATGACGGCCTGCAGGCCGAAGCCGCGGCTTGTCGCGGCAACCTGGTGGGGACGTTGCGCCTGGGCGTGGTGCCGCTGTCGAGTTTCGATCCCTTGGCATTAATGCAGCAGTTGCATAAAGAACACCCAAGCCTGCGCTTTGAGCTCTCGGCGCTCAGTTCGGAGCAGATCCTTGAACAACTGGCGAGTAACCGGCTGGACCTGGGCGTGTCTTATCTGGAACGGCTGGATAACGAACGCTTCGACTCGCTGGCCTTGGGCGAAACCCGCATGGGCCTGCTCTACGACCAGCGCTTCTTCACTTTCGGCGACACGCCGTTGAGCTGGGAAGCGTTGATCAAGCTGCCGCTGGGCATGCTCACCAGTGGCATGCACTTTCGCCAGTCCATCGATCACAACTTCCACAGCCGTGGGCTCATCCCGCAACCGTTGTTACAGACCGATGCCGTCCATCAGTTGCTACAAGCGGTACACGGCGGACTGTGTTGCGCGGTAATGCCGCTGGATGGGGGCCTGGATGCACTCACCGAGCACTTGCGCCTGCAACCGATCGAAGACGCCCACACCCTCGCGCGCCTGGGGCTGATCATGCGTCGCAGCGCCCCGCGTTCAGCACTGGCCGAGGCGTGTTTCGCGCTGTATCAGAAATCGCAAATCCAATCTTGATCGACGTCATCTATCGGTAGATCAATACTGGCAATTAGACGCGACGCTTTGTCGCGCCTAGTCTAACCACTGATCAATCCGCCGGTGGTACTGCCCCATGAACGCCAAGCGTCCTGTCTGCGCGGCGCCCGCTCTCGAAACGCCAGCGCCCGTCGCCAGCCACAGCTACCAGTATTGCAATCTCGAACACACTGAATCTGCCAGCACAGCCTTGGCGGAAGAAGTGGCGTTGGCGATCGCCTACAACGACATCAGCCAAGCGGTGATGTTGGTGACGCCGACGGACCTGGAAGACTTCATTGTTGGCTTCAGCATCGGTAGCGGCATTATCGCCGACGTTAGCGACATTTATGACCTGAAACTCAGCGGCTCGGGCTCTGCCCAATATGCTCAGGTGCAAATCTCCAGCCGCGCCTTCTGGAACCTCAAGCAGCAGCGCCGCCAGTTAGCCGGCACCAGTGGCTGTGGCTTGTGCGGCGTGGAAGCCGTTGAGCAGGCCCTGCCAGACCTTCAGGTATTGCCCGGTGCGCCCTTGCCGCCCGCCGAGTGGCTCGATGGCCTGCGCCAACGCATCAGTGCCTTTCAACCCCTGGGCCAATACAGCGGCGCTGTGCATGCGGCGCTGTTCATGAACGGCCAGGGCGAATTGCTGATGGGCCGCGAAGATATCGGCCGACACAACGCGCTGGACAAGTTGATCGGCGCGTTGATCCGCCAAAAAATTCCGACCGAAGGCGGCCTGGCGATTGTGACAAGTCGTTGCAGCCTGGAGTTGATCCAGAAAGTCCTGCGCGCTGGCATCCAGACGCTGGTCAGCCTGTCGTCGCCCACCGGCCTGGCCCTGCAATGGGCCCGCCGGCATAACCTCAATCTCATCCACCTGCCGCAGAAAAGTGCGCCGCGGGTCTACAGCCCTGCGATGGAGAACCAGCCATGAGCCAGCACCACCAAGCCGACCAAACCCCGACCCCGCGCTACAAGCCCTACAAGGGCCCGGCCGGCGGCTGGGGCGCACTGATCAGCGTGGCGCAGGCCTGGCTGACCAGCGACAACGCGCTGAAAAACCTGCGCATGATGCTCAAGACCAACCAGAACGGCGGCTTTGACTGCCCGGGCTGCGCCTGGGGTGACTCGCCGGAAAGCGGCATGGTCAAGTTCTGCGAAAACGGCGCCAAGGCGGTCAACTGGGAAGCCACCAAACGCCGCGTGGATGGTGCATTCTTCGCCAAGAACAGCGTCACCGCCTTGCTGGAGCAGAGCGACTACTGGCTGGAATATCAGGGCCGCCTGACCGAGCCGATGCGCTACGACGCCGAAACCGACCGCTACAAGCCCATCAGTTGGGAGGCAGCCTTCGACCTGGTCGGCAAACATCTCAACGCCCTGCCCAGCCCGGACATGGCCGAGTTCTACACATCGGGCCGTGCCAGCAACGAAGCAGCGTACTTGTACCAGCTGTTCGTGCGCGCCTACGGCACCAACAACTTCCCGGACTGCTCGAACATGTGCCACGAAGCCAGCGGCGTTGCCCTGGCGCAAAGCGTGGGCGTCGGCAAAGGCACCGTGACCTTTGATGACTTCGAACACGCCGATGCGATTTTCGTCTGGGGCCAGAACCCCGGCACCAACCACCCGCGCATGCTCGAACCGTTGCGTGAAGCGGTCAAGCGTGGCGCCCAGGTGGTGTGCATCAACCCGCTGAAAGAGCGCGGCCTGGAGCGCTTCCAGCACCCGCAACACCCGCTGGAAATGCTCACCAACGGCGACAAACCGACCAACACCGCCTACTTCCGCCCGGCGCTGGGTGGCGACATGGCGATCCTGCGCGGCATGGCCAAGTTCCTGCTGCTGTGGGAACGCCAGGCCCAGGCCGAAGGCAAAGAGGCCGTGTTCGATCACGACTTCCTCAACGAACACACCACCAACGTGCTGGATTACCTGGGCAAGATCGACGACACCTCTTGGGAAGAAATCGTCGAGCAGTCCGGTTTGACCCTGGTCGAGATCGAGCAAGCGGCGCGCATGTACGCCAAAGGCAAGAACGTGATCATGTGCTGGGCGATGGGCATCACCCAGCACCGCCACTCGGTGCCGACCATCCAGGAAATCGCCAACCTGATGCTGCTGCGCGGCAACATCGGCCGCCCAGGCGCCGGCTTGTGCCCAGTGCGTGGCCACAGCAACGTACAGGGCGACCGCACCATGGGCATCAACGAACGTCCGCCCGTAGCGTTTCTTGACGCCCTGGAGCGCCGCTTCCAGTTCCAGGTGCCACGTGTCAACGGCCACAACGTGGTCGAAGCGATTCACGCCATGCTCGAAGGCCGCGCTAAAGTATTTATCGGCCTGGGCGGCAACTTCGCCCAAGCCACGCCGGACAGCCCGCGCACCTTCGAAGCACTGCGCAATTGCGACCTGACGGTGCAGATCAGCACCAAACTCAACCGCAGCCACCTGATGCACGGCAAAGACGCGCTGATCCTGCCGTGCCTGGGCCGTACCGACATCGACATCCAGGCCGAAGGCCCGCAAGCGGTGACGGTGGAAGACTCGTTCAGCATGGTCCACGGTTCCAACGGCCAGTTGCAGCCGCTGTCGAAGCTGATGAAATCCGAGCCGGCTATCCTGGCCGGTATCGCTGCCGCCACCCTGGGCACTAAGCCAGTGGATTGGAACTGGCTGGTGGCCGACTACAGCCGCATCCGCGACCTGATCGCCGACACCATCCCCGGCTTCAAGGATTTCAACGAGAAGATCAAGCATCCGGGCGGCTTCTACCTGGGCAACTCCGCCGGTGCACGCCGCTGGAACACGCCATCGGGTCGCGCCAGCTTCCGCCCGAACATCCTGCCCAAGGACTTGATCCACGAACGCACCCACGCGACGGGCAAGGTGCCGGACCTGATCATGCAATCGATGCGCTCCCACGATCAGTACAACACCACCATCTATGGCCTGGACGACCGCTACCGTGGGGTCAAGGGTCAGCGTGACGTGCTGTTCGTCAACGAAGCCGACATCATCCGCCTAGGTTTCAAGCCGGGGCAGAAGGCCGACATCGTGTCGCTGTGGGAAGACGGTCGCGAGCGCCGCGTGAAGGGCTTTACCTTGCTGGCGTTTGATATTCCGGCTGGGCAGGCTGCAGCCTACTACCCGGAAGTGAACCCGCTGGTGCCGCTGGAAAGCACGGGGGATGGCAGCCATACGCCGACGTCGAAGTTCGTGGCGATCCGCTTGGAAGCGGCGAGCGACAATGGGCTGATCATGGCGCGCTCTGCATAAATCTCCGGGCACAAAAAAGGCCGCTTTTGCATAAAAAGCGGCCTTTCCGAAGTAGTTAAAGACTCACTAAATCGACTTAAGTTCCCTAGCCAAAACAGTAACTTAGAGAATTGTGTACAACTCGTGTTACTGGTCGGATTTCTATTGTCACCTTCTCGATACAGCCTCAGGATCGCGCCGTCATCCTCTTGAGGTCTCCCCTAATGAAGTTCTCCTCGATTCTCTTGTTGTCCCTTGGCCTGGTCAGTGGCGCAGCCATGGCCGGTGGCACCACCGAAGCCGGTGTGGGCGGCGCATTGGGCGGGGTTCTAGGCTCGGTTGTCGGCCAGCAGATCGGCGGCAACACCGGCTCGACCATCGGCGCCGCCCTGGGCGGCGCAGGCGGCAGCGCGGTGGGTGCGGACAAACGCAGCCGTGGTGAAGCCGCCATTGGCGGCGCTCTGGGCGCGGCGGGCGGCAACGTGGTAGGCCGCAGTGTCGGCGGCAGCACCGGTGCACTGATCGGTTCGGCGGCCGGCGGTGGTGCAGGTGGCGCGCTGGGTAACTACATGGGCAACAAGAGCGATGACGATGATCGTCGTTCGCGTGGCCGTGATGGTCGTCGTTACGACCGTGATGACCATCCGGGCCGCGGCCATGCCTATGGTCATCGCAAGAACAAGCATCACTACCGTCACCGGTAAGGGCTGAGGGTGTAGGCGTTCGCGCCTACACCACTAACCGCTGCAACGCCTCGCGCAACATCCCCGGAATCGTCACCGGCTGGTTCGAACCCCGATCCACAAACACATGCACGAAGCGCCCCGCCGCACAGGCCTCGTCTTCGCCAGCCTTGAACACTGCCAATTCGTACTGCACTGAACTATTACCCAGTTTGCCCACCCGCAAGCCGATTTCAATGCGTTCGGGAAAGGCGATCGACGCGAAATAATCACACGCCGAACTCACCACGAATCCCACCACCTCACCGTCATGAATATCCAGACCACCTTGCTCGATCAGGTAGGTATTCACCGCCGTGTCGAAGAAACTGTAGTAGGTCACGTTGTTCACATGACCATACACATCGTTGTCGTGCCAGCGCGTAATGATCGGCTGGAAGTGCAGGTAATCGGCGCGTTGAGGCACTGAGTCGGGCATCGGGTCATCTCGCTAAAGTGAGTTACAGGTCATTCAAATGGGCCTGGGCCCACTCGCGCACCTCGGCATACGGATAATCTTCCAGTGCAGCAAAGCCTGGAATGCCTCGCGCCTTCAACTTGGTAAACAACGGCACACTGATGCCGCCGAGGAAACGCGTCAGGCGTTCCGCCCCAGGCAAATGGCCGGTGTGCTCATGATGCCTGTGGATAAAATCACCGCACAGCCCCATGAAGTCTTTATCCACAAGCGCTGGCAAACCGGGCGGTGGCGCAAGGTGCGCAACATGGCCGTGGCACACCGAGCAATGCCCACAACGTTGGGGCGCGTTTTCATCGCCAAAATACTGTGCCAGGCGTTGGCCCAGGCAGCGTTCTGTGGCGAACAGATCCAACATGGCGTGAATCCGCGCGACTTCGCCCACCTCATGCTGCTTGAAGCCTGTGTATAACTGTTTGCTCAATACATCAGCGTCAAAATCGGCATCAAGCAGACTGTAAACCTCAGTCATCTGCTTGCTCTCAAGCTCGATCAGGCCTTGCTCCTGGAAGTAATCCAGCGCCTTCACCACTCGACCGCGCTCGGCATTGTGCTGTTGATAAAGCGCGTCGAAATCCACCGTCGCCCAGGTTTTCGCCCGCTTGCACACGTCGATGATCGCCGCGACAAACTGCTGCCGCTCACCGGAGAAGCGCGCGAGCAAAGCCTCAGGTTCAACCAAGTACTTGAAGCGGTACTCGGCATAAAAAGCGTAGCGCGGCGCAATGACGCCCTTGAGTTCCAATTGCACCAGCAGCGTCTTCAACGGCAGCTCGCGGATGTTGCTGTGGTCCGACAGGGATCGGAGCAAAAACTCCCACTGCCCATCGGCCCGAGCAGCCTGCAACTCTTCCAGCACCCGCCGAATGCCCTCCTGCTCCGGCGTATCGCCATACACAAAGTTTTCCAGCACGTTGAGGCTGTCGCGGTTGGCCAGCACCAGGCAATCGGAAGGTTGCCCATCACGCCCCGCGCGGCCGATTTCCTGGCTGTAGTTCTCGATGGATTTGGGCAGGTCGAAGTGCAACACATTGCGGATGTCACTCTTGTCGATGCCCATGCCGAACGCGATGGTGGCGACGATGCAATGGGAGCGCCCACTCATGAAGCGCTGCTGGATACCCTCGCGTTTATCGTGAGGCAAACCCGCGTGATAGGCCTCGGCCTGGATGCCGTTGCGGTTCAGGTGCTCGGCAATCTGCTCGGCGGTTTTCTGCAACGTGACGTAGACGATGCTCGGCTGGCCGGCACGCTCGCTCATCCACTGCACCAGCCGACGACGCTTGTCCGCACCACTGACCGGCTCCACCAACAGGTTGAGATTGGGCCGGTAGAAGCCCGTGGTGACCACATCGCCCGGAGCAATGGCGAACTTAGCCTGCATGTCGGCAATCACCTTGGGCGTCGCTGTAGCCGTCAACAACAGCGCTTGTGGGATATTGAACTGACGCTGGTAGTCCGGCAGTTTCAAATAGTCCGGACGGAAGTTGTGGCCCCACTCGGAAATACAGTGCGCCTCGTCCACCACCAACAGCGAGATCTGCACGCTTTGCAGGAAGTTACGAAAGCGCTCGTTCTTCAAACGCTCCACGGAAATCATCAGGATCTTCAACTCGCCCGAACGCGCGCGGGCCATCACATCATTCGCCTCATCGCGACTCTGTGCCGAATCAATACTGCCCGCCGAAATACCATGGCGCTGCAGGAAGCCCAATTGGTCCTGCATCAATGCCAACAATGGCGAAACCACCAGCGTCAGGTGCGGCAGCAACACCGCCGACAGCTGATAGCACAGGGACTTGCCTGACCCCGTAGGAAAAATGGCCGCAGCCGAACGGCCGGCCAGTACGGCGCTGACCGTTTCTTCCTGGCCCAGACGAAACTGTGAAAAACCGAAGACCTGCTGGAGGGTGTCGTGCATAAGCTGTCACTCCATTGACCGCTGAGTAGGCTCAAAAACATAGCCTGGGAATCTCAGCGAATCGAGAAAGGTCGCAAGGAAAAAAGAGACAGGATGATACACAGGGTGCAGCAATGGCCTTGGGCCAAATTCGACAAGTTCGACTGTGGCTGTAGGAACACCACAAACCAAATGTGGGAGGGGGCTTGCCCCCGATTGCGATGGATCAGACACACATATCTGACTGATCCAACGCTATCGTGAGCAACCCCCCTCCCACATTTCAGAACTGCACTACAGCTGAATCAGCGATTCTGCACCCGCTCAATCGCCGTGTCATACACCGGGTTGGCCTTCTGTTCCTTGGCCAACTGGTAGTGACGCAACGCATCCGGGAACTGCCCCGCCGCTTCGTAGATCCGCGCAATGTTGTAATAAGCACCTGCACGCACGGTGGCAGCATTGGCGCCGGTGGCAAGGGCGATAGCCTTGCGGTTAGCCCAGATCGACTCGGCAGTGTTGCCGGCTTTCTGATACGCCAGGCCGAGGTTGCCGTAGGCCTTGCCAAAGCCATTGTCCAGTTCGATGGCCTGGCGGAACAGGTCGATCGCCTCGTCCAACTTGCCCTCCTGGTAGGCCGCTTCACCCTGCAGGTTCAGGCGCTTCGCATCGGTTTGTACGGAAGAGCTGACGGTGACCGCGGTGACCGCCACGCTGTCATCCAGCAGCGGTTTGACTTCGTTCAGAACATTCGCGGCATTCACTGTCACGCCACTGAAGGTGTTGATGTCCTGGAAGTCGCCGCTGCCGGTCATGCGGAACACCGTCCACAGGTTGCCGCTGCGGTTTTTAGGCACGTAGTAGGTACGCACCAGCGATTGACCCATGTACACGAACACCTTGGCTTCGCTGTCGGACAACTGGCGCGAGCCTGGGTTGCCGCCATTGCTGTAGTCGTGCACGGCATAGACGTAGCTTTCGCCGTAGTGTTTTTTCTGCAGGGTGATGGTTTCCGGGCCGTAGCTGTCGGTGTCATCCACATCCAACTCGGCGTCGGTACCCTTCTGGTTCTCGAAATAGATGTTATTGCCGGGGAAAATCATGTGGGAGTCGAGGTCGCTCGGCGTCTTGCCCCACGTCAGCACCACACGCAGGCCGTCGAGGTTCTCCATCACCGGGCTGATAGCGTAGGTCATGCCTTTGCACGGGCATTTCACCACGAGGTTGGAATAGCCGGGCTTCTTGATGATCAGCAGGTTTGAGGCGTCGTCAGCGGCTTCGCTGTTCAGCGTGACCTGACCCTGGCCGTTGGTGCGGCCCACCACGTTCTGCGTGCCGTTACGTTGCAGCAACACTTCGGCGTCGGCAATTTTCTGGTCCTTGACCACCGCACTGAGTACTTCAATCGGCAATTGCTCGGCCTGGACCGAAAACGCCACCGCACACAATGACATCGCCGAGGCGACACGCAGCAAACCCATGCTTAACTCCCTTTAAGTAGTGGGCGGAATCGCCCTACAAGATTTTGCGGTGAAACATACGCTGAAATCGGGCGACTGGCAGACTTTTTGTACAGAATGTGACGTGGTTTTTATCCCGCCTGCCCACTGAAGCATTGCGCTACAATCAAGCCTTGCTAACCAGGAGTACGCTGCCATGAGCGAACCGACGTTTGAGCAAAAACAGGATCACTATCACAAGATCCGCCGTTCCAATTACCTGGCCAGCCTGCGCCTGGAAGGGTTCGACACCCAACCGGCCGACGTCGACAAACCCTTGCCGACCCGCGAAGCCGTACTTGCCAAGTACCGCAACAGCCCACGCTGATGCTCGACAAATACGGGGTGGGCCAGGATCCGTACTGCTATCCCGGTAGCAGCGTCCTGCGCAACCGCCTCGATTTGCTCGACGAAGCCCGCTTGCATCAAGCCGAGCGGGAATTATCCGAAATTGCCGTAGGCAACCTCCCTCTCTTCCCGCCACCCTACGACCTCGACCGTCTGCAACATATCCACCGCACCCTGTTCGGCGACCTCTACGACTGGGCCGGCGAATTGCGCAGCGTCAACATCCAGAAGGGCGACACGCTGTTCTGCACCCCGGAACGCATCCCACCGGAAGCGGCGAAGGTCATCCGGCTCATGCAAGACGCGCACTGGTATGTCGGTGTGAGTCAGGCTGAGCTGGTAACGCGCATTGCCGAAGCCTACGGCGACCTCAACGTCATCCACCCCTTCCGCGAAGGCAACGGCCGGGCGCAGCGGATCTTGTTCGAGCAGATCATCGTGAATGCAGGGTTTTCGGTGAATTGGTGGCTGGTGAAACACGCCGCGTGGATACCGGCGAATATTGACGCGGTGGGGTGTGATTATCGGGGGTTGGAGGCGATTTTTGAGCGGTGTATCAGCAGGCCTGCCAGCGCCTGATCGAACCACGAACGATTAAACCATCTGTTTATTGCCCGAGCGCACAGTCCGCCGCCCACCAACGCATCCGCGCTGCCACTGACTTACTGGAAACCTTCTCCTGACTGACCTTCGAACACTCGGACCTCAAAGACATCTCCCACATCACCAACGATGACGCGGTAAGCCAAAAGAAACGCGACGTCATTGACGTTTTTCGCGAGCAAGCTCGCGCCTAAAACTGACCCGCTTGCCTGTTAAATCACAGCCAAGCCACAAACGCCGGAAACGCCTGTAGGAAACCTCCAAACAAAGCGACATCCCCTTCCCAAACTGCTCCAAACGCCCGCTTGACCCTCTACAGAAGTTACCCGTAGCTGAATGAAAATAGCGCGGTTTCAACTTTCTCGGCAGAAACCTGTGAACATCGAAAGGACTCAACACATCGGCCCGGCAAGCTTCGTAGATATCACGCTGGAGACATCAGCATCGATCTGGATGCCAGTGTGAGAGGAGGTATAGGGCCTCAGCGGTCAACACTCTCAATGCATGTCTACTCGGACGAGTCTTAGTGACATGGCCCTTTACCTTCAATCCGCTTCCTTTCTCATTATCTATTTGCTGCTGCACCACCAAATCACAGACCCAATGCTCAGAAAGCACTTCGCAGTCACATGTCTTACAACAGGCCTTATTTTGACGTTCCTACTACCCTATGTAGCGGTGATCCTCAGAATGCCCCTCCTGCCTGTCTTTGTATTCCTGATAGGCTTGGCGCTCTTCATCACTCGAAACAAATACCGCCGCCAACGCAACCAGCCCCTTCATCCACTCCTGCGCGCACCCACCATGAACCTCGCCCCCAACTTCCCCGAAGACTCCGTCATGCAACAACTCCTCCAGCTGCTGCACGAAGAAATCGGCCTGCCGAAACACAAGACGATCCGCCTGCAAACCTCAATCAACTTCGACCTCGGCTGCGACGGCAGTGAGGCCAAGCAACTGATGGATGCACTGGAGCAGGAATTTGCGCTCGACCTGGGCGACTTCGACACTTATCGTTACTTCAACCCGCCGGGGTTCGACGTGTTTCTCAAGCGTCGCGCCAAGGGGCGCGGTGAAAAAGTGCCGCTGACCATCGGCATGCTCTACCTGGCCATCAAGACCCACAGATGGGACACGCAGACGCTGGAAAACCTGAGCTGAAACACAAGGACCTTACATGGACGTCACGATGGGCCTGCTGGCCGCCCTGCTCTGGGGCGGCACCGATTTTCTCGTGGGTCTCAATGCCCGAGCCGTGGGCGTTAAACGCGCGGTGTATTTCGGCCAAGCCCTGGGCTTCCTGATCATGACCCTGTTACTGGTCATTCTCCCAAGCCTCCTGTTCAAATCCCTGGAAGCTGCGCTGAGCGTCTGGCTCCTGGGCATCGCCGCCGCCCTGCTCACTGTCTCCGGCGCCCTGGCGCTGTCCAAGGCCTTCGCCCTCGGCAAAGCAGCCATTGTCGCGCCGCTCGTGACGTCTTACGGCGTGGTGACCACCTTGCTGTCCTGGGCCAGCGGTGAGGACATCAGCCTGACGCAACTGGGTTGCATCGCCCTGTGCGTGATCGGCGTGATCCTCTCCAGCCTGCACAAGGACAACGGTGTTCCCCACAACAACCCACGCCTGTCCATCGCCTACGCCATGCTCGCCGCTTTGCTGTATGGCACCAGCTTCTGGCTGCAAGGCCGCTACACCCTGCCAGCGCTTGGGCCGATCACCATGCTCTGGCTCGGCTACCTGGTGGGGCTGTGCGTGCTGGTGATGATGGTGCTGAAGATCACAGACGGCCTGAAAATCCCACCGCTGAAAAACTGCGCGACGCTGACCGGGGCAAGCTTGATGAACCTGGGTGGGTTCTCGGCGTTTTCGTGGGGAGCGATGGCAGGTTCGGTGTCGGTGGTGACGGTGATCAGTACATTGTCGGGCGGGATCGCGGCGATTCTGGGGTTTGTGTTTTTCAAGGAGCGGTTGTCGGCGGTGCAAGTGTTGGGCGTTGTGCTGGTGCTGGTCGGCGCGGTGGTTTTGCACATCGTCGACTAAGTGTTCGCGCACAAAAAAGCCGCCTCAAGAGGCGGCTTTTTCACAACGCTCGAATCTTACAACTTAGGACCCGCAGCCTTGATCGCATCGCTCACTTCAAACTTCTTGAAGTTTTCGATGAACAGACCCGCCAGCGCCTTCGCCGCTTCGTCATACGCAGCCTTGTCAGCCCAGGTATTACGTGGGTTCAACAGGCCGGTCTCAACGCCTGGCACAGCCAGTGGCACGTCGAGGTTGATGGTGTCGAGGTGTTCGGTTTCTGCACCGATCAACGCACCGCTCTGGATCGCTGCGATGACGCCGCGAGTAGTCGGGATGTTGAAGCGCTTGCCGACGCCGTAGCCGCCGCCGGTCCAGCCGGTGTTGACCAGGTAGACCTTGGAGCCGAAGCCACGGATGCGCTTGATCAGCAGCTCAGCGTATTCGCCAGCCGGGCGCGGGAAGAACGGTGCGCCGAAGCAGGTGGAGAAGGTCGACTTGATGCCACCGCCGGAACCCATTTCGGTCGAACCCACCAGTGCGGTGTAGCCGGAGAGGAAATGGTAGGCCGCTTGTTCTTCGCTGAGGATGGACACAGGTGGCAATACGCCGGTCAGGTCGCAGGTCAGGAAGATCACTGCGTTTGGCTCGCCGCCCAGGTTCTTCTCGGAACGCTTGGCAACGTGCTCCAGCGGGTAGGCGGCACGGCTGTTCTGGGTCAGGCTGACGTTGGTGTAGTCGGCGTGCTTGGCATCGTCGATCACCACGTTTTCCAGCACGGCGCCGTGCTTGATGGCTTTCCAGATGACGGGCTCGTTCTTCTCGGACAGGTCGATGCACTTGGCATAGCAACCGCCTTCGATGTTGAACACCACGCCTTCGCCCCAGCCGTGTTCGTCGTCACCGATCAGGTAACGGCTTTCGTCGGCGGACAGGGTGGTTTTACCGGTGCCCGACAGACCGAAGAACAGGGTCACGTCGCCTGCTTCGCCAATGTTGGCAGCGCAGTGCATCGGCAGCACGTCGGAAGCCGGCAGCAGGAAGTTCTGCACCGAGAACATGGCTTTTTTCATTTCACCGGCGTAACGCATGCCGGCGATCAGCACTTTCTTCTGGGCGAAGTTGAGGATCACGCAACCGTCGGAGTTGGTGCCGTCACGCTCAGGCACGCACTCGAAGTTGGCCACGTTAAGCACTTGCCACTCTTCACGACCGGCCGGGTTGTACTGGGCCGGGTTGATGAACAGGCAACGACCGAACAGGTTCTGCCAGGCAGTCTGGGTGGTCATTTTCACAGCCAGGTAGTGGTCTTCGGAAGCCCCTACGTGAACGTGGGAAACGAAGTGCTCTTGCGCGTTGTTGAACGCCTCGACGCGAGCCCACAGGGCATCGAACTTGTCGGCCGGGAACTTGCGGTTGATCGGGCCCCAGGCGATAGCGTCCTGGGTAGTAGGCTCTTCAACGATGAAACGGTCGACCGGCGAACGGCCAGTACGGTGACCGGTTTCGACGACCAGCGCGCCAGTATCGGCGAGCACGCCTTCACCACGCTGCAGGGCTTCTTTAACCAGATCGTCAACACTCAGATCGGTGTATACGGCGTTGTTGGCTTGCGTCATGAGGTTCCCCGTCGGCCTATGGCCGAGTGCTCCAAACGTTTTGTAGTAGAAAGTTGCGCACTACTACCGCGAAAAAAGTGGGCCGGATTATGCCAGAAAAGCCCAAAAAGAGTAGGGCCCTCCCGTCAGAACTGCGCTAATCCGGCGTTTGTCAGGTGATTTACCTGTGCTTAAACGTTTTAGTGGCGGGTGTCGGAAGGGGTGTCGATGCCTGCACCGGCGAACAATTGGGCGACGTCGGCGGCATCGAACAGGTAGCGCTGGTTGCAGAACTGGCAGTCAATCTCGATATGCCCGCCGTGCTCCACTACCAAATCCTGCGCATCTTCCAGGCCCAGGCTGACCAAGGCGTTGGCCGAGCGCTCGCGCGAGCAGCTGCAATGGAAACGCAGGCCCTGTTCGTCGAACAGCCGCACGGCCTCTTCGTGGTACAGGCGATGGAGAATGGTTTCGTTGTCCAGGCCCAGCAGTTCTTCAGCTTTCAGGGTGTCGGCCAGGGCGATGATGTGGCGCCAGCTTTCAGCACGATCATCGTCGTCCTTGATGCGGTCAGCCGGCAACTGCTGCAGCAACAGGCCACGGGCACGCTTGCCGTCAGCGTTAAGCCAGAACTTGGTGCCGACTTGCTGGGACATTACGAAATAGTTGGTGAAGCAATCCGACAGGGTTTCGCCGTCCAGGTCGACGATGCCTTGATAGCGCTGGCCCTCGGTCGGATCGACGGTGATGGCCAACACGCCGTTGGCCATCAGGTCAGACAAGGTGGCGTCCGGGGCAATCTGGTCGGCTTCGTAACGGGCCAAACCACGGATTTCACGCTCGCTTGAGCATTCGATCATCAGCATCGGCACCGGACCCTCGGAACGCGCCTGCAGGATCAGCAACCCATCGAATTTCATGGTGCCCACCAGCAGCGCCGCCGCCGCCATCAGCTCACCGAGCAATTGCGCGACCGGCTCCGGATAGGGGTGCTTGGCGAGGACTTCGGCGTAGCTGCGCTCCAGCGAGACCAGTTCGCCGCGGGCGTCGTTCTCGTCGAAGATGAAGCGTTGGGTGAAGTCGGTATCCGGTAGATCAGTCATAGGTCTGGGTATCTGAATTGATGACAAATTGATTACAAGGTTTATAGAATTAAACGCTTTAGCACCATTTTGGTGCGATTTTCTAGGGCCGTGGGGGACAGTTTATGAACAATCCGGGTTTGTTCCAAGCCAAGTGGAACCTCGGGCGATGGGCCTTTTGCAATCTACTCGCTATCGGACTGCTGTGTTTTTGGCTGTGGCCCACGGGGCAGATGCTGTGTGTGCTTTTCGACGAGTGGCTGTTTCATCTGCTCAATGACCCGCTGGCAAGCAACTCGACCTGGCTGCACGTATGGGCTGTCGCCAGTTTGCGACCGTTCGACGCGGTGGTTGGAGTGATTCTGCTGTCGCTGTTGATTCGCGGCGACTGGGTATTCAAGGCCGTGCAGGTGCGCCAGGCACTGCTAGGTTTTATTGGCATTCTGCTGCTCTTGCTGTTTATCCGCATGCTGTTTTCCAAATTCGCTGCGCATATGGGCTGGCAACACAGTAGCCCGTCAATGGTGATCAGCGGAGCGATCCAGATGAGCGACTTCTTCCCGGGGCTGGAGAAAACCTGGGAGTTGAAGGACCGTTCGAGCCAGAGTTTTCCAGGCGATCACGCTTCGGTGCTGTTGATCTGGGGGATGTTCATGACGGTGTTCGCCAAGCGCATCGGCCAGGTGCTGGTGATCTGGGGCCTGGCACTGTTGTTCATGATGCCGCGCCTGGTGGCGGGCGCGCATTGGGGCCAGGATGACTACATTGGCGGTGTATTGCTGGCGCTGTTGGCGTTGGGGTGGGGGTACTACACGCCGTTTGCGGCGAAGGTATCGAGTGGGTTGTTGCGGGTGACGGCGCCGGTGTTTGGGCTGCTTCAACACCTGCCGCTGATTGGTCTATTGAGTGTGGTTCGCCCAGCATGATGGCCAAGGGTGAGGGAGCTTGCTCCCTCACTGTCGCAGTCAGTCATCATTGCCACTGCCGCGAAACTTGAACAGATCACGACGCTGCTTCTTGCTCGGCTTGCCATCCGTGGTCATGCCTGTGGCGCCCGCCTTGCGCATTGCCGCCGCATTTTCACGCTTGGCAATGCTGGCTTCGGTCTCGGTGTACAACGCCTGCGCTTCAGGCGCGCCACGGCGCACGATGGAAAGCGCCTGAACCACGACTGTCTTTTCATCAAACCCGACACGAATCTGGAATTCATCGCCGATGCGCGGTTCCTTGCCTGGCTTGCAGCGCTCGCCGCGATGGTGCACCTTGCCACTCTCGATAGCAGCTTTGGCCAGGGCGCGGGTTTTATAGAACCGTGCCGCCCATAACCACTTGTCCAATCGGACCTTTTCTTCCTCTTCCTGCTTTTGAGCCACTTGAATTCCTCGCTCTGAAAAATGTCGCAACTTTACCGTTGAAACCCTTCGACGCATAAACCCCAAGGCTCACCTAAGATACGCCAGGTACACCCTGTTTTCGCGAGGATACGCCGTGACCGACTTTCCCATTTCACTCACCTCGCCCGACCAGCGGTGCGTGGGCTGCCAGCAAAGCGAGCCCTTGGGCTTTGATTTCGCTTTCGCTTACCAGCCTATCGTAGACCTTCGGGATCATTCTATTTTCGCCCACGAAGCCTTGGTGCGGGGTACGCAAGGTGAAGGCGCGTTGTCGGTACTTGAACAGGTCAATGAACACAACCGTTACCGCTTCGACCAGCGTTGCCGTACACAGGCCATTGCCGGGGCTGCTGCATTGGGGATGCAAACCCGCTTATCCATCAACTTCATGCCCAATGCCGTATATCGGCCTGAGCTCTGTATTCGCAGCACCCTGGAAGCGGCGCAGGCACATAACTTTCCGCTGGATCGCTTGATTTTCGAGACTCTGGAACACGAGCACATAGATAACTATCGCCATTTGACGAATATTCTGCGTGAATACCGCGAATTCGGCTTCATGACCGCCATCGACGATTTCGGCGCGGGTTATTCGGGGCTGAATCTGCTGGCCGATTTCCAACCTGACTTGATCAAACTCGACATGGCGCTGATCCGCGATGTCGACCAGGACCGTGTCCGCCAGGTGATCGTCCAGGGGATTGTCACAATCTGTGAGCAGTTGGGGGTTACTGTCATCGCCGAAGGCATCGAAAGTGCCGGCGAGCGCGACTTCCTGTTCGATTGCGGAATATTTCTGATGCAGGGCTACTGGTTCGCCAGGCCCGCATTCAAAGCGTTGGCCGAGGTTTCTCCTCAGGCCTGGGCGAATTAACCGGTTACCCATATTGAAGACATTTGACCATTTGACCGTTGTGGGTCTGCGTGAGTGGGTGGCACTTCCCGACTTGGGAGTGGCAGGCCTGCGCGCGAAGATCGACACCGGCGCCAGCACCTCAAGCCTGCACGCTACCGATATCGAGCCGTTTGAGCGCGACGGTGAGAAGTGGGTGCGTTTTACCGCGCACCTGGGCAGCGTTGTGCAACTGCGTCACCGCCGCTGCGAAGCACCCTTGGTGACGATGAAAACCATCAAAAGCTCCAACGGCCACGCCCAGGTGCGTTATGTCATCAGCACCACGCTGGCGCTGGGTGACAGGGTGTGGCGGGTGGAGTTCACCCTGGCCTGCCGCAAAGCCATGCGTTACCGGCTGTTGCTGGGCTCCAAAGCCTTGATTGACGGCCAACTGGTGGTCAACCCCGGCATCAAGTACGTTCAAGACAAGCCGGTGTTCCCGGTCTCTACTCTTTCTGTCCCAGGTGCTGCATGAAGATTGCTGTGCTGTCGCGAAACCCGCGTCTGTATTCCACCCGCCGCCTGGTTGAGGCCGGCACCGAACGTGGCCACGAAATGGTGGTGATCGACACGTTGCGTGCCTATATGAACATTGCCAGCCACAAGCCGCAGATCCACTACCGGGGCAAGCCGCTGGAGGGGTTTGATGCCGTGATCCCTCGCATTGGTGCCTCAGTAACGTTTTATGGCTGCGCGGTCTTGCGTCAGTTTGAAATGATGGGGGTGTTTCCCCTTAATGAATCGGTCGCCATAGCCCGTTCACGGGACAAGTTGCGTTCGCTACAGTTGTTGTCGCGCCGAGGTATCGGCCTGCCGGTGACTGGCTTTGCCCACTCCCCCGATGACATCCCCGACCTGATCGACATGGTCAACGGTGCCCCCCTGGTGATCAAGGTGCTGGAAGGCACCCAGGGTATCGGCGTGGTGCTCTGTGAAACCGCGACGGCGGCCGAATCCGTGATCGAGGCGTTCATGGGTCTCAAGCAGAACATCATGGTTCAGGAGTACATCAAGGAAGCCGGCGGTGCGGATATCCGCTGCTTTGTGGTGGGCGACAAGGTGATTGCGGCGATGAAACGCCAGGCCAAGCCGGGGGAGTTCCGCTCCAACCTGCACCGTGGCGGCAGCGCCAGCCTGATCAAGATCACCCCGGAAGAACGCATGACCGCGCTGCGGGCAGCCAAGGTGATGGGGTTGAGCGTGGCAGGCGTGGATATCCTGCGCTCCAATCACGGGCCATTGGTGATGGAGGTGAATTCGTCACCGGGCTTGGAAGGCATTGAAACCACCACCGGCAAGGACGTGGCAGGGATCATCATTCAGCATCTGGAGAAGAATGGCGGGCCGAATATGACCAGGACCAAGGGCAAGGGCTGATAAGAAACGGCGTTTGAAACAACGCAAAACCAATGTGGAAGCGGGGTTGCTCGCGAAGGCGTAGTGTCAGTCAGACCATCTGTGACTGATACACCGCTTTCGCGAACAACCCCGCTCCCACCTATGGCCTGCGTTGTTGCTTAGACCGCGTCTCGGGGTAGCATCAGGCCAAGCGGCAAGCGTACCCGCGCTTCCAGGCCACCCTCTTCTCGATTGCGCAGCTCAACATTGCCGCCATGCATCGATGCAATCCGCCGCACAATCGCCAGCCCCAAGCCGGTTCCCTTGCCACCCCTGGCACGGTCGCCACGGGTGAAGGGGTTGAAGATACCTTCCAACTCGTCCGGGTCGATGCCTGCGCCCCGGTCCATCACGCTCAGCACCACATAAGGTGCAGCACTGTCGCCGGACACATACGCCGCCACTTCTACATCGGAACCGGCGTGATGCAAGGCGTTGCCGATCAGGTTGTTCAACAGGCGCTTCATCGATACCCGACGCAAGGCAAACGGCTGGATCGGCTCCAGGCGCATGCGCACCTGCTCACCATTCTGGTTGTAGGGCGCGACCACCTCACGCACCAGGTCCGTCAGGTCGACTTCTTCCACCACTTCATCACGGCCATCCCGGATAAACGCCAGGAACTGGTCGAGAATCGCATCCATGTCCTCGATGTCGCGGACCATGTCATCGGTGAGGTCCGTATGGTTGCCCATCAACTCCAGAGACAAGCGCAGTCGCGTCAACGGTGTGCGCAAGTCATGGGACACCCCCGCCAGCATCAACTCGCGCTCGCGCCCGGCCTGTTCGACGTCTTCCGCCATCTGGTTGAACGCGCCGTACACCTCGGTCATCTCGCTGGGCGTGTCGCTGACCGGCAAGCGCACGCTGCGCCCCTGGCCCAATTGACGGGCGGCGAACACAAGGCGTTTAAGCGGCTGGTTGAGCTGGCGCACGAAAATCCACGCCGACGCCGTTGACAGCAAGCCGATCGCCAGGAACCAACCCAACACGTTCCAAATCTTCTGCCCCCGAAGCGGATGCGGGTACAGCGGCACTTTCAGCCAGTCCTCGCCCAGGCTTGGCGCACGCACCCACAATGCCGGCGACACATGCATGCGCAGCCGTACCTCGGTGTCTTCACCCAGTTCGGCCTGCATCTGGCGTTGGTAGATTTCACTGTAGGGCCAATGCTGCTCGCCCTCCGGCACACCCGCACCGGCGACACGTACCAGGGTCGCGGCCTTGGCGATCTTCTCGCGGTTCTCAGGGTCTGCCGCCCAATAGGCGCGCAGCGTCAGGGCGACACCGTGGCTGTATTGTCGATCCACCAGCACGTCCTCGTTCATCAACAGATAAACCAGTGTGAGTGCCTTGGAAAACAGAACGACGATCAGCACCAGCCAGAGGGTGCGGGAGAAGAAACTTTGGGGGAACCACAGCGGGGTTTTCATAGAAGACTGCTAGATACCTTGCAGAAACGAGCGGCGCTCGCAGAATTGCAGACGCCGGGCATCCCGTCGCCCCTCATGGAGTCAAACGCCAGGATGCCCGCCCCTGCAAATCACCGGTCAACTGGTTTTATTGCCGTCCGGAACAAACACATAACCGACGCCCCACACCGTCTGGATATACCGCGGCTTGGACGGGTCCGGCTCGATCATCCGACGCAGACGGGAGATCTGTACGTCGATGGACCGCTCCAGCGCATCCCATTCCCGGCCACGGGCGAGGTTCATCAGCTTGTCGCGAGTCAGCGGCTGGCGAGCGTTCATCACCAGGGCCTTGAGCACGGCGAATTCGCCGGTGGTCAGCATGTGCACTTCATCGCCACGCTTTAGCTCACGGGTCGCCAGCGACAGTTCGTAGTCGCCAAAGGTGACGCTTTCGTCTTCGCTGCCTGGTGCACCCGGTACCGGGGCTGCCTGGCGACGCAACACGGCCTTCACCCGCGCCATCAGCTCGTCAGGGTTGAAAGGCTTGGCCAGGTAGTCATCGGCGCCCAGTTCGAGGCCCTTGATGCGACTCAGCTCATCACCCTTGGCGGTGAGCATGATGATTGGAATCTGGTTGTTTGCGCCGCGCAGGCGTTTGCAGGCGGTCAGGCCGTCTTCGCCGGGCAGCATCAGGTCGAGTACGACCAGGTTGAAGACTTCACGCCCCAACAGGCGGTCCATCTGCTCGGTGTTCGGCACCGCACGGGCGCGATAGCCCTTGGAGTTGAAGAAACGCTCCAGCAGGCTGCTCAGCCCCGGATCGTCGTCAACGATGAGAATTTTTTCGCCTTCAGCAGTTTGTGCAGTGCTGCTCATTAGATGCTCCTCTTATCTCGGCGCGCATTATGGCCTAGCTGCCGTTATACGCACCGTGTGCATTGTTAGCAGATTTTTCCTCAACTGCCAGCGAACCCGCGCCCTACAACCGTTGGCGCAATCCCCCCCAAGGGCAGAACGCTGGTTATAATGCGGCGCCGTCGCGCAGGGCAACGTCCGATCGTTACCGTTTGATGCCGAGGCTTTTTTCACCCCGCTTGTGTGATTTTTTCGATTTCGAGGGTCAATAGGCTGCCTCTTGACCCAGGCAGCGGCGCCAGTCGGGCCGCTCAACCAGCCTCCCAGGGCCTTGTTTTCCGGGCCTTCGAGCTGCTTTTCAGAATTTCAGGTGGTTTTATGGACAGCATCAACAGCCGCATCGCCGAGGAACTCGGTGTACGCCCACAACAGGTCGAAGCGGCCGTCGCTCTACTGGATGAAGGCTCCACCGTGCCCTTCATCGCCCGTTACCGTAAAGAAGTGACCGGCAGCCTCGACGACACCCAACTGCGTCACCTGGAAGAGCGCCTGCGCTACCTGCGAGAACTCGACGAACGGCGCATCAGCATCCTCGCCAGCATCGAGGAACAAGGCAAGCTGACCCCGCAGTTGGAACGCGATATCAAACTCGCCGACACCAAAACCCGCCTCGAAGACCTCTACCTGCCGTACAAGCAGAAGCGTCGCACCAAGGGCCAGATCGCCCTGGAAGCCGGCCTGGGCGACCTCGCCGACGGCCTGTTCAACGACCCGTCGCTGACCCCGGAAACCGAAGCCGCGCGCTTTATCGACGCCCAAAAAGGCGTCGCCGACGTCAAGGCCGCCCTCGAAGGCGCCAAGTACATCCTCATGGAGCGCTTCGCCGAAGACGCCAGTTTGCTGGAAAAACTGCGTAACTATTTGAAGCAAGAAGCCATCCTCAGCGCCCGCGTCATCGCTGGTAAAGAGGAGGAAGGCGCCAAGTTCCGCGATTACTTCGAACACGACGAACCGCTGAAAAGCATGCCGTCCCACCGTGCGCTCGCCATTTTCCGTGGCCGCAACGAAGGTATTCTCAGCTCCGCGCTGAAGGTCGGCGACGAATTGCCGGGCACCATGCACCCGTGCGAAGGCATGATCGGTCAACAATTCGGCATCCAGAATCAGAACCGTCCTGCGGACAAGTGGCTCGGTGAAGTGGTGCGCTGGACCTGGAAGGTCAAGCTCTACACCCACCTGGAAACCGACCTGCTCGGTGAGCTGCGCGACGGCGCCGAGACAGAGGCGATCAACGTGTTCGCCCACAACCTGCACGACCTGCTGCTGGCCGCCCCGGCCGGCCCGCGCGCCACTCTGGGCCTCGACCCGGGCCTGCGTACCGGCTGCAAGGTCGCCGTGGTCGACTCCACCGGCAAGTTGCTGGACCACGCCACGGTGTATCCGCATGTACCGCACAACAAATGGGACCAGACCCTCGCGATCCTGGCCGCCCTGTGCGCCAAGCACGCGGTGGACCTGATCGCCATCGGCAACGGCACCGCCAGCCGTGAAACCGACAAACTGGCCGCCGAGCTGATCAAGAAATACCCCGCCATGAAGATGACCAAAGTCATGGTCTCCGAGGCCGGCGCTTCGGTGTACTCGGCGTCGGAACTGGCCTCCAAGGAATTCCCGGACCTCGACGTGTCGATCCGTGGCGCGGTGTCCATCGCCCGTCGCCTGCAGGATCCACTGGCCGAACTGGTCAAGATCGACCCTAAATCCATCGGCGTCGGCCAGTACCAGCACGACGTGTCGCAGCTGAAACTGGCACGTGGCCTGGACGCAGTGGTGGAAGACTGCGTAAACGCCGTCGGCGTGGATGTGAACACCGCCTCCGTCGCCTTGTTGGCGCGTATTTCCGGCCTCAACGCCACCCTGGCGCAAAATATCGTGAACCACCGCGACGAAAACGGCGCGTTCAAAACCCGTGCAGCGTTGAAAAAAGTCGCACGCCTGGGTGAAAAAACCTTCGAACAGGCCGCCGGTTTCCTACGCGTAATGAACGGCGACAACCCGCTGGATTCCTCCGCGGTTCACCCGGAAGCGTACCCACTGGTGCAACGCATCGCCGCCGAGACCGACCGCGATATCCGTTCGCTGATCGGTGACGCCGCGTTTCTCAAGCGCCTGGATCCCAAGAAGTACACCGACGAAACCTTCGGTGTACCGACCATCACCGACATCCTGCAAGAGCTGGAAAAGCCGGGCCGCGACCCCCGTCCCGAGTTCAAGACCGCCGAGTTCCAGGACGGCGTCGAAGACCTCAAGGACCTGGAGCTGGGCATGATCCTCGAAGGCGTGGTCACCAACGTGACCAACTTCGGCGCCTTTGTGGACATCGGTGTTCATCAGGACGGTTTGGTGCATATCTCCGCGCTTTCGGAGAAGTTCATCAAGGATCCGCGTGAAGCGGTAAAAGCCGGTGACGTGGTCAAGGTCAAGGTCATGGAAGTCGACATCCCGCGCAAACGCGTTGGCCTGTCGATGCGCATGAGCGACACCCCTGGCGAGAAAATCGACGGTGCCCGCGGCGCACGTCCTGGTTCGGCGCCGCGCCAGTCGCAAAACAACGCGCCGCGCAAGGAAACGGCCACCGCCGCGCCAAGCAACAACGCCATGGCCTCGCTGTTTGCCAACGCTAAACAGTTGAAGAAACGCTGATGGAAATCCCGGCCGGTTTGACCCAGAGCGCGTTCAGCGAACTGATCGGCTGCCGCCTGCAACGCCTTGAGGAAGGCGTTGCCGAGGTGGCCCTGACCCTGGAGCCGCACCTGCGCAACCGCGCGGGCAAGCTCCATGGCGGGGCGATTTTCAGCCTGGTGGACATTACGATGGGGCTGGCCTGCTCCAGCGCCCATGGTTTCGACCAACAAAGTGCGACCATCGAGTGCAAGATCAACTATATCCGAGCCGTGTCTGACGGTGACGTGCTGTGCACCAGTCGGGTGATCCATGCCGGTCGTCGCACGTTGGTGGTCGAAGCGGACGTGTACCAGGACGAAAGACTTGTCGCAAAAGCACAGGGCACCTTCGCTGTCCTATAGCTCCCCACCCCCGATTTGAGTTAATTTCGGCGCTGCAATCACGGCGTCGGAATTTTCTCGCCGCGCTGTAGCCAAATTCATGGAGTGAAGTCGGCATTTTCAGAGCGGGTTAAATCGACTCTAAACCAGGCGATCACGCCAGTTTTAACTTCACCCTTGTAGACCGTCCTGCCCACCCCCATATTGGGGCGACTGACGCGTGAAGGAATCCAACTTGAGCGAACTTCTCAACCGCCGCCTGGCCCTGCTCGGCAAGCGCGAACACCTCTCCCTGCTAGAGCAGTGCTTGCACGGCATCGAGCGCGAATGCCTGCGTGTCACCGGTGAGGGTCGACTGGCGCAAACGCCGCACCCTGAAGCCCTGGGCGCCGCGTTGACCCACGAACAGATCACCACCGACTACTCGGAATCGCTGCTGGAGTTCATCACTCCCGCCCTGCCCAACCCGGCCGATACCCTGAGCAGCCTGGACAAGATCCATCGTTTTGCCTACACCAAGCTCGGCAGCGAATACCTGTGGAGCCCTTCGATGCCATGCCCGTTGCCGGCCGAGGAAGACATTCCGATTGCCTACTACGGCACGTCCAACATCGGGCAGCTCAAGTACGTGTACCGCAAGGGCCTGGCGCTGCGTTACGGTAAGACCATGCAGTGCATCGCCGGCATCCACTACAACTTTTCCCTGCCGGAACAGTTGTGGCCGCTGTTGAAGGAAACTGAAGGATTTGTCGGCACTGACCGCGACTACCAGTCCAATGCCTATATCGCGCTGATCCGCAATTTCCGTCGCTACAGCTGGTTGCTGATGTACCTGTTCGGTGCTTCGCCTGCGCTGGACGCCGGTTTTCTGCGCGGTCGCTCGCACCAGTTGGAGGTGTTGGACGCCGATACGCTGTACCTGCCCTACGCCACCAGCCTGCGCATGAGCGACCTGGGTTACCAGAGCAACGCCCAAGCGGGCCTGACGCCGTGCTACAACGATCTGAGCAGCTACACCGATAGCCTGCGTGAAGCGGTGGCAACGCCCTACGCGCCGTACGTCGAAGTCGGCACGCATAAGGACGGTGAGTGGGTTCAGCTCAACACCAACATCCTGCAGATCGAGAACGAGTACTACTCCAACATTCGCCCCAAACGCGTGACCTACACCGGCGAACGGCCGATCCAGGCGCTGATGGCCCGTGGCATTCAGTACATCGAAGTGCGTTGCCTGGACATCAACCCGTTCCTGCCGATGGGTATCGACCTGCCGGAATCGCGCTTCCTCGACGCGTTCCTGCTGTACTGCGCGTTGAACGACAGCCCGCTGTTCGCCAACAACGAGTGCGGCAATGCGACCTCCAACTTCCTCAGTGTGGTCAAGGAAGGTCGCCGCCCCGGCCTGCAATTGCAGCGTCAGGGCCAGGCAGTGGACATGAAGGAATGGGCCGCCGAGCTGCTGGAGCAGATTGCTCCGTTGGCTGCTTTGCTCGATGAAGCCCACGGCATCACCGAACACAGCCAGGCGCTGGACGCTCAGTTGGCCAAGGTCGAGGACCCGTCCCTGACGCCATCGGCACAGGTGCTGGCGGCCATGGCCGAGCGCAAAGATAGTTTTGCGCAGTTCTCCCTGCACCAGAGCCAACTGCATGCCGAGCACTTCCGCAAGGAGCCCTTGCCGGCTGAAGAGCAGGCACGCTTTGAAGAGCTGGCGCGTCAGTCGCTGGTGCAGCAGGCGGAGCTGGAACAGAACGAAGTGGGCGATTTTGATGTGTTTGTCGGGTCATACCAGGCGAGCATTCTGGCGATCAGCAACTAAATCCTTACGCGGTCCGCTGTGGGAGCTGGCTTGCCTGCGATAGCATCAACTCGGTCTATCTGGAATACCGAGTTGTCTGCATCGCAGGCAAGCCAGCGCCCACATTTGCCCCTCAGCCTGAAGACCGGGTCCCACTTTTCTGCTCATAAGCTAATTCGAAAACGTTATTTATTTTCGGATTCTTAGATCATTTAGTCTCCTCGCATGCCGACCCTCGGCCGCCTGATTGAGGAGCTTCCCCTTGAAACTGCTTACCCCTTTGCGCCTCTTGGCCGCATTGTCCCTGGCCGGTGCCAGCCTGTTTGCCCAGGCGGCGGATGTGACCATTGCTTACCAGACCACCGTAGACCCGGCCAAAGTCGCCCAGGCCGACGGCGCCTACGAAAAAGCCACTAACGCCAAGATCAACTGGCGAAAATTCGACAACGGCGCCGACATCATCGCCGCCATTGCGTCCGGCGACGTGCAGATCGGCTACCTCGGTTCCAGCCCGCTGACCGCGGCGATCACCCGCAAAGTGCCGGTGGAAACCTTCCTCGTCGCCACCCAGATCGGTGGTGCCGAAGCCTTGGTGGCGCGCGACGGGTCGGGGATCAACGGCCCGCAGGACCTGATCGGTAAAAAGGTCGCGGTGCCCTTCGTGTCCACCGGGCACTACAGCTTGTTGGCCGCGCTGAAGCACTGGAACATCGACCCGTCCAAAGTGACCATCCTCAACCTCGCACCACCGGCGATCATCGCCGCCTGGAAGCGCGGTGATATCGACGCGACTTACGTGTGGGACCCCGCCCTGGGCGTGGCCAAGGAAAACGGCAAAGTGCTGATCACCTCCGGCGAACTGGCCAAGTTCGGCGCGCCGACCTTCGATGCCTGGATCGTGCGTAAGGATTTTGCCGAGAAGCACCCGCAAATCGTCACGGCTTTTGCCAAAGTCACCCTGGATGCCTACGCCGCCTACCGCAAAGACCCGCAAGCCTGGCTCGCCGACAAAGGCAACGTCGACAAACTGGTGAAACTCTCCGGCGCCAAGGCCAGCGACATCCCGCTGCTGCTGCAAGGCAACGTCTACCCGCTGGCCGCCGACCAGGTGACCCTGCTGGGCGCACCGACTACCCAGGCCGTGACCGACACCGCTGCGTTCCTCAAGGAACAAGGCAAAGTCGACGCCGTGCTGCCGGACTACGCCCCTTACATCAGCGCCAAGTTCATTACCCACTGATCAGGAGTTAATTGCGATGGCCTTGCTACAACTGGAGCGCATCAGCGCACAGTACCCAGGCGCCACAGAACCGGTACTGTCCGACATCTCACTCGACCTGGGGCCCCAGCAATTGCTGGTGGCCCTCGGCCCGTCCGGCAGTGGCAAGACTTCGCTGTTGAACCTGATTGCCGGCTTTGTCGAACCGTCTGCCGGGCGCATCACCCTCGATGGCGTGCCGGTCAAAGGCCCGAGCGCCGAGCGCGGCGTGGTGTTTCAGGATGACGCCCTGCTGCCCTGGCAGGACGTGCTGGCCAACGTGGGTTTCGGCCTGGAGCTGGCCGGCGTGTCCAAGGCACAACGTGAAGTGCGCGCTCGGGAAATGCTGGCCCTGGTGGACCTGGCCGGCTTCGACAGTCGTCGTATCTGGCAGCTCTCCGGTGGGCAGAAGCAACGCGTCGGCCTGGCCCGCGCGCTGGCTGCCGATCCTCGCGTACTGCTGATGGACGAACCCTTCGGCGCCCTCGATGCCTTCACTCGCGAACAGATGCAGGAGCTGCTGCTGCAAGTCTGGCGGCGCACGGCCAAGCCAGTGTTCCTGATTACCCACGACATCGAAGAGGCGGTATTCCTCGCCACTGACCTGATCCTGCTGGCGCCCAATCCCGGCCAGATCGTCGAGCGTCTGAGCCTGGACTTCGGCCAACGCTACGCTGCCGGAGAGTCGGCACGGGCGATCAAGTCCGACCCGCGTTTTATCGAAACCCGCGAACACGTGTTGGGCAAAGTGTTCTCCCAACGGCAGGTGTCCGCATGAGCAGCTACGAACTTCCCGTCATGACCGTCAAGCCGGCGGCGCACGCGCCTATCCCAGTGCGTCGCAGCTTGAGCACGCGCTGGATCAGCCTGTTGACCCTGGTCGCCTTGCTGATCATTTGGTGGGCCGTGACCGCTACCGGTGTGATCGAACCGCTGTTCCTGCCGCCGCCGTCCGCCGTACTGCAAAAAGGCTGGCTGCTGGCGACCACGGGCTACATGGACTCCACCTTGTGGCAACACTTGAGTGCAAGCCTCAGCCGCATCGGCCTGGGCCTGGGGTTTGCGGTGCTGACCGCCGTGCCGGTGGGGATCGCCATCGGCTCCAACCGTATCGCCCGTGGCATCCTCGACCCGCTGATCGAGTTCTATCGACCGATCCCGCCGCTGGCCTATCTGCCGCTGATCGTGATCTGGTGCGGCATTGGCGAGCTGTCCAAGGTGTTGCTGATTTACTTGGCGATCTTCGCGCCGATTGCCATCGCCACCGCCACCGGTGTGCGCACTGTCGACCCGGCCAAGCTGCGCGCGGCGCAGTCGTTGGGCGCCACCCGTGCCCAGTTGATTCGCCATGTGATCCTGCCGAGTGCCCTGCCCGACATCCTCACCGGCGTCCGCATCGGCCTGGGCGTGGGCTGGTCGACATTGGTCGCCGCCGAGTTGATCGCCGCCACCAGCGGCCTGGGCTTCATGGTGCAATCGGCGGCGCAGTTCCTGGTGACCGATGTGGTGGTGCTGGGCATCCTGGTCATCGCCCTGATCGCCTTCGCCATGGAAATGGGCCTGCGTGCCCTGCAGCGTAAATTAGTGCCCTGGCATGGCCAGGCACATTGAGTGATGAGAACAGTATGAGCAGCCTCACCATTACCCCCTTGAGCACCGCCTTGGGCGCCCAGATCAGTGGCGTCGATATCACCCGCCCGCTGAGCCTCGAACAGCGCGACGCCATCGAACAGGCGTTGCTCACCCACTCAGTGCTGTTCTTCCGCGGCCAGGAAATCAACCCGCAACAACAAGCACGGTTCGCGGCGAATTTCGGTGACCTGCACATCCACCCGATCTACCCCAACGTGCCGGAACAGCCTGAAGTACTGATCCTCGATACCGCCGTCACCGACGTGCGCGACAACGCCGTATGGCACACCGACGTGACCTTCCTGCCCACTCCGGCACTCGGTGCGGTCCTCAGCGCCAAGCAGCTGCCAGCATTTGGCGGCGATACGCTGTGGGCCAGCGGGATTGCGGCGTATGAGGCGTTGTCCAAGCCGTTGCAGCGGTTGCTCGATGGGCTGACGGCGACCCATGACTTCACCAAGTCCTTCCCACTGGAGCGCTTTGGCAACACCGCCGAAGACCTGGCGCGCTGGGAAGAAACCCGCAAGAAGAACCCGCCGCTGTCACACCCGGTGGTGCGCACGCATCCGGTGAGCGGCCGCAAGTCGCTGTTTGTGAGTGATGGGTTTACCACCAGGATCAATGAGCTGGAGCCGGCGGAAAGCGAGGCGATCCTGAAGCTGTTGTTTGCCCACGCAACACGCCCGGAGTTCACCATCCGCTGGCGCTGGCAGGAAAATGACGTGGCGTTCTGGGATAACCGCGTGACGCAGCATTACGCGGTGGACGACTACCGGCCGCAGCGGCGGGTGATGCATCGCGCGACCATTCTTGGGGATGTACCTTTCTAGAGACAACCAGCGATCAAAAGGTAGGAGCGGGCTTGCTCGCGAAGGAAGAGTGTCAGTCAACAGATTCAGCGACTGATCCACTGCGTTCGCGAGCAAGCCCGCTCCCACATTGACCGTGTACGCCAGGTTATTCAGCAGTAGATGGCTTTTCCCACAAGTTGATCCCACCTTCCTGCGCAAACCGATCAATCTCCGCCAGTTCTTCCGCGCTGAAGCTCAGGTTCTTCAACGCACCGACGTTCTCGATAATCTGCTCCGGCCGGCTCGCACCAATCAGCGCACTGGTGACCCGTGGATCACGCAGGGTCCAGGCCAACGCCAGTTGCGCCAGGCTCTGGCCACGACGCTGGGCGATTTCATTCAGCGCCCGCACGTGGGCGATGTTGGCTTCGGACAGGTGCTTGGCCTGCAGCGAACCACCGCCGGGACGGTTCACCCGCGCATCCGCCGGTACGCCGTTGAGGTACTTATCGGTCAGCAGCCCCTGGGCCAACGGCGTGAACGCGATCACACCAGCGCCGAGTTCTTCGGTGGTGTCCAGCAGGTCTTTTTCCACCCAGCGGTTGAGCAAGTTGTAGGCTGGCTGGTGAATCAACAGCGGCACTTTCCACTCTTTCAGCAGCGCGGCGATTTCGCGGGTTTTGACACCCGAGTAGGACGAGATGCCGATGTACAACGCCTTGCCTTGTTGTACGGCGGTGGCGAGGGCGCTGGCGGTTTCTTCCAGGGGGGTGTCGGCGTCAAAACGGTGGGAGTAGAAAATATCCACGTAGTCGACACCCAGGCGCTGCAGGCTCTGGTCGAGGCTGGCCAGCACGTATTTGCGCGAACCACCGCCCTGGCCGTAGGGGCCGGGCCACATGTCCCAGCCGGCTTTGCTGGAGATGATCAGTTCATCGCGGTAATGCTTGAAGTCTTCGCGCAGCAAACGGCCGAAGTTGATTTCGGCGCTGCCGTAGGGCGGGCCGTAGTTGTTGGCCAGGTCGAAGTGGTTGATGCCCAGGTCAAACGCGGTGCGCAGCAGGGCGCGCTGGGTGTTGATCGGGGTGCTGTCGCCAAAGTTGTGCCACAGGCCCAGGGACAGCGCCGGCAGCACTAATCCACTGCGACCTACGCGGCGGTACGGGATAGATTCATAGCGGTTTTCGGCAGCAATGTAAGTCATCGAATCCTCTCTTGGACGTCGGCAAATAAGGCCTGGGAATAAGGCTATTCCCAGGCCTTTCAACCAGCTGAATCGCTTAAGTCTGCCCGTCCTTTTTACAGCAATTTCCTACCAGAGTGGAACGACATAGCTGACATAGAAGCGGTTTTCATCTTGCACGGTCGCGCCGCTGATATCCGGGCTGGCGTGGGCGTTTTTCCAGGTAACGCCCAGGCCCTTGAGGGAGCCGGTGGGCACTTGATACGCCACGGCGACGTTGCGTTCCCATTCGCTGGTGGTGCCTTGCGCCGTTCGGATGTCATCGCCGTGGGCGTAGGCGGCTGAGAACGTCAGGCCGGTGAGGCCGAGTTTGCCGAAGTCATATTTGTACTGCGCCAGCCAAGTGCGCTCGCCGGCGTGCTGGAACTTGTTCAATTGCAGGTTGGTGAGTGCCGGGGTGTCAGCGCCTGAGCCTGGCCCCTGGCGGTTGTCGCCACTGTTCAGGCCGGAATCCAGGTACGGGAAGTCGCTGTCACCGCTGTTCTTCTGGATACCCAGACCGACGGTATGGCCGTCCAGGCTGTAGCTCTCAAGCAAACTGGCGGTGGTCTGGTTGATGCGTCCCTTGCTCGCGCCGTCCCCGTAGAGGCCAGAGGCTGCGTAGTCATTGTCGCCAGCCGCGTTGCCGCCCACACCCAAACTGCGGAACACACGCAGATCGGTGTCGATCGCGCCCACGGACAAGGCGTCATGCCGCTTGGCGCCCAGGAAGAACTGCTGGTAGTAATCCTCAAGGTTGGAGTACCACAGGCTGACCGTGGTGTTCTGGATGCCGGTGTAATCCGCACCGCCAAACAGGAAGCGATCGCTCTGTTGGGTGCCCCCGGCGGTGATCATGCCTTGGTCGCCGGTTTCGTTGCGGATCTTGGTCTTGAAGATATCGCCGCCGGTGAAAGTGAAGTCGCTGAGGTCCTTGGACACCAGTTGCACACCGGTGTTGGTCTGCTGGTACAGGCGCCCGTCCGTGTTGGCGAGTATCGGATTGTTGCCGTAGAGCGTGCCGACACGCAGTTCATCCTGGGCGAAACGCATCTTGAACGTCGGGCTCAACACACCGAACTGGTCAGCGGACTTGCCGTTGTCCAGCGGAAACATGCTGCCGGGGTAGCGGCCCTGGTGATCCTTGTCGTTGAGGTCGCCACCGGAGTCCAGCTTCAATCCATAGAACGCCTGCAGGTCCAGGCCAAAACCCACCGGGCCTTCGGTGTAGCCGGACTTGAAGTTGAACTCGAACCCCTGGCCCCAATCACGAATGCTGTGGGCCTTGGCGTTGCTGTTCACCACATCACGCCCCTGCTGGTTCAGGTAGCGATTGAGCAAGGTCACATCAGCGTGGCTGTCATCGATAAAGTCGGCGTGGGCGGACAGCATAAAGCTCGCCATGGCGGCACCCACCATAGGGCTTATCAACGTCTTCATTGTTACCGGTCTCCGTCACTGTGCTGAAATGAAAGCGTCAAACGCTTCACACAATTACGCAGTGGCCAGATGACAGTTCCGCGTCAAAACAGCGCCTTGACGGATGAAATTAAGTTTAAAAAAGCCCCGTAGAACGGGGCTTTGCGGGGAGTTGAGCGTCAGCGCACCAAGTGCAGGAACTGCAGGTGCCGCTCGTACTGGTCGAGGATGTCGTTGATGATCTGTTCCTTGGTGTAGCCCACCAGGTCATAGTCCTGGCTGCCCTCGGCCAAGTGCACTTCCGCACGGTAGTAGCGGCGGTTGTTGATCTCTTTGGAGCCCATGCCACCACGGGCAAATGACGGCGTGAAGTAGCCGCGCATCTGCACCTGGTAGACGAATGGACGCTCCTCGCCATGGCCGATTTCCAGGCTGACGCTGTCGTTGGACGGGTCAGGCTGAGTGACCACGTTCAGGCCTTTCTCGACGAACACCGCCGTCACCTCTTCAATCGCCGGGCGAACCGTCGATTCAAGGAAGCGATACACCTCATCCCGCGAAGGGAAGTGCACCGCCTGGCTCAAGCGCTGACGCCAGCCACCACGTCCCTTGCGTGCAGCAGAGACCGGTGCCAGCGAATGCAGCTGGGCGATCTGCTTCTGCGACTCCAGGTAGAACGCCTTGTGCAGCCCCCACATCATCAGCAGCAGGATCATCGAAAACGGTAACGAGGTCAGCACCACCGCTGACTTGAGCGAATCAATACTGCCCGCAAACAGCAAGGCACTGGTGACCAGCGCGGTCATCGCACCCCAGAACACCCGCAGCCATTTCGGCCCGTCTTCATCGGCGTTGCCACCTTTGGACGACAAGGTAGACAGCACCACGGTGCCCGAGTCGGCGGAGGTTACGAAGAACACGAAGCTGATGAACACCGTGACCGCGATAACCGTCTTGCTCCACGGGTAGGTTTCCAGCAGCAGGTACAGACTCATCGACGGGTCATCGATGGCCGACTGGCCGAGTGCGACCAGCCCGTGGTTGAGCACCTGGTCGATGGCGCTGTTGCCGAAGATCGACATCCACGCCAGGGTGAAGCCCAGCGGGATCAGCAGCACGCCGAACACGAACTCGCGGATGGTACGCCCCCGGGAAATACGCGCGATAAACAGGCCCACAAACGGCGACCATGCGATCCACCAGGCCCAGTAGAACACCGTCCAACCGCCGAGCCAGTCGCTGGGCTTGTCATAGGCGTACACGTCGAAACTCTTGGTCGGCAAGGCGCCCAGGTAGTCACCGATGTTCTGGATCAGGGTGTTGAGCAAATGCTGGGTGGGCCCGGCGAACAACACGAACAGCAGCAGCGCACAGGCCAGCAGCATGTTGATGTCGGACATCACCCGCACGCCTTTGTCGACGCCGGCCACGGCGACGATGATCGCGGCGCCCATCATCAGCGTGATCAAACCGACCTGGATCCACTGGGTATGGGCGATGCCAAACAGGTAGTCGAGGCCGGAGTTGAGGTGCAACACGCCGAAGCCCATGTCGGCGCCAAGCCCGAACACCGTAGCGATGATGCCAAAGCCATCCACCGCGTAACCGATCGGACCGTTGATGCGCTTTCCGATCAGCGGGTACAGCGCCGAACGCAGCGCCAGCGGCAAGTTATGCCGGTAGGCGAAATACGCCAGGGCCATGCCGACAAACGCGAACACCCCCCAACCGTGCAGGCCCCAGTGCAGAAACAGGATCTGCATGGCCTGGCGGGCGGCATCGGCGTTCATCGGTGCGCCTTGCGGCGGTTGCACCAGATGTGTCAGCGGCTCGGACACGCAGAAGAAAAACAGCGTGATGCTGATCCCTGCGGCGAACAACATGCCGGCCCAGGACAGGTAACTGAATTCGGGCTCGTCGTGGTCGGCACCGAGTTTTATCTTGCCGTAGCCCGATAGCGCGGTGACCACCACGAAGACCAGATACAGGGTCATCGCCAGCATGTAGTACCAGCCGACCGTATTGGCCGCCCAGTTTTGCGCCGCCAGCAGCCAGGCACCGGCCTGTTGCGGGATAGCGATGACAGTAATACCGAACAGCAGGATAAACGTCGCGGCAAAGTAGAAAACCGGCGCATTCATGCGCACCTGGCCGCTGGAAGGGGTGGACGATGCACTCATGAACGATGCACCCCGAGGGTATGAGATGTGGCTGTAAATAACGGACTCAGCAAAGGTAAGCCTCCTGTTGTGAGCGGGCAGCGAACCACCGGGTTTAACTTGAACGAGCATTCAAGTTAAACATAGGAAGGCGGTCTGGGACTAATCGCAGGGCCGAGTGGTAGATAATTCCTACACTAGCTCAAGGACTGGTATGACGGGTGCGGGAGGCAAATCGTTCAGCGATTACTGGCACAAATACGCGCTCCCACAGAGGATTGTGCGGGTTCGTTACTTTTGCGCGCCATCCTCATGCTGCAGGTTCGCCTGGGTGATATTCGCCCCCGCCGGCACGCTGCGGGTCAGCCACACGTTGCCGCCAATGGTCGACCCCTTGCCGATGGTGATGCGCCCCAGAATCGTCGCGCCGGCGTAGATCACCACGTCATCCTCGACAATCGGGTGACGTGGGTGGCCTTTCTGCAGCTGTCCGTCCTCATCCGCCGGGAAACGCTTGGCGCCCAAAGTCACGGCCTGGTAGATGCGCACACGCTCGCCGATGATCGCGGTCTCGCCGATCACCACGCCGGTCCCGTGGTCGATAAAGAAGCTCGGGCCGATCTGTGCGCCGGGATGGATATCGATCCCCGTGGCCGAATGGGCGATCTCGGCGCTGATCCGCGCCAACAGCGGCAAGCCGGCGCGGTACAGGTGGTGAGCCAGGCGGTGGTGAATCACCGCCAGGACGCCGGGGTAGCACAACAGCACTTCATCCACACTGCGCGCGGCCGGGTCGCCGTGGTAGGCAGCCAGCACGTCGGTGTCCAACAAGCTCCGCAGGGACGGCAAGGCCAGGGCGAAATCCTGGATCAGGCGAATGGCGAGCGCATCGACTTCGCTGTCATCCTTGGCGCCCTGCCGTGCGGCGTAGCGCAGTTCCAGACGGGCCTGGCCGAGCAAGGCATTCAACGCCACATCGAGGGTATGGCCGACGTAGAAATCTTCACTCTCTTCACGCAGGTCCACCGGCCCCAGGCGCATGGGAAACAGTGCACCGCACAACGACTCGAGAATCTGCGCGACCGCCTCGCGGGACGGCAACTCGCGGCCGCCATGCTCGCCACTCAAACGCCCATTGCGCGTTCGCCACTGGTCCCGGGCGCTGCGCAGTTGGCTGACGATGGTCTGTAATTGCCAATGACTGGAACGCTCACTCACGGTACTCACTCCTGAGGAAATGGCCATCACTTTACGGTATGCACCCTGGCCGCCCTTAAGAACCAATGGTGTGGTATCAAGAACCATCAGGAATAAGCGATTGACGGTTGCCCGATGAAAAGTGCCTGCCTATAGTCGCCCCATACTTATCAACCGTGCGTAGCCATGATCAAACAACAGCTCGACCGTTTTAACCGCCTGGAACTGCTGGGCGGCGCCACTGCCCTGGAAAAACTGGAGCGGCTGTCGGCCTGGTTGGGCAGGGACCTCTACGTCAAGCGCGACGACACCACACCGCTGGCCATGGGCGGCAACAAGCTGCGCAAACTTGAATACCTCGCCGCAGATGCCCTCGCCCAAGGCGCCGACACCCTTGTAACCGCTGGCGCTATCCAATCCAACCACGTGCGCCAGACCGCCGCGCTGGCCGCCAAACTCGGCCTGGGCTGCGTGGCCCTGCTGGAAAACCCCACCGGCACCGAAGACCCCAATTACCTGGGCAACGGCAACCGTCTGCTGCTGGAGCTGTTCGACGCCAAAGTGGAACTGGTGGAGAACCTCGACAACGTCGACGACCAACTCAACGCCCTCGCCGACCGCCTGCGCAACAACGGCAAGAAGCCATACCTGGTGCCGATCGGCGGCTCCAATGCCCTCGGTGCATTGGGTTATGTACGCGCCGGGCTGGAACTGGCCGGGCAAATCGAAGACAGCGGCATCGAGTTCGCCGCGGTCGTCCTGGCCTCCGGCAGCGCGGGGACGCACAGTGGCTTGGCGTTGGCCTTGAGCGAAGTGCTGCCGAACCTGCCCGTGATCGGTGTGACCGTCTCGCGCACCGACGAAGCCCAGCGCCCGAAAGTAGCAGGCCTGGCCGAACGCACCGCCGAGTTGCTGGGGGTGGAGATTCCCGAGGCGTTCAAGGTGATTCTGTGGGACGAGTACTTCGGCCCGCGCTACGGTGAACCGAACGCCGGCACCTTGGCAGCGATCAAGCTGCTGGCGAGCCAGGAAGGCCTGCTCCTGGACCCGGTCTACACTGGCAAGGCCATGGCCGGCTTGCTGGATGGCATCGGGCGTCAGCGATTTGAAGACGGGCCGATCATTTTCCTGCATACCGGTGGCGCGCCAGCGTTGTTCGCTTATGACTCGGCATTCTAAAAAAACGGACCCAGTTATTCTTAAAGCGAATAACTGATTTATTTTATATTATTTTCAAGTCTTAAAAACCGGCCTTATAGTCGCGCCGTAGGCGAAGACGCGCTACGCGCTTTAAGGCAGGATACGACCACTGCGTCACCTGCTTCGCTCAACATAAAAAACACAGGGGCTCTTCATGACTATTTCTGTATTCCGTCGCACGTTGTTGGTTGGCACTTTGGGCCTGGCACTCGGGGCTGGCCTGCTGGGCCAGGCAGTGGCTGGCGAGCAGTTGGATAACATCAAGAAAGCGGGCGAGATCAAGATCGGCCTGGAAGGCACCTACCCACCGTTCAGCTTCGTCGATGAAAGCGGCAAACTCAGCGGTTTCGAAGTGGAGCTGTCCGAAGCGCTGGCCAAGGAGCTGGGCGTGAAGGTCAAGCTGCAGGCCACCCCATGGGATGGCATCCTCGCCGCCCTGGAATCCAAGCGTCTGGATGCGGTCGTCAACCAAGTGACCATCTCTGAAGAGCGCAAGAAAAAGTACGATTTCTCCAAGCCTTACACCGTCTCCGGTATTCAGGCGCTGGTCCTGACCAAGAACGTCGGCACCATCAAGACCGCTGACGACCTGGCTGGCAAGAAAGTCGGTGTGGGCCTGGGTACCAACTACGAGCAATGGCTCAAGGACAATCAGCCTAAAGCCATCATCAAGACTTACAACGACGACCCGACCAAGTTCCAGGACCTGCGTATCGGCCGTATCGACACCATCCTGATCGACCGCCTGGCCGCCCTGGAATACGCCAAGAAAGCCAAGGACACCTCGGTGACCGGCGACGCCTTCTCCCGTCAGGAAGCCGGTATTGCCCTGCGCAAAGGCGAGCCAGAACTGCTCGACGCCGTGAACAAGGCCCTCGACAAACTGCGCGCCGACGGGACCTTGAAGAAGCTGTCCGAGAAGTACTTCAACGCTGACGTCACTCAATAATGGAAGCAGGTTTCCAACTCGCGCTGGACTCCGCGCCCTTTCTGCTCAAGGGCGCGTATTACACGGTGATCCTCAGCCTCGGCGGGATGTTTTTCGGTTTGCTGCTGGGCTTCGGCCTGGCCTTGATGCGCCTGTCGCGCTTCAAGCTGGTGAGCTGGCTCGCCCGAGTCTACGTGTCGTTCTTTCGCGGCACGCCCTTGCTGGTGCAGCTGTTCTTGATCTACTACGGCTTGCCGCAAGTGGGCATCGAGCTGGATCCGATCCCCGCCGCCATGATCGGCTTTTCGCTGAACATGGCCGCCTACGCCTGTGAAATCCTGCGCGCCGCCATCGGTTCCATCGAGCGCGGCCAATGGGAAGCTGCGGCCAGTATCGGCATGACCCGCGCGCAGACCCTGCGCCGGGCCATCCTGCCGCAGGCCATGCGCACGGCCTTACCGCCGCTGGGCAACAGCTTCATTTCGCTGGTCAAGGACACGGCGCTGGCGGCCACTATCCAGGTGCCCGAGCTGTTCCGCCAGGCGCAATTGGTGTCGGCACGGACCTTCGAAATCTTCACCATGTATCTCTCCGCAGCCCTGATCTACTGGATTTTGGCGAGCATCCTGGCGCATTTGCAGAATCGCCTGGAAGACCGGGTCAACCGGCATGACCTGGAGTCCTGAAGCATGATCGTGGTTGAAAAACTGACCAAACAATTCAAGGGCCAGGTGGTGCTCAACGGCATCGACCTGGAGGTCAAGGAAGGCGAAGTCGTCGCCATCATCGGCCCCAGCGGTTCTGGCAAGACCACCTTTCTGCGCTGCCTGAATTTCCTCGAACAACCCACCAGCGGGCGTATCAAGGTGGGCGACATCGAGATCGACAGCAGCAAGCCGGTCAACCAGCAGGCAAGCCTGGTGCGGCGCCTGCGCCAGCACGTGGGTTTTGTGTTCCAGAGCTTCAACCTGTTCCCCCACCGCACCGCGCTGGAAAACGTCATCGAAGGCCCCACCGTGGTCAAGAAGATGCCGCGTGAAGCCGCTGACGCCTTGGGGCGCAAGTTGCTGGCGAGGGTGGGCCTGGCGGGCAAGGAAGACGCCTACCCACGGCGCCTGTCGGGCGGCCAGCAACAGCGCGTGGCGATTGCCCGTGCGCTGGCGATGGAGCCGGAGGTGATTCTGTTCGACGAACCCACCTCGGCCCTCGACCCGGAACTGGTGGGTGAAGTGCTGGCAACCATCCGCAGCCTCGCCGAAGAAAACCGCACCATGGTCATCGTCACCCACGAGATGAGCTTTGCCCGGGATGTGGCCAACCGGGTGATCTTCTTCGACAAGGGTGTGATCGTGGAACAAGGCGAAGCCAAGGCATTGTTCGCCAACCCCAAGGAAGAGCGCACCAAGCAGTTCCTGAGCAAATTCCTGGCTCACTGACCGACCCTGTGGGAGCTGGCTTGCCTAAGATGCAGACACCTCGGTATGACGGATAAACCGAGGTATCTGCATCGCAGGCAAGCCAGCTCCCACACAAGCGTGTTCCTACAGAAACGCCTCATTGCACGTTGTAAAACACCCCGTCGTATCCATCTGAAACGCCCGCTCCCAGTCAGACCCTTCTGAATCTGCTCCAACCCGCCGTTTAGCCCTTTGCCGCCATTGACGCTCCTTGCCCAACCCTCTTATCTAGCGCCCAGAGGATTGGATCCTATCCCGGCTATTCACTGAATCGTTCTGTTCGGCCCACTGCGCTTACCTGCGCCAAAGGTCCGGAGCGAATGCTGCTGGCTGCATCAAGGAGATTACTTATGACGCACCCCCTGCTCACCGCGCCGACACTGCCTCAGGCCATCGGCAATGGCATCAATGCCCTGGCTGCCACCCACCTGCAGGTCGACATCGCACCCTATCCCGGCATGGACGAAGGCGACTTGATCGAGCTGTTCTGGAATAACTGTTTCGCCGCTTCACGTCGGATAACGGCCTGCAAGGTCGGCGCGTTCACGCACCTGCGGGTGCCGGAGAGTTTCGTGCTGGATGGCCCGGCCCGGGTGCATTACCAAGTGATGCAAGTCGGCCAGTGCCCGGCCCGCTCTGCCGTCAGGCGAGTACGTGTGAAGACCTGTTGTCCGGGCGGCCAACCGTCGCCACAGTACCTCGACGAAAACCAGAACCTCGCCCCCGTGGGCTTGCCCGACACCATCCGCCGCTTTGGCGTCAACGCCAGTCAGGTACGGCGCGGTATTCCCCTGACCATCGCGCCCTACCTGAACATGGACACTGGCGATGCGATCACCCTGCGCTGGGGCGATGTGCGCCTGGACCTGCCGAAGATCCAGGCCGTTGAAGTCGGTCTGGCGGTGCAGGTATGGGTGCCTTCATCAGTGATCACCGAAGCCGGCGACGACTGCCGACTGGAGGTGACGTACTGCGTTCTGGATCGCGTCGGCAACAATTCTCGCTGGGCGCCCTCGCGCACCCTACGCATTGCCGCCGGGGTGCCGCCCGCTGTGGCCGGGACGGTGCTGATCTATCAACCGCGGACACCGGGATCGCCCTGCGAGCCGGGGTAACAGACCTTCTATGCATATTCCCAAAAGTTAGTTTATTTATATATTTAACAAGCTTAGGGTATATGCACCGGACCACCGGACATCGCTGATTTTTCTTTTTTATTTCATTGAATGCGAGGTCGGTATGGTCAGGATCACCCCGGTGCACAACGCCAGGGCATTACGTGCAGCCAAGGAGCGGCGCTGATGTCTAACTTGGCTCAAACACCCCCCCAGAGCGATCAGGATGTTGCTCCCCTGCTGTTGCCGGCCACCGTGCTGCGCAACGATGCTGAGGCACTGAAAGCTGCCCATGAACTGGCCCAGGCTGCGCGCCTGCAAGCCTCCAAGCGCGACCAGCAACGCAAGCTGCCATGGGCACAGATCGAACAGTTCACCCGCAGTGGGCTCGGCAGTATTTCCATTCCCCGTGAGTACGGCGGCCCGCAGGTGTCTTTCGTGACCCTGGCCGACGTGTTCGCAATCATCAGCGCGGCAGACCCAGCCCTCGGGCAGATCCCGCAGAACCACTTCGGCATCCTGCACCTGCTGCAGGGTGCCGCCACCGAACGCCAGAAAAAGCTGCTGTTCCAGAGCGTCCTCGACGGCTGGCGCATCGGCAATGGCGGCCCGGAACGCGGCACCAAAAACACCCTGGAACTCAAGGCGCGCATCACCGCCGAGGGTGATGGTTATGTGCTCAGCGGTCAGAAGTTCTACTCAACCGGAGCGCTGTTTGCGCACTGGGTGGCCGTCAAAGCATTAAACGATGACGGCAAGCAGGTCATGGCGTTTGTGCGTCGTGGCACCGAAGGGCTGCGCATCGTTGACGACTGGTCAGGCTTCGGTCAGCGCACCACCGCCAGCGGCACCGTGCTACTGGACCAGGTGCCAGTGGACGCCGAACAGGTCGTGGAAAACTGGCGTATCGGCGAGACACCGAATATCCAGGGCGCCGTCTCCCAATTGATCCAGGCGGCCATCGACGCCGGCATCGCACGCGGCGCACTCGACGACACCATCGCGTTCGTACGTGAACACTCGCGCCCGTGGATCGATGCCAAGGTCGAACGCGCCAGCGATGACCTGTATGTGATCGCCGACGTCGGCAAATTGAAGATTGAATTGCACGCCGCCGAGGCCCTGCTGCGCAAGGCTGGCCAGGTGCTTGACCAGGTCAGCGCCGCGCCGATCACTGCGCAGTCCGCCGCCCGTGCCTCGATTGCCGTGGCCGAGGCCAAGGTGCTGACCACCGAAGTGTCGCTGCTGGTCAGCGAAAAACTCTTCGAGCTAGCCGGCAGCCGCGCAACGCTCGCGGAGTTCAACCTCGACCGTCATTGGCGCAACGCCCGCGTACACACCCTGCACGACCCGGTGCGCTGGAAGTATCACGCGGTGGGCGCTTATCGCCTGAACGGCACCTTGCCGGCTCGTCATTCCTGGATCTGACCGACCAGACATCTGGAGAACACCATGACTTTCTCTCACCCCGTCGCGGTCATCACCAGCGACGAACAAGCCCTTATTGTCGCCAGCGACCTGGCCGAAGATTTGCGCCGCGACAGTGCCCAGCGTGACCGCGAGCGCCGCCTTCCCCTGCCCGAACTGGAGGTGTTTTCGCGCTCCGGCCTGTGGGGTATCAGCGTACCCAAGGCATTCGGCGGGGCGGGCGTTTCCAACGTCACCCTGGCCAAGGTCATTGCCCTGATCGCCCAGGCGGATGCGTCCCTGGGCCAGATCCCGCAGAACCATTTTTATGCACTGGAAGTGCTGCGCGTGAACGGCAGCCCGGCGCAGCAAAAGCGCCTGTACGCCGAAGTCCTCGCTGGCCAACGCTTCGGCAACGCCCTGGCGGAACTGGGCACCAAGACTGCCCACGACCGCGTCACCAAGATCACCCGCGACGGTGACGGTTTCCGTATCAGCGGCCGCAAGTTCTACGCCACCGGCGCGATCTACGCCCAGCGCATCCCCACCTCGGTGGTGGATGAACAGGGCGTGCAGCAACTGGCTTTTGTCCCGCGTGACAGTGAAGGGTTGAGCGTGATCGACGACTGGAGCGGCTTCGGCCAGCGCACCACCGGCAGCGGCTCGGTGGTGTTCGATAACGTGTGGGTCGCCGCACAGGACGTGATCCCATTCCAGAGCGCCTTCGAGCGCCCTACAACCGTCGGCCCGCTGGCGCAGATCCTCCACGCCGCAATCGACACCGGTATCGCCCGCGCGGCCTTTGAAGACGCACTGCACTTTGTGCGCACCAAGACCCGCCCGTGGATCGATTCCGGCACCGACAAAGCCACTGACGACCCACTGACCCTGAAAAGCTTCGGGCACCTGAGCATCCGCCTGCATGCCGCCGAGGCACTGCTGGAGCGTTCGGGCGAATTCCTCGACCGCGCCCAGGCCGACAGCAACGCCGAGACTGTTGCAGCCGCCTCCATCGCCGTCGCCGAAGTACGCGCCTTGAGCACCGAAATCTCCCTGGCCGCCGGCAGCACCTTGTTCGAACTCGCAGGCAGCCAGGCGACCCTGGCCGAACATGGCCTGGACCGCCACTGGCGCAACGCCCGCGTGCACACCCTGCACGACCCGGTGCGCTGGAAGTATCACGCGGTGGGCAACTATTACCTCAACGATGAGAACCCACCACTGCGGGGGACCATCTGATGAGCAAAAAGAAGATCCTGCTCAATGCGTTCAACATGAACTGCATCGGGCATATCAATCATGGCCTGTGGACCCATCCACGGGACACGTCCACCGAATACAAGACGATCGAGTACTGGACCGAACTGGCCAAGACGCTGGAAAGGGGGCTGTTCGATGGCTTGTTCATCGCCGATATCGTCGGCGTGTACGACGTCTATCAGAATTCCATCGACGTGCCGCTCAAAGAGTCGATCCAGCTTCCGGTGAATGACCCGCTGCTGCTGGTCTCGGCCATGGCGGCCGTCACCCGAAACCTCGGCTTTGGCCTTACGGCCAACCTCACCTACGAGCCGCCTTATCTGTTCGCCCGCCGCATGTCGACGCTGGATCACCTGAGCCGTGGCCGAGTCGGCTGGAACATCGTCACCGGCTACCTCGACAGTGCCGCCAAGGCCATGGGCCTGACCGAGCAGGTCGAGCATGACCGCCGTTACGACCAGGCCGATGAATACCTGGAGGTGCTGTACAAACTCTGGGAAGGCAGCTGGGAAGACGGCGCGGTACTCAATGATCCGCAGACGCGGGTGTATGCGCAGCCGGGCAAGGTGCACAAAATCGAGCATCACGGCGAGTTCTACCAGGTGGAGGGTTATCACCTGTGCGAACCGTCGCCACAACGTACGCCGGTACTCTTCCAGGCCGGCAGTTCGGACCGTGGTTTGCTGTTCGCCGGCCGGCATGCCGAATGTGTGTTTATCAGCGGGCAGAACAAGGCCGCGACCAAGGTCCAGGTGGACAAGGTACGCGCCAGCGCCGTGGAGGCCGGGCGCAACCCGGATGACATCAAGGTGTTCATGGGCCTCAACGTAATCGTGGGCGCCACTGAAGCGCTGGCCTGGGAAAAGCACGCCGAATACCTGAGCTACGCCAGCGCGGAAGCCGGCGTGGCACATTTCTCGGCGTCCACCGCGATTGATTTCGCCCAGTACGAGCTGGACGAGCCGATCCAGTACGTAAAGAGCAACGCGATCCAGTCGGCCACCAAGAACCTGCAAAACAACGACTGGACCCGGCGCAAGTTACTGGAACAGCACGCCTTGGGCGGACGCTACATCACCTTGGTCGGCTCACCGGAACAGGTCGCCGATGAGCTGGAATCCTGGATCAGCGAAACCGGCCTGGATGGCTTCAACCTCACGCGCATCGTCACGCCGGAAAGCTACGTGGACTTCATCGACCTGGTGGTGCCGGAGTTGCAAAAGCGTGGGTCGTACAAGACCGCCTATGAGCACGGCACGCTGCGCGAAAAGGTCTTCCATGGCAGCGCCCGCTTACCCGAACAGCACACCGGCTCCACCTACAGACACTAATCAAAAATAGATCCTCATTGCTCGTACCTACACCTTATGACTGGAAATCGACTATGAAAAAGACACTGCTTACCCACCCAGTCAAAGCACTGGCACTGGCCTTGGGTTTGTTCAGCTCGGTGGTGTTCGCCGCCGAGGCACCGTTGAAGATCGGCACCACCGCAGCCTTCGCCATTCCCCTTGAGGCCGCCGTTGCCGAAGCCGGCAAGCAAGGCCTTAAGGTTGAACTGGTGGAGTTCACCGACTGGATTGCCCCCAACGTCAGCCTGGCGGCGGGGGATATCGACGTGAACTACTTCCAGCACATCCCGTTCCTGGAAAACGCCAAGGCCGCCGCCGGCTTTGACCTGGTGCCGTACGCGCCGGGCATCATCAACAACGTCGGCCTGTATTCGAAGCAGTACAAGAGCATCAACGACCTGCCCCAGGGCGCCAGCGTGGCGATTGCCAATGACCCGATCAACAGCGGCCGCGGCCTGCAACTGCTGGCCAAGGCCGGGCTGATCACCCTTAAACCGGGCGTAGGCTACAAGGCCACCGAAGAGGACATCGTTTCCAACCCGAAGAAGATCAAGATCCTGCAAGTCGAGGCCGTGCAACTGGTACGCGCCTATGACGATGCCGACCTGGTGCAGGGCTACCCGGCGTATATCCGCCTGTCCAAGACCTTCGATGCCGAGTCGGCACTGCTGTTCGATGGCCTTGACCACCCGGAGTACGTGATCCAGTTTGTGATCCAGCCCAAGAGCAAGACCGACCCGCGCGTGATCAAGTTCGTCGACATCTACCAGCATTCGCCCGCCGTCCGTGCGGCGTTGGACAAGTCACTGGGCAAGCTCTACCAGGTCGGCTGGGAAGATAAAAAATGACCGCCGCCAACGCCCAAGTGCGCGACCTGGGCTTGCCGCCCAGGGACGCCGAGCAGACAGAACTGCACCCTGACTTGAACCGTGCCCATGTGCGCTTTATCAACCTGGGCAAGACCTACGACGGCACCGTGCATGCCCTGCAAGGCATCGACCTGGCGATCCAGCGCGGTGAAGTGTTCGGCATTATCGGCCGCAGCGGCGCCGGCAAGTCGTCGCTGATCCGCACCATCAACCGCCTGGAACAACCCAGCAGCGGGCGCGTGCTTATCGATCAGGTCGACATCGGCGCGTTCGACGAAGACCGCCTGGTGGCGCTGCGGCGGCGCATCGGCATGATCTTCCAGCACTTCAACCTGATGTCGGCCAAGACCGTGTGGCAGAACGTCGAATTGCCGCTCAAAGTCGCCGGCATCCCCAAGCTGCAGCGCGAGCAGAAGGTGCGTGAACTGCTGGAACTGGTGGGCCTCAAGGACAAGCACAAGGCCTACCCGGCGCAACTCTCCGGCGGGCAGAAACAGCGCGTGGGCATTGCCCGTTCGCTGGTCCATGACCCGGAGATTCTGCTGTGCGACGAGGCCACCTCGGCCCTCGACCCGGAGACCACCCAATCGATCCTCGGCCTGCTGCGCGAGATCAACCAACGCCTGGGCCTGACCATCGTGTTGATCACCCATGAGATGGCGGTGATTCGCGAAATCTGCGACCGCGTGGTGGTGCTCGAACACGGGCGCATCGTCGAGCAAGGCCCGGTGTGGCAGGTGTTTGGCGATCCGCAGCACGCGGTCAGCAAAACCCTGCTGGCACCGCTGCAACATGGGCTGCCGGAGGAGTTGCAAAGCCGTTTGCAGGCCAGACCGGCGACCGCCGATGCCGCAGTGGTGCTGCGCCTGCAATTCACCGGCAGTGATACCGACGAGCCGGACCTGGCCGCGTTGTTCAGCGCCCTCGGCGGGCGCGTGCGCTTGCTGCAAGGCGGTGTGGAACGTATCCAGGGGCATGCCCTCGGGCAACTGCTGCTGGCGGTGAACGGCTCGCCGCACACGGCTGAAGAACTGCGCAACCGCGCTGGGAATTGGGCGCAACAGGTGGAGGTGCTGGGCCATGTGGTTTGATCGTTTAGTGCAGGGCGCCATCGACACCTTGTTGATGGTCGGTGTGTCGTCGCTGATCGCGTTGCTGGTGGGGATTCCGCTGGCGGTGTTCCTGGTCACCAGCGACAAGGGTGGTATCTACCAAGCCCCAGCGCTGAACCGCGTACTGGGAGCGTTCGTCAATCTGTTCCGCTCGATTCCGTTTCTGATCCTGATGGTGGCGCTCATACCGTTCACCCGGCTGATCGTCGGCACCACTTACGGCGTGTGGGCGGCGGTGGTGCCGCTGACCATCGCCGCGACGCCGTTCTTTGCGCGTATCGCCGAAGTGAGCCTGCGCGAAGTCGACCACGGCTTGATCGAAGCCGCACAAGCCATGGGCTGCCGGCGCTGGCACATCATCTGGCATGTGCTGCTGCCCGAAGCGCTGCCGGGGATCGTCGGCGGCTTCACCATCACCCTGGTGACCATGATCAACTCCTCGGCCATGGCCGGGGCGATTGGCGCGGGTGGGTTGGGGGATATTGCCTACCGCTATGGTTATCAGCGCTTTGATACGCAGATCATGCTGACGGTGATTGTGCTGCTGGTGCTGCTGGTGGCGGTGATTCAGCTGGGCGGGGACCGCTTGGCGCGGGGGCTGAACAAGCGCTGAGCACTCGTTTGTACCTGTTAAGGCTGACAGTTGTTGGGTGACGTTTTCGCGTATCTAATCGGTTTGACACCGTCAGGCGCAGTCGACTGGACATGGTATATAGTCAGCATTTGGCCCTCGAAGCATCCCCCATGAAACTCGCCCCCGACGACCTCAACCAGATCACCGCCACCACCCTCGGCCACTACAACAGCGTGGCCGAGGACTTCCGTGAAGGCACCCGCGACCACGACGTGAGCCAGAACATCGACGCGCTGCTGCGGCATATCCAGGGTACAGCGCCGTTTACCGTGCTGGATTTCGGCTGCGGGCCGGGCCGGGATTTGCAGACCTTTACGCGCAGGGGGCATATCGCCGTGGGGCTCGACGGCTCCGAGCGATTTGCGCAGATGGCGCGGGAAGACAGTGGCTGTGAAGTGTTGCAGCAAGACTTTCTGAAGCTGGATTTGCCTGCCGAGCGCTTCGACGGGGTGTTTGCCAATGCGGTGCTGTTTCATATTCCCAAACAGGAGTTGCCGCGTGTGCTCAAGCAACTGCATGGAACGCTGAAACCTGGCGGCGTGTTGTTCAGTTCCAATCCACGCGGAGAAAACCAGGAAGGCTGGAATGGGCCGCGGTATGGGTCTTATCACGACTTGGCGGCGTGGCAAGCACTGCTGACGGCGGCGGGTTTTGTGGAGCTGGAGCATTACTACCGCCCGGCTGGGCTGCCTTTGGAGCAGCAGCCTTGGCTAGCCAGCGTCTGGCGTAAACCGTAGAGCCGACCTGGCAATACATTCCAAATGTGGGAGCGGGCTTGCTCGCGAATGCGGTGTGTCCGTCGCCAGATATAGTGGCTGAACCACCGCCTTCGCGAGCAAGCCCGCTCCCACATTTTTAACCGCGTTTTTCCTGCTGCTCTTGCTTGGGCTCGCGGATTTTGTACCAGGCCACGTAGAGCGCCGGCAGGAACAACAGCGTCAACAAGGTGGCGATGATAATCCCACCAATCATTGCGTAGGCCATCGGGCCCCAGAACACTTCACGCGCGATCGGGATCATGCCCAGGCTCGCCGCTGCGGCCGTGAGCAGGATCGGCCGACGCCGGTGCTCGGTGGCTTCCACCACGGCATCCCACGGCGTATAGCCAGCCACTTCATATTCATGAATCTGCGTCACCAGGATCACCGAGTTGCGGATGATGATGCCGATCAACGCGAGAATGCCGAGGATCGCCACAAAGCCCATGGGCGTGCCCGTGGGGATCAACGCCAGCACCACACCGATCAGCCCCAACGGCGCAACACTCGCCACCAGGAACATCTTCTGCACGCTGTGCAGCTGGATCATCAGGAAGGTCGCCATCAGGAACAGCATCAGCGGCACCACCTTGGCAATCGGTCCCTGGGCCTTGCCGCTTTCTTCCACGGTGCCGCCGGTGGCGACCTTGTAGCCCACCGGCAAACCGGCGCTGAACTTGTCGATCTCAGGCTTGAGCTGTTTCACCAAGTCCGTAGGTTGCATCTCATCACGCACCGACGCCTTGATGGTGATCGTCGGGTTGCGGTCGCGGCGCCACACCAACGGCTGCTCCAACTCGTAGCGCACGGTGGCGAAGGCCAACAGCGGAATCGAGGTGCCGTTGGGCGTGACGATCTGCAGGTTCTGTAAGGTCTCCGGCGTACCGCGTTCGGCGTCCTCGGCGCGGCCGACCACGTTGATCAGGTAGATATCGTCATGCACCTGGGTCACCGAGGCGCCGCTGACCACACTGTTCATCAACTGCGCCACGTCTTCCGACGACAGCCCCAATTGCCGCGCCTTGTCCTGGGCGATGTCGATGCGCAGCACTTTGCCCGGCTCGTTCCAGTCGTAGATGATCTCGCCCAGGTGGCTGTTCTTGTCCAGCAGGGTTGCCAGTTCGATGGCGTGTTTGCGCACCTGGTCAGTGTCTTTGCCCGACACGCGATACTGAATCGGCCTACCCACCGGCGGGCCCATTTCCAGCGGCTGCACGTAGCTGCCGATGCCGACGAAATCATCGCGCAGGCGCTTCTGCAGGCGGGCGATCAATTCACCGCGCTCTTCCAGGCCCTTGCTCACGATGACCAACTGCGCGTAGTAGGGGTTTTCCAGTTGCTGGTCGAGGGGCAGGTAGAAACGGATCGCGCCCTGGCCGATATAGGTGCTCCAGCGCGCAATGTCCGGGTCGTCCTTGATGATCGCTTCCAGGCGATCGACGGCCTTGCGCGTCTCGTTGATCGAGGCGTTTTGCGGCAGGTTCAGGTCAACCAGGAGCTCCGGGCGGTCCGACGATGGGAAGAACTGGTTCTGCACAAACTGCATGGAGAACACCGACGCCACGAACAGCGCCACGGTAATGCCGATCGCCCACCAGCGATTACGCATGGCCCACAGCATGCCGCCGTTGAACGCACGGCCAATCCGCCCCGGCTCGGCATTGTGGGGCTTCACGTTGGCACTGAGGATATGCACGCCGATCACCGGCGCAAACAGCACCGCCACCACCCACGACACCAGCATCGCCACGGCAATCACCGCAAACAGGGTGAAGGTGTACTCGCCCGCCGAACTGGCGTTGAGGCCGATCGGCACAAAACCCGCCACGGTCACCAGCGTACCGGTGAGCATCGGGAATGCCGTGGAGGTGTAGGCGTAAGTCGCCGCCTGTTCCTTGGTTTCGCCTTTTTCCAGGCGCGTGATCATCATCTCGACGGTGATCATCGCATCGTCCACCAACAGGCCAAGGGCGATGATCAGCGCGCCCAGCGACACCCGTTGCATGGTAATGCCGCTGTATTCCATGAACACAAACACCAGCGCCAGCACCAACGGAATCGAGCACGCCACCACCAACCCGGCGCGCATGCCCAGGCTGATAAAGCTCACCACCAGCACGATGATCACCGCTTCGAACAGCGCGCTGGTAAAGCCGCCGACGGCCTCTTCCACCACTTCTGCCTGGTCGGACACCTTGTGCACACCCACGCCCACCGGCAGGTCGGCGGTCAACTCGTCCATGCGCTCATGCAGGGCTTTGCCGAACGACTGGATATTGCCACCCTTCTGCATGGCGATCGCCAACCCGATCGCCGGCTTGCCGTTGAAACGGAACATGGGCCGCGCTGGGTCGACATAGCCTCGGCTGATGTCGGCAATGTCCGCCAGACGATAAAAGCGATCATTGAGCCGCAGGTTGACGTTGGCCAGGTCCTTCTCTGAGGCGAACTGCCCCGAGGTGCGCACCGAAATCCGCTCGGGACCTGCCTCGATCACCCCGGCCGGCGTCACCGCGTTCTGCGATTGCAGGCTTTGCACCACTTGGCGCTGGTCAATCCCCAGGGCTGCCAATTTGCGCGTGGAGAAATTCAGGTAAATCACTTCGTCCTGCTGGCCGATCATCTCGACCTTGCCCAACCCCGGCACCGAGCGGATCTCGGCGCGCACCTGCTCGACATAATCGCGCAGCTGACGCATCGACAGGCCGTCGCCGGTAAAGGCGTACACCGAGCCGAATACGTCACCGAACTCATCGTTGAACGATGGCCCCTGCAAGCCTTGTGGGAAGGTGCCACGGATGTCGTCGATCTTCTTGCGGACCTGATACCAGATCTCCGGGATGGCCTTGGCGCTGGTGGTGTCCTTAAGGAACACGAACACCGTGGACTCGCCTGGCCGGGTGTAGCTTTTCACGTAGTCGAGGGAGTCGAGTTCTTCGAGTTTTTTCTCGATGCGGTCGGTGACCTGCTTGAGGGTTTCTTCCTGGGTCGCGCCCGGCCACCGGGTCTGGATCACCATGGTCTTGATGGTGAACGAAGGGTCTTCCTCACGGCCCAGGTTCATGTAGGAAAACATGCCCATCAGCAGCGCGACGAACATCAGGTACCAGACGAAGGACTGATGCTTGAGGGCCCAGTCGGATAAGTTGAAACTCCTTTTCATCGCGGGCTGTCCTCGTCGATTTTGACTTTTTGCCCAGGCTTCAGGCTGTTCACGCCGGCGATAACAATGCGCTCGCCAGGTTTGACGCCGTCATTGAGCAAGGCGCTGTCGGCGTCACGGCTGATCACGCTGATGTCGCGCGTTTGCACGGTCTGGCTGTGAGTGTCGAGCAGCCAGATGCGGGTCTTGCCGTCGACCTCCTGCAAAGCACTCAGGGGGACTTCGATGCGTGGCGCGATGGCCGTGCTCAAGGTCACACTGATCGCCGTGCCGAGGCGGAAAGCGGGCGGCGTTTCCGTCAAGGTCAGGCGTGCGCGACGGGTGCGCGTGGCGCTTTGGGCCTGGGGTTCGATCTCGCGCACGATGGCGGTCGTGTTCACGCTCGGATCGAGTTGCCCCGCGACCAGAAACACCACATCCGGCGGCAGACGCTCGGCAAGGCCGGCCGGCAGATCGATCACCGCTTCCTTGATATCCGGGCGCGCCAGGGTCACCACTTGCTGGCCGGCACTGACCACCTGGCCGGCCTCGGCATTCCAGGCGGTGACGATACCGGCGTGGTCGGTGCGCAATTCGGCATAGCGGAGTTGATCGTTGGCCTGATTGACTGAGGCTTTCGCCTGGTCGAGTGTGGCCTGGGTGGTTTTCAGGTCAGTCTGGGCGATGTCCAGTTGGGCCTGGGCGCCAACGCCCCGGTTGAACAGCTCCTGCTGGCGGCGGGCGTTGGCCTGGGCGTTGATGTATTGCGCCTGCACGCGGGCCAGGTCGCCCTGGGCCGAACGCAATTGGTTCTGCTGGTCGGTGGGATCCAGGACAGCAAGCAAGGCGCCCTTCTCCACCTCGGCGCCCACATCCACGACGCGGCGGGCAATGCGACCGGGCACGCGGAAGCCCAGGTTACTTTCATAGCGCGCCTGGATGGTGCCGGCGAAGCGGCCGAGGTTTTCCTGATCCTCGGCTTTCACTTCCATGGACAGCACTGGCCGCACGGGCTCCGGCGGCGCGTCTTCCTTGGAGCAGGCCACCAGCAACAGGCTGGCGGCGAGTATCCCCGTCAGGCGCTTCATGGCTGGGCTCCTTGCTGGGCGATCTCGACCCGCATGCCGGGGTGCAGCAATTGCCCGCCGGCCACCACGACTTTTTCGCCGCCCTTGAGCCCGTCGCCAATGATGACTTTGCCGGTGAGGTAACGCGCCACGGTGACCTTGTGCAGTTGCGCCTTGCCGTCGCCATCGATCAGCCACACGGCGGGCTCACTGAGGTCTTTCGTCAGCGCAGCCCAAGGCAATTCGATACTGGCCTTGGCCGGGCCATTGGCAGTGGCGCTCACCACCGAGCCCAGCTCCATCCCTTTGGGCAACGCTTGCAGGGCGATTTTCACCTGCACGGTGCCGGTATTGGCGGCCACGGCAGGCGTGACCTCACGCACTTTGCCCACAGCCTTGATGCTCGGGTTATCCAACAGGCTGACGGTGATCGGCGCATCCGGTGGCGGTTCCACCAGCAGGGATTCATACACATTGAACACCGCGTCGCGCTCGCCATCGCGAGCCAGGCTGAAAATCGGCACGGTGGCCTGTACCACCTGGCCCACCTCGGCCTGGCGTGCGGTGATCACACCAGGTGCATCGGCGATCAGCGAGGTGTAGCCGAGTTGCTCGCGGGCATTGGCCAGTTGGGCCTGGGCGGCGGCCAGTGCGCTCTGACTGCTGCGCAGCGCGGCCTGGGCGGAATCGTATTCGCTGCGACTGGTGTAGCCCTTGGGCAGGAGTTTTTCCTGGCGTACGAAGGCGGCGGCGGTTTGCTTGACCCGTGCCTGCTCGGCCACGACCTGGGCCTGAGCGGAGTCGACGTTGGTCTGCAGGTCCTTGGGATCGAGCTTGGCCAGCACTTGCTTGGCGGTCACACGGTCGCCCACGTCCACCATACGCTGGATGATCTTGCCACCCACGCGAAAGGACAGATCGGTTTGCACCCGAGCCTGAATATCGCCGGTGAGCGTGACCGCCGCAGCAAAGTCCGCTGACTGCACGGTTTGCACAAATACCCGCGAATGCTGTTTGGGTTCAGCCTTCTCCTCGCCACAGCCACTCAGTAGCGTCAGCAGGCCAAGTCCGAAAATACAGGTGAAAATGCGACCGCCCATGCAGGCTCCTTGTGCGTGATGCCGACGTGCCAGTGTGTATGCGACTGTGAGCTTAGTTCAGGGTTCCTTATCTGCATGGAGGCTCCCATACTCCAATGGTTCCCACGCCGACTGAATGTCCATGCTCAAGACCCTCGCGGTGGCCAATTACCGCTCGATCAACAAATTGGTAGTGCCCCTGGACCGACTCAACCTGGTCACCGGCCCCAACGGCAGCGGCAAGTCCAACTTGTACCGCGCCCTGCGCCTGCTGGCGGAAACGGCGCAGGGCGGGGTGATCAATGCGCTGGCGCGGGAGGGTGGGCTGGACTCGACCTTCTGGGCCGGGCCGGAGACCATCAGCCGGCGCATGCACAACGGCGAGGTGCCGGTGGAGCCCGTCGTACGCCAGGGTGTCAAGCGCCTGCGCCTGGGCTTTGCTGGCGAAGATTTCAGCTACGCCATCTCCCTGGGGCTGCCGGAAAAGACCCTGTCCTATTTCGCCCTGGACCCGGAGGTTAAGAAAGAATGCATCTGGGCCGGCCATGTCTACCGCCCGGCCAGCCTGCTGGTGCAGCGCTCAGGGCCGATGGTGCGTGCGCGCGACGGTCGAAACTGGGACGTCCTCGCCCAGCACACACCCAACTACCACAGCCTGTTTGACCAGGTCGGCAGCCTGCGCGGTTCGCCGGAGGTGTTGCTGCTGCGCGAAAGCATTCGCGGCTGGCGCTTTTATGATCACTTTCGCAGTGACGTGGATGCGCCGGTACGCCAGCCACAATTAGGCACGCGCACGCCAGTGCTGCACCACGACGGGCGCGACCTGGCGGCGGCGTTGCAGACGATTCGGGAGATAGGTGACCCGGAGGCGCTGCAGCGGGCAGTCAGCGACGCGTTTCCCGGCGCACGCCTGAATATCGAGCCGTTGCAGGGTGGGCGTTTTGCGATTGAGTTTTATCAGGAGGGCTTGCTGCGGCCGCTGTCGGCGGCGGAGTTATCGGACGGCACCTTGCGCTACCTGCTGCTGATCGCGGCGCTGCTCACACCTCGGCCGCCGACCATGATGGTGCTGAACGAGCCGGAAACCAGCCTGCATCCGGACCTGCTGCCGGCATTGGCGCGCTTGATCATCCAGGCGTCGCAGCAGTGCCAGGTGTGGGTGGTGTCCCATGCCAGCCGCTTGATTGCGGCGTTGCAGCAGGATGAGGGGTGCAATTCGATTGTGCTGGAGAAGGTGTTGGGGGAAACGCGGATCGTGGGGCAAGGGATTCTGGATGGGCCGGCCTGGCATTGGCCGGAGTAGGTGGTGACTGTACCGGCCTCATCGGGGGCAAGCCCCCTCCCACATTTTGACCTGTGAATACATTCAAATGTGGGAGCTGGCTTGCCTGCGATAGCTCTATCAGCCCTGCCACTTCCCACCTTCGACAATCACACTTTCAGGCTTGGTGTCATCGCTCAGTTCTTTGCGCACATATTGGTCATAGAGCTTGAGCAGGAACTTCTCCTCGCCCAGCTTTGCCAGCTCGGCATTCACCCAGTCGCGCAGTTCGGTATTGCCCTTCTTCACCGCCGGAGCAATCGGTGCTTCATCACCCAGCTTTTCTTCCAGCACACGGTAGCCCGGGTTCTGCTTGGCCCAGCTGAACAGCACCAGGTTGTCCTGGGCATAGGCATCGCCACGGCCGGCGGACAGCGCCTGCAGCGATTCGGAGTTTTTCTCGAACTTGAGCAGCTTCCAGTCCGGGTGGTTCTTGGTCAACCAGATATCAGCGGTGGTGCCGGTGGTGACGATGGTGGTGCGGGTGGCCAGGTCATTCAGGCTTTTTACCGCGCTGTCGTTTGGCACCAGGGCTTGCACCGCGACCTTCAGGTTGGGGTTGGTAAAGTCGACTGCTTCCTTGCGCTCAGGCGTCACGGTCATGTTGGCGAGGATCAGGTCGACCTTGTCGCTTTGCAGGAATGGAATGCGGCTGGCCGGTTCGACAGCCACGAACTCGACCTTGTTTTCATCGCCCAGCAGATCTTTGGCGAATTGGCGGCCGATGTCGGTATCGAAGCCGACATAGCGCCCCGCTTCGTTGACGAAACCGAACGGCGGTTTGTCGGTGAAGACGCCAACGATCAACTTGTCCCGCGCCTTGATCTTATCGATAGCGCTGACGGCGGCAGCCGCAGGTTTGGTGGGCTCTTCGGCCTTCTTATCGCAGCCGGCCAGTAACGCAACAGCAAACAGTGGCAGCAGTAACTTTTTCATATCAGCTCCAGTTCCTTGGTTTTTTTGGGCAGTGTTGAAACAAAGGAGAACTTCTCCAGGAACTGCTGCGCGCGTGCGGTTTGCGGGTTCGTAAAGAATGCCTCGGGGGTGTTCTGTTCGAGGATGCGACCGGCCTCCATAAACACCACGCGGTCGGCGACGGCACGGGCGAAGGCCATTTCGTGGGTGACGATCAGCAGGGTCATGCCATCGCGGGCCAGGCCCTGGATCACTTCCAGCACTTCCTTGACCATTTCCGGGTCGAGGGCGGCGGTGACTTCATCAAACAGCATGACCTGGGGGTTCATGCACAACGAGCGGACGATGGCGATGCGTTGCTGCTGCCCACCGGAGAGCTGGCGCGGGAAGGCGTCGCGTTTCTCGGCCAGGCCTACGCGCTCCAGCAGTTTCTCCGCTTGCTCACGGGCTTCGCGCGGATCGCGTTGCTGTACTTTCAGCGGGCCGAGCAGGATGTTGTCGAGCACGCTCATGTGCGGGAACAGGTGATAACTCTGGAACACCATGCCGATGTCCTGGCGCACCTGGCGCCAGTCGGTTTGCTTGTCCAACAGCTCATTGCCGGCAAACCGCAGGCTGCCGCTGTGGGCCACTTCCAGGCCGTTGAGGCAACGCAGCAAGGTGCTTTTTCCACAGCCACTGGGGCCGAGGATCACCACCACTTCGCCGCGTTGCACGCTCAGGTCGATGCCCTTGAGCACCTGCGCTTCGCCGAAGAATTTGTTGAACCCCTGAAACTCGATCAATGCGCTCATGCTTGCGTCCAGCGCCGTTCCAGCACCTTGGAGGCGGCCGACAACGGGTAGCAGATAAAGAAGAAAAACAGGAACAGCACGCCGTAGATCAACACCGACTCATAGGTGCGCTCGATGATTTGCTGGCCGACCTTGATCACATCCACGACACCGATCAGCACCGCCAGGGAGCTGGTCTTGATGATGCGCGTGTAGACGTTGAGGGTCGGCGGGGTCATGCGTTTCAGGGCTTGAGGCAGCAGCACATAGCCGTAGAGTTGCGGGTCGGAAAGGCCAATCGACAACCCCGCTTCGCGCTGGCCACGGGGCAGCGAATGCAAGGCGCCGCGCACCACCTCGCCCACTTCGCTGGCGCCCCACAGCGACAGCACCAGCACCGCGCACCAGAAGCTCGGAAGGCTCAGACCGAAGAAAATCGGCAGGCCGAAAAACAGCAGGTACAGCCACACCAGCACCGGGATCGCACGGAACAGCTCCAGGTACACCCGCAGCACCGCGTTGATCAGCCGGTTGTTCAAGGTGCGAAGCACGCCGTACAGCACGCCGCCGACGGTGCTGAAAGCGATGCTCAAGAATGAAATAGACAGGGTTTGCGCAGCGCCCTTGCCCAGTTGCGGCAACGACACCCACAACAACTCAAGACCCGAACTGGCCATGCTGGAGCCTCCTTTCCAGGCGGCTGAGCAGCAGCGACAGCGGCAAGAACAGCAGCACGCAGATCAGTGTCAGCACGGCGAGCATTTCATAGGTCTTGTAGTAGAGGGCGATGTAGCTCTTGGTGGTGTAGAGGATCTCCGGCACCGCCACGGCGGAGACCACGGTGGTCTCCTTGAGCAGGAAGATGAAATTGGCGAACAGCGCCGGCAGGCTGAGGATGCCGGCCTGGGGCAGGATCACATGACGCAGCAGCTGCCAGTCCGACAGGCCGATGGACTTGCCCGACTCGACCTGCGCCAACGGCACCGCTTCCACCCCCGCGCGCAGCACTTCGGTGAGGTAGGCGCCGCCGAGGAAAGTCAGGGTGATGATCGCCGCCCAGAACCCGGAGATATTGAAGCCCAGGGCCGGCAGCGCGAAGTACACGAAGAACAGTTGGATCAGCAGCGGCGTGTTTCGCGCCAGTTCCACATAGAGCGCCACCAGGCGCGACAGGTAGGGCGTGCGAAACACCAGCAGCGCCGCGTTGATCAGCGCCACCAACAACGAGGTGGCAATGGCGATCAAGCCCACTTGCAGCGTCACGCCCACCGCTTTAAGAAAGGCCGGCAGGGTGCTGAGGATAAATGCGAAATCGAAGGTCATTTCCAGTCCATGAGCCGCACGGGTAATGCAGCGAGCGCAATCCGATCCGGCGTGGGTAACGCCGGGTAGCGCGAACTTTAAAGGTATAAAAAAGAAAATTTAAATACCCAAATAGCATATTGATATCACCCAAAAAGATAACCCCCGGATTCGCGGGTTTGGCGGGTGGCAGCTATGGTTGGGGGGTCTGAGATTCGAGGGATTGAACCATGAAGGAAGTGAAACCGATGGATCCGCAGGAGTTGATGAAGTGGTTGGTGGCGTTGCGCAGGGCGCTCAATAGCCGCGCTCTGTAATCCAATGGAGATCCAAATGTGGGAGCGGGCTTGCTCGCGAAGGCGGTGGATCAGTCAACCTATCCGTTACTGACAGACCGCCTTCGCGAGCAAACCCGCTCCCACCGTTTTGATGGTGTTCCAACCATAAAAAACGCCGACGCTAAATAAGCCGTCGGCGTCAAACCTTGAAGGGGGTTTGGGTTACATCAGAACGCAGGCACTACCGCGCCGTTGTACTTCTTCTCGATGAACGCTTTGACTTCCGGGCTGGTCAGGGCCTTGGACAGTTTCTGGATAGCGTCGCTGTCCTTGTTGTCCGGGCGAGCCACCAGGAAGTTCACGTACGGCGACTTGGCATCTTCGATGATCAGCGCGTCTTTGGCGGGGTTGAGGCCCGCTTCCAGGGCGTAGTTGGTGTTGATCACGTCAAGGTCAACCTGATCCAGCACGCGTGGCAGCAGCGCCGATTCCAGCTCTTTGAATTTGAGGTTTTTCGGGTTGCTGGCAATGTCTTTCGGCGTGGACAGGGCATTGTTCGGGTCTTTGAGCGTGATCAGACCATTCTTTTGCAGCAGCAAGAGCGCACGGCCACTGTTGGAGCCTTCGTTCGGGATGGCCACGGTGGCGCCATCTTTGAGCTCGGAAATGTTCTTGATCTTTTTCGAGTAACCACCGATGGGTTCAACATGCACACCGACCACTGTCACCAGGTTGGTGCCCTTGCCCTTGTTGAAGTTTTCCAGGTACGGCAGGGTCTGGAAGTAGTTGGCGTCCAGGCGCTTCTCGGCAACCTGCGTGTTGGGTTGCACGTAGTCGGTGAAGACTTTGATCTGCAGGTCCACGCCTTCTTTGGCGAGGGTCGGCTTGATCAGCTCCAGAATCTCGGCGTGCGGGATCGGGGTCGCGGCAACCACCAGTTTCTCGTTGGCTTGGGCGAAGCTTGCAGTCAGGGCAGCCGCCAGTGCGGTAAACAACAGAACCTTTTTCATGCAGTGTCCTTATCGGAATTCCGGGGCGTCTCTGACGACCGTTTTTATGAGCGGTACCAGCGAAGTGCTATCGCGGCGTGAACGGGACAATACCTAGATTTTTTATTCCCGAACAATATCTTTTATTCACGTTGATATTCCATTTTGTTCATGCAGGAATTTACGCAGTGTTTCCTGCTCGGCGGGGCTGGCACTTTGGAAAATCCGCTGCACCTGTTCCAACGGCGAACCCGCGACCGGCAAGTTCAAATGCTCGGGCAAGATTTCATCGCCGCTGCTCACCAGCAACGCAAAGTGAATGACGTTTTCCAGCTCACGGGTATTACCCGGCCAACTGTGGTGTTCAAGCACCCGCTGGGCGGCGTCGCTGATCAGCGGCACCGGCAGGTCCAGGCGCTGGCTGTAGATACCCAGGAAGTACTCGGCCAGTGACAGGATATCCCCCACGCGCTCGCGCAGTGCGGGCAAGTCCAGCCGCCCTTCGCTCAAGTAATGGAACAAGCGCTCATGGAACTTGCCGGCCGCCACCGCCTGGGCAAGGTCGATGCTGGTGGCGGCGACAAGGCGCACATCCACCGGGCTGGGCTGATGGGCGCCGACGCGGGTGACTTCGTGGTTTTCCAGGGCGGCCAGCAGTTTTACCTGGATCGGCAATGGCAAGTCGCCGATCTCGTCCAGGTACAAGGTGCCGCCATTCGCCGAACCGAACCAACCGGCCCGGCTGCTGGCCGTACCACTGTGGCTACCGGCTGCGTAGCCGAACAATTCGGCATCGGCGTAGGTCGGGCTGATGGCACCGCAATTGACCGAAACAAACAAGCCGGTGCGGTCGCTGCCGCGGTGGATGTGCCGCGCCAGCAGTTCCTTGCCGCTGCCGGTCTCGCCGCGAATCAACACGGGCAAGGCGCGCGGCGCGAGGCTTTCGAGCTCTTCGCGCAGTTGCCGCGAACGGGGATCGACAAATACCAGCGCCTTGGCGCGGATGCTCAGCGGGCTTTTTTCCGCGTCGGGAAAGGTCAGCAACGGCTGGCCGTAGGTTTCATGCAGACTCATGGCAGGCTCCCGCCCCCAATCCACTTAAGGGACGGGGCGTTGAAAAATGTTCAGGCAGTGCGCCGGGCGTGATGCTCAAGGCGGCTTTGCAGACGATAGAGGTAGGCGAAACCCTGCTCCCAACGCCGGTGGCCGGACTTCACATTGATATGCCCGGCACCGGACAAAATCCCGGCTTCGGCCCCCCAATGGCGTGCCAGCTCCAGAGCCCGAGGCGCACTGACGGCACTGTCGTTGTCGGAACTGACCACCTGGCTCGGGAACGGCAACAGGTCGGTAGGGATGGGCGCAAAATTACGCAAGGCGGGGGCACACGCCGGGCGTTCGACATCGGCCGGGGCCACCAGCAAAGCGCCGCGTACCTGGCGCAGGAAGTGCACCGGCGCGGTGGCCGCCCAATGCGCCACGGTGATGCAGCCCAGGCTATGGGCGATCAGGATCACTGGCGTGCTGTCGGCGGCGATGGCCTCGGCCAGCGCGGCGACCCAGTCTTCACGGCGTGGGGTCAGCCAGTCGGCCTGCTCCACGCGGGAGCTGTTGGGCAGGCTGTTCTGCCAATGACTTTGCCAATGATCTTCTGGCGATCCTTGCCAGCCCGGCACGATCAGATAACGAATCGACTCGCTGTGCATGGGTGTGCCCTCCTGCAGCGTTTAGCGTTGCTGAACAGTATAGGGACGACTGTTACATTCCTTAAGGAATAAGAAGCTATTTATTAATAACCAAAATCTCATAAACACCAACGCCCGCTCCAACGCGTCACCGTTGCCAGGGCGGAAACAACACAACCGATACGCCTGCATGGGAGGCCGTTTTTGAATGCCTTTCCGGCGTAAAAAATTCAGAAAAAGCCATCGCTCAGACAGGGCTGTTCGCACACAAATCAAGCAGCTGGCGTTGCAGGCTCTGCCCCGCCGCACCTAAGCCACTACGGCCATACAGCGCCAGCCGCACGCCTTGCACCCTGGGCAAACCGCTGTCCGGGCCCAGTACGCTATGCCCAGCCTGTACGACCCGACGGGGCAGCAAACTAATGCCCAACCCCGCCGCCACCGCTGAACACACACTCGCCAGGCTCGCGCTGGAATACCCGATGCGCCAGCGCCACCCCCCCACCTCCAAGTGTTGCAGCATTTCATTGCGGTACAGCCCCCCCACGGGAAAGGCCACCAAGGGCAAAGGGTCACGTCCCAAGGATGGCGTGTTGCGGCTGTCCACCCAACACAAAGGCTCCGGCCACGAAGCCAGGCAGTCATCACTCTCGCCCATCTGCTTGACCAGCAACACATCGAACTCGCCGCTGCGGTATTGGCGCTGCAACTCGGGGCCAAGGCCGCTGGTGACTTCCAGGCGCACCCTTGGAAAGGCCAGCACAAAGGCCGACAGCAGCGGCATGAGCCGTTCCGACGCAAAGTCCTCAGGTACACCGAGGCGCAGCACGCCGTCGCTTTGCTGGCTGATCAACACGTCGGCGGCTTCTTCATGCAGCGCGAGGATGCGTCGCGCATAGGCCAGCAGGCGCTCGCCTTCTGCTGTCGCCACCACGCGGCGCTGGTCGCGGTTCAGTAGCTGGCACGCCACCGCCTCTTCCAGGCGGCGGATCTGCTGGCTGACCGTGGATTGGGTCAGGTGCAGGCGCTCGGCGGCGCGGGTGAAATTGCCGCAATCCACCACGGCGACAAAGCTGCGCAACAGCACGGGATCGAACATGGCAGTCACCATTGCGTTTGCCACTGATTGGCATGGTTATATTTAATTTCAGAATACCTCGACCACTGCCCATACTTCACCCTCCATCCTGCCCAGAGGGGTCTCCATGAGCGACGCTCAACAGCACCTGCCCGACGCGGCCATGACCACGCTGTATCACCCGTGGAAAAACCTGCATGACCCTGAATAAATCCCTCGCCGGCTGGGGGCTGCTGGTGGTCCTGGGCCTTAATCTGCGGCCGATTCTCAGCTCCATCAGCCCGTTGCTCGGCGAGATTCGCCTGGCCACCGGTTTGAGCTTCCAGAGCAGCGCCCTGCTCACCAGCCTGCCCGTGGTGTGCATGGGCCTGGTGGCACTGGTAGGCGTGCGCGTTGAAGCGCAACTTGGAGAGCGGCGTGGCATCGCCCTGGGCCTGATGATGATCCTGCTGGCCTGCCTGGCCCGCTGGTTGATGGGCCAGGGCTCGACGTTGCTGGTGACCGCGTTGCTCGGCGGTGCCGGTGTCGCGTTGATCCAGGCGTTGGTGCCGGCGATGATCAAGCGCGAGTTTCATCACCGCGTGCCGGTGGCGATGGGCGTTTATTCGGCGTCGCTGATGGCCGGTGGCGGGCTGGCGGCGCTGCTCAGTCCGGTGGTGGCCACGCATTTCCAGCAATGGCAGGCCGGGCTCGGTGTGTGGCTGTTGCCGGCACTGGCCGCGCTGCTGTTGTGGGCCTGGTTGCCGCTGGGCGCGGCAAAAAGCGCAAAGGTCATCCCCGCCTTCAAGGGCCTGCGCAACCGCCGTGCCTGGCTGCTGGCGCTGTATTTCGGCTTGGTGAACTGCGGTTACATGAGCATGGTGGCGTGGCTGCCGGCCTACTATCAGCAACTGGGCTGGGACGTGCTGCCCAGTGGCTCGCTGCTGGCCTTCATGACCATCTTCCAGGTGATCGCCGCGCTGTTGATGCCGGTGCTGGCGCAACGCGGGATCGATCGTCGGCCACTGCTGTGGATCAGCCTGCTGGCCCAGACCCTCGGCTATCTCGGCCTGTTAATGGCGCCGCTGCAGTTTCCTCATCTGTGGGTGGCGCTGTGTGGCTTCGGCCTGGGCGCGTGTTTTGCCCTGAGCCTGTTGCTGACCCTCGATCACCACCGCGACCCGCGCCAGGCCGGGCAACTGGCGGCGTTCGTGCAAGGCGTGGGCTTTTTGATCAATGCAATTTCGCCATGGTTGACCGGATGGCTGCGCGAACTCACCGGCAGCTTTGTCAGTGCCTGGGTGGTGCTGACCGTAACGGCGGTGGCGATGCTGGTGGTGACGCGGGTGTTCAGTCCCGCGACCTACCGCACGGCCCCCGCTCTATAAATAGGCATTCAAGATCGGCAGTCCGGCGCCATCGACCTGGCTGCCGAAAATGCCTTCGCCAATGGCCAATTGCAGGGGTTGCACGGGCGCAATCTGCCTCATTCAGTGGAGCGCCTCAGCAACCGTTGCGGGGTGATCAGCCGCGCTGGGGTGCGTTTGTCGCCTGCGGCGAAGGTGCTGATCGAAACCCTGCTGACGGTGGAAAGCCAAGCCGATTAGCCCGCGCAAACGTCCCGAAATCATTGAAGCGCACCCCCATCTCAGCCATCACCTTGTGGGCCACTTTGGCGGTCATCTGACGGATGTAAAACGGTTCCTTCACCACAAAATGGTGAATGCCGTGGGTGCTGCCGAAGTTGAAACAGAACGCCTGCAACGGCCACATCCACCAGGGGTTCAATACCTGGGTCTGCTGGATCACATTGCCCAGCTCCACATCGCCGTAGTAGTGCATGTTGGAGCTGACAAAGTGCAGGCAAAAGGTGCGCAACACGTTAGGGCCGATGATCACCACGGCAGCGATATCGATCACCTGCATCACCTGCACAGTGTCGGCGGACCACGCGATGGGGGCGCCGAGCAGACTGGCAATGCCATTGGCGGCATGAAAGCCGAGGAACACGTACCACGCGCCCCAATGCAGCAGCGCCAGCGGTGCATAGACCAGCAGCGAGCGCTTGAGGATGGCCAGTTTGTGCGTCCAGGTCTTGGCCCGCAGGATGCGGATGAAGGCCGACATGACGTTATCACCGACCATCAGCAACCGCGCAACCCCCCAGGGTTCTCCGTTGGTGATGGCGCGCTCTTCCATATCGGTTTCGGTGCCGGAGACCTTGTGATGGTTGAGGTGCAGGTGCCGGCGCACCCACGGGTTGATGGTGCTCGGCCGCGCCAGCCACACCAGGCCCATCATCAGGTTATGGGGCAGGCGCTGCTTGCGAAAGTACATGCTGTGGATCAGGTCGTGTTCCAGCTCGTGGGTCAGCGAGGCCAGGAACGCGTTCAGCAGCAAGCACACCCACCACGCCATATGACCCGTGATGTAGAGCGCCGCCGAGCCCACCATGCCGAGCAGCGCAAACGCCAGAATGCTCGCGCCCAGCGCGTCCTGATGCAGCAGCCAGGGGTGCTGCCGGCGCAGGCGCACGCCTTCGGCCAGCACCACTTCACGGATATGCGCCGAGCGCTGTTGTGCGTTCATCTGCTGGGGACTTGCAGAAGTACCGTCCATGCTTCCATCCTCTGGTGATTGATAGCTGCATCCTGGCCCAAGCGGTCCGCCAGGGCATCAGCTCCACACGCCAACCTGTTGACCGCAAGCGCCAATCGCCATGACCGAACCCACTTCCCTCGCCAGCTGGACCCGCGCCCTGCGCAAGCAGCTCGACGCCCTGGGCCTCGACAGCGGCGCCCTGTGCCTGCAAGCCGGGCTCGACCCGCAGAAGATGGATGATCCCAACGCGCGCTACCCGCTGTCGGCCACCACGCGTCTGTGGGAATTGGCGGTACAGGCCAGTGGTGATCCGGCGATTGGCTTGCGGGTGTCGCGGTTTGTCAGCGCCACCACTTTTCATGCATTGGGGTATGCGCTGGTGGCCAGTGGGAGCTTGCGCGAAGTGTTCGAGCGCATCGTGCGATATCACCAGGTGGTCAGCGATGCCTTGAGCCTGGAGCTGAGCGGCGATGGCGAACGTTATCGGTTCCGCCTGCTGCAACTACCGGGCAGCCCGGCGCCGGCGTTCGAGGCCATCGATGCATTTGCGGCGATCTATGTGCGTACCTGTCGCAACCGTCTGGGCCGCGAGTACGCGCCGCTGGCGGTGTACCTGCGAAGGCCGGAACCTGTTGACCCGAAGCCTTGGCACACGGTGTTTCGCGCGCCGGTATTTTTCGATGCCGAGGAGGACCGTCTGGAGTTCGCCGCCGCGGATTTCGACAGCCACCTGGACGACGCCAATCCCGAACTGGCCGAGCACAACGAAACCGTACTCAAGCGCACCCTCGCCCAACTGCAACCGCTGACCTGGGAGCGCAAGGTGCGCGCGGCCATCGAGGCGCAATTGCCGGATGGCGAGCCGAGTGCCGAGCGCATCGCCCAGGCCCTGCACCTGAGCCTGCGCAGTTTGCAGCGGCACTTGGCGGATGAGGGCTGTCGGTTCGATGCGTTGCTCAGCGAGTGCCGGGAAAACCTGGCGTTGCTGCACTTGCGCGATCCGCACTGTTCATTGGCCGAGATCAGCCATTTGCTCGGCTTTGCCGATACCAGCAGCTTCAACCGTGCGTTCAAGCGTTGGACGGGGATGACACCGGGGCAGTTTCGGGATGGATTGCGGTAGGCAGATTGGTGCTGGATAGGGAGGCCTCTTCGCGAGCAAGCCCGCTCCCACAGGGGAACGTATTCCATGTGTGGGAACGGGCTTGCTCGCGAAGACAGGGGAACGCATTCCACGTGTGGGAACGGGCGTGCGCGCGAAAGCGCAGGTTCAAGCACTGGGCATTTCAGCTCAATCAACGCCCGCGATCGCGCCGCAACACCTTCTTCACCCGCGCCACCAGCGTCTTGGCCTCAAACGGCTTGAGCAAATAGTCATCCTCATGCAACTCCAACCCGCGCAGGCGATCTTCAATCCCGCCCGGTGTGGTCAGGAACAGCAGCGGCGTCTCGCCCTTCTGCCGGATCGCCTGCTGCAGTTTCCAGGCATTGAGCCCCGGCAGCATCACATCCAGGATCACCAGGTCGTACTCGACGCCCTCGACAAACCGCTGCGCCGCCATGCCATTGGCCGCGACTTCCACGCTGTAGCCGGCCTCGTTCAGGCCCTGGGCCATCCGCTGTGCTTCTTCGGATTCATGTTCCACTAACAGCACACGCATAACACACCTCGTTTGATAGGCCTGCAGGCTAACACCCTCAGGTGTGCGCCGCCTGCCGTAGCCGCGGTACGTCGAGGATTTCAATCTCGCCATAGCCCAGACGCACAAGGCCCTGGGCTTGCAGATCCTTGAGCAGCGCGTTGGTGGTCTGGCGCGACAGGCTCAACATCGCTGCCAGGTCTTCCTGGGGTAGATGCAGTACACGCTTTGAATGCTCGGTATCGCCATAACCTTCAACAATCATCAACAAACGATGAGCCAACCGAACCGAGGCCGGCATCAGGCTGAGCTGTTCAAGGCCGATAAAACTCAGGCGCAGCTTCTGGCTCATCAGCAGCGCCAGGTCGCGCCAGTACCTGGGGCTGTCATCGAGTATGTTCAGCAGCGCCTGTTGTGGGACCTGCAGCAACGTGCAAGGCCCGACAGCGCAGGCATCGTGGGTACGTGGCAAGCCATCGAACAGGCAGATCTCGCCGAACCAAAAGGGTGACTCCACCAGGCTGAGAATCGCTTCCTTGCCCTGCTCGTTCACCGCACTGACCCGCAGGGTGCCGTCGAGTACCGCATACAAGCCACAGGGTGGGTCGCCGCGCTTGAACAAGTACTGTCCCGCCGTGAGCGGCCTCAATCGGGCCTGAGCCAGCAAGCTATGCTGAAAAGGCAAGGGCAGGTGACTGAACCAGTGACCGGTGGCCAACCGGGAGCGCCATTGGTCTGCATCCATGTGAACTCCGAAGATTGTCGCCCAGTTGACAGTACGCCACAGGCTGACAGGGCATGATCAAACATCCTACAGGAGGAATAACAATGAAAAGCCTCGTCGACCATCTCAGTCAATACGCCGCCTACCACCGAGACCCGCGCAACATCGCCAGCCACTTTATCGGCATCCCGCTGATTGTCGTCGCGGTCGCCGTGCTGTTGTCACGTCCGGAATGGAATGTCGGTGGGTTGTGGATCTCACCGGCCGTTCTGCTCGCGCTGTTTTGCGCGTGGTTTTACTTGCGCCTGGAGCTGGCGCTGGGTGTGCTGATGACGGTGCTGATCGGCTTGTCGGTGTGGGCCGGGCATGTGCTGGCGGCGCAGAGCACAATGGTGTGGCTCAGCAGCGGCGTGGGGATGTTTGTGGTGGGTTGGGTGATTCAGTTTGTCGGCCACTATTACGAAGGCAGGAAGCCGGCGTTTGTGGATGACGTGTCGGGGCTGATTGTAGGGCCGTTGTTTGTGGTGGCGGAGCTGGCGTTTCTGCTGGGGTTGCGGCAGGGGCTCAAGCAGCAGATCGAAGCGCGGTCGGGGCCTGTGGCGGTGCGCGCGAAAAACGCCACGGTCTGACAGACCCTAGAGATCAAATGTGGGAGCCGGGCCTGCCCGGCTCCCACAGGGTTTTGCGCTGTTTGGAGGCTTAGGCTTTTTGCCAGACCTTGGGCTTGAAGAACAGGGTCTCGCCGCGCGCCAAACCGGTCAGGCTATCGTGGTCTTTCACCACTTCGGCTTCGATAAGTTCGCTCTGGCCTTCAACTTTCAACGTCACACGCGTGGTCGCGCCCAGCGGGCGAATATCCCGCACTTCGGCGGCGTGATGGTCTTCCAGCTCATGGCGCGACAGCGACACTTCATGGGGACGGAACAGCACGTGTTTGTCTTCACCCAAGTGCAGGCGGTTCGAATCACCCAGGAAGTGGTAGACGAAGTCGCTGGCCGGGTTTTCGTAGACGTCACCCGGTGAGCCGATCTGCTCGATCACCCCCTTGTTCATCACCACGATGCGGTCGGCGACTTCCATGGCCTCTTCCTGGTCGTGGGTCACGAACACCGAGGTCAGGTTGATGTCTTCGTGCAGGCGCGCCAGCCAGCGGCGCAATTCTTTTCGCACCTTGGCGTCGAGGGCGCCGAAGGGCTCGTCAAGCAGCAGCACCTTGGGTTCCACCGCCAGGGCGCGGGCCAGGGCGATACGTTGACGCTGGCCACCGGACAGCTGCTCCGGGTAGCGATCCGACAACCAATCCAGCTGCACCATGTTCAGCAGCTCATGCACCTTGACTGCGATCTGGCTCTCGCTCGGACGCTGGTTCTTCGGTTTCATGCGCAGGCCGAAGGCGACGTTGTCGAACACGGTCATGTGGCGGAACAACGCATAGTGCTGGAATACGAAGCCCACGTTGCGATCACGCACGTCATGGCCGGACACGTCTTCACCGTGGAACACGATGCTGCCGTCATCCGGGGTTTCGAGGCCGGCGATGATGCGCAGCAAGGTGGTCTTGCCGCAACCGGACGGGCCAAGCAACGCCACCAGCTCGCCACTCTGGATGTCCAGATTGATGCTGTTCAGGGCCTTGAAGGCGTTGAAGTTCTTGCTGACATTACGGACTTCGATCGACATGACTTATTCCTCAGCCGCACCGGCGCGCAGGCGGTTAATACGGTTCTCGCTCCACTGCTTGAGCAGCAGGATAAAGAGCGCCAGGATCAGCAACAGACTCGCCACCGCAAACGCGGCAACGTGGTTGTATTCGTTGTAGAGAATCTCGACGTGCAGCGGCAGGGTGTTGGTCACGCCGCGAATGTGGCCAGACACCACCGACACCGCGCCGAACTCACCCATGGCCCGTGCGGTACACAGCACCACGCCGTAGATCAGACCCCATTTGATATTCGGCACGGTCACATGCCAGAACATCTGCCAGCCATTGGCGCCGAGCAGACGCGCAGCCTCTTCTTCCTGGGTGCCCTGCTCCTGCATCAGCGGGATCAGTTCACGGGCCACAAAGGGCACGGTGACGAAGATGGTCGCCAGCACGATGCCGGGCAAGGCGAACACAATCTGGATGTCATGGTCCTGCAACCACGGGCCAAAGAAACCCTGGGCCCCGAACATCAGCACATAGACCAGGCCGGCGATGACCGGCGACACCGAGAACGGCAAATCGATGAGCGTCACCAGGATGCTTTTGCCACGGAACGAATACTTGCTCACGCACCACGCGGCGCTGACGCCGAACACCAGGTTGAGCGGCACCGAAATCACCACGGCGATCACCGTGAGTTTCAGCGCCGACAACGCATCGGGTTCGAGGATCGCGGTGAAGAACGCCCCGAGGCCGTTCTTCAGGCCTTGGGTGACCACGATAAACAGCGGCAACAGCAGGAACAGCGCGAACACCAGCCAGCCTAGGCCGATCAGGATACGTCGGGACGCAGCGCTGCCACGGCGGGCGGCGTTGGCCGAGGACGCGGCGGAAATAGACGATTGGGACATGTTCCGCGCCTCCTTATGGACGTTCGATGCGCCGCTGCAACAAGTTGATCAGCAGCAGCAGGACAAAGGAAACCACCAGCATCAGCACGCCGATGGACGTGGCGCCGCGGTAGTCGTATTGGTCGAGCTTGACCATGATCAGCAAGGGCAGGATCTCGGTTTTCATCGGCATGTTGCCGGCGATGAAAATCACCGAGCCGTATTCACCGACGCCACGGGCAAACGCCAGGGCGAAACCGGTCAACCACGCTGGCAGCAACGCGGGTACGAGGATGTGCCGGAACACCTGCAACGGCTTGGCACCCAGGCAGGCGGCGGCTTCTTCGACTTCCCGAGGGATATCGGCGAGTACCGGCTGCACCGTGCGCACCACGAACGGCAGGGTGACGAAGGTCAGCGCCAGGGTGATGCCCAAGGGGGTATAGGCGATCTTGAAGCCCAGGTCGGCGGCGAACTGGCCGACCAGGCCGTTAGGCGTGTACAGCGCGGTCAGCGCGATACCGGCGACGGCGGTGGGCAAAGCGAACGGCAGGTCGATCATCGCATCGATGATCTTGCGGCCAGGGAAGGTGTAACGCACCAGCACCCAGGCGAGCAGCGTACCGATCACGCCGTTGATCAGCGCGGCGTACAGCGCGGTGCTGAAGCTCAGTTGCAACGCCGCCAACACGCGCGGTGCGGAGATGATGTTCCAGAACTGATCCCAGGTGAGTTGAGCGGCGTGTACAAACATCGCCGCGAGGGGGATGAGTACGATCAGGCTGAGGTACACCACGGTGTAGCCCAGCGTCAGCCCGAAGCCGGGTATGACGGGGGAGATACGACGCGACATAAGAGTCCTTGGTTAAGGGAAAACCACTGAAGGCACACACGTCCTGTGGGAGCTGGCTTGCCTGCGATGCAAGCGCCTCGGTATGTCAGTCACACCGCGGTGATGCTATCGCAGGCAAGCCAGCTCCCACAGGGCAAAGCGTGCGCCGCCAGATTGCGTTATTGCGCGGTGTAAATCTGGTCGAACACGCCACCGTCATTAAAGAATTTCGGTTGGGCAGTTTTCCAGCCGCCGAAGTCTTTGTCGATAGTCACCAGGTCCAGTTTCGGGAACTGCTGGGCGTATTTGGCGGCCACTTTTGCATCGCGTGGGCGGTAGAAGTTCTTGGCCGCAATCTCCTGGCCAGCCGGGCTGTACAGGTGCTTCAGGTATTCAGTGGCGATTTCGGTGTTGCCCTTTTTCTCGGCGTTCTTGTCGACCACGGCCACCGGCGGCTCCGCGAGGATCGACAGGGAAGGCACGACGATATCGAACTTATCAGCACCGCCATCTTCTTTCAGGGCCAGGAAGGCTTCGTTTTCCCAAGCCAGCAACACATCACCCTGACCGTTGTTGACGAAGGTGATGGTCGAACCGCGAGCGCCGGTGTCCAGTACGGGGACGTGTTTGAACAGCTCTTTCACGTATTCCTGGGCCTTGGCTTCGCTGCCGCCGGTTTTCAGGCCATAGGCCCAAGCGGCGAGGAAGTTCCAGCGGGCGCCGCCGGAGGTTTTCGGGTTCGGGGTGATCACGGACACGTCTTTCTTGATCAGGTCGCCCCAATCCTTGATGCCTTTAGGGTTGCCCTTGCGCACCAGGAACACGATGGTCGAGGTGTACGGGGTGCTGGCGTCCGGCAGGCGGGTCTGCCAGTTCTCCGGCAGGGTCTTGCCCAGCTTGGCGATTTCGTCGATGTCACCGGCCAGGGCCAAGGTGACCACGTCGGCGCGCAGGCCGTCGATCACGGCACGGCCTTGCTTGCCCGAACCACCGTGGGATTGCTGGATCTTGACGTTGTCACCTGGGTGGGACTGTTTCCAGAACTGGGTGAACTCCGCGTTGTAGTCCTGGTACAGCTCACGGGTCGGGTCGTACGAGACGTTGAGCAACTCGTAGTCCTTGGCAACGGCGGAACCTGCAAACACGGCGCTGGCCAGTGCGGCCAGGGCATAACGGCGAATCGACGACATAGAAGCTCCTGAAATTCTGGGTGTTGGCTTTTTCTTATAGTTGCGGGTCTAGCATGCGAATCGCCGTTCTTGCCTAGCTCGGCTTGTTGCCCGGGTTCTGCAGTCGGAATTTTTCCTTGCGTTCAATCTGTACCACTTGCGCGTTATGCACGGTGATTTCCACCGCACCAAACCGCAGATCGCGCAACGCGCTCTGGATCTCACGCAAAATGGCTGCTTCGTCCTGGCCGTCGACGCTACGTAGAGAGGCGCTCATGGTCTCGCTCCTTAAATGAATAGTGCCTTGCAGTGGCGGCACTGCTTGCGGCGTGAGAGCGATAGTAGATAAGCGCAGATATTCTTAAAAATACTATTTAAGAATGCTTATATAACCAGAAAGAATTTTCTGGTGTGACGTGGGGTTGCGCGCGGGTTCGGTGCCCGAGCACCGAAAATAAAGCCTTGAGAAGATCCATTTTGGCCGCCTTTCACTCTCGAATGGCGGGTGCTTTCGACCAATCGATCTCGCCCGCTGGCACTGGTCGACCAAACCAATACCCCTGCCCCAGGTCGCACTGCTGGTCGAGCAGGAAACGCGCCTGCTCCAGTTGCTCGATCCCTTCGGCGTGCACCTGCATGCCCATGCTTTTTGCCAGGGCGATCACCACGCGCACGATCGCCGCGTCGTCTTCATCCCACGGCAACCCGGCGACGAAGCCTTGGTCGATCTTGAGCTTCTGCACCGGCAGGCGCTTGAGGCGCAACAGCGACGAGTAACCGGTACCAAAATCATCGATGGCCAGGCGCAGGCCCAGCTCGCGCAGGCGGTGCAGTTGCTCCAGCGCCACCTCCGGGTCCTCCATCACGGCGCTTTCGGTGACTTCCAACTCCAGGAAAGCCGGATCCAGGCCGGTGTCGTGCAGCACCTGGGCCACCTGCTCGTACAACTCGCGCCGGGCAAACAGGCGGCTGGAGACGTTGATGGCGATAAAACTCAGCGGCGTACCCTGCGCCAGCCAATCACACATCTGTCGGCAGGCCTGGTTCATCACCCAGGCGTCGATATCGGCAATCAACCCGGTGCGTTCGGCAATCGGGATAAATTCCCCAGGCGGCACCAGGCCACGCTCCGGGTGTTGCCAGCGCACCAGCGCTTCGACGCCGATCAGGCGGCTGTCGTTGAGGTCATGCACCGGTTGGTAGTAGACGCACAGCTCTTGCTGCTCAAGGGCACGGCGCAGCTCACTGGCGATTTCCACGCGGTTCTGCGCATGGGCGGTCAGCTCTTCGGTGTACAGGGCGTAGCCTTCACGGCCAGCGCTCTTGGCCTTGAACAGCGCTGAGTCGGCATTACGCAGCAATTGCTCCGCGCTCAGGGCGTCGCTGGGGAACAGGCTGATACCAATACTGGCGCTGATAAACAGCTGGTGGCCGTCAAAGATGAAGGGCTGCTTCATCGCGTCCAGCATGCGCTGCGCCAGGCCCGCGGCCTGAGCCACCTGTGGACAACTTTCCGCCAGCACCGCGAACTCATCCCCCCCCAGGCGCGCCAAGGTCACGCCAGGGCCGAACAGCGCCTTGAGCCGTTCGCCGACGAGCTTGAGCAACTGATCGCCGACGTTATGGCCGAGGCTGTCGTTGATGATCTTGAAGTGGTCCAGGTCCAGCAACAACAAGGCGCAGCCACGCTTGTGGGTTTGCGCCGAGGCCAGCGCCTGTTCGGCGCGGTCGGTGAACAACAGGCGGTTGGGCAGGTCGGTCAGCGGGTCATGATGGGCCAGGTGAGCCAGTTCGTGCTCGGAGTCCTTGATGGCGCTGATATCGGAAAACACTGCGACGTAATGGCTGACCTGACCCTGATCATCGTGAATCACGCGAATGGTCTGCCACTGGGGATAAATTTCACCGCTTTTGCGTCGGTTCCAGATCTCACCGCTCCATTCGCCGGTGCGCTCCAGGCTCTGGAACATCTGCTGATAGAAATTCGACGAATGGCGACCGGACTTGAACAGGCTGGGCTGTTGGCCCATGACGTCTTCGCGGCTGTAGCCGGTGATTTCCATGAAGGCCCGGTTGACGTGCACGATCAGCCCCTTTGTGTCAGTGACCAACACCCCTTCACGGGTGCAATCGAACACAGCGGCAGCCTGGCGCAAGCGTTCGCGGTTTTCTTTCAAAGGCTGTTGCAGTTGGTTGGCCCGGGCAAATCGGGCGCAGATCAGGTAGATCGCCAAGGCGCTCAGTGTCACCCACACGTAGCCGCGCACCTGCAGCCAGTGGTTCAACTCACTCTGGTTATCGAGAAACTCGATCAATACGCGCTGAGTGACGCCAATCCACAGGACGGAAATCAACAGGTATACCAGCCCCGCACGTAGGGCACCCCGGTATGAAAACGGCATATGGTCAGTAATCCTTACCAAAAAGACAGAGTCGCCCTACAAAGACTGCGGATTATAGAATAAGAAACATCCAGTCACTCCTATCTGAAAGCGTGGCTGGTTTTCTCTGTAGGCTGAGTGATAATGCGTGAGCTGTTCTTTTCTTTATCTGAGGGCCATACAGCCTATGTGGTACAACGGTTTTCTTGACCTGTCAGCCTGGCAACTGGTGGCGGTCACTCTGTTGATGACCCACGTGACCATCGTTGCGGTCACAGTCTATCTGCATCGCTATTCCGCCCATCGCTCCCTGGAGCTCAATGCCGGTCTTAAACACTTCTTCCGCTTCTGGCTGTGGCTGACCACGGCGCAGAACACCCGCGAATGGACCGCCATCCACCGCAAGCACCACGCCAAGTGCGAAACGGTCGACGACCCGCACAGCCCCGTCATCAAAGGCTTGTCCACCGTGATGCGCAAAGGCGCCGAGCTGTACCGCGCCGAGGCCGAAAACCCCGAGACCCTGCGCATCTACGGCAAGAACTGCCCGGATGACTGGATCGAACGCAAAATCTACACCCCCTATCCGCTGCTGGGCGTGGCGATCATGGGTGTGATCGACCTGCTGCTGTTCGGTACCATCGGCATTACCATCTGGGCCATCCAGATGATGTGGATTCCGTTCTGGGCCGCCGGCGTGATCAATGGCCTTGGGCATGCCGTGGGCTATCGCAACTTCGAATGCCGTGACGCGGCGACCAACCTGGTGCCGTGGGGCATCATCGTTGGCGGCGAAGAGCTGCATAACAACCACCACACCTACCCCAACTCGGCCAAGCTGTCGGTGAAGAAGTGGGAGTTCGACCTGGGCTGGGCCTGGATCAAGGTGTTCAGCTTCCTGCGCCTGGCCAAGGTGCAGCGTGTCGCGCCCATCGCCCACCGCGTGGAAGGCAAGGGCCACCTGGACATGGACACCGCCATGGCGATCCTCAACAACCGCTTCCAGATCATGGCCCAGTACCGCAAGCTGGTGATTGGCCCGTTGGTCAAGCAGGAGCTGGAAAAGGTCGATCACTCGGTGCGTCACCAGTTCCATCGTGCCAAGCGCTTGCTGTCGCGGGAAACCAGCTTGCTCGATGACCGCCATCACCTGCGTATCCAGAACATGCTGGAACACAGCCACGCGCTGAAAGTGATCTACGAAAAGCGCCTGGCGCTGCAGCAGATCTGGCTCAAGACCAGTTCCAATGGCCACGATATGCTGGCGGCGATCAAGGAATGGGTGCATGAAGCCGAGGCCAGCGGCATCCAGTCCCTGCGGGATTTCGCTCACCAATTGAAGACTTATTCGCTGCGTCCTGCGGCAGTCTGATGGTGCGGTGGGAGGGCTTGCTCTCCCACCTACCAGCTTTTTGGCGTCATTTACCGGGCACCGGCAATCGGCACTATTGACGGAACTTCACCGCAATTACCCTCTCTCAATGAACACTTCGCCATCATGGTGGCCCCTTGTAGCGACCGCTGCTCCAGCCTGCGGCGCGCCCAGAGAGAGTTGTGCCGATGGTTCACGAAAATCCTTATTTGCCCGATCCTCCCACCGCTGAACATCCGCGTCCGGCTGCGGCTGCGACCCTGTTGGCGTTGGTGCATGCCCAGGGTGAAGTCGAGCGGTTGAGCGAGCGGGAACAACTGCTGAGTTCGATGTTGGTGAGTGTCAACGCCGTGCTCTGGGCCATGGATTGGGAAACGCGCCGGGTGCTCTACGTAAGCCCGGCCTACGAGCGCGTGTTCGGACGCTCTGCCGGCCTGCTGCTGGCCGATCATCGGGAATGGCGCAACAGCATTCACCCCGAAGACCTCGACTATGCCGAACACAGCCTGGCCCGCGTGCTGGAACGGGGCGCCGTGGAGGACCGTGAGTACCGCATCATCACCGCTGACGGGCAGATCCGCTGGTTGAGCGACAAATGCTACATCAACCAGCGGGTCGAGCCCGGAGAACCGTTGATCGTGGTGGGCATGGCCGAAGACATCACCGAAAAGAAACAGATGGAGCTGGAGCTGCATCGCCTGGCCACCACCGATGTGCTGACCCAGAGCAGTAACCGCCGGCACTTCTTCGAGTGCGCCAACCTGGCCTTCGACACGGCCTGTGCCAAAGGAGAACCGCTGGCCTTCCTGCTGCTGGACATCGATGACTTCAAGGACGTCAACGACAGCTACGGCCACCTGGAGGGTGATCAAGTGTTGCGGCGTATCGCCGAGAGCGGTCGCGGGGTATTGCGCCGTGGTGATCTGTTCGGACGCATTGGCGGCGAAGAGTTCGCCGCCGTCCTGCCCGGCTGTGCGCCGGAGATGGCCTTGCAAGTGGCTGAGCGGTTGGGCCGGGAGATTCAGGAACTGAGCTTCAGCTATGAGGGCCAGGCGTTCAGCGTGACCATCAGTCAGGGCCTGGCCAGCCTCACCGAGGCAGATTCGACCCTGGACAGCCTGTTCGCCCGAGCCGATGCCGCCATGTACGAGGCCAAACGCTTGGGCAAGAACCGCGTGGTGGCCGGCTGACGCTAAGCCTTGCGGATCCGCGTCAATTCCGCCAACCCGACCCTGAGCAATCGCGCAGTCTTGCTTCTGGCCAGCTCCTCCAAGCCTTCATGCTCAGTCAAACGCGCCATCTGCGCCGCCAGGTTCACTACCAGCGCTTCCCGGGCATACACGCCGCCCTCCAACGCATAAATCGCCGCGATCAACTGGCGCAGTTCCAGTGGCAAACGCCAACGTGTGCGCAGCGCTGAACCATAGGCCGCGCCAAAGGTGTAGAGAGACTCACCAATCGCTTCGTCATCCAGCGCACCACCGCCCTGGCGCCAGTTTTCCAGGCAGCGCAATAGCGCCAGGTCGCCGAGCCGATGGAGGATGCCGGCGCTGTAACAGCGTTCGTGGTCCAGCTCCAGCATGCGCGCCAGCCGCCGAGCGTAGTCGGCGGTGTCCAGGGACAATTGCCAGTGGCGCTCGGCATAGGCCACCAAAGCCGGGTCCCCCAGCACCACGTTGTGTTTGAGCGCCAGGCCGAGGATCAGGTTCATGCTTTGCCCCGGCACCAGCTTATGCAGGGCAGCGGGCAAGGTTTGCACGGGTGTGCCGTGATGGCCGGCGCTGTTGGCGGCGGCGATCAGCACGGCGGTGATTTGCGGGTCCATGCGCACCTGGTCCTCCAGGCGCTTGAGATCCAGGCCATCGGGGCCGAGGCTGTGTTGCACGGCGGCTTTCACATCGACTCGCAAGGGTGCGCCATCGGACGCTTCGCGGCGGCGCTCCAGGAACACGGGCAAGGTCATGCCGGGCGCCAGCGGCGGAACCTCGCAGTACACCGTTTCGCCTTCGTTGAGCAGCAGGTCTTGCAGGCGCTGGGTCAGGCCTTCCATGTTCAGCGGTTTGGTCAGGTACGCCGTAGGCGCCAGGGGCAAGGCTTCGCGCACGCTGGCGCTGTCATTGCGGCTGCTCAGCAGAATGAACGGCAACGCCGGCGAGCGGCGCTGCTGGCGCACGTTGCGCAGCAGGCTCAGACCATCGACGCCCGGAAGCTCCCAATCGGCCAGGATCAGATCGTAGTTTTTTTCTCGCAGCAACGTCACCGCGTGCTGCCCATCGGCACACACATCGAGCCGCGCGTCGCAGCGCACATTCAACAACACCTGCTTGAGCAGGTCCCGCGACCAGGGGTCCGCCTCGGCAATCAACACGCGGGGTACAGCGGGTAAATCAACAGCAGTCATCCAGCACGCTCCATCGGCAATGCTGCAACCTTAGACAATGCAGACGCCCAGGTACAATGAACACGGCCTGAATGTGCGGCAATGGGCATAAAAAAACCCGCCGAAGCGGGTTTTTTCTGTCGATCAGGTCAATTTCCGCTTACAGCTCGGAGAAGCACTCTTCGATGATCGCCAAGCCTTTGTCCAACTGCTCGTCCGGCGAGGTCAGCGGGACCAGTACGCGCAACACGTTGCCGTAGGTGCCGCAGCTCAACAGGATCAGGCCCTTTTCACGCGCCTTGGCCACCACGGAGGCAACGGCAGCGGCGTTTGGCTTATGGGTGTCGCCGTCGTCAAACAGCTCAACCGCGATCATTGCGCCCAGAGCGCGCACTTCGCCGATCACCGGGTACTTGGCCTGGATCGCTTTCAGACCGGTCACCAGACGCTCGCCGACAGCCTTGCAGCGGTCCAGCAGGTGCTCTTCTTCGAACACTTCCATCACGGCCAGGGCCGCAGCGCAGGCGATCGGGCTACCCGCGTAGGTGCCGCCCAGGCCGCCTGGCGCGATGGCGTCCATGTATTCGGCCTTGCCGCACACACCGGCCAGCGGGAAACCGCCAGCGATGGATTTGGCGAAGGTGGTCAGGTCGGCAGCAACGCCCATTTGCTCCATGGCGAAAAAGGTGCCGGTACGGCCGGCACCGGTTTGCACTTCGTCGGCGATCAGCAGGATGCCGTGCTTGTCGCACAGTTCGCGCAGGCGCTTCATGAAGGATTTGGGCGCGACGTAGAAACCGCCTTCACCCTGCACCGGTTCGATGATGATGGCGGCGATGTCACGCGGCTCGGCATCGTTCTTGAAGATGCGTTCGATGCTGGCGATGGCGTCGTCGTCGCTCACACCGTGCAGTTCGTTCGGGAACAGCGCGCGGAACACGCCACCTGGCATCAGGCCCATGCCTGCCGAGTAAGGCACAACTTTACCGGTGAGGCCCAGGGTCATCATGGTGCGGCCGTGGTAGGCCCCGGTGAAGGCGATCACGCCAGCACGGCCGGTGGCAGCACGGGCGATTTTCACGGCGTTTTCGACAGCTTCGGAACCGGTGGTGACCAGCAGGGTTTTCTTGGCGAAATCACCTGGGACCTTGGCGTTGATTTTCTCGCACAGCTCCACGTAAGGCTCGTAGGCCAGGACCTGGAAGCAGGTGTGAGTCAGCTTGTTCAGTTGCTCGGTCACGGCCGCGATGATTTTCGGGTGCACGTGGCCGGTGTTCAGCACGGCGATACCGCCGGCGAAGTCGATGAACTCGCGACCTTCAACGTCGGTCACGGTGGCGTTCTTCGCGGATTCGGCGAAGATCGGGTGAATCTGGCCAACACCGCGTGGTACAGCGGCTTCGCGGCGCTTCATCAGGGATGCGTTGGTCTTGCTCATAAAGTCCTCATTCGCCACTCATCGGGTGGCGTGGTCCAAGGAATACGTGGCGGGGAGGCAACTACGGCAGCATGCGATGATCGACTGCCACAGCTTTCCCGGCCACTACGAATTACGCGGTGAAACACGCAAAGGGACAGCGCTCTCGTGCCCTCTGCGTTTGCGGCAAACTCGTGCTGGTCAGATGCCCAGGCAGAGGTATTTGATTTCCAGGTAATCCTCGATCCCGTATTTGGAACCTTCACGGCCCAGGCCCGAAGCCTTGATACCGCCGAACGGCGCCACTTCGTTGGAGATCAACCCGGTGTTGACGCCGACCATGCCGTATTCCAGGGCTTCAGCCACACGGAACACACGGCCCAGGTCGCGGGCATAGAAATAAGAGGCCAGGCCGAACTCGGTGTCGTTGGACATCGCGATCACTTCGGCTTCGTCCTTGAAGCGGAACAGCGGTGCCAGCGGACCAAAGGTTTCTTCCTTGGCGACGGCAGCGTCTTTCGGCACGTTGGTGAGGATGGTCGGCTCGAAGAAATTGCCTTCCATCACCTTGCCACCGGCCAGCAACGTGGCGCCTTTTTTCAGGGCGTCGGCGATGTGTTCCTGCACCTTGGCCACGGCTTTTTCGTCGATCAGCGGGCCGGTGGTGGTGCCTTCTTCCAGACCGTTGCCGATCTTCAACTTGGCCACGGCCACTTTGAGTTTTTCGGCAAAGGCGTCGTACACCGAATCCTGGATGTACAGGCGGTTGGCACAGACGCACGTCTGGCCGTTGTTGCGGTACTTGGAGATGATCGCGCCTTCGACGGCCTTATCCAGGTCCGCGTCGTCGAACACGATGAACGGCGCGTTGCCGCCCAGTTCCAGGGAGACTTTCTTGATGTCCTTGGCGCATTCGGCCATCAGCTGGCGACCGATTTCGGTCGAGCCGGTGAAGGACAATTTGCGCACGATCGGGTTGCTGGTCAGCTCGCCGCCGATGTCGCCGGCACTGCCAGTGACCACACTCAGCACGCCTTTCGGGATACCGGCACGGTGCGCCAATTCAACCAGGGCCAGTGCCGAGAACGGCGTTTGCGAAGCAGGCTTGATCACCATGGTGCAACCGGCGGCCAGGGCCGGGCCGGCTTTACGGGTGATCATCGCCGCCGGGAAGTTCCACGGGGTGATGGCGGCGGTCACGCCGATCGGCTGCTTGATCACGATCAGGCGCTTGTCAGGCTGGTGGCCGGGAATCACGTCGCCATAGATGCGCTTGGCTTCCTCGGCGAACCATTCGATAAAGGAAGCGGCGTAAACGATCTCGCCCTTGGCTTCGGCCAGCGGCTTGCCTTGTTCCAGGGTCATCAGGCGGCCGAGGTCGTCCTGGTTCTCGATCAGCAGTTCGAACCAGCGGCGCAGCTTGTTCGCGCGCTCCTTGGCGGTCAGTGCACGCCAGGCCGGTAGCGCCTTGTCAGCGGCTTCGATAGCGCGGCGGGTTTCAGCGGCGCCCATCTTTGGCACAGTACCGAGAATCTCGCCCGTGGCAGGGTTATTGACCTTGAGGGTCTGACCGTTGTCCGCATCGACCCAAGCGCCATCGATAAAGGCTTGCTGGCGGAACAACTGGGCATCTTTAAGCTGCATGTCGGCTTTCCTTAACAGCACCGCGCGCACGCGGAGCGAATTAGAGTTGTTGAAAGGCGCCTTGTGGGCTGCCGTCAGGGAAATCAGCCCCAGCGCGCAAGAAAAGTGAAGGAGCGCACGGGAGACAGAGCGTTTGAAATCTCAAACGAATCCTAGGATCAATGGGGGTACAGGGCAATAGTCTGTTCGAAAAAAAGAACGAAAACGGCGCATTTAGCAGATTTATCTGATCAGCGTCGCCGAGCCGGGTTCCCCCGCCCTGATCGGTAGCGCCCGGCTTAGGGCCTCTGTACGGCAAATGCCTACACATGAACGCCCAAAGACCAGCATGGACGCCCAAGGTCGACATGGGTATGATGTCGCCCGCACAAGCATCCGTAGCTCAGCTGGATAGAGTACTGCCCTCCGAAGGCAGGGGTCGTGGGTTCGAATCCCGCCGGGTGCACCATATATTTAGTTTCTGGCTGTCTCAGACAGTCTACGAAACACCCCAAGAAGCCCGCCCTGTGCGGGCTTTCTTGTTTCTGGCTATTCGTCCCGTCTCCCCCTCTAAACTCCTTCCGTGTACACATATGGCGAGGCGTTTAGGCTGGCAATTCAATGCGTTGTAATTGCTTGGACAACAGATCAGCGCACGCGACGGCCACGTGCATTTTTTGAAGCCTGTACAAGTTGCCATGATCATCAAGGGAGGCTCTCTGGAGCAGGGGCAGCAGCTTATGGCGGGCCGCGCCTGGTGCGTTTATGGCGCTCGACAGATAACGCCTTGGAGTCCATCGCCGCTGCACACTCAGACGGGCTCCTGGTGCTGGATGAAATCAGCATGTGTGACCCGTGCATTATTGGCGAGACGGTGTAGATGCTCGGCAACGGCATCGGTAAGGCACGGGCGAATGATCGAGGACAAGCGGGCCGGCAGGTGCAGGAGTGGCGCTTGCTCTTTCTCTCGACCAGCGAGAAGACGTTGGCGAAGCACATGGCGGATGCCAGCAAAGGCCTCGACATGTTCGATGTGCTGAATGGTTTTGAGGATGCTGCTGCCCTCTCTGATGCGCTCAAGGCCCGTGTAGCGAAGTATTACGGCACACCCCTCACCGCCTTCCTGCACGCACTATGCGCGCCAGGAGAAATGCTCAGATGGACGGTGATCATTCGCCGCACGGTGGAGCAGTTCATCACCCAAAACCTGCCCGCGTCGGCCAGTGGTCAAGCCCAGCGTGCTGCCCTTCGCTTCGGCCTCGCCGCAGCGGCCGGAGAATTAGCCACCGCCTTCGGAGTCACCGGCTGGCCGGACGGCACAGCCACGACCGCTGCACGTGTGTGTCTGCATGCGTGGCTAGCCGAGCGTGGCGACGCCGGAAACTTCGAGGGCGATGCGATTTTGGCGCGATTGAGACAAGTCATCGAGCGCTTTGGAGAAAGTCGCTTTACCCGCTGGGAATCTGCCGCCGCCAAAATCGATGAACACGGCCCACGCACGATTGATCGATTGGGATTTCGCAAGACGATGGAACACGGCGTGGGCGATGCCCTGCACACCACCAACACCTACTACGTGCTACCTGAAGCCTGGAGAGCCGAAATATTCAAGGGCATGAACATCAGTGCGGTGAACAAGGAGTTGCTGCAACGCGGCGTGCTTGAGCCGGGTAGTGACGGCAAGGCCTACAGCTTGATCCGTCTGCCCGGGTTAGGGCCCCAGCGCTGCTACGTGGTGAAGACCGTTCCAGGAACGGACGAAGGCGAGGCCAAGGCCGCCTGACGGCGAGCCTGCTGATCGAGGTAGCGCCGGCTCATTACCGGCCTTGCCAGCCATTCGACGACCATCCCTATTAACCGCAGTACCCAGAGACAATCCAGATGAACACTATCCAAAAATTGAAAGACCGCCGCGACCAACTGACCCTCGAAGTGGATAGCATTCAGGGTGACCTGGCTCCCTTCGAAGAGGCGCTGGAAAGCCCGGAGGTTATCCAGCAGGGCCGTCAACGAGCCGTGCAGGATGAAATCAACGATCACAAAAGACGCATCGACTCGCGAAATCTGGAGATCAGCAGCCTGAATCAAAAGATTCATCGCCTTGAGAGATTGGCAAACCGTGAGAGCTTGGCTGCGGGATATCTCAGCGATATGGCGAACTGGAAAGCCGACGAGATGGAACTCAACGAAAAGCGCAGCAGCATCGAGACCCGGTTGCAGCAGGTCCGCCAGAGCGATCTGGAAGACATGGCAAAAGCTCGACAAGCTGAAACGAATGCCGCCACCGCCTATGCGCAGGCTGTCGCCTGGGGCGATGTGGAGGGCGAGAAAGCCGCTAATGCAGAAGCTCAAAAGGCAGCAAAAAACCTCACAGCTGCGGTTGAGCACCATCGCCGTCAACAACTGCTCATCAACGCCCTGGAACAAGAGTTGGTGACGATTGATCTGCACATCACGGAGGCACAAAAAGAACGCGCCAAGATCGAGAACAAAGCGGCTCATCTGGCGAACGCAGTGTTAGAAGAAAAGTGGAACGAGGCTGCGAAAGCGCTGCTGGAAACCGGCGGTAAGTTGTGGGCAGCACGCAATCTGATTAACCGAGAGCCGGTTGCGTTGATGAAGCTTGATATCCCTGAGCAAGGCGGGCACTTCGGAAGCTGGACCTGGCGAGAACTCGCGACTCGCTCACATCAACACAGCCTAGTTGACCTATTGGCGGCCTAACCTAAACCCTCCCCGAAGCAACCGGCGAGGATCGGCTGCTTCGGGCCAACCATCGCTCTAACCATGAATAACCACCACAGAACAATGCTCAGATGCCTGATTACCTAAAGGCCCGAAAGCTCCATTTGGATGGGATAATTATCGCATCGGCCGCGAAAAAGAAGCCCAACAATAAAGACAACAAAGTCAGTAAAGTCAGTAAAGTCAGTAAAGTCAGTAAAGTCAGTAAAGTCGAGACATTGACGGTCGAAGCAATCAAGGCAGAGCTTGATTTTATTGTCCTTCAACTCAAAAGAAAGGGCGGCTGATGAGGTAGCGGAAGCCTCAGCCGCTTCCGCTTTTTTGGATAGAATCCTGATAGACAGTATTTCGAAGCCTTTGGCTTATAGACACTTCAGTGGTAATAGGTCACCTCATGATGACTTTACACAATATAAATAATCGCAAGCAATAAATCACACCAGAAACCTATGGGGATATCTATGGCGAAAAATTTGCAAACATCATATTCATATTGGCACCTACTAAAAGAACGAGAATTTTAGACGTGTTTTTTAATTCATAGCAATCACGCCACGATGGACAGTTTTACTTTCTCCTTATCGTTAATGCTTTGCATATTTGTAACCAACTCAAGCAATTTGATGATATTACTGTGAAAATCTGATACCTGTAGCTCAGCCGTTGTAAAGTCCAAAGAGCTGACAAGCAGCGCAGGAATCACTGGTGAGCTACCGTGAATTGAATAGCTTTCCGAGTGAAAGTGTCGAGTTCGCTCTTCAAGATCGCTAGTTGGATTAATGATGATTAATGCTACAGTTTGCTGATGGCCCGTAGCCTTGTCATGAATGCCATGAATATATTTCATTGTCAAATCGGGAAGGTAATCTAAAAATGCCTTTTCATTCCCTGTATATTTGGCATCAATAATTATTGATAAAGTTTGACGACCAGGTGCTTCTACTTGAACCACCAAGTCCGGACTACGGCGAGCATGTGGGCCAGTAGTACCTCGTTTACCAACACTGAAATCAATAAGTGGATCAGAGCTATATTTAAATTTTTCGAGCTTGGAGCGAGTCCACCCTTCGCTGTTTATCAGCTGTGCACTTTTTGCATTGTGATGACCGTGAGTCCAATAAGACGGTTCGTAGAGCAAATTTATGGTTAGCTCCCGGAACGCATAGCTAAATTTCGAAATATTCTCCGTAGCCTCATTCTCCGCACGATGAGCAGGGGTTTCCTTTACAATAAAACTTTCTATTTTCTCCCTAACTATAAACAGACAATAGTACTCAAACAGCTTAGGCACTGAGGTGATTGACAACAGTTCATCATTTACATCCCAGCTTGGCTTCCCAAAGCGCATGAATTCAATCATGCGCACAAATATCTCCCTATAAATTGGATTAGACTTCGCCTTTGGTGTTAGTTGCGGAACCCCAAGGTGGAGATTACTGACAGGTATCAGCTTTTTCAGCTTTGCCAATATAGCGCCTAAGCGAAGATCAAGATCTGAACAACGTTGAATTTTGTTCTTGTTAATTATTGTAGAATATTTATTGATTTGGGTAAAAAAGGAAGCATAACCTTTCGGCGGCTCTTTTTCTTGAACAAACTTTCGTGACTTCATTGAATCAAGAATTGATTTCACTGCTCGCTTTAATAAAACCACATACCCGTGAATAACTCTATTCTCGTAGCAGTCACTACTTGTAGTCACATACGTTTCTAAAATTTTATTTGCATTAAAGTGAACGTCATCAACCTCAAAGAAAGAAGAGAACTGATCATCTGTTTGATAAATCTCACTGGTATTATCGTTAATCCAAGAAATTGTTGAATCATCAGGGACAGAGTGTTCGTTTGGAACGACCAGGCGAGTTTGCGCTCTAGATTTTAGGATCGGGTTCCTGAAGAGCGCTCTGGTAACTCTCTCAAGCTCTCTAGTATTCTTCTCAATTCTGTCTAAATACTGACTATCTGAACGACCTTCATCACCGATAAATCCGGCTCTAAGTCGAGTTACACGGAAGACGCTTGCAATGAGATTGGAATCCTGGGAACTTAGAAAGTTGATCATGGCATCCACTCGAGATGCATTCTCACTCTTCGCCAGAACTTCGATCTCCTGATACTCAATGAGTATTTTACTACTTGAAGGTGAGACGGGTGCATATTCAAGAGTCAAATCAGAGGGTTCAAATTCCTCAATAAGAAGATCTAATGACGCAAGACCATAGTAGTTTTGAAAAAAGCAATGATGCCTATACTCCCCTAGACCTGGCGACCACTCATATATCCAACTATCACCATCTTGCTTTCGGTTTGTAGCGTACATTTGTATTTCATGCAGAACAAGCTTAACCCTAGCCTCTCGATCAAGAGTCGCTGTGAATTTTATAACGTCATCTTCGCGTATTTGCGGACGTGAAGTGGCCTCGTCTGAGGCTATGTTCAATATAGCTTGTTCACCCTTTCGGGCACCAGACAGGAATTCGAGTTTAAGCATGATCAAAGTCCTCAAAAGAACGAGTATGATTCTGTCAGCTCATCACCTTGCTCGATAATATTGCCGAGAAGATTACGCGAAATTTCATAATTATAATCCCCTAGCTTCTGATGAAGCTGCACCAATTTATCTCTATACCCCTTACCATAGCCATTTATCACTGGGAGTATATGCTGCGCAATAGCAAAATCCATTGTCTGATATCTTTGAAATAATAGCTCGTTCGCAGTTTTACAATATTTATGAATCGACTGAATTTTTCGAGGACTTATATGTATTGGCGCTGTTCGATTATGCCCAGACGAAAGTGTTGTGATTATAGACTTTAAGTTATTGTCTTCTGCATCACTCAATGCAAATGTAATATCATTTGGGTTGAAAGCTTTGTGAAGAGAGCTATACGGTACTGCCCCACTAAACAACGACTCGAAGTCGTTAACAGTAGGCAGAGAAAACTGACAGTGAGTTAAAGATATAACCGGGGCTCTATCAAGCAATCTCGGAGATAGACGCTCAGTAGTTTCATCGCTATTAATTGTAGCGATGAAACGTAAGCTTTTAGGTATTGTTAAGTATTGATGTTCTGAACCTTGAATTCCGAGATTTATTTTATTACCGTCATTGTTAAATGTATCACTCAATGTTAGGAAGTCGCTCCAATAATGCTCGATACTCGAAAGATTGGCTTCATCAAGCAGTACCAAATTGAGTAAATCATTAGAAAATTCACTGTTCTCAATTTCCGCTGCACGCATGAACTCATACAATCCAGAGCGAGAAGGCTGATATATATTTTTTAAACCGTTCCAGAATCCAATCAAATCTCGGTTAGATACCCAACCCTTCCCAACAGGGATATTGAGAAATCTATTTATTTGATCAGAATCAGAACTATCGGTATTTATAAGTCCCATATGCTTTGCCAATCTAGTAACTGTAGATGTCTTACCAGTACCGGGAGGGCCAGCCAGAACAGTTAAAAAAGACTGCATCATCGTGACTACTAGATTGCCAACCTCATCATAATTAAACTGCCGACCATCCTCACCTTCAAGTTGCTTTTTCAGACCTTCAATATAATCTCCTCGAGTATTATCCTCTAACTCTTTAGCAGACCTTTTAGGAAAATATGGTTTTATTTTTGGATTGTAAGTGGTTTTTTGCCCACTTAGAATTTGGCTGATGGTTTTGTGCTCTAGCATAACTATGCTTAAGTCAGGAGATGAAAGCTTCGCCATCTGCCTTTCGACTAGCTTTTCGAGATCGTAATTCGTACGTTCAAGTTCAGATATTTGCCTTTTTCTATCCTCCAGTGTGAACTGAATATGTTGTATTTCTTTTGGCAACTTCAACTTTTCAGTGAGCTGTGAAAAATCCAGATTAATTGCTTCCACTTCCCCCTGCAAATCTTCTTTTAATTTTTCTAAATGCCTAATTTCTTCCTTTAGATCCTCTTGCCCCTTAAGTGAATCCTCTTTGATCTGAGCAGCTGTTTTTTTCTTGATCTCTTCAATTTCTTGCTCCGAGATCTTTCGTTGATTTAAAACTTTGTTTTCTTCTTGCTTTAATTCTTGCTTTCTTTGCTCAATTTCAGAAGAAAGCTTTGAGAGCTCAAGATCGTTCCTTTCCTTTTGTTCCTCCAACCTCTTCCTTAGCTCTTCAGCTTTATCCTTTAATAGAATATCTCTATTTTGCCTGACAAAATTCTCTAAGAAGTCTCGCCCATTCTGTGTATTATTTAAATAGCCATCAATAATTTCGAGGCCGACTCCCTCAGAGTTTAAGTAGCTATCTAAAATTTCTTTAAGGCGATTAAGCCTATCGTTATTCTCTACTGCCTTATTAGTCTTTTTGTAAGCTTCTACCGCAGCCTTGAGCTTACCTGCCTCTGTTCTAGATAAACTATTTTTATCGTTTTTCCCAAAACCGTTCTTTGTGTAGTAAGTAATAAGTCCCGAGTCTGAAATGTAGTCTTGCACATCGTGCTCAACATGCTTCGCGCGCTCTAGGGAGGATAGGTAGCAGTGTGTAATACCATTTAGCTTTGTTGTTATTAGCAACCCACTTGAAGATAAATCCTCTTCTGTAAATTGCGCAATATTATGTGTTTGCAATGAAAGCGGTGTATTAACAAGGACTGGTGATACGCTCCATGCTGAACCATTGTGTTGCGCGGTAAACGGACCACTTATGAAGCCTCCATTTCGAATCATAAAGTGGGTATTGCTAAGCCCCGAGTTTGGAATTGACTCCACTGACCCCGTGCTTATGTCAGGCATTTCCATATCAACAATCGGTAGATATGCACTTTTTTCAAGCGGCCTAATCAAGTTGCTGAATGATATGTATCTTTGTTTGCTAGTATTAGTCTTCCAGTCATCCTTATCTGTTTCACTCCATGCAGTTATTACAAATAACTCATCCTCTCTGTAGCTATCGTCAATTTTTGCCTGGTATTCATCTGCAATGAAAATTTTATTCCCATGTTCGAATTCCTCTGGATATACCTCTCTAGGAGCCCTCCCATCCTCTTCAATTATCAGAGGTATCACTACTCCAGTGTTCCCTTGAAAATGGGAGTGAGATTTCACCGCAATTAACCTAGACATAGACATCCTGTTCATTAGTTTATTTTTACTTCTAGATATTTACATCTCATGACGGCCCTGCTCGCTGGCGCAGCGATAACAAAAAGCCATCATGCGATTCCCTCATCTTACTTTCCTTGTGCCCAAAGGGGAATCTGGATTGGCGACAATCTGCAAGGTCTATGAACGGCCTAGGATCGTCGCCAGCAAATGGTCTCTATTGACCACTACTGTAGAATAAAGGCAGATTTCCAGAGCACCTGAACTCTAGGAAGACTACCATCGCAGAACCTATTCACCACATTGAACTTTTTCCGGACCGTTGTTGGCCTTTGCGCCTTTTTAGCTGCGTGAGTACCACATCCAGAATCACGCCTTGTGCGGTATCAATCTGATATTCCGTGAACATACGAAGAACGATGATCCTCTTGGAGCATAAGCACAGCGGGCTTGAGTCTCAGCCAGCGGTAGGCGCTTCGGTAGCATTTCGGCCAGAACCTCTCAAAGTATTCACCCACGGCGTAGGTGCTCACACAAATCATCGGTTCGGGATCAATCGACGTACGCCCAACCGGGCTATAGAAATCGGGGAGATAATGGAGCATGTCGCTCAGATCGAGACACAGTTCAATGCTTCGTAGAGGCTAAGTGACTGAAATTGATATTCAAGATTGAACGAGTAACACAGCTGCTCGTGCCCACTCAATAACTGTCACCATCTTGTGCGCGCGTCCCTGCTTACCAACGCAAAGAGCCTGCCACTGCACGTTGAAAATCCCCCAGAGCCTAAAATGGAAATACCCCCAGGGTGAATCTGGCCCAAAGCGACAAAGGCGTTACAGAGATTAAACCTGAGGGTTCTCAGCGGGAGGCTGTTGCGTACTGAGTTGCTCGGTGACGAGCCTCGACAACAGCTCATGCAGTGGGCTTAAGTCGAACGGACCTCGGGTCAAAGACTCGTCTACACGCTGGAGTGCAACGACGTACTCATCCCTGTCTCGACAAATCAGCTCAGGAAGAATCGTAGTTCCTGGTAGCCAGCCACCGGACTTTACACATAATACGAAATAGCAGGCAGCTCTAGCCGTTCGACCGTTGCCATTGATGAACGGGTGAATATGATTTAGCCGCCAGAGCACGTATGCCGTGAGGGTCACTGGGTCGGATTGCTCCCAGCTCCTATTCACTATATTCACAAAATCGTCCATGAGCGCCTCAACCCGGTAGTGCTCGGGGGGCACATGATTGCCTACGACCACTTGGCATGGACGGTACTCGCCTGCGTTCGTATGCAGGCAAGTGATGGCATGAAAATTCAATGCCTTGATGATGTGATTCGAAAGAAACGCGCGTTCCACAGCCAATGCAGCGCCTACTATGGACCTTAAGAAGTCGTACTGCCGATTGCCATTGGAAATTTCCAGTTCTTGGTAGACTGGATTTTGCTCGGTATTGCCGCACAGCTCAAAGAGGATCAACGTTTCGCTCCTTCGACTCCTTCCTGCTCAAGGATCAGCTTTCGAACCTGTTCGCGTGTAACGCCGTTCTTCGAGCTTACGGACCCGTAGACGAACGAGACTCGCTGTTCCAGCATCTCGGCGGCAGTCTGCTTGTGTTGCGAGGCGCCTTGGAGCGCACACAACAGACCCGGATCGGTCTTCAAATCCAAGAAATTCTTAGCCATGTTTACCTCCTTTGCACTGGTTGGCATATAAATTCGACACCCGCGCACGCCATGTGTCATTACTTATTTATCGGCCCCGTTGACGAAGATCGCAAGAAAATTTACGTTCCCGGCTCCAGACACCGACGCAGGTGGATTAATAGTCAGCGTCCCTGATTGTAGCCTGTTCTCACGCTTTCTATCTGTGCGCTCAGTGCCTGCCGTTGAATCTATCATCCCGATACGAAACGGCTAGAGCCGCACGCAACCTTGACTAAGCGCCACGCACAGCCCGTTGCAGCATTAAGGGGTAGGCTCTAGCCGGGGGGACGCTACCTATTCGCTTATCGACTGCCCACTATTCGGCCGACAGCTGACCTTATGTGCTTGGTTTCCTTGATCCTTGGCGATTGACTAAAAGCGTAACACCTTCCAGCAGTGTTACATCAAAGACGAATGAGGATCCAAGCAAGTGTTACTTTATTTTTATTATTTAAATTCAACGAGTTAATTAAAAATGTAACACGCGTAACTCGAGTAACAGGGTATTTGATAGGTATCTGTCCCCGCTCCCCGTTAGCAATAAGCTCCACCAGCGAGGAGATTCCGGCAGAACCGGAGTCCCCTGACATATTGAGACCGATACGGGGTAGGAAACCCGCGTGATCATGTCAGCGGAAAAGTGCCCAGCTTAGTGAACAGGTGAACCGGGTGAACTACTGTTCACCAGTACATTTGCCCTATGAATCAAAAAGCCGCTGGGGACCCTGGGCATTTCGGATAGACACGGGGCATAGAACCCGCGCGTTCGTGTTAGCGGCTGGATTTTTTAAGTTAGTTGACAGGTTGACGTGGTTGACACCCATCACCATGGTTGACGCCATGCAGGTGTTCACTATCAGCAACAGATACAGCCACCTTTACCGAAGCTGTAACGATGGCCCTTTTTCTTCAAGATCCTTTCAATTTCAACGATTGAAATTTCAGTAACTTCTGGCACCTCCCACTAACTCGATCCCGCGGGTTTCATGCCCCGTGCTGGAAGAAAAACCTCAGGGTCCCCAGCAGCTTTTCAGCCCCGCCCTCCTTTTGCAAGGACGCAATGGCACCGCCGAACGAAACACGGACTAGTATCAGAACAGAGAAAGTTATCAATCAGGGGTAGGGAAAGCGCTATGGATATGGTTCGTGTCAACTCGACGGCTATCACAGCTGTGGGCTATGACCCCGCGACAGGCAGGATGAAAATCACGTTCAAGCAAGGGCGTACTTACGACTACTGCCGCGTCCCACCTAACATTCATCAGGGCCTCATGGGGGCCGGCTCGAAAGGTACTTATTTCGATAGGATGATCAAGGATCGGTACCAGTGCTAGACTTGGGCATACAGGCGTATTTCAAGCCAGATGCACACCCAGCACGGGGGGCCGTGTATGCCCTCGTGTATGCCTAACCGAAACACCACCACAAGAACCCGTATAAACCGGGCATCTTACGCCCAGTTCAAACGACGCCGGGTCACCAGACATAACAAGAAAGCCCCAGCTCAAAACACCTGGGGCTTTTTTACGCGCAGCGATTCAATGTTTTCGCAACGCCTCCAACAACGCCGGCAAGTCTTCCTCAGGAAAACGCTGATGCAACGCCAGCAGCTTCTCATCCGCTGCCTTGCTTTGCCCTGCCGCACGCAGGTTCACAATCTCCTGCAACCCCTCCTCCAACGAAGGTAGCGCCACCGGCGCGCGCTTGCTGAGTCGGGTGCTCGACTCGTCCGCCATTGAGCCCATGACTTGCGCACTCTCGGCTTTGGGCGCGATGGCCAGTCGGGCCACGGGGGCAGGGGCGGACATTGGTGGCGGGGCTGGACGTGCGGCTTGCTCTTGAGGTGCGGAGAAGGTCGCGGTGGAGATTTCGGGTTGCGGCACAGGCGAGCGCATCACTACGCCGATCATCAGTGCCACGCCTGCGACGGTGGCGAATGCCATTTGCCAGCGTGGCCGTTGGCAGGCTTGCAGCCAGCGTTGCCACAGGTTCGGCTGCGGCGCAGGGGCTTCGCGGCGGGCGGCGTTGAGGATGAAGGCGTCGAGGGACGCGGGCGGTTCGCCGGTGCTGTGTTGACGGAAATGCTGGAGCAGCACGTCGTCGGGGTCCGGGGTGTGTCGGGAGTCGGTCATGCGGGTATCTCCTCGGCCAGCAGGCGGCGCAGTTTCTGCTGGGCGTAACGCAGGCGGCTTTTGACGGTTTCCAGCGGGGTGCCGGTGAGGGCGGCGATTTGCGGCACTTCGAGGTCGCCGTGCAGGCGCAGCAGGAAGACTTCGCGCTGGTCTTCGGGCAGGCCTTGCAGCGCTGCATCGAGGCGGGCCTGGTCGCGGCTCAGGCTCAGTTGCTGCTCGGGGCCGGCGCTGTCGTCGGCCTGGGCGTGCAATTGCTCGTCGTAGCTGTCGTGCAGCGGGTTGTGGATGCCGTGCTTGCGCCAATGGTCGATCAGGCGGTTGCGGGCGATCTGGAACAGCCATGTGCGAAAACTCGCCCGGCCTTGTGGCTGGGTGGCGCTGCGGATCAGGCTGAGCCAGGTTTCCTGGTAGATTTCCTCGGCCAGTTCGGCCTTGTTGCTCAGGGATACGAGGAATCGGTACAGGCCCTGGCGGTGCCGTGCGTACAGGGCTTCGAACGCGGCACTGTCGCCGGTTCGGTAGCGGGCCAGTAGCGCTTCGTCGCTGGGTGAATCATCGGGTACGGCCATGTAGGTGGCGAACTCCTTTCGATGGATCAATGCAGATGACCTGTGGGAGCCGGGCTTGCCCGCGATGCAGAGGCTTCGGTGTTTCAGTCACACCGCAATGATGCTATCGCAGGCAAGCCAGCTCCCACATTGGATCGTCGTTGCATGGGCAATCAGTGTTTGAGGCTTTGGGCCAGTTCCACCAGTTGTACGAACTCATTGCGCAGGCCGAACGGGTCATTGCCTCGGGCCGAGCGGGCCAGTGCAGCGGTGTCCTGCAGGCTCATGCTACCAGTGTAGCGGCCATCGCCCTTGAGCTGTTGGGCGAAGGCAGCGACGGCGGCGGCGAAACGCAGGTCTTCACTGGCCTTGCCCGAAACAGTGCTGATGGGCCGCTCGATCAACTGGCTGTCACCTCCCGCAGCAGGCTTGTAGCGCACACGCAGCATCGCGAGCTCAGCGGATTTTTCCTCAGGCGCCGGCACGGCCGCGTAACGCAAAGGCTCCAACCACCCTTTCTCGCCCTTCGGCACAATTTCGTACAACGCCGTTACCGTATGCCCTGCACCGATCTCACCCGCGTCGACCTTGTCGTTGTTGAAATCCTCACGCTTCAAGGCGCGGTTTTCATAGCCGAGCAGGCGATATTCGCTGACGCGTGCGGGGTTGAATTCCACCTGCAGTTTCACATCCCGAGCCACGACCGCCAGGGTCGAACTGAGTTGGTCCACCAACACTTTGCGCGCTTCACGCAGGGTGTCGATGTAGGCGTAGTTACCGTCGCCCGCGTCGGCCAGTTGTTCCATCAGGTGTTCGTTGTAGTTATCCACACCGAAGCCCAGGGTGGTGAGAGACACGCCACTTTTACGCTGCTCTGCGGCCATCTGCTTGAGGCTGTCGAAGTCGCTGATGCCCACGTTGAAGTCACCGTCGGTGGCCAGCAGGATGCGATTGATGCCCTTGTCGATAAAGCCTTCGCGGGCCATCTGGTAGGCGAGTTCGATGCCGGACGCGCCCGCCGTGGAGCCGCCGGCAGTGAGTTGGTCGATGGCGTTGCGGATCTTCTGCTTGTCACGACCCGAGGTAGGCTTGAGCACCACCCGGGATTCACCGGCATACACCACCAACGAAACACGGTCCTGTTCACGCAACTGGTCCACCAGCAATTTCAGCGTGCTTTTGACCAGCGGCAAGCCTTCGCGGCGGTCCATGGAGCCGGACACGTCCACCAGGAACACTAGGTTGGCCGGCGCCAACTCTGCCACGGCGCGGTCGGAGGCCTTGATGCCGATGCGCAGCAACTGGGTGCGAGGGTTCCATGGTGTGGCGGCCACTTCGGTGGTCACGCCGAAGGGCGAGCCGTCGGTGGGCAGTGCGTAGCTGTAGGGGAAATAGTTGACCATTTCCTCCAGACGCACAGCGCCTTCGGGCGGCAGGCTGCCTTGGTTGAGGAAACGTCTTACGTTGGCGTAGCTGCCGGTGTCGACGTCCACGCTGAAGGTTGAAACCGGCGTTTCAGCCACGCGATGCACCGGGTTTTCCGGCAGGTTTTCGTATTGTTCGCGGGGTTCGCTGCGGTATTCCATCGCGATGGATTCCTGCATCATCCTTTGTGCGCTCATGGGCGCAGGCATGGGCATGCGTTTAACCAATGCGCCTTGTACGGGGATACTTTGCAGCTCGGAGACCGGCGCAGCTTCGGCAGGCTCGGCTGCATCATGGGAAGAGGACAGCCCACAACCGGCCAGCGTCACCAGCAAGGTAACGGCAAAGCCCTGGGCAGCAGGACGCAGGAAGAGCAGAGGACGGGACATGGGCTGAACCTCGTGAATGAATGATCCGTTCACAAGGTCAGACGCGAGGGGCTGGCTGTTCGGGTTAAACCGTTCGGCGGAACAGGAAAACCTGCCCCGCCGAACCGCTCAATCAGTCAGTACCGTATTTCGGGTTACGTGGACCGTACAGGATCCCCGCACGCTGACCCGGCGACAGCAGGCGCGCACTGGTGATACCGGCAATCGGATGCGCCGCGTCGGTGGAGCTGTTGATCACTTGCTTGACCGCCGCAGTGATCAGCATGCCGATGAGGCCGCCGCCGTTGTTGTTGCCTTCCTCGCTGGACGCATGCGCCGAGCCGGTCCACAGGGTGGTGCCGGTGCGCAGGTCGACCAGTTTGGCCGAGGCCGTCACGGAAGTGTCGCTGGAGATCAGCATGTACTTGGTGCCGTAATTGGTAACGGTGATGTACAACGCCGAATCCGCGCCGAAGATGTCATGCAGCTTGGCCGGTGGCACCGCCTGGATATCGTTGGCGGTGGTCAGGCCGTTCTGGCGGAAGGTTTCGTCCACCAGAGCGATCGGCAACACGTAGTAGCCAGCCTCGGCCAGCGGGTAGGTCACTTGCGAGACCATGCTGTAGGACGCCTGCACTTCCGGCGACTCATTGATCGGCGGCAGGACCAGGATCGACTTTGGTCGTGCCTGTTTGTATGCCGTGTAATCAATGGTCTTGGGGGCTGCGCAACCGCCGAGCAGGGCCAGGGCCAGCAAGGCGCCCGTGAGTTTCAACAGGCTCATTTAGTGGCGACTCCGGTCTTGGCGTTCTTCAGCAAAAAGTCCATGTACGAGGCAGACTCAGGGAACAGCGCCTTCTCGGTGCGGAATTCCTGCACCATCTGGTCATCCTTGCCCAGGCTCAGGTACAGCATGCCCAGGTGGGCGTGGTAACCCGGCGGGGCCTTGCGGCCACTGGCGTTGATCTTCTGCAGGTCCCGCTCCAGCGCCTCGACCTGCGCTTCCTTGGGCTCGCCCTTGAAGTATTCGTAAACCTGCGGCTGATAACTTTCCCATTGATACAACGGCTGGGGCGCCGTCTGGCACCCGGCGACCGTCGCCACTGCTGTCAGCATCAGCGCCAACTTGACTGCCTTGCTCATCCTTGTACTGCTCCTTGAAGTGCTGCTTGAGGTGCTGCTGATCAGTTGCGTGGGTTCCAGGCGCCAGCGTTGATGCCGTCGACAAGGCGGTTGATGGCTTCACGCATGGCCAGGTCGAGGACCTTGCCATTGAGGGTGGAGTCGTAGCTGGCGGTGCCGCCGAAACCGATCACTTCACGGTTGGACAGCGCGTATTCACCGGCGCCCTGGGTGGAATACACCACTTCGGAGGTGCTGATGTTGACGATGTTCAACGCGACTTTGGCGTAAGCCACTTGGGTCTTGCCACGCCCGAGGATGCCGAACAGCTGGCGGTCGCCGGTTTCTTTGCGGCCAAACTCGGTCACGTCGCCGGTCACGACGTAGTCAGCGCCCTTGAGCTTCTGCACAGTGCCTTTGATCGCGGCTTCCTGGGAGATCTCGCCCATGTTGTCGCGGTCCAGCACGCTGAAGCGGTTGGTCTGCTGCAGGTGGGTGATCAGGATGGTCTTGGCCTGGCCACCGAGGCGATCAACGCCGTCGGAGAAGATGCCGCGCATGTAGCTGGAGCGGTTGTCGAACTTACCGACTGCAATCGGTACCCGCACACCGGAATAGGCGACGTTGGCGCTGGCGACTTGTTCCACCGGCATGGCGCGATTGCTCTCCGTGGCGCAACCGGCCACGGTCAGCAGCGCTGCGGCGGTGAGGCCGGACAGCAGGATTTTGGACAGTGTTTTCACAGGGTGCTCCTAAGTGGGAAATCGGGTGCGGCCGCTGACGCTAGCGGGACGGAATGTCGCGCAAATCGTCAACGATGAATCGGCTCAATAAACCGGTGTAGAAGGTCTCGACACTGGAGTTGCCAGAGTTGGTCAGCACCCCGGCCATCGTTTTCATGTTCTGCCAGTCGCCCTTGTAGCCGCCTGGCATCAGCCCTTGGCGAGCCTGAGAGAAATGCAGCACTTCGGCGCCGGCTTTCTTGACCTTGACCTGGTAGTTGAAGTCGACACTGGCGAGGATGGTCTTGTCATCGACGATGGCCGTCATGAAACCGCCTTGGGTGTCTTGTATCCGCCGGGTATAGATGACGTTCACATCCAGCAGGTAATCGGCCTTGTCCTTGCTGCTGGCGTAGCGCTTGGCCTTGAGCAGGCGGTCGATCAAATCGACACCGAGCTGCTGGCGCACTTTGTCATCCGACAGGAAGCGTTCGTTCTTGCCCACCACCTCAACATCGAAGGTGTCGAGCCAGTAGGTAGCGGTCTTGGGAATGGTCACCGGCGCCGGGGAGATGTAGTAATCCGGCTTGGAGGCACAGCCCGCCATAAGGCACGCCGCGAGAAATACGGCAAACACGCGCATGTCTGAATTCGTCCCTGAAAAGTATCGTGCTTTAAACAGTCGCGGCATTTTACGGAGTTGAAAGCCGTTCTCAAGTTGTTTTGAAGCCCGTGTGGCGTCGCTTTACTGACGCTTACGTGCAAACATCCGGTCGCCGTGCGCTAAGGCGTTGTCAGTCAACCAAAAAGAGTGATGGCTAATAGCCTTCACCCGGCAGATAAAAAACCTCCGCTCAAGTTATGCCCCTGAAAGACGAGACAGTGGCTTGGTTCATTCATTTATAGGGATATTGCGTGTTGAAAACCCTCCTCCGGGCGGCAACGCTCGTCGCCGCGTTATCGATGACCGGCTGTGTGTCATACACCGTCACCGGCCCCATCGGCGCCCCGCTCCATCCGGCTTCCACCAGCAGCCCGCGCAGTGCGCAAGTCGCCGATGTGACGGTGAGTGCCACCGACGTCAATGAAGCCAACAAAACGGCGATCAGCAGCTCCCTGACGGCCCAGATCACCCAGTACGTGCGCACGGCGGGCTATTTCAAGCAGGTGACCGAGTATCCGGTACGCCTGAGCGAGCACGACGTCACCCTCAAATTCAATATGACTTCCCTCAAGGGTCATCGCGCCCCGCACCCGGCGTACGTGCCGGGGGCGCTGCTGACGTTGACCATTTGGATCTGGGTCAACGGACCGATCTACGTGGACAGCTTTGACGTCGCCGGCGACCTGGTCATCGTCGATCGCGACGGCAAGGAGCTGGCGTCGGCGAAGGAGTCGATCAAGTTCGAACATAACGTCGGGTTGTACAGCGGCCAATATTGGGCGCCTTCGATGGGCGGCCAGCAACTGACCAAACTGGTCGCGCAACTGCTCGACGCCGCTACCGCCAACCTGGCGAAACCCTAGTTTCAGGAGCAACACATGAAAGGATTGATCAAACACTGCCTGGTACTCGCGGCAGTCTTGCTGACCGGCTGCGTGTCCTACTCACAACACGAACTGCCAGCTGTGCAGACCTGGCCTCCGACGGCTAACGTGCCGGCGCAAAAACCGACGGCCTATGTGCATACCACCGCGCAAAACCACGTCAACGGCGGTCCGGGCAATGCTGCCGTCGGTGCCCCGGTGGTGGTGTGGGAAAAAGCCGTGGCTGACTCGTTGCGCCAGTCCAATCGTTTTTCACGGGTGAGCACTGACAAAGTCGACTCGGACATCTACGTGGATGCCACGCTGCACAACAACGAAGAGTACAGCCCGGTGTCGGCGTTCATCACCGGCTTTACGCTGTTCCTCATTCCGAGCACGGCAAAAAACACCTTCACCCTGGAAACGGTATTCAAGGACAAGGATGGCAAGGAGTTGGCTCGTGTGAAGAAGAGCGAATCGGTACGCACCTGGATGCACCTGGTGCTGATCGTGGGCATCCCGTTCCAGGCGGACACGCGGGAAGTGGTGGAGGCGCTGACGCGCAGTACCCTGGATGAAGCGGTGCAGCGCAAGTTGTTCTGATGAAACCTGTGGCGACGGAGCGGGCTCCCTCGCCACAGGCAAAGCGTATGACCTTAACTGTGCTTAAAACGCATAGCGCGCCTTGAGCATCACGCCATCGGCGTCAAACCCACTGCGCGCCTGACGGGTGTAACTGGCGCCCACGGTGAAGTCTGCAACCTGGTAGTTCACACCCACACTGGCTTCATAGCTATCCCGTGCCACTGACGCGCCGGTCACAGTGAATGCCGAACCGCCGAGCATGTAGCTGGAAGTTTGCGCCACGCGATCGCCCATCAGGTCGTGATACGCCATCAACGTCGCTTCCGGCTGCAGGCTGCCTGCGCCCATTGGCAGGTTGCCAGCCAGACGCACGCCAGCGCCCAACTCGCCCACTTCATAACGCTGCGAACCTGTGCTCAGGGCGGCCGACGACCCTTTCTCGTCGTAGCCCTCCATGCGCACGTTGGAGTAGCGCGCAGCCACACGAGGCTCGATCACGACGGCCTGGGACGGCTTGAAGCTGTAGCCGCCGATCACGCTGGCCGACAATACGTTGCTGTCGTAACTGCCCTTGGCCGTAGTGCCTGCGATATGGCGCTTGCTGTCGTTGTCGTTATGGCCGTAGCTGAGACTGCCGTCGACAAACCAGTTCTGCAGCGACCAATTGCCGTACAGCGACAGCGCATGACCCTCGACATCGGTCTTGTTGCCGAGGTCGGAATGGATGTTGGAATTGAGGTAGCTGTACGCCACGCCCAAGGTGGTGGTGTCGTTCACACGACTGTCCACACCCACCGCCATGCCGCTGCTGTTGGCCGAGTAACCGTTGTCACCGCCACGGCCGTCCTGGTCCATGTTGCTGCTCAGACCCTGCACCCACACGCCACCGGCCTGGCGGCTTTCGCGTTGGTCAGTGAGGCGATTGAAGATCGCGCCGTTGATCACGGTTTGCCCGGACAACGCCACATCCAGGGCGCCACGGTTGACGTCCGGCTTGAGCTGGTCACTGATCTGGGCCAGTTGCTGCGCCGTACCGGCGTTGGCCAGGGCCTGGAACACCTGATCGTTTTGGCTGAGCTGGCTCAGTACGCCATTCTTGAAGGTGTTGACCGCTGTGGCTGAAGCCGCGCTGGCGCCCACTCCGGCCAGCGCTTGCTGGACTTGCTGATTATCTTTGACCGCCACCACGGCCTTGACTGTCTGCGCGTCGGCCGAGTAGCTGAGCACGTTCAGCAGCGCCGAAGAACTGGCCACCGACAGGCCGTTATCTTGCACGCTGGTGGCTTGCAGCAGGGTGTATTGAGTGCCGCTGTTGGTGCTGGCGAAATCACCTGGGTTGGCACTTACCGTCAGCTTCGAGGCTTGGGCAAAGTTGGCGGCACCGTTGACGGTCAGGTACGGCGTGGTCGGCACCACGCTGTCGGAAAGGTGCATATCAATGCCGGCGCCGCTGGCCACGTTGAGGTTGCCGGTAATGGCAGTGCCTGGCGCGGAGAGGTTCAGTGAACCTGAGTTGATCGACACCGGCGCGATGATGCGGCTGCCCGTGAAACCCGCCTGGCCGTCGATGTTCACCGCGTTCAGGTTCAGCACATCACCGATGATGTTGCCACCTGTCCAATTCAACGTCGCGAGGTTGGCTGCATCAATCGCGGTACCGGAATTGCTGCGAATCTCGCCGGCCTGCTGGTTGATTTCAAACGTCGAGACCTGGTCGGCCGGGTTGACACTGATGGCTGTGCCGTCAGCGCGGATGATCCCGCGGTTGACGATACCGCGTGAGCCCGCCGCGCTGTTTTGCACAAAGTCGGCACCGGAGAATTCGAACGCCCCCGCATCGGTGCCCACGCCTTCGATGGTGCCGGTATTGAGGATGTAATCGAAGGTGCCCTGGTACACCAACATGCCACGAGCGCCCAGACCATTGGCCGAGACCAGGCCACTGTTTTCGATACGCAGCGGGCTGGTCTCGGTTTCAACTTCGATGCCCCAGGCGCCTTCGCCCGTCGCCTTGACGGTGCCGGAGTTGAGGATCTTGCCGCCGATGGTGGTCGGGGTATTGTTGTCACGGTCCAGAATGATGCCGATCGCGCCTTCACCCGCCATGTCGATCAGGCCAGTGTTGGAAACATCCCCGGCGATGGTGGTGCCATGCAGGTAAATACCCTCGCCCCCACCGATGAAGGAGGGAAACGGTGCCGGTGTCGAAGGGGGTGTCGAACGGATCGTGCCGGAGTTGATCACACTGCCGCCAATGACCGTCTTGCCGATCTCCATGCCTTCGTCGCCGCCATTGTTCATCGAAATGATACCGGCCTGCTCGACGTTACCCGTGACAGAACCGGGGCTCAGGTTCTGAGGACCGGTCCAGTACATCGGGTCCAGCGCAATGCCACGGATGGTACGGCCATCGGCATTCAGCGTAATGTCCGCGCGGTTGATCAACGAGCCCTGGATGTGGGTATTGGCGACCCCCAGCCCCGCAGCGGCCGTGCTGTTCTGATCGACCAGCTGGGTGGTCTGCCCGGTGAGCACCAACGACTCATTGTAGGTTTCGCTGATGAACATCGTTTTGCCTGCGCCAAGGTCGACATCCACCGCCAGCACCTGGGTGCTGATTGCGCCGACCATGACTGCCAACAGGCTTTTCTGGAACTGCTTGCGCTTCATTTCTAACTCCATGAACTACAGATCAAAGCCGCCAATAGGCCCGGCGGCCGCAGGTGTACTGAGCGAAGGATCAAAGGATCCGAGTGCATACCCTTGTCGCGCGTGCCGGATGCGCAGGTGCAACCCTTCGCACCGCGAAAGGCAGTGACGAGGCAGGGAATAGGGGGGAAGGCTCACATTAATCCTTAATGCTGTTGAAAACGTTGCAGTCCATGCAGCCCAACCGGATGGGGTTGGGCGGGGTAAAGACATTGGGATCCACGAAAAGGTTCGGGGCTGTATCGGCAAGATGCGTAGTCGAGCACAGAAATCAATATCTACGCGCGTCGCCATCACACCACACCCGTGTGTCCGACTTTTTTCTAAAACAGGTAGCAACTGGAGTTGGCTTTATTGGCTGGAGCACCCACTGGTTATAACGCCGTTAATAACTTCAGAACCGTAGGCGCAGACTGCTTCCAAGAATTTCTGACGAACCGCCTATATCGAAAATGGGGACGCGAAAATGGGGACGGATTTATTTAGGCTTGGCGCTGACCGGCCAGTAATCACTCAATAAACCTGTATGCTTTCTCTCCGCTCAAGACAGCCGTTAAAAGACATAACATCCTTTTACGTTAGACGTTTCGTATCTCCATGACTTTATTATCCGATCCGCAGCGACAAAAACCGAATATCGACAATCTCTAATCCAAGTTATGTAATAGCGTTTGCCTCCGCTTTCATCAACAACCTTATCAAACGTCTTGTTCTCATTTACAGGCGACCAATATGAGTCGCCACAGCCTCGCGTGCAGTCCTTGTAAAGATGGGAATCAAAATGAGTACCTACCCAGAGATTCATTCCATTTTCCCAATTGGAATGGGAAGGTGCGCACCCCGCCAAGGCCGACAATAATACGATTAAAAGCCATTTATTAATTTTCACGCTTTTTCTCCGATTCAATGGCTGGGCGGTACTTATCGTACAGGGCTCCATAATTCACAATCAGAGCAGGCGGCATGCTGCCCAAATTTTCAAAAAGCGACATATCCGCTTTTTTGTAGGCTTCCAAATTAATCATCCAGCCATCGTGCAATGTAGCAAACCCATTAAACCCTGGAACTTGATTTAATATATTGCTGACTGGAGTACCGTGACAAACAGAATAAAAGCTACCACAGTCTGTTGTACGGTTAAGACCAATATTTTTCCCCTCTCTTATCACGCCACCCTCATCAACTTGTGGGACATAGCCGCCGCTAAGCGGGTCATATTTTGCCCCTCCGTCTCTGTCCACGCCTGGTCTTACATCCGGCCCACGGCCAGCAGAGTATTCATACACTTCGGTCAGCGCCCCCGTGCCCGCGATGGTCAGCCAAGACTTTTTATCTTTGCCACTCAACACGCCTTTCAGTGCGGTATTCGCGGTATAAGCCTTGACCCGCTCGGCATAACTCACCGTCTTGTAGTTACCGTCCGATGTTAATTCACGCCCCCAACCGTTGGTGAAGGCCGCACCAAAACCGGCAATCGCCGCGCCCGTGGCGTAGCCTTTCAGGGCATCTGCGCTGGTCACATCGTCAAACACCTTTCCAAGATTACCCTTGTTATTGATCGTGCTTGCAGCCGCCGTGCCTGCCATTGAAGAGAGTGCCGTTGTAATCATCACGTTACCCCAGCCTGCCGCCGCCACACCTGACGCTGTGCCCGCCGTCACCATCGCAGAACTGCCCGCCGCCGCCATTGCCGTACCCGACCCGGCACTGGCCCCGGCCGCAGCACCCAGTGGGCCGCTTGCAGCTCCCGCGGTCAGTGCCGTCACGACAATAATGATGGCCAGCATCGCGCCCTGGCCCAGACTCGAATGGCTGTACTTAAAGGAGTCATGCACCTCTTGAACCTGGCGCCAGTCGACATCGCCGCGTTTCTCGGCATCCTTCAACCACGCCAACTGCGGGTCCGCCTTGACCATCACATCAATGGTCTGGGCAACCGTTTTCTGGTCGATATGGTTGATATCAACCTTCAAGCCATCGACGGCCTGGATCGCGAACTTGCCCTGTGCAACGATTTGAGTCTGGCGAAGGGTTTCATCGGTGTTGCCGCGCCCTGATGAGCTCGTCCAGGCCAAATCGCTTTTGCTCTTGGTATGGCTTTCTTGATGCAGGTCTTTGACCGCCTCGAACGTCACCGATCCACCACTGAGGATGTTGACGTCTTTGCCACTCGTCAATTTGGCGCGCTGGTAGAGTTGGTCACTGCCACTGATCAAGCCGATATCGCCACCTGCATTGATTTCACTGCCGACGTGCGTCACGCGGGTCACTTCATCGCGACGGGTTTGTTTACTCCCCCAGCCACTATTTTTCTTCATGTCATAGAGTGTGTAGGCGCTGTTTTGCCCCGCCAGCAGGCCCAAGCGCCGATCGCTGTACAGGTACGCCTCATTCCCCGCACTGATCTTGCTGGCGACGAGCGTCGTGTCACGCCCGGCCTGGCTGGTAAAGTCCCTGCCAGCTGTCAACACACTCGCGACTTGCGTGGTTTGCTCGTCCGAGGTCTTGATGCGTTTCTTGCCATCCTTTTCCCGGCCCTCGACGTTGTGCGTATCACCAACGGAGACAACGTTGAAATCGCGTACAGCCTGCACGTTCATGTCTTTGCCAGCGGTAGCGTTGCTGCCGATGATATTGACGTCCTGCCCAGCCTTCATGTTCAGGTTGCCCCCCGCCGTGACGGAGGCGGCAAGGTTTTTGACGTCGGTGGTGATGCTGGATTTGTGGCCGCCGTCGCTGAATTCATGCTTGACGCTGGTATCGCTGGCGGCAACAAGGTTGAGGTCGCGGCCGGCGACGAGGCTGGCGTCGTTACCGGCGACCAGGGCGCCGCGGTTGGTGAGGTCGCGGTGGGCGTCCATGGCCAGGTTTTCGCGGGCGACGATGGTGCCGGCGCTGCTGTCCCTGAGGGTGCGCATGCCGGCGCCGTCACGCACCTGGATGGCGGTGGTGTCGTTGGTGATGTCGCCTTTGAGCGTGGCGAGGCTGACTTGCTTGCCGCGAATTTCGCCGGCCATGGCGTTGCGGATGCTGTCGTCGGCCAGCAGGCTCAGGTTGTTGCCGGCTTCGATCAGGCCGCCGGTGTAAATGCTACCGCCCGTGCTGGCGGCAGAGAGATTGTTGCTGGCGCGCAGGGTGCCGACGTTGACCAGGTCGCCGCCGGTGACCAAGTTCAGGTCGCGCCCCTGAATCAGGCTGTTGCCGCGTACGTTGCGCGATTCGGCCTGGGCCAGGTACAGCACCGGGACGAGGACTGTCTGGCCGTCGACTACGCGGTTTTCCATCCACACAATGTCGTGGGTCAAGGCGCCGACCTGCTGGCTGGTCAGCGTGACACCGACACTCAGACGCAGGGCGTCTTTGCTCGCGAGGGCGTTGTCCATCAGGTAGCGGAATTGGTCGGCGTCGCTGTACAGGCCGCCAGCGAGGAAGCGTTGGCCGGTCTGGGCGAGCACCGCGTCGCGGATCAGGCGGGTTTCGTACTGGCCGTCACCGAGGCGACGCCAGGCGTCGTCGGCGCTGTAGCCGAGTTTGCCGAGCATGTAGTCGGAGCTGAAGAAGCCCTCTAACGAGGTGAACTCGGGGTTGGTTTCGATCAAGTAATGGCTGGTAGGGTCGACGTTTTTAACGAACAGACCGTATTCGCCCTTGGGCAACTGGAAGTTGGGCGCGGTGGTGGGGTCGACCGGCGCGAACGGCGTGCCCGTGTAGTCCACAGGCACGAATCCGCCGCCGGGTGCGACACCGGCCACTGGCAGCACGGTGCCGGGCGACTGGGCGCTGACGTCGTTGGCGTGCTTGCTCAGGTTGATGTTGATGCCACCGACAGGGATGCCGGTCTGGTCATCGCCCAAGGTGCCGGTCAATTGCGCCAGGGTGTTTTCGTGCAACGTGCCGTTTTGCAGGGTGCGGGCGACGTTGAGGTTGACGGTGCCGCCGGCTTGCAGGGTGGCGCCATAGCCTGGGCCGGTGTTGTCGGTCCAGGTGGTGACGTTACTGACCTCAGCGAAACGGGCATCCGAAGAACGCGCCTTGAGTGCTTCGAAACGCGCCAGGTCAAAGTTACCGGCCGCGACCGCAGCGTTGAACGCCGGGATATCGACGTACTCCATCTGGTCCCAATAGCCAAGGTCGATCCTGTACGGCGTACCGATGACGATGGTGTTTTGACCGGTGCGCGTACCCGCGCCCTGGTTGAGCAGGTCATTGGCGACGATGCCCAGGTTGCCATTGGCGGCCAGCAGGCTGTAGCGGTTCTGCACCATATTCGCCTGGATCAGCAGATCCTTGCCTGCCACAAGGCGAGCGGGTGCCGAGTCCTTGACCGCTGATTCGAGGTAGGTCTGGTAGATGTTGATTTGGCCACGTTTGAACGAATCATGCCCGTCGCAATGCTGGCCACATAACCACTCCACACGCCCACCCTGCAGGGTTTGCCCGAGTTCGAATTCGGCCTTGGCGTTTTCCACAAACGCCGCATTGATGCTGATATTGCCGGTACTTTCGACGGTGCCGGAAAGGTTGCTGAAACCGGCGGCAGGCCCGCCATCAATGGCGGCAAAGCTGAGGTTGCCCTGGCTGTACACGTCACCGTAGGTATTGCTGAAGTTGTTGCCACGCAAAATCATATTGCCGCCACTGAACAGCAGCGAATCGGCAGCATTGGTGAAACCGTTCGACGCCAGCAGGTTCACGGCACCCTGGGCGCCCAGGGTTCCTCGGTTATTGATCTGGGTCGCCGCAATGTCCAGTTGCTGACGTGCGGTAAGAAAACCAAGGTTATCCAGCGTACCGCCCAGGTTCAGTTGAGTGTGGCTGCCCGCCAGGCGTCCGCCGTTCTGGCTGAGGTTATTCGCCGTCACGCTGAGTTTTTGCAAGGCCGACACACGACCACTGTTGGTGATGTCGCCGGTGGTGGTGATGCTCAAATCACCATCGCTGAGCAATTCGCCGCCGTTGTCGAGGCTGGCTACGTCGAGGATCAACCCCTTGCCACTGGCCATGCGGTCACCGGCCTTGAGGGTCAGGCCCTGGGCGCTTTTGTAGGTAAGGACTTCGTTGAGTTGTACACGGCCGAGGCTGACGACTTTACCGAATGCCCAGTCAGCGGTGCCCATGCCCTGGATATTGCCTTGGCTGCCAGTAAGGCCGGCAGTGTTGATATGGAACAGGCCACTGCCGGCGTGCTGCAACATACCGCCCTGGTTGTTGAGGTTCGCGGTGTCGAGGCGCAAGGCCTGGCTAGCGAACTCCAACGTACCGTTCTGGTTGTTTAGCTGGTCGCTGAAGTCGAGGCTGCTGTTGGCGCCGCCCAATGCACGCACTTGGCCGCCGGCACTGTTGTCGAGGTTGCCGCCGACGAGGGTCAGGCCTTGGTTGGCTTCGATCAGGCCCCCCTGGTTGGTGAGGGTAGCGCGTGAGGTCAGGTTGAGCACATTGCCGCTGATCTGGCCGCTGGCGCTGTTGTCGAGGGTCGCGCCGCTGACGGTGACCTGTTCTTTACCGAACAGTTTGCCGCCACGGTTGGTCAGGGCTTCGACCGTCAGTTGCAGGTCGCCCAGCAAGCTCGCCATCAGGCCACCGCTGCCGTTGTCGGCCTTGTCGGCGGTGACGGTCAAGGTATCGCCTTGCACAGTGCCGCCCTGGTTATCCAGGCTTGCGGTGTCCAGTTCGGTGTGCGCGCCGCCGCTGAGGATCAGGCCTTTGCGGTTGGTCACACTCTGGCCGCTGTAGCCCAGGCCCAGGTTGCCGGCCAGCAGTTGGCCGTTGTCGTTGTTCAAATACTGGGCGGCGATGTCCAGACGCTTGCCGCGCAGGGTGCCGCCGTCGTTGTTGAGGGTGGTGAGGGCCTTGACCAGCAGGTTGCGCTCGCCGGCGTCGATCACGCCATCGACGTTGGTCAGCAGGTCACTGACGTTGAAGGTGATGTCGCCGCCATCGCTGACCAGCGCGCCCTTGTTGCTGTTGGTGAAGCGCTGGGCGGTCACGTCGACCGTTTGGCCGAGCAGGATGCCGGCGCTGTTGTCCAGGCGCTCGCCTTGCAGTTGCAAGAGGCCTTCGCTCTGGATGCGGCCTTGGGCATTGAGCAACTGGCCCGGGCCTTTGAGCAGCAGGCTGACGCCTTCGGCACCACCGGCCAGCAGGCCGGCGTTGCGGTTATCGAGGCCGGAGGCGCGTACGTCGAGCTTGTCGCCGAGCACACGGCCGGCGCGGTTGTCGATGTCCCCTGCGTTGACGTCGAGCAGCAGCTGCTTGCCGACGATCACGCCGCTCTGGTTATCCAGGTTCGCAGCGTGCAGCTCGACATTGCCCTGCCCGGCCTGCAAGCGGCCTTGAGCGTTGTTGAGCTGTTGGGCAGTCACGAGAGTGAGCTTGCCGGTGTTGGCGCTCAGCACACCATTGGCGTTGCTGCTAAGGGTGCCGGCGTTGAGGCTGAGGTCGGTGCTGGCCTGGGCGAAACCCTGGTTGTTGTTGAAGGCGTTGGCGACGGTGAGATTCAACGCGCCATTGTCGGCCTGGATCAAGCCTTTAAGGCTGTTATCAAGGTTGGTGGCGTTGACTGTCGTCACGCCAGCCAGCAGCACGCCGTTCTGGTTGTTCAGGTTGCCCGCGTTGACCGTCAGTTGGTTGGCGACGACCTGCCCACCGTTGTTGTTCAGCTCGCGGCTGTCGAGCACCAGGCTGCCGCCGGCCATTTCGATGCGGCCTTGGCGGTTGTCCAGGGAGGCACTGGTCAGCGTGGCGGCCTGGCCGTCACCAAAGCGGATCAAACCGCCGAGGTTGACAATGGCCGGTGCGTCGACGGTCAGGGCCTGCTCGCCGAAAAGACGTGCAGTGGCGCCCTGGTTGGTCAGTTTGGCGCTGCTGACGCTGACGCTCTTGGCCTGGATGATTGCGCCCTGGTTGGTCAGCGCTTGCGCGGCGGTGATCGCCAGGGCTCGGCTGGCCAGCAAGTTGCCGGTGGTGTTGACGGTTTGCGCATCGACGACTAGGTCGCCGGTGGTGTTTCGACTGTTATCGGGCGCGACACCCGCTTCGATGATGCCTGGGTTGGTGACCGTGGTCGCCTTGATTTCGATGCGTTGGCCGGCGGCCACACTCTTCTGGTTGACCAGTGCCTGGGCGCTGGTCACTTGTACGTTGCCGGCGGCGTAGACCTTGTCGGTGAGGTCGACGTTCTGCGCCGTGACTTTGACGTTACCGGTGGCCTGCGTTTGCGCCATGCTCAGGCGTCCATTGGCATCGATCTGGATATCGCCGCCGCTGGCCGCGAGCGTGCCGTCGAGTTTCACGCCCACACCGGCTTCGGTACCCACCAGCTTGATCGCGCCGGCATACATACCGCCCAAGGCCGACGAATCAATGGCCAGCTCAGGCTTGGTGCTGCCGTCATCGGCGCGTGGGGTGGCGTTCAGCGTTCGCGCGTCCACGTCATTGCGACCGGCGATCACCGTCAGTTCGCGCGCGTTGATCTGCGCGTTGATCTTGGCCGAGCGGGTGATGATTTCGAAGCGGTCGACGTTGCTCGCGTTCAAGCCCTGGCCATCAATGGTCACGGCGCCGCCATCGACCTGGTAGCGCTGCAACTGGCCGTTCGCGTCGAGCACCGGTTTACCAGTAGTCAGGGTGACGTTTGGCGTGTTGATGAAACCACAGCCGCTGCAAGTGACGCCGTAGGGGTTGGCCACGATGACCTTGGCCGATTGCCCCGCCACTTCGGTGTAGCCGCGCAGCTGGCTGGGGCTGCCGCCGTTGACTTCGTTGAGGATGACGCTGGCTGCGCCGCCCTTGAGGTTGGGGTTGCCGACGATATAGCCGCCCAACTGGGTGTTGGTCACCGCACCGTTGGCATTGTTGAGGATCACACCGTTGGGACCCACGTTGTAGTCCTTGAACTGGTTGTGGGACAGGCCACTGCCGTTAGGCGTCGCGATGTTCACCACGGGCACGCCATTACCCGCCGCGCCAACGGTGGTCCCCGGCGCACTGACCACGATGCCGTCGGCCCGGGCCAGCAGCGGCTGCCAGAACAACGCGTTGGCCAGTATCAGCACCAGCCCGCGCTTGGGCAGGCCGAGGAACGAGTTACGCGGTATCAATGCCGCGGAAGGTTGGCGGGCCAGAAAGGCAAATTGGCGAACATCCATTTTCAGATTCTCGTTGCTGCGGGGCGTTTAATTACAGGAAGAAATCCATACGGAAGTAGATCGGCGCTTCGCGCTCGCTCATCACTGCCGGGCGTTCCAAAGAATGCGCAAAGGTCACACTGGTGCTCAGGTTCTTGCCGCGGGCGAACAGCTCCAGGGAGTTGCTCGAAACCCGGCCGTGCACACGGTCGTTATAGCGATCATTGCTGATCACGCCTTGGTCATAGCCGACGCTGGCGCCGTATTCAGCAAAAGCCGGGCGCAGCCAGTCGACGGTCACCGCACGGGCCCAGCGCACTTCGTTGCGCCAGTAGCCGCCGCTATCGCCGATCAACTGCTGATCCTTGAAACCACGCACCGAGGCAGAACCACCTAGGCTCATGCGCTGCGGGCTGAACAGAATGTCTTCACTGCGTTGGCCGGTGGCGAGGCTGGAGAAACTGAACGACTCGCCCCACAGGGCGAACGGCTGCAGGTAGCTGACGGTGGCGGTGTATTTGCGGTAGCGTGAATTGGGCTGGCGATTACCGAACGGGTCGCGCTCCTCTTGAGATTGTGCGTCGAACATGCCGATGCCGTTCTGCATGCCCAGGTCGACGTTGACGAATGCGTTGCCGATACGGCGCCCGTGGTTGATGCCCAGTTGCAGTTCGCTGAGGCGGTTGCTGCTTGTGCTTGTACGGGTGTCGAGGATGTAGTTATTGGTGCGCAGGTGCGCAAGGCCCACGTTCACCGATGTCTTGCTCACGTCGTCACGGTGGACCACCCGCTCAGCGCGCAGTTGGTGGTTCTGGTTGTCGCCGTTCTGTTTGAATTTGAAGTCGTTGAGCATGCCATAGGTACGGTAGTCGCTTTCGCTGTAGGTGTAGCTGAAGTTCCACCAGCCCCACGGCACGTTGTAGTAGAGCATGCTGTTTTTCGAGGTTTTCTGGTGGTCACTCACGGCGTCGTGGCCGCCGCGCAGTACCAGGTGATCGGCCAGGCCCAGGGGGCTGTCCCACTCAAGGCCTGCCCCCCACTGCTGTTCGCCGGTGCTTTTCTGCCCATCGTTATTGCGCGACAGGCTGGCGCGCCAGGGTTTTTGCGGGGTGTTCTTGACCACCACTTCACTGCCGCCGATCTGCGTACCGGGGGTCAGTTCCATCTGCGCCTGCTTGGAGGGCAAACGGTTGAGCTGGTCCACCAGTTGCTCGACTTCACGCAGGTTGAGTGCCTCGCCCACCTTGCCGGGAAAGGCCATCGCCAACTCACGGTCGGTGACGGTACTGCCTGGGGCGCTTTTCAAGGCTTCGAGCTTGCCTTCCACCACCAACACTTGCAGGTGGCCGCTGGAAAGGTCTTGCTGCGGCAGATAGGCACGGCTGGTGACGCGGCCTTTGGAGAGGTAGAAGTCCGTGATGACCTTGAGCAGTTCATTGAGCTGTGAAACGCCCAGGCACTGGCCTGTGTAGGGTTTGAGCAAGCCCGCGCGGTCGTCGGCAGACAGACTGTCAGCGCCCTTGAGTTCGATGTCTTTGATCGGGAAGCAACGTGTGTCGGCAGGCGTCGCCGGGGCCGTGGGCCTGGCTTCTTTACCGGGCAGGTCCTTGAGTTCTTCGAGGCGCCGGCGCTGCTCTTCAAGCAGGCGGTTCTGCCGATCGCGGATCAGGTCCTGATCCCCGGGCGTAGGGGCGGCGGTGGCACTGTTCAGGCCCAAATAAGCGAGCATGAAAGTGCACAGCAATAACCGAGTCCGTGGCAATAACAAAGACATATTCGATCCATCGAAAATCAAGTGGCGCAAACTAACACCTAACTTCCTACAACTCAAAAAGCCGAGCTAGTTGGAACTTAGTACTAATTTTTCACGCAACGCATTGATTTATAACAACTAAAAATCATCATAGGTAGAAGCCTTCTGATCATGGAATTTTTATTCCGACCAGCGGCAGCACCCTTGATGGCGATTCATCGGAGAACTTACAGATAGCCATTAATTGGCCATCAATTTCTTACCGAGATAACTTAGTATCGGAAATAGCAGAAAAGTTCGCGGCATTTTTGTGAATTGGATCCCATTTGTCGGGATTAAGCCCGATCGTCCCCACGTTGCATGGGAACGATCTTGCAAAGCGCTTCCTTAGCTCGCGTCTTTGTTCTGATCCTTGCCGGGCACCAGCGTCAGCCCTGGCTTCTCCACATCGCGGGAGACATGGGATTTGACTTCCGCCACGCCACCCTCCTCGTCGTTATGGATCACCAGCACCCCAGGCCGACGCAGCTGCTCCAGATCCCCTTCGCCTAGGCTGAAACTCTCGCTCAGGTTCTGGTCGCTCAAGGCCTTGGCCTCGGCGCGACGCTGGGCGAACTTGCGGCCCCGGCGCTGCTGGTAGCGCGCCCAGCTGATCAGGATCAGGGCGTTGAACAGGGCGATCCACAGGTAGATCTGCAGGGTGTTGAGCGCTGCAAAGATCGGCGCCTCAATCCGAGGGCCACCGTGGGTCTCCAGCATCGAGTTGATCCCACGTGCCAGCAGCCAGATCAAGCCGGCCCAGGCCATCAGGGTCAGCAGCACGTCAATGATCCACATCACCATACGTTGGCGGGTTCTGACCAGTTTCATGATCACGCCTCCTCTTCAGTAGGTTTGATGCCGCGATCCGGGCTGACCCAGCGCGCCCGCTTCCGGTGCTGGTTGAACAGCACCTTGGGAAAACTGACCAGGGTGGTGAACAGGCTGACCAGCCAGAACACCATCGGGTACCACACGGTCCAGAACAGGGTCTTCCACAGGTCCTTCTCGTAGCGGCGGTCGATCATGATGCTCACTGCAAACTGCACCAGACACACCATGGCCAACACCAGGCCGGTAAACGCGGGCGGAACCAGGGAGTCCACCGTGATCGCCGGTGGCAACACCATGAACTTGCCAAGCACGTAGAAAATCACCGACAGCAGGAAGGTAAACGCCCAACCGGTGGACAGGCAGTATTCGAACAACAGCGGCCACAGGTAACGATGACGCCATTGCCAGATGCCCCGGATATTCTTGAACAGCACCTCAGCGCCACCCTGAGCCCAGCGCAGGCGCTGCTTCCACAGGCCGCCGACCGTCTCGGGCATCAGAATCCAGCACAGGGCACGGGGCTCGTAGAAGATGCTCCAGTGATCGAGTTGCAGCTTCCAACTGACATCGATGTCCTCGGTGATCATGTCGGTGCTCCAGTAGTCGATACGGTCCAGCGCCTTTTTACGGAACGCGACCACCACACCCGACACCGTAAAGATCCGGCCGAATACCCGTTGCGTGCGCTTGATCAAGCCGATGATCGAAGAGAACTCGCCGACCTGCACGCGGCCGATCAGGGTCGAACGCGTGCGGATGCGCGGGTTGCCGGTCACCGCCCCCAGGCGCGGGTTATCCAGCATCGGCGCGACCATGTAGGCCGCCGCGTTTTTATCCAGCAACGCGTCGCCGTCGATGCACACCAGGTACTCACTGCGCGCCGCCACGGCGCCCATGCGCAAGGCCACCGCCTTGCCCTGGTTCTGCGCCAGGTGCAACACACGCAGACGCGGGTGCTCCAGTGCCAACGCATCGAGCACTGCGGCGGTGTTGTCTGTGGAGCCGTCGTTTACCGCGATCACCTCAATGTTCGGATACAACTGACCCAGCGCCGCCTGCATGGTATCGGCGGCGTTATCCCCTTCGTTGTAGCAAGGGATGATGATCGAGATCAGCGGGTTGCCGGCCAAGGTGGGCGCCGGAGTGTCCTCTTCCCACGGCCAGTGGCGTTCCCAGTGCAGCCAGAAATACAGGCCGCCTGCGATCCACAGCGCCGACATGAACAGCGGGTAGAAAAACACAAAGTCCATCAGGAACTGCCCGGTGACCAGGAAGATCAGGCCCAGGGGCACACCCAATACCAATGCCAGTACGAATAAAGCCAGGAGTCTGTCGAACATGGTCAAGGGTTCCATTGGTTGGAAAGGGCCGGACGCACCGTTTTCAGGTCCGGGGAGTTTTCCAGGAAGTTGTCCGGGTAGTAGCCAAAACTCGTGACACCCTGGCGCTTGAGCACACCCATCCATTCAGCCATCTGCGCGCTGTCGATATCCGGCGCGGCCTGGGTGCGCCAGTCTTTGGCTTGCAGTTCGAATACCGTGCGCTCCATGGCGCCGGGACGCGCCTTGACCGTGGCGACCAGCTTCTCCAGCCAGGCATTGGAGTTGCTGTACTCCTGGCCTTCCATCAACGGCATGGCCATGGGCGCGGTCCAGTCGTAGGTCTGGAGGAAATCGTCGAGATTCTGCGCGAACCAGGCTTCGCTGCCTGGGTTGAGCATGGGCTCGGCGAAGATATTGCGCGCCGTCTGCACCTGCGGCCCACCGATGGCGCGGACCTTGGCGGTCAACTCTTTGGTGAAGTCGATCAGGTAGCGGCTCTTGAAACGGGTCCAGCGCTGCATCACGGCGGGGTCGGCACGCAGGGCCTCGATCGTAGCCGGCAGGCCGGCGGCGGCGTAAGCCTTGAGCGCGGCGGGGCTAGCATCTTCAAAATCGTTGAACACCGCATCGTCGTGGTACAGCACGCCGTCGATGGCATTGTTGCGCGCCAGGTCCTCGTAGATCTCACCGATAATCTTGCGCACTTGCGGGTCAAACGGCGACAGGCGTTTGTACTGGTCAGGGTCGAGGCCGACCTTGCCGGTTTCCGGGTCCCACCGTGTGACGCGCGGCAGCTTGGGGTCGAGGGCGAAACTGAGTACCGGCATCCACGCATACACGCTGGCATGGGCACGGGTGTGCAGCTGCCAGGAGACGCGGTTGAACAGGTCGGCGCGCACCGGCAAGTGACGGTTGGGGAAGTACAGTTCATGCACCAGGCCGTCACCCTTGGGGTCGGCGAAGGCTTGCAGGAATACCGTGCCTGCGCCCATGTCCACCACCCGCTGCACGAGTTGGTCGAGGTTGCGGGCCTGTTGGGCCGGGTCGGGGTCGTAGACGTTATCCAGGTCCACGTGCAGTACGCGCATCGGCGCCTTGGCTTGCACCGCGACCATGCTGTTGGCGAAATGCTCGCCGTCCGGATCGGAGGCCACCAGGAAGCGTGGGCTGTTCATCAGGTCACTGGAACTGTCGAGGCCATCTTCCAGGGTCAGGGCCATCTGGTAGCCCTGCTCGCCAATGATCGCCAGCGAGGTGCCTTTGGCTGCACCGTAAGGCCATACCCACACGCGTGGTTTCTTGCCGGTGACCGTTTGGATCTTGTTGGAAATCGCTGCAACGTCAGCACGCATGCGCGCCTCGAACTGCGCCTGGGTTTCATAGCGTCCGGTGGCCGGATCAAAACGCAGCGAGGTCGCCGCCGGCTCCAGGTTGCCCTGGGGGTTGGCCAGGATGCCTTTGTGGCTGTTATCGGTGTGCGCGGCGATTTCCACCAGGCCCGACTGGGACACTTCGCGGATCTGCTGCCAGGTCAGGAATTCGCCGCGCGGCCGTGGCTGGCCGGCAAAGTCCACCGGCTGGTTCATGGGCGTATCGATCCAATAGCCCACCGGCGCCAGCAAGGCCGGCCAGTGATAGGCACGCAGGATCGGCATCACCCGCGTGTAGAAGCTGGAATAGCCATCATCGAAGCTGAGCATGATCGCTTTGGGCGGCAACTCAGGCCCACCGTTGCGAGCCGCCAGGATCTGGTCAACGCTGACCGCCTTGTAGCCGTTCTCGCGCAGCCAGGCCAACTGCTCGATCAAACGCTCGGTACGCACCGCCACCACCGCCTGATCGGGGTCGCGATCCTCGACGTCGTGATAGGCAATGCCAAGGAAATGGTTTTTCGGCCACGGCGCTTCGTTGGCCGGGGTCGGCCGCTCGGCGGGTGGAGTGAAGGGCGCGGGTTGCTGGGCACAGGCACTGGCCAGCATTACGCCCAGGATCAACAAGCAACGGCTGAGGACGGTCATGGTCAGGCTCTTCTAGAAACGGTAAGTGAGGTCGACGAGCAGACGCAGATCGCGTTCGCGATCGCCGTCGTAAGGTCGGCTGATCAGGCTCAGGTTGGCGCCGGCTTCCAGGACATCGTTCCAGCGATAGCGTTGGCCGTAGCCGACCAGACCAATGCCACCGGTGGAATAATCCTGCTGGCTATACGTACCCGCACCGACCTGGAACTGCTGACTCCACTGGGTCTCGTAGCGGTGATAGAGCACATGGTTGATGTTGAGGACAGGCAACACGGTGAAGTCCGACTTCGGGTTGAAGTAGACCGTATCTTCCTTGCTGTTACGGCTGGCGCCGACTTCCAGGCCCAGGTCCACTTGCACTTTCGGCGAGCTGTAGAGGCCTTCGCGGCCGCTGAGCAAAGCTTCGAATCGGTCGTTGCCGTCGCTGAAATGGGAGGGGCTGAGGGTCAGTTTCCACTCGCGGCTTTCATTGGCGCGCCAGCGGATGAAACCGCTGCCGCCGTTGGCGGTGATCCCGTCATTCAACGCGCGCAATGGCGTGGTGGACAGGAGGTAGCCGAGGCTACCGCCGTACTGCCAGTTGTCGTTGATGTCGCGCGCAATCGACACGGCGGCACCTTGTTTTGAGCCATCGCCGTAGGAATGGTTGGAGACCTCGGCTTCAATGGTCATGTCACGGGTACGCCGCTCCACGCCGACCACTTGCCAACGGTGATGGCCAGTGCCTTCTTCAAAGTCGGCCGTCGCATAACCGGCACCGGCGAACAGGCGCCAGTCTTCGTCGATCGGCGGCGTGTAGAGGCGGCTTTCAATGCCCCAATCCCGGCTACCCGAGACGGCACCGGCATCGCCGTTGTTACCACCGCCAAAGCTTTTACCGGTGTAGGCCTCGACCCGCAGCTCGGCCATATCATGCACATCACGCAGGCGTTTGAGACGCTGCACCTGGCGGTTGTCTGGGTTACGGGCGACCACATCGTCGGTGAGGATGTCGAGTTGACGCCATTCCTGCAGGTCCAGGGCCGTGAAGCCTTGGGACATCTCCAGGCCGATGTCACGCGGGCTTTGCGTTTCGGTTTCCTTGAGTGAGCGCTCGGCGCGCCGTGGCCAGTCGCGGGCTCGGTACATCTCGGCTTGCGCCAGGCGCAGGCCGATGCTGCCAGGCGCCTTGCCGACCAGTTCTTCCAGGGCTTTTTCGCTGGACGGCAGGTCGGAACCATAGGTGCCGGCCTGGGCGGCCAATTGTTGGGCGTCCATCCACTCGTCGTTTGGGTTGCCGATCGGTAGCCCCTTCAGTTCAACACGAGGTTTCTGGCTGTCGGCCAAGTTCTTGGCGACCGCCCGCGCTTCGTCCACCTGATCGTTTTCGAGCAAGGCGTAGAACAGTGCGGTGCTGTCTTCAACACGATCGCCCACATCCGCATCGGGAGCGCTCAGCGCTTGGCGATACAAGGGCGCAGCCTTTTCCGGCAGGCGCTGGTCGAGGTAGGACGCGGCCACCCAACGCACCGCATAGGTGGGCAACTGCACACCTTCGGCTTGGAGGGTTTCGTACTCGCGGATCACCTCGGCGGTACGCGCCCGCGCCTTGAGCGCACCCAGGCGGTCGATGCGCCAACGCACCACATCGTCTTTGGCCGTGGGGTCCGGGGTCCAGCGGGCGAGGAGTTGATCGTAGCCCTGCAAAGCGCGATCAGCGATGACATAACGCTCTTTCTCGGTACGCGTGGCGAACTCGGCCATGCGCACGCGCTCGGCGGCCAGGTCGCCTTCGAGACGACGCTGGGTCACGGGGTCGACAAGACCGGGACGCTGGGCGGACAGGCGCAGTGCGGGCTCGGGCAGACGCGCTTTTTGCAAGGCGACGATGTATTCGCGAGCCACTTCCGGTTTGTCGCCGGCGCGGATAAACGCCTGGTCGAATTCGTGCAGTGCGTCGTACTGCAAACCCGCACGGGTCAGCGCATAACCCAGGGCCATGCGTCGATTGGGATCATCCGGTTTGCCGGCCACCAGCGCACGAGCGCGTTGCACCGCTTCGTTGGTTTTGCCGCCGTCAGCCTGGGTCAGTGCCAGGCCCAGTTGCAGGTCAACATTGTTCGGCTCACGCAGCAGCGCTTTGCGATAGACCGCCTCGGCCCGCGCCCACTGCTTCTGGTTGCGATAGGTGCGCGCGACCGTCGCCAGCGCCTGGGCGGTCAAGTTGCGATTCTGACCCTGTGCCTCGTACACCTTCAGCACTTCGGCATCCTGGCCGGCCCAACCGGCGATCACCAGGTGATCGCTGATCTGCCCCGGCGTCTGGCGCTCGGCGGGCAATTGGCGAAGTTGAGTCAGGGCGGGTGTGAAGTTGCCGTTGCGCGCCTGGATGATCAGGGCGTCATAGGCCGGGTCGGCCATGGCGAAGGTGGGCATCAGCAACTGGCTGCACAAGGTTACCCCGATGAGCAGCCGTAACCGGCCTGAGGCACTGAGTGGAATGTGTCGCAGCATATCGTGAGCTTCCTTACACACGGAAAGCTGTAACGATAGGTGGTCCTGAGCAATCTGCATCAGGGTGTCGGCGTCTCGTGACCCGACCTAGCTTTCCTGTATGAACTATCCCCGACGCGCCGATGAAAAAGGGCAATCAATAACAATTGTTCAGAATTGCCCATCAAATCTGAAATACCAATGGGGGAGCGGGCTTGCCGGCGATAAGGGGGTACCGGCCAACACACGCGCCGACCGTTTGACCCCTATCGCGGGCAACCCCGCTCCCCCATTATTTATTTCTGGGCGATGGCGAAATATTTACTGCGCGCCGCCCACCGCCCCCATTTTGGACATCACGAAGCCAATGAATTGCTCGACGGTCATCTTCTGGCCGTTGAAGGTCACTTCATTGTTGGCGTAATGCAGCTTGGACACTACGTCGCTGCCGACCAGGGTTGCCAGCTGCGTGCCTACGGCCATGCCACTGACCATTTCGCTCGCCATCTGGGATTGCTGCTCGATGGCTTTAGGGTCGGTCACACCACCGACCTGCGCCTGCAGGGCGGCAACGTCGGCGATCATCGGCTTGGACAGGGTCAGGTTGGCGTCCAGCAGCGAGACCATTTGCTTGCCCAATTCAACCGGAGGCAGCTCCATGGAGGTCGGCTTGGCCAGGTCCACTACCAGATTGAACTTGCTTTCGCCGTGGGTGGTTTTCAGGGACAGGTTTTCCAGCGCCAGGTGCGGCTTGGCAGCCAGCAATTGGTTGACGTTGGCTTCAGCAAGGGTTTGCTCGGCTTCGGTCAGTTGCAGCTCAGGCACTGGTTGGCCGGCAGCGGCAGCGGCTTGTACCGGCTGCATCTTGTCCTGATACAGCTTGGTCAGCACCAGACCGGACGGCACATCGATGTTCTTCAAGCTCAGGGCCATGGCAGCAGAGCCGACCGGCTTGCCCTGGTAGCCAATCTCGTCGATCTTGTAGTCGACGCGGCCGGACATGTTGTTGTCCTTGATTTCGCTGGTGTCTTTCTGCTCGAAGCCCTTGAGGGTCATCACGGCTTTCTGCGGGCCGAAGGTGAGCTTGGTGTCGCTCAGCTCTACGGTGTTCTGCCCGGTGTAGAAGCCGAAGGTGGATTTCTCCAGGTTGCTGGCCACGGTCAGACCGGCGAGTTCGACGTTGAACGGCGCGCCATTGGCGTCGACTACGTCCAGCTTGAGGCTGTTCATATAGCCTTCAACCTTGACCTTCTTGCCCTCCGCGGTGCTGTCGAAATCCAGGTTCACACCGGAGAAGCTCACCGAGGATGTCTCGTCCTTGAATTCCAGCGGCAGCAATTCGAGGTTGCCGGTGACCGAACGGCTGTAGCCGATATTGGCCACGCCTTTGAGCGGCGGCACGTCTTTGGCGGCGGCGAACCATTTTTCGGTGGTGGGGTTTTTTTCCAGCGCATAGTGACTGGTGGCCATGACCGGCAGCCACTTCAACGACACCAGGCGCGAGAACGGCAGCGGGCCGTGTTCGATATGGTCGACAAACAGCAGCTCAGGGTTCGGGTTCTGCTCGCCGAAGAACGAGCCTTGCCCCTTGAGGCGATAGTGCGCGGTGCTGCTGAACAGGCCACGTTCCAGGGACACCAGTTCCAGGTTAACGGTGCCGTCGACGCCGGCCATGGAACGTTGCAGTTCCTTGTTGGCATCCTGCACGGCCGTTTGCAGCACCGGCTCCAACTGCTTGCCGGTGTACCAGGCACCGCCTGCACTGACGACGCCCACGGCGACAACGAAACCCAAGAGAACTACGGCTGGCTTATTCATGAAGTGACCTGATCAAATCCTGTGAGAAGTGGGCTGTCTTCCTTGAACCCCAAGGGGGATTGGCTCAAGCCCGCCGAAAACGGGGGAAGATTAGCACTGGCGGCTGCGAACGGCCCAGCTTTTCAGAGGCCTCAGTTCAGGACTGGTTCAGGAATACTCCAGCTCTATTTCATCCAACTGGTGGTCGAAACTCTTCAGGCGCGCCGTCCAGGTGTACACCAGCACCTCAAACTCGCGGTGTATCACGGCATTGCCGGGGGTGTCGGCCTTGGGGTCGCAGAAGTCCAGTTGGTAGCGTTCGCGGGCCATTTGCGTGGCCACGTCGGACAATTCCCGCGCGTTGTTCAGCCAGTGCCTTCCGTCGGCCACTTGCCGGTCGAGGGCCACGCACTGTTTCTTCAGGACTTCGAGGCTTTTTTCCAGGGGTGTGCCAGTGAGGTCACCCATGACCTCCTGGAAGGTCCGCCCCGGCTGCCAATAGCTGCCCCAGAAATAGCGGTCGAACACGGTCTCGACCCGACGCAGCGCGACCTTGGTGTCCCAGATCGCCACGCGGGTCTTGCCTTGTTCGAGGAGTTTTTTCTTCACCCGTTGATTCTGGTAAGAGGCCCAAGCCACTACGCCGATGGACAGGGTGCCGATCACCAGGCAGGCGCTGTCGAGAAACACCATCGCCTTGTCGAGTTGGTGAGCCAGCATGACGCCGTAGAAGTAGGTAGCCGACAACAATACCAGTGCGAAACACACGCACCAGAAAGCGGGAGCATAAGGGTTTTTCATTATTGGAATCCCCATGAGCAAACGCGAACAGTGACAGGCAGAGCGTCACGGCTCTCCACCTGTCAAAGCATAGTCATTCGCTCAGGGTTTGCTGGGCTGAGACGCTTGCGTTCGTCCGCTTTCCCAACCACCGCCCAGGGCCAGGAACAGATCGATCTGGCTCATGGCAACCTGAGTGTTGGCCGCGGCCAGTTGCGCGCGCACATCGGTGTACGTGCGGGTGGCTTGCAGGTCGGCCAGGAATGAGGCGCGTCCCGCCTGGAAGAAACGGTGAGTCTGCCCTGCTGCTTCCTTGGCCGACTCGCCGGCTTCGGCCAAGGCATCGCGGCGTTGCAGTTGCGCGGTGTATTGCGCAAGGCCGGTCTGGGTTTCGCGGATGGCATTGAGCACCACCCCGTCAAAGTGCGCCAGGGCGCCCTGGGTTGCGGCTTCGGCCTCGTGGACGCGCGCGCGGGCGCCGTTGGTCGGTACAGTCCAACTGATCATCGGGCCAAAGCCCCAACGGTTGGTTGCAGGCTGACCAAGGTTGTCGAGCAGGCCAACGGTGCCCACGGTGGCGCCGATGCTGATATCCGGGTAAAGCGCGCCAGTGGCCACACCGATACGTGCGGTGGCTGCGGCCAGTTGACGTTCGGCCTGGCGCACATCGGGACGGCGTTTGAGCAGTGTCGCACCATCGCCGACCGGCAACAGTTGGGCGATATGGGGTAATTCAGCGCAGGTGCCGGTGCCCGCCGGCAGTTGGTCAACCGGCTTGGCCAGCAGCATCGACAAGCGGAACAAACCAGCTTGGCGCAGCGCTTCGTAGCGCGGCATGTCGGCGCGCAAGGATTTGTATTGGGTTTGCGAACGGGTCACCTGGGTTTCATCACCACGCCCTGCGTCACGCAGGCGTTGGGTCAGTTGGGTGCTCTGGGCTTGCAAGTCGAGGGACTCGTTGGCAATCGCCAGTTCTTCGTTTGCCGCACACACTTGGGTGTAGGAGCGCACGACATCGGCCACCAGCGTGATGCGGGCGATATCGGCAGCGGCCTGGGCCGCATCGGCGCTGGCCTGGGCGCTCTCGATGCCGCGCTGCAAGGTGCCGAACAGATCGAATTGATACGAGGTGGTGATCCCCACACTGCCGATGTTGCCCACCGGGACTTTGTCGGCCAGCAAAAACGCTTCGCCGGACTCTTGCAGGCGCTGGGCCTCCGCCTTCGCGCCGAGGCTCCAGCCGCCTGCGGATTCAGCTTGCTGGGTCTGATAGCGCGCACGCTGCAAGTTCGCGGCGGCCACGCGCAAGTCAGTGTTCGAGGCCATGGCCTGGCGCACCAGCTCATCCAGGCGCGGGTCTTTGTACAACTTCCACCAATCGGCCGGCACCGGCGCCGACACTACGTTATTGCCCTCGCCCGCAATGTGCCCTTGCAGGTCGCCACGGTTGATGGCGGCTTTATCTGGCAACGAGTAATCCGGCCCCACCACTTGGCAGGCCGACAGCAACAACCCCAACGCAGCGGTGGCCAACAGCTGCTTCATGGTTTGTCTCCGTCTTTAACCTTATCGCCGATGATCGAGACGGTGGCTGTACGGCCGGCGATCATGCGGAAGTCGGCCGGCACATCATCAAAAGCGATGCGCACCGGAATCCGCTGGGCCAGGCGCACCCAGCTGAATGCCGGGTTGACGTTGGGCAACAGGTTGGAGCCGCTGCTGCGGTCGCGGTCTTCGATACCGGCGACGATGCTCTGCACATGGCCGTGCAGACGGGCGTTGTCACCAATCACACGGATGTCCACACCCATGCCGACGTGGATGCCGTCGAGTTTGGTCTCTTCGAAATAACCATCGATATGGAAAGAGTTGCTGTCCACCACCGACAACACCGGGCGCCCGGCGGTGACAAACTCCTGGGTACGCGGCGCACGGTCGTTGACGTAACCGTCCACGGGGCTGCGGATTACCGAGCGATCGAGGTTGAGCTGGGCAGAATCCACCGTCACCTGAGCCTCGGCCAGGGCCGACTGGGCACGGGCCACGCGGGACTGACTTTCTTCCAGTTGTTCGCTGGGCACCAGGTTGCCAAGGCCACGGTTACGCTTGTACTCGCGCTGGGCCTGGGCCAGGGTTTCCTGGCGGTCGGCCACAGCGGCCTGGGCTTGGCGCAACGCCAGTTTGAAGCGATCCTGGTCGACGGCAAAGAGCACCTGGCCCTTGGTCACCAACTGGTTATCGCGCACGTCCACGCGCTGGATCAGCCCGGACACGTCCGGGGCGATCTGCACGATGTCGGCACGGATGTGGCCGTCACGGGTCCAGGGGGCAAACATGTAGTACATGACCATGCGCCACACCACGACGACCGCAAACGTCACGATCAACAGGGTCAGGACGACACGGCCGATGGTCAAAAAAGGTTTTTTCATGTCATCAGGTATCGACTGAGTGAGTCCACCGCGCCCAGCAACAGCGCGTAGAGCCCCACATTGAACAATGCCCGGTGCCAGACCAGGCGATAGAAGTGGAGCCGGGTCAACAACCCGTGCACCACCAGGAACAACACGTACGTAATGCCCATCAGCACCAGCAGCGTGGGCAGAAAGACCCCGCTGATATCCAGATCACCGATCATAAAGGCGCTCCATCAGGCAGCGGCGCTTCCATCTCGGTGCCGCCAATAAATTCCACGCCCGGTAGCAGTGACAGGCGCAAGCCAGCCAGCGCGTGCAAAAGGTGCAGGCGAGTGTCGTCTTCGTCTTGCAGGCCCTGGCCGTTGAGGGCGCGGCGGGTGCGGTCCAGGGTCATCAGCAGACCGCTCGGCGCAGGCAAGCGTTCACCGGCCTTGAGGCACGCCTTGAAGTAACCGCCTACGCCTTCGACGACTTGGTTGAGCAACACCCGTGGCACACCGAGGATGCGCGGCGAGTAGGCCAGCAGATCGAGCAGATTCAGCGCCACGCGCAAATCGCGCAGGGCGGTGCCGGTGTCTTGGTTGATCAGGGCCAGGCGCGGCAGGTGCTGCATCAGACGGTCGAGCATCTGCGCAGCCATGTGCCGGTGTTCGGCCAGGGTCGCGGGCTCGGTGAGGCTGACGATGTCGCGCCAACTGAAACGGGTCAGGCGCTTGGCCGCCAGTTCAGCACCGAAGGGCCGCGCGATCAGTGTCCACACAAAGGCAAACAGCAAGCCCACCGGCCCCGCCAGGTTGACGTTGGCGAAATTGAGGAAGTCGGCGTCATAGGCGCCCTGGATGCTGATAAACGACGAGGTGTTGACCAGCGTCAGCAGCATGCCCAGGTAAAAACGCGGCTGCACCGTGAGCGTGCCGATGCAGATAAACGGCACGGCGAACGCCAGCACCAGCATCGGAAAGTCATGCAGGTTGGGCAGCACCAAAAACAGGTAAAGACTGGCGAACAGCACCGACATGGCGGTCCAGAAAAAGAACCGGTAGATCTGTGGCGCCGGGTCGTCCATCGAGGCAAAAAAGCTGCAGGCGACGGCGGCCAGGATCACCGCGCTGCCGCCGTCGGTCCAACCGAGCAGGATCCACAGCACCGAGGCAACGATGATCGCGGTGACGGTGGAAAACGCCGAGTAGAACATCAGGCCACGGTCGAGGAACGGCGTGAGCCGGCCCAGGCGCCAATGGCGGTACACGGCGCGCCAGGTGTCCTGGCTTTCGCACTGGATGGCGGCTTGCAGGCTGCGGCAGTCTTGCCACAGGTCGATCCATTCGCCCAGGCGGTACAGCGCGTTGGAGAACAGCAATGTGTGACGATCGTCCAGCGCTTCACCTTGAGGTTGCAAGGCATCGACCTGATCGCGCAAGGCGCGCCAGCTTTCCATCGGCGCAGCGTCTTGGGTGCCTTCCAACCATTGGCGGGTCGCCTGCAGCAGCGGCGTGATCTTATCGAGGAATTCCGGCGCGCGATGCTCGATGGCATACAACGCATCATCGAGCGCATCCACCACCGGCAACAGGTGAATCATACGCCCGCGCAGTTCCTTGGTATTACGTACCGTCTGGGGGCGCGCGCCTTCGTGGGGCAGTTGGCCGATCATCAGTTCAAGGGTATTGAAGGTGGCGACCATGCCACCGCGCAGCGTGCTGATTTCGTCAGGCTCAACGTTGCGCGTCAGAAAGCGCTGGCTGTAGACCTGGGCATCGGCAAACCACTTGGCCACCGAGCCATCAAACACCGGCATCAGCCGGCGCGGCCAGAACATCGCGCCCACCACGGCTGCCACCGCGATGCCAAGGAAGATTTCCTCGGTGCGCGCCTCGGCCACATCCCACACTGCCAACGGGTTATCCACCACCGGCAGCGCGATCAGCGGCAAGGTGTAGCCGGCCAGCATCAGCGCGTAGTTGTTGGCGGTGCGCAGGTGCATGGACAGAAACAACAACGTACCCGTCCACAAGGCAATCACCACCACCAGCATGTAGGGCGATTGCACGAACATCGGCACAAAAATCACCGCCGCCGCCGCGCCCATGAAGGTGCCGATGGCGCGGTACAACGCCTTGGAACTGGTGGGACCGACAAACGGGCTGGAAACGATATACACCGTGGCCATCGCCCAGTACGGACGCGGCATTTGCATGAGCATGGCGATGTACAAGGCAATCATCGAGGCCGCAAAGGTGCGCACCCCGTAGAACCAATCACGGGCGGGCGGGAAACCGGTAAAAAATCCGTTCAAAGCGAAGCCGCCTCGAAGGCGCGCAGCACACGCAGCGCGGCTTCCATGTCGCTCCGGGGAATGTCTGCCAGCACTTCCTTGCGCAGGCGCACCAACTGCCCTTCCACCGCTTGCACCAGTTCGCGGCCGCGCTCGGTCAGGCTCAGGGCCTTGGCGCGACGGTCATGGATGTCTTCGGTGCGGCACACGTAACCATCGGTGCACAGGCGGTCGAGCAAGCGCACCAGCGACGGGCTTTCCATCCCTGAAGCCTGGGCAACTTTGACCTGGTGCACACCATCGCCCAAGCGGCCGATCATCAACAACGGCACGGCGCAGGCTTCGGAGATGCCATAGCTCACCAGCGTGGTCTGGCAGATTTTGCGCCAGTTACGGGCGCCCACCACCATGCTGCTGCTGAGGTTCATCTGGAGTTGTTCGGGAGAATGAGGCACTGGATAGTTCGCATACAGTTAGTTTGCTAACTATCAATATGGTGGATGGATCGAAATGCGTCAAGTTTTGAAACAATTTAGTGGATGGGTGGGAGGCGGTATGGCTGAGTAAAAGTGGGTCTAGGAACGGCTGCAGAATTCCAACACCCCCACAGGTCGATCATGGACCGATCCGTCCAAGCGGTGCTTTTGCCCTTTCTGCCAAATTTTTTACGCCCCTCGCCCACCCCGCAACATCAAATTCAGCTCATCCACCACCTCAGCCCAATCCGCATCCTCCAGAATCTCCTCGCGCAAAAACGCCTTCTGGCTGTCCGTCCAGAAAAACGCATCCGCCAGTTTCAACTCCGGCTTGAGCGGCGAATGCACCGCCACAAATTTCTCGATACTCACCGGGTCATCCGGCAGGCCCAGCTGTTTGAACAGTGACGGCAAGCTATGCACGGGCGATTCCATGGCGGGCTCCTGAAAGAAATGAATTAACCCAGTCTAGCGGCAGCCCTCGGGTTGCGCCGACGGTGCGTTGCAGACCACAAACAATCGCGCCCTCGCGCCGCCGCCATCCTGGCGACTGAGTTCGCGCCAGCCTTCAGGCAGCGGGGCGAAATCGTCCGGTGCTTCGTTGCTGCTGATCAGCCAAACGCGGCGGGTGTCGGCGGGCAGTGCAGACAGATGGTCCAGGTAAATACGCCCGCCGTCCTGGTCCACCAGGGTGCCGAAGCCATAGGCATTCGGCCGGGTGGGCGTGCCATCAGGTTTGGGCGGGGTGTAGAGCTGCAGTTGGGCGTCGGTCTGGTCGTAATACACGTAGCTGAGGTACCACATCATGTCGCTGAGGACGATGCGGTCGTCTTCCTGGTAATTGCGGTTGACGAACTCCACCGGCACGTTGAACTGGTCGTGTTCGTCCACGGTGAAGTTGTTCTTCAAGCCCACCAGTTCCACGCCGACAAACAGCACGAACAACGCCGCCCCCAACAGCGAAAACCGCGACGGCAAGCGGTCGATGGCCATCGCCAGCAGGATCGGCAAGCTCAAGGCGTATACGGTCAGGTAACGTTCGATAAACACCGGGGAAATAAACGACACGCCGTAGACCAGCAGCAGTGGCAACAGGAAAAGCAGCGCCAACAGGCTGGCGGGTCGATGGCGCTCGCGGTCACGCCAGGCCGTGATGACCACGACCGCTACCAGCAGCAACGGGAACAACCAGAACAGCGGCGCCCAGAAGCCGACGCCTTCATCCTGCAGCACGAACTGCCAGATCATCGACGGCAGGGAGAACAGGTTGACCGGTTCTTCCCAACCAATGTCGCCGCCCACCTTGAGCTGGTCGACGTGCTGCACCAGGTCCAGCAGATTCGGCAACCACGGCAGGTACATCAACACAATCGCAGCGTTGGCCACCCACCAGGCCGGGCGCGTGATCAGCCGTTGGTCTCGCGGCATCGCGCCACTCAGCACGCCCAGGTAGGCCCAATGCACCAGCACGCACAGCGCGGTGAAGTAATGGGTGTAGAAGCCGGCACTCATCAACACCCCGTACGCCGCCAGATACCGCGAGCGCTCGGGGTGACGCACCCAGTACACCAGCGCCAGCGTGGCGCCCAGCAACCACACGCCCAGCAGCGAATACATGCGCACTTCCTGGCTGTAGCGCACCGCTGTCGGCAACAATGCCAGCAGGATCCCCGCCAGCAATGCCGCACGACGAGTGGACAATTGCCGCGTGAGCCAGATGCCCAGGCCCACGACGATCACGCCGGGAATGGCGCTCATGGCGCGAATCGACCAGATGCTGTCGCCGAACAATTCGATCCAACCGCGCAACAGGAAAAAATACAGCGGGGGGTGCACGTCGTGCGCGGCGTGGAACCACAGGTCGCCCAGAGCATATTCGCTGAGCAACAGGCTTGAGCCCTCGTCGCCCCAAATCGCCGCCGACGTCAGGTGGTAAAAGCGCAGGGCCATGGCCAGCGCCAGGATCGGCACCCACCAGAGACGGTTGATCCAACCGGCACCTTCCCAACTGAGGCGGTTAAGTGCGGGTAACGTCCCGACCTTTTCGTTTTGCTCTACCACAGACCGACGCACCTCGATTCCCCTGATTGCCCAAGCGCAAACACCGCCACTCTAGGACAAAAGATCCAGGCTGGCTGCTGGAATCGGACAAATCAGCAATTTGTGCAGGGCCTCTCCGAAGTAAATGCAGGAACACGCTATTATTGCCCTCCTCCAAGGACTCAGGATCAAGGACACGTCATGCGCATCGGTTTTTTGTCACCCCTCGCACTAACATTGCTGGCGGCTATGACCCAGCACGCTCAGGCAAGCTCTGACGACTCGTGTTATCCCGATTGGCGCGTCTCGCATGACAGCCTCGATTCATGCAGCAACCTGCCCTTCCTGAGCCCCGGTAACGACAGTCGCGTGAACCTGCGCCTGCTGCTGGCGGACAAAAAGGCCGCACCGCTTACGCCCAATGCCTTGAGTGAAGACGATTTGGCCCAAGGCTTCGGCCCAGTGCCCTTCCCGGTCTATCGCCTGGTGCCTGTCCCCGCCACCAGCGACGAGCCCGACACCAAACCGGACGACTCGCGCACCGCCGAACTCGACACGCTGCTACAGCCGCTGGGCATCAAACGTGACGAGTACAAGACCGCAGGCGAAGCGTTTCTGAATGGCGAGGGCAGCCGTTGCCGCAGCAACGATGATGACAGCGCCACTGCGTTCATCAGCCAGGTGATCAAGGCCGACATGCCAGCGACCGAGCGTGAGCTGCTGATAAAGGCGCGCTTGCAACTGCTCACGGCCTGTTCGTGGGACGGCCAGGTGGTGGACGCCCAGCAGATCCAGTCCAGCGACGGCCAACTGTTCCGTACATACCTGCAAGCCGCCGCCGACTTCTACAGCGGTCGCTTCGGTGACGCTGAGCGCGGTTTTGCCGCTGCCAGCACCAGCCAGGTGCCTTGGCTGAAGGAAACCGCGCTGTACATGACCGCGCGTACATCCTTGAACCAGGCCCAGGCTGAAGCCTTTGACGAATACGACATGCCGCAACTCAAGCATGTGGATAAGTCCGCCCTGGGCGATGCCGAAGAAGGCTTTCTCGGCTACCTGAAAACTTATCCACAAGGCGAATACCTGGCCTCCGCCCGTGGCCTGTTGCGCCGTGTTTATTGGTTGGCAGGAGATAACACCAAACTCGCCGAGGCCTACGCCTGGTCGATGACCGAAGCGACAGACGCGCAGCGCAATGTGTCGGTGGATGAACTGGTGGAGGAGGCCGACCTCAAGCTGTTGATGGTCAATAGCGAGACCGTCACCACGCCGATGATCCAGCTCGTCAGCGACCTGATGGTGATGCGCGGCGGCAACCAACCCGCCCTTTCCCGCGCGGACCTGGAGAAGCAAAAAGCAGCGTTCGCCAGCGCGCCGGAACTGTACGACTACCTGCTGGCGGTGTGCGCGCTGTACATCGAGCAGCAACCGGACGCCGCGTTGAAGCAATTGCCCCAGAGTGTGCCGTCGAGCCTCAATTACTTCGCCTTCAGCCAACAGACCCTGCGCGCCCTGGCCCTGGAAGCCAAGCAGGACTGGAAAGGCGCCGAAGCGCTCTGGCTGCAATTGCTGCCGCTGGCGAAGTTACCGCTGCAACGCGATCAGTTGGAATTGGCCCTGGCCATGAACTACGAGCGCAGCGGCCAATTGGCCAAGGTGTTTGCCGCCGATTCGCCGATCAGCGCCAAGCAGGTGCGCTACATCCTGCTGCGCAACGTCGCCGGTCCCGAGTTGCTGCGCCAGCAGATCGCCCAGGCCAGCGACCCGCTGGAGCGCCAGACTGCGCAATTCGTGCTGCTCTACAAAGACCTGCTGCGCGGCCAGTACGCAACGTTCGCCGACGACCTCAAGCAACTGCCGACCACCGCCCCGGACGACAAACTGGGCACCAGCCTGGGCTACGTCTACAGCGCCAGCCAGACCTTGAAGCTGTTCCAGTGGAACGGCGACAAAGCCGAGTCCGGCTACGCCTGCCCGAGCATCGCGCAAACCGCCGCGACCTTGCAGGCCGATGCGAAAAACCCGCAGGGCCTGAACTGCCTGGGTGAGTTCATCCTGCGCAACGGCCTGGACGGCATGCCGTTGGAGCAGGCCCGCGCCGCCGGCAGCCTGGGCAGCACCGCGTCGGACTTCAAGGGGGAAACCTTCTCGCGGCTGGATGGCTACAAACAGGTGATCGGCAACGCCAAGGCGCCGAAAAATGACAAGGCCTACGCACTGTTCCGTGCGATCAACTGTTACGCACCGTCGGGCTACAACAGCTGCGGCGGGCAAGACGTTGAACCTGCCGTGCGCAAAGCCTGGTTCCGCCAGCTGAAAAGCAGCTTCGCCGACACCCAATGGGGCAAATCGCTGCAGTACTACTGGTGAAGCACCTATGGTTAGGCTTGCTGTTGTTGGCAAGCCCGGCCTTCGGCGCCGTCGACGCCCGCGACTATGACGCTTTCTGGCTGTGGAGCGGCGTCACGCCACAGCCGGTGCTCAAGCAGGCGAAAACCCTGTACATCCTCCAGGGCCAGATCAACTCCACGCGCCGCGCGCCCCAGCGCGGCGTGCAGATGATCGCCCAAGGCGTCAGTGTGCCGCGCCTTACCCAGGGCGACATCTGGATCGTCTACCGCGCCCACACCCTGCACTGGCCCGAGCAGGTCTACCGCCAACTGTTCGGTCAGGTGCAACGCTGGCGCGACGCGGGCAACCCGGTGGTCGGCATCCAGATCGACTTCGACGCCCGCACCCAGTACCTGCATGAATACGCCAGCTTCCTGCGCGACCTGCGTCAACGGCTGCCCGCCGACCTGCGCCTGAGCATCACCGGCCTGATGGACTGGAGCAGCAACGCCGACCCAGCCGCCATCGCCCAACTCAAGGGCGTGGTGGATGAAGTCGTGGTGCAGACCTATCAGGGACGGCACAGCATCCCGGATTACGCGGCGTACTTGCCGCGGATGAACCGGCTGGGGCTGCCGTTCAAGATTGGCTTGATCCAGGGTGGGACGTGGGAGGAACCGGGGTATTTACAGGGGAGTGATTGGTTTCGGGGTTATGTGGTGTTCTTGCAGAACCCTTAAGACTTCAACCACGACCTGCAGGAGCGAGCTTGCTCGCGAAAGACGTCAACGATAACGCAGCGCTATCAGGTAGCGGCGCGTGCTCCATGCGTTTTTCGCGAGCACGCTCGCTCCTACCGTATGCGGGCAGTTACCAATCGTAGGTCAGGCTCGACACCACCGTGCGTCCTTCACCGTAATAGCAATCCAGGTTACTGGTGCACTGCGAGACGTAGGTCTTGTTGGTGAGGTTCTGCACGTTCATCGCCAGTTTCACGCCCTTGAGTTTGAGTGGCGAACGGCTCAGGTCGTAGCTCAGGCTGGCGTCGTAGACACTGTAGGACGGCACACTGAAGGCGCCCTCATAGTAGTCGCCCAGGCTTTGGCGCGCATAGCGCACGCCCAGGCCTGCGCCAAGGCCGGCCAGCGGGGTGTCGCCGAGCACGCTGTAGTTGACCCACATTGACGCGGTGAGCGGTGAGATGCCGGCAGGGTGGCGGCCTTCGCGGCCATCGTTGTCCTTGGTGTATTTGATGTCATTGCGCGAGGCCGAAGCGACGATGTCCCAGGCATCGCTGAGAACGGCCTTGGCTTCCAGCTCCACACCGCGTGAGCGCATGGCGCCGCTTTGAGTACTGAAGGTGGTGTCCACCGGGTTGGTGGTGAGCACATTTTCCTGGTCCAGCTGGTAGACCGAGACCTGCACGAAACTCTTCTGGCCAGGCGGCTGGTACTTCACGCCGACTTCATATTGATTGCCCGTCGACGGCTTGAATGGCTTTTGGTTGGCGTCAGTGCCAGCCAGCGGCAGGAAGGATTCGGTGTAGCTGACGAAGGGGGCCACGCCATTGTCGAACAGATACACCAGGCCCGCACGACCCGTGAATGCCTGGTCTTTGCTGGCGAAGCGGGTGTCGGTCAAGGGCTCTTTGTTCACCACATTGGCCCAGTCATAGCGGCCGCCCAGTACCAACGCCCATTTATCCAGCTTGATCTGGTCCTGCACGTACAGGCCGGTCTGGGTGATGGTGCGGTCCCAGCGGTACGGCTGGCCAAAGTTCAGGCGCTGGCCGTAGACCGGCTTGAACAGGTCGATGATCGGTGGGTTGCGGTCATACAGGCCATGGAACAGCGAGTTGGAATGGTAGTAATCCAGGCCGAAGATCATCGTGTGAGACAGCGCGCCCGTGTCGAATTCAGCCTGGGCGATGCTGTCCACGCCAAACACTTTGTTGTTCTGCGCCCAGTCCACGCCGAAGCGTTGCAGGTAGCGTTGGTCCTGCACGCCGGAGACCGGGTTGGCGACAAAACGGTAGCCGTGCAGCGGCGCGGTGTAGCGGTCGTCGACCTCGGCGTAACGCGCGTTTTGCTTGAGGGTCCAGGTGTCGTTCAGGCGATGGGAAATCTCGTAGCCCAGTGCGTATTGCTCGCGGTTGTACTGGTTGACGCCCGGTTCGCCGATAAACACGTCACGCTTGATCTTGCCGTTCGGGTTGTCCCACAGCGTGCCGGACGCCGGCAGGCCTTGGGCTTCGGGTACACCTTTGTCTTTCTGGTATTGGGCAAACACCGTCACGCTGGTTTCATCGCTAGGCCGCCAGGTCAGACTGGGGGCGATGAACTGGCGTTTGTTTTCGACGTAATTGATCTCGTCCTGGCCGTCATTGGCCAGGCCGGTGAGGCGATACAGAAATTGCCCTTGCTCATCCAGCGGGCCGCTCAGGTCGATGGCCGCGCTTTTGTGCTCGTAGGTGCCCGCTTCCAGTACCACTTGGTGGATCGCTGTTTCGCTGGGGCGCTTGCTGACCATGTTGACGATGCCGCCGGGTTGATTCTGCCCGTACAGCACCGAGGCCGGGCCTTTGAGCACTTCGATACGCTCCAGGGAGTAGGGCTCGATCTGCAACGCACCGCCAGTGCTGCCGCCGCCGTAAGGCAAGTGCAGACCGTCGAGGTACAGGGGCGTAGGCGAGAAGCCCCGGGACGTTGGCTCATCGAACAACTTGACCCGGTCGGCGAAACCACCCGCCGTCATGCCGGGGGTGTAAAGCAACGCCTGGGTGACGCTTTGCGCGCCGCGCGCCTTGATCTCGGCGGCGGTGATCACGTTGATGGTCTGGGGGATTTCCACCAGCGATGAGTCCGTCTTGCTGCCGGAGGCACTGCGCGTCGCCACAATGCCGTCCACCGGGCCCCAGGCACTTTCCTGGGTTTGCTGGCCGCTGATCTGGGTGGCGCCCAGTTGCAAAGGCCCGCCATTGGACACCGCCTGCAACGACCACCCGCCCTGGGATTGCATCGCCATCAGGCCGCTGCCCATCAGCAGCCGCTCCAGGCCCGACTCGACCCCATAGCGCCCCTGCAAGCCCGCGCTACGCTTGCCTTCGGTGAGTGAGGCATCGACCGACAGCAAAATGCCAGAGGCGCTGGCAAAGCGGTTCAGTGCCTGGTCGAGGTTGCCGGCCGGGATGTTGTAGCTGCGCTGCGCCTCGGCACTTTCTTCGGCATAGCCCAGCGTCGGCACCATCGGCACCGTTGCCAACAGGCTGACAAACAAGCCACGGCGCAGGGCGCGGGCCAAAGGTTGAATTGGGTGGTGCGGCATTGCAGGACTCCCCGTGAGAACGCTTCTTGATTGGCTTTCAAGAGGTATCCCGAGCGGGAAGCAAAAACCGACAAGCACGGATGAAAAAATGTTCAGACCCGCGCCTTGATCGTCACCCAGTAGCGCGTGACCGCGTGTACGTGCACCGGTAGCGAGCGCTCCAGTGCCGCTAGGATTGCATCGGTATCGTTCAGCGGAAACACGCCAGTGAGCAGCAAACCCGCCACCGCCTGGTCACACCGCAACAGCCCCGGACGATAGCGACTCAGTTGCGCAACAAACTCGCCCAGCGGCTGGCGCTCGGCGATCAGGCGGTGTTCGGTCCAACTGCTGGCGTTGGCGCTCACCGCCGCCAGCGACGCGCTGTGACGCGCGTCGAACCACAGGCTGTCACCGGCCTTCATCTGCACGGCTGCGCCATGGGTCGGCGTTACGCGGAGGCGGCCTTCGTACAGGTCGACACGGCTGCCATCGGCCAGTTCGCGCACGGCAAAACGGGTGCCCAGGGCCTGCACGACGCCGGCTGGGGTCTCGACGATCAACGGGCGGATGGGGTCGTGGCCGCTGGTCAGCAGGATCTCGCCGCGGATCAAGCGGATACGCCGCTCGCGGGGGCTGAAACGCAGGTCGACTGCGCTGTCGCTGTTGAGGTCAAGCCGCGTGCCGTCACTGAGGGTGACGTGGCGAATCTCGCCGGTGCGGGTGCGGTATTCGGCGAAGGCGGCTTGCCAGGGCTCGCTGCGTTGCACCAGGTAGCCACTGCCGCCGGCCATCAACAGCAGGCCGAGCAGCTTGAGTGCAGCGCGGCGTTGGGTGTCGGGTGTGTCGCGCAATACGGCGCGGGCGCTGTCGGCGGGCACGCTGCCGAGGGTTTGCTGCAGCTGCTGCAAACGCTGCCAGGCACGGCGATGCTCAGGGTCGGCGGCCTGCCAGCGGGCAAAGGCCTGGCGTTGTTCGCCTTGCAGGGCGCCGCCCCATTGCAGCATCAGCCATTCGCTGGCCTGCTCGACAACCGCCGGGGCGATGGGGGCGTCGTGTCTCATTCTTCGTAGGCCACCTGATAGCAGGCAACAATCGCGCGGGTCATGTACTTCTGTACCGAGCTGACAGTCACCCCCAAGCGTTCGGCGATCTGTGCGTAACTCAGGCCTTCGAACTGCGACAGCAAAAACGCCTGGCGCACGTTGTCGGGCATGCGGTCGAGCATGGCGTCGATCTGCATCAGGGTTTCGAGGATCAGCGCGCGGGTTTCCAGGGACGGCGATTCCGGCTCGGGCAGGTGCGCGATGCTTTCCAGATAGGCACGCTCGATGCGTAGACGCCGCCACTGGTCGATCACCAGGTTGCGTGCGATCTGCGCCAGGTAGCTGCGGCTTTCCTTGTCACCCGGGAATCGTCCGGACACCAGTAGGCGCAGGAAGGTGTCCTGCGCCACGTCAGCCGCGTGCTCGCGGTCGCCCAGGCGCCTGCGCAGCCAGCCTTGCAGCCAGCCGTGATGGTCGCGGTACAGGAGATGAAGCTGTTGCTGGCCGTCAGTCGCGGTGTCCATGAAAAGCTCAGGCGTACTATTGAGAGCAATTATCATTACACCTTATTTCGCGACTGACAAAAACTCTTTGTCGATCAGCGCCCAACGGTTTGCAGCGGGTAGACCGATTCCCAGCCCCCGCCCAACGCTTTGTACAGGCCAACCATCGCCAGCGACACGCCGGTCGAACTGTCCACCCACTGCTCCTGCGTGGCCAGCAGCGCGCTTTGCACGGTGAGCACGTTGACGAAATCCACCACGCCTTCCACGTATTGCTGCTGCGCGGTGCGCAGGGCAATCTGGTTCTGACGCACGGCTTCGGCGAGGCTGTCGCGGCGCAGTTGGCTGGCGTTGTAGCGGGTCAATTGGTCGTCGATCTCATGCCAGGCACGCAGCACGGTTTGCTGGTACGCTAGCGCCGCTTCCTGTTGCTGGGCTTCGCGCAGGTTCAACATGCCTTGCAAGCGCCCGCCATTGAACAGCGGCAGGCTGAACTGCGGGCCGAAGGCAAAGGCACGGGAGCCCCAGGAACCGAAATCCGAGAGTTGCATGGCCTGGGAACCGAGGCTGCCGGATAAGGTGATGCGCGGGTAGAAATCGCCCTTGGCCACGCCGATGCTCGCGGTGGCGGCATGCAAACGCGCCTCGGCCTGGCGGATATCCGGGCGGCGCTCAGCCAGCTCCGACGGCAGGCCAATCGCGACCTGGCGCTGGGTTTGGGGCACGGCGGCGTCCTTGGACAGTTGCGCATGCAGCGCCTGCGGCGGTTCGCCCATCAACAGGCTGAGGGCGTTGATGAGTTGGTCCTGACGCTGTTGCAGATCCGGCAGTCGCGCTTCAATGGCGGCGACCTGGGCGGCGGCTTCGGCGACGTCCAGATCGGTCGCCACACCGTCAGCCAGGCGCAACTGCGAGAGCTTGAGGCTGTGACGGGCGACGTCGAGGTTCTGCTCGGTGACCGCGCGGGTGTTTTGTACACCGCGCAGTTGGATGTAGTTCTGAGCGGTCTCGGCCAACACTGACAACAGCACGGCACGGCGGTCGTTTTCGGCGACTTGCAAGGTGGCGTCGGCGGCTTCGGTTTCGCGTTTGACGCGGCCCCAGAAGTCCAGCTCCCAGGACGCGGAGAAACCCATGTCCCACTGGTTGAATGCCGAACGGCCGTTGTTGCCGGACGGGTCGCTCAAGCCTTTGCCACTGTTGCGTTTGCGCTGGTAATCACCGTTGGCGTTGACGTTGGGATAACGCTCGGCCGTGGTCACCTGGCGTACGGCCCGGCTTTGTTGCAGGCGACTGCTGGCCAACTTCAGGTCGAGGTTATCGGTGAGCGCACGGCGTGTAAGGGCCGAGAGTTGCTCGTCGTGGAACACATCCCACCAACGTTCCTGCAACGGATCGTTGACCGCACGGCTGGCCGCCTGGCGGCCCTGGGGCTCGCTCCATTGCGTCACTTGCGGGCCCTGCGGCCTCTGGAAGTCTGGACCGACCGTGCAGGCACTCAGGCTGATAAGGCTCAACGTGAGCCAGGCAACTCGCTTCATTGCTGGGCTACCTCACGCGTCTGCGCGACCGACTGGGTGTCGACGCTGGCTTCCACCGACATGCCGACCCGCAGGCGCTCGGTGTGTGCCTGGTTGGGTTCGAGGACGATTTTCACCGGAATGCGCTGCACCACCTTGGTGAAGTTGCCGGTGGCGTTATCCGGTTTGACCGAGGCAAACGTCACGCCCGTCGCGGGCGCAAGGCTCTCCAGATGACCGTTGAGCAATTCGCCGTCGAGGCTGTCAACACGCACCTGCACGGCTTGGCCGGCACGCATATGGGAGAGTTGGGTTTCCTGGAAGTTGGCCACCACGTACGCCTCTTCCAGCGGCACGACCGCGAGGATCTTGCTGCCCGGCGTGACATACGCGCCCACGCGCACCGCACGCTCGCCGACCATGCCATCCACCGGCGCGACGATGCGCGTGTACGACAGTTGAAAGCTGGCCAGTTCCAGCGCGGCTTGGGCGCGTTTGAGCCCGCCCTCGGCGGCATCGCGCTGGGCGGTGAGGATTTCCACTTGCTTGCGTTCGGCCGCCAGCACCGCCGTGGCATTCGCCAGCCGCGCGGTGGCCTGGTCGATACGGGTCTTGGCTTGCTGGGCGTTCTGCACAGTGCCCGCGCCGACACCGGCAAGGTGGTTGTAGCGATTGAGTTCGTGTTCGGCGAAGGCCATTTCGGCGCGATCCGCCGCGACGGTGGCCTGGGCCTGGGCGATGACCGAGCTTTGGCGTTCCAAGGTGGCGGTGGCATTTTTCAGCTGGGCCTGCGCCACCAACGTATCGGCATCAGCCGCCTGGGCGGCAGCGCGGAAGTCGCGGTCGTCGATCAATGCCAGCAGTTGCCCGGCTTTGACACGCTGGTTGTCTTCCACCAGCACTTCCTTGATAAAGCCGGCCACGCGCGGCGCCACCAGGGTGAAGTCAGCGGCGACGAACGCGTCGTTGGTGGTCTGGCGCTTGCTGCCCAGCACACCCGGCGCGACCAGGTACACCAGCACGCCGACGGCAAACACGGCGATGACGGAGACGGCAATTTTGTCTTTGCGTTTCATGAACAGTCCTTTCTATCAAGTCGGTGCGCGAGGCGGAAAGATCCGCGTGGGCATCCAGAAAATCAGCAGGATCAACGCCACCGCGACCGCGGCCATGACGTAATAGAGATCCGAAGAGGTCAGCACCACGGCCTGCTCATGCAGGCGGTGCGCCAGGCCCGGCGCATCGCCGTCGGCCAGGGGGGAATTGCCCAGGCGGTCGACCAACATGGTCGAGTGAAAATGCAGGCGCTGGGTGGTCAAGGTATCGAGCACGCCAGTGGCGATCACGGCGGCCAGCCCCTTGATGGTGTTGAACCAGGCTGAGGCGAACGGACCATCCATTGGCTGGATACTGCCGGTGGAAAGCATCAGCAACGGCAACACGGCCATCGGTTGCCCGAAGATCTGCAGCAGGTAGAGGCCGTAGAAATCGTCGCGAATCCATTCCGAAGTCAGGTGCGCGCTGCCCACACAGCACAGCACCAGCATGCCCAGGCCGATCCCCAGCACCCATCGGCAATCGACCCAACGCAGGTTGCACAGCGCCGCCACCAGCGGCAGCGCAATCAACTGCGGTATCGCCATCAACAGCATCACGGGCGCGGTTTGCAGCGGACGGTAGCCCTGGACCTGAGCGAGAAAACTCGACGGGATGATGATCACCGAGGTCAGCACCATCAGTACGCCCGCCAGCACAATCAGGGCGAACGACAGATTGCGCAGACCGAGCATCTGCAGCTTGAAGAAGGGGATGGGCTGCGACCATTCATTCACCATGAACAGCACCAGCAACACGCCACCGCTCCCTAACAGGAAGGTGATCAGACCCGACTCGAACCAGTCCAGGCGGTTGCCTTGCAGAATGCCGATGACCAGCATGCAGATCGCCGGGAAACCCAGCAGCAAGCCGCGCCAGTTGAACTGCTTGAAACGCTCCAACCGAATCGGATCCTGCGGCAATCCGTAGGCCACGGCGATCATGGCCAGCAGGCACGGCGCGACGATCTGCCAGAACGCCCACTGCCAGCCAACATACTCGGTCCATAGCGCCGCCAGCGGCGTGCCCAGGCTCGGGCCGAAGGTGGCGGTGAGTGCGTAGCCGGCCAAGCCGTACAGCTTGACGTTGGCCGGCAAGAACCGCAGAGCCACGGTCATCAGCATCGGCGGCAACGCACCACCGGCCAGGCCTTGCACAGTGCGCAGCACCAACAGGCTTTCGTAGTTCGGCGCGAACGGACACAGGATGCCCAGTGCAGTGAACAGGCCGATGGCGCACAAGGTGAAACGGCGCAGGGAAAAGGTCACCGAACACCAGGGCGCAAACGCCATGGCCGCCACGGAAGTCGCGGTGTACGCCGCGACCAGCCAGGTGCCTTCATCAAAGCCTATGTACAGCGCACCGCGAATGTCCGCGAGGGCCACTTTGGTGACCATCTCGTTGAGGCCAGAGACCAGCACCGCCAGCAACACGCCGACCAGCCCGATGATGATGCGCGGGCCGAATACGGGTGGGGTCATCGCGGTGGGTTTGGCTGCGGCCGCAAGGGTGGGGGCAGCGAGGGAGGTCATGAACAGGTAACTCGGGATGTTGAATACCTGAGCAGTTTAATCAGGCACAAACATGACAAAAAGTTACTTGTTGGAAGGGTATAAGTGCACCAAACGCAACGATCAAACAGGCTGTGCTTCAAGCCAAGTGGCGTGACAACTCTCGCGCATGGTTTCACGCAGCCATTTGTGAGCAGGGTCTTTATCGAATCGCGGGTGCCAGGATTGGGCAAGCACCAGCGTCGGCAACGAGATCGGCAGGGCGAACGAGCGCAGGGGCAGTTTCAGGCGATTGGCGCTCAACAGCGCTTCCTTGGGCACCGGCAGCAGCAAGTCGGAATCGGGCAGCATGAACATCGCGCCGTGAAAGCCTGGGGCGATCATTGCCACACGACGTTCCAAGCCCTGAGCACTCAGCGCGGTGTCGATCGGCCCACGGGCAATGCCGCGCCGCGAGATGCTGATATGGGAGTAACTGGCAAAGCGTGCGGCGGTGATGTCTTCGTCGAACAACGGATGGTCTTCCCGTGCCAGGCCGACGAAGGTGGTGGAGAACAGGTTCTGCACCTTCACTTCGGGCGTGACCGGCATGGTGTTGCTCACGCGCAAATCCAGGCGACCTTCACGCAGGGCCTCGTCGTCGGTATCGCCTTCGGGCACGAAGCACAGCTCGCACAGCGGCGCCATGCGTTCCATGGTGTCGAACAGGCGACCGCCGTACACGCCGATGAAAAAGTCGTTGGCGCGCACGCTGAAACGACGGCGCAACGTGCTCAAATCCACTTGGTCCGCGGAACGGAACAACAGCGCCGCTTGTTCCACCACGTTGCGCACCTGGCCTTGCAACTGCAGAGCCTTGGGCGTTGGCACCAGGCCGCGACCGGCGCGCACCAGGATCGGGTCGCCGACGGCTTCGCGGATACGCGTGAGGGTGCGGCTCATGGCCGCCGGGCTGAGGTTCATGCGGCGCGCGGCGCCAACCACACTGCCCTCGTCGAGCAAGGCGTCGAGGGCGACCAGCAGGTTCATGTCCGGTAATTGCATGCCAAGCACTCGTGACCAATGGGGAGTGAACTGGGCGCAATCGTAGCAGGCTTTACAGGTAGCGCTTCAGGTTACGGGGCAGGTAGTCCGCGTAGGTGGCTTTGGGATGAGCCTGGCACTTACGCACGATTTCCGGCAGGGCGTTTTCCAGTTCGTCGGCACGGGTCAGGCCTTCGTTGTAATCGCTTTTACCGCTTAGCGCCGGGAACATCACCGCTACCCGGGTAATGGCAAAGCTCTTCATCGCGATCAACGGGCGGGTGGGATGGTCGCGACGGAACTGGCTGACTTCTTCGGTCAGTGCGCTGCAGGATTGGTAAGTGGTTTGCGTGAAGGTCAGTTGAGTCGTTTCCTTCCTTGGCGCTTCGGGCGTGAAAATCATATCGTTCTGCGCGTCGAGTACCGCAGGCCGATCGGCAGTTACCGTCCAAGGCTTGAAGCGCCAGAGTGTGGCCGCAGCGACGGCGGCTGCACCAAACGCCGGCTTGGTGGCGCTGAGCGCTTTGACATCGCTGACCGTACCGTCGTTGTGAATATTCAGGCCGATACGCGCATGCCCTTGGGTGAAGGTCAGGTTGCTGGGGTAAAGCGGCTTGGGCATGCTGACCGGCTCGGGCACGAACTCCGCGAAAACCGAGGTCGACAATAGCAAGGCCGCTGCCAAGACAAAAAACCGCATCGTTGTAAATCCTTTTACGAGGCACACCTGACGCCAGGGCGGCGCCAGATTCCGCCGGCATTATCGGCTTCACGGCGGACAAAGAGCAATCATTCGTGTTTAGCGCTGCATACCCCAACGCTTCACGGTCAGGCGCTCAAAGGTGTCAAACACCAGGTTTTCCACGAGCAGGCCGATCAGGATCACGACTGCCAGACCGGCAAACACCTTGTCGGTGTACAGCTCGTTACGATTCTGGAAGATGTACCACCCCAGGCCACCCTTGCCGCTGGTGGCACCGAACACCAACTCGGCGGCGATCAGGGTGCGCCAGGCAAATGCCCAGCCGATCTTGAGGCCCGCGAGGATCGACGGCAGCGCCGCCGGGATCAGGATGAACAGCACAAAACGCATGCCCTTGAGGCCATAGTTGCGCCCAGCCATACGCAGGGTTTCGGACACGCCGAGGAACCCGGAATACGTGTTGAGCGCCAGCGCCCACAGCACCGAATGCACCAGCACGAAGATCAGGCTGTTCTGCCCCAAGCCAAACCACAGCAGCGCCAGCGGCAGCAATGCAATGGCCGGCAGCGGGTTGAACATCGAGGTCAGGGTGCTCAGCAGATCGCGGCCCAGTTGGGTCGATACCGCCAAGGTGGTCAGGGCAAACGCCAGTACGATGCCGATCAAGTAACCCTTGATCAGCACCACCAGCGAGATGCTGACCTTGCTGAGCAACTCGCCGCTGAGCAAGCCGTCGTACAGCGCATGAAAGGTCTGCAAGAAGCTCGGCAACAACAGGTCATTATTCTGGTAGCGCGCAACGACTTCCCAAAGGATCGCGAGTACCACCAGGATCAGGCCCTTGCGCAGCCAACCTTGTTGCCACAGGCGTTGGCGCAGGGGCAGTTCGCGCTCCACGGGGACGCTGATCAGCGGTTCTAGGGTGATTTCATATTCCTGGCGCATGGATGCTCCCCTTAATACGCGATGCGGATATCAGCGAAACCCAACTCACGTTCGGCCTCGGGCGCTTCATCGAACAGCAAGCGATGGATACGCCGCGCCGATGCCTGGAACTCCACGCCACCGAGACTGTGCAGGTCATATTGATGGCTGTGGATTTCCGCGCGCACGCGCCCCGGATGAGGCGACAGCAACAGAATGCGATTGCCCACCACCAGCGCTTCTTCGATGGAGTGGGTGACGAACAACAGGGTGAAACGCACCTCTTCCCAGAGCAGCAGCAATTCTTCCTGCATCTTGCGCCGGGTCAGGGCATCGAGGGCAGCGAAGGGCTCGTCCATCAGCAGGATTTTCGGCTGCATGGCCAAGGCGCGGGCGATGGCGACACGGGCTTTCATACCGCCGGAAAGCGTGTGGGGATAGGCATCGGCAAACGCCGTGAGGCCGACTTTGTCGAGGTAGTGCAGCGCGCGTTCTTCGGCTTCGGCGCGCTTCAAGGTTTTAGAGGCCAGCAATGGGAACATCACGTTCTGTTTTACGGTTTTCCACGGTGGCAGTTGGTCGAATTCCTGGAACACCACGATGCGGTCCGGGCCCGGTTGGTCGACCTTTTTCCCCAACAGACGGATCTCGCCTTCGCACGGTTTGATAAACCCGGCGATAGACTTGAGCAACGTTGATTTGCCGCAACCGGAGGGGCCGAGCAACACGTAGCGGTCGGCAGGATCGATCTCGAAACTGACTTGATGGGTTGCCCGCACTACGCGCTCCGGGGTGCGGTATTCCAGGCTGACGTGATCCACCGCCAGCAACGGCGCGGTGGTGTGCAGGTTGCTGGCCGTGTGGCCTTGCAAGGGCGCGTTCATCTCAACTTCCTTGCAGGGGCTTGGCGTCCTGGAAGAAGTAGTCCTTCCACGATTCAGGCTTGTTCTTGATGGCGCCGACGCGGTAGAGGAATTCCGCCAGCGGGTAGGTGTTTTTTGGCGTAACGCTGAATTCGAATTGCGGGTTGTCGATGATTTTCAGCAGCTCGGCACGGTCGATCTTGGCCTTGGTCACGCGGATGTAGGTGTCAGCCGCAGCACCTTTATCGTGCTGGGCGAACTGCGCGGCTTCGGTCAACGCTTCCACGAACGCCGTGTAGGTTTTTGGATTGTCGTTGCGGAATTTTTCGGTGGCAAACAGCACGGTCGGCGAGTTCGGGCCAAGCAGGTCGTAGGTGTTCAGCACCACATGCACGTTCGGATTGGCCAGGGCCTGGTCCTGGAACGGCGGGTTGGAAAAATGCCCGGTCAGCTCGGTACCGCCAGCGATCAGCGCTGCAGTGGCATCCGGGTGCGGGACGGCGACGGTGTACTTGTCGAGGCGATTGAATTCCTTGTCGCCCCATTGCTTGGCCGCGGCGTATTGCAGGAAGCGCGACTGCACCGACACGCCCAGCGCCGGCACGGCAATGCGGTCCTGCTCGGTGAAATCGGCGATGGTCTTGACCTTGGGATTGTTGCTCACCAGGTAGTAAGGGAAGTTACCCAGGGACGCGACGGCCTTGACGTTCTGCTTGCCGCGGGTGCGGTCCCAGATGGTCAGCAGCGGGCCGACACCGGCGCCGGCGATGTCGATGGAACCGGAGAGCAGCGCGTCGTTGACGGCGGCGCCGCCGGACAATTGTGTCCAGTCGACCTTGATGTCGATGCCTTGCTGCTTGCCGTATTTTTCAATCAGGTTCTGGTCACGCACCACGTTGAGCAACAGGTACACGATGCCGAACTGTTCGGCGATGCGGATCTCGCCTTCGGCCTGCGCGGCTGTCGGCGCAACAAGGCTGCCAGCCAGCAGGCTGACACCCAGGCCGACAGTCGCGGCCAGCCGTGCGAATGGAATTTTGCTGGACATGCTTGTGCTCCGAATCAGAAAGGCGCGTCGCCCTGGATGGTGGTACGAAACAGCTTGCGGCGTAGATGGCTTGGGCAACCGGCAGCGAGGTGAATCAGCGAGCGGTTATCCCAGAACACCAAGTCGTGGGGCTGCCATTGATGGCGGTAGATGTTTTGCGGCAACACGCTGTGGGCGTAGAGTTGGGCCAGCACGTCGCGGCTTTCGTCTTCGGGCAGCCCGACGATTCGAGTGGTGAAGCCTTCGCTCACGAACAGCGCTTTGCGGCCGTTTTCCGGATGGGTACGCACGATGGGGTGCACGACTTCCGCAACCTGGGCAAGCTGCTCTGGGGTCAGTGTGGGGCGCCAGTTGCCTTCGAATTTGGTCTCGCTGTAGCGCGCGGTGTAGGAATGCGCGGCACTGCGGCCTTCAACGGCCGTGCGCAGGTGTTCGGGCAATTGGTCCCAGGCTTTGTGCATGTCGGCGAACAAGGTGTCGCCACCTTCGGAGGGCAGTTCCTGGGCGTGCAGCATCGAACCCAGGCTCGGCAGTTCCTTATAGGACAGGTCCGAATGCCAGAATTTGCCCGCGTCTCCCAGACCGATGGACTGACCGTTTTCAATGATGTTGGAGACGATCAGAATTTCCGGGTGGTTGGCCAGCAGGAACTGTTTGAGCACATGGATCTGCAGCACGCCGAAACGACGGCTGAAGGCGATCTGCTGCTCGGGGGTGATGCGCTGGTCACGGAACACCACGACATGATGGTCCAAGTGCGCGCGGTGAATGCGCGAAAAATCCTCGTCGTTGACCGGTCGCGACAAGTCCAGGCCAATGATCTCGGCGCCGACGCTGCCGGGCAGTGGACGAATCTCGAAGGATTGGACGGTAGCGGTCGCTGTTGGAACAGTAGAGGTGGCGGACATGAGGTCACTCCCGGTCAGACAGGAGATTGACTTTATAGATATAAGAACGGCTATTTAAATACCGTTAATGAATAACGATATGCGGGAATGTTTCGGCTCAACCCCAAGCCACTTGGCCCAGGGCAATAAACCACAGCGGTAAAGTGTTCAGTCCATAACACCTGATGCTGCATTGTCGGCGCTTGAAGCAGGTTTGATGAACCTGCCTGTGTAAGGCGCCATAAATGCTGGCTGTGGGCGCTGGGAGCCCTATGTTGAAACGCTTACAAGCCGAAACTGTGCCCGTTTGACAAGCTTACGGGCAGTCTCTAGTGTGCATTGGATCCAATTAGCCACGCCCATTCTAATAAGGAGGATAGCGTAACCGTGACGCAGAAGCCGACCCCTTTGAACAGCATCAAGATCAGCGGACCTATTCCCGCCCATCTCGCTCGCTCCGTGATTGAAGAAACCTTGCGCAACGCCATCCTGGATGGTCGGTTGCCCTGCGGTACTGCCATGCGCCAACAGGAGTTGGCCAGCCTGTTCGGGGTCAGTCGCATGCCGGTGCGTGAAGCCTTGCGCCAACTGGAGGCCCAGTCACTGCTGCATGTGGTGACCCACAAGGGCGCCGTGGTTGCACCGTTGATCGAAGACAATTCAGCCGAGACCTATGAACTGCGGATGTTGCTGGAGTCTGAAGCGCTGCGCCTGTCGATTCCCTTGCTCACCGAAGCCGATATCGAGGAAGCCGAGGCGTTTATTTGTGCCCTCGAACAGGAAAAAGACTACACCGAGATTGGACGCCTCAATCGCCTGTTCCACATGGCGCTTTATGGCAAGGCCCCCAACCAGCGGCTGCTTAAACTGGTGGAGCACGGTTTGAACGAGGAAGAGCGATTCCTGCGTTACAACCTTGAGGCCATGGGGCTGGGCGAAACGTCCCAGGAGGACCACCGCGAACTGTTGAACTTGGTAGCGCAGAAGAAAACCCAGGAAAGCATCTTGACGCTGCGCAATCACTTGATGCGAGGCATGGAGGTGATCACGGCGTACCTGAATGGCTTGGATGCCCACGGCAAGAAAGTTACGCCATAAAGTATTGCGTTCTCCTGTCCCGTCCTTCCAATATTACGGGGGCCACTCACTCAGTGTAGTGCCTCCCGCTAAAGAAACTTCCCACTACGCCCCAAGCAACCAACTTACAACATATATTATTTAGAAAAACTTCTATTATATTTGTATGCGCGCCAACCTATTTAATACGCTTATTATCTTTTATTACTAAACCACTTCGCTCGGCGTTGCAGCGCCTATCGTCGAGCATTTCTGCACGCCGGTAGTCGGCTTATGCCTGCGCGCGCCCTGACCATTACAAACTCATCGCTGTTTCCCAACAGCAGCCGCAACAACTCATAGGCATCAACCATGCATCAACCTTTACTTGAAACAGCAAAACTGCAGTTATGCAGCCACTCGTTATTTTTAGAAATAACTTGCCTGCGCAAGTTACAACTTTTTATGGAAAGTCATGTGTTTGCAGTCTGGGACTTCATGACCCTCGCCAAGCGCCTGCAACAGGACCTGACCTGCACTCGCTTGCCCTGGCTACCCGCTGCAGACCCGCAGGCAGCGCGGCTGATCAATGAGATCATTCTGGGTGAGGAGTCAGACGAACACCCCGTGCAAGGCTATTGCAGCCATTTCGAACTGTATTTGGAAGCCATGGCGGAAGTGGGCGCCAGCACCTCGGCCATCAGCCACTTTGTTGCGCTGCTACGCCAAGGCCTGGGAGCCACGGCAGCCTTGCACCAGGTCGAGGCTCCTCCCGGCGTGAGCCGCTTCGTCAACGCCACCTTGCACCTTGCATTGAATGCGCCTACCCATTGTGTGGCGGCCACATTCCTGTACGGTCGCGAGCATGTCATCCCGGGGATGTTCGAACGCATCCTGCAATCTGATGAGTTCATTCATCGCCAAGCGCCTACCTTGTGCGCTTACCTCAAGCGCCACATCGAATTGGACGCCAAGGAACACGGGCCAGCGGCGGAGCAGTTACTCAATCGCCTGGTCAGCGCAGACCCTACGTATCCGCAACAGGCCCACGACGCCGCACTCGCTGCGATGCAAAGCCGTGTCGCGTTCTGGGATGAGCTTCAGGCCTCGCTGCAAGAGGTGCACCCATGAACGCCGGCGACTACCAAGCCATCGCCGATGACTGGGAGCGCCGCGCAACCATCCGCACACGGCCTCGGCGCTTGCTGGAGAGCGATGACAAACTGATCTACCCGCTGTGCCGTCAGCCCCTGGTGCTCTGCGCGGCATTTCTTGAGCACTGCCCTCAGTGGCGCGATTTTGTACTGGTGCAGAGCTTTTACAAGTTCATCAACGACGTGGTGATATTCGAGACCGAGATCGTCGACAAGACTGCACGCAGCATCGCCAAAAATCGCTTCGCTGTGCCCTTCCCGCTGACCTGCCGCGTGGATGCGATGACCGTCGTCGTGGACGAGGATTACCACGCACTGGTTGCGCTGGATTTCCTGCAGCAAACCGTGGCCATGACCGGCATACAACCGCTGGAACTGCCCACAGAAATAGAGCTGAGCCGTGCGCTGCCCACGGCACAGGCGTTGGCGCCCGCTCATCTACGCGATGCTGTCGCACTGATTGGCGTGGCAATCGCTGAAAACACCGTGACCCAGGATGTGGCGGCATTCTCCAAGGACACCAGCGTGAAAGCTTCCATCCGTGGCTTGATGGCCGACCACCTGTTTGATGAGGGCCGCCACGCCCAGTTCTGGATACGGCTCGTACGCCTGTATTGGCAAACCGTGAGCGAGGGGGACCGCAATGAAATCGCCAAGGTGCTGCCGGTTTTCCTGGCTCAGTACCTGACGAACGACCTGCAAAAAAACTTCGACTTGAACTTGATCCAACACCTCGACATCAGCGCCAGCCTACGCGGTGCGTTACGCGCTGAAGTGGCGGCACAGGCCTTCCCTATCACCCGCCAACATCCATTGATGGGCAATATCCTTGGCTTTCTGCAACACAGCGGTTTGCTGCAAACGCCGAGCGTGGCGCATGCGTTGAACGATTACCTGCCAGTGTCCGGGAGGGTGACATGAGGCGGCTGAGCATTGGATTTTCCGGCGCCAGCAGCGCCTTGGAGGCGGTCAGGCAAGAGCTGGAACAGTATGGGCATATCACAGGCAACGAGGGCGTCGACCTGTGCATCGATGACGGCGATCAGTCGGTGCAGGGCAACGCACGCCCGATTCCAAAATTGAGCCTGCGCCTGGGCGTCGGCCCCATCACCGACTACGGGTTGCCCGCGCTGCAACTGCGCGCCTATAGGCCAGACCGAAAGCTGTTGGCCGTACTGGACATCGCCGACGAGCTCAGCGGTAACGGTCAACGACTGCGCCGGCGAGTCATCCGCGAATTGGTGGAATGGACCGCGCTGCACATCAGCGGCTTCTCGCGAGACCCTGGATACTTCGAATTGAAGGCGGTCGCCAATGGCTGTCCCGAACACTGCCTGGATGCGCTTGAGGCGCTGGCATTCACCCACCGGTTCAACCGCTCCGCCGACCCTGACGTGATAGAGGCAGCCCGAGTGCCACTGATCAATCGGTTGCAGGCAAGCTTTCATACATTTGCCGACCGGCCCGCATTGCATATCGGTGCCAGCGAAGTGACCTATCGTCAGCTGCATGCTCAAGCATTGGCAATCCAGCAGCGCTTGCACCCCTTGTTGGTAACGGGGCAAACGCCCGCAGTCGTCGGGATCTGCCTGGAAAAAACAATCGGCTTGTACGCCAGTATCCTTGCCGTGCTGGGCAGTGGAGCGGTGTACCTACCGTTGGATCCGGACCACCCGCCTCACTGCCATCGGGCCATGCTCGAAAGCGCAGGAGCCCAGGTATTGCTGGATGCCGGTCAGCATCCATTAAGAGCGTGTTTCAGCTCATTGGATGTCAGCGACCACGCTCTACACGACGTCGACCTCACACAGCCGTTGGCGCGCCTCCACCGTCATGCCGATGCGCCCTGCCTGATGCTCTTTACCTCGGGCACCACCGGGCAACCCAAAGGCGTGTTGCTCAGCCAAGCCAACCTGGCGCATTTCACGGCCTGGTTCAGGTCCTGTGTGAACCTGGATGAACAGAGCCGCGTCTTGCAGTTCTCGCCATTGAGCTTCGACTCATCGCTGATCGATATTTTCCCCGCCTTGGTAGCGGGTGCTCAGTTGATCGTCCCCAGCACAGAGCAACGACAAGACCCTCAACAGCTGCTGGACCTGCTTCACCGGCAACGCATCACCCATGCCTTTCTTCCGCCTGCGCTGCTGAGTATCCTGCCGCTCGATCAACCGCTGGGCCTCACGCATCTGCTGACCGGTGGAGATGTGTGCGAACCCCATGTGATCGAACGCCTTTCAACGCAGTGCCAGTTCCATAACCTCTATGGACCGACGGAGGCCACGGTGTTGGTCACCCATCGGATGCTGCGCCCCAATGACAGCAATCGCAACGTCGGCCGCCCCATCGCCAACAGCCAGGTGCTGATCCTCGATGAACACCTGCAACCGGTGGATGAAGGGGTGATGGGTGAGGTGTATATCGTCGGCCCAGGAGTGAGCCTGGGGTACGTGAACGCACTATCACAGGCTTCCAGTTCTTTCGTGGAGCTGGCAGTGCCAGGCGAACTGCCGTTGCGGGCCTATCGCACTGGCGACCTGGCGCAGTGGACTGCCGACGGGATCGTGCTGGGAGGACGGCGAGATGATCAGGTGAAGATCCGTGGTTTTCGGGTAGAGCCCCTGGAGATTGAGCAGTGCCTGCGCAGCAGTCGGCTGTATCGACAGGTGGCAGTGGTGATCGACCGTGATCGCAGGATCCGTGGCTTTGTCGCGCAACCCGAACCGGGAGCAAGCATGACGGCGCTGCAACACCATGCACGGCAGTGGCTACCGGACTACATGCAGCCCGGCGTCTGGGATGAGCTGCCACGCATACCGTGTTCCAGCAACGGCAAAATCGACCGTGCGGCGTTGCTGGCAGTGCCGATCCAGCCCACGTTGCCGACAGCCTGCAGCGCGGCACAAACCCCGCTTCAGACTCAATTGACCCACTTGTGGATCGAACTGCTGGCGTTGCCCACGGGTGAGTTGTCTATCGATGAAAGCTTCTTCGACCTCGGCGGCCATTCGATTTTGCTGTCGACCCTCTTGCTGCGTTTTCGCGAACAATTCGGCCGTAGTTTCTCGCTGAACCACTTCATCGAGGCGCCGACGATTCGTACGCTCGCAACATTGGTGGAACAAGGAGAACGACCCGATACATCCGCCAGCCAAGCGGTTCGTGATGCGCATCGGGAGCGGATATACAACACACTCCCCGAAAACTGCGTGGGCGATCCGCACAAAGTGATCGTTACAGGGGCCAACAGCTTTGTAGGGGTCCATATTGTCGAGGCACTGCTGGCCAAAGGGTGCTACAGCAGTAGCATGCCTGGTGCGCGAGAAGCCGGGGCAGTCGGCGATGGCGCGATTTACCCAAGCGCTGCGCGAGTATCGCCTGGAGCATCTGGACCTGAGCCGGGTGCAGGTATTCGCCGCAGATGTCAGCCTGCCTCGCCTGGGTTTGACCAGCAATGCCTATGAGACCCTCGCCAAAGAGTTCGGTGTGCTGGTACATAACGCCGCCAGGGTCAACCATGTATTGGACTATGCGTCGCTGACCAGGGACAACGTTGACCCCGTACTCGAATGCCTACGCCTGTGTGAGACGCACTGCAAGAAGGTCCTCAATTTTGTCTCGACGCTCTCCGCGTCGAGCAGTGTCGATACTCAAGGCTATGTCCTAGAAGCGCCCGCCGCGGCCACGCTGCCGCTGTACATCAAGAATGGCTACAACTTGTCCAAGTGGGTCGCCGAACGGCAACTGGCGCGTGCGGTGGAACGTGGGGCCTGGGTGAATATCCATCGACCCGGCAACATCAGTTTCAACAGCCTCACGGGCGTTTGCCAGCCGCAAAAGAATCGCCTGATGCTGATGCTCAAGGGGTCACTGCAAATGGGCCTGCTCCCGAAGTTGGCGTTGAACTTCGACCTGATGCCGGTGGACTTCCTGGCGCGCTTCATCGCGTTCCACTGCACCCGCTTTCAAGCCGGTAGCAGTGTGTTCAACCTGCACAATCCGCAGCCGTTGAGCTGGGCCCACTACTTGGATGGCTTCAGCCAGGCGGGTCACCGTTTCAAGCGGGTCAGCGTTGAGCAGTGGCAACAGTCGCTACACACGATCAGCCATGACAATGCACTGTTTGGCGTACTGGGTTTTTATCTCGGCCGTCTCGACGAAGACATCGGCGACACCTCGATGATTCGCTACGACAACGCGCGACAGGCTGTCCAGCAAATGGGCGCACAGTACCCCGAAAAGGACCCGGCGCTGTTGAGTAAAGGCTGCGACTACCTCAAGGCCACCGGCTTTCTTTGAATGCCTCAGGATAACCTTATGAAACCGCTGCAACCCGATACATTGATTTGCAACCCGAATGGCCGGCCGATAGTTGCGTCTGTTTTGGTCGACTGCCATGCCACTCGCCTGTGGGACATAGTGGGGCAATTCGCAGGCTTCGATGCGTTCATTCCTGACCTGACACATATCGAAATGACGGGCACAGGCGTGGGCGCCTTGCGAACAAAATTCTTCCGCGATGGTAATTGTGTGGTGGAGCAACTCAATAGCCGCGACGAACAGGCCATGCACATGACCTGGACCACAATCTACAACACCCTCGGTGTAGCCAGGCTGTGGGCGGCGATCCGTGTGGAGGCCCTTGGCGCAGACTGTTCCAAAGCAACATGGACGATCATTGCCGAGCCCATCGACCGTGCAAACACAGGATTTGAACAATTTGTGCAGAGCTTCGCCGATAGCGCCTTGGAAAATGTTCGTCGGATAGTCGGCTAAGCGGCAGGGGCGAGAGGGCTCGCTCCTGCCCGATCAATCAGCGGGTCAGATCTTGAAACTATCGACCAGTTGTTTCAATCGATTGGCCTGCTGCGACAGCGCGTCGCAATCCTTCAGGGTTTCGTTGAGATTGGCCACGCCTTGCTGGTTCAGCAGGTTGATCTGATTGATGTCGACGTTGAGCGTTTCCACCACCGCCGTCTGTTCTTCCGTGGCTGCGGCGACGGACTGGTTCATGCCGTCGATTTCGACAATCCGCTGCGTTACGCTGACCAAGCGCTCACCAGCCTGGTTCGCGACCTCAACACTTTCTTCGCTGGAGGTTTGGCTGGCGTTCATGGTGGTCACCGCTTCACGCGAGCCCACTTGCAGAGACGTGATCATTTTGTGGATCTCTTCGGCCGACTCCTGAGTGCGGTGAGCCAGGTTACGCACCTCATCGGCGACCACTGCAAAGCCTCGACCGGCCTCACCAGCACGTGCCGCTTCGATGGCGGCGTTGAGTGCCAGCAGATTGGTTTGCTGGGAGATGCCTTTGATCACATCGAGAATGTGGCCGATGTTGTCGGTGCTGGCGTTGAGGGTCTCGATCTGAGTGCAGGACAGGCTGATCTTCTGCGACAGTTCCGACATTGCAAGGATGGTTTGCTCCACCACCTTGCGCCCATCGTCGGCTTGTTCACTGGCGCCGCTGGCGTGCTGTGAAGCATCGGCGGCGTTACGTGCGATTTCCTGGGTAGCAGCGCCCAGTTCGTTGATCGCTGCTGCCACGCTGTTGGTACGCGCGCTTTGCTCATCGGAACCGATGATAGAGGCATTGGACGAGGCCATTACACGCTGGGAGAGATCGTGCACCTGTCGGGTTGCCGAAGACACCTCCGAAATCGAGGCGTGGATACGTTCTACAAACTGATTGAACGCGCTACCGACTTCGCCGAACTCGTCCTTGCTGGTCACAACGAGGCGGCGGGTTAGGTCACCTTCGCCTTGGGCAATGTCCTGCATCGCCACGCCCATGGTGGTGAGGGGTCGCAGCAAGACCTGAATCAACAGGCTCAGGAGCACCGCAATCGCGACTACGGCGATCAACATGGCAATCAAGGCGGAAGTACGGAACTTGCCCAGCGGTGCGTAGGCTTTGTCTTTATCAATCGACAGACCGATATACCAATCTGCGCCGGGTAAGCCACTGATAGGGGTAAAGGACAGGATGCGGTCCTGACCGTTGAGGACGACATCCTGGCTGACCTTCTCGATACGCACCTGGGTGCCAGGGTAGATGTCCTTGAGGTTCTTCATCACCTGATCCTGTTCAGGACTGACGATGACTTGCCCGTCGCTACTGACCAGGAACGCATGGCCGATACCGCCGAAGTCCACCGAATTGATAATCTTCACCAGGGTCTGCAGGCTCAGGTCGCCACCGACTACACCGAGCAATTCACCATTCTTCTTCACCGGCATGGCGATGGTCACGATCTGCCCGCCTACTGCGGCCATGTAGGGCGGGGTAAGCATGGGTTTGTCCGCGGCTACTGCCTGCTTGTACCAGGGACGCTGACGAGGGTCATAACCATCGGGCATTTTTGCGTCCGGACGCTGAGTGAAAACGCCGTTGGTTTGGCCAACGTAGGTGAACTGGAAGTTCGAGGTGAATGCCGGTTGATCGACCAGACCTGGAAGGTCAGCACCACTGCCCTGGTGGGCTACGTTTTGCGTGAGGCTTTCGAGTACCAGTATTCGCCCACTGAGCCAGTTCTGCACACTGCTGGCGGTGAGCTCACCGGATTGCTGGATGGACGATTCCAGGTTCTGCTTGATGGTGCTGCGTTGCAGGTAGTCGTTATAGAGGGTGAACAACGCGAAGGCCAAAACCACGACGCCTGACGCGGCCAACAGAATTTTATGACTGAACTTAAGATTCATTTCATCGACTTCTTTTGCCAAAGGGGGGTGAGCGTGCCGAGTGGAACATTCCATGTAGCGGTATAGGCAGCTTCTCCGGCCGCTCTATTTCGGTGCACGCATGGCTCGTCAGGCTTTCGGCCAACGCTTGGCAAATCTTAGGAATTTGTGAGGTATTTCCTGTTTTTATGTGGGAAACAGACCAGCGGTACACCTAGGCGATGGGGGTTACGAAACGTGGTGATTTAAGGCCCTAAACGACAAAACCCCTGTCTGCGTTAGCAGACAGGGGTTTCGGAATTCAATCTTGACGATGACCTACTCTCACATGGGGAAACCCCACACTACCATCGGCGATGCATCGTTTCACTGCTGAGTTCGGGATGGGATCAGGTGGTTCCAATGCTCTATGGTCGTCAAGAAATTCTGTGTATCGGACCGTTGCGCTAGCAACGTGCCGATGAAATTCATGGACTTCTACATAAACAAAACCCCTGTCTGCGTTAGCAAACAGGGGTTCTGGAATTTAATCTTGACGATGACCTACTCTCACATGGGGAAACCCCACACTACCATCGGCGATGCATCGTTTCACTGCTGAGTTCGGGATGGGATCAGGTGGTTCCAATGCTCTATGGTCGTCAAGAAATTCGGGTACTGAGTCGTGACCTGATGGCCTCGCTTCAGCAAATTGGGTATGTGACAGATCGGTGTTTTGTGAGATATCGAACTTTCGGTTCGTATCATCTTCACACACCGCAATCTGATGCTCGTTAGAGTAGTCAAATTGCTTGGGTGTTATATGGTCAAGCCTCACGGGCAATTAGTATTGGTTAGCTCAACGCCTCACAGCGCTTACACACCCAACCTATCAACGTCGTAGTCTTCGACGGCCCTTCAGGGAACTCAAGGTTCCAGTGAGATCTCATCTTGAGGCTAGTTTCCCGCTTAGATGCTTTCAGCGGTTATCTATTCCGAACATAGCTACCCGGCAATGCCACTGGCGTGACAACCGGAACACCAGAGGTTCGTCCACTCCGGTCCTCTCGTACTAGGAGCAGCCCCTCTCAAATCTCAAACGTCCACGGCAGATAGGGACCGAACTGTCTCACGACGTTCTAAACCCAGCTCGCGTACCACTTTAAATGGCGAACAGCCATACCCTTGGGACCGGCTTCAGCCCCAGGATGTGATGAGCCGACATCGAGGTGCCAAACACCGCCGTCGATATGAACTCTTGGGCGGTATCAGCCTGTTATCCCCGGAGTACCTTTTATCCGTTGAGCGATGGCCCTTCCATACAGAACCACCGGATCACTAAGACCTACTTTCGTACCTGCTCGACGTGTCTGTCTCGCAGTCAAGCGCGCTTTTGCCTTTATACTCTACGACCGATTTCCGACCGGTCTGAGCGCACCTTCGTACTCCTCCGTTACTCTTTAGGAGGAGACCGCCCCAGTCAAACTACCCACCATACACTGTCCTCGATCCGGATAACGGACCTGAGTTAGAACCTCAAAGTTGCCAGGGTGGTATTTCAAGGATGGCTCCACGCGAACTGGCGTCCACGCTTCAAAGCCTCCCACCTATCCTACACAAGCAAATTCAAAGTCCAGTGCAAAGCTATAGTAAAGGTTCACGGGGTCTTTCCGTCTAGCCGCGGATACACTGCATCTTCACAGCGATTTCAATTTCACTGAGTCTCGGGTGGAGACAGCGCCGCCATCGTTACGCCATTCGTGCAGGTCGGAACTTACCCGACAAGGAATTTCGCTACCTTAGGACCGTTATAGTTACGGCCGCCGTTTACCGGGGCTTCGATCAAGAGCTTCGCGTTAGCTAACCCCATCAATTAACCTTCCGGCACCGGGCAGGCGTCACACCCTATACGTCCACTTTCGTGTTTGCAGAGTGCTGTGTTTTTAATAAACAGTCGCAGCGGCCTGGTATCTTCGACCGGCATGAGCTTACGGAGCAAGTCCTTCACCCTCACCGGCGCACCTTCTCCCGAAGTTACGGTGCCATTTTGCCTAGTTCCTTCACCCGAGTTCTCTCAAGCGCCTTGGTATTCTCTACCCAACCACCTGTGTCGGTTTGGGGTACGGTTCCTGGTTACCTGAAGCTTAGAAGCTTTTCTTGGAAGCATGGCATCAACCACTTCGTTAACTAAAAGTTAACTCGTCATCAGCTCTCGGCCTTAAGATCCCGGATTTACCTAAGATCTCAGCCTACCACCTTAAACTTGGACAACCAACGCCAAGCTGGCCTAGCCTTCTCCGTCCCTCCATCGCAATAACCAGAAGTACAGGAATATTAACCTGTTTTCCATCGACTACGCTTTTCAGCCTCGCCTTAGGGACCGACTAACCCTGCGTCGATTAACGTTGCGCAGGAAACCTTGGTCTTTCGGCGTGGGTGTTTTTCACACCCATTGTCGTTACTCATGTCAGCATTCGCACTTCTGATACCTCCAGCAAGCTTCTCAACTCACCTTCACAGGCTTACAGAACGCTCCTCTACCGCATCACTTACGTGATACCCGTAGCTTCGGTGTATGGTTTGAGCCCCGTTACATCTTCCGCGCAGGCCGACTCGACTAGTGAGCTATTACGCTTTCTTTAAAGGGTGGCTGCTTCTAAGCCAACCTCCTAGCTGTCTAAGCCTTCCCACATCGTTTCCCACTTAACCATAACTTTGGGACCTTAGCTGACGGTCTGGGTTGTTTCCCTTTTCACGACGGACGTTAGCACCCGCCGTGTGTCTCCCATGCTCGGCACTTGTAGGTATTCGGAGTTTGCATCGGTTTGGTAAGTCGGGATGACCCCCTAGCCGAAACAGTGCTCTACCCCCTACAGTGATACATGAGGCGCTACCTAAATAGCTTTCGAGGAGAACCAGCTATCTCCGAGCTTGATTAGCCTTTCACTCCGATCCACAGGTCATCCGCTAACTTTTCAACGGTAGTCGGTTCGGTCCTCCAGTTAGTGTTACCCAACCTTCAACCTGCCCATGGATAGATCGCCCGGTTTCGGGTCTATTCCCAGCGACTAGACGCCCTATTAAGACTCGCTTTCGCTACGCCTCCCCTATTCGGTTAAGCTCGCCACTGAAAATAAGTCGCTGACCCATTATACAAAAGGTACGCAGTCACCTAACAAGTAGGCTCCCACTGCTTGTACGCATACGGTTTCAGGATCTATTTCACTCCCCTCTCCGGGGTTCTTTTCGCCTTTCCCTCACGGTACTAGTTCACTATCGGTCAGTCAGTAGTATTTAGCCTTGGAGGATGGTCCCCCCATATTCAGACAAAGTTTCTCGTGCTCCGTCCTACTCGATTTCATGACTAAGAGATTTTCGCGTACAGGGCTATCACCCACTATGGCCGCACTTTCCAGAGCGTTCCGCTAATCTCAAAGCCACTTAAGGGCTAGTCCCCGTTCGCTCGCCACTACTAAGGGAATCTCGGTTGATTTCTTTTCCTCAGGGTACTTAGATGTTTCAGTTCCCCTGGTTCGCCTCTTGCACCTATGTATTCAGTACAAGATAACCATCTTATGATGGCTGGGTTCCCCCATTCAGACATCTCCGGATCAAAGTCTGTTTGCCGACTCCCCGAAGCTTTTCGCAGGCTACCACGTCTTTCATCGCCTCTGACTGCCAAGGCATCCACCGTATGCGCTTCTTCACTTGACCATATAACCCCAAGCAATCTGGTTATACTGTGAAGACAACATTCGCCGAAAATTCGAATTTCTCAACTAAGAGAACTCACAAATTTTACCTTAGCCTGATCCGTTACCAGTGAAAGTAACGTTCAGTCTATCTTTCTATCACATACCCAAATTTTTAAAGAACGATCTAATCAAAGACTAGAAATCAATATTCACACTGGAATATTCATTTCTAAACTCTAACAGCAGAAGCAGTTATATGGTGGAGCCAAACGGGATCGAACCGTTGACCTCCTGCGTGCAAGGCAGGCGCTCTCCCAGCTGAGCTATGGCCCCATAACAAAATTGGTGGGTCTGGGCAGATTCGAACTGCCGACCTCACCCTTATCAGGGGTGCGCTCTAACCAACTGAGCTACAGACCCAATTTCGAGCGCAACTGATTAGCTATGAGCTATCAGCTTGGAGCTTAAAGCTGCTTCTATCGTCTTCTTCAATGAATCAAGCAATTCGTGTGGGAACTTATGGAGCAGCTGATGTCGTCGATTAAGGAGGTGATCCAGCCGCAGGTTCCCCTACGGCTACCTTGTTACGACTTCACCCCAGTCATGAATCACACCGTGGTAACCGTCCCCCCGAAGGTTAGACTAGCTACTTCTGGTGCAACCCACTCCCATGGTGTGACGGGCGGTGTGTACAAGGCCCGGGAACGTATTCACCGCGACATTCTGATTCGCGATTACTAGCGATTCCGACTTCACGCAGTCGAGTTGCAGACTGCGATCCGGACTACGATCGGTTTTATGGGATTAGCTCCACCTCGCGGCTTGGCAACCCTCTGTACCGACCATTGTAGCACGTGTGTAGCCCAGGCCGTAAGGGCCATGATGACTTGACGTCATCCCCACCTTCCTCCGGTTTGTCACCGGCAGTCTCCTTAGAGTGCCCACCATTACGTGCTGGTAACTAAGGACAAGGGTTGCGCTCGTTACGGGACTTAACCCAACATCTCACGACACGAGCTGACGACAGCCATGCAGCACCTGTCTCAATGTTCCCGAAGGCACCAATCTATCTCTAGAAAGTTCATTGGATGTCAAGGCCTGGTAAGGTTCTTCGCGTTGCTTCGAATTAAACCACATGCTCCACCGCTTGTGCGGGCCCCCGTCAATTCATTTGAGTTTTAACCTTGCGGCCGTACTCCCCAGGCGGTCAACTTAATGCGTTAGCTGCGCCACTAAAAGCTCAAGGCTTCCAACGGCTAGTTGACATCGTTTACGGCGTGGACTACCAGGGTATCTAATCCTGTTTGCTCCCCACGCTTTCGCACCTCAGTGTCAGTATTAGTCCAGGTGGTCGCCTTCGCCACTGGTGTTCCTTCCTATATCTACGCATTTCACCGCTACACAGGAAATTCCACCACCCTCTACCATACTCTAGTCAGTCAGTTTTGAATGCAGTTCCCAGGTTGAGCCCGGGGATTTCACATCCAACTTAACAAACCACCTACGCGCGCTTTACGCCCAGTAATTCCGATTAACGCTTGCACCCTCTGTATTACCGCGGCTGCTGGCACAGAGTTAGCCGGTGCTTATTCTGTCGGTAACGTCAAAACAATCACGTATTAGGTAACTGCCCTTCCTCCCAACTTAAAGTGCTTTACAATCCGAAGACCTTCTTCACACACGCGGCATGGCTGGATCAGGCTTTCGCCCATTGTCCAATATTCCCCACTGCTGCCTCCCGTAGGAGTCTGGACCGTGTCTCAGTTCCAGTGTGACTGATCATCCTCTCAGACCAGTTACGGATCGTCGCCTTGGTGAGCCATTACCTCACCAACTAGCTAATCCGACCTAGGCTCATCTGATAGCGCAAGGCCCGAAGGTCCCCTGCTTTCTCCCGTAGGACGTATGCGGTATTAGCGTTCGTTTCCGAACGTTATCCCCCACTACCAGGCAGATTCCTAGGCATTACTCACCCGTCCGCCGCTCTCAAGAGAAGCAAGCTTCTCTCTACCGCTCGACTTGCATGTGTTAGGCCTGCCGCCAGCGTTCAATCTGAGCCATGATCAAACTCTTCAGTTCAAACATCTTTGGGTTTTTAAGAAACCCTAAACTTGGCTCAGCAATCGTTGGTTACATCTTTGATTTCTCGCGGAGTAACTTGTGATGCTGATAATCTTGTTGACTATCAGTCTGACTCCACAAGCACCCACACGAATTGCTTGATTCAGTTGTTAAAGAGCGGTTGGTTAAGATCTTTCGTCTCAACCGAGGCGCGCATTCTACAGCAGCCTCATTTGCTGTCAAGTGATTATTTTCAGAAGTTTTCGAAGAATTCTTCAACAACTTCAACCACTTGCGCCTTCGATCTCTCGTTAGCGGGAGGCGAATTCTACAGCGTTACACGCTGCTGTCAACACCTCTTTTTCAACTTCCTTTTGGCTTCGATGAACTGAAGCAACCTGCTGCCGAAACCTACATAACTCATTGTTTACCAAGGAGTTTTCCGTTTCGACTGCGCCGGAAGTGGGGCGAATTATAGACGTCTGGGATCTGCCGTCAACCCTTGATTTTGCTTTTCTATCAATTACTTAGAATTGATTAAAAAATCACCAATACAGGGCCACCAGCATCTTCTATATAGAGGAAGGGATTCAGATAACACCTGCCGCCTTCAGAGCAGCCACATTCACGCCCGCCAACCCCAATACATCTTGAAGCACCTGAGCCGTATGCTCTCCCAGCAGAGGAGGCGCATTGCGGTACTCCACGGGCGTCTTGGACAAGCGTATCGGACTGGCGACCTGAGGCACCATCCCCGCCAATGCGTGAGGCAATGCCATCGCCAACCCACGCGCCTTGACCTGGGGGTCGGCAAATACCTGAGCCAAATCATTAATCGGCCCGCACGGCACACCCACACGCTCCAACTGCGACACCCACTCGGCCGTCGTCTTGAACACCGTTGCCTGACGAATCAACGGAATCAGCTCCGCCCGATTTGCCACCCGCACCTTGTTAGTAGAGAAGCGCGGATCATCCGCCCACTGTGGCTGACCAGCCACTTCGGCAAACTTACGAAATTGCCCGTCATTGCCTACCGTCAGGATGAAATCACCATCGGCGGTGGGAAAGTCCTGATAAGGCACGATATTCGGATGTGCATTGCCCAGCCGCTTTGGCGATGCCCCTGTCGTCAGATAATTCATCGCCTGGTTTGCCAGGCATGCCACCTGCACATCCAGTAGCGCCATATCGATGTGTTGCCCACCACCATCGTGATCCCGATGAGCCAGTGCCGCCAGAATCGCCACCGTCGAGTACAGCCCCGTAAGAATGTCAGTCAGCGCCACACCCACCTTAACCGGCCCAGCCCCATCATCACCTTCGGGACGGCCGGTCAGGCTCATGAGCCCGCCCAGCCCCTGAATCATGAAGTCATAGCCCGCTCGCGTCGCATAGGGCCCGGTCTGACCAAAACCCGTGATCGAGCAGTAAATTAGCTCGGGGTTGATCTCTTTGAGCGACTCATAATCCAACCCATACGCAGCAAGCCCGCCCACCTTGAAGTTTTCAATGAGGATGTCCGACTTGGCCGCGAGCTCACGCACCAGCGCCTGCCCCTCCGGCCGCGTAAAGTCGATGGTCACCGACTGCTTATTGCGATTGGCAGACAGATAGTACGCAGCCTCACTGGTGTTCTCGCCATAAGCATCCTTAAGGAAGGGTGGCCCCCAGGCGCGCGTATCGTCGCCGCTGCCCGGCCGCTCAACCTTGATCACTTCAGCGCCAAGGTCCGCAAGGATCTGCCCGGACCAGGGGCCCGCCAGTACTCGCGATAAGTCCAGTACCCGCAGATGCGAAAGCGCGCCCATGCCGTGCTCCTATTAATAGAACGCCTGAAGACCGGTTTGCGCACGCCCCAGAATCAAGGCATGCACGTCATGAGTACCTTCATAGGTGTTGACCACCTCGAGGTTGACCAGGTGACGCGCCACCCCGAACTCATCGGAAATGCCATTGCCGCCGAGCATGTCGCGCGCCATACGCGCGATATCCAGGGATTTACCGCAGGAGTTGCGTTTCATGATCGAAGTGATCTCAACCGCCGCCGTGCCTTCATCCTTCATACGCCCCAGGCGCAGGCAGCCCTGCAGGGCCAGGGTGATCTCGGTCTGCATATCAGCCAGCTTTTTCTGGATCAACTGGGTCGCCGCCAGGGGACGTCCGAATTGCTGACGATCAAGGGTGTATTGGCGAGCGGTATGCCAGCAGAATTCGGCGGCACCCAATGCGCCCCAGGAGATGCCGTAGCGTGCAGAGTTAAGGCAGGTGAAAGGCCCCTTCAAACCACGCACGTCCGGGAAGATGTTCTCTTCCGGGACAAACACGTTATCCATCACGATTTCACCGGTGATCGAAGCACGCAGCCCGACCTTGCCGTGAATCGCCGGTGCGCTCAACCCCTTCCAGCCTTTCTCCAGGACAAAGCCACGGATATCGCCGGCATCGTCCTTGCCCCACACCACAAACACATCCGCGATCGGGCTATTGGTGATCCACATCTTTGCGCCCGTGAGGCTGTAACCACCCTCCACTTTGCGGGCACGGGTAATCATCGCGCCTGGGTCGGAACCATGGTTAGGCTCTGTCAGACCAAAGCAGCCGATCCATTCGCCAGAAGCCAGCTTCGGCAGGTACTTCTGTTTCTGTGCTTCAGTACCGAATTCGTTGATTGGCACCATGACCAGGGACGATTGAACACTCATCATCGAGCGATAGCCGGAGTCGACACGCTCCACTTCGCGGGCAATCAACCCGTAACTGACGTAATTCAAGCCGCTGCCGCCGTACTGCTCAGGAATCATCGCACCGAGCAAACCGGTCTCGCCCATCTCGCGAAAAATAGCGGGGTCGGTCTTTTCATGGCGGAAGGCTTCAAGCACACGCGGGGCCAGCTTGTCCTGGGCGAACTGCTCAGCACTGTCGCGCACCATGCGCTCTTCTTCGGTGAGCTGTTGATCCAGCAGTAGCGGATCAATCCAGTTGAAGCTTGCCTTGCCAGCCATGAATAAGTCCTCGCGGAAAGAAACGGAAGTCGTGCAACCAGCCTAGGCCCGACCGACGTGTAGGGCAAACGAGGTTTCCGAATAGGGTTGTGCTAATTTCTCACTTCGAAATAGCCGAGAAGCGCGCATATGCGCTTTACATGTGAGGACACGGTATATGCGCAGAAAAATTCCCAGTACCACCGCGCTGGTCAGTTTTGAAGCGGCGGCCCGCCACGAGAGCTTTACCAAGGCCGCACACGAGCTTTCGATCACTCAAGGCGCCATCTGTCGACAGATCGCCAGCCTTGAGGAGTTTTTGAGTGTCGAGCTGTTTCGGCGCTCACGGCGCGGGGTCAAACTGACGGAAGCCGGGCTTTCGTACAGCCGCCGCGTTGCCACGCAACTGGACGCAGTGGAACGCGACACGCTTTCCGTCATGGGTCAGCAGGGCGCCAACACCATCGAACTGGCCGTGGTCCCGACATTTGGCACTCAATGGCTGATCCCTCGCCTCAAGGATTTCCAACGCAAGCACCCTGAAGTCACAGTAAACCTGACGAACCGAACACGGCCCTTCCTGTTTGCCGACACCGAATTCGACGCCGCTATCTACTTCGGCGATGCCGACTGGTCGGGTACGGAATCACACCGCCTGATGGGAGAAAACCCTGTCCCCGTGTGCAGCCCAAGACTGCTGGCTAACACCACACAATTCAGCCCCCAGGAAATCGCAGAGCTGCCCCTCTTGCAGCAGACGACGAGACCCTACGCCTGGCGCCAATGGTTCAACGCACAGCAATTGAACATACCCCGCGACATGACAGGCCCGCGTTACGAGCTATTCTCGATGTTGTCTCAGGCCGCCATGCATGACATGGGAATCGCGCTGATCCCGCCGTTCCTCATCCAACGCGAACTGGAGGAAGGTCAACTGGTGATTGCAAGCCCCGAGGCGTTGAGCAGCTCAAAGGCTTATTACTTGATGATTCCTGACAGAAAGGTCGAATCAGCCTCATTGCATGCATTCAGGGATTGGCTAATCGACCAGTCACAGCGCTACAACCATAGCATTTAAAGGCCCGCACTGACTTATTGACTCTGTAGTCAGCAAATCTACAGCCCTACAGATATACAAATATGTCGCATTTAAACAGACTGTATCTGTCGAGCAAAAATAAGGCTAGAAGCCATGATCCATATGGCTTGCAGCGACTAATACAAGCCAATAACCGACTATTCACACCAACGATGTCAAAAGGTTAAAAAAACGCCTGCAGCTCTTTAAACCCCTGTATTTGAAGAGGTTATTTCGGGGCATTGCGACAATCGGTCACAGGGTGACTTGTAGTTAATTTTTCGTCACCCGTCATAATCCCTTGAAGGCCGTAAAGTTCGCCTGCAAAATGCCGCGCCCCGCTGTCATTTCAGCGGGATCGTGCTGATCGGCCGCCCCAGTTGCGCCACTCGCGGTGCACTGGCCTTTTTACAAAAAGATCAAAAGCAAAAAGATCATGCAGGAGATTTGACGTGCACATTGGTGTTCCTCTCGAAACCCAGACCGGTGAAACGCGGGTGGCTGCCACCCCGGAAACCATCAAGAAGCTGATCGGCCAGGGCCATAAGGTCACTGTACAAAGCGGAGCCGGCATTAAAGCCAGTGTCGTCGACAGTGCCTATGAAACGGCAGGCGCAACCATTGGCAGTGCCAACGATGCGTTCGGCGCCGAGCTGATCCTCAAGGTGGTTGCCCCTAGCGACAGCGAACTGGCGCTGATCAAAAGCGGCACCGTGTTGGTGGGCATGCTCAATCCGTTCAGCAACGAAACCATTGCCAAGCTCGCAGAGCGTGGCATCACGGCCTTCGCACTTGAAGCAGCACCACGCACCTCGCGGGCCCAAAGCCTCGACGTGCTGTCCTCCCAGGCCAACATCGCCGGCTATAAAGCCGTGTTGCTGGCGGCTCATCACTATCCGCGCTTTATGCCGATGCTGATGACAGCCGCAGGCACCGTGAAGGCTGCACGCGTACTCATTCTCGGCGCCGGCGTGGCAGGCCTGCAGGCCATCGCCACGGCGAAACGCCTGGGTGCGGTGATCGAAGCGTCTGACGTGCGCCCGGCCGTTAAAGAGCAGATCGAATCCCTCGGCGCCAAGTTTGTCGACGTGCCTTACGAGACCGATGAAGAACGCGAGTGCGCCGTCGGCGTCGGAGGTTATGCCCGTCCCATGCCGACCAGCTGGATGCAGCGCCAGGCCCTGGCCGTGCACGAACGCGCAAAGCAAGCAGACATTGTCATCACCACCGCTCTGATCCCAGGCCGCAAGGCACCGACCTTGCTCAGTGCTGAAACCGTCGCACAAATGAAGCCCGGCTCAGTGGTGATCGACCTTGCCGCCGCCCAAGGTGGCAACTGCCCGCTGACAGTCGCCGACCAGGTGGTCGTCGAGAACGGCGTGATCATCTGCGGCCCGACCAACCTGGCCGGCGCTGTCGCCGCCGACGCCTCGGCCCTGTACGCGCGCAACCTGCTGGACTTCCTGAAGCTGGTCTTCACCAAGGAAGGGCAGTTCGAAATCAACCTTGAAGACGACATCGTCGCCGCGTGCCTGATGTGCCGCGACGGCCAAGTCATCCGCAAAAACGCCTAAGCAGGGATTCAGACGATGGAAGAGCTTATCTCCCCCGGTATCTACAATCTGATCATCTTTGTGCTGGCCATTTACGTCGGCTACCACGTGGTCTGGAACGTTACCCCCGCGCTGCACACGCCCTTGATGGCGGTGACCAACGCGATTTCCGCGATCGTGATCGTCGGCGCCATGCTGGCCGCAGCCCTCACCGTCACGCCACTGGGCAAGACCATGGGCACCCTGGCCGTGGCACTTGCAGCGGTCAACGTGTTCGGTGGTTTCCTGGTAACCCGCAGGATGCTTGAGATGTTCAAGAAGAAAGCCCCGAAAGCAAAAGAAGAGGCGCCTAAGTAATGAGCATGAATCTCGTCACGACGCTCTACTTGATCGCGTCGATCTGCTTCATCCAGGCACTCAAGGGCCTGTCGCACCCAACCACTTCGCGGCGCGGCAACCTGTTCGGCATGCTCGGCATGGCGCTGGCCGTCCTTACCACCGTCGGCCTCATTTATAAGTTGGGGGCCGAGCTGGCAACGGCTGGCATTGGCTATGTGATTGTCGGCCTGCTGGTCGGCGGTACCGCTGGCTCCATCATGGCCAAGCGCGTAGAAATGACCAAGATGCCGGAGTTGGTAGCGTTCATGCACAGCATGATCGGCCTGGCCGCGGTGTTCATTGCGATCGCCGCCGTGGTCGAGCCGCAATCCCTGGGCATCGTCAAACACCTGGGTGACTCGATCCCTGCCGGCAACCGCCTGGAGCTGTTCCTCGGCGCAGCCATCGGCGCCATCACCTTCTCCGGTTCGGTGATTGCGTTCGGTAAACTGTCGGGCAAGTACAAGTTCCGCCTGTTCCAGGGCGCGCCGGTACAGTTCGGCGGCCAGCACAAGCTGAACCTAGTGCTTGGTCTAGCAACACTGGGCCTGGGCCTTGCGTTCATGTTCACCGGCAACCTCACCGCCTTCGCGCTGATGCTGGCCCTGGCCTTCGTGCTCGGCGTGCTGATCATCATCCCGATCGGCGGTGCGGACATGCCCGTGGTCGTCTCGATGCTCAACAGCTACTCCGGCTGGGCGGCGGCGGGCATCGGCTTCTCGCTGAACAACTCGATGCTGATCATTGCCGGCTCACTGGTAGGCTCCAGCGGCGCGATCCTGTCGTACATCATGTGCAAGGCGATGAACCGTTCCTTCTTTAATGTACTGCTGGGCGGTTTCGGCAATGCGCCGGATGCCGGTGCAGCGGCAGGCTCCAAAGAAGCACGCCCGGTCAAATCCGGCTCGGCTGACGACGCTACCTTCCTGCTGACGAACGCCGATACCGTGATCATCGTCCCCGGCTACGGCCTGGCGGTGGCGCGGGCGCAACACGCGCTCAAGGAACTGACCGAGAAGCTGACTCACCACGGCGTCACGGTGAAATACGCCATCCATCCGGTCGCGGGCCGTATGCCTGGCCACATGAACGTCCTGCTCGCCGAGGCCGAAGTGCCTTACGACCAAGTGTTCGAGATGGAAGACATCAACTCCGAGTTCGGCCAAGCCGACGTGGTGCTGGTGCTGGGCGCGAACGACGTGGTCAACCCGGCCGCCAAGAACGACCCGAACTCACCGATAGCCGGCATGCCGATTCTCGAAGCCTTCAAGGCCAAGACGATCATCGTCAACAAGCGTTCGATGGCCAGCGGCTACGCCGGTCTGGATAACGAATTGTTCTACCTGGACAAGACCATGATGGTCTTCGGTGATGCCAAGAAGGTTATCGAAGACATGGTCAAAGCCGTCGAGTAACACTGCTTCAGCGCAATACTCGAAACCCCGGCCTGCGATAGGCTGGGGTTTTTTATCACCGCATGAAACCCGACCAAAGGCTCTAAATCGCTGCCTGGCATTCGACCATGGTAGCGGGCCGAATTTTTCTGAAATCACTAAACTGCGCACCTTGCTTCCGTAGCCTGAGATAACAATCCATGTACCGTGATCGTATCCGCTTGCCTTCGTTGTTGAACAAGGTCATGAGCGCGGCAGACGCCGCCGCACTGATCGAGGACGGCATGACCGTCGGCATGAGCGGCTTCACCCGTGCCGGTGAAGCCAAGGCCGTCCCGCACGCCCTGGCCGAACGGGCCAAGACCTCTCCGCTGAAAATCACCCTGATGACCGGCGCCAGCCTGGGCAATGACCTAGACAAGCAACTGACCGAAGCGGGCGTACTGTCCCGGCGCATGCCGTTCCAGGTCGACAGCACCTTACGCAAGGCAATCAACGCCGGCGAAGTGATGTTTATCGACCAGCACCTGTCGGAAACCGTCGAGCAACTGCGCAACAACCAGCTCAAGCTCCCGGATATCGCCGTGATTGAAGCGGTCGCGATCACTGAGCAAGGCCACATCGTACCGACAACGTCTGTAGGCAACTCGGCCAGCTTTGCGATTTTCGCCAAGCAGGTGATTGTCGAGATCAACCTGGCCCACAACCCGAACCTGGAAGGGTTGCACGACATTTATATCCCGACGTACCGGCCAACCCGTACGCCGATCCCGTTGGTGAAGGTCGATGACCGGATTGGCAGTACCGCAATCCCGATCCCGCCGGAAAAGATCGTCGCTATCGTCATCACCAACCAGGCCGACTCCGCCTCCACCGTGACGCCGCCTGACAGCGATACGCAAGGCATTGCCAATCACCTGATCAACTTCCTCAAGCAGGAAGTCGATGCAGGCCGCATGACCAACAAACTCGGTCCGTTGCAGGCCGGTATCGGCAATATCGCCAACGCCGTGATGTGTGGCTTGATCGAATCGCCGTTCGAAGACCTGACCATGTATTCGGAAGTGTTGCAGGATTCGACCTTCGACCTGATCGACGCGGGCAAACTGAGTTTCGCTTCGGGCAGCTCGATCACCTTGTCGGAACGCCGCAATGCCGACGTGTTCGGTAACCTGGAGAAGTACAAGGACAAACTGGTACTGCGCCCGCAAGAGATCTCCAACCACCCTGAAGTGGTGCGTCGCCTAGGCATCATCGGCATCAACACCGCGCTGGAGTTCGACATCTACGGCAACGTCAACTCCACCCACGTCTGCGGTACGCGGATGATGAACGGCATTGGCGGATCCGGGGATTTTGCGCGCAACGCACACCTGGCGATCTTTGTTACCAAATCCATTGCCAAGGGCGGGGCGATTTCCAGCGTGGTACCGATGGTCAGCCATGTGGACCACACCGAGCATGACGTCGATATCCTGGTCACCGAGGTTGGGCTTGCCGACCTGCGTGGCTTGGCGCCACGGGAGCGCGCCCGGGTGATCATCGATAACTGTGTTCACCCCGCCTACCGGGATGCCTTGAACAGTTACTTTAACGCTGCCTGCGCCATCGGCGGGCACACGCCGCATATCCTGCGCGAAGCACTGAGCTGGCACATCAACCTGGAAGAAAGCGGGCACATGCTCAAGGCGTGATTGATACAGAGTCGTGCTGATGCAAACACAGTTTCATCAGCTCGACGCTTTCCCTGCCACTTCTTGAAAAAACTGTACTGCTGTACCGGTCATTTCCTACCGAAATCTCCCACATACCTCCTCTAAAAAGCCAATTTCGCACTATTTCAGTGCGGACAGGTACAGTTGCCCCATTTCCGTACAGTACAGCGCCTATAAACAGTTAACTGGCCCCTCACAATACAGGTGAACTGTATCTAGAGAGTCTTGCGCCGGAAGAGGATCATTGGCATCAGTTAAACCACTACCTAATCCCGCCACAAGCGGAAGGATGTCATCATGGAACGTACACTCAGTTCCGATCTGTTCTTTGAAGAAAAAGCTGTAAACACCCAGGCTTCCCTGCCTCTGCGCGTTATCGCCAACCTGATGTTGTGGCAGCGCCGCATCTCCAGCCGCCACCAACTGGCTCGCCTGGATTCGCGTCTGCTGGCTGACGCAGGCATCAGCGAAGCTCAACGCTACGAAGAGCTGAGCAAGCCGTTCTGGCGCTGATTTAGCGCCCGCTGGCCCTGACCTAACGGGTCCACCGCCAGCACCCAGATTTGTCAAAGCAAAGCCCGCCCCGGGATACTGGAGGCGGGCTTTGTTGTTTCCGAGGTGAAGGTTTTCAACGGGAAAACAGTGGCTTCAATCGGCGACAAGTACAGTTTAAAAAACACAACAGTTAAGCAGTACAATTCAACCCGAGTGTATCTGTATCGGTCACGTCCCCTCGCTCAACATGGTGTTCCAAGACCTCATGAAAGGTGCACGCCATGGATACGCCACCCCTCCGTTATAAACGGTTGTTACGCCATACGGCCTCCACGCTCGCCAAGTGGCTGCGCCTGGCCTATGAACGCCGCCAACTGTCGCAGCTTGATAGCCGGGAACTGTCCGATTTGGGCATCAGCCACGGCGACCGGATGGCAGAGCTGTCCAAACCGTTCTGGCGTGACTAGGCAGTCAAGACGCTTCCCGAACGGATAAGCGGCGGCTTAATATCCAGTCACCACGTGGCGAACCACGTAGTACAGGCGTCTGATCCCCAATGGCTGCCCTGCGCCGCCTTATTCGTTCATCTACAGGAGTCATCCCATGTCCCGTCTTCGCCTGCTGAGTGCCGCTGCCCTGTTGGCCATGGCTGCCAACGCCAACGCGACCAGCTTCATCGTGACCACCGACTCCATCGTCGGCGCGTTGAAGGCCACCTCCGACGCCAGTTCCGATGCCACGTCGTCCCTGCGGGACAACAAAGTCGTGCGTGCCGCCCGCGACGACGCTGCCAGCTTTGTTGCCAGCGAAGGCGCCATCCGTGGCGTGAAACTGGAAAGCGCACTGGCACAGATCCGCCAACAAGCACCACAACTGAACAGCGCGACAGACGCACAGCTGGCGCAGGCGATCCTGGCTATCTGAATGCAGGGTTGATGCCTGGGCGCTGGTTCTAGCCCGGGCATTAAGCTAGCCTTGGCGCTCGTTTTCAGTTGTCGAGTCCCATGGCTTTTTCATACCGCCTTTTACGAGTTCCCGTATTGCTTTGCACGGCTTGGGCGCCAGTGGCGTTCGCCTTCGACCTGAGCACCCAAAGCACCGTCGTCAGCGCGTATGCCACCAGCAAGGTGACTTCCGCGCCTTTCGACAGAAAAGTGATAATGGCTGCTCAGGATGACGCTGCCGCGTTTATCGCCACTGACGGCCAACGGCGAGGGGCACGGCTGGAGTCGGCGCTGGATTATCTGCGCCGCAGCCAACCAAAACTTAACGCCAGCGACCTTGAACTGGCGCAAGCAATTCTCGTCCAATAATCATCTTTGTATTCCGGAGTCATCTCATGCGTAGCCCGCTGATTGCCGCCACCCTTGGCCTACTGTTGTTGGCCGACGTTGCCCAGGCACAGACCCTGGTGGCCACCAGTAACATCATTGTTCGCGCCTCTGGCCGCACGATTGATTTCACCTCGGACACCACCACCTCCATCCGCGACTCCAAAGTCGTGCGCGATGCCCACGACGACGCTGCCAGCTTCGTGGCTACCAAAGGCGAGATCCGTGGCGCGCAGCTGGAAGCCGCCTTCGACACCCTGCGCACCCGTTTGCCGGAAGCCCGCGACGCCAGTGACCAGACCCTCGCCGAAGCTATCCTCGCACTGTGAGGCGAATTGCCGCCTGGCTCCTGGCCGGGGTTGTGCTGCTGTGTGCCAGTGCAGCCCAGGCCGACCTGCAACTGCGGCTCAAGACCGATGGCTTGAGCCCGGCTGAACAACAGGCCAGCCGGGCGTTGCTCGACGAAGCGCTGCGCGCTTTGCCGCCGCGCTTCATCGAGCAGTTGGACCGACGCATCGATGTCGGCTGGACCGACAAGATGCCCGAGAACGCCTATGGGCAAGCCTCCCTGGTGTCCGAGCTGGACCTCAACCGCAACCTGCTCGCCAGCCTGACCGACGGCAGCGCCGCCACCCAGAAAACCAATCGCCCCCACGGTACCGTGCGCCGGGAAATGCTCGCCACCGTGCTGCATGAATTGACCCACATTTATGACCGTGCACGCTTGTGGTCCAAAGCAGACCGCGCACTGATCAACCGCTGCAGCCGCCAGAACAGCATCACTGGCTTGATCGGCCTGCCTGATCAATGCCGCGGCCAGAATGACCGACGCTTTACCCTCAGCGATGACCCACGTCTGCTGGACCTTGCCGGCTGGCCGCAATACGTCGGCCGCCGCGGTGAGCGTGAACAAAACAACCATCAGGTTGCCCGCAGCCCGGACATCTACGAAACCACCAGCCCGTTGGAGTTCGTGGCGGTCAATATGGAGTATTTCCTGCTTGACCCGAGCTACGCCTGCCGCCGTCCCTCGCTGTTCCGTTACTACAAAGAACACTTTGGCTGGGCGCCGCCGAATCAAAGCGCCTGCGCCAACACCTACGCATTCCTAAACGCCGGCAACGACTTCGCCAAGACGCCACTGGGCCACGTGGACCCGGAGCGCGTCTACGAAATCGACTACCTGCTGGCCGAAGCCAACCAGAACCTGGTGAGCCGCTGGGGCCACAGCATGTTGCGCCTGGTGATCTGCGCGCCAGGTCGTCCGCGTGGGCCGGATTGTCGGCTGGATCTGGACCAGCATCTGGTGTTGTCCTACCGCGCGTTCGTCGGCGACGTACAGCTGTCGAGCTGGGACGGACTGGTCGGCAAATACCCGTCTCGCCTGTTTGTGCTACCGCTGGCGCAAGTGATCGACGAGTACACCAAGACCGAGTTGCGCGGCCTGGCCTCCGTGCCGCTGAAACTGACCCGCCAGGAAATCAACGACACCGTCGAACATGCCGCCGAGATGCACTGGAGCTACGACGGCAACTACTTCTTTATTTCCAACAACTGTGCAGTAGAGAGCCTGAAACTGTTGCGCAGCGGCAGCGCCAACCCGCAACTGACCGGCCTGGACAACATCACCCCCAACGGCTTGCTTGAGGTATTGAGTGCCCGTGGCCTGGCCGACACCAGTGTGCTGGACGACAAACGCAGGGCATTGCGCCTGGGCTATCACTTCGATTCCTTCCGCGAGCGTTATCAGGCGATGTTCGATGTGCTGCGCAAACACTTGCCGATCAAACAGACCCAAGTCGAAGACTGGCTGTCCCTCAGTGCCGAGGAGCGTCGCCAGTGGTTAGGCCAGGCTGATCTGCGCACCAGCGCCGCATTGTTGCTGCTTGAGCAGGCGAGCTTTCGCAAACAGTTGATGCTGGCCCAGGACGAAGTCAAACAACGCTACCTCGGCGCCCGTGAGCTGAAAAACGGCGGCATGGAGAAGGCCAACGCCACGCTGCAACAAATCCTCGCCAACAGTGGCTTCCTCAGCCGCCCGGCAGAACTGCTGGGCAGTGGCGGCTATGGCCTGCCGCAACCGTCGGAGGCCGAGCGCCTGGAATCGGAAAGCGCCGAGCGTCAGAAGCAGCTGCAATCCCTTACGGGCGAACTCGATAAAGAGGTGAGGGCGTTGCTGGATCCCTCCCGTTCCGCCGAGATTGCCGCTTGCGAAGCCAACATCAAGCAGGTGGGCGAGCACTTGCGGGCATTGCATAAAGCGGCGGGCGGCCTGGAGCTCCCGTAAGAGTCTCACGCCAAACACCATTCGAATGTGGGAACTGGCTTGCCTGCGATCGCATCACCTCTGTTCAACTGAACGACCGAGGTGTCTGCATCGCAGGCAAGCCAGCTCCCACAGTTGAACTGTGTAAACCTGAAGACCGTATGTCTGGCCTTCATCACCTGTTTTTCCAGCGAAAGCTGGCTGAAAGCTTACCCGTCTAGGATCGCCCCCACTGCCGGCAACAGACCGGCTGTTAACAACAACAATGGTGATTCCCGATGTCCGCCCGTACCCGCCTGTTTGCCCCAACTCCACCCGTACGCCTCGTGCCTTTCGTTCTGCGCTGACCTCCACCCGGTCCGCCTTTCCCTAGCCGCGCTACGCCTGGAGTATTCCTATGCTGACTTTCCTTGGCTTTGCCATGGTCATCACGTTCATGTTCCTGATCATGACCAAGCGCCTGTCCGCGCTGATCGCCTTGATCATCGTGCCGATCCTGTTCGCGCTGTTCGGTGGTTTCGCACCGAAGATCGGCCCGATGATGCTCGAAGGCATCACCAAGCTCGCGCCGACCGGCGTGATGCTGATGTTTGCCATCCTCTACTTTGCCCTGATGATCGACTCTGGCCTGTTCGACCCGGCCGTGCGCAAGATCCTCAAGATGGTCAAAGGTGATCCGCTCAAAGTCTCCGTCGGCACCGCAGTGCTGGCCCTGGTCGTGTCCCTCGACGGTGACGGCGCGACCACCTACATGATCTGCGTGGCCGCCATGTTGCCGCTGTACCAGCGCATCGGCATGAGCCCGCGGATCATGGCCGGCTTGATCATTCTCGCCGGTGGCGTGATGAACATGACCCCTTGGGGCGGCCCGACCGCCCGAGCCGCCAGTGCGCTGCATGTGGACCCATCGGATATTTTCGTTCCGATGATCCCGGCCATGGCCGCCGGCGTGGTCGCGATCCTGGTGATCGCCTACTGGTACGGCAAGCGTGAGCGTGCGCGCTTGGGTGAACTGCACCTGCAAGGTGACGAGATCGACCACAGTGAAATCAGCGTGTCGCAATTCCCGGATGCCCGCCGTCCGAAGCTGATCTGGTTCAACGGCGCGCTCACCCTGGCACTGATGTGCACACTGATCGCCGGCCTGTTGCCGCTGCCGGTGCTGTTCATGGTGGCGTTCAGCATCGCGATGATCGTCAACTACCCGTGCCTGCAACAGCAGAAAGACCGCGTCGCCGCCCACGCCGGCAGCGTACTGGCGGTAGTCGGGCTGATCTTCGCCGCAGGTATCTTCACCGGCATCCTGTCCGGTACCGGCATGGTCGATGCCATGTCCAAGAGCCTGCTGGCGGTCATCCCGGAAGCCATGGGCCCGTACCTGGCCGTGATCACCGCGCTGGTGAGCATGCCGTTCACCTTCTTCATGTCCAACGACGCGTTCTACTACGGCGTGCTGCCCGTACTGGCCGAAGCTGCCAGCCACTACGGCATCACTGCCGTGGAAATGGCTCGCGCCTCCATCGTTGGCCAGCCGGTACACTTGCTCAGCCCTCTGGTCCCTTCGACTTACCTGCTGGTGGCCCTGGCCGGTATCGAATTTGGCGATCACCAGCGCTTCACCCTGAAGTGGGCAGTGCTCGTGTGCCTGTGCATAATGTTCGCCGCATTGCTGATGGGGATTTTTCCGCTGTTCAGCACTCTATAATCGTACCGACTCACCCACCGCGCGGCGCTGCAGCTTGCGCGGTTTAACACTTGCTCAAAGGAATAAACATGGAATGGCTGACCAATCCGGAAATCTGGATTGCCTTCTTCACCCTGACGGCCCTCGAGATCGTCCTGGGCATCGATAACATCATCATGATTTCGATCCTGGTCAGCCGCATGCCCAAGCATATGCAGGCGCGTACTCGGATCTTCGGCCTGGCGCTGGCGATGGTCACGCGCATCCTGTTGCTGCTGTCGATCACCTGGGTGATGCAACTGACCAACGACCTGTTCGTGGTGTTCGGCCAGGGCATCTCCGGTCGCGACCTGATCCTGTTCTTCGGTGGCCTGTTCCTGCTGTGGAAAAGCTCCCAGGAGATGTACCACGCGCTGGAAGGTGAAGACGAAACCCACGACGAGCCGAAGGGCGCCGGTGGCAAGTTCATCTACACCATCATTCAGATCGCGATCATCGACATCGTGTTCTCCCTGGACTCGGTGATCACCGCGGTGGGCATGGTCTCGCACGTACCGGTGATGGTCGCAGCGATCGTCGTGGCGGTACTGGTGATGATGCTGGCTGCCGGCACCATCAGCGAGTTCATCGACAAGCACCCTTCACTGAAGATGCTGGCGCTGTCGTTCCTGCTGGTCGTCGGTACCGTGCTGATCGCCGAATCCTTCGATGTGCACGTGCCAAAAGGCTACGTCTACTTCGCCATGGCGTTCTCGCTGGCGGTGGAAGCGGTGAACATCAAGATGCGCACTGCCATCGCGAAAAAGAAGAAACAGCAGGATCCTGTGAAACTGCGCAAAGATATCCCGGGTCAATAACACTGACTCGCTGCTGAAAAAGGGGCTTTCGAGCCCCTTTTTTTCGTCTGCAAAAAGCTGATTTCATGACAGTTTTGTTTCAATCCCCAGTTTAGCTATGCGATGCTGGCGCAGAACCCATTCGCCAACTACAGCTTAATCACTAGACGTAGAACGGCAGCGGCAATTCTCATTTGCGTCGATTGGCGCACACCCACACGGGGGGCCGAGCATGCTGACCTTGCTCAATCTGCTTTCCGCCGTGACCCTGCTTATCTGGGGCACGCACATCGTCCGTACCGGCATCCTGCGGGTCTACGGTTCCAACTTGCGCCAAGTCATCGGGCAGAACATGTCCAAGCGCTGGCTGGCGTTTATCGCCGGTATCCTGGTGACTGCCATGGTGCAGAGCAGCAACGCCACGGCGATGCTGGTGACGTCCTTTGTCGGCCAGGGCTTGATGGGGCTGATGCCCGCCCTGGCGACGATGCTCGGCGCCGACGTCGGTACGGCGCTGATGGCGAGGGTGCTGACGTTTGACTTGTCCTGGCTATCGCCACTGCTGATCTTTCTCGGGGTGATTTTCTTCCTGTCGCGCAAACAGACGCGGGCAGGGCAGTTGGGACGCGTGGGGATCGGCCTCGGGCTGATCATTCTCGCGCTGCAACTCATCGTCGAAGCCGCTGGGCCTATCACCCATGCCCAGGGCGTCAAGGTGCTGTTCGCTTCCTTGACCGGCGACATCCTGCTCGACGCCTTGGTCGGCGCCTTATTCGCGATGATCTCCTACTCCAGCCTGGCCGCCGTCCTACTGACCGCCACCCTGGCCGGCGCCGGTGTGATCGGCTTGCACGTAGCCATCGGCCTGGTGATCGGCGCCAATATCGGCAGCGGCGTGCTGGCCTTCCTCAGCACCAGCATGCAGAACGCCGCCGGTCGCCAAGTCGCGCTGGGCAGCCTGTTGTACAAATTGATCGGCCTGTTGCTGATCATTCCAGTACTCGACCCGCTGGTGCTGTGGATGGACGGCCTGGACTACAGCGCCCAAGGTATGGTCATCACCTTCCACCTGCTCTACAACGTCACGCGTTGCCTCATTCTGCTGCCCACCATCGGGCCGATGGCACGGCTGTGTGCCTGGCTGCTGCCCGAGCGCGAAGAAACCAATGGCAAGGCCAAACCCCGTCATCTGGACCTGGCCGCGCTCGCCACGCCGAGCCTGGCATTGGCCAACGCTGCTCGGGAAACACTGCGCCTGGGCGACCTGATCGACAACATGCTCACCGCCATGCAGGAAGTACTGCGCGGCAAACAGACGGCCATCACCCAGGAAATGCGCAGCCTCAGCGACGACGTCGAATCGCTGTACAGCGCGATCAAACTCTACCTGGCGCAAATGCCCCGCGAAGACCTCAGCGAGCAAGACAGCCGGCGCTGGGCTGAAATCATCGAGCTGTCGATCAACCTGAAACTGGCCGGCGACCTGATCGAACGCATGCTGCGCAAAGTCCAGCAGCAGAAAACCTCCCAGCGTCGCCAGTTTTCCGAAGTCGGCCTGGAAGAACTCACCGGCCTGCACAGCCAATTGATCGCCAACCTGCGCCTGGGCCTGTCGGTGTTCCTCAGCGCCGACCCGGAAAGCGCTCGCCAATTGCTGCGCGAAAAACGCCGCTTCCGCGCCCAGGAACGCCGCCTGGCCCATGCCCACGTGAGCCGCTTGCAGCGAAAAATCGTACAGAGTCTGGAGACCAGTTCCCTGCACCTGGAACTGATTGCGGACATGAAACGCCTCAACTCGTTGTTTTGCAGCAGTGCTTATGTAGTGTTGGAAACGTCCGACACCGGCGCGCTTTCCGCCGAAGATATTGCCGACATCACACATTCGCCCTGAACGGATGATGGCCCGTGAAGTCAGTTAACATTGACCTCACACGCCAGGAAGCTTGTTATGCGTCGCCTGTTGTTCGCTTGCCTACTCATGGGTTCTGCCCACGCCTTTGCCTTTGACCGTCTGCAAGTCGAGGGCTACACCTTGCCCAATGGCCTGCAATTGTTGCTCAAACCGGGCACCGAGCGCGGGCATGTGGCGATCCGCCTGGTGGTGGGCGTGGGCCTGGATGACTTCGGCTGCGAAGACAAGGAATTGCCACACCTGCTGGAACACTTGCTGTTCAGCGGCATCGACGGTGGCGGCGAAGGCGAGCTGGAAGACCGCATGCAGGCCCTGGGCGGCGAGTGGAACGCCTACACCAGCAACGCCGATACCACCTTCGTGATCGAGGCGCCCGCGCAGAACCAGCGCAAGGTGCTGGACCTGCTGCTGGCGATCATCACTCGCACCGAACTGACCGACGCCAATATCAACGCCGCCAAGCGCGTGGTCGAACGCGAAGACGGCGGCCACTACTCACACCTGCAACGCCTGCTGGACCGTCAGGACTTGGGCCACACGGCCAGCAACCAGCTGGCCGTTGAACTGGGGCTCAAGTGCGCCGAACGCGCCCAGGTCGACCACCTGACCCGCGACCAGTTGGAGAACCTGCGCAAACACTGGTACGCGCCCAACAACATGACCCTGATCATCGTCGGCGACCTCGACAAACTGCTGCCGGCCTATCTGGAACGCACCTACGGCCAACTCGAACCGGTCGAGCCCAGCGAACATTTGGCGCTGCCTGAGATCCAGCACGCCGCCGCCAGCCATCGTGAACTCATCCACGGCTGGGTCGGCGACGGTGCCAAGCTGCACTGGCTGTTCCCTGAACCTGTGCTGGACGACGGGCATGACGAAACCTACGACCTGCTCAAGGACTACCTCGACTGGGCGTTGTACCGCCAACTGCGCCTCAAGCATGGTTTGTCCTACGGCCCGTGGAGCGAGCGCGAAGTACTCGGCGGCGTTGGTTTCCTCAGCCTGAATGCCGACCTTGAGCGGGAAAATCTTCCCGAAGCCGAACAGGTACTCCAGGACCTCAAGGCACACCTGCTCAAGGACGGTCTCGACCCGGCGGTATTCGCCCGCCTGCAACAAGCCGCCATCGCCCGTCAGGCCTGGGCGGTGCAGGGCAACAGCGCGTTGGCCGATTACTACTGGAGCGCATCCGGCGATTACAACAAAGGTCACTTCAGCGACCCGGTCAAACGCATCAAAGCCGTGAGCCTGGACCAGACCAACCAGGCCATGCGCGACGTGTTCAAGCAGCCGGGCTACTGGCGCATCGAAAAACCGCTGCTGAGCTACGATGCTCTGAGCTGGATCGGCGCCGGGCTGCTCGGCTTCATCGCTATTGTATTGATCGGGCTACGGAGTTATCGCAAACGGATCGCGTAATGAGGCACCGAACGCCAGGCTAAGACGCTATTCTGTCTGGGATTTTTTCCTACAAAGACTGCGAACTGTCGAATGCAAACCCTGACCCGCTTGATCACCCGCATCCTCGAACTGATGAAGCGTTACCCAGGGGTGATTGCACTCGGCGGCTTCATCTCGGGTGTGGGCAGCTTCATCCTGGTGGATCGCCAGCAGGGCATGGCCAGTTGGATCGCGGTGATCATGCTGGTGAGCTGGCTGTGGCTGATGTTGGAAAACAGCTTCACCCAGCTGTTCGCCCAGGTCTTCAAGCGCGAAATCCCCGAACCGCTGCTGCGCTACGCGACCCAGATGATCCACCAGGAAAGTCTGTTTTTTGTGTTGCCGTTCTTTTTCATCACCACAGCGTGGAACAGCGGCCAATCGATTTTCACCGGCCTTCTCGGCGCGGCGGCGCTGGTGTCGATCGTCGACCCGCTGTACTACAAATGGCTGGCGCCCAAACGCTCACTGTTTCTCGCGCTGCACACCTTCACCCTGTTCGCCGCGCTGCTCACCGCGTTGCCGATCATTCTGCACCTGACCACTGCCGAGAGTTACAAACTCGCCTTGGGCGTGGCCATGGCATTGTCGATTCCAAGCCTGGCAGTGAGCTTGCCGCTGCGCAGTATCAAAGGCTGGGCGATGTTGCTCGGGGTCACGGCTGCGATTGGTTGCGCCGGGTGGTTCCTGCGCAGTTGGGTGCCACCGGCCACCTTGTGGATGACCGAAGTGGCCATCAGCACCGAGTTGCAAGACCGCACGCCAGGCGACGATCTCAAGGAAGTCACCGCCGCCCAACTGCGCAGCGGCGGGCTGTACGCCTACACCGCGATCAACGCGCCGCGCGGGTTGGACGAGCGGATCTATCACGTGTGGCAATTCAACGGTAAAGAGGTCGACCGTATCGCCCTGGATATTCACGGCGGGCGCAAAGAGGGCTATCGCGCCTGGACCCACAAGCAGAACTTCCCCGGCGACGCCGTAGGCCGCTGGCAGGTACGGGTGCTGACCGAAGACGGGCAGGTGATCGGCGTGCTGCGCTTCAAAGTGACGGACTCAGCACAAACGGACAACCCAAAGTAGGCAGGTTCATGCTATTACGTAAGAATTGCGGATAGCCAAACAAGCTCGGAGCTTATGACCCCCCCTACGACGGCCGGTGCAGCCCACCTCGATACGTCCACCACCCCACCACAGCTGAGGATTACGGGGGACTGGACGCTTGCCCACTATGCCAATCTGAAGAAGCTGTCAGACAAGCTCGACGGCCAATACGACGCTGGCGCGCGCATCGACCTTAACGGCCTAGGTGCCCTGGATACCGCCGGCGCCTCGCTGCTGGTGGAGTTGCTGGGGCCGACCCGCATCGAGCAATCTGCGGAGCAGACCGATTGCAGTTTGTCTGCCGCCGACCGCGCACTGCTCAAGACCGTCTACCGTTCCCTGAATGATTTTTGCGTGCCGGACAAGGCACCGGAAGAAGCTGCCGGCATTCAGGTGCTGGCCCGCATCGGTCGAGCCGTGGACACTGTCTGGCAGGACAGCAAGAAACTGCTGGGCTTTATCGGCCTGATTCTCGAAACCTTCGCCCGTGGCATTTTCCGACCCAAGCGCTGGCGCATCACGCCGATGGTCGCGCATATCGAACAGACCGGCCTCGATGCTGCGCCTATCGTGGCCTTGCTGACCTTTCTGGTGGGCGCGGTGGTGGCGTTCCTCGGGGCCACGGTGCTCAAGAGCTTCGGCGCGACGATTTTTACCGTGGACCTGGTGGCGTTCTCTTTTCTGCGCGAGTTTGGCGTACTGCTCACCGCGATCCTGATCGCCGGTCGTACGGCCAGTGCGTTTACCGCGCAGATCGGCTCGATGAAGGCCAACGAAGAAATCGACGCTATCCGCACGCTGGGCTTGGACCCAATGGAACTGTTGGTATTGCCGCGCGTGCTGGCGTTGCTGGTGTCCTTGCCGATGCTGACCTTCCTGGCAATGCTCTCAGGGATAGTCGGCGGTGGTGTGGTGTGCGCTGTAGCGCTGGATATTTCGCCAGCGATGTTTCTCTCGCTGCTGCAATCTGACATTGGTGTGCAGCATTTTCTGGTGGGCATGGTGAAAGCGCCGATCTTCGCTTTCCTGATCGCGGCCATCGGCTGCCTGGAAGGCTTCAAGGTCAGCGGCAGTGCTGAGTCCGTCGGCGCCCACACCACCTCCAGCGTGGTGCAATCGATCTTCGTGGTGATCGTGCTGGATGCGTTGGCCGCGCTGTTCTTCATGGAGATGGACTGGTGAGTCGCCTACACCGAGCGCCCGCCGAGGCGGTGATTGAAGTGCGCGGCCTGTGCAATCGCTTTGGCAGCCAGAGCGTGCACGAGAACCTCGACCTGGACTTGTACAAAGGCGAGATCCTCGCAGTGGTCGGCGGCTCCGGCAGCGGCAAGTCGGTGCTGCTGCGTAGCATCGTCGGCCTGCGTCGCCCCAGTGAAGGTGAGGTGCGGGTGTTCGGCAAGAACCTGCCGAGCCTGCCGGAACATGAGCGCTCACTGGTGGAACGGCGCTTCGGCGTGTTGTTCCAGAAGGGCGCGCTGTTTTCCTCGCTGACTGTCACCGAGAACGTTGCACTGCCGTTGATCGAACACGCGGGCCTCAGCCGCCGTGACGCCGAGCATCTGGCCGCGGTGAAACTGGCCCTGGCCGGGCTGCCGCTGTCGGCAGCCGACAAGTACCCATCGTCGCTGTCCGGCGGCATGATCAAGCGCGCCGCCCTGGCCCGCGCGCTGGCGCTGGACCCGGATATATTGTTTCTCGACGAACCCACCGCCGGCCTCGACCCGATTGGTGCGGCGCAATTCGACCAACTGATCCTGACCCTGCGCGATGCGTTGGGCTTGAGTGTGTTCCTGGTCACCCACGACCTGGACACGCTGTACGCCATCACCGACCGCGTGGCGGTGCTGGCACAGAAGAAAGTGCTGGTGGCCGATGCCATCGATATCGTTTCGGAAACCGACGACGCGTGGATTCACGAATATTTCCACGGCCCCCGTGGCCGCGCGGCATTGGATGCCGCTCAATCGCTAGACGAGGTATGACATGGAAACCCGAGCCCATCATGTGATGATCGGTCTGTTCAGCGTGATCGTGGTGGTCGGCGCGATGCTGTTCGGCCTGTGGCTGGCCAAGTCCAGCGTCGACAGCGCCTTCCAGGACTACGAAGTGATCTTCAACGAGGCGGTCAGCGGCCTTTCCCAGGGCAGCGCGGTGCAGTACAGCGGGATCAAGGTGGGCGACGTCACCAGCCTGCGCCTGGACCCTAAAGACCCGCGCCGCGTTTTGGCACGCATCCGCCTAGCCGGACAGACACCGATCAAGGAAGACACCCAGGCCAAACTGGCGCTGACCGGCATCACCGGCACCTCGATCATCCAGCTCAGCGGCGGTACTCCGCAAAGTGCCGAGCTCAAGGGCAAGAACGGTGAGCTGCCGCAGATCATTGCGTCACCATCGCCCATCGCGCGCTTGCTGAACAACAGCAACGACCTGATGACCAGCATCAACCTGTTGCTGCACAACGCCAACCACATGTTCTCCCGCGAGAACGTCGAACGCCTGAGCAACACCCTGGACAATCTGCAGCAAACCACCGGTGCCATCGCCGACCAACGCGGCGATATCAAGGTGGTGATGCAACAACTGATGCAGGTGAGCAAACAAGCCAGCGCCGCCCTGGAACAGACCACCGTGCTGATGCGCAACGCCAACGGCTTGCTCAATGAACAAGGCAAGCAGGCCTTCGGCAGTGCCGAGCAGGCCATGAAATCCCTTGAACAAAGCACCGCGACCCTCAACACCTTGCTGACCAACAACAAGGACTCGGTGAACAGCGGCATGCAAGGCCTCAACGAACTGGCGCCGGCCGTGCGCGAACTGCGCGAAACCCTCGGTTCGCTGCGCGCCATCTCCCGCCGCCTGGAAGCCAACCCCAGCGGTTACCTGCTGGGCAGCGACAAGAACAAGGAGTTCACGCCATGAAGCGTGCTTACCAAATAATCGCCCCTGTAGCCTTGGCGCTGGTGAGCGCGTGCTCGATCCTGCCCAAGGCCGACCCTTCGGATGTGTATCGCCTGGCCACCGCGCAGACCACCAGCCAGGCCACGCCGGTCAGTTGGTCACTGCGTGTGAACAAGCCGCAGACCAGCGAGTTTCTCGACAGCCCGCGCATTGCCGTGGTGCCCAATGGCGACCTGATCAGCAGTTATGCCAACTCGCGCTGGAGCGACCCGTCGCCGGTGTTGCTGCGCAACCGCTTTATGGATGGCTTCCAGCGCGATGGCCGGGTGACGCTGCTGAGCACCGACGATACCAATCTGCAGGCCGACTATGAGCTGGGTGGGCAATTGCAGGCGTTCCAGAGTGAGTACCACGGCAGTACGGTGGAGGTGGTGATTCGCCTGGATGCGAGGTTGGTGCGTGGGCGTGATCAGCGGATTATCGCCAGCCGACGCTTTGAGGTGAGGCAGCCGGTGAACGACACCCAGGTGCCGGCGGTGGTGGCCGGGTTTGGGTTGGCGGGGGATCAATTGAACAAGCAGGTGGTGGATTGGGTGGTTACGCAGGGCAATGCATCAGCGAAACACTGAGAGCCTCTTCGCGAGCAAGCCCGCTCCCACAATCGACCGCGTTTCGTCAGGATGAACACGGGCTAATGTGGGAGCGGGCTTGCTCGCGAAAGCGGTACAAGCCTCAGCCAAAGAACCAGTAGCACACCGCAATCGCCGCCACGACGCCGGCAAACTCTGCCAGCAACGCACATCCCACCGCATGCCTGGCGCGCTGAATCCCCACCGAACCAAAGTACACCGCCAACACATAAAAGGTGGTTTCCGTACTGCCCTGAATCGTCGCCGCCACCAGCGCCGGGAAGCTGTCCACGCCCTGGGTCTGCATGGTCTCGATCAGCATCGCCCGCGCGGCACTGCCGGAGAACGGCTTGACCATCGCAGTCGGCAAGGCATCGACAAAGCGCGTGTCCATGCCGGTCCAGGCGACCACATGGCGAATGCCTTCCAGGCCGAAATCCAGTGCGCCGGAAGCGCGCAACACGCCGACGGCGCACAGCATCGCCACCAGGTACGGCAGCAGGTTCTTCGCAACGTCGAAGCCTTCTTTAGCCCCTTCGACGAAGGCCTCGTAGACCTTCACCTTGCGCAATGCGCCGATCACCAGGAACAACATGATCAAGCCGAACAGCGTGAGGTTGCCGAGGATCGACGACAAGCCCGCCAGCGCAGTCGCGGAAAGTGTCGCCAGCAACGCCATGAAGCCGCCCAAGACCAGTGCGCCCGGAATCAGATAGGCCAGCACCACCGGGTCCCATAGTCGCAGGCGCTGCATGATCGCCACCGAAAGCAGGCCGACAAGGGTTGAGGCGCTGGTCGCCAGCAGGATCGGCAGGAACACCAGCGTCGGATCCGCCGCGCCTTGCTGGGCGCGGTACATGAAGATGGTCACCGGCAACAGCGTCAGCGACGACGCGTTGAGCACCAGAAACAGGATCTGTGCGTTGCTCGCGGTGTTGGGGATTGGGTTGAGCTCCTGCAGCGCCTTCATCGCTTTTAAACCGATGGGCGTTGCCGCGTTATCCAGGCCCAGGCCGTTGGCGGCGAAGTTGAGGGTGATCAAGCCTATGGCGGGGTGGCCGGCTGGCACTTCCGGCATCAGACGGCGGAACAGCGGGCCGAGGGCCTTGGCCAGCCAATCGACGATCCCGGCCTTCTCGGCGATGCGCAGGAAACCCAGCCACAAGGTCAGGGTGCCGAACAGCAGCACCATCACTTCCACGGACAGCTTGGCCATGGCGAAAATGCTTTCGACCATTGCCGCGAAAATCCCGGCGTTACCGCCGACCAGCCATTGCGCCAGTGCCGACACCATTGCCACGACAAAGAAGCCAAGCCACAGGCCATTGAGCATCAGTTGAATCCCCCGAAGAATGGAGCGAATGATAGCGGGGCTGGCAGAAACGACAAACCCCGGAATTGTCCGGGGTTTGTCTTAGCGCTGTCGGCCTATCAGCTGCGGGTTGCTTGAGCAACCGGCGCGGCGTCCTTGCTGCGCCAGTGCGGCAGCGAGTTCCAGTAGCGCTCGCCCTTGGCGTCGTCGTACATGCCTTCCCAACGGGAGATGACCAACACGGCCAGGGCGTTGCCGATCACGTTCAAGGCGGTACGCGCCATGTCCATGATGCGGTCGACACCGGCGATAAACGCCAGGCCTTCCAGCGGAATACCCACGCTGCCCAAGGTGGCCAGCAGCACCACGAACGACACGCCCGGGACACCGGCGATACCTTTGGAAGTGACCATCAGGGTCAGAACCAGCATCAATTGCTGGCCGACCGACAGGTCGATGCCATACAACTGGGCAATGAAGATGGCCGCGATGCTCTGGTACAGGGTCGAACCGTCGAGGTTGAACGAGTAACCGGTCGGCACCACGAAGCTGCAAATGGCTTTCGGCGCGCCGTAGGCTTCCATCTTCTCAATTACGCGCGGCAGCACGGTTTCAGAGCTGGCGGTGGAGTAGGCCAGGACCAATTCATCCTTGAAGATGCGCATCAGCTTGACCACCGAAAAGCCGAACAGGCGGGCAATCAGGCCGAGGATCACGAAGGCGAAGAACAGGATAGCGACGTAAACCAGGATCACCAGCTTGGCCAGCGGCAGCAAGGAGGCGAAGCCGAAGTTGGCGACGGTCACGGCGATCAGTGCGAATACGCCGATCGGGGCGTACTTCATGATCATGTGGGTGACTTTGAACATGCTCTCGGACACGCCCTGGAACATTGTCACCAGCGGCTCGCGCAGCTCAGGCTTGAGGCTCGACAAGCCGAGGCCGAACAGCACGGAGAAGAAGATGATCGGCAACATCTCGCCACGGGCAACAGCAGCGAAGATATTCGACGGGATCAGGTTGAGGATGGTCTCGATGAACGCATGCTCATGCTGCACTTCGGCGGCAGTGGCGGTGTACTTGGAGATGTCGACGGTACCCAGGGTACTCATGTCGATGCCTGCGCCCGGGTGGAACAGGTTGGCCAGCAACAGTCCGACCACGATGGCGATGGTGGTGACGATTTCGAAGTAAAGGATGGTTTTGACGCCGATACGCCCGAGCTTCTTCGCATCACCGACACCGGCAATGCCGACGATCAGCGAGGAAATCACAATCGGGATCACGATCATCTTGATCAGGCGGATAAAGATATCGCCCGCTGGCTGCAACACATTGCTGATCCACCAGGCCTTTTCAGCACTGAAATGGTTGAGCACTGCACCGATTGCGATCCCCAGCACCAAACCGATGAGGATCTGCCAGGCGAGGCTTAGCTTTGCCTTCTTCATGTCATTACCCTTACTTCAAGTGAACTTAAGGCAAATGCGCCAGCTGCAACGCTCGAGAGCGAAAAAGTGTGTGCATCTGCCTCCATGGAAGGTCACCGCAGCGTGGCCGAAATGGCTTACTGGCAGGCGAAAAAAGGCGCAACTATTCCCATGCAAGGGGGCGACGTCTAATGCCGTAAACGCCTACCCTATGCCGAATCGGCATGGCTTTTTTTAATAATAACTGTCCGAACGGTCAGTTCAAATGTGACATTTTGTCCAGCAAACATGCCGTGAACCTGCCAAACCCGGCTCGCGCAGAGAATCAGGACGTCTCTGGAGCGTTGGCAGAAATGCCTGGGATTACCGCTGCTTAGCGTCGGAAATGTCCGATGGGCCTGGCCAAATTTTATCGATAGATGGTCGACCCGACACACTAAGTAATGGTTGGGAAAGTGCAGAAAGGAATTTTGCGGCTATGAGGGACATAAGAAGCGGCAATGAGCCTGATAAGCCCGTCGCAGGTTCAGCAAGCCATGAGCTTGTGAACCTGCGCCGCAGCTTTTCGCCTGACCCGGCCCTTGCGCAGGCACTCCCTGTACCCGTAGGTCACGCCGATCGCAATTGATCAGAGCAACCCGGCCCCCTGGTCATGCACCCCCTCTTTTCAGGCGGTGCAGACAGAAAGAAGCGTGGGGCTTCTTTCTATGGACGCTGGCCCCGTAGACGACACTCGCGTCAGACGGAACCTAGTACCAATTAGGATCTTTCTTCAGCTGCTCCATGAGCAACTTCTGCATGCCTTCATCCGGCTTACCGATAAACCGGTAATCGGCATGCCGCGTCGGGGATTTATCCGCCGGCAGGCCGGCAGGGACTTCCACCAACATGGCGTAGGCATCTTCCTTGTCGAGGCTGAAGGCAACGATCAGACGCTTGTTCAGGCAGGTGTCCGCAGTTTCGCAGAGCGGCCCGACCAAGTACTTGTCGCCGTCTTCTTCCACGGCATTCATCTGCTCGGCGGTGCCTGACAGGTTCATGACCCATTCCGGCAGACGCTCTTCTTTCTTCACCACGCCTTGCCAGGTCTCACGGTATTGCGGATCCGCGCTGAGCAATTCGTTGGCTCGGGACTGACCGTCGTTGGCGGCCATTGCCAAGCCGCTACCGCCCAGAAGCAGGGCGGCAGTAATGGCTTTGAAGGACAAAGTGGTCATTTTCAGCCTCGGCCGCGACGACCAAAGAAGAAGGAAGCGATGAACATCACCAGGAAGACCACAAACAGAATTTTTGCGATACCCGTGGCGGTGCCCGCGATACCACCGAAGCCCAGGACTGCAGCCACAATGGCGATGATCAGAAATGTGATTGCCCAACTCAACATGGTGATTCTCCTTATGCTTCTTTAAGAGGTAACAGCGGTAGTGCCGTGCGGCCACTCAACACGAGTGGCCATTTGGTGCCTAGAACACCCAACGGTCTTGGGATGGCAGCTCACTCAGGGAAGAGCCCTGGTCAACCATCCGCAATTGCGGGGCTGTTGCATCGGCAGCTACGCTGCCAACGGAACGGAAATGGGTCTGGGTCATGACTGGACGTTCAAACTGGGGAATCTGCTGCTGACTCTGCTGCCAATGTTGCAGCTGCTGGCCGCCAATCAACGTGACCATCAGGGCCAGGCTGGCAAACAGACCTTGCTGCAAGCGCAGTGGCGATACACGCAGTTGGTTGAGGCTTTGGCGAGTCATGCTGCTGTTCTCCCGCATTTGATTATTCGTTGGGAGAGCTATTGCAGAGCGCATGCCAGCTTTTTTACAAAATAAAACTCAATAAAATCAATAAGTTAAATATTCTCAATCCAACCACAGCACAGCATCCTGCACGATGCCCTCTCGGAGGCCGTGCGAAATGCACGATGTCCAGCGGTCGGATCGAGGGATAGAACCGGCAAAGCGAGTTGCCGAAGTAGCAAGACGGTATGAAACGCCATCAGGCGGGGCTTTGTAGGAAGGGATGCAGATATCTGCGCGACGCGGCCTTTTATCGATCAGAATAAACCATGCAACTTGCCCGATTATTACGGGACTAACCACCATCATTCATAGTTTAAGGAGCGCGGGACAGATGGAATCAGCCAAGGACCTTCAAGGCCGCATTCTTTTAGTGGATGACGAGTCCGCGATCCTCCGCACCTTCCGCTATTGCCTGGAAGATGAAGGCTACACCGTTGCCACTGCGAACAGCGCGGCCCAGGCCGATACCCTGATGCAGCGGCAGGTCTTCGACCTTTGTTTCCTCGACCTGCGGCTGGGCGAAGACAACGGCCTGGATGTGCTGGCGCAGATGCGAATCCAGGCGCCATGGATGCGCGTAGTGATTGTCACCGCCCATTCGGCAGTCGATACCGCCGTTGATGCCATCCAGGCCGGTGCTGCCGACTATCTGGTCAAGCCTTGCAGCCCCGATCAGTTGCGCCTGGCCACCGCCAAGCAGTTGGAAGTGCGTCAGCTCTCCGCGCGCCTCGAAGCCCTTGAGGGCGAAGTACGCCAGCCGAAAGACGGCCTCGACTCCCACAGCCCGTCGATGATGGTGGTGCTGGAAACCGCGCGCCAAGTGGCCGGCACAGATGCCAACATTCTGATCCTGGGCGAATCCGGCACCGGTAAAGGCGAGTTGGCCCGCGCTATTCACGGCTGGAGCAAGCGTTCGAAAAAATCCTGCGTCACCATCAACTGCCCGTCGCTGACGGCAGAGTTGATGGAAAGTGAATTGTTTGGTCATAGCCGCGGTGCATTTACCGGCGCGAGTGAAAGCACCTTGGGCCGCGTCAACCAGGCTGACGGCGGCACGCTGTTTCTCGACGAAATCGGCGACTTTCCCCTCACATTGCAACCCAAATTACTGCGATTTATTCAGGACAAGGAATACGAACGCGTCGGCGACCCGGTCACCCGCCGCGCCGATGTGCGCATCCTTGCAGCCACCAACCTGAACCTGGAAGACATGGTCCGCGACGGCCGCTTCCGTGAAGACTTGCTGTACCGCCTCAACGTGATCACCTTGCACCTGCCGCCGCTGCGCGAGCGTAGTGAAGACATCCTGACCCTGGCCGACCGCTTCCTGGCACGCTTCGTCAAGGAATATGCTCGCCCCGCGCGCGGTTTCAGTGATGAAGCGCGTGAAGCACTGCTCAACTACCGCTGGCCGGGCAATATCCGCGAGCTGCGTAACGTGGTGGAGCGCGCCAGCATCATTTGCCCGCAAGAGAAGGTGGAAATCACCCACCTGGGGATGGCCGAGCAACCGGGCAACAACGCCCCACGCATTGGCGCGGCGCTGAGCCTGGACCAGCTGGAAAAAGCCCATATCGGCGCCGTACTTGCCACCAGCGACACCCTGGACCAGGCCGCCCGCACCTTGGGCATCGACGCGTCGACCCTGTACCGCAAACGCAAACAGTACAACCTGTGAGCTGTACCTTATGAAGTTAGCGATGAAGCTGCGCACTCGGCTGTTCCTGAGTATCTCAGCGTTGATCACGGTCGCCCTGTTGGGTTTGATCCTGGGCCTGGTCAGCGTCATGCAAATGGCCAAGACCCAGGAATCCCTGATTCGCAGCAACTTCATTACGCTGGACCTGGGGCTGAAGCTGCGCCAGAGCCTGGGCGATCAATTGATCATGATGCTGGAGGACCGGCCCGACCCCGAGGCACTGAAAGCCTCCAAGCAACATTACTTCGACCTGCTGGACCAAGGCATTGCCCATGAACAGCGCGACAATCGTGGGAGTGGATTCAGCCTGGCCCGAAGCCAGTATCAGGACCTGTTGGATGCGTTTGACGAATCCCAGCAACCGACGCCCCCTCCAGGCGCCAAGGAAAAGCTCACTGAAACCTTCAATGCCTTGCGCAATGGCCTGATCAACGAGCACAAGCAGGCACTGGAAAACATCAGCAACAGCGAACACAAGTCGCGCGAGCGCGCTTTGCTGATCGCCGGTTTGCTGGGGTTGGTGGGGCTTGCGGTGTTAATCATTGGATTTGTCACAGCCCACGGTATTGCTCGGCGTTTCGGCGGCCCGATCGAAGCGTTGGCCAAAGCTGCCGACAAGATCGGCCAGGGCGATTTCGAAGTGACGCTGCCGATTTCGTCCGCAGCAGAAATGAACCAACTGACCCGCCGGTTCGGCATCATGGCCGAAGCGTTGCGCCAGCATCAGGCGACCAATGTCGATGAACTGCTGGCCGGCCAACAGCGCCTGCAAGCTGTACTCGACAGCATCGACGATGGCCTGCTGATGATCGACCGTCAGGGCCGTCTGGAACACCTCAACCCCGTAGCCCAGCGCCAATTGGGCTGGGATGAGGAACGCCTCGGTCAAGGCCTTGGCGAAGCACTGGTACGCCCCGAGTTGGATGAGCAGCTGCAACTGGTACTGCGTGGCGGCAGCCTGGAGCGAGCGCCGGAGGATTTGGAGGTGGAGGTCGAAGGTGAATTGCGCCTGCTGACCTACAGCCTGACCCCCGTCAGTCATACCCAGGGGCATATTCTCGGTGCGGTGATGGTGCTGCATGACGTCACCGAACAACGCGCCTTCGAACGGGTACGCAGCGAGTTTGTACTACGCGCTTCCCATGAGCTGCGTACGCCGGTGACCGGAATGCACATGGCCTTCGGGCTGTTCCGCGAGCGTGCGAAGTTTCCGGCGGAGTCCCGTGAAGCGGATTTGCTGGATACGGTCAATGAAGAAATGCAACGCCTGATGCAGTTGATCAATGACCTGCTCAACTTCTCGCGCTACCAGAACGGCCTGCAGAAACTCACCTTGGGGCCATGCGATGTGACTGACCTGCTGGAACACGCCCGTGCGCGCTTCGTCGAGCCGGCCAATGCGCAAAACATCGAACTGCTGGTAGAAGCCCAATCCGACCTGCCCCGCTTGTATGCGGACCAGGCACAACTGGAACGGGTACTCGACAACCTGCTGGGCAACGCCCTGCGCCACACGGCGGCCGGTGGGCAGATTCGCCTGCAGGCGCGCCGTCATGGCGAGCGAGTGATTGTCAGCGTCGAGGACAACGGCGAAGGCATCGCTTATGGGCAACAGGGACGAATCTTCGAGCCGTTCGTCCAGGTGGGCCGCAAGAAAGGTGGCGCCGGCCTGGGCCTGGCGCTGTGCAAGGAAATCGTGCAACTGCACGGCGGCCGCATGGGCGTGTATTCGCGGCCGGGACAGGGCACTCAATTCTATATGGCGTTGCCGCTTTAATTTCGGTTCAACGCACGCAGGATTGCGGCGCTTTCCGCATCCGGTGTGCCGTCGAAGAGTGACGGCCGGAAACGCATCTGAAACGCCGCAATGACATGACGCGTGGCGACATCCAGCTCGCCGGTCTGGGGCGTCTGGTAGCCCAGGCGTGCCAATTCTTCCTGGAACCAGGTGATGCTCGGCAGCTCAGCGGCATATTGCACTTGGAACCGCGCAACAGCCTGGGCATTCGGCCACACGCCCAACCCTTCATCGGCCAGGCGCTTCCAGGGAAACAAAGGGCCCGGGTCCAGTTTGCGCAACGGCGCGATGTCACTGTGGCCAATGATGTTCTTGGGGTCGATGCCGTTGCGCTTGCTGATGTCCTTGAGCAGCACCACCAGGGATTTAACCTGCGCCTCCGAGTACGGGTACCACACGCGACCGGTCGGGGTGTCTTTGTAGCCAGGATTGACGATCTCGATGCCGATGGAGCTGGAGTTGAGCCAGGTGCGACCCATCCATTCGCTTTCGCCGGCATGCCAGGCGCGCTGACTCTCATCAACGAGCTTGTAGATGGTGCCGGAGGCGTCGTCGCCGATCAGGTAATGGCTGCTGACTTGGCCGTGGGTGAGCAATGCCAGGGAGCGTTCAAGGTTGGTGGAGGTGTAGTGGACAATCACGAACTGCACGCGATTGTCGTGATTCACCGAAGGATGGCTGGTGTCCATGCGCGGGCCGCTGGCACAACCTGCAAGCAGAAGAAACACAAAGGCGAAGTACAAGGATTTCATGGCGGAAGACAGTACACTGAAGACGATAATGCAACAGTGTAACGTACCCTTTGTGACCCGACCGTCAAATTACAAAATGGAACATCTTTTAGGCAGGCTGCACCCGATTCCTTCCCGCCGCCTTGGCCCGATACAACGCCTCATCAGCACGTTTGAGCGCCAGGTCACTGCGCTCTCCCGGCTGGAACTGCGCCACACCCATTGAAACGGTGATCGTCACCGGCTCGCCCTTGAAGTGAAACGGGCACGCTTCAATCGCTGCGCGCAATACTTCGCCCGCCGCCAGCGCATCCGTCAGGGATGAGTCCGGCATTAGCAATACAAACTCCTCCCCACCAAAGCGCGCGATAAAGTCGGTCGAACGCAGACGCTTGCGCAGTACGTTGGCGATGATTTTCAGCACTTTGTCACCCGCCAAGTGACCATAGCCATCGTTGATGCGCTTGAAGTGATCCAGGTCCAGCATCGCCAGCGAGAGGCTGTTGCCACGCTGGTGCCAAGTGTTGACCTCCTGATCGAGGCGCTCGCTCCAGGCTGCGCGGTTGGGCAGCCCAGTGAGCGGATCGATCAAGGCTTTCTGGCGTTGGACCTCCAGATGCTCGCGATAGCCCTGAGCCTCCTGCTCCATATTGGCAACGCGCTCGGCCAAGCCTTTCAAACGCGCTGCCGTTTCCTGCTCGCGCTGGTCACGCTGCTGTTGGTGCTCGTCCATCGTCCCGAGCAGGCCTTCGAGATGGCTCTCCAGTACGTGCTTGAGGCTGTCCAGGTCGGCCGCGCCCTGCACGCTGCTTTGCAGGCCATCGACCTGTTCGCGGATCTGCGTGTCCAGCTCGCGGGCCGCGGAGCGACTATCGGCGTGGCCATCGCTGGCAACCTGCAGGTGCCCCTGGAATGCTTCTAGGCGCTCGTTAAGCTGCTTGAGGTAAGCCTCGAACTCATGCTGGCCGCTGTCGGTGATCGCCAGCATCAACACCGCCAAGTCATCAAGGATAGGCAGCAGCTCGTACCAGTTCAGGCCATGGGCCAGGCGTTCGCGCATCGCTTCGGCCTGCGGCCGGTGGCGTTCGGGCAGCGAGAGCTCTTCCAGCAGGCCGAGCAGGGTGTCCTCGATGTGTTTGGCCACGGAGCTGTAGGACGGCTCCGGCGAGTCGGGCAAGGCATAGGTGCCGTCCGCTTGCAGCTCGTCGGGATCAGGCTCCTCGACCTCCAGCACCGGAGGGAGCGACAGACTGCCAATGGCAGTCTCATCCGGGGTTTCGACCTGAATTTCAGGTGTTTCGATGAAGGCGGCGAGGGCGCTTTCCGTTGCAGGCGCTTCGACTTGAGGCTCGGGCTCGGGCTCGACACGCGCTACGGGTGTTTCAATGGGTGCGGAGCGAGGCGGGGCTTCGTAGACGAACGTTTCGCTGGAGGCGTCAGCCACCTTGATGGGCGCGGCGTGCTCAATGACAGGGGCGACCGTTTCTTGAGGCTGTGGCGTAAAGGCGCGCAACGCTTGCTTCAGTTCCTCGGATTGCTCGGGCGGCTGTGCCTCGGCAGCGGCTGGTTTGGTCGGCGCAGGCTGCGGGGCCGGGCGAGGTGTCGGTTCGTTTGCCACCACCTCATTCGCGACGTCCTTGGAACCAAACAGGCGCTGTAAAAGCCCCGGCCCCGAACGCGCGGTATCGCCATCCGGCTCCAGGTTGTTGAGCGCCTGGCCTTGCAGGCCGCTCAACTCGCTGAGCAGCAAAGGGATCTCACGTGCCTGGCTGACCCGACCGTCCAACTGCTTGGCGAACGTTTTCAGTGGCCGGGCCACTTCACGCGGTAATGGCAGTTTTTGCAGCTGGGTGACCAAGGCCGTCAGCGCGGTACTGATCTGGTCGACTCGGGTTTCGCGGCGCTGCTCTGAATCCAGCACCGCCTTTTCCAGGCGCGGCAGCAAGGCGGCGAGGGCGGCGTCCATATCATCAGTGCGGACAACGTCACGCATTTCCTTCATGCATTGGTCAACCGCGCGGTCGGTGCCTTCAGCGGCCAGGGTGCTGCGCACCAGCCCACGGCGCAGCAGGTCGAGGCGGGCGGCCCAACGGCGTTCGAGCTTTTCTTGTTGCTCGATGCTTTTAAGGTATTTTTCTTTCCAGCGCTGGGCGTCGTCGCTCATGCAAGGGGTCCGCGAGGGCCGGGGCTCAACGCGGGCAATGCATCAGCCGTGAGCGAACCCGGCAGACGAATCTCTACCGCGACCGGCAGGTGATCGGAGATGGGCTGCGCCAGCACCTGCACACTCTCAAGTGTGAGGGTAGGACTGAGCAGGATATGATCAAGACAGCGTTGCGGACGCCAGCTGGGGAACGTGGCTTCGGCTTGCGGCGCCAGCAGCCCGAGGTCGCGCAACGGAGAATTCTGCAGCAGGTCGCTGGCGTGGGTGTTCATGTCCCCCATCAGCACCTGGTGTTTGTAATTGCCAATCAGCTCTCGGATGTAGGCCAGTTGCATGGTGCGGGTGCGAGCCCCCAGCGCCAGATGCATCATCACCACCACCAAGGCTTCCGGGCCTTCGCCAAACCGTACGAGGATCGCACCCCGGCCCTTGGGGCCTGGCAGCGGGTGATCTTCGATAGCCGAGGGCTTCAAGCGACTCAGCACGCCATTGCTGTGCTGCGCCAGACGCCCGAGGTTGCGATTGAGTTGCTGGTACCAGTAAGGGAAGGCACCGAGCTGGGCCAAGTGCTCCACCTGGTTGATGTAACCGGAGCGCATGCTGCCGCCGTCGGCTTCCTGCAAGGCAACCAGGTCGAAATCGTTCAACAGCTTGCCGATCTTTTGCAGGTTGCCGGCACGCCCGTTGTGGGGCAGCAGGTGCTGCCAGCCACGGGTGAGGTAATGCCGGTACTTTTCGGTACTGATGCCTACCTGGATATTGAAGCTCAGCAGGCGCAGGCGGCTGTCTGCCGGCAGGCCCGTGGATTCCAGGTGATGTTCGTTGACCTGCGGATCATGCAGGCCAACCACACGTTCGGTACCCCAGCGGCGCATGACGGGCCCCTTACTTGGCTGCGCGCTCTTTGGCGATCAGTTGGTCGGCAACATTGAGGGTCTGCTCAGGACCACCGGAGGTGCCCAGGTCAAACCGGTATTTGCCATTGACGATCATGGTCGGTACGCCCTGCACGCCGTACTTCTGCGCCAGTTCTTTAGCCTGTTTGATCTGGCCCTGGATGGCGAAGGAGTTGAAGGTGGCCAGGAACTTGTCCTTGTCTACACCTTGGGTGGCGACGAAGTCAGCCATTTCGTCCGGCTTGGTCAGGCGCTTGCCCTGCTTCTGGATCGCATCGAATACCGCGTTGTGGACCTTGTGTTCCACACCCATGGCTTCCAGGGTCAGGAACAACTGGCCGTGGGCATCCCATGGGCCGCCGAACATAGCCGGGATGCGCCGGAAGTTCACGTCCTTGGGCAGTTTCTCAACCCATGGGTTGATGGTCGGCTCAAAGGCGTAGCAATGCGGGCAGCCGTACCAGAACAGCTCCACCACTTCGATCTTGCCAGGTTCCGAAACCGGAACCGGGTTAGCCAATTCAACGTAGGTTTTACCGGCTTCAAGCGGCACGTCGGCAGCTTGTGCGGTCATGCCGAAGAGGCTGGCAGTGACGAGAGCGGCGCTGAGGATCAGATTACGCATGCTTTACTCCTGGACAAATAAAGTCGCCTCACGCGACCTTTGTTGTGACAGGTCTACGCGGGCATGAGTTCGTTAGTGTAACGGCACCGGCCACAAAAAAGGGCGGCCTGGGCCACCCTTTTTATGCTTGCATCGCGGGATTAATCGAGTGTTAACGTTACATGCACCTTAGTGCAGGCCCTGGATGTAGCTGGAGACCGCCGCAATGTCTTCATCACTCAGTTTGCGAGCGATGGTGCGCATGATTGCCGTGTCGCCATCATTGGCTCGCCCTGCCTCTTCCTTGCGGAAATCGGTCAGCTGCTTGGCGATGTAGGTAGCGTGCTGGCCGCTCAGGTGCGGGAAGCCGGCGGCCGCTATGCCCGCGCCATTGGGCGAGTGGCAACCGGTGCAGGCAGGCAGGCCTTTCTCCAGGTCACCGCCGCGGAACAGTTTCTCACCACGGGCCACCAGTTTCGGATCAGCAGCTCCCACACTGCCTTTCTGGCTGGCAAAATAAGCCGCGAGGTCTGCCAGGTCCTGATCGCTGAGGTTGGTCAGCAAGCCGGTCATTTCCAGGACCGTACGCTTGCCATCCTTGATGTCGTGCAGTTGCTTGGTCAGGTAACGCTCACCCTGGCCGGCCAGTTTGGGGAAGTTCGGCGCCGGGCTGTTACCATCCGGTCCATGGCAAGCACCACATACGGCGGCTTTCGCTTGACCGGCAGTGGCATCACCTTTGAGGGGGCCCTCTGCAGCGACGGCAGCGCCTGTGATGCCCAAGGTCAACAGCAGACTCACGATCAGTTTGTTCATCAGCTAATCCAACTACGGCTAAGGGGTTTAAGAGTTATCTACCGGGTTTACTCACCATCAATTCAATGATGGCCTGGTAATCCTCAGTACTGCAGTCCATGCACAAACCACGCGGCGGCATTGCCTTGAAACCCTGGGTCACGTGTTGCACCAGCGTGTCCATGCCCTGCGCCAGTCTTGGCGCCCAGGCTGCCTGGTCACCCCGTCTGGGGGCGCTGGGCAACTGGCCGGCATGGCAAGCCACGCAAACTCGGTTGTACACCGCTTCCGGATCCTGTGTAGCCTGAGCGCTGTAAAGCGGGACCAGGACACCGATAGCGAGCAACCACTTGGTCATACGTCGACCATTTCAGGGTTTGAGAGCGTTTTGCGTTCTAATGCGCAATAAAGGTCTATCGCTCCCGTGAACTTCATCCTTCGCTGGGACAAAGCACACACAAAATCTGCGGCATTATATACTGGCGCTACTGAAACGGAAACGACACCGCTTGCCGCACCCTTTTTCGGCACCGCCCACATCGGAAATCTCATGCAACTCAAGAATCCCATCCTCGGTCTGTGCCAACAGTCCACGTTCATGCTCAGCGCCGCCAAAGTTGACCAATGCCCCGATGACGAAGGCTTTGAAGTCGCCTTTGCCGGTCGTTCCAACGCTGGCAAATCCAGCGCGCTGAACACCCTGACCCACGCCAGCCTGGCACGCACCTCAAAAACCCCAGGCCGCACGCAACTCCTCAATTTCTTCAAGCTAGACGATGATCGGCGTCTGGTCGACCTGCCGGGCTACGGATACGCAAAAGTACCTATCCCGCTGAAGCTGCACTGGCAGCGTCACCTGGAAGCTTATCTGGGCGGCCGCGAGAGTTTGAAGGGTTTGATTCTGATGATGGACATCCGCCATCCGATGACCGACTTCGACCTGTTGATGCTCGATTGGGCCGTCGCCAGCGGCATGCCGATGCACATCCTGCTGACCAAGGCCGACAAGCTGACCTACGGCGCGGCCAAGAACACCCTGCTCAAAGTGCAGTCCGAAATCCGTAAAGGTTGGGGTGATGCGATCACTATCCAGCTGTTCTCGGCGCCAAAACGCATGGGCCTGGAAGAGGCCTACACCGTGTTGGCAGGCTGGATGGAATTGGCCGACAAGGGCGCGGAATTGGCCGAGTAATTTTTCTGCAGGCAAAAAAAACCCCGGACTTCGTATGGGGAGGGGAAGTTCGGGGTTCAAGTTCCGGACCGCTAGGGCGGGGTCCAGATATCTGCCAACACTTAACACAACATAGGAGCATTGAAGGGCTTCACCACCCATTCAGTAACTCTGAGTAGCAATTCACGGGTTAAGTTCCGGCAGGTTCGAAAATCTATTTGAAATAACCGACGGCGACTTTCGGACTAAAGCACTCTGCCACCACGCAAGGTGATGGCAGAGCCCGGCAATCAGTGCGCTTCGTCCCAGTTGTTGCCCACGCCCACTTCCACCAGCAGCGGCACGTCCAACTGCGCAGCAGCACTCATGTGCTCGCGGATTTTCTCGCTGACTTGCGCCACCAGGTCCTCACGCACCTCAACCACCAGTTCATCGTGCACCTGCAGGATCACTTTGGCATCCAGCCCGGATTCGGTCAGCCAATTGTCCACCCGCACCATGGCCTTCTTGATGATATCCGCCGCCGTACCCTGCATCGGCGCGTTGATCGCGGTACGCTCTGCCGCTGCGCGCTCCTGGGGCTTGTTGGAGTTGATATCCGGCAAGTACAGGCGACGACCGAAGAACGTTTCGACATAACCTTGATCAGCCGCCTGGGCACGCGTGCGCTCCATGTATTCGCGAACGCCAGGATAACGGGCGAAATACACATCGATATACGCCTTGGCCGTCTTGGTATCGACGCCAATGTCCTTGCCCAGCTTCTGCGCCCCCATGCCGTAGATCAGGCCAAAGTTGATCGCCTTGGCACTGCGACGCTGATCCGAAGTGACGTCGCCCAATTCAACCTTGAACACCTCGGCCGCCGTAGCGGTGTGCACGTCCAGGTTGTCGCGGAAGGCATTCATCAAGCCTTCGTCCTTGGACAGGTGCGCCATGATCCGCAGCTCGATCTGCGAGTAGTCCGCCGCCAGTAGCTTGTAGCCCTTGGGCGCGACGAACGCCTGACGGATCCGCCGCCCTTCGGCGGTACGCACCGGAATGTTCTGCAGGTTCGGATCACTGGAGGACAACCGCCCGGTCGCCGCCACCGCCTGGTGATAAGAGGTGTGGATGCGCCCGGTGCGCGGGTTGATCTGCTCCGGCAGCCGGTCGGTGTAGGTGCTTTTGAGCTTGCTCATGCTGCGGTACTGCATCAGCACCTTTGGCAGCGGGTAATCATCCTCGGCCAGCTTGGCTAGCACCTCTTCAGCCGTAGAGGCTTGGCCCTTGCCGGTTTTTTTCAGTACCGGCAGGCCGAGCTTTTCGTAAAGGATCGCGCCAAGTTGCTTGGGCGAGCCCAGGTTGAACTCCTCGCCAGCGATCTCGAACGCCTGTCGCTCCAGTTCGACCATCTTGTTGCCCAGCTCGATGCTCTGGATGCCCAGCAGATCCTTGTCGACCAGTGCGCCCTGACGCTCGATACGGGCCAGCACCGGCACCAACGGGATTTCGATATCCGTGAGCACACTCGCCAGGCTCGGGATCGCGCTGAGTTGTGCATACAGCTCCTGGTGCAGGCGCAAGGTGATATCGGCGTCTTCCGCCGCATACGGGCCAGCCTGCTCCAACGCGATCTGGTCGAACGTCAGCTGCTTGGCGCCCTTGCCGGCGATGTCCTGGAAAGCGACGGTGTCGTAGTCCAGGTACTTCTTGGCCAGACTGTCCATGTCATGCCGTGTTGCGGTGGAGTTCAACACATAGGATTCGAGCATGGTGTCAAAGGCGATGCCGCGCACGATAATGCCGTGTGCCGGGTCGCCGCCGATGGCGCAGTTGGCCAGGATATTCATGTCGAACTTGGCATGTTGGCCGACCTTGAGCTTGGTCGGGTCTTCCAACAGTGGCTTGAGGGCCAGGAGCACGGTGTCGCGATCCAACTGCTGCGGCGCGCCTATGTAGGAATGGGTCAGCGGAATGTAGGCCGCCTCATGGGGCTGGACGGCGAAGGAAACACCCACCAACTGCGCCTGTTGGGCGTCGATACCGGTGGTTTCGGTATCGAAAGCAAACAACGTCGCTTCGTTGAGCTTTTTCAGCCAGATATCGAAGGTCGCCTGGTCGAGGATGGTGGTGTAGCTCGCCTCTGTTGGCGCCACTGTTTCAACAACGGCTTCAACTGCAGGGGCCGCCTTGAGCTCTACGCGCTTGGCGTCGCGCTGGATTTCATCAAACCAGCTCTTGAACTCCAGCAGCGTGTACAGCTCCAGCAGCTTCTCGCGATCCGGCTCGATCAGGTGCAAGTCATCCAGGCCGACATCCAATGGCACATCACACTTGATCGTCGCCAACTGGTAGGAAAGAAACGCCATCTCCCGATGCTCTTCCAGCTTGGCGGGCAGCGTTTTGGCGCCACGAATAGGCAGGGACGGTACGATGTCCAACTGCTCATAAAGCTCTTTGATGCCGCCATTCACGCCGACAAGTAAGCCGGACGCGGTTTTCGGACCAATGCCCGGAACGCCTGGAATGTTGTCGGATGAATCGCCCATCAACGCCAGATAGTCGATGATCTGCTCGGGAGCGACACCGAATTTCTCCTTCACGCCCTCGATGTCCATCGCGCTACCGGTCATGGTGTTGACCAAGGTAATGTGCCCGTCGACCAGCTGTGCCATGTCCTTGTCCCCGGTGGAAATCACCACCGGGCGGTCAGCGGCCGCACTGCTGCGGGCCAGGGTGCCGATCACGTCATCGGCTTCGACCCCCTCGACGCACAGCAACGGGAAGCCCAGGGCGATCACGCTCTGGTGCAGTGGCTCGATCTGCAGGCGCATGTCATCGGGCATGCTTGGGCGGTTGGCCTTGTATTCGGCGTACATTTCATCGCGAAAGGTCCCACCCTTGGCGTCGAACACCACCGCGAACGGACTGTTCGGGTACTGCTTGCGCAGGCTTTTGAGCATGTTCAACACGCCCTTGACCGCGCCGGTGGGCAGGCCTTTGGAGGTGGTCAGCGGTGGCAACGCGTGGAACGCGCGGTACAGATAGGAAGAACCGTCCACCAGGACGAGGGGTGCTTGGCTCATGAGCAGAATCAACCTTTTCGGCGGGTCAGGCGCTAGAATAGCCGGACCAATGACGACAAAGGGACAAGGTTATCATGCGTACATTCAAACGCCTGCTGTTGACCGGCTTGATCGCACTCGCCCCGATGGCTGCCATGGCGGCAGACGATGCGCCTGGGGGTGATCCGGAAGTGACCATTCGCACGGAAGGTGACAAGACTATCCAGGAGTACCGCCAGAACGGCTTTCTGTACGCAATCAAGGTCACCCCGAAGGGTGCGCCCCCGTATTTCCTGGTGCGCGCGGACGGAACCGACGCGAACTTCATCCGCTCTGACCAGCCGGATATGCTGATCCCGTCATGGAAGATCTTCGAATGGAAATGATTTCTTAACTTCAATTGGCGCCGCACACCGCGGCGCCCGTACTGGCAGTTTTAACCATGTCTGTGTTCACCCCCCTGGCTCGGCCCGAGCTGGAAACCTTTCTCGCCCCTTACGGGCTCGGCCGCCTGATCGACTTCCAGGGGATTGCCGCCGGTAGCGAAAACACCAATTTCTTTATCAGCCTGGAGCAGGGCGAGTTCGTCCTGACCCTGGTTGAACGCGGTCCGGTCGCGGAAATGCCGTTCTTCATCGAACTGCTCGACGTGCTCCACGACGCCGACCTGCCAGTGCCCTACGCGCTGCGCACTACCGATGGCGTGGCCCTGCGCGAGCTGAAAGGCAAGCCGGCGCTGTTGCAACCGCGCCTGGCCGGCAAGCACATCAAGGAGGCCAACGCCCAACACTGCGCCCAGGTCGGTGAGCTGCTAGGCCATCTGCACCTGGCAACACAGGGCGAAAAGGTGCTGGAACGCAAGACCGATCGCGGCCTGGACTGGATGCTCAGCGAAGGCGCGCAGCTGATTTCGCATCTGAACGATGCACAGCAGCGCCTGCTGCAGGACGCACTGAGCGAGATCGAAGCCCACAAGGCTGGGATCCTTGCCCTGCCACGCGCCAATGTGCACGCCGACCTGTTCCGCGATAACGCGATGTTCGAAGGCACGCACCTCACCGGCCTGATCGACTTTTATAACGCCTGCTCCGGCCCGATGCTGTACGACGTGGCGATTGCCTTGAATGACTGGTGTTCGGACGCGGATGGCGTGATCGATGGGCAACGCGCCCGGGCATTGCTGGGGGCTTATGCGAGCCTGCGGCCGTTTACCGCCAAGGAAGCCGAGTTATGGCCGACGATGCTGCGCGTGGCGTGTGTGCGATTCTGGTTGTCACGCCTGATCGCGGCTGAGTCGTTCGCCGGGCAGGACGTGTTGATCCATGACCCGGCGGAGTTCGAGCATCGGCTGGTGCAGCGTCAGCAAGTGACTATCCAACTGCCGTTCGCCCTATAAAACTCGATCAATGTGGGAGCTGGCTTGCCTGCGAAAGCGGCGGGTCTGCAACGGAGATGCTGGCTGACCTAACGCTATCGCAGGCAAGCCAGCTCCCACAGGTCAGAGCGACTCCAGGCAACCCGCCAAATCATTGCCTAACTTCTCCAGCACCTGCTCATAGCCCTGAGCGGTAGCCGGGGTATAACCGCCCAACGCATCCAACTCCGCCAGCTTCACCGGCAGACCGGAGACCAGCGTTTCCGCCAGACGCGGACGCAATGGCGGCTCGCTGAACACGCATGTCTTGCCGACTTCCTGCAAACGCGTACGCATCGCCGCCACATGCTGGGCGCCGGGTTGTACCTCAGCAGCCACGCTGAACACGCCGGCATGCTTAAGCCCGTAAGCCTCTTCGAAGTAATCGAAGGCTTCGTGGAACACGAAATAAGGCTTGCCATCGATCGGCGCCAAGCGGGCTTTCAGGCGAGCATCCAGAGCATCCAGGCGCTCGTCGAAGGCTTTAGCGTTGCTCTGGTAACGCGCGGCATTGGCCGGATCGGCGGCAGCCAGGTCAGCAGCCATGCGCGCAGCGATCACCCGAGCGTTGACGGTCGACAGCCACAAGTGCGCATCCAGGCTGCCTGGGCGGTGATCGTGGTCGTGTTCGTCGGCATCATCGGCATGGGAGTGGTTATCTTCAGCGAAACGACGCAACTTCATGCCTGGCAGATCCTGCACTGCCACTGTCGTAGCCGTACGACCTTTCAGCACGCGCGGCAGGAAACTCTCCATATCCGGGCCGATCCAGTACAGCAGGTCCACCGACTGCACACGCCGTACGTCGGATGGACGCAGCGCATAGTTATGCGGCGATGCACCCGGCGGCAATAACACCTCGGGAACGGCCACGCCATCCTGCACAGCCGCGGCAATCAACTGCAACGGTTTGATGCTGGTCAGTACCTTGACCTCGGCCTGAGCGGCGCCAGTGATGAACAAACTGGTGACAAATACGACAAAAACGGGAAAAAGTCGGGACACGATGACCACTCAATGGCGTAGGAACGGGTAACATAATAACGTCTCTATCAAATATCTGTCGCCGCTCATGCCTAAAACACCGCTTGCCAGCCGTCCCCACGACCACTCTCACTGCGTGCATACCGCGCTGTCGGAGGCCGAGACCCTGTGCACACAGAAGGGTCTGCGCCTGACCGCCCTGCGTCGCCGCGTGCTGGAACTGGTGTGGCAGAGCCACAAGCCGCTGGGCGCCTACGACATTCTCGGCGTGCTCAGCGAGCAAGATGGCCGCCGCGCCGCACCGCCGACCGTGTACCGTGCCCTGGATTTCCTGCTGGAAAACGGCCTGGTGCACCGCATCTCCTCATTGAACGCCTTTGTCGGCTGCAGCCACCCGGAACACGCACACCAGGGCCAGTTCCTGATTTGCCGCGAGTGCCACGCCGCCATCGAGCTTGAACAAAAAAGCATCAGCGATGCCATCATCAAGAGCTCTGCCGACGTCGGCTTTCAGGTCGAAGGGCAAACGGTCGAAGTGGTCGGCCTGTGCTCGGGTTGCCAGGGGGTTTGATGAGCAACGCGTTAATCCGCCTGGAACAGGTCGGGGTCACGTTCGCCGGGCAACACGTGCTGGATAACATCGCACTGAGCGTGGAACCTGGGCAGATCGTCACCCTGATCGGTCCCAACGGCGCCGGCAAGACCACCCTGGTACGCGCCGTACTCGGCCTGCTCAAGCCCGACACCGGCAGCGTGTGGCGCAAACCCAAGCTGCGCGTCGGCTACATGCCGCAGAAGCTGCACGTCGACCCGACCCTGCCACTGTCCGTGCTGCGCTTTCTGCGCCTGGTGCCGGGCGTGGACCGCGCCCGCGCCCAGGCTGCGCTAAAGGAAGTCGGCGCCGAACAGGTGATCGACAGCCCGGTGCAAAGCATCTCCGGCGGCGAAATGCAGCGCGTACTGCTGGCCCGAGCCTTGTTGCGCGAGCCGGAACTGCTGGTGCTGGATGAGCCGGTGCAAGGTGTCGACGTCGCCGGCCAGGCCGAGCTGTATAGCCTGATCACCCGCCTGCGCGACCGTCATGGTTGCGGCGTACTGATGGTCTCCCACGATTTGCACCTGGTGATGAGCACCACCGACCAAGTGGTATGCCTCAACCGTCACGTGTGCTGCTCCGGACACCCGGAGCAGGTCAGCGGCGACCCGGCGTTCGTCGAGCTGTTCGGTAAGAACGCCCAAAGCTTGGCGATTTACCACCACCATCACGACCACGCCCACGATTTGCATGGCGCCGTGGTCGACGATCCCGCCGCCCCTCACACCCACGTTCATGGAGATAGCTGCAAGCATGGCTGATTTTCTGCTCTACGCCCTGCTGGCAGGCTTGGCTTTGGCACTGGTGGCGGGCCCACTGGGCTCGTTCGTGGTCTGGCGGCGCATGGCTTATTTCGGCGACACCCTGTCCCACGCGGCGCTGCTGGGCGTGGCCATGGGCTTCTTGCTGGATGTGAGCCCGACCATCGCCGTGACCGTGGGCTGCCTGTTGCTGGCGGTGCTGCTGGTGACCCTGCAACAGCGCCAGCCGCTGGCCTCCGACACCTTGCTGGGCATCCTGGCACCGAGCACCCTGTCCCTGGGCCTGGTGGTGCTGAGCTTCATGCACGAAGTGCGCATCGACCTGATGGCCTACCTGTTCGGCGACCTGCTGGCCATTAGCACCACCGACCTGGCCTGGATCCTCGGCGGCAGCGCCGCCGTGCTGGTGTTGCTGGTCGCGCTATGGCGCCCATTGCTGGCGATTACCGTGCACGAAGAGCTGGCCACGGTCGAAGGCCTGCCTGTGCCGAGTCTGCGCATGGCCCTGATGTTGTTGATCGCCGTGGTGATTGCTGTCGCGATGAAGATTGTCGGCGTATTGTTGATCACGTCGCTGTTGATCATTCCCGCAGCCGCCGCCCAGCGCCATGCCCGTTCGCCGGAGCAGATGGCGATCGGCGCGAGCCTGCTGGGGATGCTTGCAGTGTGCGGGGGCTTGGCGCTGTCCTGGTTCAAGGACACGCCGGCCGGGCCATCGATTGTGGTCACGGCCGCCGCCCTGTTTTTGCTGAGTTTTGTCCTGCCCCGTCGAGGGGTGTAGACTTGCTCGCTTTTTGCGCAAATAGAGAGTCGCAGGAATGAAGCCGTTCACCTCCCGTTATCTGCTCCTTGCCGCATTTTCCCTGCTGCTGGGCGCCTGTCAAAGCACACCGCCCGCCGCCCCCGAGGCCCCGGACGCTCGCGCTGCGGCCATCGCGCAGCTGGAACAAAACCTGGCCAGCAGCGAGTTGGCCACCGCTGAAGATCAACTGGCAGCACTGCAGACCCAGTCGCCAAACGACCCGGCGCTGGAGGCCTACCAGCGGCAATTGGCCGAAGCCTATCTGCAGCGCAGCCAGATCGTGCTGCAAAAAGGTGACGTAAACGCCGCCGCCACCGCACTGAGCCGTGCCCGCGCCCTGATGCCCAAGGCCCCGGCGCTGACCGGTGGCGTAAACAGCGCCATCACTCACGCCCGCAAAGCCGAGCTGGACCAAGCCGAGGCCGCCCTGAAAGCCGCCGAAGCCAAACCCGCGGCCAAAGTCATCGACCCGGCAGCCCCCAGCACCACCGTGGCGCTGAACCTGACCCATATCGAAGAACTGCGACACCAGCTGGATGCAATTGCCACCGACGTGGTGAATTACCAGTGCGACGTGAGCATCCAGGCGCCGCGCACAGAGGATTACCCGTGGCTGGCCACGTTGCTGACCAAACGGGTGAAGCGTATCGATTCGGACTATGACCTGAAGATTCACCGTCAGATTCTGAAGAATATTCCTGCGCAAGTTGTGCTGATTCCGCGCAAGGCGGAATAAAAGCATCGCAGGCAAGCCATTTCCCATTTGAAGTGTGAACACATTCAAGTGTGGGAGCTGGCTTGCCTGCGATGACGCTCTAACAAACAGCTAATGATTTAAGCCGGAATCGCCTTAGCCTTAGGCTCACGATCCCAAACCCGATGCTGGCCGATGGCGGCAAAAAACGCCTTGAACGCCTTGGCATCCGACCCCACGATCAGCCCCGCATCCACCTCAAGCTTCAGCAGGTCCAACAATGGCTTGGCGTCACTGGCAACGGTAATCGCCTTCAGGTGCTTGTACGCCTCCAACAGGAAGTGCAACGCCACCCCATCACCGCTCAAGGCTTTCACCGAGTCCTTTCCGCCAGGGACAAACACCGCATCAAACGCAATGGACGGCATACCTTCCATCGACGCATCCACTGGCAGGCTCTTGCCATCGGCCGTTTTCACCGGCGCCGAGGTGGGCCCCAGCAACTTGGCGTGCGCACCCTCTGCTTCCAGTGCCTTTTTCAGCGCGGCAATCGCTACGCCGTCCACGCCATTGGCTGCCAGGATCGCGACCTTGCGGGTCTTGATATCGCCCGGCAGCAGGTTCGCCTGGCTCAATGCCGGCGAACGTTCCGGCTTGGTTTGACGCTCCGGCACGGTGCCTTTAGTCGGCGCTGGCAGCCCGAGGTTCTGTGCCACGCGCTTGGCCAGTTCCAGGTCGATATTGGCCAGGATCTCGTTGACCTGACGCGCGCGAATGAACTCACGCTCCACCTTGCCCAACTCAAAGCTATAAGCGGCGATGATGTGCTCTTGCTCGTGCTTGCTCATGCTGCGGAAGAACAGGCGCGCCTGGGAGAAGTGATCGCCGAACGACTCGCTGCGCTCACGGATCTTGTGGGCATCGATACGCTCCGGATAAGTCTCGAAGCCACCATCCTGTGCCGCCGGCGGGGTTTCCTTAGGCCAGCCGCCATCAATCGAATTCGGCTCGTAGGACGCACGGCCTTTGTCGATGGTGCTGCGGTGCATGGCATCACGCTGATTGTTATGCAACGGCGTCACGGGCTGGTTGATCGGCAACTGGTGAAAGTTCGGGCCGCCCAGTCGGCTGATCTGTGTATCGGTGTAGGAAAACAGCCGGCCTTGCAGCAGGGGGTCATTGGAGAAGTCGATACCCGGCACGATATGGCCAGGGCAGAACGCGACCTGCTCGACTTCTGCAAAGAAGTTATCCGGGTTACGGTTCAGCACCATCTTGCCCAGCGGCGTGATCGGCACCAGCTCTTCCGGAATCAGCTTGGTCGGGTCGAGAATATCGAAGTCGAATGCATGTTCCTTATCCTCGGGAATAACCTGCACGCCCAATTCCCACTCGGGGTAGTCGCCCATCTCAATGGCTTCCCAGAGATCACGACGGTGGTAGTCGGTATCTTTACCGGCCAGCTTTTGCGCCTCGTCCCACACCAGCGAGCAGGTGCCTGCGGTAGGGCGCCAATGGAATTTGACGAAGTTGGATTGACCCTCGGCATTCACCAGGCGGAAGGTATGCACGCCAAAGCCTTGCATGCTGCGTAGGCTCTTTGGAATGGCGCGGTCAGACATCGCCCAGATCACCATGTGAGCGGATTCGGGCTGCAGCGAAACGAAATCCCAGAAGGTATCGTGCGCCGATCCGCCGGTAGGAATTTCATTGTGTGGTTCAGGCTTTACGGCGTGCACGAAGTCAGGAAACTTGATCGCGTCCTGAATGAAAAATACCGGCATGTTGTTGCCCACCAGGTCGAAGTTGCCTTCTTCGGTGAAGAACTTAACCGCAAAACCGCGCACGTCACGCACCGTATCACCCGAGCCACGTGGACCCTGCACGGTGGAAAAGCGCGTGAACACCGGGGTTTTATGCCCAGGATCACGCAGGAACCCAGCCTTGGTCAGCGCCGAATGGTTCTCATACGTCTGGAAATAACCATGGGCGCCGGTGCCACGGGCATGCACGATGCGCTCCGGGATGCGTTCATGGTCAAAGTGCGTGATTTTTTCACGCATGATGAAGTCTTCCAGCAGCGATGGGCCACGGGAACCGACTTTCAAGGTGTTCTGGTTGTCGGAGATCTTCACGCCTTGGTTGGTGCGCAGGGCCTGGCCGGTCGCATCGGAGCGGAATTCTTCCAGGGCCTGCAGCTTGGCGTTGGTGTTGCCACGGTCCAGGGTATCGGTACCCGCGAGTTCACTCTTCAGCGGGGTGGCTGGCTTCTTGGTACTCATCAGACAAAACTCCTTATTCAAAGTGGCCAGAGCGGTCCCCGGCTCGTTTGAGCAAAACCCCAGGCACGGCACCTGGGAAATCGAGTTGCTTAAGTAGTGACTGATGGGGTTTTGGGCCGTTCCTTTTTTATGACCTTTGATCGCGTTATTGCCAAATCGCTGGTTGAATGCGAAATAAATGCTAAGAAACACTATACGGACAGGCTAAAATGCGCGCCCGGCTAACCGCTGATCCCTTTTCCATGCGCCCCACAAGGTTCGCTACGTGATCGAGTTTCAAAACGTCCATAAAACTTACCGCGTCGCCGGTAAGGATATTCCCGCGCTGCACTCCACCAGCTTGAGTGTCGAAAACGGCCAGGTGTTCGGCCTGATCGGCCACTCTGGTGCGGGTAAAAGCACCCTGCTGCGTCTGATCAACCGCCTCGAAGAACCGAGTGGCGGGAAGATCACGGTCGACGGCGAAGAAGTCACCGCGCTGGACGCCAACGGCCTGCGCCGTTTCCGCCAGCAGGTCGGGATGATCTTCCAGCACTTCAACCTCCTGGCGTCCAAGACCGTCGCCGACAACGTGGCGCTGCCGCTGACCCTGGCCGGCGAGTTGTCGCGCAAGGAGATCGACCAGCGCGTTGCAGAGTTGCTCGCTCGTGTCGGCCTGTCGGACCACGCCAAGAAGTACCCGGCGCAGTTGTCCGGTGGCCAGAAGCAGCGCGTCGGCATCGCCCGCGCCCTGGCGACCAAGCCAAAGATTTTGCTGTGCGACGAAGCCACCAGCGCCCTCGACCCACAGACCACCGCCTCGGTGCTGCAGCTGCTGGCCGAGATCAACCGCGAGTTGAAGCTGACCATCGTGCTGATCACCCATGAAATGGACGTGATCCGCCGCGTGTGCGACCAGGTGGCCGTGATGGACGCCGGCGTGATCGTCGAGCAAGGCTCGGTGGCCGACGTGTTCCTGCACCCCAAGCACCCGACCACCAAACGCTTCGTGCAAGAGTCCGAGCAGGTCGACGAAAACGAGCAACGCGACGACTTCGCCCACGTACCCGGCCGCATCGTGCGCCTGACGTTTCAGGGTGAAGCGACTTACGCGCCACTGCTGGGCACCGTCGCCCGCGAAACGGGTGTGGACTACAGCATCCTCGCCGGCCGTATCGACCGCATCAAAGACATCCCTTACGGGCAATTGACCCTCGCCGTCACCGGTGGCGACATGGAAGCCGCGTTTGCGCGCTTCACCGCCGCTGACGTCCACATGGAGATCCTGCGCTAATGGACGTCCTGTTGAGTTTCTTCGCCAATATCGACTGGTCCGAAATCTGGCTCGCCACCGGCGACACCATGACCATGCTGTTCGGCTCACTGTTCTTCACCGTAGTGCTCGGTCTGCCGCTGGGCGTGCTGTTGTTCCTGACCAGCCCGCGCCAACTGTTCGAACAGAAAGGCCTGTACGCGCTGCTGTCGCTGATCGTGAATATCCTGCGTTCGCTGCCGTTCATTATTCTGTTAATCGTGATGATCCCGTTCACCGTACTGATCACCGGCACTTCGCTGGGTGTGGCGGGGGCGATTCCACCGCTGGTCGTGGGCGCAACGCCGTTCTTCGCGCGGCTGGTGGAAACCGCCCTGCGTGAAGTGGACCGCGGCATCATCGAAGCCACCCAATCCATGGGCGCCAGCACGCGCCAGATCATCACCAACGCCTTGCTGCCCGAAGCCCGTCCCGGCATTTTCGCAGCGATTACGGTGACGGCGATTACACTGGTGTCCTACACGGCGATGGCCGGTGTCGTCGGTGCCGGTGGCTTGGGTGACCTGGCGATCCGTTTCGGGTACCAGCGTTTCCAGACCGATGTGATGGTGGTCACCGTGGTGATGCTGTTGATCCTGGTGCAAATTCTGCAAACCGTCGGCGACAAGCTGGTGGTGCACTTTTCTCGAAAATAACGGCCATTGCCGGCCGCAAGCCGGTACATGCCCGAACAAGGAGCTTGTTGGATGAAAAAACTACTGGTTGCTTTCGCCGCCGTTGCCGCGTTTTCCGCCCACGCCGAGACCATTACGGTCGCTGCTTCGCCGGTGCCTCATGCGGAAATCCTGGAATTCGTGAAACCTGCGCTCGCCAAAGAAGGCGTAGACCTGCAGGTCAAAGTCTTCACCGACTACGTGCAGCCGAACGTACAAGTCGCTGAAAAGCGCCTGGACGCCAACTTCTTCCAGCACCAGCCGTACCTGGATGAGTTCAACAAGGCCAAGGGCACTCACCTGGTGAGCGTCGGCGCCGTGCACCTGGAACCCCTGGGCGCCTACTCCAGCAAGTACAAGAAGCTGGACGAGCTGCCTAGCGGCGCAAACGTCGTGATCCCGAACGACGCCACCAACGGCGGCCGCGCGCTGTTGCTGCTGGCCAAGAATGGCCTGATCACCTTGAAGGACCCGACCAACATCCTGTCGACCATCAAGGACATCACCCAGAACGAAAAGAACCTGAAGTTCCGCGAACTGGAAGCCGCCACCCTGCCGCGCGTGCTGACCCAGGTCGACCTGGCGCTGATCAACACCAACTACGCGCTGGAAGCCAAGCTGGATCCGTCCAAGGACGCATTGGTCATCGAAGGCAGCGACTCGCCTTACGTGAACATCCTGGTGACGCGCGAAGACAACAAAGACTCGGACGCTGTGAAGAAGCTGGTTGCTGCCCTGCACACGCCTGAAGTGAAGAAATTCATCGAAGAGAAGTACAAAGGCGCGATCAAGCCAGCGTTCTGATCTGACTCGATCTCCCAAACACTGGAGATCAAAAAATGTGGGAGCGGGCTTGCTCGCGAATGCGGAGTGTCAGTCGACGAAGATGTTGGCTGGCCCCCCGCAATCGCAGGCAAGCCAGCTCCCACATCTGCTTTGTGTTGTTGGCAGGGTTGGCGTCCGACTTATTTACGCAGTAGCAAGCCGGGCAATTGCGCTACCAGCTTCTGATTGTTCAACGGCGCCCGGATAAACCCACGCTGGGTCCCATCCGGTCCGATCAGCGCCAGGTTGCCACTGTGGTCGACGGTGTAGTTGGGCTTGCTGGTATCGGCCGGAATGAACGGAATGCTCACCGCATTCGACACCTTCTGCACCTCCTCCACGTTTGCGCCGGTCAGGCCCTGGAACTGCGGGTCGAAGTAGCCCAGGTACTGCTTGAGCTGAGTCGGCGTGTCGCGGTTCGGGTCGACGCTGACCAGGATCACCTGCAACTTATCCACAACGTCCTTGGGCAGTTCGCTCTTGATCTGGCGCAGCTGGGCGAGGGTGGTCGGGCAGATATCCGGGCAGAAGGTGTAGCCGAAGAACAGCAGGCTCCACTTGCCTTTCAATTCGTTGACCACCACTGGCTGGCCGTCCTGGTTGGTCATGGTCACCGGCGGCAACTGACGGCTTTGCGGCAACAGGATGATGCCAGCGTCAATCAAGGCGGTAGGGTCACCCTGGCCTTTGCCCGAGAGCACTTTGTTAACGGTCAGGCCCATGATCAATGCCACCAGGGCCACCAGGATGAAGACAGTTTTTTGAGTTCGAGTCATAGGTTCAACAGTAGGTAGTGGTCAAGGAGCAGCGCGATAAACAGCAGCAGCAAGTACCAGATAGAGTACTTGAAGGTGTTGATCGCCGCGTGCGGCCGACCGCCACGGTACAACACCCAGGCCCATTGCAGAAAGCGCCCGCCCAACAGCAGTGCACACGCAAGGTACAAGGGGCCGCTCATGTGGATCACATAGGGCATCAGGCTCACCGCCAGCAAGGCGCAGGTGTAGAGCAGGATATGCACCTTGGTGTAGTGCTCGCCGTGGGTCACCGGCAGCATCGGGATATCCGCCTTGGCGTATTCCTCCTTGCGGTGAATGGCCAGGGCCCAGAAGTGCGGCGGCGTCCAGGCGAAGATGATCAGCATCAACAGCAGGGGCTCGGCGCTGACATGCCCGGTGACCGCGACCCAGCCCAGCAGTGGCGGCGCAGCACCGGCCAGGCCACCGATGACGATATTCTGCGGCGTCGCACGCTTGAGAAAGCCGGTGTAGATCACCGCATAACCGAGCAGCGAGGCCAGCGTCAGCCAAGCCGCCAGCGGATTGGTGAACGCCAGCAACAGCGCCAATCCTGCAACAGCCAGAAACAATGCAAACGCCAACGCCGCCAGCGGCGATACCCGCCCCTCCGCCAGCGGCCGCTTGTGAGTGCGCGCCATCACCGCATCGATACGCCGATCCACCACATGATTGACCGCCGCCGCACCGCCCGCGCACAGGGCAATCCCCAGGTTGCCAAATACCAGTACCGTCCACGGCACGCCGGCACGGGTCGCCAGGAACATCCCCACCAGCGAGGTGATGAGCATCAGCACCACCACCTTCGGCTTGGTCAGCTCCAGGTAATCACGCCAGATCGCCGGCCCCTGACGCGCGCCGATCAAGGTCGCCATGGCATTTCTCCTTTAAGGGTGATGAGGCCCGATACGTGTTTACGCGGAATGAAACGCCAACCGAACGGCAACTGGTTGCGCACCCGGACCAGGCTGGTGCGGGCGTGGTAGTTGACCAGAACCAGCGTCAGCAACAAGGCCGCACCACCCGCGTTATGCCCGACCGCAACCGGCAGCGGCAGGTGGAAATACACATTGCTCAGGCCCAGGCAGATTTGCGCCACCAGGGCGATCAGCAGCAAGCCCGCCAAGCGTGTCATACCCACTGCACGCAGTTGCCAGGCCAGGCCGAGCAGCACCAGGCTGACGATGACGGCGCCAATGCGATGGGTCAGGTGGATGGCGGTGCGTGCCTCACTGTCCAGCTGCCCGCCCAGGTAGTTGGGCCCGATGTGCTGGGTAAGATGAAAACCGTTGGCAAAATCCGCTGCCGGCCACCATTCGCCATGGCACGTCGGCAAATCGATACAGGCCACCGCCGCGTAGTTGGAACTGACCCACCCCCCCAGCGCGATCTGGCCGATCACCAGCACCAGGCCCGCCGTCGCCCAATATTGCAGGCGCCTGGGCACAATCAAGGCGGGCAATACGCCGGACAAGCGCAGGGTCAGCAGAAACAGCAGGCTCAAGGTCGCAAAACCGCCTAACAAATGCCCGGTGACCACCTGCGGCCACAGCTTCAGCGTCACCGTCCACATGCCAAACGCGGCCTGCGCGAATACCACCGCCAGCACAAAGAGCGGCAACTTCACCGGCTGGCCTGGATCGCGCCGATGGCTCCACGAACGCGCGGCCAGCAGCACGATCAGCAAGCCCAGGGTGCCGGCGAAGTAGCGATGGGTCATCTCGGCCCAGCCCTTGTCCGCCTCGACCGGCGTATCAGGGAAATGCAGCTCGGCATGGGCCAACTGGGCTTCGGTCTTCGGCACGCTGATGAAGCCATAGCAGCCCGGCCAATCCGGGCAACCCAGACCGGCGTGGGTCAGGCGCGTATAGGCGCCGAGCAGCACGACGATCAGTGCCAGCAGGGTGGCAAACAACGCGAGGCGAAATCCAGGCTTGGCCATGACGATGCCCTTATCCGATGTTCGACAGTTTCAGCAGAAGGCGCAGGTCGTTGAGCAAGTCCTTGCCCTTGACCTTGGCGTCATAGCGCAGCACCAGGTTGCCGTGGGGATCGACAATCCACAGCTGCGCGTCACCCGGCGCGGCGGCGTGCTTGGTGAAGGTCGACAAGTCCAGCGAGTAGCGTTGCAACTGTGGATATTCCACTTTCAGCTTGGCCTCGTACTCCGCGCTCACCGGTTGCGCACTGGCCAGGGCATGGCTGGCACGGGAGGCATCACGGCCCAGGCTGATTTGCAGTTGGCGTGCGAGGTACACCAATTGCTGGCAATCGGCTGCACAGGCGGTGGGCGCGGTTACCAGCAGTTGCCAGCGCTGCTCATCGGCCTGTACGCCTATATCAGCGCGGGTCTGGCCATTACCGATCATCTCTCCGTGGTAGCTGCGGCTCTGCGGTACCCAAAACTGCAGCTTGTACATGAAGGTGGCCAGCGCCATCGGGCCGATCACCATCATCAGAATCAGGATCAACTGCCAACGGCCTTTGCGCCGATCGGACGTTTCAGACATGTTGAGTGGATTGGTGGCCGCTCCCATGGGGCTTCTCCTTTTTGTTGTGCCATCCGAGGTAGAGATAAAGCGCCAGCAACGCCAGCGACATGGCGAACCACTGCACGGCATACGCCACGTGTTTTTCCGGGCCCATGGCGACGATTGGCCAGGTGGTTTCGTAGGTGCCGGGGCCGGCTTCGGCCCGCAGTTCGTAGGCGAATCCGTTGCGGCCCAGCTCGGACCAGAGCGCGGCAGGGTGCAAGGCCGTCAGCAGACGCGGCCATTGCGCGGTCGTGGGGTCCGCGCGCAACTGGAAGGTTTCGCCAGGCGCGATGTACACCCAGGCGTCAAGATTCACAGGCTGATCCGGCGTGGTGAAGATGGGCGGCGTGCGCCGATCCGGCCAGGGCAGCCAACCGCGATTGAGCAACAGCCACAGGCCGCTGGCCTGGTCGTGGAAGGGTTGCAACAGCTCTACGCCGGCTTTGCCGTCGCGCAGGCGATTGTCGAGAAACACGCTGTGCTCAGCGTCGAATTGACCGCGCAACCGCACGCGGCGAAAGGCGGGGTCAGCCTTGTCGTTGAGCTGCGCGCTGCTGATCGGGTCAGCCGCGCGCCGGTCGGCATAACTGTCCACCAGCAACTGCTTTTCATGGCCGCGAGACAGCTGCCAAAACCCCAGACCCACCATCAACGGCAGCAGCACCAACACCACCACAGTGGGTGCGACGCCTGGACGAAAGCATTTTATGGCGCTGGCTATACTTGTTTTCATTGCCCGCCCATCCCATTGGAGCCAGACCATGCTCAAAGCCGCTATTGCCCTGATGCTGATCGCGACCGTTGTGAGCCTGTTCAGTGGCTTGTTCTTCCTGGTCAAGGACGAGGGCAACTCCAACCGCCTCGTCACTGCCTTGACCGTACGTGTCGTGCTGGCCGTGATCACCGTGGCGCTGATCGCCTGGGGCTTTTTCAGCGGCCAACTGGTTTCTCATGCGCCGTGGTAGGGCGCCTCACAGCACATAGACGAAGAAAAACAGCCCGATCCACACCACATCCACAAAGTGCCAATACCAACTGGCCGCCTCGAAACCGAACTGGTGCTCGGCATTGAAATGCCCCTTGAGGATGCGCATCAGCATCACGAACAAAATAACGGTGCCAATGGTGACGTGGGCGCCGTGGAAGCCGGTGAGCATGAAGAACGTCGCGCCGTACACGCCAGAGCCCAAGGTCAGGCCCAGCTCTTTGTAGGCGTGGATGTATTCCTCAGCCTGGAACCCGAGGAATGCCAGGCCCAACAGCACGGTGATCGCCAACCAGATTTTCAGCGCGCCGCGATGACCTTTGCGCAGCGCATGGTGGGCAATGGTGATGGTCACGCTGGAGCTCACCAGCAGGATGGTGTTCACCAGCGGCAGGCCCCAGGGGCTGATGGTGCCTTCCGGTGCCGGGTACATCTTCGGATCGGGGTTGTTCAGCAACGGCCAGGCAAATTCGAAGTTCGGCCACAGCATGTGCGCAATGCCCTTGTGGCCCTCGCCACCCAGCCACGGACCGGACATGTGCCGTACATAAAAAAGCGCACCGAAGAATGCGATAAAGAACATCACCTCGGAAAAGATGAACCAGGTCATGCCCCAGCGGAACGAGCGGTCCATCTGCGAACTGTACAAACCGGCACGGCTTTCCTTGATCACCGCGCCGAACCAGCCGAACAGCATGTAAGCCAGCAACAGCCCGCCGACGAAAAAGATCCACGGGCCGTGGGATTCCGCGCGCGCGGCCTTGAGGTCGTTGAACCACAGACCCAACCCGTACACCGTGATCAACAGGCCAAACGTGGCAATTATTGGCCATTTGCTTTGTGCTGGTACGTAGTACGTATCATGAGACGACATGTATTCGCTCTCCTGATTGAGGGGGCAAACAGTAGCTAGCCGCCGCTGTGGACAGCCACCGGCGGTTGGCGCGCAGTGATGTCGAACAGCGTGTACGCCAGGGTCAGATGCTTCACATCCTTGGGCATGTCGCGGTCGACGATAAAACGCACCGGCATCTCGATGCGTTGGCCCGGTTGCAGCACTTGCTGGGTGAAGCAAAAGCACTCGGTCTTGTGGAAGTACATCGCCGCTTCGGCCGGGGAAATACTGGGGACGGCCTGGGCAGTCATTGGCTTATCGGTAGGGTTGTGCGCCACGAACAGCATCTCGGTCACCGCGCCCGGGTTAACGACTACCTCGTCAGCCTTGGCATAAAAATCCCAGACCATGTCGATGGCGTTGGTGGACAAAAACTGCACTCGCACCTGGCGCGAGGAATCGACGATCTGCTCGCCCTCGTACTGCCCGGCCGTCTTGCCGTTGATGCCGAATGCCTTGCACATCACGTCGTAGATCGGCACCAGTGCAAAGCCGAAGGCGAACATCGCCACCACCAGGATCAGCAGCCGCGTGACCAGGCGCTTGGTGGGCAAGGACTCAGCCATGGCAGCCTCCCATCGTCCTGTTCATTTGACCTCCGGTGGCGTGGTGAACGTGTGGTACGGCGCAGGCGAAGGGATGCTCCACTCCAGGCCTTCAGCGCCATCCCAAGGCTTGGCCGGCGCGGGTGTACCGCCACGGATGCACTTGATCACAATGAACAGGAAGAAGATCTGCGTGGCGCCGAACATGAACGCGCCGACCGACGAGACCATGTTGAAGTCGGCGAACTGCAGGTTGTAGTCCGGCACCCGCCGCGGCATACCCGCCAGCCCGACGAAGTGCATCGGGAAAAACGCCATGTTCATGCCCACGAAAGACAGCCAGAAGTGCAGCTTGCCCAGGGTTTCGTCGTACATGTGGCCAGTCCATTTCGGCAGCCAGTAGTAGGCCGAAGCGAAGATGCCGAAGATCGCACCGGGCACCAGTACGTAATGGAAATGCGCCACCACGAAATAGGTGTCGTGGTACTGGAAGTCCGCCGGAGCAATCGCCAGCATCAGCCCGGAGAACCCACCGATGGTGAACAGGATCACAAAGGCCACGGCAAACAGCATCGGCGTCTCGAAGGTCAGCGAGCCTTGCCACATGGTGCTGACCCAGTTGAACACCTTCACCCCCGTGGGCACGGCGATCAGCAACGTGGCGTACATGAAGAACAGCTCGCCCACCAGCGGGATGCCCACCACAAACATGTGGTGCGCCCACACGATGAACGAGAGGAACGCGATACTCGCCGTGGCGTAGACCATCGAGGTGTAGCCGAACAGCGGCTTGCGCGAGAAGGTCGGGATGATCGAGCTGACGGCGCCAAAGGCCGGCAGGATCATGATGTACACCTCGGGATGGCCGAAGAACCAGAACACGTGCTGGAACAGCACCGGGTCACCGCCGCCAGCGGCACTGAAGAAGCTGGTGCCGAAGTGGATATCCATCAGCATCATGGTCACGCAACCGGCCAGCACCGGCATGACCGCAATCAGCAGGAACGCGGTGATCAGCCAGGTCCAGACAAACAGCGGCATTTTCATCAACGTCATGCCGGGGGCGCGCAGGTTGAGAATGGTGGCGACCACATTGATCGCGCCCATGATCGAGCTGATGCCCATCAGGTGGATCGCGAAGATAAAGAACGTCACGCTTTCCGGCGCATAGGTGGTCGAGAGCGGGGCGTAGAAGGTCCAGCCGAAGTTCGGCCCACCGCCCGGCGTGAACAGCGTTGAGACCAACAGCAGGAACGCCGCCGGTAACAGCCAGAAGCTGAAGTTGTTCATGCGCGGCAGGGCCATATCGGGCGCGCCGATCATCAACGGGATCATCCAGTTGGCCAGGCCTACAAACGCTGGCATCACCGCGCCGAACACCATGATCAGCCCGTGCATGGTGGTCATCTGGTTGAAGAACGCCGGCTGCACAATCTGCAGGCCTGGCTGGAACAACTCGGCCCGGATCACCATGGCAAATGAGCCGCCGAGCAGGAACATGGCAAAAGCGAACCACAGGTACAGGGTGCCGATGTCTTTGTGGTTGGTGGTCAGCACCCAGCGCATCAACCCCTTGGCGGGGCCGTGGGCATGGTCGGCGTGACCATGGTCATCAATCACAGCGCTCATGGCCGTTCTCCTGCAAGCGAGTGGGCGGGGCGGGTCGAGGTAGACGCCTTGAGGTAAGTCATTTGCTTTCCGCCTGCTTGATGGCCAGCACGTCTTTAGGCGTGACCATGTCGCCTTTGTTGTTGCCCCAGGCATTGCGCTCGTAGGTCACTACGGCAGCGATATCCACTTCCGAGAGCTGTTTGCCAAAGGCCGCCATCGCGGTGCCGGGCTTGCCGTGATAGACAATGCTCAGGTGATCAGCTGCGGGGCCGGTGGCGATCTTCGAGCCCTTGAGCGCCGGAAACATCGGCGGCAGGCCCTGGCCTTCGGCCTGGTGACAGGCCACGCAGGTGGTGTGGTAGACCTTGTCGCCACGGGCCACCAGCTCTTCCAACGTCCACTCTTTAGAGGTCAGCTCTTTGAGCTTGGCCGCCTCTGCCTTGCGCTCGCCAAGCCAGGTCTCGTAATCGGCCTTGGACTTGACCTCGACCACAATGGGCATGAAGCCGTGGTCCTTGCCGCACAGTTCGGCGCACTGGCCACGGTAGATGCCGGGTTTCTCAACGCGGGTCCAGGCCTCATTGACGAAACCGGGAATGGCGTCGCGCTTGACCGCAAAGGCCGGCACCCACCAGGAGTGGATCACGTCGGCGGCCGTCACCAGAAAGCGCACCTTGGCGCCCACTGGCAATACCAGGGGCTGGTCGACTTCCAGCAGGTAGTGTTCACCTTTGGTCGCCTGGTTGTGGATCTGCTCGGCAGGCGTGGCCAGGTTGCTGAAGAACTCCACGTCCTGGCCCAGGTATTTGTAATGCCACTTCCACTGATAGCCGGTGACCTGGATATCGATATCCGACTCACTGCTGTCGTAGATATTGATCAAGGTCTTGGTCGCAGGAATGGCCATCGCGATCAGGATCAACAAGGGCACGACGGTCCAGAGGATTTCCACGGTGGTGCTCTCGTGGAACTTGGCCGCGACCTGGCCCGTGGACCGGCGATGAAGGATCATCGACCAGAACATCGCGCCAAACACGATGATGCCGATCACCACACAGATCCAGAAAATGGTCATGTGCAGGTCGAACACAGCGTGACTGACTTCTGTCGCCCCTGGCGCCATATTCGTTGTCCAGGCGGCATGTGCCTGGCCGAATACCGACCACAACAGGAGGCCCATCCAAACGTGTGGATGTCGCATCATTGCGGGTTCCCCTTATCGTTCTTGTTATCCCGCCGGTTTGCACCTGCGTCGAAGGGAGCGGCTTCCATACTGCTTACAACCGCCTGGCCTTGCCTGCTTATGCAGTCTGGCGTCATCAGCTAATCGCGTACAAACCCGAGTATAGACACGCTCTGCAACCCTGCAATGCGTAGGGGCAAATGAGTAGAAATGACCGGAAATAGCCAATAAAACCGGGAGCGGAATCGTTTATCCGACGAACGATGGCAATTCGATATAACGGGGGCGCATAACCATGAAATAATTATGACAAATGCGTCTTAGACGCTCGTATAAACGAGCTACCTTATCCTCTCCCTTTTCCTACACCTGCATCACTGGAGCTTTCATGAACACCGCCGCATTGCGCGAGCAGATTTCCCGTGCCCATCAACACGAAGCCAGCACAGGCCAGCTTGCCCAGCAACTGGAAAAACAATTGCCGCACCTGCATTCGGCCATCTCCCTGGCTGACGGTGATCGCCACATTGTCATGACCCGCTTTGTCACCGCCTACATCGATCTCGTCCCCGATTTACTCGACGCCGCCAACGACGTGGCCCGCGAAGCGGGTATCGAAAGCCAGATCAAGCCGGTGCTGAAGATCGCCGAGCATTTCTTCCTGCAACCGCCCGCCATCCTCGCCGGCCACGAAGGGCTCGACGGCCTGCTGGACGAGGCCTACCTGGCGCATCGATTGGTGGAAGAGGTGAACGATCTCTATATCAAGCATTTTGGCCAGCCATTGATTCCGGCCGACACGACTGTCGCTAATGTCATCGCCCACCAACTGATCGGCGAAGCCTTCGCCAACCAGTTGGATGAGGCGGTACACCACGCCGTGGATGAAATGCTCAACGAAGACAGCTTTGCGCTGGAGTCGGTCGAAGCCTATCGCGAACAGCTGAAGAGCCCGGACACAGAAGCGGCGTGGAAACGCTGGCCGTGCCTGTCGCGGCAGTTGGGGGTTGAGTTGGCGTTGGATCAGCCCGCCTAGATCTTCGATCTAATACAAAACCCATGTGGGAGCGGGCTTGCTCGCGAATGCGGTGGCTCAGTCAACATTTCCGGTGACTGACACCCTGCATTCGCGAGCAAGCCCGCTCCCACATTTTTGATCCGGTTTCGTCAGCCCACAGACGGCGCCGAACCTATCCCCGTCGTCGTCCGCACCCGACCTTCCAACCGGCGCTTCAACCCGCGCGCTTCGATCACCAGCGTCGAGCCCTTGGCCGCATTGGCCCGCCCCCATTCTTCCAGTAGCTCCAGGCAGGAATGGTCGATGTAACTCAAGTTGCTCAACGGCACGTGCACGGTGCTGCCCGCAGGTACCGTCGAGAGCACCTGAGTCAACGCCGGCACCTTCAGGAAGGTCGCCGCCCCCGTCAGACGCAGCTCCATCTCTCCTTCCTGGGGCAAGTCGATCAAGCTGACCTTGAGCCGCGAAGCCTTGAACGCCAGCTTGACCAACGTCAACCCAAAGCCCACCAGTACGCCGGTCAGCAGGTCGGTAAAGATGATCGCCAACGCCGTGGCTGCGTAGGTAAACATCGGCATCCGCCCATAGCGCCCCAGTGCCTTGAACGCCTTGATGTCCACCAGCTTGATCCCGGTGTACACCAACACACCCGCCAGGCTCGCCACCGGGATGCTTTGCAGCACACTCGACAGCAACAGCACGAACGCCAGCAGCCACAGCCCGTGGAACATCGCCGACAAACGCGTGGTCGCACCGGCCTGCACGTTGGCCGAGCTGCGCACGATCACTCCAGTCATCGGCAAGGCACCAAGCAGACCACAGAGCATGTTACCGACACCCTGGGCGGACAACTCCTTATCGAAATCAGAACGCTGACCACTGTGCATGCGGTCGACCGCCGCGGCGGAGAGCAGGGTTTCGGCGCTCGCGATAAACGCCACGGCGAAGGCGGCAATCAGCAACTGGGGGTCAGCGAGGTTGAGCAGGTCGCTGGGACGCAGCCAGTCGATAGCGTCGGCGAGGTTTTCCGGGACTTCCACGCGTTTGACCTGCAACGCCAGCACCAGGCTGACCACCGTGGTCAGGCCTACACCCAACAAGGCACCCGGCACAAAGCGCAGGCGTTGCGGGCGTAATTTGTCCCAGGCGTACATCACCAGCATCGTCGACAAACCGAGCAATCCCGCCTGCCAACCCAGGCCGCCGCCCAGGATAGGAATCGCCTCGGCCAACGCCGCTGGGAACCCCGTCAGGTTATCCAGCCCAGAAGGCTTGGGCGCGCCGTCGAGCATCACGTGAATCTGGGATAACACAATCAATACGCCAATCCCCGCCAGCATACCGTACACCACCGCCGGCGCCGTGACGCGGAACCAGCAGCCCAGGCGCAAACGCCCGGCCACCAGTTGCAGGAAACCCGCCAACAACAGGATCGGCCCGAGCATCAGCATGCCGTGCTGGCGCACCAGCTCGAACACCAACACCGCCAGGCCCGCCGCCGGGCCACTGACCTGCAGCGGCGAGCCTGCCAACCAACCCACCACCAGGCCACCGATGATTCCGGTGATCAAGCCCTTGGCCGGGGGCATGCCTGAGGCAATCGCGATCCCCATGCACAGCGGCAGGGCGACCAGAAACACAACCACAGAGGCGAGCAGCTCCCGTGGCAGTACAGCTTTCAATTGAGCAGCACGCATGATGACTCTCCCGAGGCATTTACCGGGCGCGGCAAAGCCTGGCTGCGTCCATGGCAGCCACCGCTTTACCCGGCAGGGAAGTGTTTTAGAAGCGCGCTTTAGGCGTCGCGGAAGGAATCGGCCCGTCGCCGCTCAATGGGCGGAACGCAGACTGGTCCGCATCGTAGGCCCGGATTTCACTGGTCTCGATGTTGTAGATCCAACCATGAATAAATAAATGACCGTTGGCCATGCGCGAAGCCACGGAGGGGTGGGTGCGCAAATGTTGCAGCTGGGCGATGACGTTTTCTTCGGTCAGCACCTTCATGCTCTCGCCTTCGTTGGCGCAGTCGCAATTGTCATGGACCATGGTCTTGGCGACCTCGGCATGCCGCAACCAGGCTTTGACCGTCGGCATCTTCTCCAGGCTGTCGGGGTTGAGTACCGCGCGCATGGCGCCGCAATCGGAGTGCCCGCAGACGATGATGTGCTGTACGCCCAAGGCCAGTACCGCGTACTCGATGGCCGTGGACACACCGCCGTTCATCTGGCCGTAAGGCGGCACCACGTTGCCGACGTTACGCGTCACGAACAGGTCGCCAGGCGAACTTTGGGTGATCAGCTCGGGCACGATGCGCGAGTCGGCACAGGTAATGAACATCGCCCGTGGGCTCTGAGCCGTGGCAAGTTTTTTGAAGAGCTCTTCCTGCTGGGGGAAGACGTCGTGATGGAAATGCAAAAAGCCGTCAACGATATGCTTTAGCGCTGCATCGGCGGTTTCAGCCACCGAAGAGGCAGAAGCCGACGCAGCCAACGGCTGTTTATCCTTGTCACTCATGATTCATCCTCTTGATTAATGCAGGGGAGTTTTCAGGTCAGTTCGACGCTTAGCCAATGGAAAAGTTGTAATACGCCAGAGGCCAGAGCGCCGACTCATCAGTCACTCGCTGAACAAGGTAACCGTCGAAACTTAACTCAAACTGAATGAACCGCTCTAGATCGCGGGTTTCAGTGATATCAAAACGCGACCATTCCTACAGGAGTTTCGCGTTTCACCTCTTCAGTTTACAACAAAGCCATCTGTCTGCCCGGAGGGCAAAAGGCCGTGCAATCCAGATTAAAACCTTCCCGCCGATCAAGACCAAGACGCTTGATCGCTTTACTGAAGCGTTGAGCCAGCAAATCGGCAAACGGCCCTTCACCCCGCATGCGCACGCCGAAGCGGCTGTCATACACCTCACCACCACGCACCTGGCGCACCAGGCTCATCACATGGGTCGCGCGCTGCGGGTAATGCGCCGCCAGCCACTCTTCGAACAGCGGCGCCACCTCCAGCGGCAGGCGCAGCATCATGTACGCGGCACTTTGCGCGCCAGCGGCATGGGCTTCGGTCAGCAGACTCTCCAATTCACTGTCGTTGATCATCGGGATCATCGGCGAACACAACACGCCCACCGGAATCCCCGCCTCACGCATCACCCGAATCGCCCGCAACCGTGCCTTGGGCGCCGCCGTGCGTGGCTCCAGGATGCGCTTGAGTTCGTCGTCCAGGCTGGTGAGGCTGATCATCACGGCCACCAGCCGCTGGCGCGCCAACTCAGTGAGCAGGTCCAGATCGCGCAAAATCAGCGATCCCTTGGTGATAATGGTCACCGGGTGGCGATAGCGCAGCAGCACTTCCAGGATTTGCCGGGTGATCTTGTACTCGCGCTCGATCGGCTGGTACGGGTCGGTATTGGACCCCAGATTGATCGGCGCGCACACATAACCCGGCTTCGACAGTTGCTGCTCCAACACATCGGCGGCGTTGGTCTTGGCGATCAGTTTGGTTTCGAAATCCAACCCCGGTGACATGTCCCAATAAGCATGGCTGGGCCGCGCATAGCAGTAGATGCAGCCATGCTCGCAGCCACGGTAGGGGTTGATCGAACGATCAAACGGCAGGTCCGGCGAGTTGTTGCGGGTGATGATGCTCTTGGCCGTCTCGATACGCACTTCAGTGCCCTGAGTCGGTGGCACTTCCTGAAACCAACCATCGTCCTCGGCCACGCTCACCGTAGGCGCAAAGCGGTTATGCAGGTTGGTGGCCGTGCCTCGGCCACGGGGCGGCAGGAGAGAACTCATGGGCATACCTCTATACTGTATCCACATACAGTATTTGAACCTGGCATTTCGCGCCAGCACCGTCGAGCGGGAAGTTTCGAGGCCATCTCCTGACAGCTGAAAACGCACCGTATTACATACGAACTTTCACGACATAAATCGCCACACTTGAGTCGTGGATTAAACTTTTGTTCTGCAACTATGATCCAGTCTCAACTTAGTAACCAACCAGAAGGACCTCTATATGTCTCAGGACGAACTGCGCTTAACGTGTGAAGATTTTGAAAAAGATAACAGCCCTGAAGTGTTGCTCGAACGTTTTAACAATGGGGTTCTTTCGTACGCCATGTACGCCTCTTCATCCAGGAAAGACGGCCACTACGACACCACATCATCGCCAACGGACCTGGACAATGACGGCGACTTTGACGACGAGGACAAGGCAATTTTTCTGACCATGGCCAACGCGTTTGCAATGACCTGCCAGAAAACTCGGAATTAAACTAATTACACCGACTAACTACAGCCGCCCAACTTATATCAATAACCTATAAGTTGGGCTTCCCACTCTAACTTTAGTTAATTCTTATCGCCCGATTTTTTACGTATGTCTGCAACTTGAGCAGCACTGATTGCGCCACCTGTATTACCCCAGCTGCCCCGGACAAAACTGACAACATCAGCCACTTCCTGATCCGACAGGCGCCAAGCGAATGCCGGCATGGTGAACGTGGACGGTGCCGTGTGAGTGGCCGGCAAGGTACCACCGTTCAACACGATATTGATCAATGATGTGGCATCCGCCGTCTGCAACACCGGGTTGCCCGCCAGCGCTGGGAACACCCGTGTGTAGCCATGGCCGTCGGTACGGTGGCAGGCCGCGCAGTTGTCGATATACACCGAGGCGCCCCGCTGGCTGTCGTCGCCTTTCCACAAGGCCTCGGCCACTTGCTTGTCATACGTGTGCGGTGAGTCCTTGGGGTCCACCGCCGGTAAACTCTTGAGGTAACGGGCGATAGCCGTCAGGTCATTTTCCGACATGTACTGCATGCTGTGGACGACAACGTCGCTCATGCCACCAAATACTGCGCTGCGGTCACTGCGGCCGGTCTTGAGGAACTGCACCAGTTGCTCCTCGCTCCAGCTACCGAGGCCGTCCTTGTGATCGCCACGCAGGCTTTTCGCGATCCAGCCTTCGAGCGGCGCGCTGCCGGCCAGGAAGGCGTTGCCATCAGTGGCACTCAGGGCTTTTTCCTGCATGGTCAACGCCCGTGGCGTATGGCACGCACCGCAATGGCCAAGGCCCTCCACCAGGTAGGCACCCCGGCTGATCACCGGGTCGACGACGGCTTGCGCCTGATGCTCCTCGACGGCAGGCGCAAACATCCAGCGCCATGCCGCCAACGGCCAGCGCATGCTCAAGGGCCACGGAATGTCACTGTCCTTGTTCTCTTGAGCGACGGGTTCCACCCCCTTCATGAAGTACGCGTACAACGCCTGCATATCGCTGTCGCTGACACGTGCGTAAGACGGGTAGGGCATCGCCGGGTAGAGCGTACTACCGCTCTTGGCGACGCCATGGCGCACAGCCTTGTCGAAGTCTTCGAAGCTGTAGTCGCCCAGGCCGCTCTTGTCCGGGGTGATGTTGGTGGAATAGATCACGCCAATGGGGGTTTCCATTGGCAGGCCACCGGCAAACGGTTTTCCGCCCTTGGCGGTGTGGCAGGCCACGCAGTCACCCGCGCGGGCCAGGTATTCACCTTGCTTGATCAAGTCAGTTTCAGCGGCGCTGACAGAGCAACTGCTGAAAAACGCGAAGGTCGCGATAACAAGTGCTTTCATGGTCATCGCTCCTTATGCCTGAACCAGTGGGCCGGGGTTTTTCAGGTACTGCTCGCGGATCGCCCGCGCCGACCAGTAGGTCAACGCCGCCACCAGGCCTGTAGGGTTGTAGCCCAAGCCTTGTGGGAAAGCGGATGCACCTGGGACAAACACGTTGTGCACATCCCAGCACTGCAGGTAGCGATTCAATGCACTGGTTTTCGGGTCGGTGCCCATGATCGCGCCACCGTTGAGGTGGGTGGTCTGGTACGACGCCGTGTTGAAGTGTTCGCCGACTTTTTTGCCGAGCACGGCAATTGCCTTGGGGTTCATCGCTTCAGCGACCTTGCCCATTTTCTCGACCATGAAGCGGTTCATCTTGATGTCGTTTTCCTGCCAATCGAACGTCATCCGCAGCAACGGCTGGCCGTAGGCATCGCGGTACACCGGGTCCAGATCCAGGTAGTTACCCCGGTAGGATTGATGGGCACCGTGGGCATCCATCGACACCTGGTGGGTGTAGTAATCGGCGGTGGCGCGCTTCCAGGCGCTGCCCCACGCCGGGGTGCCCGGCGGGTTGGACGTACCGGCAATCGGTCGACTGCCGGCCTGGTTGACCCACATCGGCGAACCGCCCACAAAGCCATGAGGCCCGTGGTCGAAGTTGTCGGCGTTGAAATCATCGATGGCCACGCCATTGCCGCCGGCGCCGATGAAGTTGTTGGTGTGGGTGTCCTTGTCGAAGAACGCCTTGATGGTGGCCATGTTCTGGTAGGCGAAGTTTCTGCCCACCACGCCCTCGTTGGTGATCGGGTCGTAGGGCTTGCCGATACCGGAGAGCAGCATCAAGCGCACATTGTGGAACTGGAATGCGCCGAGGATCACCAACTCCGCTGGTTGCTCGCATTCCCGGCCCTGGGCGTCGATGTAAGTCACGCCAGTGGCCTTGCTCTTGGTGCTGTCGAGGTTGACCTTGAGCACGTGGGAATTGGGCCGCAGTTCAAAGTTCGGCACCTGGCGCAACGCCGGCAGGATGTTCACGTTCGGCGATGCCTTGGAATACATGTAGCAGACGTAGCCGCTGCAAAAACCACAAAAATTGCACGGCCCCATCTGGGCGCCATAGGGATTGGTGTAAGGCCCCGAGGTGTTGGCTGAGGGCAGGTTGTAGGGTTTGTAACCCACCTCGGCAGCCGCTTTCTGAAACAGTTGTGCGGAGACGGTGTTTTTCTGCGACTCCAGCGGGAAAGGGTTGGAGCGATCCGGCGCATACGGGTTACCGCCACGGCCTTCGCCTACCAATTGCCCTTTTACGGTCCAAGCCTGTCCAGAGGTGCCGAAGACTTTTTCCGCGTAGTCGAAAAACGGCTCCAGCTCTTCGTAGCTCACGCCGAAGTCCTGGATGGTCATGTCCTTGGGAATGAAGTGTTTGCCGTAGCGTTCTTCATAGTGGCTGCGCATGCGCAACTCGATCGGGTCGACACGGAAATGCACGCCGGACCAGTGCAGGCCCGCTCCGCCCACACCATTGCCCGGCAGAAATGCGCCCAGCTGACGGTTGGGCAGGGCAACGTCATTCACGCTATGGCGAATGGTCACTGTCTCCTTGGAGATGTCCTGGAAGAGTTTTTTACGCACGCTGTAGGTCAATTCGTCGATGACCTGGGGATAGTTGCCGTCGGGGTAAGTGTCCTGCATAGGACCGCGCTCCAGCGCTACCACGTTGAGGCCTGCTTCTGTCAGCTCCTTGGCCATGATCGCGCCGGTCCAGCCGAAGCCTACGATCACTGCATCCACTTTCTTCATAATGGTCGCCACGTTTATGCCCTCTCGCCGCGGATGGAAACTGCCGGGAAGGGGTATTGCTCGTTGCGTTCAACCCAGTCCATGAAATCGGCGCGGGCGCCGGGAAAACCGATCATGGTCCAGCCGACCATGCCTTTGTTGCCGCCGTGGATCGGGTCGCAGAAGAAGCCTTCCTTGGTGTTTTGCAGCAACAGGTTGAAGAACAGCTTTGGTGGCACCGCCTCGAAATGCGCCGTCACCTCACTGCCGCCCGCCTCCAGACGACGTAACATGTCGTCTCGGGTAGCGCTGTCTTGCGCAGCAAAAACTTTGCCGTTGAACGCTTTCGACCATGCATCCGTCGCGGCAATGCCCAGGCGATAGATCTCCTTGGGCACCAATTTGCTCTGCCACCCCATCTCCGGCGGCGCATCGGCGTTGAATGGGCCTTGCATGAACCACAGGGCTCCGCTGGCGTAAGGCGTGTTCATCTGGCGGTCGATGTATTCCGGCGCACCCGCTTCCAGAGCGCCTGGGCCTTGGGCATCGGCGGGGATCAATTGCGCGACGGCGGCATTGATAAACGTCCACTCCTCAGCCGTGAAATAAGTTGGCTCGTAGGCCTTTTCGCTGGCTGCAGGCTGGACGGGCGCGGCCTGGGCCGGCTCAGGCGTCGCCATCAGCATCGAGCCGCCAAGGCCGGTGCTGGCAACCGTGACCACCGGGATCAAGGTCAAGGATTTGCGCAGAAAGTCACGCCGGGGGTTGTCTTGATCTTGATCAGACATGGTGGCACCTCATCATGTGGTCACGGGTTTATCAGCCGGCTTCTAGTGAGCGATTTGGCTTTTTAAGAAATCAATAGTTACAAATGATAGCAGGCTATGTATCAGGAAAAGCGTTTCAGCGACTAAAGACTGAGTATTCACAGTCCTTTGACGGGCCCCAACCTGAGTGCCATTCACCGACCTCCTGCTCGGTCATGTCAACAATGCTCAAGAATCAATGGCTGCCGGTCTTCGGCCCCAGCAATGGCTTCAAGGACGGTGTTCGCTACATGATGGGAGCCGATGTCGACAAATTGCGCACGGCTTTGGGGAATGGCGATTACAGCACCCGCGCGTTTGCGTTGTGCTCGATGAAGGACTGGATCACGACAACGGGAAAAGAAGAGAAACAACAGTAGGAGCCGGCTTGCCGGCTCCTGCAGTGGGCCATCTGTTAGTCTTTTTTCAGCTTCGGGTTAGGAAAGAACTGCACCGCCTGCACCTTGGGGTCCGCAGGCGCCTTCAACGCCGACGTGTTCACCCGTGTGCCCAATTCCTTGGGGACCGACAACCCTTGGTCATTCAGCGTGTCGGTGTAACCGCAGGCCACGCACTCGCGATGCGGCACGTTGTCCTCGGTCCACATCTTCAACTTGTCCGGCTCGCTGCACGCCGGGCAGACCGCCCCGGCGATAAATTGCTTTTTAGTAATCACAGGCCCTTCACTCATGCTGCCGCGTCCTCACTCAGGCCGCTGTGGCGCAAGAGTGCGTCAATCGACGGCGCACGTCCGCGGAAGTCGACGAACAGCACCATCGGCTCCTGAGAACCGCCACGCGCCAGGATTGCCTCACGGAAGGCGCGGCCAGTCTCAGCGTTGAGCACGCCCTCTTCTTCAAACTTGGAGAAGGCATCCGCCGACAGCACTTCGGCCCACTTATAGCTGTAGTAACCCGCGGCGTAACCACCGGCGAAGATGTGCGCGAAGCTGTTCGGAAAACGGTTGTAGGCCGGCGGACGCATCACCGACACCTCATCGCGCACGCCTTCCAGCACTTGCGCCACGCTGCGGCCATCACCGTGGGTGGCGTGCAGTTCAAAGTCGAACAGCGAGAACTCCAGCTGACGCACCATCATCAAGCCAGACTGGAAGTTTTTCGCCGCGAGCATTTTTTCCAACAAGTCCTGGGGCAGTGGCTCGCCGGTTTCGTAGTGACCGGAGATCAGCGCCAGGCCTTCCGGCTCCCAGCACCAGTTCTCCATAAACTGGCTCGGCAATTCGACCGCATCCCAGGCCACGCCATTGATGCCCGACACGCCAGCATGTTCAACACGGGTCAACAGGTGGTGCAGGCCGTGGCCGAACTCGTGGAACAGCGTGGTGACTTCATCGTGGGTCAGCAGGGCAGGCTTGCCACTGTCGGCCGGGGTGAAGTTGCACACCAGGTTGGCCACCGGGCTTTGCAGCACGCCATCGATCGTGCGACGACGATCGCGGGCGCCGTCCATCCAGGCACCGCCACGCTTGTTGGCGCGGGCATAGAGGTCGAAGAAGAAGCGGCCGACGTGCTGGCCGTTTTCCTTGATTTCAAACAGGCGGACATCCGGGTGCCAGGTGTCGAAGCCTTTCTGCTCGGCGATTTCGATGCCGTACAGGCGCTGCACGATGGCAAACAGGCCGCCCAATACTTTGTCGATGGGGAAGTAGGCGCGCAGGGCCTCCTGGGAAACGCTGTAGCGTTGCTCACGAAGTTTTTCGCCGTAGAAACCGCTGTCCCAGCTTTGCAGGTCGGCGCAGCCTTGTTCGGCGGCATAGGCCTTGAGCTGTTGCAGGTCCTGGGCGGCAAACGGCTTGCTGCGCTTGGCCAGGTCGCGCAGGAAGTTCAGCACCTGATCGCTGGACTCGGCCATTTTGGTGGCCAGGCTCAGTTCGGAGAACGACGCATACCCCAGCAGCTTGGCCAGTTCCTGACGCAGGTCGAGGATCTGTTCCATGACCGGACCATTATCATTCTGACCGGCATTCGGGCCTTGGTCCGACGCACGGGTACAGTAGGCCGCGTAGACTTCTTCACGCAGGGCGCGATCCTGGGCGTAGGTCATCACCGCGTAGTAGCTGGGGAATTCCAGGGTGATCAGCCAGCCGTCGAGGCCTTTGGCCTGTGCGGCGGCCGCCATTTGCGCCTTGGCCGAATCGGTCAGGCCGGCGAGGGTGGCTTCGTCGGTGACGTGTTTGGTCCAGGCCTGGGTGGCATCCAGCAACTGGTTGGAAAATTTGCTGCCCAACTCGGACAGTTTGCTCTGCACTTCGGCGTAACGCTTTTGCTGCTCCGGCGGCAAATCGATACCCGACAGGCGGAAATCACGCAGGGCGTGTTCCAGGATGGTTTTTTGCGCCACGTCGAAACCGGCGGCTTCCGGGCTGTTGGCCAAGGCTTCGAAAGCCTGGAACAATTCGCGGTTCTGGCCCATCTCGGTGGAGTAAGCACTCAACGCCGGCAGGCAGCCTTCGTAGGCTTCGCGCAGTTCGGCGCTGTTGCACACGGCATTGAGGTGGCTGACCGGGCTCCAGGCGGCACCCAGGCGGTCATTCAGTTCATCCATCGCCAGGACCAGCCCGGCCCACGTCGGATGTTTACCCTGGCTTTGCAGGATGCCTTCGATGGCGACACGGTTGTCGGCGAGGATCTGTTCGATGGCTGGCTGGACGTGCTCGGCACGGATCGCCGAGAACGGCGGCAGGTCGTAGGACTGCAGAAGCGGGTTGTTCGCGCTCACGGTTGGCACCTTGGCTGAAGAAATAGGTAAGAACAAAGATGGGGCCATCTTAATTACAATCAACGCCCACCGCAGCTATCAGCAGAAGAGAGAGAGGCTATCGTGACCCTTCGCACCTACCAAAACCATACGCCAACCCTGGGCGCCGGGGCTTTTGTCGATATTTCGGCGGTGGTGATCGGCGATGTCGAAATCGGCGCCGACAGCTCGGTCTGGCCGCTGACCGTGATTCGCGGCGACATGCACCGCATCCGCATCGGTGCACGCACCAGCGTGCAGGATGGCTGCGTGCTGCACATCACCCACGCGGGCCCCTTCAATCCGGATGGCTTCCCACTGCTGATCGGCGACGATGTGACCATCGCCCACAAGGTCATGCTGCATGGCTGCACTGTGGGCAATCGCATCCTGATCGGCATGGGCAGCACCGTGATGGACGGGGCGGTGGTGGAAGACGACGTGATCATCGGCGCCGGCAGCCTGGTGCCGCCCGGCAAGAAACTCGAAAGCGGCTTCTTGTATGTAGGCAGCCCGGTTAAACAAATCCGCCCGCTGACTGACAAGGAACGCGCCTTTTTCACCTACAGCGCCGCGAACTACGTGAAGCTCAAAGACCTGCACCTGGCTGAAGGATTCGACCGATGACTCTGCATTACCAAACCGTGCTGTTCGACCTGGACGGTACCCTCACTGACCCGCGCGAGGGCATTACCCGTTCGATCCAATATGCCCTCGGCAAACTGGGGATCGACGAGCCGGACTTGACCCAGCTGGAACATTTCATCGGCCCGCCGTTGCTGCAAGCGTTCATGCAGTTCTACGGTTTTGATGAAGCCAAGGCGTGGGAGGCGGTGAATTTCTACCGCGAGCGTTTCAAAGTGACCGGCCTGTATGAGAACCGCGTGTTCGAAGGCGTGATGCCGTTGCTGGAGGACTTGAGCGGCCAGGGACGCCAGCTCTACGTCGCGACATCCAAGCCTTGGGTGTTCGCTCGCGAGATCGCCCGGCACTTCGATTTCGCCAAGCACTTTAAGGTCATCTACGGCAGCGAACTGGACGGCACGCGCACCAACAAAGTCGAACTGATCGCCCACCTGGTGAGCGAGGAAGGCCTGGACCCGGCCACCACCCTGATGATTGGTGACCGCAAGCATGACCTGATCGGTGCGCACAGCAATGGGCTGGATTCGGCAGCGGTGGGGTACGGTTTTGGCAGTTTTGAAGAGTTGAATGCCGAGGCGCCAACCTGGCATTTTGAAACATTGGCCGAGATGCACCAGGCGTTTATGCAGCGTTCTTGAGATAGCTTTCGCAGACACGCCAGCCCCTACATTTTGACCGGTGTACCCAGGACCAATGTGGGAGCTGGCTTGTCTGCGATGAGGCCCTAAAGCCCGGCACCTTCCAACTGTTTCAACGCCGCCTTGCGCTGCTCCACCGGCAACCCGCCCAGCTTCTCCACCGCCGCATAAAACCGCACCCAATCCCCACCTTCCTGCGCAAACAACGCCGCAAACGCCGGTACCCACTGGTCATACAACCCAAACGGTAACAACCGCGCATTGTTCATGGGCTGGTTTATCCAGGCGTCATAACGCTTATCCCCGCCCCATTGGTTATCACGCAGGTGTCGATAATCGGCGCGCAAACGCTCGAACTGAGCCGCCTTGGCCTGACGCATCGCATCCTTAGCCAACGGCTGGGCGTAGAGCGTTTCCAAGCGTCGACGGGTATCGAGGACCAGTTGGATAAACTGATCACGTTGCTTGGACGTCGACAGGCTATCTGGCGCCAGCCCCCGCGCAGCGCGCCATTGGCGTGTACCTTCCTGCTCAACGAAATTGGCAAACGACTCGTTGAATTCGGTGTCGTCCTTCACATAGAAACGCTGGTGCGCCAGCTCATGGAAGATCAGCGTGGCCAGGCGCTCATCGCCCCAGTTCATCATCGAATTCATGATCGGGTCATTGAACCAGCCCAAGGTGGAGTAAGCCTCGACGCCACCTATCGACACGTCCATACCCCGCTGCTTCAACAACGCTGCCTCGCCACGCGCCGCGCCCTGGTTGTAGTAGCCGCGATAGGCCACACAACCGGCAATGGGGAAGCAATGGGCTTCGGGGGACAGGGAAAACTCCTGCGTGGCGAAGACATTCCAGACCACATAGGGCCGGCCGATATCGGCGTACAACTTGTAACTCTGGTTGTCGGGCAGGTGCAGATGTTCACTGGCGAACGTGCGCGCCCGCTGAGATTGCACCAGGTGCTCGCGCAATAACGCAGGGCGTGTGGGGTCGGCAATCACCTGCGCCACCGGCTCACGAGCCCGCAGCAATTGCCACTGACCGCTGGCCAACTGACCGTAATAACTGACACTGGAGCAGCCGCTGAGCAGCACAACCAACAACCCTGGAAGAAAACGCCTGACCATGCCCCGACCGCTCCTGGGTAATTTGCTCGCCAGACTATCGCGCCTGTGTGGAATTTTTCCATGGCATGACGTGTTTATACTCATAGGGAGTCTGTTGCCGTCGGCGCCAGGCTCAATACTTCCTTCCCATTGAGTGCCTGCCATGCGCCAGCTCTTGCTTCCCGTCGCCGCCCTGTTTCTCGGTGCCTGCACCACAACGCCCGTACCACCGGTGGACCCGCAGCAAGCCTGGGTCGATTTCACCACGCCGACACCGGGCTCCAAGCTGGTCATGGCGCAGCGTCTGGACGGCAAGAACCTGGCTGACGGACGTTTCTTCCAATTCCCGCCCGGCCATCACGAACTGATGGTGCGTTTCGACTTTGAAGTCCCGGCAGGCGGCGGGCTGGGTGGGCTGAGCCAGATGATGTACCGCACTTGCTTCATGACCCTGGAATACGATCACTTCCAGGCCGGCCAGCGCTATGTGCTGGAAGGCCGCTCGCTGGCCTTCACGCCGAATATCCGGCTGTACGACTCGGCGCGTCAGTTGCTCGCGGAAGAACGCAGCGTCAACTGCATCTGATCAGTCGTTGTTCTTCTGGTAGACGATGGCCTTGGTGCCGTTCTCACAGCTGCCGACGACCATGGCGCTGTCGTGTTTGTCGGCTTCTTCCTTGCTGACGATTTCCAGGGTGTACGAAGGAACCGCATTCGCCTGGATCTTGACCTCGATCTCTTTCCTGAGCTCTTCACAATCTTTTGGAGCGGCCACGGCCGAAGTGGCCAATACACCGCAGATGATCGCCAAGGCAAAACGTTTCATGTGTGAAGCTCCCTGAATGCACTGCGCACGGATGTGCGCCTAGACTGCATAGGCTATAGGACCACATCGGTGAAATACGAGTTCTGATTTAACGCATAACTAAATGTCTGAAGACACCTCTGTGGGAGCAGGACTTGCCCGCGGTGCGTCGCCTCGGTTTCGCAATGACGTCGAGGTGATGCGTTCGCAGGCAAGCCAGCTCCGACAAAAGCCGGCGCCTATCGCTACAGGGGCGTCAGTTTACGAGCGTGGCATCCAGGCTGATTTTCGCATTCAGTACCTTGGACACCGGGCACCCTTCCTTGGCTTTCTTGCTCAACTCGTCGAACTGCGCCTGGCTCGCGCCAGGGATCTTGGCCTTGAGGATCAGGTGCACGGCGGTGATCGCGAAGCCACCGTCGACCTGGTCGAGGGTTACTTCGGCCTGGGTGTCGATGCTGTCAGCCTTGAGCCCGGCATCGCCGAGAATCATGGAAAAGGCCATGGAGAAACAGCCCGCGTGGGCTGCACCGATCAGTTCTTCCGGGTTGGTGCCCTTGCCACCCTCGAAACGTGCCTTGAAGCCGTAAGGCGCTTCACGTAGCACACCGGTTTCCGTGGAAATAGAACCCAGGCCCGTCTTCAGGTCACCTTCCCAATGCGCGGATGCTTTTTTAACGATACTCATAGCGGTCTCCTCGAACGGTGGTTTTGCGTCAGTAAGGGTTCTGAGGATAGACGGCGTGGCAAAGTTCATCTTGTCGGAGAAACCGAGTGATTCAGTAGGAAATTTCCGGTCCCAATATTGAATCTCGGGTATATGCCCTCATTGCATGGGTATGCACATGAAGCGGCAGGTTTTGGTTCGTCTAAAAAGCCTGCGGCCCCCTTGGAGAAGCAGGCTTATGAAATCGCTGTCCGACGTAAAGTTCTCGACCCTCGACCTGGTGCCCGTGCGGGCCAACGGCAGTCCGGCGCAGTCGCTGCGCAATTCCCTGGACCTGGCCCAGCATGTGGAAAAGTTTGGCTACAACCGTTTCTGGGTGGCTGAACACCACAATATGGATGGCATCGCCAGTTCAGCCACCTCGGTGTTGCTCGGTTACCTGGCCGGCGGCACCTCGACGATTCGTGTCGGTTCCGGCGGTGTGATGCTGCCCAACCACGCGCCTCTGGTGATCGCCGAACAGTTCGGCACCCTGGAAAGCCTCTACCCCGGCCGCATCGACCTGGGCCTGGGCCGCGCGCCCGGCTCCGATCAGATGACCGCCCGCGCCCTGCGCCGTGAGCGCTCCGGCAGTGCCGACGATTTCCCGGAAGACGTGGCGGAGCTGATGGCCTACCTGGGCCCGCGCACGCCCGACCAACGGGTGATCGCCGTTCCCGGCACCGGCACCAACGTGCCGGTGTGGCTACTGGGTTCCAGTCTATTCAGCGCACAGTTGGCGGGCGAACGCGGTTTGCCCTACGCCTTTGCCTCGCATTTCGCACCGCGCCTGATGCATGAAGCGATTCGCGTGTACCGCAATCACTTCAAGCCTTCTGCCGTGCTGGACAAACCCTACGTGATGCTCGGTATTCCGTTGGTGGCGGCGGACACCGATGAACAGGCCGACTACCTGGCAACCTCGGTCTACCAGCGCATCCTCGCCCTCATGCGTCGGCAAAGCCTGGTGCAGCGCCCCCCGGTGAAAACCATGGACGGCCTGTGGCTGCCCCACGAAAAAGACGCCGTCGGCAGCTTCCTCGGCCTGGCAATGGTGGGCAGCCCTGCGAAGATCCGCGCCAAACTGGAGGTGCTGATCGAGCAAACCGGTGCTGATGAGCTGATTTTTACCTGCGACCTGTACGAGCACGCCGACCGGATTCATTCCTACGAGTTGCTGGCGCAGTTAATGAAGGGCTAAAACCCTCAGGCAAAAAAAACCGACGCATCGCGTCGGTTTTTTATGTCCGCAACACAGGGTTAACCGCGCTTGTAGGCGATTTCCTTGGTGCCAGCTTCGCAGGTGCCGACCACTGTGTGGTCGCTCGGCGCAGCACCTTTATCCACCACTTCCAACGAATAACCCGAAGCGCCCTTGGCGTCGATTTTCGCCGCAATCTCGCTTTTGAGCTCTTCACAAGGCTTGCCCGCCGCCAGGGCCGTGCCTGCAATGCTCAACAAACCTACCGCTAACAGGAACTTCTTCATCCGTTACTTTCCTTGCGCTGATCTAAAAGAGCGTGCCGACGCTTGTGGCATCGGCACCCATTGGTTGTAGCGCAGGTTATGGCAATCGGCCAGTCAGCAAGTTCAACCGGTGCGATCAACTACTGGCAATTCGGAACCCCACCTTGAGGGTGACCTGAAAGTGCGCGGCCTTGCCGTCTTTGATGTGCCCGCGGGTTTCGGTCACCTCGAACCATTCCAAATGCTTGATGCTCTTGTTGGCCTCGGCCAGCGCATTATTGATGGCGTCTTCGATGCTGGAGGTGGACGAGCCCACCAGTTCGACTTTCTTGTAGGTGTGATGATCACTCATGGCAACTCTCCTAGGGGTCGTAAAGCAAGCGTAGCAGTCAATGTGCGTACTGCTTCTGGCGGCCGTTTCTACCTGAAAGTTCATATTTACTGCACTTTCTGAAACGGCCGCAGTCGGTATCTACACACGCCACTCAATCACTTCAGGAGAGTCCACATGGCCAACACTTCTTTACGCAAAGCGTCGCTGGAAAGCATGGAAGCCGAGATTTCGAGCCTGCTCAAGTCTCTGGAAAGTCTCAAGGACGATGCATCCGACGAGTCGCGCAAAACCTTGAAGGCGCTGAAGAGCAATGCGGAGAATGCCCTCAAGCACTCCCGCCACCTGATCAGCGACGCCTACGAAGAAAGCAAAGTCAAAATCCGCGAAACCGGTGTTGCAACCCGGGACTACGCACAAGAGCACCCATGGACAACGGCCGGCGTTGCCGTCGGTGCACTGGGTCTGCTCGCGGCTTATCTGCTGTGCAAACGCGGCGATTAAATAGGTTCGCGCTGTAGCTCAGCCTTGAGCCACTGCGCCAGTTGCCCGGCGCGCCCATCTGCGGCGCGTTTGGGCAGCCACAGCGCCAGGTGCGCCGGGGTTTCGCTGAAACCCCACGGCGCCACAAGGCGACCCGCCCGCACGTCCTCGGCCACCAGCGGCTGCGGGGCAATCGCCACGCCCAGCCCTGCCACGGCCGCCTCCAGCAAATAATACAAATGCTCAAACCCCTGGCCGTGCTTCAGCGCGCCGGGCTCAATGCCGTGCTGCGCTGCCCAACTGGGCCAGGCTTGCGGCCGTGACGTGGTGTGCAACAGCTTTTCACCACACAAAGCCTCAGCAGGTGCATCGCGCAAGTGTGCATAGCCGGCAAAGCGCGGGCTCATCACCGGGCCGATGCGTTCACTCGCCAGCTCATACACCTGCATGTCCGCCGGCCAAGGCGGTTCAGCGAATACCAGCAGCGCGTCCAGGCCCGGGCGGCGAGGGTCCAGATCACCATCCCCCGCCGACAAATGCAGGCGCAGATCCGGCAGGTCAGCGTTCAAGCGGCCCAGGCGCGGGATCAACCAGCGCGCCAGCAGGCTGCCCGAACACCCGAGCACGAAAGGCGCATCGGCGCTGGCCTGGGTCAACTCGGCGCACACATCGCGCAGCCGCTCAAAGGCTTCGGCGCTGGCATCCCGCAGGCGAACGCCCGCATCTGTGAGTTTAAGGCCGCGCCCATCCTTGACGAACAAGCTGATCCCCAGATGCTCTTCCAGCACCTTCAACTGCCGACTGACAGCGCCGTGGGTCACATGCAATTGCTCGGCGGCCTGGCTGACGCTGTTCAAGCGCGCAGTCGCCTCAAAGGCACGCAAGGCATTGAGGGGCGGAAGGTCTCGGGTCATCTGTGAGTTTTCCTGACAGGTTACGGCGATCTTATCGGTTTTCAGCGCAGAGCGTCAGGGGTAGAGTGGCCCTCATTGCTTCCTACATCCTTTCTTTCCTGGAGCCTCCTATGACTCAGTCCCAGACCGATCTACGCCACGGCCCAGACGCCAACGGCCTCTTTGGCGCGTTCGGCGGCCGTTACGTCGCTGAAACCCTGATGCCGTTGATCCTCGACCTGGCCCGCGAATACGAAGCGGCCAAGGAAGATCCTGCATTCAAGGAAGAATTGGCCTACTTTCAGCGCGACTACGTCGGCCGCCCAAGCCCGCTGTATTTCGCCGAACGCCTGACCGAATTCTGCGGCGGCGCCAAGATCTACCTCAAGCGTGAAGAGCTGAACCATACCGGCGCGCACAAGATCAACAACTGCATCGGCCAGATCCTGCTGGCACGGCGCATGGGCAAGAAACGCATCATCGCCGAAACCGGCGCCGGCATGCACGGCGTGGCCACTGCCACCGTGGCGGCGCGCTTCGGCCTGCAATGCGTGATCTACATGGGCACCACTGACATTGAGCGTCAACAGGCCAACGTGTTCCGCATGAAGCTGCTGGGCGCTGAAGTGATCCCGGTGGTCGCCGGCACCGGCACGCTCAAAGATGCCATGAACGAAGCCCTGCGTGACTGGGTGACCAATGTCGACAGCACCTTCTATCTGATCGGCACTGTGGCCGGTCCGCACCCGTACCCGGCGATGGTGCGCGACTTCCAGGCCGTGATCGGCAAGGAAACCCGCGACCAGCTGCAAGCTCAGGAAGGCCGCCTGCCAGACAGCCTGGTAGCGTGCATCGGCGGCGGTTCCAACGCCATGGGCCTGTTCCACCCGTTCCTCGATGACCAGAGCGTGGAAATCATCGGTGTTGAAGCCGCCGGCCACGGTATCGAAACCGGCAAGCACGCCGCCAGCCTCAACGGCGGCGTACCCGGCGTACTGCACGGCAATCGCACCTTCCTATTGCAGGACGACGACGGCCAGATCATCGACGCCCACTCGATCTCCGCAGGCCTGGATTATCCCGGCATCGGCCCGGAACATGCGTGGTTGCATGATATCGGCCGCGTTCAGTACACCTCGGTGACGGACGACGAAGCCCTCGACGCCTTCCACAAATGCTGCCGCCTGGAAGGGATCATTCCTGCCCTGGAAAGCGCCCACGCCCTGGCCGAAGTGTTCAAACGCGCCCCCACCCTGCCGAAGGATCATCTGATGGTGGTCAACCTGTCGGGCCGTGGCGATAAAGACATGCAAACCGTGATGCACCACATGGAACTCTCTCTAAAAGAGAAAACGCAGCAGGAGAAACACTGATGAGCCGCCTGCAAACCCGCTTCGCACAGCTTAAAGAACAAAACCGCGCCGCCCTGGTGACCTTCGTCACCGCCGGCGACCCTGGCTATGACACCTCGCTGGCCATCCTCAAGGGCTTGCCAGCCGCCGGCGCCGATGTGATCGAGTTGGGCATGCCCTTCACCGACCCAATGGCGGACGGCCCGGCGATCCAGCTGGCCAACATCCGCGCGCTGGAAGCCAAGCAGAACCTGGCAAAAACCCTGCAGATGGTCCGCGAGTTCCGCAAAGACAACAACGACACGCCGCTGGTGTTGATGGGCTATTTCAACCCGATCCACAAATACGGCGTGCCGCAGTTCATCGCCGACGCCAAGGAAGCCGGCGTGGACGGCCTGATTGTGGTCGACATGCCGCCCGAACATAACGGCGAACTGTGCGACCCGGCCCAGGCCGCTGGCATTGATTTCATCCGCCTGACCACGCCCACCACCGACGATGTGCGTCTGCCGACCGTGCTCAACGGCAGCTCCGGCTTTGTGTACTACGTGTCGGTGGCCGGCGTGACCGGTGCCGGCGCCGCGACCCTGGAGCACGTCGAAGAAGCCGTGACCCGCCTGCGTCGCCATACCGACCTGCCGATCAGCATCGGTTTTGGTATCCGCACCCCGGAACAAGCGGCGGCCATCGCGCGCTTGGCTGACGGTGTGGTGGTAGGTTCGGCACTGATTGATCACATCGCCAATGCCAAGAATGACCAGCAAGCCATCGATGGCGTGTTGACCCTGTGTGCGGCGCTGTCGGAAGGCGTGCGTAACGCTCGTAAGTAAAGGCCCCGTAAGCAGTGGGTAAAGTTCCTGATACAGAGGAATCAACCCGCCCAGGCACGGCCTAAACAGCAAGACCAAGGGATTTCGAACCTCGTTCGAAATCCCTTTTTTGTTTGCGTGCCCTGAGGAATACCCAATGAAAATGCCCAACTCCGTGATTGCCGGCCTTGGCGTGCTGGTGCTTGGCGCCAGCGCCCTGGTGCAGGCCGCGCCTTTTGACCAAGGCGGCCCTGACCGTGGCGGCCCACAGGGCCAGCACGAACAACATCGCGACGACCCACGCGGCCCGCAGGACAACCGTCGCGGCGGCCCGCCTCAGGACTTCGGCCCGGTACGGCAGATCATCCACGACAACCACGGCCAGTTCGCCCGTGGCGCACCGCCACCACCGAATGTGCGCCTGGTGCGTGGCCAGCCGCTGCCCCGTGGCTACTACGGCGAACGCCTCGACAATCGCGCCCTGGCGCGCCTGCCGGTGTATCCCGGTTATGAATGGCGCCGTTCGGGGCCGGATGTAGTGTTGATCGCCGTGGGTACGGGCATCGTCTACGAGATCCTCGATGGCGTCCTCAACTGAAACCCACCCACTGTAGGAGCCGGCTTGCCGGCGATGGCGGTAAGCCGGCTCCTAAAGGGCTGTGGTTATTTGAGTTCGATGCGTTCGACTTTGCCTACGAGCAATACGTAGGACAGCGCTCCGAGCAACGCCAGCACCGCGATATAGGTAATGGCCGGCGCAAACGAGTCGCCACTGGCCAGAAAGCCGATCACGATCGGCGTGGCAATCGCCGACAGGTTGCCGATGAAGTTGAACACCCCACCGGTCAGCCCTAACAGGCGCGCCGGTGCCAGGGTCGACACCAGCGACCAGGTAATCGACGCCAACCCATTACCAAAGAACGCCACCGCCAGGAACGCAATTACCCACGCCGTCGAGTCCACATAGTTGGCGCCAATGATCGCCGTGGAGATCAGCAGCCCGCCAATGATCGGCAACTTGCGCGCAAAGCCCACCGACGCGCCGCGACGAATCAGCCAGTCGGAAAAAATCCCGGAGCACAGCACGCCGACAAACGCTGCAAGGAACGGCAGTGACGCCAGCAGGCCGGACTTGATGAAGTCCATGCCGCGGTATTTCACCAGGTAAGTCGGGAACCACGTCAGGAAGAACCACAGCGTGGAGTTCAGGCAGAACTGCCCCAGGTAGATGCCCCAGAGCTTGCGCTTGCTCAACACGATGCCCAAATCGACCCAACTGAAGGGTGCCTTGGCGGCTTTTTCCTGCATGTCCACCAACCCGCCACCTTCACGGATCAGGTCGATTTCAGCGGTGTTCGCGCCTTTGAAATCCTTCGGTTCGCGGTACACCGCGTACCAGATCATCGCCCACACAATCCCCACGCCACCGGTCGCGACAAACACCATGTGCCAGCCGAATGCATGCTGCAGCCAGGCCAGTACCGGTGTGAGGAATGCCAGGCCGACAAACTGGCCGGAGGTGTAGACGCCAATCGCTGTGGCGCGCTCGCGTTCGGGAAACCAGGTGGTGACCACGCGGCTGTTGATCGGATACGCCGGGGCTTCAAGCGCACCCACCGCCATGCGCAAAACAAACAGCGCGATAAAGCTGGCGGCAAAGCCGAGCATGACGGTGGCGATGGACCACAGCAGCAACGCAGCGGTGTACAGAATGCGTGGGGGCACACGGTCCACCAGACAGCCACCAGGGATTTGCATGGCGGCGTAGGTCCAACCGAACGCGGAGAAAATCAGCCCGACGTGCACCGGATCGATGCCCAGTTCGCTGGTCAACGCCGGGGCGGCAATCGACAGGTTGCTGCGGTCGAGGTAGTTGATCACCACGGTGATGAACAGCAGCACCATGATGAAAAAACGCTTTCTGGTAGGCGTGACTAAAGAAGCCTGCCCGGTGAAGGATTCAGGGTGCATGGGGGTGCCTCTTCTTATGCTTATTGAGGTCTGAAATGGATCTGACTGAAGCAACCGGATCAATCATGTGGGAGCGGGCTTGCTCGCGAATGCGCTAGTTCAGCCCCAGATGTGTTGATTGACACACTGCATTCGCGAGCAAGCCCGCTCCCACATTTCTGATCGCCCTCCGTCAGTCAGGAATCACCACTCGGCGAAGCTGCCGTCGGCATGCCGCCAGATCGGGTTGCGCCAGCGATGGCCGATGGCCGCGCGTTCGATCACGTATTCCTCATTGATCTCGATGCCCAGGCCCGGCCCGTTGGGGATCTTCACGAAGCCTTGGTCATAGTCGAACACGCCCGGATCGCGCACATAATCGAGCAGGTCATTGCTCTCGTTATAGTGAATGCCCAGGCTTTGCTCCTGGATAAACGCGTTGTAGCAGACCGCGTCCAGTTGCAGGCACGCCGCCAGGGCAATCGGGCCCAGCGGGCAGTGCAGGGCCAGGGCCACGTCGTAGGCTTCGGCCATGTTGGCGATCTTGCGGGTCTCGGTGATGCCGCCGGCGTGGGAGGCGTCCGGCTGGATGATGTCGACGTAGCCTTCGCTGAGCACGCGCTTGAAGTCCCAGCGCGAGAACAGACGCTCGCCCAAGGCAATCGGGGTGCTGGTCAGCGGCGCCAGCTCCTTGAGCGCTTCGTAGTTTTCGCTGAGGACCGGCTCTTCGATAAACATCAGCTTGTACGGGTCCAGCTCTTTCATCAGCACTTTGGCCATGGGCTTGTGCACCCGGCCATGGAAGTCGACGCCGATGCCGACGTTCGGGCCTACCGCATCACGTACGGCGGCGACGTTGGCCAGGGCCAGGTCGACTTTTTCAAAGCTGTCGACGAACTGCAGTTCTTCGGTGCCGTTCATTTTTACGGCGGTAAAACCTCGGGCCACGGCTTCTTTGGCGGCGCGGGCAGTGTCGGCCGGGCGGTCGCCGCCGATCCACGAATACACGCGGATCTTGTCACGCACCTGACCGCCGAGCAGGTCGCTGACCGACACACCCAGGGCCTTGCCCTTGATGTCCCACAGCGCCTGGTCGATACCGGCGAGTGCGCTCATGTGCACGGCGCCGCCCCGGTAGAAGCCACCGCGATAGAGCACGGTCCAGATGTCTTCGATATTGCGTGGGTCTTTGCCGATCAGGTAGTCGGACAATTCTTCGACGGCAGCCGCCACGGTGTGGGCGCGGCCCTCGACCACGGGCTCACCCCAGCCGGTCACGCCCTGGTCGGTCTCGACCTTGAGGAAGCACCAGCGCGGCGGAACGATAAAGGTCGTCAGTTTGGTGATTTTCATCTGTTATCTCTCTTATAGATGCGGCGCCTGGGGGCGCAAGACTTGAAGTCAGTTCAGGGCTTTCCAGGCGGCGACATAAGCCTGGGCGCGGCTCGCTACCTGATCCACTGTCATACCCGGTTTGAACAACCCGGAACCCAGCCCGAAGCCTTTGGCGCCGGCGTCGATGAACACCTGCATATTGTCCGGGGTGATGCCGCCCACCGGCAGCAACAAGGTGCCGGCCGGCAACACCGCCAACCACGCCTTGATCACCGAAGGGCCCATTTGCTCGGCGGGGAACAGCTTCAGCACGTCGGCGCCTTCAGCCAGGGCGGCGAACGCTTCGGTAGGCGTGGCCACACCCGGCGACAGGAACAGGCCTGCGGCTTTCGCGGCACGCAACACCTTGGCATCGCTGTGGGGCATCACGACCACCTGACCACCAGCCGCCTTCACCTGCTCGACCTGCTCAGGCAGCAACACCGTGCCGGCACCGATCAAGCAGTCGGCGGGCAGGCTGTCGCGCAGGGTGCGGATGCTGGTGTAAGGGTCGGGGGAATTCAGCGGGACTTCGATCACACGAAACCCGGCCTGGTACAGCACCTGGCCGACAGCCTCGGCTTCGTCCGGGCGAATGCCTCGCAGGATGGCGATCAAACCGTTTTGCGCGAGTGCTTGCTTGAGCATGTCAGGCCTCCAATACAGGTTGAGTGAGCCCTGCCGCCACGGCCAGTTGCCACAGGCCGCGCTCGGCAGCTTCCTGCGCCAGGCTGACGTGGGCAAAGCCGCAGAGGGCGAGGGCGCGTTGATAACGGGCGCAGAGAGGAGCGGCGCCGACCAGGATGATCGGCTTGTGTTTGGCGCTGTCGGGCAGGCCGGCGAGTTCATGTCCGATGAGCAAGCCGGACAGGTAGTCGGGCTGCTGGTCTGGGGCGAGTTCGCCGGTGAGCCCAAGGGTGCGGGCGCTGAACAAGGTGGACAGCACGCCGCGCTGACCGTCATTGGAGCGCGCCACGTGTACGCCGCGGTCGAAGGCTTCGGCCTGGAATCGTTCGCTGGGTTGCTGGGTACGCCCGAGGATGCTGTGCTTGCTCAACACCGCAAACACCTCGCCGGTCATGAAGGTATCGAAGTGCGTGATACGGCCCTCGACCACCTCGACCCACTTGGAATGGCTGCCGGGCAGGCCGATCAACATGTCGGCGCCCAGCCCTTGCAGCACACCCAGCACTTGGGTTTCTTCGCCGCGCATCACGTTGGGCAAGCCGACCTGCTCGATCACGCCCGGCACGATGTGCACGTCCACACCACGCAGGCTGCGCACCTTATGCAGCGCTTGGCCGAGGCTGGCGACATCGACGGGGGTAGGGCGGTAGGCCGCTTCGCTCCAGCCCTGGGCGCTGCCGACCATGCCACAGGCGATCACCGGCAAACCCGGCTCGGCGTCGAGCCAATCCCCGCACGCCGCATCGAACGCCAACTCGAAGCCGTTGCCGCAACGCACACCGGCGATGTCCCGGGGCTCGCTGGGCAAATGCATGATGCCCCACGCCAGCGCGCGCTGTTCCAGCACCACGCCTGCGAGGCCGAGTTTATAAGCACGAAGGGAGCTGGTCCCCCAATCGAGCGCGATCAATTGCGCCTGCATCGCTTCACCTGAGTTCTGAGCGGATGCAGCGAATATAAACCTACGCGAGCGGAAGTCTCAATATATAAATATCAATCCCATATTTAGGGACAATATTTAAGAAAAGGCTGACAGGTTCAGCTCCCGCATCGCCCCCATCCAGACGGCATAGTCAGTGTGGTCCTTTAGGTCATCACCGGTTTCGGGGTGCAAAAAAACCACCAGCCCGTTGCGATGAATCACCAACCACGGCAACACCACACCGATGTATTCAGGATCGAACGCCAGCTGGCAGCTCCAATCCGGGTGCGGTCCCACCGGCCGTTCGTGCACACGGCCCATGCGCAGCGGGAAGAGTTTGGCGGCGTCTTCACACAGGCTGCGCGCTTGGTCGATAGTGCTCGCGTCGAAGTAGATATGGGCGTGATAGCCCTTGATACGTTGCATGACGGACTCCGGATCCCCTATGCGCCAGATGCTAGACCGCAATGGACGGCAGGGCCAGCCCGGTCAGCGACTGTGCGCTGCTGGCTTGTTCCGCCACCAACCATTCGACGAAGCGCTCGACCAACTGCCCCCTGCGTTTGCGCTGGGGTTGCACCACGTAATAGCCGAAGCGCGAGATCACGGTGTCGCTCAGCGGTCGGCACAACCAACCCTGCTCCAGCAGGTTATCCACCAAGTGGCGCCAGCCGATGGCCACGCCCTGGCCGGCAATCGCGGCTTGGATCAGCAGGGTGTAGTTGTCAAAACGCAGTTGGCCCGGCGTCGGCGCACTGGCGATGCCCAGTTCGCGAAACACGCCGCTCCAGTCGAACCACTGGCTGTTGTTTTCCTGGCGCAGGTGCAACAGTGGGAAATCGTGCAAATTTTGCACAGTCAGCGGCGTGGTCTGGTCCTTGAGCCATTGTGGACTGCACACCGGGAACACCTCCTCGTTGAACAGCCACAGGCTGTCGCCCTGCTTGAAACGGCCGTCACCAAACAACACCGCCACGTCAATATCGCTACGCAGGGTGGCGTGGTTGCGCTCGCTGGTCACCAGGCTTACATCGACCTGCGGGTTGGCCTTATGAAAGCGATGCAGGCGCGGCATCAGCCAATAGGCGGCGAAGGCGAAGTCGGTGGCGACTTGCAGCACTTCATGCTGGTCCTGCTGGGTGATGAGGCTCAGGCCCTGGTTGATCCCCTGCAACCCGCCTTGCACGTGCTCGAACAGCAGGGCGCCGGCGTCGGTCAATTCGATGCCTCGGTAGATGCGGTCAAACAGGCGGATCGCCAACTGTTCTTCCAGGCGCTTGATCTGCTGGCTGATGGCCGGTTGGGTGGTGCCCAATTCCATCGCGGCGGCGGTAAAGCTGCGATGACGTGCGGCGGCTTCGAAGGCACGCAGCAAATCGAGGGACAGGTCACCGAGGGCTTCATACATAAGCTGTGCTTATCCTAGACATTGCTTCTCATGGGCTTTACCCCACTTTTCATGGGCTGCATGCTCATTCGCATAAACACCGCCTATGGAATGCCGATAGATCATGAAGCGCAAGAACATTCTTTTCATCATGGCCGATCAAATGGCCGCACCGTTGCTTCCGTTCTACGGTTCTTCGCCTATCAAATTGCCCAACCTGAGTCGCCTCGCCGAGCAAGGCGTGGTGTTCGATGCCGCCTATTGCAACAGCCCGTTGTGTGCGCCGTCGCGCTTCACCCTGGTCAGTGGCCAACTGCCGAGCAAGATCGGCGCCTACGACAATGCCGCCGATTTCCCCGCCGATGTGCCGACCTATGCCCACTACCTGCGCCGCCTGGGCTATCGCACAGCGCTGTCGGGCAAGATGCATTTCTGCGGCCCCGATCAGTTGCATGGCTATGAAGAGCGCCTGACCAGCGACATCTACCCCGCCGACTATGGCTGGGCGGTGAACTGGGATGAGCCGGACGTCCGCCCCACTTGGTATCACAACATGTCGTCGGTGCTGCAAGCCGGGCCGTGCGTGCGCACCAACCAGCTGGATTTCGACGAAGAGGTGGTGTTCAAGGCCCAGCAATACCTGTTCGACCATATCCGTGAGGACGGCGACCAGCCGTTCTGCCTGACGGTGTCGATGACTCATCCCCACGACCCGTACACCATTCCCAAACCGTTCTGGGACCTCTACGACAACGCCGATATACCTTTGCCTACAACACCTGCGCAAGGCGATCTCGATCCGCATTCCCAGCGCCTGCTCAAGGTCTACGACCTGTGGGACAAGCCGCTGCCTGTGGACAAAATCCGCGATGCACGCCGTGCCTACTTCGGCGCCTGCAGTTACATCGACAGCAACGTCGGCAAGCTGCTGCAAACCCTGGAAGACACCGGCCTGGCCGACGACACCATCATCGTGTTCTCAGGCGACCACGGCGATATGCTCGGCGAGCGCGGCCTCTGGTACAAAATGCACTGGTTTGAAATGGCCGCCCGCGTACCGCTGCTGGTCAGCGCGCCGGGGCAGTTCGCAGCAGGCCGCGTGAGCAAAGCCGTGTCCACCGCCGACCTGCTGCCAACGCTGGTGGAACTGGCCGGCGGCGAGTTGGATCCGCGCCTGCCGCTGGACGGCCGTTCACTGGTCCCGCACTTGCAGGGGCAGGGCGGCCATGACGAAGTATTTGGCGAGTACATGGCCGAAGGCACCATCAGCCCGCTGATGATGATTCGCCGGGGCGCCTACAAATTCATCTACAGCGAAGACGACCCTTGCCTACTGTTCGATGTACACAACGACCCACGGGAGCAGGAAGACCTCAGCCAGTCGCCACACCATCAGGCGCTGTTTGCAGCCTTCCTGGACGAGGCGCGGGCCAAATGGGACATCCCGGCGATCCACCAACAGGTGCTCGCCAGCCAACGCCGCCGCCGTCTGGTGTTTGAAGCACTGACCCAGGGCAAGCTGAAGAGCTGGGATCACCAGCCACTGGTGGACGCCAGTCAGCAATACATGCGCAACCATATCGACCTCGACGACCTGGAGCGCAAGGCACGTTATCCACAACCCTGCCAAAACCAATAACACTGAGGGAAGGCCATGCAAAAGTTAACTGTGATGCTGGGGCTCTTGGCGCTGGGAAGCGCCAATGTTTACGCCGACGCCAGTTGTGAAACGGTAAAGATGGCCGATCCGGGCTGGAGCGATATCGCGGCCACCAATGCCATCACCGGTTTTCTGCTGACGGGCATGGGCTACAAACCCAAAGTCGACACCCTGGCGGTGCCGATCACCTTTGGCGGGCTCAAGGACGGCCAGGTGGATGTGTTCCTGGGCAACTGGATGCCGGCGCAGCAGGGCTTCTATGACAAGTTCGTGGCCAATGGCGACGTGGTTCAACTGGCGAAAAACCTCGACGGCACCGAGTTCACCCTCGCCGTGCCCGACTACGTATGGGATGCCGGGGTGCATGACTTTGCCGACTTGAACCACTATGCCGACAAGTTCGACAAGAAGATCTACGGCATCGGCTCCGGCGCGCCGGCGAATATCTCCCTGCAGGAAATCATCAAGAAGAACGACTTCGAGCTGGGCCAGTGGAAACTGGTGGAGTCCAGTGAACAGGCGATGCTCGCCGAAGTATCGCGGGCCGTTAAGAAGCAGAAATTCGTGACCTTCCTCGGCTGGACGCCGCATCCGATGAACGTGCAGTTGAAAATGCGCTACCTCAAAGGCGGCGAGAAATATTTTGGTGACACCGGCAGCGTGTATACCTTGACCCGCAAGGGCTACGCACAGGCCTGCCCGAATGTTGGAAAACTGCTGACCAACCTGAGTTTTACCCAGGAAATGGAAAACAGCATCATGGCCGAGGTGGCCAACAACAAGGTCAGCAATGCCGATGCGGCGAAAGCTTGGATCAAAGCTAATCCGGCGGTGTTGGATAAATGGCTGGAGGGCGTGAAGACCGTGGATGGCAAGGACGCGCTGGCCGCTGTAAAAGCCAAACTCTGAACGATACACAACCCCTTGTAGGAGCCGGCTCGCTGGCGAAGCCCTCGAAAACGCCGCGTTTTTTCACACAACCCGCGTTATCGTTACCCACCTTCGCTGGCAAGCCAGCTCCTACAGTATTTAGAGCAGTCCGATGCCCTGGCCCAACCGCCATACACTTTTCCCCTTCCTCGCCTGGCTCCCGCGCCAGACCCGCGCCAGCGTCGGCCGAGATGCGATGGTGGGCCTCAGCGGCGCAGTGCTCGCCTTGCCACAGTCTATTGCCTACGCGCTGATCGCCGGCCTCCCACCCGAATACGGCCTGTACGCCGCGATCATCCCGGTGCTGATCGCCTGCCTCTGGGGTTCCTCCTGGCATTTGATCTGCGGCCCCACAGCGGCGATTTCCATTGTGCTCTATGCCAGCGTCAGCCCGCTGGCCGTGCCGGGGTCGCAGGACTACATCACCCTGATCCTGTTGCTCACCTTTCTCGCCGGTGTTTTCCAGTGGCTGCTGGGCATGCTGCGCTTTGGTGCGCTGGTGAATTTTGTCTCCCATTCAGTGGTGCTCGGGTTCACCCTGGGAGCCGCTGTGGTGATTGCGCTCGGGCAACTGCCCAATCTGCTGGGGCTGGATTTGCCGAGCCAGGCCACGGCGATCAACAACCTGCTGACACTGATCCATCACAGCGGCGAATGGGACCCTGCGTCCGTCATTCTCGGGCTCGGTACCTTGCTGGTGGGTGCGTTGCTCAAATACCTCGTACCGCGCTGGCCGACCCTGTTGATCGCCCTGACGCTGGGCAGCCTGGTCACCTGGTTGTGGCCGGCAATGTTCGGGCATGTGGCGCTGGTCAGTTCCTTTATCGGCAAGCTGCCGCCGTTCAGCCCGTTGCCAATGGACCTGGACGTGATCCTGCGTCTGCTGCCGAGCGCCGTGGCGGTGGGCATGCTGGGGCTGGTCACCAGCCTGTCGATTGCCCGTTCACTGTCAGCGCGCTCGCAGCAATTGCTCGATGCCAACCAGGAAATCCGTGCGCAGGGTTTTTCCAACATCGTGGGCGGATTTTTCTCCGGGTATCTGTCAGCCGGCTCCTTTACCCGCTCCGGCCTCAGTTATGAGGCGGGCGCCTGTTCGCCGTTGGCTGGCGTGTTTTCTGCCTTATGGGTGGCGCTGTTTGCACTGTTTGGCGCGGCGCTGATCGCCCATATTCCGATCCCGAGCATGGCGGCGAGCATCTTGCTTATCAGTTGGGGGCTGGTGGACCGTCGCGGTATTCGGGCGTTATTCCGCGTCAGTCGCGCCGAGTTTGTGGTGATGAGCCTGACCTGCGTCGCCACCTTGCTGCTGGAGCTGCAAACAGCGATTTACGCCGGGGTGCTGGCGTCACTGTTTTTCTACCTCAAGCGCACTTCGCAGCCACGTGTCCAGCAATGGCGCGATGGCGATGAGGACGTGCTGCGCGTGGGCGGTTCGATCTTTTTCGGCGCCAGCCACTACCTGCAAGTGCGCCTGCAAAGCCTGCAGGGCAAACGGGTGGTGATCGAGGCGCAGCAGATCAACTTTATCGACTATTCCGGGGTGGAGATGCTGCACCAGGAGGCGCGGCGCTTGCGTGGGTTGGGACGCAGTCTGACGCTGCGCCGGGCCAGGCCGCAGGTGGTGGAGGAGTTGAGGAAGCTGGAAGGGGCCGACAATTGCCCCATCCATTTCCAAGCATCCATTGCCAAGACTGAACACCCTTAACGCTGTGGGAGCTGGACGTGCCCACCTCAAATAGCGTCAAGCCAACTGCCGGCGCAGCTCAGCCAGCACCGGCGCAGAATCCGGACGCACACCGCGCCACAAGTAGAAGGCTTCCGCCGCCTGCTCCACCAGCATGCCCAGGCCATCCATCGCCACGGATGCGCCATGCTCAGTGGCCCAGCGGCAGAACGCGGTCGGTTCCTTGGCGTACATCATGTCGTAGCAAAACGTCTTGCCCGGTTCGATCAGGCTGCTGGCAATCGGCGGTACATCGCCTGACAGGCTGGCGGACGTGGCGTTGATGATCACATCCACCGGCTCACGCAGCCAGTCGAAACCACTGGCGGACACCGGGCCCAGATCGTCGAACAACTCGGCGAGCATTTCGGCCTTTTCCACGGTGCGGTTGGCGATGATCAGCGAAGCAGGCTGTTCGGCCAGCAACGGTTCCAATGCGCCGCGCACCGCGCCGCCGGCGCCCAGCAACAGGATGCGCTTGCCTTGCAGGTTCAGGCCGGCATTGACCGTGAGGTCGCGCACCAGGCCGGCGCCGTCAGTGTTATCGCCCAGCAGGCTGCCGTCGGCCAGCTTGCTCAGGGTGTTCACCGCACCCGCACGTTGAGCGCGTTCGGTGAGGCTGTTGGCCAGGCGGTAAGCGTCTTCCTTGAACGGCACAGTGACGTTGGCGCCACGACCCTGTTGAAAAAACTCACGAGCACAGCCGGAGAAATCCTCCAATGGCGCCAGCAGGGTGCTGTAGTCCAGTTGCTCGCCCGTCTGCTCGGCGAACATCCGGTGGATCAGCGGCGACTTGCTGTGGCCGATGGGGTTGCCGAACACGACATAGCGGTCCATCAGACAGCCGCCTTGGGCGCGGCAAGGCCCAGCCAGTCACGGTCTTGCAGGAAGTAGTCGGTGAGACGCGCTTCTTCGCTGCCGGCTTCGGCCTTCCAGTCGTAGCTCCAGCGCACTTGCGGCGGCAGCGACATCAGGATCGACTCGGTGCGCCCGCCCGATTGCAGGCCGAACAAGGTGCCACGGTCGTAGACCAGGTTGAATTCAACGTAGCGGCCGCGGCGGAATTCCTGGAATTCGCGCTGCTGCTCAGTGTACGCGGTGGACTTGCGGCGCTGCACGATCGGCAGGTAGGCGTCGATGTAGGCGTCACCGATGGCGCGGATGAAGGCGAAGCAGGTGTCAAAGTCCCACTCGTTCAGGTCGTCAAAGAACAGGCCGCCAATACCGCGCGGTTCGTTGCGGTGCTTGATGTGGAAGTAGGTGTCGCACCAGGCTTTGTAGCGCGAATACACGTCCGGCCCGAACGGCGCACAGGCCTGTTCGGCCACGCGGTGCCAGTGGATGCAATCGTCTTCGTTGCCGTAGTAAGGCGTCAGGTCGAAGCCGCCGCCGAACCACCACACCGGTTCTTCGCCTTCTTTTTCAGCGATGAAAAAGCGCACGTTGGCGTGGGACGTCGGTACGTGGGGGTTGTGCGGGTGGATCACCAGCGACACACCCAGGGCCTCAAAGCCACGACCGGCCAGCTCAGGCCGATGCGCGCTGGCGGACGGTGGCAGACCGCTGCCAAACACGTGGGAAAAGTTGACGCCGCCTTTTTCGATCACCGAACCGTTTTCGATCACACGGGTGCGACCGCCGCCGCCGGCAGGCCGGGTCCAGGCGTCTTCGATAAAGCGAGTGTCCGTCTCGAAGGTTTCCAGGGCGCTGCAAATGCGGTCTTGCAGGTCAAGCAGGTAGGCCTTTACAGCCTCGGTGCGGGTAGTCATGGCATCACCTTGAATCGGGCAAAGCTACGCGAGGCCATTGGGCGTCGGCGGCAAATGGGCGCACAGGATACCACTGCACCCGGTTGCGCCGCAGTTGACGAAGATCAAGCTTAGGAGTTCGATAGGCGGCTACGCGAGTTCGACCCAAGGAGAAGGCAGATGGCAAAACGTATCCAGTTCAGCGCCCATGGCGGCCCCGAAGTGCTTGAGTATGTGGACTACACCCCAGCGGAGCCTGGCCCGCAGCAAGTGCGCGTGCGTAACGAGGCGATCGGCCTGAACTTCATCGACACCTATTTCCGCAGCGGTCTGTACGCGCCGCCAGCCCTGCCATCGGGCTTGGGCGCAGAAGGCGCGGGCGTGGTCGATGCGGTCGGCAGCGAAGTCACCCAATTCAAGGTTGGCGACCGTGTGGCCTACGGCAGTGGTCCATTGGGTGCCTACAGCCAACTGCACGTGCTGCCCGCCGCCAATCTGGTGCATCTGCCGGACGAGATCAGCTTCGAACAAGCTGCCGGCGCCATGCTCAAGGGCCTGACCGTGCAGTACCTGCTGCGCCAGACCTATGCAGTGAAGGCCGGTGAAACCATCCTGTTCCACGCCGCTGCCGGTGGTGTGGGCTCGCTGGCCTGCCAATGGGCCAAGGCCCTGGGTGTGAAGTTGATCGGTACCGTGAGCTCGCCGGAAAAAGCCGCCCTGGCCAAATCCCTCGGCGCCTGGGAAACCATCGACTACAGCAAGGAAAACGTCGCACAGCGCGTGCTGGAATTGACCGACGGTAAAAAGGTACCGGTGGTGTATGACGGCGTCGGCAAGGACACCTGGTTGACCTCGTTGGACAGCGTGGCGCCGCGTGGGCTGGTGGTAAGTTTCGGTAATGCGTCGGGCGCGGTGGATGGGGTGAACCTGGGGATTCTGTCAGCCAAGGGCTCGCTCTACGTCACTCGGCCGACCCTGGCGACCTACGCCAACAACCCACAGAACCTGCAGGCGATGGCGGATGACTTGTTCTCGATGATCAAGAGCGGCAAGGTGCGCATTGATATCAACCAGCGGTATGCGCTGGCGGATGCGGCCAAAGCGCAGACCGAGTTGTCGGGGCGGCGGACTACCGGTTCGACCATTCTCCTGCCATAAGGCTACAGCTCTCCGGGGTCAGTGAGGCCTCTTCGCGAGCAAGCCCGCTCCCAGATGTTGATCGGATTCCCACTGGAGGAACTCGATCGAACGGGGGAGCGGGCTTGCTCGCGAAGGCCACGACTCGGTCTCAGGAGGGCCGCACCACCTCACCCGTCACCAGATCACGAATCAGGCTCGGGTTCTTGCGCCCACCCAGGGCGCCACCCAACACCAGGTCCACCTGGCCACGGAAGTATTGCTCCACGCGAATCCGCGAGCGCGCCGCCGGACGGCCCTGCGGGTTGGCCGATGTGGAAATCAGCGGCCCTACCAGCGAACACAGGTCCCGCACCAGCGGATGGTCAGTCACCCGCAGCGCCACGGTGTCGTGCACCCCCGTGACCCATTCCGGCAACAAGTCCTGATGGGGCACCAACCAAGTATTCGGCCCTGGCCAGGTACTGGCCATGCGGTCGATCCAGTCCTGTGGGAAATCTTCGAACAGAAAGTCGAACTGACGGATGTTGTCCGCCACCAGGATCAGGCCCTTGTCCACCGAACGGTTCTTGATGGCGAGCAAACGGTCCACTGCTTCTTCGTTCCACGGGTCGCAGCCCAAGCCCCAAACCGCTTCGGTTGGATAGGCAATCACCGCGCCTGCGCGAATTTCTCGTGCGGTTTCCAGCACACGCCACCGGTTGACCATTGTTCACTCTCCAGACTAAAGCTCTGCTCAGTTTACCGATCTTCTTTACAAAACCTAGCGGCGCGCAAGCCAGCGCCCGCTCTCGCAGATGACCTGGCCTTCCAGCTCAAGCTCCGTCAGGGTCGCCAGCACTTGGGACAACGGCCTTGCGCTGGCAATCGCCAGGGCTTCACTGGTGTGGGGCGCCGCGTGCAGCAGCGCCACCAGCGGGTGGACCACCGGCATCGGCGCCGGACGAGACAATGCCTGCCAGCCACGCAACCCTTCCAGGATGTGCTCGATAGTTTCCACTAGCACCGCGCCATCGCGGATCAACTGGTGACAGCCCTTGGCGCCGGGATGATGGATTGAGCCTGGAATCGCATACACCTCGCGCCCCTGCTCGGCCGCCAGTTTCGCGGTAATCAGCGAACCGCTGGCCATGCTGGCTTCCACCACCAACACCCCCAGGGACAGCCCGCTGATGATCCGATTGCGTCGGGGGAAGTTACCCGCTTGGGGCGGCGCGTCCAGGGGGAACTCGGAAACCACGGCGCTGCCTTGGTCAATCATCGCCGCCGCCAGCCGCCGGTGGCGCTGTGGATAAAAATTTTCAAGCCCCGTGCCGAGCACGCCGATTGTCTGGCCGCCCACATCCAATGCCGCCTGATGGGCTGCACCGTCAATGCCCAGCGCAAGGCCGCTGGTGATGACAAAACCGGCGCTCGCCAGACTGCGTGAAAACGCTGCCGCCGTGTCCATGCCGGGGCGCGATGCACGACGACTGCCGACTATCGCCAGTTGCGGTTTTTCCAGGATCGAAGGGTCACCGGCTACGAATAACAGTGGCGGCGCATCATCGATCTGGGCAAGCAGTGCGGGGTAGTCCGGCTGGTCCCACATCAGCAATTGCTGGGCCGGACGCGCCAGCCAGGCCAATGCGTCGCTCGCACCGTCGCGGATTTCATGACTGCGTCGGGCATCGGCGCTGATGGAAGGCAACCCGAGCGAACGCCAGGCACTGGCAGGCGCACTGATGGCTTTTGAGGCAGAGCCGAACGCCTCGATCAACAAGCGAAAACGCTTCGGACCCAGTTCCGGCAGCCTGTGCAAGCGTAGACGCGCTTCCAGTTCTGAGGGGGATATTTCGTGGTTTTTTGTCGGATACATCTGATCATCCTTGACCGGAACAAGCTGTGGATAACTCTGTTGGTAACTTATTTAGCAGGCTATTTATTGTGTTTGATGGGCAGTCTCGAAACGGTCCATTACGGCCAGGGGCCGTGAGGCATTGAGGACCAGGCCGTAACTGAGTTTTTCGTAGGTGCGAAAGACCAGCAGGGTGCCCGCGCGTTCATCAGGGAGTTGGGTCGACGTGCCCGTCAGACTGTCGCGTACCGTGGCGCCAGCCTTGATTACGCTGAGCAGCTGGCCTTCGACCAGGCCGTCACGACGGCCTTTATTCAGGGTTACGGCATCCAGCACGCCGATCTGGGTCACGCCCTTGGGGATATCGATGATCTGCCCTTTGATAAAGCGCGCTGCTGGCGTGACGGCAAACGCTGCCGGGTCGACGGGTGTTTGCGCACGCAGCAAGCGGTCACCGGGACGCACCTCCTGGGTGACACGCTGCACAACGAGGGTGGTGAGGTCGCCCGCCGTGACGAAACGGGCGGTGCCAATGTCGTCGGCGTTGATCCCCAATAGCTCTCGGGTCTGCGGGTCGGTGTAGACCTTGCCACGTCGGAATATGCCGTAATTCGGCTGGGAAGGCTCCAGGTCGCCCCTGGCGTGGACCCGCTCGCCATTGGCGCCGAGCACGCGGCCAGCATCGGCAGCGACGATGTAGGGCGCGTTGTCCAGGTCCTGGGGTGTATCGAGAATGCGGTTATGCAGCAGGAAGCGCTGGATAGCGTGTTGTGTCGGTGGGTCCAGACGCTGGATGGGCTGGGGTAGCAGGGCCATGGAAAACGGGGCCCACAGTAGCAAGACGAGTAGCGATTTCCTCATAGGGTGAATCTCCTTTATTATGTGCGTTCGCGTGAAATGCCTGGGCCTTAGCGGCTTTTAAGGGTTTCACACCGGTCGTGTGGGTCCATCCCAACGCCGATTTGCCTCTACCTCACATGTGCAGCAATTACGCTTATGGCTATTTTGAACATCCTCGAATTCCCCGACTCGCGCCTGCGCACGATCGCCAAACCGGTGGCCGTAGTTGACGACAAGGTTCGTCAGTTGGTCGATGACATGTTTGAAACAATGTATGAAGCCCCGGGTATCGGCCTCGCCGCGACCCAGGTCAACGTGCACCTGCGCGTCGTGGTCATGGACCTGTCGGAAGATCGCAGCGAACCGAAGGTGTACATCAACCCGGAGTTCGAACCGCTGACCGACGAGATGGGCGAATACCAGGAAGGCTGCCTTTCTGTGCCGGAGTTCTACGAGAACGTCGAGCGCCCGCTGCGCGTGAAGATCAAGGCCCTGGACCGCGACGGCAAGCCGTTCGAGCTGATTGCCGAAGGCCTGCTGGCGGTGTGCATCCAGCACGAATGCGACCACCTCAACGGCAAGCTGTTTGTCGATTACCTGTCCACGCTCAAGCGCGACCGGATCAAGAAGAAGCTGGAAAAAAAGCATCGCCAGCAAGCTTGATGCCCTCCTTCCAAAGGCTTGCTGCGGCAAGCCTTTTTCTTTTGTGACTGCTTTTAACCGAGACCTCCCATGACCGAGCCACTGCGCATAGTTTTTGCCGGCACTCCTGAATTTGCCGCCGAACACCTCAAGGCCCTGCTTGCCAGCCCTTATGACATCGTCGCGGTATACACCCAGCCGGATCGCCCGGCCGGTCGTGGGCAAAAACTGATGCCGAGCCCGGTCAAACAGCTGGCGCTGGAACACGACATCCCTGTGCTGCAACCGCCGACCCTACGCAACGCCGAAGCCCAGGCAGAACTGGCGGCGCTGAAGCCGGACCTGTTGGTAGTAGTGGCCTATGGCTTGATCCTGCCGCAAGTCGTGCTGGATATCCCCCGTCTGGGCTGCATCAACAGCCACGCCTCGCTGCTGCCTCGCTGGCGCGGTGCGGCGCCGATCCAGCGCGCCGTGGAAGCCGGCGACAGCGAAAGCGGCGTGACCGTGATGCGCATGGAAGCAGGCCTGGACACCGGCCCGATGCTGCTGAAAGTCACCACCCCGATCACCGCCCAAGACACCGGCGGCAGCCTGCACGACCGCCTTGCCGAGCTGGGCCCACCGGCTGTAATCCAGGCCATCGCCGGTCTGGCTGCTGGCACCCTGCAAGGCGACGTGCAGGACGACAGCCTGGCCACCTACGCCCACAAACTGAACAAAGACGAAGCGCGCATCGACTGGCGCCGCCCGGCCGTGGAGCTTGAACGCCTGGTGCGCGCCTTCAACCCATGGCCGATCTGCCACAGCACGCTCAACGGCGAAGCCTTGAAAGTGCTGGCCGCGACCCTGGCCGAAGGCAAAGGCGCGCCCGGTGAAATCATCGGCGCCAGCAAGGACGGCCTAGTGGTCGCCTGCGGTGAACAGGCGTTGTGTCTGACCCGTCTGCAATTACCCGGTGGCAAGGCGCTCAATTTCAGCGATTTGTTCAACAGCCGCCGTGAGAAATTTGCCTTGGGCACGGTCCTTGGGGTGGTAGCCCAATGAACCCACGTCTGGCCGCCGCCAAGGCTCTCGCCGCCGTCCTCAGCGGCAAGGCGTCGTTGAACAGTTCGTTGCCCACCCAACTGGACAAGGTCGAAGACCGCGATCGCGGTTTTACCCAGGACCTGGCCTTTGGCACAGCGCGCTGGCAACCACGCTTGTCGGCGCTGGCAGCCACGTTGCTGCAGAAGCCGTTCAAGGCGGCCGACGCGGATGTCGAGGCGCTGCTGCTGGTCGGCCTCTATCAACTGCTCTACACCCGCGTGCCCGCCCACGCCGCTATCGGCGAAACGGTCGGTTGCGCCGACAAGCTGAAAAAACCCTGGGCCAAGGCCCTGCTCAACGCCGTGCTGCGCCGCGCCCAGCGCGAAAGCGAAGCACTGCTGGCTGAACTGGAGCACGACCCGGTGGTGCGCACCGCCCACCCGCGCTGGCTGCAAAAGTCCCTGAAGGCGTTCTGGCCGGAGCAATGGGAAGCCATTTGCGCAGCGAACAATGCGCACCCGCCGATGATCCTGCGGGTCAACCGTCGTCATCACAGCCGTGACGCCTACCTGCAATTGCTCACCGACGCAGGTATCGGCGCCACGCCGTGCGTGTACAGCGTCGACGGCATCGTGCTCGAAGCCGCCACTGATGTGCGCAGCCTGCCGGGATTTGCCGAGGGCTGGATCAGCGTGCAGGACGAAGCCGCGCAACTGGCTGCCGACCTGCTCGACCTTGCACCGGGCCAACGCGTACTCGACGCCTGCTGCGCGCCGGGCGGTAAGACGTGTCACATCCTGGAAGTCGAAAAAGACCTGGCCGGTGTAGTTGCCGTCGACCTGGAAGCCAAGCGCCTGGTGCGCGTGCGCGAGAACCTGGCTCGCCTGGGCCTCAGCGCCGAGCTGATCGCGGCCGACGGTCGTGACACCGCCACGTGGTGGGACGGCAAACCGTTCCAGCGCATCCTGCTCGATGCGCCGTGCTCCGCCACAGGCGTGATCCGCCGCCACCCGGACATCAAGCTCACCCGCCAACCCGACGACATCGCCGCCTTGGCCGTGCTGCAGGGCGAGTTGCTCGACGCCCTGTGGCCCACCCTGGAAGTCGGCGGCATCCTGCTCTACGCCACCTGTTCGACCTTGCCGACAGAGAACACCGAGGTGATCGAAGCCTTCCTCGCCCGCACCAGCGGCGCGCGGGAGCTGAACCTCGCCACCACGGCCGGCATCAGGCAGCCCCACGGCCGCCAATTGCTTGCGCAAGAAGGCGGACACGATGGCTTCTACTACGCCAAACTGATCAAGATCGCCGCCGCGCGCGGCTGAATGATTTAAGGGAGTGACCGGATGAAAATCATCATCCTTGGGGCAGGGCAGGTCGGCGGCACGCTGGCTGAACATTTGGCCAGCGAAGCCAACGACATCACCGTGGTCGACACTGACAGCGAGCGTCTGCGCAACCTTGGCGACCGCCTCGACATCCGCACCGTACAAGGCCGCGCGTCGTTCCCGACAGTGCTGCGCCAGGCCGGTGCCGACGACGCAGACATGCTGGTGGCCGTGACCAACAGCGACGAAACCAACATGGTCGCCTGCCAGGTTGCCCATACTCTGTTCCACACCCCGACCAAAATCGCCCGTGTGCGCGAAGCGGCCTACCTGACCCGCGCCGGGCTGTTCGACAACGACGCGATTCCCGTCGACGTGCTGATCAGCCCGGAACAAGTGGTCACCCACTACATCAAGCGCTTGATCGAAATTCCGGGCGCCCTGCAGGTGATCGACTTCGCCGGCGGCAAGGCGCAGCTGGTCGCGGTGAAGGCCTATTACGGCGGCCCGCTGGTGGGCCAGCAGCTGCGCCAGTTGCGTGAGCACATGCCGAATGTGGAAACCCGCGTAGCGGCGATTTTCCGGCGTGACCGTCCGATCCTGCCCCAGGGCGATACGGTGATCGAGGCCGACGACGAAGTGTTTTTCATCGCTGCCAAAGCGAATATTCGTGCAGTCATGAGCGAAATGCGCCGCCTCGACGAGACCTACAAACGCATCGTCATCGCCGGCGGCGGGCAAATCGGCGAGCGTTTGGCCGAAGCCATCGAAAGCCGCTACCAGGTGAAGATCATCGAGATGAGCCCGGCACGCTGCCGGCATTTGTCCGACACCCTCGACAGCACGGTCGTACTCCAGGGCAGTGCCTCGGACCGCGACCTGCTGATGGAAGAGAATATCGCCGACGCCGACATTTTCCTGGCCCTCACCAATGATGACGAAGCCAACATTATGTCTTCCCTGCTGGCCAAGCGGCTGGGGGCGAAGAAGGTGATGACCATCATCAACAACCCGGCTTATGTGGACCTGATCCAGGGCGGCGATATCGACATCGCCATCAGCCCCCAGTTGGCCACCATCGGCACCTTGCTGGCCCACGTGCGCCGTGGCGATATCGTCAGCGTGCACTCCCTGCGCCGGGGTGCGGCGGAAGCCATCGAGGCGATTGCCCATGGTGACTCAAAGTCGAGCAAAGTGATCGGCAAGGCCATCCGCGATATCGGCTTGCCGCCGGGCACCACCATTGGCGCGATCATTCGTGACGAAGAAGTGATCATTGCCCACGACGATACAGTGATCGAAACCGGGGACCATGTGATCCTGTTCCTGGTGGACAAGAAACATATCCGCGATGTGGAGAAACTGTTCCACGTGGGCCTGAGCTTTTTCTGATCGAACGGAGAGAACCGATGCTGGAGTCCCTGGAAAAAATGCTCGCCAAAGGTGCGGATAATTCCCTGCTGCGCTTTGGTTTGGGCAAGGGTTATCTGGACCTGAAAGACAACGCCAAGGCAGCGGAGCATCTGCACAAGTGCGTCGAGTTCGACCCGAAGTATTCAGCGGCGTGGAAGCTGCTGGGCAAGGCGCATCAGGGACTGGGGGATAGTGCTGCGGCGCGGCTGGCGTGGCAGAAGGGCATAGAAGCCGCCCAGGCCCATGGCGACAAACAGGCCGAAAAAGAGATGACCGTGTTCCTGAAAAAACTCGACCGCCAGGGGTGAATGGCGATCAACAATGGGGGAGCGGGCTTGCTCGCGAAAGCGGTGTATCAGCGTCACATTCAGTGACTGACATACCGCTTTCGCGAGCAAGCCCGCTCCCACATGGGTTTCGCGGCGAACCGGAGTCAGTATGGAATCAATACCACCGCGCCTCACCCGGCGGGCGTTTCTTGAAGCGCTTCATGCTCCACATGTACTGGCTCGGATAAGCGCCGACATAACGCTCCACCACCTTGCTCATCGCGGCGCAGGACGTGGCGGTGTCGGTGCTGTACATGTCTTCCGGCGCCGCTTCCAAAATCACCTTGTAACCCGAACCGTCCGGCAGCCGCAGCGCATGCAGGAACACGCCCACCGCCTTGTGGCCGGCGAGCATGTTCGGCACGAACTTGCTGGTCAGCGCCTGGGTGGCGAAGAACGGCACGAAGATCCCCGCGGATTCCGCCGGCTCGGGATCGGCCGGGATTCCCACCTGGCCGCCTTTGCGCACTTCCTTGATCACACTGAGGATGCCTTCCTTGGTCGACGCGGCCACGCGGTTGCCCAACTGCACGCGCTGTTTTCGCAGTAACTCATCCACCGCCTTGAGCTTGGGTGGGCGGTAGAAAATGATCGGTTTGCACTGGCTGCAATAGAAGTGGTTCAGCACTTCCCAGTTACCCAGGTGGCTGGTGATGCCAACCACGCCTTTGCCTGAGGCGAGGGCTTCGTGCAGCACTTCCAGGCCTTCGACTTCACGCACCAGGTCGATGGAACGCTGGGCCGGCCAGATCCAGGCGCAGGCGCTTTCGGTCAGGGACTTGCCGATGTCCATCAGGCTGCGGCCGACCAGCGCTTCGCGCTCCGCGGGGTCCATGTCCGGGAAGCACTTGGACAGGTTGATCCGCACCGTGTCACGGGAACGGTTGGGGGTTTTCCACATGATCCAGCCAATCGCGGTGCCGACGGCCTGAACGGCGCGCCAGGGCAGCAGGGCAAATAACCGGAGAGCGCCTACCAGCAAGGCGCCTTTCAACTTTTCCACAGGTCACTCCTGATCGTGTGTGGTGCGCAAAGCCGGCATTCTAACCGGCGTTGGCCAGGTCCGCGTAACGGTCGCAGTCCTGAGTGTGGTCCATGACCATGCCCGAGGCCTGCATGAACGCGTAGCAAATGGTCGGGCCGACGAAGGTGAAACCGGCTTTTTTCAGGGCTTTGCTCATGGCTTCAGCTTCCTGTGTAATCGCCGGTACTTCGCTGCGGTCCTTGAAGTGATTGACCTTGGGTTTGCCGCCGACGAAGGACCAGAGCAACCCCACCGGGTCCTCCAGCGCCAGCCAGGCGGCGGCATTGCGGCGGGTGGCATTGAGTTTAAGGCGGTTACGCACGATACCCGGATCGAGCATCAGCGCTTCGATCTCGGCGTCGCTCAGTTGGGCCAGACGCTGCGCATCAAAACCGAACAAGACCTTTCGATAATGCTCGCGTTTGCGTAAAACGGTGATCCAGGAAAGGCCCGCCTGGAACCCTTCGAGCAAAAGCAACTCGAACAAACCCTGCGCATCGCGCAGCGGCGTTCCCCACTCCTGATCGTGATAAGCCATGTACAGCGGATCTTCAGAACACCAAAAGCAGCGTGGCATAAGGCTCCAGGGAGTGGTGGCAGGGCCGAATCGGGTATACTCCCGCTCTTTAAATCGCAGCCCAAGTAACAGGTGAATTTTGTGAGCCAGCCTACGCCAGCCGTGCGTACCTTCCAAGACTTGATCCTCGCCCTCCAGCAATACTGGGCCGAGCAAGGTTGTGTGGTACTTCAGCCCTACGATATGGAAGTAGGCGCCGGCACTTTCCACACCGCAACATTCCTGCGGGCCATTGGCCCGGAAACCTGGAACGCCGCTTATGTGCAGCCCAGTCGTCGCCCGACTGACGGCCGCTACGGCGAAAACCCGAACCGTCTGCAGCACTACTACCAGTTCCAGGTGGTACTGAAGCCGAACCCGGACAATTTCCAGGAACTGTACCTGGGCTCGCTCAAGCACGTGGGCCTGGACCCACTGGTCCACGACATCCGTTTCGTCGAAGACAACTGGGAGTCGCCGACCCTGGGCGCCTGGGGCTTGGGCTGGGAAGTCTGGCTCAATGGCATGGAAGTGACGCAGTTCACGTACTTCCAGCAAGCGGGCGGCATCGAGTGCTACCCGGTGACCGGCGAAATCACTTACGGTCTTGAGCGCCTGGCCATGTACCTGCAAGGCGTGGACTCGGTCTACGACCTGGTGTGGGCTGACGGCCCCTTCGGCAAAGTCACCTACGGCGACGTGTTCCACCAGAACGAGGTGGAGCAGTCCACCTATAACTTCGAACACGCCAACGTCGACAAGCTGTTCGAACTGTTCGACTTCTATGAAAGCGAAGCCAAGCGCCTGATCGAACTCGACCAGCCGCTGCCATTGCCGAGCTATGAAATGGTGTTGAAGGCCTCCCATACCTTCAACCTGCTGGACGCCCGCCGTGCCATCTCGGTAACCGCGCGCCAGCAATACATCCTGCGTGTACGCACCCTGGCGCGTTCCGTCGCCCAAGCCTATCTGCTGGCTCGCGCCAAGCTGGGCTTCCCGATGGCAACCCCGGACCTGCGTGATGAAGTGTTGGCTAAGCTGGAGGCTGCACAATGAGTGCTCAAGATTTCCTGGTTGAACTGGGCACCGAAGAGCTGCCACCCAAGGCACTGAACACCTTGGCCGACGCCTTCCTGGCCGGTATCGAAAAAGGCCTGCAGACCGCTGGCCTGAAGTTCGAAACGAAGAAAGTCTACGCCGCACCGCGTCGCCTCGCGGTGTTGCTGACCGCGCTGGAAACCCAGCAGCCGGACCGCAGCATCAACCTCGACGGCCCGCCGCGCCAGGCGGCTTTCGATGCCGAAGGCAACCCGACCCAGGCCGCCCTTGGTTTTGCCAAGAAGTGTGGCGTCGAGCTGAGCGAGATCGACCAGAGCGGACCGAAACTGCGTTTCAGCCAGGTCATCACCGGCAAGCCGACCGCCAGCCTGTTGCCGACCATCGTTGAAGACTCGTTGAACGACCTGCCGATCCCGAAGCGCATGCGCTGGGGTGCTCGCAAGGAAGAATTCGTACGTCCGACCCAGTGGCTGGTGATGCTGCTCGGTGACCAAGTCATCGACTGCACCCTCCTCGCCCAGAAAGCCGGTCGTGATTCCCGTGGCCACCGCTTCCATCACCCTGAAGCCGTACGCATCACCTCGCCGGCCAACTACGCCGCCGACCTGCGTGCTGCCTACGTGCTGGCTGACGCCAACGAGCGTCGCGAGTTGATCAGCAAGCGTACCGAAGAGCTGGCCCGTCTGCAGGAAGGCACCGCCATCGTGCCGCCAAACCTGCTCGACGAAGTGACGGCGTTGGTTGAATGGCCGGTGCCGCTGGTGTGTTCGTTCGAGGAACGTTTCCTCGACGTACCGCAGGAAGCGTTGATCACCACCATGCAGGACAACCAGAAGTACTTCTGCCTGCTGGACGTGGACGGTAAGTTGCTGCCGCGTTTCATCACCGTGGCCAACATCGAAAGCAAGGATCCGCAGCAGATCATCGCCGGTAACGAGAAAGTCGTTCGCCCGCGCCTGACCGACGCCGAGTTCTTCTTCAAGCAAGACAAGAAGCAGAAGCTGGAAGACTTCAACCAGCGCCTGCAAAACGTGGTGTTCCAGGAAAAACTCGGTAGCGTCTACGACAAGGCCGTACGGGTTTCCAAGCTGGCCGCCTACATTGCGCCACGCATTGGCGGTGATTCCGCCTGGGCTGCGCGCGCAGGCCTGCTGTCCAAATGCGACCTGGCCACTGAGATGGTCGGCGAGTTCCCGGAGATGCAAGGCGTTGCCGGCTACTACTACGCCCTCAACGACGGCGAGCCGGACGATGTGGCCCTTGCGCTGAACGAGCAGTACATGCCGCGCGGTGCCGGCGCTGAACTGCCGACCACCCTGACCGGTGCAGCCGTGGCGATCGCCGACAAGCTGGACACCCTCGTGGGTATCTTCGGTATCGGCATGTTGCCAACCGGCAGCAAAGACCCCTATGCCTTGCGTCGTGCGGCCCTGGGCGTACTCCGCATCCTGATCGACAAGAAGCTGGACCTCGACCTGACCCAGGCCATGGTGTTTGCCGTCGGCCAGTTCGGCGCCAAGGTCAAGCAGGCCGGCCTGGCCGAGCAAGTGCTGGAGTTCGTGTTCGACCGCCTGCGTGCGCGTTATGAAGACGAAGGCGTGGACGTGTCGGTGTACCTGTCGGTGCGTGCCCTGCAGCCGGGTTCGGCGCTGGACTTCGACCAGCGCGTACAGGCCGTGCAGGCCTTCCGCAAACTGCCGGAAGCCGATGCCCTGGCCGCCGTGAACAAGCGTGTGTCGAACCTGCTGAGCAAGGCCGAAGGCCTGGGCAATGCCGACGTCGACCCTGGCCTGTTCGCGGATGCCAAGGAGTTCTCGCTGAACTCGGCCATCGCCAAGGCTGAAAACGCCGTGAAGCCGCTGATCGCTGAACGCAACTACGCCGAAGCATTGGCTCGCCTGGCGACCTTGCGTGAGCCAGTGGATGCGTTCTTTGAGGCGGTGATGATCAATGCCGAAGATGCCGGCGTGCGGAAAAACCGCTACGCCATGCTGGCGCGTCTGCGTGGCTTGTTCGTCAACATCGCTGACATTTCGACGCTGAGCTGACCATGTTGAAACTGCTGATTCTCGATCGGGACGGGGTGATCAACTACGACTCCGACGCTTACATCAAGTCGGTGGCGGAGTGGATTCCTTTGCCTGGCTCGATCGAGGCCATTGCGCAGTTGAGCAAAGCCGGCTGGACGGTGGCGATCGCCACCAACCAGTCGGGCATCGCCCGTGGCTACTACGACATCGCCACCCTGGACGCCATGCACACGCGCTTGCGCACGTTGGTGGCGGAGCAGGGCGGTGAGGTGGGGCTGGTGGTGTACTGCCCCCACGGGCCGGATGAGGGCTGCGATTGCCGCAAACCCAAGCCTGGCATGTTGAAAACCATTGCAGAACATTACAACGTGCCGTTAGCTGGGATATGGTTCGTCGGGGACAGCCTCGGTGACCTGGAGGCGGCTAAAGCCGTCGACTCTCAGCCAGTTTTGGTTAAGACCGGGAAAGGCGACAAGACCCAGGCGAAAAACCTGCCGGTAGGCACCTTGATTTTTGACGATCTGGCGGCCGTTGCCGCAGAACTTATCAACAACTAGCCGCCCTCGACTTCCTGACCAAGGAGTGTTCGGGAGTGCGCTTTTAGCAGGCGGGCCGTGTCCCGCAACGGTAAATGCCGCCATGTCGATTTTGCAGGCCATCAGAACCTTTTTCTTTTACCTGCTGCTGGGCACCAGTTCGTTTCTCTGGTGCACCCTGAGCTTTTTTATTGCGCCCTTTTTGCCGTTCAAGGCGCGCTATCGCTTTATCAACGTTTATTGGTGCCGCTGCGCGTTGTGGCTGACCAAGGTGTTCCTGAACATTCGTTTTGAGGTCAAGGGTGCGGAAAACGTTCCGGACCAGCCCTGTGTGATTCTGTCGAACCACCAGAGCACCTGGGAGACGTTCTTTCTCTCGGCGTACTTCTCGCCGTTGAGCCAAGTGCTCAAGCGTGAATTGCTGTATGTGCCGTTCTTCGGCTGGGCCATGGCCATGTTGCGTCCGATCGCCATCGACCGTGACAACCCCAAGGCTGCGCTCAAGCATGTGGCCAAGAAGGGCGACGAGTTGCTCAAGGATGGTGTTTGGGTGCTGATATTCCCGGAAGGCACGCGTGTGCCCTTCGGCACGGTAGGCAAGTTCTCACGCGGTGGTACGGCATTGGCGGTCAATGCGCATCTGCCAGTGCTACCGATTGCGCATAACGCCGGTAAGTTCTGGCCGAAGATGGGCTGGGCCAAGCGCGAAGGCACCATCACGGTGGTCATCGGTAAACCGATGTACGCCGAAGGTGAAGGACCCCGCGCCATTGCAGCGCTGAATGACCGTGCCCAGGCCTGGAATGAAGCACAGCAGAGGGCCATGGGTTCGCTGCCGCCGGAGCCGGTTGTAGTCGACACGCCCGTTATCTAAGTATCTGTGGATAACCTGTGCACGGTTTGTTGGCGAATCGCCTTTTTCGTCTTGTAAGAATCTGATTTTATTACATATTTCCCAAAATAATAAAATCACGAAAAAGGTGCATAAGTTTTTTCCGCATAAAAAAACCGGTCCTTGCGACCGGTTTTTTATGCACAACTGAAAAGTACGTTTTTCAGTCGTCCAGCAGCGGCAGTCGAAGGCTGAATGTGGTGCCTTTCCCCACCTCACTTTCGCAGCTGATGCGTCCACCGTGGCGCTCTACCACGGCCTTGACCATCGTCAGCCCCAAGCCCAGTCCTTCACTGCCTTGGGACGAATCGAAACGACGGTATTGGTTGAACAACTCCGGCAGGTCCTCTGCAGCAATCCCCGGGCCCTGGTCGCTGATACGGCACTCCAACCAACCCTGCTCGCTACTGTGCCTCAACCTCACGGTCGTCCCGGAAGGCGAATACTTGATGGCATTCTCCAGCACGTTGAACAACGCCCGTGTGAGCAGTGACTGGTCGGCAGAGACCATGCCTTCATCGGCCTCATCCAAATCGTGGACCAGGTGAATACCTTTAAGTTGGGCGATCAGCGCTACTTGATCAAAGGCATCCATGACCAACATAGCGAACAACGTCGGTTGGAACTGATAACCGTCAGCCTCGGCCTTCGCCAGTTGCACGAAGGATTCGGTGAGGCCCAAGGCGCGGCGAACCTGCTGTTCGATCTGGGCAAAGACCGGGGATTCACCGTTATGCACATCCAGCAACGCGAGGATCGCTGAATGGGGCGCACGCAGGTCGTGAGAGAGGAACCGCAACATGGTCTCGCGGTGTTGCTGGGCGTCGCGCTCCTTACTCAAATCCGTCAGGCTCAGCAGCCAACCGAGGGCGACATCGCCTTCAGCCGGCAGCAAGGGCGCAAGCTCCATGCGCAGGCTGCGTTGGTGGATGTCCCGGAACTCTACAAGCTCCAGCGCTGATAGGGCAGGGCGCACGCCATTGTGCAGCGGCGGGTAGCCCAAGTCGGCCAACTGCTCCAGCAGGTTCTGCGTGACCAGCTCATTACCGAACACCTCGCGGGCAATGCGGTTGGCCAGCAGGATATTGCCCATGGGATCGGTAATCAGCGTCGCCACCGGCAGGCATTCCAGGCCATCGGCCATAAAGCGTCGTGTGTCACGCGTACGGCTGACGGCTTGCTCCAGGGCGAAGATACGCGCCTGCAGTACATCGCCTTTGCTGGCGGGTGCACGGCGCCGTTCGGGCAGGACTTTGGGTTCATTGTCCAGGCGTGCCAGCTCCCAACCGAAATAGGCGAGGATCACGCTGAGGCGGCGCCAGTTCCAGATCAGATAACTGAGCAGCAAACCAATCAGGCAGGCCGCAGGCGACCACCAGTGGCCCAGGCGCAACAAGGCCAAGGACACGAGCAAAGCGACAGCCATGCAGCCCAGGGTCATCCACAGCGCATAGCGCGGCCGGTAGAGCAGCAACCCCAGCAGTAACGCCACCCATGCGGTAGCGATCAATGCGGCGAGCCAGCCCGGTAGATCAACGATGCTGCGGCCTTGGAGCAAACCATTGAGCACGTTGGCCTGTATCTCCAAACCCGCTGTGGTGCCCACCGTGGAGGAAAGAGGCGTGACGAAACGATCGCCCATGCCGGAAGCCGTCGAGCCGACGAGGATCAGGCGGTTACGTAGTCGCTCAGGCGCGACTTCACCGTGTAGGACGCTGACGTAGGACACACTGGGAAAGCGCGTATGAGGTGCGATGAAGGGGATACGGATGGCATGTTCGCGATGCCATTGCTGGGTGACCGATTGCTGAGGCTCGCCCGGCATCTCAGACAGCTCGCCACTCATCTCATAGGCCAACCAGGCCAATTGCGGCGCCTTGGCATCAGGCGGGCCTTCACGCAGATAGAGGCTGCGGACCACGCCATCGCTGTCTGCTTCAACATTGATGTGGCCCACGCCTTTGGCACATTTGAGCAGCGGCATCATCTGTGCGTCCGGTTGGCTGTAGTTCGCAGCACCTTCACGCACCAGAGGCAGCAAGACATTGCCAGCGTTGCAGACCGACTCGGCCAGGCGTTTGTCATTGGCCGGGTCACCGGGCTCACTGAAGATCACATCGAACAAAATGCCCGCCGGTTGCGCGGCGCTCAAGCGATCGATCAGGTCGGCGTGCAAGCCGCGTGGCCAAGGCCATCGGCCAAGTTTTTTCAAACTGGCGTCATCGATCGTCACCAGCAGGATGCGTGGGTCGACCGGCAGCGGGCTGAGGCGACGCAAACTGTCGTATAACGGATTGTTCAAGGCCAAGCCGGGGCTCAACGACAGGTAGGCGGTGATAGGCAACAGCAATAAACCAATCCACAACCACTCACGCACCAGGCCGTGGAACAGCCGCTGAGCATGGGTAGGTTGACGTTTTTCGGCCTTGCTCCAGAGCATCATCGGTCAACGCACCTGAACAGTGGGTGGGTAATAGAAGATGTCATAGACCCCGGTTTCTCCCTCAAGGCCGTGTTCGTCGTAAGCCGACAAGCGCACGTGATAGAACGAGGCTTTGAGCCCAGTGAAGCTCATTTTCGGCATGCTGGAGAAGTTTTCCTGCTTGATATTCATAAAGGCTTTGTCGGTGGCGACCTGGGCACGGTATCGCTGGGCGCCGGGCAACGGGCGAAGGTACAAACTCCAGACTGGCGCGTCACCTTTCTGGCCGTCTTGGCCGATAAGCTTCGGCGCCGCAAGCAGCTCCACAGGATTGAGGTCGCCCAGTTTCCTGAAGAGCAGACCTTGGCGAGCGGCCACTTTGATCTCGCTTGTGCGATCGCGATTGACGGCGACCTGGCCGTCCAACACTTCCACAAGCGATCGCTCAGCGTCATTGCGCACCCGAAAATGCGTGCCCCGCACGCCCAGCACACCGACCGGCGTCACGATCTGGAAGCGATCATGATCGCTGGCGCGCTTGATCACGTACGCCTCGGCCTGGCCTTGTTCGAGCACCACCTGGGGAATCGACAGTTTCTTCTCCAAGCGCAACCGCACCTGGGAGTCAGAAGGCAACACCACGCGGGATCCATCACCGAGCAACAGACTGACAAACGCCGAGGCCGAAGTCTTCACACCTTCCTGTTCATCAACAGTCATGCCTTCCAGCAAAGGCGTCGCCTTGCCCTTGGTATCGAGTTTCCAGGCCTCTCCAGTGAGATGCTGGACCACCGCAGGCAGAGGCTGGACCCGGCACAGAAACTCATCGTCGATGTAAGGCGCTCGAACCTTTGTGGCAGCGCCCGCCGAACCCACCACCATGATCAACAGAGAGGGAAGGGCGCGGCGCAAGTAATTGAGAAGAACAAACATGGCGCTCATCAAGGTCGGGGGTTCCAGAAGGCATCTGACATCAGACACAGGAGTTTACGGCAGCGCATGCGTCGGCTGATCCTTTTCCTTATGGTCAGGAGCCGGTATCTTTCCCACATTGGTATCGAGGACTTTCAATGGGTTAACCGCCCATTGTTCCCAGCGTATAGAGAGATCCGAGGGCTCGATGAATCTGCGCACAATTCTTCAGATTCAAAGACCGGCCGGACGGCTGCCGCACTCTTCAAATGAAAGGACCCACCCATGCGTGTCGCAATACTGGATGACGAACCCGCGGAACTGCGCCGGGTGGAACAGACACTGCGACAAATCCCCAGCACCGCCGAACAGCCCTGGACGCTGCATTGCTTCGAACGTGGTGAAGACCTGCTTCGTCAATTGCGCCGGGAAACCTTCGACCTGTTGATACTCGACTGGCAACTGCCGGATATCACCGGCATCGCATTGCTCCGCTGGACCCGCGAACACATGGAATCCCCGCCTGCTGTCATCATGCTCACCAGCCGTGATGCCGAGAGCGACATCGTCACCGCGCTCAACAGTGGCGCGGATGATTACGTCAGCAAACCGTTTCGCCCCAATGAACTGAAAGCACGGGTTACGGCGGTGCTGCGTCGGCATGGCCTGCAGAAGTCTGCTAGCCATGAAGTGCAAAGCTTCAACGACTTGACCTTTGACGATGCCGAATTGACGGTGACCCGAGCGGGAAAACCCATCAACCTCACAGAACGGGAGTATCGCTTGGCTAGCTGTCTGTTTGCCAACCTGGCGCGACCGCTGTCTCGCGAGTACCTCTACGAGCGATTCTGGACCCATGAAGAAATGGTGTCTTCACGGCCGCTGGATACACATATCTACCGGTTAAGAAACAAACTCGGGCTGACGGCGGACCGAGGTTGGCAGTTACTGACCATCTATGGGTATGGTTATCGATTGGAGAGTGTGGCGGCCGCTTCTCAAAGTTAGTGTGCTGATGTTCCACGTGGAGCATTTTAAAAATCAACGTGTTTTACCCAATAAAAAAGGCCAACGTTTAAGCGTTGGCCTTTTTAGTTTGACGGGCTTACCGGGATCAGAAGTCCAGGTTGGAAACCGCCAGGGCATTGCTCTCGATGAAGTCACGACGAGGCTCGACCGCATCACCCATGAGGGTGTTGAAGATCTGGTCTGCGCCAATGGCGTCTTCGATGGTCACACGCAACATGCGACGCTGAGCAGGGTCCATGGTGGTTTCCCACAGCTGATCCGGGTTCATTTCACCCAGACCTTTGTATCGCTGGATGGTGTGACGTTTGGTGCTTTCCGCCATCAGCCAGTCGAGGGCTTCCTTGAATTCCTTGACCTGCTTCTTGCGTTCGCCACGCTGAATATAAGCGCCGTCGTCCAACAGGGTGCTCAGTTGAGCGCCCAGCGTTACCACGGTCTTATAGTCATTGCTGCCGAAGAAGTCACGGTTGAACGTGACGTAGTTCGACAGACCGTGGGAGATCAGTTCGACCTCAGGCAGCCACACGTTACGTTCACGGTCTTCTCGCAGGCTGGCCTTGTACACCAGACCAGACTTCTCGACGGTACGCAGGCGCACCTCGTACTGAGCCAGCCAATCTTGCATCGCTGCGTGATCGCCCAATTGCTCAAGGCTGACAGCCGGCAGGTAGATGAAGTGCTCGGTCAATTCCTGAGGGTACAGACGCGACAGGCGCTTGAGGGTCTTCATCACCATGCGGAAGTCGTTTACCAGACGTTCCAGCGACTCACCGGAAATGCCCGGCGCTTCGTCGTTCAAGTGCAGGCTGGCATCTTCCAGAGCCGACTGCGTCATGTACTCTTCCATGGCGTCGTCGTCTTTGATGTATTGCTCTTGCTTGCCTTTTTTCACTTTGTACAACGGCGGCTGAGCGATGTAGATGTAGCCACGCTCGATCAACTCCGGCAACTGACGGAAGAAGAACGTCAGCAGCAGCGTACGAATGTGCGAACCGTCGACGTCAGCATCGGTCATGATGATGATGTTGTGATAGCGCAACTTGTCGATGTTGTACTCGTCGCGGCCGATACCGCAGCCCAACGCCGTGATCAAGGTGCCGACTTCCTGGGAGGAAATCATCTTGTCGAAGCGAGCCTTCTCGACGTTGAGGATCTTGCCTTTCAACGGCAGGATGGCTTGGGTGCGACGGTTACGACCCTGCTTGGCGGAACCGCCAGCAGAGTCACCTTCCACCAGGTACAGTTCGGAGAGGGCAGGGTCCTTCTCTTGGCAGTCAGCCAGTTTGCCTGGCAAGCCTGCGATATCCAGCGCGCCTTTGCGACGAGTCATCTCACGGGCTTTACGCGCCGCTTCACGAGCACGCGCGGCGTCGATCATCTTGCCGACAACCAGCTTGGCTTCGTTCGGGTTCTCCAGCAGGAAGTCGGAGAAGTACTTGCCCATCTCCTGTTCCACCGCAGTCTTCACTTCGGAAGACACCAGCTTGTCTTTGGTCTGAGAGCTGAACTTCGGATCAGGTACTTTTACCGAGATAATCGCGGTCAGGCCTTCACGGGCATCGTCACCGGTGGTGGCGACTTTGTGCTTTTTGGCCAGGCCTTCGGCTTCAATGTAGGTGTTCAGGTTACGCGTCAGTGCGGAACGGAATCCCACCAGGTGAGTACCACCGTCGCGCTGAGGAATGTTGTTGGTGAAGCACAACAGGTTCTCGTTGAAGCTGTCGTTCCACTGCAGAGCGATTTCCACGCCGATGCCGTCTTCACGCTGAATGTTGAAGTGGAACACCTGGTTGACCGCGGTCTTGTTGGTGTTCAGGTATTCAACGAATGCGCGCAGGCCACCTTCATACTTGAACAGCTCTTCCTTACCGCTGCGCTCATCCTTGAGGACAATACCCACACCGGAGTTCAGGAAGGACAGTTCACGAATACGCTTGGCCAGGATGTCCCAGCTAAAGTGGATATTCTTGAAGGTCTCAGCCGATGGCTTGAAGTGGATCTGCGTACCGGTGGTTTCACTGTCACCGACGATTTTCATCGGTTCTTTTGGAACACCGTGAACGTAGGTCTGTTCCCAGATCTTGCCACTGCGGCGAACAGTCAGGATCAACTCTTCAGAAAGAGCGTTCACTACCGAAACGCCCACACCGTGCAGACCGCCGGAAACTTTATAGGAGTTGTCGTCGAACTTACCGCCGGCGTGGAGCACGGTCATGATGACCTCTGCTGCCGAAACGCCTTCTTCTTTGTGTACGTCTACCGGAATGCCGCGACCATTGTCGCGCACGGTAATAGACTCATCCGGGTGGATGATGATGCTGATGTCGTCGCAGTGACCGGCCAGAGCTTCGTCGATGGAGTTGTCGACCACCTCGAACACCATGTGGTGCAGACCGCTACCGTCATCAGTGTCGCCAATGTACATACCGGGACGTTTGCGTACGGCATCCAAACCTTTCAGCACTTTAATGCTGGTCGAGTCGTACGTGTTTTCTTCGCTCATGCCTTCACTCCCGATGGTCGTGGGTCTGGGTGATACGGCCTTGTTCCACGTGGAACAAAGCGACTGGCGTTTCCGTCTGCCAGCCTTCCCTCAATAATTCGTGGTCTACACAGGTGATAAACACCTGGCAGCGTAATTCTTCCAACAAGCGACATAACGCGCGGCGGTGTTGTTCATCGAGCTCCGACGGCAAGTCATCCACCAGATAAATACACTGACCGCGCCGGGCCTGGCTAACCAGATGGCCCTGGGCGATGCGCAATGCACACACCACCAACTTCTGCTGACCACGGGACAAAATATCCGCGGCATTGTGAGCGCCTAGTCTAAGACGCAAATCAGCCCGTTGGGGTCCGGCCTGGGTATGGCCAATTTGCTGATCCCGCTGCAAGGACGTCGCGAGCACTGCACTCAGCTCACGTTCTTTGTCCCAGCCACGGTAGTAACTCAGCGTCAGCCCTTCGAGTTCCAGCAACTCACTCAAGGTCTGCTCAAAGACTGGTTTCAAGGCTTTGATATAAGCACGGCGGTATTCATCTATTTCGTCGCTGGCCAGGCACAGTTCCCGGTCCCAGGCCGCTTGCGAAGCGGCGTCAAGTGTACCATGCCGCAGCCATGAGTTCCGCTGCCGCAGGGCCTTCTGCAGGCGCTGCCAAGTGGCCATGAATCGCGGTTCCACGTGGAACACTCCCCAATCGAGGAACTGCCTGCGGATTTTTGGCGCGCCTTCCAATAGGCGGAAACTGTCGGGGTTGATCAATTGCAGCGGCAGGATCTCTGCCAGCTGCGCAGCACTGCGCGCGTTTTGCCCGTCAATGCGAATCTGGAACTCTCCGCCGCGATCACGGGATATCCCCAGGCTGCTGTGCCCACCTTCAGCGAGTTCGACTTGGCCAAACACTGTGCACGCCAACTGCTCGTACTGGATAACCGGTAACAAGCGAGCGCTGCGGAAGGAACGAGCGAGCCCCAGCAGGTGAATGGCTTCCAGCACGCTGGTTTTGCCACTGCCGTTGGCGCCGTGGAGGATATTGATGCGGGGAGAGGGGGAGAAGGTCACCGGGTGCAGATTGCGCACCGCGGTGACCGAGACGCGACTGAGGGACATCTAGCTTCTGCTGAGCATGATTACAGGCGCATCGGCATGACAACATACGCCGAGTCGTCATTGTCGGATTCCTGTACCAGCGCGCTGCTGTTGGAGTCCGACAGAATCAGGCGAACCTGTTCGGTGGTCATCACACCCAGTACGTCCAGCAGGTAGCTCACGTTGAAGCCGATTTCCAGGGAACCGCCGTTGTAGTCGACGCCCACTTCTTCTTCCGCTTCTTCCTGCTCCGGGTTGTTCGCCTGGATTTTCAGCTGACCGTTGGCCAGTTGCAGACGGATACCCCGGTACTTCTCGTTGGACAGAATCGCGGTACGGCTGAACGCTTCACGCAGCGCTTGACGATCCCCCAGCACCAACTTGTCGCCACCTTTGGGCAGCACACGCTCGTAATCCGGGAACTTGCCATCAACCAGCTTGGAGGTGAAGGTGAACTCGCCGGTGGTCGCGCGAATGTGGTGTTGACCCAACACAATGCTGACGTTGCCTTCCGGCTCGGTAAGCAGGCGCGCCAGCTCAAGAATACCTTTGCGCGGCACGATCACCTGGTGACGGTCCGGCTGACCGATATCGGCGCGCATAGAGCACATAGCCAGACGGTGACCGTCGGTTGCCACGGCGCGAATGATGCCTTCCGAGACTTCCAGCAGCATGCCGTTGAGGTAGTAACGCACGTCTTGCTGAGCCATGGCGAAGCTTGTGCGCTCGATCAAACGACGCAGCTTGCTCTGCTCCAGGCTGCAGGTCAGCGAGCCTGGGCCTTCTTCCACTGTCGGGAAATCATTGGCCGGCAGGGTGGACAGGGTGAAGCGGCTGCGACCCGCCTTGACCACCAACTTCGCCTCATCAACCTTGATGTCGATCAGCGCGTCGTTAGGCAGGCTTTTGCAGATGTCCATCAGCTTGCGCGCGGGTACGGTGATCTCGCCCGGTTCGGCGGGCTCTTCCAGCTGCACACGACCCACCAGCTCGACTTCCAGGTCAGTACCGGTCAAGGACAATTGCTGGCCTTCGACTACCAGCAATACGTTGGAAAGCACCGGCAAGGTCTGTCGGCGCTCGACGACGCCTGCGACCAGTTGCAGGGGTTTCAACAGGGCTTCGCGTTGAATGGTGAAATGCATGGTCTAGTCCCTTGCCTTAATAAGCTGCGCTGGTGTCATCACGTTGTCAGTGTACGCAGCAGGTTCTTGTAGTCCTCGCGAATATCCGCGTCGGATTCCTTAAGTTCATTGATCTTGCGGCACGCGTGCAAGACCGTGGTGTGGTCGCGTCCGCCAAACACATCACCGATTTCCGGCAGGCTGTGGTTGGTCAACTCCTTGGAGAGGGCCATGGCCACCTGACGGGGGCGTGCCACCGAGCGCGAGCGGCGCTTGGACAGCAGGTCGGAAATCTTGATCTTGTAGTACTCGGCCACGGTGCGCTGGATGTTATCCACACTCACCAGTTTGTCCTGCAGTGCCAGCAAGTCCTTCAGGGATTCGCGAATCAGCTCGATGGTGATATCGCGGCCCATGAAGTGAGAGTGAGCGATGACCCGCTTGAGTGCACCTTCCAGCTCACGCACGTTGGAGCGAATGCGTTGAGCGATGAAGAACGCCGCATCGTGGGGCAGGTCGACCTTGGCCTGGTCGGCTTTTTTCATCAGGATCGCGACGCGGGTTTCCAGCTCCGGCGGCTCTACCGCAACGGTCAAGCCCCAGCCGAAGCGCGATTTCAAGCGTTCTTCCAGGCCTTCGATTTCTTTTGGATAACGGTCACTGGTCAAGATGACCTGCTGGCCACCTTCGAGCAGGGCGTTGAAGGTGTGGAAGAACTCTTCCTGGGAGCGCTCTTTGCGGGCAAAAAATTGAATGTCGTCGATCAGCAACGCATCAACCGAGCGGTAGAACCGCTTGAACTCGTTGATTGCGTTGAGCTGCAACGCCTTGACCATGTCAGCCACGAAGCGCTCCGAATGCAGGTACACGACCTTGGCATTCGGATTCTTCTTTAATAGGTGGTTACCCACAGCGTGCATCAAGTGGGTCTTACCCAAGCCAACGCCACCATAAAGGAAGAGTGGGTTGTAACCATGCTTGGGGTTATCGGCTACCTGCCAGGCGGCAGCACGGGCCAGCTGGTTGGATTTACCTTCGACGAAGTTCTCAAAGGTAAAGGTGCGGTTCAGGTAGCTGGTGTGCTTGAGCGCGCCTTCGACCTGCACGGTGCGCTGTTCGGCGCGTACCGGAGCTTGCTGGGAGGCCGCGCCTGCCATCGGATCAAAGCTGTCGCGGGACGGCTCTTCATTCTCTGGTGCATTTTTTTGCGCAGACGACTTGGAGGGCGCAGGAGCAGGAGACGGCGCACTGACAGCCGGTGCCGCTGCCGCCTGGGCTTGCGACGCAGCCGCCGCCAGAGGCGCATTCGGCGCAGCACGAGGCGCCGAGCTACGTTTGCTGCCTATTAATAAGGAGAGCACGGGCGCGAGGCCGTTGCCATGTTCATCGAGCAATTCGAGAACGCGGCTCAGGTACTTCTCGTTGACCCAGTCAAGAACAAACCGATTGGGCGCGTAGACACGCAACTCGTCGCCTTCGGCTTCGACCTGTAGCGGACGGATCCAGGTGTTGAATTGCTGGGCAGGCAGCTCTTCGCGCAAAAGCTCCACGCACTGCTGCCAAAGTTCCACTGACACGGATATCCCCTAAGTTGAAAGCCGGTGAGGCAAAAACAGCCGCCATTGTAGCGGCGAGCCGCCCACTTATCCACATGTAGGTTGATCACAGGCCAGCCAAAATCAACGTCTTAACAGCAATAAAGGCGACCAATGGTCTGTGCATAAGCTCTGTGGATAAGCGCCCTTGAGGTCGTTGTACAAGTGGGGTCAAAAGTCTGTGGGTAACTGGCCTGTGGATAACTCGCCATTCCACACACAGCTTATCCGACAGCGCAGCACAGGCAGAGCACCGTTTCTCCCCCGTGTTGTCATTCTCTGTACATCAGGTGGAACAAGGCCTCAATGCAGTTATCCACAGATGATTGCCTGCCTAGCTTTTATAAGCTTTACAGAAAAGCTTTAAATAACTTCCTTCTTTATTTTTATATCTATGCCACGAGCCAAGAAAGCCAAGCGGACAGAAAAAGGTAAATGACCGGTAGATATCTAATTAAAGGAAAAGCTGGTTGGAAATTGACCTAGAGGCTTGCTTTCTCTAGAATCGCCGGTCTCTTAAAACGGGGGCCATTCCGGCCCGTTGTGGACGAACCAGGTAACAACGCCATGAAACGTACTTTCCAACCAAGCACCATCAAACGCGCCCGTACCCACGGCTTCCGTGCTCGCATGGCCACCAAGAACGGCCGTGCTGTCCTGTCGCGTCGCCGCGCCAAAGGTCGTGCGCGTCTGGCAGTTTGATAATCCGGTACTGGTGGTGAGTCAGGACTTCAGTCGGGAAAAGCGTCTGCTAACCCCCCGGCATTTCAAGGCAGTCTTTGACTCCCCCACCGGCAAGGTTCCGGGGAAAAATCTCCTGCTCCTTGCGCGTAACAACGATCTTGATCACCCCCGTCTCGGGTTGGTGATCGGCAAGAAGAGCGTAAAGCTCTCCGTTGAGCGCAATCGCCTCAAGCGTCTGATGCGCGAATCGTTTCGCCTCCACCAGGACACTCTGGTTGGTTGGGATATTGTTATCGTCGCGCGCAAAGGCTTGGGTGATGTAGAAAACCCCGAATTGATTCAGCATTTCGGCAAGCTCTGGAAACGTCTGGCGCGTACCAACAAACCAGCTCCAGCGGCCAACGCCGAAACTGTAGGGGTAGACAGCACTGATGCGTAAACTGGCCCTCGTTCCGATCCAGTTTTATCGCTATGCCATTAGTCCTCTGATGGCCAGCCACTGTCGTTTCTACCCCAGTTGTTCCTGCTACGCGTTAGAGGCCATAGAAAATCATGGTCTTCTGCGCGGTGGCTGGCTGACCTTTCGTCGTTTAGGTCGCTGTCATCCGTGGAATCCCGGTGGTTATGACCCGGTTCCGCCTATCCCTACCTCCCGTTCTTCTTCGATGGCCGAGTAATCATGGATATTAAACGCACGATCCTGATCGTCGCCCTGGCAATCGTGTCCTACGTCATGGTTCTTAAGTGGAACCAGGACTACGGCCAAGCTGCCCTGCCGACTCAGAATGTTGCTACCAATCAGGCTGCGCCGGCTATTCCGGACACCCCGCTGGGTAACAATGCGTCCGCGAGTGCCGATGTTCCCAGCGCGAATGGCGAGACAAGCGCCCCTTTAGAGACGCCAGTGGTCACCAATAAAGACCTCATCCACGTCAAAACGGATGTGCTCGACCTGGCTATCGACCCACAAGGTGGTGATATCGCGCAGTTGAAACTGCCGCTGTATCCACGTCGCCAAGACCATCCGGATGTTCCGTTCCAACTGTTCGATAACGGTGGTGAACGTACTTATCTGGCGCAAAGCGGCCTGACCGGCACCAACGGTCCGGATGCTCGTGCTACCGGTCGTCCGGTTTATTCGACCGAACAGAAGACTTATCAACTGGCTGATGGCCAGAACCAGTTGAACGTCGACCTGAAATTCAGCCTCGACGGCGTCAACTACATCAAGCGCTTCAGCTTTACCCGTGGTCTGTACGACTTGAAGGTCACTTACCTGATCGACAACGAAAGCGACAAGCCATGGAGCGGCAACCTGTTTGCCCAGCTCAAGCGTGATGCCAGCTCCGATCCTTCTTCCAGCACTGCCACCGGCACCGCGACTTACCTGGGCGCCGCCCTGTGGACAAGTAGCGAGCCGTACAAAAAAGTGTCGATGAAAGATATCGACAAGGGCTCGCTGAAAGAAACTGTCCAAGGTGGTTGGGTAGCTTGGCTGCAACACTACTTCGTGACTGCCTGGATCCCGAGCAAAGGTGAAGCCAACCTGGTTCAAACCCGCAAGGACAGCCAAGGTAACTACATCATTGGTTTTACTGGCCCGGCGTTGACCGTCGCGCCAGGTGCCAAGGCTGAAACCAGTGCCACTCTGTACGCCGGTCCGAAAAGCCAGGCCGTACTGAAAGAGTTGTCCCCAGGTCTGGAACTGACTGTGGATTACGGCTTCCTGTGGTTCATTGCTCAGCCGATTTTCTGGTTGCTGCAACATATCCACAGCATTGTGGGTAACTGGGGCTTCTCGATCATCTTCCTCACCATGCTGATCAAGGGGATCTTCTTCCCTCTGTCGGCAGCCAGCTACAAGTCGATGGCGCGCATGCGTGCCGTGGCTCCGAAACTGGCGGCGCTGAAAGAACAACATGGCGACGACCGGCAGAAAATGTCGCAGGCCATGATGGAGCTGTACAAGAAAGAGAAGATCAACCCGCTGGGTGGATGCTTGCCGATTCTGGTGCAGATGCCGGTATTCCTGTCGCTGTACTGGGTACTGCTGGAAAGCGTGGAAATGCGTCAGGCACCGTTCATGCTGTGGATAACTGACCTGTCGATCAAAGACCCGTTCTTTATCCTGCCGATCATCATGGGCGCGACCATGTTTATCCAGCAGCGTCTGAACCCGACTCCGCCGGATCCGATGCAGGCCAAGGTAATGAAAATGATGCCAATCATCTTCACCTTCTTCTTCCTGTGGTTCCCTGCTGGTCTGGTGCTGTACTGGGTGGTCAACAACGTGTTGTCGATCTCTCAACAGTGGTACATCACACGTAAAATCGAAGCGGCTACCGCGAAAGCCTCTGCGTAATTTACTCTGTGGATAACCACTCAAGACGCCCCCTAGTGGGGCGTTTTGCTTTCCGTCACTTTAATTCTGGAACCTGCTGATGAGCGCTCCCCGTGAAACCATCGCTGCTGTCGCTACCGCTCAGGGTCGCGGCGGTGTCGGTATCGTTCGTATCTCTGGACCGCTTGCGAGTGTGGCAGCCAAGGCCATCAGTGGCCGTGAGCTGAAGCCGCGCTACGCCCATTACGGCCAGTTCCTGGATGCTGACGACAGTGTGCTGGATGAAGGCCTGGCTATCTATTTCCCGGGGCCGAACTCATTCACAGGCGAAGATGTCCTGGAATTACAGGGGCACGGCGGCCCGGTTGTACTGGATATGTTGTTGCAGCGCTGCCTGCAATTGGGCTGCCGCTTGGCGCGTCCAGGGGAATTCAGTGAGCGCGCCTTCCTGAACGACAAACTCGACCTGGCCCAGGCCGAAGCCATCGCTGATTTGATCGAAGCCAGTTCGGCACAGGCGGCACGCAATGCACTGCGCTCGCTGCAGGGCGCTTTTTCCCTGCGTGTGCATAACTTGACCGAGCAGTTGATCAGCCTGCGCATCTACGTCGAGGCAGCGATTGATTTCCCGGAGGAGGAAATTGACTTTCTCGCCGATGGCCACGTGTTGGCCATGCTGGATAAAGTGCGCGAAGAGTTATCCACAGTGCTGCGCGAAGCTGGGCAGGGCGCACTGCTACGTGACGGCATGACGGTGGTGATCGCTGGGCGACCTAACGCCGGCAAATCCAGCTTGCTCAATGCGCTGGCGGGGCGTGAAGCCGCTATCGTTACCGAGATTGCCGGCACCACTCGGGATATCCTGCGTGAACATATCCACATCGACGGCATGCCACTGCACGTGGTCGATACCGCCGGCTTGCGCGATACCGAAGACCAGGTGGAAAAGATCGGGGTGGAACGCGCGCTCAAAGCCATCGGCGAAGCGGACAGGGTGCTGCTGGTGGTCGATGCCACGGCGCCCGAAGCGATGGATCCTTTTGCATTGTGGCCGGAATTCCTCGAGCAACGTCCGGACCCGGCGAAAGTCACCTTGATTCGCAACAAAGCCGACCTGACGGGCGAAGCCATTGCGATGGAAACCAGCGCGGATGGCCATGTCACCATCAGCCTCAGCGCCAAGGCGGCGGGAGAAGGCCTGGAATTGCTGCGCGAGCACCTCAAGGCCTGCATGGGCTACGAGCAAACCTCGGAAAGCAGCTTCAGCGCGCGCCGCAGGCACCTGGAGGCGTTGCGCCATGCGAGCGCGGCGTTGGAGCACGGCCGGGCCCAGCTGACGCTGGCGGGGGCAGGGGAGCTGCTGGCTGAGGATCTGCGTCAGGCACAGCAGCTGTTGGGTGAAATCACCGGTGCATTCAGCTCCGATGATTTGTTAGGGCGGATCTTTTCCAGCTTTTGCATCGGCAAATAGCCAAGTTATCCACAGTCTCTGTGGGCACTGGCGGCCTGAAGAACATCTGGATTCTTCAGGCCGTTATCCATCACCAGTTGTACGAAACCGTCCCAAGCAGCGTACGGCTGTCGCCCCAATAGCAGCGGCCCGCATCGTTGCAACCAGATACATATTCCTTGTCGAACAGGTTCTTGGCGTTCACGTCCACAGACCAGTGTTTGTCGATCTGATAACCAACGGCTGCGTCCACCAGGGTGACGCTTCCTGCGTCCAGCTTCCCGTAAAGCGTTGGTGCCGTGTAGGAGAACGTGCTGTCGAAATACCGCACGCCGCCGCCCAGGGACAAGCCTTTGAGCTGACCATCGAGGAAACGGTATTTGCCCCACACTGAGGCCTGGTTGCGTGGAACCCCCGTCATTTGGCGGCCCTCGACCAGCGATGTCGCCGAGTCCTTGGTAATCCGAGCGTCAGTGTAGGTGTAGGCCGCTGTCACATTCAGGTTGGGTGTGATGTTGCTGTTCACCTCGACTTCCGCACCTTTGGCGCGGCTCTCGCCCACCTGGCGGTAGCTGTTGGTGGTGGCGTCCAGGTAGGTGTCGTCTTCCTTGCGCAAGTCATACACCGACAGGGTCATCGCCGTATCCCAGCCGATCGGTTCGTATTTCACACCCACTTCGTACTGGCTGCTGGTAATCGGCTTTAACGGTGAACCCGCGTTGGAGATCTGCTGCACAGGCACGAATGCGGTGGAGTAGCTGACATACGGCGTGAGGCCATTGTCGAACTGGTACATCACCCCGCCTTGGTAAGTGAACTTGCGGTCTTCCGAGCGGGTGTTGCTGGCTTTGTTGACCTTGTCGCGGAAATCGCTGTCGACCCAATCCTGACGGCCACCCAGCAGGAACAACCAATGGTCATACTTGCTTTGGACCTGTGCATAAACGCCCTTCATTTGCTGTTCGAGCAAGGTGTTTTGCACGGCCACTGGGGTAAGCGGATCGCGCAGGTACACGGGGTTATACACATTGATGGTGCCGGCGAAGCCTGCGTCCCAATCCTGGTTGAAAGAGGTGCGGTCGTAACTGGCACCGAACAGCACTGTATTTTCCAGGGCACCGACCTGGAATTTGCCTTCCAACTGGTTATCCAGGGAATAGACCATCGACTTGTTATAGCGGTCGTAGGCGGTCATGTTCAGTTGAGTACCGAAACCGCGGTTGTTCAGCGTGCTGGGCCAGGTCTCATGGCGGTTGATGCGCGACTGCATATAGCGCGAGTTCTGACGGAACTGCCAATCATCGTTGAAGCTATGGCTGAATTCGTAGCCGGTGCTCCAGGCTTCACGTTCGAACGTATTCCAATCCGGATCGCCGAGCATGGTGTGCTTGGACAGCTTGCCATTGGGATTTGTAAGCAAGGTGCCAGCGGCCGGTAGGCCAAGTTCGAGGTTGGTGTGGTCCTTCTGGTAATTGGCCAACAGCGTGAGGGTGTTGTAATCGTCGAAATTCAGGGTCAGTGAGGGGGCGATATACAGGCGATCATCGGGCACATGGTCAGTCTGCGTGTCGGACTTACGCCCGAGCATTACAACGCGACCAAGAATGTTGTCGCTGTCGTTGAGCGGCCCCGAGATATCCACACCCAATTGACGGCGATTATTCGAGCCATAACCCAGCTGCACTTCACCTTGCGGCGTCGCAGTAGGGTGTTTGCTCACCAGATTCACCAAACCACCGGGCGCGTTTTCGCCGTAGAGCAGGGAAGAGGGGCCACGGAAGATTTCGACCCGTTCCAGGCCATAGGGCTCACTGGTGGTGTCGTACCGATTGCCTTGTACGCGCAGGCCATCTCGCAGCAGACCGTAGCCGTAATCCGTGGCATTGAAACCGCGAATGAAGAATAAATCACCCGCCAGACCATCGCCGGCAGCAAAAGGTGGCGCGAAGATACCTGGCACGTAACCCAATACTTCGGTCAGGGTCTGCGACTTCTGGTCCTTGATGCGCTGGCCGGTCACGACCGATACCGAACGCGGTGTTTCCGACAGAGGTGTGCTGGTCTTGGTACCAATACGGCTATTTTGCGCCTTGTAGCCCACATCCCCGGCAATCTCTTGATTGAAACCCGCCTGTTGATAAGTGCTGACGGTGGTAGGCGCGAGCGTGAGTTGCCCTGCGGGAATAGCCTGCAGGACATAACTGCCAGGCGCCTGGGTGACGGCTTGCAACCCCGTGTTCTGCAACAACAGGGCAAAGCCTTGCTCCACCGAATAGTCACCTTCCAGCCCAGTCGTGTTCAAACGCGCAGTTTGCTGGGGCGAGAACGACAAGATCACATTCGCCCTGGCGGCAAACTGGCTCAAGGCATTGTCCAGGGGACCCGCGGCAATGATGTAATGCTGCACCGCGCTGGCGGCCATGGCATCAGTAGAGAGCACAACCCCAGCGGTGGCTGCCGTGCCGAGCAGGAGGCTGCAGGTCATACCGTGGTAGGAAAGTCGCTGGCGGAGCTTGGGAGGAAGGCGCATAGGTGGATAAGCCCTGAAGGTGGCGTCGTGATTACCTGTAGGGCCGTTCCAGGTAAAAAAAAGATAACCCCTTGTGCGATTTTTTTTGCGATCAACCGATTCGTTTCACCGAAACCCAATAACGAGTGAAGTACTTCACCTGGATCGGCAGGGTTGCCTGCAGGTTGGCCAGTACTGCGTCGGTAGAATCCAGGCGGAAGGTCCCGGAAACACGTAGACGTGCCGAAGCCAAGTCGCATTGCAGGACACCCGTACGGTAGCGGGCGAGGTCTTCGATCACATCTCCGAGGCGAGCGTCCAAGACGATCAGTTGGCCATCAACCCAGGCCGCCTGTGACCCGCTATACACACGGTCCAGTCCCACGTTTTGGCGATCAAAGTCAGCGCTTTCCCCGGCCCCAAGCAGTCGTGCGTGGTTAGGTTGGTCCCCTGGCGACACGCTCACCCGATCCTCCAGGACGCCGACGCGCGTGGCGTCTGGCAACTGGCGCACAGTGAACGTGGTGCCCAACGCTTGGACTCGGCCTTGGCGGGTCTCGACATAAAACGGTGTCTGCCCACCCAATTTCCCAGTGTGGATAAGTACTTCACCTTCGCGCAGGCGCACCAATCGCTGGCGCCCGTCGAACACCACGTCAATCGCTGTGCGGGTATTAAGATCAATCCGCGTGCCATCGGCCAGTTCGATGCGCCGGCGTTCCCCCACAGACGTACGGTAGTCAGCCCACACATTGCCCAGGGGCGTGTGCTGCTGGAGATTCCAGCCGAGGTACCCAGTACCGCCGAGCACCAGCATCCACTTCAGTACCTGGCGACGTTGCTGGGAGGTCGACAATGCGCGGCGGGTGAAGTCCTGCGGCAGTGCGCCAAGGCTGCGCTGCAGTTGTTCCATCTGGTTCCACGCGGCCTGATGGGACGGATCGCCGTTGAGCCATTGTTGCCAGGCCAAGCGTTCGGCAGCGGTAGGCACTTGGGATTGAAACTGTACATACCAAGTGGCAGCGGCCTCAAAGGTCTTGCGATCGGGGTTCGCCATTACAGGCTGGCCATGATCAGTGAGCATTCAGTCAATGCACGGATCATGTGCTTCTTCACCGTGGTCAATGACACCTGCAGTTCATCCGCGATCTGTTGATAAGTCAGGCCCTCGATCTGCGACAGCATGAAGATCCGCCGAGCTCGCTCGCCGAGCCCGGCCAAGGCTTTATCCACGGCCACCAGTGTCTCGATGATGATGGCTTTGTCTTCTTCACTGATGGCCGTGGCGTCAGGCCGTTCGGCCAAGGTTTGCTTGTAGGCCTGCTCGATGGCATGCCGACGGTAACGATCAATCACCAGGCCCCTGGCGATGGTCGCCAGGTAGTCACGTGGTTCAAGGATCTGCGCCGCATGTCGCCCACCCAAGATACGCACGAACGTATCGTGCGCCACGTCGGCCGCATCGCAGGCGTTATGCAACTTGCCTTTGAGCCACCCATGCAACCAGGAATGGTGCTGCTCGTAGATGTTCTGGACCGCAGCCGTGTGTGAAGAAGGGGACATAGGGCATGACAAAGTGGGTTAATGATAATCGCTATTATTAACTGCCCCGCTGTTTTCTCACAATAGATCTCTTTTTTGGCTGTGCTTACTACCGGGTGGGAGATTTCGGATGGCTTCGTCGTGGACGAAATACCCAGGGGTGTGGCGATTTATGTGGATTAAGCCCTGTGAATAACCGCCTCTGTGCCCAGTTGATAACAGGCCCTGAAACCTGAGTAAAAACCCCTCTGTGGATAACCATCGCTTTAATCCACAGGCTTAAAGCACTTATCCAAGGGCCTCATTGGCACATGACCACAGACTTTTGAGTCTCTGTACACGAAGGAAATAGGGGCCTGTAGAGATCTATCCACAGAAAGGTTGCTCAGTATAAATAAACATAAAAACAAAGATTTAATAAATTTCTCTCTTTTAATTTCTATTGTCTGTGATTCATCCACAGCTGGTTAAATTTTGTGCAAAGGGTTCTTTAGGAAGGGCTAAGTCCCTATACTTGCCGCCAAAGCTCTAAAACTCTTTCAACAGACAATTCCTGATTACCTACATAAGCAGGCACGAGGTGCGTGGTGGATTTCCCTTCCCGTTTTGAAGTGATCGTCATCGGCGGCGGTCATGCCGGTACCGAGGCAGCACTGGCGTCAGCACGCATGGGCGTAAAAACCCTGTTGTTGACGCACAACGTGGAAACCCTCGGAGCAATGAGTTGCAACCCTGCCATCGGTGGGATCGGCAAAAGTCACCTGGTCAAGGAAATCGATGCCCTTGGCGGCGTGATGGCCATGGCTACCGATAAGGGTGGTATTCAATTTCGTGTGCTCAACAGTCGCAAAGGCCCGGCCGTACGTGCTACCCGTGCTCAAGCAGACCGCATCCTGTACAAGGCTGCCGTGCGCGAAACCCTGGAAAACCAGCCGAACCTGTGGATATTTCAACAAGCAGCGGATGACCTGATCGTCGAACAAGACCAGGTACGCGGTGTTGTCACCCAAATGGGCCTGCGGTTCTTCGCAGAATCCGTGGTGTTGACCACCGGTACGTTCCTCGGCGGACTTATCCACATTGGTATGCAGAACTATTCCGGCGGTCGCGCCGGTGACCCGCCGTCGATTGCCCTGGCAAAACGCCTGCGTGAATTGCCACTGCGTGTCGGCCGCCTGAAAACCGGGACCCCGCCGCGAATCGATGGGCGTTCCGTGGATTTCTCGGTGATGACCGAACAGGCCGGCGATACGCCGATCCCGGTCATGTCGTTCATGGGGTCCAAAGCGCAGCACCCGAAACAGGTGAGTTGCTGGATTACCCACACCAATGCCCGCACCCACGAGATCATTGCCGCGAACCTCGACCGTTCGCCGATGTATTCCGGGGTAATCGAAGGCATCGGCCCGCGTTATTGCCCGTCGATCGAAGACAAGATCCACCGCTTTGCCGACAAGGAAAGCCACCAGGTCTTCATCGAGCCCGAAGGCTTGACCACTCACGAGCTGTACCCGAACGGAATATCCACGTCCTTGCCGTTCGACGTGCAGATCCAGATCGTGCAGTCGATCCGCGGCATGGAAAACGCGCACATCGTGCGTCCGGGCTACGCCATCGAATACGACTACTTCGACCCCCGCGACCTGAAGTACAGCCTGGAAACCAAAGTCATTGGCGGTCTGTTCTTCGCCGGGCAAATCAACGGCACCACCGGTTACGAAGAAGCCGGCGCCCAAGGTTTGCTGGCCGGAACCAACGCTGCGCTGCGTGCGCAAGGCAAAGACAGCTGGTGCCCGCGTCGCGACGAAGCGTACATCGGTGTATTGGTCGATGACCTGATTACCCTGGGCACCCAGGAACCGTACCGGATGTTCACTTCCCGGGCGGAATACCGTTTGATCCTGCGCGAAGACAACGCCGACCTGCGCCTGACCGAAAAAGGTCGTGAACTTGGGCTGGTCGATGATGTGCGTTGGGAAGCCTTCTGCAAAAAACGTGAAAGCATTGCATTGGAAGAGCAGCGCCTGAAAAGCACCTGGGTTCGCCCGGGGACTGAACAAGGCGATGCGATCGCTGAAAAATTCGGCACGCCGCTGACCCACGAGTACAACTTGCTCAACCTGCTGTCACGTCCGGAAATCGACTACGCTGGTCTGGTCGAAGTGACCGGCCAGGGCGCAGAAGATCCACAGGTCGCCGAGCAGGTCGAAATCAAGACCAAATACGCCGGTTACATTGACCGCCAACAGGACGAGATCGCTCGCCTGCGCGCCAGTGAAGACACCAAGCTGCCTGCGGACATCGATTACACCGGGATTTCCGGGCTGTCGAAAGAAATCCAAAGCAAGCTGGGGATAACTCGGCCGGAAACCCTGGGGCAGGCTTCACGTATCCCAGGCGTCACCCCGGCGGCGATATCGCTGCTGATGATTCATTTGAAAAAACGCGGCGCGGGCCGTCAGTTGGAGCAAAGCGCTTGAGTTCGTTGGTCACCTCGCAACACGCCGAAGAGTTATCCACAGGTGCACGCCAGTTGGGCGTCGACCTGACCCCGGCCCAGCATGAATTGCTACTGGGCTATCTGGCCCTGTTGATCAAATGGAACAAGGCTTACAACCTGACAGCGGTGCGTGATCCCGACGAAATGGTGTCCCGTCACTTGCTCGACAGCTTGAGCGTGATGCCATTCATCGAAAACGGCCGTTGGTTGGACGTTGGCAGTGGCGGCGGCATGCCTGGCATTCCGTTGGCCATCCTGTTTCCCGGCTCCCAAGTGACCTGCCTGGACAGCAACGGCAAGAAAACCCGCTTCCTGACTCAGGTCAAACTCGAACTCAAGCTGGATAACCTGCAGGTTATCCACAGTCGTGTCGAAGCCTTCACGCCTGAACAGCCTTTCACCGGAATTGTTTCCAGGGCATTCAGCAGCATGGAGAACTTCAGCAACTGGACTCGCCATCTTGGCGACCGCGACACCCGCTGGCTGGCAATGAAGGGCGTCCATCCAAGCGATGAGCTGTTAGCATTGCCGGCAGACTTCCACCTCGATAGCGAACACGCCTTGGCTGTACCCGGTTGCCAAGGCCAACGCCATCTGCTGATACTGCGCCGCACGGCATGATTGGGAACACAAGCAAGAATGGCTAAGGTATTCGCGATAGCGAACCAGAAAGGTGGCGTGGGCAAAACCACCACCTGCATCAACCTCGCAGCATCCCTGGTCGCGACCAAGCGCCGGGTGCTGTTGATCGATCTCGATCCACAGGGCAACGCCACCATGGGTAGCGGTGTGGATAAACACGGCCTGGAAAACTCGGTCTACGACTTGCTGATTGGCGAGTGCGACCTGGCCCAGGCCATGCACTATTCCGAACACGGTGGTTATCAACTGCTGCCGGCCAACCGCGATTTGACCGCGGCGGAAGTGGTGCTGCTGGAAATGCAGATGAAAGAAAGCCGTCTGCGCAGCGCCTTGGCGCCAATCCGTGAGAATTACGACTACATTTTGATCGACTGCCCGCCGTCACTGTCGATGCTGACCTTGAACGCGTTGGTGGCCGCCGATGGTGTGATTATCCCCATGCAGTGCGAGTACTACGCGCTGGAAGGTCTGAGCGACCTTGTGGATAACATCAAGCGCATCGCCGAGTTGCTCAACCCGAACTTGCAGATCGAAGGCCTGTTGCGGACCATGTTCGACCCACGCCTGAGCCTGATGAACGATGTGTCGGCGCAACTCAAGGAACACTTCGGTGATCAGTTGTACGACACGGTGATCCCGCGCAACATCCGTTTGGCCGAAGCCCCGAGCTACGGCATGCCGGCCCTGGCCTACGACAAGCAATCCCGTGGCGCCATTGCCTACCTGGCGCTGGCCGGCGAGATGGTTCGTCGCCAACGCCGCAACTCACGCACCGCTGCAGCCCAGCCAACTTAAGGAATCCCCATGGCCGTCAAGAAACGAGGTCTCGGACGTGGACTGGATGCACTGTTGAGTGGTCCGACCGTCACATCGCTTGAAGAACAAGCGGTGCAGGCCGACGAGCGCGAGCTGCAACACCTGCCGTTGGACCTGATCCAGCGCGGCAAATATCAGCCGCGCCGCGACATGGACCCCCAGGCACTGGAAGAACTGGCCAATTCGATCAAGGCCCAGGGTGTGATGCAGCCGATCGTGGTGCGCCCGATTGGTGGCGGCCGCTTTGAAATCATCGCCGGCGAGCGCCGCTGGCGTGCGAGCCAGCAGGCTGGCAAGGAAACCATTCCGGCGATGGTGCGCGATGTGCCGGATGAAACCGCCATCGCCATGGCGCTGATCGAGAACATCCAGCGCGAAGACCTCAACCCGATCGAAGAAGCGATCGCTCTGCAGCGTTTGCAGCAAGAGTTCCAGCTGACCCAGCAACAAGTGGCCGAGGCGGTGGGTAAATCCCGCGTGACCGTGTCCAACTTGTTGCGCCTGATCGCGTTGCCGGAAGTCATCAAGACCATGTTGTCCCACGGCGACCTGGAGATGGGTCACGCCCGTGCTTTGCTCGGTTTACCGGAAAATCAACAGGTTGAAGGGGCGCGACACGTTGTCGCACGAGGGCTCACCGTTCGCCAGACCGAGGCGCTGGTTCGCCAGTGGCTCAGCGGTAAACCTGCACCGGTCGAAACGGTTAAACCTGATCCGGATATCGCTCGTCTCGAGCAGCGCCTGGCCGAGCGCCTGGGCTCTGCGGTGCAAATTCGCCACGGTAAGAAAGGCAAAGGGCAATTGGTCATCGGATATAACTCCCTCGACGAGCTTCAAGGCGTCCTTGCCCACATCCGTTGAAACATTCACTGAAACATTTGCTCATGTAGCGCGTGATCGGAAATCACTACCCGACAGTTGAATAGGGGCAGAACCGCCCCTATACTCTGCGCGCATTTTGTCGGCACAAATTATGCCAAGTTATTGATATCCGGCAGCCGACCATTGAGGAGCAAGAGTGATGGAAAACCGCACGCCAAACACGTTGCCGTTCCGTCGCTTGGCCGTTTTTCCGGTTTTATTGGCTCAATTTGTCATTTTGCTGATCGCCGCATTGGCGCTTTGGTACGGGCATGGAGTCGTTGCCGGATATTCAGGACTCTGCGGGGGCCTGATAGCCTTGCTGCCCAATATGTATTTTGCTCACAGGGCCTTTCGGTTTTCCGGCGCCCGAGCAGCCCAGGCTATCGTCCGGTCATTTTATGCCGGCGAGGCGGGGAAACTGATTTTGACGGCAGTGCTGTTTGCACTGACCTTTGCAGGTGTGAAGCCATTGGCGCCGCTGGCTGTATTCGGCGTCTTCGTGTTGACCCAACTGGTCAGCTGGTTCGCTCCCCTGCTAATGAAAACAAGACTTTCGAAACCTTAGGGCGTTTGAGGCAACCATGGCAGAAACAACCGCTTCGGGCTATATCCAGCACCACTTGCAGAACCTGACCTTCGGTCAGCTTCCTAATGGCGGCTGGGGCTTTGCCCACTCCGCAGCAGAGGCCAAAGAAATGGGCTTCTGGGCTTTCCACCTGGATACTCTGGGCTGGTCGGTCGCATTGGGTCTGATTTTCGTCTTCATTTTCCGCATGGCGGCAAAGAAGGCGACTTCCGGTCAGCCAGGTGCTTTGCAGAACTTCGTTGAAGTACTGGTCGAATTCGTCGATGGCAGCGTGAAAGACAGCTTCCATGGCCGTAGCCCGGTGATCGCACCGCTGGCACTGACCATCTTCGTCTGGGTGTTCCTGATGAACGCCGTCGACCTGATCCCGGTTGACTGGATTCCTCAGTTGGCCATGGCGATCAGCGGCGACCCACACATTCCATTCCGTGCCGTATCGACCACTGACCCTAACGCTACCCTGGGCATGGCCCTGTCGGTATTCGCGTTGATCATTTTCTACAGCATCAAGATCAAGGGCATCGGCGGTTTTATTGGCGAACTGACCCTGCACCCGTTCGGCAGCAAGAACATTTTCGTTCAAGCCCTGCTGATCCCGGTGAACTTCCTGCTGGAATTCGTGACCCTGGTCGCCAAGCCGATTTCCCTGGCCCTGCGACTGTTCGGCAACATGTATGCCGGCGAGTTGGTGTTCATTCTGATCGCTGTGATGTTCGGCAGCGGCCTGCTCTGGCTTAGCGGCCTGGGCATTGTTCTGCAGTGGGCGTGGGCTGTGTTCCACATCCTGATCATCACCCTGCAGGCCTTCATCTTCATGATGCTGACCATCGTCTACCTGTCGATGGCGCACGAAGAGAACCATTAAGACCAGTCTCGACTAGTCTGATGTCCTTCCCGGTCAAACGGGAAGGTGGCCCACCAGGGCTATGAAACGATTTGTTTTACCGCTTTAAAATCTAAAAAACCTAAACCATACGACGTAAAAGTCGGGAGGAAAGATGGAAACTGTAGTTGGTCTAACCGCTATCGCTGTTGCACTGTTGATCGGCCTGGGCGCCCTGGGTACTGCCATTGGTTTCGGCCTGCTGGGCGGCAAGTTCCTGGAAGGCGCAGCGCGTCAGCCAGAAATGGTTCCAATGCTGCAAGTTAAAATGTTCATCGTCGCCGGCCTGCTCGACGCCGTGACCATGATCGGTGTTGGTATCGCTCTGTTCTTCACCTTCGCGAACCCTTTCGTTGGTCAACTCGCCGGTTAATCACTCGTTTTTTCGAGTGATTGGTGTGTTGTGCAACGAATGAGCGAGGTATTGGCGTGAACATTAATGCAACCATTATTGGTCAGTCCTTAGCGTTCTTGATTTTTGTCGTTTTCTGCATGAAGTTCGTATGGCCTCCGGTCATCGCAGCTCTGCACGAACGTCAGAAGAAGATCGCGGATGGGCTGGACGCTGCAGCACGAGCAGCTCGCGACCTGGAGTTGGCCCAAGATAAAGCGGGTCAACAACTGCGCGAAGCGAAAGCTCAAGCAGCCGAAATCATTGAGCAAGCCAAGAAACGCGGTAACCAGATTGTTGAAGAGGCTGTTGAAAAAGCCCGTATCGACGCTGACCGTGTGAAGGTTCAGGCTCAGGCCGAGATCGAGCAGGAACTGAACGGTGTCAAAGATGCGCTGCGTGCCCAACTGGGTGCTCTGGCCGTCGGCGGTGCTGAGAAGATCCTGGGTGCCACAATCGATCAAAACGCGCACGCGGAGCTGGTAAACAAACTGGCTGCTGAAATTTAAGCGAGGGCGATCATGGCAGAATTGACCACGTTGGCCCGACCTTACGCTAAGGCAGCCTTCGAGCACGCCCAGGCCCACCAGCAGCTGGCCTCTTGGTCAGCCATGCTCGGCCTGGCTGCAGCAGTGTCGCAAGACGACACAATGCAGCGCGTGCTCAAGGCCCCGCGACTGACGAGCGCAGACAAGGCCGCCACTTTTATTGAAGTGTGCGGCGACAAGTTTGATGTGAAAGTGCAGAACTTCATCCACGTCGTTGCCGAAAACGACCGTCTCCTGCTTCTGCCGGAGATTGCCGCTCTGTTCGACCTGTACAAGGCCGAGCAAGAGAAGTCGGTAGACGTTGAAGTGACCAGTGCTTTTGCATTGAACCAAGAACAGCAAGACAAACTCGCCAAGGTTCTCAGTGCACGACTCGACCGGGAAGTGCGCCTGCAAGTTGCGGAAGACAAGTCCCTCATTGGGGGCATTGTCATTCGCGCCGGCGACCTGGTTATCGATGGCTCGATTCGCGGCAAACTCGCGAATCTTGCCGAAGCATTGAAATCTTGAGTTTGAAGGGGCAGCAGAGCAATGCAGCAACTCAATCCTTCCGAAATAAGTGAAATTATCAAGGGCCGCATCGACAAGCTCGATGTGACCTCCCAAGCCCGTAACGAAGGCACTGTCGTCAGCGTATCTGACGGTATTGTGCGGATTCACGGTCTGGCCGACGTAATGTCCGGCGAGATGATCGAGTTTCCGGGCGGCGTCTTCGGTATGGCCCTCAACCTGGAGCAAGACTCCGTAGGTGCCGTTATCCTGGGCGCTTACCAGTCTCTGGCTGAAGGCATGAGCGCCAAGTGCACCGGCCGCATCCTGGAGGTTCCGGTTGGTAAGGAACTGCTGGGTCGCGTAGTCGACGCACTGGGTAACCCTGTTGACGGCAAAGGTCCACTGGGCAACACCGAGACCGACGCGGTCGAGAAAGTTGCTCCAGGCGTGATCTGGCGTAAGTCGGTAGACCAGCCTGTACAGACTGGCTACAAGGCTGTCGATGCCATGATCCCTGTCGGCCGTGGCCAGCGTGAGCTGATCATCGGTGACCGTCAGATCGGTAAAACCGCTCTGGCGATCGACGCGATCATCAACCAGAAAGACAGCGGCATTTTCTGCGTCTACGTAGCCATCGGTCAGAAGCAATCGACCATCGCCAACGTGGTTCGCAAGCTGGAAGAGAACGGCGCACTGAAAAACACGATCATCGTGGCTGCCAGTGCTTCGGAATCGCCTGCACTGCAATACCTGGCACCGTATGCCGGTTGCACCATGGGTGAATTCTTCCGCGACCGCGGTGAAGACGCGCTGATCGTTTATGACGATCTGTCCAAGCAAGCAGTGGCTTACCGCCAGATTTCCCTGCTGCTGCGCCGTCCACCAGGCCGTGAAGCTTACCCAGGCGACGTGTTCTATCTCCACTCCCGTCTGCTGGAGCGCGCATCCCGCGTTTCGGAAGAGTACGTAGAGAAGTTCACCAACGGCGCAGTGACCGGCAAAACCGGTTCCCTGACCGCACTGCCGATCATCGAAACCCAGGCTGGCGACGTTTCCGCGTTCGTTCCGACCAACGTGATTTCCATCACCGACGGTCAGATCTTCCTGGAATCGGCCATGTTCAACTCGGGCATCCGCCCTGCAGTGAACGCCGGTGTTTCGGTATCCCGTGTGGGTGGTGCCGCTCAGACCAAGATCATCAAGAAGCTCTCCGGTGGTATCCGTACCGCTCTGGCTCAGTACCGTGAACTGGCGGCATTCGCCCAGTTCGCTTCTGACCTGGACGAAGCGACCCGTAAGCAACTTGAGCATGGTCAGCGCGTTACCGAGCTGATGAAGCAGAAGCAATACGCCCCAATGTCGATCGCTGACATGGCGTTGTCGCTGTATGCCGCTGAGCGTGGGTTCCTGACTGACGTCGAAATCGCCAAGGTCGGCAGCTTTGAACAAGCGCTGATTGCTTACTTCAACCGCGATCACGCCGACTTGTTGGCCAAGATCAACGTGAAGGGTGACTTCAATGACGAAATCGACGCTGGCCTGAAAGCCGGTATCGAGAAGTTCAAGGCCACCCAAACCTGGTAAGCCGCAGCGGGAGCCGCAAGGCTCCCGCTTGCTAACCTGATAGGTGTTACATGGCAGGCGCAAAAGAGATTCGCAGTAAGATTGCGAGCATCAAAAGCACGCAAAAAATTACCAGCGCCATGGAAAAAGTGGCGGTCAGCAAAATGCGCAAGGCACAAATGCGCATGGCTGCTAGCCGTCCTTATGCGGAGCGTATCCGCCAGGTAATTGGGCATCTGGCCAACGCCAACCCGGAATACCGCCACCCATTCATGATCGACCGCGAAGTTAAGCGTGTGGGTTATGTGGTTGTGAGCAGTGACCGTGGTTTGTGCGGTGGTTTGAATACCAACCTGTTCAAGGCCCTGGTCAAGGACATGGCGGTAAACCGCGAAAAAGGCGTCGAGATCGATCTGTGTGTTGTTGGTAGCAAGGGTGCGGCCTTTTTCCGCAACTTCGGCGGTAACGTCGTAGCAGCTATCAGCCACCTGGGTGAAGAGCCGTCGATCAATGATTTGATCGGCAGCGTGAAGGTGATGCTGGATGCGTACCTGGAAGGCCGGATTGATCGCCTCTCCGTGGTATCCAACAAGTTCATCAACACCATGACCCAGCAGCCAACCGTGGAGCAATTGATTCCACTGGTGGCGACTCCGGATCAGGAACTCAAGCACCACTGGGACTACCTCTACGAACCAGACGCCAAAGAGCTGCTTGACGGCTTGATGGTGCGCTACGTGGAGTCGCAGGTGTACCAGGCGGTGGTCGAGAACAACGCAGCTGAACAAGCGGCGCGGATGATCGCGATGAAAAACGCTACCGATAACGCCGGTGATCTGATCAGCGATTTGCAGCTGATCTACAACAAGGCGCGTCAGGCTGCGATCACCCAAGAGATCTCGGAAATCGTCGGCGGCGCTGCCGCGGTTTAACGGTTCAAATATTCAGAGGATCCAGCTATGAGTAGCGGACGTATCGTTCAAATCATCGGCGCCGTTATCGACGTGGAATTTCCACGCGACAGCGTACCGAGCATCTACAACGCGCTGAAAGTACAAGGCGCGGACACTACTCTGGAAGTTCAGCAGCAGCTGGGCGACGGCGTAGTTCGTACCATTGCGATGGGTTCCACCGAAGGCTTGAAGCGCGGTCTGGACGTTGTCGACTCTGGCGCAGCCATCTCCGTACCGGTCGGTAAAGCGACCCTGGGCCGGATCATGGACGTACTGGGCAACCCGATTGACGAAGCTGGTCCGATCGACACCGAAGAGCGTTGGGGCATTCACCGTCCAGCACCTTCGTTCGCGGAACAAGCTGGCGGCAACGACCTGCTGGAAACCGGCATCAAGGTTATCGACCTGGTTTGCCCGTTCGCCAAAGGCGGTAAAGTCGGTCTGTTCGGTGGTGCCGGTGTAGGCAAGACCGTAAACATGATGGAACTGATCCGTAACATCGCCATCGAGCACAGCGGTTATTCCGTGTTCGCCGGTGTGGGTGAGCGTACCCGTGAGGGTAACGACTTCTACCACGAGATGAAGGACTCCAACGTTCTGGACAAAGTGGCACTGGTTTACGGTCAGATGAACGAGCCGCCGGGTAACCGTCTGCGCGTAGCACTGACTGGCCTGACCATGGCCGAGAAGTTCCGTGACGAAGGTAACGACGTTCTGCTGTTCGTCGACAACATCTATCGTTACACCCTGGCCGGTACTGAAGTATCCGCACTGCTGGGCCGTATGCCTTCCGCAGTAGGTTACCAGCCGACCCTGGCTGAAGAGATGGGCGTTCTGCAAGAACGTATCACTTCGACCAAGGAAGGTTCGATCACTTCGATCCAAGCGGTATACGTACCTGCGGATGACTTGACCGACCCGTCGCCAGCGACCACCTTCGCCCACTTGGACGCCACCGTCGTTCTGTCCCGTGACATCGCTTCCCTGGGTATCTACCCAGCGGTCGATCCACTCGACTCGACTTCGCGCCAGCTGGACCCGAACGTGATCGGCCAGGAGCACTACGACACCGCTCGCGGCGTTCAGTACGTGCTGCAGCGTTACAAAGAACTGAAGGACATCATTGCGATCCTGGGTATGGACGAGCTGTCGGAAGCCGACAAGCAGTTGGTAAACCGTGCTCGTAAGATCCAGCGTTTCTTGTCGCAGCCGTTCTTCGTGGCTGAAGTCTTCACCGGTGCCTCGGGTAAATACGTTTCCCTGAAAGACACCATTGCTGGCTTCAAAGGCATCCTCAACGGTGACTACGACCACCTGCCAGAACAAGCGTTCTACATGGTCGGCGGCATCGAAGAAGCGATCGAGAAAGCCAAGAAACTGTAATCCAGGCGCCCGGAAACGGGCGCTCATCAGGTTGAGGCAATCAGATGGCTATGACAGTCCATTGCGATATCGTCAGCGCGGAAGGGGAAATCTTCTCCGGTCTGGTAGAGATGGTGATTGCACACGGCGAACTCGGTGACCTTGGTATTGCCATGGGTCACGCGCCGTTGATCACCAGCTTGAAGCCAGGTCCGATCACTCTGACCAAGCAAGGCGGGGAAAAGGAGGTGTTTTACATCTCCGGTGGTTTCCTCGAGGTTCAGCCGAACATGGTCAAGGTACTTGCCGACACCGTGCAACGTGCTGGCGACCTGGATGAAGCCTCCGCTCAGGAAGCCGTCAAGGCTGCTGAGAAGGCCCTGAACGAAAAGGGTGCGGACTTCGACTACAGCGCTGCTGCTGTACGTCTGGCCGAGGCTGCAGCTCAGCTGCGCACGCTCCAGCAGATCCGCAAGAAGTAAGCGGCCATGCCGTCATGCTTCAAGCGCGATTGATTAAAAAGGGTAGCCTCGGCTACCCTTTTTCTTTTTTTGCAAAACACTTCTTTGGTCTGAAGCCGGACCGCCTAGGATTGGTAGCCACTCATGTCTCTTGAAATCGTCATTCTCGCCGCAGGCCAGGGCACCCGTATGCGTTCGGCCTTGCCAAAGGTGCTGCACCCGGTTGCCGGTAATTCCATGCTGGGCCATGTTATCCACAGTGCCCGGCAGCTCGACCCACAGCGCATTCACGTCGTAATCGGGCACGGTGCCGATGCGGTGCGTGAACGCCTCGCCGCGGACGATCTGAATTTCGTATTGCAGGACAAGCAGCTGGGCACCGGCCACGCCACCGCCCAAGCCGTGCCGTTCATCACCGCCGACACCGTGCTGATCCTCTACGGCGACGTGCCGCTGATTGAAGTGGAAACCCTGCAACGCCTGCTCAAGCACGTAGTGCCTGGCCAGATGGGCCTGCTGACCGTTGAACTGGATGATCCCACCGGCTACGGACGTATCGTGCGCAACGCCGATGGCAAGGTAGCCGCCATCGTTGAGCACAAAGACGCTAGCGAAGCCCAGCGTGCGATCACCGAGGGCAACACCGGGATCCTGGCTGTCCCAGCCGATAAGCTCGGCGACTGGATGAGCCGCCTGTCCAACAACAACGCCCAGGGCGAGTACTACCTCACCGACGTCATCGAAATGGCCGTAAGCGATGGCCTGCTGGTTGCGACCGAACAGCCCCACGACCCGATGGAAGTGCAGGGCGCCAACGACCGCAAGCAACTGGCCGAGCTGGAGCGTCACTATCAACTGCGCGAAGGCCGCCGCCTGATGGCCCAGGGTGTGACCCTGCGTGACCCGGCGCGTTTCGATGTGCGCGGGGAAGTGACCGTCGGCCGCGACGTGCTGATCGATATCAACGTGATCCTCGAAGGCCGTGTGGTCATCGAAGACGACGTGGTGATTGGTCCTAACTGCGTGATCAAGGACAGTACCCTGCGTAAGGGCGTGGTGATCAAGGCCAACAGCCACATAGACGGTGCGGTGATGGGCGAGGGCAGCGACGCCGGCCCTTTTGCGCGGCTGCGTCCAGGTAGCGTGCTGGGAGCCAAGGCCCATGTGGGTAACTTTGTTGAACTGAAAAACGCCAAGTTGGATGCCGAAGCCAAAGTCGGTCACCTGACCTACCTGGGTGATGCTACCGTCGGCGCGCGAACCAACATCGGCGCCGGCACCATCACGTGCAACTACGATGGCGCCAATAAACACCAGACCACCATTGGTGCGGACGTGTTTATCGGTTCCAATAATTCGCTGGTCGCCCCGGTTACCCTCGACGATGGCGCCAGCACCGCCGCAGGCTCAACCATCAACCAGGATGTGGATAAGTCCCAACTGGCAGTAGCCCGCGCCCGTCAACGCAACATCGACGGCTGGAAACGCCCGGTCAAAATCAAGAAGACCTGACTTATCCACATTCTCGACAGCGACAAGTAACCCCCTGTGGGAGCGGGCTTGCTTGCGAATGCGAAGTGCCAGTCACCGGAAGTGGCGACTGGACCCGCGCATTCGCAAGCAAGCCCGCTCCCACATTCGTGTGCGGGTAAATAAAAAATGTCCTCGCCCCCTTGACGACCTTTCGACAATAGGTTTTGATTGCCTTCGTTATCTTTCGAAACGAAACTTACCGTCACCATGTCGAAACGAAATACCCCCCAGCGACGCCACAACATCCTGACCTTGCTCAATGAACAGGGCGAAGTCAGCGTGGACGAGTTGGCCAAGCGTTTCGAAACTTCGGAAGTCACGATCCGCAAGGACCTGGCCGCCCTCGAAAGCAATGGCCTGTTGCTGCGCCGCTACGGTGGCGCGATCACCATGCCCCAGGAACTGGTGGGCGACGCCACCCAGCCCATCTCGGTGTACAAGCGCGCCATTGCCCGTGCTGCCGTCATGCGCCTGCGCGAACACGCGCGCATCATCATCGACAGCGGCAGCACCACCGCCGCTATGATCCCCGAGTTGGGCCACCAGCCCGGCCTGGTGGTGATGACCAACTCCCTCCACGTCGCCCGCGCGTTAAGCGAACTGGAGCATGAGCCAGTGCTGTTGATGACCGGTGGCACCTGGGACCCGCATTCGGACTCGTTCCAGGGCCAGGTCGCCGAGCAAGTGCTGCGTTCCTATGACTTTGACCAGCTGTTTATCGGCGCCGACGGCATCGATCTGCAACGGGGTACCACCACCTTCAACGAATTGCTGGGCCTGAGCCGCGTCATGGCCGAGGTCGCTCGTGAAGTGGTGGTGATGGTCGAATCCGACAAGATCGGCCGCAAGATTCCCAACCTGGAACTGCCGTGGAGCAGCGTCCATACCCTTATCACCGATGATCGCCTGCCGCTTGAGGCCCGCGACCAGATCCAAGCCCGCGGCATTACGCTGATATGCGCGGCAATCATCTAGGAGAAACACCATGTGTGGCATCGTAGGCGCAGTCGCTGAACGCAACATTACCCCGATTTTGATCGAAGGCCTCAAGCGCCTGGAATACCGCGGCTATGACAGCGCCGGTGTGGCGGTCTTCACCAACGCCGGCAAGCTGGAGCGCATGCGCCGTCCGGGCAAGGTCAGCGAGTTGGAGCAAGCCTTGAACGGTGAGCCGCTGGTCGGCCGTCTGGGCATCGCCCACACCCGTTGGGCGACCCACGGTGCACCCTGCGAACGCAACGCCCACCCGCATTTCTCGGGCGACCTGGCGGTGGTCCACAACGGCATCATTGAAAACCACGAAGTGTTGCGTGAACAACTCAAGGGCCAGGGCTACGTGTTCACCTCGGACACCGACACCGAAGTCATCGCCCACCTGCTCAACCACAAGCTCAAGGACCTGGGCGACCTGACCGTCGCCCTCAAGGCCACCGTTAAAGAGCTACACGGCGCCTACGGCCTGGCCGTGGTCAGCGCCAGCCAACCGGACCGCGTGGTTGCTGCTCGCAGTGGCAGCCCGCTGGTGATCGGCCTGGGGCTGGGCGAAAACTTCCTCGCCTCCGACCAACTGGCCCTGCGCCAGGTCACCGACCGCTTCATGTACCTGGAAGAAGGCGATATCGCCGACATCCGCCGTGAAAGCGTGCAGATCTGGGATGTAAACGGCCAGTCCGTCGAGCGCGAAGCCGTGCAATACCGCGACGGCGCCGAAGCTGCCGATAAGGGCGAGTTCCGCCACTTCATGCTCAAGGAAATCCACGAGCAACCGTCCGTGGTGCAACGCACCCTGGAAGGTCGCCTGAGCCAGAACCAAGTGCTGGTCAACGCCTTTGGTCCACAAGCCGCCGAGCTGTTCGCCAAAGTGCGCAACGTGCAGATCGTTGCCTGTGGCACCAGTTACCACGCCGGCATGGTTGCCCGTTATTGGCTGGAAGAACTCGCCGGCATCCCTTGCCAGGTGGAAGTCGCCAGCGAGTTCCGCTACCGCAAGGTGGTGGTGCAGCCCGACACCCTGTTCGTGACCATCTCGCAGTCCGGCGAAACCGCCGACACCCTGGCCGCCCTGCGCAATGCCAAGGAGTTGGGGTTCCTGGCCAGCCTGGCGATCTGTAACGTCAGCATCAGCTCCCTGGTGCGTGAATCCGACCTGACCCTGCTGACCCAGGCCGGTCGCGAAATCGGCGTGGCGTCCACCAAAGCCTTCACCACCCAGTTGGTTGGCCTGTTGCTGCTGACCCTGTCTCTGGGTCAAGTGCGTGGCACCCTGGCCGAAGGCGTCGAAGCCACGCTGGTCGAAGAACTGCGCCGCCTGCCAGCCCGTCTCGGTGAAGCCTTGGCCATGGACAGCACCGTGGAAAAAGTCGCCGAGCTGTTCGCCGACAAGAACCACACCCTGTTCCTCGGTCGTGGCGCGCAATACCCGGTGGCCATGGAAGGTTCGCTCAAGCTCAAGGAAATCTCGTACATCCACGCCGAAGCCTACCCGGCCGGCGAACTCAAGCACGGCCCACTGGCCCTGGTGGATGACGACATGCCGGTGGTCACCGTGGCGCCGAACAACGAACTGCTGGAAAAGCTCAAGTCCAACTTGCAGGAAGTCCGCGCCCGTGGCGGCCAACTGGTGGTGTTCGCCGATGAAAAAGCCGGCATGACCAATGGTGAAGGCACTCACGTCATCAACATGCCGCATATCAACGACACCCTGTCGCCGATCCTCTACACCATTCCGCTGCAGTTGCTGTCGTACTACGTCGCTGTGTTGAAAGGCACTGACGTCGACCAGCCGCGCAACCTGGCTAAGTCGGTGACGGTGGAGTAACACGCCCCCTCCTGGAGGCCCGCCCGGGTCTCCAGGCTCCCGCGAAAGGACGCGCCCTCGATGCAACCCCCCTCCCAGATCCACCAGCGTTTGAACAACCGCCGGTTCACCGTCGCCAACAATGCCCAGGGGCTGTCCGGTTCGGGCACGGTATTTCATTACCTTGTCGAGGGTGATGCCATCTCTGGCACTTACCAGGGCGGGCGGATTCGCCTGGGCACGCAAGTGGGACGAGTGACAGGCCCGGACACTATCGAATTGCTGTTTCAGTGCCTGACCCTGGAGGGTGAGCTGCTGTCCGGTTGGTCGCGTGGCACGGTAGGCATTGATCACGCGGGTCTGACGACGCTGGCTTTTGAATGGGGCTGGTTGTCGGGGGCCATGGGCGGTGGAGAGTCTGGTTACGTGGAGTGTGTTTCCCGTTAACCAGCGCTTGTCGGTGCTGCGCAATAAGCAGCCTGATCAGGGCACAAACTCCACCTTCAACCCGCGACTCGCGCTGCGCCCCTGATCATCACTGACTCGCAACCGATACTCCCCCGACTTTCCCGGGCGCCAGTTCAGCGTGGTGTGCGGCGGACCCTGGCCGATCAAAGTTTGATCGGCAAACCAGTACAGTGTGGCAGCGTCGCTGGCGGCGTTGGCATTCAGCGGGATGCTTTCCTGGGGCTGGGACAGGCGCAATTGATAGCTCACCTGGGTCAGCGGTGAACGAATCTGCGGGGCTTCGCTCTGGTCACTGAGGCGGTTGGGCTGGCAGTTTTTCATTACGTTTGGCGGGGTACGTCGCGGCAGGCCGGCGGCGCGGTACAAGCGTTGCACGTCACTGGGCCAGAACTCGAAGACTTCTTCGCGCGTGTAGTGTGCGTCGAACGGTGGGCAGGCGGCCTTGCCGGTGCGGGTGTCGATCAGCACGGGGCGGTGCAGGTTGGACACGCGAATCGGCGACACGCCGGGGATGTACCAGGTCTTGCGGGTTTGCGGGCACCAGCGGTTGGGCAACTCCCCGGACGCGGCGCAGATGTCGATGCGCACTAAGCCGGCAGGCGGTTTGTCGGCTTTGATCACCACGTTGGGCAACGCCAGGGGCAGGGCGTCGGCGATGCGGAAGAACAACGGCGCGGCGGTCTTGGCGCCGATGAATGCAGGGTTCGGCCGGCCATCGAAGTTGCCCACCCACACCACCAGCACGTAGGGACCCACCAATCCCGTACTCCACGCATCGTGAAACCCCCAGGACGTGCCGGTTTTCCAGGCGGTGCGCCAATGGCGGCCGGGCAGGCCATCCGGGCGTGGGTTTCGGCGCAGCATGTCGCGCACCATGAACGCCGCCTGGGGCGTGAGCAGTTGCGCGCCGGTGGATTGCGGTTGTTCCTGCAGATAGCGCAATGGCCGCAGGTGCCCGTCACCGGCCAGCATCACATACAGTCGCGCCAGTTCCTCCGGGGTCATTTCACCCCCACCGAGGGCCAGGGCCAGGCCGTAATGGCTTTCGTCACGCAGGCCTTTTATCCCGGCGCGTTGCAGCAATCCATACAAGGAAGGCGACTTGACTTGGCTGGCAAGCCACACCGCCGGGATGTTGCGACTACGGATCAGGGCATCCCGTGCGGTCAGCGGCCCGACAAAACTGCCGTCGAAATTTTCCGGCTGGAAGTAGCCGAAGTTACTCGGCAGGTCCTTGAGGATACTCATGGGGTGAATCACCCCTTGGTCCAGCGCCAGCCCATACAGGAACGGCTTGAGTGTCGAGCCCGGCGAGCGCCGCGACAGCACGCCATTGACCTGGCCGTGAAGGCGTGTGGATAAGTAATCCGCGGATCCCACCAGCGCCTTGACGCTCTGGTCGCGGCTGTCGATCAGGATCGCCGTGGCGTTTTCCACACCCGTGCTGCGACGCTCGGCGATGAAGCCGCTGATCAGGCGTTCAAGCAAGTGTTGCAGCGGTAGATTGAGGGTGCTGTTCAGCTCATTGCCAGGCTGGGACGCCAGCAGTTGTTCACTCAAATGCGGCGCCAGGAACGGAATCTGCTGGCGGTTGCGCGCCTCCAGAGGCAAGTCCAGCAAACTGTCGTTACGTGGGTCTTGTGGATACGTCTCGCGCCAGTCGGCCATCAAGCGCTGCCGCGCATGTTGCAGCGACGGCCCGAAGCGCGCGCGTCGCCCCGGCTGCTGCGGAATCACCGCCAGCGCCAGTGCTTCGGACAGCGACAGCTGCGCCGCCGACTTGCCGAAGTAGATCCGGCTGGCCGCCTCGGCGCCTTCGATATTGCCGCCCATGGGCGCGAGGTTCAGGTAGGCCTCAAGGATGTCGTGCTTGCTGTAGCGCGCCTCCAGCCACAGCGCCAAGGCCATCTGCTGCAACTTGCCCGGCACCTGTCGGGTGTTCAAGTCCCACAGGCGCCGTGCCAGTTGCATGCTCAAGGTCGAGCCGCCCTGGCGCTGGCCACCGCTGTAGGTGGCCATAGCCGCGCGCACCAATGCCGGGGGGTTGATCCCCGGGTGCCAGTAGAAGTTGCGGTCTTCCTTGAGCAGCAAGGCTTCGACCAGTGAAGGCGATATCCGCTCCAGCGGTAGCCAAAGTCGGTATTGCCCGTCATCGGCCAACGTCATGCGCAGCAGCGAGCCGTCATCGGCCAACACCACGCGTGATGACGTGACTGCTTGCTCCAGCGGGACATGGGGCCACAGCCGCAACCCCGCCAGCATCACCGCCGCTGCGAGCAGCGGCGTCAGGCGCTTAAGGCTGGGTGATTTCAAGCTGGCCTACTTTACCGCGCCCTTGCAGGGTGGTTTCGTACATGCCTTCGGCGTAGGCCGGTGGCGTGTTGAAGGTGCCGGCGTTGGTGGCACGCACGCGGTAGACGAAGGTGCCTACATCGCGCAGTGCGGTGCCGTACAACACCACTCGATCATCACGTACGTCCACGTACTCCGGCTGCCAGTTGCTCAGCTCGGTTTCGCCGATAGGTGCTTGCCAGCTTTCTTCTTCCTGGCTGTCCTCTTCCACGTACTCGGACGCTTCGCCTTCACCGTCCTCGCTGCTGGCGGCTTCTGGCTCCGGCGGCAAGTTATACACAGGCTCGACGCCACCGGGGAGCAAGTCGACCACGGCCACTTGTTGCACCTGGTCACGGTCGGTCGCGCGCAGACGCAGGCGCACCAGGAACTCATCGCCTACCGCGACTGTGCTCACCGGCTCGCCCTTGAGGTCGAGGTATTCGTGGATGATTTCCAGGCCATTGTTGATCGGCTTGAGCTTGGCGCCCTTGTCGAAACCGGCTTCGCTGAGCATGTAGAACGCTGCCGGGCCGTCGGATTTTTCCATCACCAGCTTCTGCGTAGCGCCCGGCACAGCGGCGCGCGGCGGTTGCCCGGCCATCTCCAGCAATTGCTGCTGTTTGTCCCCCAGCCAGGCCGTGGCCTTGAGGGTCATGTCGCTTTGCGCACGTTGGCCGTAATTGTCCAGGGCGCGCAGCAGCAGGGCCGCCGACAGCGAGTTGTAACGCTGCTCGTTGAGGCGCTTACCGAGTTTATCCAGCAGCGCTGTAGGTACATAGTCCATCAGCTCTGGGAAATGCCGCGCCAGCAGGTGCAAGTGTTCGGCATCGTGCACCAGTGGGTCGTAGTAGAGGCCATCGCTGTCCCACTTATCCACAAGTGAGCGCCAAGGGATTTTGCGGAACAGCGTGTCAGCCTGGCGATCCTGTTTGAGCAGTTTATAGCTGGCCGCCAGGTAGGCGGCGCCCAAGTCGTTCTGCCAACTGTCCTTGAAGTAGTTTTCGTAGCGCTCGCGGATATCGCTCAATGCGCCGCTTACCAGAATCCCCTGACGGCTCAGCAGGTAACTGGCGTAGGCGCGGTTGCGCAATTCCGACAGGCCTTCGCTCGGGCCATTGGCCAGGTCCGTCAGATAGGCATTGGAGCGCACCAGCAGATCTTCCGGCACCGGCAAACCGCGCTCCCTGGCTTCGATCAGGAAGTCGGTGGCGTACAGGCTGGCGTACGGCGCCACGTCCGGGTTTGCCGCCCATAAGCCGAAGCCACCGGCCTGGTTCTGGCGCTGGCGCAGCATGCGTACCGCACTGCCGAAGGCTTGTTCGGCTTCCGGCGCGTTACCGCCCCAGATCAACGCCGGCATGGCCTTGGACACCAGCTGCTCGGTGCAGGCGTAGCCGTAGTCGTCCAGGTAATGCTTAAGGCCGTTGGCCCACACCAGCGGCGACGCCGCCACGCCCAGTTGTACGTCACGCAGTTGGCTGAACAGCTCGCGGGTGGGCTTGAGCTCTTTGCTGGCGCTGTCGAAGCGGCCCAGGCTCAGGGCGACGCGATGCTCGCTCAGTGGGCGAATCGAGGTGGTTTCGGCCACCTGGATACGTTTGCCGTCCGGCAACACTGCGACAAAACGCAAGTCCGCCGAACCCAGGGTTTCGCCGACCTTGATCTTGAACTCGGCGGTGCCTTCCTTGCGCGGTTGCAGGGACAGGGTGCTGCCCTTGTCACCCTGTACCTTCAGGCCATCGCTGGCCTGCAGTTCAAACTTCACATCCGCCGTGGTGTCGAGGTTGCTGAACACCCCGGCGCTGACGTTGAACACATCCCCCGGTGCCACAAAGGCAGGCACGTTTGGCGTGATCACGATCGGGCCGCGTACTTCGGTATTGGTTTCGCTGACACCCACACTGTCGGTGTCCACCGCCACCGCAAACAGGTGCAACTTACCGTTGAAGCTGTCCGGCACCTGGTAATGCAGCACGGTTTCTCCGGCGGGTAGATCGACCAGTCCAGACCACCAAGCCACCGGCGGCTGATGTTTGCGTTTGAACGGGTTGAGGTGATTGGCCAGGGCGCCTTCCGTATCGCCACCGGGCGCTGCCCCACTGAGCAGACGGCTGAATTCCGGCAGGATCAGGTCAAGGATCTGACTGGTGCCTACCTCCAGCGCACGCTTCTGGAAGAAGAAGCCCAACGGGTCCGGCGTCTGGTAACGCGCCACTTGCAGAATGCCTTCGTCTACCGCGTAAACCACTGCGCGGCCCGGACGGTCAGCGTTAACCTTGATATCCAGCGTCTGCCCCGGCTCGATCTTCGCCGGGCCTTCAACCTTCAGTGCCATGCGCCGCGCATCCAGGTTGATGCTGAACGGCACCACGCCGTAGGACAGCGGGCTCATGTACACCTCGGCCGAGCCCATGTCGCGCACAAACTGCACGTTGACGTAGGCATTGCCCTCAAGCCCTGCCGGTACGCGGATGTGTTGCACGCTGTTGGTGCTGTCGGCCTTGAACCACTGCTGGGTGTAGACCTTGTCGCGTTCGATGGTGATCAAGCCGGCACCGGTATACGGGGCACGAATGCTGATGGCGATCTCATCACCGGTGGCGTAGCTGGGTTTATCCAGACGCAGTTGCAGCTCGGCGTTGCGTTCCAGGGAGCGCGATGTGTTGCCGTGCCCGGCCACGCTGTAGTCGACCTGGTTGAGCAGGTTGCCGTTGGCGTCCTTTAACTGCAGGGTGAAATCGCCCGGCGTTGACGTGTTTAACGTTTGCTTGGCGCCTTCTTTCGTCATCACCAGCGGTGAGGCGGGTTGGCTGATGTTCTTGATGCGCGACTCGTACTTGTAGGCGCCGTTGGACTGTTTCACCAGCACCGACACATAACGGTGCTCGACCACTTCGCTGGTCAGGCCGTCCACCGCCAGTGGCGAAAGGTCCGGCGCGACGGCCAGCCATTGAACCTGGCGCGGCGCATCCTTGGCGACGTACGACAGCGAGTCCTGACTTTTCACACCGACCAGATAAGGTGCGGACGACACCAGCAAGGCACTTTGCGCCGCCACATTACGGCCGCCTTCGGCTTCGAACACCTGGCTCATTACCTGCAGGCGGTAGGTGCTGTTGGCGAAGCGTTGCAGGTTGAGGTCGAGCACGGCCTGGCCGTTGTCGTCGACGGTGGTTTCCGCCAGGTCTTCAGTGGTGGCGTCTTCCAGGGAGTCGTTGAGGCGGAAACGGTAATCCGGGTAACGGTCAAACGCCGCGAGCGTCGGGCTCAGGGACATCTTCGCGGTGACACGACGCCCTGATGCCGGAGCGCCGAACAGGTGCATGGCGGTGACCTTGGCCACCACCTGGTCCGGTGGAATCCAACCCTGAACAGGTGTGTCATGCAGGCTCAGGCTGACCTTCATGCGGTCCGGCTCGAAGTCGCGGACCTTGAAGCTCACGCTGCCCAGGTCGGTGCGGGTCTGCTTTTGGCCGATCAACTGCAAGGTCGCGGTGTATTCCCCGGCGGGGGCGACTTCGCTGCTGGGGAAATCAAAGGTTTCAAAACCGCTGGCGGACAGCTTCAACGGCTGGCGAATCACTTCCAGTCCGCGCGGGTCGGTGATTTGCAGTTCCACCGGCAAGCCTTGCAGGGCGCCTTTCCAATTGCCGCTGCGCACGATCATGCCCAGATGCGCGGTTTCCCCAGGCCGGTAAAGGCCGCGGTCGGTAAACAGGTAGGCGCTGAGGCGATCGATCGCACCGTCTTCTTCCAAACCGCCTACATCGAATCGCGACAGATCCAGTTGCTGGGACTGACGGGCGATCGGCAGGAACGACTGGTCATTGCCGCGAGTGACTACATACATCAGCGGCGTTTTCTCACGGCGCAGTTCATCCAGCTTGGCGAAATGCGCGTGGCCTTCGCCGTCAGTGTGGCCGCTGCTCACCGGCAAACCGTTGCGGCCGATGATGTCGACTTGCGCGTCGGCGACGGGCGAACCATTGCCGATGGACTGCACATACACATCGTGGCTGCCATCGCTGGAGCGCTTGGCGATGATGCCCAGGTCCGTCACCACGATAAAACGCAGGTCGCTGGTGCTGCTGCGGTCGTATTCGAAGGTGCGCTGGGCCGGATCATCCTGGGGGCTCAGCTTGAGCACGAAAATGCCGCGGCGCCCGCCATTGGCCGTGAGGTAGTGGCTGAGGTCCACATTGTCGTAGACGGTTTTCGCGGGGTCATTGGACGACAGCGGGATGTCCAGCGATTGACGCTCAACCATGCGGTCGAAGTATTCGTTGCCGAAGTTCGGCCGGGCAAAGCTGCCGCTGCTCTGGTCCACCAAGTGTTGCAACTGGTTGGGCAGCAGGCGGGCGATTTCCACATGGGCGCCAGGCACACCACGGGCCATAAAGCCCAGGCGTTTTTCACCGTTGAGGCTGAGCAAGGCGCCTTCAGACAGGAACTGCAGGGTGCGCGGGTACGCGGGCATGCTGATCAGCGACGCCGTAGGATTCTTCGCCAGGTAGCCGCCGATGGCTTCCAGGTTGGCGGGTACGCGTACATACACGGCGCGACCGGCCGGGGCCTTGAATTTGAAGGCGTGCAGGGTATTCAGCGGTTCGACGCTCGGCACGTGGGTCAGGTTGACCTTGCTGCTGCGGGCGAGCAGGGCGTCGTCGATGTCGTTGCTGCTGTAGGGGCGCGTGTCGTCCTGGGCTTTTTCCGGCAACAGCCAGGCCTGGACCTTACCGGCGATGGTGTCGTCGGCTACAGCGTTGGAGCTGCTGAACATCAACACCGGCTCTGGTTCACCACGCGCGTTGTCGACAAAACTCACGTCGGCGCCGGTAAAGGTCAGGCGATAGCGACCGGGCACGGTGACTTCCGCCACCAGCGGCGCGGTGCTGGCGTTGCCACCGTCGCGGGCCTTGATACCTTCGTCGAGCTTGGCGCTGACCGGCGTGCTTTCAAGTGGCGTGGCCAGGGCGGCGGAGCGTACGTAGGCGTTGAGTTTTTTCTCGTCGAAGGTGATTTCCGGGCGGTTGGGCAATTGGGCGTCGCGGTAGGCCAGGCCTTTGCCGAGGGTTACCGTGACGCGCTTGCGTAGGTTGTCTTCATCCACCGGGTGGGAAAAATGGAAGGTCGCCACCAGCTGTTTCAGCGTCGGGTTGGACGGGTCCTGGTACAACTCGTTTTGTGCCAGGGTGGCGCGAAACGGTTGGGTGGAAAACTGCGTGCTGTATTGGTCCAGTAACACGCCATCGGCCAACAGGTCTTTCTTCGCCATGTCCAAGGTGTAATGGGCGTCGATGGGCCAGTCTTTTTCCGGTACGAACAACAGGCTGCGGTCATCTGCCCAGCGCCAGGTGCCCGCAACCGCTGGTTTGAGGGTGATGCCCTCGGTAACCGGCTTGCCGATGGCCGACAGCGGCGCCACGGATTCGCTGAAGCGCACCTGCAAGTTATCCACAAGCGGGGTTTGCTGGGTGTAGTCGGTGAGGTTCGGTTTGTGCAGCGAATAGCTCGCGGTATGCGGCTGCGGCAGGTTGGAATACCAGTGCCAGCCGTAGAAGCCGGCGGCCGCCAGCAACACCAGACCCAATAAGCCGGCACCGGTTTGGCGCGGATAAGCGCGCGCCTTGTTGCCCAGGTTCGCCAGCCCACGGCCGATGGCACGCAACCAGAACGGCGGATGCCATTGACCAAAGACGGCCCCCACCACAGTCAATAACGCACCGACAACACGGCGGCTGATCGCTTTGAACGAATCGAACATGGTGAGCATCCCTGGCTAAGTGCGGCGTATCTTACACGCCTCTTTGACACAAAAGATGACGCCGATACGCTGCGCCGCTAGGCGTGTTGTACAAAAGTGAGACGCACCGCAAAACCGATCAAAAGACTGCCGAATAACCACTGCTGCATACGCTGCGCCGAGCGATTGCGCGCCAGCCACTGGCCGATGCGCGCGCCGGTCAGTGCGTAGCAACAGTCGAACACGAAACCGACGGCCACCAGGATCACGCCCAGTAACGCAAACTGCGCCGCCACCGGGCCGGCTTGGGGGTTGATGAATTGCGGCAGCAGTACCGAGCAGAACAGCAGCGCCTTGGGGTTGAGCAGGTTGGTCAGCAAGCCGCGTTGAAACGCTGCACGCCAAGCATGGGCTGCCAGCGGGGTGTTTGCCATTTCCAGAGGCGGCAGCATAGACGCGCGCAGGCATTGAATACCAAGCCACAACAGATAGGCCGCGCCACCCAGGCGCACGACATCAAAGGTCCACGGCGCCACCTTGAACAAGGTCGCCAGCCCCATGCCCGCCAAGGCCACATGGCAGGCGCGGGCCAGTCCCAAGCCAATCGCCGTGGTCAGCGCCAGGGCTTTGCCCTGGCGGGCTCCGGTCTGCAGCAGCAGGATCATGTCCGGCCCGGGCAACAGGTACGCCACCGACAGCGCCACCAAAAACAACCAAAGTTCCGCCATGTAAAGTTCCGCCATGTCTCACCCCCTAGTGTGTTGGCCAATTCTAGGGCTGAAGGGTGGGGCAGGTGCTTGCGTAGTCAGCCACAAAAGCGTCTAGTCTTGGCATTCTCTGCCACTGATAACCTGATCGGCCATTCACTTATGCCAAACCTGAAACTCGATGCGTTTGACCGCAAGATTCTCGAAGCCCTGCAACGCGACGGCCGCCTGAGCAATGTGCAACTGGCGGATGAGATCGGCCTGTCTGCCTCACCCTGCCTGCGGCGCGTGCGTCTGCTGGAAGAAGCCGGTGTGATTCGGGGTTACCAGGCCACGCTGGACCGTGACGAAGTGGGCCTGGGTATGATGGTGTTCGTTGGCGTGAAGGTGGAGCGGCACAACGACACCGAGGCCAACGCCTTTCGCGAAGCGGTGATGGCCTTGCCCGAGGTGATCTCGGCGTTCCTGGTGTCGGGGGAATCGGACTTTCTGTTGCAGGTGGTGGTGCCGGATCTGCGCGGCTACGAACGATTTGTCACGGGCAGCCTGTTGAAACTGCCGGGGGTGAGGGACATCCGCAGCAACTTCGCGATCCAGACCGTGAAAACCCCAGGCGCTTTGCCGCTGGGGCATTTGCCAGGTTGATGTCTGAGCCCCTGTAGGAGCGTCAGGTCCACCAGTAGCGCACGAGGTGGAAGAAGATGGGGGCGGCGAAGCACACCGAATCCAACCGATCCAACATCCCGCCGTGCCCTTCGATCATATGGCCCCAGTCTTTCACGCCCCGGTCGCGTTTGATCGCTGACATCACGATGCCGCCGGCAAAGCCGAGCAGGTTGATCAGCAGCGCAATCAAGAACGACTGCCACGGGTTGAATGGCGTAGTCCACCACAGTGCCGCGCCGATCAGGGACGACAACAGGATCCCGCCGACAAAGCCTTCCACGGTTTTCGACGGCGACAGGTTGGGCGCGATCTTGTGTTTGCCGAACAACTTCCCACACACGTACTGCAATACGTCCGACAGTTGCACCACGATCACCAGGTAGGCAATCAGCAGCAGGTTGCGGCCTTCGTAGCCGGGAATGTCGAGGGTGAGCAGGGCGGGTACGAAAGACACGCAGAACACCGCGATCATCAGGCCCCATTGCACCTTCGACGCGCGTTCCAGGAAGTGCGTGCTGTCGCCACCCAGCGAAGCGAGGATCGGCAGCAGCAGGAACACGTACACCGGGATGAAGATCGAGAACAGCCCGTACCAGTCTGAATAGATCAGCAGGTATTGCAGCGGCAGCGCCAGGTAGAACGCGGCGACCAGCGCCGGGTAGTCGCTGCGGCGGGTGGGCGTAAGGGTGAGGAATTCACGCAGGGCGTAGAAGGACACCGCGTAGAACAGCAGGATCACCGCGCCGGTGCCGAGCCAGAAGGCGATGCCGATGACTACCACCATGACCCACCAGGCGTTGATGCGGGCGTTGAGGTTGTCGATGACGGCGTTTGGGCTGCCACGGGTGCGTAGCTTGAGGATCAGGCCGATCAGCGAGGCGAGCACCAGGATCGCGCCGATGCCGCCGAACAACATCAGGGTTTGGCTATCCATGTCAGACATGCTCCGGGGCAAGGGCGAGCAGGGCGTCGCGGGTGCGGGCGAGGAACAGCGTTTTTTCTTCGCCTTCTTCCAATTGCAGCGGCGCGCCGAAGCTGGTGGTGCACAGCAGGGGCAGCGGCAGTACGCGGCCCTTGGGCATGACCCGATTTAGGTTGGCGATCCACACGGGGATCAATTCGGCCTGTGGGTAACTTTTCGCCAAGTGATACAAGCCACTTTTGAACGGCAGCAAACCGTCTTCGAGGTTGCGCGTGCCTTCCGGGAAGATGATCAAGGAGTCGCCGCCTTCGAGCGCGGACAGCATGGGCTGCAGTGGGTTATCCACAGGGTCCTTGCGTTCGCGGTCGATCAGCACGCCGTTGAACACCCGGTTGATGATGTAGCGACGCAAGGCGCTTTTATTCCAGTAATCGCTGCCGGCCACCGGGCGCGTGAATTTGCGCAGGTTCTGCGGCAACGAGGCCCACAGCAACACGAAATCACCGTGGCTGCTGTGGTTGGCGAAGTAGATGCGTTGCACCGGCACCGGCGCGCACCCCAGCCACAGGCTGCGGGCACCGGTGACAGTGCGGGCCATGGAGGTAATCAGCGTGGCGACCACGGGTTCGAACATGGGAATTCCTTATCCGGCGAAAGGCAGCCAAGGGCTGGCGAGGATCACGCCCAGGGTCAGCAGCGCTTGCGCGCCCAGCAGCCAGGCTTGTTTGCGCAACAGTTTAAGGGCGCCGCGACGGCGTTCGGTCCAGGGCCGGCCAATGCGCTTGGCCGATTGCAGGCCAAGGGTTTGCAGGGCCTGGTCAAGGTCCGGGGTGCGGTCGATGTCGCGGGCCAGCAGGGCGAACAGGTCGGCGTCGAAGGCCACGCGCAACGCCCAGTATTTTTGCAGCAGCCCCAGAATAATCATCCACAGGCTGAGCAGCAGGCAGATGGTTGAAATACTCGCCATCAGCAACTGGGCGAGGCCAAATAACACACCGGCCACGGTCAGGCCTGTGGATAACTGATCCAGTGAACGGCCACGGCGCAGCAGGCTGGCGACCACCTGGAGTTCCATATCAGCGGGCATGGGGCAAACCCTCCAACGCTTGACGATGAGCAGGATGCAGGACCACATGGGCCCGCGCTGTACGAATAATAGCCAGCGCCTGGTCCACCGTGGCGGCGCGCCCGCTGTGCAGCAGCCAGGCGGCGACCGCGGTGGCGCTGCGTGAGTAGCCAAGGGCGCAGCACACCAGCACCGGGCCGCTTGAACGCAGACGCTCGATGGCCTCGGCGGCTTGCTGGCATTCGGTGGGTGTCGGAGCGATCAGGTCAAGCACGGGGATGCTTTGATACGCGCGACCCTGTGGATTAATTGGCAACTCGGCACAGAGGTCGACGATGGCGTTGAATGAATCCTGCTCTTTCGCACTGGGAATCCGTCCAAGCCACACGTTATCCACAATCAGGTCCGGCTGTGGGTGTTTGCGTGTCCACAGGCGCGAATTTATCCACGCCCCGGCCAGGTAAGGTGCATACAGCCAACGCGCCGCGGGTGTGAGCCGGCCATCGGTGCGTTTCTGAAAGCCCGACGCGCCGAGCACTAGGTAATTCACCTTGATCAGGCCCAGGGACACCGCCGGCCAGAGCAGCCATAACCAGCCGCCGCCCAGGGAAAATGCGAGTACTGCCAGTGCCAACGCCCCCAGGCCGTAGCGCAGACCCAAGCGCCAGCGCTTCGAATCCCGGGTAAGCCGTGCATTCAGCAATGGGCTTGGATGTTCCACCGGCCACAACCACACACACAGCCAACCGGCGAGAGCGCCTGTGGGTAAGTCGATAAAGTGATGTTGATAAGTGGTCAGCACCGAAATGCCGATCAAGGCGAACCAGCCATGCACCAGCCAGCGCCATAACCCTTGGGTGTGGCGCTGATACATGACCCACAGGATCACCAGCAGCGCGATATGCAACGAAGGCGCCTGGTTGAACGGTTTGTCGAACCCCGCCAGCACGGCAAACAGCCAGCCGAACACGCCATCCAGTTCCGGCCGCTCGAAGGTGAAGCGCAGCGGCCAGATCAGGAAGCAACTCACGGCGATCACCTGGGCACTCAGCAAGCGCAGCGCATGCTGTTTCAACTCATGCCGGGTGTTGGGCAGCAGCAGGGAAAACCCGTAGAGCAGGTCGATGGACCAATAGGGCACGATGGTCCAGGCCCAGAACGGCATATGGGTTTCCCAGCCGAACACCAGCGTGCCGACGTCGCTGCGTTGGCTGGTCACCCACGTGGCAAAGCCGTAAGTGCTGAAGAACAGTGGCGCCAACAGCAGCAGCCACAGGACCGCGGGTTTCAACAAACCGGGTTCGCGCATGCTCAGATCTTCTGTGCCAGGGACACGGTGAAAATGCCCCATTCATCCACACGCTGGGCGATCTTGCGGAAACCGGCAGCTTCCACCAACTGATCCATTTCCGCTTGGCTACGGCGGCGCATGACCCAGGCCTGCCCCTGGCGGTGGCTGGTCAGCGCACGGGCGATCAGCTCCAGTTGCGGGTGCCATGGCTGGCCGGTGTAGACCAGATAGCCACCAGGTTCCACGGCTTCAGCGAGGCCCGCCAGTGAATTGCCAACCATGCCGTTATCGGCAAACAACTCATACAGTCCGGACACCACCGCCAGCGTCGGCTTGGGTTCCAGCGCCGCCAGATCCAAACGGTCGAATGCATCGCCTTTGACGAACTGCGCAATGTCCCCCAGGCCTTTCTCGCGAATCAGCGCGCCACCGTCGCGCACGTTGATGTCGCTGTAGTCGCGCAGCAGGATCGATTCCGGCAGCGGCGACACGCCCTGCAAGGCTTCCAGAATGTAGCGGCCATGACCGGCGGCGATATCCACGATACGGATTTCGCGACCCTCCCCACGCAACTTCGCCATTGCCAGGCGCAGGAGCTCTTCGACGTTCAACTTGCGTTGGCGAATGCCACGCCAGCCGATGGAGTTGAGGTAGTTGGTGTCGATCATCCGCCCCAGCCCGCCCTTGCCGGTAGGTGTATTGCGGTACACGTAGTCCAGGGTGCTGCCGGAGTCGAAGCCGGTGTCGAAGCCCAGCTTTACGCCGTCCGACAGGCTCTTGCCCAGGCCCATGCTGGCGCGGGTCATGCGCCAGTACAGGTCGCGCAAGGAGTTGCGCGGCAGGGGGGCGGCGAGGGCTTCGGACTCGGCACAGGTGGCGCCCAGCTTGTCGGCATCCAACAGTGATGCACGGTCCAGCGGGTGTTCGAAATTTTGCAGGATGAAACGCCGGGCGCTGTTCACGGCGGTGGCGCGGTCGCGTTCGCCCAGGGTGTCGTGGAAGAAACCGGGGAGGATGTGCAGCTCTTTTTTCAGGCTCCCAAGGCGGTCGAAAAATTGCTGCTGGGGTTTGCGGTGCACCACAAAGTCCGAACCCGAGATCAGCAGCTGCGTCGGCACCTGGATCGCCTGGGCATCGGCGACAACCCGGTCGGCCGCTTCGTAGAGGCCGAGCAGCACATTGACCGATATCGCCTTGGTGATCAGCGGGTCGCTGTCATAGGACGCGACCCGCTCCGGGTCATGGCTGAGGAACTTGGCCTTGACGTAACTATTGACGAAAAAGTTGCCACGGAACTTGCGCATCAACGCCAGGCCTGGCCGCGCAAAAGGCACGTAGAGCTTGACCTTGAAAGCGGGGGAAGCGAGCACCAGCGCGCGGATTTTCGGCGCGTAATCGTGCACCCAAGTCGCGGCAATCACCGCGCCAACGCTTTGCGCGATGACCGCGAAGTTCTCTTCCTCGATGCCATAGGTGGCGCCGATGTGGTCACAGAAGGTCTGCACATCACGGGCGCTGGTGGCGAAGCTGGGGCTGTCACCGCGTTCGCCGGGGGACTGGCCGTGGCCACGGGCGTCCCACGCGAAAAAGTCGAAGTGCGGCAGGTTCAGTTCATCCACCAGGTGGGCGATACGCCCCGAATGCTCATGGCCGCGATGGAACAGCACGATAGCCTGGCGCGGCCCGTCGCTCTGCGTGGCCGGCCAGTGCCGGTAGAAAAGCTCGACGCCGTCATGGGTGCTGAAGGTGTGCTGTTGCTGTTCGCGCATTGCAAAGTCCTTATGCAGAAGGGGAGGTTTCTGGTTGTTCTCTGAGGCCCTGACGCACCCGATTGACCATGGTGTAAGCGAGCAGGGCGGCCACCAGCCACATCACCGTGTCGACCCAGCCCGCGCCCAGCCAGCCCAGCGCCACGCCGGTGGCCAGTACGCCGAGTACGAACGCGCGATCGCTTTTGCCCATCGGCCCGTCATAGCGCCGTGATGCGCCCACCATCGGCCCCAGCACGCCGGCGTATTCGCTGAACACCGCCAACAACGCCACCAGCAGCACCGGCGCCAGGCTCACGCCGGGGATCAGCGCGAACGGCAGGATCAGCGCACTGTCGGCGATCACATCACACAGTTCATTCAGGTAGGCACCCAGGCGCGACTGCTGGCCGAATTCCCGGGCGAGCATGCCGTCGATGGCGTTGAGAGCCATGCGCAGGATCATCCACAGCGGGATCAGGGCAAACAGCCACAGGTGTTGGGCGAAGCCGGCGATCAGCAGGCCGACCAGCAAGGAAATCACGCCGGCCAGCACGGTGATCTGGTTGGCGGTGGTGCCATTGTCATAGAGGCGCTGCACAAGAGGGCGCAGCAGGTTTTGAAAACGCGGCTTGAGCTGATAGATCGAAATCATGGGAGGTGACGCTTCCTTGTCCGTGGACCCGCGAAAAACTGTTCTGGAGTGTGCCGATTAATCGTGGCCTGCACCAGTGATGGCGCGTGTTTCTGGGGGTTTAGTCACGGTCTGCTCTTAAGCAAACAAAAATTTCACGCCGTGTGTTATATCGTAACTAATTGTGTACAAGCGGACGTAAGTGGATGCGAGTGGATCTGGAAGCTGACGGCGCTTCAGCGCAAGGCCTTCCGCGTTTTCAACAGGGGCTGTTCCATGCGCGCCGAGTGCGCCAGGCCGGTATCAGCCTGACGGTGCTGGCCATTGCCGGCTGGGTGCTGGCGTTGTTTGTCGCGTTGTTTGCGCCGCTGTCGATCTGGCCGGTGGTATTGATTAACTGCGCGTCGGCGTTGCTGCTGCTGGTGGCCGGATTGCAATCGGCGTGGTGGGTGGCGGATTGGCGCGCCCAGGCGTTGGAAGAACCGTTGGTTCAGCTACCGGTTGAAGACGCGAGCCGTTACGCGCGTCTTGTGGAGCGCTTTGGCCAACAGATTGGCACGCCAGTGTTGTGGCTGGGGGGGTGGTCGTTGCTGGCGCTGGTCAGCATTGTCGAGTTCTGGAACCTGGCCTTGCCCGCCGCACCGGTCGGTCAATCGGCAAGCGTTGGAGCCGCGCTCGCGTTGGGATTGGCGTTTGGTTTGCTGGTGTTTGAACGCCGCCTGGCCCAGGAGACCGCCGCGCAATGGCCGGAAGCGTCGCAACTGGCGCAATTGAGCCGGGTAGCGATTATTTGCCTGGTGGTCAGTGCGGTGTGCCTGCTCTTTGCCGGTGCGAACGCCGTCTGGCCCCTAAGGTTGGCCGTAGGGATCGGCTTGCTGCCAGCACTGGTCTCGCTGGAGTTTCTATTAAGAGCGGTGCTGTCCCTGTTCAGCCCGCGCGAGCCACGCCTCGAGCCCCGGCTGATGGCGCAAAGCTTTATCGCCGGGCTGCTGCGCTGGCCGCCGCAACCCTTGCTCGCGCTGCAGCATGAATTGCACAACCGCTTTGGCATCGACCTGCGCCAGATCTGGGCGTTTACTTACATGCGTCGGGCGTTCCTGCCGGTGTTGCTGGTGGTGTTGGCGGTAGGCTGGACGCTGACCGGCGTGCACGAAGTGCCCCTGCAAGGCCGTGGGATCTATGAACGTTTTGGCAAGCCGGTACAGGTCTTCGGCCCAGGCCTGCATGCGGGATTGCCGTGGCCATTGGGCCGCGTCATCAACGTGGAAAACGGCGTAGTGCATGAACTGGCCACCAGTGTCAGTGAAGCGGCCACGCCGGAACTGGCCCCTGCCGAAGGCCCGGCGCCGTTGATTGCCAACCGTTTGTGGGACGCCAGCCATGTGAATGACAAGTCTCAGGTGATCGCCAGCAGCAGCGGCGACAAACAGAGCTTCCAGATCGTCAATATGGATGTGCGTTTCGTCTACCGCATCGGCCTTACCGATCAGGCCGCGCTCGCCGCCACCTATAACAGCGCGGACGTAACAACCCTGCTCCGCAGCACCGCCAGCCGCATCCTCGTGCATGACTTTGCCTCGCGCACCCTCGACGAATTGCTCGGTGAACAACGCACCCGCCTGGCTGACGAAATCGGCCGCGCCGTACAGGCCGATCTGCAAAAACTCGACAGCGGCGTGGAAATCCTCGCCACGGTGGTGGAGGCGATCCACCCTCCGGCCGGTGCCGCCAACGCTTACCACGGTGTGCAGGCTGCACAGATCGGCGCCCAGGCCCTGATCTCCCGCGAACGCGGCGCGGCCAGCGAACAAACCAACCAGGCGTTGCTGCAAGCCAGCACCGCCCGCGACCAGGCCACGGCCACAGCCCGCGAAGTGAACGCGGGCGCGCAAGCGGCCAACCTGCGCTTCGCCGCCGAACAAAAGGCCTACGCCACGGCGGGGCAGGCGTTCGTGCTGGAACAGTACCTGGGCCAACTCAGCCAGGGCCTGGCCCACGCCAAGCTGCTTATTCTGGATCATCGCCTGGGTGCCGACGGCGCGCCGACGATCGATCTACGTTCTTTTACCTTGCCGGCCGATCCTTCGGTGCCGCGTAAAGCCGTTCAATAAGGAGTCGGTCTGTTGAGCGCTCATTCTCACGATCACGGTCATCATCACGGCCATCACCACCACCATCATCACGGTGATGAACAGGCTGCCGGCCCGTTCCCCTGGCGGCGTATGACCTGGGCGCTGTTGCTGGTGCTGTTTGCAGTCGCCGCCGCCAGCCTGGTGCAAGTGCGATCCGGCGAAGCTACGGTGATCACGCGTTTCGGCAACCCATCGCGGGTGCTGCTGGAACCTGGCCTGGGCTGGCGCTGGCCGGCGCCGTTCGAAGCGGCGATCCCGGTCGATTTGCGCCTGCGCACCACTTCCAGCGGCTTGCAGGATGTGGGCACCCGCGACGGCCTGCGCATCATCGTGCAGGCGTACGTGGCGTGGCAGGTACAGGGCGACGCGGACAACGTGCAGCGCTTCATGCGTGCGGTGCAGAACCAGCCGGATGAAGCGGCGCGGCAGATTCGTACCTTCGTGGGTTCGGCGCTGGAAACCACGGCGGCGAGCTTCGACCTGTCCAGCTTGATCAACACCGACGCCAGCCAGGTGCGTATCGCTGATTTCGAAGCACAGTTGCGCCAGCAGATTGATCAACAATTGCTCACTACCTACGGTGTGCGCGTGGCCCAGGTCGGCATTGAACGCCTGACCCTGCCGTCGGTGACCCTCACCGCCACCGTCGACCGCATGCGTGCCGAGCGTGAAACCATTGCCACCGAACGCACCGCCGTGGGCAAGCGTGAAGCTGCGCAGATCCGCTCCGCCGCCGAGCGTGATGCGCGGATTGTGCAGGCCGATGCCACGGTGAAGGCCGCCGATATCGAGGCCCAGTCGCGGGTCGAAGCGGCGCAGATTTATGCTCGCGCTTACGCCGGTAATCCGCAGCTTTACAACCTGCTGCGGTCCCTGGACACCTTGGGCACGGTTGTCACACCGGGCACCAAGATCATCCTGCGCACCGACGCCGCACCGTTTCGCGCCTTGGTGGACGGGCCAAAGGATGTCCAGCCATGACCGAGCGTGACACCCCGGACAGCCCATGGATCCAGGCCGGGCGCCTGGCCTTCCTGGCGTTGTACGCGGTGACTGTATTGGCGGCGCTGGCCTGGGCGTTTTCCAATGTGCGTCAGATTGACCCGCAGAACCGCGCGGTAGTCCTGCATTTCGGCGCGCTCGACCGTATCCAGAATGCCGGGTTGTTGGTGGCGTGGCCGCAGCCGTTCGAGCAAGTGGTACTGCTGCCGGCTGCTGACCGCGTGATCGAACGCCGCGTGGAGAACCTGCTGCGCTCCGACGCAGCGATCCAGGCCGACCGTGTGGCCAGTTTCGCGACGCCATTGAGTGATGCGTTGGCCGGTTCCGGTTACCTGCTGACGGGCGATGCCGGTGTGGTGCAACTGGATGTGCGGGTGTTCTACAAGGTCACCGAGCCCTATGCGTTTGTGTTGCAGGGCGATCATGTGCTGCCGGCCCTGGATCGGGTGGTGACGCGCAGCGCGGTAGCCCTCACAGCGGCGCGGGACTTGGATACTATTTTGGTCGCGCGCCCCGAGTTGATCGGCACCGACAACGGCGCCGCTGAACGCCGTGAGCGGTTGCGCGGCGACTTGGTGCAAGGCATCAATAAACGCCTTACGGAGTTGGCGTCCACTGGTTTGGGGCTGGGCATCGAAGTGACCCGTGTCGACGTGCAATCGAGCCTGCCGGGCCCGGCGGTGAATGCGTTCAACGCCGTGCTGACTGCCAGCCAGCAAGCCGACAAGGCCGTGGCCAATGCGCGCACCGACGCGGAAAAACTCACCCAGACAGCGACCCAGCAGGCCGACCGCCTGGTGCAAGTCGCCCACGCCCAGGCCAGCGAACGTCTGGCCAATGCCCAGGCGCAAACCGCGACCGTTGTTAGCCTGGCCCAAGTGAAAGACCCGGGCCTGTTGCTGCGCCTGTACCGCGAGCGCTTGCCGAAGATTCTCGGCCAGGCCGGTGCCGTGACCACGGTGGATCCGAAAGACGACTCCCGCTTGATCATTCAGGGAGCCGAACAATGAGCGCACCCATGCTGACCTCCGCCGAGCAGCGCAGCGCTGCCCGGCAATTGACCCTGGCGATGCTGGCCCTGGGTTTGCTGGTACTGGGCCTGGCATGGCGCTGGCTGGCGCCGGACCAATCCGGCGTGAGCCAACTCCTGCTGGGCGTCGCGTCGTTGCTGGTGGCCGTGCCGGTGATGCGTTCGGCCTGGTACAGCCTGCGGTTTCCCAGCCTGCATGGCATCACCGACCAACTGATCGCCCTGGCCATGCTCGGCGCCTGGGCGACGGGCGATCTGCTGACTGCCGCGTTGTTGCCGATCATCATGATCTTCGGTCACGTACTGGAGGAGCGCAGCGTGATCGGCTCCCAGGAAGCGATCCACGCGTTGGGCAAGCTGACTCGCAGCCATGCGCGGTTGGTACAGGCGGATGGCAGCATTGTCGAAGTGGATAACGGCACGCTGAACACCGGCGATGTCGTCGAAGTGCGGGCCGGTGATCGGGTGCCGGCAGATGGCGTGGTGCTGTCGGGCCAGGCGAGCCTGGATACGGCGCCGATTACCGGTGAGTCGGTGCCGTTGGAAGCCAGTGTGGGCGTGCAGGTGTTTGGTGGGGCGATCAATCTCGACGGCCTGCTGCGCCTGCAAGTGACCCGCACGGGTAATGAGTCCACGTTGGGCAAAGTCATCGCGTTGATGCAGAACGCCGAGCGGTCCAAGCCACCGATTACGCGGCTGCTGGAACGCTATGCCGGCAGCTATATGGTGCTGGTGTTGCTACTGGCGGCGGTGACCTGGTTCGTGACCAACGACGCCCAGGCGATGCTCGCCGTGTTGGTGGCGGCGTGCCCGTGCGCGTTGGTGCTGTCGGCACCAGCCACCGCGATCGCCGGGATAGCCGTCGCGGCGCGGCATGGAATCCTGATTCGCAGCTCCGCGTTCCTGGAGGAACTGGCGGACCTGACCTCATTGGTGGTCGATAAGACCGGGACGCTGACCTTCGGCACCTTGCGCCTGCACTCCATCGAAACCACTGCGCCGGATCGGCAGGTGCTGCTCAACCTGGCGGCCAGTCTCGGCTCCGCCAGCAGCCATCCGGTCAGTCGGGCGTTGGCGGGTTTGGCAACACAGGAACAGCTGTTGGTGTTGACGGATATTCGTGAGCGTCAGGGCTTGGGGGTAGTGGCGCAGACTGATCGGGGTGAAGCGGCCTTGGGTCGGCCGGAATTGTTTGAGCAACTGGGTATCACCACCACCGCCGTGCCGAATCACGATGGCCCCATCGCCGGGCTGGCGCTGAACGGGCAGTTTCTCGCCTGGTTGCTGCTGGCCGACAGCGTCAAGCCGGAGGCACGCCAGGCTCTGCAAGAGTTGCGTGACCTTGGCCTCGGTCGCCAACTGCTGCTCACCGGCGATCGCCAAAGCGTGGCCAACAGCCTGGCGCTGGAGGTAGGCATCAGCGATGTCGAAGCCCAGGCCTTGCCCGAAGACAAGCTCAACCGCGTGTTGGGTGAGATCAGCAACGGCTTCCGCCCGATGGTGGTGGGCGACGGCATCAACGACTCCCTGGCGCTCAAGGCCGGTGTGGTTGGCGTGGCCATGGGCGCGGGTGGGGCGGATATTGCCCTGGCGTCTGCGGACGTGGTGCTGATCGGCAGCGACTTGCGACGCCTGGGCACGTGTGTGCGCTTGAGTCGCCAGTGTCGGCAGACTTTGCAGGTCAACGTGATCATCGGCCTGGGCTGGACCTTGGCCATTGTCGTGTTCGCCGCTTTCGGCTGGTTGGGTGCGGCGGGCGCCATGATTGCAGCGGTGTTGCATAACCTCAGCACTTTGCTGGTACTGGGAAACGCGGGGCGGTTACTGCGCTTTCAGGAACCGCTTTTGAAGCTTGAAGAGTAATTTCAGAAATATTTGCACACCGCTGTAACGCCGATGAGGGGCCTCACTCTAGTGGTGTGTCGAGACTGAACAACCCGTTCGGACCGACACCCCTACGATCATGAGGAATACAACAATGAACATCAAATCCGCTGCTGCCGGTGCCGCTCTCGCAATGGCCGCCGCTACCCTGTTCGCCGGTGTTGTCACTCAGGCTCAAGCCGCCGACACCGCCGTTCACTGCTACGGCATCAACGCGTGCAAAGGCCAGAACGATTGCAAAACCAAGGACCACGCCTGTAAAGGCCAGGGTTCTTGCAAAGGCCAGGGCTTCAAGGCGATGGCCAGTGCCGATGCCTGCACCAAGGCTGGCGGCAAAGTCGGCGAATAACCGACAGCTCAGTGCACCCGCAGCGGTCGCCCCCACCGCTGCGGACACTTTCCCAGGAGTGTCTTATGCCTACCTCTCTTCCGAGCCTCGGTTACGGCCTGGGTTTACGCAGCGAGTACTACCAGCAGATCCTTGAACAATCGCCACCTGTGGATTGGTTCGAAGTGATCTCCGAGAATTACCTGGTCCAGGGCGGTAAAGCCTTGTATTACCTGGATGCGATAGCCGAGCGCTATCCCCTGGTGATGCACGGTGTGTCCCTGTCCATCGGCGGGCCCCATCCCCTCGATACCGATTACCTGCAGCAGATCAAACAGCTCGCTGAGCGTATCCAGCCGGCGTGGGTGTCCGATCACCTGTGCTGGAGCCGCGGCAGCGCCCACCAGTTGCATGACCTGCTGCCGCTGCCCTACACCGAAGAAAGCCTCTACCACGTGGCCGCCCGTGTGCTCCAGGTGCAGGACGTGCTGCAACGCCCGTTGGTGCTGGAAAACGTCTCCAGTTATGTGCGTTCGAAAGCGGACGAATTCACCGAATGGGAATTCCTCAATGCCTTGGCCCACCTGTCGGGCTGCCAGCTGTTGCTGGACGTCAACAATGTGTACGTCAGCTCGCGCAATCATGGCTTCGACGCCTGGACGTTTATCCGCAACCTGCCACCGGAGAGTATCCGCCAACTGCATCTGGCGGGGCATATGGATTATGGCGACTACGTGGTCGACACCCATGACCATCCGGTGTGTGACCCGGTGTGGGCGCTTTACCAACAGACGCTTGAACATCTGGGACCCGTGTCGACGCTGCTGGAGCGGGACGACCATTTCCCACCCTTTGAAGAGCTGCTCACCGAACTGAACAAGGCCCGTGAACTGGGCGCGACGGCACTGGCCAGGAGGCCGTTATGCGCCTGACCGATTGGCAGTTGGCCTTCGAACAGCACCTGCTGACGGAAACCTCGACTGCCCGCAGTGACTTCGCCGCCACGTTGCTCGGCGGGCCGACGCTGGATGTGGACACGGGCCTGGCGATTTACCACAACGCCTACCTCTCACGGTTGCAGGAAGTCTTGCGGCATGACTTCAGCGCCCTCCTTTATTGGTTGGGCGATGACGAGTTTGCCGCGTTGACCGAGGCTTACCTGCGTCGCTACCCCTCGGCTCATTACAGCCTGCGCTGGCTGGGCGAGCGTTTCCCGGCGTTTATCCTTGAGCATTGGAGGGTGGAGCAGAGTGCGCCATTGGCGGAGCTGGCGCGCTTGGAATGGGCGTTTACCCTGGCATTTGATGCGCCGCAGGGTGAACCGCTGACGCTGAACGACATGGCGTCGTTGTCGCCCGACGCGTGGCCGGTGTTGCAGGTCTCCCTGGCGCCCTCGGTGCAACCGCTGCTGTGCCGGTTCAACAGCGTAGCCATCTGGCGTGCCAGCAAGGACGAATCCGACTTCCCCGACAGCCATACGCTAGCCCCGGCGCAGATGTGCCTGGTGTGGCGCCATCAGAATGTCTGCCATTACCGTAGCCTGGAGCCCGCCGAAGCCTCTGCCTTGACAGGAATGGCGACCACCGGTTGGAGCTTTGCCGAACTGTGCGCCGAGTTGGCAGTCACTCATGCAGAGGGTGCGCCACTGCAGGCCGTCACATGGCTGAAGCAATGGGTCCAGGACGGGTTGCTCGAGCGCCGAGCCCCATAGTAGAGCGCTATCAAATCGATAGCCTCCTACTTTGTCTTCGGATGGTCTAACCTCTCAGCAGACGTCTGAAACAAGGGGGGATCATCCATGCTCGCGCAACTTCCACCGGCCTTACAGAATCTTCAGCTACCGCTGCGTCTTCGACTCTGGGACGGCCATGAATTCAACTTGGGCCCCGAGCCCAGTGTGACCATCGTGGTGAAGGACCCCACGGTCGTGACCCAGCTGTCCCATCCAACGCTCGATTCGCTGGGCGAAGCCTTCGTCGAGGGAAAGTTGGAGCTGGAAGGCTCCATCTCCGAGGTCATCCGGGTTTGTGATGAATTGAGTCACGCCCTGATCGCAGACGACGAGGGGAGTCGTCCGGTGCGCTCGATCCACGACAAGGCCACTGACGCAGCGGCTATTTCCTACCATTACGACCTGTCCAATGAGTTCTACCAGCTGTGGCTGGACCAGGACATGGCGTACTCCTGCGGTTATTTCGAAACCGGCAGCGAATCCATCGATCAGGCCCAACAAGACAAATTCCGCCACCTGTGCCGCAAGTTGCGGTTGCAGCCAGGTGAGTACCTGCTCGATGTCGGCTGTGGCTGGGGCGGGCTGGCGCGGTTTGCTGCGCGGGAATTCGGGGTCAAGGTGTTTGGCATCACCCTGAGCCGGGAGCAGTTGGCGCTGGCGCGGGAACGGGTCAAAGCCGAAGGCCTGGAAGGCCAGGTGGACCTGCAATTGCTCGACTACCGTGACCTGCCGCAAGACGGCCGTTTCGACAAAGTGGTCAGCGTGGGTATGTTCGAACACGTCGGCCACGCCAACCTGGCGGAGTACTGCAAGATCCTGTTCGGCGCGGTGCGCGAAGGCGGCCTGGTGATGAACCACGGCATTACCGCCAAGCACACCGACGGTCGTCCTGTAGGGCGCGGCGCCGGGGAGTTCATCGAGCGTTACGTGTTCCCCAACGGCGAACTGCCGCATTTGGCGATGATGACGGCCGAGATCAGCGAAGTCGGGCTGGAAGTGGTCGACGTCGAAAGCCTGCGCCTGCACTACGCGCGAACCTTGGACCATTGGAGCGAGCGCCTGGAAGACAACCTTGAAGCGGCGGCGAAAATGGTGCCGGAGCAAGCGTTGCGCATCTGGCGGCTGTACCTGGCGGGTTGTGCGTATGCGTTTGCGCGGGGCTGGATCAACCTGCACCAGATTCTGGCGGTGAAACCCCATGCCGATGGCAGCCATGACCTGCCTTGGACACGGGAAGATATCTACCGTTGAGTGGGTTACAAAATCGGTGAAATCAGCCGCGCAACCCGCATGCCCAGTTGTTGAAGGCGGCGGGTTTCGCGGCTTTCTGCCTGGCTGACTTCATGGGCCAGGGAGAAGTCGTCCAGCAGCATGTGTTCGACTTCCTTGGCGAAGGCCTCGTCGACCGTCAGCAACATCACTTCGAAATTCAGCCTGAACGAACGGTTGTCCATGTTCGCACTGCCGATGGCGCTGATTTCGTTGTCAACCAACACCACCTTCTGATGCAGGAAGCCTGGGGTATAGCGGAACACCCGCACGCCAGCTCGCACAGCTTCGATCGCGTAAAGGCTGGACGCGGCGTAGACGATGCGGTGATCAGGCCGTGAGGGCAGCAGAAGGCGCACATCGACACCCCGCAGCACTGCCAGGCGCAGGGCGGAAAACACCGCTTCGTCGGGGATGAAGTAGGGGCTGGTGATCCATACGCGCTCAGTCGCTGCATGGATGGCTTCGACGAAAAACAGTGAGCAGGTTTCATAGGGGTCGGCTGGACCGCTGGCGAGCAATTGGCAGAGCACGCCGTCTTCGGGGTAGGCGTCCGGCAATATCAGTGGCGGCAGTTCTCGCGCAGCCCAGAACCAGTCTTCGGCAAACGATTCCTGCAAGCACGCCACCACCGGGCCGATCACCTGCACATGGGTATCGCGCCACGGTGCCAGCGGTGGTTGCTTGCCCAGGTATTCATCGCCGACGTTATGCCCGCCGACAAACCCGGTGATGCCATCCACCACCACGATCTTGCGGTGGTTGCGGAAGTTGACCTGAAAGCGATTGAGCCAGCCGCTGCGGGTGGCGAAGGCTTTCACGTTGACTCCGGCGTCGCGCAGGGATTGCACATAACGATGGGGCAGGGCGTGGCTGCCGATACGGTCATACAGCACGTAAATGGCGACACCCTCTGCGGCCTTTTCCTTCAATAGGACGTGCAACTGTCGGCCAAGGTCGTCGTCATGAATGATGAAAAACTGGAACAACACCGCCGTCCTGGCGTTGCGAATCGCCTCGAAGATCGCGCCGAAGGTGGCGTCGCCATTGATCAGCAAACGCACTTCGTTGTTGGCCAGGCACGGCATGCGGCCCAGCTTGGGCATGGCGCGCAGCGAGGCATAGGCGCTGGAGTTACGGGCGGCCAGGGCTTCTTCGACCCATGGGCGCCAGTTCAGCTCGGCAATGGCGGTGTGCATTTCCTGGTTGGCCTGGCGACGGGCCTGGATGTAGGCGTCGAACGTGCTCCGGCCGAAGATCAGGTACGGGATCAGCGTGAGGTAGGGCATGAACATCAGCGACAATGCCCAGGCGATCGAGCCTTGGGCGGTCCTGACGGTCAGCACCGCGTGAATCGCGGCGAGGGTCCCGAGAAAATGCAGCGTGGCGATGAAGTAGGCGAGCAGGTGCGGGCCAAAAAAATCCATGGACGACGTTACTCCAGGCAATCCAAGTGCCTAACAGACCATGTCTGGTCAGGAATGTCGCTATTTTATTTGCCGTGCAACCCTGGCACCTTTGCGGCGTCTAACGCCCAACATTACCCAGGAGTTACCCGATGAATGCTCGTCTGCTGTCTTTGGCCATGATGATTGGTTTGTCGCTGCCGGTGGCGGCGCAGGCGCAGATGCTGGCGCCGGGCTTGTGGGAACTGACCACCAGCAATATGAAAGTCGATAACCAGGACCTGCCGGACCTGTCGCTGATCCTCGGTCAGCTTAAGCAACAGATGACCCCGGAACAGCGCGCCATGCTGGAAAAACAAGGCATCACCATGGCCGGTAAAGGCGTGCAGGTGTGCCTGACCCCAGCTCAAGTCGCCTCCGATTCGATCCCGCTGACCGACCCACAATCGGGCTGCAAACAGGAAGTGACCGACAAGACCGGCAATCAGTGGAAATTCCGCTTCAGTTGCCCGAAAGCCCAGGGCACTGGCGTCGCTACCTTCCAAAGCCAGAAAGAATTCAGCACCACCGTCAACGGCACCTTCAATGCCACTGGCATTCAGCAGAAGGGCAGCCTGGACAGCCATGCCCAGTGGCTGGGCAACGATTGCGGAACGGTCAAGCCTCGCGCCTGACTTCCCCCTCTGTAGGCGCGAGCTTGCGCCTACAGGTGTGCGTGGGGTCAGCGCTCAAAGTGCAGAGGCAGACCCTGGCAACTGTCGACGACCTGACCGTTGTGCCAGGCCAAGTGGCCGGAAACCAGGGTGGTGCTGACGCTGTGGCGAAAGCTGCGTTCGGCGAAGGGCGTCCAACCGCAGCGGGCCAGGATCGGCTGGCTGCTGACGGGTTTGCCTTCGGGCTCCGGTTTGATTAACACCAGGTCGGCCCAATAACCCTCACGTAGGTAGCCGCGATCCGGGATGGCGAACAAGTCGGCCACACGGTGACTGGTTTTCGCCACCAGGGTGGTCAGCGGCAGCAGCTCGTCGGCCACCAACTCCAACAACGCCGGCAGCGCGTGCTGCACCAGGGGTAATCCCGACGGCGCCTCGCGATAACGCAACTGTTTTTGTGCCCACGTATGCGGCGCATGATCACTGCCAATCACGTCCAGACGATCACTCAACAAGGCTTGGCGCAAGGCGTCGCGGTCGGCGCGGGTCTTGATCGCCGGGTTGCATTTGATCTGATGGCCGAGGCGGTGGTAATCGCGATCATCGAACATCAAGTGGTGCAGGCAGACTTCGGCGGTGATGCGTTTTTTGCTCAAGGGTTTGTCTTCGAACAGCGCCAGCTCGCGTGCGCTGGTCAGGTGCAGCACATGCAGGCGGGTGCCGTGGCGCTTGGCCAATTCCACCGCAAAGGATGAAGAGCGGAAGCATGCCTCGGCATCGCGGATCAGCGGGTGCGCGACGGCGGGGATATGCTCGCCGAAACGCTCACGCAGCCGCGCTTCATTGGCCTGGATGCTTGGTGTGTGTTCGCAATGGGCCAGCAGAATCGTGGGAACCTCGGCAAACAGGCGTTCCAGGATCCGCGGATCGTCGACCAACATATTGCCGGTCGAAGCGCCCATGAACACTTTGACCCCGGCCACCTCGCGCGGGTCGAGGGCGGCGACGGTGTCGAGGTTGTCGTTGCTTACGCCGAAGTGAAAACCATAGTTGGCTACCGAGTGCAGGGCGGCGCGGCGTTTCTTGTCGGTCAGGGCATCCAGGTCAAGGGTGGCGGGATGGGTGTTGGGCATGTCCATGAAGCTGGTGATACCACCGGCTACCGCTGCCCTGGATTCGCTGTAGAAACTGCCTTTTTCCGGCGCGCCAGGTTCGCGAAAGTGCACTTGGTCATCGATCATTCCGGGTAGCAGCCATTGGCCTTGAGCGTCGATTTCCACGGGCTCGTTGTAGCCTTGCAGGCTGCTGGCAATTTTCTCGATACGGCCATTGGCGACCAGCACATCGGCGTCGAATTCCTGGCCTTCGTTCACCAGGCGGGCGTTGCGGATCAGCAGGCGGCTCATGGTTCAGAACTCGTTTTGCAGGGCTTTGTACCCGCGCACCAGATCAACGTTGGTGCGTGCCACGTCTTCGGAAAATTCCGAGGCGCTGACGCTCACGGGGGGGAACTGCGAGAGGTCGGTGTGGGGCCCGATGCGGGTCGTGGAGGGCACATAGAACGCGGCGGGCAAGTCGCGGCCGTCGACCACCGAGTTGTGGCGCACCACGCAGCCGTCGCCCACGGCGCAGTTGAACAACACGCTGTTGAAACCGATAAACACACGGTCGCCGACGGTGCAGGGGCCGTGGACGATGGAACGGTGCGCAATGGACGTGAACTCGCCGATCGTCACCGCCGCGCCGGACTTGGAGTGGATGACCACGCCGTCCTGGATATTGGAGTTGGCGCCGATGACGATCGGGTCCATACCACCGCTGGCGTCGACTTCGTCGGCACGGATCACAGCGTAGGGCCCGACGAAAACGTTTTCGCCAATGATGACTTTTCCGCAGATGATGGCGGTCTTGTCGACGTAGGCCGATTCGGCAATCACGGGCAGATCGCCGGACGGATTTTTGCGGATCATGCGAGGGGCTCCGTAATGATGTGAACGTAGTCGCCGTCGATGGCGTTGTAGAAGCAGGTGGGCCGTCCGGTGTGGCACGCCGGGCCTTGCTGGTCGACGATCAGCAGCACCGCGTCGCCGTCGCAATCCAGGCGTGCTTCCACCAACTGTTGCCAGTGCCCGGAGCTTTCGCCCTTGCGCCACAACTGCTGGCGTGAGCGCGACCAGTAGCAGACTTGCCCGGTGTCCAAGGTTTCCTTGAGGGCCTGGCGGTTCATCCAGGCCAGCATCAATACCTCGCCACTGCCGTGTTGCTGGGCGATGGCGGCGATCAGGCCATCGCTGTTCCACGGCAAGGCATCGAGCACGGGTTCGAGTGGAAAGCGGCTACCGACGGCAGCCCCTTCCAGGTCGAGCATGCTCAAAGTCATGGTTTGCTCAGGGCCGTGCACAGAGTGTTGAGGTTGTATTCGAACAGACCGGTAAAGGTGCTGGCCGGGCCTTCTGCGGCGAGGGCATCGGAGTACAGCGTGCCGCCGATCTGCGCGCCGCTTTCGTCAGCGATCTGCTTGAGCAAGCGCGAATCCTTGATGTTTTCCATGAACACGGCTTTGACTTTGTCTTTACGGATCTGGGTGATCAGCGCAGCCACTTCGGCAGCGGACGGCTCGCGCTCGGTGGACAGGCCCTGGGGCGCCAGGAACTCGATGCCGTAGGCTTGGCCCAGGTAACCGAAGGCGTCGTGGGAGGTGACGATGCGTCGGTTGCCGGCGGGCAGTGCGCCGAACTTGGTCTTGGCTTCGGCCAGCAGGCGATAGATTTCTTTCAGGTAGGTTTGGCTGTTCTGTTGGTAGTCGGCTTTGTTGGCCGGGTCAGCAGCGATCAGCGCCTTGGTGATGTTGTTCACGTAGATTTCGGCGTTGGCCAGGTTGTGCCAGGCGTGCGGGTCAGGGATGGTCTCGCCGTCCTCTTCCATGGTGTGGGAGATCACGCCCTTGCTGGCGGTTACCACCGTGGCTTTGGTTTCGGTGCTGGTCACCAGGCGGTCCAGCCAGGGTTCGAAGCCCAAGCCATTCTTGATGATCACCTTGGCCTTGAGCAACGCCTTGGCATCGTCGGGGGTGGGTTCGTAGGTATGAGCGTCGGCGTCAGGGCCGACCATGTTGCTGATCTGGATGTGATCGCCACCGATCTGGTGGGTGATGTCATCAAGGATACTGAAGCTGGTAACCACCTGAAGCTTGTCTGCGGCCTGGGCCGTCGACAACGACAGGACGAGACTGAACAGCACGAGTAGGGCGCGCATCGGGAAACACCTCATTGGGATGACAGCAAGGGTGGGCGGCGCAGCAAACCGTGCACCGGACCGAAGACCACGGACAGCAGGTACCCGGCGCCAGCCACCAGCACGATGGCCGGGCCGCTGGGCAACGAGTAGTAGAACGACAGCAGCAAACCCAACCACACCGACAGGCATCCCAGCACTGCCGATACCGCGATCAACACCGGCAGGCGCCGGCTCCAGAAGCGTGAAGCGATGGCCGGTAACATCATCAAGCCCACCACCATCAAGGCGCCGATGGCCTGGAAGCCAATCACCAGGTTCAGCACCACCAAGGTCAGGAACAAGCCATGGGCCAACGGGCCAAGGCGGCTGACGGTCTGCAGGAACAGCGGGTCCAGGGTGTCCAGCAGCAGGGGTTTGTAGATCACGGCCATGGCGATCAGGCTGAAGCTGGAAACCCAAAGCATGCCGGTGAGGGTGGTTCCGTCCACGGCCAGGGCGGAGCCAAACAGCAGGTGCAGCAGGTCCAGGCGTTTGCCGGCGAGGCCGAGGATCAGCACGCCGGCGGCAAGGGAGATGGGGTAGATAGCGGCGAGGCTGGCGTCTTCGCGCAGGCCGGTGCGGCGGGTGATCCAGGCGGACAAGCCGGCCATGCTTAGGCCCGCGCCGAGGCCGCCGATGGTCAGGGCGGGCAGGCTGAGGCCGGCGAACCAGAAGCCGAGGGCGGCGCCGGGCAGAATGCCGTGGGCGACGGCGTCACCGATCAGGCTCATGCGCCGCAGGATCAGGAATACCCCCAGTGGCGCGGTGCTGCAGGCGAGCACCAGTCCACCGATGAGGGCGCGGCGCATGAAGACGAAGTCGACGAAGGGCATCCACAGGTGGGCGGCGAAGTGCATCAGGCCACCTGCATCTGTGGCTGCGGACGGATCAGCTCTTTGCTTGGGCCGAATACGCAGCCGGTGCTTTTGATCTGCACCACGTGCGGGGTGTGGTGGCGTACTGCGGCGAGATCATGACAGACCACGATCAGCGTGCGACCGGCGTCGTGCCAGGCGTGGATGTGTTTCCAGCACAGCGACTGGCCTTCTTCATCGAGGGCGGCGTGGGGCTCATCGAGCAGCAGAACCGGAGCCTCCGCCAAGCTCATGCGGGCGAGCAGAGCGCGCTGCAATTCACCTCCGGACAAGGCCATCAACGGACGGTTTTCCAGGCCGCTCAGGCACCACTCTTCGAGTACCGCTTCCAGGCGCTGGCTGCGTTGTTGCGGTGACCGTTGTTGCGTGCCCCAGAAACCGGCGGCGACCAGCTCTTGCAGGCTAATGGGGAACTGTCGGTCCAAGTGTTGCTGCTGGGGCAGGAACGACAGGCCGCCACGGCGTGGAACGTCCACCGTCACTTTGCCCGCCAGCGGTTTTTGCAGGCCGGCGATAACTTTGAGCAGGCTGCTCTTGCCGGTGCCGTTGGCGCCGATGATGCCGGTGAGGCTGCCTTTTTCCAGCGTGAGGTCGATGGCGGGCGTCAGCGGTTGGCCGGGTGCGCCCCAGCGTAAAGCGGTACAGGTGATCATGCAGGGTGTCTCGTCCAGCGGCTTTCAGCCACGGCATCGTGCGCGTGCAGGCTTTCGGCGTGGATCACTTTCAGGTGGAAGGCTTTGACGGCATCCGAGCGTTTCAAGGCGAGGTTCAGGCGGCGGGCGGCGTCTTCGCAGAACATCAGGTTCTGCCCATTGGCCAGTGCGAAGGCTTGTTCGTCCGCCCGTTTTACGGCGGTTTGTACGGCGGTGCCGAGGGCAGCTTCGACGTTATCGATCAGCTCGGTGATGGGCAGGCTGGGGTGTTCGCTATCCAATGCAATCAGTAGTTGCGCGCTGCTGCGCTGGCTGTGGGGTGTGGCGACGATGCCGTTGGCGGAGCCAAGCCAGCTCAATACGTCTTCATGCTGTAAAGGCGTGTTGGCGAAGTCTTCAAGAAATTGCTGCTGAATCAACTGCCTGGCGAGGGCAGCGGAGCAAGGACAGGTTGAGGAATAAGTAACGTCAATTTTTAGTTCCACGTGGAACATCTGGTTTTCCAGACGCGCCTCGATGCTCACCGGGTAGCCTTTCCAGCCGGCCAGGGGGCTCACCAGCGCTGGGCGTTTCAGCAGCAAATCGGTGTGGATACGCAGGTAGGCGTTGTTAGATAAACCTTCATGACTGTCGAGAAAACGCTGCAGTACATTACGCAGAAGTGCAGGCGTAAGAGGCTGTTGGTCGAGCATCTCCAATGCCAGGTACAGGCGTGACATATGAATGCCACGGGCGGCGCCATCGTCCAGACTCACGCCGGCATCCGCGGTGGCAGTCAGGCGTTGTCCGTCGATGAGAATGGGCAGGGCGATGCCACACATGCCTACCCAGTCGAGTGGCAAGGCTTGGCGTGAAGCCTGCGCGGCGATATCCGGCAGAGTCAGCGCATTCATGAGCAGGTCCATCATTGGAAATAAAAAGACATGTTATAGTATAACGATTGTGTCGACGATGGTTTTTCTGCTCCAGCCTTTTTTCAGTCATGTCGAGTACGGACGCTCCTTTATTTGCGGTATTTTTCATGCACAGACGTCAGCTCCTAAACCTGCTTCTGGCCAGCCCTCTGTTCACGTTACCGTTCGCCGCCCACGCCACGCAGATCAGCAATGCACGCCTGTGGCGTTCGGACGAAAAGTTGCGGCTGGTGTTCGATCTCAGCGGACCGGTGCAATACAAGACCTTCACCCTGAGCGCGCCGGAACGCTTGATCATCGACCTCAGCGGCGCCGGGCTCAGTGGTGACTTCTCTCAGTTGGCACTGAAGAACAGCGGGATCACCTCGATTCGCTCCGGGCATTTCGGCAAAGGCGACACGCGCATCGTGCTGGACCTCGCAGCGCCGATGCAGCTCAACAGCTTTCTGTTGCCGCCCCAGGATGGCCAGGGGCATCGCCTGGTACTGGACCTGACCAGCGCCACCCAGGCGCCGCGCCAAATGGCGGCCGAGCCCAAGCCACTGGTGGACAAGGCCCACCCCAAGCGCGACATCATTGTGGTGGTTGACCCCGGCCACGGCGGCAAGGACCCGGGCGCGGTCGGCTCCAAGGGGCAGCGCGAGAAAGATGTAGTGCTGTCCATCGCTCAGTTGCTGGCTAAACGGTTGAAACGCGAGAAAGGCTTCGACGTGAAATTGGTGCGCAACGACGACTTCTTCGTACCGCTGCGCAAACGCGTGGAAATCGCCCACAAGCACAATGCCGATATGTTTATCTCGGTGCATGCGGATGCGGCGCCGCGGGTCACTGCGTCGGGCGCTTCGGTGTATGCCTTGTCGGAAGGGGGCGCGACATCAGCCACGGCGCGGTTCATGGCACAACGGGAAAACGGCGCCGATCTGCTCGGTGCCACCCGCCTGCTTAATCTGAAGGACAAGGACCCGATGCTCGCCGGGGTGATCCTGGATATGTCGATGAACGCCACTATCGCTTCCAGCCTGCAACTGGGCAACTCGATCCTGGGCAGCCTGGAAGGCATCACCAGCCTGCATCAGAGGCGTGTGGAGCAGGCGGGTTTCGCGGTGCTCAAGTCACCTGACGTGCCGTCGATCCTGGTGGAAACCGGGTTTATTTCCAACGCGCGGGACAGTGCGCGGCTGGTCACCGCGCGTCATCAACAGGCGGTTGCCGATGGCCTGTTCGAAGGTCTGAAAAAATACTTCCAGAAGAACCCACCCATGAACAGCTACATGGCGTGGGTACAGGAACAGAAGAACGGTCAGGTCTAACAGCCGGTCATACGGCTGCAGGTGAATTTGGCGCTGGCGCCACCCGAACTGGAAAACCGGTTGAGGGTGGTCCAGCCCACACGCCGTGTGTAGCCGACCCACGCTTCCCCATCCGATGCCAACCCGGTAAAGAACGTCAGTTGCCCGTAGCGGCTGTTGGTCTGTGCCCAATAGCGTTTGCCGATCACCTCGTAGCCGCGCAAGTACGTGGTGCTGCCGACCGTCGCCACACTGTAGGCATTGCCCAAGGGGTCGACACACGCGAGCAGGTTGGCGCTGCGCGTGCAGTGGGCCAACAGGCTTGGCGCCTGGGCGCAGGCAGGTCCTGCGGCAATCAATAACAGGGCGCACACCAAGTATCTCATCGGGTTTCTCAAGGCTGGAGAGTGTTGAAGCATTGCGCCCTTCGTCGTGGCGAGCAAGAGGGGATTGGCTTATTTGCATTGTTATACTATAACATTGAAAAACAGCCTGACCCGTGAACCGCTCCCATGACCGAACAAGACCTCCTGGCCCAGTCTTGCGCCGACTACATGAATGAAGCCCAGCAAGGTTTCTTCCGTGAGTTGCTGCTGAGCCAACGCACTGAATTGCAAGCACGCATCGACGCTGAGTTCCTGGTACTGCGCGAGCAGGAAACCAACAGTGATCCAGCCGATGTTGGCAGCGCCGAAGAACAGCGGCAATGGCAACTGCGCCTGCTGGAACGGGAAAAGAAGCTGCTGGACAAGATCGACGACGCCCTGGAATTGCTGGCCCGCGGCGAATACGGCTGGTGCCGCGAAACCGGCGAGCCCATCGGCCTACAGCGCTTGTTGCTGCGTCCTACCGCCACCCTGTGTATCGAAGCCAAAGAACGTGAAGAGCTGCGCGAACGCCATAGACGGGCGAGTTGACCGGCCAACCTTGATGAGGAATACCTGATGCCCAATCGTCTCCCCGTTACCGTGTTGTCCGGTTTTCTCGGTGCCGGTAAAAGCACGCTGCTCAATTACGTCCTGCGCAACCGCGAAAACCTGCGAGTGGCGGTGATCGTCAATGACATGAGCGAAATCAACATCGACGGCAGTGAAGTCCAACGCGACGTCACGCTCAACCGCGCCGAAGAAAAACTGGTGGAGATGAGCAACGGCTGCATCTGCTGCACCTTGCGGGAAGACTTGCTGGAAGAAGTCGGAAAACTCGCCAAGGAAGGTCGCTTCGATTACTTGCTGATCGAGTCCACCGGTATTTCAGAACCCTTGCCCGTGGCCGAAACTTTCACCTTTCGCGACGAAAATGAGCAAAGTCTGGCCGATATCGCGCGCCTGGATACCATGGTCACCGTGGTCGACGGCATGAATTTCCTACTCGACTATCAGGCTGCCGAGAGCCTGGCCTCGCGCGGTGAAACCCTCGGTGAAGATGACGAGCGCTCCATCACTGACCTGCTGATTGAGCAGATCGAATTCGCCGACGTGATCCTCATCAGCAAGATCGACCTGATCAGCAGCCGCGAACGCGAAGAGTTGATGGCGATCCTTGAGCGCCTCAACGCCCAAGCGGAAATCATTCCGATGGTCATGGGCGAAGTGCCGCTGAACAAAATCCTCAACACCGGCCGTTTCGACTTTGAACGCGCCGCTCAGGCCCCGGGCTGGTTGCAGGAACTGCGCGGTGAACATGTGCCGGAAACCGAGGAATACGGCATCGCTTCCACAGCCTACCGTGCGCGCCGGCCGTTCCATCCCCAGCGTTTCTTCGACTTCATCGACCGTCCGTGGGTCAACGGCAAACTGCTGCGCTCCAAAGGTTTTTTCTGGTTGGCCAGCAAGCATAAGGAGGCGGGCAGCTGGTCCCAGGCCGGCGGTTTGATGCGCCATGGTTTTGCCGGACGCTGGTGGCGCTTTGTGCCTAAAAGTCAGTGGCCTCAGGACGAAGAAAGCATCGCGGCGATCATGGGCAACTGGCAACTGAGCACAGGTGATTGCCGCCAGGAACTGGTGTTTATCGGGCAAAACCTCGACTTCACCCAACTGCGTGCCGAGCTGGACGCATGCCTGCTCACCGATGAAGAAATGGCCCTGGGCGTCGAAGGTTGGCGCCTGCTGGTCGATCCCTTTGGCCCTTGGTATGAGGAGGCCGTCGCCTGATGCTGGCCCCGGCTATTTCCTTGCGCCCCGTGATTCGCCAGACACGCGGTGACACCCCGCTGGCGCTGTCCGACATTCTGGAAGATGGCGTCAACCTGGCCGTGTGGGAGCGGCAGTTGCCGTTGCACATCGCCGAGTTCGGCGCCTTGCTGGTGGCGCTCAATGAGCCGTTGGCCGATTCCCTGGTGATCGAGCTCAACAATGAAGACGCCGTGCCCAACCTGCAGGGTTTGGCGTCCAGTTGCCGTGACCTTGAGGGCTACGAAGGCTTTATCGCCGATGTGTCGTGGCTGGTCAGCGCGTTTGCCTGCCTGCTGGGTGCCAAACGTATCGGCGTGCGATTGAGGTTGCTGGATAAGGCGATGTGCCCACGTTTTCACGTCGATCATGTGCCGGTGCGGCTGATCACCACCTATGCCGGAGTCGGCAGCCAGTGGTTGCGCGAAGGCGTGATGGATCGCCGCCAGCTGAGCCAGCCGGATGCCGAGCCCACCGGGTGTATCGAGCAGATCCATTGCGGCGAAGTCGCTCTGTTGAAGGGCACCAAATGGCATGGCAATGAAGGTTATGGACTGATTCACCGTTCGCCCGCACTCAAGGCTGACGAACGTCGCTTGATCCTGACACTGGATTGGCTCGCATAACCGCGTAGGATCAAACGCTCTACACGGTCCGAACGATGCCCCTCATGCTACAGAACATTCCCACCCACGTGATTGCCGGGCCCTTGGGCGCCGGCAAGACCAGCCTCATCAAGCATCTGCTCGCCCAGCGTCCGGCCAACGAGCGCTGGGCTGTGTTGATCAACGAGTTCGGGCAGATCGGCCTGGACGCCGCCTTGCTCACCCAGGATGACGACGGCATTGCCCTGGGCGAAGTTGCCGGAGGCTGCCTGTGTTGCGTGAATGGTGCGCCTTTTCAGGTAGGACTGGGTCGTCTGTTGCGTAAGGCCAAGCCCGACCGGCTGCTGATCGAACCGTCAGGTCTGGGCCATCCGGCGCAGTTGCTCAAGCAGCTGCGACAGGCGCCATGGCAGGACGTGTTGTCAGTCCAGCCCTGTGTGGTGGTGTTGGATGCCCAGGCGCTGGCAGCGGGTAAACCGTTGCCACCCTCACAGCAGGCGGCGCTGGCGAGTGCTGGGTTGCTGGTATTGAACAAGGATGAAGGGTTGGACGCGGGACAGCGCCGTGCGATCGAACGGCAGTTGCCCGAATGCCCGCTCTACTGGACCCGCCAAGCGCAATTACCCTTGGACCAGTTACCAGGCCTGAACGCGCAGGCCTCAGCCGCTGTGGATAAGGTTGAAGTGCCCGAAGGCCTTGCCCAAATGCCGGCTATCTGGGGCGATCCCACGCAACCGATCTGCCTGAGCCAGGCCCAGGAAGGCGGTTGGAGTGTCGGCTGGCGCTGGCACCCAAGCCAGCAATTCGACACCCGCCGTCTTCACCAGTGGCTGACAAGCCTTGAATGGCGCCGCGCCAAATTGGTTATCCACAGCGCCGAAGGCTGGGTTTCGACCAACGCGGTGGATAACAGCGAGCTCACTTGGCAGGCCAGCGAGTGGCGCCGCGATTCACGTATCGAGTTGATTTTCAGCGAGCCACAGGACGTGGCCGCCTTGCAGGTCGCGTTAAACGCCTGCCGTCACTGACGGTTCTTGGTGCCGTGGTCCTGACGCCACTGGCTTAGCTCGATCACTTCGGCGCTGGGCAACGGCGTCTTGATCTCGAACGGGTAGGGCGCCAGTTCGATCTGCGCACTGTGGGCGCCAAATTGGGTGATGGTTCCCGGATGGCGGGTTTCGCCGGTCACGGTGAATTCAAAGTTGTAGATGCGCGCCAGGCGCCGCCGCCCGTTGGCATCCCTCACAAACCCTATGCGCTTGAGCGCTACGGCGCCGTCCAGCAGTTCGATGTCGAGCTTGGCGCAATGCTGCTTGACCCGCTCCAGCGCCCGCTCGCGCAGGCCGTGGTTGTGCCACACCCAGGCGGCACCGGTCGCCAGCAGCATCAACACGAAGATGTTTCCCAGGGTCAGCATGCGAAAGACTCCAACAAAGTGAGAGCAGCTTAACTGTGTCGCCGGTCTGTCGTACAGGCTGCGTTTAGTCGCATACTGCGCGGCCAGAATTTCAATGGCTTTACGGAAATCCCGCGCATGAAACGCACACCTCATCTGCTTGCGATCCAGTCTCATGTGGTCTTTGGCCACGCCGGAAACAGCGCCGCCGTATTCCCCATGCAGCGAGTCGGGGTGAACGTCTGGCCGTTGAACACGGTGCAGTTCTCCAACCATACCCAGTATGGCCAATGGGCGGGCGAAGTGTTGGCGCCGCAGCAGATTCCGGCGCTGGTGGAAGGTATCGCCGCGATTGGCGAACTGGGCAACTGCGACGCTGTGCTGTCCGGCTACCTGGGCAGTGCGGACCAGGGCCGGTCGATTCTCAGCGGTGTGGCGCGTATCAAGGCCATCAATCCCAAGGCGCTGTACCTCTGCGATCCGGTGATGGGCCACCCGGAAAAAGGCTGCATCGTGCCCCAGGAAGTCAGCGATTTCCTACTGGACGAAGCCGCAGCCATGGCCGACTTCCTGTGCCCTAACCAGTTGGAGCTGGACAGCTTTGCCGGGCGCAAGCCGCAGTCGCTATTCGATTGCCTGGCCATGGCCAAGGCGTTGCTGGCGCGCGGGCCAAAGGCCGTGTTGGTTAAGCACTTGGATTACCCCGGCAAGCTGCCGGACGGTTTCGAGATGCTGCTGGTGACCGCCGAAGGCAGTTGGCACCTGCGCCGGCCGCTGCTGGCGTTTCCGCGTCAGCCAGTGGGCGTGGGCGACCTGACCTCGGGGTTGTTCCTGGCGCGGGTACTGTTGGGCGACAGCCTGCTGGCCGCCTTTGAATTCACCGCCGCTGCGGTGCACGAAGTGCTGCTGGAAACCCAAGCCTGTGCCAGTTGGGAACTGGAACTGGTACGTGCCCAGGATCGCATCGCCCATCCGCGTGTGCGCTTTGAAGCCACGTCGATCGGTCTATAAATACCCAGAACCCAGTGTGGGAGCGGGCTTGCTCGCGAATGCGGTGGATCAGTCAAAGATGCATTTACTGACACACCGCATTCGCGAGCAAGCCCGCTCCCACATTTGAATCGTGTTCGCCGCTGTCAGCCTTTGATTTCCTGGTAGCGCTTTTCCAGCTCCTGACGGATCTGACGGCGCTGCTGGGCCTGGACGAACCGGCGCTTGTCTTCGCTGTTGTGCGGTTGCAGCGGCGGCACGGGGGCTGGTTTACGCTGGTCGTCTACGGCCACCATGGTGAAGAAGCAGCTGTTGGTATGGCGCACCGAGCGTTCGCGGATGTTCTCGGTCACCACCTTGATGCCCACCTCCATCGAGGTGTTACCGGTGTAGTTAACCGACGCGAGGAACGTCACCAGCTCGCCGACATGAATCGGCTCGCGGAAAATCACCTGGTCCACCGACAGCGTCACGACATAGCGCCCGGCATAGCGGCTTGCGCAGGCATAGGCCACTTCGTCGAGGTACTTGAGCAGGGTGCCGCCGTGGACATTACCTGAGAAGTTGGCCATATCAGGGGTCATCAATACCGTCATCGACAGCTGGGCGTTTCCGGGTTCCATAGCACACTCACGGGTTGTAGGCATTGGTTTGGGGGGGGCACCTCTGCGGGTGCTGGAATCTTTGCAGCGCCATCCATAACGGGACGCCAGTGGGCGGCTTGCCGTCACGCATGCACCGATCTGTTTCCATATATTGCACCGGCTTTCTGCCGGAAGTCGCGGTGTTAACCTTCAAAAGCCCGTCTCAGGGCATTTCTTACGATCAAGGCAAACTTTTCCTTCCGCACTTTGCGACAGTTCAACGGCGTGGACGGAAGTGGGAAAAGTGTCTGTACCCTCAAGGAGCCCCTCGCCATGCACGCCATCAGCTTTATCCAGGACTTGGCCGTGATCATGTTGGTGGCAGGGGTTGTCACCATCCTGTTTCACCGCCTCAAGCAGCCGGTGGTGCTGGGCTACATCGTCGCCGGGTTCATCATCGGCCCCCATACCCCTCCGTTCGGCCTGATCCACGACGAAGACACCATCAAAACCCTGGCCGAGCTGGGTGTGATCTTCCTGATGTTCTGCCTGGGCCTGGAGTTCAGTCTGCGCAAACTGTTCAAGGTCGGTGCCACGGCGTTTATCGCGGCCTTCCTGGAAATCATCCTGATGATCTGGATTGGCTACGAGATCGGCCGCTGGTTTGACTGGAGCACGATGGACTCGCTGTTCCTCGGCGCGATCCTGGCGATCTCCTCGACCACCATCATCGTCAAGGCGCTCAATGACCTGAAGATGAAGAACCAGCGCTTCGCCCAGCTGATCTTTGGCGTGTTGATCGTGGAAGACATCCTCGGCATCGGCATCATCGCCTTGCTGTCGAGCATTGCCGTCAGCGGCACGGTCAGCTCCGGCGAGGTGTTCTCAACGGTCGGCAAGCTCTCGCTGTTCATGATTGTCGCGCTGGTTATCGGCATTTTGCTGGTGCCGCGTTTGCTGGCCTACGTGGCCAAGTTCGAAAGCAACGAGATGCTGCTGATCACCGTGCTGGGCCTGTGTTTCGGCTTCTGCCTGCTGGTGGTAAAGCTGGAATACAGCATGGTGCTGGGCGCGTTCCTGATCGGCGCGATCATGGCCGAATCCCGCCAGTTGATTAAGATCGAACGTCTGATCGAACCGGTTCGCGACATGTTCAGCGCCATCTTCTTTGTGGCAATTGGCTTGATGATCGACCCACAGATCCTGCTGCAATATGCCTGGCCGATTGCAGTGATTACCGTGGCGGTGGTGCTGGGCAAGATGTTGTCCTGCGGCCTGGGTGCGTTTATCGCCGGCAATGATGGCCGTACCTCACTGCGCGTGGGCATGGGGCTGTCACAAATTGGTGAGTTTTCCTTCATCATCGCGGCGTTGGGGATGACGTTGCAGGTGACCAGTGATTTCCTCTATCCCGTAGCGGTGGCGGTTTCGGCGATTACCACACTGCTCACGCCGTACCTGATCCGTGGCGCCGACCCGCTGTCATTGAAGATCGCGTCGGTAATGCCCAAGCGTTTGAGCCGGGTGTTCGGCATGTATGGCGAATGGCTGCGCAGCATTCAGCCTCAGGGCGAGGGCGCGATGCTGGCGTCGATGATCCGCAAAATCATCCTGCAAGTAGGGGTGAACCTGGCGCTGGTGGTGGCGATCTTCTTTGCCGGCAGCTTTTTTGCTGTGCGAATCGGAGGGTATCTGGAAGGCTGGATCAGTGATCCCAGCTGGCAGAAGGCGCTGATCTGGGGTGGGGCGTTGTTGCTGTCGCTGCCCTTCCTGATTGCGGCGTACCGTAAGCTCAAGGCGCTGTCGATGCTGCTGGCGGAGATGAGTGTGAAGCCGGAAATGGCCGGGCGGCATACCCAGCGCGTGCGGAGGGTGATCGCGGAGCTGATCCCGATCCTCTCGCTGCTGGTGATCTTCCTGCTATTGGCAGCCTTGTCGGCCAGTATTCTGCCGACCAACAAGTTGCTGGTGCTGATCGCCGTGGTCACGGCGGCAGTGGCGGCCGTGCTCTGGCGGTGGTTCATCCGCGTGCATACGCGGATGCAGGTCGCCTTGTTGGAGACGCTGGATAATCACAAGGATACGCCGGAGCACTAAGCGCCTGGGGGTGGGGTCAGCTTTCCAGCCAGACGTCCCGCGCCCAGTGCCACACCGATTCCCAGGTTTCCTCGGTGACGATTTCTTCTTCGCCGGACCACAGCACTACAGTGCCGTCTTCTTCGACGCAGTAGTAGTCGTCGCCGTCCTGGCAGATCGGGATCAGGCTACGATCAACACCGGCGTCCCAGGCGTTGGCGGCAACGTCTGGCAGGTAGGTGTGGGATTGCGGGTCGGTGACGGTCACCGGCTCCAGGCTGCCGTACACCACGTCGCTGACGGTCAGCAGAAACTCTCGGAAGACAAACGGGATGTCGATGAACAGTTGTTCCTCGATTTCCACCAGCAGGTCTTCGTCAGGCAGCTCCAAAGGAACCGGGACCGGTTCGTTGGCTTCACGCAATTGTTCGATGATTTCTTCCACGGCCGGGATCCTCTTGCTAGATGGCGCGGTTTATAGGGGCGTTTTATACAGTAGCTCGCTATAAGTGCAACCGTGAAATAGAAAACCCCGGACAGGTCCGGGGTTTTTTGTATCTGCGTGCTAAGCGTGCAGGGATCAGCCGTTCTGGCGAATACCGGCCACCAGCCAAGGCTGGTTGTCGCCCTGGGCACGTTCCATGTTCCAGCTTTCGCTGAACACTTCGCCCTGATCGAAACGCGAGGTCTTCGACACACCGCTGAAGGTCAGGGTGGCGATGGTCTTGTCGGCGCGATCATCCACACCTTCCAGCTGGACGCGCAGGTCGTCGATGTAGGTCGACTGGAAGCCGTCGCCCAGGTCGGCGCGTTCGCGCTTGAGGAACTCCAGCAGCTGTGGGGTCACGAACTCGGAGATCTTGTCCATTTCGTTGGCGTCCCAGTGTTGCTGCAGGGACTGGAAGTGGCTACGGGCCGCTTCGACGAAACGCTCTTCGTTGAACCAAGCCGGCGCGTTGATCACCGGACGGGCTGCAGCAGAGGCTGCAGAACCACCGAAGATCGAGCCCATGGCTGGTTTTTGCTCGAACACTTCACGCTGCATCGGCGCGCCGGCTGGAGCCAGGTGCTCCTGCTGCTTGCGGCGACGGGCGGCGATAAAGCGGAAGATCACAAAGGCGATGACCGCCAGGATCAGGATGTCGAAGATCTGCATGCCCTGGAAGCCGCCGCCCATGAACATGGACGCGAGCAGGCCACCGGCGGCGATACCGGCCAGAGGGCCCAACCAGCGCGAAGCACCGCCGGCCTTGGCCGCGGCGCCGGCAGCACCGGCTGCGCCTGCGGTCGCGGCTGCACCGCCCGTGGCGCCGGCGGATGGAGCCATTTGGCTGGTCTGGTGAGTCGGTGCCGCACCGGAACTTTTGCCGCCACCGAAGCGTTTGGCGTTGGCGTCGAGGCTCATCGTCAGGCCGATGCACAACGCCATGGCGATGCTAAGAAAACGTTTCATAAAGGGAATTCCCATTTGTGGATTGCACGCGCGCCATGTTGCACAGGTGTAGTGACACTGGCTAGCGACATAATGTTTCGGGCTTTTGCGTAGGACCGATTCAGAATGGTCTGTAGGACTTATTACAGATATTGGCCCGCGCTCGTTAAATACAAGGGCGGGCCAATAACCTTCATGTAGGCAAATGTTTCAGCTCTGACAGCGGGGAAGACCTCAGAGGGCTTCGAGTTTCGCGTAACCCATCATCAGCCACTTGCTGCCTTCGGCGAAGTTCACCTGCACCCGTGCCTGGGCACCCGCGCCTTCGAAGTTGAGGATCACGCCTTCACCGAACACTGAATGCCTGACCTGCTGGCCAAGGCTGAACTGGGTTTCCGGGATTTCGGAGCCGGCAAACAGGCTGCTGGAGTTCTGCTGCTGGCCTCCGCCGAATGGGCGGCTGACGCTGTTGGACAGGCGCACTTCCTGGATCAGACCCTTCGGCACTTCACGTACGAAGCGTGACACCTTGTTGTAGGTCTCGCTGCCATACAGGCGTCGGGTCTCGGCGTAGGTCATCACCAGGTTCTGCATGGCGCGGGTGATGCCCACGTATGCCAGGCGGCGTTCTTCCTCAAGGCGGCCGGGTTCTTCCAGGCTCATCTTGTGCGGGAACAGGCCTTCTTCCATGCCCACCAGGAACACATACGGAAATTCCAGGCCCTTGGCGCTGTGCAAGGTCATCAGCTGGATGCTGTCTTCATGCTCATCGGCCTGGGTATCACCGGCTTCCAGCGACGCGTGGCCGAGGAACGCAGCCAGCGGCGTCAGCTCTTCGTCTTCCTCGGTGTTTTCGAAGGCACGGGCGGCGCTTACCAGTTCCTCAAGGTTTTCTACCCGGGCCTGGCCTTTCTCGCCTTTTTCCGCTTCGTGATAGGCGATCAGCCCGGACTGTTCGATTACCGTCTGGGTCATCAAATGCAGGGGCATTTGCGCGCACTTGGCCGCCAGGTTCTCGATCAGCTCGACAAACACCCCCAACGCACCGGCTGCGCGGCCAGTCAGGCCTTTATTGACGATGAGCAAGCGCATGGCTTCCCACATCGACACATCGGCATGGCGTGCGTGATCGCGGATGGCCTCGACGGTTTTTTCGCCGATGCCGCGCGCCGGGATATTGATCACCCGCTCCAGCGCCGCATCGTTGCCGCGACCTTCCAGCAAGCGCAGGTAGGCCATCGCGTTCTTGATTTCGGCGCGCTCAAAGAAGCGCTGGCCGCCATAGATGCGGTACGGGATGCGTTCGCGCAGCAAGGCTTCTTCCAAGACCCGCGATTGGGCGTTGGAACGGTAAAGGATCGCGATGTCGCTGCGCGCCAGGCCGGTCTTCAGCGCGCTTTCGATGGTTTCCACCACGTAGCGCGCTTCATCGTGCTCGTTGAACGCGGCGTACAGGTTGATGGCCTCGCCTTCGCCGCCGTCGGTCCACAGCTCTTTGCCCAGGCGCCCGGTGTTGTTGGCGATCAAGGCGTTGGCGGCCTTGAGGATGCCGGCGGTGGAGCGGTAGTTCTGCTCCAGGCGGATGGTCACCGCGTCTGGGAAGTCTTCGGAATACTGGTAGATGTTCTCGATTTTCGCGCCACGCCAGCCGTAGATCGACTGGTCGTCGTCGCCCACCACCATCAGGCTGTCGCCACCCTTGGCCAGCAGGCGCAACCAGGCGTACTGCACGGCGTTGGTGTCCTGGAACTCGTCCACCAGAATGTGACGGAAGCGCTTCTGGTAATGGGCCAGCAGGCCTGGGTTGTCACGCCACAGGTCGAGGGCGCGCAACAGCAGCTCGGAGAAATCGATAACCCCGGCGCGTACGCAGGCGGCCTCGTAGGCTTCATAAATGCTGCGCATGGTGGCCAGGAACAAATCACCGCTGGCCTGGATATGTTGTGGGCGCAGGCCTTCGTCTTTCTGGCCGTTGATGAACCATTGCGCCTGACGCGCCGGCCAACGCTGCTCGTCGAGGCCCAGCTCGCGGATGACCCGCTTGACCAGGCGTTGCTGGTCATCGCTGTCGAGGATCTGGAAGGTCTGGGCCAGGCCCGCCTCCTGCCAGTGTGCCCGCAACAGGCGGTGTGCCAGGCCGTGGAAGGTGCCCACCCACATACCGGCCGGGCTGATGCCCATCAACTGCTCGATGCGATGACGCATCTCGGCAGCGGCCTTGTTGGTGAAGGTCACCGACAGGATGGAATGCGGGGACGCGTTTTCGACCTGGATCAACCAGGCGATACGGTGCACCAGCACTCGGGTTTTACCGGAGCCAGCACCGGCCAGGACCAACTGACGGCCAACAGGGGCCGCTACGGCCTGGCGTTGGGCATCGTTGAGGGAGTTCAGCAAAAGGGAGAGATCATCGCGCATCGGCGCATTCTATGGCCCCCGGGGAAGTGGGGCAAATACCAATGCCGGGTGGTCGACGGAAAACCGCCCGGGTGATGACCGGTCGGTCAATGGCCGCAGCCCGCGGGGCGTCTCGCTCGAGCCCTCTGGCACCGAAGTTTGCGCCGCAAGACCGTGCAGATTTTATGACGTAGAGCAGTTTGGCCCAGGCGCTTGCTTGTGTATGCTCCGTCGACGTTTCGGGCTCACCATTATAAGAACACTGCCTATGACCTTCAGCACTGATCTGCTCGGCCCCTCAGCGGCGCCCGCGCAGGTTCTTCGCAAACACTACGCCACGGAGATGGCGGTCGAGCGCACGCGCCTGCTGTATCAGGGTTCGCTGTTGCCGACCCTGTTGATGCTGGTGAATGGCCTGGTCTGCGCCTGGCTGTTGTGGAACCCCAAGCAATACCTGCTGGACAGTATCTGGCTGGTCTGGCTGCTGGCCCTGGTGGCGATGCGTGTGATCCAAGTGGCGGCGTTCGACTCGGCCATGCCCAGCCGCCAGGCTCAGCCGGTGTGGCGGCGTATGTTCATGCTGGGTTCGGCCGTCAGCGGTCTGACCTTGGCCACGGCCGCCATCGCGCTGGTGCCGGTCGATAGCTTCATGCAACAGGCCTGGGTGTTCGGCCTGATCGGCGCGGCGACGCTGTCCGCCAGTGTGGCCTATGCCGTGAGCCTGCCGGCGTTCTTGTCGTTCGCCTTGCCGTGTCTGGTGCCGGCGATCCTGTACCTGTTCTGGACCGGCGACCCGCAGCAACGCGGTTGGGGTGTGCTGGGCCTGATCCTGCTGGCATCCTTGAGCCTGGTGGCGTGGCAGGTCAATCGCCTGATCCAGCGTGGGCTGCTGCGGCGGTTTCAGAATCAGGCACTGATCGAACATCTGCAACAGGCACAACAGCGCAGCGAGCAACTCAATCAGGAGCTGGTGCGCGAAGTTGAACAACGTCGTCAGGTCGAGCACGAACTGCGCGAAGCCCAGGTCGGCCTGCAGGACCGCGTGGCGCAACGCAGTCAGGAGCTGGACGCCACCCATCTGGCCCTGAATAAAAGCGAAGCGCGCCTGGCCATGGCGCTGCAAGCCAGTGAGTTGGGCCTGTGGGACTGGAACCTGCAAACCGACGAAGTCCATCACACCCAACTCAAGGAGTTGTTCGGCCTGGAGCCGGAATACGTCACGGCCATGCTCAGCCACCTCAAGCCGCGCTTGCACCCTGATGACCTGCCGCTGCTCAAGCGTGCCTTGGTGGAACACCTCAAGGGCCGCAGCGAGGACTACCAGGTGGAATACCGCGTGCGCCACGGCGATGGGCACTGGGTGTGGATCGAAGACCGTGGCCGCGCCGTGGAGCGTGCGCCCAGTGGGCGGGTGACGCGCATGCTGGGTACGCGTCGCGATATCACTGCGGGCAAGGCCCTGGAAGAACAGCAGCGTTTGGCGTCGACAGTATTCGAGGCCGCCAGCGAAGGCATCGTTATCCTTGACCCGGACTACAAGCTGATCGCCGTGAACCAGGCGTTCAGCCGTGTCACGGGTTTTGAAACCGACGACATGATCGGTCGCAATGTGGTCGAACTGCCCAGCAGCCGCGATGCCCGCCGCCACTTCCCAGTGATCCGCCAGGCGTTGCTCAGCCACGGTACCTGGCAGGGTGAACTGGTGGAGACGCGCAAGAACGGCGAGCTGTATCCGCAGTGGCTGCAATTGAATGTGGTGCGCGATGTCCGAGGAAAAGTCAGCCACATTGTGGGCTTCTTCGCCGATCTCTCGGCGCGGCGCGAGTCCGAAGAGCGCATGCGCTACCTGACCCATTACGACGAATTGACCGGCCTGGCCAACCGCTCGCTGTTCCGCGAACGGCTGCGCGAGGCTCACCAGCGCGTACGCCAGGGCGGGCGCAACCTGGCGTTGCTGCACATCAACCTCGACCGCTTCAAATTGCTCAATGACAGCCTCGGCCATGAAGTTGCCGACCAACTGCTGCAGAAAATGGCGCGCCGCCTGATCAACGCTTTACCTGAGGCTGACACCATCGCGCGTCTGTCCGGGGACGAATTCGCTGTGCTGTTCGACGCCTACGGCAACCTCTCCAGTCTTGCGCGAGTGGCCACGCGGTTACTGGCCAAACTGCGGGTGCCCGTGACGGTGGAGGGGCATGAGCTGGTAGTGAGTGCCTCGATGGGTGTCAGCCTGTTGCCGGACAATGCGCGGGAAATTTCCGCACTGGTCAGCCAATCCAACATGGCCATGCAACATGCCAAACACCTGGGCGGTAATAACTTCCAGTTCTACACCGACAGCCTGCAAGCCAGCACCCTGGAGCGCTTGCAGCTGGAAAACCACTTGCGCAAAGCCATTGAGGAGGGCCAGCTCACGGTGTTCTATCAGCCGAAACTCTGCCTGGCCACCGGCAAGCTGAATGCTGCCGAGGCGTTGATCCGCTGGGAGCATCCGCAGTGGGGCATGGTGCCGCCGGGGGACTTTATCGGCCTGGCCGAAGAGACGGGTCTGATCGTGCCATTGGGCGAGTTCGTGCTGCGCGAAGCCTGCTGGCAGGCTTGTGAATGGCAGCGCCAGGGGCTGGCGCCGATCCGGGTGTCGGTGAACCTGTCGGTGCATCAACTGCGCCAAGGCAAGCTGGTCAGCCTGGTGCGCCAGGTGCTCGAAGAAACCGGCCTGGACCCGCAATACCTGGAGCTGGAGCTGACCGAAAGCCAATTGCTCGACAGCGTCGAACACATCATCGCCACCTTCCAGCAACTGCGGGACCTGGGCGTGAAACTGGCGATCGACGATTTCGGCACGGGTTATTCGTCCCTGAGCTATCTCAAACGCATTCCCGTGGACTATGTGAAGATCGACCAGACCTTCATCCGTGGGCTGGGCCAGGGGCGTGAAGACGCGGCCATCACCCGCGCCATCATCGCCATGGCCCACGGGCTGGCGCTCAAAGTGGTGGCCGAAGGCGTGGAAGATCAACAGCAGCTGGATTTCCTGCGCGGTGAACGTTGTGACGAGGTGCAGGGCTATTTGATCAGTCGGCCGATGGAGGCCAAAGGGCTGGCAGATTTGTTACGGAAAAATGCGGATTTTCCCTAGTGATGCTTGGGGCCGCCCTGTTGCTACAACTTGGCCGCCCTTAGATTCAAAGGGGGGCAGGGCGATTTAGTGATGCGCCGGACGGGCAAAACGACAATTCTTGTAGTATAACTACAAGCTTGCTACATCCCTGGCCCTGCCCATAACAAGAGTCCTGCCCTTTGAACCTGTTGCAACATATCGCCCAGTCGCGCCACCTGTTACGCAAATCGGAACTCAAGGTTGCCGATCACGTGCTGCTTGACCCTGCGGCTGTGATGCACAGTTCCATGGCCGACCTGGCGCACAGCGTGGGCATCAGCGAGCCGACCATCGTGCGTTTCTGCCGCGCCATCGGTTGCTCCGGGTTCCAGGACTTGAAGCTCAAGCTAGCGCAAAGCCTGGCCGCGGGTGCCAGCTTTGGCCAATTCGCGATCCATGAAGACGACTCCGTCGCCGACTACAGCCTGAAAATCTTCGACACCACCCTGCACACCTTGATGGAAGTGCGGGAGAAGCTGGACCCGGTGGAGTTGCAAAAGGCCGTGACCGCCATGTCCCAGGCCCAGCGTGTCGAGTTCTATGGCTTTGGTGCTTCTGGCGCGGTGGCTGCCGATGCCCAGCACAAATTCTTCCGCTTGCTGCTCACCGCAGCGGCCTACAGCGACCCGCACATGCAGGCGATGTCGGCGGTGACCTTGAAGCCTACGGACGTAGCCATCTGCATTTCCCAGTCGGGCCGTTCCAAAGACCTGCTGATCACCGCCAACCTGGTGCGTGAAAGCGGTGCATCGCTGATCACCCTGTGCCCGAGCCAGACGCCGTTGGCGGAACTGTCCACGGTCAACCTGGCGATTGATGTGCATGAAGACACTGAAATCTATACGCCGCTGACCTCGCGTATTGCCCATCTGGTGGTAATCGACGTGTTGGCGATGGGCGTGGCCATGGCGCGCGGGCCGAGCCTGGTCAACCACCTCAAGAGCGTGAAGCGCAGCTTGCGCAGTCTTCGCCTGTCGCCCAAGTCGGTCAAAGCCCTCGACGATTGATTCAAAGTCACACACGGTCAAATGTGGGAGCAGGCAAGCCAGCTCCCACAGTGGATCTGCGTCAGCTTTAGAAGATTCATCGTCCTGTAACCCCCGCGCCGCCAAACCGTCATCGCCCAGGGCCATCCTGAACTCCCCGTACTCGCATTGGGAGACTCCAAATGGCCCGGCCCTACGAAGACAGCAACAGCTCCGTCAAAACCCGTCGTCAGCAGGAAGACCAGCGCCGCATGGCGTTCCGTCGCGCAATCGAAGACCGTTGCGAGGAGCGCCAACTGCTCCAGAGCATCAGTGACTACCCGGAACTCCATTGGCAGGCGCCCGCGGGTGCCCAGCGAAACGCTCAGCCAGTGCGCTGATCTGCACCCGCTCGCTGCGGATAAAGCCCAGGAACGCATGGGCCACCGGTGACAGGCGCTTGGCTTTGGCTTGCACCAGGCACCAACTGCGGTACAGCGGCAGTTCTTCCACCGGCAGCTCCTTGAGCCCGCCGGTGGCCAGTTCCATGTTGACTGCGTGACGCGTCAGCAGGGCCACGCCCAACCCCGCGCATACACATTCACGCTGCGCCTCGGCCGAGGCCACTTCCACCGCCTGGGTGAAGTGCACGCGTTTTTCCTTGAAATACTCCTCGCAGGCCAGTCGCGTGCCGGAGCCTGGCTCGCGCAGCAACAGTGTGTAGGGTTCCAGATCCTGCAGGCGCAGCGGCCCTTGCAGGCTTAGCGGGTGATCGTGTGGCGCCACGGCGACGATCGGATTGTTGAGGAACGGCAGGAATTCCAGGCCCATGTCCTGGGGCACCATGGACATGATCACCAAGTCATCGCGGTTGTCCGAGAGCCTTCGGATCACCTGGGCGCGGTTGACTACCGTGAGGTGCAACTGCACTTCCGGATGCTGGCGCTTGAAGGCGGCAAACAGGTGCGGCACGAAGTACTTGGCGCTGGACTCAATCGCCAGCTTGAGCTGGCCTTGCAGCGAACCCTGCATATCCGACAGCTGCATATCGAGGTTTTCCAGGCGCCCGAAAATGTCGCGACTGGCGCGTTGCAAGGCTTCGGCGGCCTCGGTCATGTAGAGCTTTTTGCCGACATAATCGAACAACGGCTGGCCGATCAGCTCTTCCAGCTGGCGGATTTGCAGACTCACGGCCGGTTGAGTGAGGGACATTTCCTCGGCTGCGCGGCTGTAGGAGCGCAAATCGCAGACTTCATTGAAGATCTGCAATTGACGCAATGTCATACGCATCAATGATTTACGCATTATTTCAATCCTTTCGCCCCAGGCCGTCCGGCCAACTATAAGTCTTTACTTATGCACGACCCAATAATTATTGATTTTTGTTAATCCCTCTGCAGGCTTAGTGTGTGTCTCGCGACTGTCATGAAACATTTGGTCACGCGCCGACCCGGGTCTAGCGGGTCGAAGAACGCAGCAATCGGCTCAAGGGAATTTCCAAGTGATAAAAAAGATCCTGATCGCCAACCGTGGTGAAATCGCCGTACGAATCGTGCGTGCCTGCGCCGAGATGGGCATTCGCTCGGTCGCGGTCTATTCCGACGCCGACCGCCACGCGTTGCACGTCAAGCGTGCCGACGAAGCCCACAGCATTGGTGCCGAGCCCCTGGCCGGCTATCTGAACCCGCGCAAGCTGGTGAACCTGGCGGTGGAAACCGGTTGTGATGCGCTGCACCCTGGTTACGGCTTCCTGTCGGAAAACGCCGAACTGGCAGACATTTGCGCCGAACGCGGCATCAAATTCATTGGCCCGTCGGCAGAAGTGATTCGCCGCATGGGCGACAAGACCGAAGCGCGCCGCAGCATGATCAAGGCCGGTGTACCGGTCACGCCGGGCACCGAAGGCAACGTTGCGGATATCCACGAAGCCCTGACCGAAGGCGACCGCATCGGTTATCCGGTGATGCTCAAGGCCACTTCCGGTGGCGGTGGCCGTGGTATCCGTCGCTGCAACAGCCGTGAAGAACTTGAACAAGCCTTCCCTCGCGTGATCTCCGAAGCCACCAAGGCCTTCGGTTCGGCGGAAGTGTTCCTGGAAAAGTGCATCGTCAATCCCAAGCACATCGAAGCGCAGATCCTCGGTGACAGTTTTGGCAACGTGGTGCACCTGTTCGAGCGCGATTGCTCGATCCAGCGCCGCAACCAGAAGCTTATCGAGATTGCCCCCAGCCCCCAGCTGACCCCAGAACAGCGCGCCTACATCGGCGACCTGTCGGTGCGTGCGGCCAAGGCCGTGGGTTACGAAAACGCCGGCACCGTGGAGTTCCTGCTCGCCGAGGGCGAGGTGTACTTCATGGAGATGAACACCCGGGTGCAGGTGGAACACACCATCACCGAAGAAATCACCGGTATTGATATCGTCCGCGAACAGATTCGCATCGCCTCCGGCCTGCCGCTGTCGGTGAAACAGGAAGACATCCAGCACCGTGGTTTCGCGTTGCAGTTCCGCATCAACGCTGAAGACCCGAAGAACAACTTCCTGCCCAGCTTTGGCAAGATCACCCGTTACTACGCCCCCGGCGGCCCTGGCGTGCGTACCGACACGGCGATCTACACCGGTTACACCATCCCGCCGTTCTACGACTCCATGTGCCTGAAACTGGTGGTGTGGGCGTTGACCTGGGAAGAAGCCATGGACCGCGGCCTGCGAGCCCTGGACGACATGCGCCTGCAAGGTGTGAAGACCACCGCCGCCTACTACCAGGAAATCCTGCGCAATCCGGAATTCCGCAGCGGCCAATTTAATACAAGCTTTGTGGAAAGCCACCCTGAGCTGACCAACTACTCGATCAAGCGCAAACCCGAAGAGCTGGCCCTGGCCATCGCCGCCGCCATCGCCGCCCACGCAGGCCTGTGAGGAATATAAGAATGAGCAAGAAAATCTTCGTAACCGACACCATCCTGCGCGACGCCCACCAATCGTTGCTGGCGACCCGCATGCGTACCGACGACATGCTGCCGATCTGCGACAAGCTCGACAAAGTCGGCTACTGGTCCCTGGAAGTCTGGGGCGGCGCGACCTTCGACGCCTGTGTGCGCTTCCTCAAGGAAGACCCGTGGGAGCGCCTGCGCAAACTGCGCGCCGCGTTGCCCAACACTCGCCTGCAGATGCTGCTGCGCGGCCAGAACCTGCTGGGCTACCGCCACTACAGCGACGACGTGGTCAAAGCCTTCGTCGCCAAGGCTGCCGTAAATGGCATCGACGTATTCCGCATTTTCGACGCCATGAACGACGTGCGTAACCTGCGCGTGGCGATCGAAGCGGTGAAAGCCGCCGGCAAACACGCCCAAGGCACCATCGCCTACACCACCAGCCCGGTGCACACCGTCGAAGCTTTTGTGGCCCAGGCCAAGCAGCTGGAATCCATGGGTTGCGACTCGATTGCGATCAAGGACATGGCCGGCCTGCTGACGCCGTACGCCACCGGCGAACTGGTCAAGGCGTTGAAGGCCGAGCAAAGCCTGCCGATCTTCATCCACTCCCACGACACCGCCGGCCTGGCTGCGATGTGCCAGCTCAAGGCCATCGAAAACGGTGCCGACCACATCGATACCGCCATCTCCAGCTTCGCCTGGGGCACCAGCCACCCAGGCACCGAGTCGATGGTCGCCGCCCTTAAAGGCAGCGAATTCGACACTGGCCTGAGCCTGGAACTGCTGCAGGAAATCGGCCTGTATTTCTACGCCGTGCGTAAGAAATACCACCAGTTCGAAAGCGAATTCACCGCGGTCGATACCCGCGTTCAAGTCAACCAGGTGCCCGGTGGGATGATTTCCAACCTGGCCAACCAGTTGAAAGAGCAGGGTGCGCTCAACCGCATGAACGAAGTGCTGGCGGAAATCCCGCGTGTGCGTGAAGACCTCGGCTTCCCGCCGCTGGTCACTCCGACCTCGCAGATCGTCGGCACCCAGGCGTTCTTCAACGTGTTGGCTGGCGAGCGCTACAAAACCATCACCAACGAAGTGAAGCTCTACCTGCAAGGCGGCTACGGCAAGGCGCCAGGCATTGTGAACGAGAAACTGCGTCGCCAGGCCATCGGCAGCGAAGAGGTGATCGACGTACGCCCGGCCGACCTGCTCAAGCCGGAAATGACCAAGCTGCGCGGCGAGATCGGCGCGTTGGCCAAGTCTGAAGAAGACGTGCTGACCTATGCCATGTTCCCGGACATCGGGCGCAAGTTCCTCGAAGAACGCGACGCCGGCACCCTGGCGCCTGAAGTGCTGTTGCCGATCCCTGAAGCCGGCGGCGTGGCGCGCGTCGGTGGCGAGGGCGTACCGACTGAATTTGTGATCGACGTGCACGGTGAAAGTTACCGCGTGGACATCACCGGTGTGGGCGTGAAGGCTGAAGGCAAGCGCCATTTCTACCTTTCCATCGATGGCATGCCGGAAGAAGTGGTGTTCGAACCGCTCAACGAGTTTGTCAGCGGTGGCAGCAGCAACCGCAAGCACGCTACGGCGCCGGGTCATGTCAGCACCGCAATGCCGGGCAATATCGTCGACGTGCTGGTCAAGGAAGGCGACGTGGTCAAGGCCGGCCAGGCCGTGCTGATTACCGAAGCCATGAAGATGGAAACCGAAGTGCAGGCCGCTATTGCCGGCAAGGTGACCGCGGTTCATGTGGCCAAGGGCGACCGGGTCAACCCTGGCGAAATCCTGATTGAAATCGAAGGCTGATCCAGCCTTCGAAACTACCGTTTAATCCTCGGGGGGGCAGGTGCCCCCCCTTTTTTTTGCCCGAAATCTGGCAGGTTTAGAAGCTCATCTTCCATTGGCCCATCAAGCCTTGGTTACGGCTGTTTGTACCGGCTTGGACGCTGTAGGTCAGGCCTACGGTGTGCTGTGTCGACAACGCGAGGTCCAGGCCAGCGTGCAGGTCCAGGCTATTGCGGTCCAGCGAGGTGCCATTGATGGTGAAACCGTCTGCCATGGCCGGCAGGGCTCGATAGGACTGGCGGACCTGGCTGTCGACGTCGCCGTAGAGGTGTTTCCAGCTTGTGCTGAGGTGAGGTGTGAGGCTGATCTGGTTATCGAATCGATACAGCGTTGCCAAGCGCAGGCCAAAAGTGCTGCTCAGGTTTTGCTGGGTTTGTGCGCCGACGTTCAGCGCGGTCAGACCTCCCGTTTCCTTGAAACTGTCGCGGTGGTAGCGCTGGAAGCCGAGGCCTGCGAAGGGTTCGATGCTCAGATCCGCGACGCCCAATTGATAGCCCATTTCAGAGAACAGGGTTTGGCTTTGAGCGTTGTATTTGCCCTTTAGCTGCTCCTTGTAATCAAGCAGGTTGACGTTGCGCTTGTTCTGGCCAGCATGGTCGCTGTAGATCGCACCCAGGCGCAGGGCCAGCGGTCCGTCCTGGCGCACGGCATAACCCCCCAGGTGCCAGCTGTCCAAGTTGGCGGAGAAACGTTGGGCATCGAGGTTGCTGGTGGATTTCGCGGCGATGACACCGACTCTCCACGCGTCATCCAGTGCCCAGTCGGCACCCAGCAACAGGCCTTGGCTTTCGTATTTCATCCCGGCGCTGCCGCCTTGTTTGTCGAGGCTGCCGCCGTTGCCCAAGCCTTGCACCCAGACGTGGCCTTCGTCGTCGGTGGGCAACGAGCGCAGGGTCGAGAGCAATTGGTTGCTCAGGTGCTGCGTGGTGTTGTGCGTTGCCGTGGCAAGGTTGGCGTTCTGGCTGCCGGCCAACTGCTCAAGGCTTGCGCCGATCCCTCCGGGTTGTTTGCCCAGTGCATCGCCGAATTTTTCCAGGGCTTTGATTTGCTCGGAGTTCAGTTCTCCGGACTCCAGTAACCGAATCAACGCGGGCTCCAGCACCTTGGCCACCTGCAAGCCATTGTGGGAGGTCGCTTTCTGAGTGAGATAACCGTCGAGGGGCTCCGCGTTGGCTTCGGGCTCGTAAGGCCACGCGTCGGGCAGCGCATCGTCGGGTTGAAACGGATACGGCAGGTATTCGATATCGCCTCGCGCCTGCGCGGTTTGAAGGCTGGCGGCGCTGAGGGCAAGGGCAATGACAAGTGCGAGTCGGTGTTGTGTAAAGGACATGAAATCCCAACCTCTGATGAATGAGGCCGGGAATTTAGCGAGATCGCGGGGTGATAACTGTCAGGCCAACTACCCCTGGTTTGCGGGAGTTGTCTCTAGTCCGGCGCGATTAAAAACGCATCTGCTGTGGCCGCGTATCGAACACGGCGAAGGCAATCAGACCCTGAAATCGCTGAACGCGGTGTTCCGCCCCTTCGGCTTGCAGATGGGCGTGGTCAAGGTCCGTCGTAAATGGAGCGACTGACCCTCACCCGCGCCGTACGTAGCCCTTGCCGTAATGCCGCTCCATCCGTGCCTGGATCAGTTCCAGGCCGAGGGACATCACCCAGTAGATGATTGCTGCGGTGGTGAGCATCTCGATGTAGCGATAGCTTGAGCGTCCATAGGACTGCGCCAGGAACATCACTTCCCACACGCCCATCACTGAGATCAGGGACGAGTCCTTGAGCATCGAGATGAACTGGTTGGTGGCGGGCGGGATGATGGTGCGCATGGCCTGGGGCAGGGTCACGTGCCAGAAGATCACACTGTCACGCATGCCCAACGCCAGGGCCGCTTCGCGTTGGCCGTGAGGCACGCCGAGGATGCCGGCGCGAAAAATTTCGCTCAGGTAGGCGCCGTAGTTCAGCGACAACGCGATGATCCCTGCGACGATGGCGCCTGGCACCAGGCCCAGTTGGGGCAGGCCAAGGTAGATCAGGAGGATCTGGATCAGCAGCGGCGTACCGCGAAAGAACGACGCGTAAAAGCTGGCAATGCCAAAGGCCACGGCGCTTTTGGACAGGCGTCCCAGCGCGGTGACAAAGCCCAGTATCGACGAGGCCACGATTGCGCACAGGCACAGGAACACTGTCAGCGCCGCGCCTTGCAGAAAACCGTTAGGCGCCAGGTGCAGGCCCACCAGGTTGGGCAGTTTGTCGAGAATGATCGAGAACTTCAGGTCAAAGCTCAGGAAAAAACTCGCAAACAGGCAAAACAGCGCGGCCCAGGTCAGGTACAGCCGCGTGCGGAAACCCAGCAGGCGCTGAAGCCGCGATGCATTGACCGGCGGCTTGGGAGGCGTTGGAAATGCTGTCATTGGCTGATGTCAGCGCCGATCCATTTTTGCGACAGCTTGCTCAAGGTGCCGTCCTGTTTCAGCTGCGCGAAGACTTCACGCACTTTGCTGTCCCACTGCGGGTCGCCTTTTTCGATGGCCACCGAATTGGGCTCGGAATACAGCGGCTCGCCGGCCAGCTTGAAACGCTTGTCCTGGGTCAGGCGCGGTTGGGCGGTGACCAGGTTGGTGAGGATCGCATCCAGACGCACGCCGGCGCCCAGGCCCAGGTCCTGGAAGGCCACGTTGTCGGTGTCATACGGGGCGATCTGCACATCCTCGAATGGATATTGCAGTTGGGTGTCCTCGGCGCCTTCAATCACCAGGTTTTTATTCAGGTAGCTCTCGTAGCTGGAGGCGCTGGTGAGGCCGACTTTCTTGCCGCTCAGGTCCTTGGCGCTGTGGATGCGATCATCCTTGGCGTTGACCACGATCACCGCCGGCGACGCGTAATACTCCACGGGGAAGTCGAACACTTCGGCGCGAGCCTTGCTCGGAGTCATGGAGCAGATGCAGATGTCGTAGCGCCCGCTCCAGCGCCCGGCGGCGATCACGTCCCAGGACGGGGTCTCAAGACGCAACTTCACACCGAGTTTCTGCGCCACGGCCTTGGCCACGTCAACGTCGAAGCCATCCAGCTGGTTTTGCTCGTTCAAGAACGAGAACGGTGGATAGCTTTCCATCAGCACGCCCACCAGTTCTTTGTTCTTCTCGACGCGATCCAGCGTCGCACCGCCGAAGGCTTGAGTCGAGGCAGCCAGCAGGGTCAGGCCCAGGGCCAGCAACGGTTGAAGTTTCATGAAGGACACCGTTAGAAAAAAGAGTTGTTATGTACCGAATGGAGCGTATTAAATAGTTATAAGAACGACTCTCATAGTGAGTTATTTTCATAAGCTTATGAGTAAAAAGCATATGGCCACAGCAACAGTAATTCTCGATGGCGGCATGGGCCGTGAACTGCAGCGCCGCGGCGCGCCGTTTCGGCAGCCGGAGTGGTCAGCACTGGCGTTGAGCGAAGCACCGCAGGCGGTTGAAGCGGTGCATGCGGCTTATATCCAGAGCGGTGCCAATGTCATCACCAGCAACAGCTACGCGGTGGTGCCGTTTCACATTGGCGAGGAGCGGTTTGCCGCCGAGGGCCAGGCCCTGGCGGCCCTGGCCGGTACGCTGGCACGACGTGCTGTGGAAGCTTCCGGTCAGGCCGTGCGAGTAGCGGGTTCGTTGCCGCCGTTGTTTGGCTCATATCGCCCCGATCTGTTCGAGCCGCAGCGCGTGGCCGAGTTGCTGACGCCACTGGTGCAGGGCCTGGCGCCCTACGTTGACCTGTGGCTGGCGGAAACCCAGAGCTCCATCGCTGAAGCGCGTGCGATCCAGGCCGGGCTGCCGCAGGACGGCAAGCCGTTCTGGCTGTCGTTTACCCTCAAGGACGAAGACACCGACGACGTGCCGTGTCTGCGCTCCGGCGAGCCAGTGGCGGACGCGGCCGAAGCGGCGGCGCAGTTGGGTGTGCAGGTGTTGTTGTTCAACTGCAGCCAGCCGGAAGTGATCGGCGATGCGATTGATGCCGCGCGCCAAACCTTCGAGCGGCTCGGCGTGCACATTGAAATAGGGGCCTACGCCAACGCCTTCCCGCCGCAACCCAAGGAAGCCACGGCCAACGATGGTCTGGACCCACTGCGTGACGACCTTGACCCGCCGGGCTATCTGCACTGGGCTGCGGATTGGCAGGCACGTGGCGCCAGCCATTTGGGCGGGTGCTGCGGGATTGGGCCGGAGCATATCGCCGTGTTGGCGCAGAAGCTGGGTTAATTGAACCCACACAGGCCCAAATGTGGGAGCGGGCTTGCTCGCGAAAGCGGTGGGTCAGGCGACATCGTCGTTGGCTGAAACACCACCTTCGTGAGCGAGCCCGCTCCCACATTCATGTTGTGGTGACCGTGGGAGCTAGGCTCGGCACTCTGCCAGTGTGTTGAGCTGGCCTGAGGATGTTTGATTCGCCTCCGACAACCAGCGCTCAAACCCCGCCTCAATCGCCGGCCATTCCGAATCGAGGATCGAGTACCACGCGGTATCTCGGTTCTGCCCCTTCACCACCATGTGCTGGCGGAATACCCCTTCAAAACTGAATCCCAAGCGCTCGGCCGCATATTTGGAACGGGCATTGCCGTTGTTGCATTTCCATTCCAGTCGGCGATAGCCCTGCTCAAATGCATACTTGCCCAGCAAGTACACCGCCTCGGTGCTTTTGGGCGAGCGCTGCATCGGCGCACCGAAGGTGACGTGACCAATTTCAATACGACCTTGCGCCGGCACGATGGACATCAAGCTGAGGATGCCCTGTACCTGACCGGTCGCGCGGTCGATCACGCTGAAAAAGTACGGATCACTGTTGGCGGCGTGATTGTTCAGCCAGGCATCGAATGTGCTGCGCTCGGGAAACGGCCCATAGGGCAAGTAGTCCCACAGTTTTGGATCCGCGCCTGGGCCATGGAGGGCGTGGAACAAGTCGTCGCCATGGCGGGCCGGATCGAGTTTTTCCAGGCGGATGAAGCGTCCTTCCAGCAGTTGAGCTGTGGGCGCCGGGACGCCTTTCCAGTTGGCGAGAGAGGTCATTATGCTGCGCTCCTTAAAGGCCTTTGCGAAATTGGATGAAGCCAGGGCGTTCGGCGATGCGTTCGTAGAGTTGGATCGCGGTGGCGTTGGTCTCGTGGGTCAGCCAGTGGACCTTGCAGCAACCGTCAGCTTTGGCGGTGGCGTAGACGAATTCGATCAGCTTGCGGCCCACGCCGGTGCCGCGTTCGGTCGGGACCACCAGCAGGTCCTGCAGGTAGCAGGAGTTCTCGATGCTCCAGTTGGAGCGGTGGTAGATGAAGTTGACCATGCCCACCGCCTTGCCGTCCTGCCAGGCCAGGGCCGAGTGGGTAGGCTCGCTGGCGTCGATCAGGCGCTGCCAGGTGCTTTGGGTGACGGCGTCGGGCAGTTCGGTGTTGTAGAACGTCAGATACGCTTGCCACAGCGGCAGCCAAGCGGCGTGGTCGGCGGCGGTGACTGGGCGGATGTCGATCTGGCTCATTCTGTGGCTCCTTGGGGAATGAAGCGTGCGAGGGTCTGGTCACGCACATCGATGCTGGCGGCAAGGCCTTCGCGTACACCGGCAATATCCGCCGAGCTGCGGTTCTGGCTGAGTTTGCGTTTACCGATCAGGCGCTCGATCGGCAGGGCGAAGCCGACGATGGCTTTGAGCATGCCGTCAATGTAGTCGGCCGGGGCGTCGCTGACTTTCCACGGCTGCGCGCGACTGCCTTCGTGGCGATCGGTCAATGCCGTGACCACGGCGAGCAGGCGCTGGGCGTCGGTGAACACCTCGGCCTTGCCGTAAGCGTGCACGGCGATGTAATTCCAGGTGGGTACCACTTTGCCGTGCTCGGCCTTGGCCGGGTAAAACGCCGGGCTGATGTAGGCCTCGGCACCGGCAAAGATCACCAGGGTTTCGCTGCCGTTGTGCAGGTCTTGCCATTGTGGATTGGCCTTGGCCAGGTGCCCGTAGAGCGTGCCGTTCGGGCCCTCATCCGGGTTGAGCAGCAGTGGCAAGTGACTGGCCAGCAGGCCGTGCTCACCAAACGTCACCACTTGCGCCAGGCGAGTGTGTTGGATCAGCTGATGCAGTTCGGGCAAATCATCGAGGGCGAATGAGCGTGGTGTGTACATGCAAATTTTCCTTGGCGAATGCGTGCATCGTAGGCAGGCTAATGGCTCGTTGTAAGAGCCATCTGGAACCAATTTCATAGGTCCAATATGTCGCCTGTCTCGCCACCCCTGTCATTCAACCCCGCCGGTATTGAGTTGGATCGCCGTCAGGGCCTGACTCGCCAACTGTATGACGCCTTGCGCCAACGAGTACTGGACGGGCGGCTGGTCAGTGGCACGCGCTTGCCTGCTACCCGTGACTTGGCGGCCGCGCTGTCGATCTCCCGCAACAGCGTGGTGCGTGCCTACGATCAGCTGTATGCCGAGGGTTTCACGGAGAGCCGCGTGGGTGACGGAACTTATGTGGCGAAACTGCCCACTGCAAAAAAGCTGTCCACAAACCTGTCCACAGGGTTATCAACAGGCTTATCCCCAGGGTTATCCACAAATCCCTCTCAAAACCCTCAAGCTGCGCCGGTAAAAGTTATCCACAGCGCAGCGCTGGGGCGCTTGGAAAACAACCATTTGCCCCTGCCGCCCACGGGGCCACCGCGCGCTTTTCGCGTGGGTGTGCCGGCGTTTGATCTGTTCCCCTTTGACGTTTGGGCCAAGCTGAATGCGGCTTTTTGGCGCAAACCGGACTTGGAACAACTGTGTTACGGCAACCCCGCAGGCGACCCGCGATTGCGCGGGCTGATCGCCGCGTATCTACGCAGCTCGCGGGGCATGCAGTGCTCGGCTGAGCAAATTGTGATCACCAGTGGAGCGCAACAGGCAATTAGCCTTTGTGCACAGTTGCTGGTGGCGCCTGGCGATGGTGTGGCGATTGAAAACCCTGGCTACCGTGCGGCCGGCCATGCCTTCGCGTTGGCTGGCGCACAGCTGCGCGGCGTGGCGGTGGATGCAGAGGGCATTGATTGCAACGTGTTGAACACCTTGAGCGATTGCCGCCTGGCCTATGTCACCCCGTCTCATCAGTACCCGTTGGGCGTAGTCATGAGCCTGGCCCGGCGTCTGGAGTTGTTGGCCTGGGCCGAGCGTAGCGGGGGGTGGATCATCGAGGACGACTACGACGGCGAATATCGCTACAGCGGCGCCCCGTTGGCCCCGCTGGCGGCCTTGGATCGCAGCGGGCGCGTGCTTTATGTGGGCACCTTCGGCAAAGTCGCATTCCCCGCATTGCGCCTGGGTTACCTGGTGTTGCCGCCGACGCTGGTGGAGGCGTTCGCCCAGCGCCGCGCGGTGGATGTACGGCATTCGGAGGTCAGCACCCAGGCGGTGATGGCGGAGTTCATGGCCACGGGGCATTTTCAACGGCATATCCGACGCATGCGCCGTGCTGCACTCAGTCGGCGTAACGCGCTGCTGAACGCCTGGTCGGGCGAGCTGGCGGGCGTCGGCAGTCTGCCCAATGCCGCTGCGGGCCTGCACCTTACAGTACGGGTGGACAGCCTCGCTCGCGAACAGCAACTGCTGGCGCAAGCGCGCTCGGTTGAGGTGGAGATCAGTGCCCTGAGCAACTACTGGTTGCCCGACTCCAGCACACCCCCCGATCAACGCGCCGGGCTGGTGCTGGGGTTTGCCGCGGTGCCCGAGGCGGCGATCAGGCAGGCGCTGGGCCGGTTGCGCAAGGCCTGGACAGGTTAGGCGACAGGCTGAGGTGGTTTAGCCTTGAGGAACAGCGAGCGCGCCAACTGTGGACCGATTTCTCTACGGTACACGGCGATGTCGCTCAACGATTCGCGTTGGCCACCCATCTTTCGCTGCTTGTGGGTTTTCAGGTGGGCCGCGGTGTAGGCCTCGTTCGGACCGGTTGGGGTGGGGTAGTGAAAGTGTGCATACCACAGCGGGAGTTTGGTTGTGGCGTCCACCACCGTGTATTCCCGTAGATAGCCCTTGTCGCGCCCCCTGAGTTTAATGCGCTCGCCAACCGGTGGATCGACCGTCACGGCGCCCTCATGCAACAGTATTTCGATATGTGCGGCCTCCGGTGGGCGGCGCTTGAGCACGTCGATCTTGACGCGTTTGCCTTCTCGGTACAGTTTTTTGCCTGCCTCATCCAGGTTGCGGCTGGCCAGCGCGGCTGACGGCGAGTCGATTCCTGTCAGGTTGCTGGCGGTCAATGCGTCTTCGATGTCCAGGCTGGCCTGTTCCAATTTTTTGGCGTGCCGATGAAAGCTTTCTTCGATTTCCACTGGCAGCTGTGCGGTTTTTTTAGCCCAGGCTTCCTTACGGGTGATAAATGCGTCGACGCCATCGATCAGATCCAGGCCCGAATTGATGGCAATTTGCAGATCGCGGACCCGGGTGCGTGGAACGGGCTTGAGCACATGTTCCTGTTCCACCCAGACCCCGGGCTCTTTCTCGTGGAAGGTGGCAATAACCTTGCCCGTCATCGGCTCCTTCACATCGACCAGCGCTTTGCCGTCTTCAGCGGGAGTTTCTCGCTGTTCGCCGACCACTATCCCCTTGGAGCGCGTCTTGATGTACTTACGCTTCACTCTGGAGGTGGCGTTGGACGGGCCTGGGGTGGGTTCAAGTGTTTTGCGCTCGCGAAGCAGGGCCGTCAGTTGTTTCTTTGCGCGTTGGGCAAACTCATCCACTTGCGTGCGCAGGTTTTCGAGCTCGGGCCTGTTGAGGTCGGTGGGAAACTCCGCCGGCAGGTCCACGAGGTTCTGATCAACCCTGGAGAACTGGTCCGTCAGGCTATCCAGTGTTTCGATCAATTGCTCCAGGGGGGCCACATTGACGGGTTGCACGGCCTCCCTGAAGCTTTGCACCGTCAGCTCCGCCGCGTCGACGATGCGGCGTAAGGCCTCCCTGGCATCGACGCGCGATGGCGACTCGCCTTCTGTTACGCATAAGAAGTGGCTCAAGCTGACCTTGAGCGCCTTGAGGTCATCAATATCATGCCCTGACGCGAACCTATCATCGCTTTGGACCAGCTCTGCTCCCGACGGACCCAGGTCGAGGGCCTGTTCGCGGCGCTCTTGTACATATGCCAATCGATCGATCATGGCCTGTGTCGCGGTATACAAGTCGCGATAGTGAGCCGTAGGCCAGGTATCTTCTTGAATATTCTCGATATCGAAGTGGCCCTGTGAGGCTTGCAACTGTTTGCGAAATGGAATTCCTTGTTCATAGATGGCTGAACGCGCCAGCAATAGCTGGTGTTTCAGGTAACTCGCCATGCCGTCCTGGTAGTTGGGAACCGTGTCGATGATCTTCAAGGATTTAAGCTGTGAAATCGGCACGTCTATCTCTTTGAGGCGCGTATCGATCTGTTCGAGAAAGGTGGCCCTGGCCAACTCCTTTGCGTCATCCGCAGCACTGTCGATGGCGCTGCGCAGTTTTTCAAGACTGGCAGTGCGCTCGGCTCGCGTGTTTTCAAATAGCTCCAGTTTTTGACGTAAGTCAGCGATTTTCGGTGGCCTGAGGGCTTCACCTTTTTTGCGCCGACTGCGCAGGCCTGCGCCACGAAGACGCAAGCGTGTATCGACAAACCATTGGCCCAGTTGGTTACCGATTAGCAGCGGACCGTGCCGGCCCGGTTGTTGCGGATCGACGATCAATACTGCGTCGTTTTCATCGACGATCACTTCAAACCATCGCTCACCCACCGGGGCGTACCAGTGTTGGTCTTTGGCATAGAGATTCAGGTAGGGCCCGGCGACCGTATGTTGTTCGCCTAATTTATCGGGCTTGGGTAACGTGAAACTGTCCAGGAAAGTCCCCAGGCTTGGCGAGTTGCGGGTTATGGCTCCACTGATATGCAAGGTGTGCTCGTGGCCGATGGGGGGCCCTACGCCGTCCACCGTAGGTTTTTGTATGAGTTCTGGCTTGGCCGCAGGGGGTGGCAACTTTGGCAGTACGCCAGGCTTCTCGATGGCCGGCCCAGGCCCATGCCGTGTGGCTACGTGCGTTGCCAGCACCATGCCCAGCGTCAGGAAGATATCCACCAGGGCCGAAATGCCGGTTGTACGGTCGTCGATTTCTTTGGCGTCGACCATCTGTTGCAAGTCATCCATCAGTTGCCAGATCCAGGTCGCGGCGCCCACTGAGCGGCCCATAAACGGCAGCACGGTGTTAAAGATCAGCCACCCGGCGTTCTTGAGGCTTTGCCAGCGCGCCTCGGCGTTGGACAGCGATTGGCGATCGGCCAGCGTAACCATTGCAGCGGCGTTGGCCTTGAACAGTGTTGCGAAGTAATCACCGCGCAGTACCTCCTGCCCCAAGTCGATGGGCCCGGTCATCACTAATGCGTTCAGCGGGTCGTTCACCAGGCTGGTGAGCACCCAGGGCGAGGGCAGGCTGCCGGGAAAGACAAACTGTGCGTAAGCCGTGCGCACATTGTCAGGCAGCCAAGCCAGCACCGATTGGCGCAATGGGGTGTCTTGCTTGATCGCGTACAGCAGGTTGGAGGGCGATGGGAACTCCATCAACTGTACATCGGACAGCGGACGATAGAGCAGGCAAGGCCCCTTCTTCGGGTCTTGAGGACCAATGATGAACATGTTGCTGACCACGTCGACTGAGGCGGTCAGGCGCAACTTGGGGCGCAGGGACAGCGGGCGAATGACGATGGCCGCGCCGTCGACTTCACGGGCCGCGCTGTCAGGACTCAAGGCGGCACAAACGTAGCGATAGCCTTGTTCACTCACCCCGAAGACGCGCTGAACTTTGCACTGCAGCGCCAGCAACGGTAATTGCAGGCGTAGGTGAGCGATGTAGAGCTGTTGCCGACGCAGGGATTCGACAGGGTCGTCTAGGAGTGTGCGCTTGACCAAGGCCGGATAGCGCTCACCGACATTCGCCTGGGTAATCAACGCTTCCAGGTAGGCAGCCGTCATCCAGGCAGGCACATCGCTGCCGTTTTTATAGCTGACGGTTTTGTTGCCCAAAGGCAGGGCTATCAGGTTTTCCAGGGCCAGTTGCGCCAGCGTCAGGGTTTGGATCTGGGTATTGCCCGGCACAATCAAGGTGCCCCAGGCCTGCACGCTGGTAATGGTGATCCGTACATTGTTGAGTGTTGCGCGGGCAACCTCTGGGTGCTCAGTGAGCATGAGCGTATGAATGGCATCCAGGGCGAATTCATCGATGGACTTGATGCCATCATCAAAGGCTTTACCCGCGTCCTGAAAGTGCTGGGCCGCCACATCCATCGAGTATCGCCCATAGGCTGATTGATCGGTGGGAGACGCGTCGAGCAACCAGGTGGGCAGTGCATGATGAACCGCGTCGAGCCTGGATGGGGCTATCAGTGACAGCAAGTCAACCGTGTTGCTGGGGGCGGCTTGGGCCACGGTGGCTACCACTTCGCCGTTTTCGAAGGTGACCGCGCCGATCGCTTGAATTTGCAAGGCTATAAACGTGCAGGCCTGTTGCTCGAAAAAATTGCCGGCCGGCTCGAACAGGCGCCAGTGCATCGAGGAAGACCGTGCAATGGCACCGTGAGTGCTCAAGGATTCGCCAAACTCCTTCTGGCTGTTGAAGGCGGCGTAGCCAGTGCCAATCGAATAGCTGAGGATAATTTCACGCTCCCCGAGGCGCCCGATCAGCACCGCCAACGCTGCCAGGTTGGAGTGGCTGACCTGCGTGGCTTGCTGCACGTCGATATCAATCAGGTAGGCCTTGGTGTTGTACTTGTCGTGGAGCTGGCGGTCGGCGTAGTCGGGATAGAGAAAAACGTTCCTGGCGACGTTGCACTCATCTTCATCCCAGCCCTCGACGCTTTCGATATTCCAGATTCTGCGCAAGGCATTGGCAAAGCTCTGCCAGCGCGGGCCGTTCTCTTGCGGGCTCTGGTTCCAGAACAGAAGTTGCTGCTCTTGGTACGCGACGGGCAGCAGCGGTGCCAGCTCATTGATCAGGCTGCCGACAGTGTCCACCTTGACCGGCAGATGCACGTTCGGCCCGAGGGTGGTTTGATAGATCAGGTAATGCTCGCCGTCGATCCAGGTCACTGTGGTGTTGGACATCACGCACCGGGACAGCGCCCCGGTAAGCGATTGGGCGTGCGGCGTACCGGGCAGGATCACCTCTGCAGTGATTTGCCAGCCGGGTGTGATCAGAAGCGCCAGGTCGGGGTCAATGTCGAGGTCGGGATACAACTCGCGTAAGCTCGAACGCAGGGTGGCCGCGGCTACTTCGCGTAATGAAGGGCCGGTGGTCAGTTGGGTCAGTAAATCTTTGGCGCTGGAGGGGAATGTGGGCAAGAGGGGCTCCTGACAGGCAAGGTGATGAGGGCTGCCGAATGCAGCTCAAGACCTCAATCACGCTAAAGCGCAGGTCTGTCAGGAGGTGGTATTCAGATACCCGACTTGATCTTGCTCCAGGCTCGGGTCCTGGCGCGCTCCGCGTCACGGCCCAAAGGTTTAAGGGTATACAGCGTGGCCATCGCCGCCTCGGTGGGGTACAGGTTGGGGTTGTTGCGAATCGAGGGGTCAACCTGTTCGGTGGCGTCTTTGTTCGGGTTGGGGTAGCCGACGAAATCGCTGATCGGCGCGATCACCTGCGGTTGCAACAGGTAGTTGATGAAGGTGTAGGCGTCCTGCGGGTTTTTCGCGCCTTTTGGGATGGCAAGCATGTCGAACCAGATCGGCGCGCCTTCCTTGGGCAGGCGCATATCTACGGTCACGCCATTTTTGGCGTCCCTGGCGCGGTTGGCGGCCTGGGAGAAGCTGCCGGAGTAACCGACGGCCACGCAGATGTCGCCATTGGCGATATCGGCCATGTACTTGGAGGAGTGAAAGTAAGTGACGTAGGGGCGGATCTTCAACAGCAGCGCTTCGGCCTTTGCATAGTCCTTGGGGTTGCTGCTGTTGGGGTCCAGACCCAGGTGTTGCAGGGCCAGGGGCAGGATTTCCGACGGGGAATCGAGCAGGGCCACACCGCATTGCTTGAGCTTACTGATGTTTTCTTCTTTGAAGATCAGGTCCCAACTGTCCACCGGCGCATTGACGCCCAGCGCGGCCTTGACCTTGTCGGGGTTGAAACCGATGAGAATGGTGCCGTACATGTACGGCACGGCAAATTTATTGCCTGGGTCATTGGCTTCGATCAGCTTCATCAGCTTGGGGTCGAGGTGCTTCCAGTTCTGTAACTGGCTGCGGTCCAGAGGTTGGAAAACTCCGGCCTCGATCTGCTTGGCCAGGAACACATTGGATGGCACCACCACGTCATACCCGGCGTTGCCGGTGAGCAGCTTGGCTTCCAGGGCTTCGTTGGTGTCGAAGATGTCATACACCAGTTTGATCGTGGGGTTCTGCGCCTTGAAGTCTTCCAGTGCCTTGGGCGTGATGTAGTCGAACCAGTTGTAGACCCGCAGGGTTTTCTCTTCGGCGTGGGCCATACCGCTGATAACGGCAGCGCAGAGGACGAGTGACTTGAGCATGTTCATTGGGCTGCCCCTTCAAATCCTTCAAGAACGTTGACGGCATTGATGCCGATTTCTTCCACGGCATAGCCGCCTTCCATCACGAACAGCGTGGGTTTGCCCAGGTCGGCGATGCGTGCGCCCATTGCCAGGTAGTCCGGGCTGTCGAGTTTGAACTGTGAGATGGGGTCGTCCTTGAACGTGTCCACACCCAGGGACACGATGATGATGTCGGCGCCATAGCGCTCGATCTCTTTACAGGCTTCCTCAAGCGCTGCACTCCAGCGCTGCCAGCCGGATCCTGCAGGCAGCGGGTAGTTGAAATTGAAGCCTTCGCCTGGGCCTTCACCCAATTCGTCGGCATAGCCCAGGAAAAACGGAAACTCCGCCTCGGGGTGGCCGTGGATCGACGTGAACAGCACGTCGCGGCGCGCGTAAAAAATCGATTGGGTGCCGTTGCCGTGGTGGTAGTCCACATCCAGGATCGCGACCTTTTTGTGGCCCTGATCAAGAAAGGCTTGGGCGGCAATGGCGGCGTTGTTGAGGTAGCAATAACCGCCCATCAAGTCGCTGGCGGCGTGATGTCCCGGTGGTCGGCACAGGGCGAAGGCACTGTGGGCGCCTTGCTGGATCGCCTGTTGCGCGGTGAGCGCGACTTGCGCTGCGCTGTACGCCGCTTGCCAAGTGCCGGCGGTAATCGGCGCGCCACCGTCGAAGCTGTAGTAACCCAGCTGGCCGTGCAGGCTGGTGGGCAATACCCTGCGCAAGGTACGGGCGGGCCAGGTATAGGGCAGCAGGTCGCCATCCGTGGCGAATTCAGTCCAGCGCGCCCAGGCGCCTTTGAAAAATTCCAGGTAGTCGCGGCTGTGGATGCGTTGCAGCGGCGCCACGCCAAAATCCTGCGGCGCTTGCACCGGGCCCAGTTCGCGGTCCTTGACCCGTTGCAGCACGTGGTCCGCGCGCGAGGGCATTTCGAAACAGGGCATCAGTTGCCCGTCCATCAATTCGCACCGACCGTGATGCAGGTGATGATCGTCTGAGTAGATCGTCAGCATTTTTTGTTCTCCGCAGGCTGTATCAGTGGATGCAGTCTTGCGGCGGGACGGTTTTAAGAAAACGGCAAGAGCGGCCAAAAGGGGATAAATACGGCCAAATTGTGTGACCGCAATTCGCCCCGCTAGCGCGCATCGACCCGTCATTGCGAGGCGTCAGGGGCGAAATTGACTGGGTGCCACGCCGCTCCAGCGTACAAATGCGTGGCGAAAGCTGGCGGTTTCACTGAAACCGAGCTGTTCCGCGATTCGGTAGATCGGCAGTTCGTCCTGCCCCAGCAACTGCTTGGCGCGCTCGAAGCGCAGCTCATCGAGCAGTTCCTGGTAGCTGCTGCCCAAGTCATGCAAATGCCGACGTAAGGTTCGCGCGGAACAGTTCATCTGCGCAGCCAAGCCTTCAATGCCGGGCGCGGCGTGGAGCTGGGCGGCGAGCAAATGGCGGATCCGACCCAGCCAGGCCTGGCGCCCGGTAAACTCCAAGTTCTGCTTGCGACAGCGATCGGTCATGGCTTGATGGGTGACGGCGTCGGCCAGTGGCAGCGGCTGGTCGAGCCAGCGCTTGTCAAACGCGAAGGCGTTGGCGCTGGCTTCAAAATGCAGCGAGCACGCGAAGCACTCGTGGTAGCGCGCGTGATAGTCCGGCGCGCTGTATTCGAAACGTGCACCGAGTAACGGCAGCGGCTGGCCCAGCAGGTCGTCGCAGATGATTTTCAGCGAAACCAGGCAGAATTCGACGTTGAACATTTCCAGCGCGGGCGTTTCCCGGTAATCGGCGGCGGTCAGCCAGATACGTTCGCCGTCGTTTTCCAGGCTCAGCTCGAAAAGTGTTCCCAACAGCGCCGGGTAGCGTAGCGCCAGGCGCAACGCGTCACCGAAGGTGGCACAGGTGAGCAGGGCATAACCGAGCATGCCGTAGGACGACACATGCATCTTGCGGCCCAATTCGAGGCCAATATCCCGCCGCAGCGCGACTGCGTTGGTACACACACGCATCTCCTGGTTGGTGGTGATGCAGGCGTCGGCGCGGCTCAAGTCGGCGGCGCAGATACCGCTGCCCGCGAGCAACGTTTCAGCCGGCAAGCCTTCGGCCTTGAACGCGTTAATGACCAGCGAGACGGCGTTGAGGGTCGTGAGGTGGGAGTGCAACATAGGGGCTTCCAGCCAGGGGATGGCTGGAAGTGGAGCAAATTATATGCCGCTCAGCGCAGCTCGCCGCACAGGTCCAGCTCTACCAGACGGCGGACCTCCTGGGTATCGAGCCCGGCGCCGATCAGCGCGTTGAGCTTGCCGAACGCGGCTTCACGGGTCATGCCGCCACCGGACAACACGCCCACGCCACGCAAACGACTGCCGGCTTCGTAGACGTCCAGTTCCACGCCGCCTTCATGGCATTGGGTGATCGCGACCACGACTACACCTTGATCCTGGGCACGCTGAAGGCTGGCGAGGAACTCGGGGTTATCGCTGGGCCCGGTGCCGCTGCCGAAACATTCCAGGATCAGCGCTTGAATGCCGCTGCCAATCACCGCGTCCAACTGCGCCGCACCGATGCCCGGCACCAGAGGCAGCACGCCGACGCTGGCCAAGGCTTTGGGCTGGCGATAGTCCAAGGCCTGGGGAATGGACTCTGCACGCGCAGCACCGCCCTGGCGATTCAGCGCCGCGAATGGATTGCGACCGAAGCTGCGAATTTTCGCGCAACGGGTCGGTGCCATCAGCGCGCCGTGGAAGTACAGGTGAACACCCGGCGCGATGCCTTTGCCCAGCGCCGCCAGGGCGCCGCTGACGTTTTCCCAGGCATCGCTGTCGGGCACGCCGGCTGGCAGCATCGAGCCGGTAAACACCACCGGTGCAGGCAGGCCGAGCAGTTGAAAGCTCATGGCCGCCGCGCTGTAGGCCAGGGTGTCGGTGCCGTGCAGGATCAGCACGGCATCGCAGCCGTCGTCCACGGCCTCAACCACGGCGGTGCGCAGGCGCTGCCAGTAAGCGGGGGTCATGTTGGCGCTGTCGATCAATGGGGCCATTTCCTGGAAGCGCCAGGCAGGCGCTGGCAGGTGTGCCAGCTGTTCGCGCATGCGTGCTTCGAAGCCGGATGCGGGAGCCAGGCCATGGGTGCTGGCCTGCATGCCGATGGTGCCGCCGGTGTAGAGCACCATGACGTTACTGGATGAGGACATCGATAATTCTCCTGAACGAAAAACGCCGCACGGCCTTGAGCATGCCCAAGGTCGTGCGGCGTGTCATCTATCTACGCTTAGCGTTGCACTTGAGCGTTCAGCTCAGCCGACGTTGCTGCTTCAGGTTTTACCGGGTTCGCCGGCCACGCCTTACGGTCCAGGTCCAGATCAGGAAACTGACTGGAGTCGAACACCGGCGTCTTGATACCCGCCGCGCGCTGGTTGTCGTAGTCGTTCAGGATGCGCATGGCGATCTTGAACAGGAACGCCAGGGCGAACAGGTTGACGAACGCCAGCATCGTCATGGTGATGTCGGCGAAGGCAAACACGGTGCTCAGGTTCTCGATGGAACCCCAGAAAATCAGCACCAGCACCAGCGCGCGGTAGCCCATCAACACCTTGCGGTTGTTGCCGACCAGGAAGCGCAGGTTGCTCTCGCCGAGGTAGTAGTTGTACATGATCGAGGTGAACACGAACAACGCCAGGGCCACCGAGATAAACATGCGACCCCAGTCGCCGACCACGGCCGCCAGGGAGTTCTGGGTCAGGGCAATGCCGTCGCCTTCGAAGCCTGGGGTGTAGAAGCCGGAAAGCAGGATCAGCAACGCGGTACAGGTGCAGATCACGAAGGTGTCGAGGAACACGCTGAACGCCTGCACCACGCCTTGGGCGATCGGATGCTCTACCGACGCCACGGCTGCCACGTTAGGCGCACTGCCCAAACCGGCTTCGTTGGCGAACACGCCGCGCTTCACACCCATGATGATCGCGCTGCCCACCAGGCCGCCGAAGGCTTGGTCGAGGCCGAAAGCGCTCTTGACGATGGTCGCGAGCATGGCGGGTACGTGGTCGAATTGCAGCACGATCACGTACAGGGTTACCGCGATGTAGACCAGGGTCTTGACCGGTACCAGCAGGTCGGCAATCGAGGCGATGCGCTTGATCCCACCGATGAACACCAGGCCCAGCAATACGGCCAGGGCCAGGCCGGTGTAGGTGGTGTCCAGGCCAAAGGCGTTGTTCAGCGAGTGAGTCACGGCATGGGCTTGCAGGCCGTTGAACGCAAAACCGAAGGTCACCAGCAGCAGGAATGCCATGACCATACCCAGCCAGCGCTTCTGCAGGCCGTGCTGGATGTAGTAGGCCGGACCGCCACGGTAGGTGCCTTCGGCGTCGGTGCGCTTGTACAACTGGCCGAGGGAGCACTCGATGAAGCTCGACGACATGCCGACCAACGCGGTGACCCACATCCAGAACACGGCACCGGGACCACCCAGGGTCACGGCAATGCCGACACCCGCGATGTTACCGGCACCCACGCGGCCGGCCAGGCTGAGCATCAGCGCCTGGAAGGAGCTGAGCTGGCCGGCGCTGCTTTTGAGGCTGTCTTTAAACACCGAGAACATGTGGAAAAAGTGGCGCAACTGAACGAAACGCGAGCGAATCGTGAAATAACCGCCGAGCCCGACAATGAGCACGATCAGTACTTTCCCTGAGAGGAAGTCGTTGATGACTTCGAGCATGGAGTGTTCCTCGCTGATTTTTCTAATGGCAAACGCAGGACGGTTCAATGCATCGCTCGGCACCAGGCAGTGCACGACGCTTGGACCCCAATCCTTTTGCGGGTGTTGTTATTCATGCGGTTTCGCGCTGTCCAGGACCTCGATAACGACGATCTCTGACGCGAAGAGGGGCGGCACTATACCTAGGCGAGCGTGATCCGTCTGCACAGGCCGATTAAAGGTTTCAGCATGCTCGAGTCGGGCAAGAAGGGTTTGCAGGGCGATATTGGATTTTTTATGGGCGTCATTTCACAACCTTGAGGCAAAAAAAAGGGCCTGAAGAACGAGCCTTCAGGCCCTCAAAAGGTGAGAGGTGTCTAGTCCCTCAACCTGGTGAGCGGTGCAACAAACGCTTAGGCCTTCAGGGGAACCAAGCGTGGAGCAATCATGTTTTCGGGGCGCAGGATGTCGTCGAGCATGGCGTCGTCGAGCAAGCCTTCTTCGCGCACCAGTTCCAGCACGCCGCGGCCGCTTTCGAGGGCGATACGCGCGATGCGGGTGGCGTTTTCATAGCCGATGTACGGGTTCAGCGCGGTGACCAGGCCGATGGAGTGCTCCACCAGTTCGCGGCAGCGCGCTTCGTTGGCGGTGATGCCGACGATGCAGTGTTCGCGCAGCATGTCCATGGCGCGTTGCAGCAGGCGGATCGAGTCGAAGATCTTGAAAGCGATCAGCGGCTCCATCACGTTCAGTTGCAGTTGGCCACCTTCGGCCGCCATGGTCAGGGCCAGGTCGTTACCGATGACCTGGAACGCTACCTGGTTCACGGCTTCCGGAATCACCGGGTTGACCTTGCCGGGCATGATCGAGCTGCCTGGCTGACGCGCTGGCAGGTTGATCTCGTTGATGCCGGTGCGTGGGCCGCTGGACAGCAGGCGCAGGTCGTTGCAGATCTTCGACAGCTTCACCGCCGTGCGCTTGAGCATGCCGGAGAACAGTACAAAGGCGCCCATGTCGGAGGTGGCTTCGATCAGGTCGGCGGCTGGAACAACCGGTTGGCCGCTGATAACGGCCAGGCGTTGTACAGCCAGGGCCTGGTAACGCGGGTCGGCGTTGATGCCGGTACCGATGGCGGTGCCGCCCAGGTTGACTTCGGTCAGCAGCTCGGGCGCGAGGGTCTTCAGGCGCGCCAGGTCTTCGCCCAAGGTGGTGGCGAAGGCGCGGAATTCCTGACCGAGGGTCATCGGCACGGCGTCTTGCAACTGGGTGCGACCCATTTTCAGCACGTGGCTGAACTCTTCGCCCTTGGCGGCGAAGGCCTGGATCAGGCTGTCGAGGCTGGCGAGCAGCGCGTCATGGCCCAGCAGCAGACCCAGGCGGATCGCGGTCGGGTAGGCGTCGTTGGTCGACTGCGCCATGTTCACGTCGTTGTTGGGGTGCAGGTACTGGTATTCGCCCTTGTTGTGGCCCATGGCCTCCAACGCGATGTTGGCGATGACTTCGTTGGCATTCATGTTAGTTGAAGTGCCAGCGCCGCCTTGAATCATGTCCACCACGAACTCTTCGTGGAAATCGCCGCGGATCAGGCGGGCACAGGCTTCGCTGATGGCAGCGTGCTTGGCTTCGCTGAGCTGGCCCAGTTCGCGGTTGGCGTCAGCCGCCGCTTGCTTGACCATTGCCAGACCGACCACCAATTTCGGGTAATGCGAAATCGGAACGCCCGAGAGGCGGAAGTTGTTCACCGCTCGCAGGGTCTGGATGCCGTAATACGCTTGAGCAGGTACTTCGAGTACGCCAAGCAGGTCTTTTTCGGTACGGAAAGATGCAGCGGAGGACATGACGGAAATCATCTCGATATGGACCCGGAACTGGCCGGAACGCTGCGAATGCTAGGCTTGTAGAACTTTTTGGGCCAATGCTGTTAAACACTGGCCTATGCACAAACGGCATAATGCAGGTGTGACCCGGTTATCATGACGGGCGTGTGTGCCAAAATGGTGCATACCCGTGGGAGGAAGTGATGAACCTTGAGAGCAAATGGCTGGAAGACTTCAGCGCCTTGGCGGCCACCCGCAGCTTTTCCCAGGCGGCAGAGCGACGCTTTGTGACCCAGCCGGCGTTCAGCCGACGTATCCGTAGCCTGGAGGCAGCGTTGGGCCTGACCCTGGTCAACCGCTCGCGCACACCGGTGGAATTGACGGCAGCGGGGCAGTTGTTCCTGGTGACTGCGCGCACGGTGGTTGAACAGCTCGGCGAGGTTCTGCGCCATTTGCATCACCTGGAAGGCGGGCAGGGCGAAGTCATGCAAGTGGCAGCCGCCCACTCCCTGGCCCTGGGGTTCTTCCCGCGCTGGATCGCACAATTGCGTAACGAAGGCTTGAACATCGCCACGCGCCTGGTCGCCACCAACGTCGGTGACGCGGTACACGCGCTGCGCGAAGGCGGCTGTGACCTGATGCTGGCGTTCTACGATCCGGACGCCGCCATGCAGATGGACGCCGAGATCTTCCCGTCGCTGCACCTGGGCAACACCGAAATGCTCCCGGTGTGCGCCGCTGATGCCGACGGCAAGCCGTTGTTCGATCTGGAAGGCGAGGGCAGTGTGCCGCTGCTTGCCTACAGCGCCGGCGCGTTCCTCGGGCGTTCGGTGCATTTGCTGCTGCGCCAGCGTGCGCTGCGTTTTACCACCGTGTACGAAACCGCCATGGCGGACAGCCTCAAGAGCATGGCCCTGGAAGGCCTGGGCATCGCCTGGGTACCGCAACTTAGCGTACGCGCGGAGTTGGCCCGTGGCGAACTGGTGGTGTGCGGCGGCCCGCAATGGCATGTGCCGCTGGAGATCCGCCTGTATCGCTGTGCGTTGGTGCGCAAGGCGAACGTGCGGTTGTTGTGGCGCAAGTTGGAAGGTGGCGCGGCCCAAAGCGCCTGAGCGCGATGCAGATCAACTGTGGGAGCGGGCTTGCTCGCGAAGACGGTGTATCAGACACCGCTATTTTGACTGCCCCAGCGCATTCGCCAGCAAGCCTACTCCCACAGGGTTTTACAGCGTCCCTGGCTGACTCTTGAGTCAATAAAACCGCCGGTTTGCGCCACTGGACAGATGGTCATTCCAGGGGCTGTTTATCTTGATTATTACGGTATACTGCGCGGCCTTCGGCCGGTCCAACCGGCCTTAATTCGTACAACAAGCCACGCCGGATTTCCCGCGTGGCTTGTTGTTTTTTGACGCGCCTGCGGGCGCCCAGAGAGAAGAGGCACGACGATGAGTGCATTGGTTGGCGTGATCATGGGCTCCAAGTCCGATTGGTCCACCCTTAGCCACACCGCCGATATGCTGGAAAAACTCGGCATTCCGTATGAAGTGAAGGTGGTCTCTGCCCACCGCACCCCGGATTTGCTGTTCCAGTATGCCGATGAAGCAGAATCCCGTGGCATTGAGGTGATCATCGCCGGTGCCGGCGGTGCGGCGCACCTGCCAGGCATGTGTGCGGCCAAGACCCACCTGCCGGTGCTCGGTGTGCCGGTGCAGTCGTCGATGCTCTCGGGTGTGGATTCGCTGTTGTCCATCGTGCAGATGCCGGCCGGTATCCCGGTGGCGACCCTGGCGATCGGCAAGGCCGGTGCGATCAACGCCGCGTTGCTGTCCGCCAGCATCCTGGGCGCCAAGCACCCGCAGTTCCACGCGGTGCTGAAGAAATTCCGTGCTGAGCAGACAGACAGCGTGCTGGACAATCCAGACCCACGCATCGCCTGAGGTTGTTGACGATGAAAATCGGTGTAATCGGTGGCGGCCAACTGGGTCGCATGCTGGCTCTGGCGGGAACCCCGCTGGGGATGAACTTCGCTTTCCTGGACCCGGCGCCGGACGCCTGCGCGGCCGCCTTGGGTGAACACCTGCGCGCTGACTACAGCGACCCGGACCACTTGCGCCAACTGGCCGACGAAGTCGACTTGGTGACCTTCGAGTTCGAAAGCGTCCCGGCCGAAACCGTTGCGTTCCTGTCGCAGTTCGTCCCGGTGTACCCCAGCGCCGAAGCCTTGCGCATTGCCCGTGACCGCTGGTTCGAGAAGAGCATGTTCAAGGACCTGGGCATTCCGACCCCGGCCTTCGCCGATATCCAGTCCCAGGCAGACCTGGACGCTGCAGTCGCCAGCATCGGCCTGCCGGCCGTGCTGAAAACCCGCACCCTGGGTTATGACGGCAAGGGCCAGAAAGTCCTGCGCACTGAAGCTGATGTGGTCGGCACCTTCGCCGAACTGGGCAGCGTCGCCTGCCTGCTGGAAGGCTTCGTACCGTTCACCGGCGAAGTCTCGCTGATCGCCGTGCGTGCCCGTGATGGCGAAACCCGTTTCTACCCGCTGGTGCACAACACCCACGACAGCGGCATCCTCAAGCTGTCAGTGGCCAGCACCGACCACCCGTTGCAGGCTTTGGCGGAAGATTATTCCAGCCGTGTGCTCAAGCAACTGGATTATGTAGGCGTGATGGCGTTCGAGTTCTTTGAAGTCGACGGTGGCCTCAAGGCCAACGAAATCGCCCCACGCGTGCACAATTCCGGGCACTGGACCACCGAAGGCGCCGAGTGCAGCCAGTTCGAAAACCACCTGCGGGCGGTTGCGGGCTTGCCATTGGGCTCCACGGCCAAAGTCGGCGAGAGCGCCATGCTCAACTTCATCGGCACCGTGCCTGCGGTGGAAAAAGTCATCGCCATCGACGACTGCCACCTGCACCACTACGGCAAGGCCTTCAAGGCCGGGCGCAAGGTCGGCCACGCCAACCTGCGCTGCAAGGACCGCGCAACGCTGGAAGCGCAGATCCTCAAGGTTGAAGCGCTGATCGCCGAGCAATAAGGTGAGCCCGACGGGAACCATTGGTGACCGTCGTCTCTCTGATTGCAGGATGCCAAAGCCTGACTAGGCTTTGGCATAGCTCACTTCAATCAGAGGGAAATGCCATGGGTATCATCGGAACCATTTTTATCGGCTTGATCGTCGGCCTGCTGGCGCGTTTCCTGAAACCAGGCGACGACAGCATGGGGTGGATCATGACCATCCTGTTGGGTATCGCTGGCTCTCTGGCCGCGACCTACGGTGGTCAGGCACTGGGTATCTACCAGGCCGGTCAAGGTGCAGGTTTCATCGGCGCGCTGGTGGGTGCCATTGTGTTGCTGGTGATCTACGGCCTGATCAAAAAGAAGTAATCAGCCGACAAAGTCCTCTGCGCTGCGCAGGCGCAGGGGGCTAGAATGCTCGGCACTTGTACTTGCCGAGCTTCTCCATGCGCCGTCTTCTGTTGACTCTCCTTTTGCTGGGCCCTGGCCTGGCGCACGCCGGTGAACTGCCGGAAACCGACTGGCTCGACCTGATGCCGCTTTCCGACCAGAAAGCCCTCGAAGCCATGCCCGAGATCGATCACAACTCCCCCGAAGCCCAGGGCACCTTCACCGACAAAGGTGGCCTCAAGCAAAGCAAAGGCTTGCCGGCGGTGATGTATTCCACCAAGACCGTGGCCGCCATGAACGGCAAGAACATCCGCATCGGCGGCTACCCGGTGCCGTTGGAAACCGACGCCAAGGGCCGAAGTACTTTGTTCTTCCTTGTACCGTATCCGGGCGCCTGTATCCACGTGCCGCCGCCGCCGCCCAATCAGCTGGTGCTGGTGCGCTATCCCAAGGGGCTGAAGCTGGATGATATCTACACGCCGCTGTGGGTCACGGGCACGCTGAAGGTGGAGAAGGTCAACAATGACCTGGCCGATGCGGCGTATGCGCTGGATGCGGGGAAAGTACGGGTGGTGAAGGAGTCGGATTTATAAGGCGCGGCACATGACCCAATGTGGGAGCGAGCAAGTCTCACCGCCGCTCCCACATTTCGATTGGGCTTACAGGGCTATAGCGGCGATGCTCACGCCCAGCGTATGGCTTTCACCCGGTGCCAGGCTCACCACGTCATCCAGCACATTCGCCGTCTCGATGCACAGCATGCCTGTCCAGCCATCATCGGCCATGTCGTCAAATGCCTTGGCGCGTTCGGTCCACGGGTTCCAGATCACGGTCGACTTTGAGCCTTCGCTGGTGAGCTGGATACGGCGTTGCCAGTCTTTGTCGACGATAGTCAACTGTGACGGCGTATCGAGGTAGATGCGATCGGTCTCGGCGGTGAAGTGCAGCAGGCCGGATTGTGTCTTTTCGGTCCAGCCGTCGGCGGTATCGATATAGGCGCGCCCGTCCAGCCCTTCGACCTGCGCATTGCGTACATCGCTTACGGCGAAGTAGGTGTGCAGCGCCTGGCTGAGGGTCACGGTGTCGGTACCACGGTTGTGGCTGGTCAGGCGGATATGCAGTTGCTCATCCAGCAGCAGGCTCAGTGTCAGGTCGACCTGATGGGGCCAACCAGGAAAGCCGCCTGCCGGCACCGGCAGTACCAGATCCACGCGTAGCGCTTCACCTTCAAGCTCGGTCGCGGCCAATTCCCACAACGCTGTGCGCACGAAACCGTGGGCGCCAGCGGGCTGCTCGCTCTGACGCATCGCTTTCACGCTCTGCGGGTTGCGGTCAAATACGCCAAACCACGGCCAGCACACCGGTACGCCGGTGCGAATGCCCTTGCCCTTTTTGAACACCGCTTCAGGATTCGGCCAGATCAGTGGCTGTTCGCCGTCGCGCCCATAACTGAAGAGATGCGCGCCCTGTTGGGCCACTATCAGTTCGGCACCGTTGTGGCGGATGCGCCAGCAATCCAGCTCGTCGATTTTCACGGTTTCAACGTGGGGCGTCGGCATAACAAAGCACTCTTCATGGCAGGCAATGGGGCAATTGACCGTCAAAACCCGGCGAGGTTTAACGTGCGCGCGATGGAACCGAGCGCGTGCGGCCGCTGCCGTCGATGGCGACGAATACAAATACCGCCTCGGTCACCTTGCGCCATTCGCTGGACAGCGGGTCGTCGCTCCACACTTCGACCATCATCTGGATCGAGCTGCGGCCGATTTCCAGGGCCTGGGTATAAAAGGAGAGCTGTGCGCCCACCGCGACCGGCACCAGGAACGCCATGCGATCAATGGCCACAGTGGCGACACGCCCGCCTGCCACCTTGCTGGCCATGGCGGTGCCGGCCAAGTCCATCTGCGCGACCAGCCAGCCGCCGAAGATGTCGCCAAAACCGTTGGTTTCACGCGGGAGCGCGGTGATTTGCAGGGCGAGGTCGCCTTGCGGGATAGGATCTTCTTGTTCGAGTTCGATCATGCCGAGGGCCTCTGACCCGTAACGCTTCATGGGTATTTCAAGTGGATAGCCGTCTTCGAAAAAAACGTTTCAGCACCAACATACACCGCGTGATGCGTTTCTCGTAAGGCGTACTAAAGGGAAACTCTGCCAAATCGGCTGGATGGCGCCCAACGACGTTTTGGCACAGCAGCCCCTCAAGACTGCGGTTCTTGCGCTTGCAAGGGCCGAGTATATCGAGACCCTGGCGCCACGACGACCTCTGGGCGTTCATTTGGTCGGCATTTAGCGGCTGTATCGCGGCTTTTTCCGGCAACTGTGCTTATCGGCGCAAATAAACAGCAGGAAAGGGGAATATTGCGCCCCTATAAATGGTTATTCGCTCAACGCTGTGCTTTTTCTAGCGATTTGCTATCTTGCCAAACCTGCCGCAAGTCCCGCTTGCCATCCTGATTACTATAAGAGAAGCCTTGCTATGTCCTCCGTGCCCGCAAGCAGTGCGCAACCGTCGCGCCCGCTGACCCGCAACGACTACAAAACCCTGTCGCTGTCTGCCTTGGGCGGGGCGCTGGAGTTTTATGATTTCATCATTTTCGTGTTTTTCGCCACCGTGGTCGGAAAACTCTTCTTCCCCGTGGACATGCCTGAATGGCTGCGCATGATGCAGACCTTCGGCATCTTCGCCGCCGGCTACCTGGCACGCCCCCTGGGCGGCATCATCATGGCGCACTTCGGTGACCTGTTGGGTCGCAAGAAGATGTTCACCCTGAGCATCTTCATGATGGCCGTGCCGACCCTGATCATGGGCCTGCTGCCAACCTACGCGCAGATCGGTCTGTGGGCACCGGTGCTGTTGCTGCTGATGCGCATCATCCAGGGCGCCGCGATTGGTGGTGAAGTGCCTGGCGCCTGGGTGTTCGTCTCCGAACACGTACCGCCGCGTCACATCGGCTACGCCTGTGGCACCCTGACCAGCGGCCTCACTGCCGGTATTTTGCTGGGTTCGCTGGTGGCCACTGCGATCAACACGCTCTATAGCCCGGAGCAGGTCTCGGATTTCGCCTGGCGGATCCCGTTCCTGCTCGGCGGCGTGTTCGGCCTGTTGTCGGTGTACCTGCGTCGCTGGCTGCATGAAACGCCGATCTTCGCCGAGATGCAGCAGCGCAAGACCCTGGCCGCCGAGCTGCCATTGCGCGCGGTACTGCGTGATCACCGCGGCGCTATCGTGTTGTCGATGCTGCTGACCTGGCTGCTGTCAGCTGGCGTGGTGGTGGTCATCCTGATGACCCCGACCGTGCTGCAGACCGTCTACCACTTCAGCCCGACCGTGGCGCTGCAGGCCAATAGCCTGGCCATCGTCACCCTGAGCCTGGGCTGCATAGCCTCGGGCGCATTGGCTGACCGCTTCGGTGCCGGCCGCGTGCTGGTTACCGGTTGTGCGCTGTTGTTGGCAACGTCCTGGACGCTGTATCACAGCCTCATGGCCCACCCGGATTGGTTGTTCCCGCTGTACGCCCTGACCGGCCTGTTCGTAGGCACCATCGGCGTGGTGCCGTACGTGATGGTCAAAGCCTTCCCGCCCGTGGTGCGTTTCAGCGGCTTGTCGTTTTCCTACAACGTGGCCTATGCCGTGTTCGGCGGGCTGACGCCGCTGGCAGTGTCGCTGCTGATGAAGGAAAGCCCGATGGGCCCGGCCTATTACGTTGCCGCCCTGTGCTTGATGGGGATGGTGGTGGGTGGGTATCTGTGGAAGCGTTCGCGCTGACGCTTTGACAATGACCGCTCCCGCGCCCTGCGTGGGAGCGATGGCAACGCCTCGCTATGCCCCTTCTCCTTGCCAATAGTGGCCTTTCATCTAACTGTCACATTCCAGACATAGAGTGTTCACACGGCCTCCCGATACTTGGCCCCGATCCAACTATCCCTATCTGCTAGGAGCAAGGCATGAAACTGAAACGTTTGATGGCGGCAATGACTTTTGTCGCTGCTGGCGTTGCGACCGCCAACGCGGTGGCCGCTGGTGTTGATCCGGCAATTCCGGCTTATGTTAAGACCACTGGTGTGTCGGGCAACTTGTCCAGCGTTGGTTCCGATACCCTGGCTAACCTGATGACCCTGTGGGCCGAGGGTTACAAAAAGGAATACCCGAACGTCAACATCCAGATTCAAGCTGCCGGCTCCGCTACCGCGCCACCTGCGCTGACTGAAGGCACCTCCAACCTGGGCCCGATGAGCCGCAAGATGAAGGACACCGAACTGGCGGCCTTTGAGCAGAAGTACGGCTACAAGCCAACCGCTATCCCGGTTGCCGTGGATGCCCTGGCTGTGTTCGTGCACAAGGACAACCCGATCCAGCACCTGACCATGGAACAAGTCGACGCGATCTTCTCCTCGACGCGTCTGTGCGGTGGCAAAGCCGACGTGAAAACCTGGGGTGACCTGGGTGTGACCGGCGACCTGGCCAACAAGCCAGTACAACTGTTCGGTCGTAACTCGGTTTCCGGCACCTACGGCTACTTCAAAGAAGAAGCCCTGTGCAAAGGCGACTACAAGCCAAACGTGAACGAACAACCTGGCTCGGCTTCGGTCGTGCAGTCGATCAGCTCCTCGCTGAACGGCATCGGTTACTCGGGCATTGGCTACAAGACCGCCAGCGTGAAAACCGTGGCCCTGGCCAAGAAAGGCAGCACGGATTTCATCGAAGACAGTGAAGAAAACGCCCTGAACGGCAAATACCCGCTGTCGCGCTTCCTCTACGTTTACGTCAACAAAGCCCCGAACAAGCCTCTGGCCCCGCTGGAAGCTGAGTTCGTGAAGCTGGTTCTGTCCAAACAGGGCCAGGAAGTTGTGGTGAAAGACGGCTACATCCCACTGCCAGCCAAAGTCGCCGCCAAGGCCCTGGCTGAACTGGGTCTGAAAGAAGGCAACTGATTGCCTCTGCGGGGCCGGAGTACCGGCCCCGCATCCGAATTTTCTAGTCCGCTGCCAGCCTTGCTTCGCGGCGGCTTTGTTGCGTCACTGCACTGTCATCTTTCTGTCATACAGGATCGCTAGGGTGTGCGCATGAATGATCTGGCCAATTCCACCATGACGACGACTTCTCCCCCCAAGCGCATTGACTTCAATACGCCTGAGTTGCAACGCAAGCGCCGCATTCGCGCGCTCAAGGATCGCCTGACCCGTTGGTATGTGCTGGTCGGCGGCCTCGCCGTCCTCGGCGCCATTACCCTGATTTTCTTCTTCCTGGCCTATGTCGTCGCGCCGCTGTTCCAAGGCGCCTCCTTGACCAAGGAAGATGCATTGACCCCGGCCTGGATCCAGGACGCGGGCAAGCCGCTGATGATCTCCCTCGAAGAACAGAACCAAGTCGCCATGCGGGTTTCCGACAAGGGCCAGGCGTTGTTCTTTAATGTGGAAACCGGCGCTGAACTCAAGCGCGTCGACCTGCCACTGCCCGCTGGCACCAGCGTTGCCTCTATCGGTGAAGACCAGCCCGGTAGCCCGTTGGTGATCCTGGGTCTGTCCAATGGCCAGTCCATGGTGTTCCGCCACACGTATAAGGTGTCCTACCCGGACGGCAAGAAAACCATCACGCCTGCGATCGAATACCCCTACGGTGAAACGCCGATCGTGCTGGATGACGCCGGTCGCCCGCTGGAGCACGTCGCCCTTAATGCCACTGATTCCACCTTGGTGGTTGCAGGTTCCGCCGGTTCGCATTTGAACGTGCTGTCCCTGAGCCGCGAAGAAAACATGATGACCGGCGAAGTCACCAGCGAGCAAAAGCGCATCGAACTGCCGCAGATGACCGAGCCAGTGAAGGCGATCTTCATCGACCCACGCCAGCAATGGTTGTACGTGATCAACGGTCGCGCCCTGGCCGACGTGTTCAGCTTGCGCGACAAGAGCCTCAATGGTCGTTACAAATTGCTCGAAGACGGCAATGCCGAGGTGACCGCCAGCACGCAGCTGGTGGGCGGTATCTCGCTGATCATCGGTAACTCCAAGGGCGGCCTGGCCCAATGGTTCATGGCCCGCGATCCGGATGGCGAGCAGCGCTTCAAACAGATCCGCACCTTCCAGATGGGCACCACGCCTATCGTAGAAATTTCCGCCGAAGAGCGCCGCAAAGGCTTCACCGCCCTCGACGCTTCCGGCCAGTTCGGCGTGTTTCACAGCACCGCGCACCGCACCCTGTTGGTCGACCCTGTAGTCGATGGCCAAGGCGTGTACGGCATGTCGCCACGGGCCAACCGGGTGATCGTCGAAGCCGGCGGCAAGCTGCAACCGTTGATGCTCGATAACCCGCACCCGGAAGTGTCGTGGAGCGCGTTGTGGAGCAAGGTCTGGTACGAGAACTACGACGAGCCTAAATACGTCTGGCAATCGACCGCCGCCAACACCGACTTCGAACCCAAGATGAGCCTGGCCCCGCTGACTTTCGGCACCCTGAAGGCCGCGTTCTACGCCATGCTGCTGGCGGCGCCACTGGCCGTTGCCGCGGCGATCTACACCGCCTACTTCATGGCCCCGAGTTTGCGCCGCAAGGTCAAGCCGGTGATCGAACTGATGGAAGCAATGCCGACGGTGATCCTCGGCTTCTTCGCCGGCCTGTTCCTGGCGCCGTATGTGGAAGGGCATCTACCGGGCATCTTCAGTCTGTTGATGCTGTTGCCGATTGGCATCCTGGTCGCCGGTTTCGTGTTCAGCCGCCTGCCTGAGTCGATCCGCCTGCGGGTGCCCGATGGTTGGGAAAGCGCGATCCTGATCCCGGTGATCCTGTTCATGGGCTGGCTCTCGCTGTACATGAGCCCGTACCTGGAAACCTGGTTCTTTGGCGGCGACATGCGCATGTGGATCTCCCATGACCTGGGCATTACCTACGACCAGCGCAACGCCCTGGTCGTCGGCCTGGCCATGGGTTTCGCGGTGATCCCGAACATCTATTCCATCGCCGAAGACGCCGTATTCAGTGTGCCTCGCGGGCTGACCCTGGGCTCGCTGGCCCTGGGCGCCACGCCGTGGCAGACCATGACGCGCGTGGTGATCCTGACCGCCAGCCCGGGCATCTTCTCGGCGCTGATGATCGGCATGGGGCGTGCTGTCGGCGAGACCATGATCGTGTTGATGGCCACCGGTAACACCCCGGTGATGGAGATGAACCTGTTCGAAGGCCTGCGCACCTTGGCGGCCAACGTCGCGGTGGAAATGCCCGAGTCGGAAGTGGGCGGCAGTCACTACCGCGTGCTGTTCCTCTCGGCGCTGGTGCTGCTGCTGTTCACCTTCATCATGAACACCCTCGCCGAGCTGATCCGTCAGCGTCTGCGCAAGAAATACTCGTCGCTTTAAGAAAGGTAGAAGTCTGTGAAACAGAACTCCCTGAATGGATGGTTCAAGAGCGGCGCCCCCGGCGTCTGGATCAGCGGTGGCGCGGTGTCCATCGCGGTCATCATGACCATTGGTTTGTTGGCCGTGATTGCGGTACGTGGTTTGGGCCACTTCTGGCCAGCCGACCTGATCCAGGCCAACTACACCGTACCGGGCCAGGCCAACCATATCGTCATCGGCGAAGTGGTGCAGAAAGAAGAAGTACCGCGTGAGCGCCTGAAAAGCGCTGGCCTGCCTGTGCCGGAGCAAGGTCCGGAATTCATGACCCGCGAGCTGATCAAGGTCGGCAACCGCGACCTGAACGGCAACGACTTCACCTGGATCGTCGGCGAGTGGCTCAAGGACCAGACCACGCCTGCGAACCTGATGACCATCGAGCGCCGTGAGTGGGGCAACTTCTACGGCACGCTGGTCAACGTCAAGCAGGATGGCAAGGTCGTCGCCGAAGGCGAAGCCGCGTGGCCGGAACTGCAAGCCCGTGTCGAGCGCGTCAACAAGCTGGCCGCCCAACTCAAGACCCTGGAGAAGTCCGACATTGGCGCGATCAACGCCGGGCTTGAACGCATCCGTCTGCACGGCCGCAAACTGGAACTGGAAGGCAAGCTCGACGCTGCCGCCCAGGCCGACATGGACGCCGACCGCGCCGAGCTGAATGCCCGCTACCAGGACATCGAAGCGCGTCTTGCCGACCTGCATGCCCAGTTCAACCGCGACGCCCTGACCGCCCGTGACGGCAACGGCAAGGAAGTCGAAATCGGCATCGGCAAAGTGGTGCACGCCTACCAGCCGAACGCGATGGGCACGATCACCAAGGTCGGTTTCTACTTCAGCAAGGTCTGGGAATTCCTCAGCGACGACCCACGGGAAGCCAACACCGAAGGCGGGATTTTCCCGGCCATCTTCGGCACCGTGATGATGACCCTGATCATGGCGATGATCGTCACCCCGTTCGGCGTGCTGGCGGCGGTGTACCTGCGTGAATACGCCAAGCAGAACACCCTGACCCGCGTCATCCGTATCGCCGTGAACAACCTGGCTGGTGTGCCGGCCATCGTCTACGGCGTGTTCGGCCTGGGCTTCTTCGTGTATGTCTTGGGCGGCTCGGTCGACCGCCTGTTCTTCGCCGAAGCCCTGCCGGCGCCGACCTTCGGTACGCCGGGTCTGTTGTGGGCCTCGCTGACCCTGGCACTGCTGGCGGTGCCGGTGGTGATCGTAGCCACTGAAGAAGGCCTGGCGCGGATTCCTCGCACCGTACGTGAAGGCTCCCTGGCCCTGGGCGCGACCAAGGCGGAGACGCTGTGGAAGATCGTGCTGCCGATGGCCAGCCCGGCGATGATGACCGGCATGATCCTCGCCGTGGCCCGCGCCGCCGGTGAAGTGGCGCCGCTGATGCTGGTCGGTGTGGTGAAACTGGCGCCGTCGCTGCCGCTGGACGGCAACTACCCGTACCTGCACCTGGACCAGAAGATCATGCACCTGGGCTTCCATATCTATGACGTCGGCTTCCAGAGCCCCAACGTTGAAGCCGCACGACCGCTGGTGTACGCCACCGCGTTGCTGCTGGTGCTGGTGATTGCCACGCTCAACTTGTCGGCGGTGTGGATCCGTAACCACCTGCGCGAAAAATATAAAGCGTTGGACAGCTAATTGAAGTGAGCGCGGACTGAATGGGGGAGCGGGCTTGCTCGCGAAAGCGGTGTATCGGAAACACATGTGCTGACTGACACACCGCTTTCGCGAGCAAGCCCGCTCCCACACCGAACTGCGCCAGACACAGCTTTTTAGTAAGCCGCCAGCCCGATCCAGAAGCCTGCGGTTCAATGAAACGAATTGGTAGCACAGGGAGCATCCCATGCAACAAGACACCCACACCCACGGCATCAACATGTCTGCCCTGGGGCGCGACAAGCAGAGCCTGAGCCTGGCCCAGGAAACCGTGGCCATCGAAGTGCCGGGCCTGAGCCTGTACTACGGTGAAAAACAGGCACTGTTCGACGTCAGCATGAACATCCCCAAGCAGCGCGTGACCGCCTTCATCGGCCCGTCGGGCTGCGGCAAGTCCACACTGCTGCGGACCTTCAACCGCATGAATGACCTGGTGGACGGCTGCCGCGTAGACGGTGCGATCAACCTCTACGGCATCAACATCTACCGCAAGGGCGAAGACGTGGCCGAGCTGCGTCGCCGCGTGGGCATGGTGTTTCAGAAGCCCAACCCGTTCCCCAAGACCATCTACGAAAACGTGGTCTACGGCCTGCGCATCCAGGGCATCAACAAGAAACGCATCCTCGACGAAGCAGTCGAATGGGCCTTGAAAGGCGCGGCGCTGTGGGACGAAGTCAAAGACCGTCTGCACGAGTCAGCCCTCGGCCTGTCCGGCGGCCAACAGCAGCGTCTGGTGATCGCGCGGACCATCGCCGTTGAGCCGGAAGTGCTGCTGCTCGACGAACCGTGCTCGGCACTCGACCCGATCTCGACGCTGAAAGTCGAAGAGCTGATCTACGAGCTCAAGTCCAAGTTCACTATCGTCATCGTGACCCACAACATGCAACAGGCGGCGCGGGTTTCCGACTACACCGCGTTCATGTACATGGGCAAACTGGTGGAATTCGGCGATACCGATACCCTGTTCACTAATCCGGCGAAGAAGCAGACCGAAGACTACATCACCGGTCGATACGGCTAGAGAGCTGTGGTTCTCATCGCACTGACGCTGCGGTTCTCCGCACCTTACCGGACGCTCCAAGGACGCCAACATGATTAGCAAAGAAGGCCTTACCCACCACATCTCCGCGCAGTTCAACGCCGAGCTTGAGGAAGTGCGCAGTCACCTCCTGGCGATGGGCGGGCTGGTGGAGAAGCAAGTCAACGACGCCGTGACTGCGCTGATCGAGGCCGACTCGGGCCTGGCCCAGCAAGTGCGTGAGATCGATGACCAGATCAACCAGATGGAACGCAACATCGACGAAGAATGCCTGCGCATTCTGGCCCGTCGCCAGCCGGCGGCGTCCGACCTGCGTTTGATCATCAGCATCTCCAAGTCGGTGATCGACCTGGAGCGCATCGGCGATGAGGCCACCAAGATCGCCCGCCGCGCCATCCAGCTCTGCGAAGAAGGCGAAGCGCCACGCGGTTACGTGGAAGTGCGCCACATCGGCGATCAGGTGCGCAACATGGTGCGCGATGCCCTTGACGCCTTTGCCCGCTTCGATGCTGAGCTGGCACTCTCGGTGGCGCAGTACGACAAGATCATCGACCGCGAATACAAGACCGCGCTGCGTGAACTCGCGACTTACATGATGGAAGACCCACGCTCTATCTCGCGGGTCTTGAGCATTATCTGGGTACTGCGTTCTCTGGAGCGCATCGGCGACCACGCACGCAATATCTCGGAACTGGTGATTTACCTGGTGCGCGGGACCGACGTTCGGCACATGGGCCTCAAGCGCATGAAGGCCGAAGTTGAAGGTTCGGCGGATCTTATCCCTAATGTTCCGGGCGAATCTGACGATAAGTAAGGTTGCCCGAGAAATTAACGCCCGGCCTTTGGTCGGGCGTTTTTGTTTGCGGCCACTGAATTTTTTGCACGTTGAGTGAGATAAATTCCCAACGTGACTACAGAGTTTTGGCAAAATGCCACCAGTCAGGCGTGTTGCGTGCCGAAGTGTTAATAGGATGAAGGGTCGATGAGTAAAGTCAGTGTGTTGGTGGTGGATGACGCCTCGTTTATCCGCGACCTGGTGAAGAAGTGCCTGCGCAACTACTTCCCCGGGATCAAGCTTGAAGACGCGGTGAACGGCAAAAAGGCCCAGGCCATCCTGATGCGCGAGAGCTTCGACCTGGTGCTGTGCGACTGGGAAATGCCGGAGATGTCTGGCCTTGAACTGCTGACCTGGTGCCGCGAGCAGCCTCACCTCAAGGCCATGCCGTTCGTGATGGTGACCAGCCGTGGCGACAAGGAAAACGTGGTCCAGGCCATCCAGGCCGGCGTTTCGGGCTATGTCAGCAAGCCGTTCACCAACGAGCAGTTGCTGAACAAGGTCAAGCAAGCCCTGCACAAGATCGGTCGCCTCGACGCGCTGGTCGCCAGTGCACCGACCAAAATGAACTCGGCTTTCGGCAACGATTCACTCAGCGCGCTGACCGGTGGCAAACCGGAAGCCGCACGCGCAGCGCCGGTTGCTGCTGCGGCGCCTGTGCCCAACAAAGGCCTGCTCAACAACCCACCGGTACAGGCACCTTCAGCGGCGCCGGCCGGCGGTCGTGGCCAGGGCCAACTGCGCCTGTCCAGCGGCAGCCAGCAATGCGTGATCAAGGCGCTGAGCATCAAGGAAGCGCTGCTGGTGGTGCGCCGTGGCGAAGTGTTGCCTCAGGTACTGGAAAGCGCCGTGCTCGACCTGGAGCAGGGTGAGAATGCCGAAGTGGCCCGTCTCAACGGCTACCTGCACGCCATCGTCGCCTTCGAACCCAAGCCTGACAGCGATTGGTTGCAGCTGACCTTCCGGTTTATCGACCAGGACGCGCAGAAGCTCGACTACATCTCTCGCCTGATCGCACGGGGTACGGCGCAGAAGCACTTTGTGCCGGGTGCCTGACCTCTTGATACCGGAAATTGACCGATTATCTGACTGTCGGCGTCTGCCTAAATGAACGTGGATATTTGTTTCAGCGGGCTGCCAGTCTAAAGTTGTCATGATCCCTTGTTAGCCTGCCGTTCCGTTATCCCGGCAGGTTCACGCCATGCTCATGCGCTTTTTGCTGTGCTGCGGGCTGGCCACGGTCACCGTGTCGACCCAGGCCATGACCCTCTACAAATCCATCGATGCCAATGGCGTGGTGTTTTTCAGCGATCGCTATACGCCGGGTGCCCAGGCATTCGTGATGCAGGAGCGCAAGCTCGAACGGCCGATACTTGACAGGCCGCCTTCCCGTTACCCACCTCAGGCGCACCGCTATCCCTTGCCCTGGCGTGGCGGGCCGTTTCGTATGACCCAAGGCCCCAACGGCACGTTCAGCCATACAGACGCCAAAAGCCGGTACGCCATGGACATCGCCATGCCCGAAGGTACGCCGATCATTGCGGCACGCAGCGGTGTGGTGGTGAAGACCGAAAACGAGCAGGCCGGGCGGGGCAGTGATGCGTCGGGGAATTTCGTGAGGGTGCGCCACGATGATGGCACCGAGGGCGTTTACCTGCACCTCAAGCAAGGTTCGGTCAGTGTCCGGGCTGGGCAGCGTGTGGCGGTGGGGAGCCCGCTGGCGTTGTCGGGTAATACCGGCAACAGCAGCGGGCCGCACCTGCACTTTGTGGTGCAGCGCGCCACCGAGGCGGGGCTGGTGTCGATCCCGTATGAGTTCAACCAGCCGGTGGGTGCATTGCCCAACTTTGCGTTGGGCAATTGAGGGTCAATCCAGCAGAAGTACCTTGGCCAACACGATCTTCGGCCCTTTCATCTTCTTGATGATGATCCGCAAACCTTCCACCTCCAGCACTTCTTCCTCTTCCGGCACGCGCTTGAGGGTGTCGTAGATCAGGCCGGCCAGGGTTTCGGCCTCGATGTGGTCCAGGTCGACACCCAGCAGGCGTTCGACCTTGAACAGCGGGGTGTCACCGCGCACCAGCAGCTTGCCCGGCTGATAAGCCAGGATGCCGCGTTCGGCCTTGCGGTGTTCGTCCTGGATATCGCCCACCAGCACTTCCAGCACGTCCTCCATGGTCAGGTAGCCGATGATCTTGCCGTCGGCCTCTTCCACCAGGGCGAAATGCGCGCCGCCTTTGCGGAACTGCTCCAGCAGCTGCGACAACGGCATGTGTCGCGACACACGCTCCAGCGGGCGGGTCAGCTCAGCCAGGTTGAACGACTCGGGAATGTGGTCCAGGGCTGCCAGTTCCAGCAGCAGGTCCTTGATGTGCAAGAGGCCGACAAACTCGTTGCGCACCGCGTCATACACCGGGTAGCGGCTGAATTTGTGGCGACGGAACAGCGCGAGGATTTCCTTGAGCGGCGCATTAAAGTCCAAGGTGACCAGGTCTTCCCGGGAATTGGCCCAGTCCACCACTTCCAGCTCGCCCATTTCCACGGCGGAAGCCAGTACACGCATGCCTTGGTCGCTTGGGTCCTGGCCACGGCTGGAGTGCAGGATCAGCTTGAGTTCTTCGCGGCTGTAATGGTGTTCATGGTGCGGGCCAGGCTCGCCTTGGCCGGCAATGCGCAGGATGGCGTTGGCGCTGGCATTGAGCAGGTAGATCGCCGGGTACATGGCCCAGTAGAACAGGTACAGCGGCACCGCCGTCCACAGCGACAGCAGCTCGGGCTTGCGAATCGCCCAGGACTTGGGCGCCAGCTCACCGACCACAATGTGCAGGTAGGAAATCACGAAGAAGGCGGCAAAGAACGACACGCCCTTGATCACTTCCGGCGACTCGACGCCCACGGCGCCCAGCAGCGGTTCGAGGATGTGCGCGAAGGCGGGCTCACCGACCCAACCCAGGCCCAGGGAGGCGAGGGTAATGCCCAGCTGGCAGGCCGACAGGTAGGCATCAAGCTGGCTGTGCACGGTACGCAGGATTTGCCCGCGCCAGCCGTTTTTGTGGGCGATCGCCTCGACCCGGGTGGCGCGCAGTTTGACCATGGCAAATTCCGCCGCAACGAAGAAACCGTTGAGCAGTACCAGGATCAGTGCAAAAAGAATCATGCCGAAGTCGGCGAAGAGTGTAGCGAGGGTGATACCAGGGGAAGGGTCCATGATGGGGTTTTGCAGGTTCCGTGTTTTCAATAAGGGGTGGCAGGTGGGCCTGAAGGGCAGGCGCAAGTCGGCCAATGTAGCGGCTGACGGGGCGCTTGCCTAGTGCCCACTGCCGGGCGGGGCGTGGAATACGCACTTCGACACGCTGGAAATCTAATGTGGGAGCGGGCTTGCTCGCGAATGCGGTGGGTCAGTCAACACCTTCATGGCTGACCCACCGCATTCGTGAGCACGCCCGCCTTCACCTTTCAGGTTTGGGTCGTTCTCAGGTTATTCATCGGCAGTGCCCCCCCGCGAACGGGTCATCTGCGTCGGCGGAAAATGGCAGGTAAACGTACTGCCATGCCCCAGCACGCTGCTGATTTCCAGGCGCGCACGGTGGCGCAAGAGCACATGCTTGACAATCGCCAGGCCGAGCCCGGTACCGCCGGTATTGGAGTTGCGGCTGGAGTCGACGCGGTAGAAACGCTCGGTCAGACGCGGCAGGTGCTTGGCGTCGATGCCGATGCCGGAGTCTTGCACGCTCAGGTGCGCGCCCTGTTCGTCGGTCCACCAGCGGATGCGGATATTGCCTTTGTCCGGGGTGTACTTCACGGCGTTGAACACCAGGTTGGAAAACGCACTGCGCAACTCACCTTCGCTGCCTTTGAGCAGCACGTTCGGGTCGGCTTCCAGGGTGATCTGTTGCCCACGTTGGCCGGAGAGGGCCAGGGCGTCGTTCTTGATGGTTTGCAGCAGGCTTTGTACGGCGACGGGGTGGTTATCCGAGGGATAATCGGTCGCCTCAAGCTTGGCCAGCAACAGCAGGTCGTTGAGCAGCGTCTGCATGCGTGAACCTTGCTGCTGCATCTGCTGCAGGGCTCGGCTCCAGCGCGGATTGATCTCGTCGACGTTGTCCAGCAGCGTCTCCAGGTACCCACAGATCACGGTCAGAGGCGTACGCAGCTCATGTGAGACGTTGGCGACGAAGTCTTTGCGCATCTGTTCCAGCTGGTGGATGCGGGTGACGTCGCGCACCAGCATCAGGTGTTCATTGTTGCCGTAGCGCGTCAGGTACAGCTGGATGCGTACGCGGTCATTGGTGGGTGAGGGAATTTCCAGGGCTTCTTCGTAGTTTTCCTGCTCGAAGTACTCCTTGAAGCGCGGATGGCGCACCAGGTTGGTCACCGGCTGGCCGCTGTCCTGGGGCGTTTTGAGGCCCAGCAGGGTTTCGGCGGCGCGGTTCCACCATTCCAGGTTGCCGTCGCTGTCGAGCATGATCACCGCATCCTTGAGCGCGGCGGTGGACTCCTGCACCCGGTCAATCACCGCTTGCAGGCGCCCGCGCACCCGTTGGTCGCGTCGTTGCAGGTGGTAAATGCTGTCGAACACTTCGCCCCACAGGCCGTAGCCATCGGGCGGTGCTTCGTCGGGTTTGTGCTGGCGCAGCCATTCGTGCAGGCGCAGCAGTTGCTTGAGGGTCCAACCCAGGTACAAGGCAATGCCGACTGCCAGGCTCCAGCCGTAGTAGCCACTGACCAGGCCCACCAACAGGCAGCCGGTGATCAGCAAAAGCATGTGGCGGATCAGGGTGCCATGCCAGTTTTGGTTCACTTAAACATGCGTCCTTGTCAGCTGTTAAGGAAAAAAGGGACGGGCTCAGCCTTTGGTGGAGAAGCGGTAGCCAGTGCCGCGCACGGTTTGTACCAGATTCTCGTAGGCCTCGCCCAAGGCTTTGCGCAGGCGGCGGATATGCACATCCACGGTGCGCTCCTCCACATAGACGTTGCCGCCCCACACTTGGTCGAGCAGTTGGCCACGGGTGTAGGCGCGTTCCTGGTGGGTCATGAAGAACTGCAGCAGGCGATATTCGGTAGGGCCCATCTCGGCCGGCGTGCCGTCGATGGTCACGCGGTGACTGATCGGGTCCAGCAACAGGCCACCGACTTCAATCGGTGCTTCGCCATCGGTCGGGCCGGCGCGGCGCAGCACGGCTTTCAGGCGTGCGACCAGTTCGCGTGGGGAAAACGGCTTGGTGATGTAGTCATCGGCACCGACTTCCAGGCCCTGGATCTTGTTGTCCTCTTCGCCCTTGGCGGTGAGCATGATGATCGGGATGTCCCCGGTCAGCTCGTCACGCTTGAGACGGCGGGCGAGTTCGATGCCGGAGGTGCCGGGCAGCATCCAGTCCAGCAGGATCAGGTCCGGCTTGCGGTCGACGATAATGGCATGGGCCTGCTGGGAGTTCTCCGCCTCCAGGCAGTCGTAGCCGGCCATTTCCAACGCAACGGCGATCATCTCGCGGATGGGCGCTTCGTCGTCAACAATCAGAATGCTCCTGCCAACCATGCTCAAAAATCCTCTTGTCATTTAACTGTCTTGCGCCGCATTAGATAACGGAATTATTGCAGTCGTGTGACAGTAATTTAGTCGCTCGGGCAATTCCCGCCTCTCTGGACTACGCTTTGGGTCCGAATCCTGACAACCAAAAAAGGAAGGTTCCGATGACTTACAGCACGATTTCCTGGAAAGCCCTGCTGGTAACGGCAGCGTTGACGCTACCGACCCTGGCGTTCGCGGCGGAACCCGCGATGACGAAAGACGGGATGCTGGTGGACCACAAGGGCATGACGCTCTACACCTTCGACAAGGATGCCGACGGCAAGTCAGTGTGCAAGGACCAGTGCGCGACCAACTGGCCGCCGCTCAAGGCTGAGTCCACCGATACGTCGACGGGCAAATGGACGGTGATCACTCGCGACGACCAGACCAGCCAGTGGGCCTATGACGGTAAGCCTGTCTACACCTACAAGGATGACCACAAGGCGGGTGACAAGACGGGTGATGGCAAGGGTGGGGCGTGGCATGTGATCAAGCCCTGATCACCCCTGTAGGAGCCAGCTTGCTCGCGAAGGGCGTTAACGATAACGCTGGGTGCCTGACACACAACAGCGCTCTCAGGTTTTTCGCGAGCAAGCTCGCTCCTACAGCATTCAGCGAAATGCGTAGTCCGCCACAATCCCGACAAATATCGCCAGCCCGGCCCAGTGGTTGTGCAGAAACGCCTTGAAGCACTTCATCCGGTCCTTGTCGCGGGTGTACCAGAACTCCCAGGCAAAACAGCCCGCCGCCGCCAGCAAGCCCAGGTGGAACCAGCCGCCCAGCTCGAACCGTGCGCCCGCCAGCAGCAGGCACGCCAGCGAAAGGCCTTGCAGGGTCAGGATGATCACGCGATCAGCTTCACCAAACAAAATGGCGGTGGATTTCACGCCGATTTTCAAATCGTCATCGCGATCGGTCATCGCGTAATAAGTGTCGTAGCCCACCGTCCACAGCAGGTTGGCGATATACAGCAGCCACGCGGCGGCGGGCAGGCTGCCGGTCTCGGCGGTAAACGCCATCGGCATACCCCAGGAAAACGCCGCGCCCAGCACCACTTGAGGGTAATAGGTGTAACGCTTCATGAACGGGTAGCTCGCCGCCAAAGCCAAACCACCGAGGGACAACAGGACAGTGGTGGCGTTGGTCAACAGCACCAGCAGGAAACTGATGCCCATCAGCACCGCAAAAAACACCAGCGCTTCCTTGGAGCTGATCTTGCCGCTCACCAGTGGGCGCTGCTCGGTGCGCTTCACATGGCCGTCGACCTTGCGGTCGGCCCAATCATTGATCACGCAGCCGCCCGCCCGGGTCAGCACCACGCCCAGCACGAAAATCACAATATTGATCAGGGACGGCGAACCTTTGCCTGCAATCCACAGTGCCCACAGCGTCGGCCACAGCAGCAAGTAAATGCCGATGGGTTTGTCCATCCGGGTCAACTGAATGAAATCCCAGGCCCTCGGGTTCAGGCGGTTCAGGGATTTGAGCAGGCGTTGATACATCAGCAGTTCTCCGGATGGGCATGCAGCGCGTGCCAGAAGCTCGGCAAAAAGATCTCCGCCACCAGCACGCTCAGCGAACCGCGATCGAAGCGTGAGCGGCGCGCCCACAGCCCGTCGGTCTGGACCGTCGTGGGCAGCCATTGTCGCGGGTAATGGCACACCTCAATGGCCTGGCGGGTGAATGCCTGGTCGCAAAACAGCAATTCACCCAGTGAACGGCTGCCCAACTCATCCATATGCAAGCCGTCGCCCTGCAAGGCACTGCGCGCCGCCACACTGCGCGCGAACACCCAAGGCTGGCCCTGCCCACGCAAATACACTTCACGCACCCAGCCGATAGTGGCCGGGGCCAGTGCCAGGGCAGCGCATTCATCATCGCGCAGTGGCTGCCACCCTTCGAACAGTGGCGTCACGCTGAAACCGTCGCTGGACAGCCACGTCAGCCGCCGTGTCAGTGAGTCTTCGTTGAACAGCCAATTGAGGGTCAAAGGCGCAGGCGCAGGGTGCAGAAGGCTCTGGGTCAGCCATTGGCAAGCATCGGAAGAGTCGATTGAGTGCGGCACGGTGAGTCAGTATTGGCAGCAAAAGAGGCGGCGAGCTTACCATGGCGTCCCTGGTTTTTGCCGGACCGAACTGGCTGTTTGCGTCGATCGTGCTTGCATCTGCCCGCCCCGATCAGTACAAAACGCCCTGAGCCGCACGGCAACGCTGGATCCATCGACCGTCGGCCAAACTGCCTGGACCCTGAGGAAGTAAGTAATGAAGAAGTGGCAATGTGTAGTCTGCGGCCTGATCTATGACGAAAAAGACGGCTGGCCGGATGACGGAATCGCTCCGGGAACCCTGTGGCAAGATGTACCGGAAGACTGGCTGTGCCCTGACTGCGGCGTGGGCAAAATGGATTTCGAAATGATCGAAATCGGCTAATTTCAGCTTTCAGATAAGTACTACAAGGAGAAAGGAATGAACGCACCTGTCGTGATCATCGGCACAGGATTGGCCGGTTACAACGTGGCCCGGGAGTTTCGCAAGCTCGACAGCGAGACCCCATTGCTGCTGATCACCGCGGATGACGGGCGCTCCTACTCCAAGCCCATGCTCTCCACCGGCTTTGGCAAGAACAAGGAAGCCGATGGCCTGAGCATGGCTGAACCCGGCGCCATGGCCGAGCAACTCAAGGCCGAAGTGCGCACTCACACCCGCGTCAGCGGCATCGACCCCGGCCACAAGCGCCTGTGGATCGGCGAGGAAGCGGTGGCGTACCGCGACCTGATCCTGGCCTGGGGCGCAGAAACCGTGCGTGTGCCGGTGGAAGGCGATGCGGCTGAACTGATTTTCCCTATCAACGATCTCGAAGATTACGCACGCTTTCGTGCCGCCGCTGCCGGCAAACGCCGTGTGCTGCTGCTCGGCGCCGGCCTGATTGGCTGTGAATTTGCCAATGACCTGATCCTTGGCGGTTATGAAATCGACCTGGTGGCACCGTGCGAGCAAGTCATGCCGACCCTGCTGCACCCGGCCGCCGCCGCAGCGGTACAGGCCGGCCTGGAAAGCCTTGGCGCGCGCTTCCACCTGGGTCCTGTCCTCAATCGCCTACAGCGCACCGCTGACGGCTTGGAAGCCCATCTGTCGGACGGTGAAGTGATCGCCTGCGACCTGGTGGTCTCGGCCATCGGTCTGCGTCCACGCGTGGACCTGGCCGCCGCCGCCGGCCTGCAGACCAACCGCGGGATCATGGTGGATCGCCACCTCAAGAGCTCCCACGCCAATATCTACGCCCTGGGCGACTGCGCCGAGGTCGACGGCCTGAACCTGCTGTACGTGATGCCGCTGATGAGCTGCGCCCGCGCCCTGGCCCAGACCCTGGCGGGCAACGCCACCGCAGTCAGCTACGGCCCGATGCCGGTGACCGTCAAGACGCCGGTCTGCCCGCTGGTGGTCTCGCCACCGCCTCGCGGCACCGAAGGCGTCTGGAGCGTTGAAGGCGAGGGCGCCGACATCAAGGCCTTGTGCCGCGACGCCAGCGGCCGCCTGCTGGGCTACGCACTGACCGGCAGCGCCGTGATGGAAAAACTCGCGCTCAATAAAGAACTTCCACCGTTGCTGGCGTAAATAGCGGTCGTTCTGTCGGAATAACCGCGTTTTTCACCCTAGAAAGGTCGCCGCGAGACTGGCGGAGCGTGCGAGGGCATGCCATCCTCACTCCCGTCTGCCGCAGAGTAGAGCCTGCGGCGCTTTGGGCGCTGCTCCAGAAGAGAGCAGCACGGACATAACAACAAAAAACCGTCAAAGAGGCTTCACTTATGCGTAAACCAGAACTCGCAGCCGCCATCGCTGAAAAAGCGGATCTCACCAAAGAACAGGCTAACCGCGTCCTTAACGCTGTTCTCGAAGAAATCACCGGCGCCCTGCACCGCAAGGACAGCGTCACCCTGGTTGGCTTCGGCACCTTCCTGCAACGCCATCGCGGCGCCCGCACCGGCAAAAACCCACAAACCGGTGAGCCGGTGAAAATCAAGGCGAGCAACACCGTTGCGTTCAAACCGGGTAAATCGCTGAAAGACACTGTTAACGCGTAATGGCGTTACCGTCTCGAACGGGGCGGGGTGGTAGGAAAAATGGGCACGCCGACTGGGTCGGGTGCCCATTTTTTGTCCTTGGTGTTACAGAGTCTGCAGGCCAACCAGCAAGCTCACGGGTGTAGACGCGCCGTCCTCTTATTTAGAGTCATCATTGGACCTGCCAATTCTTTTTGAAAAGCGCACGTCACCCGCAATAATTTCAATGTAATAATCATGGCTTTGGATAATATAGTGTGTGTATTTGTTCTTGTCATAGGCTCTCCAGTTGGGTGAAGTGATATCCCTTTCTTTTGTCAGACCTTCAAGCCAAGAGGACTCAGGGATTACCCAATAGGAGGACTTGAACTCATCGTCCTCGCGGTTTTCGTAATAGTGCAGGTGTTTATTACGCTCCAGCCTGAGGGCCCATACATTAGAGAAATCCAGAATGCCGATATATTTGGAGTAGTTTGCGTTTTTGGTCCAAGTAGGAAACTCGGCTCTTACATCATCTCGCTCAAGGGTGATGCGAACGTTGTCATTCGGCGCCTGCCATACTGGCAACTCAATAGCGAATGCCCGATCTTTACTTGTAGGTACTGTCATAGCCGTTATCCTTTGCATGTTGGTACTTTGGACGTACCGCTATTTGGCAAGCCATTATTCCTGAGTCGGGTATTAAAGTCGCGTAGCAGGGTAGGGTCGGTAATGACCTTGTACTTAATTTGTTTTGCCTTGCCCAGCACAGCAATCGCCAGGCGGCTGTTGCCATCCCGTGCGACAAGCTGGCCTTTGACATTCACCACTTCAATTGGTGGGAAATCGGTAACTTTCAGTTTGCCCTTTTTAACTTGGTTGACGACAGATTGGATAGGTTTTTTTCCTTCGGGAGTATCGAACGCGCTATTGATGGTTCGCTGGGCAAAGTTGATGTCCTTCGGGTTTCCTAATTGCTCACCTGGGCCCAGCTCAATGCCTTCCAGGCCAAGCGGGTCAACCCAGCTGAAAGGGTTGAAGCCGTATAAGTAGAGATTCAGTCCTCCCATCAAGCTGATCGGGTCAGGGGATGTAAAGCGCCCTATATCCGGATCGTAGAATCTGAAAGTGTTGTAGTGCAGCCCTGTTTCTCGATCCAGATACTGCCCCTGGAATCGCAGGTTCTGTTCTTCAATGTAATGAGGTTCTCGCACTTCCTCCAGCGTGTTGCCCCACACCCGGTACGTTGCCTGCCAGACGATGTGGCCGTCAGCTTCGCTGAGTTGTGCCGGAAGGCCGTTGAGATCGTTATGGTAATAACGCAATTTCTGCAGTTGTCCAATGCCATCTACGCGGGCCAGGGGTTCATAGCCCTCATTTTCGTACACGTATAGGCTGGTCTGGCTGTATTTGTGTTCCTGCAAGAGACGCAAGCCGTCCCAGGAAAAACGAGTTTCACTCAGTGGGTAACCATCAATACCGTGTTCCGTTTTTTTGATGCGTCGGCCCAGTGGGTCATAGTGCATTTTCACCACGTTGCCGTTTTCATTGCGGACTTCAATCAGTCGGCTTTCTGCATCGTAGGCAAATCGTTGTACGCCTCGGGAGGTGCTGCGTTTTTCGATCATGCGTCCGAAGCCGTCATAACGGTAGCGCTTGTCCTGATAGGTCATCAGCTTGTTATGTACTACTAGGCCCGCTCCGGGGTGCGGACTGTCCAGCAGGTTGGCGGCGGCGTCGTAAGTAAAGGTTTCGCGCTGGCCCAGCAGGTTATCCTGGCTGGCAGTGATGCGGCCGGTAGCGTCGTAGTGCAACAGCTGGCGCTGCTGGGTCGTTGGTTGCTGATCGAGTTTGCCGGTCAAATTGTCAGCGGGGTCGTATTCGAAGTGCTGTTGCATTGCCGCCGGCGTCAGCATGGGCTGGTGGCTATGACGGCAATGGCGTGAACGCAGGCGACCGCTCCGGTCGTATTCGCTACGTGTGCTGAGCTGGCCTTGAGTACGTAGCACTTCACGATGAAGGCGGTCGCGCTCGAAGTCGCTGATAACTTCTCCGTCCAGATTGATCTGATGCAAGTGGCCGCTGCCGTAATACAGCCGATTAAGCCAGCGGCCGTCAGGCAGTTGGGTCTGGGTTAGATTGCCGAGTTCGTCATAGTGATGTTGCAAGGTGCCCATAGGGCTTTGTTCGGTCAATAACCGGCCGAGAGGAGCGTATGCGAAACTCAGGACTTGGGTATCGCCCGACAGATCGGTAAAGGTGACGGCGCAGAGCTGGTCCAGCGAATCGTAAACGTATTCGGTGCGGCCATCATCGGTCATTTTTGCAATCAGTCGGCCAACAGCGTCGCGTTCCATCCGGTGAACGATAGGTGACGGCGTCTCGGCAGCGTTGACCAGAGTATTGTCGAAAGGCGCGGGAACGGCCGTCATTGCAGTCATGTGGTTCAGCAGATCATAGGTGTAGCGCTTGGCGCTGCCATCGAGGTCTCGCTGTTCGGTCAAGCGATCCCCGGCGTCCCAGACAAACTGGTAGCTTTCTTCATTCTCGTTGATCAGGGCTTTCAGCCGTCCATAGCTGTCATAAGCGAACTTCACCCGTCGGCCATAGGCATCCGTTCGCTGACACACCTGGCCACGCCTATTGTGTTGATACAACGTGGTGTGCCCTGCCGGGTCGGTGTAACCCAGCAATAGGCCACTGGTATCACGTGTGTACTGTTCGGTTCGCCCGTCAGGCAATTGGCTGCTGATCAGCCGCCCACGGGCGTCATGGCTGAACTGAGTACGTTCTCCGAGCGCATCAGTGATGAACTGTAAAAATCCCCGCTCGTCGTAACCAAATCGCGTCGAATAACCCGAGCAATCGATGTGTTCGACCAATTGCCCAAACGGACTCCAGCGCAGCTTTTTGCTTTTGCCGGTAGCGTCGATGATTTCCACGGGGTGGCCGTGGCTGTCGTAGCGATAACGGGTAATGTGGCCCATCGGGTCGGTGGCGGCGATGCAGTTACCGCGCTGATCGTATTGATAGCGCCAGCTGTGGTTAGCGGGGTTGGTCTCAACCAGAGGTAATGCCCAGTGTTCGAGCCACATCGTCGAATCGCGACGGCCCAGCGGGTCGATTTCACTGATGAGGTTACCGGTTTCGTCGTAGCTATATTCAAAGCGCCCGCCCTGAGGATCGGTAGCACCGAGCAATTGGCGCTCATCGTTCCAGTCGAACAGCCAGGTCTGGCCAAGATTGTCGCTGTACTTGGTGATTTGGTGCTGGTTGTTCCAATGACGAATGCTGATGCGCTGCATGCCGTCGGTGATGCGCGTGATACCGGCACTCAGGTCGTACTCGAAATGGTAAGCATCGCCTTCATCGGTCCAATGGTGTGATACGCGCCATTCCACGTCCTCAACCAAGGCCCACTCATAAAAACAGCGCAGTCCGGCAGGCAGTTGGTGCTCTACCATCCGCCTGCCTGCGTCGTAACTGAAGCGTCGTTGTATCTGACCGGTGGCATCGCGCACCTCTGTCAGATCGCCAGTTGCGTTGTAACTGTAACTCACGAGCACTTCACGACGCTGATCAGGGTAAACACGCTCAATCTTGGACACGTGACCCTGGTCGCGGATTAATTCAACCTGCACCAGATCAAGGTTGTCGTGCAACTGCACCAAACGCCCGGCGGCGTCGTAGTTGAGGTGGATGCGATGGTCGTTGCGGTCACCAAGCTGAGTAAGGCGTAGCAGTGATACGTTTGCCGGAGTGGATTCGAACAAGCGATATATACCGTCGGCGCTTTCGATCAGCAGCTGACCATTGCGATGTCGCCGAATGCTCAAACCCTCTCCCGGACTGAACATCGCGCTGCCAAGTGATATACCGCCAAGGTTGATTCGCCTGCCTTGCTCGTCGGTGTAGAGCAATTCTTCACCGCCGTCAGGGTGTAGCAGTATCTCTACGCTGATCTCGTACGGGACACTCCAGCCTGCACCAAACATCCCGGTGCGGCGCTCATCTCGCGAGTTATAAAAACGTTGCCAATCGATTGGCAGGATGCCGGGCAATACAAAATCCAGCTCAGTCTCGCCACCCAATACCTTGGCCCCAGTTGCCGCATGCACCGGGTTAGGTGACCCCATCGTCGCATTGGCTGCAGCGCCCATCGCTTGGCTGACGGCATAAGAAGTTACCCCCGCGAGCAACATGCACGGCAAATTACTCAGCGTCTTGCCTTTGGCACCTTTCAGCATCATCAGCGCTTCAATTGCCAACCCCACCCCAGGGGTTTTCCCGCTGCGAATCTCCTGCACCACCACCGTCCCACCACCAATGGTGACGTTTGGCGAGATCAGCCCCGACGACACCACCGTCGCATCGCACATGCTGCGGTCGCCACTGCGCACGGCGGGCTGGCCGTTGATGGTGACTTTGTCAGACCCTTCGGCCAGAAGCTGTGGTGGCATCGGCGGATGGCGGGCACACAGGACCATGTCGGTGAGGGCCGGTACCACGCCCGGTGCAGGCGTGGCGACAGTGGGGCGCCATAGTTGGGAGAAGAAACCCTCGGCCATGTCCAGAAAGCCGGGCTCGGGTCGTGGCTCGGGATCGGGCTCCGGCGGCACTTGCTCAAGCTCTGTGCCAGCGGGTGCCACGTGCGAAGGAATGGAGCCTGCGGCCCGTGCAGCCGGAATGCTGTTGACGAAAGTGTCGGTCGAACCCACCGCAATCGTGGCTTCCACCACGGGCGGGAACAGCGCGTTGGCGAAGCTCTCGCACATCTTGCTGAGGCCCTTGTCGGCCCCCGTCTTGCTCATGGCCATGCCGACGACAATGCCCACCACCGCGCCGAGGATGCAGCCGCCGATACCGGCGGTAGCAATCGTCACCCCCACGGCCGCCGCGACAGCAGCAGTCGCCAGCGCAGTAATCGCCACGTTGGCCGCCACCTCCAGCACACCGCCGAGGATGTCGGCCATCATGGAGGTGTGGGTCAGCGCATCGCCCATCCGGGCAGCCCATAGAGCGTCAGACATACAAGCAGCTCATCAAGAAATGGCGTCGAACGACAGCGAATTTTTAATCAACGCCCAATGCGCCGCCTCGGCATCCCCGAGCTTGTCGGCCTTCACGTAACTCAAGGCGAGCATCTTGCGCGTTCCCGGTAGCACCAGCGCCAACTGGTACTGGAAAACTTTGTCATTGCCCTTGTTGAACTGGCTGCGCAGTTCGATGCCTTCCACTTCTTGGGCTGCGCCCAAACGCACGTCCACACCGGGTTGGTAGCGCAAATCCTGCACCTGTTTTTCCAGGCGCTGGAGCTGGTCGTTGAAGTTGCTGTGCAGGGTTTCACCCTCGGCGAGCAGGCTGCGGCTGACAATCAGGGATGTTCCCAATTCAGGGAACTTGAGGATATTGATTGTCGCGTCCTGCAACTCACTGGCGGGCAGTTGAAACTGGAATTCGTTGATTCGATACGTCATGAAAACAGGTCTCGTCAGGAACTTTTAGGCGCGGGGAACGCGGCTTTGATATTGGCGTCGATGGCGCCTTTCTGGCCCTGGCCATCCGGCGTGGCGCCGGGGCCGCCGCCGTTGTTCAGGTGCAGGACGCCGCCGGTGTTGAACTCTGCGTCGCCGCTGGCATAGAAGCTGATCTGCACGCCGGTGAGGTTGATCTGCCCACTGGCGTTCAACTCCAAAATGCTTTCGCCGCAGACCAGGCGCAGGTTTTCGCCCACTTCGATGACGTAGCTCTGGCTGATGCTGTCGGTCTTCTTCTGGCCTACTGAGAGGATGTCTTCCTGCTTGACGATGCGCAGGCGGTTGTTGCCGATGGTCACCGTCTCGTTATGCCCGATGCTTTTGTTACGGTCATGCCCCACCGAATGGCTCTCATCCACCTCCACCACGATGTCCTGATTGCGCTCGGCGTGGATATACAACTGCTCCAACCCCTTCTTGTCCTCCATGCGGATTTCATTGAAGTTGGCTGGGCTGCCGCCCTTGCTGGAGCGGCTTTTCATGCCGCTCTGGGTAGCGTTCTCCGGCAGGTCGTAGGGCACTGTCTGCTCGGCGTTGTACACGCGGCCGGTGATGATCGGCCGGTCGGGGTCGCCTTCCAGAAAGCTCACAATCACTTCCTGGCCGATCCGTGGGATCTGCATCGAACCCCAGTTCTTGCCGGCCCAGGATTGCGATACACGAATCCAGCATGAGCTGTTCTCGTTGGATTGGTCGTGACGGTCCCAGTAGAAGTGCACTTTTACGCGGCCGTACTGGTCAGTCCAGATTTCCTCGCCCTTGGGGCCGACCACCAGCGCGGTCTGCGGGCCTTTGACGATGGGCCGATGGGTGTTGGCCAGCGGGCGGAAACTCTGCTGGGCGTCGATGCAGGTGAGGCTGCTTTCGAACTGCGCCGAACCTGAGCCGCCGCCGCTTTCCAGGCTTTCCTGGACGATGTAGTAGCGGCAGCCGACGATCAGGTATTCGCGGTTCTGGTCCTGGCGACTGAAGCCGGTCAGGCTGAACAAATGCCCCGAACCCAGGCCACGGGCGTTGCCGTTGAACTCGATCTGTTCATGCAGGGTTTGCAGGGCTTCGATGCGGGTGCGCGCATAGTGCTCGCCGTCTTCGCTTTGCACGTAGGTGCCGGGGTAGTCGTACAGCGGATAGTCGCCGGCGGTGTGCGGGCGCGGCATGGCCGAGCGCACGTCGATGCTGGCGCTGGGGCGTTGGAAGTCGTAGTCGTTGAGCTCCATCGAGCCCGGCTGCACCTCGTGCGCCAGGTGCCAGTTGTGCATGTGGTCGCGTTCGCGCTGCTGCTCGTCCTTGGGGTAGTACGGGATCGACGCGTAGCCGGGCACGGTGGTGTGGGCGCCGTAGGCGTCGGCCAGCACCAGCACATGGCGGTCCTGCTCGTGGCGGAAGAAGTAGTAGATACCTTCCTGTTCCATCAAACGGCTGACGAAATCAAAGCTGGTCTCGCGGTACTGCACGCAGTATTCCCACTCGCGGTACGGCCGGCTCAGAGCGTCCTCGAAGTCGGAAAACCCCAGGTCGCGGAACACCTGCTTGATGATCTGCGGAATGCTCAGGTTCTGGAAAATCCGGCAGTCGGACGTGCGGCTGAGCAGCCACAACCAAGGACGCAGCGTCACCTGGTAACTGGCGAACTGGCCCTGGTCGATGTTCTGGCTGCACCGCGCGACGATGCCGTGAAAGTGCCGCTCACCTCCGTCCGCCAGTTGCAGGCCCACGCTCATGGGCTTGCCGAGCAACTGGTTGAGGTCGATGTTGGCGTCCAGGGACGTCAGTTGCAGCTCATAGTTGAACAGCCTGCCCAGCTCTTCACCGCCGCCCATTTCATTGAGCAGCAGCACATCCGGCCCGAGGGGGCTGGTGATCTTGGCCAGGCGTGAGGCTTGGTTGAATAGCATTGGGCGTCCTGTAAAGGTCTTGATTACTGAAGGAACCGAATCCAATGTGGGAGCTGGCTTGCCTGCGATAGCAATTGAACATTCAACATTGATGTTGACTGATACACCGCTATCGCAGGCAAGCCAGCTCCCACATTTTGACCGTGTTCCGTCAGGTCAATCTGCGTCGCTGAAGTCGTAGTGCAATTCATTATCCCGGCTGCTGATCCGTACCCCCGCCAACGCCTTGCCTTCGAGCATGCGCGTGAGGAACTCACGGCTCATGTCCGGCAGCAGGCTGTTGGTGAGAATGGTGTCGATCATGCGCCCGCCGCTTTCGGTCTCGGTGCAACGCGAGACGATCAGGTCGACCACCGCGTCGTCGTAATCGAAGGCCACTTTGTGCGTCGTCTCCACACGCTTCTTGATGCGGTTGAGTTGCAGGCGGGTGATTGCCTTGAGCATCTCGTCGCTCAGCGGGTAGTAAGGGATGGTTACCAGGCGGCCGAGCAGCGCAGGCGGGAAAATCTCCAGCAGCGGCTGGCGCAGGGCCTTGGCGATTTCCTCCGGCTCCGGCACGTTCGCCGGGTCTTTGCACACCTGGGAAATCAGCTCGGTGCCGGCGTTGGTCGTCAGCAGGATCAGGGTGTTCTTGAAGTCGATCACCCGGCCTTCGCCGTCCTCCATCACGCCCTTGTCGAACACCTGGAAGAAGATTTCATGCACGTCCGGGTGGGCTTTTTCCACCTCATCCAGCAGCACCACGCTGTAGGGTTTGCGCCGTACCGCTTCGGTCAGCACGCCGCCTTCGCCGTAGCCGATATAGCCCGGAGGTGCGCCCTTGAGGGTCGACACCGTATGGGCTTCCTGGAATTCGCTCATGTTAATGGTGATGACGTTCTGCTCGCCGCCGTACATGGCTTCGGCCAGGGCCAGGGCGGTTTCGGTCTTGCCCACGCCGGAGGTGCCGGCCAGCATGAACACGCCAATCGGCTTGCTCGGGTTGTCGAGGCCGGCGCGGGATGTCTGGATGCGCTTGGCGATCATCTGCAGGGCGTGGTCCTGGCCGATGATGCGTTTCTTCAGGTGCTGGTCGAGGTTGAGCACCGTTTCCAGCTCGTTGCGCGCCATGCGGCCGACCGGGATGCCGGTCCAGTCGGCGACCACCGAGGCCACGGCCTGGTAATCCACGGTGGGCAGGATCAGTGGGGTTTCGCCTTGCAGCGCGGTCAGGCGTTGTTGCAGGTCGACCAGCTGGGCGCGCAATTCATCGCTCTCGTTGTTCCCGGCAGGGCTGTCCACGACACCGACTTTTTCGCGCAACGTTGCCCGGGTGGCGAGCAGCTCATCTACCAGCGCTTTCTCTTCAGCCCAACGGCTTTCCAAGGTTTCAAGACGCTCACGCTCAGCGCTCAACAGCGTCTCGGTGTTGGTCTGGCGCGCACCAATTGCAATGCCGATGGCGTGTTCGCGGGCGATGATCTGCAACTCGGTTTCCAGGGCTTCGATGCGACGGCGGCTGTCGTCCACTTCGGCCGGAACCGCGTGCAGGCTGATGGCGACGCGAGCGCAGGCGGTGTCCAGCAGGCTCACGGACTTGTCCGGCAACTGGCGCGCTGGAATGTAGCGATGAGATAGCTTCACCGAGGCTTCCAGCGCCTCATCGAGGATCTGCACCTGGTGGTGTTTTTCCATGGTCGACGCCACGCCGCGCATCATCAGCAGCGCCTTGTCCTCCGACGGCTCGGCGACTTGCACCACCTGGAAACGCCGGGTCAGCGCCGGGTCCTTCTCGATGTGCTTCTTGTACTCGGCCCAGGTGGTCGCAGCCACGGTGCGCAAGGTGCCACGTGCCAACGCCGGCTTGAGCAGGTTGGCTGCATCACCGGTGCCGGCGGCACCACCGGCACCCACCAGTGTGTGGGCTTCGTCGATAAACAGAATGATCGGCTTGGGCGAGGCCTGCACGTCTTCTATAACCTGGCGCAGGCGCTGTTCGAATTCGCCTTTCATGCTGGCGCCGGCTTGCAGCAGGCCCACATCAAGGCTGCGCAGTTCCACGTCTTTCAATGCTGGCGGCACGTCACCGGCGACGATACGCAGGGCGAAACCTTCGACCACCGCGGTCTTGCCCACCCCGGCTTCACCGGTGAGGATCGGGTTGTTCTGGCGGCGGCGCATGAGGATGTCGACGAGTTGGCGGATTTCTTCATCACGGCCAACAATCGGGTCGAGTTTGCCGCTGCGCGCCTGTTCGGTCAGGTCGACCGTGAAACGCTTGAGGGCTTCCTGCTTGCCCATCGCACTCGGCGCCATCGCACCGCTGGCTTCGCCCGGAACGGCGCCGGCGTTGAAACCGTCGCTTGCGCTCAGGGCATTTTCCGGCGAATCGCCGACGTATTCGTCAAAGCGCTCGCTCAGGGCTTCGGCCTTGATCTTGTCGAATTCCGACGACAAGCCCAGCAACGCATGACGCAGGCTGGGTGTCTTCAAGATACCGAGCACCAAGTAACCGGTGCGCACTTGGCTTTCACCGAACATCAGGCTGCCGTAGACCCAGCCGCGCTCAACCGCTTCTTCCACATGCGAGGACAGGTCGGTGATCGAGGTCGAGCCACGCGGCAAACGATCCAGCGCTTCGGTGAGGTCACGGGCCAGGCGCGCCGGCTCCACGTTGAACTGACGGATGATGCGGTGCAGGTCCGAGTCCTGCAGTTGCAGCAACTGGTGAAACCAGTGAGCCAGTTCCACATACGGGTTGCCCCGCAGCTTGCAGAACACGGTGGCGGCTTCGATGGCCTTGTAGGCCACGCTGTTGAGTTTGCCGAACAGTGCGGCGCGACTGATTTCACCCATGCTCTGGATTCCTTGAGGTGGTGGCCTGATCGGCGTAATGCCGGGCCAGGATTAGGTCGTTGGCGTCGTGCGCAGGGCTACCGAGCCAGGTGTTGAAGCCCAGGCGGAACTGGCCGTTGAGTTGCAGTGCCGGCACTTCGGGTTGTTGCAAAACCAGGTTGAGGTCCCAGTCCAGTTCGTGGCCCAGGTACTCGGCCACCCACGCCACCAGCTCGTTGAACGGCTGTTGGCCGGGCAGCATGCCCATGTAGTCCTCCAGCGTGAGCGGGCCCAGGCGGATACGGAATTTGTGCTGGCGGTCCCATACGAAGCTGCCCAGGCAAAAGTCCACGCCCAGGCGGTTGGCGCTCACGCTGACGCGGCTGCGTTCGGGCAACTCCAACCATTGGCCGACGTACTCTTCAATCTCCACAGGCAGCCCGAAGTACTCGCCGAGAATGGCTTTCAGGCCGTCGGGATAGCGGGTTTGCGCGGACAGATGGCCGCTGTAATGCAGCTTCGCGGTGTCCGGGATGAGTCCCTGATTCAGCAGGCTCGGCATGCCCCGTCCACTCAACGCAGCGAGGCGCGCGGACCAGTAATCATCGTCCGGGCGGTCGTGGCTGACCGTCGGCCGGGCCTCTGCCCAGGCCCGGTAAAACAGGCTGAGCAGGCGATGGTGGAACACATCCAAAAACTGCTTGCTGGTGCTGTCGGCGTTGTTGCGCTGGCGCTCGCGCACATATTCGGTGATATGCAGCGGCAGCGGGCCATTGGGCCCGCCAAGGCCGAAGAAGAACTGCTCGAGTCGCGCCGGCTTGCCGTCGCCACCGGGATCGACCGAGGCCAGTGTGGCCGGCGCGAAGGTGCAGTCGGCCTGTTGCCCCAGGCGCAGCGGATCATCCGCCAGGCGCAGGGAATGGCCCAGGCGCGGCAGGTCCGGCGATTCGCACTCGATACGCCGCAGCGCCTGGAAGAAATCGTATTCCCAGGGCTCCTGATGCATCGCATCCAGGGTACTCACAGGGTCGGACGACGTCCGGGCTTGGCTTTCCATCGCATGATCTCGCCGCGTTCGGTGGTACGGATCACCGTCTCGGTAAAACTGTTGATCGACACGTAGCGTGCCAGGAAGCGTTCCAGCACCGCACCGAGCAGGAACACGCCGGTGCCGCGAAACGCGTTTTCATCGAATTCCAGGGTGATCTCCAGCCCGCGCCCAAATACGATCGGGCCGGGCATCGGCAGGCGGCGGGTCACCGCTTTGCTGCTGACGTCGCGCAGGCCTTCGATCTGCAATTGCAGGGCGGCGTCGTTGCTGTCGCCATACAGGCGCAACAGTTCGCGCAAGGCCGCGGCGCCCTGGCCCTGTTCGCTCAACGACAGATAGTTGAGCGACAACTGGCTTATCAGGCGCCAGGCCTTGGCGTCATGGGCATGGCTGGCGCGCGGACGACTGGGGCCTGCCACGCAACGTACGGACAGCACCGGGGCGCTGTCGGCCAGGGTGAAGTCGGTCTTGCCGTTGCCGATGCTCATGAACAGTGGCAGATCGCGGTTGGTGCACAGCGCGGTCACGCCGAGTTGGCGCAGGTCGTGGCGGTACGGTGACTGCCGGCTGTCCACCAGGCTGACGAAGGTTTCGCTGCCGACATAAGTGGAGCGCGGACCGTTGCGGCGTTGGTCGCTGGACAACACGCGCGGCTCGCGGCGCACCGTGTAGTACGCCTGGTCCCGGCCGTAGCGGGAGGGATCACGCACTGCATAGAACGGCAAAAATGGCTGCTCCGGCCCAGTGCCGTGTCCTGTGATGCCACTCAACGAATGAATCTCGAAATCCATCGGGCGCGTACGGTCGGCGATCACATGGTGTTCGTTGACCCGGTCAGACAAGTGGATGCGGTCCACGCGCTTGGGGAACAAGTTGATCGCCGGGGTGCAGAACGGCAGGAACTGCGCCGCGCCGACGCTGCCTTCCAAACTCGGCTCATGGCGGTCGAACAGCACGATCAGTTCCAGTTCCTGGCCGTCGCAGCGTTTGACCGCGCGGCTCAGCTCAGCGAACTCGACGAACAGGAAGCGGTGGGGCAGGGCAAAGTATTCCTGCAACAGGCGATAGCCCTGGAACGCACGCGCAACAACCGGCATGGCGGCGTCGGCGTCATCGAAACCCCGCGAGCGCAGTGCGTCTTGTGGCAGGCGCTCGACCCAATCGCCCCCCGGCTTGCGTGCAAACACCGCGCAGGCGTTGCCCAGCAGTTGCTCGTAAAGGCGGAACGGTTGTTCGTCAGCACCGCTGAGGTACAGCGGCAGGTTATCCAGGTCGAGGCTGTTGAAGGGAAATTCGGCGCCGGTGCGCAGGGTCAGGCGCAGGCCGGCCTTGGCTTTCGGCTCGCTGGCGGCCAAACGGCCCAACACGGCGGCGGGGTTGCCGAAGTACTCGGCGTTGCTCACTTGCAACGGCCATAACGTCACTGGATGAGCAGTGCGGTACTCGCAACAGGTCTGGGTTTCACGACCTAATGCGGCGCGCAGGACAGTGTCGCGGGGCAGTGGGAAACCACTGGCCAGGGAGCCCTCGTCCGGGTCGGTCTGCAATTGCACCACGGTCATCGACGGCGTGGGCGCCAAGTAGTGCGGGTAGGCGATTTCCAGCAGGTTGTGGGTGAAGGTCGGGTACTCGGCATCAAGCTTGAGCTGCACGCGGGCGGTGAGGTAGGCAAAACCTTCGAGCAGGCGTTCGACGTACGGGTCGGCGCAGTCCATGCCGGACAGGGTCAGCCGACTGGCGATCTTCGGGTATTCCTTGGCGAACTCGGCGGCGCTTTCGCGCACGTGGTGCAGTTCCTGGTTGTACAGCTCTAGCAGGCGCGGATTCATGGGCGTCTCCGCTGGTCGGCATTCACCACGCGCACGTGGCCTGATTCCAGGTCGAGGTCAGTTTGCAGCAGCAGGCGCAATGGCACCGGCTGGGCCCACAGGTCGCCTTCAATCTCGAAACTCAGGGCGTTATGGTTCATCTCGCCATGGCCGACGCGGGCTTTGACCCGCAGGGTGTGGCGCAGGATGCGCGGTTCAAAGGTTGCGATGGCCTGGTAGATCAGGGCTTCCAGGGCCTTGATGTCGACACTGGAAACACTGTTGCCCGCCAGCGCCGGCAGGCCGTAATTAACCACCGATGTGCCGGCCGGGGTGTGCAGCGTGGCATCGGCATCGAGCAACGACGTGGTGTTGAGCAGCCACGCCAGGTCACGCAGCACCGAGGCTTTTAATTGGGTCAGGGACAGCACGCGTTTGTCGGCGCTTTCCTTGGGATTGGTCGGGTCGTCGTCGGTCAGCCGGTCCAGCAGGGACGGTTGCAGACGGTCGCGGGAAGCGATTTCAGTTACCACCAAAGCAGCTCCACGGACGGGTTGTGAGGGGGACGGTGGGTGAGCGGGGAGGCCTGGGGCCGTGGCGCGCAGCCACGGCCACCAGAGCTATCAGCGCTTGGTGTTGGAGCGGATGTTCCAGCCAAACTTGATCGCACCGCCGTCTTTGGTGCCGTCGGCTTTCTGCGGCTGGTAGTCGACCATCACTTGGGCAAAGTTCAGGGTGACGTTTTCGGTCAGGCGGTCATCGGTGCCCGAACCGCCCGTGCTCAGGGAAGTCACCAGCACTTCTTCCAGGTTGATCACCATGTACTCGACCTGGCTTTCGCCACCGGCCTTGCGCACGGTCAGCTTGACCTTGTCGATGTGCTTGCCGCTGGCGCAGTGCATCATCAGGTTCGGCGAAGCCTTGTCGACGTACTTGGTCAGCGACAGGTCCTGGATATTCACCTTGCCCGCGCCGCCGCCACCGCCGACATGCATGTTGCCGGACTGGGCCATGCCCCAGCTCCAGTTCAGCACGTCGATTTCGTCCTTGTGGGCCTTGTCCATGGACTCGCCCTTGATGTCGCCGATCTTGATGAAAATATCAACAGCCATGTTTTCTCCCTGTGTGGTCTCAGCCACGATATTGGGTTACCGCCAATGGGGCAGTGCTTTTCTGTGGGAGCTGGCTTGCCTGCGATAGCATCACCGCGGTCTGGCTGGCAGACCGCGTCGCCTGCATCGCGGGCAAGCCCGGCTCCCACAGAAGAACCGGTTCAACCGTTACTTATGCGCTCTTGGCAGAAGGCAGCTTCGATACCAGGCGCAGCGACACGGTCAGCCCTTCGAGCTGGTAGTGCGGGCGCAGGTAGAACTTGGAGTTGTAGTACCCCGGGTTGCCTTCCACTTCTTCCACGATCACTTCGGCGGCCGCCAATGGGTGCTGGGCCTTGGTGGTTTCGGTGGAGTGCGCAGGGTCACCGTCAACGTAGTTGAGGATCCAGTCCTGCAACCAGCGCTGCATCTCGTCCTTCTCTTTGAAGGAGCCGATCTTGTCGCGCACGATGCACTTCAAGTAGTGGGCGAAGCGGCAGGTGGCGAACAGGTACGGCAGGCGCGCGGCCAGGTTGGCGTTGGCGGTGGCGTCCGGGTCATCGTATTCGGCCGGCTTCTGCAACGACTGGGCGCCAATGAACGCGGCGAAGTCAGTGTTTTTCTTGTGCAGCAGCGGCATGAAACCGTTCTTCGCCAGCTCCGCTTCACGGCGGTCGCTGATGGCGATTTCGGTCGGGCACTTCATGTCCACGCCACCGTCATCGGTAGGGAACGTGTGCGCCGGCAGGTTTTCCACTTCACCGCCAGACTCGATGCCACGGATGCGCGAGCACCAGCCGTAGTGCTTGAACGAACGGTTGATGTTCACTGCCATCGCGTACGCGGCGTTGGCCCAGGTGTACTTGGAGCTGTCGGCACCGTCGGTGTTTTCTTCGAAGGCGAAGGCTTCCACCGGGTCGGTCTTGGCGCCGTACGGCAGGCGTGCCAGGAAACGCGGCATGGTCAGGCCGATGTAGCGCGAGTCTTCCGATTCACGCAGCGAGCGCCAACCAGCGTATTCCGGGGTGGTGAAGATCTTGGTCAGGTCGCGCGGGTTTGACAGTTCCTGCCACGAGCCCATGCCCATCACGGTCGGCGAAGCGGCAGCGATAAACGGGGAGTGCATGGCGGCGCAGACTTTCGACAGTTCGCCCAGCAGTTCCACATCCGGTGGCGACTGGTCGAAGTAGTAGTCGCCCACCAGGCAGCCGTATGGCTCGCCGCCGAACTGACCGTATTCTTCTTCGTACATCTTCTTGAAGATCGGGCTCTGGTCCCATGCGGTGCCCTTGAATTTCTTCAGGGTCTTGTGCAGGTCCGGCTTGGAGATGTTGAGCACGCGAATCTTCAGCTGCTCATCGCTCTCGGTGTTGTTGACCAGATAGTGCAGGCCGCGCCAGGCGCTTTCCAACTGCTGGAAATCCTGGTGGTGGATGATCTGGTTGACCTGGGCGGTCAGCTTGGCGTCGATGGCGGCAATGATCGATTCGATCGACTTGATCGCGTCATTGGACACCAGGTCGGTTTGTGCCAAAGCCTGTTCGGCCAAGGTGCGCACGGCGGTTTCCACGGCTTCGCGGGCACGCTCGGTCTTGGGCTTGAACTCTTGCAGCAGCAGGTTGGCGAACTCGCTGGCTTCTTCGGTGGCACCCAGGATCTGGCTGCCTTCGCGGGCGGTATTGTCGGTCATGATTACTGATCCCCTGCAGGCTTGGGCGCGCTGGCAAGTGCCTGAAGCAGTGCCGGGTCCTTGATCGCCTTCATGATGATTTCTTCAGCGCCAGTCTTGCCGTCCATGTAGGTCAGCAGGTTGGCCAGCTGGGTGCGGGCTTCGAGCAGTTGGTTCAGCGAGTCGACCTTGCGGGCCACGGCGGCCGGGCTGAAGTCGTCCATGCTTTCGAAGGTGATGTCCAGGCTCAGGTTGCCTTCGCCGGTCAGTTCGTTCGGTACGTGGAACGCCACGCGCGGCTGCATGGCCTTGAGGCGTGAGTCGAAGTTGTCGACGTCCACCTCAAGAAACTTGCGGTCGGCCACTGGCGCCAGAGGCTCGGCGGGCTTGCCGGCGAGGTCGGCCATCACACCCATCACGAAGGGCAGCTGGACCTTTTTTTCGGCGCCGTAAAGCTCGACGTCGTACTCGATCTGCACTCGAGGCGCGCGGTTGCGCGCGATGAATTTCTGAGAACTTTGCTTCGCCACGTTGCTGCTCCTGGTCGCTTGAGCGACGGTGTTGTTACTGCACAGTCGGGCGGCTTACTCGCCGTCCGGGCCACGCAGGTTTTCAAATTGGGACATGCCGTCGGGAATCAGATTGCGCACGATGGCCGCAAAGTCGGCATGCACCAGATTCTTGGCCCGGTTCAACAGCACCGGCAGCGGGCTCGAAGGCTCGTGCCGGGTGTAGTACGCAAGGATCTTGTCGAGGCTGCGCAGCACATCGTCGCGGCTGGCGATATCGCCAGCGGGGCGAGGTGCTGCGGGGGCGGCGGCGAAGTCGACCGAGGGGGCATTGTCGTCACTGACGGCCTCGGGTTCGCTGCTGCCAGCGGTGCCGGGCACCGCTTGGTTGAGTATCTGCAACGCCTGCTTGAGCGGTTGCTTCAAGGCACTGAGGTCCACGCCTTGGGCGGAACCGACCTGATCGTTGACCTGTTGTTCGATGGCTTCGCACGCCGCACGCGCTGCAATCAGGGCGTCGCGGGTGGCCTGCAGTTGCTCGGGGTCGCTGTCGAGGAACGCGGCGTTGAGTTGCTGGGCGCCGAGTTGTTCATCGGGGAAGTTCAACAGGCCGCTGGCGTTGAGCGCCGCGCGAAGGGTCACGGGGCCGAAGGTGCGCGAGCGCGTGAGGATGCTTTCGCGCAGCAGGCGGATGTTGGTGTCGCAGGTCAGGCCGGTGAGGGCGTTGATGCGCACGGTGGGGTCGTTATCGTCGTCGGCGTCCAGGCGCGGGTGCAGGTCGGCCCAGTAGTCGCGCAGCAGGGCGTCGATCAGCGTCAGGGCTTCGGCCAGGCCGGCCACGCCCTGGAGGGCGAGGGCGCTTTGCAACAGGAAATGAGTGATGCGCAGGTCTTTGCTGCGCGCGAGCAAGTCGAGGCTTTGCTGCTGGATGCTGCGCCATTCCGGCGGTTCAGCGGGCAGGATGGCGTCGCCCATGCTGCGCTCGGGTTGGCCCTTGGCATCACGCTCCAATTGCAGAAATTGCGCGTCATATTCCATGTCTTCGCCACAAGGCGAAGTCGCGGAAACGGCGGTGAGCAGCAACGGCACATCCACTGAATTTGATCTCCCTATCAGCCCGTTAGATGGCGGGCAATTCATGCATTAGTTGCGCGAGGAACTTTGCATGTTTTCTTGGTCATATAAGCAAGATGCCACTAATGTGCCATCACTGGTATTCAAGAAGTTGTGCATTTTTGGTGTAGTACTTAGGGCTTGTCAAGGTAAGCTATTCGCCCTCTGTGACAGATGTGCGGTGCTTAACAACCTGCGCGACTGGTGGGTCGAACGACGCACCGGGACAGGATTTTTGTCATAGAGCCCAGTTAAGATCAGCGATCATGCTGGTATTGGCAGGTTTTGTACGGTCGATTGCTCGACCTGATGGGGATACCCCGGGAAGCGCTGTTCCGGGAATCGACCGCGCGCGAAGTATCAGCAAGGAGGCAAGATGTCGCTGTGCTTGACTATCACTAGTTATCACAAGATTACCCCTGGGCAGTGCTCCGAAAAGTCCATGAATCAGGGCGCGATGGCTATCGGCCGCAGCTCGGATAATGACTGGGTATTGCCTGATCCAGAGCGCCTGGTGTCCTCGCAACATTGCGTTATTCAATACAAAGATGGCCGCTATTATTTAACCGATAACAGCACAAATGGTGTGGAGTTGGTTAAAGCCGGTATTCGTATGCGCCGGGGTAATAGTGAACTGTTGCAAGATGGTGAACTGATCCGCATCGGCGATTACGAGATCCAGGCGCGCATCGACTTCAACGTGCAATCCATCGACAGTCAGCCGTTTACCGGCGATGCACCGAACAGTTTTGAAGCGCTGATGGGCGCTGTGGTGAACACGCCCGCGCCCGTCGCCACGCCGGTGATTGCGCCGCAGTTCCAGGGAGCGTCCTCGATGGACACGCTGCCGGACCTGTTTGATTTCCTCAGCCCCACTGCCGTGCCGCCACCGACGGTGCCGGACCACGTGCCTTCCGAGCAACACGACTTCCGCCCGCCGACGCCGGTCGCGATGCCTGTGGCCGAGCCGCCTGTGGTATCGGGCGCGGTGATCCCCGAAGACTGGGACCTGTTTGGCGATGCGCCTGCGCCTGTCGTCAGTGCTCCACCACTGCCGACGCCACAGCCAGTCACCCCGCCGCCACACGTGGTCGAGCCCATGCTCCCCGTGGCAGACAGCCAACAACCCGACCTCCTGCAAGCCTTCCTGCGCGGCGCTGGCCTGGACCAATTGCGCCTGGACAAAGCCCAGGCCGAGGCCCAGATGGAAAGCATCGGCCGCAGCTACCGCCTGATGGTCGAAGGCCTGATCGACGTGTTGCGTGCCCGCGCAAGCCTCAAGGGCGAGTTCCGCATGCAGCAGACGATGATTCAGCCTGCGGAAAACAATCCGTTGAAATTTGCCCCCAATGCTGATGAAGCGTTGCTGCTTTTGCTGCGTCACGGTAACCAAGCGTTTATGGCACCGGACCTCGCCGTGCGCGACAGTTTCAACGACTTGCGTGCCCACCAGTTGGCGGTGATGGCCGGCGTGGAAGCGGCCATCAAGCACTTGCTCAGCCGATTCGAACCGGCGCAATTGGAAGAACGCATGGGCAAGCCTGGCGGGCTGTCGAGCCTTTTCAATGGCTCGCGCCAGGCGCAGTACTGGCAACAGTTCACCGAGCTCTACAGCAATATTTCCCGCGAGGCCCAGGAAGACTTCCAGGACCTGTTCGGCCGTGAATTCAGCCGGGCCTACGAAGAGCACAGCGCACGACAGCGTCGGTAAAACCGCGCCGCAACACATGGATTAACGGATAGCTAAGTACGTCATTGAGGACGCAGGATGATTCCCAGGTTTTTACTCGCAGCCGCCACCTTGCTGCTGCTGACGGCGTGTGCCAAAGACGCCGCCAAACCCGAAACCACCGCCGAGGCCGAAGCGGATACGGCTGCCGTCGAGCTGCACTTTCACGCGATCAGCGGGCTCAACCCCGGCGCCAACGGCCAGGCCGCCCCGGTGCGGGTGCGCATCTTCGAACTGAAAAACGCCGCCACCTTCGCCCGCTCCGATTACTTCGCATTGGCCGACCGCGCCCAATCCACCCTTGGCCTGGACCTGCTGGACCAGGATGAAGTGATGGTGCAACCCGGCGAGCAACTGACCATCCAGCGCGATCTCGACCCGTCCACGCGCCAGATCGGTTTGCTCGTGGGCTATCGCGAGTTGGACCGCGCGCAGTGGCGCACGGTGATCAATGTGCCTGCGCGCCAATACACCGAATACCAGATCAGCCTCGATGTGCGTGCCGTGCGCGCCGACGTCGTGGTCACCCCATCCAGCCCTGCCCAATAAGAAGCAATCGGAGCCCCCATGTCCTGGAACAATCGCGTGGTCTGGTCGGAAGGCATGTTCATCGGAACGCAGCACTTCCAGCAGCATGACCGTTACCTGGAAAACCTGATCGACGCCCGTAGCCGCCCGCTGTCCGCAGGCAGTTGGGGTTTTTCCGAATTGCTGATCGACCAGGGCCTGCTGGCCCAGGGCAAGCTGGCGATTGTTTCGGCGCGCGGTCTGTTGCCCGACGGCACGCCGTTCAACATTCCCCAGGACGACCTGTCGCCGAGCCCGTTGAACATCGATGACAACCTGCGCGATGGTCTGGTGTACCTGGCGCTGCCGCTCAAGCGTGCCGGTGCTCGCGATACGGTGGATGAAGGCGAAGCCCTGGAAGCCGCGCGTTACGTGAGCCAGGTGCGCGAAGTGCGCGACGACAACGCACCGTTCGAAAACCGCGCTCCGGTGGCCGTGGGCGCCCGGGCCCTGCGCCTGCTGACCGCCCAGGATGGCATCAGCGATTACGCCGCCATCGGCCTGGTGCGCATCAAGGAAAAGCGCGCCGACCGCGCACTGGTACTCGACGACACCTACATCCCGCCGGTGTTGGACGTGGCCGCGAGCAAGCCGCTGACGGCATTTCGCAGCGAACTGCTTGGCCTGCTGCACCAACGCGGCGAAGCCCTGGCGGGACGCGTGGTCGCCTCGGGCGCCGGTGGCGCATCGGAGATTGCCGACTTCATGCTGCTGCAACTGGTCAACCGTGCCCAACCGCTGATCCAGCATTTGAACCAACTGAGCCCGCTGCACCCGGAGCGTTTCTTCAGCGAACTGGTGAGCCTGGCGGGTGAGTTCTCGACATTCTCGACCTCGGGCCGACGCCCCCAGGAATACCCGCAGTATCAGCACGACGACCTGGCCCTGAGCTTTGCCCCAGTGATGGCCGCCCTGCGTGAAGCGCTGTCGATGCTGATCGACAGCAAGGCCACGCCGATCCCGATTGTCGAGAAAGCCTACGGTGTCCACGTGGCGATGCTGGCCGACAAGACCCTGCTCGATAGCGCCAGCTTCATTCTGGTGGTGCGTGCCGATGTCCCCGGCGAGACCCTGCGTGCGCGCTTCGGCCAGCAGAGCAAGGTCGGCTCGGTAGAGCACATCCGCGACCTGGTCAACCTGCAACTGCCGGGCATCACCCTGTTGCCTCTGCCCGTGGCGCCGCGCCAATTGCCGTACCACGCAGGTTCCACCTATTACGAGCTGGATCGCGGCAGCGAAGCCTGGCAACAGCTGGGCAACTCCGGCGGCTTCGCCTTCCACATCGCCGGGCAGTTCCCGGGCTTGAACCTGGCCTTCTGGGCGATCCGAGGATAATCCGCGATGCATCCCAATGATGATGACCGCACCCAGTTCATGCCGCGTCCGGGTGGCCGGGCGCCGGAACCTGCGCGTGCCGAACCTGCGCCTTTGGCCATGCCGGCCGCGCCGATGCTTACCGGCAAGAGCCAGGGCCTCAACCCGCTGGAAAGCGCCGCTGGCCCGCTGTTGGCATTGCTGACGCGCCTGCGCAACACCATCGCCCATCCAGCGCCGGCCAGCCTGCGCGCGCGGTTGCTGGCCTACCTGCGCCAGTTCGAAGAGCGCGCCGAAGCGGCCGGTATCGCCCGCAACGAAGTGCTGCTGGCCCGTTATGCGCTGTGCACCGCGCTGGATGAAGCGGTGTTGAGCACACCCTGGGGCAGCACCAGTGACTGGGGTAAACAGAGCCTGTTGATCACCGTGCATAACGAAGCCTGGGGTGGCGAAAAGGTCTTCCAGTTGCTCGATCACTGCCTGCAAAGCCCACGGGAACGCCTGTATCTGCTGGAGCTGTTGTACCTGTGCATGTGCCTGGGTTTTGAAGGCCGCTACCGCGTGATGAACGACGGTCGCAGCCAGTTGGAAACCCTGCGTGAACGTACCGCTGCGGCCATTCGCAGTGCGCGTGGCGAACACGAGCGTGAACTGTCGCCGCACTGGCGTGGCGTGACCGTGGCCCGTGATCGCCTGGCGCAATTCATGCCACCGTGGATCGCCGTGGCCATCGGTGTCGCGCTGCTGCTGGCGCTGCTGTTCGGCTTGCGCCTCAAGCTGGCGTCGGATGCCGAGCCGGTGTTCAAGAATATCCATGCCCTGGGCGAGATACCGGTGCAGGCCATCGACCGCCCGGTGGCGCAGCCCAAAGTCATCGAACGCCCGCGCCTGGCTGGCTTCCTGGTGGAAGATATCAAGGCCGGGCGCGTTGCCGTTGAAGATGCAGTCGACCGTTCCGTGGTGACCATCCGTGGCGATGAACTGTTTGCGTCCGCCAGCTCGAGCATCGTCGATGACTACCAGCCACTGATGCTGCGCATCGCCGACGCCATCCGCAAGGTCAAGGGCCAGGTGCGCGTCACCGGACACAGCGACAATCGCCCGATTGCCACGCTGCGCTTCCCGTCCAACTGGGCGCTGTCCGAAGCGCGGGCCAAGTCGGTGCTGGAGATCCTGGCGGCCAAGACGGGCCAGGCGGATCGCTTCAGCGCCGAGGGTCGCAGCGACACCGAGCCGGTGGCGACCAACGCCACCGCCGAAGGCCGTGCCCGCAATCGTCGGGTTGAAATCACCGTATTGGCGGAGGGCGTCGAGTGAAGGCGTTTTTCAGTTTCATGATTCGCTGGGTGATCCCCGTGCTGGGCCTGATCGCGCTGAGCCTGATCATCTGGTTTGTGGGGCCGTTGCTCGACGTGCTGGTGCCGGAAGGCCGGCGCTGGGCGCTGATTATCCTGGTGTTCGCGGTGTGGATCGCCTACCGCGTGTTTCGCATCATCCAGGCGCGGCGCCAAGCGGCCGAAGTGATGCGCAGCCTGGCGGCCGAAACCCCGGCCGACCCCAACAGCGTTGCTACTGCCGAAGAGCTCACCACCCTGCGTCAGCGCATGGACGAGGCCCTGGCGCTGCTGAAAAAGGCCAAGTTGGGCGGCGACGAACGCCGCAACCTCTACGAGCTGCCGTGGTACGTGATCATCGGCCCTCCGGGTTCGGGCAAGACCACTGCGTTGGTCAACTCCGGCTTGCACTTCCCGTTGGCTGCCCAGTTGGGCGCCGGTGCCGTGCGCGGCGTCGGCGGTACGCGCAACTGCGACTGGTGGTTTACCGATCAAGCGGTGTTGCTCGACACCGCCGGCCGCTACACCACCCAGGACAGCAACTCCACGGTGGACAAAGCCGCGTGGCTGGGCTTTCTCGACCTGCTGAAAAAGCAGCGCTCGCGCCGCCCCATCGATGGTGCCTTCATTGCCATCAGCCTGTCGGACCTGTTGCTCGGCACCGACGCCGAGCGCGCCGCCCATGCCGCCGCTATCCGCCTGCGTATCCAGGAGCTGTACACCCAGCTGGGTGTGCGTTTCCCGATCTACCTGATGCTCACCAAACTCGACCTGGTGCCAGGGTTCATGGAGTTCTTCGACAACCTGAGCAAGGAAGAGCGCGCCCAGGTGTGGGGCATGACCTTTGCCCTGGACGACGGCAAAAACACTGACAGCCCGCTGGCGCACCTGCAAAGCGAGTTCGCCGGCCTGGAACAGCGCCTCAACGAACGCCTGGTCGAACGCCTGCAACAGGAGCGTGACCCGGCGCGGCGCGACCTGATCTACGGCTTCCCGCAGCAGTTCGGTGCGTTGAAGGATTGCCTGCAAAGCTTCCTCGAAGGTGTGTTCAAGCCCAATGCCTTTGAAGAGCGTGTGCTGCTGCGCGGTGTGTATTTCACCAGCGGCACCCAAGAAGGCAGTCCGATTGATCGCTTGATCGGTGCGATGGCGCAGAGCATGAACCTGGACCGCCAGCACCTGGCGCGTCAGAGCGGCACAGGGCGCAGTTACTTCATCGAAAAACTCTTCACCGCCGTGGCGTTTGCCGAGCGTGGTCTAGTGGGTGTGAACCCCAAGGTCGAGCGTCGACGCAAGTGGATTGCGCGCGGTGTGCTCGCCGCCACCGTTGCGTTGGTCGTGGTGGTCAGCAGTTTGTGGTGGGTGAGTTACCGCGCCAACCAGGCGTATATCGCCCAGGTCGACCAGAAGGTCGCGCCGCTGGGCCAGACTGTGCAGAACCTGAGCCCGGCGCAGCGTGACATCCTCGCTGTGCTGCCATTGCTCAACGCTGTGAAGAACCTGGCGGGCGACTCTCCAAGCTGGTCCGAAGGGTTGGGGCTGTACCAGGGCGACATGCTTGAAGCCGAGTCTGCCAGCGTCTACCGCAAGTTGTTGATCGCGGTGTTCGCACCACGCCTGGTGACGCGTATCGAAGAACAACTGCACGGCGGCGGCAATTCCGACTTCCTTTACGAAGGCCTCAAGGCCTACCTGATGCTCGCCGATTCCGAGCATTACGACCCGGACTTCATCAAGGCCTGGATCGCCCTCGACTGGGACCGCAACCTGCCACGCGACCTGCCGGCGGATCAGCGCCAGGCGCTGGCCGGGCACTTGCAGTCGCTGTTCGAACGCCATCCGCCCACTGCGCGCCTGGATCCCCGGCTGATCGACGACCTGCGTCGCCAGTTGCAACAACTGCCGGTGGCCCAACGTGTGTATGACCGGGTCAAGCGCCAGAAACTGCCTGAAGGCATCCCGGACTTTCGCCTCAACGAAGCTGCCGGGCGTGACGCTGCGCTGGTGTTCAGCCGCAAAAGTGGCAAGCCATTGGGCGAGCCGTTGAGTGGGTTCTTCACCGCCAAGGGCTATCGCCAGGCGTTTCTGCTGAGCAGCCTGAACCAGACCGGCACCCTCGCTGAAGAACAATGGGTGTTGGGGCACGAACAGGCCGACCAGCAGAACGTGGTGAGCCTGGCTGCCGATGTGCGGCGCCTGTATTTCCAGGATTACCAGCGCCAGTGGGATGCGTTGCTGGCGGACATCGACTTCGTGCCGATCACCAGCGTGGCCCAGGCGGCCGACGTGCTGCGGGTGATTTCCGGCCCGACCTCGCCGCTGAAAAAGCTGCTGGTGGCCGTGGCCAAGGAAACCGATCTGCAAGCCGAAGAACGCCAGTTGGCCGCCAAAGGCGTGCCGGTGGAAGGGGGTGTCGACAAGCTCAAGGAGCGCCTGGGCAGCCTGCTCGGCCAAGAGCAGCCGGCTGCGAATGCGCCAGCGGCGGCGGATGATCCTGTGACCGCGCACTTTGCCGAACTCAACAGCATCGTCAGCAAGAACGAAGGCGAGCCGGCGGCCATCGATGGCCTGCTCACGGACATGAATGCGCTGTATGTGCAGGTCAGCGCCATGGTCGGCGCCAGCGGCGACGCGTTGCTCGGTGAGGCGAAAAACCAAGCGGCGGCTGCGGCCACGCGCGTCAGCCTGAATGCCGAGCGCCAGCCACCGCTGGTGCAGGGCATGGTCAAGTCGGTGGTCAATTCCACCACCAATAGCATGATGGGCGGAGTGCGCAATCAACTGAACGCGGCCTGGGTCAGCGAAGTGGTCAACGTGTATCGCCAGTCGCTGGCCGGGCGTTACCCGATGTCGCCGGGCAGCGCGCGTGACGCGACCCTGGATGACTTCGGGCAGTTCTTTGGCGTGGGCGGGGTGATGGACAACTACTTCCGCAAGTACCTGCAGCCTTACGTCGACACGTCCGCGCAGACCTGGCGCTGGCAGCCGGGCGCGGCGCAGAAGCTTGGGATTGCGCCGGGTGTGCTGCAAACCTTCCAGCGTGCCGCGACCATTCGCGATGCGTTCTTCCGCGCCGGTGGCACCCAGCCGATTGTGCGTTTCGAACTCAAGCCGGTGTCGATGGACCCGACCATCACTCAGTTCCTGTTGGACCTCGACGGCCAACAACTGAGCTACGATCACGGCCCGAGCCGCCCGGTAGCGATGCAATGGCCAAACCCCGGCAGCATTGGCGTGGTGCGTATCTCCATCATGCCGCCGTCGGCCAGTGGCCGTTCCGGCGTGACCCTGGACGGGCCCTGGGCCTGGTTCCGCTTGCTGGAGCAGTCAGACCTCACCGCCGGTAACTCGCCGGACCGTTTCAACCTGCGCCTGCGCGTCGATGGCGCAAGCATCGCCTACGAATTGCGCGCCAACAGCGCCTTCAACCCGTTCAAGAGCCGCGTGCTCAGTGGCTTCAGCCTGCCGGAGCGGTTATGACGACTGTGGGTTTCTACGGCAAGTTGGCCAGCCGCGGTGACTTTGTCAGCCGCGCCTTGCCCCAGAGTTTCATCGGTCCATGGGACAGTTGGCTGGCAGCAGGTTTGCTTGCCAGTCAAAACAGCCTCGGCGGTGACTGGCTCAACACGTACCTGGTCAGCCCGTTGTGGCGTTTTGTGCTGGCGCCCGGGGTGTGCGGGCCGGACGCGGCAGCAGGCGTGGTGATGCCGAGCATCGATCGGGTCGGTCGCTACTTCCCGCTGGCGGTGGTGGCGTTGCTCGATCACGACACCAATCCTGCCTCCCTGGTAGGTGGCCCGGACAGCTGGTTCGAGCAGACCGAAGCGCTGTTGCTCAGCACCTTGGATGCCGGGGCTACCTTCGAAAGCTTCAATGAAGGCCTCGATGCCCTGGGCCTCCCGTCGACTGAGTCGCGCGCGGTAGACAGCCGTTTCGCCGGCCTGCAACGGGTGGCCGCCACCGAACCGCACCAGCGTATGACCGCCCTCGCCGAACAGGCCTGCGACGGCGCGAGCCTGTGGTGGGGCCGTGGGTCACAACGTATTTCCCCTGGTTTGTTGCGGTGTCAGGGCCTGCCTGCCGCTGGCGATTTTGCGCAGTTTTTGCTCGGACAAGAAGGTGTGGTGTAGATGGGGTCGACGTACAAATCCGCGAGCAAAAGCCATGTGGGCATGGTCCGCCAGGTCAACGAAGACGCCTGCCTGGACCTGCCGGAAAACCGCCTGTGGGTGGTGGCCGACGGCATGGGCGGGCATGCGGCGGGGGACTATGTGAGCAGCCTGATCGTCGACAGCCTGCGCAGCGTGCCGGTAGGGCGTTCCCTGGATGAATACACCGCAGCGCTGCGCAATGACCTGCTGCGCATCAATGCCGCCGTGCGCGAAGAAACCGCCCACCGTGGCGTAACCATGATGGGCAGCACCGTGGTGCTGTTGGCCGCGCGTGGCTTGCGCGGCGTGTGCTTGTGGGCTGGTGACAGTCGCTTGTACCGCCTGCGCGATGGCGTGCTCGAAGGGATCTCCCGCGACCACAGTTACGTGCAAGACCTGCAAGACAGCGGTCTGCTCAGCGAAGCTGATGCGCGTACGCATCCACGCGCCAACATCGTCACCCGAGCGATTGGCGTAGAGGCGTACCTGGAATTGGCGGTGGTCGACCTGCTGATCGCCCCCGGTGACAGCTACCTGTTGTGCAGCGACGGCCTGAACAAGACCGTTGAAGACCATGAAATCCGCGAAGTCCTGGGCCACGACACGCCGGATGAAATCGTGCGCAGCCTGGTGCATCTGGGGCTCAGCCGGGGTGCGCCGGACAACATCACTGCCATCGTCGTGAAGGTATCACCATGAACATCGTCATCCCGGGTTATGACATCGAAGGCGAAATTGGCGAAGGCGCCATGGCCAGCGTGTACCTGGCGACCCAGCGTTCCCTGGAGCGCAAAGTGGCCTTGAAGGTGATGGCGGCGGCATTGGCGGCCGACCCCAGCTTCTGCGAGCGCTTCCTGCGCGAGGGCAAGACCCTGGCGCGCTTGTCGCATCCGCACACGGTGACCATCCATGACATCGGCAATGTCGGTGAGCTGTACTACATGGCCATGGAATACCTGCCCAACGGCACGCTCAAAGAGCGCATCGCCGCCGGCATGACGCCGGAGCAGGGGGTGACGCTGATCCGCCAGATCGCCTCGGCACTGGGCTATGCCCATGCTCAGGGCCTGGTACACCGCGATGTGAAACCGGCGAACATTCTGTTCCGCGCGGATGGCACGGCAGTGTTGTCCGACTTTGGTATCGCCAAGTCGCTGGATGATCGCACCCAGTTCACCCAGGCCGGTTTTGCCGTGGGCACGCCGAGCTATATGAGCCCGGAGCAGGCGCGGGGCCAAGAGATTGATGGTCGGGCGGACCTGTACGCGCTGGGCGTGGTGCTGTACGAGATTCTCGTCGGCAAGCTGCCGTACACCGGCACGGATGCACTGTCGACGGCGCTGGCGCACCTGACCGAACCGCTGCCCGAATTACCGGTGCACCACGGCCGTTATCAGGACGTGCTACGCAAGCTGTTGGCCAAGGATCCGGCGGAGCGCTTTCCGGATGCGGCAGCGTTGTTACAAGCATTGGATAACCTGCCGTCGGAGTCGCCGGAAGCCACGTTAGTGCGGCCGCTGCCGATCCCGATGAGTTTTGATTTAGCCGGCATCACCCCGGAATCCATCGAAATCCCTACCGAAAAACCCCAGCCGGTGCGCCAACCGGTGGTGCCGCCGATCCAGCACAGCGAGCAGCGCCGTGGTCCGGTGTTGGCACTGGCCGCTGTTGCGGTGGCGGTTGCGTTGGCCATTGGTGGCGCGAGCTATTGGTGGTTGAGTGGCGGCGATGAGCCTGTGGCCAAACCGCCCGCTGCGGCAGTGCCTACGGTGGCTTCGCCTGTGGCCGAAGCGGATGGCGGTCAACGTCCGTTGCTCATGGCAGGCAAGAAGACGCTGTTCCAGCGCGTGCTCAGCAAGCCGGGCGCCAAGCTGTCCGCTGACGCCGGCAGCGCGCCGGGCAAAGCCCTGCCGGCGTTCTCCGTGCTCTACGTCTACCAACGCAAGGACGTTGACGGCAGCCCGTGGGTACGTGTCGGCGCCGCCACCGATGGTCGCAGTGACGGTTGGTTGCCTGCGTCCCAGGTCAGCGACTGGAAGCAGAGCCTGGTGCTCAAATTCACCGAGCGTTCGGGGCGGGCGCCGGTGATGTTCCTGCGCCAATCCGCTGAAGTGGAAAAGCTGCTGGCTGACCCGGCCGCCGCCAAAGGCGTACTGGCCAAGGCGCAGAAAAACAGCGAAGACAACAGCCAGATCCTGGCGCTGGAGCCGGCCGCCAGCGCCGTGCCGCAAAACCAGTTCTACCTGCTGCCGATCTTCGACGCCAAAGAGAGCTTCGACGAAAACGGCCAGCCGGTGCAGTTGCTCAATGTGGCCTCCATCGACCCAGGCACCAGCGCCGCCAAACCGGCTACACCGGTGATCAGCGCCAATGCCGACGCCTTTCGCACGGCGGTGGTTCTCGTGGTCGATACCACCGTTTCCATGCAGCCCTACATCGACCAGATCCGCGACGTCGTGCATGAGCTGCAAACCCGTATCGGCGAGCGGGGCGAGTTGGACAGCGTGAGCTTCGGCATGGTGGGCTTTCGCAGCAGCATCAAGAAAACCCCTGGCCTGGAATACGTCGCCAAGACCCTGATCACCCTCGACCAGGGCCGCGACCCGCAGCGTTTCCTCGACATGGCGCGCCAGGTCAAGGCGTCCACTGTGTCCAGCCACTCGTTCAACGAAGACGCGTTCGCCGGGGTGATGCAGGCGGTGGATGGTATGGATTGGTCCGGCTATGGCGGGCGCATCATTCTGCTGGTCACCGATGCGGGTGCGCTGCGCAAGAACGATCCCTTTGCCGCCACCCAGATGAACGAAGCCGAAGTGCGCCAGGCCGCGTTGGGCAAGCAGATCAAGATCTACGCCCTGCACTTGCGCACCGACGCCGGCAAGAAAACCCATGCTGGCGCCGAGAGCCAGTACCGCATCCTCACCGCCGACGCCAACCCGCAGATCGGCGACCTCTACACCGCGGTGCCTGGGGGCGACGTGCGCAAACTCGGTGAGCGCGTGGATGAGATCGGTACGGTGTTCGCCAACCTGGTGCACCAGGTGCGCAGCAACACGCCGCAGCCGGTGCCGTTGCTGAACAGCGCACCGAGCCTGGCGGACAAATCCGCCGCCGTCGGTTATGCCATGCACATGGATTTCCTCGGTCGCAAAACCGCAAGCCAGGCGCCGCAACTGGTCAGCGCCTGGACCGCCGACCGCGACCTGACCAACCCGGCACTGCCGGCGTTCCAGGTGTGCGTGATGCTGACCAAGCTGCAGCTCAACGATCTGCAGCAGTCGCTGAAGTTGATCGTCGACGCGGCGCGCAAGACGCAGACCTCGCCCAAGGACTTCTTTCAGGAAATCGCCAGCGCTTCGGCCTACATGAGTCGCGACCCGCAGGCCTTGCGCAAGGGCGGCAACCTGGCCGACGGCGGCATTCTCGGCGAATACCTGGAAGGCCTGCCGTACCGCAGCAAGTCGCTGAACATGACCCAGGACCTGTGGTTGTCGTTGAGCGTGGCCGAGCAGGAAGACTTCATCGATGAGCTGGACTCGAAGATCCGCCTCTACGAAACCTTCCACAATGACCTGGCCAACTGGGTCCGTTTCGGCGATGCCGAGCCGGGCGATGCGTTGTACCGCGTGCCGTTGTCGACGTTGCCGTAATGCTGAACCTGAGCGCGGTGCACAAGAGCCGAGGCGTCGGTAGCCAGCGCTATAGCCTGGTGATCCCGGCGCTGGCGCTGCGTGCGGGTGAGCAACTGGCGATTGTCGGGCCCAGTGGTTGCGGCAAGAGCACCTTGCTGGATTTGCTGGCGCTGGTATTGGCGCCGGATCAGGTCGGGCAGTTCGAATTCCATCAGCAGGACATAGCCGGGCTGTGGCACGGCGATCAGCAATCCACCCTGGCCGCGCTGCGTAGCCAGCATCTGGGGTATGTGCTGCAAACCGGCGGTCTGCTGGGGTTTCTCGATGTGCGCGGCAATATCGCGTTGTCCCGGCAACTGTTGGGTTTGAAGGACGATGGCAGCGTGGCGCGCCTGGCCGAGCAGTTGGAGATCAGCGACCAGTTGACCAAGAAGCCGACGGCGCTTTCGGTGGGCCAACGCCAACGCGTCAGCTGTGCCCGCGCCCTGGCCCATGCGCCACAACTGGTGCTGGCGGATGAACCGACGGCGTCCCTCGACCCCTTGAATGCCGAGCGCGTGATGCAGGCGTTGCTGGCCCAGGCTCGCGAACACCATGCGGCGTGTGTGATCGCTACCCATGACGAACCCCTGGCCCGCGCCAGTGGCTTGCAGGTGCGGCGCATCAGTTGCCGTCGCGACGCCGATGGCGGCGTTACGGCGACCCTCGGGGAGGTGTGCTGATGCGCATCGGTCTGGTGGCGTCGCTGGCCTGGCAGGACTATCGCAACGATGCCTGGCTGTCCGCCTGTTCGGTGCTGGCGCTGGTCGCCGTCATCGCACCGTTGTTGGTGTTATTCGGCCTGAAATTTGGACTGGTTAGCAGTTTGACCGAACGTTTGCAGACCGACCCCGCCACCCGTGAAATTATTCCGCTGGGCGGTGGTCGATTCAGCAGCGCCTTTATCGAGCAGCTCGGTCAGCGCAACGATGTGGCATTCGCGCTGCCGCGTACGCGGCAGATTGCGGCGACCGCGCAGGTGGGCACGCTGGTCCTGGAGATGCTACCGACCGCCTCGGGTGACCCGTTGCTGGCCGGCCTGCCGGTGCCGCAGGGCCTGGGTCAGATCGTGCTGAGCCACACCGCCGCCGAGAAGCTTGCGGCGCGGCCAGGGGATTGGCTGGAAACCAGCTTTGCACGGCAAGTGGCGGGACGCGTGGAAGCCCAACGCACGCGCCTGCAGGTGCTGGCGGTATTGCCGTTGGAAGCCTTTGCCCGTGACGGCTTGTTTGCCGATCTGAAACTGCTGGAAGGGGCGGAAGACTACCGCGACGGTCGTGCAGTGCCCGCGTTGGGTTGGAGCGGTGAGGCGGTGGGGACCAATGAGCAGCGGGTTTACCCGGCGTTTCGCTTGTATGCCCGTAACCTCACTGATGTGGAGCCGCTGCGGGTGTACTTCGCGGGGCAGAATTTATTAGTGTCGACCCAGGCACAGACCATCGCGCAGGTGCAGTCGTTGAGCCGCAACCTGTCGATCGTGTTCTGGGTGATCTGCGGCTTGGCGTTGGCGGGGGCGTTTGCGGCGATCTTTGCCGGGGCCCTGGCCGCCGTCGCGCGCAAGCGGCGGGAATTGTCGGTGCTGCGCCTGCTGGGGTTTTCCACGGGCGGGCTGCTGTTGTTCGTGGTGGTGCAGGCGCTGTACAGCGCAGGGTTTGCTGCCGTGCTCGGTGCTGGGCTGTATGGCGTGGCCGAGGCGGCGTTGAATAAGCTTTTTGTGCAGGTGCCGGGCGAATACGCCAGCCACCTGTTGGCGCGTCATTACGGCCTGGCCCTGATTGCAGTCATGGGCGTCAGCGCCGTGGCGGCGGCCTGTGGTGGTTGGCGAGTGGCGCGGATCCAGGCTTCTGAAGGAATCAGAGATGTTTAAGTTACTGGGCGCCTGTGTGGCGCTGAGCCTGGCCTCAATGGCCTGGGCCGACGAGGCAAGCGACAAGCTCGACAACCCCAAGCCGTTGGAAGGCGACGTCAGCCTGCCGCTGCCGTGCGAAGGCAACATGGTGTTCCGCTATGCCTATGTGCTGGCCCAGGGCTCCCTGGACGACCGCGAAATCAACCTCGGCTACCCCTTTGCCGAAGGCGAGGCGGGCTATCAGCAGTCGTTTATTTCCGGCTACCGCCGCGACTTCATCAATGGCCAGTTCACCCTCAAGGATCTCCCGAAAGACTGGAACAAAGTCATCGCGCCGTTGATGCCGAAGACCGACGCCAAGACCCCGCTCAAGCCCATGTTGTACTTCATCGGCAAGTACGAAGTGACCGCACGCCAGTACGCCCAGGTGATGTCCCAGGCCCAGTCGCTGGCCAGCGGTGAACCCGCGCCTGCGTGCGATGCGCCCACTGGCATGGCCGCGCGCTTGCCCAAGGTGAAGCTGTCGCGCTTTGAGGCCGAGCGTTTCTCGGCGGTGTACAGCGCCTGGCTGATGAAATACCACCGTGAGCTACTGCCGGTGAGTGGTCGCGGCTCTTCGGCGGATGACGGTGGCCTCGGTTTTGTGCGCCTGCCCACCGAAGTGGAGTGGGAATTCGCCGCACGCGGCGGCCATGCGGTCAGCCGCCAGAACTTGGAAGGGCGCCTGTTCCCCCGTCGTGTCGACGGCAGTGACAGCGACGGCCCGCTCGGCGATTACGCTGTGTTCAACCAGGTGGCCGGCGGCACCGGCCAAGCCGCGCGCCTGATGCCTATCGGCACCAAATTGCCCAACCCGATTGGCCTGTTTGATGTGATCGGCAATGCGGCCGAAATGGTCCAGGAGTCCTTCCAGCTGGTGCACGCCGGACGTCGCCAGGGCGCTTATGGCGGCTTTGTGGTCAAGGGCGGCAACTACCTCGAAGGCGAGGGCACGCTGTTTACCGGCATGCGCCGTGAGTACCCACTGTTCGCCGCCGACGGCACCGAGCAAAGCAACGAGACCACCGGTTTTCGCGTGGCGATCGGCGCACTGTCGGCACCGCGTTCGCGCTACAAGGAACTGTTCGCCCAGTGGCAGAAAGAAGGTCGCCTCGCCTCGCTGACCGACGCCATCGACGACGCCCAGGACCCGACCAAGCGCCTGGACAGCATCATCGCCGCCAGCGTCGACCCCAAGCTGCAAGCCGAGCTGGGGTTGGTCAATGAAGAGCTCAAGCGCAACGTCTCGCTGATCGCCCAGCAACGCGAAGAGGCGGCGGGCAACCTGATCCAGTCGGCCGCGTTGGTGGCCGAAACCATCGCCAACTACAACATCCGCCTGGCCAACCTGCAGAAGAGTCGCCAGCAGGCCCAGGACAACAAGGACGAGGCCAGCGCGCAGCTGTTTGACATGGCCATCACCAATGGCCGCAGCGCGCTCGATGGCGCGGTGGCGATTTATATCGACAACCTGGCCACCGGCACGCGTTACACCGATGCGGTGATCCAGGCGCAGTTTCAACGGATCAAGGAGGAGTTGGATCGCAAGCCGGTGCTCGGCAAGAGCCTGGTGACGCGCGCAACACTGTTCGTTCGCCATGTTGGCAACTACCGCAAGCAACAGCGGGCCGACCCGGCAACGATCTTGAAGGAACTGCTCGCAGCGAGCGGTCAGCGATGAGCGCTGGCTGTATGGCGAGCTTGGAAGGGACTCAGGCGGCGGTGGGCCGTGCTGGGCAAGTCAAACTTAAACGAGAACACACCTATGCTTTTTTCCCGTAAGGCGGTTTCCAAGCGTCACTTGCTGCTGATCGCGGCCGGTTTCAGTACTGTGCTGACCGGTTGCGCCACGTCGCCGGCCTCCAAGGTCGCGTCCAGCACCAAGGTCGAGTACTACCCCAACTGCTACGAGCCGGTGCAACACCTGCGCGCGACCGATTCGGACATGACCAAGTCGGTTGTGACCGGTGCAGCCATCGGCGCTGCCGGTGGTGCACTGCTGGGCGCCCTGACCGGCGACTCCGACAAGCGCGGCCGTAACGCTGCCATCGGTGCCGCTGGCGGCGCCCTGGCCGGCGGCGCGGCGGGTTACTACACCGAGCGTCAGAAGCAGATCAGCGATGACAACCAGCGCATTGCCTCTTACTCCACAGACTTCAATAAAAGCGCATCGGATATCGACCGCAGCACCGCCTACGCCAAAGCCTCGCAGCAGTGCTACCAGAGCGCGTTCACCAAGCTGGTGGCCGACCGCAAAGCCAAGACCGTCAACGACACCGAAGGCCGCAAGCGCCTGGCGGAAATCGTTGCGGGTTTGAAGGAGTCCAATGACCTGATCGTTGCCGTCAACGGCAAGGCCAGCGAAGACCTGAACAACTACACCCAGGCCTACGAAAAAGACCTGCAGCAAGTGGGTGTGCAGCGTAACGACGTAGTCACCGTGGCCCAAGCCGACGTGACGCCGCCACCGGTACCCGCCAAGAAAGGCAAGACGCCACCGAAAGTCGCGAAGAAGCTGCCGGTTGTGCCAAAAGAAGCAGTCACCACCGAGAAGAGCATCCAGACCGTGCAGGCCAAGCAAGCTGAAAGCAAGCAGGTTGCCAGCGCCGGCAAGGCACAACTCGAAGGCAGCTGCCGCGATCCGAACCTGGCCGACTGGGCACCGGTACCTTGCCCTAACGTTTAAACAACATGCTGCTATAAGCGTCAAACGCCAGCCGATCTTCCGCTAATGCGCAAGATCGGTGGCGTTCCTTTAGCAAATCGTTAAACTGCTGCGGCCACTCAATAATTACACCGAGGCCGTGTGCATGAAATTTCGTCTTCTCCTGTGGGTGCTGGGCCTGATGATGGGCAAAGCCAGCCGCACCAATCCCGCCTTCCAGCAGCAACTGGGTGACAAAGACCTGGCCTTCCAGCTGCAGACCCTCGACGGCAAGGTTGCTCGTCATTTCATCGTCAAAGACCAGCGCATCACCAGTCGCTCGGGTGTTCACCCGTCGCCGGCGTTCGCCATCGCCTTTAAAGATGCCGCCTACGGCTTCGCTACGATGCAGGCGAAGAACAAGCAATTGGCATTCATGACGGGGATTCAGGACAAGTCGATCCAGATCAAGGGCAACCCGGCGCTGGTGATCTGGTTCCAGGGGTTGACCAAGTATTTGAAGCCGAAGAAAAAGAAGTAACTACCGTAGGAGCGAGCTTGCTCGCGAAGGTCGTGAACGATGACGCGGGGTGTCTGGAGCCCCGCGGTGTTCTCAGGTTTTTCGCGAGCAAGCTCGCTCCTACAGGGTGTGGGTCGCTCAGCCCTGGCTGAACTGCGAAGCCAGCTCGCGCAACAACACTTCGGCATCCAGCACCTTACTCACCACTTCATCCGCCTTGTCCCGGCTCAGCCCCAGGCGCTCAAGCAACTCGTCGGGGATGGTTTCATCCGGCCCGGACCCGATGCCGCGGCTGCGCAGCAGGCGCACGGCCAGGCACACCAGGTTCGGATATTCGGCGTATTGACCATCGTAGGTCGGATCATGCTGGAAGCGCAGGGCGGTGGATAACTCATCCGGCATGTCCCAGTAGCGCATCAACCAGGCACCGATCTGCTCGCGGCTGATGCCCAGCAGGTGTTGCTCGACATAGCTGTGGCACAGGTGCGGGTTGACCTCCAAGTGACGGCAGATCAGCGAGAAGTGGGGCGGGAACACGTGGGCCAGCAGCAGGTAACCGAAGTTGTGCAGCAGGCCGGCCAAGTAGGTCAGGCCGGCTTCCGGGCGCTGGGCGCGCGGCATGGCGCGGGTCAGGCCTTCGATCACGGCGGCGGTGTAGATTGACTGGTGCCAGTACGGCGTGGACTGGTGCGGATGGTCTTTGGGCAGGCTCAACGTCTTGCCCAGTGCCAGGCCCAGCGCCAGGTTGATCACCAGGTCAAAGCCCAGCACGCGCACGATGGCGTCTTCCACGGAGCGGATCTTGCCCGGCGAGGCGTAGTACGGCGACGCGGCCCAGCTCACCACTTGTGCGGCCAGCGCCGGGTCGGTCTCGACCACGCCGGTGATGTCATCAATGGTGGCGTTCGGGTCGACGCGCAGCTTGATGATCTTCTGCGCGGTATCGGCCAGCGGTGGAATCTCGATAGTCGCTTCCAGGCGTTGCTGGATACGGCGGGCGGTGAACGCCTGCATCGCCTGGGTGATTTCCTCACGGTCATCATTGGGGCGGTCGAGGTTGGGGCGGATATTGCTCAACGGCTCGCCGAAGTGGCCGGCGCTGGCCTTGGTGAGCATCGTCTTGAAGGCGTCTCTGGAGATCTCCAGCAACAGGCCTGCTTCACCCGAATGCACCAGCAGGCTGGGTTCGTCGAGCAGGCTGCCTTCGTACAGGCAAGGTGAACTGGTGAGCGGTGGCAGGCCCGGCAGCAGGGTCAGTTCGTGTTTGCCCAGCATGCGCTCGACGCGATCCGGCGACACGGCCGTGAGGCGGCGACCGGTGAGTTCGGCGAGGCGGTTGAGGTCAAGCAACTGGTTCTGCGGGAACAGCACCATCAGTGCGCCCACCGCGTCTTCCAGCAATACTGCCTGGATTTTTTGCGCAGGATTCAGGCCCGGTAGATCGGCGACTTCCGTGTAGGGGATGGCGAGTTTTGCGAGCAGAGCCCGAATGACCGGCGGGGCGGTCAGTGGGGCTGTGGCGAGGGCAACTTCTGACATGGCCTGATCCAATTTCTTACAGTCAACGAAGTATAACCAGCTTGATACAACTGTTGGTCGACTAACTGAGGTTTGTGACGCGGTTCATTTGTAGGCGCGGGCTGGCCCGCGCCTACAAAGCCTCAGGTCACACTTGGCCGTATTGCTGCCCATGGCGCAGCCAGCGATCCAGCAACGGGCTGACATGATCCGGCCAGCGTTCGAGCAACGCTTGCGCCGCATCGCGCACGGCCGGCAGTAGGTCGGCGTCGCGCATCAGGTCGGCGACCTTGAATTGCAGCAGGCCGGTCTGGCGAGTGCCGAGCATTTCCCCAGGGCCGCGCAGCTCCAGGTCTTTTTCGGCAATGACAAAACCGTCGTTGGTTTCGCGCATGATGCCCAGGCGCTGACGACCGATCTGCGACAGCGGCGGGTGGTAGAGCAACACGCAATGGCTGGCGGCGCTGCCCCGGCCGACCCGGCCGCGTAACTGGTGCAGCTGCGCCAGGCCCAGGCGTTCGGGGTTTTCAATGATCATCAGGCTGGCATTGGGTACGTCCACACCCACTTCAATCACCGTGGTGGCCACCAGCAGTTGCAGGTTGCCGGCCTTGAATTCGGCCATCACCGCGGCTTTTTCAGCGGGCTTCATGCGCCCGTGGATCAGGCCGACTTTGAGTTCACCCAGAGCGCTGGTGAGGTCTTCATAAGTGGTCTCGGCAGCCTGGCAGGTCAGCTCCTCGGACTCTTCAATCAGCGTGCACACCCAGTACGCCTGGCGCCCTTCGGCACAGGCGCCGCGCACGCGCTCGATCACTTCGACACGCCGGGTGTCAGTGACCAATACGGTGTTGACCGGAGTCCGGCCGGGCGGCAGTTCATCGAGGATCGAGGTGTCGAGGTCGGCGTAGGCGCTCATGGCCAGGGTGCGCGGGATCGGCGTGGCGGTCATGATCAGTTGGTGTGGGTTCATACGTCCGCCCACGCCCTTCTGACGCAGGGCCAGGCGTTGTTGCACGCCAAAGCGGTGCTGTTCGTCGATGATCACCAGCGCGAGGTTCTTGAACTGCACTTCGTCCTGGAACAGCGCGTGGGTGCCCACCACCATCTGTGCGCCGCCGGCAATCTGTTCCAGGGCTGCCGCGCGGTTCTTGCCCTTGAGCTTGCCGGCCAGCCACGCGACTTCCAGGCCCAGGGGTTCGAGCCAGCGCTTGAAGGTGATGAAGTGTTGCTCGGCGAGGATCTCGGTCGGTGCCATCAACGCCACTTGATAACCGGCTTCCAGCGCTTGCAGGGCAGCGAGGGCGGCGACCACGGTCTTGCCCGCGCCCACATCGCCCTGGATCAGGCGCAGCATGGGCTCCTGCTGGCTGAGGTCGTAAGCGATTTCATTCCCGACGCGCTGTTGGGCACCGGTCGGTGCGAAGCCGAGGTTGGCCAGGTACTGCGCGGGCAAGCGGGTGGCTTTGGGCATCGCCGGCGCACGTAGCGAACGCATGCTTTCGCGCAGGCGTTGCTGGGACAGTTGGTGGGTCAGCAGCTCTTCGAAGGCCAGGCGGTGCTGGGCCCAGTGATGACCCAGTGCCAGTTCGTCGACATCGGCATCGGCGGGCGGGTGATGCAGGTAGCGGATCGCATCGTCCAGCGACGCCAATTGATAATCGCGGGCCAGCTCCAACGGCAACCAGTCGGGCAGGCTTTTCGGGCCGAGCATCGTCAGCGTCTGCATGCACAGTTGGCGGAGGCGTTGCTGGGTCAGGCCTTCGGTGAGCGGGTAGATGGGGGTGAGTGTGGTGTCGACCGGCGGCGGCTCGTCGCCGGTGATCGCGCGGTATTCCGGGTGATAGATCTCCAGGCCCGATGCCCCGGGCCGTGCTTCGCCGTAACAGCGCACGCGGGTGCCGCGCTTGAGCCCTTCCTTCTGCGCGTTGCTGAAATGGTAGAAGCGCAGGCTCAGGCCACCGGTGCCGTCCTGCAGGCGCACGACCAGGCTGCGACGCTTGCCCATCACCACGTCGGCGCCGCTGACGGTGCCTTCGATCACGGCATCCTGCCCAGGGCGCAACTGGCCGATGGGCACGACGCGGGTCCGGTCCTGATAGCGCAGGGGCAAATGGAACAAGACGTCCTGGAGGTTTTCCAGGCCGACCTTGGCCAACTTCTCGGCCATGGCTTCACCGACACCCTTGAGTGCCGTCACCGAAACCTGCGACAGCTCAGTCATACCGTTGCTTAGCTCGCAGCTGTCGGCTTGGCCACCGAGCACAGGCGGATCGAATCGGCGAGGATCTCAATCGCTTTCGGCCGTGGGAAGCTGGCGCGCCAAGCGATCGCCACGGTACGGAACGGCACCGGCGGCGTGAGTGGGCGCACTTCGATCACGCCGGGGGCGTAGTGATGGCTGTCCACTGCTGACAGCGGCAGGATCGAAATACCCAGACCGGACGCGACCATGTGGCGGATGGTTTCCAGGGAGCTGGATTCCACGGTGGTGTGCTTGGCGCCGTCGTTGCCCTTGGTCAGGGTCGGGCAGGCTTCCAGGACCTGGTCGCGGAAGCAGTGGCCTTCGCCGAGCAGCAGCAGGCTCTTGTCGTTGAGCAAGGCGGCGTCGATGGTGTCTTTTTTGGTCCACGGATGGTCGGCCGGCATCAGCACCTGGAACGGCTCGTCGTAGAGCGGCAGGGTCAGCACGTCGGCTTCGTTGAACGGCAGGGCGATGATGATCGCGTCCAGCTCGCCGTTGCGCAGTTTGTCGCGCAGCACGTGGGTGAAGTTTTCTTCGATATACAACGGCATCTGCGGTGCGACGCGGTGCAGTTGCGGGATCAGGTGCGGGAACAGGTACGGGCCGACCGTGTAGATGGCGCCGACTTTCAGCGGTGCGGTCAGCTGGTTCTTGCCGGCCTGGGCCAGTTCGCGAATGCTCTGCGCTTGCTCCAGCACCTTCTGGGCCTGGGCAACAATGCCTTCACCCACCGGCGTAAGGCGCACGGCGCTCTTGCTGCGCTCGAAAATCAGCACACCGAGTTCGTCTTCAAGCTTTTTCACGCCCACCGACAGCGTCGGCTGGCTGACATGGCAACGCTCGGCCGCGTGGCCGAAGTGCTGCTCTTGGGCGAGGGTAACGATGTAGCGTAATTCTGTAAGAGTCATAGCGGGCGTCCATGAGGTTGCGGGCCAAGCATACCGGCTGCAATCGATAGACGCACGTTATCAGAACTTTGCTGGGGATTGAGCGGGGAATATCGGTGATTTTGCTGATGCGATAAACCCATCTGGGCTGCCCGCGATGCAGGCACCTCGGTCTATCAATTGCACCGAGGTGATGCTATCGCAGGCAAGCCAGCTCCTACACAAGCTGATGCCTGCAACCCTTAGCGGCGGCGTTTCTCGATGTTGTACACGAACGGTGCAACGATCTCGATACTGCCGCCTCTGAGCATGTCTGCCGGTGGCTTGGGCAACGGCTGGGCACGGCGGATCATATCCAGGGTGGCGCGGTCCAGGTCGGCGTTGCCGGAGCGGCCCACCAACTCGTAGGACAGCACGTTGCCGTCGGCATCGACCACGAACTTCAGGCGGTTCAGGCCTTCCTTGCCACGGGCCTGGGCGCCTGGGGGGTACTTCTTGTACTTCTGCAGGTGAGCCAGCAGGGTGCCTTCCCAGGATGCCTTCGCTGCGATTTGCTGCGGAGAGGGGCCTGGTACAGGCTGGGCCGATTTCTCAGCCGGTGCCTGGGTTGGTGGAGCGTCGCTCGGCGGATCCTCGGAGGGTTTCTCCTTGGGCGGCTCGATCTTCTTCTCCACTGGCTTCGGCGGCTGTGGTTTGGGCTTGGGTTTGACCGGCTTGGGCACCTGGATCGTTGGCTTGGGTGCCTCGGCCAGTTTCGGCAGGGGCAGCTCTTCCACCGGTGCAGGCGGCTGCGGCGGCGTCACCACCTTGGGCGGCGCTGGCGGTGGCGGTGCGGGCATCGGTGCCAGGTCGATGACCATGGCCGCCGGCGGCAACTGCACCGTACGCGGCGCTGACCAATGAAGCGCGATAGCGATCGCGACGGCATGCACGCCCAGTACGACGGCGAGGCTGGTGCCATAACGCGTCAGTTTGTGGCGCGTCGTGATCATTTCTTGGCTGCCGTCTCAAGTCCGACCAAGCCTACCTTGAGGTAGCCGGCTGCCCGCAGGGCATCCATCACGCTCATCAGGTCGCCGTAGTCCACGCCCTTGTCAGCCTGGAAGAAGATCGTCGTGTCTTTCTTGCCTTGGGTCTTGGCGTCGAGCACCGGCCCCAGGGTTTCAGCCTTGACTTCTTCTTCACCCAGGAACAGGCGTTGGTCCGCCTTGACGCTGAGGAAGATCGGCTTCTCCGGCCGCGGCGCCGGCTTGGCGCTGGACGCGGGCAGGTCAACCTTGATGTCCACGGTCGCCAACGGTGCCGCCACCATGAAGATGATCAGCAGCACCAGCATCACGTCGATAAACGGCGTGACGTTGATTTCGTGGTTCTCGACGAGTTCGTCGTCGCCTTGATTCAAATGCAGGCCCATGGCCGATTACCCCACTTTCACCATGTGCGGTTGCGAGCTGCGCTCGGTAGGCAGGTGATCGAGATCGCGGCTGACCAGCAGCAGGACTTCTGCCGACGCGTCCGATACCTGAGCCTTGTAGCCGGCAATCGAACGGGCGAAGACGTTGTAGATCACCACCGCAGGAATCGCGGCAACCAGGCCCAGGGCGGTAGCCAGCAGGGCTTCGGCGATGCCTGGGGCAACGACGGCAAGGTTGGTGGTCTGGGTTTTGGCGATGCCGATGAAGCTGTTCATGATGCCCCACACGGTACCGAACAGACCGACGAAGGGCGCGGTCGAACCAATGGTCGCCAGCACGCCGGTGCCGCTGCTCATGTTACGACCGCAGGCCGCCACCAGGCGCTCCAGGCGGAAGGCCACACGTTCCTTGATGCCTTCTTTTTCGCGGGTGTTGGCCGACAGGCGCATTTCTTCCAGCGCGTCGTGCACCAGGGTGTTGGCCAGGGTGCCTTTCTTGGTCGCGCTTTCGCTGGCTTCCTTGAGGGTGGTGGCCTTTTTCAGGTGGACGATTTCGTTGCGCAGGCGACGTTTGGCGCCCAGCAACTCGAAGCCTTTGGCAATCCAGATGGTCCAGGTGATGATCGAGGCGATGGCCAGGCCGATCATGACGGCTTTCACTACCACGTCAGCGTTCTGATACATGCCCCATGGCGACAGGTCGTGGGCCATGCCCAGGGTGTTGTCTCCTTCCAGAACCACCCCGGTCTCGTCGGCGGAGGCTGGGTCAGCAGCCTGGGCCGGGTCGGTAGCAGCGGGCGCTGCGGCGGGAGCGGCCGGTGCCGCGGCGTTTTGCTCGGCTGCAGCCGGGGTGGCTGGCGCGGTGGCGTCAGCGAAGGCAGCGGTCGGTGCCAGCAGTACGCTGAACAGCAGCGCAGCAATCGCACGCCAGGCGCGGGATGGGCTGTGAAGCTTGGTTGGCGAAGCGGGGGTTGTATTACGTGTCATGCTGGCCGGACCTGAGTAAAAAAATGAGTGATCGTCCTTCCAGACCCATGGGGTCGAGGACAAATGGGCGGTTATTATTGCAAGTAATTCTTGTTAACAAAAGTAATACAGTTACTTTATTTGTCCTTTTTCTGGCCGACGGTCATCTGCGAAGGCTAACCTAGACCTTTCAGTACGGAGTTTTTTGTGATGGCAGCGCCTTCTGTTGTGATAGCCGGTTGTGGCGATGTAGGTAGTCGGCTGGCCAGCCAGTTGCTGGCCTCGGAATGGGAGGTCCATGGCCTGCGCCGCGATATTTCGCGGCTGCCTGATGGCGTGATCGGTATTGCCGGGGACTTGTTCAAGAAGGAGTGCCCTGACACCTGGCCGATCGGCGGGGTGGATTACCTGGTGTACTGCGCCGCTGCGACGGATCACGACGAGGCTGGCTATCGCGCCGCTTACGTACAAGGGCTGAAACATGTGCTGGAGTGGCTGGGCGACTACGGCCAGGAGCCGAAGCACCTGCTGTTTGTATCCAGCAGCAGTGTCTACGGACAGCAGAAGGGTGAGTGGGTCGACGAAACGTCGGAAACCCAGGCGAAGGGATATTCCGGGCAAGTCATGTTGGAGGCTGAGCAGGTGGCGCTCAACAGCGGCATCCCGGCCAGTATCGTGCGCCTGACGGGCATTTATGGCCCCGGTCGCGAATGGCTGCTGACTCAGGTTCGCCAAGGCTACCGCGTCGCAATCGACCCACCTTTATATGGCAACCGCATTCACGCGGAAGACGCTGCGGGTTTGCTGGCCTTTTTGTTGCGGCATGTAGAAAAGGGCGGTTCGCTGGACAAGGTCTACATCGGCGTCGACGATGCGCCCGCGCCACTGGCCGAAGTGGTGGACTGGTTGCGCGAGTACCTGGGTGTGACCGAATGGGCCGATGACGCCAGTGTGCGGCGCGCCGGCAGCAAGCAATGCAGCAATGCGCGTATCAAGGCGCTGGGTTGGGTGCCGACGTACCCAACTTACCGGGAAGGCTACGCGGCGATCCTCAAAGGCTGAAATGCGGTGAAAAATGTGGGCGCCGGCTTGTTCGCGAAGGCGCAGTGTCAGGCACTGAATGTGTTGCTGATACACCGCTTTCGCGAGCAAGCCCGCTCCCACATTTGGGTCTGCGTTCGGCTACTTATTGCTTTTCAAGCAACCACTGGCGTGGGCCTGGCGTAAACGAAGGCACTTCATCCGCCTGCGCGGTGTTGACCGCCTGGAAGATCTCCAGTTGTTTACCCTTGCGGATAAAGATCCACGGATTGCCCTGGCCATTCAGTTGCAGCCAGATGCTGTCGTAGCCGCCGCTCATGGACGCGCAATCGCCCGCCAGGCACAGCGAGTACTGATCGACATTCGGCAGGCCGGCGACCTTGCCGTTAGCCTGGAACTGTACGATGGCGCCGCTGCCGAAGCCGTCGCTGATCTTCCAGTCGCCGCCCATGTAGGCTGCATACAACGCACGCTCAAAGTTGGCGCCGATGGGCGCACCGTCCGGCGCAGGCTCTTTGGGGCGGGCGAACAACTGTTCAGGCTCGTTATCATTAGCCACTTGCAGCAGTTGCTTGCCTTTGCGCTTGAGTTCGGTGGCGGAGCTGCCGTAGAAGTCCACGCTCCAGGCGCCGGATTTTTCACTCAGCAACTTGCCTTCCGCTACTTCAAAACCGTTGTAGTAGCGTGCCTGCGAGGCCTTGGTATTGACCTCCCATTCGAGGTTCGGGCCGAAGCTTTGCAGGGCTTCACGCAAAGGGCCGCCTTTGGCTGCCGCATCGATGGCGACCTGGTTGATCCAGGTGCCGCCCGCATCCCGGTCGGCAGGGTTGCTGGCGCAGCCGCCAAGCAACAGGGCGAGCAGTGATGAGGCTACAAGCGCTTTGCGCATCATGAAATCCTTCTGAAACGAAATCGGCGCAGCCTATGGGGGCTGCGCCGGGTGTTTTACTCGATGACCAGAATCGCGTCCATCTCAACCTGCGCACCCTTTGGCAGGGCGGCAACGCCGATGGCGGCGCGGGCTGGGTACGGCTGTTCGAAGTACTTGCCCATGATCTCGTTGACCTTGGCGAAGTGGCTCAGGTCGGTGAGGAAGATGTTCAGCTTGACGATGTCTTTGAACGAGCCGCCGGCAGCCTCGGCGACCGACTTGAGGTTTTCGAAGACCTGTACGGTCTGTGCTTCGAAGCCTTCCACCAGTTCCATGGTCTTTGGGTCCAGCGGGATCTGGCCGGACATGTAGACGGTGTTGCCCGCCTTGATCGCCTGGGAGTAGGTGCCGATCGCGGCTGGGGCCTTGTCACTGGTGATAACAGTCTTGGTCATGAATGACTCCTTGTAGTAGAGCGGTTATGCACGCATACGGGTGATGCGGATGACCCCGGTCAAGGCGCGCAGTTTCTTGATCACACGGGCCAGGTGCACGCGGTCGTGCACGCTGACCACCAGTTGAACCACGCTGATGCGGCCATCGCGTTCGTCCATGCTGATCTTCTCGATGTTGCCGTCGGCCGCGTTGACGCTGCTGGCGAGCAGGGCGATCAGGCCGCGCTGGTGTTCCAGCTCCACCCGCAGCTCGACGTTGAATTCGCCGGTGACATCCTTGGCCCATGAGAGCTGGATGCATTTTTCCGGGTTGTGGCGGATTTCGGTGATGTTGCGGCAGTTGTCCAGGTGCACCACCATGCCTTTACCGGCCGACAAGTGGCCGACAATCGGGTCGCCGGGGATCGGTGTGCAGCATTTGGCGTAGCTGAGCACCAGGCCCTCGGTACCACGAATCGCCAGCGGACCTTCGGGGCTGGGCAGCTGTTCGCCTTCGCCGAGCAGGCGGCGGGCGACTACATAGGCCATGCGGTTGCCCAGGCCAATATCTTCCAGCAGGTCTTCGATGGTTTCCTGGCGGTACTCGTGGAGCATCGCTTGCACGCGCTCTGTAGGAATCTTGTCCAAGGCGCTGTCGAAACCGTTGAGGACTTTGTTCAGCAGGCGTTCGCCCAGGCTGATGGACTCGGAGCGGCGTTGCAATTTGAGCGCGTGACGGATGTGCGTGCGGGCCTTGCCGGTGACCACGAAGTTCAGCCAGGCCGGGTTCGGGCGTGCGCCCGGGGCGCTGACGATCTCGACCGTGGAGCCACTCTGCAGCGGTTCGGACAGCGGCGCGAGACGACGATTGATCCGACAGGCGATGCAGCTGTTACCCACATCGGTGTGCACGGCGTAGGCAAAGTCGACCGCCGTGGAGCCTTTGGGCAGCTCCATGATCCGGCCTTTGGGTGTGAATACGTAGACCTCGTCCGGGAACAGGTCGATCTTCACGCTTTCGATAAATTCCAGGGAGTTGCCGGCCCGTTGCTGCATTTCCAGCACGCCCTTGACCCACTGGCGGGCGCGGGCATGGGTGCCTTTGGGCTGCTCGTCGCCGCTGGATTTGTAGAGCCAATGGGCAGCAATGCCGTTGTTGGCCATCTCTTCCATTTCGCGGGTGCGGATCTGGATCTCGATCGGCACCCCGTGCATGCCGAACAACGTGGTGTGCAGCGACTGATAGCCGTTGGCCTTGGGGATCGCGATGTAATCCTTGAAGCGGCCTGGCAAAGGTTTGTACAAATTATGTACAGCGCCCAGCACGCGATAACAGGTGTCCACCTTGTCAACGATGATCCGGAACGCATACACGTCCATGATCTCGTTGAAGGCCCGGCGCTTGCCGCGCATCTTTTTATAGATGCCGTAGATATGCTTCTGCCGCCCGCTGACCTCGCCCTCGATCTCGTCGATCGCCAGGCAGTGGCTCAGCGACTCTTCGATCTTGTTGACGATTTCCTTGCGGTTGCCACGCGCGCGCTTGACCGCCTGGTAGATGCGCGCCGAACGCATCGGGTGCATGGCCTTGAAACCGAGGTCTTCGAATTCGATACGAATGGCGTGCATGCCCAGCCGGTTGGCGATGGGGGCGTAGATTTCCAGGGTTTCTTTAGCGATGCGCCGGCGTTTTTCGCCGGACAGCACTTCCAGCGTGCGCATGTTGTGCAGCCGGTCGGCCAACTTGACCAGGATCACCCGGATATCGCGGGCCATGGCCATGGCCATCTTCTGGAAGTTTTCCGCCTGGGCTTCGGCTTTGGTTTCGAAGTTCATCTGGGTCAGTTTGCTGACCCCGTCGACCAGTTCGGCCACGGTTTCGCCAAATTGCGCGCTGAGCGCTTCCTTGGCAATACCGGTGTCTTCGATCACGTCATGCAGCATCGCAGCCATCAGGCTCTGATGGTCCATGTGCATATCGGCAAGAATATTTGCCACCGCAAGAGGATGGGTGACATACGCCTCGCCACTGCGGCGGCGCTGACCGTCGTGGGCTTGTTCGGCGTAGAAATACGCTCGGCGGACCAGGTTGACCTGGTCTGGGCCGAGGTAGGCCGATAAGCGATCGGCGAGGGCGTCTATGCTCGGCAAAGTGTGAACTCCTGCCGTTGGCTGTGACCCCGCGCCGTGCTACGTCGACCAGGCATAGGCTTAGACGGCCTCGTTGGACTCGTCCTCGAACGCTGCAAACAGCGGTTCGTCTTCAACGATTTCAGCGTTGGCGATGAACTCGTAGCTCATCAGGCCTTCAGCGATTTCACGCAGGGCTACAACAGTAGGCTTGTCGTTTTCCCACTGGACCAGGGGCTCTTTGCCGCCAGTGGCCAGTTGACGGGCACGCTTGGTAGAGAGCATGACCAGCTCAAAGCGGTTATCCACGTGTTCTAGGCAGTCTTCAACGGTTACGCGGGCCATGGTATTCCTCGGAGCGAATGCAAGATGCGCGCTGCCCGGTTGGGCGAGCGGACTGAACAGTTTAAAAAATCACCAGCGTTTAGGGAAGCGCTGATTTCTCGCAGGCCCTCGCAAAACCGCTACAAGTGCCAATGTAAAGCCCTTGCAGCGGTTTTGGGAAGAGCCAATCAACCGAGCAGTTCGGCCAGTAATTTGCCGAAACGCTGTTGCTGACGCTTTTGCTGGAGTTGATTGGTGCGGAAAATCGCCTTCAAATCATCCAGTGCGTGGGCAAAATCGTCGTTGATGATCAGGTAGTCGTAGTCGACGTAGTGGCTCATTTCACTGACGGCTTCGCGCATGCGGCCTTCGATGATCTCGTCACTGTCCTGGCCACGATTGGTCAGGCGCTGGTGCAAGGCTTCCAGCGACGGCGGCAAGATGAAGATCGAGCGCGCCTGGGGCATCAGCCGGCGCACTTGTTCGGCGCCTTGCCAGTCGATTTCCAGGATCAGGTCGTGGCCTTCGTCCAGGGTCTGCTGCAAGTGGCTCTGCGAGGTGCCGTAGAGATTGCCGAACACTTCGGCGCGTTCCAGGAAGTCGCCGTGTTCGATCATCTTGACGAACTCGGTGCGCTCGACGAAGTGATAGTGCACGCCGTTCACCTCACCTGGGCGCATGGCGCGGGTGGTGTGGGAGACCGAGATGCGGATCTGCTCGTCAGCGTCGGTCAAGGCCTTGACCAGGCTGCTTTTGCCCGCGCCCGACGGGGCGGAAATGATGTAAAGGGTGCCGGTGCTGTGGGTCATGGAGGTTGCCTTACTCAATATTCTGTACTTGTTCGCGCATCTGCTCGATCAACACTTTGAGGTTGACCGCCGCGGTGGTGCTGCGCGGATCGAATGCCTTGGAGCCCAGTGTATTGGCTTCGCGGTTGAGTTCCTGCATCAGGAAGTCCAGGCGCCGACCGGCGGCACCGCCGGACTTGAGCACTCGGCGCACTTCGAGGATGTGGGTGCTCAGGCGATCCAGCTCTTCGGCGACATCGCTCTTTTGCGCAAGCAGGACCATTTCCTGTTCCAGTCGCGTCGGGTCGAGGTCGGCCTTCATGTCGGTGAAGCGGTCGAGCACCTTCTGGCGCTGGGTGGCGAGCATTTGCGGCACCAGTTCGCGCAAGGTGACAACATCTTCTTCGATGGAGGTCAGGCGCTCGTTGATCAAGCGGGCCAGTTCGGCACCTTCGCGCTCGCGGCCGGCTTTCAGCTCCTTCAAACCCTGGTTAAACAGGGCGAGGGCTTCAGCGTTGAGGGCTTGCGGGTCGGTGGCGTCGGCCACCAGCACGCCGGGCCAGGCCAGCACTTCCAGCGGGTTGAGCGCGGCGGGCTGCTTGATCAGTCCGGCGATGGTTTCGGCGGCGGCGACCAGTTGCGCGGCACGGTCGCGGTCAATCTGCAAGGCTTTGCCGGTGGTTTCTTCGGTGAAACGCAGGGTGCATTCCAGCTTGCCACGGGAAATACCCTGGCGCAGCGCTTCACGCACGGCGCCTTCGAGGTCGCGGAACGATTCCGGCAGGCGCAGGTGCGGCTCCAGGTAACGGCTGTTGACCGAGCGCAGCTCCCAGCTCAGGGTGCCTTGGACGCCGGCTTTCTCGACGCGCGCGAAGGCGGTCATGCTGTGCACCATGGAGGTACCTCGCGTTGCAGCCCGAAAACACGGGCTGATGATTAAGAAGGCGCAGGATTGTAGCGCAGTGGGGCGGACACGCCCAAACCCGAGCATTCGTAACCGAATTTTTTAGCAGTGCCCCGAATCGGCTCGCGGCTCTATAATGCTCGGCAGTTTTTCGTCCTCAGTACAGGTGTCTCCCTATGAAACGTCCAAGTGGTCGCGCTGCCGATCAGCTCCGCTCGATCCGCATCACCCGCAACTACACCAAACACGCCGAGGGGTCTGTACTGGTCGAGTTTGGCGATACCAAGGTCATCTGCACCGTCAGCGTTGAAAACGGCGTGCCGCGCTTCCTTAAAGGCCAGGGCCAGGGTTGGCTGACCGCCGAGTACGGCATGCTGCCGCGCGCCACCGGCGAGCGTAACCAGCGTGAGGCCAGCCGTGGCAAGCAGGGCGGTCGTACCCTGGAAATCCAGCGCCTGATCGGCCGCTCCCTGCGCGCAGCCCTGGACATGTCCAAGCTGGGCGACGTGACCCTGTACGTCGACTGCGACGTGATCCAGGCCGACGGCGGCACCCGTACCGCGTCCATCACCGGCGCCATGGTGGCCCTGGTTGACGCACTGAAAGTGATCAAGAAGCGCGGCGGCCTGAAGGCGGGCGACCCGCTCAAGCAAATGATCGCCGCTGTGTCGGTAGGCATGTATCAGGGCGAGCCCGTGCTGGACCTGGACTACCTGGAAGACTCGGCCGCCGAAACCGACCTGAACGTGGTCATGACCAGCACCGGTGGTTTCATCGAAGTGCAGGGCACCGCCGAAGGCGCGCCATTCCAGCCGGCCGACCTGAATGCCATGCTGGCCCTGGCCCAGAAAGGCATGACCGAAATCTTCGAGTTGCAGAACGCCGCCCTGGCTGACTGAGCCCGCCTCAAGGAGAAACGCCATGAATGACAACAGCCAAGTGCCGGTGCCGACGCCTTCCTACGAAGTGCGCCAGGGGGCAATGTTGTGCCATCTCGCGGCGTTTCTGGGGTTTGTGTTCCCCTTCGGCAGTGTCGTGGGGCCATTGATCCTTTGGCAGATGAAGAAGGAAAAGGATGCGTTCATTGATGATCAAGGCAAGGAAGCCTTGAACTTCCAGATCACCGTGGCCATCGCCTGGATGGCTTGCATCGTGCTGGCCTTCGCGGTGGTTGGGTTTTTCCTGATGTTTGCCCTGGCGGTCGCCACGATCGTGCTGACCATCATCGGCAGCATCAAGGCCAACAAAGGGATTCCCTATCGCTACCCGTTGACCTGGCGTGTGATCAAATAATGAGCGCCCACAAAAAAACCGACAGCGATGTCGGTTTTTTTGTGGCTGGAAAAAGACCTCAGATGGTCAGTGTCCAGTCGTAGTCCACGATCAGCGGCGCATGCTGCGAGAAGCGTGGCTGGCGTGGCAGGCGTGCACTGCGGACGAACCGGCGCAGACCTGGGGTCAGCAACTGGTAGTCGAAACGCCAGCCCAGGTTGAGCATCTCAGCCTGTTCGTTATCCGGCCACCAGCTGTACTGGTCGCCTTCGCGGCTGACTTCGCGCAGGGCATCCACATAGCCCATGTTGCCGACAATCTCGTCCATCCAGGCACGTTCCGGCGCCAGGAAGCCCGGGGATTGCTGGCTGTCGCGCCAGTTCTTGATATCCAGCTTCTGTTGCGCCACGTACAGCGAGCCACAATAAATGTACTCGCGACGCTTGCGTCGCTGTTTATCCAGGTAACGGGCGAAATCGTCCATTAGCTTGAACTTCTGGTTCAAGTCTTCATCGCCGTTCTGCCCCGAAGGGAGCAGCAAGGTCGCGATGCTGACCTTGTCGAAATCGGCTTGCAGGTAGCGCCCGTAGCGGTCGGCTGTCTCGAAGCCGAGGCCGCTGATGACCGCCTTGGGTTGCAACCGCGAATACAAAGCCACGCCACCTTGGGTGGGCACTTCGGCATCGCAGGCATAAAGGAAGTAGCCATCCAGTTGGAAGGCTGGGTCGTCCAGTTCAAAGGCGGAGGCGCGGGTATCCTGCAGGCAGATGACGTCGGCATTCTGGGCTTGCAGCCAACTGAGCAAACCACGCTCGACTGCAGCCTGAATACCATTAACGTTCACACTGATGATCCGCATAAATGGCCCCAAAAATCGCGTGCGTGTATGATACACGCCGTCTACCTAATTAGCTAAATCCGTGGTATCTGAGGCTTTTTTCATGCAGGCGTATCAACGCGATTTCATTCGTTTTGCCATCGATCGCGGGGTTTTGCGCTTCGGTGAGTTCACCCTCAAGTCCGGGCGCACCAGCCCGTACTTCTTCAATGCGGGCTTGTTCAACTCGGGTTCGGCCCTGGCTCAGTTGGGGCGTTTCTACGCGGCAGCCATTGTTGAAAGCGGTATTTCCTTCGACGTGCTGTTTGGCCCGGCCTACAAGGGTATCCCCCTGGCAGCTGCAACGGCCGTGGCCCTGGCGGAACATCATGGGCGCGATCTGCCGTGGTGCTTCAACCGCAAGGAAGCCAAGGCTCATGGCGAAGGCGGCAGCCTGGTGGGTGCGCCGCTGACCGGCGATGTATTGATCATCGATGACGTGATCACGGCCGGTACGGCTATCCGTGAAGTGATGCAGATCATCGCGTCCCAGGACGGCGCCAAGGCCGCCGGTGTGCTGATCGCGCTGAACCGCCAGGAGCGTGGCAACGGTGAGTTGTCGGCGATCCAGGAAGTGGAGCGTGATTTTGGCATTCCCGTGGTGAGCATCGTGTCGTTGAACCAGGTGTTGCAGTTCCTGGAGGATGATCCGCAGCTCAAGCAGCACCTGCCGGCGGTGCGTGCGTACCGCGAGCAATTCGGCGTCTGACACAGTAAAACCTGTGGAGTGGGCTTGCGTGGGAGCGGGCTTGCTCGCGAAGGCGGTCTTTCAGTGATACAGGTGCTGACTGATCCACCGCTTTCGCGAGCAAGCCCGCTCCCACAGGGGATCTCCGCACTGCTGCAAAATCAGCGTCCATAAAAAAGCCCCGCTCAATCGGATTGAGCGGGGCTTTTTAGTTTTTGGCGTTTAAGGACGCTTGCGGTTACTGATCAGCGTGCCCATGCCGGTATCCGTGAAGATCTCCAGCAGTACCGCATTCGGTACCCGGCCATCGATGATCAGCGAGCTGCCGACGCCGCCTTGCACCGCTTCCAGCGCGCAACGGATCTTCGGCAGCATGCCGCCGTAGATGGTGCCGTCGGCGATCAGGTCGTCCACCTGTTGGGTGGTCAGGCCGGTCAGCACTTTGCCTTGCTTGTCCATCAGGCCGGCGATGTTGGTCAGCAGCATCAGCTTTTCAGCTTTCAGTGCTTCGGCCACCTTGCCGGCCACCAGGTCGGCGTTGATGTTGTAGGACTCGCCATTGGCACCCACACCGATCGGCGCGATCACCGGAATGAAGTCGCCCTTGACCAGCAGGTTCAGCAGGTCGGTGTTGATGCCGATCACTTCGCCCACTTGGCCGATGTCGATGATTTCCGGCTGGGTCATTTCCGGCGTCTGACGGGTCACGGTCAGTTTTTTCGCCCGGATCAGCTCCGCGTCCTTGCCGGTCAGGCCGATGGCACTGCCGCCGTGACGGTTGATCAGGTTGACGATGTCCTTGTTGACCTGGCCACCGAGGACCATCTCCACCACGTCCATGGTCTGCGCGTCAGTGACGCGCATGCCATCAATGAAGTGACTCTCGATCGACAAGCGCTTGAGCAGGTCGCCGATTTGCGGGCCGCCACCGTGGACCACCACCGGGTTGATCCCCACGGCTTTCATCAACACGATGTCGCGGGCAAAGCCGGTTTTCAGCTCGTCGCTTTCCATGGCATTGCCGCCGTACTTGATCACCAGCGTCTTGCCGACGTAGCGTCGGATGTACGGCAACGCTTCGGACAGGACCTTGGCAGTGTTGGCAGCGGCTTCGCGTTCGAGGGTCATTCAGGGCTCCGGTAAAAAATCAGAACGGTAATTGGAGATCAGGGGCAACACGTTTCAACTGGGCGTGGAACACGTCCTTGATGCGCTGCAACTCAGCCTCGGTATCCGCCTCGAAACGCAGGACCAGCACCGGTGTGGTGTTGGACGCGCGAACCAGGCCCCAGCCTTTGGCGTAATCGACTCGCACACCATCAATGGTGGTCAGGTTGGCGCCTTCGCCCCATTGCGCATCGTGCAGTGCGTCAATGATGCTGAATTTGCTCTCCTCGGTCACATGGATATTGATCTCTGGCGTAGAAATATCGTTCGGGAAGGTCTGGAACAGCTCTTCGGCGGTGGATTTTTCCTTGCTGAGGATCTCCAGCAGGCGTGCGGCGCTGTAAATACCGTCATCAAAGCCGAACCAGCGCTCCTTGAAGAACACGTGGCCGCTCATTTCGCCGGCCAACAGCGCGCCGGTTTCCTTCATTTTCTTTTTGATCAACGAGTGACCGGTCTTCCACATTAGCGGGCGGCCGCCATATTCCTTGATCAGCGGAGTGAGGCGGCGGGTGCACTTCACGTCAAAGATGATCTCGGCGTTGGCGTTGCGCGCTACCACATCGCGGGCAAACAGCATCAGCAGGCGATCCGGGAATACGATTTCGCCGGTTTCAGTCACCACGCCCACACGGTCGCCGTCACCGTCAAAGGCCAGGCCGACGTCAGCCCCGGTTTCCTTGACCTTGGCGATCAGGTCCACCAGGTTTTCAGGCTTGCCTGGGTCCGGGTGGTGGTTGGGGAAGTTGCCGTCGACCTCGCAGAACAACGGGATCACTTCGCAGTTCAGCGCTTCGAGCAGCTGCGGGGCGATCACGCCGGCCGCGCCATTACCGCAATCCACCACCACTTTGAGGCGGCGCGCGAGTTTGACGTCACGGGTGATTTCATCAGAGTAGCGTTGCAGGATGTCAACTTTGGTGACGGTGCCCCTGCCGCTGGTCAGGTCGTTGTTTTTCAGGCGGTCGTGCAGCGCCTGGATCTGTTCGTTGGCCAGGGTGTCGCCAGCGATGACGATCTTGAAGCCGTTGTAGTCCGACGGGTTATGGCTGCCGGTGAGCATCACTCCGGATTTGCCGGCCAGTACGTTGGCTGCGTAGTACAGCGCAGGTGTTGGCACCAGGCCAACGTCACTCACATGGCAACCGCTGTCGGCCAGGCCCTGGATCAGTTGCTCCACCAGTTCCGGGCCGGACAGGCGACCGTCACGGCCGACCGAAACATTAGGCTCATCCTGGGCCAGGCTCTGGGAGCCGATGGCGCGGCCAATCCAGTAGGCGGTTTCGGCTGTCAGGGTCTTGGGCACCACGCCACGAATGTCATAGGCGCGAAAGATGCTGTCGGGGAATGTCGGGACTACTCGGGCTGCGGTACTCATCGCGGGGGGGAACTCCATCTGAAGGGGGCAAGGCTGGCCTTAATGTGGCTGACCGGCAGGCTCAAACTGAAGGGTATGACGGTGTTTTCGGCAGAGAGTTCGTGGTGCAAAAATGCCATCGGAGCGCTGGTTTCGTCTGGATTGTCGCGTAATTCGTTGATTTCTATGGAGAAATCTCGCTGATAAGGTCCGCGCATTCTTCGTCCTGAAAAGCCTTGCGGTGGCGTCTGGCCGGGCAATGGCGCCCGGCCAGATTCAGCTTAGTCAGTGACTTCCGGAATGCCCAAAACCGCCTGCGCCGCGTTGGGTTTCATCGAACTCCTCGACCAGCTCGAAGTGCGCCTGCACCACCGGCACCAGTACCAACTGGGCAATGCGCTCGCCGACGGCGATGTTGAACGCGGTCTGGCCACGGTTCCAGCACGACACCATCAGCTCGCCCTGGTAGTCCGAGTCGATCAGGCCCACCAGGTTGCCCAGTACGATGCCGTGTTTGTGGCCCAGGCCGGAGCGGGGCAGGATCAGCGCCGCCAGGCCAGGGTCGCCGACGTAGATCGACAGGCCGGTGGGAATCAGGAGGGTCTGGCCCGGCTCAAGGACGGTGTCCTCCTTGAGCATGGCGCGCAGGTCGAGGCCGGCGGAGCCTGGAGTGGCGTAGGCCGGCAGTGGGAATTCGTTACCGATGCGTGGGTCGAGGATCTTGGCTTGCAAAGCGTGCATGGACATTAAACCTGGTTCAGCCGTTGGGCGATAAAAGAGATCAGTTGGCGGGCAATCTTGCCCTTGCTGGTCTGGGCGAAAACGGTGGCGTGCAACTCGCGGTCGATCACGCTGATGGCATTTTCCTCGCTGTTGAAGCCGATGCTCGGGTTGGCGACATCGTTGGCAACGATCAGATCGAGGTTTTTGTCTTTCAATTTGCGTGCTGCGTAGTCCAGCAGGTGTTCGGTCTCGGCGGCAAAGCCGACACTGAACGGACGGTCCGCACGGGTGGCGATGGTCGCCAGGATGTCCGGGTTGCGCACCATTTGCAGGAGCAGGCCGTCACCGCTTGTAGGGTCTTTCTTCAGTTTTTGCGGGGCGACGACTTCCGGGCGGTAGTCCGCCACCGCCGCCGAGGCGATGAACAGGTCGCACGGAATGGCTGCCTCACAGGCCGCCAGCATGTCGCGGGCGCTGACTACGTCGATTCGCGTGACCCGGTCAGGGGTTGGCAAATGCACCGGGCCGGTGATCAAAGTGACGCGTGCGCCTGCCTCGACCGCCGCTTCAGCCAAGGCAAAGCCCATTTTTCCTGAGCTATGGTTGGTGATGTAGCGCACCGGGTCGATGTTTTCCTGGGTCGGCCCTGCCGTGATCAGTACGTGCTTGCCGGTCAGGGCCAGGTGCTGGAAACACTCGGCGGCGCACAGCGCCAGGTCGGTTGCTTCAAGCATGCGGCCCATGCCGACGTCGCCACAGGCCTGGCTGCCGGAGGCCGGGCCGAACACTTTGAGGCCACGGCTTTGCAGGAGTTGAGTGTTGGCCAGGGTGGCCGGGTCGCGCCACATGGCCTGGTTCATGGCCGGGGCGATGGCGACGGTGGCGTCGGTGGCCAGTACCAGGGTGGTCAGCAGGTCATCGGCGATGCCCTGGGCCAGGCGTGCGATCAGGTCGGCGGTGGCCGGCGCGATCAGCACTAGGTCGGCCCATTTGGCCAGCTCGATATGGCCCATGGCGGCTTCAGCTGCCGGGTCGAGCAGGTCCAGGTGAACCGGGTGGCCGGACAGCGCTTGCATGGTCAGTGGGGTAATGAACTCACTGCCACCGCGGGTCATGACCACGCGCACTTCGGCGCCTTGGTCCAGGAGCCTGCGAACCAGTTCTGCGCTCTTGTAGGCGGCAATGCCGCCGCCAACGCCGAGAACGATGCGTTTCCGATACAGACGCTGCATTGGTTTGCCTTTCCAGTTCAGTGATGCCAGTTCAGTGACGCCTGCGATGCCCCCTCCCCAGGGGAAATCACATGCAAAAAAGAGGGCCTACGATAACACAGCGTCCGCGAGGCAACAGCGGCGTACGCGCAGGGAGGTGGGATGAGTATTCGTGATTGGCCGGTGGCAGAACGGCCCCGGGAAAAGCTTTTGGAGTGGGGCGCGGCGAGTCTGTCGGATGCCGAACTGTTGGCGATCTTCCTGCGTACCGGGGTTTCCGGCAGGAGCGCGGTGGATCTGGCGCGCCATCTGTTGGCGCAATTCGGTGGCTTGCGCCCACTGCTGGAGGCCAGCCAGACGTTGTTCAACCAGCAACTGGGCCTGGGGCCGGCGAAGTTTGCCCAGTTGCAGGCGGTGCTTGAAATGGCCAAGCGGCACATGGCCGAGCGCCTGCGAAGCGAATCGGTGCTGGAAAGCCCCGTGGCCGTGCGGGACTACCTGAAGGCCATGCTGCGCCATGAGCCTCATGAGATCTTCGGCTGCCTGTTCCTTGATTCAAGGCACAGGGTGCTGGGCTTCGAGGCGTTGTCCCAAGGCACCATCGACGCGGCGATGGTGTATCCCCGGCAGGTGGTCAAGCGCGCTTTGGCCTACAACGCGGCGGCGTTGATCCTGTGCCATAACCATCCTTCCGGCAGCCTTGAGCCGAGCGCAGCTGATCGAAAATTGACCAGGTTGCTGCAGAAAGCCCTGGAAGTGGTGGATGTGCGGGTGCTGGATCACATCATCGTGGGGGATGGCGATCCGTTGTCGATGGCGGAATATGGGTGGATTTAGCCCGCCCCATCGGGACGGGCCTGGTGCTCAGGGCTTGACGCTGACGTTCGAGAAATCCTGGCGACCGAACGGACTCACCTGGTAGCCCTCAACATTCTTGCGAGCCAGGGCAAACGCCGTCGGGTGCGCGAGCGGCAACCACAGCGCCTGTTGCTGGATCTGCGCCTGGGCCTGCTGGTACAGCTTACTGCGTACGCCTTGCTCGCTGGTGGTCTTGCCGGCGCTGATCAGTTTGTCCAGCGCAGGGTCGCAGTAGCGCGCGAAGTTAGTGCCGGATTTTACCGCTGCGCAGGAAAACTGCGGGGTCAGGAAGTTATCCGGGTCGCCGTTGTCGCCGGCCCAGCCCATGAACAGCAGGTCGTGTTCGCCGGCCTTGGCGCGACGAATCAGCTCGCCCCATTCGATCACGCGGATCTCGGCCTGGATGCCGACCTTGGCCAGGTCAGCCTGCAGCAGCTGTGCGCCAAGGTTTGGGTTGGGGTTCAGCAGGCTACCGGTAGGGCGGGTCCAGATGGTGGTCTTGAAACCGTCCTTGAGCCCGGCGCGGTCCAGCAGTGCCTTGGCTTTGGCGAGGTCCTGTGGATAACCGGGCAGATCCTTGGCGTAGCTCCAGGTGTTGGGCGGGTAGGGGCCGTTGGCGGCTTCGGCGGTGCCTTCAAATACGGCCTTGAGGTAGCTGCCCTTGTCGAACGCCAGGTTGATCGCCTGGCGCACTTCTGGCTTGTCGAGAGGCGGGTGCTGGCTGTTGATGGCCAAGAAGGCGGTCATGAAGGCCGCCGTTTTCTCCACCTTGAGCGCCGGGTCTTTTTCGGCTTCGCCCACATCCAGCGGCTTGGGTGACAGGGCGATCTGGCATTCGTCGCGATGCAGTTTCTGCAGGCGCACATTGGCGTCCGGGGTGATGGCGAAGATCAAGTTATCCACAGGCGGTTTGCCGGCGAAGTAGTTCGGGTTGGCCTTGTAGCGCACCACGGCATCTTTCTGGAAGCGGCTGAAGATGAACGGCCCGGTGCCGATCGGCTGGCTGTTGAGCTTCTCCGGCGTGCCGGCCTTGAGCAGTTTGTCGGCGTATTCCGCCGGGTAGATCGAGGCAAAGCCCATGCTCAGGGCGGCGAGGAAGGTGGAGTCGGCGTGATCCAAAGTGAAGCGCACGGTCAGCGGGTCGAGGGCGTCGATTTTCTTGACCAGCGTCGGCAGTTGCAGCGACTGCGCGTGGGGGAAGCCGCTCTGGGCGATCTTGTGCCATGGGTTCGCGGGGTCGAGCATGCGCTCGAAGCTGAAGCGCACATCTTCGGCGGTCAGGGTGCGGCTTGGTGTGAAGTACTCGGTGCGATGGAATTTCACATCCGGGTGCAGCTTGAAGGTATAGGTCAGGCCATCCGGCGAAACTTCCCAGCTGTCCGCCAGGCTGGGCACCAGTTTGCCGCTCGCCGCATCGTAGTCCACCAGGCGGTTCATCAGCACGTCGGCCGAGGCGTTGGTGGTGGTCAGCGAGTTGTATTGCACCACATCGAACCCTTCGGGGCTGGCCTCGGTGCAGACGCTCAAGTTGCTGGCGGCAGAGGCCAGCGGCGCGATAAAGAGAGGGGCGAGCAATAGCGGTAGGGCAGCGAGGCGCATGTTCGGTTTCCTTTGCAGATCGAAGGCCCATCTGCGAGTGCAGTCTGGAAAAGTCCTACCGTAGTGGTCTGATTGGTAAATGACTAGCCCATTTTTGCCTGTGCTTTTGCCCCAAATACTGTTTTGATGGCACCTCAGCGCGTTTTGTCGTGCACTTCACCGTGCCCGCGAGCGCTGTAAATCATTCTGTGCGACGAGCGGTCGGCTGTGACAGCGGCCCCTCCTGGCAACGGTTCAGGCGTCTGCCGCCAAGATTTACGCCAGTAAAAACACTCGGGCTGTTGTTGCACTGGGGTCTTTCTGGTATAAAGCAGCGCTCTTTTCTAGGGGCCCGGTTCCTTCGCTTGTAGGTGTAGCCGGTAAGACCCTAAAGAAACGCGGCGCCTGGCGCCAAATGACTGAGAGATTAAGCGGCCAACCCATGCCGGGTTGGGCATGTGGTTTTAGAGGGCTGAGGCATGTCGAGAGTCTGTCAAGTTACCGGTAAGGGTCCGGTGACTGGGAATAACATTTCCCACGCAAATAACAAAACCCGTCGTCGTTTCCTGCCGAACCTGCAGCATCACCGCTTCTGGGTTGAAGAAGAGAAACGTTTCGTCCGTCTGCGCGTATCTGCTAAAGGCATGCGCATCATCGACAAGCGTGGCATCACTGTCGTGCTGGCTGAATTGCGCCGCGCTGGCACAATCTAAGGAGCTATATCATGCGTGAATTGATTCGAATGATCTCTAGCGCCGGTACTGGTCACTTCTACACTACCGACAAGAACAAGCGTACTACCCCGGACAAGCTCGAAAAGAAAATGTTCGACCCGCGCGTTCGCAAGCACGTGATCTACAAAGAAGGCAAAATCAAGTAATTGATTTTCCTCCTTGTGAAAAAAAGCCCGTATCTCACGATTCGGGCTTTTTTTTGCCTGCGATTTGCCGGTCAGGCTTTCTGTTCGAACACCACGTAGATCTTGCGGCAAGGCTCCAGCACTTCCCAGGTACCGCTGAAGCCGGCGGGGATCACGAAACGGTCGCCGGCGCGCAAGGTCTTGGCATTGCCGTCGGCATCACGTAGCACGGACACGCCCTGCACAATCTCGCAGTATTCGTGTTCGGTGTAGTTGACCTTCCACTGCCCGACTTCACCTTCCCACACGCCGGCACTCATCTGTCCGCACGGGCTGTTGTAGTGGTTATAGATCGTTTGCTCGGGATCGCCCTTGAGGATTTTTTCGGCAGCGGGGCGGTAGCGTTCTGGGGCGGTGCTGGCTTGGCTGAAGTCGACGATGTCCTGGATGCTCATGTGCGTGTCCCGTCTGGCCTGCGGTTGGAGAACCCAAAGTCTATGTTTATTAAAATGAACATCGCAAGGGCGTTTGCCGGGGTTATGTCAAATATATTGAAACATCCCCAGCCGCTGGTTTAGGGTGGCAGCTGCCTTGAGCCGAACAGCAGGCTGGCCGGGCAAGAATTCTTTGAGGCTGCCGGGGGACACCGCCCGGCCCTTGTATTCAATAAGAGGAGGACACTCGCATGACCACCCTGACCCGTGCCGACTGGGAACAACGCGCCAAGGATCTGAAGATCGAGGGCCGTGCCTATATCAATGGCGAGTACACCGCCGCCGTATCCGGTGACACCTTCGAATGTATCAGCCCGGTCGATGGCCGCCTGCTGGCCACTGTTGCCAGCTGTGACGCGGCCGACGCCCAGCGCGCCGTGGAAAACGCCCGCGCCACTTTCAATTCCGGTGTGTGGTCGCGCCTGGCGCCGGCCAAACGCAAGTCCGCCATGCTCCGTTTCGCCGCGTTGCTCAAGGCCAATGCCGAAGAGCTGGCGCTGCTCGAAACCCTGGACATGGGCAAGCCGATCAGCGACTCCCTGAACATCGACGTACCCGGAGCGGCCAATGCCCTGAGCTGGAGCGGAGAGGCCATCGACAAGATCTACGACGAAGTCGCCGCGACCCCACACGACCAATTGGGCCTCGTGACCCGCGAACCCGTTGGCGTGGTTGGCGCCATCGTGCCGTGGAACTTCCCGTTGATGATGGCCTGCTGGAAACTCGGCCCGTCGCTGTCCACTGGTAACTCGGTGATCCTCAAGCCGTCCGAAAAATCCCCGCTGACGGCCATCCGTATCGCGGCCCTGGCCGTTGAAGCCGGTATTCCAAAAGGCGTGTTCAACGTGCTGCCGGGCTACGGTCACACCGTCGGCAACGCGCTGGCGCTGCACATGGACGTCGACACCCTGGTGTTCACCGGTTCCACCAAGATCGCCAAGCAACTGTTGATCCGCTCCGGTGAATCGAACATGAAGCGTGTGTGGCTGGAAGCTGGCGGCAAGAGCCCGAACATCGTGTTTGCCGACGCGCCTGACCTGCAAGCCGCCGCCGAATCCGCCGCCGGTGCCATTGCCTTCAACCAGGGCGAGGTCTGCACCGCAGGTTCCCGCCTGCTGGTGGAACGCTCCATCAAGGATAAATTCCTGCCATTGGTGATCGAGGCCCTCAAGGGCTGGAAGCCCGGCAACCCACTGGACCCGGCAACCAATGTGGGCGCGCTGGTGGACACCCAGCAAATGAACACCGTGCTCTCGTACATCGAAGCCGGCCATGCCGATGGCGCCAAGTTGGTCGCCGGTGGCAAGCGCACCCTGGAAGAAACCGGTGGCACTTATGTCGAACCGACGATTTTCGATGGTGTGACCAACGCCATGAAGATTGCCAAGGAAGAGATTTTTGGCCCCGTCCTGTCGGTGATCACCTTCGACAGCGCCGAAGAAGCTGTCGCCATCGCCAACGACACCATCTACGGCCTGGCCGCAGCCGTGTGGACAGCCGATATCTCCAAGGCGCACCTCACCGCCAAGGCCCTGCGCGCCGGTAGTGTGTGGGTCAACCAGTATGACGGCGGCGACATGACCGCGCCGTTCGGTGGCTTCAAGCAATCGGGCAACGGTCGCGACAAGTCGTTGCATGCGTTCGACAAGTACACCGAGCTGAAGGCGACCTGGATCAAGCTCTAAGCAACACCGCAGTCCAAATGTGGGAGCGGGCTTGCTCGCGAAAGCGGTATGACAGTCGACATCAATGTTGAATGTGCAACCGTTTTCGCGAGCAAGCCCGCTCCCACACTGTTTTGCATGACCTCAAGAATTATCCACAGGAGCGTGGAAATGCGTTGGGCGACTTATTTCGCAGTCCTGGCTTCGGTGCTCAGTGTCGGCCTGGCCCTGGGCGTCAGCATGCCGCTGGTGTCCCTGCGCCTCGAAAGCTGGGGCTACGGCAGTTTCGCAATCGGCGTGATGGCAGCGATGCCGGCCTTTGGCGTACTGCTGGGCGCGAAGGTCTCCAGTCGCATGGCCTCATGGTTCGGCACCGCCAACCTCATGCGCCTGTGCCTGTGGGCGGGCGCGCTGTCCATCGGCTTGCTGGCGATCCTGCCCAGCTACCCGGTGTGGTTGGTATTGCGCCTGATGATCGGCGTGATCCTGACCATCGTATTCATCTTGGGCGAAAGCTGGATCAACCAGTTGGTGGTGGAGCAGTGGCGCGGACGGCTGGTGGCGCTGTATGGCTGCAGCTATGCCTTGAGCCAGCTGTCGGGTCCGTTGCTGCTGGGCCTGATCGGCACAGGCCATGACTACGGCTTCTGGGTCGGCGTGGGCTTGTTGGTAGTGGCGCCATTCCTGTTGCTGGGCCGCTCCGGCGCGCCCACCGCCGAGTCCTTCAGCGTGACCTTCGCCGACCTCTGGCGCTTCTGCCTGAGCCTGCCCGCGATTGCCTGGGCGGTGGCGTTGTTCGCCGCGTTCGAGGCGATGATTCTGACGCTGTTGCCGGTGTATTGCCTGCAGCAGGGCTTCACCGCCGAGATGGCCCTGGCCATGGTCAGCACCGTAGTGGTCGGCGATGCGCTGCTGCAATTGCCTATTGGCGCATTGGCCGACTACCTGCCGCGACGTACGCTGTTCCTGAGTTGTGCGGTGCTGTTACTGGTGTCGAGCCTGGCGATTCCACTGCTGATGCACACGCCGCTGATCTGGCCGGTCTGGGTGGTGTTCGGCGCGAGTGCCGGAGGGTTGTTCACCCTGTCGTTGATCCTGATCGGCGAGCGCTACCGTGACGATGCACTGGTACGCGCCAATGCCCATGTGGCGCAGTTGTGGGGGATCGGTTGCCTGATCGGTCCGCTGGTGGCCGGCGCTGGCAGCCAGTGGATCAGCGGGCATGCGTTGCCGTTGCTGATGGCGGCCGGTGCGCTGGGCCTGGTGCTGTTGTTGCTGCGCCAAGGCGCATTCGGAGCGGCACAACCGGTGTAGGAGCGAGTTTGCTCGCGAAGAACTCAAGGACGCCGCGTTAAACCAGGCGGCACGCGTTATCGTTAACGTTTTTCGCGAGCAAGCTCGCTCCTACAGCAAGCGTTCCAGGCCTACTGAGGTGGCAAACCAGGCATTGAACCGTCGCCACCAACTGCCAGGCTCGCGGGTCAAGGTGTGCAGTTGGCCGTTATCTTCGGTCACCCACACGACTTGGCCGTCCTGCAGCTTCGCCTCGTAGCTCAAGGGCGGCGCCATGCCTTGCAGCGCCAGGTTGCGCACATGTTCTGCCAGCTCAGGGCTGTCGACCAGCACACCCACTTCGGTATTCCACAGCACCGAGCGCGGGTCGAAGTTGAATGAACCAATAAACGACTTCTCGCGATCAAAGATCATCGCCTTGCTGTGCAGGCTCGAATCGGAGCCCCTGAAGGTGCCTCGGCGAAACAGGTGTGGGCCGCTGCCGCCACTGGGGTCGCCCGGTTGGCGGCGCAGCTCGTAGAGTTTCACGCCGTGCTCCAGCAGCGCCTTGCGATAGGGCGCATAACCGCCGTGCACGGCAGGCACGTCGGTGGCTTCCAGGGAGTTGGTCAGCAGGCTCACCGACACACCGGCATCGGCGCGCCCGGTCAGGTACACCAGGCCGGGTTGCCCTGGCACGAAATACGCCGAGATCATTATCAGCTCATGATTGACCCCTTCCAGCTCCGGTGCCAGTTGGGTGGTGAGCAACAACCGAGGATCCGGGTCGGCCTTGGCCAGCACCTTGCTCGGCGCGTCCCACAATGCCTGGTTCCAGGCCCAGATCAGCTCGCGGCGCCAGGTGTCCATGCGCGGTTGGGTCTGGTAGGTGCGCAAGCGGTTGTACAACGCGTGGTTCTGCTGGCGCGATTCGGCCAGGGACGCTTCCAGGCGCACACGCGCGGCGGCCAGGTCGCTTTTGGAGGGCATATTGGCGACAAAGTCATCGATCGGCTTGCTCAGGGCGCTGTTCCAGTATTGGTCGAAACTATGACCAAGCTGCTCGGCGACGGGCCCCACGCTGAGCATGTCGATATCGGTGAAGTTCAGGTTGGGCTCAGCGTCGAAATACTCATCCCCCAGATTGCGTCCGCCGACGATCGCCACGCTGTTGTCCGCCAGCCACAGCTTGTTGTGCATGCGCCGATGCTGCAGCGACAGGTTGAACAGCCGTCCCATGGCCCGTGTGGCACCCGTGCTGCGGCCCAGGTGCAAGGGGTTGAACAGGCGGATCTCGATCTTGGGATGGGCGGCGAGGGTGGCGATGATCTGGTCGAGGCCGTCGCTGGTGGTGTCGTCCAGCAGGATGCGCACGCGCACGCCACGGTCAGCAGCCTTGAGCAGTTCGTCCACCAACATGCGCGTACTGATGCCGTCATGCACAATGTAGTACTGCAGATCGAGGCTGATCTGGGCGTTGCGGATCAGTTCGGCGCGGGCCATGAAAGCCTCGCTGCTATTGGGCAGCAGGCGAAAGCCGGAGCGGCCTTGATACGGCGCCGCCTGCGCTTGGATCGAGCGGCCGAACGATGATTGTGCGGCGGGCAGGGCGTCGCTGGGGATGCGCGGTGTGCTCACCGTTGCGCAGCCGCCCAGGGCCAGGGCTCCCAGCAGGAAAAACGGTAATAGCCGTTGAATCATCAAGGGAGTTGCTTCCAGATCAGGGCGGTTGTCGGCATGTGACGGCAAATTCCTGCAAAAGGTCAGTCAGCCGCCTCGGCCAGCATCTTGATTGCGGCAGCACCCACCTTGCGTACGGCTTCTTCAATCTGCGGCGTTGGCTTGGCAGCGTAGTTCATGCGCAGGCAGTTCCGGTATTTGCCCGACGCCGAAAAGATGCTGCCGACGGCCACCTGCACGCCTTGCTCTACCAACACACGGTTGAGCTTGAGCGTATCAAAGCCTTCCGGCAGCTCGATCCAGAGCATGAAACTACCCTGGGGCCTGCTGGCGCGGGTGCCGGTAGGGAAGTAGCGGCTGACCCAGTCGATCATCAAGTCACGATTACGCTGGTATTGGGTACGCATCCGCCGCAAATGCGGTTCGAAGTGACCACCTTTCAGGAATTCGGCAATCGCGATCTGCGGTTGCGTTGCGGTGCAGCCGGTGCTGATGTATTTCATGTGCAGCACCCGTTCCAGGTATCGGCCCGGTGCGACCCAACCGATGCGCAAACCCGGCGCCAGGGTTTTCGAGAATGAACTGCACAGCAATACACGGCCGTCTTCGTCGAAGGACTTGATGGTGCGCGGACGCGGGTAGCTGTAGGCCAGCTCGCCATACACATCGTCTTCGATGATCGCCACGTCAAAGCGCTGCGCCAGGGTCAGCAGCGCCTTTTTGCGCGCCTCGGGCATGATGTAGCCCAAGGGGTTGTTGCAGTTGGGGGTCAGCTGGATGACCTTGATCGGCCACTGTTCCAGCGCCAATTCCAGGGCTTCAAGGCTGATGCCGGTGATCGGGTCGGTGGGGATTTCCAGGGCTTTCATGCCCAGGCCCTTGAGGGTCTGCATGGCGCCGTGAAAGCTCGGCGAATCCACCGCGACAATGTCGCCTGGCTCGCAGATCGCATGGATGCTGGCGGACAGTGCCTCATGGCAACCGGTGGTGATCACGATGTCCTCGGCCGTCAGCTGGCAGCCGGAATCCAAGGAGAGACGGGCGATTTGCTCGCGCAATTCCACACAGCCGAGGATGTTGTCGTAATACAGGCCCGGTAGATCCTGGCGGCGACTCACGCGGGCCAGGCTGCGCAGCAGGGGCTTGATGGTCGGCGACAATACATCCGGCATGCCTCGGCCCATCTGTATGACATCCTTGCGCGGAACTGCGCGAATCAACTCCAGTACCTGATCCCACTGGGAGATTTCCACGGGCCGCTGTGCCGGACGGCCAACCTCGGGCAGGGCCGGCAGCTCGCGACTGACCGGCACGAAATAGCCGGATTTTGGCTTGGGCATCGCCAGGCCGTTGTCTTCCAGCAATCGATAGGCCTGCTGCACGGTGCTCAGGCTGACCCCATGTTCCACGCTCAAGGCCCGTACAGAAGGCAAACGATCACCAGGGCGATAGAAGCCCTGTTCGATGCGGGTGCCCAGCAACTCGGCGAGGTTCATGTACAGGGTCATGGCGTTTGCTCCCGATAAACCATTACAGATAGGCAGAAAATACAGGATTCAGCCAACCATAGGCAGTATCTGTATGTATTTAATAAAGGTGGGTTGAATCTGTAATGGTTTCTGCCGTACGCCCATGCTTGTCACTCAAGGCAACAATGCAAATGAGGGGCAGCAAAATGAACGGCATGAGCGATGTGCGGCTGGCGTTACACAGTCAGGAACTGGAGGCAGAGCAGGAGCGGGCTACGGCGCCGCGCGACATCGGCCGCTGGAGTCTGTTCTGGCACCGTCGTCACACGCGCAAGGCTCTGCTGCATCTGACGAGCGAACAGCTGCGCGATGTCGGATTGACCGCCGAACAAGCGCGCCAGGAAGGTCTGAAATCCTTCTGGCGCGATTGAATCACATCCGCTCTTTGAGGCGGTGCCAGAGCATCCCCAATGCCAGCAGCGGCGAGCGCAGGTGCTTGCCGCCGGGGAAGGTGATGTGCGGCACCTGGGCGAACAGGTCAAAGCGCCCCTGTTGCTGGCCACTGATGGCTTCGGCCAGCAACTTGCCCGCCAGGTGGGTGGCGTTGAGGCCATGGCCGGCGTAGGCCTGGGCGTAATACACGTTGGGTTGGTCGGTCAGGCGGCCAATCTGCGGCAAGCGGTTGGCACCGATACCGATCATGCCACCCCATTGATAATCGATTTTCACGTCGGCCAATTGCGGGAACACCTGCAGCATTTTCGGGCGCATGTAGGCGCCGATGTCCTTGGGATCGCGACCGGAGTAATGGCAGGCGCCGCCGAACAGCAGGCGACGGTCGGCGGACAGCCGGAAGTAATCCACCGTGACACGCTGGTCGCACACCGCCATGTTCTGCGGCAGCAAATCGACAGCTTGGGCTTCGCTCAACGGTTCGGTGGCGATAATGTAGCTGCCGGCGGGCAACACTTTGCCGCTCAGGCGTGGGTTGAGGCCATTGAGGTAGGCATTGCAGGCCAGCACCAGGGTTTTGGCGCGTACGTTGCCCTGGGCGGTGTGTACGTTGACTTCGGGGCCGTAGTCGATGCGCGTGACTTCGGACTGCTCGAACAGCTTCACGCCCAGCTGCTGCGCGGCGGCGGCCTCACCAAGGGCCAGGTTCAGCGGGTGCAAGTGGCCGGACCCCATGTCAATCATGCCGCCTACATAACGGTCCGAGCCGATCACGCTGCTCATTTGGTCAGCGTGCAGCAGGCGCACTTCATGGCGATAGCCGAGGCCGCGGAGCTCTTCGGCGTCTTCGGCCAGGCCTTGCAGGTCGCGGGACTCGTTGGCCAGGTCGCAGTAGCCCCACGTCAAGTCGCAGGGGATCTGGAAGCGTTCGACGCGCTCACGCACGATCTCCACCGCTTCCAGGCCCATCAGCTTCATCTGGCGCACGCCTTCGGTGCCGATCACGTTGGCGAACTGGTCCAAGCCATGCCCGACGCCACGAATCAATTGGCCGCCGTTGCGTCCGCTGGCGCCCCAGGCGATCTTGCGTGCCTCCAGCAACACCACGCTGAAACCCCGCTCGGCCAGCTCCAGCGCCGTGTTCAGCCCGGAAAAGCCCCCGCCGACCACGCATACATCGGCCGTCATGTCGCCCGTCAACACCGGGTAATCGGGTTGCGCCACACTGCTGGCTGCATAATAGGACGGAGTGTGCCGGGCGCTGGCAGTCATGGGGAGCATCCCTGTTTGGAAAATTTGACGCAGGATACAGCGGTCGGACAAAACTGTCTGCGCAGGGCGTTTTGCGTCAGAATCCACGTCTATTCGCCGTTCGGTATGTGTTTCGATGAGTTGCAACAGTCAGAAAATCAGCGCGCTGCGTCGGCAGATTCCTTCGTTCGAGTGCGTTCCCGGTTGCCACGACTGCTGTGGGCCGGTGACCACCTCGCCGGAGGAAATGTCGCGCCTGCCGCGCAAGACCGCCGCCGAGCAGGACGCGGCCATGGATGAACTGAACTGCGTGCACCTGGGCCCCCACGGCTGCACGGTGTACGACGAGCGACCGTTGATCTGCCGGCTGTTCGGCACGACCAAGACGTTGCCGTGCCCCAACGGGCGCAGGCCGGTGGAGCTGATTCACCCGCGGGTGGAAAAACAGATCCACGAATACATGGCGAGTACCCGGCAGGTACTGGTTTAACTCGGTTACTGTGTTGTGTCAGTCCGGGATCGGAAGGTTCAGGCTCTCCTTCACTTCTTCCATCACGATATAGCTCTTTGACTCCCGCACATGGGGCAACTTGAGCAGGATATCGCCCAGCAGTTTGCGGTACGACGCCATCTCGGAAATTCGCGCCTTCACCAGGTAGTCGAAGTCGCCCGACACCAAGTGGCACTCCAGCACATGGGGCAGTTTCAACACGGCGCGGCGGAACTCCTCAAAGGTGTCGCCGGACTTGTAATCGAGGCTGATCTCGACAAATACCAGCAAACTGCCTTTCAAATGCTGCGGGTTGAGCCGCGCGTTGTAGCCCATGATGATCCCTTCACGCTCTAGCCGGCGCACGCGCTCGGTACAGGGCGTGGTCGACAGCCCGACCTTTTCCCCCAGCTCCGTAAACGAAATACGCCCGTCGGTTTGCAGGATGCGCAGGATGTTGCGGTCGATCTTGTCCAGCTCCCGCTTGGTCTGGGTGTTGGTACGCATAGGGGATACGCCTCTGTGAAAAGGGTTTTTGCCGAGAATTGTCGCCAAATATAGGCAGTTATATAGTGAAATGCACTGGCAATTGTTTTTTACACTGCGCTCATCATTGCTCGAATAACACACGTCAGCGGCCATGCCCGCGATGAGGATATAAAAATGCGCGTTCTGGTCTTGGGTAGCGGCGTCATTGGTGTGACCAGTGCCTACTATTTGGCGCGGGCCGGCTTTGAAGTGGTTGTCGTCGACCGTCAGCCTGCTGCTGCCATGGAAACCAGTTTCGCCAACGCCGGCCAGGTGTCGCCAGGCTATGCATCGCCCTGGGCCGCACCGGGTGTGCCACTCAAGGCCATCAAGTGGCTGCTGCAACGCCACGCGCCGCTGGCGATCAAGGCCACCGCCGATATCGACCAATACCTGTGGATGGCGCAGATGCTGCGCAACTGCACCGCGAGCCGTTATGCGGTGAACAAGGAGCGCATGGTGCGCCTGTCCGAGTACAGCCGCGACTGCCTCGACGAACTGCGCGCGGAAACCGGCATTGCCTACGAAGGCCGTAGCCTGGGGACTACCCAACTGTTCCGCACCCAGGCGCAGCTGGATGGCGCAGCCAAGGACATCGCCGTGTTGAAAGAGTCCGGCGTGCCGTTCGAAGTGCTCGACCGCGCCGGCATTGCCCGCGTCGAGCCGGCCCTGGCGAGCGTCACCGATATCCTCGCCGGCGCCTTGCGCCTGCCTAACGACCAGACCGGTGACTGCCAGATGTTCACCACCCGCCTGGTCGACATGTGCAAGCAGCTCGGCGTGGAATTCCGCTTCGAGCAAGACATCCAGCGCCTCGATTACGCCGGTGACCGTATCAACGGCGTGTGGGTCGACGGCAAGCTGGAAACCGCCGACCGCTACGTGCTGGCCCTCGGCAGCTACTCGCCGAAATTGCTCAAGCCGCTGGGGATCAAGGCGCCGGTGTACCCGCTCAAGGGCTACTCGCTGACCGTGCCGATCACCAACCCGGCGATGGCGCCGACTTCGACCATTCTCGACGAGACCTACAAGGTCGCGATCACCCGTTTCGACAACCGCATCCGCGTCGGCGGCATGGCTGAAATAGCCGGTTTTGACCTGTCGCTTAACCCGCGTCGGCGCGAAACCCTGGAGATGATCGTCAACGACCTTTATCCTCAGGGCGGCGATTTGACCGAAGCCACGTTCTGGACCGGCCTGCGCCCGACCACCCCCGACGGCACGCCGATTGTCGGTGCTACCCCGTTCAAGAACCTGTTCCTGAATACCGGCCACGGCACCCTCGGTTGGACCATGGCTTGTGGCTCCGGTCGCTTGCTGGCCGACCTGATGGCCAAGAAAACGCCGCAGATCAGTGCGGAAGGCCTCGATATTTCCCGTTACGGCAACCACCAGGAGTCCGCACAACATGTCAATCCAGCGCCAGCTCACCAATGAGCGCATGAGCCAGATCGTTGTCCACAACGGTACCGTGTACCTGGCCGGGCAAGTCGGCGACGACATGAATGCCGGAATTGAACAGCAGACCCGTGAAACCCTGGTCAACATCGAGCGTTTGCTGGACCTGGCCGGCACTGACAAGACCAAGTTGCTGTCGGTGACGATCTACCTGAAAGACATCGACGCGGATTTCGCCGGCATGAACGCGGTATGGGACAAGTGGCTGCCCAAAGGTGTTGCGCCGGCCCGTGCCACGGTTGAAGCCAAGCTGTGCGAACCGGAAATCCTGGTAGAGCTGTCCGTCGTGGCTGCCCTGCCTTAAACAACGATCCCTCTCCCGGTGCCGAGGTTGCCTGTCGGTGCCGGTTTTTCTTCACTCTGCCGCCTAGAAGTCTGCCGCCATGCGTCCTGCCCGTGCCCTGATTGACCTCCAAGCCCTGCGCCACAACTACCAATTGGCCCGTGAAGTCACGGGGGCCAAGGCCCTTGCCGTGATCAAGGCCGATGCCTACGGACATGGCGCCGTGCGTGTGGCCCAGGCGTTGCAAGCCGAGGCCGATGGGTTCGCCGTCGCCTGTATCGAAGAGGCGTTGGAGCTGCGCGCGGCCGGGATTCGTGCGCCGGTGCTGCTGCTGGAAGGTTTCTTCGAGGCTGATGAGCTGCCCCTGATCATCGAGCATGATTTCTGGTGCGTGGTGCATTCGCTGTGGCAGTTGGAGGCCATCGAACAGGCCAAGCTGAGCAAACCGCTGACTATCTGGCTCAAGCTCGATTCCGGCATGCACCGTGTTGGCTTGCACCCCAAGGATTATCACGAGGCTTATCAGCGCTTGCTGGCCAGCGGCAAGGTGGCCAAGATCGTACTGATGAGCCACTTTGCCCGCGCCGATGAACTCGACTGCGTACGCAGTGATGAACAGGTGGCGGTGTTTGACGCGGCGCGCCAGGGCTTGTCGGCCGAGGTGAGCCTGCGCAACTCGCCATCGGTGATAGGCTGGCCGAATGTGTCCAGCGATTGGGTCCGTCCCGGCATCATGCTCTACGGTGCGACGCCTTTTGGCGAAGACCAGGCCATAGCCTCGCGCTTGCAGCCAGTAATGACCCTGGAGTCCAAGGTTATCTGCGTACGTGAGCTGCCGGCCGGGGAGCCGGTGGGCTACGGCGCCAAGTTCATTACGCCGAAACCCATGCGTATCGGCGTGGTTGCCATGGGATATGCCGATGGCTATCCGCGCCACGCGCCGACCGGTACGCCGGTACTGGTGGCCGGGCAGCGCAGCCAGTTGCTGGGCCGTGTGTCCATGGACATGCTGTGCATCGACCTGACTGACCTGCCTCAGGCCGGGCTCGGTTCCACGGTGGAGTTGTGGGGCAAAAACATCCTGGCCAGTGATGTGGCGGTCGCCGCCGAGACCATTCCTTACCAACTGTTCTGCAACCTGCGCCGCGTGCCAAGGCTCTATTCCGAGGCTTGACCGCCAGTCACGAACACAAGCGCCCGGGATTTAGGCCCAAGTGTTGTAAATACTGAACGCTGTCGCCATGATAACGCTCAATTACAACAAAGCCTGAATCCTAGGAGGCTCCTGCATTGGACGTCGGCGAACGACTGCAATCCATCCGTAAACTGAAGGGTCTTTCCCAGCGCGAGCTCGCCAAGCGCGCGGGTGTCACCAACAGCACCATTTCGATGATCGAAAAAAACAGCGTCAGCCCCTCGATCAGCTCCTTGCGCAAGGTGCTGGGCGGCATCCCTATGTCCATGGTCGAGTTCTTTTCCGAGGAGATCCTCCAGGAAATACCGACGCAGATCGTCTATAAAGCCAATGAGCTCATTGATATCTCTGACGGCGCCGTCACCATGAAACTGGTAGGCCGGGCTCACCCCAGCCGGGCGATTGCGTTTCTCAACGAAATCTACCCGCCGGGCGCCGACACGGGCGAAGAAATGCTCACCCACGAAGGCGAAGAAACCGGGATTCTGGTGGAAGGTCGTCTGGAGTTGGTGGTCGGTCTTGAAACTTTTGTGCTCGAAGCGGGCGATAGCTACTACTTTGAAAGCACCAAGCCTCATCGTTTTCGCAATCCGTTCGACGTGCCGGCGCGACTAATCAGCGCAGCCACACCCGCGAACTTTTAAGAAAAGAGGCGTCCTGCCTGCGTGGCAGAGACTCCCGTAGCTGTATCCGTGAAGCTGAATCTCCCTTTATTTAATAGGGTTGTTTCGGCAGGGCGGGCTAACCGTTATACTTTCGCCGCCTGCGAAACCGTGGCCGCAGGCGTGAATAGCCACCATTGAGGGTGAACGCGTGAACCTAATTATGAAAATGCTGGCTGCACCAGCAACCGTACTGGCCCTATGGGCTGTCAGCGCTCAAGCTGCGACCAATGATGACATTGCCAAGCGCCTGGAGCCTGTCGGCCAGGTTTGCGTCCAGGGCCAGGAATGCAAAGGCATGGAAGTGGCGGTCGCCGCAGGCGGCGGCGCTGCGAAGACGCCGGATGAAATCATTGCCAAGCATTGCAACGCTTGCCACGGCACTGGCCTGTTGGGCGCGCCGAAAATCGGTGACACCGCTGCCTGGAAAGAACGCGCTGACCACCAGGGCGGCCTGGATGGCATCCTCGCCAAGGCCATTACCGGTATCAATGCCATGCCGCCAAAGGGCACCTGCGCCGATTGCTCGGATGATGACCTCAAAGGTGCGATCGAGAAGATGTCCGGTTTGAAATAAACCGATCTTCGCCAAAAAGCCGCTTACAAGCGGCTTTTTTGTATCCGTGATTTGTGTTTCAGCGCTGTTCTTTGCAGCAAAGACCCGGCAAGCTCGGTCCAACCCCTAATCATGGAATGTTCAGGAGGGTCGGATGGTGCAGTTGTGTTCAATCGAGCAAGCAGTTGACGATGTGCTGGAGCGGTTGCCGGCGCATATCCACATGGGCATGCCGCTTGGCCTGGGCAAGCCGAACCTGTTTGCCAACGCGCTGTACCGGCGCATTGCCAAATTGCCGGAGCGGTCGCTGACGATCTATACCGCCTTGAGCCTGGGCCGGCCAACACTGGGCGATGGTTTGCAGAAACGCTTTCTCGAACCCTTTATCGAGCGAGTGTTTGGCGATTATCCCGAACTGGATTTCCTCGCCGCCCTGCACAAGGACAACCTCCCGAAAAATATCCACGTGCAGCAGTTCTTCATGCAGCCCGGCAGCTTGCTCCACAGCGAGTCGGCCCAGCAGGATTACGTCAGCAGCAATTACAGCCACGCCGCCCGCGACATCAACGCCGCCGGCCTGAACCTGGTCGCTCAACTGGTTGCCAGCAGCAGCGAACACCCTGATCGTCTGAGCCTGAGCTGCAACCCGGATATCACCCTCGACCTGTTACCAATGATCGCCAAGCGCCGTGATGCCGGTGAAACCGTGCTGATCGTCGGCCAGGTCCACAGCGATTTACCCTACATGCCGGGTGATGCGGAGCTGGGCATGGACGCCTTCGATTACCTGATCGATGAAAAAGACAGCACCACGTTGTTCTCCACACCGAACATGCCGGTGGGCTTCCAGGACCACTTTATCGGCCTGCATGCCAGCACCTTGGTGCGCGATGGTGGCACTCTGCAGATCGGCATCGGCTCCATGGGGGATGCGCTGACTGCCGCGCTGCTGGCGCGCCAGGCGGACAATGAGGCCTACCGATTGCTGCTGACTGACCTGGACGTCTATCAGTGGGCGCCGTTGATCAGCCACGAAGGCGGTGTCGATCCGTTCGCGCATGGCCTCTACGGGTGTAGCGAAATGTTCGTCAACGGGCTGCTGGTGCTGGCGGACGCGGGGATTATCCGCCGCAAGGTCTACCCGGATGTGGCGACGCAGGAGCAGGCTAACGCTGGCACGCTCGACGACGCCGCGCAGCCCGACGGGATCTCGATCCACGGCGGATTCTTCCTCGGCCCGCGAAGTTTTTACCAGCGCCTGCAGGAAATGACCCACGCCAAGCGCCTCGAATTCAACATGACCCGCATCAGTTACATCAATGAGCTGTACGGCCAGGAAGAACTCAAACGACTGCAACGGCGGGATGCTCGCTTTATCAACAGTGCGATCATGGTGACCTTGTTGGGCGCGGGGGTAGCGGACCAGTTGGAAGACGGGCGCGTGCTCAGCGGCGTGGGCGGGCAGTACAACTTCGTTGCCCAGGGTCATGCGCTGGAGGGCGCGCGCTCGATTTTGATCCTGCGCAGCTGGCGCGAATCGGCGGGGGAGGTCAGTTCCAATATCGTCTGGGACTATGGCCACTGCACGATTCCCCGGCACCTGAGGGATATCGTCATCACTGAGTATGGAATCGCCGATTTGCGCGGCCAGACGGATGCCAAGGTGATCGAAGCGCTGCTCAACGTAACCGACTCGCGCTTTCAGAATGACTTGATCGAAAAGGCGCAGAAGGCCGGCAAGTTGCCGAAGGATTTCCAGTTGGATCCGCGCTTTGCCGATAACACGCCGGAGCGGCTCCAAGGTATTCAGGCGCGGCATCGCCGGTTGTTCCCGGAGTATCCGCTGGGCAGCGATTTTACGGATGAAGAGCGGGATCTGTTGCGGGCGTTGAACTGGCTCAAGAGCAAATTCAAGCTGACGGAGATTCTGGAGCTGGGTAAGGCGGCGTTGGATGCGCCGGAGCCGGAGGCGTATCCCGAGCATTTGAAACGGATGCGGTTGGATAACCCGGAGGGGCTGAAAGAGGATTTGTATCAACGTTTATTGCTCGCCGGCCTGCAGGCCACCGTGCACTGACAGCCCAACGCAAAACCGAATGTGGGAGCGGGCTTGCTCGCGAAAGTGGTGTATCAGTCGACGTCTACATTGACTGTCACAGCGCATTCGCGAGCAAGCCCGCTCCCACAGGGTTAACGGCATTCAGGCAGCGATTACTCGATGAAAGTGACCACGCCACCCGCCAGCGACTTCACCCGTGCCAGCGACTCAACCCGATAACCCTGCGCATCCAGCTCGGCACGACCACCCTGGAACGACTTCTCGATCACGATCCCCAAACCGGCGACGGTCGCGCCGGCCTGCTTGATGATCGAGATCAGCGCCTGGGACGCCTTGCCGTTGGCCAAAAAGTCATCGATCACCAGCACGCGGTCGCTGCTGGTCAGGTGGCGCGGGGAGATCGCCACAGTGCTTTCGACTTTCTTGGTGAAGGAATACACCGTCGCCGACAGCAGGTTTTCCGTCAGGGTCAGGGACTGTTGCTTGCGGGCGAAGATCACCGGTACGCCGAGGTTCAGGCCGGTCATGATCGCCGGGGCGATGCCCGAGGCTTCGATGGTGACGATCTTGGTGATGCCCGAATCCTTGAACAATGCGGCGAATTCGTCGCCGATCAGCTTCATCAGTGCCGGGTCGATCTGGTGGTTCAGAAAGGCGTCGACCTTGAGTACCTGATCGGAAAGCACGATGCCTTCTTCGCGAATTTTCTTGTGCAGTGCTTCCACGGAAAGCTTCCTCTAATGGCGCGGTGCGCGCCGAAAGTAGATTAAAAAGTAGTCGATTCTAGCGCTTTAACATCGCGCGTATGTCCGCCAAGGCGGTGTTGCCGCGAACGGCCTTTACCTCGGTCGGGGTGTCGTCATTGCCTTCCCAGGCCAGGTCGTCCGGCGGCAGTTCGTCCAGGAACCGGCTGGGGGCACAATCGATGATTTCGCCGTATTGCTTGCGCTTGGCGGCAAAGGTGAAGGCCAAAGTCTGACGCGCGCGGGTAATACCCACGTAGGCCAGGCGCCGTTCTTCTTCGATGGTGTCGGCTTCGATGCTGGAGCGGTGCGGGAGGATTTCCTCTTCCATGCCCATGATGAACACGTAGGGGAATTCCAGGCCCTTGGACGCATGCAAGGTCATCATCTGCACACCCTCGGCGCCGTCTTCCTCTTCCTGTTGGCGCTCAAGCATGTCGCGCAGTACCAGCTTGCCGATGGCGTCTTCGACGGTCATCTCGCCGTCTTCGTCTTTTTCCAGGGTGTTCTTCAGCGCTTCGATCAGGAACCAGACATTGCTCATGCGGTAATCCGCGGCCTTGTCGCTGGAGCTGTTGGTGCGCAGCCAGTTCTCGTAGTCGATGTCCATGACCATGCTGCGCAGGGCGCTGATCGGGTCTTCGCCGGCGCACTGCTCGCGGACCTTGTCCATGAAGCGCTTGAAGCGCGCCAGTCGATCGGTGAAGCGCGAGTCCAGGTGCTCGCCCAGGCCGATTTCGTCGGTGGCGGCGTACATCGAGATCTTGCGTTCAGTGGCGTAGTTGCCGAGTTTTTCCAGGGTGGTGGAGCCGATCTCGCGGCGCGGCACATTGATCACGCGCAGGAAGGCGTTGTCGTCGTCCGGGTTCACGATCAGCCGGAAGTAGGCCATCAGGTCTTTGACTTCCTGGCGTCCGAAAAAGCTGTTGCCGCCCGACAGGCGATACGGCACCTGGTGATGCTGCAATTTCAGCTCGATCAGCTTGGCCTGGTAGTTGCCGCGGTACAGGATTGCGAAATCGCTGTAGGGCCGGTCGGTGCGCAAGTGCAGGCTGAGGATTTCCACGGCCACGCGCTCGGCTTCGGCGTCTTCGTTACGGCAGCGGATCACGCGTATTTCGTCGCCGTGGCCCATCTCACTCCACAGTTGTTTTTCAAACTCGTGGGGGTTGTTCGAGATCAGCACGTTGGCGCAACGCAGGATGCGGCTGGTGGAGCGATAGTTCTGCTCCAGCATCACCACTTTCAGGGACGGGTAGTCGTCCTTGAGCAACATCAGGTTTTCCGGGCGCGCGCCGCGCCAGGCGTAGATGGACTGGTCGTCGTCGCCTACCACGGTGAACTGGTTGCGCTTGCCGATCAGCATTTTCACCAGCAGGTATTGGCTGGCGTTGGTGTCTTGGTATTCATCTACCAGCAGGTAGCGCACCTTGTTCTGCCATTTTTCGAGGATGTCGGCGTGTTCCTCGAACAGCTTCACCGGCAGCAGGATCAGGTCATCGAAGTCCACTGCGTTGAACGCCTTGAGCGTGCGCTGGTAGTGGGTGTAGACGATGGCGGCGGTCTGTTCCTTGGGGTTGCGTGCGTTTTCCAGGGCCTGGGCGGGCAGGATCAGGTCGTTTTTCCAGGCGCCGATCATGTTCTTGATCTCGTCCACGCCGTCGTCGCCTGCGTACTCCTTTTGCATGATGTCGGTCATCAGCGACTTCACGTCGGTCTCGTCGAAGATCGAGAAGCCCGGCTTGTAGCCCAGCCGCGCATGCTCCTTGCGGATGATGTTCAAGCCCAGGTTGTGGAAGGTGCACACGGTGAGGCCACGGCCCTCGCCACCCTTGAGCAGGGTGCCGACACGCTCTTTCATTTCCCGCGCCGCCTTGTTGGTAAAGGTCATGGCGACGATGTACTGGGCGCGGATGCCGCACTGCTGGATCAGGTGCGCGATCTTGCGGGTGATCACGCTGGTCTTGCCGGAGCCTGCACCGGCGAGCACCAATAGAGGGCCGCCGACGTAGTTCACGGCTTCTTGCTGCCGGGGATTGAGTCGGGACATACAGAATTCAGGGAGTCGTTGTTCAAAAGGGCGGGCATTTTAACAGGCTCGCAGGATTCTGCTCTGTCAGAACGACAGTGTGACGTACCACTCGATCTAAATTTGCCGGTTTTGATACTTTGCCGCAGGATGTCGGGGTTATTTGCGACTAATCTTTACAGTTCGCGTGTTTGGTAACCCCTATCATTGGTGATCATCTGGCCGCACGTCATAATGCCCGCTGTCACGAAATTTTGCAGAGTCTAGGGAGCTAGCTTGTCTACGCCTGTCGAACCCTTGCGTTTGCTGCTGCTGGCCGACGAGCCCGCGTGGGCAGCGTTGTTGCGCGAGTGCCTGGCGCCGATGGGCGATGGGGCTGTGCTGATCAGCGCACCAAACTGGGAGTCCGTGAGCCGTCTGTTCGATGACGACCACAGCGCCGTGCTGTTGACCACGCCCAGCTTGCAGCCCGGCCCTGGCCGCTGCAGCCTGCCGTGCGTATTGCTGCTGGAGCAGGAACCGCTGGTTTCGCCGCTGGGCGTCAGCGATTGGCTGGTGCGCGATGTATTGGATGCCGATACAGTGCGCCGCTGCCTGCGCCACGTCCGCGAGCGTGGCGTACTGGAAAACACCCTGCAGCGCCTGGCCGAACAGGACCCGCTCACCGGTATTGCCAACCGCCAGGGCTTCCAGACCTTGCTCGCCGCACGACTGGTCGAGAATGAAGGCCGTGGCCTGGCCCTCGGCCACCTGGACCTCGACAATTTCCGCCACGCCAACGACGCCCTCGGCCACCAGGCCGGCGACCGGCTGATCCTGCAAGTGGTCTCGCGGCTCAAGAGCCAACTTGAGGTCGGGGACCAACTGGCGCGCCTGGGCAGTGACGAGTTTGCCCTCTTGATCGACACCCGCCGCGCGCCCCAGCGTGCCGAGTGGATGGCCGAGCGCATCACCGAAGTCATGGCCGAACCGTACTGGGTGGATGGCGAAAGCCTGCTGATCGGCTGCAGCCTGGGGGTGGCCCATGCCCGTGCCCGCGCCGGCGCCGACCCGCTGATGTGGCACGCCCATATCGCCATGCAGCAGGCCAAAAGCACCCAAGGCTGCACCTTTCATATCTTCAACGAACGCATCAACCGCAACGCGCGCAGCCTGGCCGACCTGGAAAGTGAGCTGCGCCGCGCCTTGCGTCGTGACGAACTGGAGCTGCACTACCAACCGCGCCTGGACCTCGACGACGGGCATATCGTCGGCCTTGAAGCCTTGGTGCGCTGGCGCCACGACGAGCGTGGCCTGTTGCCGCCGAGTGAGTTCGTGCCCCTGGCCGAACAAAGCGGCCTGATCGTGCCGTTGGGTTACTGGGTGATCTCCCGCGCGCTGCGCGACATGCAGGACCTGCGCGAACGCGGCCTGCCGCCGCTGCACATGGCGGTCAACCTGTCATTCCGTCAGTTCCAGGACAGCCAGTTGCTCTCCACCCTCAGCCGGCTGATTGCCGAGCGGGGCGTTGAGGCACAGTGGCTGGAGTTCGAACTCACCGAAACCGCCGTGATGCGCCGCAGTGACCTGGTCAAGCAGACCATGGACGCCCTCGGCCGCCTCGGTGTTCGGTTCTCCCTGGACGATTTCGGCACGGGCTTTTCATCGTTCGTGCACCTCAACAGCCTGCCGATCGCCTTGTTGAAGATCGACAAGAGTTTTGTCGGCGGTATGGAAGAGCGCGAAGAGAACCGCAAACTGGTGCACGCCATGATCAACCTGGCCCACAATCTCAACCTTGAAGTGGTCGCCGAAGGCGTGGAAACGCCGGAGCAACTTGCACTGTTGCGCTTGTTTGGCTGCGACCAGGCCCAGGGTTACCTGATCAGCAAGCCGCTGCCGTTGGCGGAGCTTGTGGAGTACCTGACCTTCGGGAAAAGCCAGCAGGCCTTGCTGGGTTGATTGGGTGCCCACCCAATCAACTGTGGGAGCAGGCAAGCCAGCTCCCACACTGACCGATTACAGCCTTCAATCCGGCTGAGCTGCTTGCAACGTGCTGTAGGTTTCAGGCTCTCGCCGAATCATGCGCTTCATCTTCGCTTCAAATGCCCAAGTCAGGCTGACTGCCGCGCACGCCAGGCCCAGCGCCAAGCCCCACCATACGCCGGTCGGTCCCCAGCCCAGGGTGAAGGCCATCAGCCAGGCCGACGGTGCCCCGATCAACCAATAGCAACCCGCGCCGATCAGGAAGGTGGTCTTGGCGTCCTTGAGCCCGCGAATGCAGCCCATGGCGATGGTTTGCACACCGTCGAACAGCTCGAACCAGGCGGCGACAGCGAGCAGGCTGACGGCCAGGACGATCACGTCATGGAAGGCCGGGTCGTTATGGTCGATAAGCAATCCGATCAAAGGATCGGAATAAAGCCACAGCACGGCGGCAAATCCCAACATCACCGCTGCGCCAAATCCGATGCCGACGCGCCCGGCCAGGCGTGCCTGCAACAACTGCCCAGCGCCGTAATGTTGGCCGATACGCATGGTCACCGCGTAAGACATCCCCGCCGGCACCATGAACGCCACCGAGACAATTTGCAGCGCGATCTGGTGCGCCGCCAACTGCGTGCTGCCCATGGTGCCCATGCACAGCGCCGCAAACGCGAACAACCCGACTTCCACCGCATAAGTGCCGCCAATCGGCAGGCCCAGGCGCCACAGCTCGCGCAGGTACTGGGTATTGAGGCGCAGCAGGCCGGTGCTCAACGGGTACGCCGCATAGGTACGGTTGCGGTGGATGTACCACATCAGCGCCAACGCCATGCCATTGGCGACGACGGCCGTGACCAGTCCGATGCCCATCAGGCCCAGTTTCGGCAGGCCGAACATGCCTTCGATCAACGCATGGTTGAGCAGGTAGTTGGCCACCGCGCCACCGAGGCTGATCACCATCACCGGCTGGGCCTTGCCAATCGCGCTGGTGAAGCCGCGCAAGGCCATGAAGCTCAGGAAACCCGGGAGGGCGAACGGCAGGATCGTCAGGAATTGCCCCGCCGAGTGCACGTTGGTCTCGGTCTGGCCGAACAGCAGCAGCAGCGGCTTGAGGTTCCACAACAGCAAGCCGGCCGCCAAGGCCATCAGCCAGGCGAGCCACAGTCCGGCCTGGGTCAGGCGGGTGGCGCCTTCGATATCCCCCGCGCCGTGACGGATTGCCACCAAGGTGCCCACGGCGGCAATCACGCCGATGCAGAAAATCGACACGAACGAATAGCTTGCCGCGCCCAGGCCGCCACCGGCCAGGGCTTCGGGGCTCAGGCGCGCCATCATCAGGGTGTCGGTCAGCACCATCAGCATGTGCGCCAACTGTGAGGCAATCAACGGCCCTGACAGCCGCAGAATGGCCCAGAGTTCGGTACGTGCCGGATGCTGCATGATCATCACGCTCGAATAGTCGAAGGGTTGAGGGAGGGTTGATTCTCGGCGCTCTCAGCGCATTGCACAAAGGGATAAATGCGATCGTTCACATGACTAAAACTCATGCCTGATGAATCTGGTACGTTACGGAATTGCTTGTAGGAGCTTGCCAAATGTCACGTCGCCTTCCTCCCCTTTATGCCCTTCGCGCGTTTGAGGCGGCATCGCGGCACAATTCCTTCACCCGTGCGGCGGAGGAACTGTCTATTACGCAAAGTGCGGTGAGCCGACACATCCGCACATTGGAAGAGCACTTCGCCTGCCGCTTGTTCCAGCGCAGCGGCCGCACCTTGCAGCTCACCGAGGCGGCGCGTCTGTTGTTGCCTGGTGTGCGCGAAGGTTTCGCCGCGCTGGAGCGGGCCTGCCATACCTTGAATGCCGAAGACGACATCCTGCGCATGAAGGCACCGTCCACCCTGACCATGCGCTGGCTGTTGGCGCGGCTCAGCCGGTTCCGTGCGTTGCAGCCCGGCAATGAGGTGCAACTGACCAGCGCCTGGATGAGTGTGGACGAGGTGGACTTCAACCAGGAACCCTTCGACTGCGCCGTGCTGCTGAGCTACGGCCATTTTCCGGCGGATTGGGAGGCCAGTTATCTATTCCCGGAATTGCTGATTCCGGTGGGCGCCCCCAACCTGCTGGAGGATGGACCCTGGGATGTCGAGCGCCTGGCCACCGCCGAGTTGCTGCACCCCACGCCTGACCGTCGTGATTGGCGCAACTGGCTGGAGCGCATGGGCTTGTCATCCCAGGTGTCGCTCAAGGGCGGGCAGGTGTTCGATACCCTCGAACTGGGCATGATCGCCGCTGCGCGGGGTTACGGCGTATCCATGGGTGACCTGCTGATGGTGGCCGAAGACGTGGCCCAGGGCCGATTGAGCCTGCCCTGGCCAACAGCCGTAGCCAGTGGTGAAAGTTATTACCTGGTGTGGCCGAAGACCCGCCCCGGCGGTGAGCGGCTGCGGCGCTTGGCGGAGTTTCTCCAGGCGGAGGTCAAGGCGATGGCGTTGCCTTCAGTCGAACGTCTCGATTGAGTGGTTGCAGAGCGTTCGTGCAATCGTTTGCGTGATACCCCTGTGATTCGCTCAAGTATTGCTTCGCCCAGCCGAAGAAGGTGTGTTGGAACAATCGTGCACCAACGTTTCCCACCAGATAATTTGCCGAGCAACGCTATGAGATCAGGATGATCCTGGCCTCGGCCAGGAGCCTTCATGACTCAACCTCGCGCTCGGATAGCCTCACAGCTAGGCCTCGCACTCGCCGTGATTCTGGCTGTCGTCATCAGCGGCAGTACTGTGTTTGCTCTGCGTTCCCTCGACTCCGCCAACCTCGCCACCCGCGAGGAACACCTGGCCAGCGAGGCGCGCTTGCTTGCCGATCAACTCAACACCTTCCACGGCACCTTGCGCGAGAGTACCCAGCGATTGAGCGGGCTGTTCGAAAAGCGTTTTGGTGCCGGTTTGAGTGTGCGTGCAGACCAACCAGTGACCGTGGCCGGTGTGCAGACCCCGAGCCTGTATCTGGGCAGCGAGGTGTTGAACAACAACTTCGAGGATGTGGATGAGTTCAAGCAGATGTCCGGCGGCGTGGCCACGGTGTTTGTACGCAGCGGCGAAGACTTCATCCGCATCAGCACGTCGTTGACCAAACAGGATGGTAACCGCGCCATCGGTACGGTCCTGGATCGCCAAGGCCCGGCTTATCAGCGTGTGCTCAGCGGGCAGACCTACATCGGCCGGGCGGTATTGTTCGACCGCTCCTACATGACCCAATACAGCCCCGTGCGTGATAGCAGCGGCCAGGTCATCGCCGTGCTGTTCATCGGTTTTGACTACACCGATGCGCAGAATGCCCAGTTCGAGAATCTCAAGCGCTTCCGTATCGGCCAGACCGGCTCCCTGGCCCTGCTGGACGAGCAGAAGCGCTGGCTGGTGCCCCCGGCTGGCGTGCAGGCGCTGGACCAGGCGGTTCCAGTGATGTTGGACCTGGCCAAAACACCAGGCAAAGGTCGCTTCTGGGCGGACAAGAACGAAGAATTCTACAGCGTCTCTGTACCCTTCGACGGCGGGCCGTGGGCAGTTGTCGCGAGCATGCCCAAGGCCGAGATTCGCTCGGTGACCTGGGACGTCGGCATCCGCCTGGTGATCGGCAGCGTGCTTGCCATGCTGCTGGCGGTCGGCGCAACGGTCTGGTTGCTGCGTAGCAAGTTGGCGCCGTTGGGCGACCTGGTGCGCCAGGCCGAAGCCCTGGGTGCGGGGGACTTGAGCGTACGCCTGAATGTGTCCAGCCATGACGAAATCGGCCAGTTGGCGCGCAGCTTCAACCAGATGGGTGAAGCGCTGTCGACCATGGTCTCGCATATCCGCAAGGCAGCCGAAGAGGTCAACAGCCGTGCCCAGGCGTTGTCTGGGTTATCCGGTGGTGCTTATGAGGGCATGGAGCAGCAGTCCGGTGAGATCACTAGCATGGCTGGTGCAGTGGAAGAGTTCAGCGCCACGTCGCTGAACATCGCCGATAACATGGGCAGCACCGAACGCCTCGCCCAGGAAAACGCCCAGCAAACCCGTATCGGGCGCAACTCGATGCAAGAAGCGTCGTCGTCCCTGGAACACATCGCCGCCGCGCTCAACAGCACGGCTACGGTGATCAACACCCTGGGCCAGCGTTCCCAGGAAATTGGCGGGATCGTCGGCGTGATCACCTCGATCGCCGAACAAACCAACCTGCTGGCACTCAACGCCGCCATCGAAGCCGCACGGGCGGGTGAGCAGGGTCGTGGGTTTGCCGTGGTCGCTGATGAGGTGCGTAACCTGGCGTCGCGTACCCGTGAGGCCACCGACGAAATTTCCGGGATGATCCAGAGCATCCAGCAGGAAACCGGCAACGCCATCAGCACCATGGAGCGCGGCAACGTATTGATGCAGGAAGGCCTGTCGCGCAACGCCGATGTGGCGTCGGCCCTGGCGCGTATCGACGAGCAAAGCCGCTCGGCCGGTCAGCAGTTCGCTGCGATCACCACCGCCACCCAGGAACAGAGCAGCACCGCGACTTTGCTCAGCAGCAACCTGCAGAGCATTGCGCTGGCCAACAGCGAGCAGCGCGAGGTGGTGTCGAACCTGGCGATCACGGCCAAGGAACTGGAGACCCTGGCGGCGGGCCTGCGGCATGAAGTGGATCGGTTTCGTTGAGACCTAGCGGTCGCCCAGCCCTGGGTCCACGCGCTTGCCGATGTCTTTGAGGCGCGCCAGTTGGTCGACCATGCCAGGGGCTTCGTCCATGCTGGTGACGAAGGTCCACAGGTAGGTCATGACCGCATACACATGACCGGCCTTGACTGCGGGGGACAAGGCCAACTGGCTGATGGCGACCACGAAGAGCAAGGCAGCCAGTGTGCCGAGAAACAGGTACGCAGCGGCCTCGCGGTCTGACAGCCAGATCCGCAGGCGAGACAGCACCTGGTAGTGGCGTCGCAGGGTCGGCGCACCGACTTTTTCCACCAGGCCGATTTCCTTTTCCAAGCGATTATTCAGGCGCTCATGCAGCGCTTGGTTACGTTGGGCAAAGCGCGGCAACAGCGTGATACACAGCACCAGTGCGCCCAGGCACGCGAGACCGACCCAGGGCTCGATCACGATCAGCATCACCGCCGCACCAATAATCGATACCAGCGCCGTGGCGATGATCGGCACGTGTTTCTCAAAGAAGTCGACGAACTCTCGTGCGAGCACCACCCGTGCCGCTGACTTGGAGGTGCTGTGATTCTGCAGGCGCTGGTTCAGAATCACCGGCACCGCCAGGTCGGCGTAGATCCGGGTGAAGGTTCGGGTGTCCAGCGCCCGGCGTGCCGCGCCGACGACCCAGAACGCCAGGACCACGGCGGCGTAGAACAGAGCGTTGCTGGCATCGCCCCGAATGATTGCATCCACCGCAAACCCGGCAAACAACGGGTATGCCAGCAGCAGGGCATTTTCCAATGCAACCAATGACAGCGTGCCGAACAGCTTGCCGGGATAGGCTTTGGCGATCGCTTTGAGGGTCTGGCCGGCGGATTGCTGGCCGATTTTCTTGCTTTCTTCGATCAGGATTTGAGGCGTGACGGATGTCATGGATGCACCAAAGGGATGATAGACGCTATTATTGAGCGACTGCTCAAGTATCCTTGAGCGATCGCTCAAAAAGCAAGCGCCGCTTATCTGCCGGTGCCGAAAGGAATTGCCATGTCGCGTATCGACCGTAAAGACCAGATCATCGCCGCCGCCCTGGAGTTGTTTCGCAGCAAGGGGTTTGCCGATGTGTCCACCCGCGACCTGGCCGAACATGCCGGGCTGTCCCGTAGCCACGTTTATCACTACTTCAGTGATTGGAAGGAGCTGCGCCGCGAAGCCTTCGTGCGGTTTGCCAATGAGCAGTTGGACGAAGTACGGGCGCCTCTGGCAGAAGCCCCCCGCTGGATGCCTTTGTGGGTTTTTTGCGTGACTGCCTTCCGAGCACCGCCGATGCAGGCTGGGCGCTGTGGCTGGATGCCTGGGACGAAGCGATGCAAGACCCGCAAATGGCCCAGGCTTACCTGGTGATCAATGCTCAATGGCAAGGCATGCTCGCCGAAGTGATCGAGCGAGGTGTCGCTGCCAATGTCCTGCGTTGTGACTCGCCACAACGCGCTGCCCGCCAAATCTTTGCAGTGGCGATGGGCTACGCCGACGACCTGATGCTCCAGCCCTCCACGGAGTCGGCCGAAGCGGCCTTGGATGAAGTGATGGAAGTGGCGCGGTTGCTGCTGGACTTTCCACAGTCACCCTAGCCAACAGCCGCGGGCCGATACTGCAACGCTTCCGCCAGATGCGCCCGGTTGATGCTATCGGTGTGCTCAAGGTCGGCTAGGGTGCGTGCCACTTTGAGCAGTCGATGGGCTGCGCGCAGGGAAAGCGTCAGCCGTTCACAGGCGTTTTCCAGCCAGCATTCGTCGACCTTCGCCAGCTTGCAGTGCTTGCGTAGCTCCGGCAGATCAAGGAAAGCATTCGCACAGCCTTGGCGTTGCTGTTGGCGATCGCGGGCCTGGGCGACCCGTGCCGACGCCTCGGCTGTGTTATCGCCTGCCTGCTGGGTAGGATTCAACGCAGTGGTTTCTCGCGCCACAGTGAGGTGCAAGTCGATGCGGTCCAGCAGCGGCCCGGAGAGCTTGTTGCGATAGCGCTGGATCTGCTCCGGCGTACAGCGACAACGTCCGCTGGGTTCGCCGAGGTACCCGCAAGGGCAGGGGTTCATGGCGGCGACCAGTTGGAAACGGGCCGGGAAGCTCACGCGGTCGCGGGCACGGGAAATCACGATGTGCCCTGATTCCAGTGGCTCGCGCAGCACCTCCAATACTTTGCGGTCGAACTCCGGCAGCTCATCCAGAAACAGCACGCCGTGATGGGCCAGGGTGATTTCTCCCGGTTGCGGCTTTGACCCGCCTCCCACCAGCGCCGGGCCCGACGCCGAATGATGCGGCTGGCGAAACGGTCGGTGGGGCCAATGACTGAGTGGCGCCACGCTGACGACCGATTGAATCGCCGCCACTTCCAGGGCTTCCTGCTCACTCAGCGGTGGCAACAACCCCGGCAGGCGACTGGCGAGCAATGTCTTGCCGGTGCCGGGCGGGCCGCTTAACAGCAGGTTATGCGCCCCCGCCGCCGCGATCAGCAGTGCGCGCTTGGCGGCGAGCTGGCCCTGTACTTCGCTCAGGTCCGGGTAAGGTTTGTTCAGATACAGCAATCCGTCGGATTTGTAGGGCTCGATGGGCTGATGCCCATTCAGGTGCGCTACCACCTGCAGCAAATGATCCACGGCGAGCACTTTCAACCCCGACGCCAGGCAGGCTTCTTCCGCATTCGCCCGCGGCACGATTACGGTGCGCCCCGCCTTGCGCGCCGCCAATGCTGCCGGCAACACGCCTTTCACTGCCCGCACTTCGCCGGACAGGGCCAATTCTCCCAGGCATTCCACCTCGTCGAGCATCGACGCCGGCACCTGCACGCTGGCCGCGAGGATTCCCAAGGCAATCGCCAGGTCAAAACGCCCGCCGTCCTTGGGCAGGTCGGCGGGCGCCAGGTTCAGGGTGATGCGGCGGGCCGGGTATTGCAGGGCAGAATTGAGAATGGCGCTGCGCACCCGGTCCTTGCTTTCCTTGACCGCCGTTTCCGGCAAACCCACCAGTGTCAGGGACGGCAGACCATTGGCCATGTGCACCTCGACGGTGACGGCGGGAGCTTCGACGCCAATTTGGGCACGGCTGTGGACGATGGCGAGGGACATGCTCGTTCCTTGAAGAATTGAGGCCGCTTCCTGCGGTTTCTCAAAGGTAGTCGAGGGAACGCATGGGCAACGAATCAGACTTTTACAGGACGTATCAACGTGCAAAGGCGTTGGGATACTTATCCAGATAGGCGCCGTTGAGTTGGGGGTCCGGGGCACGCATGAAGGTGCGGAAATCGGGGATCAGGAACACCAGCAGTGACAACCCCAGCACCATCGCCCCCAGCGACGTGATGGTCAGGGTGACACCGAGGTTGGCGATCAGGCCATTCATGGCGAAACTGCCCAGCGGGCTGGCTGCCGCGGACAGAAAGGACACGGTGGCGAAGATCCGGTTGCGGTGCTGCTTGGGGGTCGCCAGTAATCTCACGGCAGAGGTCGGAATGTTGATCAGCATCAGGCCCACCCCGCCACAGAAGAACGCCAGGGGCACGACGACTATCGATGAGAGCGCGCCGGCCAGCCACATATTGCCCCCCAACAGTGCAAAGCCTGCCGCGACACACAGGTCGCGGGGTACCCGTTGGGTCAACCAGCCGGTGATCGTGTAGCTGCCCGCCAGGATGCCCAGGCCGAAGCACGCATCCAGCAGGCCGAGGTAGGTGATCGGGTAGTGGATAACTGTCTTCACGTACAGCGGCAGCAGGATGGTAAAAAATGGAAACAGGGCAAAGTTGACGAGCATCGCCACAAGAGCCAGGTAGAACTCGACCTTCACCCCATAGACCGCCTTGAAACCCGAGTAAATCATGCGCCAGCCGCTGGAGGTCGGTTCAGGTTCATCTGGGGCGCTGGCGCCGAGGTGGAGTGGAATGGATGCGATCAACACTGCCGCGCCAAGCATCGCAATGAAGTCGACGGCAAACGCCAGCGGGGTACCGAAGCTGAAAATCAACGCGCTGGCCATGGCTGGCCCGAGCAGGTTGGAAATGGACGACAGCATGCTTTTGGTGCGCACGGCCAGTGAGACCTGATCGTCACGCGCAAACAATGGAATGATCGACGACTGCAGCGGCTCGCGCACACCGGCGACGGCACTGCTGACGAGCATCAGGGCGCCGACGCTCCAGGGGTTGAACAGCTGCGTCGCAGATAGAAGAAACATCAACAGCGCGGTCAACACGCTGGTCAGGGAAACCAGCCTGAGGATCAGGATCTTGTTGTACTTGTCGCCCAGCCATCCCAGCAGAGGGCGGGCCAGCACCTGCGCCGCGATGGAGCAGGCGATCATGTTGGCGAAGACGACGGCGGAACCGGTTTCCTGCAAGGCCCACCACGCCACGGCGAGTTGGTTGCAGCGGCCACCGAGCACCACCAGTAAAAAGCTGAATTGTATTTTCAGCAGGCGCCGGTCGAGGGCCGGCAAGCCCCACAGGGACCGGTTGATGCCGGTTATTCGCCCGCTGGCGTCAATCGCGCTTCCAGTTCGGCGACTTTTGCCTCCAGGCTCTCCAGCCGCGCACGCGTGCGGGCAAGTACCACCATCTGGCTATCAAATTCTTCGCGGCTCACCAAGTCGAGCTTGCTGAAACCACTTTGCAGCAAGGCCTTGAATTGGCTTTCGATTTCATTGCGGGGCAATGGGGTGTCACCGCTGAACAGGCGAGAGGCGTGGCCGCTCAGGGCGTCGAGGAGGTCTTTGGGCGCGAGCATGGGAAATATTCCGGAAAACTGTTGGCCGGCAGTGTATCACGCAGCGTCTATAGTCTTTTTCACGACGGCGGGCGCACGCTTTTCGCGCAGAGGGTCGGGCGGCTACGCACTGTTTTTGTGCGCATTGCCGTCGCCCAAAAGCTTCGCAGGTGGGGATAAGTGGGCAAAGGACTGATTTCAGTGATTTTTACGGAGCTGGCAAGGTTTCTGCTTAGACGAACATGACCCATGCACTGATGCAGTCGCTGTGACGAATGCAGTGCGCCGACGGATCAGGGGTACAGGTTTCGTCACCAGTGGTTCGCTGGCGTCGCAAAGGCAAATGCCGAGGCGACGACGCGTTACAAAGCCAGGCACTGCGCTTAGACTTGAGACGGGTTTGTTTTCCTGGGGCAAGTCCACCAATTCGGGAGAGAGTTTTCATGAAGCTAGTCACTGCCATCATCAAGCCGTTCAAGTTGGACGATGTACGCGAGTCGTTGTCCGAGATCGGCGTGCAGGGCATTACCGTTACTGAGGTCAAAGGCTTCGGTCGGCAGAAGGGTCATACCGAGCTGTATCGCGGCGCGGAATACGTGGTCGATTTCCTGCCGAAGGTGAAGATTGATGTCGCCATTGACGACAAGGATCTTGACCGGGTTATCGAGGCGATAACCAAGGCCGCCAACACCGGCAAGATCGGTGACGGCAAGATCTTCGTGGTCAATCTGGAACAGGCTATTCGCATCCGTACCGGCGAAACCGATACCGACGCAATCTAAGCCGCCAAACCCCAACGCCCCAGGAGAAAACAATATGACTCTGCGTAAATTCGCAGGGCTCGGAGCCCTGTTGTCCATCGTAATGCCAAGCCTGGCCATGGCGGCAGACGAAGTGGCTGCTCCAGTCCTCAATTCCGGCGACACCGCCTGGATGTTGACCGCCACCGCTTTGGTGCTGTTCATGACCATCCCTGGCCTGGCGCTGTTCTACGGCGGCATGGTCCGCTCCAAGAATATTCTGTCGGTGATGATGCAGTGTTTCGCGATCACCGGCCTCATCAGCATCCTCTGGGTCGTATACGGCTACAGCATCGCGTTCGATACCACCGGTATGGAACAGGGTGTGGTCAACTTCAACTCCTTCTTCGGCGGCATGGGCAAGGCGTTCCTGGCGGGCGTGACCCCGGCCAGCATCACCGGCCCTGCAGCGCTGTTCCCGGAAGCGGTGTTCATCACCTTCCAGATGACCTTCGCGATCATCACCCCGGCGCTGATCGTCGGTGCCTTCGCTGAGCGTATGAAGTTCTCCGCGATGCTGATCTTCATGGCTATCTGGTTCACCCTGGTCTATGCGCCGATCGCGCACATGGTCTGGAGCGGCAACGGTGGCCTGATGTGGGACTGGGGCGTGCTGGACTTCGCCGGCGGCACCGTGGTGCATATCAACGCGGGTGTGGCTGGCCTGGTGGCGTGCATCGTGCTCGGCAAGCGTAAAGGCTTCCCGACTACTCCAATGGCTCCGCACAACCTGGGTTACACCCTGATCGGCGCAGCCATGCTGTGGATCGGCTGGTTCGGCTTCAACGCTGGTTCCGCGGCTGCGGCCAACGGCACTGCCGGCATGGCGATGCTGGTTACCCAGATCGCTACCGCTGCTGCAGCGCTGGGCTGGATGTTCGCCGAGTGGATCACCCACGGTAAGCCAAGCGCACTCGGCATCGCCTCGGGTGTGGTGGCGGGCCTGGTAGCCATCACCCCAGCCGCTGGCACCGTGGGCCCGATGGGCGCCCTGGTGATCGGCCTGGTTGCCGGTGTGATCTGCTTCTTCTGCGCCACCAGCCTCAAGCGCAAGCTGGGCTACGACGACTCCCTGGACGCGTTCGGCGTGCACGGTATCGGCGGTATCGTCGGTGCGATTCTCACCGGTGTGTTCGCAGCCCCTGCGCTGGGCGGCTTCGGCACCGTGACTGACGTTGCCGCGCAGGTTTGGATCCAGTGCAAAGGCGTTGGCTTCACTGTGATCTACACGGCGATCGTGACCTACGTCATCCTCAAGGTGCTGGACATGGTCATGGGCCTGCGGGTGACCGAAGAAGAGGAGGCCGTCGGCCTCGACCTGGCGCAACACAACGAGCGCGGCTACAACTTGTAAGTACGCGTAAAAAAGATGCCCGGCTTGCCGGGCATTTTTTTGCCTGGCGTTTGTCAGTCATAACACGCTGTGTCGGTTTTTTCGTCGAGTTTGTGATGAGGTTCACCCGGCACTTTTCCGCGTGCCAATGTCTTACAGGCATGTAGGCGTATTCGGCACTTTGTTTTTTCCCAGAGCGCGCTAGAATGCGCGCCGATGGGCGGAGAACTGTATGTGGCAACAGACCTTGATTACCCTGCGGGCCAAGCCCCGGGGCTTTCACCTGGTGACCGATGAGTTGCTGGCCGGCTTGCCTGAGTTGAAGGCCTGTCGCGTGGGCTTGTTGCATCTGTGGTTGCAACACACTTCGGCCTCGTTGACCGTGAACGAGAATGCCGACCCGGCGGTTCTCCGTGACTTCGAACGTTATTTCAACGCGCTGGTGCCGCAAGGCCTTGCCGGGTTTGAACACAACGACGAAGGTCCGGATGACCTGCCGGCGCACTTCAAGGCCAGTCTCCTGGGCTGCCAGCTGAGTTTGCCGGTGAAGGCCGGCCGCTTGGCGATGGGGACCTGGCAAGGTGTTTATCTGGGCGAGCACCGTGATCATGGCGGTGCTCGTAAAGTCCTCGCCACCTTGCAGGGTGATGGGGCATAAGCCACTGGTTATCCCGTGGATGTTGATTTTTTTCCGGCAGCCGTCGACAGAAGGTGAAGCTGGGCTATAACTAATCTGCTTTTCGCAAGTCATGAGGTAGAACATGAGCGACGATGATCTGGAAAACGACGACCTGGAAGTAGGTGACGACGACGACACCGAAGAAGGTCTGGAAGCGGCGGCGGAAGACGTGGCTGACGACGACGGTGGCGATGACGCACCTGCCCCGGCTGCCAAGGGCAAAGCCAAGGCTGCTGTGTCGGTAGATGAATTGCCGAGCGTTGAAGCCAAGAACAAAGAGCGTGATGCCCTTGCCCGTGCGATGGAAGAATTCCTCGCTAAAGGCGGCAAAGTGCAGGAAGTCGAGGCCAACGTGGTGGCAGATCCACCGAAGAAGCCTGATAACAAGTACGGCAGCCGACCTATCTGAGGTCAGTCACCAGCTTGTAGGGAAAAGCCCGCCGTCGCTGCGGGCTTTTTCATGGGCGTTATTTCCAGCCAGCCAGCAAAGGCGCTAATTCGGCCAAGCTGCGAACCTCTGCATCCGGGCGCTTATCGGCTTCCCAAACCTTACCCGTCGGGTTGAACCACACCGCCCGAAGCCCCGCCTGCTGCGCCCCGGCAATGTCATCCCCTGGATGATCGCCAATATGCACCGCTGCGCTGGCATCCACGCCACCGCGTTGCAACGCTTCTTGAAACAGTCGCGCATCCGGCTTGGCGATGCCGATGTCTTCAGCGCGCAGGGCAAAGTGAAAGTAGTCCGCCAGGCCCACGCGCTGCACGTCGGCATTGCCGTTGGTGATCACCCCCAGCAAGAAGTGCTGGCGCAAGGCTTTGAGCATGGGCTCCGCTTCGGGGAAGGGGGCGAGTTGGTGGCGCGCGTGTATGAACGCCTCGAAGCATACATCCGCCATTTCCGTGGCCTCAGGCTGTGGATAACCAGCCTCTTCAAACGCATGCATCAACACCCTGTGACGCAAAAGGCTGATCCGGTGTTTCAGCTCGGGATGGCGCTCCAGCACCTGTTGGCGAAGACTGGCGAAGTGCTCCAGCGGCAAATCGCCGACCTTCGCAGCGTTGACCGTCAGCCATTCGCGCATCGACGCTTCGGCGCTGATGATGACGGGTACGTTGTCCCAGAGCGTGTCGTCCAGGTCGAAAGTGATCAGCTTGATACTCATGAGTCGCCGCCCTTGATGCGTTTGGCCCGTGGATGGGCGCTGTCGTACACCGTTGCCAGGTGTTGGAAATCCAGATGGGTGTAGATCTGCGTGGTCTTGATGTCGGAGTGGCCGAGCAGCTCTTGAACCGCGCGCAGGTCCTGGGACGATTCCAGCATATGGCTGGCAAAGGAGTGTCGCAGCATGTGTGGGTGCAGGTTCTGACCCAGCTCGCGCTCACCGGCGGCCTTGACCCGCACTTGAATCGCCCGTGGCCCCAGGCGCCGGCCTTGCTGGCTGACAAACACCGCGTCATCCGCGGGATTGGTCAGCAGGCGCAGCGGTAGCCACAGTTGCAAGGCTTCCCGGGCTTTGCGGCCCACCGGTAGCACGCGGGTCTTGCTGCCCTTGCCGAGTACTTGCACCAGGCCGTCCGCCAGGTCCAATTGGTCGAGATTCAGGCCAGTCAGCTCCGACAGACGCAGGCCAGATGAATAGAACAGCTCCAGGATGGCCTGGTCGCGATGGGCCAGGAAGTCATCCTCGACGGCGCCATCCAGCAATTGCAGGGCGCGGTCGGTGTCCAGGGTTTTGGGCAGACGTCGTTCGCCCTTGGGCGGCGACAGGCCGTTGGCCGGGTCGTGATCGCACAGGCCTTCGCGGTTCAAATAGTGATAGAGCCCGCGTACCGCCGAGAGCAGGCGCGACAGGCTGCGCGAGGATTGACCCGCCTGGTGCAGGCGCGCGATCAGGCTGCGCAGGCTCTGGATATCCAGAGCCTTCCAGCTGCTGATCTGTTGTTTCTCACAGTAGGCCAAGACCTTGTTCAAGTCCCGCCGGTAGGCTTCCAGCGTATGGGGCGACACCTGGCGCTCGTTGCGCAGGTGAGCGCAGTAAGCGTCCAGTTGCCGTTCCATGGTTAGCGCACCGCGCGCAGGGCGGTGGTGAAGCGCGGCAGGACGCGGCCCAGTACTTCGGCAATGTAGGTCAGGAACAGCGTGCCCACTGAGCTCTTGTAGTGCTGGGGATCGCGGCTGGCGATGGCCAGTACACCGTGCAGGCCTTGATGGCTGAGAGCGACCACCGCAGTGGAACCGATCTGCTTGCGCTGCTCGGCACCAAACAGGAAGTCCAGCTCATGCTCGCGCAAGGTGCCGCTGATGGTCTTGCCTTCGGACAACAGGCCGCCGATGGCTGTTTGTGCGTCGCTGCCGCTGACCCAGCGACCCACCGGCATCGGGTTGTCGCTGAATAGGATCAAGCTGACAAAGGGCACCTGGAAGTCCTGGCGAAGGCTGTCTTCGACGGCGATCACCGTTTCTTCCAGGCTGGTCGCATCCATCAGGGTCAGGATCAGGCGACGGGTTTTTTCGAACAGGCGGTCGTTGTCGCGTGCGACGTCCATCAAGTGCGAGAGCTTGTGGCGCATTTCGATATTGCGCTCGCGCAGGATCTTCATCTGCCGCTCCACCAGCGACACAGTATCGCCGCGTTGGTGGGGGATGCGCAGCGCCGGCAGCAGTTCTTCGTGCTCGACGAAGAAGTCCGGATTAGCCTCAAGGTACGCCGCGACGGCAGCGGCCTCCAGACTGTCGCTCGGGGTAGCGTGTGCGGGTACTTGAGGCTTATCGGTCATTAGATTGGCTCACTCATAGACGGACCTGTCCTTCGTATACGCGCGAGGCCGGCCCGGTCATCATCACCGGGTGGCCAGGGCCTGCCCACTCAATGGACAAGCGTCCACCGGGCAGGTCGATCAGCAGCGGCGAATCCATCCACCCCTGGCTGATCGCGGCCACGGCAGCGGCGCAAGCACCGGTGCCGCAGGCCTGGGTTTCGCCGGCGCCGCGTTCCCACACACGCAATTGCGCGCGGGTACGGTCGATCACCTGCAGGAAGCCCACGTTGACCCGTGCCGGAAAGCGCGGGTGGTGTTCGATCTTCGGCCCCAATTCATGCACGGGCGCGTTGTTGATGTCGTTGACCCGCAGCACGGCATGGGGGTTGCCCATGGACACGGCGGCGATCTCGACGGTCTTGCCGTCAACATCCAGTGCATAGCTGGCAGCTTGCTCGGGGGCCTGGAACGGAATGTCCGCCGGCACCAGGCGTGGCGCACCCATGTTGACGCTGATCTGGCCGTCACTGCGGATATCCAGTTCGATCACGCCGCTCTTGGTCTCGACACGGATCTGCCGCTTGGCGGTCAGGCGCTTGTCCAGCACAAAGCGCGCGAAGCAGCGCGCACCGTTACCGCACTGTTCCACTTCGGAACCGTCGGCGTTGAAGATCCGGTAACGGAAATCCACCTCCGGGTTGCTGGGAGCCTCGACGATCAGTAACTGGTCGAAACCAATGCCGGTGTGACGGTCGCCCCACTGTTTGGCGTGCTTGGGCAGGATGTGCGCGTGCTGGCTGACCAGGTCGAGGACCATGAAATCATTGCCCAGCCCGTGCATCTTGGTAAAACGCAGCAGCATGGCTTACTCCGGCAGCAGGCTTTCGCCAGCATACAACTCGGCTACCGTCTCGCGGCGACGCACTTCAAACGCTTGATCACCGTCCACCAGCACCTCGGCGGTACGCCCGCGGGTGTTGTAGTTGGAACTCATGACAAACCCGTAGGCACCGGCCGAATGAATGGCCAGCAGATCGCCTTCCTCCAGCGCGAGCTGACGATCCTTGGCCAGGAAGTCACCGGTCTCGCAGATCGGGCCGACGATGTCATAGGCGCGGGCTTCGCTTGCACGAGGCGTCACGGCGGTGACATTCATCCAGGCCTGGTACAGCGCCGGGCGGATCAGGTCGTTCATCGCCGCATCGACGATGGCGAAATCCTTGTGCTCGGTGTGCTTGAGGTACTCGACCTGGGTCAGCAGCACGCCAGCGTTGGCGACGATGTAGCGGCCAGGCTCGAACATCAGCGTCAGGTCGCGGCCTTCGATACGCTCGCGCACAGCCTTGATGTAGTCGGCAATCAGCGGCGGCTCTTCATCGCGATAACGCACGCCCACGCCGCCACCGAGGTCGATGTGGTGCAGGTAGATGCCGCATTCGCCGAGACGGTCGATCAGCGCCAGCAGGCGATCGAGCGCATCCAGGAATGGCGGCAGCGTGGTCAGTTGCGAGCCGATATGGCAGTCGACGCCCAGTACTTCCAGGTTCGGCAGTTGGGCGGCGCGGATGTACACATCCTCGGCGTCGGCAATAGCGATGCCGAACTTGTTCTCTTTGAGACCGGTGGAGATGTATGGGTGGGTCCCGGCATCGACGTCCGGATTGACGCGCAGGGAGATCGGCGCACGCACGCCCATCTCGGCGGCCACGACCTGCAGGCGCTCCAGCTCGTCGGTGGATTCGATATTGAAGCAGTGCACGCCGACTTCCAGGGCGCGACGCATGTCTTCGCGGGTCTTGCCGACGCCGGAGAACACGATCTTTTCAGCCTTGCCGCCAGCGGCCAGCACACGTTCCAGCTCGCCACGGGAGACGATGTCGAAACCAGCGCCCAATCGCGCCAGGACATTCAGTACGCCGAGGTTGGAGTTGGCCTTGACCGCGTAGCACACCAGGTGCGACACGCCGTCGAGGGCGTCGGTGAACGAGCGGTACTGGGCTTCGATATGCGCACGCGAATACACATAGGTCGGGGTGCCAAAGCGCTGGGCTATCGCGGACAACGCCACGCCTTCCGCGAACAGCTCGCCGTCCCGGTAGTTAAAAGCGTCCATGGAGTACCCTTATTCGTAGGTGTCGTGCTTATGCGCTTTGGATGGTTTTTGCGACGATTGCGCCTGTTCATTCGGGTCTTTGCTGTCATCGGGCAGGTACAGCGGGCCTTTTTGACCACAGGCACTAACGAGGCAAGCGACCGCGACGAGCGCAGCAAGGGAAGAGATCAGGCGCTTCATGGCGAAATCCTTGAATATGCATTAATTGCGCCCGAGTATACCGACCACCCGCCAGCTTGCCTATGCGCTGGAATACCCGTCCGGCGGGGGTTTGCCGAGAGAGTCAGGAAGCGGACTACGCTGCTTGAGGATTTTTCACACCGTCAATCGTGTTGAAATCGGTATCCTTTGCAATCGGCGGGGCTCGCCCGTATCGTGCGGCGCTTGAGCAAAACCAGACACTTTTGAGGTTGCCACAATGAGTTTGACCGAAGCCCGTTTTCACGACCTGGTGGATTCGACCCAGCAGGCGTTGGAGGATATTTTCGACGACAGCGGCCTGGACGTGGACCTGGAAAACTCGGCCGGCGTGCTGACCGTCAAGTTCGAGAATGGCACTCAACTGATCTTCAGTCGCCAGGAGCCTTTGCGTCAGCTGTGGCTGGCTGCACGTTCCGGTGGTTTTCACTTCGATTACAACGAAGAAGACAACAATTGGCAGTGCGATACCAGCGATGAGCTGCTCAGTGAAATGCTCGCGCGGCTGGTTCTGGAACAAGCCGGCGCCGAGCTGGATTTTGACGAGATCTGACCGTGACCCAGCCTGCACCTGTCCGCCCGCCGAAACCGTTGTTCAGTAATGTCAGCCCGGCGGTGCCGTCACCTTGTATCAGTTTGTGTCGTCTGGACGAGCAGAAAGTCTGCCTCGGGTGCTTCCGGCACGTGGAAGATATCCGCGAATGGCGCTCTGCCGACGACGCGCGGCGCCGACTGATCTGCGCGGAAGCCGAGCAGCGCAGGGCGCGCGCCTGAGGCCGTCTTGTTTATTTGTGACGCTGTGGTAGTGTCCGGGTACGCCTCAACTCATCGAGGCCCGTGAGAACCCCGCCTTTTCCTGGCGGGGTTTTGCTTTTTTGTGCAGAAAAAAGGAGTCTGCCTGAATCATGACCACCGCACCGTCCATCATCCTCACCCGTCTTGACGTGCAGCGTCTGGAGCAACTGATCGACCGCCTGGGCGACGAATCTCCCGGCGTCGAAGCGTTGCAAGCCGAACTCGACCGCGCCGAAGACGTGGTTGGTCACGATGAAGTGCCTGCGGGTGTCGTGACCATGAACTCCAGCGTGCATTGCCGTGAGCAAGGCAGCGGCAAGGACTACCACCTGACCCTGGTCTACCCGAAAGACGCGAACGCCGACGAAGGCAAGATTTCGATCCTGGCACCCGTGGGCAGCGCGTTGCTCGGCCTGCAAGTTGGCCAGCACATCGACTGGCCGGCACCGGGTGGCAAGACCCTCAAGCTGGAATTGCTCAGTGTTGAAGGGCAGCCTAAAGACGGCGGCGCCTTCCCTCTCTAAATCTGGCTCAGTGCCTCGTTGAGCGACAGCTCAAGTTCGGCCTTGTAACGCAGGTACAGGTTGCTTGGGCTTTGCACATCGCCGAGCAGGCCGGACAGATCCAGGTCCGTTATGTAGCAGCGGTAACGCTCGGTCTCCCGGCGTTGCCCGACGATTTCCTGGGCGACCACTGCAAACAGCTGGTCGCCAAATTCCAGTTCGGAAAACTCCCGCTGATTGCAGTACAGCGTGATACCTACCTGGCCCTGCGCTGCCTTGCCGATAATTGCCTGCACGTCATAAAACGGTTTGTTCGTCGGGTTCAACGGCGCTGGCCGAGGTTCGATGCCGCGTGCGCGACCACTGACCGACGGCAATAGCTGGTAATACAAGACCTGTACCGCGCCCAGCGGCTCTTGCGGATCCAGCGGGGACAATGCGTCCCGGCGATAAATGATCGACTGCAAGAAACGCTGCAACGGCGCCAACAGACTCTGTTCATCGTGAAACGGCAAGCGCTGCTGCCAAAGCGCGTTGAATTCATCCAGCACATACAGCTCGGCAAAACCCTCGTTGACGCGGTAGAACACCTGCACGCAATCGGCCATGCCCATCGGCAGCAACACTGCCAGATCGTGGTCTTCCAAGGCCATGGCGTCCAGGTGCAAAGGGCTGTAGCTGGCCAGTTCTTCGCTGAGGTAGGCGACCAGCGCATCCTGGGTCGCCAGTGATACATGGTTGGCTTGGCCCGGCATCAGCTCCATGACGTGATAGTGCTGCTGCACCTGGAGCACATAGCGGTGATTACCCTGGCTGAGCAGCAGGTTCTGCGCGGTGTCGAAGATCTCTTCCACGCGCCGGGCAATGAATTGCGCGCGGTTGTGACATAAGCAGCGCACTCGCAGGCGTGGCAGATGGTCGGGAGGCAACTGGTTGAGGTAGTCGCGCAAGCAGTCGAGCAACGCGTGAGGGCCGTCGTAGCGGCTGACCATCACCTCGTTCCAGCTGTTGAGCGTGACCTGGTCCAGGGTCAGCACCAGGTTGTCGCGCACGCCGGCATAACTCAGGGAGTCGGTGCGCTCGGTGGTCATCAGGATATTCAGGTCGCGATGGTGCTTGAGCGGGTCGACGCCGACGTTGATCAGCAACAACACTTCTTCGGGCACTGCCGAGCGCAGCAGGCGTTGTTCATCCACGCTGGTCAAGGGCAGGTCGATGGTCTGTTGTAGGCTGCCCAGCAGGTTGAACAGCTCGAATTCAGTCATGTCACTGGTGCCAGGGTGCAAGGCCAGGCGCGTGCTGCTGTCGATCACGCCGTTGCGATGGCACCAGGTGAGCATCTCCAGCAGGTCGCGACTGCGCTTGATCGGCGCGAAGTGCTCCCATTCCAGGGCCGTCAGGTTACCGTTGTACAGGCCCCAATGATGCTGGCCCGGCTCCTTGCGGTTGGGCGATTGCACCAGGGTCAGGGTGTCTTCGGCCAGGTCCGGGGCGATGCCGGGGTTGATGAACTCGACTTTGCCGGCCTTGCGCTCGAACGCGGCGTACAAGCGCCGCCCCAGTACGTTGAGGTCGCGCTTGTTGATCAGGCTAACGGTCTGTTCGGTGCGGGCGAACTGGGTCAGGAAGCGATAACTGTAATTGAGCTCGCTGACCAGCGCCCGCCGCTCGGAAGCGACCTGGCGTACCTTCCATTGGCTGCGACTGTCCAGCAGCGCCAATTGGCGCTGGTCCCAGCCCCATTCGTGGGCCAGGCGCTCCAGCAGCAGCCGTTGCCAGCTGGTGGTGCGCTGGCTGGCGCTGAGCTTGCGGTTGACCTTCAGGTACAGCGCGCGCCGCACCAGCTCCAGGCGCTCGGGTTCGTTGCGGGCCTTGAGGTATTCCTCGATGCGGCGGTACACCACGATGTACGGGTCCAGCTCATCCAGGTCCATTTGGTTGGCGAACACTGCACGCTTGAAGCGCAGGCTCAAGCAATGCACGTTCGGGTGTTCGCTGGCGTAGACCTCGGTCAGCAGCAGCTTGAGCACGGATTTGTAAGGCGACTCGATGCCCTTGAACAGCTGCCACAGCCCGGCGCCGATGAATTCGCCTGGGGGGATGCGCGCCAGGTGGCCGAGGTCGAGGGTTTCATCGGCGCGGATGAAACGTTTGGAAATCAGCGTGTGGGTGAACTCGGCATACCGGGTCTCTTCATACACCGGTACCAGCCACCAGATCGGCGTGCGCCCGGCCAGCCAGATGGCGGTGCGGTAGAACTCATCCAGCAACAGGTAATGCTGGGTGGTGCCGCAGTCGTCGGAGCTCAGCTGCGTGTCGCGCTCACCGAGGACAAAGCGCGTCGGCTCGATCAGAAAGAAGTGTGCCTCGGCGCCCATGGTCAGGGCCCAGGCTTCCAGCAACTGGCATTTCTTGCGCAGTTCGGCCAGTTCAGTCTCGCTCAGGTCCGCGGCGTGACACACCCACACGTCCATGTCGCTCTGGTCGGCCTGGGCCAGGGTACCCAGGCTGCCCATCAGGAACAGGCCGAGGATCGGTCGCGGCGGGTTGCCATGGCGTGGCTTGTAGGAGAACGAGCGGGTCAGGCGCTGGGCTTCGGTGAGGGCTTGGGCGTCCGGTTCGTAATTCGACAGGCCTGCCGGCGTACTGCCCGACACATAGCCAGGCAGCAGCGGATGGTTAACGTGGAAAAACAGCGGCAACAGGTTCAGCACGCTTTGCTGGCGCGGCGTCAGCCCCTCGATGGCCCGGGCCATGCGGCCTTCATTGAGGGCCATGAACCGCGCGCGCAGCTGGGCCAGCACCTTGCGGTCGATGCCTTCGTCCAGGTCGGGGCGGATTTCATGGGTGCGGGTCATGTCGAACTCGGTGGCTCGCAGGGCCCGACGTGGGCGGCCGTGTAGGAGTTTACAGCCAGTAGCGTAGGAGGTTTAGAGGGAAATGGATTTTGACGTCAGAATTTTCGCACTTGCACAGCAACGCCCTCGGAATCCGCACATAGCGGACTCCATGGGCGGTATCCGGTATCAGGCGGCTTCTTTGGTCGTGGCAGTGGTCAAGATCGTCAGCAGGGTCTGGGCCTGCTCTGCGGCGTCCCGGCCAAGGCTGGTCAGGTAGCCTCCGTCCGGCTGGTCGATCAGCCCTTTCGCGTGGAGGCGCTTGGCAGCGGCGATGGCGGTAGGCGCGGCGGTCTGGTGGACTTTCAGACCTTCTTTGGTGCTGTCCAATGGGAAGAGTACAAGGATTTCCAGTTCGGCAACCAACTCAGGGGTATACGACATAAGGACTCCAGACTTTCTAAGAATTTATTAGAGGCTAGCAGGCCATAAGGTGAACGCACTTTGCCGAACTGTCCAGTGTGTTGCCGCGTGTTGGATTTATTGCTTTTCGGGTGGCAACTCCGGCAGGGCGCGCAGTGCAGTTTCATACCATTCGGTATTGAAGGCGCGGTCTTCTTCCAGCAGCGCATCGATCTCGACAGCCAGCACGTGGGCCATCAGCTGGAGGATCTCTTCACGCTCGTAACCGACCAGGGTCAGCTTGTTGAAGGTGGCCTTGGCAGCCGGTGGGTTTTCGCTTTCGATCTGGTTCTCGATCGCTTCGATCAGGGTGGTTTCGGCGAATTCTTCTTCGTCGTTGTCGATATCGGTCGGCTCGCTCATGGCAGGCTCCTCAAGGAAAGGGCGTCAGTCTACCCCCATTCAGGCAGGTGATGCTGCTGGTCAGGGCGGGCGCCGGGATCTATAACAGTTGCAGCCAACCCCTTTCCCGGCCTGGAGGCACAGACATGCTCAAGCTCTACGGATTCTCGGTCAGTAACTACTACAACATGGTCAAGCTGGCGCTGTTGGAAAAAGGGCTGCCTTTCGAAGAGGTGCCTTTTTACGCCGGCCAAACCCCTGAAGCCCTGGCCGTGAGCCCGCGAGGCAAGGTGCCGGTGCTGGGCGTCAAGCAGGGTTTTATCAACGAAACCAGCGTGATCCTCGAGTACATCGAGCATACCCAGGAAGGGCCCGCACTGCTGCCGGCCGAGCCGTTCCAGCGTGCTCAGGTATTGGCGTTGTGCCGGGAAATCGAGCTGTACATCGAACTGCCTGCTCGCGCCTGTTTCGCCGAGGCATTTTTTGGCATGCCGGTGCCGGATGCGATCAAAGAGAAGTCCAAGGCCGAGTTGCTGTTGGGTTTCGGGTCGTTGGGCAGGCACGGCAAGTTCGCACCCTATGTGGCGGGTGAGAGTTTCACCATTGCCGATCTGTATTTCATGTACAGCGTGAATCTCGCCTGCGCAGTGGGCGAGAAGCTGTTTGGCCTGGATCTACTGGCTGAAATGCCGGCGGCCAAGGCGTTGCTGGAAAGGTTGCACGCCATGCCCAACGCTCAGAAAGTGGCGGCGGACAGGGAGGCGGCGATGCCGGCCTTTATGGCGATGCTAGCGGCAAAAAAATAATCACGACGAGCGCCGCTCAAAATGTGGGAGCGGGCTTGCTCGCGAAGGCGGTGGATCAGTCAACACATTGATGACTAGTCCACCGCCTTCGCGAGCAAGCCCGCTCCCGCAGGGTTGACCGCGTTGCAGCAGAAACCGCGGTCTAGCGGCTGGCGAGCAGGGCCTGGCCGCGCGCGACGGCTGCCTTCACCTGCGCCGGCGCAGTACCGCCCACGTGGTTACGGGCATTCACCGAGCCTTCCAGGGTCAGCACGGCAAACACGTCCTGTTCGATCTGGTCGCTGAACTGGCGCAGTTCTTCCAGGCTCATTTCCGCCAGGTCCTTGCCAGTGTCCACGCCGTACTTAACTGCGTGGCCGACGATTTCGTGGCAGTCGCGGAACGGCAGGCCACGGCGTACCAGGTAGTCCGCCAGGTCAGTCGCAGTAGAGAACCCGCGCAGCGCCGCTTCACGCATGATCGCGTGCTTGGGCTTGATCGCCGGAATCATGTCGGCAAAGGCGCGCAGTGAGTCGCGCAGGGTGTCAGCGGCGTCGAACAGCGGTTCCTTGTCTTCCTGATTGTCCTTGTTGTAGGCCAGGGGTTGGCCTTTCATCAGGGTCAGCAGGCCCATCAAGGCGCCGAACACGCGGCCGCTCTTGCCACGCACCAGCTCGGGTACGTCGGGGTTTTTCTTTTGCGGCATGATCGAGCTGCCGGTGCAGAAACGGTCTGGCAGGTCGATGAACTGGAATTGTGCGCTGGTCCACAGCACCAGCTCTTCGGAGAAGCGCGACAGGTGCATCATCGCGATGCTGGCAGCGGCGCAGAACTCGATAGCGAAGTCACGGTCCGACACGCCATCCAGGGAGTTGCCGCCCACGGCGTCGAAGCCCAGCAACTGCGCGGTGTATTCGCGGTCGATCGGGTAAGTGGTGCCGGCCAGCGCGGCGCTGCCCAATGGCATGCGGTTGGCGCGCTTGCGGCAATCGACCAGGCGCTCGTAATCGCGGCTGAGCATTTCGAACCAGGCCAGCAGGTGGTGGCCGAAGGTCACAGGCTGCGCGGTCTGCAGGTGAGTGAAGCCCGGCATGATGGTGTCGGATTCACGCTCGGCCTGTTCCAGTAGGCCTTTTTGCAGGCGGGTAATTTCGCCCAGTATCAGGTCGATTTCATCACGCAGCCACAGGCGGATATCCGTGGCCACCTGGTCGTTACGGCTACGGCCGGTGTGCAACTTCTTGCCGGTCACACCGATGCGGTCGGTGAGGCGGGCCTCAATGTTCATGTGCACATCTTCCAGGTCGACGCGCCAGTCGAACGTGCCGGCTTCGATCTCGCCACGAATGGTGGTCAGGCCGTCGATGATGCTGTCGCGCTCGGCGTCGGTCAGCACGCCGACCTTGGCCAGCATCGTCGCGTGGGCGATGGAGCCCATGATGTCGTGGCGGTACAGGCGCTGGTCGAAGGTGACGGAGGCGGTGAAGCGGGCGACGAAGGCGTCGACGGGTTCACTGAAGCGGCCGCCCCAGGACTGGTTGGTCTTGTCGGTGCTCATGGATTCGCTCGTGATCTGCTTAGTAAAGAGGCATGGAAGTGTGCCAGCGATAATAACAGGGTTGCCCGTGGACGCGGTGCTGCGGGTTGTCGGCATTTTTATTTGTGCAAAGGATGGCTAAGTGCCTTGCCGCCGAACGCGTCCAGGACGAGACTGGGTACAGGTACTTGTTGAAACGATATTTGACGATTGAGCAATGTCGTCTCAGTGAGCGTCTACAGTTGGACTGATAGTGTGTGAATGCACCAAAGTCGGGTGATGCGGTCAGAGCCCAGACTATCCATTTAAAAAGGGGGGTATTCGGATTGTGTATCAGCAAACCCTACGACGATGCCCGAAGGCAGCAGGTCTTGGGCGCTATTGAACAGGTCCGGGTAAATATGGGTGCCACTCTCAGGGCACTTTTTGCCGCTCGCGCTAGTCTTAGCGTGGATCGCTGTGACGCAAGTCACCGCACCTGTCTACGCTATCCTTGTGCGAGACTCACGCAGGAATCCAGCGCAATATGAATGTCCTGATCGTTGATGACGAACCCCAAGCCCGCGAGCGACTGAGCCGTTTGGTCAGTGATCTCGAGGGTTATGCAGTACTAGAGCCGAGCGCCACCACGGGCGAAGAGGCGTTGACGCTGATCGACAGCCTCAAGCCGGATGTGGTGTTGCTCGATATCCGTATGCCGGGCCTCGATGGCCTGCAAGTGGCCGCCCGGCTGAGCGAGCGAGAGTCGCCACCCGCCTTGGTATTTTGCGCAGCAGGCGATGAGTTTTCTGCGGAGACGCTGGAAGCCAGCGGAGTCAGCTTCCTCACCAAACCGGTGGCTGGCGAAGCGTTGCTCAAGGCGTTGAAAAAGGCTGAGCGCCCAACCCGCGTCCAACTCGCTGCCCTGACTCAGCCTGCTGCCCAGAGTGGTAATGGGCCGCGCAGCCATATCAGCGCCCGTACCCGCAAAGGTATCGAGCTGATCCCCTTGGGCGAGGTGGTCTATTTTATCGCCGATCACAAGTATGTGACCCTGCGCCACCAGGGCGGCGAAGTGCTGCTCGATGAACCGCTCAAGGCGCTTGAGGATGAATTTGGCGACCGCTTCGTGCGTATCCACCGCAATGCGCTGGTGGCTCGCGAGCGGATCGAACGCCTCCAACGCACGCCGCTTGGGCACTTTCAGCTGTTCCTCAAAGGCCTTAATGGCGACGCGCTGATCGTCAGCCGACGGCATGTGGCCGGTGTGCGCAAGATGATGCAGCAGCTTTAGCCCGAGGGCTGTGGCCAGGCCTGTAACCCATATCCCGGTGCGACGCGGCCAGGGAGGCCCCGCACTTGCTGATTCAAATCAAAGCGTATTTGCCTGAGCTGTTATTATCTGCCGTATCTATTCAGTACGGATTGATCCATGTCCTCTCGCGAAATCCGCATCGCCACCCGTAAAAGCGCCTTGGCCTTGTGGCAGGCCGAATACGTCAAAGCTCGCCTGGAACAGGCTCACCCTGGTCTCAAGGTGTCCCTGGTGCCTATGGTCAGTCGCGGCGACAAGCTGCTCGACTCGCCACTGTCGAAGATCGGCGGCAAGGGTTTGTTCGTCAAGGAGCTGGAAACCGCGCTGTTGGAAAACGAAGCCGACATCGCTGTGCATTCGATGAAAGACGTGCCCATGGACTTCCCTGAAGGCCTGGGCCTGTTTTGCATCTGCGAGCGCGAAGACCCGCGTGATGCCTTTGTTTCCAACACCTACGCCTCCTTGGACGCGTTGCCTTTGGGCAGTATCGTCGGTACGTCGAGCCTGCGTCGCCAGGCTCAGCTGCTGACTCGCCGGCCGGACTTGCAGATCCGCTTTCTACGCGGCAACGTCAACACTCGCCTGGCCAAGCTGGATGCCGGTGAATATGACGCGATCATCCTCGCAGCGGCCGGCCTGATTCGCCTGGGTTTCGAAGACCGCATCACTTCGGCCATCAGCGTCGAGGACAGCCTGCCAGCCGGAGGGCAGGGCGCCGTTGGCATTGAATGCCGCACCGCCGACAGTGAAATCCACGCCCTGCTCAAACCCCTGGATCACCCCGACACCGAAATACGCGTGACGGCTGAACGAGCCTTGAACAAGCACCTCAACGGTGGCTGCCAGGTGCCGATCGCCTGCTACGCCGTACTCGAAGGTGAACACTTGTGGTTGCGTGGCCTGGTGGGCGACCCGGAAGGCGGCACACTGCTGACCGCCGAGGCGCGTGGACCACAGCGTGACGCCACGGCCTTGGGTATCCAGGTGGCCGAGGAGCTGTTGGACAAGGGTGCGGGTGCCATCCTGCAAAAGGTCTACGGCGAGGCTGGCGCGCAGTGACCGAATGGCGCGTGCTGCTGACGCGGCCTGCCGAGGAGTCGAGGGCGCTGGCGGCCTCGTTGGCCGACGCCGGTATTTTCAGCAGCAGCCTGCCTTTACTGGATATCGAGCCGCTCCCCGTTACGCCTGAACAGCAAGCCGTCTTCCATGACCTGGGTCGCTACTGTGCGGTGATCGTGGTCAGCAAGCCTGCAGCGCGCCTTGCAGTTGCGCAGCTGGATCGAACATGGCCGCAGTTGCCATGGTTCAGTGTCGGCGCTGCCACCGCGCAGGTATTGGCCGCACAGGGGCTGAATGTTAAGTATCCGCCTACTGGCGACGACAGTGAGGCCTTGCTTCAATTGCCTGCGTTGCGCGAGGCTATCGCCCGCCCGGATGCCCGGGTGTTGATCCTGCGCGGCGAGGGCGGTCGGGAGCTGCTGGCGGAGCGCTTGCGCGAACAAGGTGCTAGTGTCGACTATCTGGAGTTGTATCGCCGTTTCCTACCGGCCTACAAGGCCGGGGCATTGATACAACGCATCCAGTTGGAACGCTTGAACGGCCTGGTGGTCAGCAGTGGGCAGGGTTTTTTACACCTGCAAGCCCTGGCCGGAGCCGATTGGCCCCAGGTGGCCCAGCTGCCGTTGTTCGTGCCAAGCCCCCGTGTCCAAGAGATGGCGCGGGTCGCTGGCGCAGAAAAAGTTGTGGATTGTCGCGGTGCGAGTGCCGCGGCTTTGTTAGTGGCGATACGGAGTTATCCCGTTCCCACTCTCTGAAACGCAAAGGACGGATACGTGAGCGAAACAGCCTTGCCTAAAGATGAAACCCAACCCGCACTTGATGCGCCGGTTGAGTCACCGGTTACCGCGCCGCGTCGCGGCAATGGCCTGGCAATCGTCGCCCTGCTGCTCGGCGTAGCGGGTGTTGCCGCCGGCGGTTGGGGCGTCTGGCAGGTCCGCGCGCTGCAAGCCAGCAGCCAGCAGCAGCTGGGCCAGGTGCAGACCCTCGATGACCAATCCCAGTCCCTCAAGCAAAGCCAGCAACAACTGGCTGCGCGGCTGGCGCAGTTGCCGGGTGCTGATGAGCTGGAGGAGCGCCGTCGCCTGGTGGCCCAGTTGCAGGGTGACCAACAGCGTTTGAGTCAGCGCCTGGAAACCGTGCTGGGGTCCAGTCGTAAAGACTGGCGCCTGGCTGAGGCGGAACACCTGATTCGCCTGGCGAGCCTGCGCCTTTCTGCCCTGCAAGACATCAACAGCGCCCAGGCGTTGGTCCAGGGGGCCGACGAGATTCTTCGCGAGCAAAGCGATCCTGGCGCCTACGCTGCTCGCGAGCAATTGGCCAAGAGCCTTGCCGCGCTGCGCAGCACCGAGCAGCCGGACCGCACCGGGCTATACCTGCAATTGGCGGCCTTGCGCGACCAGGTCGTGCAACTGGCCGCCATTGCCCCTGAGTATCAGCTCACCGAACCTGCTTCCGATGGACGCCCGACTACCGATACGGAAAGCCGCTGGAGCCAGTGGTGGGAGCAGATTTCCCGTTACTTCCGCATTGACTTCAACCCGGATGACAACATCCGTCCGCTGCTGGCTGGGCAAGGCTTGAATCAGGTGCGCCTGGCCCTGAGCCTGGCGCTGGAGCAGGCGCAATGGGCAGCGCTCAACGGTGAGTCGGCGGTCTACAGCCGCTCCCTGGGCGAGGCGCGCAGCGTGTTGCAAGATAATTTCAACCAGGACAACCCGCAAAGCCAGGCGATGCTGGCGCGCATCGCCGAGCTTGAGCCCAAGGCGGTGTCGGTGGTGACGCCGGACCTGGCCGCGAGCCTCGCTGCCGTGCAGGCATACCTTGAGCGTCGTCACTTGTCTGCCGACGAAGCCAAGGCGGCGGCCACGCCGGCGAAGCAGGAGTAGAGCCGATGAAACGTTTCTATGTGATCCTGGTTCTGGCGATTGCAATCGCGCTGGCACTGGCAGTGGGCATTTCGAAACACACCGGCTACGTGCTGATTACTTATCCTCATGTGCTGCATTACGAGTCGAGCCTCTGGGCAACCTTGGTTGCGGTATTTGCCATCGGCCTGGCGATCTACCTGATCCGTGTGTTGTTGAGCCTGGTCACCACTTCCGGTGGCGTGGTCAACCCCTGGTCGCGGCGTAACCGCAGCCGTCGCGTACAGATTGCAATCGAGCAAGGTCAGATGGACCTCGCCGAGGGCCGCTGGGCCAGCGCTGAGCGCCACTTGCACCGTGCCGCCGAAGCCGAGCGTCAGCCGCTGCTGTATTACCTCGGCGCAGCCCGTGCCGCGAATGAGCAGGGACGTTACGAAGAGTCCGACGGCTTGCTGGAACGCGCCCTGGAGCGTCAGCCCCAGGCCGAGCTGGCGGTTGCCTTGAGCCATGCGCAACTGCAGCTTGACCGCGGTGATACTGACGGCGCACTGACCACTTTGCAGACCATGCATGAACGTCATCCTCATAACGCCCAAGTCCTGCGTCAACTGCAGCGCTTGCATCAGCAGCGGGGCGATTGGTCTTCGGTGATCCGTCTTTTGCCTGAGCTGCGCAAGGATAAAGTGCTGCCCGCCAGTGAACTGGCCGAGCTTGAGCGACGGGCGTGGGGCGAGAACCTGAGCCTCGCGGCCCAGCGTGAAGAGCAGGGCGAGGCCGGTTTGCAGTCCCTTGAGCGGGCCTGGCAGCAACTCACGTCCGCCCAGCGCCAGGAGCCGCAACTGGTCCTGGCTTATGCCGAGCAACTGCGCCAATTGGGCGCCGATGCCAAGGCCGAAGAAGCACTGCGCGGCGCAATCAAGCGTGGCTACGACAGTCATTTGATTCGACTCTACGGCTTGCTGCGCGGCGGTGACCCGGCCAAGCAATTGAAGTTTGCCGAAGGTTGGCTCAAGGACCATCCAGGGGATGCCAGCCTGCTGCTGACGCTGGGCCGCCTGTGCCTGCAAAACAGCCTGTGGGGCAAAGCGCGGGATTATCTGGAAAGCAGCCTTCAGGTGCAGCGCAATCCCGAGGCCTGTGCCGAATTGGCGCGTTTGTTGGCGCAACTGGGTGACACCGACCGCAGCAACCAGTTGTTCCAAGAAGGGCTGGGGCTCCTGGATAACCGTTTGCTGGCGTCCCCGCTGCCTGTCCCAGTTCGGGCCTGATGTAGGAAGGTAGATGAGGGTTGGCTCGGACATGTCTGGCGGCCAACCCCTTTCGACCTTGAAAAACTGTTTGTAGAGCGTTTGTGGGCAGCGTCCGACGCTGAACAATCCAACGTCCTCCATCTTCTGGCGGTAAGTCCTTACCCTCTCGCGGAATCGTCTGCTCTGGCACGTATTGAAAGGGGTCAGGCCTTTCCTCTACCGTAGCGACCTATCTTTCGCTGTGCGGATAAAGCATGTCTTTGGCCCCTTCACGCTCCTTGTTTTTCCTTGCGTTCCTGGCAGGTGCGCTGACATTGGGCGCGTCCTTTTACCTCGAGTTCGGCGTCTCCCTGCGCCCTTGCTTCCTGTGTCAGATGCAAAGGGGGTTCCTGGCGGCTTTCACATTGATCAATCTGGTCGCCGCGATCCATAACCCCAGGCGTCTGGTGAGTTGCCTGTATGGGCTGGCAGGCATGGTCTTCGCGTTGCTCGGCGCCATTACCGCCGTGCGCCAGGTGTTGCTACAAAACGCCGCACCGGACCAGGCGGCTGATTGCTGGCCCAGCCTGCACTACATGATCGAAAACCTGTCGGTTTGGCAGGCCCTGCAATTGACGGTCAAAGGCACCGTCGACTGCATGGATATCAGTTGGACGCTGTTTGACTTGAGCCTGCCGGAGTGGAGCTTGTTGTTCTTCGTCGGGATGTTGATCCTGGGTGCCATACAGTTTTCACCGCTGCTTTCAAGCCATCGTTTGCGCCCGGCGAGACGCTGAAGGCCACTCACAGTTCGTAAGACGGGATTAAACACTTGTATGAACTTTCTCTCCTGCGTACCTTGAAGCCACAGTCATGCGGGCATAATCTGGCCCGCACGTGTCATTGAAACCGTTTGTCAGATGCGGCCTTGTCCCGCTGTTGCTTTATCCTTGAAGTGTTGCGCGGGCACCAGGCGGCAGCGCCCCTATAGGGAAGAGAGATCACCATGCTGGAAAGTTGTCAGAATGCTCAGGAACGCTGGGGTGGGGTGCACAAGCTGATCGACAGCTGGCTGAAGGCACGTCACGAACTGGTTCGGGCCTTTGATGCACTCGGCGCCAAGCCCGAGGCACTGGCGGAGAACCGTGAACCGTTGCAGGATTTCTGCGGTGTGTTGGTGGACTACGTGTCAGCCGGCCATTTCGGCGTCTACGAACAGCTGACCAAGGAGGCGGAAGCCTTCGACGATCAGCGTGGCTTGGAATTGGCTGAGACCATTTACCCACGCATCGATGTCATCACCGAAAAGCTATTGGCCTTCACCGACCTGTGTGATGCCGGAAACTGTGTTGCTGCAAAATTCAAAGAATTGGGCGCACTGTTGCATGAGCGATTCGAGCTGGAAGATTGCTTGATCGAAGTGCTGCACAACGCTCATAAGGAAGAGCCTGCTACCCAGGCTTGACCCTCGACAGCCCTACAAAAAACGGTGCGCATGACGCACCGTTTTTTATGGCCTCAGTGTCGGGTGCCGAGTAACTCGATCTCGAACACCAGGGGGGAATAGGGCGGAATCAATTCGCCGGCACCGTCAGCGCCATAGGCCTGGGCTGATGGGATCACCAGGCGCCATTTCGCACCCACCGGCATCTGTTGCAATGCACTGCTCCAGCCGTTGATCACGCTGTCCAGGCGAAACCACTGGGGTTGCGTGCTTTGGTCGAACACCGTCCCATCGGGTAACCGCCCCACGTACTTCACTTGAACTTGATCGCTGGCCGTTGGCTTGTCGCCAGTGCCGGGGGTGAGCTCGGTGAGCAAGATTCCATCCGCTAATTCGCGCACGCCTTTTACGGCTTTTTCCTTGTTCAGGAATTGGTGTTCGGCCGCGAGTGCTTTTTCGCTTTGCGATGCCTGCGAGTCGGTTTCGGTCTGTGCTTCGTGCTGGGCAAGAATCTGCTCGATGCGTGCGTTGTCCAGTGCCAACGGCTTGCCTTGATACGCTTGCTTTAGACCGTCGATCAACGCCTGCAGCTGCAGGTCGGGAACCTCCTGGCGCAAGCGTTCGCCGAGGCTTGCGCCAAGGCTGTAGGCGAGGTCGTGCTGGTTTGGTTCAGTGGTTTTTGCGGGCGATTGCTCGCTCGCATTGGCCCCTGATATCGCCAAGCCAAGCACAAGGAAAAGATAACGCGACATGGGGATTCTCCCGCCGAAAGTGCGACGGATTATGCCAGTGTGAACGGGTAAAAAGAGCCGTGTATTTTCGTTATATCGATAAGAATTTCCGCACGGTGCAACGCAAGTCAAACGATACTGTCAACATGCCCTAGCGGCGGTAAGAGCAGAGGGCTAGTATGAGCCGCACCCACGTCAGCCAGGAGGTAAACCATGTCGGCCAAACAGAAGCCTGTTAATACCCCGTTGCATTTACTCCAACAACTTTCGGGCAGCTTGCTCGAACATCTGGAAAGCGCCTGTTCCCAAGCGTTGGCCGATGCAGAAAAACTGCTCGCCAAGCTGGAAAAACAACGCGGTAAAGCGCAAGAAAAGCTGCACAAATCCCGCACCAAACTGCAAGACGCCGCGACTGCCGGCAAGGCCAAGGCTCAAGCCAAAGCCAAAGACGCTGTCAAAGAACTTGAGGATCTGCTGGACGCCCTCAAGGATCGCCAAGCTGAAACCCGCGCCTACATTTCCCAACTCAAAAAAGATGCTCAGGAAAGCCTGAAACTGGCCCAGGGCGTTGGTCGTGTGAAAGAAGCTGTGGCTAAAGTGCTGGGCGCTCGTACCCCTGCAAAAGTTGTTGCTGCGAGCTCGGCGAAAAAGCCGGCGAGCAAAGCTGTTGCTGCCAAGGCACCGGTTAAAGCCACCGCAAAACCTGCTGCCAAAACCGCTGCTGCAAAACCAGCCGCCAAGCCAGCTGCCAAAACTGCTGCTGCAAAACCAGCCGCCAAGCCAGTTGCCAAAACCGCTGCTGCAAAACCAGCCGCCAAGCCAGCTGCCAAAACCGCTGCTGCGAAACCAGCCGCCAAGCCAGTTGCAAAAACTGCTGCTGCGAAACCAGCCGCCAAGCCAGCTGCCAAAACTGCTGCTGCAAAACCAGCCGCCAAGCCAGTTGCTAAAACCGCTGCTGCGAAACCAGCCGCCAAGCCAGCTGCCAAAACCGCTGCTGCAAAACCAGCCGCCAAGCCAGCTGCTAAACCTGCTGCTGCGAAACCAGCCGCCAAGCCAGCTGCCAAACCTGCTGCTGCAAAACCAGCCGCCAAGCCAGCTGCTAAAACCGCTGCTGCAAAACCGGCCGCCAAGCCAGCTGCCAAACCCGCTGCTGCCAAACCGGCCGCCAAGCCAGCTGCCAAACCTGCTGCTGCCAAACCAGCCGCCAAGCCAGCCGCTAAACCTGCTGCGGCAAAACCCGCTGCAAAGCCAGCCGTTGCCAAGCCAGCTGCCGCAAAACCAGCAGCGGCCAAGCCAGCAACACCTGCTGCTGCCCCGGTAGCATCCACCGCCCCAACTGCACCGGCCAGCAGCACCCCTGCTCCGGTAGCGCCAAGCACCAACCCAACCAGCGCTTCCTAAGTGCTGGTGGCCACGGGGCGCAGCTGATGCAGCGCGCCGTGGTCAAGGTTGGCGGCATCCTCAGCCGCCAGTCCTTCCAGCCACAGTTGCGGGTCCATCGCATCGCCTGCCGGCCACGATTGTGCCAGTGCTTCCAGTCGCGCCAGCAACTGCCGTTCGGCGTCCAGCTCCAGGGCCTTTACCCGCTCGCGTAACCCCGCCAGATCTTCATCCTGCTGCGCCATGCCACGCCATTGTGTGCGTACTCGACGTAACGGTTCGATCACTTGTGTCCGCCACGGCCTGGCAATCTGTCTCAGCGCTTGCAGACGCTCGGTGGTTACTGCCACAGCGCGCTGCTCCAACCACGCACCACACAGCAACAGGCACACATCTGCGCCTTGCTCCTGCAAACGCAGGCATGCGGCTTCGACACCCGGACGGGCGTAGGTCGTGAGGGCAAAGCTCCACAGGTCAGCGTTCATATTCACACCCAAGCCAGCGGCCAACGAAGCTGGTAGACTCCGCCGCCATTATGATCCGACTTCAAAGCCTAACATTACAGCGTGGCCCGCAACGTCTTCTCGAAGACGCCGAGCTGACCCTGCACGCCGGTCACAAAGCCGGCCTGATCGGTGCCAACGGCGCCGGCAAATCCACGTTGTTCGCCCTGCTGCTGGGTGAGCTGACCCCGGATTCCGGGGACTGCTTGCTGCCCGCCGACTGGCGCATCGCCCATATGCGCCAGGAGATCGACACCCTGGACCGCATCGCGATCGACTACGTGCTCGATGGCGACCTGCGCCTGCGCCAGGTGCAACACGACCTGGCCGAGGCCGAGAAAGCCCAGGACGGCGCCGCCCAGGCTCGCCTGCATTCCGAGTTGGACAGCGCCGACGGCTACACCGCCGACGCCCGCGCCCGCAAGATGCTCGCCGGCCTTGGTTTTACCAACGAACAGATGGACCGCCCGGTCGCCGACTTCTCTGGCGGCTGGCGCATGCGCTTGAACCTTGCACAGGCGCTGATGTGCCCTTCGGACCTGTTGCTGCTCGACGAACCGACCAACCACTTGGACCTCGATGCGATCCTGTGGCTGGAAGACTTCCTCAAGAATTATCAGGGCACCTTGCTGCTGATCTCCCACGACCGGGATTTTCTCGACGCCGTGGTCGACAACATTGCCCACGTCGAACAGAAGAAAATCACGCTCTACCGTGGCGGCTACACCGCGTTCGAACGTGCTCGCGCCGAACGCTTGGCCCAGCAACAACAGGCCTACGAGAAGCAGCAGGCGCAGCGCGCGCACATGGAAAGCTACATCGCCCGCTTCAAGGCCCAGGCCACCAAGGCCCGCCAGGCCCAGAGCCGGATCAAGGCCCTGGAGCGCATGGAGGAACTGTCGGCGGCGCACGTCGATTCGCCGTTCGACTTCGTGTTCCGCGAGTCGGTGAAGATCTCCAGCCCGCTGCTGGATCTTTCCGATGCACGCCTGGGTTATGGCGACAAAACCATCCTGGAAAAAGTGAAGCTGCAGCTCACGCCGGGTGCGCGCATCGGTTTGCTCGGCCCCAACGGTGCGGGTAAATCGACACTGATCAAGAACCTGTCGGGCGAGCTTTCGCCTCTGGCCGGCCGCCTGACCCGTGGCGAGAATACGGTGGTGGGCTACTTCGCCCAGCATCAGCTGGATTCTCTCGATTCCAAGGCTAGCCCGTTGCTGCACCTGCAGCGTCTGGCGCCGACCGAGCGCGAGCAGACCCTGCGCGATTTCCTCGGGGGGTTCGACTTCCGTGGTGCGCGCATCGACGAGCCAGTGCTGAACTTCTCCGGCGGTGAAAAAGCCCGCCTGGCCCTGGCATTGATCGCCTGGGACCGTCCGAACCTGTTGCTGCTCGACGAACCGACCAACCACCTGGACCTGGAAATGCGCCTGGCGCTGACCATGGCCCTCCAGGAATTCAGCGGTGCGGTATTGGTGGTGTCTCACGATCGCCACTTGCTCAAGAGCACCACGGACAACTTCCTGCTGGTGGCGGACGGTAAAGTCGAAGAGTTCGACGGTGACCTGGACGACTACGCGCGCTGGCTGACGGATTACCGCCTGCGCAACGCGCCGGTCAGCAATACCCCGGTCAACCCCGACAAGACCGACAAGAAAGCCCAACGTCAGGCTGCCGCTGCGTTACGCCAACAATTGGCGCCGCACAAGCGTGAAGCCGACAAGCTGGAAGCCGAGTTGGGCAAGGTGCACGAGCGCCTGGCCAAGATCGAGACCAGCCTGGGCGACAGCGCCGTCTACGAGGCTGCCCGCAAGGACGAGTTGCGCGACCTGCTGGCTGAACAGGCCAAGCTCAAGGTACGCGAAGGGCAATTGGAGGAAACCTGGATGGAAGCCCTCGAACTGCTCGAAACCCTGCAAGCGGAGCTGGAGGCGCTGTCCTGATGGAAGCGTTGCAACTGCCAATACCGACGCAGTGGGTCGAACCCGTCTGGGTCGGCGTGCAAATCCTGCTGATCCTGCTGGCCGGCTACCTCGCCCAGCGCTTTGTCGCCAAGGGCCTCACTCGCTTGGGTGAGCGCTACCCGTTTCCGCCGCAACTGCTGATGCCGCTGCGCGGGGGCCTGCGCTGGCTGATCATGGGCAGTGCGTTGATTTTTGTGCTGGGCCGCCTGGGTGTGTCTGCCACGGTGTTGTGGACGGCGCTGTCGGGGTTTGTCGCGGTCGCCGCGGTGGCGTTCTTCGCCATGTGGTCGGTACTGTCCAACCTGCTGTGCGCCATTCTGATCTTCACTGTCGGGCCGTTTCGCCTGGGCGATATCGTCGAATTGGTGGATACCGTCGACAAACCGGGGGTGAAGGGTCGTGTCGTGGCGATCAATCTGCTCTACACCACGTTGATCGAAGTGGCAGAGGCGGGTACTGACAGCGCGATGGTGCAAGTGCCCAACAGTCTGTTTTTCCAGCGTTCTGTTCGGCGGTGGCCAGGTACCCACGTGTTTCCGGGCGACCGCTAGCATTCACATCTTGTAAAAATCTATAGCCAGCCTTTGGTCGGCGGAGTTAGCTTAAGGCACAACAGCGAACTCCCTTCCGAGGTGTGCAATGGCACTCGATACGTGGCTGGCCTTTTTCCTGGCCAGTTGGATCATCTCCCTTTCTCCTGGCGCTGGCGCCATCGCCTCGATGTCCAGCGGCCTGCAATACGGTTTCCTGCGTGGTTACTGGAACGCCATCGGCCTGCAACTGGGCCTGGCGATGCAGATTGCCGTCGTTGCTTGCGGCCTGGGTGCCATTCTGGCGACGTCTTCCACCGCCTTCTATGCGATCAAATGGTTTGGCGTGGCGTACCTGGTGTACTTGGCCATCAAGCAATGGCGCGCTTTGCCCATGGACATGACCGATGAAGCGGCCGTGCGCCCGATCGGCAAGCCGATGGCGATGATGTTCCGCGGCTTTCTGGTGAATGCCAGCAACCCCAAGGCCCTGGTGTTCATGCTGGCGGTACTGCCGCAGTTCGTGAACCCGCAGGCGCCGCTGCTGATCCAGTACCTGATCCTGGGGGCGACGATGATCTGCGTCGATATGGTGGTGATGGCGGGTTATACGGGGTTGGCGTCGAAGGTGTTGCGCCTGCTGCGTACGCCTAAGCAACAGAAACGTCTGAACCGTACGTTTGCGGGGTTGTTTGTGGGGGCGGCGGGCTTTCTCGCCAGCCTGCACCGCGCAACGGCATAACTGACGAAACCGGATCAAACATGTGGGCGCTGGCTTGCCGGCGATAGCATCACCTCGGTGTTTCTGAAACACGGGGGTGTCTGCATCGCAGGCGAGCCAGCGCCCACATTTGATTTGTGTTGCGTGCGGTAAACGCCGAGATCATCTCCTGTCGCCTGCCACTCGATGTGATAGTGCCCATCTCTAAAAACGCCAAATCACTTACGCCTTGAGTCAAACCCGTTAAAGCCTAACAATGTGTTACTTCGTATTTCCATTTGAGATTCGTTCATGACTGCCCCCTTCCGTTTTCTCGTCTGGCTACTGTTGCCGGCGTTGATGTCGTGCAGCTTCAACCTGTTGGCCGCGACTGCCGAGGGCGCCCCACAAGCCCTGCATTTGCTGGACTACATTGGCGCTGACTATCCACCGACGGTGGAGGCGGGCAAGGTGATCGATGAATCCGAATACCGCGAACAGCTTGAGTTTCTCGGGGTGCTGCAAGGCCTGGTGGCAGAACTCCCTCAGCGGCCGGAGCGCGCTGCGTTGGTCAAAGGCGTCGATGAACTGTTAGCGGCTGTCACTGCCCGTCAGGACGGTGCGACAGTCGCCCGGCAAGCCCGTCAATTGGGCGCTCAACTGGCCGTGGCTTATGAGGTCAGCCAAGCCCCGGCGATCACCCCTGATCCAACGCGCGGCGAGCCGCTCTACGCCCAGCATTGCTCGGTGTGCCACGGCACGACGGGGGCCGGTGATGGCCCGGCCAGCGTCGGTATGACGCCGCCACCAGCCAATCTGCGTGACCCTGTGCGCCTGGACCGCCTGAGCCTCTATGCGGTCTACAACACCCTCGGTCTGGGCGTTGAAGGCACCGACATGCCGTCCTTCTCCGACCAACTGGACGACCGCCAGCGCTGGGACCTGGCCACGTATATCGCCGGCTTCACCGCAGACCCGGCCGCCGCGAAAAGCGAGCAACCGTTCAACCTTGCGGACCTGGCACGCCAGACCCCCAATGAAGTACTGGCCGCCAGTGGCCCTGCTGCTGCCGCGACGTTCCGCGCCCAGCGTGCGCAACCGCCGCAGGTCAAGCGTGGCCCGGCGCAGTTGCTCGATTACACCGCCACCACCCTGGACAAGAGCCTGGCCGCATTCCGCAACGGCGACCACGAACAAGCCTACGACCTGTCGGTAGCCGCGTACCTGGAAGGCTTTGAGCTGGTGGAAAGCTCGCTGGATAACGTCGACGCCAACGTGCGCAAGGACACCGAGAAGGCGCTGATGGCCTACCGGCAGTCGTTGCAGGACGGTTTGCCGGTGGAGCAGGTGCAGCAACGCCTGGATGTGGCCAAGGGCAAACTCACCGAGTCCGCCGGCTTGCTGGGCAGTGATGGCCTGAGTTGGTCGCTGAGCTACATCTCCGGCTTGCTGATCCTGCTGCGCGAAGGCCTGGAAGCCATTCTGGTGCTGGCGGCGATCCTCGCGTTCCTGCGTAACACCGGCCAGCAGTCGGCGGTGCGCAGCGTCAACGTGGGTTGGGGGCTGGCGCTGTTGGCGGGTCTGGCGACCTGGGCATTGGCCGCATATGTGATTGACGTGAGTGGCGCCCAGCGCGAGTTGCTTGAAGGCTGCACGGCGCTGTTTGCCAGTGTGATGGTGTTGTGGCTCGGCGTGTGGATGCACGACCGCCGCCACGCCGCCGCCTGGCAGGACTACATCAAGAGCAGCCTGGTAGGCGGCGGCGGGCGTTTCGGCTTCGCGATGCTGGCGTTCTTCTCGGTGTACCGCGAGCTGTTCGAAGTGATCCTGTTCTACGAAACCCTGTGGCTGCAAGCCGGCCCGGCTGGACACAACGCCGTGCTGGCGGGTGGTGCGACGGCGCTGGTGCTGTTGGTGGGCCTGGCGTGGGTGATCCTGCGTGGTTCGGCGAAGTTGCCGCTGGCGCTGTTCTTCGGCATCAACGCGGCGTTGCTGTGCGCGCTGTCGGTAGTATTTGCGGGGCATGGCGTGAAGGCGTTGCAGGAAGCCGGCATCTTCGGTACTCGCCCGGTGGCGTTCTTTGACTTCGACTGGCTGGGCATCCACGCCGATGCATACTCGCTGAGTGCGCAGGCTGTGGCGATCCTGGCGATCGTGGTGTTGTATGGCCGCAGCCGAGTGGCCGAGAAGCGCCGAGTGGCGGCCTGACATGCGGGTGTGGATCGATGCCGATGCCTGCCCTCGTGCAGCCAAGGACCAGGTGGTGAAGTTCGCCCTCAAGCGCCAGTTCGAGGTCGTGCTGGTGGCCGGTCAGAGCCAGATCAAGCCGAGCTTTTCGTGTGTGAAGCTGATCGTGGTGCCCAGCGGCCCGGATGCAGCGGATGACTACCTCGTAGAGCACGCGGTGCCTGGCGAGTTGGTGATCTGCAGCGACGTGCCGCTGGCCGACCGCCTGGTGAAAAAGGGCGTCACCGCCCTCGATCCACGGGGCAAGGAGTTCAGCCCGGCGAACATGAGCGAACGCCTGGCGGTGCGTAACCTGTTCACTGACCTGCGTGAACAGGGCCAAATGGGCGGTGGTCCACCGCCCCATGGCGAGAAGGAAAAGCAGGCCTTTGCCAATGCTCTGGACCGCATTCTCACTAAGTTGATGCGTCCCGGTTGACCTCGGTAGGGGAGCCCGCGCACCACGGTTGAATGATTGGCTGCTCGTCAGTCGTTTTCGTGGGTGAGTTCCAACACCCGGTCCACCAGCTTGTTGATCCCCGAAGCGACCTCACTGATGTTTTTGCCGAGCATATAAGCCGGCGTGCTCACCAGCTTGCGCGCCTTGTCCTCGACGATATCTTCCACCGTGCACTCCTGGTGGGTGGCGCCCATTTTGTCCAGTGCGGCAGCCGTGTCGGCACAGTTGCCGATGGTGCAGGTCACGCCCGGGCCATAGATCTTCGCCGCCAGGGCCGGTGAGATACAGATCAGCCCCACAGGCTTGCCGCCTTCGGCAAAGGCCTCGGCCAGCTCCAACACCTGCGGGTTGACGCTGCAGCCGGCGCCTTCCACGGCAAAGTTCGACAGGTTCTTCGCCGCGCCAAACCCGCCGGGCACGATCAGCGCGTCGAAGTCTTCGGCATTGGCTTCGCGGATGTCTTTCACATCACCGCGGGCAATTCGGGCCGACTCCACCAGTACGTTGCGTGACTCGGGCATTTCTTCGCCGGTGAGGTGGTTGATCACGTGCAGTTGCGCGATGTTCGGGGCAAAACATTGGACTTGAGCGCCGCGCTGGTCCAGGCGCAGCAAGGTGATCACGCTTTCTTGGATCTCTGCGCCGTCATACACGCCGCAGCCGGAAAGGATCACTGCAATCTTTTTGCTCATGGGCATTTCTCCTGGGGTCTTGGCGTTAAATGTCTACTAATTTGTCATCTGTTGCCAATGGGATCTCGCGTCGCTGCACCTAATCTTGATGTAACAAAAATAGACCGGACCAGACCATGGACTTCGTGCCTTACGCGGTACCGTTTTTCATCGCCTTGATCGTGGTAGAGCTGCTTGCCGACCGCTGGCGCGGCGAGCGCAACTACCGGGTGGCGGATGCCATCAATAGCCTCAGCACCGGCGTGCTCTCGACCACCACGGGGCTGCTGACCAAGGGCGTGGGGCTGTTGACCTACGCGTTCGCCCTCAAGCACCTCGCCGTGATCGATCTGCCGGCCCAGAGTGTCTGGACCTGGGTGTTCGCCTTCGTGTTCTACGACTTCTGCTACTACTGGCTGCATCGCATGGGCCACGAACGCAACATCCTGTGGGCCGCGCACTCGGTGCATCACCAGAGCGAGGACTACAACCTCAGCACCGCCCTGCGCCAGACCAGCACCGGTTTCCTGCTGAGCTGGGTCTTCTACCTGCCCCTGGCCGTACTCGGCGTGCCATTGGTGGTGTTTATCAGCGTGGCATCGCTCAATTTGCTCTATCAATTCTGGGTACACACCCGGCATGTGCCGAAGCTCGGCTGGTATGAGTGGTTTTTCGTCACGCCGTCCAATCATCGGGCCCACCATGCACAGAACGCTCTCTACATGGATCGCAACTACGGCGGGGTGTTCATTTTTTGGGACCGGCTGTTCGGCACCTTCCAGGAAGAAGACGACAACGAACCGGTGATCTTCGGCGTGACCACGCCCTTGGCCAGCTGGAATCCACTGTGGGCCAACCTGCAGTTTTATGCGCAGTTGTGGAGTGATGCGCGGCGTACCGAGCGTGGGTGGGACAAGTTGCGTATCTGGTTCATGCGCACTGGCTGGCGCCCGGCGGACGTGAAGGCCAAGTACCCGTTGGCCAAGCATGACCTGACGCAGTTCCGTAAATTCGAGGTGCCGCTGGATGTACGTCAGCAGATCTATATCGCCCTGCAATTTGCGGCGTATGTGGGCTTTGGCAGCTATTTGATGAACGTCGGCGAAGGGCTGCCCACGGCGGCGCTGGTCCTGGGCTGGAGTGCCATGGCGCTGGGGTTGTTTACCTTGGGTGTGGCCCTGGAGAATCGCCCATGGGCGCTGAAGGCCGAGCTTTTACGGCTGGTGCTGAATGTGCCGCTGGTTTGGCTGGCGCCGCTGGTCGGGCTATGGCCAGCCAGCCACCTGGGCTGGCTGGGCCTGCTGAGCTACAGCCTGCTCAGCGTGATTGGCCTCTACTGCTGCAGAAGCCGGTTTACTCGACTGGTGTCTTAGGCGTTTCGACCGGGACCGGCTCGGCGGCGAGCCGGGCCTTGGCACAGGCCTCGCGGGCAATGCGCGCATTCTTGATACGGCGGCGCAGCCACAGGCCGAAGCCCAGTAGCAGCAACGCGCCCAATACCCACAGCTCGTATTTCTTGATGCTGCCCAGCATGCCTTCCAGCACTGCCCCGAAGTGATAGGCCGCAGCGCCTAAGGCCAAAGCCCAGATCGCGGCGCCAATACCGTTGAGGATCAGGTAGCGCAATGGCGGATAGCCAGAAAGGCCGATCGCCACCGGCATGACCGTGCGCAATCCGTAGACGAAGCGGAAGCTCAACACCCAGATATCCGGGTGCCGGCGGATGTGCTCCAGAGCCTTGTCACCCATTAATTGCCAGCGCGGCTTGCGCGCCAACAGCTTACGGCCGTGCTTGCGGCCCATGTAATACCAAAGCTGATCGCCGGCATAGCTGCCGAAAAAGGCAACGACCACCACCAGGTTGATATCCATGTAGCCACGGAACGCCAGGAAGCCCGCGAGAACCAGAATGGTCTCGCCTTCAAAGAAGGTGCCCAGGAAGAGCGCAAAGTAGCCGAAGTCATGCAGAAATTGTTGAAGCATGGTCTGGGGTGCTGGCGAAATGAACGCGCAGCCTACGCCTTCACGAAGATTCATGAAAGTATCGAGATGTGTCACGAAGTGAACAATTCCTACAGAAGTGACGAATGCGACTTCAGGTCGCATCCTTAAGCACAACTGTCATACCTTCGTCATAATGGCCGCTTATAACTGCAACGCTCGCCCGTAAACCCGGGCTCAGGAGTCTGTCGTGAGCTTTACCCCTGCCAATCGCCTGTTCCCCGCCACCCGTCTGCGTCGCAATCGTCGTGATGATTTCTCTCGCCGCCTGGTGCGGGAAAACGTACTGACGAGCAACGATCTGATCCTGCCGGTCTTTGTACTGGACGGAGAAAATCGTCGGGAAGCGGTGGCATCGATGCCCGGTGTGGAGCGTTTGACCATTGATCTGCTGCTTGAAGAGGCCGCCGGTTGGGTTGAGCTGGGAATTCCTGCATTGGCGCTGTTCCCGGTCACGCCTTCTGAACTCAAGTCCCTGGATGCTGCCGAAGCCTGGAACCCGGAAGGGATCGCCCAGCGTGCCACCCGCGCCTTGCGCGAGCGTTTCCCGGAGCTTGGGGTGATCACTGACGTGGCGCTGGACCCGTTCACCACCCACGGTCAGGATGGCATTCTTGACGAAGACGGCTATGTTCAGAACGACATCACCGTCGATGCACTGGTCAAGCAGGCCTTGTCCCACGCAGCGGCAGGTGCCCAGGTGGTTGCGCCGTCGGACATGATGGACGGTCGCATCCAGGCGATTCGCGAAGCCCTGGAGCTGGCGGGTCACGTCAATGTGCGGATCATGGCCTACTCGGCCAAGTACGCCAGCGCCTATTACGGCCCGTTCCGCGACGCGGTGGGTTCGGCGCTGAACCTGGGCAAGGCCAACAAGGCTTCGTACCAGATGGACCCGGCCAACAGCCATGAAGCCCTGCACGAAGTAGCGGTCGACCTGGCCGAAGGCGCTGACATGGTGATGGTCAAGCCGGGGATGCCGTACCTGGACATCCTTTATCGGGTCAAAGAAGAATTCAAGGTGCCGACGTTTGTCTATCAGGTCAGCGGCGAGTACGCGATGCACATGGCTGCAATACAGAATGGATGGCTGAGTGAAGGGGTGATCCTTGAATCCCTGACAGCCTTTAAACGCGCCGGGGCTGATGGCATTCTGACCTACTTCGCCGCCCGCGCCGCCCAATTGCTTAGAGAGCAACAATAGCCCTCACAGGAACATTCGATGAATACCGAAGGACTCTCAGAAGTTGCCGTAAAAGACGCTCACCCGGTGGTTGAACAAGTCACCGAGACCCCGCCGGAGCATGAGCCCGCCGCGCCTGCCGTGGTGGCCGAACCGCCCGTGCCGGCCCCGGTGGTCGCCGTGACCAACCTGGATGACAGCAGCCTGTACATCCACCGTGAGCTGTCACAACTGCAATTCAACATCCGCGTGCTGGAGCAGGCGCTGGACGAGTCCTATCCGCTGCTGGAGCGGCTCAAATTCCTGCTGATCTTCTCCAGCAACCTGGATGAATTCTTCGAAATCCGTGTCGCCGGCCTCAAGAAGCAGATCACCTTCGCCCGCGAGCAAGCCGGCGCCGACGGCCTGCAGCCGCATCAGGCCCTGGCACGTATCAGCGAGTTGGTGCACGGTCATGTGGACCGCCAATATGCGATCCTCAACGATATCCTATTGCCGGAACTGGAAAAACATCAGGTCCGCTTCATCCGTCGTCGTCACTGGACCACCAAGATCAAGACCTGGGTGCGCCGTTACTTCCGTGACGAGATCTCGCCGATCATCACCCCGATCGGCCTCGACCCGACGCACCCGTTCCCATTGCTGGTGAACAAGAGCCTCAACTTCATCGTCGAGCTGGAAGGTATCGACGCCTTCGGTCGCGATTCTGGCCTTGCCATCATCCCGGCCCCACGCCTGTTGCCACGCATCATCAAGGTACCGGAAGAGGTGGGGGGGGCTGGCGATAACTATGTATTCCTCTCGTCGATGATCCATGCCCACGCCGATGACCTGTTCCAGGGCATGAAGGTCAAGGGCTGCTACCAGTTCCGCCTGACCCGTAACGCCGACCTGGCACTGGACTCCGAAGATGTCGAAGACTTGGCCCGTGCCCTGCGCGGCGAGTTGTTCTCGCGGCGCTACGGTGATGCGGTGCGGCTTGAAGTAGCGGATACCTGCCCGAAACACCTGTCGGACTACCTGCTCAAACAGTTCAACCTGGCCGAATCCGAGCTGTACCAGGTCAATGGTCCGGTCAACCTGACGCGCCTGTTCAGCATCACCGGCCTGGACAGCCACCCGGAGCTGCAATACACGCCGTTCACCCCGCAGATCCCGAAACTGCTGCAGAACAGCGAGAACATTTTCAGTGTGGTGAGCAAGCAGGACATCCTGTTGCTGCACCCGTTCGAGTCCTTTACGCCGGTGGTCGACCTGCTGCGGCAGGCCGCCAAGGACCCGCACGTCCTGGCCGTACGCCAGACCCTGTACCGCTCCGGCGCCAACTCGGAAATCGTCGATGCCCTGGTCGACGCCGCGCGTAACGGCAAGGAAGTCACGGCGGTGATTGAGCTGCGTGCGCGCTTCGATGAGGAATCCAACCTGCAGCTGGCCAGTCGTCTGCAAGCGGCGGGTGCGGTGGTGATCTACGGCGTGGTGGGCTTCAAGACCCACGCCAAGATGATGCTGATCCTGCGCCGTGAGGCCGGTGAGATCGTGCGCTACGCCCACTTGGGCACCGGTAACTACCACGCCGGCAACGCCAAGCTCTACACCGACTACAGCCTGCTGACCTCCGACGATGCCTTGTGCGAAGACGTCGGCAAACTGTTCAGCCAGTTGATCGGCATGGGCAAGACCTTGCGCATGAAGAAGCTGCTGCACGCGCCGTTCACCCTCAAGAAGGGCATGCTCGACATGATTGCCCGCGAGACCCAGTTCGCCCTCGACGGCAAGCCGGCGCACATTATCGCCAAGTTCAACTCGCTGACGGATCCGAAGATCATCCGCGCGCTGTACAAGGCCAGCCAGTCCGGTGTGCGCATCGACCTGGTGGTGCGTGGCATGTGTTGCCTGCGCCCTGGCATTGTCGGGGTGTCGCACAACATTCATGTGCGCTCGATCATCGGTCGCTTCCTGGAGCACACGCGGGTGTTCTACTTCCTCAACGGCGGTGAAGAGCAGATGTTCCTCTCCAGTGCCGACTGGATGGAGCGCAACCTCGATAAGCGTGTCGAGACGTGCTTCCCGGTGGAAGGCAAGAAGCTGATCATGCGGGTCAAGAAAGAGCTGGAAAGCTACCTCACCGACAACACCCACAGCTGGAGCCTGCAGTCGGACGGCCGCTATGTGCGCAACACGCCGACCGGCAACCAGAACCCGCGCAGTGCGCAGGCGACGTTGTTGGAGAAGTTGGGTAGCCCGATTCTCACCGTGAATTAAAACCCAACGCGGTCAAAAAAATGTGGGAGGGGGTTTGCTCCCACATTGGTTTTCGATGTGTTTCGGTTAAGGCATTAGCAATAAATCTTTGTTATTACATCGCCAGGACTCACGCGCCCCCATCGGTAGCCACCTTTGCAAACGGCAGGATTAGGGGCATTTTTCTCTGCAGGGGACCCGGCTCCTGTTCGCTCGGTGGGTTTTTCTTTGCGTTCGAATAACTCTTCCAAAAGTCTCCAATTATTTGGATATGAACCTCCTAGGTAATAAGTTCCGTTTACCCAAGTTCCAGCCTCAGCGGGTTTTGGCATCATTACTTGGCTAACGGCCCACATACACAGGAACCCACTGACAACCATTTTGAATTTCATGAGTGCAACTCCTTCCTTAGTACAAGCAGCGGCATAACCATTACCCAGGCCAGTTTTCACGGACTGCCGCCAATACGCAGCAGTGCTGGCGTCATAGCGCTAACCCTGTTCAGTCTTTACACGCCATGCATCCCCCGCTTTTCACGGAAGCGTCGCCGTTACAGCAATAGCGGTTTGCGTGGCATCCATGACCACACCGGCCATATGCGCGCCGTTTTTGGAGATAGCCGTCACCCGGTTGTTTTTGCCTCCGCCAATCGACGGCAGACACACGCTTCCCGTCGTCTGCGTCCAGGTGCAACCCAGTGAGTATTGGTCGTTGGTGAGGATATTCAGCCCAACGACATTACCGCCGACGATTGCACCGGCTTCGCCCCATACGCTTCCACTCGGAAAAAGAATGAATGTGATGATCGGGATGGGAAGTGTTGAGGGTAGCCAGGTCATGTACTGGTTTCGTCCATCGGCGGTGTTCTGGGAGACCAATACCTGGCCTATCTCGTTGATATTGATAACCATGTTCTTAGACCCCGAGGATAAGGTCAGCACCAAGGGGGTGGCAGTTTTGCTGCTCCAGAATGCACTTTTCGCCACATTCACCGCCGAGTTTGGATAGAGGCATGTGCCGACGAAGCTTGAGGCCTTAGTGGCACTGTTGACTATGCAGTTAGTGGCGCCAGGGGGCAGGGGCAGGTCGGTCAGGGTATAGAACGATCCGGTTTTTTCCGCGACTCGCGCAGTGGTGTTGCCGGCATTGTTCGGGCAATTGAGCGCGATTTTCGGGGTGCCGGTGGTGGGCAGGTTGAGGTCCGCGACGGTGCAATTATCGCCCCAGTCGGACACGCGTTCCGGGGTGCTGCTACCGGTCGCATAAAACACCACGGTACCCCGGCTATCGGCGTTATAGCTTGACCCCGCCACGTCGCCTTGGTCATTGATCGCAACGCCTTCGGTGGCGACATCTTGGGGGCGTAGCAGCGGAATTAACCACGTGGAAGGCAGCGGATTCAGTTTGGTGGGCGCGGTACTGGGGGACGTGGCTTCCCAGGTCGTCCCGAAATGCGAGTTGCTGGCGTCCCTGCAATCGCCCACTACTTTCCCGGTGTTGGACACTGCCCAAACGCGGCACGGTTGGCCGGTCGCCAGGGGCGGGAGCGCGATCTGGGAGCCGCTACCGACGGCCACCCACGGAATATCGTTGGCGGTAGTGCTGGCCGGCGTGCAGTTGCCCACGGTGATGCCGCTATCATTGATGTCGATCGGCGCGCATTGCGCACCTGCGGTTACGGCGAAAGGCGTCCATGTGGCTGCATGGGCGACACTCAGGCCTGTCGCATAGAGGCCTAAGCCCAGAAGGGTGATAGCCGATAATTTCATAGTGAGTCCTTCCTTGGGGTGATGCGGTCTACGGGTGCTCTGCGTTACTGCCTGTTACGCGAGAGGGGTGAGCGGGAGTAAAGATTGATCAGCAGATATGCACAACTGTCATATCTGACAGGTCTGCATGAGTGGCTAACGGGAGGGGCAAGGTGTTTTTGCGCGGGCCAATGTGTGAAGGGGCCTGCTCCCGATTGCGGTATGTCAGTCACTGGATACGTTGACTGAACCACCGTAATCGGGAGCAAGCCCCCTTCCACATTGGTTGTATGGTGTTGTCTGGATCGGGTCAGCGCAGGTTCAGGTTGAACCCCACCCGCGTCAGCCACTCGGCTTCCTGACCAAAATCCGCCTGGGTCAGTTGGTTTTCATCCAGCCAGCCTTTCGGGAACACCACGTCCAGGCTGTCGCCGTTGGCACGCAGGGTCACTTGGGGCATTTCCTGGGTACCACGAATATGGTGGAACAGGATCGCAAAGCGCAGCAGCACGCACAGGCGGATCAGCTTGATGCCTTCGTCACCGAATTCAGCGAATTTGTCCTTGGGGATGTTACGGCGATGGCCGCGCACCAGCAGGGCGAGCATTTGCTGGTCTTCGCGGGAGAAGCCGGCCAGGTCCGAGTGCTCGATCAGGTAAGCGCCGTGCTTGTGGTAATGGTAGTGGGCGATATCCAGGCCCACTTCATGCACCTTGGCGGCCCAGCCCAGCAGCTCGCGCCATACGCCGTCTTCCAGGTCCCAGTCTTCGGCCACCTGGTCGAAGGCGTGCAGGGCTTTGCGCTCCACACGGGCGGCCTGTTGCAGGTCGACGTGATAACGCTCCATCAACGAAGTGAGCGTGCGCTCACGCACGTCTTCATGGTGGTGGCGGCCTAGCAGATCATAGAGCACACCTTCGCGCAGGGCGCCGTCACAGTGGTCCATGCGTTGCAGCTCAAGGGCGTCGAAGATCGCTTCGAGAATCGCCAGGCCGGCCGGGAAGATGGTGCGACGATCGGGCTTGATGCCGTCAAAGTCGATTTTCTCGGCATCCCCCAGCTTGAACAGCTTGCGCTTGAGCCACGCCAGGCCTTCGGCATTCACTTCGCCAGTGCCGTGGCCGCCGGCTTTCAGGGCCAGGCCGATCGCGCGGATGGTGCCGGACGAGCCGATGGCTTCATCCCAGGTCAGGCGGTGCAAGGCGTGCTCGATGCTCATGATCTCCAGCCGCGCCGCCGTATAGGCCTGGGCATAGCGCGCCGGGGTAATCTTGCCGTCCTTGAAATAGCGCTGGGTGTAGCTGACGCACCCCATTTGCAGGCTTTCGCGCAGCAACGGTTCGAAGCGTTGGCCAATGATGAATTCGGTACTGCCGCCGCCGATGTCGGCGACCAGGCGTTTGCCGGGGGTGTCGGCCAAGGTATGGGACACGCCTAGATAGATGAGACGCGCCTCTTCTCGGCCGGAGATGACTTCGACCGGATGCCCAAGGATCTCCTCGGCGCGGCGGATGAAATCGCCACGGTTGCGGGCTTCACGCAACGCGTTGGTGCCGACGATTCGCACGGCACCCAAGGGCATGCCGTTGATCAACTGGGCAAATCGCTTGAGGCAGTCGAGCCCGCGCTGCATGGATTCTTCGTTGAGCTGACGCTCGTCGTCGATGCCGGCAGCCAGTTGCACTTTCTCGCCGAGCCGCTCAAGGATGCGGATTTCGCCGTTCTGGGCCTTGGCCACGACCATGTGAAAGCTGTTGGAGCCCAGGTCGATGGCGGCGATCAGGGACAGATTCTTGGCTTGGGATTGCGGCATGGTAAGGGGGTCTCGGTCGATAACCCAGCCATCGTGCCACGATCGACCTTTGGTGCCAACGCGTACCGCTTCGGTAATTTTCCTGCAGGTGTCTGTGAGGAATTCTTGTGGGAAATGTAGGGCGGTTTTCTAAGTTTAAAGAGAACGGGGATTTATCTTTGTAGGAGTTATTAACATTTTGTTGTTTTTATACTGTTTGTGATTTTGCCTACAAGGAAGCGATTAATAGCTTATTGGTTTTGTATTTGCGCCTACTTAGTCGTTCGGCTTGGCTCACTATTTGTTTTTACAGTTCCCACAATGACTGATGCCTAATCTGATTCTTTAGTCAGGTACAAAAACGACAGACTGTCATCCGGCAATTACGCCGTGGTGTTATTTATTTAGGCTCGGAATTTTCGGCCGTCGTAAATGCGCCTACTCATTACAGATGACAGGTTGAATATGAAAAAAATGCTTGGTGTGACAGTGGGTGCTCTTTGCTTGGCCGCCAGTATCGGGGCTCATGCAACGAATGTTGCTGAACTGATTGTACGAGGGACTATCAAACCGGTGGCGTGCAACCTTAGCCTCGCCGGTGGCGGCATCGTCGATTACCAGACAATTCCCGCCTCAAGCTTGTCGCCGACACAGTTCACGCCTCTTGCAGCAAAAACCGTGGGCTTGAACATCAGTTGCGGCCAAGCACCGGCGCAGTTTCGAGTGATGCTGAGCGACCTGCAATCCGCCAGCAAGGTGACAGGCATCCTCGGTGCCGGGTTCACCGAGGCTCAGAACTATGGCCTGGGCCTTGCCAATAGCAAGCGTACCGGTGGGTACTCCGTGACTCTCAAAAACCTGCAATCTTCCAGCGGGACCCTGACCCCTATCATGCGCAGCAGTCAGGGGGCGGCCTGGCAGAACAGTGACGGTAAAGTCGCCCAATCGCCTTCCCAGTATTCATGGCGTAGCGGCACCACTGTGGTGCCGGCATTCGTTAACAGTCTTACAGGCACGCTTGAAGTGAAAGCCGTTATCAATCGCACGCAGGATTTGGACCTGACCCGTGATGTAACGCTGGATGGTCGCACCAGTCTGTCAGTGGATTACATCTAAGTACGTCATTGATAGCCGACATAAACGCAAAGGCACTTACTTGCCTTTGTTAAGTGTCGGCTGTTTTAGCGTGTGCGTTTGTGGGTGTTCAACTTTATGGCTGTGGGGAAAATCGGTGAATGTTCTATCAATAATCGTGACGTCGTTGCTGCGCTATATAAGCTTTTGCCTTTTTTTGTGCGGTATGGCAGTCGCGGACGGAATGCAGCCCGAGACAACCGTTGTCATACTGAATGAAGAAGAAGGTGAGGCGACACTTAATGTTAAAAACACGGACCCCCGCCCTGCGTTACTTCATTCAGTCATACAAAACATACCGGAAGACCTCGAACCCTTGTTGATCGTGACGCCTCCGATTACGCGGGTGGAGGCGGGCGACACTCAACTGGTTCGCTTCATCAGTACCACGAAGAAACCGCTCAAGACCCAACGCCTGAAACGAGTTTCCTTTGAAGGCATCCCCGAGGCACGTGCGCCTGGCGGTGCGACCATTGGTATCACCCTGCGCCAGAGCCTGCCATTGATCCTGCACCCCAAAGGCTTGGCCAGGCATGACGCGCCCTGGCAGTTGCTGACATGGAAGCGTGAAGGGGATCAGTTGCGGGTCCACAACAACAGCCCTTACGTCGTGCGCCTGGGGATGGAAGTACAACTGCATCCGCAGGCAAGCGTTGCAACGTTGCCGCGAACGTACATCCTGCCGGGCGAAGTGCTGACGCTCGCGTCGGAAGACTCGGTGGCGGGCGTGGTGGCCGTGGGGATTCAACCGGCCACGGTCTACGGGTTTACGGTGGACAGTTACCGCGCGCCCGTTACGGCTGAGGCGGATTGACGGGCCTATGAAAAAAATCAGGCATACCCGTCGCTCTGCCAATAGCGTGCCGAGCACTATTTCCCAGGCTCGCTCCAGAATTCTGCTGGGGCTTGCGACGCTGTGGAGTCTGCCAGGTAGCAGCGCAGCGGTTGGGTTGGGGGAAGGTTTTGATCTGGCCGCGCTGACCTCCCTTGGGATTGATCCGCAGGTGTCTGAATACTTCCGTAGCGCAGCGCGCTTTCGCGAAGGTGTTCATGTGGTCGGACTGCGAGTCAATGGCACGCCGCTGGGGTTGGTTGACGCCCGTTTCGATTACCAGGGGCAGTTGTGCTTCACCCCTGCATTGCTGGCAAAAGCCGGTCTGGTTACCCCGTCCAAGGTTCTGCGCGAGGGCATCACCCCTGATCAGGCCTGCCATGATTTCGTTGGGGAATATCCGGCGACCATGGTGCGACTGCGCCCCAGCAGCGACGAGGTCACACTGGTGGTGCCGACCCAGTCCCTGCGTGCGCCGGAGTGGGAGGGCGGGAGTTTTTCCGAGGGTGGCGCGGCCGCGCTCTTCAACTACGACGTATTGGGTTTCGATACCCACGCGCGCAGTGGGTCAAGTCGTTTCGTGTCGGCCTATACCGAGGCGGGATTCAACCTGGGTAATTGGATTGTACGCAGCCGCCAGTTTTATGTGTCCGACAATGGCAAGACGCGCACCGAACAGGTGAATGCCTATGCCCAGCGCGATATCGCGGCGTTGCAGTCGACCTTCCAGGTGGGGCAGATTTCCACCAACAACCCTATATTCGGCGGCGTACAACTGACGGGCTTGCAGTTCTTCCCGGATGGCCAGCAGCGCTCCGGTGCGGGCGACAGCAATGTCGTCGTTGAAGGGCTGGCTCAAAGCCAGTCACGCGTCGAAGTCCGTCAGTCGGGCGCATTGATCCACTCCACCCTGGTGCCGGAAGGTCCGTTCAGGCTGACCGGTTTACCGTTGCTGAACAGCACCAGCGACCTCGACGTGAGCGTGATTGACGTGCGTGGGGCAAAGCGCAGCTTCGTGGTGCCCGCTGCGTCCTTTCTTGGTGGGGCTCCGGTGGAGCCGGGGTACTATTTTTCCCTCGGTAAGGTGCGTGAGACGACCCTCGACAACCAGCAATCCCCTGTGGTTGCCATGGGCAGCGGCACCTGGGGGTTGGGCCAGCGCTCGTCGTTGGGTTTCGGTTTGCTGAGTACCGACGAATATCAGTCGGCAGGCGGATCCCTGAGCAGTGTGTTTTTCCATCAGGTGACCGTGGGCGTGCGCCATAACCTGTCCCGTGATGCTCAAGATGAGGTGGGAGGTGCGCGGAGCACGCTGTCTTTGGGGATTCCGTTATTTGCCAACCTTGATATCAACCTGAGTGCCTCGGCACAGAGCCGTGGTTACCGGGAGGTACTGGACGCCGGCCAGGCGTCGAGGGGGTACGACCTCGATGCGCGTTTTAAGCGCCAGTACACGGCCGGTTTGAGCTGGGCGGACCCGTCCCTGGGTGGTTTCTCCCTCGGTTTCACCCGTAGCTCGCAATTTGACGGGCAATCCAACGATCACCTCTTTGCCTCGTGGAACAACACGTTCAACGGCGTGGGTGTCGCACTGATCGCCGACGCTCAGGTAGACGCGACCGCGCCTCGGAGCCTGGAGCCGATTCGGGGCGGCCGCCGCAACGATCGGCTGGACGAGGGCATGTCTGTCAGGCTGCAGGTCACGGTGCCCCTCGGGACTGATCGGAGTATGAGCACTTACGTCAGTCGTCGAGGTGACCGGCTGGATGCCGGCACCGCCCTCAGCGAGCGGGTCAACGACTATGTGAACTACGAGGTCGGTGTCGATCGGGACATGAAAGAGCGAGAGCAAAGCGTGCGCGGCCGTGTGGACGTCTTGCCGCTGTATACCCGCGTGAGCTTGGGCGTCGACCGTGATCCGTCGAACACCCATTATTCCGGCCAGCTGCAAGGCGGCATCGTGGCCCATGAGCACGGCGTGACCTTCTCGCCGTATGCGGTGCAGGACACGTTTGGCATTGTCTCGGTGGGCGATATCGGAGCGGCCAAGGTTTCGACACCCCAAGGGCCGGTATGGACCGATTTCAGCGGCCAGGCAGTGATCCCCGGGCTGCAGGCCTACAGCAACAACCATCTGCAGGTGCAGACCCAGTCGCTGCCCAAGCGCGTCGACTTGAAGAACGGGACCAAGGTGCTCGCTGCCGGTCGGGGCTCAGTCAATATTCTCAACTTTGACGTGGTGAAAGTCCGTCGTCTATTGCTTGAAGCCCAGGACGAAGAGGGCCGACCACTGCCTCAAGGTGCCGCGGTGTTCGGTGAAGACAACAACTTTGTGACCAGCGTAGTGGGCGAGGGCATGGTGTTCCTGAGCAATATCGATGGGCCGCAAACCCTGACGGTTTCACTGCCGGACGCCAAATCCTGCCGGCTGCAAGTCAATCCTGAGCAAGAGCCTGACGATGACACACTCTACGAAACCGCACCGGTGGTCTGCCATGTTCGCTAAGCGCAGGAGCCTGTGGCTGGTGTGGGTGGTCCTTGTGGCGAGCCAGGCGCAAGCCGACAACTGCCGGATGACCTTGAGCGAGCCCCGGGTCGATTATGGGGTGATTCGTCCTTCGCAAGCGACCTCCGGCCGGGCGACAGTGACGCTGGACACGCCACGTACGCTGCACCTGAGCGTGCTTTGCACGAATGCTTCGACGATGGCGCTGCGTTTCAGCGGTGTCGCCGCCGATGCCCAAGGCTTTCAGTTCGGGCGGCAAGGGCGTTTTACCTTGAGCCTGAGGCAGGCTCAGGTCGACGGCAGGCCGGTATCGTGGCAGCCCGATGAAGCCGGCAACGGGCAGCTGTTACCGGGTCGTGCGTTGTATGCGAGCGCAGGCGGTGCGCCGGTGACGGGCCGTCGGTTGACGGCGCAGGTGGAAATAGCGGTTCAATTGCCGGCCAATGCCCTCTCGGTCCGTCGAGAGGTGCTGCTGGAGGGGCATGGCCAGTTCGAACGGGTCAGTGCGACTGTTCCGTCGAACCAATGAAGTTGGCCAGCTCGGCGGTTTGCGGGCTGGCGAACAACACTTTGGGGTCGCCTACTTCATGCACCTTGCCCTGGTGCATGAACACCAGCTTGTCGCCGACTTCACGGGCGAAGCGCATTTCGTGGGTCACCATGATCAGGGTCATGCCGTCCTTGGCCAGTTGGCGCACCACGCTGAGCACTTCGTTGACCAGTTCCGGGTCGAGGGCCGAGGTGATTTCGTCGCACAGCAGCACCTTGGGCGACATGGCCAGGGCGCGCGCAATCGCCACGCGTTGTTGCTGGCCGCCGGACAGGCGATCGGGGAAGGCGTCGAACTTTTCGCCCAGTCCGACGCGCTCCAGCATTTGCTTGGCTAATTGGGCCGCCTTGGCCTTCGGCACTTTCTGCACCACTTGCGGCGCAAGCATCACGTTTTCGCCGACGGTCAGGTGCGGGAACAGGTTGAATTGCTGGAACACCATGCCGACTTTCTGCCGCAGGCTGCGCAGGTCGGCGCGGGCGGCGTCGAGGTATTCGCCATCGACTTCGATCACCCCGTCGTTGATCGACTCCAAGCCATTGAGGGTGCGCAGCAAGGTGGATTTGCCCGAACCGCTGCGGCCGATGATCGCCACCACCTGGCCTTCTTCGACGGTCAGGTCGATGCCCTTGAGTACATGGTGATCGCCGTAATACTTATGCAGGGCGGAAATTCTAAGCAGAGGCATGCAGTCTCCTTTCCAGGTAGCGCGCACTGAGGGACAAGGGGTAACAGAGCAAAAAGTAACCAAGGGCCACCAGGCCGTAGACCATGAAGGGTTCGAAGGTAGCGTTGGCGAGCATGCCGCCGGTCTTGGTCAGTTCCGTGAAGCCGATGATCGAGGTGACGGCGGTGCCTTTGACCACCTGCACCGAAAACCCCACGGTAGGCGCGACGGCAATCCGCAGCGCCTGGGGCAGGATTACGTAGCGCAGTTGCTCCAGCGGGTTAAGCGCCAGGCTGGCCGAGGCTTCCCATTGCCCGTGGGCGATGGAGTCGACGCAGCCACGCCAGATTTCGGCGAGATAGGCGCTGGTGAACAATGTCAGGGCAATCGCCGCCGCCAGCCAGGGCGAGATATCCACACCGAGCAGGGCGATACCGAAAAACACCAGGAACAGTTGCATCAACAGCGGCGTGCCCTGGAACAGTTCGATATAGGTGCGTGCAAGGTTGCGCGGGAAGGCTTTGCGGCTGATGCGCATCGTCATCACCAGCAAACCGATCACACCGCCGCCGACAAAGGCCACCAATGACAGCAGCAAGGTCCATTGCAGGCCCGTGGCCAGGTTGCGCACGATGTCCCAGAAGGAAAAATCACTCATCGGCTGTTCCTCATCACGAAGCGGCGGCCGATCCAGTTGAGCAACTGGCGAATCATCAACGCCATACACAGATACACCAGCGTGGTCAGGGCATAGGTTTCAAAGGCGCGGAAGTTGCGCGACTGGATAAAGTTGGCGGCAAAACTCAGTTCTTCAGTAGCGATCTGGGAGCACACCGCCGAGCCGAGCATCACGATGATGATTTGGCTGCTCAGGGCCGGCCACACTTTGCCCAGCGCCGGCAGCAGCACGACGTGGCGGAAAGCTTCGAAGCGTGTCATGGCCAGTGCGGCGGCGGCTTCAAGTTGTCCGCGCGGAATAGCCTGAATACCGGCGCGGATGATTTCCGTGGAATAGGCGCCCAGGTTGATCACCATTGCCAGCACGGCGGCTTGCCACTCGGTGATCTTCAGCCCCAGGGACGGCAGGCCGAAGAAGATGAAGAACAACTGCACCAGGAACGGCGTGTTGCGGATCAACTCGACATACACGCCGAAGCACCACGCAAACGGCTGGATCTTCCACGCCCGCACCACGGCGCCGACGGTGCCCAGGGCTACACCGAGGATGGCGCCGATGGCCGTCAGCTCAAGGGTAAACAGCGCGCCACGCAACAGCAGATCGGTATTGGCCAGCACTGGCACGAAGTCAAATTGATACGCCATGAGTCAGCTCCGTCGCTTTAGAGATCGGCGGGCAGTGGCTCTTTCAGCCATTGCATAGCGTTCTTTTCCAGGCTGCCGTCGGCTTTGGCCGCGACCAGGATCTGGTTTACCTTCTCCAGCAGCGCCGGCTCGTTCTTGTTCACGCCCACGTACACCGGCGAGTCCTTGAGTTTCACTTTCAGCGCGGGCACGCGTTTCGGGCTGCGCTCGCTGATAGCCACCATCACTACGTTGCCGCTGGCGATCAGGTCGACTTGGCCGGCGAGGTAGGCGGCGATGGTGGAGTTGTTGTCTTCGAAGCGCTTGATGGTGGCCTCCTTGGGTGCCACGGCGGTCAGCTCGATGTCTTCAATGGCGCCACGGGTCACGCTGATGGTCTTGCCCTTGAGGTCGTCGGTGCTGCTGATGGCCGCTTCAGGCGGGCCGAACACGGCCAGGTAGAACGGTGCGTAAGCCTTGGAGAAGTCAATGACCTTTTCCCGCTCGGCGTTCTTGCCCAGGCTGGAGATCACCAGGTCGACCTTGCCCGTGGTGAGGAAGGGAATACGGTTGGTGCTGTTGACCGGGGTGAGTTCCAGCTTGACCTTGAGTTGGTCAGCCAGCAGCTTGGCGGTGTCGATGTCCAGGCCGCGGGGCTTCATGTCAGGGCCGACCGAGCCGAAGGGCGGGAAGTCCTGGGGCACGGCGACCTTGAGGGTGCCACGGGCGACGATGTCGTCCAGACCGTTGGCCTGGGCGGGTGCCTGGCTCAGCATCAGGCTGGCAAACAGGGCAGTAAGCAGGGCGCTGTAGCGCTTGGTCATGGCAACTCTCCGAGAAGGGCGAAGGAATTTTCTGGATTTGCTCAGTGCACAGCCCATGCCATCACTCTCAATAAAGCCTGCAAGCCAGGGATTTATTGCGTTGCGATGGTCGGACTGGTCTGAACAGTTCGCGGGTTTTTCGCACCCTTTTCGAGCGTCGGCAAAACCTCGCGAGCCCCTTTGGGGCGTGGCTTGCCGCCGACGGCGAATAGCTTTACAACTAGCCGCTCAGTTGACTGGAACCTTGAGTTTTCTATGAATTCCATCGCCCAAGCCGTACCGGAAGCGGCCCTGCAGGCCATTCGCAAACTGATCAAGGACCAGGGCTTCGGGCCGGGCGATGCCTTGCCGTCGCAACGGGATCTGGCAGTGCAATTGGGGGTGAGCCGAGCGTCGTTGCGCGAGGCGTTGTCGTCCTTGAGTGCCCTGGGTGTGGTCAGTGTTCAGCCTGGCAAGGGTGTGTTCGTGCAGGCGGCCGAGGAGTCGCCGGGGTTTACCTGGCCCTTTGCGGCTCAGGCCACGCCGCTGGATATCTTCCAGTTGCGCTATGCGCTGGAAGGGTTTGCGGCGGGGTTGGCGGCGGTGACGCTGACTGTCGATGAGCTGGACAGCCTGGAAGATAACGTTGAGGCCATGCGCAAGGTGCTCAAGGCCGGCGACTTTGAAGCCGCTGCCCGGCTGGACTTCGAATTCCACCAGCGCGTCCTGCTGGCCAGCGGTAATCAGGCGATGGTGAGCATCCTGAGTGCCAGCGCCGAGGTGTTCCTGGAGAGCCAGAAGCTACCGTTCATCCGGCCGGAGCGGGCCATGGAAACCTGGCAGGAACATCGCAGGATCCTGCGCGCCCTGGCCCGGCGCGCCAGTGCGGCGGCGCAGAAAAGCATGCAGGAACACGTGCGCAATGCGGCGTTGCGCACGGGCATTGCCTTCGTGACTCCCGTCACGCCGTGAGTTGGGCTATACCCAAACTCATGCACCGCCATAGCAAGACTCAATCAGAGGCGGCTTCCTGAACGGTGGAAGGGCGGCTATGATGGGCCACGTTTTTTTTGCTTACAATCCGGAGACATCCATGAGCAACGATCTTATCAAGCACGTCACCGACGCGACCTTTGAGGCCGAAGTACTCAAGGCTCAAGGCCCGGTGCTGGTTGACTACTGGGCTGAATGGTGCGGCCCTTGCAAAATGATCGCTCCAGTCCTGGACGACATTGCGACCACCTACGAAGGCAAGCTGACCATTGCCAAGCTGAACATCGACGACAACCAGGAAACCCCGGCCAAGCACGGCGTGCGTGGTATCCCGACCCTGATGCTGTTCAAGGACGGTAACGTCGAAGCGACCAAAGTAGGCGCGCTGTCGAAGTCTCAGTTGCAAGCGTTCCTTGACGCGAACATCTAAGAGTCGTCAAAAAGGCCCCGCAAAATAGCGGGGCTTTTTCGTGAAACAGGGCTAGACGCTCCGAAACTCAGGTGGTACATTCGGCCCCGCACTGGTTTCTCCACTGCCCCCTGCATGCCGTCGCCGACGCACTCCTTTTCGATTAGTACGCGATCCTGTCGCCTTCTCTGCGGCGCGGCCTCATTAAGCCAAAAGCTTAATTTCCCCCCTCCATAAATGATTACGTCATTCCTATATGAATCTGACTGAACTCAAGCAAAAGCCGATTACCGACCTGCTCCAGCTGGCCGAAGAAATGGGCATAGAAAATATGGCCCGTTCGCGCAAGCAGGACGTGATTTTCTCCCTGCTGAAAAAGCACGCGAAAAGCGGCGAGGAAATCTCCGGTGATGGCGTGCTGGAGATTCTCCAGGACGGCTTCGGCTTCCTCCGCTCTGCTGACGCCTCCTATCTTGCCGGCCCAGACGATATCTACGTCTCGCCGAGCCAGATCCGTCGCTTCAACTTGCGCACCGGTGACACCATCGTTGGCAAGATCCGCCCTCCGAAGGAAGGCGAGCGTTACTTCGCCCTGCTCAAGGTCGACACGATCAACTTCGATCGTCCCGAGAACGCGAAGAACAAGATTCTCTTCGAGAACCTGACCCCGCTGTTCCCGACCGTGCGCATGAAGATGGAAGCCGGTAACGGTTCCACCGAAGACTTGACCGGTCGTGTGATCGACCTGTGCGCCCCGATCGGCAAAGGCCAGCGTGGTCTGATCGTTGCACCGCCGAAAGCCGGTAAGACCATCATGCTGCAGAACATTGCAGCGAACATCGCGCGTAACAATCCTGAAGTTCACCTGATCGTGCTGTTGATCGATGAGCGTCCGGAAGAAGTGACCGAAATGCAGCGCACCGTGCGCGGCGAAGTGGTTGCCTCCACGTTCGATGAACCGCCAACCCGTCACGTACAGGTTGCCGAAATGGTGATCGAGAAGGCCAAGCGCCTGGTCGAACACAAGAAGGACGTGGTGATCCTGCTCGACTCCATCACCCGTCTGGCCCGTGCCTACAACACCGTGATCCCGAGCTCCGGCAAGGTATTGACCGGTGGTGTCGATGCCCACGCCCTGGAGAAACCGAAGCGTTTCTTCGGCGCCGCGCGGAACATCGAAGAAGGCGGCTCGCTGACCATTATCGCCACCGCATTGGTTGAAACCGGTTCGAAGATGGACGAAGTGATCTACGAAGAGTTCAAGGGTACCGGTAACATGGAACTGCCCCTGGACCGTCGCATCGCGGAAAAACGCGTGTTCCCGGCGATCAACATCAACCGCTCCGGCACCCGCCGCGAAGAGTTGCTGACCGCCGACGACGAACTGCAGCGCATGTGGATTCTGCGCAAGCTGCTGCACCCGATGGATGAAGTGGCTGCCATCGAGTTCCTGATCGACAAGCTGAAAACCACCAAGACCAACGACGAGTTCTTCCTGTCGATGAAGCGTAAGTAATACGACGTTTCAGGTCCGAAAGAATGGCGCCCTCAGGGGTGCCATTTTTTTTGTGCCGTTTTTTAAGCATTCTCCGTAACCAAATACATCGCGATAAGCTGCCAGCCGCCGCCATAGCAGGTAGGATGTACGCCTATTTTACGGGTGGCATGGTTAATGAAATTCAAGGATCTTCGGGATTTCGTGCAGCAACTTGAGCAGCGCGGAGAGTTGAAACGTATCCAGATGCCGATTTCCCCGGTGCTGGAAATGACTGAGATTTGCGACCGTACCTTGCGTAACAAGGGCCCGGCGCTGCTGTTCGAGAACCCGACCGGCTTTGATATCCCGGTGCTCGGCAACCTGTTCGGTACGCCCGAACGCGTGGCCTTTGGCATGGGCGCCGAGTCAGTCAGCGAATTGCGCGAGATTGGCAAGTTGCTGGCCTTCCTCAAGGAGCCCGAGCCGCCCAAGGGGCTCAAGGATGCCTGGTCGAAGCTGCCGATCTTCCGCAAGATCATTGCCATGGCCCCCAAAGTGGTCAAGGACGCGGTGTGCCAGGAAGTAGTCATCGAAGGCGATGATGTCGACCTGGCCATGCTCCCGGTGCAAACCTGCTGGCCTGGCGACGTCGGCCCGCTGATCACCTGGGGCCTGACCGTCACCAAAGGTCCGAACAAGGATCGCCAGAACCTCGGTATCTACCGCCAGCAAGTGATCGGCCGCAATAAGGTGATCATGCGTTGGTTGAGCCACCGTGGCGGCGCGTTGGACTTCCGCGAATGGTGCGAAAAACACCCCGGCAAGCCGTTCCCGGTCTCCGTGGCACTGGGTGCCGACCCGGCCACCATCCTCGGCGCCGTGACCCCGGTGCCCGACAGTCTGTCCGAATATGCCTTCGCCGGCCTGTTGCGCGGTAACCGCACCGAACTGGTGAAGTGCCGCGGCAACGACCTGCAAGTACCGGCCACTGCCGAAATCATCCTGGAAGGCGTGATTCATCCGGGTGAAATGGCCGATGAAGGCCCGTACGGCGACCACACCGGCTACTACAACGAAGTCGACAGCTTCCCGGTGTTCACCGTCGAGCGCATCACCCACCGGATCAAGCCGATCTACCACAGCACCTACACCGGCCGTCCGCCGGATGAGCCGGCTATCCTGGGCGTGGCGCTCAACGAAGTGTTCGTGCCGATCCTGCAGAAGCAATTCCCGGAGATCACCGACTTCTACCTGCCGCCGGAAGGCTGCTCGTACCGCATGGCCATCGTGACCATGAAGAAGTCGTACCCAGGCCACGCCAAGCGGGTAATGCTCGGTGTGTGGTCGTTTTTGCGACAGTTCATGTACACCAAGTTCGTTATTGTCACCGATGACGACATCAATGCCCGCGACTGGAACGACGTGATCTGGGCCATCACCACGCGTATGGACCCCAAGCGCGACACGGTGATGATCGACAACACGCCGATCGACTACCTCGACTTCGCCTCGCCGGTGTCGGGCCTGGGTTCGAAGATGGGCCTGGACGCCACCCACAAGTGGCCGGGTGAAACCACCCGCGAGTGGGGCCGGGTGATCGTCAAGGATGAAGCCGTCACCGCCCGTGTCGATGCGATCTGGAAAGAATTGGGAATAGATTGATGCGAGTAACCCTGCAACCTTCCGGCGCCGTGCTGGAGCTGGTCCCTGGCGAGCGAATCCTCGAAGGCGCGCGCCGCCTGGGCTACGAATGCCCCCAGGCCTGCCGCAACGGCGTGTGCCATGTGTGCGCCGCGCTCTTGGTGGAAGGCCGGGTGCAGCAGGCCGGTGAAGTGCGTGATCACGGCGAGTTCTACACCTGTATCGCCGAGCCGCTGGAAGATTGCATTGTGTTGTGGGATGGCGTGCTGGCGCCGGGAGAGTTGCCGTTGCGCAAGTTGTCGTGCCAATTGAGTGAATGCGTCGAGGTGGGTGGCGATGTGTGGCGCGTGCGCCTGCGTGCGCCGGCCGGCAAGGCGGTGCGTTACCACGCCGGGCAATACCTGATGATCGAGCGCGAGAACGGTGAGCAGTCCGCGTTCTCCCTGGCCTCGGCACCCCATGCCGGGCGCGAGCTGGAGCTGCATGTGCTGGCCCGCGAGGACAGCGCGCGCACCTTGCTTGCGCAACTGCAACGCAACCAAATGGCTCGCGTAGAGCTGCCTTTTGGGGATACTCACCTGGCCGAGCTGCCGGACGGGCCGCTGGTGTTGATCGCCGCTGGCACCGGCATGGCGCAGATGCACAGCCTGATCGAGCATTGCCGCGCCTCCGGCTTCAAGCACCCTGTCCACCTGTACTGGGGCGTGCGCCGTCCGGAAGATTTCTATCAGATCGAACACTGGGACCAGTGGCTGCAACTGCCCAACCTGTTCCTGCACAAAGTCGTCAGCGACCTGTGCGGTTGGGAAGGGCGCTGCGGGCTGTTGCATGAAGCGGTGTGCGAAGACATTGCCGACCTCAAGTCGGTGCACGTCTACGCCAGCGGTTCACCGGCGATGATATACGGCACCCTGGATGCGCTGGTGGATGCCGGTATGGACGCGCACCAGATGCGTGCGGACGTGTTTGCTTACGCCCCTCGGCCCTGAAGCGATCACCTGCATCACGGATGTACGCTGATCAAACTGTGGGAGCGGGCTTGCTCGCGAAAGCGGTGGGTCAGTCAGTGCATGTGTCACTGAACCACCGCATTCGCGAGCAAGCCCGCTCCCACAGTGGACTGCGTCGTGTTTGTGTCAGAAGCGCACGCCTGTGGTCACCATCGCGGCATTGAACCCCAGCAACACTAATTCCGCCGCCACTGGCCCGTAATGGGTGCCCACCGACGGAATGATCACCGGCGCTACGCCAAAACGGTTCAACGGGATCTTGTCGCGGTACTTGCCGCGATAGCCCTGGATCGCCCCGCCCGTCAGCTTCACATACACCGGGTAGTCGGCCATATCGTAGCGCTTGCCTGCGTACGCATAGTACGAGCGCTGCCGGAACGAGTTGCGAAACGTCGCCCCGCCATACACAAAGCCTGACGCTTCATTGCGTTCCAGGCCGATCAGGTCCTGGTTGTTGTTGTGCTCGGGGTCGGGCGCAAAATGCCGGGTGTAGACGCTCGTCTGTGCGTACCAGAAGCCTTTGTCGTCATCGGTTGCGGGTATTTCGCCCGCCAGTGCGGTGGTGGCCTGGGCCAGGAACAGCAGGCCAGGCAGTCGGAATCTTTTCATGGGTACGACCTCGATAGTCGGTGTGATGGACGGCTAGGTGGGTCGTGATGGGTGTGCACTATTTTGACGGTTTGGTGCGCTCCCAGGCTGAACCGGGGCTGAAAGTGACGGAATTGGCACGCGTAATGCTGACGAATGGCTGTCGGGCATATATCCGTACTTATTCACTTACGGTATTTAGTGTCTTATACAAATGTCCTTAAGCTATATCTGAGACAGGCGGCTTATTGCTGCAGGTTTTATTACGGTAAAGTTGCTTACAACTGGTAATACATAGGAGGCGTAACGCTCTTCGTCATGACCGCCATTGAAACTGATCTTTTGCAATTGGCTTACCCTCCGCGGCTCGATCTTGGGCCGCAACTCACTCACGAACAGTTAATGAGCTCGATGCAGGCCACCATGGCCCTGCATAAGGGTGGGCCGGTCTGGCTTTTCGCTTATGGTTCGCTGATCTGGCGCCCTGAATGCTCGTCGACCGAGCGGATGCGGGCACGGGTTCATGGTTATCACCGGGGCCTGTACCTGTGGTCCCATGAGCATCGGGGAACACCGGAAATTCCGGGGTTGGTCTTTGGGCTGGATCGCGGCGGCTCCTGCAGCGGGTTTGCCTACCGCTTGCCGGAAGATCAGCTGGAGGCCTCGCTTTACGCTTTGTGGCAGCGCGAGATGCCTTATCCCTCCTACCGACCGCATTGGCTCAGTTGCCGTCTCGAAGATGGCAGTACGGTGCAGGCGTTGGGATTTGTCTTGGAGCGGCACTTGCCCAGCTATGCCGGCAACTTGCCCGACGTTGTGCTGAACCATGTGTTGCAGAGCGCTTGCGGGCGTTACGGCACGACTCGCGATTATGTCGAGCAGACCGTCAACGCCCTGCGTAGCCACGCCATGCCAGATAAGAACCTGGAGGCGCGGCTCAAGCGTTGTGCAAAGAGTTGCTCAGGCGGTTAGCGCGCCGAGCTGACGCTGTTGGTGTGCCACAGCGTTGGGATCAAGAAGGCGATGGCCAATAGACACGCGCCGATCAGCAGCACGAAACCACCGTCCCAGCCGAAATGGTCCACGGTGTAGCCCATGGCCGCACTGGCCGCCACCGAACCCCCCAGATAACCGAACAGACCGGTGAAACCCGCGGCGGTGCCGGCGGCTTTCTTCGGTGCCAGTTCCAGCGCCTGTAGGCCGATCAGCATCACCGGGCCATAGATCAGGAAGCCAATGGAGAACAGCGCGATCATGTCGACCATCGGGTTGCCCGGCGGGTTGAGCCAGTACACCAGGGTCGCCACGGTCACCAGTGCCATGAACACAATGCCGGTGAGGCCACGGTTGCCACGGAAGATCTTGTCCGACATCCAGCCGCACAGCAGGGTGCCCGGAATACCGGCCCACTCGTAGAAGAAGTACGCCCACGACGACTTGTCGACCGTGAAGTGCTTGGCTTCTTTCAAGTAGGTCGGCGCCCAGTCCAGCACGCCGTAGCGCAGCAGGTAGACGAATACGTTGGCGAAGGCGATGTACCACAGCATTTTGTTACGCAGCACGTATTTGACGAAGATTTCCTTGGCGCTGAATTCGTCTTCGTGGCTGGCGTCGTAACCTTCCGGGTAGTCGTTCTTGTATTTCTCGATAGGCGGCAGGCCTACCGATTGCGGGGTGTCGCGCATGGTAATGAAGGCAAACGCCGCCACCAGCAATGCCACGGTGGCCGGCACGTAGAACGCCGCATGCCAGTCGTTGAACCAAGCCATGCCCAGCAGGAACAGCGGACCGATCAGGCCGCCGCCGACGTTATGCGCCACGTTCCATACGGAAACCACGCCGCCACGTTCTTTCTGCGACCACCAGTGCACCATGGTGCGCCCACTTGGCGGCCAGCCCATGCCTTGGGCCCAACCGTTGATGAACAGCAAAATGAACATCATGGTCACGCTGGACGTCGCCCAAGGTGCGAAACCGAAAATGAACATCACCCCGGCGGAAACCAGCAGGCCGAAGGGCAGGAAGTAGCGTGGGTTGGAGCGGTCGGACACCAGGCCCATGAGGAACTTGGACAGGCCGTAGGCAATCGCAATAGCCGACATCGCCAGGCCGAGTTCGCCTCGGGTATAACCCTCGTCGATCAGGTAGGGCATAGCCAGGGAGAAGTTCTTGCGCAGCAGGTAGTACCCGGCGTACCCGAAGAAAATGCCGGCGAAGATCTGCCAGCGCAGGCGTCGGTAGGTACTGTCTATTTTTTCTTCAGGCAGGGGCGCCTGATGTGCGGCAGGACGAAAGAAAGCAAACATTCAAGAGCTCCAAATTTCTTGTTTTGACTGCGGATGCGAATGTTACAGTTTCGTTACCGAAAATAGCATCGCCTCTTATCTGCAAACACAGGAAATGAGAGCAATTGCATGTTCTCTTATGAACATGTCGCGATTAGATAAGTGCTGGTCGTGATTGAGTTTGTGAGACGCTGGAGATCCAAAGGTAGGAGCGGGCTTGCTCGCGAAAGCGGTGGGTCAGCCAGTGCATGTGTCACTGAACCACCGCATTCGCGAGCAAGCCCGCTCCCACATTGACCGCATTTCACATCGTTGAGCGAGTTTGCACGACTACCTTGCCCACCGCCTTGCGCTGTCCCAAATCATTAATTGCCTGGGCGGCCTGTTCCAGCGGATACACCTGGGACACCAACGGCTTCAACTTGCCCTCGGCATACCACGTGAACAGCTGTTGGAAATTCGCCGCATTGTCCTGCGGCTGGCGCTGGGCAAACGAGCCCCAGAACACCCCAACCACCGCCGCGCCCTTGAGCAGCGCCAGGTTCACCGGCAGCTCCGGAATGCGCCCGCTGGCAAACCCCACCACCAGCAAACGGCCGTTCCAGGCAATGGCGCGGATCGCCTGATCAAATAGGTCGCCACCCACCGGGTCGTAGATCACATCGGCGCCGTTGCCGTCGGTGAGGCGCTTGATTTCGTCTTTCAGGCTGGCTTCGCTGTAGTTGATCAGCTCATCGGCGCCGGCGGCCTTGGCCACTTCGAGTTTATCGGCGCTACTGGCAGCAGCGATCACCCGTGCGCCCATGGCTTTGCCGATTTCCACGGCGGCCAGGCCCACGCCACCGGAGGCGCCGAGTACCAACAGGGTTTCGCCGGGTTGCAGGTTGGCCCGTTGTTTCAGCGCGTGCATGGACGTGCCGTAGGTCATGCTGAAAGCCGCTGCAGTGTTGAAGTCCATGCTCGGTGGGATCGGCAGCACGTTGTAGCTGGGCACTGCGACTTGCTCGGCAAAGCTGCCCCAGCCCGTCAGCGCCATGACGCGGTCACCGACGTTCAAGTGGCTGACCTTTTCTCCCACTTCACTGACCACGCCCGCCGCTTCGCCACCCGGCGAAAACGGGAAGGGCGGTTTGAACTGGTACTTGCCCTCGATGATCAGCGTGTCCGGGAAATTGACCCCGGCGGCATGCACGTCCAACAGGATCTCGTTCTTCTTGATCGTTGGGCTTGCGACATCTTCCAGCACCAGGGTTTCGGCAGGGCCGAAGGCTTTGCACAGCACAGCTTTCATCGGACTATTCCTTTTGGCGTCGTGGCCGATAAGTGTAGGAGGGCAGGCGCGTGGGTCAACAAGCATGCCCCGGCCTGATAAGCCGCCATAAGCTTGTGCTCAGCCTTGCTAGCGTTATGCTACCCGGCAACCGAATTTGAGGAATGAACTGTGAAAGCGTGGATCCTGTTGATGCTGGCCCTGACCTTGCCGATGGCAGCCCAGGCCGAAGAAGCCAAAGAAGGCGAGGCGCCGAAGGTCAGCTATATCAGCCTGAGCCCGCCGTTCGTGGGTAACTATGGCCTGGATGGCACGGCGAAACTCAAGGTATTCAAGGCCGACATCGCTTTGCGCGTGACGGGCGCCGAAGCGGCGGCACTGGTGAAAGCCAATGATCCATTGATCCGCAACCAGCTGGTAGCGCTGTTCACCCAGCAGACCAACGAGGCCATGAGCACCGTCGAAGGCAAGGAAAAGCTGCGCCAGGAAGCGCTCAAGCAAACCCAACAAGTGATGAGCGACGAGACGGGCAAGCCGGTGGTGGAAGACCTGTTGTTCAACAACCTGATCATCCAGTAATCCACCTAAGCCCCACGGGGCCTGGCTTCTATTGTGAGCAGGCTCCGGCAGGCTACGACGCGAGGCTCTTGCGGAACCTCGCCAACGCCACTGCAAAAAACAGCAACCCAATCCCCGCCAGCGCCAGCACGTCCGGCCACACCACGCTCACGCCTGCATCGCGAAACAGAATCGCCGCGCTTAAACTCACAAAGTGCGTCGATGGCGAGCCCTGCATCACCCACTGCAACCACTCGGGCATGCTGTCCAGCGGCGTGCTGCCGCCTGAGAGCAGTAGCATTGGAATAATGACTGGAATCGCCAGCAGGCCGAACTGCGGTGTCGAGCGGGCAAGCGTCGCGAGGAAAATCCCCAGCGCCGTACTGGCAAACAGGTACAGCGCCGTCACGAACAGGAACAGCCCCAGCGACCCGGCCAGCGGCACGCCAAGCAGTCCTTTGACCACCACTTCCAGCGACAGCCAGGTGCACAGCACCACCACCAGCATATTGCTCCAGATTTTTGCCAACATGATCTCCAGCGCCGTCAGCGGCAGCACCAGCAAATGGTCGAGGGTACCGTGCTCGCGTTCGCGCAGCAGCGCGGTGCCGGTCAGGATAATGGCGAGAATAGTGATGTTGTTGACGATCTGGATCACCGCCAGGAACCAGCCGCCTTCCAGGTTGGTGTTGAACAGCGCGCGGGTAGTGATCAGGGCGGGCGCCTGGTTGGCGGCGGCTTGCCCGCTATAGGTCAGCAGTTCCCGCTGGAAAATCCGCCCGATATAGCCCGCGCCCATGAACGCTTGGCTCATCGCCGTGGCGTCGACATTCACCTGCACGCCCGGTTGGCGCCCTGCCAGCAGGTCTGCCTGGAAGTTCGCCGGCACATTGATCACGAAGGTGTATTCGCCGCTGTCCATGACCTTGTCCAACTGGTCATAGGCCAAAGGAATGGGCGCTTGAAACTCGGGCGGCTGCAGCGCCTCGGCCATCTGGCGGGAGAGCGAGCTGTGGTCTTCATCGACAAATGCCACGCTGGCATTGTGCACGCCGATCACTGAACCGGCGGCGGGCATATAGATGGCGACGGTGAAGGCGTAGAACAGAAACAGCAGCAACACGCCGTCGTGGCGCAGGCTGGTCAGTTCCTTTATGCCCAGACGCAGGATGTGCGCGAACTTATGCATCAGGCCTCCTGCTTCTTGAGCATGATCAGGCTCAGTCCGGTGAACCCGACGAAAAACCCGAACAGCGCCAAGCACTGTGGCCACAACTGGCGCAGGTCCAGGGCCTTGGTGAACGTGCCCACGGCGATATCCAGGAAATGCCCTGCCGGGAACAGCATGCCCATCAATGCCGCCGCACCTTCCAGGGACGAGCGCGGCACGATCAGCCCGGAGAACTGGATGGTCGGCAGACTGGTGATGATCATGGTGCCGAGGATCGCCGCGATCTGCGTACGGGTGAACGCAGAAATCAGCAGGCCCATGCTGGTGGTCGCCAGCACGTAGAGCAGGCCGCCAAACGCCAGCGTCAGGCCGCTGCCCTTGAACGGCACGCCGAACAGCCAGCGGTTCATTGCCACCAATACCGCCAGGTTGACCAGGCTCACGGCCAGGTACGGCGTTTGTTTGCCGAGCAGGAATTCCAGACGGGTCAGCGGCGTGGCGTAGAAGTTGGTGATAGAGCCCAACTCCTTCTCGCGCACGATGCCGAGGGCGGTGAGCATCGCCGGGATGAACGCCAGGATCAGCGCCATCACACCGGGGCCGATGGCGTTGACGCTGACCACGTCCTGGTTATAGCGAAAGCGCGTTTCCAGCTTGGCGGCCGCTGGGTGGTTGCGGGGCAGGCTGCTCAGTTCGGCCAGTTGCTGCAGGTTCTCCTGGTGCACGGCCTCTACATAGTTACGGCTGGTTTCCGCGCGAAACGGCATGCCGCCATCGAGCCATGCGGCTACGCTGGGCTGGCGACCGGCGTAGAGGTCGCGACCAAAACCGGGAGGGATCTCCAGGGCCAGTTTGATTTCCGAGCGTTGCAGGCGCCGGTGCAGTTCATTCGAGTCCCGGATGGGCGTCTGCTCGGCGAAATAGCGTGAACTGCGAAACCCCTCCAGGTAGGCACGGCTTTGCGGCGTCTGGTCCTGGTCGTAGACGGCGAAGGCGAGGTTTTCCACATCCAGGGAAATGCCGTAGCCGAAGATCACCATCATGAACATCGCGCCCAGCAGCGCGAAGGCCATGCGTACTTTGTCGCGCAGCAGTTCCTTGCCTTCGCGGCTGGCCACGGCTAACAGGCGAGCCAGGCTGAAACCGCGTTTGCTCACGGGCGGCGCGCCGGTTTCGCTGACGGTTGCGGTGGGGGCATCGGATTTGGCTTCGCCTTGAGCCTGTTCCAGGCAGGTGACGAACGCTGCTTCCAGCGTATCGCCGTGGAATTGCCGTTGCAGCGCATCCGGCGTATCGCAGGCCAGCACCTCGCCCGCGTGCATCAGGGAGATGCGGTCGCAGCGCTGGGCTTCGTTCATAAAGTGGGTGGACAGGAAGATGGTCACACCTTGTTCGCGGGACAGCTCGATCAGCAACCGCCAGAAGTCATCCCGTGCGGCCGGGTCGACGCCCGACGTGGGTTCGTCGAGGATCAGCACTTCCGGGCGATGCAGCACCGCCACCGCCAATGACAAGCGCTGGCGCAGGCCGAGGGGCAGTTCACCGGACGGTTGTTCGGCGACGTCACCGAGATCGAAGCGCTGGATCAGCTCATCAATGCGCGGGCCACTCTCGGCCTTGGGTAAGTCGAACAGTTGCGCATGCAGCACCAGGTTCTGGCGCACGCTGAGCTCGCCATACAGTGAGAAGCTTTGCGACATGAAACCCACGCGCTTGCGGGTCGCCAGGTCCTTGGCGTTGACCGGGTTGCCCAGCAGGGTCGCGCTGCCTTCGGTGGCGGGCATCAGCCCGGTGAGCACCTTCATGGTGGTGGTCTTGCCGCAGCCGTTGGAGCCGAGGAAGCCGAAGATCTCGCCTCGGCCGATGGCGAAGCTGACCTTGTTTACCGCCGTGAAATCGCCGAAACGCAGGGTCAGGTCGTGGGCTTCGATGGCGATGTCGGTGGTGTCGCTTTCTCGCGGTGGGATCAGCAGCGGCTGGTTGCTGTGGGCGCTGTTGCCCTGGAAGTGGGTGAAGGCCTCGTCCAGTTTGCCGCTGGGTGTTGCGTCAGCCAATTCACTGCTCAGCCCGTCCGCAATCAGCTTGCCGCGATCGAGCATCAGGCAATGTTCGAATTGCTCGGCTTCCTCCATGTAGGCCGTGGCCACCAGCAGTGTCAGTTGCGGGCGTTCGCCGCGTACGCTTTCGACTAGCTCCCAGAAGCGTCTGCGTGAAAGCGGGTCGACGCCGGTGGTGGGCTCGTCGAGGATCAACAAGTCCGGGTCGTGGATCAGCGCGCAACACAGGCCGAGCTTTTGTTTCATTCCTCCGGAGAGTTTGCCGGCCGGGCGGTCGGCGAAGCGCGCAAGGTCGGTGGACAGCAGCAGGTTGTGCATGCGCTGTTCGCAGTCGGCTTTCGACAGGCCAAACAGTGTGGCAAAGAAACGGATGTTTTCGCTGATGGACAACTCGGGATACAAGTTGCCGCCCAGCCCTTGAGGCATGAAGGCGATGCGCGGGTACAGGCTATTGCGGTGGCGGCGATCTTCAATCGCACCGCCAAGCACGTTCAACTGACCGTCCTGAAGCTTTTTAACCCCGGCGATCAAGCCCAGCAGGCTCGACTTGCCCGCGCCATCCGGGCCGATCAACCCGCAGCGCGTACCGGCCGGCAGGTTGAAAGTGATGTCGACCAGGGCCTGTTGCTGGCCGTAGCGGTGGTTGATCCCCGTCGCCTGCAGCGCCAGGGCGCTCATCGCAGGTTGGCCGGCCAGTCGATGTCAGCCGTGCGCACGTAGCCTGCGCCGGGCATGCCGGGTTTGGCTTGCGGCACGGCGCTGGGTTGGGTCAGGCGCAGTTTGACGCGAAACACCAGTTTCTGGCGTTCGTCGCGGGTTTCCACTTCTTTGGGCGTGAACTGGGATTTGGCGGCTACAAAGCTGATCTTGGCCGGCAGTGGTTGGTCGGGCAGGGCATCGAGCAGGATGCGTGCGTCGCTGCCAACGGTGAGGCGGCCGGTGACGGAGGCGGGCAGGTAGAGGTTCATGTATTGGTCGTTGGGATCGATCAGCAACAGTACGCGTCCTCCCGCGCCCAGCACTTCGCCAGGCTCGGCCAGACGCAATTGGATAATCCCGTCGATGGGCGCGCGCAGGCTGCTGTCATCGATCTCGCTGGTGAGTTGGGCCACCTGGGCTTGGGCTGCGCCGATGGCGGCTTTCACCGAGGCTACCTGGGCTTGTGCGGCAACCACCGCCGCATTGCCGGTGTTCTGACGCGCTTGCTGCTGGTCGATCAGTTGGCTGCTGGCGAAGCCGCGCTTGTACAACTCTTGGGTGCGCCTGAGTTCCTGGTTCGCCAGCAGTTGTTCGCTTTGTCGCAGTTGCACATTGGCTTCGGCAGCGGCGAAGTTTTCCTTGGCGCGCAGTACTTCGGCTTCGGCCTGTGCGCGTTGGGCTTCCAGCGTGCGGGTGTCCATGCGTGCAAGTAGCTGGCCCTTGAGCACCTTGTCGCCTTCGTCCACCCGCACTTCGGCGAGGCGCCCGGGGATCTTGGCGGCAATCTGCACTTCGGTGGATTCCAGGCGGCCATTGCCCATGCTCAGGCCCTCGGGCAGGCGGTCCTGAGTGGAGCGCCAGTAGCCGAAGCCACCGGCACCCAACAACAGGGCGATGAGGGCGATGGCGAAAAGACGGGAGGTGTGGTGATTCGTCGACATGGCTGCTTCCTGCGGCATTAGCGTCCTAGTTTGAACGGTTTGCCCCGGCGGGGCCTTGATACCGATCAGTTAAAGCAAATTGATCACGGCAGCCCATTGCTCGGGCGTGACGGCCATCACCGACAACCGGCTGCCTTTTTGTACCAGGGGCAGTTCGGCCAGGGCGGTTTGCTGCTTCAGGTAACCAAGGCCCAGCACTTTGGGAAAAGTCTGGACATGGGCGACGGTGATCGCGCTCCACGGATTTTTTTCCGGGGTGGCTTTGGCGTCGAAGTAGTGGCTTTCGGGCTCCAGCGCGGTCGGGTCCGGGTAGGCCGCTTCAACGATTTTACCGATGCCGGCAATGCCGGGCTCCGGGCAGCTGGAGTGGTAGAAGAAAAACAGGTCACCCACCGCCATGGCACGCAGGAAGTTGCGCGCCTGGTAGTTGCGCACCCCGTCCCAGCGGGCTTCGCCGAGCTTTTCCAGGCCTTTGATAGAGAGTTCGTCGGGCTCGGATTTCATCAGCCAATAGGCCATTTTTGGGCTCCTGAAAAAAGCAGTGGGCAAGTTGTCAGGCAATTTGATGACAAACCGACAGTCGGTTGGCGTCAAGGTTTGCGTGTTGGTTCACGTTACCGCAGAATGCCGGCTTTTAAAGCTTGACGCAGCTGCAACGGACTACTTTGGAACGTTGTTGTCATCGTGTACGAGGTGCCTGCAGGGGGGCAATCGATGCAACGTAAACCGGATTTACTATGGATTTTGGTGATTTTGTTTGGTCTGGGCGTCGTGACCACCGGGTATGCCCAAAGCTTATGGTCGAACAAGACCGATGCACCCGTTGAACTGGCTCAGCAGCAGCCGCAACCGTTCAAACGCTGACCCCTCTTCTAAGGCGCCGCTGACTCCAGTGGCGTCTTCGCAATATACCAACGCTTATCGGTTACGGTGCCCGCCAGCGGCACATCCCAGCTTGCCTGTGCCAATCGATCGACCTTCTGACATTCGTGGGCCAGGCCCAGCAGCGTCGGCTTGCGCCAGCTCTGACGGCGCGCCAGGTAGGCCAGGCTGCGATCGTAGAACCCGCCGCCCATGCCCAGGCGTCCTCCTGCATCATCGAAACCCACCAACGGCAGCAGCACCAGGTCCAGCGCCCAGACCTTGCGTTGGCGGCTGATATTCACCCGTGGTTCCAGGATACGAAAGCGATTGGGCAGCAGCTTTTCCCCGGGCCTTACGCGCTGGAACACCATCTTGGTCCGTGGCCAGGCGCTGAGCACCGGCAGGTAGGTGGCCTTGCCCCGGCGCTGGGCTGCACGCAACAGCAGGCGCGGATCAATTTCACCGTCCGTCGGTAGATACAAGGAAATATGTTTGGCCCGACGAAACAGCGGGTGCTGTGCGAGTTGCCGATACAGGCCGTGGGCGGCCTTGCGCTGCTCGCTCGGCGTGAGGGCGCGGCGGGCTTTGCGCAACATGCGTCGAAGTTGCGGACGGGAAAGCGGCGCAGGTTCGGTCATGGTTTCGGCTCATAAAACAATGCCAGTCCGAGGACTGGCATTGAGTTTGGGAATTCAGGCTCCCCGACAGAGCCGCTGTCGACTTAGCCCTTGAACCCGAAAGTTCAAGGTGGAAGATGCAGTAGGCTTTAAGGCTTTCCGTCTAGCGGACATGCACACCAGCCCAACGTGCAACTTCCAGGGTAGTGCGAATCGGCTCAGGGACATCGCCGACTGGCAAACACGCCAGGGAGTGGGGCGAGTATACCTTAAACAGTCGCCGCAATCAGCCCTTGGGTGCGTCTGAATCGCTGGAAAGCACCAGATCGACACGCTCCAGCAGGTCACGCACCTGCTCACGCGTCGAGCCGCTGGCCTGCACGTCAGGGCGTTCCTGCTTATGCAGTAAATCGTGGGTGATATTCAGGGCGGCCATCACGGCGATGCGGTCGGCGCCGATGACTTTGCCGCTGCTGCGGATCTCACGCATCTTGCCATCCAGGTAGCGGGCGGCGCTCACCAGGTTGCTGCGCTCCTCCTGGGGGCAAATGATCGAATACTCTTTGTCGAGGATCTGCACGGTGACGCTATTGCTTGAACTCATGAGTCTTGCTCCAGGGCCTTCAGGCGCGAAATCATCGATTCGACCTTACGCCGGGCGATTTCGTTTTTTTCAATGAGGTGAGCGCGTTCCTCGCGCCAGGTCTTTTCCTGAGCTAATAGGAGTCCGTTTTGACTCTTAAGTTGCTCGACCCGAGTAATTAGCAATTCGAGTCTGGCCATCAGCGCTTGCAGGTCGGTGTCTTCCATTGGGTTCCACTGGATTTGTCTGATGAATGGCAACTGCAGGATAAACGATCTGACGCCCTTGATAGTCTTGGTACGTCTGCCGGTGCTAGGATACAGCGCTCCATTCTAGACATTGCGCCGTCTGGCGCCTAGCTCACCATGCCTATTCAGAACTCCCCGTACGACGCTTTTTCCAAACTGCTGAGCACCAGCGGCCACCCATGCTCGCCTGCCGAACTGCACGGCGTGTTGCTGGGCCGCAGTTGCACCGGCGTTGGCTTTGATGCCGACAACTGGCTGGCAGACGTGGCCGAGCTGCTGGAAACCGAACCGACCGACAACGTGCGCAACGCGCTGATCGGCCTGCAAGAGATGGTCAAGGGCGAGCTGACCGGTGATGACGTCACCGTGGTCCTGCTGCTGCCGACCGACGACGCGCCGCTCGCCGAGCGCGCCGCCGCCCTGGGCCAATGGTGCCAAGGCTTCCTCCACGGTTTCGGCGTCAACGCCGGCGGCCTGGAACTGAGCACCGACGCCAAGGAAGTGTTGCAGGACCTGGCCGCCATCTCCCAGGTGCAAGATGCCCTGGAAGAATCCGAAGACGGTGAAGGCGACTACATGGAAGTCATGGAATACCTGCGCGTCGCGCCGTTGCTGCTGTTCACCGAGACCAAGAAGTCCGCTGAGCCTGCTGCACCCAAGCCGTCGCTGCACTAAAAAGGAAGCCCATCTGCCCATGATCCATATCCCCCGAGCGGAATACACCCGGCGCCGCAAGGCGCTCATGGCGCAGATGGAACCCAACAGCATCGCGATCCTGCCGGCCGCTGCCGTGGCGATCCGCAACCGTGATGTCGAGCACGTGTACCGCCAGGACAGTGACTTCCAGTACCTGAGTGGCTTCCCCGAGCCGGAAGCGGTGATCGTGCTGATGCCGGGTCGCCAGCACGGCGAGTACGTGCTGTTCTGCCGTGAGCGCAATGCCGAACGCGAACTGTGGGACGGCCTGCGCGCCGGCACCGAAGGCGCGATCCGTGACTTTGGCGCGGACGACGCGTTCCCCATCACCGATATCGACGACATCCTGCCCGGCCTTATCGAAGGCCGCGACCGGGTGTATTCGGCCATGGGCAGCAACGCCGAGTTCGATCGGCACCTGATGGACTGGATCAATGTGATCCGCTCCAAAGCCCATCTGGGCGCCCAACCGCCGAACGAATTCGTTGCCCTGGATCATCTGCTCCACGACATGCGCCTGTATAAATCGGCGGCAGAAGTGAAGGTGATGCGCGAGGCCGCGCGAATCTCCTGCGCGGCCCACGTGAAGGCGATGCAGGCCAGCCGGGCCGGCTTGCATGAGTTCAGCCTGGAAGCCGAGCTGGATTATGAATTTCGCAAAGGCGGCGCGAAGATGCCAGCCTATGGCTCCATCGTCGCCGCCGGGCGCAACAGCTGCATCCTGCATTACCAGCAGAATGACGCGGTGCTCAAGGACGGCGACCTGGTGCTGATCGACGCCGGTTGTGAGATCGACTGCTACGCCAGTGACATCACCCGCACCTGGCCGGTCAATGGCAAGTTTTCGCCGGAACAGAAGGCGATCTACGAAATAGTACTGGCTTCCCAGGAAGCCGCGTTTGCCGAGATCGCTCCGGACAAGCATTGGAACCAGGCCCACGAGGCGACGGTGCAGGTCATCACCGCCGGGCTGGTGAAGCTGGGATTGTTGCAAGGTGACGTTGACGAGCTGATCGCCAACGAAGCGTATAAAGCCTTCTACATGCACCGCGCCGGCCACTGGCTGGGCATGGATGTGCATGACGTGGGCGAGTACAAAGTGGGCGGTGAATGGCGGGTGCTGGAAGTCGGCATGGCGTTGACCGTGGAGCCGGGCATCTATATTTCGCCGGACAACCAGACTGTGGCAAAGAAATGGCGTGGCATTGGCGTACGCATCGAGGACGACGTGGTAGTGACCAAGCAAGGCTGTGAAATCCTGACCGGCGGTGTGCCCAAAACCGTGGCCGACATCGAAGCGCTGATGGCGGCTGCCCGATGAGCCGGGTCAATCTGGCAATCATCGGCGGCGGCCTGGTAGGCGCCAGCCTGGCGTTGGCGTTGCAGGCCGGGGCCAAGGCGCGGGGCTGGAAGATCGTGCTGATCGAACCCTTCGCGCCGGGCGACCACTACCAGCCAAGCTACGATGCGCGCTCTTCCGCCTTGTCCTACGGCGCGCGGCAGATCTATCAGCGCCTGGGCCTGTGGCAGGACATCGCCCGTCGCGCCGAGCCGATCAAACAGATCCACGTGTCCGACCGTGGACGCTTCTCTACCGCGCGGCTGTCTGCCATGGAAGAGGGCGTGCCGGCGCTCGGTTATGTGGTGGAAAACGCTTGGCTGGGCCAATGCCTGTGGCAAGGCCTGGATAAAGACGTGGTCAGCTGGCGTTGTCCGGCGGAAGTCACGCGCATGGAGCCGCTGCCCGATGGCTACCGCCTGACGCTCAACGATGAAACCGTCCTGGAATGCGACCTCGCCGTACTGGCTGACGGTGGCCGCTCCGGCCTGCGCGAGCAATTGGGTATTGGCGTGAAAACCCGCCCGTACAACCAGAGCGCGCTGATCGCCAACATCACCCCCAGCGAATCCCATAACGGCGAAGCGTTCGAGCGTTTCACCGATGAAGGCCCGATGGCCTTGCTACCACTGCCGGACAACCGCTGCGCGCTGGTGTGGACCCGCATCGGCATGGACGCGCAACGCCTGGCCAATCTCGACGAACGCAGCTTCCTGAGTGAATTGCAGGGCGTGTTCGGCTACCGCCTGGGCACGCTGAAGCAAGTGGGCGCTCGTCATCTGTACCCGCTGACGTTGGTTGAAGCCGAGGAACAAGTGCGCTCGCACCTGGCGGTCCTTGGCAATGCCGCCCACAGCCTGCACCCGATTGCCGGACAGGGCTTCAACCTGTCCCTGCGTGATGCGAATGCGTTGGCCGATGCTTTGCTGGCCGGGCCGCAAGTGCCGGGTGACCTGGCCACCTTGCAGGGCTATCGGGACCGACAGCGCCTCGACCAGAAACTCACCGTGGGCTTCTCCGACCAGGTCACGCGCCTGTTCGGCAGCGCCCAGCCGTTGGTCGCGCTGGGTCGCAACATGGGCCTGCTGGGCCTGGATCTGTTGCCGCCGGCCAAGCGCTGGTTCGCCCGTCAGGCCATGGGCCTGGGCACGCGCCCCGATGCGTAAGTGGTTGATCGAACGCCTCGGCAAGGCGCGGTTGTTGCGTTGGATCATGACCCTGTATCCACCGTACCTGGGCGCGGGGGTCAGCGTGCGGCATATGAGCGCCGATTTTCGTCAGGTTAAAGTGCGCATGGGCCTGGGCTGGTACAACCGCAACTATGTCGGCACGCAATTCGGCGGCAGCCTGTATTCGATGGTTGATCCGTTCTACATGCTGATGCTGATGGAGAACCTGGGCCGCGACTACATCGTGTGGGACAAGGCCGCGAGCATCGACTTTGTCTCGCCGGGCAAAGGCCCGGTGTATGCCGAATTTTCCATCGACGAAGCCTTGCTGGACGAGATTCGTCGACACACCGAAGGTGGCGAGAAGTACCTGCCCCACCTCAAGGTGCAGATTCATGACGGCTCCGGCACCCTGGTGGCGCGGGTCGACAAAACCCTTTACGTGCGGCGCAAGCCGCCAGTGAGACAGGCTTAAAGCATGGACATGCGCGCAGATGTGCTGATTGTCGGGGCCGGAATGGTCGGAAGCGCCCTGGCGCTGGCGTTGCAGGGCAGTGGCCTGCAGGTGCTGCTGCTTGACGGCAGCCCGCTGAGCGTCAAGCCGTTCGACCGTGACGCGGCCTTCGAGCCACGGGTGAGCGCCTTGTCGGCCGCCAGCCAGCGCATCCTCGAGCGCCTGGGCGTGTGGGATGGCATCGTGTCTCGGCGCGCCAGTCCTTACGGCGAGATGCAGGTGTGGGACGGCAGCGGCACCGGGCAGATCCACTTCTCGGCGGCCAGCGTGCATGCCGAGGTGCTCGGGCACATCGTCGAGAACCGCGTTGTGCAGGATGCCTTGCTCGACCGCCTGCATGACTGCGACCTGGGCCTGCTGGCCAATGCACGCCTGGAACAGATGCGCCGCTCCGGCGATGACTGGTTGCTGACCCTGGCCGACGGCCGCACGTTGCGCGCGCCGCTGGTGGTGGCTGCCGATGGTGCCAACTCCGCCGTGCGCCGCCTGACCGGCACCGCGACCCGCGAATGGGACTACCTGCATAACGCCATCGTCACCAGCGTGCGCAGCAGCGAGCCGCACCAGCGCACGGCGTGGCAACGCTTTACCGACACCGGCCCGCTGGCGTTCCTGCCGCTTGTGCGGGACGGGCAGGAGGATTGGTGTTCGATCGTCTGGTCGACGACGCCGGCCGAGTCCGAGCGCTTGATGGCGCTGGATGATGAAAGCTTCTGCCGCGAACTGGAGCGGGCTTTTGAAGGTCGTCTCGGTACGGTGCTGAGCGCCGACCCGCGCGTCTGCGTGCCGTTGCGCCAGTGTCACGCCAAACGCTACGTGGCCGAAGGCCTGGCATTGATCGGCGACGCGGCCCACGTCATCCACCCATTGGCAGGGCAGGGCGTGAACCTGGGCTTTCTTGACGCCGCGACACTGGCCGAAGTGCTGCTGTCGGCGACCGAGCGCGGCGAGCGCCTGGCAGATGTGAAGGTGCTGAGCCGCTACGAACGCCGACGCATGCCGCACAATCTGGCGCTGATGGCGGCGATGGAAGGTTTCGAGCGGCTGTTCCAGGCTGACCAACTACCGCTGCGCTGGTTGCGTAATGCCGGTTTGAAGCTGGTCGACCAGATGCCCGAAGCCAAGGCCGTGTTTGTACGCCAGGCGCTGGGCCTGACCGGCGATCTCCCTGACCTGGCCAAACCCTGACATTGAAGCCCGGTCCCTGTGGGAGCGGGCTTGCCCGCGAAGAGGCCATCAGTTCCACCGCAAAATGCTGGCTATGCAACATCTGGTAACGCCTCCACCAAGCGCTACCAAATGTGAGTCCTTATCATTTGCCCTCTTTTTGCAAATGAGAGACTGCCCCCATGTTGGCACCCAAGCGCCTCCTGACTGCTCTGGCACTCACCTTGATCGGCAGCACCACCGTGCAGGCCGCCGACGAAGTGGTGGTCTACTCCTCGCGCATCGATGAACTGATCAAGCCGGTGTTCGATGCCTACACCCAGAAAACCGGCGTGCAGGTGAAGTTCATCACCGACAAGGAAGCCCCGCTGATGCAGCGTATCAAGGCCGAGGGCGAAAACGCCACCGCCGACCTGCTGCTTACCGTCGACGCCGGCAACCTCTGGCAGGCCGAGCAGATGGGCATTCTGCAACCGTTCACCTCCCCGGTGATCGACAAGAACATCCCCCTGCAATATCGCTCTTCAAAACATACCTGGACCGGCTTGAGCCTGCGCGCGCGGACCATCGCCTATTCCACCGACCGGGTAAAACCGGGCGACCTCACCACCTACGAAGCCTTGGCCGACAAGCAGTGGGAGGGCCGCCTGTGCCTGCGCACGGCGAAAAAGGTCTACAACCAGTCGCTGACCGCCACCTTGATCGAAACCCACGGTGCGGCCAAGACCGAAGAAATCGTCAAGGGCTGGGTGAACAACCTGTCCACCGACGTGTTCTCCGATGACATCGCCGTGCTGGAAGCGATCAACGCCGGGCAGTGCGACGTAGGCATCGTCAACACCTACTACTACGGCCGCCTGCACAAGCAGAAGCCGGACCTGGCGGTAAAACTGTTCTGGCCGAACCAGGGCGACCGTGGCGTGCATGTGAACCTGTCGGGCATCGGTCTGACCCAGCACGCGCCGCACCCGGAAGCCGCCAAGGCGCTGGTGGAGTGGATGACCACGCCTGAGGCGCAGAAGATCTTTGCCGACGTGAACCAGGAGTTCCCGGCCAACCCGGCCGTGGCGCCGTCGGCGGAAGTGGCGAGCTGGGGCAAGTTCGTGGCGGACACCTTGCCGGTGGAAGTGGCGGGCAAGCGCCAGGCCGAGGCGATCCGGTTGATGGATCGAGCTGGCTGGAACTAAGCTCGGCCTCAACTGCACCGCCGATCAAATGTGGGAGCTGGCTTGCCTGCGATAGCATCACCTGGGTATCACTGATACACCGAGGTGCCTGCATCGCAGGCAAGCCAGCTCCCACATGGGTTAGCGGTGACTTCAAAATCTTCATTTGCCTGAGAGCTTTTCCTTGGCCCACCCCGCCCAACGCCGCTGGTACCTGCCGGTCTTCACCGTTGCCGCCCTGGTGCTGCTGCCGCTGAGCGTACTGCTGCTGTCCTGGCAAAGTATCGACGCACAAATCTGGTCGCACCTCTGGGAAACCCAGATGCCGCGCCTGCTGGGCAACACACTGACCCTGGTGTCGGGAGTCGGTGTCGGCGTAACCGTGCTGGGTGTCAGCCTGGCGTGGCTGACCAGCCTCTGCGAATTCCCCGGCCGGCGCTGGCTTGACTGGGCGTTGATGCTGCCCTTCGCCATCCCTGCGTATGTTCTGGCGTTCGTGTTTGTGGGGCTGCTGGACTTCTCCGGGCCTGTGCAAACCCTGCTGCGCGAATGGTTCGGCACCGGGCTGCGCCTGCCACGGGTGCGCTCCACCGGCGGTGTGATCATCGTCCTGGTGCTGGTGTTCTACCCCTACGTCTACCTGCTGGCGCGCACTGCATTCCTGGCCCAGGGCAAAGGCTTGATGGAGGCTGCACGGGTGCTGGGGCAATCGCCATGGCGAGCGTTCTGGCACGTGGCCTTGCCTATGGCGCGGCCGGCGATTGGCGCCGGGGTCGCGCTGGCGTTGATGGAGACCCTGGCGGATTTCGGTGCGGTTTCGGTGTTCAACTTCGACACGTTCACCACCGCCATCTACAAGACGTGGTACGGCTTTTTCAGCCTTTCCAGCGCTGCCCAGTTGGCCAGCCTGTTGCTGTTGGTGGTGATGCTGGTGCTGTATGGCGAGCGTCGCGCTCGGGGTGCCAGCCGACCGAGCAACGAGCGACCACGGGGCAAGGCGCTGTACCGTCTGCGGGGGGTCAAGGCGGCGGCGGCCAGTGGCTGGTGCGGGCTGGTGTTCGCCTGTGCGTTTGTCATCCCGATGCTGCAACTGGTCGTCTGGTTCTGGCAGCGTGGTCGCTTCGATCTGGATGAGCGTTATTCGGGCCTGATCATCCACACCCTTTACCTGGGCGGGATCGCCGCCTTGATCACGGTCAGCGTGGCGCTGGTGCTGGCCTTTGCCAACCGGCTGGCGCCAACGCGGGCGATCCGCTCCGGCATCAGCCTGGCCAATGTCGGTTATGCCTTGCCGGGTTCGGTGCTGGCGGTATCGATCATGTTGGCGTTCAGCTATCTGGACCGTGAACTGGTGGTGCCGTTGTCCGGCTGGTTCGGCGGCGCGGGCAAGCCATTGCTGTTGGGCAGCCTGTCGGCACTGGTGCTGGCGTATCTGGTGCGATTCCTGGCGGTGGCCTATGGACCCTTGGAAAACAGCCTGGCGCGCATCCGGCCCTCCTTGCCGGAAGCCGCGCGCAGTCTTGGCGTATGCGGTCCACGACTGTTTTGCAAAGTGTATCTGCCGTTGCTGCTGCCGGGGACCTTGAGCGCAGCGCTGCTGGTCTTTGTCGATGTGCTCAAGGAAATGCCCGCGACCCTGCTGATGCGCCCGTTCGGCTGGGACACCCTGGCCGTGCGGATCTTTGAAATGACCAGTGAAGGCGAATGGGCGCGGGCTTCTTTGCCCGCGTTGACACTGGTGCTGGTAGGCCTGTTGCCGGTGATCGGGCTGATTCGGCGCTCTGCCCGCCAAATCGGTTAGGTGCCAGTCCTACAGCTTGCGGCTACAATGCGCGGCATTCGGTGCGCTTCGTCTTTCGGAGCGGGTCGCTGAACGTGCTGCAGACCTTGTAATTCAAGGTGTTCGGCACGAACAGTAGCTCCGCGCACCTTCGCCACGCCCGGAAGGAGAAACCCATGGGACAGCGTACGCCTCTGTATGACCTGCATCTCGCCCTCGGCGCGAAAATGGTCGATTTTGGCGGTTGGGATATGCCTCTGCACTACGGCTCGCAAGTTGAAGAACACCATCAGGTGCGACGCGACTGCGGGGTGTTCGATGTATCTCATATGACCGTGATCGATGTCACCGGCCCCCAGGCCAAGGAATGGCTCCAGTACCTGCTGGCCAATGATGTCGAACGTCTGCACGACTGCGGTCGTGCGTTGTACAGCGCCATGCTTAACGAAAAGGGCGGCGTGGTGGATGACATGATTGTCTACCGCACCGAGTCCGCTTATCGCCTGGTGGTCAATGCCTCCACGCGCGACCAGGACATGGCGTGGATGCACGCGCAGCTGGGCAATTACCAGGTGCAGCTGCATGAACGCCCTGAGCTGGCCTTGCTCGCTATCCAAGGCCCTCACGCCCGGCAGAAGATTGCCGAGCTGGTTACCCAGTCTCGCAGCACGCTGATTCACCAGCTCAAGCCCTTCGAAGGCCAGGCCGATGGCGATTGGTTTATCGCGCGCACGGGTTACACCGGTGAAGACGGCCTGGAGATTGTCCTGCCGGCCGATCAGGCACCGGGCTTTTTCAACGACCTGGTAGGTGCCGGTATTTCACCCATCGGCCTTGGCGCCCGCGATACCCTGCGCCTGGAAGCAGGCATGAACCTCTACGGTCAGGACATTCACCAGGATATTTCGCCCCTGGCGTCGAACATGGCCTGGAGCATTGCCTGGGAGCCCGCCGAGCGTAACTTCATTGGTCGTGCTGCGCTGGAAGCGGAAAAAGCGACGGGTGTCCAGTTCAAACTGGTCGGCCTGGTACTGGAAGAGCGCGGGGTTTTACGTGCTCATCAGGTGGTTCGTATCGCCAATATTGGCGAAGGGGAGATCACCAGTGGTAGTTTCTCTCCTACGCTGAGCAAATCCATTGCCCTGGCGCGTGTACCGACGGCCACTGCCGATCGGGCCGAAGTGGAAATCCGCGGCAAGTGGTACCCGGTTCGAGTGGTCAAACCGACCTTCGTGCGCCATGGCAAAACCTTGATCTAACCTATTTTCGGCAGGCCAATGGCCGCTGACATTACCTCTTGAGGACACAGATTATGAGCGATATCCCTGCCGACCTGCGTTTTGCCGAAAGCCACGAATGGGCACGCCTGGAAGCCGACGGCACCGTGACCGTCGGTATTTCCGACCATGCACAGGCAGCGTTGGGTGACGTGGTGTTCGTTGAGCTGACCGAAGTCGGCAGCGTGTTTGATGCGGCGGCCCAGGCGGGTGTGGTGGAGTCGGTGAAGGCCGCTTCGGATATCTACTCGCCGGTAGCTGGCGAAGTGATCGCGGTGAACGAGGCCTTGAGCGACGAGCCAGAGCTGTTGAACTCCGACCCGTACGGCGCGTGGATCTTCAAGCTCAAGCCAAACGACCCGGCTGATCTGGAAAAACTGCTGGATGCTGCTGGCTACAAAGCCGCCATCGGCGAGTAAACGCCAATAGCTGGACCGGCTCAAAACAATGTGGGAGCTGGCTAACCTGCGATGCGGGCACCTCGGTGTATCAGTGATACCCAGGTGATGCACTCGCAGGCTAGCCAGCTCCCACAGCTGATTATGGCTAGCCGGCTTTCAGGACCGCCTTCACTGCTGCCACCGACCGTTCCACATCCGCTTCTGTCATTGCTGTGAACATCGGCAACGACACGATCAAACGACCTACCTTTTCTGCCACCGGGAACATACCTTCCTTGAACCCCTGCGCGCGATAAAGACTCAGCAGGTGGATCGGTGGGTAGTGATAGCCAATGCCGACGCCGTGGGCCTGCATCTGCTCCATGAAGGTGGCGCGGGCCGGCAGGTCGTCCTGGCGTTCCGGCAACACCAGTTGGAACAGGTGCCAGTTGCTGTTTTCGAAGTCGGCCGGTGGCAGTTGTGCGCCGTATTGCTCTTCAAAATCACTGCCAAAGCATTTGAAATAGTGCCGCGCCAGGTTCTGACGATGCGTGGTGATCTGCTCGATATGGGCAAACTGCCCCAGGCCAATGGCGGCGGCGATGTCGGTCATATTGAATTTGCCGCCCAGCACATCCACATCCAAACCATCGAAGCCGGTGCGGGTAACGCCCTGCAGCCGATATTTTTCCGCCAGCCGCGCTTCCTCGGCGTTGTTCAAGACCAGGCAACCGCCCTCGGAAGACGTGATGTTCTTGTTGGCCTGGAAGCTGAAAGACACGAAATCACCGGTGGCGCCGATACGCTCGCCATCCCAGCTGGAACCCAGCGCCTGAGCAGCATCCTCGACGATGCGCAGGTTGTACTTGTTTGCCAGCGCATACAGCATCGGCATGTCCAGGGGCAGGCCGGCCAGGTAAACCGGGATGATCGCCTTGGTGCGCGGGGTAATCGCGGCCTCCACTTGGGCCAGGTCGATGTTGCGGGTGACCGGGTCGATATCGGCAAACACCGGCGTGGCGCCCACTTCCAGGATCACGTTGGCCGTGGCAACCCAGGAGATCGGCGTGGTAATCACTTCATCGCCCGGCCCAATCCCGGCAATGCGCAAGGCAATCTCCATGGTGCACGTCCCGGAGTTGAAGGTGCGCACCGGCCGGCCGCCAAAGTATTCCGACAACTGAGCCTCGAACGCCTGCACTTTCGGCCCACTGGTGATCCAGCCTGAGCGCAGTACATCGCCGACCGCCGAGATGGTGGCTTCATCGATGGTGGGTTTGGAGAACGGCAGGAAGGGCTGTTGGCTCATGACGACGAAGGCATCCGTTTCAGAGTGGCGTTGAGTGGGCGAGGTAGCAGTACCGGCATGGTTGCACGGCTTGACTGAATATAGCCTGTCGCCTGTGAATGAATCGTCGTCGGTTGGGCAAAAAAATGCCGCTTCAAAAGCGGCATTCTCTAATGGGGCTCAGAAGGTGTACCGCGCTTCCAGGAACACGTTCTGCTCTTTGAGCTTGCCTTTGAGTTGTTCATCACGAGCGTTCACACGGTTTGCGAAGGTGTTGTAGCCGGTTTCCACGTCACCCATGGCGATGTAACGATAGCCCGCTCCCAGACTCAGTTGCTGGCTAACCTTCGCTTCCAGACCCATGCCTACGCTATAGGCGAGGTTGTGTTGGCGGTTGTTGGCGAAACGGCGGCTTTCATTGGTTTGATAGCCTTCGGCTTCAATGCGTGCGACGCCGACACCTGCCATACCGTAAAACGACAACCACTGGTTGATAGGGATATCTTTATAGCCGTTGAGCATCAAGCGTTGGCTCTGGACCTGCAAACTGTTGACGTTGGCATTAAAGGGGGCCCAGTAGGATTTGAATGTCGAGTTGTTCGGCAGCGTGTATTCCCCTTCCAGTCGCCAGCCATTGTCAAAGCTATAGCCAGCGGCGAAAGAGGCCACGAATGACTTGCTGCTATCCGGGGCGTCCACCCGTTCAGTCACGCGAGGGCTGGTGAGCAACGAACTGGAGAGGTTCTGGCGGGCATTGTTGAATTTGGCTGATCCGTACCAGCTTTCTGCCTAGGCGTAGGCGGTAGCAAATGCAGAGAGCAGCAGAGCGTAGGCAATCTTGTGCATGGGCAGTGATTCGCTTTATTCAAAAAGGAACCCTTAGCTTGTTGCCCGGCAGGAAGAGGCTCCACAGGACTTGTCTGTATTCAGCTGTGAAAGCAGGAACGTTTATGTAGCGCTCAGGTGCGATGACTGTAGGAGCTGAAGACAAAAAAATGCCGCTGTTTAAAGCGGCATTTTTTATCGAACCCGAGTTATTCGGTAACTGCGTTTTTCGCGAGAATGGCGTTGGCCAGTTCCATATCCGTGGCTTGCAGGCCAGGGTTGTCGGCGCGGACTTTCTGCATGGCTGCTTCCAGGTACGGGCCGCGGATGCCGCCGTCGCTGGCAACAAAGCTGCCTGCGTCATCCTGGGCGGCGACCACCAGCTTGTGGTCCTTGAAGGTCAGGTACGTCGAGCCAGTGGTGGCGCCCGACGAGATGACATTGCGCCAGAAACTGTCGGCCATGGCTGAACCGACAGGGAGGGAAAGCACAGCGAGGGTTGCGACAGCATATTTGAGACGCATGATGGGTGACTCCGGGTGGGTTATCTGTACATTATGATTGTAGTTATCCCGACCGAGTTCCCTCACTGACTAAACAGTTTCAACCCTTAACACCACGCCTTCTTGGCCAATCACCCGGACTTGAGCACCTGCAGCGCTGTCCGGGCCGGTGACCATCCATACGCCGTCACCGACCTTTATCTTGCCTCGCCCATCCACAATTGCCTGATGCACCACGAAGGTGCGGCCGATCAGCTCCGAGCCACGCTCGTTCAGTCCCGGCTGGTCGCTGGCCTTGGCACTGCTGCGCTGGCGCCTCCACCAATACACCGCGGTCAGGATCGACAACACGGCAAACAGTAGGAGTTGCCACTCCAGCCCCAAAGGTGGCACCAGGAACTTGATCACACCCACGGCCGCCGCCGCGATGCCCATCCACAGCAGGTAACCACCGGCACCGAATACCTCAAGGATCAACAGCACCGTACCCAGTGCCAGCCAATCCCAAAACGACAGATGCTGCAGGAAATCCCACATGGCGCTGGCCTCAGCCTTTCTTGTTGTCGAACGTTGCCTTGACGATCTCGCCGATACCACCGACTGCACCGATCACCTGGCTGGCTTCCAGCGGCATCAGGATGACCTTGCTGTTGTTGGCCGATGCCAGCTTGCCCAGTGCATCAATGTATTTTTGTGCGACAAAGTAGTTCACCGCTTGCACATTGCCCGACGCGATTGCTTCCGACACGACTTGCGTCGCGCGGGCTTCTGCTTCGGCCTGACGTTCGCGGGCTTCAGACTCCAGGAACGCCGCCTGCCGGCTACCTTCGGCCTCAAGAATCTGCGCCTGTTTCTTGCCTTCGGCGGTCAGGATTGCCGATGCTCGCAGCCCTTCCGCTTCAAGGATCTGTGCACGCTTGATTCGCTCGGCTTTCATCTGGCCCGACATGGCGGCCATCAGGTCGGCGGGCGGGCTGATGTCCTTGATCTCGATACGGGTGATCTTGATGCCCCACGGCGCGGTGGCTTCGTCTACGGTCTTCAGCAGTTTTTCGTTGATGCCATCACGCTGGCTGAGCATGGCATCCAGCTCCATGGACCCGAGTACGGTACGGATGTTGGTTTGCAGCAGGTTGCGGATGGCGTGTTCGAGGTTGTTGACCTCGTACGCGGCCTGGGCGGTGTTGACCACCTGGAAGAAACACACGGCGTCGATCTGCACAGTGGCGTTGTCGGCGGTGATGACTTCCTGGGGTGGGATATCCAGCACGCTTTCCATCACGTTGATCTTGCGACCAATGCGGTCCATGACCGGGATGATGATGTTCAGGCCAGGTTTGAGGGTGTTGGTGTAGCGGCCGAAACGCTCGACCGTCCACTGGTACCCCTGTGGGACCACCTTGAAACCCATGAATAGGATGGCAATGGCCAATCCTACGAAAAGAAGCAGTACGGTTCCGATCTGCATAGCGATTCCCTATCTGAATGTTTCAGTGAAACGACGTTGAGCCGATTGTAACGGTGTTGTCACCGATAAGAACGGTTTCACTGCTTATCAAACAAAGGATTTGTTACCGAATCCCCAGGCGTTACTCGTAATACTTCTGCCATCGTGGTCAGCCCCGCCTCGACCTTTTTCACGCCGGCCATGCGCAGGCTGCACATACCTTGGGCAATCGCTTTCTGGCGCAGGGCGTGTAGATCGGCGCCGGGTGTGATCAGGGTTTTGAGTGCTTCATTCAGCACCATGATTTCGTAAACACCGGCTCGCCCCCGATAACCGCTCTGTCGACACTCCCCGCATCCGACCGCTTCATGGGCGTCACCCAGCGTCCGCTTGCAATGAGGGCACAACACCCGCACCAGCCGCTGCGCCATCACCCCCAGCAAGGTGGCCTTGATCAAATAATGAGCAATGCCCAGTTCCTGCAAACGGCTGATGGCGCTGGGGGCGTCGTTGGTGTGCAGGGTCGACAGCACCAGGTGCCCAGTCAACGCGGCCTGGATCGCCATTTCGGCGGTCTCTTGGTCGCGGATCTCGCCAATCATGATGATGTCCGGGTCCTGGCGCAGCAGGGCGCGGATGCCGCTGGCGAAGGTCAGGTCGATGTTGTGCTGCACCTGCATTTGGTTGAACGTGGGCTCGACCATCTCGATCGGGTCTTCCACGGTGCACAGGTTGACCTCCCGGGTCGCCAGTTGCCTGAGTGTGGTGTAGAGCGTGCTGGTCTTGCCCGACCCGGTCGGGCCGGTCACCAGGATGATGCCGTGAGTCTGGCGCGTCATGGATTGCCAGCGTCGCTGGTCATCCGCCGACAGGCCAAGCTGGTCAAAGCCCTTGAGCAACACCTGCGGGTCGAAAATCCGCAGCACCAACTTCTCGCCAAATGCCGTGGGCAAGGTGGAAAGGCGTAGCTCAACCTCAGCGCCCGTCGGGCTTTTGGTTTTGACCCGGCCGTCCTGGGGCCTGCGTTTTTCTGCCACGTTCATGCGGCCTAGGCTTTTCAGGCGGCTGACTACCGCCATCGTTACCTGGGGCGGAAACTGGTAGACATCATGCAGCAGCCCGTCGATACGAAAGCGCACACGTCCCTGTTCACGGCACGGTTCAATGTGGATATCACTGGCGCGCTGGGCGAAAGCGTACTGCAGCAGCCAGTCGACGATATTGACGATGTGTGCGTCATTGGCATCCGGTTCCTGTTCGCGGGCGCCGAGGTTGAGCAGATCGACGTTGCCAGCTGCCACCACCTTTTGATCGGCTCCGCTGACGGACTTCGCCAGCCGGTAGAACTCACCGATACAGCGCGTAATGTCCTGGGGATTGGCGACCACGCGTTTGATCGAACGCTTGAGCACCTGCGAAAGCCCGGCTTCCCAACTGGTGACATGGGGCTGGGCGCTGGCGACGGTGACGGTTTGGGCATCCACCGCCACCGCGAGGATGGCGTGGCGTTGGGCGAACGCGTGGGACATCAGTGGCACTACCGTCGCCACGTCGATTTTCAATGGGTCGATGCGCAGATAAGGTTGCCCGGCCCGTTGGGCGAGCCATTCGGTCAGGGTTTCCAGGCACAGGCCTTGGGCTGCGATGCTCTCCAATGGGTGCAGGGTGTTGCTGGCCGGCAGCGCCGACAAGCGTTGGGCGATTTCTGGCGTGATCAGCCGCCCTTCGACCAAAGCCGGCAACAGTTGATGCAGTTCCAATCGTTGATCAACCGGCATGAAGGTTTTCCTGGGTGGCTGAGGGCGTAAGTCCCAGGCTAGACAGCCGCTGAACATCTTCCTCCCAGTGTGTATTGCAGGCTTTTACTGGGCGACCGCCACCACCGCTTGAGGCCCTACGGAATCAGCCGACCACATATCCAGAGTGCACACGCTGATCAGGTTTCGAATCTTTTCACCGATCACCTGGGCCCGGTGCCAGCTCAGGCCGTCCATCACGATGTCGATGTTCAGCAGGTCCTCTTCGCGGTTCACCATGACCTGTCGCGGCGTGAGGAATTGCAGGGCGAAATAGTTGAGGACCCGGCACAACAGGTCGGGCTCCGCCTCGGCGACGATTCGGTAATGCGCTTGGCAATGAACGCTGTTGACGGCCCACGCGTCGACGCGGGTAGCGGGGTGGTTGGTTTCGACGGCGTGCATGGGAAAGCTCCAGATTCGACTGGAGAAATTTTTACATTCGCCAGCGGAGATTTCTTATCTAAGATGAGCCTGTTTTAGGAATAATCGAATTGATCAATTCAAGATAGGCACTATTGAAGGTAATTATATGCACAGCGATTTGGACGCCTACGACCGCCGTATCCTGGCCCTGCTGCAAGAGGACGCCTCGCTGTCCAGCGCACAGATCGCCGAACAGGTGGGCCTTTCTCAGTCACCTTGCTGGCGGCGTATTCAACGTCTCAAGGAAGAGGGCGTGATTCGCGGCCAGGTGACTTTGCTGGATCGCAAGAAGATCGGCCTCAATACGCAGATCTTCGCCGAGGTCAAACTCAACGCCCACGGGCGCTCCAACTTCACCGAGTTCACCGACGCGATTCGCGGGTTTCCGGAAGTGCTGGAGTGTTATGTGCTGATGGGGGCGGTGGATTTTCTGCTGCGCATCGTTACCTCGGACATTGAGGCCTATGAGCGGTTTTTCTTCGAGAAGTTGTCGATGGTGCCGGGGATTCAGGAGGTCAATTCGATTGTGGCGTTGTCGGAGATCAAGTCCACCACCAGCCTGCCAGTGTTGCGCTGACAGGGCCGGCCTCATCGCGGGCAAGTCCACAGTGGATTGAGTTCACAGCTACTTGTCTGTGAACACAATCAGCGTGGGAGCCGGGCTTGCCCGCGATGACATCGTTACAGACGCAACAAAGTCTTCCAGGCCCGGTTCTGATACACCGCAATCGCCTGATGCATCCGCGCATCCAGCGACTCATCGGTGATCGGCTGGTTGGCCAGTTGGGCCAACTTGTTCAGCTCACCGTACAAACGGTCCAGCTCCGGAATGTCCACCACCTGACGCGCATGGTGCAGCCAGGCCTGGATGCGTTCGATACGCGGCAGTTGCTCGGCCAGGTCTTCCGGCTGTTGCTGGTAGCGCGGCAGTTGCAGGGCGACGGCGTCCTCGGCGAGCAGGCGCGGCAGCCAGTTGGTGAGTTGCGCAGCACCCTGGCGGTTGCCACGCACGTTGCGGTCTGCGGTCCAGGTACGGGCGAGCAGCCAGCGCGAGGCGTTCAGGGAAAACAGGCCCCAGCGCACGTCTTCCAGTTCTTCGGTGAACTGTTCCGGCGCGGCTTTGCGGATGTCTTCGTCGTCGTCACCGGCTTGAACCAGTGGGCGCCAGTCTTCCAGCAGGGCATCCAGTGCGCTGCGCAGTTCGCTGGTGGATTGACGCGGTGCGGCCTGGCCGAGGCTGCCGACCAGGGCGCGCAGTTCGCCGAGGTTGTCGACCCAGTCTTGCAGCAGGCGCCAGTGGCCATTGAAGCGGTACTGCTCGGCCAGGCGCTGGCTGCTGCCCAGCAGGTGCCACATGATCGCGGCGAAGGCGTCGTCCAATGGCATTTCGGCGTGCAGCTGTGGCGCCGGCAGGCTCAGGGAATAGCTGCTGGCGTCGTACAGGCGGTAGCCGCGCTCGGCCTTGCTGATATCGCATGGCATCAGTGCCAGGGTGGCGGCCAGTTCGGCGGCCAGCTCCAGCAATGCAGCCGGTTCGCCTTCGCGCAGTTCCAGTTCCAGCTCACAGATCTCTTCTTTCTGCTTGCCGACGACCACGTGGCCCAGGTCCAGGGCGGCTTCGATGACTACCTTGGCCTTGCCGCGGCCCCAGGCGATTTCGGCGCGTTCGCGCACGAAGTCGGTGGTGAAGATCGGCTTGAGGGTCTTTTTGTCCAACTCGGCCAATTGCTCGGGCCAGCATTCGCCGTCGAGTTTTTTCACGTCGAGCTTGGCTTTGGGCAGGTCCCAGTTGTATTCGTTGCGTTCCGACAAGCCGGCGACGCTTTGGCCGCGGGTCTTGAGGGTCTGGATGATGTCGTCACCGTCCTTGCGCAGGCGCAGGGCGACTTTGGCCTGGGCCAGATCGCGCTCGGGGGTGTCGAAATACTGGTTCATCAACTCACGGCGTTCCCAGCCACTTTTGTTGCGTTTTTTCAGGAGCGGGTGCTCACGCAGCGCCGCGAGGGTCTCGCGGCTGACGCGGAGTTTGATTTCAGTTTCTTTTTGCATGGCCGGTACATCCAGGATCGGGAGCGCAGCCGGGGAAAAGAGTGGCTGCCAAGGTCGTGCAGTGTACAGGAGTGAGCCCGGCAACGTGCCGCAACGGTTTATTGTGTCGTGCAGATGGCTCTATAGTGAGGTTCATCCGGGAAGCTGAGAGACCGCGCATGCCGTTACCGTCCATGAAAGAGCAGTTCGCCGCATTGATTGCAGCGCCTTCTGTGAGTTGCACCCAGGCATCTCTCGACCAGACCAACCGCCCGGTGATCGATTTGCTTGCCAGTTGGCTGGGGGACCTGGGGTTCGCCATCGACATCCAGCAAGTCAGCCCTGGCAAGTTCAACCTGCTGGCCAGCTTGGGCAGTGGTCCCGGTGGCCTGGTGCTGGCGGGGCATAGCGACACGGTCCCCTATGACGCCGCACTGTGGAAGACCGATCCGCTCAAGCTGACGGAAGTCGACGGCCGCTGGGTGGGACTGGGCAGTTGCGACATGAAAGGCTTTTTCGCCCTGGCCATCGAAGCAGTGCTGCCCCTGCTGGACCAGCCGTTCAAGCAGCCGCTGCTGATCCTCGCCACCTGCGATGAAGAAAGCTCCATGTCCGGTGCCCGTGCATTGGCCGAGGCAGGGCGTCCGCTGGGCCGTGCAGCGGTGATTGGCGAGCCGACCGGGCTCAAGCCGATCCGCTTGCACAAAGGCGTGATGATGGAACGCATCGACATTCTCGGTCAAAGCGGCCATTCGTCGGATCCCAGCCTGGGCCACAGCGCCCTCGAAGCCATGCACGACGCCATCGGCGAACTGCGTGGCCTACGCCTGGGCTGGCAGCGCGAGTATCGCAACCCACAGTTCAGCGTGCCGCAGCCGACCATGAACTTCGGCTGCATCCACGGCGGCGATAACCCCAACCGCATCTGCGGCCAGTGTTCCCTGGAGTTTGATCTGCGACCTTTGCCGGGCATGGATCCCGAGGTGCTACGCGCCGCGATCCGGCAGAAGCTTGAACCGCTCGCCGAGCGCCATCAGGTCAAGATCGACTACGCGCCACTGTTCCCCGCGGTCCCTCCCTTCGAGCAACCGGAAGACACCGAACTGGTGCGGGTGGCGGAACGATTGACCGGCCATCGTGCCGAAGCAGTAGCGTTCGGCACCGAAGCGCCTTATCTTCAGCGCCTTGGTTGTGAAACCCTGGTGCTCGGCCCCGGCGACATCGCGTGCGCCCACCAGCCGGGCGAGTACCTCGAAATGTCACGCTTGACGCCTACAGTGCGTCTATTGCGGGAACTGATCGAACATTACTGCCTGAAGCCTGCATAAATTAACCCCTGATTGTTCGTACATAGAAGGAGAGTGAGCGTGTCGCCAAGCCTGTTCCGACGATAACCATCAGCCCGCTGTGCGTTTTCACGACTCATCCTTTTTCGGCTGCTTTTTATTACAGGCCCAGGTTCCATGCCCGACTACGTAAATTGGCTTCGTCACGCTTCCCCTTACATCAACGCGCACCGCGACTGCACCTTTGTGGTCATGCTGCCCGGCGACGGTGTGGAACATCCCAACTTCGGCAACATCGTCCACGACCTGGTGTTGCTCCACAGCCTCGGCGTGCGCCTGGTATTGGTCCACGGCTCGCGCCCACAGATCGAAGCGCGCCTTGAAGCCCGTGGCCTGACCCCGGCTTACCACGAAGGCTTGCGCATCACTGATGCGGCAACGCTGGAGTGTGTGATCGACGCGGTTGGCCAACTGCGTATCGCCATTGAAGCGCGCCTGTCCATGGACATGGCGTCGTCGCCAATGCAGGGTTCGCGCCTGCGGGTAGCCAGCGGCAACCTGGTCACCGCGCGTCCTATCGGAGTATTGGAAGGTGTGGACTACCACCACACCGGCGAAGTGCGCCGCGTCGATCGCAAGGGTATCAATCGCCTGTTGGACGAGCGTTCCATCGTGCTGCTGTCGCCATTGGGGTACTCGCCTACCGGTGAGATCTTCAACCTGGCCTGCGAGGACGTCGCTACCCGCGCCGCCATCGACCTGGGTGCCGACAAGCTGCTGCTGTTTGGCGCAGACATGGGCCTGATCGATGAAAACGGTCGTTTGGTGCGCGAACTGCGTCCGCAACAAGTGCCCGCACACCTGCAGCGCCTGGGCAGCAGCAACTACCAGGCCGAGCTGTTGGATGCGGCCGCGGAGGCCTGCCGTGGCGGAGTAGGGCGCAGTCATATTGTCAGCTACGCCGAAGACGGCGCGTTGCTCACCGAACTGTTCACCCGCGACGGCGGCGGTACGCTGGTGGCCCAGGAGCAATTCGAACTGGTGCGCGAAGCGGCGATTGAAGATGTCGGTGGCTTGCTCGACCTGATCAGCCCGTTGGAAGAGCAGGGCATCCTGGTGCGCCGTTCGCGGGAAGTGCTGGAGCGCGAGATCGAGCAATTCAGCGTGGTGGAGCGCGAAGGCATGATCATCGCCTGCGCGGCGCTGTATCAGATCGCGGATTCGAATGCGGGGGAGCTGGCGTGCCTGGCGGTGAACCCGGAATATCGCCACGGCGCGCGCGGAGATGTATTGCTGGAGCGTATCGAATCCCGTGCCCGAGCCCAGGGGTTGAAGACCTTGTTTGTCCTCACCACCCGCACCGCCCACTGGTTCCGTGAGCGGGGGTTTGAGCCGAGCAGCGTGGACCGTCTGCCGTCGGCGCGGGCTTCGCTGTACAACTATCAGCGCAATTCGAAGATTTTCGAAAAGGCGCTGTAACCAAAAGCTGGGGCTGGCTTGTGTGGGAGCTGGCTTGCCAGCGATAGCATCACCTCGGTTCAACCGAGGCGCTTGCATCGCAGGCAAGCCAGCTCCCACAGGGAGCGCATTTATTTCGAGATAAATGTGTCGGTCACGAAGGCCGAGTAATCCGGCAATACCGTTTCAACCTTCCCTTGTTCCTTCAAGAACTTCGCCGTCTCCCCAATCGCCTTTGCTGTCCCGCCTTTAAGCAGCGCATCGGTTTGCTGTGCTTGCGCGTCTGGGAACGTCGTCCCGGCGAGCAGTTCAGGAATGTCCACAGCATTTGAGCCTGTCAGTTTCGCGATTTTCTGGACCGGCTCGGAATCCACGGTCCAGCCGTCCTTATGGGCCGCATACTCGGCAAATGAATCCAGCGTAACCTTGGCGAACTTGGCCACTATGTCAGGATGTTTTTCCGCAAAATCCTTGCGCGCCACCCACACTTCAAACGTCGGCGCGCCCCACTGACCCACCTGGGCCGCGTCTGTCAGGGTCTTGCCGGTCTTGCGGATTTCGCCCAGGGCCGGCGACCACACGAATGCACCGTCGATATCGCCGCGTTTCCACGCGGCGGCAATTTCGGCCGGTTGCAGGTTCACCACCTTGACTTGCCTGGTGTCCAGGCCCCAGTGCTTCAGTGCGCCGAGCAGGCTGTAATGCGAGGTTGAAACAAATGGCGTAGCGATGGTTTTGCCGATCAGATCCTTGGGTGCGTCAATGTGGCTGCCGTTACGCACTACCAATGCTTCAGAAGTATTGATCTGGGCCGATACGATGAACGCGACGATGGGTAGATTGCGAGAAGCCGCTGCCGCGAGGGGGCTGGAACCGAGATTGCCAATCTGCACATCGCCTGAGGCAATAGCGGTTACGACTTCCGGCCCACTGTTGAAACGGCGCCAGGCGATTTTCTCGCCGATGGCCTTCTCATAGAGGCCGTCGGCCTGTGGGACTTTGCTGGGATCGATGCCGGTTTGGTAGCCGATGGTTAAATCGGCCGCTTTGACACCAAAAGAAAGTATTAGTGACACAAAAACTGTAACAAATTGACGGGAGGATGTGCGTTTGGCCATGATGGCGTCGCCTTTTTGATCGTGGGTGACGTATGCAACTGTACGGCCACACTAATCGATCTAAAAAAGTGCTAACAAATACCCTTTAGGAATTAGCTTATGGAGCGGTTCGTCTAACCTGACAGGCCAGCATCATGGAAAGGCTTATTCCCAAATCGTATGAAAAAGAATGAAATAATTCTTTTTGGGTGTATGAAAAACTCATTACCCTGCAGGGACCAAATCAACTGCGATTAGACGAAGGTAGTAGACATACAAGGTTACGATTGACTTGGTAGTCACTATCTGGCGCTAATCGCGCATCTGTGGATCGAGGGCGTCAGACCCGAGACCAAAGAAATACAAAAATTAGAAATGAGAGGAGCGGTACATGAAGAAGTCCACCTTGGCACTGGCTGTAGCCCTGGGCGCAATCGCTCAGCAAGCAGGCGCTGCCGGTTTCGTTGAAGACAGTAAAGCAACACTGGGTCTGCGTAACTTTTACATCAATACCGACAACCGTAACGGTACCGGCGCGAACAAGAACGAAGAATGGGGTCAAGGCTTCGATCTGCGTTTCATCTCCGGTTATACCCAAGGCACTGTTGGCTTCGGTGTTGACGCTATTGGCCTGCTGGGTGTTCGCCTGGATTCGGGCGGCGGCACCAACGGCGCCACCAAGCCAAGCGGCGCCAACCCAGGCTCCTACGGCGGCACCATCTTCCCTAGCGAGCATAACGGCAAGGCCGTTAATGACTACTCCAGCCTGGGTTTGACGGCCAAAGCCAAGATCTCTCAGACCGAACTGAAGCTGGGTACCTTGCAGCCTAAGTTGCCTGTGATCATCACCAACGATGGTCGTCTGTTGCCACAGACGTTCCAGGGTGGCCAGATCACTACCAACGATATCAAGGACCTGACGCTGGTCGGCGGTCAGATCGAAAAAGCCAAGGGCCGTAACTCCAGCAGCAACGAAAACCTGTCGTTGTCGGGTGCTAACAGCCGTGGCGCTACCTGGCGTGACAGCAACAAATTCATCTACGCCGGTGGTGACTACAAGATCACCAAAGACCTGACTGCCCAGTATTACTACGGCAATCTGGAAGACTTCTACAAGCAGCACTTCCTGGGTCTGACCCACAACTGGGCTATCGGCCCGGGTGTTTTGAAGTCTGATCTGCGTTACTTCAACAGCTCCGATGATGGCGCCAACGGTAACGAATCCGCTTACTTCACCACTGGCAACTACCAAGGCTTCCGCGCCGGTAAGGGCAAGGTCGACAACAATCTGTACAGCGGCCTGTTCCTGTACACCGTTGCCGGTCACACCTTCGGTGGTGGTTATCAAGTCAGCAACGGCAGCAGCGACTTCCCTTGGTTGAACCAGGGCGACGGTTCGTCGGCTTACCTGACCACTGACATGCAGATCCAGAAGTTTGCCCGTGCCGGCGAACGTACCTGGCAAGCTCGCTACGCTTATGACTTCGCCAAGGTTGGCGTTCCTGGTCTGACCGCCGGTGTTGTCTACCTCAAAGGCAGCGACATCGACACCGTAGCTAACACCGCTTCTCGTACACAGTTCAACGGTCAGTCCGAATGGGAACGTGACATCACCGTTGCCTACGTGATTCCAGAAGGTCCGCTGAAAAACCTCGGCGTGGCGTGGAAGAACGCTATGTGGCGCACCGACATCGCTGGCGCGCGTGATCAAGACGAAAACCGTCTGATCGTCAGCTACTCGATCCCGCTGTTGTAAGCCTGTAAAACCTTGCCCGGCGCAACGCCGGGCAGGGTGTCTTGCCGTTCAAGTCGGGCTAAACCCCCGCAAGCCCTTCCTGAACCCCTCTTTGTACAGCGTCTCAAGGCCTTCTCGAACCTTGGAAACGATGTTGCTCTTCGCCTTTGCCTACGTCCAATGAACAGATTTTTAATATTCCTTTATCGTCTAGATAAATCGATATTTATTCTTTTTAAATAATCCGCAAACCATGCACAGTGGGTTCCATAAGCACTCATCAGGAGCCACACCATGAGCCTAAGACTGGGCGATATCGCCCCCGACTTCGAACAGGATTCCAGCGCCGGCAAAATTCGTTTCCACGAGTGGCTGGGCGATAGCTGGGGTGTGTTGTTTTCCCACCCGGCGGACTTTACCCCGGTGTGCACCACCGAGCTGGGTTTCACCGCCAAGCTCAAGGACGAATTCGCCAAGCGCGGCGTCAAGGCTATCGCCCTGTCGGTTGACCCGGTGGACTCGCACCACAAGTGGATCGAAGACATCAACGAAACCCAGAACACGGTCGTCAACTTTCCGATCCTGGCCGACGCCGACCGTAAAGTGTCCGACCTGTACGACCTGATCCACCCCAACGCCAGTGACACCCTCACCGTGCGTTCCTTGTTCGTGATCGACCCGAACAAGAAGATCCGCCTGACCATCACCTACCCGGCCAGCACCGGCCGCAACTTCCACGAAATCCTGCGCGTCATCGACTCGCTGCAACTGACCGACAACCACAAGGTCGCCACGCCCGCCAACTGGCAGGACGGTGATGAGGTGGTGATCGTGCCGTCACTCAAGGATGAGGACGAGATCAAGCAGCGCTTTCCGAAGGGTTACCGGGCGGTGAAGCCGTATCTGCGGCTTACCCCTCAGCCGAATCGTTAACGCAGGCCCAATGTGGGCGCGAGCTTGCTCGCGAAGGCAGGCTGTCAGTCGATGCATCCTTTAATGACACACCACTTTCGCGAGCAAGCCCGCTCCCACATGTAAATCGCATTTCAAGGCTCACACAGCAGGGGTTTTCAGGCCGTTTTTACGGCCTTTTTTTTCGTCCGGTGATTCATCATCTGCATATTTCTTTAAGGAATAAACAAATGAAAAAATAAGATTTATAGATATATAAATCAGCTGATAAGGTCTGTTCCATCTTGGCGCTATCGCCACACAGCGAACCGCTGACACCTGCGCAAGGAATTCCTGCATGTTGGTCGTAACACTTGGAGGCAGTCCCAGCCAGCGCTCCCGCTCAGGGGTGCTGCTGGATAAAACCCGTCAGTGGTTGCAAGAAAAAGGCGTCGAAGTGGTGAGTTACCAGATACGGGATTTCCCGGCTGAAGACCTGCTGCATGCGCGCTTCGACAGTCCCAAGGTCATCGACCTGCTGCAACAAGTGGCTAATGCAGATGGCCTGGTGATCGCCACGCCGGTGTACAAGGCTTCGTTCTCCGGCGCGCTGAAAACCGTGTTGGACCTGCTGCCCGAGCGCGCCCTGGCCCACAAGGTCGTGTTGCCGATGGCCACGGGTGGCAGCATCGCCCACATGCTGGCCGTGGACTATGCCTTGAAGCCGGTGCTGTCGGCGCTGAAGGCACAGGAGTTGCTCCACGGTATCTTTGCCGAGGACAGTCAGATCGCTTACGGCGAAGGCAGTGCCCAGGCACAACTGGTGCCGGTACTCGAACACCGTTTGCACGAGGCACTGGAGACGCTGTACGACGCCATGGCCCGTCGCCCGAAACCGCTGGACCCTCACGTGTTGAATGAACGTTTGTTGAGTGCTCGCTGGAGCATTTAAGCCACACCGAAATGTAAAACCGAAATGTAAAAAACTCACCTTACTCAGCCGCCAACGGCCAAGCAGGTGCAGCCAACCCCCTAAACGCATTATTTGGAGAGAGCGCCATGCGCACTGTCATCTTGCGTCGTGGTCTGGTCGCACTGTTTGCTGCGGCTGTGTCCTTCGGCGCCATTGTTCAAGCTCAAGCCGCCGAGACCTTGCGGATCGGTTATCAGAAGTACGGCACGCTGGTGCTGCTCAAGGCCAAGGGCACGTTGGAAAAACGTTTGGCTGCCCAAGGCGTGAACGTGCAGTGGACTGAGTTCCCTGGCGGCCCGCAATTGCTGGAAGGCTTGAACGTCGGCTCCATCGACTTCGGCGTGACCGGCGAAACCCCACCGGTCTTCGCCCAGGCAGCCGGTGCCGACTTGCTCTACGTGGCCTACGAGCCGCCTGCACCGACCAGCGAAGCGATCCTGGTGCCGAAAGATTCACCGATCAAATCCGTGGCTGAGCTCAAGGGCAAGAAAGTCGTGCTCAACAAAGGCTCCAACGTGCATTACCTGTTGGTACGTGCCTTGGAAGATGCCGGCTTGAAATACACCGACGTGCAGGCCGTGTTCCTGCCGCCCGCCGATGCCCGTGCCGCCTTCGAGCGTGGCAGCGTGGACGCCTGGGTCATCTGGGACCCGTACCAGGCCGCCGCCGAAAAACAACTGCAAGCCCGCACCCTGCGTGATGGCACCGGCATCGCCGACAATCACCAGTTCTACCTGGCGACAAAGCCATACGCCCAACAGCACCCCGAAGTGATCAAGGCGCTGGTGGAGGAGGTACGCGCCGTGGGCGAATGGTCCAAGGCCAACCCACAGGAAGTGACTGAACAAGTGGCGCCGCTGCTTGGCCTGCCGGCTGACATCACCCTGACCTCGGTGAAACGCCAAGGCTACGGTGCACTGTTCCTGACCCCTGAAGTGGTGGCGGCCCAGCAGAAGATCGCCGACAGCTTCTACCAACTCAAACTGATCCCCAAGCCCTTGAACATCAAGGACGTGATCTGGACGCCACCCGCCGCCGTGGCCACAGCGCCGTAATGCGACTTCTTCAGGAGACAACTCCATGAGCCTCACTATTTTCTGGTTCCTGCCTACCCACGGCGACGGCCATTACCTTGGCACTGCCGAAGGCGCTCGCGCCGTTGACCACGGTTACCTGCAGCAAGTGGCCCAGGCCGCTGATCGCCTGGGTTTCGGCGGGGTGCTGATCCCTACCGGGCGCTCCTGCGAAGACTCGTGGCTGGTGGCCGCCTCGCTGATCCCGGTGACCCAGCGTCTGAAATTCCTTGTCGCACTGCGCCCCGGGATCATTTCCCCGACGGTAGCGGCGCGTCAGGCAGCAACCCTGGATCGTCTGTCCGGTGGCCGTGCGTTGTTTAATCTGGTCACCGGCGGTGATCCGGAAGAACTGGCCGGTGACGGCTTGTTCCTCAGCCACGAAGAGCGCTACCAGGCCTCGGTGGAATTCACCCGTATCTGGCGCCGTGTGCTGGAAGGCGAAACCGTGGATTACGACGGCGAGCACATCCGCGTCAAAGGCGCCAAGCTGCTTTACCCGCCGATCCAGCAACCGCGCCCGCCGCTGTACTTCGGTGGTTCTTCCGAAGCGGCCCAGGACCTGGCAGCCGAGCAGGTGGAAATGGTGCTGACCTGGGGCGAGCCGCCGGCGGCCGTCGCGGAAAAAATCGAACAGGTGCGGGCCAAGGCCGCAAAACTCGGACGCACCGTGCGCTTCGGTATTCGCCTGCATGTGATCGTGCGTGAAACCAACGATGAAGCGTGGAAAGCCGCCGACAAACTGATCTCCCATCTGGACGACGACACCATCGCCCGTGCCCAGGCCTCCCTGGCGCGTTTCGATTCCGTCGGCCAGCAGCGCATGGCCGCCTTGCATGGTGGTAACCGCGACAACCTCGAAGTCAGCCCCAACCTGTGGGCCGGCGTCGGCCTGGTCCGTGGCGGTGCGGGCACCGCGCTGGTGGGCGATGGCCCAACGGTGGCGGCACGCGTGAAGGAGTACGCAGCGCTGGGCATCGACACCTTTATCTTCTCCGGTTATCCACACCTGGAAGAGTCGTATCGCGTCGCGGAGCTGCTGTTTCCCCACCTGGATATCGAGCGTCCCGAGCTGCCGAAAAGCGCCGGCTACGTGAGCCCGTTTGGCGAGATGGTCGCCAACGACATCCTTCCCAAAGCTGCGTCACAGAGCTAAGGCAGCGCCATGAACTATGAAAAATTGAGCCACCGTGTGGCGCCCTGGGTACTGCCGGTTCTATTGCTGGTGGTGTGGCAGTTGTCGGTATCGGCGGGCTGGTTGTCGACCCGTATCCTGCCGGCCCCCAGCGCAGTGATTGAAGCCGGTATCAACCTGGTCGCCAGCGGCGAAATCTGGACCCACCTGGCCATCAGTGGCTGGCGTGCCGGCCTGGGTTTCCTGATCGGTGGCAGCATCGGCCTGGCCCTGGGCTTCATCACCGGCCTGTCGAAGTGGGGCGAACGCCTGCTGGACAGCTCGGTGCAGATGATCCGTAACGTGCCGCACCTGGCACTGATCCCGCTGGTGATCCTGTGGTTCGGCATTGACGAGACGGCGAAGATTTTCCTGGTCGCCCTCGGCACGCTGTTCCCGATCTACCTCAACACCTATCACGGCATCCGCAACGTTGATCCGGCACTGGTGGAAATGTCGCGCAGCTATGGCTTGTCCGGGTTCAGCCTGTTCCGCCAGGTGATCCTGCCGGGCGCGCTGCCGTCGATCCTGGTGGGCGTGCGCTTTGCCCTGGGCTTCATGTGGCTGACGCTGATCGTGGCGGAAACCATCTCGGCCAGTGCCGGTATCGGTTATCTGGCGATGAACGCCCGTGAATTCCTGCAAACCGATGTGGTGGTACTGGCCATCGTCATGTACGCCATCCTCGGCAAACTCGCGGACCTGGCGGCTCGTGGCCTGGAGCGTGTGTGGCTGCGTTGGCACCCGGCGTATCAAGTGAACAAAGGCGGTGTGGCATGACAGCTCAACAACCCCCGCGCCTGCTGAAGGGCATTCCCCTGGCGGTACGCAAGTTGCGCAAGGCCTTTGGCGCGCGCGAAGTGCTCAAGGACATCGACCTGCATATTCCGGCCGGCCAATTCGTGGCGGTGGTCGGGCGCAGCGGTTGCGGCAAAAGTACCTTGCTGCGCCTGCTGGCCGGTCTGGATAAGGCCAGCGGCGGCGAGCTGCTGGCCGGTTCCGCGCCATTGAGCGAAGCGATTGAAGACACGCGGCTAATGTTCCAGGAAGCACGGCTGCTGCCGTGGAAGAAGATCATCGACAACGTGGGGCTGGGGCTTAAAGGCGACTGGCGCCCCAAAGCGCTGGAAGCCTTGGAAGCGGTCGGCCTGGCTGAACGTGCCAATGAATGGCCGGCGGCGCTGTCCGGCGGGCAGAAGCAACGCGTGGCCCTGGCCCGCGCGCTCATCCATCAACCGCGTTTGTTGCTGTTGGATGAGCCGTTGGGCGCGCTGGATGCCTTGACCCGTATCGAGATGCAGCAACTGATCGAAAACCTGTGGCAGAAGCACGGTTTCACCGTGTTGCTGGTCACCCACGATGTCAGTGAAGCCGTGGCGATTGCCGACCGGGTGATCCTGATCGAAGACGGTGAAATCGGTTTGGACCTTATCGTCGACCTGCCACGCCCACGTGCCCGGGGCTCACATCGCCTGGCCGCGCTGGAAGCCGAAGTGCTCAACCGTGTGTTGTCCCTGCCGGGCTCACCGCCGGAACCCGAACCTGTTTCACCGCTGCCTACGCAATTGCGCTGGGCTCAATAACTCGCTTGTCCCATGAAGAGAGAACGACATGACTATTAAAGCTATCAACGTGCGTAACCAGTTCAAAGGCACCATCAAAGAAATCGTCGAAGGCGACGTGCTGTCGGAGATCGACGTGCAGACCGCTTCCGGCATCGTCACTTCCGTGATCACCACCCGTTCGGTCAAAGAGCTGGAGCTGGTGATTGGCAGCGAAGTGATTGCCTTTGTGAAGTCCACCGAGGTGTCGATCGCCAAGTTGTGATCGAGGATCGTTGTCGCTTTCGAGATCGCCTTCGCGAGCAAGCCCGCTCCCACATTTTGATGTGTGAACGGGCTTGCTCGCGAAGAGGCCGCCCCAATCGGTACAAGACTTAGTGCGCAGCCGGCCGCTTAGGCAAATACGCCGGTAAATAAAGCCCCACATACGCATCAAACACCCGCATCCCTTCATCCGCCATGCGTGGCGTAATCAGCCCATGCTGATGCACCGAGCGCGCATACACGCGGTCGCTCAACTCCAGCGCCAAGGCAAACACGTCCACATCGCTGGGCAATGTCGGCACTTCAAAGTGACGGTTGAACACGGTGAGCATCAAGTCACCCAGTTCCAGGTCATGCTGACGGTCGGCCTGGGTCACTTCGGTAAGCCCGTGCTGCGCCAGGATCAACTGGCGCGCGGCGGCGTCATGATCATAGATAGTGAGCATGCGCTGCTCGACGATGTAGGACAGGTCGCGCCAGTGTTTGAGTGAGTCATGCTCGATGGGCGCCTGGATGGCTGCCCGGAAAGCGGCGTGCACGTCAGCGGTCAACGCCTCCAGCAATGCGGGCACGCTGGCGAAGAAGTGATACACCGACGACGGTGGGATCTGCGCCCGCTCGGCCACGCTGTAGATCGACAAACCCGCCACGCCTTCGGCAGCCAGCAAAGTGCGGGCAGCGTCGAGGATCGCGTCGATCCGGGCCTGGCTGCGAGCGCGGGGTTTGCGAGGGGCGGCGGGGCGGGTGGTCATGGAAGTCTCCTACAAGGCAGCGGGCATTGTATGAGCAGGAAGGTGTGTTGTCTGCCAGGCCGCCATCGCAGGCAAGCCAGCTCCCACATTTTGATCTGTGAATACATTCGAATGTGGGAGCTGGCTTGCCTGCGATGAAGCCAACTCGATCTAACTGAAAAAAACACAAAAAAAGCCGCAAACCCCTAAGGTCTGCGGCGTTTTTTTTCAGCAACCGTTTAAACGGTATGCAGGTACCAGTTGTACTCAAGGTCGGAGATGGAGTGTTCGAACTCCTCCAGCTCACTTTCCTTACAGGCGACGAAGATATCGATGTACTTAGGATCGATGTACTTGGCCATCACCTCGCTGTCGTCCAACTCACGCAGGGCATCGCGCAGGTTGTTCGGCAGGCTCTGTTCGTTCTGCTCGTAGCTGTTGCCTTCCACCGGTGCGTTCGGCTCGATCTTGTTGGTCAGGCCGTGGTGCACGCCTGCCAGGACCGAAGCCATCAGCAGGTAAGGGTTGGCGTCGGCGCCGGCCACGCGGTGTTCGATACGCACCGCGTCGGACGAGCCGGTCGGTACGCGGATCGCCACGGTACGGTTGTCCAGGCCCCAGCACGGCGAGTTCGGCACGTAGAATTGTGCGCCGAAACGACGGTAGGAGTTGACGTTGGGGCACAGGAACGCCATTTGGGCGGGTAGGGTCTCCAGCACACCGCCGATCGCGTGACGCAATGCGGCGTTCTGCTCGGGATCCTCGCTGGCAAAGATGTTCTTGCCGTCTTTGTCCAGGATCGAAATGTGCACGTGCAAACCGTTGCCTGCCTGGCCTGGGTAAGGCTTGGCCATGAAGGTAGTGTCCATCTCATGGTCGTAGGCGATGTTCTTGATCAGGCGCTTGAGCAGCACCGCGTAGTCGCAAGCCTTGATCGGGTCGGCCACGTGGTGCAGGTTCACTTCGAACTGCGCCGGGGCACTTTCCTTGACGATGGCGTCGGCCGGGATGCCTTGCTCTTTTGCACCTTCCAGAATGTCCTGGAGGCAGTCGACGTATTCGTCGAGGTCGTCGATCAGGTAGACCTGTGTCGAGTGCGGGCGTTTGCCGGAGATAGGCGAGCGGGGCGGTTGTGGGCGGCCGTTCACGTTCTCCTGGTCGATCAGGTAGAACTCAAGCTCGAAGGCGGCGCAGATGGTCAGACCGAGGTCGTCAAATTTGCTTACAACTTGGCGGAGCACTTCGCGCGGATCGGCGAAGAAAGGTTCACCTTCAAGTTCGTGCATGGTCATCAACAATTGCGCGGTAGGGCGCTTTTGCCAAGGTTCATTGCACAGGGTGTCGGGGATTGGATAACAGATTCGGTCAGCATCACCGATGTCCAGGCCCAGGCCGGTGCTTTCCACCGTAGAGCCGTTGATATCCAGGGCAAATAAAGAGGCAGGCAGGTTAATGCCCTTCTCGTAAACCTTGTGGAGGCTGGTGCGTTCGATGCGCTTGCCGCGCACCACACCATTCATATCCGCAATTAGAAGGTCTACGTACAGAACCTCAGGATGATCCTTAAGGAACGCGTTCGCTTCGTTAAGCTGAACGGCACGCGGGGGTACCGACATGATGCAACACCTTTGTTGTTAAAAATATCAATCATTGATCTTTTCTGGTTTCAGTCAACCCGAACGGCATGCCGAAGTCAAGCGAGGCCTTTTTTGCCCTAAAAAAGCGCCACGAAGGCTTTTTTGGGGCTTTTTGGGGCGGTTTTTTGGGTTTGAAGGGCTTGGGACTCGCAGGCTTGAGCGGGCCGTGTTGTATTTTTTACGGGGGTGTTGTGTAAAAAAATGAACAAGGCTAAGCTCGATTCAAACCCATAACAGCAATAATACCGGGGTGCTTCATGTGTCACCTGCCGCCCAACGGCGTCTTGGCCTGCTTCAGTCAGGCTGTGTCACCCGTCCAATCCTCCCGCGTGAACGCCCGCGCACCGGCCAATATTCTTGACGCCCGGCCCGACCTCTTTCTTGCCTCCTCATTTGCCACAGAACGGCATGCGCCTCGCCTGCTGCTCAAGATTGCGCACAACTTTGGCGTGAGGAATGCAACGCAGCAGCAAATGGCAGGTAAGCTCCTACCCTGAATGAAAAAACGACGCGGATGCTGCGTCAACCAACGCCTGGCCTTTAATGGATGCCAGGAAACCCAGCCCAGAGGCATTTATGAGTAACAACCTCGACCAGCTCACCGATTGGTTGAAAGACCACAAGATCACAGAAGTCGAATGCATGATTGGCGACCTCACCGGTATCACCCGGGGCAAGATCTCGCCGACCAACAAGTTCATCGCCGAAAAAGGCATGCGCCTGCCCGAGAGCGTGCTGTTGCAGACCGTGACCGGCGACTATGTCGAAGACGACATCTATTACGAATTGCTCGACCCGGCCGACATCGACATGATCTGCCGCCCCGACCAGAACGCGGTGTTCCTGGTGCCCTGGGCCATCGAGCCCACCGCCCAGGTGATCCACGACACCTACGACAAGCAAGGCAACCCGATCGAGCTGTCGCCGCGCAACGTGCTCAAGAAAGTCCTCAAGCTCTACGCCGACAAAGGCTGGCAGCCCATTGTGGCGCCGGAGATGGAGTTCTACCTGACCAAGCGCTGTGAAGACCCGGACTTCCCGCTGCAACCGCCGATTGGTCGTTCCGGCCGTCCGGAAACCGGCCGGCAGTCTTTCTCTATAGAAGCCGCCAACGAATTCGACCCATTGTTCGAAGACGTCTACGACTGGTGCGAGCTGCAGGAGCTGGACCTCGACACCCTGATCCACGAAGACGGCACCGCGCAGATGGAAATCAATTTCCGTCACGGCGATGCCCTGTCCCTGGCCGACCAGATCCTGGTGTTCAAGCGCACCATGCGAGAAGCCGCGCTCAAGCACGACGTGGCCGCCACTTTCATGGCCAAGCCGATGACTGGCGAGCCGGGCAGCGCGATGCACCTGCACCAGAGCATCATCGACATCGCTACTGGCAAGAACGTCTTCTCCAATGAAGACGGGACCATGAGCCAGCTGTTCCTCAACCACATTGGCGGCCTGCAGAAATTCATCCCTGAATTGCTGCCGCTGTTCGCCCCCAACGTGAACTCGTTCCGCCGCTTCCTGCCGGACACCTCGGCGCCGGTGAACGTGGAGTGGGGCGAAGAAAACCGCACCGTCGGCCTGCGTGTTCCGGATGCCGGCCCACAGAACCGTCGCGTGGAAAACCGCCTGCCGGGCGCTGACGCCAACCCGTACCTGGCGATCGCCGCCAGCCTGTTGTGCGGCTACATCGGCATGGTCGAAGGCCATAACCCGAGCGCGCCGGTGGTGGGTCGTGGTTACGAACGGCGCAACCTGCGCCTGCCGTTGACCATCGAAGACGCCTTGGAGCGCATGGAAAACAGCAAGACCATCGAAAAATACCTGGGTCAAAAATTCATCACGGGCTACGTCGCGGTCAAGCGGGCCGAGCATGAAAACTTCAAGCGCGTGATCAGTTCGTGGGAGCGGGAATTCCTGCTCTTCGCCGTCTGATGCGCCGGGCGCGTCCTTCACACGGCGCGCCCTCACCTGAAAAGTCTAGGAGATTGGTATGTCCAGCAACAACCCGCAAACCCGTGAATGGCAAGCCTTGAGCAGTGATCACCACCTGGCGCCGTTCAGCGACTTCAAGCAGTTGAAAGAGAAAGGCCCGCGCATCATCACCAAAGCCCACGGCGTCTACCTGTGGGACAGCGAAGGCAACAAGATCCTCGACGGCATGGCCGGCCTGTGGTGCGTGGCGATCGGTTACGGTCGCGATGAACTGGCAGACGCCGCCGCCAAGCAGATGAAAGAACTGCCGTACTACAACCTGTTCTTCCAGACCGCTCACCCGCCGGTGCTGGAGCTGGCAAAAGCCATTTCCGACATCGCGCCGGCCGGCATGAACCACGTGTTTTTCACCGGTTCCGGCTCCGAAGGCAACGACACCATGTTGCGTATGGTCCGCCACTACTGGGCGATCAAGGGCCAGCCAAACAAGAAAACCATCATCAGCCGCAAGAATGGCTACCACGGCTCCACGGTGGCCGGCGCCAGCCTCGGCGGCATGACCTATATGCATGAGCAGGGCGACTTGCCGATCCCGGGCATCACCCACATCGCACAGCCGTACTGGTTTGGCGAAGGCGGCGACATGAGCCCCGAAGAGTTCGGTGTATGGGCCGCCAACCAGTTGGAAGAAAAGATTCTGGAATTGGGCGTGGACAACGTCGGTGCCTTTATTGCCGAGCCGATCCAGGGCGCCGGTGGCGTGATCGTGCCGCCTGCGACCTACTGGCCGCGCATCAAGGAAATCCTCGCCAAGTACGACATCCTGTTCATTGCCGACGAAGTGATCTGCGGTTTCGGCCGCACCGGTGAGTGGTTCGGTAGCGATTTCTACGACCTCAAGCCGCACATGATGACCATCGCCAAGGGCCTGACGTCGGGTTACATCCCGATGGGCGGCCTGATCGTTCGCGATGAAGTGGTGGAAGTCCTCAACGAGGGCGGTGATTTCAACCACGGCTTCACTTACTCCGGTCACCCGGTTGCGGCGGCAGTGGCGCTGGAAAACATCCGCATCATGCGTGATGAAAAAATCGTTAATCGTGTGCACGACGAAACGGCACCGTATTTGCAGAAACGTCTGAGGGAATTGGCGGATCATCCGCTGGTGGGCGAAGTGCGTGGTGTGGGTATGCTCGGTGCCATTGAACTGGTACAGGACAAAGCCACGCGCAAGCGTTACGAAGGCAAGGGCGTTGGCATGATTTGCCGTACGTTCTGCTTTGAAAATGGCCTGATCATGCGCGCCGTGGGCGACACCATGATCATTTCGCCACCGCTGGTGATCAGCAAGGCAGAAATCGACGAGTTGGTGACCAAGGCTCGTCAGTGCCTGGACCTGACTTTGGCGGCACTGCAGGGCTAAGTGCTAGGCTCAGGACGCAGCGGCTTTCGGGCGCTGCGTCTGAGCAGTCAGAAATATGAGGGCCTTGGTTGAAAGCCGGCCCTTGAACTTGCCAGACTGTCGCCCTGTTTTGTTGCCCTTTGGCTGGGCCTCGAAACATATGAAGCTTGTGGCCCAAAAAAGAAAAAATTGGAGCATCACCAAATGAAGGCATTAGGTTTGAAGAACGCTGGCAAGACCCTCCTCGCGTTGTCCCTGATGGGCGCAATGGCGGGCGCGGCCCAGGCAGACGACAAAGTGCTGCACGTCTACAACTGGTCCGACTACATTGCACCGGACACCATCGCCAACTTTGAAAAAGAGTCCGGCATCAAAGTGGTGTACGACGTGTTCGACAGCAACGAAACCCTGGAGGCCAAGTTGCTGGCAGGCAAGTCCGGTTACGACATCGTCGTACCGTCGAACAACTTCCTCGCCAAGCAGATCAAGGCCGGTGTCTACCAGGAGCTGGACAAGTCCAAGCTGTCCAACTACGACAACCTGAACAAGTCCCTGCTTAAAGCCGTGTCGGTCAGCGACCCGGACAACAAGCACGCCTTCCCGTACATGTGGGGCTCGATCGGCATCGGCTACAACCCGGAGAAGGTCAAGGCCGCGCTGGGCGTGGACAAGATCGATTCGTGGGACGTGCTGCTCAAGCCAGAGAACATCGCCAAGCTGAAAAGCTGCGGCGTGAGCTTCCTCGATTCGCCGACCGAAATGCTGCCGGTGGCACTGCATTACCTGGGCCTGCCAACCGACACGCAGAAGAAAGCTGATCTGAAACAGGCCGAAGACCTGTTCCTGAAAATCCGTCCTTCGATCGGCTACTTCCACTCGTCCAAGTACATCTCCGACCTGGCCAACGGCAATATCTGCGTGGCCGTGGGTTACTCGGGTGACATCGAACAGGCCAAGTCCCGTGCGGCTGAAGCCGGTGGCAAGGTCAAAGTGGCCTACGACATTCCGAAAGAAGGTGCTGGCAGCTTCTTCGACATGGTCGCCATCCCCAAAGATGCCGAGAACGTCGACGCCGCCTACAAGTTCATGAACTACCTGCTCAAGCCGCAAGTCATGGCTGAAATCACCAACAGCGTGCATTTCCCGAACGGTAACGAGAAAGCCACCGCACTGGTCGACAAGGAAATCACCAGCGACCCGGGCATCTACCCGCCAGCGGACGTACAGGCCAAGCTCTACGCCATTGCTGACCTGCCGGCTGCGACCCAGCGTGAAATGACACGCAGCTGGACCAAGATCAAGTCCGGTAAATAACCGGTCTTTGCTAACCACCGCGCCTGGCGCGGTGGTTATCGAAACAATTAAATGACAGAAAGTTTTGCCGGATCGGTTTATCGAGGGTAAGTTGCGCGCCGGTTTTGTTGCCGGGCAACAACTTTGGGCCCAACTATTTAAGAGGACCTCCACTTGCCAATTTCTTTATTTCGCAAAGCCATGCTGGTGGGTGCAGGTATCACGCTGACGTTGAGCGTGCAGGCCGCACCGACTGTGCATATTTATAACTGGTCGGATTACATCGGCACCGACACCCTGGCCAACTTCGAAAAGGCCAGCGGCATCAAGCCTGTGTATGACGTGTTTGATTCCAACGAAACCCTGGAAGGCAAGCTGCTGGCCGGGCGTACCGGTTACGACGTGGTGGTGCCGTCCAACCACTTCCTGGGCAAGCAGATCAAGGCCGGGGCGTTCCAGAAACTCGACAAGTCATTGCTGACGAATTACGCCAACCTCGACCCGGCGCTGCTCAAACGCCTGGAAAAGAATGACCCCGGCAACCAGTACGCCGTGCCGTACCTGTGGGGCACCAATGGCATCGGCTACAACGTCGATAAAGTGAAGGAAGTGCTGGGCGTCGACCATATCGATTCCTGGGCCGTGCTGTTCGAGCCGGAGAACATGAAGAAGCTGGCGACCTGCGGCGTGTCGTTCATGGACTCGGCGGATGAAATGCTGCCGGCGGTGCTCAATTACATGGGCCTGAACCCTAACAGTACGAACCCGGACGATTACAAGAAGGCCGAAGAGAAGCTGCTGAAAGTGCGGCCGTACGTGACCTACTTCCATTCTTCCAAATACATTTCGGACCTGGCCAACGGCAACATCTGCGTGGCGGCAGGTTTCTCCGGCGATGTGTTCCAGGCCAAGGCCCGCGCGGCGGAGGCCGGCAAGGGCGTGAACATCGCCTACACGATTCCGAAAGAAGGCGGCAACCTGTGGTTCGACGTGCTGGCCATCCCCAAGGATGCCACCAACGTCAAAGAGGCCCACGCCTTCATCAACTATTTGCTGCAACCTGAGGTGATCGCCCAGGTCAGTGATTACGTCGGTTACGCCAACCCTAACCCAGGGGCGGACAAGCTGATGGAGCAATCGATACGCACGGACGAGGCGGTTTACCCACCGCAGGCGGTACTCGACAGGACATTCGTCAACTTCGAGCTACCCCCGAAAGTGCAACGTTTGATGACCCGTAGCTGGACCAAGGTCAAGACGGGCAAGTAAGGCTCAACCTATCCAAGGTTCGTCCGTATTGGACGTTCTGCACTCTTTTTTTCTGGGAGTTTCGTAAATGGCAGTTGCCTCCGGCGCCTATAAGAAAGCCCTCGAAGGGGACCAGACACCGAAGAAGGTGCTGGTCAAAATCGACCGGGTCACGAAGAAGTTCGACGAGACGATTGCCGTGGACGATGTGTCCCTGGAAATCAAGAAAGGCGAGATCTTCGCCCTGCTCGGCGGTTCGGGTTCGGGCAAGTCCACCTTGCTGCGCATGCTCGCCGGTTTCGAGCGCCCGACTGAGGGCCGTATCTACCTCGACGGCGAAGACATCACAGACATGCCGCCCTACGAGCGGCCGATCAACATGATGTTCCAGTCCTACGCCTTGTTCCCACATATGACCGTGGCTCAGAACATCGCCTTCGGCCTGCAACAGGACAAGATCCCCAAGGCCGAGATCGACGCCCGCGTGGCCGAGATGCTCAAGCTGGTGCAGATGAGCCAGTACGCCAAGCGCAAGCCGCACCAGTTGTCCGGCGGTCAGCGTCAGCGTGTGGCCCTGGCCCGTTCCCTGGCCAAGCGCCCGAAACTGTTGCTGCTCGATGAGCCCATGGGCGCTCTCGACAAGAAGCTGCGTTCGCAGATGCAGCTGGAACTGGTGGAAATCATCGAGCGCGTCGGCGTGACCTGCGTGATGGTGACCCACGACCAGGAAGAGGCCATGACCATGGCCGAGCGCATTGCGATCATGCACCTGGGCTGGATCGCCCAGATCGGCAGCCCGATCGACATCTACGAAACGCCAACCAGCCGTCTGGTGTGCGAGTTCATCGGCAACGTCAACATCTTCGACACCCAAGTGGTCGATGACGCCGAAGGCCACGCGGTGCTCAAGTGCCCGGACCTGGACCGCGACATCTACGTGGGCTACGGCATCGCCACTTCGGTGGAAGACAAGTCGGTGACCTACGCGATTCGCCCGGAAAAACTGCTGGTCACCACCGAAATGCCGACCTGCGAGCACAACTGGTCCAGCGGCAAGGTGCACGACATCGCCTACCTGGGCGGCCACTCGGTGTTCTACGTGGAGCTGCCGAGCGGCAAACTGGTGCAGTCCTTCGTTGCCAACGCCGAGCGTCGTGGGCAGCGGCCGACCTGGGGTGACCAGGTTTACGTGTGGTGGGAAGACGACAGCGGCGTGGTACTTCGCTCATGAACATGAAGAAGCTCAAGCGCCGCCTGCAACGAATAACGCCCAGTGGCCGTCATGCGGTCATTGGCATTCCCTTCCTGTGGCTGTTCCTGTTCTTCATGCTGCCGTTCTTCATCGTCCTGAAGATCAGTTTTGCCGAAGCCGACGTCGCGATTCCGCCGTACACCGAGATCTACACGTTCGTTGAGCAGAAACTGCAGTTGGTGCTCAACCTGGGCAACTACGCGATGCTCGGCGACGACGAGTTGTACATCGCCGCGTACCTGGGCTCGCTGAAAATGGCGTTCTTCAGCACGCTGCTGTGCCTGCTGATCGGTTACCCGATGGCCTACGCCATTGCCAGTGCGCGCAAAGAGATGCAGACCGTGCTGGTGCTGCTGATCATGATGCCGACCTGGACCGCGATCCTGATCCGCGTGTATGCGTGGATGGGCATTCTCAGCAATAACGGCCTGCTCAATGGCTTCCTGATGTCCATGGGGTTGATCAACGAACCGCTGCAGATCCTCAACACCAACATCGCGGTGTACATCGGCGTGGTCTATTCGTACCTGCCGTTCATGATCCTGCCGCTGTACGCCAACCTGGTGAAGCACGATCAGAGCCTGTTGGAAGCCGCATCCGACCTGGGTTCGAGCACCTTCAACAGCTTCTGGAAGATCACCGTGCCGCTGTCCAAGAATGGCATCATCGCCGGCTGCATGCTGGTGTTCATCCCGGTGGTGGGCGAGTTCGTGATCCCGGAACTGCTGGGCGGCCCGGAAACCCTGATGATCGGTAAAGTGTTGTGGCAAGAATTCTTCAACAACCGTGACTGGCCGGTGGCCTCTGCCCTGGCGGTGGTGATGCTGGCGATCCTGATCGTGCCGATCATCCTGTTCAACCGCAGCCAAGCCAAAGAGATGGAGGGCAAGATATGAAGCGCTTCAGTTTCTCGAGTTTCATGCTGGTGGCGGGGTTGTTGTTTATCTACCTGCCGATGCTGATCCTGGTGATCTACTCGTTCAACGAATCCAAGCTGGTGACGGTGTGGGGCGGTTGGTCGATCAAGTGGTACGTAGGCCTGCTGGACAATACCCAGTTGATGGGCTCGGTGGCGCGCTCCCTGGAAATTGCCTGCTACACGGCGGTGGCCGCAGTGGCGTTGGGTACGTTGGCGGCCTTCGTGCTGACGCGCATCAGCCAGTTCAAGGGCCGCACGCTGTTCGGCGGCCTGGTGACCGCGCCGTTGGTAATGCCGGAAGTGATCACCGGTCTGTCGCTGTTGCTGCTGTTCGTGGCCATGGCACAGATGATCGGTTGGCCCCAGGAGCGTGGCATCGTCACCATCTGGATCGCCCACACCACGTTCTGTGCGGCGTATGTGGCGGTGGTGGTGTCGGCGCGCCTGCGTGAGCTGGACCTGTCGATCGAAGAGGCGGCGATGGACCTGGGGGCGCGGCCGTGGAAGGTGTTCTTCCTGATCACCATCCCGATGATCGCGCCATCGTTGGCGGCGGGCGGCATGATGTCGTTCGCACTGTCCCTGGATGACCTAGTGCTGGCGAGTTTCGTGTCGGGTCCGGGGTCGACCACCCTGCCGATGGAAGTGTTCTCGGCGGTGCGCCTTGGGGTTAAGCCTGAGATCAACGCCGTGGCCAGCCTGATTCTGTTGGCAGTGTCGCTGGTGACCTTCCTGGTGTGGTTCTTCAGCCGTCGTGCCGAAGAACACCGCAAGAAAGCCATCCAGCAAGCGATTGAAGAAGCGGCGGCAGATGGCTGGAAACAGCCGGACAAGCGCCGGGCGCCTGCACCGGTCTGATCCGGATCAAACTGTGGGAGCGGGCTTGCTCGCGAATACGGTGTATCAGTCACCAGATGTATCGACTGATCCAACGCATTCGCGAGCAAGCCCGCTCCCACATTTGATTGCGTTTCAGGCTGATTAAGCCGTCCAGGGGGATGTGCGGATGACCTCGACAAAATTCATCGGCTTGAACCCCGGCTCCTGATCCACCAAGACATCCGTCTTCACGTTGCCAAACGTGGTCTGCGGGCGATGGCGCAAGCCGTCGGCAAAGGCGCAGATAATGCACTCCTTGAACCCTTCACCGCGTGGGTGCGCATGCACCACGGCTTCGCGCTGCACGGTTGAAAACGCGGCGTAGTCCATGCCCAGCACGTCCATTTCCACACCGGCCGTCACCAGCGCCACGGTCGGGCGCAGATGCTGCGGCACGCCCGGCGTGGTGTGCAGGGCGATGGATAGCCACACCTGTTCGATATCGTCATCGCTCAGCCCGTAAGGCTTGAGGAAGGCAGCGGCGGCGTTGGCACCGTCGACTTCGAAGCGCTCGTTGTCACTGCGATGACCTTCGACCAGGCCCAGGTCGTGGAACATCGCGCCGACGTAGAGCAACTCCGGGTTGTAGGCGAGTTGCTTGCGTTCGCCGCTCAAGGCGCCGAACAGAAAGACCCGGCGGGAGTGGTGGTAGAGCAGGTCCGATTCGACGTCGCGGATGTATTCGGTGGTGGCTTTGGCCAGGGCGCTGTCCGGGATCTGGATGCCGGCGATGGTGGTGCTCATGGGTGTTCTCCTCTGTAAAGTCCCCAGTCTGGTCGCGCGCCAGTCAGGGGGCTATCGCGGCGAGGGAGCGATGTCGGCCAATGTGCCGTCACATCGTGCCAGCGCCAGGCACGCTCACATGTGGGAGCTGGCTTGTCGGATCGCCGCATTGCTGCGATAGCGTCACCTCGGTATACCTGATGGACCGAGTCGCCAGCATCGCGGGCAAGCCCGGCTCCCACAGGGTTTGCGTCCGCCCGGATATAAAGGTTTACCCATGCATAAAACCGTCGCCATTCTGATCTTTCCTGGCGTCCAGTCGCTGGACGTGACCGGCCCCCTGGATGTGTTCTGCGAGGCCAATCGTTTTCTGTCGCCGCAGGATCATTACCAACTGGACGTCATCGGTCTGGGCCACGGCAGCATGGCGGCCTCCAACGGCCTGTCATTGCAGGCCCATCGGCATTACAGCGAGGCCTTGCAAGCCTATGACCTATTGCTGGTCGCCGGCGGCCCGCAGTTGCCGTTCGAAGACTTCGGTGCCGAATTTGATGACTGGCTGCGCAGCGCCACTGCTCGCGCGCAACGCTTCGGCTCGATCTGCAACGGCGCCTTCATGCTGGCGCGCGCCGGGCTGTTGGATGGCAAAACCGTCACCACCCATTGGAATGACGCGGCCGATCTGGCGCGCCTGTGCCCCACGGCCCAGGTCGACGCCGACCGCCTCTACGTGCAGGACGGCAACCTCTACACATCGGCCGGGGTCACGGCGGGCATCGATCTGTCGCTGTATCTGCTGGCTCAGGACCACGGCCCGGAAGTCGCACTGAGCGTGGCCAAGCGCCTGGTGGTGTTTACCCAGCGGTCGGGCGGGCAGTCGCAGTTCAGCCCGTTTCTCACGCCCCACGCCGAAACCACCTCGGCAGTGGCGCTGGTGCAGCTGTACGTGTTGGCGAACCTCACCGGGGATTTGACCATTGCCGACCTGGCCAAGGCGGCCAATATGAGCGCGCGCAATTTCTCTCGGGTGTTTGCCCGTGAGGCGCGGATCACACCGGCGGAATTTGTCGAACGGGCGCGGGTTGACGCGGCGCGGGTCATGCTCGAAAGCAGCCGCGCGCCGCTCAAGACCGTCGCCTATCAATGCGGCTTTCGCGACGCCCAGCACATGCGCAGTGTGTTCAACCGCAGGCTGGGCGTCACGCCGCAACAGTTCCGGCTTAATTTTGCGGCGCTGGTTTGAGCGTGTCGTAGGCTTCCAGCGCGCGCAACGAGTAGATATATGCCGCACCCGCATTCAGCGAGATGGCGGTGGCCAGTGTTGCGGCGACTTCTTCACGGGTGGCACCGGCCTTGATCGCAGCATCCGCATGCACACCGATGCAGCCATCGCAGCGAGTGGTGATGGCCACGGCGATGGAAATCAGTTCACGGGTCTTGGCGTCGAGCACGTTGTTTTCCTCGGCAGCCTCGCCCAGCGCCATGTAGGCTTTGACCATCTTCGGGTTGCTCTTGCCCAGCGCGCCAAAGGCTTTCTTCACGGTAGGCAGCAAGTCGGACCAGTTATTGAACATTGCGGTAACTCCTGAACGAGGGTTGGTGTGGAACCAGTCTCTTCCGTTCGGGGGCGGCGTTATTGTTCAATCCGCTCATCTTTTTGACCGATGCTCGCAAATGAATTCGATCGACACGCTCATCGCGCTGGCCAACCTGCGCGGCAGTCTGGATTTACGGTGTCAGTTTCAAGGGGAATGGGCGCTGGACCACCCGCCGGAGAGCCTCGGCGTGGCGCCTTACCACATCGTGCTCAGCGGCACCTGTCGTGCCGAGTTGTCCGGCGGGCAGCACGTGACGCTGGAGGAGGGTGACATCCTGCTGATGCCTGGCGGTGCCACTCACTTGTTGCGCAGTCAGGGCGCGCGGATTCGGCCGGTACAACCCAAGGTGATTGAAGGCGGCGTACTCAAAGTGCACCGCCTGGGCGGTGACCGACCGGACTTGGACATGCTGTGTGGCAGCTTCCACTACAACCGCCAGTCACTGCTGCTCGGCGCGTTGCCGGAGTACCTGGTGGTGTCCAGCCGAGAGTGGCAGGGTGACGGCCAACTGGCGGCGTTGATCGCGTTATTGCGCAGCGAGGCGGACGGCCAGCAACTGGGCGCGCGCTCCTTTATCGATGCGTTGTCATCGGCGCTGTTCACCCTGATCCTGCGCACCTGGCTGGCCCGCCAGACACCTGTTGCCGGCACCTTCGCGTTGCTCGTCGACAAGCGCCTGAGCAAGGCCTGGCAAGCCATGCTGGCCGATCCGGGGCATGAGTGGACCATCGACAGCCTGGCGGCTGCCGCGACGATGTCACGCGCCACCTTCATGCGGGCGTTCGTGAAGGTGGCGGGCGTGTCGCCGTGGGGGCTGTTGACGCAGTTGCGCATGGAGCTGGCCTTCAACCTGTTGCGCCAGTCGCACCTGAGCCTGCTGGATATCGCCACCCAGGTGGGCTACCAGTCCCAGGCAGCGTTCAGCAAGAAATTCAAGGAGACCTATGGCGAGGCGCCGGGGCGCCTGCGTTCATCGGGCGGGTAGCAGCTTGAGGATGCCACGGGTGTTGGCGGTCACTTCCTCATCGGTGAAGTGCGCCTGTTCGTAGCCGCCCTCGATGTAGGTTTCCGCCTGGTCGCCATAGTGTCGGTCAAATGGCACGCCGCTTTGGCCGACCGGGTTGATGGTCAATGCGTGTGCTACATCGGCGAAATCGATCAGGCGGCGAGTCGAAGGCCCGTAGGTAACGGGCCACGGTGCCGGACCGATATTGGCCGATTGGTTGTTCGGCACTTCGTGGGTGCCTGGCGCCGGGAACGGGCCAACATTGACGATCAGGTCCAACGGTTTCTGCGAGCCCAGTGGGTGGCCGTGGGTCAGGGTATGGGCCTTGCCCCACTGCCATTGGCTCGGGTCATCGCCGAAGGTGGCCTTTAGGTGCGCGAGGCTGTTGTCCCAGGCAAGCTTGATGGTTTCGGCGCGCTTGCCGTCCCACCATGGTGAATCCGGCGCGGCGGCCAGGCGTGGGAGGGCGGCGTCGATCACGCGGGTGCCTAGCAGGGTCTTGAACAGATTGTCGCCGAGCTTCGGGTGGAAGGCAGCGTCGGCCAGGTTGAACAGGAACTGGTTGAACAGGGTGGCGCTGGTGGAGTCCAGCGGATAGTCACCCTTCCAGCTTGCAAGCTGCTCCACCAGTTTAAGTTGCGCCGGGTCCTTGACCGCCTCGCGCAGCACCGGCAACAGCGGCGCCAGCAGGCGCGGGCCGAAGGCGGTGGTGGTGCCGAGCTGCAAGGCCTGGCTGTTGTTTACATCCCACTTCACGCTCTTGTCGCTCAATTGCGCGTTCAACTGCTGACCACGGTCGGCGAGGTTGTAGTAACCGGGGATCTCCAGGCCAGTCGGCGAGACGGGCTGGGCGTTGGCCGACACCACGTAACCGCGTACCGGGTTTTCTTCCTGGGGGTTGGCGCTGAAGGGGTAGAAGCCCAGCTTGTCGGCCTGGGCGGTGCTGCCGTCGAGTATAAAACCGGCGTTGACCCCGGCTGGACGAATCGGCAACTGCCCCGCCGCCCACCAGCCGATATCGCCCTTGGTATTGGCCCACACGATGTTCAGCCCCGGCGCAGACACCTTGGCTGCCGCCGCACGGGCCTTCACCAGGGTGTCGGCGCGGTTGAGCTGGTAGAAACCTTCAAGGATCGGGTTCTGGGTATCGAGGAATGCCCACCATATGGCAATCGGTGTCTTGCCGGCGTTCTCGCCCAGCACGTCATTGATGATCGGGCCGTGGGGTGACTGGCGCAGGATCAGCGTCACCGGCGCCTGGCCCTTCACGGCGATCTGTTGTTCGGTGCGGGTCATGTCGACCCACTGGTCGTGGTACCAGACTTGGTTGGGGTCATCGGGGTTGACCTTCTCGGCGATCAGGTCGAGGTCATCGTTCTGGAACATGGTCAGGCTCCAGCCGAAATCCAGGTTGTGCCCCAGGAACGCCACCGGCACCAGTGCGTTGTGATAGCCATACAGCTCGAAACCCGGCGCCGACAGCTGCGCCTCGTACCACACCGACGGCACCGAGAAACGGATGTGCGGGTCACCCGCCAGCAACGGTTTGCCGCTTTTGGTGCGGTTGCCGCTGATGGCCCAGGCGTTGCTGCCTTCGAACTGCGGCAGGCCGTTGTCGGCCAGGGCCTGTTCGCTCAGGGAGGCAATGGCGCCGAGGGTCTGCCAATCGCTGGCGGCGAGGTTGAGGGCGCCCTTGGGCTGCCAGTCCAGGTCGAAGACTTTCAGGTAATCGCTGCCCAGTTGGTCGCGGATGTAAGTCAGCACCGGCTCGGTACGAAACGCTGCGGCAAAGCTGTAGGCCATATACCCGGCGACGCTGATGGTGTCCTCAGCGGTAAACGGCCGCTTGGGGATGCCTAGCACGTCGAACTCCATGGGGCGGGCGTGGCTGTCCTGATATTGGTTGATCCCGTCCAGATAGGCTTGCAGGGCCTTCCAGTGCGCCGACTCATGGTCAAGTTGCGCTACATAAGTGGCCGCGCGGTCGCGAATGCGCAGGCTGCGGAACAGCTTGTCGGTGTCCAGCACCTTGGGCCCCAGCACCTCGGCCAGCTCGCCACGGGCCAGGCGCCGCATGATCTCCATCTGGAACAGCCGGTCCTGGGCGTGCACATAGCCCAGGGCGCGGTACAGGTCGGTCTCGTTCTCGGCTTGAATGTGCGGCACGCCACGGTCGTCGTAACGCACCGTGACCGAGCCTTGCAGGTTGGCCAGTGTGACCGTGCCCTGGCGGGTGGGCTGCTTGCTGTACACGTACCAACCGGCACCGAGGGCGACCAGCACGACAAGAACCGCGAGAACCCGCAAGACGCGCTTCATGAACATTCCTTACCAAGAGTGGGGGGCGATTTAAGAGCCTTTTGGCCACGAACAATAGCAGCCCACCGCCAGGGTGTGCGTGGCATTTACCTCACGTCCTGTTTCAAGGGCCTTCAAGATCGGCTCAATAAAACTGTTGCTGGAATTACACGTGAGGCCTTCGCTGTAGGGCCCGAAATACGCGAGCTTGCCGCTGCGATCCCAGATGCCTACGGCCGGGCTGGCCGGCACCTGCTCGGCGCCGGGCAGGGCGGTGAGGGTTTTCATCGTGCGCAGGTTGTCGGGCAATTGGCCGTGGCTGCCGGGTTTTTGCAGGGCGTAGAACTCGACCCCCTGGGGCGCGTATTGCTCGATCAATTCGCCCAGGTGCTGCTGGTTACCGACGTTGCACGGGCAGGCCGGGTCCCAGAAGTGCACCAGGCGGATCGGGCCGGGGCCGGCGAGGTTGGCAGGCAACTTCAATCGGTCGCCGGAAAACACCGCCGTGTGCTCGCTGAAGGCACGCAGGTAGCGGCCCTGGAACCAGTCATACGCCGCCCACAGCATGCCGGCGCAGATAATCAGGATCAGGCTGGCAAATAAGGCGGTGCGGTAGGGCTGTCGCATTCAGATGTATCCTCGAAGGTCGCGTAGCTTGCCATGCTTGTCCTGACAGATGAATATCGCAGCTCGATATTCATCTTTGCCGCAAGTCTGGAAGCCTTTATGCCCGTTACCTTTGACCCTGATCATCTGCGCGAAAGCTTGCGACCCCTGGTGGATGCGCAACCGCTTTCAGCCGAGGCGCGGGTCTATCAGCGTTTCTACGGGCTCGACCAGGCCGTGAGCCGCCTGGGGCGCTTCGAGGTGGATGGATTTGAGGTGGTGGCGCAAGTGTGGTGGCCGCCCACGCCGGTGGCGACGATGTTCATGTTCCACGGTTTCTACGACCACATGGGGCTGTATCGCCATGTGCTGAAGTGGGCGCTTGACCAAGGCTTCGTGGTGATCGCCTGCGATTTGCCGGGGCACGGTCTGTCCAGTGGCGTGCGTGCCAGCATCGATGATTTTGCGGTGTATCAACAGGTGTTGCAGGCGCTGTTTGCCCAGGCGCAAGCCCTGCAACTGCCGCAACCCTGGCACCTGTTCGGGCAAAGTACCGGCGGTGCGGTGGTGGTGGATCATCTGCTCAACCATGGCGCCGACAGCCCCGCCCAGGGCAAGACCTTCCTGCTGTCACCCCTGGTGCGGCCACGTGCCTGGGGATGGTCGCAGGTCAGCTACTACCTGCTGCGTCCGTTCGTCAAAGGCATCGCACGGCGATTCAGCGAAAACACTAACGACCCGGCGTTCAAGCCGTTCCTGGAAGCCGACCCGCTGCAGCCGCGCCAATTGCCTACCGCCTGGGTGGGCGCCCTGGCGCGCTGGATCAAACGCATCGAAGCCGCACCGCGCAGTGCCCGGCGGCCGGTGATCGTTCAGGGTGAGGAAGACATGACGGTAGACTGGCAGCACAACCTGCAAGTGTTGCGCGGCAAGTTCGACCAGCCCGAGGTGTTGATGCTGCCGCGTGGCAGGCATCATTTGGCGAATGAGATCCCGCAGATTCGCGATGAGTACTTTAAGTACCTGACGGATCACCTGACGTCATAAGGTGTAAATGCGGGAACGGGCTACGGCGTCAGGCTTGAGGTGCTCTGGCCGACCGCCAAGCCGGCGCGAATGGCTGCAAGGGCGGCTTGGTAATACGCTTTGCCCTCCGGGGACTCGGCAAACGTCGCGAACTCTTCCAGCTCTGGGTCGGACAAATCCCGGTAGACATACAGCAGCGTGTTGTTCAGATCCTTGTCGATCTGCTGCATCAACCGCTCGCGCTGGCCGTTCAGCATGCCTTGGGCTTGTCCACCCCCCAACAGGCCGGGAATCATCTGGCTCAGGCTATCGGCCGCCACACCGGCAATCGCCAGACTGACTTCCGCGCCTGCTTCACGGGCCGGCAGGGCCTGGGCCAGATGACCGATGATCAGGCTGCGAGTAGCGTCGGCTTCGATTTTCGGCAGGCCCTGGGCGTTCTTCGCCAGTTGGTCGCGACGGGTGGCGAGCAGCTCGGCGGCGACAATCTTGCGGCCCAGGGGCGATTGAAAAAACGCCAGGGCAGGCTTGGGGTCTGCGAGGTTCTTGCGCAATTGCGCTTCAGCGCGCTGGTCCACGGCCTGGGCGGCGAAGCGTTTATTGCTGTTGTCCACCAGCGCCTGGTACACCGCTGGCGGCAGGCTGTTGCGGTAGCGTTGCTGGGCAGCATTGAGAGCGTCATTAAAATGCGCACGTTGTTCGGCCCAGCCGGCGACCTTGTACAACTGGTCATGGCCGTCTGCCCAGGCGGGCAAAACGCAGAACATCAGCAAGGAAAAAAACAAACGACGCATATGGACTCCTGTCAGTCGGCCACTATTGTCCGTGTCGGGCGTAGGATTTGTCGAGAAGTCCTATCAGTCACCTGACTAAAGTGTATTCAGACGCCCGGCGGCTCTGTCGGATTCACAGGCGTATGGATACTATGCGCGCCATGCAAATACCCCTCGATCACCCCTTGCTGCAACGTATTGTCGACGACCTGGCCGAGAAGGGCTGGTCCCGGCAGAACGGCTTCCTGCCCCAGGCTCTGACACTGGAACTGGCGGCTGAGTGCCGTAAACGTGCGGCAGAGGGTGAGCTGGCCCCGGCGGCGGTGGGGCGTGGCCCGGCCCAGGAGATTCGCGAAGGTATTCGCGGTGATCATATCCAGTGGCTGGAGGACGGTGACGCGGCGGTCTGCGACACCTATATGGCGCTGATGGACAGCCTGCGCCTGGCGATGAACCGCAGCCTTTTCCTGGGCCTGGAAGATTTCGAAAGCCACTTCGCGATGTACCCGCCAGGGGCGTTTTACCTCAAGCACCTGGACCGCTTCCGCGACGATGACCGACGCATGGTCTCGGCGGTGATTTACTTGAACGACGCCTGGCTGCCCGAACATGGCGGCCAATTGCGCATGTACCTCAAGGACGGCGTCGAATACGATGTGGTGCCCACCGGCGGTTGCCTGGTGGTGTTCCTGTCGGGCGAGGTGCCCCATGAAGTCATGCCCGCCACGCGCGAACGCCTGTCCCTGACAGGGTGGTTTCGTCGGCGGGGCAACGAGCCGTTTTAAACATGGAAAAGATTCTGGTCAGCCGTTGCCTGCTGGGGCACAAGGTTCGCTACGACGGCGGGGCCAGCGGGCCGTTCGATCCGTTGGCCGCGTGGCAGGCCGAGGGGCGTGTGGTTGCGATCTGCCCGGAAGTATCAGGTGGTTTGCCGACGCCCCGACCCGCTGCCGAAATACCCGGCGGGCAAGGTGTGGATGTCTGGGAGGGCCGCGCCCAGGTGCTGACCGCCGAGGGCGAAGATTTCAGCGCCGCGTTCCTTGACGGTGCTCGCCAGGCCCTGGCGCTGGTGCAGTGCCACAACATCCGCATCGCCGTGCTCAAGGCCAATAGCCCGTCGTGCGGCAACCTGCACACCTACGACGGCACGTTCAGCGGCGTGAAGGTGACAGGCGAGGGCGTGACGGCGGCGTTGCTCAAGCAGCATGGTGTGCAGGTGTTCAGTGAGTTGGAGTTGCCCGAGGCGGCAGCGGCTCTGACGCAGCTAACGAAACCTGTATAGATCAAATGTGGGAGCTGACCGAGTCAAATCCGAAAAATCACTGCGCCTTGGCGACGGGCTTCTCGTCTTCAAACCACTTCTGCGCCAACGCCTTCAATCGGCCATCGGCCTTCACACGCCCCAGCGCCTTATCCAAACTCGCCTTGAACGCCGGATTGCCCTTCTGGAACGGAATCGCCAGCTCAGGCTTCTCGCTGTAAGGCTCACTGAAATCGAACCGATCCTGCAACTCGGCAGTCATAGCGATATGGTTGATGGCCACGTCGTACTTGCCGGTTTCCACGCCCGGCAGCAGGTCAGCGTCATCGGTGGTAATAAATGACGGGCGCACGTCCATCTCTTTAGCCAGTTGTTCACCCAACTCCACTTCGAAGCCGGTGAGTTTGTCGCCTTCCTTGAAGTTGAACGGCGGGGTGTTGGCTTCAAGGGCAATGCGCAGTTCGCCACGGTCGAATACATCATCGATCAGTTCGGCATGAGCCAAGGGGCTCAGAAGGGGCAGCAGCAGTAACAGGCCAGGCGAAAAGCGCATGGTCACTCCTAGAGATTTTTAATGTGCGAGGCGCCGTTCAGCATCGCTTTGCTATGGTGTTGAGTGCCTTGGACAGCAATTTGTCGCGAAGTTGTCATAACCCTACAGATTTCACAGAAAAACTGGAGAAGCGAATGAAAGCCCTTTTGTCCCGTGCAACCCTGACCTCCCTGCTGTTGGGTGCTTCCATGCTGGCCACAGCCGCCGACGGTATCCCGCGCAGCGCGCCACCTGAAGGCGCCAAAGTATTTATCGTGTCGCCAAAAGACGGCGCCACCGTCGACAAGACCTTCACTGTCAAATTCGGCATGGAAGGCCTGAAACTGGCCCCGGCCACTGACCAGGAACCCGGCACCGGTCATCACCACCTGCTGGTCGACCAGAAAGCCCTGCCTGACGCCAGCGTGCCGATCCCGGCCACCGACACCGTGATCCACTACGGCAAGGCCCAGACTGAAACCGAACTGACCCTCACCCCAGGCAAACACACCTTGCAGCTGGTCGCCGGCGACAAACTGCACATGCAGTTCAACCCGACTGTAGCCTCGAAAGTGATCACGGTTAACGTTAAGTAAGATTTGTTCAGATGCAAAAAAGGGAGCCCGAGGGGCTCCCTTTTTCGTGGTGCGGTTGAAGCGTTAGAACAACACGCGGCTACGGATGGTGCCGTTGATGTGCTGCAGTTTCTCTTGCGCCAAGTCCGAGTACTCGGCATCGACGTCGATCACCACGTAGCCGACCTTCTCGTTGGTCTGCAGGAACTGACCGGAGATGTTGATGCCGTTTTCCGCGAAGACCTTGTTGATCTCCATCATCACGCCAGGGATGTTCTGGTGGATGTGCAGCAGACGGTGCTTACCAGGGTGAGCCGGCAGGGCCACTTCCGGGAAGTTCACGGACGACACCGAGGTACCGTTGTCGCTGTACTTGACCAGCTTCTCCGACACTTCCAGGCCGATGTTGGCCTGGGCTTCAGCGGTGGAGCCGCCGATGTGCGGGGTCAGGATCACGTTGTCCAGGCCACGCAGCGGGCTTTCGAAGATGTCGTCGTTGGAGCGAGGCTCCACCGGGAACACGTCGATAGCGGCGCCGATCAGGTGCTTGTCCTTGATCGCGTCGGCCAGGGCGTCCAGCTCGACCACGGTGCCACGGGCAGCGTTGATCAGGATGCCGCCTTTCTTGATGGCGCGGATTTCCTTCTCGCCGATCATCCACTGGGTCTCAGCGGTTTCCGGAACGTGCAGGGTCACGATGTCGGACATGCCCAGCAGCTCGGTCAGGCTGGCCACTTGAGTGGCGTTGCCCAATGGCAGCTTGGTCAGGGTGTCGTAGAAGAACACCTGCATGCCGAGGCCTTCAGCCAGGACCGACAGCTGAGTACCGATCGAGCCGTAACCGACGATACCCAGCTTCTTGCCGCGGATTTCGAAGGAGTTGGCTGCGCTTTTGATCCAGCCGCCACGGTGGCAGGAAGCGTTCTTCTCAGGAATGCCGCGCAACAGCAGGATGGCCTCGGCCAATACCAGCTCCGCAACGGAACGGGTGTTGGAGTACGGTGCGTTGAACACCGCGATGCCGCGCTCGCGCGCTGCGTTGAGGTCGACCTGGTTGGTGCCGATGCAGAAACAGCCGACCGCCACGAGTTTCTTGGCGTGATCGAAGATCTCTTCGGTCAGCTGAGTGCGGGAGCGAATGCCGATAAAGTGCGCGTCGGCGATCTTTTCCTTGAGTTGGGCTTCCGGCAGAGAACTGGTGATGTACTCAATGCTGGTGTACCCGGCGGCTTTCAGAACGTCGACAGCCGATGGGTGGACGCCTTCCAGAAGAAGGAACTTGATCTTGCTCTTATCGAGAGAAGTCTTGCTCATCTGCGTAAACCTGTATCCCGGAGAAAAATGGCAGGGAATCGAGCAGCACAAGCTGACCCGGACGGCAGGAAAGCCGTCACCGCAGAAACGCCCTTGGGCTCTGTCCTGCGGGGGCGGTATGCTAGCATACGCGCCCCGCTAAACACCTATTCCTGCGACGTGAAGCGTTCTCAGGATGACCATGAATTGTTCGAGAGTTCTGTCGATGACCCATCCTGCCCTGATTGATGAGCTAAAGACCCTGGTTGAGCCCGGCAAAGTGCTGACCGATGCTGACTCCCTGGAGGCTTACGGCAAGGATTGGACCAAGCACTTCGCACCCGCGCCGACCGCCATCGTGTTTCCCAAGACCACTGAGCAGGTCCAGGCCATCGTGCGTTGGGCCAATGCCCACAAGGTGGCGCTGGTGCCATCGGGCGGGCGTACCGGCTTGTCGGCCGCTGCTGTGGCGGCCAATGGCGAGGTGGTCGTGTCGTTCGACTATATGAACCAGATCCTCGACGTGAACCTTACCGACCGCACCGCCGTGTGCCAGCCGGGGGTGGTTACCAAGCAATTGCAGAACGTCGCTGAAGAAAACGGCCTGTACTACCCGGTGGACTTCGCGTCGTCCGGTTCCAGCCAGATTGGCGGCAATATCGGCACCAATGCCGGCGGGATCAAGGTGATTCGCTACGGCATGACCCGCAACTGGGTAGCCGGCATGAAAGTCGTCACCGGCAAGGGCGACGTGCTGGAGTTGAACCGCGACCTGATCAAGAACGCCACCGGCTACGACATGCGCCAGCTGTTCATCGGCGCGGAAGGCACCCTGGGCTTTGTGGTCGAAGCCACTATGCGCCTGGACCGCGCGCCGAAAAACCTCACCGCGATGGTGCTGGGCACGACCGACTTCGACTCGATCATGCCGGTGTTGCACGCCTTTCAGAGCAAGCTGGACCTGACCGCCTTCGAATTCTTCTCCGACAAGGCCTTGGCCAAGGTCATGGGCCGTGGCGACGTGCCGGCGCCGTTCGAAACCGAGTGCCCGTTCTACGCGCTGCTGGAATTCGAAGCCACCACCGAAGAAGTCGCCAACCACGCGCTGGAAACCTTCGAACATTGCGTGGAGCAGGGCTGGGTGCTGGACGGCGTGATGAGCCAGAGCGAAACCCAACTGCACAACCTGTGGAAACTGCGCGAGTACATCTCCGAGACCATTTCCCACTGGACCCCGTACAAGAACGATATCTCGGTGACTGTCTCCAAAGTGCCGGCGTTTTTGAAGGAAATTGACGCGATCGTCGGTGAACACTACCCCGACTTCGAAATCGTCTGGTTTGGCCACATCGGCGACGGCAACCTGCACTTGAACATCCTCAAGCCGGAAAACCTGAGCAAGGATGAGTTCTTCGCCAAATGCGCCACCGTGAACAAGTGGGTTTTTGAAACCGTCGAAAAGTACAACGGTTCGATCTCCGCCGAACATGGTGTGGGCATGACCAAACGTGACTACCTGACTTACAGCCGCTCGCCGGTTGAAATCGAATACATGAAGGCAGTGAAAGCCGTGTTCGACCCGAACGGAATCATGAACCCTGGCAAGATCTTCGCTGTTTAATCGCCTTGAAGGAGTCGTTCCATGAACTACCAGCACAAGTATGTCGACGGCACCAACATCCACTTTCCAGTCGGCAAAGTGGTGTGTATCGGGCGTAACTACGCCGAACATGCCAAGGAACTGGACAACCCGGTCCCGACCGAGCCGCTGCTGTTCATCAAGCCAGGCAGCTGCGTGGTGCCGCTGGAAGGCGGTTTCAGCATCCCGACCGAACGCGGTTCGGTGCATTACGAAGCGGAAATCGCGGTATTGATCGGCAAGCCACTGTCGACCAAGCCCAGCCGCGAGGAAGTGCTCGACGCCATCTCCGGCTTCGCTCCAGCCTTGGACCTGACCCTGCGCGACAAGCAGGCCGAGCTGAAAGCCAAGGGCCTACCGTGGGAAATCGCCAAGTCCTTTGACGGTGCGGCCGTTATCGCACCGTTCGTGGTGGGCAGCACCTTCCCGGACGTGACCGACATCGGCATCCGCCTGAGCATCAATGGCGAAGTGCGCCAGGATGGCAACAGCGCGCAGATGCTCAACCCGATCGTCCCGATGATCCAGCACATGGCCGGCTGCTTCTCTCTGCAGGCAGGCGATGTGATCCTCACGGGCACCCCGGCCGGTGTGGGCCCGCTGAATGTGGGCGATGAGCTGGTGTTGGAGTTGTCAGGTGTGAACCGCTTCGAAAGCAGCGTGCGTTAAACGCAGCACACCGCTCAACTGTGGGAGCTGGCTTGCCTGCGATAGTATCGGCGGGGTGTCACTGACACGCGGCGTCGTCTGCATCGCGGGCAAGCTCGACGCCCACAGGGTTTATGTGCAGCCGCCCATTGCGTGCTTTTGCATTTTTTTCACACGCCATCCGGATAATCCTTCAGGCTTGAGCGCGCGGTTCCGCTGAACCTGTGCTATCACCTAACGCTGATTTCCCGGATAAAGTGCCCAATGGCCGTGCCCCTGCCTACCGTCACCCCCAAGTTGCGTTCCCGTTTTGCCCTGCGCTGGTATTCATGGCTGTTTCTCGCCGGGGCCATTGTGTATGGCATCGCCTGGGCCATGCACTGGGATGATCGCGGCGTGCTGTGGATGCTGGAGCGTTTTGAAACGCCGGCCGAACGCCAGGAAAGCGTATGGCTGCCGGACTATCACGCGGTCATCGACGCCAAGTTGCTGCCGGGCATGGAGAAGGACGAAGCCTCGGACCTGGCCTACAACCCCCAGACCAAGACCCTGTTCTCCGTCATGGGCAAAAATCCGTTCCTGGTCGAGCTGACCCTGCAAGGCGATGTGCTGCGCAAGATGCCGCTCAATGGCTGGAACAACCCCGAAGGGCTGACGGTGCTGGAAAACGGCCTGATGGCCGTGGTCGATGAGCGCCAGCACAGCCTGACCATCGTCAAGGTCGACGCCGCTACCACGGCACTGAACAAGGCCGACTTCCAGAGCTATGACCTGGGCCCGTCCAAGGACCAGAACAAAGCCTTTGAAGCCATCACTTGGGACAAGCGCAACCAGCAGTTGGTGCTGGGTGAAGAGCGTCCACCGGCATTGTTTACCTGGAAAAGCGACGGCAGCCAGACCCTGACGGGCAACAAGGTGAAACAGGTCACCAGCGAGCTGGACATGCGTAACCTCTCCGCACTCGCTGTCGACCCGCGCACCGGGCATCTGCTGGCGTTGTCGGCCGACTCCCATCTGTTGCTGGAGCTGGACGAGAAGGGCGAGCAAGTCAGTTTCATGACGTTGCTTGGTGGCTTCAATGGCCTGAAAGACACGATTCCGCGTGCCGAAGGGGTGACCATGGACGAGGACGGCACGCTGTACATGGTCAGTGAGCCCAATCTGTTCTATCGCTTCGAAAAGCAGAAATAGCGGATCAATTACGTCGGATGTTTCTCTGTGAACGGCATTCGCCAGACATCAGGGCGTGTTTAAGTTTAAATTCAGACGGGCGTGATATTCATTCGCCACTTTTGACTTTGAGCCCGCCCGATGCGACGACTAGCCCGCCCCAAACCCCTGTTCTTTACGCTTGCATTGATCGCCCTGGTCAGCGCCGGGGTCGTTGCACAGCATTTTCGCCTGTTCGAGCGCGCCTGGTTCAACTGGCAGGCGTGGCGCCAGCCGACCAATGAGCGTTCCATCGGCCTGGCGGATTACCGGGTGGCGCTGGAGGCTCAGGTAATCGAGGGCCTTGATGACGATGTGTCGGCCCTGACCTACGATCCGGTACGCAAAAGCCTGTTCACCGTCACTAACAAAAACGCCGAGCTGATCGAGCTGTCCTTGGAGGGCAAGATTCTGCGGCGTATTCCCTTGGTGGGGTTTGGCGATGCCGAAGCCGTGGAGTTCATCAGCGACAACATTTATGTCATCAGTGATGAACGCCAGCAGCGGCTGATCAAGGTGCATGTGAACGACGACACTCAGTTCCTCGACGCCGCCGATGCCGAGCAAATGACCCTGGGCGTGCACGTCGGTGGCAACAAGGGCTTTGAAGGCCTGGCCTACGATTCGGTGGGCAAGCGCCTGTTCGTGGCCAAGGAGCGCGACCCAATGTTGATCTACGAGGTTCACGGCTTTCCCCACTTCAAACCGGAAAAAACCTACTCGGTACACGTGATCAACAACCCCAAGCGTGACGCCGGACTGTTTGTGCGCGACCTGTCGAGCCTGCAATATGACGAGCGCAGCGGCCATTTGCTGGCGCTGTCGGATGAGTCGTTTCTGGTGCTGGAACTGGATATCGACGGTCGCCCGTTGAGCAGTCTGTCACTGCTGAACGGGCGCCATGGCCTGAAGAAGCGGGTTCCGCAGGCCGAAGGGATCGCCATGGATGACGAGGGCGCGTTGTACCTCGTCAGCGAGCCGAACCTGTTCTATGTGTTCAAAAAACCGAGTTCCTGAACACACGGCTGAACCAATGTGGAGCCGGTTTGCTTAGGCCTTGAGGGTTTTCACGCCTTCGGGGGTGCCCAGCAGCAATACATCGGCCGGGCGCGCCGCGAACAAGCCGTTGGTGACCACGCCGACGATCGCGTTGATCTGAGTTTCCAGCTCGACCGGGTTGGTGATCTGCATGTTGAACACGTCGAGGATGATGTTGCCGTTGTCGGTCAAGACACCTTCGCGGTACACCGGGTCGCCGCCCAGTTTCACCAGCTCGCGGGCCACGTGGCTGCGGGCCATCGGAATCACTTCCACCGGCAGCGGGAACGCGCCGAGCACCGGCACCAGCTTGCTGGCATCGGCGATGCAGATAAAGGTCTTGGCCACGGCTGCGACGATCTTCTCGCGGGTCAGGGCCGCGCCGCCGCCCTTGATCAGGTTCAGGTGTTCGTCGCTTTCATCGGCGCCGTCGATGTAGAACTCCAGGTCGCTCACGGTGTTGAGCTCGTACACCGGAATGCCATGGCCCTTCAGGCGTGCGGCGGTGGCTTCGGAGCTGGCCACGGCGCCGTCGAATGCGCCCTTGTGCTGGGCCAGCGCATCGATAAAGCAGTTGGCGGTGGAGCCGGTGCCGACACCGACGATGCTCTTGTCGTCGAGTTTAGGAAGGATTAAATCGACAGCGGCCTGGGCCACTGCCTGTTTGAGTTGATCCTGGGTCATGCGGGCTCCGGAACGGGCGGGGAGTTATCGAGGGGCGCGAGTATAACCCAACAAAACCTCTGGATTCGTGTGGTCGCCCGCCCAAACGCTGGGTTAGACTCCTTGGCCCTGCCCAACCCGCCCAGTGATATCCGCCGATGCTTGAACAGTACGTCAAAAAGATCCTCACCTCGCGCGTTTACGACGTTGCCGTAGAAACCCCGTTGCAGACCGCCCGTCAGCTCTCCGAGCGGCTGGGCAACCAGGTCTGGCTCAAGCGTGAAGACTTGCAGCCGGTGTTCTCGTTCAAGATTCGCGGCGCCTATAACAAGCTGACCCAATTGACCGCTGAAGAGCGTGCGCGCGGCGTGGTCACGGCGTCGGCCGGCAACCATGCCCAGGGCCTGGCCCTGGCCGCCAAGGTGCTGGGGGTCAAGGCCACCATCGTGATGCCCAAGACCACGCCTGAGATCAAGGTCGAAGGCGTGCGTTCGCGTGGCGGCAAAGTGGTGCTGCATGGTGATTCCTTCCCGGAAGCCCTGGCCTACTCGCTGAAACTGGTCGACGAAAAAGGCTACGTCTACATCCACCCCTACGACGATCCACACACCATTGCCGGGCAGGGCACCGTGGCGATGGAAATCCTGCGCCAGCATCCAGGGCCTTTGGACGCGATTTTCGTCCCGGTGGGCGGTGGTGGGCTGATCGCCGGTATTGCGGCGTATGTGAAGTACCTGCGCCCGGATATCAAGATCATCGGCGTGGAGCCAGACGATTCCAATTGCCTGCAAGCCGCCCTGGCGGCGGGCGAGCGCGTGGTGTTGCCGACCGTCGGCATCTTTGCCGATGGCGTGGCGGTGGCGCAGATCGGCCAGCACACCTTCGACATCTGCAAGGACTATGTGGATGAAGTGATCACCGTGAGCACCGATGAAATCTGTGCGGCGATCAAGGACATCTACGATGACACCCGTTCGATCACCGAGCCGGCAGGGGCATTGGGCGTGGCCGGGATCAAGAAGTACGTCGAGACCCGTGGCGTCACCGGGCAGACCCTGGTGGCGATCGATTCCGGCGCCAACGTCAACTTCGACCGCTTGCGCCATGTGGCCGAGCGCGCGGAGCTGGGTGAGGGCCGCGAAGCCATCATCGCCGTGACCATTCCCGAGAGGCCCGGTAGCTTCAAGGCGTTCTGCGAGGCCGTGGGCAAGCGCCAGATCACCGAATTCAACTACCGCTTTCACTCCGGCAGCGAAGCACACATCTTTGTCGGCGTGCAGACCCACCCGGAAAACGACCCGCGCAGCGCGCTGATCGCCAGTCTCACCCGCCAGGGTTTCCCCGTGCTGGACCTGACCGAGAACGAGCTGGCCAAGTTGCACATCCGCCATATGGTCGGTGGCCATGCAGCCCACGTCAGCAATGAAGTGGTGTTTCGCTTCGAATTCCCGGAGCGTCCGGGGGCCTTGTTCAACTTTCTTAACAAATTGGGCGGGCGCTGGAACATCTCGATGTTCCACTATCGCAACCACGGCGCGGCCGACGGTCGTGTGGTCGCTGGGCTGCAAGTGCCGGCGGACGAGCGTCACCTGGTGCCGGCGGCCCTGGAAGCCATCGGCTATCCGTACTGGGATGAGAGCGATAACCCGGCCTACACACTGTTCCTCGGTTGAGCGACTACGCTGATTGGGGCGGCCTTTAAGGAAGACGAGACATGGAAACGCTGACCACCCTGAAAGTTATCCACATCGCGGCCACGGTATTGCTGCTGCTCAGCGGCCTGGGCCTGGCATTGCTCGCCTGGCGCAAACGCAGCGCCGGCCCGGCAGTGACCGTGCAGCGCCCCTGGGCGTTCGTCTGGTTGTTGATGGGCGTGTGTGTGGTGAGCATGCCGTTTACCGGCTGGTGGCTGGTGCACCTGATCGGTTGGCCGCTGGGGCAGACCTGGATTCTGGGCTCCAGCATCCTCTACAGCGTGGCGGCGCTGGCCTGGTTCTGGCTGGTGGCGCGGCTCAATCGCCTGCGCAAAGGCGAGGGTGGTAGCTTGAACTTCACGCTGGTGCTGGCGGTGGTCAGCCTGGTGGGGTTCGTGGCGATTGCCGGGTTGATGGGCGCCAAACCCGTTTAGATGAGCGCTTACCTGCTGCTGAAAACCCTGCATATCCTATCGTCGACGATCCTGTTCGGGCTGGGCGCGGGCTCGGCTTACTACGCGTTGCGCGCTTGGCGCACTGGCAACGTGGAAGTGATCGCCGTGACCTTCAAGCACCTGGTATTCGCCGACTGGGCGTTTACCGCGACCACGGCGGTGTTCCAGCCGTTGAGTGGCATCGGCTTGATGTACCTGGCGGGCTGGTCGCTGCAGCAGAGCTGGCTGCAATGGACGTTCGGCTTGTATGGGTTGGCGGGGATCTGCTGGCTGCCGGTGGTGTGGTTGCAGATTCGCGTACACAAGATGGCGGAGCAGGCGTTGCGGGAGGGTACGGCAATGCCGATCAAGGCCGCGACGTACATGCGCTGGTGGTTTGGCCTGGGGTGGCCGGCGTTTCTCGCGTTTGTGGCGATTTTCTACTTGATGGTCGCCAAGCCTATGTAGGGCTTGGGACCGTGTCGACTTCATCGCAGGCAAGCCAGCTCCCACACTTGACCGAGTTCCAGCATGAGAATGCGGTCAAAATGTGGGCGCGGGCTTGCTCGCGAAGGCGTCATCAGCTGCGCAGGGTAATCACCGGCCAGCCACGCTTCTCGGCCTCAGCCCGCAAATTCGGATCCGGATCCACTGCCACTGGATGAGTCACTTGCTCCAGCAGCGGTAAATCATTCATCGAGTCACTGTAGAAGTAGCTGCCTTCCAGGCTGTACCCGGTTTCTTCCAGCCAACGATTCAAGCGCGTCACCTTGCCCTCGCGAAAGCACGGCACGTCAGTGCTGCGGCCAGTGTAGCGGCCGTTTTCCATCTCGCATTCGGTGGCGATCAGGGTTTCCACGCCCAAGCGTGCGGCAATCGGCGCGGTGACGAAACGGTTGGTGGCGGTGATGATCACCAGCTTGTCACCGGCGGCGCGGTGTTTGGCCAGCAGTTCAGTGGCCAGCGGCAGCAGGATCGGCTCGATGCAGTCACGCATATAGTCGTTGTGCCACTCTTCCAACTGGGCCATCTCGGTGCGGCCGAGGATTTCCAGGCAAAAGTTCAGGTAGGCAGCGTTGTCCAGCTTGCCGGCCAGGTAATCCTGGTAGAACTCGTCGTTGCGGGCCTTGTAGGCAACCGGGTCGAGAATCCCGCGTTCACAGAGGTAATCGCCCCAGGCGTGGTCGCTGTCACCGCCGAGGAGGGTGTTGTCCAAGTCGAATAAAGCCAGGCGCATTGCAGTTACTCGCTGAAAAGTCTGTAAAAAGGCGTCCAGAATACGGTCTTTTCACAAGAGTGCACATAAGGTAAGAAGCCTCGTTGCCGCTTCATCAACCTTTGTGGAACAATGCGGCGACATGCGTTTGCGAGGTTGTTGCCGTGATCGACCCCGATGGTTTCCGTCCTAATGTCGGGATCATTCTTACGAATGATGCCGGACAGGTGCTATGGGCTCGCCGAATCAACCAAGATGCCTGGCAGTTTCCTCAAGGTGGAATCAACCCCGACGAAACCCCTGAGGACGCCTTGTACCGTGAGTTGAACGAAGAAGTCGGCCTTGAGCGCGAAGATGTACAAATTCTGGCCTGTACCCGTGGCTGGTTGCGCTATCGTTTGCCGCAACGCCTGGTGCGTACCCACAGCCAACCGCTGTGCATCGGCCAGAAGCAGAAGTGGTTTCTCCTGCGCCTGATCTCCAATGAGCAGCGGGTGCGGATGGATTTGACCGGTAAACCGGAGTTCGATGGTTGGCGCTGGGTCAGCTATTGGTATCCGTTGGGCCAGGTGGTGACATTCAAGCGCGAAGTTTATCGTCGCGCTCTCAAAGAGCTTGCCCCGCGCCTTTTAGCGCGCGACTGACGACGGAGTTCGACCCCGAGCCATGCTCAATACGCTGCGCAAGATCGTCCAGGAAGTTAACTCCGCCAAGGATCTCAAGGCGGCGTTGGGGATTATTGTGTTGCGCGTCAAGGAAGCCATGGGCAGCCAGGTCTGCTCGGTTTACCTGCTGGACCCCGAGACCAACCGTTTTGTGCTGATGGCCACCGAGGGCTTGAACAAGCGCTCGATCGGCAAGGTCAGCATGGCGCCCAATGAAGGTCTGGTGGGCCTGGTGGGGACGCGTGAAGAACCCCTGAACCTTGAAAACGCGGCCGATCACCCGCGTTATCGCTACTTTGCCGAAACCGGCGAAGAGCGTTACGCCTCGTTCCTCGGCGCCCCGATTATTCACCACCGCCGCGTTGTCGGCGTGTTGGTCATCCAGCAAAAAGAACGCCGCCAGTTCGACGAAGGTGAAGAAGCCTTCCTCGTGACCATGAGCGCGCAGCTCGCCGGGGTTATCGCTCACGCCGAAGCCACCGGTTCGATTCGCGGCCTGGGCCGTGAGGGCAAGGGCATCCAGGAAGCCAAATTCGTGGGCGTGCCGGGTTCACCGGGCGCTGCGGTCGGTACGGCGGTGGTCATGTTGCCGCCGGCGGATCTGGATGTGGTGCCGGACAAGACCGTCAGCGACATCGACGCTGAAATCAAACTGTTCAAGACTGCCTTGGAAGGCGTGCGCGCCGACATGCGCAACCTGTCGAACAAGCTGGCCACCCAGTTGCGCCCCGAAGAGCGCGCATTGTTCGACGTTTACCAGATGATGCTCGATGACGCGTCCCTGGGTAACGAAGTCAAGACCGTGATCAAGACCGGCCAGTGGGCCCAGGGCGCACTGCGCCAGGTGGTCACCGATCACGTCAACCGTTTCGAAATGATGGATGACGACTACCTGCGTGAGCGGGCCTCGGATGTGCGCGACCTGGGTCGCCGTCTGCTGGCCAAGCTGCAGGAAGACCGCACCACCAACCTGGTTTACCCCGACAACACCATCCTGGTCAGTGAGGAACTGACCGCCACCATGCTCGGCGAAGTGCCTGAGGGCAAGTTGGTGGGGCTGGTTTCGGTACTCGGTTCGGGCAACTCCCACGTCGCGATCCTGGCGCGTGCCATGGGCATCCCGACGGTGATGGGCCTGGTAGACCTGCCGTATGCCAAGGTCGACGGCATTGGCATGATCGTCGATGGCCATCGCGGTGAAGTGTTCACCAACCCCAGCGAAGTACTGCGCAAGCAATACGCCGAAGTGGTTGAAGAAGAGAAACAACTGGCGCTGGGCCTCGATTCCTTGCGCGAACTGCCGTGCGTGACCACCGATGGTCACCGTGTGCCGTTGCTGGTTAACACCGGCCTGCTGGCCGACGTGGCCCGGGCGCAACAGCGCGGCGCTGAAGGCGTGGGGCTGTACCGCACTGAAGTGCCGTTCATGATCAACCAGCGTTTCCCGAGCGAGAAGGAGCAGCTGGCGATTTATCGCGAGCAACTGCAGGCCTTCCACCCGTTGCCGGTGACTATGCGCAGCCTGGATATCGGCGGCGACAAGTCACTGTCCTATTTCCCGATCAAGGAAGACAACCCCTTCCTTGGCTGGCGCGGCATCCGCGTGACCCTCGACCACCCTGAAATTTTCCTCGTACAGACCCGCGCCATGCTCAAGGCCAGCGAGGGCCTGAACAACCTGCGTATCCTGCTGCCGATGATCTCCGGCACCCACGAGCTGGAAGAGGCGCTGCACCTGATCCACCGTGCGTGGGGCGAAGTGCGCGACGAAGGCGCCGACGTACCGATGCCGCCGATTGGCGTGATGATTGAAATCCCGGCAGCGGTGTACCAGGCCAAGGAGCTGGCGCGGCAGGTGGACTTCCTGTCGGTGGGCTCCAACGACCTGACCCAATACCTGTTGGCCGTGGACCGTAACAACCCGCGGGTGGCCGACCTCTACGACTACCTGCACCCGGCGGTGCTGCAAGCCCTGCAACACGTGGTGCGCGACGCTCATGCCGAAGGCAAGCCGGTGAGCATCTGCGGTGAAATGGCCGGCGATCCGGCGGCGGCGGTGCTGTTGATGGCGATGGGCTTCGATAGCTTGTCGATGAACGCCACCAACTTGCCGAAGGTGAAGTGGATGCTGCGCCAGGTTGAGTTGAGCATGGCCAAGGACCTGCTGGCGGAGTTGATGACCATCGACAACCCGCAAGTTATCCACAGCTCGCTGCAGTTGGCGCTGAAGAACCTGGGGCTGACAAGGATGATCAATCCGGCTTCCGCCAAAACCTTGTAGGCGCGAGCTTGCTCGCGAAGAACGTCAACGATAACGCGGGGTGCCTGATTACCCGCGGCGTTCTCAGGTTTTTCGCGAGCAAGAACTAGGCGTCCCCCTCGCTCCTACAGGTTGATGTCTACCTCGCCCAACCGCCCACCATGGGGTCCAAAGCTTCGCTCCACCATCCGCCGCGTGCCATCGGCGTTCACAATCAACGCCGTGCTCGCCCGTGTCCCATAACTCGGGCTGGCGATAAACACACTCGACAGCAAACTCTCCGTCGCCAACCCCACGCCGGTATCCGGCAGCTCGGCAAAAGGTGCAATCTGCGGATCGCTCAGAATCTCCAGTAGCGCTTCGGGCTGGGGATCGTTCAGCAACTCACTCAGCGCGGCTTTGGCCTTAAGCAGTTTCGGCCAAGGTGTATCCAGCCCTGCATTGGATAACCCATACACGCCCGCTTTCAACTGCGTCGGCTCTGTGTGATTAGCGTTGTAATGCCACAGCTCACCCGGTGTGCCCACCAGCAGGTTGAACCCGGCGTATTCAATCGAACGGCCGTTAACGTCGGCCAAATACTGCTCAACCGGCAGTGAACCGTTGAGAAAGCGCGCGACCAGCTCGCCACGGGACTTGCGGGCCGGCGGTTGGTGCGGATCGCGGATATTGGTCAGCGCGGCAAAGCGCCCCTCGGCGTTCACCCCCAGCCAGGTGCCGCCTGCTTCCTGATCGCGGCCGGCATAGACAGTGGGTGCATCCTCCCACTGGGCCAACGGCAGGCTGGGGCGGGCGTAGAACTCATCGCGGTTGGCCGCGACGATCAGCGGCTGGGCGTGGCCCGGTCGCCAAGCGAAAACAATCAGGCACATCAGGCGATCCCTTTTGTGTTTTTTGCCACTCTACCCACTCAAGCACAGGCGTTCCATCGTATCCAGTTGGGTCGCATGCCTTCCATCCGTTAACATGCCGGACTTGGTTCGGGGGCTCCCATGGAATTTCTGCTGTATTTGCTGCTTGGCGCCTGTGCGGGTGTACTCGCCGGGCTGTTTGGCGTGGGCGGCGGGATCATCATCGTGCCGGTGCTGGTGTTCAGCTTCACCTTGCAGGGCTTCGACCCGCAGGTGCTGACCCACTTGGCTGTGGGCACGTCCCTTGCGACCATCATCTTTACCTCGGTGAATGCCGTACGCGAGCATCACCGGCGGGGTGCGGTGCGTTGGCCGATCTTTGTGTGGATGACCGTGGGTATCCTGATCGGCGCCGGTTTTGGCGCACTGACGGCCGAGGCGATTTCCGGCCCTCACCTGCAAAAGATCATCGGCGTGTTCGCCTTGCTGGTGGCCGTTCAACTTGCACTGGACGTTAAGCCCAAGGCCAGCCGCACGGTGCCGGGCAAACTCGGCCTGACCGTCGCCGGTACGTTTATCGGCTGGGCCTCGGCGATTTTCGGCATTGGCGGCGGCTCGCTGACCGTGCCGTTCCTGACCTGGCGCAGTGTGCCGATGCAGCAGGCGGTGGCCACTTCATCCGCCTGTGGCCTGCCGATTGCGCTGGCCAGTGCGTTAAGTTTCATGATTCTGGGCTGGCATGACCCGCTGTTGCCCGCGCATAGTCTAGGGTTCGTGTATTTGCCGGCACTGCTGGGCATTGCCCTGACCAGCATGGTGTTTGCCCGCTTCGGCGCACGCTTGGCGCATCGATTGTCGCCGCGTCTGCTCAAGCGGTTGTTCGCCGGGCTGTTGTTCTGTGTCGGCATAAATTTTTTGTTTTGAAAAACTTGAGTAATGCAGTCTTAATCGCGCCCGGGCATGGTCCGGACGCCATAACGAATGATTTAACGAGGAGTCGCAATGCTGCCTTACCCGCAGATCGACCCGGTGGCCCTGGCCATTGGTCCGCTGAAAATCCACTGGTACGGGTTGATGTACCTGATCGGCATCGGCGGTGCCTGGTTTCTGGCCTCTCGACGCCTGAACCGTTTCGATCCGACCTGGACCAAGGAGAAGCTCTCCGACCTGATTTTCTGGCTGTCGATGGGGGTCATTGTCGGCGGGCGCCTGGGCTATGTGCTGTTCTACGATCTCTCGGCGTACATCGCCAATCCGACGCTGATCTTTGAAGTGTGGAAAGGCGGCATGGCATTCCACGGCGGTTTTATCGGCGTGATGATTGCCGCCTGGTGGTTCGGCCGTCGTAATGGCAAGTCGTTCTTCCAACTGATGGACTTCGTTGCGCCAATGGTGCCGATCGGCCTGGGCGCCGGGCGTATCGGTAACTTCATCAACGCCGAGCTGTGGGGTAAGCCGACCGACGTGCCGTGGGCCATGGTGTTCCCGCCGTTCAGCGACCCCGCGCAACTGCCACGCCACCCGTCGCAGCTGTATCAGTTCGCGTTGGAAGGCGTGGCGCTGTTCCTTATCCTGTACATCTTCTCGCGCAAACCGCGCCCCACCATGGCGGTGTCGGGCATGTTCGCGTTGTTCTACGGGATCTTCCGCTTTATCGTCGAGTTCGTGCGCGTGCCGGATGCGCAGCTGGGCTACCTGGCGTTCGGTTGGGTGACCATGGGCCAGATCCTCAGCCTGCCGATGATCCTTGGCGGCCTGGGCTTGCTGTGGTGGGCGTACAATCGCCCGCAACCTTTGAAGAACACCGCGCTTTAAATTCGAATGCCCGGGCCGTAGGGTCCGGGCTTCAACGATACGGGTACCCAAATGAAGCAATATCTCGAACTACTGAACGACGTCGTGACCAATGGATTGACCAAGGGCGATCGCACCGGCACCGGCACCAAGGCCGTGTTTGCCCGTCAGTATCGGCATAACTTGGCCGACGGCTTCCCGCTGCTGACCACCAAGAAGCTTCACTTCAAAAGTATCGCCAACGAGCTGATCTGGATGTTGAGTGGCAACACCAACATCAAGTGGCTGAATGAGAACGGCGTGCGCATCTGGGACGAATGGGCCACCGAAGACGGCGACCTGGGCCCGGTGTACGGCGAACAGTGGACCGCCTGGCCGACCAAGGACGGCGGCACGATCAACCAGATCGACTACATGGTCCACACGCTCAAGACCAACCCCAACAGCCGCCGTATCCTGTTCCACGGCTGGAACGTCGAGTACCTGCCCGACGAGACCAAGAGCCCCCAGGAAAACGCGCGCAACGGCAAGCAAGCGTTGCCGCCGTGCCACCTGCTGTACCAAGCGTTCGTGCACGACGGCCACCTGTCGATGCAGTTGTACATCCGCAGCTCCGATGTCTTCCTCGGCCTGCCGTACAACACCGCCGCGCTGGCATTGCTCACTCATATGCTGGCCCAGCAGTGCGACTTGATCCCCCACGAGATCATCGTCACCACCGGCGATACCCACGCCTACAGCAATCACATGGAACAGATCCGCACCCAGCTGGCGCGCACGCCGAAGAAACTGCCGGAACTGGTGATCAAGCGCAAACCTGCATCGATCTACGACTACAAGTTCGAAGACTTCGAGATCGTGGGCTACGACGCCGACCCAAGCATCAAGGCTGACGTCGCGATCTAAAAACTGCCTCGGTCTAAACTGTGGGAGCTGGCTTGCCTGCGATAGCGGTACTTCAGTCACCTAATCAGGTGCTGACACTCCGCTATCGCAGCGATGCGGCGATCCGACAAGCCAGCTCCCACAGTTGGTCGGTGCTCACTTGAGTTAGTGGCCGTGGCTCCTGCCCACATGTGAAGGCTCCGCCTCGCTGGCCTGCACGCTCCCACTGACCTCCAGCCGCTGCAAAATCCCGCACTGATCCCCGCCGCCACAGCGTTGGCGCAGGTCCAGCAACTGTTCCTGCAATGCCAGCAGCCCATCGATGCGCGCTTTCACGTGGTGGATATGCTCGTCGATCAACGCATTCACGTTTTCGCACTGGTCCTGGGGGCTGTCGCGCAAGCCCAGCAGGCTGCGGATTTCTTCCAGGGTCATGTCGAGGCTGCGGCAGTTGCGGATAAAGATCAGCCGCTCGGTGTGTGCCTGGGTGTACACGCGGTAGTTGGCGTCAGTGCGCGCCGGGGGCGGCAGCAGGCCTTCCTTTTCGTAGTAACGGATGGTTTCCACCGGGCAGTCGGTCAGTTTGGCCAGTTCGCCGATCTTCATCGCAGCAATCTCCAAATGGGTGCTTGACCCTATAGTGGCTACAGGGTCTTTACTTGGCAACAGGCACCTTTACGGACGCGACAGAATGAGCGACTCCATCCACACCCCGCATAAACACGATCACGACCATGATCACGACCATGGTCCGAAAAAACTGACCCCCGTGCATGACCACGGCCACGACGGCTCCTGCTGTTCCGGCACCCCAGCCCCTGCGTTGGTGCAACTGAGCGAAGCGCCCACCGCCGGTTCGCGGCTGAGCACCTTTCGCATTGAAGCCATGGACTGCCCCACCGAGCAGACGCTGATCCAGAACAAACTGGGCAAGCTGGCCGGCGTGCAGCAACTGGAATTCAACCTGATCAACCGTATCCTCGGCGTCACCCACGACTTGCCGAGCACCGCGCCGATCATCGACGCGATCAAATCCTTGGGGATGCAGGCTGATCCTCTCGAGGAAGGCACTCCGGCTGCTGAACCGCCTGCCAAGAAACACTGGTGGCCGCTGGCATTGTCCGGCGTTGGCGCGTTGGGGGCCGAAGTGCTGCATTTCGCCAATGCTGCGCCGACGTGGGTGATCGCGTTGGTGGCCTTGGTGTCGATCCTCAGCGGCGGCCTCACGACTTACAAAAAGGGCTGGATTGCCCTGAAAAACCTCAACCTGAACATCAATGCCTTGATGAGCATCGCCGTCACCGGTGCGATCCTGATCGGGCAATGGCCGGAAGCGGCCATGGTGATGTTCCTGTTCACCGTGGCCGAGTTGATCGAAGCCAAGTCCCTGGACCGTGCGCGCAATGCCATCAGTGGCTTGATGCAGATGACGCCGGAGCAGGCCACCGTGCAGCAAAGCGACGGTTCGTGGGCTGAACAGGAAGTCAAAAGCATTGAGTTAGGGGCGATCGTGCGGGTAAAACCCGGCGAGCGCATCGGCTTGGACGGTGAGGTCACGGCTGGACAGTCCACCATCGACCAGGCGCCGATCACCGGTGAAAGCCTGCCGATCGAGAAGACCGTGGGCGACAAAGTCTTCGCCGGCACCATCAACCAGGCAGGTTCCCTGGAGTACACAGTCACCGCAGCGGCCAACAACTCCACCCTGGCGCGCATCATTCACGCGGTGGAACAGGCCCAAGGCGCGCGTGCGCCGACTCAGCGGTTTGTCGACAGCTTCTCGAAAATCTACACCCCAGCCGTGTTCCTGTTCGCCTTGGGCGTAGCGCTGATTCCGCCGCTGTTCATGGCCGGTGTCTGGTTCGACTGGGTGTACCGCGCCCTGGTCCTGCTGGTGGTGGCGTGCCCGTGTGCCCTGGTGATTTCCACTCCGGTGACCATCGTCAGCGGCCTCGCGGCGGCTGCGCGCAAAGGCATCCTGATCAAGGGCGGCGTGTACCTGGAAGGCGGATACAAGCTCGACTACCTGGCCCTCGACAAGACCGGCACCATCACCCATGGCAAGCCGGTGCAAACCGATTACCTGGCACTGTTCCCCAATGTCGCAGACAGCGCGCCGGCCTTGGCCGCCAGTTTGGCCGGGCGTTCCGATCACCCGGTGTCGCTGGCGATCGCCAACGCCGCGGTGGATAAAAACCTGCCGAGCCACGCTGTGGATAACTTCGAGGCCCTGGCCGGGCGTGGCGTGCGTGGCGACATCAACGGCGAAACCTATCACTTGGGCAACCACCGCCTGGTAGAAGACCTGGGCCTGTGCTCGCCTGAGCTGGAAGAAAAACTCTTCGCCCTGGAAAAACAGGGCAAGTCCGTGGTGCTGTTGCTCGACAAGTCCGGCCCGCTGGCACTGTTCGCCGTGGCCGACACGGTCAAGGACAGTAGCCGCGAAGCCATCCAGCAACTGCACGATCTGGGCATCAAGACCCTGATGCTCACCGGCGACAACACCCACACCGCCCAGGCGATTGCCGCCCAGGTCGGCATCGACCAAGCCCAGGGCGACCTGTTGCCGACCGACAAACTGCAAGCCATCGAAACCCTCTACGGCCAAAGCCACCGCGTGGGCATGGTGGGTGACGGCATCAACGACGCCCCGGCGTTGGCCCGTGCCGAGATCGGCTTTGCCATGGCCGCAGCAGGCACCGACACCGCCATCGAGACCGCGGACGTGGCGTTGATGGACGATGATTTGCGCAAGATTCCGGCATTCATTCGTCTGTCGCGGCAAACGTCGAGTATCCTCAAGCAGAACATCGCCCTGGCGTTGGTGATCAAGGCGATCTTCCTTGCGGTCACCTTCCTGGGCATGGCCACCATGTGGATGGCGGTCTTCGCCGACATGGGCGTCAGCCTGCTGGTGGTGTTCAATGGCTTGCGCCTGTTGCGCAAATAGACGATGAGAGGGTGGTGTGCTGAGTGCCGAGTTAAAGGCGTTTTTCATGGTCGCCCGCCTGGGCAGTATCACCCAGGCGGCAAAAAAACTCGGCCTGAGTCAACCCACGGTCACCACCCAGGTCCGTAACCTGGAAAGCCAATACGGCGTCGAGCTGTTCTACCGCGGCGGCCGCCGCCTCACCGTCAGCGACGAGGGCGCGCGCCTGCTGCCTATGGTCAAGGCGCTGTTGCAGCAGGAAGCGGACATCGAGTTTTTCCTGCGCAACAGTGGGCAGGTCCAGGGCGCATTGAGGATTGCCGCCACGGCGCCTTACTACATCCTCGACCTGGTCAAAGCCTTTCGCGAACGCTTGCCCCACGTGGAAGTGTCGGTAGAAATCGGCAACTCTCAACAGGTGCTCGAAGCGCTGGATGATTACCGCGTCGATCTCGCCGCCTCCTCTCAACTGCTGGAAGACCCGCGCCTGATTCGCCGTGTGCTGGGCACCGACCCTTTGGTGCTCGCGGTGCATCGTCACCATCCGTTGGCCAAGCTCGATCATGTACCGCTCACTGCATTGGTCGGGCATACCTTGTTGATGCGTGAAGCCGGTTCCACCACGCGGCGCCTGACCGAAAAAATGCTACAGGATGCAGGCGTGAGCTACGGCCCGCTGCTGGAAATCGGCAGCCGGGAATCGATTCGCGAGGCGGTGTTGCGCAATATCGGCATCAGCATCATCGCCCGCCAGGAAGTGCCGCATGATCCACAGTTGCGGGTGTTGACCATCGAGAATGCGCCGCAGATTCCCGAGTATTTGTACTGCCTCAAGGAGCGTAAAGGCGCGCGGTTGCCGGCGGCGTTTCTGGGGTTGGCGCAGGAAATGTCACCTATTTAAGGTTGTGCGGTGGCCTTTGAATCGCCATCGCAGGCAAGCCAGCTCCCACCGTTGAATGTGTTCACAGATCAACACTGTGGGAGCCGGGCTTGCCCGCGATGAGGTTAGGCCAGGCAGCAAATCCCCACCCGTCCTACCCAAATCCACCAATACCACTATCACTGCGTTTTGCCTTTCTGCCACATGAGGGACGCATTGCCTGCCTAGCATGGGCTTCATCAGTTTGATGAGGTGCCTTGCATGAACACAGCCCTGACCCAACCCGGCGCGCCTATGAAGGTGCGCGGTATCCAGAAACGCTTCGGCGCCTTTACCGCGCTGGACAACGTCTCCCTGGACGTCGCCGCCGGCGAGCTGGTGTGCCTGCTGGGCCCGTCCGGTTGCGGCAAGACCACCTTGCTGCGCTGCATCGCCGGCCTTGAGCGCCAGGACAGCGGCGAACTGTACCTGGGCAGTCGTGATGTTTCTCTGCTGCCGCCCCAGGCGCGGGACTACGGCATTCTTTTCCAGTCCTACGCGTTGTTTCCCAATCTCACCGTCGAAGCGAACATCGGCTACGGTCTCACCGGCAGCGGCCGTGAGGAAGTACGCCTGCGCGTCGGGCAGATGCTTGAACTGGTCGGCCTGGTCGGCAGTGAGAAGAAATACCCCGGTCAACTCTCCGGCGGCCAGCAACAGCGCGTCGCCTTGGCCCGCGCGTTGGCGCCTGCACCTTCGTTGTTGTTGCTGGACGAACCGATGTCTGCCCTCGACGCCCGCGTCCGTGAGCATCTGTGCACCGAGCTGCGCCAACTGCAACGCCGCCTGGGCATCACCACGTTGATGGTCACCCACAACCAGGACGAAGCCATGCTGATGGCCGACCGCATCGCCGTAATGAACAATGGCAAGGTCGAGCAATACGCCACGCCCCAGGCGATCTACGACCGTCCGGCCACTCCGTTCGTGGCGGAGTTTGTCGGCCAGGGTAATTGGCTGCCGTTCAGTCGCAACAGTGCCAGCCATGCCCAGGTCGGCGGGATGAACATGCGCTTGGCCGACGATGCTGGCATCGCCAAGTCCGGCCGTCTGTTCTGCCGCCCGGAAGCGATCAGCGTCAACCCGGCGGTGCACGAAGAAAACCTTTTCCCGGCCAAGGTCCGCGAAATCACCTTTCTCGGCAACCGCTGCCGCATGAGCTTCGAGCTGGAGCAATTGCCCGGCCATCCGCTGCTGGCCGAAGTGGCTCCGGAAGCCATGCCACGTCTGGGTGCCCAGGATATTTGGGTCGCCTTACCGCCGCGCAGCCTGCAGGTGTTTGCCTGAGATGGCCAGCGAGATGACACTGCCCATGCCGCGTGAAGTTTCCCGCGCTGAAAGGGGCGACCGCATTTTCGTGGTCGGCGGCAAACTGGTGTGGCTGTTGCTGCTAGGGATTGCCGTACTGCTGCCATTGCTGGCGATCTTCTGGCGCGGCTTCAGCAGCGAAGCCGGGCAGGGCGGTGGTCTGGTGGCGGCGCGGGAACTGCTCACCAGTGACAACTTCCACTGGCTGCTGGGCAATAGCCTGAAAGTCTCGCTCAGCGTCGCGGCCATTGTCGTACCGCTGGCTTACCTGTTTGCCTACGCTCTGCAGCGCACGTTGATCCCCGGCAAGGCGATCTGGCGCGGCATGTCGCTGCTGCCGCTGATGGCGCCGTCGATGTTACCGGGCATTGCACTGGTTTATCTGTTCGGCAACCAAGGCATGCTGCGCGGGTTGCTCTCGGACAATATCTACGGCTTCTGGGGCATTGTGCTGGGCGAAGTGATCTACACCTTCCCACACGCCTTGATGATTCTGCTGTCGGCGCTGTCCCTGGCGGATGCGCGCTTGTTTGATGCCGCATCCAGCATGGGCGCCAGTCCGGCGCGGGCGTTTCGCAGTATTACCTGGCCGGCCACGCGTCAGGCGGTGTTCGCTGCGTTCTGCCTGGTATTCACACTGACCATTACCGACTTCGGTGTGCCCGTGGTGGTGGGCGGGGACTATCAAGTGCTGGCGCTGGAAGCCTACAAGGCGGTGGTCGGCCAGCAACAGTTTGGTCGCGGCGCGTTGATCGGCATGGTGTTGCTGCTGCCGGCGCTGTTCAGCTTTGCTGTGGATGCCTGGCTGCGCCGCCGTCACGGCGACGCCATGAGCGGTCGTGCCCAAGTGTTCCAGCCGGCGCCGTCGCGCTTGAGGGATGCCTGCTACCTGGCCATCGTCCTGCTGATCTGCGCGGTGTTGCTGCTGGTGTTCGGCATGGCGGTGTATTCGTCGCTGGTGAAGTTCTGGCCCTACAACCTGTCGTTGTCGCTCAACCATTACCAGTTCGAAGACACGGCCGGCGGCGGCTGGCTGGCCTATCGCAACAGCCTGACCATGGCGTTGTGCACGGCGTTGATCGGCAGCGTGTTGATCTTCACCGGCGCGTACCTGATGGAAAAGACCAAGGGCCAGAAGGGCCTCAACCTGGCCCTGCGCATGCTCAGCTTCGTGCCAATGGCTGTACCGGGCTTGGTGCTGGGCCTGGGCTATGTGTTCTTTTTCAATCTTAATGGCAACCCGCTGCATGTGTTCTACGGCACCATGACGTTGCTGGTGGTGTGCACCATTGCTCACTATTTGACCACCGCGCAGATGACCGCGACCACGGCGCTGCGTCAACTGGACGCCGAGTTCGAAGCCGCCGCGTTGTCGCTCAAGGCGCCGTTGTACCGCCATTACCTGAAAGTGACGGTGCCGATCTGCCTGCCGGCGCTGCTGGACATCGTGCGCTACCTGTTTGTGTCGGCGATGACCACCGTGTCCGCCGCAATCTTCCTTTACAGCCCCGACACCCTCCTCGCCGCCGTCGCCGTGTTGAACATGGACGATGCCGGCAACGTGGGCGGCGCGGCGGCCATGTCGACCCTGATCCTGTTCACCTCGGCCAGCGTCTCGCTGCTGCTGGCGTGGGCTTCACGTGGCGCGTTGCGTCGCTCCCAAGCCTGGCGCCAGAGCGCACCCGGCCAATAAACATCCCTGAAGGAGGTGCTCCATGTTCAAGCCCCTGGCGCTGGTCGCTGCCGTACTGACTGCATTCAGCCTGAATGCCTTCGCCAAGACCGAGTTGACCGTCTACACGGCCCTCGAAGCCGAGCAGTTGAAGACCTACAAAAAGGCTTTCGAACAGGCTAACCCCGACATTGAGATCAAGTGGGTGCGTGACTCTACCGGCATCATCACCGCCAAGCTGCTGGCTGAGAAAGATCGCCCGCAGGCCGACGCAGTCTGGGGCCTGGCAGCTTCCAGCCTGGCGATCCTCGACCAGCAGGGCATGCTGGACAATTACGCGCCGAAGGACCTGGAGAAGATCGGCAAGAACTACCGCGATGCCGCCAACCCGCCGGCGTGGGTCGGCATGGACGTGTGGGCCGCGACCATCTGCTTCAACACCGTCGAAGCCGAAAAGCAGGGCCTGACCAAGCCGGTGAGCTGGCAGGACCTGACCAAGCCTGAGTACAAGGGCAAGATCGTCATGCCCAACCCGGCCTCGTCCGGCACCGGTTTCCTGGATGTCAGCGCCTGGTTGCAGACCTACGGGGAGAAGCAAGGCTGGCAGTACATGGACGACCTGCATCAGAACATCGGCCAGTACGTTCACTCCGGCTCCAAGCCCTGCAAGCTGGCGGCTTCGGGTGAATTCCCGATCGGCATTTCCTTCGAATACCCGGCTGTGCAGTTGAAGCGCCAGGGGGCGCCACTGGATATCATCCTGCCGAAAGAGGGCCTGGGTTGGGACATCGAAGCCACTGCCGTCATGAAAGGCACGCCTCACGCCGACGCCGCAAAAAAACTCGCTGATTTCTCCGCCAGTTCGGCCGCCATGGACCTGTACAAGGACAACTTCGCCGTCCTCGCCCAGCCGGGCATTGCCAAGCCGCAGACCGAATTACCGGCCGACTACGAGCAGCGCCTGATCAAAAATGACTTCGCCTGGGCTTCGAAAAACCGCGACAGTATCCTGACCGAGTGGCGCAAGCGCTATGACGGCAAGTCGGAAAAACAATAATGTTCACCTCTACCTGCAGGCGCGGGCTCGCTCCTGCAGAGGACTGCGAAATCCATGACGAAGCACAGTGATCTACTGATTATTGGCGCCGGTATCCTCGGCCTGTCCCACGCCTTCGCCGCCGCCAAGCGCGGCCTCAAGGTCAAGGTGTTCGAACGCAGCGCCACCCCCTTGGGCGCCTCGGTACGCAATTTCGGCCAGGCCCTGGTCACCGGCCAACCGCCGGGGTCGATGCTGGAGCTCGCACGGGAAAGCCGTGAAATCTGGGGCCATTGGGCGCAGGTCGCCGGGCTGCAACTCAAGCGCAACGGCTCGTACCTGTTCGCCCGTACCGAAGCAGAAGAACACTTGCTGGAAGCCTTCTGTGAAGGGCGTGCAAAAGAGCACGGCTACAATGTCGAGCTGCTGCAGGGCACGGCGATGAAGGCGCTGTACGGTGGCCAGTTCCGCCATCACCGTGCCGCGCTGCACGGCAAGGAAGATCAGCAACTGTATTCCCGTGAAGCGATCCCGGCGCTGATCAACTACCTGGCGCAAGAGCTGAACGTGGAGTTTTACTTCTCCACCTTGGTGCGCGACGTCGAGCCGGGGCAGTTGCACAGTACTGCGGGGACCTTTCGCGGCGAGCAGATCATCGTGTGCTCCGGCCATGACTACCAAACCCTGCTGGCCGACGCGATGGCCGCACTCAACCCGAGCATCTGCCGCCTGCAAATGTTGCGTGCCCGGCCCGCGGTCAATCTGAACCTGCAACACGCATTGCTCACCGGCTTGAGCTGCGTGCATTACGGTGCCTTCGCCGATCTGCCGGAAGCGGCGCCGGTGCAGGCGCACATCCTGCAGGAGGCACCGCACCTGCACGAACACGGCATTCACCTGCTGATCAGCCCGACGCCTCATGGGGAGCTGATCATCGGCGACTCCCATGACTACGGCAGCGACGCGTCGCCCTTCAATGCCGAGCAGGTGGATGACTGGATGATCGAACTGGCTGAACAGACCTTGGGCTGCAAGATCCAGGTGGTGGAGCGTTGGCAGGGGGTGTACGGCTCGCGGGGGCCGGGGCCGTTTTCATTCCTGCGGGCTGCGCCGGGGCTGAGCGCGGCGTTGATGCACACCGGCGTGGGCATGAGCGTGGGGCCGGCGATGGCCGAGCGGAATATCACAACACTGTGGGGCGCTGCGTGATGAACCCGCAACAGACCCTCGCCGAAATCTTCGGCTTGTATGAGCAACACGGCACGGCGGATTACATCGGCGAGCCGGTGTCGCAGATCGAGCACATGTCCCAGGCTGCGCAGCTGGCCATGGCCGAAGGCTTTGACGACGAAGTGGTGCTGGCGGCGTTTTTCCACGACATCGGGCATATCTGTGGCCAGGGTGGGGAAAACATGGGCGGTTTTGGCGTGGTCAGCCACGAACGGCTGGGGGCTGATTATCTGCGTCGCGCAGGGTTCAGCGAGCGCATGGCCAAGTTGGTGGAGTATCACGTGCAGGCCAAGCGTTATCTGACCTTCAGTCAGCCGGACTACTACGCCTGCCTGAGCGAAGCCAGTCGCCGTACCCTGGCGTACCAGGGCGGGGCGATGAGCGCCGATGAGGCTCATGCCTTCGAGCAGGACCCGTTGTGTGCTGTCAGTTTGCGCATGCGTCATTGGGACGAACAGGCCAAGCAGATGCATGTGCCGGTGCTTGACCTGCAGGTGCTCAAGGCAATGGCTGCGCGGCTACTGGCTGCGTAGACAGGCCTTACACCTAACGCAGACTCGCCGTCTGGAGGCGGGTGCATCGCGTCATTAAGGTGTTTGTTTCTTATCTTAAGGAGCAACACTGATGCGTTACTTGAAAGCCAATGCTCAGGACATGAGTGGTAATGGCCGCGCCGATACGGTCATCCTGCATTTTTATGAGCATCAGGTGGGTTGCCCGGATGAACTGGTTCACGAGATCTTCGCGGTGGACATGAGTGCCGATGGCCGTGTCGATCTGCATTGGGCTGAGGATCTGAACCTCGCCAGCCGGCCGCGCATGCTGGATACCGAGCGGGTGGATAGCTTTGCCGACACTTTCTTGAAACTGGGCTGGTTCAATCAGCGCAGCCATTGGCAGCGTACGTTGACGATGTACGTCGATCACTTCGGTAAAACCGGGATGCCCAACGCGATCAAACTCGACTTCCATGAGCGCACGACGTCTGGGTGCACGTCGTCGCTGGTTTACCAAGCGGCTGCTTATGACGGCGACAGTGACGGGGTGTTGGAGTCTTTCACCAATAGCGACATCGACCGCAACGGAATAGCCAATACAGCCGATAAAGAGCTGATTCGCTCGCTCTGCACGGCCTTCCTGGCGTTTGGGTGGTTTAAGCAATAACCCGATCAGGTCTCATCAAGCCGAGCGGCCAGGGCTTCGACCTGATCCTGCCGTTCGGCCTGACTCAACCTGGCGTGAGGGTTGAGGGACGACCATTGCGGGTGGGCGCGGGCTTTGTGCAGTGCGTCCGGCAACTTGCCTTCGCGCCACGTCTTGTCTTGGGGCGTGTCGACCTTGATGCTGTGCATCGCCGCATGGCCGCGCAGGTTAAGGGCCTTGAGCAGCTGTCGCTGACGCAGGGCGAGCAGGCGCAACACGCTGTCGTCGACGGTCAGTTCGCGCTGGCCTTTGATCTTGCCCAGCAACCGACTGCCATAGCTGCGGGCAGTTTGCAGCGCGCCACCGGCAATCGCGCCGGCCAGGGCGGCGGCGCCCAGGGTCAGGCCGCCGACCAGCAGATCTACCCCGGCACCGGCCGCCGCGCCTGCGGCGATTCCACCGCCGACGCGCACGCCGAGTTGCTTGAGGGTTTCCGGGTTGAACAGGTCATCGCCCCACCGCCCGTCCAGCAGCGGCAAGTCGCTGGCAGCGGCATCTTGCGGGCGGAAGCCGAACAGTTTGAGCAGCGCCTCCACGCATTTTTGTTCGCGTTGCCGCACGGCTTTACGCAGGTCGCCGATGGCTTGTTGCTCATCTTCAGTGACCACACTGCGGCGACAGGCGGCGCAGTCGATCAGCAACTCCGCGATCAGTCGCGCAGCGCTTTGCTGGCGGGCCTTGCGTTGAGCTTCCTGATCAAGAATCAACCGCTCCAGCTGCGGCCGCGCGTTTTCCAGCAGCAGGGCGAGGCTTTCATACAGGCGCCGTTCGCCGTCTTCCGGCGGTGCCACGCTGTCGAACCGCACCAATGCATGCAGGCCAAGGCGGGCGAGGGCTTCGCGCCAGTCCGGCTCGCGGTGGTCGCTGCTGCTGACGAAATTGAGCACGGGCAGCAACGGCTTGCCGCAACTGGCCAGTACCTGCAGCTCGTCGCGATACTTGGCCAACACCGGCTCGCGGGCGTCGATCACATAAAGGCCGGCGTCGGAGGCCAGCAGTTGGCGCAGCACCTTGGCTTCCTGTTCGAAACGCTGGCGGGCTTCGCTGCCTTCCAGGAAGCGCGCCAGGCGGGCCGGGCCGTCGAGGCGTTCGCCGGGGCGGTCCAGGCGCTCCAGGTAATCGAGCAGGGCGATGGCGTCTTCCAGGCCGGGCGTGTCGTACAGTTCCAGCAAGGCCTCGCCGTCCACCGACAACCGCGCACCTTCCACATGCCGCGTGGTGCTGGGGCGATGGGAGACTTCGCCGAAACCCACGTCGCGTGTGAGCGTGCGCAGCAGCGAGGTCTTGCCGACATTGGTGTGGCCGACCACGGCGAGTTTCAGGGGCTTAGTCATGGCCAGTCTCCAACCAGTTCAACGGCGCGCAGTCGGCGAAAGGCAACTCAAGTTGCTGCAACGCGGTGTGCCAGTCACCCAGGCGCTCGGCGTCCAGCGCCTGGCCGGGCGGCGCTTGCAGCAGCCAGACGCGGGTGGCGGTGGCGCTGCGGGCGAGTTCGGCGATCAGCGCCAGGCTGCCGCGATCCGGCGAACGCCGTGGGTCGCAGGCGATAGCCAGGCGCGCGGGTGGGAAGCGTGTGAGTTGTTCCAGCAGTTTGTTGCGCGACTCTCGGCTGTCGAGGATGCCGGCGTTCTTCACGCTGGCGGGCAGTTTGGGGGGCCAGGGATGTTGGTCGTCCAGTTCGATGGCGACGAGCAGGGCGCCATCGCTTTCCAGTTCATTGACGCCGCCGCTGACGTGGTGCAGCTGTTCGGGCGCGGCATCGTTGACGCCAAGACGTTCGCTGCTCGGCATCAGGCGTTCGCGCAATTGGCTGTAGCCGGGCAGGTTGAGGTCCAGGCGCAGGGCGGCGCGCCCACGTTTCCAGCGCCACAGGCACAGCAGGGCGAGGATCAGGCGGGGCAGCAGGCCATAGACCAGCAACACACCCACCAGCCAGGCGGCCCAGGCTTGGCGGGCGCTTTCGATATTCAGGGCGGAGTCGCCGCTGGCGCGGATCATCTCGACGGTCGGCACGTTGAAGCCCAGCAGAGCGGGCAGCGTGCCGAGGGCCTGGGTCACAGCGACGAAAGTATCAGCGCCGAGAATGGTGGTTTCCCACACGAAGCCGTAGCGACGGGTGGCGAGCAGCGTAAGAAGAATCACCATGGCGCTGAGCAACGCCAGCAACCACAGGCTGTTGACCAGCACGCCCACGGCCCAGCGATTGAGCTTCTGCCGTTGCAGTAGCAGTAACAGTGCTGGGGCCAGTTGTGCGGCTTTGGCATCACGGGCGAGTTTCTCGCTGAGCCATAACCACAGTCGCCCAAGGCTGGCACTGTGTTCACCGGCAAACAGCAGGCCCAGGGCCCAACTGATCAACAGGATGAGATTCAACCCGAGCAGGCTGCCGAGAGCCCAGAACACGTTTACCGGGTTGATGCCGTTGCCCAATGCTGCAAACGCCAGCCCTGCGCCGCTGATCACGGCGACAATCGCCAGCAGCAACAGCGCCAGACGTGCGCCCTGCAACCAGCGGGTGAGAGCAACCGTGAGCCCATCGCGCTCGGCCAAGTGCAGGGCACGCTGCTGAATGCGCGTCGGCAGGTCGCCACCGGCCGTGCGGGCCAGACGGTTGGCTTCCAGGTCTTCCAGCGGGCCCGCGTGTTCTTCGCGCAGGCGCACGGTTTCTGTCAGCCAAAGTGTGTGCAGAGGAGTCACGCGTTGTCCTGTTGTGTTTGTGAGCCTGGAGCATAACCTCTGACTCGGGGCTCTGGTATTCTCGTCGCCATGAAAAAAACTCTCCCTTTAAGCCTGATCGCGGCCCTCGGTGAAAACCGTGTGATCGGCGTCGACAACAGCATGCCCTGGCACTTGCCGGGGGATTTCAAATATTTCAAGGCCACCACCTTGGGCAAGCCGATCATCATGGGGCGCAAGACCTGGGATTCCCTGGGCCGACCGCTGCCGGGACGCTTGAACCTTGTGGTTAGCCGTCAGACCGATCTGGTGCTGGAAGGTGCGGAAGTTTTTCCGTCACTGGACGCGGCAGTAGAGCGCGCTGAGGAATGGGCCAAGGCGCAAGGCGTTGACGAGCTGATGTTGATCGGCGGTGCGCAGTTGTATGCGCAGGGGCTGGAGCAGGCGGATCGCCTGTATTTGACGCGTGTGGCGCTGAGCCCGGAAGGGGATGCTTGGTTTCCGGAGTTTGATGTGGGCCAGTGGAAGCTGGTGTCCAATCTGGAGAATGCGGCGCAAGGGGATAAGCCGGCGTACAACTTCGAGGTCTGGGAGAAAGCCTAAGAGCTTCGCGAGCAAGCCCGCTCCCCCATTTGACCGAGTTCCAACATGAGAATGCGGTCAAAAGGTGGGAGCGGGCTTGCTAGCGAATACGGCCTATCAGGCCTGCGCCAACTCGGCGTGCTCATCCGCACCCAGCAACGCCTTATCCGTCTGGCCCATGACCTGGCTGGTGATCGCACCCGCCGTCATCGAACCATTCACGTTCAGCGCCGTACGGCCCATGTCGATCAGCGGCTCTACGGAAATCAGCAGCGCCACCAGTGACACCGGCAACCCCATGGCCGGCAGCACGATCAACGCGGCGAAGGTCGCACCGCCGCCCACGCCGGCAACGCCTGCGGAACTCAAGGTCACAATCGCCACCAGGGTCGCGATCCACAACGGGTCCAGCGGGTTGATGCCTACGGTCGGCGCGACCATCACCGCCAACATCGCAGGGTAGAGGCCGGCGCAGCCGTTCTGGCCAATGGTCGCGCCAAACGACGCGGCGAAACCGGCGATGGATTGCGGGATACCCAGGCGACGGGTCTGCGCTTCGATGCTCAGCGGGATCGCCGCCGCGCTGGAGCGGCTGGTGAAGGCGAAGGTCAGCACCGGCCACACCTTGCGGAAGAAGCGCAGCGGGTTGATCCCGGCCAAGGACAGCAGCAGGCCGTGCACCACAAACATCAGGCCCAGGGCCAGGTACGACACCACCACAAAACTGCCGAGCTTGATGATGTCCTGCAAGTTGGAACCGGCCACCACTTTGGTCATCAGTGCCAATACGCCGTAAGGCGTGAGCTTCATCACCAAGCGCACCAGGCGCATCACCCAGGCTTGCAGGGTGTCGATGGCGTTGAGGACTTTCTGGCCTTTTTCCACGTCATCCTTGAGCAGTTGCAGTGCGGCAACCCCCAGGAAGGCGGCGAAGATCACCACGCTGATGATCGAGGTTGGCTTGGCCCGGGCCAGGTCGGCGAACGGGTTGGCCGGCACGAACGACAGCAGCAGTTGCGGGATATTCAGGTCGGCGACCTTGCCTGCGTAATCACTCTGGATCACTTGCAGGCGCGCCATTTCCTGGGTGCCGGCTACCAGGCCTTCCGCGGTGAGGCCGAATAGGTTGGTCAGACCGATACCGATCAGCGCCGCAATGGCCGTGGTGAACAGCAAGGTACCGATGGTCAGGAAGCTGATCTTGCCCAGGGACGATGCGTTGTGAAGACGCGCCACTGCACTCAGGATCGAGGCAAATACCAGCGGGATCACGATCATTTGCAGCAGTTGCACATAGCCGTTACCGACCAGGTCGAACCAGCCGATGGAGGCCCTGAGCACCGGGTTACCGTCGCCGTAGATCGTGTGCAAGACAGTGCCGAACACCACGCCAAGTACGAGGGCACATAACACCTTCTTGGCGAGGCTCCAGGTTGTGCGACGGGTTTGTGCCAGGCCCAGCAGCAGGGCTACGAACACCAATAAGTTGAGAATCAGGGGCAGATTCATTGAAGCTCCGTTCAGAAGGCAGCCAATCGCGTGAGCCTGCGATTGCGAACCGAAAATCCTAACAGCTTGAAATATAATGATTTAATACCGATATGGAATGGTGACCGTCGTTTTTGGAATAAGCATTTGACGCTCAGGCACATGCCGTTGGCGCTATCACGACGCAAGCGGTCGCGCTCGGGCGGTAACTGTCACAGGGATTTGTTAGCGTCGATGTTTTTAACTCAGGGAGAAAACGCATATGAAGCTTGCTTCGAGATTGTTTGCCGCAGCGCTGTGTCTGGGCCTTGCCGGACAAACCATGGCCGCCACCGAGTTGAAACACTGGCCGGCCCCGGCCGCCGAGCAACTGAGCAAAATGATCACCGCCAACGCCAACAAGGGTAATTACGCGGTGTTTGACATGGACAACACCAGCTACCGCTACGACCTTGAAGAATCCCTGCTGCCCTACATGGAAAACAAGGGCTTGATCACCCGTGACAGCCTTGATCCGTCGCTCAAGCTTATGCCGTTCAAAGACACCGCCGACCATAAGGAAAGTCTGTTCAGTTACTACTATCGCCTCTGCGAAGTGGACGACATGGTCTGCTACCCGTGGGTCGCTCAGGTGTTCTCGGGCTTCACCCTCAAGGAACTCAAGGTGCAGGTCGATGAGCTGATGGCCTCCGGCAAACCCGTGCCCGTCAGCTATTTCGAAGGCGACGTGGTGAAGAAGTCTGAGGTGCAACCGCCGAAAGTCTTTACCGGCCAGGCAGAGTTGTACAACAAGCTGATGGAAAACGGCATCGAGGTGTATGTAATGACCGCCGCTTCGGAAGAGCTGGTGCGCATGGTCGCTGCCGATCCGAAGTACGGCTACAACGTCAAACCCGAGAACGTCATCGGCGTGACCACCCTGCTCAAGGACCGCAAGACCGGCGAGCTGACCACCGCGCGCAAACAGATCACGGCCGGCAAGTATGATGAGAAGGCCAACCTCGGCCTGGAACTCACCCCTTACCTGTGGACCCCGGCGACCTGGATGGCCGGCAAGCACGCGGCGATCCTCACCTACATCGACGAGTGGAAAAAACCGGTCTTGGTAGGTGGCGACACGCCGACCAGCGATGGCTACATGCTGTTCCACGATGTGGACGTGGCCAAGGGTGGCATCCACCTGTGGATCAACCGCAAGGACAAATACATGACCCAACTGAATGGCATGATCGCCAAGCATGCGGCGGCGCAGGCCAAGGAAGGGTTGCCGGTAACGGCGGACAAGAATTGGGTGATCGTCAAGCCTGACGAAATCCAGTAACACGATCAGTGTGGGAGCTGGCTTGCCTGCGATTGCATCGACGCGGTGTATCAGGCATAGCGAGGTGTCAGCATCGCAGGCAAGCCAGCTCCCACTGTTGATCTCCTTTGTTTGGGAAGATTATCTCCAGGCAAAAAAATGCCCCGCACATGGCGGGGCATTTTTTTGGGCGAAGCTTACAGACCGTCGAGCATCGCTTTGTTACGCACTGCGCCTTTGTCGGCACTGGTGGCCAGCAGGGCGTAAGCCTTCAACGCCGTGGTGACTTTGCGCGGACGCTTCTCCACCGGTTTCCAGCCTTTCTTGTCCTGCTCGACCCGGCGTGCGGCCAGTTCTTCATCGCTGATCAACAGGTTGATCGAACGGTTTGGAATGTCGATCAGTACCTTGTCGCCATCCTGCACCAGACCAATGGCGCCACCCGCAGCGGCTTCCGGCGAAGCGTGGCCGATGGACAGGCCTGAGGTGCCGCCGGAGAAACGACCGTCGGTCAGCAGCGCGCAGGCTTTGCCCAGGCCTTTGGATTTCAGGTAGGAGGTCGGGTACAGCATCTCCTGCATACCCGGGCCGCCTTTCGGGCCTTCGTAGCGGATGATCACGATGTCGCCGGCCTTCACTTCGTCAGCGAGGATGCCGCGTACGGCGCTGTCCTGGCTTTCGAAGATCTTCGCGTTGCCTTCGAACACGTGGATGGATTCATCCACACCGGCGGTTTTCACCACGCAGCCGTCGAGGGCGATGTTGCCGTACAGCACGGCCAGGCCGCCTTCTTTCGAATAGGCGTGCTCGACACTGCGGATGCAGCCGTTTTCACGGTCGTCGTCCAGGGTGTCCCAGCGGGTGGACTGGCTGAACGCCGTTTGCGTCGGGATACCGGCTGGGCCAGCCTTGAAGAAGGTGTGCACGGCTTCGTCGTCGGTCTGGGTGATGTCCCACTTGGCGATGCCTTCGGCGATGGACTTGCTGTGCACGGTCGGCAGGTCGGTGTGCAGCAGGCCGCCGCGGGCCAGCGAGCCGAGGATCGAGAAGATCCCGCCGGCGCGATGCACGTCTTCCATGTGGTACTTCTGGATGTTCGGCGCGACTTTGCACAGTTGCGGCACGTGGCGGGACAGGCGGTCGATGTCGCGCAGGTCGAAATCGATCTCGGCTTCCTGGGCGGCGGCCAGCAAGTGCAGGATGGTGTTGGTGGAACCGCCCATGGCGATGTCCAGGGTCATGGCGTTTTCGAACGCCTTGAAGTTGGCGATGTTGCGCGGCAACACCGACTCATCGTTCTCGCCGTAGTAACGCTTGCACAGCTCGACAATGGTACGGCCGGCCTGCAGGAACAGCTGCTCGCGGTCGCTGTGGGTGGCAAGGGTCGAACCGTTGCCCGGCAAGGCCAGGCCCAGGGCTTCCACCAGGCAGTTCATCGAGTTGGCGGTGAACATGCCGGAGCACGAACCACAGGTAGGGCAAGCGCTGCGCTCGTATTCCGCGACTTTCTCGTCAGAAGCGCTGGAATCGGCGGCGATGACCATGGCGTCGACCAGGTCGAGACCGTGGGACGCGAGCTTGGTCTTGCCGGCTTCCATCGGGCCGCCGGAGACGAAGATCACCGGGATGTTCAGGCGCAGGGCGGCCATCAGCATGCCAGGGGTGATCTTGTCGCAGTTGGAGATGCACACGATGGCGTCGGCGCAGTGGGCGTTGACCATGTACTCCACGGAGTCGGCGATGATCTCGCGGCTCGGCAGGGAATACAGCATGCCGTCATGGCCCATGGCGATGCCGTCGTCCACGGCGATGGTGTTGAATTCTTTTGCTACGCCGCCAGCGCGTTCGATCTCGCGGGCGACCAGTTGTCCCAGGTCCTTGAGGTGGACGTGGCCCGGTACGAACTGGGTGAACGAGTTGGCAATCGCGATGATCGGCTTCTTGAAGTCGTCATCTTTCATCCCCGTGGCACGCCACAGTGCGCGGGCGCCGGCCATGTTGCGGCCGTGGGTGGATGTTTTCGAGCGGTAATCTGGCATGGAGCACTCCGGGCGGCTAATCACTTATTAATCAGGTGCAAAGGGGAGTGAGCTTCTAATTGACGACTGGAACACTCGAAAAATGGCCGTGTGTCCGGAAGTTGCCACTCGCGTCGCGGGATCGCCGCGTGCTTGGGCCTCGAGCTCATAAACCCGCCGGGGGATGACTGGCGATGAATAAGGCCGATTCTACACCGCTGGCGGCTGGAGGGAATGGCCGGAACCGTGAAGATAGCGGCTACAGGACGTGTGGGAGATCCACAACCCACTGTAGGAGCCGGCTCGCCGGCGATAGCGGTGGGTCAGGCGCTGATGCAGCGCCAGGCATAATGCCATCGCCGGCAAGCTGGCTCCTACAGGGGGCGGTGTTAGTTAGCTATTTGGCAACAACCGGCAAGTAATGCTCTTGATGTAACGCGTCTCTGCAATCGCCGGGTGCACCGGGTGATCAGGGCCCTGGCCGCCGCGTTCGAGCATCTGGATATTGCGGTCCAGGTGACGGGCGCTGGTCAGCAGGATGTTTTGCAGGTCGTCTTCCGGCAGGTGCATGGAGCACGACGCGCTGACCAGGATGCCGTCCTTGCTGAGCAGGCGCATGGCTTGCTCGTTCAGGCGGCGGTAGGCGCCTTCGCCATTTTTCATGTCTTTCTTGCGTTTGATGAAGGCCGGTGGGTCAGCGACGATCACGTCGAAGCGTTCTTCGCTGGCTTTCAGTTCTTTCAACGCTTCAAAGACGTCGCCTTCGATGCAGGTCATTTTCTCGGCAAAGCCGTTCAGTGCGGCATTGCGCTCCACGCCGTCGAGGGCGAAGGCGGAGGCGTCGACGCAGAACACTTCGCTGGCGCCGAAGGCCGCGGCTTGCACGCCCCAGCCGCCGATGTAGCTGTACAGGTCCAGCACGCGTTTGCCTTTGGCATACGGGGCCAGGCGCGCGCGGTTCATGCGGTGGTCGTAGAACCAGCCGGTCTTCTGGCCCTGGATCACCGGGGCTTCGAATTTCACGCCGTTTTCTTCCAGCGCGACCCACTCCGGTACCAGGCCGAACACGGTTTCGACGTAGCGGTTGAGGCCTTCGGCGTCGCGCGCGGCGGAGTCGTTCTTGAACAGGATGCCGCTCGGCTTAAGCACTTGGGTCAGTGCAGCAATCACGTCTTCTTTATGGGCTTCCATGGTCGCCGAGGCGATCTGCACCACCAGGATGTCGCCGAAACGGTCGACCACCAGGCCCGGCAGCAGGTCGGAGTCGCCGTAGACCAGGCGGTAGAACGGCTTGTCGAACAGGCGGTCACGCAAGGACAGGGCGACATTCAGACGGTGCACCAGCAGCGACTTGTCCAGCGGCAACTTGATGTCGCGCGACAGCAGGCGGGCGCAGATCAGGTTGTTCGGGCTCATGGCCACGATGCCCAGGGTCTTGCCGCCGGCCGCTTCGAGGATGGCCTGGTCGCCCGCCTGGAAGCCGTGGAGTGGGGTGGCGGCCACGTCGATTTCGTTGCTGTAGACCCACAGGTGGCCGTTGCGCAAACGACGATCGGCGTTAGCTTTGAGACGCAGGCTTGGCAGGGACATGACGTCGCTCCGGAAAAAAGAGCGGGAGTATACCTTGTTGTATAGGACTCTGTGACGCCGCCGGACATGTGGGAGCTGGCTTGCCTGCGATGGCATCACCTCGGTATGACCGCTATATCGAGGCGCCTGCATCGCAGGCAAGCCAGCGCCCACATTTGGTCCGGTTCCCATCGGTTTTTGAGGTGTCAGTCAGGTTCCTATAGAGGTTAGAATCCCCGCCTAGCCCAGAGTGTGTACTTATGTCCCAAGAGCTTTCCGCCGAACAGATCCAACAGGCCCTGCAAGGCATCAGCGTGCCGCCCCAACCGCAAATCATGGTGGATTTGCAGATGGAGCAGTACATGCCCGACCCGGACCTGGAAGTGATCGCGCGGTTGATCTCTCAAGACCCGGGCCTGTCCGGTGCACTGCTGAAGATCGTCAACTCGTCGTATTTCGGCCTGAGCAACAAGATCGCCTCGATCCAGCGTGCGGTGAACCTGCTGGGCAGCCGTTCGATCATCAACCTGATCAACGCGCTGTCGATCAAGGGCGAAATGAGCGACGACACCATCGTTACCCTCAACCGCTTCTGGGACACCGCTCAGGATGTGGCGATGACCTGCCTCACCCTGGCCAAGCGTACCGGCGCCCAGGCGGTGGACGAAGCCTATGCCCTGGGCCTGTTCCACGATTGCGGCGTGCCGCTGATGCTTAAGCGTTTCCCCAATTACATGTCGGTACTGGAGCAGGCTTATGCCAATGCCGGCCCCGACAGCCGCGTGGTCGACACCGAAAACAACGCGTTCAACACCAACCATGCCGTGGTCGGCTACTACACCGCCAAGTCCTGGCGTCTGCCGGAGCATGTGACCGACGCCATCGCCAATCACCACAACGCCTTGGCGGTGTTCAGCGATGAGTCATCGCGCAATTCGCAACTGAAAAACCTGCTGGCGATCCTGAAGATGGCCGAGCACATCTGCTCGTCCTATCGGGTGCTGGGCAACCAGGCGGTGGACCATGAGTGGAATGCCATCGGCCATTTGGTGCTGGACTACGTGGGCCTATCGGACTACGACTTCGAAAGCATGAAGTTGTCGATCCGCGAACTGGGTGCCCACTGACCCTTTTTTCACGAGGTACACATGCCCGAGTTACCCGAAGTCGAAACCACCCGGCGTGGAATCGCGCCGCACCTGGAAGGCCAGCGGGTCAGCCGCGTGGTGGTGCGTGAACGGCGCTTGCGCTGGCCGATCCCGGAAGACCTCGATGTGCGCCTGTCCGGGCAGCGCATCGTGCTGGTGGAGCGGCGGGCCAAGTACCTGCTGATCAATGCCGAAGTGGGCACCTTGATCAGCCACTTGGGCATGTCCGGCAACTTGCGCCTGGTGGAGGTCGGCATGCCGGCGGCCAAGCATGAGCATGTGGATATCGAATTGGAGTCGGGCCTGGCTCTGCGCTACACCGACCCTCGGCGTTTCGGCGCGATGCTCTGGAGCCAGGACCCGCACAACCACGAACTGCTGATCCGCCTGGGGCCCGAGCCGCTGACTGACCTGTTTGACGGCGAGCGCCTGTTCCAACTGTCCCGTGGCAAGTCGATGGCGGTGAAGCCCTTCATCATGGATAACGCGGTGGTGGTGGGCGTGGGCAATATCTATGCGACGGAAGCGCTGTTTGCGGCAGGGATTGATCCGCGTCGGGCCGCTGGCGGCATTTCGCGCGGGCGTTACTTGAAGCTGGCCATAGAGATCAAACGTGTGCTGGCTGCTGCCATCGAGCGCGGCGGTACCACGTTGCGTGACTTTATCGGCGGCGACGGGCAGCCGGGGTATTTCCAGCAGGAACTGTTCGTCTATGGCCGGGGCGGTGAGGCGTGCAAGGTCTGCGGGAGCGAATTGCGCAATGTGGTGCTGGGGCAGCGGGCGAGTGTGTTTTGCCCTAAGTGCCAGCGCTGATTGATGAGTGATGGCTGATGCAGCCTTCGCGAGCAAGCCCGCTCCCACATTGACCGAGTTTCTTCAGGTTGAATGCGGTCAAGTGTGGGAGCTGGCTTGCCTGCGATGAGGCACCAACAGGCACTGAAAAAGCTCAAGCCTTACCGGTAATCTTCCGGTACTTCTCCATTAACTGCTCTTCCGTCTCCGGATGGGCTTCATCCAGCGGAATGCAATCCACCGGGCACACCTGCTGGCACTGAGGTTCGTCATAGTGGCCGACACACTGGGTGCACAGGTTAGGGTCGATCACGTAGATCTCTTCGCCTTGGGAAATCGCGGCGTTCGGGCACTCGGGTTCGCAGACGTCGCAGTTGATGCAATCGTCGGTGATGATCAAGGACATGGAAACTCCTGCCGCGGCAGTCAGCCAAGGCATCTGAAAAACTAATGCGCGCAATTGTGCCGCATTGGCGCCCGCAGTGCGAGCAGGCGCCGATTCAGCGGTCTTACTTCTTGAAGCGCAGGGTCAGCGCATCGGCCACGGCCGGGTGCACGAACTTGGTGATATCTCCGCCCAAAGCGGCAATTTCACGGACTAACGTCGAGGAAATGAACGAATAACGCTCCGACGGCGTGAGGAAAAGGCTTTCCACATCCGGCGCCAGTTGGCGGTTCATGTTGGCCAACTGGAACTCGTATTCGAAGTCCGACACCGCACGCAGGCCGCGCAGGAACACATTGGCGTTCTGCTCTTTGGCAAAATGCGCCAGCAGCGTCGAAAAGCCCACCACTTCCACGTTGGGCAGGTGCTTGGTGACCTCGCGCGCCAGCTCCACGCGCTGTTCCAGGGGAAACAGCGGGTTTTTCTTGGGGCTGGCTGCGACCGCGATGATCACATGGTCGAACAAGCGTGAGGCACGTTCGACCAGATCGCCATGGCCTTTGGTAATCGGGTCGAAGGTTCCTGGGTACAACACTCGGTTCATCGCGTCGTCCTGGCGGAGTCCGTTGGGGAACCGGATGGTATCGCAGCCATCCCGGTCGGGAAAGTCAACTTATGCAGAAGAAAGCACTATAGACATGACGAATACCGTGTTTTTTCACGCTGTTTTCAGACGTTCGGCCAATGCTGTCGCCAGTTGGGCGGTCAAACCGTACACCGATAATTGTGGGTTGGCCCCAATACTGGTGGGGAATAAAGAGCCGTCATGGATCGACAGGTTGCGCAGTTGGTGATGGCGCCCGAGGCTGTCGGCCACTGCGTTTTTCGGGTCTTCACCCATGGCGCAACCGCCCATCACATGAGCGCTGCCCAGGCAGGTGCGGTGCAACTCCAGGTTCAGGTCGTCAATCATCGTGCGAGCTTCGCCGAGGGTTTTGACGTAGCGCGCATCGTGATGCAGCGGCTTGACCGACTTGGCGCCGGCCGCGAACTGGATCTCGGCCATGCTGTGGAACGCACGGCGCAAGCCATCCCAGGCGTAGGCCGACACCTGGTAGTCGAGCACCGGCGTGCCATCGCCGCGCAACTCCACACTGCCGCCCGGGCTGTCGGGGTGGAAGCCGTCGCGCAGGAGCGCCAGCATCGCGTGGGTGTTGGGCAACTGACTCATGTCCAGGGCGTTCTGGGCGCCATAGCCGCCGAGCAGGGTGCTGGCCAACGCCGGGTGCAAAGGCGGTGCCTCCAGCTTGTATGACATTTTGCCAGTGGTGCCGTCCTGCCACTGGAAGTGATCGGAATAGATCGATTGCGGCGCGCCGTAGAACGGATTGATCACCTCGTCGAACAACCCGGCGGAGAAATTCACCAGGTGCAGGAAGGTGCGTTTGCCCAGCCGCGTATGCGGGTCAGGCGCGTCCGAGCGCATCAGCAGCGCCGGGCTGTTGATGCCGCCGCCGGAGAGCACGTAGTGCTTGGCCTTCACGGTGATCTTGCGGCCAGTCGGCGCCACGCACAGGCTATCCATGGCCACACATTCCAGGCTGCTAATCGTGTCACCGCTGTAGACGAGCCGTTCGGCGCGTGCCAGGTAGAGCAGTTCGCCACCCTTTTCCAGGGTGGATGGAATCGTGGTCACCAGCATCGATTGCTTGGCATTGACCGGGCAACCCATACCGCAATACCCCAGGTTGAAGCAGCCGCGCACGTTACGTGGGATGACATGCCAGCTGTAACCGAGCTGTTCGCATCCTTTGCGGATTACGTCGTTGTTGGGGTTGGGCGGCAGAGCCCAGGGCGCGATGCCCAGGCGTTGCTCCATTTTTTCGAACCATGGCGCCATTTCGGCGCTGCTATGGCCCTTCACCGCGTATTCGCTGGCCCAGTGGCTGAGGGTGGCGTCCGGCGTACGGAAGCTCGACGTCCAGTTGATCAGCGTCGTGCCGCCTACCGCGCGACCTTGCAGGATCGTGATCGCGCCATCCTTGCTCATGCGGCCGATGCCTTCCTGATAGAGGCTGGTGTAGGCCTCGTCTTCCAGCAGCTTGAAGTCGCTGCTGGTCTTGAGCGGGCCTTCTTCGATCAGCAGCACCTTGTAGCCGGCGGCACTGAGGATTTCGGCGGTGGTGCCGCCACCGGCGCCGCTGCCGATGATCACGACGTCGGCTTCCAAGGTCAGGTCGTTGTCGAGGGCGGCGCCATTGTGGGTTTTCCAGCCACGGGCCATGCCGTCGCGGAACAGATCAGGTACGGGCATAGGAATGCACTCTTATTTTTGTACGGAGTTGCGGTCAATGTGGGCGCTGGCAAGCCAGCTCCCACATTTGATTGGGTTATCAAGGCTAAATCTTCGGCGGGCCCGGATAACCGCAGTGCGCCCATGACGTCGGCTGGAAGTACCAGGCCATGATCACCAGCTTGAGCAGCGAGCCCTGGCCCATGCGCAGCAGGTTCAGATAGCTGTTTTCCCAACGGTGCAGGAAGTTGCGGATCTGCTCGCTGCTGGCGTTTTCCCAACTGCCCCAGATCCCGGTCAAGGGCCCACGGGTGATGGCCATGCCCAACACGTCGAACAGTTGCTGGGTGAGCTTGAACATCTCTGGCGACAGATGCTGCAGGCTGAAGTCGAGTTTTTTGAGGGTGCCCTCAATGCCGCTCGCAACCGCCTGGGCGCTGGCCACGCCTTCCAGCAACACAGGGATCACCGCGCGCAGGAACGGCAGATCACTGCTACGCAACATCACGAAACCGCTGGCCGGCGTGCTGCTGGAACAACCCGTGAGACTGGCGCCCAGCCCGGCGGTAGCCAGGAAGGCGCTGGCACACAGGCCGATTTTCAGGACGCCGCGCCGCGTCAACGCGGGTGAATCAGTCAGGCTAGGGTTCATTGTTGTTGTTATCCCGTGAGTGGCGGTGTCAGCGGATGAACAGCTTTTGGATCAACGTCTGGATCGATTTGCCGTAGGGCGGGTAGATCAACTTCGCTGCGTTCAGGCGCTGTTTCACCAGCACACCCTTGGCTTTGCTGAACGTGAGGAAGCCTTCATGGCCGTGGTAGTGGCCCATGCCCGACGGGCCGATACCGCCAAACGGCATGTCGTCCTGGGCCACGTGCAGCAGGGTGTCGTTCAGGCACACACCGCCGGAATGGGTTTCGTGGAGCACGCGGTTTTGCTCGCCCTTGTTGTAGCCGAAGTAATACAGGGCCAGCGGGCGAGGGCGCTGGTTGATGTAGGCAAAGGCCTGGTCGATGCCGCGATACGGCACGATCGGCAGCACCGGGCCGAAGATTTCGTCCTGCATCACGGTCATGTCATCGCTGACGTTCAACAATAGGCTGTGGGCCATGCGCCGCGCCTGGCCTTGGTCGTACAGTGGAATCAAGGTGGCGCCTTTGTCGGTGGCGTCCTTGACGTAGGCGTTGAGCCGCGCGAGCTGTCGCTCGTTAATGATGGCGGTGTAGTCCGGGTTGTCGGCCAGGGTCGGATAAAACCCACGAACGGCCTGAGTGTAGGCCTCGACAAATCCCTCGACGCGATCTTCCGGCACCAGCACGTAGTCCGGGGCCACGCAAGTTTGGCCGGCGTTCAGCGCTTTACCGAAGGCGATGCGCTCGGCGGCGTCCTTGAGCGGTACATCGGCAGACACAATGGCGGGCGACTTGCCGCCCAGTTCCAGCGTGACCGGCGTGAGGTGTTCGGCCGCCGCACGCATCACATGCTTGCCAATGCTGGTGGCCCCGGTAAACAACAAGTGATCGAAGGGCAGCTTGGAGAACGCCATGCCGACTTCGGCCTCACCCAGCACCACGCACACCAGGTCCTCGGGGAAGATCTTCGCCAGCAGCGCCTTGAGCAGCTCGCCGGTGGCAGGCGTGGATTCGCTCAGCTTGAGCATCACCCGGTTACCCGCCGCCAATGCACCGACCAACGGACCGATGGCCAGGTACAGCGGGTAGTTCCAGGGCACGATCACACCGACCACGCCCAAGGGTTGATAGATGACTTTGGCTGACGCGGGCTGGAAGGCAATGCCTACGGCGCGGCGGGAAGGTTTCATCCAGCCCTTGAGGTGTTTGCTGGCATAGTGAATGCCATGCAGGCTGGGCATCAGTTCGGCGAACAGGGTTTCGTCAGCACTGCGGTGGCTGAAATCCTGGCTGATCGCATTGATCAGCGCCTGGCGCTCGTCGCTGAGCAGGTCACGCAGGGCCTTGAGCCATTGCTGGCGCTGTGCGGCTGGCGGCATCGGGTTGGCGGCGTAGGCACGGCGTTGGGTGTCGAACAGCGCCTGGAGCTGGTCCAGCACCTGGGTATCTTGCAGATAGGCAACGTTGGCAGACATGGCGGCGTTCCCGATTGTTATAGGTCTGCCTGGGTTTTTAGAGTCATTACTCTAAATTGTCAAATGTCATTACGCCCAGATGCGGATTTATCCCTGTAAGAATAGGCCGTAAGATGCCCTATCACGTGTACAGAAGCTGATCCCCTATGGCACCACGAGTAAAGACCAGCGAGCGCATTGTGCAAACCAGCCTGGAGCTTTTTAACCAGCAGGGCGAGCGCAGTGTGAGCACCAACCACATTGCCGCCCATATGGAAATTTCGCCGGGCAACCTGTACTACCACTTCCCCAACAAGCAGGCGATCATCGCCGTGCTGTTTCGCGAATACGAAGCTCTGGTGGACAGTTTCCTGCGCCCGCCCCAAGGTCGCGCCGTCACCGTCGAAGACAAACGTTTCTACCTGCAGGCCGTGTTGGCCGGCATGTGGCGCTACCGTTTCCTGCACCGCGACCTCGAGCACCTGCTGGAAAGCGACCCGGAGCTGGCGACCGGCTATCGGCGCTTCTCCCAGCGCTGCCTGACCCAGGGGGGCGCTATTTACCAAGGGTTTGTCGACGCCGGCATCCTCAATATGGACCCGGTGCAAACCGAAGCCCTGACCCTCAATGCCTGGATCATCCTCACCTCCTGGGTGCGTTTCTTGTGCACCACCAACGAAAACTCTGCCCACTTGAGTGCTGAGGCGATCAAGCGCGGGGTCTATCAGGTGTTGGTGCTGGAGGCTGGGTTTGTCACGCCTCAGGCCAAGGACGCCGTGGATGCATTATTCAAAGAGTTTTACGTGCCGTTGAATCAGGCATTGGAAGAAGTGAAGTAGGACCTTTCCCGAATCTGTTCATAGGAGTCCGTCATGCCGCTTGCCCAATTGATCAGCCCCCAGCAACTGGCCGAGCGCCAGAAGGCCGCCTCGGTGGTGATCCTGGATTGCCGTTTTGCCCTGGAAGACCCGGACTACGGGCGTTGCAGCTATGCCGAAGGGCATATCGAGGGCGCGCAATACGCCGACCTGAACCGACACCTCAGTGGCACGGTGATCAAGGGCGTGACCGGGCGTCATCCATTGCCGGCGGCAGAGACGTTGGTTCAGCGATTGCGGGCGTGGGGCATCAGCGCTGACACCGATATCGTGTTGTATGACGACGGCCCCGGCGCCTATGCCGCCCGCGCCTGGTGGCTGCTGGCCTGGCTGGGTAAGCGTGATGGCGTGTTTATCCTGGATGGCGGCCTCAAGGCCTGGCACGGCGCAGGTTTCCCACTGAGTCTGGACGCGCCGCTGGTGGCGCCTGGGACATTCGCCGGTACGCCGGACAACCGACTGTTGCTGGACGCCGAACAGCTGGAAAAACGCTTGGGCCAGCCGGAACTGACACTGATCGATGCCCGCGCTCAACCACGCTTTCGCGGTGACGTGGAGCCCATCGACCCCATCGCAGGGCATATCCCTGGCGCGCAATGTGCGGCGTTCAATGAAAACCTGGACACCGACGGCCGCTTCCTGCCGGCTGCACAGCTCAAGCAGCGCTTCGCTGCCCAATTGCAGGGACGCTCGCCGGACGAGCTGGTGGCGTATTGCGGTTCGGGCGTGACGGCGTGCCACAACCTGTTCGCCCTGAGCCTGGCGGGTTACTCGTTGGGTAAGTTGTACGCAGGTTCATGGAGCGAATGGATTACCGATCCAAAGCGCGAAATCGCTACAGGCGACTCAGTCAGTTGAGATGTAAACCCAAGCCAGCGCCCACAGGGTTAACCGTGTTGTGCCAGCAGCCATTGAGGAATACGCCGCTCCAGGTAGTAACCCGGGCGTTTCAGGGTGCCATCGACAAATCCGACATGCCCACCCTTGGCCAGCAGCTCAAACTCCGTGCACGCCGACAGTTCGCTCGCTTCAGGTAGGCTGTGGGCGAACACAAAGGGGTCATCGGCGGCCTGGATGATCAGGCTTGGGGTGCGGATATCGCCCAGGTAATAGCGGCTCGATGCACGGCGGTAATAGTCCTCGGCACTCAAAAACCCGTGCAGAGGCGCGGTGACCCGGCCGTCGAAATCCCAGAACGTGCGCATCTTTTCCAGTGGGCCCAGGTCTTCCAATGCCTTGAGCCCGTCTGTCCGGCCGTCCAGCAGGAAACGGCTCTGCTTGACGCGGATATACGCCAGCATTTCACGCATGAAATGCTTTTGATAAACCCGCGAAAAGCCCAGGCCGATGCGATCCGCACACTGGTCCAGACGAAACGGCACCGACACCGCCGCCGCGCCTTGCAGCCCTGATGCCGAGCCGGTTTCGCCCAGATGCTTGAGCAGCACATTGCCGCCCAGTGAATAACCCACGGCGTACAACGGCGCCAACGGCCGTTTGGCCCGCAGATGGGCAATCGCCGCCGCCAGGTCTTCGCTGGCACCCGAGTGATAGCTGCGCGCCAACAGATTCGGTTCGCCCGAACAACCACGCCAATTCAATGCAGCGCTGGCCCAGCCTTGCGCGGCCAGGGCTTTCTGCAGGCCGGCCACGTAGGGCGAGTTGGAGGAACCGGTCAGCCCGTGCAGCACCAGCACCAACGGCGCTTGCGCGTCGTGGGGGCCATGCCAGTCGAGGTCGAGGAAGTCGCCGTCTTCCAGCCACAGGCGTTCGCGTTGGCGTTCGATATGAGTAGTGGGGCGCCACAGCGGCCCCCACAGCGTTTGCAAGTGGGGGTTGCCGAGGCCGAAGGCGGGGGTGAATGTGTTAGCGCAAGGGTTCATGCCGATCTCTGTAGTGAGCGGTGCGACGATTCGACAAGCCCGCTCACCACAAAAGCTCGCTCGCCCGGAGGTCAGGCGGCGCTGCGGTGCCACAGCGCGTAGTACACCCGCCCGGATTTCTGTTCCCGGTGCAGGCGCCACGCTGCCGGCAGGCCCAGGGTAGAGGGCGCGGTCTCGCTTTCAGTGTAGATCCACGCATCCGGTGCCAGCCACTGACGTTCTTCCAGCAGTGCGCACACGGTTGGCAGCAGGTTCTGGTTGAACGGCGGGTCGAGGAATACCACGTCGTATTCGCTGGCCGGCTGGGTTTCCAGGTAGCGCAGGGCGTCGGCGGTCTGGACCTGACCGGTGGTGCAGCGCAGCGTGCCCAAGTGTTCCTTGAGGCTGGAGACCGCCACGTTGCTGGCGTCCAGCGCCTGGCCCAGGGCGGCCCCACGGGACAGTGCCTCCAGGAACAGCGCGCCGCTGCCGGCGAAGGGGTCGAGCACCTTGGCCCCGGCAATGTACGGCGCGAGCCAGTTGAACAGGGTTTCACGCACACGGTCCGGCGTCGGGCGCAGGCCCACCACGTCGGGGAAGCTCAGCTTGCGGCTGCGCCATTCGCCGCCAATGATGCGCAGCTGGCCCACACCGTTATGCACGTTGTGGACGGGTTTTTTCGGGCGAGATGAACTGGCCATTAATGCTCCGGAACCCCGAGCGGCTGCTCGGCGATTTTGTCAGTGGGGGGCGGTAGTGGCTTTTGCGCAATCGTCGGGCCGGCGGTCACGATGACCATCTTGTCGGCGCTCAAGTGTTTGTTCATTGCAGCCTTGACCTGCTCTACGGTCAGGGCCTGGGATTGTTTCATGAAATCTTCCAGATAGGTCAGCGGCAGGTTATAGAAACCCATGGCACCCAGCTGCCCGGCGATATCGGCGTTGCTCGCAGTCGACAGCGGGAAGCTGCCGGCCAGTTCGCGCTTGGCGTCATCGAGTTCCTTTTGCGTCGGGCCGGTCTTGAGGTAGTCGGCTACCACGTCCTCCACCAGGCGCAGGGTGCCGCCGCTCATTTCTGCACGGGTTTGCAGGTTGATCATGAACGGGCCACGCACCTGCATCGGCGAGAAGCCGGAGTACACACCGTAGGTCAGGCCGCGTTTCTCGCGCACTTCGCTCATCAAGCGGGTGCCGAAACCACCGCCGCCGAGGATCTGGTTGCCCAGGGACAGGGCTGCATAGTCCGGGTCGGCACGGTCGATACCCAGTTGGGCGAACAGCAGGTGCGTCTGCTTGGAGGGGAATTCGATGCGGTTCAGACCCGGCTTGGGGTCGGTCGGCTGGGCGATTTTCGGCAACGCCGGGCCTTTAGGCAGCGAGGCGGAAATCTTGCCCGTCATGGCTTCGGCCTCGGCGCGGGTCAGGTCACCCACCACCGCGATCACTGCGTTGCCGGCCGCATAGGCCTTGGCGTGAAACGCCTGCAACTGTGCCAGGGTGATCTTCGGAACGCTCTGCGGCGTACCTTCGCTCGGGTGCGCGTAAGGGTGGTCGCCGTACAGCCGCTTGAACAACTCAAGGCTCGCCAGCTTGCCGGGGTTCTGTTTCTGGTACTCGAAGCCGGCGAGGATCTGGTTCTTGATCCGCGCCAGAGAGTCGGCCGGGAAGGTCGGCTTGCCGATTACCTGGTCAAACAGGGTAAGGGCTGCGTCACGTTTATCGCTGGCGCTGAGGCTGCGCAGGGACACCAGGGCCATGTCGCGATAAGCGCCATTGCCAAAATCTGCGCCCAGGCCTTCGAAGTCACGGGCGATCTGGCTTACATCCTTGCCCGGCACGCCTTCGTTGAGCATGGCGTTGGTCATCAGCGCCAGGCCTGGCACGTTGCCGTCCTGGCTGCTGCCGGCGGCGAACAGGATGCGCACGTCGAACATCGGCAGTTCATGGGCTTCCACGAACAGCACCTTGGCGCCTTCGGCGGTGGTCCAGGTTTGCACGTCGAGCTTGCGGTTGGTCGGTGCCTTGTCGTCCAGTTCCGCCAGCGATTGCAGCGTGTTGCTCGATTGGGCTTTTTCCAGCGCGGGGCTGGCGACGGAGTCGCTCGGACGCAGGAAATACACGGCACTGGCGGCGATCAGGGTGACAACGATCAGGCCGGGGAAGATCAGGCGGCTGCTTTTGCGATCACTCATGAGCGGTCTCCAGAGGCAAGACATGGGCGACGCTGAGACGTTCGCGGATGAAATAGGTACGCGCGGCTTTCTGGATGTCTTCCGGGGTCACGCTTTGCAGGTCGGCAAGCTCCGTGTCCATCAGCTTCCAGGACAGGCCGACGGTCTCCAGGGAGCCAATGGCCGTAGCCTGGCTGGTAATGGAGTCACGTTGGTAGACCAGGCCGGCAATGACCTGGGCGCGGATACGTTCCAGTTCTTCGGCGGTCGGAGGCTTGGCCTTCAGTTCTTCCAGAAGGCGCCACAGGCCGGCTTCAGCTTGGGCGACGGTCTTTTTCTTCTGCTGATTGGGGGTGGCGGTCAACATGAACAGGGTGTCGCCACGGGTGTAGGCGTCGTAGTTGGTGGAGGCCGCGGAGACCAGCTCTTCACCGCGCTCCAACTGTTCGGAGATCCGTGCGCTGTAGCCGCCGTCCAGCAAGGCCGAGATCAGGCGCAGGGCCTGTACCGAGCGTTTGTCTTCGGCGGTGGCCAGGCCTGGCACGTTGAAGCCCAGGATCACGCTGGGCAGTTGGGTCTGCACCTTCATGGTCAGCAGGCGCTCGCCAGGCTCGGCCAATTCCATCGGGATCTTGGCCGGTGGCACGTCACGCTTGGGGATCGGGCCGAAGTAGCGCTGGGCCAGGTTCTTCACCTCGTCCGGGGTGACGTCGCCGACCACCACCAACGTGGCATTGTTCGGCACGTACCAGGATTGGTACCAGTGGCGCAGTTCTTCGACCTTCATGCGATCCAGGTCGGCCATCCAGCCGATGGTCGGCGTGTGGTAGCCGCTGGCCGGAAATGCCATGGCCTTGAAACGCTCGTAGGCCTTGGACATCGGGTTATCGTCGGTGCGCAGGCGGCGCTCCTCCTTGATTACCTCGATTTCGCGACTGAATTCGTCGGCCGGCAGGCGCAGGCTGGCCATGCGGTCGGCTTCCAGCTCGAAGGCGACGCCCAGGCGGTCACGGGCCAGTACCTGGTAGTAGGCGGTGTAGTCGTCGCTGGTGAAGGCGTTCTCTTCGGCACCCAGGTCGCGCAGGATCAGCGAGGCTTCGCCAGGGCCGACCTTGGCGCTGCCTTTGAACATCATGTGTTCCAGGGCGTGGGACAAACCCGTCTGGCCCGGGGTTTCGTAGCTCGAACCCACCTTGTACCAGACCTGGGAAACCACCACAGGCGCGCGATGATCTTCGCGCACGACCACCTTCAGGCCGTTATCCAGGGTGAATTCATGGGTGGGTTGTGGGTCGGCAGCCAAGGCTGAAAGAGGCAGACAAACTGTGCTGAACAGCAGGCCTGCGGCGCAGCGGGCTAGAGCATTCATTCGTTTTTAAACCTGTTGGGCTGCCCGCTTGGTCTTAGCGTCGGCGGGCGAGGAGGTGCTAGGATACTGATCCGACTTAGGGACGGCCACTGCGGCTGTCCTGTTAAGGCCCCATTTTGGCCTTACAAAATGTTGCGCATGAACGAGCTGGCTAAAAAACAGTCTGTTACGCATCGAATTTTATTTACCGACGCGCCCCGTGGCGCGTCGCTACCTTGAGATAGCCGTCTCCATGTTTGGTTCCAACGACGACAAGAAGACCCCAGCTGCGGCTGGCGAGAAAAAAGGCCTGTTCGGATGGCTGCGCAAAAAGCCGCAGGAAACCGTCGACGAACAGCCACAGGTTCAAACTGAACCGGTCCCTGAGCCTATAGTAGAAGCCGAACCGGTCGCCGAAACGCCTGCGCCGGTGGTGTTGCCGATGGCTGAGCCGGTTCTGCAGCCGCTCGCCGAGGCGGAGCCTGAACCTGAGCCGGAACCCGCGCACAAGCCGTGGCCGGAACTGCCGGTAGCGGAAGAGCCCGTGGCGCTGGTTGAAGATGTGCAGGCCGAGCATGTGGTTCCGCCGATTCCGGTAGTCATTGAGCCTCAGCCGGTTGTCGCTGAAGCACCCGCACCCGTGACGGTCGAGCCAGCGATTGCGGCTCCCGTCATTGTCGAAGAACCTGCCGCTCCTGCTGAAACCAGCAAGACCGGCTTCTTCGCCCGTCTCAAGCAAGGCCTGAGCAAGACCAGCGCCAGCATCGGCGAAGGCATGGCCAGCCTGTTTCTCGGCAAAAAGGTCATTGATGACGAACTGCTTGAAGACATCGAAACCCGTCTGCTCACTGCCGACGTAGGCGTAGAAGCCACCGCCGTGATCATCCAGAGCCTCACCCAGAAGGTCGCGCGCAAGCAGCTGACCGACGCTGACGCCCTGTACAAATCCCTGCAGGCTGAGTTGGCCGCCATGCTCAAGCCGGTGGAAGCACCGCTGGTGATCACCCCGAAAAAACCCTTTGTAATCCTGGTAGTCGGCGTCAATGGCGCCGGCAAGACCACCACCATTGGCAAGCTGGCCAAAAAACTGCAGTCCGAAGGCAAGAAAGTCATGCTGGCGGCGGGCGACACCTTCCGTGCCGCAGCGGTTGAACAGCTGCAGGTCTGGGGCGAGCGCAACAAGATCCCGGTGATCGCCCAGCATACTGGCGCCGATTCCGCCTCGGTGATCTTCGACGCCGTGCAAGCCGCCAAGGCCCGTAACATCGACGTGCTGATCGCCGATACCGCCGGACGCCTGCACACCAAAGACAATTTGATGGAAGAACTGAAAAAGGTCCGCCGCGTGATCGGCAAGCTGGATGCAGACGCGCCGCATGAGGTGCTGTTGGTGCTTGACGCGGGCACCGGCCAGAACGCCATCAGCCAGGCCAAACAATTCAACCAGACGGTACAACTGACCGGCCTGGCATTGACTAAGCTCGACGGCACAGCCAAGGGCGGCGTGATCTTCGCCCTGGCCAAACAGTTCGGGTTGCCGATTCGTTATATCGGTGTCGGTGAAGGCATCGACGACCTGCGCACCTTTGAAGCCGAACCCTTTGTACAGGCACTGTTTGCCGAGCGGGAGCGTTCATGATTCGATTCGAGCAGGTCGGTAAACGCTATGCCAACGGGCATGTGGGCTTGCATGAGCTGAGCTTTCGGGTGCGTCGCGGCGAGTTTCTGTTTGTAACCGGCCACTCAGGCGCCGGCAAAAGTACCTTGTTGCGCCTGCTGCTGGCCATGGAACGCCCGACCACCGGCAAGTTGCTGCTGGCGGGCCAGGACTTGGCCACCATCAGCAATGCACAGATTCCGTTCCTGCGCCGCCAGATCGGCGTGGTGTTCCAGAATCACCAATTGCTGTTCGATCGCACCGTGTTCAACAACGTGGCACTGCCGTTGCAGATCCTCGGGCTGTCCAAGGCCGAGATCGTCAAACGTGTGGATTCGGCCCTGGAGCGCGTGGCGCTGTCGGACAAAACCGATCTCTACCCTGGCGACCTGTCCACCGGCCAGCAACAGCGCGTCGGCATCGCCCGCGCCATCGTCCACCGCCCGGCCCTGCTGCTGGCGGACGAACCCACCGGTAACCTCGACCCGCGCCTGGCGGCCGAGATCATGGGCGTGTTCGAAGACATCAACCGCCTGGGCACCAGCGTGCTGATCGCCAGTCACGACCTGGCGCTGATCGCGCGCATGCGCCATCGCATGCTCACCTTGCAACGCGGCCGCTTGATCGGTGACGGGGAGGCCGGCGTATGAGTGCGACACGCAGCCCTAAAGTTTCCGAGCGCGTGGCGCCGAAACCGGCCGACCCGCAACCGCCGAAGAAAAAACACGATCACGACGATGACGGCCCGGACTTCAGCACCTTGCTGCGCGCCTGGATCGAAAGCCATCGCGCCAGCCTGGTCGACAGTCTGCGCCGCCTGGGCAAGCAGCCGATCGGCAGCTTTTTCACCTGCCTGGTAATGGCGGTGGCCCTGAGCCTGCCGATGGGCCTGTCGCTGCTGCTCAATAATGTGGAGCGCCTGGGCGGTTCATGGCAGCGCGCAGCGCAGATTTCCCTGTACCTGAACATCGATGCCAGCGCCAAAGATGGCGAAGCGTTGCGCGACGACATCAAGAACATTCCAGGCGTGGCGGATGCCGAGTACATCAGCCGCGATCAGGCCCTTGAGGAGTTCCAGCAACAATCCGGCCTGGGCGAGGCGCTCAAGGAGCTGCCGCAGAACCCGCTGCCGGGTGTGGTGCTGGTAACGCCGAATGAAGTCGACAAGCCGGCGCTGGAAGCCCTGCGACAAAAACTCGCAGAGATGCCCAAGGTGCAACAGGCGCAACTTGATCTAGTCTGGGTAGAGCGCCTGGCGGCCATCCTCAAGCTGGGCGACCGCTTTGTGTTCGGCCTGACGGTGCTGTTGGTGTCTGCATTACTTTTGGTGATAGGTAATACCATTCGTCTTCATATTGAAAACCGTCGCACCGAGATAGAAGTGATTAAACTGGTCGGCGGCACGGACAGCTATGTGCGTCGTCCTTTTCTGTACATGGGCGCGCTTTATGGCTTCGGCGCCGGGATTTTGTCCTGGTGCGTGCTGGCATTTGGCCTGGACTGGCTGAACGACGCGGTTGTCGGGCTTGCCGGACTCTACGGCAGTGATTTCGCACTGGCCGGTGTGCCGGTAGCCGATGGTCTGAGTCTCTTGCTTGGCGCGGTATTGTTGGGGTATATCGGTGCGTGGATTGCGGTCGCTCGTCATTTACGCGAGTTGGCACCGAAGTAGTTAATGTCAGATTAATGTGGTTTCGTTTGTATTGACCGTATTGGTGGTTTAGGGAACTTGTCCTACGGTTCCCGGTCAATTTTCGCAGTGCTTCACTGCACGAGTTATGTGAGTCGGAGGTTTTTTCGTATGACCACTTCTTTGCAACCTGCCTATGCCTTGGTCCCGGGTGCGAACCTGGAAGCCTACGTGCACACGGTCAACAGCATTCCATTGCTGACGCCTGAGCAGGAGCGTGAACTGGCCGAGAGTCTCTACTATGAGCAGGATTTGGGGGCGGCTCGGCAGATGGTGCTCGCCCACCTGCGTTTTGTCGTACATATCGCCCGTAGCTACAGTGGCTACGGCCTGGCCCAGGCTGACCTGATCCAGGAAGGCAACGTCGGCCTGATGAAGGCCGTGAAACGTTTCAACCCTGAAATGGGTGTGCGTCTGGTGTCGTTTGCTGTGCACTGGATCAAGGCGGAAATCCACGAGTTCATCCTGCGCAACTGGCGCATTGTGAAAGTCGCGACCACCAAGGCCCAGCGCAAGCTGTTCTTCAATCTGCGCAGCCAGAAGAAACGTCTGGCGTGGCTGAACAACGAGGAAGTCCACCGCGTGGCCGAAAGCCTCGGTGTGGAACCCCGTGAAGTGCGTGAGATGGAAAGCCGCCTGACCGGCCATGACATGGCCTTCGACCCGGCCGCCGAAGCGGACGACGACAGCGCCTTCCAATCGCCGGCCAACTACCTGGAAGACCACCGGTACGACCCGGCGCGTCAACTGGAAGACGCCGACTGGAGCGACAACTCCAATCACAACCTGCACGAAGCGCTGGAAGTGCTGGACGACCGCAGCCGTGACATCCTCTACCAGCGTTGGCTGGCGGAAGAAAAAGCCACGCTGCACGACCTGGCGCAGAAGTACAACGTGTCGGCCGAGCGGATTCGTCAGCTTGAGAAAAGCGCGATGAACAAGCTGAAGTTGTCGATCGCCGCCTAAAACGCTGCGAAAAGCCAAAAAAATGCCCCGATCAAAAGATCGGGGCATTTTTGTTTGCATCTATTTACTGACCGTAACAGCTGTCGAGCCCTGGCGAGAGAGGTTGGGTCAGTCGGACCAAGGGGCCTTGCGGGCGTTATTCAACTCAACCAGATATCCATCCCCACCCAACTGGCTCATCTGCTGCCGAATCCACGCCGCGCGCCTTGCCACATACGCCGTCGGATGACTGGCACTCCAGACCCGCGGGTTAGGCAATACGGCAGCCAGATAGCTGGCCTGCTGCCGTGAAAGACCCTTGGCGCTGACCCCAAAGTGATGCCGTGCAGCCGCTTCCGCACCAAACACCCCTTCATCCCATTCAACGCTGTTGAGGTAGACCTCAAGGATCCGTTGCTTGGGCCACAACACCTCGATCAACCCGGTAAACCAGGCTTCCAGCCCTTTGCGCAGATAACTGCGGCCGGCCCACAGGAACAGGTTCTTCGACACCTGCTGGCTCAACGTACTGGCGCCGCGGATCGAGCCACCGCGCTCGTTGTGCAGGATGGCCGCCTGGATCGCGCCGAAATCAAAACCCCAATGCTGCGGGAAACGCTGGTCTTCACCGGCCATCACCGCCACTTTGAGGTCATCGGAGATCTCATCCCACGGCACCCAGCTGCGCTGCAGGTCAATGGGCTCGCCGTCGAACCAGGATTCGACCTTGCGCTCTACCATCAGCGCGGTGAAGGGCGGCGGGACGACACGAAACAGCAGCACCAGCAGCACACTGCCGATGGCAAACCATTTCACGACGTTGAGAAAGCGTTTGAAAAGGAGACGCAGCATAGAGATGGCTTGGCCGAACCCGTTGAGCGGGCCATTATACAGACCCGGCCCTTTGAGTCTGACTGGAGTTCCTCATGTTGCGTGGCTTTCTGATGTTGGCTGCCTTTTTCGGCTTCACGGGTGTCGCTCTCGGCGCGTTCGCCGCCCATGGCCTGAAAAACCGCCTGAGCGCCGAGTACCTGGCGATCTTCCACACCGGCGTGACCTACCAGTTGGTGCACACCCTGGCATTGTTCGGCGTGGCGTTGCTGGCGGCACATATTCCTGGCCGATTGGTCAGCTGGGCAGGCATCTCGTTTACCCTTGGCATCCTGCTGTTCTCCGGCAGCCTGTACGTGCTGACCCTGACCGGAATCAGCAAACTCGGGATCATCACCCCGTTTGGCGGGCTGGCCTTCCTGCTGGGCTGGTTTTTCCTCGGTTTGGCAGCGTGGCGTCTACAGGCCGCCTGACCAAGGGGCTTGGGCCAGCAACCCCAATCGGGCTAGAATGCGGGCCCCTTAAAACGATGGCGGCCCGTGGCATGCGCATTCAGTTGAACGGCGAATCCTTTGAACTGCCCGACGGCGAAACCGTTGCGGCCCTGCTGACCCGCCTGGACCTGACCGGGCGTCGCGTCGCAGTGGAACTCAACCTGGATATCGTCCCGCGTAGCCTGCACGCCGACACTGCGCTCACCGAGGGTGACCAGGTCGAAGTGGTCCACGCCATCGGCGGCGGCTAATCGCGCAGCTTCCTGAATTCTGCAGAACCTCACCCCATTTCGAGGATTTCCCATGAGCATCGTTCGTAGCGACAAGCCTTTCGTCCTGGCCGGTCGTACCTACCAGTCCCGTCTGCTGGTCGGCACCGGCAAGTACCGCGACATGGAAGAAACCCGTCTGGCCATCGAAGCCTCGGGCGCCGAGATCGTGACCTTCGCCGTGCGCCGCACCAACCTCGGCCAGATCGAAGGCGAGCCAAACCTGCTCGAAGTGCTGTCGCCGGATCGCTACACCTTTTTGCCGAACACCGCCGGTTGCTACGACGCCATCGAAGCCGTGCGCACCTGTCGCCTGGCCCGAGAGCTGCTCGACGGCCACAACCTGGTGAAGCTGGAAGTGCTGGCCGACCAGAAAACCCTGTTCCCCAACGTCATCGAAACCCTCAAGGCCGCTGAAACCCTGGTCAAGGAAGGTTTCGACGTGATGGTCTACACCAGCGATGACCCCATCATCGCGCGCCAGTTGGCGGAAATCGGCTGCATTGCCGTGATGCCGCTGGCCGGTCTGATCGGCTCGGGCCTGGGTATCTGCAATCCCTACAACCTGCAGATCATCCTCGAAGAAGCCAAGATCCCGGTGCTGGTGGATGCGGGCGTGGGCACGGCCTCCGACGCAACCATCGCCATGGAACTGGGCTGCGACGCGGTGCTGATGAACTCCGCCATCGCCCATGCCCAGCAACCGGTCATGATGGCCGAAGCCATGAATCACGCCATCGTCGCGGGCCGCCTGGCCTACCTCGCCGGTCGCATGCCGAAAAAACTCTACGCCAGCGCCTCCTCGCCGCTGGATGGTCTGATCAAGTAAGAGCCATTGATGACTGAATCAAACGAAACGCCGAACACCCTGGAAACCGGTGACGAGTCCAAGCACCGCCGCATCAAGAGTTTTGTGATGCGTGCTGGTCGCATGACCGAAGGCCAGCAAAAAGGCCTGGAGCAAGGTGCGCCGCTGTACGTGTTGCCCCTGGCCGACGCGCCGGTGGACTACGATCAGGTGTTCGGCCGTTCGGCCCCGCGTTCCCTGGAAATCGGCTTCGGCATGGGCCACTCCCTGCTGGAAATGGCCGCCGCTGCGCCGGACCAGGACTTCATTGGTGTGGAAGTGCACCGTCCAGGTGTTGGCGCGCTGCTCAACGGCGTGCTGACCCAAGGCCTGACTAACTTGCGGGTCTACGACTGCGACGCGATCGAAGTGCTCAACCGCTGCATCGCCGACAACAGCCTCGACCGCCTGATGCTGTTCTTCCCCGACCCATGGCACAAAGCCCGTCACCACAAGCGCCGTATCGTCCAGGCCTCCTTCGCGGAGCTGGTACGCAGCAAGCTCAAGGTCGGCGGCATTCTGCACATGGCCACCGACTGGGAACCCTACGCGGAATACATGCTGGAAGTGATGAACGTCGCCCCTGGCTACCGCAACATCGCCGAAGACGGCAAATGCGTGCCACGCCCGGCTGAGCGCCCGATCACCAAGTTCGAACGCCGCGGCGAGCGGTTGGGGCATGGGGTGTGGGATCTGAAATTCGAAAAGGTTGACTGACAGGCCACTCGCTTGGAATGCAGTCAACAATGTGGGAGCGGGCTTGCTCGCGAATGCGGTGTGTCAGTCACTGAAAATGTCGACTGATCCACCGTATTCGCGAGCAAGCCCGCTCTCACATTTGCTTCTGTGTTGTAGCGGAGGTCAGCGGCGGTCAGCGACTACGCCAATCAACACCAGCACCACCACCAACACCGGCGCCAGGCTGTAGTTATTGAACTGGCTCAACCCCCGCACAATCCACGGCGTGGCGTAGATCAGCGCCGCGCCGCTGCCGATCATGCACAGCAACGCCATTAACGGGACGCGCAATGCGCCTGCGACGCTGCCCAAACGCGCTTCCACCCAACCCTTGATATCGGCGCCAAACAGCACCAGCAGGCAGCCCACAAGGGCCAGGGAGATTTCCGACAGGTTGCTACGGCTCCAGCGGGATACGGTGGCGAGCAGGTCGAGTACCAAATCCATTCGATTTCCTTAAGAGCGATCAGCTCAAAAACTTCTGCAACAGGTCATTGAGAAAGAGTTGCCCACGGTCGGTCGCCGCCAGGCGTGACGGTTCGACCTGCATTAAGCCACTTTGTTCTGCCTCGCGACGGCCTTCATCCAGGCTGGCCAGCTCCAGGCCGGTACGCTCGGCGTAGAGCTTGGCCTCGACGCCGTCGGTGAGGCGCAAGGCGTTCATCAGGAATTCGAACGGCAGTTCTTCGTTGGTCAGTTCTTTCGCGCCGGCCTGGAAGCTTTTGGCCGGGTTGAGGTAGTCCTTCGGTGCTCGGGTCTTCCAGGTGCGCACGATGCGCCCGTCGGGGTGGCTAAGCTTGCCGTGGGCACCGGCGCCGATGCCGATAAAGTCGCCGAAGCTCCAGTAATTCAGGTTGTGCCGCGCCGGGCGACCCGGTTGTGCGTAGGCCGACACTTCATATTGCGCGTAACCGTGTTCGGCGAGCAGCGCCTGGCCGGCCTCCTGGATGTCCCACAATGTGTCGTCTTCCGGCAGCGCAGGCGGCTGGTTCCAGAATACGGTGTTGGGCTCCAGGGTCAGTTGATACCAGGACAGGTGCGTCGGCCTCAGCGCGACTGCCTGGCGCAGGTCGCTCAGGGCGTCGTCCAGGGACTGATCGGGCAAACCGTGCATCAGGTCCAGGTTGAAGTTGTCGAATCCGGCCTGACGCGCCATGCCGGCGGCGCGCACGGCTTCGTCGCCATTGTGGATGCGGCCGAGGGCCTGGAGTTTTTCCTGCTGGAAGCTCTGGATGCCAATGGACAGGCGGTTGATCCCCAGCGTGCGATAGGCCACGAACTTTTCTTGCTCGAACGTCCCTGGGTTGGCTTCCAGGGTGATTTCGATATCACTGGCAAACGGGATACGCGCTTGCACACCCTTGAGCAGGCGGCCCAATGCGGCGGCGCTGAACAGGCTTGGCGTACCGCCGCCAAAGAAGATCGAACTCAGCTCGCGACCGTACACGGCGTGCAGGTCCTGATCGAGGTCGGCCAGCAGTGCGTCCACATACTCTTCTTCCGGCAGCACTTTACTGGCGGTGTGGGAGTTGAAGTCGCAATAAGGGCATTTGCGCACGCACCACGGAATGTGGATATACAGCGACAGGGGCGGCAGTACCGGCAAGGCCGCCCGAGGTGTTTGCGCGCCGCCGTGGATCAGCGGCTGCGCAGAGGTGTTCTGGGTCATTTCAGGCTCAGGCGTTGGCGCAGCAAATCCATTGCGCGAGCACGGTGGCTGATCTGGTTCTTGTCGGCCGGGCTCAGTTCGGCGCTGGAGACATTGCGCTCCGGCACCCAGAACAGCGGGTCATAACCAAAACCCTGTTCACCGCTGGCCGCATGCAGGATGCGCCCGTGCCACAGGCCTTCGCACAGGATAGGCAGCGGGTCATCGGCGTGGCGCACCAAAGCCAGCACACAGACGAACTGCGCGCCACGCTCGGCGTCCGGCACGTCCTTGAGCGCATCCAGCAATTTGGCGTTGTTGGCGGCGTCGCCCTTGCCGTCGGCATAACGCGCCGAGTAGATGCCAGGGGCGCCGCCGAGGAAGTCCACCGCCAGGCCCGAGTCATCCGCCAGCGCCGGCAGGCCGGAAATGCGTGCAGCGTTGCGTGCCTTGAGGATGGCGTTCTCGACGAAGGACAAGCCGGTCTCTTCCGGCTCCACCTGGCTGAATTCGCCAATGGAGCGCAGTTGCACGGCGTCGCCGAGCATCGCCTGCAGCTCTTTGAGTTTGCCGGCGTTATGGCTGGCCAGTACGAGTTGAGTAAGGTTCATCATTCGGCCGGGAACAGTTCTTGGTTGAATTGGAAGCTATGGGCTTTGCCGCCGGTTTCAACGTTGATGGTAAACGTCTTGTATTCCCGCTGGGTCACGGAGTAGGGCGCGAGATAGTTGACGCCGCCTTTTTCGTTGATTTGCTTGAAGGTAAGGATCTCGCTCTTGCCGCCCAGGTCCTTGATGGTGCCTGTGACCTGCGCGGCCACCGGGGTCACGCCCTTGATCACGGTCACGTTGATCAAGCCCTTTTCCTTGCTGCGTACCACGCCCACAGCCTGGGCGGTTTCCGGTTGCAGGAAGCTGGAGGTGAAGGTGTTGTAGTGCACGGTGATATCACCGAAGTCTTTCTTGCGGTTAGCGTCTATAGCGTCCGCGGCCATGGCGCTGGCGCCCAGGCAGGCGGTCAATAGAAAAATAGCCAAACGACTCATGAGCGTCCCTCTTGAAGATGATTAGACGGCAATCTTGTGGTCGGTCAGGCCAGGACTGCTGACCCGGTAAATACCAATTTCACCCAACAAGTTGGGCCATAGCTTACTCGCCCAGCCGTGGCGGTGCTGTTGATCGACGGCAAGGCGGTTGATCACCTTGGCTTCACGCTCGCCACACAAGGCTTCGAAGTCTTCGAAGGTGCAGAAGTGGATGTTCGGCGTGTTGTACCAGGTGTAGGGCAGGAAATCCGACACCGGCATGCGGCCCTTGGTGGCCAGGTACCAGCGGCAGCGCCAGTGGCCGAAGTTGGGGAAGGTGATGATGCACTGGCGGCCGACGCGCAGCATTTCGTCGAGGATCCGGTCCGGATAGTGCACCGCCTGCAGGGCCTGGGTCATCACCACGATGTCGAAGCTGTTGCTGGCAAAGTTGCCGAGGCCCTTGTCCAGGTCCTGCTCGATTACGTTGATGCCCTTGGCCACGCACTGGGCGATGTTGTCCGGGTCGTTTTCCAGGCCGTAGCCGGTGACTTGCTTGTTGTCGCGCAGCCAGCTCAGCAGTTCGCCATCGCCGCAGCCCAGGTCGAGCACGCGGCTGCCGGCGGGGATCCATTCTTGGATGATTTCCAGGTCGGCTCTCATGGCGTTCTCACACAGTAATCCGGTTCATGTAATTGCCGAACGCCTGCAAATAACGCGGGATCGGAATCAGGAAGGCGTCGTGGCCTTGCGGCGCATTGATTTCCAGGTAGCAGACGTCCTTGCGCGCGGCCATCAGCGCATCCACCAGCTCGCGGGAGCGGGCCGGCGAGAAGCGCCAGTCGGTGGTGAACGACATCACGCAGAACTTGGCGGTGGCGCCTTCGAAGGTTTTCGCCAGGTCGTCATCAAAGTTGGCCGCCGGGTCGAAGTAGTCCAACGCCTTGGTCATCAGCAGGTAGGTGTTGGCGTCGAAACGCCCGGAGAACTCCTCGCCCTGATAACGCAGGTAGCTTTCCACTTGGAACTCGACGCTGTGGAAGTCGTAGTTGAGCTTCTCGCTCTTGAGGCCACGGCCGAATTTCTCGCCCATGGAGTCATCGGACAGGTAGGTGATATGCCCGACCATCCGCGCCAGCATCAGGCCGCGCTTGGGAATCACACCGGCTTCCTGGAACGAACCGCCGTGGAACTCCGGGTCGGTCAGGATCGCCTGGCGCGCCACTTCGTTGAAGGCGATGTTCTGCGCCGACAACTTGGGGGCCGAGGCGATGGCCAGGCAATGGCGCACGCGATCCGGGTAGGTGATGGTCCATTGCAGCGCCTGCATGCCGCCCAGGCTGCCACCGATCACGGCGGCCCACTGGTTGATGCCGAGCAGGTCGGCGAGGCGGGCCTGGCTGTGCACCCAGTCTTCCACGGTCAGTACCGGGAAATCGGCGCCGAACGGCTTGCCGGTTTCCGGATTGATACTGCTAGGGCCGGTGGAACCGTTGCAGCCGCCGAGGTTGTTCAGGCTGACCACGAAGAACTTGTTGGTGTCGATGGGCTTGCCGGGGCCGATGCAACTGTCCCACCAGCCGGGCTTGCGCTCGTCGACCGAATGGAAACCGGCGGCGTGATGATGGCCGGACAAGGCGTGGCAGATCAGCACGGCGTTGCTCGCCGTGGCGTTCAGTTGGCCGTAGGTTTCATAGATCAAGTCATAGGCAGGCAGCGCACGCCCGCAGGCCAGGGCCAGCGGTTCGCTGAAGTGCGCCACTTGGGGCACGACCAGTCCAACAGAATCGGGGGGGAAGGCAGTTGGCATCGACCCTGCTCTCGTTTAAATGAGGCGTAAGTCTAAAGACCGCTGCACCCAGCGGCAAGCAAAGGCCGGCCAGGATTGAATTCAATATGCAGATACAAAATGTGGGAGCTGGCTTGCCTGTGATAGCGGCGTGCCAGTCAGCCAATCCGTTGACTGATACATCGCTGTCGCAGGCAAGCCAGCTCCCACACGTTATCGCGCCGATCGTTAGATCAGCAGTCGCAGGATTTCTGGCATTCCGGTCATGGCCGCCAGGTTGTTGATTACCAGCATGTCCAGCAATTTGAGCACCATGAACGCCAGGATCGGCGAAATATCCAGGCCGCCCAGGTTCGGCAGCAGGCGGCGGAATGGCGCCAGGGCCGGTTCGCAGATCTGGTTCACCAGCTCGGCGCCAGGGTTGTGGCTGCCCGGTGCGACCCAGGACAGGATCACGCTGATGATCAGGGCGAAGAAGAAGATCTTCAGGAACAGCGCGGTCACGCCGATGATGGCCCAGACCAGCAACTGGAGGAAATTACCGGTGGTGCCGTAGGTCAGCAACAGGGTCAGCGCCATCAAGGCCAGCTGTACCAGGATCGCCAGGACCAGCGACGACATGTCCAGGCCGAACAGGCTCGGGATCACCCGGCGCAACGGCTTGAGCAGCGGCTGGGTGGCCTTCACGATGAACTGGCAGAGCGGGTTGTAGAAGTTCGCACGCACCAGTTGCAGCACGAAGCGCAACAGCACGATCAACAGGTACAGGCTGCCGAGGGTTTGCAGCACGTAGACGGCCGCGGTGTTCAAACCAATCATGTTGGCTCCTTATTTGCCCAGTTGTTCGGCGAGTTCCGCCGAGCGGTGCGCAGCGGCACCCAATGCTTTTTCCACCAGGGCTTCAAAGCCCCCGGCCTGGAACGACTCGATGGCCGCCTGTGTGGTGCCGCCAGGCGAGGTTACGCGACGGCGCAACTCGGCGGCGTCCACATCGCTGGCAACCGCCATATGCGCGGCGCCCAGGGCAGTCTGCTCGGCCAGTTGCTCGGCAACGTCCTTGGACAGGCCCAGCTTCACGCCGGCGGCGGTCATGGCCTCGATCAGCAGGAAGAAGTACGCCGGGCCGCTGCCGGACACGGCGGTGACCGCATCCAGTTGCTGTTCCTGCTCCAGCCACAGGGCGATGCCCACGGCGGACAACAACTCGTGCGCCTGGTCACGTTGTTCGGCGGTCACCTCGGCGGTGGCGTACAGCCCGCTCACGCCTTGGCTGACCAGTGCCGGGGTGTTAGGCATGCAGCGCACGATCGGCTGGGCACCGAGCCAGGTGTTCATGCTGGCGCAGGTGATGCCGGCGGCGATGGACACCACCAGCTGGTGCGGCTGCAGGCTCGGACGCAGGCTCTCGCACACGGCTTTCATGGCCTGCGGCTTCACGGCCAGTACGATGACATCGACGCCCTGGATGGCCTCGGCGTTGTCGGCAAAGGTTTCAATGCCGTGCTCGGTGTTGACGCGGGCGCGGGTGTCGGCGCCTGGGTCGCTGGCGCGGATCTGCGCGGCGTCCAGGCCCTTGGCCCGCAGGCCACCGATCAGGCTGGCCGCCATGTTACCGGCGCCGATAAAGGCAATACGCGTGTTGCTCATGACAGGTCCTTACTCAGAGGGAAGTCAGCCATGTTCATGGCTGGCCGTAGTCGCGGGCGCCAAACAGGGCGGTACCGATCCGCACCCAGGTGGCGCCTTGGGCGATGGCCGACTCAAGGTCGTGGCTCATTCCCATGGAAAGTGTGTCCAGCGGCAGGTTCAGGCTGTTTTGCAGGTCGCGTACCGCGGCGAACGCTGCGTCTTGCGCGGTCCGATCTTCAGTCGGCTCAGGAATCGCCATCAAGCCACGCAGCTTCAGGCGCGGCAGGGCACTGATTGCATGGGCCAGGGCCGGCAGGTCGGCGGGCGTACAGCCGGACTTGCTGGCTTCGCCGCTGACATTGACCTGGATGCAGATATTCAGCGGTGGCAGGTCGGCCGGGCGTTGTTCGGACAAACGTTGAGCGATTTTCAGGCGATCCACGGAATGCACCCAAGCGAAGTTCTCGGCGATAGCGCGCGTCTTGTTCGATTGAATGGGGCCGATGAAGTGCCAACTCAAGGGCAGGTCAGTTAATTCGGCCTGTTTGCCCAGCGCTTCCTGCAGGTAGTTCTCGCCAAAGTCGTGCATCCCGGCGGCATAGGCTTCGCGCACGGCTTGCGCGGGTTTGGTCTTGCTCACGGCCAGCAGGTGGATGCTGCTTGCGTCACGTTGCACGGCGTCGGCTGCGGCGCGGATGCGCTGGCTAACCTGGCCGATGTTGTCTGCTATCGTCGACATTCAAGATGCGCCCGTGGATATGGAGTCCGCGGCATTCTACTGGAAATGGAAAGCCCTATGGATATCACTGAACTACTCACGGCCAGCGTGCGCCGTGGCGCCTCCGACCTGCATTTGTCCGCTGGCCTGGCGCCGATGCTGCGGGTTGATGGCGAGGTCTGGCCGCTGGAGGGGCCGGTGCTTTCACCTACGCAAGTAGCGGACTTATTGAGCCCTTTGCTCAATCAGCATCAACAAAAGGATTTCGAAACATCTCTTGAAACGGATTTTGCGTTCGAGTTGCCCGACGTGGCGCGTTTCCGGGCCAATGTGTTCCGGCAGGATCGCGGGCTGAGCGCGGTGTTTCGTACCATACCGTCCGAAGTCCGGAGCTTGGAAAGCCTTGGTCTCGGTGAAGTATTCCAGCGTATCGCCCAACTGCCCCGGGGCCTCGTGTTGGTCACCGGCCCGACCGGTTCAGGCAAGTCCACCACCCTGGCGGCGATGATTGATTTTCTCAATCAGCATCGGCGCCATCACATCCTCACCCTTGAAGACCCCATCGAATTTATTCACACGCCGAAAATGGCGTTGATCAACCAACGCCAGGTGCATCGCGACACCCATGGCTTTTCGGTTGCCCTGCGCTCGGCCCTGAGGGAAGACCCGGACGTGATCCTGGTGGGCGAACTGCGTGACTTGGAGACCATCCGCCTGGCGCTGACGGCGGCCGAGACCGGGCACCTGGTATTTGGCACCCTGCACACCAGTTCGGCCGCAAAGACCGTAGACCGGCTGGTGGATGTGTTCCCGGCCGGGGAAAAGGTCATGGTCCGCTCGATGTTGTCGGAGTCGTTGCAAGCGGTGGTGTCCCAGGTGCTGGTGAAGAAGATCGGCGGCGGGCGGGTGGCGGCTCACGAGATCATGCTGGGCACGCCGGCCATTCGGAATTTGATCCGCGAGGACAAGGTGGCGCAGATGGTCTCAGCGATCCAGACGGGTGGGGCGTTGGGGATGAAGACGTTGGATATGAGCTTGAAGGTGCTGGTCGGGGAGGGGCTGGTCAGCCGGGAAGACGCGCGGGAGAAGGCGAGGGTACCGACAGACATATGAGGTCTTTAGAACGATGTAAATCAAATGTGGGAGCGGGCTTGCTCGCGAAAGCGTTAGATCAGTCGATTAATCTGTTGACTGACACTCCGCTTTCGCGAGCAAGCCCGCTCCCACATTGGGTACTGCATTTCAGCCTGAAATCAGCGCTGAACGATCCGCAGGTTATTCTGCTCTTTCGGCAGCACCCGCTTGGCAATCACGTAGTTCTTGTTCCAGAACGGCTTCTTCAGCGTGTCGATGCTGACCGATTTGCCACGGCGGGGTGCGTGGATGAAACGATCATTGCCCAGATAAATGGCAACGTGGTTCACCTGGCGGCTCTTGAGTTTGAAGAACAGCAGGTCACCTGGTTTCAAGTCCTTGCGATCAACCTTCTGCCCGTGGCCAGCGGCCATGGCATTGGAAGTACGCGGCAGGTCCACGGCGGCTACGTCGTTGAACGCGTATTTCACCAAGCCGCTGCAGTCGAACCCTTTACTTGGGCTGCTGCCGCCCCAACGATAAGGAGTACCGAGCACGTTGACGGCGCGGCTGAGGACGGTGCTGCTCTGCTTGGTGTTGACGCCGACCAGGCCTGGAACTGCTTTGCCGTTATGGGCCTTGCTCACTTGAGTCGGGCGGTTCACGGTCAGCTTTACCGATTTGGCGGTGCTTGGCGTGCTGTGGACTTTAGGGGTGAAACCGTTAACGTTAGGAAGTCGTTGCTCACGATTGGTGGCGTGGGCGGCCAGTGGCATTAATAGGCAAATGGTTAGCCATGTCTTGAAAAATGGTCGCATTAGGCGTGGCTCTTATGGGTTTGCGCGCAACTTTATAACAGCTTTTTGTGTCGTTCTCAGGCCGTTTGTCGACTGAACCTTGACGTCAAAATCAGGAAAAACGCGACGATTCGCCGCAATTGTCCTACACAAGTCAGGTGGCATAAGGCTTTCAGGGCAGGGAAGATACCATTTGCCGTACGTCGGGCGCCTGTAAAAAAGTCACAAAGAAAGTGAAAAAATTTATCTATCGAAGCAAAAGAGGTACGCGATGAACACCTATCAGCAGATTGGTCCGCAGCAAGATACCCACAGTAAGGTGATCGGCTACCTGCTGTGGATTTTCGGTTTTACCGGGGCGCATCGCTTCTATTACGGCAAGCCGGTGACCGGCACGATCTGGTTTTTCACCTTGGGCTTGCTGGGTATCGGCTGGCTGATCGACCTGTTCCTGATCCCGGCCATGGACCGTGAAGCGGACCTGCGCTTTACCGCCGGACCCATCGAATACAACGTGGCCTGGATCCTGTTGGCGTTTCTAGGCGTGTTTGGCGTGCACCGCATGTACCAGGGCAAATGGATCACCGGCCTGATCTACCTGCTGACCGGCGGTTTGTTCCTGGTGGGAGTGCTGTATGACTTCTGGACGTTGAATACGCAGATTTCGATCCGCAATGCCGAGCGCAACGCCGGACGGTAAGTCTGCACACAATCAAATGTGGGAGCTGGCTTGTGTAGGAGCTGGCTTGCCTGCGATAGCATCACCTCGGTCTTTGAGCCAAACCGAGGTGATGCTATCGCAGGCAAGCCAGCTCCTACATGGGCCGTGCCCACATTGGATGTGTTCTATCAGGCCTGGTAGCTGATCCGCCCATCCACCAAGGTGTAACGCACCGTCGCCGGCAGGCTATGCCCGATGAACGGGCAGTTCTCACCCTTGGACAGCCACTGTTCCCCGGCAATCGTCGAGCTGGCCGGATCAAACAGCACCAGATCCGCCGCCGAACCCACCGCCAACTTACCGGCCGGCAGGCGCAAGGCCTCGGCCGGGCCGGCGCTCAGGCGCGCCAGCAGTGTCGGCAAGTCCAGCAGTCCATCTTCCACTAACGTCATCGCCAGTGGCAGCAACAGTTCGACACTGCTGATGCCAGGCTCTGTCGCGCCAAACGGTGCCAGCTTGGCATCTCGCTCATGGGGCTGGTGATGGCTGGAAATCGCCGAGACCACACCGGACTTGACCGCCGCCCGCAAACCTTCACGGTCGGCCAGGGTGCGCAGCGGCGGTTGCACGTGGTACAGGCTGGAGAAATCGATCAGCGCCTCATCCGTCAAAATCAGCTGATACAGCGCCACATCCGCTGTGACCGGCAAACCACGGGCCTGGGCCTGGGCGATCAGGGCGACGCCGCGAGCGCTGGTCAATTGACTGAAGTGCGCGCGCACACCGCTTTGCTCCACCAGCAGCAGGTCACGGGCCAGGGCCACGGTCTCGGCGGTTTCCGGAATGCCCGGCAGGCCGAGGAAGCTGGCCACGGCGCCTTCATGGGCCAGGCCGCCTTCGGCCAGGTCGCGGTCCTGGGAATGGAAGATCACCGTCAGGTCGAAGGTCGCTGCGTATTCCAGGGCGCGTAACAGCGTGCGGGTGCTGCGAAAGCTTTCCAGGCCATTGCCGAAGGCCACGCAACCGGCGTCACGCAGGGCGATCAGTTCAGCGAGTTGTTCGCCTTCCAGGCCTTTGCTCAGGGCGCCGATGGGGAACACCTTGCAATTGCCGGCTTCGCGGGCGCGGTCGAGGATCAGCTCGGTCACGGCTGAGGTGTCGAGAACCGGTCTGGTGTGCGGCGGGCAGCACAGGCTGGTCACGCCGCCGGCTGCCGCGGCGCGGGTTTCGCTGGTGATGTTGCCCTTGCGGCTGTAGCCCGGCTCGCGCAGGGCAACGTTCAGGTCGACCAGCCCAGGCGCGGCCACCAAGCCGTTGGCGTCAATGGTTTCAGTCGCGCTGAAACCCGCGGGGGCGGCGCCGATGGCGATGAGCTTGCCGGCTTCCAGATGCAGATCGGTGACGTGATCCAGGCCGCTGGCCGGATCGATGACGCGGGCGCCGAGGATGCTGAGCTTCACTGGGCGTTCTCCTGCTCGAATTGACGTTGCGCGGTTTGCCCGCTCATGGCCATGGACAGCACGGCCATGCGGACGGCGATGCCGTAGGTGACTTGGTTCAAGATCACCGATTGAGGGCCGTCGGCCACTGCCGACTCAATCTCCACCCCACGGTTGATCGGGCCCGGGTGCATCACGATGGCATCCGGCTTGGCGCCGGCCAGGCGCGCGGTGGTCAGGCCGAACAGGCGGTAAAACTCGCCTTCGCTCGGCAACAGGCCACCGGCCATGCGCTCGCGCTGCAGGCGCAGCATGATCACCACGTCCACATCCTTGAGGCCTTCGGCCATGTCGGTGTAGACCTTCACACCGTACTGCTCGATGCCGATCGGCAGCAGGGTTTTGGGTGCGATCACGCGGATATCCGGGCAACCCAGGGCCTTGAGGGCCAGCATGTTCGAGCGCGCAACCCGCGAGTGCAGGATGTCGCCGACGATGGCCACCGAGAGGTTTTCAAAGCTGCCCTTGTGCCGACGGATGGTCAGCATGTCGAGCATGCCCTGGGTCGGGTGAGCGTGACGGCCATCGCCGCCGTTGATGATCGCCACCTGCGGGCACACGTGTTCGGCAATGAAGTGCGCGGCACCGGAATCGCCGTGGCGGACCACGAACATGTCGGCGGCCATGGCTTCCAGATTGCGCAGGGTGTCGAGCAGGGTTTCGCCCTTGCTCGCCGACGAGGTGGACACGTTCAGCGTGATCACGTCGGCCGACAGCCGCTGGGCCGCCAGTTCAAACGTGGTGCGGGTGCGCGTGGAGTTCTCGAAGAACACATTGCAGATGGTCTTGCCGCGTAGCAGCGGGACCTTCTTCACCGCGCGGCCACCGACTTCGAGAAACGAGTCGGCGGTGTCGAGGATTTCGGTGAGCAGTTCGCGGGGCAAACCGTCGAGGGACAAGAAGTGTTGCAACTGGCCCTGAGCATTGAGCTGCAGCGGGCGCTTGGCATCTAGAGGCGTCATCGCGGGGACTCTTTACAAGGCGGTTTAAAGGGCGAGGTCTTGCAGTTCGAGTTCGAGCGGCGTGGGACCGGACAATTTTACCCGCTGGTGGGCTTGCAGCGACAGTGTGGCGCCGACCACATCCGGGCTGATCGGCAGTTCGCCGGCATCCAGGTCCAGCAGGCACACCAGGGTCACGCTGGCCGGGCGGCCGTAGTCGAACAGTTCGTTCATGGCGGCGCGGATCGTGCGGCCGCTCATCAGCACGTCGTCGATCAGCACCAGATGCTGGCCCTCGATCTCGAACGGCAGGGCCGACGGGCGCACTTGCGGGTGCAGGCCGTTCTGGCTGAAATCGTCACGGTAAAAGGATACATCGAGGGTGCCGAGGGGCGAGTCGCTGCCCAGTGCTTCCAGCAGCGCCTGGGCCACCCACACACCGCCGGTGCGAATGCCGATGAAGCGCGGTTCGCTGATAGAGCGGTGTTGCAGATGGGCCGTGAGGCTAGTGGCCATCTGGCTGATCAGTTCGGCGGGGTTCGGCAGGCTCATGGTGGCTCCTTCAAGGCCTTGCGCGGCGGGGGCCTGCAAGGTCCGGGCTCAAACGTAAAAAGACGCGGCAAGCCGCGTCAGTCAGGATTCAAATAAAGCAGTGTTTTCATCCAACCATCCCTGCAACAACAGGGCGGCGGCGATGGCGTCCACGGGATTGTCGCGGTAGCTGCCTTTCTGTCCGCCACGGTCACGGCGCTCGCCTTTGGCTTCAAAGGTGGTGAGGCGTTCGTCATGGGTATAGAAGGGCAGGTTGTAGCGGCCATTGAGGCGGCGGGCGAACTTTTCGGCGCGCAGGCACATGTCGCTGGGGGTGCCGTCCATGTTCAACGGCAGCCCGACCACGACCGCATCGGGTTTCCACTCTTTAATGAGGGCCTCGACCTGGTTCCAGTCCGGCACGCCGTTCTGGGCTTTCAAGGTGCACAGCTCGCGGGCCTGGCCGGTGATCACCTGGCCGACCGCGACGCCGATCTGTTTGGTGCCGTAGTCAAAGCCGAGGATCAGACGTAAAGCCATCAGGCGTGCCCCGCCTGGCTGGTCAACAAACTGAGGTTGACCCGCAGCTTGGCGGCAGCCGCTTCCAGGCGCAGTTCGCTGGGGGTGTTGAACAGGATTTCCGCGTCGAAGGGGCACGTCAGCCAGGCATTGCTGGCCAGCTCGGCTTCCAATTGGCCGGCTTCCCAGCCTGCGTATCCGAGGGTGATCACACTTTGCTCGGGGCCTACACCGTCCGCGATGGCGAATAACACGTCCTGGGAGGTGGACAGCGACACACCGTCCAGATCGACCGTGGCCTGGAACTTCGGCCCCGTCGGGTGCAGCACAAAACCACGATCGGTCTGCACTGGCCCGCCGATGTAGATCGGCACACCCTGGCAACGGGCCGGTGTGTCGACTTCCGGGCGCAGTTGTTCAAGGATGTCCGCCAGGTTCAGCTCCTGCGGGCGGTTGACCACCAGCCCCATGGCACCATTGGCCGTGTGCTCGACGATGTAGGTCAAGGTCTGCGCAAAGTTCGGGTCGGCCATATGGGGCATGGCGATCAGGAATTGATGCTTGAGGTAGGTCGGGCTGACGTTTTTCATGTTCGATAGTGTGGCGGTGGAGGGGCGAACTGACAAGCTGGTGATGGGCCGCAGGTGGCAATTGTCATCAATTGCTCGACAACCGATCGCCCTTGGCGAACTTCCAAGTGCGGATAATTTCCAGGCGGTCGACGTCGTTCAAATCGCCGCTGAACGGCGCGAAGGGCGCGGCCAGGCGCACGATGCGCTGGGCGGCCTGGTCCAGCAGCGGTTGGCCGGACGATTCCAGCACCTGCACTTCATATAACGTGCCGTCGCGGTTGATTGAAACCAATAGACGCAAATTGCCGTAAATCTGCTGACGCCGGGCTTCTTCCGGGTAGTTGAGGTTGCCGATGCGCTCGACCTTCTTGCGCCATTCGTCCTTATACCAGGCGCCTTTGTCGCGCATGGTCGAGGCCGCGTTCAACCGGTAGATGCGCGGGCGCTTGGCGTACAGCTGTTGTTCATTGGCCAGTTCGGCTTCGAGGCTGGAGATCTCGTCGGACAACGTCGAGCTGTCGAATGTCGGTGCCGGCTTTACGGGCTCGGGCGTGGGTTCGGTCTTGGTCTTTTCGCGCTGGGTCGGGGCTTTCTGCGGCTTGGGCGCGACGGTGGTCACCGCAGCCTTGGGCGCGGCCTGCTTGACCTCCGGCTTGGGCACCGGCGGCGGGGTGACTTTATTCACCTTGTTGTCCTGGAACGGTGCGACCTCGGTGGTCTTGGGTACCGCCTTTTTATCGAGGGTGCCGCTGCCCTGCTGGTTGTCTTGGGCGAGGAAATCAGCTTTCTCGGGCTTTTTTTCGCTCTTGAACGTGGCGAGGGTGATTTCCAGGGTTTTGCTGATCTGTTTGGGCTCGACCATGGTGAAACCCACGCCGAGGATCAGGGCCAGATGAATCAACGCTGCCAGAAACAGGGTAAAACCGAGCCGATCAGCCGGGCGCACGCCGCTGTGGGAGAGTTCGGGGGGCAGCTCGGACGGGAGTGTCATGACAAAAAAACCAACATCGCGCGTTTCACAGGTGGGGCATGATAGCGCAATGTTGGTGCGTGTCCGGCTGTTCTATATCACTTGGCTTGCAGCTTGCGCTCAATGGCGGCCATCAGCATTTCGCCGATGTTGGTGCCAAACGCATTGTCGATCTCGCGGATGCAGGTCGGGCTGGTGACGTTGATTTCAGTCAGGTGCTCACCGATCACGTCCAGGCCGACAAACAGCAAGCCCTTTTCACGCAAGGTCGGGCCGACCTGGGCTGCAATCCAACGGTCCTTGTCCGACAGAGGGCGTGCTTCACCACGACCACCGGCCGCCAGGTTGCCGCGGGTCTCGCCGGCCGCCGGGATGCGCGCCAGGCAGTAATCCACCGGCTCGCCGTCGATCATCAGGATGCGCTTGTCGCCGTCCTTGATCGCCGGCAGGTAGGCCTGCCCCATGATCTGCTGGGTGCCCAGGGCGGTCAGGGTCTCCAGGATCACTGACAGGTTCGGGTCGCCCGCGCGGTGACGGAAGATCGAGGTGCCACCCATGCCGTCCAGCGGCTTGAGGATCACATCGCCATGTTTGGCGGCGAACTCACGCAGCACGTCGGCGCGGCGGCTGACCACGGTCGGCGGCGTGCATTGTGGGAACAGGGTGGCGAACAGCTTTTCATTGCAGTCGCGCAGGCTCTGCGGCTTGTTGACGATCAGCACCCCGGCGCGCTCCGCCTGCTCCAGCAAGTAGGTGGAGTAGACGAATTCCATGTCGAACGGCGGGTCCTTGCGCATCAGGATCACGTCCAGATCGCTCAGCGGGCTGTCGATTTCATCCGCAAGCTCGAACCACTTCTGCGGGTTGGCAAACACCTGCAGCGGGCGCATGCGTGCACGGGCCTCGCCGTCGCCCTGGTAAAGATCGCGCTGTTCCATATAGAACAGGGTCCAGCCGCGGGCCTGGGCGGCCAGGAGCATGGCCAGCGAGCTGTCCTTTTTATAGGAAATGCTGGCGATAGGGTCCATGACAATGCCGACGCGAACGCTCATGGGGGATTTCCTCTAGCAAATTAGGGCGCATAAAAGTGGCGTCAGAGTGGCGCTGTGGCTGTTGTGGGTCAAGGAAAAACCACCTGGCCGGTTGCTCGATAGATTGCGTCCGGAGACTGTGCTAAAAAGACTGCCACGGCGCAGCAGCCCTTGAATTCCAAGGCTTGTGGCGCTCATCCTGTGCAACATCAGGCAGTACACACCGAAAACCGATTCGCTGTGGCGATGGCAGAGCAGATATGGAACAGCATTCCAACGCCTTGAGAGTGATGGTGATCGACGATTCGAAGACGATCCGCCGCACCGCTGAAACTTTGTTGAAGAATGTGGGATGCGATGTCATCACGGCCATCGACGGTTTCGATGCCCTGGCCCGGATTGTCGATCATCACCCGCACATTATTTTTGTCGACATCATGATGCCGCGCCTGGATGGCTATCAGACCTGCGCACTGGTGAAGAACAACCCGGCGTTCAAGTCGATCCCGGTGATCATGTTGTCCTCCAAGGACGGCCTGTTCGACAAGGCCAAGGGGCGCATTGTCGGTGTCGATCAGTTTTTGACCAAGCCTTTCAGCAAGGACGAACTGCTGGGTGCGATCAAGGCCTACGTGCCGGGGTTCGCCGCAGTAGAACAAGCACACTGACGCCGCCTCACAAGGGCCGGCGTCCACCTATGTAGTGGGGAAAACCATGGCACGTGTTCTGATCGTCGACGACTCGCCGACCGAAATGTACAAACTGACGGGCATGCTGGAAAAGCATGGTCATCAAGTCCTCAAGGCCGAAAACGGCGCGGATGGCGTGGCCCTGGCCCGCCTGGAACTGCCCGACGCCGTATTGATGGACATCGTGATGCCTGGCCTGAATGGCTTCCAGGCCACCCGCCAGCTGTCCAAGGAGCCGGAAACCAACGGCATCCCGATCATCATCATCACCACCAAGGACCAGGAAACCGACAAGATCTGGGGCGCGCGCCAGGGCGCCAAGGATTACCTGACCAAGCCGGTGGACGAAGAAACCCTGATCGCCACCCTGAACAAGGTATTGGCCGGCTGACGGTCCGCCATCATGACCGAGTCGCAAACCGCCTTCGAGCTGCTGTTGGGCATCGACCAACGTTGCCGTCTGCTGGCGGCTGACCTGCCGTCCCAGGAAACCCGCCTGCAACGCTGGAGCGGGATCGGCTTTCGCCTGGGCCAGCATTGGTATGTTGCGCCCATGGGCGAAGTCGCCGAAGTCCTGCATGAACCGCGTTGCACGCTGATGCCCGGGGTCAAGGCCTGGGTCAAGGGCGTGGCCAACCTGCGTGGGCGCTTGCTGCCGGTAATGGACCTGGGCGGCTTTCTCGGCCTTGAGCTGTCCAAGGCGGGCAAACAGCGGCGGGTGTTGGTGGTGGAATATAACGACCTGTTTGTGGGGCTGCTGGTGGACGAGGTGATGGGGATGCAGCATTTCGCACAAGACGCATGGCTGGCCAACGACGCCCCCGCCGCTCCGTTTATCCAGGGCCGGTTCGATGGCGACCCGCTGTGGCAGGTCTTCAGCCCCTTCGCTCTGGCCCAGGCCCCTGGCTTCATGGATGTTGCCGCATGACCACCGCTACCACGCCAAAACCCCAGGCCGGCTCGCGCAGTCGCTCGCAGATCGTCGTGCTATTCATTGCACTGATCGTGTTCATCATGTTGCTGTTCGCCAATTTCGCCTACCTCAACACCCAGTCCACCTATGACAAGCAGTACATTGGCCACGCCGGTGAGTTGCGCGTGCTGTCCCAGCGCATTGCCAAGAACGCCACCGAAGCCGCCGCCGGCAAGGCGGCTGCGTTCAAGTTGCTGGGGGAGGCGCGCAACGACTTCGCCCAGCGCTGGGGTTACCTGAAAAAAGGTGATCCGCAAACCGGCCTGCCTGCCGCACCCAGCGCCGTACGCGCCGAGATGCGCGCGGTACAGACCGACTGGGAAGCGCTGCTGAAGAACACCGATGCGATCCTCGCCAGTGAGCAGACCGTGCTGTCGTTGCATCAGGTGGCGGCGACCCTTGCCGAAACCGTGCCGCAACTGCAGATGGAGTCGGAAAAGGTCGTTGACATCCTCCTGCAGCGTGGCGCGCCGGCCAGCCAAGTAGCGTTGGCCCAGCGCCAATCACTGCTGGCCGAACGCATCCTTGGCGCGGTGAACACCGTGCTGGCCGGCGACGAAACCGCCGTGCAGGCCGCCGACGCCTTTGGCCGTGATGCCAACCGCTTTGGCCAGGTGCTCAGCGGCATGCTCCAGGGCAACCCCGGCCTGCGCATCACCCAGGTCGAAGACCGCGACGCCCGCGCACGCCTGACGGAAATCGCCGAGCTGTTCGAGTTTGTCTCCGGCTCCGTGGATGAAATCCTCGAAACCTCGCCGCAGTTGTTCCAGGTGCGAGCCTCGGCGAGCAATATCTTCAACCTGTCGCAAACGCTGCTTGAGGAAGCCTCGCACCTGGCCACCGGGTTTGAAAACCTCGCCAGCGGGCGCAGCTTCGACACCATCGGCGGCTATGTGCTGGGCCTTCTGGCGCTGACCTCGATCATCCTGATCGGCCTGGTGATGGTGCGCGAGACCAACCGCCAATTGCACGAAACTGCCGAGAAGAACGAACGCAACCAGAACGCGATCATGCGTCTGTTGGATGAAATCGAAGACCTGGCCGACGGCGACCTCACGGTGACCGCCTCGGTGACCGAAGACTTCACCGGCACCATCGCCGACTCCATCAACTATTCCGTCGACCAACTGCGCGACCTGGTCGCCACCATCAACCTGACCGCCGGGCAAGTCGCTGGTGCGGTGCAGGACACCCAGGCCACCGCCATGCACCTGGCCCAGGCGTCGGAGCATCAGGCCCAGCAGATCGCTGAAGCTTCCACCGCAATCAACCAGATGGCCCAGTCCATCGATCAGGTTTCGGCCAACGCCGCCGAGTCCTCGGCGGTAGCGGAGCGCTCGGTGGAAATCGCCAACAAGGGCAACGAGGTGGTGCACAACACCATCCACGGCATGGACAACATTCGCGAGCAGATCCAGGACACCGCCAAGCGCATCAAACGCTTGGGCGAGTCGTCCCAGGAGATTGGCGACATCGTCAGCCTGATCGACGACATTGCCGACCAGACCAACATCCTCGCCCTCAACGCCGCGATCCAGGCGAGCATGGCGGGGGATGCCGGGCGCGGTTTTGCGGTGGTCGCCGATGAAGTGCAGCGCCTGGCCGAGCGCTCATCGGCGGCCACCCGGCAGATCGAAACCCTGGTACGGGCGATCCAGGCCGACACCAACGAAGCGGTTATTTCCATGGAGCAGACCACTACCGAGGTGGTGCGCGGTGCGCGGCTGGCCCAGGACGCCGGGGTGGCGCTGGAAGAGATCGAAGGCGTGTCGAAAACCCTGGCGGCGCTGATCCAGAGCATCTCCAACGCGGCGCAGCAACAGACCTCGTCGGCGGGGCAGATTTCCCTGACGATGAATGTGATCCAGCAGATCACCACCCAGACCTCGTCGGGCTCCACGGCGACGGCTGAAAGCATTGGCAACCTGGCGAAAATGGCTAGCCAGTTGCGCCGGTCGGTGTCGGGGTTCACCCTCCCGCCGCCCAAGCAGGTCAATGATTGAAATGCTATCTGAAGAACACCACAGTCCAACTGTGGGAGCTGGCTTGCCTGCGATAGCGGTCTGTCAGATACAGATGTGTTGCTGACCCACCGCTATCGCAGGCAAGCCAGCTCCCACATTTGATCTCCACCAGTCGGGAGATCTTGGCAACATCAGCAACCCACGAATTCTAAGCGGAGCAGTTATGGTTGATCGGCACGACTACGTGGCCCTCGAATGGGTCAAGGGCGACATTGCCGAAACCCTGAAACAGGCCCGTTCGGCGCTGGACGCGTATGTCGAAACCAGCGACGGCGACGCCATCAGCGAGTGCCTGGCCGCTGTCCACCAAGTGCATGGCGCGTTGCAAATGGTCGAGTTCTACGGCGCAGCCTTGCTCGCCGAGGAAATCGAAGCGCTGGCCCTGGCCCTGCAAGCCGCAGGCGTGAGCCAGCGCGATGAAAGCATCCGCCTGCTGCAACAGGCCCTCAACCAGTTGCCGCTGTACCTGGACCGTGTGCACAGCGCCCGCCGCGACCTGCCGCTGGTGGTGTTGCCGCTGCTCAATGACCTGCGCAGCGCGCGCGGCGAAAGCCTGCTGTCGGAGACCAGCCTGTTCAGCCCGCAACTGCTGGCGATAGCGCCGCTGCCCGACGAGGCCCTGGCCCAACGCGCGGTGCCCGACCTGAAAGAGCAACTGCGCCAGTGGCATCAACTGCTGCAACAGGCCCTTGCCGGGCTGCTGCGCGAAGATCATGGGCCCAGCAACCTGGAAGACATGGCGCGGGTGTTCGCGCGCCTTGAAACGCTGTGCCAAGGCGCGCCGCTGTTGCCGCTGTGGCAAGTCACCTCGGCCCTGGTCGAAGGCATGCTCACTGGCGTGATCGCCAACAGCCCGGCGCTGCGCAGCCTGCTCAAGGCCAGCGACAAACAACTCAAGCGCCTGCTGGCCCAGGGCATCGGCGGGATCAACCAGCCGGCACCGGATGAGCTGCTCAAGAGCCTGCTGTTCTATGTCGCCAAGGTCACCCGGCCGACGCCGCGCATGCAAAGCCTGAAAGAGCGCTACGGCCTGGATGAAGCCTTGCCCGACAGTGCGTTAGTCGACGCCGAACGCGCCCGCCTGGCCGGGCCGGACCGCAACGCCATGGGCTCGGTGCTGGGGGCCTTGTGTGAAGAGCTGGTGCGGGTCAAGGAACGCCTCGATTTGTTCGTACGCAGTGACCGCCAGCACACCAGCGACCTCGATGCGTTGCTCGCGCCGCTGCGGCAGATCGCCGATACCCTGGCGGTGCTGGGCTTCGGCCAGCCGCGTAAAGTCATCATCGACCAACTCGCCGTGGTGTTGAGCCTGGTTCAAGGCCAACGCGAACCCAACGACGCAGTGCTGATGGACGTCGCCGGCGCGTTGCTCTACGTCGAAGCCACACTGGCAGGCATGGTCGGTACCGTCGAGCCGGAAAGCCGCGAAGAAAACCGCCTGCCCACCACCGACCTGACCCAGATCCATCAGTTGGTGATCCGTGAATCCTGCCAGTGCCTCAAGCAAGCCAAGGAGCTGGTGATCGACTGCATTGAAGCCGACTGGGACCGCCAACGCCTGGAGTCCCTGCCGGAGCTGCTGAGCCAGGTGCGCGGCGCTTTGGCGATGATTCCGTTGCCCCGCGCGGCAAGCCTGATGCGCGGCTGCACGGATTATGTTGATGAACAGTTGATGGGTAACGACGCACCACCCTCCGAGGGGCAACTGGCGCATTTCGCCGATGTGATCAGCAGCCTGGAATACTACCTCGAACGGATGCTCCAAGACCCCGATGCCGCAGGGGAACGGGTGCTGGAGCTGGCCACGCACGGCCTGGCGGCGCTGGGTTACCTGCCTGCTGAGAAACCCTGGCGCCAAGCCCTGGTTGCACCGGACGGAGCACGTGCGGTGGAGGTTACGCCGAGCCAGTCGCAGTTCGACGCGCTGGCCAGTCCCACGTCGCGCCTTAACCCGCCCGCCCTCCAGCGCCCCGGCAGCCTGCTGCCGCCGCCGGCCGATGAAGAACCCATCGACGATGAACTGCGCGAGGTCTTCCTTGAAGAGACCGACGAAGTGCTTGAGGTGCTGCACCGCAATCTACCCAACAGCGCGGACAAAATCGCCCAGGGCGAAATGCGCCGTGCCTTCCACACGCTCAAGGGCAGCGGCCGCATGGTCCGCGCCCTGGTCTTGGCCGAGCTGGCCTGGGCGGTGGAGAACCTGCTGAACCGTGTGCTCGAGCGTAGCGTGACCCTTGGCCCCGACGTGCAGCAGGTACTGGATGAAGCGGTGGCCTTGCTGCCGGAGTTGATCGCTGACTTTGCCATCGACGACCAGCGCCAAAGGGATGAGGTCGACGCCCTGGCCGCCCGCGCCCACGCCTTGGCCAGCGGCATGCCGGTGCCGGCCGCCGAGCCTCATGACCCGATGCTGCTGGAGATCTTCCGCAACGAAGCCCAGAGCCATCTGGACAGCCTCAATCACTTCCTGCACCAGGCCGCCGAGCACGTGCCATTGCAAGTCAGCGATGAACTGCAACGCGCCCTGCATACCCTCAAGGGCAGCGCCTACATGGCGGGCGTGTTGCCGATCGCCGAGCTGGCCCGCCCGCTCGACCACCTGACCCGCGAATACAAGGCCCACCGCCTGCCGCTGGACCTGGACGAGGTGGAGTTGCTGTTGGAAGCCGAAGGTCTGTTTCAACGGGGTTTACGCGATCTGGACAGCGATCCCCTGGCGCCGATCAAAGGTGCAGAGGACTTGATCAACCGTACCCAAAGCCTACTGGATCATCAGCTTGAAGCGCTGCTCGACGTGCGCATCAAGCGCGACCCTCAGCTGATCGCCAACTTCCTCGCGCAGGGCATGGACATCCTGCTCGATGCCGAAAACCTGCTGCGTCGCTGGCAGCAACACCCCGGCGAGCGCCAGGAACTCACCGCGCTGCTGGACGAACTGACCACCTTGGGGGAGGGCGCACACGTCGCTGACCTGCACGCCATCGATGCACTGTGTGAAGCCTTGCTCGACCTGTATGGCGCTGTTGAGGAAAGCAGCCTGGCCGTCAGTGAGCGGTTTTTCCATGAGGCCGAACAGGCCCATGAAGCGCTGATCAGCATGCTCGACCAACTGGCCGCCGGCCAGGAAATCAGCCCGGCGCCAGCCCGCGTCGAAGCCCTGCGCGAGCTGCTGGATGAAGCCCTCGACCCGTCCGCCACCGGCCTGATCAAAAGCGACGGCAGCCGGGTGTTGAGTGTTTCCGAACTGGGCGCCGCCACACAGCAGTTGGATCACGAAACGGAGAGGGACGACGAGATCGTCGAGATCTTCCTCGAAGAAGCCGTGGACATCCTCGACAGCGCCGGGCAGTCGCTCAAGCGCTGGTTGCTGGAGCCCGACAACGCCGCACCGCTGTCGTCGCTGCAACGCGACCTGCACACCCTCAAGGGCGGTGCGCGCATGGCTGAAATCGAGGCCATTGGCGATCTGGCCCATGAGTTGGAATGCCTGTACGAAGGGCTGGTGGACCGCCGCTACAGCTACACTGCCGAACTGTCCCACGTGCTGATGGCGAGCCATGAACGCCTCGCCTTGCAGCTTGAAGAACTGCACCATCACCAGCCGCTGAGCGACAGTGTCGAGCTGATCGCCAGGGTGCGGGCGTTGCGCCAGGGCAGCGCGCCAGCGGCACCGGCCGCCGCACCGCCAGCGTCCGGCGCCGACCCTGAGCTGCTGGATATCTTCCTCGAAGAAGCCGCCGACATCCTCGACAGTTCCAGTGCTGCGCTGTCGCGCTGGCAGGCAGAGCCGGGCAATCGCCAAGAAGTGGAAACCCTGCTGCGCGACCTGCATACCCTCAAGGGCGGCGCACGTATGGTCGAGATCGCGCCCATCGGCGACCTGGCCCATGAGCTGGAGTTTCTCTACGAAGGCCTGTCCGCTGGTTTGCTCGCGCCGTCCCCGGAGCTGTTCGCGTTGCTGCAAGGCTGCCACGACCGTTTGGCGCAGATGATCGACGCGGTGGCGGATGGTTTGCCGGTCGGTTCGGTGGACAAGCTCATCGAGCGCATCAAAACCCTGGTACATCCGAGCGACGAACCGGTGACGCCGGTGGCGCTGCCTGCAGGCAAGGCGGAGGCCGTCGTCGACCCGATGGCCGATATGGTGAAGATCTCTGCCGAGCTGCTCGACGACCTGGTCAACCTGGCCGGTGAAACCTCGATCTTCCGTGGCCGCATCGAACAACAAGTCAACGACGCACGCATCGCCCTCACCGAAGTGGAAACCACCATCGAGCGCATGCGCGACCAACTGCGACGCCTCGACACTGAAACCCAGGGCCGCATCCTCAGCCGCCAGCAAGCCGAAGCCGAGCGCCTGGGCTATGAAGACTTTGATCCGCTGGAAATGGACCGTCATTCGCAGTTGCAGCAACTGTCTCGCGCGCTGTCCGAGTCCGCCTCCGACCTGCTCGACCTCAAGGACACCCTTGAGCGCCGCAACGAGGACGCCCACGACCTGTTGCAGCAACAGGCGCGCATCAACACCGAGTTGCAGGAAGGCCTGATGCGCACGCGCATGGTGCCGTTCGAACGCATGTTGCCGCGCCTCAAGCGCATCGTGCGTCAGGTGGCGGAGGAGTTGGGCAAAGACGTGGAGTTTATCGTCGGCAACGCCGAGGGCGAGATGGACCGCAACGTGCTGGAGCGCATGGCCGCGCCGCTGGAACACATGCTGCGCAACGCCGTGGACCATGGCTTGGAATCCCGCGACGCAAGGCTGTTGGCTGGTAAACCGGAAAAAGGTCGCATCACCCTGGACCTGACCCACGAAGGCGGCGACATCGTCTTCGACATGCGTGACGACGGCGCCGGTGTTCCGCTGGAGGCCGTACGGCGCAAGGCGATCAAGCGTGGGTTGCTCGACCCGAATCAAGACATCAGCGACCGCGACGTGTTGCAGTTCATCCTGCAACCGGGGTTTTCCACGGCGGAAAAGATCACGCAGATTTCCGGTCGCGGCGTGGGCATGGACGTGGTGCATGAGGAAGTGCGTCAGTTGGGCGGCTCGATGGTCATCGATTCGACGCCGGGCGAAGGCGTGCACTTTCGCATTCGCTTGCCGTTCACCGTGTCGGTCAACCGCGCATTGATGGTGCAGTGTGCAGACGACCAATACGCGATTCCGCTCAACACCATCGAAGGCCTGGTGCGCGTGCTGCCCCATGAGCTGGCCGGGCACTATCAGCAAGACCCGCCGCGATATGAATACGCCGGGCAGCGCTACGAGCTGTTTTACTTGGGCGACCTGCTGCACACCGTCAGCCGCCCGAAACTGCTGGGCCACTATCAACCGGTCCCGGTGCTATTGGTGCAGTGCAACGAGCGGCGCGTGGCCATCCATGTGGACGCCATGGCCGGTACGCGGGAGATTGTGGTCAAAGGCCTGGGCCCGCAGTTTGCCGGTGTGCAGGGTTTGTCGGGTGCGACGATCCTGGGTGATGGCCGCGTGGTGCTGATTATCGACTTGCTGGCGCATATCCGTGCGCGGCAACCCGCGTTGCCGGCGCAAACGGCTGACCTGCCATTGATCCTCAACGACCCGCTGAAAAAGCGCCCGTTGCTGGTGCTGGTAGTGGATGATTCCGTCACCGTGCGCAAAGTCACCAGCCGTCTGCTGGAGCGCAACGGCATGAACGTCCTCACCGCCAAAGACGGCATCGACGCGCTCGCTGTGCTCGAAGAACACACCCCGGACCTGATGCTGCTCGACATCGAAATGCCACGCATGGACGGTTTTGAAGTCGCCACCCAAGTGCGCAACGACCCCCGGTTGATGCGCCTGCCGATCATCATGATCACCTCGCGCACCGGCCAGAAACACCGCGACCGCGCCATGGCCATCGGCGTCAACGACTACCTCGGCAAGCCGTACCAAGAGTCGGTGCTGCTCGAAAGCATCGCCTACTGGAGCAAGTCCCATGCTTGACCACCGCACCAGCCAACTCACCGGCCTGCTGCTGCCCCTGGCCGACCGCCACCTGGTGTTGCCTAACGTCGCCATTGCCGAATTGATCGACTTCCAGCGCGGCGAACCGGCCAGCGATGCCCCCCCGTGGTATTTGCGGCAAGTGACCTGGCGCGATCGGCAAATACCACTGATCAGCTTTGAAGCGGTGTGCGGCGAAGCGAGCGTAACCGGCGAACGCTCGCGGATCGTGGTGTTGAATGCGTTGGGTGGGCGGCCGACGTTGAAGTTTATTGCGCTGGTGATCCAGGGCATTCCACGCTCGTACAAGCTCGACAGTGAGTTGAGTTACGTGGACGTGCCGCTGTGCTCGCTGGAGTTGGCGGCGGTGCAGGTGGGGGAGCATGTGGCGAGGGTGCCGGATCTCATGGGGCTTGAGGCCCTGCTGGTCGAATCCGGTTTGGCATAGATCCCTGTAGGAGCCGGCTTGCCGGCGATGACGGTCTGCCAGCCCACTCATTAACAACTGACCCACCGCTATCGCTGGCAAGCCAGCTCCTACAGGGGATTGTGCGTGCCTTTAGGCCTCAATCAATCCGCGCAAACCGCTCAATCACTGGCTGCTCCCGATGCTCGGCCTGCCACAAGTCATAGGCGCTTTGCATCGACAGCCATAACTGCCCAGTGCTCACACCTGCCCGCTCAAGCCGCACCGCCAAGTCAGGACTGACAGGCGCACGCCCATGCAAAATTCTCGAAAACGTCTCACGGGCGAATCCCAGGCGCCGGGCCATTTCGGTGATGGTGATGTCCAGGGTAGGGATTACATCTTCAAGCAGGATTTCACCTGGGTGAGCCGGGTGGCTGGGCTCATCCACGTCACCTGTTCGTGGGGAGGTTTATGAATACCGCAGCTACCCGCTGGAAGGGTTGGGCGCTGTGACCATAGATATGAAGTTGTAGGCCGAATGGGCTCTCGGATTTTTCCTGCAAGATTTTGGGCTGTGCATGAACTTGTCGCGTGCCGTCAGCGCGCCTAGTCTTCGTTCTGTCATCGCTAAAAACGGTGACACGGACGTGCAAGTCCGACGAAACTGTTTAGGCGTACAAACGCCCAGCCATCCAACGGGCGTTTTTTGTGCTCGCTGCTTTATGGCGGCTGCGCGCAGGAGGTCTTCGGACCTGCTGGGTGTCCTAAACAGGCCCGGTCTTGCACACCTGCGCACGGTCGCCACCCTCATTCGCGTGCAAGCGAACGGTGGCGCTCCTTAGTCACTGTTTAGGAGCTTCATCATGGTCAAACCTACCCCCAATCCGCCGCTCTTCACCGTAAACCCGCACGAAAACACCGAAACCCTGCTGGTCAACGCCAGCGAAACCCTGTCTTCCCTCAACGCACTCACCTGCAACCTGGCCTTCGACCTGGACACCTCCCAGCGCGCAATCATGCTCGGCATCCAGCAAATGGCCGCGTTGGGGCAGCTATTAGTGGACCGTGCCCTGGAACAGATTTCCCCTTCTTCAGTCGCTTAAAACTTGATCGTTCCCAAAAAGGGACCTATCGTTCCCTTTTTGGGACTCTTTGGCCGCTGCCATGCACACCTTGCCGCTCAGCACTGCACTCTTCACCGTCACCCAACAAAAAGTACTGGGCTTGCTGTTCGGCAAACCCGACCAAAGCTTCTTCACCAATGAAATTGCGCGATGGGCCCAGGTGGGCAAGGGCAGCCTCACCCGCGAGCTTGAACGTCTGCAGTTGGCGGGCATCTTGAGCATGACGCGCCAAGGCAACCAGACCCATTATCAAGCCAACCCCCAATGCCCGATTTATTCGGAATTGTTGGCCATCGTGCGCAAGACCCTGAGTCTGGATGAACCATTGCGCACTGTACTGGCGCCGTTCGCCAAGCAGATAACCTGGGCGTTTATCTACGGCTCCATCGCCAAAGGCGAGGCGCACTCATCCAGTGACATAGATCTCATGTTGATCGGCGAAAGCCTCAACTACAGTGAAGTCATGGAGCAGCTCATGCCGCTGGAAGAGCAACTGGGCCGCACCCTCAACCCGACGCTTTACACCCCCGAAGACTGGATCGGCAAATGGAATGCCGGGAACAGTTTTGTGCAGCGGGTCGTGCAGCAGGACAAGATCAATCTTATGGGGAGCAACCCCCTGGATTCCACGGATGGACAACAAGGTAAATCTGGAGAACCTGCAACGTAGCGGCGGCTTGAAGGCTGAGCCGCCGGATCGCAAGGAGTGTGATGGGCTGGTGCGTTCAGCCAGGGATCGGTTGAGGGATGCTGGCAATCCACAGTTATCATTCGCCAGTCGTTTCGACCTGGCTTACAACGCCGCCCATGCCATCGCTCTTACGGCTTTGCGCCTGCAAGGGTATCGCTCGGACAAACGCTATCTGGTCTTTCAATGCCTGGTTCATACCGCAGACGCCGGCAAGGTGCAGGTGAGGTTGTTGGCGTTGTGTCATGAACGTCGGAACCTGGCGGAATATGAAGGGTACATGGATGAAGATGAGGCGCTGCTGGGCCAGTTAATGGAAAGTGCTAAGACATTAATGAGCAATATGGAAGCATTGCTTGCTGGTCATAGGTGGGAATGAATCACCGGTCAACTGTAGGAGTTGGCGAGCTAGCCCCTACAGGAGGCTGCATGTTTGTTGGTGCTCTGTTACTCCAACCGTAACGATCCGCCGCCGAGCTTGATTGATGGCCCCCTCAATCACTCCTAAGGTAAGCCCCACGACAGCAAACCCGTGGAGCGACCATGACAACAACAATCACCCCCGACTCGCGCTGGACGCGGCGGCGCGACGAGAAGCAGCGGCGGCTCGCGCTGGTCAAGCAGTATGCGGACGGGGCGGTGTTGCCCAGTGACAAGATCGTCGAGGCGCTTGAGGCGCTGATCCTCCCCGGCGACCGTGTTGTACTGGAAGGCAACAACCAGAAACAGGCCGATTTCCTCTCGCGCTCCCTCGCAAAAGCCGACCCCGCCAAGCTTCACGACTTGCACATGATCATGCCCAGTGTCGGCCGTTCCGAGCACTTGGACCTGTTTGAAAAGGGGATCGCCCGCAAACTCGACTTCTCCTTCGCCGGCACCCAGTCCCTGCGCATCAGTCAGTTGCTGGAGGACGGCCTGCTGGAAATCGGCGCGATTCATACCTATATCGAACTCTATGCACGGCTGGTGGTGGACCTGATCCCCAACGTCGTGCTTTCCGCCGGTTTCATGGCTGACCGCGCCGGCAATATCTACACCGGCGCCAGCACCGAAGACACCCCGGCGCTGATCGAACCCGCCGCGTTCAGCGATGGCATCGTCATCGTGCAGGTCAATCAACTGGTGGATGACGTCACCGATCTGCCCCGTGTGGATATTCCGGCGAGCTGGGTGGATTTTGTGGTGGTGGCTGACAAGCCGTTCTACATCGAGCCGCTGTTCACTCGCGACCCGCGCCATATCAAGCCGGTGCACGTGTTGATGGCGATGATGGCGATCCGTGGCATCTACGAAAAACACAATGTGCAGTCGCTCAACCATGGCATTGGCTTCAATACCGCCGCCATCGAGTTAATCCTGCCCACCTACGGCGAATCCCTGGGCCTCAAGGGCAAGATCTGCCGCAACTGGACCCTCAACCCGCACCCCACGCTGATCCCCGCGATTGAAAGCGGTTGGGTGGAAAGTGTGCACTGCTTCGGCACCGAACTGGGCATGGAGAACTACATTGCCGCCCGGCCGGATGTGTTCTTCACGGGCCGTGATGGCTCGATGCGCTCCAACCGGATGTTCTGCCAACTCGCCGGCCAATATGCGGTGGACCTGTTTATCGGCGCCACCCTGCAGGTCGATGGCGACGGCCATTCCTCCACCGTGACCCGTGGCCGCCTCGCCGGGTTTGGCGGCGCACCCAACATGGGCCACGACCCGCGCGGCCGTCGCCATGGCACGCCCGCCTGGCTGGACATGCGCCACGACGATGCCCCGGAAGCCCTGCTGGAACGCGGCAAGAAACTCGTGGTGCAAATGGTCGAGACCTTCCAGGAAGGCGGCAAACCCACTTTCGTCGACACCCTCGACGCCGTGGAAGTTGCCCGCAAAAGCGGCATGCCCTTGGCGCCGATCATGATCTACGGCGATGACGTTACCCACCTGCTTACCGAAGAGGGCATCGCCTACCTGTATAAGGCGCGTTCCCTCGAAGAGCGCCAGGCGATGATCGCCGCTGTCGCAGGTGTCACGGCCATCGGCATGCGCCACAACCCCAAGGACACCGCGCGCATGCGCCGCGAAGGCCTGATCGCCTTGCCCGAAGACTTGGGTATCCGCCGTACCGACGCCACCCGCGAGCTGTTGGCCGCCAAAAGTGTGGCCGACCTGGTGGACTGGTCCGGTGGTTTGTACAACCCGCCCGCCAAATTCAGGAGCTGGTAAATGCGCGCACTCAAACTGCATGAACTGACCCTTGCTGAACGCCTGGCGGACATGGCCGTCGATGCGCTGATCGATGAAGCTGACTTGTCGCCCAAACCCGCTCTGGTGGACCGTCGTGGAAACGGCGCCCACCACGATCTGCATCTGGGCCTGATGCACGCCTCGGCGCTGTCGCTGTGGCCGATGTTCAAGGAGATGGCTGAAGCGGCGATTGAATGGGGTGAAGTTGGCGTGCCCTTGCGCGAAGCTCTCGGTCGTATCGGCCGTGAAGGTGAGCAAGCAATGCTCGTCACCACCAACGGCGTGAATACCCATCGCGGCGCGATCTGGGCCCTGGGCTTGCTGACCGCAGCGGCGGCGCTGGAACCCCGCGCCGTCACCCTGAACGCAGCCAGATTAGCCCTGCTCAACGACCGCTACGCCCCACAACCCATGAGCCACGGTGCCCAGGTCGCGCAACGCTACGGCGCTCGCGGTGCCCGTGAAGAAGCCCAGCTCGGCTTCCCCTCGGTTGTGCAACGCGGCTTGCCGCAACTGTATAAAAGCCGCCAGCAAAATGCAGGCGAACAGAACGCACGCCTGGATGCCCTGCTGGCGATCATGACCGAGCTGGCCGACACCTGCGTGCTCTACCGCGCCGGTCCCGAAGGGATCAGCACCATGCAACGCGGTGCGCGCGCCGTGCTGGACGCGGGGGGCAGCGCCACTCTGGCCGGTCGTCGTCAATTACATGAACTCGATCAACACCTGCTGGCCCTGAATGCCTCCCCCGGCGGCGCCGCCGACCTGCTGGCCGCCTGCCTGTTTATCGACCGCCTCGACGGAGCGTTGTGATGGAAACCTTATCCTTTGAATTCCCCGCCGGGCAGCCGCCAACAGGCCGAGCGCTGGTAGGTTGCGTTGGCTCGGGCGACCTGGAGGTGCTGCTGGAACCGGGTACCCCGGGCAGGCTGACCATCCAGGTGCAGACCTCGGTGAATGGCGCCGAACAACGCTGGCAGCATCTGTTCGAACGCATCTTCCAGGAACAGACGCCACCGGCCTTGAAGATTGATATCCACGATTTCGGTGCCACCCCCGGCGTGGTGCGTTTGCGCCTGGAGCAGGGTTTCGAGGAGATCGGCCATGACTGACTTACTCGCCAAACACAGCTTCGTTGAGTTGGGCGCTCGGCAGCGGGCCAAGGCTCTGCTGGACGCCGGCTCCTACCGCGAATTGATCGACCCGTTCCAGCGCGTCATGTCACCGTGGCTCGGCCGCCAAGGCGTGGTGCCCCAGGCCGATGACGGCGTGGTGATCGCCAAGGGCAGCGTCGATGGCAAGCCTGTCGTCATTGCTGCCATCGAAGGCAACTTCCAGGGCGGTAGCCTCGGTGAAGTGGGTGGCGCGAAAATCGCCGGCGCCTTGGAGCTGGCAGCCGAAGACAATCGCAAGGGCATTCCCACTCGCGCCGTGTTGCTGCTGGAAACCGGTGGTGTGCGCCTGCAGGAAGCCAACCTCGGCCTGGCAGCCATTGCGGATATCCACGCGGCGATTGTCGACCTGCGCCAGTACCAGCCAGTGATCGGCGTGGTGGCCGGCAGTGTCGGCTGCTTCGGCGGCATGTCCATCGCGGCCGGGTTGTGCAGTTACCTTGTCGTCACCCGCGAAGCCCGCCTGGGCTTGAATGGCCCGCAAGTGATCGAACAGGAAGCGGGGCTTGACGAGTACGACTCCCGCGACCGGCCTTTCATCTGGAGCCTCACCGGCGGCGAGCAACGTTTCAACAGCGGCTTGGCCGACCGATATGTGGCTGATGATGTGGTCGAGCTTCAACAGACCGTCAGCGCATTGCTGCAACAAGGCCTGCCCACCCAGCAACGCAGCCGCCAGGCCGAGTATTACCTGGCACGCCTGGCCGAACTGGACGCCACGGCGCAGATCGACCCGGTGACGGTGCGCGAGTTGTATCAAGGAGAACGCTCATGAGAGGTTTGCAGTGGTTCAACGCATTGAGCGTCGGAGCGACAGCCGTTGAAGGTTTGCCAAATTCGCTGAAAGTCGCCGATGGTGTACTGGGCGAACAGCCCGTGCGCTATATCGCCGTGGTTACCGACGCGCAAAACCACTTTCCCCGCGCACGCAAGGGTGAGGTCGGTCTGCTGGAAGGCTGGGGTCTGGCGAAGGCCGTCGATGAAGCCATCGCCCGTGGCGACAAGCGCCCCATCATCGCCATCGTCGATGTACCGAGCCAAGCCTACGGGCGTCGCGAAGAAGCCCTCGGCATCCACCAGGCCCTGGCGGCCGCCGCCGACAGCTACGCCCGTGCTCGCCTCGCCGGGCACCCGGTGATCGCGCTGCTGGTGGGCAAGGCCATGTCCGGCGCGTTTCTCGCCCATGGGTATCAAGCCAACCGCCTGATCGCCCTGCGTGATCCCGGTGTGATGGTGCACGCGATGGGCAAGGCCTCGGCCGCGCGCGTGACGCTGCGCAGCGTCGAAGAGTTGGAAGCCCTGGCCGCCAGCGTGCCGCCCATGGCCTATGACATCGACAGTTATGCCAGCCTGGGTTTGCTGTGGGGAACCTTGTCGGTCAGCCACATTGAGCAGCCCACGCCGGAGGATGTGGCGCAGGTCAGCGATTGCCTGGTGAGTGCGATCAAGGATATTGCCAGCACCGACTTGAGCGGGCGCCTCGGCGCGACCAACCGCGCCGCCTCCAGCCACGTGCGCCAACTGCTGCGGGAGCAATGGTGAACGCTCACGACCTGCTCTGGGGCATGACCCCGGCGCACCTGCCCGCTGACGCTGCGGCGTGGGCGGTGGAGGCGGTTGGCACGGTGGTGGTGCGTCGCGCAATTGTCGCGCCGGGCCTGGTCGCGGTGGGCGTGCGCGGGCGTCTGCGTGAGCAGCGTTTTGCCGCTGAACTGCCGATTGCTGCTGTGCAGCGGCGAGTCGTGCCGGAAGCGCTGCGTGACGTTGTCTCGACACGCGACTTACCGGCTTTGCAGGCACTCGAACAGCTGCGACCGGTGCTGGCACCCTTGAATTGGGGCATCACCGGCAGCGCAGGTTTTGAGCTGGCAACGGGCATTGAAGCAATGCATGCCCAGAGCGATCTGGACTTGATTCTGCGCACGCCCGCGCCGCTGGATCGCAACGATGCGCGCGACCTGCTGGCAACGTTGGACAAGGCCGCGTGTACCGTGGACCTGCAACTGCAAACACCGTTCGGTGCTGTCGCCTTGCGCGAATGGGCGAGTCCATCGCGGCGGGTGCTATTGAAAACCGCCGGCGGTGCGCACCTCGTCATCGATCCCTGGCAGGCCGTGGCATGAGCAGCCTTCTGGTCTTTCCCGGCCAGGGCGCCCAGCGCCCCGGCATGCTCCAGGCGTTGCCGGCCGATGTATTGGAACAGGCCAGCGATGCCTTGGGTGAAGACGTTCGCGCATTGGATTCGGCGCAAGCCCTGGCGAACACCCGCGCGGTGCAGCTTTGCCTACTGATTGTCGGCGTAGCCCACGCCCGCCAGCTGCAACGCACGCCGGATTACGTCGCGGGACTGTCCATCGGGGCTTACCCTGCGGCGGTGATCGCGGGTGCGCTGGACTTTGCCGATGCGATCAGGCTCGTCAGCCTGCGCGGCGAGCTGATGCAGAACGCTTATCCACAGGGCTACGGCATGACGGCGATCATCGGCCCCGAGTTATCCACTGTCGAACACCTGCTGGCCGATATCCACAGCCCCGACAGCCCGGTGTACCTGGCCAATATCAACGCCGACAACCAGACCGTTATCGCCGGCAGCAACGCAGCGATGAAGCGTGTCGCCGACCGCATCAAAGGCAACGGCGTCGCCAAGCGCCTGGCCGTCAGCGTGCCGTCCCATTGCGCGTTGCTGGAGCAACCGGCCCAGGTCCTGGCGCAAGCCTTTGTGCCGCTCAAGGCGCCGCGTATCACCTACCTGAGCAGCACCCGCGCGCGGCCTATCCACAACCCCGAGCAATTGCGCGACGACCTGGCCTTCAACATGTGCCGCATCGTCGACTGGCGCGGCACCGTACAAAGCGCCTACGAGCGCGGCGTGCGCCTGCAAATCGAATTGCCACCGGGCGCCGTGCTCACTGGCCTGTCACGCCGGGTGTTTGAACAGGGCACGGTGATCGCCTGCGAAGGTGCGCGCCTGGATACCTTGCAGGCCTTGCTGGAAGAGGAGGGGCTACGCCACCGATAAAGCACTACCCAAGGCTTTCGAAGCACAAAAACAACAATTTCGATCGAGCACTTTGAGGACAACAACAATGATTATCTACGGTGTGGCATTGCTGGCGATCTGCACGCTTGCGGGCGTGATCATGGGCGACATGCTTGGCGTGTTGCTCGGCGTCAAATCCAATGTGGGCGGGGTAGGCATCGCGATGATCCTGCTGATCTGCGCCCGCCTGTGGATGCACAAACACGGCGGCATGACCAAGGACTGCGAAATGGGCGTTGGCTTCTGGGGCGCGATGTACATCCCGGTGGTGGTGGCGATGGCCGCACAACAAAACGTAGTGACCGCTTTGCATGGTGGCCCCGTTGCGGTGTTGGCAGCGATTGGTTCAGTGGTGCTGTGTGGTTGCACCATCGCGCTGATCAGCCGTACCCACAAGGGCGAACCCTTGCCCGATGAAGAGCCACTGATCGCGCCAGTGGGAGGTCGTTGATATGTGGGATCTCATCGAAAAAGGGTTGGAACATAACGGCCTGATCACCGCATTTGCCTTTGTCGGCGTGGTGATGTGGATTTCCGTGGTGCTGTCCAAGCGCCTGACGTTCGGGCGCATCCACGGCTCGGCGATTGCTATCGTCATCGGCCTGGTCCTGGCGTGGGTCGGCGGCACGATCACGGGCGGCCAGAAAGGCCTGGCTGACCTGGCGCTGTTCTCCGGCATCGGGTTGATGGGTGGCGCGATGTTGCGCGACTTCGCCATCGTCGCAACGGCGTTTGAAGTGCAAGCCACCGAGGCGCGCAAGGCCGGGATGATCGGCGTGATTGCGCTGCTATTGGGCACGATCCTGCCGTTTATCGTCGGTGCGAGCATGGCCTGGGCGTTTGGTTATCGCGATGCAATCAGCATGACCACCATCGGTGCTGGCGCCGTGACTTATATCGTCGGCCCAGTGACGGGGGCGGCGATTGGCGCGACCTCGGATGTGATGGCGCTGTCGATTGCCACCGGGTTGATCAAGGCAATTCTGGTCATGGTGGGAACGCCGGTCGCGGCACGCTGGATGGGGTTGGATAACCCGCGTTCGGCGATGGTGTTTGGTGGGTTGGCCGGCACGGTGAGTGGGGTGACGGCGGGCCTGGCGGCGACGGATCGGCGGTTGGTGCCGTATGGCGCGCTGACGGCGACATTCCACACCGGGCTGGGTTGCCTGCTTGGGCCTTCGTTGCTGTATTTCATCGTACGCGGGCTGGTCGGCTAACTTCGGAATGTGTGTTGTCGGGCCGGGCGTCTTCGCGAGCAAGCCCGCTCCCACATTTGGAATGCATTTCAAGTGTGGGAGCGGGCTTGCTCGCGAAAGCGGTGTGTCAGGCTGTCACCTGTCGATTGGCATACATCCGACACTCCGCCAACAATGCCAGCAAATTCGGATCACGCTCCTTGGCCTTCAGAAACACCACGCCAATATGCTGCTGCAACCGATACCTGGGTTGCAGCGGTATCAGTTTCACGCGGTTCTCATATACGGCTGCAATCCGCCCCGGCAGCAGCGCATAACCTACGCCTGAGCTGACCATGCTCAACAGCGTGAAGATGTCATTCACCTGCATCGCCACCTTCGGCTCGAACCCTGCCTGCTTGAACACGCGGTTGCCATCCTGGTGGGTGGCGAAGCCTTGGGTGAGGGTGATGAAGGTTGCGTCACGCACGTCGGCGAGGTCGATCTCCCGCTCACGGTCGAAGGGCGAGTCGGCGGGAGTGGCGAGGAAGATATCGTCGGAGAACAGCGCGATTTGTTCGCAGTCCGGGTCGTTGGCGTGCTCGTCGAGGGAGATCAGGATCGCGTCCACTTCCATGTTCTTGAGCTTGTAGAGCAGGTCGAAGTTGGAGCCCAGGATCAGGTCGATATTGAGTTCGCTGCGGCGGATCTTCAGGCCCATGATCAGTTGCGGCACGGTTTTCACCGTCAGCGAATACAACGAGCCAAGCTTGAAACGTTCGGCGGAGAAGCCGGCCGCTTCGCGGGTCAGGCGTACGCTGTCGACCACATCGGCCACCAGTTTCTGCGCGCGTTCTTCCAATACGTAGGCGCTTTCCAGCGGCGTGAGGTTGCGCCCTTCGTGTTTGAACAGCGGGCAGCGCAGGGCGTTTTCCAGGGAGTGGATGGCGCGGTGCACGCTGACATTGCTGGTTTGCAGCTCGGCGGCGGCGCGGGCCAGGTTGCCGGTGCGCATGAACGCCAGGAAGATTTCCAGTTTCTTGAGGGTGAATTCTTCGTCGATCAGCATGGCCGTGGGCTCTTGTTCGAATGCTGTTGATTGTGCCCGCAAAACCCTCTCGCGTCCTCGGAACGTCATAAGCCGCTTGCACTCTTATGCGCAAGGCTGGACGCTTGGCAGCCAGCCCATGACGGTTACAGGAGGTCGGAGAACGATGTACCACGGGGAACGATTCAACGCCTGGAGCCATTTGCTCGGTGCTGTCGCGGCGTGCATTGGCGCCGTGTGGATGTTGGTGGTGGCAAGCCTCGACGGCAGCCCTTGGAAGATCGTCAGCGTGGCGATCTATGGCTTTACCTTGATGGTGCTGTACAGCGCTTCCACCGTGTACCACAGCGTGCGCGGGCGGCGGAAAGAAATCATGCAGAAGGTCGATCACTTTTCGATCTACCTGCTGATCGCCGGCAGCTACACGCCGTTCTGCCTGGTGACCCTGAGAGGGCCGTGGGGCTGGACGCTGTTTGGCATCGTGTGGGGGCTGGCGGTGATTGGCATCCTGCAGGAGATCAAGCCGCGCTCAGAGGCGCGCATCCTGTCGATCGTGATTTACGCGGTGATGGGGTGGATCGTGCTGGTGGCGGTCAAGCCGCTGCTCGCCGCGCTGGGCACGGCGGGGTTTATCTGGTTGGCGTCGGGCGGGGTGCTGTATACCGTCGGGATTATCTTCTTTGCCCTGGAGGACCGCCTGCGCCACTCCCATGGTATCTGGCATTTGTTTGTGATTGGCGGGAGCCTGCTGCACTTTGTGGCGATCATGCATTACGTGCTCTGACGGACAATACCTGTGATCCTCGTTGCTTCGACAGAACGGTCTCTACAGCCGCTCCAATAACTCCCGGGCGCGGTGGCCGAAGATCTCCAGCAAATTCGCCAGCATATGCGGCGGAGGCTCATCGGCGCGGGTCAGGGCGTACAGGGTGATCGGCAGCGGCGGCGTGAGCGGGCGGATGCAGGTGGTGGCCGTCGACGCACCCAACGCGGTGAACGGATCGATCACCGTCAAGCCGGCCCCGGACTCCACCATCGCGCGGGCCAGGGAATAGGTTTGCACCGAGATCGTGACCTTGGGGGGTGGGTCGACGTTTTCCAGGTAGCTATCGAGTTTCGCTGCCAGCGGGTCGGCGCTGGAAAGGCCAATCAGCGCCGTGCCTGCCAGGTCCGCCAGGGGCAATGGCTGGCTCAGTTCGGCGTCGGACCAATAGCCTTTAGACGCCAGTGCCACCAGCACACCATTGGCCAGCACTTGCGTGGTCAGCCCTGGATGGCCGGAGAAGTTGAGCGTCAACGCCAGGTCAATCTCGCGCATCAGCAGCTTCTGCACCAACTCGCGGCTATGGTCGCTGGACAGCTCGCACGCCATCTCCGGGTAATCGCGCTTCCATTCCAGGATCGCCGGCGGCAGCAGAGACAACGCCAGCGCCGGGATCGCGCCGATGCGCACACTCTGGCCCGGTGCTCGGCGCAGACTTTTGGCCAGGCGCCGCACGCCTTGCAGGCTTTCGGTGACTTTCTCCACTTCGCTTTCCAGCGCCAGGGCTTCCGGTGTGGGCTGCAATTTGCCGCGCACCCGCAGGAAAAGGGGGAAGCCCAGTTGCAATTCGGCGTGCTGCAGCACCTTGGTCACCGCCGGTTGCGACACATGCAGCAATTGCGCGGCGGCGCTAACGGAGCCGGTCTGGCGGATGGCCTGGAAGATTTCGATATGACGCAAGCGCATGGCAAGTCCATAACCTTTGTTTATAGGTGATCTATCTTTATTCATTGTCGGCAGCCTGTCACCTGCCCCTAGGCTTGAGGCCTCTGGATTTAACGGTGGGCGGCGGAAATGGTGTGCATCATTGGGGGGGGAGTGATTGGTCTGGCCAGCGCCTATGCGTTGGTGCGTGCAGGTCATGAGGTGACGCTGATCGATGCACGCGAGACCCTGGGCAGCGAGACCAGCTTTGCCAATGGCGGGCAGTTGTCCTATCGCTACGTGGCGCCACTGGCCGATGCAGGGGTGCCGCTGCAAGCCATCGGTTGGTTGTTGCGCGGTGACTCACCATTGAAACTGCGGCCGCGCCTCGACCCCCAGCAATGGCGCTGGATGGCCGCGTTCCTCGGCGCTTGCCGTGGCTCGGTGAACAAACGCAATGCCGCCCACTTGTTGCGCCTGGCGTCCCTGAGCCAGGACACCTTGCAAGTGTGGCGCGATCTCGATCGCCTGGATGGCTTCGACTGGCGGCGCAACGGCAAGCTGGTGACCTTTCGCAATGCCAACGCTTTTGAGCGCGCGCGTGGCAAGGTCACCGATATCCTGCAACAGCAGGTGCTGTCGACCGCCGATTGCGCTCGCCTGGAGCCTGCGCTGGCGGACGGTGGTTTTGTCGGTGGGATTTATACGCCGAATGAGGAAGTCGCTGATTGTCATGCCTTCTGCCAGCGGCTGGCGGCGCGATTGGAAGCGTCGGGACGTTGCCGCTTTATGCTGGGCCGAAAGGTCACCGGCATTCGCCACGCCAAGGGTAGGGTGCAGGCCATCGAATTGGGCGATGAGGTTATGCCAGTCGAACACCTGGTGCTGGCGGCTGGGTATCGCAGCGCGGAGTTGGGCGTGCCGTTGCCGCTTTACCCGCTCAAGGGTTACAGCCTGAGCGTACCGATTGGCGCGCAACACCAGGCACCGAACGTGAGCATCACCGATTACGACCGCAAGATCGTCTACGCGCGCATTGGCGAACAACTGCGGGTGGCGGCCATGGTGGATATCGTCGGCTTCGACGCCCGTCTTGAGCCCAAACGCCTGGCGCTGATGAAACGTCAGGCCTTGGAGACCTTTCCACTGGCGGGCGACTACGACCAGGCGGTGGAGTGGGCCGGTATGCGCCCGGCCACCCCGACCGGCGTGCCGCTGATCGGCGCCAGTGTCTATCGTAACCTGTGGCTGAACCTGGGCCACGGAGCCCTCGGTTTTACCCTGGCCTGTGGCAGCGGCCAGCTGCTGGCCGAGTTGATTGGCCAACACGCGCCTTCTATTGATATGCAGGGCCTGGCACCCCGCGCCGCATGAGGATGTCTGCATGACTATCACCCGCATCAGCAGTAACGAGCGCCTCTCGGGCGCAGTGACGTTCAACGACTTGGTGTTCCTCTCGGGCCAGGTGCCCGGCGATGGTCTGGACGTGGCGACACAAACCCGTGAAGTGCTGGCCAGGATCGATGCGTTGCTGGCCCAGGCGGGCAGCGACAAGGATCATCTGCTCAACGCCACGATTTACCTGAAAGACATCAGTGAAGGTTTCGCACCGATGAATGAAGTGTGGTCAGCCTGGCTGTCACCGGGTTTAGCGCCGACGCGCACCACGGTGCAGGCAGAACTGGCGCGACCGAGTGTATGGGTGGAAATCAGTGTGATCGCTGTACGTAAATGACTTCAAAGACCAACGGAGAATAACAATGAAAAAGATCCTGTTGACCGGCTGCACCCTGGGACTCTTGCTGGGCGCACAAGCCCATGCGAATCAAGCACCGCTGGACGGCACGCTGGGCAAGATCGCCAGCGCCAAGTCCATTACCTTGGGCTATCGCGATGCGTCGGTGCCGTTTTCCTACGTGGGGGATAACAGTGGCAAGCCCATGGGCTATTCGGTGGAGCTGGCGAGCAAGATTGTCGAGCGCATCCAGCAGAAAACCGGCGTGGCCACGCTTAATGTGAAATACAACCTGGTGACGTCCCAGACCCGCATCCCCTTGGTGCAGAACGGTACCGTCGACCTGGAATGCGGTTCCACCGGCGTAACCGCCGAGCGGCAGAAGCAGGTGGCGTTTTCCTACGGGTTCATCTACGTGAAGGGGCAATTGCTCACGGCCAAGGACAGCGGTATCAAAGGCTTTCCCGACCTGGCAGGCAAGAACGTGGTGACCACCGCCGGCACCACCAACGAGCGCTTCCTCAAAAGCTACAACGCCGAGCACAAGACCAACATGTTCGTGATCAGCGCCAAGGATCACGGTGAGGCGTTCAAGATGCTGGAGACCGGTCGCGCTGCGGCCTTTTACATGGATGACGCGTTGCTCTATGGCGAGCGGGCCAAGGCCAAGGACCCGCATAACTGGGTGGTGGTGGGCGAGGAGCAATCGCGGGAAATCTACAGCTGCATGTTGCGCAAGGACGACCCGCAGTTTCTTGCGGTGGTAAACGAGACACTTGGCGACCTTTACCGCAGTGGGGAGATCAACGGGATTTACCAACGCTGGTTCGAATCCCCCATTCCGCCCAAGGGCTTGAACCTGGAATTCCCGATGACCCGTGAGTTGAAGGCGATTATCGCCAAGCCCATCAGTGATCCGGTGGAGTAAGCCCTAGAAGTCGCCCCACAACTGTTGGGCGACGGCCAACGCCACCACCGGTGCCGTCTCGGTGCGCAATACACGCGGGCCGAGGCGGGCGGCGTGGTAGCCGGCGGCTTGCGCAGTGTCGACTTCCAGGTCGGTCAGCCCACCCTCAGGGCCGATCAGGAAGGCCAGGCTCGATGGCTTGGCATGGCTGACCATCGGCTCGGCCACGGGGTGCAGCACCAGCTTCAAGTCCGCTTGGGTCTGTTTCAACCAGTCCGCCAACAGCAGCGGCGGATGAATCACCGGCACCGTGGAGCGCCCGCATTGTTCACATGCGCTGATTGCCACCTGGCGCCAGTGCTGCAGGCGTTTGTCGGCGCGTTCGTCCTTGAGGCGCACTTCGCAGCGGTCGCTGAAAATCGGGGTGATTTCGCTGACGCCCAACTCGGTGGCTTTCTGGATCGCCCAATCCATCCGTTCGCCACGGGACAGGCCCTGGCCCAGGTGAATGCGCAGTGGCGATTCGGTCTGGCCGCTGAAGCTTTCCGTAAGCTGCACGGTGACGCGCTTTTTGCCGACCTCCAGCAGGCTGCCCCGGAACTCCAGGCCGGAACCGTCGAACAATTGCACGGCATCGCCTTCGCCCATACGCAATACGCGGCTGATGTAGTGCGCCTGGGCTTCCGGCAATTCGTGATCGCCGAGGCTCAGCGGGGTGTCAGTGAAGAAGCGGGACAATCTCATTTCTGTTCTCTGAAGAGGTTTACGTAGGGGTTCGTTGATCAACCCGGATCGCGGAAGCCTGGGTGGAAGTCCTTCGGCACTGCAACGCTGACGTTGCTGTGGGTGGCAATGTCGATGCCTTCGCTGGCCACTTCGGCGAGGAAGTCGATCTGCTCGGGCGTGATCACATAGGGCGGCAGGAAATACACCACGCTGCCCAATGGCCGCAACAGCGCACCGCGTTCCAAGGCGTGCTCGAACACCTTCAGGCCACGACGCTCCTGCCAGGGGTAGGCGGTCTTGGTGGCTTTGTCCTGGACCATCTCGATGGCCAGCACCATACCGGTCTGACGCACTTCCGACACGTGCGGGTGGTCCACCAGGTGCGCCGTGGCGGTGGCCATCCGCTGGGCCAGGGCCTTGTTGTTTTCGATGACGTTGTCTTCTTCGAAAATATCCAAGGTCGCCAGCGCCGCCGCGCACGCCAGCGGGTTGCCGGTGTAGCTGTGGGAGTGCAGGAAGGCGCGCAGGGTCGGATAGTCGTCGTAGAACGCGTCGTACACGTCATCGGTGGTGACCACGGCCGCCAGCGGCAGGTAACCGCCGGTGAGGGCCTTGGACAGGCACAGGAAGTCCGGACGGATGCCGGCCTGTTCACAGGCGAACATGCTGCCGGTGCGGCCGAAACCTACAGCGATTTCATCGTGGATCAGGTGCACGCCATAGCGGTCGCAGGCTTCGCGCAGCAGCGTGAGGTACACCGGGTGGTACATGCGCATGCCGCCGGCGCCCTGGATCAGCGGTTCGACGATCACGGCGGCGACGGTGTCGTGGTTGTCCGCCAGGGTCTGTTCCATGACCAGGAACATATTGCGCGAGTGTTCTTCCCAGCTCATGCCCTCGGGGCGCAGGTAGCAATCCGGGCTCGGTACTTTGATGGTGTCGAGCAGCAGCGCCTTGTAGGTTTCGGTGAACAGCGGGACGTCGCCCACCGACATCGCGGCGATGGTTTCGCCGTGGTAACTGTTGGTCAGGGTGACGAAGCGTTTTTTGTTCGGCAGGCCGCGGTTGAGCCAATAGTGGTAGCTCATCTTCAGCGCGACTTCGATGCAGGACGAGCCGTTGTCAGCGTAGAAGCAGCGGGTCAGGCCCTCGGGGGTCATTTGCACCAGGCGCTCGGACAGTTCGATCACCGGCTGGTGGCTGAAGCCGGCCAGGATCACATGTTCCAGCTGATCGACCTGGTCCTTGATGCGCTGGTTGATGCGCGGGTTGGCGTGGCCAAATACGTTGACCCACCAGGAGCTGACAGCATCGAGGTAGCGCTTGCCTTCGAAGTCTTCCAGCCACACGCCTTCACCGCGCTTGATCGGGATCAGCGGCAGTTGCTGGTGGTCTTTCATCTGGGTGCAGGGATGCCACAGCACTGCGAGGTCGCGTTGCATCCACTGGTTGTTCAAGCCCATCGGTTATCTCCTCGAAGCGGTCCCGCGGCCGGCGCAGGTAAATCAATCGCGCAAGCCTATGCAATGGACGGCTGTGTCACAACCTATTAGAGATAATTCGCAGTAAACGTAGGACGATCTGTCACGTTTCTTAGGAATAGTCCTTAATCCATCGTTAACGTACTGTGCATAATCTCAAGATCGTATTTCTCGATATTTCAAAGCGAAATTTTCGGCTTTAATTCGATAGGTAAATCGCTAGTCTTGGGCACAGCTCTTACGGGATTTGGGACATGCAGCTACGTAATTCGTCGGCCCGCTATGGTTGGGTCAGTATGGTTTTGCACTGGGGCGTAGCCTTGGTGGTGTTCGGGTTGTTCGCGCTGGGCCTGTGGATGGTCGGTCTCGACTACTACAGTGCCTGGCGCAAAGACGCGCCCGACTTGCACAAGAGCATTGGCATCACGCTGTTCGCCATCATGCTGGTGCGTATTGTCTGGCGCCTGGTCAGCCCACCGCCACCACCGCTGGCCAGCTACAGCCGCATGACCCGTATCGGTGCTGCGTTTGGCCACGCGTTCCTGTATCTCGGGCTGTTCGCCTTGATGATCGCCGGTTACCTGATTTCCACCGCAGACGGTGTCGGTATTCCGGTGTTTGGCCTGTTTGAGATTCCTGCCGTGGTTTCCGGATTACCGGACCAGGCAGATAACGCCGGCTTGGTGCATCTGTACCTGGCCTGGGTGTTGGTGGTCTTCGCCGGCTTGCACGGCGTGGCTGCGTTGAAACACCACTTTATCGATCGTGATGCGACCCTTACGAGAATGCTGGGGCGCAAAGCCTGATGTTCAACCTCGACTCACAAGGAATAGAAAGCATGTTGAAAAAGACCCTCGCTGCTCTGGCAATCGGTACTGCTCTGCTCTCCGCAGGCCAGGTGATGGCTGCTGACTACAAGATCGACAAAGAAGGCCAGCACGCCTTCATCGACTGGAAAATCAGCCACCTGGGCTACAGCTTCATCCACGGTACCTTCAAGGATTGGGACGGTACCTTCAGCTGGGATGCCGCCAAGCCAGAAGCCAGCAAAATCGCAGTCGACGTGAAAACCGCCAGCTTGTGGTCCAACCACGCCGAGCGTGACAAGCACATCGCCAGCAAAGACTTCCTGGACGTTGCCAAGTTCGCTGACGCCAAGTTCGTTTCCACCGCAGTCAAGTCCACCGGCGACAAAACCGCTGATGTGACCGGCGACCTGACCTTCCACGGCGTGACCAAGCCTGTGACCTTCAAGGCCACCTTCAACGGTGAGGGCAAAGACCCGTGGGGCGGCGAGCGTGCCGGCTTCAACGCCAAGACCACTGTCAACCTGAACGACTTCGGCATCAAAGGCCCAGGCCCGTCCTCGCAGACTGTGGACCTGGACATCTCGCTGGAAGGTGTGAAGCAGAAGTAATTTCTGTTTTTACCCAAAAAACCGGATCCTGCGATCCGGTTTTTTTATGCCAGGAATGCAATCAACGCGGGAGCTGGCTTGCCTGCGATTGCATCGACTCGGTGGGCCTGACGCGCCGAGGTGCCCGCATCGCAGGCAAGGCAGCTCCCACCGCTGATCTGTGTTGAGTCAAAAAAAAGCCCCGTCTCGAAAGAGGCGGGGCTTTTTTATGGCGCTTTGAAACTCAGCGATTGCGCGTCAGCAGCGCTGGTTTTTCACCACGAGGACGGCCTGGCAGTTGATCCAACTGCTCGGGTGTCGGGAAGCGATCAGCCTTCGACTCCTTGTGGATGATCTTTGGCGCCGGACCACCACGTGGGTTCTGCACGGCTGGCTCGGACGAACGTTGCTGGTCGTCACGGGCCGGGCGGCGGTTGTTGCTGCGCGAGTCTTCGCGGCGAGCCTGGCCATCACGCGGCGCGCCGTTACGCGGGCCATTGCGCTTGGCTGGCGGCGTACCGGTAGTGCCGCCGCTGCTGTTGCGTGGACCATTCTGACGACCACCTTGTGGCTGGCCGCCACGGGGAGCACCTGCGCCAGCGCCCTGTGCCGGGGCGCCTGGGCGACGGCCACGGCCTTGGGCCGGCTTGGCCTGGGGCACGTAGTCGACGCGGTTACCGAAGTTATCCACATCGTCGTCCAGGAACTCGTCCGGAGCACGGTCGGCAGCAGCGCGTGGCGGCTGGCTCGGCTGGCGCTGTTCGCGGGCCGGAGTGCCTTCGCGGGGCTTCTGCTCACGGGCCGGGCGTTCGCCACGGCCGCTGGCAGATTTTTCCTTGCCCTTGTCTTTGCCCTTGTCGCGACGGCCACCGCCACCCCCGCCGCCGTTCGGGCCATCGCCCTTCGGACCGCGTGGGTTGCGCGGGTTGCGCACGTCCGGACGCTCGCGCGCTTCAGGCTTCTCGGCCTCCACGGCGCTGGCATCGAAGCCCATCAGGTCGCCGTCGGCGATTTTCTGCTTGGTCATGCGTTCGATGCTTTTCAGCAGTTTTTCTTCGTCCGGTGCAACCAGGGAGATGGCTTCACCCGAACGACCGGCACGGCCGGTACGGCCGATACGGTGCACGTAGTCTTCATCGACGTTTGGCAGCTCGAAGTTGACCACGTGTGGCAATTGGTCGATATCCAGGCCGCGGGCGGCGATATCGGTGGCAACCAGGATGCGTACGGAGCCGGCCTTGAAGTCGGCCAGGGCCTTGGTGCGCGCGTTCTGGCTCTTGTTGCCGTGAATGGCGACGGCGGTGAGGCCGTGCTTGTCCAGGTACTCGGCCAGGCGGTTGGCGCCGTGCTTGGTGCGAGTGAAGACCAGCACCTGTTCCCACGCGCCGGCGGTGATCAGGTGGGCCAGCAGCGCACGCTTGTGGCTGGCGGCCAGGCGGAATACGCGTTGCTCGATACGCTCGACCGTGGTGTTCGGCGGCGTGACTTCGATGCGTTCCGGGTTGTGCAGCAGCTTGCCAGCCAGGGCAGTGATGTCCTGGGAGAACGTTGCCGAGAACAGCAGGTTCTGACGTTTGGCCGGCAGGCGGGCGAGCACCTTTTTCACGTCATGGACAAAGCCCATGTCGAGCATGCGGTCGGCTTCGTCCAGCACGAGGATTTCCACGTGGGACAGGTCGACGCTGCCTTGGCCGCACAGGTCGAGCAAACGACCTGGGCACGCGACCAGCACGTCCACACCACGGGACATGGCCTGAACCTGTGGGTTCATGCCGACGCCGCCGAAGATGCAGGCGCTGACGAACTTCAAATCGCGGGCATACAGCTTGAAGCTGTCGTGCACCTGGGCGGCGAGTTCGCGGGTGGGGGTCAGGACCAGAACACGCGGTTGGCGCGGGCCGTGACGCTGGGATTTGTCCGGGTGACCATTGGGAAACAACCGCTCCAGAATCGGGAGGGCGAAGCCGCCGGTTTTACCAGTACCTGTCTGAGCCGCAACCATCAAGTCGCGACCTTGCAACACGGCGGGAATGGCCCGCTGTTGCACCGGAGTAGGCTCGGTATAGCCCGCTGCCTCGATGGCGCGGACTAAAGCCTCGGAGAGACCGAGGGAAGCAAAGGACATGAGTAATCCTGTTTTAGTTAGGGCTTGGCCCAAAGGGATAATCTTGCCGGGCGTGAATGGCGCTTAGGGGAGCGCAACCCCGTCCGGTCCTGCTGCGTCTGGCGGGCACTCCACCGGCTCGCGCGGGCTGAAAGCTGCGCTGTAGCGGGGTTGGGTGCCTTTTTCAAGACCTCAGCGGCCGGGCGTGAGCCTGGCGGAAAGGCCGGAGTATAACAGAGCAATCACGGCGCGCTGCTTTCCTGCTGCTCAACGGTGTGTCCAGCGCCCGTAATCGCTTGGATTCCACCATATTTGGCGCTCAATGCGCTATATGCCGGTTCTTGTTTGAAGCGTTTGAGCTCGGCGGCAAAGCGTTGTACCAACAGATCCATGCCCGCGCCACGGCGCACCGCAAGGAACTGCTGCTGGCGGCTGACCACCGCCGGCGCCTGGCTGACCTTGCCTTCCAGGCCCAATGCCTTGATCACATGCTGGCCCACCCTGCGGTCCGTGATCACCAAGTCGATGCGCCCGAGCATCAATTTGCCGAAGTTGGCCTCATGGCTGGGAGCCGGTTCGTGGTTGAACAGCGCTGAATCGCTGAAGTCGGCGCCGTACAGGTAGCCCGGCGACGTGCCGACCGTAAGGCCGCGCAGGTCTTCGAGCCCTTGTACGGGGTGTGGGCGCTCATTGGCGTAGAACAGCACGAACTCCACATCCGACAGCGGTTCGCTGGGATACAGCAGCAAGGCGTCGCGCTCATGGCTGTGGAAAATGTCCAGTGCCCCGTCGGCCTGGCCCTGGTCGAGCATGGCCAGGCAGCGCTTCCAGGGCAGGAACTGCCATTGCACCTCGACGCCCAGGCGTTGGAACACGATCGCCGTGGTTTCGTAGTCCAGGCCGCGCATGGTGCCATTGTCGTCGTACACATAAGGCGCCCATGGCTCGGTGACAATGCGCAGTTTCTCGCCATAAGCGGCCAGGCTCAGGCAAGTAAAGAGGGTGGCGGTCAACAACTTGAGAATGACGGGCATGGCCTGAGGTTACGATGCTCCCGCCCTAAAGAGAAGCTCTGGCACGCGCATCCGCAGGCGGGGCTAGGTGGCGCTATTTGGCCGGCGACGTCATCAAATGCTCATAGATCGCCACGCGGCGCTTGCCGAGAATCAGGCGCACCACGGGGTTGGCGAACCAGTGTTCCAGCTGGTGGGCATCGATCGGGCGTTTCTGGCGTTCTTCCTGGTTCTGTCGGGCCTTGTCCCACCACACCGGGCCACACGCCTGGTCGAATTCATTCTCGTGCTCGTAGCAGCCATAGAGAATTTCGCGGATGAACTGCTGCTGGTGCTTGGGCAATACCAGGGTGATCAGTTTGTACAACAGGCGCTGCAGGCGGGGAGGGCGCGGCAGGTGTGAGGAGACCTGGCGAGTGTCGGCCAGTGCCAGTGCGCTGGTCGGGGCCGCCCCATGCTTGGCGATCCACGCCTTGACCTTGGCGCGAAACAGCTGCTTGCGGCTCCAGTAATGGTGGATCAGGTCCGGGCATTCGCGCACGTTGACGGTGCGATAGGCGGCGATCGACAGGCAGAATTCTTCCAGGGTGTAGGCGCCCTGGGCATGGGGGAACAGTTCGTCCATCAACTCGATGGAGCGATCGAGGATATGCGCGTCCTGTTGCGTCAGGCCCATGACCCCGGAGTTGAGGGTCATCATGTCATCGTCGGCCACGCCCATGTCCAGCAGGCGCTGGCGCAGGGCGGTGTAGAGAAGGCTTTCGTGGTTGTCGCCGTACTTGGTGTAGAAGGCGTTGCACAGCAGGGTGCCAGGCTGCACGCGCTCGAACAGGTCCATCGGTGAGTGATGGAAAAAAGTGTCGGTGTCGATCAGCATGGCCACCGGCGATTCTTCCAGCACTTGGCGCAATACCACATGCTTGGTGCGGAAGTGATAGCCGTGGGGCTCGCTCCAGCGTTTACGGGTGGCTTCGTCCAGCGGGCGTACGCGCACTGGCAAAAGGCGATAGGGCTCCGGGTTGTCGCTGAATACCTGGATGTCCACGGCGGCTTCCGGGGTGTCCTGCAGGAAGGCCAGCGCACTGGCGATGCTGAACACCGCTTCCTGGTGGTAGGTCTCGGAGCCGAAGACCAGGTAGACCAGTTGTGGGCGGGAAGTCGTGGGCACTGTATTCATGGACTGCTAGGTTCCGTGGCATGTAAAACGACGAAGGCCCTCGTAGAGACGAGGGCCTTGGCACAGCCGGACAAACTTCAGCGTGGCAGCTTGAGGTTGTTCCAGATGGCAAGGCTGGGTTCAGCCTGGTTCAGGGTATAGAAGTGCAACCCTGGCGCGCCACCTTGCAACAAATCTTCACACATAGTGCTGATGACCTGTTCGCCGAACGCCTGGATGCTCTTGACGTCGTCGCCATAGGCTTCCAGTTGTTTACGCACCCAGCGTGGGATCTCGGCACCGCAGGCGTCGGAGAAGCGTGCCAGCTTGCTGTAGTTGGTGATCGGCATGATGCCTGGCACGATCGGGATGTTCACACCCATGGCCCGTACACGCTCGACAAAATAGAAGTAGCTGTCGGCGTTGAAGAAGTACTGGGTGATCGCGCTGTCAGCGCCGGCGTTGGCCTTGCGCACGAAGTTTTGCAGATCGTCTTCGAAGTTGCGGGCCTGGGGGTGCATCTCCGGGTAGGCCGCCACTTCGATATGGAAGTGATCGCCGGTTTCTTCACGGATGAAGCTCACAAGGTCATTGGCGTAGCGCAGCTCACCGCTGGCCATGCCCATGCCGGAGGGCAGGTCACCGCGCAGGGCGACGATGCGCTTGATGCCGGCGGCCTTGTATTGGGTCAGCAGGCCGCGCAGGTCGTCCTTGCTGTCGCCCACGCACGACAAGTGCGGAGCGGCGGGAACTTTGACTTGGCTTTCCAGTTGCAACACGGTGTTGATCGTGCGGTCACGGGTCGAGCCGCCGGCGCCGTAGGTGCAGGAGAAGAAGTCGGGGTTGTAGCTGGCCAACTGCGTGGCAGTCGCCATCAGTTTTTCATGCCCAGCATCGGTCTTGGTCGGGAAGAACTCGAAGCTGTAGCGACGGTCTTGGGACATGGTCGTATCCTTGGAAACTCAAAACTGGAAGGCTTACACCGTCAATGTGGGAGCGGGCTTGCTCGCGAATGCAGTGGGTCAGTCATGATTGCTCCGACTGACACTCCGTATTCGCGAGCAAGCCCGCTCTCACACAAGCCCGCTCCGATAGGGAGAGAGCCGGTTACTTAGTAGCGGTAAGCGTGCGGCTTGAACGGACCTTCAACCGTCACGCCGATGTAGTCGGCCTGGGTCTTGGTCAGTTGAGTCACCACGCCGCCGAAGCCGCGGACCATTTCCAGGGCCACTTCTTCGTCGAGTTTCTTCGGCAGTACTTCCACGGTCAGGCGCTCGGCTTTCTGGGCCGGCGACAGGTCGGCGTACTTCTGGCCGAACAGGAAGATCTGCGCCAGTACCTGGTTGGCGAAGGAGCCGTCCATGATGCGGCTTGGGTGGCCGGTGGCGTTGCCCAGGTTAACCAGACGGCCTTCGGCCAGCAGGATCAGGTAGTCGTCGTTCTGTGGGTCGAAATCACCAGCGCCGGTGCGGTGAACCTTGTGCACCTGTGGCTTCACTTCTTCCCATGCCCAGTTCTTGCGCATGAAAGCGGTGTCGATTTCGTTGTCGAAGTGACCGATGTTGCAGACAACGGCGCGCTTCTTCAGGGCTTTGAGCATGTTCGCGTCGCAAACATTCACGTTGCCGGTAGTGGTCACGATCAGGTCGATCTTGCCCAGCAGGGCCTTGTCGATGCTGGCTTCGGTGCCGTCGTTCTGGCCGTTGATGAACGGCGAAACCACTTCGAAACCGTCCATGCAGGCTTGCATGGCGCAGATCGGGTCCACTTCGGAGACCTTGACGATCATGCCTTCCTGACGCAGGGACTGGGACGAACCCTTGCCCACGTCACCGTAGCCGATCACCAGGGCTTGCTTGCCCGACAGCAGGTGGTCGGTGCCGCGCTTGATGGCGTCGTTGAGGCTGTGACGGCAGCCGTACTTGTTGTCGTTCTTGCTCTTGGTCACCGAGTCGTTGACGTTGATGGCCGGGATTTTCAGCTCGCCCTTGGCCAGCATGTCCAGCAGGCGGTGCACGCCAGTGGTGGTTTCTTCGGTCACACCGTGGACGCGGTCGAGGATCTGCGGGTACTTCTTGTGCAGCAGCTCGGTCAGGTCGCCGCCGTCGTCGAGGATCATGTTGGCGTCCCATGGCTTGCCATCTTTGAGGATGGTTTGCTCCAGGCACCACTCGTACTCTTCTTCGGTCTCGCCTTTCCAGGCGAACACGGCGATACCGGCAGCAGCGATAGCGGCAGCGGCCTGGTCTTGAGTCGAGAAAATGTTGCAGGACGACCAGCGTACTTCGGCACCCAGGGCAACCAGGGTTTCGATCAGCACGGCAGTCTGAATGGTCATGTGGATGCAACCGAGGATCTTGGCGCCTTTGAGCGGCTGCTCAGCGGCGTACTTGCGACGCAGACCCATCAGGGCAGGCATTTCGGATTCGGCGATGAATGTTTCGCGACGGCCCCAGGCGGCGAGGGACATGTCGGCGACTTTGTAGTCGTTGAAATCTGCAGGCGTGTTTACTGCGCTCATGAAGAGCCTCCATTCGTAGTGTGCGAATGGGCGCCGTTGTGCGTTTAGTATCAGGCCAGGTGGACCAGGCCGGACAACGCCCCATCCGAGCCTGACAGGTTGAACCTGCTGCAGCGCCCCTCGGACAGGTGGCGGGAGAACGGTATCAACCAGAGATGACCGTTTTGAAACGGCGCCGATTATAGCCTTGTGCGCCAGACTTCCCAAGCCTTTCCGTCGGCCATATGAAGATCGCTGATGGGGTTGATAGGTAATGGCACATAGAGCTTGGGCCCACGCTCTGCCATGATGTTGCCCATCATTCGGCAAGACGCTTTGGAGTGACCATGAACTTCCACACCCGCAAATGGGTAAAACCTGAAGACCTCAACCCCAACGGCACCCTGTTCGGCGGCAGTCTGCTGCGCTGGATCGACGAAGAAGCGGCGATCTACGCCATTGTGCAACTGGGCAACCAGCGCGTGGTGACCAAGTACATCTCCGAAATCAACTTTGTCAGCGCCTCGCGCCAGGGCGACATCATCGAGCTGGGCATCACCGCCACTGAGTTCGGTCGCACCTCTATCACGTTGACCTGCGAAGTGCGCAATAAGATCACCCGTAAAAGCATCCTCACAGTAGAGAAAATGGTGTTCGTCAACCTGGGTGAAGACGGTTTGCCGGCACCCCATGGTCGCACCGAGATCCGGTACGTGAAGGATCAGTTCAAGGACGATAGCCTTCCCGAGTAACCCCGCAGTGGGGTGATTTGCTTTACCAAATCATTCCGTACGGATCTTTCGCAGGCGCTCTCATCACTCAGGGCCACATCCCGTAGAGAGAGCCCGTGCATGAAAGTGTTTAATGCGATCGCGACAATCCAACCCTCATTGAACGAAGAGGCCTTCTCCCCGACCCATCAAGCGGTGGAGACGCCTCTGGTGGAGGGGGTTGGTGCGCGCAATATGACGCTTCTGCGTGATCACCAGGGACGGGTAGACGTATTTTTGTCGGCGCCACCCGTTACCAGCCTTGTACTCAGTGGGGGTGGCGCCAAGGGCATTGCTTTCTCGGGGGTGGTGCGGGCACTTGAGGATGCTCAGAAGCTGCAAGGTATCCAATCGATCTCCGGTTCATCTGCCGGTGCGATTTCAGCGGCACTGATTGCCAGTGGTATGGGGGCGCAAGCGTTCGACAGGTTGTCGGACAGCATCGATTTGCCCAGCCTGCTGAACAGCAAGGACGTCGTGACGGCCTGGATGCAGGATGCCAGTTCGACACTGGGCAAACTGGTCGGCCGCTTGCCCGGCGCTGCCGGCAATATTTCTCAGTTGCTGATGACCTTGCTGCCGCGCCTGCAGACCGAGGCATTACCGCTTGAAGAAGTGATCCGCAACGAGTCGCGCCAGTCGATTCTGGAGCATATCGCGCAAACCCCTCGGGAAACCCGGCCGGGCGAAGTCATGCACATTGCTGACAAATTGAGTGCCGGTGCCGCCCCTACGTTTGGCGATCTTGACGTGTTGAGCCGGCATATTCCTGCGATCAAGCAGCTCAACATCACCGGCACCGGCATGTTTGCTGGCCGTCCGCAGTTGGTGGTGTTCAATGCCAGCCTGACCCCGCAGATGGATATCGCCCGGGCGGCGCATATTTCCGGCTCGTTGCCGCTGGTGTTCAAAAGCCCGGAGGAGCGGGGGCATGGTTTCCAAACCTCAACTGAAACCACCGCGTTCAAGGACGGCGGCATGCTGCTCAATACACCGGCGCCAGGTGTGGTGGATCGGGCATTTCCCGAGAGTCCCCTGACCAAGTCTGAGTCCTTGATCGTCAAGTTCGAGTCCGACGCGGCTGATGCGCGAACGCGCAGTGGCAGTTTTTTCAGCAGCTTGGCAGACCGCATCACCGGTGTTCCGCATTCGGCTGCGGGAGCCTTTCAGGACAAAAAGCTTGAGGCGTTCGCCGAGCAGATCGTGACATTGCCCCTGAAGACGGAAAAAGGTGATTTTCGAGGCCTGCTCACGGGCACGGTCAACTTCACGATGCAGGATGAGCATAAGCAACATCTGCAGGCGAAGGCGCGCCAGGCGGTAGACGCGCATCTGGAGCGTCGCAGCACCGCGCTTGAGCGCCACTCGTTCCAATCGCTGGATGACGCCGTGTTGGCCATGGACGATGCAATGCTCGCCAGTGTGCAACCAGCGCTGCAAAAAGATCCCGCCGCCGCGGATGTGCTGACGTTTCGCAAGAACGCCCAACAGGCGTTGCACGCCCTGGATGGCGCGATTATCGAAGCCAACCAGGCGAAGGGCGCGCTGGTGTTCACGCCGAAAATCTTATCGGCCCTGCGTAACCTCGACGCTCTGGCCCGGCGTCCCGAGCAAATCGATTGGTTGGGGCGGCGTCTCAATGTCGCCAGTCAGCGCAATTTCCAGCAGTTGTTGCAAGTGGCAACCAAGCAGATCGCGTCGGGCGCCTTGCCAATGTCCAAGGTCATTGGCAGCGCTGTCGCTGAGATGAGCGTGCGTGATATTGCGATGAAAGCTGAAAGCTTCACGCGGGAAGTGATCTACCCTTCGCTGTTTCGGCCGGGCCAGCCCGACGCCAATGTAGAGCTGTTACACCGTGCGGCCCAGGATTTGGCGTGGTCTTCCACGCCCACTGAATTCAACCGAGTGCTCGATACCATCAGCGACCGCTACAAGGCGCGCAACAAACCCTGGGACCGGATGTCCAGTGCCACCACCGTGGAGCAGGCCAAGGCCTGGCGTGTGCAGGTTTAGTTGCCTGGCCACTGAACAGCCATTGCGGCGGCGTGTCGTAGCTACAGGCACCCCTTGGACTCTGGATGATCATGACCACCGACGAAGCAGGCAAAACCCCCAACCTGTCGCAGGAAGAGCAGCACGACGTGGACAAAAACCAGCCGCCCCGTGCGGCGGTGTTGCATGAAATCATCCGCACCCAAGGCGACCAAGAGCTGGAGCGCAGTGTCGCCGCGTTGTGGTGGTCGGCATTGGCTGCCGGGCTGACCATGGGGTTGTCGCTGATGGCGATGGGCTTGCTCAATTCCCGTTTGCCGGAGGGCGAAGCTTTCAAGGTGATCGCCAGCTTCGGTTACTGCGCAGGCTTCCTGGCAGTGATCCTCGCACGCCAGCAATTGTTCACTGAAAATACCCTGACCGCCGTGTTGCCGGTGATGAGCAAACCCACGCTGGGCAACGCGGGGCGACTATTGCGGCTATGGACGGTGGTGCTGGTCGGCAACCTGTGCGGCACCCTGCTGGTAGCCTATGTGATGTTGCACCTGCCGATCTTCGATACCAAGACCGACCTGGCCTTCCTCGAAATCGGTCGCAAGATCATGGAGAACGATACTGGCCAGATGTTCGCCAAAGGCATCATCTCCGGCTGGATGATCGCGACCATGGTGTGGATGATCCCGTCGATGGAAAGCGCCAAGATGTTTATCATCATCTTGATCACTTACCTGATGGCCCTGGGGGATTTCACGCATATCGTGGTGGGTTCGGCGGAGGTGTCGTACCTGGTGTTTGCCGGCGAGCTGGCATGGAAGGACTTCTGGCTGGTGTTCGCCGGCCCGACCTTGGCAGGCAATATCATTGGCGGCAGCTTTATCTTTGCGTTGATCAGTCATGCGCAAATTCGCAGTGAAGGCAGCCTGCCGGACAAGAAAGCTGCGGACCCGAGGCATCCGCAGCAGATCAGCAAGGATCAGTGAGTGTCCGGCGCGGCCTGGGGCTCGTCCCGGGTCACGCGCTTGACCAGTTTGCCGATGCTCAACCCCTGCAACAGGATCGACGAGAGCACCACGATGTAGGTGATGCTCAGCAGCAGGTCACGCTCCGGGCCCAGCGGCAGTGCCAGGGCCAACGCTACCGACACACCACCGCGCAAGCCGCCCCAAGTGAGGATGCGGATGGTGCCGCGTGGCACCGTGCGCCAGCGCCGTAGCAGCAGGATCGCCGGGGCCACCGTCAACAGGCGCGACAGCAGGATCGCCACGGCCAGCAAGCTGGCGGCGAGCACGTGCAGCCAATTGAACGGCAACAACAGCAGTTCCATGCCGATCAGGGCGAACAGTAGGGCGTTGAGCATGTCATCGAGCAACTCCCAGAAACCGTCGAGGTAGCGACGGGTCATGTCGTTCATCGCCAGCTTGCGGCCCAGGTTGCCGATGATCAGGCCGGCTACCACCATCGCAATCGGTGCCGAGACGTGCAGTTCGGTGGCCATCGCCGAGCCGCCGATCACCAGGGCGAGGGTCAGCATCACTTCGATCTGGTGCTGCTCGATGCTCTTGATCATCAGGTAGACCAGGTAGCCGATCAGGCCGCCGAACGCCACGCCGCCGATGGCTTCATGGGCGAATAGCATGGCGGTGGCGCCGACGGTGGGGGTTTCGCCCAGTTGTGCGATGCCCAGCAGTACGGTGAAGACCACGACTGCGGTACCGTCGTTGAAAAGTGATTCACCCACGATGGTGGTTTTCAGTGGTTTCGAAGCATTGGCCGTACGCAATACACCCAGCACGGCAATCGGATCGGTAGGTGAAATCAGCGCGCCGAACAGCAGGCAGTAAAGGAAGCTCACGTGCCAGCCGAACAGGGCAAAGATGTAGTACGCCAGGCTACCGATCACCACCGTCGCGATCAGTACGCCAAAGGTTGCCAGCAGGCCGATGGGCCAGCGATAGCTGCGCAGGTCGTTAAGGTTTACGTGCAAGGCGCCGGCGAACAGCAGGAACGACAGCATCCAGTTCATCAGCAGGTCGCCGAAGTCGATCTGGCCGATCAACTGCTGGATGCGCTCTTCCAGGCCAGGGTAGCCGAGAACGCTCAACCCTTGCAGGATCAGCGAAAACACCAAAGCTGTGACCATCACACCGATAGTGGGCGGCAGGCCGATAAAGCGGAAGTTCACATAGGTGAGCAGGGTGGTGAGGCAGATAAAGGCGGCGACAAGTTCAAGCATCCGGGGTCCTTGGAGTTGGGTGGCAGTGCGTTATTGGGTGGATGGACCGCACCTGTGGCGCGATGTTGCAAGGCATTGGCTAAAACGCCATAGAACCTTTGGGCGAGCCAGGGCTCATAGCGGTGAGTGCGGTTTGGTATTTTTAGTGCTAAAACTCTAATCGCTGTTTAAAACTACAAAAGGAATGTGTGATGACGGTGGCTTTCTGGTGTGTGTTGATCGCAATTTTTCTACCTTACCTGTGCACGGGTGTGGCCAAGTTCAGCGGTGGCAAGTTCGGTCCACGGCAGAACCACGACCCCCGCGCGTTCCTGGACACCCTTGAAGGGTTTGCCAAGCGTGCCCACAGTGCCCAGCTCAACAGTTTTGAAGTCACACCGGCCTTCGCGGCCGCAGTGATCATTGCGCACCTAGCCGGTACGGCCGAATTGGTGACCATCAATGTGCTGGCCGTGCTGTTTATCACCAGCCGCCTGCTGTACATCATCTGCTACCTGGCGGACTGGGCGATGCTGCGGTCGCTGGTGTGGTTCGTGGGGATGGCGTTGATTGCGAGTTTCTTCTTCGTATCGATCTAAAGGTCGAGCGGAGCCCCTATGGGCGCGGGCTATTGTGGCGAGCGGGGCAAGCCCGCTCACCACAATAAACCGAGTTTGGCAGAGCGCTTTCAGCTCCCGACAGGTGCATCCGGCACGTGCGGCAATGCTGTTCCCTTGGGCCACAACATCCAGATCTGCCCCTGCTGCTTCATGTTCCCCGCCAGTTCGCCGGCCGTATCACCGGTACCCCAGAACAAATCCGCACGCACTTCACCCGTGATCGCACCACCGGTGTCCTGTGCGGCGACGGGCCGTATGATCGGTGAACCGTCTGGCTTGGTAGTCGACAGCCACAGCAGGCTGCCCAAAGGAATCACCTTGCGATCCACCGCCACGCTGTAGCCGGCGGTCAGCGGCACGTTCAAGGAGCCGCGCGGGCCTTCGTTGCTGTCGGGACGCGCGCTGAAGAACACATAGCTGGGATTGCTCGCCAGCAGTTCCGGGATACGCTGCGGGTGCGACTTGGCCCAGGCGCTGATGGTACCCATGGTGACGTCTTCTTTGTTCAACTCGCCTTGTTCCACCAGCCAACGGCCGATCGGGCGATAGGGGTAGCCGTTCTGGTCACCATAACCGATGCGCAGTTGGCGCCCTCCGGCCAGTTGGATGCGGCCAGAGCCCTGGATTTGCAGGAATTGCAGGTCCATCGGGTCAGTCAGCCAGGCGATTGGTTTGGCTGTGGAGCCCTGGCCGTTGATGACGCTGGCATCGTCGTAAGGCTTGAGCACGCGACCTTCCAGGCGACCGCGCAGGCGCTTGCCCTTGAGTTCGGGGTAGATACTTTCCAGGTTGACGATAATCAGGTCGTCCGGCACGCCGTATACCGGCACGTTGGCTTTGGCGGTCTTGGTCAGGCTCCCGGGGTAGACCGGTTCGTAGTAGCCGGTGATCAAGCCGTTCGGGGTGTTGTCAGCCGAGCGTAGGCCGAACACATCCAGGCGTTCCTTGAGAAACCCGCGCACCGCCACGGCATTGCTCGGCACTGTCGCGGCTGCCGCACAGGTCGCGCCCCACACCGGGTCGGCCTTGAGGCGCTGGCAGGCGCTGCGCCAGGACTCAAAACCCGCCAGCAGGTCGCTGTCGGACACTGCCGGCAAGGCTTCCCATGGCGCACTCACATAGGTGGCGACAGCGTGGGGTTTCGACGTTTCGTCTTTGGCTGTTTCTTTGCCCGCGTCGCAGCCAGCCAGCAGCGCGATCATCGGCAGGGCCCACGCCAGGCGGCGGCCCCAGGGTTTCAACGTGACATTCATACAAACAATTCCTGAAGCGATTGCCCGCGCCACAGCGCTGTTTGGCAACCCTTATTATTAATAGGGCTATTGGTCTTTACGGGCGGGGCGAGGATACTGGCCGCCGTTTCCCGTGACCTCGAAGCCACCATGACTTTTAAAAAACTGACCGTTGTATTGCTGGCCTGCCTGACACTGTCCGCCTGTGGCGGCGTGGATCCGAATTCGCCGCTGGGCCAGCGCAAGGCGATCTTCAAGCAGATGCTCAAAACCGGCGAAGACCTGGGCGGCATGTTGCGCGGGCGGATCCCATTCGACGGCGCTAAATTTGCCGAAGGCGCAGTCAGGCTGGACGCGTTGTCCCATGAGCCTTGGAAGCATTTTCCGAGCGTGCGCGAAGAAGATCACACCAGTGCCAAGGATGATGTCTGGCAAAAGCAGGCGCAGTTCCAGCAACTGGCCCGCGACCTTGAAGCGGCCACTGGTGAATTGGTGATCGCCAGCCAGGTTCAGCCATACAAAGCGAGCAACCTGGGGCCGGCAGTGCAGATAGTCGAAGATGCCTGCAGCGCATGCCATAAGCAGTTCCGAGACCACTGACCGGTTTTACTGGTCGAGCTCTTCCACCGCGTCCTGCAGTTCTTTGCGGGACTCGGCGAGTTTGTCCTTACGTTTGTTGATCTTGTCCGCGTCACCTTTTTTCATGGCCTTGTCGAGGTCGGCCTGACGGCGGCTGACTTCATGCTTGGCATCAAGCACCTTGTTTTCCCGTTCCTTCTTCAAGGACGCCTCGGTGCAGTTGGCGGTGACTTCGCTCAAGGCTTTTTCCAGACCGGCTTGCTGGGCGCTGTTGCCGTGCGCCTTGGCCTGTTCGATCTGGGTGCTGATGGCTTGGCGCTTGGCGGCGCAACCGGTGAGCTGCGGGGCTTCGTCGGCGGCCAGCAGGGGGGTGGCCATGAAGCTTGCGACGGTCAACAGGGCAAAGGGGGCTAGAAATTTCATGTGGGACTCCAAGGTCGCAATCTGATGGTCGGCTCGGGTTCAAAACCCATCGATGCCGGCCACGCGTAATGTGTCTGCCAAGGCCTGTACTTGCGGGTCGCGGAAAAAGGCGCTCAGTTGCGCCGCGCGGCCCGGGCCGATGCCATCGATGGCCAGCCAGGCCTGGGTGTCTCTGGCGACCAGCGTCTGCCAGTCGCCTTCCAGGTTGTTGCGTGCCGCGGGTGGTACGCCCAAGGCTTTGAGCCATTGTGCAAAGGACCGCTGTCGTGCGCTGTTGAGGCTTTCGAGCACTCGCGTACGGCTGCTATCACCGAAGCCCTCAATGTTAGCAAGCTCTGCCACATCCAGGGTTAACCAATCGAGAAAGCTTGCGATTAGACCGGCCTGGATCAATACGTTCCAAGTCTCGCGACCTATGTGCGGTAACGCCAGGCCCTGATTGCCGCTCAACCAGGTGAGGCGCGCCAGCAGTTGCTCTTCGCAGCCTGGGTCCAGTTGCCAGCAACTCAAGGCATGAAAGTCCCGAGGGTCAGGTGCCGCCAAGTCGGCCCTGTGAGCATTTCGCAGGATGACCTCGTCCAGTCGGGGGATCACCTGGCCCGCAAGGCTGATGGAGACCTGGTCGCCAGGGCGGATATCCAGCGTTTGCCAACGCTTCAATGACCCGGCGCTCACACGACTGATCTGGCGGTCATCCAACTGCACCGGTTCCAGCTCAAGCATGGGTGTGATGCGTCCGGTGCGACCGATCTTGAATCGTACGTTGCGCACCAGCGCCAGGGCCTTGGCCGCCGGATACTTCCAGGCGACCGCCCAATAAGGTTCGCTGGCCTTCCATCGTCTGGCGGGCGGACGCTGTGCCTGGTGCAACACCACCCCATCGCTGGCGAATGGCAGTGGATGGTTGTACCAATAGGCGCGCCAGTGCGTGGCTTCGGCGATATCCCGAATGGGCTGACTGTAGCGTCGGCTGTCGGTAAAACCCCAGCGTGCCAATGCGGCCAAACGCTCGGTAAACGACCCCGGACCCTCGGGCCATGCCCATACGAACAGACCGATGCCGGCGGCGTCGGCGTCGCTCAATTCGAGGCGGTTCATCAGCCCGGCCACCTTGCTGCGGGCATTGAGCCCTCCGTTTGCCGATTGCACGTGGTCGTCGAGGTGCCAATAGAGTTCGCCTTGCAGCACCAGGTCGATGGGCTCCGGCAACTGCTGGACAATGCCGGGGATCCTGCGCGCGGACGCCGACCAGTCGTGGCCCATCAGGCCATCGCCCCGGCTGATGACTTGGCGCAGGCGACCTTGTCGATACACCAGGGTCACCGCCACACCGTCCACCTTGGGTTGAATCCAGACATCCTGGCGTGTGCTCAGCCAGGCGCCGACTGCCTGTTCATCCAGCAGTTTCTCAAGGCCCGTATGGGCAATGGGGTGGCGTAGGGTGCCGCGTGAGCTCGCCAGGGGGTTGTCGGGTTTCGGGGGGGACTCAGGGAAGCACCGGCGCCAGTGGGTCAGACGTTGGTGCGCCTGGTCATAGAGTTCGTCGCTGACGGGGGATTGGTTGAGACGGTGGTAGCTGTCGTCCCAGAGGCGTATCTGTTCGGTCAGTGTGTTGACCTGTGCCCGGGCTGTGTCGGGACACTCTTCGGCCCACCCCCTGAAGGGTAAAATGCTGAGTAAAAGTGCTAGCAGTAAAGGCATCATGAGCATCCTTGCTCGGAAAGGGTGCCCAGCCTAAATGATCCGATCGGCCACAAAAAAGCCCCGACGCTGCGGGGCTTTTTACTGGGTATTTCTATTTACTTGAACAGACCGCCCAGGGCCTTCACGGCGTCTGGTTTATCGGCCTTCGCCTCTTGAGTTTGCTGCTTCGCGTCGGCTTTTGCCTGGGCTTCAGAAAGTTTGTTGCAACCTTTGTTGATCTGGTCTTGCGCGGCTTTGAAGGCCTTCACCTTCAAGGTGTCCTTCTGGGCTTCAGCTGCATCGATCTTGGCTTGCAGATCGGCTGCTTGTTTCTGGCAATCGCCAGCGTTGCCGCCACCCAGTTGGGCGCTCAGGGCACCACTCAATGCGCTCAGGTCGGCGGCGTTTACCGGCAGGGCGAACAGGCTGAAGAGAAGGGCGGCAGGGGCGAGCGTGGAGATGCGCATGAAAAACCTCAATGTTCGATTGCCTGCGCGTTTGTCTGTCTCGGGCTGGCGCAGGGCAATATCCAAATAAGGTAAAGGGCCCGAGAGGGCGCGGATTCTAGAGGGCCATCATTAGGCCTGCAAGGTTTGGATCCAAAAAACGTGAAGATCATCGCGCAATAAAAAGCCCCGCCGGAATAATCCGGCGGGGCTTTTGTGCATCGAGAGCGATTACAGGCCGGCGGCAATCCGCAGGTCGTTGGCGCGGTCGGTTTTTTCCCAGGTGAAGGTGGTGAAGGTGTCGTCGCCGACGGTCTTCTGCGCTGGGGTACGACCGAAGTGGCCGTAGGCTGCGGTTTCCTGGTACATCGGGTGCAGCAGGTCGAGCATGGTGGTGATCGCGTAAGGGCGCAGGTCGAAGATCTCACGCACCAGCTTGACGATCTTGTCATCGCTGATCTTGCCGGTGCCGAAGGTATTCAGCGAGATCGACGTAGGCTGGGCTACGCCGATTGCGTAGGAAACCTGGATCTCACAACGCTCGGCCAGACCGGCCGCGACGATGTTCTTGGCCACGTAGCGACCGGCGTAGGCCGCCGAACGGTCAACCTTGGACGGGTCTTTACCCGAAAACGCACCACCGCCGTGGCGGGCCATGCCACCGTAGCTGTCGACGATGATCTTGCGACCGGTCAGGCCGCAATCGCCCACTGGGCCACCGATGATGAACTGGCCGGTCGGGTTGATGTGGAACTGGGTGTCCTTGCTCAGCAGTTCGGCCGGCAGCACGTGCTTGACGATAAGCTCCATGACGCCTTCGCGCAGGTCGGCGTAGGACACGTCCGGGTTGTGCTGGGTCGACAGCACGACCGCGTCGATACCCACCACCTTGCCGCCTTCGTAACGGCAGGTCACCTGGGACTTGGCGTCCGGACGCAGCCACGGCAGCAGGCCGGATTTACGGGCTTCGGCCTGGCGCTGTACCAATTGGTGCGAGAAAGTGATCGGCGCAGGCATCAGCACGTCGGTTTCGTTGCTGGCGTAGCCGAACATCAGGCCTTGGTCGCCGGCGCCTTGATCTTCAGGCTTGGCACGGTCGACACCCTGGTTGATGTCAGGCGATTGCTTGCCGATGATGTTCATCACGCCGCAGGTCGCGCCGTCGAAGCCGACGTCGGAGCTGTTGTAGCCAATGTCGGTGATCACGTCACGCACCAGCTGTTCCAGGTCAACCCAGGCGGAAGTGGTCACTTCGCCGGCGATGATCGCTACGCCGGTTTTCACCAGGGTCTCGCACGCCACACGGGCGAACTTGTCTTCAGCAATGATGGCGTCCAGCACCGCGTCAGAAATCTGGTCGGCGATTTTGTCCGGATGCCCTTCAGACACGGACTCGGAGGTGAAAAGGGAGTATTCGCTCATCTCGATGTTTTCCTGATATTTACCGATGGTGAGTGTCGCCAGCCGGTCGCTGAAAATGGCGGACCTGGATCTGGAAACCATTACGTAAACCTACATAGAGGCTTTCCCCGGGAACGAGTCCCGCAGCGGTGGCCCAACGGGCCAGATCATCCTGTTCAAAACCCAACCAGAGATCACCGCAGGCCTCCCTGGCCCAATTCTGGTTGTGGCTGCATAAATCCGTAACCAACAGGCTACCGCCGGGGTGCAGCAGCCCGGCCATTTGCTTGAGGGCGTCGGCGGGTGCGGCGAAATGGTGCAAGACCATGTTCAGCACCACGCAGTCGGCCTTTAACGCCGTGCTGTTCAATGCGTCGGCCAGTTGCAGGCTGACATTGCCCAGTGACTCGCGCTCACAAAGCTGACGCGCCAGTTCCAGCATCGCCGGGCTGTTGTCCAAGGCTGTGACTTGCTGAAAGCGCCGCGCCAGCTCCGGCAGGAAACCGCCATCGCCGGGGCCGACTTCCAGTGCCGTGGCCTCTTCACTGAAGCTCAGCTTGTCGAGCAACGCCAATACGCTGTCGCGGTATTGGGCAAGACCGGCAATCAGGTCTTGCTGGGCGCGAAACTTCTCGGCAACCCGTGCGAAAAAATCCTGACTCGCGGCAGCGCGCTGCCCATGGACCTGGCCGATGCGCGACTGTACGTCGCCTGGCAGGCTGAGGTTGTCCACTTCTTCGAGCAGGGCAGCGTGCAGTTTGCCGCCCAGCAGTTCGGTATGGGGCAGCGCACGGCGGTAGAAAATCGCATTGCCTTCACGGCGGGTGGCTACCAGGTCGGCCTGGGCCAGTACCTTCAAGTGGTGACTCATGCCCGATTGGCCGATGGCGAAGATCTGTGCCAGTTCCAGTACGCCGAAGGAATCGTTGGCCAGTGCGCGCAACACGTTCAGACGCAACGGATCGCCAGCGGCCTTGCACAAGGCTGCCAGTTCATCGCCGTCGTCGGGGCGCAGTGAGGGCATAGGTAGATTCATAAGGCCAGCAGTCTAGTGACGGGTGGAGGGCATCGCAAGGTCAATATCAAAAAGTTTTGATATTGATCGATAAGTGGTGGTTATAAGCCGCCGCTATAACTGTTAGACGAACCGGTTAAAGGTTTCTGCAAGGGATTGATGCCCAAAGCACAGGAAAAACGTCCTCAAGTGACTATCTGTCATTGCCCGCAGGCGGTGGCTGAGGGAAAATGCCGGTCCTTTTTTCCGTTTCTTTTCAGCAAACCCAGGAGATCAGCGATGCCCAGCCGTCGTGAGCGTGCCAACGCCATTCGTGCACTCAGCATGGATGCCGTGCAAAAAGCCAACAGCGGCCATCCCGGTGCCCCGATGGGCATGGCGGATATCGCCGAGGTGCTTTGGCGTGACTACCTGAAACACAACCCGAGCAACCCTTCGTTCGCCGACCGTGACCGCTTCGTGCTGTCCAACGGCCATGGCTCGATGCTGATCTACTCGCTGCTGCACCTGACCGGCTACGACGTCACTATCGACGATCTCAAAAGCTTCCGCCAGCTGCACAGCCGCACTCCGGGTCACCCTGAATTCGGCTATACCCCAGGCGTCGAGACCACCACCGGTCCCCTGGGCCAAGGCCTGGCCAATGCCGTTGGTTTTGCGCTGGCCGAGAAAGTCCTGGGCGCGCAGTTCAACCGTACAGGCCACAACATCGTCGACCACCACACCTACGTATTCCTGGGTGATGGCTGCATGATGGAAGGCATTTCCCACGAAGTCGCTTCCCTGGCCGGCACCCTGGGCCTGGGCAAGCTGATTGCCTTCTACGATGACAACGGCATCTCCATCGACGGCGAAGTCGAAGGCTGGTTCACCGATGACACCCCTAAGCGTTTCGAAGCCTACAACTGGCAGGTGATCCGCAACGTCGACGGCCACGATCCGGAAGAAATCAAGACCGCCATCGACACCGCCCGCAAGAGCGCGCAGCCAACCCTGATCTGCTGCAAGACCACCATCGGTTTCGGTTCGCCGAACAAGCAGGGCAAAGAAGACTGCCATGGCGCCCCACTGGGTGACGCGGAAATCGCCCTGACCCGTGAAGCATTGAAGTGGAACCACGGCCCGTTCGAAATTCCGGCCGACATCTACGCCGAATGGGATGCCAAGGAAAAAGGCCTGGCCACCGAAGCCGAGTGGGACCAGCGTTTCGCAGCCTACTCCGCCGAATTCCCTGAGCTGGCCAACGAGCTGGTCCGCCGCCTCGCCGGCGACCTGCCTGCCGACTTCTCGGAAAAAGCCTCGGCCTACATCGCCGAAGTCGCGGCCAAGGGCGAGACCATCGCCAGCCGTAAAGCCAGCCAGAACACCCTGAACGCGTTTGGCCCATTGCTGCCTGAGATCCTCGGCGGTTCGGCCGACCTGGCCGGCTCCAACCTGACACTGTGGAAGGGCTGCAAAGGTGTTTCGGCTGAAGACGCCAGCGGCAACTACATGTACTACGGCGTACGTGAGTTCGGCATGAGCGCCATCATGAACGGCGTGTCCCTGCACGGCGGCCTGGTGCCTTACGGCGCGACCTTCCTGATGTTCATGGAATACGCCCGTAACGCCGTGCGCATGGCTGCGCTGATGAAGAAGCGCGTGATCCACGTGTATACCCACGACTCCATTGGCCTGGGCGAAGACGGCCCTACGCACCAGCCGGTCGAGCAATTGACCAGCCTGCGTACCACGCCAAACCTGGACACCTGGCGCCCAGCCGACGCGGTGGAATCCGCCGTGGCCTGGAAACACGCCATCCAGCGCAAGGACGGCCCTTCGGCGCTGATCTTCTCGCGTCAGAACCTGCAGCACCAAGTGCGTACCGACGCACAGATCGCCGACATCAGCCGTGGCGGCTACGTGCTCAAGGACTGCATCGGCGAGCCGGAGTTGATCCTGATCTCCACGGGTTCCGAGGTGGGCCTGACCGTCCAGGCGTACGACAAGCTGACCGCCCAGGGCCGCAACGTACGCGTTGTGTCCATGCCGTGCACCAGCGTGTTCGAAGCCCAGGACGCCGGCTATAAGCAATCGGTGCTGCCATTGCAGGTCAGTGCGCGTATCGCCATCGAAGCGGCTCACGCCGACTACTGGTACAAGTACGTGGGCCTGGAAGGCCGTGTGATCGGCATGACCACTTACGGTGAGTCGGCGCCGGCGCCAGCATTGTTCGAAGAGTTCGGTTTCACCCTGGAAAACATCCTGGGTCAGGCTGAAGAGCTGCTGGAAGACTAAGCTGTCGATTGAGGTGGCTGTACTGGCCTCTTCGCGAGCAAGCCCGCTCCCACATTGGAATGCATTTCAACTGTGGGAGCGGGCTTGCTCGCGAAAGCGGTCTAACAGCCACCCCTTCACCCAAGGTAATCGAGAACCCCATGCCTCAACCGCGTCGCTACAAAGTTGCACTCAACGGCTACGGCCGCATTGGTCGTTGCGTCTTGCGTGCTCTGTTCGAGCGAGGGGCGGATGCCGGGTTTGAAATTGTTGCGATCAATGATCTTGCCGACATGGCGAGCATCGAATACCTGACACGCTTTGACTCCACCCACGGCCGCTTTCCCGGCGAAGTGCGGGTCGAAGGCGATTGTCTGCACATTAATGGCAACTGCGTGCAGGTCTTGCGCAGTGCCACCCCCGAAGGCATCGACTGGACGGCATTGGGCGTTGACCTGGTGCTGGAATGTTCCGGTGTCTACCACACCCGTGCCGATGGCCAGCGTTTTCTCGACGCCGGCGCACCCCGTGTGCTGTTTTCCCAGCCGATGGCCAGCGAGGCAGATGTCGACGCCACCATCGTCTACGGCATCAACCAGGACTGCCTGACCGGCGATGAGCTGCTGGTGTCCAACGCCTCCTGCACCACCAACTGCAGCGTGCCGCTGTTGCGTCTGTTGGATCAGGCGATCGGCCTGGACTACGTGTCGATCACCACGATTCACTCAGCGATGAACGACCAGCCGGTCATCGATGCCTATCACCACGAAGACCTGCGCCGTACGCGCTCGGCGTTCCAGTCGGTGATTCCGGTATCCACCGGCCTGGCGCGCGGCATTGAGCGACTGTTGCCGGAACTTGCCGGGCGAATCCAGGCCAAAGCCGTACGGGTGCCGACGGTGAACGTGTCCTGCCTGGACATCACCATGCAAACCGTCAGCGACACCGATGCGACGGAGGTCAACCGGATCCTGCGCGACGCCGCCACCAGCGGCCCGCTCAAAGGCCTGTTGGCCTATACCGAGTTGCCCCACGCCAGTTGCGATTTCAACCATGACCCGCATTCGGCGATTGTCGACGCCAGCCAGACCCGCGTTTCCGGCCCAAGGCTGGTGAATATCCTGGCCTGGTTCGACAACGAATGGGGTTTTGCCAACCGAATGCTGGATGTTGCGGAACATTATCTGCACATCGCCTCTAAACAACCTCAACAGTAATTCAGGAACTGCGACCCATGACCGTGTTGAAGATGACCGACCTCGATCTGCAAGGTAAGCGCGTACTGATCCGCGAAGACCTCAACGTCCCAGTCAAGGACGGTGTTGTCGCCAGCGATGCGCGAATCCTGGCCTCGCTGCCGACCATCAAGCTGGCCCTGGAAAAAGGCGCGGCCGTGATGGTCTGCTCCCACCTGGGTCGTCCGACCGAAGGTGAGTTCTCCGCCGAAAACAGCCTCAAGCCCGTCGCCGATTACCTCAGCAAAGCCCTTGGCCGCGACGTGCCGCTGGTGGCTGACTACCTGGGCGGCGTTGACGTGAAGGCTGGCGACATCGTGCTGTTCGAAAACGTGCGCTTCAACAAAGGCGAGAAAAAGAACAGCGACGAACTGGCCCAGCAATATGCGGCGCTGTGCGACGTGTTCGTGATGGACGCGTTCGGCACCGCCCACCGCGCTGAAGGCTCGACCCATGGCGTGGCCAAGTTCGCCAAAGTTGCTGCCGCTGGCCCGCTGCTGGCCGCTGAACTGGACGCACTGGGCAAGGCCCTGGGGGCTCCGGCCCAACCAATGGCCGCCATCGTGGCCGGTTCCAAGGTGTCCACCAAGCTGGACGTGCTCAACAGCCTGAGCCAGATCTGCAACCAGCTGATCGTTGGCGGCGGTATCGCCAACACCTTCCTGGCCGCAGCCGGGCATCCCGTGGGCAAGTCCCTGTACGAGCCGGATTTGCTCGACACTGCCCGTGCCATCGCCGCGAAAGTCAGCGTGCCACTGCCGGTGGACGTAGTGGTCGCCAAGGAATTTGCCGAAAGCGCCGAAGCCACCGTCAAGCTGATCGCGGATGTGGCCGCCGACGACATGATCCTGGATATCGGCCCACACACCGCAGCCAACTTCGCTGAACTGCTGAAAGCCTCCCAGACCATCCTGTGGAACGGTCCGGTGGGTGTCTTCGAGTTTGACCAGTTCGGTAACGGCACCAAGGTGCTGGCCAAGGCCATCGCTGAAAGCTCGGCATTCTCCATCGCCGGCGGCGGCGACACCCTGGCGGCCATCGATAAATATGGCGTTGCTGACCAGATCTCCTACATTTCTACCGGTGGTGGCGCCTTCCTCGAATTCGTCGAAGGCAAAGTACTGCCCGCCGTTGAAGTGTTGGAAACCCGAGCCAAAGGCTGAGGCTCGTGATCCGGAAAAGGAGTGTTCCTATGACCAAATCGTTGGCAATGGTGATCGCAGCGGGCCTGCTGGCTGGCTGCGGCAGCACGCCACATGCGGAGCCGGAAGCTGGAAAGCCTGCGGCGCAGCAGAAAAAAAGCTGCTACCAGGCGGACTGGCAAGCCGAGACCATGCCGGTGATCAACAAACGCATCGGCAACGAACGGCTGGAGAAATACGACTCCGCGCCCAACGGTCAGGAACAGGGTTGCCCTTGACGGGTCTGATCAACTAACCGACAGCAGCGGCGGCCTCCGGGTCGCGCTGTGAGGATTGGCAATGAAAGGCGTTTTCGCCCTGGCAGCCCTGGCCTTGTTGGCCGGCTGCAGCAGCATGAACATGTTCGACAGCAAGGCAGAAACTGCCGACAAGTGGACCACTTGGACCTGCGACAGCAAGGCCGAGGTCAACTGGCGTTTCGTCAACCAGGCTAAATCCGAGGTGGAGTTGCGCCTCGGCGGTTCCGACCAGATCTACCGTCTTAAACAGGACGTCGCTGCCTCGGGCGTGCTGTATGCCAACGACCAATTGGCGTTTCACACAAAAGGTGAGGAAGGCCTGGTTTACTGGGTCGCCACCGATGATTTGATCGGCCGCGGCTGCAAGGCTCAATAGAGAGATCACGATCTCAAAGTTGATGAGGCCCAAGTGTGGGAGCGGGCTTGCTCGCGAATGCGGTGTATCAGTCACCGAATCCGCTAGCTGCTTTTCACCGCTTTCGCGAGCAAGCCCGCTCCCACATTGAGCCGGTTTCAAAGTGAGATAGGTGTTGAGCCCGCCTGAAAAAACGATTCAGCAGGCCAGGCATGCAAAACCTGACCGGCAATAACTTGAATAGCAGCCGCCGCTACGGCAGGCTTGCACGATTAACGACCCTCGACCGGGAGAGACAACACAATGGCACTTATCAGCATGCGTCAAATGCTGGACCACGCAGCCGAGTTCGGCTACGGCGTCCCAGCCTTTAACGTCAACAACCTTGAGCAGATGCGCGCCATCATGGAAGCCGCTGACAAGACCGACTCCCCCGTGATCGTCCAGGCTTCGGCCGGTGCCCGCAAATACGCCGGTGCTCCGTTCCTGCGTCACCTGATCCTCGCCGCGATCGAAGAATTCCCGCACATCCCGGTGTGCATGCACCAGGACCACGGCACCAGCCCGGACGTGTGCCAGCGCTCCATCCAACTGGGCTTCAGCTCGGTCATGATGGACGGCTCCCTTGGCGAAGACGGCAAGACCCCGACCGATTACGAGTACAACGTGCGCGTCACTCAACAAACCGTCGCCATGGCCCACGCCTGCGGCGTGTCGGTTGAAGGCGAGCTGGGCTGCCTGGGTTCCCTGGAAACCGGTATGGCCGGCGAAGAAGACGGCATCGGCGCCGAAGGCGTGCTGGATCACAGCCAGATGCTGACTGACCCGGAAGAAGCTGCTGACTTCGTGAAGAAGACCCAAGTTGACGCCCTGGCGATCGCCATCGGCACCAGCCACGGCGCCTACAAGTTCACCAAGCCACCTACCGGCGACGTGCTGGCCATCGACCGCATCAAGGAAATCCACAAACGCATCCCTAACACCCACCTGGTGATGCACGGTTCTTCCTCGGTGCCGCAAGAGTGGCTGGCGATCATCAACCAGTACGGCGGCGACATCAAAGAAACCTACGGCGTACCGGTTGAAGAAATCGTCGAAGGCATCAAGTACGGCGTGCGCAAGGTCAACATCGACACCGACCTGCGCCTGGCGTCCACCGGTGCGATGCGTCGCTTGATGGCCACCAACCCGAGCGAGTTCGACCCGCGTAAATTCTTCGGCGCCACCGTGACCGCGATGCGTGACGTGTGTATTGCGCGTTACGAAGCGTTTGGCACTGCCGGTAACGCTTCGAAGATCAAGCCGATCTCGTTGGAAGCGATGTATCAGCGTTATTTGAAAGGTGAGTTGAACGCCAAGGTGAATTAAGCCTCAGCGTTTAAAAGGAGCCCGCAGTGATGCGGGCTTTTTTGTGGTTGGTATTCAGTCGTGATCGATATCCAGCTTCGCAAACGTCACCCGTGCACCTTCCTTGCTATCCCCACTGTTGTCCTGCACATACGCTCCTGCCTTGAAGTACAACGGCTTCGCCCCCCACGCAGCGCCAATGCGCTCATTCCACTCACCATCGGCGGCATACACACTGAGCAGCCCGGCTTTGTTGAGGTTGATCACGTAAGTGAAGCTCTTCTCCAGTGGCACGTTCGACGCCACGATGATTACCCGCCCTTCATCCTCATCCGGGCGCATGCGGACTTTGGCGACGATGTTGCCTGTCTGGGTTTTTTCCTTGAATTGATACTCCAGTTTGATCAGCGGCTTTTGGCTGTCATAGGCATGAATCTGCCCAATCACGATTTTGCCGGTGGAGGGCACTTGGTTGACTGCCAAGGTCGCGCGCAGGAAGTTGTCCGCATCCGGATAGGTCCAGTTACGCAGCCGTCCATCGGCGTAGGTCTCACGCAATTCGCTGCGCGGGTAAACGGCATTTTCGGTGCGGGTGCCGGTGACAGGGGTCCAGAATTGCACGTTGCTGCCTTCGGCCTGGAAATACTGGTCGTTGAAACCATTCATCAGTTTCGGAGTGTCGATGGTGGCGGGCGGGGAGCCGACCGGAATGCTCAGGTTCCAGGTGGAAAGGTCGATCATGGCATTTGCCTTTTTACAGAAGGTGAAGGCTTTGGCCCGTGGGCCAGACAGGTTCTTTATAGGTGGTGTTAACCATCTTGTTAAATGGTCGATGGCAAATTATTGGCGTCAAGGGAATGCCAAAAAGCCATGTTTCCCAGGAGTCGCGGGCTGTAGCGGGTTACCGTTAGTCGGCTTCCTGAAAATTGGCGCAATGATGGCACCGTCGTTACTTCTGCTTTTTTGGAAGCGGGGCTAGAGTGAGGCCTCAGAGTTTGTCCGGGTTTTCTGTCAGAATTGACCGGAGTGGCTCCCTAGGAAGAGACGTAGCATGGAATGCGCTCCACACCACGCCGATGGCAGTTCAGTTCTTTTGGTGGTCGATGACTACCCCGAAAACCTAGTCAGTATGCGTGCGCTCTTGCAGCGTGAAGACTGGCGGGTGATCACCGCAGGTTCTGGCCTGGAAGCTTTGGAATTGTTGCTCGCCCACGACGTCGATCTGGTCTTGCTGGACGTGCGCATGCCAGGCATGGATGGCTTTGAGGTGGCGCGGCTGATGCGCGGCAGCCAACGCACGTGCATGACGCCTATCATCTTTCTTACGGCTAACGCCCAGTCCCCCGCGGCGGTGCTGGAGGGTTATGCCAGTGGCGCCGTCGATTATCTGTTCAAGCCGTTTGATCCGAACATCCTCAAGCCCAAGGTCCAGGCTCTGTTGGAGCATCAGCGCAATCGCCGTGCCTTGCAGCGCTTGAGCCATGACCTAGAGTCCGCCCGCGCCTTTAATGCATCGGTGCTGGATAACGCCGCCGAGGGCATTCTGGTGGTGGGTGAAGGGAGTGTGATCGAGTACGCCAACCCGGCTATTTCGCGGCTTCTGAATGCCACCATGAACGAATTGCAGGGTGAGAGCTTCCTGAGTTTCCTGCAAAAACCCCATGTACCGGCCTGGCTGGGGTTCCCGATGTTCGAGGCTTATCGCAAAGGCGAAACCTGGCGTCAGCACGACGCTATTTTACGCACCGGTCGCGGTCAGCAGGTACCGGTGGCGCTGTCATGCGCGCCGTTGCCCGCCGAGCAGAAGGCCATGGTGGTGACGGTGCTGGACATGTCTGAAGTGCGCCATTTGCATCAGCAGTTGGAGTTCCAGGCGGTGACCGATCCGTTGACCGGGTTGTTGAACCGGCGTGGCTTTCATCAGGCGGTGGAGAACATGCTGCTGCGCAGTGAGCGTAGCGAGCAGTCCCTGGTGTTGCTGTACCTGGACCTGGATGGCTTCAAACGGGTCAATGACTCGTTGGGGCACGACGCAGGAGACCGGGTGTTGCGCTGGGTCTCGGAACAGATGCAGGCCTGTTTGCGATCCGGCGACATGCTCGGGCGGATGGGCGGGGATGAATTCACGGCGTTGCTGGAGCTGGAATTTCCAGAGCAAGCCGCGAAGATTGCGGAAAAACTGATCGAACGAGTATCGGTGTGCCAGCAGATCGACGGCCTGGATGTGATGCTGGGCGTCAGTATCGGCATTGCGATGTTCCCGGAGTGTGGTTCGGACTTGAGCGGTCTGTTGCGTGCGGCTGACATTGCCATGTACGAGGCCAAGCGCGCCGGGCGTCAGCAATACCGTTATTACGATCAGGAAATGAACGGGCGCGCCCGCTCTCGGCTGATGCTCGAAGACAGCGTGCGCACGGCGATTCAAAACAAGGATTTCACTCTGGTTTACCAGCCTCAGGTGTCCCTGGAAGGCGGGCGTCTACGCGGTGTCGAGGCGCTGTTGCGCTGGCAGCATCCGAGCGTCGGCGATGTGCCGCCGGGTTTGTTCCTGCCGTTGCTGGAAGAAGCGCGGCTGATCAGCCAGTTGAGTACCTGGATCTACCAGCAGGTCGCCGCCCAGCGTCAGGCCTGGCAATCGGCGTTCGATGAGGAGCTGGTGCTGAGCGTGAGCCTGAGCAGCAGCCAGTTCAATATGCCTAATCTGGCGGCCCAGTTGCAGCAGGTCATTGAGCGACATGGGTTGCAGGGTCGACAGCTGGAGGTGGAAATCAGTGAAGACTGCCTGATGAGTAACCTGGAGGAGTCGACCAAACAGCTTAAGTTGTTGCGCCAGATTGGTGTGCGCACCGCCCTGGATGATTTTGGCTTGGGCAATTGTTCCCTGGCGCATCTGCGTGATCTGGCCTTCGACACCCTCAAGCTCGACCCACAACTGGTCGCGCGCCTACCCGACTCGGCGCGGGACGCGGTGATGGCGCGCAGTATCATCGAGCTGTGCGGGCATTTTGATGTTGTGGTCGTGGCTGAAGGGGTGGAAACCCAAGAGCAAGCCCGATGGCTCAAGGCCAATGGTTGCCCGTTTATACAGGGCCCGATAGCGTCGTCGCCGTTGATGGCTGAGGAAGTGGCTGATTGGTCGCGCGCTCGCGCGTGCTGAATTCGCTACACTGGCGCCCATTCGAACCCTGTTGCAGACCCCATGACCGCGCTGAAATACCTCCAGGCCTATCCCGCCGCTCTGCAAGAGCAAGTGCGCCAATTGATCGCCAAGGACCAATTGGGTGCCTACCTGGAACAACGTTACCCCGAACGCCACGCCGTGCAGAGCGACAAGGCGTTGTACGCCTACGCCCTGGCCCTGAAGCAGGAACACCTGCGCAATGCCCCGGCCATCGATAAGGTGTTGTTCGATAACCGTCTGGACCTGACCCACCGTGCCCTCGGCCTGCACACCACCATCTCGCGGGTGCAGGGCGGCAACCTTAAATCCAAGAAAGAGATCCGCATTGCGGCCCTGTTCAAGGAGGCCGCGCCGGAGTTCCTGCGCATGATCGTGGTGCATGAACTGGCGCACTTCAAGGAATCGGACCACAACAAAGCGTTCTACAAACTCTGTGAGTACATGATGCCGGGCTACCATCAGGTGGAATTCGACCTGCGCGTCTACCTCACGTACCGCGACCTGCAGGGCAAACCCTGACCGCACAAGGCGACCGACCATGGATGTGAGCAAGACCAAGAGCAGCTTCTACCGCCGCCTGTACGTGGCTTACCTGATCGACAGCGGGCAAGCCAGCAATGTCCCGGCGCTGACCGACGTCACCGGCATGCCCCGGCGCACGGCCCAGGATACGATTGCGGCGTTGGCTGACCTGGATATCCTGTGTGAATTCGAGCAGGAAGACGGTGCCCGCAACCATGCCGGACACTATCGGATTCGCAGTTGGGGGGCCATTGATCGGCGCTGGATCGAGGCGAACCTTGGGCTGATCAAGCAGGTGCTGGGTTATCCCTAGTCCTTTCTCATGCCAATGTGCGGAATATCGTCCTCAAGGTATTCCTCTCCGGCCACCACAAATCCGTATCGCCCGTAATACCCCTGCAAATGCGCTTGGGCTGACAGGAAAATCGGCGTCTGCGGCCAGATATCGCCGATCCGCTTGAGTGTCTCTTCCATCATTTGATGCCCCAGCCCAGTGCCGCGCGCTACCGACGCCACGATCACGCGACCGATGACCACATCACCGCCCTGTGATTCCGGGTCCAGCAGGCGCAGGTAGGCCACCAGCTGGTCATCCTGCCAGGCCATCAGGTGGTGGGTGTCGCCCGACAAGTCCTGCCCGTCGAGGTCCTGGTAAGCACATTTCTGCTCGACAACGAAGACCTCGTTGCGCAGGCGCAGGATGGCGTAAAGCTGCTCCTTGCCCAGGTCATCGTGGTGCTTGCAGACCCATTCAATTGTCATGGCATGTTCTCTTATTAAATGTCTGCTGCGGATAGTAAGCGCGACAGCCATTTGTGTCTAAATCGACTATTTTTGTGAGTGAAATCAATTTGCCATCATTGAGTGCGTGCGGCGCCGCTTTCTTTGTGTAATCTGAGCTACTGTTAGAACCTCAGGTCTCGCCTGAGCTAGCCTGCCAAGGACTTTGAGCATGCCGCGATTCTCTCGTGCCGTTGCTTTGATTGGAGTGTTATTGCTGGCTCAGCCGGCCTTCGCACAGCGTCTGCGCCTGGTAGCGGATGCCTGGCCACCCTTTACCGACGCCACCTTGATCAATGGCGGGCTGGCCACCGACATCGTCAGCACCGCCCTGGCCCGCGCGGGTTATGCCAGTGATTTCGAACAGGTGCCCTGGGCTCGCGCGTTGATGGGCGTTGGCGACGGTCGTTATGACGTATTGGTGAACGCCTGGTACGACGATGCGCGCACACAGCTGGGGCAGTTCTCCGGTGAGTACTTGCTCAACCGCGTGCGTTTCATCAAGCGACGTGACGATCCCATCGAATTCCAGAACCTTGAGCAACTGCACGACTACCCCATTGCCGTGGTGCGCGGGTATGCCTATTCGGCGGCGTTCGATGACGATGCGCAGTTACAGAAAGTGCCGGTGCATAACTTCGCCATGGCCGTGCGCATGCTCGCGGCGCAGCGGGTGCGGCTGACGGTGGAGGATGAATATGTGGCGCGGTATTACTTGTCCCGCGAATCGACGCGGGTGCGCAATACAGTGGAGTTCTTACCCAAGCCCTTGAGCGAAAACAGCCTGCATATCCTGGTGAGCTTGAAGAACCCCGAGCATGCGCAGATCGTCGCCAGCTTTGACCGGGAGATTGCCAAGATGAAGGCCGATGGCAGTTATGCGCGGTTGATGAAGCAGCATGGGATGTAGGGTTCTTGCGGGCCTCTTCGCGAGCAAGCCCGCTCCCACATTCGACCACATTCCAAAGGATGGGCGCGGTTAAATGTGGGAGCGGGCTTGCTCGCGAAAGCGGTCTAAGCCGCACGGGTGTCCTTGATCAGATGCGCAGCCAATGTCCTCAGTGGCCCCAACTGCCGGCAAATCAACGCCAACTGTGTCTGCACCAGCCGTTGCCCCTCATCAATCTCATCCGGCATCTGCTCCAGCTCCACCGCCAGCGCTTCCTCGGCATCGCTCTGAATCGCAATCGGCTGCTTGTTCGCCAGCCCCGTGGCGATTTCATCGATGCTCGCCGCCAAGGTGTTCCCTGCGCCTTCGATCAGGTGTTCCCGCACCTCGGCTGGCAATTGGGTCTCGCGGTGTGCCCCCAGCCCTGACAAGTAGCTGAGCAAAGTGTGCGACAGCACCAGGAAGCGGAAGCCCACGTCCGCCTCCTTACGAAAGTGCCCCGGTTCCATCAGCATATTCGCCAGGGTGGTCGACAGCGCCGCATCCGCGTTGTGCGCATTGCGTCGGGCCAGGCGGTAGGCCAGGTCATCGCTTTTGCCGGCGGCGTATTGCTGCATGATCTGGCGCAGGTAGATGCTGTTGCAGGTCAGGGTGTTGGCCAGCACTTTGTTCAATCGGCGGCCCTGCCAGTCCGGCAGGAACAGGAACACCGCCAGGCCCGCAATCAAGCTGCCCAGCAAGGTATCGAACAGGCGCGGCAGGAACAGGCCGTAGCCGTCACCCACTTGGTTGAAGCAGAACAACACCATCAAGGTGATCGCGGCGGTGGCCAGGGTGTAGCGGGTGGTACGGTTGATAAAGAACACCAGGCCGGCCGCGATGGCGAACATCGACTGCACCAGTGGGCTTGGGAACAGATCGAACAGCGCCCAAGCCACGGTTAGCCCGATGGCGGTACCGATGATCCGCTGGCCGAGTTTGCGGCGGGTGGCGCCGTAGTTGGGCTGGCACACGAACAGCGTGGTCAGGATGATCCAGTAGCCTTGGGAGGCGTGAATTGCATGCAGCATGCCGTAGCCCACGGTCAGCGCCAGGGACAGGCGCAAGGCATGGCGGAACAGCAAGGAGGTGGGGGTCATCTGCGTACGCAGGCGTGTCCACATTTCCTTGAGGTTGCGCGGGGCGCGGTCCAGCAGGTTGCTGTCGGTAGCATCCGCCAGGCTGTCGGGGTTGCTGGCGTCGCCCAGCAGGCGGTCCAGGGTGGACAGGTTGGCCGCCAGGGCGCGCAGCGAGCGCAGCAGGCCGCGCCAGGCCGGGTTGCTCTGGATGCGCAGGTGTTCCAGGGAGGCGTTCAGATCGCCCAAGGCTTCGGCGAAGCTGTCGTCATAGATGAATGGCTGGCGCAGTTGGATCGATTCGGCCAGGGTCTGGCAGGCCTTGCCCTGTTGGCGCAGCAGGCGCTGGCAACGGAACAGCACGTCGCTGTGGAAGAAGGCGTCGGCCAGGGCGTTGTAGGGGTAGTGGGACGAGCTGGCGCGTTCGTGGATGTCTTGGGCCAGGAAGTACAGCTTGAGGTAGCGGCTGACTTTCGAACCAGGGCGGCCATTGCCGACGCGGTGCAGGATGATCTCCTTCGCCGCATTCAGCGCGGCAACGACTCGCCCATTTTGCTGGGCCAGTTCCAGGCGACGCGCCTCAACATCCAGTTGGCGGATCGGTTCGAACAACGATGACTTGAGCTTGAGGTAACGCCCCAATTCGCGAAACAGCCGCGCCAGGCTCTGCTGCACCGGCTGGTTGGAAAACAACGCTTGCCACAGCACCGACAGCGCGCCATACCAGGCGGCGCCAGCCACCAGCAGCAACGGCTCGTGCCAGAAATCGGAGACGGCGCCACCGCGCTGGTCCACGCCGATCATGGTGTACACCGACAGGATCAGCGTCGCCGATGCAATCGCGCCATACCGTTCGCCCAAGGCGCCGAGCATGGTCAGGCAGAAGGTGGCCAGGGCCAGGGAGATCGCGAAGATCCAGGGATAAGGGAACAGCAGCTCCACCGACAGCGCGGCGATGCTGAAACACACCAGCGTCACCGCCAGGGCATTGAGACGGCCTTGCCAACTGTCATCGGTCTCGGCCAAGGCGCTGGCGATAATCCCCAGGAACAGCGGGATCAGCAGTGTCATTTCATCCTGATACCAGCACAGCGCCATGCTGCCGGTGAGGGCGATGAACACCCGAATGCTGTAGCTGAATTTATCCAGCGCCCACAGGCGCCGCATGGACTGCTTGAACGAGGTTGATGACATGAAGTCTGGAGTCTTCCGGGACGATGCCGCTAAATTGAGCTATCAAGGACGCCACGGCAAGCGTGACGATCACATCCAACAGCAAAATTTATTCCGGCCACACCACAAATCGAATGTGGGAGCTGGCTTGCCTGCGATGGCGTCGGCACATTCAGCATTAGCGTTGCCTGGCTCACCGTCATCGCAGGCAAGCCAGCTCCCACAGTTTGATCGAGTACATCCTTTAGTCAGGCGTACTGTGCGGCGGCGTAACCCGACGCCCACGCCCACTGGAAGTTGAAGCCGCCCAGGTGGCCGGTCACATCCAGCACTTCGCCGATAAAGTACAGGCCAGGGCTTTTCAGCGACTCCATGGTCTTGGACGACACTTCCCGCGTATCCACCCCACCCAACGTCACTTCCGCCGTGCGATAACCCTCGGTGCCCGCCGGCACCAGTTGCCAGCTGCCGAGCTTTTGCGCGATATCGGCAATCTCGGCATGGGTGTACTGCTTCATTGGCTTGGACACAAACCAGGTCTCCGCCAGCAGGTTCGCCATCTTCTTGGTGAAGATCTCGCCCAGCAGGGTTTTCAGCTCGCTGTTGGGGCGCTCGACCTGTTGCTGTTGCAGCCAGGTGTGGGCGTCGTGGTCGGGCAGGAGGTTGATTTCCACCGTGTCGCCGGGCTCCCAGTACGAGGATATCTGCAAGATCGCCGGCCCGCTCAGGCCACGGTGGGTAAACAGGATGTTCTCGCGAAAGCTCTGGCCGTTGCAGCTGACCAGGCAGTCCACCGAGGTGCCGGACAACTCGCCGCACAGATCCTTGAGCTGGTCGGTGATGGTGAACGGCACCAGCCCGGCGCGGGTCGGCAGCAATTCATGGCCGAATTGCTTGGCCACTTGGTAACCGAACCCAGTGGCGCCCAGGGTCGGAATCGACAGGCCGCCCGTGGCGATCACCAGGGATTCGCAGCGCAGCTCACCCAAGGTGGTTTGCAACTGATAACCGGCTTCCAGTTTGGCAATCTCCTGGACCGACGTGTCCAGGTGCAGGCTCACACCGACCTGGATGCACTCATCGAGCAGCATGCCGAGAATGTCGCTGGACTTGTTATCGCAGAACAACTGGCCGAGCTTCTTCTCGTGATAGGGCACGCCGTGCTTGGCCACCAGCCCGATAAAGTCCCACTGGGTGTAGCGCGCCAGGGCGGACTTGCAGAAATGCGCGTTGTGCGACAGGAAGTTGGCCGGCTCGGTGTACATATTGGTGAAATTGCAGCGGCCCCCGCCGGACATCAGGATCTTCTTGCCGGCCTTGTTCGCATGGTCGATCAACATCACTTTGCGCCCACGCCCGGCGGCGGTCAGTGCGCACATCAAGCCCGCGGCGCCGGCGCCAATGATCACAACTTCGGTCGAGCGCAAAACGGTGTCCTCATACATTTTCTGATTTGGAATACAGTCAAATGTGGATCTCCCTTAAGTTGGAGATCTTTACAGGATGCGCACGCGCAACGAACGGCCTTTGATCTTGCCGTCGTTCAAACGCTGCAACGCCTGCTTGGCGATCCCGCGCTCCACGGCCACGAAGGCCTGGAAGTCAAAGATCGCGATCTTGCCGACCTGGGCACCCGGGATGCCGGCTTCACCGGTCAGCGCGCCGAGGATGTCGCCAGGGCGAACCTTGTCTTTACGGCCGGCAGCGATGCACAGGGTGCTCATCTGCGGCAGCAACGGACCACCGCTTTGTGGCTTGAGGTTGTCCAGTTGATCCCAGTTCAGTGGCGACTTCTGCAGTTGCTCGATGGCCTGGGCGCGGTGCGCTTCGGACGGTGCCACCAGGCTGATGGCGATGCCGGTTTCGCCAGCACGACCGGTACGGCCGACGCGGTGAATGTGGATTTCCGAGTCGCGGGCCAGTTCGACGTTGATCACCATGTCCAGCGAGTCGATGTCCAGACCGCGTGCGGCAACGTCCGTAGCAACGAGCACCGACGTGCTGCGGTTGGCGAACATCGCCAGCACTTGGTCACGGTCGCGCTGTTCCAGGTCACCATGCAGGCCGACGGCGGAAATGCCCTTGGATGTCAGGTGATCCACGGTTTCCTGCACTTGCTGCTTGGTAAAGCAGAAGGCCACGCAGGAGGCTGGACGGAAGTGCGCCAGTACTTTGGTCACGGCGTCCATGCGCTCTTCCGGCGAGATCTCGTAGAAACGCTGTTCGATCTGATCGTCGGAGTGGAACGCTTCGGCTTTCACTTGCTGCGGCGCGCGCATGAACTTCGAGGCCAGCTGCTTGATGCTCACCGGGTAAGTGGCCGAGAACAGCAGGGTTTGGCGGCGCGGTGGGGTCTTGCTGATGATGTCTTCGATGGCGTCGTAGAAGCCCATGTCGAGCATGCGGTCGGCTTCATCGAGGATCAGCGTGTTCAGGCCGTCGAGTACCAGCGAACCTTTGCGCAAGTGCTGCTGGATACGACCCGGTGTGCCGACGATGACGTGGGCGCCGTGTTCCAGGGAGGCGATTTGTGGGCCGAGGGACACGCCGCCGCACAGGGTCAGTACCTTGATGTTGTCTTCGGCACGGGCCAGGCGACGGATTTCCTTGGCGACCTGGTCGGCCAGCTCACGGGTCGGGCACATCACCAGGGCCTGGCAGCCGAAGTAACGCGGGTTGATCGGGTTCAACAGGCCGATGCCGAAGGCGGCGGTCTTGCCGCTGCCGGTCTTGGCCTGGGCAATCAAGTCCAGCCCCTTGAGGATCACCGGCAAGCTTTGCGCCTGGATCTGCGTCATCTCGACATAACCCAGCGAGTCGAGGTTAGCCAGCATGGCGGCGGACAGGGGCAAAGTATTAAAAGCGGTGGCGATGGTAGTCACGGGACTGGCTCTGCAAAACAAAATGTCGCGCAGTGTACCAGCCTCGTGGGAATTTCCCTGCAAGTTCTAGACGAGAAGCCTGTTAATGCTCGATATGCTGCTCCGGGCTGGCTGCACGCTTGCCGTCTTTTGGCGACAGTTGCAGGAAGATCGCCGCCGCCAGCATCGCCATGATGCCCACGGTGAGGAAGGTCAGTTGGAACGCGCCGAGGACGCTTTCCACACCGTCGTTGCCGGTTTCGGCGGTAAATCCGCCGAGCAGTGCACCGGCGCACGCGACCCCGAGGCTCAGCGACAACTGCGCCACCACCGACAGCAGGCTGTTGCCGCTGCTGGCCTGGGCATCATCGAGGTCGATCAGGGTGACGGTGTTCATGGCGGTAAATTGCAGCGAATTGATCGCCCCCAGTACCGCCAGCATACCCAGTAGCAGCGGGTAGGGCGTGTGCTCCGTGACCAGTCCCATGCTCGCCAGCATGATGCCCAGCGCCAGGGTGTTGCCGGTCAGGACGATGCGGTAGCCCAGGTGTTCGATCAGCGGGCGTGCCACGGACTTGGCAAACATCGCTGCCGCCGCCAGGGGCAACATGCTCATGCCGGCTTCCGACGGTGAATAACCCAGTGCCACCTGCAACAGCAACGGCACCAGGAACGGCAGGGCACCGCTGCCCAACCGCGCGAACAGGTTGCCGAGGATGCCCACGGCGAAGGTGCGGGTCTTGAACAGCACCGGTGAGAACAACGGGTTATCGATATGCCCGGCCCGCAGCCAATACGCCGCCAGGCACGCGAGCCCGCCGAACAGCAGCAACATCACCCGCAAGTGCGGCAGGTGCAGCTCGCCCAGGCCTTCCATGGCGATGGTAATCAGGATCATCGCGGCGCCAAACAGCAGGAAGCCGATTCCGTCGAATCGCGTGCGCTCAGTGCCGCGCAGGTCGGGGATGAATTTCCACACGGCGTAGCAGCCGATCATGCCCACCGGCAAATTGATCAGAAAGATCCAGTGCCATGTCAGGTACTGCACCATCCAGCCGCCCATGGTCGGGCCGAGCAACGGGCCAAGCAAGCCGGGGATGGTGATGAAGCCCATGATGCGCACCAGTTCGGAGCGGGGGTAGGCGCGCAGCACCACCAGTCGCCCGACGGGCAGCATCAGCGCACCGCCCAGGCCTTGGATCACCCGTGCGCCCACCAGCATGGTCAGGCTGCTGGACAGGGCGCACAGCAGCGAGCCAATGCTGAACAGCATGATGGCGCCAAAGAAGATTTTCTTGGTGCCGAAGCGGTCAGCGATCCAGCCCGACGCCGGGATCAGCAAGGCGACGGTGAGCATGTAGGCGATCACCACCCCTTGCATGCGCAATGGGTTCTCTGCGAGGTCCCGTGCCATTGCCGGCAGTGCCGTATTGAGGATCGTCCCGTCCAGCGACTGCATGAAGAAGGCAATCGCGACCACCCAGGGGAGCCAGCGGGCGGTCTTGGCATCAAGCGGGACGCGGTTCGGCATGGAATACCTTTTTGATAGCAGGCTATGTGTTTGCGATTATGCGCCAACCGTCGCGTGTTTTCCCACCAGGAAATCCAGCAGCTCACGGTGCACCGCTACGGCGGCTTCGTTGGATTCAAGGTCGAGCAAGTGGCCCGTCTGCTCGGCCACGGCAAAGCTGCTGCGCCCCACGTACTGCTTGAATAACTGGGCCTCGGCGGCGGGGGTGTATTCGTCCAGCGCGCCGTTGAGGAAGTGCACTGGTGTTTCAATCTGCCGCAGTGCCGGCAGGTAGTTGCCATCGCCCAAGGCCAGTACCTGGTGGATATGGAAACGCGCCTGGCGGTACTCGGTGGTGGCCATGGTCGACAGGTGACGGTGGTTGTTGCGTTTGAGCCGGGGCGACAAGTATTTGCCCACGGTTTCATTGAGCAAGTGGCCGACGGCAGACTTGTCATCCGCTTCGATCAGCACGCGCACACGTTCCACGTAGTCGAGCATGGCTTGATTGAGGTTGGGTGCCAGGGCCATCACCACCGAGCTTTCGATGGAGGGAGGGTTGTGCGCCAGGGTCAGCAGCGTCGAGATACCACCCCAGGAGGCCGACACCAGGTGGTTGACCTGGAAACGCTCGACCAGGGCGCGCAGCATGTGCACCTCGTCGTCCTTGGTTACCAGGTCGAGGTCAGTGTTGTGTTCGCGGGAATAGCCGGAGAACGGCAGGTCGAAGAGCAGCACATTGAAATGCTCTGCCAGGCATTTACTGGTGCGAGCGAACGAGCGCGTGGTGGACAGCGCGCCGTTGACCATCAAGACGGTCTTTTTTGCAGAATCGTTTCCTAGCTGCTCAACATGAACGTTGTAGTGCTTGAACAGCTTTTCAATGACAAAACTTCCATGGTTCATGTCAACGCTCCAGCTTGCCCTTCCCGGGCAAGTGCATGCAGTACTACCTGTCGGGTGGCGGGATGCCACTAACCGTTATATCGAGGTTTTTTACAGGCGACAACAGGCTGCCCCACGGAATGGGAAGAAGAGAATTGACCGTAGGAGGGGATGGAACCGAGGTGTCAGAAGCTGACACAGCCCCTGTGGGAGCGGGCTTGCTCGCGAATGCGCAGTGTCAGTCAGTACATGTGTGACTGATGCACCGTATTCGCGAGCAAGCCCGCTCCCACAGGGGATAGTGGTGGTTAAAGGGTTAGCGTCAGGCGTTTTACCAAAGCCCCCGGCAGCAGGTTGGAGGCGGTGTTGCGCTGGCTGTAAGTGCTGGCCGACAGCAGCAGTTCCCGTTCAGCGGTCAGGGCTTCCAACTGCGTGCCGAGCAGGTGGTAGACGCTGTCATCAAAGCGCATGGTGCTGACCGGCGCCTTGATCTCGCCGTCTTCCACCCAAAAGGTGGCGAAACGCGTCATGCCGGTCAGGCGTGCCGCCGGAAGGTCCGAATAGTTCAGGTACCACAGGTTGCTGATGTACAACCCGGTGCCCAACTGCTTGAGGATATCGGCTTGGGCCAGGCTGCCGGCGGCCATCTGCAAGGCGCTGGGCGATTCATCACTGCTCGCGCCGTTGGTGCTCAAGCCGTATTCGGCAGCGCTGCGCGAATTGATCAATTGGCCATCGGCTTTCCCCGCCTTGATCAGTGTGACGTCGCCGCGTGGATAACCCTCGGTGGAAAACGCCTGGCTCAGGGAGCCGCTGATCTGTTCAGTCAGCGTCACCTGCGGGCTCAGGGACTGTTCGCCGGCATACAGCTTTTGCAGCGAGCTGCCCTTGCTGGCGATCGCCTGGGCGGAAAACCCGCCCCAGGTGATGATGCTGATGATTTCTTCAATCGCCGCCGGGGCGAGGTAGGCGCGGTAGTGTCCGGGCGCCAGTGTGTGCAGTGGGCGGCCGAGGAACTCAAGCTGTTCGCGGGCCTGCTGGAAGCGCGCGGCAAATTCGGCGCTGTCCCAGGTGTGTCCGGCGTAGCTGGCTTTCACCGCTTCGCCATTGGCGTGGAACAGGCTGAAATCGAAATTGAAGCTATTGGCCTGGTGCCAGCCGAAGGCGCCCGACGAACTGGCAAAGCCTCGGGTGATGGGGCCGGCTGCATAGAAACCGACCAGGTCGACGCCGTGGGCGGCCGCCTTGATGTCTTCCAGTACCTGCGCCAGTTCCGGCAACGGCCGGGTTTGTTCGTTGCTGCTTTGCCAGGCGTTGTGGTTCAGCAGCAGGTACGGATCCTGCGGCAGCAACGGCAGGGTTTCACGCAACTGTTGCAGGCCATCGGCCAAGCGTTGGCGGTCCAGTTCCAGCTCGCCGGCCAGGGTGATGCCGAGGTCCGCGTGGCGGCCGTTGTTGATCAGTTTCAAGCTGAGGCTGGCCTGTTGCACCTGGCCGGCCTGGCGTACCTTGGCGTGGTTGAAGCGCACGAACTCGGACGCTTCATCCGCATACCCGAGGTGGAATTGTTCGCTGTCGGTGATGGCGTGCTTGAGCCAGTCCACCAATGCCTTGAAGGTGTTCATCAGGCGTCTCCCCCAAATACGTCGACATCACTGAATACACAGGCGGGCGACGCATGGCCGACGCGGATCACCTGGTTGGGTTCGCCTTTGCCACAGTTCGGCGTGCCCAGCACCTTGAAGGTACTGGCGTCACCGACCGCGCTGAGGTTGCGCCAGAAATTCGCGGAAATAGCCCGGTAGTTGGGGTTTTTCACCACGCCTTTCAGCTCACCGTTCTCGATCAGTTGGCCCCATTCACAGCCGAACTGGAATTTATTGCGCGCATCGTCGATGGACCATGAACGGTTGGTCGACATCAAGATGCCGTTTTCGATGCCACCGATCAGTTGCGCAAGGCGCTTGTCGCCCGCTTCGATGTTCAGGTTGGCCATGCGGTCGATGGGGGCGCGGTTCCAACTGCTGGCCCGGCTGTTCGCCACGCCGCTCATGCCCGAACGGTATTGCGACAGCGCACCGCCCAGCGGTTTGAGCAGCAGCCCTTCGCGGATCAGGAACTGCTTGCTGGCGGGAGTGCCGTCGTCGTCATGGCTGTAGCTGGCGAGTTGTTCGGGGATGTCCGGGTCGAACGTCACGTTGAGCAACTTGGAGCCATATTGCAGGTGACCGAAGTCGCTGGCCTTCACAAAACTGGTGCCGGCGTAATTGCGCTCGTCACCCAGGATGCGATCCAGCTCCAGTGGGTGACCGATGGACTCATGGATCTGCAGGATCATCTCGTCGGGCATCAGCAACAGGTCACGCGGGCCGTTGGGGGTGTTGGGTGCAAGCAGCAATTGCACGGCTTCGTCGGCAATGCGTGGCGCGGCTCCGACCAGGCCGAAGCGGCTGATCACATCAAACCCGCCTTGCTGGCCGAAATTGCTGCCGCCGAGGGTGCGGCTCTGGCTGTCGTTGCCGTCGTAGGCGGTGACATTGACGCCGGGGAATACAAAGCGCTGGGCCTGGCGCAGTTCGGCGCCGGCGTTGTTGAGGTAGATTTGCTCGACGTGGGTCAGGCCGAGGCTGACTTCCCAGCTCACCAGGCGCTCGTCCTTGGGCACCGCGGCGGATTCGTCACCCAGCAATTGGTAGCAGTCGCTCAGGGACGGGAAGGGCTGGTTGAGTTCGGGGGACAGATAGTCCGCCACATCGCTGGAGACGTGCTGGTCACGCAGGTCGAGTAGCGCGTGGGGCTTGATCAACCGGGCTTGCTGTTCGGCACGCTCAAGGGCGGCTTGCAGGCCAGGCAGGGAAATGTCGTTGGTCGCTGCGTAGGCTTCCACACCGTTGAGGCGCACGGTGAGCATGGCGCCCTCGTCGTGGTTCAGGTGCGGTGGTTCGGCGACGTTTTTGCGCACGGCCAGGTATTGGCCGGATTCGCGTACGTAGCGCAGGGAGAAGAATTCGGCGCGAGTGCGCAGGGCACTGAAATGCTGTTTGAGTGTGGCGTGGTGGTCGAACATGGGGCCTTCCTTGTGGGCGGCTCGGCGCGGGCAGGCAAACAGAGTAGCCGATCAAGGAGAGGTTTTGCAGTGAATGGTTAGGCCCCTTGACGAGCAAGCCCGCTCCCACATTTTGACCGTGTGAACCCGATCAAAGGTGGGAGCGGGCTTGCTTGTGAAGGCAGCACCGCGGTGTATCAGTTACTGCGCCAGCGGGCCCACTTCACGCATCGGCTTGCCACGCACCGGCGCATCGCCGGCCACGTAGTAGTCGGCGGTGCTGCGCGGCAGTGGCTGGCGGCCACGGATCTTGTCGGCGATTTTCTCGGCGATCATGATCGTCGGTGCGTTCAGGTTACCGGTGGTGATGATCGGCATGATCGACGCATCCACAACGCGCAGACCCTGCATGCCATGCACGCGGCCTTCGCCGTCCACTACCGCCATCTCGTCGGTGCCCATCTTGCACGAGCAGGACGGGTGGAACGCGGTTTCAGCGTGTTCGCGGATGAACTTGTCGAGCTGTTCATCGGTTTGCACGTCAATACCTGGGCTGATTTCGCGGCCACGGTAGGGGTCCAGTGCCGGCTGCTGCATGATTTCACGGGTCAGGCGGATGCCGTCGCGGAATTCCTGCCAGTCCTGTTCGGTGGCCATGTAGTTGAAGAGGATGCTCGGGTAGTCCCGTGGGTTCTTCGACTTCAGCTGGATGCGGCCACGGCTCGGCGAACGCATGGAGCCCATGTGCGCCTGGAAACCGTGCTCTTTCACACCGTTGCTGCCGTTGTAGTTAATCGCTACCGGCAGGAAGTGGTACTGGATGTTCGGCCACTCGAACTCTTCACGGGTGCGGATGAAACCGCCCGCTTCGAACTGGTTGCTGGCGCCGATGCCGGTGCCGTTGAACAGCCACTCGGCGCCGATGGCCGGCTGGTTGTACCAGAGCAGCGACGGGTACAGCGACACGGGTTGGGTGCACGCGTATTGCAGGTACAGCTCAAGGTGGTCCTGCAGGTTTTCGCCGACGCCTGGCAGGTCATGGACCACCGGGATGTCGAGGCTTTCCAGCAGTTTGGCCGGGCCGACACCGGAGCGTTGCAGCAATTGCGGCGAAGCGATTGCGCCGCTGCACACCAGTACTTCTTTACGGGCGCGGGCTTCAACGCGTTCTTCGGCGGCGCCGATCAGGTAACGCACGCCCACGGCACGCTTGCCTTCGAACAACACTTTGTCGGTGAGGGCGTGGGTGACGATGGTCAGTGTCGAACGCTTCTTGGCCGTGTCCAGGTAACCGCGCGCGGTGCTGGCACGACGGCCGTTTGGCGTGACGGTACGGTCCATCGGGCCGAAGCCTTCCTGCTGGTAGCCGTTCAAGTCTTCGGTGCGTGGGTACCCGGCCTGTACGCCGGCTTCAACCATGGCGTGGAACAGTGGGTTGTTGCCGGCTTTCGGCGTGGTCACGCTGACCGGGCCATCGCCGCCGTGCCAGTCGTTCGGGCCGATGTCCCGAGTTTCAGCTTTTCTGAAATAGGGCAGGCAGTCCAGGTACGTCCAGTTTTCCAGGCCTGGCAATTTCGCCCAGTTGTCGTAGTCCATGGCGTTGCCACGGATGTAGCACATGCCGTTGATCAAGGAAGAGCCACCCAGGCCCTTGCCGCGACCGCATTCCATGCGACGGCCGTCCATGTGTGGCTCTGGATCGGTCTCGTAGGCCCAGTTGTAGCGGCGGCCTTGCAACGGGAACGCCAGGGCGGCTGGCATCTGGGTACGGAAGTCTAAGCGGTAGTCGGGGCCGCCGGCTTCCAGCAGCAGGACGGTGACGCCTTCGTCTTCGGTCAGACGGGTCGCCAGGGTGTTACCGGCGGAGCCGGCACCCACAATGATGTAGTCGTATTCTTGGGACATTGGATGCACCCTCTTTGAAGTCTAGTCAGGTCGGGCCTCATCGGGGGGCAAGCCCCCTCCCACCTTTGACTGTATTTACACATCTGAACTTGTGAACACAGTCAGTGTGGGAGGGGGCTTGCCCCCGATGGCGGCCTTATAGGCAATACAAGGCTCGGTTCTTAGAACACCGAGGCGTAGTCGCCCAACTCAACCTGTACCGATTTGATGCGGGTGAAGTTGTTCAGCGAGCTGATACCGTTCTCACGACCCACACCGGATTGCTTGTAGCCACCCACCGGCATCTTCGCGTCGGATTCGCCCCAGGCGTTGATCCAGCAGATACCCGCTTCCAGCTGATGAATCACGCGGTGGGCGCGGTTCAGGTCTTTGGTCACCAGGCCGGCGGCCAGGCCGAAGTCGGTTTCGTTGGCGCGGCGGATCACTTCTTCTTCGGTTTCGTAGGTGAGGATACTCATCACTGGGCCGAAGATTTCTTCACGGGCGATGGTCATTTCGTCAGTGCAGTCGGTGAACACGGTCGGGGCCACGAAAGCGCCTTTGGCGAATTCGCCGTCGGTCAGACGGTCGCCGCCGCACAGCACGCGTGCGCCTTCTTCCTTACCTTTGGCGATGTAGCCCAGCACGCTTTCCATGTGGGCGAAGCTGACCAGCGGGCCGAAGTTGGTGTTGTCGTCTTGCGGGTTGCCGACGCGGATGCGTGCAACGCGCTCAACGATCTTGGCTTCGAACGCCGCTTGCAGGTGCTTGGGCACGAACACGCGAGTGCCGTTGGTGCAGACCTGGCCGGAGCTGTAGAAGTTGGCCATCATCGCGATGTCGGCGGCACGATCCAGGTCGGCATCTTCGAACACGATCAGCGGCGATTTGCCGCCCAGTTCCATGGTCACTTCCTTGAGCGACGAGCTCGAAGCGCTGGCCATGACTTTCTTGCCGGTGTCGGTGCCGCCGGTGAACGAGACTTTTTCGATGCGCGGGTGCTCGGTCAACCAGGTGCCGACTTCACGGCCGCTGCCGGTCAGGACGTTGAACACGCCAGCCGGAACACCGGCTTCGGTGTAGATCTCGGCCAGTTTCAGGGTGGTCAGCGAAGTGACTTCGCTAGGTTTGAAGATCATCGCGTTACCCGCGGCCAGGGCCGGTGCGGATTTCCACAGGGCGATCTGGATCGGGTAGTTCCACGCGCCGATACCGGCGACCACGCCCAGCGGCTCGCGGCGGGTGTAGACGAAGGAAGTGTCGCGCAGTGGGATCTGCTCGCCTTCGATGGCCGGCACCAGGCCTGCGTAGTATTCGAGCACGTCAGCGCCGGTAACGATGTCGACGTACTTGGTTTCGGAGAAGGCTTTACCGGTGTCCAGGGTTTCCAGGGCGGCCAACTCGTCGTTGCGCTCGCGCAGGATGTCGACGGCACGACGCAGGATGCGCGAACGCTCCATGGCGGTCATCGCAGCCCAGATTTTCTGGCCTTTTTCGGCGCTGACCACGGCACGTTCAACGTCTTCTTTCGTTGCGCGTTGCACTTGGGCGAGAACTTCACCGTTAGCCGGGTTGATGGCTTCGAAGGTGGCATCGCTGCCAGCGTCGGTGTAGCCGCCGTCAATGTAGAGTTTTTGCAGGTCGAAACGGGCCATAAAGTCCTCGCAAGTGCATAAGTGGTTGGCGTTAACCGCCGAAAAGTGGGCCATAAGGGTCTGGCAACACTGATCAACAGCCGTTCAGGGGTTGAGCGGTTATAGATGCTCTAACTCACCTGCTTGGCCAATTGGAAATCCATGTATTCGTAAGCGATCCGTTGCGCCTGCTCCGTGTCGAAAGCGTCTCCCGACAGGGCGCCGCGCAACCACAAACCGTCGATCAGGGCCGCCAGGCCTCTGGCTGCTTTGCGTGCGTGCGGCAGCGGCAGCACTCGGCGGAACTGGCAGCACAGGTTGGAATACAGACGTTGATCGTTGATCCGCTGCAACCTGTGCAATGACGGGTGATGCATGCTGGTGGCCCAGAAGGCCAGCCAGGTTTTCATTGCCGGGCCATTGACCTGGCTGGCGTCGAAGTTGCCCTCGATGATCACCCGAAGGTGCGCCCGTGGGCTGTCGTCCTTCAGCGCAAGCCTGCGTTCGTGGACGTTCTCGATCAGCACATTCATCAAGTACCGCATCGTTGCGGCGATCAGGCCGTTCTTGTCCTGAAAGTAGTGACTGATGATGCCGTTCGAGACGCCGGCCAAACGGGCGATCAGCGCAATGCTGGCATCTCCCATTCCGACCTGATCGATCGCCGTCAGTGTGGCTTCGATCAACTGCTGGCGGCGTATGGGTTGCATACCGACCTTGGGCATGTAGCACCTCTCCTTAGGCCTGCCGATGGACGATCCACGTCCGTCGGCTTGAGGGCCAGTCTATTTTGTTTTGATTGAACGTTCAATCAACAAAGAATAAGATCTGCGACAAATGGTCGCTGCCTACAGATATTTCCTACTTGTGAGCCGCGACATCTGACACCTGTAAAAAACCTTGAAACAGGCCGTATCAGGGCCTGGGCGTCGCTTCGGCGAGGCTCAAGAATTTTAGGGGTGTCTTTATAACACCCGTCCGTCGACTGCCGAAAAATCGATGTCCCGGGATAACCGTTGCCTTGTGTTTCTCTCTCGCACTGCCCGGAGCATCTGCGCCATGAGTTCTGCCTCTCTTATAAAGACCCCGCCGGAAAAGGTGCGGGTCAACGGTTGGGTGTTCTACACCTCCACCGCGTTGATTCTGTTGTTGACTGCCATCCTGATCATCGCCCCGCAGGAGGCCGGGCGCATGCTCGGCGTAGCACAGGCGTGGCTGTCGAAAAGCTTTGGCTGGTACTACATGGTGGTCATCGCCGCCTACCTGGTGTTCGTGGTGGGCCTGGCGTTTTCGTCCTACGGCAAGTTGAAACTGGGCAGCAAGGACGACACCCCGGACTTCAGCTACGGCGCCTGGGCCGGCATGTTGTTCTCGTCGGGCATCGGCATTTCGCTGTTGTACTTCGGTGCTTCCGAGCCGCTGGACCACTACTTCAACCCGCCCGAAGGCGCAGCCGCCAGCAATGGCGCCGCACGCCAGGCGCTGCAACTGACGTTCCTGCATTGGGGCCTGCACGGCTGGGCGATCTATGCCTTGGTCGGCCTGGCCGTGGCGTACTTCGCGTATCGCCATAACCAGCCGCTGGCCTTGCGTTCGGCGCTGTACCCACTGGTGGGCGAGCGTTGGGTGAAAGGCGCGGCCGGCCACGCGGTGGACGGCTTCGGCATGTTCGTGACCCTGCTGGGCCTGGTGACGAACCTGGGGATTGGTTCGATGCAGGTGTCGTCCGGGTTGGAAAACCTGTTCGGCATGGAGCACAGCAACACCAACCTGTTGATCGTGATCATCGTGATGAGCACCGTGGCGACCATCGCCGCCGTGTCGGGTGTTGAGAACGGCATTCGGCGCCTGTCCAACCTCAACATCGTGTTGTTCAGCGGCCTGTTGATTTTCGTACTGTTGTTCGGCCCGACCCTGCACTTGCTCAACGGTCTGGTGCAAAACACCGGTGACTACCTCAACGGCATCATCCTGAAAACCTTCGACCTCTACGTGTACGAAGGCGACGCCGACAAGACCGAACGCTGGATGGGCCTGTGGACACTGTTCTACTGGGCCTGGTGGATTTCCTGGGCGCCATTCGTGGGCATGTTCATCGCGCGTATTTCCCGTGGTCGCACGGTGCGTGAACTGGTGGCCGGCGTGCTGCTGATCCCGTTGGGCTTCACCTTGGCGTGGCTGTCGATCTTCGGTAACTCGGCATTGGACCTGGTGCTGAACCAGGGTGCGGTGGCGTTGGGCAAGACTGCGTTGGAACAGCCTTCCATGGCCATCTACCAACTGCTTGAGCATTACCCGGCGTCGAAAATCGTGATCGGCGTGTCGATCTTTGTGGGCTTCGTGCTGTTCCTGACCCCGGCGGATTCCGGCGCGGTGATGATGGCCAACCTTTCCTGCAAAGGCGGCAACGTGGATGAAGATGCGCCGCACTGGCTGCGGATCTTCTGGTCGGCGGTGATCACCCTGGTGACCATCGGCTTGCTGTTCGCGGGCAACTTCGAAGCCATGCAGACCATGGTGGTGCTGGCGGGGTTGCCATTCTCGGTAGTGTTGATCTTCTTTATGTTCGGCTTGCACAAAGCCATGCGCCAGGATGTGGCCATCGAACAGGAGCAGGCGCAATTGGCCGAGCGGGGCCGTCGTGGTTTCAGCGAGCGCTTGACCGCGCTGGACCTGCAACCGAGCCAAGGCACCGTGCAACGCTTCATGGACAAGCACGTGACGCCAGCGCTGGAAGAAGCGGCGACGGCGTTGCGTGAACAGGGGCTGGAAGTGCAGACCCTGCTGGGTAAATCCAAGCGCTGCATCGGTGTGCGCATCGAGATGGCAGAGGGCAACCCGTTTGTCTACGAAGTGAGCCTGGATGCTTACTCGTCGGCACCGAGCGACCTTCCCGAGGAAGAGCGCACGCGTTACTACCGCGCGGAGGTCTACCTGCACAATGGACCTCAGGAATACGACCTGATGGGCTTCACCCAGGAGCAGATCACCCGGGACGTGCTCGATCAGTTTGAAAGCCATCGGCAGCTCCTTGGCCGTGTCTATAGCTGATAGTTGAAGACGGGTGGCGTCCTCACTGATACCACTGGGTCCAAATGTGTAAACAGAACTAAATGTGGGAGGGGGCTTGCCCCCGATAGCAGTGTGTCAGTCAGTACTTCTGTTACTGATACACCGCAATCGGGGGCAAGCCCCCTCCCACATTGACCCAGTTTCTACATTGAGATGTGCAGTGTTTGTCAGCCCAGGTTCTTGCCCAGCAGGGCATGGTAAAGCTCACTGTCCCCCAGAATCCCCACTACCTGGTTGTTGTCATGCAGCACCAGCTTGTTTCCGGTGTGATAACGAATCTGCAACGCATCACGCATGCCGATATTCGAGTCCACCAGCGTCGGCACCCGGCCCAGACCTTCCACCGCTTGCCCCGGTACCCAGTTCTGCAGGTTCATCACCGCGCCATTCTGGCGAGCGCCCTTGATGGTGTTGCCCTCGGCCAGGTCCAGCCACGAGTCGCCGCCCGGGTCCAGGCAGACTGAACCGTTGACGCGCTTGCAGTTGTCCAGGGTGCGCATCAGGCTGCGGCCGCACAACACGTTCAGTGGGTTGGTATGCGCGACGAAGGTACGCACATAGTCATCCGCCGGGTTCAGGACGATCTCTTCCGGCACGCTGTACTGGATGATCTTGCCGTCTTTCATGATCGCGATACGGCTACCCAATTTGAGTGCTTCGTCGAGGTCGTGGCTCACGAACACGATGGTCTTGCTCAGCTTGCGTTGCAGTTCCAGCAACTCGTCCTGCAGGCCCTGGCGGATCAGCGGGTCGAGGGCGGAGAAGGGTTCGTCCATCAGCAGGATATCGGCGTCCATCGCCAGCGCACGGGCCAGGCCGACGCGCTGCTGCATGCCGCCGGAGAGTTCGTCCGGCTTCTTGTTACGCCATTGGGTCAGGCCCACCAGCTCAAGTTTTTCATCCACCAGCTTGCGTCGGTCTTTCTCCGGGCGGCCCTGCATTTCCAGGCCGAAGCTGATGTTTTCGCGCACCGTCAGCCAAGGCATCAGGGCGAACTTCTGGAACACCATGGCGATGCGCTTGGTGCGCATCATTTTCAGCTCGGCGGGTGTGCAGGAGGCGATGTCGATCTGGCGACCTTCATGCTCGACGAACAGCTGGCCACGGCTCACGGTGTTGAGGCCGTTGATGCAGCGCAACAGACTGGATTTGCCGGAGCCCGACAGGCCCATCAACACACAGATCTCGCCTTTCTCGATGTCCAGGCTGGCTTTTTCCACGCCAACAATCTGCCCGGTTTTTTTCAGGATCTCGTTACGGCTCATGCCTTGGTCCAGCAGCTTGAGCGCTTCGCGTGGGTCTTTGGAGAAGATCACGTCGACTTTGTCGAATCGGATAATGCTCATGCATCACCCCCTACTTTAGCGTCGGGTTGTTTGCAGATGCGGTCGAGCATGATGGCCAGCAGCACGATCGCCAGGCCCGCTTCAAAGCCCAGGGCGATATCGGCGGTGTTCAGTGCGTTGACCACGGGTTTGCCGAGGCCATCGGCGCCCACCAGGGCAGCGATCACCACCATCGACAACGACAGCATGATGCATTGGGTAATGCCGGCGGCAATGCTCGGCATGGCGTGGGGCAGTTCAATGCGCGAGAGCAACTGACGGCGCGAGCAGCCAAAGGCCTTGCCGGCGTCCATCAACTCTTGGGGTACATCACGGATACCCAGGTAGGTCAGGCGGATCGGCGCGGCAATCGCGAACACCACCGTAGAAATCAGCCCAGGCACCACACCCAGCCCGAAGAGGGTCAGGGTTGGGATGAGGTAGACGAAGGTCGGCACGGTCTGCATCAGATCGAGTACCGGCCGCATCATGGTGTAAAACATCGGTTTATGCGCGGCAACAATGCCCAGCGGCACACCGATGACCACGCAGACCAGGGTGGCGAACAGCACTTGCGCCAGGGTCTCCATGGTTTCCTGCCAGTACCCCAGGTTCAGGATCAGCAGGAAGGAGGCGATGACAAAAACAGTCAGTCCCCATTTACGTTGGATAAAGTGAGCCAGCAGCGCAATCAGACCGATCAATGCCAGCGGATTGAACCAGGTCAGCGCGAACGTCACGCCGTGGATCATCGTTTCCAGTGTCGATGCGATTGCGTCGAAGTAGTTGGCGCCGTGTTGGGTCAACCATTCGACGAAGGCAGCGATGTACTGGCCTAGTGGGATTTTCTGTTCAGTCAGCATGGTAGTGAATGTCCACATGCGAAGAGGGAAAACATCCCGGGACAGCGCACCGCCCCGGGGATAGCGGATTACTTGGCGAGGTAGGCTTTAACGGCGTCGAGTCCTGGTTTGCCATCTATGGTGGTGACACCGGCGAGCCAGGTGTCGAGGACTTGCGGGTTCTTCTTCAGCCAGGCTTTCGCCGCGGCGTCGGGTTTCATCTTGTCGTCCAAGACATTACCCATCAGGGTGCTTTCCATGTTCAGGGTGAACACCAGGTTTTTCAGCAACTGGCCCACGTTGCTGCATTCCTCGGTGTAGCCCTTGCGGGTATTGGTGTAGATGGTGGCCTGGCCGTAGTTGGGGCCGAACGAATCGTCACCCCCGGTCAGGTACTTCATCTTGAAACGGGTGTTCATCGGGTGCGGTTCCCAGCCGAGGAACACGATGGCCTGGTCGCGTTTGGTGGCGCGTTCGACCTGGGAGAGCATGCCGGCTTCGCTGGACTCGACGACTTTGAACCCTGCGGTTTTCAGGCCGAAGGCGTCTTTGTCGATCAGCGTCTGGATGGTGCGGTTGCCGTCGTTACCCGGCTCGATGCCGTAGATCTTGCCGCCCAGTTCATCCTTGAATTTGGCGATATCGGCGAAGTCCTTGAGGCCTTTGTTGTACAGCGCTTCCGGGACGGCCAGGGTGTACTTGGCGTTCTCCAGGTTGGCGCGCACGGTTTCCACGGTGCCGGCATCACGGTACTGCTTGATGTCGTTTTCCATGGTCGGCATCCAGTTGCCGAGGAAGACGTCCATGTTCTTGCCGTCGGCCAGCGACTTGTAGGTCACTGGTACCGAAATCATCGTGGTGCGCGGCTTGTAGCCCAGGCCCTTGAGGATCTCGCTGGTAGTCGCGGTGGTGACGGTGATGTCGGTCCAGCCGACATCGGAGAAGTTGACGGTCTGACATTGTGCCGGTTCTGCGGCGTGCGCCATGACTGGCAGACTCAGCATGGCGGCCAACAACAACGAGGGTGAACCTTTCATCTGGGTAGACTCCTGTGTTTTTTCTGGCGGCATTCGCCGCGCTTTATAAGTGTTGCGGTTGGTGCGTGCGACAACAGCTCTGGCACGGTGCCTTGCAAACGAGTCGAGACTGATCATGTACCAGTGAAAATCTGACGCCTACAGGGGGCGTCGTATCCAGTACAGGGATGGTCGTATCCAGTGTCGGTGACGTCGCTTACAGATTTTTCCACAGGCAAAACTGCAGTTTTTGCCCATCTGCACCGTTAAAAACGGCCAAAACAGGCGATCGCACGGGAGCGACGCTGGTGAGCATGAGTGCGTCGGTGTGAGACGCCGTGACGGCAAGTAAAAGCTTGATGATGCCGCCATCTGGGCGATCTGAGCGTAGCAGCTCCTTGGTGTCCGGCCTGTTCACCTGCGGAGTTCCACGTTAATGGCTATCAGTGTTTTCGACCTGTTCAAGATCGGCATCGGGCCTTCTAGTTCTCACACCGTCGGCCCCATGCGCGCCGCGGCGTTGTTCGTTCAGGCTTTGCGTGAACGTGAACTGTTGGAACAAGTGCGGCGCGTCGAAGTTCAGCTCTACGGCTCATTGTCGGCCACCGGCATTGGTCACGGGAGCGACACCGCGACCATCATGGGCCTGATGGGCGAATGGCCAGATGCGATCGACCCATCGCAAATCGGCCAGCGCATCCACACCCTGCGCGAGACCGATACGTTGCTGCTGGACGGCCGTTTGCCGGTGCCCTTCGTATGGGCGCGGGACATGCGTCTGCTCGACGAAAACCTGCCGTTCCACCCCAATGCGATGACCCTGGTGGTGACGGGCGATCACGGTGAGCTGCACCGTGACACCTACTATTCGGTGGGCGGCGGCTTTGTGGTGGATGAAGCCCAGGCGCAGAGCGGCGTGGCCGATATGGACCGCACCGAGCTGCCGTATGATTTTTCCAGCGCAGTCGAGCTGTTGCAGCTGTGCAAGACTCACAACCTGCGTGTCGCCGAGTTGATGCTGGCCAACGAGAAAACCTGGCGCTCCGAGGAAGAAATCCGCAGCGGACTGATGAAGCTCTGGCGCGCCATGCAGGATTGCGTGGAGCAGGGGCTCAAGCACGAAGGCATCCTGCCCGGCGGCCTGAACGTGCGCCGGCGTGCCGCCAAGTTGCACCGCAGCCTGCAGGAATTGAACAAGCCCAATGTGATCGGCTCGACGTTGAGCGCGATGGAATGGGTCAACCTGTTCGCCCTGGCGGTGAACGAGGAAAACGCCGCCGGTGGGCGCATGGTGACGGCCCCTACCAACGGCGCGGCGGGGATCATCCCGGCGGTGTTGCACTACTTCATGAAATTCAGCGAGGAAGTCACCGAAGCCAACGTGGTCGACTACCTGCTTGGTGCGGCGGCGGTAGGCATCCTGTGCAAGAAAAACGCCTCGATCTCGGGTGCCGAAGTCGGCTGCCAAGGGGAGGTAGGCTCGGCCTGCGCCATGGCCGCCGCCGGCTTGGCCGAGATTCTTGGCGCCACGCCGGAACAACTGTGCAACGCCGCTGAAATCGGCCTGGAACATAACCTGGGCCTCACTTGCGACCCGGTGGGCGGGCTGGTGCAAGTACCGTGCATCGAGCGCAATGCAATTGCGGCGGTGAAGGCAATCAACGCAGCGCAAATGGCGCTGCGGGGCGACGGCCAGCACTTTATCTCCCTGGACCGAGTGATCCGCACCATGCGCGATACCGGGGCGGATATGCATGACAAATACAAAGAGACATCGCGGGGCGGGTTGGCGGTGAGTGCTGTGGAGTGTTGAGCCAGTGACGCCGCTATCGCAGGCAAGCCAGCTCCCACATTTGGAATACATTCCCCTGTGGGAGCCGGGCTTGCCCGCGATAGCGGCAGTTCAAGCAACACTGCTCATAAAGTGAACACCGGATCCAAAAGCGCCACCTTTTAGCGCGTCGCAAACAGATAAGTAGCTACCGAACGATTTCCCGCCCGACCCGCTGTCACCCGTGCTTTGGGTGACAGACTTCTCCCACGCCCGCAAAGCGCCTTCCCACAAGTGCTACCGATCTGCTCATCCCCTGTGGATAGGCTCATTCCTACGGCTGATTTCGGCTATATCCGTACGTGCGGCGCGGGCTTATCTAGACACGTCATCAGGTCGTTTTTAGGAGTTATTGGACGGCCATTCAATTTTAGGCATGGCATTTGCTCTATCAATTCAAAGCCTCTCTCCTCGCTGGATGTAGAGCGCAATAACAAGAGCCTCGCCTGAGGCCATCACCCGCTTTTGTGTGAGGAGATACTGCGATGACGTCGTTCAACTCCGGGGCCCAACCCCAGAACCGTGCGCCTCAATCCATCGGCTTTTTGCTGCTGGACAATTTCACGCTGATTTCCCTGGCGTCCGCAGTCGAACCGCTGCGCATGGCCAATCAGCTCTCCGGCCGCGAGCTGTATCGCTGGACGACCTTGAGCGTCGACGGAAACCAGGTGTGGGCCAGCGACGGTCTGCAAATCACCCCCGATGCTTCCATGCACAAAGCCCCGGCCCTGGACACGGTGATCGTGTGCGGCGGCGTGGGCATCCAGCGCACCGTTACCCGTGAACATGTGTCGTGGCTGCAAAGCCAGGCACGCCAGTCCCGTCGCCTCGGCGCGGTGTGCACCGGCAGCTGGGCCCTGGCCTGCGCGGGTTTGCTTGATGGATTTGATTGCAGCGTGCACTGGGAATGCCTGGCCTCGATGCAGGAAGCTTTCCCCCGCGTGGCCATGAGCACACGCCTGTTCACCCTCGACCGCAACCGCTTCACCAGCTCCGGCGGCACCGCGCCGCTGGACATGATGCTGCACCTGATCAGCCGCGACCACGGCCGTGAACTCTCGGCCGCCATTTCCGAAATGTTCGTCTACGAGCGTATTCGCAACGAACAGGATCACCAGCGTGTGCCGCTCAAGCACATGCTCGGCACCAACCAGCCGAAGCTGCAGGAAATCGTCGCGCTGATGGAGGCCAATCTGGAAGAGCCGATCGACCTGGACGAACTGGCGGTGTACGTCGCGGTGTCTCGTCGCCAGTTGGAGCGCCTGTTCCAGAAATACCTGCACTGTTCGCCATCGCGCTACTACCTCAAGCTGCGCTTGATCCGCGCACGGCAGTTGCTCAAGCAGACGCCGATGTCGATCATCGAAGTGGCGTCGGTGTGCGGGTTCGTGTCTACGCCGCACTTCTCCAAGTGCTACCGCGAATACTTTGGCATTCCGCCACGGGATGAGCGCGTAGGTTCCAACACCACCCAGCAGGTGGCGATGATGCCGATCCCGCAGGCGCTGGTATTGTCACCGTTGTCGGGGCCGATGTCGGCGTTGAGCCAGGCCAGGAACGAGTCGACTTTCGCCAGCGTAAGGCTCTAGACCGAGTCGCCTGCGTTCGCGAGCAAGCCCGCCCCCACAGGTGACCGAGTTCCACCTTTGAAATGCGGTCGAATGTGGGAGCGGGCGTGCTCGCGAATGCGGACTATCAGGCGCCCGAGTTCTGCTTGAACTGCACTAAGGCCGGCAGCAACTGCTTATCGATCGCCTGCCGCACCGCCGGCAAGATCGTCGCGCTGCCGGTGTACATCTGCTCAACCATCCCCTTGAGCGCCTTGGCCCGAGCCTCGCTCAAACCACGCACCGCACACTCGCAGGCCTGCTCGGCGGTGGCGCCGCTGGACACTTCGAAACCCAGTGAGCGCAGTTGGCCCAGCAGGTCATCCTGGTCAATCAAATCCGCGTGCATCATGACGTTTATCCTGGTGAAGGGAACGGGGTTTGACCTGGATTCTGGTTGCCGTCCAAAGGGTCGGCAAGGGCAGATTGCACGAATGCCTCAGATGGCTATGAGCAGGTCGTTTTCGGGCCATTTACCGACCGTATTAATGGGCACACTGAACTCAAGCACTCAGCTTGAAGGTTTGGTCACCCTCAGGATGTAACGCTCACACAAGGCACTCTGCCCCGATCCAGTCACGGCTGGATCGGGGCTTTTTTTAGCCTGGGATTTGTGGCGTGAGTACCGGCCTCATCGCAGGCACGCCAGCTCCCACATTTGGAGTGCATTTCCCTGTGGGAGCTGGCTTGCCTGCGATGGCAGCACCGCGGTCTAGCGCTGCAACACCCGGATGCGCGACAGTAATTCATCGCGGTCGATGTAGCAGCCCTGGAAATGCCGTGCCCCGGAGGCCGGATCGAACGCATTGCGCGCATGCAGGGTGCGACGGTTGTCGAAGCACCACAATTCGCCCGGGTTCAGGCGCTTGACCAGCCGAAAACGATCCTCCCGCGTCATCGCAATAAACCGCCGATACGCCCGATACAGCAGCGGCATCTGCGCCACGCTGGTCTCGAAGGGCCCGCGTAGAAAGTTGGCCATGCGAATCTCCGCCACGTCGCCCAAGGCATCCAGTGCAATGATCGGCGCCAGGCGGCGATAGTCGCTGTGACGGTCCTTGTTGCGAAACTCCACCGGGATTTCACACAGCGCCCTGAATGCTTCGGGATCTTCCGTGCGCAGGGCGTTGGCGATGGCAAACCCGTCGACAAAAATGCTTTCGCCGCCGTTGGCATCGTTCACCAGGCAATGCAGGAATTGCAGGCCCGGTTGCAGCTCTCGTGTGGGCAAATCACTGTGCAAGGGCAGGTTGAAAGCGGTGTAGGCATTGCTGTCGGCATCGGCCTTGGATTGCACATTGAACAGCACGCCGAAGTTGCTCTCGCGGATGAAGGAAATGCGCTTGGCCACCAGCGCCAGGGAGTCGCGCTCGGTGGGGACGCCTCGGACTTGCGTCAGGCCAGAATCGCGCAGCGCCAGCAACCATTGCAGCAGCGCGCTCGGGTCTTCCATGACGGCCGAATACTCAAAGACCGGTAGCTGGAACCGACTGTCCCACAGCCGCGATTTGGGCGTTGTCGCACGGCGTTCGGCACGGGATTCATCGTCGTAGGCATGCGCCCGCAGCCAACCCGGATCGTACTGACTGCGGTGGCCGCCGCTCCATTCCAGGCTCAGGTTGCCTTGATCAATACGGGCCGAGGCCGGCCTGAGATGGGCGTCCACATCCACAATCTCCAGCACTTGCTCGCGCGTCACGCTGTACACGCATTGGGTGCACGGGCAGTTGTCTCGCAGCCATTGATGATGAAACGGACTGACCCGTCCATCGGCCCACTGCACAAGGATCTGATCCTCCAGCACCCGTACATCCGCGATGTCGCAGATCTTCGGGTAAGTACGGAAATCGGCGACAGCGGCGGCGGTTTGCATGGTGGCTCCTAAGGGTATTTTCAGTGGCTATTTTTTCAGCGGTAGTCCAATCACTCGGCCAAGCAGGGCGGGGCGCGGCAGGTCAGCCTGCTCCGCGCTGATAGCCTTGAGTTTTTCCAGTGTGGACTCGGTGAACGGCGCCGAATGTGGACCGGCCAGATCAACGTGCAACAACATCTGCTCGTTGCCCGCCAGTTCCTTTTCATCCCCAACCAGGTGCAGGCTGTGATAGAGGTGCAGGCGCTTGGCGTCGTGGGCGATGAGTTGGGTATGCACCTCCACGTCGGCACCCAGCTTCACTTCGTGCAGGTAGTTGAGGTGCAACTCCAGGGTGAACAGTGAGTGGCCGCTGGTTTCGCGGTTTTCACTGTCCAGCCCCAGGGTGTCCATCAGCGCGTCGGTGGCGTAGCTGAAGATCAGCAGATAGAACGCGTCGCGCAGATGGCCGTTGTAGTCCACCCAGTCGGGGTGGACCTGGGTGGTGTAGGTGGTCAGTGCGGGCATGTCAGGATTTTCCCTTATTCGGCGAAGGTCATGCCGTGCTTGGCTTTGGTGGTTTTCACCGCCTCCAGCACCGCCAGCAGGCAGTCATCACGATAGCGCTCCAGCGCCGAAATGCTGTGTTTGCCCAGTTGATCGCTGGTGCCGTCGACCACATCGTCGATCAGCTTGTCGGTCAACTCCGGCGCTGGCAGGTAGGTCCACGGCAATTGCAGCGCCGGGCCGAATTGCGCCATGAAGTGGCGCATGCCTGCGTCGCCGCCTGCCAGGGTGTAGGTCAGGAAAGTGCCCATGAACGACCAGCGCAGGCCCGCGCCAAAGCGGATGGCGTCGTCAATTTCGCCGGTGGTGGCGACGCCGTCATTGACCAGGTGCAGGGCCTCACGCCAGAGGGCTTCGAGCAGGCGATCGGCGATAAAGCCCGGGACTTCCTTGCGCACATGCAGTGGGCGCATGCCGAGGGATTCGTACACCTTGATCGCCGCTTGAACGGCCTCCGGCGCAGTGTTCTTGCCGCCGACCACTTCCACCAGCGGCAGCAGGTAAACCGGGTTGAACGGATGGCCGACCACGCACCGCTCAGGATGGGTCGAGCCCTCGTAGAACTCGCTTGGCAACAGGCCGGACGTGCTCGACCCAATCAACGCATTCGGCTTGGCGGCGGCGCTGATCTTGCTGTGCAGGTCGAGTTTCAGTTCCAGGCGTTCCGGGGCGCTTTCCTGGATGAAGTCAGCGTCTTTCACACACTCTTCAATGGTGGCGACAAAGCGCAAGCGGTCCTGGGATGCACCCGGCGCCAGGCCTTGTTTTTCCAAGGCGCCCCAGGCGTTGGCAACACGTTTGCGCAGCGCGGCTTCGGCACCGGGCGCCGGGTCCCAGGCGATCACATCCAGGCCATGGGCCAGGGCGCGGGACACCCAGCCGCTGCCGATAACACCGCTGCCGAGGGCGGCGAAGGTTTTGATTTCAGTGATAAAGCGCATGGCAAATTCCTAAAGAGTTCGGTGATCACCGGTGGGAGCTGGCTTGCCTGCGATAGCGGTGTGTCAGTTGGTGCATTTGGTGGCTGACGTACCGCAATCGCGGGCAAGCCCGGCTCCCACAGGGTTGTGGGGTGTTTGGAAGTCAGCCGCGTTTGGTCAGGCCCATCTTCACGCGGCCCTCGGCCGGGGTCATGACCCGTGCGCCCAGGCGGCTGAGAATTTCACTTGCCCGCTCCACCAACTGGCCGTTGGTGGCGAGCACGCCTTTGTCCAGCCACAGGTTGTCTTCCAGACCGACCCGCACGTTGCCGCCCAGCAGCACCGCTTGCGCCGCCATTGGCATTTGCATGCGACCGATGCCGAAGCCGGCCCACACGGCGTCGGCGGGCAGGTTGTCGACCATGGCTTTCATGGTGGTGGTGTCGGCCGGCGCGCCCCATGGGATGCCCAGGCACAGTTGGAACAGTGGGTCGTCCAGCAGGCCTTCCTTGATCATCTGCTTGGCGAACCACAGGTGACCGGTGTCGAAGATTTCCAGCTCGGCTTTCACGCCCAGTTCCTGGATGCGCTTGGCGCCGGCCCGCAGTTGTGCCGGGGTAGAAACGTAAATGGTGTCGCCATCGCCGAAGTTCAGGGTGCCGCAGTCCAGCGTGCAGATTTCCGGCAGCAGCTCTTCGACGTGGGCCAGTCGAGTCAAGGGGCCGACCAGGTCAGTGTTGGGGCCGAACGCCATCGGGTTCTCGCCGCCGCCGATCTCCAGGTCGCCGCCCATGCCGGCGGTGAGGTTGACGATGATGTCGATGTCGGCCTCACGGATGCGCTCCATCACCTCGCGGTACAAGGCGACGTCGCGGCTGAACTTGCCGGTTTCAGGGTCACGCACATGGCAGTGCACAACCGTGGCGCCTGCCTTGGCGGCTTCCACCGCGGCGGCGGCGATTTGTTTGGGGGTGACCGGCACGTGTGGGCTTCGGCTGGTCGTGTCGCCAGCACCGGTGAGTGCGCAGGTGATGATGACGTCGTGGTTCATGAGGCGGTTCCTTACAGGCATAGTGGTGCCGTTCGCGGTCGAAAGTGGCCGCGAAACGGTGATTGAAATGGGCTTACTTGCTGGTCAATTTCAGGTTGGCCGCTGCCGGCTTGCCGTCGAAGGTGGTCACCCCTTCCAGCCAGCGCGCCTGGTCTTGCGGGTGATCCTTGAGCCACTGCTTGGCAGACTCGATGGCGTCCTTGTGATCCAGCAGTGGCTGCATCATCCGGCTCTCGTCGGCGGCGGTGAAGGTGAGATTGGTCAGCAGTTTGTGCACGTTGGGGCACTGCTCGGCGTAGTTCGGCGCGGTGACGCTCCACACGGTAGCCATGCCTTCGTTCGGGCCGAGGGCGTCGTCGCTGCCGGTGAGGTAGGTCATGGCGACGTTGACGTTCATCGGGTGCGGCGCCCAGCCGAAGAACACCACGGCTTCCTTGCGGCGGACCGCACGGTCGACGGCGGCGAGCATGCCGGCTTCACTGGACTCCACCAGTTGGAACTTGCCCAGGCCGAACTGGTTCTTGGCGATCATTGCCTTGATCTGGGTGTTGGCGCCTGAGCCTGGCTCGATGCCGTAAATCTTGCCGCCCAGTTCTTTCTCGAACTTGGCGATGTCGGCGAAGGTTTTCAGGCCCTTGTCTGCCAGATAAGTCGGCACGGCGAGGGTGGCGCGGGCGTCTTCCAGGCTGGGTTTGTCGAGGACCTTGACTTGCTTGGCGTCGACGAACGGTGTGATGGTCTGGGTCATCAGCGGGTTCCAGTAACCCAGGAACAAGTCCAGGCGCTGGTCGCGGATGCCAGCGAAGATGATTTGCTGGGAGGCGCTGGTCTGTTTGGTCTTGTAGCCGAGGCCGTCGAGCAACACTTGGGTCATGGCGCTGGTGGCGATTACGTCGGTCCAGTTCACCACGCCCATGCGCACGTTCTGGCAGGATGCCGCGTCGGCAGCCAGTACGTTCGTGCTCAAGATGGCGCTGGCGCTGAGTGCAAGCACACAGCGGCTGATCAGTCGGTTCATGGTGGATCCCTCGGCAGGTCGTTATTGTGGGGGCCGGCGTCTTTATGCGCCGTGAGGCTGATGTTGCGGGTTTAAGTTACGTAGCTTTGGAGGGGACAAAGCGCACGGCGGCGACCAGCTCTTGCACTGCAGCGACCTGCCCCCTTGAATCCACCCGAGAACGGGAGTATCACAGTGCCACGCTGCCCGTCCGACGAGAGCGCCACCATGTCCCAGGATTTCTACTTTCTGCTGATGCCAGGCTTCTCGGCCATCGGCTTTATCTCCGCGCTGGAACCCCTGCGGGTGGCCAACCGCTTTCGCGGCGAGCTGTACCGTTGGCATGTGTTGAGTGCCGATGGCGGCGCGGTGCTGGCGAGCAATGGCATGTCAGTCAACGCCGATGCGGCGCTGGAACCGTTGAAGAAAGGCGCCACATTGCTGGTGGTGGCGGGTTTCGAACCGCTGCAGTTCGCGACCCCTGCGCTGGAACATTGGCTGCGCCGCCTCGACCACGAGGGCGTGACCCTCGGTGCCATCGACACTGGCGCCTGTGTGCTGGCTGAAGCGGGCCTGCTCGACGGTCATCGCCTGACCCTGCACTGGGAAGCCATCGACGCCTTCAAGGAAGCTTATCCACAGCTCACCGTGACCCAGGAACTGTTCGAGATCGACCGCCGCCGCATCACCTGCGCCGGCGGTACGGCCTCCATCGACCTGATGCTCGACCTGATCGCCCAGGCCCACGGCCCTGAGCTGGCGATCCAGGTCTCCGAGCAATTTGTGCTCGGCCGCATCCGCCCACGCAAAGACCACCAACGCATGCAGATCGCCACGCGTTATGGCATCAACAACAAAAAGCTGGTGCAAGTGATCGGCGAGATGGAGCAGCACACCGAGCCGCCCCTGAGCACATTGGCCCTGGCCGAGGCGATCAAAGTGACGCGCCGTCAGCTGGAGCGCCTGTTTCGCCTGCACCTGAACGACACGCCGAGTAACTTCTACCTCGGCCTGCGCCTGGAAAAAGCCCGGCAACTGCTGCGTCAGAGCGACATGAGCGTGCTGGAAGTGAGTATTGCGTGCGGGTTTGAATCGCCGTCGTATTTCACCCGCAGTTATCGGGCACGGTTTGCAAAATGCCCAAGGGAGGATCGGCGGCGGGAGGTGGTTTGACGGCTGATTATAGTTAATTGTATTCGCGACTATGATTTACAGTTCTTTTCATAATCTGGTGGGCCGTCGCCCGGAAATGTTGCGCACCCTCCTTGGTGAGGTGGCATTGGAGCTGGGGGAAACGAGCAATCTGGGCCAACTGCTGCGCGCCGGCGTGTGGACCGAATTCGAAAGTGCCTGGAACGCCCTCACCATTCCCCAGCGTGCAGCGGCCTGAAGAACACAGAGATCAAATGTGGGAGCGGGCTTGCTCGTGAAGGCGGCGTGTCAGTCAGCACTTCTGATACCGACACACTGCCTTCGCGCGGCCCGCTCCCACCCTGATTGATGCGTGGCTTACTTCTTGACCAGCGCCGAACACGCTGCTTTATACGCCTCATGCTGATACTTGTTCAGCGTCGCCGGCAGATCAAAGTTGTGCTTCTTGTTCTGCGCATTGAGGGTCTGTGGCGACAACAGCGTCACCTCAACACCCTCCAGCAACTGAAACACCCCTTCAATCTTGAACGTGGTCGGGCCACCGGCGAATTCACCTTTCTTGCTGCGCTTCTTGATCGCGATACGTTCGATGGCGTTTGCCTGCACAAACGCCCTCACCTGAGCGGCGAAGGCTTTGACGTTGGCCGCTTCATCGTCGTCTTCAAGGGCGATTTTTTTCGTGGCCAGAGCGACGTGGGTCAACACCTGGTTGTCCAGGGAGGCGACGGCGATGATGGCTTCGCTGCCTTTGATTTCGATGCCGCAAGTCTTCATGAATAGCCTTGGTTCGGAGAGAAAGTGGCGAGGATTGTCGCTTATTCCTGGCCAATCGACTCCAAAAACTCCGACCGCTCATCACTCATCCGTGCCAAACAATCATTGTGCGCAATCGCGTACGCCTTGGTGCCGTTTACCGCTGGGAAGGTGTCCACCGCGCAATCAGCGTCGCGCAATTTTTCCCACTTCTGCTGGGCATCCTTCAGACGAGCGGTAATGTCCGCCAGCTTGGTCTTGTCGCTGCCATAGGTCGAAGCCATGCGTTCCAGCAGGCCCTGATAGTTATCCTTGAGCAGTTGTTCAGCGGTGGTTTTGTTGTAAGAGGCGCATTCCAGGGTTTGCTTGTCGTTTTCGATGCCGTCGCACGGCGTGCTGTCGGTGTCTTCGGCTGCGTGAACGCCGGTTGCGATGAGTGCCAAAGCCAGGAAAATCGATTTCATTGCGCCGTCTCATATCAGGTGATGCGGGAATTCTGGCTCAAGCGTAAGACAAAGAACAGTCGCCAGTCAGGCCTCTCACAACAGCCTTTGTCGCGGATTGACGCTTTCGGCAATTCCCCTGTCGTTTTTGCACCCGGCTCTGTCGGCCCCTGGGCATATGCTGGCCCCAAAGCGCCGGCAGACGATTCGGCGCATGAATCGCCAATAAGGGGACGCCTGATGAGCCCAGCCGAATTGCACGCCGACAGCATCGTTATCGACGGGCTGATTATTGCCAAGTGGAACCGCGACCTGTTCGAGGACATGCGCAAAGGGGGCCTCACCGCCGCCAACTGCACCGTGTCGGTGTGGGAAGGGTTTCAGGCCACTATCAATAACATCGTGGCCAGCCAGACCCTGATCCGTGAAAACAGCGACCTGGTGATCCCGGTGAAAACCACCGCTGACATCCGCAAGGCCAAGGAACAAGGCAAGACCGGCATCATTTTCGGTTTCCAGAACGCCCATGCCTTCGAAGACCAACTGGGCTATGTCGAGATCTTCAAGCAGCTCGGCGTCGGTGTGGTGCAGATGTGCTACAACACCCAGAACCTGGTTGGCACCGGTTGCTACGAGCGCGATGGCGGCCTGTCGGGTTTCGGCCGTGAAATCGTTGCTGAGATGAACCGCGTCGGCATCATGTGCGACCTGTCCCACGTAGGTTCCAAGACTTCCGAAGAAGTCATCCTCGAATCGAAAAAGCCGGTGTGCTACTCCCACTGCCTGCCGTCCGGGCTTAAAGAGCACCCGCGCAACAAGTCCGATGAAGAACTCAAGTTCATCGCCGACCACGGCGGCTTTGTCGGTGTGACCATGTTCGCGCCGTTCCTGGCCAAGGGCATCGATTCGACCATCGACGACTACGCCGAAGCCATTGAGTACACCATGAACATCGTCGGCGAAGACGCCATCGGCATCGGCACTGACTTCACCCAAGGCCATGGCCAGGATTTCTTCGAAATGCTGACCCATGACAAAGGCTACGCCCGCCGTCTGACCAGCTTCGGCAAGATCATCAACCCGCTGGGCATCCGCACCGTGGGCGAATTCCCCAACCTCACCGAGACCCTGCTCAAGCGCGGCCACCCCGAGCGCGTGGTACGCAAGATCATGGGCGAGAACTGGGTCAACGTCCTCAAGGACGTCTGGGGCGAATAACCCACCGCCAACGCCTCTTCTTCCCCCGGTTGTTCGCGCCGGGGGCATTAACAAGAATTTTTCTGGAGTTAAGTTTCCATGGCCAAGATCGCCCCGCAATTGCCTATCGAAGTCGACAGCGAAACCGGTGTCTGGACCTCCGACGCCTTGCCGATGCTGTACGTGCCACGCCATTTCTTCGTCAATAACCACATCGGCATCGAAGAAGTCCTGGGCGCCGACGCCTATGCCGAGATCCTCTACAAGGCCGGCTACAAATCCGCCTGGCACTGGTGCGAGAAAGAAGCTGAATGCCATGGCCTGGAAGGCGTCGCAGTGTTTGAGCACTACATGAAGCGCCTGTCGCAGCGCGGTTGGGGCCTGTTCAAGATTCAGGACATCGACCTCGATAAAGGCACCGCCAGCGTCAAGCTGGAACACTCGGCGTTCGTCTACGTGTACGGCAAGGTCGGGCGCAAAGTGGACTACATGTTCACCGGCTGGTTTGCCGGTGCCATGGACCAGATTCTGCAAGCACGCGGCAGCCAGATCCGCACTGTCGCCGAACAAGTCTACGGAGGCTCCGAAGAGGGCCACGATGACGGCCTGTTCACCGTCAAGCCGTTGTAAGCCGAGGACCGTGCCATGGCTTTCGAAGCAATGTTCCAGCCGATCCAGATCGGCAAACTGACCATCCGCAACCGCGTGCTCAGCACCGCCCACGCCGAGGTGTATGCGACCGACGGCGGGATGACCACCGACCGCTATGTGAAGTACTACGAAGAGAAAGCCAAGGGCGGTATCGGCCTGGCGATCTGCGGCGGTTCCTCGGTGGTCGCCATCGACAGCCCGCAGGAGTGGTGGAGTTCGGTCAACCTGTCCACCGACCGCATCATTCCGCACTTCCAGAACCTGGCCGACGCCATGCACAAGCATGGCGCCAAGATCATGATCCAGATTACCCACATGGGCCGTCGCTCGCGCTGGGACGGCTTTAACTGGCCGACGCTGATGTCGCCGTCGGGCGTGCGTGAGCCGGTGCACCGTGCCACCTGCAAGACCATCGAGCCGGAAGAAATCTGGCGTGTGATCGGCAACTACGCCCAGGCCGCGCGCCGCGCCAAGGCCGGTGGCCTGGACGGTGTGGAACTGTCTGCCGTGCACCAGCACATGATTGACCAGTTCTGGAGCCCGCGGGTCAACAAACGTACCGACGAGTGGGGCGGCACCTTTGAAGGCCGCATGAAGTTCGGCCTGGAAGTGCTGAAAGCCGTACGCGCCGAAGTTGGTGATGATTTCTGCGTGGGCATGCGCCTGTGCGGTGACGAGTTCCACCCGGACGGCTTGTCCCACGAGGACATGAAACAGATCGCCAAGTATTACGACGACACCGGCATGCTCGATTTCATCGGCGTGGTGGGCTCGGGTTGCGATACGCACAACACCCTGGCCAACGTGATCCCCAACATGAGTTATCCACCGGAGCCGTTCCTGCACTTGGCCGCCGGTATCAAGGAAGTGGTCAAGGTCCCGGTGCTGCACGCGCAGAACATCAAGGACCCGAACCAGGCCACGCGCATTCTGGAAGGCGGTTATGTGGACATGGTCGGCATGACCCGTGCACACATCGCCGACCCGCACTTGATCGCCAAGATCAAGATGGGCCAGATCGACCAGATCAAGCAGTGCGTCGGTGCCAACTACTGCATCGACCGCCAGTACCAGGGCCTGGATGTGTTGTGCATCCAGAACGCCGCGACCTCTCGTGAATACATGGGCGTGCCGCACATCATCGAGAAGTCCACCGGGGCGAAACGCAAAGTCGTGGTGGTCGGTGCCGGCCCGGCCGGGATGGAGGCTGCACGCGTGGCCGCCGAGCGTGGCCATGACGTGACCTTGTTCGAGAAGAAAGAGTTTATTGGTGGGCAGATCACCACGGCGTCCAAGGCGCCGCAGCGTGACCAGATTGCCGGCATCACCCGTTGGTTCCAGTTGGAGCTGGCGCGTTTGAAAGTCGACCTGCGCCTGGGTGTCGCGGCCGATGCAGAGACCATCCTGGACCTGCGTCCGGACGTGGTGGTGCTGGCCGTCGGCGGGCATCCGTTTATCGAGCAGAACGAACACTGGGGCGCCGCCGAAGGTTTGGTGGTCAGCAGTTGGGATGTGCTCGATGGCAAGGTCGCGCCGGGCAAGAACGTGCTGGTCTACGACACCATCTGCGAGTTCACCGGCATGTCGGTGGCCGACTTCCTGGCCGACAAAGGCTGCCAGGTGGAAATCGTCACCGATGACATCAAGCCGGGCGTGGCCATCGGCGGTACGTCGTTCCCGACCTACTACCGCAGCATGTACCCCAAGGAAGTGATCATGACCGGCGACATGATGCTGGAGAAGGTCTACCGCGAGGGCGACAAGCTGGTGGCGGTACTGGAGAACGAATACACCGGCGCCAAAGAGGAGCGGGTGGTGGATCAGGTGGTGGTGGAGAACGGCGTGCGTCCGGACGAAGCCATTTACTACGCGCTCAAGGAAGGCTCGCGCAACAAAGGCCAGATCGACGTTGAAGCCTTGTTCGCGATCAAGCCGCAGCCTTGCCTGAGCGAGGCGGGTGATGGGTACTTGCTGTTCCGCATTGGCGACTGTGTGGCGCAGCGCAACACCCATGCTGCGATCTATGACGCCCTGCGCTTGTGCAAGGATTTCTAGAAACCACCGAACCACTGTGTACTCGATCTAAATGTGGGAGCTGATCAATGTGGGAGCCGGGCTTGCCCGCGATGCAGGCGACTCGGTCTTGAGTGAAACCGAGGCGATGCCATCGCAGGCAAGCCAGCTCCCACAATGATCCGGCTTCCATGCTGGACCCGCGTGGTCTTTGGGAGCTTCACCATGTTGAACACCCTTCTTCCGATTCTCTTGTTTGCCGCCCTGGGCCTTGCCGTCCTCGGTGCCCTGCGCCGAGTGAACATGTGGCGCCGTGGCCGCGCGTCCAAGGTCAACCTGCTGGGCGGCCTGTTGGCTATGCCAAAGCGCTACATGGTCGACCTGCACCACGTGGTCGCTCGCGACAAATACATCGCCAATACCCACGTCGCCACCGCGCTGGGTTTTGTGCTGTCGGCGTTGCTCGCCATTCTGGTCCATGGTTTCGGCCTGCAGAACCGCATCCTCGGCTATGCCTTGCTGCTGGCGTCGGTGCTGATGTTTGTCGGCGCCACCTTTGTTTACCTGCGTCGCCGTAATCCGCCTTCACGCCTTTCGAAGGGCCCCTGGATGCGCCTGCCGAAAAGCCTGATGGCGTTCTCGGTAAGCTTCTTCCTGGTAACGCTGCCGGTGGCCGGAATTCTGCCGGTGGACTTTGGCGGCTGGCTGCTGGCGGCGTTGCTCAGCGTCGGTGTGCTGTGGGGCGTGTCCGAAATGTTCTTCGGCATGACCTGGGGCGGCCCGATGAAACACGCCTTTGCCGGTGCGCTGCACCTGGCCTGGCACCGCCGTGCCGAGCGCTTCGGAGGTGGCCGCTCCACCGGTTTGAAGCCGCTGGACCTCAGTGATAAAAGCGCGCCCCTGGGCGTGGAAAAACCCAAGGACTTCACCTGGAACCAACTGCTCGGTTTCGACGCCTGCGTGCAGTGCGGTAAATGCGAAGCCGCCTGCCCAGCCTTCGCCGCCGGCCAGCCGCTGAACCCAAAAAAGCTGATTCAGGACATGGTGGTCGGCCTGGCGGGCGGCACCGATGCCAAGTTCGCCGGCAGCCCCTATCCTGGCAAACCCATCGGTGAGCACAGCGGCAACCCACATCAGCCGATCGTCAACGGCCTGGTGGACGCCGAAACCCTGTGGTCATGCACCACCTGCCGCGCCTGCGTGGAAGAGTGCCCGATGATGATCGAGCACGTGGACGCCATCGTCGACATGCGCCGCCACCTCACCCTGGAAAAGGGCGCCACCCCGAACAAAGGCGCCGAAGTCCTGGAAAACCTGATCGCCACCGACAACCCCGGCGGCTTCGCACCGGGCGGTCGCCTGAACTGGGCGGCAGATTTGAACCTGCCGCTGCTCAGCGAAAAAGGCAGTTGCGACCTACTGTTCTGGGTCGGTGACGGTGCCTTCGACATGCGTAACCAACGTACCCTGCGCGCCTTCGTCAAAGTGCTGAAAGCGGCCCAGGTCGACTTCGCGGTACTCGGCCTGGAGGAGCGCGACAGCGGCGATGTTGCGCGGCGCCTGGGTGATGAAGCGACTTTCCAGTTGTTGGCCACACGCAACATCCAGACCCTGGCCAAGTACAGCTTCAAGCGCATCGTGACCTGCGACCCGCACAGCTTTCATGTACTGAAGAACGAGTACGGCGCCTTCAACGGTCATTATCGCGTACAGCACCACAGCACCTTCATGGCGCAACTGATCGATGAGGGCGCGTTGAACCTGGGCCAGCACAAGGGCAGCAGCGTGACCTATCACGACCCTTGCTATCTGGGCCGTTACAACGGTGAGTACGAAGCGCCGCGTCAGGTGCTGCGAGCCCTGGGCATCGAGGTCAAGGAGATGCAACGTTCGGGCTTCCGCTCACGCTGCTGCGGCGGCGGTGGCGGGGCGCCGATTACCGACATTCCCGGCAAGCAACGTATCCCCGACATGCGCATGGAAGACATCCGCGAAACCGGCGCCGAACTGGTGGCCGTGGGTTGCCCGCAATGCACCGCGATGCTCGAGGGTGTGGTTGAGCCGCGCCCGTTGATCAAAGACATCGCCGAGCTGGTGGCGGATGCATTGCTTGAAGAGGCGCCAGCCAACGTTCCATCCAAGCGCGAACCTGCGGAGGTGCATTGATGAGCGACATTATCCGCCGCGACCCACGGGCCGAATGGATCGCCCGTAACCGTCTTCATCCCCTGCATGCGGCGATGCAGCCCGTGCAACACAGCTGGATGGGGCCCAACGGCGTTGTCCGCAAGAACGTGCATGGCGTTGGTTTTATCGGCCCCAACGGGATCAAGCGTATCGACCGCAGCGGCGCCCAGCAGGGCGGCGCGGCGAAGCGTACGGCGGCGGTCGAGGTGCAGTTGCCGCTGCACCAGGTTCCGGCGCCGGCGTTCTACATCAACGTGGTGCCGGACATGGTCGGCGGCCGCCTGAGCAGTCACGACCGCGACTTGCTCGGCCTGGCGCGGCAGCTCGCCGGCAACGACGGCGCAGTGTTGGCAGTGGTATTTGGCGAGCATAAAGAAACCACCTTTGCCACAGCGGGCGTTGATCGCCTGCTGGTGCTGGAGGGCCATGAGTTCGACGGTTATTCACCGGAGCAACGCGTCCAGGGCTTGCGCGCTGTGGATAACCAGCTCAACCCCCGCCATTGGCTGCTGCCGGACAGCCGCAGCGGTGGCGGCGAGCTGGGCCGGCGTTTTGCTGCCAGCCTCAAGGAGCGTCCGGCCACGCGGGTGTGGCAGATCAAAGGCGAGTCGTGTATCGGTCGCGCCGGTGCGGGCCAGGAAGATTTGGCCCGGCCGCTGCCACGCCTGATCCTTGCGGCCGCCGAGTGTGCCGATCCGGTCAGCGAGACACGTCATGAAGTACTGCCCGTGGAGTTATCCACAACCCTGGCGCGCAGCCTGCCACGGATCGAAGATCTAGGTGCCGTGGCGGTAGACCCGGCGGCGATTCCCATGGCCGAAGCGGAATTCATTTTCTCCGGCGGTAACGGCGTGAAGGACTGGGCCCTGTTCCACCAGACCGCTGCGGCTCTGGGCGCCACTGAAGGCGCGTCGCGGGTAGCGGTGGACGATGGCTATATGGCGCGTGATCGCCAGGTCGGCGCCAGCGGCACCTGGGTCACGGCACGGGTCTATGTGGCCGTGGGCATTTCCGGGGCGATCCAGCACCTGCAGGGCATCGGCGCCTGCGACAAGGTGGTGGCGATCAACCTCGACCCCGGTTGCGACATGATCAAGCGTGCCGACCTGTCGGTGATCGGCGAAAGCGCCGCGATTCTGCAAGCCTTGATCGTCGCGGTCGAGGCCCACCGCAACGGCGCCAAGCGCGACGCGGCTTGAGGATATGAGCATGAACACAAATGTTATCAGCTTGGTGTCCATCGGCGCCCACCCGACCTCCGGGCGACCACGCCGTGCCGAGCAAGACGCGCGCGCGGTGGAGCTTGGCCTGCAAATGGCTGGGGATAAGTTGCAGGTGCTACACGCGGGCGACATCAGCGAGCCGACCCTGCGCAGCTACCTGGGCATGGGGTTGCCGCAGTTGCATGTGCTGGAGCAGCCAGCGGGCAGTGATGCCTTGCCGGTGCTCAGTGAATACCTGCGTGACGCCGGTGCCCAGGTGGTGCTCGCCGGCAGCCAGGCGGAAACCGGTGAAGGCTCGGGCATGTTGCCGTTTTTGCTCGCCGAGCAATTGGGTTGGCCTTTGATTGTCGGGCTGGCGCAGGTCGAGTCCATCGACGGCGGTGTGGCCCATGTGCTGCAAGCTCTGCCACGTGGGCAACGACGACGCCTGAAGGTACGCCTACCGTTTCTGGCGACGGTGGATAACGCCGCGCCCAAGCCTCGGCAGAGTGCCTTCGGCCCGGCGCAGCGCGGTGAGCTGGCGGCCCACGAAGTCGAAATCGAACAAGACGAGTTATTCACAGACGCCGTGCTGCAGCCGGCCAAGCCACGCCCCAAGCGCCTCAAGGTAATCAAAGCCAAGAGCGGTGCTGACCGCATGAAAGCCGCCACGGCCAAGGCCAGTGGTGGCGGTGGTCAAGTGCTCAAGGGGCTCAGCCCGGAAGCGGGCGCCGAGGCCATTCTCAAGCTGTTGATCGAGGAAGGCGTCGTACGCTGATCGAATGTGGGAGCGGGCTTGCTCGCGAATGCGGTGTGCCAGTGCCTGTGTTGGCTGACACCTGCCTTCGCGAGCAAGCCCGCTCCCACCTTGGTTTTGCACTGTCCGTGGGATTACCCACAATCCCTGTTGACCCGTCTGTGGATAACCTGTTCGCGGTTGTCCACAGCCCGTTACAATCAAGCCCTCCAGCCCTTTGTACGAAAAACAACCAGGCTAACTGACGGTTTTTACTCGGTTTTTTTGCGCTGTCCGAGCATTTTTCCGCACAGAGTTGCCCCCATACTCTGTTGGCGCTTCTGTGGATAACGTGTTCGCTATCGGCTGCAGCCCTTATTAATCAAGGCTTTCAATCGACTGATCAAAATATGATCAATTAGGGGTATTTACTCACCGGAATCTCTGGAAACCGCGATTTATGAAGCTTTGAAGGGGTTTTCCACAGCGTCGTGCAAGTTGCCCCCAAAGTCTGTTGGTGCTTCTGTGGATAAGGTGTTTGCGTACCTCTACACGTCACGTAATACAACGCTTTCAGGGGTTTGATCAATAAGTGATCAACCGCTGACAAAACCCCGGTACTCAAATAAGTCACGGATTTTCTTCATTTAATTTAGGGTGGAAGGCGCACTTGCCCACAATTGCTGTGGGTGGCTCTGTGGATAAGTTGTTGGGTAAAGGCTGGAGGGTACGTCAGGAGAGGGGTTCAGAGGTTTTGATTAAAATTTGAACACTACATAGGAGCCGGCTTGCCGGCTCCTACAGAGGGGAAGGTTACTCGTGAGCCGCAACGCCTTTGAGGTAAGGCGCCGGAGCGGCCCCCAGGTTGCTCAACATGCGCTCGCTGTACCAGTCCACGAAGTTCACCACGCCGAATTCATAGGTCTTGGAATACGGGCCTGGCTGGTAAGCGGTGGAGTTGATCCCGCGCTGGTTCTCTTCGGCCAGGCGACGGTCCTGGTCGTTGGTGGCGTCCCACACTTGGCGCATGCGGTCCACGTCGTAGTCCACGCCTTCCACGGCGTCCTTGTGCACCAGCCACTTGGTGGTGACCATGGTTTCCTGAGCGCTGATCGGCCACACGGTGAACACGATGATGTGATCGCCCATGCAGTGGTTCCAGGAGTGGGGCAGGTGCAGGATGCGCATCGAGCCCAGGTCCGGGTTCTTGATGCGGCCCATGAGTTTGGCGCAGCCCTGCTTGCCGTCCAGAGTCATCGACACGGTGCCCTTGAGCAGCGGCATGCGCACGATGCGGTTACGCAGGCCGAAGCTGGCGTGGGCGTAAGGGATCTTCTCGGCATCCCAGGCGGCGGCGGAGGCGGCCACGTGGTCCTTGAACGCCTGGTCGGCGCGCGGGTCGGTGACGTCGTCCCATTCCAGCAGGGTTTTCAGCAGTTCCGGGTGCGACGCGTTGCAGTGATAGCACTCGCGGTTGTTTTCCAGCACCAGCTTCCAGTTGGCTTTCTCCATCAAGGTGGTGGTAATCGCCACCTTGGTGTTCTCCATGTCGTAGGGTTCCATGTAGTGGTTCAGTGTCGACAGGAAGTCATCGATGGCTGGCGGGTTCTCCGACAGGCTGATGAAGATGTAGCCACCGGCGGTCTTCACGTTGACTGGCTTGAGGCCGTACTGCTTCATGTCGAAGTCGGCGCCCATCTCGGTGCCGGCGAACAGCAGGCGGCCATCCAGTTCGTAGGTCCACTGGTGGTAGTGGCAGACCAGTTTGGCGACCTTGCCCTTGTCGCTGGTGCACAAGCGCGAGCCACGGTGACGGCACACGTTGTGGAAGGCATGCACCACGCCTTCGGCGCCACGGATCACGATGATCGGGTTCTTGCCCACTTGCAGGGTCAGGTAGTTGCCCTTGGCCGGGATCTCGCAGGTCATGCCGGCGATCAACCACTCTTTCTGGAAGATCTCCTGCATGTCGATATCAAACAACCGCTCATCAGAGTAAAACGGCTGCGGCAGCGAGAAAGTGCGCTCGCGCTCTTGCAGCATTTGCGCGGTGGCCTTGCGTGCGGGTTCCAGCGGATCGCCCAAGCTTAAGGTTGCGGTGACGTCCATCGTGTGTGTCCTCATGGCCATTCTGTGTGGCCGGCGAATAGTGGCTACGGTTGGTGCTTTGCAAGGCGTAAAGAAAGCGTCGTTGTTGGGAGCGAGTGTGGGGCCGGCGATGTGGCGAACCTTATCCATGGGCGACATGGCCCAATCTGTTCCCGACGCGCAACCCTAGGTCGTTGGGGGCTGGTCGCGATAAGTATGTGAATGTCGCAGATAGGTAAATGGGTGGTTCTGACGTTACGCAGAATCGCCACCATAAGGCCGATGTCGGCGGTGGAGAACAACATGTCCAATAATTTCCTGAATCCGGTAACCACCCAGACCTGGGCCAATGGTCGACACATTGTCCGTTGCGTCAAAGTCATCCAGGAAACCTGGGACGTGCGCACCTTCTGTTTCATGGCCGACCAGCCGATCCTGTTCTTTTTCAAGCCAGGGCAATTCGTCACCCTGGAGCTGGAAATCGACGGCCAGCCGATCATGCGCTCCTACACCATTTCCAGCTCGCCCTCGGTGCCTTACAGCTTCTCGGTGACCATCAAGCGCGTGCCGGGCGGCAAGGTTTCCAACTGGTTGCACGATACCCTTCATGAAGGGCAAGAGTTGGCGGTGCACGGGCCGGTGGGCTTGTTCAACGCCATCGACTTCCCGAGTCCGAAAGTGCTGTACCTCAGCGGCGGCGTGGGCATCACGCCGGTGATGTCGATGGCGCGCTGGTTCTACGACACCAACGCCAACGTCGACATGACGTTTATCCACAGCGCCCGTTCGCCCAAGGACATCATCTACCACCGCGAGCTGGAGCATATGGCGTCGCGGATCGACAACTTCAGCCTGCACCTGATCTGCGAGAAACATGGTTTGGGTGAGCCTTGGGCGGGTTATCGCGGTTACCTGAACCACAAGATGCTGGAACTGATGGTGCCGGACTTCCTGGAGCGCGAAGTGTTCTGCTGCGGCCCTACGCCTTACATGAACGCGGTAAAACGCCTGCTGGAAGTGGCAGGGTTCGACATGACGCGGTACCACGAGGAATCGTTTGGCGCCACGCCGCCGGAAGCCCGTGCGGACGCGGTGGAGCAAGCCGAACAAGCCGCCGACGCGCCGGAAATCGACCTGGCGGATCTGCACCAGGTGGAGTTCATTGCGTCGGGCAAAAGCATTCGCGTCGCCCCCGGCGAAACCGTGCATGCCGCAGCCGCCAAGCTTGGCCTGTTGATCCCCAAAGCCTGCGGCATGGGCATCTGCGGCACCTGCAAGGTGATGAAGCTGGGCGGTGAGGTGGAGATGGAACACAACGGTGGCATCACCGAGGAAGACGAAGCCGAAGGTTATATCCTGTCGTGCTGCAGTGTGCCGAAGGGTGATGTGCGCATCGAGTTCTGACCCTCAGTAGAGTGCTGGCCGCCGACCCGGTTGACGCCGCGCGCTCCGCCGTGGCGGTCGCAGGCCGCGATGAACATGCAGTTGACCGCCGTCCAGGGCACCGGGAAATAGAGCATCAAGAGCCGAAGGCCTTGTGAGCGAAATCACATCAGTGCCGCGTCGCAGGTCATGAGTCTGCGGCGCGAGCCTTAGTGGTTAGCGGACGAAAAGGTTGATGGTGTACGCGCCGGATGCTGTCATTTCGAACTCTTTGCCGGTGACCGTAAAGAGCCTGGAAGGCTCGACGATGGTGTCGCCGACATTCGCCAGCTTCCTCAGGTCGTCGAGGCTGACGAGTGTGGCGCTGGTGGCGTCTCGGCGTTGCGAGTCAATCGTGTAGCGTTGAATTTCCATGATGTTGCCCTCTATAGGATTTCCCTTTCCAGCCGAATATTCGGCAGGCAGTCAGCCCCGAAAAAACGCGTCCGTTTGTTCGGGGTGACGAAATCCTAACCAAGGCAGGGGGTAGATAGATACTGTCAGAAATACCTACAAACAGTCTCTGAAAACGCCCTGAAGGGCCCGTCGTTTCAGGCTTCCATTACTTTCCGAATATCCGCCGCCAATTCTCTTACACGTTCTTCCTCGGTATCCCACGCACACATGAAGCGTGCGCCGCCTTTGCCGATGAACGTGTAGAAGCGCCAGCCCTTGGCGGTCAACGCCGCAATCGCCGGTTCCGAGAGCTGCAGGAACACGCCATTGGCTTGCACCGGGAACATCAGTTCCACGCCGGGAATGTCGGCCACCAGGCTGCTTAGCAGTTGTGCACAGTGGTTAGCGTGGCGTGCATGCTTGAGCCAGGCATCGTTTTCCAGCAGGCCCACCCACGGGGCGGAGAGGAAGCGCATTTTCGACGCCAACTGGCCGGCCTGTTTGCAGCGGTAGTCGAAGTCTTCGGCCAGCTTATGGTTGAAGAACAGGATCGCTTCGCCCACGGCCATGCCGTTTTTGGTGCCGCCAAAGCACAGCACGTCCACGCCGGCCTTCCAGGTCAGGTCCGCCGGTGAGCAGCCAAGGAATGCGCAGGCGTTGGAGAAGCGTGCGCCGTCCATGTGCAGGTTCAGGCCCAACTCTTTGCAGGTGGCGCTGATGGCGCGGATTTCATCCGGGGTATACACGCTGCCGACTTCGGTGGCCTGTGTCAGGGTGACCACGCGCGGCTTGGGGTAGTGAATATCCTGGCGCTTGAGGGCGATCTCGCGGATCGATTCCGGGGTCAGTTTGCCGTTTTCGGTGCGCGCGGTGAGCAGCTTGGAACCGTTGGAGAAAAACTCCGGTGCGCCGCATTCGTCGGTTTCGACGTGGGCGGTTTCCGAGCAAATCACGCTATGGTAACTCTGGCACAACGAGGACAGCGCCAGGGAGTTGGCGGCGGTGCCGTTGAAGGCGAAGAACACTTCGCAGTCGGTTTCGAACAGGTTGCGGAAACCGTCGGCGGCACGGTGGGTCCATTCATCATCGCCGTAGGCGCGCTGATGGCCCTGATTGGCTTGTTCCATGGCGGCCCAGGCTTCCGGGCAAATGCCCGAATAGTTGTCACTGGCGAATTGTTGGCTCTTGTCGGTCATGGCCCATTCCTGTGGTCGATGTTGGTGCGCACTGTAACCAAGATTGTCGCGGGTGCGCACGCACTGTAAATGCAAAGTCACTGGGGAATTATGCACGGTACTGGAACCCTGCCTGTCGGACATGTCCGTGATGGCGCTTTGGATCTGCTCAAGTGGCTGGCGCTGTTGAGCATGGTGCTCGACCACCTGCGCTATGTCGGGCTGAGCCTGGACGGCCTGTATGTGCCGGGACGCTTGGCGTTCCCGTGGTTTTGCCTGGCGATTGCGGCGAATCTGCATCGGGTCAGGCACGCACCCGTGACAGGCCAATGGCGCTACCTGGGCTGGCTGTTGGTGTTCAGCCTGATCAGCGAAGTGCCCTATCGGCTGTTTATCGAGGATGCCGATACGTTGAACGTCTTGCCGACCTTGGCACTGGGCCTGCTGGTTGCCCGAGGATGGCAGCAGAAGGCGCTTTTTGATCGCGTATTGGCGCTGATTGCCGTCACGATCGCCGCCGTGTTTTCCACGCAGCTGATGTTCGGTTTGTTTGGTGTATTACTGCCGCTGGCGATGCTGCTGGTGTTCCGTCGTCCCTGGTATTTCAGCGTGTTGCCGGGGTTGGTGTGTGTGGCCGCCAATCAATGGCAGATTCTGCTTAACAGCGGCACGCCTGTCGCGTTGTCGGGATTGGCCGCATGCCTGATCGCGCCGTTGGCGGGATTAGTCCTGTTGCGACATGCCAAAGATGTCACGCCGCCGGCCATGCGCCGTTGGGCTTACGCCCTCTACCCCCTGCATTTCCTTCTGCTGCTGCTCGTTCGCAAGATCATCGCTTAACCCTTGTGGGAGCTGGCTTGCCTGCGATGGCATCACCTCGGTTCTGCTTATAGACCGAGGTGTCTGCATCGCAGGCAAGCCAGCTCCCACACAAGCCCATTCCCACATTTGTTTCGGTGTTGTTCACGCCATGTCGTAAACGCACCTTTGCGTGGCGTCCGTAGGCATTTGATCTAGAGGCGTCAGCCCTACCATCGCATCAAAGGGCCCCTGAACGGGCCTCAACAATACGAAAGGCTGGGAGAGACGCGATGTTCAGCAAACAAGACCAGATCCAGGGATATGACGACGCACTGCTGGCGGCCATGAATGCCGAGGAGCAGCGTCAGGAAGATCATATCGAGCTGATCGCGTCAGAGAACTACACCAGCAAACGCGTGATGGAAGCCCAAGGCAGCGGCCTCACCAACAAATACGCGGAAGGTTATCCGGGCAAGCGCTACTACGGTGGCTGCGAGCACGTGGACAAAGTTGAAGCCCTGGCCATTGAACGCGCCAAGCAACTGTTCGGCGCCGATTACGCCAACGTGCAGCCGCACTCCGGTTCGTCCGCCAACAGTGCGGTGTACCTGGCCCTGCTGCAAGCCGGCGACACCATCCTCGGCATGAGTCTGGCGCACGGCGGTCACCTGACCCACGGCGCCAAAGTGTCGTCTTCGGGCAAGCTGTACAACGCCGTGCAATACGGCATCAACACCGACACCGGCCTGATCGACTACGACGAAGTCGAGCGTCTGGCCGTCGAGCATAAGCCGAAAATGGTGGTGGCCGGTTTCTCTGCCTACTCCAAGACGCTGGATTTCCCACGTTTCCGTCAGATTGCCGACAAGGTGGGCGCACTGCTGTTCGTTGACATGGCCCACGTCGCTGGCCTGGTTGCCGCCGGCCTGTACCCGAACCCGCTGCCGTATGCGGATGTGGTCACCACCACCACCCACAAGACCCTGCGCGGTCCACGGGGCGGTCTGATCCTGGCCAAGTCCAACGAAGAAATCGAAAAGAAACTCAACGCCGCGGTATTCCCCGGCGCCCAGGGCGGCCCGCTGATGCACGTCATCGCCGGCAAGGCCGTGTGCTTCAAGGAAGCGCTGGAGCCAGGCTTCAAGGCCTATCAGCAGCAAGTGATCGATAACGCCCAGGCCATGGCCGATGTGTTTATCAAGCGCGGCTACGATGTGGTATCCGGCGGCACCGACAACCACCTGTTCCTGGTCAGCCTGATTCGCCAGGGCCTCACCGGCAAAGAGGCGGACGCCGCCCTGGGCCGCGCCCACATCACCGTCAACAAGAACGCCGTGCCGAATGACCCGCAGTCGCCGTTCGTGACCTCGGGCCTGCGTATCGGCACCCCGGCGGTGACCACGCGTGGTTTCAAAGTGCCGCAGTGCATCGAACTGGCCGGCTGGATCTGCGACATCCTCGACAACCTCGGCGACGCCGATGTCGAGGCCAACGTGGCCAAGCACGTGTCTGCCCTGTGCGCTGATTTCCCGGTTTATCGCTGAGCGCGGTTTTGGAGTAATGACTATGCAACGCTACTCGGGCTTCGGCCTCTTCAAGCACTCACTCAGCCACCACGAAAACTGGCAGAAGATGTGGCGCACGCCGACCCCTAAGAAGGTCTACGACGTGGTCATCGTCGGCGGCGGCGGGCATGGTCTGGCGACCGCCTACTACCTGGCCAAGGAGCACGGCATCACCAACGTGGCCGTGGTCGAGAAAGGCTGGCTGGGCGGCGGTAACACCGCGCGCAACACCACCATCGTGCGTTCCAACTACCTGTGGGACGAGTCGGCCCACCTGTACGAACACGCGATGAAACTGTGGGAAGGCCTGTCTCAGGACCTGAACTACAACGTGATGTTCTCCCAGCGCGGCGTCTACAACCTGTGCCACACCCTGCAGGACATCCGTGATTCCGAGCGCCGCGTCAGCGCCAACCGCCTCAACGGTGTGGACGGCGAACTGCTCAACGCCAAGCAAGTGGCCGACGAGATTCCGTACCTCGACTGCTCCAAGAACACCCGCTACCCGGTCCTCGGCGCCACTGTGCAACGTCGTGGCGGCGTGGCCCGTCACGATGCCGTGGCCTGGGGCTTTGCGCGTGCCGCCGACGCACTCGGCGTGGACCTGATCCAGCAGACCGAAGTGATCGGTTTCCGCAAGGAAAACGGCGTGTGCATCGGTGTGGAAACCAACAAGGGCTTTATCGGCGCCAAGCGCGTCGGTGTGGTCACTGCCGGTAACTCCGGGCACATGGCTTCGCTCGCCGGGTTCCGCCTGCCGATCGAATCCCACCCGCTGCAAGCCCTGGTGTCGGAGCCGATCAAGCCGATTATCGACAGCGTGATCATGTCCAACGCCGTGCACGGCTACATCAGCCAGTCCGACAAAGGCGACCTGGTGATCGGTGCCGGTATCGACGGCTACAACGGCTACGGCCAGCGTGGTTCGTACCCGGTGATCGAGCACACCATCCAGGCCATCGTCGAGATGTTCCCCGTGCTGTCGCGCGTGCGCATGAACCGTCAGTGGGGCGGCATCGTCGACACCACGCCCGACGCTTGCCCGATCATCTCCAAGACGCCGGTGCCGAACATGTTCTTCAACTGCGGTTGGGGCACCGGTGGCTTCAAGGCCACACCGGGCTCAGGCAACGTGTTTGCCGCCAGCCTCGCCAAGGGTGAAATGCACCCGCTGGCCGCGCCTTTTTCCATCGACCGTTTCCACAACGGTGCGTTGATCGACGAACACGGCGCTGCGGCCGTCGCCCACTAACAGGAGAAATTCCCTATGTTGCATATCTTCTGTCCTCACTGTGGCGAACTGCGCTCCGAAGAGGAATTCCACGCGTCCGGCCAAGCGCACATCCCGCGCCCGCTGGACCCGAACGCCTGCACCGATGAAGAGTGGGGCGACTACATGTTCTTCCGCGACAACCCCCGTGGCCTGCACCACGAACTGTGGATCCACGCGGCGGGTTGCCGTCAGTACTTCAACGCGACCCGCGACACCCTGACCTACGAAATTCTTGAAACCTACAAGATCGGTGAGAAGCCACAATTCACCGCCAAGGCCTCTGGAGAGAAGGTATGAGCCAGACCAATCGCCTGTCCAACGGTGGCCGGATCGACCGTAATAAAGTCCTGACGTTTACCTTCAACGGCCAGAGCTACAAAGGCTTTGAGGGCGACACACTGGCCGCAGCCTTGCTGGCCAACGGCGTCGACATCATCGGCCGCAGCTTCAAGTACTCGCGTCCTCGCGGCATCTTCGCGGCAGGCGCTGAAGAGCCGAACGCGGTGCTGCAGATCGGCGCCACCGAAGCCACGCAAATCCCTAACGTGCGCGCTACGCAACAGGCGCTGTACCAGGGCTTGGTCGCCACCAGCACCAATGGCTGGCCGAACGTCAACAATGACGTGATGGGCATTCTCGGCAAGGTTGGCGGCAAGCTGATGCCGCCGGGCTTCTACTACAAAACCTTCATGTACCCGCAATCGTTCTGGATGACCTACGAGAAGTACATCCGCAAGGCCGCTGGCCTGGGCCGCTCGCCGACCGAGAACGATCCGGACACCTATGACAACTTCAACCGTCATTGCGACGTGCTGGTGGTGGGCGCAGGCCCTGCCGGTTTGGCGGCTGCACTTGCCGCTGCGCGCAGCGGTGCCCGTGTGATCCTCGCCGATGAACAGGAAGAGTTCGGCGGTTCGCTGCTGGACTCGCGTGAAAGCCTCGACGGCAAGCCGGCGGCTGAATGGGTTGCCAGTGTCATTGCCGAACTGAAAGCCCTGCCGGACGTGGTGCTGCTGCCTCGCGCCACCGTCAACGGCTACCACGACCATAACTTCCTGACTATTCACGAGCGCCTCACCGATCACCTTGGTGACCGTGCGCCGATTGGCGTGGTGCGTCAGCGTATCCACCGTGTGCGCGCCAAGCGCGTGGTGTTGGCGACCGGTGCGTGCGAGCGTCCACTCGTCTACGGCAACAATGACGTGCCGGGCAACATGCTGGCTGGCGCGGTGTCCACTTACGTGCGCCGCTACGGCGTGGCACCGGGCAAGAAACTGGTGTTGTCCACCAACAACGATCACGCCTACCGCGTAGCGCTCGACTGGCTCGATGCAGGCTTGCAAGTGGTGGCCGTCGCCGATGTGCGCCACAACCCACGTGGCGCACTGGTTGAAGAAGCCCGCGCCAAAGGCATTCGTATCCTCACCGGCAGCGCCGTGATCGAAGCCCGTGGCAGCAAGCACGTCACCGCCGCCCGCGTGGCCGCGATCGATGTGAAAGCGCATAAAGTCACCAGCCCCGGCGAATGGCTGGACTGTGACCTGGTCGCCAGCTCCGGCGGCTACAGCCCGGTAGTCCACCTGGCTTCGCACCTGGGCGGCAAGCCGATCTGGCGTGAAGACATTCTCGGTTTCGTGCCGGGCGAAGCACCGCAGAAACGCGTGTGTGTCGGCGGTATCAACGGCGTTTATGGCCTTGGCGATTCGCTGGCGGATGGTTTTGAAGGCGGCGTGCGCGCGGCCAGCGAAGCCGGTTTTGCCCCGGTGGAAGGCACCCTGCCAAAGGCCTTGAGCCGGCTGGAAGAACCGACGCTGGCGGTGTACCAAGTGCCGCATGACAAGCCGACGGCACGGGCACCGAAGCAATTTGTCGACCTGCAAAACGACGTGACCGCTGCCGCCATCGAACTGGCGACCCGCGAAGGGTTCGAGTCGGTCGAGCACGTCAAACGCTACACCGCGCTGGGCTTCGGCACCGACCAGGGCAAGCTGGGCAACGTCAACGGCCTGGCCATTGCCGCGCGCTCGCTGAACGTGACCATCCCGCAGATGGGCACCACCATGTTCCGCCCGAACTACACGCCGGTTACGTTTGGCGCAGTGGCGGGCCGGCACTGTGGGCACATCTTCGAGCCGGTGCGCTACACCGCGCTGCACGCCTGGCACGTGAAGAACGGCGCCGAGTTTGAAGATGTCGGCCAGTGGAAACGCCCTTGGTACTTCCCACGCAACGGTGAAGACCTGCACGCCGCGGTGAAGCGTGAATGCCTGGCTGTGCGCGACAGCGTCGGCCTGCTGGACGCGTCGACCCTCGGCAAGATCGACATTCAAGGCCCGGATGCGCGTGAGTTCCTCAACCGCATCTACACCAACGCCTGGACCAAGCTCGACGTGGGCAAGGCGCGCTACGGCCTGATGTGCAAGGAAGACGGCATGGTCTTCGACGACGGCGTCACTGCCTGCCTCGCCGACAACCACTTCCTGATGACCACCACCACCGGCGGCGCCGCCCGTGTGCTGCAGTGGCTGGAAATCTACCAGCAGACCGAATGGCCAGACCTCAAGGTGTACTTCACTTCGGTCACCGACCACTGGGCGACCATGACCCTGTCCGGCCCCAACAGCCGCAAGCTGCTGGCGGAAGTGACGGATATCGACCTGGACAAGGACGGCTTCCCGTTCATGACCTGGAAAGAAGGTTTGGTCGGCGGCGTACCGGCTCGCGTATTCCGGATCTCGTTTACCGGTGAGCTGTCGTACGAAGTCAACGTGCAGGCTGACTACGCCATGGGCGTACTGGAAAAAATCGTCGAGGCCGGCAAAAAGTACAACCTGACCCCGTACGGCACCGAAACCATGCACGTACTGCGGGCCGAGAAGGGCTTCATCATCGTCGGCCAGGACACCGACGGCTCGATGACTCCGGACGACCTGAACATGGGCTGGTGCGTCGGTCGTACCAAGCCGTTCTCGTGGATCGGCTGGCGCGGCATGAACCGTGAAGACTGCGTGCGTGAAGAGCGTAAGCAACTGGTGGGCCTGAAACCGATCGACCCGACCGTGTGGCTGCCAGAAGGCGCGCAGCTGGTGTTTGATCCGAAGCAGTCGATTCCGATGAAGATGGTGGGTCACGTCACCTCAAGTTATGCCCACAACTCCCTCGGCTATTCGTTCGCGATGGCAGTGGTGAAGGGCGGCTTGAAGCGCATTGGCGAGCGGGTGTTCTCACCGCAAGCGGATGGCAGCGTGATCGAGGCGGAGATTGTGTCTTCGGTGTTCTTCGACCCGAAAGGCGATCGCCAGAACATCTGATGCACCGAGTCGCCTGCATCGCAGGCAAGCCAGCTCCCACAGCGCAATGCGTTGCAAATGTGGGAGGGGGCTTGCCCCCGATGAGGCCAGAACAATCACCACAGCATTCAGAACAGGTGCTTTATGACAGCAGCCAACGTATACCAACAACGCCCCACCACCGGCGCCAAGGCCGAGTCGTCGCTGCACCATGCCGACCTCGCCAGCCTGGTCGGCAAAGGTCGCAAGAACGCCGGTGTGACCGTGCGCGAGAAAAAGCTTCTGGGCCACCTGACCCTTCGCGGTGATGGCCACGATGCAGCCTTCGCCGCCGGCGTGCACAAAGCTCTCGGCATTGAGCTTCCAGGGGCCCTGCAAGTCATCGTCAAAGGCGAAACCAGCCTGCAATGGCTCGGCCCGGATGAGTGGCTGCTGATCGTGCCAAGCGGTGAAGAATTTGCCGCCGAGCAAAACCTGCGTGCCGCCCTGGGTGATTTGCATATCCAGATCGTCAACGTCAGCGGCGGCCAGCAGATTCTTGAACTCAGCGGCCCGAACGTGCGTGACGTGCTGATGAAGTCCACCAGCTACGACGTGCACCCCAACAACTTCCCGGTGGGCAAGGCGGTGGGCACGGTGTTCGCCAAGTCGCAACTGGTGATCCGCCACACGGCTGAAGATACCTGGGAACTGCTGATCCGTCGCAGCTTCTCGGATTACTGGTGGTTGTGGTTGCAGGATGCATCTGCCGAATTTGGCCTGAGCGTCCAAGCCTGAGGAATACCCCATGAGCCGCGCACCCGATACATGGATTTTGACCGCCGACTGCCCCAGCGTGCTCGGCACGGTGGACGCGGTCACCCGCTACCTGTTCGAGCAGGGTTGCTACGTTACTGAGCACCACTCGTTCGATGACCGGCTGTCGGGCCGGTTCTTCATCCGCGTGGAGTTCCGCCAGCCCGACGGTTTTGACGAGCAGGCCTTTCGTGATGGCCTGGCCACCCGGGGTGAAGCCTTCGGCATGATCTTCGAGCTGACGGCGCCGAACTACCGGCCAAAAGTGGTGATCATGGTCTCCAAGGCCGATCACTGCCTGAACGACCTGCTGTACCGCCAGCGCATCGGCCAACTGTCGATGGACGTGGTGGCGGTGGTGTCCAACCACCCCGATCTCAAACCTTTGGCCGACTGGCACCAGATTCCCTACTACCATTTCCCCCTCGACCCCAACGACAAACCGTCCCAGGAGCGTCAAGTGTGGCAGGTGGTGGAAGACACCGGCGCGGAACTGGTGATCCTTGCGCGCTACATGCAAGTGTTGTCGCCGGAGCTGTGCCGCAAGCTGGATGGCAAGGCCATCAACATTCATCACTCGTTGCTGCCGGGGTTCAAGGGCGCCAAGCCGTATCACCAGGCGTACAACAAGGGCGTGAAGTTGGTCGGCGCCACGGCGCATTACATCAACAACGACCTGGACGAAGGCCCGATCATTGCCCAGGGCGTGGAAGTGGTGGATCACAGCCACTATCCCGAGGATTTGATTGCCAAGGGACGGGATATTGAAGGGCTGACACTGGCCCGGGCGGTGGGGTATCACATTGAGCGAAGGGTGTTTCTCAACGCCAATCGCACGGTCGTTCTTTAGATCGCTATCGCAGGCACGTCAGCTCCCACATTCGACCGCATTTCAAGGTTGGAACCCGATCAAATGTGGGAGCGGGCTTGCCCGTGATGAGGTCCTTACTAACAACGCAAAAACAGCATCTGTACCCGAGCACTTAAACGCGCTGCCCACCCAACGGGCAACGCAGTTCCATAAAAACAACAGCGAGGTGAAAGCATGTCTGGTAATCGTGGTGTCGTGTATCTCGGCAGCGGCAAGGTCGAAGTACAGAAAATCGACTATCCCAAAATGCAGGACCCCCGTGGCAGGAAGATTGAGCACGGCGTCATCCTGCGCGTGGTTTCCACCAACATCTGCGGCTCCGACCAACACATGGTACGCGGCCGCACCACTGCCCAGACCGGCCTGGTGCTCGGTCATGAAATTACCGGTGAAGTGATCGAGAAGGGCAGCGACGTCGAGAACCTGAAAATCGGCGACCTGGTTTCCGTACCGTTCAACGTAGCCTGCGGCCGCTGCCGCTCCTGCAAAGAACAACACACCGGCGTGTGCCTGACCGTCAACCCGGCCCGTGCCGGCGGCGCCTACGGCTATGTCGACATGGGCGACTGGACCGGCGGCCAGGCCGAATACGTGCTGGTGCCCTATGCCGACTTCAACCTGCTGAAACTGCCGGACCGCGACAAGGCCATGGAGAAAATCCGCGACCTGACGTGCCTGTCCGACATTCTCCCGACGGGCTACCACGGCGCCGTCACAGCGGGCGTGGGCCCAGGCAGCACCGTTTACATTGCCGGTGCCGGCCCTGTGGGCTTGGCCGCTGCGGCTTCAGCCCGCCTGTTGGGCGCAGCGGTGGTGATCATCGGCGACGTCAACTCTATCCGCCTGGCGCACGCCAAGGGGCAGGGCTTTGAAGTGGTCGACTTGTCCACCGATACCCCGCTGCACGAACAGATCGCCGCGTTGCTCGGCGAGCCGGAAGTGGACTGCGCCGTCGACTGCGTAGGTTTTGAAGCCCGCGGCCACGGCCACGACGGCGTCAAGGCCGAAGCACCGGCCACCGTGCTCAATTCATTGATGGGCGTGGTGCGCGTGGCCGGCAAGATCGGTATCCCTGGCTTGTACGTCACCGAAGATCCAGGTGCTGTCGATGCCGCCGCGAAAATGGGCAGCCTGAGCATTCGTTTCGGCCTGGGCTGGGCCAAATCCCACAGCTTCCACACTGGGCAGACGCCAGTGATGAAGTACAACCGCCAGCTGATGCAGGCGATCATGTGGGACCGTATCAACATTGCCGAGATCGTCGGCGTGCAGGTGATCAGCCTGGATGACGCGCCACGTGGGTATGGCGAGTTTGATGCGGGTGTGCCGAAGAAATTTGTGATCGATCCGCATAAGTTGTTCAGCGCGGCATAAACCCCAGGCTATCGAAGATCCACCTGCGGGAGGGGGGCAAGCTCTCTCCCGCAGGGTTTTGTGGTATTTGAAGTATCAGCGGTAGGCCAGTGCGCCTTGATACACCGTCGGGCCGGTGGGCTGCTTGCTCAACGACCCACCCTTAGTTTCCGAACTCACCATCAATTCCACCGGCTTGCGAATGCTGGCCTGCTGGCGCGGGTTCAATCCAATGATGCCCTTGCCATCCTCCGGTAACAGCCCCAGGGAAACCGGCGCGCTGCCTTCTGGCATGGCCCACAGTTCCAGGCTGCGGTCGGGTTCAGGTGCCGCCGTGGCAATGGGGTCGACTTCGAGGTAATCCTTGTGCGCCATGATCTGCGCTGCCGGCTGCTGGGTGGTGGTCACCAGGGTCGCGGCGGATTTGACGTTGTCCTGGGTATAAAGCGCACCGCCGAGCCCGGCGACGATGGCCACGCAGACGCCGATGAACACGCGCGGGCGGCTCCAGAATAGGGTTTTTTGTTCAATTACTTGGGGGCGGCTGGCACTCATAAGGCTGTTCCTGGCAAGTCTTGAAGTCATTTCATGGACCCTGGTATGCCGATTGGGTTCCTCGACCGACCCGGAACAATGTGCCGGATGCCCAGTCAAACGCCTGCTTTCACCCCTATACCCAGAGGTTGTTTCGATGAAGATTTCACGCGGTTTCGCCCTTTCCTGCCTGATGACCCTGGCAGCCGGCCCGGTGTTTGCCGCAGGCTTCAGCCTTGGTGACGCGGCCAATGCCATTTCCGGCATGCAGGGTGGCAACAACAAGGCCGCAGCTGCCGCACCGTCGTCCGAGACGGCTGGCTTGTTGAGCGCACTGACCTCACAACTGAACATCACCCCTGAACAAGCCGTCGGCGGCACGGGCGCGATGCTGGGCCTGGCCAAGAACAAGCTGAGCGGTAACGATTATTCGCAACTGGGCAATAGCGTGCCGGGCCTCGACCAATTGTCGGGCAACAACGCATTGGGCAGCCTCGGGGCCTTGAGCGGGATGCTCGGCCAGACCGGTGGCAGCAAGACCAGCGGCCTGGACGGCCTTTTGGGCAACGTGAAGAACACCAACGACCTGAACACTGCCTTCAGCGCTTTGGGCATGGACAGTGGCATGATTGGCCAATTTGCCCCGGTGATCCTGCAATACCTGGGCGGCCAGGGCGCCAGCAGCTCGGTGCTGGGCAAGCTGGCCCAGGCCTGGGGCACCGGCAGTTAAGAACGCTCTGCGCGCAGTTGCTCGATGCGTGCGTCCTTCTCCGTCCAGAGCTGGTTCACCCAGCTCTGGACGGTCTGGCGAAACGCCGGATCATTCTCGTAATCCCCTTGCCACAACGCCGGATCCAGCTCACGGGTGCGGATATCAATGATCACCTCTGGCACCGCGCCACTGATCAAATCCCAGAACCCTGGAATCTGCTGCTGCGGATAGACCACGGTCACGTCGAGCACGGCATCCAGCTGTTCACCCATCGCTGCCAGCACGAACGCCACGCCGCCCGCTTTGGGCTTGAGCAAGCGGGTAAAGGGTGAATCCTGCTGCTTGCGCTTGGTCTCGTTGAACCGCGTGCCTTCCAGGTAATTGACCACCGTCACCGGCTGGCGCTTGAACAGCTCGCAGGCTTCCTTGGTGATCTTCAAGTCCTGCCCCGCAAGTTCCGGGTGCTTGGCCAAGAAGGCCTTGGTGTAGCGCTTCATGAAGGGGTAATCCAGTGCCCACCAGGCCAGGCCGAGGAAGGGCACCCAGATCAGCTCTTTTTTCAGGAAGAATTTGAAGAACGGTGTGCGGCGGTTGAGGGCCTGGATCAGCGCCGGGATATCCACCCAGGATTGGTGATTGCTGATCACCAGGTAGGACGTATCGCTGCGCAGGTCTTCACCGCCGCGAATGTCCCACCGGGTTGGGATGCACAGCGAGAAGATCAGCTTGTCGATCTCGGCCCAGGTCTCGGCGATCCACATCACCGCCCACGACATGTAGTCACGCAAGCGGCCCGGCGCCGCCAGCTTGAGCAGCGCGAACACCATCAACGGGCCGATCAGAATCAGCGTATTGAGCAATAGCAGCAGTGAAACAAAACAGCCGGTGAGCAGGCGGCGCATAAGCAACTCTTGGGATCTGGTGGGCGGGCCATGATAAGCAAGCTGAGTCTAGAGGCCAAATCGCAAAGCGTCGGACGAATGTTTCACAATGTGCCTGCTAGGGTTGAACGCTAACTAAAGACGGCTTTTGCGGTCTAGAATCCGCCTACTTCTTTCCGAGGAAATCACTTCGTGAAACTGCTCCTTGCCTCTCTCGCCCTGGCTGCCCTGCCTGTCATGGCCGCCGAACCGACCCTCTACGGTCGCTACGAATACATCCAGTTGCCGGAGATCGGTGAAACCTTCAAGGCCAAGATGGACACCGGTGCGCTGACGGCTTCGCTGTCGGCCCGTGACATCGAGACCTTTACCCGTGACGGCGACGACTGGGTGCGCTTCCGCCTTGGCGGCAAGGATGCCTCCAACAAAGTCTACGAACACAAGGTGTCGCGCATCAGCAAGATCAAAAGTCGCGCCGACGAAGACGACGACAAGGATGAAGCCTCCGTGGCCAAGCGCCCGGTGATCGACCTGGAAATGTGCCTGGGTAACGTCAAGCGCACCGTCGAGGTCAACCTCACCGACCGCAGCAGCTTTAACTACCCGCTGCTGATCGGCGCCAAGGCCTTGCGTGAATTCGGTGCAGCGGTGAACCCGGCGCGTCGTTACACTGCCGACAAACCGGACTGCTGACGGACCACCATGCCGCATATCCTGATTGTCGAAGACGAAGCGGCGATAGCCGACACGCTGATCTTCGCCCTGCAAGGGGAGGGCTTCACCACCACCTGGCTGACCCTCGGTCAGGCGGCGCTGGAGCATCAGCGCCAGACGCCCGCCGACCTGATCATCCTCGACATCGGCCTGCCCGATATCACGGGTTTTGAAACCTGCAAGCAATTGCGCAGGTTCAGTGAAGTGCCGGTGATGTTCCTCAGTGCGCGGGATGGCGAGATCGACCGCGTGGTGGGGCTGGAGATCGGCGCCGACGATTATGTGGTCAAGCCCTTCAGCCCACGGGAAGTGACGGCGCGGGTCCGGGCGATCCTTAAACGCATTGGCCCAGGTGCTGCGCCGGCAGTGTTTCAGGTTGATCTGGAGCGCATGCAAATTGCATATCGCGGCCAGCCCTTGAGCCTGACGCGCCATGAGTTCCGCCTGCTGCAAAGCCTGCTGGAACAACCCGAGCGTGTGTTCAGTCGCGAGCAATTGCTGGATGCCGTCGGTGTGGCGGCGGATGCCGGCTACGAGCGCAATATCGATAGCCACATTAAAAGCCTGCGCAGCAAGTTGCGCAGCGTGGCCGCCGATGCCGAGCCGATCCAGACCCATCGCGGCCTCGGCTACAGCTACAGCCCGGGCAACAGCTGATGCGCCTGGGGCTGCGGATCTTCCTGGTGTATGCGCTGTTCATCGGCCTGACCGGCTACTTTGTGCTCAGCACGGTCATGAAGGAAATCCGTCCCGGTGTGCGTCAATCCACCGAAGAAACCCTGGTAGACACCGCCAACCTGCTGGCCGAGATCGTGCGTAATGACGTGAAGAACGGCACCCTCGGCCAAAGCCACTGGCCGGAACTGCTCAAGGCCTACGGCAACCGTCAGCCGGGGGCGACCATTTGGGGGTTGCCGAAGAATCAGGTCAACCACCGCATCTACGTGACTGATGCCAAGGGCACCGTGCTGCTCGACTCCACGGGCGAGGCGGTGGGGCAAGACTATTCCAAATGGAATGACGTGTACCTGACCCTGCGCGGTGAATACGGTGCGCGTTCCACCCGCAGCGAGCTGGATGACCCGACTTCGTCGGTGATGCACGTGGGCGCGCCGATCCGTGACAACGGCCAGATCATCGGCGTGGTCACCGTGGCCAAGCCGAACAGTTCATTGCAACCGTACGTCGACCGCACCGAGCGCCGCCTGCTGTGGTACGGCGCGGGCTTGGTGATTCTGGGCCTGCTGCTGGGTGCGCTGCTGTCGTGGTGGCTGAGCGTTGCGCTGCGCCGGCTGACCGCCTACGCCGAGGCCGTCAGCGAGGGGCGGCGTGCCGAGTTGCCCCATTACCGCGGGGGTGAACTCAAGCAACTGTCCACCGCCGTGGAGCACATGCGCACGCAGTTGGAAGGCAAGGCCTACGTCGAACATTACGTACACACCCTGACCCACGAACTGAAAAGCCCATTGGCCGCGATTCGCGGCGCGGCGGAGCTGTTGCAGGGTGATATGAGCCGCGAGCAACAGCAGCGCTTCGTCGGCAATATCGACAGCGAAAGTGCGCGCCTGCAGCAGTTGATCGAACGCCTGCTGAACCTGGCGCAGGTCGAACAGCGCCAGGGCCTGGAAGAGCAGGCGAGTATCTCGTTGGCGGCCATGGTCGATGAGGTACTCAAGGCCCAATGCGCGCGGATCGAAGGCGCCGGGTTGCAGGTCGAGCAGTCGATTGCGGCGCAGGTGAAGGTGTACGGTGAACCCTTCCTGTTGCGTCAGGCCCTGGGCAACCTGCTGGAGAACGCCCTGGACTTCACGCCGCCTGGCGGCCTGTTGAGGTTCAGCGCGCAGACGCGACACAACGATGTGCAAGTATGCCTGTTCAACCAGGCCGCACCGATTCCCGACTACGCCCTGCCACGCCTGAGTGAGCGCTTTTACTCGCTGCCACGTCCGGCCAGTGGGCGCAAAAGCACCGGCCTGGGCCTCAACTTTGTCGAGGAGGTTGTGAAGTTGCACGGCGGCGCGTTGCAGATCGGCAATGTCGACGGCGGCGTGCTGGTGGTGCTGCATCTCCACACAGTCTCCACATTGCCCACATAAATCCCCCACACAGGCTGCCCAGACTCTTCCCATCAAAACAGGGAGAGACCCATGAACCGCAGCCTGCTTTTCAAACTTGGCGCGATTGCGCTGCTGATGCTGTTATTGCTCATTCCGTTGCTGATGATCAACGGCATCATTGCCGATCGCCAGTTCACTCGCGATAACGTCCTGGACGACATTGCTCGCAGTTCCAGCTACAGCCAGCGCCTCACCGGCCCGGTGATGGTGGTGCCGTATCGCAAGACCGTCCGCGAGTGGAAGCTCAATGAAAAGCTCAACAAACGTTACGAAGTCACCCGTGAAGAGCGCGGTCGTCTGTATTTCCTGCCGGATCGATTTGAGCTCGACGGTAAGGTGCAGACCGAACTGCGCGCACGGGGCATTTACCAGGCGCGGTTGTTCCACGCCGACAACCGCATCAGCGGGCGTTTCGAGTTACCTGCGCAATTGGGCATTGCTGAGAACTTTGCCGATTACCGTTTTGAGCCGGCGTTTCTGGCGGTGGGCATCAGCGATATTCGCGGTATCGAAAACGCGCTGAAACTGGAGCTGGGCAGCCAACAACTGGAGTTCGAACCGGGCTCCCAGGTGGACTGGCTGGGTGAAGGCGTGCACGTGACACTGCCGGAGCAGGACAGCAAAAAGCCCAACGTTGTGGACTTCGCTTTCGACCTGCGTCTGCAAGGCACCGAGCAACTGCAAGTGGTGCCGGTGGGCAAGACCAGCCAGGTATCGCTGGCTTCCAACTGGCCACACCCCAGCTTCATTGGCAACTTCCTGCCGGCACAACGCGAGATTACCGACACGGGTTTTACCGCCAACTGGCAGACGTCGTTCTTCTCCACCAACCTCGAACAAGCCCTGCAAACCTGCCTGGACAAACAGGGCTGTGATGATTTCAACAACCGCAGCTTCGGGGTGAACTTCATCGACCCGGTGGACCAGTACCTCAAGAGCGACCGTGCGATCAAATACGCACTGCTGTTCATTGCCCTGACCTTTGCCGGCTTTTTCCTGTTCGAGGTGCTCAAGAGTCTGGCGGTGCACCCGATCCAATACGCGTTGGTGGGGTTTGCGCTGGCGTTTTTCTACCTGTTGTTGCTGTCGTTGTCCGAGCACATAGGCTTCGCCCTGGCTTACCTCATCTCTGCCAGTGCCTGTGTGTTGTTGATTGGCTTCTATGTGTGCCATGTGCTGCGCAGCATCATCCACGGCCTGGGCTTCTCGGCGGGGTTGGCAGCATTGTATGGCTTGTTGTACGGGCTGTTGAGTGCCGAGGATTACGCGTTGCTGATGGGCTCGTTGCTGCTGTTTGGACTGTTGGGCACGGTGATGGTGCTGACACGTAAGTTGGACTGGTATGGCGTGGGCAAGCGCAAGGCGGCCGAGCCTTTGGCATTTGACCTGGAGGCGGTGCAATGATCGGGTTGCGTGAGGATCAGCAGATCAAGGCGCGGTTGGTGGCAAGGATTAACCAACTGTTCCCGCTCTCCATAGGGGACCGTGTTACAGCCAGTCAAGCCGGTGGTTGTGTTTCCAGCATCGAAGGGCGCTGGCTGACGTCGGCGTACCAGGCGGCAAGCTGCGGATTATCCACGCGCCATTGCAGATCCGGATGACGGAAGTCGAGGTAACCCAAGGCGCAGGCCACGCTGATGGCGGCGATGTCGAAGTGGCTGGTCAGCTCGGCAATCGCGTCAGTCTCTAATTCAGCCAGGCTGCGGCGGATCTTTTTGCGCTGTTCGTCGAGCCACTGGTCCCACTGTTTTTCGACTGGGCGCAGGGCGGTTTCGTAGCGCACCAATACGGCGGCATCCATGATGCCGTCGGCCATCGAAGCCAGGGTCAGGCGGCGCCAGCGGGCTGAGCCGTCGCGAGGGATCAGCGGGTTGCCGACGTGCTGGTGGTCGAAGTAATCGAGGATCACCCGGCTGTCGTGCAACACCGTGCCATCGGCCAGGCGCAGGGCCGGGATCTTGCCCACGGGGTTGCCTTGCACCACCTGCGCATCCGGGTTGACCGGGGTCGGCATGCAGCCATGCAGGGCTACGCGGCCCTGCTGGCCGGTTTCAGCCAGCAGCACGCGAACCTTACGAACGAACGGTGAAGCGGGGTTGTGAAACAAGGTCATGCTGGGAGCGGACATGGGCATTCCTCGGAAAAGGCTGTAGGGCCTGTGTTCAGTTGTTTTCTTGCGGGATGGCTTTCAAGTAGTTGTAAACCGTCGCTCGGGAGATCTCGAAGTACTCGCCGAAATAATCGACGAAGTTGCGGATGTCCAGCAGCCCATTGGCTCGCGCTTGTATGAGGACAAGCATGATTTCGGTGCGCCCGAAATCACCTCGCCGCACGCAGTGTTCGACGGAGATCTTTTCGACGATGTCGTTGAGTGTTTCCCGCCAGTCAGCGCTAAACAAGGGGGCGGGGCGCGCCTGGGGCTGCAGGCCCACAGCGAAACCACTCAGTAGCTTTTGCACCTGCGATAACGCCGTGACATCGAAGTTCAGGCACAGGAGTGCAACGATTTCGCCGCTCTCCGAGCGGGCAACGATAGAAATCGAACGTAGCGTACGGTTGTTGGGGCCGGCTTTCTCATACGGCCCGAGGACATCCAGCCCTGGGGCCAGGTCCGGAAGGTCACAAATCAGCGATGCGTCACCGACCTTGCGCTTGGAGAAACCATTGGCGATGTGCACGATCAAGCCGCTGCGGACATCGTGAACCACCGCTTCCAGGTCGGGGAAAAGCAGAGCAGCGATGCCGTCTGCCGCTGCGTTCATGAAGGCGATACTGGCCATGGCGATCCAAGCACAGGTAGGTGGAGGCAACGATTGTACGGAGTCGGCCACACCTTTGACAGGTGCGTTGGCGCGGCCCTCAGTGGTGGATCTGCGCCAGGAAAGCTTGAGCCCTGTCGCTCTTGGGGGCGGTAAAGAATTGCTCCGGGGGCAGGTCTTCGACAATACGTCCCGCATCGAGGAACAACACTCGCTCGGCAACCTGGCGCGCGAAGCCCATTTCGTGGGTAACGCACAGCATTGTCATGCCGGTGTCGGCCAATGTGACGATGACGTCCAGCACTTCCTTGACCATTTCCGGATCGAGTGCCGAGGTGGGTTCGTCGAACAGCATGATTTTCGGCTCCATGCACAACGCCCGGGCGATGGCCACGCGCTGCTGCTGCCCGCCTGAAAGTTGACTGGGGTACTTGTTCGCCTGGTTTTCGATACCGACCTTGTCCAGAAAGTGCCGTGCGTGCGCTTCAGCACGCTTGCGTGAGAAACCGCGAACCGACATCGGGGCCAGTGTGCAGTTTTGCAGGACCGTCATGTGGGGGAACAGGTTGAAGTTCTGAAACACCATGCCAATCTCGCGCAGCGCTTTATGTCGGGCTGGCGATGGTTTTCCGAGGTCGGCATCCAAGGCGCGGATAACCCCGCTATCTGCGACTTCAAGGCGGCTGATGCAGCGAATCAAGGTCGATTTTCCTGAGCCGGATGGCCCGCACAGGACGATGCGTTCACCTTGGCTGACGGTGAGGTCAATGGCGTGAAGTACCTGGAAGTTGCCATACCATTTGTTCAATCCACTGATTTGCACCACGGACTCTCGCGTTGGCAGGGCTGGAAGGCAGAGACTGTCTGGAGCGGTGATGCTCGAATTCATTGGCTTACCCTCTGGACCGCAGTGTTGGGAATGTTGAAGCCTGACTACCCGATGTGCTTGCTCAGTGACCGTTCAAGGCGTCTAAGCGTGCGTCTGACGACCTCGACGATCGCCAGGTACAACACCGCCGCCCAAAGGTAGATCTGGAAGTCGAAGCTGCGTGAGAACGCCAGTTTGGCCACGCCCATCAGGTCGTAGAGGGTCACCAGCGAGGCAATGGAACTGGCCTTGATCATCAGGATCAGCTCGTTGCCCAGCGGCCCGACGGCCACCAGTAACGACTGCGGCAGGATGACCTTTTGCAAGGTGGCCCAACGCGAAAGGCCAAGCATTTGCGCCGCTTCGCGTTGGCCTGGTGCGACGGCTGTCAGGGCGCCGCGCATGATCTCGGCTTGATAGGCTGCGGTATTGAGGGTGAAGGCCAGCAGCGTGCAGAGCCAGGCGTCCCGGAAGAACCACCAGAGGCCTACGTCTTGCCAGAAGCTTTTGAATGACCCCAGGCCGTAATACAGCATGAACAGTTGTGCGAGCAGCGGGGAGCCGCGAAAGAAGTACATATAGGTGCCAGTGATGCCGCGCAGCCAACGGTTGCTCGACAATCGTCCCAGGGCAAGCAGCAGGCCCAGGAGTGCGCCGAGGCTAAAGGAGATGGCCACCAGTTTTGCGGTGACCAGCAAGCCGTCGATAAAACGCGGGGCGTAACGTTCGAACAGTTCCAGGTTGAGCAGCGCACTCAACAGGCTCTCGATATTCATGGCTTGGCACTCAGTTGGTGGCGGCTGAAATATCGTTCGAGAAAATTGAACACGCGGCCGGACAACGCCGAGAAAAACAGATAGCCGAAACAGGCCACGGCGTAGAACAGCATCGGTTCTTTGGTCACGCTGACCGCCAGGCTGGTCTGACGCATAAGGTCGACCAGGGAGATGGTTGAAACCAGGGACGTGTCCTTGAGCAGCGACAGCCAGTTATTCGACAGGCCGGGCAAGGCAATGCGCGTCAGTTGTGGCAGGACCACCTTGCGAAGGGTCGTACCCTTGGGCAAGCCCAGCATTGTCGCGGCCTCGAATTGCCCCTTGGACAGGGACTTGAAGGCACTCAACCATACCTCGCTGGAAAACGCGGCAAACACCAGGCTGAAGGCAATCATGGCCGCGACGAAGGTGTTGATCGTGACTTCGCCTTGGTAGCCCATGGCTGCGAGCATGCTTTGTGCGGCAATCTGGCAGCCGTAATAAATGATCAACAAGGTCAGTAGTTCGGGCAGCCCACGGAACACTGTGGAAAATACCGTCGCCCCCGTCCGTAGCCAGCGTCGCTTGGACCTCGCCGCCAGGGCTACTAACAGGCCCAATGGTAAACCGAGCGGGATGCAGGCGAGTGCCAGGGTGATGGTGACCAAGGCTCCGGCCAGAAGCGCCGAGCCCCAGCCGCCGTTGGCGAAAGATAACAGTGACAGTTGTTCGAGCATGCCAGAACCCTCTCGCGAAATTTGGCCTGCACGTGAGCCCGAAGCCAGCGCCCGGGCCCCGCAGGTCAATAGATATCGAAGGCGAAGTAGCGTCTGGAGATGTTCTTATAGGTGCCATCGGCGACGATTTCGTCCAGCGCCTTGTTTAGCCGCTCACGCAACTCGACGTCGCCCTGGCGCACCGCGATGGCCGCGTCAGTATTGGTACCGTCGATGTCCCCGAGAAATGTGCAGCAGTCCTTGCCTGCGCCTGCGACCCAGGCGAGCAAGGGATATTTGTCGGCGATGACGCCGTCCAGGCGCCCGGCTGCCAAGTCACTGGCGGCCTCGTCCTGGGAGGGGTAGAGCTTCACCGTGGCGCCGGCCTCGGCGTAATGTTCTTCGGCGTAGATGGCTTGTGTCGAATAAGACTGGGCACCCACTGTCAGGCCTTTGAAGTTGGTCTGGGCGTCGCTGATGCCTGAGTCATGGGCCACGGCGACCGACAGCGGTGTGCGGTAGTAGCGGTTGGTGAAGGCGATCTTCTTTTTGCGCTCTTCGGTGACATTCATCGAGGCAACGATCGCATCGTATTTTTTCGCCAGCAGGGCGGGAATCATGCCCTCCCAGTCCTGGGTGACAAAGGTGCAGTTGACCTTCATTCGCTCACACAGGGCGTTGGCAATGTCGATATCGAAGCCGTGCAGCCTGTTGTTTGAATCCACGTAATTGAACGGCGGATAAGCCCCTTCACTGGCAATGCGCAGTGTTTCTGCGTGTGCCGCGCCCGCGACAGTGCAGAGCAGCCAGAGCGTGGCTGTGGTGATCGTGCTCGTCAGCTTTTTCATGTGAATACCTACCCTATTGTTATTGTTTGTTCAGGCGTTGATTCGGACTGGTTGCAGGTAGCGGTGCTCGCATCGCCAGGCTTCATGGCCTGGACCAACCCGACCGCCAGGGTGGCGATGGCAATGTCCTGTGCGGCAAGGCCGGTCAGGTCGGCGACGGTGATGTCGTCAGCACCGAGGCGCCCCGGGAGGTTGCCGGCCAGCACTTGCCCCAGCGAGATGTCGGCGGTGTTGGCGATCAACCCGGCGCGAAGGGCATGGGCCAGTTCACCGCGTTCGGCGCATTGGCGGTGGTCGTCGGTCATGATGACCCGAGCCAAGGAGAGGATTTGCGGGTCAAGTTCCTGTTTGCCCAGGCTGTCCGAGCCCAGGGCGACGATGTGGGTTCCGGGTTTTACCGCAGACACTGGCACGATCGGCTGAGTGGACGGCGTGCAGGTAATGACGACATTGCAGTGCTCGAACACCTTCTCCACCGTTGCCGCCACGTAAACCGTCAAACCGTGATGCTCCAGTTTCTCTGCCAGTCGGGTGGCTCTGGTCGGGTCTCGTCCCCAGATGAATACTCGATCGGTCCCCAGCAGGTGTGCAGCCCACTGCGCCTGGTGTTCGGCCTGATGGCCGGTGCCGAGAATACCCAGTGCGGTGATGTGTGACGGTGCCCCGGCCTTCGCCGCCAAAGCCCCGGCCGCGGCGGTGCGCCAACTGGTCAACCAGCCTTGGTCGTTGAGAAGGGCAACGATCTTGCCGGTTTGTGAGCTGAAGACCAGCATTAGCCCGTTATTGGTTTCCAGCCCCTTGGAGGGGTTCTCATAGAACCCCATGGCCAGTTTGACCACGAAGGTTTGCCCTCCCCGAAAATAGCCAAGCCGGATATGGCAGTCCCCCGGAGGCTCCTGGAACATCAATTCGCCGGACTTGGCGCTGATGATGTTGTCTTGGGCATGCTGAATGCAGGCGTCGCGTACCACGCGCAGCATGTCGTCGCGCTTCAGCACCGTGCGCAACTCGGTAAGGCTATAGATGGGGAGAGTCATGGGTGTTGCCCCGCAGGTCGGCGGCACAGGATGTGTGACCTTGGGGCGAGATTAAGCCTGCTTGGACTGTTTGTGTAATTTATTATTAATGTCTAATTATTGCTGGGCACGATTTACAACGCTCACCGCTCATCGGCGCAGTACTCCCCACAGCGCAATGGCTGCCGGGATCCCAAGCCCCAGCCAACTCAGCGAATCCCACAACCCGTCTCCCAGCAACGCCGCGAACAACCCTGCCGCCGTGAACAGGCCGATCCCCAGCGGAATACCAAATACCTTCCAGAAATTCGATTGCCTAGGCTTCATGCCTTGCCCGCCTTGCGCCGCACGATCCACAAATAAACCCCGCTGCCGAGCACGATGATGGTCAGCACATCCAGCGTCGCCCACAGGATCTTCATCGGCATGCCGCCGTAGTCACCAAAGTGCAGCGGCTGGGACATGCCCATGGCGTCCATGTACCACGGTCGTTCAGCGATGGCGGTGACGGCGAGGGTGCTGGCGTCAATCAGCACGGGTGTGAGCAAGTGCGAGGTCAGGTGGGTGCTGCCCTTCATGAAGACCGCGTAATGGTGCTCACTGGAAAAGCGCGTGCCGGGGAAGGCGATAAAGTCCGGCTGCATGCCAGGTGCGGCTTTGGCGGCGATACTCAGGAGTTCGGTGGCCGGAGCGCGCTGGCTCAGGGGTGGAGCATGTTTGTACGGTTCGATCATCGCGCTGAGGCTGTCCTGGCGCCAGGCGGCGATGATCAGGTCGGCGCAGGCGCTGATCACACCGGTCACGCCGACGACCAGTGCCCAGGTCAGAGTGACCACGCCGATCAGGTTATGCAGGTCGAGCCAGCGCAGGCGGGTGGATTTGTCCTGGCGTACGGTGGCGAACTTCAAGCGACGCATGAATGGCAGGTACAGCACGGTGCCCGAGATAATCGCGACCACAAACAGAATGCCCATGAATGCCAGCAACAACTTGCCCGGCAGACCGGCAAACATGTCCACGTGCAGGCGCAGCAGAACCATCGTGAACCCGCCGTTGGCCGATGGCATCTCCACGGCTTCACCGGTGCGCGCATCGAGCATGAAGGTGTGCGACGAGTTGGGTTCGGTGCCAGCGGTGGCGGCCATGATCGCGATCACGCCGTTTTTGTCGTCTTCGTCCCAGGCCAGGTATTGCATGGCGTCGCCAGGGCGATGAGCCTGTGCGGCGCTGACCAGTTGCTCCAGGTTGAGCTGCGGCGTGTCGGCAGGCATGTACGCCAATTCCGGCTCGTTGCCCAGCAGATGGTCGATCTCATGGTGAAACACCAACGGCAAGCCGGTAAGGGCGAGCAGCAGCAGGAATACCGTGCAGATCAGGCTGGTCCATGTGTGGATGAAGGACCAGCGGCGGATGGTTTTGCTTTTCATTTGTTCAACCTTCAGACACACCAAAGCCGCCCACGGGGGCGGCCTGGTGGTTAACTCAGCCGATTACCACTGATAGGTGGCGCTGGCGACGACGCTGCGTTGGTCGCCGAAGTAGCAGTAGGAACCGTCACAGGTGGAAATGTAGTCCTTGTTGAACAGGTTGGTGGCGTTGAGTTTGATCGAGGCGCCTTTGAGGGTGTTGTCGAGTCGGCCCAAGTCGTAATGCACCGCACCGTCGAATACGGTGTATGCGTTGGCTTTGCCGAGCCAGGTGTTGCCCTGGTCGCCGTAGGTGTTGCCGGTGTAGCGGGCACCGAAGCCGATGCCGAAACCGTCCAGTACGCCTGTGTGCCAGGTGTAGTCGGTCCACAGGGAAGCTTGCTGGTTGGGCATCAGTTGCAGGCGGTTGCCCTTGAATTCGCCTTTCTGCACTTCGGATTTGGCCAGGGTGTAAGCGGCGATCACCTTGAGATTCTCGGTGACGTCGGACACCGCTTCCAATTCCAGGCCTTTAACTTTCACTTCGCCGGTTTGGTCGGTGACAGATTGGCCGCCTGCGCCGGTGCTGGTAACGAGTACGTTTTTCTGAGTCAGGTCGTATACCGCCGCACTCAGTAAAGTGTTGGAGCCAGGTGGCTGGTATTTGATCCCCAGCTCCCATTGCTTGCCTTCGGTTGGTTTGTACGACTTGAGCGGGTCCACGCTGGCGTTGCTCGCTGGCTGGAAAGATTCAGCGTAGGACAAGTACGGCACAAAGCCTGAGTCGAACACATAGCTCAACGCTGCGTTGCCACTGAAGTTTTTGCTTCGGTCAGTGTTGGTCACGTCTTTTTTATTGAAGTAGGTAGTGCCTTGATGCACCCAGTCTTCCCGTCCGCCGAGGGTCAGGCGCCAGTTGTCCAGAGCCATTTGGTCTTGAACATAGAGGCCGGTTTGTACAGTTTTCTGGTTGTAGTCGTAGTAGGCGTCGGCGCGTGCGGGGCGCACGACTGGTGTCGTGTTGACGGGGTTGAAAATGTTCACACGCCCGGCGCTGCCGTAGATAGACAGGTAAGAAGTGTCTGTGCGCTGGTGGTCCAGACCCAATAGCAGGGTATGGGTGACATCACCGGTCGAGAAGTCGGCCTGGAAGTTGTTGTCGACCGCGAATTGGCCGATGTTTTCGTCAACGTTTGTTGAGGTGCGGTCGATATTGCCTGCCGCGTCAACCGGATAATAGGCATAGGCACCGACAGTCAGTTGCTGGAACGACAACTCCGACTTGGTGTAACGCAGGTTCTGCCTGAACTGCCAGGTATCGTTGAAGCGATGCTCGAAGGCATAACCCAGCGCGTAATAGGTACGGTCGTAGAACTCGTAGTCCGGATCGCCCAGGTTCTTGTGGTGGGACACATCGCCCAGCGGCGATTTGATCTTGGTGCCCACGATTGGCAGGAACTGACTGGTCGCGCCCGTATCGTCGCGGGTGAACTGCGACAGGAAGGTCAGCTTGGTATCGTTATCGATATTCCATGTCAGGCTTGGCGCAATGTTGTAGCGCTTGTTGTCGATGTGGTCGACCTGGGTGCCGGCATCGCGCACCACGCCGCTGAGGCCATAGAGGAACTGGCCTTCATCATCGATCTTGCCGGTGCTGGCGAAGTTGATCTGGCGATAGTTGTCGCTGCCGTATTGCACCTGCACGGCATTGCTCGATTCAGCGCTGGGGCGGCGGCTGACCATATCCAGCAGACCGCCCGGCGGGGTCTGGCCGTACACCGACGAGGCCGGGCCACGCAGCAGGGCGAGGCGGTCAAGGTTCCAGGTTTCGGCTTTCGGGTTGGCGTACACGCCACGCGGCAGTGGCAGACCGTCGAGGAACTGGGTCGGTTCGAAGCCGCGCACACGCATCCAGTCGTAGCGGGTGTCGCTGCCATAGCTGGCGGAGACGATGCCGGGCATGTACTTGACCGCGTCATCCAGGTTCTGGACGTTGCGGTCCTGCATCTGCTCGCGGGTGGCGACGGAAATCGAACGGGGTGCCTCGACCAGTGCAGTGTCCGTCTTGGTGCCGGCGGCAGTGCGCTTGGCCAGGTAGCCGTCGACCGGCCCCCAGGCGCTTTCATAGCTGTCCTGGCCCGTGATGTTGGTGGTAGGCAATGCGAGTACCCCCTCCGGCACCGGCACCAACGAGTACGTCCCGGCACTGCTCTGCTCCAACTGCAACCCAGTCCCCCTCAACGCTTCACGCAGCGCAGCCGGCGCATCGAACTGGCCCTGGACCGGCGCCGAGGTCTTGCCTGACGCCAATGCCGGGCTGAGGGTCAGTGCCAGGCCGCCCTGGCTGGCGATCTGGTTCAGGGTCGTGGCCAGTGGTGCCGCCGGCAGGTTGTAGGTGCGCACGCTGGACGCCTGCTCGGCGGCAATCAGCGAGGTGCTGGCCAGCGGGGCGCTGAGGGCAATCGCCATGGCTAACAGGCTGGGGCGCAACAAGGTGTCTAGCGTGCGGGACATAGGGCGGCTCCTGAATGGAAATATTTCGCAATTGCCTAGGTGCCGAACGAAAAACGAAAAGTGATAGGGCCAAGTGAAAATAAATCTGTGAGCGTTCACAACTCTTCGCACTGCATGGCCCTGAAAGTTCAGGCTTGCGATGCGTTTCAGCCTTGTGCCCATTGCAGTTTCGCGGTCAAAGCGTCTGCGTAAGGTTCTGCACGGGCGATGGCCGCACGCGTCGCTTCACCGTGGCCGAAGGCATCGATCAACAGCAGGGCGTGGGGGGCCAGGAAGTCGCTCAGTCGATTGAGTTGTTCCTCCAGCGCACGGTAGCGAGTGCTGTCCATGAGGCCCTCGCTGATATACCAGGCCGCGTGTTTGTGCAGGTAGTCGAGTACGTAAAGGCCGCACAGTGCGTTCACCAGATCCTTTGCAAGCCCCGGCGGCAGGGAGTCGCCGGCCTTTACTGCGCTCTCGATGGCGAGGCGTTGGGCATGCGCTTCGCCTGCCCGTGCAACCACCATCAGCTTTGAATTCCAGACCTGCATGTCGTCCTCACCCAACGTCCGGCGTGCGGCGACATGGTCGGCCACCTCCTTGAGCAAACGGTATTCCAGGGTGCGGGCCATGCTCAGGCTGTACTCGGGATCGTCCAGTTCAGCCTGCGGGTCGGGTGGTGTGGGTTTGCTCAAGGGTTGGCCGATCAGGACCTTGGCGGCATCCAGCAGGATCATGCGGTTATTGCCGCCCGCGTCCTGGTAGATCTTGGCCATGCCTTCGTAGTCGGCGAAACGATTGAGGTTGAGCGCCCCGGCCACGCCGCAGCGCAATCGGCATTCGGTGGCCACCGCCTCGGCGGCGGGGGCGCAAAGGGCTTTGAGCAACGCCAATCTCTGGGAAATGGCGGCCCACGGTGTCCACGTCACCTCTCCCGCGCCGGTGTTGTCCAGTGATGACTGACTGGCCGTGCCCTCGATCCAGAGACACGCGCAGTCATTGGCGAAGCTTTTCATCACGTACGCGGTGGCCAGGCAGCCGAACAGTGCGCGGCGTTGGGTGCGAAAATCCAGCAGGCTTGTACCGTTGCCGATGCGTGCCTGGGTGGTGCGCCGGTTGGCATGCGTCAGGGCCAGTGTTGCACAGGCCAGCATGACGGAGCTCAAACCGGTGCCAACCATCGCCCACACGTTCTTGGGGGCGAAGAGTGAGCGGATCAGACGCCGATCGGTGTTGCCCAGTGGGTCGTGGAAGCGGTTGGAGTCATCAATGTGCGCCCCGTCACACAGCCATGCGTCAAAAGAGATGCGTACCTGATTAAAACGCAACACGCCGTAATCCAATGGCACTGCGCGAATTTCCGCTGGCGACGACATTTCAATGCCGGGGCACGGGCCCTGTGCATCACTTAATGGCAAGACAAAGGCGAAGACACCACAGCGTTGGTCCTGAACCGTCAACTCAGCAAACACTACGCCCATCTTATTCAGGTTATTGATACCGACATTGGCGAATTTCAGCGCGGCGTTGTTCGGTGTGTTCAACACAAACGTACGCGTGTCGGTATCGAATACCGCCTCCAGGCAGGGGGCCATATGCGAGTTGCTGCGGCCTATTTCAGTCAGCGCGTAGACCCCCAGGCTTTCGCCCGTTTCCAGTTCGCGCCGCCACCGGGCGGCATGCGGGTGGTCCTGCTCGAACGCCAGCAGTGTGCCGATGCACAAACCCTGCTGAATCACGCATCCCATGAACAGCGATGGATCATTGATCGCCGCATGAGTGGCCACGGCCATCAACCATTCCGGTTGTTTGAACCCGTGGATGCCGTCGGGCAGTTGCTTGAGCAGATGCTGCAAGCGCCAATAGGTATGGCGGTGGCCGTCGTGGGCGCTCTGGTTGGTTTGCGGATGCAACTGCGGATCGCTGAACGTATAGGCCATGTGCGCGTGGGTTTGGGCAGAGACGGGCCCGTTGACCAGAGGGCGCAGGACGTTGAGCGTCTGTGAGTCGACCAGCAGTTGGCGAAGGGCATTGGGCGGCGCGGCCAGGGGTGTGTAGGTTTTGGCATCGCGCAGGCTTTTGAGGATGCACATCGACATGCCTCGGTTCACGCCCATGTCGATAAATAGGCGGCGGTGGTCGGGCGCTAATGTGGTGAGTGTCTTGGGCAGGTCGGTGGGGTGGGTCACGCCCCGCGTGAACAACTCGTGCAGGTCTTCCCCGTGCCGGTAGCAGCGTCTCAGCACGGTCGAATAGATGGGCATTCTGAACGGCTGTTGCTTCAGGGGCTGTAGCCGTGCGTTCATCACTTCTGCGACATGCCGGTGCGCCGAGTAATGGGAGGCGTAGGCGATCGGCACCCAGCGCAATGGCGGCGTGTTGTCGCCGTAGCGTTCAAGCAGACCGTTCAGGCCGCTCATTTCGCCGCTGATGATGCATTGCTCAGGGGCATTGACCGAGCCCAACTCCAGCTTCAGTTCTGGCCACCTGTCGAGCAACGCTTGCGTCTTTTGCGGCGCCAGGTTGATCAGCAGCATGCCGCCGCGGCCCTCCTCACTGCGGTAGGCCGCATTGAGGGCGCAGACTGCAGCCACGCCCTGCTCAATGCTCAGTACGCCGGCGCATACCCGAGCGGCAATCTCACCAAAACTCTGCGCGAGAATCAGTGCCGGACGCACGCCTGCGTCGTGCAGCAACTGGTTGAGCACAACCGCAGCGCCATACAGGGCCAGTTGCATGACTCCGGAAGGCAGCGGCAGGGCATGCTGATGGGTCAGCAACACTTGAGTGACCAGGCCGGGCTGCAGGCCGGGCTCGTGCTGCGCCGCCTCGTGTTCGATGAGCGCCAGGGTGGACTCTATCGAGCCACGCAACTCCTCGGCGTGTTGGTGCAGGTCGGCCAAGGCACCGCAGGGGTCGTTGCCCTGACCGGGGAAGCAGAAGGTAAACGTGTGGCGGGTGATGTTTGGGAGCGTCGACATCGTTTCATCCTTAATAGAACAATTGAGATGTCTATTGAAGGACACGACGGTAAGGCTGAAACCTGTCAGGCATGACAGTTTTTTAGACGCGTTTGAAATGAGGGTTTGTTCATTTCTCGCTAAGTGATTCGGTGTTTTTCGCCGTGGCTTTCACCGTCACCCACCAGGGAGTGTGCTGCTCGATGTGCACCGGCAGTGTCGGCAGCAGCGCGTTGAGCGCCAGCGTGGTGTCGTGCAGTGGGAAGCTGCCGGTGATGCGCAGGTCAGCCACGTTTTTATCCACCCCCAGGTAACCGGTGCGGTAACGGCTGAGCTCCTCGACCACCTCGCCCAGGCGCGCGTTGTCGACCACCAGCATGCCGCGGGTCCAGGCATCGGTGGCGGGAGTGACGGCAAGCAGCGGGCCGAGGCCGTCGCTGCGCATCAGCACTTGTTGGCCTTCCTTGAAGACCTGTTCCTGGTGCAGCGCCTCGGGTTGGGCCGCCACGGCCGATTGCAGCACGCTCAAGCGTGTGGCGTCGTCTTCGCGCTTGACGATAAACCGTGTGCCCAGCGCCCGCAGGCTGCCATCGCGGGTTTGTACATAGAACGGGCGTTCATCGTTGTGGCCGGTTTCGACCAGGATTTCACCTTCCTGCAACACAACCAGCCGGCGTTTTTCATCGAAACGCACGTCGATGGCGCTGTGGGTATTGAGGTTGATCAGCGTACCGTCCGACAGCTTCAGCGTGCGCTGCTCACCCGTGGCGGTACGTTGGTCGGCCAGCCAATAGTGGATCGGCACATAGCGCTCACCGGCAAACAGCGCCAGGCCAATGACCAACGCGACACTTGCCAGGCCACTGCCCAGCTTGCGCACACGCTGGCGAATACCTTCACGCGATTGCAGCAATGCTGCCCGCGCCGGGCCTGAGGCTACGCTGAAACGCTGGTCGAGCATGCCCAACTGACGCCAGGCGCGGGCATGTTCTTCATCGCTGGCCAGCCATTTATCGAACTCTTCACGCTCGATTGCACTGCCGTCACCCGAATCAAGGGACAACTGCCAGGCGATCGCCGCATCCAGCACGCGGGCCGACACCGGTCTGGAACTGATCACCGTCACTGCGGCTCGCCATACAGCGCGATGTAGCACTGGCGAATGCCTTGGGCCAGGTACTGGCGCACGCGGGGCACCGACACGCCGAGGCGCTGGGCGATTTCGGCGTGGCCGATGCCGTCGAGACGGTTATAAAGGAAGGCGGCGCGGGCCTTGCTCGACAGCTTGCCGAGCAGGCGGTCGATAGCCTTGAGGTCTTCGAGGATCAGGTGCTGTTCTTCCGGCGAAGGGTGTTCACTTTCCGGGATCAGCATCAGTTCGGTGAGGTAGGCCTGTTCCAGGGCGGCGCGACGGAAGTAATCGAACAGCAAGCCCTTGGCGATCGCCATCAGGAACGCACGGGGTTCGCGGGGCGCGCGCAACTCGTCACGGCCCAGCAGACGCATGAAGGTGTCCTGGCTCAGGTCTTCGGCGCGGCTCGGGCAGGCCACGTTGCGTCGAAGCCAGGCCAGCAGCCAGCCACGATGGTCGCGATACAACGCGCCAACAAGCTCACTGTGTGGGTTCTGAATCGACGACAAGGCATCACCTGGTAAACGGGATGTTTAAACTAACGAGAATTATTCGCGATTGTGGCAGAGCCGTGGTGTCGGCGCAATTGGCGTTTGTCGGGAGATGACATTAAAACGATGGCGCGTGTTGACGCCGTTTCCATTGGCTCAAACGCTCTTGCAATACCTGTGGCGTATCGATGTGCTGCTGGCGCGCGCGGCTGAACAGGATGAGCATCAGCTCCGCCGTGGCCAGGGCATCGGCGCTGGCGTGATGACGCTCGCCCACGTGCAGGTTGAAGTGATTGATCCAATCGTCCAGCCCGGCTTCGCGGATATGCGCCTCGGGGCACAATAGGGGAGCGATGTCTGCAACGTCGAGAAACGGATGGGTCAGGCGGTAACCCAGGCTGTCCTTGAGTGCCCGGCACAGCATGTGTTGATCGAACGGCGCATGGAAGGCGAGTAATGGGCTGTCACCGACAAAGTCCATGAAGTCCAACAACGCGTCCACCGGATCGCTGCCGGCCGCGATCGCACTGGGGCCGAGGCCGTGGATCAACACGCTGGGGCTGAGTTTGGTTTCAGCCCGTTGCAGGGTGCGTTCGAACAGTTGCGAGAAATCCACCGCACCGTCTTCGATCACGACCGCGCCGATGGACAGTACCTGATCACGATTGAGGTTGAGGCCGCTGGTTTCCAGGTCCACCACCACCCAGCGCTGGTTGCGCAGGGTGTTGTTGCCCAGTGGCGTGGGACTGCGCAGTTGCGCCAGGCGCTGTTGTTGCGCACTGTCGAGCCCCGGCTTTTTCTTACGCAGCCAGTTGAACAAACTCACAGCTGATACCGCAGCGTCAGGCTGCTTTGCAGACGTTGTGCCTGGCGCAGGGATTCACGCAGGATCCGACGGTCCAGATGGTTGAGGCTGTCAGGGTCGACACGGTTGGAGTACGGCTGGTTCTCGCGGGATTGCAACTGGTGCTGCTGCATGCGGGTCTGCTGGATAAAGTGGTAGGCCTCTTCATACGCGGCGCCGTCCAGGGGCTCAATCACCTCCTTCACCACCAGTTGGCGCAGACGCTCCAAGGTGTTGTTGGCGTGGATACCATTGGCCAGGGCCAGCAGGCGCGCGCCGTCGACGAAAGGGGTCAGGCCCTGCACCTTGAGGTCGAGGGTGGCTTTTTCGCCACCTTTACGGGTCAGTACAAATTCACGGAAACGTCCTACGGGCGGCCGCTGGCGCAACGCGTTTTCGGCCAGCATGCGTTGGAACAACCGGTTGTCCGCCACTTGGTCGAGAATGGTTTGGCGCAATTGCTCGCAGCCACGTTCATCGCCCCACACCACACGCAGATCGAAATAGATGCTGGAACCCAGCAGATTCTCCGGCGTCGCCTCGCGGATAAAAGCTGCAAACCGCCGCGCCCACTCCGCGCGCGACAGGCACAGCTCCGGGTTGCCGGCCATGATGTTGCCTTTGCACAGGCTGAACCCGCACAGGGCAAGACTCTGATTGATTTGCTGGGCGAGTGGCAGCAGCCGGCCACGGATCGCTGCTGCTTCGGCGGCGTCCTTGGCATCGAACAGAATGCCGTTGTCCTGATCGGTGTAAAGCGTCTGCTCGCGACGGCCTTCGCTGCCGAAGCACAACCAACTGAACGGTACGCCGGGGTCGCCTTTTTCGGCCAGGGTCAGCTCGATCACCCGGCACACGGTGTGATCGTTGAGCAGCGTAATGATGTGGGTGATCTGAGTGGACGAGGCCCCATGGGCCAGCATGCGTTCGACCAACTGGCCGATCTCGCCGCGAATCGCCACCAGGTTGTCCACCCGCGGTGCGTTGCGGATGGTGCGCGCCAGATGCACCAGGTCCACCCGTTGCAGTGAAAACAGGTCGCGTTCGGACACTACACCGCACAGGCGCTGGTCCTTGACCAGGCAGACGTGGGCGATATGCCGTTCGGTCATGGCGATTGCAGCGTCGAAGGCGCTGTGGTCAGGGGTCAGGAAGAAGGGCGCCTGGGTCATATGCCCTTCGATGAGTTGGCTGAAATCGCTGGTGCCATCGGCCACCACCTGGCGCAGGTCGCGCAGGGTGAAAATCCCCAGGGGCGCCTTGAGCTCATCGACGATGACGATGCTGCCCACCTGTTGCTCATGCATCAGCGTGACGGCTTCGCGCAGCGGTGTGGCTGGGCTGCACGTGACCGGATGGCGCATGGCCAATTCGCCGAGGCGCGTGTTCAGCGAGTACTGAGTGCCGAGGGTTTCCACGGCTTTTTGCTGCACTTGCTGATTGACCTGGTCCAACAGGCTGCTGACGCCACGCAGGGCAAAATCGCGAAACGGGCTGGACAGCGCGAAGAGCTTGATGAATGCCGGTTTGTTCAGTTGCAGGCAGAAGGTGTCTTCGGCGGCCTTGTGCTCGGTGCGGGTCGCCCGTTCGCCCAGCAACGCGGCCAGGGGGAAGCACTCGCCAGTGGTGATTTCGAAGGTGGTTTCGGCGCTGTCCGGTCGTTCACCCACAACCCGGCCCTGCTTGACGATATAAAAGTGTTCAACCGGCCCACCCGACGGTTTGAGGATGCTGTCGCCGGAGCCGTAAAAGCGTAACTGGCACTGTTCCACCAAAAACGCCAGGTGGGCGTTTTCCATCTGGTTGAACGGCGGGAAACGCTGCAGGAACTGCAGGGTGCCGTGAATATTCTGCAAAACAGCAGTTTTTCCCGCTTGCGCGAAAGCATCAGCTTTACTCATAACAGTGACCGCATTTTTTTGTCGTTATCGTCCTGCATGGTCGACTCCCGCGCGGCGGGTGCCCATTGGACGTAAGTCTAGGTCGATACAAACGGCACACACCTAGGGAAAAACCTTACATGACTATCGTCCAAAACCCGTAGAACGCCCACTAGGCAAACTTTCCGACGAAGTGCACATTGAACGCCCTTCCGCAGATGTCTGACGAGTGTGCTGGGAGATTGATTAGAACTGCTGAGAACCGTATGTCCGACCACGATATTTTGAGTGACGCTGAGCGCGAGGCGCTGAGCGCCGTGATGCTGGAGCCTGATTTACCGCCACAACGCGTGCTGATCGTCGACGACGACAAGGACGCACGCGAATTGCTGGCGGAAATCCTGGGACTGGACGGTATTCGCTGCATGACGGCTGACAGTGGTGAGGCGGCGTGGGATTTGTTGAAGTCGAGCAGCTCCATCGGTTTGCTGATCACCGATTTGCGCATGAACCCCGGCAACGGGCTGGAGTTGATCAAGCTAGTGCGAGATTCCACTCGCGCTGCATTGCCCATTATCATCATGTCGGGGGACGCCGAAGCGCCAGATGTGATTGATGCGATGCACTTGAGCGTGGTGGATTTTTTGCTGAAACCGATTGATAGCGTGAAGTTGGCGAAGATGGTCAAGCGGGAGTTGGGGATGGCGCAGTAGGGGCCGTTTGTCTGGAGTTACACCACACTGTCAACTCTGACAGTCGTTGCAGTGGGCGATCGCATGTTCAATGGTTTGGGTGCTCTTGACGAGCTTTTGGCCCATGACCTGAACAGGAATCTAATTTATGCCCACTGCAGAAGATAACAGCCCTCAGGCTGACGCTGACCACGCGTTAGCGGAGTTTGAATACACCCTCAAAGGCAATCGTCTCAAATTAACCTCGCGGAGGATCATCAGGGACATTCAACGACTGATAATACCCACAGACGAAGTCAACGGCTTAGGTATTAGCTTGACCTATTCTCCGAAAAGAGTCGAAGAGGGGAATAACGAATTCAACTTGTCGGAGATCTCGAAAGTAATATTTATGCTCAGTCCGTTTGAGGAATACGACCGAGCCCCCTCAGGAACGATAGAGGTCAAATATCAAATCATCCCCGAACCTACAGTAGATAGAGTCGAGCTCTCGGGCTTTGTGCGAGACGGCAAAGTCAGTAATAAAACGGGTGATGTACTTACGTTCAGCGGTACATTCAACTACGGGTTTAGTGTGCCTCTAAAGCGTTAATAAAAAGCCCTGATCTCACGATCAGGGCTTTTTCATTTACAGGCCGTTTTTAGCCTTGAACTCCCGACGCCTGCGGTGCAACACCGGTTCGGTATACCCATTCGGCTGTTTGGTACCTTCAATCACCAACTCCACCGCCGCCTGGAACGCGATATTGCTGTCGAAATCCGGTGCCAGTGGGCGATACAGCTTGTCCCCGGCATTTTGACGGTCCACCACTGGCGCCATGCGCTTGAGGCTTTCCATCACCTGGACTTCATTGACGATGCCGTGGCGCAGCCAGTTGGCGATGTGCTGGCTGGAGATACGCAGGGTGGCGCGGTCTTCCATCAGGCCCACATCGTTGATGTCCGGCACTTTCGAGCAGCCAACACCCTGGTCGATCCAGCGCACCACATATCCGAGGATGCCCTGGGCGTTGTTGTCCAGCTCGTTGCGGATTTCTTCGTCGGACCAATTGGTGTTACTGGCCAAGGGAATGGTCAGGATGTCGTCCACCGACGCGCGCTCGCGCTTGGCCAGTTCGGCCTGGCGGGCGAATACGTCGACCTTGTGATAGTGCAACACGTGCAGGGCAGCCGCCGTGGGCGACGGTACCCAGGCGGTGTTGGCGCCGGCCAGTGGGTGGGCGATCTTCTGCTCGAGCATTGCGGCCATCAGGTCGGGCATGGCCCACATGCCTTTACCGATCTGCGCGCGACCTTGCAGGCCGGTGCTCAGGCCGATATCCACGTTCCAGTTCTCGTAGGCGCTGATCCATTTTTCCGCCTTCATGGCGGCCTTGCGCACCATCGCGCCGGCTTCCATGGAGGTGTGGATCTCGTCGCCGGTACGGTCGAGGAAGCCGGTGTTGATGAATACCACGCGCTCACTGGCCGCCTTGATGCAGGCCTTGAGGTTGACCGTGGTGCGGCGCTCCTCGTCCATGATCCCGACTTTGAGGGTGTTGCGCGGCAGGTTCAGCACGTCTTCGATGCGCCCGAACAGCTCATTGGTGAACGCCGCTTCTTCCGGGCCGTGCATCTTCGGTTTCACGATGTACACGGAACCCGTGCGGCTGTTTTTGCGGCTGCTGTTGCCGTTGAGGCTGTGGATCGCCGCCAGGCTGGTGATCAGCCCGTCGAGAATACCTTCCGGCACTTCGTTGCCGTCTTTGTCGAGGATCGCGTCGATGGTCATCAGGTGGCCAACGTTACGCACGAACAGCAGCGAACGGCCATGCAGGGTCACGTCCTGGCCATTCACGCCGGTGTAGACACGGTCGGCATTCATGGTGCGGGTGAAGGTCTTGCCGCCCTTGGCGACTTCTTCGGCCAGGTCGCCCTTCATCAGGCCGAGCCAGTTGCGGTAGATCACCACTTTGTCGTCGGCATCGACGGCGGCGACGGAGTCTTCGCAGTCCATGATGGTGGTCAGCGCGGCTTCCATCAGCACATCTTTGATGCCGGCGGCGTCGGTCTGGCCGACAGGGGTGCTGGCGTCGATCTGGATTTCGAAGTGCAGGCCGTTGTGTTTCAGCAGGATCGCAATCGGCTGCGCAGCAGGGCCCTGGAAACCGATCAACTGTGCGTCATCGCGCAGGCCGCTGTTGCTGCCGCCCTTGAGGCTGACGATCAGCTTGCCGTCGACGATCTTGTAGCCGGTCGAATCCACGTGGCTGCCGGCGCTGAGCGGTGCGGCCTCATCGAGGAAGGCGCGGGCGAAGGCGATGACCTTGTCGCCACGTACCTTGTTGTAGCCCTGGCCCTTTTCGGCGCCGTCGGCTTCGCTGATGGCATCGGTGCCATACAGCGCGTCATACAGAGAGCCCCAGCGCGCATTGGAGGCGTTGAGGGCGAAGCGGGCGTTCATCACCGGCACTACCAGCTGCGGGCCGGCCATGCGGGCGATCTCGTCATCGACGTTTTGGGTCGTGGCCTGGAAGTCTGCGGCTTCTGGCAGCAGGTATCCAATGTCTTGCAGGAAGGCTTTGTAAGCCACCGGGTCATGCGCCTGGCCGGCGTGGGTCTGGTGCCAGGTATCGATCCGCGTTTGGAAATCGTCGCGTTTGGCGAGTAGGGCTTTGTTCTTCGGTGCCAGGTCGTGGATGACCTTGTCGGCGCCGGCCCAGAACTGGTCGGCAGTAATGCCGGTGCCGGGAATGGCTTCGTTGTTCACGAAGTCGAACAGGACTTTGGCGACCTGCAGGCCACCGACTTGAACGTGTTCAGTCATTGCTTGCCTCACTCTGCGGAGCTTATGCGCTGTTTCAGATTTTCATTATGTAGTGCACGATTGGGCATACTACATGATGACTTGCGGTTGTGAAAATTAGACTAAATACGTCGTTTAGCGACCCACTTTGGTCGTACGGTCACAGCGGAGAACCGGATGTTCTCAAAAAACTAATGGATTGTTCCAGATAAATATAAAAATGGTACACGATTTGTTTTCAAGGGCTTGCGGGTCCACCTTGTAGATTGAATTCCAGAGGGCTTGGCCATGGACCATCTTGTACTCACAATTATCGCCGCCGACAAACCCGGGCTGGTTGAACGCATTGCGCAGAACATCGCCGCCCACGGCGGCAACTGGCTGGAAAGCCGCATGGCGCACATGGCCGGGCAGTTTGCCGGGATCCTGCGGGTCAGCGTTCCTGCAGAGCACCGTCAGGCGTTGGTCGGGGCGCTGGAGGATTTATCCACACATGGCATTCGCGTGCTGGTGGGCGAGGGCAGTAGCGGACAGGCCTCGGCCTCCAGATCGATCATGATGACGCTGGTGGGCAATGACCGTGCGGGCATTGTGCGCGAGATTACGGCGCTGCTGAGCAAGCAGAGTGTGAACCTGGAGAGCCTGAGTACCGATGTGCGCCCGGCACCCATGAGCGGCGATCCATTGTTTACCGCCGAGGCGTTGTTGCAGGTGCCAGCGGCGTTGTCCCTCGATACCTTGCAGTTATCTCTGGAAACCCTGGCCGATGACTTGATGGTGGAACTGCATCACGAGGAATAATCTGCCCACAGGGTTATGCATGGAAATCTTGCATGGGCCTGTGGATAACCTGTAGAGACCCGGCGCCAGGCCACGCCCGCCGGGCGCCTCCGTCATTTGAGCAAAAAACGAGCAATTTCAAAAGCTTGTGCACAAATGGCGGGGATCAGGTTGTGGATAACCTTGGGGTGGATGCCTGCAAGCCACGCCCGCTGTGGCTTGCAGAGGTTTGTACGTTATTTGATCAGCGTTTGCGTGCGCTGAGCCAGATATCAACGCTGTACACCACCAGGCCTGCCCAGATGAAGGCGAAGGCGGTCAGTGTGCTCGGTGCCAGGTGTTCACCGAACAGCAGCACGGCTTCCAGCAACACCAGCGTCGGTGCGACGTACTGCAAAAAGCCCAATGCGGTGTAGGGCAAATGCCGTGCGGCGGCGTTGAAACACACCAACGGGATCAGCGTCACCGGGCCGGCGGCCACCAGCCACCAGGCTTCGGACGTACTCCAGAACGCCATCTGGGCACTATGGGCGGTCGGGTTGAACAGCAACCAGGCCACTGCAATCGGCACCAGCATCCAGGTTTCCACCACCAGCCCCGGCAGCGCTTTAACGGGCGCCTGCTTGCGAATCAGCCCGTAGAAGCCAAAGGTCAACGCCAGCACCAGCGATACCCACGGCAAGCTGCCGACTTGCCACACCTGTTGCGCCACACCCACGGCGGCCAGCCCGACGGCCACCCACTGCAAGCGCCGCAGGCGTTCGCCCAGGATCAGCATGCCCAGCACCACATTCACCAGTGGGTTGATGTAGTAACCCAGGCTCGCTTCCAGCATGCGTCCGGTATTCACCGACCACACGTAAGTCAGCCAGTTGCCCGCAATCAACGAACCACTGAGGGCCAGGATCGCCAGGCGCTTGGGGTTGTCGCGCAATTCGCGGAACCAGCCGGGATGCTTCCACACCATCAACAGCAAACCGCCGAACAGCGCCGACCACAGCACGCGGTGTACGATGATCTCGGCAGCGGGTACGCTGGCGATGGCTTTGAAGTAGAGCGGGAACAGACCCCAGATGACATAGGCGCTCAGGCCCAGGATGTACCCCTTGCGGGGGTTGGCGGCTTGCATGCGGAATCCTTGCTTAGGCAGCTAACAAAGCGCAATTGTAAGGATATTTCTCAGGCAATGGGATCTGCTTTCTGTGGGAGCCGGTCTCCCACAGAACAGCCGTTAAAACAGTTTCAGGGGTTCTTCGTTCAAGGCCGAGAGTTGCTCGCGCAACGCCAGCACCTGATCGCCCCAATAACGCTCGCTGCCAAACCACGGGAAGCTGTGAGGGAACGCCGGGTCGTCCCAGCGCCGCGCCAGCCAGGCGCTGTAGTGCATCAGACGCAAGGCGCGCAGGGGTTCGATCAGCGCCAGTTCACGCGGGTCGAAGTCATGGAATTCCTGGTAGCCGTCCATCAATTCCGAGAGCTGGCCCAGACATTCCTGACGATCTCCGGCGAGCATCATCCACAGGTCCTGCACTGCCGGGCCCATGCGGCAGTCGTCCAGGTCGACGATGTGGAACATCTCGTCGCGACACATCATGTTGCCGGGGTGGCAATCGCCGTGCATGCGGATGTTCTTGTGCGGCGTGGCCTTGTACACCTCTTCCACACGCTTGAGCAGGTCGCGGGCCACGGACTCGTAGGCCGGCAGCAGGCTCTTGGGAATGAAATTGCCTTCGAGCAACGTGGTCAGGGAGTCGTGACCGAAGTTCTTCACGCCCAGGGCTTCCCGGTGTTCGAACGGGCGGGTGGAACCCACCGCATGCAAACGGCCGAGCAATTGCCCGAGGCGATACAGTTGATCGAGATTGCCCGGCTCCGGCGCGCGGCCGCCGCGGCGCGGGAACAAGGTGAAGCGGAAGCCGGCGTGTTCGAACAGGCTTTCGCCGTTGTGGATCAGTGGCGCGACCACCGGGACTTCGCATTCGGCCAGTTCGAAAGTAAAGCGGTGTTCTTCGAGGATTGCTTCGTTGGTCCAACGCTGTGGACGATAGAACTTGGCGATCAGCGGTTCCGAGTCTTCGATACCCACTTGATAGACACGGTTTTCGTAGCTGTTGAGCGCCAGAACGCGAGCATCGCTGAGGAAGCCGATGCTTTCGACCGCGTCGAGTACCAGATCGGGCGTGAGTGTTTCAAACGGGTGGGCCATGCGAACTCCTGCGCGCAGCAGGGCGCCGCGTCCGGCCGGGTATGGTAACGCACACGAGCATAGATAGGTGGTGGCTGTGGGGACGCCTTCGCGAGCAAGCGCGCTCCCATATTTCACCGCGTATATCCTGTAGGAATACGGTGGAATGTGGGAGCGGCGGTTCGACGCTTCGACTTGCTCGCGAAAGCGGTCTATCAGGCGCCGACGATACCGCCGTCATCCCGTCGAATCGCCATCACCGACGAGCGCGGCTTGCCATTCGGCAGATGCTCCGGCCAGGTCGAACCGCCGGTCTCCCCCGGATGCTGAATCCCCACAAAGAGCGTCTTCTGATCCGGCGAGAAGCTGATGCCTGTCACTTCACAGGCCACCGGCCCGACCATGAAACGGCGGATTTCCCCGGTGGCGGGGTCTGCACACAGCATCTGGTTATTGCCCATGCCTGCGAAATCTCCGGCGTTGCTGTAGTCCCCGTCTGTGAGGATCCACAAACGCCCGGCCTTGTCGAAGCCCAAGCCATCGGGGCTGTTGAACATGTTCTGCGGGTTGATGTTCGACGAGCCACCTTTTGGCGTGCCGGCGTGCACACCCGGGTTGCCGGCCACCACAAACAGGTCCCAGGTGAATGTCGAGGCACCGTGGTTATCGGCGTCGGCCTTCCAACGCAGGATCTGGCCGTAGACGTTTTTCTCACGTGGGTTGGGGCCGCCCACTGGCTGGCCCTCTTCACCCCGCTTGGCGTTATTGGTCAGGGTGCAATAGACCTGGCCATCGGTGGGGCTGACCACGATCCATTCCGGGCGGTCCATGCGTGTGGCTTTCACCACGCTGGCGGCCAGGCGGGCGTGGATCAGCACTTCGGCCTGGCTGGCAAAACCGGTGCTGGCGTCGATGCCGTTTTTGCCGTGGGTCAGCTCGACCCATTGGCCCTTGCCCTTGGGGTGGTCGGTGTTGCCGTCGCCCGCGTCGAAGATCGCCACATACAAGGTGCCGTGGTCGAGCAAGTCTTTGTTGGCCTTGGGGTTCTTGTGGTTGATCTTGTCGCGGCTGACGAACTTGTAGATGAACTCGCCGCGCTCATCGTCGCCCATGTACACCACGGCGCGGCCGTCGCGGGTTTCCGCCAAGGCAGCGTTTTCGTGCTTGAAGCGGCCCAGGGCGGTGCGTTTGGCCGGGGTGGATTGTGGGTCGAACGGGTCGATTTCCACGACCCAACCGTGGCGGTTGAGTTCGTTGGGGTTCTTGGCGATGTCGAAGCGTGGGTCGTGTTGGTGCCAGTTGATGTCTTTGCTGGCGGCGACCACGCCATAGCGTTTCTGCCCGGCGTCGAAGGTCTGTTGTGGGTTGCTGCTGCCGAAGCAGTCGGTGAAGTTCTCTTCGCACGTCAGATAAGTGCCCCACGGTGTCTTGCCGTTGGCGCAGTTCTGGAAGGTACCCAGGGCTTTTTTACCGGACTTGTCGGCGCTGGTTTTCAGCCAGTCGTGGCCGGCGGCGGGGCCGCTGAGGCGGATCGGCGAGTTGCCATGGATGCGGCGGTTGTAGCGCGAGTCCTGCACGAATTGCCAGGTGTCGCCCTTGCGGCGTACTTCGATCACTGACACACCTTCGCTGGCCTGGGCCTTGTGCACGTCTTCGGCCGACTGCGGCGCACCGCCGTGGGCGAAAAGGTAGCGATAGTTGGTGTATTCGTTGTTGATCGCCATCAGCGCGCGGTTGTCGTCACCGGGGAAGGCAAACAGGCTCATGCCGTCGTTGTTGTCGCCGAACTGTTGCTCCTGGGCCTTGGCCGTGCCGTTGCCGGACGGGTCGAAGGCCGGCGCGCTCTTGCTCAGCGGCTGGCCCCAGCTGATCAGCACCGAAGCGCTGTAGCCCGGCGGCAAGGTAATGGCGTCGCTGGTGGCAGCGGCGATGCTGGTGAAACCCAGCAACGGGCTGGCGCTGGCGGCGTTGACGGCGAGAGCGCTGCGGGTCAGCAGGTTGCCGCCGAGGAACATCGCGGCGCCGCACAGGGCACCGGCACCGATGAAGCGGCGGCGGGTGAGGCCGACCATCTGCTCAAGGTCGGTGGCTTGGTTTTCTTCTAATAGGCTCATCTCAGGCTCCCTGCGGTTTTTGCAAACACCATAAGGAGCGGGCGTGACGAAATTGTTGCAGTTTAAATAGCGGGCCGCTTACACCGGTGTGCCGAGCAGCACATTGCTCGGTGCACATTGAACCTGGATCGCTTTACCTTCGGCCACGCACAGAGCCTTGAGCGTGTCGGGCTGCGCCAGGGCGCATAAAACCTGGCCGTTGGGCAGGATGACACGCACTTCGCTGGGGCCGTCCTCGGCGTCGAGAATGGCGTCGACGATGCCGCTCATGCAATTGTTTCCAGTTGTTGCTAAGGCCTCGGGCGCCAGCAATTCCAGCCAGCCGGCCTTGATCAGTGCGACCACTTCCACGCCGATCTCCAGCTCTAGTCGCTGCGTGCTGTCGTGGGTGATCTGCGCAGCCAGGGTCAGCCCGCCAGCCAGTTGCAGACGGATCAGATCATTGCGGCCATGCTGCTCGATAGCGACGACCTGACCATGCAGTTGATTACGCGCGCTGGTGCGCAGCATCAAGCGGCCCAGCAGGTTGAAGTCACTGGCGGCTTCGTCAGAGCCCAGCACTTGGGCCTGCAATACTTGCAGGCGCTGATAAAGACGCAGCACGCGCTCACCTTCCGCCGTCAGCTTGGCGCCGCCGCCACCTTTCCCGCCGACGCTGCGTTCCACCAGCGGCTTTTGCGCCAGGTTGTTCAGCTCATCAATGGCATCCCACGCCGCCTTGTAACTCAACCCCGCGCTTTTCGCCGCGCGGGTGATAGAACCCTGCTCGGCGATATGCGCCAGCAGGGCAATGCGCTGGGGGCGGCGGATGATGTGTTGGCTGAGGGGCGTTGGCAGAGACATGGCAATACGCTTCGATGTGGTGGGCCGAACGTTGCGGGCAAGGTGGGACGGAGTCAAGTCAGCTGCCTGGTTTGGGCGTGCGCGCCAGGCAGTACACATCGACCTGCCGCGCCCCGGCGTTCATCAACAACCGCGCCAGGCTGTGGGCGGTGGCACCCGTGGTGAGTACGTCGTCCACCAGTGCAAAGTGACGGCCTTGCACCTGGGCATCGGGCGCCAGGGCGAAAGCGCCGAGCAGGTTGCGTTTGCGGGTCTTGGCATCGAGGGCTTGTTGGGCGACGGTTTCATGGGGGCGTAATAACAAGTGTTCATCGTAGGCGATGTTTAAGGAGCTGCTGAGCCAGCGCGCCAGCATCAAGGCCTGGTTATAGCCGCGTTCACGCAGGCGCTTGCGCGCCAGGGGCACCGGTAGCAGGCAGTCGGGGCGCGTGAGTTCGGTGTTGTCGAAGCGGTGTTGCAGGTGCTGCGTCAACAACTGTGCAAGCATTTGTCCGAGGGGCCAGCGCGCCTGGTGCTTGAAGCGGCTGATCAGACAGTCGATCGGAAAGCTGTAAGTCCAGGGTGCGATCACCTGTTTGAAAGCCGGTGGATGCTGTTGGCATTGACCGCAGATCAAACCCTCCATCGGCAAGGGCAGGGCGCACAGGTTGCAGTGCTCCATCAACCAAGGCAGCTCGGTTTCGCAGGCGTTGCACACAGCATCGCAAGAGTCCGTGGCCTCATCGCAGATCAAACAGGTTTGTGTGTTTTTTGACCAGATGTAAACCTGGTGTTTGTAGTCTGGTTGACAGTGCATGAATCTTCCTTAAATATGCCGAGCATCCGTGTCGTGCCTGTGGGTATTGCCCTGCCCACAGCGCTTGCCAAAGCATAATCAAGGAATCGCCCATGAGCGCCAGCACCACCGCCACCTTGCGTCACGATTGGTCCCTCGCCGAAGTCAAAGCGCTGTTCGTGCAGCCGTTCAATGACCTGTTGTTCCAGGCGCAGACCGTGCACCGCGCGCATTTCGACGCTAACCGTGTGCAAGTGTCGACGCTGCTCTCGATCAAGACCGGGGCCTGCCCGGAAGATTGCAAATATTGTCCGCAGTCGGGCCACTACAACACTGGCCTGGAAAAAGAGAAGCTGATGGAAGTGCAGAAGGTCCTCGAAGAGGCTGCCCGCGCCAAGGCCATCGGTTCGACCCGTTTCTGCATGGGCGCCGCCTGGAAGCACCCGTCGGCCAAAGACATGCCTTACGTGCTGCAGATGGTCAAAGGCGTGAAGGCCATGGGCCTGGAAACCTGCATGACCCTCGGCCGCCTCGATCAGGACCAGACCGAGGCCCTGGCCCAGGCTGGCCTGGACTACTACAACCACAACCTTGATACGTCGCCGGAGTTTTACGGCTCGATCATCACCACCCGCACCTACAGCGAGCGTCTGCAAACCCTGGCTTACGTGCGGGAGTCGGGGATGAAGATCTGCTCGGGTGGCATCCTCGGCATGGGCGAGTCCCTTGATGACCGCGCCAATTTGCTGATCCAGCTGGCCAACCTGCCGGAGCATCCGGAATCGGTGCCAATCAACATGTTGGTGAAGGTTGCCGGTACGCCGCTGGAAAACGCCGAAGACATCGACCCGTTCGACTTCATCCGCATGCTCGCCGTGGCGCGCATCCTGATGCCGCAGTCCCATGTACGGCTGTCGGCTGGTCGCGAGGCGATGAACGAGCAGATGCAGGCCCTGGCGTTTTTTGCCGGTGCCAACTCGATCTTCTACGGCGATAAGTTGCTGACCACTGCCAACCCGCAGGCCGACAAGGATATGCAACTGTTTTCGCGCCTGGGGATTCTGCCGGAAGCGCGCGAAGAGCATGCCGATGAAGTGCATCAGGCCGCGATCGAACAGGCGCTGGTGGAGCAAAAGAGCAGCGAGCAGTTCTATAACGCCGTTGTTTGATTGAAATGCCATCCCTGTAGGGGTGGCAAGCCAGCTCCCACATTGTTCACCTGATGTATCGAGGCCAGCATGTCTTTTGATCTCGCCGCGCGCCTCGCTGCCCGCCGTGCCGAACACCTTTATCGCCAACGCCCGCTACTGGACAGCCCCCAAGGTCCGGAAGTGGTGGTGGACGGCCAGCCGTTGCTGGCGTTCTGTAATAACGATTACCTGGGCCTGGCCAATCACCCTCAAGTGATCGAAGCCTGGCGCGCCGGTGCGTCCCGCTGGGGCGTGGGCGGTGGTGCTTCGCACCTGGTGGTCGGGCATGCGACACCGCACCATGAACTGGAACAAGCGCTGGCCGACTTCACCGGTCGCCCGCGCGCGCTGCTGTTTACCACCGGCTACATGGCCAACCTCGGCGCGGTCACGGCGTTGGTGGGGCAGGGCGATACGGTGCTGGAAGACCGACTCAACCATGCCTCGTTGCTGGATGCGGGCCTGCTATCGGGTGCGCGTTTCAATCGCTACTTGCATAACGACGCCGAAAGCCTGGCCAAGCGCCTGGAGAAAGCCACCGGCAATACGCTGGTGGTCACCGATGGCGTGTTCAGCATGGACGGCGATCTGGCGGACCTGCCAGCGCTGGCCCGTGAAACCAAAGCCAAAGGTGCCTGGCTGATGGTGGATGATGCCCACGGCTTCGGGCCATTGGGTGCCAACGGCGGAGGCATCGTCGAGCATTTCGGCCTTAGCCAGGAGGACGTGCCGGTATTGGTCGGCACCCTTGGCAAGGCGTTTGGCACGGCTGGGGCTTTTGTGGCGGGCAGTGAAGCGCTGATCGAAAGCCTGATCCAGTTCGCACGCCCGTACATCTACACCACCAGCCAACCGCCGGCCCTGGCCTGCGCCACCTTGAAAAGCCTGGAGCTGCTGCGCACCGAACATTGGCGGCGCGAGCACCTCAACAGCCTGATTCACCAGTTCCGCCAGGGCGCCGAGCAGCTTGGGCTGGACCTGATGGACAGCTTCACGCCGATCCAGCCGATCCTGATCGGTGACAGCGCCAAGGCCATGCGCCTGTCGCAGATGCTGCGCGAGCGCGGCCTGATGGTCACCGCCATTCGCCCACCCACCGTGCCGGCTGGCAGTGCCCGCTTGCGCGTGACCTTGACGGCGGCCCACACCGAGGCGCAGGTGCGGCTATTGTTAAACGCATTGGAAGCGTGTTTGCGCGTATCAAGCAGTTCGGAGCCCGACCATGCGTGACCGACTGATATTGCTGCCCGGCTGGGGCCTCGGCGTATCACCGCTGGAGCCTTTGGCTGCCGCACTGCAAGGCCTGGACGAACACCTGCAGGTGCAGATCGAGCCCTTGCCCGCGCTGGCTTCCAGCGACCTGAATGAATGGCTCGACGAACTCGATGCCACGCTGCCGGACAACGCATGGTTGGGCGGTTGGTCGTTGGGCGGCATGCTTGCCTCGGAATTGGCGGCGCGGCGCGGCGAACGCTGTTGCGGCTTGCTCACACTGGCGAGCAATCCGTGTTTTGTCGCCCATGACGGCTGGCCGAGCGCGATGCCCGCCGAGACGTTCGACGCGTTTCTCGCCGGTTGCCATGCCGACTCCCAGGTCACCCTCAAACGTTTTGGTTTGCTGTGCGCCAAAGGTGCCGAAGACCCGCGTGGGTTGTCACGCTTGCTGGTCAGTGGCGCACCGAATACGCCTTCCAGTGTGCTGATGCCCGGTCTTGAACTGCTCGCCCAACTCGACACCCGCGACGCTTTGCTGGCGTATCGCGGCCCACAGTTGCACCTGTTCGCTGGACTGGATGGGTTGGTGCCCGCCGAAGCCGCCAGCGATCTGCTGGCGCTGCTGCCCGATGTTGAAATCGGCCTGATTGAACAGGCCGGCCACGCTTTTCTTCTGGAAGACCCCCACGGTGTAGCGGGGGCCATCCAGGCTTTTTTGCATGAGTGCATCGATGACTGATTTATCCCACGCCCCGCTGCCGGGGGCCTTGCCGGACAAGCGCCAGGTGGCGGCATCCTTTTCCCGTGCAGCCGCCAGTTACGACAGCGTTGCTGAGTTGCAGCGGGCAGTGGGCAGCCAATTGCTGATGCGCCTGCCGGCCGATATCACCCCGCAACGCTGGCTGGATATGGGCTGCGGCACGGGCTATTTCAGCCGCATGCTGGGTGAGCGGCTGCCTGCCAGCCAAGGCATCGCACTGGATATCGCCGAAGGAATGCTCAACCACGCGCGCCCTTTGGGTGGCGCCGAGCAGTTCATCGCGGGTGATGCAGAGCGTTTGCCGCTTAAAGCGGACAGCGTGGAGCTGATCTTCTCCTCTCTCGCGGTGCAGTGGTGCGCGAACTTCGAAGCGGTGCTCAGCGAGGCCTATCGCGTGTTGCAACCGGGTGGTGTGCTTGCCTTTACCAGCCTCTGCGTGGGCACCCTGGAAGAACTGCGCGAAAGCTGGCGCGCGGCGGATGGCTTGGTTCACGTCAACCGCTTCCGTACTTTCGAGGCTTATCAGCAACTGTGCGCAGCCAGCGGCCTGCGGGTGGTGAGCCTGGAGCAGCGTCCCCATGTACTGCATTACCCGGATGTGCGCAGCCTTACCCATGAGTTGAAGGCTTTGGGCGCCCATAACCTCAACCCCGGCCGCCCGGGAGGGTTGACGGGGCGCGCGCGGATTGTTGCACTGGTGCAGGCGTATGAGCGGTTCCGCCAGGCCCCGGGCCTGCCGGCGACTTACCAAGTGGTGTATGCCGTACTGGAGAAACCTCTATGACCGCTGCCTACTTTATTACCGGTACCGACACCGATGTCGGCAAAACGACTGTCGCTGCCGGCCTGCTCCACGCAGCGCGACAAGCCGGCAGAAGCACCGCCGCCGGCAAGCCCGTGGCGTCCGGCTGCCAGGTTACGCCCAAAGGCTTGCGCAACGCCGATGCATTGGCGTTGTTGGCCGAATGTTCGTTGCCCTTGAGTTATGCCGAGGTCAACCCGGTGGCCTTCGAACCGGCCATTGCACCGCATCTGGCGGCGCGGGAGGCGGGTGTGTCGCTGACGGTGCAATCCTTGCTCAAGCCCATGCAGCAGATGCTGGCGCGAGAAGCGGATTTCACCTTGATCGAAGGCGCAGGCGGTTGGCGGGTGCCACTGGCTGATCAGGCGAACCTGTCGGATTTGGCCATGGCGCTCAAGCTGCCGGTGATCCTGGTGGTGGGCGTGCGCCTGGGTTGCATCAGCCATGCCTTGCTGACCGCCGAAGCCATCGCCCGCGACGGTTTGCAGTTGGCCGGGTGGGTGGCAAATATCATCGACCCCAAGACCTCCCGTCTGGAAGAAAACCTCGCCACCCTGGCCGAACGCCTGCCCGCGCCGTGCCTGGGCCGTGTGCCGAAACTCAAGCACGCCGGGGCTGAGGCCGTGGCGGAGTACCTGCAATTGGACCTGCTTGACTGATTTTGGCTATCGATAAGGCATTATGCCATTAGTGTTTTTGACGGGTGTTTTGCGGGCGACTCTGCTTCAATCAAGGTTCACGATTCTCTAAAGGCAGGCTTACGCCATGGAAATCTCTGGAAGCAGCGCGTTTTATTCGGGCCTGAGCAGCATTCAGGCCGGGCAAAACCGTGTCGACCAGGCCGCCGGTAAAATTGCCAGCGCCGCGACGACCCAGCCCTCGGATGCGCAAAGTGACCGTCTGCAAGCCAATGACCGCGCCCAGCCGTCCAACTCGGCCAGCAACATGGTCGAAATGGCCCAAGGCAAATTCCAAGTGGAGCTCGGTGCAAAAGTCGCCAAGGCTTCGGATGAAATGCTCGGCACCCTGATCGACACCTACGCTTAACCCCCTTCTGTCTTATCCGGTCACTGCAGGAGCGAGCTTGCTCGCTCCTACAAAAACTCCCCATCTCTCCTAAAGTCATGTGTGGCGACCCGCCGCAGGCTTCGCCGTGCGCGCCTTTGATTCATGTCATGACAAACGGCATCCGGACGGCGCTTGACATCCCCAGGTGGTAAACGTATGTTTCAAACACCTGTTTGACCGCCACAACACATCCACGCGGTTGTTCATTCCAGATACATCAGCAGAGGTTTATCGCTATGCCTGACTACAAGGCCCCCTTGCGTGATATTCGCTTCGTTCGTGACGAACTGCTTGGCTATGAAGCGCACTATCAGAGCCTGCCGGCTTGCCAGGACGCTACCCCGGACATGGTTGACGCCATCCTTGAAGAAGGCGCCAAGTTCTGTGAGCAAGTGCTGGCACCGCTGAACCGCGTGGGTGACATCGAAGGCTGCACCTGGAGTGAGTCGGGCGTTAAAACCCCAACCGGTTTCAAAGAAGCCTACAAACAATTCGTCGAAGGTGGCTGGCCAAGCCTGGCCCACGACGTGGAGCACGGTGGCCAAGGCCTGCCGGAATCCTTGGGCCTGGCTGTCAGCGAAATGGTCGGCGAAGCCAACTGGTCGTGGGGCATGTACCCAGGCCTGTCCCATGGCGCGATGAACACCATCTCCGAGCACGGCACCCCCGAGCAGCAAGAGGCCTACCTGACCAAGCTGGTGTCGGGCGAGTGGACCGGCACCATGTGCTTGACCGAGCCACACTGCGGCACCGACCTGGGCATGCTGCGCACCAAGGCCGAACCTCAGGCCGACGGTACCTATAAAGTTTCCGGCACCAAGATCTTCATCTCGGCCGGCGAACACGACATGGCCGATAACATCGTCCACATCGTACTGGCTCGCCTGCCGGACGCACCGGCTGGCACCAAAGGTATTTCGCTGTTTATCGTGCCGAAGTTCCTGCCGAACGCCGACGGTTCCATCGGTGCGCGCAACGCGGTGACCTGTGGTTCCCTGGAACACAAGATGGGCATCCACGGTAACGCCACCTGCGTGATGAACTTCGACGCGGCCACCGGTTTCCTGATCGGCCCGGCGAACAAAGGCCTGAACTGCATGTTCACCTTTATGAACACCGCTCGCCTGGGCACCGCGCTGCAAGGCCTGGCCCACGCTGAAATCGGCTTCCAGGGCGGCCTGAAATATGCGCGTGACCGCCTGCAAATGCGTTCCCTGACCGGCCCGAAAGCGCCGGATAAGGCCGCCGACCCGATCATCGTGCACCCTGATGTGCGCCGCATGCTGCTGACCATGAAAGCCTTCGCCGAAGGCAACCGTGCGATGGTGTACTTCACCGCCAAGCAAGTGGACATCGTCAAGTACGGCACCGACGACGAAGCCAAGAAACAGGCCGATGGCCTGCTGGCATTCATGACCCCGATCGCCAAGGCGTTCATGACCGAAGTCGGTTTTGAATCCGCCAACCACGGCGTGCAGATCTACGGCGGTCACGGCTTCATCGCTGAGTGGGGCATGGAGCAGAACGTTCGCGACAGCCGCATTTCGATGCTGTACGAAGGCACCACCGGCATCCAGGCGCTGGACCTGCTGGGTCGTAAGGTGCTGATGACCCAAGGCGAAGCGCTCAAGGGCTTCACCAAGATCGTGCACAAGTTCTGCCAGGCCAACGAAGGCAACGAAGCGGTCAAAGAGTTCGTTGCACCGCTGGCTGCGCTGAACAAAGAGTGGGGCGAGTTGACCATGAAGGTCGGCATGGCCGCGATGAAAGACCGTGAAGAAGTGGGGGCCGCCTCGGTGGACTACCTGATGTATTCCGGTTACGCGTGCCTGGCTTACTTCTGGGCCGACATGGCGCGCCTGGCTGCCGAGAAACTGGCTGCCGGCACCACCGAAGAGGCGTTCTACACCGCCAAGTTGCAGACCGCGCGCTTCTACTTCCAGCGTATCCTGCCGCGTACTCGCACTCACGTGGCCACCATGCTGTCGGGCGCCAACAACCTGATGGACATGAAAGAAGAAGACTTCGGCCTGGCTTACTAAGCCTTACCGGGTTCACTTCAAGAGCCGCTGCTCCCTCCCGGGAGCGGCGGCTTTTTTCGTTTCTGCGTCGGAGCGAGCCCGCTCGCGAAAAAACACAGCGGGCACGCCAGCCCCGACAGAAAGCATTGCAACAAAAAGCTCAGGGAATGGCAGTGGCTGCCGTTACAGTGATGGCAATGTGATATATGCGTGCCAGTTTGTGCTTAACTGTCAGCGCAAAGGCACAGTGCCATCATTTTTCTGCGGGTCGGAGTTTTACCCTTGTCACGCGTGTCCGCTGTGCGTTTCAGTCATTTCCTACCTTCGTTGCTGCTCTTGCTGGCCGGGCTCTCGGCTGCGTACGTCAAGGAGCTCAACGTCTTCTTCACCTCACTGTTCAATGTGTTGCCGACCCTGGTGTTGCTGCTCGGCGGTTCGTATTGCGCGGTGTACCGTCGTCAGCGTGAACTGTTTCTGATGATCACGGTGTACATCGCCTACTTCCTGCTGGATACCCAGACAGACTTCTATCGCGATCACGGTCGCGTGCGTGAAGACGCAGCCGTGGTGTTTCACCTGTGCTGCCTGCTGCTGCCGTTGTTGTTCAGCATCTACGCGCTGTGGCAGGAGAAAACCCACCTGTTCCGTGACTTCGTCGCGCGTGGCGCGGTGTTGCTGGCGATCGGCAGCGTGGCCTTGGCGCTCGAGCAGAGTTATCCCCAGGCGGTGCTGAACTGGTTGGCGGAGATTCGCTGGCCGGCGCTGCATGGCAGTTGGATGAGCCTGATCCAACTGTCGTACCCGATGTTCCTGATCGGCTTCCTGACCCTGGCGGCGCAGTACGGGTACCAGCCGCGCCCGCTGCATGCGGCGCAACTGGTGGGGCTGCTGGGCATGTTCTGGATGTTGCCGCAGACGTTCATCCTGCCGTTCACCCTGAACATCATGTGCAGCCAGGTGATGCTGATGATTGCCGCCGGTGTGGCCCATGAGGCTTATCAAATGGCCTTTCGCGATGAGCTGACCGGCTTGCCGGGGCGCCGCGCACTGAACGAGCGCATGCAGCGGCTGGGACGCAACTACGTGCTGGCGATGAGCGACGTCGACCATTTCAAGCGTTTCAACGACACCCATGGTCATGACGTCGGCGACCAGGTGCTGCGCCTGGTGGCGAGCAAGTTATCCAAGGTCAACGGCGGCGGGCGCGCTTATCGCTATGGGGGTGAAGAGTTCGCCGTGGTGTTCGCCGGCAAGACGGTGGAAGAATGCTTGCCGCACCTGGAGGAAATCCGCGGGATCATCGCCGATTACGATATCAAGCTGCGTAATTCGGACCGCCCTCAGGACGATCATCAAGGCCGTCAGCGCCGTTCCGGCAGTGGCGCATCGAGTGTTTCGGTGACCATCAGCATTGGCGTGGCTGAGCGCCAGGCCGAGCAGCGCACGCCGGAAGAAGTGCTTAAATCCGCGGACCAGGCGCTGTACGCCGCGAAGGGCGCCGGGCGCAACTGCGTGGTGGCCGCCGGGCAAACCCGGCGTGGCGCAGTGCGTATGGAGAGCGCTGCCGGTTGAGTGATGGCGCTGTATTCAGCAGCGCTACAGTGATTGTCCGCGGCAATGCCCGGCAGTAGGTTGAAACCATCTGCTGACGGAGACATTGCCATGCCTGAATACAAAGCGCCCCTACGCGACATGCGTTTTCTGATCGACAACGTGTTTGACTTCCACGGCCATTACGCCGCCTTGGGCGCGACTGACGCCAGCCCGGACATGGTCAGCGCGATTCTTGAAGAAGGCGCAAAATTCTGCGAAAACGTACTCGCACCGCTTAACCGCAGCGGCGACGAAGAAGGCTGCCATTTCGAAAATGGCGTGGTCACTACACCCAAAGGCTTCAAGGAGGCCTTCGCCCAATACGTGGAAGGCGGCTGGCACGGTGTGGCCGCGGACCCGGCCTATGGTGGCCAGGGCCTGCCGCAGTCACTGGGCCTGGTGCTCAGCGAGATGATCGGCTCCAGCAACACATCCTGGGGCATGTACCCAGGGCTGACCCACGGCGCGATGTCGGCGATCCACGCCCACGGCACCGCCGAGCAGAAAGACACGTTTCTCAGCAAACTCACTGCCGGCGAATGGACCGGCACCATGTGCCTCACGGAAGCCCACTGCGGCACCGACCTGGGCCTGATCAAAACCCGCGCCGTGCCCCAGGCGGACGGCAGTTATGCGGTCACCGGCAGCAAAATCTTCATCTCGGCCGGCGAACACGACATGAGCGCCAACATCATCCACTTGGTATTGGCCAAACTGCCGGACGCACCGGCAGGCACCAAGGGTATTTCATTGTTTATCGTGCCCAAGTTCCATGCGGACTCCGGCGAGCGTAACGCGGTGCACTGCGGCTCGATCGAACACAAGATGGGCATCAAGGGCTCCGCCACGTGCGTGCTGAACTTCGATGGTGCCAAGGGTTTCCTGATCGGTGAGGCGAACAAAGGCCTCAACTGCATGTTCACCATGATGAACCATGCGCGGCTGGGCACCGGCATGCAGGGCCTGTGCAACGGCGAGGCAAGTTTTCAGGGCGCGATCAAATACGCCAACGACCGCCTGCAGATGCGCTCACTGACCGGCGCCAAGGCTCCGGATAAAGCCGCCGACCCGATCATCGTGCACCCCGATGTGCGCCGGATGCTGCTGACCATGAAGGCCTTCAACGAAGGCAACCGCGCACTGACCTACTTCACCGCACAGTTGCTCGACACCGCACACCTGAGCAGCGATGCCACCCAGCGCCAGGACGCCGAAGACCTGCTGGCGTTCCTCACCCCGATCTGCAAAGCCTTCATGACCGACACCGGCCTTGAGGTGACCAACCACGGCATGCAGGTTTTCGGCGGTCACGGTTACATCCGCGAATGGGGCATGGAGCAGCTGGCCCGCGACGCACGGATTGCGCCGATTTATGAAGGTACCAACGGCATCCAGGCTCTCGACCTGCTGGGGCGCAAGGTGCTAGGCAGCCAAGGCAAGTTGCTGCGTGGGTTTACCAAGATCGTGCATAAGTTCTGCGCAGCGCATGCCGAGCATCCGCAACTCAAGGCCTATGTGGCGCAGCTCAATCAGTTGAATGGGGAGTGGGGCGAGTTGACCACCAAGGTCGGCATGGCCGCAATGAAGAATCCCGATGAAGTGGGCGCGGCGGCGGTGGATTACTTGATGTACAGCGGCTACGTGGTGCTCGCTTACCTGTGGCTGCGCATGGCGATCGCTGCCGCTGAACAACCGGATACTGATTTTGCCAAAGCCAAGCTCGCGACCTGCGACTTCTACTTCAAACGTCTGCTGCCACGTACCGCCACCCACCGCGCTGCGGTGGAAGCGGGCAGCGAATGCCTGATGAGTCTGCCTGCGGAGGCCTTTGCGTTGTGATGACTTAAAAATACCGATCAGTCACAAGTGGACCCTATGTGTCTGAAAAGTTGTTCGGGTACACTCTGAGCCTGTAAAACCGACTCTCACCGAATCACTTTTCACGTTCTCACGAGGTTTGCCATGGCTGATTACAAAGCGCCGCTGCGTGATATGCGCTTCGTCCTCAACGAAGTCTTTGAGGTCGCCACCACTTGGGCCCAATTGCCGGCATTGGCAGACACCGTTGACGCCGAAACCGTAGAGGCCATCCTCGAAGAAGCCGGCAAGGTCACCGCCAAATCCATCGCCCCGCTCAGCCGCGGTGGCGATGAACAGGGTTGCCGCTGGGACAACACCGCGGTGTTCACGCCGGATGGCTTTCCACAGGCCTACGCGACCTATGCGCAAGGCGGCTGGGTGGGGGTTGGCGGTGATCCGATCTTCGGCGGCATGGGGATGCCCAAGGCGGTGTCCGCCCAGGTTGAAGAGATGATCAACTCATCGAGCCTGGCGTTCGGTTTGTACCCGATGCTGACATCCGGCGCCTGCGTGTCAATCAACACCCACGCCAGCGAAGCACTCAAGGCGACTTATCTGCCGAAGATGTATTCCGGTGAATGGGCCGGCTCCATGTGCCTGACCGAGGCCCATGCCGGTACCGACCTGGGGATTATCCGCACCAAGGCCGAGCCACAGGCGGACGGTTCCTACAAAGTCAGCGGCACCAAGATCTTTATCACCGGTGGCGAACACGACCTCACCGACAACATCATCCACCTGGTGCTGGCCAAACTGCCGGATGCACCGGCCGGTCCCAAGGGGATTTCGCTGTTCCTGGTGCCGAAGTTCATGGTCAATGCCGATGGCAGCCTGGGCGCGCGTAACACGGTGAGCTGTGGGTCCATCGAGCACAAGATGGGGATCCAGGCGTCGGCGACCTGCGTGATGAACTTCGACGACGCCGTGGGTTACCTGGTAGGCGAGCCGAACCGCGGTCTGGCGGCAATGTTCACCATGATGAACTACGAGCGTCTGGGTGTCGGTATCCAGGGACTGGCGTCCGGCGAGCGTTCCTACCAGAACGCGATCGAATATGCCCGCGACCGCCTGCAAAGCCGTGCACCGACGGGCGCTCAGGCGCAAGACAAAATGGCCGACCCGATCATCGTGCACCCGGACGTGCGGCGCATGCTGCTGACCATGAAAGCCGCGAACGAAGGTGGCCGGGCGTTCTCCACCTACGTGGCGACGCAGCTGGACATCGCCAAATTCAGCGACGACGCCGCTGCCCGCGAGCGTGCGGATAACCTGGTGGCATTGCTGACGCCGGTGGCCAAGGCTTTCCTGAGCGACCTGGGGCTGGAAACCACTGTGCTGGGCCAGCAAGTATTTGGCGGCCACGGTTACATTCGCGAGTGGGGCCAGGAGCAACTGGTGCGCGATGTGCGCATCACCCAGATCTACGAAGGCACCAACGGCATCCAGGCCCTGGACCTGATGGGACGCAAGATCGTCGGCAGTGGCGGGGCGTTCTATACCTTGTTCGCTGACGAAATCCGTGGGTTCATTGCCTCGTCGGGGACCGAGCTGGCCGAATTCACCAAACCGCTGAGCGCGGCGGTGGATAACCTGGATGAGTTGACCGCCTGGGTGCTGGACCGCGCCAAGACCAACCCGAACGAAATCGGCGCGGCGTCGGTGGAATACCTGCATGCCTTTGGCTACATGGCTTATGCCTACATGTGGGCACGCATGGCCAAGGCTGCGCTGGGCAAGGAATCGGAAGAAGACTTCTACGCCAGCAAGCTGGGTACTGCACGCTTCTACTTTGCGCGTCTATTGCCGCGTATTCATTCGTTGAGTGCGTCGGTAAAAGCCGGCAGCGAATCGCTGTTCTTGCTGGATGAAGCACTGTTTTAAGGGATTGGAGAGTGTGTAAGCATTCTCTTACATGACGTGCTGCTATTCGTCCTCTATCGCCAGATTGGATCCACGGATAATCTACTTCACATGGACGTCGCGCAGGAAGCGCAAAGCAACAACACGGACACGTAGGATTCTGCCAGGAAGGCGGAGTGAAATGGATGTCAGGGAAACAGTCTGCAAAGCCCCGCTTCGGCGGGGTTTTCTTTTGCCCGTGAAAAAGTCAGGCCGGTGCCTGCGGGGCATTCATCACGTCTTCCAGCAAGGTGCGCAGCAACGCCATCGTCGCCTGCTGACGCTGCACATCGCGGCACACCAAGCCGACTTTCAGCGGCACCCTGGGTTCACTCAGCGGTTTCCATAACAGTGACTGGCTGTTGTGTTCGTCCTGGGAACGCCCCGGCAGCACCGTCGCCAACTTCGTGTGGGGCAAGCTGTCGAGAATCCCCACCATGGTGTTCAGCTCCGCCTGTACTTGCGGGCGTCGTCCGAGGTTGGACAATTGGCCCTGCCAGATCTGCCTGACTTGAAACTCTTCCCCCAACAGCAACATGGGCAACTCGGCCGCCTGCTTCAGCGAGACTTTCTTGAATGCCCGCAAGGGATGGTCCTCGGGGATGACCACCTTTAACTCATCTTCATACAACAACACACCGTGCAGCCCCGGCTGGCGTGGCGGCAGGTAGCTGATGCCAATATCCAGCGAGCCGTTGAGCAGTCGTCGCTCGATCTCAAGCCCCGTCAATTCGTAAATCTGCACCACCAGATGTGGCTGGGCCTTGCGCACACGCTCCAGCATCTGCGGCACCAGGCTGGTGTGCACGGTTTGCAGGACACCGATGGCCAAGGTGCGCATCGCCTGCCCCTTGAAGTTACGCAGTGCTTCAACCGCCTGTTGCATGCCATCGATCAGCGGCAGGGCATGGTTGTACAGCGTGTGCGCCGCCAGTGTCGGCAGCAGGCGCTTGCTGCTGCGCTCGAACAGGCTCACATCCAGGTTCTGTTCCAACTGGCGGATCTGCTGAGACAGCGCCGGTTGGGAGATCGACAGGCGCTCGGCGGCACGGCCTACGTGGCCTTCCTCATACACCGCGACGAAATAACGCAGTTGCTTGAAATCCATAAGGCTTACTTATCGAAAAAGCTGGAAAAACGAAATGGCTGTTGGCCGCTGAGGCGCCTAGTCTAGCGCCTATTCGCAGGGCTTACAGGGCCGAATCGAGCAATGAACAGTGTTTATGTTGATAGGGTTTACATAGGCAAGGCAAAAAACCTCAGGGCCGTTCTGGCGTGCCGCACCGACCAAGGTCCGGTTGCTATTGGGGGTGAGCTATGAATCTGTTCCGTCGCGCTGCGCCGAGCCTGGACGATTTGCTTCTCGAGGCGCCCAGCGAGACGTCTTCCAGCGAGTCCCTGATGCCCTGCGTCGCCCGCCCGCCGCACGTTTTCGTGCGCGGCCAGGGCTCGTGGCTGTGGGACAGCGACGACCGTGCCTACCTGGATTTCAGTCAGGGCAACGCAGCCAACAGCCTCGGCCACAGCCCCCAGGTGTTGATCAAGGCGCTGGCTGACCAGACCCAGGCGCTGATCAACCCCGGCAACGGCCTGCACAACCGCGCTCAACTCAACCTCGCTGAGCGCCTGTGCCATCGCACCGGTAGCGATCAGGCTTACCTGCTCAACAGCGGCGCGGAAGCCGTCGAAGCCGCGATCAAGTTGGCGCGCAAATGGGGCCAGCTGCATCGCGGCGGGGCCTACCGCATTATCAGTGCCAGCGCGGGTAGCCATGGTCGCAGTTTCGCCGCGATGTCGGCATCGGCGGGTGGCCCGGAAAACCGTTTTGAACCGCAGTTGCCCGGCTTCAGCCATGTGCCCTTCAACGACCTGTCAGCGCTGCATGCGGCAGTCGACGCGCAAACCGTCGCCATCCTGCTCGAACCGATCCAGGGCGAAGCGGGCGTCATTCCTGCGACCGAGCATTACCTCAAAGGCGTTGAGCGCTTGTGCCGTGAATTGGGGATCCTGCTGATTCTCGACGAAGTGCAAACCGGCATCGGCCGCTGCGGTACCTTGCTCGCCGAGCAGCAATACGGCGTGCGTGCCGACATCATCACCCTCGGCAAAGGCCTGGGCGGCGGTGTGCCCCTCGCAGCACTACTGGCGCGTGGTAAAGCCTGTTGTTTCGAGGTGGGCGAGTTGGAAGGTACTCACCACGGTAATGCGCTGATGGCGTCGGCCGGCCTGGCGGTACTCGAGGCGGTGCTGGAGCACGGCTTTATGGACCACGTGCGTGAGTCCGGCTTGTACCTGGGCGAGGGGCTGGCCCGTCTGGCCTACCGCTACGACCACGGTCAATTGCGTGGTCACGGCCTGATGTGGGGCCTGACGTTGTCGGATGATTCTGCGGATGCTGTTGTAAAAGCTGCCCTGCACGAAGGCCTGATCATCAACGCCCCGCAACCAAACTGCTTGCGCTTCACCCCGGCCCTGACCGTGAGCAAAAGCAACATCGACGAAATGCTCCTGCGCCTGGCCCGTGCCTTCTCCCGCGTGCGCACCGCACAACTGCAATGCCGCAAGGGCGTCGCCGTTTAACCTCTTCCTGAACCGTCTCGCGGTCTACGCGGCGCCTCCGGCCTGATTCTTTTGGTTGGGGGCGTTTTTTTGCCTGGATGGCCCAACGCCAGATCCCACTGAACCCTCACGAATGGCCAAGGTCGATTAGCTACACGGCTCACACGAGCCGATTTTTGGAGCTTACCCATGGACATCATTCGTATCATCATCGCCATTCTGCTGCCGCCACTGGGTGTGTTCCTGCAAGTGGGTTTCGCCGGTGCGTTCTGGCTTAACATCCTGCTGACCCTGTGCGGTTACTTCCCCGGCATCATCCACGCGGTGTACATCATCGCCAAGCGCTGAGGCCGTCAGCCTTTTGCGATGAGCCGTGAGTTGCGCTCGTTGCGAAAGGCCAATTGCTCGATGGTCTGGGTCGCGTGTTCGGCTTCTTCCCGCGCTTGCAGGATGATGCCGTGCTGCTCGGACTTGCTGCACACCGGGTCGGCATTGCTCGCGTCTCCCGTGAGCATGAAGGCCTGGCACCGGCAGCCGCCGAAGTCCTTTTCCTTCTCGTCGCAGGAACGGCATGGCTCGGGCATCCAGTCGTAACCGCGAAAGCGGTTGAAGCCGAATGAGTCGTACCAGATGTGCTGCATGCTGTGGTCGCGCACGTTGGGAAATTGCACCGGCATCTGTCGGGCGCCGTGACAGGGCAGGGCGGTGCCGTCTGGCGTTACTGTTAGAAAGATACTGCCCCAGCCGTTCATGCAGGCTTTAGGGCGCTCCTCGTAGTAATCCGGCGTTACGAAGATCAGCTTGCACGGGTGCCCTTCGGCCTCAAGCTTGGCGCGGTATTCGTTGGTGATGCGTTCGGCGCGCACCAGCTGTTCCCGGGTCGGCAACAACCCCACCCGATTGAGCTGCGCCCAACCGTAGAACTGGCAGGTGGCGAGTTCGACGAAGTCCGCCTCCAACGCAATACACAGCTCGATGATGCGATCGATCTTGTCGATATTGTGCCGATGGGTCACGAAGTTCAGCACCATCGGGTAACCGTGGGCCTTCACCGCGCGGGCCATTTCCAGCTTTTGCGCGAAGGCTTTTTTCGAGCCGGCCAGCAGGTTGTTCACCTGTTCGTCGCTGGCCTGGAAGCTGATCTGGATATGGTCCAGGCCGGCTTTCTTGAAATCGCTGATCTTCTGTTCGGTCAGGCCGATGCCGGAGGTGATCAGGTTGGTATAGAACCCCAGCCTGCGCGCCTCGGCGATCAGGTCGGCGAGGTCTTGACGGACCAACGGCTCGCCGCCGGAAAACCCCAGCTGTGCCGCGCCCATCTCGCGGGCTTCGCGAAACACCTTGAACCACTGCTCGGTGCTCAGCTCTTTGCCCTGCTCGGCAAAATCCAGCGGGTTGGAGCAGTACGGGCACTGCAGCGGGCAGCGATAGGTCAGCTCGGCCAGCAACCATAGCGGCAAGCCAATCGGCGGTTTTTCAGGCAAGGGTGATCCAGTGCTCTGCACGGGCGACCTCCATGAATTGCTCGATGTCTTCGCCGAGCTCAGGCACGCCGGGGAACTGTTTATCCAGCTCGGCGATGATCGTCGCCACGTCGCGCTCACCGTCGATCAATCCGCCGATCAGCGCAGCGCTGTCATTGAGCTTGATCATGCCTTCGGGGTAGAGCAACACATGGCCCTTTTGCGCGGGCTCGTACTGGTAGCGATAGCCTTGGCGCCAGGTGGGTTTCTTGCTGCGATCAAAGCTCATAGGGTGATCCCTTTATGCCACACACGCTGCTCGGTCACGCTGTGATACGGCGGGCGGTTGAGTTCGTAGGCCATGCTCATGGCATCCAGCATGCTCCACAGGATATCCAGTTTGAACTGGAGAATTTCCAGCATGCGCTCCTGGCCTTCACGGGTGGTGTAGTGCTGCAGGGTGATCGCCAAACCATGTTCCACATCGCGCCGGGCCTGGCCGAGACGGGTGCGGAAGTATTCATACCCGGCCGGGTCGATCCACGGGTAATGCTGCGGCCAGCTGTCGAGGCGCGATTGGTGGATCTGTGGCGCGAACAGCTCGGTCAGCGAGCTGCTGGCGGCTTCCTGCCAACTGGCGCGGCGGGCGAAGTTGACGTAGGCATCCACCGCAAACCGCACGCCTGGCAACACCAGTTCCTGAGAGCGCAGTTGGTCGGGGTCCAGTCCAACGGCCTGGCCGAGGCGCAGCCAGGCTTCGATGCCGCCGTCCTCACCGGGGGCGCCATCGTGGTCGAGCAAGCGCTGGATCCACTCGCGGCGGATCTCACGGTCTGGGCAATTTGCCAGGATCGCGGCGTCTTTCAGGGGGATGTTCACCTGATAGTAGAAGCGGTTGGCGACCCAGCCCTGGATCTGCTCGCGGGTCGCGCGGCCTTCGTACATCGCCACGTGGTACGGGTGGTGGATATGGTAGAAGGCGCCTTTGGCACGCAGGGCGGCTTCGAATTCAGCGGTGGTCAATGGCGTGTCGGTCATTTCGATCGCTCCTACAGTTCAATGCTCATGCCGTCGTAAGCCACTTCGACATTGCGCCGCACCAGCTCCGCTCGCTCGGGGGAGTCTTCATCAAGGATCGGGTTGGTGTTGTTGATGTGAATAAGCACTTTGCGCTGTTTTGGCAATTGCTCCAGCACTTCCAGCATGCCGCCGGGGCCGTTCTGCGCCAGGTGGCCCATCTCGCGGCCGGTGCGGGTGCCGACGCCACGGCGCTGCATTTCGTCGTCATCCCACATTGTGCCGTCCACCAGCAGGCAGTCGCTGCCGGCCATGATCTCCAGCAACGGCGCGTCGACCTTGCCCAGCCCTGGCGCGTAGAACAGTTTGCCGCCGGTGCGCAGGTCTTCGACGATCAGGCCGATGTTGTCGCCGGGGTGCGGGTCGAAGCGGTGCGGCGAGTAGGGCGGCGCGGCACTGCGCAGTGGCAGCGGGGTGAAGCGCAGGTTCGGGCAGGCCGGGATGGTGAAGCTGGCGTCCAGCTCGATGCGGTTCCAGGCCAGGCCGCCGTTCCAGTGGGTGAGCATAGTGAACAGCGGGAAGCCGGTGCTCAGGTCTTCATGGACCATGTCGGTGCACCACACCTGGTGCGGGCAACCTTCACGCAGGCTCAGCAGGCCGGTGGTGTGGTCGATCTGGCTGTCCATCAGGATGATCGCGCTGATGCCGGTGTCGCGCAGGGCGCGGCCAGGTTGCATCGGTGCAAAGCCCTGGAGTTGCGCACGGATATCCGGCGAGGCATTGCACAGCACCCAGTTCACACCATCGTCGGAGATCGCGATGGACGACTGGGTACGCGCCTGGGCCCGCAGGCTGCCATCACGAAAACCCGCGCAGTTCACGCAGTTGCAGTTCCACTGCGGGAAACCACCGCCGGCGGCGGAACCTAGAATCTGGACAAACATGGCAGCTCCATCAAGCTCAAAACAAAAACGCCCCGGGCGAACCGAGGCGTTGTATTACCCAGCGGATTAACGGCTGGCGAAGTACATGGTGACTTCGAAACCGATGCGCAGATCAGTGTAAGCAGGTTTGGACCAGGTCATATTCTTACTCCTACGAAGGGATGGGACGTTTACTACCAAGTAATACATATAGTCCACCTCCAATCGGAGATGTTCAGATGTGTGCGTGGGAATGTTACGCAATTCTTTTCAAGTTAGCGCTGTCTTGATGGAAAAAGGCTTTTGCAGGGGCGGCAATGATCAGCCTGCCGCTTGCCAGCCAGCCGAGCTGCACGGGCCGTTGGCCACGCAGCGCCAGCCGCCTGTGGCGTCGTTCAATTGCTGGGCGGCGAGCTGCAACGCTTCGCGGGTACAGGCTTGGATGTGGGATTGCAGTTGATCCAGATAACCCGACGGATGACCTGCCAGATGGGCGTGCCACAGCAGTTCGGCGGCTTGGGCGTTGGGCAGTGTCTGTGCTGAGAACTGCTGTGCCAGGGCCAGGTTGCCCAGGTCGTCGCTGCTATCGATCAGTGCCGGCAGTTGTTGGAGGAAGGCTTGCAGGTGATCAGCGATGCCCTCCAGGGACACGCTGGGGGATTGCACGCCGAATAGCAGGCCGGTCTGGCCGCTTATCTGTCGGATGCCGCTGAACACGGCGTAGCCGATTTGCAGCTCGACGCGCAGGCGCTGGTAGAACGGCCCTTGGACCAGATGGCCCAGCAGTCGCCATGCGGCTTCATCCGCCAGGGACTGGCTTGGCGCCTGGCAAAACAGCAGCAGTGCGGCTTCGTCCGAGTCGGTTTTTAGCGTGTGCCATAGGCGCTGACCGCTGAGGGAAGGACGTGCTTGATCAAGCCGCGCGGGTTGCCCTGGCAGCCGGGCCGCTGCGGTTTTGATCGCGGCTTCATGGGCGGCGGAAAAGCCCAGGCCCAGGCCTTGCCAACGTGCGGTGGCCCAGGCTGTCGATTCAGCGTTGTGACCGTTGCAGCAAGCGGGCAGCGCCTTGAGCAATTCACGGATGGCAATCATCTGTGGCAAGACGGGTTGAGCTTCCTGCGGTTGATTCAGGCTTTGCGCCAACCGGTCCAACACGGCTGGCATGGGCTCCTGCAGCCCGACCATCTTCACCAGCCCGTCCTGCCCCAGGTTTTCGAATGACAATTCGACGCCTGCCTGACGGGCATTCTCACGCAACGGCTGCAAAGCACTTTCAAGGCCGCAAGGCGCTGACCGCCATTGCAGATACAGCGCGCCTTCATCGCCGTCGTCTGCCAATGCTTGACTGAATGTCAGCGCCGACACTTCCTTGCGGCCACGGGAACGATCCTGGGCAAAGGTGCGTAAGCCTCGGTGGGCGCTGGTCTGGCCGCGAATCAGGCCGGCGCGTTCTTCCTTGATCGGAGGGCGCAGGAATGGGTTGTTCGGTGGCAGTTGCCACGTGTGTCCGGAGGGCGGTAGGTGCAGTGAATCCAGTAGGGTCTTGAGGGCGGCCACACTCTGTTCCGAGAGATCCTGGCTGTGGTTTTTTGCCAATGCCAGGGCGCCTTGGACCTGCCGTTGCCGAGCGGCCAACAGTGCGAATTCTTCCCGCAGTGAAGTCCAGTCGCTGTGTGCGAAAAAGCTCAGCCAGTCGAGCAGCAATGCCTCTATTTGCGTAGCCGATTCGCCTTGGGTGGTGAAGTCGATATCCAGCACAGCCTGCCCAGCGTAGTCATAAAGCACTGACGCCTGCAGTGCACTGGCCAGTTGTCGCGTCTTCAGTTCAGCCAGCAATCCGCCGGGCGCCGAGGTGTTAAGCCAGGTGCAAAGAAACTCCAGCGCTGGCCGGGGCGCGTCGCAGGTAATGACGTGATGCAGGTGATGATTGGCGATGTGCTGATAGCCCCGCGCCTGGCCCGGCATCAATGCCGGTGGGGCGGATTGTGGGCGCAGAGGCCCAGAAGTCAGCTGTTCACTGAACGACTGTGCCAGGACTTGCAGCGCCTCCAGTGATTGCGGGCCCGCCAGGCTCAAGGTCATCTGTCCGCTCTGATAGAACTGCGCGTGAAATTCGCGCAACGCCTGCTGAAATGCCTCACGTTCTACCGGCAAGCTGTCGCGGTTGCCTGCATGGAAACCCCGCAGTGGATGATCCGCCGCCAGTCCTTCAAGCAACGCGACCTGCTGCTGAGCCTTGGCATCCTGGGACCAGGCGACGAACTCCGCGTGCACTACCTCGCGCTCGCGCAATTGATCCTCCAGGGCCAGGCGTGGGTGGGTGAGCATGTCACCCAAGCGCTCCAACCCATCGGCAAATGTTGCAACCGGCAATTCAAAGAAAAAATCCGTGGTGCGCTCGCGGGTGCTGGCATTGACCTGACCGCCATGGCGTTGCACGTAGGCCATCAACCCTTCACTCGTGGGAAAGCGCTCTGTGCCGAGGAACAGCAAATGCTCCATGAAATGCGCCAACCCCGGCCAAGCCAGTGGCACATCATGGCTGCCTGCCGCTACGCGCAAAACGGCGGCGCAACGTTTCAAACGCGGCGCATGCTGCAAGGAAACTCGCAGGCCATTGGCCAGGGTCAGTTGAAGGGGATGAGGGTGGGCCGGCGCAGGCATGGGCACTTCCGAAACGTAGAATGTGCCCATGTTAGCAAACCGACTGGATCAGGGCTTGTGCAGCGCCCCGTACAACTCGGGGCGACGGTCCTGCAAGTAGTGATTGGCGGCGCGGGCGTCGAGGATCGACTGGCGATCCAGCTCCCCGACGATCAAGGCTTCATCCAGGCCCGCCTGGGCAATGCGCTGGCCATTCGGTGCGGCGATGCTGCTTTGCCCGCAGTACTGGATCTCGCCTTCACGCCCACAGTAATTGGCGTAGGCCACATAACACTGGTTTTCGAAGGCCCGCGCCCGCACGGTGACGTCGGCGACAAAGTCGAACGGCACCATGTTGGCGGTGGGCACCAGGATCAGTTCGGCACCGGCCAGGGCCAGGCGCCGGGTGTTTTCCGGGAACTCCAGGTCGTAACAGATCAGAAAACCAAGCGTCCAGCCGTTGAGCTCCACCAGAGGGAAATCATCCTCGCCGGCGCTGAACATCGAGTGGTCCAGGTCGCCAAACAGATGGGTCTTGCGGTAGTTGCACCGGCGCTGGCCGTGGGCGTCGATCAACTGCACGGCGTTGTAGATCTGGCCATCCTCGGCCCGTTCCGGGTAACCGTACAGAATTGCCAGCCCGGCGCTTTTGGCCAGTTCGGCAATCGCCTGTGCCGACGGCCCATCCTGCGCCTCGGCCAGCGCGCCAACGGCCTCGGCGCCGATGTTGTAGCCGGTGAGAAACATCTCCGGCAGCACCAGCACATCGGCACTGGAGGCCTCATGCGCCAAAGCGTGCAGGCGCTTGAGGTTGCCGCTTACATCCAGCGGCTGCGGTGGGCATTGGTACAGGGCGACGCGCATGTTCAACTCCTTAATCGGCCAGGGCGATCGGCCCGATTTCATCGAATACGTCACCCGGTCCTGGGTTCTCCGGGTGAGTGCTGCCACCGAAGTGGGTCATGATGCCCCACACCGCGTTCAGCGAGGTTTGCACGGCGCCTTCGACCCAGGCAGGCGTCCAGGACACATCATCACCGGCTATAAAGATCCCACGTTGCTCGGCGGGCATGTCCTTCTGCATGAAGTGTGCATACATGCGTTGGTTGTAGCGATAGTGGCCCGGCAGCGCGCCTTTGAAGGCGCCGAGGAAATGCGGGTCGGCTTCCCATGACACGGTGATCGGGTCGCCGATGATGCGCGCCTTGATATCGACTTTCGGGTAGATCTTTTTCAGGGCGTCGAGGGCCAGTTTTACGCGCTTGTCGATGGGCTGCGGCAGCATTTTCAGGGCGTCGCTCATCCACGAGTACGACAGGCAGATCACACCCGGCTTGTCGTCGCCGTTATCGAACAGATACGTGCCACGGGTCAGGCGATCGGTGAGGGTCATGCTCATCAGGTCACGGCCGGTCTCCGGGTCTTTGTCTTTCCAGAACGGGCGGTCGACCATCACGAAGGTTTTCGACGATTGCATGTAGCGCGTGCGGTCCAGGGCCATCCACATCTTTTGCGAGAACAGGGTTTCGTCGCATTCGATCTGGGTGGTCAGCAGCCAGCTTTGGCAGGTGGTCAGTACCGCAGCGTATTCGCGAGTGTCGCCATAGTTGTCGGTGACGGCGAAACGACCATCCGCGGCATGGGCAATGCGTTTCACCCCTGCCCTTGGCGCACCGCGGTGCAGCGAACTCAGGCTGGTGCCCGCCGGCCAGTGGGCGCAACGCTCCGGTACATGGCGCCAGATGCCCATCGGCACCTGTGCCACGCCGCCGACCACCAGGTGTTGGTGGTCATCGCAGTTGGTCATTACCACGCGGAAGATTTCCAGCATCGAGTTGGGGAAGTCCGAGTCCCAGCCGCCGGTGCCGAAGCCGACCTGGCCGAACACTTCGCGGTGATGGAAGGACAACTTGGCGAAGGCCTTGGAGGTGGCGACAAAGTCGTAGAAGGTGCGGTCATCCCACAGTGGCACCAGCTTGTTCCACAGCTCCTTGAGGCGCGGTACGTCGCGGTCGCGGATGGCTTGCTGGATATCGCCGAACTGCGAACCCGCTTCCAGGGCGTCGGCCCAGGCGTCCGCCACTTCCTGAAACAGGACCGGCAAGTCGGAGAGTTTTTGTGCGTAGTGGGTCTGGCCTTCAAGGTCAATGACCGTACTGCCGGACGCCGGGGTCAGTGGGTTGGGGAAGGGTTTGGTTTCCAGCCCCAGCTTGTCGACATAGTGATAGAACGCGGTGGACGACACCGGAAAGCGCATGCCACCCAGCTCGGCGATGATGCCTTCGGCCCCTTCGAAGGCTTGGGAGCGCAGGCGACCGCCCATTTTAGAGGCTTCGTACACCACCGGCTTGAGGCCCAGTTTCATCAGCTCGTAGGCGGCCACCAGGCCCGCGATCCCGGCGCCGACAATCGCCACTTCGGCACCGTGGTTGGCGGTGGGGATGCTGCCCAGGCCTGCGGGGTGTTCGATCCAGTCATCAAAGGCAAACGGAAAGTCCGGACCAAAGATGGTGATGGGTTTCTTGCCGTCGGCGGGGTGGCGATTGGTCTTGCTGATGGTGCTGGACGGAATGCTCATGGCTGACCCTTACTGGCGACCTGGCGGGCGTGACCCGCTGAGTATAGGAAAAGATGGCAGCCAGTTTAGGGAGCGTGGCGTTCGTTAATAAGGCGCAAAGTGTCGTCGGATTGATCTGTTTTTAGTCAGAATGACGAACCTGTTGATCAGATTGGCTGTCCGCGATCCAATTTGTTACTGAGGATGATCGACGTTGTGGTTTTCTCCACCCCATCCACACTGCCGATCTGGTCCAGCAATTGGTCCAACTGCTCGGGCGAATCCGTGCGCAGCCAAGCGACGTAATCGAACTCACCACTCACCGCGCACAACTGTTGCACCTGGGCCATCGCACTCAACCTACGCAGCACTTCCTTGCCCGAGCGCGCTTGCACGGTGATCCCGACGTAAGCCTGCAAACCACCGTCGACGACACGTTGACCGAGGCGCACGCCATAACCGGTGATCACCTGGGTTTTCTCCAGGCGTGCCAGGCGCGACGTCACCGTGGTGCGTGCAATGCCCAACTGCCGGGCGAGCATGGCCACACTTTCGCGGGCGTTGATCTGCAGGGCGGCGATCAGTTGGCGATCAATTTCGTCTAGGGCGGGCAAGGCGAGGGCTCCGTTAGGGGGGCGATGTGCTGGCATCTTACAGGCTGGCGTCGGCGAGGAGGCAGCGGGTAAACAGTTGCGGTACGGGGAGATGCTGTTGGCTGTGGCGACTGAGCAGGATGATTTCGCGGTAAAACGTCAGGCCGCCCAATGGGATGATTCGCACCTTGGGCGAGCGCTCCAGCCACAACCCCGCCTGAGGAATCAACGACACGCCCAGGCCACACTCGACCATCTTGACGATGGCTTCCAGCTCATCCAACTCCAGCGCCATCTGTACATCCAGCTTCTGTTCACGCAGGAAGCGGCTGACCAACCGTCCGCCAAACGAAGCACGGTCGTAACGTACATGGGGCTGTGTCGCGAGCACGTGCAAAGGGTCATCGCCCGTCAGCGCATGAGGCACGACCAGTGCAAACGGCTCCTTGCGCAGGACCTGTACGTGCAACTCCTTGGGCAAGTCAAAGGGCGGACGAATGATGATGGCCGAATCCAATTCGCCGGCGTCCACCCGACTCAACAGCTCCAGGGACACACCGGGTATCAGTTTGCACTCCACCGTCGGCGCTGCCTGGCGCAAACGCACCAGTGCCTGGGGCAGCAGACCGGTTTGCGCGGTGGTGATGGCGCCCACTTTCAGCTCGCCTCGGTACTCGTTGGCACCCACCGGCACGGCCATGCGATTGAAGGTTTCCAGGATCTCCCTGGCCAACGGCAAGGCGCGCAAACCGGCCGCATTCAACGTGGCCTGGCGCCCGGTACGGTCGAACAACTGCACGCCGAGCGTCTGTTCCAGTTGACGAATCTGCGCACTGACCGCCGACTGCGTCAGCCCGATATGCATGCCTGCCGCCGCGAACGTGCCGTGACGGGTTACCGCAATAAAGGTCTTCAATTCGCGCAACATGGGCGTCTCGATTGATCAAAATAATTTGAGCTCGGCGCAAAAACTATCGTCTTTTCATCGTCAGGAGCAAGGCTAAACTCGGGGCACTTAATACCCACAGAGGTTTGACCTGATGACACTCGCACCTTTTCACCTGGCAATTCCGGTCTATGACCTCGCCGCTGCGCGGCATTTCTACGGTCAAGTCTTTGGCCTTGAAGAGGGGCGTTCCAGCGAACACTGGGTCGACTTCAACTTCTTCGGGCATCAGTTGGTCATTCACGAACACTCGAAAACCGCCTCACAGGAATCCGCCCACACCAACGCAGTCGACGGCCACAACGTGCCCGTGCCGCATTTCGGCGTGGTACTGGGCTGGGAAGAGTGGCATGCGTTGGCGGAGCGCCTGCAGGCGCAGCAAACCCCGTTCGTGCTGGAACCGCACATTCGTTTCAAGGGCCAAGTGGGGGAGCAGGCGACGTTGTTTCTGTTTGACCCCTGCGGGAACGCACTGGAGTTCAAGGCATTCAGGGATATCGGGCAGTTGTTTGCGAAGTGAGGCTGCCAGACACACAAAAGCCGCGCAATGCGCGGCTTTCTTGTTTGGTGGGCCCACACGGACTTGAACCGTGGACCAAAGGATTATGAGTCCGAATAAAAGATCATGGCCCATTGGGGAAACCCCGTAAATCATAGATTTTATTGCTATTTTGTTCATATGTGCCGAATAGATCTACGGCTAGTGTGGACGCTTTGTGGACGGTGTTCTGCAGCATCCATTGCACTCTTTTGCAAAACCTCTCACCTCGTGCAATCACCATCCCCCTATGAAGTCCCCCGGCCGGCTTGGCCTGGAGCCCTGATTACACGGTCTTGATGGTTTGCACAAAAAAAGGACGCAAACCCCGTCGGCGGGAGGGGGATAAGTGCTTTTTCAGGTGTTTTTTTCTTGGCGAGATGTTTTTCTACAATGCGCTTGCCATTAACGGATCTCACCCTATGGCCGGCTGGTATAGACGAATCCACGTACGAAGTGTTCTTAAGGAGGACAAATGTCGCGACAGCCAGCGCTGCCAAAAATTGAGGTAACGAAGGTCGGTAAGTTGTTTAGGGTCGACTGGGATTATCAGGAGGCGCCCGAAAGTAATGCCTTGCATCGTGAGAGCGATTATCTGTGGGCATACCTAAAAGGGGTCTTGGATGCTTTGGATATCAGCGAGGAACAGAGGGTGTGCTCGGCGGGAAGGGTAGGGACCATCAAATCGCTAAACGAGAGTGTGGCTAACAAGCTCGCCGATATCCTGCGAAAAGCGCTTACTCCAATGGTCGAAGCTGAGTATAAGCGCCTTGCTGCTCAGGAGCGTCTGCCGCTGCACTTACGGAACTCCGCCCGGCTCGAGGAACTTTAGGGCTCAGCGGTTTGCTAAAGAGTTGATAGAGCTGTCGGCGGGTGATGGAGTCATTTTTGCTGGACAGTCGTGGTAGTGCCGAGAAGGGTAAGCAAGTATTTCAATTGTGCAAAAATTATGAAGCCCTCTAACTTTGTCAATTAGAGGGCTTCATACACATTAGGGGCTGAAAATTAAACTTCCCCGTCGCCGTTATTCGAAACCGCCGCCTTTTCAGAGCTACCTTCAAGCAGTCCTAGTCTTTTGATTAGCCCCGGATGCACCTTAATGGTGTCAGTATCGACAAAAGCTTGGGTGGGGTAGAAGCAGCGGTACCGCCACTGGTAAGAGTTGCCCACTGTGACGCCTATGATAGAGTTTTCAAACAAAAATCTCACAATGTTCCTAAAGCCGGCGCGGTCGGAAACAATATGTTTGTTTGATAGCGCTTCTTCAAGTTCTACGGTCGTAATTGCTGCGTACCGTAGGTTTTCCAATGTGCCCAAGTAATCGTGGAAGTGGGCGTTTTGATTTCGCCACTCGTCGCTAAGCTCCTCATAGAGGTACTCACTATATCCAGGCTCTGCAAGGTAGATTGCCTTTGCTTGAATTTTGTCAGTGTCGCTATCTACTAGATTGTCCTCCTTTGCAGTGTGAAACGAACGACTGAGAAATGCGACCATGTCTCGAGGCCGACCCATCGTTCGGTTGTAAATATGTTTGGCTGGCGGGGTCCTGCTTCGCATTTCCTTTTCATGGAAGATATCATGCAAGGAAACAATCTCTGCTTGCCCTGCTTCTTTTGCATAAAAGTTAATGCGGGCCAATACCAATTTTTCAATCGCTTCCTGTGTCCAGCGCAGGCTTTTGCTGCAGTCTTCTCTAAGCTTGTTTCTGTCATTGATATCGAAGGTGGAAAAAATATCTTCGCGCAGAAAGACAAGTGGCCGGATTCGGCCATTAAAGTTCTGCAGAACGTGCTCAGATGCATGGAGCAGCCCTGAGATAATGGATTTTGACTGCTCGACGAAGTTTGCAACCCACGCTTCATCCAACCGATCAAAAATCAAGAAAATTCTGATGTCGTCCGGCAAGGACTTCAAAGAGCTTTCGAGCCAATTGGTTAGATTCTCAATATTCTGGTTCAGCTTGCCTTTTAGGGATGAGTCGTCTCTTAGTTGTTCAAAGCTGACTTCTCCGCCGGAGACAGTTAGCCCGTCTTCTCCTGCGCCAAACTCAGGAAGCTTTGCGTTGGCAAGGGTGAACAGTTTCTCCCCTAACAAATCGACCCAAGTTGGAATTGGTCCATTGAATAATTTTCGAAGAACTTTTGAGGCGCTCAGAATATCCTTCGGGACATTAATTCCTTTTTGTTCGAAATAGCTTACTGCTGCTCGGATACTCTCGACGCATAGTACGAAGCGCCAAGAGTCTCGATGTTGAAAACCTCCAGAGCGCAATTGATTACAAAGCAGCTGGTGTGCCTGCCAGTTATAACTTTGCAGCGACATGCCAATTACTATGTCGCTATCTTTAAAAATTGTTGCTGGCTTCTGTAGAAGGTGCAGGAATACCGCAGTTTTCCCAGCTCCTTTGCGGCCTAAAAGAAGGTATTGTTTTTTGTTTTTGACGAGTTCTGCTGACACTCCAGCGTCAAAAAAATAGTGAGTCAAATTCAAATCGCGCTCAGCGGATACCTCACCAACATCAATCCAATCTGTAATCACAAGAAATCCCTATAAAAAATCCAGTCGCTGGGTGCGGAAACGCTGGCCCGAAGCCTTCATAGGTTTTACATCTGCCATGGACAGGAAAGCAAATTTTTCCGCGTGAAGGTTTACAGCGTGATGTTTTTCAATCTCTGATTGAGCGTGGCAGCAGTTGCCGCGTTCGCGGTAAATGCCGCAGCATCGCTTGGGTTCGGCCCGGGGCCAGGTAAGTGATGTCGTGAATCTCAATCCGCTGGCAAGTCGCAAAGGAGGGGTAGATCGTGAAGGGAACTGATATGAGTCTGACTGTATTGGAACAACGCAAGGCCATGTTTGAAAACGGCGAGTTGCAGCGCGAGTTTGTGAAACAACTGATTACACCGCAAGCCCTTGAGGCCATCTCTGGGTTCTTGGCATCCCCTGCGATGAAGGAAGTGTTCGCTTTCCAACAGCGGTTTGCCAGCGGCGTCATCAAATTTCTTCAAACTCCTGAGATGCAGTCTGGGCTAAAGGCCATTGAGGGGTTTGCGGCTTCGCCACAGTTCCACCAGGTAGTCAGATCCGTGGCGGAGTTGTCTGCCGCAATGGAGCGGTTTGCGGGCTCGCCGCTTGCCGAGTATCTAATGTCAGGGCGTGGGCCTGACCTTGAGAAAATCGTTGCAGGGGCTGGCGATGCTTCTGTAGTGGTTGCGGCCACCTGCGAAGCGCGGGTGGTCACTGGTGAGCAGTTAGAGCTTGAGCGCCAGGTTGTAGAGCACCTGGAAAACGGCAAAGCCGTGGACTCGTTGTCTGCCACCCAGAAGGCTCGCCTATGGTTAGTGATGCAGCTTATTCAGATGCTGGTCATCTGGCTTGCAACACAAAATGGCGTGCGGGAAGAACTCTGTTTCTTTCAGCCGAAGTTGTCGTCGGCGCTTAGCGCTTCACAGGTGGGGAAGGCGGTCAGGAACTTCATGTGTGAGCGCGATGCGCCACTAGAAATCCTGCGCAGTTACAGGACGGTTAAAGGCACAGGTGTTCGACTTAGAGTTGACCCGTCCATGAAGGCTGCTGAGGTACAGGTGACACTCGAAGATAGAGCGCTGCTGGAAGTTTTGGATGGTTCAAACCGTGACTGGCTGCACGTCTCGGTCATCGGGGAGGAAGGACTGGAAGGGTGGATATCCCGAAAATACACCCACCGTTTGCTGCAGTAGCTGTACTGATGTGGACGTTTTGTGGACTTCGTGGCTTGTGAAATATGCAGTTTCAGCCGGCCGGAAAGGCGAAAGCCACGTAATACGTGGCTTTCAAGTTGGTGGGCCCACACGGACTTGAACCGTGGACCAAAGGATTATGAGTCCTCTGCTCTGACCAACTGAGCTATAGGCCCTGTAACAGGTCGCGGATTATAACGATGGTTTCTCCGCTGTGCCATCCGAAAAGTCCTCAATCCTCATACGAAGAAACGTCGCGGCAAAAAGCGCCGGCGGTAGCGGCAGGCTGACGATGTAGCCTTGCATCTGTTCGCAGCCTTCGGCAGCCAGGAAGGCTTGCTGTGCGGGGTTCTCCACGCCTTCGGCGATGATGGTGAATTGCATGCTGTGGCCCAAGGCGATGATGGCGCGCACGATGGCGGCGTCGTGGGGGTCGTCGGGCAGGCCGCGGACGAAGGATTGGTCGATCTTGAGGAAGTCCAGCGGCAGGCGTTTGAGGTAGCTGAGGGATGAATAGCCGGTGCCAAAGTCGTCAATGGCGAGCTGTACGCCGAGGTCTTTGAGCTGGTGCAGGACATCCAGCGCTTCTTCGGCCTGGCTCATGATGAAGTTTTCGGTGATTTCCAGTTGCAGGCGGCCGGGATCGAGCTGGTAGTCATGCAGCAGCTGTTTGATACGGCCCAATAAGCCGGGGTGGCGCAATTGTGCGCCGGCCAGGTTGACCGACAGCGGGCCGAAATCGTCGAAGTGGCCTTGCCAGGCGTGCATTTGCCGGCAGGCCTGTTCCAGCACCCAGTCGCCAATCTGCAGGATCATGCCATTCTCTTCGGCGAGGGCAATAAAGTGTTCGGGCGGTACGTCGCCAAACGTGGGGTGATGCCAGCGGATCAGCGCTTCGGCACCGATCAGTTCGCGGGTCGCGAGGCTCAGTTTGGGCTGGTAGTAAAGACTCAGCTCATCGCGCTCGATGGCGCGGCGCAGTTCGTGTTCGAGTGCCACGCGTTCGTTGGCCTGGGCGGTAAGGTCGCGAGTATAGCTTTCAACCCGGTTGCGCCCCTTGGCCTTGGAGCGGTACATCGCGGCGTCGGCGTTCTTGACCAGCGTGGCGACGTCGGTGCCGTCCTCCGGGTATAGGCTGGTGCCGATGCTGGCGCTGATAAAGAACTCATGCTCACCCGCCTGGAACGGTGGTGTGAAGCAGGCCAGCAGTTTGTTGGCCAGGTACTGGGCGTCGCTGGCGTGCTGCAAGCCGGGGAGCAGGATGATGAACTCGTCGCCGCCCAGGCGGGCGACGGTGTCGATGTCTCGCAACTGCTCCTTGAGGCGCACGGCGATGTCTTTGAGCAGCAGGTCGCCGATCGGGTGGCCGAGGCTGTCGTTGATGTGTTTGAAGCGGTCCAGGTCGAGAAACAGTACGGCGCCTTGTTGACCGGTTTCCTGATGGCCGTTGAGGGCCGCTTGCAGCCGGCTTTCGAAGAGTGTGCGGTTGGGCAGGCCGGTCAAGGGGTCGTGATGCGCCTGGTAGTCGAGGCGCGCCTGGGCCAGTTTGAGGCTGGAGATGTCGGCAAACACCGCGACGAAGTGTGTGATCAACTGCTCGCGGTTGCGCACGGCGCTGATGGTCAGCCAACTGGGGTAAAGCTCACCGTTCTTGCGACGGTTGGAGATCTCGCCCTGCCAGTGCCCTTGGGCGGTCAATTGGTGCCACATCGCCGCATAAAATGCGCTGTCATGCAGCCCGGAAGCGAGTAAGCGGGGGGTGTTGCCGAGGGCTTCGGCCTCGCTGTAGCCGGTGATTTCACTGAAGGCACGGTTGACGGCACTGATGTTCTGCCGGGTGTCGGTGATCAATACTCCTTCGGCCGTGCTCTCGAACACGGTGGCAGCTTGTTGCAGTTTTTCCTGCATCAGTTGGCGTTCGGTGATGTCTCGCGCGATGGTCAGCATGCAATCGTCGTCGCCGATAGGCAGCGGGCGGCTGGATAACTCACACAGGCGGATCTGGCCATCGCTGCGGCGTATATGGCAGATGAAGTCGCGCACAAAGCCATCGCGCTGCATCAGCTCCAGCATGTGTTTGCGTTCGTTGAGGTCGACCCAGATGCCCAGGTCCAAGGTCGATTGGTCGAGGGACGTGGCGCTGGTGAAACCAGTGATTCGGCTGAAACCGTCGTTCACTTCAATCAGCAGACCATCGCGCTGTCGGCTCAGCAGCAAACCGTCAGGGGAGGCGTGAAAGGCCTTGGCGAATTTCTCTTCGGAGGTCTGCAGTTGTTGCTGGGTTTCCTTGAGCTGGGTGATGTCGCGCACCACCACCACAATGGCTTCAATGGTGTCGAGTTGAAACGGTTCGGCGGAGATCAACCCGGTGAAGGCTTGGCCATTGCTGCGCAGAAAGGGCATTTCCAGGTTGCGAATGCTGGTGGTCTGCACCCGTTGCAGCAGGTCCGGCCCCACGCCCTGAATGCCCCAGATATTCAGTTCGGTGGCGGTTTTACCCACCACGTGTTCGGCCTTCAGGCCTATTTGGTCTTCGAATGCCTTGTTGACCTCCAGCAGGCAGCCATCGGAGAGACGAGCAATCACCAACATGTCCGGGCATTGCTGGAACACCGAGGCGAATTTCTGCTCGGACAGCTGCAAGGCTTCCTCGGTGCGCTTGGCCTCGCTGATATCGATCATCAGGCCGCGCAGTACCGGCTCATGCCCGTGTTCTATCAGGCTGACGATGTCACGCACCCACAGGCAACGGCCGTCGGCGGTGATCACGCGGTAATCGATGCTGTGATCGCGGTTAGCGCGGGTTTCACGGTAGCAATAGGCTTCGGCGCGCGTCAGGTCGGCGGGGTGAATGATGTTGCGCCAGAAGCCCGGAATCAGCCAGTGCGCGCGGGGATAACCGAGTAATTCCTCGGCATGCGGTGACACGTAGCTGTAGGTGAAGTCGGCGACACTGGCTTCCCAGGCGATGGCGGACAGGCTCTCCACCAGGCCGCGATAGTGGTATTCGCTGCTGCGCAGTTCCTGTTCGAGGGCGACGCGGCGGGCAATTTCCGAACTGAGCCGGCGATTGATCCGAATCACCACGGCCAATACGGTGCTCAATAACAGCACGGCGGGCAGGCCATAGATCAGCAGGTCCTTCCAGAACGTGCGATGGTCGGTAAAGCTGCCGACCCAATGTTGCTGGATCGCGTCGGTTTCTTCCGGGCTGAGGTCAGCCAGCACCTTGTCGAGGATGCCCACGAGCATTTTGTTGTCGCGCGGTACGCCCATCGCCAATTGGTAACGGTAGGGGGTTTCGCCGCTGACGTACAAGCCGTCGAGCTTGAGTTGGCGAAGGCTCCAGACGCTTGAGGCGAGGTCGCCGACCACCGCATCCACTTCATCGGTGGCCAGGGCCTGCAGCGTCGAGCTGACGTTCGGCATGGCCACCAGGTTGAGGTCGGGATGATGGGTGCGCAGCAGTTCATGGGGGGCGTAGTTTTCTACCACGGCAATCTTCAAGCCGTAGAGATCCTTCAGGGTGCGCGGTTTGGCGCCGCCTTCATGGGCCAGGATGACGATGGGGAAGTCCAGGTACGGGCGAGTGAATGCCATGTAGCCCTGGCGCTCGGGTGTGGACATGATGCCGGGCAGCAGGTCGAGCTGGTTGTTGCGGGCCTGCTCCAGCACGGCGCTCCAGTTCTCCGGCTCGATCAGCTTGACGCGCACGCCCAGGCGGTCCTGGATCAGGCGCACGTAGTCGGCCGCCAAACCTTGGTAGCGGCCCTCGTCGTCACGGTATTCAAAGGGTGGCCACGACGCATCCACCCCCAAGCGCAACTCCTGATGGTCCGCCAGCCAGCCACGCTCATCATCGCTAAGAGTCAACGCGCCAGCCGTTGCGGTCCAGGTCAGCAGCGACAGCAGTAACACGGCCGGCAGTCTGGGCATAACGGTCTCGTTATGGCACGGGGAATATTTCGAGTGTAGACGGGCATTGCGAGGGAGGGGTGTTGCTTGGGATTTTATCTGTAGAAAGCAAAACCCCCGGCCTGGGCCGGGGGTTCTGGTATCACTCGTCGAGGAAGGAGCGCAGATGCTCGCTTCGCGTCGGGTGGCGCAACTTGCGCAACGCCTTGGCTTCGATCTGACGGATCCGCTCACGCGTCACGTCAAACTGCTTACCGACTTCCTCAAGGGTGTGGTCGGTATTCATGTCGATGCCGAAACGCATGCGCAGTACCTTGGCTTCACGGGCAGTGAGGCCGGACAGTACGTCGCGAGTCGCTTCTTTCAAGCTCTCAACGGTGGCGACATCGATTGGCGACTGCATGGTCGAGTCTTCGATGAAGTCACCCAGATGGGAGTCTTCGTCATCACCAATCGGGGTTTCCATGGAGATCGGCTCTTTAGCGATCTTCAACACCTTGCGGATTTTATCCTCAGGCATTTCCATGCGTTCGCCCAGCTCTTCCGGGGTCGGTTCGCGACCCATTTCCTGCAACATCTGCCGGGAAATACGGTTGAGCTTGTTGATCGTCTCGATCATGTGCACCGGAATACGGATGGTGCGGGCCTGGTCGGCGATCGAGCGAGTGATCGCCTGACGGATCCACCAGGTGGCATAAGTCGAGAACTTGTAGCCGCGACGGTATTCGAACTTGTCCACAGCCTTCATCAAGCCGATGTTGCCTTCCTGGATCAGGTCGAGGAATTGCAGGCCACGGTTGGTGTACTTCTTGGCGATGGAGATCACCAGACGCAAGTTCGCTTCAACCATCTCTTTCTTCGCGCGGCGGGCCTTGGCCTCACCGATCGACATGCGACGGTTGATGTCCTTGATCTCGGCAATCGTCAGACCGGTTTCGGTCTCAAGCGCGGTCAGCTTCTGCTGGCAACGGATGATGTCCGGTTGCAGGCGACCAATGGCTTCGGCGTATTTCGCCTTGCCCTTGGCCAGTGCGTCGGTCCAGCTTTCATCTACTTCGTTGCCCGGGAACTGGCGCAGGAAGTCGGCACGCGGCATACGGGCATCACGCACACACAGCTGCATGATTGCGCGTTCTTGGGCACGCAGACGCTCCAGGGCGCTGCGGACACGCTCAACCAGGCCTTCGAATTGCTTCGGCACCAGCTTGATCGGCATGAACAGCTCAGCCAGGGCCACCAGCTCGGCAATCGCCTGCTTGTTGGCACGACCGTGCTTTTTCAGGGCCTTGCGGGTGATTTCCATTTGATCGGAAACCGCACCGAAACGCTGGGCAGCGATGATCGGGTCTGGACCGCTTTCAACTTCATCTTCATCGTCGCCGCTGGCTTCAGCGTCGTCGTCTTCGGTGTCGTCGTCCGCTTTCGCAGCCTTGGCATCAACAGGCGGCGGCACTTCGGCGGCAGGCGGCGCGATGCCGTCGTCCGGATCGATGTAGCCACTCAGGACGTCAGACAGGCGGCCACCTTCGGTGGTGACGCGGGTGTACTCGGAGAGAATGTGGTCAACCGTGCCAGGGAAGTGCGCAATTGCGCCCATCACTTCACGGATACCCTCTTCGATACGCTTGGCGATTTCGATTTCGCCTTCGCGTGTCAGCAGCTCGACGGTACCCATTTCACGCATATACATGCGCACAGGGTCGGTGGTACGACCGATATCGGTCTCCACAGCGGCCAGCGCGGCAGCAGCTTCTTCAGCGGCAGCCTCGTCGGTATCGGCGTCCGCCAGCATAAGGGAATCCTTATCTGGCGCAGCTTCGAATACGTTGATCCCCATGTCGTTAATCATGCGGATGATGTCTTCCACCTGCTCTGGATCTGAAATATCCTCAGGCAGGTGGTCGTTGACCTCCGCGTAAGTCAGGTAACCCTGCTCACGACCGAGAACGATCAACTCTTTGATACGAGACTGCTGTTGCGCTTTTCCGGACATAACACCCTATCCACTGAAGGTCTTGGCGGGCAAAAAACAAGCCGAGGATTATACCCGAGCTATGACCTCACACGCCAGCTGAGGTCGGGTTTGATGCGGAAACATTCTGTTTTAAGAGGTCGCGCATCTGTTTTGCTATCTGAATTTGCTCTTCAGCCGATAATCCCGGCTGCCTTGCTTTCTTGATCAGTTCATCGAGGGTCTGCGTATGCTGGCCCGCGGATAACCTAGTAATGGTGTCTAAAAACTGTTGTTCAAGGTTATCGCCGTCAATTAGCCACTCCTTTTCCGCAAGGGCTTTCAACAGTCGGCCCTGTTCGGTGCCGTGCCAGCGCGCCATCAACTGAATTGAGTTTAGCTTAGGATTTTTCTGTACCGCCTCGATCAAGGCGATCAGTACCTGGGCGTAAGTGTTGCTCGCGTTGGCAAAGTGATCGGCGCTCTCGACCTTTTCCGCCAGTTGCGGATGGTGGATGAGCGTGCGCAGGGCAATGAGCGTTGGCGCTTCTACGGCGACAGGCGTCCGCGGGGCATACGCCTCATCGCGATCACCGCGCTTGCCGTTCTTGCTCCAGGGTTTCTTTTCCCATTTCTTGCCGTCGTTGCCGGACTTTTTCGGTGTCCACTCCTGCTGGGGGGCGTAGGCCTCCTGAGGTTGATGGAAGTCGGAATAGTCCGGCATGGCGTCGTAATCCATGCCTGGGTCATAGGCCGGTGGCGGCGCATCATGCGGCGTGTTGTGCACCAGCTGGCTGACGGCTTCGCCGCTTAACCCGGTGATTTCCTGCAGGCGCATGCGCATCAATGACTTCAGGTTGGCGCCGGGGACTTTGTCGATCAGCGGCGCCGCAAGGGTGGCCATGTGGGCCTTGCCTTCGAGGGAGCGTGGGTCGGCTTCTTCGGTCAGTTGCTGGAAGAAGTAGTCCGCCAGTGGCTGTGCATGCTGGTTGATGCGCGCGCGGAACGCGTCGGTGCCTTCGGAGCGCACCAGGGTGTCCGGGTCTTCGCCTTCGGGCAGGAACAGGAAGCGTGCGCGACGCCCGTCCTGCAGGCTCGACAGCGTGGCTTCGAGTGCGCGCCAGGCTGCATTGCGGCCGGCCTGGTCGCCGTCGAAGCAGAACAACACGCTGGGCACCACGCGAAACAGGCGTTTCATGTGTTCTTCGCTGGTGGCGGTGCCCAGGGTGGCGACCGCGTTGCGCAAGCCTTGTTGGGCGAGCGCGATGACGTCCATGTAGCCTTCAACCACGATAATCTCGTCGAGGTTGCGGTTGTGCTTGCGCGCTTCGAACAGGCCATAGAGTTCCTGGCCCTTATGGAAAACCGGGGTTTCCGGGGAGTTCAGGTACTTGGGCTTGTCGTCCCCCAGCACGCGGCCGCCAAAGGCGATGATCCGACCCCGGCTGTCGCGGATCGGGAACATGACGCGATCGCGGAAGCGGTCATAGCGTTTGCCGGTCTCGGCGTTCTCCACCAGCAGGCCGGCGTCGATCATGGCCTTTTGTTGGAGAGTGTCGCTGCTCAAGTGCTTGTACAGGTTGTCCCAGCCGGGCGGCGCGAACCCCAGGCCGAAGTCGCGGGCGATCTCACCCGTGAGGCCGCGACCTTTCAAGTAGTCGACGGCGGCCTTGCGTTGCGGATGGCTTTTAAGCGCCTGACGGTAAAAGTCGGCAGCGGCCGTCAGCAGCGGGTACAGCGGCGAATCGGTGGGTTGGCGCGGCTTGTGCGGACGGCCGCTTTCCTCGCGTGGGACTTCCATGCCAGCGGCTTTGGCCAGGTCCTCGATAGCCTGGGGGAAGTCCAGGTTGTCGTGGTCCATGAGAAAACCCAAGGCGTTGCCGCCTGCGCCGCAGCCGAAGCAGTAATAGAACTGCTTGTCGGGGCTGACACTGAACGACGGGGTCTTCTCTTTATGGAACGGGCAGCAGGCGGTGTAGTTCTTGCCAGCTTTTTTCAGTTGCACGCGCGAGCTGACAACATCGACGATGTCGGTGCGGTTCAGAAGGTCGTCAATAAAGCTCTGGGGAATCAGCCCGGCCATGGCGTTCTCGTCATCACTGCGTGTCAATGAGGGCCCATTGATTGCTCAAGCGCACGCATTGCGCGGCTCGATCATCAGGTGTCTGCTTGGGCATTCAGGAAGTGTATCTGCCGTTCATTCACTGACGTTAGTTTCAATCAGGTTTTTGGCATGGAAATGTTGCCCCGGCATCCGGTCTTGGCCAATGGCGGCCTCGGAAGCTCATTGTCGGGCACAGTCGATACAGTTGATCGTCTGCTTGAAAAATAAGTGTGCTCGTCAGTAGCCTTGATAGGCTCGTCAGAAGAGACGTGCACCGCTGGCAAAAGAGCCAGTCCTGACGTGTGAAGCAGTTGTATCGGTCGCGTGTGCGACGTCAACAGTGAAGCATCAAGCGATATCCGCAAATGCCATTAGCCCGGCTGAGGGCCGGGCTTGGCAGAAGCTTGCTACGAACGTCTGTGTATTAGTACAGACGAACGGCGCGGCGCTGTTCGCGCTGAACTTTCTTGGCGTGACGCTTAACAGCGGCTGCTGCTTTACGCTTACGCTCAGAAGTTGGCTTCTCGTAAAATTCGCGGCTACGAACTTCAGCCAGTACACCGGCTTTTTCGCAGGAGCGCTTGAAACGACGCAGAGCTACGTCGAAGGGTTCGTTCTCTTTAACTTTGACGGCTGGCATCCAGAGCTACCTTCTTTCATTACCGGGATCAACGTTCTCGTCGCAAAAAATTCGCGGCTGAGGTCGTCGGTTTTTAAGGGTTGCGGATGTTAACCCCTCATTGCCCGGAATGCAAAGCCTCTGATCGAAAACCGCTAGTCGGGAGGGGGAGTGGCGACTATTATGCGCGCCTTCGAATTCAGCCTCTACAAGGCGCAAACCCATGCTAGTACTGGGACTTGAAACCTCCTGCGACGAAACCGGTGTCGCACTTTACGACAGTGAACGCGGGCTCTTGGCCGATGCGCTGTTCAGTCAGATCGACCTGCACCGCGCCTACGGTGGCGTGGTGCCGGAGCTGGCCAGCCGTGATCACGTCAAACGCATGCTACCCCTGATCCGTCAGGTGTTGGATGAGGCCGGCTGCGTGCCGACCGAGATCGACGCCATCGCCTACACCGCTGGCCCCGGATTGGTCGGAGCCCTGCTGGTTGGGGCCTCTTGCGCCCAGGCGCTGGCGTTTGCCTGGGGCATTCCAGCCCTCGGCGTGCACCATATGGAAGGCCATTTATTGGCGCCGATGCTGGAAAAAACACCGCCAGAGTTCCCGTTCGTCGCATTGTTGGTTTCCGGTGGTCATACGCAGTTGGTTCAGGTGGACGGAATCGGCCAATACACCCTTTTGGGTGAATCCCTGGACGACGCTGCCGGTGAAGCCTTCGACAAGACCGCGAAGATGATGGGCCTCAATTATCCCGGTGGCCCGGAAATCGCCCGTCTCGCCGAAAAAGGCGTTGCCGGTCGCTACACCTTCCCGCGGCCGATGTGCGATCGCCCGGGCCTGATGTTCAGCTTCAGCGGCTTGAAAACCTCTGCGCTGAACACCTGGCAGCAAAGCGTCAGCGCCGGAGACGACAGTGAGCAAGCCCGTTGCGACATCGCTCTGGCGTTCCAGCAGGCCGTGGTGGAGACTTTGACCATCAAGTGCAAGCGCGCTCTGAAACAGGCGGGCATGAAGCGCCTGGTGATCGCAGGCGGCGTCAGCGCCAACAAGGCCTTGCGCAGTTCGCTGGAAAAAATGCTCGGCGACATGAAGGGCGACGTGTTCTACGCGCGCCCCGAGTTCTGCACCGACAACGGCGCGATGATCGCCTATGCCGGTTGCCAGCGCTTGCAGGCGGGGCAGCACGAAAGCCTGGCTATCAGCGTGCAGGCGCGCTGGCCGATGGAGCAGTTGTCGCCGCTGTAACGACGCAGGTGGGCCGGGCTCATCGACGGTATTTAAAAATGCCGTTCGCGCCCGGCAAACAGGTCGCGTAAATTGCCCCGGTGGCGCCAGACGATCAGCAGTGTCAGCACGCTCATCGGCAGCAGTGCCGCCGGTTCTTGCCAGGCCAGTAGCGGCAGGGTGAGTGGGGTGGCGATCAGCGCGGCGAGTGAGCTGGTGCGAGTCAGGTAGAACGTCAGCAGCCAGGCGAGCACGGCCAGCAAAGCCGCCGGCGGGTAGATCCCCAGCAACATTCCGGCTGCCGTGGCGACGCCTTTGCCGCCGCGAAAGCGGAAGTACAGGGGAAACAGATGGCCGAGAACGGCACATACGCCGATCCAGGCCTGCTGTTGCAGGGTCAGGCCGGCGAGGCTGGCGATCAGCACGGGCAATAAACCCTTGCACAGGTCGCCCAGCAGCGTCAGTACGGCGAGTTTCTTGCCGGCCAGGCGCAACATATTGGTGGCGCCGGCATTGCCTGAGCCACTCATTCGCGGGTCGGGATTTCCCGTCAGGCGGCTGAGCAAAATGGCGAAGGACAGTGAGCCGAGCAGGTAGGCGAAAATCGCCAGTGACCAAAACATGCTAACTATTCCGGGCGAGGACGCCCTGATTCTAACGGGGCATCGCGCCCTTGTCGTGCTGCGGAGAAAAGTGCTTGGACAGAGTGTTTATCGAAGGCCTGGAAGTCGACACCGTTATCGGGGCCTACGACTGGGAGCGCGGAATCCGTCAGTGCCTGCGCTTGGACCTGAGCTTTGCCTGGGATAACCGCCCGGCTGCGGCCGGTGACGACCTGACATTGGCGCTGGATTACGCCAGTGTGTCCGCGCGTATCCAGGCCTTTGCCGAAAAATCCCAGTACCAGTTGGTGGAAACCTTTGCCGAACGCCTGGCCGAAGTGCTGATGAGTGAATTCCAGATTCCCTGGTTGCACCTCAAATTGACCAAGCCAGGCGCCGTTCCGGCTGCCAAGGGTGTGGGTGTGGAGATCGAGCGCGGATGCCGCTAACTCAGGTTTACCTAGGCCTAGGCAGCAATATCGAGCGCGAGCGGCATCTACGCGCCGGTCTGGACGCGTTGGCGAGTTTCCTGACGGATGTGCGTTGCTCGGCGGTGTTTGAAAGCCAGCCGGTGGGTATCAAGAGCGGGCCGTTCTTCAACCTGGTGGTGTCGGCTTACACCGATCTGCCGTTGATGGAGCTGGATCGCCGATTGAAGCTCATCGAGGCCGACAATGGCCGCTACGCGCCGGATCGCAAGGGGCTGCCGTTGGACATCGACGTGCTGCTGTATGGCGACCTGGTGGGCAATTTCGATGGATTGGTTCTGCCGCGAGCGGAAATCCTGAAGAACGCGTTTGTGCTGTGGCCACTGTCGTTGATGGCGCCGGCGCGGGTCCACCCTGAAGTGGGCAAGACCCTGGCCGAGCTGTGGCGCGACGCGCAGATTGACCAGCTTCTGGCGCCTGTCGCGTTCGAGTGGCAGGGCCAGCAACTCACGCCGAACCATCTCCTGTAGGCGACGGCTCGACAAGCCGGACGCCTAGAGGACGTGATGTTCCTTGTAGATTTTTAATGCCTTGAGCCGTTCGCGCTTAAGTGCCTCGCCCAGCTCCGGGCCTTTGAAGCCTTTCTCCAGCAGTGGCGCAACGGCGACTTCGCGCGCGGCCTTCGCTGCGCCGCGCAAGTAGGCCGCCTGTGGGTAACTTCTCTGCTCCAGGCCCTTGCGGCCTCGTGCATCCATCTCGCAGGCAACCACGAACTCTTCAAAGCGCTGCGGTCGACGGTAAACGTCGAAATTGTGCAGCAACTCCAGCAATGTCGAGGCTTTCAACTCCAGCGCACGATGACCGTGGGTGTGATATTCGCCCACCAGCAACGCCAGCTCCTGGCAATCCCTGGGTACTTTGAAGCGTTCATTGACGGCCTTGATCAGTTTCAAGCCCCGGTGTTCATGGGCGATGTGCTGCGGCAACTTATCCACAGGCGTCGTGCCCTTGCCCAGGTCATGAAGCAGGCAGGCCCAGCGCACAGTCAGCGGCTGCTGGTGCAGAGCGGCCTGCTCCAACACGCTCAAGGTGTGCACGCCGGTGTCGATTTCCGGGTGATGGGCTGCGGGTTGCGGCACGCCGAAGAGTGCATCGACCTCAGGCATCAAGGTTTTCAGCGCATCGCATTCGCGCAGTACCTGAATAAACACTTGGGGTTGGTCTTCCATCAGCGCGCGGGAGATTTCTTTCCAGCTGCGCTCAGGTGTCAGGGCCTCCAGTTCGCCGGATTCGCTGAGTTGGCGCATCAGTTCAAGTGTTTCTGGCGCAACGGTAAAACCCAGGTGCGCATAACGTGCAGCAAAGCGCGCAACGCGCAGCACTCGCAGAGGATCTTCGGCGAACGCCGGAGAAACATGGCGTAGAATGCGACCTTCAAGATCACGCTGGCCGTGGTAAGGGTCGGTCAAGTTGCCGTCATCGTCTTCCGCCATGGCGTTGATCGTCAGGTCACGGCGGATCAGGTCTTCTTCCAGCGTCACCTCGGGGCTGGCGTGAAACACAAAGCCGCCATAACCCCGACCGCTTTTGCGTTCCGTACGGGCCAGGGCGTACTCGTCGCCGTTCCTGGGGTCGAGGAACACTGGGAAGTCAGCACCCACCGGCTTGTAGCCCTTGGCGAGCATCTCTTCGGCAGACGCGCCCACGACAACGCGGTCGATATCGGTGACCGGGATACCCAAAAGGCGATCCCGCACCGCACCGCCGACTTTGTAGATTTTCATGAAAAAGCCTCCATTAGCGGCACAGGATACCGCCTGTGCCTGGCCAATGGAGGCTTTGCTGTTTCAGAGATGCACGACGGCCAGGTCCAGGCGGCCGTAGTCGTTGTCGTTGTGATCAGTGCGCGGTGGCACGTGGTGGGTTTTCATCACCTGGTCGCCCTGCAGGGTTTCGAGGTGAATATCGAAGCCCCACAGCCGATGCAGGTGCTTGAGCACTTCCTCGGTGGATTCACCCAGGGGTTTGCGGTCGTGTTGCTGGTGACGCAAGGTCAGCGAGCGGTCGCCGCGCACATCGATACTGTAGATCTGCACGTTGGGCTCGCGGTTGCCCAGGTTGTACTGCGCTGCCAGTGTTTCGCGGATGGTGCGGTAGCCGGGCTCATCGTGGATGGCCGGCACCACCAGGTCATCCTTGAGATCGTCATCGAGAATGCTGAACAGTTTCAGGTCCCGAATGACCTGCGGCGACAGGTACTGCAGGATAAAACTCTCATCCTTGAAGCTGCTCATGGCGAACTTGATGGTGGACAGCCAATCGCTGCCGGCGATTTCCGGGAACCAGCGGCGGTCCTCCTCGGTGGGGTGTTCACACATGCGCCGGATGTCGCGGTACATGGCAAAGCCCAGCGCGTAGGGGTTGATGCCGTTGTAGTACGGGCTGTCGAAGCCTGGCTGGAACACCACGCTGGTGTGGGAGGTGAGGAATTCCATCATGAAACCGTCGGTGACCAGGCCCTCGTCGTACAGGTCGTTCATCAGGGTGTAGTGCCAGAACGTGGCCCAGCCTTCGTTCATGACCTGGGTCTGGCGCTGTGGATAAAAGTACTGGGCGATCTTGCGCACGATACGCACGATTTCCCGTTGCCAGGGTTCCAGCAGCGGCGCGTGTTTCTCCAGGAAATAGAGGATGTTTTCCTGCGGTTCGGCGGGGAAGCGTGCATTGTCCTTGTCGCTGTTCTTGCCGGCGCGTTTGGGGATGGTGCGCCACAGGTCGTTGATCTGTTTCTGCAGGTGCTCCTCACGTTCCTTCTGGCGCAGGCGTTCCTCCTCGGCGGAAATCGGATACGGGCGTTTGTAGCGGTCGACGCCGTAGTTCATCAGCGCATGGCAGGAGTCGAGCAGGTCTTCCACCGCATCGATGCCGTGGCGCTCCTCGCATTGCATGATGTACTGCTTGGCGAACACCAGGTAATCGATGATCGAACTGGCGTCGGTCCACGTGCGGAACAGGTAGTTGCCCTTGAAGAAACTGTTATGCCCATAGCAGGCATGCGCCACCACCAACGCCTGCATGCAGATGGTGTTCTCTTCCATCAGGTAGGCGATGCACGGGTCGGAGTTGATCACGATTTCGTAGGCCAGGCCCATCTGACCTCGGGTGTAGGACTTTTCGGTGCTAAGGAAGTGTTTGCCGTAGGACCAATGGTGATAACCCAGCGGCATGCCCACCGAGGCGTAGGCGTCCATCATTTGTTCGGCGGTGATCACTTCGATCTGGTTGGGATAGGTGTCCAGGGCATAACCCGCCGCAATGCGGCTGATTTCCCGGTCATAGGCCTGGATCAGTTCAAAGGTCCACTCGGAACCCGTGGAAATCGGTTGGCGTTTTTGCTCTTTTTTGGCGGTCATGTCACTAACCTGCGCTGGAAGAGTTCACGGAAGACCGGGTAAATATCGCCGGCCGAGACCAGTTGCTGCTGTGCGAACGTGTCGGCAAAGGCTTCGCCGATGCGCTCGTATTCGAACCACAGGGCTTGGTGCTCACGGGGGGTGATTTCAACGTAAGTGTAGTACTGCACGAAAGGCATGATCTGGTTGATGAGGATGTCGCGGCAGATCGGCGAGTCATCGTTCCAGTTGTCGCCGTCCGAGGCCTGGGCGGCGTAGATGTTCCATTCGTTGGCCGGGTAACGCTCGGCCATGATCTCCTGCATCAGCTTCAAGGCGCTGGAAACGATGGTGCCGCCGGTTTCCCGCGAGTAGAAGAATTCCTCTTCGTCGACTTCGCGAGCGCTGGTGTGATGGCGGATGAAGACGACGTCAATCTTGTCGTAGTTCCGCTTCAGGAACAGGTACAAGAGGATGAAGAAGCGCTTGGCGATGTCCTTGGTCGCTTGGGTCATGGAGCCCGACACGTCCATCAGGCAGAACATCACCGCCTTGGAGCTGGGGTTGGGTTGTTTGACCAGCAGGTTGTATTTCAAGTCAAAGGTATCGAGAAAGGGTACGCGGTGGATTCGCGCGCTGAGTTTCTCGATTTCCGCCTCCATTTCCTGGATATCGCCGAAGTTGTCCGGCTCTTCACGCTTCAGGCGCGCCAACTCTTCCTTGGCTTCCCTCAACTTGGCGCGACTGCTGCCCGACAGGGCAATACGTCGGGCATGGGCCGAGCGCAGGGTGCGGATGATGTTGATACGGGACGGGTTGCCCTCGTTGCTGATCCCGGCGCGCACCGTCTTGAAGGTGTCGGTGCCGGTCAGGTTACGCTTGACCAGGTTGGGCAGCTCCAGGTCTTCGAACATGAATTCGAGGAATTCTTCCTGGGTGATCTGGAATACGAACTCATCCATGCCTTCGCCGGAATTGCCCGCCTTGCCCGGCCCTCTACCGCCGCCACCCCCTTGAGGGCGTTGGATATGTTCCCCGGTCGTGAATTCCTTGTTGCCGGGGTGCACAACAGTCTGTTTGCCGCCCCGGCCGTGGTGCAGCACCGGCTCGTCGATGTCCCGTCCGGGAATGCTGATTTGCTCGCCATGTTCCATGTCCGTGATGGAACGGCGGCTGACGGCCTCTTCGACGGCCTTTTTGATGTGGTCACGGTAACGCCGCAGGAAACGCTGACGGTTTACCGTACTCTTGTTCTTGCCATTGAGGCGTCGGTCGATCACATAGCTCATGGGGAGCCCTCCGGGCAGCTTCACGTTACAAGCTTCAAGCCGCGAGCTGGAAGCTTAGAGACAAGCGGTCAGCTGCCAGGCCAGTGGCCCGGCAGTTCACGCCTGTCGCTGCCTTACTGCGATTTACGAACCCGCAGATACCACTCGGAGAGCAGCCGTACCTGTTTGTCGGTGTAGCCGCGCTCGACCATTCGTGTGACGAAGTCGTTGTGTTTTTGCTGATCCTCCTTGCTGGCCTTGGCGTTGAAGCTGATGACGGGCAGCAGGTCCTCGGTGTTGGAGAACATTTTCTTCTCGATGACCACCCGCAGCTTCTCGTAGCTGAGCCAGGTAGGGTTCTTGCCGTTGTTGTTGGCGCGGGCGCGCAGCACGAAGTTGACGATTTCGTTGCGGAAATCCTTCGGATTGCTGATGCCGGCCGGTTTCTCGATTTTTTCCAGCTCCTCGTTGAGGGCCACGCGGTTGAGGATCTCGCCGGTTTCCGGGTCGCGGTACTCCTGGTCCTGGATCCAGAAGTCGGCGTACAGCACGTAGCGGTCGAAGATGTTCTGGCCGTACTCGCTGTAGGACTCGAGGTACGCGGTCTGGATTTCCTTGCCGATGAATTCGATGTAGCGCGGCGCCAGGTATTCCTTGAGGAAACGCAGGTAGCGTTCGCGGGTTTCCGCCTGGAACTGCTCCTGTTCGATCTGTTGCTCCAGCACGTAGAGCAGGTGCACCGGGTTGGCCGCAATTTCGTGCGGGTCGAAGTTGAAGACCTTGGACAGGATCTTGAACGCGAAGCGCGTCGAGAGGCCGTTCATGCCTTCATCCACACCAGCGGTGTCGCGGTACTCCTGGATTGACTTGGCCTTGGGGTCGGTGTCCTTGAGGTTTTCGCCGTCGTACACGCGCATCTTCGAATAGATGTTCGAGTTTTCCGGCTCTTTGAGGCGCGACAGCACGGTGAACTGGGCGAGCATCTTCAGGGTGTCGGGTGCGCAATGAGCCTTGGACAGCGAGCTGTTGAACAGCAGCTTGTCGTAGATCTTGATCTCATCACTGACTCGCAGGCAGTACGGCACCTTGACGATGTAGATCCGGTCGATGAAGGCTTCGTTGTTCTTGTTGTTGCGGAAGGTGTGCCACTCCGATTCGTTGGAGTGGGCCAGCAGGATCCCGGTGAACGGAATCGCGCCCAGGCCTTCGGTACTGTTGTAGTTGCCTTCCTGGGTCGCGGTGAGCAGTGGGTGCAGCACCTTGATCGGTGCCTTGAACATTTCCACGAACTCCATCAGGCCCTGGTTGGCCCGGCACAGCGCGCCCGAGTAGCTGTAGGCGTCGGCGTCGTTCTGTGGGAATTCTTCAAGTTTGCGAATATCGACCTTGCCCACCAGCGCCGAGATGTCCTGGTTGTTCTCGTCGCCTGGTTCGGTCTTGGCCACGCCGATCTGGTTGAGGATGGACGGGTAGAGCTTCACCACGCGGAACTGGCTGATGTCACCGCCGAACTCGGCCAGGCGCTTGGTGGCCCAGGGCGACATGATGGTGTTGAGGTAGCGGCGCGGGATGCCGAAGTCTTCTTCGAGGATCGCGCCATCTTCCGTGGCGTTGAACAGGCCCAGGGGCGACTCGAAGACCGGTGAGCCCTTGATGGCGTAGAAGGGCACTTTTTCGATCAGTTGTTTGAGCTTTTCGGCCAGCGACGATTTACCGCCACCGACGGGGCCGAGCAGGTAGAGGATCTGTTTCTTCTCTTCCAGGCCTTGGGCGGCATGGCGGAAGTAGGAGACGATCTGGTCAATGCATTCTTCCATGCCGTGGAAGTCTTCAAAGGCCGGATAACGACGGATCACCTTGTTGGAGAATATTCGCGACAGCCGCGAATTGTTCGAGGTGTCTATCAGCTCCGGCTCGCCAATCGCCAGCAGCAGACGTTCGGCGGCAGACGCGTAGGTGCTGCGATCCTGTTTGCACAGCTCGAGATACTCTTGCAGCGTGAGTTCTTCCTGCTGTGTGGATGCGAAGCGTTGTTGGAAGTGGCTAAAGATACTCATGACGTCGTCACCTCGCTCGATACGTGGAGCCGACGCCGGATCAATCAGTCGATGCTGGCAGACATTGGCAGGCGCCAATGGCTGTTTTCCCCCCAAACACCCTGAAACGCTACCGATGACCCGCACGCCGGTGTACCGGCTCTCCCCTGATTCGGATGGCCTGCGCTTAAGGATAGTTCGGAATCGGAGAGGTCAAGGCGCGATGCGCAATTAGTTTGGCTGCGCCGTTCGTCAGAAACGGCGCGAGCCCAAGCGTCACGCGGGGTAGCGGGGTGTGAAAAAAATTATTGCGAATTGCCGGAAGAAATTTCCGCAGGATAAGTCGTACGCCACAGTTCAAAGCCGCCATCCAGGCTATAGACGTCGGAGAAACCCTGGCTGATCAGATAAGCCGCTGCACTCTGGCTGGAATTGCCGTGATAGCAGGCCACGATCACAGGTGCATCGAGGTCGGCGGCGCGGATGAAATCGGCGATGTTGACGTTGTCCAGGTGCTGGGCGCCAGTGATGTGGCCAGCCGCATACGTTGGCTGGTCACGGATGTCGACCACCACGGCACCTTGCTCGCGCAGTGCCTGGGCTTGTTCGGGGGGGATACGTTTGAATTCGCTCATGGCGGGCTCCTATGGCTTGGCAGTAGCCGGCAGTGTAACGGGAAGAGGGGATTCGCACTGGCAGCTATGACGCTCGCCGGTGTCGATGTTCATCAGGGTCATGGCGCCGCCCCACACGCAGCCGGTGTCGAGGGCGAATACGCCGGGCTCATTGCACTTGCCCTCAAGGGCCGCCCAGTGGCCGAAAATGATCGGGGTGTCGCGGGTCTTGCGCTCCTTGTGAGCAAACCAGGGCTTGTAGCCCGGCAGCGCGGTGTCCGCGCCTTCCTTGCTCTTGAGGTCGAGCTTGCCCTCGGCAGTACAGAAGCGCATGCGCGTGAAGTAGTTGGTGATGACCCGCAGGCGCGTGACGCCGGTGAGGTCGTTGTCCCACTTCACTGGCTCGTTGCCGTACATGCCGTCAAGGTAGGCGGTATAGAGGGTGTCATCGGCCAGGGCGCTTTCGACTTCGGCGGCGCACTTGAGGGCTTTCTTCAGCGTCCACTGGGGCGGGATGCCAGCATGGACAAGGGCCATGTTGCGGCCTTCGTCGTAATGCATGATTTTTTGCCGGCGCAGCCAGTCGAGTAGTTCGGCGCGATCCGGTGCTTCGAGGATTTCCCGCAGGGTGTCGCCCTTTTTCAGGCGCTCAATGTTATTGCCGGCTGCCAGCAGATGCAGGTCGTGATTACCCAATACGCACACCAGGGAGTCGCGCAGGCGATATAAATAGCGCAGCGTCTCCAGGGATTGCGGGCCGCGGTTGACCAGATCACCGACCAGCCACAGGCGATCGTTGGCTGGGTCGAAGGCCACGCGCTCAAGCAGGCACTTGAGGGGTTCCAGGCAGCCTTGCAGATCACCGACCGCGTACGTCGCCATCAGTGCAGGGCTCCCGGCACGGCGAGGCGGAAGGGCGCGATGATGGCGTCGAACAATTGGCCGTCGGTGGCTTTCATCTGATACGAGCCCTGCATGGTGCCGACTTTGGAGGTCATCACCGTGCCGCTGCTATAGGTATGGCTGGCGCCGCTGTCGATCAACGGTTGCTGGCCAACCACGCCGGCGCCGCGAACTTCTTCGACCTGACCGTCACCGTCGGTGATCACCCAGTGGCGCGACAGCAGCTTGGCCGGCACCAGCCCGTTGTTTTTCACCGTGATGGTGTAGGCAAAGGCAAAGCGGTTCTGTTCAGGTTGGGATTGGTCCGCCAGGAAGCGGGTGACGACGCTGACGTCGATCTGGTAGCGAGGATCGGACATGCAAGAGGCCTTAAAAGCGGAAGACAGCAGATGCGGTTCAGTCTAGGCCAAGAGGAGGGCACTAGGCCAGACATGTGTCTAGCCTAGCTCGGTGCTGTCAGTTCGCGGCTGGTGCAGGCTGAATGGCCAGTTGGTCGGCCAGGCGCACGAATGCGGCCAGGTCCAGTTGCTCCGGGCGCAGGCCGCCATCGACGCCGGCAGCTTCGATCTCGGCATTGCTCAACAGTGCCTTGAGCGTGTTGCGCAGGGTCTTGCGACGCTGGTTGAACGCTTCGCGTACGACACGCTCCAGCAGTTTGTGGTCCTTGGCCGGGTGTGGCAACACGGCGTGGGGCACCAGGCGTACGATGGCCGAGTCGACCTTTGGCGGCGGATTGAACGCGCCAGGGCCCACGTTGAACAGGTGTTCGACGCGGCAGTGGTACTGAACCATGATCGACAGGCGGCCCCAATCACCACCCCCAGGACCTGCGGCCAGACGTTCTACCACTTCCTTTTGCAGCATGAAGTGCATGTCGCGGATGATCCCGGCGTTGTTCAGCAGGTGGAAAATCAGCGGCGTGGAGATGTTGTACGGCAGGTTGCCCACCACGCGCAGGCTGTTAGGCGCGGCGTCGAGGGTGTTGAAGTCGAACTTCAGTGCATCGCCCTGATGCAGGTTGAAGTTGGGCTTGCCGGCGAACTGCTGGTTGAGGATCGGGATCAGGTCCTTGTCCAACTCAACCACGTCCAGTTGGCCGCCACTGGCTAGCAGGCCTTGGGTCAATGCGCCCTGGCCCGGGCCGATTTCCAGCAGGCGGTCTTCAGGCTTGGCATGGATGGAGCGCAGGATGCGGTCGATCACGCCAGCGTCATGCAGGAAGTTTTGCCCGAAGCGCTTGCGCGCCCGGTGTTGGTAATGCTCGGTCATATACGGGTCTCGGCCATCTGATAGGCGGTTTCCAGGGCCACGTGCAGGCTGCCGGTATCGATCTTGCCGCTGCCCGCCAGGTCCAGGGCGGTGCCATGGTCGACGGAGGTGCGGATGATCGGCAGGCCCAGTGTCACGTTGACGGCGGCGCCGAAGCCTTTGTATTTAAGCACCGGCAGCCCCTGGTCGTGGTACATCGCCAGCACTGCGTCGCAGTGCTCCAGATATTTGGGGGTAAACAGAGTGTCCGCAGGCAGTGGGCCGCGCAGGTCCATGCCTTCTTGGCGCAGACGCTCCAGGGTGGGTTCGATGATGTCGATTTCTTCATGGCCCAAGTGGCCGCCTTCGCCGGCGTGGGGGTTGAGCCCACAGACCAGGATGCGCGGTCGGGCGATGCCGAACTTCTGTTGCAGGTCGGCATGCAGGATGCGCGTCACGCGCTCCAGTCGCTCGACGGTGATGGCGTCGGCAATCTCACGCAGCGGTAGGTGCGTGGTCACCAGCGCGACCCGCAGGCCGCGCGTCGCCAGCATCATCACCACTTGTTCGGTGTGGGTCAGGTCGGCGAGAAATTCGGTGTGGCCGGAAAAGGCGATGCCGGATTCGTTGATCACGCCTTTGTGTACTGGCGCGGTGATCATGCCGGCGAAGTCACCGTCGATGCAGCCTTGCCCGGCGCGCGTCAGGGTTTCCAGCACGAACGCGGCGTTGGCCTTGTCCAGTTGGCCGGCAACCACCTTGGCCTGCAACGGGGTGTCCCACACGTACAGGCTGCCGGCGGGGGCGGGCAGGTCGGGCCAGCTGCCTGGCTCCACCTCCAGCAAGTTGACAGCCACACCCAGCTGCGCGGCCCGCTCAAGGAGCAGGTCGCGGCTGGTAATGGCAATCAGGGGGTGTGGCTGGGGTTGCGAGGCGAGCAGCAGGCACAGGTCAGGACCAATGCCGGCCGGCTCGCCGGGTGTCACCGCGAAACGCTGGGGTTTCACTGAACTGCCTGGTCGGTGCCTGTCTGGGCGCCTGGCAGCTTGTTCTCAACGTAGGCTTCGTCGCGGATCTGACGCAGCCAGGTTTGCAGCTCTTCGTCGTATTTGCGGTTACGCAGTACGTTCAGTGCTTGTTGCTCGCGTGCTTGATTGGTGTTGTCGGTGGCGCGACGGCCAAGGACTTCCAGCACATGCCAGCCATATTGGGTCTTGAATGGCTTGGACAGTACGCCTTGCGGGGTGTCGGCCATGACTTGCTGGAACTCCGGCACCAAGGCTTTCGGGTCGATCCAGTTCAGGTCGCCGCCGTTGAGGGCCGATCCCGGGTCTTCCGAGAAGCTCTTGGCCAAGGTGGCGAAGTCTTCACCGCTTTCGATGCGGTCATAGATCTTCTGGGCCAGTTCCTTGGTCTGGGCTTCGGTGCGGATTTCGCTTGGTTTGACCAGGATGTGGCGAACGTGCACCTCATCCTTGAGCGACGTTTCGCCGCCGCGTTTTTCCAGGAGCTTCAGGATGATGAAACCACCCGGTGTACGCGCAGGTTGGGTGATGCCACCCACTTCCATTGCGCTCAGCTCGCGGTCGAACGGCGGAGGCAATTGAGCCGCTTTACGCCAGCCCATGTCGCCGCCTTCCAGTGCGTTGTCGCTGCCGGACTGGGCGATCGCCATTTGCGCGAAGTCGGCACCTGCCTTCAGGCGCTCGTAGATAGCCTGGGTCTTGGCGGCGGCTGCATTGAGCTGCTCGGAGTTGGCGCTGTCCGGTGTCGGGATGAGGATGTTGGCCAGGTGCAGCTCTTCGGAAAGCTGCATCTTGCCCAGGTCCGACGCCAGGAAATTCTTCACTTCCTGCTCGGACACCTGAACCCGCTCGGCCACACGGCGCTGACGTACACGGCTGATGATCATTTCACGGCGGATCTGGTCACGGGCGTCCTCATAGGACAAACCGTCGTGGGCCAGGGCTGCGCGGAACTGGTCGATGCTCATGTTGTTGCGCTGGGCAATGGTGCCCACGGCCTGGTTCAGTTCCTCGTCCGAAATACGGATGCCGGAACGATCGCCGATCTGCAGTTGCAGGTTCTCGACGATCAAGCGCTCCAGTACCTGCTGGTCCAGAACGCTGGTCGGTGGCACCCCACCGCCACGCTTGGCGATGGTTTGCTGGACTTCCTTGACGCGCTGGTCCAGTTGGCTCTGCATGATCACGTCGTTATCGACGATGGCCACGACCTTATCCAGTTCTTGAACCGCAGCGTGCGCCGATGCGGTACCCAGGAACAGCGCGCCCAGCACTAGCGGGCGCAGACAATCAGAAAGCTTGGTCTTCACGTTCACGATAACCTTCAATGCCTTTGTCGAGGAAGCTCTCTACCTTGGCGCCAGTCAGGCCGCCGAGTCCTTTGAGGACGATCTGGAAGAAGAGCCCGTGGTCACCCTTTTCGTTAAGCGGGGCGATCTGGCTGTATTCGTCGTTGGAAACCCAGTAACGGTTGATGACGCGCAGTTTCCAGCAGCAGTTGTCGTACTCGAAACCACCGAAGGCTTCCAGGGTACGGTTGCGAGCGTAGTCATACTGCCAGCGGGTGATCAGGTTCCATTGTGGAATGATCGGCCACATCATCGAGAAGTCGTGTTGTTGGATTTTGTAGTAATCCTTCACGTAGTTCTCTTGACCAGGCGTACCGTAGTCGCCACCGAACTGCCATTTGCCGGTCAGCTGGTTGTAGACGACCTGGTCGTTACGATAGCGATAGCCGACGTTGATGATCTTGTTCGGGTTGTCTTCCGGCTGGTAGTGAAGCATCGCGCTGCCGGAACGAGGGCTGTGTTCCTCGGTGTCCCAGTTGTAGTCGGCAGTGGCGCGCCAGTCACGGTTGAAGCGGAACTCGTAGTCCAGAGCTACCGGCGAAACATCGGACTGTGCATCGGCACGGTCAGCCGCGAGGATGCCTGGCAGTTGCACTTCACGATCCTTGAAGTACACCGCCTGGCCCACGGATACGCGCTGACGCTCGAAGCCGTTTTCTTCGATCCAGCGGCTGGTCAAGCCCAGGGACAGTTTGTTCTCGTCGCCGATCCGGTCAGAGCCGCTGAAGCGGTTGTCGCGGAACAGCGAGGCGTAGCTGAACGAGTATTCGCTGGTATCAAAGACCGGGATGTCGCTCTGGTCCTTGTTTGGCACATACAGGTAAAACGCACGCGGCTCGAGAGTCTGGCGATAGTCTTTGCCGAACCAGTTGGTGTTGCGGTCGAAATAGAGGCCGCTGTCGACGCTGGCGATAGGAACTGCGCGGTCTTGCGAGCTTTTGAAGGTGCCACCGGCATATTGAGTGCCGGCTGCGGCTGCCGCATTTTGACTCGCAATGATCTGGTTCTTGCCGGTGCTGTCGAGGTCAAGATCGTACTTGGTGTAAACGTACTTGAGCTTCGGCGTGATAAACCCGTAGGTCCAGTTCATCGGGTAGTCGACGGCTGGCGCAACGTTCAAACGTGTGCCGTTGGCGCGGGTGAGGCCGGTGACGTAGGTGTCCAGGCGAGGCGATACAAGTCCGTCCTGATCGGTGAACGTGCCTTTTTCAAGGCTGCGTTCAAAGCGAACAGCTTCGGTCTCATAGGTAAAGTTCAGCCCGCCCGGATGGTACGGCAGCGCACCATTGAAGGTGATTTGCGGCAACCGGTCATACGGCGTGATCTGGGAGATCGTCGCCAACTGGTAAGCCTGGACGTTCAGGCGCGCCTGGTAAGAGTCGCCCCGGTAGGTCACGGAACCCTGTTGATTGAGGGCATCCCGGCTTTCAACGCCTTCCTGGAACGACTTCAGATCCTGGAAGTAGTAAGGATCGCTGATCCGGGTGTAATCCACCTGGGTCGCCAGACGCGAATCCAACCCGCCGCGATGCTGCCAATTGAGCATGTAACGGGTTTTTTCGTAGTCGGTCTGCTTGCTGCGCTCGTCGTTGTCGTCGTTCAGGTACGCGCCGCCGAACTGGCCTTCGCTGGATTTGGTGAGGTAGCGGAATTCGCCTTCCATCAACAAACCGCGCTTGGTCATGTATTGCGGGTACAACGTGGCGTCGTAGTTGGGCGCCAGGTTGAAATAGTACGGCGTAACCAGGGTGAAGCCGGTTTCGCTGCCGGTGCTGAAGCTCGGCGGCAGGAAGCCGGATTGACGACGGTCGTCGATCGGGAAATAGATGTAAGGGGTATAGAGGATCGGGATGTTCTTGATCCGCAACGTCGCGTTGGTCGCCGTACCGAAACCGGTAGCCGGGTTCAACGTGATGTTGTTGCCCCTGAGCTGCCAGGCGTTGCTGTCTGGCTCGCAGGTGGTGTACGTACCGTCCTTGAGACGGATGATCGCGTTTTCAGCACGCTTGGCGTACAGCGCGTTACCGCGGATGCGCGACTTGTGCAGCACGTATTCGGCGTTGTCGATCTGGGCCGCGCCGGTATCGAGTTGCACTTCGGCATGGTCGCCCACGATCAGTGCACCGTTGTCGCGCAGACGGACTTTGCCGTTCAGCTCGCCACGGTTCTCGGCCTGGTACAGGCTGGCTTCTTCAGATTCCAACTGCATGCTGCCCTGGCGCATGACGACGTCACCGGCCAGGGTAGCGATTTGTTGTTCCTGCTCGTAACGCGAAGCCTTGGCGCCGATGAAGGTGGGCGCATCGCTCTTGTTCGTCTTGTCGTTCATGCCAGGACGAGTCGGCTCGATGTACGCACCCCCGCAGTACGGGCCGGTTTCGGCCAGCTGCGCGGCGGTCAGCTTCTCGCGTGGTACCCAGTCCAGGTGGCTGTAGTCGGCGCTGCGCGAGCGCAGGCCACGGCCTTTGGATTCGGTGACCAGTGCGGTCTTGGGCTCGGCCTCGGCTTTGCCGCCAGCATCGGTCTGCGCCGTGCTGTTGGCGGAGCTGATGGCTGCGCCATCATGCACCGGGCGCGGTGGTAGAGGGGCTGCGGCGGTTTTCGGCGCGCAATCCCAGGCACCCGAAGCAGAGACTGAGCAGTCATACTGTTCCGCGGCGACCACGAATGAGGTGGCGAAGGGTTGCAAGGCCAGCAGACTGCCGGTTACCAGCAACGGAAATTTTCTACGAAACGCGGGGGATTTCAATGCCATCTTATTAGTCCGGGCTTCCTGCGTGCCATCTGCCCGCGGTTTGGGCCGCACGCCTCTCGATGGTCTGAAAAAGATGCGTGATAATAAAGCATGCCCCGCTTGACGGCTAGCGCCGTCGGAGACCCTTGTAATGCCCGAGCAAGATCTACGTTTACAACAGCTGGAAGTCTGGCTGGATGAGCAGTTGCCGATCCTTTTCAACGCTCAAGGCTGGGGTGTCGTACCCCCGGCCACATTGACCGCGGCCAGCAGCGACGCGAGTTTCAGGCGCTATTTCCGTTGGGAAGGCGGTGGCCGTACCTTCGTGGTCATGGACGCTCCACCCCCCCAGGAAAACTGCAAACCATTCGTCGATATCGCGCATTTGCTGGCGAAGTCAGGGATAAATGTTCCAAAAATTTACGCAGAAGATTTGCCGCGCGGCTTTCTTTTGCTCAATGACCTGGGCAGAAAAACCTATCTGGACGTGATTGACGACAAAAATGCCGACCCATTGTTTGCCGATGCCATCGACACCTTGCTGGCTTTCCAGCAATTGCCGATGGACGCGCCGCTGCCCAGCTATGACCTCGCCTTGCTGCGCCGCGAGCTGGAATTGTTTCCGGAGTGGTACGTGCGCCGTCACCTGGGTATCGAACTGGATGCGCAGCAGCAAGCGCTATGGCAGCGCGTCAGTGACCACCTGATCGACAGTGCCCTGGCGCAGCCGAAAGTGCTGGTGCATCGCGACTATATGCCGCGCAACCTGATGATCAGCGAACCCAACCCTGGCGTGCTGGATTTCCAGGATGCGGTCTACGGGCCGGTTACCTATGACATCACCTGCCTGTTCAAGGACGCCTTCCTCAGCTGGCCCAAGGCCCGCGTGCAGGAATGGCTGCGTGGGTATTGGGAGCGTGCGCGGCAACTGAACATTCCGGTGCAGGCGGATTTCGACGATTTCCTGCGCGCCAGCGAACTGATGGGCGTGCAGCGCCACCTCAAGGTCATCGGTATCTTCGCGCGCATTTGCCATCGTGACGGCAAGCCACGCTATCTGGCCGACGTGCCGCGCTTCTTTGCTTATATAGAAGCCGTGCTGGCCGACCGTCCGGAGTTGAGCGAGTTGGGTGAATTGCTCGCCAGCCTGCGCCAACCCGCCGAGGCCAATGTATGAAGGCGATGATCCTGGCCGCCGGCAAGGGCGAGCGGATGCGCCCACTCACCTTGCACACGCCCAAGCCACTGGTGCAGGCCGGCGGCAAGCGTCTGATCGAGTATCACCTGGGAGCGCTGGCCAAGGCCGGCTTCACCGATATCGTGATCAACCATGCCTGGCTCGGCCAGCAGATCGAAAACTACCTGGGGGATGGCGCGCAATTTGGCTTGCGCATCCGTTACTCCCCCGAGGGCGAGCCGCTGGAAACCGGCGGCGGGATCTTCCAGGCATTGCCCTTGCTGGGGGACGAACCTTTCCTGGTGGTCAATGGCGATATCTGGACCGACTACGACTTCACCCAACTCAAACGGCCGCTCAAGGGCCTGGCTCATCTGGTGATGGTCGATAACCCGGCCCATCACCCTTCGGGCGGTGATTTCTACCTTGATCAAGGTTTGCTTCATGATGCCGCGCCCGGTGCCGATAACCTGACCTTCAGTGGCATTTCCGTGCTCGACCCCAAGTTGTTCGAGGGGTGCAGCGCGGGTGCCTTCAAGCTGGCACCGCTGCTGCGGGCGGCGATGGCCAAGGGACTGGTGACGGGGGAGCACATGATAGGACGCTGGATTGATGTCGGTACGCTGGAGCGCCTGGCGCAGGTCGAAACCCTGCTGACAGCGGGGCAGTAACATGCTGTGGCCAGGGACGCTGATCGGCGCCGGGGCTGGCTTTGCCATTGCCAGTATTCCGGGGGCCATGCTGGGCGCACTGTTGGGGCAGGCACTCGACCGCCGCCTGCAACTGCACAGTTGGGCGCAGTTGCGCGAGCGCCTGGGCGGGCGCCCGGCGTTGCGCAATGACGAGCTGTTATTCGTGTTGCTGGGGCGTTTGGCCAAGAGCAACGGTCGGGTCGCCGATGGTCATATCCAACAAGCGCGCCAGGAAATGCGCTCGCTGGAGATGACCGACTCGGCCCAACGTCGCGCGATTGCGGCCTTCAATCGCGGCAAGTCCGGCTCCGACCGGGTGCGCAGTTATCTACGTGTGCTCAAGGCCCAACCCCATGCCGCGGAAGGCTTATTGCGCGCATGCTGGCGCATGGTCTGGGCGGACGGACGGGCGGATGACGCCGAACGTGACTTGATTGACCTGTGGGGCAAATGGCTGGGGTGGACGCCGCAGCAGATGCAGGCGCTGGCAGCCGACTACAAGCCGGAGCGCAAACCGCTGGTCAGTCGCGGTGTTACCTATCAGGACGCGTTGCGCTTGCTGGGTGTGACGGCCACCACCGAGCCATCTGTGATCAAGCGGGCTTATCGCCGACTGCTCAGCCGCCACCACCCGGACAAGATCGCCGGCACCGGCGCCAGCCCTGCACAAGTGCGTGAGGCAACCGAGCGTACTCGCGAGTTGCATAACGCCTATGCGTTGATTCGCGAGCGTCGGGATTTCCGTTAGTGTGCCCACCCCCTGTAGGAGCTGGCAAGCCAGCGCCTACAGTTTGATCGGGTTCACAGTCAGCGATCAGTCAGCCGTCGCCTGCGGGCTCAACCAGCCGCGGATCCTGCGATACAACTGCTCCTGCTCGGCAGCGCTGTTGCCGGGCAAGGCTGTCAAGGACACCTGTTTGTAACCTTCATTTTTCAAACGCTTGGCCGCCTGCGCGCGGGCCAGGGCGTTTTTGCGTGATTGGGCGTTGTCTTGATAGAAGACATCGGCGGTCGGCAACTTCAGGCCAGGGGCCAGTTGTTGTACATCCGGATGACGTCCGTGGGGCGTCTGTGCCGCCACCATCACAAACTTCTGCACTTGGGACGGTTGTTTCTCGCTCAAATAACGTGCGGCCCACCAGGCACCGGTGCCATGGCCGAGCAGTACCACACTGCGCGCGCTTTGTGTCTGGGCGAACGCCACGGCGGCGTCGATGCGGTCGAAGATGCGCGAGGCGTCGGGCTTGTCCTGCTCATCGGCACCGGGCACCACCGCCGGGTCGGTGCCTTCGGCTTCGGCGCTGGCGGCTTGCTCGATGGGTTTGTCGGCGGTGCTCGCTTCCTTGCTGCTGGTGTCGACAGTCGCCTTGGGCGCTTCCATTACACGTGGTGGCAGCGTATCCACGCTCACGTCCGGCAACGACAGGCTGAGGCTGCCCCAATTGGCGTCCGGGAATTTGTGCCGCAACGGGCTGATTGCTTGCGGCCAGTCAGCATTTTCGCCGGCACCCGGTACGATAATCACCACGCCTTCGGGCTCGGCGCTGTTGGCCGGTTTCCACAGGGCGAGGAAGGAATCGCTGCCGGCCTGCAATTGTTGCTGTTCCTGCTGCGGGATCTTGCGCTCCAGGGCGCTGGCTTCTGCCTGGCTGCGCTCGGGCAAGGGTTGGCGCTCGACCGGTTTTTCCGCGGCAGGTTCGGGCGCGTCTGCGGCTCGTACAGAAAAGGCGCTGGTAAAAAGCAGCGACAGGCACAATGCTGGCAGTGCTGAACGGTGAAAAAAGGGCATCGTAAATTCCCGGCCAGAAGTGATTCCAGCAGCCTAATGGGTTGGTCAGTATTTGTCAGTGATGTGAGACGTGGATCATGGGTTTTCGCTGTCTGCTGGTTATCGGCTGTTTGTGCCTTGCCTTGATGGCAAATGCCGCCCCTGCGCCCGTCGCGCCCCAGGCGCAGCTCAATGCGCAACAACGCGAATGGCTGGCCCAGCACCCGGAACTGCGGGTGGGCCTGGTGTTACAGGCGCCGTTCGCGCAATACGACCGGCGTTTGCAGCGGCTGTCCGGGGCCAACGTCGAGCTGATGCAGTGGTTGGCCAAAGCGTTGAACATCGAATTGACCTGGCGCAACTTCCCAAACCAGGAGCAGTTGGAAGCGGCCCTGAGCGACGGCGAGGTGGATATCGCTCCCGGCCTGCAACAAACGCCGGCCGGTTTGCGCCTGTGGTTGTTCAGCGACCCCTATATGCGCGTGCCGCAACACATCGTTGGCATCCGTGATGGCGGCGGGGCGGTGGAGTTGGAGAAACTCGATGAGCAATCCCGCGTCGCCGTGCGCATGCCCAGCGCCGTGGCCGATTACCTGCGCAGCACCTATCCCGGCCTGAACCTGCAAGGCGTGCCCATGGAGCGACAGGCCCTGCAATTACTGGTAAGCCAGCAAGCGCGTTATGCGGTGGTGGATGAAGCGCAATTGAGCCGTTTGTCCGGCGAGGCGGAGTTCGCCGGGCTGGCGGTGGTGGGCGATATCGGCCTGCCGCAATTGCTGCGGGTGGCCACGCGCCGGGAATGGCCGGAACTGGCCAGCATCATGGAAAGCGCCCTGCGCGCCATTCCCGCCCGCGATCTGGACCAACTGCACAGCCGCTGGCTGCAACCCAAATACCCACGCCTGACGGAATCCCCGGGCCTGTGGCAAAACCTCAGCCTGTTGCTCGGCCTGTTGCTGCTCGCCAGCCTGGCCACCGTATTCTGGCTGCGCCGCCAACAACGGGTGCTGGAGCACAACCTTTTGGCTGCGCGCGAAGAAAGCGCCGCCCGCGCCGCTGGTGCCGAAGCCTTGCGGCTGACTCAGTTTTCCATCGACCAAAGCACCGTCGGCATCCTTTGGGTCAACTGGGACAGCCACGTGCGCTACGCCAACCGTGCGGCCGAAAGCATGCTTGGCTACGGCCCCGGCGCACTGATCGAGCGGCCACTGGTCGACCTTGATCCGAGCCTGGACATGGACCGCTGGCTCAACCTATGGAAACGCGCGCGGGCCAGCGAAGACGGGCCGCAGAACTTCGCCACCGATTGCCGGCGTGCAGACGGCAGCATCCTGCCGACCAATGTGTCCTTGAGCTTTCTGCGGTTTGCCGAGGCTGAATACCTGGTGGTTTACCTCAATGACGTCACCGAGCTGCGCCGCACCCTGGCGGCATTGCTGCAAAGTGAAGCACAGCTGCGCGAACTGTCCGCTCACCTGGAAACCGTTCGCGAAGAAGAGAAGGCACGCATCGCCCGTGAGGTGCACGACGAACTCGGGCAAATGCTCACGGTGCTCAAGCTCGAGACCTCAATGTGTGAGTTGGCCTACGCGCAACTTGACCCCGGTTTGCACGAGCGCTTGAACAGCATGAAGCGCTTGATCGCCCAGCTATTCCAGTTGGTGCGGGACGTAGCGACGGCGCTGCGCCCGCCGATTCTGGATGCGGGTATCGCGTCAGCCATCGAGTGGCAGGCGCGGCGCTTTGAAGCGCGTACGCAAATTCCCTGTTTGGTGCAGGTGCCGGATAACCTGCCGACACTCAGTGATGCCAAGGCCATTGGCTTGTTTCGGATCCTGCAGGAGGCGCTGACCAATGTGATGCGCCATGCCCAGGCGCATACTGTTGAACTGACCCTGGCCCTGGAGGGCACGGATTTGCGCTTGACCATCAGCGACGATGGCGTCGGTTTCGTCCAGGCCCAGGGCCGCCCGGTGTCGTTTGGCCTGGTGGGCATGCGCGAGCGCGTGCTGATCATGGGTGGGCAATTGAGCCTGGACAGCGAGTTGGGGGAGGGCACCACCCTGAGCGTCACGGTGCCGTTGGATGCATAACACCAAGAGGAAGCCCTTGTGATCCGCGTATTGGTAGCCGAAGACCACACCATCGTTCGTGAAGGCATCAAGCAATTGATCGGCCTGGCCAAAGACCTGTTGGTGGTTGGAGAAGCCAGCAATGGCGAGCAATTGCTGGAGGCGCTGCGCCACGTGCCTTGCGAGGTGGTGTTGCTGGACATCTCGATGCCCGGCGTCAATGGCCTGGAAGCGATTGCGCGCATCCGTGCGCTGAACAATCCGCCGGCAATCCTAGTGCTGTCGATGCACGACGAAGCGCAAATGGCCGCCCGCGCCTTGAAGGTGGGCGCGGCCGGTTACGCCACCAAGGACAGCGACCCGGCGCTGTTGCTCACGGCAATTCGCAAAGTGGCGGCGGGTGGGCGTTATATCGACCCGGACCTGGCCGACCGGATGGTCTTCGAAGTCGGCCTCACCGATGCCCGCCCGTTGCATTCACTCCTGTCGGAGCGTGAGTTCTCGGTGTTCGAGCGCCTGGCCCAGGGCGCGAACGTCAACGACATCGCCCAACAACTGGCGTTGAGCAGCAAGACTATCAGCACCCACAAGGCGCGGCTGATGCAAAAGCTCAATATCACCTCCCTGGCGGAACTGGTGAAGTACGCTATGGAACACAAGTTGCTGTAACAACATGCCTGTTTACGACCACCTGTAAGCCGCGCTGATCCCATTCCCGGTGCACGGCAGCGTGGCACTGTCCCATCCCCGCCATCCGTGTAGGGCGATCCCTACCCCAAACCTTCCATCCGGCTGATGTGATTCTCTCCTGGCCCCCGATTTTCGGGGGCTCGCGCCTGGACTACGCTTGTCTCACAGCAGTCCAAAACAAAAAGGTGTTGGTATGAGCGAGGTGGATTCAAATGATGTGCTGGTCAGCTTTCGTGGCGTGCAGAAGAGCTACGACGGCGAGAACCTGATCGTCAAAGACCTCAACCTGGAGATTCGCAAGGGCGAGTTCCTCACCCTGCTCGGGCCTTCCGGTTCGGGCAAGACCACCAGCCTGATGATGCTCGCCGGTTTTGAAACGCCGACCGCCGGCGAAATCCAGCTGGCCGGGCGCTCCATCAACAATGTGCCGCCGCATAAGCGCGACATCGGCATGGTGTTTCAGAACTACGCGCTGTTTCCGCACATGACGGTCGCCGAGAACCTGGCGTTCCCGCTGTCGGTGCGAGCTTTAAGCAAGACCGATATCAGCGAGCGGGTCAAACGCGTGCTGAGCATGGTCCAACTCGACGCGTTCGCCCAGCGCTATCCCGCGCAACTCTCCGGTGGCCAGCAACAGCGCGTGGCCTTGGCCCGAGCGCTGGTGTTCGAACCGCAATTGGTGCTGATGGACGAACCCCTCGGCGCCCTCGACAAGCAACTGCGCGAACACATGCAGATGGAGATCAAGCACCTGCACCAGCGCCTCGGCGTGACGGTGGTGTACGTGACCCACGACCAGGGCGAAGCCTTGACCATGTCTGATCGGGTGGCCGTGTTCCACCAGGGCGAGATCCAGCAGATCGCTGCACCGCGCACCTTGTATGAAGAACCGAAGAACACCTTTGTCGCCAACTTTATCGGCGAGAACAACCGCCTCAATGGCCGCCTGCACAGCCATAGCGGCGAGCGCTGCGTGGTGGAGCTGGCGCGTGGCGAGAAGGTCGAGGCGCTGGCGGTCAACGTCGGCCAGGTGGGTGGCCCGGTGACGCTGTCGGTACGCCCTGAACGCGTCAGCCTCAATGGCTCCAGCGAATCTTGCGTCAACCGCTTTTCCGGGCGGGTGGCGGAATTCATCTACCTGGGCGACCACGTACGCGTGCGCCTGGAAGTCTGCGGCAAGGCCGATTTTTTTGTGAAACAACCGATTGCCGAGTTGGATCCAGCCCTGGCGGTCGGCGACGTGGTACCGATTGGCTGGCAAGTCGAGCACGTTCGCGCACTCGACCCACTTTTAGAGGCGAATTGATCGCCCCCTGGCTTCACCAACCCTGCACGTGGAGAGAACAACAATGTTGAGTTCCTTGAAGTATTCCGTTTTGGCATTGAGCTTGATGGGTGCGACACAGGCCATGGCAGGCCCGGATCTGACGGTCGTGTCCTTTGGCGGCGCGAACAAGGCGGCCCAGGTCAAGGCCTTCTATGCACCGTGGGAAAGCGCGGGCAACGGCAAGATCGTCGCCGGCGAGTACAACGGTGAAATGGCCAAGGTCAAAGCCATGGTCGACACCAAGAGCGTGTCCTGGGACTTGGTGGAAGTGGAGTCGCCGGAACTGTCCCGTGGCTGCGATGAAGACATGTTCGAGCCCCTGGACCCGAAACTGTTCGGCAACACGGCTGACTACGTGAAGGGTGCGATCCAGCCGTGTGGCGTGGGCTTCTTCGTGTGGTCGACGGTGCTCGCCTACAACGCCGACAAGCTGGCATCCGCGCCAACCAGCTGGGCGGATTTCTGGGACACCAAGAAATTCCCTGGCAAGCGTGGCCTGCGCAAAGGCGCCAAGTACACCCTGGAATTCGCCTTGATGGCTGACGGCGTTGCACCGAAAGACGTGTACAAAGTGCTGGCCGGCAAAGACGGCCAGGACCGCGCGTTCAAGAAACTCGACGAGCTCAAGCCGTCGATCCAGTGGTGGGAAGCCGGCGCACAACCGCCGCAGTACCTGGCCTCGGGGGACGTGGTGATGAGCTCGGCGTACAACGGCCGCATTGCCGCCGTGCAGAAAGAAAGCAACCTGAAAGTGGTGTGGAACGGCGGCATCTACGACTTCGACGCCTGGGCCATCCCTAAAGGCCTGGCCAAGGATCGTGCCGAAGCTGCGAAAAAATTCATCGCCTTCTCGGTGCAGCCACAGCAACAGAAGACCTACTCGGAAAACATCGCCTACGGCCCGGCCAATACCCAAGCCGTACCGTTGCTGGCCAAGGACGTGCTGAAGGACATGCCGACCACTCCGGAAAACATCGCCAACCAGGTGCAGATCGATGTGAGCTTCTGGGCGGATAACGGCGAGCAGCTGGAGCAGCGCTTCAATTCCTGGGCTGCCAAGTAACACTGCATTTCCCTGTGGGAGGGGGCTTGCCCCCGATGACGGCGGTCCAGTCGATATATGTGTTGACTGAAAGTCTGCCATCGGGGGCAAGCCCCCTCCCACAAGGGATTTCTTGTGTGTGAAAGGTTGCATTCATTTTCAAGATTCGGAGTCAGCCATGGCCATCGCCGTTCCCTCGAACGAGGTCAACAGCCCCACCCTCAAGCAGCGCCTGGCGCGTGCCGAGCGGCTCAATCGCTGGAAGGCCCAGGCCTTGATTGCGCCGCTGGTGCTGTTTTTGCTGCTGGTGTTCCTGGTGCCGATTGTTGCGCTGCTGTTTAAAAGCGTCGGCAACCCGGAAGTGGTGGGCGGTTTGCCGCGTACCGTGGTGGCGGTGACGGCCTGGGACGGTCGTGGTCTGCCGGGTGAGCCGGTGTACCAGGCCCTAAGTGAAGACCTGGGCGAGGCGCGTAAAAACCAGACCCTGGGCGATCTGTCCAAGCGCTTGAACATGGAACTGGCCGGCTACCGCAGCCTGCTGACCAAAACCGCGCGGGCGCTGCCGTTCAGTGAAGCGCCGGCCTCCTATAAAGAAGCGCTGGAAAGCCTCGATGAACGCTGGGGTGACCCGGCGTACTGGCAGGCGATCCGGCGCAATACCAGTAGCCTGACGCCGTTCTATCTGCTGGCGGCTGTCGATCACCGCATCGACGACCTCGGTGAAGTGGCACCGGCCACGCCGGACCAGGCGATTTACCTGGACATCTTCGCCCGTACTTTCTGGATGGGCCTGGTGATCACGGCGGTCTGCCTGCTGTTGGCTTATCCCCTGGCGTACCTGCTGGCCAATCTGCCTGCACGCCAAAGCAACTTGTTGATGATCCTGGTGTTGCTGCCATTCTGGACCTCGATCCTGGTGCGCGTGGCGGCCTGGATCGTACTGCTGCAGTCCGGCGGCCTGATCAACAGCGCACTGATGGGTATGGGGCTGATCGATAAGCCGTTGGAGCTGGTGTTCAACCGTACCGGCGTCTACATCTCCATGGTGCACATCTTGCTGCCGTTCATGATCCTGCCGATCTACAGCGTGATGAAGGGCATTTCGCCCACCTATATGCGTGCGGCCATTTCCCTGGGCTGCCATCCGTTCACCAGCTTCTGGCGGGTGTACTTCCCGCAGACCTACGCCGGTGTCGGCGCCGGTTGCCTGTTGGTGTTCATTCTGGCGATTGGTTACTACATCACCCCGGCGTTGCTGGGCAGCCCGAACGACCAGATGGTCAGTTACTTCGTGGCGTTCTACACCAACACCAGCATCAACTGGGGCATGGCAACGGCGTTGGGCGGCTTGCTGCTGCTGGCCACCGTGGTGCTGTATTTGATCTATAACCGGCTGGTAGGCGCCAGCCGCCTGCGCCTGAGCTGAGGAGACCTTTCGATGCTGAGCCCTTATATGTCGCCCGTCGAGCGGGTGTGGTTCTACAGCTTGCGGATCCTCTGCGGCTTGATCCTGTTGTTTTTGATTCTGCCGGTGCTGGTGATCATCCCGCTGTCATTCAACAGTGGCAGTTTTCTGGTGTACCCGTTGCAGGGTTTCTCGCTGCACTGGTACCAGGATTTCTTCGCCTCCGCCGAATGGATGCGTGCTCTCAAGAACAGCGTCATTGTCGCCCCGGCGGCCACGGTGCTGGCCATGGTGTTCGGTACCTTGGCGGCGATTGGTCTGACTCGCGGCAACTTCCCTGGCAAGGCGCTGGTCATGGCGCTGGTGATTTCGCCGATGGTGGTGCCGGTGGTGATCATTGGCGTGGCCAGTTATCTGTTCTTCGCGCCACTGGGCCTGGGCAACAGTTTTTTCTCGCTGATCGTGGTGCATGCGGTGCTGGGCGTGCCGTTTGTGATCATCACCGTGTCGGCGACGTTGCAGGGTTTCAACCACAACCTGGTGCGGGCGGCGGCCAGCCTGGGTGCTTCGCCACTCACTGCGTTTCGCCGGGTGACCTTGCCGTTGATTGCACCAGGCGTGATTTCCGGGGCGCTGTTTGCCTTCTCCACGTCGTTTGATGAGGTGGTGGTAACGCTGTTTCTCGCCGGCCCCGAGCAAGCGACCCTGCCGCGTCAGATGTTCAGCGGCATCCGCGAAAACCTCAGCCCGACGATTGCCGCCGCCGCGACCTTGCTGATTGCCTTCTCGGTGTTGTTGTTGCTGACCCTGGAGTGGTTGCGCGGGCGTAGCGAGAAACTGCGCACCGCACAGGTTTAACTATCAGATGAAGATCACAATGTGGGAGCGGGCTTGCTCGCGAATGCGGTCTATCAGTAACACGTGCACTGGCTGACCCACCGCCTTCGCGAGCAAGCCCGCTCCCACATGGGGCCTGTGTTGAACCAGAAATTGCCATTCAGCCGCTGAATGCTAGGCAACCCAAATTCCCCAGCTATTCTTGTGCCAGCCCATCTCCGAATAAGAGGCCGCGCACATGAGTACTTCCTCATTCAAGATCGCCCATAAACTGCTGACCGGCGCGGGCGCCATCGAACAACTGGCCGCCGAGCTGACGCGCCTGGATGTGGATAACCCGCTGATCGTCACCGACGCCGCGCTGGTCAAGTCCGGTACCGTGGCGCTGGCCCTCGAACACCTGGGCGAACGCAGCTACGAAATTTTCGACCGCGTACTGCCTGACCCCGAAATCGCCATTGTCGAAGACTGCATGCGCGTCTACCGCGAGGGTGGGCATGACGGTTTGATCGGCCTGGGCGGCGGCAGCGCCATCGACATTGCCAAAAGCGTTGCCGCCTATGCCGGTTACCACGGCGCCCTGGCGGACTTGTTCGGCGTCGACCAGGTGCCGCGCAAGGGCCCGCCGCTGATCGCCATTCCCACCACGGCGGGTACTGGTTCGGAGGTGACCAATGTGGCGATCCTCTCCGACAAGGCCGCGCAGCTGAAAAAAGGCATCGTCAGCGACTACCTGCTGCCGGACGTCGCACTGATCAGCCCGCAAATGACCCTGACCTGCCCGCGCAGCGTCACCGCCGCCAGTGGCGTGGATGCGTTGGTGCATGCCATCGAATCCTACCTGTCGCTGAACGCCTCGCCGATCACCGACGCCCTGGCGATTGGCGCGATCAAGCTGATCGCCCATGCATTGCCCAAGGCCTACGCCAACCCAGCCAACCTGCAGGCCCGTGACGACATGGCCACCGCCAGCCTGATGGCCGGCATGGCGTTCGGGAATGCGGGAGTCGGCGCGGTGCACGCGTTGGCGTATCCACTGGGGGGGCGTTTCAATATCGCCCATGGCGTGAGCAATGCGCTGTTGCTGCCCTATGTGATGCACTGGAACAAATTGGCCTGCGTCGAGCGCATGCAGGACATTGCGCAGGCCATGGGGGTGAATGTCACCGGCCTGAGCGTCAACGATGCCGCCGACCAGGCGGTGGAGGCGATGACGCGACTGTGCGCTGCGGTGGAGATCCCGGCAGGGCTGCACAGTTTCGGGGTGCCCGAGGACGCGATCCCCGCGATGGCGGTGGAGGCGGCGGGCATTGAGCGGCTGATGCGCAACAATCCGCGCAAGCTCAGCGCGGCCGATATCGAGAAAATCTACCGGGCCGCTTACTAACCGTTGAGTTAGGTCACGGTGCGCGCGGCAAAGCATGAGGTATACAATGCGCGCCATCGTGATTTAGCTCAAAAAAGGTGCGTCATGCAGCCCTTCGTCATTGCTCCATCGATTCTCTCTGCCGACTTCGCCCGCCTGGGTGAGGAAGTGGACAAAGTGTTGGCCGCCGGTGCCGACTTCGTGCACTTCGATGTCATGGACAACCACTACGTACCCAATCTGACCATCGGCCCGATGGTCTGCGCCGCGCTGCGTAAGTACGGCATCACTGCGCCGATCGATGCACACCTGATGGTCAGCCCCGTGGATCGCATCATTGGCGACTTCGTGGAAGCTGGCGCAACCTACATCACCTTCCACCCGGAAGCTTCGCTGCACGTCGACCGCACGCTGCAGCTGATCCACGAAGGTGGCTGCAAGGCGGGCCTGGTGTTCAACCCGGCCACTCCGTTGAGCGTGCTTGAGTACGTGATGGACAAGGTCGACATGATCCTGTTGATGAGCGTCAACCCCGGTTTCGGCGGCCAGAAGTTCATCCCTGGCACGCTGAACAAGCTGCGCGAAGCCCGTGCGTTGATCGATGCGTCCGGCCGCGATATCCGCCTGGAAATCGACGGTGGGGTCAACGTCAACAACATCCGCGAAATCGCCGCCGCTGGCGCCGACACCTTTGTGGCCGGCTCGGCGATCTTCAACGCGCCGGACTACCAGGAAGTCATCGATAAGATGCGTGCCGAGCTGGCGCTGGCGCGTCCATGAGCGGCTTTGAGCAGCTGTTCCCCGGCAAATTGCCACGGCTGGTGATGTTCGATCTGGACGGCACCTTGATCGACTCGGTGCCCGACCTGGCGGCGGCGGTGGACGAAATGCTGCTCAAGCTAGGGCGTAAGCCGGCCGGGATCGAGTCGGTGCGCGAATGGGTCGGCAACGGCGTGCAGATGCTGGTGCGCCGGGCCTTGGCCAACAACATCGATGCTGAAGGTGTCGATGAAGTCGAAGCCGAGCACGCCCTGGAATTGTTCAACGCCGCCTATGAAGACGGCCACGAATTGACCGTGGTTTACCCCGGCGTGCGCGACACCCTCAAGTGGCTGAGCAAGCAGGGCGTGGAAATGGCCCTGATCACCAACAAGCCGGAGCGCTTCGTCGCGCCGCTGTTGGACCAGATGAAAATCGGCCGGTATTTCCGCTGGATCATCGGTGGCGATACCCTGCCGCAGAAAAAACCCGACCCGGCGGCGCTGTTTTTCGTGATGAAAATGGCCAATATCCCGGCCTCGCAGTCGTTGTTTGTCGGCGATTCGCGCAGTGATGTGCAGGCGGCAAAGGCGGCGGGTGTGCAGTGCGTAGCTCTCAGTTACGGCTATAACCATGGTCGGCCGATCGCCGAAGAGTCGCCTTCACTGGTGATTGATGACCTGCGCCTGTTAATCCCCGGTTGCTTGGGAGCTGGCGCTGAGATAACGTTGCCCGATACCGATCCGTCCCCTTCTGGAAATTCCATCGTGGTGGTCACTCGCAAACTCTGGATGAAAGTCATCAAGGCCCTGGCCCGCTGGCGTTGGCGCGCCTGACTGTTCCTGGCCGCGCTCTGCGGCACGTTTGCATACCTGACTGTTAGACCCTCAAGCCACGAGGCATATCATGACCCGCGAAGAATTCCTGCGTTTGGCTGCTGCCGGCTATAACCGCATCCCCCTGGCCTGCGAAACCCTGGCCGACTTCGACACGCCGCTGTCGATCTACCTGAAACTGGCCGACGAGCCTAACTCCTACCTGCTTGAGTCCGTACAGGGCGGCGAGAAGTGGGGGCGTTACTCGATCATCGGCTTGCCGTGCCGCACGGTACTGCGGGTACACGACCATCACGTGAGCATTACCCAGGATGGCGTCGAGATCGAAAGCCACGATGTCGACGACCCGCTGGCGTTCGTCGAAGCGTTCAAGGCGCGCTACAACGTGCCGACCATTGCCGGCCTGCCGCGTTTCAACGGCGGTCTGGTGGGTTACTTCGGTTATGACTGCGTGCGTTATGTGGAAAAACGCTTGGGCAAATGCCCGAACCCGGACCCGCTGGGTGTGCCGGACATTCTGCTGATGGTTTCCGATGCGGTCGTCGTATTCGACAACCTGGCCGGCAAGATGCACGCGATCGTGCTCGCCGACCCGTCCCAGGCCGACGCTTTCGAACAAGGCCAGGCCAGCCTCGAAGCCCTGCTGGAAAAACTGCGTCAGCCGATCACCCCGCGTCGCGGCCTGGACCTCAGCCGTCCACCGGCCGCCGACCCGGTGTTCCGCTCCAGCTTTACCCAGGATGACTACGAGCGTGCCGTCGACACCATCAAGGAATATATCCTCGCCGGTGACTGCATGCAGGTGGTGCCATCGCAACGCATGTCCATCGACTTCAAGGCCGCGCCGATCGATCTGTATCGCGCATTGCGCTGCTTCAATCCGACGCCGTACATGTACTTCTTCAACTTTGGTGACTTCCACGTGGTGGGCAGTTCGCCGGAAGTGCTTGTGCGTGTCGAAGACAACTTGATCACCGTGCGCCCGATCGCCGGTACGCGCCCGCGTGGTGCGACCGAAGAGGCCGACCTGGCGCTGGAAGAAGACCTGCTGAGCGACGACAAGGAAATCGCCGAACACCTGATGCTGATTGACTTGGGTCGCAATGACACCGGGCGTGTCTCGGAAATCGGTTCGGTGAAACTCACCGAGAAGATGGTGATCGAGCGTTATTCGAATGTGATGCACATTGTGTCCAACGTCACCGGCGAGCTGAAAGCCGGCTTGACTGCGATGGACGCACTGCGCGCGATTCTGCCGGCGGGCACCTTGTCGGGTGCGCCGAAGATCCGCGCGATGGAAATCATCGACGAGCTGGAACCGGTGAAACGTGGTGTCTACGGCGGCGCCGTGGGTTATTTCGCCTGGAACGGCAACATGGACACGGCCATTGCGATTCGTACGGCCGTGATCAAGGACGGAGAGCTGCACGTGCAGGCCGGTGGCGGGATTGTCGCCGACTCGGTGCCGGCCCTCGAGTGGGAAGAAACCCTGAACAAGCGCCGCGCGATGTTCCGCGCCGTTGCGCTGGCTGAACAGACCCCTAATTCTTGAGGTTTCCCCCATGTTGCTGATGATTGATAACTACGACTCCTTTACCTACAACGTTGTGCAGTACCTGGGCGAGTTGGGTGCCGAGGTCAAGGTGGTGCGCAACGACGAACTGACCGTGGCCGAGATCGCAGCCCTGAACCCGGAGCGCATCGTGGTTTCGCCAGGCCCGTGCACGCCGACCGAGGCGGGTATTTCCCTGGAAGCGATCCAGTATTTCGCCGGCAAGCTGCCGATCCTGGGCGTGTGCCTGGGCCACCAATCCATTGGCCAGGCTTTTGGCGGCGACGTAGTGCGCGCGCGCCAGGTGATGCACGGCAAGACCAGCCCGGTGTTCCATAAAGATGTAGGCGTGTTTCATGGCCTCAACCTTCCGGTGACGGTGACCCGCTACCACTCGCTGGTGGTCAAGCGCGAAACCCTGCCGGAATGCCTGGAGCTGACCGCCTGGACCCAACTGGAAGACGGCTCGGTCGACGAGATCATGGGCCTGCGCCACAAGACACTGAATATCGAAGGGGTGCAATTTCACCCCGAGTCGATCCTGACCGAGCAGGGCTACGAGCTGTTCGCCAACTTTCTCAAGCAGAGCGGCGGCACGCGCTAAGGACTTTCCATGGATATCAAGACTGCCCTGAGCCGTATCGTCGGCCACCTGGACCTGAGCACCGCTGAAATGAGCGATGTGATGCGCGAAATCATGACCGGCCAATGCACGGACGCGCAGATCGGCGCGTTCATGATGGCCATGCGCATGAAGAGCGAAAGCATTGACGAGATCGTCGGCGCCGTATCGGTGATGCGCGAGCTGGCGGACAAGGTCGAGCTCAAGACCCTCGATGGCGTGGTGGATGTGGTCGGCACCGGTGGTGACGGTGCGAACATCTTCAACGTGTCGACGGCTTCTTCGTTTGTGGTCGCGGCTGCAGGTTGCACCGTGGCCAAGCACGGTAACCGTGCGGTGTCCGGCAAGAGCGGCAGCGCCGATTTGCTGGAAGCGGCCGGGATCTACCTGAACCTGACGCCGGTACAAGTGGCGCGCTGCATCGACAACGTCGGCATCGGCTTCATGTTTGCCCAATCCCACCATGGCGCGATGAAGCACGCCGCGGGTCCGCGCAAGGACCTCGGCCTGCGCACCCTGTTCAACATGCTCGGCCCGCTTACGAATCCGGCCGGTGTGAAACACCAGGTGGTGGGCGTATTCAGCCAGGCACTGTGCCGGCCATTAGCCGAAGTGCTGCAGCGTCTGGGCAGCAAGCATGTGCTGGTGGTGCATTCCAAGGACGGCCTGGACGAATTCAGCCTGGCGGCTCCGACCTTCGTGGCGGAACTGAAGAACGACCAGGTCACCGAATATTGGGTCGAGCCGGAAGATTTGGGCATGAAGAGCCAGAGCCTGCACGGCCTGGCGGTGGAAAGCCCGGCGGCGTCCCTGGAACTGATTCGCGATGCCTTGGGGCGTCGCAAGACCGAGAATGGTCAAAAAGCGGCAGAAATGATTGTTCTGAATGCCGGTGCGGCGCTGTATGCCGCCGATCACGCCTACAGTCTTAAAGAGGGCGTAGCCCTTGCTCATGATGCGTTGCACACCGGGCTCGCGCGCGAGAAGCTTGAAGAACTGGGTGCCTTTACTGCGGTGTTCAAGATGGAGAATGAAGGATGAGTGTGCCGACCGTTCTGGAAAAGATCCTGGCTCGCAAGGCTGAAGAAGTGGCTGAGCGCCGTGCCCGCGTCAGTCTCGCTGAGCTGGAAGCCCAGGCGAAAACCGCCGATGCACCGCGTGGCTTTGCCAATGCGCTGATCAAGCAGGCCAAGGAAAAGCAGCCTGCCGTCATTGCGGAAATCAAGAAGGCCTCGCCTAGCAAGGGTGTGATCCGCGAGAACTTCGTGCCGTCGGAAATCGCCGTCAGTTATGAGAAGGGCGGGGCCACGTGCCTGTCCGTGCTGACCGATATCGACTATTTCCAGGGTTCCGACCTGTTCCTGCAGCAAGCCCGCGCCGCGTGCAAGTTGCCGGTGATCCGCAAGGATTTCATGGTCGATCCGTATCAGATCGTCGAAGCCCGTGCCCTGGGCGCCGACTGTGTGCTGTTGATCGTTTCCGCGCTGGATGACGTGAAGATGGCCGAGCTGGCAGCCGTGGCCAAAAGCGTCGGTCTGGACGTGCTGGTGGAAGTGCACGACGGCGATGAGCTGGAACGCGCACTGAAAACCCTCGACACACCGCTGGTGGGGGTCAACAACCGTAACCTGCACACCTTCGAGGTCAGCCTGGAAAACACCCTCGACCTGCTGCCGCGCATTCCGCGTGACCGTCTGGTGATCACCGAGAGCGGCATCGTCAACCGTGCCGATGTGGAGCTGATGGAGATCAGTGGGGTGTATTCGTTCCTGGTGGGCGAGACCTTCATGCGGGCCGAGAACCCAGGGGCTGAATTGCAGCGCCTGTTCTTCCCGGAGCGGGGCGTGGCGGTCAGCGGTTCGACACTAGACTGACGTAAAACCCGGTCAACATTTAAAATACAGTCTAAATGTAAGAGCGGGCTTGCTCGCGAATGCGGTGTATCAGTCATTGCGCTTTTTACTGACAGACCGCATTCGCGAGCAAGCCCGCTCCCACATCTGGGTTTGTGTCTATTCAGATAGGTAGGTGTTTGATGGCTAAGCCGGTGTCGATGACGGTTGAAGCTGGGCTGGCCGCCGAGCAAGCCTTGCTGGCAGCCGTCTGCGCGGGTGATCAGGCGTTTGGCCTGCTGTTCTGGCAACCCAACGATCAAGCCTTGGTGATGCCCCGCCGTTTGAGTCGGCTGCCGGCGTTCGAAACCGCCAGCCAAGTCTCGGCTGACGCCGGTTGGCCGGTATTGCTGCGTGAAACCGGCGGAGAGCCGGTGCCGCAGTCAAATGCCACGGTCAATATCGCCCTGGTCTACGCCCCACCGCGCAGTGAAGGTGACCAGAATCGTATCGAAACCGGTTACCTGCGCTTATGCCAACCGATCTGCGATTTGCTGATCGAGTTGGGCGGTGATGCCTCGGTTGGTGAAATCGATGGGGCGTTTTGCGATGGCCGTTACAACGTCAACCTCAACGGTCGAAAAATGGTCGGCACTGCCCAGCGCTGGCGCCAAAGTGGTGGCCGCCCGGTAGGGTTGGTGCACGGTGCCTTGTTGCTGGAGAACGATCGCGAGGCGTTGATCGCGGCGGTCAATCGGTTCAATGAAGCGTGTGGTCTCGACCAGCGGGTTCGTGCAGACAGCCATATCGCCTTGCACGAAGCTTTCCCCGCGCCGGATGCGATCAGCCGGCTGGATACCTTGTACCGTCAAATGTTGGCCAGCTTCCTGCCGGTTTAACGGGTACCGAACACCACCATCGTCTTGCCTTTGACATGCACCAGGTTGCGCTCTTCCAGATCCTTGAGCACGCGACCGACCATCTCCCGTGAACAGCCGACAATGCGCCCGATTTCCTGACGCGTGACCTTGATCTGCATGCCGTCGGGGTGCGTCATGGCGTCGGGCTGCTTGCACAGGTCCAGCAGGCAACGCGCGACTCGGCCGGTGACGTCAAAGAACGCGAGGTCGCCGACCTTGCGGGTGGTGTCCCGCAGGCGCTGGGCAATCTGGCCGCTCAGGGCGTAGAGAATGTCGGGATCGTGCTGGGACAGTTCGCGGAACTTGGCGTAGCTGATCTCGGCCACTTCGCATTCGACCTTGGTGCGCACCCAGGCGCTGCGTTCCTGTTCCTTGCCGGCTTGTTCGAACAGCCCCAACTCCCCAAAGAAATCCCCGGTGTTCAGGTAAGCAATGATCATTTCGCGACCGTCGTCATCCTCGATCAGGATGGTGACCGAGCCTTTGATGATGAAGAACAGTGTTTCGGAGCGTTCGCCGGCGCAGATGATGTTGTGCTTGGCCGGGTGACGACGGCGCTGGCAATGCATCAACAGTTTGTCGAGATTCTTGATTTTGGGTATGGGAGTAAGGGCAACCATGGTTGTATCCCGAAAAGACTGCGCTAAATAGTTTGAGTTGTTGTATTCATCGGGTATCGGCACTGATACGCACTGCATAAAGGGTGGCATTACGCCATCGATTTGGCGTCAGCTTAACAGACACATTCTGACTCGATTAGCCAATTTTCTGCGCAAACCCTGCTATTGATCGCTTTTGTTGGAAACACTGACGCAGGCGGGCCCTGTGCTAAGCTGGCGACCCTTTTTTAGCAGTGGAGTCTGGGCGATGAAGGCACGCATCCAATGGGCGGGCGAAGCCATGTTCCTCGGTGAGTCGGGCAGTGGCCATGTGGTGGTCATGGACGGTCCGCCGGAAGCGGGTGGCCGTAACCTGGGCGTACGTCCGATGGAAATGCTCCTGCTGGGCGTGGGCGGTTGCAGCAATTTCGACGTGGTCAGCATCCTCAAGAAATCCCGCCAGGCAGTGGAAAGCTGTGAAGCTTTTCTGGAGGCTGAGCGAGCCACTGAAGACCCCAAGGTATTCACCAAGATCCACATGCATTTCGTGGTGAAGGGGCGGGCGCTTAAAGAAGCCCAGGTCAAGCGTGCGATTGAGTTGTCGGCTGAGAAGTACTGCTCGGCGTCGATCATGCTCGGCGCGGCCGGTGTGGCCATCACCCACGATTACGAAATCATCGAGTTGGGTTGATCGACCGCAGCCCCCATGAGTGAGCTCGCCACCGCGAGCTCGCTCCTGCGGGGTGACGCTTCAGATACGGTAGGTGCTTTTGGTCATGACCTTGGCCAACAGGCTCATGCCAAACCTTACCGGCGCAGGGAAGCGGAAGCCGCCAGCATCCAGTGCGCTTTCCGCGTGATGCTCTTCATCAACACGCATCTGCTCCAGAATGGCCCGGGATTTTTCGTCTTCGGCCGGCAGTTGCTCCAAATGTTCATCCAGGTGTTTGCACACCTGATGTTCGGTCGCCGCGACAAACCCCAGGCTGACTTTATCGCTGATCAGGCCGGCAGCGGCGCCAATCCCGAACGACAAACCATAAAACAGCGGGTTCAGCACGCTTGGGTGACTGCCCAATTGGCGAATGCGTTGCTCGCACCAGGCCAGGTGATCGATTTCTTCTTCGGCGGCATGTTCCATGGCCGCGCGTACCTGGGGCAGCTTGGCGGTCAAGGCCTGGCCCTGGTACAGCGCCTGGGCACAAACTTCGCCGGTATGGTTGATGCGCATCAGGCCGGCGACGTGACGGGTCTCGGTCTCGCTCATCTGGGCGTCGGGCTGCACGATGGCGGGCGAGGGGCGATACGGCTGGCCGCTGAACGGCAGCAGCGTGCGCATGGCCATGTCGGCTTGCAGCAACAGACGGTCAATCGGCGAGTAGTGACGTTGGGTAGTCATGCTGACCTCCGGGAAGAATCTCGGCGGCCAGTTTACCGCAAGAGAGGGGGAAGCGTTTGCGCTGCGTCAAGGGCATGGGGTCGCAGCCTGGGCCGCGCCCTGTGCCTAAGGGCTGATCAGCCCGGTGGCCAGTTCATCTGGCGCTGACCCAGCACATGCATATGGATGTGATAAACGGTCTGCCCACCTTTCGGGTTGCAGTTCATGACCACCCGGAAACCCTCTTCACACCCCTGTTCCACGGCCAAACGCTGGGCGGTGAACAGAATATGACCGGCCAGGGCTTTATCTTCTTCGGTCAGGTCGTTGAGGGTGGGGATGTGTTTCTTGGGAATGACCAGGAAGTGCACTGGCGCCGCTGGGTGGATGTCCTTGAACGCTAGGACTTGATCATCTTCGTAGATGATATCCGCAGGTATTTCTCTGTTGATGATCTTGGTGAACAGAGTATCCACAGCTGTTTCTCCATTATGAATGTGCAGGGTGAGTGTACTCAGCCAGTCAGCGCGGGCAATAGGCCTTGTTGATGGCGCCGGCGATCTTGCGGGTCAGCCAGCGTGGGCTGAAACGCGGGCTGAAGGCGAGCCAGCGGTTGCGTCGGCCGGGAATGATGATGGCCTTGTTCTTTTCCAGGGCGCGCACGGTATAGAGCGCCACCTCTTCGGGGCTCATCAGTTGTTGGCTGCGGTCGAGTTTGGCGGTGTCCATTTGTGCCGTGCCGAAGAATGCGGTACGTGTCGGGCCGGGGCAGAGCACCGAGACCTTGATGCCGCAGGTTTTCAGTTCTTCGCGCAGGCCTTCGGAGAAGTGCAGCACATAGGCCTTGCTGGCGTAATAGGTGCTCATCCACGGGCCAGGCTGGAATGCCGCGACGGAGGCCACATTGAGAATCTGGCCGCCGCCGTGCAGCGCCATGGTGTTGCCAAGGGCGTGGCACATGCGGGTCAGGGCGAGGATGTTGACCTCCATGAGGTCTTGTTCGGTCATCCAGTCCTGGGCCAGGAATGGCCCGCTGGTGCCGATGCCGGCGCAGTTCACCAGCAGGTCGATCTGCCGTTCGCCTTCTTCAAGCTCCAGCAGGAACCCGGATAAGCGCAGCGGCTCGCCCAGATCGCAGGCCCGGAACAGCACCTCGACGCCAAAGCGTTGGGTCAATTCGATTGCAATGTTTTCCAACTGGTCACGCTGGCGGGCCACCAGAATCAAGCTGCGGCCGCGACGGGCCAGCGCTTCGGCCAAGGCCAGGCCGATGCCGCTGGAGGCGCCGGTGATCAGAGCGTAACGGGTCATGCCTTTCTCCATCGCAACGCCACCGCGCCTGTGACAAAGGCATCACAGGCCGGGGGCGTTTCTTCACTGTTCTGGAGAGTCTACAGGTTCGTCCGCTTCGTCAGCACTCTGCGCTTCGTCTTCTTCGACGGTCGCGGCTTGGTCGGCATCTTCATCGGAGGTGATGGAGCTGCTTTCGTAGCCGCTGTCCATGTTGGCTTCGAGCTGGTTCAGGTAACCGTTCATACCCAAGGTCACCACGATGGCAAGCATGACCGGGATAAACGCCAGCCACAGGGTGGCCAGGACTTTTACCGCCGTGGAGTTGCGTGGTGGTGGCGCACCGTACTGGTTGGCGCCTGCATTACCCGGCAATACCAGCAGCAGGATCGGGAAGACGCTGTTCACCAGCGGCACCAGGTTGAGAAAGTACAACCAGCCCGACCAACCCAGGTCGTGCAGGCGCTGCACACCGATTTGTACACTGACCCAGACCAGCGCGACAAACAACGCGAGGCCCAGCAATACGCCGAGGATAGTGCCCGCGGTTGGCGAAGCGGTCGCTACGGCAAAGCTAACGGTGCTGATGATGCCACCCGCCACCAACAGCGCCAGAGTCAACACCAGGGTCCAGGCGAGGTACCGCAAGCGCCCGATGCGCCCGTGGATGGTGAACACCTTGAGGGTGGCGTATTCCGGCAGGTCATCACCCACAGCGGAGCGCGGTGGTGCGTAAGGTGAGGCCGCAGTGCGCGAGAAGCTGCCGGAATCCGTTTCGTGGGTCTCGGCGAGGCTGAAGGCGACAGGCTGTTCAGCTTCGATGCGTGCATCGACCCCGGCGTTTTTCAGTGCGGTGAGGTAGGTTTCTGCATCCGGGCGCGACAGGTCACGCTTGAGCGCGACCGGGCGACCGGTGAAGAGCTTCTCGATGGCTTCGACGTCGCTCTTGAACAGCTCGGCCAGGTTCAGCTTGGCCGTGGTGCTTTCGACACCCGGGAGCAAGGCTCCATCAAACACAATCTTGAAACGGTTGTCGCTCATGCGGGCTTCCTTGTCACTTGATTCAGGGAGGTAGTGCAGGCCGGCTCAAGTGGCAGGCCTTGCGGTGGGGTCAGCGCGGCCAGCGCAACTGAGCTGCCTGTTCGCGGGCTTTGCGATATTCGGCATCCAGACGGGCAACCAGTTCATCGACGCTGGGCAAATCATCAATTTCACCGACACCTTGGCCGGCCGACCATACAGTTTTCCATGCCTTGGCCTCGTCGCTCAACGGCTTGAGCTTGGAACCGAAGTTCACTTCGCCTTTGCCTTGCAGGGCGGCCAGGTCGAAACCGGCGTTTTCCAGGCTCTGGCGCATAAAGCTGGCGGGCACGCCGGAGACAGCGGGAGTGTGCACGATGTCGGCGGCGCGCGATGTGAGCAGCATCTCTTTATACGCATCCGGGGCATGGCTTTCGGTGGTGGCAATAAAGCGTGTGCCGAAATAGGCCAGGTCGGCCCCCAGTAACTGGGCGGCGAGAATCTCGTGCCCGTGGTTGAGGCAGCCGGCCAGCAGCAGGGTTTTGTCGAAGAACTGGCGGATTTCGGCAATCAGCGAGAACGGGCTCCAGGTGCCGGCGTGGCCGCCAGCGCCGGCCGCCACGGCGATCAAGCCATCCACGCCGGCTTCGGCAGCCTTCTCGGCATGACGTCGGGTGGTGACGTCATGGAACACCAGGCCGCCGTAGCTGTGTACGGCGTCTACCAATTCCTTCACAGCGCCCAGGCTGGTAATGACGATCGGCACTTTGTGTTCGACGCAAATCGCCAGGTCCGCCTCCAGTCGCGGGTTGCTGTTGTGCACGATCAGATTGACGGCGTAAGGCGCAGGGTTGTCCAACTGCGCCAGGCCCGCTTCGATTTCCTCCAGCCAGGCCTTGAACCCGCTGCTTTCGCGTTGGTTGAGCGCCGGGAAGCTTCCGACGACCCCATTGCGGCAGCACGCCAGGACCAGTTGCGGGTTGGAAATCAGGAACATCGGTGCCGCCACGACGGGCAGGCGCAGACGTTGTTCAAGCAGAGCGGGCAGTGACATTGGAGGTACCCCGAGTAATTGAAGTTAGAACGGTTTGACCACGACCAAAATTACGATAGCCAGCAATATCAGAACGGGTACTTCATTGAACCAGCGATAAAAGACATGGCTGCGGGTGTTTTCGCCACGGGCGAAGCGTTTTACCTGCGCGCCGCACATATGGTGGTAACCGATGAGCAGTACGACGAGGGTCAGTTTGGCGTGGATCCAGGCGCCCGAATGAAAGATGCTCGGGTTCAGGTAGATCAGCCAGCCGCCGAAAATCAGCGTGGCAACCATCGCCGGCCCCATGATGCCGCGGTACAACTTGCGCTCCATGACGCTGAAGCGCTCCTTGCTGACGGTATCCTCGCTTTGGGCGTGGTAGACGAACAGGCGTGGCAGGTAGAACAGCCCGGCAAACCAGCAGACGATGCTGACGATGTGGAAGGCTTTGATCCATAGATAGAGCATTTCTAGTTATTCCCAGGTTCACGGTAACTGAAGATAGTAGTGGCTCATGCGCCCGTACGTCACGTTGACGGTTGTCGCAGGACGATACGGCCCCTATTATCGACGGCTTTCCAGTGGGTTCGTTGAGGGCAGGTTTATGGTCAAGGTCGGTATCGTCGGCGGCACGGGTTACACCGGTGTCGAATTGCTGCGTCTGTTGGCACAGCATCCGCAAGCTGAGGTGGTGGTCATCACTTCCCGATCCGAGGCCGGGCTGGCCGTGGCCGATATGTACCCGAACCTGCGAGGCCACTATGACGGCCTGGCGTTCAGCGTTCCGGACATCAAGACCCTGGGCGCGTGCGATGTGGTGTTCTTCGCCACGCCTCACGGTGTTGCCCACGCATTGGCTGGTGAGCTGCTGGCCGCTGGCACCAAGGTGATCGACTTGTCCGCGGACTTCCGTCTGCAGGACGCCGATGAGTGGGCCAAGTGGTACGGCCAGCCGCACGGTGCGCCAGAGTTGCTGGAAGAGGCGGTGTACGGCCTGCCGGAAGTCAATCGTGAGCAGATCAAGCAAGCGCGCCTGATCGCGGTGCCAGGTTGCTATCCAACGGCAACACAACTGGGTTTCCTGCCATTGCTGGAAGCCGGGTTGGCTGATGCGTCGCGCCTGATCGCAGACTGCAAGTCGGGTGTGAGTGGCGCCGGTCGTGGTGCGGCGGTGGGTTCGCTGTACTCCGAGACATCGGAAAGCATGAAGGCCTACGCGGTAAAAGGGCATCGTCACTTGCCGGAAATCCGCCAGGGCCTGCGTCGTGCAGCCGGTAAAGACGTGGGCCTGACCTTCGTACCACACCTGACCCCGATGATTCGCGGCATTCACTCCACGCTCTACGCCACTGTGGTTGACCGTTCGGTTGACCTGCAGGCGCTGTTCGAAAAGCGTTATGCCAACGAACCGTTCGTCGACGTGATGCCAGCCGGCAGCCATCCAGAAACCCGCAGCGTGCGCGGCGCCAATGTGTGCCGGATTGCCGTGCACCGCCCTCAGGATGGCGACCTCGTCGTGGTGTTGTCGGTGATCGATAACCTGGTCAAGGGCGCGTCGGGCCAGGCGGTACAGAACATGAACATCCTGTTTGGCCTGGATGAGAAGCTGGGCTTGTCCCACGCGGGCATGCTGCCTTAAGACGCTCAGGTGGTTGCGCAAAAGGCCCGTTGAACGGGCCTTTTGTGTTTTTAATGGCTGCTATGGAGATTGATATACCGTAACAATAGTTGACCGCTTTTCTAGGAGAAGCGGATAATACCGGCCATTACGCATATGGCGGCGCTACGCCGGGAGATTATCAGCATGAGCGTTGAATCCTTCACCCCCACGGCTTTGCAATTCACCCACGGTGCTGCGCACAAGGTGAAGAGCCTGGTCGATGAAGAGGGTAATGATCGCTTGAAGCTGCGCGTATTCGTTACGGGCGGCGGTTGTTCAGGGTTTCAGTACGGTTTTACCTTCGATGAAGATGTGGCCGATGATGACACCATCGTTGAGCGCGAAGGCGTGAGCCTGGTCGTGGACCCGATGAGCTTCCAATACCTGGCAGGTGCCGAGGTGGATTATCAGGAAGGTTTGGAAGGGTCGCGTTTCGTGATCAAGAACCCTAATGCCACCACTACCTGTGGTTGCGGGTCTTCGTTCTCGATCTGATCTGCAGAGCATACAAAAACGCCGCTTGGCTGTGATAGGCCAAGCGGCGTTTTGCTGTCTGCTGATTGCGGGGCGAGTCAGGCGGGGTAGATGGCGCCCAATACCCGAAGCCCACGTGCGCCGGTGACGCTCGGCCGGTTGGCGGCAATGCCCTCAAGGCAGCAGTGGGCCAGCCAGGCGAAGGCCATGGCTTCGACCCAGTCGGGGTGCACGCCGTAGGTGGCGGTGCTGCTGACGTGGGTTGACGGTAGCAGAGCGGCCAGACGACTCATGAGCGTGGAATTGTGAGCGCCGCCGCCGCAGACCAGCAATGTTTCTGTCTGGGGTTGGGCTGACTGTAAGGACTCAACGATCGTCAGGGCGGTCAGCTCAAGCAGCGTTGCCTGCACATTCTGGGGCTCAAATGCAGGCAAGAGGCCAAGGTGTTGGTGCAGCCATTCCAGGTTGAACACTTCGCGCCCAGTGCTCTTGGGGCCTTTGGTCACGAAGAAGGGGTCGCTGAGCAGGGCGTTGAGCAACTGAGGCTCGACCTTTCCGCTGGCGGCCCACTGACCATCGCGATCAAAACGTTCGCCGTGTAGTTGATGAATCCATGCATCCAATAGGACGTTGCCCGGGCCGCAATCGAAGCCGGCTACAGGCTTGCCGGTTTCAATCAGGCTGAGGTTACTGAAACCTCCTACATTCAATACCGCACGGTTACCGGTGTGCTCGCCAAACAGCGCTTCGTGGAAGGCGGGCACCAGCGGCGCGCCCTGACCACCGGCGGCCACATCACGGCTGCGGAAATCGCTGACCACGGTGATATTTGTCAGCTCGGTGAGCAAGGCCGGGTTACCGATTTGCACGGTAAAGCCTCGGGCGGGCTCATGGCGGATGGTCTGGCCATGGCTGCCGATCGCACGAATGTCCTGGGGCTTGAGGTTTTGCTGATCGAGCAGCGTGTGAATACCGTGTGCGGCCAGCTTCACCCAGTTCTGCTGGGCCATGGCAGAGCGGGCGATTTCATCCGGCCCGCTGGCGCACAAGGCAAGCAGTTCGGCACGTAAGGTATCTGGCATGGGGATGTAGTGCGAGGCGATCAACTTGATCGCCGGGCCTTGCTCGATCACGGCGATATCCAGGCCATCGAGGCTGGTCCCGGACATCACACCTACATAGAGAGGCATGCCTTAACGCTTCGCCGAAGCCAGCAAGGTGGAGCGTTCCTGATCCATGCGTGCCATCAATGGCTGGCTCTGTTGCATGAAGCGGGCGCGTTCAGCCTTGGCGATCGGGTCGGCCATTGGCAGCTTTTGACCCAGCGGGTCAACGTGCACGCCATTGACCTGGAACTCATAGTGCAAATGCGGGCCAGTGGACAGGCCGGTAGTGCCGATATAGCCAATCACCTGGCCTTGCTTCACAGTGCCGCCGGTTTTCACGCCCTTGGCGAAGCCTTGCATGTGGCCGTATAGCGTACGGTAGGTGTTGCCGTGCTGGATGATCACGGTGTTGCCGTAGCCACCACGACGCCCGGCCAGTAAGACTTTGCCGTCACCTGCCGCTTTGATCGGTGTACCACGCGGAGCCGCATAGTCCACGCCTTTGTGGGCGCGGATTTTGTTCAGAATTGGATGCTTGCGACCCATGGAGAAACGCGAGCTAATACGAGCGAAGTCCACCGGGGTGCGGATGAAGGCCTTGCGCATGCTATTGCCATCGGCGGTGTAGTAGCTGCTGTTGCCTTGTTTGTTGGTGTAACGCACGGCGGTGTAGGTCTTGCCGCGGTTGGTAAAGCGCGCAGAGAGAATGTTGCCGGTGCCGACGACCTTGCCGTTGGCGACTTTCTGCTCGTAGATCACGTCGAATTCGTCGCCTTGGCGGATGTCCTGGGCGAAGTCGATGTCGTAGCCAAACACGCTGGCCATGTCCATGGTCAAGCTGTGGGACAGGCCGGCGCGGGCAGCCGACTGCGACAGAGAGCTATTGATGACGCCGTGGACATAGGCGGAGCGCATCACGGGTTTGGTGGTGATGCGGTTGAAGGCAAAACCCTTGGCGCCTTTGGTCAGGGTGATGCTCTCGAGATCGCTGACATTGCTGTGCAGGTTGTGCAACTGGCCGTCGGGCGTCAGTTCGAACTCAAGTTTCTGGCCGTGTTTGAGCTGGGTGAATTGCTTGGCCTGCTTGTCGCTGGCCAGCACTTCATTGACGGTGGCTGCAGGGAGACCGACTTTCTCGAACAGGGTCGACAATGTGTCGCCCCTGGCCACGACCACTTCTCGGTGTTGTGGATTTTTGGCGGCTTCGGCGGCCGGCGCGGGCGGCTCTTGGGCGGCTTGCTGGGTATCTTCAGGGCCGCTTTCTATCTGCGCGAACGGTGATTCGGTGGGTGCATTTGTGGCTTGTTGCGCGTCGGAAGCGTCTTGATCTTGTGTCAGTTGTTCAACTGGACTTTCCAGGTCAAGGCTCAGGGATGTTCGTTTGGCTTCTACGTCACTGGAAGGGAATACCAGGAGTGCCAGGCTGAGAAGGGCGGCGATACCACTTGCGGCGAGCAGGTGGGTCTTCGGGTAAAGCGGCGGCGCTTTAGACGGTTCAGTGGTCATAGGTAATTTTGACTTTGAAGATGAAATGGAAAAGATGAATGACATGATGAAGATGAAATAACTGTATAAAATATAACCAAATCATCTGTGGCGCAAGCTCGCGAACGCTGGGCTTGCTGAACGGTGTCTGTTCGCAGGGCAAAACTTGTAATTAGTCCCTGATCTTGTATGGTTGGTTCCCTTTTGAATCTGAGCCTTGCGGGTCTGTTATGAAGTCGGTTGAAGAGCAGCTAGCGCTGATAAAACGTGGTGCGGAAGAACTGTTGGTCGAAGCTGAGCTGATCGAAAAGCTCAAGCGTGGTCAGCCCCTGCGTATTAAGGCTGGCTTTGATCCGACTGCGCCGGATCTGCACCTGGGTCATACCGTGCTTATTAATAAGCTGCGCCAGTTCCAGGAATTGGGGCATCAGGTCATCTTCCTTATAGGTGACTTCACCGGGATGATCGGTGATCCGAGCGGCAAGAGCGCCACGCGCCCGCCACTGACGCGTGAGCAGGTTCTCGATAATGCCGAGACCTACAAGACTCAGGTGTTCAAGATTCTCGATCCGGCCAAGACCGAAGTGGCATTCAACTCCACCTGGATGGATCAGATGGGGCCGGCGGATTTCATCCGCCTGACTTCCCAGTACACCGTTGCGCGCATGCTTGAGCGTGATGACTTCGACAAGCGCTACTCCACCAATCAGCCGATCGCCATTCATGAGTTCCTCTACCCGCTGGTTCAGGGGTACGACTCGGTAGCCTTGCGCGCGGATGTTGAGCTGGGCGGTACCGACCAGAAGTTCAACCTGTTGATGGGGCGTGAGTTGCAGCGCGCATACGGGCAAGAGGCCCAGTGCATTCTGACCATGCCTTTGCTGGAGGGCTTGGATGGCGTCAAGAAGATGTCCAAGTCTCTGGGCAACTATGTCGGTATCCAAGAAGCGCCGGGCGTGATGTACGGCAAGCTGGTTTCGATTCCTGATGCGCTGATGTGGCGTTACTTCGAGTTGCTGAGTTTCCGCTCGATGGATGAAATCAATGCGCTGCGTGCTGATGTTGAGGCAGGCGCCAATCCGCGAGATGTGAAGATCAAGCTGGCCGAAGAGATTGTTGCGCGCTTCCATGGTGAAGAGGCTGCGGCCAGTGCTCACCGTGCAGCGGGCAATCGCATGAAGGATGGCGAGCTGCCGGATGATCTGCCGGAGATTGAGCTGTCTGCAGCTGAGGCGATGCCGATTGCTGCTGTCCTTAATAAAGCGGGTCTGGTCAAGAATTCGGCGGTTGCGCGTGATCTTCTGGGTTCCGGTGGTGTGCGTATTGATGGTGAGGTCGTGGATCGCACCTTTATATACGAGCTGGGTGCCACCCATGTTTGCCAGGCTGGTAAGAAGGCATTTGCGCGTATTACGCTCAAATCCGAATAAAACTGGAATTAGGTGTTGACGGCGAATTGTATCTGTCTATAATTCGCCCCACTTCCGGTGCAGTCGAAACGAAAAACTCCTTGGTAAACAATGAGTTATGTAAGTTTCGGCAGCAAGTTGCTTCAGTTCATCGAAGCCAAAAGGAAGTTGAAAAAGAGGTGTTGACAGCAGCGTGTAACGCTGTAGAATTCGCCTCCCGCTAACGAGAGATCGAAGGCGCAAGTGGTTGAAGTTGTTGAAGAATTCTTCGAAAGCTTCTGAAAATAATCACTTGACAGCAAATGAGGCTGCTGTAGAATGCGCGCCTCGGTTGGGACGAAAGATCTTAGCCAACCGCTCTTTAACAACTGAATCAAGCAATTCGTGTGGGTGCTTGTGGAGTCAGACTGATAGTCAACAAGATTATCAGCATCACAAGTTACTCCGCGAGAAATCAAAGATGTAACCAACGATTGCTGAGCCAAGTTTAGGGTTTCTTAAAAACCCAAAGATGTTTGAACTGAAGAGTTTGATCATGGCTCAGATTGAACGCTGGCGGCAGGCCTAACACATGCAAGTCGAGCGGTAGAGAGAAGCTTGCTTCTCTTGAGAGCGGCGGACGGGTGAGTAATGCCTAGGAATCTGCCTGGTAGTGGGGGATAACGTTCGGAAACGAACGCTAATACCGCATACGTCCTACGGGAGAAAGCAGGGGACCTTCGGGCCTTGCGCTATCAGATGAGCCTAGGTCGGATTAGCTAGTTGGTGAGGTAATGGCTCACCAAGGCGACGATCCGTAACTGGTCTGAGAGGATGATCAGTCACACTGGAACTGAGACACGGTCCAGACTCCTACGGGAGGCAGCAGTGGGGAATATTGGACAATGGGCGAAAGCCTGATCCAGCCATGCCGCGTGTGTGAAGAAGGTCTTCGGATTGTAAAGCACTTTAAGTTGGGAGGAAGGGCAGTTACCTAATACGTGATTGTTTTGACGTTACCGACAGAATAAGCACCGGCTAACTCTGTGCCAGCAGCCGCGGTAATACAGAGGGTGCAAGCGTTAATCGGAATTACTGGGCGTAAAGCGCGCGTAGGTGGTTTGTTAAGTTGGATGTGAAATCCCCGGGCTCAACCTGGGAACTGCATTCAAAACTGACTGACTAGAGTATGGTAGAGGGTGGTGGAATTTCCTGTGTAGCGGTGAAATGCGTAGATATAGGAAGGAACACCAGTGGCGAATGCGACCACCTGGACTAATACTGACACTGAGGTGCGAAAGCGTGGGGAGCAAACAGGATTAGATACCCTGGTAGTCCACGCCGTAAACGATGTCAACTAGCCGTTGGAAGCCTTGAGCTTTTAGTGGCGCAGCTAACGCATTAAGTTGACCGCCTGGGGAGTACGGCCGCAAGGTTAAAACTCAAATGAATTGACGGGGGCCCGCACAAGCGGTGGAGCATGTGGTTTAATTCGAAGCAACGCGAAGAACCTTACCAGGCCTTGACATCCAATGAACTTTCTAGAGATAGATTGGTGCCTTCGGGAACATTGAGACAGGTGCTGCATGGCTGTCGTCAGCTCGTGTCGTGAGATGTTGGGTTAAGTCCCGTAACGAGCGCAACCCTTGTCCTTAGTTACCAGCACGTAATGGTGGGCACTCTAAGGAGACTGCCGGTGACAAACCGGAGGAAGGTGGGGATGACGTCAAGTCATCATGGCCCTTACGGCCTGGGCTACACACGTGCTACAATGGTCGGTACAGAGGGTTGCCAAGCCGCGAGGTGGAGCTAATCCCATAAAACCGATCGTAGTCCGGATCGCAGTCTGCAACTCGACTGCGTGAAGTCGGAATCGCTAGTAATCGCGAATCAGAATGTCGCGGTGAATACGTTCCCGGGCCTTGTACACACCGCCCGTCACACCATGGGAGTGGGTTGCACCAGAAGTAGCTAGTCTAACCTTCGGGGGGGACGGTTACCACGGTGTGATTCATGACTGGGGTGAAGTCGTAACAAGGTAGCCGTAGGGGAACCTGCGGCTGGATCACCTCCTTAATCGACGACATCAGCTGCTCCATAAGTTCCCACACGAATTGCTTGATTCATTGAAGAAGACGATAAGAAGCAGCCCGAAATTGGGTCTGTAGCTCAGTTGGTTAGAGCGCACCCCTGATAAGGGTGAGGTCGGCAGTTCGAATCTGCCCAGACCCACCAATTTTGTGTGGGAAACGCCTGTAGAAATACGGGGCCATAGCTCAGCTGGGAGAGCGCCTGCCTTGCACGCAGGAGGTCAACGGTTCGATCCCGTTTGGCTCCACCACTACTGCTTCTGAAAGTTTTGAAAGCTTAGAAATGAGCATTCCATCAGGTTGATGATGAATGTTGATTTCTAGTCTTTGATTAGATCGTTCTTTAAAAATTTGGGTATGTGATAGAAAGATAGACTGAACGTTACTTTCACTGGTAACGGATCAGGCTAAGGTAAAATTTGTGAGTTCTCTTAGTTGAGAAATTCGAATTTTCGGCGAATGTTGTCTTCACAGTATAACCAGATTGCTTGGGGTTATATGGTCAAGTGAAGAAGCGCATACGGTGGATGCCTTGGCAGTCAGAGGCGATGAAAGACGTGGTAGCCTGCGAAAAGCTTCGGGGAGTCGGCAAACAGACTTTGATCCGGAGATGTCTGAATGGGGGAACCCAGCCATCATAAGATGGTTATCTTGTACTGAATACATAGGTGCAAGAGGCGAACCAGGGGAACTGAAACATCTAAGTACCCTGAGGAAAAGAAATCAACCGAGATTCCCTTAGTAGTGGCGAGCGAACGGGGACTAGCCCTTAAGTGGCTTTGAGATTAGCGGAACGCTCTGGAAAGTGCGGCCATAGTGGGTGATAGCCCTGTACGCGAAAATCTCTTAGTCATGAAATCGAGTAGGACGGAGCACGAGAAACTTTGTCTGAATATGGGGGGACCATCCTCCAAGGCTAAATACTACTGACTGACCGATAGTGAACTAGTACCGTGAGGGAAAGGCGAAAAGAACCCCGGAGAGGGGAGTGAAATAGATCCTGAAACCGTATGCGTACAAGCAGTGGGAGCCTACTTTGTTAGGTGACTGCGTACCTTTTGTATAATGGGTCAGCGACTTATTTTCAGTGGCGAGCTTAACCGAATAGGGGAGGCGTAGCGAAAGCGAGTCTTAATAGGGCGTCTAGTCGCTGGGAATAGACCCGAAACCGGGCGATCTATCCATGGGCAGGTTGAAGGTTGGGTAACACTAACTGGAGGACCGAACCGACTACCGTTGAAAAGTTAGCGGATGACCTGTGGATCGGAGTGAAAGGCTAATCAAGCTCGGAGATAGCTGGTTCTCCTCGAAAGCTATTTAGGTAGCGCCTCATGTATCACTGTAGGGGGTAGAGCACTGTTTCGGCTAGGGGGTCATCCCGACTTACCAAACCGATGCAAACTCCGAATACCTACAAGTGCCGAGCATGGGAGACACACGGCGGGTGCTAACGTCCGTCGTGAAAAGGGAAACAACCCAGACCGTCAGCTAAGGTCCCAAAGTTATGGTTAAGTGGGAAACGATGTGGGAAGGCTTAGACAGCTAGGAGGTTGGCTTAGAAGCAGCCACCCTTTAAAGAAAGCGTAATAGCTCACTAGTCGAGTCGGCCTGCGCGGAAGATGTAACGGGGCTCAAACCATACACCGAAGCTACGGGTATCACGTAAGTGATGCGGTAGAGGAGCGTTCTGTAAGCCTGTGAAGGTGAGTTGAGAAGCTTGCTGGAGGTATCAGAAGTGCGAATGCTGACATGAGTAACGACAATGGGTGTGAAAAACACCCACGCCGAAAGACCAAGGTTTCCTGCGCAACGTTAATCGACGCAGGGTTAGTCGGTCCCTAAGGCGAGGCTGAAAAGCGTAGTCGATGGAAAACAGGTTAATATTCCTGTACTTCTGGTTATTGCGATGGAGGGACGGAGAAGGCTAGGCCAGCTTGGCGTTGGTTGTCCAAGTTTAAGGTGGTAGGCTGAGATCTTAGGTAAATCCGGGATCTTAAGGCCGAGAGCTGATGACGAGTTAACTTTTAGTTAACGAAGTGGTTGATGCCATGCTTCCAAGAAAAGCTTCTAAGCTTCAGGTAACCAGGAACCGTACCCCAAACCGACACAGGTGGTTGGGTAGAGAATACCAAGGCGCTTGAGAGAACTCGGGTGAAGGAACTAGGCAAAATGGCACCGTAACTTCGGGAGAAGGTGCGCCGGTGAGGGTGAAGGACTTGCTCCGTAAGCTCATGCCGGTCGAAGATACCAGGCCGCTGCGACTGTTTATTAAAAACACAGCACTCTGCAAACACGAAAGTGGACGTATAGGGTGTGACGCCTGCCCGGTGCCGGAAGGTTAATTGATGGGGTTAGCTAACGCGAAGCTCTTGATCGAAGCCCCGGTAAACGGCGGCCGTAACTATAACGGTCCTAAGGTAGCGAAATTCCTTGTCGGGTAAGTTCCGACCTGCACGAATGGCGTAACGATGGCGGCGCTGTCTCCACCCGAGACTCAGTGAAATTGAAATCGCTGTGAAGATGCAGTGTATCCGCGGCTAGACGGAAAGACCCCGTGAACCTTTACTATAGCTTTGCACTGGACTTTGAATTTGCTTGTGTAGGATAGGTGGGAGGCTTTGAAGCGTGGACGCCAGTTCGCGTGGAGCCATCCTTGAAATACCACCCTGGCAACTTTGAGGTTCTAACTCAGGTCCGTTATCCGGATCGAGGACAGTGTATGGTGGGTAGTTTGACTGGGGCGGTCTCCTCCTAAAGAGTAACGGAGGAGTACGAAGGTGCGCTCAGACCGGTCGGAAATCGGTCGTAGAGTATAAAGGCAAAAGCGCGCTTGACTGCGAGACAGACACGTCGAGCAGGTACGAAAGTAGGTCTTAGTGATCCGGTGGTTCTGTATGGAAGGGCCATCGCTCAACGGATAAAAGGTACTCCGGGGATAACAGGCTGATACCGCCCAAGAGTTCATATCGACGGCGGTGTTTGGCACCTCGATGTCGGCTCATCACATCCTGGGGCTGAAGCCGGTCCCAAGGGTATGGCTGTTCGCCATTTAAAGTGGTACGCGAGCTGGGTTTAGAACGTCGTGAGACAGTTCGGTCCCTATCTGCCGTGGACGTTTGAGATTTGAGAGGGGCTGCTCCTAGTACGAGAGGACCGGAGTGGACGAACCTCTGGTGTTCCGGTTGTCACGCCAGTGGCATTGCCGGGTAGCTATGTTCGGAATAGATAACCGCTGAAAGCATCTAAGCGGGAAACTAGCCTCAAGATGAGATCTCACTGGAACCTTGAGTTCCCTGAAGGGCCGTCGAAGACTACGACGTTGATAGGTTGGGTGTGTAAGCGCTGTGAGGCGTTGAGCTAACCAATACTAATTGCCCGTGAGGCTTGACCATATAACACCCAAGCAATTTGACTACTCTAACGAGCATCAGATTGCGGTGTGTGAAGATGATACGAACCGAAAGTTCGATATCTCACAAAACACCGATCTGTCACATACCCAATTTGCTGAAGCGAGGCCACCAGGTCACGACTCAGTACCCGAATTTCTTGACGACCATAGAGCATTGGAACCACCTGATCCCATCCCGAACTCAGCAGTGAAACGATGCATCGCCGATGGTAGTGTGGGGTTTCCCCATGTGAGAGTAGGTCATCGTCAAGATTAAATTCCGAAACCCCATTTGCGAAAGCAGATGGGGTTTTGTTTTGGGCGGTCGAAAAGCATGGAAATGTCCATTTTTCGGCGACCTTCAGTGCTAAAGTCCTGCGTTTCTATGCAATGACCCTGCGCATGGCTATCATGCGTGCCTCATTGTGAGGCGATATTTGCATGCTGACGCTGTTAAAACTTCTGAAAGATGGCCGATTCCACTCGGGGGAAGCGCTGGGCGCCGCCCTTGGTGTTAGCCGCAGTGCTGTCTGGAAGCAACTCCAGCACCTGGAAGCAGAATTGAATCTGCCCATACATAAGGTGCGAGGGAAGGGGTACCAGTTGGCGTCACCGCTGGTGTTCTTGACTGCTGAAGATATTGCGCTGAATGCGCCCTCCTTGGTGTGGCCCATTCATATATCTGACTCCATTGACTCCACAAATGCTGAAGCCTTGCGTCTTGTTGGTGCCGGGTGCGAGGCGCCGTTTCTAGTGCTTGCGGAGCAGCAAACGGCCGGCCGGGGGCGGAGGGGGCGGAAGTGGGTGAGTCCATTTGCGCAGAATGTGTATTACAGCCTCGTATTGCGCATCGAGTCGGGGCTTCGGCAGTTGGAGGGGCTGAGCCTGGTTGTGGGCTTGGCGGTCATGCAGGCCTTGCGCGAGTCTGGTGTGCAGGGGGCAGCGCTGAAATGGCCTAACGATGTTCTGGTGGGTCAGAAGAAGATTGCCGGCATTTTGCTGGAGTTGGTCGGTGACCCTGCGGATATCTGTCACGTTGTCCTTGGAATAGGCATCAACGTGAATATGCAGAGAGCCGACGATGTGGACCAGCAATGGACTTCACTTCAGTTACAGACAGGCTCTCCGGTGGATCGTAACGCTTTGGTGGCGCGATTGGGGTTGCAGTTGCAAGACTACCTTGAGCGGCACCGCCTGGGCGGTTTTATCGCGCTTCAAGAAGAGTGGGAGCAGAATCACGCTTGGCAGGGGCGTCCGGTATCCCTTATTGCGGGTGTCCACCAAATTGATGGAGTTGTACTGGGGGTCGATCACCAGGGGGCATTGCGCTTGAGTGTTGATGGTGTTGAGAAAATATACAGTGGTGGTGAGCTAAGCCTGAGGTTGCGTGATGATTCTTGAGCTCGACTGCGGGAATAGCTTTATCAAGTGGCGTGTGCTTGATGTCGGTGATACGCGTGCGTCGGCGGAAGGGGTTGTCGGTTCAGACCTGGCATTGATTGACAGCCTTGTGGCGCTTCCCGGACTGTTGCTAACGCGTTGCCGATTGGTGAGTGTTCGTGCCCTGGAAGAAACAAGCAAACTGGTCGAGGCACTGCATGAGGCTTTCGGGGTTGCTGTTTCCTGTGCTGTGCCTGCGCGTGAGATGGCAGGAGTGCGCAACGGCTACGAAGATTTTGAGCGTCTGGGCCTTGATCGCTGGTTGGCAATGCTCGGTGGATTCAAGCTGGCACGCGGCGCTTGCTTGGTGCTTGATTTTGGTACGGCAGCCACGGCGGATTTTATTGCCGCGGACGGTGAGCACCTTGGCGGTTTCATTTGCCCGGGTATGCCGCTCATGCGCAACCAGTTGCGAACTCATACACGCAAGATACGCTACGACGACGCTGCTGCTGAAAGGGCGATGGAACGACTCTCTCCAGGTCGTACGACTGCTGAGGCCGTGGAACGAGGTTGTACGCTTATGCTGAGAGGGTTCGTACTGACTCAGTTGGAGTTGGCGCGAAGCTACTGGGGTGATGATTTCACTGTTTTTCTCACCGGAGGGGACGCCGATTTGGTGGTAGATGCAGTCCCGCAGGCCAGACTCGTTCCAGATCTGGTTTTTGTCGGTTTGGCGATGGCTTGCCCTTTGTCCTGAGGTGATTATGCGTTGGTTGTTTTTGCTTTTACTCGTCCTCAACGCCTTCTATTATATTTGGCATCAACAAGAAGCACCGTTGCGCGCCAAAGATGTCACGCCCCTGAGCCTTTACAAGGGGTCGCAACAGGACATCCGACTGCTCAGCGAATCCTCTGACGTTGTAGCGCGCAAAGAGCGTGCAAAGGCAGCTGATGCGCAAAATACGTGTTTGTACATTGGTGGCTTTGCGGACCAGCGACAGGCGCAGGCCGTTGAGCAGCGGCTCACGAGCCTGGATATAAAGGTCAAGGTTCAATTGCTGAATACTGTCGATGCTTCCGGCTATTGGCTGCGTGTAGCCCCTGAAAGCCGACGCCTGGCTGAAGATCTGCCATTTGAAAACCTTGCTAAGGAATTCAATGAGTTAAAACATAAAATAATGTTGTGCGAAGGCGTTGCATCTCTCGAATAGTTTGCATAGAATGGCGCCCGCTTCGCAGTGAAGACCTTTAAGGCCTACAGCGTGAAGCGAAGGTCAACGCAGCTAACCTCATATTTTTAAATGAGAAAATGCTTGACAGAAGGCCGGCGTGATGTAAAATGCCGGCTCGCTTAGGAGGGGTTCCCGAGCGGCCAAAGGGATCAGACTGTAAATCTGACGTCTACGACTTCGAAGGTTCGAATCCTTCCCCCTCCACCATTTTTAGCGTGAGCTGCAAGCTCCGCGGGTATAGTTTAGTGGTAGAACCTCAGCCTTCCAAGCTGATGATGCGGGTTCGATTCCCGCTACCCGCTCCAAGTTTGCAGGTTGTGCAAGGTGTTTCGCTCTTGTAGCTCAGTTGGTAGAGCACACCCTTGGTAAGGGTGAGGTCAGCGGTTCAAATCCGCTCAAGAGCTCCATATGACAAGGCAGATATGAAAATATCTGCCTTTGTTTTAACAGCTGCCTCGGCTTGTTGGTGTGTATCTGGCTCTTATGGTTAGGTGATTTCAAGTCTAGTGGGGTTGGTTGTTGTAAAGTCTTTTTCAGGCCTGCATAATGGTCGGCCTGATTTTGTTTTAGGTCAGTAGCTCAATTGGCAGAGCGACGGTCTCCAAAACCGTAGGTTGGGGGTTCGATTCCCTCCTGACCTGCCAGATTCACGTGGTGTATCTGGCTTTCTTTTCACAGGATCTTCATAGATGACTCCTAAGGCTGAAGCTCAAAGCTCTCGTTTCGATCTGGTCAAGTGGCTCGCTGTAGTCGCCTTGGTGGTCGTAGGCGTTGTTGGCAATCAGTACTATTCTGCTTCGCCGATCCTGTACCGCGTGCTCGCTTTGCTTGCTCTTGCTGCTGTTGCTGCCTTTGTAGGCCTGCAGACTGCCAAAGGCAAGTCTTTCGCGGTCCTGGTAAAGGAAGCTCGCACCGAAATTCGTAAAGTCGTTTGGCCGACTCGCCAAGAAACCACGCAGACCACGTTGATCGTTGTGGCTGTTGTTCTGGTTATGGCGTTGCTGTTGTGGGGGCTTGATTCCCTGCTCGGCTGGCTTGTTTCCTTGATTGTTGGCTAAGGGTGTCCCGTGGCTAAGCGTTGGTACGTTGTGCATGCTTACTCGGGTTACGAGAAGCATGTTATGCGCTCTTTGCTAGAGCGCGTAAAGCTGGCAGGCATGGAAGATGGTTTCGGCGAAATTCTGGTTCCCACTGAAGAAGTGGTTGAAATGCGGAATGGCCAGAAGCGCAAGAGTGAACGCAAGTTCTTCCCAGGCTATGTGCTGGTTCAGATGGACATGAATGAAGGTACTTGGCACTTGGTCAAGGATACCCCTCGTGTCATGGGTTTCATTGGCGGTACCGCTGATAAGCCTGCTCCTATCACCGACAAAGAAGCAGAAGCGATTCTGCGCCGCGTTGCTGATGGTAGCGACAAGCCTAAGCCGAAGACGTTGTTCGAGCCGGGTGAGGTTGTTCGTGTCACAGATGGTCCGTTTGCTGATTTCAACGGTACTGTCGAAGAAGTTAACTACGAAAAGAGCCGGATCCAAGTGGCGGTGCTCATTTTCGGTCGCTCTACTCCGGTAGAGCTGGAGTTCAGCCAGGTCGAGAAGGTCTAGCTGAGCAAGCATCCCAACCCCGCAGCCTTAGGCTGTGGGGTTTTGTCGTCACTGGGATAAACGCGCAAGTAACCGGGGAGCCTTTCGAGGCGCTTGAACCCGTAATTGGAGTGCCTCATGGCCAAGAAGATTACCGCTTACATCAAGCTGCAAGTGAAGGCCGCTCAGGCCAACCCAAGTCCACCTGTTGGTCCAGCTCTGGGTCAGCACGGCGTGAACATCATGGAATTCTGCAAGGCCTTCAACGCCCGTACTCAGGGTCTTGAGCCAGGTCTGCCGACTCCAGTGATCATCACTGTATACAGCGACCGTAGCTTCACTTTCGAAACCAAGTCGACCCCGGCTTCGGTTCTGCTGAAGAAAGCTGCTGGTCTGACTAGCGGTTCCGCTCGTCCTAACACCGTTAAGGTTGGCACCGTAACTCGTGCTCAGCTGGAAGAAATCGCGAAAACCAAAAACGCGGATCTGACTGCAGCTGATATGGATGCAGCCGTGCGTACCATCGCCGGTTCTGCTCGTAGCATGGGCCTTAACGTGGAGGGTGTGTAATGGCTAAGCTGACCAAGCGTCAAAAGGCTATCGCCGGCAAAATCGAAGCGGGCAAGTCCTACAATTTTGTAGACGCTGCTGCTCTGCTGACCGAGCTGTCGACTGTCAAGTTCAGCGAGTCCGTTGACGTTGCTGTAAACCTGGGCGTTGACCCACGTAAATCCGACCAGGTCGTTCGTAGCGCAACTGTGCTGCCACACGGTACTGGCAAGACTGTACGTGTAGCTGTCTTCACCCAAGGCCCGGCAGCTGAAGCTGCTCTGGCCGCCGGCGCTGATCGCGTTGGCATGGACGACCTGGCTGCCGAAATGAAAGGCGGCGACCTGAACTACGACGTCGTTATTGCTTCCCCGGATGCAATGCGCGTTGTGGGTCAGTTGGGTCAGATCCTCGGTCCACGTGGTCTGATGCCTAACCCTAAAGTCGGCACTGTAACGCCAGACGTAGCCACCGCGGTTAAAAACGCCAAGGCTGGTCAGGTTCGTTATCGCACCGACAAAAACGGCATCATTCACACCTCCGTTGGCAAGGTCGGCTTCGACGCCGTCAAGCTGAAGGAAAACGTTGAAGCCCTGATCGCTGATCTGAAGCGTATCAAGCCAGCTTCCTCGAAAGGTATCTACGTCAAGCGCGTTACCCTGAGCACCACTATGGGCCCAGGTCTGGTCATCGACCAAGGTTCGCTGGACGTATAAGACACAGATTGGCGCGAGCGATCGCGCCAATTGAAAAAATTGGGGTCCCTGCCTGGCGGGGGCTATCCAAGACCGTAGGCGGCGCAAGTCTTAAACCACAAGCCTACGCAGATGGTGCTCCCGGTTCCTTACCGAATCAGACACCAAAACGACATCCGGCTCCGGCCAGATGAAACGGTAACAAGCAGGAGTTAAACCCGTGGCAATTAATCTCGAAGACAAGAAGGCCATCGTCGCTGAAGTCAACGAGGCTGCCAAAGCTGCTCTGTCCGCTGTCGTGGCTGATGCCCGTGGTGTGACAGTAGGCGCTATGACCGGACTCCGTAAAGAGGCTCGTGAAGCTGGCGTATACGTACGTGTTGTACGTAACACCCTGCTCAAGCGCGCTGTTGCTGACACTGAATACAGTGTCCTCAACGACGTGTTCACCGGCCCGACTCTGATCGCGTTCTCCAAAGAACATCCAGGCGCTGCTGCCCGTTTGTTCAAAGAATTCGCCAAGAGTCAGGAAAAGTTCGAGATCAAGGCAGCTGCGTTCGAGGGCAAGTTCCTCGCAGCTAACCAAATCGACGTACTGGCAACACTGCCGACCCGCGACGAAGCCATTTCGCAGCTGATGAGCGTGATTCAAGGCGCTACCAGCAAGCTGGCTCGTACTCTGGCCGCAGTTCGCGAGCAAAAAGAAGCTGCCGCAGCCTAAGGCTGAGCGACTTCTCTCGCGTATTTTTGTTTATTTCGATGGCCGAGTAGGCCGTCCCCCAATTCAGGAAATACAGCAATGTCTATCTCCCAAGACGATATCCTCAACGCCGTAGCTGAAATGTCGGTTCTGCAGGTTGTTGAGCTGATCAAAGCTTTCGAAGAAAAATTCGGCGTTTCCGCTGCCGCTGCTTCCGCTGGCCCAGCTGTTGCTGCTGTTGCTGCTGAAGAGCAAACCGAATTCAACGTCATGCTGCTGGAAGCTGGCGAGAAGAAAGTAAACGTGATCAAGGCAGTACGTGAACTGACCGGTCTGGGCCTGAAAGAAGCCAAGGCTGTAGTTGACGGCGCTCCTGCCCAGGTTCTGGAAGCTGTTACCAAAGACGCAGCTGACAAAGCCAAAGCAGCACTGGAAGAAGCAGGCGCTAAAGTCGAGCTGAAGTAAGCATCGACCTTGCGTCTCCAGCCCAAGCGTTAAGCTGAAGGCTGATGGCTGGTGGCTCTTGCCACCGGCCTTTTTCCGTTCTTGGCTGACGACTCGGTCGCCGCCATTAACGCGCTGTAGCCACCCGATGCGGTGGTGCAAACCATGGGGTTTGCGAGATTTTCTGGCTGCTCCCGTCGGGGGGGCCAAACAAGCAGGTGACCAAGCTGGGGAACGCTGATGGCTTACTCATATACTGAGAAAAAACGTATCCGCAAGGACTTTAGCAAGTTGCCGGACGTCATGGATGTCCCGTACCTTCTGGCTATCCAGCTGGATTCGTATCGTGAATTCTTGCAGGCGGGAGCGACCAAAGATCAGTTCCGCGACGTGGGCCTGCATGCGGCCTTCAAATCCGTTTTCCCGATCATCAGCTACTCCGGCAATGCTGCGCTGGAGTACGTCGGTTATCGCCTGGGCGAACCGGCATTTGATGTCAAAGAATGCGTGTTGCGCGGTGTTACGTACGCCGTACCTTTGCGGGTAAAAGTCCGTCTGATCATTTTCGACAAAGAATCGTCGAACAAAGCGATCAAGGACATCAAAGAGCAAGAAGTCTACATGGGCGAAATCCCACTGATGACTGAGAACGGTACCTTCGTTATCAACGGTACCGAGCGTGTGATCGTTTCCCAGCTGCACCGTTCCCCGGGCGTGTTCTTCGACCACGACCGCGGCAAGACGCACAGCTCTGGTAAGCTCCTGTACTCCGCGCGGATCATTCCGTACCGTGGTTCGTGGTTGGACTTCGAGTTCGATCCGAAAGACTGCGTGTTCGTGCGTATCGACCGTCGTCGCAAGCTGCCGGCCTCGGTACTGCTGCGCGCGCTCGGCTACACCACTGAGCAAGTGCTGGACGCCTTCTACACCACCAACGTATTCAGCCTGAAGGATGAAACCCTCAAGCTGGAGCTGATTGCTTCGCGTCTGCGTGGTGAAATTGCTGTCCTGGACATTCAGGATGAAAAGGGCAAGGTCATTGTTGAAGCTGGCCGTCGTATCACTGCGCGCCACATCAACCAGATCGAAAAAGCCGGTATCAAAGAGCTGGAAGTGCCTCTGGACTACGTCCTGGGCCGCACGACCGCCAAGGTCATCGTTCACCCAGCTACAGGCGAAATCCTGGCTGAGTGCAACACCGAGCTGAACACCGAAATCCTGGCCAAAATCGCCAAGGCTCAGGTTGTTCGCATCGAGACCCTGTATACCAACGACATCGACTGCGGTCCGTTCATTTCCGACACGCTGAAGATCGACTCCACCAGCAACCAATTGGAAGCGCTGGTCGAGATCTATCGCATGATGCGTCCTGGTGAGCCACCAACCAAAGACGCTGCCGAAACCCTGTTCAACAACCTGTTCTTCAGCCCTGAGCGCTATGACCTGTCTGCGGTCGGCCGGATGAAGTTCAACCGTCGTATCGGTCGTACCGAGATCGAAGGTTCGGGCGTGCTGTGCAAGGAAGACATCGTCGCGGTACTGAAGACCCTGGTCGACATCCGTAACGGCAAAGGCATCGTCGATGACATCGACCACCTGGGTAACCGTCGTGTTCGCTGTGTAGGCGAAATGGCCGAGAACCAGTTCCGCGTTGGCCTGGTACGTGTTGAGCGTGCGGTCAAAGAGCGTCTGTCGATGGCTGAAAGCGAAGGCCTGATGCCGCAAGACCTGATCAACGCCAAGCCAGTGGCTGCGGCGGTGAAAGAGTTCTTCGGTTCCAGCCAGCTTTCCCAGTTCATGGACCAGAACAACCCGCTCTCCGAGATCACCCACAAGCGCCGTGTATCTGCACTGGGCCCGGGCGGTCTGACCCGTGAGCGTGCTGGCTTTGAAGTTCGTGACGTACACCCGACGCACTACGGCCGTGTTTGCCCGATCGAAACGCCGGAAGGTCCGAACATCGGTCTGATCAACTCCCTGGCCGCTTATGCGCGCACCAACCAGTACGGCTTCCTCGAGAGCCCGTACCGCGTGGTGAAAGACGCTCTGGTCACCGACGAGATCGTGTTCCTGTCCGCCATCGAAGAAGCTGATCACGTGATCGCTCAGGCTTCGGCCACGATGAACGACAAGAAAGTCCTGGTCGACGAGCTGGTAGCTGTTCGTCACTTGAACGAGTTCACCGTCAAGGCGCCGGAAGACGTCACCTTGATGGACGTGTCGCCGAAGCAGGTAGTGTCGGTTGCAGCGTCGCTGATCCCGTTCCTGGAGCACGATGACGCCAACCGTGCGTTGATGGGTTCCAACATGCAGCGTCAAGCTGTACCGACCCTGCGCGCCGACAAGCCGCTGGTAGGTACCGGCATGGAGCGTAACGTAGCTCGTGACTCCGGCGTTTGCGTCGTGGCTCGTCGTGGCGGCGTGATCGATTCCGTTGATGCCAGCCGTATCGTGGTTCGTGTTGCCGATGACGAAGTAGAAACTGGCGAAGCCGGTGTCGACATCTACAACCTGACCAAATACACCCGCTCGAACCAGAACACCTGCATCAACCAGCGTCCGCTGGTGAGCAAGGGTGATCGCGTTCAGCGCAGCGACATCATGGCTGATGGCCCGTCCACCGATATGGGTGAGCTGGCTCTGGGCCAGAACATGCGTATCGCGTTCATGGCATGGAACGGCTTCAACTTCGAAGACTCCATCTGCCTGTCCGAGCGTGTTGTTCAAGAAGACCGCTTCACCACGATCCACATTCAGGAACTGACCTGTGTGGCACGTGACACCAAGCTTGGGCCTGAGGAAATCACTGCAGACATCCCGAACGTGGGTGAAGCTGCACTGAACAAGCTGGACGAAGCCGGTATCGTTTACGTAGGTGCTGAAGTAGGCGCAGGCGACATCCTGGTAGGTAAGGTCACCCCGAAAGGCGAGACTCAACTGACTCCGGAAGAAAAACTGCTGCGTGCCATCTTCGGTGAAAAAGCCAGCGACGTTAAAGACACCTCCCTGCGTGTGCCTACCGGTACCAAGGGTACTGTCATCGACGTACAGGTCTTCACCCGTGACGGCGTTGAGCGTGATGCTCGTGCACTGTCCATCGAGAAGACCCAGCTCGACGAGATCCGCAAGGACCTGAACGAAGAGTTCCGTATCGTTGAAGGCGCGACCTTCGAACGTCTGCGTTCCGCCCTGGTAGGCCACAAGGCTGAAGGCGGCGCAGGTCTGAAGAAAGGTCAGGACATCACCGACGAAATCCTCGACGGTCTTGAGCACGGCCAGTGGTTCAAACTGCGCATGGCTGAAGATGCTCTGAACGAGCAGCTCGAGAAGGCTCAGGCCTACATCGTTGATCGTCGCCGTCTGCTGGACGACAAGTTTGAAGACAAGAAGCGCAAACTGCAGCAGGGCGATGACCTGGCTCCAGGCGTGCTGAAAATCGTCAAGGTTTACCTGGCAATCCGTCGCCGCATCCAGCCGGGCGACAAGATGGCTGGTCGTCACGGTAACAAGGGTGTGGTCTCCGTGATCATGCCGGTTGAAGACATGCCGCACGATGCCAATGGCACCCCGGTCGACGTCGTCCTCAACCCGTTGGGCGTACCTTCGCGTATGAACGTTGGTCAGATCCTTGAAACCCACCTGGGCCTCGCGGCCAAAGGTCTGGGCGAGAAGATCAACCGTATGATCGAAGAGCAGCGCAAGGTCGCAGACCTGCGTAAGTTCCTGCACGAGATCTACAACGAGATCGGCGGTCGCAACGAAGAGCTGGACACCTTCTCCGACCAGGAAATCCTGGATCTGGCGAAGAACCTGCGCGGCGGCGTTCCAATGGCTACCCCGGTGTTCGACGGTGCCAAGGAAAGCGAAATCAAGGCCATGCTGAAACTGGCAGACCTGCCAGAAAGCGGCCAGATGCAGCTGTTCGACGGCCGTACCGGCAACAAGTTCGAGCGCCCGGTTACTGTTGGCTACATGTACATGCTGAAGCTGAACCACTTGGTAGACGACAAGATGCACGCTCGTTCTACCGGTTCGTACAGCCTCGTTACCCAGCAGCCGCTGGGTGGTAAGGCTCAGTTCGGTGGTCAGCGTTTCGGGGAGATGGAGGTCTGGGCACTGGAAGCATACGGTGCTGCTTACACTCTGCAAGAAATGCTCACAGTGAAGTCGGACGATGTGAACGGCCGGACCAAGATGTACAAAAACATCGTGGACGGCGATCACCGTATGGAGCCGGGCATGCCCGAGTCCTTCAACGTGTTGATCAAAGAAATTCGTTCCCTCGGCATCGATATCGATCTGGAAACCGAATAACACGTGACGCGAATCGAGAGCGGGGCCGTTTAGCCCGCTCTCTGCTCCGCCAGGAGGAAAGGCCTTGAAAGACCTACTGAATTTGCTGAAAAACCAGGGTCAAGTCGAAGAGTTCGACGCCATCCGTATTGGATTGGCATCGCCTGAGATGATCCGTTCGTGGTCGTTCGGTGAAGTTAAAAAGCCGGAAACCATCAACTACCGTACGTTCAAACCTGAGCGTGACGGCCTGTTCTGCGCCAAGATCTTTGGCCCGGTAAAGGATTACGAGTGCCTGTGCGGTAAGTACAAGCGCTTGAAGCACCGTGGTGTGATCTGCGAGAAGTGCGGCGTTGAAGTTGCACTGGCCAAGGTTCGTCGTGAGCGCATGGCGCACATCGAACTGGCTTCGCCAGTTGCCCATATCTGGTTCCTGAAATCGCTGCCGTCCCGTATCGGCTTGCTGATGGACATGACTCTGCGTGATATCGAACGCGTTCTCTACTTCGAGAGCTATGTCGTTATCGATCCAGGCATGACCACCCTTGAAAAAGGTCAGCTGCTGAACGACGAGCAGTATTTCGAAGCGCTGGAAGAGTTCGGCGACGATTTCGATGCCCGCATGGGTGCCGAAGCTGTCCGCGAACTGCTGCACGCTATCGACCTGGAGCACGAGATTGGCCGTCTGCGTGAAGAAATTCCGCAAACCAACTCCGAAACCAAGATCAAGAAGCTGTCCAAGCGTCTGAAGTTGATGGAAGCCTTCCAGGGTTCCGGCAACTTGCCAGAGTGGATGGTGCTGACCGTTCTGCCGGTTCTGCCGCCAGACCTGCGTCCGCTGGTACCGTTGGACGGTGGTCGTTTCGCGACGTCCGACCTCAACGACCTGTACCGCCGCGTGATCAACCGTAACAACCGCTTGAAGCGCCTGCTCGATCTGTCCGCGCCGGACATCATCGTGCGCAACGAAAAGCGTATGTTGCAAGAAGCGGTCGACGCCTTGCTCGACAACGGTCGTCGTGGCCGCGCTATCACTGGTTCCAACAAGCGTCCTCTGAAATCCCTGGCTGACATGATCAAGGGTAAGCAAGGTCGTTTCCGTCAGAACTTGCTCGGTAAGCGTGTTGACTACTCCGGTCGTTCGGTAATTACCGTAGGCCCGACCCTGCGTCTGCACCAGTGCGGTCTGCCTAAGAAGATGGCTCTGGAGCTGTTCAAGCCGTTCATCTTCGGCAAGCTGGAAATGCGCGGTCTCGCGACCACCATCAAAGCGGCCAAGAAAATGGTCGAGCGCGAACTGCCAGAGGTTTGGGACGTTCTCGCTGAAGTGATCCGCGAACACCCGGTTCTCCTCAACCGTGCACCGACCCTTCACCGTCTGGGTATCCAGGCGTTTGAACCGGTACTGATCGAAGGTAAGGCTATCCAGCTGCACCCGCTGGTCTGTGCTGCGTACAACGCCGACTTCGACGGTGACCAAATGGCCGTGCACGTACCGCTGACACTGGAAGCCCAGTTGGAAGCGCGCGCGTTGATGATGTCGACCAACAACATTCTGTCGCCAGCCAACGGTGAGCCAATCATCGTTCCGTCGCAGGACGTTGTATTGGGTCTGTACTACATGACCCGTGAAGCGATCAACGCCAAGGGCGAAGGTCGTGTGTTCGCTGACCTGCAAGAAGTTGACCGTGTGTTCCGTGCCGGCGAAGCCGCACTGCACGCCAAGGTCAAAGTGCGGATCAACGAAACCGTCAACGACCGTGATGGCGGCAGCGTGACCAACACCCGTATTGTCGACACCACCGTCGGCCGTGCGCTGTTGTATCAGGTTGTACCAAAAGGCCTGTCGTACGACGTCGTCAACCTGCCGATGAAGAAAAAGGCGATCTCCAAGCTGATCAACCAGTGCTACCGCGTGGTTGGTTTGAAAGAGACCGTGATCTTCGCTGACCAGTTGATGTACACCGGTTTTGCTTACTCGACCATTTCCGGCGTTTCCATCGGTGTTAACGACTTCGTTATCCCGGATGAAAAAGCCCGCATCATCGGTGCTGCCACCGACGAAGTGAAAGAGATCGAAAGCCAGTACGCCTCCGGCCTGGTAACCCAGGGCGAGAAGTACAACAAGGTAATCGACCTTTGGTCGAAGGCGAACGACGAAGTTTCCAAGGCGATGATGGCCAACCTCTCGAAAGAGAAAGTCATCGACCGTCACGGCGACGAAGTTGACCAAGAGTCCTTCAACTCGATGTACATGATGGCCGACTCGGGCGCACGGGGTTCTGCTGCGCAGATCCGTCAGCTCGCCGGTATGCGTGGCCTGATGGCCAAGCCGGACGGTTCCATCATCGAAACGCCGATTACTGCGAACTTCCGTGAAGGTTTGAGCGTACTTCAGTACTTCATCTCCACTCACGGTGCTCGTAAGGGTCTTGCGGATACCGCGTTGAAAACCGCTAACTCCGGTTACCTGACTCGTCGTCTGGTAGACGTTGCACAAGATCTGGTTGTCACCGAGATCGATTGCGGCACCGAGCACGGCCTGCTGATGACTCCGCACATTGAAGGCGGTGACGTTGTAGAGCCGCTGGGTGAGCGCGTATTGGGTCGTGTGATTGCCCGTGACGTATTCAAGCCAGGCACCGAGGAAGTTATCGTTCCTGCCGGTACTCTGGTAGACGAGAAGTGGGTCGAGTTCATCGAACTCAACAGCATCGACGAAGTGATCGTTCGCTCGCCGATCAGCTGCGAAACCCGCTACGGCATTTGTGCCAAGTGCTACGGCCGTGACTTGGCTCGTGGTCACCAGGTGAACATCGGTGAAGCGGTCGGCGTTATCGCTGCCCAGTCCATCGGTGAGCCGGGTACCCAGCTGACCATGCGTACGTTCCACATCGGTGGTGCGGCAAGCCGTACCTCCGCAGCTGACAGCGTTCAGGTGAAGAATGGCGGTACTGTCCGTCTGCACAACCTGAAACACGTTGAGCGAGTGGATGGCCACCTGGTTGCTGTGTCCCGTTCCGGTGAGCTGGCAATCGCTGATGACTACGGTCGTGAGCGCGAGCGTTACAAGCTGCCGTACGGTGCTGTGATTTCGGTTAAAGAAGGTGACAAGGTCGACGCTGGCGCAATCGTGGCCAAGTGGGATCCGCACACTCACCCAATCGTTACCGAAATGAAAGGTACCGTGACCTACGTGGGCATGGAAGAAGGCATCACGATCAAGCGTCAGACTGACGAATTGACCGGTATGACCAACATTGAAGTACTCGATGCGAAAGATCGTCCAGCTGCCGGTAAAGACATCCGTCCTGCCGTGAAGATGGTCGATGACAACGGCAAGGACTTGTTGCTGCCAGGCACTGACGTAATCGCTCAGTACTTCCTGCCAGCCAACGCCCTGGTCGGTGTAGCGGATGGTGCGAAGATCGCGATCGGTGATGTTATCGCGCGTATCCCGCAAGAAACTTCGAAGACCCGTGACATCACCGGTGGTCTGCCGCGTGTTGCCGACTTGTTCGAAGCGCGTCGTCCGAAAGAAGCGTCGATTCTGGCTGAAGTCAGCGGTACCATCGCATTCGGTAAGGAAACCAAAGGCAAGCGCCGTCTGGTTATTACGCCGAACGACGGTAGCGATCCGTACGAAGAGCTGATTCCGAAGTGGCGTCACCTCAACGTCTTCGAAGGCGAACAGGTAAACCGCGGCGAAGTTATCTCCGACGGCCCAAGCGATCCACACGACATCCTGCGTCTGCTGGGTGTGAGTGCGCTGGCCAAGTACATCGTTAACGAGATCCAGGACGTTTACCGCCTGCAAGGCGTGAAGATCAACGATAAGCACATCGAGACGATCCTGCGTCAGATGCTGCGTAAAGTTGAAATCGCTGAATCCGGCGATTCCAGTTTCATCAAGGGCGACCAGATGGAACTGACTCACGTACTGGTGGAAAACGAGCGTCTGGCCGCGGAAGACAAATTTGTCTCCAAGTTCACTCGCGTGTTGCTGGGTATCACCAAGGCGTCGTTGTCCACTGAGTCGTTCATCTCGGCGGCCTCCTTCCAGGAGACCACTCGCGTACTGACCGAAGCAGCGGTAACCGGCAAGCGCGATTACCTGCGCGGCCTGAAAGAAAACGTGGTTGTGGGTCGTCTGATCCCAGCCGGTACCGGTTTGGCTTACCACAGCGAGCGTAAGCGTCGCCGTGATGCTGACAAACCGTTGCGCGTAAGCGCCAGTGAAGTGGAAGCTGCACTGACCGAAGCGCTGAACTCTAGCGGTAACTGAGTTCTGCGATAAATAAGACCGGGCCCTGGCAGCCCCCATTCGTCGGATCGAGGCAGTTTTGTCCCGGTTCGATGAGAGGGGAGGTCGGGGCCTTGCCTTGACTGGGGACAAGATCCTCTTTAGACTCTTGTACCCCTAAATTTGGCGGGAATTCGTTCCTGCCATTTTGCTTTTCTTGCAAGACAATAGCGTCGCAAGACAACAGTGGAGCTAGTAGATGGCAACTATCAACCAGCTGGTACGTCAGCCGCGTAAGCGTATCGTCGAGAAATCCGACGTACCTGCGCTGCAGAACTGCCCGCAACGTCGTGGCGTATGCACTCGCGTGTATACCACTACGCCGAAAAAACCTAACTCGGCACTGCGTAAAGTATGCCGTGTGCGCCTGACCAACGGTTTCGAGGTTTCCTCGTACATCGGTGGTGAAGGTCACAACCTGCAAGAGCACAGCGTGGTACTGATCCGCGGCGGTCGTGTAAAAGACTTGCCAGGTGTTCGTTACCACACCGTACGCGGCTCCTTGGATACTTCCGGCGTTAAAGGTCGTAACCAGGGTCGTTCGAAGTACGGTACCAAGAAGCCTAAGTAGTAGCGGCTTTTTGTAACACTGAATCATCTTATTTTCTGAGTCGATAAGAGTAAGGTCGGAGGCGTCCCGAAAGGGCACCGATTCCGAGCGAACCTGAAGACCGTTTGAGGGCTTATCCATGCCAAGAAGACGCGTAGCAGCCAAGCGCGAAGTGCTTGACGATCCAAAATACGGAAGCCAAATCCTGGCCAAGTTCATGAACCACGTGATGGAAAGCGGCAAGAAAGCCGTTGCCGAGCGTATCGTTTATGGCGCGCTGGAAAAGGTTAAAGAACGCAAGAACAGCGATCCCCTGGAAATCTTCGAGAAAGCTCTCGACGCCATCGCTCCGCTGGTCGAAGTGAAGTCGCGCCGTGTAGGCGGTGCTACTTACCAGGTTCCGGTCGAAGTTCGCCCGTCCCGTCGTAACGCTCTGGCAATGCGCTGGTTGGTAGACTTCGCCCGTAAGCGCGGCGAGAAGTCTATGGCTCTGCGTTTGGCCGGCGAGCTGTTGGACGCTGCTGAAGGTAAAGGTGCTGCTGTTAAGAAGCGTGAAGACGTGCACCGTATGGCTGAAGCTAACAAAGCTTTCTCGCACTACCGCTTCTAATCTTAGCTTCACTAATTTTGCGAGGGCTTTATGGCTCGTACTACTCCGATTAGCCGCTACCGTAACATCGGTATCGTTGCTCACGTGGATGCTGGTAAAACCACCACCACTGAGCGCGTACTGTTTTACACCGGCAAAAGTCACAAAATGGGCGAGGTGCATGACGGCGCCGCGACCACAGACTGGATGGTTCAGGAGCAGGAGCGTGGTATTACCATTACTTCTGCTGCTATTACCGCCTTCTGGAAAGGTTCCGAGAAGCAGTACAAAGACGAGCACCGTTTCAACGTAATCGATACCCCGGGCCACGTAGACTTCACCATTGAAGTTGAACGTTCCCTGCGCGTACTCGACGGCGCTGTCGTTGTGTTCTGCGGTACCTCGGGTGTTGAGCCGCAGTCGGAAACCGTATGGCGTCAAGCCAACAAGTACGGTGTTCCACGTCTTGTTTACGTAAACAAGATGGACCGTGCTGGCGCCAACTTCCTGCGCGTGATCGGTCAGATCAAGCAGCGTCTGGGTCACACCCCGGTGCCAATCCAATTGGCTATCGGTTCCGAAGACAACTTCCAGGGTCAGATCGATCTGATCAACATGGAAGCGGTCTACTGGAATGATTCCGACAAAGGTATGGTTCCTGTTCGCAAGCCTATCCCTGCAGAGCTGCAGGAACTGGCTGACGAGTGGCGTAACAACATGGTTGAGGCTGCTGCCGAAGCCAACGAAGAGCTGATGAACAAGTACCTCGAAGGTGAAGAACTCACCAACGTGGAAATCAAGGCTGCTCTGCGTCAGCGTACTATCGCTGGTGAGATCGTCTTGGCTGTTTGTGGTTCTTCCTTCAAGAACAAGGGTGTTCCCCTGGTTCTCGACGCCGTTATCGACTACCTGCCGGCTCCAACCGACATTCCTGCTATCAAGGGTACCAACCCGGATAACGAGGAAGAAGAGATGGAGCGTCACGCCGATGATAGCGAGCCGTTCTCGGCTTTGGCGTTCAAGATCGCAACCGACCCATTCGTGGGTACTTTGACCTTCGTCCGCGTTTACTCGGGCGTGTTGGCCTCCGGCGACGGCGTGATCAACTCGGTTAAAGGCAAGAAAGAGCGCGTGGGTCGTATGGTGCAAATGCACGCAAACGCCCGTGAAGAGATCAAGGAAGTGCGCGCTGGTGACATCGCGGCCCTGATCGGCATGAAGGACGTCACCACTGGTGAGACTTTGTGCGACGCTGCCAAGCCAATCATCCTGGTTCGCATGGACTTCCCGGAGCCGGTTATTTCGGTTGCCGTAGAGCCTAAGACCAAGGATGACCAGGAAAAAATGGGTATCGCTCTGGGCAAACTTGCTCAGGAAGATCCATCTTTCCGCGTCAAGACTGATGAAGAGACTGGTCAAACGATCATCTCTGGCATGGGCGAGCTTCACCTGGACATCCTGGTTGACCGGATGCGCCGTGAGTTCAACGTCGAAGCCAACATCGGTAAGCCTCAGGTTTCCTATCGTGAGCGCATCACGAAGAATTGCGAAATCGAAGGCAAGTTCGTTCGTCAGTCCGGCGGTCGTGGTCAGTTCGGTCACTGCTGGATCCGTTTTGCTCCTGCTGACGAAGGTCAGGAAGGTCTGCAATTCGTGAACGAAGTAGTAGGTGGTGTTGTTCCTAAGGAATACATCCCTGCTATCCAGAAGGGTATCGAAGAGCAGATGAAGAACGGTGTTGTTGCCGGCTATCCGCTGATCGGCCTGAAAGCAACCGTTTTTGACGGTTCTTACCACGACGTCGACTCCAACGAGATGGCGTTTAAGGTGGCTGCTTCCATGGCAACCAAGCAACTGGCCCAGAAGGGCGGTGGTGAGTTGCTTGAGCCAATCATGGCGGTAGAAGTTGTTACACCTGAAGACTATATGGGTGATGTCATGGGCGACCTTAACCGTCGTCGCGGCATGATCTTGGGTATGGAAGACACGGTTTCCGGCAAAGTGATTCGCGCCGAGGTTCCGTTGGGTGAGATGTTCGGTTATGCGACCGACGTTCGCTCCATGTCCCAGGGTCGCGCAAGCTACTCTATGGAATTCAAAAAATACAACACAGCTCCGGCGCACATCGCTGAAACTGTATCCAAAAAACAAGGCTGATTCAGTCCTTTAGGCAAGGAGTTAATTGTCGTGGCTAAAGAAAAATTTGATCGTTCCCTACCGCACGTCAACGTTGGCACCATCGGTCACGTTGACCACGGTAAAACCACTCTGACTGCTGCTCTGACTCGCGTTTGCTCCGAAGTTTTCGGTTCGGCTCGTGTTGACTTCGACAAGATCGACAGCGCACCAGAAGAAAAAGCTCGTGGTATCACCATCAACACCGCGCACGTTGAGTACAACTCGACTATTCGTCACTACGCTCACGTTGACTGCCCAGGTCACGCTGACTATGTGAAGAACATGATCACTGGTGCTGCCCAGATGGACGGCGCTATCCTGGTTTGCTCGGCCGCTGATGGTCCGATGCCACAAACCCGTGAGCACATCCTGCTGTCCCGTCAGGTAGGCGTTCCGTACATCGTGGTCTTCCTGAACAAGGCTGACCTGGTAGACGACGCTGAGCTGCTGGAACTGGTTGAGATGGAAGTGCGCGATCTGCTGAGCACTTACGACTTCCCAGGCGACGACACTCCGATCATCATCGGTTCTGCTCGTATGGCTCTGGAAGGCAAAGACGACAACGAAATGGGCACCACTGCCGTTCGTAAGCTGGTTGAAACTCTGGATTCCTACATCCCAGAGCCAGTTCGTCTGACCGACAAGCCGTTCCTGATGCCAATCGAAGACGTATTCTCGATCTCCGGTCGTGGTACTGTTGTGACTGGTCGTATCGAGCGCGGTATCGTTCGCGTTCAGGATCCACTGGAAATCGTTGGTCTGCGTGACACCACCGTCACCACCTGCACCGGTGTTGAAATGTTCCGTAAACTGCTCGACGAAGGTCGTGCTGGCGAGAACTGCGGCGTTCTGCTGCGTGGTACCAAGCGTGACGACGTTGAGCGTGGCCAGGTTCTGGTTAAGCCAGGTTCGGTTAAGCCGCACACCAAGTTCACCGCAGAAGTTTACGTTCTGAGCAAGGAAGAAGGCGGTCGTCACACTCCGTTCTTCAAAGGCTACCGTCCACAGTTCTACTTCCGTACTACTGACGTGACCGGTAACTGCGAATTGCCAGAAGGCGTAGAAATGGTAATGCCAGGCGATAACATTCAAATGACTGTTACCCTGATCAAAACCATCGCTATGGAAGACGGCCTGCGCTTCGCTATCCGTGAAGGCGGCCGTACCGTTGGTGCTGGCGTTGTAGCTAAAATCATCGAGTAATTATCTCTTCTGAGATAGCTCTGATGTTTTGAAAAGGCCCCCGCTCAGCGGGGGCCTTTTTTATTGGGTTGACACCTATCAGGGCCGTCTATAGAATTGCGCCTCCTTTTAACGGGCGTATTGCGCTCGCTGGGAATAGCAGCCGGAGTCTGAAATCCAATGCAAAATCAGCAAATCCGTATCAGGTTGAAGGCTTTTGACCATCGCCTGATCGACCAATCCACCCAGGAAATCGTGGAAACCGCGAAACGTACTGGTGCTCAAGTGCGTGGTCCAATTCCACTGCCTACCCGTAAAGAGCGGTTCACCGTTCTGGTCTCCCCGCACGTCAACAAAGACGCGCGTGACCAGTACGAGATCCGTACTCATAAGCGCGTGCTGGACATCGTCCAGCCAACGGATAAAACCGTTGATGCACTTATGAAGCTCGATCTGGCGGCCGGTGTGGAAGTACAGATCAGCCTCGGCTAAGACTTGGGTCTTAGTCGTGTAACGCTCTGAAATGGGCGGCCATAGCGGGTGAAAGCCCCGTACACTCATGAGGTTTACAACATGACTATTGGTGTAGTCGGTCGTAAATGCGGTATGACCCGTATTTTCACCGAAGAAGGTGTCTCCATTCCGGTCACGGTCATTGAGATCGAGCCGAATCGCGTCACCCAGTTCAAAACTGAAGAAACCGATGGCTATCGTGCAGTGCAAGTCACTGTCGGCGAGCGTCGTGCTTCGCGTGTGACTGCTGCTCAAGCAGGTCACTTCGCTAAAGCAAACGTTGCAGCTGGTCGCACTGTTATGGAGTTCCGTCTCGAAGACGGCGACTACCAGGCTGGCGATCTGATCAACGCTGAAATCTTCGCTGCTGGTCAACTGGTTGATGTAACCGGTCAGTCCAAAGGTAAAGGCTTCCAGGGTACGATCAAGCGTTGGAATTTCCGTGGCCAAGACAACACTCACGGTAACTCCGTCTCCCACCGCGTCCCGGGCTCTATTGGCCAGTGCCAGACTCCTGGTCGTGTATTCAAGGGCAAAAAAATGTCCGGTCATATGGGCGCTGAGCGCGTGACCGTGCAGTCCCTCGAAGTAGTGCGCGTCGACGCTGAACGCAATCTGTTGTTGGTCAAGGGTGCTGTTCCTGGCGCTACTGGCGGCAACCTGGTTGTACGTCCAGCGGCCAAGGCTCGCGGTTAAGGGGAAGCTGACATGCAATTAAATGTAAATGACGCTCAAGCGATCGAAGTTTCCGAACTGACATTTGGCGGCGAATTCAACGAGACGCTGGTTCACCAAGCAGTCGTGGCCTACATGGCCGGCGGCCGTCAAGGTAGCAAGCAGCAAAAGACCCGTTCCGACGTACGTGGTGGCGGTAAGCGCCCTTGGCGTCAGAAAGGTACTGGCCGTGCTCGTGCCGGTACTATCCGTAGCCCAATCTGGCGTGGCGGTGGTACCACTTTCGCAGCTCGTCCGCAGGATCACTCGCAGAAGCTCAACAAGAAGATGTACCGCGCAGCTCTGCGCTCCATCCTTGCTGAACTGGTGCGTACTGACCGTCTGGTCGTGGTTCAGGACTTCGCTGTTGAAAGCCCGAAAACCAAAGATCTGCTGGGCAAACTGAACAACATGAGCCTGACCGATGTTTTGATCGTGTCTGAAGCTGTTGATCAGAACCTGTACCTGGCTGCTCGTAACCTGCCACACGTTGATGTACGTGACGTGCAAGGTTCCGATCCAGTTAGTCTGATCGCATACGACAAGGTGTTGATCACCGTGTCGGCCGTGAAGAAATTCGAGGAGCTGCTGGGATGAACCAGGAACGCGTATTTAAAGTTCTGCTTGGCCCGCACGTTTCCGAAAAGGCTACGGTTCTGGCTGACAAGAAAGGCCAGTTCGTTTTCAAGGTTGCAACTGACGCAACCAAGCTGGAAATCAAGAAGGCCGTCGAAAGCCTGTTCAGCGTGAAAGTAGAGCGTGTTACTACCCTGAATGTTCTGGGTAAGAGCAAGCGCACTGCTCGCGGTCTGGGCAAGCGTAATGACTGGAAGAAGGCAGTTATCTCCCTTCAGCCAGGCCAAGATCTCGATTTCAGCAGCAGTGCTGAGTAAGGAAGGGGTGCATCATGGCAATCGTTAAATGCAAACCGACTTCCCCTGGCCGCCGTTTTGTGGTCAAGGTGGTCAACCAGGAGCTGCATAAAGGCGCTCCTCACGCACCGCTGCTCGAGAAAAAATCGAAGTCTGGTGGTCGTAACAACAATGGTCGTATTACCACTCGTCACATCGGTGGTGGCCATAAGCAGCATTATCGTCTGGTTGATTTCCGTCGCAACGACAAAGATGGCATCGCTGCCACTGTCGAGCGTATCGAATACGATCCAAACCGTACTGCTCACATCGCTCTGCTGCTGTACGCAGATGGCGAGCGTCGCTACATCATCGCCCCTAAAGGCGTGAGCGCTGGCGACCAGCTGATCGCAGGTGCCTTGGCACCGATCAAGCCGGGCAACGCTCTGCAACTGCGCAACATTCCAGTTGGTAGCACCGTACACGGCATCGAATTGAAGCCAGGTAAAGGCGCGCAAATCGCTCGTTCCGCTGGTGCTTCGGCTCAGCTGATCGCTCGTGAAGGTGTCTACGTGACCCTGCGTCTGCGTTCTGGTGAGATGCGTAAAGTGCTGGCTGAATGCCGTGCGACCCTGGGCGAAGTCTCGAACTCCGAGCACAGCCTGCGTTCGTTGGGTAAAGCTGGTGCCAAACGCTGGCGTGGCGTTCGCCCAACCGTTCGTGGTGTTGCCATGAACCCGGTTGACCACCCACACGGTGGTGGTGAAGGTCGTACCTCTGGTGGTCGTCATCCGGTATCGCCATGGGGCTTCCCGACTAAGGGCGCGAAGACTCGTGGTAATAAGCGTACCGACAAAATGATCGTCCGTCGTCGCAAGTAAATAGAGGGATACGACAGTGCCACGTTCTCTGAAAAAAGGTCCTTTTATTGATCTTCACCTACTGAAGAAGATCGAAGTGGCGGCGGAAAAGAACGATCGCAAACCAGTTAAGACCTGGTCGCGTCGTTCGATGATCCTGCCACAAATGGTCGGTCTGACCATCGCTGTACACAACGGTCGCTTGCACGTCCCAGTTCTCGTGAACGAAGACATGGTCGGCCACAAACTAGGCGAGTTTGCCGGTACCCGCACTTATCGTGGGCACGTGGCAGACAAGAAAGCCAAGCGTTAAGGGGTAAGGAAATGGAAGTAGCCGCTAAGTTGTCGGGCGCTCGAATCTCCGCCCAGAAAGCCCGCTTGGTCGCCGACCAGATCCGCGGGAAGAAGGTGGGCGAAGCGCTCAACCTGTTGGCTTTCAGCAGTAAGAAAGCCGCCGAGATCATGAAGAAAGTGCTGGAGTCGGCCGTAGCCAACGCCGAGCATAACGAAGGCGCAGACGTTGATGACCTGAAGGTCAGTACCGTTTTCGTCAACGAAGGGCGTTCGCTGAAGCGCATCATGCCACGTGCCAAAGGCCGTGCTGATCGCATCGTCAAGCGGTCTTGCCATATCACTGTCAAGGTTGCTGACAAGTAACGGAGTCGAAGAGATGGGTCAGAAAGTACATCCCATTGGCATTCGCCTGGGAATCGTCAAGGAGCACACCTCCGTCTGGTACGCAGACGGTCGGACTTATGCGGACTATTTGTTCGCTGATCTGAAGGTGCGTGAGTATCTCCAAGACAAACTAAAAAGCGCGTCCGTAAGCCGTATCGATATCCATCGTCCGGCCCAAACTGCACGTATCACCATCCACACCGCTCGTCCAGGTATCGTTATCGGGAAGAAAGGTGAAGATGTTGAGAAACTGCGTCAGGACCTGACCAAGCAAATGGGTGTGCCTGTGCACATCAATATCGAAGAGATCCGCAAGCCGGAGCTCGACGGTATGCTGGTTGCGCAGAGCGTAGCTCAGCAGCTGGAGCGTCGCGTAATGTTCCGTCGCGCTATGAAGCGCGCTGTACAGAACGCCATGCGCATTGGTGCCAAAGGCATCAAAATCCAAGTGAGCGGTCGTCTCGGCGGTGCTGAAATCGCACGTACTGAATGGTATCGCGAAGGTCGTGTGCCACTGCACACCCTGCGTGCCGACATCGACTATGCCAACTACGAAGCTCACACCACTTACGGTGTGATCGGTGTAAAGGTTTGGATCTTCAAAGGCGAAGTAATTGGTGGTCGCCAAGAAGAACTGAAACCACAAGCACCAGCGCCTCGTAAAAAAGCTGCTAAGTAAGGGGTACGCCAAATGTTGCAACCTAAGCGTACGAAGTTCCGCAAGCAGATGACAGGCCACAACCGTGGTCTGGCTCAGCGCGGTAGCAAAGTCAGCTTCGGCGAGTTCGCGCTGAAGTCTGTAGCTCGTGGTCGTCTCACCGCTCGTCAGATCGAGTCAGCGCGTCGTGCTCTGACCCGTCACGTAAAACGTGGCGGCAAGATCTGGATCCGTGTATTCCCGGACAAGCCGATCTCCAAAAAACCTCTCGAGGTTCGGATGGGTAAAGGTAAGGGTAACGTGGAATACTGGGTAGCCCAGATTCAGCCAGGCAAAGTCCTGTATGAAATCGAGGGTGTTTCTGAAGAGCTGGCGCGTGAGGCTTTCGCCCTGGCTGCTGCAAAGCTGCCGCTCGCCACCTCCTTTGTTAAACGGACGGTGATGTGATGAAAGCGAATGAACTTCGTGAAAAATCCGCACAGCAGCTGAACGAGCAACTGCTCGGCCTGCTGCGCGACCAGTTCAATCTGCGTATGCAGAAAGCAACTGGCCAGTTGGGGCAGTCTCATCTGCTCTCGCAAGTTAAGCGTGACATCGCTCGCGTGAAGACTGTGCTCAACCAGCAGGCAGGTAAGTGATCATGGCTGAAGCCGAAAAGACTGTCCGTACGCTGACTGGCCGTGTTGTCAGCGACAAGATGGACAAAACCATCACCGTTTTGATCGAGCGTCGCGTTAAGCACCCGATCTACGGTAAATACGTTAAGCGTTCGACTAAGCTGCACGCGCACGACGAAACCAATCAGTGCCACATCGGCGACAAAGTCACTATTCGTGAAACTCGTCCGCTGGCCAAGACCAAGTCTTGGGCACTGGTTGATGTTCTCGAACGCGCTGTGGAAGTCTAAGGACTAGGGGTCGGAGAAATTATATGATTCAGACTCAATCCATGCTCGATGTGGCCGATAACAGCGGCGCTCGCCGTGTTATGTGCATCAAGGTGCTGGGTGGCTCCCATCGTCGTTACGCTGGTATCGGTGACATCATCAAAGTTACCGTCAAGGAAGCAATTCCTCGCGGTAAAGTGAAAAAAGGCCAAGTGATGACTGCTGTTGTAGTCCGCACTCGTCACGGCGTACGTCGTGCTGATGGCTCCATTATCCGCTTTGATGGCAACGCTGCTGTTCTTCTGAACAACAAGCAAGAGCCGATCGGCACCCGTATCTTTGGGCCAGTGACCCGTGAACTTCGTACTGAGAAGTTCATGAAGATCGTCTCGCTCGCCCCAGAAGTGCTGTAAGGAGATCCGACATGCAAAAGATTCGTCGTGACGACGAGATCATCGTGATCGCCGGCAAAGACAAAGGTAAGCGCGGTAAGGTGCTTAAGGTTCTCGCTAATAACCGTCTGGTTATCGGTGGTCTGAACCTGGTCAAGCGTCATACCAAGCCTAACCCGATGTCGGGCGTGCAGGGCGGTATCGTCGAGAAAGAAGCTCCGCTGGACGCTTCTAACGTCGCCATCTTCAACGGCGAAACCAACAAGGCTGACCGCGTTGGTTTCAAAGTAGAAGACGGTAAGAAAATTCGTGTCTTCAAGTCGACCCAAAAAGCGGTTGATGCTTGAACACTGCTAGGTAGATTAGACCATGGCACGACTACAAGAGATTTACCGGAAGGAAATCGCCCCTAAGCTTAAGGAAGAACTTAAGCTTGGGAACGTGATGGAAGTTCCGCGCGTTACCAAAATCACCCTGAACATGGGTCTGGGCGAAGCGATCGGTGACAAAAAAGTCATCGAGCACGCTGTTGCTGACCTGGAAAAGATCACCGGCCAGAAAGTCGTTGTGACCTACGCTCGGAAATCCATCGCTGGCTTTAAAGTCCGTGAAGGTTGGCCGATCGGCGTCAAAGTGACCCTGCGCCGTGAGCGTATGTACGAATTCCTGGATCGTCTGCTGTCGATCTCCCTGCCTCGGGTCCGCGACTTCCGCGGCCTGAATGCCAAGTCCTTCGATGGTCGTGGTAACTACAGCATGGGCGTGAAAGAGCAGATCATCTTCCCGGAAATCGACTACGACAAGATCGATGCTCTCCGCGGTCTGGACATCACCCTGACCACCACTGCCAAGAACGATGATGAAGGTCGCGCCCTGTTGCGTGCTTTCAAATTCCCGTTCCGCAACTGATTGGAGTAGGACCATGGCCAAGATGAGCATGAAAAACCGCGAGCTGAAGCGTCAGCTCACGGTTGCCAAGTACGCCAAGAAGCGTGCAGCACTGAAAGCAATCATCGTTGATCTGAACGCAAGTCCAGAAGCGCGTTGGGAAGCTACAGTTGCTCTGCAGAAGCAGCCACGTGACGCAAGCGCTTCGCGCATGCGTAACCGCTGCCGCCTGACCGGTCGTCCACACGGCGTTTACCGCAAGTTCGGCCTCGGCCGTAACAAACTGCGTGAAGCGGCAATGCGTGGTGACGTACCAGGTCTGGTTAAAGCCAGCTGGTAAGTACTTTCAACGTCCAGGGGGTCAATGTCGCAAGATACTGACCGCCGGTGACCTTGAATCTGGAACAAGCCCCTTTTGGGGCTTGTTTCATTTCTGGAGTGTGTCTAAAATACGCGGCTCGCCTGAGCCCGTGTTTTTTACCCGGAGATTCTCGGCGACATATGTAGCCGCAAGGCTAATTTTTTTGTATTAGGAGCGTCTAGCCCATGAGTATGCAGGACCCGTTAGCGGACATGCTAACTCGTATCCGTAATGCCCAGATGGCTGAAAAGTCCGTCGTAAGCATGCCATCTTCCAAGTTGAAGGTAGCTGTTGCCAAAGTCCTGAAAGACGAAGGCTACATTGCGGGTTATCAGATCAGCAGCGATGTTAAAGCTCTGCTGTCCATCGAGCTGAAGTACTTCGAAGGCCGTTCGGTCATCGAGGAAGTGAAGCGCGTTAGCCGTCCAGGCCTGCGTCAGTACAAGTCCGCTGAAGATCTGCCGAAAGTTCGTGGCGGTCTGGGCGTGTCTATCGTCTCCACCAACAAAGGTGTGATGACGGATCGTGCTGCGCGCGCTGCCGGTGTCGGCGGCGAAGTTCTTTGCACTGTGTTCTAAGGGGGGATAAGCATGTCTCGCGTCGCTAAGAACCCCGTTAAGCTGCCAGCCGGTGTCGAAGTCAAATTCGCAGGCCAACAGCTTTCGGTGAAGGGTGCCAAGGGTACTCTTGAACTGAACATCCATTCGTCCGTTGAGATCGTTGAAGAAGCTGGTGAGCTGCGTTTCGCTGCTCGCAATGGCGATCAACAAACTCGCGCAATGGCCGGTACCACGCGTGCGTTGGTAAACAACATGGTCCAAGGCGTAAGCCAAGGCTTCGAGCGTAAGCTCCAGCTGGTCGGTGTTGGTTACAAAGCGCAAGCAAAAGGCACGGTTTTGAACCTGGCCCTTGGCTTCTCGCACCCTGTGGATTACGAACTGCCAGCGGGCATCACTGCTGAGACCCCTAGCCAGACCGATATCCTGATCAAGGGCATCGATAAGCAGCTGGTAGGTCAAGTGGCCGCTGAGATCCGCGACTTCCGTCCACCAGAGCCGTACAAAGGCAAAGGTGTGCGCTACGCGGACGAAGTCGTCCGTCGTAAAGAAGCCAAGAAGAAGTAGGGCATAGCAAATGACCGACAAAAAAGTTACTCGACTGCGTCGCGCTCGCAAAGCACGCCTGAAAATGCACGAACTCGAAGTCGTGCGTCTCTGCGTGTTCCGCTCGTCGCAGCACATCTACGCCCAGGTCATCTCGGCCGACGGCAACAAAGTCCTGGCAAGCGCCTCGACTTTGGATAAAGAACTGCGTGATGGTGCCACCGGCAACATCGACGCGGCCACAAAGGTTGGCCAGCTGGTCGCTACGCGTGCTAAGGCCGCTGGCGTCTCGCAAGTGGCTTTCGACCGCTCTGGCTTCAAGTACCACGGTCGCGTGAAAGCGCTGGCTGATGCTGCTCGTGAAGCTGGGCTGGAGTTCTAAGTTATGTCAAATAACGACCAAAAGCGCGACGAAGGCTACATTGAGAAGCTGGTTCAAGTTAACCGCGTAGCCAAAACCGTTAAAGGCGGCCGTATCTTCACTTTCACCGCGTTGACCGTGGTTGGTGATGGTAAGGGCCGTGTTGGCTTCGGCCGTGGCAAGTCGCGTGAAGTGCCTGCTGCGATCCAGAAGGCAATGGAAGCTGCTCGTCGCAACATGATCCAAGTTGATCTGAACGGCACCACTCTGCAGTACGCAATGAAGTCCGCGCATGGCGCTTCGAAGGTGTACATGCAGCCTGCTTCTGAAGGTACCGGTATCATCGCTGGCGGCGCTATGCGTGCTGTTCTCGAAGTTGCTGGCGTTCAGAACGTTCTGGCCAAGTGCTACGGCTCGACTAACCCGGTAAACGTGGTTCACGCCACTTTCAAAGGTTTGAAAGCTATGCAATCTCCTGAGTCCATCGCTGCCAAGCGTGGCCTGACTGTCAAGGAGATCTTCTGATCATGGCTACCGTTAAAGTAACGCTGATCAAAAGCATGACCGGCCGCATCCCTAACCACAAACTGTGTGTTAAAGGTCTGGGTCTGCGTCGCATCGGTCACACTGTAGAAGTCCAGGATACTCCCGAGAATCGCGGGATGATCAACAAGGCTTACTACATGCTGCGTGTAGAGGGTTAATCGATGAAACTCAATGATCTGAGTCCAGCGCCGGGTTCCCGTCGCGAAAAGCATCGTCCGGGCCGTGGTATCGGTAGCGGTTTGGGTAAGACTGGTGGCCGTGGCCACAAAGGTCAAACCTCCCGCTCCGGTGGCACCATCGCTCCAGGCTTTGAAGGCGGTCAACAGCCGCTGCATCGTCGCCTGCCTAAGTTCGGTTTCGTATCCCTGAAGGCCATGGACCGCGCAGAAGTGCGTCTGTCCGAGCTGGCTAAAGTGGAAGGCGACATCGTTACTGTGCAGACCCTGAAAGATGCCAACGTGATCAACGTCAACGTACAGCGTGTGAAAATCATGCTGTCCGGTGAAGTGACTCGCGCTGTCACTATCGGCAAGGGAATCGGCGCCACCAAAGGTGCGCGTTCGGCTATCGAAGCAGCTGGCGGCAAGTTCGAGGAATAAATGGCTAAGCAAGGTGCTCTCTCAGCGCTCGGCAAAGGCGGTATGTCTGAACTTTGGGCTCGTCTGCGTTTTCTGTTCCTGGCGATTATCGTCTACCGAATAGGCGCACACATCCCGGTTCCAGGTATCAACCCGGACCGACTCGCAGACCTGTTTCGACAGAATGAGGGGACCATTCTTAGCTTGTTCAACATGTTTTCCGGCGGCGCGCTGGAACGGATGAGCATTTTTGCATTGGGGATCATGCCGTACATTTCGGCATCGATCATCATGCAACTGATGACCGCCGTCAGCCCGCAGCTGGAGCAGTTGAAGAAGGAAGGTGAAGCTGGCCGTCGCAAGATTAGCCAGTACACCCGCTACGGCACTGTCGTTCTCGCCTTGGTCCAAGCTATCGGCATGTCCGTTGGTCTGGCCGGGCAGGGCGTTGCGTTCACTGGTGACTTTGGCTTCCATTTCGTCGCGGTATCCACATTTGTGGCTGGTGCGATGTTCATGATGTGGCTGGGTGAGCAGATTACTGAGCGTGGTGTTGGCAACGGTATCTCGATGTTGATTTTCGCAGGTATCGTCGCCGGTCTTCCGAGAGCGATTGGGCAGTCTTTCGAGTCTGCACGTCAGGGTGATATCAACATTTTCGCCTTGGTTGCCATCGGTTTGCTGGCAGTAGCGATTATCGGTTTTGTGGTGTTCATTGAGCGTGGCCAGCGTCGTATTGCTGTTCACTACGCCAAGCGTCAGCAGGGCCGCAAGGTTTTTGCTGCGCAGACCAGCCACTTGCCGCTGAAAGTGAATATGGCCGGTGTAATTCCGGCAATTTTCGCGAGCAGCATTTTGCTGTTTCCGGCTTCGTTGGGTACCTGGTTTGGTCAGTCCGAAAATATGGGCTGGCTGCAGGACCTCTCTCAGTCGATCGCTCCTGGTCAGCCGTTGAATATTCTGCTGTTTAGTGCAGGGATTATTTTCTTCTGCTTCTTCTATACGGCGTTGATGTTCAATCCGAAAGACGTAGCGGAAAACCTGAAGAAGTCCGGTGCCTTTATTCCGGGCATCCGTCCAGGTGAGCAGTCTGCACGCTACATTGATGGTGTTCTGACTCGTTTGACCCTGTTCGGTGCTCTATATATGACGGCCGTGTGCTTGTTGCCCCAGTTCCTGGTGGTTGCAGCAAACGTTCCGTTCTACCTTGGCGGGACCTCGTTGCTGATCGTGGTCGTGGTTGTGATGGACTTCATGTCCCAAGTACAATCGCACCTCGTTTCGCACCAGTACGAATCCCTGATGAAGAAAGCCAACCTGAAGGGCTACGGCAGCGGCATGTTGCGCTGAGTACCCCATAAGGTTCGAGGAGTTGGTGATGAAAGTTCGTGCATCGGTGAAAAAGCTGTGCCGTAACTGCAAGATTATTCGCCGCGAAGGTGTTGTTCGAGTAATTTGCAGCGCGGAACCGCGTCACAAACAGCGCCAAGGCTGAGTGTGATCCGCTTGAAGCCCGGCAGCTAGTGCGCTGCCGGGTTGATTATTTGTTATTACAGCGATATTATCTCGCGCCCTATTTCTTGGCTTCCGGGGCGTAGGTAGCTGTCAATTGGAGTCCCACTGAATGGCCCGTATTGCAGGCGTTAACATTCCAGATAACAAGCACACTGTTATCTCGCTGACCTACATCTATGGTGTTGGTCGCACTACTGCGCAGAAAATTTGCGCAGTTGCTGGGGTAAACCCAGCCGCTAAGATCAAGGATCTGAGCGACGAGCAGATTGAACAGCTGCGTGGCGAAGTGGCGAAGTTCACCACTGAAGGTGACCTGCGTCGCGAAATCAACATGAAAATCAAGCGTTTGATGGACCTCGGTTGCTATCGCGGTCTGCGTCATCGTCGTGGTCTTCCAGTACGCGGTCAGCGTACCAAGACTAACGCGCGTACCCGTAAAGGTCCGCGTAAGCCGATCCGCAAGTAATCGCCCCAGCGAATCGACAGGAAAATTATCATGGCAAAACCTGCTGCTCGTCCTCGTAAAAAAGTTAAAAAGACAGTGGTTGATGGCATCGCCCACATCCATGCTTCTTTTAACAACACCATCGTGACCATCACCGACCGTCAAGGTAACGCGCTTTCTTGGGCTACCTCCGGTGGTTCGGGTTTCCGCGGTTCCCGCAAGTCCACCCCGTTTGCTGCTCAAGTAGCTGCTGAACGTGCTGGTCAAGCTGCGCTGGAATACGGCCTGAAAAACCTCGACGTTAACGTCAAAGGTCCAGGTCCAGGTCGTGAGTCTGCTGTCCGTGCTTTGAACGGCTGTGGCTATAAGATCGCCAGCATCACCGACGTGACGCCAATCCCGCACAACGGGTGCCGTCCGCCGAAGAAGCGCCGCGTGTAATCCAGGAGATTGTAAAGAATGGCTCGTTACATTGGTCCAAAATGCAAACTCGCTCGTCGCGAAGGCACCGATCTCTTCCTGAAGAGCGGCGTGCGCGCGATCGAATCGAAGTGCAACATTGAAGCAGCACCTGGTATCCACGGCCAACGCCGCGGTCGCCAGTCCGATTACGGCACCCAACTGCGTGAAAAGCAGAAGGTCCGTCGTATCTACGGCGTTCTCGAGCGTCAGTTCAGCGGCTACTACAAAGAAGCTGCTGGCAAGAAAGGTGCAACCGGTGAAAACCTGCTGCAACTGCTCGAATGCCGTCTGGACAACGTTGTATACCGTATGGGCTTTGGTTCTACTCGTGCCGAATCCCGTCAGCTGGTATCGCACAAGTCGATCAGCGTTAACGGTCAGACCGTAAACGTTCCGTCCTACCAGGTTCGTGCTGGTGACGTGGTCGCAGTTCGCGAGAAAGCAAAAAACCAACTTCGCATTGTCCAAGCTCTCGATCTGTGTGCCCAACGTGGCCGCGTAGAATGGGTAGAAGTAGACACTGAGAAGAAGTCGGGCGTTTTCAAGAACGTTCCTGCTCGCAGTGATCTGTCCGCCGACATCAACGAAAGCCTGATTGTCGAGCTCTACTCCAAGTAAGGGCTAGAAAATAGGTGCATCCATGCAGATTTCGGTAAATGAGTTCCTGACACCCCGCCACATTGATGTGCAGGTTGTCAGTCCAACCCGCGCCAAAATTACTCTCGAGCCTCTCGAGCGTGGTTTTGGCCACACCCTGGGCAACGCGCTGCGCCGCATCCTGTTGTCCTCAATGCCCGGCTGTGCAGTAGTCGAGGCCGAGATTGACGGTGTGCTCCACGAGTACAGCGCCATCGAAGGTGTACAGGAAGACGTAATTGAAATCCTGTTGAACCTTAAAGGTCTGGCTATCAAGCTGCACGGCCGTGACGAAGTTACGCTGACCTTGTCGAAGAAGGGTTCGGGGGTGGTTACCGCTGCCGATATTCAGCTGGATCATGATGTCGAGATCGTTAACCCCGATCACGTAATCGCTAACCTGGCGTCTAACGGCGCCCTGAACATGAAGCTCACCGTAGCTCGTGGTCGTGGTTATGAACCGGCCGACTCGCGTCAGAGCGATGAAGACGAAAGCCGCAGCATTGGTCGCTTGCAGCTTGACTCTTCGTTCAGCCCGGTTCGCCGTATCGCATACGTGGTTGAAAACGCCCGTGTCGAACAGCGTACTAACCTGGACAAGCTGGTTATTGATCTGGAAACCAACGGTACTCTGGATCCTGAAGAGGCTATCCGCCGCGCTGCAACCATTCTGCAACAGCAGTTGGCTGCGTTCGTCGACCTCAAAGGTGACAGCGAACCAGTGGTAATCGAGCAGGAAGACGAGATCGATCCGATCCTGCTTCGCCCGGTTGACGATCTGGAACTGACTGTACGTTCGGCTAACTGCCTTAAGGCGGAAAACATTTACTACATCGGCGACCTGATTCAGCGTACCGAAGTAGAACTGTTGAAGACTCCGAACCTGGGCAAGAAATCCTTGACTGAAATCAAGGACGTTCTGGCCTCCCGCGGTCTGTCCCTCGGCATGCGCCTCGACAACTGGCCGCCTGCAAGTCTTAAGAAGGACGACAAGGCGACTGCCTGATCGTCGTAATCACCGAACGTGAGTTTGGTAAGGAATGAACCATGCGTCATCGTAAAAGTGGTCGTCACCTGAGCCGTACCAGCTCGCACCGCAAGGCCATGTTCCAAAACATGGCGGTGTCGCTGTTCGAGCACGAGCTGATCAAAACTACACTGCCGAAAGCTAAAGAACTGCGTCGCGTTGCTGAGCCGCTGATCACTTTGGCCAAGACAGACAGCCTGGCTAACCGCCGTCTGGCTTTCGACCGTACTCGTTCGAAAGCTATCGTTGGTAAGCTCTTCAACGACCTGGGCAAGCGTTACGCTACCCGTGAGGGTGGCTACCTGCGCATCCTCAAGTGCGGTTTCCGCGCTGGCGACAACGCGCCTATGGCGTACGTCGAGTTGGTTGATCGTGCTACTGCCGGCGAAGCTGTAAGCGCCGAGTAAGACGACAAGCTGTAACGAAGAACCGGGCCTAGTGCCCGGTTTTTTGTGCGCGTAATAAAAGCGCGATGCGTACAAGCTTCCGGGGGTTTGGCTTGGCACTATGACGTTTAGGGAGTTTGGTAGTTATTCTCTATCGATGCCTACAATTTAATGAATTTGTAGACGTCATATTGATGATCAATACTTCCTCCAAGCCGATTAGCCGGCAGTTCCAAGTCCGACCTGAGGGAAATTGAGCATGAGCCAGAACAAAATCCTTACTACCGCCAGCGGCGCGCCCGTTGCGGATAACCAGAATTCCCGATCCGCCGGCCCGCGCGGTCCGCTGCTGCTCGACGATTTTCACCTGATCGAGAAGCTCGCTCACTTCAACCGTGAAAACATTCCTGAGCGTCGTGTGCATGCGAAGGGGTCGGGTGCCTACGGTACTTTCACGGTCACCCAAGACATCACTCAGTACACCAGCGCCAAGCTGTTCGAGTCGGTTGGCAAGCAAACCCCTACCTTCCTGCGGTTTTCCACCGTAGGGGGGGAGCGCGGTTCGGCTGATACCGAGCGCGACCCACGTGGTTTCGCCTTGAAGTTCTACACTGAAGAAGGCAACTGGGACATCGTGGGTAACAACACCCCCGTGTTTTTCATCCGCGATCCGTTGAAGTTCCCGGACTTCATCCACACCCAAAAACGCCTGCCGCAAAGCAACCTGAAAAGCGCGCAGATGATGTGGGATTTCTGGTCGCACTCCCCAGAGGCACTGCACCAGGTCACCATCCTGTTTTCGGACCGTGGTATTCCTGACGGCTACCGCCACATGCACGGCTTCGGCAGCCACACCTATAGCCTGATCAACGCCAAGGGTGAGCGTCACTGGGTTAAGTGGCACTACAAAACCAAGCAAGGCATCAAGAACCTGGCGCCGGCCGAAGCGGCACGCCTGGCGGGTACCGACCCTGATTACGCCCAGCGCGATCTGTTCGGTGCGATCGAACGGGGTGACTTCCCGAAATGGCGTGTCTGCATCCAGATCATGACCGAGGCTCAGGCCAACGCTCATTACGAAAATCCTTTTGATGTGACCAAAACCTGGTCGCAGAAGGAGTTTCCGCTGATCGAAGTCGGAGAACTGGAGCTTAATCGCAACCCACAAAACTACTTCGCTGAAGTGGAACAGGCTGCGTTCGGGCCTAGCAACATGGTTCCAGGTGTAGGCCTGTCGCCAGACCGTATGTTGCAAGGCCGTGTGTTCGCGTATGCAGATGCCCACCGCTACCGTGTTGGCACCAACCACCAGCAACTGCCGGTGAACGCCCCACGTAGCCCGGTGAACAGCTACCAGCGCGATGGTTCGATGGCATTCGGCAGCAACGGTGGCGCAGCGCCCAACTACGAGCCGAACAGCTACGCCGATGCGCCGAAACAAGCCCCTCAATACGCTGAGCCTGCTTTGGCCTTGAGCGGTGCGGCAGATCGTTACGATCACCGGGAAGACACTGACTACTACAGCCACGCCGGTGCGCTGTTCCGCCTGATGAACGATGAGCAGAAAGCCTTGCTCACCAGCAATATCGCCGGAGCAATGGGCGGCGTTTCCAGTGATGTGGTCCAGCGTCAATTGCAGCACTTCTACAAGGCAGATCCTGCTTATGGAGAAGCAATCGCAAAGGCACTGGGTGTATCGCTTAACTAACTCTAAACGATAAGCAGAACCGCCCTCATTTGGGCGGTTTTTGCGTTATTTCAGCTACTTTTCTCCGGAAATCTTCACTTTTCTGCCGTTGGTCCCGTGACCTTCAGGTCATCATGGTTCAAACTACAGACTTTCAAGCAGGGAGATGTAGGGCGATGCAAGGTCACCCCGACGTAATCGATTACCTCAACACGTTGCTGACGGGCGAACTGGCGGCTCGTGACCAATATTTCATCCACTCGCGTATGTACGAAGACTGGGGCTTTACCGAGCTCTACGAGCGTATCAACCATGAGATGGAAGAAGAGGCACAGCACGCCGACGCACTGATGCGCCGTATCCTCATGCTCGAAGGCACGCCGCGTATGCGTCCCGATGATCTGGACGTGGGCACAACCGTACCTGACATGCTCGCTGCCGACCTGCGCCTCGAGTACAAGGTCCGTGCCGCGCTCTGCAAAGGCATCGAACTCTGCGAGCAGCACAACGACTATGTCACCCGGGAAATCCTGCGGGTGCAGTTGAATGACACCGAAGAAGATCACACCTACTGGCTTGAAAAGCAGTTGGGCCTGATCAAGCTGATCGGCCTGGAGAATTACCTGCAATCGCAGTTCTGATTTCCGGCTACAAAAAAGCCCCTGTCACCGCAAGGTGACAGGGGCTTTTCATTGGGCCTGAAAAGGTCAGGCCCGGTCGCGTTCCAGCAACGGCTTCAGGTAGTAACCGGTATGCGACTGCGGCATTTCGGAGACCTGCTCCGGCGTGCCTACGGCAATGATCTGGCCACCCTTGGAACCGCCTTCCGGCCCCAGGTCCACCAGCCAATCGGCCGTCTTGATCACATCAAGGTTGTGCTCGATTACCACCACGGTGTTGCCGTGGTCGCGCAGGCGGTGCAGCACGTCCAGCAATTGCTGTATATCCGCGAAGTGCAGGCCCGTGGTCGGCTCATCGAGGATATACAGGGTCTTGCCGGTATCGCGTTTTGACAGCTCGCGAGACAACTTCACCCGCTGCGCCTCACCACCTGACAGCGTGGTCGCCGACTGACCCAGCTTGATATACGACAAACCCACGTCCATCAGCGTCTGCAGTTTGCGCGCCAACGCCGGAACTGCGTCGAAGAACACCCGCGCTTCCTCGATGGTCATCTCCAGGGTTTCGTGGATGCTCTTGCCCTTGTACTTGATCTCCAGGGTCTCGCGGTTGTAGCGCTTGCTTTTGCACACATCGCACGGCACGTAGATGTCCGGCAGGAAGTGCATTTCCACCTTGATCAAGCCGTCGCCCTGGCACGCTTCGCAGCGTCCGCCCTTGACGTTGAACGAGAACCGACCCGGCCCGTAACCCCGTGAGCGGGATTCCGGAACACCGGCAAACAGTTCACGAATGGGCGTGAACAAACCGGTGTAGGTCGCCGGGTTGGAACGTGGCGTCCGGCCAATCGGGCTTTGGTCGATGTCGACCACCTTATCCAGGTGTTCCAGGCCTTTGATGCTGTCGTGCGCCGCCGCTTCCAAGGTGGTCGCGCCGTTCAGGGCAGTGGCACTCAAGGGAAACAACGTGTTGTTTATGAGCGTCGATTTACCTGAGCCGGAAACACCGGTCACGCATGTCAGCAAACCAATTGGAATTTCCAAGTCGACATTGCGCAAGTTGTTACCGCGTGCGCCCTTGAGGTGCAGCGCCAGCTTCTTGTTACGCGGTGTGCGTTTGGCCGGCACTTCGATCTTGACGCGGCCAGACAAGTATTTGCCGGTCAGCGAGTCCGGGTGAGCCATGACTTCGGCCGGGGTGCCTTCAGCGACAATATGTCCGCCATGCACACCGGCGCCCGGGCCGATATCAACCACGTAATCCGCCAGGCGAATCGCGTCTTCATCGTGTTCGACCACAATCACCGTGTTGCCGATATCCCGCAGGTGTTTCAACGTACCCAGCAGGCGATCGTTGTCGCGCTGGTGCAGGCCAATCGACGGTTCGTCGAGGATGTACAACACACCCACAAGGCCGGCGCCGATCTGGCTGGCCAGGCGGATGCGCTGTGCTTCACCGCCGGACAAGGTATCGGCGCTGCGGTCCAGAGAGAGGTAATCCAGGCCAACGTTGACCAGGAACTGCAACCGCTCGCGAATCTCCTTGAGGATCTTGTCGGCGATTTCTCCACGGCGGCCGGTCAGCTTGAGTACGCCAAAGTATTCGCAGGCATCACCGATCGGCAGGTTGGTCACCGCCGGCAATGTTTTCTCGCCCACCCACACATGCCGCGCCTCACGACGCAGGCGAGTGCCGCGGCAATCCGGGCAAGGTTGTGTGCTGAGGAATTTCGCCAGTTCTTCGCGCACGCTGGCCGATTCTGTCTCGCGGTAGCGACGCTCCAGGTTCGGCACGATGCCTTCGAACGGGTGCGAGCGCTTGACGATATCGCCACGGTCGTTCAGGTACTTGAAGTCGACGTTCTGCGAACCACTGCCGTGCAAGATGACCTTCTGCTGGTCCGCCGGCAGTTGGTTGAACGGTACCTCCAGGCTGAATTTGTAATGCGACGCCAACGACCCCAGCATCTGGAAGTAGTAAACGTTGCGCCGATCCCAGCCGCGTATCGCCCCCTCCGCCAGCGTCATGTCACCGTTGACCAGGCGCTTGATGTCGAAGAACTGCTTCACCCCCAGGCCATCACAGGTCGGGCAGGCGCCGGCCGGGTTGTTGAAGGAGAACAGCTTGGGTTCAAGCTCGCTGATGGCGTGGCCGCAGATCGGGCAGGCAAAGCGCGCGGAGAAGATGATCTCTTCGCCCGGCTCGTCGTCCATCGGCGCCACGAGTGCAATGCCGTCGGCCAGCTTCAACGCGGTTTCGAAGGATTCCGCCAGGCGCTGCTGCAGATCGGCGCGCACTTTGAAACGGTCAACGACCACATCGATCGAGTGCTTCTTCTGCTTGTCGAGCTTCGGCGCCTCGTCCAGCTCATAGAGCTTGCCGTTGATGCGTGCACGTACAAAACCTTGCGCCCGCAGCTCTTCGAAGACGGAAAGGTGTTCACCCTTGCGCTCACGGATCACCGGTGCCAGCAGCATCAGCTTGGCGCCTTCCGGCTGGGCCAGCACCAGGTCGACCATCTGGCTGACTGTCTGGGCTTCCAGGGGAATGTCGTGGTCCGGGCAACGCGGAATACCCACACGTGCATACAGCAGGCGCAGGTAGTCGTAGATTTCGGTGATGGTGCCCACGGTGGAGCGCGGGTTATGGGAGGTCGACTTCTGTTCGATGGAGATCGCCGGCGACAGGCCTTCAATGGTGTCGACGTCGGGCTTTTCCATCATCGACAGGAACTGGCGGGCATAGGCCGACAGCGATTCCACATAGCGACGCTGGCCTTCGGCATACAGCGTGTCGAACGCCAGGGACGATTTGCCGGACCCGGACAAACCGGTGATGACGATCAGTTTGTCCCGGGGCAGGGTCAGGTCGATGTTCTTCAGGTTGTGGGTTCTAGCCCCACGAATCAGGATCTTGTCCAAGATGGCCTCGCACGGCGGGCGTAAATAATGCCGGAGTATACGGCTAAAGACTGGATGAATATACACTGTCAAAAGGCCGCTTGCAGCCTTAGATGAAAGCTGCGCGGCAAAGCGCCGCATATACCCTCTCAATCGATGGGACTGGTAGAATCGCCGCCGGTTCACATGAGGTTTTTCCATGCACGATCCCCACAGCGAGCGCATGAGTAGCGGCGAGACCCGAGCGGCAAGCGGTCTGGCCCTGGTGTTCGCCTTCCGTATGCTGGGCATGTTTATGGTGTTGCCGGTGCTGGCGACCTATGGAATGGATCTCGCCGGCGCGACCCCCGCATTGATTGGCCTGGCCATTGGCGCGTATGGCCTGACCCAGGCCATTTTCCAGATCCCGTTCGGGATCATTTCCGACCGTATTGGCCGTCGCCCGGTGATCTACCTCGGGCTGATCGTGTTTGCCCTCGGCAGTGTGCTGGCGGCCCAGTCCGACTCCATATGGGGCGTGATTGCCGGGCGTATCCTGCAAGGCGCCGGCGCGATTTCCGCGGCCGTGATGGCCTTGCTGTCGGACCTGACCCGCGAACAACACCGCACCAAGGCCATGGCCATGATCGGCATGACCATCGGTCTGTCGTTTGCCGTGGCCATGGTCGTCGGCCCTTTGCTGACCCGCGCGTTCGGCCTGCACGGACTGTTCCTCGCCACCGGCGGCATGGCGCTGTTCGGCATCGTGATCGTGGCCTTTATGGTGCCGCGCTCCACCGGCACGTTGCAGCATCGCGAATCGGGTGTCGCGCGCAAGGCACTCTTGCCGACACTCAAGCACCCCGACCTGCTGCGCCTGGATTTAGGTATCTTCGTATTACACGCCATGCTGATGTGCAGCTTCGTTGCCTTGCCCCTGGCACTGGTGGAAAAAGCCGGTCTGCCCAAGGAACAGCACTGGTGGGTCTACCTGACAGCGCTGCTGATTTCATTCTTCGCCATGATTCCGTTCATCATTTATGGCGAGAAAAAACGCAAAATGAAACTAATCCTGCTCGGTGCCGTCACGACGCTGATGCTCACTGAGCTATTCTTCTGGCAGTTCGGCGACAGCCTGCGGGCGCTGGTAATCGGCACGGTGGTGTTCTTCACTGCGTTCAACCTGCTGGAGGCGTCACTGCCTTCGCTGATCAGTAAAGTTTCACCGGCCGGTGGCAAGGGCACGGCGATGGGGGTGTATTCCACCAGCCAGTTCCTCGGTTCTGCACTGGGCGGCATCATGGGGGGCTGGATGTTCCAGCATGGCGGTTTGTCGGTTGTCTTCCTCGGATGCGCCGGGCTGGCTGCACTTTGGCTGGCCTTTGCTGTTACCATGCGCGAACCTCCCTACGTCACAAGTTTGCGTTTGCCGCTATCGCCTGAGGCGATCCGTGAAAGCGGCCTGGTAGAGCGCCTTAAGGCCGTCGTAGGGGTAACAGATGCAGTCGTGGTCGCGGAAGAGGCGGCCATTTACATCAAATTGGACACCGAATTATTGGATCGCGCGACGCTCGAGCAACTGGTCAACCCAGTGCCGACAGCGCGCCCAGCCTAGGAGAACGTTATGGCCCGTGGGGTTAACAAAGTCATATTGGTCGGTACATGCGGCCAGGATCCCGAAGTTCGCTACTTGCCTAACGGTAACGCCGTGACCAACCTGAGTCTGGCGACCAGCGAACAGTGGACCGACAAGCAGACTGGCCAGAAGGTCGAGAAAACCGAATGGCACCGCGTGTCGATGTTCGGCAAGGTTGCCGAGATCGCTGGTGAGTACCTGCGCAAAGGTTCGCAGGTCTACATCGAAGGCAAACTGCAGACCCGCGAGTGGGAAAAAGACGGCATCAAGCGTTACACCACTGAAATCGTGGTCGACATGCAAGGCACCATGCAACTGCTGGGCGGCCGTCCGCAGGGCGACCAACAAGGCCAGGGCGGCATGTCCAACTCGGCACCGCGTCCACAGCAGTCCCGTCCGCAGCCAAGCCAGCAGCCACAGCGTGAGTCGCGCCCAGCGCCACAACAGGCTGCCCCGCAACCGGCTCCGGATTTCGACAGCTTTGATGACGATATTCCGTTCTGACGGACGACTTCGCGTCAGTATCCATCAAACCCCTGGGGCCCATGACTCAGGGGTTTTTTATTGGGTGGGATACAGGCCTTGGCCATGAGGCTATCGAATCCAATCATCCACGGAGCGTCGTTTGGCTTTCTTGCCTGTCAGCAAGATGGGTTTTCCCCAGTCGAACAATGATGTGGATATCCGATGTTTCTTGCCTTTGAACACGGTGCTGAGCATGGCCCGGATATTCTCCAGCAAGGGAGGTTCAAGGTCCGCCTGAAGGGGGTAGCCCTGCGGGTAGTTTCGCCGTTCGACCCAATACACGATGCGAGAAGTGATGAACAGGGAGAGCATCATCGCGCCCATCGTGAACGGCAGCGTCAAGTACGGCGGGAGGCTCTCGGGCTTGTTCCAGATGACGTCCAGGCCGTAGTCCCGTAGCAGAAGCGCGCCCGCGATGAAGAACCCCGGCAACGTATTGAAGATGAGCAGCAAGCAGGTCAACATCGATAAGCGTTCGAGGAACGGTGCCCTGACTTCCTCCGCCGTATGATCAATCGGACTGTCCTGCCCGATGATTCGCCCTATAACCTTGACTTCGGTCATGGCGTTGCCCGTCACGAAGATGGGCACAATCAGGTACTCACCGGGGTTTATGCAGTCAAAGTCGATGCGTATTGTCGTCGGGCTTGTAATCGTTGCCGCACAGTCGGTCTGGTCTTCGAAAGGGACGGTCTTGGCGCTCACCAGGGTGCAGTCATCGCCGACCTGTATCTGGAGTGGCGCCGATGGCGTCAGGTCCGATTGCACGACCGGTTGATTGCCTTTGTTCCAGATCAGCATGCCGATCACGTACACGCCTCTGTGCTGATTGCCTTCTTCATCACATATGCGAAACGGCAGTTCTTTCGGTATCTCAGCCACGATGCCCCTGAGCAGCAGGCGCGCCTCCAGGCGTTTATGGGGGAGGCTGGGCTTTCGGCCGAACAGCGTGGTGATCAAACGAACAAGTGCAGTAACCGGGGAGAGAAATTCTCCGAGTGTCATATAGGCCTCCCATCCCTAGGCAAAAAACGAGGTATGTCATCTTCAACGTGTCGTGACTATAAACGCTTTGTACCGGGGAGGCTGTTTTCGGCAAAGCGGACCAGGCGTGCAGCACTCGGTATTTGTCCTCGAGGCTCACACGATTTAGGCTGGCGCCAACGTCAACAAGATGGAAAGCCGCGATGACCTGGTCTGCCAAGCAATACACACTGTTCGAACAACAGCGCACCCGTCCCGTCCGTGACTTGGTCGCGGCCATTCCGAATGCCGAGGTGCGCAACGCCGTGGATCTGGGCTGCGGCCCCGGTAACTCCACCGAAGTGCTGGCCGAGCGTTTTCCGCAAGCCCATGTCACCGGCATGGACAGCTCCGACGACATGCTGGTGGACGCCCGCAAACGGCTGCCGGCACTGAGCTTCGAACTGGCGGATATAGGTGACTGGAAACCTGTGCAAGCCTTCGATGTGATCCTGGCCAACGCGTCCCTGCAATGGTTACCGGATCACGCCATGCTTTACCCGCACCTGGCCCGCCAACTGACGCCCGGTGGCACGCTGGCGGTGCAAACCCCGGACAACCTCGATGAGCCTGCCCACCGGCTTGCCCGCGACGTCGCGGCCGATGGTCCTTGGTCGGCCAAGATCGGCGCGGTCAAACACAACCAGCGTCATACCGCGAGCTACTACTACGAACTGATGAGCAAGCATTGCAGTACCGTCGATGTGTGGCGCACCACGTATCAGCACCCGTTGGCGGACCACGCGGCGGTGGTGGAGTGGTTCAAAGCATCGGCGCTCAGACCGTTCCTTGCGCCTTTGACCGACGGCGAGAAAGCCGCCTTCCTGCAGGAATACCAGGCGCGGATTACCCAGGCCTATCCAGCCCTGGCGGATGGCACCGTGTTGCTGCCGTTTCCGCGCCTGTTCATCATCGCGACCCGCTGACGCTAAGACGACAAGTGGCGGTCAAGCCGCCGCCGCTTGCGCTTTCAAGTACTCATCTGCCGACACCACACCCGCATAACCAAAGGCCAGCGACGCCATGTACGCCCCATGCACCTGCGCCGCCGGAATCACCTGGCCATTGAACTCCAGGTCCCGTGTCGCGCACGCGTCATGAATCACCGTGACCTTGTAGCCCAGGTCCGCCGCCGCCCGTACCACGCCGTCGATGCACATGTGGCTCATGCTGCCAACCACTACCAGGTCTGTGATGGTGCGTTGTTCCAGCAGTGCGCGCAGGTTGGTTTCGCGAAACGCATTCACAAAGTGTTTAAGCACCACCGGCTCACTGCCTTCGTTCAGCACCTTGGAATGCAGATGCGCCCCTTCGGAGCCTGGCGTGAAGAACGGCGCGTCATCGGACGTGAACTCATGGCGCACATGAATCACCGCATCGCCTGCCTGGCGAAACGCCTGCAGTACTTGCGCGGCCTTGTCTGCCGCGGCGTCCACGCCGTCGAGTGGCCACTTGCCTTGGGGGAAGTAGTCGTTCTGGATATCGATTAGGATGAGCGCTTGCTTGGCCATGTTGTGTTGCCTCGTGATGGGTTGATGGGCCCAGTATCATAGCTGGCGCCCGCACCGGGGATTGGCTGCGCCGACAATAACAGGGGGAAAACTGACAATGGTGGTCGTCGAGCTGGGCGTGTTGATCTACCAAGGTGCGCAGTTGGCCGCCGTGCATGGCTTGACCGACCTGTTCGGCGTGGCCAACCGCATCGCCGCCGAACATCAATCCGCGCAATTGCCCTTGCTGCGGGTCAGCCATTGGCAGGTGGATGTTACCGGTAAACCGGCGCGCGTATTCAGCAGTCACCCTGGCCCCGAGCAACCGATGATGGCCGTGCTGGTGCCGCCGTCGATTGGTGAATTCACCGAAGACCAGGCGCCCCTCGCGCTGTTGGAGTGGATTCGCCAGCAACACGCGGCGGGTACGGTGTTGGGCGGTGTGTGCATTGGCTCGATCATGCTGGCGCGCAGTGGGTTGCTTGACGGACGTAGTGCCACCACCCATTGGTCTTCTGCCAAATCTTTCGCCGCCCGTTACCCGGCGGTGCGCCTGGAGGCGGATAAGCCCATCGTCGATGACGGCGACCTGATCACCACTGCCGGCTTGATGGCCTGGTCCGAACTCGGCCTGCGCCTGGTCGACCGCCTGATGGGCCCAAGTATCGCGGCCGATACCGCGCGTTTCCTGGTGATCGAACACAGCGACAGTGCCAGCCAATGCGGCAGTAACTTTGCGCCGATTCTCGGCCACGGCGACACGGCCATCCTCAAGGTTCAGCACTGGTTGCAGGCCAGCGGCGCGGTGGATGTTTCCCTGGCCGCGATGGCCCGGGAAGCCGGTTTGGAAGAGCGCACCTTCCTACGGCGCTTTCGCAACGCCACGGGTTTGAAACCCACCGAATACTGTCAGCACTTGCGCGTGGGCAAGGCGCGGCAGATGCTGGAATTCACTAACGGTACCATCGACCATATCGCCTGGACTGTGGGTTACCAGGATCCGAGTGCCTTTCGCGCCACCTTCAAGAAGATCACCGGCTTGGCGCCCAGCGATTACCGCAGCCGTTTCGGCGTGTGAATCGTGCAGAACGCCGCCGCATCAGAAGGGCGTCGTGCAGAAAAGAGCAGGCCAACTGCCATCGGTTTTTCAGCAACTGGTTGATTTGAAAGTATTCCTGCCCGAGAGCGCCTTGGCCTGATCTCTGCAACGTTCTGTATACACACATGGCGGGATGGCCAAGGGGGACGCATGACCCCGATTCAACGCAAGAAGCTGGTAGTCGCTCACTCCACACGTGAGGGCGCACCGATGCATGAGGTCGAAACCAACCGCGCTTTGGCGCGCTGGCTGGCGCAGATCCTCGGGCTCAAGTTCGGTGGCAGTTATGACGCTGATCTGCACGCGGGGCTGGCGCTGTACCTGCTGCCCACACAAACCCTGGTTGGCCCGGCTCAGGCGCGAGCGCTCAATATCAAGGGGCCGCAGGATTTGTGGGGCGGGTACGTTGACCACGATTTCATCTGCACCAAAGCTATCAGCCATGGTTTGCTCGGCCCTGAAGCCAAAGCGCCCGAAGGTTGGTCGGCACTGTTCTGCGAGCGTGTCCGAAAAGTCGTGCTGGACGGCTTGAGCGTTTTCGCACTGGAAGACGCGCGCCCAGCCGCCACGCGCTTGCTCTACAGTGGACCCATCCGTTTGAAACCCGTGCACGCCTGCGCGGGCCGAGGGCAGGAAGTTATCCACAGCCTGGATGAATTCGAAGCGGTGCTGGCGCGACCTGATGCCGCGAAACGCTTTAGCGAAGGCGTGGTGCTGGAGCAAGACCTGCACGACGTGGTCACCCACAGCGTCGGCCAGAGCTTTATCGGTGATTACGTGTTCAGCTACTGCGGCGAGCAATACCTGACGCAAGACGGGCAGGGCGAAGACGTTTACGGTGGCTCCAACCTGCTGGTGGTGCCGGGTTACTACGAAGACCTGTTACAGCTCCAACTGCCCGACGACGTACGCGAAGCCATCGAACAAGCCCAGGTCTTCGATACGGCTGCCGATGAAGCCTACCCTGGCTTCTATGCATCGCGGCGCAACTATGACATTGCCCAGGGTCTCGACAGCGACGGCCAGCGCCGCAGTGGTGTGCTCGAACAATCCTGGCGGATGGGTGGGGCCAGCAGCGCGGAAGTCGCGGCGCTACAAAGTTTTATCAACAACCCTGGCCTGCGTGCGATCCATGTGTCCTCCGTGGAAACCTATGTGGACCAACCGTTGCCGGCCGATGCCATCGAGGTGTATCGCGGCCCGGCGGAAAACAGCGAGTTTCTTCTCAAGTACGTGACGGTTAAATCTTATGACGGCTAGAAGCGAAAGCATTGCGATCGATATTGACGACGAACAGATGAGCGGCACCTTCCTGAGCCCCAAATCCAAAGTGCCCGGCGTGTTGTTTGTGCACGGTTGGGGCGGTAGCCAGGAGCGAGACCTTGAGCGCGCCAAAGGCATCGCCGGCTTGGGCTGTGTCTGCCTGACCTTCGACCTGCGCGGGCACGCTGGCACGGGCATTCCATTGTCGCGCGTCACCCGCGAAGACAACCTGCGCGACCTGCTGGCGGCCTATGACCGGCTGTTGGCGCACCCGGCCATCGACACCTCGGCGGTCGCGGTGGTGGGCACCAGTTACGGTGGCTACCTCGCGGCGATTCTCACCTCACTGCGCCCGGTGCGCTGGCTGGCGCTGCGCGTGCCGGCGCTGTACCGCGATCATGAGTGGCTCAAGCCCAAGCGTGATCTGGACAAGGCCGACCTGATGGATTACCGCAGCACCTTGGTCCACGCCGAAACCAATCGCGCCTTGCACGCGTGTTCGGCGTTTACCGGGGATGTCTTGATCGTTGAGTCGGAAACCGATGACCACGTGCCCCACGCCACCATCATGAGTTACCGCGCGGCGTGCCAGCAGACTCACTCCCTGACCCATCGCATCATCGACGGCGCCGACCATTCCCTCAGCGATCCGGTGTCCCAGCAAGCGTACACCTCAATCCTGGTGGACTGGATCACCGAGATGGTGGTGGGCGAGCGGTTGAGCATCATCCAATCCCAGTAAGCGTTCAGGCGGGTGTTTTTTTCACCCGCAACGCCTTTGCCTTCGCCTCCACGCCCAGATACATCACCAGCGCAATCAGCAGCGGCACAATAAAGTAGATGGCCCGATACGCAATCAACCCGGCCAGTAAGCTGCCCCGCGACGCTTCATGCTGCAACAGCGCAATAAAGACCGCTTCGAGTACACCCAGCCCGGCCGGAATATGGGTGAGCACCCCGGCAATCGCGCTGATCAACAACACGCCCAGCACCAGCGGATAGTCCAGCTTGGCCGGCAACAGGGTGAAGATCACCGCGGCCATCAGCGACCAATTCAACGCGCCCAGCATCAACTGCAGGCACGCCATGCGCACCGATGGCAAATTGATTTCCATGCCGCGAATTGTCCACGCGCGTTTCTTCGAAAACTGGCAGGCCAGTAGATAGCCGAGGCTGGCCAGTACCAACAATGCGCCAATGCCTTGCAATGCCGTGGTGCTGACTTTCCATCCCGGCGGCATGGTCACCAGGCCGCTGCTGAACACCACCCCGGCAATCGCCATGTAGCCAAACCAATTGGTGGCCAGGCTCAGACCGAGGATCTTGGCGATATTGCTGGTGCTCACCCCTAGTCGCGAATACAGCCGATAACGCATGGCAATGCCGCCGACCCACGCGCTCAGATTGAGGTTGAAGGCGTAGCTGATGATGCCCACCGGCAGGATCTGCTTCCACACCAGGTTCTGACGGATGTAGGTGCGGCCGATCAAGTCGAAGCTGGCGTACACCAGAAAACTGCACAGTGTCAGTGCACCTGCAATCACCAGTGTGCGCACCTTGAAGTCGCCCAGGGTTTGCACCACTTCGCTCCAATCGATACGCCGCGCGAGCAGGGTGAACAACACGATCAGCACCAGGAAGAAGGCGATGGTCAGCGGTTTCTTCCAGCGTTTGAACCTGGATTCAGTGGTCATTGGCCTGGCTCTCAATCGGTTTCAAACGTGGCTTGTGCGCCGGCAGCCAACCCGTCAACGCAGGGAAATGGCGCATCACATGAAACACCAGAAAACCCACCGTCAATCGCCAGAGCCACAGGCGCGGCTTGCGGTTTTCCGGCATGGTCTGGCAGTGGTCGCGGGCGAGTATCTCCAGGCGTTTGTAGAGCTGTTGATTGAATCCGCGGTCGCGAATCAATACGTTGGCTTCCAGGTTCAGCGACAGGCTCAACGGGTCCAGATTGCTCGACCCCACGGTGCTCCATTCGTCATCCACCAACGCGACTTTGCCGTGCAGCGGGCGCTGGCAATATTCGTGGATCACCACGCCATCCTTGAGCAGGTAGTCGTAGAGCATCCGCGCCGCCAGTTTGGCCAGCAGGACGTCTGGCTGGCCCTGCATGATCAGTTGCACGTGCACGCCCCGGCGCGCGGCGTTGCGGATTTCGCGCAGCAGGCGATAGCCTGGGAAGAAGTAGGCGTTGGCAATCACCGCGCGTTTTTGTGCCTTGCTCAGCGCGTGGATATACGCCTCTTCGATGTCATCGCGATGCTGTACGTTGTCCCGATAAATCAGGCGCACCAGGCCATCGCCCTTGTCGGTGGACCACAACGAAGGCCGCTGCTGGCGCCGCCGCCAGCCACGTCGCGTGCGGACCTGGCGACCGCTTTGCGCCAGGGCGAAGTGATGCAGGTCAGCCACGGCGGGGCCTATTACCTGCACCGCGTAATCCTGCTTGGCTTCGGGGCCGAAATCCCCCAGATGATCGGCGGAGAAATTGATCCCGCCGATAAACGCCACTTCAGCGTCCACCACCACAATCTTGCGGTGCAGGCGGCGAAACCAATTGGTGCGAAAACCCAGGGTCTTGGATGCCGGGTCAAACATTTGCACCGTGACCCCGGCGGCCGCCAGTTCGCCGAGAAACGTTGGGCTCAGTTCGCCACAACCAAAACCGTCCAGGCTGACCACTACCTTGACCCCACGCTCTGCGGCCTCGATCAAGATGCCCTGCAGCTCATGGCCTACCTTGTCTTCGAAGAGGATGAAGGTCTCCAGCAGAATCTCCCGTCGGGCCGCGCGCAGGGCTTCGAACACCTTGGGAAAATAGGCCTCGCCGTTCTCCAGCAACTCAATCTGGTTGCCACTCTGCCAGCCGTAATCCAGGTCGCGAGCCTTGGCTTCGTCCGGCGGCTGGTCGGTGGAGATATGTTCCACGGCCACGTTCATAGCTCGATCTCCACCGAGAGCGGTACATGGTCGGACAGGTGGGACCAAGGCCGAGTCGTCAGCACCCTAGGGTTATGCACCTTCAGATTGCGCACATAAATCCGGTCCAGCGCCAGCAACGGCAGGCGCGCCGGGAAGGTGCGCGCAGGTTTGCCCATGGATTCAATAAACACCTCCTTCAAGCCGGCCTTGCTCAGGTCGGCCTTTTGTCGCCAATCGTTGAAATCACCGGCGACCACCAGCGGCGCGTCGGCCGGGATCTCGCTGATGCGCTGTTCGATCAGGCGTAATTGCTGCTGGCGGTGTACCTCGCGCAAGCCCAGGTGGATGCAAATCGCATGTATCTCCTGGCCGGTACCTGGCATACGCAGCACGCAATGCAGCAGGCCACGGTTTTCATGGCCGCTTTGGGAGATATCGAGGTTGTCATGGCGCACGATCTGGAATTTCGACAGCAGCGCATTGCCGTGGTCGCCATGGGGATAGACGGCATTGCGCCCGTAGGCGAACTGCGGCCAGATGCTGTCGGCGAGGAACTCGTACTGCGGCATGTTCGGCCAGTCACTGAAGCGCTTGGGGTGGCGTTCGTGGGTGCCGTGGATTTCCTGGAGGAACACCATGTCGGCGCCCACGCTGCGCACCGCTTCACGCAGCTCGGGCAGGATGAAACGTCGGTTCAGGGCAGTGAAGCCCTTGTGGATATTGACCGTCAGCACCGTGAAGCGAGTGATGGCGACGCTGGGGGTGATGGGCACCCAGTCGGGGATCGCAGCCATGATTGCTCCTGTGGAAGAAGTGGGGGCCTGGCCCCCTGTTTATGGCTGACTGTGATTTTTGGCTGAAAGTTTCCAGCGTCCTACAGACGGCATAAAGATGTCGCTGAAGGGGAACGATCAACGCCCAAACCCGTCAGTTCCTTACAGACCCTTCTGAAGGAGCCCGGTGTTTTGCTGAATCTAAAGACTGCATTACTGCTCGGCGCGCTGCTGTTCTGCGGCAGTGGCGCGCTACAGGCTGCGGCCACGGCGCCTGAACCTGAAGCGCCGGCGAAGCCGGAATTGCTGGTGGAGGGCGGTTTGCTGGGGGCGATCAGTTCCAGCATTGATGACGTACAGCAAAAGCTCGATCTCAATCAGAACCTGATCGATGAGTGGCGCCTGCGGGCGGACCGAGCGGCCGATGAGGTCGGGCGGTTGGTCAATCAGACGGCTGCGCGCTCACCCTGGAGCGTGGCGGGGGATTTCCTGTTGCTGTCCGGCGTGTGGTGCGGGGCTTTTGTGGTGCTGACGCTCCTGGGGCGGTTTATCGTGCAGCGCTTGGGCCGTCGCACTTTCTTCGAGCGGCGCGAGCGCCTGCTGGCAGTGCTCGGGTACGTGATTCCCTATACGATTCCTGCGCTGATTTGCCTGCCGCTGACCCTGTATGTCAGCCACTTTTTACCCACCTCCATAGGTCGCGCGCTGGCGCTGTGTTTTGCCTACGCCACCAGCAGCGGCATTTTTTCCACCTCGATGCTGTTGTGCGTCATTGTCATGTTCAATGTCGGACACAAGCGCCCGGCGGTTCGGATTATTCGCAGCTACTGCCCCAAACCGCTGTTCCTGATCGGCTTTCTCGCGGCCCTCAGCGATGCGTTGACCAGCCCCCAGATCGCTCGCCAGCTCGGTGGCAATATCACCAGCAGTATCGCGGTGTTTACCGGTTTGTTCGCGGCGGTGATCTTCGGCGTGCTGGTGGTACGACTGCATCGGCCGGTGGCTCATCTGATTCGTAACCGGCCGTTGGCCCAACGCCTCAAACATCCGGCGTTGCAGCAATCACTGCGGGTGTTTTCCGGGTTGTGGTATTGGCCGATTCTGCTGATGGTGCTGGTCTCGGCAATCAACCTGATCGGCGCCGGCGACGATAATCAGAAGACCCTGCGTTGCGCGCTGTTCACCACGATCCTGCTGATCGGCACGGTGTTTCTCAGCACGGTGTTGCAACACCTGTTCAAGTCGCGCAGCCAGGTGGCGATCCAGCGCAGCAGTGCCTACAAGGAACGCTTCCTCAGCCTGTTGCACGCGATCCTGCGTATTGTCATGGCCATCGCGTTTATCGAGATCCTCGGGCGGATCTGGGGGGTGTCGCTGTTCGAATTCGCCCAACGCAATTCGGTGGGTCGGGCGATCAGTGATTCTCTCAGCAGCATCGGCCTGATCCTGCTGATGACCTGGCTGTTCTGGGTGGTGCTCGACACGGCTATCCAGGAAGCGTTGAAACCGCCGGTCAACAAACGCTCCAGTCGCCAGCCCAGCACACGGGTGAAAACCATCCTGCCGCTGCTGCGCAATGCGGTGAAGATCATTCTGGTGGTGATCTGCGCGATCACTACCATGGCCAATCTCGGGATCAACGTCGCGCCGCTGCTGGCCGGTGCCGGGGTGGTCGGCCTGGCCATTGGTTTCGGCTCGCAACAACTGGTGCAGGACGTGATCACCGGGCTGTTCATCATCATCGAAGACACCCTGTCCATTGGCGACTGGGTGGTGCTCGACTCGGGCCACGCCGGCACCGTCGAAGGCCTGACGATTCGCACACTGCGCCTGCGCGATGGCAAGGGCTTTGTGCACTCGGTGCCGTTCGGGCAAATCAAGGCAGTCACCAACCAGTCGCGGCAATTTGCGTATGCGTTCTTCTCGGTGCAGTTCACTTACGACACGGACGTGGACAAGGCGGTGGAGCTGATCCGCGAGGCGGGGCAGTCGATCCGTGATGACGTGTTCCTCAAGTACAACCTGCAAGGGCCGCTGGAGGTGTTTGGCGTCGACAAGATGGACCTTAATGGCGTGGTGCTCACTGCGCAGTTTCGCACGGTGTCGGGCGGGCAATATGCGGTGAGTCGCGCGTTCAACCAGCGCTTGAAAAAGCTTGTGGATAACTGTGGCGAGGTGCATTTCGCGCAGACTTATCCACAGCAGGTCCTGGTGCCTGCGCGGACGGCCCTTGAGCATGAACCTACCGAGGCTGGCGCGAAGATAGTTAATCCGTGACGGTTGCGCTACAAACCCGCAAAATGCAACGATTCTGATAAATACCTAATAACCATCGTTCCATACTGACCGGGCCTGCTCAATCTATGCGAATGCGCCTTATGTTACTGGGCGGCGGGAATGCCCTCGGGCAGGCGCTGATTCGCCTCGGTGCAGAGGAAGACATCGGTTTCCTCGCCCCCAAACCGCCCCAAGACGGCTGGGATGCCGCGAGCCTCACCCAATTGCTCGACGACACCCGTCCCGATGCGTTGATCAACCTCGCCTACTATTTCGACTGGTTCCAGGCCGAAGCGGTCAGCGAAACCCGCCTGGCTGGCCAAGAGTTCGCCATCGAGCGCCTGGCCGAGCTGTGCCAGCACCACAACATCACCCTGCTGCAACCGTCCAGCTACCGCGTGTTCGATGGCTCCCGCGCTACCGCCTACAGCGAAAAGGACGAGCCGGTGCCCCTGGGCCTGCGCGGCCAGGCGTTGTGGCGCATCGAGCAAAGTGTGCGCGCCACCTGCCCGCAACATGTGTTGCTACGGTTTGGCTGGCTGCTGGATGACAGCGCTGACGGCACCCTCGGGCGCTTCCTGGCCCGGGCGGAGAAACCGGATGAATTGCTGATGGCGGACGACCGTCGCGGCAATCCGACGCCGGTGGACGATGCCGCGCGGGTGATCATCTCGGTGCTCAAGCAGCTCGATTGTGCGGCGCCGCTGTGGGGCACCTATCACTATGCCGGCCAAGAGGCGACCACGCCGTTGGCGCTGGGCCAGGCGATCCTCACCGAAGCGCGCAGCTACCATCTGCTGGCGATCGAATCCCCCACCGCCCAGGCCCACGCGGCCCGGCCGGATGCGAGCGAAGAACCGCAACACGCGGTACTCGCCTGCAAGAAAATCCTCCACACCTTCGGCATCAAGCCACGGGCATGGCGGGCCGGGCTGCCGGCGTTGCTGGATCGTTTCTACCGCCACAGCTGAATACACGCAAAACCAAATGTGGGAGCGGCGGTGCGCCGCTCCCACATTGGTTATGCAGTGTTGCTTAGAACTTGTAGCCGATACCCACCATGTAAACCATCGGATCCACGTCCACATTGACCTTGGCGCGGGTGCCTTGGCCTAGGGCATTGTTGTCCACGGTCGCCTTGGTGCTGATGTCGATATAGCGCGCCTGGGCGTTGATCATCCACTTGTCGTTGATCATGTAGTCCGCGCCAATCTGCGCGGCCCAGCCCCAGGAGTTTTCAGCCTTGAAGTTGCTGAAGCCGGCGCCTTGAGCACGGCTGCCGACGTGTTCGTCGTAGATCCAGGTGTAGTTGATACCGGCGCCCACGTACGGCTGGAAGGCCGACTTGTTGTCCAGTGGGTAGTACACGATGCTCAGGGTCGGCGGCAGGTGTTTCAGGGTACCGAGCTTGCCGTTGGCGGCGCCAAGGGCGGTGTTCTTGATCTTCACATCATGCTCGAACGGCGTCGCGGCCAGCAGTTCGATACCGACGTGGTTGGTCAGCATGTAGGCGAAGTTCAGACCCAGTTGGGTATCGCTGCTCATGGTCGCCTTGCCGCCCAGGTTGGCGCCCGCCAATGGACCCTGGTCAACTTTGACGTGACCGCTGTCCGCCTTCGGGTTCACGGTGATTGCACCGGCACGCACCAGAATGTCACCCGCTTCATGAGCGTGTACGACGGGGGCGACGAGGGCGAGCGCGAAGAGGGACGCGCCGAGCAGAGACTTGTTCATGGGAGCTCCAAAGGACGTTTAAAAGTTGTACGTCCAATGGTAAAGATCGTTCCGCCCGGTCTTTTGACTCAGCTCAATGAAAGGGCGATCAGCGCTATTCCGGCAGTTCGTACATGTAAATCTTCTCGGCTTCCATCTGGTAACCGGCATCGGCCAGCTCGCTGGTGGATGGCTTGACCTGCATCGCGCCTTCGATCCAGTACGGCTGGTACAGCTCATCGAGTTTCACGCCGATTTCGCTTTTGACATGCACGATCTGGTTCGAGGGCGGCGGCGGGACATGGATGCACGCGCCGAAATACGGCACCAGCAAGAACTCGGTGGTGCGCCCGTTTTCGCTGACCTCCAGTGGCACGATGTAGCCGGGCAAACGAATGTGCTGGCCATTGAGCCCTGGCACCACTGGCGCGTTGGGCATTTCCTGCTTGGCAGCCGGTGCCGACTCCAGGGCATCCGCCATGCCGGAGAGATTGTGCAGCGGTTGCATGTTCGGCACTTCCGGCTCGGCATCCGGTGGGATCAGTTCCGACCAGGTCAGCTCTTTGGGCTCGGCGGCCCAGGCGGGCAGCGCGATCAGCAGAAACAATGCAAACAGGACGCGACGCATCAAGGCCTTCCTCATAAACGTATGGACAGGCCATCGGCCAGGGATTGCCGATAGGCACGCCACGCGGGCACGCTGCCCATCAACAGTGCGGCGGCCAGGATACCGGCGAGCAGCGTCCATTCATATTCGCTCGGCCAGGACATCGGCAGGTCCAGGCCGTAATTGGCCTGCAGATACCCGCGTGAGGCGGCGATGCACACGTAAAGCAAACCAACGCCGGCTACCACGCCGGACAGCGCCAGGGCGAAGGCTTCGAAGATCAGCAACGTCGCGATATGCCAAGGGCGCGCACCTACAGAGCGCAAAATCGCCATTTCGCGGCGGCGTTCGTTGAGGCTGGTGAGGATCGCTGTGAGCATGCCGATCAAGCCGGTGAGCACCACGAACAGCGAGATCACGAACAGCGCTTTTTCGGCGGTGCCCATCATGCTCCATAACTCTTGCAGCGCCACGCCGGGCAGGATCGCCAGCATCGGCTCGCCACGGAACTCGTTGATTTCCCGTTGCAGGGCGAAGGTGGAAATCTTGTTGTTCAGGCCCAGCATGAACGCGGTGATGGCCTGCGGCGTGAGGTCCATGTTGCGCGCCTGGTCGGCACTGATGCGGCCTTTGCCCTGGGCCGGCACGCCGTTGTGCCAGTCGATGTGGATCGCCTCCATGCCGCCGAGGCTGATGTGCAACGTGCGATCCACCGGTGTGCCGGTGCGCTTGAGGATGCCGACTACGGTGAAGGGCTTGTCATCGTGCTTCACCAGGCTGACCACGGCTACGCCGTGGGCCAGCACCAGTTTGTCGCCGAGTTTGTAATGCAACGCGTCGGCGACTTCTGCACCGAGCACCACTTCAAACGGGTCGGTGGCGAAGGCGCGTCCGCTGGCCAGTTCGAGGTTTTGCTTGCGGCCGTATTGGTAATGTTCGAAGTAGGATTCATTGGTGCCCATCACACGGTAGCCGCGATGGGAGTCGCCGAGGGAAATCGGGATCGCCCATTTCACCTGAGGGCTGGCGGCGAAATGCTCGAAGCTGTCCCAGCGGATGTTGTTGGTGGCATTGCCAATGCGGAACACCGAGTACAGCAGCAGGTTCACCGAACCTGAGCGCGCACCGACGATCAGGTCGGTGCCGCTGATGGTGCTGGCGAAACTGTTGCGCGCCTCAACGCGCACGCGCTCCACCGCCAGCAACAGGCACACCGACAGGGCGATGGCGAATGCGGTGAGGATCGCGGTAAAGCGGCGGTTAGCCAGGCTGGCCATGGCTAGACGGAACAGATACATCTCAAACCTCTGCGGGCGTGGCGGCGCGATTGAGTTCGGCCAGCGACAGGTTGCGGTCGAACAACGAAGCCAGGCTCTGGTCATGGCTGACAAACAACAGGCTGGCGCCGGCCTCACGGCATTCGGCAAACAACAGCTGTAGGAAGGCTTCGCGGGCGTCGTGGTCCAGGGCCGAGGTGGGTTCGTCGGCGATCACCAGTTCCGGTTGGCCGATCAACGCACGGGCGGCGGCCACCCGCTGCTGCTGGCCGATGGAAAGTGAGTCGGCGCGGCGCTCCAGCAGGGATTTGTCTTTCAATCCCAGGTGCGCGAGTAAAGCGGCGGCGGCCTGGTCGACACTGCCGTGGCGCTGTTTCGCCCGTTGCGCACGCAGTGTGGAAAAGTGGCAGGGCAACTCGACGTTCTCGCGTACCGACAAGAACGGCAGCAGGTTGAACTGCTGGAAAATGTAGCCGGTGTGGTCGACGCGAAAACGATCGCGCGCGCCAGCCGAAAGCTCGGTCAGTTCCTGGCCGAGCAGGCGGATACTGCCCCGGCTGGGTTTCTGCACCCCGCCAAGCAGGCCCAGCAATGTGGTTTTGCCACTGCCGCTCGGGCCCTTGAGAAACAGGGTTTCTCCTGCTTCCAGGCGGAACGCAGGGATGTCCAGCAACTGTGGGTGATTGGGCCAGTTGAAGCCCAGGTCAGACAGTTCGATCAATGCGTGGGTCATGGGAAATCAGTATTGCCTGGTGGTGGAAAATGACGCCGATCCATTGTGGGAGCTGGCTTGCCTGCGATGCGGGCGACTCGGTTTTTGCAGACAGACCGAGGCGATCCCTTCGCAGGCAAGCCAGCTCCCACGGCCAAATCAGAACTTCAGGGTGGCTGCTGTGGCCGTTGCGTCAACCCCTTGCTGGCCGCTCGGGCCGATCAGTTGTACCTGAATTTTCTGGGTGGCGGGGAAGGTCTTGAACACCTGGGTCAGGTCGAGGTTGCTCAAGGCTGTCGGCGTGGCGCAGGTGAATTGGTAGTGGGCGTGGATTTCGCTGTGGTCGTGATGGTGTTCGTGGGCGGCCGCGCCTTTGCCGTCGGTGGCGTGGTCATCATCGTCATCATGGTCGGCCTCGGGCTTGTCGCCGAACAGCGGGCTGTTGAGTGCCTGGCTGCTGACCACACAACCGGCGGCCTTAGGCAGGTTGAACAGGGCGACAGGGTTTTCCAGCTGTTTGCGCACGGCGGCGACCTTGGCTTTGTCTGCCGGGGTGGTGGCCAGGTGTTCGAAACCCACCAGATTCATTGCCGGGCTATCCAGCTCCAGCTCCAGGGCCTGGCCGTCGAGCACCGCGTTGAGACGGCCCACGCCGTGTTCATGGGCACCAAGGCTAGCGTGTTCATGGTCGTGATCATCATGAGCGTGGGCAACCGCCAATGGCAGCAGGGCAAACGGCAAAGCAAGCAACAGACGGCGCATGAGAAGGCTCCAGAACATGAAAGTTTTGTTATGTGATCTTATAACAATGTGCCCAGAGTTTGACCGCCCGCTTGGCGTTGCGCAAGCCGCATGGGAGCATGCCTGTCAGAAAACTGCAGGAGTAAGGACGATGTTGCGAATTCGTGGAACCGTCGGCGACCTGCCGGTGGACTTGACCCTGGAGCTGGACGACGGCGACTGGGCGCGGCTGGGCGCACAGTTGCAGGCGACGCCCGTGGCCAGCGCGACGGCTGCGCCGGTGGCTCCGGTCAAACACAATGATGATCTATGGCAGAGTGCCCAGGACCTGTTGCGCGAGGCAGGGCAACTCAGTGGCCTGGAGCTGCTTGACCAGTTGGAAGGCTTGGCCGGCGACGCTTCGGCGGGCAAGCGTCTGTTGGTGCGCCTGCGCCATAGCGCCCAGGTGAAGGTTGCCAGCGGCGGGGATACGCCGCTGTACAGCTGGGTCGGCGATTAGTACAGCGCGGCAAACAACTTGCGGCGGTACACGGTCACCAGTGGGTGATCGTTGCCCAGCAGTTCGAACACCTGCAGCAAGGCCTTGTGCGGCAGGCCTTCGCTGTAGCTGCGGTTGCGGATGAACAGCTTGAGCAAACCTTCCAGCGCCGCGTCGTACTGCTGACGCGCCAGTTGCTGGATCGCCAGTTGATAGGCGGCTTCGTCGTCCTGCGGGTTTTGCGCCAGGCGGCTTTTCAGGTCGGCGGCGTCCGGCAGGTCGGCAGCCTGACGCAGGAAGGTGATCTGTGCCTTCGCACCGGCGAGGGCGGCTTTGTGGTCGTCGCTTTTAACCGCGTCCAGCACGGTCTGGGCTTCGCCCAATTCACCGCGTTCGGCCAGGCAGCGTGCGTACAGGATCAGCGCCGCAGCGTTGGTATTGTCCTCGCCCAACAGCGCCACCAACACCGCTTCGGCATCGCTGATGCGACCTTCGGCAAACAAGGCCTGGGCCTGCTCCAACGGATTCGCCGCCGCCGGTGGTGGCATCTGTACATGGGGCTCCAACAGCGCCCGCACCGCCGACTCCGGCTGCGCCCCGGCAAACCCGTCCACCGGCTGGCCATCCTTGAACAGCACCACCGTCGGCAGGCTTTGAATGCCAAAACGCGCGACGATGTCCTGCTCGGCCTCGCAATCGACCTTGGCCAACAGCAACTCGCCCTGATAACTCTCGGCAATCTTCGCGAGCATCGGCATCAACGCCTTGCAGGGCGCGCACCACTCGGCCCAGAAATCCACCAGCACGGGTTTCTCGAAGGAGTTCTGGATTACCGCCTGGTCGAAGGTGGCAGTGGTGACATCGAAGATGTACGGCGTGGGTTCACTCATCGGGCGTCTCGAATAAAGCGGGAATGGGGCAACTATAAGGGCTGGCGCGGTTGGCTGAAAGTGCGGTGGAGTTGGCACCGCTTTCGCGAGCAAGGCCGCTCCCACAGGGGGAACGGGCCCAAGTGTGGGAGCGGGCTTGCTCGCGAAGGTCTCATGCGCGCCGCGAATGGTACAGGCTTACCTTGCGAAATTCCCAAGGCTCCGCCAAGTCCGGCAACGTCAATGCATCAAGGATCTCCAGCCGCTGATAATCCGGGTGCTGAAAATCCCTCACCCGCGAATCCGCCACCAACGCTTCACGGCCACGGGTCAAGAATTGATCCAGCAACGGCAGGTTCGCCCGGTCGTAGAGCACATCGGCGACCAGGATCAGGTCGAAGCGGTCGGCTTCGGCGAAGAAGTCCGCCGAATAACCCAGCGCTACGCCGTTGAGTTCGGCATTCGCTCGACAGGACGCCAACGCCAGTGGGTCCAGGTCGCAGGCCACCACTTCCCGTGCGCCGGCCTTGGCTGCCGCAATCCCTGCAACACCTGAACCCGCGCCAAAATCCAGCACGCGCTTGCCCGCGACCCACTCAGGGTTCGCCGCCAGGTACCGCGCCAGCGCCAGGCCGCTGGCCCAGCAAAAACTCCAGTAGGGCGGTTCATGCAGGATGCGCCGGGTTTCCTCGGGGCTGAAGGCACGGTCCATGTTGTCCGCATCCAGCAGCCATAACGACAACGCGGTGCCCGGCAGCGGGCAGGGCACCAGTTGCGCGTCGCCGATCAGCCCGCTCAGCGCGGCTTGCAGGTCCAGCGGTGGCGTCATGGTGCCTTGACGAGTTGCAGGGGGCCGGTGGACTGGTTGATTGCCTGGGTCACACGCACGGCGGGCAGGTGCAGGATCAACTGGCCGGATTGGCTGGCGCGGCCACGTAGTTCAACCCGCGCGCCGGCCGGGAACGCTTCGGGGTTGAAGCGCAGGCGAAAGGCCAGGGGCTTGCCGTTGCCGCTCAATACGCTGCTGGCCAGCAATTGTTGCGGGCGCGAACGGTCGTCGATCACCAGCAGCGCCATCTCGACTTCGGCACCCGCCGGAATGTTGGTCAGGCTGCCGCTGATTTCCCGTTGATAGGCGGGCAGGGGACCCAGGTCTTCAATGCCAGGTACTTTTTTCTCTTGCGCGGGAGTGGGTTGAGGTGCGGCCGGCTTGGGGGCTTCGCTGCTGCAGGCGACCAGGAAACTGAACACGGTGAGCAAAACAAGTGGTCGTAACTGCATGTACGGCTCCAGAAAGGACAAAATCCGTGGCTAAAAAAATATGAAACATAATAGTCAGCCTATATACCGTAAAGGCTATGGCTTGTCTTGCCACGGGGATGCGCTACCATGGCCCTCCCTTTATTTGTTGCCTGCCCACCATGCACTGTCCCTTCTGCGGTGCCAACGACACCAAGGTCATTGACTCGCGTCTGGTCGCCGAGGGCGATCAAGTGCGTCGCCGGCGCGAATGCCTGGCCTGCGGTGAACGTTTCACCACCTTTGAAACCGCCGAACTGGTATTGCCACGTCTGATCAAATCCGACGGTAGCCGCCAGCCTTTCGACGAAGAAAAACTGCGCGCCGGTATGCAGCGCGCCCTGGAAAAACGCCCGGTGAGTGTCGAGCGGCTGGAGGCGGCGCTGGTGCATATCAAGCACAAGTTGCGTGCGACCGGTGAGCGCGAGGTCAAGAGCCTGGTGGTTGGAGAACTGGTGATGGGCGAGCTGCAAAAGCTCGACGAAGTTGCCTATATCCGTTTCGCCTCGGTGTATCGACGCTTCCAGGACCTCAACGAGTTCCGCGAAGAGATCGACCGCCTGGCCCGTGAGCCTGCCAAAGAATGAACCCACTGCCTGCCGAACAAGCTGTGCTCGACGCCCATTACATGGCCCGTGCCCTGGAACTGGCGCGCAAGGGCCTGTACACCACCCATCCCAACCCGCGTGTGGGGTGCGTGATTGTACGTGACGGGCAGATTGTCGGCGAAGGCTGGCATGAGCGAACCGGCGAACCCCATGCCGAGCCCAATGCCCTGCGCGCCGCTGGTGCCAGGGCCCGTGGCGCCACGGTGTATGTGACCCTCGAACCGTGCAGCCACCACGGGCATACGCCGCCCTGCGCTGATGCGTTGGTCACTGCGGGTGTCGCTCGCGTTGTGGCTGGCATGCAGGACCCGAACCCCGAAGTGGCGGGGCGCGGCATGCAGCGCTTGGCTCAGGCCGGTATTGAGGTCCGTAGCGGGGTGCTGGAAGCTGAAGCGCGCGCGCTGAATCCAGGTTTCCTCAAGCGCATGGAACACGGCCTGCCCTTCGTGCGGGTCAAGCTGGCGATGAGCCTGGACGGCCGCACCGCGATGGCCAACGGCGAAAGCCAATGGATCACCGGCCCCGCCGCTCGCGCCGCCGTGCAGCGCCTGCGCGCCGAGGCCAGCGTGGTGCTGACCGGCGCCGATACGGTGCTGGCCGACGGGGCACGCCTGACCGTGCGCGCCGCCGAACTCGGCCTGGACGAAGCCACCACCGCCCTGGCCATGTCACGTCCGCCGTTGCGGGTGTTGATCGACGGCCGCCTGCGCGTGCCGCTCAATGCGCCGTTCTTCAAGGCCGGGCCGGCGCTGGTCATCACCTGCGTAACCCCGGAAAACCAGTTTCCCCGTGGCCCCGAGTGCCTGGTGGTACCGGGCGTCGATGGTCAGGTCGACCTGCGCTCGGCGCTGGTCGCGCTGGCAGCCCGTGGCGTCAATGAAGTGTTGGTGGAGGCCGGCCCAAGCCTGGCCGGTGCGTTTGCCCAGCAAGGCCTGGTGGATGAATACGTGATTTTCATCGCCGGCAAGTTCCTCGGCTCCGCCGCCCGGCCTTTGTTGGACTGGCCGCTTGAGAAACTGGCCAACGCCCCCCAACTCAAGATCACTGAAATGCGCGCTGTAGGCGACGACTGGCGAGTCACTGCCATCCCTGTGCCAGCAGCGAGCGTATAATTCCCGGCCTGCGCTTGCGCGTCAGCCCCTCGTTTTCAGGAGAACGAAATGTTCACCGGCATTATCGAATCCATCGGCAGCATCCGTGCAATGACCCCAAAAGGCGGCGACGTACGCCTGCTGGTTGAAACCGGCAAGCTCGACCTGGGTGACGTCAAGCTGGGCGACAGTATTGCCGTCAGCGGCGTCTGCCTGACCGTCATCGAACTGCCGGGCAATGGTTTTGCCGCTGATGTCAGCCGGGAAACCCTGGATTGCACCGCGATGAACGACCTCAAGGCCGGCAGCCCGGTCAACCTGGAAAAAGCCCTGACCCCCACCACCCGTCTCGGTGGTCACCTGGTCAGCGGCCACGTCGACGGCGTCGGCGAAGTGGTTGCCCGCAGCGAAAACGCGCGTGCCGTGGAGTTTCGCATCCGCGCGCCGAAAGAATTGGCCAAGTACATCGCCCACAAAGGCTCGATCACCGTCGACGGCACCAGCCTGACCGTGAACGCCGTGAATGGCGCCGAGTTTGAACTGACCATCATTCCCCACACCCTCAGCGAAACCATCATGGCGTCTTACCAGCCGGGTCGCCGGGTGAACCTGGAAGTGGACTTGCTTGCCCGTTACCTGGAGCGCCTGTTGCTGGGCGATAAGGCCGCAGAGCCCGCCACCGGTAACATCACCGAAAGTTTTCTGGCCGCTAACGGCTACCTGAAATCCTGACCAAGGGGGTGCCGCGTGGCGCTCAATAGCATCGAAGAACTGGTTGAAGACATCCGCCAAGGCAAGATGGTCATCCTGATGGATGACGAAGACCGCGAGAACGAAGGCGACATCATCATGGCCGCCGAGGCCTGCCTGCCTGAGCACATCAACTTCATGGCCAAGCACGCGCGCGGGTTGATCTGCATGCCCATGAGCCGTGAGCGTTGTGAATTGCTCAAGCTGCCGTTGATGGCACCTCGCAATGGCTCGGGTTTTGGCACCAAGTTCACCGTATCGATTGAGGCCACCACCGGCGTCACCACCGGTATCTCTGCTGCTGACCGTGCACGCACCGTGCAGGCCGCCGCCGCGAAAGACGCCAAGGCCGAAGACATCGTCAGCCCCGGCCACATCTTCCCACTGATGGCCCAGCCCGGCGGAACCCTGGCCCGCGCCGGCCACACCGAAGCCGCCTGCGACCTGGCGCGCATGGCCGGTTTCGAGCCGAGCGGGGTGATCTGCGAAGTGATGAACGACGACGGCACCATGGCCCGTCGCACCGAACTCGAGGCGTTTGCCGCCGAGCACAACCTCAAGATCGGCACCATCGCCGACCTGATTCACTACCGCATGATCCACGAACGTACCGTTCAGCGGATTGCCGAGCAGCCACTGGACAGCGAATTGGGCCAATTCAATCTGGTGACCTACCGTGATTCAGTGGAAGGTGACGTGCACATGGCCCTGACTCTGGGCACCATTTGCGCCGAAGAGCCGACCTTGGTGCGCGTGCACAACATGGACCCATTGCGCGACCTGTTGATGGTCAAGCAGCCCGGCCGCTGGAGCCTGCGCGCCGCCATGACTGCGGTTTCCGAGGCCGGCAGTGGTGTGGTGCTGTTGCTCGGTCACCCGTTGGATGGCGATGTCTTGCTGGCGCATATCCGCGAAACGGCTGATCACGCGCCAGTGAAAAAACCGACCACCTACAGCATCGTCGGTGCCGGTTCGCAGATCCTGCGTGACCTGGGCGTGCGCAAAATGCGCCTGATGAGTGCGCCAATGAAATTTAATGCGATATCCGGTTTCGACCTGGAAGTAGTAGAATACGTGCCCTCCGAATAAAGGCTGGCGATTTTCGCCCCTTGTTCGTGGTTCAAATATCACTAAGGGACGCGTCATACACGCGTCCCGGCTCTTTAAGAGATTTGTCGAATGACCCTGAAGACCATCGAAGGTACCTTCATCGCCCCCAAAGGCCGCTACGCCCTGGTGGTTGGCCGCTTCAACAGCTTCGTGGTTGAAAGCCTGGTAAGCGGTGCCGTGGACGCCTTGGTTCGCCACGGTGTGAGCGAGAGCGATATCACCCTCATCCGCGCCCCTGGCGCCTTCGAAATTCCACTGGTTGCGCAAAAAGTTGCTCAGCAGGGTGAATACGCGGCGATCATCGCCCTGGGCGCGGTCATTCGTGGCGGTACTCCGCACTTCGAATACGTGGCAGGTGAATGCACCAAGGGCCTGGCCCAGGTGTCCATGGAGTTCGGCGTACCCGTCGCTTTCGGCGTGCTGACCGTGGATTCCATCGAGCAAGCCATCGAGCGTTCCGGCACCAAGGCCGGCAACAAAGGCGCTGAAGCTGCCCTGTCCGCCCTGGAAATGGTCAGCCTGCTGTCGCAGTTGGAGGCCAAGTGATTTCCGACGAGAGCGACAACTTCAACCCGCGCGAGCCACGTCCAGCCGATGCTGGCAAGCCATCCAAGAACGAGAAGCGTCGCGCTGCTCGTCAGTTGGCGACCCAGGCGCTGTATCAGCGTCACCTGGCGGGCGCTTCGTTGAACGAGATCGAAGCACAGTTTCGCGTCGACAACGATTTTACCTTCGCCGACCTGCCGTACTTCCACGACATTCTGCACGGTGTACATGCCCACCTGACCGAGATCGATACAGCCCTGGCACCTTGCCTGGACCTGACCATCGAAGAGCTGGACCCGGTTGAGCTGTGCGTGATGCGGCTGTCTGCCTGGGAACTGCTGTATCGCGTCGACGTGCCGTACCGCGTGGTAATCAACGAAGGTATCGAGTTGGCGAAAGTCTACGGTTCGACCGACGGCCACAAGTTCGTCAACGGCGTGCTCGACAAGCTGGCTCCGCGCCTGCGTGAAGCCGAAGTGAAGGCGTACAAGCGCTAAACCGCGCTTGGGACCTGAATGGGCGAGTTTGAGCTGATCCGCAACTACTTCGCCGCCGCGCCTTGTGCGCAGGGCGGCGAGGGCATTGCCTTGGGGATCGGTGACGACTGCGCCTTGCTGGCGCTCCCTGCCGGGGAGCAGCTGGCAGTCTCCACCGATACATTGGTGGCCGGGGTGCATTTTGCCGACCCCTGCGACCCGTTCCTGCTGGGCCAGCGCTCGTTGGCCGTGGCAGTCAGCGACCTGGCCGCCATGGGCGCCCATCCCCTCGCGTTTACCCTTGCCCTGACCACGCCGACCGTCAATGCCGATTGGCTGCAACGCTATGCCGAGGGTTTGAACCTCATGGCGCAGCGCTGCGGCGTGGGCCTGGTGGGCGGCGATACCACCCGTGGCCCCTTGAGCCTGACCCTGACCGTGTTTGGTCGCGTACCCGCCGGGCAAGCCTTGACCCGCAGCGGTGCGCGGCCGGGTGACCTGCTGTGTGTCGGCGGTGAATTGGGCAATGCCGCCGGCGCGTTGTCGTTGGTATTGGGCCAGCGCAATGCTGACGCGGCCGTTGCCGATCCGCTACTGGCCCACTACTGGTCGCCGCAGCCGCAGTTGGCCCTGGGGCTGGCACTGCGCGGCAAGGCCACGGCTGCCATGGATATTTCCGACGGTCTCTTGGCCGATTGCGGGCATATCGCCACGGCCTCGGCTGTCAGCCTGTTGATCGAACGCCAGCGCTTGCCCTTGTCCCAGGCGTTGTTGGCGTTTGTCGGCGAGGATGCGGCGCGCGTCGCGGCCCTGAGCGGGGGCGACGACTACGTGCTGGTGTTCACCTTGCCATCCGACGAGTTGGCATCGTTGCTGGCCGACGGCTGGCCGGTCCATGTGATCGGCCGGGTCGAGGCGGGGCAGGGCGTGACGCTGCTCGACGGCAACGGGCACGACATCACGCCAGCCATCCATGGTTATCAACACTTTCAGCAGACCCCCTGAGTCGGTGCACTGCGCTACCCTTTATCGCGTAATCACGGATGCAAGGCCCTGTAGGAGGTCGCCACCATGGATGTGCGCCGTTGGCTGCTGATAGTGCTGTGTGTCTTTACGGCGGTCGTCCAGGCGCAGGACGCGCCCGGCAAGGTCGTGTTGGCCAGTGAGGAGTGGAACGACTACACCAACAAAAATGGCAGCGGCCTGGCCTGGGACGTACTGCGCCAGGTGTTTGAACCCGCCGGAATAACGCTGCAGACGCGTTCAGTGCCCTACACCCGCTCGGTCGGCCTGGCCCAGCGCGGCGAAGTGGATGGCTGGGTCGGTTCCTATTGTGAGGAAGCCACCGGGGTGCTGTACCCCCATTGGAATTTCGATTCCGACCACATCTACGCCCTCGGCCTGGCCGGCACGCCGGCGCCGACGCTGGCTACGCTGGGTAATTACCGCCTGGCCTGGGTGCGTGGCTACAAGTACGAGGAGTACTTGCCCACTGTGCAGCGTTTCAACCAAATCGAGCGCCGAGACGGCATTTTGCCGATGCTGGAACACGCGCGAGCCGACTTCTACATCGATGCGCTGACCGAGGCCCAGTACGTGCTCAATCAGGCGGATGACCCGTCCAGATTCAGACTGACCCACATCGTCGAAATCCCGCTTTATATCGGGTTTGCCGATAACGAACGAGGTCGCGCCTTGATGGCTGTATTCGACAAACGCATGGCTGTTCTGGTGAAAAGCGGCGCGTTGAAGGCGATTTTTGAACGCTGGAAACAGCCATATCCGTTCTAAGTAGGCGCGAGCAAGCGCACGTCTACATAGAATCAATAAGAAGGCCAATCGAACCGATTGATCTTTATCAGCGATAATTCAGCTTAAGCGTCCGTAGGAAGCTGCTGTTACAATGGCCGCCATCGTAAAAACTGAAATCAGGAGCACACGGTGCCCGTCGTTTTCGTCGCCGCTTCCAAGCTGCCTACCCCTTTTGCCACGTTCACCATTAACGGCTTCCTCGAAGACGCCACCGGGCGCGAGCACGTTGTGCTGAGCCTGGGCGATATCGCTGATGGCGCGCCGGTGCTGGGTCGTGTGCATTCCGAATGCCTGACCGGCGACGCGTTGTTCAGCCAGCGTTGCGACTGCGGTTCGCAACTGGAAGCCGCTATGCGCGCCATCGCCCGTGAAGGTCGCGGCGTGTTGCTGTACCTGCGTCAGGAAGGTCGTGGCATTGGCCTGATGAACAAGATCCGCGCCTACGAGCTGCAAGATGGCGGCGCCGATACCGTCGAGGCTAACGAGCGCCTGGGCTTTGCCGCCGACCAGCGTGACTACGCGATCTGCCTGCCGATGCTGGAGCATCTGGGCGTGAAATCCCTGCGCCTGATGACCAACAACCCGCGCAAGGTCAAAGCGTTGACCGAGATGGGCATCACCGTGGCCGAGCGTGTGCCGCTGCACACCGGGCACAACCCGCACAACAAGCTTTACCTGGCCACCAAGGCCAGCAAGCTCGACCACATGATGGGCAACGAGCATCAGGGCGAGGTCGACCGCGCGTGACCCGTGGCCAGGTGAAACGGCGACTGTCCTTCAACTGGTGGCAGTACCTGGCCCTGGCGTTGTTCCCCCTGTTCGTGATCAACCTGGTGTTTGGTCAGGCTGAGTCCTTGCTGCCAGTGTTGGCCATGCCGTTCTTCATTGCCGGCGTGGCCTCGATGTTTCTTAGCCTGCGTTACTTCAACGGCTATAAACACGCGTTGATCGCCACCTCCAAAGCCCTCGATACCCCCGAAGAGCCGGCTGCCTGGATCACCCTGGCGGCCCGTCGGCGCACGGCGTTGCTGGTGGCGGCCGTGCCGGCCTGGATCGGCGCGCTGGCCGTGTTCGTTGGCTTGGAAGCCGTGCCGCTGTTCCTGCTGGCGCTGTCGACGCTGGTGCTGTTTTACCTTTACCGCATCCCCCGTCAATTAGGATGAGGCGTCACTGGCTGGCGGTCCTGCTGCTGGCGTTCTGTGCTCAGGCTTTGGCGGCCGAGCGGGTGGTCAGCCTGGCGCCGTCCCTGTCTGAAATCGTCGTCGAACTGGGCGCCGCCGACTTGCTGGTGGGTGTGCTCGACGGCGGCGATCGTCCGGTCGCCCTGGCGCAAGTGCCGTCGGTGGGGCATTACGGCCAATTGGACATGGAGCGCCTGCTAAGCCTCAAGCCCGACCTGATCCTGCTGTGGCCCGGCAGCGTCGGCCCGGCCCAGCGTGAGCAATTGCAGCGCCTGAACATCCCGATTTATGTCGCCGAACCCCATAGCCTTGAACAGCTCACCACCCAAGTCCAGGCGATCGCCGAGCAATTGGGGCGACCTGAGTCCGGTCGTCAATTGGCCGCGCACTTGCGCCAACGCTTGGCCGACCTGCGTCAGCGCTATCAGCGTGTCGAACCATTGCGCGTGTTTTACCAGGTATGGAACCAGCCGCTGTATACCGTGGGCGGCGGGCAAATCATCAGCGATGCGTTGAGTGTGTGCGGGGCGCGCAATGTGTTCGACGATCTCAAGCTGCCGGCGCCGCAGGTGAGCATCGAGTCGGTGTTGCAGCGTGACCCCGAGTTGATTCTGGTCGGGGATCAAGCGCAGAGGGAGGCCTGGAGGGTCTGGCCAGCGATGGCGGAACGGGTGCGGTTGGTGCCAGACAAAGGCCTGGAGCGGCCCAGCGGGCAGATGCTGGAGGCGGTGGCGCGGCTGTGTCAGGTGATTGCACCTAACAAGTGATACCGCTTTCGCGAGCAAGCCCGCTCCCACATTTGGAATGCGTTTGCCCTGTGGGAGCGGGCTTGCTCGCGAAGAGGCCTGTACAGGCGACGATCAAATGTCCGGTGTCCAAGTCACCCCAACCATCCACACCCGGCCTTCCTCTCGGTAATCCTGATTATTGGCGTATGTCGGGTCGTTATAGCTATAGCGCGCCCGTGCATAAGTCTTATCCAGCAAGTTGTCGACCTTCAACGACAACGCCACTTCCCGATTCAGCGCCCAACTGCTGCGCAATCCCAGTAAGGCATATCCGCCCAGGCGGTGGGTGTTGTCTTCATCGTCATAACTGCTGCTGATGGCCTGCCAACTGGCGCCCACCCCCAGTTTGTCGAACTGCCGATCCAGATCCAGATTCAACGTACGCCGCGCCCGGCGGGCCAAGGTGTGTCCGCTGTCGCGGTCGCGTGGGTCGATGATCGACAGCCCCAGGTTGCCTTGCCAGCCGAACAGCTCCTGCTTGAGCGCGGCTTCAAAGCCGTTGATGCGCGCCGACGCCACGTTCTGCGGCTTGCCGGAGCGGTCGAGGATGATCGCATCGCTCAAGTCGGTGCGGTACAGCGAGGCTTCCAGGCGTGTGCTGTCGCTCAACTGGCTGCGCCATTGCAGTTCGTAGCTCTTTGAGGTTTCGGGCTGCAGGTTGGGGTTGCTGTACTTCGTATCCGGGTAATACAAGTCGTTGAAGGTCGGCGCACGGAAACCTTCGCTGTAGCTCAGCAACACATCGTTGTCCGGGTTGACCGGCAAGGTCAGGGTGCCGCTCCAGCTATTCTGTCCACCGAACTGCTGGTTCTGGTCACGTCGCAGGCCCAGTTCCGTGGAAAACCAATCACCCTTGAACCGATGCTGCACAAAGGCCGCGCGGTTCCAGCGACTGTTTTCGGTAAAGAGGGTGGAGCCGTGGAAGCGGTCTTCATACCAGTCGCCGCCGAGAATCAGGCTGTTCCGGTCGTTCAGCGTCAGGTCGTTCTGCCAGTTGACCGAGTCGCGGTAAGTGTTGAACACGCTGAAATCGTCACTGAGGGTGTCGCGCTTGGTATCGCGGTTTTCGCTGTGGCCTAACTCCAGGCGTGATTGCCAGCGCTCGTTGAGCTTGGCATCGACATAGCCGCTGGCACTGCTGACGGTGTAGTTGGTGTAGGGCTTTTGCCCTAGCGTTCGCCCGGTAGTGGCGTCGTAGCGGCCGAAACTGTTGTCGTACTCTGACTTGCCGCGGTTATCCAACAGGTTGAAACCGGTCTCCAGCTCATCGCTGAAGGAATGGCTGAGGTTCAGGCTGAGGGACTGATTGCGGTAGGCGTCATGGTCGCCATCGCTGGGGAATGATGTATGCGTCGAGTTGATACCCGCGGTGTCATCCAGGCTCGCGCCGAGGTTGAAACGGGTGTGTTCATCGCCGCCGGACAGGCCAAGGCTGCGCTCCCAGGTCTGGTTGCTGCCAAAGCCCAACTTCAGGCGTGGTTGCAGGCCTTGCTCGGTATTCCGGCGGGTAAATACCTGGATCACCCCGCCAATCGCATCGCTGCCGTAGATCACCGAGCGTGAGCCGCGCAGCACTTCCACTCGTTCAATCTGGTCGACGTTCAGGTATTGCAAGCCGCTGTCGCCGGAGGTGGTATTGGCGATACGTTGGCCGTCCACCAATACCAGGCTTTGCGCGGATTTGGTGCCGCGAATGTAGATCCCCGGCAGGCTGCCACGTCCACCGGTAGGCGCGACCTGCACGCCAGGCACGCGACTGAGCAGGTCGGTGACGCTGGTGGGTTGCAGGCGGTCGATGTCGTCACGGGTGAACACTGTGTTGGCGGCGCTGCTGTCGTTGCGTGCCTGCACCTGGCGGTTCGCGCTGATGACCACGTTGGGAAGTTTCAGGGCGTCGTCGCGTGTGTCGGCGAGCAGGTCCGGAGAGGTTAGCAGCAGCAACGGCAGGGCGAAGCAGAGGCGATTCATGGGCGGTCCACGGCTGTTAAAATTGACACAAAACCAATGTGGGAGCGGGCTTGCTCGCGATAGGGGTGAGGCAGCCACATAAGTAGTGACTGATACACCGCTTTCGCGAGCAAGCCCGCTCCCACATTTTAGTCCCCGTTTCAGCCGGGAGATTGGGTTACAGGCCCAGCAGCGCCATGCGCTCGCGCACCGATGCCTCAATGCCGGCTTCATCCAACCCGCATTCCGCCAGCATCTGCGCCGGCTTGGCGTGTTCGACGTACACATCCGGCAAGCCCAGGTGCAGCACCGACTTGAGGATGTTCTCCCGCGCCAGGAACTCGCTGACTGCCGCACCGGCGCCGCCCATGATGGCGTTTTCTTCGACGGTCACCAGCAATTCGTGGCTGCCGGCAATCTCACGTACCAAGGCTTCATCCAGGGGTTTGACGAAGCGCATGTCGACCACGGTGGCGTCGATCTTCTCGGCGACTTTCAAGGCTTCGGCCAGTTGCACGCCAAACACCAGGAATGCGGTCTTGCTGCCTTGGCGACGCACGATGCCCTTGCCGATCTCGATGGGCTCAAGATCCTTCTCGATCACTGCATTCGGGCCATTACCGCGCGGGTAACGCACGGCCGCCGGGCCGTTGTACAGGTGGCCGGTGCTGAGCATCTTGCGCAGTTCGTTCTCGTCGCTTGGCGTCATTACCAGCATGCCGGGGATGCAGCGCAGGTAGGACAGGTCGAAGCTGCCGGCGTGAGTCGGGCCGTCTTCGCCCACTAAGCCTGCGCGGTCGATGGCAAACAGCACGTCGAGGTTCTGCACCGCCACATCGTGAACAAGCTGGTCATAACCGCGTTGCAGGAAAGTGGAATAGATCGCTACCACCGGCTTGGCGCCTTCACAGGCCATGCCGGCAGCGAACGTCACCGCGTGCTGCTCGGCAATCGCCACGTCGAAATAACGCAGTGGGAAGCGCTCGCTGAACGCGACCAGGTCGGAGCCTTCCTTCATCGCCGGGGTAATGCCCACCAAGCGCGGATCGGCGGCGGCCATGTCACACAGCCATTCGCCGAACACACCGGAATACTTCGGCCCGCTGGCCTTTTTCGGCGCAGCGGCAGGCGCGTCCACCGGCTCCAGCTTGGTGATGGCGTGGTAGCCGATCGGGTCGACTTCCGCCGGGGCGAAGCCTTTGCCTTTCTTGGTGACGATGTGCAGGAACTGCGGCCCCTTGAGGTCACGCATGTTACGCAGCGTGGCGATCAGGGTCGGCAGGTCGTGGCCGTCGATCGGGCCGATGTAGTTCCAGCCCAGCTCTTCGAACAGGGTGCCGGGCACCAGCATGCCCTTGGCGTATTCTTCGGTACGACGGGCAATTTCCCACGCGCCAGGCAGACGCGAGAGGACCTTCTTGCTGCCTTCGCGCATGCTGGCATACGTGCGGCTGGAGAGGATCTTGGCCAGGTAGTTGGACAGGCCGCCGACATTGCGTGAGATCGACATGTCGTTGTCGTTGAGGATCACCAGCATGTTGGCGTCCACTTCCGGCGCATGGTTGAGCGCTTCGAAGGCCATGCCGGCGGTCAGCGCGCCATCACCAATCACCGCAATCGCCTTGCGATCACTGCCTTGCAGGCGGGCGGCAATCGCCATGCCCAGCGCGGCGCTGATCGAGGTACTGGAGTGGCCGACGCCAAAGGTGTCGTACTCGCTCTCGGCGCGGCGCGGGAAGGCGGCAATGCCGTCCTTCTGGCGCAGGCTGCCCATGCGCTCGCGGCGACCCGTGAGGATCTTGTGCGGATACGCCTGATGGCCCACGTCCCAGACCAGCCGGTCATCCGGGGTGTCGAACACGTAATGCAGGGCGATGGTCAGCTCGATGACGCCCAGGCCGGCGCCAAAATGCCCACCGGTCTGGCCGACCGTGTAGAGCAATTCCAGGCGCAACTCATCGGCCAGGGTTTCCAGCTCGGCTTCACCCAATCGACGCAGGCCGGCCGGCGTGACAGCACGGTCAAGCAGGGGCGTGGACGGGCGCTTGCGGGGAATCTCTTGAAACGTCGTGGGCATCAGGCGAATCGTTATAGGTATAGAAGAGGCGGCAGTTTACCTCAAGCATCGCGAACTGCCCACGCAGAGCGCCCAACTTGGCCGATATGCGGCCGCAAAGGCCGCCGTTATCAGTGCCGGCGTTCGACGATATACCGCGCCAAGTCACGCAGTGGCTCGGCCGCCGCGTCGAAAGGTCGCAGGGCGTCCAGGGCCTGGTCACGCAGCTCCAGGGCATAGGCCTTGGCGGCTTCCAGCCCGAGCAGCGCAGGATATGTCGGTTTATCCCGTGCGATATCGGCACCTTGGCGTTTGCCCAGAGTGGCAGTGTCACTTTCTACGTCGAGAATATCGTCCTGCACCTGGAACGCCAGGCCGATGGCCAGCGCGTAGGTCTTCAGCGCCGCCAATTGAGCGGCTTGCGCACGCCCACTGGCCAGGGCGCCCAGGTGTACGGCGGCTTCGATCAAGGCACCGGTCTTGTGGCGGTGCATGTATTCCAGCGCCTGTTGATCAAGCTTCCGGCCCACCGACCCCAAGTCGATGGCCTGGCCACCGACCATCCCGGCCGGGCCCGCTGCCACGGCCAGCGCCGTGACCATGCGTAAACGGATCTCGGCATTGACGCTGCTCAGCGCCGGGTCCAGCAGTGCGCTGAACGCCAGGCTTTGCAGGCCATCGCCGGCGAGGATCGCGCAGGCTTCATCAAAGGCTTTGTGAGTGGTCGGCTGGCCGCGACGCAAATCGTCGTCGTCCATCGCCGGCAAGTCGTCATGCACCAGGGAATAGGCGTGGATCAACTCCACCGCACAGGCCGCGCCATTGGCCTGCTCAGCGGCTGCGCCCAAGGCTTCACACGCCGCATACGCCAGCAACGGACGCACGCGCTTGCCGCCATTCATCACGCTGTAGCGCATGGCTTCGTAAAGACGCTTGAGTTCAGGGCTTGGCGCAACAAACAAGGGCTCCAGCGCCGCATTGACCCGGGCTTGGCTACTGGCCTGATACGCGTCGATCATTCCGGCTGTTCCGCATCGAAAGGTTCTTCGGCCAACTCCCCGTCACGCTCCAGCAGCACTTGCACCTTCTGCTCCGCCTGCGCGAGCGCGCTCTGGCAGTCGCGGGTAAGGCCGATGCCTTGCTCAAACGCCGTCAACGAGTCTTCCAGCGACAACTCGCCGTTCTCCAGACGCTCGACCAGGGCTTGCAGGTCGGCGAGGGATTGTTCGAAATCGAGTGCAACTTTTTTGCGGGCCATGGCGGCTATTCCGGTAGACGGTAAACCGGCGCGACACTAGCAGACATGGGGGATTGGGGCAAATGAGCGGGGGTGTCACTTGCCCGCTGTCTTGGCCTGATACCGGGTGCTGCGACCGCCACCGGGCAGCCGGACCAGGCAGTCAGCCCTGTCTGCATCTTTTCCAGCGCAGTGAGCTGCACGTCCAGTTCGCTGGGGTTTCAGGGGAGGGGATGCTGTAGCGGCGAGAGTCAAGCATCTAGCCTCGGTTCTCGTTCGTGCAACACGCTGTTGCACAAACGATCCCAGCCTCAAAACCCCGGCGGAATATACCCCGGCACAAATGGCACGTTCAGGCACTTGCCATGCAGGATCCGGCCATCCTCAATCCTGAACAGCACGATCTTCTTCGCCTTATCCACCGTGGCTTCCAGCTTGCAATCCGAACTGTGCCCGACTTGCTGGTAATACTCCGTATACACCATCCCGTTCCCGGTGTGGTTCATTGAAGTCCCAGCGGCTTCGGTGGTCGTCCAGGATGAGGACTTGTGCCAGGTCATCACCACCTGGGTGTCGCCATTGGGTGCATTCTGCTTCTTCATCGAGTCGGGCTTGCCGAATAAATCCAGCGCCTCTTGCACGTCACGGCCTTCCCAACGCGATTGTGCAATCAGGTGGCACCCGTTGATAAACAGCACGGCCGGCAACAAAAGTCCTGCCAGCAACAGCCTTGTCCATGTAGGCATCGTGAATCCTTCTTGTCGGCAGGGGTTGCTCAGCGCTTGTTGCCCAGCATGTCGTCGAGGTCATCAATCATCTGGCTCTTCTCCTGAGTCGGGCCCAACTGCTCGAACATGGCCTTGGTGGTCTGGATCATCTGCAGATGGGTCATCTTGCCCATGGCGATGGTGTCCTTGCTCTTGCCCGGTTCGCAGACATACGCGAGCGTGCGGTCGAGCCAGAACTCCTTTGGCGTCTGCCACGTGTTGGAGACCTTCAAGTGCGTGAGGGTGTAGGAAAATGGCGCGACCGACTGGCCGTTGAGAAAGCGCACCTTGCGCGTGGAGCACTGCACTTCGATGTTGTACACATCGATCATTGGTTTGCCCGGTTCTTCATACACCACCGTGACGGCCACCAATTTGGCGCCCTTGTTGTGGTTCGAGGGCACCACCGAGGTACGGTCGGCCACATACATCACATTTTGATGGGCCCGGCCGCTGCCGTAGATGATCGACCAGTCGCCAATCGGTGTTTGTTCATCGGCCAATACCGATGTTGCGCTGGTCAACAATAGGGGCAGAAGTGCCAGGCAGCGACCGACCTTGGTTAAAGTATTCAATAGCGTCCTTCCTTGAGGCTCGAAATAAGCGAAGGACTTTAGTGGTGAGGCGGTGCAGCCACAATTAGGGCGAGTGTACTAATGGCGAATGGCTAGGTAACGACGCAAAAAGCCTGCGTTTCAAGGCAGGCTTATGGTGTGTGGCGATTTGACTTAGTCTTTGCGAGCCGTCAGCGCCGCATAACCATTCATCAAGTTGCGATAGTTGGGAATACGCTGGGACAACAGATTCCCCAGGCCTTCGATATCGTTGCGCCAGTCGCGGTGCAGCTCACACGCCACCGAGAACCAGTTCATCAACTGCGCACCGGCTTGCGTCATCCGGCTCCACGCCGCCTGCTGCACCGTGGTATTGAACGTGCCCGACGCATCGGTCACCACAAACACCTCAAACCCTTCCGCCAGCGCCGACAAGGTCGGGAACGCTACGCACACATCCGTCACTACACCGGCAATGATGATCTGCTTACGGCCGGTCGCCTTGATCGCCTTGACGAAGTCTTCGTTGTCCCACGCGTTGATCTGGCCAGGGCGGGCGATGTACGGCGCGTCCGGGAACATCTCTTGCAACTCCGGCACCAGCGGGCCATTCGGGCCTTGCTCGAAACTGGTGGTAAGGATGGTCGGCAGGTTGAAGAACTTGGCCAGGTCGGCCAGGGCCAACACGTTGTTCTTGAACTCGTTGGGCGAGAAGTCCTGCACCAGAGAGATCAGGCCGGTCTGGTGATCGACCAACAGAACAATGGCGTCGTCTTTGTTGAGGCGGTTGTAGGTTGGAGCGCTCATGGTTGAATCCTTTTTTGTTTAGGTTGGTTGGGCGTTGCGTTCAACATGGGCACAGATTAATGGGTGGCTGTCGGGGGATAAAGCAGGTGAAAACGGTAATACCGTCAACTCAGGCGTGACAATGAAGAACTGAGCTTTTAGGATGCCTGGGGGCGTGTGGCTGGGTTGCAGCAGTGACTTGGTGGGGATGGCGAAGACAGTGGCGGAGCGGGCTATGGCGTGTATTCAGCCTTAGAGGCAGGGCGGGCTATAAGCTGCCCGCTTTTGCTCATTCAAATGTCCAACGGCTTGTCGGACAATTGACTTGGGGTTTATGCGGGCATTAAAAAGCCGGCTTGTGGCCGGCTTCTCGGGGACTGCTTCAGCTTGTTTTTGACAAGCCTCACCAGCCTTCAAATCGCTCAGCCCACGTTGCGTCGGGCTGAATAGTAGGGGCATCAGCGGGAACTCCTCCGCATCGCCAGCAAGGTGAATAGCCTTAAGCCACCCCCTGCCAAATGTGCGGCGCATGATACCCACATTCCCCTCAGTTGCCCACCTCCGGATCCGATTTAGAGCCTTCCCAGCCCAATAGGTGCTCATCCAGCGGCACCGGTGGACGGCGGTTGTTGAGGGTGGACCACCAGAACACCCACCCCACAATCTGGACGTTCTGCTCAAACCGTTGCTCGTACGTCAGGTATTCGTCCGGATGTTCACCGGCGTTGTGGCTGCGCATCCGCAACCCACCGCCAGGTCGGTTGTAGAGGTATTTGATGCGCAGCATCCCGTCGTGCTCTACCGCATAAATTTCGCCGTCGATGATTTGCGTGCGGCCTCGGTCGATAGCGAGGGTGGCGCCTTGCTGGATGATGTCGATCATGCTGTTGTCGACCATGTAGGCGCCCAGGGCACGGTCGGGGTGCACGTTAAGGGCTTGGAGGGTGTGCAGGGTGACGCGGATGCGTTCGATAGAGGTAAATGAGGGGTGGAGGTCGATCTCCACGTCGATTTTTTCCGGGAGACAGGCGGGGCCTGTGAGGTATTGGCCGCTTCCTTCGCGGGTGGTGGGCAGTCCTTTTCGGGTGTTCGGGCCTTCCAGCAGGAAGTTGGCCGGTGGGTGTTTGGGGCCTTCGCCGGTGCGCAGCCAGCGGCTGGAGATGCACAGCAGTTCTGCGATTTCGTTGAGTCGACCCATGGGGACGCCGCGCTTGAACCAGTTGTTCACGTGTTGGGGCGTGACGCCGCGGTTCTTGGCGAAGTCGGAGGCGGAAAGGTGGACTTCCCGTAATAGCGCTTTTAAACGATCACCTGATGTATTCATGAACGCAGAGTTTACTGGCCGGAATTACAGATCAAATAAACCATGCGTTGAGTTGCGTGTGTAGGTCGTTGCTTAGTTGTAGCCTGATACTTCGGATTCAGGTGCTGGTTAAACCTTTTATATAAGTTAATGAACTTGTCGTTTAATTTTTCCCACAAAAAAAGCCCCGAATGATCGGGGCTTTTTCAATTGCCGGGGCAATGAGGAGCGGGTATCAGCCTTTGTAGGCAGCGACCGACTTCAGGATCTCGGCGCGGGCGGCATCTGCGTTGCCCCAACCGTCGATCTTCACCCATTTGCCTTTTTCGAGGTCTTTGTAGTTCTCGAAGAAGTGTTTGATCTGCTCCAGCAACAGGGGCGGCAGGTCGGTGTATTCCTTCACGTCCACGTACAGCTGGGACAGCTTGTCGTGTGGAACCGCGATCACTTTGGCATCGCCGCCGCCGTCGTCGGTCATGTTCAGGATGCCGACTGGACGCGCGCGGATAACCGAACCTGGGGTAACCGGGTAAGGGGTTACGACCAGCACGTCGAGGGGGTCACCGTCGTCAGCCAGGGTGTTAGGGATGAAACCGTAGTTGGCCGGGTAGAACATCGGGGTGGCCATGAAACGGTCAACGAACAGGCAGTCGCTGTCTTTGTCGATTTCGTATTTGATCGGCGCGTGGTTGGCCGGAATCTCGATGGCGACGTAGATGTCGTTCGGCAGGTCTTTGCCAGCCGGAATCTTGCTGTAGCTCATTGGGCGTTGCCCCCGTTAATTGGCCAAGAAACTTGGCCGGATTGGCCTAAAAGTGGCGGCGATTATAGGCACATTCTGACGCCGATGCCATGCGCCAGACGTCGTACGGTCATTCGTCCTGTGGCTGATAACGCGGGTCGCTGGCTTGCAGCTGGGTCAGGCGGGCCAAGGGATCCTGGCGATAAAAGCGGCTGAGTTGGGCGTACACCTGTGGATAACGGTTGACCAGCAAATCCGGAGCGCTGAAAAAATATTCGCTGGTGACGGCGAAGAATTCAGCCGGGTTTTCGGCGGCGTAGGGGTCGATCTCGGTGTCGGCGTCCGGGTTGGCGTCCAGTTGGCGATTGAGGTCGTCGTAGGCGCTCTGCATCACGCTGGCCCATTCCTGCACGCGCATGTCGTTGTGCAGTGGCGGCAGGCCGTTGGCGTCGCCGTTGAGCATGTCGAGTTTGTGCGCCAGTTCGTGGATGACCAGGTTGTAGCCTTCCCAGTTGCCACTGGCCAGCACCCCGGGCCAGGCGAGGATCACCGGGCCCTGTTGCCAGGCTTCGCCGCTGTGTTCGCCGTCCCATTCGTGTTCGATGCCACTGCTGTCGCGATGGCGCTGGGGGCTGACGAAGTCGTCGGGGTACAGCACGATTTCATGGAAGCCCTGGTACCAGTCGAGGTCGCCCAGGTTCATCAACGGCAATTGCGCCTGAGCGGCGAGCAGCAGGCGTTGTTCCTGGTGCAGCTCGACGCCGGGCAGGGCGGTCAGGTGCTTTTCGGCGAGGAACACCACGCAGGCTTCGCGCAGCCATTGGTCCTGCTCGGCGCTGATACCGTCGAGGAAGGTCAAGTGGTGGCGCACCCGCTGCCAGGTGTCATCGGCAATCGGGTGCTTGGCCAGCAAGCGCTGGCGACGCCAGGCGCTGAGCGACCACATCGGCGCTTACTGCGACTTGACTTCGGAGGACGCGCGGCCAAAACGGCTGCGGAACACGCCAATGATCATCGGCACCAGCGACAGCAGAATGATGAACACCACCAGCAGCGACAGGTTTTTCTTGATGAACGGCACGTTGCCGAAGAAGTAACCCAAGGTCACCAGGCCGCCGACCCACAGGATGGTGCCGAATACGCTGAAGCCGAAGAAGCGCGGATAAGGCATTTTGGCGATACCGGCCACGAACGGCGCGAAGGTGCGCAGGATCGGCAGGAAGCGCGCCAGGGTCACGGTCTTGCCGCCGTGCTTGTCGTAGAAGTCGTGGGTCTTCTGCAGGTAGTCGCGGCGGAAGATTTTCGAGTTCGGGTTGCTGAACAGGCGTTCTCCGGCTGTTCGCCCGATCACATAGTTGGTGCTGTCGCCCAGGATTGCCGCCAGCATCAACAGGCCGGCGAGTAACACCGGGTCCATGCCGCCGCCAGCCGCCACGGCGCCTGCGATGAACAGCAACGAATCACCCGGCAGGAATGGCATCACCACCAGGCCGGTTTCGCAAAAAATGACCAGAAACAGAATGGCGTAGATCCACGGACCGTAATTGGTTACCAGCAGGTCGAGGTAGACGTCGAGATGCAGGATAAGGTCGAGCGGGTTGAAATCCATGGATGGCACCTGTGTGGATGGCCCGGCTCAGCAGGCCTGTGCGGAAGCTCGGGTAATAAGGCTACAAGTGTATGCCGCAATTCTTACAACCCTGAAAGGTCCGCATTATACGGATTGAGGCGTGAAAAGCGTGTTGGTTTTGTAGCGGGGGATGTCGTGGGTGTTCCAGGCATACATCGATCAAAATGTGGGAGCGGGCTTGCTCGCGAATGCGGCGTATCAGTCGACTAATCCGGTGACTGCCCCGCCGCTTTCGCGAGCAAGCCCGCTCCCACAGGGGATTTGTGGCGTTTTGGCTATTGGGGTCAGTCTTCGTTGATTGGCAAGGTGTAGTTCTTGAACTCGGTGTCCTCGCGAAACCCGATCGACTCATAGGTCTTCTGCGCCACTTCATTGTCACTGCTGGTCGAGACCCGCAACCGTACCGCGTGGGTCTCCTTGGCCATTTTCTTCGCCGTGCGCATCAGGTTGTCCGCCACCAGTTGTCGGCGCGCGTCTTCAGCCACGTAGATGTCGTTGAGGATCCACACGCGCTTGAGTGATAGCGACGAAAAGCTCGGGTACAGCTGGCAAAAGCCCAGCAGTTTCTTGTCGTCATCATCCGCCAGGGCCAGGTAAATCACCGATTCCTTGCGGCGCAGGCGTTTTTCCAGAAAGGCCCGCGATGAATCCGGGAAGGGCAAGGCCCCGTAGAACTCGCGGTATTTGACGAACAACGGGGTCAGCAGGTCCAGGTGTTCCGGGGTCGCTTGAGTAATCCGCATGCCAGGCCTCAACTTCCAAATGGGGTATGACCACACAAGCGGCCGTGACTCGATGCTGCCTAATGGCGCGAAAAAGCGCAATCGTACCGCGATCAGTCATCCGGTGAACTGAGCAGGAAATTGCCTTTCATCAGGTCCGGATCATCGGATTCAATGGTCTGAACCTGCGCTTCGTCCTTGAGGTTGACCCCCGACAGCTGCCGACGACACGCTTCTCGCATCAAATACAGCAAGCGATGAGCCGCCATGCCATAGCTCAGGCCCTCCAGGCGTACATTGGAGATGCAATTGCGATAGGCGTCGGTGAGGCCGACCTTGGGGTTGTAGGTGAAATACAGCCCCAGACTGTCCGGTGAACTGAGCCCCGGCCGTTCGCCGATCAGGATCACCACCATCTTGGCGCCGAGCAATTGCCCGATTTCATCCGCCACCGCCACGCGGCCTTGTTCCACCAGGATGACCGGCGACAACGACCAGCCTTCGGCGTGGGTTTGTTCTTCCATGCGCGTCAGAAACGGCAAGGTGTGTTTATGCACGGCCAGCGCGGATAAACCATCGGCCACTACAACGGCCAAATCCACGCCGCCGGGGTTGGCCGACGCGTGGTCGCGCAGCGCTTGGGCGGATTCATCGCTCAAGCGCCGCCCCAAGTCCGGGCGTTGCAGGTAGCTGTGGCGGTCTGCAGCGGCGCTGTGCAGCAGCAGGCTGTGACGCCCGCGTTCGGCCAGCTGGCTGCTGAGGCCCGCATGGTCAAAGGGCAAATGCACCGCGTCCCGCGCCTGGGCGTGGGCAAACTGAAAATCCAGCTGCGCGTGGGTGGGAATGCTGGTGCCGGTTCGGCCCAGGGCAATGCGCGCCGGGGTCAGGCGGCGTAGCTCCAGCCAGGGGTTGTCAGGCAGGTCGAGTTGCACAGGCGGCTCCTTCATCCCAGTTGCGCCAGGGCTTGGCGAAACGCCGGTGGCAGGCTGTTGCCGAAGTGCACCTTGCCGTCGGCTTGCGTGAAGATGCCCATTTTTGCCAGCCACTGCTCAAACTCCGGCGCCGGTTTTAAACCCAATGTTTGCCGGGCGTAGAGCGCGTCGTGGAACGAAGTGGTCTGGTAGTTGAGCATAATGTCGTCGGAACCGGGGATGCCCATGATGAAATTGATCCCGGCCACGCCCAGCAGGGTCAGCAGGGTATCCATGTCGTCCTGGTCGGCTTCGGCGTGGTTGGTGTAACAGATGTCGCACCCCATGGGCACGCCGAGTAGCTTGCCGCAGAAGTGGTCTTCCAGGCCGGCGCGGATGATCTGCTTGCCGTTGTACAGGTACTCCGGGCCGATAAATCCTACGACTGTATTTACCAGAAACGGTTTGAAATGTCGGGCTACCGCGTAGGCGCGCGTCTCGCAGGTTTGTTGGTCGACGCCAAAGTGCGCGTTGGCCGATAAGGCGCTGCCTTGACCTGTCTCGAAGTACATCAAGTTCTGGCCCAAGATGCCGCGATTGAGGCTCAACCCTGCTTCGTACCCTTCCTGCAGCACGCTCAGGCTGATGCCGAAACTGGCATTGGCCGCCTCGGTGCCGGCGATCGACTGGAACACCAGGTCCAGCGGTACGCCACGGTTGATCGCCTCGATGGAGGTGGTGACATGAGTGAGCACGCAGGCCTGGGTCGGGATTTCGTAGCGCTGGATGATCGCGTCGAGCATTTCCAGCATGGCGCAGATCGAGGCGATGCTATCGGTGGCCGGGTTGATGCCGATCATGGCGTCGCCGTTGCCGTACAGCAGACCATCCAGAATGCTCGCGGCGATGCCCGCCGGTTCGTCTGTAGGATGGTTGGGTTGCAGGCGGGTGGATAAACGCCCGCGCAGGCCCATGGTGCCGCGAAATTGCGTGACCACGCGGATCTTCTGCGCCACCAGTACCAGGTCCTGCACGCGCATGATTTTGGACACGGCGGCGGCCATCTCTGGCGTCAGACCTGGCGCCAAGGCGCGCAGGGAATGTTCGTCGGCCGCGTCGCTGAGCAGCCAGTCGCGCAGGCCGCCCACGGTCAGGTGGCTGACCGGTGCAAACGCCTGGGTGTCGTGGGTGTCGATGATCAGCCGGGTGACTTCATCACTTTCATAGGGGATCAACACTTCCTGCAGAAAGTGTTTCAGCGGGATATTCGCCAGCGCCATCTGCGCCGCCACCCGCTCACCGTCATTCTGTGCGGCGACGCCGGCCAGGAAGTCTCCGGAACGCGCGGGGCTGGCCTTGGCCATCACGTCCTTGAGGCTGTCGAAGCGGTAGGTTTGTGCACCCACCGCGTGGGAAAAGCTTGCCATACAGTGTCTCCTTGGCGGCGCGGGCAATTGCTCGCGCCGAGGTTTACGGCAGTTAGTGCAAGGCGGCCTCTGCGGCCTGGATCGCCGCGAATTCCTCTTCGGGCGTGCCTGCTACCAAGTGATGCCGGCTGTAGAAAGCAAAGTAAGCAATTAATACTCCATAGATGATCGCGGCGCCAATCACCACCCGTGGATCTACCAGAAAGCCCGCCACCACGGCCACGCAGGCCAGTACCAGCGCAACGCCTGAAGTGAAGATGCCACCCGGCGTGCGGTACGGACGGTCCATTTTGGGGCGACGGATGCGCAGGGTGATGTGCGCGGCCATCATCAGCACGTAGGAAATCGTCGCGCCGAACACCGCCACCAGAATCAGCAGGTCACCCTGGCCGGTCAGCGACAGGCCAAAACCGATGATGCCGGGGATCACCAGTGCCAGGACCGGCGCCTTGCTTTTGTTGGTCTGGGACAGTTTGCGCGGCAGGTAGCCGGCGCGTGACAGTGCGAAAATCTGCCGCGAATAGGCATAGATGATCGAGAAAAAGCTCGCGATCAGACCCGCCAGGCCGACCAGGTTGACGAAGCTGCCCATCCAGGTGGAACCGCCGTAGGACAACGCCAACGCTTCAACCAGCGGGTTGCCGGATTTGACCAGCGCGTAAGTGCCAGCGCCGCCCGGTGCAATAACGAGGATAAGCAGGGCAAAGCTGGTCAGCACCACGATGGCGCCAATCAAGCCGCGCGGCAGGTCGCGTTTCGGGTTTTTGGTTTCTTCGGCCGCCAGGGGCACACCTTCTACCGCGAGGAAAAACCAGATGGCATAGGGAATCGCCGCCCACACACCCACGTAGCCGAATGGCAGGAAGGTGCTGGCGCCCTTTGCCTCGGTCACTGGAATGTCCAGCAGGTTGGCGACATTGAAGTGCGGCACCATCGCCACCAGGAACACTCCCAGGGCAATCGCGGCCACGGCGGTGATCACAAACATCAACTTCAGCGCTTCACCGACACCAAAGATGTGGATGGCGATAAAGATGATGTAGAACGCCAGGTAGATCATCCAGCCGCCGATGCCAAACAGCGACTCGCAATACGCGCCGATAAACACCGCGATGGCGGCGGGGGCGATGGCGTATTCGATCAGGATCGCGGTGCCCGTTAGGAACCCGCCCCAAGGCCCGAATGCACTGCGGGCAAAGCCGTAGCCGCCACCGGCGGTAGGAATCATGGAAGACAGTTCGGCCAGGGAAAAGCACATGCATAGGTACATGGTGGCCATCAGCAATGTCGCGAGGAACATCCCGCCCCAGCCACCCTGGGCCAGGCCGAAGTTCCAGCCGGCGTAGTCGCCGGAGATGACGTAGGCAACGCCGAGGCCAACCAGCAGCACCCAGCCGGCGGCGCCTTTTTTCAGTTCGCGTTGCTGGAAGTATTGGGAGTCGACTTTTTCGAAGTCGACGGAGGATCCAGTAGGTTCGCTAGGCATTGGAAAGTACCTTCCATTCTTATTGTTTTTAACTCGGCCTCTGTGTGCCGAATGAGGTAGCAGCTACTTGCGAAGTTCAAATGTGGGAGCAGGCAAGCCAGCTCCCACACTTGATCTCATTTCAAGTTGAGAGCGGGTCGCCTGCTAGAAGGCAACTTTAGAAGAAGCCAAGTGGATTAATGTCGTAACTCACCAGCAAGTTCTTGGTCTGCTGGTAGTGATCCAACATCATCTTGTGCGTCTCACGCCCCACGCCGGACTTCTTGTAACCGCCGAATGCCGCATGCGCCGGGTACAGGTGGTAGCAGTTGGTCCACACGCGGCCCGCTTTGATCGCGCGGCCCATGCGGTAGGCGCGGTTGATGTCGCGAGTCCACACGCCGGCGCCCAGGCCGAACTCGGTGTCGTTGGCAATTGCCAGGGCTTCGGCTTCGTCCTTGAAGGTGGTGATGCTCACCACCGGGCCGAAGATTTCTTCCTGGAACACACGCATTTCGTTGGTGCCCTTGAGCAGGGTCGGCTGGATGTAATAACCCCCAGCCATATCACCGCTGAGCTGCTCTACTTTGCCGCCCGTCAGCAGTTGTGCGCCTTCGCCCTTGGCGATTTCCAGGTAGGACAGGATCTTGTCGAACTGCTGCTCGGACGCCTGGGCGCCGACCATGGTGTCGGTGTCCAGCGGGTCGCCGCGTTTGATCTGCTCGACTTTCTTCATGACCACTTTCATGAAGTCGTCGTAGATCGACTCTTCCACCAGCGCGCGGGAAGGGCAGGTGCACACTTCGCCCTGGTTGAAGAACGCGAGCACCAGGCCTTCAGCGGCCTTTTCAATAAAGGAAGGTTCGGCTTTCATGATGTCGGCAAAGAAGATGTTCGGCGACTTGCCGCCCAGTTCAACCGTCGACGGAATGATGTTTTCCGCAGCACATTTCATGATGTGCGAGCCCACGGGCGTGGAGCCGGTGAAGGCGATTTTAGCGATACGCTTGCTGGTGGCCAGCGCTTCGCCGGCCTCTTTGCCGTAGCCGTGCACCACGTTCAGGACGCCCGGCGGCAGCAGGTCGCCGATCAGTTCCATCAGCACGTTGATGCCCAGCGGGGTTTGCTCGGCGGGTTTGAGCACCACGCAGTTACCAGCGGCCAGGGCTGGGGCGAGTTTCCACGCGGCCATCAGCAGCGGGAAGTTCCACGGAATGATTTGGCCAACCACGCCCAGTGGCTCATGGAAGTGGTACGACGCGGTGTGCTCGTTGATCTCGGCGCTGGTGCCTTCCTGGGCGCGGATGCAGCCGGCGAAGTAACGGAAGTGGTCGGCGGCCAGCGGGATGTCAGCGTTGAGGGTTTCACGCACGGCTTTGCCGTTGTCCCAGGTTTCGGTGATGGCCAGCAGTTCGAGGTTCTGTTCAATGCGGTCGGCGATTTTCAGCAGGACCAGCGCGCGGTCCTGGGCCGAGGTCTTGCCCCAGGCGTCGGCGGCGGCATGGGCGGCGTCCAGAGCCTTGTCGATGTCTTTGGCCGTGGAGCGCGGGAATTCGGCGATTGCCTTGCCGTTGACCGGCGAGGTGTTGGTGAAATAGTTGCCATCGACCGGCGCAACGAACTCGCCACCGATGTAGTTGCCGTACTTGGCCTTGAACGAAACGATGGCGCCTTCAGTACCGGGGTGTGCGTAACGCATGGTGGGTATCTCCTGGCTTTTATGTTTATTGGGAGCGCAGCGCGACAAGCGCTTGATAAAGCGTAGAGCAAAGGTTGGGCCACCGTTTCGTGGACCAGCGAAATCAAGGGGTTGGACATTGTTGCAAGGCGTGGCTGTGGCAGGGTCGATACGGGCGATGTGACAGTTTGTGCCACAAACGGTACAGCCTGTGACCAGTGGGTCGGCCTGGGATTGCATTGCCTGGTTCGCTGGGGGATGCTGGGGGTTCTCACGCAGGGAGAATAATAAGAAATGCACAACGATCATTTCAGCCGCCATGCCCAGCAAGTCCTCACCGTGGCGCATGGCCGCGACCCGTCCAGCGATCCGTCCATCGCCCGCTCCTGGCTGCGTTGCCTGGAGGACTATCACCTCGATCCTGCGCAAACCATTGCACCCACTGTGCTCGAACATGGTCGCTTGCTGGAAAGCCGCGAGCGCCTGCAGCAAGTGCTGCACATTGCCGGCAGCGAGATGAACAGCCTGCATCAGCAGCTCTCCGGTGCGGGGCATGCTGTGTTGCTGACCGATGCGCGCGGCGTGATCCTCAACTGTGTCACCGCGCCGTCCGAGCGCAAGATCTTCGAGCGCGCCGGGTTGTGGCTGGGTGCCGATTGGAGCGAGGCCTGCGAAGGCACCAACGGCATCGGCACCTGCCTGGTGGAGCGCCAATCCCTGACCATTCATCGTGACGAACACTTCCGGGGCCGGCACACCGGGCTGACCTGCTCGGCGAGCCCGGTGTTCGATCCGCAGGGTGATCTGCTGGCCGTGCTGGATGTGTCCTCCGCGCGGGAGGCCGTGTCGCGCCAGAGCCAGTTCCACACCATGGCGTTGGTGAACCTGTCGGCGAAGATGATCGAGAGTTGCTACTTCCTGCGTCACTTTGAACACCACTGGTTGCTGCGTTTTCACTTGCAGGCGGAGTCGGTGGGGTTGTTCAGTGAAGGGTTGCTGGCATTCGACGGAGACGGGCGCATCTGTGCGGTCAACCAGAGCGCGCTGAACCTGTTGGGCCAGGTGCGTGGCGGCTTGTTGGGGCACCCGGTGGAAGCGTTTTTTGATTGCTCACTGGATCAACTGCTTGTCCGCGCCAGCGCCAATGCCACGGCCAGTTGGCCGCTGCGGACCCGTGATGGGCGACAGTTATTTGCCGCGCTGCGTGGTCAAGTGCGCAGCGCATCGACCCCTTTCGTCAAGCCTGAGCCCGCTCCGTTGCCCGGTATTTGCCTGGGCGATCCGACGCTGCAACAGGACTTTCGCAAGGCGCTGCGGGTATTCGAGCGTGATGTGCCGCTGTTGATCAATGGCGAAACCGGCTCCGGCAAAGAGGCCTTCGCCAAGGCGGTGCACCTGGCGAGCCAGCGTGCCGACAAGGCGTTCGTCGCACTCAATTGCGCCGCCATCCCGGAAAGCCTGATCGAAAGCGAACTGTTCGGCTATCGCGGCGGCAGCTTCACCGGTGCGCGCAAAGAGGGCATGCAAGGCAAATTGCAGCAAGCCGATGGCGGCACCCTGTTCCTCGATGAAATCGGTGATATGCCCCTGGCGCTGCAAACCCGCCTGTTAAGGGTTCTGGAAGATCGGCTGGTGGTGCCGCTCGGCGGTGAGCCCCAGGCGGTGAACGTACGAATTATCAGCGCGACTCACCGGAATTTGCTGGAGCGTGTGCAGGACGGTAGCTTTCGCGAGGACCTGTATTACCGGCTCAATGGCCTGGAAGTCGGTTTGCCGCCTTTGCGCGAGCGCAGTGATAAAGCCCAGTTGCTGGATTTCCTGCTGACCCAGGAGGCCAATGGTGAGCCGGTTGCCCTCGACCCGTCGGCGCGGGGAGCGTTGTTGGCGTTTGCCTGGCCGGGGAACGTCCGCCAGCTGCGCACGGTGCTGCGCACCTTGGTGGCGCTGTGTGATGAGGGGCGTGTTGGCCTGGAAGATTTGCCTGCGCAGATTCGTCAGGCCAGGCCCGTGGCAGTCGCGCAGACCAAACCGCTGGAGTCGCCGCTGGAAGACGCCGAGCGCCTGGCGTTGCTCACGGCGTTGCAGCAGCAGCGCTGGCACATGACGCACACGGCGGAGCAACTGGGCGTCAGCCGCAACACGCTGTATAGAAAGCTGCGCCGGCATGGCATCGCGCGTCACGCCCTCAGCTAAAGGGTGCGATTTTCGCCCCCCTGCGCTAACCTGCCTCGATGTTTTACGAGGTCGACTATGCACATTCATATTCTCGGTATTTGCGGCACATTCATGGGCTCGATGGCAGTACTGGCCAAAGAGCTGGGCCATCACGTGACAGGCTCCGACGCCAACGTCTATCCGCCCATGAGCACGCAACTCGAGGCCCAGGGTATCGAGTTGACCCAAGGTTACGACCCGTCGCAATTCGACCCGGTCCCGGACTTGGTGGTGATCGGCAATGCCATGTCCCGTGGCAACCCGGCGGTCGAATACGTACTCAATAAAGGTTTGCCTTATGTGTCCGGCCCGCAATGGCTGGCCGACCATGTGTTGCAAGGCCGTTGGGTACTCGCGGTCGCTGGCACCCACGGCAAAACCACCACCAGCAGCATGCTCGCCTGGGTGCTGGAGCATGCAGGCATGAGCCCGGGCTTCCTGATCGGTGGTGTGCCGCAGAATTTCTCGGTGTCGGCGCGCCTGGGCGATACGCCGTTCTTCGTGATCGAGGCGGATGAATATGACAGCGCCTTCTTCGACAAGCGCTCCAAATTCGTCCACTACCGCCCGCGCACGGCAATCCTGAACAACCTGGAGTTCGACCACGCCGACATCTTCCCCGATCTGGCGGCCATCGAGCGTCAGTTCCATCACCTGGTGCGCACCATTCCGAGCGAAGGCCTGGTGATCCACCCGACCACCGAGCCGGCCTTGCAGCGTGTGATCGAGATGGGCTGCTGGACCCCGGTGCAAACCACTGGCGAGGGCGGGCAGTGGCAGGTCAAGCTGCTCAGCGACGACGGTTCCACATTTGAAGTGCTGTTCGAAGGCCAGACCCAAGGCATCGTCGAGTGGGACATGACCGGCCAGCACAACGTCGCCAATGCCTTGGTCACCCTGGCGGCTGCGCGGCACGTGGGCGTGGTGCCTTCCATGGGCATTGCCGCGTTGAGCGCGTTCAAAAGCGTGAAGCGCCGTATGGAAAAAGTTGCCGACGTGAATGGCGTTACCATCTACGACGACTTTGCCCACCACCCGACGGCAATTGCTACTACGTTGGATGGCCTGCGCAAACGTGTCGGCGATGCGCCGATCATTGCGATTGTCGAGCCGCGCTCCAATTCCATGAAGCTCGGTGCCCACCGGGATGGCCTGCCGGAAAGCGTCAACGACGCCGACCAGGTGGTCTGGTACGCACCGGCCAACCTCGGCTGGGATCTGCCGGCGATTGCAGTCCTGTGCACCGTGCCTTCCCTCGTCTGCGACTCCATCGAAGGCATCATCGAACACGTCAAGCGCCTGGCCAAACCGGGCACCCATGTCGTGGTCATGAGCAACGGCGGCTTTGGCGGCCTGCACGGCAAATTGGCTGAGGCGCTGAAATGAGTGGCCCGGAACGCGTTACCCTGGCGATGACCGGCGCTTCTGGTGCGCCTTATGGTTTGCGCCTGCTGGATTGCCTGGTACGTGAAGAGCGCGAGGTGCACTTCCTGATCTCCAAGGCCGCGCAGTTGGTGATGGCCACCGAGACCGACGTGGCGCTGCCGCCCAAGGTGCAGATGATGCAGGCCTTCCTCACCGAATACACCGGTGCGGCGGCGGGGCAGATCAAGGTCTACGGTAAAGAGGATTGGATGTCGCCCGTGGCTTCCGGCTCCGGCGCGCCGGCGGCGATGGTGGTGGTGCCATGTTCCACCGGGACCTTGTCGGCGATTGCTACCGGTGCCTGCAACAACCTGATCGAGCGCGCGGCGGATGTGACCTTGAAGGAGCGTCGCCAGTTGATCCTGGTGCCCCGTGAAGCGCCATATTCGAGCATTCACCTGGAACACATGCTCAAGCTGTCGAACATGGGCGTCACCATTTTGCCGGCCTCGCCGGGCTTCTATCACCAGCCGCAGACCATCGATGACCTGGTGGACTTTGTGGTGGCGCGCATCCTCAACCTGCTGAACATCCCTCAGGACATGCTGCCGCGTTGGGGTGAGCACCATTTGAGCAGTGATGAGTAAGGCGCTGCTGATCCTGCTGGCGCTGCAACTGGCCGGCTGCGCCACCGCGCGCACACTGGATGCGGCAAAACCTGGCGCGCCGGTGGTGTATGCCGGTACGCGCCTGGACCTGTATGCGATGAAGGGGGGTTGCTGCGCCAAGGACAGGTTTGGTGCCGAGGCGCCGAGCTACCCTGGGGTGGATCTGCCGGCCAGTGCGTTGCTCGATACGCTGTTGTTGCCGCTGTCGGTGTTGACGGTTCTTGGGGTTGGCTTCAACGCTACCGGTGGTCTCTAACCCTGTCTGGAAGGCGGCACAAAACCCATGTGGGAGCGCGAATGCGGTGGATCAGTCATATTACTCGTCGACTGACACACTGCCTTCGCGAGCAAGCCCGCTCCCACATTTGAATCTCTGCCGGATAGTTAAATCGGATTACTTGCCCAGCTTGCGCAACTCATCCGACTCCACCACCCGCACCCCATCCTGTTCTTCCAGCGCCAGGCGCCACATGGCCCGGGCCAGTTCACACACTTCGATACCACGGTATTTGCCTGGAATCAGTCGTGATAACGGGCCGGCCAACTGTTCGGTCAGGCGCGGCTCCAGCCGTTCCCCCAACAGCAACGACGGCCGCACGATGGTCAGCTGAGGCCAGTCCTGGGCTTTCAGCGCCTCTTCCATTTCCCCTTTGACGCGGTTGTAGAAGACCGACGATTTCGGGTCGGCGCCAATGGCGCTGATCACGACCAAGTGCCGTGCGCCCATTTCCCGCGCGCGTTTGGCGAAGGCCACCACCATGTCCAGATCGACGGCGCGAAAAGCCGCTTCGGAGCCCGCCTGTTTGAGGGTGGTGCCCAGGCAGCAGAAGGCCAGATCCACCCGGCCACTCAGCTGCGGCAGGAACACCGCCGGGTCGCCCACCGGGTTTTCCAGGTGCGGGTGTTCCGCCAATGGCTTGCGGCTGGGTGCGAGCACGCGGGTCACGGTGGGTTCGTTGAGCAGGCGATCGAGCAGGTGTTCGCCGGTAAGGCCGGAGGCTCCGGCGAGCAAGATATGCTGAGGCGTCAGGTACATGGTGTTTCCCCCTTGTTACACGTTACAGCTTAGTTGCCTTTGGCTTCCTTGCTATTCATTGAGACGCTTTCGAGCGCCTTTCGTGCCTGCTGTTTGCGTAATAATTGCCAATGGGCGATCACACCCTTGGGGGCCCAGATCTGCGGCTCGGAGGCTTCGAAGTTGTCCGCCTGTTCGCGTTCGGCCACATGCAGTTGTGCCAGCTTGAAGGCTTGCTGCAAGTCGTCGGTCTGGTTGAAGGCTTGGGCGAAGAGGGCGTCGCCGAAGTAGGTGAAGTCGGCTTCCTCGGAGCAACCGAAAGACACGCGATCGGCGCGCGAGGCGGTCATGATCAGGGTGCGATCGTCCTTTAGCGCCGGTATGAAGCCACCGGAGTAGCAGGCGGAAATCACCACGATCTTGTCGCGGCTCTTCAGCGGTGCCAGCACGGCGGCGAGCTCATCGGCGGGCAGGTCGGCCAGCTCCATACGCGGTTGGTCCAGCACCAGTTCGTGTTCGTGGGTACCGTGGCTGGTCATGTAGATAAACACCAGGTCTTCCGGCCCGGTGCGGTCGGCCAGGGTTTGCACGGCGCGGCGCAGGCTTTCGCGCGTGGCCAGCGGGCGGTCGGCGATGTGGTCGCGGTGGTTGACCAGGCGAATCTGCCCGCGTGCACCAAAACGGGTGGCGAGCATGTTGCTGACGTAATCGGCTTCGCGCAGGAACACGCTTTGTTTACCGTCGCCGGCCACGGCCAGGGTGTACAGCTCGACGGCCGGGGTCGAGGCGGGCACGGCGGCGAGGGCTGCGTTGAGCAAACCACCTTGGGCCAGTATGCCGATCTCCAACGGGTCGGGCAGCAGTTTGCCATCGGCGTCACGCACGCGCATGCCATTGACCCACGTGCCGGCCTGCACGGTGCCGTCGGTGAGGACCAGGGTGCCTTTGCCTTGATAGCTGTCGCTGTCGAACCCGCCGATATAGAAGCTGCCGTCGGTGAGGTTCAGGCGGCCTTCACCGCTGAAGCGCCAATCGCTGAACTGGCCGACATAGTGGCTGCCGTCGACACCGATCAACTCGCCCTTGCCGCTGAGCGCGCCTTCCTTGAACTGGCCGATCCACACGTCGCCGTCGGCGTTCTCGTAGCGGCCCTTGCCATTGAGCTGGTTCTGCTTGAATTGGCCAACATAAATGTCGCCATCGGCGCTGTTGAAAGTGCCGTTGCCTTCCAGTTGACCATCGACGAAATGGCCGCTGAACTGGTTGCCGCTGTCGTCGTTGCGCTGGCCTTCGCCATTCGGTTTGCCGTGGGCGAACTGGCCCTGGTATTGGCTGCCGTCCGCCAGCTCCAGGCGACCGAGGCCGGAATACTGGTCGTCCTTGAATTCGCCGCGATAGGTCATCTGCCCCTCTTTGAGGGTGCCTTCGCCGTTGCGTCGACCGTTCTTAAAGCCACCCACATAGTGGCTGCCCGCCGTGGTCAGGCTGCCCTGGCCGTCGAACAGCCCCTGCTGGAACTGGCCTTTATAGACTTCGCCATTGCTGCCATGCCACTCGCCCTGGCCGTGCCACTGGCCTTTGTCGAACTGGCCGGCATACCAGCTGCCGTTGGGGTAGTCCACGCGGCCCTGACCTTGCAGCAAACCATCGACCACATCGCCCCGGTAGCGGCCGCCGTCGGGCAGGCGCGCATCGGGCGGCAACAGCGATTCGCCGTCTCCGCAAGCGGTGAGCAACAGGGCAAGGGCGAGGGGAGCGAGTGGGCGCATAGCGGGATCCGGATAATTGAGCGCCGAGTATGCCGCAGCTGCGAGTTTCATACATAAATTTACATACGCTGTGGTGAGGTTTATGTCCCCACCACAGGCGCGGACTTACACGAAGTAGAGGGACAGCGACTCAGCAATGTAAGCTGGTTTTTCCTGGCCTTCGATTTCCAGGGTGGCGGTGGCCTTGAGCAGCCATTGGCCGGGTTTTTTCTCGGTGACGTCATTGAGCGTCACGTTCAGGCGCACCTTGGAGTTGACCTTCACCGGCTGGATGAAGCGCACGCTGTCCAAGCCATAGTTGACGGCCATCTTCAGGCCCTCGGGCACGATCAGCAGGTCCTCCATCAGTTTGGGCATCAGCGACAGCGACAGGAAACCGTGGGCGATGGTGCTGCCGAACGGGGTTTGCGCGGCCTTGACCGGGTCGACGTGGATGAACTGATGATCGCCAGTGGCCTCGGCGAACAGGTTGATACGCGCCTGGTCGATGGTGAGCCATTCGGAACGTCCCAGCTCCTTGCCGACATAATCTTTGAGCTGCGCTACGGGTACATAGGGCATTGCGTCTCTCCTTGGTTCATCACGCTGTGTACAACGTCTGGTTTTTTATGGATTACAGAGAACCAATGTAGATCATCATGGCCGATAGACTCGGTCAACCCACCATGCTTTTGGCGAATGCCGGTGCATAGGGCGGGCGTGCTTATAATGCGGGCGAGTATTGAGGGGGAAGAACGGATGCTGTTACGTGGCCTGACCTGGCTGGTGCTGTTTCAACTGATCGGCACGGCGATTAATCATTTGCTGTTGCCGGTACTGCCGGGCCCGATCATCGGGCTGCTGTTGATGCTGGGTTTTCTGATCTGGAAGGGCGATGTCGGCGAGCCCTTGAGCCTGGCGGCCAGCAGCCTGTTGCGTTACTTGCCGTTGCTGCTGGTGCCACCGGCGGTGGGGGTGATGGTGTATGCCAAGGATATTGCCGCTGATTTCTGGGCCATTGTCGGTGCGCTGGTGCTGTCGCTGGTGATCGCCATGGGCTTCGTGGGCGTGCTGATGCAGCAGATGGTCAAGCGCAAGGAGAAGGATCAATGATCTTCGACTGGCAGGGCGCGTGGACAGCGGTGATTCATCACCCGTTGTTCGGCATTGGCATCACCCTCGGCGCTTATCAGTTGGTACTGGCAGGGTTCGAGAAAACCCGTTGGATCTTCCTGCAGCCGGTGCTGGTGTCCATGTTGCTGGTGATCGGCGTGCTGATCAGTTGTGGCCTGAGCTACGCCGAGTACCGCAAGAGCACCGAGATCATGGGCATCCTGCTGGGTCCGGCGACCGTGGCCCTGGCGGTGCCGCTTTACTTGAACCTGCGGCGCATTCGCCAATTGTTCTGGCCGATTTTTACTACGCTGGTGATAGGCGGTGTGCTCGCCACCGGCCTGTGTGTGCTGCTGGGCTGGTGGTTTGGCGCCGAGCACAGGATGTTGATGACCATGGCGCCCAAGTCGGTGACTTCACCGATCGCCATGCTGGTGGCCGAGCAGATCGGCGGCGTGGCGGCTTTGGCGGCGGTATTTGTGCTGATCACCGGGGTGATCGGTGCGATGATCGGCCCGGCGTATTTGTCTCGCCTGGGGGTGCACAGCCCCGAGGCGCGCGGCATGGCGCTGGGCATGACTGCTCATGCCGTCGGCACCTCGGTGGCCCTGCAGGAAAGCGAAGAATGCGGCGCTTTTGCAGCGCTGGCGATGAGTCTGATGGGCGTGGCCACGGCGGTGTTCCTGCCGCTGGCTGTGTCGGTGATCGTTTAAACCGGGTTTAAGGAAACCTTTATGAGTCTGGCGCTGTTCCCGCTCAATACCGTGCTGTTCCCTGGCTGCACCCTCGACCTGCAACTGTTCGAGGCGCGCTACCTGGATATGGTCGCCCGCTGCATGAAAAAGGGCGAAAGCTTCGGTGTGGTGTGCATTCTCGACGGCCAGGAGGTGGGCACGGCGCCGGACGGTTACGCGCTGATCGGCTGTGAAGCGCTGATCCGCGACTTCAAGCAACAGGACAACGGCCTGCTGGGGATTCGCGTCGAAGGCGGGCGCAGGTTTCGCGTACGGGATGCCGGTGTGCAGAAAGACCAACTGCTGGTGGCCGACGTGCAGTGGCTCGAAGAACTGCCGGACCAGCCGTTGGAAGAAGAAGATGCCGACCTGCTGGCGCTGCTCCAGGCATTGGCCGAGCACCCCATGGTGGCGTCGTTGGACATGGACGCCCACGCCGACGGCCAGCAAGCCTTGGGCAATCAGTTGGCGTATCTGCTGCCGTTCACCGAGGCCGACAAGATCGACCTGCTGCAACTCGATGACCCGCAGCAACGCCTGGATGCAATCCAGATGCTGCTCGACGAGTTGCAGGGCGAACTGTTCACTTAATAGGCATAGCGCAGCAGGGCGTGGGGCGTGCCAGTGAGTGCGATGAAGCTGAGCACCGCGACCAACGCCGGCAGCAACAGCCACCAGGTTTTTTGCGACATGGCCGGCAGCGGGCTTCGATACTGGCTGATGCCCAGGCTGAACGCACACACCGTCATCGCCAGCAGCGTGCCGGCCAGGATGTCCGTGGGCCAGTGGGCGCCGAGGTAGACGCGCGATAGCGCAATGAAAGCGGCGGGAATGCAGCCCAACAACATCCAGGTCAGGCGCAACCGCACGGGTTGTCCGCGACCGGCCAGGATCGCCAGCGCCAGGAAAAACGCGAACGCGCCCGACGCGTGGCCGCTGGGCATGCTGAAGCTGGTCAGCGGGTCGGTGAGGATTTCCGGGCGGCCACGGGCGAAAAACAGCTTGGTCCCGGTGTTGATCACCGCAGCCCCGGCCAGCGTTGCGCCAACGAACACTGCGTGGCGCCATTGCCGCGCCAATAGCAGCAGGCCGGTGAACACCGCGCTGGCAACGAACATCTTCTTGAACTCACCCAGTTGGGTGATACGCACCATCACTTCGTCCAGCCAGGGGCTGCGGTGTTCCTGCACCAGGGCGCTCAGGCCGTGGTCGAAGTTGTCCAGCGAGTGGTAGCCAATAAACAGCGCGATCAATAGCACCAGGCTGGCACACCCAATCCATAACGTGGCGCGCCGATGGCCGCGCAGGCTGCTGTTCAGGCTCAGTCCAATCAACGCCGCCAGGCAACCCGCAACCACTGCCGCCTCGGGCCAGAACCCTTCGGGCAAGGGCAGGCGGAACGCAGCGCCGGTCGCCCAGCCGGGCAGCAGGTAAGCCACCGTCCAACCCGCTGCTGCCACAATGCTCACCATGGCGAAACGCGGGAATGGCATGTCGCACATACCGGCCACCATCGGCAGCATAGGGCGCAATGGGCCGATGAAGCGTCCGACCAGCAGGCTGGCAATGCCGTACTTGTGGAAGTAAGTTTCGGCGCCGTTCATCCATTCGGGATGATGGCGCAGGCCGGGCAGACGCCGGATGTTCTGATGGAAATGTCGTCCGAGGAAGTAGGACACCCCGTCACCCAGCAAGCCGCCGAGGAAACCCAGCAGCAGGGTTTCGCTCAAGGACAGCGCGCCGCTACCGGCCAGCGCCGCAATGGCAAACAACAATACCGTGCCCGGCACGATAAGCCCGGCGATGGCCAGGCATTCCACGCAGGCGACGATAAACACCGCGACCGCCAGCCATTCGGGGTTCAGTGTTAACCAGCCGGTAATGCTATCGAGCCATTGGCTCATACAGTCCTCTCCATTTGTGCGGCCATTTCCTCTCGAACTCATAGCCGGCCACACCGCCGGCCAACTGTGGGAGTGGGCTTGCTCCCACATTGGATCTGCGGTGTGGCAGGTATCGATTTCCAGCAGGGACAGCGGTCATTACTTATCAAATCAAAAAATAATCGCGGTCTTCGACCTGGCCCCGGCGCAGCGGGTTCCGCGTGCAATAAGGCGCGTAGCCCGCATCGACGAAGCGGTACATCAGGTGTTCATCACGCCCGCTGGGGATGCCCAGGCGCGTGGTCTGGATGATCTGGATCGGGGTCTGGCCCACGTCTTCAACATAGAGCTGTTCCTGATCGAAACGCTTGGCGTCCCACATCGGCACCTTCAACCCCAGGGCTTTGCACAGCAGGGTCTGACCGGCGCAGAGTTTTTGCAAGGTGCGTGGGCTGCCATCGGCATTCGGGTTGTTCAGCAGCATCTGCGCCAGGCTCGCCGGGCCGGATAATTCATCGACCCATGGATAGGCTGATTTGATCAATACGGCATTGCCCGGCCCATGGGCGCTGAAGTTCAGGGAGTCGCCGCCACGGGCGTAGTACATGTAGATATGGCCACCGTCCAGAAACAAAGCCTTACGCTTTTCTGTGTAGCCCAATGAGGCGTGGCTGCCTTTTTCGGCCACGTAATAGGCTTCGGTTTCAATAATTCGCGCAGAAAGCCAGGTTTCGCCGACGCGATGGCGGATGACTTTTCCGAGCAATGCTTGCGCAAGAATTTGCGCGTCACGGTCGAAGAAGCTGTCGGGCAGGGCGCTGGCGGGGAGTTGGGGCGATGAACTGGGCATGGCGGTCAGGGTAAATACGGCTAAATGTGACGGAATCATAACAACTCCCACCTTAATTACCGCTGAACCCCAGGTTTTTACAGTTCATTTCGACCATCCGCCCCTCACCGCTGTCAGTCGGGCGGCGTCACAGCTATAATCTGCCGCTTTCCTCCCTGCCAAGACTCCCTGACTATGACTGAGTCCGTTCTTGACTACATGACCCGCCTGGGTCGCGCTGCCCGTCAGGCCTCGCGGCTGATCGCCCGTGCGAGCACTGCGCAGAAGAACCGTGCCCTGCTGGCCGCCGCCGACGCTCTGGATGCCTCGCGCTCCGAGCTGACCGCCGCCAACGAGCAAGACCTGGCCAACGGCCGCGCCAATGGCTTGGAACCGGCCCTGCTGGACCGCCTGGCGCTGACCCCGGCACGTATCGACGACATGATCGAAGGCCTGCGTCAGGTGGCCAAGCTGCCTGACCCCATCGGTGAAATCCGCGATATGCGTTACCTGCCATCCGGTATTCAGGTCGGCAAGATGCGCGTGCCGCTGGGCGTGATCGGCATCATTTATGAGTCGCGTCCAAACGTGACCATCGACGCCGCGAGCCTGTGCCTCAAATCCGGCAACGCCACTATCCTGCGTGGCGGTTCCGAGGCGATCAATTCCAACCGTGCCATCGCCGCGTGCATCCAGCAGGGCCTGGCCGTGGCCGAGTTGCCTGCCGAAGTGGTGCAAGTGGTGGAAACCACCGACCGCGCCGCCGTAGGCGCGCTGATCACCATGCCCGAATTCGTCGACGTGATCGTGCCGCGTGGTGGCAAGAGCCTGATCGAACGTGTCAGCCGTGATGCAAAAGTGCCCGTCATCAAGCACCTGGACGGCGTGTGCCATGTGTACATCGACATCGCCGCCGACATCGACAAGGCGATCCGCATCGCCGACAACGCCAAGACCCACCGCTACGCCCCTTGCAACACCATGGAGACGCTGCTGGTGCACGTCGGCATTGCCGATCGCGTGCTGCCGCCGCTGGCTGCCATCTACCGCGACAAGGGCGTGGAACTGCGGGGCTGCGGGCGTACCCGTGCGCTGCTGGGCGCGGACGTGATCGACGCGACCGAGCTTGACTGGTACACCGAATACACCGCGCCGATCCTGTCGATCAAGATTGTCGACGACCTCGACGAGGCCATCGAACACATCAACACCTACGGCTCCAAGCACACCGACGCGATTGTTTCCGAGCATTTCAGCGATGCCCGGCGTTTCCTCACCGAAGTGGACTCCGCTTCGGTGATGATCAACGCCTCGACGCGTTTTGCCGACGGCTTCGAGTACGGCCTGGGGGCGGAGATCGGTATTTCCACCGACAAACTCCACGCCCGCGGCCCGGTTGGCCTGGAAGGCCTGACCAGTGAGAAGTACGTGGTGTTCGGCGATGGTCATGTGCGCACTTGATGGGTAAACGCATCGGGCTGCTCGGCGGTACCTTCGACCCCGTGCACATCGGCCATTTGCGCAGTGCCCTGGAAGTCGCGGATGCCCTCGCGCTGGACGAGCTGCGCATGATGCCCAACGCTCGGCCGCCCCATCGCGATACGCCGCAAGTGTCGCCACAGCAGCGCCTGGAAATGGTGCGCCTGGCGGTGGACGGCATAACGCCGCTGGTGGTGGACGACCGCGAGCTCAAGCGCGATAAACCGTCCTACACTGTGGACACCCTGGAACTGATACGCGCCGAGTTGGCCGTGGATGACCAGTTGTTTCTGCTTTTGGGCTGGGACGCATTTTGCGGCCTGCCCTCTTGGCATCGCTGGGAGGAACTCCTCCAGCATTGCCACATCCTGGTTTTGCAACGCCCGGATGCCGACAGCGAACCGCCGGATGCCTTGCGCAACCTGCTGGCCGCGCGGTCGGTAAGTGACCCCTTGGCCCTGACCGGGCCGAACGGGAATATTGCATTCGTCTGGCAGACCCCGCTTGCGGTGTCCGCCACCCAGATCCGTCAACTGCTGGCCAGCGGGAAGTCGGTACGTTTCCTGGTGCCTGACGCGGTCCTGGCCTACATCGATGCGCACGGGCTTTACCGTGCGTCGAACTGAAAAGGCGCGCTCGAACCTACGCACAGTCGTAGAGCGGGCGCCCGAACATACGAGCAAAACGAGTTTTATATGACGAACAAAGACGTAAGCAAAGTTAAGCGCAAAGGCACCTTCAAAAGCGCTCCGCTGCCAGTAGAAGCCCACACCGGCCCTGAGCTGGCTGGCGAAGAACTGGTAAAAGTCGCCGTGGCGGCCCTTGAAGACGTCAAGGCCCAGGACATCCAGGTACTGGACGTGCGCGACAAGCAGAGCATCACCGACTACATGATCATCGCCACCGGTACCTCGAACCGCCAGATCGGCGCGATGCTCGACAAGGTCCGCGAAGCCGTCAAAGCCCAAGGCGTGAAGCCGCTGGGTGAAGAAGGCAAGGGCGACAGTGACTGGGTGCTGCTGGACATGGACGACGTGATCGTTCACATGATGACCTCCAACGCCCGTCAGTTCTACGACCTGGAGCGTCTGTGGAAAGGCGCCGAGCAGAGCCGTGCCGCCGATGGCAAGCACCACAGCCCGGAAGTGGGTCACGCGCACTTCGACAAGCTGAACAAAGACCAGGAATAAGGAACGGCTGTGCGCCTGCGTCTGATTGCTGTCGGTTCACGCATGCCCAAGTGGGTGGAAGAAGGCTGGCATGAGTATGCCAAGCGTCTGCCCGCTGAGCTGTCGCTGGAATTGGTCGAGATACCGCTCAATACCCGGGGCAAGAATGCCGACGTGGCGCGCTTCATCCGTCAGGAAGGCGAAGCCATGTTGGCCAAGGTCGGCCCCAATGAGCGCATCGTCACCCTCGAAGTCCACGGCAAACCCTGGAGCACCGAGCAGTTGGCGGTGGAACTGGATCGCTGGCGCCTGGATTCGCGTACGGTCAACTTCATGGTCGGCGGCCCCGAAGGGCTGGCGCCGGAAGTCTGTGCGCGGGCGGATCAGCGTTGGTCGCTGTCGGCGCTGACGCTGCCGCACCCGTTGGTACGGATTCTGATCGGTGAACAGCTGTATCGCGCCTGGACAGTTCTGTCCGGGCACCCTTACCACAAATAATCTGCGCCCCTCCCGATGACCCAGCCGATCCGCATCAAGGACCACGAGAAAGACGCACGTCTTGTACGCTCGCGTGTGGTGTTTGGCGCAATCATGGTGGTGGCGTTGTTGGGTGTGCTGATCGCACGCCTGTATTTCCTGCAGGTGATCCAGTACGACTATCACTCCACCTTGTCGGAAAACAACCGGGTGCATGTGCAGCCGATCCCGCCGACCCGCGGGCTGATCTTCGACCGCAATGGCGTGGTAGTGGCGGATAACCGGCCCAGCTTCAGTCTGAGCATGACCCGTGAGCGCTCCGGTGACTGGCAGCAGATCCTCGATGTGATCGTCGAGGTGCTGCAGCTGACGCCGGAAGACCGGGCGATCTTCGAGAAACGCATGAAACAGGGGCGCCGGCCTTTCGAGCCGGTACCGATCCTGTTTGAGCTGACCGAAGAGCAGATCGCACGGATCGCGGTGAACCAGTTCCGTTTGCCGGGTGTGGAAGTGGTGGCGCAGTTGGTGCGGCATTACCCGCAAGGGCCGCACTTTGCTCACTCTGTCGGTTACATGGGGCGAATCAACGAAAAAGAGCTGAAAACCCTCGATCCGGTCAATTACAGCGGCACCCACCATATCGGCAAGACCGGCATCGAGCGTTTCTACGAGCCCGAGCTGCACGGCCAGGTGGGTTACGAAGAAGTCGAGACCAACGCTCGTGGCCGCGTGCTGCGGGTGCTCAAACGCACCGATCCGGTGCCCGGCAAGGACATCGTGCTGAGCCTGGACATCAAATTGCAGGAAGCGGCGGAGATGGCCTTGGGCGGTCGTCGCGGCGCGGTGGTTGCCCTGGATCCGAAGACCGGCGAAGTGCTGGCGATGGTCAGCCAGCCAAGCTTTGACCCCAACCTGTTCGTGACCGGCATCAGCTTCAAGGCTTACGCCGAGTTGCGTGACTCCATTGACCGGCCACTGTTCAACCGCGTACTGCGCGGTCTGTACCCGCCGGGGTCGACGATCAAGCCGGCGGTGGCGATTGCCGGTCTGGACGCGGGGGTGGTCACGGCCTCCAGCCGGGTGTTCGACCCGGGCTACTACATGCTGCCCAACTACGATCATAAATACCGTAACTGGAACCGCACCGGTGACGGCTATGTCGACTTGGACACCGCGATCATGCGCTCCAACGACACCTATTTTTACGACCTGGCGCATAAGCTGGGCATCGACCGCTTGTCCGCCTACATGGGCAAGTTCGGCCTCGGCCAGAAGGTCTCCCTGGACATGTTCGAGGAATCCCCCGGCTTGATGCCGTCGCGGGAGTGGAAACGAGCGACCCGTCGCCAGGCGTGGTTTCCGGGTGAAACCCTGATTCTTGGCATTGGCCAGGGCTATATGCAGGCCACGCCGCTGCAACTGGCCCAGGCCACGGCACTGGTGGCGAACAAAGGTATCTGGAACCGTCCGCACCTGGCCAAGACCATCGAAGGCGAAAAGCCGGTGGATGACAACCCGATCCCGGACATTGTGCTGCGCGATGCGTCGGACTGGACCAAGGTCAACCACGGCATGCAGCAAGTCATGCACGGCGCCCGTGGCACCGCACGCAAGGCGGCGGTTGGCGCGCAATACCGCATCGCCGGCAAGAGCGGTACCGCTCAGGTGGTGGCGATCAAGCAGGGTGAAAAATACGACCGCACCAAGGTCCAGGAGCGCCACCGTGACCACGCCTTGTTTGTCGGCTTTGCCCCGGCGGACGACCCGAAAATCGTGGTGGCGGTGATGGTCGAGAACGGCGAGTCCGGTTCCGGCGTCGCAGCCCCCGTGGTGCGCCAAGTGATGGACGCCTGGCTGTTGGCCGACGACGGCAGGCTCAAGCCCGAATATGGCGGCCCCCCTTCAAGCACCGAGGTTACGGCCCGTGAAGAGTAATTTTGACCGCATCCTCTCCAGTGAGGATGTGATGCGTCGCCGTGCGACGTTGCTGCAGCGCATGCACATTGATGGCCCGTTGCTGATCCTGCTGCTGACCCTGGCGGCCGGGAGCCTGTTCGTGCTGTATTCGGCCAGTGGCAAGAACTGGGACCTGCTGATCAAACAGGCGTCGTCGTTCGGCCTGGGGTTGTTGTCGATGGTGGTGATCGCCCAGCTTGAGCCGCGCTTCATGGCGCGATGGGTGCCGCTCGGTTATGTCGCTGGCGTGCTGCTGCTGGTGGTGGTGGACGTGATGGGCCACAACGCCATGGGGGCGACCCGCTGGATCAACATCCCGGGGGTGATTCGCTTCCAGCCGTCGGAATTCATGAAGATTCTGATGCCGGCGACCATCGCCTGGTACTTGTCCAAGCGCACCTTGCCGCCGCAGCTCAAGCACGTGGGGATCAGCCTGATTCTGATCGGGGTGCCGTTCATCCTGATCGTGCGCCAGCCCGACCTTGGCACCTCGCTGCTGATCCTGGCGGGCGGTGCGTTCGTGCTGTTCATGGGCGGATTGCGCTGGCGCTGGATCCTCAGCGTGCTGGCCGCCGCCGTGCCCGTGGCCGTGGCCATGTGGTTCTTTTTTATGCACGACTACCAGAAGCAGCGGATCCTGACGTTCCTCGACCCCGAAAGCGACCCGTTGGGCACGGGCTGGAACATTATTCAGTCGAAGGCCGCCATCGGTTCCGGCGGAGTATTTGGCAAGGGTTGGTTACTGGGCACCCAGTCGCACCTGGACTTTTTGCCCGAGAGCCATACGGACTTCATCATTGCGGTGATGGGCGAAGAGTTCGGCCTGGTGGGCATATGCGCGCTGTTGCTGATCTATTTGCTGTTGATTGGTCGCGGCCTGGTGATCACCGCGCAGGCGCAGACGCTGTTCGGCAAATTGCTGGCCGGTGCCTTGACCATGACTTTTTTTGTTTACGTTTTCGTCAACATCGGTATGGTCAGTGGCCTGTTGCCGGTGGTTGGGGTGCCGTTGCCGTTCATTAGCTACGGCGGAACTTCGCTGGTGACATTGCTGTCAGCGTTTGGGGTTTTGATGTCGATTCATACGCATCGTAAATGGATCGCGCAGGTTTGAATAAGGTGAAGATGTCAATGCAAGTAATGCGCGGCTGGGCGACTCGGCACGCGTCCTGGATGGGCCTGATTGGGCTGCTGGGCGCAACGCAAGAGGCGCAGGCCGGTGACTACGATGGTTCACCCCAGGTCGCCGAGTTTGTCGGTGAAATGACCCGCGACTATGGTTTCGCCGGTGAACAACTGATGGGCGTGTTCCGCGAAGCCCAGAAGAAGCAGGCGATCCTCGACGCCATCTCTCGCCCAGCCGAACGCGTGAAACAGTGGAAGGAATACCGCCCGATGTTCCTCACCGACGCCCGCGTGGCGCGGGGTGTGGACTTCTGGCGCCAGCACGAGGCGGTACTGGCCCGCGCCGAGCAGGAATACGGCGTGCCGGCCCAGGTGATTGTCTCGATCATTGGTATCGAAACCTTTTACGGGCGCAATACCGGCAGTTACCGGGTGATCGACGCCTTGTCGACCCTGGGCTTTGATTACCCGCCGCGCGCTGACTTCTTCCGCAAGGAGCTGCGTGAATTCCTGCTGCTGGCGCGCGAAGAACAGGTCGACCCGCTGACCCTCAAGGGTTCCTACGCCGGGGCGATGGGCTTGCCGCAGTTCATGCCGAGCAGTTTCCGCGCCTATGCGGTGGATTTTGACGGCGACGGGCATATCAATATCTGGAGCAACCCCGACGACGCCATCGGCAGCGTGGCCAGCTACTTCAAGCGCCATGGCTGGGTCGCTGGCGAGCCGGTGGTGATCCGCGCCGACGTCACCGGGGACCGTGCCGATGAAGGCCTGACCCAGGGCATCGAGCCCGCCAAGACGGTCGGGGAGTTGCGGGCGCTGGGCTGGTCGAGTCAGAATGCGCTGCCTGATGATATGCCGGTCACCGCGTTCCGCCTCGAAGGCGAAAACGGTCCGGAATACTGGATGGGCCTGAAGAATTTCTACGCAATCACGCGTTATAACCGCAGTGTGATGTACGCCATGGCCGTGCATCAGCTGTCAGACATGCTGGTCCAAGCACGGGGCAACAAGTAATGCGGGCATCGCCGTTCTATCAACCGCTCAAGCTGGTGGCGTTCGCCGCGTTGTCCCTGCTGGTCGTCAGTTGCTCCACCACCAACAGCCGCGCGCCGGCGCAGAAGTCCGGCGGCGCAGTCGTCCGTGCCCAGCCAGGCCTGGACATCAACCGCGCGCACAAAGACGGCGCGCCGTGGTGGGACGTCGACGTGTCAAAGATCCCGGATGCCACGCCAACCCTGCACACTGGCCCGTACAAGGCCAACCCCTATACCGTGCTGGGCAAGAGCTACTTCCCGCTGCAGGAGTCCAAGACCTACGTGCAATCGGGCACGGCGTCCTGGTATGGCACCAAATTCCACGGCCAGAACACCGCCAACGGCGAAGTGTATGACCTGTATGGCATGAGCGCGGCCCACAAGACGTTGCCGCTGCCCAGCTATGTGCGGGTGACCAACCTGGACAACAACCGCACGGTGATCCTGCGGGTCAACGACCGTGGGCCGTTCTACTCGGACCGCATCATCGACTTGTCCTACGCCGCCGCGAAGAAACTCGGTTACGCCGAAACCGGCACCGCGCGCGTCAAGGTCGAAGGCATTGACCCGGCCCAGTACTGGGCCCAGCGTGGCAAGCCGGCGCCGTTGATGCTCAACGAGCCGCAAACCCAACAGCCGCAAGTGACGGCCTCCACGGGCAAGATCGAGCAGTGGACGCCGCCGCCGGCACAGCACGCGCCTGATACGGTGGTCGTGCCCCATGCGGCGCCTGGCGCATCCATGGCCGGCGGGCAATACCTGCAGGTGGGTGCTTTCGCCAACCCGGATGCGGCAGAACTGTTAAGGTCCAAGCTCAGTGGTATGGTCAACGCGCCGGTGTTTATCAGCTCCATCGTGCGTAACCAGCAGACATTGCACCGTGTACGCATGGGCCCGATCGGCTCGCCGAGCGAAGTCGCTCACGTACAGAACAGCGTACGCATGGCCAACCTGGGGCAACCCAGCGTGGTCACTTCAGAATAAGTAAGCATTGATGGTTCAGGCTCGTGCGCGGGCTCGAACCCTGGTTGTTGGCTCGTTGAACAATAAAAACCCAGGGGCAAGGGGTGAGCGGGCAACCGAACACGCGACAGTCTGGCAACGGGCTGTCTGAATAAGTTTTGCCCGCGAGGGCAAGTTTCCATAAGCAATTTCGAGAGACGGATGAACATCACCACCTTAGCCAAACGCACGTGCCTGCTTCTTTCGCTGATCATCACCCCGGCCGCCTGGGCCGTTGAAATGGTGCCGGCTTCCCCGCAACTGGCCGCCAAGTCCTGGGTCCTCATGGATGCCGCCAGTGGCAACGTGCTGGTCGAGAGCAACGGTGACCAGCGCCTGCCGCCGGCCAGCCTGACCAAACTGATGACCGCCTACATCGCGACCCTGGAAATCCGTCGCGGCCAGATCGGCGAGAACGACCCGGTCACCGTCAGCGAAAACGCCTGGCGTACCGGCGGTTCGCGGATGTTCATCAAGGTCGGCTCGCAGGTCACCGTGAGCGACCTGCTGCACGGCATCATCATCCAGTCCGGTAACGACGCCAGCGTCGCCCTGGCCGAGCACATCGCCGGCAGCGAAGACGCGTTCGCCGACATGATGAACAAAACCGTGGCCGACCTGGGCATGACCAACAGCCACTTCATGAACCCGACCGGCCTGCCGAACCCAGAGCACTACTCGTCGGCTCACGACATGGCGATCCTGGCGCGCGCGATCATCCGCGTCGACCCGGTGCACTACGCGATCTACTCCCAGAAGGAATTCTTCTGGAACAACATCAAGCAGCCTAACCGCAACCTGTTGCTGTGGCGCGACAAGACCGTCGATGGCCTGAAAACCGGCCACACCGACGAAGCCGGCTACTGCATGGTGTCGTCTGCTGTCCGTGACGGCCAACGCTTGATCGCCGTGGTCTTCGGCACCAACAGCGAGCAGGCCCGTGCGGCCGAGACGCAAAAGCTGCTGACCTACGGTTTCCGTTTCTTCGAAACCCAGACTTTCTACCAGAAGGGTGCTGAGCTGGCGACCGCGCCAGTGTGGAAAGGCGCGACCTCCCAGGTCAAAGCCGGCCTGGCCGACGACCTGACCCTGACCATGCCTAAAGGCCAGCTGAAAAAGCTTGCGGCCAGCATGACCATGAACCCGCAATTGGTTGCCCCAATCGCCAAGGGTGATGTGATCGGCAAGGTCGAAGTCAAGCTGGACGACAAAGTGGTGCACAGCGCCGACCTGATCGCCCTGGACGCCGTCGACGAAGGTGGTATCTTCCGCCGCGTCTGGGATAGCATCCGTCTATTCTTCTACAGCTTGTTCAACTGATAGTGTGCACCTGCAAAGCCCCGCGTTGATCCGACGCGGGGCTTTGCCCGTCGCCACGGCTTACGCTTACGAGGCCGTTACGCCATGACCGATAAAGAAGTAAAGGCGCCAAAGATCGAATTCCCGGTGGTGGACTATCCCATCAAGGTGATCAGCGATACCGGTGTCGGCCGTAAAGACCTGATCCTTGAGATCGTGCGTAAACACGCAACGATCAACGATCAGCGCGTGGACGAACGATCCAGTTCAACCGGCAAATACACCACGATCCAGTTGCACATCGTTGCGATCGATCAAGACCAGCTCTACAACATCAACAGCGAACTGCGGGCCACGGGCTTCGTGCACATGGTGTTGTGATGTCTCACGTCCTGGGCTTTCGCGAGCTCGGCCGGATGGACTACGAGCCCGTCTGGCACGCCATGCAGCGGTTCACCAACGAGCGCGGCACGTCGGCACCCGATGAAATCTGGTTGGTGGAACACCCGCCGGTCTTCACCCAGGGGCAGGCCGGCAAGGCCGAGCATCTGTTGCTGCCGGGTGATATTCCGGTGGTGCAGGTCGACCGAGGGGGTCAAGTGACTTACCATGGTCCGGGTCAACTGGTGGCGTATCTGCTGCTGGACGTTCGCAAGCTTGGGTTCGGCGTACGTGACTTGGTAAGCCGCATGGAGGCTTGCCTGATCGAGCTGTTGGCCAGTTACGGCGTGAGCGCCGCGGCCAAGCCCGATGCACCCGGTGTGTACGTGGACGGCGCGAAAATCGCCTCCCTCGGTTTACGCATTCGCCACGGTTGTTCCTTTCATGGCCTGGCCCTGAATGTGGACATGGACCTGGCACCGTTCCGGCGCATCAACCCGTGTGGCTATGCCGGGTTGGCGATGACGCAACTGAGCGACCATGCCACACCGATTAAATTTGCCGAGGTAAGTGCCCGGCTGCGTGCGCAGCTCGTCAAACACCTCGACTATGCTGAGCAGACGACCCTTACGGGCGGAATCGACTGATTATGACTACTGATGCAGTGCAAACCATGATCCCGACGGTGGACGTTACCGAACGTCCGGCCCCGGCCCCGCGTGCCAAGGTGGAAGCCGGCGTCAAGCTGCGCGGCGCCGAGAAGGTTGCACGCATCCCGGTGAAGATCATTCCGACCACCGAACTGCCGAAGAAGCCTGACTGGATCCGCGTGCGCATCCCGGTTTCGCCGGAAGTCGACCGTATCAAGGCCTTGCTGCGCAAACACAAGCTGCACAGCGTGTGCGAAGAAGCGTCCTGCCCGAACCTGGGCGAGTGCTTCTCCGGCGGCACCGCCACCTTCATGATCATGGGTGACATCTGCACCCGTCGTTGCCCGTTCTGCGACGTGGGCCACGGCCGTCCGAAGCCATTGGACGTCAACGAGCCGGAAAGCCTGGCCATCGCCATCGCCGACCTGAAACTCAAGTACGTGGTAATCACCTCGGTTGACCGCGACGACCTGCGTGACGGCGGTGCCCAGCACTTTGCCGACTGCATCCGCGAGATTCGCAAGCTGTCGCCGAACGTGATGCTCGAAACCCTGGTGCCGGACTACCGTGGTCGCATGGAGGTAGCGTTGGAAATCACCGCCGCCGAGCCACCGGATGTGTTCAACCACAACCTGGAAACCGTGCCACGCCTTTACAAGGCGGCGCGTCCGGGGTCGGACTACCAGTGGTCGCTGACCCTGCTGCAGAAATTCAAGCAGATGATGCCGCACATCCCAACCAAATCCGGCCTGATGCTGGGCCTGGGCGAGACCGACGAAGAAGTCATCGAAGTCATGAAGCGCATGCGCGAACACGACATCGACATGCTGACCCTGGGCCAGTACCTGCAACCGTCCCGCAGCCACTTGCCGGTGCAGCGTTTCGTGCACCCGGACACCTTCGCCTGGTTCGCCGAGGAAGGTTACAAGATGGGCTTCAAGAACGTGGCGTCGGGGCCGTTGGTACGTTCCTCGTATCACGCTGATGAACAGGCCAAGCTGGTCAAGGCTAGCCTGGTTTCCTGATCGGGGTTCAGGCCCAGTGTGGGAGGGGGCTTGTGTGGGAGGGGGCTTGCCCCCGATTGCGGTATGTCAGTCGCTACATGTGCTGGCTGATCCACCGCTATCGGGGGCAAGCCCCCTCCCACATTTCGCTCCGCGTTAGTTAGGGAGAGTTGTGTATGACCGCCGCCGTTCCTGCCCTTCGTAGCGAAGGCACCATCGCCCTGATCGCCCCCGCCGGCCCCGCCACCCTGGACGTCGAAAAAGCCGGCCAATGGATGCGTACTCGCGGCTACGACCTGCGGATCTTCCCCGGCGTCTATGAACGCGATGGCTACCTCGCCGGCAGCGATAAAACCCGCCTCAACGACCTTCACAACGCCTTCGCCAACCCCGATATCGACGCCATCTTCTGCCTGCGTGGCGGTTACGGCACGCCACGCTTGCTCGACAGCCTGGACTTCGACCTGTTGCGCGCCAACCCCAAGCCATTCGTAGGCTACAGCGATATAACCGCTCTGCACCTGGCAATCAGCCGCTACGCCGGTTTTGTGACCTTCCACGGGCCGATGCTCAACGCCGACCTGTTGGGTGACAAGCAGCAACCTACCGAGTCTTCATTGTTCAGCATGCTGCGCGGCCAATTGGGCGCTGGCAGCGTGCTGGCGCACCCGGCAGCTTACCCGCTGACCACCCTCGAACCTGGCATTGCCTGTGGGCGCTTGCTGGGTGGCAACCTGTCGATGATCGCGGCGGTCATGGGCACGCCCTTCGAGATCGACGCAGAAGGCATCATCCTGCTGATCGAGGACGTCAACGAGCCGATCTACCGCATTGACCGCCTGCTGACGCACCTGCGTTTGGCGGGCAAGCTGGCGCAGGTTGCCGGTGTGCTGGTCGGGGATGTGGCGGGGGTGGACGGTGCCGCGCTGGAGCGCCTACTCAAGCAGACCTTCGAACCCTTGCGCATTCCGGTGCTGTCAGGCTGGCGCAGCGGGCATTGTGATCCGAATCTGACGCTGCCGATGGGCGCGTTGGTCAGGCTGGATGCGGGGGAGAAGAGGGTGGTGTTGGAGCAGGATGTGGTGTTCAAGGCCTGAGCTTGTTGTCGCCTAACAAACCGCCTTCGCGAGCAAGCCCGCTCCCACATTTGTCAGCATTCCAAAGTTGGAACTCGGTCAAATGTGGGAGCGGGCTTGCTCGCGAAAGCGGTGGCAGCCATAAGCCGATCTAGCGGTTCTGCAACGATTCCAGCAGCTTCACCGTCGGATAGCCATCCGCCGGCCAGCCCAGCGCTTGCTGCGCTGCACGGATCGCCTTGCGCGTATTGGCGCCGATAATGCCGTCCGGGTTGCCCGCGTCATAGCCATTGGCACTCAAGGCCGTCTGCAGGTCGATACGCTGCGAGCGGCTCAATGGCAGCTCATCCTTCGGCCAATCGCCACGAATCACGCCACCGCCCGCGAAGCGTTCCGACAGCAGGCCAACCGCCAATGCGTAGGACGACGAGTTGTTGTACTTGAGGATTGCACGGAAGTTATCCAGCACCAGGAAGGCCGGACCACGGTAACCGGCCGGCAATAGCAAGGCAGCGGACAGTTGGTCAACGTTCGGCGGCAGGGTTGCGCCCGGCGGCAGTTGGATGCCCAGTTTCAGCCATTCAGCAACTGTCTTGCGGATGCCGCCATCGGCCAGCGCGTAATCGAAATTCGCCGGCAGTTGTTTCACCTCGAAGCCCCACGGCTGGCCCTTCTGCCAGCCGGAGCTTTGCAGGTAGTGTGCGGTGGAGGCGAGGGCGTCGGCCGGGCTGTTCCAGATATCGCGGCGACCGTCGCCATCGAAGTCCACGGCGTGGGTGTTGTAGGTGGTCGGGATGAATTGGGTCTGGCCCATGGCGCCGGCCCAGGAGCCTTTCATCTGGTCGGCCTGGATATCGCCATGCTGGATGATCTGCAACGCGGCCAGCAATTGCGCCTGGGCGAATGCTGGGCGACGGCCTTCATAGGCCAGGGTCGCGAGTGAGCGGATCACTGAGTTATTGCCCTGGAACTGGCCGAAGTTGCTCTCCATCCCCCATACCGACACCAATGCCTGGCGGTCGACGCCATAGCGTTGTTCGATGCTTTGCAGGATGTCGGCGTACTTGATCAACAGCGACTGGCCGTTACGTACGCGCAGTGGCGAGAGGGCGCCATCGAGGTACTCCCACACCGGGCGGGAAAATTCAGGCTGGCTGCGATCGGCCCGGATCACCGCCATGTCCGGGGTGACATTGGCGAAGGCGTTGTCGAACACGGCAGCGGTGATGCCGGCCTGCAGGGCTTGCACACGAAAGCCCGCCTGCCATTCGGCGAAGGTCTGGGTCGGTTGGATGTCCAGATTGTCCACGGCCAGCGGGGCCACGACAGCGGGCGCTACCACGGGGGCGGTCTGGAGTTTGGGCAGGGGTTGAGCGTCGGCGGCGGTCGGTTTTTCCGCGCAGGCGACGAGCAGAATGAGGCTGGAGGCAGCGATCAATTGGCGAAGGTGCCAACGATGGGAAAGACTAGAGGGCATGCACAGGTCCAGGGATTACAAATCAGGTGCAGACCTTATCATGTCAGAGGGGCGCTTGCCTTCAGGCAGCCAGAAAGTAAGAAGCCTCCCAGCTATTAGACTGGAAGGCTTCGCGGCGGTAGCTGCCTTTGCCCTTGCCGGCGCGTTCCTGACGGCTGCGGAACAGTGGCTGGGCGATGATGGATTTGGCCTTGTTGGGGCCATGCTTGGATGGCTTTTTGCTCATGGTCGGTACTCTCGTCAGGTGGGATGGAGCGGTGCAAATCATCTGCCGAAGTCGGGCCGCTGTAAAGCCCGGCGATGTGTAGGTGTTTTCGTAAGCTGAAGTAAGCGCGGTGAATGTGGGAGGTGGCTTGCCTGCGATAGCATCAGCTCGATGCCTCTGAAAAACCGAGGTGCCTGCATCGCGGGCAAGCTCGGCTCCCAGAGGGGAACGTGGTGTTTCAAGAGGGTGTTATTCGGCGGGGAGGGTCAGGCGCTGGCCGGCCATCAACAGCGACAAACGGCTCAGGCTCATCCATGGCGAACCGGCCGCCTGGCCCTTGATCTGTGCGTCGATGCGCTGCGCTTCCAGCAAGAGTTGCGCCCAGCGTTGCGCCGAGTGCCGCTGCAGCGCTTTGCTCATCAGCGGTTTGCGCTTGTCCCATACCGGCGGCCGGGCTTGGCTGAAGGCCTTGTCCAGCGGCGTGCCCTGGCTGTATTGCAGGGCAATATTGGCCAGTACGCGCAGTTCACGGGCCAGGGCCCAGAGAATCACCGGTGGTTCCACCCCTTCGCCACGCAGGCCTTCGAGCATGCGCAGGGCGTGGGCGGGTTCGCCATTAAGGATCGCGTCCACCAGTCCGAACACATCAAAGCGTGCGCTATCCGCCACGGCGCCCTGGACGGTCTCGACGGTAATCTGCCCGTCTTCGGCCATCAGCTTGAGCTTTTCGATCTCCTGGGCGGCGGCAAGCAAGTTGCCTTCGACCCGGGCGGCGATCAGCTCCACCGCATCCTGGGTCGCCGACAGCCCCGATTGGGACAGGCGCTGGCGAATCCACTGCGGTAGCTGGTTGCTGTCCACTGGCCAGATCTGGATGAACTGGGTGTGGGCCCCTTCCACCAAGGCCTTGCCCCATTTGGTTTTCTGCGCACTGCCGTCGAGCTTGGGCAGGCTAATCAGCAGCACCGTGTCTTCGGCCGGGCGTGAGCAGTATTCCATCAAGGCGGCAGCGCCTTTGTCGCCAGGCTTGCCCGAAGGCAGGCGCAGTTCCAGCAGGCGTTTTTCGGCAAACAGCGACATGCTTGCGCCAGCTTGCAGCAGCGTGCCCCAGTCGAAACTGGCGTCGGCGCTGAAGACCTGGCGTTCGTCGAAGCCTTGCTGGCGTGCCGCGGTGCGGATGGCGTCGGCGGCTTCCTGGCACAGCAGCGGGTCATCGCCGCTGACGATATAGACAGGCGCAAGGCCACCTTGCAGGTGTTTGGCGAGTTGGGCGGAAGCGAGTTTCATAGGCAGGGCGAACGGGGCGTTTGGGGCGCCCCGTCCGGCTTACTCGACAGGTACTTCAACAGGCGATTGTTTCGGCGTGTTGTCTTCGTACTCTTTGGCGGCTTTCAGCGCGTCAGCGTCGGCTTTGGCCTTGTTGTCAGCGGCCTGCTGCAGGGCTTCCAATTGCACTGGCGTCAGCAGTTGCAGACGCAGGATCATGCGCTGGACCAGCTCACGACGCATTTCCTTGCGCACTTGGACGATTTCCGAGTCCGAGCCCACCAGGTTGTTGCCATCGTGGCTCACGACCTTCTGGACCTGGATCTTGTCACCCATCAATGGCAGATGGTCGCGGCCCTGGATTTGGAAGCTCAGTTCGGTGCTCAACTCGATGTCCGACGCACGGCCGGCGCTGGCGTAGCTCAGGTTGCGCTGGGTTTCTCTCTCATCAGCCAGGAACAGCTTGTAGGTCGCGCCGGTGTAAACGTGCACGCCGCTGTTTTCTAGAACCTGGCGCAACTGAATCACGGTGTCGCCGTAGGCATTGCGGGCGCTGACGTCCAGTTCCTTGATCGCCAGGTCGTTGGTGCCGGTGCCGCGCAGCTGGAAGCCGCAAGCGCTCAGCAGCACGGCAAGGCCCATTACCAGCAAATTGCGTTTGATCATTTTGTTGCTCCCCTTGAAACCATGTGGGCCTTATCGAGGCCCTGAAGGCTTTGTTCGACGCAGGGCTCAAGCCCTGCGCCCGATCCGATTAGCTAGCGACGATATTGACCAGTTTGCCAGGCACCACGATCACTTTGCGGATCGTCAGGCCTTCGGTAAAGCGCAGCACGTTTTCGTTGACGCGGGCAGCCGCTTCAACGTCTTCGCGGCTGGCGGTAGCCGGCATGTCGATCTGGCCACGCAGTTTGCCGTTGACCTGGATCACCAGTTGCAGCGTGTCCTGTACCAGGGCGCTGTCATCCTGCACCGGCCAGCGTGCATCGATGACGGCTTCGCTGTGGCCCAGGCGGTTCCACAGGTCGTGGCTGATGTGCGGCGTGATCGGTGCCAGCAGCAGGGTGACCGTTTCCAGGCCTTCCTGTACCAGTGCACGATCCTGTTCGGTCGCTTGTGGTGCTTTTTCCAGCACGTTCATCAGTGTCATCACCTGGGCGATGGCGGTGTTGAACTTGTGGTTCTGGCCCACGTCCTGGCTGGCTTGCTTGATGGCCAGGTGGGTGCTGCGGCGAATCAGTTTCTGCTCGTCGCTCAAGGCGTTCACGTCCAGTTTGCCCGGCAGGCCCTGGCTGATGTGGGCGTGCGCCAGGCGCCAGACGCGCTTGAGGAAGCGGTGCGAACCTTCGACGCCGGAGTCGGACCATTCGGCGCTCATGTCGGGCGGCGAGGCGAACATCATGAACAGGCGGCAGGTGTCGGCGCCGAACTGATCGATCATCGACTGTGGGTCAACGCCGTTGTTCTTTGACTTGGCCATCTTCTCGGTGCCGCCGATTTCCACCGGCAGGCCATCGGCGATCAGCTTGGCGCTGATGACCTTGGCTTTGCTGTCGCGCTCAAGCTCAACGTCGGCCGGGTTGAACCAGGTATAGGCGCCATTGGCTTCTCGGCGATAGTAAGTCTCGGCGACCACCATGCCCTGGGTCAGCAGGTTCTTGAACGGCTCATCGGAGCTCACCAGGCCTTCATCGCGCATCAGCTTGTGGAAGAAGCGCGCATACAGCAGGTGAAGGATGGCGTGTTCGATACCGCCGATGTACTGGTCAACCGGCAGCCAGTGATCGGCCGCGGATTTTTCCACCAGGCCACCCTCGTAGTGCGGCGAGGCGTAACGGGCGTAGTACCACGAGGACTCGACGAAGGTGTCCATGGTGTCGGTTTCACGCTTGGCAGGCTGGCCGCATTTCGGGCAGCTGCATTCGTAGAACTCGGGCATGCGCGCCAATGGCGAACCGGCGCCATCCGGTACCACATCTTCCGGCAGGACAACCGGCAGTTGGTCTTCCGGTACTGGCACGTCGCCACAGCTTTCGCAGTGAATGATCGGGATCGGGCAGCCCCAGTAGCGCTGGCGGCTGATGCCCCAGTCACGCAGACGGAACTGGGTGCGCGAGGCACCGAGGTTTTTCTTGATCAGTGCAACTTCGATTGCATCGAAAGCGCCTTGGAAGTCCAGGCCGTCGAACTCGCCGGAATTGATCAGTTCACCGTGCTCGCCGTAGGCGTCTTGCCACGGGGCCGGGTTGGTATCGCCCGAGCTGGTGCGCACCACGGATTTGATCGGCAGGTTGTATTTGGTGGCGAATTCGAAATCGCGCTCGTCGTGAGCCGGCACAGCCATTACTGCGCCATCGCCGTAGTGCATCAGCACGTAGTTGGCGACCCAGACCGGCAGCTTCTCGCCCGTCAGTGGGTGCTCGACGAACAGACCGGTGGGCAGGCCTTTTTTCTCCTGGGTGGCAACGTCGGCTTCGGCCACACTGCCACCTTTGCATTCGGCGATGAACGCCTGCAGCTCAGGGTTGTTCTGTGCGGCCTGGGTGGCCAGCGGGTGTTCGGCGGCCACGGCGACGTAAGTCGCGCCCATCAGGGTATCCGGACGGGTGGTGAAGACTTTGAGTGCGCCCGCTTCGCCGATCGAGTCGACGTTGTACGGGAACTGCACTTCCATGCCTTTCGACTTGCCGATCCAGTTGCGCTGCATGGTCTTGACCTGTTCAGGCCAGCCCGGCAGGTCGTCGAGGCTCGACAAGAGTTCATCCGCATAGGCGGTGATCTTGAAGTAGTACATCGGGATTTCGCGCTTTTCGATCAGCGCGCCGGAGCGCCAGCCGCGACCGTCGATCACCTGTTCGTTGGCCAGGACGGTCTGGTCGATCGGGTCCCAGTTCACGGTGCCGCTTTTTTTGTAGATCACGCCTTTTTCGAACAGGCGAGTGAACAGCCATTGTTCCCAGCGGTAGTAATCCGGCTTGCAGGTGGTCACCTCGCGGGACCAATCCACCGCCAGGCCCAGGCTGCGCAGCTGGGTTTTCATGTAGGCGATGTTTTCGTAGGTCCACTTGGCGGGCGCCACGTTGTTTTTCATCGCGGCGTTTTCCGCCGGCATGCCGAAGGCGTCCCAACCCATGGGTTGCAGGACGTTCTTGCCTTGCATGCGCTGGTAACGGGAAATCACGTCGCCGATGGTGTAGTTACGCACGTGCCCCATGTGTAGCTTGCCGCTGGGGTAAGGGAACATCGATAGGCAGTAGTAAGTCTCCTTGCCTGGCTGTTCACTGACTTCAAAGGACTTTTGCTCGTCCCAGAAGGTTTGGGCGGCATTTTCTATTTCACGGGGCTGATATTGTTCGTGCATGGCTACTTTTGAACTGAATAGGGGTGGCCTAATCCTCTTCGGTGCAACATTCAGGTTGATCGACACCAAAAAGCGGCGCGTCCGTGCCCAAACCCTGCGGGAAGTGGAGTTACAGGAAGCGCCGTAGCATACATGACCCCACTCTATCGAGGGAAACCCTGATTGCGCAGGCAGGGCCGTCTGTCGCGGCGCCAGGCAGGTGCAGCCATGGGGGCTACGCTGTTTATTGGGGAATGAGTCATATCTTCAATGAGGTGAGGGGATGGTTGAATCGCAGCGAATCGTAACGACACCGGATATCTACGAAGGACTGATCGACCGATTGGGTCGTGCATTGGATGCAGCGAGGACAGCGGGCCGATTGCGTGATGAACGGCCTGTTGAGTTGGAACTGCGTGGGCTTAGCCGCGCGGAGCTGGAACTGATCAATGCTTATCTGGACCGCAATGGGCGCAGTGCGCCTCCTTGGGTGGCAACCCCGCCAATCAAGGAGCCTACGCATTCAGCCAAGGTGGTGTGGCTCAAGGACTTGTCGGCCGGTCGTGGCGCGGAAAAACTCCGGTCCGCCCGCCACAAGTAGTTCACTCCCCCTGAACTGCATCATCGCTCTATGTCACCGTAAAGATTGTCGCTAAACCCCGTTACACCTTAGGCTTCGGGCATCTATGGAGATGCCCGATGCCTATTCGTTACTTCATCAAACAACTGCTCCTGCCGCCCGGCATTCTTTTGCTGTTGCTGGCCCTTGCCTGGTGGTTTCGTCGCAGCCGTCCGCGCTTGGCGGCGTGCTGCTTCGCCCTGGGGCTGGGTGGCCTGTGGCTGATCAGCTTGCCGGTGATGGTGGAGTGGGGTGCCCGGGCCCTGGAAAGCGAGCCACCGTTGGCCCGTGAGGACTGGAGCACCCTGGCCCAGCGCGCCGACGCCATTGTGGTGTTGGGTTCGGGGCGTGAACGCGGTGACCCGGCCTGGGGCACCGACCAGCCCACCGGTATCGGCCTGGGGCGCCAGCGCTACGCCGCACGCTTGGCCGAGGCTTCCGGTTTGCCGGTGCTGACCTCCGGTGGCCTGCATTACGGCACACCGCCCAGCGAGGCGGAGTTGATGGCCGTGTCGATGCAGGATGATTTCGGTGTAACCGTACGCTGGAAGGAAGAGCGCAGCCGTACGACCTGGGAAAATGCGCAGATGAGTGCCGAGATTCTATTGCCGGAAGGTATCAAGCGCGTGGTGGTGGTGACCCAGGCCTGGCACATGTCGCGTTCGGTCTGGAGCTTTGAAAAGGCCGGTTTCACCGTGGTCCCGGCGCCCGTGGGTTTCCTGGGCGTGGACAACGCCCGGCCGCTGGGTGGTTGGATGCCGGAGTTCAAGTCGGTGTGGCAGAGCGGGCAGTTGATCAATGAAGCGGTGGGGCAGGTGGGGTATCGGGTGTTCTACCAATAACACCGCAAATCAAAATGTGGGAGCGGGCTTGCTCGCGAATGCGGTGTGTCAGTCACCAAATGTATTGACTGATCCACCGCATTCGCGAGCAAGCCCGCTCCCACATTGGGTGTCTGCGTTTGTCTGTCAGACGGTTTTGGCCATGCGACCGGCCAGCAGCGCCCAGCCAAACAGCCCCAGGCACACAATGATCAACGGCCATGAGCGCCATTGCAGGTACGGCGTAAGGTTGTGCATCGGCACGACTTCACCGTAGAGGATGCCGCGTTCGAATTGCGGGATCTGCGCGGTGATCTGACCGAACGGGTTGATCAGGCCGGTCACGCCATTGTTGGTGGCGCGGATCATCCAGCGACCGGCTTCGAGCGCACGCATCTGCGCCATTTGCAGGTGCTGCAACGGACCGATGGAGCGGCCGAACCACGTGTCGTTGCTGATGGTGAGCAGCAGATCACTCTGGGCCGACAGGCCGGCAGCGAATTCCGGGTACACCACTTCGTAGCAAATGAACGGCGCAATCTGATAGCCCTTGGCCTGCAGCATTGCCTGGTCTGACGGGCCGCGAGCGAAGTCGGACATTGGCAAATCGAAGAAGGCAATCAGGCCGCGCAGCATGTCCTGCAGCGGCACGTACTCGCCAAACGGCACCAGCTTCTGTTTGAGGTAGGTGCCGTCACCTTCGCCAACCACGGTGATACCGTTGAAGTAGCGCTTCTGGTGATGCACTTCCTGGCGGATCGGTACGCCGGTGATCAGCGCGGTGTGCCGGTCGGCAGCGAACTTGCCCATCATGCCCAGGTAGCCTTCGACAGACTCCTTGAGCACCGGCACGGCGGTTTCCGGCCACACCAGCAGGTCGACGGGCTTGGAGGTGAAGCTCATGTCGCGGTACAGCGCGAGCTGTGCGTTGAGCTGCTCCGGGTCCCACTTCATGCTTTGTTCGACGTTGCCCTGGATGGCGGCCACGCTCAGCGGCGCGCCAGACGGGCTGGTCCAGGCGTGATGCTTGAGCGCCAGGCCGATCGCCCAGGGTGCGACCAGTAATACAAGGCCTGCACCAATGAATGCGTTGCGCTTGCCAGCCAGCAGGCGCGGCAAGTTGCACAGCAGCGCCGCCGTGAGTGCCAGGGCAAAGGAAATCAGCCACATACCGCCCACGGGCGCCAAACCCGTCAGCGGGCCGTCAAGCTGGCTGTAGCCGGAGTACAGCCACGGAAACCCCGTCAGGAACCAGCCGCGAAACGCTTCCTGGCCCACCCACAACGCAGCAAACGTCAATGCATCCGCCAATGGGGCCTCGTTACGACGCAACCAGCGCGCCCACAACCACGCGGGCAGCGCGAAGAACCAGGCGATGGCGGCGGTAAACAGCAGCATCAAGAAACCCGCCAGCAGCACCGAAGCGCCGCCGAAGTGGTGGATGCTGTAGTAGATCCAGCTGGTGCCGGCGCCGAACAAGCCGAAACCGAAGCACCAGCCACGGCCCAGGGCCTGGCGCGGGCTCAGGTCCCGCAGCCCGATATAGAACAGTCCGACCGCCAGCAGCGCAAATGGCCACACGTCGAACGGCGCCAACGCCAGGGTGGTGATGGCACCGGCCACCACGGCCAGCAGATTACCGGGCCAGCCGGGGCGGGTTAGGCGCTGCATGTCATTCCTTAGCGGGCAATAGGGGTCAGGCGGATCAAGTGGATTCGACGACTATCGGCATTCAGGATGCGGAAGCGATACGCGCCGATCTCGGTGGTTTCGTTACGCTTGGGCAGATGCCCGAACGCACTCATCACCAACCCGCCGACGGTATCGAACTCGTCATCGGAGAATTCGCTGTCGAAGAACTCATTGAAGTTCTCGATCGGCGTCAGCGCCTTGATCAGGAAGTCACCGCTGGGCAGTGGCTTGATGTAGCTGTCTTCTTCAACGTCGTGCTCGTCCTCGATGTCGCCGACGATCTGTTCCAGCACGTCTTCAATCGTCACCAGGCCGGCTACGCCGCCGTATTCGTCGATCACGATTGCCATGTGATTGTGGTTGGCGCGGAATTCGCGCAGCAACACATTCAGGCGCTTGGATTCGGGCACGAAGGTGGCCGGACGCAGCAGGTCCTTGATGTTGAAGCTGTCGCCGTTCTCCTTGAGGATCAGCGGCAGCAGGTCCTTGGCCAACAGGACGCCCATGACGTCGTCATGGCTTTCACCGATCACCGGGTAGCGCGAGTGCGCCGAGTCGATCACGGCCGGGAGGAATTCCCGAGGGGTCTGGGTCGCCTTGATGCTGATCATCTGCGAGCGCGGGACCATGATGTCGCGTACTTGCAGGTCAGCCACCTGGATGGCGCCTTCGACGATGGCCAGCGCTTCGCTGTCCAGCAACTTGTTCTGATGGGCCTCGCGCAGCAGCTCAAGCAGCTCCTGGCGGTTTTTCGGCTCGTGGGCAAAAGCCTGGGTCAGTTTACCCAGCCATGACTTCTGCCCGTTGCTCGATCGGTCTTCGCTCATAGCGATTACTCTGAATCCTTTATTGTTACAGTTGAGTGTTTTTAAACTTCGTCGTCGGCATACGGGTCCGGATGACCCAATTCTGCAAGCAACGTTTGTTCCAGTGTTTCCATTTCCTCGGCTTCGTCATCGTCTATATGGTCGTAACCCAAGAGATGCAAGCAGCCGTGGATGACTAGATGGGCCCAATGGGCTTCTAGTTCCTTGCCTTGTTCTTTTGCCTCGCGCTCCACCACGGCGACACAGATGACCAGATCGCCCAGCAACGGGATATCCAGCAGTTCATCCGGCACGTCGGCGGGGAAGGACAGCACGTTGGTCGCGTAATCCTTCTGGCGCCAGGTGTGATTCAGTTCGCGGCCCTCGGGCTCGTCCACCAGGCGAATGGTCAGTTCCGAGTCGGCGGTGCGCTGGCGCAGGGCCAGGGCGCACCATTGGCGGAACTGTGCTTCGCTGGGGGCGGGCGCGTCGGTGGCCAGCTGCAGGTCAAGCTCAAGCATCGCGGCGAACATCCTTGGACAAACCATCGTCGCGGTGTTCGAAGCGCTCGTAGGCCTCGACAATGCGCTGCACCAGCGGGTGGCGCACCACATCCTTGGGCATGAAGTGCGTGAAGCTGATGCCCGGCACGTCCTTGAGCACCTCGATCACCTGGCCCAGGCCCGACTTGGTGCCCTTGGGCAGGTCGACCTGGGTGATGTCGCCGGTGATCACCGCAGTGGAGCCGAAGCCGATCCGGGTGAGGAACATCTTCATTTGCTCGACAGTGGTGTTCTGGCTTTCATCGAGGATGATGAAACTGTTGTTCAAGGTACGACCGCGCATGTAGGCCAGCGGGGCGATCTCGATCACCTGGCGTTCGATCAGCTTGGCCACGTATTCGAAGCCGAGCATCTCGTACAGCGCGTCATAGAGCGGGCGCAGGTACGGGTCGATCTTCTGGGCCAGGTCACCGGGCAGGAAACCGAGCTTTTCGCCGGCCTCGACCGCTGGGCGCACCAGCAGGATGCGGCGCACTTGCTCACGCTCCAACGCGTCGACCGCGCAGGCCACGGCCAGGTAGGTCTTGCCGGTACCGGCAGGGCCGATGCCGAAATTGATGTCGTTGCCGAGGATTTCCTTGACGTACTTCTGCTGATTCAAGCCGCGGGGGCGAATCATGCCTTTTTTGGTACGCAGGGCCACGCTGGCTTCGGCCACAGGGTTGTTGGCCAGGTCTTCAACCGCCGATTCCTGCAGGTACAGGTGCACCGTTTCCGGCGACAGCTCACTGCCCTTGGTTTCGCGGTAGAGACGGCGCAGCAGGTTTTCTGCAGACGTGGTGTGTTGGGGTTCACCAATGAGCTCGAACTGATTGCCGCGGTTGCGGATCTCGATGCTCAGGCGTTGTTCGATCAGGCGCAGGTGCTCGTCGAACTGTCCGCACAGATTGGCGAAACGGCGAGCCTCAAATGGCTCGAGGATAAAACGATGGGGTTCTGCTATGGGTGCGTTCAAGGTCGCTTTTAGCCGCCCTTTGGCTGTTGAGGTGAAAGAGAGAATAACGCCAGGCGCCGGTGTGCGAAAGCACTTAAATAGCCTGGCCCCACTCTCGATAACCATGAAGAACTCCTGTGGGAGCTGGCTTGCCTGCGATAGCGGTGGGTCAGTTGGCACATAGGGCACTGATACATCGCTATCGCAGGCAAGCCAGCTCCCACATTTTGATCTTCATCCGGTCCGCGAGATCAGTTGATCAGCGAGCCGCGCAACGAGTGTGGCTGCGCTGCATCGATGTGCACATCGGCAAATTGGCCGATCAGGGTCGGGTTGTCGCAGCGGAAGTTGACGATGCGGTTGTTCTCGGTGCGCCCCTGCAACTCACCCGGGTCTTTCTTCGAGTAATCGGTGACCAGGATGCGCTGGGTCGAGCCGACCATTTGTCGGCTAATTTCGAAACCCTGTTGGTTGAGGCGATGTTGCAGTGCGTTCAACCGCTCCTTTTTCAACGCCTCCGGGGTTTCGTCCAGCAGGTCCGCCGCCGGGGTGCCCGGGCGCTGGCTGTACACAAACGAGTAGGAAAAGTCGAAACCGACGTCTTCGATCAGCTTCATGGTCTGCTGGAAGTCTTTCTCGGTTTCGCCAGGGAAACCGACGATGAAGTCCGAGCTGATGCAGATACCCGGCACCGCCGCGCGCAGTTTGCGCAGTTTGGATTTGTATTCCAGGGCCGTGTGGTTGCGCTTCATGGCCGAGAGGATGCGGTCCGAGCCCGATTGCACCGGCAGATGCAGGTGCTTGACCAGTTCCGGCACTTCGGCGTGGGCCTGGATCAGGCTGTCGGAGAACTCCAGCGGGTGCGAGGTGGTGTAGCGGATGCGTTCGATACCGTCCACGGCGGCGACCACGCGGATCAATTCCGCCAGGTCGGCCAGGCGACCGTCGTGGGTCAAACCGCGGTAGCCATTGACGTTCTGGCCCAGCAAGGTCACTTCACGCACGCCGTTTTCGGCCAGGTGGATGATTTCCGACAGCACGTCGTCAAATGGCCGACTGACTTCTTCGCCACGGGTGTAGGGCACCACACAGAAGGTGCAGTACTTGCTGCAACCTTCCATGACCGATACGTAGGCGCTTGGCCCATCGATGCGCGGCTCGGGCAAGTGGTCGAATTTTTCGATTTCAGGGAATGACACGTCGACCTGCGGCAGCTTGGTGAAGCGTGCGGCGTCGATCATTTCCGGCAGGCGGTGCAGGGTCTGCGGGCCGAAGACCACATCGACATAGGGCGCGCGGTCGCGGATCGCCGCGCCTTCCTGGCTGGCCACGCAACCGCCGACGGCGATCACCATGTCCGGGTTGGCGAGTTTCAATTCACGCCAGCGGCCCAGCTGCGAGTAAACACGGTCCTGGGCCCGCTCGCGGATCGAGCAGGTATTGAGCAGGATCACGTCGGCATCTTCGGCGCGGGCGGTGACTTCCAGGGCCTGGTGTTCGCCCAGCAGATCGACCATGCGCGAGCTGTCGTACTCGTTCATCTGGCAACCGTGGGTTTCGATATAAAGCTTCTTGGCCATGGGAATCGTCAACTGGTGGTAAAGAACCGCGCATTATAGGGGGCATGCCCATTGGTTCCTAGCGTTGTGCATCGGGTGCCATGCTATAGTTCGCGCCCTCTTTTATATCCCCGATGTGTTGTTCGCCCACCATGACCAAACGTGAAGCTCCAATCTATAAGGTGATTTTCCTCAACCAGGGCCAGGTGTTCGAAATGTACGCCAAGCAGATCTATCAAAGTGATCTGTGGGGCTTCCTGGAAGTGGAAGAGTTCGTCTTTGGCGAGCGCACCCAGTTGGTCGTCGATCCGGGCGAAGAGAAGCTCAAGGCTCAATTTGAAGGCGTGGTGCGCAGTTTTGTGCCGATGCATTCGATCGTGCGCATCGATGAGGTCGAGCGCCTGGGTACGCCGAAGATCAGCGAGGCGCGGGGCACCAGCAATGTCATGCCGTTTCCGATGCCGATGCCGGAGAAGTAGGGCTTTAGACCGCGTCGACCCTATTCGCGAGCAAGCCCGCTCCCACACGTGATGAGTTCCAGCTTTGGAATGCAGTCAAATGTGGGAGCGGGCTTGCTCGCGAATAGGCCCTAAAAAGCACCAAAGACTCAGGGCAGGGGTGAAAACGGCGAGCGCCCATCGGCACTCTGCAATTCCTGCAGGTAATTGCGGAAAATCTGGCCCAACACCTGGGTGGCGACTTCCAGTTCATCGCGCTGCATGTGCTCGGCGACTTCGTCGGCCGTGTCCAGCGCGTCTTCGGCGCCGTTGACCGCGGCCATTTTCAGCACGATGTACGCCTGCACGTTATTGGCCGGCACGCCTTCGCCTTTGAAGAACATGTTGCCCAGCTCGAATTGCGCCTGGGCGTGACCTTGCAACGAGGCTTTCTCGAAGTAGCTCAACGCCTTGTTGAGGTCGCGGGCCGGGTTTTTACTGTCGTGGAAGTACTCGCCCAACTCGTATTGCGCCTGCGCATCCCCGCCGTCGGCCTGTTTCTGGCACGCGCTCAAGGCTTCGGCCTGGCTGTCTGGCTGGGTATTGAGGGTGCAACGACCCATCGCTGGGATTAACAACGAGTTGCCGCCTGCTTGTGCATGCGCCAGCAGCGGCTGAAGGAGCAACAGGCAGCCCAGAACCAGGGTGCGGCCGGTGCGTTTCATGGGAATCGACTTACCTCTGACGGGGCGCGCGGATCCTCGGGGGATCCAATAAGCGCGCATTATGAAATAAGCAGGCCTCTGCTTACAAAGTCTTTACTCGTTTTTCTGCTGCTTGGGCAAGTTATCTGCCGGATTGCAGGTGATTTCTCTAAAAAACGCGGAAATCTCTGTAAGCAAAGTAGCAAATCAGACACCGTTTGCGCGGTGCCTGATTTTTTCGGCCAATTATTTCAGTGCAGCAAAGGCGCGCTCGGCGGCATCGAGGGTCAACTTCAGCTCGGCTTCGCCATGGGCGATCGAGGTGAAGCCGGCTTCGAAAGCGCTTGGCGCCAGGTACACACCGCCTTCCAGCATCAAGTGGAAGAAACGCTTGAACAAATCGGCGTCGCTGCCCATTACGTCATCAAACGTCACGATGTCGTCGGCACCGCTGAAATACAGGCCGAACATCCCGCCCGCCTGGGTGGTAACAAAGGGGATGCCGGCGGCATCGGCGCGCTGTTGCAGGCCGTCCAGCAGGCGCGTGGTGTAGTCGGTCAGCTCGGCGTGGAAGCCCGGGCGGCTGATCAGGCGCAGGGTGGTCAGGCCGGCGGCCATGGCCAGCGGGTTACCCGACAAAGTGCCCGCCTGGTACACCGGGCCCAACGGCGCGATGTGTTGCATGATTTCGCGCTTGCCGCCGAAGCAGCCCACCGGCATGCCGCCGCCGATGATCTTGCCGAAAGTGCTCAGGTCCGGCGTGACACCATAGTGAGCCTGGGCGCCGCCGAGCGCGACGCGGAAACCGGTCATCACTTCGTCGAAAATCAGCACCACGCCGTGTTTGTCGCACTGCGCGCGCAGGCCTTCGAGGAAGCCTGGTGCCGGTGGTACGCAGTTCATGTTGCCGGCCACCGGCTCGACGATGATGCACGCCACGTCCTTGCCCACTTCATTGAGCATCTGCTCGACGGCGGCGATGTCGTTGAACGGCAGGGTCAGCGTGTGTTTGGCGAATGCCGCCGGCACACCGGCGGAGCTTGGCACGCCTTGGGTCAGCAGGCCGGAACCGGCTTTCACCAGCAGGCTGTCGGAGTGACCGTGGTAGCAGCCTTCAAACTTGATGATGCTGTCGCGGCCGGTGAAACCACGGGCCAGGCGGATCGCGCTCATGGTGGCTTCGGTGCCGGAACTGACCATACGCACCATTTCCATCGACGGTACGATCGAGCAGACCAGGTCGGCCATCTCGGTTTCCATGGCGGTCGGCGCGCCGTAGGACAGGCCGTGTTCCAGCTGCTTGCGCACCGCATCCAGCACGTCCGGGTGGCTGTGGCCGAGGATCATCGGGCCCCAGGAACCGACATAGTCCACGTAGCGTTTGTCATCTTCGTCGGTGACGTAGGCGCCTTCGGCGTGCTTGAAGAACAGCGGCGTGCCGCCCACGCTCTTGAACGCACGCACGGGGGAGTTCACACCGCCGGGGATGTGTTTCTGGGCATTGGCAAACAGCGTTTCGGAACGGGACATGATCGGGCTCTCTGAAATCAAATCTTAAGAAGGGCGTTGAACGCACGGGCGCGGCGCGTGACTTCCTGGGTGCTGTCGGCGCCAAACAGGCCGTGCACCACCGCCAGCAGGTCGGCGCCATGGGCCACCAAGGGCTCGGCGTTCTCCAGGGTGATGCCACCGATCACGCAGATTGGCAGCTGCAAACGTGTGCGGGCCTGGGCCAGCATCTCCACGGTCGCGGCAGGCGCGCAAGGCTTGGTGTTGGAATTGAAGAAGCGGCCGAAGGCGACATAACTGGCGCCTTCCTTGGCCGCCTGCTCGGCCAGTTCGATCTGGCTGTGGCAGGTGGAACCGATGATCGCCTTGGAGCCGAGCAGGGCCCGGGCCGGGGTCAGCGGGCCGTCGGTCTGGCCCAGGTGCACGCCGACGCCGAGGCGCGCGGCCAGTTCAGCGTCGTCGTTGATGATCAGTTGGGTCTTATAGCGCGAGCACAGCTCCCGCAGCTTTTCCGCTTCACGCAGGCGCCGGGCTTCGTCGCCGCTTTTGTCGCGGTACTGCAGCAGGGTCACGCCACCGTCCAACGCGGCTTCGACGTAGGCGAGGAATTTCCCGGCCAGCAGTTGGCTGTCGGTAATGGCGTAAAGGCCACGTAGTTTCATCGGGCAGGCCTCTTAGTCTTACGAGCAGAAATCCAGCGGCAACCGGCGTGGTACAAACTGGCCCTGGCCAAGTTGTTCGGCATCACGCAGGGTGCGCCAAGTGTAGTTGAGGGCCGATTGCACGGCGCTGACTAAGCCTTCGCCCTGGGCAATCCGACCGGACAACGCGCTGGCCAACGTACAGCCCGAACCGTGATAGCTGCCGGGCAGGCGCTGGCAGGTAAAGGTCTGGCGCGTGCCATCGCGGCTGTAGAGGCGGTTGTGCACTTCGTGCTCGTCGCCATGGCCGCCGGTGATCAGCAGGTGCTTGATGTACGGCAGCAGCTTCTCGGCGCATTCGTCCGCCGTGCCTTCAGGCAGCTCCGCAAGGATGCGCGCTTCCGGCAGGTTCGGCGTGGCGATCAGCGACAGCGGCAGCAACCGCTCACGCATCGCATAACCGACGTCGTCCTTGCCCAGGCTGCCGCCGCCGCCGGCGCGCAGCACCGGGTCGCACACCACGGGCAGGTGCGGATGCGCCTGCAGCAGTTCGACCACGGTGTCGACCATCGCGGTGGAACCGAGCATGCCCAGCTTGACCGCCGCCACCTCGGAATCGCCGAGTACAGCATTCGCCTGGGCCAGTACCCACTCGCGGTCGAGCACGCGGAAATCACTGACGTTGACGGTGTTTTGCACGGTCAAGGCGGTAACGGTCGGAGCCGCATGGCAGCCCTGGGCGAGCAGGGCTTCGATATCTGCCTGCAAGCCGGCGCCACCACTGGGGTCATGGCCGGAGAGACAGAGGACAACGGGACGAGAGCTGTAGATATTCATGGTGCGCGAGCTTACCACCAAACGCTTTTGGCGGGGCCGTCTGGCGATGGCTGAATTTTGTCACTGCAGTGACGCTTTTTTGGCGGTTTTTTAGACGACAAAAATCGCTGAAAGCATCGATCTAGAGCCTTTCAAAAAATTATTTCAATGGTGTCTAGTGGCCTTTGGCAGCTATGCTAGAGTGGATCCAAACTACTGACTGTATTGCCGGTGTACGTCTTCTCAAAAGGAATGGGGGGCTTTTTTGACATGACCGGACAGGCCACGCTGGGGCTCTATGCGCTATTTGCTGATTTTTTTGTTGAGCGGGCTGCCGCTGTTCGCCAACGCCATCGAGTTCAACCAGGACACGCGAAGCCTGCCGTTGGGCCGAGCCATTCAAGTGCTCGAAGACCCGACCGATGCCCTCACCATCGCGGACGTCAGTGCGCCTTCCGCCACCCCGCAGTTCAAACCCCACGATAAAGACACCCTGAATGCCGGCTACTCGCGCTCGGTGTTCTGGCTCAAGGTCAATTTGCACTACCTGCCGACTCAGGCCGAAGCGCAGCGCACCTGGTTGCTGGAGCTGGCCTACCCGCCGCTCGACCATCTTGACCTGTACTTGCCGGACAGCAGCGGCACCTATCGCCTGGCGGGGCGCACGGGCGATGCGCTGCCGTTTTCCGCGCGTGAGATCCGCCAGAACAACTACCTGTTCAAGGTCGACTTCGCGCCGGGCCAGGCCAAGACCGTCTACCTGCGCCTGCAAAGCGAAGGCTCGATCCAGGCGCCGTTGACGCTCTGGTCCAGCACCGCCTACCTGGAGCAACAGCCGCTGCGCCTGTATGTGCTGGGCCTGATCTATGGCGTGCTGCTGGGGATGCTGGTCTACAACTTGTTCATCTACCTCAGCGTGCGCGACACCAGCTACCTCTATTACATCTTCTATATCGCCTCGTTTGGCATGTATCAGCTGTCGGTCAACGGCGCGGCGGTGGAGTATTTCTGGCCGAACAACCCCTGGTGGGCGAATGCCGCGACGCCGTTTCTGATTGGCTCGGCGGCGTTGTTTGGCAGCCTGTTTGCGCGCAGCTTTTTGCACACGGCCCAGCACAGTCGCTGGATCAACCGGCTGCTGCTGGCGCTGGTGGCCTGTGGCGGTGTGGTGATGCTGTTGTCATTGATGACCAGCTACGCCCTGGCGCTGCGCCTGGCTACCGGCTTGGCGCTGGTGTTTACCGTGACCATCTTCGTCGCCGCCATTAAGGCCTGGTACTGCGGGCAGCGGGTGGCGCGCTATTTCATCATCGCCTGGTCGGCGTTCCTGTTGGGCGGGGTGGTGAATACGTTGATGGTGCTGGGTTACTTGCCCAACGTATTCCTGACCATGTACGCCAGCCAGATCGGCTCGGCGATTGAAGTGGCGTTGCTGTCCCTGGCTCTGGCCGATCGCATCAATTCCATGCGCGAGCAACAGGCGCAGATCCTCTTCGATGCCAGCCAGAAACTCGAAGTGCTCAACCAGCAGTTGGCCCGCAGTAATCGGCTCAAGGATGAATTCCTCGCCACCCTGACCCACGAACTGCGAACGCCCATGAACGGCGTGATCGGCTCCCTCGAACTGATGCAGACCGTGCCCCTGGATGCGGACCTGGCGCAATACCATCAAACCGCCGCCGGTTCGGCGCGGGACATGATGCGCATGGTCAACGGCATCCTCACCCTCACCGAGCTGCAGGCTGGTCGCCTGAGTGCCCAGCCCCAGGTATTCAGCCTGCGCGGTACGCTCGACACCTTGCGCCAGCAATTCACCGCCAACGCCCAGAGTAAAGGCCTGGCGTTTTCCATCGACGTGGCGGACGAGTTGCCGGACCGCGTACTGGGTGACGCCGACAAACTGCTGCAGAGCCTGGATTGCCTGCTGGACAACGCCTTCAAATTTACCCACGAAGGCTCGGTGCGCCTGCGTGTGGTGGGTGTGCCCCAGAGTGACGGCGGTCTGCGTTTGAGCTTTATCGTCACCGACACCGGTATCGGCTTTGCTTTCCTCGACGAGGCGACCCTGTACCAGCGTTTCTTCCAGCTGGATGGCTCCACCACCCGCGAGTATGGCGGCCTGGGTATCGGCTTGGCGATCTGTCGGCAACTGATCGAGTTGCTGGGCGGGCGTCTCACCCATCATTCCGAGCCGCGCAAAGGCAGTCGCTTCCAGCTGGAACTGGAAGTCAGCCCGGTAGCGTCAGACTCCAAGCCAGCGCCGGATCGGCAACGCGCGCCGCAGGAGTGTTCGGTGTTGTTGGTGGATGACAACAGCGTCGGCCAATTGGTCGTGCGCGGCATGCTGCTCAAGCTCGGTTACCGGGTAAAAACCGTGGACACGGGCCCGAACGCGTTGGCGGCTTTGCAAGCGGGGGATTTCGACGCCGTACTGTTGGATATTCCCGAAGGGGGTTTTTCGTTGTGCTGTCAGATCCGTGCACTGCCGGGCTGCGGCGAGTTGCCGGTAATCGCCCTGAGTACGTCGCTGAATGTGTCGGAGCGAGAGCGCTGTCATGGCATCGGCGTCTCTGAGCATCTGGTCAAACCTGTGCGTTTCGAGGCCTTGCAGGCGGTGTTGGAGCGTCGGTTGTTGTGTCCGGCAGAGGGTGAAAGCGCCGCGTATTCGGCGGGTATGCCACTTTTTTAAGCGTCGTAGCAGTGCTTAACTGAAAAAACCGGCCTCAATCGACGGGCACCGTGCAGGAGCGAGCTTCGATCGAAATGGGCCTTTTTCCAGGAGGCCCGTCATGAACCTGCATCAGTTTGCCGAAACCCACGACGTCACCAACCAGCCACCGTCCCTGGACGGCACCAACCTGTACCGTATCGATGTGCCCCTGCAGGAATGGTCGCGCCGCTTTGGTGCCGGCTGGGCGCAAGCGCGCATCGATGCCTATGGTGCGCTGGCCGGCGGGCCGCTGATGGAAGCCGGGTTCCTGGCGAATCAAAACAAACCGGTGTTCAGCAGCCATGATCGTTATGGTCATCGCATCGACCTGGTGGAGTTTCACCCGGCTTACCACGAATTGATGCGCACGGCCGTCGAACACGGTTTGCCTTCGCTGCCTTGGGCGCATCCGCAGTCCGGCGCCCATGTGGCCCGCGCCGCCATGACCTACCTGCACAGCCAGGCCGAAGCCGGCACCGGCTGCCCGCTGACCATGACGTTCGCCTGCGTACCGGCCCTGCGCCTGCAACCTGACCTGGCCGAGACCTGGCTGCCGAAAATCCTCACTACCCAATACGACCCGCGCAATGTCGGCATCGCCCACAAGGCTGGCGCCACGCTCGGCATGGCCATGACCGAGAAGCAGGGCGGCACCGACGTGCGCGCCAACACCACCCGCGCTTACCCCGTGGGCGCCGGTGGGCCGGGGCAAGCCTATGAACTGGTGGGCCACAAGTGGTTCTGCTCGGCACCGATGTGCGATGCCTTCCTGACGCTGGCGCAAACCGACAAGGGCCTGAGCTGTTTCCTGCTGCCCCGGCACCGCCCAGATGACACGCGCAACGAGTTCTACATCCAGCGCCTGAAAAACAAGCTCGGCAACTGCTCCAACGCCTCCAGCGAGGTGGAGTTCCGTGGTGCCCTGGCCTGGATGATTGGCGAAGAAGGTCGTGGCGTGCCGACCATCATCGAGATGGTCGCCATGACCCGCTTCGATTGCATGGTCGGCTCCAGCGCGTTGATGCGCCAGGCGCTGACCCAGGCCAGCCATCATTGTGCCCATCGTTCGGTGGGCGGCCGTGTACTCAGCGAACAGCCCTTGATGCAAAATGTGTTGGCGGACCTGGCGCTGGAAAGCGAGTCCGCTCTGGCCTTGAGCCTGCGCATGGGCCGGGCGCTGGACCATTTGGGGGATGAGCAGGAAGCCAAGTTCGCCCGGCTGGTGACGGCGGTGGGCAAGTATTGGATCTGCAAGCGTGCCCCGGCCATGATCAACGAAGCCGCCGAGTGCATGGGCGGTGCCGGGTATGTCGAGGACAGCATCCTGCCGCGCCTGTACCGTGAGGCACCGGTGAATTCGACGTGGGAAGGTTCCGGCAACGTGCAATGCCTGGACGTGCTGCGCGCATTGTCGAAAGAACCCGGCGTACTGGAAGCGTTGTTTGTCGAGTTGGGTGATGGGCATGGCGACCGGTTGCTGGCGCGGCATATCGAGCAGCTGAAAACGGCGTTCATGGACACCCAGGATATCCAGTACCGCGCTCGGCAACTCACCGAAGATATCGCAGTGGCGTTGCAGGCCAAGCTGTTACTGGAAGCCGGCAATGCGGCAGTCAGCGATGGGTTTATCGCCAGTCGATTGGGCGAATCGTCCGGTCGGGTGTATGGCACCTTGCCGCGCGGTGTGGCGGTGGAGGCCATTGTGGCTCGCTCAACCCCGCAATCCCTCTGACCGAGCACGGTCCAAATGTGGGAGCTGACCCACCGCCCTCGCGGGCAAGCCCGACTCCCACATTGATCGCATTCCAGCTGAGATAAGGGCAAGATAAAGGCCTGCACGTCAGAACACAGGATGCTTACCGTGACCGAAGCTTTTGTTGTCGTTCAAACCGCCGAAGAAGCCGTGGATCGGCTGGCGGCCCTGCATGAGCGTGCCACCGGTGCGCTCAATCAGGCCCTCAAGCAATACCTCAAGGACCGCGTCGAGCCCGACGCCGAACAACGTGCGCTGTTTCGCTATCCGGAACTGCGCCTGACCTACCACTGCCACGGCGAAGTCCCACAGACCACCCGGGCGTATGCCAAGGTTCAGCTGCCGGGGACCTACAGCGTTACCGTCACCCATCCTGCGGCGTTCCGTAAATACCTGCTGGAGCAACTGGTGCCGCTGATGCACGACTTCACCGTGACGGTGGAAGTCGGTGTCAGCCAGCAGAATATCCCGTATCCCTACGTGGTGGAGCAGGGCGATGAACTGGCTGGCTCCGGCGTGACCGCGGCCACCCTGGCTCGCGTGTTCCCGAGCACCGACCTGTCGGCCGCCACCGATGGCATCGCCGATGGCCTGTATGACTGGGAAAACACCGATCCGCTCCCTCTGGCGCTGTTCGATGCGGCACGCGTGGACTTTTCCCTGCGCCGCCTGGTGCACTACACCGGCAGCGACTGGCGCCATGTGCAGCCGTGGATCCTGCTGACCAACTACCACCGTTATGTCGACCAGTTCATCCTGCATGGTCTGGAGCAACTGCGCAGCGATCCGCGTTTTATCCGCATGGTGTTGCCGGGCAACGTGGTGATCGACAAGAGCATGGACCACGGCGAAGCCTCCGCCATTGCCGCAGGCGTGGTGTGGCACCGCTACCAGATGCCGGCCTACCACCTGCAGGCGGCCGACGGCCACGGCGTGACCCTGGTGAACATTGGCGTTGGCCCTTCCAACGCGAAGAACATCACCGACCACCTGGCTGTGCTGCGCCCACATTGCTGGCTGATGATCGGCCACTGCGGCGGCTTGCGCCAATCCCAGACCATTGGCGATTACGTGCTGGCCCACGCTTACATGCGCCGCGACGGGATTCTCGACCGCGTAGTGCCGCCGAACATCCCGATCCCGGCCCTGGCCGAAGTACAGATGGCCTTGCAGCAAGCGGCGGCCAACGTCACCGGCGAAAAGGGTGAAGAGCTGAAAAAACGCCTGCGCACGGGCACCGTGCTGACCTACGACGACCGCAACTGGGAACTGCGCTGGGCTCAGGAACGGCCGCTGATCAACCTGTCCCGCGCCGTGGCCGTGGACATGGAAAGTGGCACCATCGCCGCCCAGGGTTATCGCCTGCGGGTGCCATACGGCACTTTGCTGTGCGTATCGGACAAGCCGCTGCACAGCGAAATCAAGCTGCCAGGTTCAGCCAACGCCTTCTATGAGCGCGCGGTGAGCCAGCACTTGAAGATCGGCATCGAGGCGGTGGATTTGCTGCGCACCGAACTCAACTCGCTGCACTCGCGCAAACTGCGCAGCTTCGACGAGCCGCCATTCCGCTAAGCGGTTGGGATGGTCATTTAACGGTCAGGCCACTAGCATTGTCGGTCCTGACCGTTAGATGTTCCTTTGCCATGTCGCGTCCCACCCGTCCCGATTCTCGCCGCCCCGGCGTGAAACCTCCGTATTCCGCAACGCGGCGTGTCGCCAAGGCGCCACCGGCCGAGCCGAAATTGATCCTGTTCAATAAACCCTTTGACGTGCTGACCCAGTTCAGCGACGAAGGCGGGCGTGCGACCCTCAAGGATTTCATCGCCATCCCCGGCATCTATCCGGCGGGCCGCCTGGACCGTGACAGCGAAGGTCTGTTGCTGCTGACCAACGATGGCCAGTTGCAGGCGCGCATTGCCGACCCCAAGCACAAGCTGGCGAAAACCTACTGGGTGCAGGTGGAAGGCGAACCGACGGAAGAGCAACTGCAACGCCTGCGCGATGGTGTCGAGTTGAATGACGGCAAGACGTTGCCTGCCCAAGCGCGGCAGTTGGATGAGCCCCAGTTATGGCCGCGCAACCCACCTGTGCGCTTTCGCAAAAACATACCGACTTATTGGCTTGAATTGGTGATTCGCGAGGGACGTAACCGCCAGGTACGGCGCATGACCGCCGCCGTGGGGTTGCCCACCTTGCGTCTGGTGCGCGTGCGCATTGGCGATTGGACGATCGACGGCCTGGATCAAGGCCAGTGGAAGGAAGTGCCGGCGCGCTTATAAGGCGCCGGACTCGATCAGGCCGATCACCACGCTCTTGATGATGAACGCGGCCACGCCCAGGCCCAAGACGAAGAACAGGATGAAAGAGCCAAAGCGCCCGGCCTTGGACTTCTTCGCCAGGTCCCAGACGATAAAGCCCATGAAAATGATCAGCAGGGTGACCAGACCGGTCATCATCCATTCTTCAAACAGGGCGGGGTCGATGTTGTTCATTAGGGCGTTCCAGCAGGGCAGGCGAGCAGTATACGGCAGCGTTACAGACGCAACATTGACCTGGATCGAAGTGCGTCCAACTGTGAGAGTGGGTTTGCTCGCGAATGCGGTGGGTCAGTCACCTATTCATCAACTGACAGACCGCATTCGCGAGCAAGCCCGCTCCCACAGGGGATCTACAGTGTTCTTGAAATCAGGTGCGCAGGTGCGTCAGCGGCAATTCGGTGCTGTTAAGCACCTGGTTCAGCACAAAGCTTGACCGCACACTGGTCACACCTTCAATGCGGGTCAGATGCCCCAGCAGCAACTTCTGGTAGTGATCCATGTCCGGCACCACCACTTTCAACTGATAGTCCGCGTCCATCCCGGTGACCAAACTGCATTCCAGCACTTGGGGCAGGGTGCGGATCGCCGCTTCAAAGTTCTCGAAACGCTCCGGGGTGTGGCGGTCCATGCCGATCAGCACATAGGCGGTGAGGCTTAGGCCGAGCATCTTGCGGTCGAGTAACGCGACCTGGCGAGCGATGTAGCCATCGTCTTCCAACTGCTTGACCCGGCGCGAGCACGGCGACGGCGACAAGCCGATGCGTTCGGCCAACTCCTGGTTGGAGATCCTCGCATCACGTTGCAATTCCGCCAAAATACTCAGGTCGTATCGGTCAAGCTTGCTCATTGGGTTAGCCTTTGTCGTAACTATTGCGGCGAATTATCCATGAAGGGTTAAAAATTGCGCAAGCACTGTTTATTGACGCAATCTTCGCAATCATCTGCCGGGCGCTGACGGGTATCTTTATCAACAGAATCACCGCCTGGACAACAGTCCACTTGCAGCGAGCCCAATCAGGTCCGCTGCGGCCGCCACCCCAGCAGGGTTGAGCCGGCCTCCAGGCTGCACACTGTCCACAAGACGGCGTGAGGTGAGCCAACGCCAAAAGCGTTGAGCCAGGACGAAATTCTCAAGGGGTGGCCGACGGGTCACCCCTTTTCTTTTGCCTGCTGATAACCTGTCCGCGAACCGGGCCTGGCTTTTCCAGTCTCATGGACAGGCCCTAATCCGCAGTGAGGAATAGCATGAAGCGCATCTGGCGTATGGCAGGTGTAGGTTTGCTGATGGTCACCGTTGGCGCCCAGGCAGTGGCCGAGGAGCGTGACAACGGGCCGCGCGGTGACGGCGGTGGACAGCACGAAAGAGGGCCGGAGGGCGGACGGCCAGGGGGGAATGAACAGCCGCGGCCGCAGAATAACCCCTCGCGTCCACAGAACAACCAGCCTCGGCCGGAAAACAATCAGCCACGCCCGCAGAATCAGCATTTTGATCGAGGTGGCCAGAACAGTGGCGGCCAATGGCAGGGGCACCCCCAAGGTAACGAGCAGGGGCGGCCGCAGCCACAACCACAACCCTCGAATAACCTGCCGATCCAGAGTCGCCCCGACACCGTGCGCCAGACCCAGGAACCGCGCCAGGGCTACTACCGCGACATCCCTCGACGCAATGACGGCAACCCGCACTGGGAAGCCGGCGGCCCGGGCTCGCGTCCCGGCGACAACCGCTGGCCCGGTCGTCCCGACGGCCATGGCAACGGCTGGGGCCCAGGCCCGCAACATCGCCCCGGCTATGTGATCGACCGCTTCCCCGACCGCAATTACCGCGTGCCTTACCGTGGCCAGGATTACTTCTACTCCGGCGGCTATTGGTACCGTCCACAAGGCCCGCGCTATGTGGTGGTGACGCCGCCTTACGGCATCCGCGTGCATTACCTGCCGGACTACGCCCGTGAAGTGTGGGTGGGCGGCGCGCTGTTCTTCCTCGCCGCTGGCGCCTATTACACCTACGAAAGCAGCTCCCAGCAGTATGTGGTGGTGCAACCGCCAGTTGCCGTGCCTGCACCGCCGCCCGCGCCGCAAGGCAATGGCTATGACGTGGTGGCGTATCCGGCCAACGGCCAGTCACCGGCGCAGGTACAACAGGACGGTTATGACTGTTATCGCTGGGCCGTTCAGCAGAGCGGCTTCGACCCGCAGCAAGTCACCTACGCCCCCGACCCGGCGGTGGTACAAACCTACCGCCAGGCCCAGGGCAACTGCCTGAGCAGCCGTGGTTATCAGGTGCAGTACTAGGTTTTATTGCCCGTGACCACTTCCCGCGGGTCGGCGTGCACCAGCACTTCGGCACGCGGGTAAGCCTTGTGAATGGCATCGGCGGCCTGGTCGCTGATGCCATGGGCCACTGACAGCGTCAATTCCCCCGGCAATTCCAGGTGCAGCTGCACAAACCAATGGCTGCCGGAAATCCGCGTGCGCAAATCATGCGCACCCAATACGCCCGGTACGCCGCGGGCCAGTTCCAGCATGTGCTGGCTGACGTCCGGCGGCAGTTCCTCATCCATCAACACCGCGAAGCTTTCCCGGGCGATCTGGATCGCGCTCCACAAGATGTAGGCGGCAATCCCCAGGCCGAACCAAGCGTCCACCTGATGGTAGCCAAAACCTGCCACCACCAGCGCCACCAGGATGCTGCCGTTGAGCATCAGGTCCGAGCGGTAGTGCAGTGAGTCCGCGCGCACGGCGTTGGAGCCGGTTTCACGGATCACCCGGTGCTGCAGCATCAATAAGGCTACTGTCAGCACCAGGGAAAACACGATCACACCAATGCTCAACCACGGCGCGCCCACGGGTTCCGGGTGTTGCAAGCGCTCGTAGGCCTGGAGCGCGATCAACACCGCACTGCCGCCGATAAACAGCGCCTGTGCCATGCCTGCCAGCGACTCGGCCTTGCCATGCCCATAACGGTGATCGTCATCGGCCGGGCGCAGCGCGTAATGCACCGCGAGCAGGTTCAGCAGTGAGGTCACGCCGTCCAGCAGCGAGTCCGTCAACCCGGCGAGCATGCTCACCGAGCCGCTGAACCACCAGGCGATGGACTTGGTGATGATCAACGCACAGGCCACACCCACCGAAGCGCGAGTGGCCAGGCGCAAGAGCCTGGCGTGTTCGGGACTGCTGGTCATAGGCGGGTCGAATCCTTAGGCGGCGGGTTGCAGGCCCAGGCTGGCGAGCTGTTGTACGCTGCCCTTGAACTGGATCATTCGCGGGTCGTCCAGCGGCAGGCTGCGGCCGGTTTCTTTCTGGATGATGCTTTGCAGCTTGGCGTTGTCGACCTTGCCGTCGGCGCCAATGGCTTCGTGGAGTTTTTGCGGATCGACCTGGGCGGTCTTGCCCGGTTCGAAGTAGATAGCGCCAGTGGCGAAGTCCACGCCGAACGCGATCAGGCCGGGGATCACATAGAACAGCAGGCCCACCGCATCGAGCACGGCAATGGTCGGGTCGATCTTGCCGTCGATCTGGCCACGGCGGTCCGGGTAGAAGATCGAACCGCAGGCCGTCAATTGGCTCAGCAGGGTGACGGCGAGGACACCGCCAATGACACGGGAAGCGATACGCATAACATTCTCCTGAACACGATTGATACGGGACTATATGACAATACTGCCGAGCAACACCGCTCTAATGTGGGGGCTGGCTTGCCTGCGATGGCACCCCCTCGGCTTATTTGAAAGACCGAGTTGTCAGTATCGCAGGCAAGCCAGCTCCCACCTTTGACCGCGTAGCCAGGCGCAGCTGGTGGTGTTTTTCAGACCAGCGTCGGCATCCGGCAGTTCGCCGTTATACTCGCCGCTCTGCTTTGGAGCCAGTATGAATTCGTTGCCGATTGATGAAGTTTTACCCGCACTGCGTGACGCCTTGGCGAATCGCCATGAAGCCGTGCTGGAAGCGCCCCCCGGCGCCGGTAAAACCACCCGCGTGCCCTTGGCCTTGTTGAACGAGCCCTGGCTGGCCGGGCAGACCATCCTGATGCTCGAACCCCGTCGTCTCGCAGCCCGCGCGGCGGCCGAGCGTCTGGCCAGCGAGTTGGGTGAAAAAGTCGGTGAAACCGTCGGCTATCGCATTCGTCTGGACAGCAAGGTCGGCCCCAATACGCGCATCGAAGTGGTCACCGAAGGCATCCTCACCCGCCGCCTGCAGGACGATCCGGCGCTGGACGGCGTGGGCCTGCTGATCTTCGATGAGTTTCACGAGCGCAGCCTCGACGCCGACCTGGCGCTGGCCTTGAGCCTGAACGGCCGCGAACTCTTTCGCGATGATCAACCGCTGAAAATCCTGTTGATGTCTGCCACCCTCGAAGGCGAACGCCTGGCCGGGCTGCTGGACAACGCGCCAATCCTGCGCAGCGAAGGGCGCATGTTCCCGGTGCAGATGCGCTGGGGCCGCCCCTACCAACCCGGTGAATTCATCGAACCGCGTGTGGTGCAGACTGTCCTCGACGCCCTGCAAGACGAAACCGGCAGCGTGCTGGTGTTCCTGCCGGGGCAGGCGGAGATTCGCCGGGTCAACCAGCAACTGGCTGACGCCCTCGGCGAGCGCGCGGATGTGGTGTTGTGCCCGCTGCATGGCGAACTGGACCTCAACGCTCAACGCGCCGCCATCGACCCGGCGCCCGTCGGCAAACGCAAGGTCGTGCTGGCGACCAACATTGCCGAGACCAGCCTCACCATCAACGGCGTGCGCGTCGTGATCGACGCCGGGTTGGCGCGGGTGCCGCGTTTCGACCCCGGAAGCGGCATGACCCGCCTCGACACCCAGCGCATTTCCCGCGCCAGCGCCACCCAGCGCGCCGGTCGAGCAGGGCGCCTGGAGCCGGGCGTGTGTTATCGCCTGTGGTCCGAAGACCAACACGAAGGCCTGGCCGCCTACGGCAGTGCGGAAATCCTCGCCGCCGACCTGGCCGGCCTGGCTTTGCAACTGGCGCGCTGGGGCGTCACGCCCACTCAGTTGGTCTGGCTGGATGTGCCGCCGACGGCGGCGTATGCCCAGGCCCAGGATCTGCTGGGGCGCCTCGGTGCGTTGGATGAAGAAAAACTCACCGCTCACGGGCAGAAGATGGCCGAGTTGCCGGCCCATCCGCGTATCGCCCATCTGCTGCTGCGCGGGCAGGCTCTTGGGTTGGCGGCGACGGCATGCGATGTGGCGGCCCTGCTGGGAGAGCGCGACATCTTGCGCGGTGGCGGTGCGGATTTGCACAGTCGATTGGCGCTGTTGTCCGGCGAAGAGCGTGCACGCGGCACTCAAGGCGGTGTACAGCGGGCCAAGCAACTGGCGCGACAATACCGAGGCTACCTAAGAGGCCAGGCCACACAACCCGTTGCCGACCCCGATCACCCGCGCTGGCTCGGTGCCTTGCTGGCACTGGCCTACCCGGATCGCGTCGCCCAGCAGCGTCGCCCCGGCGGTGCCGAGTACCGCCTGGCCAACGGCCGCGCCGCGCTGTTCGCGGAGGCTGACAGCCTGATGAAACAGGCTTGGCTGGTGATCGCCGACCTGGGTAGCCGCCAGGGCCAGCGTGAAGAACGTATCTACTTGGCGGCGGATTTCGACCCGGCGCTGTTCGACACGGTGCTGGCCGAGCAAGTGCGCAACGTCGACCAACTCGATTGGGACGAACGCGAAGGCGTACTGCGCGCCGAACGCCAACGCAAAGTCGGCGAACTGGTGCTCAGCCGCGAACCGCTGACTGGCCTCGACGAATCCGCCCGCAGCCAGGCGCTGGTCAACCTGGTACGCCGCAAAGGCCTGGAACTGCTGCCGTGGACGCCAGAACTGCGGCAATGGCAGGCTCGGGTCATGTTGTTGCGCCAGCTCGACGCCGGCAAAACCAGCGAATGGCCCGACCTCAGTGACAAGGCGTTGCTTGCAAGCCTTGAACACTGGCTGATGCCCTACCTGGGCAAAGTCTCGCGTCTGAGCCATTTCGCCAACCTGGATATCTCCAGCTTCCTGCACAACCTGCTGCCCTGGCCACTGCCCCAACGTTTGGACGAACTGGCGCCACAGCATGTGAAAGTGCCGTCGGGCTCATCGGTGCGTTTGGACTACAGCGAACAGCCGCCGATCCTGGCGGTGCGCTTGCAGGAATTGTTCGGGCTGGCCGACACCCCGCGCATTGCCAGCGGGCGCGTGGCCGTGAAGTTGCACCTGTTGTCCCCGGCGCGGCGGCCGGTGCAGGTCACGCAGGACCTGGCGAACTTCTGGCGCAGTACCTATGCCGAGGTGAAGAAGGATTTGAAAGGGCGCTACCCCAAGCACTACTGGCCGGACGACCCGTTGGTGGCCGAAGCGACGGCCCGAATCAAACCCAGAAAGCCTTGAATGTAAGTAACTCCCCCAGTCGTTTTGATGACTGGGGGGTTACCTGAACGCGTTGAATCAGAGCAAGGAGGTTGTCTTGAAGGGCTTAAAGCGCTTCAAGCGCACTGTCAAATTGCTTATGCGCGTGTCTGCTCGCGCAAGGGCTCACCGGCTTTCATCGAACGGGCGCGAACCATGTCTATGACGCGTGGGGCCAACTGCAGGGCGAGGTCTTTCTTGATCACAGGTTTTATTCCGAATTGTTAGCTTCAGTCCGTTTCCGTCGGGGCAGATGCCCCCACCGCACTGGAGTGGGAAAATACCATACGAAGAGCATGAGTATTTGCACTGACCACTTTCAATAGCGTGGCGCTGGAGCCGCGAATGAGGCTCCAGGCTGATGATTTGTTTATTCCCAGGATGGATAGTTACCCATGCTCAAATTCAATGCTCACCTCGGTTTCCAATTCAACGAATTGCCTTTTCTGCAACGCATCGAAGCCGCCGCCGCTGCCGGTTTCAGGGCGGTGGAGTTCCCGTCGCCCTATGAATTTGACGCCAGCCTGCTCGCCGATCACCTGGCTCAATACAACCTGCCGTTGATTCAGTTCGCAGCGCCGGCAGGTGTTACCAAAGGCATCGCTGCCTTGCAGGGCAAGGAGCAGGAATTTCGCGATGGGCTGCGCGAGGCGGCCCGCTATGCGAAGGCGCTGAACTGCTCGGATGTGCACATCATGTCTGGCGTGACCACACCCCAGGATGAGAGCGCGCCTGCCTACGTAAGTAACCTGGAATACGCGGTCAAGTACCTCGAAGATCAGGGTTTGCGCGCGCTTATTGAAGTGATCTGCCCGCAGGCGATGCCAGGCTATTACATGTCTGACTTCAGCAAGGCGCAACAGGTGCTGGAAACCTTTACGAGTGTCGGGCTGATTCTGGATCTTTACCATGCCCAGCTTTTGACCGGCGACGCAGCCGGGGTGTTGGCGCAGTTTTACGACAGGACCGTCCATGTACAAATCGCCGACAACCCGGGGCGTCATGAGCCGGGCACCGGAACCATGGACTTTGCCGCGTTGTTCGCGGCGCTTGAGCAGCGTGGCTACCGAGGATGGATCGGCTGTGAATACCGCCCATCCGGCACCACGGTTGAAAGCCTTGAGTGGCTTAAGCCGCTGCGGGCCTAGGTTTGAAACCCTAGGGGCTATTGTGCGGCAGGCAGCAGGAAGCGGGCGATCACCGGCAGGTGGTTGGAAATACGTAACGTATCCTCCTGGCGCACCTTGGCCTCCACCCGTTTGATCCGCGGGCTGTAGAACAGGTAATCCAGCGTACGGTCCGGCCCGTCCACGCTCGGGTCGTTGGGGAAGTTCGTCAGCCATTTCTCACGATCGATCCCGCTGGATTGGCTATTGCTCGGGATCATCGGGTATTTGTCCCACAGCAGATGCAGCTCGCTGTCCGGCGAATATTGCCCGCGTTTGGTGGCGTCCAGGCGCAGGAATTGGCCCAGTGGCAGCAGGTTGAAGTCCCCACCGATCAGCCAGGGCGTGCCACGGCCTTCAAATTTATCCAGCAATTTGACCGTGGTCTGGACCTGCTCCATCACCGCGCTGCGGCCAGGGGCATCACCGTCCATGCGAGTGTTGAGCACCGCGAGTTGTCCGCCGTCGCTCAGGGGCAGGTAGGTCAACAGCAAGGCAGGCTTGGGTTGAAACTGGCGACTCAGGATGTTGGCCTCGGGCGCCGGCAGCTGCAGGCGTTCGGCGTGTTCGATCTGGTAACGGCTGAGGGTCGCCAGTTTGCGGCCCACGCTGCCGAAGATGTGCAGGTTTGGCACGAAGTCGGCTTTCCAGTCGAAGGCCTGGGCGCTGCACGGGTAGAGATCGACCAGGCGCTCTTGCAGCAGGGCCAGTTGGTCCTGGTAGTGGGACGGCTTGGCGTTTTCGTCGAGCTCCTGCAGCAGCAGGATGTCGGGCTGTTCGTCGCGGATGACCCGCGCCACTTCGTCGAGGCTGGCGGCCATGTCTTCTACGGTGGGGCGGTCGTCGGGGCCGCTGCCGTCGAAGGTGTCGTACCAGAACACATAATTTTTGCCGGCCAGGTATTGCACGTTCCAGGTCATGACCTTGAGCGCTTGCCCCGGCAACAGCGTGGGCGCACGCGGCGCGACGCAGCTCACCGGCAGGGTTTCCTTCGCCTCGGGGCGCCAGGTCAGGCTGTAGATCAGGGCGGTCAGCAGGCCTGCGATGATCAGCAGGCCCAGCAAGGTGATGCGCAATAAACGGGTCATTGGCTCGGCTTATAGCGTTTCAGAGGTGGCACGGAGCATATCACCGCGCGTCGGCATCGCCACCGATCAACATGAATAAACGGAACAGCACCACGCTGGTAAACAGCTGCAGAAAGCTGTGGGCGCTGTCCAGTAGCAGCCCCAGCAGCGGCGCAGGCGTTGGATAGGCCGCAACGCTGGCGCCTTTGAGCAACCACAGTGGCGTCATCACGCACAGCAGGCACACCAGGATCAGCCAGAAATGCCCACGGCTCAGACGGAAACTTTCCTTCATCGCCTCCAACGCCGGCATGCCACGCAGCACCAGCAGGTATTCGGCAAATGCCAGCACCACCATCAGCCACAGCCCCGGCAGGAAATACAGCGACAGCCCCAGCAGAATCAGCAGCGTGCTCATCGCGGTCAGCAGGGCAAAGCGCGGCCACAGAGTAAGGGCCATGGCCCAGACATCTTTAGTGCCCGGCGACTCGCCACGGGTGCGAGCATCCAGAAACAGGATCAATGCGCCGGTGTACAGCGGGTACACCAGCAACCCCACCACCACGCTGTAGCCGGGAAACGCATCCGGGCCGACGACATGGTTGAGCACCTGTTGCAGCAGGGCTTCGAAAATCACCAATGGCAGACACAGCTGGACGATGGCGCCCAGGTTGCGTTGGGTGAAACGGAAGGAGTCGCGCAGCACGTCTAACGGATTCATCAAGTTCATCGCAGGCCTGAAAGCAAGGGCAACACTTTAACCGATCATTACCGGAGGTAAGCAAACGTAAACCTTGAGTAAAGACCATTGAAACAACTCGTAACATCCCCATAACTAGGTCGGCGCCTGAATAAAGGCGAGACCACGATTTTTACCGGCAATCTAACGAGGTCGCCATGAACAGCGAAGAGCAAACCCTGATCGATGGACTGTTTTCACGGTTGCAACAAGCCGAAACGGACTCAGCCCCCCGCGACGCCCAGGCCGAAGCGCGGATCAAGGAACACATGACGCGCCAACCGGCGGCCGGGTACTACATGACCCAGTCGATCCTGGTGCAGGAACATGCGCTCAAGAGCCTCGACGCGCAGAATAAGCAGCAAGCGCAACAGATCCAGCAATTGCAGGACGAGCTGCAACGGGCCAAGTCCGCGCAGCCAGCCCCGGCGAGCAGCGGCGGATTCCTGTCGAGCATCTTTGGTGGTGGCGGTTCCCGTGATCCGCAACCGGCCCAAAGCGCGCCGGCGTCTTCCGGTGGCGGCTGGCGCGAACCGGCGCGGCCAGGGTTCAGCCAGCCTGCGCCGCAGCAGAACTATCAACAACCTGCTCCAGCCGCCCCGGTGGGCAGCGGTTTTCTTGGCGGCGCGATGAAGACCGCCGCCGGCGTGGCCGGTGGTGTGTTGCTGGCCGAAGGCATCAGCAGCCTGTTCCATCACAACCAGCAACCGCAGGTGGTGGAGGAAATCATCGAGCAACCGGCACCGGCCAGTGATCAAGGCGGCTGGGGCAATGACGACCAGAAGTACGCCGGCAATGACAGCTGGGGTGGCAACAATTCGGACAGCTTTGCCGACAGCGATTATTCCGACGACTCTTCCTCCTTTGGCGACGATGATTCCTTCGTCTGACCCACCTTGGCCCGGGGCGAGCGTCGCCCCGGTCTGATTTTTCCCGGAAACCTTCTCGCGGCTGGCATACTGGCACCCTTTCCGGGCCCTGGCGCCTGGCTGTCATGAGGAAGTACGGTGAAAAAAATTGCAGTGTTCGCCGATGTGCAAAACCTCTATTACACCGTCCGCCAGGCCTATGGTTGTCACTTCAACTACGCCGCGCTGTGGGCTGACATCAGCTCGCGCGGGCAGATCGTCGAGGCATACGCTTATGCCATCGACCGTGGTGACAGCAAACAGCAACAGTTCCAGCAGATCCTGCGCAACCTGGGTTTCACGGTGAAACTCAAACCCTACATCCAGCGCAGCGACGGCTCGGCCAAGGGCGACTGGGACGTGGGCATCACCCTCGACATCATGGACGCCGCCGACCACGTCGACGAAATCGTCCTGGCCTCCGGTGACGGTGATTTCGACATGCTGCTTGACCGGGTTATCCACAAGCATGGCGTCGAAGCCGTGGCCTACGGCGTGCCGGGGCTGACGGCCAACTCATTGATCCGCGCCGCCAGCCGTTATGTGCCGATCGAAGGCGCGTTGCTGCTTAAATAGATTCTTTCACGGAGTTGGAACAGGTTTGGAACGTATAGCGGTCATCGACTTTGAAACCACCGGCATCACCCCGAGCAGCCACTGCCGGGCCACGGAAATCGCGGTGGTCATCCTTGAGCGTGGCCAGATCGTGGACCGCTATCAGAGCCTGATGAAAACCGGCGTGCATGTGCCCGCTTTCATCGAACAACTCACCGGCATCAGCAACGCCATGCTGCGCAGCGCGCCGCCGGCCGAGCGGGTAATGAACGAGGTCAACGAGTTCGTCGGCACCACGCCGCTGATGGCGCACAACGCCGCGTTCGACCAGAAGTTCTGGGACTACGAGCTGAGCCTGATCCGCCGCACCCGCCTGCAGAAATTCGCCTGCTCTCTGCTGCTTGCCCGCCGCCTCATGCCGGCTGCGCCCAACCACAAGCTCGGCACCCTCAACGCCTACGCCCAACTGCCCCACACCGGCCAGGCTCACCGAGCGCTGGCGGATGCGGAAATGGCGGCCAACCTCACGGCCCACCTGGCCCAGGAACTGCGGCGTACCCACGGCTTGCGTGAACTGTCCCACGACCTGCTGTGCACCTTGCAGAAAGTGCCAGCGGCGAAGATCAATGAGCATCTGAAGAAACATCGCGGGTTCTAAACCCGCCGCAATCCCAAAACAACCGAAGATCCAATGGTGGGAGCGGGCTTGCTCGCGAAAGCGGAGTGTCAGTCAGCACCTGTATTGACTGATCCACCGCTTTCGCGAGCAAGCCCGCTCCCACATTAGCTAGGCGGCGGTCATCGAGGGGCAGTCTTTGCGCAGATCAGCGAAAAGGTCATTCAGCTATTCGTCGACATCATCGGCTTCATCGACCGCAGCCAAGTGACAGAGCAAACGGATTTCATCCATGACTTCAAGATCATTGATGACGATTTGACCTGCTTCGTCATGCAGATCAAGTGGCAGTTCAAGCTGCAAGCCACTCAGGCAGATTGGGATGACATCACCACGATCAGGCAGATTATCGATTTGATTGTTGAACGCTCAAATGTGCATTGATGCAACTTACGTCATCGCAGGCAAGCCTGCTCCCACAGTTGGAATGCATTTCAAAGGTGGGAGCCGGGCTTGCCCGCGATGGCGGTGGGTCAGCCACCACTCTTCCCGATCCCCTCCAACTGCCCCAACGGTACCCGCCGCTCTATCGCGCTCGACAAAATGATCGAGGTCTTGCTGAAGCCGAATTTCGCTACGCGATTGATCAAGTTCTCCAACTCCGGCATAGACCCCACTGCCGCCTGCATGATCACGCACGGATCACCCGTCACCCGATGGCACTCGGTCAACTCAGGGATCTGCGCCAGGGCGTCGTAGGTCTTTTGGCTGCCATGGTTAGTCAGCCGCAGTTCCATCACGCATTGAATCGGCAAACCGACTTTGGACAGGTCCACCTTGGCCTGATACCCGGTGATCACGCCACTGGCCTCCAGCTTCGCCACGCGTTCGGCCACGGCAGGGGCAGAGAGGTTCACCGTGCGGGCCAATTGCGCGTAGGAAGCGCGGCCGTCTTCGAGCAGGGCGCTGAGGAGCAGGCGGTCGTATTTGTCCATGATAAGGCTCCGGTTGCGCGTGACTTTCGAAAGCACGGTTTATAGCCTTCACAACCATGCTTTGAAAAGTGTATTGGCGTTTTAAACAGGTTTTGTAACTTATGTTTAGCGACCTGCCTTTTTAGAATAAGCCTCCCATCTCCTGCCATAGAGCCGCCCAATGCCTGGCCCACGTCGCTTTCCCTTACCGTTGATCGCCGCCTTTTTTGCGTTGTATGTGATTTGGGGGTCTACCTACCTGGTGATTCGCATCGGTGTGGAGTACTGGCCGCCGTTGTTGCTGGCGGGGATTCGGTTCTGCACGGCGGGGGCATTGATGTACGGCTTCCTGCGCTGGCGCGGGGTGCCGGCACCGACTTGGCCGCAGTGGAAGGCGGCCGGGATGATCGGTCTTTTGTTGCTCACCGTGGGCAATGGTGGGGTCAGTGTGGCGGAACACATGGGTGTATCGTCCGGCGTGGCGGCGTTGGCCGTGGCGACCGTGCCGTTGTTCACCTTGCTATGTGGGTATTTCTGGGGCGCGCGTAACACCCGTCTGGAATGGGCTGGGGTGATCCTGGGGATCATCGGCATTGCCATGCTCAACATGGGCAGTACGTTGCAATCGAGCCCGATGGGGGCTGTGTTGCTGTTGGTGGCGGCGGCATCCTGGGCGTTTGGTTCGGTGTGGAGCCGACAGTTGCCGTTGCCCCAAGGCGCCATGGCCAGTGCTGCGGAAATGCTGGTCGCCGGTGTGGCGTTGCTGATGGTCAGCGCGCTGTCCGGTGAACGCCTGCAGGCTGTGCCACCGCTGGAAGGCTGGCTGGCCCTGGCGTATCTGACCGTGTTCGGCTCGATCATTGCCTTCAATGCCTACATGTACCTGCTCAAGCATGTCCGCCCGGCGGCCGCGACCAGCTATGCCTATGTGAACCCGGCGGTGGCGGTGTTGCTGGGGATTGTGTTCGTGGGCGAGACCATTGGTCTGGAAGAAGCCCTGGCCATGTTGGTGATTATCAGCGCCGTGCTGTTGATCAGCCTGCCCCAGTGGCGCAAGCCGAAGCCGGAAATAAGGTAAACTGCCGCGCATTACGCCCTTGCGCTGAATTTTTCCTACGGTATCTACATGACTTTCGCCACCCTTGGCCTGATCGAACCCTTGCTGCGCGCCCTTGAGACGCTTGGCTACCAGACCCCGACGCCGGTGCAGGCGCAAGCCATTCCGGCGGTGCTGGCCGGTCGCGACCTGATGGCCGCGGCCCAGACCGGCACCGGCAAGACCGCCGGTTTCGCCGTGCCGTTGTTGCAACTGTTGACGATGGAAGGGCCGAAAGTCGCCGCGAACTCGGCCCGTGCGCTGATCCTGTGCCCGACCCGCGAGCTCGCCGAACAGGTGCACGCCAGCGTCGCCGAATACGCGCAAAACCTGCCGCTGACCACTTACGCGGTGTACGGCGGCGTGAGCATCAACCCGCAGATGATGAAGTTGCGCAAAGGTGTCGACATCCTGGTCGCCACCCCTGGCCGCCTGATTGACCTGTTCCGCCAGAACGCGCTGAAACTCAACCAGCTGCAAACCCTGGTGCTGGACGAAGCCGACCGCATGCTCGACCTGGGCTTCTCCGAAGAGCTGGCGAACATCTACCGCATGCTGCCGAAAAAGCGCCAGACGCTGCTGTTCTCCGCGACCTTCTCCGATGACATCCGCCTGCTGGCCGGGCAGATGCTCAACGATCCGCTGAGCATCGAAGTCAGCCCGCGCAACGTCGCTGCCAACACGGTCAAGCAGTGGGTCGTGCCGGTGGACAAGAAGCGCAAGCCGGAGCTGTTTGTGCACCTGATGCGCAAAGGTCGCTGGAAGCAGGTGCTGGTGTTCGCCAAGACCCGTAACGGTGTGGATGCGCTGGTGGATAAGTTGCAGGGCCTGGGCATCAATGCCGACGGCATCCATGGCGACAAGCCTCAGGCTACCCGCCAACGCGCACTGGACCGCTTCAAGTCCAGTGAAGTGCAGATCCTGGTAGCCACCGATGTGGCGGCCCGTGGCCTGGATATCGAAGACCTGCCGCTGGTGGTCAACTTCGACCTGCCGATCGTGGCCGAGGACTACATCCACCGTATCGGCCGTACCGGCCGTGCGGGCAACACCGGTGAGGCGATTTCCCTGGTGTGTGCCGATGAAGTGAACATGCTGTCGGCCATCGAGATGCTGACCCGTCAGACCCTGACCCGTCACATGGAACAGGATTTCGAACCGGAGCACCGCGTGCCGGACACCGATGCCAGCGGGCAGGTGGTGAAGAAGCCGAAAAAACCGAAGAAACCTAAAAGCTCTGGTGGCGGCGGTAAGCGCAACCTGGGCAAGTGGGTGGACAGCGGGGAAGTGGCGCCGGCAGAGCCGTCGATCAAACCGGTGCGCAAGGTGCCTGTTTTTAACACTGGGCCGCGCAAGAAGAAGTGATTTTTCGGCGTTGCTGATGGCCCCATCGCGAGCAAGCCCGCTCCCACATTTTGAATGTATTCACAGATCAAAAATGTGGGAGCGGGCTTGCTTGCGAAAGCGACTTTGAATTCACCACCAGTCTCAGCGCTTAAGCCACTCCAACATGCCGCGCCCAGCCGCCCGTCCGCTGGCAAAGCATCCTGTGAGTAGATAGCCCCCCGTCGGCGCTTCCCAGTCGAGCATCTCCCCTGCACAAAACACCCCCGGCAACGGTTTGAGCATCAACCGCTCATCCAACGCCTCAAACGGCACGCCGCCGGCTGTGCTGATCGCCTCATCCATTGGCCGGGTCTTCACCAGGGTCAACGGCAGCGCCTTGATATCCACCGCCAATTGCGCCGGATCGTTGAAGTGGTCAGCCGGTGCCAACTCGCGCAGCAGTGCCGCTTTCAGCCCGTCCAGCCCCAACTGACTGTGCAAATGCTTGCTCATCGAGCGTGAGCCACGTGGTTTGGCCAGCGCGGCCTGAACCTTGTCCAGCGGCTTGCTCGGCAACAGGTCGATATGCACGGTGGCCGAGCCGTCGCGGTTGATCACTTCCCGGATCGGTGCCGACAACGCGTAGATCAAGCTGCCTTCGATACCCATTGCCGTGACCACACATTCGCCCAGGCGAGGCTTGTCATCTCCCAGCCCGATGGCGACGTTTTTCAACGGCGCGCCAGCGAATTTACTGACCATCAGTTCGCTCCAGGCCGACACCTCGAAACCGCAATTGCTGGGTTGCAGCGGGGCGTAGGGTACGCCTTTGTCCTCCAGCAACTTGAGCCAGGCACCGTCAGAGCCCAGCCGCGACCAGCTGCCGCCGCCAAGGGCCAGCAGCACGGCGTCGCTGTGGACAGTTTTTTCGCCGTCGGGGCTGTGGATAAGTAAGTCGCCCTCGGCATTCCAGCCCACCCAGCGATGGCGGGTGTGGATAACCACGCCCTGGTCGCGCAGGCGCTTGAGCCAGGCACGCAGCAGCGGTGCGGCTTTCATGTCGGTAGGAAACACCCGGCCCGAGGTGCCGACAAAGGTCTCGATCCCCAAGCCGTGGATCCATTCGCACAATGCCTCGGCCCCAAATGCGCGCAGCAAGGGCGCCATGTGTGGCGCACGTTCGGCGTAGCGCGACAGAAACGACGGGTACGCCTCGGAATGCGTGATGTTCATGCCGCCCACGCCGGCCAGCAGGAACTTGCGCCCCACGGACGGCATGCCGTCGTACAGGTCCACCCGCACGCCCGCCTGGCTCAGGACTTCGGCGGCCATCAGCCCGGCAGGGCCGCCGCCGATAATGGCAACATGAGGAGGAGGGGTCTGAGGCATGGGTCGGGCTACGGTCGCTGAATAGGCCGAGCATTCTACCCGAGGACGGCACAACTGCCTGATCAAAAAATGTACAACTTCCTACAGGCCAGACTGCCTCTGGCTTTCAGGTGCTTACGCTCAAGTTATCCACAGGTGGTTCCACAGGCATTGTGGGTAACGCCCACGGTTCAATGACAACCTGATGACGTCCACACCCGTTGCGCACTGTGGTGCAGGATGCCGTGGCGGCGGGCGAGGGCCGGGCGGTCCTTGCTGTAGCCGCCACCGATCACGCCCATGACCGGAATGTCGCGGCCCAGGCAGTGGCGCATCACGCTTTCATCGCGGGCGGCGACGCCTTCGTCTGTCAGCTTGAGGTAACCGAGGGCGTCGTCCTTGTGTACATCAACGCCGGCGTCGTATAGCACCAGATCGGGTTGGTAGAGCGGCAGCAGGTAGTTGAGGGCGTCATCCACCACCTTGAGGTAGTCGGCGTCGCCCATGCCCATGGGCAGTGGAATGTCCCAGTCACTCTGGGCTTTGCGCGCCGGGAAGTTCTTTTCACAGTGCAGCGACACGGTGATGGCGTCCGGCGTGTCGTGGAGGATGCGCGCGGTGCCGTCGCCCTGGTGCACGTCGCAATCGAAGATCAGCACACGATTGACCCGGCCGCTGGCCAGCAGGTAATGGCTGATCACCGCCAGGTCATTGAAGATGCAGAAACCTGCCGGGTAATCGTAGTGGGCGTGGTGGGTGCCGCCGGCCAGGTGGCAGGCCAGACCGTGGTCAAGGGCTTGCTCCGCCGCGAGAATCGAGCCGCCGACCGCACGTACGGTACGGCGGGCGAGGGCTTCGTTCCAAGGCAAGCCGAGGCGGCGCTGGTCTTCGCGTGACAGCTCGCCGCCCATGTAGCGTTCGATATACCCAGCGTCATGGGCCAGGGCCAGAATCTCTGGTGGGCACAACTGCGGGCGCAGCAGTTGGCTGTCCTCGGTCAGGCCGCTGTCCACCAGGTGGTCGCGCAGCAGGCGGAACTTGTCCATGGGGAACCGGTGGTCCGCCGGGAACTCGGGGCTGTAGTCATCGTGGTAGATCAATGGCAAAGGCATGGGATTTTCTGACGGGAACCTGCGACGGATCTTAACAGCGCTGTACACTCACGCACATGGCAAGGGAGGGGACCCATGGAGCCGATACTGGAATTGGAAAGTGCACGCCTGGTGCTGCGCCAATGGCGCGACGCTGACTTGCCGGAGTTTGCGCGCATGTGCGCCGACCCGCAGGTGATGCGTTATTTCCCGGCCACACTGAGCCACCTGGAAAGCGCCGCGTTGATCGGCCGCATTCGTGGGCACTTCGCCGAATACGGCTTTGGCCTGTGGGCGTTGCAGCGCAAGGACACCGGTGAGTTCATCGGCCTCACCGGGTTGCTGAATGTCAGCTTTGAGGCGGAATTTGCCCCGGCGGTGGAGATCGGCTGGCGCCTGGCTCGCGAACACTGGGGCCTGGGGTACGCCAGCGAGGCTGCGTGGACCGCGTTGCGCTGTGGATTTGATCGCTTGAGCCTGGACGAGATTGTCGCCTTCACCACGCAAGCCAATCTGCCATCACAAAAAGTCATGCAGGCCATCGGTATGCATTACGATCCGCAGGCAGATTTTGAACACCCCAAGGTCGCAGCCGATGACCCGCTGCGCCATCATGTTTTGTATCGCATCACCCGCGCCCAATGGTTGGACACGCTGCATGGATAGGCAGCCCGGAATGCCCCATAGATTTTAGGAGTTGCTCTATGAGCCAAGTATTGGAAGATCTGGTGGACTTGCTGACCCTGGAACCGATCGAGGAAAACCTCTTTCGCGGCCGCAGCCAGGACCTGGGTTTTCGCCAACTGTTCGGCGGCCAGGTGCTCGGCCAGTCGCTGTCGGCCGCCAGCCAGACCGTAGAAGAAGCGCGGCACGTGCATTCCCTGCATGGTTATTTCCTGCGTCCCGGCGATGCAGCGTTGCCGGTGGTGTATTCGGTGGACCGTGTGCGTGATGGCGGCAGTTTCAGCACGCGCCGCGTGACGGCGATCCAGAAGGGCCACCCGATCTTCACCTGCACCACCTCGTTCCAGTACGACGAACAAGGCTTCGATCACCAGACCACCATGCCAGTGGTGGTGGGGCCGGAAAACCTGCCGTCGGAGCTGGAACTGACCCAGCAACGTGCGCACCTGATCCCCGAGCACATGCGCGACAAGCTGCTGTGCCCCAAGCCTATTGAAGTGCGCCCGGTCACGGAAAAAGACCCGTTCAACCCGCAGCCGTCCGACCCGGTCAAATACGTGTGGTTCCGCGCCGACGGCGCCCTGGCTGATGCGCCGGCGCTGCACAAATACCTGCTGGCCTATGCCTCGGACTTTGGCCTGCTGACCACCTCCTTGCTGCCCCATGGCAAGACGGTGTGGCAGAAAGATATGCAGGTCGCCAGCCTCGACCACGCGCTGTGGTTCCACGCCGACCTGCGCGCCGACGACTGGTTGCTGTACGCCATGGACAGCCCATGGGCCGGCAATTCCCGTGGGTTCTCCCGTGGCAGCGTGTACAACCGCGCAGGGCAACTGGTGGCCTCGGTGACCCAGGAAGGCCTGATCCGCCATCGCAAGGATTGGGCATGAGCCTGTCGGACGTAAAGCACTGGGTGTTCGATATGGACGGCACCCTCACGGTGGCCGTGCATGACTTTGCGGCCATTCGCGTGGCCCTGGAGATCCCACCCGAGGACGACATCCTCACACACTTGGCGGCATTGCCCGCGGATGTCGCGGCGGCCAAGCATGCCTGGTTGCTGGCGCATGAGCGTGAGTTGGCATTGGGTTCAGTCGCGGCCGAAGGCGCGGTTGAGTTGGTGCGCGAGCTGGCTGGACGCGGTTACCGTTTGGGCATCCTGACCCGTAATGCGCGGGAGTTGGCGCATGTCACGCTGGAGGCGATTGGCCTGGCGGACTGCTTTGCCATTGAGGACGTGCTGGGGCGTGACGATGCGCAACCGAAGCCCGATCCGGATGGCTTGCTGAAACTGGCAGCTGCTTGGGAGGTGGCGCCGAGCAAAATGGTGATGGTCGGTGATTACCGCTTCGACCTGGATTGTGGCCGGGCGGCGGGCACGCGGACGGTGTTGGTTAACCTGCCGGAAAACCCCTGGCCGGAGTTGGCGGATTGGCATGCCGAGGATTGCGCGGTGCTGCGCCGGATGATCTAGCCCAGACAATAGCGCTCCCACATGTTGATTGGGTTTCTTCAGGGGGGGTTATTGGAAAAGTACTTTCTGGCCCTCTGGTGACGTAAACATCCCATCGCCGTTATGCCCCACCCCCGGCACTTCCACCAACGTGTGGCTCAACTGCGGATGCCGTTGCTTGAGGTAGTCAAAATAGTTGTGCCCACGAATCAGGCGATACGCGCCCTGGGTTTCAGCGGCGCAGCTTTTGTCCAGTGCCGGGTGGTTCGGGTCGGTGTCTTGCTGGCCCAGCAGGTAGGTGATGTTGCGTGACACATAGGCTTGCTCAAGCTGCTCGGCGCTCTGGCCCTTGGCGTAGGCCGGCAGGTGTTGCAGGCCATATTTCCAGTCGTTGAAGCCTGGGCAACTGGCCGTGTCGAACTGCACCGGGCGCTGTGCGGTGAAGTAGGCGTAGGACGACGGGTTGGCCACCACATAACGCAGGCGGATGTCTTCGGTTCGCAAGGTTGGGTGATCGTGGCCGGTGAGGGCGAAACGCTGCACCACCTGGCCGCCGCCGGAGTGACCGGCCACCACGATTTCCTTGAGCGCCGGGAATAGCGTGCGGTTGCCCAGGTGCTTGATGATCTGATCGAGGGCACCGTAGGCGCTGATTTGCCCTGGCGCGGTGGAGGGGGCGCCGGCCATCCAGTCATTGCCCTTCCAACGCAGCACCTGGTTGTCCAGGTGGTTGCGCTTTACGTCGGACGCATTGAGAAACTGCGGCGCAATCACCAGTGTGTTGGCGGCTTGGCCCGCATGCGCAGCGGCGTCTTCAGCGCTTTGAAGGTAAGTCTGCGCATTGCGCAGGCGGCCATGCACGATGACCAAGGCGCGGGTGACCTGGGGCAGCGGTTTGCGCCAGTCCTGGCTTAATCCGAGACTGAGGTCGCCGGCCTCCAGGTGAAAGCGATCGGGACTGACTTCTTTTACGCCATGTTCGGCGGCCAAGGCGGAACAGGTGACTAACAAACCCAGCAGCAATCCCAATCGTTTATTCATCTAGAGACTCTTGGCGGTAAACGTGTCGCATTGAGTGATCTGGCCCTGGGCGAAGCCGGTCTTGAACCAGCGAACCCGCTGTGCCGAGGTGCCATGGGTAAACGAGTCCGGCACGACGCGCCCTTGACCCTGTTGCTGCAAACGGTCATCGCCGATGGCGTTGGCTGCATTCAGTGCTTCTTCAATATCGCCAGGCTCCAGCCAGTTCAGACGCTTTTGCGCACGGTTGGCCCACACGCCGGCGAAGCAATCGGCTTGCAGTTCCTGGCGGACCAGCAACCCGCCGTCGCCCTGCATCTGCCGGCCCTGCTGGCGCGCCGCCTGGATCTTCGACGAGATACCCAGCAGCGTCTGCACGTGGTGCCCGACTTCGTGGGCGATCACGTAGGCTTGGGCAAAGTCGCCGGCGGCCTGGAAGCGCTGCGACATTTCCCGGAAGAAATCCAGGTCCAGGTACACCTGCTGGTCAGCCGGGCAATAAAACGGACCGCTGGCCGAGGTGGCGCCACCGCAGGCGGAATTCACCCGGCCGCGGAACAGAATCAGTTTCGGGTTCTTATAGGCCAACCCGTTTTCCTTGAACACCTGGCCCCAGGTGTCTTCGGTATCGCCCAGTACCGCACGGACAAAATCCGCTTGCTCATCGTTGGCCGGCGGCGCCTGGCGTGACTGCGTGCTTACCGACGGCGCCTGTTCCATCTGGCCAGTCAGTTGGCCGAGGATCTGCAACGGGTCCTGGCCGGTCATCCAGCCGATGCCGACGATCAGCACAATGGCCGTGAGGCTCAGGCCTTTGCCGCCACCAAAGCGCATGCCACCACCACCGCCGCCACTGTCATCGCGGGCATCCACCACGTTGTCACTGCGTCGGCCTTTTTTCCATAGCATTGGGGCAATCCTCTCGATGAACCCTGTGTAGGCGCGAGCAAGCTCGCGCCTACAGTAATAGTGATAGTGACTGAGTATGGACCTTAATTTCGGCAGTAACCTTCGCCGGTATCCACCACCAGGCAATCCTTTTTATCCGCCAGCCATTTCATCCCGGTGGCAGCACCGTCGCCGGCGCGCAGCAGTTGCGGGCCATCCGGACGGGTGAAGGCGATGCCGCCTTCGGCCGCTTCCCCCTTGAACGTGCCCGAGTCATCGGCGTCGAGGCCGTATTGCATGGTCAGGATGTAATGACCGCGACCGATACTCTCGTCCTTGGCGATGGTCAGGTGGAGGCCTTCGACGCCGATCCATTTGCCGACCCATTTATCGGTGGGTGGGGTTTGCGGTACCAGGGTGGCTTGCACGGAAGCGGGCGCAGGTTTGGGCGCTTCCTGGGTTTCCTGCTTGCAGGCGGTGAGCAGGGCAAGGGCGGAAAGAGCAAAGAGGATTTTCTTCATAGCAGCAAGGCCTTGGTTAAAAAATGTGCAACTGGAAGGACGATGTGCAGCGTTGGACTCGAAACCCGTGATTTAGTGCGCTGTTCGCACGGTGTTTGGTTATGCTCTTGGGGCAGGCTCCAGCCCGGCTGCTAGATTACTGGGTTGAGCCCGATCGCGCGCCACACAAGAGAATCCGATGACCGTCAGTACCCCTTTATCCGGCGTCAACCATCCCTTCAAGGGCATTTTGCTGATCGTCCTGGCGACGTTTCTGTTTTCCAGCCACGACGCCCTGTCCAAATACCTGGCCGGGTTCTACCCGATCGTGATGGTGGTGTGGGCGCGTTACCTGGTGCACACCTTGTTGATGGCCGGGATTTTCCTGCCGCAATCGGGCTTGCGCGTGCTGCGCAGCAAGCGTCCGGGGATGCAGGTAGTACGGGCGCTCTGCCTGTTGGGCACCAGCCTGTTTTTCACGACGGCGCTGCACTACATCCCACTGGCGGAAGCCACGGCGGTGAACTTTCTCGCGCCGATCCTGGTGACGGCGCTCTCGGTGCCGTTGCTTGGTGAACACGTGACCCGAGGGCAATGGCTGGCGGTGATCTGTGGGTTTGTCGGCGTGCTGATCATCATCCACCCCGGCGGTGAATTGTTCACCCCCGCGGTGTTGCTGCCGCTGTGTTCGGCGCTGTTCTTCTGCTTCTACCAACTGCTCACGCGCATCCTCAGCCAGTACGACACACCCACCACCAGCAACTTCTTTGCCGGCCTGTGCAATACCCTGGTGATGAGTGCAATGGTGCCGTTTTTCTGGCAGGTTCCGACGCTGTGGCATGGCGCGTTGATGCTGGCGCTGGGCACTTGCGGCATGACCGCGCACTTGATGCTGACCCAGGCGTTCCGCTTTGCGGCGCCGGCCTTGCTGGCGCCGTTCGGCTATTGCCAGATCGTGTTCGCGGGGTTGTTGGGCTGGCTGGTGTTCAACCATACCCCCGATGTGACCACAGTGGTCGGCATCGGGGTGATCTGCATGAGCGGGCTGGCCGCTGCCTGGCAGCAGCGGCGCCGATAGCTCAGACGTCGACGGTAGGAATCTTGCGCGGCGCCATGAAGTACATCCAGGTCAGCGCAATGAAGTACATCGCCGGGATCAACGTGAACAACACCGTGTAGTTGTTGTTGGTCACGGTGAGGATATGGCCGACGATCTGGGTCATGAACATGCCGCCGATGGCCGCGCACATGCCGCCGAAACCGAACACCGTGCTCATCATGTGCTTGGGCGTGTAGTCCATCACCAGGCTCCAGATGTTCGCGGTCCAGGCCTGATGCGCGCCGATTGCCAGGGAGATGGCAAACACCGCGACCCACAGTTGGCTGGAACCGGCCGCCATGATCACGCCGACGATGCAGCACGCAAACAGCAGCATCGACAGCAGCCGCGCCTTGATCGAGTTCATGCCGCGACCGATCAGGAACGACGACAGAATCCCTCCGCCTACGCTGCCGAAATCCGCAGTCAGGTAGATGATGATCAACGGGATACCCATCTGGGTCACGTTGATGCCCAGGTTGTATTGCTGATTCAGGAACGGCGGCAGCCAGTACAGGTAGAACCAAAACACGGGGGCGGTCATCGAGTAGGCGAGGGCGAAGGCCCAGGTGCCGCGCATGCGCAGGATGCGGGTGAACGGCACGCGCGGTTGTTCCGGTTCGGCTTCCTGCAGCACGTAGTCCAATTCGGATTGTTTGACGCTGGGATGGTCTTCCGGGTTGAAGTACTTCAGGCCCCAGAACACCAACCAGATCCCGCCGAGTGCCGACATGCACAGGAACGCTGCCTGCCAGCCCCATACATGCAGGATCAACGGCAGCAGCATTGGCGTCATCATCGCGCCGACGTTGGTGCCGGCGTTGAAGATACCGGTGGCCACCGCACGCTCACCGGCCGGGAACCACAAGCGCGTGGTCTTGACGCACGCCGGGTAGTTGGCGGCCTCGGTCAACCCGAGGATAAAACGGCACACCATGAAGCCAACGGCTGAGGTGGCCAGGCCGTGGGCGCCGGTGGCCAGGCTCCACAACAGCACGGCGCAGAAGAACACACGTTTGACGCCCACCCGGTCGATCAGGCGGCCCTGCAGCACAAAACCGATGGCGTAGCCGACCTGGAACCAGAAGTTGATGTTGGCGTAATCCATCGCCGTCCAGCTCATCTCTTTGGCGAGGATCGGCTGCATGACGCCCAGCGCGGCGCGGTCGATGTAGTTGAGGGTGGTGGCGAAAAACACCAGGGCCAACATGCCCCAGCGCGTTTTACCCACGGCCAGGGCGCCGCGGATCTTGTCGCCGATGCCGGCGTGCGGGGTGCCGTGGCGCGCGGCCAGGGCGGAGTTTTGCAGAGGCATGAGGTCGTACCCGTTTTTTTGAAATTTTTATGGTGTGTTCTGGGTCTTGTTACTGAATCGATGGTGCGCAGCGGCTAAAAAATCGTCAATTCGCCAAAGGGGCATAGTGTTCGATAATCGCACCAAAAACTAACCGGTTCGTACATTTTAATTGCTGTGAACAGTTTAGCGGCCAATAATTTGCCGTAAATAAGACCAGCCTCAAACGCCGGGAGTCGCCCATGCAACGCTCTATTGCCACCGTTTCCTTGAGCGGAACCCTGCCGGAAAAACTCGAAGCCATCGCGGCCGCCGGGTTCGACGGTGTAGAAATCTTCGAAAACGATCTGTTGTATTACGAGGGCAGCCCCCGCGAAGTTAGGCAGATGTGCGCCGATCTGGGCATCGCCATCACCTTGTTCCAGCCGTTCCGCGACTTTGAAGGCTGCCGCCGTGACCGCCTGGCACGCAACCTGGAACGCGCCGAACGCAAATTCGACTTGATGCAGGAACTGGGCACCGACCTGGTGCTGGTGTGCAGCAATGCCTCGGCCGACTGCGTGGGGGACGAGCGTATCTTGCTCGATGACCTGAGCCTGCTCGCCGAACACGCTGGCCGTCGTGGCCTGCGCATTGGCTATGAAGCGTTGGCCTGGGGCAAGCATGTGAATACCTGGCAACAGGTGTGGAACCTGGTGCGTCAGGTTGATCACCCTAACCTCGGCGTATTGCTCGACAGCTTCCACACCCTTTCCCTCAAAGGCGACCCAAGTGCTATCGCCGAGATTCCCGGCGACAAGATTTTCTTCGTGCAAATGGCCGACGCGCCGATCCTGGCCATGGACGTGCTGGAGTGGAGCCGACATTTTCGCTGCTTCCCCGGCCAAGGTGAGTTCGACCTGGCAGGGTTCCTCGCGCCGATCATCAAGAGCGGTTACACCGGGCCGCTGTCCCTGGAAATTTTCAACGACGGCTTCCGCGCTGCGCCGACCCGTGCGAATGCGGCGGATGGCTTGCGCTCTTTGCTGTACCTGGAAGAGAAAACCCGCGAGCGCCTGCAGCAGGAGGCTCCTGCACAACCGCTCGATATCCTGTTCGACACCCCGGCGGCCAGTGAATACGACGGCATCGAGTTCCTCGAATTTGCCGTGGACGAAAGCCTCGGCGCCAAGCTCACCTACTGGCTGGAACGCCTGGGTTTCGTCAAGGCCGGGCAGCATCGCTCCAAGAGCGTGAGCCTGTTGCGCCAGGGCGATATCAACCTGATCCTCAATTGCGAGCCCTATTCGTTTGCCCACAACTTTTTTGAGGCCCACGGGCCGTCGTTGTGCGCCACCGCGATTCGGGTCAAGGACAGCGCCAAGGCCCTGGAGCGCGCGATGGCTTACAAAGGCCAGCCGTATCGCGGCCTGGTCGGGCCTAACGAGCTGGAACTGGCGGCGGTGCGCGCGCCGGATGGCAGCCTGATTTATCTGGTGGATCCGAGCGAAGGCGGGTTGTACGACACCGACTTCAACCTGCAGCCCGCCGCATCATCCAGCGGCGGCTTGCTGCGCATCGACCACATGGCCATGGCTTTGCCGGCCGACAGCCTCGACAGTTGGGTGCTGTTCTACAAGAGCCTGCTGGACTTTGAAGCCGACGACGAAGTGGTGCTGCCCGACCCGTATGGTTTGGTGAAAAGCCGTGCGCTGCGTAGCCGTTGCAGCTCGATCCGCCTGCCGCTGAACATCTCCGAAAACCGCAACACTGCGATTTCCCATGCGCTGTCGAGCTATCGCGGCTCGGGCGTGCACCACATTGCCTTCGACTGCGCGGATATTTTCGCCGAAGTGCGCCGCGCCAAAGAGGCGGGTGTGCCGCTGCTGGATATCCCGCTCAACTACTATGACGACCTGGCGGCGCGTTTCGATTTCGACGACGAGTTCCTCAGCGAGTTGGCGTACTACAACGTGTTGTACGACCGCGACGCTCAGGGGGGCGAGTTGTTTCATGTGTACACCGAACCCTTTGAAGGGCGGTTTTTCTTCGAGATCATCCAGCGCAAGAACGGCTATGCCGGCTATGGCGCGGCCAATGTGGCGGTGCGCCTGGCCGCGATGGCCAAATCCCGCAGCGGCGCGGTACGCCAGGCGCGTTTATAACGCTGGGTCAGGTGCTTTCTTTCAGGCAGCATCGCGGCCCATAATCACGGCCTGCATAACACTGGCCGTGAGCGCACCATGACCACCGAGGCACCCCGCAAGAGTCGTAAGAACAATCCGGAAAAGACCCGCGAAAACATACTCCAGGAAGCCATCGTCGAGTTTGTCCAGCAGGGCCTTTCCGGCGCTCGGGTGGACGCGATCGCCGAGCGCATCCACACCTCCAAGCGCATGATCTATTACTACTTCGGCAGCAAGGAGCAGCTGTACGTCGAGGTGCTGGAGAAGCTCTACGGCGACATTCGCACGACCGAAACCCGCATGAACCTCACCGCGCTGGAACCCCGTGAGGCGATCCGGCGGCTGGTGGAATTCACCTTTGATCACCACGACCAGAACGTGGATTTCGTGCGCATTGTCAGCATCGAAAATATCCACAATGCCGAGTACGTGAAGCGTTCGGATTCGATCAAGGCGATGAACAGCAACATCCTGGAAGCGCTGGGTGCGACGTTGCGCCGTGGGGCTGAGCTGGGGTTGTTTCGCGAGGGACTGGAGCCGCTGGACGTGCACCTGCTGATCAACTCGTTCAGCTTTTACCGCGTGTCCAACCGCCATACGTTCAGTGAGATCTTTCAGATCGAGCTGTCGGATGAGGCGGTTAAACAGCGGCATCGGGACATGATTTGTGATTCAGTGATGCGTTACTTGCAGGCCTGAGTACGCAGGGCGCAGCGCAGTCCCTGTGGGAGCGGGCTTGCTCGCGAATGCGGTGGGTCAGTCAACTGAATCGTGACTGAAACACCGCATTCGCGAGCAAGCCCGCTCCCACCTTTGGGTTTGGTTTCTTCTGTCAGGTATTCATGCTTTGGAAGTGCGCCAGCATCCGCTGCGCATCCGGCACTTCCCCACTGAATAACTCAAACGCCTTCACCGCCTGAAACACCGCCATGTTGCCGCCATCCAGCGTACGGCAACCCAAGGCACGGGCATCACGCAGCAGTTCGGTTTCCAGTGGGAAATACACGATTTCCGCCACCCACAATTCTGTGCGTAGCAAGGTGGCCGGAACCGGTGTGCCCGGCAACTTGGCCATGCCCATCGGTGTGGTGTTCACCAGGCCATCGGCCTCGGCCATGGCATTTTCCAGTTGGCTGCCCACTTGAGCGCGACCCGTGCCGAAACGCTGCGCGAGGTTATCCACAAGGTCGCGGGCGCGGCTGATGTCCACGTCGAAAATACTCAACTGCTGCACACCTTCGGCCAGCAGCGCATGCGCCACCGCCGCGCCCGCACCGCCGGCGCCCATCTGCACCACGCGCTGGCGTGCCACATCCTTCAAGTTGCGCCGAAAGCCTTCGGCAAACCCCAGGCAGTCGGTGTTGTGACCGATGCGCTTGCCGTCCTTGAACACCACGGTGTTGACCGCGCCAATGCCGCGAGCCTCGTCAGACAGTTCATCGAGCAACGGCAGGATGGCCTGCTTGCACGGGTAGGTAATGTTCAGGCCGGTGAAGTGCATCAACTCGGCCGCGTCCAGCAGGTGGGGCAGGGCGTTGGTGTCCAGGTGCAGCGGCTCAAGGTCTATCAGGCGATACAGGTAGCGCAGGCCCCGGGCATCACCTTCCTGTTCGTGCAGGGCGGGTGTGCGGGAGGCCTGGATGCCGGCGCCGATCAGGCCGGCGAGAATGCGCGGTTTCATCGGGCCGACCCTTTTAACAGCTGGCTGAAGTGTTCAAGTGCCAGGTGGTAGCCATGGCTACCGAAGCCTGCGAGGACGGCCTTGGCGATGGGCGACACAAACGAGTGATGCCGGAACGCTTCGCGGGCATGCACGTTGGACAGATGCACTTCGATCACCGGCACTTCGCTGGCGACCAGCGCGTCACGAATCGCCACCGAGGTGTGGGTCCAGGCGGCCGGGTTGATCACGATACCGGCGCAGCGGGCGCGGGCGCCGTGGATCCAGTCGAGCAGTTCGCCTTCGTGGTTGGTCTGGCGAAATTCGATTTTCAGCCCGAGCTGTTCGGCACTGCGGCCACACAGCGCGGCGACATCGGCCAGGGTTTCATGGCCGTAGGTGGCGGGCTCGCGGGTACCGAGCAGGTTGAGGTTGGGGCCGTTGAGCACCAGCACGATAGGCGGCATTAGGGGGTCTCCACAATTATTGTTCGTTGTGGAGATAAAATGTACTGGATGGTTAATTTGGTCAATCGGTGGCGGTGGATGTGTTCGATTATCGAACTGTTAATCAGGCCTTTCATACGGGCGGATCAGATTAGATATCAATTGAAAATCATTCTCGACAACGCTTAAGATGCCCGCCTGTTTCCTTAACATTCCAGGGAGTCGGTTTGTCGGACGTGGATCTCAAAGGCCTGTTTCTCAAGCATGCCGATACCCTGCGCGGGTATCTGGCGCGCAAGGTACGGGACCCGCAGTTGGCCGCAGACCTGGTACAGGAGAGTTTCCTGCGCCTGGCGGAAAAGCCGGCCGGCGAGCGCATCGACAACTCCCAGGGCTATCTCTATCGGACGGCGAGCAATCTGCTGATCGACCATATTCGTCAGGAAGCGCGGCGCAAGACAGACGCCGTGCCCCATGAGGCGCTGGCCGAGATTGAAGATGAAGTGGCCGGGTTGGAGGCTCAGGCAATGGCGCAGCAACAGCGACAGGCATTGAAGCAGGCACTGGCGGAGTTGCCGGAACGCACCCAGCAGATTTTCCGCCTCAACCGTATCGAAGGCATGACCCACGCCCAGGTCGCCCGGCACTTGGAGATCTCTGACAGCTCCGTACAAAAGCACCTGGCCAAGGCGTTGGCTTACGTGATGCAGCGCTTGCAGGACGGCGAGGTGGCGCCATCCGACGAATGAATTACCGAAAAACGCCAGGTCAGTCGTCACAGCGTTACATAATGAAAAATTCGAGATTCACACGTGAATAGCCAGGGTCCGCAACAGCACAGCATTACCGAGGCGGCCGCCGAGTGGGCGGTGCGCTTGCACGCCGGTGCCCTGACCGACCAGGAACAGGCCGAGCTGCAGCATTGGATCGCCTGCGACAGCCGCCATGAAGCGGCATTGCGCTTTGCCGAACAGACGTGGGCGGCGTTGGGCGACGTGTACAAGGAAGAACCGGTGCACCGTCAACGTCCGTCGGCGGCGCCCCTGCCTGCGCGGCGCTCCAAACGGCGAAGGCCGTGGCAACGTGTGGCGGCCATTGCATTGGTCGTGGTGGTGGCCGGCGTCGGCTGGGTGCGTGGGCCGGACGTGTTGCTGCGTATGCAAGCCGACTACATGACCGAAAAAGGCGAGGTGCGCACCGTCCACCTGGCCGATGGCAGCAAGGTGGAATTGGACTCCGGCAGTGCCATCCGCCTGGACTACGACGGTGTGCAGCGTCGTATCAGCCTGCTCCAGGGCTCGGCGATCTTTGATGTGGCGCCGATGGTGGGCGAGGAAACCCGGCCGTTCGTGGTGCAGAGCGCCGGGGGGCAGACCCGGGCGCTGGGCACGCGGTTTGTGGTGGAACGCGAAGGCGATAGCCAGGCGTGGGTCGGCGTGCTCGAACACAGTGTCGAGGTTTCCCTGCAGGCCATCCCGAAAAAGGGCCCGGCCGACCGGGTGCTCAAGGACGGCCTGGCCGCGCGCTACAACCTCCAGGAAGGCATCGTGCCCCTGGAACAGCTCGATGTAGAACGCGCCACCAGTTGGCGACGCGGTGTGCTGATCTTTGATCGCCAGCCCTTGGCCAAAGTCATCGAGCAACTCAACCGTTACCGCCCCGGACGCGTGGTGCTCACCGATTCGGCACTGGGCGATCGCGAAGTCAGTGGCGTGTTTCGACTCGACATGCTCGACACCGCCCTCGGTACCCTCACCCAGGAACTGCAAGTGCAACGCTTGGACCTGGCAGGCCTCAGCCTGATCTATTGACCCTCCTACAGGTTTATTTGCCTGCAGAAAAAAACTTTCGAAAAAGTCTTACTGACTTCCTGCGCGTCGCACGTCTTGCTAGGTGAGAATCATTCGCATAAACAAAAAACGCTTAGCGCAGGGAACCTCAGAAATGTCAGCACTCAACAAGGGGCGTATCACCGTTAGCCGGTTAGCCCTGGCCATCCACGTGGGGCTGTTCGCTGTAGCGGCCCCGGTGTACGCCGCGCAACCTGCGGTGAAGGCTGCGCAACCTGCCGTGCTGATGCTTGATATCCCTGCGCAGTCCCTGGGCAGCGCCGTACTGGCGTTTGCCGATCAGGCCGGCCTGCAAGTGCTGTTCGACAGCCAGCGGCTCGCAGGTTTGCAGAGTACGACGGTGAACGGTCAGTACAGCGTGCAGGAAGGGTTGGCGCGGTTGCTGGGCAATGCACCGGTGGAGTATCGCTTCAACGGCGAGCGTCAAGTCACCCTGACCCGCGTCGAGCAGAGTGGCGCTGCGCTGGCGTTGGCCACCACCACGATCACCGGCCTGCACCCCAACGACTGGGTGTATTCAACGCCACGTTCGGTGAGTGTGGTCGGGCGCGAGCAACTGGATCGCAACCCACCGCGGCATGCCGCTGAAATGCTGGAGGAGGCGCCGGGCGTCTACTCGGCGGTCAGCCAGCAAGACCCTGGCTTGTCGGTGAATATTCGCGGCATCCAGGACTACGGCCGGGTCAACATGTCAGTGGACGGCATGCGTCAGAACTATCAACAAAGCGGCCACCAGCAACGCAATGGCACGCTGTATGTCGACTCGGAGTTGCTGTCTGAGGTGGTGATAGAGAAGGGCGCCACCTCCACGATGGGCGGCGCTGGGGTGATCGGCGGGGTGGCGAATTTTCGCACCGTGGAAGCTGCCGATCTGCTCAAGGACGGCAAGGAAATCGGCGGACGCATCCGCGTGACCACTGGGCTGGGCGGGCGCAGCAACGGTACGCACTTTATCGGCAGCTCGGCGTTTGCCGTGGGCACCGACGTTTGGGACATGCTGCTGGCCGCCAGTGAGCGTCACCTCGGCGATTACAACCCTGGCACCAAAGGCAGTATCGGCGATCTGCGCACCGGCACGTCCTTCCTGCCGAACAGTCAGGAACGGATCAAGAACACCACCGTCGCCTATTCGGGCTCGGTGATGCGCTCCCGCCTGCTCAAGCTCGGTATCAACTTGCCCGTGGACCAGCGTTTGCAACTGAGCTACCTGACGACCGCAGTCGGCTACGACGACGTGAACATGATGAGCGCCGAAAAAGCCCAGTTATGGGAGAAGCTCGGCAGCAGCGATGTCACGGCGCAGAACGTCGCATTGGACTACAGCTACACGCCGGACAATCCGCTGATCGATTTCAAGGCCAAGCTCTATTACGTCGATACCCGCAACGATCAATCCACGCTGACCCGTGGCAGCAGCAAGGGTTACGAGGTCACGTACCAGACCAACACCTATGGTTTCCAGGCACAGAACATGTCGACCTTTGCCTTGAGTGAACTGTCCGTGATCAAGGCCAACTATGGCCTGGAGTTTTTCTACGACAAGGTCCGCCCGGACTCGAACCAGATGGTCGCCAGCGATTCAGCGGTGACGGCCTCGGCGGCAGAGAGCGTCACGCCCAAAGGTGATCGGGCGATGGGCAGCCTGTTCACGCGCCTGGATTACGACTATGACAATTGGCTGAACCTCAACGCTGGGTTGCGCTACGACCGCTATCGGCTGCGGGGCGAGACGGGCTTGAACACCCGGACGTTTATTATTGGCACTACCCGTCAAGTCGGCTTGCCCATGACTTATGACGTGGATCGGGAAGAGGGGCATTTCTCGCCGACCTTCGGCCTGTCGATCAAGCCAGGCGTGGATTGGTTGCAACTCTTCGCCACCTACGGCAAGGGCTGGCGCCCGCCGGCCGTCACCGAAACCCTGGTGAGCGGCAGGCCCCATGGCGGGGGCTCGGAGTCGATTTTCCCCAACCCGTTTTTGAAGCCGGAGACGTCCACCGCCTGGGAGGTGGGCTTCAATGTGCTGAAGGAAGACCTGTTGTTCGCCGATGATCGCGCGGGCATGAAGGTGTCGTATTTCAACACCCGCGTGGATGACTTCTCCTATATGGCGCTGGGCGTGCAGCCGCCCGGTTATGGCATCGCCAATATCGGCAATGCGGCGTATGTGAACAACCTGGAGACCACGCGTTTTCGCGGCCTCGAGTACCAACTGGATTACGACGCCGGCTTTGCCTATGGCCAGTTCAATTACACGCGGATGCTCGGCAGCAACAGGTTCTGCAGCAAGACCGCGTGGCTGGGGGGTGTCACCAAGATCCAGAAAGGGCCGGGTAGCCGGGCGCCAGTCACGGCGATGGTGCCGGACGACGTGGCCAATGCGGGGCAGGGCTGCAGTGCAATCCTGGGCTCCTCCGAGCACATGCCGATGGACCGTGGCACCGCGACGCTGGGGGCACGCTTCTTCGAGCGAAAACTGGACGTAGGCGTTCGCGCCCGCTACAGCGGCGGTTACTACGTAAAAGGTGGCGTCGGCGTGACCACTTCGCAGACCGGCGTTTATCCGGCCGACTGGAAGCCCTACACGGTCTATGACCTTTACAGCAGCTACCGCGCCACTGACCAGCTGACCCTGCGCCTGGCCATGGAAAACGTCACCGACCGTGCCTATCTGGTGCCGCTGGGCGACGTGTTGGCCTTTACCCTGGGGCGTGGGCGCACGTTGCAGGGCACTGTCGAATATCAATTCTGACCGATTTTGCCCAGTGACGGGCAAAACCACAGCAGGCACTGGCCTGCTGTGGAGTTACCACCCCATGACTTGGAGTTTTGCATGAGCATTTCTATTTCATACAGCACGACCTACGCCGCTAGCACCGTTGCCGAGTACCTGAGCGACTGGTCGGCTTACTTTGGTGACCTGAACCACCGTGAAGGTTCGGTCAAAGAGGGTTCGAACACCGGTGGTTTCAATCCTGGCCCGTTCGACGGCACCCAATACGGTGTGTCGAGCACTGTCAGCAACGCAGCAGTGGTCGCTAACGGTGACCTGCATTACACCTTGTTCAATCCGCCGTCGCACACCTTGTGGGGTTCGATCGACTCCCTGGACCTGGGCACTGTCCTGACGGGCGGCGCTGCCGGCGGTAGCTACGCCCTCGGCGAGCAGGAAGTCAGCTTCGCCAACCTGGGCCTGTCGAGCCTGCAGTCCGAAGGCCGTGACGGCCAGGTACACAAAATCGTGTACGGCCTGATGAGCGGCGACAGCTCGGCACTGGCTTCGGCGATCGACTCCCTGCTCAAGGACATCGATCCAAACCTGTCGATCAACTCGACGTTCGACCAACTGGCTGCCGCCGGTGTGGCCCATGTGGACTCGGCTTCGGTCGCGGCTTCCGACGTGGCGCTCGTGGGCGTGCAAGACGTGCCTCAGGACTTCGCCCTGGCCGCCTGACGCGAAGAAAAAAGCGAATGGAAGATCGCTCTCCCATTCGCCGCATTACACCGCCGTCGCCCAAGCCTTCTACTTCTTCAGCGACGGCGGTGCCGAATTCTGCGCAGCGCCGTTTTACCTGTCAACGCGGCGCTGCCCGCTCAACCCCATGAGAATCCCCAGATGCGCCACGCCGGCAACGAAACCCTGGCCGCCCTCAAGGCCTATAAAAGTGGCTTCTTCAACATCGGCCTGTTCTCGGCGGTGATTAACCTGCTGATGCTCGCGCCGGCGCTGTACATGCTGCAGGTGTACGACCGGGTGCTGGCCTCGGGCAACCAGATGACCCTGTTGATGCTGACGCTGATGATCCTCGGCCTGTTCGGCCTGATGGGCGCGTTGGAATGGGTGCGCAGCCAGGTGGTGATTCGACTCGGTACGCAGATGGACATGCGCTTGAACCAGCGGGTGTACGACGCCGCGTTCGAAGCGCAACTCAAGGGCGGCACCCAGGCGGCGGGCCAGGCGCTGCATGACCTGACCACGCTGCGCCAGTTCGCCACCGGCCAGGCGTTGTTCGCGTTCTTCGATGCGCCGTGGTTTCCGGTGTACCTGCTGGTGATTTTCCTGTTCCATCCCTGGCTGGGTCTGCTGGCCCTGGTCGGGGCGGTGTTGTTGATCGTGCTGGCGTGGGTCAACCATCACGTCAGCCAGGCGCCCATGGCCCTGGCCAGCCAACTGTCCATCAACGCCAGCCAGCAAGCCACGGCCAACCTGCGCAATGCCGACACCATCGAAGCCATGGGCATGCTTGCCACCTTGCGTGCCCGATGGTTCGGTCAGCATCAGGCGTTTTTGGCGCAGCAGAACCTGGCCAGTGAAAAGACGGCGACCGTCACCGCTTGGTCCAAGGGTGTGCGCTTGGCGTTGCAATCCCTGGTACTGGGCCTGGGCGCCTTGCTGGCAGTGCAGGGCGATATCACGCCCGGGATGATGATTGCCGGTTCGATCCTGATGGGCCGTGTGCTGAGCCCTATCGACCAATTGATCGGCGTGTGGAAACAATGGGGCTCGGCACGCCTGGCCTTCGATCGGTTGTCGCAGATGCTGGAGGCTAATCCCGCGCGCCCTGAGCGCATGACGCTGCCGGTGCCCAAAGGCCAACTGAGCGTCGAACAGATCAGCGCCTGTGCCCCTGGCAGCCGTCGGCCGGCGTTGGCTAATCTGGGCTTCAACCTGGCAGCAGGCGAAGTCCTGGGCGTGATCGGGCCGTCTGGCTGCGGCAAGTCCACCCTGGCTCGGATACTGGTGGGCGCCTGGGGCCCCCTGGCCGGCAAGGTGCGGCTGGACGGTGCCGACTTGGCGCTGTGGGACAAACAGCAGTTGGGCCCGCACATCGGTTACCTGCCGCAAGACATCCAGTTGTTCGCCGGCAGCATCGCGCAGAACATCGCGCGCTTTGCTGAAGTCGACGCCGACAAAGTCTTTGCTGCCGCGCAACTGGCCGGCGTACATGAGCTGATCCTGCAACTGCCCCAGGGCTACGACACGCACTTGGGGGAGGGCGGCGCCGGGCTGTCCGGCGGCCAGAAACAACGCGTCGCCCTGGCCCGTGCGCTGTACGGCTTGCCTGCGCTGATCGTGCTGGATGAGCCCAATGCCAATCTTGATGAAGTTGGTGAACACGCCCTGCTCCGGGCCATCGCCCAGCTCAAGCAGCAGCGTCGTACGATCATCCTGATCACCCACAAACCCAACGTGCTAAGCCTGACGGACCAGCTGCTGATCCTCAAGGACGGCCAGATGCAAGCCTTCGGGCCGACGGCGCGCGTGCTGGAGGCACGGCAGAAACCGGCAGCGGCCAAGCGGGTATCGACCATGAGCATGAGCTACCGCCTCGGTGAAGGAAAACAGGCATGAACCAGAGCAAACCCGTGTTGGTCAGCGAAGCGCCTAACAACGTCCTGGCGCTGGATGACAAACAGTACTCACGCCTGGGCTGGTTGTTGGTGCTCGGTGGTTTTGCCGGGTTCCTTGGTTGGGCCGCGCTGGCGCCGTTGGACAAGGGCGTGGCGGTGCCGGGTAAGGTCATGGTCTCGGGTCATCGCAAGACCGTGCAGCATCCTGCCGGTGGCATCGTCGAGCGTATCGACGTGCGCGACGGTGACGTGGTCAGCGCCGGCCAGGTGTTACTGCGCTTGAAGGAAACCCCGTTGCGCGCGCAGATGCAGTCCCTGCGCAGCCAGTACCTGGCGTCCCTGGCCAGCGAAGCGCGCTTGAGTGCGGAAAGTGAAGGGTTGTCGGCGATCCGTTTCGGCCCTGAGTTGCTCAACGACCCGGAGGCAGCGGGCACGCTGAGCCTGCAACGGCAGCTGTTCAATAGCCGCGCCCAGGCATTGGCCACCGAGCAACAAGGCCTGCGCGAAACCATCGCCGGGGCCGAGGCGCAACTGCGGGGCACGCGGGATTCGCAAGCGAGCAAAGTCCAGCAACGCGCCGCGTTGAATGAGCAGTTGCAGGGCCTGCGCGAGCTGGCGCGTGAGGGCTACATCCCACGCAATCGCCTGCTCGACAGCGAACGGTTGTACTCACAAATAGACGGCGCCATCGCCGAGGACTACGGCCGCATCGGCCAACTGCAACGCCAGGTGATGGAACTGCGTCTGCGCATCCGACAGCTCGGCGAAGACTTTCAGAAGGACCTGCGTGGCCAGTTGGCCGAGACCCGCACCCGCAGCGACGACCTGCGTAATCGCCTGGCGTCGGCCGAGTTCGAACTGGCTAACAGCCTGGTGCGCGCCCCCGCATCTGGCGTGGTGGTGGGATTGGATGTGTACACCGAAGGCGGCGTGATCAAGCCCGGCCAGGCGTTGATGGACATCGTGCCCCAGGGCGAACCCTTGCTGGTGGAGGCGCGGGTGCCGGTGCAGATGGTCGACAAGGTGCATCCCGGCCTGCCGGTGGAACTGATGTTTTCGGCGTTCAACCAATCCACCACACCACGGGTGGCCGGCGAGGTGACGTTGGTGTCGGCGGACCGCCAGGTCGATGAACGCTCCGACGAGCCGTATTACACGCTGCGTGCCCAAGTCAGCGCGGCCGGCATGCAGCAACTGGACGGTGTGCAGATCCGTCCGGGCATGCCAGTGGAAACCTTCGTCAAGACTGGCGAGCGCTCGATGCTCAACTACCTGTTTAAACCTTTGATGGATCGCACCCATATGGCCCTGGTGGAAGAATGAAGGCGCTGTTGTTTACCGTGTGTTTTGGTTGTTCCTCGGCGGTGCAGGCCTTGGGTTTGCTGGATGCCTACGACTTGGCCCTACGCAATGATCCGACATTTCAGGCCGCTATCCAGGAGCGTGAAGGCGGTGAAGAAAACCGCGCGATCGGCCGTGCGGCGTTACTACCGAATTTGTCGTGGAGCTATAACAACTCGCGCAACGCATCCGAAGTGACGGCGGGTGATGTGACCAGTGAGCGTGATTACCGCAGCTATGCGTCGACCCTGACCTTGCAGCAACCGCTGCTGGATTACGAAGCCTACGCGCGTTTTCGCCAGGGCACCGCCCAGGCGCTCATGGCCGACGAGCGCTTTCGCGGCAAGAGCCAGGAGCTGGCGGTGCGGGTGCTCAACGCTTACAGCCAGGCGTTGCTGGCCCAGGAACGCATCGAGCTGAGCCGCGCTCAGAAGCGCGCGTATGCCGAGCGCTTGCAACTCAATGATCGCCTCTTAAAAGGTGGTGAAGGCACACGCACCGATGTGCTGGAAACCCAGGCGCGCTTGAGCTTGGCCCTGGCTGAAGAACTCGAATCCCAGGACGCTCAGGACAGCGCATTGCGTGAGCTGGAAGCCATCATTGGCCAACCGCTGCAGATCGAAGAGCTGGCGCCGCTGACGCGTCAATTCGAGATACCGCCCTTGGAGCCCAATCGTTTCGAAACCTGGCGCGAGATGGCCATGGCCAACAACCCGGAACTTAAATCCCAGCACCATGCCCTGGATGTGGCGTCCTATGAAGTGGAGCGCAAACGCGCTGGACACCTGCCCAAGGTCAGCCTGTATGCCACCAGCCGCCAGACCAACTCCGACTCGGAAAGCAGCTACAACCAGAAGTACGACACCAATACCGTCGGCATTCAGGTCAGCCTGCCGCTGTTTGCCGGCGGCGGCGTATCGGCGTCCACCCGCCAGGCGGCGAACCAGCTGTCCCAGGCCCAATACGAGCTTGACGCGCAAACCTCGGCCACCCTGGTGGAGTTGCGCAAACAGTTCAACCTCAACACCAGCGGCGCGGCGAAAGTGCGTGCCTATGAGATGGCGGTCAGCTCCGCCACAGCGTTGGTCGCTGCGACGAAAAAGAGTGTGGCCGGCGGTGAACGAGTCAACCTCGACGTGCTCGACGCCGAGCAACAACTCTTCACCGCCCGTCGCGATTTGGCGAACGCGCGGCATGCCTATTTGTTGGCGAGGATTCAGTTGAAGTATTACGCGGGGTTGCTGAGCGAGCAGGACTTGCGGGCATTGGCGGGGTATTTCCAGCCCTCGGCGTAAGTGGTTATAACCCGGCATTCGCCGGGCTTTAGCCGCCGCCCGCGCCAATGGCAAGAAGGGCGGACGGCCGAGCAAGAAGGCACCGGAGGCGTTTGAGTTACCGCCGAGTCAATAACACCCCGGACTCCATATGGTGCGTCCACGGGAACTGGTCAAACATCGCGCATTGGGTAATCTTGTGCGTGTCATGCAGTTGCGCAATGTTCGCCGCCAGCGTCTCCGGGTTGCAGGAGATGTACAGGATGTTATCGAAGCGCCGGGTCAGCTCGCAGGTGTCCGGGTCCATACCTGCGCGAGGCGGGTCGACGAAGACGCTGCCGAATTCGTAGCTTTTCAGGTCGATGCCGTGCAAGCGGCGGAACGGGCGCACTTCATTCAGTGCCTCGGTGAGTTCTTCGGCGGAGAGGCGCACCAGGGTGACGTTATCCACCGCGTTTTCATCGAGGTTGCTCAGGGCCGCATTCACCGAGGTCTTGCTGATTTCGGTGGCCAGCACTTTGCGTACACGCGTAGCCAGGGGCAGGGTGAAGTTGCCGTTGCCGCAATACAGCTCCAGCAAGTCATCCGGACGATCACCCAAGGCTTCATAGGCCCAGTTGAGCATCTTCTGGTTCACCGTGCCGTTGGGCTGAGTGAAGGCGCCTTCGGGTTGGCGGTAGCTGAACGTGCGGCCGCCGACGTCGAGTTTCTCCACCACGTAGTCGTGGCCGATCACATCGCGCTTGCCCTTGGAGCGGCCGATGATGCTGACATTCAAGTCGGCCGCCAGTTGGCGTGCGGCGGTGTGCCAGTGCTCATCCAGCGGGCGGTGATAACACAGGGTGATCATCGCGTCGCCGGCCAGGGTGGTCAGGAACTCCACCTGGAACAGCTTGTGGCTCAGGGCGGCGCTGGCTTGCCAGGCGGCCTTGAGTTGCGGCATCAACTGGTTGATGCGTGTGCTTGCGATGGGGAACGCTTCGATCAGGATCGGCGTGCGCTTGTCGTCCTGGGAGAACATCGCGTAGTGGCGCTCACCGCCCTCGCGCCACAGGCGGAACTCGGCGCGCAGGCGGAAGTTCTGCAGCGGCGAGTCGAAGACCTGCGGTTCTGGCGCGTCGAACGGAGCCAGCAGGTCACGTAAGCGCGTGACCTTGTCTTGCAGTTGAGCGGTGTAGCGTGCGGCGTCAAAAGTCATGCGTTGAACCAGCCCAGCTTGATCACAAACAGAATCGACAGAATCACCAGCGCGGGGTTCAGCTCACGGTAGCGGCCCGAAAGCAGCTTGATGGCGGTCCAGGCGATGAAACCGAAGGCGATGCCGTTGGCAATGGAGTAGGTGAAAGGCATCGCCAGGGCGGTGATGACCACCGGCGCTGCAACTGTGATGTCGTCCCAGTCGATTTCGGCCAGGCCCTGGGTCATCAGCACCGCCACAAACAGCAGTGCCGGCGCAGTGGCGAAGGCCGGTACGCTGGCGGCCAGTGGCGAGAAGAACAACGCCAGCAGGAACAAAATCGCGACCACGATGGCGGTCAAACCGGTACGGCCACCGGCGCTCACGCCAGCCGCTGATTCAATGTAGCTGGTGGTGGTCGATGTGCCCAGCAGCGAGCCGGCCATGGCGGCAGTACTGTCGGCAATCAACGCACGACCCATTTTCGGCATGTGGCCGTCCTTGCCCATCAGGCCGGCACGCTTGGCCACGCCGATCAGGGTGCCGGAGTTGTCGAACAGGTCGACGAACAGGAAGGCGAAGATCACGCTGACCAGGCCGATATCCAGCGCGCCTTTGATGTCCAGCTGCAGAAAGGTCGGAGCCAGGGACGGTGGCATCGAGGTCACGCCGCCGAAGGCGGTGACGCCAAGCAGGATCGACACGATGGTCACCGCCAGGATACCGATCAGCACCGCGCCGCGCACGGCCAGGGCTTCCAGTGCAACGATCAGCACGAAACCGAGGGTGGCGAGGATCGGCGCGGGTTGTTTCAAGTCGCCCATGCCGACCATGGTGGCCGGGTTGCTGACCACGATGCCGGCGTTATGCAGGGCGATCAACGCCAGGAACAGACCGATACCGGCGGCAATCGCCGAGCGCAGCGGCAGGGGGATGGCGTTGATGATCCATTCACGAATACGGAAGATCGACAGCAGAAAGAACAGCACCGCCGAGATAAACACCGCACCCAGCGCAACCTGCCAGGTATGGCCCATGTGCAGGACGACGGTGTAGGTAAAGAAGGCGTTGAGGCCCATGCCCGGCGCGAGGGCGATCGGGTAGTTGGCGATCAGGCCCATCACGGTCGAACCGATGGCCGCCGCCAGGCAGGTCGCGACAAACACCGCGCCCTTGTCCATGCCGGTCTCGCCGAGGATGCTCGGGTTCACGAACAGGATGTAGGCCATGGCCAGGAATGTCGTGATGCCCGCGAGAATCTCGGTGCGCACGTTGGTGTTGTGTGCCTTGAGTTGAAACAGCTTTTCCAGCATGCCTGCTCCCTGTGACGCTCTGTGGCGTCGTGATTTGTTGACCTCTAAGTCAAAGCACAAACTGCGCCAAGCGCCTGTGGTTTCAGAGAGGATCGGAAAAAGCGGCGCATCATACCAGCAGCCGAGGCCTTGAGGCATACTGCGCCGACGTTTAAACGAAGGTCACTTGCAGCATGAAAATCGCCAGCCCGTGGAGTCTAGCCCTGATCCCCTGTCTCAGCCTGTTGCTCGGCGCAGCACCGGCGTGGGGCGCGGCTGCACCGCCCTTGAGCGAGGTGCGCGTGTTCAAGGTCGAATCGGCGGCTTGCACCGAAACCATTCCCGAGCGCGCGCAGAGTACGCAGATGTGCACGCACCGCGGTCCCACCAAGGTTTCTGTGATGGAAGTCGGCTTGGGCAATAACCCCATGGGCCGCTTCGATGGTGCCGAATTGAATGGGCAGCGCACGCCGGTCTGCCAGGTCGGCAACATCAGCGAAGTGTGCAACGGCGCAGGCACGCTGATGGGCTACATCTATGTGTTTGACCTGAATGTCGAGGCCCAGGGCTGGTTCCAGTACAGCAATTCCTCGATCAACCCCCCGCAAAACACCCTGACCACGCAACTCAATATCCGCTGATCAATCAGCTTGAACGCTCAATACCCCGGGAAGTCGTACCCCTGAGACGGCGATTTTCCTGAACGCCGCGGATGTAGACCAACCCGTGAGGTGTTTATGAGCGCGACCCCTAATGGCGCGGCGGCCCAACCGTTCGTCAGCCACTCCATACGCCTGAGCCTCAACGGCCAGGAACGCCAGCTGGATGTGTTGCCCTGGACCACGCTGCTCGACCTGTTGCGCGAGCAACTCGATCTGGTCGGCAGTAAAAAAGGCTGCGACCACGGCCAATGCGGTGCCTGCACAGTGTTGCGCGACGGCAAGCGAATCAATGCCTGCCTGACCCTGGCGGTGATGTGCGATGGCGCCGAGCTGACCACCATCGAAGGTCTGGCCAACGGCGACCAGTTGCACCCGATGCAGCAGGCGTTCATCAAGCACGACGCCTTCCAGTGCGGTTACTGCACCCCCGGCCAGATCTGTTCCGCCGTGGGCCTGGCCAATGAAGGCCGTGCCCACGACACCGCGCAAATCCAAGAACTGATGAGCGGCAACCTGTGCCGCTGCGGTGCCTACAACAATATTCGCGATGCCATCGTGGACGTTGTGGGAGGTGAGCAGTGAACCCCTTCCATTACAGCAAACCCGTCGATGTACAGGAGGCCGTGCACCTGAGCACGGGCGCCTCGCGCTTTATCGCCGGTGGCACCAACCTGCTGGACCTGATGAAAGAAAACATCAGCCGCCCCGAGCACCTCATCGATATCACCGGCCTGCCGTTGCGTGACATTCAGGAGACGAGCGACGGAGGGCTGTTGATCGGCGCCCTGGTGAGCAATGCCGACCTGGCCTGGCACCCGCTGATCGAACAGCGCTACCCACTGCTGTCGCAGGCCATCCTTGCCGGCGCCTCGCCGCAATTGCGCAACATGGCCAGTACCGGCGGCAACCTGTTGCAGCGCACCCGTTGCTACTACTTCTATGACGCCACCGTGCCCTGCAACAAGCGCGAGCCTGGCACCGGCTGCCCGGCGCGAACGGGCTTGAACCGCATCCACGCGATCCTCGGCGCCAGTGAGCAGTGCGTCGCCACCCATCCTTCCGATATGTGCGTCGCCTTGGCGGCGCTGGAGGCGCGGGTGCATGTCGAAGGGCGCGGCGGTGCGCGGATCATCGAGTTTGCCGATTTCCATCGCCTGCCCGGTGATACGCCGCAACGGGACAACCAGCTGGCCGACGATGAGCTGATCACCGCCATCGAGCTGCCCGCCGACAACCTGGCGCGCCATAGCAACTATTTGAAAATCCGCGACCGCGCATCTTATGCCTTTGCCCTGGTGTCGGTTGCCGCAGCGCTTGAACTGGACGGTGACACTATCGTCGATGCGCGTCTGGCCCTTGGCGGCGTGGCCCACAAGCCCTGGCGTGATCGCGCCGTGGAAGCCGCGCTGATCGGCCAGGTCGTCAGCCGCGAAACCTTCAGCCACGCCGCCGACGCTCTGCTGCAAGACGCAGAACCGCTGGAACACAACGGCTTCAAGATCAAGCTGGCACGCCGGGGGATTATTCGCGCCCTGAGTGACGCTGCTGTCGCAGGAGAACGCCCATGACCGCTATCGGCAAACCCTTGGACCGGGTTGACGGTCTGTTCAAGGTCACTGGCCAGGCGCGCTACGCCGGTGAGTTTCCCGAGGACGGCTTGCTGCATGGCAGCGTGGTGTCCAGTACCGTCGCCAAGGGCCGTGTGCTGCGCATCGATGCTTCCAAAGCGCTGGCCCTGCCGGGCGTGGTGGACGTGATCCATCACCTCAATCGCCCCAAAATCGCCAGCTACGACGATGCTTTCCAGGACGCCGACGCCGCCGACGGCTCGCCGTTTCGGCCGCTCTACAACGACCGCGTGCTGTACAGCGGCCAGCCCCTGGCCCTGGTTATCGCCGACAACCTTGAGCTGGCGCGGCATGCCGGTTCATTGGTGCAGGTCGAGTACGAGACCGAAGCCTTCGAAACCGACTTGCTGGCCATGCAGGACCAGGCCCACGCCTCGCCGCAGACCCCGCCCACGCCGCGTGGCAACTTCCAGGCCGAATGGACCGGCGCCGCCGTCAGCCTGGACGTGCACTACAGCACGCCTATCGAACACCATAATCCGATGGAGCCCCACGCCAGCACCGTGCTGTATCAGCCGGACGGCACCCTGCATATCCATGACAAGACCCAAGGCCCGCAGAACTGCCAGGCCTATGTGCAAGAAGTCTTCGGCCTGGATAAAAGCCAGGTGCGTATCTTCGCCGCGTTTGTCGGCGGTGCGTTTGGTTCCGGCCTGCGTCCGCAGTACCAATTGCCGCTTGCAGTGATGGCCTCTTTGGCACTCAAGCGTTCGGTGCGGGTCACGCTGACGCGTCAGCAGATGTTCACGTTCGGTTACCGCCCGCGCACCTTGCAGCGCCTGCAACTGGGCGCCGCCGCCAATGGGCGCCTGCTGGCGCTGGGGCACACCGCAATCGGCCAGACCTCGCGCTTCGAAGACTTCAGCGAACACGTCGTGGAATGGAGCGGCATGCTCTACCACTGCGACAACGTGCAACTGACCTACAAACTGGTGCCCCTGGACGTGTTCACGCCGCTGGACATGCGCGCACCTGGCGCCGCCCTCGGCGTGATCGGCCTGGAATGCGCCATGGATGAACTGGCCAGCGCCTTAGGGTTGGACCCGGTGCAACTGCGGCTGATCAATTACGCCGAGCGTAACCAGAACGAAGACAAACCCTGGTCCAGCAAAGCCCTGCGCGAATGTTACAGCGAAGGCGCCGAGCGTTTTGGCTGGAACCAGCGCAACCCGGAGCCGCGCAGCATGCGCGACGGTCGCCAGTTGATCGGCTGGGGCATGGCCGGCGGGGTATGGGAAGCCATGCAGATGAAGGCCAGTGCCAAGGCGCGAATCGACGTGCAGGGCAAGCTGACCGTCAGCAGCGCCACCACTGATATCGGCACCGGGACTTACACGGTGATGACCCAGATCGCGGCGCAGGCCAGCGGTGTGGCGGTCGAAGACGTGACGTTTGTGTTGGGGGATTCATCATTGCCCACCGCGCCGTTGCAGGGCGGGTCGTTTACCGTGTCCTCCGTCGGCACCGCTGTGCAGCAAGCCTGCGAAGCGTTGACCGGCAAACTGTTGAGCATTGCCCGGCAGACGTATCCGGTGTTCAAGGATGCCGAGTCCGTGCGCTTCGAAGATGGCCATCTGCATACCGGCGACGTGAGTGTGTCGCTGGCACAGTTGGTCAAGGACAGCGGCGAAGACGCGCTGCAAGTGCAGGTCGACAGTGAGCCCGACAAGAAACGCGAGGGCTACAGCACCGCCACCCACTCGGCGGTCTTCGTCGAGGTGCAGGTGGATGAAGACCTGGGCACCATCAAGGTGCGTCGGGTGGTCAGCGCGATTGCTGCCGGGCGGGTGGTCAACCCCAAGATGGCCCGCAGCCAGATCCTGGGGGGTGTGGTGTGGGGCATTGGCATGGCGCTGCATGAAGAAACCCAGATCGACCATCAGCTGGGGCGCTACATGAACCACAGTCTGGCGGAGTACCACATTCCGGTAAACGCCGATATCGGCGACATTGACGTGGTGTTTGTCGAAGAGCACGACGAGATCGTCAATGCCCTGGGGTCCAAGGGCGTCGGGGAAATCGGTATCGTCGGCGTGGCGGCGGCGGTGGCCAATGCGATTTATCACGCCACCGGCAAGCGGGTGCGGGAGTTCCCCATTACCCTGGACAAGGTGCTCTAGCCCCAATCTTCCACCCACCGAAGATCCAAAATGTGGGAGCGGGCTTGCTCGCGAATGCGGCGGGACAGTCACCTGATGGGCTGGCTGATTCACCGCATTCGCGAGCAAGCCCGCGCCCACACTTAGTGCATTCCAGCATCAGGGTAGGTGGCGGGGCTTAAACCTTGGCGTCTTCCACTGGCACATGCATCCGATCCCGGTTGGCCAACGTCGGGAACAACTTGATCCAGACCCCGGTCACGACCAGCGTACCGATCCCGCCCATGACCACGGCGGGCACGGTGCCGAACCAGTGGGCGGTAATGCCGGACTCAAACTCGCCCAACTGATTGGACGCACCGATAAACAGGCCGTTGACGGCACTGACCCGCCCGCGCATTTCATCCGGCGTTTCCAACTGCACGAAGGAGGCGCGGATCACCATGCTGATCATGTCCGCCGCGCCCAGCACCACCAGCACCGCCAGGGAGAACCAGAACGAGGTGGACAGCCCGAACGCAATGGTCGCCACACCGAACACGCCGACGGCGGTAAACATCACACGACCCACGTGGCGGTCCACCGAAAACCGCGCCAGCCACAGTGACATCAACAACGCCCCCACTGCCGGCGCCGAACGCAGCAGGCCCAGGCCCCAGGCGCCCGTCAGCAGGATGTCTTTGGCGAACACCGGCAGCAACGCGGTGGCACCCCCCAGCAGCACGGCGAACAGGTCGAGGGAGATGGCACCGAGAATGTCCGGGCGGCTGCGAATGAAGCGGATGCCGGCGAGCAGAGAATCCAGGGTGGCCTTGCCTTTGTTGAGTGGCGTCTGGCGCGCGGGCAGGTTGAGGGTCAGCACGCAGGCGATAAGGTACAGCGCCACCGTTGGACCATAGACCCAGACGCTGCCAAACGCGTAAAGCAAACCGCCGAGGGCTGGGGCGACGATGGTTGCCAACTGCTGGGCCGACTGCGACGAGGCCACGGCTCGCGGAAACAAGGTGCTGGGGACGATGCTCGGCAGCATCGCCTGAGTGGTCGGCATTTCAAACGAACGTGCGGCGCCAAGCAGGAAGGCGAGGATAAAAATCATCTCGCGGGTCACGTTGCCGGTCAGCCCGCCGATGGCCAGGCTCAGGGCAATCAGCGCCTGCACGGTCTGGCAGATGGCAGCGACCTTGCGCCGTTCATAACGATCGGCCACATGCCCGGTGTGCAACATGAAGAGTACGCGCGGCACAAACTCCACCAGGCCGACCAACCCCAGGTCCAGCACATTGCCGGTCAGTTGGTAGAGGTTCCAGCCGATGGCCACGGTGAGCATCTGGAAACCGCTGGCGGTAAAGATGCGCGCCAGCCAGAAGGCAATGAAAGGGCGGTGATGACGCAACAGCAACGCGGGTTCACTAGGCATCGGGAGTTCAGGTCAGAGCCGGAGGGAGCGCCGAGATTATCACTAAGTTGTAACAGATAGTTGCAACAACTGAGCTGAGGCAGTCTGTCACGCGGCAAAAGACCACGCCGTCCTACATCGAAAATGGGACTACTCTTTTAGCAATGCTTGATCCAGATCAATGTCCGCCCGGGCATCGACCTGGCGGCCGCAAGGCCAGATTCCCGACGGGGTGGGTTAAAAAAAGAAACGAATTGAAATTCGCCAGACTCCATATCCGTGGGGGGCAGTGGGTGCAGGCTCCCGCCAGCAGCCGGTATTACCTGACAGAGGAAGACTTATGTTCGGTTTGGAGGCGCTAGATCTCGCCCGAATTCAATTTGCGTTCACCATCTCTTTCCACATCCTGTTCCCGGCGATCACCATCGGCCTGGCCAGTTACCTTGCGGTGCTGGAAGGCTTGTGGCTCAAGACCCACAACGACACCTACCGTGACCTCTATCATTTCTGGTCGAAGATCTTTGCCGTCAACTTCGGTATGGGTGTGGTCTCCGGTTTGGTCATGGCTTACCAGTTCGGCACCAACTGGAGCCGCTTCTCGGACTTCGCGGGCGCCGTCACCGGGCCGCTCCTGACCTACGAAGTGCTCACGGCCTTCTTCCTCGAAGCCGGTTTCCTTGGCGTGATGCTGTTCGGCTGGAACAAGGTCGGGCGCAACCTGCACTTCTTCTCCACCGTAATGGTGGCCGTCGGCACGTTGATTTCCACGTTCTGGATCCTCTCGTCCAATAGCTGGATGCAGACGCCTCAGGGCTTTGAAATCATTGATGGCCGCGTGATCCCGACCGATTGGTTCGCCGTGGTCTTCAACCCGTCTTTCCCGTATCGCCTGGCGCACATGGCCACGGCAGCCTTCGTGGCCACCGCGTTCTTCGTCGGTTCCTCGGCGGCCTGGCACCTGCTGCGCGGCAAGGACAACCCGGCGATCCGCAAAATGCTCTCGATGGCCATGTGGATGGCCCTGATCGTCGCGCCTATTCAGGCGGTGATCGGCGACTTCCATGGTCTCAACACCTTGAAGCACCAGCCGGCAAAAATTGCCGCGATCGAAGGCCACTGGGAAAACATCGGCAACGAGCCGACGCCGCTGATCCTGTTTGGCTGGCCCGACATGAAGGCCGAGAAAACCAAGTACGCGGTGGAAATCCCGTACCTGGGCAGCTTGATCCTGACTCACTCACTGGATAAGCAGGTTCCGGCGCTCAAGGAATTCCCGCCCGAGGACCGCCCTAACTCGACCATCGTGTTCTGGTCGTTCCGGGTCATGGTCGGCCTGGGCTTCCTGATGATCTTCACCGGTTTGTTCAGCCTCTGGCTGCGCCGGGGCGACAAGATGTACACGTCCAAACCGTTCCTGTACCTGGCGTTGTGGATGGGCCCGTCCGGCCTGATCGCGATTCTCGCCGGCTGGTTCACCACCGAGATCGGTCGTCAGCCGTGGGTGGTCTACGGCTTGATGCGCACGGCGGATGCTTCCTCCGGGCATAGCCTGGCGCAGATGACGATCACCCTGGTGTTGTTCGTGGTGGTGTACTTCGCGCTGTTCGGCGCGGGCCTGGGCTACATGATGCGCCTGGTACGCAAAGGACCTCAGACCCACGAGGGCAGTGAACCTACCCACGGTGGCCCTGGCCAGAAACGCACACCGGCCCGTCCGTTGTCGGCTGCCGATGATGGCAGCGACGACGACCACGTCGACATCCAGCACAAGGGGAATTGAGATGGGTATTGATCTTCCGCTGATCTGGGCCGTGATCATCATCTTCGGCATCATGATGTATGTGGTCATGGACGGTTTCGACCTGGGCATCGGCATCCTGTTTCCGTTTATCCCGGGCAAGACCGACCGTGACGTCATGATGAACACCGTGGCCCCGGTCTGGGACGGCAATGAAACCTGGTTAGTCCTGGGCGGCGCAGCGTTGTTCGGCGCGTTCCCGCTGGCCTATTCGGTGGTGTTGTCGGCGCTGTACCTGCCGCTGATCCTGATGCTGATCGGGCTGATCTTCCGTGGCGTGGCGTTCGAGTTCCGCTTCAAGGCCAAGGACCACAAGCGTCACCTGTGGGACAAGGCGTTTATCGGTGGCTCATTGGCGGCGACGTTCTTCCAGGGCGTGGCGCTGGGGGCGTTTATCGACGGCATTCCGGTAGTGGATCGCCAGTTCGCCGGCGGCTCACTGGACTGGGCCACACCGTTCACGATGTTCTGCGGCGTCGCGTTGATCGTGGCCTATGCGTTGCTCGGCTGCACTTGGCTGATCATGAAGACCGAAGGCCCGCTGCAGGAAAAGATGCACAACCTGGCACGGCCATTGGCCTTTGTGGTGCTGGCGGTGATTGGCATTGTGAGCATCTGGACGCCATTGACGCACCCGGAAATCGCCTCGCGCTGGTTCACCCTGCCGAACCTGTTCTGGTTCCTGCCGGTGCCGATCCTGGTGTTGGTGACCATGTACGGACTGTTCCGCGCGGTGGCACGTCATGCGCACTACACGCCGTTCCTGCTGACCTTGGTGCTGATTTTCCTGGGCTACAGTGGTTTAGGCATCAGCCTGTGGCCGAATATCATTCCGCCCTCCGTGTCGATCTGGGATGCCGCGGCGCCGCCGCAAAGCCAGGGCTTCATGCTGGTGGGCACCTTGTTCATCATCCCGTTCATCCTGGGCTACACCTTCTGGAGCTACTACGTATTCCGCGGCAAGGTCACCCACGAAGACGGTTATCACTAGGAGGGTCGTTCCATGTCCGGCAAACCTTCGTTGCACGAGATCGAACAGGCCGAGAAACAGCCGTTGTGGCGGCGCCTGGGGTGGCTGGCGATGATCTGGACCGGCAGCGTGCTGGCCTTGTTTGTCGTGGCGAGCCTGATGCGCATGTTCATGAATGCGGCGGGCCTGACCACCCACTGACATCCCGATCCGGGCTTTGCAGCCCGGCTTTTCAACCCTGCCCCTCGCGAGATCGGCAGGGTTTTTTTATTTGCGCGCTTTGAGGATCACGAATTTTGGCGTGGTGGCGACTTGCTCGACACCTCGGAACAAGCGAGCCAGTTTGGTGTGATAACCCAGGTGGCGGTTGCCGACTATATAGAGGGCGCCACCGACCACCAGCGCTTCCCGCGCCTGTTGGAACATGCGCCAGGCGAGGAAGTCGCCCACCACCTGCTGCTGGTGAAACGGCGGATTGCACAGCACCACGTCCAGCGATTGCGGCTCTTGCCCGGCCAGGCCGTCGGCGGCGCGCACGACGACATCGCGTTCGCCAAGTGCGGCGTGCCAGTTCTCGGCTGCCGACTGCACGGCCATGTAGGACTCATCTACCAAGGTGTAGTGCGCTTCGGGATTTTGCAGGGCGCTGGCAATCGCCAGCACACCGTTGCCGCAACCCAGGTCTGCCACGCAGGCACTGCCCAGGTTTTTCGGCAAGTGGGGCAGGAACGCGCGGGTGCCGATGTCCAGGCTTTCGCGGCAGAACACGTTGGCGTGGTTCAGCAGTTCGATGGCCGGCGTGTCCAGGGTGTAGCGGGTCGGGTAGGGCGAGACTGCAGCAGGACGGTCTTCGGGAGTGGCAATCAGCAAACGCGCCTTTTTCACTGCCAGCGACGCCTGCATCGGGCCGATGTAACGCTCCAGCAACTCGCCTGCCGCCCGTGGCAGATGCTTGATCATTGCCCCGGCGATGACTTGAGCTCCCGGCGCGAGTTGGCCTTGCAAGCGGATCAGTTGTTCTTCCAGCAAGGCCAGGGTTTTCGGTACGCGGATCAACACACAGTCGTACGGCCCTGTCGGAACCTGGCTGGCGGGGATGAATGCCACCGCATCAAAAGCCTTGCCGTTGCGCACCAGGTTTTTTTCCAGGCCCTGGGCGGCCAGGAACGAATCACCACTGGAGGTTACCTGCACCTGGCCTTGAAGGCTGGCCGCCAGGGCGCCGAAGCTGTCATTGAGCACCAGCACGCGCGTCGTCACCGTCGGCTGTTGCTCGGCCAGGTGATTGAGCAGGTACTCGTCGGCGGCATCGAAGGCTTGCAGCGGATCGTTATGTTGCTCTGGCTGGCGGATCAGATCGAGCTGGGCGAAGGGGCTTTCGAGCAGGGGCATGGCGGGGGAGGCTCTGGGTAAACGATGGGTGTTCGGCAGTCGCCGACCAAACCGTCTGAGTGAACAACAGGCGGCCCAGGGGGCTGCTCAACACTCAGAATTGGCCGTAAATGTTACGTTTTTTTCAGCGGGAATACATGCGGTGTTTCTTTGCCGGTCAAATAATCCCGCTGCGGGCGGCGCAGAGCACGGCGGCAATCTTGTTATTGACCCCCAGTTTTTTGAAACAGCTGCAAATATGATAGCCAATCGTTCGTTCGGACAAGCACAGGATGGCGGCTATGTCCGCTGCGGTCTTGCCCATTGCGGACCACTTGAGGACCTCCCTTTCTCGAGCGGTGAGTGTGCTGGCAGCTATGACGTCGGGGGAGGCCGCATACTTCTGCGCCACGACGGCGTGCATTGCGTGACACAGCCACAATACCTGGCCGGCCTTTTCGTACAGCTCTTCCGGGCTGACTTCGTGTCTGCTACGCGCCAGGGTCAGCATGCTGAACACGCCCCGGAAGTCATGCACGGCTTGCGTCCATCCCACGTTCACACCCAGTGTCTGCGCCAGGGACCACAGGTTGGGCGAGTCCCGAAAGGTCTTCTCCTCCCAGACAACCGGCAGCACTGAGGTCTTGCAGTGTTGGACGACGGGGTCTATGTCGAAAAAGTGTGCTTGGTCATACAGCGTGGACCACTCGCTTGGATAGTTGTTGATATCGATCGGTTTTGCTTTGTTTTTGGGTATTTGAGAACTCATCTTGAAGGAACAGTATTGAAAGCCGAGCTCATACGTTTTGTTGGTAAGCATTTCAAACACACTGGTGATCTCGTCCTCGCCTTCCAGTTTGGGGAGTTTTGTATTGCGCCAGTTGATCATCGGTAAATCTCCATGGATTAAGCTATTTGGGTACGTCCTGAACCCCAAAGCTGCAGAAAAAAAGTGTAGGACAGGGACTACGCGGCGGTAGGAAAAATTTGATCTTGTAAGCACGTGTTTAATAATTTTCTGCAAGGCTGCTCATGAACTTTGCAAGGGGCACATGAGAAAATTGCGGTTTATTAGAGGGTTGTAATGATCAACTAACAGCGCGTTGTTGAATCCACTGGAAAGGCTAATAGCGAATTGATTGGCGGTGATATTACGTAGCCACTGCTCCATGAGCTCAAGAAGCCATTACCAACCGTAGGTGTTCCCACGCGCGACTTTGAGGGACACTAGGGCACCTGTAGAACGGAGCCCCCCATGACGGCCAGTGCTGAGAAATTTACCCGCCAGACCTTGCTCGATGTGCAATCGCTGACCCCCAGCCTGTTTACCCTGCGCACCACCCGCGATCCGGGCTTTCGTTTCACGGCGGGGCAGTTCGTGCGCGTGGGGGTGACCAAGGCGGACGGCAGCACCGTGTGGCGCGCCTATTCCCTGGTGTCCTCACCGTTTGACGAGCATCTGGACTTCTTCTCGATCGTTGTCCCAGGGGGGAGTTCACCAGTGAGCTGAGCCGCCTGCGTGTGGGCGATACCTTGATGGTGGAGCGCCAGGCCACGGGCTTCCTGACCTTGAACCGTTTCGTCGATGGCCGCGACTTGTGGATGCTGGGGACGGGCACCGGGGTAGCACCTTTCCTGTCGATCCTGCAGGATTTTGAAGTCTGGGAGAAGTTCGAACGCATCATCCTCGTGTACAGCGCACGGGAAGCCAAAGAACTGGCCTATCAGGCACTGATCAAGGAACTGGGCGAGCGTGAGTATCTCGCCGAATACGCGCACAAGCTTATCTACATTCCCACAGTCACCCGTGAGCAACACCCTGGCGCGTTGAATGGACGCATCACCACACTGATCGAAAATGGCGAGCTTGAGCGCGCAGCCGGCGTTGAGTTGACCCCGGAACATTCCCGCGTGCTGATCTGCGGCAACCCGCAGATGGTCGATGACACGCGGCAGTTGCTCAAGCAGCGTGACATGAACCTGAGCTTGAGCCGTCGCCCAGGCCAAGTGGCGGTGGAAAACTACTGGTAATAAAAAAGGCGCCTCAAGCAGGCGCCTTTTTTCTCAAACCGTTCGTTACAGGCGCGGCTTGTCGTTCTGTGCCTTGAGCAGATCCCGGATCTCACCCAGCAACACTTCTTCCTTGGTCGGCGTCGGCGGCAGGCTTGGCGCCACGGCCTCTTCCCGCTTCAGGCGGTTGATCGCCTTCACACCCATGAAGATCGCAAACGCGACGATCACAAAGTCGATGACGCTCTGGATGAACTTGCCATAGGCGAGCACCACCGCAGGCACATCGCCCTGTGCCGCCTTGAGCGTAATCGCCAAGTCTCCGAAGTCCACACCACCGATCAACAGACCGATTGGGGGCATCACCACGTCGCCTACAAACGAGGAAACAATCTTGCCGAAGGCGGCGCCGATGATAATACCGACGGCCATGTCGACCACATTACCTTTGACCGCGAAGGCCTTGAACTCACTGATCACGCCCATAGGTTATTCCTTGTTACAGATGAGAAGGGTGGGACTCAGTGTAATTCAGTCATAGCGGGCTTGCCCGACACAACCGTTTACACTGTTAATTTTTATCGACACATTAAAACGCAAATAGTTTGCAAAGTGCCACCAGTCGCGCGCGAAATACGCCTGATATCAGTGACTTAACAGATTATTTTATTAATCGGGTCGTTGTGGCTTTTCTATTTATCTTCTGACGCTTGGGTCACTAGCCTCTGGCAAGCACAACTGAATGTGCACTAAAAAAACCAGAGGAAACCTCGATGAAGACCCCAATGAGCCGCGGGCCGGTTTCAGCGCGATACGCGCTGGTACTGGCGACCGCCAGCCTGCTTTCCCTGTCCGTACACGCCGCCAACCTGACCCGCGACAACGGTGCTGCGGTTGGCGACAACCAGAACTCGCAGACCGCCGGCGCCAATGGTCCGGTGCTGCTGCAAGACGTGCAGTTGATCCAGAAACTGCAGCGCTTCGATCGCGAGCGCATCCCCGAGCGCGTGGTACACGCCCGCGGTACCGGCGCCCACGGCATCTTCACCGTCACGGACAACCTCAGCGACCTGACCAAGGCCAAGGTGTTCGCGGCCGGTGAAGCCACGCCGGTGTTCGTTCGCTTCTCCGCCGTTGTCCACGGTAACCACTCCCCGGAAACCCTGCGCGACCCGCGTGGTTTCGCCACCAAGTTCTACACCGCCGACGGTAACTGGGACCTGGTGGGCAACAACTTCCCGACGTTCTTCATCCGCGATGCGATCAAGTTCCCGGACATGGTCCACGCCTTCAAGCCAGACCCGCGCACCAACCTGGATGACGATTCCCGTCGCTTCGACTTCTTCTCCCACGTGCCCGAGTCCACGCGCACGCTGACCGAGCTGTACTCCGATTCCGGCACCCCGGCCAGCTACCGGGAAATGGACGGCAATGGCGTGCACGCCTACAAACTGATCAACGCCAAGGGCGAAGTGCACTACGTCAAGTTCCACTGGAAGAGCCTGCAAGGCATCAAGAACCTCGATCCCAAGCAGGTCACCGAAGTGCAGGGCCGCGACTACAGCCACATGACCAACGACCTGGTCACCCATATCAACAAGGGCGATTTCCCCAAGTGGGATCTGTACGTGCAGGTGCTCAAGCCTGAAGACCTGGCCAAGTTCGACTTCGACCCGCTGGATGCCACCAAGATCTGGCCGAATGTACCCGAACGCAAAGTCGGGCAGATGGTGCTGAACCGCAACCCCGCCAATGTGTTCCAGGAAACCGAGCAAGTGGCCATGGCCCCGGCCAACCTGGTGCCAGGCATCGAGCCGTCCGAGGACCGCCTGCTGCAAGGTCGGGTGTTCTCCTATGCCGACACCCAGATGTACCGCCTGGGCGCCAATGCCCTGCAACTGCCGATCAACGCTCCACGGGTGACTGTCAACAACGGTAACCAGGACGGCGCGATGAACGTCGGCAAGACCACCACCGGCGTGAACTACCAGCCAAGCCGCCTGCTGCCACGGGACGAGCCGCAAACCGCGCGCTACAGCCAGTCGAACCTGGTGGGCAGCACCCAGCAGGCGAAGATCCAGCGTGAGCAGAACTTCAAGCAGGCCGGTGATCTGTACCGCTCTTTCACCAAGAAAGAGCGCCAGGACTTGATCGAAAACTTTGGCGGCTCGCTGGCGACCACCGATGACGAGAGCAAGCACATCATCCTGTCGTTCCTCTACAAGGCCGACCCGGAATATGGCACCGGCGTGGCCAAGGTTGCCAAGGGGGACCTGGCGCGCGTGAAGGCGCTGGCGGAAAAACTGACTGACTGATCCGTTGGTTCTGGTCGGCGCCCAATGACGGGCGTCGACCCTTGGCAGGAGAACACCCATGCGAGTTTCTATCGGATTGCTGATGGCCATGCTGGCCTTTGTCGCCCATGCCGAGTCTCCCGAGCCGGTCGCGCTCAAGGCCCAGCTGCAGGACTACTATTTCGACGCCGCCCGCCGTGGCGACCTCGACATGCTCAACACCTTCATCGACTCCGGCTACAGCCTCAACACCCAGGACGACAAGGGTTACACCGCGCTGATCCTCGCCGCTTACCACGGTCAGGGCCCGTTCGTGGAGCGCTTGCTCGATGCCGGTGCCGACGCCTGTGTGCAGGACAGGCGCGGTAACACCGCGCTGATGGGCGCGATCTTCAAGGGTGAGCTGAAAATCGCCCAACGCCTGCTGGCGACTGACTGCAACCCCGACCAACGCAACGGCGCCGGGCAGAAAGCGGCCATGTACGCCGGGCTGTTCAAGCGTGTCGAGTTGCTGGAAGCGTTGAAGGCCAAGGGCGCGGACCTCAACGCCGAAGACCCGATCGGCAACAGTGCTTCACGATTGGCCAGTGGTGAAATCCGGACCCCGGCGCCGCGCTGAGCTATCATCGCGGTTTTTCGGTTGGAGGTTCTCAAATGGCAAAGGCCAAGCGCATGTACGGCTGCACGGAGTGCGGCGCGACCTTTCCCAAGTGGGCCGGCCAATGTACCGAATGCGGTGCGTGGAACACCCTGACTGAAACCATGATCGAGAGCGGTGGCGCTGCGGCCCCCACTGGCCGTGCCGGCTGGACCGGGCAACAGGCGCAGATCAAGACGTTGGCCGAAGTCAGTGTCGAAGAGATCCCGCGTTTCTCCACGGCCTCCGGTGAATTGGACCGGGTGCTGGGCGGCGGCCTGGTGGACGGTTCGGTGGTGCTGATTGGTGGCGATCCGGGCATCGGCAAATCGACGATCCTGCTACAAACCTTGTGCAGCATCGCCAGCCGCATGCCGGCGCTGTATGTCACCGGCGAAGAGTCCCAGCAGCAAGTGGCCATGCGCGCCCGTCGCCTGGGCTTGCCCCAGGATCAGTTGCGAGTGATGACCGAGACCTGCATTGAAAGCATCATTGCCACGGCGCGTATCGAAAAGCCCAAGGTCATGGTGATCGACTCGATCCAGACGATTTTCACCGAACAACTGCAGTCGGCGCCGGGGGGGGGTGTCCCAGGTGCGTGAGAGTGCGGCGCTGCTGGTGCGCTATGCCAAGCAGAGCGGAACAGCGATCTTCCTGGTGGGGCATGTGACCAAAGAGGGCGCACTGGCCGGGCCACGGGTGTTGGAGCACATGGTAGACACCGTGCTGTATTTCGAAGGTGAGTCCGACGGCCGTCTGCGCTTGCTGCGGGCGGTGAAGAACCGTTTCGGCGCGGTCAACGAATTGGGCGTGTTCGCCATGACTGACCGGGGGCTGAAAGAAGTCTCCAACCCTTCAGCGATTTTTCTCACGCGCGCCCAAGAAGAAGTCCCAGGCAGTGTGGTGATGGCAACCTGGGAAGGCACCCGTCCTATGCTGGTGGAAGTGCAGGCCCTGGTGGATGACAGTCACTTGGCCAACCCCCGCCGCGTGACGTTGGGCCTGGATCAGAACCGCCTCGCGATGCTGTTGGCGGTATTGCATCGCCACGGTGGCATCCCGACCCACGATCAGGACGTGTTCCTCAACGTGGTCGGCGGGGTCAAGGTGCTGGAAACGGCATCCGACCTGGCGTTGATGGCGGCGGTGATGTCCAGCCTGCGTAACCGGCCGTTGCCCCATGACTTGCTGGTGTTTGGTGAAGTCGGTTTGTCCGGTGAAGTGCGCCCGGTGCCCAGCGGCCAGGAGCGCCTCAAGGAAGCGGCCAAGCACGGCTTCAAGCGCGCCATCGTGCCCAAGGGCAATGCGCCGAAGGAATCACCGCCGGGGATCACGATTATTGGCGTGACGCGGTTGGAACAGGCGTTGGATGCGTTGTTCGAGTAACCGGCAACACCGCAAACCCATGTGGGCTGTTAAACCTCTAGCAAGGCGCCCAACTCGCGCTCCAACTCTTCCTCGTCACCCAGGTTCAACTCGATCAGCCGCCGCAAATGGCTGATCGATTCCAGGTCGATGTGCTGGCACACAAAGCCCAATTGCCCATGATCCTCATGAGCCAGCCGCACTTGCATCTTTATATGGGCCTTTGGGTCCAGGCGTATGTCCACGTCGAACGGCAGCGCCTTGTTGCCCTTCCAGTCTTCGGGCTTTTGTATCAACAAGCCTTTTAACGACAAATCCACTAGTTGCGCCGGCCATTCGCGGCCGTTTTGCCGAAATTCAGTCTTGGCGTCAAAAGCGATACGACGGAAACGGCGGCGGTCAGACGGTTGTTCGGTCATGGTGAAACCCTCTGGAGATACGGGGATTGTAGCCCTGCGCCATCATTGGCCCGGTATTTCTGCTTTTTTTGCGCGCAGAAGGCTCTAGACCAACGTAGGGGGGTGGCCTTTAAGGCCAACAGCGCTAAACTCGGCATGGCTGTCCTTTCTGTCCACCCTGGCTGGAATATAAAAATGAAAAATAATAATAGCCTGCTACGCCACCTACCCTGGCTGGTGCTGGCAATCGTAGGAGCGTGCGCCCTGGGCGTAGTGGCCTTGCGCCGCGGCGAGGCAATCAACGCCTTGTGGATTGTGGTCGCTGCTGTGGCCATCTATCTGGTTGCGTACCGTTACTACAGTCTGTTCATCGCTAACAACGTGATGCAACTCGATCCACGGCGGGCCACCCCCGCAGTGCTCAATAATGACGGTCTGGACTATGTGCCGACCAACAAACACATCCTTTTCGGTCACCACTTTGCGGCGATTGCCGGTGCAGGCCCGTTGGTCGGCCCGGTGCTGGCGGCGCAAATGGGCTACCTGCCTGGAACGCTCTGGCTGATTGCCGGCGTGGTGCTGGCCGGTGCGGTTCAGGACTTCATGATCCTGTTCCTGTCCACCCGTCGTAACGGCCGTTCCCTGGGGGACATGGTGCGCGAAGAGATGGGCCGTATCCCAGGCACCATCGCGCTGTTCGGCTGCTTCCTGATCATGATCATCATCCTCGCGGTGCTGGCGCTGATCGTGGTCAAAGCGTTGGCCGAGAGCCCGTGGGGCATCTTCACGGTGATGGCGACCATCCCGATCGCGATGTTCATGGGCATCTACATGCGCTACATCCGCCCGGGCCGCATTGGCGAAATCTCGATCATCGGGGTGCTGTTGCTGCTGGGTTCGATCTGGCTGGGCGGGCAGATCGCTGCTGACCCGGTCTGGGCCAAGGCTTTCACCTTCACCGGGATCCAGATCACCTGGATGCTGATCGGCTACGGCTTCGTGGCCGCGGTACTGCCGGTGTGGCTGATCCTGGCGCCGCGTGACTACCTCTCCACTTTCCTGAAAATCGGCACCATCATTGCGCTGGCAATCGGCATCCTGGTGACCATGCCCGACCTTAAAATGCCGGCACTGACCCAATTCATCGACGGCACCGGCCCAGTGTGGAAGGGCGGCCTGTTCCCGTTCCTGTTCATCACAATCGCCTGTGGCGCGGTCTCGGGGTTCCACGCGCTGATTTCTTCCGGCACCACGCCAAAGTTGCTGGCTAATGAAAGCCATGCCCGCTACATCGGTTATGGCGGCATGTTGATGGAGTCCTTCGTGGCCATCATGGCGATGGTTGCCGCGTCGGTGATCGAGCCGGGTGTGTACTTCGCCATGAACAGCCCGGCCGCGATTGTCGGCACCGACGTGGTCACCGTGGCGCAGACCGTCAGCAGCTGGGGCTTTGCGATCACGCCTGAGGCGCTGTCCGCGGTGGCCCATGACATCGGTGAAACCACTATCCTGGCCCGTGCCGGTGGCGCACCGACGTTGGCAGTGGGTATCGCGCAGATCCTGCACAGTGTGCTGCCAGGTGAAAACACCATGGCGTTCTGGTACCACTTTGCGATCCTGTTCGAAGCGCTGTTCATCCTGACGGCGGTGGATGCGGGCACCCGTGCCGGTCGCTTCATGTTGCAGGATTTGCTCGGCTCTTTCGTACCGGCGCTCAAACGCACCGAGTCGTGGACCGCCAACCTGATCGCGACCGCCGGTTGTGTGGCCATGTGGGGTTACCTGCTGTACCAAGGCGTGATCGACCCACTGGGCGGCATCAACACCTTGTGGCCGCTGTTCGGTATCTCCAACCAGATGCTGGCAGGTATTGCGCTGATGCTGGCCACCGTTGTGCTGATCAAAATGAAACGCCAGCGCTATATCTGGGTGACCATGCTGCCGGCCGTCTGGCTGCTGATCTGCACCACCACCGCAGGCTTCATCAAGCTGTTCGACGCCAACCCGGCGATTGGCTTCCTGTCGCTGGCGAAGAAGTACAGTGATGCATTGGCCAATGGCCAGATCCTCGCCCCGGCGAAGAACATCGACCAGATGCAACATGTGATCTGGAACGCCTACACCAACGCAACGCTGACGGCGCTGTTCCTGTTCGTGGTCTTCAGCATTCTGTTCTATGCGCTCAAGGTTGGCGTCGCCGCCTGGGGCAACAAAGAGCGTACGGATAAAGAAGCGCCGTTCCAGGCAGTACCGGACGCATAACCGAGGATTGCAACCATGTTCAATGACATCAGTCGCCTCGGTAAATACCTCGGTCAGGCCGCGCGCCTGATGGTCGGCATGCCCGACTACGATACGTACGTCGAGCATATGCAAACCAAACACCCGGACAAGCCGGTGATGGACTACAAGGCGTTCTTCCGGGAACGCCAGGAAGCCCGTTACGGCGGCAAGGGTGGGCCTAAGTGCTGCTAACCCGGCACTCGGGCTTGCGGTGATCCACTGTGGGAGCGGGCTTGCTCGCGAATGCGGTCTGTCAGTTGATGTATGTGCTGACTGATACACCGCATTCGCGAGCAAGCCCGCTCCCACATTTGTTTTGTGTTCCTTCAGTTATAAGGAGAACTGCTTTTGTCCTCTCCCATTCCAGTGACCGTCCTCAGTGGCTTCCTCGGCGCCGGCAAGACCACCTTGCTGCGCCACCTGCTCAAAGCCGAGCACGGCCTGAAGATCGCCGTGATCGAAAACGAATTCAGTGACGCCGGTATCGACACCCAGCTGCTGGGCGCCGAGCCGGTGCAAGTCATGACCCTGTCCAACGGTTGCGTGTGCTGCACCATCCACACCGACCTGACCAAGGCCCTGTACCTGCTGCTCGAACGCCTGGACAGCGGCGAGATCGCCTTCGATCGTCTGGTGATTGAGTGCACCGGCCTGGCCGACCCGGCCCCCGTGGCCCAGACCTTTTTCATCGACGAGGAATTGCGCGAGCGCTACATCCTCGACGGCATCATCACCCTGGTGGATGCGGCCCACGCCGAGCACCACCTGACCCAAACCATCGCCCAGGCCCAGATCGGCTTTGCCGACCGCCTGCTGGTGAGCAAGCGCGACCTGGTGGATGACGCCACCTTCGACGCGCTAAGCGAGCGTCTCACCCGCATCAACCGCCGCGCGCCGATCCGCGTGGTGGACCATGGCAACATCGACCTGGCTGAATTGCTCGACGTACGTGGCTTCAATCTCAACGCCGGCATGACCCTGCGCCCGGTCAGCGCCGCGCCGTCCATTGACCGCATCTCAAGCCTGGTGCTGCGCACTGACCAGCCGCTGGATATCGACCGCCTCAGCGAGTTCATGAACGAACTGCTGGAGGACCACGGCAAGCAGCTGTTGCGCTACAAGGGCGTACTGAACATTGCCGGGGAGGACCGGCGCATGGTGTTTCAGGGCGTGCTGAAGCTCTACGGTTTCGATTGGGATACCGAGTGGGCCGAAGGCGAGGCGCGGGAGAGTGTGATTGTGTTTATTGCCGATGAATTGCCGGAAGACAAGATTCGCGAGGGCTTTGCGAAGGTCCACCAACGCTGATCAAAAATGTGGGAGGGGGCAACCCCCTCCCACATTTGATCGCACTTCAAGTTGGAACAGGCATAAAAAAGCCCGGCTCAAGAGCCGGGCTTCTTAGTCAAGCAACTGCTATCAAGCGCCGTACACCGGCAGCTTTTTGCAGATGGCCTTGACCTTCTCACGCACCGCGTCGATCACGGCTTCGTTGTTCAGGTCAGCCAGGATGTCGCAGATCCAGCCAGCCAGTTCCTTGCACTCAGCTTCCTTGAAGCCACGAGTGGTCACAGCCGGGGTGCCGAAACGCAGGCCCGAGGTGACGAACGGCGAACGTGGGTCGTTCGGCACGGAGTTTTTGTTCACGGTGATGAAGGCTTTGCCCAGGGCAGCATCAGCATCTTTACCGGAAATGTCCTGCTTGATCAGGGACAGCAGGAACAGGTGGTTCTCGGTACCGCCGGACACGACGTCAAAGCCGCGCTCGATGAACACGCTTGCCATGGTCTGGGCGTTCTTGACCACTTGTTGCTGGTAGGTCTTGAACTCAGGCTGCAGGGCTTCCTTGAAGCAGATCGCTTTGGCGGCGATCACGTGCTCCAGTGGGCCGCCCTGGGCGCCTGGGAATACGGCCGAGTTCAGCTTCTTCTCGATGTCGGCGTTGGCGCGCGCCAGGATCAGGCCGCCACGTGGACCGCGCAGGGTCTTGTGGGTGGTGGTGGTGACCACGTCAGCGAAAGGCACCGGGTTCGGGTAGACGCCAGCGGCGACCAGACCGGCCACGTGGGCCATGTCCACGAACAGGTAAGCACCGACTTTGTCGGCAATGGCGCGGAAACGTGGGAAGTCCAGGATCTGCGAGTAGGCAGAGAAACCGGCCACGATCATTTTTGGCTTGTGTTCAACCGCCAGGCGCTCGACTTCGTCGTAGTCGATCAGGCCGTTGGCATCGATGCCGTATTGAACGGCGTTGTACAGCTTGCCGGAAGAAGAGACGCTGGCGCCGTGGGTCAGGTGACCGCCGTGGGCCAGGCTCATGCCCAGGATGGTGTCGCCGCCTTGCAGCAGGGCCAGGTACACGGCGCTGTTGGCTTGGGAACCGGCGTGCGGCTGGACGTTGGCGTAATCGGCGCCGAACAGCTCTTTGGCACGGTCGATGGCCAGTTGCTCAACCACGTCGACGTACTCGCAACCACCGTAGTAGCGCTTGCCTGGGTAACCTTCGGCGTACTTGTTGGTCAAGACCGAACCTTGAGCCTCCATCACCGCTGGGCTGGTGTAGTTTTCCGAAGCGATCAGCTCAATGTGCTCTTCCTGGCGCACGGCTTCTTGCTCCATGGCGGCGAAGAGATCGGCGTCGTACTTGGCAATAGTCAAATCACGGCTGAACATGGCGGTCCTCAAGGATCGGGGGCAGAAAAGGAGGGCATTCTAACCCAATGGGTTTTAGATGGCATATGAAAGGACATCATGTCGCGGACAAGTGGGGCTCATCTGTGGATAGGCGGTGTCTGTGCTGCCGCCTTCGCGAGCAAGCCCGCTCCCACATTCAATCGAGTTCCCTCAGGGGAATGCGGTCGAAATGTGGGAGCGGGCTTGCTCGCGAAGAGGCCATTTGCCCCACCGCAGAACGTCAGTCGAACATGAACAGCGCATCATTGCTGAACTGCGCCTCGAACCTATTTGCCGGCATCGGCCGCCCGAACAGATAACCCTGCACTTCATCGCAGCCATGCTCACGCAGGAAGTCCAGTTGCTCATGGGTTTCCACGCCCTCGGCGATCACCGCCAGGTTCAGGCTATGGGCCATGGCAATGATAGCGCGGGCAATCTGTGCGTCCTGCTCGCCGGATGGCAGGCCGTCAACGAACGTCCGGTCGATCTTCAGCACGTCGATCGGGAATTGCTTGAGGTAGTTGAGTGAGGAATAACCGGTACCAAAGTCGTCAACCGCAATGCTCAAGCCCAGGTTTTTCAGGCTGTCGAGGATCTGCATGGCCTCGTTGACTTCACGCATCAGGATACTTTCGGTGAGTTCCAGCTCCAGGCACGCCGGCGGCAAGCCGGTGTCCTTGAGAATGGTGGCGATGCGAGTGCCCAACTGGCCGTCGGAGAACTGCCGCGCGGAGATATTCACCGAGACCTTTGGCACGCGCACCTTGTTCTGGTGCCAGGTCTTGAGCTGGCGACAGGCTTCGCTGATCACCCAGTCGCCCACGTCTACCACCAGGCCCAACTCTTCCAGCACCGGGATGAAGTCCCCCGGCGGCACCAGGCCACGTCGTGGATGACGCCAGCGCAGCAGGGCTTCGGCGCCGGTCAGGCGCTTGCCGTCGCCACTGAACTGCGGTTGGTAATAGAGCACGAATTCGTTCTGCTCCAAGGCGTGGCGCAGGTCGCTTTCCAGCTCCAGGCGCTCCAGGGCGCTGGCATTCATATCGGCCTGGTAGAACTGGAAGTTGTTCTTGCCACGCTCCTTGGCGTGATACATCGCCGTGTCGGCGTTTTTCATCAATTGGCTCAGCTCGTTGCCGTCCTGAGGGCTCAGGGCGATACCGATACTGGCTGTCACAAAGAACTCGCGGCCTTCCAGCACGAAGGGCTTCACCAGGCTGGCGAGGATCTGCTCGGCCACATGTATCGCGCGGTTCAGCGCCATTTCGCGATTGACCCGTGGCTGCAGGAGCAAGGTGAACTCGTCGCCCCCCATGCGTGCCACGGTATCGTCTTCGGCCACGCAACCCAGCAGGCGTGTGGCCATTTCCTTGAGCATACGGTCGCCGGCGGCGTGGCCCAGGGAGTCGTTGATGGGTTTGAAGCGGTCGAGGTCAAGGAACATCAGCACCACCCACGACTTTTGCCGTTCAGCGGCCTGCAGCGCGGTGTGCAGACGGTCCTGGAACAGTGTGCGGTTGGGCAGGTGGGTGAGGGCGTCGTAGTAGGCCAGGCGGTGGATGCGTTGTTCGCTGGCCTTGCGCTCACTGATGTCACTGAAGAAACACACATAGCTGGCCAGGTCGCCTTCATCGTCGAACACGGCGGTAATGCCGACCCATGCCGGGTAATGCTCGCCGTTGCGGCGCTTGAGCCACACTTCGCCTTCCCAGGTGCTGTGCTGATGCAGCTGCTTGAGCACGTAGCGCAGGTGGGCTTCCTGTTGTTCGTCGACGGTGAGCATGTTCGGCAACTGGTCGAGCACATCGCTGACCGCGTAGCCGCTGACCCGGCTGAACGCCTCGTTGGCCTGCACGATATAACCGGCGGGATCAGTGATCAGGATCGCCGAGGTCGAATGTTCGAAGACCGTGGCCGCCATGCGCAGGTCTTTCTCGGCGCGGCGTTGCTGGCTGATATCACGGCCTACACCGAGGATGCCCTCAAAGGCGCCGTGTTCGTCCCACACCAGCACCATGCGCAGTTCGATCGGCACTTTGCGACCGTCTGCGCGCAGGCAGTCGAACAGGAACAGCTGGGTCTGGATCTCATCACGCAGCTTGTTCAGCGCCTCAGGATCGCCCAGCGCGCGGCTGACCTCTTCCATCAGGCTGTAAATGCCGGTCAATTGCTGCGGGTTGGCGATGATCGACTGCCAGCCGTTCTTGAACACCCAGTCCACGTCATAACCGAGCACGGCGTTGACCGAAGGGCTGATGTAGTTGAGGGCCAATTGGCTGTCGGTGGAGCAGATCACGTCGCTGATGCTTTCGGCCAGCATGCGATAGCGCTGTTCGCTGTCACGCAGGGATTCGCTGGCTTCGATCTGGTCGGTGATGTCCTTGGCCACGCCGATGATGCGGCTGATTTGTGTCGTCTTGTCGCGGGCTAAGGCTTGCTCGCGGATGTCAAAGCGCCGCCATTGGTTGTTGCGGTGACGAAAGCGCAGCTGGCATTGCAATTGGGTGGTGTAGCCGATCTGGCGCTGCTGCTGGCGCAAATCGTGGTAATGCTCGGCGTCTTCGGGGTGCAGCAGGATTTCCCAGAAATATTCGCCCATTTGCTGCAGTTCGGCCTTGTTGTAGCCGAGGGTGTGGCCCAAATGGTGGTTGCTGAAAATCATGCGCTGGCTGATCACGTCCTGCACATACAGATGGTCGGGCACTGTGCGTACCACGTCCGACCAGAAGCTCTCGCGCTCCACCAGCGACAGCTCGATCAGCTTGCGGCTGGTGATATCGCTGATGCTGAGGATCACTGCCTTGAAATCGTCCGGCTGCTCCGGCAGGCGCATCACCAGCCACAGGTACTGCTCGTTGCCGGCCACGTCCTTGAGCTGGATTTCCAGTTCCAGCTGGTGCTGTTGGGTCAGCACCGCCTCAAGAATCTGGTGGCCGATAGACGTGACATTTCGCGGGCAGTCATCGATCAGACGTTCCCAGGCTTCTTCGCAGGAGCCCACGTTCAACAGACGCACCGCCACCTGGTTGACCTCGGTGATGCGCAGTTCCTTGAGCAGTTGCTGGCGCTCGTTGGGGTGGTCCTGCAGCCAGGCGTGCAGTTGCTCGCGGGTTTCCAGCCGGGTCTTGTCGAAGAATGCGTTCAGGCCCATCAGGTCGAGCACGCACAGGGCGACGCCGGTGCCTTCGAAAATGTCTTGGTAGCGTCGGCGGCCTTCATGCACCTGGCGCTGGCGGCGGCGCATGTTCAGCAGCACGATCACCGGGATCAGCGAGAACGCCAGGCCCAACAGGCATTTGCCGATGAAAGCCGGCAGCAGTTGCTCCAGCACCGCAGTACGGTCGAACAGCCCGCGCAGTTGCCAGTCGCTTTTGCTCAGGGGCGTGACCAACACGCTTTTATTCAGCTCGTCCGGGGTGAGCGCGGACGCCCACTGCGCCGGCATGCCGCTGTCCCGGCTGACAACACGGTGGTTGATGCGATTCTCGATGACCCACAGCGGTCGCTGGCCCTGGATGTCTTGGCGGGTGAGGTTGGCGAGGTAGTTGGGGGCCAGGCGCAGCGCCCAATACATCCGGGAGCCACCGCTGGGCTGGTGCAGCAAGAGATAGATGATGGTGCCGTCGTTGCTGTTGCTCAGGTAATAGGACTGGGCACGGCTGCGTTGCACCAGCTCTGCCAGCCAGGCAGCGTCCTGGCTGTCGGCGGCGCTGTCACTGATCATCGCGCCGCTGGGGGCGAGCAGGGCGATGCTGCGCAACTCCGGCAGCGAGCGTTGCAAGGTGCGCATCAAGGCCTGTTGCTGTTCGCTGTCACGCGGCGGCTCGACCATCGGCAGCAGGTTCAGGGCGATTTTCGCGCTGAGGGCCATGTTCAAGCTGATCTGTTCAGCCAGGTCGGCGCTGTAGTCGATGGTGTACTGCTGCTGGTTCTTCTGGTTTTGCTGCAACTGGTCCAGCAACTGCCAGAACAATAACGCGAGCAGCATAAGGACAAGCGTCGCCAATGCGCCTTTGAGGGTGCCGTGCAGGGGCGCTCTCGGCGCTATATGAGCGGCGCGCAGGGGAGTTGGCGGCGTGACTTTGGACAAGCTGTGATCCTGCGGTTTGGCTGGACTGGCGCGCGACGTGCACTATAAGCCGGACGCCCGGAGGGCGGCTAGCATGCCTTGACTTGTGGCAAAGTGCCAGCCCCGCCTGGCGGGCATTAAAGAGCGCCGCCGAGGTGGATCAGGCTGTCCGCCAGCCGTGTCAGGATCGCCAGGGTGAACAGGCTGATAACCACAGACGCCGTGCGGTTGATGGTGTGCGGCGTCAACCACGCGTATCCGCCTCGTTTGATGCGGGCACCCAGCAGCACCCAGGCGCAGCCCACAGGTATCACCACGGCAGTGAATTGTGCGACGAAAGGCAGGTACAGGGTCAAGTCGATAAACGTCTGCATCGGCACGATGAACGAGACGATCAGCAACCCCTTGGGATTGATCAGCGTCAGCAGGAAGAAATGCCGCTTGGACACCCGTGCCTCGGGCTCGGTGTGGAGTGTTTCGTCGGGATGGCGCCACAACAGGTAGCAAGTCCTGATCAAATAGCAGACCGAGGCGAACTGCACGAGCTTCAGGCCCCAGGGCGCGTTGTCGCCGATATGGCTGAGCAGGTAGCCCCAAAAGGAGATCTGCGTCAGATAGGCCAGGCATTCCAGCAGGCTCAGTGGCCAGGCGCGCCTGAATCCCGTGAGTAATCCCGAGCGCAGTAGCAGCGTGTTGGTAGGCCCCGGCATTAACAGCAGTAGCCCGAGTGCGGATAGGACGCCAAGCATGAAGGTTTCTCCTGGAACCCCTGAGGGCTTTGGCCGGCTAATCTAACAGATAGGCTTCGATACGCTCGGTCACTTAGGTTAACCTTGAGGATTCGCAACACTATGTACAGCGCCATGACGCTACGTAGGCCTGTTCTTACTTTTATGAGGTCCACATTTTGGCTCAATACGTCTTCACCATGCATCGGCTGGGCAAAGTTGTCCCGCCGAAGCGGGAAATCCTGAAAAACATTTCGCTGTCCTTCTTCCCCGGCGCCAAGATCGGCGTACTCGGCCTCAACGGTTCGGGTAAATCCACACTGTTGAAAATCATGGCTGGCGTCGACACCGAGTTCGAAGGCGAAGCCCGCCCGATGCCGGACCTGAATATCGGCTACCTGCCGCAAGAGCCGATCCTGGACCCGACCAAGACCGTGCGTGAAGTGGTTGAAGAAGCCGTCAGTGTGATCAAGAACGCCCAGGCGCGCCTGGACGAGGTCTACGCGGCTTACGCTGAAGAAGACGCCGATTTCGACAAACTGGCCGCCGAACAGGCCAAGCTCGAAGCCATCCTGCAAGCCGGCGACGGCCACAACCTGGAGCGCCAGCTGGAAGTCGCCGCCGACGCGCTGCGCCTTCCGGCGTGGGACGCCAAGGTCGAGCACCTGTCCGGTGGTGAGAAACGTCGTGTGGCCCTGTGCCGTCTGCTGCTGTCGGCCCCCGACATGCTGCTGCTCGACGAACCGACCAACCACTTGGACGCCGATTCCGTCGCTTGGCTGGAACACTTCCTGCACGATTTCCCGGGCACCGTGGTAGCGATCACGCACGACCGTTACTTCCTGGACAACGTGGCCGGCTGGATCCTTGAGCTCGACCGTGGCGCCGGTATCCCTTACGAGGGCAACTATTCCGGTTGGCTGGAAGCCAAGTCCGACCGACTGGCCGCCGAATCCAAGCAGCAATCGGCCCATGAAAAAGCCATGAAGGAAGAACTGGAGTGGGTGCGCAAAGGCGCCAAGGCCCGCCAGTCCAAATCCAAGGCCCGTCTGCAACGCTTTGAAGAAATGCAGTCCCAGGAATTCCAGAAGCGCAGCGAAACCAACGAGATCTACATCCCGGCCGGTCCGCGCCTGGGTGACAAGGTCATCGAGTTCAAGAACGTTTCCAAAGGCTATGGCGACCGCGTGCTGATCGACAACCTGTCGTTCTCCATGCCAAAAGGCGCGATCGTCGGCGTAATCGGTGGTAACGGTGCGGGTAAATCCACGCTGTTCCGCATGCTGATGGGCAAGGAAACACCGGATTCGGGCACCATCGAAGTCGGCGAAACCGTGCAACTGGCCTGTGTGGACCAGAGCCGTGAAGACCTGGATGGCAGCAAAACCGTGTTCCAGCAGATTTCCGACGGCTCCGACCAGATCCGTATCGGCAACTATGAGATCCCGTCGCGTACCTATGTAGGCCGTTTCAACTTCAAGGGCGGCGACCAACAGAAGTTCGTCAAGGACCTGTCCGGTGGTGAGCGCGGTCGCTTGCACCTGGCCCTGACCCTGAAAGAGGGCGGCAACGTCCTGCTGCTCGACGAACCGTCCAACGACCTTGACGTTGAAACCCTGCGTTCCCTGGAAGAAGCCCTGCTGGACTTCCCGGGCGCCGCCATTGTGATCTCTCACGATCGGTGGTTCCTTGACCGCGTCGCGACCCACATCCTGGCGTACGAAGACGACTCGCAAGCGGTGTTCTTCGAAGGTAACTACACCGAGTACGAAGCGGACCGTAAAAAGCGTCTGGGCGATGCAGCTGCCCAGCCGCACCGTGTACGGCACAAAAAACTGGCCTGATTCGGGTTGGTTTGAAAAAAGCGGAGCCTTCGGGCTCCGTTTTTTTTGGGCGCTATTCAGGTGGACCGAGGCGACTTCATCGCAGGCAAGCCAGCTCCCACATTGGACCGTGTCGTAGCAGAGGTACTCGATCTAATGTCGGAGCTGGCTTGCCTGCGATAGCGGTTTAACTATTGGTGCATAGCTCGGGTTGAAATCCCTGTTAAGGGGCAAAAAAACGGGGCAATTTATATCCAATGCACCATTTAAATTCACAAAGGCGACATTTTGCCCTGTCGCGGTGCGATATGAATTGCTAAAGTCCGGCTCAATCTCATTTAAAAACAATCAATTTGCCGAGACTTTTCATGATCGAATCCGTCGAATCCTTCCTTGCCCGCCTCAAGAAACGCGACCCCGACCAGCCAGAATTCCACCAGGCCGTAGAAGAAGTCCTACGCAGTCTATGGCCGTTTCTTGAAGCCAACCCCCACTACCTGACCTCAGGCATCCTGGAGCGCATCTGCGAGCCGGAACGCGCGATTACCTTCCGGGTATCGTGGGTGGATGATCACGGCAAGGTCCAGGTCAATCGCGGTTTCCGTATCCAGATGAATAGCGCGATTGGCCCCTACAAAGGCGGCCTGCGCTTCCACCCTTCGGTGAACCTGGGCGTGTTGAAGTTCCTCGCCTTCGAACAGACCTTCAAGAACTCCCTCACCTCGTTGCCCATGGGCGGCGGCAAGGGCGGCTCGGACTTCGATCCCAAGGGCAAGAGCGACGCCGAAGTCATGCGCTTCTGCCAGGCGTTCATGAGCGAGCTGTACCGCCACATTGGCGCGGACGTAGACGTGCCGGCCGGCGACATCGGCGTGGGCGCCCGTGAGATCGGCTTTTTGTTCGGTCAGTACAAGCGCCTGAGCAACCAGTTCACGTCGGTGCTGACCGGCAAGGGCATGACCTATGGCGGCAGCCTGATCCGTCCTGAAGCCACCGGTTTCGGCTGCGTGTACTTCGCCGAAGAAATGCTCAAGCGCAACAATCAGCGGGTTGAAGGCAAGCGCGTGGCGGTGTCTGGCTCCGGTAACGTGGCGCAATACGCTGCGCGCAAGGTCATGGACCTGGGCGGCAAGGTGATCTCCCTGTCCGATTCCGAAGGCACCCTATACGCCGAAAGCGGTTTGACCGAAGAACAATGGTCGGCCCTGCTGGAGCTGAAAAACGTACAACGCGGCCGCATCAGCGAACTGGCCGAACGTTTTGGCCTGGAATTCCGCAAAGGCCAGGCCCCATGGGAACTGGCCTGCGACATCGCGCTGCCCTGCGCGACCCAGAACGAACTGGATGCCGACGCCGCCCGCACGTTGCTGCGCAATGGCTGTATCTGCGTCGCCGAAGGCGCCAACATGCCGACCACGCTGGAGGCTGTGGATATCTTTATCGAGGCGGGCATCCTGTTCGCACCGGGCAAAGCGTCCAATGCCGGTGGCGTGGCCGTGAGTGGCCTGGAAATGTCGCAGAACGCCATGCGCCTGCTGTGGACCGCTGGTGAAGTGGACAGCAAGCTGCACAACATCATGCAGTCCATTCACCATGCCTGCGTGCATTACGGCGAAGAAAACGGTCGGATCAACTACGTGAAAGGCGCGAACATCGCCGGCTTCGTCAAGGTCGCCGACGCGATGCTGGCCCAAGGCATCGTCTAAGCCTCGGGTTCGATCCGCAGCACTTCGATCAACTGATCGCCGACGGGGCGCTGCCACACCACCTCGTCACCCACCTGGGCGCCCAGCAAGGCGCGGCCCAGGGGCGAGCCCCAGTTGATCAGGCCTGCGCTCGCATCGGCCTGGTCTTCTCCGACCAACTGGATACGCTGCTGTTCGTCCTGCTCATTGGCGAAGGTCACCCAACTGCCGATCTGTACCTTGTCGGTGGAGGTGGCCGGCGCCACGACCTGGGCGCTTTGCACTCGCTGGTTGAAGTAACGCAAATCCCGTTCAAGGTCGGCCTGGCGCTGTTTATCGGCGTGCTCGCCCTTTAGCGATTCGGCGCTGTATGCCTGCTGCAACTGCGCAACCTTGGCCTGCAACTGCGCCAAACCCTGCGCGGTGAGGCGGTTGGGCTGCTCGCTGACGTGGCGCTCCACCGGCTGGTCGGCCTGGGCAGCAGCGTTGTCTTCGTTAACAAAAGCTCGGCTCATGACATTCTCCCTCTATGGAGTTTGGGCCATGGTCGCCGCACTTTAGTTTCGATGGATGTCTGAAAGCGACCTAGTGCGAGCGATAGGTCCGGGCTGCGTCGCGGTCTTTCTCCTGTTGCCATTCGCGATCCCGGTCGTCCCAGTGCCGCTCCTTGTAATCGCGCAACTCATCGTTTTCGCGCATGGCCTTGCACTGGCGAAAGCCATCCTCCCAACCCTCGGCGTATTGCCGGTCCTTCAGATACCGAGGCACGTTCTTGCGAAACGCCCCGGTAATCACCCCCGCCGCCTGGCGGCCACTGCTGCAGCCATCGTCAAAACCGTCGGCAAACGCCGGTGGATAACCCTTGGCCAGCAACTCCTGATGGGTCGACTGGCAACCCGCCAACCCCAGCACCGCACACAGCATTACCGCAGACCGCCACATGGCGTACTCCCTGGCCGTTTCACGGCTGATAGGGAGAGTCTAGAAGGGGATTTGTCGGGGCGGTGTGAAAGGGAGGTGAGAAAGGCGTGGGCAAATCCCAAATGTGTAGGCGCCGGCCCCGGCGTCTGCAGGTTAAGCAGTGCCTGGCAGTGCAGAATGCTCCGCCAATTCCTGCTGGATAAACGCCGCAATCATCGCGCGATACACCTGCTCCGTGACGTCGGGGTTGGCGCCCGCCGCGTCGGACAACCCCCGCACTTTGGCAATCACCTGTTCAACTCGTTGTGGCGCCTTGACGCCATCAGCATCTTTCTTGAAGCGCGCCGCCTGTGACACGTAACGGCCGCGCTCTGCCAGCAGGGTGACGATTTGTTGGTCGAGGCGGTCGATGTTTTCTCGGACGTGTTCAAGGGTGGTGCAGTTAACGACCATGTTGGTTGAGCTCCTGGTTGGATAGGCAATGCGATGTAGTTGAATACAGGGTGATCCATGTGGGAGCGGGCTTGCTCGCGATTGCGGAGTGTCAGTCACTGAAAACTTGGGCTGATACACCGCATTCGCGAGCAAGCCCGCTCCCACATGTTGATCGTCGCCAGGTTTCGATCAGTAGTGATACCACTTCACTTCCAGCATCACTTCATTCACGGGCGTCGACAAATGGCTGTACTCGCGCTGTGCGCTCAGGCGCAGGCCCAGGTTGCGCGACAATTCCCACTGCTGGTTGAGGCTGATGCTGCGGCGTACTTCGCCGTTGGTGAAAAAGTCACCCTTGGCTTCCAGGCTCAGGTTGCCCAGCGGGTTTTTCCACAGCACGCCAGTGTTGAAGCCGGCGGCAGGGGAGATGGCTTCGTTGAAGTCGTTGTTGTGCTCCACGCGCACGGTGCCGAGGGCGAAGCCAAGCATGTCGTCGCTCAACTGCCAGGTGCCGCCGGCGCCGCCGTTGACGTGGGCGACCAGGGTTTCGTCGTCGTGTTTGCCCGGTACACGTTCAAGGCCGCCGGTGACTTGCCATGACCACGGTTGCAACAGGGCGTTGCGCGGGGTCAGGGAGCGGATGGTGGCCAGGTCCAGTTGCTGCAGTTGCCAGTGGTTGCCTTCGTACTGGCGCAGTTTCATCTGCAGGATTTCGATCTGCGCGCCCAGGGGGAAACCTTCGGCGTTGTCATTGAGGTCGTGGTAGGCCATGCGCAGGCCGTATTCACCGAAAGCCTTATCGCCACGGGTGCCGATGCCGGCTTGCCAGGTGCGGGATTCATGGCCGTTTTCCGGTAGGCCGGGCGGTGTGATTTTCAGGTCGGGCGCCGGGTTCTGGTTGATCGCGCGCAGCAGCTCGAAGCTGCGCTGGGAGCGGGCGGTGTCACGTTCCAGGCCGTTGGCGCGGTAGCGGCCAAGGCGGTAGGCGGCGTCGATGATCAGGGCCTGACGCTCGCGGGGCAGGGCTTTGAAGGCGGGCTCCTGCAATTGCTTCTGGTCGTCGCTGATCTTTAATACCCAGCGCTGTTCGTCGCTATCGAGCGGCTTGGCGCGTTCCAGCAATTCGCGTTCACGGGAGGGGCGATAGTCGATTTTTTCTACCAGGCCTGCGTCTTTTACGGCCTTGACCGTGTCGGTCGGGATGGCGGTCAGCGGGAACTGTTCGGTCAGACGCAGCCCGGGGCGGGCCACTTGCAGCAGTTCCAGCAGGCGATACGAGCAGTTTTCGTCGAAGAAAAAGTAGTCGAACTGGATCTGCTTGAGCTCCCACACGTGCTCGACCATGCGCTCGGTCTCGACTTGCGTCAGGTTAAGCCGATATTCCCACAGGTCGCGGTTCTCAAGGCTACGGTACTCCGACAGCTTCTCCTGATAAGGCACCAGGGCGAACAGGCCGGGATAGCCGCCCATCAGGCCTTTCCAGGCGTAGAGAATGCTGTTGTCGGAGCCCTCGATATAGGCGCCGAAGTTGATCGCGTAGCTGAGCAGGGCGGTGTTGTTGCTTTGCACGTCGGCCTGGTCGATGCGCAGCAGGGTGTGGCCGAACATGGACGACGGGCTGTTGAGGTAGGCCGCCGGGAAGATCATCACCGCGCTATGGGGGGCGACGTCCTTGAACCATTGCTTGAATTCTGTGCAGTCCACGGCAGGCAGGTCAGTGAGGTGCAACTGATCCTTGAGCCAGCGGGTCCGTGCGGGGTAAACGCATTGGGCGTGTTTTTCACCCAGGCTGGCCGGCGCGTAGAGCGCGTCAACGGTGGCCTTGAGCTCGGCATCCGGGTGGTGGGCACCGTCGGCTGCGAGGAAGAACTTCTTGTCGCTGACATAGCTGCGCCAGCCACTGACCTTCCCGGCTTCGTAATGGCCGAGGGACAGCCAAAACGGATCATTGGCCAATTGCTGCAAACGTTGATCATCAAGGTGCGGGGCCGCGTACAGCGGGGCGCAGGCGAAGAGTGCCATCCAGGCAAAGCGTTTGAGCATAGGGGCAACTTAAGTCGGAAATAAAAGAGACCCAAAGGGGAGGCGGGTCCAAAATAAAACCCGCGCCTTGGTAGGCGCGGGCTGGTCGAGCTTAAGCCTGGGTCGCGTATTTCGCCAGACGGGCATCACTTTTCAGTACAGCAATGGTGTTGTTGTGCACGTCATCAGCGGTCACGTCAGCCTTGCTGAAGATCTGCTGGAAGTGCTCGTGGGTCACAGCCGCGAAGTGCTCGCGATCTTCCGGTGCAACGCCCAGTACCACGGCGTAGGTGGTCAGCGCCTCGCCGTTGCCTTTGGCCATGTCTTCGGACAGCTCGTTCATCATGCCATTCATGGCAATCCAGGACTTGCCGCCGTAGGACAGGGCGCTGTTGGTGCTGCAACCGTTGGTGCCTGAGGTCATGCCGAAGGTGGCGTTACCCGAAGTACCGTTAGTGGTGGAAGCCAGGAAGTGAGCTGGAGTGCCGCGCTGGCCTTCGAACAACATGTTGCCCCAACCGCAGTTCGGGCCGCCTGGTGCTTCTGCCATTGCATTGAGGGAGACGACGGTGAAGAGAGTACCGAGAAGGATCCGTTTCATAGCTTTGTTCTCTTTGTGTGCAAACCAATGGACAAGGGTTCAGGCGCGTCGCAGCGCCCTAGGGGCCAGTTATTAGTCCAACCCGCGCAATTTGGAGTTTAGGCACGTTCCAAGGGTTCCGTGCATTTTTATAAAACAATTGGCGATGTCGCGATATTTCTGCAGGTCGCATCCCACGTCTACGCTTTCCCGAAAGCGCGCCTTGCCAGAGCGCGCAACCGAGAGCCAGAATGCCGTCATCTGCCCCGCCTGATGTAAGGAAGCCCGATGCCTGATCCTGTTGCTGCCAGCTTGCGTCTAGCGCCCGAAGCGCTGACTCGCCCTTTCTCCGCTGAACAGTTCAGCTTCTCGACCACCAATGATTTGGAGCCCTTTCGCGGTGTGCTTGGCCAGGAACGTGCGGTTGAAGCCTTGCAGTTCGGTGTGGCCATGCCACGCCCCGGTTACAACGTGTTTGTCATGGGCGAGCCCGGTACCGGCCGCTTTTCGTTCGTCAAACGCTACCTGAAAGCCGAAGGCAAGCGCCTGCAGACCCCGGCGGATTGGGTCTATGTGAATAATTTCGATGAACCCCGCGAACCCCGTGCCCTGGAGTTGCCAGGCGGCGCTGCGGCGGCGTTCATCAATGACATCAACGGTTTGGTCGACAACCTCGTTGCCACCTTCCCGGCCGTCTTCGAACACCCGACGTATCAACAGCGCAAAAGCGCCATCGACCGCGCCTTCAACCAGCGTTACGACAAGGCCCTGGACGTTATCGAACGCCTGGCCCTGGAAAAAGACGTGGCGCTGTACCGCGACAGCACCAATATCGCCTTCACCCCGATGCTCGACGGCAAGGCGCTGGACGAGGCCGAGTTTTCGCAGTTGCCGGAAGCCGATCGCGAACGTTTCCACACGGACATTTCCGAGCTGGAAGAACGCCTCAACGAAGAATTGGCCAGCCTGCCGCAGTGGAAGCGTGAGTCGAACAATCAACTGCGCCAGTTCAACGAAGAAACCATCACCCTGGCCCTGCAACCATTGCTTGCACCGTTGTCGGAAAAGTATGCCGAAAACGCCGCGGTCTGCGGTTACCTGCAAGCCATGCAGGTGTACCTGCTCAAGACCGTGGTCGAGCAATTGGTGGACGACGCCAAGACCGACGCCCAGGCGCGCAAGCTGCTGGAAGAACAGTACTGCCCGAGCCTGGTGGTGGGCCATCCGGTCAACGGTGGCGCCCCCGTGGTGTTTGAGCCGCACCCGACCTACGACAACCTGTTCGGGCGGATCGAATACAGCACCGACCAGGGCGCGCTCTACACCACTTATCGCCAGTTGCGTCCGGGCGCGTTGCACCGTGCCAACGGTGGTTTCCTGATCCTGGAAGCCGAGAAAATGCTCAGCGAGCCGTTTGTCTGGGACGCTCTTAAACGCTCCCTGCAATCGCGCAAGCTGAAAATGGAATCGCCCCTGGGCGAGCTGGGTCGCCTGGCCACCGTGACCCTCAACCCGCAGATGATTCCGTTGCAGGTCAAAGTGATCATCATCGGTTCGCGCCAGCTGTACTACGCATTGCAGGACGCCGATCCGGATTTCCAGGAGATGTTCCGCGTACTGGTGGACTTCGACGAAGACATCCCGATGGTGGACGAAAGCCTGGAGCAGTTCGCCCAGTTGCTCAAAACCCGCACGTCGGAAGAAGGCATGGCGCCGCTGACGTCGGACGCGGTGGCGCGGCTGGCCACTTACAGCGCACGGTTGGCGGAGCATCAGGGGCGTTTGTCGGCGCGAATTGGCGACTTGTTCCAACTGGTCAGTGAGGCGGACTTCATTCGTCACCTGGCGGGCGACGAGATGACCGATGCGGGCCATATCGAGCGCGCCCTCAAGGCCAAGGCCACGCGCACCGGGCGGGTGTCGGCGCGGATCCTCGACGACATGCTCGCCGGAGTCATCCTCATCGACACCGCGGGTGCGGCGGTAGGCAAGTGCAACGGGCTGACGGTGCTGGAGGTCGGTGACTCGGCCTTCGGCGTGCCGGCGCGGATTTCCGCCACGGTGTACCCGGGCGGCAGCGGCATTGTCGACATCGAGCGCGAGGTCAACCTCGGCCAGCCGATCCACTCCAAGGGGGTGATGATCCTCACGGGTTACCTGGGCAGCCGCTATGCCCAGGAATTCCCGCTGGCGATCTCGGCGAGCATCGCGCTGGAGCAGTCTTACGGCTACGTGGACGGCGACAGTGCGTCCTTGGGCGAGGCGTGCACCTTGATCTCGGCGTTGTCGAAGACGCCGCTCAAGCAGTGCTTTGCCATCACCGGCTCCATCAACCAGTTTGGTGAAGTGCAGGCAGTGGGTGGGGTCAACGAGAAGATCGAAGGCTTCTTCCGGCTGTGTGAAGCACGCGGTTTGACCGGTGAGCAGGGCGCAATCATTCCCCAGGCCAACGTCGCCACGTTGATGCTCGATGAGAAGGTGCTGCAAGCCGTGCGCGCCGGGCAGTTCCACATCTATGCGGTGCGCCAGGCCGACGAGGCGCTGAGCCTGCTGGTGGGCGAGGATGCCGGTGAGCCGGATGCCGAGGGGCAGTTCCCGGAAGGCACGGTGAACGCGCGCGTGGTAGAGCGGTTGCGCGCGATTGCCGAGATGATCAGCGAGGAAGACCTCAAGGAAGCGGAGAAGGAGTTGGCACAGCAGGCGCTGGCCGAAGCCAAACCGACCTGATGGCTGACTCGTCATTAAATTGACTTGGTTTGGGGGCCAACGCCCGTTGGTCCCTACAACCTTGGTTTGTCGTGGTTTTCTTCTATTCTTTGCTCAAGGGATATCCACAGGAGTCGCGGGATAGAAACAGCCTCGCCCCAGGCGCAGGTTGAACACCGATCTACCGAGGGTCGCCGCCATGCCGCGCAACCTTTGCCTTACCCGCCAGTGCTTTGGCCTGGTCACCCGTATCGAATGTTCCATTCGCCCTCTCGCGGGGGATAACGGGATGTGGACCTTGTTGTTTGCCGCCGGAATGACCGGTGAACAGCCCTCCACCATCAAGTCCCAAGGCCCGTTCCCTGGGCCCTTCGTTGCGGAAAATATTCTGGAGTCCATCGTGGACAGCCTGACCCAGCACGGCTACGAGCAGGCGGGTGACCCGCAGATCTGGTGCCTGCACATGCAGGCCCATCTGCGACAGCTCAATGGTGAGACCCAGCACTGACCGCTATTTGCTCTCGGGTTTGTCCAACTTGACCTCGAAGCCATATTGCACGGTGCTCAGGTCGGTGCGCTGGTAGCTTTCCAGGGTGGTTGGCTGGCCGTAGAAGTAATGCACGTCAAACATCGCCGTGCCGTATTCCTCGGCGCGGTGGCTGACGCCGAGGATTTCCTTGAGGTAGTTGCCACTGGCGTCTTTGGCGTAGAAACGCCAGCTGTCGGCGGGGAATGCCTTCTGGTCGACGATCAGCGCGTTGTCTTTGAGTTCAAGCCCTTTGGGCAGCGTGTTCGCGTCAATCTCGTGTTTATCGATGGTTGCCAGGAACAGCGGAATCGAGCCCACCACAAAGGCCGGGTTTTCCGGGAACAGGGTGAGATCATAGGTCAGGGTGCCGCGTGCCGGGTTCAGCTCAAAGGCCTCGGTCGGCAACTCGATCGGCTCGCCGCGCTCGCCTTTTTCGTCGGCGGTGAAGAAGGTCACCGGTGAATCGCTGCTGTTGCGCTCGCTGCCCACCAAATCGTCATTGAAGGTAAACGGGTGGTCGAACACGATGTGCGCCGCGCTGGCGTCTTCGACTGACTGGCTGATGGTGACGCTGTTTTTCAACTGGTCCTCGGTCATGCTTGCGTCTTTGAGCCAATTGGCGGCGCCGTCGTCGTACACGGTGACCGGCATCGGCAGGGCCTGCACGGTTTTCTGCAAGCTGTTCCTGTCGAAACGCAGCACCGGCAGATCGAGGTCTTTACGGGTGCGCGTGGCGGTGGAGAAATCCAGCACGTTGACTTGCAGGTTGTCGATCACGCCATTGAAGTACACCTTGGCGTAGTGGCCGCTCTGCTTGTGTTCGAAGGCTTTCTGCTCATCGATCAACTGCTTTTCGAACGCCTCGGACCAGGTCTTCTGTTTTTGCATCTCGGCCAGTTGTTTCTCATAAAACGCAACCTGGACGCTGCTTTCATTGATCGAGCCCGAGCGTGTGAGGAACTGCCCGGTGCTGTCGCGCGCCTGGACCAGCAGCGGGTTGGGCGATTCGTCGCCGACTTCCGGGGCCAGTGGCTGGCTGTTGGTCAGCTCGATCTCGGCGTAGTTTTTTTCCAGCAGGATCAGGTTGAGGGTGATGTTGCCTTCGGTGCGCTTGTGGCCGACGTCCTGTTTCGACAGGTCAAAGGTCAGCACCTTGCCTGGCGCGACCACTTCAACCGTGCCCTTGAGGCTGACGGGCTGTGGCTGGCTCTTGTTTTCCGTCTCGATGCCGTCGATGAACGGGTAGGTCACCGTCAAATCGTCAGGGTTGGTCAGGTTGGAGCTGCTGGGGCTCAGTTGGATGCCCGGATCGGTTTCCGACCACTCTGGCTGGAAGGGGATGACCTTGTTGTTGCTCAAGGTCACCGACTGCCATTCCAGCCCGTGGGGGAAAGGGAATTGGTCGGGGATGTTGAAGTTGAAGGGAAACACCGGCTGCAAGTCGGTCAGGTAGTCGGAATGGGAGTTCTTGCGCAGCACGAACAGGCCATTGATGTAGGTGTCCACCAGCGCCTGGGGAGTGGGGTAGTGCTTGAGCAGGGCCAGTGTGTCGTCACCGTATTCGGCTTCGATGGGCTTGGTGGCGAGTTTGACCCGCGCCCGTTCCAGTAACAGCAGCGAACCGCCCAGGTCGGCGACGGCGTCGCGCAGCTTGGGGTCCTGGATGCTGTCGAGGGATTGTTCGAATTTGGCGGTTTTCTCTTCGAGGGTGGTCTGCTTCTGCTCGTCGCTGGGGGAGCAGCCGCCAGCCAGCAGCAATGCCGCGCACAGGCCGATACTGGCCAAAGGGGATCGCACATCCATCATCTGAGTTTTTTCCTGTCCGACGTCATCGAGCCGAGTTGTTATTGGGCTCGACACTAGCAGAAAAATTCTCTTACAGATGCCGCACAGGTCAGTTTTCTCGTGATGACAGGTGTCTTGTAGCGGCTGGTATACTCGCCGCCATTTCTAGCCAAGCTGTGTGAGATCCAATGGAACGCTTTATCGAAAATGCTATGTACGCCTCGCGCTGGCTGCTGGCGCCGATTTATTTCGGCTTGTCCCTCGGGTTGCTGGCGCTGGCGCTGAAATTCTTCCAGGAAGTGATTCACTTGCTGCCGAGCGTGTTCTCGATGGCCGAGTCCGAGCTGATCCTGGTGCTGCTGTCGTTGATCGACATGGCCCTGGTCGGCGGCTTGCTGGTCATGGTGATGATCTCCGGCTACGAGAACTTCGTCTCGCAGCTGGATATCGATGACAACAAAGAGAAACTCAACTGGCTGGGCACCATGGACTCTTCGTCCCTGAAGATGAAAGTGGCGGCCTCCATCGTGGCGATTTCGTCGATCCACTTGCTGCGCATCTTCATGGACGCCAAGAACGTCGATCCACAGCACCTGATGTGGTACGTGATCATCCACATGACCTTCGTGGTCTCGGCATTTGCCATGGGCTACCTGGACAAAGTCACCAAGCACTGATGCCCCGCGCCGGCCTTACTGCTCCACGAAGTAGTAAGGCTGGCGATTGATCGACATCCGCTTGATCTCCTTCACCGGACGGGTCAAGTCATCGGTGTGGTCCAGCAGCGCAACGTTGCCGGGCTTGGCGCCGAGATAGCTGTGCAGCTCGGCCTCGGTTTGCAGGATCGGTAAATAGGCCTGCAGGTAAAACACGCTGGCTCCGGCGATGCGCTCGTTGGGCCGGTACAGTACCACCTCCCGGCCTTCGTCTTTCAACGCCTGAACCTGGCTGATCACCGGTACGAAGGACTGGCGCACATCCGCTTTGGGCGCGAACCAGAAGGCGGCGATCAGGTAGCAACTCACGGCCAGGGTGAACACGCCGCCCACTATGGTTCTGTGATGCTTGTACAGCGCGGGCTTGTGGGTTTTCAGCCAGTCCAGCAGCACCCTTGCATATTCCGCGGCCAGGACGGCGGCGGCCGGTGCGAGCGCCATCAGGTAAACGGTGCGTTTGCTCGACGCCAGGGTCAGCAGGGTGAACTGTGCCACCAGCCAGACGCTGAAGAACAAGTGGTAGCGGTTGCGCACCAGGCTTTTGCGAAAGTGCCACAGGCCCAGGTACACCAGGATGTTCCAAGGCAGGAACGCCTCGGGCAGCTTGGCAATGTAGTAGTAGAACGGCTCGTAATGCCCGGCTTCGACAAACGAGCCGCTGAAGCGGCCGACGCTGTTGGTCAGCAAGACCTCGGCAACGGCCTGCATACCCCCGCGTTGGAACAGGAAGCCTAGCCAGATCACCAGTGGCACCAGCGCCAATAAGGTAAACAGTGCCGGCTTGAGCCAGTTGCCAATCTGCAGCCGTTTGTCCATCAGGCTGGTGCTGGCCAGGTACACAAAAATCACAATGCCCGGCATCGCCAGGCCCAGCACGCCTTTGCTGAGGGTGGCGATCACCATCCCGGCGGTAAACAGTGCCCATGCGCCCACGCTGGAGCCTTGGCGATCGGGCCGCACTGCCTGGTAGAACGCCAACAGCGCAGTGGTCACGCCGAGGGTGAGCAGCGAATCCTCACCGACGCCGCGCGCATTGCTCCAATAGCTGGCCATGGTCGCCAAGATCAAGGCCGCGCTGAACGCCAGCGTCTGCGGTCGCCCGAACCGGCGCAGCATGGTGTAAAGGAGCATCACGCTGAACAATCCAGCAAACGCCGAGGCCAGGCGCACGGCCCAGGTGGTGCCGCCGAACAGGCGAATCGCCCCGGCGTCGATCCACAGGCTCAGGGGCGGTTTTTCCAGAAAGGGCTCTCGAAACAACTGGGGCACTACCCAGTTATTGTCCAGGTGCATGGCCATGGCGATCCCGGCGACGCGGGCTTCGGTGGAGCCTTGCAGCTCATGGTTGCCCAGGGCAAAGAAGAACAACAGACCAGCAAGCAGGAGCAGCAGGGAAGCAGGACGCGTCATGGAGTGTGGCTACCAGGGCAGGAGGACCGTCCGGGGGAACGGTCATTGCAATGGGCTAGTATCCGTTGGCGTTTCTGAATATTTCGTGAACGAGTGATGGATTTTTGTAAGGCTGATTAGGCCGTTATGGCGCTTTCAAGCTGGGTATAGCTGCTTTGCCTTGGGCTGTCAGCACCGGCTCCAATTGCTCCCACGTAAAGCTCAGTTCGTTATCACAGCCATCGCCCTGGGCGGGTGTCGAAAGTTGCAGGCCCTGGGTGTTGAAGCTCAAGTCGAAGGTGGAATAGCTGGTCACGGCCGGGCAGCCTTCGTCGACGGTGGTTTGCTTGGAAAGCCATGCGCTGAACGCTGCGGGCAGTTTGACCTGGCCGGAATAGGGGCCGTCCCATTGCTCCTCGCCTCCCAACCACGTCCAGGGATCAACCTTTTTACCAGTTTGCAGGTTCCAACTGTGCAGGCCCCAGCTGATTCCCCCGCGTCCGTAGCCTGCCGACCAGCGATAGAAACGCACGGTGATCCACTGTGATGACCAGTAGACCGGTTCCACCGTGATCTCGCTGGTCGTGGTGCTGCCGCCCTGGTCCAGTGAGTTGCGCCGCTCCCTATAGAAATCGGTCTGTCCGTCTGGGTTGATGGCCATCCGTGCGAGATCCCGGTTGATCTTATCGATGGCCTCCGTGTCGCCTTCAAGTTTGAGGATGACCTGCCCGCCTTGGGTTTTCACCTGGTAGGCATGTTCGGCGAACGTCTTCCTCTCAACCTTTACCGCCGGTGGCGTGGCCTCAAGCGGGTTGTTGTAAGTGTCGCTGGCGCACCCGTCCGTGTCCGCGCGTTTCAGCATCAGCGCCAGGCTTTTGCCACCCAAGGCTTTGCTCCAGGTGCCGGTCAATAGGTCGCCCTGTGGGTCGTCCAACTGCCAGAAACCGGTTTGCCCTTCTTCCACCCAAGGCTCGCTGGCGTTGGCTTGGGTCAGCTGAATGGGGGTGAGGATCCGTTGGTAGTAATAACTGCCATTGGCGCCGTGGGGCCCGTTGAAACAGACAGTAATCGCGGATTTCCCCAGAGTGCCTGTCCAGACACCGGCCAGGTCGGCGGCGGTTGCAAGCAGAGGGGTGCAGGCGAGAGCGAAAGCGGCGAGTGGCTTGAACACGGGTATCGGACTTCCGGTTGTCTGATAGAGGGGATCAGGGTAATGGGAAGTGCGGTGGGATTCCAGAGAGGGACTCCCACCCGAAGCATTACCTGCCGGAACGCGTGGATTTCGTCCTCAATACGTTGGCAAGGAAATCGTGCCACTCGGCGTGTATTTGGCGACGTTCACATGATGATCCTCGCCAGCATATCTTCGCCGTCTGCATCCATGCCAACCTCGATAAAACCAAAACTGGAATAAAACCCTTTGGCGACGACGTTGTTGGGGTTGTAGCAAATCTCAATTTCTTTCAACTCTTCGATCTGTTTTATTTCATGCAGGGCGAGACCCAGCGCTGCTCTACCGATGGATTTCTGCTGATGTTTCTTATCCACCATAAAGCGCCAGATAGAGACTTTTCCTTTTGATTCCTGCACCCACATTAAAAAGCCTACGGCCTCTTCATCCGCAATGATGGCGCGTGTGAAGTAGCCCGGGTTGTACGCGGCCTCAACGAGCGACCAAGTATTACTAGCGACGTAGTCCTCTTGTTCTTCAGTGACCTCCAGTTCACAAATGGCCTCATAGTTTTGTTGCGTTATTTGGGTGAGTGAGATTTCCATCGCGTCGCCTGAATGAGGGTGATGATCGAGCTGAATCAATGTTTTATGGGTGTGTACCGCACCTGAATGGTAACGCTGTATCAAGGGAGGCTGGTTCTTCGTACAACCCCAGGTAAGGTTCGCGTCCCTCTTCGGTTTGTGCTCTTACACTTTCGAATATTCCAGCCATTCCTGGTAGGTGATCCGGCTAATGTGCTCTGTGCGATAGTCTTGGAGGAACTGGTTGTATTTGTTTTCTTCCGTGTGATGAAAGCGAAACCCACACTTCGATTGGGCAGCATGGGATTGGATGTTGTCGGCGAAGTAACCACACCACAGTGCTTTGAGGTTCAGGTTTTCAAAAGCGTGTCGCATCACTTCACGCACGGCTTCCGGAATCAGACCTTTACCCCAATACGGCACGCCGATCCAGTAGGCTATTTCCCCTTCCTGCTCACTGATTTCAAAATTGCTGTTGCTGCCTATGAGAATGCCCACACAACCAACAGCACGGCGATTTTCCTTCAATTCGACCGCATACACCTCTGGGTGATTGAAGACTGTGCGGATGATGTCGGCACTGTTCTCCACACTGGTGTGCGGGGGCCAGCCAGCGATGGGACCGACTCGGGCGTCTTTGGCATACTCGTATAGATCGGCGGCGTCTGTGTCCTGCCAGGGGCGTAGCAAGAGTCGTTCTGTTTTAAGTGTCATATCCCGTACTCGGAGTGGATGGGTGCGTTCGGGATAGAGTATTGGCAGACAGGCCATCGGTACACGCCAGTACCTCGGCTTCTTCGGTACTTTTCGCAACAACCGCGCCAAGCGCTGATACGATGATGGCTATTGTTTGTTATAGCGCTGGGGCACTATGCATCACATTCCGAAACTTTCCGGTCCTGACGATTCGATGAGGATGGGAGAAACCACGCTAGCGCAAGGGCAAGGTTTACCGCTCTCTTTCGGTCATGCTTACTTGACGTTGCTGGTATGCCTCTCCGGTAGTGCCCACTTCACTCTAAACTTCAAAGAGCATGCGGTCAGGCGCGGAGGAGTGATGTTGCTGGCTGAGGACACCATTGTCTTGCTCAAACGCCGCTCGCGCCGCTTCAAGGTTTTTTTCTGCCTTATGCCGAAAGATTTTGCAGCGGAGGTTGCCTACCCGCTGCCAAATAGTTTGTTCGTCTTTCTACATGACCATCCCCATTGCGTTCCATCCAAGGACGACATGCCACTGATAGAAGGGTGGGTGACGCAGATGCGGAATATTGCGCAGACCTGTCCCTCTTACCAACGCATCATGTTGCGCAATCAGCTGCAGAACCTCTTTTTGAAAATAGCCGAGCAACTTCCAGCCAACCAAATAGAAAACCGTGGATTCAGCCGGAAGGAAATGCTCAGTTGGCGCTTCTGGGAATTGATAGGTAAACACTGCATCCGCAACCGAGATGTGAAGTTCTACGCTGACGCACTGAATATCACGCCGTTCTACCTGTCGCAGTTGACCAAAGCGTTTTTCAATGACACTCCCAAGGGCCTGATCGATCGGCAGGTAACCTTGGAAATCAAGGCGCTCCTTTCATACAGTGACTTGGCTATTGGCCGTGTGGCCGACGAACTGAACTTCGCCGACGCCTCTTACTTGTGTCGCTACTTCAAGCGCCAAACGGGGATTTCACTTTCCCATTATCGCAAGCACAAGAGGGAGAAGGAGAGCCATGAGTGACCTGCGGTGGTGAATCGGGCGCTGGATCGGTTGGACCTCCGACGTATCCCGACACCGGGCGGCGAGGGCATGAGTGCCCTTGCCACGGGGCTCATGAGCTATCGATCTGGTACCTGAACCCCTCGGCCGCCGCGCGGGAAATTCGGTATTCGAGCGGGGGAGATCAGGTTAAGCAAAGGCTCGGCGCGCCGGATCAAAAACATGATGACGACCTTGTTTCTCAGCGCCGATGGCAAGCCAATGTCTGCTGCGCAGTTTCTAGAAAGCCTGTTTGGCGTCCTTCCAGATTTCTTCAAAGACGAAGACGAACTGCGCTCCATCTGGAGTGGGCCAGACACGAAACGGAGCGTCTTCGTTTACCGCGTCGGGCATCAGTTGCTAAGCGCAGAGAATCTTAGTGGGCGAGCGATTACAGCAGAGTTGCCGCGAAGGGCCGCTTTGGCACGGACAGCAGCCATTTCAAGCACCTGAGGGTCAGCTGCATAGACAGCATCAACCTGGCGGTCACGTAAGCTGCTTTTAAGGCCCATCATTTCCGCAAGGCTAAGGTCTTTTGAATGCTTGTGGCCGTTGATCATGGCGAAAGTACCCATAAGGGTGAAAATAGACTTGGATCTGAGGTTAACACCTCGCGCGGTCGGCTATAGGCGAAAGGCTGTGATTGCAAGGTATTGAGCGACGAAATGCATGGTTCTTCACGCTGCTCAGGTGTGCAATTCAGACTGGCTGAGCCGATCGGTAAATGATCGCCTACGGAGGCTAAAAGGCAAATAAGCCTATGAGCTTACTGAGTTACAGGTACAAAAAAGACGTCCTTGGACGTCTTTTTTCGTTGAGCCGGGGGGAGGTGAAAATATACCGTAGCCGTCTGTTTTTGCTGGCTAATAATCAATCTAATAAATAGCTTGGAATACCAGATGGAATGCTGGTTGATCTGGCTTTCGATGGAATGGTGCTTTTTGAACTCAGCCGAGCGACTCGTCAAAGTAATCGCTGTCGAGCCTAGGCACCTTGTAAAGCTGCGAGCTGACACCGACCTCGTGATCCAACATCAGATTGACCAAGCGTTTACCGTCGACCAGCACAAGCCCTTCGACCGACAGCGCGAACTCAACCGCCTGGGCAGTGAAGCCGGAAGTGGTGATGAATACACCGCGTTTGGCTTTCTGCCCGGCAAGGGCGCCATAGAACGCCTGCAAATCGGGGCGGCCGACGGTGTTCTGCCAGCGCTTGGCCTGCACGTAGACTTTCTCCAGCCCCAGCGCGTCGAGCGAGATCACGCCGTCAATGCCTCCGTCGCCACTACCGCCGACTTGCTGCAGCGCCTGACGGTTCGCGCCGTAGCCCAAGCTGTGCAGGACGTCGAGAACGATGTGCTCGAAGCGCGTCGGGCTTGCTTGCAACAGATTGTCTAGCAGGTCGCCCGCGACGCTGGTGCGCAACTCGTGGATGGCTTGGTTCAAGCGCTCTTGCGGGCTGCTAGTGGCGAGATCAGTCTTGGTAATAAGCGCTGGTGTGTCGTTGCTCTCATCCAGCGAGGCCGCATCCGGCGCTGTCTTCAGCTTCACGCTCATGAAGTTCACAGCTAGATGCTCGACCTGCTCTGGAGTCAACTGGGTCGGGTTGGCCTGGGCGAATACGCGGCCGGTATCGGTTAGCTGCCAGTAGCCCCGCTTGGCGCTGCTGGAGTAGCCGGCGCGCTTGAGCCGATCATGTGCCCAGCCTGAACGGTTCTTGTAGGTGGCCTGGCCACTGGCGATGGTCTCCTGCCGTTGCGCTTCGCTTAGACCAAGCGTCACGGCGGCCGCTTCGTGGGCCTCGCCCGCCGTGGCACCCTCCGGGTGGGCGGCGAGAAAACGTAGGATGGGTTCGATGAACTGGTCGTATGTCGGGACTGGCATGGTTCGTTATATTCCTGATAAAGGCTTAGCCCAACGTAGCGGCTTGGCGACCGCGCTTTGCCTTGGGCGCGGTGGCGCGTTGAGCCTTTATGCGATCCAGCAGCACGCCAACTGGTTCGTCGTTCGGGTCCTGCGGCACCAGTTCGCCACGGAAGGCTTTGGCAAGGACGCTTTGAGTCAGATGGTCGATGCGTGTCTGGGCGGCTTTGACGCGGGCTTCGATTTGTTCGGCGAAGGCGAAAAGTTGTTCGACGCGGCGGACTATTTCGGTTTGTTCTAGAGTTGGCGGTAGTGGTATTGGAAGTTCCCGGCAAATCTCTAGGGTTAGATTGAATTGGCCGGCCGTGGCTTTTGCACGAGAAATCGCATAGCTTAGAACGGAATCACTCCTGAGGCATAGGGCCAGGTATCCCGGAGAAACGCCATCGCTCGCGGTAAAACGAGCAATGGCTTGATTTATGTTCCACTCGGGATAAGAGGCCGGAACGATGGAAACCTTGCCCAAAGGCGGCCCGACGATATTCATGAGCACATCCCCCGGCCTTACTATTGATCTTTTAAGGTCAATAGTATGCGTGTTGTTATCCACGAATGTTGGGTCGATGGAAAAGTTCAATACACCCGTAAAAGTTAGGTTGTAGACCTTGATGTATGGAACGTCACCGTGCCCAGCAGTCATCTTCTCTTTTGGTGGGGTGGTTCCTTTAGTAATGAATCCACAGGTTTCACTTGCGGTTTTTGTGACCCATCCAGTAGGTAGGGGATCACTAGTCTCGCTGTGATGAGGTGTCGGCTGATTATTTGGTTCACTACATACGCTATGGGATCGCCACTCCTCCGTCAACCGACCGGAAACGGCAGCGGCCAGGACGGACTGGCGGAAGCGTTTGAGTAGTGCGGGTATGCCATCGATACGGGCTTTCAGGGTATCGACTTGGGCCAGTAGTTCGTCGAGCTTCGCGGCGATACGGGTTTGTTCAGTAAGTGGTGCGAGCGGAAGCAGTAAGTTTTCTAGCGCAGCAACAGATATATTCGCGATGTTTACGGTTTGGCTTGCCGATGATCTTAAGCTCTGCTGTGCTGTGCTGCTTTTTAGAAAATAATAGACATAGGCATGACTAATTACTTCGCTGCGTATCGCAGAAAGAAATGCACCGAAACACGCCTCTCGGTCAGTCTCCTTAATACAAACTTTGCCGACAAGGTTAGAGCTGTTGGCCATTGACATCAGAATGTCGTTTCGCTTGGCCAATCGATCAGTCCCCTTTACGTAACTGCTCGGGATGTAGTAGATATTATTCCAAAGAAGTTTTTCTTGAATGTGAGATGTTCTGAGGCAAGCAACATAGCCATCAGTGGGTTCATGGACTTTAGATGAGGCAGGGAATGTCACTCCGCGGACAATGGCAACAACATCCCCAAGCTTGCATTCAATCCAGGTGCCTGGGATCAAATTACTCATCTGCAGAAACCTCCTGTTCTATCGAAAGTCCCATAACTTCCGCCATTAATCGCTTCTGCGCCACCGCCTCATCTCCAGCACCCAGCGCCTTCATCAGCTCTTCCAGCTCACGCAGAGCCTCGGTCAGTTCAGCCATGGCCTCACCCGCCAGTACTTCCGGAGCGGGCAGGTCGGCGGCATCTAGGCTGCTGTTGTCTTTTAGCCAACTGATGTCCAGCGAGTCACTCCGCTCGTTGCGGATGTAATCCCGGGTAAAGCTGCGGAAGCGGCTGGTTTCACCGATACCTTCGACGTTCTCGGCGCGTGGGCTTGCGCCGTCGGGGGTGTCGCCATAGGCGTCCTCGAACGGTTTGAGGTGCGTGGGGCCGAAGGGCGTGCGCTTGCCGAAGCTGGGCATGTTGCTGCGCAGGTCATAGATCCACACGCGCTTGGTGCAACCTTCCTCCTGGCGCGGGTTTTCCACGGTGCCCTTCTGAAAGAACAGTACGTTGGTCTTCACACCCTGTGCGTAGAAGATGCCAGTAGGCAGGCGCAGGATGGTGTGCAGGTTGCACTTGTCCATCAGGTCGCGACGCACGTCGGTGCCAACGCCGGCCTCGAACAGCACGTTATCCGGCAGCACCACGGCGGCGCGGCCGCCCGGCTTGAGGCCACGGTAGATGTGCTGGAGAAAGGCCAACTGCTTGTTACTGGTGCGGTACGTGAGGTCATCACGAGTCGGGCCACCGCCACCCTTGGCCGTGCCGAACGGTGGGTTGGAGAGGATGACGTCGACCTTGGGTAAGTTGGCCCCGGTCTGACCTAGGGCGTTGCCCAGGTGCACCACGCCTTCTTCGTCGCCTTCCATGCCATGCAGCAGTGTGTTCATTAGCGCCAGGCGGCGAGTGCCGGGCACTAGTTCTATGCCAACAAAGGCGCGATTGCGCTGGAATGCCTGGGCTTTGGCGTCGAGGTCGTAGTAATCGTCGGTTTGACTTTTGATATAGGCGTCAGCAGCGATCAAAAAGCCCGCAGTACCGGCGGCCGGGTCTTGTATGGTCTCGCCCGGCTGCGGCTTGATGCAGCGGATGATACTGTCGATCAGCGGCCGAGGGGTGAAGTACTGACCGGCCCCGGATTTGGTCTCGCTGGCGTTTTTTTCCAGCAGGCCTTCATAAAGATCGCCGAGGCCGTCTTGGCGGGCGCTGAACCAGTCGATACCGTCGAGGCTCTTGATCAACTGCTCGAGGTGGCGCGGTTCCTTGAGGCGAGTCTGAGCGTCGGCGTAGATGGCGGCAATCAGCGGGTCAGGGTTTTTGCCAAGGTCCAGTAGCATCTGCCGGTAGTGATCGAGCAGGTTAACGCCGGACTTGCCAGCCAGGTCTGGCCAGCGCGCGCCTTCGGGCAGCTTGTGGCCGAAGCTGTCGTTGTTCTGCACCTGTTCGTATTCCATCTTGATGAACAGCAGAAGCACGAGCTCGGTGACGTAGTCGCTGTAGTTGATGCCATCGTCGCGCAGGACGTCGCAGAGGTTCCAGAGTTTCTGGACGATATCGGAGTTGGTCATGGGGTACCTGTGGCGAAGTGTGTAAAGCACCAGATTTCGCTGGCGCAAAGAAATGATTGTTTGGGCTCAGTCCTCTGAGGAGCGTTGTTCGGCCTTTAGCGCTCGGCCCGTCGCAGTCAGGCGATAGCGTTGCTTGCTGCTGTTGGGCTTGTCTGGAATGGTCATCTCGACCACGCCAAGCCTCAGTAGTGGGGTCAAAACCTGCTCGCGGAACTTGCTGCGGTTGCTGCGCCCGACGAATGTCATTAGCTCTGGCGCAGTGTGATCGCCTGTCATCTTGCACAGCAGCGTTATCTGCTCTTGCTGCAAAGACAGGCGAGTTTCGGCTTGTTCTTCTTCGACAGCGGACTCAGTCCCTACTTGGTCCCTACTTGGTCCCGACTTAGTCCCTACTTGGTCCCCACTTGGGCCCGAAAGAGGCCCTTTTTCAACGGCGCGCTGAATCACCACCTTGAACTGATTACTCTGCCGGTCGTCCTCCAGTCGGATCATTGGCCAAGCATCGATAGCGCGCGGGATGCCGGTGCCCAAACCGCGATAGGGGAGAATGTGTACAGCATGGGAGGTGAGCGTCGGGTTACGACGGTTGGACAGGCCGAATCGAATTTTCTCGGTATCGAGCACGTCAGGCAGGTGCCCGGGGCTAATCAGTTCGATACGATCGGCGAAGATCATGATCCGGATGGAGGCGCTGACAAAGTAGTCGCGGTGGATCAGGGCATTGACCAACAGTTCTTCAAACACCTCCTCCGGCACTTCCAGCTGGCCGAGGGTATTGAAGCCCTGCTGTCGCTGCACGTGGCGTAGGTTGCGCTTTATGAAGGCAAGGCTGCGTCGGTACTGCTCCTGCAGATTGCCGTCGATATCTTCGCTGTCTAGATAGTGGCGGTCATGCAGAACCGTGCCCGGAAACGCCACGGCCTTGATATCGAACGCCGGGCACAGACGTTGTGGCGCCTGGCCGAAGAGCAGCAAACCGGCCAAATTGGGTGTGTCGCCACTGGCGAGGCCAAGATTTTCCAGGATGCGGGTAGTTTCCAAACCTGTCTGTTCGGGGCTCTGCCGAAAGCGTCTTTGGAAGTACTCGCCAAGCGCTTTGGCGTCGATATCCGCCACGCAGCTGCCCGCGACCGGTACCGCATCGGCGCACACCAGCCCGGCCTGCTGGAACAAACGCTGCAGTTCTTCACGGGCCGTGACCCGACGCTTGTCGGCGCCGTTCTTTACCCAGATGCGACCCTGGTTGTCGACATAGGGTTTATTCAGCCCTTGTTCGACTGTCACCACCATGACCAGCCCGTGCTCGGTCTGAAGGTTGCTGGACAGTGGGTTGATGGCTGGGCGGACATTCTGCGAGGCCGCATTGGAGAGCAACTGATTGAGCCGCGCAACGTCGGCGCTGTTCAACCCGCTAACCGTGCCGGAGTCGTCTACGCCAATCAGCAGATATCCACCGGATGTATTGGCGAACGCCACCAACTCGGCTGCCAAGGCATCGATATTGCTGAAATCGCGCTTGAATTGATGGCGACTGTCTTCACCACGGGCAAGGATCTGATGAAGCTCAGCAGGGGTCATGAGGCGTCTCTAGGTATCGCGGCCGATAAGTCATATAGCAGGGGCATTATCCCTTATGAACGAACACGCTGGCCAATCCGGCGTTCCAGATCGGTCTCATCCCGTTTGTGCCCAGAGGTTGTCGTTCAGGGCATCCAGCACCACGCCCAGGTTGCCGCCGAGCATTTTGTCCAGCCGCGTGCTGCCGCCATCGCCCTTGAACGCTTCACCAATCTGCTTCTTGTCAATAACGACCTCGTGAACCAGCTGCTTAGCCAGGCGGTCCAGCCACTTACGCTGAACTTGAGTCCAAGGCTGCAGGGCGTAAATCGTCTCCATCGCCTTGGTTACGCGCTGCTCGAATGGCAGCAAAGCCTCTCCGAGGGCAGCGCGGCGGATGAAGCCGACGATACTGGCAGCGATTTCCTGGTTCGTCTGGTTGCGCCAGGCGCTTTGCAGGTTCACCTCGCTGTAGCCATGCCCGTCGAGCAGCAGGCGCACTTCGCGCAGTTGTTCACGAGTCAGGTCTTGCGGGCGGTTGATCACTACGCCGAGGGCCACCGACTGGTTCAACTGATTTTTGATGAAGTCGTTGAAGCTTTCCAGATAGTCCGCAGGCTTTTGGTAACTGCCGTAGTTTTGCTCACGGACCATCAGTTCGTCCGTGTGAGTGGAGATCACCGGGTAGTTCAGCGATCCCAACAGGGCATTAACTGTGGCGAGCTGATCGAGCAGTTGGGCATGCTGTTGGATGAACTGGGCAGCTTGCTGTGGGCCGAGCTGGTGCAGGTGCTGATGCAGTTTGTCCGGGGCAATGCCCCAGGTGTTTTCCAGTTCGGCGAGCTTGGCCTTTAGGGTTGGCTTTTGCTCGGCCTTATGGCTGGCCTTACGCAGGATGCGCATGACCCGCTGGCTAAACTGGTCCAGGACGTCGTGGGCATGGCTAGTGTCCGGCTGGTTACCAGGAGCATCGAGGCTGGCTGGGTTAGTTAGCTCGCTGACCAGCTGTTCGAGGCTGATGTTTGGGTCTTTCACCAGCGGCTTCATTGTGTCTACTGGTTCGAGGGCAGCGTACAGGTCAACTGGGTCATAGATCCTGAATACCGTCTTGCCGATTTCATCGCAGCGGCGAGTCGCGCGGCCCTTCATCTGTTCGTAGAGGATGCGCGAACGCACCCGGCGCATGAACACCAAGTGGCAAATGCGCGGTACGTCGATACCGGTGGTCAACAGGTCGACCGTGATGGCAATGCTCGGGTAGCGCTCGTTCTTGTACTGGCGGATCAGTTGTTTGACCTTGTCACTTTGCCCGGTGATGATCTGTACAGCCGCCTGGTTGTAATCCTCGCCGTGAACGTACTTGAAGGCTTCGTCGAGAAGGTTTTTGACCCGCTCGGCATGGGCTTGGTTAACGCAAAAGATCATCGTTTTTTCGTCGCCCGACGGGTCGAGCTCTTGTGCCAGTTGCTCGCAGATGACCTTGTCGAAACCGGGCGTAATCACGCGGCGATTGAAGGACTCGATTTCGAAGTCGAGTTCGTCCTCGAGCTCGGCGACATCCACCTCGCCGGTGCTCGTATCGATGACGCTGACGCTCTCGCCCTTGGCAAAGTGGATGCCATTCTGGCTCAGCAGGGTCTGGTAGCGGATTGGGGGTTCGTGATCGATCAGCCAGTCGTCAGCCACGGCTTCACGGTAGCTATAGGTGTATATCGGCGCACCGAAGACTTCGCTGGTGTGCTTGGCTGGCGTAGCGGTCAGTCCGATGCGGGAGGCGTCGAAGTAATCGAGCACGCGGCGATATTGCGACAGGTACTGGCTGAAGTCGCGGACCGCCAGCTCACCTTCCGTCATTTCCTGGTCGAGTGTGTAACCGCGGTGGGCTTCGTCGACGATGATGCAATCGAAGGCATCGATGGGCGGCGGGGTGTCCGACTGGAAGATGCGCTTGACCATGGCCTGCACAGTGGCGACCTGAATCCGTGTTTCAGCTTCGGCAGCCATGTCGCCTAGTTCTTTGACGTCGTATATCTGCGCCAGCGTATGGTTTTGTTCCAGCGTCGCCTCGTTGAAGGCTTCGATGGCCTGTTCCCCCAAGGCGCTGCGATCGACCAGAAAAAGAATACGGCGAAAGCGCTCGGCCTTCAGTAGGCGGTACATCAAGCCAATGATAGTGCGCGTTTTGCCGGTCCCGGTCGCCATAGCCAGCAGACAGTTGCGGCGATTGGCGGCTAGGGCCTGCTCAACGGCGCGGATGGCGTTTTCCTGATAGTCACGCAGCTTGAGATAGGCGAAGCCTTCCTGCTGTAGCTTCGCCTCGGCGTCCTCACGGCTGCGTTTGAGCAGGTCGAGTAGGCCGCCCGGCGTGTGGAAGTCCTGCAGCGGTCGGCGCAGGTTGGCCGGGCTGCGCAAGTCACGAAACCAGATGCCAGACAGCTCGGCGAGCTGCTTAATGAAGGGCCGGCCATTGCAGGCAAAGGCAAACGGGACTTTGAAGTGGCTGCCCTGACCATCGGCCCAGTCCGTGTTATGGCCGGCCGGTTGCAGATTGTCGGTAACGATCAGTTGACGTGAATAGCGCTCAGCTTGGGGAATGCGGTCCGCTATGTTGACACGCTTGCGCTTGGCTTCGACGATGGCGACTGGGATTAGGCCGGCGAACAGCACGTAATCAGCGTTTTCTTTCGGCTTGCTGGTTGGCCATTCGGCGATGGCCTTGTTCTTGCCCTTTTCGGGCCGAGCGCCCTTGCTGTAAGTAAGATCGAGCGAATCGGCTTCCCAGCCGGCATCGTTCAACTGTTGATCAATGAGAATACGGGTGAGGTCTTCATTGAGGTCGAACTGGCTGCTTGCCTGCTGAGTTTTACGCGTGACCTGCAGGGCAGCTTGCGGCTGATCTTCAAGCTGTTGTTGCAGCACTTTCAGCCGCGCCTCGAAATCGATTCGGGCCTTCGATAGTTCTGCCTCGCGTTCAAGGGCAATCTGCTCGTAGACGCGGGCTTCCTCGTTCATCTGCCCAACAAGACTGGCTTGCTCATGCTTTTCTTGCACCAGTAGCTCGGCTAATTGGTGGTTGTTCTCCAATTGCTGGCGACTGTCGCCCAGCTCTGCGCGAAGTTTTTCGATCTGCCCCTGCAGCTCACGCAGAGGCTCACTCGGATCGGCCGGAACCACGAAAGGCCCAGGCTTGAAGGTGTTGCCGCCCGTGCCAAATGACTGGTGATACCAGATCGCCAAGGCGCGGGCGACCCTCAGCCCGTCCAGTGCCTCACGATGCTGGGTGCGGAATTCGTGGGTAGCCTTATTGCCTTCGATGCGCAGCGTATGGAGGAGGTTACGGATGTTGCCGTCGAGCTGGATTTCACGGCTCAGGCGGAACAGCAGATCAGCCTGGGAAGTGGTGGCGTCGAACTCAATGCCTGCTCTTACCGCCAGATCCTGGGCGAGCGCTTCGCCCAACTGACGCAGTTTGATCAGCGTCGTGTTGGGGTCGCTGGAAAATACTCGCTCGGCCGCATTGGCAAGTTGGAAAAAAACCGGATCGTGTTCTTTAAAAAAGGCGAAGTTGCTGTTCTCTGCCATGTTCCATCCCTTGAGTTCGTCACCAGCCATCCCGAGAATGGTGGCGCTATAAGGGCATAATGCCAGACGAAGCGTGGTGCGTGTATAACCATATGCCGTCGGTCCAGCGTGACCAGCTACTGGCCGAGGGCGAGACGTTACGCTTGTATGCGGCGCGATTTGCGCATAACCGGGCTGACCTTTAAAAGTCATGATTTCCTCAGCACTGAGGAGGTTGCTAATAGGTGCGTCGACGCCATGATTTTCCGAGGCGGTGGCGATTACCGATGGTTAGGAGCGGGAGCTCCACTCAACGCTTAAAAACCCATGGCCTTTCCAGGCGTCGTGCGAGCAGTTGGACAGTAAGCAAATAGTAATAATGTGTTGCCTCACTGCGGCCGGTGAGGAAGTGTTCAAGAAACCAAACTAAATGCTTTCGCTGCCAGGCCCAAGGAGTTGATCGCTGCCAGCGTTTTGCGATTTCAGATTGGATGATTTTCGCCTGCCGCAAATGCCGGTGCCGCGTCGCATGCGACCCTGTCAGCACGGCGCTCAAGAACAACTCCATATCAAACGCCTTAGTCATACCCTCCCCCCTATATAGGCAGCGACCACTTCAATCCGTCCATGCCCCAGCTCATCGCTGATCTGCATGCGAGCCTCAAGATCTAGGCGCCGGTCTATGGCGTAGCACTGGCCACCATTTACAGGCGCACGGTGATGTGTGATCTGTGCATAGCGCTCACATGCAAACGCCGCCCGAAGTTCGTGAAAGCCTTTGAGGTCGTGTGCTTTCAGGACCTCTCTCGCTGGCCGGGCTATTTCATGCAGAACGTTCAGATAGCTCTCGTTTGGAGCAATCAGGTTGCGGCTATCCGCAGGGGATACTTGCAATGCAAATCTAAGTGCGCCACGAATATGGTCATCCACCTTAATCCAGCGGGGTGCAGATGCACCGGCGCGGCCGCCTTTGGTGCCATCCTGGATATTGATTTTGCCGTAGAGCGCGGCTTCACGGCTCAGACGTGGCAGGTCAGCCAGAATGGCCTCGCGCAAACGCATCCCAGTGGCTCGCGTCAACTGAACTATCGCTGCTGCCCGCATCTGATCGCGGCTACAAAGCGTCTCGACGATCTGCTGTACCTGTTCGCGGTCTTGGCCTTGCGGTACCGATTGACGAACCCCGGTGCGCTGCATACCCAACGCCTTGCTCGGACTTGGCAATTTCACATATTGATCACCGCGAAGCGCTGCCATGGTTCTGTTAACGCTGGATAGCCGGTTTTGTGCAGTGCTGATTGCCAGGTCGCCTTGCTCAACCAGTCCGCGAAGGTATGCGGCATAGTCCGACAACACCTCGCGATCAATCTTCCGCGCATCATTGACCCCGGGCCCCGCTTCAGATCGACACCACTTCACGAATGCCAACCACCGATCACAGTGCGCCCTGACCGTGCCGTAGTGGCCTCCGCCGAACATGTCTTTCAGCGCCTGCGGCCCTGCGTAGCTCAATTGCCTGCCGTAGCCAAAATTGCGGCCCTCTCGCCGCCTGCCCACTAATACCATTTCGGTTTCCTCGCCTAATTCACCAGGCTCTCGCCCCACGTCATCCCGCCAAGAATGCTGAGTGTTATCAGGGATCAAGGCCCCTGCGGCCTGTGGGGATGTCCACTTACGCGGGACTGGCGGCTCCTTACGGCCAAGAGCTTGGGCATCTCATGATCTGGCCCCCTGAGCATCGTTACCGGTGGGCGGGTGGAGGCTGCGTTGGCTGACGAAACCAGCGCCGCGAGATCCTGAGTCGGGTGAAGGCAACGACGCGATGACCGGTGCGTGCCTGGCTGTCAGCCAGGTGCAGTCCAGTTAAGGTCTGCGGCACCATCATCTACATCGCTGTTGCAGGTGGCTTCGGCGTTTGTCGCGCCGATTGTCACGAGGAGGATTGCAGCAAAGCCACGTATTACCTAGCCTGCAGCGGTGGTATGTGCGCCCGTCTCTTTCCTTAGAAAGAGACGGGCAAAGGGATGGCGCATATAAAATGGCCATGCGAATAGGTTGCCGCAAGGCAGCAAGAGGGGAGGGTGGTTGCGGCATGGGCAACGAAGTGAAGTAGGCATCCATCACATGGGTAGTGACCGTACGAGCTGCCGGACGCGAATCGTACTTAGGTTGAGCCACCGCGTTAGCGGCATGACCTTGAAGGCTCTGGCCATCTGGAGTGCTGCCAACGGCAGCGTTTGGAAGCTTCGTTCTAATGGCCGCTGGGGGTATGGGTCAATAGTGAAACGCGCCTGGAGTTGCGCCAATTGAAAGCGTTGGCGTGGAGTGGAAATCGGTGGCATTCAGTAGCGGCGCGGCCGCTCGTCGCTTTTATAGTGTTAGCCCCTGGGTATGGGGATGCGAAGCCTCCCCATACCCAGGGGCTGGGCCGGAGATGCTTAGAGCAAAGTGAGTTGGCCACTGCCGCCAGTGAGTCGGACGGCGCGCTTTCTGCCACCGATGCCGCAGCGCTACCGGATCGGCACCACGATGCGATCACGCGTCACGTAGATCGCGGTTGCCGAGAGGTTGCCCGTCGCCGCTTTCTGAATGTACTCACTCCACCACGCCATCATTGGCCGTCGGCGCTCGATATAGTCCGCACGGTTGTACGCACTGCGCACTTCATCCTTGTCCACATGCGCCAGCGCGACCTCGATCAACTCGGGGTCCCAGCCATGCTCGTTGAGAATGGTGCTGGCCATCGAGCGCAGACCGTGGCTGACCAGGCGGTCTTGGAAGCCCATCCTCTTGAGCGCCATATTCGCGGTCTGGCTATTGGCGTGGGTACGGGGATTGCGGTCAGAGGGAAACACATATTCACGATTGCCGCTGTGAGGCCTAACCGTGGCAAGCAGTGCGAGCGCCTGCTCGGTGAGTGGGACTGCGTGGGGGCGGCGCTTCTTCATGCGCTCGGCGGGGATCACCCATAGCGCTTTATCGAAGTCGATATCGGCCCATCGAGTGGTGGCCGCTTCGGCGGGGCGGGTCATGGTGTGCAGTTGCCATTCGAGCAGGCAGCGGGTGATGCGCTTGATACTGGCGTTGGCGATTTCCATCATTAGCTCGGGAAGCTCTTCGGGCGGAAGCGCGGCCATGTTTTCTTTCTTGGGCTTTTTGAAAACTGCGCGAATGCCACTGAGCGGGTTGGCGAAGATCAGCCCGGAGTTAACGCCGTAGGTCATGATCTCGTTGAGCCTCTGGGTCACGCGTTTCACCGTTTCCAAGCTGCCTTTGGCTTCGAGCGGGCGAAGCAGCTCGATCACCATCGGGGCAGTGATCTTCACCAGTGGCGTGTTCTTCATACTCGGCAGCACGTGCAGCGTGAGCGAGCGCCAAATGTCTTCGGCGTAGGCCGGGGTGACCGAGTCTTTCTTGAGCTCGAACCAGGCGAGAGCGACGTTCTCAAAGGTGTGTTCAGTTTCGGCTCGCCTGGCTTCATTTAGCATGTTGCGCTGCACTTTGGGGTCGATGCCTTGTGCGAGCAGTTCGCGCGCTTCGACAGCCTTCTTTCGTGCATTCGCTAGTGACAGCTCGGGGTAGGTCCCGAAGCCCATGTTGATGCGTTTTTTGGTCACCGGTTCGCGGTAGTTGAAATTCCACAGCAGCGAGCCGTTGCTGCGTACGCGGAGCTGCAAACCGCCCCCGTCGGTGAGGACGTAATCCTTGGACGCCGGTTTGACTCCCTTGAGTTGTCGGTCGGAGAGGCGGAGGGCTGGAGCAGGCATGAGATCTACCTCAGGCGCTGTTTTGGTATTCCAGAGATTAGCCCCGGAGGGGCTGGAATACCACTTGGAATACCTGAACGGTCAGAACTTGGCGGATGCCCAAAAACCTCAGAAGCGCTGAACCCCTTGATTTTACTGGATTTCAGGCACAAAAAAAGACGTCCGTGGACGTCTTTAGATGTTGAAGTGGTGGAGCCGGGGGGATTTGAACCCCCGTCCGCCAGTACTCCGCTGTCGGTACTACATGCGTAGCCGTTTCTATTAAGTTAACCCTCAGCGACCCGAAGGGCAGGGTGCTTTGGGCGAGTTGTGTAAGTTTTAGCCGCTTCGTCCACAACGTACTGCACGGCGATTCTGTTCTATATGACAATCACTTTGGGTTTACAGACATCCCCTGGTGATTGCTGGACCCGAAGGTACCAGAAGCTCAGGGCTAAGGCTGCTTACGCAGCGAGAGCGAATTCCTGGCCGTAGTTTTCGTCATTGGCAACTATAAGAAGTTGCAACAGTGGATTTACGAGTTCTGTTACCAACTCGGCATGCACCTAAAGTTTCGCAACCGGCGTCGAATCCTAAACGGCCCCGTGCTTGTAACTCGTTGTTTCATAGTGAGTGACAAGCCTGTGCAGTGTACGCCAAACCGTCACGGAAGGCCAACCCGAAGGTTTGCCTTCCGTGACTGAGCGGCCTATTGGCCGCCTTTTTCGCTGTTCTGCAGGTCTTGCAGCGCCTTCGAGGTGATCTCGATGCACTTTTTGTCATCGCCGGCGGCGTGGGCCGCTTTGGCTTGGGAGACGGCAGTGTCTATTTCGCCGCTTTTGCCGCTGGTGTCAGTGGCGAGCAGCGCTTTACCGTTGTTGATTTTGTCCAGATTGATTTTGCACAGATCGGGCTCGCCCGCAGCGAACACAGGGGAAGCCAGCATCGCAGCGGTAATGAACAAGCCAGCAAGAGCGGAACGCTTCATAGGGTATCTCCTTGCGCAAAAGGGCTCGACGCTGCTGGCGTTCAGGGGCTGCCAGCGACATCACTGATGAGCCTCGTTTGTCGAGGCCTATGCAGATGACTACGCCGGCACGCAGGGGTTCTGTTTTTTTTGCAGGATCATTTCTTCAGGATCAGTGGGCGCGGGCCTGGGTGACACGGTCCACCAAGTAGACCAGCCCGTGATAATCGATGCCGCCATGCTGGCTCAGGCCGATCTCGCAAGTGCGGCTGGTGGAGATACCTTCGCTGCAATATTGCACCGCGTCCTTGAGGGTGCGCAGTGAGTGGGCGTTGAGTTCCGGCGTGGTGAAGCCTTTGTCACCGGCAAACCCGCAGCAATGAATGCCTTCGGGGATGACCACGGTGTTGGAGCAGCGCCGTGCCAGGTCGATCAGGGCCTGGCTTTCGCCCAGGTGCTGCGTGCTGCAGGTGACGTGAACGGCGATGGGGGCTTCCTGGGGCGTGAAGTCGAGGCGGTCCATCAGGTGCGTGCGGATGAAACGCACGGGGTCATACAGGTCTAGGCGCGTATCGCCCAGGTCCTGCACCAGGCGCAGGGTGCAAGGGCTGGTGTCGCAGTAGATCGGGTCGAGCCCGCCACGGCTGGCGTGGAGCAGGGCGCCAATCAGCTCCTGGCGCTTGTGTTCGGCTTGTTCGGCGTAGCCTTTGGAGGCGAAGGGCTGGCCACAGCACAGGCTGTCCTGATTGTCGGGGAACACGACTTGGTAACCGGCTTTTTCCAACAGGCTGCGGGTTTTGTCATACAGCGACATCTGTTCCTTATCCCCCGCTGCCGGCCCCATGGCGCGTGAGACGCAGGCGGCCAGGTAGACCACTCGCGGCCGCTCGTCCGTTACCGCCGGGCTGAAACGAATGGCTTTTTCTGGCTGTGGCATGGCGGCGGTCCACTGCGGGATTTGCCCCTTGGACAGCTTGGTCATGCTGGCCGACAGCTTCGCCAGGCGTGGTGCGCCCAGCAGCATGCGTGCGCCGTTGGCCACGTGCAGGGTGAAGCGCGCGCCTTGGAGTGCGGTGGAGAAATGGGTGGCGAGCCATTCGGCGGTTTTCGTACGGTCAGCGTCGCGGCTGCGTAGTTTTTTCACCAGATCGCCGGTATTGATTCCTACCGGGCAGCGCTGAGCGCAGAGGCCGGTGGCAGCGCAGGTGTCGATGCCTTGATAGTGATAAGCCGCCTCCAACTCAGTGGTGTCGACACCGGCACGTTTTTTCGCCTGGATGTCGCGCCAGATCACGATGCGTTGGCGCGGGCTCAAAGTCAGGCCTTTCGACGGGCACACCGGTTCACAGAAGCCGCACTCGATGCACTTATCCACAAGCTCATCAGCGGCGGGTAGCGGCTTGAGGTGCTTGAGGTGGATTTGCGGGTCCTGGCTGAGCACCACGTCCGGGTTGAGAATGCCGTTGGGGTCAAGCAGGCGCTTGAGTTGCCACATCAATTGATAGGCATCACTGCCCCACTCCAGCTCCACGAACGGCGCCATATTGCGTCCGGTGCCGTGTTCGGCTTTTAGCGAGCCACCAAACTCCACGGCCACCAATTGCGCCACGTCGTCCATGAACGCCTGATAGCGTGTGACTTCTTCCGCACTGTTGAAGCCTTGGGTGAAGACGAAGTGCAGATTGCCTTCCAGCGCGTGTCCGAAAAGTATCGCTTCGTCGTAGTGATGTTTGTCGAACAACTCGATCAAGCGATTGACGCCGATTGCCAGTTGCTCCACCGGGAAGGTCACGTCTTCGATGATCACGGTGGTACCGGTTTTGCGCACGGCGCCGACAGCTGGGAAGGTGTCCTTGCGGATTGCCCACAGGCGGGCGTTCTCTGTGGGGTCTTCGGTGAAGTCGACCTGTTTTTCCACCGGGAATTGGGCCAGGGAGGCCATGATGAGCGCCAACTGCTCATGCAGTAAGGACGACGACGCTGCACGGGATTCGATCAACAGGGCGCAGGCATTTTCCGAGAGTTGCTGTACGAAAGCGGGCATGCCTGGCTTGTTCTGTACCGAGCGCATGCTGCGTCGGTCCAACAGCTCGACGGCCGAGACCGGCTGGGTTTTGAGGACGGTGACTGCGTTGCAGCAGGTCTCGACATCTGGAAACACAATCAACGCCGACGCTTTATTCGGGTGATCTACCACCGTGTCGTAGGTGACCGCGCTGATAAAGCCCAGGGTGCCCTCGGAACCCACCAGCAGATGGCTAAGGATATCCAGCGGCTCATCGAAGTCCACCAGGGCATTCAGCGACAGTCCGGTGGTGTTTTTCAGACGGTATTTGTGACGAATTTTCGCGGCTAATTCGGCATTTGCCCGTGTCTCGCGACCCAATGTTGCCAGCCGCTCAAGCAGCGCACCGTGTTGTTCACGGAACGCCTTAACGCTGGTGGCGTCTTCGGTATCCAGGCGGCTGCCGTCAGCCAATACCAAGCGTATGCCGGCCAGGGTGTGGTAAGTGTTCTGCGCCGTGCCGCAGCACATGCCGCTGGCATTGTTGGCGACGATGCCGCCGATCTTGCAGGCGTTTATCGACGCTGGGTCCGGCCCGATCTTGCGCCCGAACGGCGCCAGCCACGCATTGGCCTGGGCGCCGATCACGCCGGGCTGCAGGCGGATTTGCGTGCCTTGCCCGCGAATCTCGCGGCCATTCCAGTTGTCCCCCAGCACGATCAGCACCGAGTCGCTGATGGCCTGCCCGGACAGGCTGGTGCCGGCGGCGCGGAAGGTCACGGCTACGTGATCGCGCTGAGCCCATTGCAACAAGGCAACGACTTCGTCTTCTGACTCCACGCGGATCACCAGCTGTGGGATCAATCGGTAAAAGCTGGCGTCAGTGCCGAAAGCGAGGGTGGAAAGTGGGTCGTCGAAACGTCGATCTTTAGGGATCAGTTGTGCGACGTCGCTCAGGAAAGCAGCAGGCAGGCTCATCGGTCCTCCAGAAATAGCTGACGCCGGAATCGTGTCCGGCGTCGATTCTTACCCTATTACGTGCAGGTTTTTAGTGCACCAGCATACCGGTGAACCAGTAAGCCTGGGCCAGGGTGATCAGCCCGACGATGGTGGCAAAGAACAGGCTGTGCTTGAGAGTAAAGCGGAACAGGTCGGATTCTTTGCCCACCAGGCCGGTAGCGGCGCACGCCACCGCGATGGATTGTGGCGAGATCATCTTGCCGGTAACGCCGCCACTGGTGTTGGCAGCGACCAACAAGGTGTCGTTGACGCCGATCTGATGCGCGGTGGTGGCTTGCAGGGAGCTGAACAAGGCATTGGACGAGGTGTCGGAGCCTGTCAGGAAAACACCCAGCCAGCCAAGGAAAGGCGAGAAGAATGGGAAGGCTGCGCCCGTGCCGGCCAGTACCAGCGCCATGGTCGAAGACATGCCGGAGTAGTTGGTAACGAATGCGAATGCCAACACCATCCCAATCGACAGGATCGGCCAGCGCAGTTCGTAGAAGGTCTCTTTTAAAGTGGTAAGACCAGTCTTGATGTCAATTTTCAGTACCAGCATCGAGATCAACGCCGAGAAGAAAATCGCAGTGCCGGTCGCTGAAATCGGGTCCAGTTTGAACACGGCCGGGATCGCAGTGGGGTTGGTTACGATCGGCGCGACTTTGATCACCAGTTGGTCCAAGTGCGGGATAGCGAAGTTGAACACCCAGCTGTACATCGAGCCCCCGGCAGCAAACATCGCCTTGAACGGCTTGAGGGTCCAGATAGTGACCAGTACGGTAAGAATCAGGAACGGCGACCAGGCCTTGAAAATCTGGCCGAGGCTGTAGGGCGAAACGATTGTGTTGCGCGGCAGACCGAAACCGCCTGCGCTGGCGGTGACTGCGGCGCTGGAGGTGGCGCCGGCAATCTGGGCACCTGCGGTGCGTTTGGGTTGCCAGACTTTCAGGAACAGCGTCAGGGAAATCAGGCTGGCCAGGGCCGAGGTGATGTCCGGCAGTTCCGGGCCGATAAAGTTGGAGGTGAAGTACTGGGTGATGGCAAAGCTCAAGCCGGCGACCAGTGCCGCTGGCCAGGTTTCACGCACGCCGCGCACGCCGTCCATCATGAACACCAACCAGAACGGTACGAACAACGACAGCAGCGGCAGTTGGCGACCAGTCATGGCGCCGATCTTGAATGCGTCAATGCCGGTCACCTGACCTGCAACGATGATCGGGATGCCCAGCGCCCCAAAGGCCACGGGGGCGGTGTTTGCAATCAGGCACAGGCCGGCGGCGTACAGCGGGTTGAAGCCCAGGCCGACCAGCAGTGCAGCGGTAATTGCCACGGGGGCGCCGAAACCGGCCGCACCTTCCAGGAAGGCGCCGAAGCAGAAGCCGATCAATAGCACTTGCAGGCGCTGGTCGTCAGTGATCGACAGGACCGAGCTGCGGATGATTTCGAACTGGCCGCTTTTGACCGTGAGTTTGTAGAGGAACACCGCCGCGACGATGATCCACGCGATGGGCCACAGACCGTAGGCAAAGCCATAACCGGCGGCGGCCAATGCCATGTCTACCGGCATCTGGAAGGCGAAGATCGCGACCAGGATCGACAGCGCCAAGGTAATGCTGCCCGCCACGTGGCCTTTGAGGCGAAACACGGCCAGGGCCAGGAAGAAGAATACGATCGGAATAACGGCCGCCATTGCGGACAGGCCGAGGCTGCCGAGCGGGCTGTAGAGCTGTTGCCAGGTTTGCATGATGGGGTGGCCCCTGATTGTTGTTGTTTGGTCAGCTTGGATAATTGGTAATACCAATTTACAGTCGCTGTTGGCTAGAGTAAAAGCCTTGGTTGGGGCGTGTCAATTTGCCGCTTACGAAACTTTGGTCGTAGGTGGGTGGCAAGGGTGCGCTGATCAGTGGAAATGAGGGCGCTCTGATAGGTGCTGCATTCGTTGTGATCGGCGAGAATAGAGGGCCCGGCGAGTGGTCGGGATGGTGGAGAGTGAGTGATGGGGTTTGATCAGGTGCGTCAGCGCCGTTTGTCTGATGACATCGTCGAGCAGCTTGAGGGCATGATCCTTGAGGGCACGCTGAAGTCGGGCGAGCGCTTGCCGGCCGAACGCGCGTTGGCTGAACAATTCGGGGTGTCGCGACCTTCTTTGCGAGAGGCGATCCAGAAGCTGGCAGCCAAAGGTTTGCTCGTCAGCCGCCAGGGTGGTGGTAACTACGTGGCTGAATCTTTGGGTTCCACGTTCAGTGACCCGCTGTTGCTCCTGTTGGAGAACAACCCCGAGGCTCAGCGGGATCTGCTGGAGTTTCGTCAGACCCTTGAGGCCTCGTGTGCTTATTACGCCGCGTTGCGCGCGACAGAGGTGGATCGCGAGCGTCTCACGGCTGCGTTCGAAGCGCTTCAGGATTGCTACACCCGTTCCGATGAGGTGAGCCGGGTCGAAGAGGGGGCGGCGGATGCGCGGTTTCACTTGGCTATCGCCGAGGCGAGCCACAACGCTGTGTTGCTGCACACGATTCGCGGCCTGTTCGACCTGCTCAAGCGTAACGTGGTAACCAACATTGGCGGCATGTATCAACAGCGTACGGAAACCCGCGACATGCTGATCAGTCAGCACCGGGATCTGTACCTGGCGATTATCGAGGGGCGTGCCGAGCAGGCGCGGGAAGTTTCAACACGTCACCTGCTGTATGTGCAGGAAGTGTTGGAAGAAGTGCGTCAGGAAGTTCAGCGTGTGGCGCGTGCGGAGCGGCGCAAGGGGACGTAGCCGAGGGAAGCTCCCGCGGCTGCATCACTGCAAGGATCAGTCTTCCTTGCCCTTGTTGCGTACGGCACGATGAAGCTCGCGATTGGAATCGCGTTCGCGCTCGGTATCGCGCTTGTCGTATTCCTTCTTGCCCTTGCCCAAGGCGATCTCGCACTTGACCAGGTGCTTGCTCCAGTACCAGGACAGGCAGACGCAGGCATAGCCCTTCTGCTGCACGGCAGCAGCGAGCTTTTCCAGTTCGCGGGCATTGAGCAGCAGCTTGCGCGTGCGTACCGGATCGGCAATCACGTGGGTGCTCGCAGTGGTCAGCGGGGTGATATGACTGCCGAGCAGCCATGCCTCGCCATCCTTGAGCAGCACATAACTGTCGACCAGCTGCAGCTTGCTGGCACGCAGACTCTTTACTTCCCAGCCGGCCAGGACCAGACCAGCCTCGAACCGATGTTCGATGAAGTAATCGTGTCGCGCCTTTTTATTTTGCGCGATGGTCCCTGTGGGGTGTTTCTTTTGTTTAGCCATAGGGGCGGCATTATAGGGAGTTGCGAGCCTGTCGGCTACGGTCAACCTGCGTGCTTGAGCGTGTTGGACGAATCCCGGACAATGCAGGCAGTTCTCTGGTTTTTTTCTTTCGCGGATCGGGCTGTTCTTCCGCGATGTTTGCCGCTCAGCTGTGGAAATAACGCACACATGACGACGCATATTCAACGTTCAGCGCTGCTGCCCTATCCGGCACAGGCGCTCTATGACCTGGTCAACGACGTGGCGCGTTACCCGGAATTCCTGCCGTGGTGCTCAACCGCCGAGGTGCTGGAAAGCAGTGATGAGCACATGGTCGCCAGTGTCGGGGTCGCGAAGGGCGGTCTTAGCCAGCACTTTGTGACGCGTAATGTGCTGGTGCCTGGGAAATCCATCGAAATGAATTTGCAGGAAGGGCCGTTTACTCAGCTGCATGGGGTGTGGGTATTCAAGGCGCTGACGGACAAGGCCTGCAAAATCAGCCTGGATCTTTGCTTTGATTACGCTGGGCCTATCGTGCGCGCGACCTTGGGGCCTTTGTTCAATCAGGCGGCAAATACCCTGGTGGACGCATTTTGCCAGCGGGCCAAGCAACTGCATGGTTGAGATTGAAGTGGTGTATGCCGCAGTGGATCACCAGGTGCTGCTGGCGGTGACGGTGCCGGCCGGCACCAGCCTGCGCGCGGCGGTGCAGGCGTCAGGCATTGCAGCGCAATTCCCCGGGCTGGATCTGGCTGATTGCCCTTTGGGTATTTTCGGCAAGGTAGTCGCGGACGCTGAGGTGCGCAGTGTGCAGGCGGGTGATCGTATCGAGATTTACCGTCCATTGCTGGCAGACCCTAAAGAAGTGCGCAGGTTGCGCGCAGCCAAAGCGGCGCTGGCCAAGCAACAGAACTCATAGGTCAGCCAAATGGCGAGCAGCAAAAAGCCCGGCATGCCGGGCTTTTTGTTGAGCGACGCACATTTACTGCGGACTGGTATCCAGAGGTTGTGGCGTCGGCACAGGCACCGTTTCCACGCCGTCGACGTCTTTCTGGATCTTGTCGAGCAGCGAGCCTGGCTTGGCCGGTACTTCGGACTTCGGCTTCTCGCCTTCCTGCGCAGGCGCAGTGACATTGGTGCCGTTGTCCTTGCCGAGCAAGGCTTCATCACGACTCACGCCGGGCATGAAGTCGCCGGACAGGCTGACAAGCTGGTCATTGCCATTGAAGATGACGCTGACGCGCTCCTGCTGGCGTTCACCGCCGCCTGGCTGAAGGCTGTAGAGATAATCCCAGCGATCGGCATGGAAAGTGTCGGTCAGCAGGGGGTTACCCATGATAAACCGTACTTGCCGTCGGGTCATTCCGGGGCGTAACTGGTCTATCATGTCCTGCGTGACGACATTGCCCTGCTGGATGTCGATTTTGTAAACCCCGGGGAATGAACAACCGGCGAGTGCGAGCAGTCCCACAAAGGTGAAACTGGTTAGCAAGAGCTTGGTGTTTTGCATCGGTGGGCGACTTCCACTATCTTGGCTGGGACAACGTAAACGCCGATCATACCCGTATTAAGAGAAGCTGCGAAGCAGCATCCGCGAGAAAGCTAACCATGGTTGAAAATAGCGAACTACGCAAAGCCGGTCTCAAAGTGACTCTGCCACGAGTCAAGATTCTACAAATGCTCGATTCTGCTGAGCAGCGCCACATGAGTGCCGAGGATGTTTACAAGGCACTGATGGAGTCTAACGAGGACGTCGGCCTAGCCACGGTTTACCGTGTGCTGACCCAGTTTGAAGCCGCAGGGCTGGTGGTTCGTCATAATTTCGACGGCGGTCATGCGGTGTTCGAACTGGCTGACGGTGGTCATCACGATCACATGGTTGACCTGGATACCAATGAGGTTATCGAGTTCACCAGTCCGGAAATCGAAGCGCTGCAGCACAAGATTGCTGAGGAGCATGGCTTCGATCTGGTTGACCACAATCTGGTCCTGTACATCCGTAAGAAAAAGTAACAAGCGTTGCAGATTCTCTCTGCAAAACGATCGAAGGCGACCTTAGGGTCGCCTTCGTGCTTTCTATAAGAGAGAAAATAGTTCGGTTAGGCCTTTGCCGCTACGACCATTTTCTTCGCGTGCGCCAAAGACTCCTTGGTTAGATCGATGCCGCCAAGCATGCGTGCGACTTCTTCCACACGTTCCGACTTGTTCAGCTTGGACACGGCTGTGTGTGTTGCATCGCTGCCGCGTACCTTGTGCACAAAGAGGTGTTGATGTCCCTGGGCCGCGACTTGTGGCAAGTGAGTTACCGTCAGTACCTGGCCTCTATCTCCAAGGCGTCGCAACAGCTGGCCAACAATTTCTGCTGTCGGCCCGCCAATTCCCACATCGACTTCATCGAACACCAGTGTCGGCACCCGAGAGGTTTGCGCAGTAATCACCTGGATTGCCAGGCTGATCCGCGACAGCTCGCCGCCGGAGGCTACTTTCGCCAGCGCTTTGAGCGGTTGTCCGGGGTTGGCGCTGACCAGTAGCTCGACCTGCTCCAGCCCGTGGGGTTGTAGTTCGTTGCTGGCGCTGGTGCGCAATTCGATGGTGAAACGACCGCCAGGCATGCCCAGACGCTGGATCTCCAGCTCCACTGCGCTGGCCAGGCCCGTCGCTGCTTGCTGGCGCAGGTCGCTGAGCTCGCGCGCTTTCTCTTGGTAATGACGAGCGAAAGAGGCGAGCTCACCGCTCAGGCGCTCGATAGATTCATCGTTGGCGTTCAGGGTCTCGATTTCATCCAGCAGCTTTTGCTGCATCGTCGCCACTTCAGTGGGCTGGATGCGATGTTTGCGTGCCAGCGTGTAGATGGTATCCAGGCGTTCTTCTATTTCCTGCAGCCGTGCTGGGTCGGCATCGAAGTGATCCAGGAACCGATTCAGTTCGCCGACGGCTTCCTCTACCTGGATCTGTGCGCTGGTAAGCAGGGTCGTCGCCTCGCTCAACGAGCCGGAGCCGCTGTTCACGCTCGATAGGCGATTGAGGCTGGCAGTCAGTGCATTGAGCACGTTCCCGGAGTCGCTCTCACTGCACTGCTCCACCACCTGGCGGCAAATGCCCAGCAGGGTTTCCGCGTTGGTGAGGTTCTTGTGTTCCTGCTCAAGCTGCTCCAGTTCGGTCTCGCCCAGGCCCAGGCTTTCCAGTTCTTCGAGTTGATAGCTGAGCAATTGATGGCGAGCACGTTGCTCATCGCCGGAGTTGGAGAGTCGCTCCAGTTCCTGGCGAGTCTGGCGCCAGCGCTGGGCGGCAAGCTGCACCTGGCGGGCAAGGTCTGTGGCACCAGCGTACTCATCGAGCAGGCGACGATGGGTGTCGGTTTTCAGCAGGGACTGGTGTTCATGCTGGCTGTGGATGTCGATCAGCAACTCGCCCAAGGCTTTAAGGTCGCCAAGCGGGCAGGGTGTGCCGTTGATGTAGCCACGGGAGCGACCTTCCGCCGTGATGACCCGTCGCAGGATGCACGGACCTTCATTATTAAGGTCGCGCTCGGACAGCCAGGCTTCTGCCTCGGGAATGTCCGCCAGGTCGAAGGTGGCCAGGATGTCGGCCTTGTCTGCCCCAGGTCGCACCACGCCGCTGTCGGCGCGATCACCCAGGGTCAGGCCCAAGGCGTCGAGCATGATCGACTTGCCGGCGCCGGTTTCGCCTGTGATTACGCTCATACCGCGATCCAGTTCGAGATCCAGGTGTTCAACGATGGCGTAGTTATGTACGGACAAGTGCACGAGCATGACGGCCGCTCCCAGGCTTTATGTCTGGTTATTTATACAGTGTTTTGTTCGAGGCTGACAATCCTGGCGCTTAGCTCGATTTGCTTGAATGAGCGAATTTTTTAGCGCAACGAGGAATGGAAGCGCAGGAATTGATCCACATCACTGGAAAGACTTTTGGTAACGCCTGCACCCTTGAACCTGGAAATTGTGGCCCCATATACCGGAACAGAAGCGCGAGTTGAGTTCGCGCATGATTTTGAAAGGAGAAAACTATGGCTGACGAACAGACGCAGGATACGCAAACTCCAGACGCCAATTCGGCTGTCGGCGATGAGCTGGCGACTCGTGTGCAAGTGCTCGAAGAGCAACTGGCCGCTGCGCAGGACCAGTCTTTGCGTGTTGCCGCTGATCTGCAGAACGTCCGCCGCCGTGCCGAGCAGGATGTAGAAAAGGCTCACAAGTTCGCACTGGAAAAATTTGCCGGTGACTTGCTGCCGATCATCGACAGCCTGGAGCGTGGTCTTGAGTTGTCCAACCCGGACGACGAAAACATCCGCCCAATGCGCGAAGGGATCGAGCTGACCCTGAAAATGTTTCAGGACACCCTGAAGCGTTATCAGTTGGAAGCCATCGATCCAGCAGGCGGTGAGCCGTTCAACGCTGAGCACCACCAAGCCATGGCCATGCAGGAAAGCCATGACCTGGAGCCTAACAGCGTGTTGAAAGTGTTCCAGAAAGGTTACCAGCTCAATGGTCGCCTGCTGCGCCCGGCGATGGTTGTGGTGAGCAAGGCCCCTGCACCGGTTTCACCTTCTATTGATGAGCAGGCTTGAAATACGCTGAAAAGCCCTCATCTATAAGTCAAGCGTTTAAGTGCTACCGCAGTTAGCCACCACTGCTGCGGCAACCAAATTCAAGTTTCGGGAGAGTAAATAATGGGCAAAATTATCGGTATCGACCTGGGGACCACCAACTCCTGTGTCTCCGTCATGGAAAACGGCAAAGCCAAAGTCATCGAAAACGCCGAAGGTGCGCGTACCACGCCGTCGATCATTGCATACGCAAATGATGGCGAGATCCTGGTAGGTCAGTCGGCCAAGCGCCAGGCTGTCACCAACCCGCACAACACCCTGTACGCGGTAAAGCGTCTGATCGGTCGTAAGTTCGACGAAGAAGTCGTACAGAAAGACATCAAGATGGTGCCTTACAAAATCGCCAAAGCTGACAACGGTGACGCCTGGGTTGAAGTAAATGGCAACAAGATGTCTGCCCCGCAGATCTCGGCTGAAGTCTTGAAAAAGATGAAGAAGACTGCCGAAGACTACCTGGGTGAAACCGTGACCGAAGCGGTGATCACTGTTCCGGCCTACTTCAACGACAGTCAGCGTCAGGCGACCAAAGACGCCGGCCGCATCGCGGGTCTGGACGTAAAACGTATCATCAACGAACCAACCGCAGCCGCTCTGGCTTACGGTATGGACAAGGCCAAAGGCGACCACACCGTGATCGTTTATGACTTGGGCGGTGGTACTTTCGACGTCTCCGTCATCGAGATCGCTGAAGTTGACGGCGAGCACCAGTTCGAAGTGTTGGCCACCAACGGTGACACCTTCCTCGGCGGTGAAGACTTTGATATTCGTCTGATCGACTACCTCGTTGACGAATTCAAGAAAGAAAGCGGCATGAACCTTAAGGGCGACCCGCTGGCCATGCAGCGCCTGAAAGAAGCTGCCGAAAAAGCCAAGATCGAGCTGTCCTCGAGCATGTCGACCGACGTGAACCTGCCGTACATCACTGCAGACGCCACTGGTCCTAAGCACTTGAACGTGAAGATTTCTCGCGCCAAGTTGGAAGCGCTGGTTGAAGACCTGGTTCAGCGCACCATCGAACCTTGCCGCATCGCGCTGAAAGACGCCGGTATCGACGTTGGTTCCATCAACGACGTGATCCTGGTGGGCGGTCAGACCCGTATGCCACTGGTTCAGCAGAAGGTCACCGAGTTCTTCGGTAAAGAAGCCCGTAAAGACGTGAACCCGGACGAAGCGGTTGCCATGGGTGCTGCCATCCAGGGCGCGGTATTGGCCGGCGACGTGAAAGACGTGCTGCTGCTGGACGTCAGCCCGCTGACCCTGGGTATCGAAACCATGGGCGGCGTGATGACTGCGCTGATCGAGAAAAACACCACGATTCCTACCAAGAAATCCCAAGTGTTCTCGACTGCCGATGACAACCAGGGCGCTGTGACCATTCACGTGCTGCAAGGTGAGCGTAAGCAGGCTGCTCAGAACAAGTCCCTGGGCAAGTTCGACCTGTCCGAGATTCCACCAGCACCACGTGGCGTGCCACAAATCGAAGTGACCTTCGACATCGACGCCAACGGCATCCTGCACGTCGGCGCGAAAGACAAGGCTACCGGCAAAGAGCAGAAGATCACGATCAAGGCCAACTCCGGTCTGTCTGATGAAGAAATTCAACAGATGATTCGTGATGCTGAAGCCAACGCTGATGCGGATGCCAAGTTTGCTGAACTGGCTGGCGCCCGTAACCAGGGTGATGCACTGGTTCACTCGACGCGCAAAATAGTCGCTGATGCTGGCGATAAAGTGACTGCTGAAGAGAAGACTGCAATCGAAGCTGCTGTGGTTGCCCTGGAAGCCGCCGTCAAAGGCGACGACAAGGCTGCTATCGAAGCCAAGATCGAAGAGCTGTCGAAAGTCTCTGCGCCGGTTGCTCAGAAAATGTACGCCGAACAAGGTCAGCCAGCTGACGGTGCTGCGCAACAGGCAGAGCCTGAAGCCAAGCACGACGACGTTGTCGATGCCGAGTTCGAAGAAGTCAAAGAAGACCAGAAGAAGTAACTTGGTCGCCCGGTTGACCGCTATCAAGCGGTGACTGGTAGGATGTCGCCGCGCGGGAGCTTGCTCCCGCGTTGGCGTGTCTGGGGTATGCGAATTTTTACAGTATGCGACAGCGTTCGGATGCTGGCGGTGTGATCGGGAATGCTCCTGCTTTCCGAATGGCATTCACCGCGTTTTTGGCCGGGTCCCTGGCTGAAAGCAGTTATGACCAGGATCGTTGAATTGACGTGAGTTGGGTCCGGGCCTGTATTGGGGCTCAACGAGTTTAGTCAGGCTCAGGAGGGTCTGGCTGAACGTCCTTAAGAGTGCAAAGACTTATGGCAAAGCGTGACTATTACGAAGTATTGGGTGTGGAGCGCGGCTCCAGCGAGGCGGACCTGAAGAAGGCCTACCGTCGCCTGGCGATGAAGCATCACCCGGACCGTAATCCGGATAACAAAGAATCCGAAGAGATGTTCAAAGAGGCCAATGAGGCCTACGAATGCCTGTGTGATCCCAATAAGCGTGCGGCCTACGACCAGTATGGCCATGCCGGTGTCGACCCAAGCATGGGTGGCGGCGGTGCCGGGTTTGGCGGTCAGAACTTCTCCGATATTTTCGGCGACGTATTCAGCGACTTCTTCGGCGGTGGTCGAGGTGGTCAGCGTGGTGGCGCCCAGCGTGGTAGTGATTTGCGCTACACCCTGGAATTGAACCTGGAAGAAGCCGTGCGCGGCACCAGCGTCAACATCCGTGTGCCGACGCTGGTCAACTGCAAGCCGTGCGATGGTTCGGGTGCCAAGAAAGGCTCTTCGCCGATCACCTGCCCAACGTGTGGCGGTATTGGTCAAGTTCGCATGCAGCAGGGCTTCTTCTCTGTGCAGCAGACCTGCCCGCGCTGCCATGGCCAGGGCAAGATCATTTCCGATCCGTGCGATTCCTGCCACGGCGAAGGTCGTGTCGAAGAGTACAAAACCCTGGCGGTGAAAGTGCCGGCGGGCGTGGACACCGGAGACCGTATTCGCCTGTCGGGTGAGGGCGAGGCTGGTACTCAGGGTGGTCCGACGGGCGACCTGTACGTAGTGATCAACGTGCGCGAGCACTCGATCTTCCAGCGCGACGGCAAGCACCTGTTCTGTGAAGTGCCGATCAGCTTTGTCGATGCAGCCTTGGGCGGCGAGCTCGAAATTCCTACCCTTGATGGTCGGGTCAAGCTCAAGATTCCTGAAGGCACTCAGACCGGCAAGCAGTTCCGTATCCGTGGCAAAGGCGTTGCGCCGGTGCGCGGTGGCGGTGCTGGGGACTTGATGTGTCGTGTGGCGGTAGAGACGCCGGTCAACCTGAATCGCCGTCAGCGCGAACTGCTTGAAGAATTCCGCAGCTCGATGGAGGGTGATGACTCTCACTCGCCGAAAACTGCAGGCTTTTTCGATGGCGTGAAGCGCTTCTTCGGCGACCTGTAAGGAATTGAGTATGCGACGTATAGCCGTAATGGGCGCTGCCGGGCGCATGGGCAAGACGCTGGTCGAAGCGGTGCAGCAGCGCTCGCCGGCTTCCGGCCTGACTGCGGCGATCGTTCGTCCGGGCAGCACGTTGATTGGTGCGGACGCGGGCGAGTTGGCCTCGTTGGGGCGCATCGGTGTGTCGTTGTCCGGCAGCCTGGAGCAGGTAGCGGATGAGTTCGATGTGTTGATCGATTTCACCCTGCCGGACGTGATGCTGAAAAACCTGGCGTTCTGCCGTAAGGCGGGCAAGGCAATGGTGATCGGTACCACGGGTTTGACTGCTCAGCAGAAGCAATTGTTGGAGGAGGCGGGCAAGGATATTCCTATCGTCTTCGCCGCCAACTTCAGCGTCGGTGTGAATCTGTCGCTCAAGCTGTTGGACCTGGCGGCGCGCGTGCTGGGTGATGAAGCGGATATCGAAATCATCGAGACTCACCATCGTCACAAGATCGACGCGCCTTCGGGCACCGCGCTGCGCATGGGTGAAGCGATTGCCGATGCACTGGGTCGCGACCTGTCGAAAGTCGCGGTGTACGGTCGCGAAGGCCACACCGGCGCGCGTGCACGCGACACCATTGGTTTTGCGACCGTGCGCGGCGGTGACGTGGTGGGTGATCACACCGTATTGTTCGCCACTGAAGGTGAGCGTCTGGAAATCACGCATAAGGCCTCCAGCCGCATGACCTTTGCCAAGGGAGCGGTACGTGCTGCGCTCTGGTTGGAGGGGCGCGAGCCGGGCCTGTACGACATGCGCGATGTGCTGGATCTGCACTAATCAGTAGCTAAAACAGGGCCTCAAGCTTATGCTTAGGCCCCGTTTTTACCCGCTAAGCGACGTCCTGTCGCATTCCCCTGCCTTTAAGGCTCATTAGCGGTGGACCAAAAAAGCCTTTTTCTGTAAGCTACAGCTTTAGTGTGTCCACTAAAAGCGCGCAGAATAATTCAGTGAAGAAGCGGGGTGACGTGTCCATACGTCACTCCGCTTTTTTACAACCTGCGATCGCCCTTTCAGGCTTTATTTACGGGAGGTCTTCTTGACTAAGCCAGCCATACTCGCCCTTGCTGATGGCAGCATTTTTCGCGGCGAAGCCATTGGAGCCGACGGTCAGACCGTTGGAGAGGTAGTGTTTAACACTGCCATGACCGGCTATCAGGAAATCCTTACCGATCCTTCCTACGCCCAACAGATCGTTACCCTGACCTATCCGCACATCGGCAACACCGGTACTACACCGGAAGATGTCGAGTCTGATCGTGTCTGGTCGGCCGGTCTGGTGATTCGTGACCTGCCACTGGTTGCGAGCAACTGGCGTAACACGATGTCGCTGTCCGATTACCTGAAAGCCAACAACGTTGTGGCGATCGCCGGTATCGATACGCGCCGCCTCACGCGCATCCTGCGTGAAAAAGGCTCGCAGAATGGCTGCATCATGGTCGGTGACAATATCTCCGAAGAGGCGGCGATTGCCGCGGCGCAAGGTTTCCCAGGCCTGAAAGGCATGGACCTGGCGAAAGTCGTCAGCGTTAAAGAGAAGTACGAGTGGCGCTCCACTGTCTGGGACTTGAAGACCGACAGCCACGCAACCATCGACGCTGCTGACCTGCCCTACCACGTAGTCGCCTACGACTACGGCGTTAAATACAACATCCTGCGCATGCTGGTCGAGCGAGGCTGCCGCGTGACCGTGGTGCCGGCGCAAACCCCGGCCAGCGACGTGCTCGCCCTGCAACCGGACGGTGTATTCCTGTCCAACGGCCCAGGTGACCCTGAGCCATGCGACTACGCCATCCAGGCGATCAAGGACGTACTGGAAACCGAGATTCCGGTCTTCGGTATCTGCCTTGGTCACCAGCTGCTGGCCCTGGCCTCCGGCGCCAAGACCCTGAAAATGGGTCACGGCCACCACGGTGCCAACCACCCGGTTCAAGACCTGGACACTGGCGTTGTGATGATCACCAGCCAGAACCACGGTTTTGCGGTAGATGAAGCAACCCTGCCGAGCAACGTGCGCGCCATTCACAAGTCGCTGTTCGACGGTTCCCTGCAGGGCATCGAGCGCACCGACAAGAGCGCGTTCAGCTTCCAGGGCCACCCTGAAGCGAGCCCGGGCCCGAACGACGTAGCGCCGCTGTTCGACCGTTTCATCAATGAGATGGCCAAGCGACGCTGACTGAGCGGCCTGCGGGCGGCCCCGGACACCGGTGGCCCCCGCTGGCTCATCAAAGATTGTTCAAGACGGCTTGCCGACTGACCTGCGGATTTGAGTGACAAACCCATGCCAAAACGTACAGACATAAAAAGCATCCTGATTCTCGGCGCTGGCCCGATCGTGATCGGCCAGGCCTGCGAATTCGACTACTCCGGCGCCCAGGCCTGTAAAGCCCTGCGCGAAGAGGGCTACCGCGTCATTCTGGTGAACTCCAACCCGGCCACCATCATGACCGACCCGGCCATGGCCGACGCCACTTACATCGAGCCGATCAAGTGGCAGACCGTTGCCAAGATCATCGAGAAAGAGCGTCCAGATGCGCTGCTGCCAACCATGGGCGGCCAGACTGCACTGAACTGCGCCCTGGACCTGGAGCGCGAAGGCGTCCTGGAAAAATTCGGCGTAGAGATGATCGGCGCCAATGCCGACACCATCGACAAGGCTGAAGACCGTTCGCGTTTCGACAAGGCCATGAAGTCCATCGGCCTGGCCTGCCCGCGTTCCGGTATCGCCCACAGCATGGAAGAAGCCAACGCGGTCCTTGAGACCCTGGGCTTCCCGTGCATCATCCGTCCGTCCTTCACCATGGGCGGCACCGGTGGCGGTATCGCTTACAACCGTGAAGAGTTCGAAGAAATCTGCGCCCGTGGCCTGGACCTGTCGCCGACCAAAGAGCTGCTGATCGACGAATCCCTGATCGGCTGGAAAGAATATGAGATGGAGGTTGTCCGCGATAAGAAGGACAACTGCATCATCGTCTGCTCCATCGAAAACTTTGACCCGATGGGTGTGCACACCGGTGACTCGATCACTGTTGCTCCTGCACAGACCCTGACCGACAAGGAATACCAGATCCTGCGTAACGCCTCCCTGGCGGTACTGCGCGAGATTGGCGTGGAAACCGGCGGTTCCAACGTTCAGTTCGGCATCTGCCCGAACACCGGCCGCATGGTCGTGATCGAAATGAACCCACGCGTTTCCCGTTCGTCGGCCCTGGCTTCGAAAGCCACCGGCTTCCCGATCGCCAAGGTCGCGGCCAAGCTGGCAGTGGGTTACACCCTGGACGAATTGTCGAACGACATCACCGGCGGCAAGACCCCGGCGTCCTTCGAGCCGTCCATCGACTACGTCGTGACCAAGCTGCCACGTTTTGCCTTCGAGAAATTCGCCAAGGCTGACGCACGCCTGACCACCCAGATGAAGTCGGTGGGTGAAGTGATGGCCATCGGCCGTACCTTCCAAGAGTCCCTGCAGAAAGCCCTGCGCGGCCTGGAAGTGGGCGTTTGCGGTCTGGACGAGAAGCTCGACCTGAGCAACCCGGAAAGCATGAGCGTGCTCAAGCGCGAGCTGACCGTGCCGGGCGCCGAGCGTATCTGGTACGTGGCTGACGCCTTCCGCGCCGGCATGACCGTCGAAGACATCTTCGGCATGAACATGATCGACCCGTGGTTCCTGGTACAGATCGAAGACCTGATCAAGGAAGAAGAGAAGGTCAAGACCCTGGGTCTGGCCAGCATCGACCGCGACATGATGTTCCGCCTCAAGCGCAAGGGCTTCTCCGATCAGCGTCTAGCCAAGCTGCTGGGTGTGACCGAGAAGAACCTGCGTACGCATCGCCACAAGCTGGAAATCTTCCCGGTCTACAAGCGCGTTGACACCTGCGCGGCCGAGTTCTCCACCGACACCGCCTACCTGTACTCCACCTATGAGGAAGAGTGCGAAGCCGCGCCGTCGGGTCGCGACAAGATCATGATCCTGGGTGGCGGTCCAAACCGTATCGGCCAGGGTATCGAGTTCGACTACTGCTGCGTCCACGCCGCCCTCGCTCTGCGCGAAGATGGCTACGAGACCATCATGGTCAACTGCAACCCGGAAACCGTTTCCACCGACTACGACACCTCCGATCGCCTGTACTTCGAACCAGTGACCCTGGAAGACGTGCTGGAAATCGTGCGCGTCGAGAAGCCCAAAGGCGTGATCGTGCAGTACGGCGGTCAAACTCCGCTGAAACTGGCGCGCGCCCTGGAAGCCGCTGGCGTGCCGATCATCGGTACCAGCCCTGACGCCATCGACCGTGCCGAAGACCGCGAGCGTTTCCAGCAAATGGTAGAGCGCCTGAACCTGCGTCAGCCGCCAAACGCCACCGTGCGCAGCGAAGACGAGGCCATCCGTGCCGCCAGCAAGATTGGCTATCCACTGGTGGTGCGTCCGTCCTACGTACTGGGCGGCCGTGCGATGGAAATCGTCTACGAAGAAGAAGAACTCAAGCGTTACCTGCGCGATGCGGTGAAAGTGTCCAATGACAGCCCGGTGCTGCTTGACCACTTCCTCAACTGCGCAATCGAGATGGACGTGGACGCTGTTTGCGACGGCACCGACGTGGTGATCGGCGCGATCATGCAGCACATCGAGCAGGCGGGTGTTCACTCGGGTGACTCCGCATGCTCCCTGCCGCCGTACTCGCTGCCGGCGCACATCCAGGACGAGATGCGCGAACAGGTCAAGAAAATGGCCCTGGAGCTGGGCGTGGTCGGCCTGATGAACGTACAGTTGGCGCTGCAAGGCGAAGACATCTACGTCATTGAAGTCAACCCGCGCGCTTCGCGCACCGTGCCATTTGTTTCCAAGTGCATCGGTGTGTCCCTGGCCATGATCGCTGCTCGCGTGATGGCCGGTAAGACCCTGAAGGAAATCGGCTTCACCAAGGAAATCATTCCTAACTTCTACAGCGTGAAAGAGGCGGTGTTCCCATTCGCCAAATTCCCTGGCGTGGACCCGATCCTGGGCCCAGAGATGAAGTCCACCGGTGAAGTGATGGGCGTTGGCGATACCTTCGGTGAAGCCTTCGCCAAGGCCCAGATGGGCGCCAGCGAAGTGTTGCCGACCGGCGGTACTGCGTTCATCAGCGTGCGTGATGATGACAAACCGCTGGTTGCAGGCGTGGCCCGTGATCTGATCAACTTGGGCTTCGAAGTCGTGGCCACTGCCGGGACCGCCAAGCTGATCGAAGCTGCCGGCCTGAAAGTGCGTCGCGTGAACAAGGTGACGGAAGGCCGTCCACACGTGGTCGACATGATCAAGAATGACGAAGTCACCCTGATCATCAACACCACCGAAGGTCGCCAGTCGATCGCGGATTCCTACTCCATTCGTCGTAACGCCTTGCAGCACAAGATTTACTGCACCACTACCATTGCTGCTGGCGAAGCCATCTGCGAAGCGCTCAAATTCGGTCCGGAAAAGACCGTGCGTCGCTTGCAGGATCTACACGCAGGATTGAAGGCATGACCAAATACCCAATGACTGTCCAGGGCTTCAAGGCCCTGGAAGAGGAGCACGCCCATCTGACCAAGGTCGTACGTCCAAAGCTGAGCCAGGACATCGGTACGGCCCGTGAGCTGGGTGACTTGAAGGAAAACGCTGAATACCACGCTGCTCGTGAGCAGCAAGGTATGGTCGAGGCGCGGATCCGTGATATCGAAGGCCGCCTGCAGAACTCGGTGGTCATCGACGTGACGACCATTCCAAAGACCGGCAAGGTGATTTTCGGCACTACCGTGGAAATCGCTAATGTTGAGACTGACGAAAGCGTGGTCTACCACATCGTTGGCGAAGATGAAGCTGACTTCAAACTCGGCAAAATCTCTGTCGGTTCTCCGCTCGCCCGCGCCTTGATTGCCAAGGAAGAGGGCGATGTGGTGTCTGTTAAAACGCCTGGCGGCGTGACCGAGTACGAGATTGTTGAAGTTCGTCACGTCTGAAAGGCGGCGCCCGCTTCGTGCGGGCGCCATGCTTTGGCAGCTCTCTCAGATGCTTTGGGTGGGTGGCCTGTGGTTGTTGCACATCGGCGTATTGCCTGCGCTGGGCTTGATTGGCCTGGCGCCGTTGCTGATTGATGAGATCGATGGATTGCTCAGTGCGTTGCTGGTGGGTTTTGCGGCGGCGTGCGTGACGCTCCAGGTATTGGTGCTGGTCAAGACCGAGGGCTTGGGGAGTTTGTGGCGGGATATTCGCGGGCAACTGCTGTTGATGGCGCTGTATGCGTGTGCAATGTATTGCATTGTGCATGTCTGGCTGCCGGAAGCGTTGCGCTGGCAGCTATTCAGCTATCTTGTGCTAGGGTTTTCCGGCCTGGTCCTGGTTTTACAGCCTGCACCGGGATGGAGTGGCGGGGCGCGCGAAGCACGCCCGTGACCCTTTTTATTACTTGAAGCGGTGTACGTTCGATAGTTGCTTGTTGACGCTGAAGTTCTTGCGATACAGCAGCGCCATCTTGCCGATGACCTGGACCAGGTCAGCTTTGCCTACCTTGCACAGTTCCGCAATGGCAGCCAGGCGCGCTTCGCGGTCAAGGATGTTGACCTTGATCTTGATCAGTTCATGATCGTTCAGCGCACGTTCGAATTCGGCTAACACACCTTCAGTCAAACCGTTATCTGCCACAATCAGAACTGGTTTCAGATGGTGGCCAATGGATTTGTACTGTTTCTTCTGCTCTTGAGTGAGCGGCATAATCTGACCCCTGCGTCTGATCTTGTAAAAAGCGGCGGCCAGTTTACCCGAGCGAGTCCGGGACCGCCCAGTTAATCACGACCCGTTTTATTTTTCGAGGTGGCCCGTGGCCCGTTCCAAAACCAGCCTTAAGTGGCTACAAGAACATTTCAACGATCCTTACGTCAAAAAGGCGCAAAAGGACGGCTACCGTTCCCGGGCCAGCTATAAGCTGCTGGAGCTCCAGGACAAGGACAAATTGTTCCGCCCCGGCATGAGCGTTATCGACCTGGGCGCCGCCCCGGGGGGCTGGTCCCAGGTGGCCAGTCGTCTGATTGGTGGGCAAGGCCGCTTGATTGCTTCCGATATCCTGGAGATGGACAGCATCCCGGACGTGACCTTCGTGCACGGCGACTTTACCCAGGACGCGGTCCTGGCCGAGATCCTGGAAGCTGTAGGAAATTCGCAAGTGGACCTTGTGATTTCCGACATGGCCCCCAATATGAGTGGATTACCGGCTGTTGATATGCCGCGAGCCATGTTCCTGTGCGAGTTGGCACTGGATCTGGCGGGTCGGGTATTGCGTCCGGGGGGTGATTTCCTGGTCAAGGTCTTCCAGGGTGAAGGCTTCGACGAGTACCACAAGAACATTCGCAAGCTGTTCGACAAGGTGCAGATGCGCAAACCGGACTCTTCTCGGGACCGGTCTCGCGAGCAGTATTTGTTGGCGCGGGGGTTCCGCGGCATTGAAGGCGCCGCCAGTGATGAGCGTCTTTGAAGGTTTGAAGGGAGTCGATAGGTTTTTTTATATCGCTTTCGTCACGAAGCTTTACGAATATTGTGTAGTCAAAGTTTCACAAAGGGTTACAGACGGCGCCTGCCAGAGTTGTAGGTAATGTAGTAAGTTAGGCCGGTGAATATCATGCGAAGCGCGCGCCAGTAGCGGAGCTTGCTTCAGAGGGTAGTTAATTGAACGATATGGCAAAGAATCTGATCCTGTGGTTGATCATCGCGGCTGTCCTGGTGACGGTGATGAACAACTTCTCCAGCCCTAACGAGCCGCAGACCCTCAACTATTCCGACTTCATCCAGCAAGTTAAGGATGGCAAGGTCGAGCGCGTAGCGGTTGATGGCTATGTGATCACCGGCAAACGCAATGATGGCGATAGCTTCAAGACCATTCGTCCGGCCATCCAGGACAACGGTCTTATCGGCGACCTGGTCGATAACCACGTGGTTGTCGAAGGCAAGCAGCCTGAGCAGCAGAGCATCTGGACCCAGTTGCTGGTAGCCAGCTTCCCGATCCTGGTGATCATCGCCGTGTTCATGTTCTTCATGCGCCAGATGCAAGGCGGTGCGGGAGGCAAGGGTGGGCCGATGAGCTTCGGCAAGAGCAAGGCGCGCCTGCTTTCCGAAGATCAGGTGAAAACGACCCTGGCTGACGTCGCCGGTTGCGACGAAGCGAAGGAAGAAGTGGGCGAGCTGGTCGAGTTCCTGCGTGATCCGGGCAAGTTCCAGCGCCTGGGCGGTCGCATTCCTCGCGGCGTACTGATGGTCGGTCCTCCGGGTACCGGTAAAACCTTGCTGGCCAAGGCGATTGCCGGTGAAGCCAAGGTGCCTTTCTTCACCATTTCCGGTTCTGACTTCGTTGAGATGTTCGTCGGTGTCGGTGCCAGCCGTGTTCGCGATATGTTCGAACAGGCCAAGAAACACGCGCCCTGCATCATCTTTATCGATGAAATCGACGCCGTTGGTCGCCATCGTGGTGCCGGCATGGGCGGCGGTCATGACGAGCGTGAGCAGACCCTTAACCAGTTGCTGGTTGAGATGGACGGCTTTGAAATGAACGATGGCATCATCGTTATCGCTGCAACCAACCGTCCGGATGTACTGGACCCTGCGTTGCTGCGTCCGGGCCGTTTCGACCGTCAGGTTGTAGTTGGCTTGCCGGATATCCGTGGCCGCGAACAGATCCTGAAAGTACACATGCGCAAAGTACCAATGGGCGACGATGTGGCTCCGGCCGTGATTGCGCGTGGTACGCCTGGGTTCTCCGGTGCCGACCTGGCCAACCTGGTCAACGAGGCTTCGCTGTTTGCGGCCCGTACCGGCAAGCGCATCGTTGAAATGAAAGAGTTCGAACTGGCGAAAGACAAGATCATGATGGGCGCCGAGCGCAAATCCATGGTCATGTCCGAGAAAGAGAAGCAGAACACCGCTTATCACGAAGCCGGTCACGCCATTGTCGGTCGCGTTGTGCCCGAGCACGACCCGGTCTACAAGGTGTCGATCATTCCTCGTGGTCGGGCGCTGGGCGTCACGATGTTCCTACCGGAAGAGGATCGTTACAGCCTCTCCAAGCGTGCCCTGATCAGTCAGATCTGCTCGTTGTACGGCGGTCGGATTGCTGAAGAAATGACCTTGGGCTTCGACGGTGTCACTACCGGTGCTTCCAACGACATCATGCGTGCCAGCCAGATTGCACGGAACATGGTGACCAAGTGGGGCTTGTCGGAGAAACTCGGCCCGTTGATGTATGCCGAAGAAGAAGGTGAGGTATTCCTGGGGCGCGGCGGTGGTGGTCAAAACGCTAGCTTCTCCGGTGAGACGGCCAAGCTGATCGACTCCGAAGTGCGCAGCATCATTGACCAGTGCTACGGCACGGCCAAGCAGATCCTCACGGATAACCGCGACAAGCTGGATGCCATGGCGGATGCGCTGATGAAGTACGAGACCATTGATGCCGACCAGATTGACGACATCATGGCCGGTCGCGTACCTCGTGAGCCTCGCGATTGGGAAGGCGGTTCAGGCACCTCTGGCACGCCGCCAGTGGTTCAGAATGAACGCCCTGAAACTCCGATCGGCGGCCCCGCAGCTGACGTCTAAGGTTTGAAATGACTTCTGTGTTGTCCTCCACCCGGTTGCCTTGCGGCAACCGGGTTCTTGATTTGGCCCATACGCATGTCATGGGCATTCTTAATGTAACTCCCGACTCCTTTTCCGATGGCGGCCGATTCAGCAAGCTCGATGCTGCATTGCGTCATGCTGAAGCAATGGTTGCGGCAGGGGCGACCCTGATTGATGTCGGGGGCGAATCGACCCGTCCTGGCGCTCGCGTGGTATCTCCCTTGGAAGAGCTGGAGAGGGTCGCGCCGATTGTCGAGCGTATTGCGCGTGAACTGGATGTGATCATCTCGGTTGATACGTCGACGCCGGCCGTGATGCGCGAAACTGCGCGCCTTGGGGCGGGGTTGATCAACGATGTGCGCTCCCTTCAGCGTGACGGGGCCCTTGATGCCGCTGCGGCAACCGGGTTGCCGGTGTGCTTGATGCATATGCTGGGAGAGCCCGGCAATATGCAGGACAACCCTCACTACGACGATCTTGTTGGTGAAGTGAGTGGTTTTCTTGCTGAGCGAGTCGCTCAATGCGCTGTCGCGGGAATTGCCGCAGAAAAGATCATCCTTGATCCCGGTTTCGGCTTCGCCAAGACCCTGCAGCATAATCTAAGCCTGTTCAAGCATATGGAATCCCTGCATGCCTTGGGTCGCCCTCTGTTGGTCGGCGTTTCACGCAAGAGCATGATTGGCCTGGCCCTGAATCGACCGGTGGGGGAGCGCTTGTACGGTGGTCTTGCGCTGGCGGCGCTTGCAGTGACCAAGGGCGCGCGAATATTACGTGTGCATGATGTTGCCGAGACGGTGGATGTAGTGCGTATGATTGCCGCGGTAGAATCAGCCGAATAAGAATGATGGAGCACTTATGACTAAAAAATACTTTGGTACCGACGGCATCCGTGGTCGGGTCGGCGAATTTCCGATCACTCCTGATTTCATGCTTAAGCTGGGTTGGGCAGCTGGTATGGCGTTCCGCAGCATGGGCGCGTGCCGCATCCTGGTGGGTAAGGACACTCGCATCTCGGGCTACATGTTTGAGTCTGCGCTCGAGGCGGGTCTATCCGCTGCAGGTGCTGATGTCCTGTTGCTGGGCCCAATGCCGACGCCGGCGATCGCTTATCTGACGCGTACCTTCCACGCTGAGGCCGGTATTGTGATCAGTGCCTCGCACAACCCGCATGATGACAACGGCATCAAATTTTTCTCGGGCCAGGGCACCAAGCTGCCGGACGAGATCGAGTTGATGATCGAAGAGTTGCTGGATGCACCGATGACGGTGGTTGAGTCCAGCAAGCTGGGCAAGGTGTCGCGTATCAATGACGCCTCAGGCCGATATATCGAGTTCTGCAAAAGCAGTGTGCCGAGCAGCACCAGTTTTGCCGGCCTGAAGCTTGTTGTCGACTGCGCTCATGGGGCGACCTATAAGGTGGCGCCAAGCGTGTTCAAGGAGCTGGGTGCGCAGGTAACTGTTTTGTCGGCTCAACCTGATGGCTTGAACATCAACGAAAAATGCGGCTCAACCCATATGGAGCAATTGCAGGCCGCTGTCTTGGCTGAGCATGCTGATCTGGGTATTGCTTTCGATGGCGATGGCGATCGGGTGCTTATGGTCGATCATACCGGCGCAATCGTTGATGGTGATGAGCTGCTGTTCATCATCGCTCGTGACTTGCATGAGCGTGACAGGCTGCAAGGTGGTGTTGTCGGGACCTTGATGAGCAACCTGGGGTTGGAGCTGGCCCTTTCGGATCTGGGCATTCCTTTTGTTCGCGCAAATGTAGGTGACCGTTACGTCATCGCTGAGCTGCTGGAGCGCAACTGGCTGATCGGTGGTGAGAACTCCGGGCATGTGGTTTGCTTCCAGCACACGACTACCGGCGATGCGATCATTGCAGCGCTGCAGGTATTGATGGCTCTGCGGGCTCGCGGGGAAAGCTTGGCCCAATCGCGTCAGGCGTTGCGTAAGTGTCCTCAAGTTCTGCTCAACGTGCGCTTCTCCGGCGGTGAAAACCCGATCGAGCACCCTGCTGTCAAAGAGGCGTGCGAGCGCGTGACCCTTGCTATGGCTGGGCGTGGCCGGGTGTTGTTGCGCAAGTCCGGCACAGAGCCTCTGGTGCGTGTCATGGTCGAAGGTGACGATGAAACACAGGTTCGCGCACACGCTGAAGACCTGGCAAAACTGGTAACTGAAGTTTGCGCCTGAATTCGGCTTGCCAGTGGTGATGTGGTTGGGTAACATCTGCGCCCACTTTGACCGACGAGGTACAGCATGCGTCGCACTATGGTAGCTGGTAACTGGAAGATGCACGGTACCCGCGCCAGTGTCGCTGAGCTGATCAATGGCCTTCGTCACTTGGCCTTGCCGAGCGGTGTTGATGTCGCGGTGTTCCCACCTTGCTTGCATATCAACCAAGTGGTTGATGGCTTGAAAGGCAAGTCGATCCAGGTCGGCGCGCAGAACTCTGCGGTGGAGCCGATGCAAGGTGCGTTGACGGGTGAGATTTCACCGAGTCAGTTGGTCGATGCGGGTTGTTCCTATGTGCTTGTCGGGCACTCCGAGCGCCGTCAGATGATGGGCGAGCGTGATGGGACACTCAATCGCAAGTTCGCAGCGGCACAGGCTTGTGGCTTGATTCCGGTGTTGTGCATAGGGGAGACCCTGGAGCAGCGCGAATCGGGCAAGACTCTTGAAGTTGTCTCGCGTCAGCTGGGCAGCATCATCGAAGAGCTGGGTGTTGGTGCGTTTGCAAAGGCAGTGATTGCTTACGAGCCGGTCTGGGCCATTGGCACCGGGCTGACTGCTACACCGCAACAGGCGCAGGATGTGCACGCAGCCATCCGCGCGCAGTTGGCGGCAGAGAATTCTGAAGTCGCACAAGGTGTGCGTCTTCTATACGGCGGCAGCGTGAAGGCGGCCAATGCGGTCGAACTGTTCGGCATGCCGGATATCGATGGGGGGCTCATTGGTGGAGCTTCCCTGAATGCAGATGAGTTCGGTGCGATCTGTCGCGCCGCGGGAAACTGAGAAAATGCTGGAAACAGTCGTAGTCGTTTTTCATCTGTTGGCTGCCCTGGGCGTAGTTGCCCTGGTTTTGTTGCAACAGGGTAAAGGTGCGGATGCTGGTGCGTCTTTCGGTGCAGGTGCTTCAAATACTGTGTTCGGAAGCCAAGGTTCCTCTACCTTTCTTAGTAAGTTTACTGCTATACTTGCCGCCGGTTTCTTCATAACCAGCTTGGGGTTAGGTTACTTTGCTAAAGAGAAAGCTCATGTGCTGACTCAAGTAGGTCTCCCAAACCCAGCAGTGTTGGAAGTACCAAAAGCAAAACCGGCTTCTGATGATGTCCCGGTGCTTCAAGAGCAAAAGTCGGCTACTCCAGCGACTGACGTACCTCCAGCTCAAGAGCAGAAGTAAGAAGGGTTGTAAGCGCTGTATTGCCGAGGTGGTGGAATTGGTAGACACGCAACCTTGAGGTGGTTGTGCCCATAGGGTGTAGGGGTTCGAGTCCCCTTCTCGGTACCAATTATCAGGAGAGCCCGCTGTTGCGGGCTTTCTTGTAGGTGGAAGGTTACATTGACCCTGTAAGGGATCGGTCGTATACTTCCGCCCCAGCTTTGTCGCGGGGTGGAGCAGTCTGGTAGCTCGTCGGGCTCATAACCCGAAGGTCGTCGGTTCAAATCCGGCCCCCGCAACCAGTTTTAGCGGAGCCCCTTTTAAGGGGCTTTTTGTTAGCTGGACACTTTCAACGCCGCTGTTCGACGGCGTTTCAAGGATGGGCGTTTCGCCCATTTTTTTATTTTGCACAGCATGCACATACATGCACGAGGGGGTTCAGGTGTCGAGCAAGCTAGAAGAGTTGCAGGCCTTGTTGGCCCCGGTGGTCGTGGCCCTAGGCTATGAATGCTGGGGTATTGAGTTTTCGGCTCAAGGTCGCCACTCAATGTTGCGCGTTTATATCGATAAAGAGGGCGGCGTGCTGGTGGACGATTGTGCCATTGTCAGCCGTCAGATCAGCGGTGTCCTGGATGTTGAAGATCCAATCTCCGTTGAATACACCCTCGAAGTTTCCTCGCCAGGCATGGAACGCCCACTGTTCACTATTGATCAGTTTGCAAAATTTGCCGGTGAACAAGTGAAGATCAAGCTGCGTTCTCCCTTTGAAGGGCGACGCAACTTTCAGGGCCTTCTGCGCGGTGTAGAAGAACAGGATGTCGTGGTGCAGGTAGAAGACCATGAATTCCTGTTGCCGATCGATATGATCGACAAGGCCAACATTATTCCCAGTTTTGACTGAGACGCGGATCCCGCGGATCCAATGGCTTGCGAAAGGCGAGGCGTACGATGAGCAAAGAAGTACTGCTGGTTGTTGAGTCGGTATCCAATGAAAAGGGCGTACCGGCAAACGTGATTTTTGAAGCGTTGGAGCTGGCCCTGGCCACTGCTACCAAAAAGCGTTTTGAAGACGAAGTTGATCTGCGTGTGGAAATCAACCGCCACACCGGTGCCTATGAGACTTTCCGTCGCTGGACGGTCGTCGAAGAAGCCGATCTTGATGATCCGGCGATCGAAACCTGGCCAAGCAAGGTTGCGCAAACGCATCCTGGCGCCAAGGTCGGTGATGTCGTCGAAGAAAAGATCGAATCGATCGAATTCGGCCGTATTGCTGCACAGACCGCCAAGCAGGTCATTGTGCAGAAGGTTCGCGAAGCCGAGCGCGCTCAAGTCGTTGACGCTTATCGCGAGCGCCTGGGTGAAATCATCTCCGGCACCGTGAAAAAAGTCACCCGCGACAACGTGATCGTCGACCTGGGCAACAACGCCGAAGCGTTGCTGGCCCGCGAAGACATCATTTCTCGCGAAACCTTCCGTGTCGGCGTGCGCCTGCGTGCGCTGCTCAAGGAAATCCGCACCGAGAACCGCGGCCCTCAGTTGATCCTGTCGCGTACCGCGCCGGAAATGCTGATCGAGCTGTTCCGTATCGAAGTGCCGGAAATCGCCGAAGGCCTGATCGAAGTCATGGCTGCGTCCCGCGACCCGGGTTCGCGCGCCAAGATCGCGGTCCGTTCCAAGGACAAACGCATCGACCCGCAAGGTGCTTGCATTGGTATGCGCGGTTCGCGCGTCCAGGCAGTGTCGGGCGAGTTGGGCGGTGAGCGTGTGGACATCGTCCTGTGGGACGATAACCCGGCGCAGTTCGTGATCAACGCCATGTCGCCGGCTGAAGTGGCGGCAATTATCGTTGACGAGGATGCCCATGCAATGGACATCGCCGTTGGCGCAGACAATCTGGCTCAGGCCATTGGTCGTGGTGGTCAGAACGTGCGTCTGGCCAGCCAACTGACCGGTTGGACCCTGAACGTGATGACCGAATCGGACATCCAGGCTAAGCAGCAAGCTGAAACCGGTGACATCCTGCGCAACTTTATCGAAGAGCTGGAAGTCGATGAAGACCTGGCGCAGGTGCTGGTAGATGAAGGCTTCACCAGCCTGGAAGAGATTGCCTACGTACCGTTGGAAGAAATGCTCAACATCGACGGCTTTGACGAAGACACCGTCAACGAGCTTCGCGCTCGGGCCAAGGATCGTTTGTTGACTAAAGCCATCGCTACTGAGGAAAAGCTGGCAGACGCCCATCCGGCCGAAGACCTGCTCTCGCTTGAGGGTATGGACAAGGATTTGGCGATGGAACTGGCGGTGCGCGGCGTAATTACCCGCGAAGACCTGGCCGAGCAGTCTATTGACGATCTGCTCGACATCGACGGCATTGACGATGATCGTGCCGGCAAGTTGATCATGGCCGCCCGAGCCCATTGGTTCGAGTAACTAGGCGCGGCCTGAGGAGAGAAGTGCATGACGCAAGTCACGGTGAAACAACTGGCCGATGAGGTCAAAACACCGGTAGAGCGCCTGTTGCAGCAGATGCGTGAGGCAGGTCTGCCGCACACCGCCGCCGACGAAGGTGTGAGCGACAGTGAGAAGCAGTCTTTGCTGACTCACTTGAAGAGCAGCCACAAGGCGAAAGTGGAAGAACCGCGCAAGATTACATTGCAGCGCAAAACCACCAGCACCCTGCGTGTTGCTGGTAGCAAGAGCATCAGCGTTGAAGTACGCAAGAAGAAAGTCTTCGTACAGCGCAGCCCGGAAGAAATCGAAGCCGAGCGCAAACGCGAACTGGAAGAACGTCGCGCAGTAGAAAATGCTGCTCGTCAGAAGGCTGAAGAAGAAGCCAAGCGTCGCGCCGAAGAAGAAGCGCGTCGCCAGCCTGCTGCTGCGCAACCTGCTGGTACTGAAGCGGTCGCCGCACCTGCTGCGCCTGTTGAAGCTGTGCGTGAGGCCGCTCCGGTTGCCGCCGCACCTGCTCCTGCAGCAGACGCTCGCAAGCGCGACGAACCTCGTCGTCCGGACAAACCACGTGCCGACGATAACAATCGTCGTGGTGGTGGCGGCGATGGCGAGCGTAAAAACGCTCCACATCGTGCCTCGGTCAAAGAGAAAGCGCCTGCTCCACGCGTTGCTCCACGTACTACCGACGAAGAAAGCGATGGCTTCCGTCGTGGTGGTCGCGGCAAGGCCAAGCTGAAAAAACGCAACGCCCACGGTTTCCAGAGCCCAACCGGCCCTGTCGTGCGTGAAGTGAAGATCGGCGAGACCATCACTGTTGGCGATCTCGCCCAACAGATGTCGGTCAAGGCAGCTGAAATCATCAAGTTCATGTTCAAGCTGGGTACGCCAGCCACCATCAACCAGGTACTGGATCAGGAAACTGCCCAGTTGGTTGCTGAAGAGCTGGGCCACAAAGTGACCCTGGTCAGCGACACCGCCCTGGAAGATTCCCTGGCCGAGTCCCTGAAGTTTGAAGGTGAAGCCGTTTCCCGTGCACCGGTTGTGACCGTAATGGGCCACGTTGACCACGGTAAGACTTCCCTGCTCGACTACATCCGTCGTGCCAAGGTAGCTGCGGGCGAAGCCGGCGGTATCACCCAGCACATCGGTGCGTACCACGTTGAAACTGACCGTGGCATGGTGACGTTCCTCGACACCCCTGGTCACGCCGCGTTTACCGCGATGCGTGCCCGTGGTGCCAAGGCAACCGATATCGTGATCCTGGTGGTTGCAGCCGATGACGGCGTGATGCCACAAACCATCGAAGCCGTTCAGCATGCCAAGGCAGCTGGCGTTCCGCTGGTTGTTGCGGTGAACAAAATCGACAAGCCGGGCGCCGATCTTGATCGCATCCGTAGCGAACTGTCGGTTCACGGCGTGACTTCCGAAGAGTGGGGTGGTGACACTCCATTCGTACCGGTCTCCGCGAAGATGGGTACCGGCGTTGACGAACTGCTCGAAGCCGTTCTGTTGCAAGCCGAGGTTCTGGAACTGACCGCTACTCCATCGGCTCCTGGCCGTGGCGTTGTGGTTGAGTCCCGTCTCGACAAGGGCCGTGGCCCGGTTGCGACCGTGCTGGTTCAAGACGGTACCCTGCGCCAAGGCGACATGGTGCTCGTCGGTTCGAACTACGGCCGTGTACGTGCCATGCTCGACGAGAACGGCAAGCCAATCAAGGAAGCAGGTCCAGCCATTCCGGTCGAGATCCTCGGCCTGGACGGTACCCCGGACGCTGGCGACGAGATGAGCGTAGTGGCCGACGAGAAGAAAGCCCGTGAAGTGGCTCTGTTCCGTCAAGGCAAGTTCCGCGAAGTCAAACTGGCCCGTGCTCACGCCGGCAAGCTGGAAAACATCTTCGAGAACATGGGCCAGGAAGAGAAGAAGACGCTTAACATCGTCCTCAAATCTGACGTACGTGGTTCCCTCGAAGCGTTGAACGGCGCCTTGAACGGCCTGGGTAACGACGAAGTGCAAGTGCGCGTTGTCGGTGGCGGTGTGGGTGGTATCACCGAATCCGACGCCAACCTGGCACTGGCTTCCAACGCTGTACTGTTCGGCTTCAATGTGCGTGCCGATGCTGGCGCTCGCAAGATTGTCGAGCAGGAAGGCCTGGACATGCGTTACTACAACGTCATCTACGACATCATCGAAGACGTCAAGAAAGCCCTCACCGGCATGCTTGGCAGCGACGTCCGGGAGAACATCCTGGGTATTGCCGAAGTCCGTGACGTGTTCCGCTCGCCGAAGTTCGGCGCGATCGCCGGTTGCATGGTGGTTGAAGGTGTTGTGCACCGTAACCGTCCAATCCGTGTACTGCGTGAAGACATCGTTATTTTCGAAGGCGAGCTGGAATCCCTGCGCCGCTTCAAGGATGACGCTTCCGAAGTACGTGCCGGCATGGAATGCGGTATCGGCGTCAAGAGCTACAACGACGTCAAGGTTGGCGACAAGATCGAAGTCTTCGAGAAGGTTCAGGTTGCTCGCAGCCTCTAACTCGCGCACTTCCGGAGCCACGCCGCGTGTGGGCATGCAAATGCCTCGCGCAGCGTACGGACTCTAAACGCAACGCCCGGTCTGGCTTTTGTCAGGCCGGGCGTTTGCCGCTTTCAGACCCCACGGGTTTCACCGTGTGGCAGTAACAGGTAACAAGACATGGCAAAAGAATACAGCCGTACCCAGCGAATCGGCGATCAGATGCAGCGCGAGCTGGCCCAACTGATCCGTCGCGAAGTCAAAGACCCGCGCGTTGGCCTGGTCACCATCACCGCCGTAGAAGTGAGCCGTGATGTGGGTCACGCCAAGATCTTCATCACCGTGATGGGGCAGGACAGCAGCGAAGAAATCGCACAAAGCATCAAGGTGCTCAACTCCGCTGCAGGTTTCCTGCGCATGCAGTTGGCCCGTGAAATGAAGCTGCGCAGTGTTCCGCAGTTGCACTTCCATTACGACGAAAGCGTCGTGCGGGGTGCGCATCTGTCGGCATTGATCGAGCGCGCCGTGGCCGAAGACAGCCAGCACCCGTCCACACCTGAAGACGCCAAGGAGTAAGCGGTGGCTCAGGTCAAACGTATCCGTCGCAACGTCAGCGGCATCATTCTGCTCGACAAGCCTATTGGCTTTACCTCCAATGCCGCGTTGCAGAAGGTCCGCTGGTTGCTCAACGCCGAAAAGGCCGGGCACACCGGCAGCCTCGATCCCCTGGCCACCGGCGTACTTCCGTTGTGCTTTGGCGAGGCCACCAAGTTTTCGCAGTACCTGCTCGATTCCGACAAGGGTTACGAAACCCTGATGCAACTGGGCAAGACCACCACCACGGCCGACGCCGAAGGTGATGTTCTGCAGGTTCGCGACGTGACCGTTGGTCGTGCTGATATTGAAGCTGTTTTACCCGGTTTTCGTGGGGAAATCAGTCAGATACCGCCGATGTACTCGGCTCTCAAGCGTGATGGCCAGCCTCTCTACAAGCTGGCACGTGCGGGCGAAGTAGTGGAGCGCGAACCGCGTTCTGTTACTATTGCGCGCTTGGAATTACTCGCCTGTGAAGGCGACACCGCCCGGTTGGCCGTGGACTGCAGCAAAGGCACCTATATTCGTACCCTGGTGGAAGATATCGGTGAAAAGCTCGGTTGCGGCGCGTACGTTGCAGAACTGCGACGCACCCAGGCCGGTCCTTTCAGCCTGGCCCAGACGGTCACGCTGGAAGAGTTGGAAGCGGTACATGCCGAAGGCGGCAACGAAGCGGTTGATCGCTTCCTGATGCCATCGGACAGCGGTTTGCTCGATTGGCCGTTGTTGCACTTCTCGGAGCATAGCGCGTTCTACTGGCTCAACGGCCAGCCGGTACGTGCCCCGGATGCCCCGAAGTTCGGCATGGTGCGTGTACAGGATCATAACGGTCGCTTTATCGGTATCGGTGAAGTGAGCGAAGACGGGCGTATAGCGCCACGTCGACTGATTCGGTCAGAATGACCGAACGAGTGTGGCTGTTAACAGGCACGGTCAACACTCATTTTTAGATACAGGGATTTGTCCCTGGCCTGTTGAAACTGCCCTTTGGGCGGTTTCCTGAAAAAAGGATTGCCTCATGGCTCTCGACGTTCAAGAAAAAGCACAAATCGTTGCTGACTATCAGCAAGCTGTTGGTGACACTGGTTCGCCAGAAGTGCAAGTTGCACTGCTGACCCACAACATCAACAAGCTGCAAGGTCACTTCAAGGCCAACGGTAAAGATCACCACTCCCGTCGTGGTCTGATCCGCATGGTAAACCAGCGCCGTAAGCTGCTGGACTACCTGAAAGGCAAGGATCTGGGTCGTTATCAGACTCTGATCGGTCGCCTGGGTCTGCGTCGCTAATAAGCGATTGCGCTAGAGGTTGGTTGTCTGCCGTGTGTCAGTGGGATTCCCGCTGGCCCATGGTAGGCTCCCAGCCTCAAGTTTTATCTGGATACACGTTTTACCCTGGACCAGGTTCGGGCCGATTCCCGACATTGCCCAAGAATTTCGCAAGAAGACAAGTTCCCCCAAGAGCCACAAAGAAGGTAGGACACCGTGAACCCGGTTATCAAAAAATTCCAGTTCGGTCAGTCGACCGTTACCCTCGAGACAGGCCGTATCGCCCGTCAAGCCTCCGGCGCAGTGCTGGTTACCGTTGACGACGACGTTACCGTTCTGGTGACCGTTGTTGGCGCCAAGACCGCTGACCCGAGCAAAGGCTTCTTCCCTCTTTCCGTTCACTACCAGGAAAAGACTTACGCTGCCGGTAAGATCCCTGGCGGTTTCTTCAAGCGCGAAGGCCGTCCTTCCGAGAAAGAAACCCTGACTTCCCGACTGATCGACCGTCCGATCCGTCCGCTGTTCCCAGAAGGCTTCATGAACGAAGTGCAGGTTGTCTGCACCGTCGTTTCCACCAGCAAAAAGACCGATCCGGACATCGCTGCGATGATCGGTACTTCGGCTGCCCTGGCGATCTCCGGCATTCCTTTCGATGGTCCGATCGGCGCAGCCCGCGTTGCTTTCCACGAAAGCACCGGCTACCTGCTGAACCCGACTTACGAGCAACAGAAAGCTTCGAGCCTGGACATGGTCGTCGCCGGTACCTCGGAAGCCGTGTTGATGGTTGAATCGGAAGCCAAAGAGCTGACCGAAGACCAGATGCTGGGTGCCGTACTGTTCGCGCACGACGAGTTCCAGGCCGTTATCAAGGCCGTCACCGAGCTGGCCGCAGAAGCTGCCAAGCCAACCTGGACCTGGGCTCCACAAGCCGAAGCCACCGAGCTGCTGGGCGCTATCCGCTCCGAGTTCGGCGCTGCCATCTCCGACGCCTACACCATCACCGTCAAGGCCGACCGTTACGCTCGTCTGGGCGAGCTGAAGGATCAGGTTGTTGCCAAGCTGTCCGGTGAAGAAGGCCAGCCTTCCGCCAGCGACGTTAAAGCGGCTTTCGGTGAAATCGAATACCGTACCGTTCGCGAAAACATCGTTAACGGCAAGCCACGTATCGACGGTCGTGACACCCGCACCGTACGTCCGCTGAACATCGAAGTTGGCGTTCTGCCAAAGACTCACGGTTCGGCGCTGTTCACCCGTGGTGAGACTCAGGCTCTGGTCGTCGCGACCCTGGGCACCGCCCGTGACGCACAATTGCTGGACACCCTGGAAGGCGAGAAAAAAGACCCGTTCATGCTGCACTACAACTTCCCACCGTTCTCGGTAGGTGAGTGTGGTCGCATGGGGGGCGCTGGTCGTCGCGAAATCGGTCACGGCCGTCTGGCCCGTCGTTCGATCGCGGCCATGCTGCCTGCCGCTGACGTGTTCCCGTACACCATCCGTGTGGTATCGGAAATCACCGAATCCAACGGTTCCAGCTCCATGGCGTCCGTTTGCGGTGCTTCCCTGGCGCTGATGGATGCTGGTGTGCCGATGAAGGCACCGGTTGCCGGTATCGCCATGGGCCTGGTTAAAGAAGGCGAGAAGTTCGCCATCCTGACCGACATCCTGGGTGACGAAGACCACCTGGGCGACATGGACTTCAAAGTAGCCGGTACCGCCAAAGGTGTGACCGCGCTGCAGATGGACATCAAGATCAAGGGCATCACCGAAGAGATCATGGAAATCGCCCTGGGCCAAGCCCTGGAAGCGCGCCTGAACATCCTCGGCCAGATGAACCAGATCATTGGTCAGTCGCGTACCGAGCTGTCGGAAAATGCTCCGACCATGATCGCGATGAAAATCGACACCGACAAAATCCGTGATGTCATCGGTAAAGGCGGCGCGACTATCCGTGCGATCTGCGAAGAGACCAAGGCTTCGATCGACATCGAAGACGATGGCTCGATCAAGATCTTCGGCGAAACCAAGGAAGCGGCTGAAGCAGCACGTCAGCGCGTACTGGGCATCACCGCAGAAGCCGAGATCGGCAAGATCTACGTGGGTAAGGTTGAACGCATCGTCGACTTCGGTGCATTCGTCAACATCCTGCCGGGCAAGGACGGTCTGGTTCACATCTCCATGCTGAGCGACGCTCGCGTTGAGAAAGTGACCGACATCCTGAAAGAAGGCCAGGAAGTGGAAGTGCTGGTGCTGGACGTGGATAACCGCGGCCGTATCAAGCTGTCCATCAAGGACGTAGCAGCAGCCAAGGCTTCGGGCGTTTAATCGCCCCAAGCGTTCAGCTGAAAAAGAGGACTCTTCGGAGTCCTTTTTTTATGCCTGGGGGAAAATGTCGGGAAATCAGCCGCTTAGCAAAATCCAAAAGCCGCAACTTGCATGCAGAGGCGGGGGCTTTCATGCAAGATGCACGATTCCGAAAATTAGCTGTTTTCTTAACTCATTGTTTTATAAGGATTTAATCGCCGTTCACGACTTGGCACACTGCCTGCAATATCCCTGTTAACGCTGCAGCATCAAGGTTTACGCACTGCAGATTTTTAATAAAACAGGAGTTACTCGTATGAAGAAGTTCGCTCTCGCTACTGCTACCGCTCTGACCCTGGCCATGGGTGCTAACGTTGCCTTTGCTCAGACTTCCCAAGCGCCAATGACCCTTGCAGCTGGTGAAGCTACCAAGGCCAAGGAAGCTACTTCTGACACTTGGATCACCACCAAAGTTAAAGCCGACCTGTTGACCGAAAAAGGCATTCCAGGTTCTGACATTAAGGTTGAAACCAACAAAGGCGTGGTTTCCCTCTCTTCGGATGTAGCTATCTCGGACGCGCAAAAAGAGACTGCCGTAGCTATCACCAAGAAAATCAAAGGTGTAACTGCCGTATCGGCTGATGGCCTGCTGGCTGGCGGCGCGACCAAGGCTGACAACGTCGACAAAACCAAAAGCGCAGCTGCGGGTGCCAAAGAGTCCACTTCGGACACTTGGATCACCACCAAAGTAAAAGCTGACCTGGTTACTGAGAAAGGCATTCCTGGTACCGACATCAAAGTCGAAACCAACAAAGGCGTAGTGTCCCTGTCTTCGACCGCTCCGGTCACTGAAGCTCAGAAAACTACCGCGGTGAACATCACCAAGAAAATCAAAGGCGTTAAAGCTGTATCGGCCGATGGCCTGAAAGCAGAGTAACGCACCCGTTTCGTCTGGACTGGACGGCGGCGGCTTAGGGTGAGTTAGATATCCACCTGATGCACCTCTGGAGTTCATGCGACCGACCACACGGATGTGGTCATTACAGGCCCCGGCACTTGTGTTGGGGCCTGTTCTATTGTGGGTCGGATACATTTTGTAGGTTTATGAAGATCAAATGTGGGAGCGGGCTTGCTCGCGAATACAGCGTTTCAGTCGACAATATTGTGACTGACACTCCGTATTCGCGAGCAAGCCCGCTCTCACTTTCAGATGTGTATGGGGGCCGGTTTACTCGGCATCCAGATGCATCGGTGTCACCACCCGCCCATCCTTCTCTGCCTGCCCCAGGTTGGCATCGATGAAGTACACCCGGTCATCCTCCAACTGTCCTTTATCCACCAGGTAGTCCTTGATGGTGCTGGCACGGTCCTGGCCGAGTTGGCGCAGCAGCACGTCACTGCTACTCCAGAACTTGATCACGCCGTCACGAAGCTTCGTGCTACGGTCATCGCTGCTCAGGTCTTTCCATTCGGCCGGTGGTTGTTGTTTCAGGCGAGTGCGGTAGATGCCTTCCAGCAATGGCGCTTTTTCCTTCTCGGGGACGACAAGCAACGATGCCTGGGCCGGCACCTTGTCTCCACGCCGCTGAAGAATCTTGTAGTAGTTGTACTGGTATTCACGCTCCAGTCGTTGGGCCGCCAGGATTGGGCCATCGCTGCTGGCCGCCGCTGTGCCTTCGATCTCCAGGCGCAGGGTAGGGCGTTCTTTCAGAGCTTTGGCCAACGTGTTCAGGGCGCCTTCAGCATCCTTGTTCAGTTCGCTGGAGCCAGCGGCGAACGATACGTTGCCAAGGTCTTCCGAGCCGCCGCCCGTCACCAGACCACCAATAAACTTGAACGGCGCCGTCGCTGCACGCACCACCAGGTTGCGCAGGGTCTGCCAGACAATTGGCATCACGCTGAACTGCGGGTTATTCAGGTCACCCGTCACCGGCAGTTCGATCGAGATTTTGCCGTCAGTGTCCTTGAGCAACGCGATTGCCAGGCGAATCGGCAAGTCCACGGCATCGGCGCTGTCGACTTTTTCACCCAGTTGCAATTGTTCGACCACCACTTTGTTCTCGGCCTTCAGTTGGCCCTTGGTGATCACGTAGTGCAGGTCGAGGTTCAGTCGACCCTTGCGGATACGGAAACCGGCGAACTTGCCGGAGTAGGGCGTCAAGGTGGTCAGCTCTACGCGTTTGAAGCTTGTTGCGATATCCAGCGACGCCATCGGGTCGAATGGGTTCACACTGCCCTTGATGGTCACCGGCGCATAACGGTCAACCTTGCCTTTGATATCGACGCTGGCCGGTTTGGCCTGGCGACTGTCGATGGTGCCGATCTGCCCGTTGAGCTGTTGAATCGCCGTCGCGAAGTTAGGCGTAAGGCTGAAGTCGGCAAAGTTGGCCGAACCGTCGTTGATCGCAATCTGACCGATACGAATGCCCAACGGCTTTTCCTTGCTGGCGGCCTTGGGCGTTTTGTCGGCGGGTTGTGGAATCAACAGGTCATCAACGTTGGTGGTGCGGTCATCGTTGATCATGAAACGTGCATAGGGCTGCAGCAGGTTGACCTTGTCGATCGACAGGCTGTCGCCGTGCTGATAGTTCACGCCTTCGAGCACCAGGCGCTGCCATTTGAGGAAGTCGCGGGTCTTGAGGGTATCCAGGGTGTGCAACTGGTCAACCTGTGCCCGGCCCGTAACCTGGAGCTTCAAGGGATCAGTGCTTTTCAGGTTCACATCGAGATTGCTGCCGAGCATGCCGCTACGCAGTTCCAGGCGGATGAACGGGCTGATATAGGACTGGGCGACCCGCAGGTCGATGTCCTGGGTATTCACTTTCAACTTGGCGCTGACCGGGTTGAGGTTGACCTCGCCGGTCGCCTGAACCTTGCCCTGCTTGCCCAGGCCCGTGTCGACTTTCAACGTGAATGGGCTCTGGTTGAGGCTATCGAAGTTCTGCACATCGACGTTCAGCGGGCCGACTTCCAACGCGACCGCCGGCTTGGCCTGACGGTCAGCCAGGTGCACCTGATAGTTGCGCAGTTGCACGTCCTTGAGCAGCACTTGCCAAGGCTTGCCTGGCGCGACGGGTTCAGCTTTTGGCGAGCCGGCGGTGGCGGGTGCATTTTTGGGCTCGGACGCCGAGTCCGGTTTGCTGGGTTGGCTGGCGAACAGTTTCTGCCAGTCCAATTGCCCATCCGCTTCGAGCGCGGCCCAGGTTTCCAGTTTGTTGCTGCGGATCTTGCCAACGATAACCTGCTGTTTGGCGAGGTCTACCGTCGTTTCGCTGATGTCCAGGCGCTCCAGGCGCACCAAGGGGCGGCCGTCAGGCGCCTTGATGGCAAACGGCGCGATGCTGGCGGCGGTGTTGGTGAGGTTCAGTTCGGTCTCTTTGGCCAGGCTGAACTTGTACGCGGTGCTGAAGTTGAGCACGCCGTCTTCCAGTACCAAGGGCAGTGCGTCGCGTACGTAGGGCCACCAGGCTTTCATCTTGCCATCGGTGACTTTCAATGTGCCCTCGGAAGTCATCGGCACCAGGCTGAAATTACCTTTCCAGTCGATCTGCCCGCCTTCAGGCCCGGCTGCCACCAACGTCATATCGGCGTTGTCTTCAGGCAGGGTACTGAGGTTCTTCAGCTCGAAGTCGAGCTTGTCGTAGAGGAATTCGATGGGCTCGCTGGGGCGCAAGTCTTCAAAATGCACATAGCCGCCGGCCAGCTTGATGCTGTCTATGCGCAGCGGAAACGGCTTGGCATTCGGATCGGTCGGGGTCGGCTCGCTGGGCGGCAATTTGAACAACTGCGCGAGGTTCAATTGGCCGGACTTGTCGAAGAGCAGCTCGGTCTTGGGTTTGTCCAGTTGTATATCTGCCAGGTGCAGGGCGCGGGTCCAGAGGCTGTCGATCTGCAGGTTGGCGTAGAGGCGTTCGAATCCCAGCTGTTCCTTGCCTGGGTCACCGATTTTCAACCCCCATGCTGTCACTTCCAGGCTGAACGGATTGAGCTCGATCCGCTCGATCCGCGCCGGCACCGTGGCGTAATTGGCCAGTTGCTGGTTGGCAATGCGCAGCGCGACACCAGGGAGAATCAGGAAGCCCAGCAAGCTGTACAGGGCGAGTGCGGTCAACAAGGCGCCAGCGGCGCGAATCAATCCTTTGGGCATGGGGCGGCGCCATCTATGTCAATCAGGAGTGCCTTGGAGTATGGCACGGGTTTTCGGTTCCGAAGAACGGGTCCTTTGGGAAACGTCTTACAGCTGCAGTATCAAGGTTTTCAGCGGTGGCTGTTGATCCTGCGAGGGAAAGTCCGCACCTGGCGTCATGACTTTCCAGTCACGCACGGGACGTCCGGCCTTTTCTGCGCAACGCAACACGTGTTCACGCCAGTCTTCCATGCTGACTTTTGCCAAGTTGTTGCAGCAGATCAGCACACCGTTATCAGCTGTTGCCAGCAGCGCGGGCTTGAGCAGGCTCTGGTAGTCGCGCAGCAGGTCGACGGTGCCGAACGCGCTCTTGGCCCAGGCTGGCGGATCGAGCAGCACCAGATCGTATTGACGTTGCTCCAGGCGCGGATAACTGGGCAGCTTTTGCCCGCGGCGCTGGGTGATCGGCAGGCCGGCCAGTTGGCGAATTGCCGGGAAGTAGTCGGACTGTACGAATTCCATGGTCGGCAACTGCGCGTTCAGCAAGCCGTTTTCACGACCGACCGCCAGGTTGCCCTCGGCAAAGTCCAGGTTGCACACCTCACGCGCACCCCCGGCGGCCGCGCTCAGGCCTACGCCGCAGGTATAGGCGAACAGGTTCAGCACACTTTTGCCGGCACTGTGGGCCTTGACCCAGCCACGGGTGTTACGCAAATCAAGGAACAGCAGTGGGTCTTGCCCGGCATGGCGCCCGCGCACGCGGTAATTGAGGCCCCACTCGTGGCCTACCAGGTCTTCCAGTGCAGCGGGCTCGGCACGATAAACCGTGTCGTCGCGGTCAATGCGCGAGTTGCCACGGGAACGGTCGTTGTAGACCAGCAACAACTCCAGGCCCAAGCACTGGTTGACCTGTTGATGCAGGTCCAGCAGTTCTGCGGTTTCCAGGGGGTGGTGGAAGCTCTGGACCAGTAATTGCGGACCGTAGCGGTCGACGGTCAGGCCGCCGGCGCCTTCCTGGCTGCCATGGAACAGGCGGTAGCAGTCGCTGCCTTGGGCGTGCAGCTCATTGATCAGGTCTTGGCGATGATCGAGGGCGGCGCGCAGCGCCTGATGCAGAGGAGACATGGAGCGCGCCTTGCTGGGGAAATGAGGGCGCGAAGTTTAACAGCTATGCGCCGTCGCCTACATCAACCCCATCCGCCGATGGGCCCGTTGCACTGAACCGTTGCGCATCGCCCAGCGCAGCATCGGCGCACTGCGCCTGACCCCGGCACGGATCATCTGGCGTTGCAGTGGGTGCTGGTGCTGGTCGAGCATGGTGCTGGCCCAATCCGGCAGCAGATCGATCCCGGCCTGCATCATCAGGCTGCCAAAGGGTTTGGCCAGCAGGCTGGGGGAGGGTGCATTCAAAAGCAACCGCAGCACTTCTCGGCTGCGCTCGTCGCACAGTAATTGCGGGCGGATACGTGCCAGATAATCCGAAACTTCCTGCCGAGAGCGCGGAACATGCCGCGCGCCCAACTGTTCGGCAACCAGGGCAATTTCACTGTAGTAACGGTCCTGGTCCCGACCTGAAAGACGCGGGTTGCGATAGCGCAGGTGAGCAGCGAGAAAATTACTGACCTCCGCCACATGCACCCAGGTTAACAATTCCGGGTCGCTGGCCGCATAAGGCCGACCATCCGGAGCATGGCCGACGACCTGCAGGTGAATGGTGCGGACTTTTTCGATCAGCCATTCAGCGTCTTTGCGCGAACCAAAAGTCGTACCCGAGATGAATTGCGAGGTACGCCGCAAGCGCCCGAGCATGTCCTGACGAAAGTTCGAGTGGTCCCACACGCCCGCCAGGGCCAATGGATGCAAGGCTTGCAGCATCAAGGCGCTGATGCCGCCGATGAGCATGCTGCTGAAGTCGCCATGGACCTGCCAACTCACCGAATCGGGCCCGAACAGGCCGGGGTCGCCCTTGGGGTTTTCCAGGTCCAGTTGGCCCAGCGACAGGCCGGTCAGGCTCATCAACTGGGTTTCGATGCGGCTGCGGATAAATTCCATGGCGACTCAGGTTTTCCTATCGGTTCAAGCGTTTGTCGATCAAGCCCTCTACGACACTAGGATCGGCGAGGGTCGAGGTATCACCCAGGCTGTCGAGTTCGTTGCAGGCGATCTTGCGCAAAATCCTGCGCATGATCTTGCCGGAGCGGGTTTTCGGCAAGGCCGGGGCCCATTGGATCAGTTCCGGCTTGGCAAAGCTGCCGATTTCCTTACTGACCAACTCCAGCAGGTGCCTTTTCAACGCATCGTCGGGTTCCACCCCATTCATGGGGGTCACAAAGGCATAGATGCCCTGGCCTTTGACGTCATGGGGGTAGCCCACCACAGCGGCCTCTGCCACCAGGTCATGCAGCACCAGGGCGCTTTCCACTTCGGCGGTGCCGATACGGTGGCCGGACACGTTGATCACATCGTCGATGCGCCCGGTGATCCAGTAGTCGCCGTCTTCATCACGCCGTGCGCCGTCACCGGTGAAGTAGTAGCCGGGGTAGGGCTTGAAATAGGTGTCGATCATGCGCTGAGGGTCACCATACACACTGCGGATCTGCCCTGGCCAGCTCGCTTTGATCGCCAGCACGCCACTGCCGGCGCCGCTGAATTCTTTACCCTGTTCGTCCAGCAATACGGGCTGTACGCCAAACATTGGCTGAGTCGCGCAGCCGGGCTTGATACGCTGCGCGCTGACCAAGGGGCTGAGCATGATGCCGCCGGTCTCGGTCTGCCACCAGGTATCCACAATCGGGCAGCGCTGTTCGCCGACGGCGTTGAAGTACCAGTCCCAGGCTTCCGGGTTGATCGGTTCGCCGACGCTGCCCAATAGGCGCAGGCTGGCGCGGGACGTGCTTTCCAACGGCGCGTGGCCTTCACGCATCAACGCCCGCAAGGCGGTGGGCGCGGTGTAGAAAATATTGACCTTGTGCTTGTCGATCACCTGCCAGAAGCGTGAGCTGTCCGGGTAGCTCGGTACGCCTTCGAACATCAGTGAGGTTGCGCCATTGGCCAGCGGGCCGTACACGATGTAACTGTGGCCGGTGACCCAGCCCACGTCGGCAGTGCACCAGAACACTTCGCCATCGCGGTAGTCGAGCACGTATTTGAAGGTCATCGCGGCTTGCAGCAGGTAGCCGCCGGTGGTGTGCAGCACGCCTTTGGGTTTGCCGGTGCTGCCGGAGGTGTAGAGGATGAACAACGGGTCTTCGGCATCCATGGGCTCGGGCGGGCAGTTGTCGCTTGCCGCATCCAGGGCCTGTTGATACTTGAGGTCGCGGCCTTCGCTCCAGTTGATGGTCGCTCCGGTACGCTCCACCACCAGCACCGTGCTCACGTTCGGGCAACTGGCCAGGGCTTTGTCGACGTTCTGCTTAAGTGCCACCGGCTTGCCGCCGCGCACGCCTTCATCAGCGGTGATCACGGTGCGGCAGTCGGCGTCTTGAATACGGTCGCGCAGGGCGTCCGGCGAGAAGCCACCAAATACCACGGAATGCACCGCGCCAATCCGCGTACAGGCGAGCATGGCGTAGGCGGCTTCGGGGATCATCGGCATGTAGATGCACACCCGGTCGCCTTTCTTTACGCCACGGCTTTTCAGCACATTGGCCAGGCGGCTGACGTTCTGGTGCAGTTGGCGGTAGGTGATTTTGCAAGACTTTGCAGGATCATCGCCCTCCCAGATGAAGGCGGGCTGCTCGGCGCGTTGCGCCAGGTGGCGGTCGATGCAGTTGTAGCTGACGTTCAGTTGGCCGCCGGCAAACCAATGGGCGGCGCCGGTGTTGATGTCTGAGCGTTGAACGGTGTGCCACGGGGTTATCCAGTCGAGAAAGCCTTTGGCCTGTTCGGCCCAGAAGGTATCCGGCTGTTCGATGGATTGGCGATAGAGGCGCTTATAGTCCTCTTGACTGAGTTGCGCAGCCCGACGGACGGCATCGGCGGTGGGGAACGTGCTGATATCGAACATGAGCAATCCTTATTCTTGTTTTCGCGACAAGTCATAAAGATGCACCCTGCACGGTGAGGGTTCAAGGCCAACGTCCAAACGGATGTTGGCCTTGCGATACCTGGATCAGCCGCGGTGACGACCGCGGAAGTAGTTGATCAGGCCCTGGGTCGAAGCATCCTCGGCCGAGGTTTCTTCGGCGCCGGTCAGGCGGTTGTAGACGCCCTTGCCCAGCTCTTTACCCAGTTCCACACCCCATTGGTCGAACGCGTTGATACCCCAGATCACGCTCTGCACGAACACTTTGTGCTCATACATCGCGACCAGCGCACCCAAGCGACGCGGGCTGATGCGCTCAACCACAATGGTGTTGCTCGGGCGGTTGCCCGGAATCACCTTGTGCGGTGCCAGCTTCTGCACGTCTTCTTCCGGGATGCCCTTGTCACGCAGCTCGGCTTCGGCTTCGGCGCGGGTCTTGCCGAGCATCAATGCCTGGCTCTGGGACAGGCAGTTGGCGTAGAGCCACTGATGGTGGTCGGACACCGGGTTGAAGCTGACGATCGGCACGATGAAGTCGGCCGGGATCAGTTGGGTCCCCTGGTGCAGCAACTGGTGATAGGCGTGCTGACCGTTGCAACCCACGCCACCCCAGATCACTGGACCGGTATCGGTCCCCACTGGGGTGCCATCCTGGCGCACGCTCTTACCGTTGGATTCCATGTCCAGCTGTTGCAAGTGTTTGGTAATGTTACGCAGGTAGTGGTCGTACGGCAGGATCGCATGGCTCTGCGCACCCCAGAAGTTGCCGTACCACACACCCAGCAGGCCCAGCAGCACCGGCATGTTGGCTTCGAAGGGCGCGTTCTGGAAATGCTGGTCCATGGTGTAGGCACCGGACAGCAGTTCCTTGAAGTTGGACATGCCGATCGCCAGGGCGATTGGCAAGCCGATGGCCGACCACAGCGAGTACCGTCCGCCAACCCAGTCCCACATCGGGAAGATGTTTTCTTCACGGATACCAAAGGCCACCGCCGCCGCGTTATTGCTCGATACGGCGATGAAGTGGCGGTACAGCTCGGCTTCCGAGCCACCCTGGGCCAGGTACCAGGCGCGAGCGGCCTGGGCGTTTTTCAGGGTTTCCAGGGTGTTGAAGGATTTCGACGAAACGATGAACAGCGTGGTCTCGGCGCGCAGCTTCATGGTCAGCTCATGGAACTCGCTGCCGTCAATGTTCGCCAGGTAATGGCAGCGCACGCCTTTGTGGGCGTAGGACAACAGCGCTTCGGAGACCAGCTCCGGACCGAGGAACGAGCCACCGATACCGATGTTCACCACGTCGGTTATCGGCTTCTCGGTGTAGCCACGCCACAGGCCGTCGTGGATGCGGCCGACCAGGTCAGTGATCTGGTTCAGCACCTTGTGCACGTCCGGCATGATGTTCACGCCGTTCACCGACAGCTTGTCGCCCACCGGGCGGCGCAGGGCGGTGTGCAGGGCCGGGCGGCCTTCGGAGGAGTTGACCGGCTCACCGGCATACAGCGAGTTGATCGCGTCTTTGAGGCCGACTTCTTCGGCGAGGCCCACGAGCAGGTCGCGGGTTTCGCTGGTGATCAGGTTTTTCGAGTAATCGAGGAAAAGTCCGCAGCTGCTCAGGGTGAACTGGGAAAAACGCTGTGGATCGGCATTGAACGCTTCGCGCATGCTGAAATCCTGCATGGCTTGGCGATGTTGATTGAGCGCTTGCCAGGCGGGCAGAGCGGTAACGTCATGAGGGGTGCGGTAGTACGCCATCGCTGCGGGTTTCCTTTTATTACGGGGACTGCCTTTAGGACACTTCTAAGCCCGGAACGTCCAGTCTTTCATCAAGCAATGGGTTCCGGACAGCGCTAACCATAGCGCCGGGCGATTACATTAAACCTAGCGTGTCGATATGTCTTGGCTTTGTCTGCGCTCAGGCCGGTACTTTTTTATACCGGCACTTTTTATTTACGCAACGAGGAGGGCAATTTGGAGCGGGTCAGTCGAGGGTCAGGTGCAGATTGTCGATGAGTCGGGTGGCGCCCAGATAAGCGGCTACCAGTATCACGATATCCCGGTCCTCGGCCGTGGCCGGGCGCAAATGCACGCCCTGGCGCACTTCGAGGTAGTCCAGGCGCAGCCCGGCGGCTTCGATCTGCTGGACCTGTTCGGCACGCAGCTTGGCAAAGTCGTGGTCACCGGCTTTGATCGCTGCACCGATCTGGCTGAGGCAGCGGTACAGCACCGGCGCAATGGCCCGTTGTTCGTCGGAGAGGTAGCCGTTGCGCGACGATAGCGCGAGACCGTCGTCGGCGCGTACGGTGGGCTCGCCAATGATTTGGATCGGCATGTTCAGGTCATGGACCATGGCGCGGATCACCGCCAGTTGCTGGTAATCCTTCTGGCCAAATACCGCCATGTCCGGCTGGACCATATTGAACAGCTTGCTGACCACCGTCGCCACGCCTTCGAAGTGCCCCGGACGGCTGGCGCCGCACAGGCCTTCAGACAGTTGCGGCACGCTGACACGGGTCTGGCCGGTCATGCCGCCGGGGTACATTTCCTCGACGGTGGGCGCGAATAACAGGTTGCAGCCGGCTTGCAGCAGCTTTTCCTGGTCGGCTGCCAGCGTGCGCGGATACTTGTCCAGGTCTTCGCCGGCGCCAAACTGCAACGGGTTGACGAAGATGCTGGCGACTACGAAATCCGCCTGCTGGGCGGCCTTGGTCACCAAAGTGGCATGGCCGCTGTGCAGGTTGCCCATGGTCGGCACAAAGCCAATGCGCTTGCCGGCATTGCGGGCGTGGGTCACAGCGGCCCGCAGTTCACGTACGGTTTTTACGGTGTTCATGCAGAAAATCCGTGTTCGGCGCCAGGGAAGGTCACCGCTTTGACTTCGGCGACGTAGGCACTCAGTGCGGCGTGAATGCTGTCCTGGCCGGCCATGAAGTTCTTCACGAACTTCGGCACACGGCCGCTGATCGACAGGCCGAGCATGTCGTGCAATACCAGCACCTGGCCATCGGTGGCCGAGCCTGCGCCAATGCCGATCACCGGTACCTTCACCGCCTGAGTAATTTCTGCCGCCAGCTCGCTCGGCACGCATTCGAGCAGGATCATTGCCGCGCCCGCCTGTTCCAGGGCGATGGCATCCGCGCGCATCTGCCGCGCCTGGGCCTCATTGCGGCCTTGTACCTTGTAGCCGCCGAGGATGTTCACCGACTGTGGCATCAGGCCCATGTGCGCACACACCGGCACGCCGCGTTCCGCCAGCAGGCGGATCGACTCGGCCAGCCACACTGCGCCTTCAACTTTGATCATGTGCGCACCGGCTTGCATCAGCTTGCCGGCATTCTGAAACGTCTGTTCGAGCGTCGCGTAACCCATGAACGGCAGGTCGGCGATGATGAAGGCACCATCGTTGCCGCGCTTGACGCTGGCGGTGTGGTACGCAAGTTCATCGGTGGTGACGGGCAGGGTGCTGTCATTCCCTTGAAGAACCATGCCCAGGGAGTCGCCCACCAGCAGCACTTCAACACCCGCCTGGCAACTGGCGTGGGCGAAGGTGGCGTCATAGCAGGTCAGCATGGTGATTTTTTCACCTTTGAGCTTGAGGCTCTGCAAGGTGGTCAGGGTAATGTCTGGCATGAAAAGGGTCCTCGTTCAGGCGCTTGGAAACAGCGAGTAACGCGCGTGAGTCTTCGTTTATACAGGCGCACCGTCTTGAGAGCAGTGCTTATAAGGCCTGGATTGCGCCCTTTAGCGCCGGGTTGGCGGCAGCGGGACGCCTATAGTCGTGAGGAGGGCACGGGAAGTCAATTGGATGTGTTACCGCATTGTTACGATGGCGGTGTTACCGCTGTTACTGACGCGATTCAGCAAGTGGGAAAGCGATTTTGAGTGCGCAGGTGATCGAAATGTGGGAGCAGGCAAGCCAGCTCCCACATTGAGCGAGTCAGTCTTGGGGCAGGCGTTCCAGGCCGACAAACGGGCAGGCGGCCAGCAGTTCGCTGAGCGTCTGACCGTTGGGCAGTTGCAGCGCGACGGGCGCCAGTTCAGCCAGCGGATACAGCACAAACGCCCGCAGGTGCATTTGATAGTGCGGCACCTTGAGGCGCGGCTCGTCGATCAGGCGATCGCCAAACAACAGGATGTCCAGGTCGAGCGTGCGTGGGCCCCAGCGCTCAAGGCGTTCGCGGCCTTGGTCGTTCTCGATGGCTTGCAACGCATCCAGCAGCGCCAGGGGCGCAAGGTTGCTGTCCAAGGCAGCAACCGCATTGGTATAGCGCGGTTGGCCTGGGAGCAGGGAGTCACTTTGATAAAAGGCGGAGACGCCGGCGACGGTGGTGCCTGGCAATCGGGCCAGTGCTTCGACAGCGCTGCGCAATTGCTGAGCCGGGGCAGCCAGGTTGCTGCCCATGCCGATGTAGATGCGTTCCACGTTTATTCGCCCGCAGCGCCCGAGGCGTCAGCCGAACTGCGCTTGCGTTTGGTGCCGCTGCGACGACGCTTCTTAGGGCCAGCGCCTTCGCCATCGCCTTTGCTGCCGAGCTCACGAATCATGTCGCGGCGCCCGCTGTCATTGGCGTCCTGGTAATCGGTCCACCATTCGCCCAGGCCGTCGGTCTGCTCGCCGGCACTTTCGCGCAGCAGCAGGAAGTCGTAGCCGGCGCGGAAGCGTGGGTTGTCCAGCAACAGGTCAGCGCGCTTGCCGCTGCGGCGAGGCAGACGCTCCTGCATGTCCCAGATCTCGCGGATCGGCATGGTGAAGCGTTTCGGGATGGCGATGCGCTGGCACTGCTCGGCGATCAACTCATGGGCGGCTTCCTGCATGGCCGGGATCGGCGGCATGCCACGTTCCTGCAAGCGCAGTACGCGTTTGGGCAAGGCTGGCCACAACAGCGCTGCAAACAGGAACGCCGGGGTGACCGGCTTGTTCTGCTTGATGCGCAGGTCGGTGTTGATCAGCGCTTCGCTGATCAGGGTATGGGTGTACGTCGGGTTGTATTCCAAAGCCTCGGCGCTGGCCGGGAACAGCGGGTCGAACAACTGCAGATCCACCAGCATTTCAAAGGTGTCGGCGGCATAACCCGAGAGGAATAGTTTGAGCACTTCTTCGAACAGGCGCGCCGAGGGGATCTCTCGCAGCATCGGGGCCAGTTCGCGAATCGGCGCGGCGGTATGGCGCTCGATGCCGAAGTTCAGCTTGGCAGCAAAACGCACGGCCCGCAGCATGCGTACCGGGTCTTCCTGGTAGCGCTGGACGGGGTCACCGATCAGGCGGATCAGGTTGTTGCGAATGTCGTGTACGCCATTGGCGTAATCGAGGATGCGCTCGCTGACCGGGTCGTAATACAGGGCGTTGATGGTGAAGTCGCGGCGTTGCGCGTCTTCTTCCAGGGTGCCGTAAACGTTGTCGCGCAGGATGCGCCCGCTTTCGTTGCGGGAGGACTGATTGGTGTCTTCCTCTTCATCGTTTTGCGGATGGCCGGCACGGAACGTCGCGACTTCGATGATTTCGCGACCGAAGTGAATATGCACCAGCTTGAAGCGTCGGCCGATGATCCGCGCATTGCGGAATTCGGCACGCACTTGCTCAGGCGTGGCGCTGGTGGCGACGTCGAAGTCCTTGGGTGTGATATTGAGCAGCATGTCGCGAACGCACCCGCCCACCAGATAAGCCTGGTAGCCGGCGTTCTGCAAACGTTCGACGATGTTCACGGCGTAACGGCTGAATTGAGCGCGTTGCAGCGAATGTTGGCTGCTGTTGAGCACTTCAGGCGTGCTGCGTTTGTGTTGCGTACGACGCAAGGGAGAACGGAATGACTGGAACAACTTCTTCAGCATGGGATGCACTGTTTGAAGGAATGTTCGGCCATAACGAAGAATGACCGCATGATGGGCGGGGATTCTAGCATTTAGTCAGGGGATGGTGTAGGAACAAGCTGCAGGCATTGCGCCGTAAGCGTTGAAAGGTCAAATTGCAGAAACTACAAGGGGAGCCGAAGCTCCCCCAGAAGTAGTTGCGTGCTCTATTTTTATTATTGGTTTCGGGCTTCTTGTTTTTGTTGATCGCCCTCGCCATGAAGTTTCACCTTCATGACACTCCCAATCGGGAGTCAAGAGCAAACGGATTGCTTTGGTCGCTGTGTTGCTGATCTACGATCCAACCAGTTCAGGCTCTGCCTTAGGGCAGTTTTTGTTGTTCTCGGCCTGGTTGCGGGGCAAGCCCCAAATGCAACGCCTCTCCAAAAGAATCAGTTAGCTGCGCCTCCGCCGTGTTGTTTTTGTTATGCGTGAGTCGATTCGTCTTATTTTTATTGTCTTGTACAAAGCTTGTTATTGTTTTTGTACTAAGCATATAGCAGGGTGCGTGCCAACTTTTGCGCCGCCCAGTAAAACCGGGGGTTTGAGGTGGTTTCGGGTTTTTGACGGACCAAAAAAAGCCGGGGCTTCGTTACCGTAAGCCCCGGCTTTTGTTACGCGAAATATCCGCGGTAACAGTTTTTTCACCTCTGTGGGTGTTACCTGTGGGGGCGCCCCCTCAACTCTCGCTGGCGACTCCGGTCTTGCGTCGAGGAATGCCCAGGCGCTGGCGGCGTTCCCACAGGCATTTACGGCTCACGCCCAGTTTGCGCGCCAGCTCGGTCTCGGTCATATGGTCCTGATGCTCAAGGACAAAATGCTGGAAGTAATCCTCCAGTGACAGATCCTCAGTCGGCTCATGGCTGGTATTGCTACCGCCCTGTGAGGGCGCCAGGCCGATGAAATCATCGTCCTCCAGGTCACTCAGCTCGATATCGATGCCCAGCAGCTCGGCGGAAATTTCCGGGCTTTCGGACAGGATCACCGCACGTTCAACCGCGTTTTCCAGCTCGCGCACGTTACCAGGCCACGAATAATGCCGAATCGCCTGCTCAGCGTCCGGCGCAAACTTCAGGTCGGTACGGTTGATGCGTGCGCTCTGGCGCAGCAGGAAGGCGTGGGCGATCTCGTTGACGTCGGCGCCACGTTCACGCAGGGCCGGCAGCTTGAGGGCGATCACGTGCAGGCGGTAATACAGGTCTTCACGGAACTGGCCGATCTTGGCCAGGCTCTTGAGGTCGCGGTGGGTCGCCGCGATCAGGCGCACATCGACCTTTTGCGATTGAACCGAGCCTACCCGGCGGATTTCACCTTCCTGAAGCACGCGCAGCAACCGCGCTTGTGCTTCCAGCGGCAGTTCGCCGATCTCATCGAGGAACAGCGTGCCGCCGTCCGCCGCTTCCACCAGGCCCGCACGCCCGGCGCTTGCACCGGTAAACGCGCCTTTCTCGTGGCCGAACAGTTCGGACTCGATCAGGGATTCGGGGATCGCCGCGCAGTTCACCGAGATCATCGGCGCCTTGGCGCGTTTGGACAGATTGTGCAGCGCGCGGGCCACCAGCTCTTTACCGGTGCCCGACTCGCCCTGGATCAAGACATTTGAGTCAGTCGGCGCGACTTTGCGGATCTTGCCGTACAGGTCCTGCATCGGTGGGCAGGAGCCGATGATGCCGATCTCGCCGTTGCTGTTGTCGACGCCTGGTTTGTCGGCGGCTTTTCCCGCCGGACGTTGCTCGGCGGGCGCACTGCTGGCCGACTGGCGGTCCCGCAGGATGCGGGCCACGGCCTGAAGCATCTCGTCATGGTCGAAAGGCTTGGCGATGTAGTCCACCGCGCCCATCTTCATGGAGTCCACTGCCGAGCGCAGGCTGGCGTAGCTGGTCATGATCAGCACCGGTGTGCCCTGGCCAAGCTTGATCAACTCGGTGCCAGGCGCGCCAGGCAGGCGCAGGTCACTGACAATCAGGTCGAACGTGGGAATGCTGAAACGCTCCTGGGCTTCCTGCACCGAGCCGGCTTCGCTGACTTGGTACTGATTACGTTCAAGCAGGCGACGCAAGGCAGAGCGGATAATGGTTTCGTCTTCGACGATCAAAATGTGCGGCATTGATTCAATTCTCTCGACGGTCTCAGTTCACAGCGGACGTCGCTTCGACATGACGCGGCAAGGTCACCCGAATACGGGTGCCGCGTTGGCTTTCGGTGTCAGCCGGGCTGTCGATGGTGATTTGTCCATAATGCTCTTCAACGATGGAATAGACCAGTGCAAGGCCCAGACCGGTACCTTCACCTGGGTCCTTGGTGGTGAAGAAGGGTTCGAACAATCGGTCCATGATGTTCTGTGGAATACCGCTACCTTCATCTTCGACGATCAGATCGACCGTATGTTCGAAAGCCTCGGTCTTGACGCGTACCGCGCCGCCGGCCGGGGTGGCGTCACGGGCGTTGGACAACAGGTTGATCAGCACTTGTGCCAGGCGCTGTGAGTCGCCATCGACCCAATGGTCGGGGTCGCACAAGTTGAAAAACTGTACTTCGAAATTGCGCCGGTTCAAGGCCAGCAGCCCAATGGCATCCTGCGCCACTTCGGCCAGGCAGACGGCTTCGTCCTGGTTCTGGTGCGCGCCGGCGTGGGCGAAGCTCATCAACGACTGCACGATGCGTGAAACACGCTTGGTCTGTTCGAGGATCTGCCCGCTGATCTCGGTGATTTCGCCATCTTCTTCGCGCTCTTCCCGCAGGTTCTGCGCCAGGCAAGCGATACCGGTGATCGGATTGCCGATTTCATGGGCCACACCCGCCGCCAGTCGGCCGATGCTCGCCAGGCGCTCGGAGTGCACCAGCTTGTCTTCGAGCATCTGGGTGTCGGTCAGGTCTTCCACCAGCAACACCAAGCCGCTGTTACCGGGTGCCAAAGGCTCGTCGATAGCGGCTTTGTGCAGGTTGAGCCAACGGGTCTGGCCGTCGAGCGCCAGGTGCTGTTTGTGCAAGTGTTCGTCGGGCAGGTTGATGAAGCCTTGCAGCAACTCTTTCCAGGGATCGCCCAAGGTATTGAGGCGCGAACCGACCACGCGCTGCGCGGCGATACCGGTGAGCTCTTCCATGGCCTTGTTCCACATCAGGATCTCCTGATCCTTGGCCAGGGAGCACACGCCCATCGGCAATTCCTGCAGGGTCTGGCGGTGGTAGCGGCGCAAGGCATCGAGTTCGGCGGCGAGGCCAGTAAGGCGTGAGTGGTAATCCTCCAGTCGGCTTTCGATGAAATGGATGTCTTCGGTCACGTAGTTTTCGCCGCCGGCCTTGTAAGGCAGGAAGGTTTCCACCATGTCCTGGGACACGCTCGGTCCCATCAGCCCGGACAGGTTGGCTTCAATGCGGTCACGCAGACGGCGCAGCGCGTACGGGCGCCGTTCATCGAACGGCAGATAGAGATCGCGCAGCGCCTGCTCGACTTCCTTCTGCGCCGCTTTTGCGCCCAGTGGCTTGGCCAGTTGCGTGGCGAATTCCTGGGGGGAAGCCGCATGCAATTCGCGTCGCTGTGGGCGGCGTACGTTATCCACCGCGCAGGCCTCGGCGGCGCTGGTTTCTTCCGGACTGGCGTTGGTGAACAGCGAGATCAGGGTGAACATCAAGACGTTGGCGGCCAGGGAAGCAATCGCGGCCATGTGCCAACTGGTGTCATCCAGCACGTAGATCATGTTCAGCAATGGGATGTAGAAGCCTTGCAGGTTGCCGACCAGCGGTAACAGCATGGTCACGACCCACACCAGGATCCCCGCCAGCAACCCGGCGATGAAACCGCGGCGATTGGCGGTCGGCCAATACAGCACCGACAGCACGCCCGGCAGGAACTGCAAGGTCGCGACAAACGCGACGATGCCGAGGTTGGCCAGGTCTTGGCCTGCGCCCAGCAACAGGTAGAACCCGTAGCCGGCCATGATGATTGCGACGATCAGCGCGCGGCGTGTCCATTTCAGCCAGCGGTAGATATTGCCTTCGGCCGGCGGCTGATACAGCGGCAGCACCAGATGATTGAGCGCCATGCCGGAAAGTGCCAGGGTTGTGACGATGATCAGTCCGCTGGCCGCTGACAAGCCACCGACATAAGCCAGCAGCGCCAAGGCCGGGCTGTTGGCGGCGATGCCGATGCCGAGGGTGAAGTATTCAGGGTTGGTGGTGGCGCCCAGCTTCAAGCCTGCCCACAGGATCAGCGGCACCGCCAGGCTCATCAACAGCAGGAATAACGGCAAGCCCCAACTGGCACTGACCAGCGAGCGCGGGTTGAGGTTTTCGGTGAAGGTCATGTGGTACATGTGCGGCATCACGATGGCTGAGGCGAAGAACACCAGCAGCAGCGTGCGCCATGGGCCTTCCTGCAATGGGGTGTGCAGGGCGGCGAGGGCGGTCTGGTTTTGCAGCAGCCACAGTTCCAACTGCTGCGGGCCATCGAATACGCCGTAAAGCGCATACAGGCCGACGCCGCCAATGGCGATCAGCTTGATCACTGACTCAAAGGCAATCGCAAACACCAGGCCTTCATGTTTTTCACGGGTGGCGATATGGCGCGAGCCGAAGAAAATCGTGAACAGCGTGATCAGCGCACAGAAGGCCAGGGCGACGCGGTGTTGCACCGGCTCACGGGTCAGGATGCTGATGGAGTCGGCCACCGCCTGGATTTGCAGGGCCAGCAATGGCAATACGCCGATCAGCATGAAAATGGTGGTCAGCGCGCCGGCCCAGGTACTGCGAAAGCGGAAGGCAAACAGGTCGGCGAGGGATGACAGCTGGTAAGTACGGGTGATCTTCAGGATCGGGTACAGCAGCACCGGTGCCAGCAAAAAGGCGCCGGACACGCCTAGGTAACTGGACAAAAAGCCATAGCCGTACTGATAGGCCAGGCCCACAGTGCCATAGAACGCCCAGGCACTGGCGTATACGCCGAGGGACAGGGTGTAGGTCAACGGATGGCGAATGATCGCCCGCGGAATCATTCCGCGCTCACTGATCCAGGCCACCCCGAACAGCGCGGCCAGGTAGGCGGCGCTGATCAGCAGCATCTGGGTGAGGCTAAAGCTCATCGGCATCTTTTTGGCTCTGCAGGATGAAAGTCACGACGATCAGGATCAGCCACAGCAGATAAGGGCGGTACCAGGCGCCCGTGGCGTCGATCCACCAATCCATGATGGCGGGGGAGAACAGGTAGATCCCGACGACCAGCAGCAGGACCAATCGATAGATGTACATGTTGGCCTCTGTGTAAAAACGTGCGGCGATGGTAACGGATGCCGGGCAAGCTGCAAGCGCCTTCAGCTCAATTGCGCTTCGGCCAGCGTGAGTGTGCGCGGGATCCGGCTGGCATCCCAGTGCGCAATGCCCCAATCCAGCAGCTCCCGTGGGCTGGCGTGCAACAGCTCAGCGCCGGGTTGCTGGCCGAGGGCGCGCAGTGCTCTCAATAGCAAAGGCGTCGCCTGGTCGGGTGTCAGTGGCGGGGAGCGGTAGGATTTGCCCAACTTGTTGCCGTCCGGCTGAATAATCAGCGGCACATGCAGGTAGCGTGGTTGGCGCAGGCCCAGTAGTTCTTGCAGGTAAAGCTGGCGTGGCGTGGAGTCGAGCAGGTCGGCACCGCGCACGATGTCGGTCACACCTTGCCAGGCATCGTCGAGCACCACAGCCAATTGATAGGCATAAAGGCCGTCGCGGCGACGGATGACGAAGTCGCCTACATCGCGGCCCAGGTGCTGTCGGAATTCGCCTTGGACGCGGTCGGTAAAGTGGTACTCAAGTTCGGGAACGCGCAGACGGATGGCGGCGTCTTGCTGGGCGTGACCAACATTACGGCACAGGCCGGGGTAGATGCCGTTGTAAGGCTCCAGTTGTTTGCGTGAGCAGGTGCAGGCGTAGGCCAGGCCGTGGTTGAACAGGCCGTTCAGCACGTTGGCGTAGGCATCGTGCCGCTCGCTTTGTCGGACCAGTTCGCCGTCCCATTCAAAGCCATAGCTTTCCAGTGCGTGCAGGATTGCCGCCTGGGCACCGGGCTCTTCGCGGGGCGGGTCAAGGTCTTCCATGCGCATCAGCCAGCGGCCTTGGTTGGCGCGGGCGTCGAGGTAGGAGGCGAGGGCGGCGACCAGAGAACCGAAATGCAAATGGCCGCTGGGCGTGGGGGCGAAGCGCCCGATATAGGTAGAGGCTGTCATGGGCCGGATACTACTGGAAATTCGGTAAACGCCAGCAACAAAAATGGGGCGTTCGCACGCCCCATTCGTTCAGTTCGGCTGGGTTACTTGCCGACCTGTTTTTCCTTGATTTCGGCCAAGGTCTTGCAGTCTACACAGAGGTCCGCGGTTGGGCGGGCTTCCAGGCGACGAATACCGATCTCGACACCGCAGGATTCGCACCAGCCGTATTCTTCGTCCTTGATCAGCTGCAGGGTCTTGTCGATCTTCTTGATCAACTTGCGCTCGCGATCACGGGCGCGTAGTTCAAGGGCGAACTCTTCTTCCTGGCTGGCACGATCGGCCGGATCAGGGAAGTTGGCTGCTTCGTCCTTCATATGGTCAACCGTGCGGTCGACCTCCTGCATCAAGTCCTGTTTCCACTTGTTCAGGATTTTGGTGAAGTGGTCGCGCATGGGCTCGCCCATGTACTCCTCACCTTTCTTTTCTACGTAAGGTTCGAAGCCGTTGAGGCCTTGAGTCTGCTGTTGCTTTGCTTGGGTGGACATGAATAGACCGCCTCTCACTCTTCTAATCCATTGCGCAGGATTGCAACGTCACCGACACCTGCCGGCCCTGCGGCTGCAAGCGGGCGAACTTACCAGATAGATTCGGGGTGCGCCACTCCCGGTTGTCGAGGCCCACGGCAATGGGGTTGCAAACTACGACAGCCCGCCGTTGCTGGGTATGTATTGCCTCAGCTTTAGATTTTAGTCGTTTTGCAGGCACTTGCCGGAACGCCACATGCCGCCGGGCAGGCAATAGAACATGTTTTACGGCGCGGGTTCGGTAGAATCCAGATTTTGTCCTCACCGTTAAGGAAGGCTAATGGCTCAGCCCTACAGTGCGCGCAGTCGCGCCATCGAACCTTTTCATGTCATGGCATTGCTGGCGCGGGCCAATGAGCTGCAAGCCGCTGGTCATGACGTGATCCACCTGGAAATCGGCGAGCCGGATTTCACCACCGCCGAGCCGATCATCAAGGCCGGCCAGGCGGCTTTGGCCAACGGCAAGACGCGTTATACCGCCGCCCGCGGCTTGCCGGAACTGCGCGAGGCCATCAGCGGTTTCTACCAGCAGCGCTACGGGCTTAACGTGGACCCCGAGCGTATCCTGATCACCCCCGGCGGTTCCGGTGCTTTGCTGCTGGCCAGCAGCCTGTTGGTGGATCCGGGCAAGCACTGGTTGCTCGCAGACCCCGGTTACCCGTGCAATCGTCACTTCCTGCGGTTGGTGGAGGGCGCGGCCCAACTGGTGCCAGTCGGCCCCGAAGTGCGCTACCAGTTGACCGCCGACCTGGTGGCCAAGCACTGGAATCAAGACAGTGTCGGCGCGCTCGTGGCGTCCCCGGCCAACCCGACCGGGACGATCCTCACACGTGACGAATTGGCCGGGCTTTCCGCCGCCATCAAGGCGCGAAACGGCCACTTGGTCGTGGACGAGATTTACCATGGCCTCACCTACGGCACGAACGCGGCCAGCGTGCTGGAAGTCGACGACGAAGCATTTGTCCTGAATAGTTTTTCCAAGTATTTCGGCATGACCGGCTGGCGCCTGGGTTGGCTGGTGGCGCCCCCGGCCGCAGTGGGGGAATTGGAGAAACTGGCGCAAAACCTTTACATCAGTGCGCCAAGCATGGCCCAGCACGCGGCGTTAGCGTGTTTTACCCCGCAAACCCTGAGCATTCTTGAAGAACGTCGCGCTGAATTCGGCCGTCGTCGTGACTTCCTGCTGCCTGCCTTGCGCGAGTTGGGGTTTGGCATCGCCGTCGAGCCGGAAGGGGCGTTCTATTTGTATGCCGATATCAGCGCGTTTGGCGGTGATGCCTTCGCATTCTGTCGTCACTTCCTCGAAACCGAGCATGTGGCCTTTACCCCTGGCCTGGATTTTGGCCGCTTTAAAGCCGGTCATCATGTGCGCTTTGCCTACACGCAAAACCTCGACCGCCTGCAGGAGGCGGTGGAGCGAATCGCCCGTGGCTTACGGAGCTGGCAAGGCTGATGCGCTTTCATCCTCCTCTTGAAGAAGCCCGGCTGATTCGTCGCTACAAGCGCTTTCTCACCGATATCGAAACCGTCACCGGCGAGTTGCTGACCATTCATTGCCCCAACACCGGCTCGATGCTTAATTGCATGGTCGAAGGTGGGCAGGTCTGGTTCAGTCGCTCCAATGACCCCAAGCGCAAGCTCCCCGGCACGTGGGAAATTGCCGAAACGCCCCAGGGCCGACTTGCGTGCGTCAATACGGCACGCGCGAATCAGTTGGTCGAGGAGGCGTTGCGTGCGGGTGTAATCACCGAGCTCAATGGCTTTACCGCTTTGAAGCGCGAAGTGCCTTACGGTCAGGAGAAAAGCCGCATCGACTTTCGCCTGGACTATCCCGACGGTGCAGCCTACGTCGAAGTCAAAAGTGTAACCCTGGGTTTTGACGGTACTTCGATCGCCGCCTTCCCCGATGCAGTGACTCAGCGAGGCGCCAAGCATTTACGCGAGCTGGCCCACCTGGCGCGTGACGGTGTGCGTGCGGTGCAGTTGTATTGCGTCAATCTCTCGGGGATTGATGCCGTGCGCCCGGCGGTGGAGATTGATGCGGCCTATGCTGCGGCGCTGCGCGAAGCCAAAGCGGCAGGCGTGGAAGTGCTGGCCTATGGTGTGCGGGTGACCTGCGAAGAGATCTACGTGGACCGGCGACTGGACGTACTGCTCGACTAGAGTTCCACCCACAACCCCTGGGCGTCTTCGCGGCCGGGCAGGGCAGTAAGGCTTTGCCCGGCACACGGGCCGGCGATGCACTCGCCGCTCTCGATCAGGAACAGTGCGCCGTGGGTGGCACACTGGATCAGGCTGGCGCTGTCGTCGAGAAACCGGTTGGGCTGCCATTCCAGTGGGACGCCGCGATGGGGGCAACGGTTGATATAGAAGTAGGCAACACCGTCCCGGCGCACGGCCAACAATTTGCAACCATCGATTTCAAAGCCCAGGCTGCTGTCTGGCGCGAGGGTATCGGAGGAGCAGAGAAACTTCATTTCAATCCTTAAGTGCCTTGACGTTCAAATGCAAACAATTATCAAATGCCGGCTTCGCCCGTTAGCTGACCGGGCGCTCAATACGATGCGGGGCAGGGCATATCTGTCACATTGATGAGCGTTTGAGCGGCCCCGCCCTAGGAAGGAAACCCTGTTATGCGCCTGAGTGCCAGCGCTATTGCGCTTGTTGTCGGACTGCTGGTCAACCCTGGGGCTCAAGCCTCTGAACTGCCACAACGCTGGGTAAGTGCCGGCGGCGCGCTGTCGGAGTGGGTGATGGCCTTGGGCGGCGAGTCGAAGTTGGTGGGGGTGGATACCACCAGCCAGCATCCAGACGCCCTCAAGGCGTTACCGAGTATTGGCTACCAGCGGCAGCTGTCGGCTGAAGGCATCTTGAGCTTGCGCCCACAAGTGCTGGTAGGCACCGAAGAAATGGGCCCGCCGCCGGTGCTGGCGCAGATTCGCAGTGCGGGTGTGCAGGTGGAGATGTTCTCGGCGCAGCCTGACTTGCCGACGTTGAAGGGCAACCTTCAGCACTTGGGCAAGTTGCTGGGCACTGATGCCAAGGCCAACGAATTGTTTACCGGATATGAGCAGGCACTGGATCAGCAGAAACGCTGGGTTGCCAACGCTCAGTCCACCCAAAAGGCCCCCGGCGTATTGCTGTTGCTGGGGCATGCGGGCGGTAAACCACTGATTGCGGGCAAAGACACGGCGGCTGACTGGATGTTGCAGCAGGCGGGCGGGCGCAATTTGGCGACGCATACTGGCTACAAGCCGTTTTCGGTGGAGTCGTTGGCGGGGTTGAGCCCGGATGTGTTGGTGTTTGCTGATCGTGCTTTGAACGGGGATGCGGCGCGTGCTGCGCTGTTCAAAGAGAATCCGATCCTGGCTTCCACGCCGGCGGCCAAGAACGGGCGAGTGTTTGAGGTCGATCCCACGCTGCTGGTTGGCGGGCTTGGGCCGCGTATGCCACAAAGCCTGGCGGATCTGTCTGCCGGGTTCTATCCGTCCCAGACTAAGCCTGCCCCATGACCACGCTGGTCAAGCCGAAGACGCTGTTTGTTGGGCTGGCGCTGTTGTGTGTCTTGGCGATCTGGCTGTCGCTGGCGCTGGGCCCCGTCAGCTTGCCACTGCTGGACACACTTAAGGCCGCGTTGCGTTTGATGGGGCTGCCGATCGAGGCCCAGGGGTTGGAGCAGGCTGAGCTGATCCTGGGGCAGATCCGTTTGCCGCGCACGTTGCTGGGCTTAGCCGTCGGCGGTGTACTCGCCTTGTCGGGTGTGGCAATGCAGGGGTTGTTCCGCAATCCGCTGGCTGATCCAGGTTTGGTCGGGGTCTCCAGCGGCGCTGCGCTGGGGGCGGCGGTGGCGATTGTTGGTGGTTCGTTTTTCGGCGGTTTGCCGGATGCGTTCGGGCCCTATCTGCTGTCGTTCTGTGCATTCCTGGGTGGGCTGGGTGTAACTGCACTGGTCTATCGACTGGGGCGGCGTAACGGCCAGACCAACGTCGCGACCATGCTGCTCGCCGGCATTGCCCTCACAGCCCTCGCCAGTTCGGCGGTGGGTCTGTCTACCTACCTGGCCGACGACGCCACCCTACGCACCCTGACATTTTGGAACCTGGGCAGCCTCAATGGCGCCAGCTATTCGCGGTTATGGCCGTTGTTACTGGTGAGCGCGGGGGTGGCAATGTGGTTGCCGCGCCGAGCCAAGGCGTTGAATGCCTTGCTGCTGGGTGAGTCGGAGGCCAATCATCTCGGCATCGATGTGGAAGGGCTTAAGCGCGAGTTGGTTTTCTGCACGGCGTTGGGTGTCGGGGCTGCGGTGGCTGCCGCGGGCATGATCGGTTTTGTGGGGCTGGTGGTGCCGCATCTGGTGCGTTTGCTGGCGGGGCCGGACCATCGTGTGCTGTTACCAGCGTCGGTCCTCGCGGGTGCGAGCCTGTTGTTGTTTGCCGATCTGGTCGCGCGGCTTGCCTTGGCGCCGGCTGAGCTGCCGATCGGAATCGTCACTGCGTTCATCGGTGCGCCGTTTTTTCTTTACCTGTTATTGCGGGGGCGTGCCTGATGCTGCGTGTTGAAGACCTGCAGATCCGTCGCGGTCACAAAACTGTATTGGCAGATGTCACCCTCGACCTGTTGCCGGGTGAAGTGCTAGGGGTGCTGGGCCCCAACGGTGCGGGCAAGAGTACGTTGCTCGGTGGATTGTGCGGTGAGCTGCACCCCGACCAAGGCAAGGTGTGGTTGGATCAACGCCCGTTGAACGAGTGGAGTGGTGCGCAGCGGGCACAACGCCTGGCGGTATTGCCGCAAAGCTCGACGCTGGACTTTGCTTTCCGTGTCGAAGAGGTTGTCGGCATGGGCCGCTTGCCGCACCAGACAGGGCGAGTGCGCGATGACGAGATCATCGAGGCCGCCTTGCAGGCGGCAGATGTCGGCCACTTGAGCGGCCGCAGCTACCTGGCACTGTCCGGTGGCGAGCGTCAGCGGGTGCATCTGGCGCGGGTGCTGGCGCAGTTATGGCCGGGCGAGGCAGGGCAGACGTTGCTGTTGGATGAGCCGACGTCGATGCTGGACCCTTTGCATCAACACACCACCTTGCAGGCCATTCGCACCTTTGCCGACCGTGGGGCGGCGGTGCTAGTGATCCTTCACGACCTGAACCTGGCGGCGCGTTACTGCGATCGGATTCTGCTGCTGGAGGCGGGTCGGCCACACGCGTTGGATACGCCGGCGCAAGTGATGCAACCTGAACCGTTAAAGGCTGTATTTGGTCTGGATGTGCTCGTGCAGCCCCATCCGGAGCGTGGGCATCCACTGATCATTGCGCGTTGATTGTCCGTAGGCCGCTTTTTATAGATAAAAAAAGACCCGGCAAGAGCCGGGTCAAATAACCGTGATTAGCCTGATGAGGAGATAATCTGAGAGTCCGAACCAAGGGCCTTTCAGTTATCGGCTGATCTCGCGACCAGTTGTGATAATCATAACGATTCTCATTTGAGAGTCAACATTTGTTTTTGCATGTGCGCTGCGTTTTCTCAAACGCCTGTTTGCAATGCCTGTAAATGTTGGGGATTGTCGGCGCGCTAATTCTTCTGGCGTGCCGATAGCGCGTCCAATTGACGGTTCAAGGCTTCCTTGCGCTCGGCAGGAATGTCATTCCAGTGCACATCCATCAACGCCCCTTCGATGGCATACAACAGGACTTTCGAGGCACGAAACCCCCGCGTCCGGACGGCCCGGTACGCATCGACCGCACCCAGGCGGCGCAAGTCCGACGCACTGTGGATGCCCACCGCATGCAGCCACTGCGCTGACGTCTTGCCGAGGTTTTTCAGGTGTTGCAGCTCATCGTTCATCAAGCCTCCTTGCGACGGCCGAATGGTGCGGTGGGTATCGAAACCAGGCAAGCCTGAACAGGAGTGTAGCGCTCAGTAGGAAAAGCGTAGTTCTTTAGTCGGAAACGGCCTAAAGCTTATTGGCGTGGCGAGACCAGTCAGGTGGGAAGTCCCCGGTACGCCTGCGCGAAACCGGGGCTGGAGCAGAGGGTTTCAGCGGGTGCGGTAGCGCAGGCGAGTACCGAAATTAACCGACATGAGGATCTCATCGGCGGTCAGTTCGGGTGGGAAGTAGGTGCCGGAAATTTGTGCGTGGGCCAGGCTGGCGCCTTCCATTGGGCAGTCGCGCAGGTCCAGGCCGCGCAGGTCGGCGGAGCGGAAATAGGCGTCGGTAAAATCCACGCCGGTGGTATTCAGCTCACGCAAGTCCAATCCACGGAAGTCGCCACCGCGCATGTCGATGACGCCGTCTTTTGGGCGCTCTTGGTTGAAGCCTCGGATATCGTCTTTGTGCAGGAGCGAGTAAAGCGGAGTATCAAGAAGCTTGGGCTGACTCATGAAGGCGACTCCTGTTGGATTTATGACGCCATTATAGTGCCACTATTGCTTGACCGTGCCCCCTAAGCAGGCGACACGACCAAGAAATTTTTCTTACAGGCCGGGCAGGCGCTGACGAATATGCGCCACCAACGCGTCGAGGGTGCCACTTTCGTTCGTTTCGACGCGTTTACTGAGGCGCAATTCCTCGGCAGTCAGCGGGTCGCGATTGGCTTGCTGTTCTTCGATAATCGTCAGTGTCGCGTCGGAAGGATCGTTTTTGTCCGCCTGACGTTGCGCCAACCAGCTGGCGATAACGGCTTGCGGCGCATTGCAATCCAGGATCAGGAAGGGCGCGCCTGTGGCCTCAGCTACTTTAGCAGCAGCATCGCGTTGCTCGCGTTTCAGGAAAGTAGCGTCCAGCACCACTGGGTAACCGGCGCGCAGCACGGTGTCGGCAATTTCATTCAACCGTGCGTAGGTCGCTGCGCTGGCGTCGGCGGCATAGATGCCGGCTTGTGGCGTGTTCTCCACGTGTTGCTCGCCGAACAGGCGCTTGCGCTCCACGTCCGAGCGCAGGCGTACAGCGCCAAGGGCTTCAACCAAACGCATGGACACGTGGCTTTTACCGACGGCCGACACACCGTGGGTAATGGCCAGGAAACGCGAAGGAATGGTGCTATAGCTTTCCGCCAGGTTGGCGTAGTTGCGGTATTGGCGCAGGGTCGTGGCGCGTTGCACCGGGCTGGCTTCGCTTGGCATGCTGAACAGCGCGATTTTGGCGCGGACCAAGGCGCGATAGGCTTTATAGAAGTTCAGCACCTCCAGGCCCTGATAGTCGCCGGTCAGTTCCAGGTACTGGCTGATAAAGCGGCGCGCCAGGGACTTGAGGCCCCGGTCTTCAAGGTCCATGGCCAGGAAGCCGGTATCGGCATACACATCGGTGAAACGGAATGGCTCATTGAACTCGATGCAGTCGAAGATCACCACATGGCCATTGATCAACGTGGCGTTGCCTAAGTGAATATCGCCGTGGCATTCGCGGGTGAAACCGTCTGTTTTGCGCTGGGAGAACAGCGGCTTGAGGCGCTCGAAGCTGCTCTCGGCCCAGGCTTGCAGAGCGTCCAACTGAGCCAGGTCAGACTTGTCGCTCAGGAACGGACGGATCTGGTCGAAATTCTGGCGAACCGGCGCCATCACTTCATCCGGGGTACCTGCCGGGTGTTCTTGCGGGACTTTTGGCGCCGTGAGATGGAAGTGCGCGATTTGCTTGGCCATCTCATCGATGTGCGCACTGGTCAGTTCGCCGTTGGCTTGCAAGGTGCTGAGCAACTGGCTCTGCGGGAACTGGCGCATTTTCAGCGCGTATTCGATGACCGGGCCGTCACCGCCCAATTGCGGGGCTTCGGCACTGCCGGTAATCGGCAACACTTCAAGATACAAATCTTCGGTCAGGCGCTGGTTGAGGCGCAGTTCTTCGTTGCAGAAGTGCCCGCGCTTTTCCAGATCGGTGAAATCCAGAAACCCGAAGTTCATCGGCTTCTTCAGCTTATAGGCATACGGGCCGGTCAGGACGACCCAGGAAATATGGGTTTCGATGACTTGAAACGCTTCAACCGGGTGAGGGTATAAAGCCGGGTTTTGCAGGGCAGCGATCAGGGACTGGCTCACGGGCGATCCTTCAGAGTCTGGGGAAAAACATGGCGGGCATTATGGCCGCTACGAGCGGTCGTGCAAACCGCTGTCCGGCTCATGTTGATCATCGATAAAGTGCGTATAATCCGCCGCCATGACTCGAACTCGATCCCCCCGTTCCCGTAAAAAACCTCCTTCCCGCGGCCTGCGTCCTTGGCTGGGCTGGGCGCTCAAGCTCGGCCTGGTAGGCCTGGTGGTACTCGCTGGCTTTGCGGTGTACCTCGACGCTGTGGTGCAGGAGAAATTCTCCGGCAAGCGCTGGACCATCCCGGCCAAGGTGTACGCTCGCCCGCTGGAGTTGTTCACCGGCCAGAAGCTGAGCAAGGATGATTTTCTCACTGAACTCGACGCCTTGGGCTACCGCCGCGAACCCGTGAGTAACGGTCCCGGTGCCGCCGCCGTCAGTGGTAACACCGTCGACCTGAACACCCGTGGCTTCCAGTTCTACGAAGGCCTGGAAAAAGCACAGCCTGTGCGCGTGCGTTTCTCCGGCGATTACGTCGCCGAACTGTCGTCGCTCAACGGCTCCAAGTTGCCTGTGGTTCGCCTGGAACCGCTGATGATTGGCGGCATTTACCCAAAAAACCTGGAAGATCGCATCCTGATCAAACTTGATCAGGTGCCACCGTATCTGCTGGAAACGCTGGTCGCTGTTGAAGACCGCGATTTCTACCATCACTGGGGTGTTTCGCCGAAGTCGATTGCCCGCGCGGTCTGGGTGAATACCTCCGGCGGCAAGATGACCCAGGGGGGCAGTACGCTGACGCAACAATTGGTCAAGAACTTCTACCTGACCAACGAGCGCAGCCTGACCCGCAAGCTCACCGAAGCTATGATGGCGATGCTGCTGGAGCTGCACTACAGCAAGCAGGAAATCCTTGAGGCGTACCTCAACGAGGTATTCGTCGGTCAGGATGGCCAGCGAGCGGTACATGGTTTCGGCTTGGCCAGCCAGTTCTTCTTTGGTCAGCCGCTGTCCGAACTGAAGCTGCACCAGGTCGCACTGTTGGTGGGCATGGTCAAGGGACCTTCCTACTACAATCCGCGCCGCAATCCTGAGCGTGCGCTTGAGCGCCGTAACCTGGTGCTCGATGTGCTTGAGCAGCAAGGCGTCGCCACGGCTGAACAAGTCGCCGCAGCCAAGAAAATGCCACTTGGTGTAACAACCCGCGGCAAGCTGGCAGACAGCTCCTTCCCGGGCTTTATCGACCTGGTCAAACGCCAGTTGCGTGAAGACTACCGCGACGAAGACTTGACTGAAGAAGGCCTGCGGATTTTCACCAGTTTTGACCCGATCCTGCAGATGAAGGCCGAAGCGTCGGTCAACGACACCTTTAAACGTCTGACAGGCCGTAAAGGCTCGGACGAAGTCGAAGCGGCCATGGTGGTGACCAACCCGGAAACCGGTGAAGTGCAGGCGATGATCGGCAGTCGCCAAGCCAGCTTTGCCGGCTTCAACCGCGCGCTGGATGCGGTGCGGCCGATCGGTTCACTGGTCAAGCCAGCGGTTTACCTGACCGCCCTGGAAAAACCGAGCAAGTACACGCTGACCAGTTGGTTGTCGGATGACCCGCTGTCGGTCAAAGGTGGCGATGGTCAGGTGTGGACGCCGCAGAACTTCGATCGGCGTTCTCACGGCACAGTGTTCCTGTATCAGGGTATTGCCCACTCCTACAACATTTCCACGTCGCGACTCGGCCTTGAAGTCGGTGTACCGAATGTCCTCAAGACCATTGCGCGGCTGGGCGTCACTCGTGAGTTCCCGGCGTTCCCATCGATTCTGCTGGGCGCTGGCGCGATGACCCCCATGGAAGTCGCGACCATGTACCAGACTCTCGCCAACGGTGGCTTCAATACGCCGATGCGCGGGATTCGCAGCGTGTTGACCGCCGAGGGCGAGCCGCTCAAGCGCTACCCGTTCCAGATTCAGCAGCGTTTCGACGCAGGCTCCATCTACCTGATCCAGAACGCCATGCAGCGCGTTATGCGTGAAGGTACCGGGCGCTCGGTCTACAGCGTGCTGCCGGCGAACCTGACATTGGCAGGCAAGACCGGTACCAGTAACGATTCGCGTGACAGCTGGTTCGCTGGTTTCGGCCAGGATGTGCTGGCAGTGGTGTGGCTGGGGCGCGACGATAACGGCAAGACGCCATTCACCGGTGCTACCGGTGCGCTGCAGGTCTGGACCAGCTTCATGCGCAAAGCCGACCCGCTGCCGTTGAACATGCCGCAGCCGGACAACATCGTGCAGGCCTGGATTGATCCGCACACGGGCCAGGGCTCCGATGCCAACTGTCCGGGCGCGGTGCAGATGCCGTATATTCGCGGCAGCGAACCGCCACCCGGCGCCGCATGCGGTGGCAGTGCCCCCGCTGACGCGGAATCGGTGATGGATTGGGTCAAGGGCTGGATGAATTAAGCAAAGAGGGTTTCAAGTGAACAAGTGGTTGTTTCCAGCTATTACAGCTCTGGCTTTGCTCAGCGGTTGCTCCAGCGTGCAGCGCGGTTCCATTCCCGTGGTGGACTCGAGTACAGCCGTCTCCAATAACGACCGGATCTCGGCCAATGGCGGTTTCCGCCAGACCGTAACCAATCGTCCTGCCCAGGCCAAGCCACAAGCCATGCCGCAGGATTCGGGCGTGGTGGTAATGGTGCCAGGCAGTGGGGCTGCGACATCAGCTCCGATCAGCGCCGAGCCGTGGACTCCTGGGCCAAGCAACTCCGGCCCGATCGATACCGCGCCGATCCAGACCGCGCCGATCAACCAGGGCACCTACAACATGCCATCGACGCCGAGTGGCATTCCATCGTCGTCCAGCAGCGGCGGCCTTTCGGCTGACGAGCAACTGGATGGCCCGGTGCTGGCTTTGTTGACCACTGCCCAGCAACAGCAGGCGGGCGGTGATTTGAACGGCGCCTCGTCGAGTCTCGAACGTGCCCAGCGCGTTGCGCCGCGTGAGCCGCAAGTGCTGTATCGCCTGGCTCAAGTACGCATGGCTCAAGGTGACGCTCCCCAGGCCGAACAATTCGCCCGTCGCGGCTTGTCTCTCGCCAACGGCCGTCCCGACCTGCAAGCCAGCCTGTGGGCGTTGATTGGTGACGCTCGTGCCGCACAAGGTGATGCCGCCGGCGCAGCCCAGGCGCGTCAAAAAGCCAAGGTCAGCCTCTGATGGATGCACGGTTTCCTGCGATTGCCGAACAATTATTGCTGATTGAGCGCGAATTGCGCGTGCAGGGCTGGTGGGACGACGTGTCCCCCAGCGTCGAGGCGCTCAGCAGTGTCGAGCCGTTTTCGGTGGATACCCTGGATTTTCACCAGTGGCTGCAATGGATATTCCTGGTCCGCATGAAGCAGATCCTCGAACAGGACCTGCCATTGCCCAATGCGTCAGGCATCCTGGAGATGGCCGAGATGGTCTATGCCGACCGCCCGCAAGAGAGCCTTGGCTTGCGTAACGCGCTGAAAAAGTTCGACCAATTGATCGTCGACGCTCGTTAATTGCCTGACTGCCGGTTTTTCCGGCAGTCTTGCGCATATTTCTACCGCTTGACGACATTCAGGCGAGTTTTATCCCTCCTCAAAGCCCTTTCTCCTACGTTCTCATGCGCTTAGTTGGAAAAAAGCGCAATTATTGCTTGACTTGAAGGGCCTGAAACAGAAGAATCCAAAGTCCGCTGTATCGGGACTGCCAGAAGCAGGCCCGCTCAGCAGATCATGAGGCGCACATCCGCGCCGACCTGTTACACCCGCAACGCGTTACCTCGCGCTGGGTGGGAAAAGCCCGCAACACTTGGGACGATCCCAATACTTGCTCAGTCAGTGCTGACGTAGTCGGCGACCACCGTCGCTCATGCTCTGTTGAGAAGTAAACCTATTAAGACCCGTCGGTTTTCAACGGACGGTATTCTGGCGTTTTAGAGGTGAACAACGTGGAGCTTTTATCTGGTGGTGAGATGCTCGTCCGCTTTTTGCGTGACGAAGGCGTCGACTATATCTACGGGTACCCAGGTGGTGCTCTGCTGCATGTCTACGACGCACTGTTCAAGGAACCGGCTGTTACCCACATCCTGGTTCGCCACGAACAGGCTGCGACCCATATGGCTGACGGTTATGCCCGTGCCACCGGTAAAGCCGGCGTGGTACTGGTGACGTCCGGCCCAGGCGCAACGAATGCCATTACCGGCATCGCGACTGCGTATATGGACTCCATCCCGATGGTGATCATTTCCGGCCAGGTGCCCAGCACCATGGTGGGTACCGATGCATTCCAGGAAACCGACATGATCGGTATTTCCCGGCCGATCGTGAAACACAGCTTCATGATCAAGCATCCGTCGGAAATCCCGGAAGTCATGAAAAAGGCGTTCTACCTCGCACAGTCCGGTCGCCCGGGTCCTGTCGTGGTCGACGTGCCGAAAGACATGACCAACCCGGCGGAAAAATTTGAATACATCTTCCCGAAGAAGGCCAAGCTGCGTTCCTACAGCCCGGCCGTTCGTGGGCACTCGGGGCAAATCCGCAAGGCGGCAGAAATGCTCCTGGCGGCCAAGCGTCCTGTGCTGTACTCGGGCGGTGGCGTCATTCTGGGCGGCGGTTCTGCGCCTTTGACCGAACTGGCCAAGCTGCTCAATCTGCCGGTGACCAACACCTTGATGGGCCTCGGTGCCTTCCCGGGTACAGACCGTCAGTTCGTGGGCATGCTCGGCATGCACGGCAGCTACACCGCCAACCTGGCGATGCACCACGCCGACGTGATCCTGGCAGTGGGCGCGCGTTTCGACGACCGGGTAATCAATGGCGCGAGCAAGTTCTGCCCGAATGCCAAGATCATTCACATCGACATCGACCCGGCGTCCATCTCCAAGACCATCAAGGCCGATGTGCCGATCGTAGGTCCTGTGGAAAGCGTGTTGACCGAAATGGTTGCTGCGCTCAAGGACATTGGCGAGACCCCAAACAAGGAATCCGTTGCCAGTTGGTGGAAGCAGATCGACGAATGGCGCGGTGACCGCGGCCTGTTTCCTTATGACAAGGGCGACGGCAGCATCATCAAGCCACAAACCGTAATCGAGACCCTGTGCGAAGTGACCAAGGGCGACGCCTTTGTGACCTCAGACGTGGGCCAGCACCAGATGTTCGCCGCGCAGTACTACAAGTTTGATAAGCCTAACCGCTGGATCAACTCCGGTGGCCTGGGCACGATGGGCTTTGGTTTCCCTGCAGCCATGGGTGTGAAACTGAGCTTCCCGGACACCGACGTCGCGTGCGTCACCGGTGAGGGCAGCATCCAGATGAACATCCAGGAACTGTCGACGTGCCTGCAGTACGGTCTTCCGGTGAAGATCGTCTGCTTGAACAACGGCGTGCTGGGCATGGTTCGTCAATGGCAGGACATGAGCTACAACAGCCGTCACTCCCATTCCTACATGGAATCGCTGCCGGATTTCGTGAAATTGGTTGAAGCCTATGGCCATGTCGGCATTCGCATCACTGATTTGAAAGATCTGAAGCCGAAGATGGAAGAGGCGTTCGCCATGAAGGACCGCCTGGTGTTCATCGATATTCAGGTGGATACCAGCGAGCACGTCTACCCGATGCAGATCAAAGACGGCTCTATGCGCGATATGTGGCTGAACAAGACGGAGCGTACCTAATCATGCGGCACATTATCTCCCTGCTTCTGGAGAACGAGCCCGGCGCTCTGTCTCGTGTTGTCGGCTTGTTTTCGCAACGCAACTACAACATCGAAAGCCTGACGGTGGCCCCGACCGAAGACCCGACCCTGTCGCGCCTGACGTTGACTACGGTTGGCCACGATGAGGTGATCGAACAGATCACCAAGAACCTCAACAAGCTGATCGAAGTGGTCAAGCTGGTCGACCTGTCGGAAAGTGCCCACATTGAGCGCGAGCTGATGCTGGTTAAAGTCAAGGCTACGGGTGCCCAACGTGCCGAGATCAAGCGCACGACCGACATCTATCGCGGGCAGATCGTCGATGTGAGCGCCAGCGTTTATACCGTTCAACTGACCGGTACGAGCGACAAGCTGGACAGCTTCATCCAGTCGATCGGGACGGCCTCGATTCTGGAAACGGTACGCAGTGGTGTCACCGGGATTGCCCGTGGCGACAAAGTACTCAGCATCTAACCCAAATTAGCGAATGGCCTCACGGCCTGGATATATAGAGGAACCTCATGAAAGTTTATTACGATAAAGATTGTGACCTGTCGATCATCCAGGGCAAGAAAGTCGCCATCATCGGCTACGGCTCCCAGGGGCACGCCCAAGCGTGCAACCTGAAAGATTCCGGCGTTGACGTAACTGTTGGCCTGCGTAAAGGCTCGGCCACTGTTGCCAAGGCTGAAGCCCACGGCCTGAAAGTGACTGACGTCGCTTCCGCCGTTGCTGCTGCCGACCTGGTCATGATCCTGACCCCGGACGAGTTCCAGTCTTCGCTGTACAAGAATGAAATCGAGCCGAACATCAAAAAAGGCGCCACCCTGGCCTTCTCCCACGGCTTCGCGATTCACTACAACCAGGTTGTGCCGCGCGCCGACCTCGACGTGATCATGATCGCGCCGAAAGCACCGGGCCACACCGTGCGTTCCGAGTTCGTCAAAGGTGGCGGTATCCCTGACCTGATCGCGATCTACCAGGACGCATCGGGCAACGCCAAGAACGTAGCATTGTCCTACGCCGCGGGCGTTGGTGGCGGTCGTACCGGCATCATCGAAACCACCTTCAAGGACGAGACTGAAACCGACCTGTTCGGCGAACAAGCCGTTCTGTGCGGCGGTACCGTTGAGTTGGTAAAAGCCGGTTTCGAAACCCTGGTTGAAGCTGGCTACGCGCCGGAAATGGCCTACTTCGAATGCCTGCACGAACTGAAGCTGATCGTTGACCTCATGTACGAAGGCGGTATCGCCAACATGAACTACTCGATCTCCAACAACGCCGAGTACGGCGAGTACGTGACTGGCCCGGAAGTCATCAACGCCGAGTCCCGTCAGGCCATGCGCAACGCCCTGAAACGTATTCAGGACGGCGAATACGCCAAAATGTTCATCAGCGAAGGCGCTACCGGCTACCCTTCGATGACCGCCAAGCGTCGTAACAACGCCGCTCACGGTATCGAAGTCATCGGCGAGCAACTGCGCTCCATGATGCCGTGGATCGGTGCCAACAAGATCGTCGACAAAGCCAAGAACTAAGTCGTACGCATCAAGGGAAAACGCGGCTTAGGCCGCGTTTTTTCGTTTGGGGGGCGTGTTCTGGTATAAAGCTGCATCGTTTGCTGGCGAACACTCGCCGCAAGTATCTGTCGAATTTTTTCACACAGTTGCAAGGTAAAGTCCATGAGCGAACGTCCCGAAGAGCCAAGCCCGGCTCCTGACGCCGAAAGCCTGCTGCCGATCGATGAACATGTCGAAGAAGGGCATGACGCGGAAGGCCGCAAGGTCCGGCATCGTGGCATCTATCTTTTGCCCAACCTTTTCACCACGGCGAACCTGTTTGCCGGGTTCTACTCCATCATCAACTCCATGAGCGCCCAAAGCGCGTTGGCGGCAGGTGATGCGGCGAATGCCAGCAAGTATTTCGGTTTTGCTGCTATCGCCATCTTTGTCGCCATGGTGCTCGATGGCCTTGACGGTCGTGTCGCGCGCATGACCAATACGCAAAGTGCCTTTGGTGCCGAGTACGACTCATTGTCGGACATGGTTGCGTTCGGTGTGGCGCCTGCATTACTGGCTTTCGCCTGGGCGTTGGGTGATATGGGCAAGGTCGGTTGGATGGTTGCCTTCATCTATGTCGCAGGTGCAGCTTTGCGTCTGGCGCGCTTCAATACCCAGGTGGGGACCGCCGACAAGCGCTACTTCATCGGGCTGGCCAGCCCTGCGGCGGCAGGTGTGGTGGCAGGTATTGTCTGGGCATTCAGCGATTACGGCATTCAGGGTTCGAAGATGTCGTTCCTGGTGGCCTTGATGGTGGCAGCAGCCGGCATGCTGATGGTCAGCAATATCAAGTACAACAGCTTCAAGGAGCTGGACCTGAAGGGGCGTGTACCTTTTGTGGCTATCCTGGCAGTGGTTCTGGTGTTCGCCGTAGTGTTCAGCGATCCGCCTCGCATTCTGTTGCTGGCGTTCCTGGTTTACGCTGCTTCGGGGCCGGTTCAATACTTGTTGCATCTGCGCCGCGACAAAACATTGCCTTAATGTAATTTCCCCCATACTCCGCAGTCTATTGGTGCATCAGTTCTCCAATGCTGCGGAGTTGCCATGTTAATCAAATTGCCTAAAGCGTCCGATTGCCACGAATCGGATGTCACCCCTGAATCCTTCTATCTCTCTCGCCGTAGCTTGCTCGGCGGTGCGCTTGCCGGTATCGCAGCCAGCAGCTTGCCGCGTTGGGCGAGTGCTGACGAAGCCTCGCGTTATGCCGATGTCGAAGCGGGCAGGGCGCCGGGCTGGTTTACCGAGAAGTTGTCAGGCACCAAATGGCAGGCGGTCACGGTGAAGGACGAAGCCATCACGCCGTTCAAGGATGCGACCCACTACAACAACTTCTATGAGTTCGGTACAGGCAAGGGCGACCCGGCGACGAATGCGGGCTCCCTCAAAACCGAGCCTTGGAGCGTTGTGATTGATGGCGAGGTCGCCAAGCCAGGCCGTTATGCCCTGGAAGACTTCATGAAGCCTTATCAATTGGAAGAGCGGATCTACCGTCTGCGCTGTGTCGAGGCGTGGTCGATGGTTATTCCGTGGATCGGTTTTCCGATCTCGGCGTTGCTCAAACAGGTTGAGCCGACTTCCAAGGCCAAATACATTCGTTTTGAAACGCTTCAGGATCCAAAGAGCATGCCGGGGCAGCGTTCAAGTTTTGGCTTGATCGATTGGCCTTATGTAGAGGGGCTGCGTCTGGATGAAGCGATGAACCCTTTGGCGATCCTGGCGGTGGGGATGTACGGGCGCGAATTGCCTAACCAGAATGGTGCGCCGCTGCGGTTGGTCGTGCCGTGGAAGTATGGCTTCAAGAGTGTGAAGTCCATTGTCCGTATCAGCCTTGTAAGCGAGCAGCCGAAAACCACCTGGCAGAGCATTGCAGCGGACGAGTATGGTTTTTACGCGAATGTGAACCCTACGGTCGACCACCCGCGTTGGACTCAGGCGCGGGAGCGTCGTCTACCGAGTGGGCTGTTCAGTCCCAATGTGCGTGAGACGCAGATGTTCAATGGCTATTCGGATGAGGTGGCGTCTCTTTATACCGATCTCGATCTGCGGAAGAACTACTGATGCGCTTCCCGATCTGGCGCATTGGCGTCTTTATAGCGGCGGCGGTATGGCCGTTGTTCTGGCTATATGAAGCTTGGAGTTCTGTCCTGGGGCCGGATCCGGGCAAGGTGTTGGTTGATCGACTGGGTCTTGGCACGCTGATTCTATTGTTGATCACCCTGACAATGACGCCGTTGCAGAAGCTCAGTGGCTGGGCGGGGTGGATAGCGGTACGCCGTCAACTCGGGTTGTGGTGCTTTGCTTATGTTGTGCTGCATCTGGCTGCTTATTGTGTGTTTGTGCTGGGGCTGGATTGGTCGCAGTTGGGTGTTGAGTTGCGCAAGCGGCCTTACATTATTGTCGGGGCGTTGGGTTTCCTGTCGCTGTTGGTGCTGGCGGTGACGTCGAATCGTTACAGTCAGCGCCGGTTGGGCAGCCGTTGGAAGAAACTGCACCGGCTGGTGTATGGGGTTCTGGGGCTTGGGTTGCTGCATATGCTGTGGATCGTGCGGGCGGATCTGAAGGAGTGGGCTATCTATGCTTTTATAGGTGCGCTTCTCTTGGTGCTGCGGATACCGCCGGTCATGCGGCGAATCCCTCGTCTTATTGCGAAAAAACCAGTTTCTGCAACAAAAGCGTAATTAAGGGTTGACGACGGATTCCAGACGTCTATAATTCGCCCCACTTCCGGCGCAGTCGAAACGGAAAACTCCTTGGTAAACAATGAGTTATGTAGGTTTCGGCAGCGGGTTGCTTCAGTTTATCGAAGCCAAAAGGGAGTTGAAAAAGAGGTGTTGACAGCAGCGTGTAACGCTGTAGAATTCGCCTCCCGCTAACGAGAGATCGAAGGCGCAAGTGGTTGAAGTTGTTGAAGAATTCTTCGAAAACTTCTGAAAATAATCACTTGACAGCAAATGAGGCTGCTGTAGAATGCGCGCCTCGGTTGAGACGAAAGATCTTGACCAACCGCTCTTTAACAACTGAATCAAGCAATTCGTGTGGGTGCTTGTGGAGTCAGACTGATAGTCAACAAGATTATCAGCATCACAAGTTACTCCGCGAGAAATCAAAGATGTAACCAACGATTGCTGAGCCAAGTTTAGGGTTTCTTAAAAACCCAAAGATGTTTGAACTGAAGAGTTTGATCATGGCTCAGATTGAACGCTGGCGGCAGGCCTAACACATGCAAGTCGAGCGGTAGAGAGAAGCTTGCTTCTCTTGAGAGCGGCGGACGGGTGAGTAATGCCTAGGAATCTGCCTGGTAGTGGGGGATAACGTTCGGAAACGAACGCTAATACCGCATACGTCCTACGGGAGAAAGCAGGGGACCTTCGGGCCTTGCGCTATCAGATGAGCCTAGGTCGGATTAGCTAGTTGGTGAGGTAATGGCTCACCAAGGCGACGATCCGTAACTGGTCTGAGAGGATGATCAGTCACACTGGAACTGAGACACGGTCCAGACTCCTACGGGAGGCAGCAGTGGGGAATATTGGACAATGGGCGAAAGCCTGATCCAGCCATGCCGCGTGTGTGAAGAAGGTCTTCGGATTGTAAAGCACTTTAAGTTGGGAGGAAGGGCAGTTACCTAATACGTGATTGTTTTGACGTTACCGACAGAATAAGCACCGGCTAACTCTGTGCCAGCAGCCGCGGTAATACAGAGGGTGCAAGCGTTAATCGGAATTACTGGGCGTAAAGCGCGCGTAGGTGGTTTGTTAAGTTGGATGTGAAATCCCCGGGCTCAACCTGGGAACTGCATTCAAAACTGACTGACTAGAGTATGGTAGAGGGTGGTGGAATTTCCTGTGTAGCGGTGAAATGCGTAGATATAGGAAGGAACACCAGTGGCGAAGGCGACCACCTGGACTAATACTGACACTGAGGTGCGAAAGCGTGGGGAGCAAACAGGATTAGATACCCTGGTAGTCCACGCCGTAAACGATGTCAACTAGCCGTTGGAAGCCTTGAGCTTTTAGTGGCGCAGCTAACGCATTAAGTTGACCGCCTGGGGAGTACGGCCGCAAGGTTAAAACTCAAATGAATTGACGGGGGCCCGCACAAGCGGTGGAGCATGTGGTTTAATTCGAAGCAACGCGAAGAACCTTACCAGGCCTTGACATCCAATGAACTTTCTAGAGATAGATTGGTGCCTTCGGGAACATTGAGACAGGTGCTGCATGGCTGTCGTCAGCTCGTGTCGTGAGATGTTGGGTTAAGTCCCGTAACGAGCGCAACCCTTGTCCTTAGTTACCAGCACGTAATGGTGGGCACTCTAAGGAGACTGCCGGTGACAAACCGGAGGAAGGTGGGGATGACGTCAAGTCATCATGGCCCTTACGGCCTGGGCTACACACGTGCTACAATGGTCGGTACAGAGGGTTGCCAAGCCGCGAGGTGGAGCTAATCCCATAAAACCGATCGTAGTCCGGATCGCAGTCTGCAACTCGACTGCGTGAAGTCGGAATCGCTAGTAATCGCGAATCAGAATGTCGCGGTGAATACGTTCCCGGGCCTTGTACACACCGCCCGTCACACCATGGGAGTGGGTTGCACCAGAAGTAGCTAGTCTAACCTTCGGGAGGACGGTTACCACGGTGTGATTCATGACTGGGGTGAAGTCGTAACAAGGTAGCCGTAGGGGAACCTGCGGCTGGATCACCTCCTTAATCGACGACATCAGCTGCTCCATAAGTTCCCACACGAATTGCTTGATTCATTGAAGAAGACGATAAGAAGCAGCCCGAAATTGGGTCTGTAGCTCAGTTGGTTAGAGCGCACCCCTGATAAGGGTGAGGTCGGCAGTTCGAATCTGCCCAGACCCACCAATTTTGTGTGGGAAACGCCTGTAGAAATACGGGGCCATAGCTCAGCTGGGAGAGCGCCTGCCTTGCACGCAGGAGGTCAACGGTTCGATCCCGTTTGGCTCCACCACTACTGCTTCTGAAAGTTTTGAAAGCTTAGAAATGAGCATTCCATCGGGTTGATGATGAATGTTGATTTCTAGTCTTTGATTAGATCGTTCTTTAAAAATTTGGGTATGTGATAGAAAGATAGACTGAACGTTACTTTCACTGGTAACGGATCAGGCTAAGGTAAAATTTGTGAGTTCTCTTAATTGAGAAATTCGAATTTTCGGCGAATGTTGTCTTCACAGTATAACCAGATTGCTTGGGGTTATATGGTCAAGTGAAGAAGCGCATACGGTGGATGCCTTGGCAGTCAGAGGCGATGAAAGACGTGGTAGCCTGCGAAAAGCTTCGGGGAGTCGGCAAACAGACTTTGATCCGGAGATGTCTGAATGGGGGAACCCAGCCATCATAAGATGGTTATCTTGTACTGAATACATAGGTGCAAGAGGCGAACCAGGGGAACTGAAACATCTAAGTACCCTGAGGAAAAGAAATCAACCGAGATTCCCTTAGTAGTGGCGAGCGAACGGGGACTAGCCCTTAAGTGGCTTTGAGATTAGCGGAACGCTCTGGAAAGTGCGGCCATAGTGGGTGATAGCCCTGTACGCGAAAATCTCTTAGTCATGAAATCGAGTAGGACGGAGCACGAGAAACTTTGTCTGAATATGGGGGGACCATCCTCCAAGGCTAAATACTACTGACTGACCGATAGTGAACTAGTACCGTGAGGGAAAGGCGAAAAGAACCCCGGAGAGGGGAGTGAAATAGATCCTGAAACCGTATGCGTACAAGCAGTGGGAGCCTACTTGTTAGGTGACTGCGTACCTTTTGTATAATGGGTCAGCGACTTATTTTCAGTGGCGAGCTTAACCGAATAGGGGAGGCGTAGCGAAAGCGAGTCTTAATAGGGCGTCTAGTCGCTGGGAATAGACCCGAAACCGGGCGATCTATCCATGGGCAGGTTGAAGGTTGGGTAACACTAACTGGAGGACCGAACCGACTACCGTTGAAAAGTTAGCGGATGACCTGTGGATCGGAGTGAAAGGCTAATCAAGCTCGGAGATAGCTGGTTCTCCTCGAAAGCTATTTAGGTAGCGCCTCATGTATCACTGTAGGGGGTAGAGCACTGTTTCGGCTAGGGGGTCATCCCGACTTACCAAACCGATGCAAACTCCGAATACCTACAAGTGCCGAGCATGGGAGACACACGGCGGGTGCTAACGTCCGTCGTGAAAAGGGAAACAACCCAGACCGTCAGCTAAGGTCCCAAAGTTATGGTTAAGTGGGAAACGATGTGGGAAGGCTTAGACAGCTAGGAGGTTGGCTTAGAAGCAGCCACCCTTTAAAGAAAGCGTAATAGCTCACTAGTCGAGTCGGCCTGCGCGGAAGATGTAACGGGGCTCAAACCATACACCGAAGCTACGGGTATCACGTAAGTGATGCGGTAGAGGAGCGTTCTGTAAGCCTGTGAAGGTGAGTTGAGAAGCTTGCTGGAGGTATCAGAAGTGCGAATGCTGACATGAGTAACGACAATGGGTGTGAAAAACACCCACGCCGAAAGACCAAGGTTTCCTGCGCAACGTTAATCGACGCAGGGTTAGTCGGTCCCTAAGGCGAGGCTGAAAAGCGTAGTCGATGGAAAACAGGTTAATATTCCTGTACTTCTGGTTATTGCGATGGAGGGACGGAGAAGGCTAGGCCAGCTTGGCGTTGGTTGTCCAAGTTTAAGGTGGTAGGCTGAGATCTTAGGTAAATCCGGGATCTTAAGGCCGAGAGCTGATGACGAGTTAACTTTTAGTTAACGAAGTGGTTGATGCCATGCTTCCAAGAAAAGCTTCTAAGCTTCAGGTAACCAGGAACCGTACCCCAAACCGACACAGGTGGTTGGGTAGAGAATACCAAGGCGCTTGAGAGAACTCGGGTGAAGGAACTAGGCAAAATGGCACCGTAACTTCGGGAGAAGGTGCGCCGGTGAGGGTGAAGGACTTGCTCCGTAAGCTCATGCCGGTCGAAGATACCAGGCCGCTGCGACTGTTTATTAAAAACACAGCACTCTGCAAACACGAAAGTGGACGTATAGGGTGTGACGCCTGCCCGGTGCCGGAAGGTTAATTGATGGGGTTAGCTAACGCGAAGCTCTTGATCGAAGCCCCGGTAAACGGCGGCCGTAACTATAACGGTCCTAAGGTAGCGAAATTCCTTGTCGGGTAAGTTCCGACCTGCACGAATGGCGTAACGATGGCGGCGCTGTCTCCACCCGAGACTCAGTGAAATTGAAATCGCTGTGAAGATGCAGTGTATCCGCGGCTAGACGGAAAGACCCCGTGAACCTTTACTATAGCTTTGCACTGGACTTTGAATTTGCTTGTGTAGGATAGGTGGGAGGCTTTGAAGCGTGGACGCCAGTTCGCGTGGAGCCATCCTTGAAATACCACCCTGGCAACTTTGAGGTTCTAACTCAGGTCCGTTATCCGGATCGAGGACAGTGTATGGTGGGTAGTTTGACTGGGGCGGTCTCCTCCTAAAGAGTAACGGAGGAGTACGAAGGTGCGCTCAGACCGGTCGGAAATCGGTCGTAGAGTATAAAGGCAAAAGCGCGCTTGACTGCGAGACAGACACGTCGAGCAGGTACGAAAGTAGGTCTTAGTGATCCGGTGGTTCTGTATGGAAGGGCCATCGCTCAACGGATAAAAGGTACTCCGGGGATAACAGGCTGATACCGCCCAAGAGTTCATATCGACGGCGGTGTTTGGCACCTCGATGTCGGCTCATCACATCCTGGGGCTGAAGCCGGTCCCAAGGGTATGGCTGTTCGCCATTTAAAGTGGTACGCGAGCTGGGTTTAGAACGTCGTGAGACAGTTCGGTCCCTATCTGCCGTGGACGTTTGAGATTTGAGAGGGGCTGCTCCTAGTACGAGAGGACCGGAGTGGACGAACCTCTGGTGTTCCGGTTGTCACGCCAGTGGCATTGCCGGGTAGCTATGTTCGGAATAGATAACCGCTGAAAGCATCTAAGCGGGAAACTAGCCTCAAGATGAGATCTCACTGGAACCTTGAGTTCCCTGAAGGGCCGTCGAAGACTACGACGTTGATAGGTTGGGTGTGTAAGCGCTGTGAGGCGTTGAGCTAACCAATACTAATTGCCCGTGAGGCTTGACCATATAACACCCAAGCAATTTGACTACTCTAACGAGCATCAGATTGCGGTGTGTGAAGATGATACGAACCGAAAGTTTGATATCTCACAAAACACCGATCTGTCACATACCCAATTTGCTGAAGCGAGGCCATCAGGTCACGACTCAGTACCCGAATTTCTTGACGACCATAGAGCATTGGAACCACCTGATCCCATCCCGAACTCAGCAGTGAAACGATGCATCGCCGATGGTAGTGTGGGGTTTCCCCATGTGAGAGTAGGTCATCGTCAAGATTAAATTCCAGAACCCCTGTTTGCTAACGCAGACAGGGGTTTTGTTTTGGGCGGTCGGAAAGACAGCTCACATCGCAATTCCGCCAACAACTGCCCACAGTGCTAAAGTCGCACCCTCGATTTTCGCTTTTCCCAAGGAAGCCGTTATGCCGGATGCGACGTCCCTCAGCGCTGGATTCATGGTGGTTCACGGCAATCGCCTGGACGAACTGCGCAGCCTGGTGGTCAGCTGGATGCGCCGCTACCCCCTGGCTCCCCTGGAAAACGAAATCGCCCTGGTCCAAAGCAACGGTATCGCCCAGTGGCTCAAGCTGGCCCTGGCGGAAGATCCGGAAGACGACGACATGGGGGGTTGCGGCATCGCCGCCGCCATCGATGTTCAACTACCCGGCAGCTTTATGTGGCAGCTCTACCGTATGGTCTTGGGAAAAGATGAAATTCCGCCCAAATCCCTGCTCGATAAAGCCCCGCTGACGTGGCGCCTCATGCGCCTGCTTCCGGAGCTTATCGATCAACCGCACTTCGAACCACTCCAGCGCTTTCTCACCCACGACACCGATTTGCGCAAACGCTACCAACTCGCCGAGCGTCTGGCTGACCTGTTCGACCAATATCAGGTCTACCGTGCCGATTGGCTCGAAGACTGGGCTGCCGGCCGCCACCAGCTGCGCAACGGTCGAGGCGAATCCAAGCCACTCAACCCTGCCAACTGCTGGCAAGCCGAACTATGGCGAGCACTGCTGCTGGATGTTGGTGAAGAAGGCATGGCCGAAAGCCGCGCCGGCGTTCATCAGCGCTTTATCGAGCGCATCAATACACTGGAAAAAGCGCCCGGGGGCCTGCCATCCCGAGTCATCGTTTTCGGCATCTCCTCGTTGCCCGCCCAGGCACTGGAAGCCCTCGCCGGCCTCGCGCGATTCAGCCAAGTTCTGCTCTGCGTGCACAACCCTTGCCGCCACCATTGGTCTGACATCGTCGCCGACAAAGACCTCCTGCGTAACGAATACAAACGCCAGGCGCGCAAAGGCGGTATGCCGGTCACCATCGACCCACAAACCCTGCACCAGCACGCCCACCCGCTACTGGCCGCCTGGGGCAAACAAGGCCGTGACTACATCAGCCTGCTGGACAGCTACGACGACCCCAATAGCTACCGCGCTGCATTCCGCGATGGCCGCATCGACCTGTTCAGCGACAGCGAGCCCACCACACTGCTCAATCAACTCCAGGACGACATCCTGGAGTTGCGTCCACTCAATGAAACACGCGAGCTATGGCCTGCTGTCGACCTGCAACGTGATACCTCGATTCGCTTCCACATCGCCCACAGCGCGCAGCGCGAAGTGGAAATTCTCCACGACCAACTGCTCCAACGCTTCAGTGCCGACCCCTCGCTGCGCCCGCGGGATGTCATCGTCATGGTCCCGGATGTCGACAGCTATGCGCCGCACATCCGCGCCGTGTTCGGCCAACTCGAACGCAATGACCCACGCTTCATCCCGTTCACCCTGACCGACCAAGGCCAACGCGGCCGTGACCCGCTGCTCATCGCCGTCGAACACCTGCTGAAACTGCCCGACAGCCGCTTCCCAGTCAGCGAGATCCTCGATCTGCTCGACGTGCCGGCCCTGCGCGAACGCTTCGCCATCAAGGAGCGCGACCTGCCCACGCTGCATCGCTGGATCGAAGGCGCCGGCATCCGCTGGGGGCTCAACGCCGAACAACGTGCCGGTCTGGGCCTGCCAAAAGAACTGGAACAAAACAGCTGGCGTTTCGGCCTGCGCCGCATGTTGCTCGGTTACGCCGTCGGCACCGGCGCCGCGTGTGATGGTATCGAGCCCTACGACGAAATCGGTGGCCTTGATGCGGCGCTCATCGGCCCTTTGGTCGCTTTGCTCGACGCACTCAGCGATGCGCATCAAGCGTTATCACTGCCGGCTTCACCGACGCAATGGGGCGAGCGCTTGCAACGCCTGATACAACTGTTCTTCCTACCCAGCAGCGAGCACGATGACTACCTGCTGGGCCAACTCGAACAACTCAGGGAAACCTGGCTGGAAACCTGCGAATCCGTCGGCCTGCAAGACGAATTACCTCTCACAGTGGTCCGCGAGGCCTGGCTTGCGGGGCTGGACCAAGGTCGCCTGTCCCAACGCTTCCTCGCCGGGGCTGTCAATTTCTGCACTCTGATGCCCATGCGTGCGATCCCGTTCAAGCTCGTTTGCCTGCTCGGCATGAACGACGGTGATTACCCGCGCGCGCAACCACCGCTGGACTTCGACCTGATGGGCAGCGACTACCGCCCAGGCGACCGCTCACGCCGTGAAGACGACCGCTACCTGCTGCTCGAAGCCCTGCTTTCAGCACGTGACCAGCTCTACGTCAGTTGGGTCGGCCGCAGCATCCGCGACAACAGTGACCGCCCAGCGTCGGTACTCATCGGCCAACTGCGTGACCATCTCGCCAGTGGCTGGCACCTGGCAAACAGTGACATACCGCTGATCGAAGCCATGACCCAAGAGCATCCGCTGCAACCGTTCAGCGCCCGCTACTTCCATGAAGGCGATGCGCTGTTCAGCTACGCGCGCGAATGGCAGTTGCTTCATGAAGCCTCCGATGCCCTCCCGACAGAACACGACCTGGCTCCCCACCAACAGGAAGAACCCCTGAGTCTCGGCCAGCTCCAAGACTTCCTGCGCAACCCGGTCAAACACTTCTTCAGCCAGCGCCTGAAAGTATTCTTCGAAGCCGCCGAAGTCCCGCTGGCCGACGAAGAGCCCTTCGTTCTTGACGCACTGCAACGCTACAGCCTGAGTGACAGCCTGCTGAACGCCGCGCTCACCCGACCCGATCAGCTCGACCAGACCCTGAACGCCCAGGCCCTGCGCCTGCAAGGCAGTGGCCTGTTGCCGATGGTTGGTTTCGGCGAATGCCTGCGCAACGAACTGATCGAGCCTTTACCCGATCTGTTGCGACGCTATCAGCAATTGCTCGCCCTCTGGCCTACCCCGCACACCGGTGCCGAACCGGTCAGTTTTGAGCATCACGGCGTGCAGTTGGAAGGCTGGATCAGCGGTCTGCATCGACGCAGTGATGGCGGGTTGCTAAGCGTTACCACCATTCCCAACAGCATCGGCTCGATCAAGACCCGCAAGTGGCATCGCCTGATTCGCCCTTGGGTCAATCACCTGGTTGCCTGTGCGTGCGGTCTGCCGCTGAGCACCGGCTTGGTGGCCAGCGATGACACCCTGCTGCTGCCGCCTCTGGATAAAGCCAATGCCCAGGAAGTCCTCGGCCACTTGCTGCTGGCCTGGCATGCCGGAATGAGCAAACCGTTGCCCGTGGCCGTCAAAACCGCTTTCGCGTGGCTCAGCCAGACCGACCCCGTCAAGGCCGAAGCAGCCGCAGTTAAAACCTACGAAGGTGATGGGCTCAACAACGAAGGCGAACGCCGCGAAACGCCGGCGCTCACCCGGCAATTCCCCGATTACGCCACACTCATCGCCAGTGAAGAATTCGAAGGTTGGTGCGAAACCCTGTATCGCCCGCTGCTCAACGCCCCGTGGCGATCACTCACCGGCGAGGAGGCCAGCGCATGACCAGCAGACCCTTGGCCCTGGCCTTTCCGCTCAAAGGCAGCCAGCTGATTGAAGCCAGCGCCGGTACCGGAAAGACCTTCACCATCTCCGCCCTCTACCTGCGCCTGGTCCTCGGCCACGGGGGCGATGAATCAAGCTTTGGCCGCGAACTGCTGCCGCCGCAGATCCTGGTGGTGACCTTCACCGATGCCGCCACCAAAGAACTGCGCGAACGCATCCGCATCCGCCTGGCCGAAGCCGCTCGTTTTTTTCGCGAAGAGATTGAACAGCCAGACGCCCTGATCGCCGATCTGCGCGCGGATTACCTACCCGAACAATGGCCTGCCTGCGCCAACCGCCTGGACATCGCCGCCCAGTGGATGGACGAAGCCGCCGTCTCGACCATCCACAGTTGGTGTCAGCGCATGCTGCGCGAACATGCGTTCGACAGCGGCAGCCTGTTCACCCAGACCCTGGAAACCGACCACAGCGATTTGCTCGGCGAAGTGTTGCGCGATTACTGGCGGCTGTTCTGCTACCCGATGCATGACGACGCACTCAACTGGGTGCGCAGTCACTGGGGTGGACCTGCTGCGTTGATGCCACGGGTACGCGCGTTGTTCGGCAGCGAGCGGCCGACGGATGAAACCCGCGAGCCCGCAGAACTGATCACGGCTTGCCTGCAAGAGCGCCGCGAAGCGCTGACAACCCTCAAGGCGCCTTGGCAACAATGGGCCACTGAGCTGCGCGACATCTGCCTGCAAGCCGTGGCCGCCAAAGCCGTCGACGGGCGCAAGATGCAGGCGCGCTACTTCGAACCCTGGTTCGAAAAAATCAGTGCCTGGGCTGCTGACGAAACCCTCGAACAACTCGACATCGGCACCGGCTTCACGCGCCTGACGCCTGACGGCATGGCCGAAGCCTGGAAAGGCGAGCCACCGCAGCATCCTGGCATCGACGCCATGGCCGGTCTCAAGGCGGCTCTCGATGCGCTGCCGACCCCCGACGCTGCCGTGTTGCAACACGCCGCCGGCTGGGTGGGCAAACGCTTTGAAGAAGAAAAACGCCGTCGCGCCGAAATGGGGTTCGACGACATGCTCATCCGCCTCAACGCCGCGCTGCAAGCCGACGGCGGCGAACGCCTGGCCAGTGTGGTCCGCGAGCAATTCCCGGTGGCCCTGATCGACGAGTTCCAGGACACCGACCCGGTGCAATACAGCATCTTCGACAGCATCTACCGCATTGAAGAAAACCACCTCGACAGTGGCCTGTTCCTGATCGGCGACCCCAAGCAAGCGATCTACGCCTTCCGTGGCGCCGATATCTACACCTACCTGCGCGCCCGTCAGTCCACCACCGGCCGCCACCACACGTTGGGCACCAACTTCCGCTCCAGCCACGCGATGGTCGAGGCAGTGAACCATGTGTTTCAGCGTGCGGAAACGGGCCGTGGTGCATTCCTGTTCCGCGAGCCCGATGGTGTAAACCCGGTGCCGTTCCACTCGGTACTGTCCCAGGGGCGCAAGGAACAATTGCAGGTCGGTGGGCAAACGCTGCCCGCGATGAACCTCTGGCATTTACCCACCGACCAGCCGGTTTCCAACGTAATTTATCGTCAGCAGCTGGCGGCCGCCTGTGCCACGCACATTGTTGAGTTGCTCAACGGCGGGCAGCAAGGCAGCGCAGGTTTCCTACAACCGGACGGCAGCTTCAAAGGTGTACGCCCGTCAGACATCGCGATCCTTGTGCGCGACGGCAAGGAAGCCCAAGCCGTACGCGGCGAATTGGCCGCCCGTGGAGTGCGCAGCGTCTACCTGTCCGACAAGGACTCCGTCTTCGCCGCACAGGAGGCCCACGACCTGCTGGCTTGGCTCAAGGCTTGCGCCGAGCCGGATGTCGAACGCCCGCTGCGCGCCGCTCTGGCCTGCGTCACGCTCAACCTGTCACTGGCAGAACTGGAGCGCCTGAACCAGGACGAGCTGGCGTGGGAAAGCCGCGTCATGCAGTTCCGTGGCTACCGCACGATCTGGCGCACCCAAGGCGTGCTGCCGATGCTGCGTCGCCTGCTGCACGACTTCAAGCTGCCGCAAACCCTGATCGCACGCAGTGACGGTGAGCGTGTGCTGACCAACCTGCTGCACCTCAGTGAACTGCTGCAACAGGCAGCTTCTGAACTTGATGGCGAGCAGGCACTGATCCGCCATTTGGCCGAGCACCTGGCACTTTCCGGCCAGGCGGGCGAAGAACAAATCCTGCGCCTGGAAAGTGATGAACAACTGGTCAAGGTCGTGACCATCCACAAATCCAAGGGCCTGGAATACGACCTGGTTTTCCTGCCCTTCATCTGCTCAGCCAAACCCGTGGACGGTAGCCGATTGCCCCTTCATTACCATGATGAAAACGGCAAATCCCACGTCAGCCTGCGCCCTACGCCTGAGCTGATCGCCCAGGCGGACAACGAACGGCTGGCCGAAGACCTGCGCCTGTTCTACGTAGCCCTGACCCGCGCCAAGCATGCGTGCTGGCTGGGTATCGCCGACCTCAAGCGCGGCAACAGCAACAACTCCGTACTGCACCTGTCGGCGCTGGGCTATTTGCTTGGCGCAGGAGCATCACTGGGTGAGTCCGCCGGCTTGGCGCGCTGGCTCTTGGACCTTCAAGAAGGGTGCACGGCAATCCACTATGGCCAGGTGCCCGAAGCGCAAGACAACCTCTTCCACCCACCCCGCAACGAAGCCACGCTGCGAGCGCCCCTCCTGCCCAAACGCAAGGCTGCAGAAAACTGGTGGATTGCTTCCTACAGCGCCTTGCGCATCGGCGACAGCATGAGCGCCGCCACCCTCGAAGCACCGGAAAGCCCGCAGGCCCAAAAGCTGTTTGATGACGAACGCCTCGATCCCGACGCACCGCGCGAAGTGGCGGCATCCGGCGGCGACATTCACCGTTTCCCACGCGGCCCTAACCCAGGGACCTTCCTGCACGGCCTGCTGGAATGGGCAGGGGAGGACGGATTCAACGTCACGCCCGAGGCGATCGAAAAGGCCGTGGGCGCCCGCTGCAACCGGCGCAACTGGGAAGGCTGGATCATTACCCTCAGCAGCTGGCTCGGCCACCTGCTGCAAACGCCATTGCCTGTGAATAACAGCCACGTCTCCCTCAGTGGTTTGCAGCAGTACCAGATCGAGATGGAATTCTGGTTCGCCAGCCACAAGGTCGACGTACTCGCCCTCGACAAGCTGGTCTGCCAATACACCCACAACGGTGTATCCCGCGTCGCCGCAGAGCCGGTGCTGCTCAACGGTATGTTCAAGGGCTTCATCGATTTGACCTTCGAACATGACGGCCGCTATTACGTGGCCGACTACAAATCCAACTGGCTGGGCCCCGACGATTCGGCCTACACCTTTGATGCCATGGAACAGTCGATCCTTGATCATCGGTACGACCTGCAATACGTGCTTTACCTGTTGGCCCTGCACCGCCAACTCAAGGCGCGCCTGCCGGACTACGACTACGACCGCCATGTCGGCGGTGCGTTGTACATTTTCCTGCGGGGTACGCAGTCCGCGAGTCAGGGTGCGTATTTCACCCGACCGCCGCGGGAATTGATTGAAGGCCTGGACCTGCTGTTCCAGGGCAAGCCCATCCCGCCCAAGGTTGAGCCCGCCTGGGAACAAGGAGTGTTGTTATGAGCCTGTTGCCGTTACCGCTGGAGGAACTGACGCCCCTCAGCCGCGCCGCCGACCTGGTGCAATTACTGGAACGTTGGGTCGACCGTGGCTGGTTGCGTGCCTTGGACAAAGCCTTTGTCGGTTTCCTGCACGAGCTTGATCCACAGGCGGACCCGCTGGTGCTACTGGCCGCCGCGCTGACCAGCCATCAATTGGGCCACGGCCATGTCTGCCTTGACCTGTTCGAAACCCTCAAGGCGCCGGATTTCGCCCTGTCGTTGCCGCCTGAAGGCGACCTGCAAACCGGCGCCATGCTGCTGCCGTCGCAGTTGCTCGACGGCCTGGACGGCGCCCACTGGTGCCACGCGCTGGCCGCCAGTCACTTGGTGGCGTTGGCAGTCGATGGCCGCGAATCCGCCCAAAGTCGCCCTTTGGTACTCTCCGGCAAGCGCCTGTACCTGCGCCGCTACTGGACCTACGAACGGCGCATCGACACCGCCCTGCGCCTGCGTCTCGCTACTCAGGAGAGTGTCGCCGCTGATTTGCCGCAGCGCCTCAACAGCCTGTTCGACCAACCACCGCCCGACGGCGTGATCGACTGGCAAAAACTCGCCTGCGCGTTGGCCACTCGCGGCGCATTCAGCATCGTCACCGGCGGCCCCGGCACTGGCAAGACCACCACCGTGGTGCGCTTGCTCGCGCTGTTGCAGGCGCCGGCTGTGGACGTCGGCAGCCCACTGCGCATTCGCCTGGCCGCGCCCACCGGTAAGGCCGCCGCACGCCTCACCGAGTCCATCAGCCAACAAGTGCTGTCGCTGAAAGTGCCTGACAGCGTGAAGGAAAAAATCCCAACCCAGGTCACCACCGTCCACCGCCTGCTGGGCAGTCGTCCGGGCACGCGGCATTTTCGTCATCACATCGGCAACCCATTGCCGCTGGATGTGCTGGTGGTGGACGAAGCCTCAATGATCGACCTGGAAATGATGGCCAACCTGCTCGACGCCTTGCCGCCCCATGCACGCCTGGTGCTGTTGGGCGACAAGGACCAACTGGCGTCGGTAGAAGCGGGCGCCGTGCTCGGTGATTTGTGCCGCGACGCCGAAGCCGGTTTCTACAGCGCCGAGACGCGCCAATGGCTGCAGGCCGTCAGCGGTGAAGACCTCAGCGCCAGCGGCCTGCAGGAAGACCTCGACGGCAGCCATCCCCTGGCCCAGCAAGTGGTGATGCTGCGTTACTCGCGACGTTTCGGCGAAGGCAGTGGCATCGGCCAACTGGCGCGCTGGGTCAACCAGCAAAACCCTGAAGAAGCCCGCAAACTGTTTGCTGCGCGCAGTCACGATGATCTGTTTTGCGTCAGTCTCAAGGGCGAACACGATCACGCCCTGGAACGCCTGGTGCTGGACGGGCAGGGCGAGGGTGCCGAGGGCTATCGCTATTACCTCAACCTGTTGCAAAGCGCGCGTCCGTCGCCGGAAACACCGCGCGAAAGCGACGCCTGGACCCACTGGGCGCAACAACTGCTGCAAGCTTTCGACGCGTTCCAACTGCTCTGCGCGGTACGCAAAGGCCCCTGGGGCGTGGAAGGCCTGAACCTGCGCATCACCGCCGCCCTGCGCAAGGTACGGCTGATCGACGGCGACGAACAATGGTACGAGGGGCGCCCGGTGCTGATGACCCGTAACGATTACGGCCTGGGCTTGATGAACGGTGACATCGGCATCGCCCTCAAATTGCCCGAAAGCGACGGCGGTCCCCAGGTGCTGCGCGTGGCTTTCCCGCGTAACGACGGCCAGGGCGGCGTGCGTTTTGTGTTGCCCAGCCGTCTGAACGATGTGGAAACCGTGTACGCCATGACCGTGCATAAGTCCCAGGGCTCGGAATTCACGCATACCGCGCTGATCCTGCCGGATGCGTTGAGCCCGGTGCTCACTAAAGAGCTGATCTATACCGGCATCACTCGGGCCAAGCGTTGGTTCAGCCTGATCGAGCCCCGAGGCGGCGTGTTTGAAGAAGCCGTCAGGCGTAAGGTCAAGCGTTTGAGTGGGTTGATGCTGGAGTTGGGTCACGAATCAGAAAAAACTGACTGACAGCTCATGCAATATTTCTTATTCAGGCGTCTGATTTTTCTGAAAAAATAGCGAGCCCCGCCAACGCCCGTCTTCGTGGGGTTTTCCGCCGCTGTGCTATCGTTGCGGCATCATTTATAAAAACACCTGAGAGAATCGCTGCATGAACGTGGCTGTCGCGTCCACAGAGCGCAGTTTGAGCTGGAGACGCCTGCTACTGGTGGCGGTCCTGTGTGTGCTCGCGCCACACGCCTGCGCCCAGGCATCCGACCCTGCAGGCCTTGCCGCACACCGCGCCCAGGCGGTCACCCAAGTGGTACTGGGTATCCTCAGTTATGCGCGCTGGCCGGTAGAGCCTGCGCAATTGCGCCTGTGTATTGTTGGCCCGACCCAGTACACCGACGATTTGATCAAAGGCACCACCCAGGCCACCGGCCGTCCCGTCGTGGTTCAGCGCCTGCTGGCCAACCATCCGGATATCGTCAATGCCTGTGACGCGGTGTACATCGGCAAACTCAGTGCCGATGAGCGCAGCCAGCTGTTCACGTCGTTGATCGGCCATCCGGTACTGAGCATCAGCGAAGGTGGCGACCAATGCACGGTGGGCAGTCTGTTCTGTCTGCGGGTGAGCGATGAGCAGGTTTCGTTCGAGGTCAACCTCGACTCCGTCGCCCGCAGCGGTGTACGCATTCACCCGAGCGTGCTGCAGTTGTCCCGTCGCCGAGCGCCTGCGTCATGACCGTTGTCAAAGTGCGGCCGACCCTGGGTTCCGTCATCGGCCGAGGGCACCTGATCCTGGCGCTGGTGGCCGTGACCCTGGCGAGTGTCTCTCTGACCTTGCTCGGGGTGCTGGCGTTGCGGGTCTATGCCGAGCACAACCTGCACCTGATCGCACGTTCCATCAATTACACCGTGGAAGCGGCGGTGGTGTTCAACGACAGCGCGGCGGCCACCGAAGCCCTCAGCCTGATCGCCTCCACCGAAGAAGTGGCCGAGGCCGAAGTCTTCGATGTCAACGGCACGTTGTTGGCGAAGTGGATACGCCCGGAAACCGGCATGCTTTCTCGGGTCGAGCTGGAGCTGGCGCATACCCTGCTCGAACAACCCATCAGCCAGCCGATCCTGCATCAAGGCCAAGTCATCGGCAGCACCCACCTCACCGGTCACGGCGGCAGCTTGCTGCGCTTCCTGCTCAGCGGCCTGGCCGGGATCCTCATCTGCACTGCGCTCAGCGCGTGGATCGCCCTGCACCTGGCGCGGCGCCTGTTGCGCGGCATCACCGGCCCGCTGCAAAGCCTCGCCGCCGTGGCCCACGCCGCGCGCAGTGAACGCGACTTCGACCGCCGCGTACCCCCGGCAAAAATCGCCGAACTCGACAGCCTGGGCAGTGACTTCAACGCCTTGCTCGGCGAGATGGAAGCCTGGCAAAGCCATCTGCAAAGCGAAAACGAATCCCTCGCCCATCAGGCCAACCACGACAGCCTCACCGGCCTGCCCAACCGTGCTTTTTTCGAAGGCCGTTTGATTCGGGCGCTGCGCAGTGCGGCCAAGGCCAAAGAACAGGTGGCGGTGCTTTACCTCGACAGCGACCGCTTCAAAGAGATCAATGACAGCTTTGGCCACGCCGCCGGCGATGCAGTCCTCGTCGCCGTCGCGGAGCGCGTGCGTGCGCAATTGCGTGAAGACGACCTGGTGGCGCGCTTGGGCGGCGATGAGTTCGCCATCCTGCTGGCGCCGTTGCACAAGGCGCAAGACGCCGAGCGTATTGCCGACAAGATCATCGCCAGCATGGACCTGCCGATCCCCGTGCCTGGCAACACCCAGGTACTGACGTCCCTTAGCATCGGCATCGCCATCTACCCCGATCATGGTGCCACCCCAGGTGCCTTGCTCAATGCCGCCGACGCGGCGATGTACCAGGCCAAACGTTTGTCTTCGGGCGGCCAGCAAACGGCGGAGTCGGAGCACTCGGCCGCCAACGTTCAACACAGGAGCTGACACCTTGTTCTCGACCGCGCGTTTCATGTTTATCACCCTGCTCGTGGCACTGCTCGCCCTTGGCGGCTGCCAGACGCCGCCGCCCAAAGGCCTGACCCCAGCGCAAGTGGCCGTCCTCAAGCAGCAGGGCTTCGAGCTGACCGATGACGGCTGGGCATTCGGCCTGTCCGGCAAAGTGCTGTTCGGCAGTGACGTCGAGACGCTCAACCAACCCAGTACCGAGATCGTCCAGCGTATCGGCAAAGCCCTGCTGGGCGTGGGTATCGAACGCGTTCGCGTCGACGGCCACACCGACGCGTCGGGCAAGGAAACCTACAACCAGCAACTGTCCCTGCGCCGTGCCAAAAGTGTGGCGACGGTGTTGACCGGCGTGGGCATGAAAGAAGAAAACATCCAGCTGCGCGGGCTGGGCAGCAGCCAGCCAGTGGCGTCCAACGACACAGTGGCGGGACGCACCGAAAATCGGCGGGTGTCGATTGTGGTGATCGCGGACTGAGCCCGTCCTACCGACCTCAATGTAAAACCCAATCAACTGTGGGAGCTGGCTTGCCGGCGATAGCGGTGTCTCAGTACGGGATGTACTGACTGACACACTGCCATCGCCGGCAAGCCAGCTCCCACAGTGGGTTTTGCGGTGCCTGGCTACAGCGTTCGCTTACCGGCCCGATGTCATCGCCTGCGTTGACGCACCATCACCGTATCTCAGCAAAGATCGTCAAGCATGTTTCCTGTAGGAGAAGTCTGCCATGACGAATCTTGATGGCTAGGCTGACGAAGTTTCGCTTTTTCGCAAAGGGTGGGCTTAGTTAAATGGCCGCTCCAAGTAACCACCGTAAAGGACTGCGATGAGCATAAACGTCAGTAACTTCCGCCAAGAGGTTTTTAAAACTAGGCTTTCACACAGTGCTTTTAATGAGCTGTTGAGCGCAAGAGCGTTGTTCGAGTCTGAAAGTCAGGGAATTCGATTCGATACCAAAGCCGCGCACATCAATCCTCTACAATCACCCGTCCTGAGCAAGGAGCTAGATAGAATCCGAACCATGATCGATCATGAAAGCCATGTTTTGATTCTTGATGGCTTTAAGGTCGACAAACTTTCGAGTTTCAAATCGCTGATATGGACATTTGGTTCTCTACTCGGTGTGCCAATGGTGCAGAACCATCTCGGTCATAAGGTGATTGAGGTTTATGACAGGGGCGGTAAGAGCATTGAAGATGGTGCGAGATACCATCAAACCCGCCAAGGTGCCTATGTGCACAACGATGGAGTGAGCGACCCGTTGCCTATCGATTACTTGATCCTGGCGTGCGGACAAAAAGCGCTTTTGGGAGGTGAGAGCATTCTGATTGATGCAAGCGCGGTATACGCGGAGCTGATGGCGTTTCCAGAAATACTGGAAGAACTTAAATGCGACTTCTTTTTTGAAAACCGCGGCATGTCAGATGAGGAGCAGTTGTTCAAAGCGCCTATCCTGAGTTTTTCCGATGAAGGTATTCCACTGGTCAGATACTTTCGCGTCTACATTGAGTCCGCTCACCTTAAGGCGGGAGTGCCATTAACCATGGCCCAATCCCAAGCGCTAGACTTTCTGGACACCGTTCTCGATCAGTCATCGGTTCAGCATCGAGTGTTGCTGGAACCAGGGCAGGTACTCATTTCAGCCGATAACAAGTTTCTCCATACCCGCACGCACTTTATAGATATGAATATTCCACGTTGTGTGATTGATGATGGCGAGTCCTTGAACGATCTAAATCGCTACATGCTACGGATGTGGTTACGCAAACAATGATGCCTCGAGGCGCCTAACTTACATCCCCCCTCTATCCGCCATAAGCCGAACCCCATGGAAAACTCCGATATCGCGATCACGCTGGTCCTGATCTCTGCCTTTATGCACGCCACTTGGAACGCCGTAGTCCGTGCCGGTAGCAGTCGCTTCATGACCTTGGCCATGGTGGATGGCACCGCGCTGGTGATATGCCTGTTGGCGTTGCCGCTTGTCAGTGTACCGAGCCTGGAAGTAGGGGGTTATATCCTCGTCTCCGTGGTACTCAATACGGTCTATCGATTATTTCTGATCAAAGCGTACGAAACGGGTGACTTCGGTCAGGTTTACCCGGTGATGCGTGGGGTACCGCCGGTATTGGTCGCGCTGTTTTCCTACTTTCTGTTGCATGAACAGTTGTCAGTTCAGGCACTGGTGGGTGTGTCGCTGATATGTGTGGGAATTATCAGCCTGACCTTTGTGCGTCGGATGACGGCGCAGATGTTCAAGCCGATCCTGATGGCGGTGTGCGCTGGAGCGTTTATCGCGTCTTACACTGTAGTGGACGCCAAAGGTGTAAGAACCAGTGAGACGGTGTTGCAGTACATCGTCTACCTGACGGTGTTCCAGAGTATTCCGATCCCACTGCTGGCGTTTTCCAAAGAGCGCTCGGCTTTGGCTCAAGCGATACGTGGGCACTGGCGAGTCGGCCTATTAGGCGGCGTTTTTTACTTGGCGTCCTACGCATTGGTGTTGTTTGCATTGTCGCTGGACGCGGTGGCCAAGGTCTCAGCGCTGCGGGAAACCAGTGTTATTATCGGCGCCATTATTGCCGCGCTGTTCTTTCATGAACGGTTCGGTTGGCGACGGATGCTGTCGGCATTCGTCATTGTTAGCGGGATCATCTTGATCAAAGTGAGCACCTGATGGCTCAGCGTCCGCCTCCCACACCGATGCTTCAAGCGTTCGTCAGCGCTGCGCAAACCGGTAGTTTTGCGCGTGCGGCTTCTGACCTTAACCTCACTGCCAGCGCCATTAGTCATCAAATTGCAGGCTTGGAGGAATGGTGGGGCGTGCAGTTGTTTGAGCGGCATTCACGCGGCGTCAAGCTGACGCCAGCGGGGCAAGCCTTGTTGCCGGTTACCGATGGCTTTTTCAAGGCGCTGGATGGGGTACTGCAATCGCTCAACCCCGGTAAATCCCGACCGTTGTACCTCTCGTGCACGTCTTCTCTCTGCTCGACGTGGCTAATCCCCAGGATGCATGGGTCGCACACAGAGGCCTCGTTCAACCTCGATCTGGTGTTGACTAGCGCCGATATGAACAGCACCAGCCTGGAAGCTCATCAATACGATGTCGCGGTGGTGATGGGGTACGGCGATTATCCGGATCACCATGTTGAATTGCTGATGTGCGACGCGGTATTTCCCGTTTGCTCGCCAGAATTTCTGCGGTTGAAGGGGGATATTTCACTGGAGGATGTCGCCCGGTACCCGCTGATTCATCGGGTGGACGATCAGGTGTGTCCGGGGTGGGAAAGCTGGTTTGCGTTTCAGGGGTTGGCGGCGCCGCCTTATCACCATGGGCCGCGATTTCCGGATTCGAGCCTGGCGATCAGTCTGGCGGTGAAGGGCACAGGCATTGCACTGGGCAGGACTGCGTTGGTATATGACCTATTGGCAGACGGCGCGTTGGTTGCGTTGAAAAGCCCCGTGATGATGTCGCCAGCGGCGTACTACATCATCTGTCAAAACGGCCGGCAGTTAGAGCCGGATATCGCTCGGTTGATTGAATGGCTCAAGACCAGTGCGAATAAGTTTTTGCGCGAAGTTCGGGCTCGGTATCCGCAAATTGCCGGGGCTGGTGCGATTTAAATGTAGGAAGGAGCAAGGCTCCTCCCGCATTCGAACGGTATTCGCTTACCGGCCCGGAGTCATCGCCTGCGTCAGGTCATCTACCACGGCCTTGCCCATTTCACACAGGTAATGCGCAGCCCATGCGTATTGCTCGCCGCGGACATCCATGGCGGCTTCCATCGCGAGTTTCTTGGAGTAAAAAAGTAGGGTGGAGGCGTGTTCCAAAGCTTCCTCAATCGGCATGCCGGCGTTGACGCGGAACAGGGGTTTTTGGTTTTCGCCGTAGTCTCCGAAGGTGACGACGCCGAGGGTGGAGATGGAGGAGATCGGTGGGTCGGGGACGATTTTAGTCATGACGATTGCTCTCTGCTGAAGTAGAGCCGCCACATCACATCGCTAAACATGAAGAGGGTGGCAGCTGTGTGCAGGTTAGCGATCCGGGCCAGGAGCACCCCGGGTAGACTCGAAGGTCTCCAGCACACAGCCACCATAAAACGTTAAAAGCGGGCAAACGCCGGCTGATAGTGTTGGGAGCGGTGACACGCCTGAAGCCCGGATCGCTAAACCCGATCGCTGATGTACAGCGAAGTCAGGAGGCTAGTGACCCAGACGATAGGGCGCAATAGGGTGGAGAGTCTCTAGGAAACGTCCTGCAATTTAAAGCGAATCGTCGTTGATGGCCCTTTAATCCGCAAACCGTATCTCCCGCGTCTCCCCCATCAACAACCCCTGATTCTGCTCAGTCACCTCGCGGATGTAATCCCACAACAACGTAATCCGTTTCAGCTTCCTCAAGTCCTCTCGGCAATACATCCAGAACTGCCGCGTAATCGTAATCTGCTCCCCCAGCACTGGCAGCAGCCGTGGATCCTGCGCCGCGAGAAAACACGGCAATATCGCCATCGACCGCCCTTGCTGCGCCGCCACGTACTGCGCGATCACGCTGGTACTGCGTAGGCTGGCGCTGGCGCCGGGCACCACGTTCGCCAGGTACAGCAGCTCCGAACTGAACGCCAGGTCATCCACATAGCTGATAAACGGATGCTCGGCCAAATCGGCGGGTTTGCGGATGGGCGGGTGTTGGTCCAGATAGCCCTGGGTCGCGTACAGCTGCAGTTTGTAGTCGCACAGTTTGCAGCACACATAGGGCCCGTGTTCCGGGCGCTCCAAGGCGATGACGATGTCGGCTTCGCGCTTGGACAGGCTGATGAAGTGGGGCAGGGGCAGGATGTCCACCGAGATGGCCGGGTAGGTGTCGACGAAGTGGCTCAACTGCGGAGTGACGAAGAAGCTGCCGAATCCTTCGGTGCAGCCCATGCGCACGTGGCCGGACAGCGCCACGCCGGAGCCGGAGACTTGCTCGCAGGCCATGTGCAGGGTGCTTTCGATGGACTCGGCATAGCCCAGCAAACGTTGGCCTTCGGTGGTGAGGACGAAGCCGTTGGTCCGGGATTTTTCGAACAGCAGGGTGCCGAGGGACACTTCCAGGGAACTGATACGCCGCGACACCGTGGTGTAGTCCACCGCCAGGCGCTTGGCGGCCACGCTGGCCTTGCGGGTGCGGGCCACTTCGAGGAAAAACTTTAGGTCATCCCAGTTCAGGGAGCCCAGCGACGTGATGTTTTTTTGCATATTGGTCCGGCTTTTATGTGCGTTCTTATTAGAGATTTGCACATCTATACTCCAAAAACTGTCCGAACGCCTCATTCCCAAGGCGGTTTACGCGCCTTGTCTCTGCATAACTACAAGATTCTGGAGACCACATGAACGCATCTGCCGATATTTCCGTGCAACAGGTCAAGTTGCTGATCAACGGCGAGTGGGTCGAGTCCAAGACCACCGAATGGCAAGACATCGTTAACCCGGCCACTCAAGAGGTGCTGGCCAAAGTCCCGTTCGCCACTGCCGATGAAGTCAACGCTGCCATCGACGCCGCCCATCGCGCCTTCCAGACCTGGAAGCTGACGCCGATCGGCGCGCGCATGCGCATCATGCTCAAGCTGCAAGCCTTGATCCGCGAACATTCCAAGCGCATTGCCGTGGTGCTCAGCAATGAGCAGGGCAAGACCATTGCCGATGCCGAGGGCGATATTTTCCGTGGCCTGGAAGTGGTCGAACACGCTTGTTCCATCGGCACCCTGCAAATGGGCGAGTTCGCTGAAAACGTTGCCGGTGGCGTCGATACCTACACCCTGCGCCAACCCATCGGCGTGTGCGCCGGCATCACCCCGTTCAACTTCCCGGCGATGATTCCGCTGTGGATGTTCCCAATGGCCATCGCCTGCGGTAACACCTTCGTCCTCAAACCGTCCGAACAGGACCCGCTGTCGACCATGCTGCTGGTGGAACTGGCGCTTGAAGCCGGTGTGCCGGCCGGCGTGCTCAACGTGGTGCACGGTGGCAAGGATGTGGTGGATGCGCTGTGCACCCATAAAGACATCAAGGCCGTGTCCTTTGTTGGCTCGACGGCTGTGGGCACTCACGTCTACGACCTGGCCGGCAAACACGGCAAGCGTGTGCAATCGATGATGGGTGCCAAGAACCACGCGGTGGTACTGCCCGATGCCAACCGCGAACACACCCTCAATGCTCTGGTCGGTGCTGGTTTCGGCGCAGCGGGCCAGCGTTGCATGGCCACCTCGGTGGTGGTGCTGGTGGGCGCGTCCAAGCAGTGGCTGCCGGACCTCAAGGCGCTGGCGCAGAAGCTCAAGGTCAACGCGGGCAGCGAAGCCGGTACCGATGTGGGCCCGGTGATCTCCAAACGCGCCAAGGCACGTATCCTGGAGCTGATCGAAAGCGGCGTGAAAGAAGGCGCCAAGCTGGAACTGGACGGCCGCGACATCAAGGTGCCGGGCTTCGAGCAAGGCAACTTTGTCGGCCCGACCCTGTTCTCGGGCGTGACCCCGTCCATGCAGATCTACACCCAGGAAATCTTCGGCCCGGTGCTGGTGGTGCTGGAAGTGGCGACCCTCGATGAAGCCATCGCGCTGGTCAACGCCAACCCCTTCGGCAACGGCACCGGCCTGTTCACCCAGAGCGGTGCGGCGGCGCGCAAGTTCCAGAGCGAAATCGACGTGGGTCAGGTCGGTATCAACATCCCGATCCCGGTGCCGGTGCCGTTCTTCAGCTTCACCGGTTCGCGCGGTTCCAAGCTGGGCGACCTCGGCCCGTACGGCAAGCAAGTGGTGCAGTTCTACACCCAGACCAAAACCGTCACCAGCCGCTGGTTCGATGACGATACGGTCAACGATGGCGTCAACACCACCATCAACCTGCGCTGATACCGGGAGACGATCATGAAGATTGCATTTATCGGCTTGGGCAACATGGGCGCACCCATGGCCCGCAACCTGATCAAGGCCGGCCACGCGCTGAACCTGTTCGACTTGAACCAGACGGTACTCAAGGAGCTGGCCGAGCTTGGCGGCACTGTCAGCGACTCACCGCGTGATGCGGCGAAAGGCGCGGAGCTGGTGATTACCATGCTGCCGGCGGCGGCGCATGTGCGCAGCGTGTGGCTGAATGAAGACGGCGTTTTGGCCGGCATCGGCAAAAGCGTACCGGCGGTGGATTGCAGCACCATCGACCCGCAAACCATCCGCGACGTAGCGGCTGCTGCGGCCAAGCAAGACGTGGCCGTGGCCGACGCGCCGGTCTCCGGCGGCACCGGCGGCGCCCAGGCCGGCACGTTGACCTTCATGGTCGGCGCCAACCCGGAACTGTTCGCCACCCTGCAACCGGTGCTGGCGCAAATGGGCCGCAACATCGTGCACTGCGGTGAGGTGGGCACCGGGCAAATCGCCAAGATCTGCAACAACCTGTTGCTGGGCATCAGCATGGTCGGCGTCAGCGAAGCCATGGCCCTGGGCGATGCACTGGGTATCGACACGCAAGTGCTGGCGGGAATTATCAACAGCTCCACCGGGCGTTGCTGGAGTTCCGACACCTACAACCCATGGCCGGGCGTGATTGAAACCGCGCCGTCGTCACGTGGCTACACCGGCGGGTTCGGTGCCGACCTGATGCTCAAGGATTTGGGCCTGGCCACTGAAGCGGCGCGCCAGGTGAAGCAGCCGGTGATCCTGGGCGCCGTGGCCCAGCAGTTGTATCAATCGATGAGCCAGCGTGGGGAAGGGGGCAAGGACTTCTCGGCGATTATCAACAGCTATCGCAAGCCCAAATAGGGCGTTTTCCGGGGGCCCGCCTGTGGTGGGCTCCCGGTTTTTTGCGGCTCAAGCAAACACAAAATACTTACGCACTGTTTCGACCACTTCCCACGTCCCCTTCATCCCCGGCTCCACCACGAAGATATCCCCAGCCCGCAAGTGAATCGGCTCCAGGCCTTCCGGCGTGATGATGCAGTAGCCTTCCTGAAAGTGGCAGTATTCCCACTTCACATAGTCCACGTACCACTTGCCCGGGGTGCAGATCCAGGTGCCCATGATCTTGCTGCCGTCTTCGCTGGTGTAGGCGTTAAGGTTGACGGTGTGCGGGTCGCCTTCGAGTTTTTCCCACTTGCAGGCATCCAGGACCGGCAGGGGGTGGGTGTCGCGCAGTACGGTAATGGGCTTGGACATGATGTCTCCAGGGCAGGGAATGGAAAGATCCACCCTAAGGCCTCGGGCGTTGCGCCAGTGGTCTGAACTCGACATCGGGATGCCCAGAAGCGCAGGGGAGTGCGACTCTTTGGGCACCGTGCAGTCCATGTGGGAGCGGGCTTGCTCGCGAATGCGGTGTGTCAGCCACACATACATTGACTGACTTATCGCATTCGCGAGCAAGCCCGCTCCCACATTGGTTCTTCAGTGGCTGAGCCACCGTGCCGGAATGATATATCTAAGCGCCTACACGCCCATTCTTCGCAGTAAGTGCGAAAGATTTCCTGCTTCACGCCAGAATTCGCAAGAAAATTCGCAGCCGGCCCTCGTATCATTCACTCCAGTAACCGCCAAGAGCCTTGAAATGAACCCAATAAAAACGTGGTGGGATATCAGCCCGCCCTTGAGTACGGCGACCCCGACCTGGCCGGGGGATACGCCGTTCCAGGAAGAGCGCGTGTGGCAGTTCGGCCCGGAGTGCCCGGTGAATGTCGGGCGTATCACGCTGTCGCCACATACCGGCGCCCACGTGGATGCGCCGCTGCACTACAGTGCGGACGGCGCGCCGATTGGCGAGGTGTCGTTGGACGTGTACATGGGCCCGTGCCGGGTGTTGCATTGCCTGGACAGCGGCGCGCTGGTGCAGCCGCATCAGCTGGAAGGCCGTGTGGATAAGTTGCCCGAGCGTGTGCTGCTGCGCACTTATCCACAAGCGCCACTGACTGAATGGGATTCGAACTTCACCGCCGTCGCCCCGCAAACCATTGAGCTGCTGGCGAGCCTGGGCGTGCGCTTGATTGGTATCGACACCCCATCCCTGGACCCGCAGCAGTCCAAGACCATGGATTCCCACAACGCCGTGGCGCGCCATGGCATGGCGATTCTCGAAGGCATCGTGCTCGATGATGTACCGGAAGGCGACTACGAACTGATCGCCCTGCCGCTGCGTTTTGCCAACCTCGATGCCAGCCCGGTCCGCGCAATCCTGCGCCCGCTCAAGGAGCCCACGCGATGAGCCAATGTCCTTTCTCTGCCGACTACCAACCGCCTGAAGAGTGGCACAACGCCGAACTGAATTTTTCCGAGTCCATGAGCTACGGCGATTACCTGGACCTGGGCAAAGTCCTCAGCGCCCAGCACCCGCTGTCGCCGGACCACAACGAAATGCTCTTCATCATCCAGCACCAGACGTCCGAGCTGTGGATGAAGTTGATGCTCCACGAGCTCAAGGCCGCCCGCGAACACGTGCGCCTGGGCGAGCTGCCGCCGGCGTTCAAGATGCTGGCGCGGGTGTCGCGGATCTTCGATCAACTGGTGCACGCCTGGGCGGTGCTGGCGACGATGACGCCGTCGGAGTACAAGTCGATCCGCCCGTTCCTGGGGCAATCGTCGGGGTTTCAGTCGTTCCAGTACCGCGAGATTGAATTTATCCTCGGCAATAAGAGCGCGGCGCTGTTGCGGCCCCACGCCCATCGGCCGGAGCTGTTGAACGAGTTGAAAGTGGCGATTGCCACGCCGTCGCTGTATGACGAGGCGATCAACCTGATGATCCAGGCCGGCCTGGCGATTGATCCGAAACGCGCCGAGCGCGACCCCACGGCGGCGACGGTTCACGATGAATCGGTGGAGGCGGCGTGGCGCGAGGTGTATCGCGATCCGAGCCGGTATTGGGACCTGTATCAGTTGGCCGAGAAGTTTATCGACCTGGAGGACTCGTTCCGTCAGTGGCGCTTCCGCCATGTGACGACGGTGGAGCGGATCATCGGCTTCCAGCCCGGCACTGGCGGCACGGAAGGTGTGGGGTATTTGCGCAAGATGCTCGATACCGTGCTGTTCCCCGAACTCTGGCGAGTCCGCTCCACGCTCTAAGCAAAAAGCCCCGGATTACCGGGGCTTGTTGTTTTGACATGCAATCAACTGTGGGCGCTGGCTTGCCTGCGATGGCATCCTCTGGGTCTTACTGTAAACCGAGTCGCCTGTATCGCGGGCAAGCCCGGCTCCCACACAAGCCGGGCTCCCACAGGTATCACTGTGCGTTGACGACCGCGTGACTTCTGCGGACCCGCAACCGATACGCCACGTAGATAATCCCCACCCACACCGGCATCGCATACACCGACTCGCTGATGCCTGGAATCGCCAGCATCACGCTGATGATCATCACCATGAACGCCAGGCACAGGTAGTTGCTGAACGGGAACCAGAAGGTTTTGAACGACGGCGTCACGCCTTGTTCACCCATGGCTTTGCGGAACTTGATGTGGGTGATGCTGATCAGCGCCCAGTTGATCATCAGCGAGGCAACCACCAGCGCAAACAGCAACTCCAGGGCACTCTGCGGCGCCACGTAGTTGACCACCACGCACAGCATCGTCACCAACGCCGAAATCGCCAGGGCGCGGATTGGCACGCCTTGCTTGTTGAGCTTCATCAGCGATTTGGGGGCGTCGCCTTGCTCGGCCAGGCCGAACAACATGCGGCTGTTGCAGTACACGCCGCTGTTGTACACCGACAGCGCCGCGGTCAGCACCACGAAGTTGAGGATGTGTGCGGCGGTGTCGTTACCGATCAGCGAGAAGATCTGCACGAACGGGCTACCGCTGTAGGCATCGCCCGACGCGCCGAGGGTTTGCAGCAGTTGGTCCCACGGGTACAGCGACAGCAGCACGGTCAGGGCGCCGACGTAGAAAATCAGGATCCGGTAGACCACTTGGTTGATCGCTTTCGGGATCACTTTACGCGGCTCGCTGGCTTCGGCGGCAGTGATGCCCACCAGCTCCAGGCCACCGAACGAGAACATGATGAACGCCATGGACATCAACAGCCCCATGCCGCCATTCGGGAAGAACCCGCCGTGGCTCCACAGGTTGCTCACCGAGGCTTGCGGGCCGCCGGTGCCGCTGAACAGCAGGTAGCAGCCGAGCACGATCATGCCGACAATCGCTACCACTTTGATGATCGCAAACCAGAACTCGGTTTCACCGAAGAACTTCACGTTCAGGGTGTTGATCAAGTTCACTGCGACAAAGAACACCAGCGCACTGACCCAGGTTGGAATGTCCGGCCACCAGAACTGGATGTACTTGCCCACGGCCGTCAGTTCAGCCATGCCCACCAGGACGTAAAGGACCCAGTAGTTCCAGCCCGCCAGGAAGCCTGCGTAGCCGCCCCAGTATTTGTGGGCGAAGTGGCTGAACGAGCCGGCCACCGGCTCTTCGACGATCATCTCACCGAGCTGGCGCATGATCAGGAACGCAATGAAACCGGCAATCGCGTAACCCAGGATCATCGACGGCCCCGCCGACTTGAGCACCCCGGCCGAGCCGAGGAACAACCCCGTGCCAATCGCCCCTCCCAAGGCGATCAGCTGAATGTGCCGGTTCTTCAGGCCACGCTTGAGGCCTACCGGGTTAACCATGTCATCCGCCATTAACATTCCCTTCTACTTGTTTTTCTCAGGGTTGAGTGCACGCCGCATCAGCCCCTCAGAAGTGCTGAGGGGTCAGATATTACTCTGCGTAAACTTTTCGTAATACAACTGAACGCCATCAAGTGCCTGATCCGCCAGCCATTGCTGGATGGATTCGACCATTGGCGGGGGGCCGCACAGGTACATATCCGCCGAACCGTCCCGCAATTCGGCCAGGTCGAAATGCTCGGTGAGGTAGCCGCGTTTACCAGACCACTCTTCTGAAGGTGCGCTGAGCACTTCGGTGTAGCGCAAGTTTGGGATTTTCGCGGCATAGGCCCGTATGCGCGCTGCTTCGCATAAGTCCTCGGCACCGCGCACGCCGTAGTAGAGGTGCACCGGTTGCTCGCAACCAATGGCGGCCAGTTGGTCGAGCATACCCAGCAAGGCCGATAACCCGGTGCCGCCCGCCACCAGCACCAGTGGCTGCGTGACGTGGCGCAGGTAGAAGGCGCCGAGTGGCGCTTCCATCAACAGCTCGTCACCCACCTGGCAGCGCTCGCGCAGGTAATTGCTCATCACCCCTTCGGGCAGCAGACGCACCAGGAATTGCAGGTGATTGCCTGGCAGGTTGGCGAAGGAATAGGACCGCCAACTGTCCGTGCCAGGCACTGACAGGCGCGCGTATTGGCCGGGCAGAAAATCCAGCGCCTGATCCAACTGCACCTGCAGGATCGCCGTGCTGGCTGACACCTGCTCCACTGCGCTCACGGTGCCCTTTACCTGAACCGGGCCGGGCGCATTGCACAGGCTCGAATCAAAGTCGAAGTAAAACGTAGCGTCGGACTTCACCCGCGTCTGGCAACTGAGCATCTTGCGCTGTTGCAGGTCGAGGCTGGACAGGGCTTCTTCGTCCACATAGTCCTGGCTGTAATCGCCAGACTCGCAACGACCCTGGCAAGTACCGCAGACGCCTTCGCGGCAATCCAGGGGGATCTTGATGCCGTTGCGCAGCGCGGCATCCAGCAGGATTTCGTTGGCACCCACCGGAAAGAACAGGGTCTTGCCGTCGGCAAAACTGAAGGCCACTTTGTGATTCATGTGTTGCTCTCCGCGTATGTATGACGCGCGCACCCTGTGGCGAGCGGACTGGCCAAAAAGGCGCGTTTAAAGATGATAAAAATCCAGCACCGAGTTGATGGTGTCGTTGAGCAGCAGCGCATGCTTGCGGGTGATCAACCAACTGTCGCCATCGGGTTTCAGGCGATAGGTGGCGTGGCCATAGAACTGCTCCGACGTGGCCAGGCGATAGAACAGCGTGTGCCAGTTCAGTCGCACCTCCAGCGTGCCATCCGCCAGCTCGGCGATGCGCACGTTGTTGATCAGGTGCAAGGTGCGTGGCATTGGTGTAGCCGACGCGGCTTTGCCGGTGCGCAAGCGGAACACGCGGTCTTCCAGGCCCGAGCGGTTGGCGTAATAGATCAACGACATCTCGCGCTTGGGGTCGCGGGTGTAGACGTGCTCCGAGTCCCACTGCGGCAGGTGGAACTCGCTCTGCGGGTCGAACAACTGCACATAGGCGTCCCAGTCCTGGGCGTCGCACAGCTCGGATTTGCGGTAGAAGAACTGCTCGATCTGATACTGCAATTGCGCATTCATCACTTCACCTCCCGCAGTGTCAGCGCTTGCCTGTCCAGGCCATTGAGCAGGAACTGCTGCCAGTTGCGATGCTGGTTCACGTAGAGGCCTTCATGGGTGAATTCGGTGCTGGTCATGGCCGGCTGGATGCCGATGGCTTCGCTGTTCGGCGTGGGCCCGGTTTCCCAGCGGTGGCTGCCGCGTGAGATGTCGCTCCAGCGCTCCAGGCGGCCCTGGAACCCGCGCTGGGCTTCGCGAAATTCCACCAGGTCGTCCGGCGTGCCCATGCCCGATACGTTGAAGAAGTCCTCGAACTGGCGAATACGGTTTTCGCGGTCCGCGTCGGATTCGCCCTTCACCCCCAGGCATTGGCTGATGATCTCGGTCTTGTTCCACGCCACCGGGCGGATGATGCGCAGTTGCGAGCTGATCTGGTCGAGGAAGAACAGGCTCGGGTAGATATTCAAGTTGCGCAGGCGGTGCATCATCCACTCGGCTTTTTGTTGGCCGTGTTCTTCCACCAGGCGCGGCATGATGGTCGCGTAGCCGGAACGCACGCTGGGGTTGGGCATGTCGCTGAACAACACACTGTGGCCATTGTTGAAGGCGAACCAACCGTCGTCGGTGTTTGCATCACCCGCGCCGAGTTTGCTGTAGTCCAGGGTGCTGCCTGCGCCCGCGCCATTCTCCGTGTTCACCTGCTGGCGATGCTGCACCGTGGCCACGTAGTTGTAGTGCACAGTGCTGACGTGATAACCGTCCAGGCCGTTTTCGTTCTGTAGCTTCCAGTTGCCGTCGTAGGTGTAGGCGGATTTGCCTGGCAGCACTTCCAGCTCGCCGGTGGCGGACTGGGCGACCATCATGTCGAAGAACACTTTGGCGTCACCCAGGAAGTCTTCCAGGCTGTCGGTGCCAGCCACATCCAGGCTGATGAACACGAAGCCTTTGTAGCTCTCGATACGCGCCTTTTTCAGCCCGCGCGTGGCCTTGTCGAAACCATCCGGGTACTCCCCCGGCGCCTTGACCTTTACCAGCCGGCCGTCGCTCTTGTAACACCAGGCATGGAACGGGCAGGTGAAAGTGGACTGGTTACCCTTGCCGACCCGCGTCAGGGTGGTGCCGCGATGCTGGCAGGCGTTGATCAGCGCATTGAGTTGGCCTTCGCCGTCGCGGGTGATGATCATCGGCTGGCGCCCGGCGCGCATCGTGACGAAGTCGTGGTTATTCGCCAGTTCGCTTTCGTGGCAGGCGTAGATCCAGTTCTTTTCGAAGATCAGTTCCATCTCCAGATCGAACAGCTGCGGCTCGGTGAACATGTCGCGGGCGATACGGAACACTTCATCCGCCGGGCGAAAATCCAGACAACCTTCGATAAATGTTTTCCACTGCTCGACGCTTCTTGCACCACTCATGGGAGGCACCTTTTTGATAGGGGCTAATCGGTGGTCCATTAGAGGCAGCGGGGCGGGGTGCGGGCTATCCGCTTAGTGGGGGAACCTGCGCCGGATAATTGGGCAGCAAATACCCAACCCGGTGCAGTGTGGTGATGGGATGCGCTACTGTCTTGTCGGGCAATGGCCGGAAAAACCGCTTTCTTATCCATTTAGTCGACCAATGCTATCCACCCGCTGGCCATTGCGCTGGCGTGGCGCATTATTTGCTGTCGAACAACAACGACGCGCCGCCAGAGCGCGCAACAGCCTAACCGCCGTGGGTGCATCCTGATGAGCAGCCAAACGATTCAACGCTTCGACCTTGAAGGCGCCCGCAGCTGGATGTCCGGGATCTGCGGGCCCCATCGCCTCGCCACCGCCACGCCCGAGCGCCTGCGCTTTCACCACAGCGCCAATGTGTTCAAGTCCCGCGCCACCACCCTGGGCGTGATCGAATACGGCACCGATGTGACCATCGACATCGAAGACGCCGAGCACTTCAGCAGCTACAGCCTGAGCCTGCCCCTGGTGGGCGAGCAGGAGTTGAGCAAGAACGGCGAGCGCCTGAGTTCCAACCGCGACCAAGGCGTGATCATTTCACCCAATGAACATCAGGTGCTGGCGATTTCCGGCGACTGCCGCAAGTTGCAGGTGGTGATCACGCGGGCGGCGATGGGGGAGTCACTGGAAGGTTTGCTGCAACGGCCGATTGATGCGCCGTTGCGCTTCGAGTCGGTGATGGACGCGGTGGACGGCGCCTCGGCGGCGTGGTGGCGCATGGCGCGCTACTTCATTGCGGAGCTGGAACACGGCAGCGAGTTGTATGAACAGCCGGCGTTTACCCGCGACCTGGAAAGCTCGCTGATCAAGGGCCTGATCCTGGCCCAGCCGAACAATTACTCCGAAGAACTGCGCGATATGCTCGGTGTGAAACTGCCGCATTACCTGATCCGTGCGCGCCAGTACATCCATGACAACGCTCGGGAAGCCGTGCACCTGGAAGATCTGGAAGCGGCTGCGGGGGTGTCGCGGTTCAAGTTGTTCGATGCCTTTCGCAAGTACTTTGCCCTGTCGCCGATGGCCTATTTGAAGAAGCATCGGCTTTCTGCGGTGCGCCAGGAAATCCTCGAGCACGGCTCTACCCGCACCATTTCCGAAATTGCCCTGGGCTGGGGCTTTACCCACCTGGGGCGATTTTCGGCCGAATACCGAAAACTGTTCGACGAATCCCCCAGCCAGACCCAGCAGCGCAAACGCATGCGCAGTATCTGAAAACAATGAAGGTCAAACTGTGGGAGCGGGCTTGCTCGCGAATGCGGTATCTCAGTCAACCTATTCGGCGACTGATACACCGCTTTCGCGAGCAAGCCCGCTCCCACATTGGATGTGCGGTGTTTCGGAGAAATCAGATCAGTTCTTCCACCAGTTGCAGGCAATGACTGAGCCCCGGCGATTGATCATTTACCCGCCGGCTGAGAATGATCGGCGAGGTCGCGGTGGCCTCCACCACCGGCGTGTAGCCGATGTCCGCCCGGTGCAACACCTGCACCGAGGCAGGCACCAGCGTCACGCCGATCCCGGCGCCGACCAGGCCGATGGCGGTTTGCAACTCGTTGGTCCACTGCGCCACCTTGAGGCTCAAACCGTGGGCATCGAACAGCGCAATTACATGGTCGGCATAGCTGGGCCGTGGGTTACCGGGGTAGAGCACAAAGGGCTCGGCGGCCAGTTGAGCGAGGGTGGCGGGCGCGTCCAGCAAGGGGTGTCCGGCGGGCAACACAGCCACCAGCCGATCCTCCACCAGCACCCTCTGGACGATGGCCGGGTCGTCGATGCGTATCCGCCCGAATCCCACATCAATCCGCCCGGCCTTGAGCGCTTCGACCTGTTGCAAGGTGGTCATTTCCGACAGCCCCAACTCCAGCTCCAGTGCCTCATGCGTGCGCAGCCGTCGAATCAGTTCCGGCAACACGCCGTACAGCGTCGACGGTGCAAAACCGATGCCCAGCCAGGTCTTTTCACCCTGGCCGATGCGTCGCGTGTTGTCGCAGACCTTGTTCAGTTGTTCCAGCAGCACAGTGGCGTGTTCATAGAAAAACCGACCGGCCTCGGTCAGCCGCAGCGGTCTGCTACGTTCAAGCAGGATCACGCCCAACTCGTCCTCCAATTGCTGGATCTGCCGGCTCAATGGCGGCTGGGCGATGTGCAGGCGTTCGGCGGCGCGGGTGAAGTTGAGGGTTTCCCCCAGCACCTGGAAATAGCGCAGGTGACGCAGTTCCATAACGGTTCCTTTCATACCTTGAGGGTATTGCTTGAGACCCATTCTATATTGGAAGCCTTTAAAAATAGGGCACAAAATCGGCTCAAATCTATAAAGAACCCAACGGGTATTGCCATGCCGATTTGCGCCATCGAGTCGATCGACACGATCATCGTCGACCTCCCCACCCTTCGCCCGCACAAGCTGGCGATGCACATCATGCAAAACCAGACGCTGGTGATCATCCGCCTGCGCTGCGCCGACGGTATCGAAGGCATCGGCGAAGCCACCACCATTGGTGGCCTCAGTTACGGCAACGAAAGTCCTGACAGCATCAAGGTCAACATTGACCGTCACTTCGCGCCCCTGTTGATCGGCCAGGACGCCAGCAATATCAACGCGGCCATGTTGCGCCTGGAGCGCAGTATTCGCGGCAACACCTTTGCCAAGTCCGGTATCGAAAGCGCCTTGCTCGATGCCCTGGGTAAACGCCTGAACCTGCCGGTCAGCGAACTGCTCGGCGGCCGTGTGCGCGATGCCTTGCCGGTGGCCTGGACCCTGGCCAGCGGCAACACTGAAAAGGATATTGCCGAAGCGGAAAAGATGCTCGACCTGCGCCGCCACCGCCTCTTCAAGTTGAAGATTGGCGCGGGTGAGGTCAGCCACGACCTGGCTCACGTGATCGCGATCAAAAAGGCCCTGGGCGACCGCGCCAGTGTGCGCGTCGATGTCAACCAGGCCTGGGATGAAGCGGTGGCACTGCGTGCATGCAAAGTGCTCGGTGACAACGGAATCGACCTGATCGAACAGCCTATCTCACGCAACAACCGCGGCGGCATGGCGCGGCTCAACCTGTCGAGCCCGGCGCCGATCATGGCAGATGAATCCATCGAGTGTGTCGAGGATGCCTTTAACCTGGCCCGCGAAGGCGCGGCCTCGGTGTTCGCCCTCAAGATCGCCAAGAACGGCGGCCCGCGTGCCGTGTTGCGTACCGCCGCGATTGCCGAAGCGGCCGGCATCGGCCTGTACGGCGGCACCATGCTTGAAGGCGGCATTGGCACCTTGGCCTCGGCGCATGCCTTCCTCACGCTGAACAAGCTGGCGTGGGACACCGAACTGTTCGGCCCGTTGCTGCTCACCGAAGACATCCTCACCGAGCCGCCGGTGTACCGCGATTTCCAGCTGCATGTCTCCACCGCACCGGGCCTGGGCCTGGCCATCGATGAAGAGCGCCTGGCGTTCTTCCGTCGTGACAAACACTAAGAGGCGCCTGCCATGTTGTTCCACGTAAAAATGACCGTGAACCTGCCCCTCGACATGAACCCCGAGCGTGCAGCGGGCCTCAAGGCTGAAGAAAAAGCGTTGGCGCAGCGCCTGCAACAGGAAGGCAAATGGCGCCACCTGTGGCGCATCGCCGGGCACTACGCCAACTACAGCGTGTTCGATGTCGACAGCGTGCAGGAACTGCATGACCTGCTGATGCAACTGCCGCTTTACCCCTACATGGCCATCGAGGTGAACGCCCTGTGCCGTCACCCTTCGTCGATCCATGAGGATGACCGCTAGGCCGGTATTCACCTTAATAACTACAAGATGAGGAATGCACCATGTCCATCCGCCTGTCCCAGACTGCCCATGCCCAACAGTTTCTTGAAGAAGCCAGCGGCAACCTCAACGACGGTGGCAATCCGCGTACCAAAGCGCTGATCTACCGGATCCTGCGTGACACCGTGAACATCATCGAAGACCTGGAAGTGACCCCGGAAGAATTCTGGAAGGCGGTCAACTATTTGAACGAGTTAGGCAAGCACCAGGAGGCCGGACTGCTCGCCGCCGGGCTGGGCCTGGAACATTACCTGGACTTGTTGATGGACGCTGCCGATGAGGAAGCCGGCAAATCCGGTGGCACTCCGCGCACCATCGAAGGCCCGTTGTATGTGGCCGGTGCGCCGCTGTCGAAGTACGAGGCACGGTTGGATGATGGCAAGGACGACGCGGTGCCGCTGTTCATGCGCGGGCAGGTGCGTGACACCGAGGGCAAACCATTGGCGGGGGCGATTGTGGACGTGTGGCAGGCCAACACGGCGGGTACTTACTCGTGGTTTGATCCGACGCAGTCCGAGTTCAACCTGCGCCGACGCATCGAGACCGACGCACAGGGCAACTACCGATTCCGCAGTATCGTGCCGTCCGGCTACGGCTGCCCGCCAAGCGGGCCGACCCAGCAACTGTTGGATCAACTGGGGCGTCATGGGCAACGGCCAGCGCATATCCACTTCTTCATTTCGGCGCCGGGGCATCGACACCTGACCACGCAGATCAACCTGTCGGATGACCCGTACCTGCATGATGATTTTGCCTATGCGACGCGGGATGAGTTGATTGCGCAGATCCGCTTCAGTGACGATCCACAGCTGGCGCGGGAGTTCGGTGTGGAAGGGCGGTTTGCGCAGATTGATTTTGACTTTGAATTGCAGGTGGCGGATGCGCCGGTAGAGCAGAAGCGCATGCAACGAGTGCGCGCCCTCGAAGACTAAACGCGGTTAAAAATATGGGAGCTGGCTTGCCTGCGATGACGAGGGTGAATGCACCCTAGCTATCGCAGGCAAGCCAGCTCCCACAGGGGGTTGTGGTGTTGGCGCTATTTGCGGACGACCAGGTCCAGCACCTCATCCCGATCCTTGATCTTCTGCAACACAATCTCCGAGCGTATATCCATCACGCCCGCCGTGCGGTTCAGGTGGTTCACGATAAAGTCCGAGAAGTGCTTGAGGTTGCGTGCCTGCACCCGCAGCACATAGTTGCTGGCGCCGGTGATCACGTAGGCGCTGGCCACTTCCGGCCAGCCCTGCACCTTCTTGATGAATGTCTCGTGCCAATCCTCCACATCCTGGCGCAAGGACAGGTGGACGATGGCCTCCAGCTCAATCCCCAATTGCTCCGCATTCAGCACCGCGCGGTAACCGCTGATGATCCCCTCGCTTTCCAGCAGGCGCAGACGGCGCAGGCAGGCGGACGGCGAAAGCGCGACCTTTTCCGCCAGTTCCTGGTTGCTGATGCGGCCATCCTGTTGCAGGAAATGCAGGAGGCGCAGGTCGGTGGCGTCGAGAATCATGGTTAGAATAAATCCGCGTGTTTGGGGGTTAAATTCGAATTTCCTACAGCTTAATTAGCCTGTTGCTACTCACTTTGCACGAAAATTCTCTAAAACTTCGTTCATTATTTGGTCCATTCTTACTTATAAAAACCAGGACAACCCATGACCACTCGAAGCCATTGCCAAGCCCTCGACGCCCAGGACCCGCTGGCACCTTTGCGCAGCCAGTTCGCCTTGCCGGAGGGTGTGATCTACCTCGACGGTAACTCCCTGGGTGCACGGCCGGTGGCGGCGTTGGCGCGGGCGCAAGCGGTGATTGCCGAGGAGTGGGGCAACGGTTTGATCCGTAGTTGGAACAACGCCGGCTGGGCGGATTTGTCCCTGCGCCTGGGTAACCGCCTGGCACCGTTGATCGGCGCGCGTGACAACGAAGTGGCGATCACCGATACCACCTCTATCAACCTGTTCAAGGTGCTGAGCGCCGCGTTGACCGTGCAGCGCCAACGCCAGCCTGGGCGCAAGGTGATCGTCAGTGAGGCGAGTAACTTCCCCACCGACCTGTACATCGCCGAGGGACTGGCCGAGTTGCTGCAGCAAGGCTATTCCCTGCGCCTGGTGAACAGCCCGGACGAACTGCCCCAGGCCATCGATCAGGACGTGGCGGTGGTGATGCTGACCCACGTCAACTACAAGACCGGCTACATGTACGACATGCAGGCGCTGACCGCCCTGAGCCACGAGTGCGGTGCGCTGAGCATCTGGGACCTGGCGCACTCGGCGGGCGCGGTGCCCATCGACCTGCATCAGGCCGGTGCCGACTATGCGATCGGCTGCACCTACAAGTACCTCAACGGTGGCCCGGGTTCCCAGGCGTTTGTGTGGGTCAATCCAGCGCTGGTGGATGTGGTGCGCCAGCCATTGTCGGGCTGGTTCGGGCACACCCGGCAGTTCGCTATGGAGTCGACGTACGCGCCGAGTGCCGGCATTGCTCGTTATTTATGCGGTACCCAGCCGATTACTTCACTGGCAATGGTTGAATGTGGCCTGGAGATTTTTGCCCAGACCGATATGGCGAGTTTGCGCAGCAAGTCCCTGGCGTTGACCGATCTGTTTATCGCGTTGGTCGAAGCCCGTTGTGCTGCCCACGACTTGAAGTTGATCACCCCGCGTGAACACGCCAAGCGCGGTAGCCATGTGAGCTTCGAACACCCTGAAGGCTACGCGGTGATCCAGGCCTTGATCGCCCGTGGTGTGATCGGTGACTACCGCGAACCACGCATCATGCGTTTCGGTTTTACCCCGTTGTACACGCGCTTTACCGAAGTATGGGAAGCCGTGGAAACCCTCGGCGACATTCTCGACAACCACACCTGGAACCAACCGCAATTCAAAGTCCGCAACAGCGTCACCTGATCCACCGCCGATCAAAGGTGGGAGCTGGCTTGCCTGCGATGACGGTGGTGAATGCACCGACGCTATCGCAGGCAAGCCAGCTCCCACGGGGTTCCGCGTCAGCAACAACCATCACAATAATAAAGGGGCACGCCACGTGACCACGCCAGACAACGGCTTTGCAGAGATCACCCACCGCGAACTGGGCCTGCGGCGCCAGCTCACTTCCGGCCAGATGAGCATGATCGCCATCGGCGGCGCCATTGGCACCGGGCTGTTCATGGGCAGCGCCTACGCCATTGGTTATGCAGGGCCCAGCGTATTGGTGAGCTACGCCATCGGCGCGTTGATCACCTTGCTGTTGATGGGCTGCCTGGCGGAGATGACGGTGGCCCATTCCACCTCGGGGTCGTTTGGCGCCTACGCCGAGTTTTACATCAGCCCGCTCGCCGGGTTCCTGGTGCGCTATGCCTACTGGGCGGCGATCGTGCTGGCGGTGGGCGCCGAGGTCACGGCGGTGGCGATGTACATGAAGTACTGGTTCGCCAACGTGCCGGAGTGGGTGTGGATCGTGTCGTTTTCCAGTGCGCTGATCCTGCTCAATGCCATCAGCGTGAAGACCTTTGGCAACTTCGAGTACTGGTTCTCGACGATCAAGATCAGCGCCATCGTCGGCTTCATTATCCTCGCCGTGTACGTGGTGTTCGGCTCCGGCAACCCGCAGTACGGTGTGCAGAATTACACCGCCCACGACGGCTTTTTCCCCCATGGCCTGAGCGGCATGTGGATCGCGGTGATCGTGTCGATCTTCAGCTATTTGAGTGTGGAGATGATCGCTGTGGCTGCCGGTGAAGCCGCCGACCCGGAACAGGCGGTGAAGAAAGCCTTCCGCGCCACCATCGTGCGCCTGGTGGTGTTTTACTTGCTGACCCTGGCGCTGATGCTGGCCATCGTGCCGTGGAACCAGGCCGGGCAGGCCCAGAGTCCGTTTGTCACGGTGATGCAGACCATCGGCATACCCGGCGCCACCGGGGTGATGAATTTCGTGATCCTGATTGCGGCGCTCTCGGCCATGAACAGCCAGCTCTACATCACCACCCGCATGATGTTCAGCCTATCCCGTGCCGGCTTTGCCCCCAAGTCCATGGGCGCGTTGAGCAAGAACGGCATTCCGCTGAATGCATTGCTGCTGTCCAGCTCGGGCATTGCGCTGGCGACTTTGTTGAACGTGGTGTACCCGGAAAGCTCGTTCACGCTGATGATGGCGATCTCGATGTTTGGCGCGATCTTCACCTGGTTCATGATCTTCCTTACCCACCTGTTTTTCCGGCGTTATCGCAAGCGTCACGGTGGGCCGACATTGTCGTTCCAACTCCGGCTGTTTCCCTACAGCACGCTGCTGGGGCTGGTGCTGATGGGCGCGGTGATGGTCACCACGTATTTCACCGAGGCGTTCAAGATGACCCTGGTGTTTGGCGTGCCGTTCCTGCTGATTCTGTCGGCGGTGTATTACGGATTCTTCCGCAAGGGCAGGGCCAAGGCGTCGAACAAGGCCTTGGCATAGCCGGGCAGGTGTTCGAACGAGCGCGCGCATAACTGCAGTTTCCGGCGGGCCCACGCTTCCTGCAGGGGGTAGGCCCTGACGCTGCGCTCCAGTGGCCAGCGCTCCAGCGCGGCTTGGGGCACGATGCCCAGGCCAGCGCCGCGGGCGACCATGCGAATCACCCCATCAAAACCCTCGGCACGTATGCGCGTCTGCAAGCGAAAACCGGCGTGCAGCGCCTGTTCTTCGAGGTAAACCGTCAATGCGCTGTGGGGGGCGAGGCCGACAAAGTCGTATTGCAGGCTATCGACAAAACTCCCTGCGCTGAACGGATGATCCTGCGGTGTGATCAGCACCAACGGGTCATCGCGAAAGGGCAGAGTCTGCAGGCCGTGGGTGTCCACCGCGTCGGAGACGATCCCAAGATCTGCCGTGCCCTGGCGTAAGGCCTGGGTGATACGCAGGCTCGGCAACTCCTGCAGATCGATATCGAGATTGGGGTGCTCGCATAGAAAGTCCGCCAGCAGTTCCGGCAGGTATTCGCTGAGGGCGGTGGTGTTGCACAACAGGCGCACCTGGCCTTTGACGCCGTTGGCGTATTCCGCCAGGTCCAGTTGCAGATGTTCGGCCTGTTGCAGCAGCAAGCGGGCATGGCGGGCCAGGGCTTTGCCTGCGGGAGTGGGTGTGACGCCTCGGCGACCGCGTTCCAGGCACTCAATGCCCAGCGAAGCTTCCATCGCCCGGATACGCGCACTCGCCGCGGCCAGGGATAAGTGGCTGCGCCCGGCGCCGGCAGTAATGTTGCCGGTGTCGAGGATGTGCAGATAAAGGCGCAGGTCAATCAAATCAAAATGCATGGTTGGGGGGCCAGTGATTGGACGGGCTTGCTCGCGAAGAGTCTATCAGCCTCACACAAAACAAGAGGCTGCCTCAGTATATGGCGAATTTCCCGCGTCATCGGAAACCCTCACACTGCGCCCATGAATACCTACCTGACGTTCTACCAAAATATCGGCCCCGCCCTGACCCTGCTGGTGATCGGCACCTTCATCCTGGCCGGCACCGTCAAGGGCGTGATCGGCCTGGGCTTGCCCACAGTCTCCATGGGCTTGCTCGGCCTGGCTATGTTACCGGCGCAGGCTGCGGCCTTGCTGATCATCCCGTCGACGATCACCAACCTGTGGCAACTGGCGTTCGGCGGCCATCTGAGCGCATTGGTCAAACGCCTGTGGCCGATGTTGCTGCTGATCTTCCTCGGCACCGGGCTTGGCACGCTGTGGCTGGGTATGAGCGGGGGAAGCTGGGTGGGCCATGCGTTGGGTGGGGCATTGCTGGTGTATGCACTGAGCGGATTGTTCCTACCGACGTTCAAGGTAAAGCCTGAGACCGAGCGTTGGCTGGGCCCTGTGTGCGGCGTGATCACCGGCATCATCACCTCGGCGACCGGCGTGTTCGTGATTCCCTCCGTGCCCTATCTGCAAGCCCTGGGATTGCACCGTGATCAGTTGGTGCAGGCGCTGGGGTTGTCGTTCACTGTTTCCACCTTGGCATTGGCCGCCGGGCTGGTGTGGCGAGGCGAGCTCGGTGGCGGGGAGGTCAATGCGTCGCTGCTGGCGCTGGTGCCGGCACTGCTGGGCATGTGGCTGGGCCAGGCGCTACGCCAGCGCATCAGTGCAGTGTTGTTCAAGCGCGTATTTTTCGTTGGCATGGCCTTGCTGGGCGCGCATCTGCTGATCAGCGGTTAACAATGAAGGGTTTATTCGTGCTTTCCGATCAAATGTATTTTGCCGTGCCGCCGCTTATTCCAAGGGGACAATGTCGATAGCCTGCCGGCCGACAGTGTTAACCCCTCAGGATGCCTTCCCATGAAAAAAATCCTCCTGCTCAACGGCGGCAAGAAATTCGCTCACTCCGATGGTCGCTACAACGCCACCCTGCATGACGCCGCCGTGGCGGTGTTGGACCGCGCCGGCATCGACGTCAACGTCACGCACATCGACGCAGGCTACGACGTGGCAGAAGAAGTGGCGAAATTCCTCTGGGCTGACGTGATCATCTACCAGATGCCCGGCTGGTGGATGGGCGCACCGTGGATCGTCAAGAAATACATCGACGAAGTCTTCACCGAAGGCCACGGCAGCCTCTACGCCAGCGACGGCCGCACGCGCTCCGATGCCTCGCAGAAATACGGCAGCGGCGGCCTGATCCAGGGCAAGCAGTACATGCTCTCGCTGACTTGGAACGCACCCCAGCAAGCCTTTGACGACCCGACCGACTTCTTCGAAGCCAAGGGCGTGGATGCGGTGTACTTCCCATTTCACAAGGCCAACGAATTCCTTGGCATGACCGGCCTGCCGACCTTCCTGTGCGTGGACGTGATGAAGCGCCCGGCGATCGAGGCTGACGTAGCGCGCTACGAGCAGCATCTGGCGCAGGTCTTCAATTTCTCAGTGTAAGCTGCTGGGAACCGATAACGAGGAGCGCCTGTGAAAGCCCGATCCGATGAGCTACAGATCTTCGTCAGCGTCATTGAATGCGGTTCGATTTCCGCTGCCGCCGAACAGGTCGGGCAGACGCCCTCGGCGGTCAGCCGCACCTTGTCACGCCTGGAAGCCAAGCTCGACACCACGCTGATCAACCGCACCACACGGCGGATGGACTTGACCGAGGAGGGTAAATACTTCTTCGAGCAGGCCAAGGTGATCCTGGCGCAGATGGATGAGCTGGAAGAACGCCTGTCGTCGCGTCAGAAAAAGCCGGCGGGGCGCCTGCGCATCAACGCTGCGGTGCCGTTCATGCTGCATGGAATCGTGCCGTATATCGCGGAGTTTCGTAGCCTCTACCCGGACATCCAACTGGAGCTGAACAGCGATGACTTGATCATCGACCTGCTGGAACAGAGCACTGACATCGCCATTCGCATCGGTGCGTTGGCCGACTCCACCCTGCATGCACGCTCGCTGGGGTGTACGCCACTGCATATCCTCGCCAGCCCCGACTACCTCAAGCAGTACGGCACGCCGACCACGGTTGCCGCATTGGCGGACCACACCTTGCTGGGGTTTACCCAGACCGAAACCCTCAACCACTGGCCGCTGCGCCATGTGGAAGGTGACCGTTGGCTGATCCAGCCCGGCGTGGCAGCGTCCAGTGGTGAAACCGTGCGCCAGTTGGCGTTGGCGGGGCAGGGTATTTGCTGCCTGTCTAATTTCATGACCATCGACGACATCGAGGCCGGGCGTCTGGTGCCGGTGCTTGAGGCGTTCAACAGCGGTTATCGCCAGCCGATCCACGCGGTGTTCTACCGGAACTCGCAGTTGGCGTTGCGTATCCAGTGTTTCCTGGACTTTATCCAGGCCAAGCTGGCGCGGTATGCCTGCTGATTCGTGACCTTCGCGCAAGAGTGAATTGGGCAACAGGGGCTTATTCGTCAGGGATCGGCCCTTGATACTGGCCCCATCACTGACTCACTCAGGAGCACTCTCCATGAAGGTATTTGTAACCGGCGCCGCAGGTTTTATCGGCGGATCCATCGCAACTGGCCTGGTCAAGGCTGGCCACAGCGTTACCGGCCTGGTGCGCAGTGTCGAACAAGCCGCTGAGATGACCGCCCTGGGCATCACTCCGGTGATCGGCAGCCTGGACGACACCGCCGTACTGACCGAACAAGCGCAGAAGGCCGATGCGGTGATCAATGCCGCAAGCAGCGACCATCGCGCCGCCGTGGAAACGCTGTTGGCAGCGTTGAAGGGCTCGAACAAGCCGCTCCTGCACACGAGCGGTTCAAGCATTGTGGGTGATGCGTCGGGCGGCAAGTCCAGCGAGGTCATCTACTTCGAGGACAACCTGCCTGAGCCGACCGTCGACAAGGCCGCCCGCGTGGCCATCGACAACCTGATCCTGGCCGCAGCCAAAGAAGGCGTGAACTCGGCGGTGATCTGCAACACATTGATCTACGGCCACAGCCTGGGCGTGAAGCGCGACAGCGTGCAATTGCCGCGTCTGCTCAAGCAGGCGCGCAAGAGTGGGGTGGTGCGCCATGTGGGCAGCGGGCAGAACATCTGGTCCAACGTGCACATTGAAGATGTGGTGGCGTTGTATTTGCTGGCGCTGACCAAGAATGTGCCGGGCACGTTCTACTTCGTGGAAAGCAGCGAAGCGGCGTTTATCGACATGACCACCGCCATTGCCGAAGCCCTGAACCTGGGCAAACCCCAGGATTGGCCATTGGCCGACGCCGAAGCCGAGTGGGGTTATGAAATGGCCAACTATGGTTTGGGTTCCAACAGCCGAGTGCGTGGCAAGCACGCCCGTGAACGGCTGGGCTGGGCGCCGAAACGTACGTCGGTCGTGGAGTGGATTCGCAACGAGATGGTGTGATGTTCGCTTAAGACCGCGGTGCTGCCTTCGCAGGCAAGCCAGCTCCCACATTGGACTGTGTTCACACATCAAATGTGGGAGCCGGGCTTGCCGCGATGGCGGCGATTCGGTTTACCTGATGTTACACATTACTAGCCCCACCTCCCTCAATTCCGTACCATTCCCCGCCTTATCTTCCGCATTACCCTGGTACTTCATGAACCTCACCCGTCTGCGCGCCGATGCCCTGGCCGGCCTCACCACGTCTTTTGCATTGCTGCCCGAATGCATCGCCTTTGCCCTGGTGGCCCACCTCAACCCGCTGATGGGGCTCTACGGCGCCTTTATCATCTGCACACTGACCGCGTTGTTCGGCGGCCGCCCCGGCATGGTGTCCGGTGCGGCGGGCTCGATGGCAGTGGTAATCGTGGCGCTGGTGGTGCAGCACGGTGTGGAATACCTGTTGGCGACGGTGTTGCTGGGCGGTCTGATCATGGTCGCCTTCGGCCTGCTGCGCCTGGGCAAGCTGGTGCGCATGGTGCCGCATCCGGTGATGCTGGGGTTCGTCAACGGCCTGGCGATCATCATTGCCTTGGCGCAGTTGGAACATTTCAAGAGCGGTGAACAGTGGCTCAGCAGCACGCCGCTGTACGTGATGATCGGCCTGGTGCTGGTGACCATGGCCATTGTCTACCTGCTGCCGCGCATCACCCGCGCCGTGCCGCCCGCGTTGGTGGCGATCCTTGGCGTGGGCCTGGCGGTGTACCTGCTGGGCTTGCCGACCCGCACGTTGGGCGACATGGCCCACATCGCCGGCGGCCTGCCGACCTTCTCCCTGCCGCAGATTCCCTGGACCCTGGAAACCCTCGGCATCATCGCGCCCTATGCGTTCCTGATGGCCATGGTCGGCTTGCTGGAAACCCTGCTCACCCTCAACCTCACCGACGAAATCACCGAGAGCCGCGGCTACCCCGACCGCGAAAGCGTGGCCCTCGGCGCGGCGAATATGGTCTCCGGCCTGTTCGGCGGCATGGGCGGCTGCGCAATGATCGGGCAAACTGTGATCAACCTCAGCTCCGGCGGACGCGGGCGTTTGTCCGGCGTGTTTGCCGGGGTGATGATCCTGTTGTTCATTCTGTTTCTGTCGCCGTTTATCGAGCGCATTCCGTTGGCGGCGCTGGTGGGCGTGATGTTCGTGGTGTCCCAGCAGACCTTCGCCTGGGCCTCCTTGCGGGTGATCAACAAGGTGCCGGTCAATGATGTGCTGGTGATTCTCGCGGTGACGGTCATCACCGTGTTCACCGATCTGGCCACGGCGGTGTTGTGCGGGATTGTGATTGCGGCGTTGAATTTCGCCTGGCAACAAGCGCGAGAGCTGTATGCGGATGAGCACCTGGAAGCCGATGGCAGCAAGCTTTATCGCCTGCATGGCACGTTGTTCTTCGCCTCGACCACGCCGTTCCTGAACCAGTTCGACCCGGCCAACGACCCGGCCCAGGTGACGCTGGATTGCCGTCACCTGAGCTTTGTCGACTACTCAGCGATTGCCGCGTTGATGACCCTGCGTGAGCGTTACACCAAGGCCGGCAAGCATCTGCGGGTGCTGCATCTGTCGGAGCGGTGCAAGAAGCTGCTCAAGCGCGCGAAGGTTCACCACGACTGAACACCAACGTGTAGGCGCGAGCTTGCTCGCGAAAGACTTGAGTGCGCCACCTGCACTCAGGTTATCCGCGTTATCGTTGACGATTTTCGCGAGCAAACTCGCTCCTACAGGGGGGCCATTCCTTATGGCCCGACCAGGTCTTCCAGCTCTTGGGCGCGGGTCTGGGTCATGTCCAGCAGGCAGGCGGAGCCGTTGACCTGGTCGATGGTGCCGCCGGTCGCGGAGCCTGCGAAGCCGCAATTGGCATCACGGTATTTTATCCACAGGCGCTGCACGTCCTGCAGTTGCTGCTTGCGCGCGCCTTCCTGGGCGGCGAGGGCGGTTTTGTAGGCCTTGTTCAGACGCGTGTCCTGCACCTTGGCTTCCTTGGCGTTGCAATTGACCATGTCTGCGGTCGTGTTGGCGCTGTCCATGCATTTTTTCAACGCTGCGTTATCGGCCGCCGAGGCGGTGCCGCACAGGGCGAGAAACATAGCGCTGGCAGCGAGGGAGGTGCGAATCATGGTCGGTTTTCCTGGGCATGAGTGGAGGCGCATTCTATGACTCGATGGCGGCGCTTGAGTTTCCGGCATCCTCTGATCTTCATGTAAGAACACCCCCCGAATTTTCATCGGCGAACGTCGGGCATATCCCAACGCGACAGCGCTTATCCATGGGCGAAAATTACTTTCATAAAAATTGAAAATACTCCTCGGTAATGATTTATGAGTTTCACAACCAATTCGACGTGACCCTTTCCGAGGAGTACCGCATGGCCGCATCACCGGGCTTCGGGCTGTTGGCATACGCTGCCATCGCCATCATTGCTTTGATCGTGCTGATCGCACGTTACCGACTCAACCCGTTTATCGTCATCACCCTGGTGTCCATCGGCCTGGCACTGATGGCCGGGATGCCGGCGGACACCATCATGGGGTCCTACGAAGCGGGCGTCGGCAAGACCCTGGGGCATATCGCCCTGGTGGTGGCGCTGGGCACCATGCTCGGCAAGATGATGGCCGAGTCCGGCGGTGCCGAGCAGGTGGCGCGCACGCTGATCAACCGGTTTGGCGAGCGCAACGCGCATTGGGCGATGGTCTGCATCGCGTTTCTGGTGGGGTTGCCGCTGTTTTTCGAAGTGGGCTTTGTGTTGTTGGTGCCGATCGCCTTTACCGTGGCGCGGCGGGTCGGCGTATCGATCCTGATGGTCGGTTTGCCGATGGTTGCCGGTCTGTCGGTGGTGCATGCACTGGTGCCGCCGCACCCGGCGGCGATGATGGCGGTGCTGGCCTATAACGCGTCGGTGGGGCAGACCGTGCTGTACGCAATCCTGATCGGTATCCCGACGGCAATCATTGCAGGCCCTGTCTACGCCAAATTCATCGTGCCGCGTATCCATCTGCCAGCGGAAAACCCGCTGGAACGTCAGTTCATTGACCGCGAACCGCGTACCCGCTTGCCGAGTTTTACCCTGACCATGGGCACCATCCTGTTGCCGGTGGTGCTGATGATGATCGGTGGCTGGGCCAACGTGATTTCCTCCCCGGGCAGCGCTTTCAACCAATTCCTGCTGTTCATTGGCAACTCGGTGATTGCGCTGCTGGTGGCGACATTGGTGAGTTTCTGGACCTTGGGTATTGCGCAGGGTTTCAATCGGGAATCGATCCTCAAGTTCACCAACGAATGCCTGGCGCCGACGGCTAGCATTACGTTGCTGGTGGGCGCGGGCGGCGGTTTGAATCGCATCCTGGTGGATGCGGGCGTTACCAACGAAATTCTCGGCCTGGCCCACGCTTTTCAGCTGTCGCCGCTGGTGATGGGCTGGCTGTTTGCCGCGTTGATGCGAATTGCCACGGGCTCGGCCACCGTCGCCATGACCACCGCGTCCGGCGTGGTGGCACCGGTTGCCATGGGCCTGGGTTATCCACACCCCGAATTGCTGGTGCTGGCCACTGGCGCGGGTTCGGTGATCTTTTCCCACGTGAACGACGGCGGCTTCTGGCTGATCAAGGAATACTTCAATATGACGGTGATCCAGACCTTCAAGACCTGGACCGTGCTGGAGACTCTGATTTCCGTGGTCGCCTTCGGTCTGACTTATGGCCTGTCCTGCATCTTGTAACCCGGAGACCCCATGGACATCCTCTACCAGATCCGCGCCCGCCAGGACGCCTTCAGCGCCGGCGAAGGGCGTATCGCCAAGCTGATGCTCAATGACGTGGGGTTTGCCGCATCGGCCAGCCTGGAAGAGTTGTCCCAGCGCGCCGAGGTCAGCACAGCCACCTTGTCGCGGTTCGCGCGCAGCGTGGGGTGTCGGGATCTGCGGGATTTGCGCCTGCAATTGGCCCAGGCCAGTGGAGTCGGCAGCCGCTTCCTCGACCCTGCGGGGTTGCCGGAACAGTCGGCATTTCACCGGCAGATCCTGGGGGATATCGAGGCGACGTTGCGTCAGCACTTGTCGGGGTTCAACCAGGCGAGTTTCGTCGATGCGGTGAGTTTGCTCGGCAAGGCGCGGATGATCCATGCGTTCGGCATGGGCGGTCCGTCGAGTCTGTGCAGTGATGAGTTGCAGGTGCGCCTGGTGCGCCTGGGTTATCCGATTGCCGCCTGCCATGACCCGGTCATGATGCGCGTCACGGCGGCGACGCTAGGGCCCGAGCATGCGTTGATTGTGTGCTCCCTGACTGGCCTTACCCCTGAGTTGCTCGACGTGGTGACCCTGGCACGCAACTACGACGCGCGCATCGTCGCCATCACCCTGGCCGATTCCCCCTTGGCGCAGTTGGCGGATGTCTTGCTGCCGCTGCAACCGGCCGAAACCAGTTTTATCTATAAGCCCACCGCGGCGCGCTACGGACTGCTGCTGGCCATCGACCTGCTCGCCACCGAACTGGCGTTGGCCCTGCCAGACGACAACCAAGAGCGCCTGCGCCGGATCAAGCTGGCTCTGGACGATTATCGCGGCGGCCCCGACAGCCTGCCGCTTGGAGACTGATATGAAGTACGACACGTTGATCCGCCAGGCGCTGATCATTGATGGCAGCAACACCCCCGGCTATGTAGCCGATGTGGGGCTGCGCGACGGGCGCATCGAGACGATTGGCGACCTGTCGAACGCCCAGGCTGAGCATGAGATCGATGCGAGTGGCCGCGTCTTGGCACCGGGTTTCATCGACGTGCACACCCACGATGACACGGTGGTGATCCGCCAGCCGCAGATGCTGCCCAAGCTCAGCCAGGGTGTGACCACGGTGATTGTCGGCAACTGTGGCATCAGTGCGTCGCCAGTGACGTTGCGCAGCGATCCGCCGGACCCGATGAACCTGTTGGGCAGCGCTTCGGCGTTTGTTTATCCGCGTTTCAGCGACTATCGAGCGGCGGTCGAAAAGGCTCATCCGGCGGTCAACGTCGCGGCGCTGATCGGTCATACAGCGCTGCGCAGCAATCATATGGACGACCTGCACCGTACCGCTTCAGCGGATGAAATCGCCGCCATGCGCGTGCAGTTGCACGAGAGTCTCGAAGCCGGCGCCCTCGGTTTATCCACAGGCCTGGCCTACGCCAGTGCGTTCAATGCCGAGACCGATGAGGTGTTGCAACTGAGTGAAGAGCTCACCGCGTTCGGTGCGGTGTACACCACCCACTTGCGCAGTGAGTTCGAGCCGGTGCTGGAGGCGATGGACGAAGCCTTCCTGATCGGCCGGCATGCCAAGGTGCCGGTGATTATTTCCCACCTCAAATGTGCCGGCGCCGGTAATTGGGGACGTAGTCCGCAACTGCTGGCTTCGCTGGAACTGGCGGCGAAAACCCATGCGGTGGGCTGTGATTGCTACCCCTATGCGGCGAGTTCCTCGACCCTGGACCTCAAGCAGGTGACCGACGCGTTTCGTATCACCATCACCTGGTCGACGCCGCATCCGGAAGTGAGCGGGCGTGACTTGCAGGATATTGCCGCAGAGTGGGACGTTTCATTGATGGATGCAGCGCGCCGGCTACAACCGGCAGGCGCGGTGTATTACGGGATGGATGAAGCGGATGTGCGGCGCATCCTGGCGCACCCGCTGTCCATGGTCGGGTCGGATGGGTTGCCCGAGGATCCGTTCCCGCATCCGCGTTTGTGGGGCGCGTTTCCACGGGTATTGGGGCATTTCAGCCGGGATATCGGATTGTTTCCGTTGCACACTGCCGTGCACAAAATGACCGGGTTGTCGGCGGCGCGGTTTGGCTTGGCTGAGCGCGGGGAGATTCGCGAAGGGCACTGGGCTGACCTGGTGCTGTTCGACCCGTTGCGTGTGCGCGACGTGGCAGATTTCAAGGCGCCGCAGCAGGCGGCGGAAGGTATTGATGGGGTGTGGATCAACGGCGTGCTGAGCTACAGCGAGGGGCAGGCGAACGGTCAGCGGCCGGGTCGCTTCCTGGCACGCAGCGGGGATTTGCGTCGGGGTTTTTCGTCTCTATAGTGGGGGCTCTTTTAAACGGAGCGGTCGCCATGCACTTAGGAAAAGTCACCCCCATCCTGCGGATTTTCGACGAGGCCAAGGCGTTGGAATTCTACGTCGATTTCCTGGGGTTCAAGGTGGATTGGCAGCATCGTTTCGAGGCGAATTTCCCGCTGTATTTGCAGGTGTCGTTGGGTGAATGTGTGCTGCATTTGACTGAGCATCATGGCGATGCCTCGCCGGGTGCTGCGGTGCGGATCCAGGCGCAAGGGGTGGACGCCTATCAGCAGCAGTTGGCGGGCAAGGATTATCGGTATGCCAAGCCTGGGGTTGAGGAAACACCTTGGGGATCGCGGGAGATGAGCATCAAGGACCCGTTCGGGAATCGCGTGGTGTTTGTCGAGGAAGGCGAGGGCTGAAGGGCAAATCGCAGGCAATAAAAAACCGCCTTGGTAGGGCGGTTTTTTTTGCAATCCCAGTTAGTGGCTGGGGTTGCTGTCTCAAAGATGCGATGACCCGCGGGAGGATAGTACCGTCGGTCATTTTATCGCGCAAGGTTAGGCGATGGTCGGCACCGATAATCTTGAGCGTTTCATTATGTCGATTTCCGCTGCACTAGCTTGCAGTAAATCTTCGAAACAAATACTGGATATTTAACCACTTTCTGTCACACCTTCATGGCGGGTTTTGGTTAGGCTTCACCCCGTTCTGCGTTGGTTGCTATTAGGTGAGCCGGGTACGCGCGCGAATTTTGGACTGATCGCCACGGGCTAGTAATCCGTGCCGGATTCATGCGGGAAGCCCATTAGCCCGGCCGCCTCAAAGATGCGATGACCCGCGTCCAAAGGCTCACGTGTTCCGGTAAGTGCGCTGGAGGTAAGGCCTAACTCACGGAGGGCCGAGTATGTCTAAGTTTGCACGACGTACGTGGAACCTCGTCGTGAACTGCCTGCGTGCTTATCACGTCTGGAAGTTCCTGCGAGACAGCTTCGATGACCGCTAAGGTCTGAGAAGTGGAGCCGCCTGGGTTTAGGCCGAGGCGGCTTTTTGGTTGCTTACACCCGGAAATGACTGACCATCTGTTGCAACTGGCTGCCCAGCCGCGCCAGTTCCACACTCGACTTGGCCGTCTCGTCACTCGCCGTAGCGGTCTGTTCCGATACATCACGCACATTCACAATGCTGCGGCTGATCTCTTCAGCCACGGCGCTTTGCTGCTCGGCGGCGGCGGCGATCTGCTGGTTCATCGACTGGATATTCGACACCGTACGCGTGATGTTCTCCAGCGACACGCCGGCCTTGCGGGTCAGCTCGACACTGCTGTCGGTGAGGCTGCGGCTGTTGTTCATCACATTGGCCACTTGCTGGGTGCCATTCTGCAACCCGGCGACCAGGCCTTCGATTTCCTCGGTGGACTTCTGCGTGCGCTGGGCCAGGCCGCGCACTTCATCAGCCACCACGGCAAACCCACGCCCGGCTTCACCCGCCCGCGCTGCTTCGATCGCCGCGTTGAGGGCCAGCAGGTTGGTCTGTTCGGCGACGGCCTTGATCACGTCCATCACGCTGCCGATCTTGTTGCTCTCTTGTTGCAGATGGGTCATGGCGTCGGTGGAACGCGCCACTTCAGCGGCCAGGCGCTCGATCTGGGCGATGGCCTCGGCCACCACCTTGTCGCCTGCGCGGGCTTGGCCATCGGCATCGGCGGCGGCCAGGGAAGCTTGCTCCGCGTTGCGCGCCACTTCCTGCACGGTGGCGGTCATTTCGTGCATCGCCGTGGCGACCTGATCGGTCTCGATCTTCTGGCTGTTCACGCCGGCGCTGGTCTGCTCGGTGACGGCCGACAGTTCTTCGGCAGCGCTGGCGATCTGGGTCACGCCGTCGCGAATACCGCTGATCAATTCACGCAAGGTGGTGCCCATGCGCTGGATGCCTTGTTGCAGCACGCCCAGTTCATCCCGGCGAGTGACCTGGATGTTGTGGCTCAAGTCGCCGGAGGCAATGCGTTCCACTACCGCCAGGGTTTCCTGGATCGGGCGGGTGATCTGACGGGTGATGACCAGTGCGGCGATCACGCCAACCAGCAAGGCCAACAAGGTGCTGATCAACTGTAGGCTGCGAGCCTGGGCGCTTTCTGCGTCGCGACGAGTGAGCTGGATTTCGTACAGCTTGTCGCTGATTGTGACGATATCAGCGCCTTGGGTGGTCATTTCGGCACGGGCAGTCACGATGTTGGCGTTGGCTGCCTTGTAGTTCTGCACCGCGCTGCGGTAGGCACCCAGGGCGGTTTCCAATGCGGTCAGCGCGCTTTGCTGGCTGGCGCCAAAGGCGGCGTTGAGGTCTTTCAAGCCGGCGATGGCTTTTTCAATCTGTGCGGCTGCGCGCGCTTCGGTCTCCGGGCTGACGTTACCGGTGTAGCCGCGTACTTCGTAGCGAGCCAACTGGAATTGCATCTTGGCGTCGGCCACCGCCTGGAACTGCGCCAGGTGTTCCGAACTGTCAGGCATTTGCTTCACGCTGGTTTCCAATGCGTTGATCTGTGCATTGGCAATATCCGCCTTGTCGCCCATCACTTGGCGTGAGGCGTTGCCGTTGCGGTAGGCCTCGCGCATTTTGTTCAGCGACTGCTGGTAAGCGGTGATGATGGCTTTCTGCTCGTTGAGCAGCTTGAGGTTTTCCGGGCTCTTGAAGCTGTCGATCAGCTTCTGCTGCTGGGCAGCGAAAGCGTCCAGGTTGGTCTGTACGTTCTGGGCCACCGCTTCGTCGCCGTTGGCGAGCATGTATTGCAGGCGCACGATACGCAGCTTGGTCAACGACGCGTTGAGCTGGGTGATATCGCTCATCCAGTTACTGCGGTCGATCAGGCCGCCCAGGCTGGTCCAGCCGGTCAATGCCAGAATCGACGTGAGGACAAGCACCAGGCCGAAGCCCAGGCCCAGTTTGAGGTTGACGCTGATGTTGCCGAACCAGCTATTCATCGAATGCTCCGCAAGAATGATGGGGTGTGCTGGACGGTTATTGATTTTGGAGCCAGCTGCTGTGTAGGGCTGTATCGGCGGCGGGCGTTGAATCTGAAATGCTAATTTGCCGGGTGCGACGAAGAGGCGCACTGCAGTCGTGGCGCGGGGAGGGGGGCTGATCATGGGGCGATCTTGTGTGCTAGTCTGCGGGCCCTTTTAGTTCTGGGTAGCCTGGGAAAACCAGTGTTGTCCTACAGCGGAGCCTCTTCATGTCCGAAGTTAATCTGTCCACCGACGAAACCCGCGTCAGCTACGGTATCGGCCGTCAGTTGGGCGACCAACTGCGTGACAACCCGCCACCAGGTGTGAGCCTGGACGCCATCCTGGCTGGCCTGACCGACGCCTTCGGCGGCAAGCCAAGCCGTGTGGACCAAGAGCAAATGGCCGCCAGCTTCAAAGTAATCCGTGAAGTCATGCAAGCCGAAGCGGCCGCCAAGGCTGAAGCTGCAGCGGGCGCTGGCCTGGCGTTCCTGGCTGAAAATGCCAAGCGTGATGGCATCACCACCCTGGCTTCCGGCCTGCAATTCGAAGTGTTGACCGCAGGTGACGGCGCCAAGCCGACCCGTGAAGACCAAGTGCGCACTCATTACCACGGCACCTTGATCGACGGCACTGTGTTCGACAGCTCCTACGAGCGCGGCCAGCCTGCAGAATTCCCGGTGGGCGGCGTGATCGCCGGCTGGACCGAAGCCCTGCAACTGATGAATGCTGGCAGCAAATGGCGCCTGTACGTGCCGAGCGAACTGGCTTACGGCGCTCAAGGCGTTGGCAGCATCCCGCCGCACAGCGTTCTGGTGTTCGACGTCGAACTGCTCGACGTTCTGTAAGACCTGTTGTTGATTACCTGTAGGAGCGAGCTTGCTCGCGAAAAACGTTAACGATAACGCCGCGCGTCTGGTGTAGCGCGGCGGTTTCAAGTTCTTCGCGGGCAAGCTCGCTCCTACAGTGTTTTGCGCGGTCGCTCATGGATGGAACTTGCCATTCAGCTCCGTCGCCGGGCGCAACGCTCGGGCATAGCAGAACAGAAACAGATTGCGCACCACTTCCTTCAACACACCGGGTTCGCTCGAACTCAGCCCGTTGACGTCCAGGTCACCCTGGTCCTGCAGTTCGTTCAGCGCTTCTTCTTCCAGCACCGCACAGACTTCACCGGTTTCCCGATGCAGGATCCGCAGGTAAGGGTGTGGTCGGTCCAGCCAGGCGTCTATCAAATAAGTCATGGGTCTCATCTCCTTGATGGGTTTCAATGAGAATAATTCTTATTCGTAGAATAGCAAGTGCCTATTGGCGGTTTCTGGTTTTTTCTGTGTGGATATTGCGCGGGATCAAACGGGAGGGCGAAACGCCATCCCGCGGCGGGCGCGGGATGGAGGCAATACGTTCAGACTTTGCGCACGAACTCGGACTTGAGCTTCATCGGACCGATACCGTCGATTTTGCAGTCGATATCGTGGTCGCCATCGCACAGGCGGATGTTCTTGACCTTGGTGCCGACCTTCACGACCAGGGAAGTGCCCTTGACCTTGAGGTCTTTGATCACGGTGATGGTGTCGCCGTCCTGCAGTACATTGCCGACGGAGTCTTTCTTCACGGTTTCGTCGCTGGCCGCTTCGGCCTCGCTATTGGCGGACCACTCATGGGCGCATTCCGGGCAGATCAGCTGGGCGCCGTCTTCGTAGGTGTATTCGGAATTGCATTTCGGGCAGGGTGGCAACGTGCTCACTAAAGCTCCTTAAAGGTCAGGATGGCTAAAGTCGCACATTATATAGGGAATTGTAGGGAGGCAGGGCACGGTCTTGGATGGGTAATACAAACTAAATGTGGGAGGGGGCTTGCCCCCGATGGCGGTATTCCAGTCGATACAGTTGGCGACTGATACTCCGCTATCGGGGGCAAGCCCCCTCCCACATTTGGTATTTCTAGTGCGTACGCGCGACCGCAAACTCACTCAGCTCGACCAGGGCGTCCCGGTATTCGCTGGCGGGAAGGGCTTCCAGGCACTGAATGGCACGGGCCACGTAGTCACGCGCCAGTTGAGCGGTGTACTCCAGGGAACCCGATGCTTCCACGGCGGCGCGGATGGCCTCCAGGTCTTCGATCCCGCCTTTCTGGATCGCCTTGCGCACCAGGGCGGCCTGTTCCGGCGTGCCTTCGCGCATGGTGTAGATCAATGGCAGGGTTGGCTTGCCTTCAGCCAGGTCGTCACCGACGTTCTTGCCCAGGGTTTCGGCGTCGCCCTTGTAGTCGAGCAGGTCGTCCACCAGTTGGAACGCCACGCCCAGGTGGTCGCCAAAGGTACGCAGGGCTTCGGCCTGCTCGGCCGTTGCGCCGCACAACGCAGCGGCGCTGTGGGTGGAGGCTTCGAAGAGCATCGCGGTTTTGCCGCGAATCACTTCCATGTAGGTTTCTTCGGTGGTACTGGCGTCGCGGACCTTCGACAGTTGCAACACTTCGCCTTCGGCGATGATGCGTGTGGCCTGCGAAAGAATCTTCATCACCGGCATCGAGCCGAGTTCAACCATCATTTCGAACGAGCGCGAGTACAGGAAGTCACCCACCAGCACGCTTGGAGCGTTGCCCCACATCGCATTGGCGGTCTCGCGGCCACGGCGCATGCCGGACATGTCGACCACGTCGTCATGCAGCAGGGTGGCGGTATGCAGGAATTCGATAGTGGCGGCCAGCAGGCGCAGGTCATCGCCTTCGCGACCCAGGGCCTTGCCGCACAGCAGCACTAATAAAGGACGCAGGCGCTTACCGCCCGCCGACGTAATATAGTCGCCAATTTTGGAGACCAGCGGCACTTTAGAAGTCAGCTGCTTCTTGATGATGCCGTCGACGGCGCTAAAATCGTCCGCGACCGCGCGGTAGAAAGCTTGGGGTTGCATCAGCGACAGTCGCTCCAGAAGGGTTGCGCGGCATGCTAGGACCCAGGCCCCCCAGTGTCAAGGCGCGATAGACGGCCCCTTGCAACACCCATTTACCTTGCGTACAATCGCGCACCCTGAACTTCCTGGGCAGCACCTGCCTTACGCAATTGCATTTGGGACGTCCATCCCATGCAGCCATGCCAGCCAATACCTCTTCTTATAAAGCGCTGGGTGAGCAGGATTATCGGAGAAATACCATGTCGTACGCAGTAATTGTTACTGGTGGCAAGCAATACAAAGTCGCCCCAGGTGAATACCTGAAGATCGAAAAACTGGAAGTCGCTACCGGCGAATCCGTTACTTTTGATCGCGTTCTGTTGGTCGCCAATGGCGATGACGTGAACATCGGCGCTCCAGTTGTTGCTGGCGCTACCGTTGTGGCTGAAGTGATCTCCCAAGGTCGTCACGATAAAGTCCGCATCATCAAGTTCCGTCGTCGTAAGCACCACATGAAGCGTATGGGCCACCGCCAGTGGTACACCGAGATCAAAATCACCGGTATTCAGGCTTAATTTCAGCCTAATTCCTCACTAGGAGAATTGACTCATGGCACACAAAAAAGCTGGTGGTAGTACCCGTAACGGTCGCGACTCAGAAGCCAAACGCCTTGGCGTTAAGATGTATGGCGGCCAGAAAATCATTCCGGGCAACATCATCGTGCGTCAGCGCGGCACCCAATTCCACGCCGGTTACGGTGTAGGCATGGGTAAAGATCACACCCTCTTCGCGAAAATCGAAGGCGTGATCAAGTTTGAAGTAAAAGGCGCGTTCAACCGCCGTTACGTGAGCGTTGTCGCAGCTTAATTGCGAGATCGCTGGAAAAGCCCTGTCTTGCGACGGGGCTTTTTCGTTTGTGGAGTGAGTCTCTTGCAAAGCTGTTTGTAATGGGCTCAGGCGCTGGTTTGCGGTCGCTGATTGAGGTCGCTGCGCTCATTTTTGCAAGAGTCTTATGTCTTGGTTTCTTAAGCTCGTCCATGCGACGAGAGGCGTTTTGTTATGAAGTTCGTTGATGAAGTTTCCATCCGAGTAAAAGCAGGCGACGGCGGTAACGGTTGCATGAGTTTCCGTCGCGAAAAATTCATCGAAAACGGTGGCCCCAACGGCGGTGACGGCGGTGACGGCGGTTCCATCTACATGATGGCCGACGAAAACCTCAACACCCTGGTCGACTACCGTTACACCCGGCACTTCGATGCCGAGCGTGGCTCCAACGGTGGCAGCACCGACTGCACCGGTAAAAAAGGCGAAGACCTGGTACTGCGCGTACCGGTCGGCACCACGATCATCGACTCTGCCACCCAGGAAGTGATCGGCGACCTGACCAAGGCCGGCCAGAAACTGATGGTAGTGCAGGGCGGCTGGCACGGTCTGGGTAACACCCGATTCAAGTCCAGTACCAACCGTGCGCCACGCCAGACCACGCCAGGCAAGCCGGGCGAGCAGCGTGACCTCAAGCTGGAAATGAAAGTACTCGCTGACGTGGGCCTGTTGGGTCTGCCGAACGCTGGTAAAAGTACCTTCATCCGTTCGGTCTCGGCCGCCAAGCCGAAAGTCGCCGACTACCCGTTCACTACCCTGGTGCCAAACCTGGGTGTGGTCAGCGTCGACCGCTGGAAAAGCTTTGTGATCGCCGACATTCCCGGCCTGATCGAAGGCGCTTCCGATGGCGCAGGTTTGGGGATTCGCTTCCTCAAGCACTTGTCGCGTACCCGTCTGCTGCTGCACCTCGTCGACATGGCCCCGTTGGATGACACCAGCGCGCCGGACGCCGCCGAAGTGATTGTCAGCGAGCTGACCAAGTTCAGCCCGTCCCTGGCTGAGCGTGATCGCTGGCTGGTGCTGAACAAGTGCGACCAGATTCTTGAAGAAGAGCACGAAGAGCGCGTCAAGGAAATCGTTGACCGCCTGGAGTGGGAAGGTCCGGTCTACGTGATCTCGGCTATCGCCAAAGAAGGCACCGAGCGCCTGACCCGCGACATCATGCGTTACCTCGAAGACCGCGCCGACCGCCTGGCGGCCGACCCGGTGTTCAAGGCCGAACTGGCCGAACTCGACCAGCGCATCGAAGACGAAGCCCGTGCCCAGTTGCAAGCCCTGGACGACCAGCGTGCCTTGCGCCGCAGCGGCGTGAAGTCGGTCCATGACATCGGCGACGATGATTGGGACGAGGAAGATGTGGATGATGAAGACGGTCCGGAAATCATTTACGTGCGTGATTGATCCGTTGCGATAAACTTGAACGCCGCTCCCTGGAGCGGCGTTTTAGTATCCGGGTTTAACGTTATGGGCCGCGCTGGGTCGCGCAGCCCTCAATCTAAGGTTGAAGATGATGCGGAGCAAAGTGACAGGTGCGCAGCGCTGGGTCGTAAAGATCGGCAGTGCGTTGCTGACGGCGGATGGCAAGGGGCTGGATCGTGCAGCCATGAGCGTCTGGGTCGAGCAGATGGTGGCCTTGCATGAGGCCGGTGTGGAGTTGGTGCTGGTGTCGTCCGGAGCGGTTGCCGCCGGGATGAGCCGCCTCGGTTGGACCGCGCGACCCAGCGCGATGCACGAACTGCAAGCCGCCGCCGCCATCGGCCAGATGGGCCTGGTGCAAGCCTGGGAATCCAGCTTCGCCGATCACGGCCGCCACACGGCTCAGATCCTGCTGACCCACGACGACCTGTCCGACCGCAAGCGCTACCTCAACGCCCGCAGCACCTTGCGCGCCCTGGTGGAGCTCAAGGTCATTCCGGTGATCAACGAGAACGACACCGTGGTCACCGACGAAATCCGTTTCGGCGACAACGACACCCTGGCCGCCCTGGTGGCCAACCTGGTGGAAGCCGATCTGCTGGTGATCCTTACCGACCGCGACGGCATGTTCGACGCCGACCCACGCAACAACCCCGACGCGCAGTTGATCTACGAAGCCCGCGCCGATGACCCGGCACTGGACGCCGTGGCCGGCAGCGTTGGCGGCGCTCTGGGCCGTGGCGGCATGCAGACCAAGCTGCGCGCGGCGCGCCTGGCGGCACGTTCCGGTGCGCACACCATCATCGTCGGCGGGCGCATCGAGCGCGTGCTGGACCGCCTGAAGGCCGGTGAGCGCATCGGTACGCTGTTGTCGCCAGAGCGCGGCATGTTGGCGGCGCGCAAACAGTGGCTGGCCGGTCATCTGCAAACCCGTGGCACCCTGGTGCTGGACGATGGCGCAGTGTCTGCACTGTCCCAAGGCAACAAAAGCCTGCTGCCGGTCGGCGTCAAGTTGGTGCAGGGCAGTTTCCGTCGTGGCGAGATGGTGGTATGCGTGGCGCCGGATGGTCGTGAGATTGCCCGCGGCCTGGCCAATTACAGCGCCCTCGAAGCACAGAAAATCATTGGACAATCCTCTGATGCGATTGTCGGACTCTTGGGTTACATGGCCGAACCAGAACTGGTTCACCGCGATAACCTGATCCTGGTCTAAACAAAGGAATACACAATGCGTGTCATGAAAGGATTGTTCGGCCTGCTGCTGGCCATGCCGTTGTTGGCCTGCGCCGAAGAAGTCGGCCAGGTGTCTACGGTGTTCAAGTTTGTCGGCCCCAACGACCGGATCGTCGTTGAAGCCTTTGATGACCCCAAGGTCGACGGCGTGACGTGCTACCTGTCTCGCGCCAAGACCGGCGGCGTCAAAGGCGGCCTGGGCCTGGCCGAAGACCGCGCTGAAGCCTCGATCGCCTGCCGTCAGGTTGGCCCGATCCGCTTCAAGGGCGAGCTCAAGGATGGCGACGAAGTGTTCAAGGAGCGCACCTCCCTGGTGTTCAAGACCATGCAGGTGGTGCGCTTCCTCGACAAGAAGCGCAACACCCTGGTTTACCTGGTATACAGCGACCGCCTGATCGAAGGCAGCCCGCAGAACGCCGTGACAGCGATTCCGATTTTGCCCTGGCCGACCGCTCAGTAACCTGCAGGCGAGTTTTGCAACGGGCGTCTATGATTGCAGGCTTGCGGGTTGTAATCTCGACGTGCCGTAATGCGAAGAACATGGGATATCTGGAGTTCGTCATGAGTGCTTTCCACGACCTGAAACTCAAAGCTTTGGACGGACAAGAGCTGCCGCTGGCGCCCTTCAAGGGGCGGGTGGTACTGGTGGTCAACGTGGCCTCCAAATGTGGCTTGACCCCGCAATACGCCGCGCTGGAAAACCTCTACCAGCAATACAAGGACCAAGGCTTTATCGTGCTTGGCCTGCCGTGCAATCAATTTGCAGGCCAGGAACCGGGCACCGAGGAAGAAATCCAGGAATTCTGCAGCCTGAATTACGGGGTGACCTTCCCGTTGGGCAGCAAGCTTGAAGTCAATGGGCATGATCGTCATCAGCTGTACCGCTTGCTGGCAGGCGAGGGGGCCGAGTTTCCTGGGGATATCACCTGGAACTTCGAGAAGTTCTTGCTGGGCAAGGATGGGCGAGTGCTTGCACGATTCTCCCCGCGCACCGCGCCGGATGATCCGACGATCGTCCAGGCCATCGAAAAAGCCCTGACCTGAATACTTCCCCTTGTAGCATCGAGCTTGCTCGCGAAAAGCCTGAGCGCGCTACGTTCACCCAGAATGTCCCGGGTTATCGTTGGCGATTTTCGCGAGCAAGCTCGCGCCTACCGTGATCAAGGCGCTTTTACCCTTTAATCACTCAGATCAATAGTGCTGTTCAGGTTCGCCCACGGTCAATATTATCCACATCATAAACCCCGTCTTCCGTGGAGTGCCCCATGCCCGTCCAAGCCTTGTTCAAACCCTTCCAGCTCGGTGCATTGCAACTGGCGACCCGTGTCGTCATGGCGCCGATGACCCGTTCGTTCTCGCCTGGCGGCGTACCCAATTCCAGCGTGATCGAGTACTACCGCCGACGCGCCGCTGCCGGCGTGGGCCTGATCATCACCGAAGGCACCGTGGTCGGCCATCAAGCCTCGAATGGTTACCCCAACGTGCCGCACTTCTACGGTGAAGCTGCTCTGGCTGGCTGGAAGAACGTCGTCGACGCGGTACACGCCGAAGGCGGCAAGATCGTCCCGCAGCTGTGGCATGTGGGCAGCGTGCGTCGCATCGGCACCGAGCCGGATGCCAGCGTGCCGGCCTATGGCCCGATGGAAAAACTCAAGGATGGCAATGTGGTCGTGCACGGCATGACCCATCAAGACATCAAGGAGGTGATCAATGCCTTCGCCCAAGCCGCCAAGGATGCCCAGAGCATCGGCATGGACGGCGTTGAAATCCACGGCGCCCATGGCTATTTGGTCGATCAGTTCTTCTGGGAAGGCAGCAACCAGCGGACTGACGAATACGGCGGCAGCCTGGCCAACCGTTCGCGTTTTGCCATTGAGCTGATCCAGGCCACCCGCGCCGCGGTCGGCCCGCAATTTCCGATCATCTTCCGTTTCTCCCAATGGAAGCAGCAGGACTACACCGCGCGCCTGGTGCAAACCCCAGAAGCCCTGGGCGAATTCCTCAAGCCACTGGCCGACGCGGGCGTGGATATTTTCCACTGCTCCACGCGTCGTTTCTGGGAGCCGGAGTTCGAAGGTTCCGACCTTAACCTGGCCGGCTGGACACGTCTGCTCACCGGCAAGCCGACCATCACCGTGGGCAGCGTCGGCCTGGACGGCGAGTTCCTGCAGTTCATGGTCAACACCGACAAGGTCGCGCAACCGGCCAGCCTGGAGAAACTGCTGGAGCGCTTGAACAACGATGAGTTCGACCTGGTCGCTGTAGGCCGTGCGCTTCTGGTCGATCCGGATTGGGCGGTGAAGGTGCGTGAAGGCCGTGAGGGCGACATTCTGCCGTTCAGTCGTGAGGTGTTGACGACCCTGGTGTAAGCGGCGACAGGGCGGGCACCGGGTGCCCGTCCTTGCAGACCCCGCGCAGTTGTCGCTCAAACTGCTCGATAATCGCCGGCCAACCCTGGCGGCTCGCATGTTGACGCGCATTCAGGCGCATGCGGCGCAGACTTTCAGCGTCCTCCAGCAGCCAGTTGGCCGCCTCGCAAAACGCGTTCTCGTCCCCCGGCATCGCCAATACACCGTTGTAGCCATGGCGAATATGCTGGGTCGCGGCGGCTTGGTCGTAGGCCACCACACCCAGCCCCGACGCCATTGCTTCCAGCACAACGTTGCCGAAGGTTTCGGTCAGACTGGGGAACAGAAACACATCGCCTGACGCGTAATGCCGCGCCAGTTCCTCACCGCGCAAGGTCCCGCAGAAGATCGCCTCTGGCAGCTCCTTCTCCATCGTCGCGCGTTGCGGGCCATCACCGACGATGATCAGTTTCATCTGGCGCAGTGGATAGGTGTCCTGCAACGTCTCGAAGCAGCGCTTGAGCAGCCCCAGGTTTTTTTCCTGGGCCAGCCGGCCCACATAGAGCACGGCGGTTTGCTCGCTGTTTAATGCCCAGCTTTTCCGCAGCGCGTTATCGCGTTTGGCGGGATGGAACAGCTGGCTGTCCACGCCGCGTGACAACATGCCCAGGCGCTCGAAATGCCGGCGTTCCAGCTCCAGGCGCTGGCTGGCGCTGGGCACCAGGGTCAGGGTCGAGCGGTTATGAAACCAGCGCAGGTAGTGGGTGACCATCCGGCTCAGCAGGCTCAAGCCGTATTGGTTGGAGTACTGCTGGAAGTTGGTGTGAAAACCGCTGACCACGCTGATCCCCAGGCGACGTGCGGCGCGCAGGGCGGACAGGCCCAGTGGCCCCTCCGTGGCGATGTACAGCACGTCCGGGCGCTGACGGGTCCAGCGCCGCAGCAACTTGTGCATCGACGACTGCCCCCATTGCAGGCCTGGATAACCCGGCAGCGGCCAGCCACGGCACAGCAGCAACGCATCGTCGCTGGGGCGGCTCTGGTCGACGCCTTGGCGCGGGCGCACCAGTTCGACTTGATGGCCACGGGCACGCAAACCCTCGCACAGGCGACCAAGGGTATTGGCCACCCCGTTGATCTCTGGCGGGAAGGTTTCGGTAATAAGGGTGATGTGAAGCGAAGCTGTCGTCATGACCCACAGTCTCGCCGTGGGCCATGTCGTCATTGTGTCATCGAGATGATGGATTTATGACTGGGTCACTTTCTGCTGCTGTGCCATCGCCTCGGCCCCTTGTTCACGTACCCAGAACAACGTGGCTCCCGCCACCGCGGCCGGCATCATCAACAGGTTGACCACCGGCACCAGCAGCACCAGGTAGACGATCCCGCCGAAGCTCATGCTCTGCCAGCGTTTCTGCCGCAACCAGGCGAGCATTTCGTTCCAGCCCAGTTTGTGGTTGTCCGCCGGGTAGTCGATGTATTGGATCGCCATCATCCACACGCCGAACAGCAACCACAGGGGGGCGGCGATCAGGTTGACCACCGGAATGAACGACAGGATAAACAGGCCGATGGCCCGGGGCAGGAAATAGCCCAGCTTGCGCATCTCGCGAGCCAGGGTGCGCGGGACCATGGCGATCAACTCGCCCCAGCTGAAGGCCGGGAAGTCATCGGTGCCGCGCACCACCACTTCTACCTTCTCCGAGAGAAAGCCGTTGAAGGGCGCTGCGATGATGTTGGCGAGCATGGTGAAGGTGAAAAACACCATCAGCACCACCAGCACGACGAACAGGGGCCAGAGCAGGTAATTCAGAAAACCCAACCAGCTCGGCAGCGTCGGCATCAGATGGTCGACCCACAAACTGAACTGATGGCCGGCGAAATAGATCAAGCCGACGAACAACACCAGGTTGATCGCCAGCGGCAGCAGCACAAATAGGCGCAAGCTGGGACTCAACACCAGTTTGAGGCCTTCGCGCAGGTATTGCGGGCCGGAAAGAGCGGGGGCGGGCATGGAGAACTCCGAACAAGGGGACGAACGCGCCGACCTTACCGGCTTTGCATCTTGGGCGAAAGCGGCGACATCAGCAGTAACAAAGGCATCGATCAATCTAGCCGACTGCATAGAGACCACCTATGAGCTGGATTGTTATTCCGTATTTCCTTAATCTTGCCCCCCTCGATACGCTGCACCCATTATTTTTCAGGGCCTGCGAGTTCAAGCCTTCCCCAAGTGCTTCGTGGTCCCTTTTTTATTCCAGCCGCCTTGTAGTCCAGGTGGTCGATAGGAGTGAGTCATGTCTGATACCCGTCATTCGCGAGTGATTATTCTCGGTTCCGGCCCTGCCGGTTACAGCGCTGCCGTTTACGCTGCCCGGGCCAACCTCAAGCCACTGCTGATCACCGGCATGCAGGCGGGTGGTCAGCTGACCACCACCACCGAAGTCGACAACTGGCCGGGCGACGTCCACGGCCTCACCGGCCCGGTGCTCATGGAGCGTATGAAAGAACACGCCGAGCGCTTCGAAACCGAGATCGTGTTTGATCACATCAACCAGGTCGATTTCTCCAAGAAGCCTTACAGCCTGACCGGCGACAGCGGCGTGTACACCTGTGACGCGTTGATCATCGCTACTGGCGCCAGCGCCCGTTACCTGGGACTGCCGTCGGAAGAAGCGTTCATGGGCAAGGGCGTTTCCGCCTGCGCGACCTGCGACGGTTTCTTCTACCGCAACAAGCCAGTCGCCGTGGTCGGTGGTGGCAACACTGCCGTGGAAGAAGCACTGTACCTGGCCAACATCGCCAGCACCGTGACCCTGGTTCACCGCCGCGAGACCTTCCGCGCCGAGAAGATCCTGATCGACAAGCTGCACGCCCGTGTGGCTGAAGGCAAGATCATCCTCAAGCTCAACGCCACCCTGGACGAAGTCCTGGGCGACAACATGGGCGTGACCGGTGCCCGCCTGAAGAACAACGACGGCAGCTTCGACGAGCTGAAAGTCGACGGCGTGTTTATCGCCATCGGCCACACTCCGAACACTTCGCTGTTCGAGGGCGTGCTGGAAGCCAAAGACGGTTACCTGGTCGTTCAGGGCGGCCGCGAAGGCAATGCCACTGCCACCAACATCGAAGGTATCTTCGCTGCCGGTGACGTGGCCGACCACGTCTACCGCCAGGCCATCACCTCGGCCGGCGCCGGTTGCATGGCGGCACTGGATGCCGAGCGTTACCTCGACGGTTTGAAGGACGCTTCGTTCTAAACCGTTGAAACGAAAAAACCGGCTGAGAGGCCGGTTTTTTTATGCGCGCAATTCAAGTCGCACCACAGTTTCGATGTGTCAACCCAATCACTGTGGGAGCTGGCTTGCCTGCGATAGCGTCGTGTCAGCCACCACGGCCATCGCGGGCAAGCCCGGCTCCCACATTAACCGGGTTATCAAATTGAATCAGCGGCGGGTCAGTGGCTGCGCGGCAAACTTCACCCCAGCCAGCCCATGCTTGATCAGCGCCCGGATATTGCCATGGTCGCTGCCCTCAGGCGTCGCCAGCACCGAACGGTAATGCTCGCCAAACGCCAGCAGCGCTTCCTGGTCGCTCAGGCCTTCCAACAGGGCCAAACCCAAGGTCTTGCACGAGCCTTCGTTCTGCCCAGCGGCGTTTTCCACGTCGCCATTGGTAAAGGCTTGTGGCTGGTAGTCATAACCTGCGGCGACAAAGGCCAGCGTATCGGCAAAAACATGTTCGCCGCTGTCGAGGCTGGCGCGCAGGGTGTTCAAATCAGTCATGGGTTTTTCCTTTGGCGAACGCCGCCTGTTGGTCGGCGCTGGCTTCTTTCTGGTATTGGGCTTTCCACTCGGCGTACGGCATGCCGTACACCACTTCACGGGCGTCATCGAGGCTCAGCTCGATCTGGCGCTCGTCGGCCTCGGCCTTGTACCACTTGGACAAGCAGTTACGGCAGAAGCCCGAGAGGTTCATCAGGTCGATATTCTGCACATCCTTTCGGCTGTCCAGGTGCGCCACCAGCCTGCGGAAGGCAGCGGCTTCGAGTTCGAGGCGTTGTTGGTCGTTCATAGGGCTCACTGACAATTCAGGGGTTAGCGGCTGGCCGCCAGGGTAATCGACACCGACTCGGCAAAGCGCAGCGCATGGGGCTTGTCCACTTCGACTTCGGCGTACAGCACCGACTCATTGCTCATCACCAGGTCCAGCAGCTCCTGGGTCAGGCGCTCCAGCAAGGCAAAGCGGTTGCCCTCGACGTGGGCAATGATCGCCTTGGTGATGGTGCGGTAATTCAAGGCGTGGTCAATGTCATTGTCGCGCACGGCTTCCTGGGCGGCATACAGGATGGTCAGGTTGATCAGCACATCCTGCTTGTTGAGGATCTCGTCCTCGTTGATGCCGATGTAAGTGCGCAGGCACAGGTCCTTGACCCGGATGCGCGCCATGCCTGGTTGAAGTTGTGGCATTGCTACTTGCTCCGTCCGATCAGTTGCAGGAACTCCATGCGCGTGGTGTTCGACTCGCGGAACGCGCCGAGCATCACCGAGGTGTTCATGGTTGAATTCTGTTTTTCCACACCGCGCATCATCATGCACATGTGCTGGGCTTCGATCACCACGGCCACGCCGGCGGCCTGGGTCACGTCCTGGATTGCGTCGGCGATTTGCCGCGTGAGGTTTTCCTGGATCTGCAGGCGCCGAGCGTACATGTCGACGATGCGCGCCAGCTTCGACAGGCCCAACACCTTGCCGGTGGGGATGTAGGCCACGTGGGCCTTGCCGATGAAGGGCAGCAGGTGGTGTTCGCACAGCGAGTACAACTCGATGTCCTTGAGGATCACCATCTCGTCATTGTCAGAGGTGAACAGCGCGCCGTTGACGATGTCTTCAAGGCTCTGCTCGTAGCCGTGACACAGGTACTGCATGGCCTTGGCAGCGCGCTTGGGCGTATCGAGCAAGCCTTCGCGCTCCGGGTCTTCGCCCAGGCCTTTGAGGATTTCGCGGTAGTGGTGGGGCAGGGTCATACAACATCCTCACAAACGGCTTACTTGATATGCCGCCCGCCGTTGACGGTCAGGGTGGTACCGGTGACATAAGGGTTATCCAGCAGGTAACGCATGCTCTGGTAGATCACCTCGGGCCCGGGCTCGATGCCCAGTGCCGACTTGGCCAGCACCTTGGCGCGATAGTCTGCGTCGTCGCCGTCGTTGAACATCACCATCGCCGGCGCGATGCCGTTGACCTTGATCAGCGGCGCGAACTGCGCGGCAAACGACAACGTGAGGCTGTCGAGCCCGGCTTTGGTGGCGCAATACGCGATGTGCTGGCGGCTGCCCTTGCGCACCACGTCATCGCTGATGTGCACAATGTCGGCGGGGGAAGAGCGTTGCAACAAGGGTGAACAATGCAGGTTGATCAGGTACGGCGCAAGCATGTGCACGCTGAACATGTCGGTAAAGGCGCGGCTTTCGTCGTCGGGCGTTTCGGCGATCCAGGCCGAGGCGTTGTGAATGATCGCGCGCAGGCTCTGGGTATGGGTGTTCAATTCAGCGATAAACGCCAGGATACCGGCCTCACTGGAGAAATCGGCAAACACCCCCACCGCACCACGTGCGCGCAGGGCTTGCACGCCGGGTCTCTCGCTGCGGTAGCTGAAAATCACCGGGTGGCCTTCATCCAGCAGGCGCTGGGCGCAATGCAGGCCGACACGCTGGCCGGCGCCGGTGATCAGGATCGGGGCGTTCGTTGCAGTCATGGGAGGCTCGAGTCGCTGGCAGATTGAAACTATACCAGCGACCGGGCGCCCCTGTACTCACGCGGCGGCTTCAGCGACCTTGCGTGGCGGGGAGGGATGCAGCCAATTGGCTAACAGATGCGTCGACAGCGGGATGAACCAGTACACCATCAGCGGCGTCAGGGCCATGGTGCTGACCAGTACGCGCGGCGCCAGGTCGAGTTCGTTGAGCAAGGGCCCCAGGACAAAGTTGAACAGCAGCGACACCGGGAAAAACGCCAGCCAGATCGCCACTGCCTGCTTCCAGCGTGGAGGGCGGGCGCCGACTGCGCCAAACCAGCCATCGATACCACGTACGCGGTGCTCGGACGGGTCTGCAAACAGCTCGCTGCCACGGCTCAACCAGGCGCTGCGGGAAGCCGAAAACTCCCAGGCATGCAGAGTCTGTTCATCGGCGAAGCGGAAAATGATCTGGAATTCATCATCGTTGGGCGGCGGTGCAAGGACACCCGAGCCCAGGTAGCCGGGAAAGTCCGTGGCCAATTGCTCGCCTTCGCGCAGCCAGGCCATCAGTTCTTCGTAGCGCCCTTTGGCCACGCGGCGCGCAACCATCAAGGTGACGGGAGAGGTAGACATTGTGTATCTCCAAATAAGGGGGCACGTGACCGGGTAGGTACGGCACCAGGTGCAGTCGCGGGGTGATGCGGCTGCGCCTTGAAAAAGCAGGCAAGGATTATTCCTGTTTTAGTGAAATACGCCAGACACTTCTGTCGGTTCGCCGCGCAGCTTGAATCGTTCAACCGAAAAAGCGTTAAATGGGGCCCATATCGACATGGATGTTCTTGACCTCTGATGCCCGAAACTATTGCTCCGCAGCGCGAAACAACCACTGACCGCACCGCTGTTTCCGATGATCTTTTGCCGATTCGCGAAGTCGCTCGGCTAACGGGCGTCAACCCGGTCACCCTGCGGGCGTGGGAGAGACGGTACGGCCTCATCCAGCCGATCCGCACCGAAAGTGGGCATCGTTTGTACTCGCGCACCGATATCGACACGGTGCACCGCATTCTCGACTGGATCGAACGCGGCGTCGCGGTGAGCAAAGTGGGCAGGATCCTCGCGCGCGGCGAGCCGCTCCGCGAACCCGGTACGGTTTCTGAAGATAGCGTGGAGTGGGCTCAGTGGCACGGGCAATTGCGCAACGCAATCAGCGCGTTCGATGACTGCCAACTGGATCGGCTGTACGGCCAGATTTTTTCCGCCTACCCGCTCGCCGTGGTCTTTCAAGACATTCTCATGCCGCTCTGGCAGGAATTGTTGCGTCATCAAGGGCGCTTCGGCCAGGCCAGCGAGTGGCTGTTCTTCGATAATTTCTTGCGTTCACGCACCGCGCAACGTCTGCAGGTGTTAGCCGCCGCGCCGCTGCCTCGGGTTCTGCTGGCAGCCATTGCCGGGGAATGCCGCGAGCTGGAGGTGTTGGTGGCAGGCCTGCTGCTGACCGGTGAAAAGCTCGCTGTAAAGATCCTGGGGGTGGGCCAGCCATTCGACGAACTGACACTGGTCTGTGAGAAGACCCATCCGCAAGCCTTGGTGCTGTTTTCCAATCGCGCCCCCAGCAATGAACTGCCGTCGCGGCTCAAGCGGCTGGCGCTGACCATCGATTGTCCATTGCTGCTGGCCGGTGACGCCGCGGACTTGGTGCAGGAGCGCCTCGCTGGCTCGTCAATCGGCTGCCTGGGCAATGATGGCCCGCTGATGCAGCGGCGCTTGCAGCAATTCCTGAGCGGTAGCCTGGATACCTGATATCAAGCGTGCACTTCAGGATGAGCGAGGCGGTGCTGGTGCAGGATGAACTGGCGCAGGCGCTCGGTTTCATCGGCGACGTCTTGGCTGAGCCGATAAGCGAACAGGCCGCGTGCGGTTTCCCGTTCGAACGTTCCGCGCACCGCGATGCGTTCGTAACCCGAAGGGCTGAACCATAGGGAAAAGGTTTTCGGCGGCTTGATCCGGCCGCGAATTTCTACCAGCACACCCTTGAATGACACCTCATGTACCCACAGCGCGCCCGGGTTGCCCCTGACATTTTCCAACGCCACCGGGGTCTCGAGTGCGAGGCGCCACGGCCGGATCATTGGCCCGTCCTCGAAAATACTCGGCACGCCCAGGCGCAGGTGAACGGCATGAAACTCATCTTCCACCAAGTGCAGTGGGAAGGTGAGCTGCTGGTTGTCGAACTGCGCCTGGATGGTGACGTGGTCGTGGGCCGCCAGGCGAGTGAGGAGGTCGCGAATCTGCGCACCGCCGTTGACCGTCAAGCTCGACGATGCATCACGCAGGTTCAATTGCGGATTGTGCTGCAGGGTCTGGATGAAATCCAACTCGTCCTGCGTCAGGAGTGCATCGCGTCGCATGGGGCTTGCTCAACGGGGGGGCGGGAGGTGCTAAAACGCCATTATCCTCTTAATGAGCGTTTTTTCTAATTTTTGTTAGATCCACTCGTCGCTTTGAGTGCCGCCAGTTCAGCCTTGAGTTCTGCGACTTGCGCCTCCAGTTGAGCCACGCGCTGCTGGGCTTTGACCTGAACCGTCACGTCTTTTTGCACGCCGACGAAATACGTTTGTTTGTCCGCCGGGTTGTAAGTGGTGGACAGCGACAGCTCATTCCAGAAGTGCGTGCCGTCCTTGCGGTAGTTGCGCAAGGTTTCGCGGCAGCTTTCGCCGGCGCTGAGGGCCTCGCGAATGGCGATCAGAGCGGGCTGGTCGCGGTCACCGGACTGCAGGAAACGGCAATCCTGGTAGAGGATCTCGTCGCGGGTGTAGCCGGTGAGGCGCTCGAAGGCCGGATTGACGTAGATCAGCGGCAGGTCCTTGCCTTCCCGTTCGGCGATAACGATGCCGTCATTCGAGGCATCAATGACCATTTGCATCAATTGGGCATTAATCATTCAGGTGGATCCATCCATTTGAGGAGTCGCAAGTTTAAGACAGCGTGGCAATCTTTCCAGCGGGCGTGACGTTTTTTTGTAGGGGGCGGTCGAGCTGCTAATATCCCACGCTTTCGCTCAACCACAGGATCAGATTGATGAAAGTCGCCATCCTTTCCGGCTCGGTCTACGGCACTGCTGAAGAAGTCGCCCGCCACGCTGCCGATATCCTCAATGCTGCCGGTTTCGAGGCCTGGCATAACGCTCGCGCCAGCCTGGCGGATGTACAGGCGTTTGCGCCGGACGCATTTCTGGCGGTGACCTCCACCACGGGCATGGGCGAGTTACCCGACAATCTGCAACCTCTGTACTCCAGCATTCGCGACCAACTGCCCGCCGCCTGGCGCGGCCTGCCGGGTGCGGTGATCGGCCTGGGCGACGCCAGCTATGGCGATACCTTCTGCGGCGGCGGCGAGCAAATGCGCGAGCTGTTTAGCGAACTGGGCGTGCGCGAAGTGCTGCCGATGCTGCGCCTGGACGCCAGCGAAAGCGTCACCCCGGAAGCCGATGCCGAACCGTGGCTGGCCGAGCTGGTCACTGCACTGCGCGGCTGACCGGAAACTCGCGCAACAACGCCAGCCAGGCCTGGGCGGCTTTTGACAGATACGCGCCCTCACGCCAGGTAAACGCAATGTCCCAGCGCAGGTAGTCGGGCGCCTTCAAGGTGAGGCGCACCACGCCCGGTCGCAACAGTCCACGGGCGACCACGCTGGGCAGCAGCACCACGCCCTGGCCGGCTGCGACCAGGGCGGCGAGGAAGTCAGCCTGGCCGCTGCGGCCGATTTCCCTCGGGGTGAAGCCCACCTGCTGGCAGGCCTGGATCAACCGATCATTGAGCACAAAGCTGCGCTGGTACATCAGAAACGGGGTGTCCGCCAGTTCCTCCAGGCGCACTTGGGCATTCTGCGCCAGGGGATGATCCATCGGCAGCAGGGCGTCGAGCGGTTCATCGCAGAAGGCTTGTCGGGCGAAGGCCGGATCACTTGAGTTCAGGCAGCCGCCGACATCCAGTTCACCATTGAGAATCGCCTGTTCGATCGTGCGACTGCCACCTTCCAGCAACTGGATGGTGACGTTCGGGTAGCGCCTGCGGTACTCGGCAAACAGCCCGGCGAACAAGGTATCGCCCGCCAGTAGCGGCAAACCCAGGCGCAACTCGCCACGGGTCAGTTGCTGCATATCATCCAGCTCACTGAGCAATTCCGTCTGCAAACGCAGCATGGCTTCAGCCCGTTGCAGCACCACCTCCCCGGCGGCGGTCAGGCGGATGTGCGAACCGGTACGTTCCAACAGCGGCGTGCCCAGGCTTTGTTCCAGTTGCGCGACTTGTTTACTGACGGCGGATTGACTGATGTGCAGGGTTTTCCCGGCCTGAGTGAAGCCGCCCCGGTGGATCACTTCGACAAAGCTGCGCAGTTGTTTGAATTCCATGCCTTCAATTCCAAAGTGGAATAGCTGACAGTCTAAAAATTCGCTGTGGGGATGGGGCAGGTCTCTCTAAAATGAAGGCCTGCGAGGACCCAAAGCCCATGAAACGTTTCACCCGTTTGTTGATTGAACTGATCGCGCTGCTGGCCATTTACCTGCTCGGTTGCCAGCTGGCCGTATGGCTGACGCTGCCGATCCCCGGTGGCGTGGTGGGTTTGGGACTGCTGCTGGCAACCTTCGCCAGCGGACTGATCAAGCCGGCTGCCCTGCAATTGGGGGCCGGTGTGTTGATGGCTGAGATGCTGCTGTTCTTCATTCCCGCGCTGATGAGCCTGCTGGACTATGGCGGCCTGTTGCGCAATGACGGCTGGCGCATCCTGCTGGTGATTGGCCTCAGCACCCTGGCAGTCATGCTGGTGACCGCGTTCACCGTCGAACTGGTGTGCCGTTGGAAGCTACGCCATGAAGTTTGAACTGATGCCGGTGTTCTGGCTCGCCTTGACCTTGAGTGCTTATATCTTCAGTCGCTGGATCTACCGCTGCACCGGGCGTTACCTATTGTCGCCACTGATCCTGGTACCGGTGCTATTGCTGGCCGTGGCCGTGCCGATGAACACCGCCTACGCCGAATACTCTGCCGACACCCATTGGCTGATGCTTGTGCTTGGCCCGGTGACAGTGGCGTTCGCGGTGCCGATCTGGCAACAGCGCAAGTTGCTGGCGCGTTACTGGTCGGCCTTGTTGCTGGGCATGATCGCGGGCAGCGCAGCGTCCATTGCCACCTCGTTCGGTTTGGCCAAGGCCCTGGCGTTGGATCCCTCGGTAGCCCTGTCCCTAGTGCCACGCTCCATCACGACACCGTTCGCCATGCCGGTGTCCTCCGACCTTGGCGGCGTGCCGGAACTGACGGCTGTGTTTGTGATGTTCACCGGCGTGTTCGGCGCCATGCTCGGCGGTGTGCTGCTGAAGTGGTTGCCGCTGCGCACACCCTTGGCGCGCGGTGCGTTATTCGGCGTGGGCGCCCACGGCGCGGGCGTGAGCCGTGCCCATGAGGTGGGCGGCGAAGAGGGCTCCGTCGCAGGCTTGGTGATGGTGCTGACGGGCCTGCTCAACCTGTTCGCCGCGCCTTTATTGGCGGCACTTCTCTGACGTTGCGAGTACGAGATTGAACTATCCTCAACCCTGACTCGCACGGTCATCAAGCTGGCTGCCAAGGCAACTCCGGCAGCCTCAAGGTCTGACTAGACTGGCCCATCACTCAAAAAACAATAAGAAAATGCGCCAAGGAGGTCGTTGCCGTGAGCCTAGCCCCCGTTCTATCGCCACAGAATGTCAAAGATCAGGTCAGCGCCGCCGAGTGGCAAACCCGCGTCGACCTGGCAGCCTGTTATCGCCTGGTGGCGATGCACGGTTGGGACGACCTGATCTTCACCCATATCTCGGCCAAAGTGCCGGGCACCGATGACTTCCTGATCAATCCTTATGGGCTGATGTTCCATGAGATCACCGCATCGAGCCTGGTCAAGGTCGATCAGGCCGGCAACAAGCTGATGGACAGCCCCTACGAGATCAACCCGGCGGGCTATACCATCCACAGCGCCATCCATGAAGTGCGCCACGATGTAACCTGTGTGCTGCACACCCACACCGCCGCAGGGGTCGCAGTGGCGGCGCAGAAACAAGGCGTGTTGCCGATCAGCCAGCAGTCGATATTCGTGCTGTCGAGTCTGGCCTATCACGCCTACGAAGGCGTGGCGCTGAACCACGAAGAGAAGGCCCGCTTGCAGGCCGACCTGGGCGAAAACAATTTCCTGATGCTGCACAACCACGGCTTGCTGACCTGCGGCAGCACCATCGCCGACACCTTCTTGATGATGTTCACCTTCCAGCGCGCCTGCGACATCCAGGTGTTGGCGCAAAGCGGTGGCGTTGAACTGATCAACATCGGGCCGCAGATTCTCGCCGGCGCCAAGGCAATGGTGGCGGCGGTCACAAAGAGCGCACAAGGCATGGGGGGCGCGCTGGCCTGGCCGGCGTTGCTGCGCAAACTGGACAGCCTCGATCCCGGGTATAAAACCTGATGCCACTCACCGAGATCCCGCTCAGCGCCTGGCGCAAACGCAGCCAGACGTTCGACTTCCACGGCCGCACCCTTCGTTACTGGGTGGCGGGGCAGGGCGAACCGTTGCTGCTGATCCATGGCTTTCCCACCGCCAGCTGGGACTGGCACTACCTGTGGCAGCCCCTGGCCCAGCGCAATCTGGTGATTGCCTGCGACATGCTCGGTTTCGGCGACTCGGCCAAGCCACTGGATCACGGTTATTGCCTGCTGGAACAGGCAGATTTGCAGCAGGCACTGCTGGCACATTTGCGCGTAGAGCAGCCGGTGCATGTGCTGGCACACGACTACGGTGACAGCGTCGCTCAGGAACTGCTGGCCCGGCATTACGAAGGGCGCTTTCACATGGCCAGTTGCGTGTTTCTCAACGGTGGGCTATTTCCCGAAACCCATCGCCCGGCACTGGTGCAAAAACTCTTGCTCAGCCCGTTGGGCTGGATGATCGGCCGCGCCTTCGGGCGCAATGCCTTGGCGAACAGTTTCAACCAGATCTTCGGCCCCAACACCCGCCCCAGCGAAAGCGCCCTGGATGATTTCTGGAGCCTGATCGACTGCCATGACGGCACACGCATCCTGCACAAACTCATTGCGTATATCCCTCAGCGCGGGCGTATGCGTGAGCGTTGGGTGGCGGCGATGCAACGCGAGGAAGTGCCGCTGCGAGTGATCGATGGCGAGATGGACCCGATCTCGGGCGCTCATATGGTGGCGCGTTACTGCGAGTTGGTGCCCCACGCCGACACGGTGCTGTTGGCCAATATCGGGCACTACCCGCAGATCGAGGCGCCGGTGCAGGTGCTCAAGCATTACCTGGCGTTTCGCGAACGCATTGCTGGCCCGGTGAGGGAGCTGGCGTACCTGCGATAGCGTCGCGGCGATTCAACTCAAAGGCCGAGGCGCTTGCATCGTCGGCATGCCCGTTCCCACATGATCATCCCTCTGCCTTATCGAGCACCATTCAGGCTCAGCCGTGGTTATTGTGACCATGGCCCCCGTGCCTGACACTCGACCCATTCCCATTGTCGCCATTGGAGTTCGGTATGAGTGAGTCAGTGCAGTTTCAGGATAAGGTCGTGATCGTCACCGGTGCCGGCGGCGGGTTGGGCCGTGCCCATGCGCTGCTGTTCGCCAAACATGGCGCAAAAGTGCTGGTCAACGACCTGGGCGGTTCCACCCAGGGCGAAGGCGCCAGTGCCTCGGCCGCCGACCGCGTGGTGGCTGAGATTCGCGAAGCCGGCGGCATCGCCGAAGCCAATCATGACTCTGTCACCGACGGTGACAGGATTGTGCAGAATGCCCTCGACGCCTTTGGCCGTATCGATGTGGTGGTCAACAACGCTGGCATTCTGCGCGACAAGACCTTCCACAAAATGGACGACAGCGACTGGGACCTGGTTTACCGGGTGCACGTCGAAGGCGCCTACAAAGTCACCCGTGCCGCCTGGCCCCATCTGCGTGAGCAGGGTTACGGCCGGGTGATCTTCACCGCGTCCACCTCGGGCATCTATGGCAACTTCGGCCAGTCCAACTACGGCATGGCCAAGCTGGGTCTGTATGGGCTGACGCGCACCCTGGCGCTGGAAGGCCGCAAGAACAACATCCTGGTCAACGCCATTGCTCCCACCGGCGGCACGCGCATGACCGAAGGCCTGATCCCGCCGCAGGTGTTCGAGCGCCTCAAGCCGGAGCTGGTCAGCCCATTGGTGGTGTACCTGGGCAGCGAAGCCTGCCAGGAAACCTCGGGGTTGTTTGAAGTCGGCGGCGGCTGGATTGGCAAGACCCGCTGGGAGCGCAGCCTGGGCGTGGGCTTTGATCCGGAGGCGGGCTTCTCGCCCGATGACGTGGCGGCGCATTGGCAACAGATCTGCGACTTCGAGGGGGCAGCGCACCCCAAGGACAATATCGAAGCGCTGAAGGAGATGATGGCCAATTTGCAGAAATACAGCCTGTGATCGTTGCTTGAAAAAGCTTGAATCCTACGGGGCGCTGATAGCGCCCCGTTTTATTCCAGGCATAAAAAAGGCCGCTGCATAGGCAGCGGCCGAAGTAAGACGTTGGATCAAGGAGCGACAAATCAACGTCAGTGAACACCGGTAATAGACTGAAAACAGTCATCAATCTATGTAAATCTGGCTTTCCTTCCGGTTGAGGAAGCGGGCCGTTTGCCCTGAAAGCCCGGTAAGAATAGCCGCTTGTAACAAAATGAGTAATGCCGATTCGTGACAAGGACTGTTGCTGAATCAGCAACAGTTTCGACGTTCTCCATACATTCCCCTGATAACCCGCCATCCATCCAATGCATGCCTGCGCCCGGAGCCCCGGCCAGAGCGCTCAGTCATCCTTTTGAGTGACAACACGAATCCCTCCTTGGTGCGCTTATCGCTCCTGATGGGCGGCAGTAGGGTGGGGCCTTCTGTCACTCACCGGGGAAGACGCATGACAAGAACAACAATGCGCGCCATCTTCAGGCCACAGGCGCTGGCCGCTGCGGTTGCGTTGGGTTGCTGTGCTCAGGCACAGGCTGTTTCATTCAACATTGGCGAGATCGAAGGGCAATTCGATTCTTCGCTGTCGGTGGGTGCGAGCTGGGGCATGCGCGACGCCGATAAAAAGCTGGTGGGCACCGTCAACGGCGGTACCGGCCAGGCGTCTACCGGTGATGACGGGCGCTTGAACTTCAAGAAGGGCGAAACCTTCTCCAAGATCTTCAAGGGCCTGCATGACCTTGAGTTGAAGTACGGCGACACGGGTGTATTCGTGCGCGGCAAGTACTGGTACGACTTTGAACTGAAGGATGAAGACCGCGAGTTCAAACCGATCAGTGACCACAACCGCAAGGAAGGCGCCAAGTCCAGCGGTGCGCAGATTCTGGATGCCTTCGTCTATCACAACTATTCGCTGGGTGATCTGCCGGGCACCGTGCGAGCGGGCAAGCAGGTGGTGAGCTGGGGCGAAAGTACCTTCATCGGTAACTCCATCAACAGCATCAACCCGATTGATGTGTCGGCGTTCCGCCGTCCGGGGGCCGAGATCAAGGAAGGGCTGATTCCGGTCAACATGCTGTTCGCGTCCCAGAGCCTGACCAATCAGCTGACGGTCGAAGGTTTCTACCAGTTGGAGTGGGACCAGACGGTGCTGGATAACTGCGGCACCTTCTTTGGTGGCGACGTGGCAGCGGACGGCTGCACCAACAACTACACCGTCGGGAACCCGGCAATCAGGCCATTGCAGCCTGTGGCGGCGGCGTTCGGCCAAGGATTTGGCGCGACCAGTGAAGGGGTCATCGTACGTCGCGCCGGGGACCGTGATGCACGGGATTCCGGCCAGTTCGGCGCCGCCCTGCGCTGGCTGGGGGACGACACCGAGTACGGCCTGTACTTCATGAACTACCACAGCCGCACGCCAACGGTGGGGACCATCACCAACAACACCAGCCTGGCCACCCTGGGTGCTATTTCCGGCACCGCCAACGGCATCGTGCCCGGCTCCGGCGCGGGCTTGGTCCAGAGCCTCATGCTCGGCCGTGGCCAGTACTACTTGGATTACCCGGAAGACATCCGCTTGTTCGGCGCCAGCTTCTCCACCACCTTGCCCACCGGCACCGCGTGGACCGGTGAGATCAGCTACCGGCCCAATGCCCCGGTGCAACTCAATACTACCGATCTGACCCTGGCCCTGATCAACCCCGTCGCCGGCCAGTTGGCCTCACCCATCCGCAGCAACTTCGGCGACGACAACAAAGGCTATCGCCGTAAAGAGATCACCCAGATCCAAAGCTCCATGACCCAGTTCTTCGACCAGGTCCTGGGCGCCGAGCGCCTTACGGTGGTCGGTGAAGCGGCCATCGTGCACGTCGCAGGCCTGGAAGATAAAAGCAAACTGCGTTACGGCCGGGACTCGGTGTACGGCGCCTACGGTTTCCAGGGTGACACCGACGGTTTTGTCACCTCCACTTCCTGGGGTTATCGCGCGCGGGCGATCCTCGACTACAACAACGTGATTGCCGGGATCAACCTCAAGCCCAACCTGTCTTGGTCCCATGACGTCGCCGGTTATGGCCCCAATGGCCTGTTCAACAAGGGCGCCAAGGCCATCAGCGCAGGGGTCGACGCGGACTACCGCAACACCTACACCGCCAGCCTCAGTTACACCGACTTCTTTGGCGGCGACTACAACACCCTGACCGACCGCGACTTCCTCGCCCTCAGCTTCGGCGTGAACTTCTGATCTGGCTTAAACAAGGACAAACATCCATGCGTAAGACAATTGCAGTGTTGGCCCTGAGCCTGTTGGCCGCCAACGTGATGGCAGCGGTGTCGCCGGAAGAGGCGGCCAAGCTGGGCACCACCCTGACCCCGGTGGGCGCCGAAAAAGCCGGCAACGCCGACGGCTCGATTCCGGCGTGGACCGGCGGCATTCCGAAAAATGCCGGTGCGGTGGACAGCAAGGGCTTCCTGGCCGACCCGTTCGCCAGTGAAAAACCGCTGTTTGTGATTACCGCAGCCACCGTCGACAAGTACAAGGACAAACTCTCCGACGGCCAGGTGGCGATGTTCAAGCGCTATCCCGAGACCTATAAGATCCCGGTGTACCCAAGTCACCGCACGGTCAACCTGCCGCCGGAGATTTACGAGTCGATCAAGCGCAGTGCGCTGAACGTCAAGCCGATCAACGATGGCAACGGCCTGGAAAACTTCACCGGCAATCGCTACTACGCCTTCCCGATTCCCAAGAATGGCGTGGAAGTGCTGTGGAACCACATCACCCGTTACCACGGCGGCAACTTGCGGCGCATCATTACCCAGGCCACGCCGCAGACCAACGGCAGCTACACGCCGATCCGCTTCGAAGAGGAAGTGGCGGTGCCGCAGTTGATCCCGGACATGGACCCGGCCAAGGCGGCCAACGTGCTGACCTTCTTCAAGCAGTCGGTGACGGCCCCGGCGCGCCTGGCGGGCAACGTGCTGCTGGTGCATGAAACCCTCGACCAGGTAAAGGAGCCGCGCCTGGCGTGGATCTACAACGCCGGCCAGCGTCGCGTACGCCGCGCACCGCAAGTGGCGTATGACGGTCCGGGCACGGCCTCCGACGGTCTGCGCACCTCGGACAACTTCGACATGTTTTCCGGTGCCCCGGACCGCTACGACTGGAAGCTGGTCGGCAAGAAGGAGATGTACATTCCCTACAACAGCTACAAGCTCGACCAGCCGACACTCAAGTACGACGACATCATCAAGGCCGGCCACATCAATCAGGACCTGACTCGCTATGAGCTGCACCGCGTGTGGGAGGTGGTGGGCACGGTCAAGCCGAGTGAGCGGCATATCTACGCCAAGCGCCACATGTACATCGATGAAGACAGCTGGCAGGTGGCGCTGGTGGATCACTACGACGGCCGTGGCCAACTGTGGCGTGTCGCCGAGGGGCATGCGCAGTTCTACTACAACCACCAGACCCCGGCGTATACCGTGGAAACGCTGTACGACATCATCGCCGGGCGCTATATCGCGCTGGGCATGAAGAACGAGGAGAAGAGCAGTTTTGTGTTCGGTTTCAATGCCAAGGCGGCGGACTACACGCCAGCGGCATTGAGGGCCGAAGGCGTGCGCTGATCCCGATGTGAAATGCCCCCCCACTGTGCGAGCGTGTTCGCACAGTGGGGGGTGTATGCCTTGAATTTTATGCCCGCCAATCACCCTGCTGAATACTTCTTCAACAACCGCCGACCACAGGACTAGGGTAGGCGCCAGGTTGCATAACAATAAAAAGCAGGATGCAGCAATGACCGCCATGACCCGCTGCCTGGACCGTCCTGGATTCATGCCTCGGCTGTCCGCCCACCATCTGTTGCGCCCACGCTTGGCCGAGCCTTTGCTGGCGGCGCAGGTGAGGGTCAAGTTGTTGTGCGCGCCCGCTGGCAGTGGCAAAAGTGCGTTGTTCGCCGAATGCGCGCTACAGGCACCCAAGGATTGCCCGGTGCACTGGTTGCCGCTCAACGGTATTGCCCTGAGCCCCCTCGATCTTTGCCAGCGCCTGGCGCAGAACCTCGACCTGCCGTTCATCGATGAAGCGACACTGCTGTCGGACCTTGCGCGTTGGCAGGCCCCGGCGTGGGTGTTCCTTGATGACTTCTGCCGTTTGCCCGCGCCGGACACCGACGCCTTGCTCGATCGCCTGTTCACCGCCAGCAGCCCGGCGCTGACTTGGTGGCTGGGCACGCGGCGGCGCCCGCTGTGCAACTGGCCACGGCTGCTGCTTGACGATGAATTGCTGGAGTGCGGCGCAGACCTGGCGTTCAGCCCGGTCGAGATCCAGCAGCTGCTCACTCATGCGCCAGGGCAGTCCGTCGACCAGGTGCTGCAGTTCAGCGCCGGCTGGTGTGCCGGTGCACGCATTGCCTTGCTGGGTGACGGCCACCCGGAAAAGACCTTGCTCGATTACTTGCAACACGAACTGTTCAGTACCTTGCCACCCGAACTGGCCGAAGCCTGGCGCGTACTGGCCCATCTGCCGCGCTTCAATGCGGGATTGTGCGAGCACCTGTTCGGCTTTGGCGACGGTAATCAATATCTGCACGATCTGCAGGCCCTCGGCGCGTTTATCCAGCCCTGGGAAGACACCGAGTGGCTGCAGGTCTTTCCACCACTCGCCGATTTGCTGCGTGATGAGCCTTGGCCGGCCAAACGTTCATGGCACCGTCGCGCCTGCCAATGGTTCACCGCCGAACAGGACTGGCAGGCTGCGTTTGAACACGCACTGCTCGCCGAAGAATATGAAGTGGCGGTGAGCCTGTTGCAGCACTTCAGTTTCGAGGACCTGTTCCGCCAGCAGAACGCGATGCTGCTGTTGCGCCTGCATGAACAGCATGGCGATGAACTGATGCTCGGCTCGGCGCAGTTGGTCGGGTTGCTGACGGCGGCGTTGCTGTTCGCCGGGCGCTTCGAGCAAGCCGCGCAATGCATCCACCAACTGGCGCGGTTCGCGCCGCAGCCGACGGCGGCGAAACAGCGTTATCTGCTGGCCCGCTGGCAGGCGCAGTGGGGCTGGTTGCTGCATCTGGGCGGTGATGCCGAGCGCTCGCGGGAGCATTTCCTCGAAGCGCTACACGCCTTGCCCGACAGCGCCTGGACGTCGCGGCTGATGTGCCTCTCGGGCCTGACCCAGCAAGCCTTGCTGCGCGGTGAGCTGGACGTGGCCCAAGGCCTGAGCCGCGAAGCCTTGTGCCTGGCCCGCGCCCATGGCTCGTTGCTGCTCGAAGCCTTGTTGGAGCTGGACCACGCGCAACTGCTGGAACAGCGTGGTGCCCCCTACCGGGCCCAGAGCCTGTTGGAAAATGTGCAGGCGATGTTGCTCAAGCAGCGCCTCAAGGCCGGGCCCTTGGTCGGGCGCATCGCCTTGAGGCGGGGGCATCTGGCGTTGCGCCAGGGGCAGGACAGCCTGGCCGCCGAGTGTTTCGAGGCGGGCTTGAAGATGTGCCTGCACAGCCAGGACAAGCGCGTGCTCTATGGGTTTCTCGGCCTGGCATTGCTGGCCGCCAACCGCGGTGACTACGCCCAGGCCTTTGTGCAGCTGCGCGACGCCGAACGGTTGATGCAACAACGTCAGGTGCCGGACACGGTGTATCGCGCGGTGTTGCTGCTGGTCAGTGGGCATTTCTGGTTGCAGCAGGGCCGTGCCGAACTGACGGTGGAAGCGGTGCGCCGCGTGCTTCGCCACTTTCGTGGGCCCCAGGCCAAACAGGCCCCGCCCGCCACCCTGGAATTGGTGCCGCGCCTGGAGTATCTGCTGGTGCTGGCTGAAGTGAAGCTGGGGGGTGCCGATCAACCCGTGGCACGGCTCACGGCCTTGCTGGAAACCGCCCATCAGCGCGGCATGCTCTGCCTGGAAACCGAACTGCGCCTGGTGCTGGGCGAAGTGGCCTGGCAAGTCGGCGACTGTGCGCTGGCGCGCCGCTCGCTGCAAACCGGGCTGGAGTTGGCCGCGCGTTGCCAGGTGCAACAGGCGATTCGCGAACTGCGGTTGCGATCGCCGGGGTTGTTGAGTGAACTGGGCATGGAGCCGCAAGCGCCCGTCTCGGGTGCGGTAGAGAGTCCACTCAGTCAGCGCGAGCTGGAGGTGCTGCAGTTGATCGCGCTGGGCAACTCCAACCTGGAAATCGCCGACCGCCTGTTTATCTCCCTGCATACGGTCAAGACCCACGCGCGGCGTATCCACAGCAAGCTCGGTGTGGAGCGACGCACGCAAGCAGTGGCCAAGGCCAAGACCCTGGGGTTGATGGCCTAGGCGCAGAACGCCTGGCGGTATTCGCCGGGGGTGGCACCCATGGCCTGGCGAAAGCGATGGGTAAAGTGGCTGGCGCTGGAGAACCCGCACATCAAGGCGATTTCACCCAAGGGCAGGGCGCCACTGCGCAGCAGTGCCTGGGCGCGGGTGAGGCGGCGCGCCAACAGGTATTGATGGGGCGGCAGGCCGAAGCTTTGGCGGAACATCCGTGCGAAATGGTATTCCGACAGCGCGCACATCCCGGCCAATTGACCCAGGCTGATCGGGTCTTCCAGATGCTGGTCAATGTACTCCGCCAACCGCCGTCGCTGATGTGCCGCCAGCCCGCCTTTCAACCTCAGCCCTTCGCGGGCGCCGACCTGGCTGAGCAGGGTGTGGCTGAGCATTTCATGGGCCAGGCTGCTGGTCAGCAGGCGCTCGGCGGGCTCGTGCCAGTTCAGTGCGATCAACTGGTGAAAGCGCCGGGCCTGGCTGGCATCTTCCAGAAAGGTGCTTTCGCGCAGTTGCAGGGTGCGCGGTTCGCGGTCGAGCAAGGTGACGCAGCCCAGGGCGAATTGCTCCGGGCTGAAGTACACATGGGCCAGGCGGATTTCGCCGTTGATCACCCAGGCTGACTGATGCTCGGCGGGCAGGATGCACAACTTGTCCGGCCCGCCCTTGGTGCCTGGCTGGTCGCGCCGAAACGTGCCGGTGCCGCCGCCGATGTAGCACGACAAGGTGTGATGACTGGGCGCCTGGTAATCCTGGGCATCGTGATGGTTGCTCCACAAGGCCGCAGACAAGCCGTCACCGAGCTCGGCGCAGGCTTCAAGGCGTGCATTGGGCGAGCGGTTAAGGGCTTGAAAGACTTGCAGGGATTCCAGATCAGGCATGGTTCGTACTCTCCGACGCCTTGCATCCTACTCCGCGCGGCGGACGCTGTGCGCCCACCGCCCGACAAAAGCGCAAGATTGTGCAAGAGCGCGCGATGGGTCGCAGGCCACACTGTGGCTCAATCGATGGAGCCCGCTATGAACCTTTCCCTGTATTTACTCACCGTGTTGATCTGGGGCACCACCTGGATTGCCCTCAAGTGGCAACTGGGCGTGGTGGCAATCCCCGTGTCCATCGTTTATCGCTTTGGCTTGGCGGCGCTGGTGTTGTTTGCGCTGTTGTTGCTCAGCCGTAAGTTGCAGGTGATGAACCGGCGTGGGCACTTGATCTGCCTGGCCCAGGGGCTGTGCCTATTCTGCGTCAACTTCATATGTTTTCTGACGGCCAGCCAGTGGATTCCCAGTGGGTTGGTGGCGGTGGTGTTTTCCACGGCCACGCTGTGGAACGCGCTGAATGCCCGGGTGTTTTTCGGCCAGCGGGTGGCGCGTAATGTGTTGATGGGCGGCGGGCTCGGCTTGATGGGCTTGGGCCTGCTGTTCTGGCCGGAACTGGTGGGGCATGCCGCCAGCCCGCAGACCTTGCTCGGTTTGGGGTTGGCGTTGCTCGGGACCCTGTGTTTCTCGGCGGGCAACCTGTTGTCGAGCCTGCAACAGAAGGCCGGGCTCAGGCCGCTGACCACCAATGCCTGGGGTATGGCGTATGGCGCGGCGATGCTTGCGACCTATTGTGTGGTACGCGGGATTCCCTTCGAAATGGACTGGAGTGCACGCTACATCGGCGCGCTGTGGTACCTGGTGATCCCAGGTTCGGTCATCGGCTTTACCGCGTACCTGACCCTGGTCGGGCGCATGGGACCGGAGCGCGCCGCTTATTGCACCGTGCTGTTCCCGGTGGTGGCGCTGAATGTGTCGGCGTATGCCGAGGGGTATCAGTGGACGGCGCCGGCATTGGCGGGGTTGGTGTTGGTGATGGTGGGGAATGTGTTGGTGTTTCGGAGGGTGAGGGTGGTTCAGGCTGTGAATCCGGTCCTCCAGGCAAAACAAATTTAATGTGGGAGCAGGCAAGCCAGCGCCCACATTCGAATAGTGTTGTCTCCTGCATTTGACCAGGGTTGTTTGGGTTATTTGAGGCCTAGGCGTTTGGCCATTCGGCCGAGGTTGGCGCGGTCCAGGCCGAGTTCGCGGGCGGCGCTGGCCCAGTTGTGCTGGTGGCGTTCCAGGCAGGCGCTGATCACCTGGCGCTGATACTGCTCGGTGGCCTGGCGCAGGTCGCCGGTCACGACGGGTGCGCTGCCGGTTTGCTCTTCGATCAACGGTGCGCTGACATCGGGCAGGTCCAGGTCCTGGGCATTCAAACTGAGAATCTTCGGACGCTCGCGACAGTTGCCCAGGGCTTTCAGCGCGCTACGTCCGATCAAATGCTCCAGTTCCCTCACGTTGCCCGGCCAGTTATAGGCCAGCAGTGCCGCCTGGGCGTCGCTGGTCAGGCGCAGGCTGCCCAGGCCCATGCGTGAGCGGTTCTGTTCGAGGAAGAAACCGGCCAGCAGCAACACATCGCGCCCGCGTTCACGCAGCGCCGGTACTTGCAGCGGGTACACGCTGAGGCGGTGATAGAAGTCGGCGCGGTAGCGGCCATTGCGCACTTCATCGGCGAGGTCGCGGTTGGTGGCGGCGATCAGGCGCACATCCACCTGGTGCTCCTTGTCCGAGCCCAGGCGTTGCAATTGGCCGCTTTGCAGCACTCGCAGCAGCTTCGCTTGCACGGTGAGTGACAGCTCGCCCACCTCATCGAGGAACAGCGTGCCGCCATTGGCCAGTTCGAACTTGCCGCGGCGTTCGTTCAACGCGCCGGTAAAGGCGCCGCGCACATGGCCGAACAGCTCGCTCTCCACCAGGGTTTCCGGCAGGGCGGCGCAGTTCAGGCTGATCAGCGGTTTATCGGCGCGCGTCGAGGCGGCGTGGATGGCCTGAGCCACCAGTTCTTTGCCCACCCCGGTTTCGCCGGTGATCAGCACGGTGAGGTCACTGCCACCCACCAGCTTGATCTCCTCCACCAGGCGCTTGTGGGGTTTGCTTTGGCCGATCATTTCCTTGTGCTGCTGGCCGCTCGCCTCGCGGTAGATTTCGGCGCGCAGGGTCAGGCGCTCGATACGTTCGGCGACGTTGACGGTGGCGGCGGCGAGGCTGGCGAAGGCTTGCAGGGCATCCAGTTCAACGCGTTCAAAGCGCTCGGTGTCGAGGGCGTCCAATGTCAGCAGACCCCAGGGCTGATCGTCGACGAACAGTGGGCAACCCATGCAATCGTGGACTTCCAGGTGTCCATGCAATCCATCGACCAAGCCGTCGTAGGGGTCGGGCAATTCGCTGTCACTGTCGAACCGCGTGGGACCTGGGCTGCTCAGTAACACGGCAAAACGCGGGTGTTCGCTGACCTTGAAGCGTCTGCCCAGGGTGTCGGCGCTTAAACCGTCGACCGCCAGCGGCACCAGCCATTCGCCGTCCAGGCGCAACAGCGCGGCGGCGTCACAAGGGAGCAGGGCGCGCATGGCCTGTAATAGACGGCGATAACGCTCGCCTTCGGGCAGTTCACGGGACAGGTCGGCGACCAGGGGCAGCAGGGTGGTGAGCAGCGATTGCGCAGTCATAATGACTCCTTGTAGTCCTTATGACTATAAGGTCTAGGAGGTTATATTGACTACATATTAATTAAGTTGTTGAAAAAATTGGATTTATTAGTTGGCACGAATACTGAGTAGGTAAAGGCAATCAGTAAAAAAGCCCAGGAGGCTCTCATGCTTAGTGCCCAAGACCGTGCCATCGTCAAATCCACCGTGCCCCTGCTGGAAAGCGGCGGCGAAGCGCTGATCACCCATTTCTACCGCATGATGCTGTCTGAGTACCCGCAAGTTCGCCCGCTGTTCAACCAGGCCCACCAGGCCAGCGGCGACCAGCCCCGTGCCCTGGCCAACGGCGTGTTGATGTACGCGCGGCACATCGACCAGCTCGACCAACTGGGCGACCTGGTGGCCAAGATCATCAACAAGCACGTGGCCTTGCAGATCCTGCCGGAGCATTACCCGATCGTCGGTGCCTGTCTGCTGCGCGCGATTTCCGAAGTATTGGGCAGCGAGATTGCGACCCCCGAGGTCATGAGTGCCTGGGGCGCGGCCTATGGCCAGCTGGCGGATATCCTGATCGGCGCCGAGGCGGCGATCTATGAAGAGAAAGCCCAGGCGCCCGGTGGCTGGCGAGGGGCGCGGCCATTCCTGTTGGTCAAGCGTGTGGAGGAGAGTGACGAGATCATCTCCTTCTACTTTGCCCCGGCTGACAACGGCCCGATCCTCGCTGCCGCGCCAGGCCAATACATCGGCATGAAACTGCTGCTCGATGGTGAGGAAGTGCGCCGCAACTATTCCCTGTCGGCCCTGACCGACGCCGGCGTGTACCGCATCAGCGTCAAGCGCGAAGCCGGCGGGCGGGTGTCCAACTACCTGCATGACCAGATGCAGGTGGGGGCGACCATTGACCTGTTCCCGCCTTCGGGTGAGTTCACCTTGGCGGCCAGCGACAAACCGCTGGTGTTGATCAGCGGTGGGGTGGGCATCACGCCGACCTTGCCGATGCTCGAAGCGGCCCTGGCCTCCGAGCGTCCGGTGCACTTTATCCACTGCGCACGTAACGGCGGGGTGCATGCGTTCCGTGACTGGGTGGATGCCCTGGCGGCCAAACACCCGCAGCTCAAGCGCTACTACTGCTACGCCGAAGATGACGGTGTAAGCCCCGCGGCGGACAAGGTCGGCCTGCTAAGCCAGGACCAACTGGCCGCCTGGTTGCCAGAGCAGCGTGACATTGACGCTTATTTCCTGGGCCCCAAAGGCTTCATGGCCACGATCAAACGCCACCTCCAGGCCCTGGGTGTACCCGAGAAACAAAGCCGCTACGAGTTCTTCGGCCCGGCTGCGGCACTGGAATAAGGTTCGGCGTTAAACCGAGTCGGCATCATCGCGGGCAAGCCCGGCTCCCACGGGGAAATGCGCCCCCCCTGTGGGCGCTGGGCTTGCCCGCGATGGCGTCCGTACTGCCACAACATTTCTCCAGATTAATCCCCCGTTAACCCCTCTCTGTTTAAACCACTCCCTGTGTGTAAACTTGCGGCCATTGGCACAACCAAACAAAGGGAAGCGGATATGAGTGACGAATTGCGTTTAGGCAGGGAGCGGCGCTTTCTGGTGTTGCTGGGCATCATCTGCCTGGCGCTGATTGGCGGTGCGCTTTATATGCAGGTGGTGTTGGGCGAGGCGCCATGCCCGCTGTGCATCCTGCAGCGCTACGCCTTATTGCTGATCGCGATTTTTGCGTTCATTGGCGCGGCCATGCGCACCAAAGGGGCTCTCACGTTTTTCGAAGGGCTGGTGATACTCAGCGCCCTCGGCGGTGTGGCCGCAGCCGGTCACCACGTGTACACCCAGTTCTTCCCGCAGGTCAGCTGCGGCATTGATGTGCTGCAACCGATCGTCGACGACCTGCCGCTCGCCAAGGTGTTCCCCCTGGGCTTCCAGGTCGATGGCTTCTGCAGCACCCCGTATCCGCCGGTGCTGGGTCTGTCCCTGGCGCAGTGGGCGCTGGTCGCGTTCGTGCTGACCGTGATCCTGGTGCCGTTGGGCATTTACCGGAATCGCCAGCGCAAAGCCTGAGCCCGTCCCTGAAACGCCCCGGTCCTTCTTGAGGGAAGACCGGGGCGTTTTTGCTTGTAGGGATTTGTGAACAGAACGTGACACCGGACAATTTTAGGTGTGCGCAGTGTGCGACATGTTGTCACACGGAAGCGTCCGCAGGACGTTTCTGACCCGCCGAACCGCCGCCAAAATTTGCATCAAACCGCCAAGATGTGCTGTCAGTTCGTGGTGGCGACAGGGCCGCGAACCTCACGCCGCGCCAGCAATTGCGTGATGTCCGAATGCCTTGTTTTATGGGGGCTTGCATCGGTTTGGCTTGCCCTTACAGCCCGTAAGGGCTGCGGCGGATGGGCCTATAACACGGCAATTTTTGTGGTTTTTGTTGAGAATCTAACGCGATAAGATCGCGCACCTTTGCAATATTGGTGAAGGATTATTGCTGTAATCGATAAAAATTATTTCTTTATAAGACATGGTTTATACATCGCTAGCTAACTACAATCGCCCGCACTGAATGTCCTGCGCTGTTCAATATTTGAGCACAGGAGCGGTCGAGGGGCAGATGGATGGCTCTGTGCGACCCCAAGGTTCCGGCAGCCTTTCAACTATCCGCACCAAATGGAATTGGTCTGTAACAAGGCCTTTAACCACGAAATCGAATAAGAACTCACCGCAGGTCCGTGAAACGCCCCCTTATGGCGTACCGGGCAGGCTCTTATTCAATCGAAGAGAAATGCCAACCCTTGGCAGGGTGAAGTGTTGGCGATCAAAACCCAACTGCATTGCGCAAGCTGCTTTAGAGGTCGTGAGATGAGTAAAAACAGGTACCCCCGATTACTAGGCTTTTTGCCGCTGCTTGGCATGATGTTAATGCTGGGAGGCTGCAAGTGGACCTTGATGGACCCAAAAGGACAGATCGGTCTGGATCAACGAAACCTGATCATCACCGCCACCCTGCTGATGCTGTTGGTCGTGGTGCCTGTGATCATCATGACCTTCGCCTTCGCCTGGAAATACCGCGCGTCGAACACCAACGCGACCTACGCGCCGAAGTGGTCGCACTCCACCAAGATCGAAATCGCGGTGTGGCTGGTACCGATCCTCATCATCATCGCCCTGGGTTACATCACCTATAAGTCGACCCATGAGCTGGACCCGTACCGTCCGCTGGAGTCCGACGTCAAGCCGATCAATATCGAAGTGGTCGCGCTGGACTGGAAGTGGCTGTTCATCTACCCGGACCTGGGTATCGCCACGGTCAACGAGATCCAGTTCCCGGAGAACACTCCGCTTAATTTCCGGATCACCTCCGACGCCGTGATGAACTCGTTCTTCATCCCAGCCCTGGGCGGTCAGATCTACGCGATGGCAGGCATGCAGACCCGACTGCACCTGATCGCCAACGAAAAAGCTGAAATGGAAGGCATCTCCGCAAACTACAGCGGCGCTGGCTTCACCGGCATGAAATTCAAAGCGATCTCGACGAGCCAGGAAGGTTTCAACGCCTGGGTAGCCGAAGTCAAGGCCGCACCTAAACAGCTTGATCAAGCTGAATACGATGCCCTGACCAAACCGAGCCAGAACAACCCAGTCGCTCTGTACTCCGCGTATGAGCCGAACCTGTTTCAGAAAATCGTCGACAAGTACGAAGGTATGAAGCCAGGCAAGCCGGTCAAGCACGAGAAGAAAGAAGTGGCCGCGGTTGAAGGTTCTGAGACGGGCTCGCATTCAACTGCTGGGGCAGAGGAGTAAACGATGTTTGGTAAATTAAGTTGGGATGCGGTCCCGTTCCACGAGCCGATCGTAATGGTGACCATCGCCATGATCGCGCTGGGTGGTCTGGCACTGTTTGCAGGTATCACGTACTTCAAGAAGTGGACCTACCTGTGGACCGAGTGGTTGACGTCGGTCGACCACAAGAAAATCGGCGTCATGTACGTCATCGTTGCCATGGTCATGTTGCTGCGTGGTTTTGCCGACGCCATCATGATGCGTACCCAGTTGGCCATGGCCACCGAGGGTTCGCCTGGCTACCTGCCACCTGAACACTATGACCAGATCTTCACCGCTCACGGTGTGATCATGATCATCTTCATGGCGATGCCATTCTTCACCGGCCTGATGAACCTTGCCTTGCCGCTGCAGATTGGTGCCCGTGACGTTGCCTACCCGTTCCTGAACTCCCTGAGCTTCTGGCTGCTGGTTTCCGGCGTGGTGCTGATCAACGTGTCCCTGGGCGTCGGCGAGTTCGCCAAGACCGGTTGGGTTGCGTATCCGCCATTGTCGGGCCTGCAATACAGCCCTGGCGTGGGTGTGGACTACTACATCTGGGCGCTACAGTTATCAGGACTCGGGACGACATTGACGGGGGTCAACTTCCTGGCCACCGTCCTGAAAATGCGCGCCCCTGGCATGAAACTGATGGACATGCCGATCTTCACCTGGACCTGCACCTGGGCCAACGTCCTGATCGTGGCTTCGTTCCCGATCCTGGCCGCTACCATGGCGCTGCTGTCGCTTGACCGTTACCTGGATTTCCACATTTTCACCAACGAACTTGGTGGCAATCCAATGATGTACGTGAACCTGTTCTGGGCATGGGGTCACCCTGAGGTGTACATCCTGATCCTGCCAGCGTTCGGTATCTTCTCCGAAGTGATCTCGACCTTTACCGGCAAGCGCCTGTTCGGTCACCACTCGATGGTCTATGCATCGGGCGCAATCTCCGTACTGGGCTTCATGGTTTGGCTGCACCACTTCTTCACCATGGGTTCGGGCGCCAGCGTCAACGCCTTCTTCGGCCTGGCGACGATGCTGATTTCCATCCCGACGGGGGTGAAGCTATTCAACTGGCTGTTCACCATCTACCACGGTCGTCTGCGCATGACCAGCCAGGTCCTGTGGACCCTGGGCTTCATGGTGACCTTCGCCATCGGCGGCATGACCGGTGTACTGCTGGCCATCCCGGGTGCTGACTTCGTCCTGCACAACAGCCTGTTCGTGATCGCTCACTTCCACAACGTGATCATCGGTGGTGCGGTATTCGGTTACATCGCTGGCTTCAGCTTCTACTTCCCGAAAGCGTTCGGCTTCAAGCTGCACGAAGGTTGGGGCAAGGCTGCATTCTGGTTCTGGATCTCGGGCTTCTTCGTCGCGTTCATGCCGCTCTATGCTCTGGGCTTCATGGGCATGACCCGTCGTCTGAACGCTACTACCAACCCTGAGTGGGTGCCGTACCTGTACGTCGCCATGTTCGGTGCGGTGATGATCGCTGTGGGTATCGCTTGCCAGCTGATCCAGCTGTACGTGAGTGTCCGTGACCGTAAGCAGAACGCTTGCGAATCGGGTGACCCATGGAATGGCCACACCCTGGAATGGTCGACTTCGTCGCCACCGCCGTTCTACAACTTCGCCGTGATCCCGACTGCGAACACCATTGATGCGTTCACCGAAGCCAAGGAAGACGGTACTGCGTACCAGCGTCCTAAGCACTACGAACCGATCCACATGCCAAGCAACACCGCCACTGGCGTGGTGATGGGTGCGCTGTTGACCGTGTTTGGTTTCGCGATGATCTGGCACATCTGGTGGCTGGCAATCGCGAGCCTGGTGGGCACTATCGGTTACTTCATCATTCACGCTGCCCGTGATGATCAAGGCTACATGGTGCCGGTCGAAACGATCGAACGCATCGAAGCCGAGCAGCACGCTCGCCTGGTAGCCGAGAAGAAGATTCCGGCCAACCGTGTAGAAACCTCGTTGGAACAGGCTTAAACCATGTCGAACTTAGTGACCAATGCTGGACACGCCCATGTCGATGACCATGGGCACGATGACCATCACCACGACTCGGGGCCGATGACCGTTTTCGGTTTCTGGCTCTACCTGATGACCGACTGCATTTTGTTTGCGTCGATCTTCGCGGTGTACGCGGTACTGGTAAACAACGTAGCGGGTGGCCCGTCGGGCCACGACATCTTCGAACTGCCTTACGTGCTCGGCGAAACCGCCTTGCTGTTGTTCAGTTCGATCACCTACGGCTTCGCCATGTTGGCCTTCTACAAGGGCAACAAGAAAGGCGTACTGAGCTGGTTGGCCCTGACCTTCCTGTTCGGTCTGGGCTTCATCGGCATGGAGATCAACGAGTTCCACCTGCTGATCTCCGAAGGCTACGGCCCGCACCGTTCCGGCTTCCTGTCCGCGTTCTTCACGCTGGTAGGCACCCACGGTCTGCACGTAACGGCCGGCCTGCTGTGGATGGCGGTGATGATGTATCAGGTCAATAAACACGGCCTGACCAACACCAACAAGACTCGCCTGAGCTGCCTGAGCCTGTTCTGGCACTTCCTGGACGTGGTCTGGATCTGCGTCTTCACCGTTGTTTACCTGATGGGGACTCTGTAATGGCTAATGCACACTCCCATGACCATGACAGCCATGATGCGAGCCACGGCAGCGTTAAGTCGTACGCCATCGGCTTCATCCTGTCGGTAATCCTGACGCTCATCCCGTTCGGTCTGGTGATGTACCCGACTCTGCCGAAGTCGATCACTTTGATGATCGTACTGGCGTTCGCGGTGATTCAGGTTCTGGTTCACCTGGTGTACTTCCTGCACCTGGACCGTTCCAAAGAGCAGCGCGACAACGTGATTGCGTTCGTGTTTGCAGGGTTGGTAATCCTGCTGCTGGTTGGCCTGTCGATATGGATCATGTTCAGCATCCATACGTTCATGATGGCGAAGTGAGGTAAGACCCGATGTCGCTTAAGCACTTTATCCAAATCACCAAACCGGGGATCATTTTCGGTAACGTGCTTTCTGTGGCGGGCGGTTTCTTCCTGGCCTCCAAGGGACATGTCGATCTGGCCATCTTCCTGGCTGCAATGATCGGCACTTCCCTGGTGGTAGCTTCCGGATGTGTGTTCAACAACTGCATCGACCGTGACATCGATATCAAGATGGAGCGCACCAAGAATCGCGTGCTGGTCCAGGGCCTCATCTCCCTGAAGCTGGCACTGATCTACGCGACCGTCCTCGGTGTTGCCGGTGTGGCGTTGTTGTACAAGGTGGCCAATCCGCTGGCGGCGCTGTTTGCCGTGATCGGCTTTGTCATCTACGTCGGCCTCTACAGCCTGTACCTCAAGCGCAAGTCGGTTCACGGCACGCTGGTGGGCAGTCTGTCGGGGGCGATGCCGCCGGTGATTGGTTATGTGGCTGTGACCAATAGCTTCGACATGGCCGCGCTGACGCTACTGGTGATGTTCAGCCTGTGGCAGATGCCGCATTCGTACGCCATCGCGATTTTCCGCTTCAATGACTACCTGGCTGCTTCGATTCCGGTCTTGCCGGTAAAACGCGGCATCCAGGTCGCCAAGAAACACATCCTGCTGTACATCCTGGCCTTCCTTGTGGCGACCTTGATGTTGACCTTCAGTGGCTACGCCGGCATGAGCTACCTTGCCGTCGCCGCCGCCATGGGCATGTACTGGTTGTACATGGCCTGGACCGGCTACAAGGCGGTGGATGACACCGTCTGGGCACGCAAGCTGTTCGTGTTCTCGATCTTCACCATCACCGCGCTCAGCGTGATGATGTCCCTGGATTTCCAAGTGCCGAAAGAGCTGTTGCTGACCTACGCTCACTGAGTGGTCCCGCAGTGAAAAAGCCCCGCCGTCGAGAGACGCGCGGGGCTTTTTCTTGGGTGTGGTTTTAAATCTGCGCAGGGTTTTCTCGTCATACCCCTCTGTACGAGTTGTGCGAATCCATCACCCATCTACCAGGATTAGCCCTATGGTCAGCGTCAGTCGTCGGTCCCTTCTCGCCCTGGGTGCAGCCCTGCCATTGCTGGGGCGCCTCGATTGGGCGGTTGCAGCGCCGCCGCCGGAAAAGCCTGACAAGGTGCGGCTCAATTACAACGAAAGCCCTTACGGCCCCTCAGGCGCTGCGCGTGAGGCGATGCAGCGGGGTATCGCTACCGCTGGGTTTTATCCTTACGACTCTATGTATGCGTTGGCAGGACTGTTCGCCCAGCAGCAGGGGATTGCCGAAGAGCAGGTGGCGGTCTTTGCGGGTTCGATGGCGGCCTTGCGCTATGCGGTGCTGGCGTTCACCACTGAGAGCCGCGGCCTGGTGATGGCCATGCCGTCCTACGAGGTGCCGCGCCAAGCGGCGCGGTCGAACAAGGCACCTGTGAAGGAAGTCAGCCTGGGGGCCGACCACGCCCACGACATCCCGGCCATGCTTGCCGCCGATCCACAGGCCGGCATGCTCTACGTGTGCAACCCCAACAATCCTACTGGCACCATCACACCGACCGAGGCCATCCGCCACGCGTTGGCGAACAAGCCCAAAGGCAGCGTGCTGGTGGTGGACGAGGCTTACATCGACTTCGCCGACGTGCCCAGCGTGGTCAGTTGGGTGAAGGACCACGACGACCTGCTGGTACTGCGCACGTTCTCGAAAATCTACGGCATGGCCGGTGCCCGCCTGGGTTTGGCGATCGGCCACCCGGCGCTGCTGGAGCGGCTGGCCGTGTTTGGCGGCGACAACGTGCCGGCGGGCACCAGCTTGCTCGGCGGCCTTGCCAGCCTGGAAGACGTGAAGCTGTTGCCGCAACGCAAGGCCCTCAATAATCAACTGCGTGATGAGACCGTGGCGTGGTTGAAGGGGCGTGGTTTCACTTGCACGGCGTCACAGGCGAACTGTTTCATGATCGATGTGAAACAACCGGCGGAGCAGGTGATCGAGAAGCTGGCGACGCAGGGCGTGATGATCGGCCGGGTGTTTGAAAGCTGGCCGCAGTGGGTGCGGGTGACGGTGGGCGATAAGCGGGAGATGGCGCGGTTTCGCGAGGTGTTTGCAGCGCAGGTCGAACGCGCGGGTTAACCCCCTGCAAAACAAATGTAGGAGCTGGCTTGCCTGCGATCGCATCACCTCGGTTTCACTGATTGACCGAGGGGCTGCATCACAGGCAAGCCAGCTCCCACATTTGATTCTGCGGTGCAGCTTGCTTCGGGTTACTGCTGCGCGATGCTGTAACCCTCAAACGCCGTCTGCTGCTGCAATGCAGTAATCACGCTCTTGCGGCTCAGCGGCTGTTCAGCGCCTGCGTTATCCACAAAGCTCTCCACCTCCAGCTCCGCTTCATCGCCTTCACCCACAAAGCTGAAACCCAGGAATTCGAACGCCTCGCGGTCGACGTTCAGCTTCGAACGCGGCGTGCGCAGCGGCAGGGTGACGCTGATGCCATCCTTGCTGATCACAAACACTTCGGCTTCTTTCTTCGGCCGTGATGCCTTGCTCTTGCCGGCGCTCGGGTTGCTGATGGCCTGGTGGCTCTGGTTCAGCACTTTCAATGCCAGGCCGTAGACCAACTCCTGGAACTCGGGGTCGTCCTTGAAGCAGGACAGAATGCGGCTGATCGAAAACTGGCTGCTCAAGTTTTCCAGCGCAGCGTTATCGGCGGCTTCGGCGTCCTTGAGTTGCTTGAGCTGGCCCATCAGGTCGTAGGCCTTGTCGTCGTCAAAAGCATCGTGGGCCTGACGGATGGCCACGCGCAGTTCGCGGATCTGATCGCTTTCCTTGGACGTGTGAAAAGCGTCCAGCACCATCTCGCTGATGATCTTGGCCGCTGGCAGATGCTGTGAAAGATTGATGGCGTTTTCGTACTCGGCTTTGGAAGGCAAGGCGACTACGGATTCTTCGGGGGCGGATTTTTCGGTGTAAGAATCGGACATTGAAATTTCACTACTTCAGTAAACGAGGACAAAAAAGCGTCGGGCATTTTCAGGGGGGAGGGAGGTCAGGTCAAGGCAGCACAATGCCCTCAGGTTCTGCTGATCCATATCAACAGGCGCCTTGGGGACACTCGCTACAACAACGCTGGGACTTAGCCCGCCCCAGCGATTCGCCTGATGACGCATAAAAACAATTGCAGACCTGACCATGCCGGCTGTGTCCAGAGCCCCCGCCGCGCCGCCCGCCGACCTGTTCACCCGCCATGGTGGCCTGGGTTACATGCAGTTCTGCAGCGACTGCCATCTCAACGCCGGCACGGTGGAAACCGGTCGATGCGCGTGATTAATCCAACTGCTTGAGGCAGGCTTCGAGCATAGTCAGGCCTTCCTCCAGCACCGCGGGCTCGATGGTCAGCGGTGCCAGCAGGCGGATGATATGCCGCGACTTGCCGCTGGGCATCAGCAACAAACCGGCGTCCCGCGCCAGGCCGAGCAACTGGGTGAGCTGTTTCGGCGCGGGTGTGCCGTCAGCGTTGGTCAGTTCGATGCCGCGCATGGAGCCCACGCCGGTCAGGCGGCCGAGGTAAGGTGTCAGGCCGTGTGCGCGCCAGGTTTGATAACGGCTGACGATGGCTTCTTCCTGTTGTGAGCCCCAGGCGCTCAGGTGTTCATCGGTCATGGCGTCGAGGGTGGCCAATGCTGCCGCGCACGCAATGGGGTTGCCGGAATAGGTGCCGCCCAGGCCACCTTTGGGCAGGTTGTCCATCAGCGCCTTGCGCCCTACGACTGCGCCCAGCGGCACACCGCCAGCGATGCTTTTACCCAGCAGGATCAAGTCGGGCTCGATTCCCAGGCGCGAGAAAGCAAAACGCTCGCCGGTACGGCCAAAGCCCGATTGGATTTCATCGGCAATCAGCAGAATGTTGTTCTCGTTGCAAAAGCGTCGCAGCGCCTGGGCGAATTCGATATCCAGCGCGAGAAACCCGCCTTCGCCTTGCACCGGCTCGATGATGAAACAGGCCACATCGCTGACGTCGATTTCCACGCTGAACAGGCGGTCCATGGCTTTCAGCGCCTCGGCGCAAGTCACGCCATTATCGGCGCTAGGGTAGGGCAGGTGATACACAGGCCCCGGTAGTACACCGACCTTCTGCTTATAGGGCGCCACCTTACCGTTGAGGTTGAGCGTGGCCAGGGTACGGCCGTGGAAGGCGCCGTCAAACGCGATCACTGCCGTGCGGCCGGTGGCGCCGCGCACGATCTTCAGCGCATTTTCCGCCGCTTCCGCGCCGCTGTTGGTGAGCATGCCGCTGATCGGGTAGTCCACAGGGATAAATGCGGTAAGACGATCCATCAGCTCGACGTAGGGCGCGTGAGGTGCGGCATTAAACGCATAGTGGGTCAGCCTGGTCGCCTGGTCGCGAATCGCGTCGACCACACCGGGATGGCAGTGGCCGAGGTTGAGCACACCAATGCCGCCGACAAAATCGATATAGCGTTTGCCCGAGGTGTCCCAGACCTCAGCGTTTTTACCGTGGCTGAGGCTGATGGGGTGAACGATGGAAATCGACTGGCTAATGGTTTCGTGGCTCATGAATCGGGGACTCGGCAGTGGCGGGCGTGTTTTTATCTAAGCCGGGCGCCCGCCCTTGTCGCAAACGAAATAAAGTCGCCGGGTCATGACTGAAAGTCGGGATGTGCGCCGACATAGTCCACCATCCAATTGAGGAAGGCTTTCACTTTGGGAATCTCGCCGGCATGTTCGGCGTGGGCGATGAAGTGCGCGCCGCTGCTGGGCATCGCATAGTCCCAGGGAATCATCAGGCTGCCCTGTGCGAGTTCATCAGCCACCAGATACTGCGGCACCAACGCCACGCCATAGCCCGATTGTGCCGCGCGGATGCACATGTAGAACGTGTCGAAGCGCGGGCCGTGGTAGCTGTTCTGCGAGTGCAGGCCCTGTTCCAGGAACCATTCGTGCCAGGCTTCCGGGCGCGAGGTGCATTGCAGCAACGTGTGGCGCGACGATGCATGGCTGCCTTCGGCGACGAAACCTGGTGCGCACACCGGCACCACTGCCTCACGGAAAAGCTCAATGCAGGTCGCCCCCGGCCACGAGCCCTGGCCGAAGAAAAACGCGATATCGGCCTTGGCTTGCAACACGTCGAAAGGCTCCAGCTCGTTGCGCACATCCAGGTGGATGTTTGGATGTAGCGCTGCAAAGTCCTTGAGCTTGGGCACCAGCCAGCGGTCGCCGAAGGTTGGCTGGGTGGCGATGCGCAGCACTTCGGTCTCGCCGCCGTAGGTGAGGATATAGCGGCTGGAGATGTCCACCTGGGTGAGGATCTTATGCACTTCGGCCAGGTACAACGACCCGGCCGGCGACAGGTACAAACGCTGGCGCACCCGTTCGAACAAGTTGTGGCAAAGCATCTCTTCCAGCTGCGCCACCTGTTTGCTCACCGCACTTTGGGTCAGGTGCAGCTCTTCGGCAGCGCGAGTGAAACTCAAATGGCGAGCGGCAGCTTCGAAGCATTGCAGGGCTGTCATCGAAGGGGTCAAACGTTTAGAAATCATGCACTTCATTCCAAATCGGAAGGAGCCTTTGCCTAAAGGTCGTTTGTGGCAGTAGCGCAAAGCCGTTGATACTGCCCGGCAGCACTATAAACCGGCGCGGGCTGTGGGGCGCCGAATAATAAGGAATGACAGGGAGAGCCTTGCATGAACCCATTCAAAACCACCTTGGCCGCTATCGGGGCAACCGCCGTGCTGGGCCTGGCGAGCACCGCCGAGGCAGGCACGACACTGGACGCCATCCAGAAAAAAGGCTTTATCCAATGCGGCGTCAGTGACGGGCTGCCGGGCTTTGGCGTACCGGACAGCAAGGGCAAGATGACCGGTATCGATGTGGACGTGTGCCACGCGGTGGCGGCGGCAGTTTTCGGCGATGCGTCGAAAGTGAAGTTCACCCAGTTGACCGCCAAGGAACGTTTCACTGCGTTGCAGTCCGGTGAAATCGACCTGATTTCGCGCAACACCACCTGGACCAGCTCCCGTGATTCGGGCATGGGCTTGGTCTTCACCGGCGTGACTTATTACGACGGTATCGGCTTCCTGGTGAACAACAAGCTGGGCGTCACCGCTGCCAAGCAACTGGACGGCGCCACCGTGTGCATCCAAGCCGGCACCACGACTGAGTTGAACGTCTCGGACTACTTCCGCACCCACGGCATGAAGTACACGCCGATCACCTTCGACACGGCCGACGAAAGCGCCAAGGGGCTGGAAGCCGGGCGTTGCGACGTGCTGACCACCGATCAGTCGGGCCTGTACGCCCAGCGCATCAAGATGGCCCAGCCAGACGAGTTCGTGGTGTTGCCGGAAGTGATCTCCAAGGAACCGCTGGGGCCGTTGGTGCGCAAGGGTGATGACGAATGGTTCAGCATCGTTAAATGGACCTTGTTCGCGATGCTCAATGCCGAGGAAATGGGCATCACCTCGCAGAACGTCGAAGAGCAGGCCAAGACCACCAAGAACCCGGATGTCGCGCGATTACTGGGGGCGGACGGCGAATACGGCAAGGACCTGAAGCTGCGCAAGGATTGGGTGGTGCAGATCGTCAAGCAGGTGGGCAACTACGGCGAAGTGTTCGAGCGCAACATCGGCCAGGGCAGCGTGCTGAAGATCAAGCGCGGGCTTAATGCGCTGTGGAACAACGGCGGTATCCAGTACGCGCCGCCGGTTCGCTGACACGCCGGGGTGTTATTCGGACACCCCATCCTTCCCCGCTGCCTTGGCGCGATACAGCCTGGTCGGCGCGCACCATCAGGGCGGCGGGGGGCTCATCCGTTTGACGCTCGGCCACACCCAGGCTCAGGGTGACCTTGAAGTCGTCCCTGTGCGGGCTGTTCTTCAACTTCAGACGGATATTCGCCGCCATTGTTTTTGCGATCTCCAACGAGGTTTTGGGCAGGATCAGCACAAACTCATCGCCACCCCATCGGGCTAACAGGTCATCAGGGCGGATACAGCGTTGCAGGCATTCAGCCACCTGCACCAGCGTCTGATCGCCCACACCGTGACCGCATCGGTCATTGATCGACTTGAAGTCGTCGATATCCATCGCAATCAGTGCCAGTGGCAGGCGAAAGCGCTGAGCGCGGTCGCACTCTTGCAGCAGCACTTTTTCCAGACGGTAGCGATTGGCGACGAGGGTCAGGGCGTCCCGTTCGGCCAGGAAGCGATTTTCATCCAACTGCAGTTGCAACTGTTGATTGACCCGTGACAGCTCGCGGGTGCGTTCGGCCACCAGTGCTTCAAGGGATTGGTTGCGCCGTTCCAGCTGTTCGACTGAGCTTTTGCGCAGGTCTATATCGCGGTGGGCACCCACCATACGCGCCACCGAGCCGTCAGCATTGCGCGCAATCACGTAGCCGCGGTCTTCAATCCACAGGTAGCTGCCATCTTTTTTGCGGCAACGGTATTCGGCTTGGTAGTGGGGCGCGCGGCGGTGGATGTAGTCGTCAAACAGCTTCATCACCTGGGAGTAGTCGTCTGGGTGTATCACGTTTTCCCACGTGAACACGTTGTTCTCCAGCGCGTGGCGGTGATAGCCCAGCATTTCGTACCAGCCTGGGTTGCGGTAGACGAACCCGGTGTTGGCGTTCCAATCCCAGATCCCGTCGCTGACCAGTTCCAGAACGGTGTGCAGCATGTCGGCGTTGAAGTGAGAGAAATCTTGCTCTAACGGATTATTGCCGGAGATATTGGTCATCTGCGCATTCCTTGCCTGGGCAGGCGCATAAGGCCTGCCGATGTTTACGCCGATACTCCGTGGCTGGCGCTACTGTACAACGGGACTGGAGGCCTTTGAATAGGGCAGATGTGCGGCTTACGATTGATGGCTATTGGCTATTTATTCGGCGCCACCATCCTTGTCTGCGCCCGCCCATCCGCGTTGTGCTGGTAAATCGCCTCAGGCCGGCCCAGCTCATTGAAAAACACCTGGCCAATGCCCGCCGAATTCCACAGCCGCTCGCCGGCTTCGGCATGCTCCGGAATATGCGGCACCACCTGCATGGTGCGTCGGCGCGTGAACCAATTGAGGGGCGAACGCGGCGAGTAGAGCCAACGGTTGAGGCGATCGAACCACTCCAGTAAGCGTGGTGGGAATTCGTTCTTGATACCGCTGCTGGTGATCTGCCAGATCCTGGGACCAGCATTGCGATAACGAATCAGTACTTCGTAAACAAACGAGTAGTGCACGTCACCGGAGAGGATCACGTAGTTACCCGGCGTGCGCGAGTGGCGGAAGATATTGAGGATCACCTGGGCAGCGCCGCGATGGGCCATCCAGTTTTCCGCATCGACGAGCAAGGGGTAGCCGCACCAGCTGAAGACTTTCTGTAAGGTCTCGATCAGCTTGACGCCAAAGATTGGCGCGGGCGAGACGATGATGGCCGAGGGGTGGTCCAGCAGTTCCTGTTGCAGTTCGCTCAAGGCTTCCCAGTCCAGCAGGCCGGAGGGTTGCTTGAGGGTGAACTCGCTGCGCCAGCGGCGCGTGCGAGTATCGAGCACCACCAGGGCAGGGGTGGTGGGCAGTACGTAGTGCCAGCGTTGAAATTTCAGCAGTGCCTCGAGCAGTTCATCCTGTGCAGTGGCGTCCAGATGGTTGGCGTGCGGCTGAGCAGTGAGCGCTTGGGTCTGGTTGATCAGTTCGCCAAATACATCCGGTTGGTTGCCCCAACCTTGGCACAGCAGGTAGGCCAACAGCGCGTTGCCGATGATGCGCTTGGAAAAGGGGTGGCCGTACGCAGTCTCTTCCCATTGGGCGCTGAGGTTCCAGTCATCGGTGATGTCGTGATCATCAAAGATCATCAGGGTGGACAGGTGAGCGAAGACCCGCGCGACGCCTGGCAGGCCATCGCGGAATCGTTCTATCTGGACCTGTTCACGGGCGTAACGCTGCTGTCGTTCTGCATTGAGCTGCGGAGGTTGAGGCGCGATCAGCGTCCAGGGCGTCGGCGACCACACCAGCAAATACATCGCGATGACTTCGGCGAAGGTCACCAGGTGATTGTCGGCAGTGCTGCTGGTAAAGATCGGCTTTTTCACGCCCCCGAAGAAGCGTTCGCGCAGGGTTTCGTTGCTGTCCAGCGCCGGCAGCAAGTCGGCGCGATGGTAATAGCTGGCGCTGTGTCCATAGAGGCTGGCGCTGTCATCTACCACCGCGCCCTCCAGGTATTCATCGAACAAACCCAGACGTGCAATCAAGGCATGTATCGCCCGTAGCATCGGCCCAGCTACATCGTCGGCGTAGACTTGGTCGCCGCTCATCATCAGCAGCGCCGGGCGGTCGGCCGGGCTTTGGGCATCGGCCAGCAGGCGGTCGACACACAGCAGACCCTCGTCGGCGCTGTGATGGGGTTTGCGGCATGAGCCGTGTACCAACTGATGGATGCGGCTGTGCAAAACGAAACTTGGGAGGCAGGCGTTGGCGTACAGCAGGTGCGGTGCCCAGTCGGCGATGCCGGTGTTGTCGAACGACAGGTCGTAGCTGATCGCCACGTCCAGGGGCAGCGCGTCGTCCAGCGTCACATCGATCAGGTGGATAAAGGCATTGCGCCCCACGCGTACGACCTGGCATTGGTCTGGCGAGATAACCCGTGTTTGTGCAGGCAACGTCAGCGTCAATTCCAGTGCGCGACTCCCCACCAACCACAACACCAGGCGCCGTGGTTCGAGGCGTCGCAGCAGTGGGCCAGCCAGTACGGCGGGCAGTGTGTCGGTGTTCGGCATGCAGATGAGGTTTCCAGGATGGTTTGAACCGGCAAGGTTAATCCAGTGAATGTCATGGTTTTGTTAAGGAAGAGTACGAAGGGCCGTGCACTGCCCTTCGTATGCAGCGGTTAGAGCAATCGGCCTTGGCCGAGGCTGTCCAGTCCACTGCCGCTTCTGCGGCGACCGTTGTTCGTCGTACGATTAGGGTCGGCGGCGTTCAGGTCTGTTGCATCAGTGCTGCGCTTCCTGCGCTGGGGCTCTGCATCATCCTGCTGCAGGGGGGGGAATTGAACGCTGCCCAGTGTGTGATTGATAGCGCTAAGCATGGATGTTTCCTTCTATTGAGTAGTGGCTTACTTCGCCTGTTGGGGCGAAGTGAGGCCAACCTTATAGGGGACGAAACGGGTCAGCTATAAACGCGCTGCTGCAAGATATGACCAGGGGGGTTGGCGCTTTCAGACGTCATCTGAGGGGCTGTTCGTGCAATTCTCTAGCCCAGGAGATGTAGCGCCTTGCTTGCGCTTTCGCACAAACGCCACGGGATTTCCCGCCACCACGAGGGTTGGAGGCGGGGGGTATTGCCTGTTTAAAACGTGGCAAGCAAGGGGCACTCAGGTGTGCGAATCGTCAATCACCTTCGGCACCGTGAAACGGAATTCACTGCCCCGACCCACTTCACTCTCTGCAACGATCTTGCCGCCATGGGCTTGGACAATACCTTGCGTAATGTACAGCCCCAGCCCGCTGCCGGTCGGGTTGTTTTCTGTTTGGGTCCAGTAGCGATCGAACACGTGTGGCAGTTGTTCCGGTGCAATACCTTCGCCGGAATCGCGCACCGAGAACACGATTTCTTCGCCACTGCTCATGGCGCTGATACCGATGTTGCCTTGGCGCGGGGTGAATTTGATGGCGTTGCCAATCAAGTTCGACAACACCTGGAACAGACGCTCCGGGTCGGCGTTGATCTGCAGGCCCGGCTCGGCGTTGAACGACAGGTCGATGCCTTTCTCCATTGCCAGGGGGGCCAGCAACGAGTAGGCCTCATCGAACATCTGGCTCACATCCAGGCTCACCGGTCGCACCACGTAACGCCCAGCCTCGATTTTTGAGGTGTCGAGCAAGTCCTCCAGCAGCACATTCATGCGTCCGGCGGCCTGTTGCATGGTGTCGATGGCCGAGGAAATCCGCCGCGAAGTGTGGGGGCCATCGGAGCTGAAGGCTTGCTGCATCATGCCGCACAGCATGGAGATCACTGTCATCGGGTTGCGCAGGTCGTGGGACACCACCGCCACCAGCTCATCGCGGGCGCGCACGGCTTGTTGTTCGCGCAGCACCTGGCGGGCCAGGTCGTTTTCGAGAGCCGAGCGGCGCAGATCGTTGGCAGCAAAGCGGTCGCCATGGCTCCACTTGGTGGAGATGCCAGCCATTTCCACCTTCCAGATTTCAAACGAAGTGCGTGGGCGAAGTCGCAAGCCTGAGTCGGAGTTTTCCAGGTCCAGCGGTTTTCTCGGGTCGCCGCTCCAGTTGATGTTCTCTTTGACTTCCGGGCGGAACCACAGCACGCCGTTATCCACAGGCTTGGGCAGACTCATTGCCAGCACACCACTGGCCACCTGCTGGAACTCGGCCGCCGGCGGGTACACCGACGACAGTTTATGGCTGGAGAACACCGGCTCGCCGCCCTCTTGCAGCCACTTGTGCAAGGCACGGATCTGCGCCGGTTCCGGGCAGTTGCCGTAACGGTGCAGTTGCTTGTCTTCGATGATCGCCACGCCGCCGGACAGCGTCAGGTCCATCAGCAGCTGACCCTGCTGTGCCAGGCCGTCGAACACGTTCTCTTCCGAGCGCTTCATCGCTTGATCCAGCAAAGCCAGGGCCTCGACTTTCTCTTCACGCTGGCGGCTCAGGTCCAGGGCTTCCATGGCGCTGATCTGCAACGACAGCACCTGGCCGATGGTCTGGCAGGCCGTACGCAGGTCGTTGGGCACCAGCAACGGTTCACGGTTGCCGCAACTGATCAGGCCCCACAGCGTGTCGCCCTTCATCAGCGAGATGCTCATGGACGACAACACGCCCATGTTCTGCATGTACTGGCAATGAATCGGCGACACGCTGCGCAGGGTAGCGAAGCTCAAATCCAGTGGCTGGCCAGTGTCTGGGCGCAGCTTGGGCAGCAGTGGCACGGGCTCGTAGGCCGCATTTGGGATGATGCGTAGCCAATTGGTGCGATACAGCTCGCGCGCTTGCTCGGGGATGTCGGATGCGGGGAAGAACAGCCCGTTGAACAGCTCCATGGACGGTGCCGACGCTTCGGCAATCACCTGGCCATGACCTTCGTCTTCGAAGCGGTAGATGAGCACACGGTCGTAACCGGTCATGGCTTGGATTTCGTTCACGCTGATTTCGTACAGCGCTTGCAGGGTTTTCGCCGACTGCAAACGCTGCAGCATTTTGCCCAAGTCACTGGTGCGCCCCTTCAGCGCCCGGGGGCGGAAATCTTTGAGCAGCGGTTCGAATTCGAGCACCAGCACATTCTGATGGCGATGCAGCAGGCCTTCGAATTCCGCGCCGTTAAACGTGACGTGCAAAGGTGGCGCATCGAAGAACGTATTGTGATCGGCCATGACGGCAACCGCCTTGGCGTGTTCGGCGCCTACCAGCGTGTGCAGCGGCTGGCCCAGCAGCGCCTCGGGAGCATGGCCGAACAGGCTGCCGACGTTGGCACTGACCTGGATGATGTTCAGGTCCGGCTCCGACAACGTCAGCAGCACACCGTGGGGTTGGATCGCTCCGGGAAAGCGGATGGGCTCGTCGGCACAGTTGGCAAGCAGCTCTTCAAAGTCTTCGGGTTTCACAGCAGTACCTCCTGGCTGTCGAGCCATTGCTCAAAGCAGCTGAATGTTGAACGGGCAGCGTTCACCGCGCTCTGTCTGGCCGGCGCGTCCAGTGGTTGGTCGCCGAGGTAGTCGAGAAAGTCTTTCCAGCGCCGACCGGTTTCGACGCCGTAGATATTGAGGAACGCACCGCCGTTGTGGGCATTCACGTTCAGGCGCTGGGTCATTTCCCGACGCAGCACTTGGCCGCCCAGCGTCGCGCCTTCCAAGACATAAAGGGCGCCAAGGCAAGCGGCGGGGGTATCAAGGATTGGGAGTTCGAGACAGCGCGGCAGGGTGCTGACAGCTTGGTCATCCAAACCCAAGGCAGCGAGGTCGCAGACGAGCGTCGGTGTTTTCACACGCAAGACTGCGTCGTATCCATCAGGAATCAAGCCACTTTCGTACAGTGCTGATTCCAACGGCCGATAAAAACCGTAATACGCCTGGAGCAAGCGCTGATACCAATCGGCATCCAGGCCCTCGGAGAAAAACGGCAGGCGCTTTTCCAATGCCACGTGCAACAGGGCCGTGCCTGTGCGCAACGCTTCCAGCAAAGAGGGCGCACCAACGTCATGGGCCTGTGAATGCATTCAGTAAGCTCGAACTGTGGGCCTCTCGGCCATGAATGACGCGTGGAAATGGGCGGCGATTCTACACATCTCAAAGCCTTATTCTATACGCACAAGGCGAGAAGGCTGACCGACGGATCAGAAAAGTCGCTCCTTGCATCATTAATGACCACAGAGCATTGCGCGAAGTTCGGCTTCAGTGATATCGCGACGCTATCAATGCAGGGAAAGACCCTGTTGATTCAGCGCCGTCTGCACACACTCAATCAAATGACCGGTACTCCACGGCTTGGGCAGGAACCGCACCGACGCCCCCAATTGCGAGGCCAGCTTGCTATTGCCGGACGTCAACACCACCGGCACCGTGGGCCAGCGATGCGCGACCACCTTGCTCAAGTCATAGCCGTTAAGCAGACCTGGCATCTGAATATCGCTGACAATCAAGTCCACGGGCTCATCGCCCTGTTCCAGGTAAATCATTCCTTCATCTGCAGAAGGAAACGATGTCACCACTGCGCCGAATTCTTCCAGCACATCCACCATCAACGCCCGAATGATTTCGTCGTCTTCCAACACCAAAATCGATGGCTGAGCCATGATTCTTACTCCACCATCAGGGTTCATACAGGTGGAGTAGAACTCGTCTGGATAGGTTCGATTGGATGTGTTCGAGGCGATGGGTGGTCATAACAATGTCGTTGCAGGATACTGCGCCACCTCAACGACATCGCGCGGTATTCTGCGTGGACCAAAAAACCATGATCTGGATGGGCATGCGCTCTTAACGCTATCGCAAAAGGAATTGTATGTTTGCCCATAACCCCTTGGTTCCAGAACTCATAGTGACCAACCTCGGCAACAGTCTGGATTTTTGGGTTGAACAGCTGGGTTTTTCCCTCGCTTACCAGCGCGTCGAAGACGGTTTCGCTTACCTCGATCTGGAGGGCGCGCAAATCATGCTGGAGCAATACGATCCCGACGCGGGGCAATGGCTGACCGCACCATTGGACCAACCCTTCGGGCGCGGTATCAATCTGCAAATCGACGTACCCGGCGTTACCCCCATCCTGCAACGCTTGGCCTCTATTGGCTGGCCGCTGTTCAAGGGGGTTGAAGATGCCTGGTATCGTGCCGGCGACGTAGAGGCGGGGCAGCGGCAGTTCATCGTGCAAGACCCGGACGGTTACCTGGTGCGCTTGGTTGAACGGTTGGGGGAAAGGTCGTTTATACCGGCATAATTGCTCCGGCTTTCGTCGCAGCAACGCTTGAAATGGAGTCTCCGTGAAGTACCGTACTTTGATCACCCTCGCCCTGGTATTCACCGCGGGCCCTGCCTTCGCGGCCGGCGACGCCGAGGCGGGCGGCAAGCTATTCACTAAGACCTGCGGCGGCTGCCACAGCATCGGCGAAGGTGCGCGTGGTGGGTTCGGGCCGCAGCTCAATGGCATCATCGGCAGGCCTGCTGGGACCACCGCGGACTATCAGTATTCCGATGCGATGAAAAACTCCGGTGTGGTCTGGACCCGGGACAAGCTCGCCGCTTACATCGAAGCACCGAAGAAGGTAGTGAGTGGCACGCGGATGATCTTCTGGGGCATCAGCGATCAAGAGAAGATAGACAACATTCTGGCGTACCTTGAGACCTTTCAGCCCAAGTGACTGTTGCGCCGGGAAGGACCTGAGAGCGTGATATTTCCAGCGCTCTCCGCCAGGGTCTTCATCGTTCGCGCTGACTTCGCCGAAGTACCAATGCCCTGACTCGAAGACGATTCCTTCTTCGTTCTCGTGAGTGAAGTGAAAGCCAGCGTCGTGGAAGTCTGGCGGAATGACCAACCCCCATTCACAAGCCAGGCTTCGGTCGGTGATTCTGGTGTGTTTCGCTTTGCACCTGTTGAGCCGCGTAGGCAGTAAAAAGACCCTGGGACGCCAAGGTCTTTTTTTGCCTGTTGATCAGGTCAGAAGATGCCGGGAAATGAGCCGGGAGATTTCGACGATCGAGGTCTTGCCGGTGAATTCAAACCTCACCTTCCCCAACGACGAAAAGTAGATTTCCAACTCGGAATCCAGATCAAACGTCCCGGACGTCTCCACTGAATACGCCACGATGTTCTTGTACGGCAGCGATGTGAAATCCTTCTTGCTACCCGTTATCCCCTGCACATTCACCGCAATAATCCGCTTGGTGGTAAACACCACCCCATCACGCATGGCCTTGTACGCATCCACCACTTCTTCACCGTCCAGCAGCAGGTCGGCGACGCGTTCGGCGTATTCGTTGTTCTGCTTGAGTTTGAAAAAGCCTTTGTTGCTGAAGTCGATCATGGGCCTGCCTCCTGGGTGTATGCCGTTTTGCTCGCGGATCTGTATCTAACGCGGGCATTTTGAACGCCCTACCATGGCGGCCAACCTTACAACCTTGGCCAGATGTTTCAAAAAACGGAGCCCGACCATGCCTGAACTGTCCAACTGGCTGGCTTATGCGCTGATCTCCCTCGGCATGGTGCTGACGCCCGGCCCAAACATGATTTACCTCATTTCCCGCTCGATCTGCCAGGGCCGCACTGCCGGGTATGTGTCCCTGGGCGGTGTAGCGTTGGGGTTTCTGGTTTATATGCTCTGCGCGGCGTTGGGAATCACCGCTTTGGTGATGGCGGTGCCGTTTGCCTATGACGCACTGCGCTTCGGCGGGGCGTTGTACCTGGCGTACATGGCTTGGCAGGCAATTCGGCCGGGTGGGCGTTCACCGTTCCAGGTGCGGGACCTGCCCAAGGACACCCCGCGCAAGCTGTTCACCATGGGCTTGGTGACCAATTTGCTGAACCCCAAGGTGGCGGTGATGTATTTGTCGTTGTTGCCGCAGTTCATCGACCCGAATGGCCACGGCAGTGTGTTGGCGCAATCGCTGGTGCTGGGCTTCACGCAGATTTTGATCAGCGTGAGCGTTAACGCAGTGATTGCCACGATGGCGGGTTCCATCGCAGTGTTTTTCGTCACCCGGCCGGGATGGCAGGTGGTGCAGCGTTGGTTGATGGGGTCGGTACTGATGGGGTTGGCGGTGCGGATGGCGGTGGAGGGGCGGCGCTAAGTCGTTCCTTATAGGATGGCTTTCAGATAATCCTTGAGGGCGCCGAGCGGGGCATTGAGTTCATCCAGTGTCGACGCTTGGTGCGCGTCCACCGCAAGCCGATGCAGCTCGCGCCCCATTACAGTGCCGGCGCCGCCCAGGGCGTCGAGCGCCAGCGTCAGGCATTCATCGAGCTTCGACTGAATCCCCACCAGATCCCCCTGCCGCACCAACAACCCAAACACCTCGCGGTCATACCTCTCCATCACCGGATCATCCCGTAGAACCGGGCTGCCGCCGTCAGTCTCGTGCACCAGCTTCAGTGCAAAAAGCGCCACCGCTTCCAGCGTCAATTCCATGCTCTCGGTTCCTCGGCGTCTTTGGGGATGGTGGGGGGAGGGCGATGATCCCTGTTCTTTGGCGGAAAAAAAGACCTGGTGCGACACGTCATCTGCTGCTGTGTGGTCGTTTTTGCGCGTTGGAGTAGGGCTGTTGGGGGCAATTCTTATGCGCAGGGCTTAGGACGCCTCTACTTCCCGAGCGTGTCGCCGTACGCTTTAAGCGTGGACAGCCTGTATTCGATCCACCACGGCTGGACACAACGCTGGCTGGCCAGAACGCTCGGTAATCTCAGTGATGCTGCTCGGAGGGGGTCTTCGGTAAGGAAAAAGAATTTCAATGCAGGGGTTGACCCCGTATTTTAATGCTGTACTATTCGCCTCCCGCTAACGAGCAGTTCGATACTGAATCTGGCTCAGGTAGTTGATTTTATTAGTAAAATCATAAGCCTTAGGGGTGTTTTTCTTGAGAGATGTGCTGTAGAGTGCACGCCTCGGTTGAGACGAAAGATCTTAACCAACCGCTCTTTAACAACTGAATCAAGCAATTCGTGTGGGTGCTTGTGGAGTCAGACTGATAGTCAACAAGATTATCAGCATCACAAGTTACTCCGCGAGAAATCAAAGATGTAACCAACGATTGCTGAGCCAAGTTTAGGGTTTCTTAAAAACCCAAAGATGTTTGAACTGAAGAGTTTGATCATGGCTCAGATTGAACGCTGGCGGCAGGCCTAACACATGCAAGTCGAGCGGTAGAGAGAAGCTTGCTTCTCTTGAGAGCGGCGGACGGGTGAGTAATGCCTAGGAATCTGCCTGGTAGTGGGGGATAACGTTCGGAAACGAACGCTAATACCGCATACGTCCTACGGGAGAAAGCAGGGGACCTTCGGGCCTTGCGCTATCAGATGAGCCTAGGTCGGATTAGCTAGTTGGTGAGGTAATGGCTCACCAAGGCGACGATCCGTAACTGGTCTGAGAGGATGATCAGTCACACTGGAACTGAGACACGGTCCAGACTCCTACGGGAGGCAGCAGTGGGGAATATTGGACAATGGGCGAAAGCCTGATCCAGCCATGCCGCGTGTGTGAAGAAGGTCTTCGGATTGTAAAGCACTTTAAGTTGGGAGGAAGGGCAGTTACCTAATACGTGATTGTTTTGACGTTACCGACAGAATAAGCACCGGCTAACTCTGTGCCAGCAGCCGCGGTAATACAGAGGGTGCAAGCGTTAATCGGAATTACTGGGCGTAAAGCGCGCGTAGGTGGTTTGTTAAGTTGGATGTGAAATCCCCGGGCTCAACCTGGGAACTGCATTCAAAACTGACTGACTAGAGTATGGTAGAGGGTGGTGGAATTTCCTGTGTAGCGGTGAAATGCGTAGATATAGGAAGGAACACCAGTGGCGAAGGCGACCACCTGGACTAATACTGACACTGAGGTGCGAAAGCGTGGGGAGCAAACAGGATTAGATACCCTGGTAGTCCACGCCGTAAACGATGTCAACTAGCCGTTGGAAGCCTTGAGCTTTTAGTGGCGCAGCTAACGCATTAAGTTGACCGCCTGGGGAGTACGGCCGCAAGGTTAAAACTCAAATGAATTGACGGGGGCCCGCACAAGCGGTGGAGCATGTGGTTTAATTCGAAGCAACGCGAAGAACCTTACCAGGCCTTGACATCCAATGAACTTTCTAGAGATAGATTGGTGCCTTCGGGAACATTGAGACAGGTGCTGCATGGCTGTCGTCAGCTCGTGTCGTGAGATGTTGGGTTAAGTCCCGTAACGAGCGCAACCCTTGTCCTTAGTTACCAGCACGTAATGGTGGGCACTCTAAGGAGACTGCCGGTGACAAACCGGAGGAAGGTGGGGATGACGTCAAGTCATCATGGCCCTTACGGCCTGGGCTACACACGTGCTACAATGGTCGGTACAGAGGGTTGCCAAGCCGCGAGGTGGAGCTAATCCCATAAAACCGATCGTAGTCCGGATCGCAGTCTGCAACTCGACTGCGTGAAGTCGGAATCGCTAGTAATCGCGAATCAGAATGTCGCGGTGAATACGTTCCCGGGCCTTGTACACACCGCCCGTCACACCATGGGAGTGGGTTGCACCAGAAGTAGCTAGTCTAACCTTCGGGGGGACGGTTACCACGGTGTGATTCATGACTGGGGTGAAGTCGTAACAAGGTAGCCGTAGGGGAACCTGCGGCTGGATCACCTCCTTAATCGACGACATCAGCTGCTCCATAAGTTCCCACACGAATTGCTTGATTCATTGAAGAAGACGAGAGATCCACCTTGCAGGTGATCTGTTTCGTTAGAGTTTAGAAATGAATATTCCAGTGTGAATGTTGATTTCTAGTCTTTGATTAGATCGTTCTTTAAAAATTTGGGTATGTGATAGAAAGATAGACTGAACGTTACTTTCACTGGTAACGGATCAGGCTAAGGTAAAATTTGTGAGTTCTCTTAGTTGAGAAATTCGAATTTTCGGCGAATGTTGTCTTCACAGTATAACCAGATTGCTTGGGGTTATATGGTCAAGTGAAGAAGCGCATACGGTGGATGCCTTGGCAGTCAGAGGCGATGAAAGACGTGGTAGCCTGCGAAAAGCTTCGGGGAGTCGGCAAACAGACTTTGATCCGGAGATGTCTGAATGGGGGAACCCAGCCATCATAAGATGGTTATCTTGTACTGAATACATAGGTGCAAGAGGCGAACCAGGGGAACTGAAACATCTAAGTACCCTGAGGAAAAGAAATCAACCGAGATTCCCTTAGTAGTGGCGAGCGAACGGGGACTAGCCCTTAAGTGGCTTTGAGATTAGCGGAACGCTCTGGAAAGTGCGGCCATAGTGGGTGATAGCCCTGTACGCGAAAATCTCTTAGTCATGAAATCGAGTAGGACGGAGCACGAGAAACTTTGTCTGAATATGGGGGGACCATCCTCCAAGGCTAAATACTACTGACTGACCGATAGTGAACTAGTACCGTGAGGGAAAGGCGAAAAGAACCCCGGAGAGGGGAGTGAAATAGATCCTGAAACCGTATGCGTACAAGCAGTGGGAGCCTACTTTGTTAGGTGACTGCGTACCTTTTGTATAATGGGTCAGCGACTTATTTTCAGTGGCGAGCTTAACCGAATAGGGGAGGCGTAGCGAAAGCGAGTCTTAATAGGGCGTCTAGTCGCTGGGAATAGACCCGAAACCGGGCGATCTATCCATGGGCAGGTTGAAGGTTGGGTAACACTAACTGGAGGACCGAACCGACTACCGTTGAAAAGTTAGCGGATGACCTGTGGATCGGAGTGAAAGGCTAATCAAGCTCGGAGATAGCTGGTTCTCCTCGAAAGCTATTTAGGTAGCGCCTCATGTATCACTGTAGGGGGTAGAGCACTGTTTCGGCTAGGGGGTCATCCCGACTTACCAAACCGATGCAAACTCCGAATACCTACAAGTGCCGAGCATGGGAGACACACGGCGGGTGCTAACGTCCGTCGTGAAAAGGGAAACAACCCAGACCGTCAGCTAAGGTCCCAAAGTTATGGTTAAGTGGGAAACGATGTGGGAAGGCTTAGACAGCTAGGAGGTTGGCTTAGAAGCAGCCACCCTTTAAAGAAAGCGTAATAGCTCACTAGTCGAGTCGGCCTGCGCGGAAGATGTAACGGGGCTCAAACCATACACCGAAGCTACGGGTATCACGTAAGTGATGCGGTAGAGGAGCGTTCTGTAAGCCTGTGAAGGTGAGTTGAGAAGCTTGCTGGAGGTATCAGAAGTGCGAATGCTGACATGAGTAACGACAATGGGTGTGAAAAACACCCACGCCGAAAGACCAAGGTTTCCTGCGCAACGTTAATCGACGCAGGGTTAGTCGGTCCCTAAGGCGAGGCTGAAAAGCGTAGTCGATGGAAAACAGGTTAATATTCCTGTACTTCTGGTTATTGCGATGGAGGGACGGAGAAGGCTAGGCCAGCTTGGCGTTGGTTGTCCAAGTTTAAGGTGGTAGGCTGAGATCTTAGGTAAATCCGGGATCTTAAGGCCGAGAGCTGATGACGAGCTAACTTTTAGTTAGCGAAGTGGTTGATGCCATGCTTCCAAGAAAAGCTTCTAAGCTTCAGGTAACCAGGAACCGTACCCCAAACCGACACAGGTGGTTGGGTAGAGAATACCAAGGCGCTTGAGAGAACTCGGGTGAAGGAACTAGGCAAAATGGCACCGTAACTTCGGGAGAAGGTGCGCCGGTGAGGGTGAAGGACTTGCTCCGTAAGCTCATGCCGGTCGAAGATACCAGGCCGCTGCGACTGTTTATTAAAAACACAGCACTCTGCAAACACGAAAGTGGACGTATAGGGTGTGACGCCTGCCCGGTGCCGGAAGGTTAATTGATGGGGTTAGCTAACGCGAAGCTCTTGATCGAAGCCCCGGTAAACGGCGGCCGTAACTATAACGGTCCTAAGGTAGCGAAATTCCTTGTCGGGTAAGTTCCGACCTGCACGAATGGCGTAACGATGGCGGCGCTGTCTCCACCCGAGACTCAGTGAAATTGAAATCGCTGTGAAGATGCAGTGTATCCGCGGCTAGACGGAAAGACCCCGTGAACCTTTACTATAGCTTTGCACTGGACTTTGAATTTGCTTGTGTAGGATAGGTGGGAGGCTTTGAAGCGTGGACGCCAGTTCGCGTGGAGCCATCCTTGAAATACCACCCTGGCAACTTTGAGGTTCTAACTCAGGTCCGTTATCCGGATCGAGGACAGTGTATGGTGGGTAGTTTGACTGGGGCGGTCTCCTCCTAAAGAGTAACGGAGGAGTACGAAGGTGCGCTCAGACCGGTCGGAAATCGGTCGTAGAGTATAAAGGCAAAAGCGCGCTTGACTGCGAGACAGACACGTCGAGCAGGTACGAAAGTAGGTCTTAGTGATCCGGTGGTTCTGTATGGAAGGGCCATCGCTCAACGGATAAAAGGTACTCCGGGGATAACAGGCTGATACCGCCCAAGAGTTCATATCGACGGCGGTGTTTGGCACCTCGATGTCGGCTCATCACATCCTGGGGCTGAAGCCGGTCCCAAGGGTATGGCTGTTCGCCATTTAAAGTGGTACGCGAGCTGGGTTTAGAACGTCGTGAGACAGTTCGGTCCCTATCTGCCGTGGACGTTTGAGATTTGAGAGGGGCTGCTCCTAGTACGAGAGGACCGGAGTGGACGAACCTCTGGTGTTCCGGTTGTCACGCCAGTGGCATTGCCGGGTAGCTATGTTCGGAATAGATAACCGCTGAAAGCATCTAAGCGGGAAACTAGCCTCAAGATGAGATCTCACTGGAACCTTGAGTTCCCTGAAGGGCCGTCGAAGACTACGACGTTGATAGGTTGGGTGTGTAAGCGCTGTGAGGCGTTGAGCTAACCAATACTAATTGCCCGTGAGGCTTGACCATATAACACCCAAGCAATTTGACTACTCTAACGAGCATCAGATTGCGGTGTGTGAAGATGATACGAACCGAAAGTTCGATATCTCACAAAACACCGATCTGTCACATACCCAATTTGCTGAAGTGAGGCCATTAGGTCACGACTCAGTACCCGAATTTCTTGACGACCATAGAGCATTGGAACCACCTGATCCCATCCCGAACTCAGCAGTGAAACGATGCATCGCCGATGGTAGTGTGGGGTTTCCCCATGTGAGAGTAGGTCATCGTCAAGATTAAATTCCGAAACCCCATCTGCGAAAGCAGATGGGGTTTTGTTTTGGGCGGTCGAAAACGACCTGGAAGATCTGGTAGTCATCCGGATTCAGGCCATGCGCGAGAGCCTTGAGCGGCTTGGGCGATTTAAGCCTGATCGTTCGCGCGAACGAATTCTTGGTGGGGTCGACGCTAACAGCGCACGCCACATAGAGAAAGTATCCTTCACCTGGAGCGCCCCTCTGTGCCAACGTTTCATCGGTGTGAACCCCGCGCTGGGTCAGCGCCGTTTCGCGCTGCGCGTCGATCGGTGCCTGAAGCTGCGCACCTTTCTGACACGCCCGCTGCGTCAGTGCTGAGCGCGGTTTGGACATTCTGGTAGTGGCCTCGAATGCATTCGGCCGCTGAGCGCTCTCCAGTGCCTGTCAGAGGCTTGTGAGCGCGCGATGAGTGGTAGGGCGAATTGTGCTGGTCAGGCGTGTCGCAGGCGCGCCTGGAGGAGGTGCTTGAAGCACTGAGTCGCTCTCAAAAGAATGACTGTGCGAGTCATGCACTTTTCTATGGGCGAAAAAAAAGACCTTGAATTTCAAGGTCTTTTTTTAAGATGGTGCCCCGAGGGAGACTCGAACTCCCACTCCTTTCGAAAACGGATTTTGAATCCGCCGCGTCTACCAATTCCGCCATCAGGGCTCAATGGCGGCGAAGTATAGAGATGAGATTACCGTTGGTCAATCACGTTTCATGGTCAATTTTCACTATTTCCGCTAAACTTCCCGGCCCTGCTAGACGAACCCCATCATGCGCGTTGCTGACTTTACTTTTGAACTCCCTGATTCGCTGATCGCTCGCCATCCTTTGGCGGAGCGTCGCGCCAGTCGACTGCTGACCCTGGACGGGGTGAGTGGTGCCCTCGCACACCGTCAATTCACTGATTTGCTTGAGCATTTGCGCCCTGGCGATCTGATGGTATTCAACAATACCCGGGTGATTCCGGCGCGGCTGTTTGGCCAGAAAGCGTCCGGCGGCAAGCTGGAAATTCTGGTGGAGCGGGTACTGGACAGTCATCGCGTACTGGCCCATGTGCGCTCCAGCAAGTCGCCGAAACCGGGTTCCTCAATCCTGATCGATGGCGGTGGCGAAGCCGAGATGGTGGCGCGCCACGACGCGTTGTTCGAGCTCAGGTTTGCCGAAGAAGTATTGCCGCTGCTGGAGCGCGTCGGCCATATGCCGTTGCCTCCTTATATAGATCGTCCCGACGAAGATTCGGACCGCGAGCGCTATCAGACGGTGTACTCCCAACGCCTCGGCGCTGTTGCCGCACCGACCGCGGGCCTGCATTTCGATCAGCCGCTGCTGGATGCGATTGCTGCCAAAGGCGTCGAAACCGCCTATGTGACCCTGCACGTGGGGGCCGGCACGTTTCAGCCGGTGCGTGTGGATAACATCGAAGACCACCATATGCACAGCGAGTGGTTGGAAGTCAGCCAGGACGTCGTGGACGCTGTTGCGGCGTGCAAGGCGCGTGGCGGGCGAGTCGTGGCGGTAGGGACCACCAGCGTCCGCTCGTTGGAAAGTGCAGCCCGTGATGGCGTACTCAAGCCGTTCAGTGGCGACACCGATATCTTTATCTACCCAGGCCGGCCATTCCATGTGGTCGATTGCCTGGTGACTAACTTCCATTTGCCGGAATCCACACTGTTGATGCTGGTGTCGGCATTTGCCGGTTACCCGGAAACCATGGCCGCTTATCAAGCCGCCATCGCCAACGAGTACCGTTTTTTCAGCTACGGTGATGCGATGTTTATCACCCGTAATCCGGCGCCACGCGGCCCAGAGGAATAACTATGAGTCGTATGTCGTTTGAATTATTGGCCACCGACGGCAAGGCCCGTCGCGGTCGCCTGACCTTCCCGCGCGGCACCGTCGAGACCCCGGCGTTCATGCCCGTGGGCACTTACGGCACCGTCAAGGGCATGCTGCCGCGTGACATCGTCGCCACCGGTGCCGAGATCATCCTCGGCAACACCTTCCACCTGTGGCTGCGCCCAGGCACGGAAGTGATCAAGAAGCACGGTGACCTGCATGACTTCATGAAATGGCAAGGCCCTATCCTGACTGACTCGGGCGGTTTCCAGGTGTTCAGCTTGGGCGCCATGCGCAAGATCAAGGAAGAGGGCGTGACCTTCGCCTCGCCGGTGGACGGTTCCAAAGTGTTCATGGGCCCGGAAGAGTCAATGCAGGTGCAGCGTGACCTGGGCTCCGACATCGTGATGATCTTTGACGAGTGCACACCGTACCCGGCTGACGAAGACGTCGCGCGAATTTCCATGGAGTTGTCCCTGCGTTGGGCCCAGCGCTCGAAGAATGCCCACGGTGACAACACCGCTGCGCTGTTCGGTATCGTTCAGGGCGGCATGCATGAAAGCCTGCGCAAACGCTCGCTGGAAGGCTTGGACAAGATCGGTTTTGACGGCCTGGCCATCGGCGGTTTGTCGGTTGGCGAGCCCAAACATGAAATGATCAAGGTGCTGGATTACCTACCGGGCCTGATGCCTGCTGACAAACCTCGTTACCTTATGGGCGTTGGCAAACCCGAAGATCTCGTAGAGGGTGTGCGCCGCGGTGTGGACATGTTCGATTGCGTGATGCCAACCCGTAATGCCCGCAATGGGCATCTGTTCATCGATACAGGCGTGCTGAAGATCCGTAACGCGTTTCATCGCCATGATGATTCGCCGCTGGATCCCACCTGTGATTGCTATACCTGCCAGAACTTCTCCCGTGCTTATCTGCACCATCTGGACAAGTGTGGGGAAATGCTGGGTAGCATGTTGAATACCATCCACAATTTGCGTCACTACCAAGTCCTGATGGCTGGTTTGCGCGAGGCTATTCAACAGGGTACATTGGCCGCCTTCGTCGATGCCTTCTATGCCAAGCGCGGGCTCCCTGTGCCGCCCTTGGACTGAGTTTTCCGACCCTAAGATTCACTATTTGCAACTGGAGTGCTAAATGAGCTTTTTTATCTCTAACGCCATGGCGGATGCCGCTGCGCCTGCTGCTGCCGGCCCTATGGGTGGTGGTTTCGAGTGGATTTTCCTGGTCGGTTTCCTGGTCATCTTCTACCTGATGATCTGGCGTCCACAGGCCAAGCGCGCCAAAGAGCAGAAGAACCTGCTGGGCAGCCTGCAGAAAGGTGACGAAGTTGTGACCACCGGCGGCATCGCTGGCAAGATCACCAAGGTTTCCGACGCTTTCGTGGTTCTGGAAGTGTCCGACACCGTAGAAATGAAGTTCCAGAAGGGCGCCATCGCCGCCACGCTGCCTAAAGGCACGCTCAAAGCGATCTAAGTAACAACCTTTACCAATCGACGGGGCGCGCAAGGCGCCCCGCGTTATAAGCGGGCGGCGTGATGCTGAACAAATACCCTCTGTGGAAATACGTACTGATCCTGGCGGTGCTGGCGATCGGTTTTATTTATTCCGCTCCCAATCTCTATCCTGATGACCCGGCGATCCAGATCTCTGGCGCCAGCACTACGCTGCAGGTCAATCAGGCTGATCTGGAACGCGCGAGCAAAGCGCTCAACGACGCGGGCATCCAGGTTAAAGCGGCAACATTGGCAGCTGGTGCGAAGGGCGGCTTGTTACGCCTGACCAAGCAAGAAGACCAATTGCCGGCCAAAGACGTCGTGCGCAAGGTCATGGGTGACGACTACGTTGTCGCACTCAACCTGGCACAGACCACGCCGCAATGGTTGCGCAGCATTGGCGCGCACCCGATGAAGCTGGGTCTGGACTTGTCCGGTGGTGTGCACTTCCTGCTGGAAGTCGACATGGACAAGGCGCTCGATGCACGTCTTAAAGTCTACGAAGGCGACGTGAAGAGCCTGCTGCGTAAAGAGCGCCTGCGTTATCGCAGCCTGCCGCAGCTCAATGGTGCCATCCAGCTGGGCTTCTCTGACGAAGCGTCCCGCGAACAGGCCCGTGCACTGATCCGCAAAAACTTCAACGATTTCGATATCGTACCGGCCGACTTGAATGGTCAGGCTGTGCTGCGTCTGGCGATGAGCCCGGCCAAGATCGCGGAAATCCGCGAATACTCGATCAAGCAGAACCTGACCACGGTGCGTAACCGCGTCAACGAGCTGGGTGTGGCCGAGCCTATCGTGCAGCGCCAGGGCGCCAACCGCATCGTGGTTGAGCTGCCGGGTGTGCAGGACACCGCTGAAGCCAAGCGTATCCTGGGCAAGACCGCCAACCTGGAGTTCCGCCTGGCGGCTGAGCCGGGTGCTACCCGCGCCACCGCCGAAGAGTTCGAATTCCGCGAAGGCAACCGTCCTCCAGCGTTGATCGAGCGTGGCTTGATCATCACCGGTGACCAGGTGACGGATGCCAAGGCTGGTTTTGGTGAGCACGGCACCCCTGAAGTGAACATCCGCCTGGATGGTCATGGTGGTGAACTGATGAGCCGCGCCACGCGCAGCAACGTCGGTCGCAGCATGGCGGTGATCTTCATCGAGCAACGCCCGATCACCACCTACACCAAGCAGATGGTCAACGGCGTCGAGAAAGACGTACCGGTTCAGACCTTCAAGGAAGAGAAGAAAATCATCAGCCTGGCGACCATTCAGTCGCCACTGGGTGCGCAATTCCGTATCACTGGCCTGAATGGCCAGGGCGAGTCCTCGGAACTGGCGCTGCTGCTGCGTGCCGGTGGCCTGGCGGCACCGATGTACTTCGCTGAAGAACGTACCATCGGCCCGAGCCTGGGTGCCGACAACATTACCAAGGGCGTCGATGCGGCGCTGTGGGGCATGTTGTTCGTGTCGCTGTTCATCATCGCCATCTACCGCTTCTTCGGCGTCATCGCCACCGTGGCCCTGGCGGGCAACATGGTGATGCTGCTGGCCTTGATGTCGCTGCTGGGCGCTACACTGACCCTGCCAGGTATCGCCGGTATCGTACTCACCATGGGTATGGCGGTTGACGCCAACGTACTGATCTTCTCGCGGATTCGTGAAGAGATCGCGGCGGGCATGACCGTGCAGCGTGCAATCAACGAAGGCTTCGGCCGGGCATTTACCGCGATTCTCGACTCCAACCTGACCACTCTGTTGGTCGGCGGGATTCTCTTTGCCATGGGTACCGGCCCGGTCAAAGGTTTTGCGGTGACCATGTCCCTCGGTATCTTTACCTCGATGTTCACGGCCATCATGGTGACCCGCGCAATGGTCAACCTGATCTTTGGCGGGCGTGACTTCAAGAAGTTGTGGATTTAAGGGGCTGCCATGTTACGTACAATCAACTTCATGGGCGTTCGCAACGTTGCGTTCGGCGTCACCGTGCTCCTTACCGTTCTGGCGTTGTTCAGCTGGTTCCATAAGGGCCTGAACTACGGTCTGGACTTCACCGGCGGTACGCTCATCGAGCTGACCTACGAGAAGCCGGCCGACGTCACCCTGGTGCGCAGCGAGCTGGTCAAGGCCGGCTATCACGAAGCCATCGTGCAGAGCTTTGGTGCAACGACCGACCTGCTGGTGCGTATGCCGGGCGAAGACCCGCAACTGGGTCACCAGGTAGCCGAGGCCTTGCAAAAGGTCGGCGGTGACAACCCTGCGTCGGTCAAGCGCGTCGAGTTCGTAGGCCCGCAGGTCGGTGAAGAACTGCGCGACCAGGGCGGCCTCGGCATGCTGATGGCGCTGGTCGGCATCATGATCTACCTGGCGTTCCGCTTTCAGTGGAAGTTCGGTGTCGGCGCCATTGTGTCGCTGATCCACGACGTGATCGTGACCGTAGGCATCCTGGCGTACTTCCAGATTACCTTCGACCTGACGGTGTTGGCGGCGGTGCTGGCGATCATTGGTTACTCCCTCAACGACACCATCGTGGTATTCGACCGGGTTCGTGAGAACTTCCGCGTGCTGCGCAAGGCGACGTTGATCGAGAACATCAACATTTCGACCACCCAGACCCTGCTGCGGACCATGGCGACGTCGATCTCCACCTTGCTGGCGATCGCTGCGCTGATGATCTTCGGCGGCGACAACCTGTGGGGCTTCTCCCTGGCGCTGTTCATCGGCGTTCTGGCAGGCACCTACTCGTCGATCTACATCGCCAACGTGGTGCTGATCTGGCTGAACCTCAACAGCGAAGACCTTATCCCTCCGGCCAGCACTGGCAAGGAGGTCGACGACCGCCCTTGATGGGCGCTTGTTGATCGCTGTGACAAGAAAGGCGCGAGAATTGAACTCGCGCCTTTTTTTTGCTCCAAGGCTGGGTATAGCGCGGACGTTTCGGTCCGCTTGTGATGGTCAGGAGGTTCAACGTGAACAAGTCGTTGCTGGTTGGTGCGGTATTGGGTGCTGTCGGTGTAACTGCCGGGGGTGCTGTTGCCACCTACAGCCTGGTAAAAAGCGGCCCTGAGTATGCGCAAGTGTTGGCGGTGCAGCCGGTTAAAACCCAGATAAAGACTCCCCGTGAAGTCTGCAAGGACGTCACCGTGACCCGGCAGCGTCCGGTGCAGGATCAGCATCAAATCGCCGGTACCGTTGTAGGCGCCCTGGCGGGTGGCTTGCTGGGTAATCAGATCGGTGGTGGTAATGGTAAGAAATTGGCCACCGTGGCCGGTGCGGTCGGTGGTGGCTACGCCGGTAACAAGGTTCAAGAGGGTATGCAGAACCGCGATACCTACACCACTACGCAAACCCGTTGTAACACCGTCAATGACATCAGCGACAAGGTTGTTGGGTACGACGTGCGTTACAACCTGGACGGTAAGGAAGGTTCCGTGCGTATGGAGCGCGACCCTGGCAGCCAGATTCCAGTCGACAAAGAAGGTCGTCTGATCCTGGGTCAGAACCAGCAATAACCGGTTCTGCAGGCATAAAAAAAGCACCCCGAGGGGTGCTTTTTTTGTGCTCGCCCGCTTAGCGCTTCAGCGAGGCCGGCAGGTGCGGCTGGATCGCCGTCAGGACTGCCTTGAAGCATTTGGTGTTGCCGGCAACCACGTGGCCTTTCTCAAGGAAGTCGTGACCGCCGGTGAAGTCGCTCACCAGGCCGCCTGCTTCCTGGATCAGCAGGGCGCCTGCAGCCATGTCCCACTCGGACAGGCCCGACTCCCAGAAGGCATCAAAGCGACCGGCGGCAACGTAAGCCAGGTCCAGGCTTGCTGCGCCAGCGCGGCGGATGCCGGCGGTCTGGCCAACCAGGGCGCGGAACATGCCCAGGTAGTTTTCCAGGTTGTCCATCTGGTCATCACGGAACGGGAAGCCAGTACCCAGCAGGGCGCCGTCCAGGCTGGTGCGGCCACTTACGCGCAGGCGACGACCATTGAGCTGTGCGCCACGGCCACGGCTGGCGGTGAATTCTTCCTGGCGGACTGGGTCGAGAACAACGGCGTGTTCCAGGCGACCACGGTATTTGCACGCGATGCTCACGGCAAAGTGCGGGATGCCGCGCAGGAAGTTGGTGGTGCCATCCAGTGGGTCGATGATCCACAGGTAGTCTTCGCCTTCGCCGCTGCCTTTGTGCAGGCCGGTTTCTTCGCCGAGGATGCCGTGGGTAGGGTAGGCCTTGCGCAGAGCGTCGATGATTTTCTGTTCGGCGGCGCGATCCACCTCGGATACATAATCCTTGGCGTCTTTTTCGTCGACCTTGATGGTATCCAGGCGCTCGATGGAGCGGAAGATCAATTCACTGGCGCTGCGGGCGGCGCGCAGCGCGATATTCAGCATGGGCTGCATGGATGTGTCACCTAAGGTTGTTAAAGAAAGCCGGGCATTCTAGCAGAAACTTTCTTCAGGTGAAGGACGACGTTAGCTTTCATGGCATAACCTTAGGCTGTTCTGTAAGATTTGCTCCCCTTTCCCGTGTCCGAGAGCGCCTCCCTTGCTGCAAAACATTCGTGTCGTCTTGGTCAATACCAGTCATCCCGGCAACATCGGCGGGGTGGCGCGAGCCATGAAAAACATGGGGCTGACGCGCCTGGTGCTGGTCGAACCGCGCGTGTTCCCGCACCACGAGGCCGATGCCCGTGCGTCCGGCGCCAATGACCTCCTCGAAAAGGCCCAGGTCGTCGCCACCTTGGAGGACGCCTTGGTCGGCTGCAATCTGGTGCTCGGCACCAGCGCCCGCGACCGTCGCATCCCCTGGCCGCTGCTCGATCCGCGTGAATGCGGAACCAAAGTGGTCGAGGAGGCCGCGGGCGGCGCTGAAATCGCCTTGGTCTTTGGCCGTGAAGATTCCGGCCTTACCAATGAAGAGCTGCAGCGATGTCATTACCACGTGCACATCCCATCAGACCCTGAGTTCAGTTCGTTGAACCTCGGGGCCGCGGTGCAGGTGTTGACTTACGAAGTGCGCATGGCCTGGCTGGCCGCTGCTGGTCAGCCGAGCAAGGTAGAGAAGGAAGAGGTTGCGTCGACCAAAAGTGGCGAGTTGGCCACCATGGACGAGCTGGAGCGGTTCTATGAGCACCTGGAGCAAACCCTGGTGGCCATCGAATTCCTCGATCCGGAAAAGCCACGGCACTTGATGGCGCGCCTGCGTCGCCTTTACGGACGCAGCTCGGTCAGCCGGGCGGAAATGAATATATTGCGTGGCATCCTCACGGAGACCCAGAAAGCGGCCCGTGGCGAGCTTCTTAAGCGGAAGGATTAAAAATGTTCGAGCGTTTGCGAGAAGATATCCAGAGTGTTTTCCACCGTGACCCGGCGGCGCGCAACGCCTTTGAAGTGCTGACGTGCTACCCGGGCATGCACGCCATCTGGATTCACCGGCTGTCCGGTGCCTTGTGGGGCATGGGTTGGAAATGGCTGGCTCGGTTGGTGTCGAACTTTGGTCGGTGGCTGACCGGGATCGAGATTCATCCGGGGGCCAAGGTGGGGCGCCGCTTCTTCATTGATCATGGTATGGGCATCGTGATTGGCGAGACCGCTGAAATCGGCGATGACGTGACCCTCTACCAGGGCGTGACGCTTGGTGGTACCAGCTGGAACAAAGGTAAGCGCCACCCAACCTTGGGTGATGGCGTGGTGGTGGGGGCGGGCGCGAAGGTGCTTGGCCCGTTCACCGTCGGCGCGGGCGCCAAGGTCGGCTCCAATGCCGTGGTGACCAAGGCGGTGCCGCCTGGCGCAACTGTGGTGGGTATTCCTGGCCGAATCATCGTCAAGCCGGATGTCGGCGATGAGCAGGAAGCCAAGCGCAAGGCCATGGCCGAGAAGATCGGCTTCGATGCCTACGGCGTCAGCGAAGACATGCCCGACCCTGTGGCACGCGCCATTGGCCAATTGCTCGACCATCTGCAGGCGGTGGATGGCAAGTTGGACGGCATGTGCGGCGCGCTGAAGGAGCTGGGCAGCAGCTACTGTGCGAAAGATCTGCCTGAGTTGCGCGAAGAAGACTTCGCCGAGATCAAGAGCGAAACTGCCACCAAGGCTGGCTGAGGTCTGAGGATCACCCGAGATTCCCTGTGGGAGGGGGCTTGCCCCCGATAGCGGTCTGTCAGCCATGGATTTGTTGGCTGACCTGCTGTCATCGGGGGGGCAAGCCCCCTCCCACATTTTGCTCTCGATTTCTGCCTGGCCCTGTTCCTGCTGTTCGTGCTCACCCCATCCTGCTATGATTCGCGCGCCCTTTTTACGGGTAATCCTGACTAAAGTACTAGGTCTTATAGTTGACTTAAATACTCGGGAATCGCATACTTGCTCCCATTCTGAAACACCTTGGTACTTGTCCATGAGACTGACTACAAAAGGCCGATACGCGGTGACTGCCATGCTCGACCTGGCTTTGCATGCGCAAACTGGGCCGGTGTCCCTGGCCGATATCTCTGAGCGCCAAGGCATTTCCCTGTCCTACCTCGAACAGCTGTTCGCCAAATTGCGCCGTAGCAACCTGGTTTCCAGTGTGCGCGGGCCAGGCGGTGGTTACCAGTTGTCCCGCGACATGCAGGGTATCCAGGTCGCTCAGGTGATCGACGCGGTCAACGAATCCGTCGACGCCACCAAATGCCAGGGCCTGGGTGATTGCCACGCCGGCGACACCTGCCTGACACACCACCTGTGGTGTGACTTGAGCCTGCAGATCCATGAGTTTTTGAGTGGTATCAGCTTGGCTGATCTTGTGACTCGCCGTGAGGTGCAAGAAGTAGCCCAGCGTCAGGACCAGCGCCGTTGCAATACCAAGGCGCCGCGTCTGGACAAGATCGAAGCGTCCGCCGTCGAGTAACAGCCGCAGAGCTAACGGCACGCCAGCCAGCCTGATTTAGGAGAAAGTCCATGAAATTGCCGATTTACCTTGATTACTCAGCGACCACCCCGGTTGATCCGCGTGTCGCGCAAAAGATGAGCGAATGCCTGCTGGTTGACGGAAACTTCGGCAACCCAGCCTCCCGTTCCCACGTATTCGGCTGGAAAGCCGAGGAAGCGGTCGAGAACGCGCGTCGCCAAGTCGCTGATCTGGTCAATGCCGATCCGCGTGAAATCGTCTGGACCTCCGGTGCCACCGAGTCCGACAACCTGGCTATCAAGGGCGCGGCGCATTTCTACGCGACCAAAGGCAAACACCTGATCACCACCAAGATTGAGCACAAGGCTGTCCTCGACACCATGCGCCAACTGGAGCGTGAAGGTTTCGAGGTCACCTACCTCGAGCCAACCACCGACGGTATCGTCACCCCGGCCATGATCGAAGCCGCGCTGCGTGAAGACACCATCCTGGTTTCCGTGATCCACGTGAACAACGAAATCGGCACCATCAACGACATCGCGGCCATCGGCGAGCTGACTCGCTCGAAGGGTATCCTGCTGCACGTCGACGCTGCTCAGTCCACCGGCAAGGTCGATATCGACCTGTCGAAACTGAAGGTCGACCTGATGTCGTTCTCTGCCCACAAGACCTACGGCCCTAAAGGCATCGGCGCCCTGTACGTGAGCCGCAAGCCACGCGTGCGCATCGAAGCCACCATGCACGGCGGTGGTCACGAGCGCGGCATGCGTTCGGGCACCCTGGCGACCCACCAGATCGTCGGCATGGGCGAAGCCTTCCGTGTAGCCAAGGAAGACATGGCTGCCGAAAACGTGCGCATCAAGGCCCTGAGTGATCGCTTCTACAAGCAGGTCGAGAACCTTGAGGAGCTGTACATCAACGGCAGCATGACCGCCCGTGTACCGCACAACCTTAATTTGAGCTTCAACTACGTCGAAGGCGAGTCGCTGATCATGGCACTCAAGGACCTGGCGGTTTCGTCCGGTTCGGCCTGTACCTCGGCGTCCCTTGAGCCTTCGTATGTGCTGCGCGCCCTGGGCCGCAACGACGAATTGGCACACAGCTCGATCCGCTTTACGTTCGGCCGCTTCACCACCGAAGAACAAGTCGACTACGCCGCGCAGAAAGTCTGCGAAGCCGTCAACAAGCTGCGCGTTCTGTCGCCGCTGTGGGACATGTACAAAGACGGCGTCGATATTTCCAAGATCGAGTGGGCGGCACACTAACTATAGAAGCCGCCACCCCAGCTCTGTAGGAACGTGGCGGAAAACGCAGGCGTTTCTACAGGGTCCCAGAGCGGCCCTGATGAGTGAGGATTCAGTACCATGGCTTACAGCGAAAAGGTCATCGACCACTACGAAAACCCGCGTAACGTCGGCAAGATGGACGCGGAAGACCCAGATGTCGGCACCGGCATGGTTGGCGCTCCGGCGTGCGGCGATGTGATGCGCCTGCAGATCAAGGTCAACGACAACGGCGTTATCGAAGATGCCAAGTTCAAGACCTACGGCTGCGGTTCCGCTATCGCCTCCAGCTCCCTGGCGACCGAATGGATGAAAGGCAAGACCCTGGATGAGGCTGTCACCATCAGCAACACCCAGCTGGCCGAAGAGCTGGCCCTGCCGCCAGTGAAAATCCACTGCTCGGTACTCGCTGAAGACGCCATCAAGGCGGCCGTTCGCGACTACAAGCAGAAGAAAGGCTTGATCTAAGCATTTGGCGACGAGTAAGGAGTCAACGATGGCTATCAGCATGACAGAAGCGGCTGCACAGCACATTCGCCGCTCCCTGAATGGGCGCGGTAAAGGTGAGGGGATTCGTCTGGGTGTTCGCACCACAGGCTGTTCCGGCCTTGCCTACGTGCTGGAGTTTGTCGACGAGGTGGTTGCGGAAGACCAGGTGTTCGAAAGTCACGGCGAGAAAGTGATCATCGACCCTAAGAGCCTGACCTACCTGGACGGCACCGAACTCGATTTCGTCAAGGAAGGGTTGAACGAAGGCTTCAAGTTCAACAACCCCAACGTGCGCGGTGAATGTGGCTGCGGCGAAAGCTTCAACATCTGAGGCTATTCGTGGGTACTCCTTGTCATTTCGCTTTATTCGAGCTGCAGCCGAGCTTTCGGCTGGACCTTGAGCAGCTTGCCACGCGTTACCGAGAACTGGCGCGTGGCGTGCATCCAGACCGCTTCGCTGACGCTTCCGAGCGTGAGCAACGCCGGGCGCTGGAGCAATCGGCCAGCCTCAACGAAGCCTATCAGACCCTCAAAAGTCCCCCGAAGCGCGCGCGTTACCTGCTCGCGATGAACGGTGGCGATCTGCCCCTTGAAGTCACGGTGCACGACCCGGATTTCCTGATGCAGCAGATGCAGTGGCGCGAAGAGCTTGAAGAGTTGCAGGACGAAGCTGATCTTGCGGGCGTCGCTGTCTTCAAGCGTCGCCTGAAAACGGCCCAGGATGAGCTCAACGAAAGCTTCGCAGCCTGTTGGGATGATGCAGCGCAACGTGAACAGGCCGAACGCCTGATGCGGCGCATGCAGTTCCTCGACAAGCTCACCTACGAAGTGCGCCAGCTAGAAGAGCGCCTCGACGATTAACCCAGTGTGCTGCCCGTGATGCACGCCTGATAGACAGATAAGACCTGATTACCATGGCCCTACTGCAAATCGCCGAACCCGGCCAAAGCCCTCAACCGCACCAGCGTCGCCTGGCGGTCGGGATTGACCTGGGCACCACCAATTCCCTGGTTGCTGCCTTGCGCAGCGGCCTGTCCGAGCCGTTGCCCGATGCCGATGGCCAGGTCATCCTGCCGTCTGCCGTGCGTTATCACGCCGATCGCACCGAAGTCGGTGAGTCGGCCAAGTTGGCGGCGTCTACCGATCCGTTGAACACCGTGCTGTCGGTCAAGCGCTTGATGGGTCGTGGTTTGTCCGACGTCAAGCAATTGGGCGACCAACTGCCGTACCGCTTCGTCGGCGGTGAGTCCCATATGCCGTTCATCGACACCGTCCAGGGCCCGAAAAGCCCGGTGGAAGTGTCGGCCGATATCCTCAAGGTGCTGCGCCAGCGCGCGGAAAAAACCCTGGGCGGCGAACTGGTGGGTGCAGTCATCACCGTTCCGGCTTATTTCGATGACGCTCAGCGCCAGGCCACCAAGGACGCGGCGAAACTCGCCGGCCTGAATGTGCTGCGCCTGCTCAACGAGCCCACTGCGGCGGCCGTGGCTTATGGCCTCGATCAGCACGCAGAAGGCCTGGTCGCTATTTACGACCTGGGCGGCGGTACCTTTGATATTTCGATACTGCGCCTGACTGGCGGTGTCTTTGAAGTGCTCGCGACCGGTGGCGACAGCGCCCTGGGTGGCGATGACTTCGATCACGCCATTGCGGGCTGGATCATCAGCAGCGCCGGTTTGTCCGCCGACCTGGACCCGGGCGAGCAGCGCAACCTGCTGCAAACCGCGTGCGCCGCCAAAGAGGCGCTGACAGATGCTGCAACTGTTGAAGTGTCCTACGGCACCTGGTCAGCTCAGCTGACCCGTGAAGCCTTCGATGCGTTGATCGAACCGATGGTCGCCCGCAGCCTGAAAGCCTGCCGCCGTGCCGTGCGTGATTCTGGTATCGAGCTGGAAGACGTCGGTGCCGTGGTCATGGTCGGTGGTTCCACTCGCGTGCCACGCGTGCGTGAGGCTGTCGCCGAAGCCTTTGGCCGCCAGCCACTGACTGAAATCGACCCGGACCAGGTGGTTGCCATCGGCGCCGCGATCCAGGCCGATACCCTGGCCGGTAACAAGCGTGATGGTGGCGAATTACTGCTACTCGACGTGATTCCACTGTCCCTGGGCCTGGAAACCATGGGCGGCCTGATGGAGAAGGTGATTCCACGCAACACCACCATCCCCGTCGCCCGCGCCCAGGATTTCACCACGTATAAAGATGGCCAGACGGCCATGATGATTCATGTGCTGCAAGGCGAGCGTGAGCTGATCAGCGATTGCCGCTCCCTGGCGCGCTTCGAATTGCGCGGCATTCCGGCGATGGTGGCGGGTGCGGCGAAGATTCGTGTGACGTACCAGGTGGATGCCGATGGCCTGCTCAGCGTGGCCGCCCGTGAATTGGCGTCCGGCGTAGAAGCCAGCATCCAGGTCAAGCCGTCGTACGGGCTGACCGACGGCGAAATCGCCAAGATGCTCAAGGACTCGTTCCAGTATGCCAGTGACGACAAGGTCGCCCGCGTGTTGCGTGAGCAGCAAGTGGATGCCCAGCGCCTGCTCGAAGCGGTGCAGGGCGCCTTGGATGCTGACGGCGAACGCCTGCTGGACGCCGAAGAGCGCATGGTCATCGACCTGCAGATGCAGGAACTGGCCGAACTGATGAAAGGCAATGATGGCTATGCCATCGAGCAACAGACCAAGCGCTTGTCGCAGGTGACTGATGCCTTTGCCGCCCGCCGCATGGATCAGACGGTGAAAGCCGCACTGGCCGGGCGCAACCTGAATGAAATCGAGGAATAATCAATGCCGCAGGTCATTTTTCTGCCACACGCCGAGCACTGCCCGGACGGTATGGTCGTGGAGGCTGAGACCGGCAAGTCCATCCTCGAAGTTGCCCATGACAACCATATCGAGATCGAAAGCGCCTGCGGCGGTGTGTGCGCTTGCACCACGTGCCACTGCGTGATTCGTGAGGGCTTCAACTCGCTCAACGAAGCCGATGAGCTGGAAGAAGACTATCTTGATAGAGCCTGGGGCCTGGAAGCGACTTCGCGCCTGACCTGCCAGGCTATCGTCGGGACTGAAGACATCACCGTCGAAATTCCGAAGTATTCCCTCAACCATGCTGCCGAAGCGCCGCATTGATTCAAGGAAGTGTCATGAGTCTTAAATGGGTTGATGTACAAGAGATCGCTATCCTGTTGGCCGATGCCAACCCCGATCTGGATCCGTACTCCCTGAACTTTGTAGCTTTGCGTGACATGGTCATGGCACTGCCGGGGTTCGAAGATGAGCGTGATCGCGGCGGTGAGAAGGTTCTGGAAGCTATCCAGACTGCCTGGAAAGAAGAACAGGACTGACGCCTCCCTTTACGCAGTTAGGCAATACCCAATAACCCGCGTATAATTCGCGGGTTTAATTTTTCGTAAATTACCGTTTCTGGAGTTACACCATGGCTGTTCAACGTACTTTCTCCATCATCAAGCCTGACGCTGTTGCAAAAAACGTCATCGGCGAGATCACCACTCGTTTCGAAAAAGCCGGCCTGAAGGTTGTAGCTTCGAAACTCAAGCAACTGTCCAAGGCTGAAGCTGAAGGCTTCTACGCTGAGCACAGCGCTCGTGGCTTCTTCGGCGACCTGGTTGCCTTCATGATCTCCGGTCCTGTTGTTGTTCAGGTTCTGGAAGGTGAAAACGCTATCGCTCTGAACCGTGAGCTGATGGGCGCTACCAACCCTAAAGAAGCTGCTGCCGGCACCATCCGTGCTGACTTCGCTGAGTCCATCGACGCCAACGCTGTACACGGTTCGGACTCCGAAGCCGCTGCTGCTCGCGAAATCTCGTACTTCTTCGCAGCTACTGAAGTAACCGCTCGCTAAGCATCGGCTTAAAGAGTGAGGGTGAATCCATGACGACATCGACTGTAAAAACCAACCTGCTGGGTCTGACCCAGCCGGAAATGGAGAAATTCTTCGACTCAATCGGGGAGAAGCGTTTCCGTGCCGGTCAGGTAATGAAATGGATTCACCACTTTGGCGTCGACGATTTCGACGCCATGACGAACGTCAGCAAGGCCCTGCGCGACAAGCTCAAGGCCATTGCTGAGGTCCGTGGTCCCGAAGTGGTCAGCGAGGACATCTCCAGCGACGGCACCCGCAAATGGGTGGTGCGCGTGGCGTCCGGCAGCTGCGTCGAGACCGTGTACATTCCCCAGGGCAAGCGCGGTACCTTGTGCGTTTCGTCCCAGGCAGGCTGTGCCCTGGACTGCAGTTTCTGCTCCACCGGCAAGCAAGGCTTCAATAGCAACCTCACCGCCGCTGAAGTGATCGGCCAGGTGTGGATTGCCAACAAATCCTTTGGCAGCGTCCCGGCGACCGTCGACCGTGCCATCACCAACGTGGTGATGATGGGCATGGGTGAGCCGCTGCTGAACTTCGACAACGTCATTTCGGCCATGCACCTGATGATGGACGACCTGGGCTACGGCATTTCCAAGCGCCGCGTGACCCTGTCGACCTCCGGCGTGGTACCGATGATCGATGAGCTGGCCAAGCATATCGACGTCTCCCTGGCGTTGTCGCTGCACGCACCCAATGACGCATTGCGTAACCAATTGGTGCCAATCAACAAGAAGTATCCGCTTAAGATGCTGCTCGAATCTTGCCAGCGTTACATGGCGACCTTGGGCGAAAAACGTGTGTTGACCATTGAGTACACCTTGCTCAAGGACATCAACGACAAGGTCGAGCACGCGGTCGAGATGATCGAGTTGCTCAAGGACACGCCGTGCAAGATCAACCTGATCCCGTTTAACCCGTTTCCACATTCTGGCTACGAGCGGCCGAGCAACAACGCCATCCGCCGTTTCCAGGATCAACTGCACCAGGCTGGCTACAACGTGACCGTGCGCACCACCCGTGGTGAAGACATCGACGCCGCCTGTGGCCAATTGGTAGGGCAGGTGATGGACCGTACCCGCCGCAGCGAACGTTATATCGCCGGACGCGAAGTGAGCGCCGCCGACGATTTACCGCTGATCGCTGTGAATCGAATCTGAGAGAGGATCTCTATGCCATTGCGCCTTGCGCTGCTTTTGCTTGTTACCGGTCTCGCGGCCGGTTGTGTTTCATCGGGTCATGAGAGCCCTTTGCAAACCGGTAAAGGCCGTGAGGAGGCGCGGGTTGCCTATGTGCAGCTGGGCTTGGGTTACCTGCAACAAGGCATGAGCGAGCACGCCAAGGTGCCGTTGAAGAAAGCGCTTGAGCTGGACAGCGACGATCCCGATGCCAATGGCGCACTGGCCCTGGTGTTTCAGGCCCAGGCCGAGCCGGAACTGGCCGAACAGTATTTCCATAAGGCCCTGGCTGCCCGTCCTGCCGACCCACGGCTGCTGAACAATTACGGCAGCTTCCTGTTCGAGCAGACACGTTATGACCAGGCCGCCCTTTATTTCCAGCAAGCCAGCACTGATACCCTCTATCCTGAGCGTTCGAGGGTGTTCGAGAACCTTGGGGTTACCTCGATGCGCCTCGGCCAGCGTGACAGCGCTCGCCAGCACCTGGAAAAAGCCCTGCATTTGAACGGTCGCCAGCCTCGGGCATTGCTTGAAATGGCTGAGTTGTCCTACGAAGACAGGCATTATGTGCCGGCACGTGACTATTACGAGCGCTTTAGCCTGCTCAGCGGGCAAAATGCACGTAGTCTATTGCTCGGCGTGCGCTTGGCGACGGTTCATGAAGAACGCGACACGGCCGCACGTTTTGGCCAGCAACTCGAACGACTCTATCCCGGTACGCCGGAATATCAGCAATACCTGTCGGAGCAATGATGAAAGCGGCGCACCCGGAAGTTGTAGCAGCTAATCGCGTAAACCCAGGCGACACCTTGCGTCAGGCCCGTGAAAGCAATGGTTGGTCGCTGGCGGAAGTGGCCCTCAAGCTCAATCTGACCACGACGTCCCTGGGCAATCTGGAAGCTGGCGCGTTCGATAAGCTGCCTGGGCACACCTTTGCCCGTGGCTATATCCGCGCCTATGCCAAATTGCTGGGTATCGACCAGGCCATACTGGTCCAGGAATTCGACCAGTTCACCGGCACCGACTCCCAGGGCAGCAACGTGCACGGCCTGGGTCGCATCGAAGAGCCTGTACGGGTTTCCCACACGATTTTGCGTATTGTCAGCCTGTTGCTGCTGATCGCGGTCATCGGTGGCGGTTTCGTCTGGTGGCAAGACCAGGCCTCCCAACGTACCAAGGACCTGACCAGCAACGCCATGGAGCACGTCGAAGTCGAAAGCGCCGACGGCACCACTCAGATTCATCCGCTGGACGAGCCGGAAGACCAGGCCGTTGCCGAAGGCCAGGCCTTGCCTGAAGCACCGGTTGCCACCGAGCAGCCAGCAGCACCGGAAACCGCGCCAGCCGCGACCGCTGCCGCACCGACTCCCGCGACGCCGGCTGCTCCGGTTGCCCAGACACCGGCAGCTCCCGTGCAGACGCCAGCGACGCCGGCTCCCGCCGCTCCGGTAGCGCCTGCTATTTCGCCGCCCACCGCACCAGCGTTGATCGCCGGTGATGGTCGTGTACAGATCACCTTCATCGCTGACTGCTGGACGCAGGTCACCGATGGCAATGGCAAAGTGCTGTTTAGCGGTCTGAAGCGTAAGGGAGATACGCTTGACCAGGGCGGCAAGCCTCCTTTGACGCTGCGTCTGGGTTTTGCCCGTGGCGCGCAAGTGGCCTACAACGGCCAGCCTGTGGACGTAGCGCCGTTCACCACCGGCGAAACTGCTCGCCTGAAGTTGGGACAATAGTCATGCACGGCGAATCTCCAATCAAACGTCGCGTATCGCGCAAGATCTGGGTCGGCTCGGTGCCGGTGGGTGGCGATGCCCCCATCGCGGTCCAGAGCATGACCAACAGCGACACCAATGACGTGGCCGCCACCGTTGCCCAGATCAACCGTCTGGAAGCTGCGGGCGTGGACATCGTGCGCGTGTCCGTGCCGGACATGGACGCTGCCGAAGCTTTTGGTCGCATCAAGCAACTGGTCAAGGTGCCGTTGGTTGCCGACATTCACTTCGACTACAAGATCGCGTTGCGTGTGGCCGAACTGGGTGTGGACTGCCTGCGTATCAACCCGGGCAACATCGGTCGTGAAGACCGTGTGCGTGCGGTGGTGGACGCGGCCCGCGACCGTGGCATTCCAATCCGTATCGGCGTCAACGCCGGCTCGCTGGAAAAAGACCTGCAAAAGAAATACGGCGAGCCGACGCCGGCAGCGCTGGTTGAATCGGCGCTGCGCCACGTTGAACACCTTGAACGCCTGAATTTCCAGGACTTCAAGGTTAGCGTAAAGGCCTCCGACGTGTTCATGGCAGTAGAAGCCTACCGCCTGCTGGCCAAGGAAATCGTGCAGCCGTTGCACCTGGGTATCACTGAAGCGGGCGGTTTACGCTCAGGCACAGTGAAATCTGCGGTGGGTCTCGGTATGCTGCTCGCCGAAGGAATTGGCGATACTATCCGCATCTCGCTGGCGGCAGACCCTGTAGAGGAAGTGAAAGTCGGTTACGACATCCTCAAGTCCCTGCGTTTGCGTTCCCGTGGCATCAATTTCATTGCCTGCCCGAGCTGCTCGCGGCAGAACTTCGACGTGGTGAAAACCATGAACGACTTGGAGTTGCGCCTTGAAGACCTGCTGGTGCCGCTGGATGTTGCGGTTATCGGTTGTGTGGTCAACGGGCCGGGCGAAGCCAAAGAAGCCCATGTGGGCCTGACCGGTGGTACGCCGAACCTGATCTACATCGACGGCAAGCCGTCGCAGAAGTTGACGAATGACAATCTGGTGGATGAGCTGGAAAAGCTGATCCGCGAGAAAGCGGCCGAGAAGGTCGCGGCTGACGCAGCGCTGATCGCGCGCGGCTAAGAACGAATTTAAGGATTTGATGTGAGCAAGTCTTTGCAAGCCATTCGTGGCATGAACGACATCCTGCCGGAACAGACGCCGCTGTGGCGCTATTTCGAGGGCACTGTCGCGCGCCTGCTGGATAACTACGGTTATAAGCAGATCCGCATGCCGATTGTCGAGTTCACCGAGCTGTTCAAACGCTCCATCGGTGAAGTGACTGACATCGTCGAAAAAGAGATGTACACCTTTGAAGATCGCAACGGCGACTCCCTGACCCTGCGTCCGGAAGGCACTGCCGCGTGCGTGCGCGCCGTGCTTGAGCATGGCCTCACCGGTGCTGGCCAGCCGCAAAAGTTGTGGTACATCGGCCCGATGTTTCGTCACGAACGCCCCCAGAAAGGCCGTTATCGCCAGTTTCACCAGATCGGCCTGGAAGTGTTCAACATCGACGGCCCGGACATCGACGCCGAGCTGATCGTGCTGACCTGGCGCCTGTGGGGCCTGCTGGGTATCCGCGACGCGGTCAAGCTTGAACTCAACAGCCTGGGTACCAGCGAATCCCGCGGCCGCTATAAAGTGGCCCTGGTCGAGTACCTGTCGGCCCACCTGGACAAGTTGGACGAAGACAGCCAGCGCCGTCTGAAGACCAACCCGTTGCGCGTCCTCGATACCAAGAACGCCGACACCCAGGCCGTGCTGGTCAATGCGCCGAAAATGGCCGATTACCTGGACGACGAGTCCCGTATCCACTTCGAGGGCCTCAAGGCTCGTCTGGAGGCGGCCGGTATTCCGTTCGAAATCAACACCAAACTGGTGCGCGGCCTCGATTATTACAGCAAGACCGTGTTCGAGTGGGTCACCGACAAACTCGGCGCCCAGGGCACCGTGTGTGCCGGTGGTCGTTACGACGGCCTGGTCGAGCAGATGGGCGGCAAACCGACCACCGGTGTGGGCTTCGCTATGGGCATCGAGCGGCTGATCCTGCTGCTGGAAACCCTGGAGAAGGTCCCGGAAGAGATCTCCCGTCAGGTGGACGTGTACCTGTGCGCCTTTGGCGAGGCCGCCGAACTGGCTGCCCTGGCCCTGAGCGAAAAGGTCCGCGACCAACTGCCAAACCTGCGCCTGCAAGTCAATGCCGGCGCCGGCAGCTTCAAGAGCCAGTTCAAGAAGGCCGACAAGAGCGGTGCGCTGTATGCATTGATCCTTGGCGATGACGAGCTGGCCCAGCAAGTGATAGGTTTCAAACCCCTGCGTGGCCAGGGCGAGCAACAGAACATTGCCTTTGATGCGCTCGCTGCGCACTTGGCCACCTGCGTCGTGCAGGGTTGAAGCTGTCGAACAGCCGAATTTAGCGATTAAGGAGTATTGGGGTGTCGAGTACTGATGATGAGCAACTGGCCGAGTTCAAGGACTGGTGGCAGCGTAACGGCAAGCCCCTGGTTACTGGCGGCCTGCTGGCTTTAGTGGTGGTGTTCGGCTGGCAAGCCTGGACCAAGTATCAGGCCAACCAGTCCCAAGGCGCCTCGATCGTCTATCAGCAATTGCTGGAAACCACCCTGACGCCGGACGGCAAGCCTGATCCTGCGCAGGTTGCAGACCTGGCCGGCAAGCTGAAGAACGAATTCGGCGGTAGCACCTACGCCCAATACGGCAGCCTGTTCGTCGCGAAAGTCGCGGTAGACACCGGCAAGCTGGATGACGCCGCCGCAGAGCTGAAGGCCATCGCCGACAAACCGACCAACCCAACCCTGGGTGAAATCGCACGTCAGCGCCTGGCTCAGGTCCTGGCGGCACAGAACAAGGCTGACGAAGCACTCAAACTGCTCGACGGCGATGCTGACAAGGCATTTGTAGCCACTCGCGAAGAGCTCAAGGGCGACCTGTTGGTCCAATTGGGTCGTACCGACGAAGCCAATGCTGCGTACCAAAAAGCCAAGGCGGCGCTGTCTGATGAAGCGGCGGTCGGTGGCTTACAAATCAAGCTGGACGACTTGGCCAAAGGGGATGCGTGACGTGATCCGTTGGAAACATGCAGCATTGCTGGCTCTGGCCGTTCTGGCCGCGGGTTGCAGCAGCAACAGTAAAAAAGAACTGCCGCCTGCGGAGCTGACCAGCTTCAAGGAAGAAGTGGTCCTGCAAAAGCAGTGGAGCCGCTCCATCGGTGACGGTCAGGGCGAAACCTACAACATGCTGGTACCGGCAATCGACGGTGACAACATTGTGGCCGCTGATGTCACCGGCGTGGTGATCTCCATGGATCGCATGAACGGCGACGTCAAGTGGAAGAAAGACCTCGAATTGCCAGTTTCCGGCGCCGTAGGCGTGGGTTACGGCATGGTCATGCTCGGCACGCTGAAAGGCGAAGTCGTAGCCCTGGATTCCAGCACCGGTGAAGAGAAATGGCGCGCCCGCGTGACCAGTGAAGTACTCGCACCGCCTGCCACCAACGGCGATATCGTCGTGGTGCAAACACAGGACGACCGTGTGATCGGCCTCGACGCCAGCACTGGCGAACAGCGCTGGTTGTATGACAGCACCCCAGCGGTGCTGACGCTGCGCGGTACCAGTGGTCCGATTGTGACCAACAATCTGGCCGTTGCAGGCCTGTCGACCGGTAAAGTGGTTGCGCTGGATACCCAGAACGGCGTGCCGGCCTGGGAAACCCGTGTGGCCATCCCGCAAGGCCGTTCCGAACTGGACCGCGTAGTGGACATCGACGGTGGCTTGCTGCTGTCCGGTGAAACCCTCTACGTCGCCACTTACCAGGGCCGTGTTGCGGCACTGGACCTGCAGAGCGGCCGTGTGAACTGGCAGCGTGATGCTTCCAGCTACGCCGGTGTCGCCCAAGGGTTTGGCAGCGTCTACGTCAGCCTGGCGTCCGGTACCGTTGAAAGTGTCGACGAACGTTCCACGACCGCGCTGTGGAGCAACGACTCCCTGGCCCGCCGTCAACTGTCGGCACCGGAAGTGTTCTCCAGCTACGTCGCCGTGGGTGACTTTGAAGGCTACCTGCACCTGTTGAGCCAGGTAGACGGTCGCTTCGTGGGTCGCGAGCGTATCGACAGCGACGGCCTGCGTGCGCGTCCGCTGGTCGTGGGTAACATGCTTTATGTGTATGGCAACAGCGGCAAGCTGGAAGCCCTGACCATCAAGTAAGAACTATGCTTGGGGTAACACCCAGGCGGCCCCGCTTCGGCGGGGCATGCGGCATCTGACGATGCTGCCCCGAGCACCAGCCGCTGCCTTGCAGCGGCTTTTGTATTTTCTGAAATAACGAAGTGGAGAGCCGCATGGTTCCCGTAATCGCCCTGGTGGGCCGACCTAACGTCGGCAAGTCCACCTTGTTCAACCGCCTGACCAGGACTCGCGACGCCATCGTCGGCGACTTGTCCGGTCTGACCCGTGATCGCCAATACGGTGAGGCAAAGTGGCAAGGGCGCTCCTACATTATTGTCGACACCGGTGGTATCTCCGGTGATGAGCATGGCATGGACGAGAAGATGGCCGAGCAGTCGCTGCTGGCCATTGAAGAAGCCGATGTCGTGTTGTTCCTGGTGGACGCTCGTGCAGGCTATACCGCCGCCGACCAGATGATTGGCGAGCACCTGCGCAAGCGCAACAAGCGTTCCTACGTGGTCGCCAACAAGATCGACAACATCGATCCTGAACTGGCCCGTGCCGAATTCAGCCCGATGGGCCTGGGCGATGCGATCCCGATCGCCGGTGCCCACGGTCGTGGCATTACCCAGATGTTGGAAATTGCCCTCAGCAGCTTCCCGAAGGATAACGCCGAGGAAGAAGAGGGTGAGGAAGAGATCGTCGCCGAAGGTGAGGAAGCCAAGCGCATTCCAGGCCCGAGTGAAAAAGACGGTATCAAGATCGCCATCATCGGCCGTCCAAACGTTGGTAAGTCCACGCTGGTCAACCGTATGCTCGGTGAAGACCGGGTCATCGTCTACGACCAACCCGGCACCACCCGCGACAGCATCTACATCCCGTTCGAACGTAACGAGGAAAAGTACACGCTGATCGACACCGCCGGTGTGCGCAAGCGCGGCAAGATCCACGAGGAAGTTGAAAAGTTCTCGGTGGTGAAAACCCTGCAAGCGATCAAAGACGCCAACGTGGTGATCTTCGTGATGGACGCCCGCGAAGGCGTGGTGGACCACGACCTCAACCTGCTGGGCTTCGCCCTGGAGGCCGGTCGGGCACTGGTGATCGCGATCAACAAGTGGGACGGCATGACGCCGAGCGAGCGCGATTTCGTCAAGATTGAGCTGCAGCGTCGGTTGTTCTTCGTCGAGTTCGCCGATATCCACTTTATCTCGGCACTGCATGGCACCGGTGTGGGCAACCTCTACGCGTCCGTACAGAACTCGTTCAAGTCTGCCGTCACCCGCTGGCCGACCAACCGCCTGACCCAGATCCTGGAAGATGCCGTTGGCGAGCACGCGCCGCCGATGGTCAACAACCGCCGGATCAAACTGCGTTACGCCCACTTGGGTGGTGCCAACCCGCCGATTATCGTGATCCACGGTAACCAGATCGAGAAGGTGCCGAAGTCCTATGTGCGTTACCTGGAAAACACCTACCGCCGTGTCTTGAAACTGGTCGGTACGCCGATCCGTATCGAGTTCAAGGGTGGCGAGAACCCATACGAAGGCAACAAGAACACACTGACTGACCGTCAGGTGAACAAGAAGCGTCGTTTGATGACTCACCACAAAAAGGCCGACAAGAAGCGCCGCGACAAGCGCTGATTCCGACCTCGCAAAAAGGGCTCTTGATGAGCCCTTTTTTGTGCGCGACGGTTTGTGCCTTGACCCGATGCGGTCGGCAGCTTAAAACTTGGGGCTCACCTGCAGGGGCTTCCGATGATCACCAGCAAGCTGCCGAATGTCGGCACGACCATTTTCACCACCATGTCGCAACTCGCTGCCGAAACCGGCGCGCTCAACCTGTCCCAAGGCTTCCCGGACTTCAATGGCCCCCAGGGTTTGCTCGACGCGGTGGGCAAGCATATCGCCCTTGGGCATAACCAATATGCGCCAATGACCGGCCTGCCGGTGCTGCGGCAGCAAGTGGCCGCCAAGATCGCCCGCAGTTACGGGGCCACGGTCGATGCCGACAGTGAAGTGACCATCACCCCTGGCGCCACCGAGGCAATCTTCTGCGCGATCCAGGCGGTGATTCGTAATGGCGATGAAGTGATCGTGTTCGACCCCAGCTACGACAGCTATGAGCCTTCAGTGGAGCTGGCCGGTGGTCGCTGCGTGCATGTGCAACTGAGCCTGAGCGGCTTTGCCCTCGACTTCGAGAAAATAAAGGCGGCGCTGTCTCCGCGCACGCGCATGATCATTCTCAATACCCCTCACAACCCGACAGGTGCCTTGATCAGCCGCGCTGAGCTGGACCAGTTGGCCGAATTGATCCGTGACCGCGACATCTACCTGGTCAGCGATGAAGTCTACGAACACCTGGTATTTGACGGCGTGGCTCATGTCAGCGTGTTGGCGCACGAAGAACTCTACCCACGTGCGTTCGTGGTCAGCTCTTTCGGCAAGACTTACCACGTCACCGGTTGGAAAACCGGCTATGTGGTCGCGCCGCCAGCCCTCACCGCCGAACTGCGCAAGGTGCACCAATACGTCAATTTCTGCGGTGTGACCCCCCTGCAATACGCGCTGGCCGACTTCATGGCTGAACACCCTGAACATGTCGAGGAACTCCCGGCTTTCTACCAGGCCAAGCGTGACCTGTTCTGCGACCTGTTGGCAGCGTCCCGTTTCAGCTTTACCCGAGTGACAGGAACCTACTTCCAACTGGTGGATTACTCACAGATCCGCCCGGACCTGGATGACGTCGCCATGTCCCTGTGGATGACCCGCGAACACGGCGTGGCGACGATCCCGGTCTCGGTGTTATACCAGACCCCACCCCAAGGCCAGCGCCTGGTGCGCCTGTGCTTTGCCAAACGCGAGGAAACGCTGCGCCAAGCGGCGGAAAAACTATGCGTGATCTGAGTGCACTGCCGAACCTGAACATCGCCCTGGTCCAGACCAACCTGGCCTGGCATGACCGCCAAGCCAACCTTGAACACTTCGAGCTGCTGCTTGAACAAGCCCAAGGCGCCGACCTGATTGTGCTGCCGGAGATGTTCACCACCGGCTTCTCGATGGAGTCACAAACCCTCGCGGAGCCTGAGTACGGCCCGACCCATCATTGGCTCCAGGCCCAGGCGGCGAAGTACAACGCGGTGATCACCGGCAGTGTGATCATCCAGGCCGCGGACGGCAGCCACCGCAACCGCTTGTTATGGGCGCGTCCGGATGGCGAGGTGCTGCATTACGACAAGCGCCATCTGTTCCGCATGGCCGGTGAACACAATCATTACACCCCCGGCGAACGCCAGGTGCAGTTCGAATTGAAGGGCTGGCGTATTCGCCCGTTGATCTGCTACGACCTGCGCTTTCCGGTGTGGAGTCGCGACGCTCAGGACACTGACCTGCTGCTGTACACCGCCAACTGGCCGGGTGCGCGGCGTTCACACTGGAACCGGCTGCTGCCGGCGCGGGCCATCGAGAACCTGTGCTACGTGGCGGCGGTGAACCGTGTGGGCACGGATGGCAAAGGCTTTGCCTACACCGGGGACAGTCAGGTGCTCGACTTCCAGGGTGAGACCTTGCTCAGTGCGGGGGAGGCGGACGGGGTGTTCCAAGTGAACCTGGATGCGGCGGAATTGGCGGCTTACCGCACGCGGTTTCCCGCGAACTTGGACGCCGATACTTTTCAGTTTGTCTGAAGCACCGCCTTCGCGAGCAAGCCCGCTCCCACACTCGACCGCGTTTATCCTGTAGGAATACGGTCAAAATGTGGGAGCGGGCTTGCTCGCGAAGAGGCCATCAGCATCACCCACAACCTAAAGCAAAAAAGGCCCCTGGATTCTCACCCAGAGGCCTTTCATATTTCAGCAGCCAGTTACGCCGCCTTGGCTTCCTGCTGGCTCAACGAGCGATTCAGCGCACTGAACAGCGCCTTGAAGCTGGCGGTGGTGATGTTCTCATCAATACCCACACCATGCACCGGACGCTCACCGTTCACGCGCAGCTCGATGTAGGCCGCCGCTTTAGCATTGGTGCCCGCACCGATCGCATGTTCGTTGTAATCCATGATCTCCACACCAATCGGCAGGCCCGCCACGAGTGCTTCCAGCGCGCCATTGCCTTTGCCTTTCCAGTGCAGGTTGGTTTCGCCCTGGCCCTTGCCGGAGACTTCCACCTCGACAAAGCTGTTGCCGTTTTCTTCCTGCAGGCGATGGCTGACCAGCGCGTACGGCGTATTGGCTTGCAGGTACTCACGCTGCAGCAAGGCGTAGATCTGCGGCGCTGTCATCTCCAGGCCCACGCGGTCGGTTTCGGCCTGTACCACTTGGCTGAACTCGATCTGCATGCGACGCGGCAAGCTGATGTCGTATTCCTGCTCCAGCAGGTAGGCGATGCCGCCTTTGCCCGACTGGCTGTTCACACGAATCACCGCCTCGTAGCTGCGGCCAATGTCGGCTGGGTCGATCGGCAAGTACGGCACTTCCCACAGCGCATCGTCTTTCTGCTGGGAGAAGCCCTTGCGGATCGCGTCCTGGTGAGAGCCGGAGAAGGCGGTGTGCACCAGATCACCGACGTAGGGGTGACGTGGGTGCACCTGAATCTGATTGCACTCCTCGACGACCTTGCGCACGCCGTCGATGTCGGAGAAGTCCAGTTGCGGGTCGAGGCCCTGGGTGTACATGTTCAGGGCCACGGTGACCAGGTCGACGTTACCGGTACGCTCGCCGTTGCCGAACAGGCAGCCTTCGACTCGGTCGGCGCCGGCCATCAGGCCCAGCTCGGTGGCGGCCACGCCGGTGCCACGGTCGTTGTGGGTGTGCAGGCTGATGATCACGCTGTCACGACGGTTGATATGACGACCGAACCACTCGATCTGGTCGGCATAGATGTTCGGCGTGGCGCATTCCACGGTGGCCGGCAGGTTGAGGATCATCTTGTGCTCAGGCGTCGGGTTCCACACCTCGATCACCGCGTCACACACTTCCTTGGCGAACTCCAGCTCGGTAGCGCTGAAGGTCTCCGGGGAGTATTCGAAGGTCCACTGGGTTTCCGGCTGCTGGGCGGCGTACTTGACGAACAGCTTGGCGGCGTTGACCGCGATGGCCTTGATGCCTTCCTTGTCCTGGTTGAACACGATGCGGCGGAAGGACGGCGACGTGGCGTTGTACAAGTGCACGATGGCTTTCTTGGCACCGCGCAGGGATTCGAAGGTACGTGCGATCAAGTCTTCACGGCCCTGGGTCAGCACCTGAATGGTGGTGTCCTCGGGGATGTGGTTATCTTCGATCAGGGTGCGTACGAAGTCGAAGTCGGTTTGCGAGGCGGCCGGGAACGAGGCTTCGATTTCCTTCACGCCGACGGCGACCAGGGTCTTCCAGAAACGCAGCTTTTTCACCGCATCCATTGGCTCGATCAGTGACTGGTTGCCATCACGCAGGTCGGAGCTGCACCAGATCGGCGCTTCAGTGATGGTCTTCGACGGCCAGGTGCGGTCCGGGATGTCGATGGTCGGGAACGCGCGGTACTTCGAAGACGGGTCTTTGAGCATGCTCATCGGGAAATCCTTTGTTGTAGGGGCCGAGAAAAGGCGGCCTGCCGTGGAACTGTTTTTGGGATGCTTTTTAGAGGCGAGGCAGATCGATTCAGCCTGGCAGTCGTGCGCTGACGAGGCACAAACTGCGGTGCTGGCGGAGCTGAATGAGGGTGTGAGAGGTTTTCATAAGCTCAACCCTAACCGCCGGGGTGAAAGATGGCAAGCAGTCGCGAAAAATTGAGAGAAGTTCTGCTATCTACGTAGGAAACGAGATTTTGTGCCTGAGGATGTGTCGAGGGCTGGTTTTAATTGCGCGCCCATTATCAGGCGCGCAATCGAGCATTTCAGGGCTGGAACGCGCCGATAAAGATCGCCGGGTCGACCCGTGCATCGTTCAGGCTGATGTTCCAGTGCATATGCGGCCCGGTCGCGCGGCCCGTGGCGCCGACTTTGCCAACCACCGTGCCACGCGTGAGCTGATCACCGACTTTCACGTCGATCTTCGACATGTGGCAGAACATGCTGATAAAGCCCTGTCCGTGGTCGACGAACACGGTATTGCCGTTGAAGAAGTAGTTGCCCACCAGAATCACTTTACCGTTGGCCGGCGTCTTGATCGGTGTACCGGCCGGCACGGCAAAGTCCAGGCCTGAATGGGGGTTGCGCTCCTCACCGTTGAAGAACCGCCGCACGCCAAACTTGCTCGACAGTGGCCCGTTTACGGGTTTGTCCAACACCAGGTTGCTCGGCAAGTTCGGGCTGAAACTGCGGTAAGCCTTGATCTGCACCGCCAGTTCCGCCTCGATGCGCTTGAGCTGCGCCGGGTCGGGATTCACCTGGCTTTTGTTTTTCAGGGTGATGCGCTGTTCGGGGTACTTCTTGTAGCCGACGATAAACGGCAGGTTGCGCCCGCCGCTGGTGATACGTTCATTGCCGGGCTTGACCGTCAACGGAATGCCGACAATCGCCAGCCAGTTGTCCGCCTCCTTCACCACCAACACCGGCTTGCCCTGGTACGTGGCTTTGGGCGCAGCGGCGGAAGGGCCCAGTTCGACCACGGCAACCCCACCCGGCACCGGCTTGTTCAAGGTGCGGATGATGTAGCTATCGGCATGAGCATTAAAGGCAAGGCACAGCAGCATCAACACACTAAAGAGACGTGGCATCAGTTAGTCCAATAACGAAAGGGTGACGGGTGTCAGGTGGTTGTCTTCCACCCGCACTTGCAATTGGCCCTCACCGAGACGTGCGGTGAGGCGCTGGCCGGTGTGGGTTTGGGCGGCATTGCGAATGGCCTGGCCGCGTTCGTCCAGCAGGATGCTGTAACCACGGCCCAGGGTCGCCAGCGGGCTGACCACGTGCAGCGTCTGCATCTGGCTTTGCAGCTGCAGGCGCCGCGACTTGAGGCCTTCGCGCATGGCGCGGGGCAGGCGTTCGGCGAGGCTGTCCAGGCGTTGGCGCAGCAACGCCAGTTGCCTGCCAGGGTGTTGGCCGGCGAGGCGGGTTTCCAGGCGGATCAGGCGCTCACGGCGGGTATTGAGGCTGCGCTCGAAAGCTCGGCGCAGGCGCATGTCCAGATCATCCAGGCGCTGGGCTTGCTGGCGCAGGCGCTCGCCAGGGTGACGCAGACGTCGCGCCATGCCCTCCAGGCGCAGGCGGTCGTGGCTCAGGCGGTTGCGCATCAGCATCACCAGGCGGCGATGCAGGTTCTCGACCTGGCGCACCAGATGGCTGGCGTCCGGCGCGAGCAATTCCGCTGCAGCGGAGGGCGTCGGGGCGCGGACGTCGGCCACGAAATCGCTGATGGACACATCGGTCTCATGCCCGACAGCGCTGACGATTGGCGTGACGCAAGCGTCCACCGCACGGGCCACAGCTTCTTCGTTGAAACACCAGAGGTCTTCCAGCGAACCACCGCCCCGGGCCAGGATCAGCGCATCGAAGCCACGCGCATCTGCCAGTTTCAATGCGCGCACAATTTGCGGGATCGCTTCGCGGCCTTGCACGGCGGTCGGGATCAGCGTCAGTTCAATGTTGGGTGCGCGACGCCGGAACACACTGATGATGTCGCGGATTACCGCGCCAGTCGGCGAACTGATGATGCCAATGCGCCGAGGGTGCGCCGGCAACGGCACTTTGCGTTCGGCGCTGAACAAGCCTTCGGCGCTGAGTTTTTCCTTCAGTGCATCGAACGCCAGGCGCAATGCTCCATCACCGGCGGGCTCCACGGTATCCAGGATCAGCTGGTAATCACCCCGGCCCTCGAACAGCGAAACCTTGCCGCGCACCTTCACTGCCAGGCCATCTTTCAACGCCTGACGCACCCGCGCGGCGTTGTTGCGAAACAGCGCGCAACGCACCTGCGCGCCGCTGTCCTTGAGGGTGAAATACACATGACCAGAGGCCGGGCGGGCAAGGTTGGAGATCTCGCCTTCGACCCAGATATTGGTGAACACGTCTTCCAGCAACACCCGCGCACGGCCGTTGAGCTGGCTGACAGTCAGGACTTCGCGGTCCAGGCCCAGGCGGGCAAAAGGATCTTTAATCATGGGCGGCAGTTTATAGGCATTCGTGCAAGGTTTGGCAGAATTGCTCCACCAGCGCGCTTGGGGTCTGTACGCAGGCCAGGGCCACGGTGCTGAGGCAGTCCGGGTCGGCCAGGGGCAAAAAGTGCAGGTTGGTGGGGGCGATGTTCTGCATGGATTTTGGTAACAAGGCAATACCGAAGCCGGCCTGGATCAACTGCAATTGGGTGGTCTTGCGTGACATCACCCGTGCGGCCTTGGGGAAGAATCCTGCACGCATGCACAATTCGGCTGACAGATAACTCAAGCCGCCGCGCTGGGGATGGGGAATCGAGATGAACGCTTCGTCCTTCAACTGCTCCAGTGCGATAGGCGAATGGCTGCGCGCGAGTGCGTGATTCGGCGGCACCGCCAGCAACAGCTGCTCGCTATATAAAGGCACGACGCGTACGCCTTCGCGCTGGCGCAACACGGGCAGGCGCAACAGCCCAACGTCCATGCGACCATCAGCGATCTGTTCCAGCTGCGCTTCGGAGGACAGTTTGACGATATCCATCGACACCCCTGGGCAGCGTTCCAGCCAGGTGCTGATACCCTGCAGCAATGGACCGCTCATCGGCACCGTGCTCGAATGGCTCAGGCGCAGCGTCCCCCGTTCGCCATTACCTACCTGCGTCGCCATCTCGCTGGCCTTGAGCAGTTCGCTCAGCAGATTGCGTGCTCGCGGGTAGAACGCTTCACCTGCCGCAGTGAGTCGTGGTTGGCGTGCAGTGCGCTCGAACAGTGGCGTTTGCAACTGTGTTTCCAGCTCTTTGATCTGCCGGCTCAAGGCTGACTGCGCCACAAACAGGCGCTCGGCGGCGGCGCTGAAGCTGCCGCTGTCGGCGATTTCGACGAAGTAACGCAGTTGGCGGGTGGATATCACGCGTCATGCCTTTTCGAGATGGGTGGAGGGCTTTGAAGATATTAGTCGCATCCCTGGCCGCTGGCTAAAGTGAAGGCCATCTCTAATAAGGAATTACCCATGAGCCCGGTTGAGCTGATGAGTCAGTGGTCGTTTGGTGGTGCGGATTGGTTGGTGATCGGCGTGGGTGTGGTGGTGGCCTACATCGTGTTTGGCATCGCCGGTTTCGGCACAGCACTGGTCGCGGGGCCGATCCTGATACTGTTTATGCCGCTGTCGAAGATCATCCCACTGCTGGTGCTGCTGGATTTTGTCGCGGCGTTTGGCAACCTGCTGCAATCGCGGCGGGATGTGAACAAACCGGAATTGCTGCGCTTGCTGCCGTGCATGGCTATCGGTTGCACACTCGGCGTGGTGTTTTTGCTCAATCTGCACTCGGATCTATTGCTGCTATTGATGGGGCTGTTTATCAGTGCCTACGCGATTTACAGCTTGGCGGTGAAAGCGCGACCGACGCAGCTCGCGAGCGCTTGGTCGATTCCCATGGGTACGGTTGGCGGGTTGTTTGGGGCACTGTTTGGCAGTGGTGGCTTTTTATATGCGATCTACCTGAACAGCCGCCTGCCCAAGGACGCGGCGCGTGCCACGCAAAGCGCGCTGATCAGCTGCAGCACGGTGGTGCGCCTGAGCCTGTTCCTGGTTGCCGGGGTGTATGCGGATCTGCCGCTGCTGATGTTGGCGCTGTGCCTGTTGCCGGCGATGGCCCTGGGGCTGTGGTGTGGGCGCAGGCTGACGATGCGCATGTCGCGCGAGGCGTTTGTGCGGTTGGTGACCTGGCTGGTGCTTGCCAGTGGCATAGCATTGATTGGACGGTATTTGAGTACTTGACCTGTGTGGAGCAGGGATTAAGCTGCCAGCCTTCAGGGCCCCATCGCGGGCAAGCCCGGCTCCCACACTGGAATGCGATCAACCGTGGGAGCCGGGCTTGCCCGCGATGGCGTCAGACGCCACACCGCAGGACTCCCATGAATTCCCAAAGCATCCTTGTTCCGAAAATCTCCACCTTGCCCGTCCACGAACCCCGCGCCCGGGCGATCGTGCGCTGGCTGGTGCGCAAGAACATCATCAAGGAAGAGCTGACCACCTGTGGCCGCACCGGCAACCGCATGGGCTATGCCTTGGCCGACGGCGCCCGCGCTGTGGTGTTGTACCCCGAGGCGTTGCCGTTCAACGAGCCGATCAACGGCCTGGAGATCATCTACAAGCGTTGCATCTACACGCCGGCCAAGGGCTTTCTCGAAGAAGCCGGTTGCCCGGAATGCCGCAAGGAAGTCGGCGAAGCGCTGTTCGAAAGCCTGGAAGACTGGATGCCCGGCCACACCGACAACTTCACGTGCCCGCTGTGTGGGCATGAAGACGACATCAACGGGTTTCTTTTCCTGCAGGAATGCGGGTTTTCCAACTTGGGATTCATCTTCAATAACTGGGCAGAAGCGGGGTTCAAGCAGAGCTTTATCGACGAATTTGCCGATTGGTTGGACCAGAAGATGAGTTGGGTCAAAGTCGAGCTTTAATCTGTCTGTAGGTGCGAGCTCGCGCCGACAGAAAGGCAGTAGATTTTCTCCATCTATCAGTATTACCAAGTTTGTCAGAGTTTTACATTGAGCCCGACAGGGTGCATGTATATAATGGCGCGCTTCCATTTTCCCGCTCGGGAGCCCCCGCGATGCTGCGTATCAGCCAAGAAGCTCTGACATTCGACGACATTCTCCTAGTGCCCGGTTATTCCGAGGTGCTTCCTAACGAAGTCAGTCTCAAGACCCGCCTAACCCGTGGCATCGAGCTGAATATTCCTCTTGTTTCCGCTGCCATGGACACCGTCACTGAAGCCCGTCTGGCCATCGCCATGGCTCAGGAAGGCGGCATCGGCATCATCCACAAGAACATGACCATCGAGCAGCAAGCTGCCGAAGTGCGCAAGGTCAAGCGTTACGAAGCCGGTGTGGTGAAAGATCCAATCACCATCGAAGCCGACGCCACCGTGCGTGACCTGTTCGACCTGACCCGTCTGCACAACATCTCCGGCGTTCCGGTGCTGCACGATGGGGACCTGGTCGGCATCGTCACTTCCCGTGACGTGCGTTTCGAGAACCGTCTTGAAGTCACTGTCCGTGAAGTGATGACGCCGAAAGAGCGTCTGGTCACTGTCAAGGAAGGCGCCGACAAGAACGATGTGCGCGAACTGCTGCACAAGCACCGCATCGAGCGCGTGCTGATCGTCGACGACAAGTTCGCCCTCAAAGGCATGATGACCGTCAACGACATCGAAAAAGCCAAGGCTTACCCACTGGCCAGCAAGGATGACCAAGGTCGTCTGCGCGTCGGCGCGGCGGTCGGCACTGGTAAAGACACCGGTGACCGTGTTTCGGCCCTGGTCGCTGCCGGTGTTGACGTGGTGGTGGTCGACACTGCCCACGGTCACTCCAAAGGCGTGATCGACCGCGTGCGTTGGGTCAAACAGAACTTCCCTGAAGTGCAAGTGATCGGCGGCAACATCGCCACCGGCGCTGCTGCCAAGGCCCTGGCCGAAGCGGGCGCGGACGCCGTCAAGGTCGGTATCGGCCCAGGGTCGATCTGCACCACGCGTATCGTTGCGGGTGTGGGCGTGCCGCAAATCAGCGCCATCGCCAACGTCGCCGCCGCCCTTGAAGGCACTGGCGTTCCGTTGATCGCCGACGGCGGCATCCGTTTCTCCGGTGACCTGTCCAAGGCCATCGTGGCCGGCGCTTCCTGCGTGATGATGGGCTCGATGTTCGCCGGTACTGAAGAAGCGCCAGGCGAGATCGAACTGTTCCAGGGCCGTTCCTACAAGGCTTACCGTGGCATGGGTTCGCTGGGCGCCATGTCCCAGGCGCAAGGTTCTTCCGACCGTTACTTCCAGGACTCCTCGGCAGGCGCCGAGAAGCTCGTACCGGAAGGCATCGAAGGCCGTGTGCCGTACAAAGGCACCCTGAGCGCGATCATCCATCAACTGATGGGCGGCCTGCGTTCCTCGATGGGCTACACCGGCAGCGCCGACATCGAAGAAATGCGCACCAAGCCAGAGTTCGTACGGATCACCGGCGCCGGCATGGCTGAATCCCATGTCCACGACGTGCAGATCACCAAGGAAGCGCCAAACTACCGCGTAGGTTGAAGCTTCCAGCAAAATGTTAAGTAACCGGGGCTGTTCTTCAGCCCCGAGTTGTTTCTGATTCATTAGACGAGACTGACTTCATGGCCCTCGACATTCACGCCCACCGCATCCTGATCCTCGATTTCGGTTCCCAGTACACCCAGCTGATCGCCCGCCGCGTGCGTGAAATCGGCGTGTACTGCGAACTGCATCCGTTCGACATGGACGACGAAGCGATCCGCGAATTCGCACCGAAAGGCGTCATCCTCGCCGGTGGTCCAGAATCCGTGCACGAAGCCAACAGCCCGCGCTGCCCGCAAGCGGTCTTCGACCTGGGCGTACCGGTGTTCGGCATCTGCTACGGCATGCAGACCATGGCCGAGCAACTGGGCGGCAAGGTGGAAGGCTCCGAGCTGCGTGAATTCGGTTATGCCCGTGTGGACGTGGTCGGCAAGAGCCGTCTGTTGGACGGCATCGAAGACCACATCGACGCCGACGGCCTGTTCGGCCTCGACGTGTGGATGAGCCACGGTGACAAAGTCACCAAGATGCCGGAAGACTTCCACATCCTGGCCAGCACCCCAAGCTGCCCGATCGCCGGCATGTTCAGCGACGAACGTCGTTACTACGGCGTGCAGTTCCACCCGGAAGTGACCCACACCAAGCAAGGCGGCCGCATCCTGTCGCGCTTCATCCTCGACATCTGCGAGTGTGAAGCCCTGTGGACCCCGTCGAAAATCGCTGAAGACGCCATCGCCCAGGTGCGCGCCCAGGTCGGCACCGACAACGTATTGCTCGGCCTGTCCGGCGGCGTTGACTCCTCCGTGGTAGCCGCCCTGCTGCACAAAGCCATTGGCGATCAACTGACCTGCGTGTTCGTCGACAACGGCCTGCTGCGCCTGCACGAAGGCGAGCAAGTGATGGCTATGTTTGCCGAGAACATGGGCGTCAAGGTGATCCGCGCCAACGCCGAGGACCAGTTCCTCAACAACCTGGCCGGCGAGTCCGACCCGGAGAAGAAGCGCAAGATCATCGGCCGTACCTTCATTGACGTGTTCGATGCCCAGTCCAGCAAACTGGACAACATCAAATACCTCGCCCAAGGCACCATCTACCCCGACGTGATCGAGTCGGCCGGCGCCAAGAGCGGCAAGGCCCACGTGATCAAGTCCCACCACAACGTGGGTGGCCTGCCTGAGGAAATGAACCTCAAGCTGGTAGAGCCGCTGCGCGAACTGTTCAAGGACGAAGTCCGCCGTCTGGGCCTGGAGCTGGGCCTGCCGTACGACATGGTCTACCGCCACCCATTCCCAGGCCCAGGCCTGGGCGTGCGGATCCTCGGTGAAGTGAAGAAGGAATACGCCGACCTGCTGCGTCGCGCCGACCACATCTTCATCGAAGAACTGCGCAAAGCCGACTGGTACCACAAAGTCAGCCAGGCTTTCGTGGTGTTCCAGCCGGTCAAGTCCGTTGGCGTTGTCGGCGATGGCCGTCGTTACGCCTGGGTCGTGGCCCTGCGTGCCGTGGAAACCATCGACTTCATGACCGCCCGCTGGGCACACCTGCCGTACGAACTGCTGGAAACTGTCAGCGGCCGTATCATCAATGAAATCGAAGGCATTTCGCGCGTGACCTATGACGTGTCGAGCAAGCCGCCGGCGACGATTGAGTGGGAGTGATCCCTCATCGCACTACACAAAGGCCCGCGTAAAGCGGGCTTTTGTTTTTGTCGGTACAGGCGTTAAACATTATCTCCGCCAGCTGCGCCAGCCCGGTTCCTTCAAGGCACATTTTTATATAGATGTGCTGTCTCATTGGCAGCCGCTGCGCCGCTCATCGGGACTGAGATTTTTTCAGTGCCGCTGACGAAGCCCACGTCACCCAGCGAAACCGAGCTTGAGGGCGTTTTGCATCGTCGTCAGGCTGGATTCCGTAGGCTCGGTCAGCTCGGGCGTATGTGGAACTTTCACTCTGCAGATGGCTCTACAAAGGCCTTCTTTTAGACTATTCAGGGATCGAATGAAAACTTCTTTGGCGTTTCCGCTCGCGATCACTTTCGCTCTTATCATGACTGGCTGCAGCAGCCGTCAGGCGGGTGATCTTACTTCAGAGCCGGTCGTTCCACTGGCCATGAATGACCATCAAGCCAGCGTGACTTTCCGTACCATAGGCGGTGAGGGTGATCGTCCTGTCAGTTACACGTACGGGTATGCCAATACTGGATTTGTGAGCGTGGGGGAGCGGGTTTACGACTCTGCTTACTTCAAGCGCATACCGGCTTATCTGAAGAAAATCGGCGGTGGTACTGACAGCGTCAGTAAGCTGGTCGAGGCGGACAAAACGTTGTTCGTGAAAGGGGAGGTCAAGGACAAACCGTTTACCTTTAACGGTATTCCCATGCCTACGCCGTTCGACAAAGAGCAGCCTGTTGCGCAGCAATTCACCCCGCAAGCGAAGAAAAATTACGTGGTTGAAACCGTGATCGCCGACACGTGGGTCATGAACGTGTACGAAGTCTCCGCAACGGGTGAGCGCAAGACCATTGGCGTTCCGAAAAAAGATGCCGGCGCAAACTGACTGCGCAGAGATCCTTGAGAGGCAAAGGCTGAGCGTGATGGGGTGTTATCGACGCGCTACCGTCGATGACCACGCCGCGAGAGTGATGCAGTACTCAGGCGAGCGTTGAATAACAAAACCCCGGCCAGGTGCCGGGGTTTTGTGTTTCAGGCTGCAGGCCAAGTCAAAAAAACTCGTCCAGCAAACAATAGAACTTCAGACGCTGCTCATCGGGCTCCACACCATACACCTGAAAAAAGGGCTTCACCCATGCCTGGCCCAGGTTGCGTTCAATACTTCGCGCTGCCAGGGCCAGGTCTTGATAACGGTCACTGATCCCCAGGCGACCGCAGTCGATGAAACCGCTGAAGCGACCATCGGCTGTCATGAAGTTCGGCAGGCAGGCGTCGCCGTGGGTGACGACCCGATCATGGGTCTTTGGCTGGGTCGACAACAGTTCGGCAAACACGTCCTCGGCACTTCGCCCCAGTCGCTCGTCGTCAAAGTCCGACGCGTCCACCAGCCCCGCGCTGACGTGTTCCCGGGCGCGGGTGATACGTTGATCAAGTGAGTGATCGAAGGGGCAAAGTGCGACAGGAAGCTGATGCAACGTACGCAGCGCTGTCGCCAGTATGTGGATGACCTGCGCGGCAGAAAGCTCGTTGGCGCTGGCCAGGTTCTGTCCGGGCACGGTGGTCATCAGCAGCCAATGGCGATGGTCTTCTTTCACTTCATCCAGGACCCCAGGCGCAGGCAGATCAACTTGCCGCAGCCACCGAAGCCGCTCGATTTCGTCTGCCAGCTCACCGTGTTCCTCAAGGGGTTCGGACTTCAGGAACAGGTCCGGGCCGTCGTCCTGGCGCAGGCGAAAGACATCTGCGCGCGATTCGCCGATGACTTGCTGCTCAATGAGCGCATCAGGGTATTGTTCACGCCATTTGTTTGGAATTTTCATGGATGTTTCCGGCTTACCGACGCGCAATGTCCGAAAAATAAAACTTATCCAACGTATGCCGCGACTCGGTGTACTCGAACTGCCGCCCGTCCTGCAAAAACGTCTGGTTACTCACCACGATCACATGGCTCTGCCCTTCGAGGTCCAGGTGGGTCTGGTCGTCCTTGCCGCGTGGCAGGGCTTCGATGGTGCGTTGGGCGTAGGCAATTTGCAGCTGCAATGTCTGTTCGATAAAGGCGTAGATCGACTGTTCGGCAATCGAGCGGTCCAGGCCGGGGATCACGTCGGCCACGAAGTGGTTGATGTCGAGGATCACCCGTTTGCCGCCGATGCGCCGTACCCGTTTGATACGGGTGATCAGGGTGCCGGGTTCTGCTTCGATGTGTTGCAGCAGTGAACCTTCCAGCGGGAATTGAGTGAATTCGACCACTTCTGTGTGCACGTCATCGCCCAGGTCGGCGTGGGTTTCGTGGAAGCTGACGATACCGCCCAGTTGGAACTCGATCGGGTTGGGCGACAACACGAAAGTACCCTTGCCGTGGATCTTTTGCGCAAACCCTCGCTCCTGCAACTGCTCGATGGCCCGACGCACGGTGCCTCGGCTGGCCTGGTAGCTGTCCATCAGTTCGGTTTCGGAGGGAAGGCGTGTGCCGCGCTGCAGGCGTTCGGTGGTGATGCTGGCAAGCAGATCCGTATAGATCTGGTTGTATTTGCTCATGGGGATGGCTCTTTGCCGGGGTTGCGGTCAAGGCAGGAACCTTAGTGGCAGAGAGGGTGTTTGTCCATTAGACCCTTGGCTTTATGCGGCTTGCAGCGATGCGCTGTCCTACAAAAAATAAACAAAGTGTAACTCGTACAGACGAGTTGTTGCTTTAACTCGTACAGACGAGTACTTTTGGCCTCGGCGTGCTGCCAATGACTGTCCCCCAATAAAAAAATCAAAGTGGAAACCAAGCATGAGCCACGACTATTCGACCATCGCCCGCGAGATTCTCGAGAACCTCGGGGGCAGCGACAATCTTGAGCAAGCTGCCCATTGTGTTACCCGCCTGCGCCTGGCACTCAAGGACCCGAGCCTGGTCAACAGCAGCGCACTGAACCAGGTCGACCTGGTCAAGGGGTCGTTCTTCACCGGTGGGTTGTTCCAGGTGGTGATCGGCCCCGGCGAAGTGGAGAAGGTCTACGCCGCCCTGCGCGAACAGACCGGCCTCGCCGCCGCCACCATCGCCGACGTGAAGAAGAAGGGCGCCGACAAGACCAACGCGATGCAGCGTCTGGTGCGGGTGTTCTCCGACGTGTTCATGCCGATCCTGCCTGCGCTGATCATTGCCGGCCTGTTGATGGGTGTGAACAACCTGATGGGCGCCCAGGGCATGTTCATCGAGGGCAAGACGCTGCTGGAGGCCTATCCGAACCTGGATGGCCTGTGGAGCCTGATCAACCTGATGGCCAACACCTCGTTCGTGTTCCTCCCGGCGCTGGTGGGCTGGTCGGCGGCCAAACGTTTTGGCGGCAGTGAAATCCTCGGCATCGTGCTTGGCCTGATGCTGGTGCATCCGGATTTGCTCAACGCCTGGAACTACGGCAAGGCGGTCGCCGGGCTGGACGGCCAGAGCCTGCCGTACTTCGATATTTTCGGTTGGTTCAAGATTGAGAAAGTGGGTTATCAGGGGCAGATCCTGCCGATCCTGATGGCCGCCTATGTGATGAGCGTGATTGAGAAATGGCTGCGGGCGCGAGTGCCCAATGCGATTCAACTGCTGGTCGTGCCGATTACCACCATCGTCGTCACTGGCGTGCTCGCCCTGGCCATTATCGGTCCGGTGACCCGTCACCTCGGCATCCTGATCACCGAAGGCGTGGTCACCCTGTTTGACCTGGCGCCGATGGTGGGCGGGGCGATTTTCGGCCTGCTGTACGCCCCGCTGGTGATCACCGGCATGCACCACATGTTCCTCGCCGTGGACCTGCAACTGATCTCCACCCAGGGCGGCACCTTCATCTGGCCGATGATCGTCATGTCCAACCTGGCCCAGGGCAGCGCCGCGCTCGCGGTGTTCTACACCACCCGCAATGCGCGGGACAAAAGCATGGCGTCCACCTCAGCGATTTCCGCGTACTTCGGCATCACTGAACCGGCGATGTTCGGGGTGAACCTGCGCTTCAAATTTCCCTTTTATGCGGCCCTCGTGGGCTCGGCGTTGGGCAGCATTTTCCTCGCGCTGAACAAGGTGCAGGCGTCGGCCATTGGGGTGGGGGGCTTGCCTGGGTTTATCTCGATCGTGCCGCAATCCATTGCGGTGTTTGTGATCGGCATGGTCATCGCGATGGTGGTGCCGTTTGTTTTGACCTGTGGGTTGAGCATGAAAATTGTTCGGCCGGGGTATCGCGTCGCTTGATCGATTGCTATCGCAGGCAAGCCAGCTCCCACATTTGAAATGCATTCCAACCTGTGGGCGCGGCGGTGCGACGACTCGACTCGCTCGCGAAGGGGCCCTGAAGGCCAGCACACAACTCTACTGAAGGAACCCACCATGCAAGACTGGCAACACTCGGTGATCTACCAGATCTACCCCAAAAGCTTCCACAGCCACGCGGGTAACGCCACCGGTGACCTGCTGGGCATCGTGGACAAACTCGACTACCTCAAATGGCTCGGTGTCGACTGCCTCTGGATCACGCCATTCCTGCGCTCGCCGCAACGGGATAACGGCTACGACATCAGCGACTACTACGCCATCGACCCCAGCTACGGGACCATGGCTGACTGCGATCTGCTGATCAGCGAAGCGGCCAAGCGTGGCATCAAGCTGATGCTCGACATCGTGGTCAACCACACGTCCATCGAGCACGAGTGGTTCCAGCAGGCGCGCAGCAGCCTCGACAACCCCTACCGCGACTTCTACATCTGGCGCGACCAGCCGAACAACTGGGAATCCAAGTTCGGCGGCTCGGCCTGGGAATACGAGGCGCAGACCGGCCAGTACTTCCTGCACCTGTTCGATCACACCCAGGCCGACCTCAATTGGGACAACCCCAAGGTGCGCGCCGAGGTGTTCAAGCTGATGCGCTTCTGGCGCGACAAGGGTGTGGGTGGTTTCCGCCTGGACGTGATCAACCTGATCTCCAAGCCCGCCGATTTTCCCGAGGACAACACTGACGGCCGCCGTTTCTACACCGACGGCCCGAACGTGCACGAATACCTGCAGGAAATGCACCGCGAAGTCTTCGAAGGGCATGACCTGATCAACGTCGGCGAAATGTCGTCCACCAGCCTGGAGCACTGCATCCGCTACTCGCGGCCGGAGTCGAAAGAGCTGTCGATGACCTTCAACTTTCATCACCTGAAAGTCGACTACCCGAACCTGCAAAAGTGGGTGAAGGCGGATTTCGACTTCCTGCAACTCAAGCAGATCTTCACCGACTGGCAACTGGGCATGCAGGCCGGCGGTGGATGGAACGCGTTGTTCTGGTGTAACCACGACCAGCCACGGGTGGTCTCGCGTTTCGGCAATGACGGCGAGCATCGTGTGGTCTCGGCGAAGATGCTGGCGACTGCGCTGCACTTCCTCCAGGGCACGCCGTATGTGTACCAGGGCGAAGAGCTGGGCATGACCAATCCGGGCTTTGACAGGATCGAGCAATACCGTGACGTGGAGTCGCTGAACATCTTCCGCCTCAAGCGCGATGCCGGTGAGCCCGAGGCGTCAAGCATGGCGGCGATCATGCAGAAGTCGCGGGATAACGGGCGTACGCCAATGCAGTGGAATGCCGGGGAAAACGCCGGTTTCAGCACCGGTGAGCCCTGGATTGGCATTCCGGCCAACGCGGCGCAGATCAACGTCGAAAGCCAACTGGATGACCCGGACTCGGTGCTGCATCACTACCGCGCGCTGATTGCCTTGCGTCGTCACGAACCGCTGATCCAGGAAGGTGTTTACCGCCCACTGCTGCAAGACCACTTGCGGGTCTGGGCGTACCTGCGTGAAGGCCATGGCGAGCGCCTGCTGGTGCTGAACAACTTCTACGGCACGCCCTGCGAGATCCAACTGCCGGACAACGTGATCAACCCGGCCCGCGAACAGCGCGTGCTGATCAGCAACTACCCCGACTGCCCGCAACGTACCGCCACGGTCACGCTGCGTCCTTACGAATCGTTTGTGCTGCACCTCACGGATTGAGACCCGCTGCAACCCCGTGTGGGAGCACGGGGCGCTTCAAAAACCATAATAAAAATATCGGAGTGCTTCATGAAAACAACAATAAAGCTGGGCCTTGTTGCGTCTTGTCTGGGCCTGCCGTTTGGCGCTCAAGCCCTGGAATTTGCCGGTTACCTGCGCAGCGGCGCGGGTACTTCGACGGGCAGCGGCCCACAGCAATGCTTCCAGCTGCCAGGGGCGCAAACCAAGTACCGTCTGGGTAACGAATGCGAACAGTACGCCGAGCTGGAATTGCGCCAGGACCTGCTCACCCTCGATGACGGCTCAGTGCTCAGCGTCGATGCCATGGCATCGCTCTACAACAAGTACGACCGCGCGCTGAAGTTCCAGGGCGAAAACAACGGCTCGGCGCGCATGCCGCAGATGTATGCGCAGTGGTCCAACCTGCCCAGCCTCAATGGCGGTTCGCTGTGGGCCGGCCGGCGTTACTACAAACGTAACGACATCCATATCTCCGACTTCTACTACTGGAACCAGAGCGCCACGGGCGGGGGTATCGAGGACGTGCTGATCGGTGATCTCAAATACAGCTACGCTATTTCGCGCAAGGACAACCTGTACCAGAAGGAATACGCTACCCGTCACGACTTCAACGTCGCGGGCTTCAAGACCAACCCCGGCGGCGAGCTGGAGCTGGGTCTAAGCTACATCGAAAAAGCCGGCGGGCGTGACACCAACAGTGGTTGGGCGCTCACCGCGCAGCACGTGCAAAAGCCTTTCCTCGGTGGCAAGAACAAGTTCGCCCTGCAGTACGGCGAAGGCCCCGGCACCGGCCTGGGCTATACCGGCAATACCTTCCTGGATAAGAGCAGCAAAAGTTACCGCGCCGTGGAGTTTTTCGACTGGCAGGTAACCCCGCGTTTTGGTGGGCAGATCGAGGCGGTGTACCAGAAGGATATTCGTCCCGGCAGCCAGGATCAGACCTGGATGTCCCTCGGTGTGCGCCCGGCTTACGCGATCAGCGAGCAGTTCAAACTGGTCACCGAACTTGGGCATGACCAAGTCGACGCCACCGGTGGCACGCGCAAACTGAGCAAATTTACCTTCGCCCCGACCTGGTCGCCCAAAGGCCCGGAGTTCTGGGCCAGGCCGGAAGTGCGTTTGTACTACACCTATGCCACCTGGAACAAAGCGGCCAAGCGCGCGGCGAATGAATTGGCGGCGGGCTCGGCGTTGTCCGACACCGGTTCCTATGGCACGGCGCGGCATGGGGCGAATGTTGGCGTGCAAGTCGAATACTGGTGGAAGTAAATCTGTAAATGTACGCGGACTAAATGTGGGAGCGGGCTTGCTCGCGAATGCGGTGTATCAGGCGACACATGTATTGGATGACCCACCGCTTTCGCGAGCAAGCCCGCTCCCACATTTGATCTTCGTCATCCCAGGACTCACATCCACCCAATGATTTTTACAGAACAAAACAGCAGGTGAAGTCATGACCACAACTCAACCCCTGGAATTGCTGGCGCCCTTATCGGGTGTACTGCTGGCGCTGGACAAAGTGCCTGATCCGGTTTTTTCCAGCCGCCTGATCGGCGATGGCCTGTGCATCGACCCTACGTCACAGACGCTTTGCGCGCCGCTGGCCGGGGTGATCAGCAATATCCAGGACAGTGGGCATGCGGTCAGTGTCACTGACGACAACGGCGTCCAGGTGTTGATGCATATCGGCCTGGACACCGTGAACCTCGCGGGCCAAGGCTTCACCCGGCTGGTGCAGGAAGGCCAGCGGGTGGAGGCCGGGCAGCCGCTGATCGAATTCGATGCCGACTACGTGGCGCTCAATGCACGCAGTTTGCTGACGTTGATGCTGGTGGTCAGCGGCGAGCCATTCAGCCTGTTGGCAGACGGCCTGGTGGAAACGGGCCAGCCGCTGTTGCAGTTATCCCCAAGTGGAGCCGTCGAAGCAGTGGACGAGGAGGAGGGCGATGCGCTGTTCTCCAAGCCGCTGACCTTGCCCAACGCCAACGGTCTGCACGCGCGCCCGGCAGCGGTGTTCGCCCAGGCGGCGAAGGGGTTCAACGCAAGCATTTACCTGCACAAGCAAACCCAGAGCGCCAACGCTAAATCGCTGGTGGCGATCATGGCGTTGCAAACCGTGCAGGGCGATACCTTGCAAGTGAGCGCGGCGGGGGAGGACGCCGAGGCGGCGATCAAGGCGTTGGTGGCCTTGTTGGCTGAAGGGTGTGGCGAGGCGGTGGTGAACGTTGCCGAGCCGGTCGCAACGCAGTCGTCGGCGACCTTGCTGCGGGGCGTGTGTGCATCGCCGGGCTCGGCGTTTGGGCAAGTCGTTCAAGTGACTGATCCGGAGCTGGTCATCACGGAGCAAGGCACCGGCGGAGCAACGGAACGTGCTGCTTTGACGCGTGGCCTGCTCGCCGCCAATAAAGCGTTGCAGGTGTTGCAGGACAAGGCTGCCGGCAGCGCCCAGGCAGAGATTTTTCGCGCACATCAGGAGCTGCTCGAAGACCCGACCTTACTGGAACACGCCCACCGCCTGCTGGGGGAAGGCAAGAGTGCCGCCTTTGCCTGGAACAGTGCAACGCTCGCCACCGTCACGCTCTTCCAGGGGGTGGGCAATGCACTGATCGCCGAGCGTGCGGCAGACCTGGCGGACGTCGGCCAGCGCGTGCTTAAACTGATCCTGGGTATTCAGGACAGTGCCTGGGATTTGCCGGAGCGCGCGATCCTGATCGCCGAGCAACTGACGCCTTCGCAGACGGCCAGCCTGGATACACGCAAGGTGCTGGGTTTTGTCACTGTCGCGGGTGGTGCGACCAGCCACGTCGCGATCCTCGCCCGCGCCCTGGGCCTGCCGGCTATTTGCGGTGTTCCGGCCCAGGTGTTGGCGTTGGCCAATGGCAAGCAGGTGCTGCTCGACGCCGACAAAGGCGAGTTGCACCTGGAGCCGAACCTGGCCGAGATCGAACAGTTGGAGGCCGCCCGCAAACACCAGGTGCTGCGCCATCAGCGCGACGTGGCGCAGGCATCTCTACCGGCCACCACCCGCGACGGCCATCACGTCGAAGTGACCGCCAACGTGGCCTCGTTGCAGGAAGTCGAGCACGCCCTGACCCTCGGCGGCGAAGGCGTTGGCCTGTTGCGTTCGGAGTTTCTCTACCTGGACCGCAACCGCGCGCCAAGCCCCGAGGAGCAAGCCGGCACCTACACCGCGATCGCCCGTGCCCTGGGCACCGAGCGCAACCTGGTGGTGCGCACCCTCGACGTCGGTGGCGACAAACCTTTGGCCTATGTGCCGATGGACGCCGAGACCAACCCCTTTCTCGGCCTGCGCGGTATCCGTTTATGCCTGGAGCGTCCGCAACTGCTGCGCGAACAATTCCGCGCGATCCTCGCCAGTGCCGGTTTTGCGCGGCTGCACATCATGTTGCCGATGGTCAGCCTGCTGTCGGAGCTGCACCTGGCACGCAAGATCCTGGAGGAGGAAGCGCTGGCACTGGGGCTCACTGAGTTGCCGAAGCTGGGCATCATGATTGAAGTGCCCTCGGCGGCGCTGATGGCGGACGTGTTCGCGCCCCATGTGGATTTCTTCTCCATCGGCACCAACGACCTGACCCAATACACCCTGGCCATGGACCGCGACCACCCGCGCCTGGCCAACCAGGCCGACAGCTTCCACCCGGCGGTGTTGCGCCTGATCGCCACCACGGTCAAGGCCGCCCATGCCCACGGCAAGTGGGTAGGCGTATGCGGCGCATTGGCCTCCGAAGCGCTGGCCGTGCCGGTGTTGATCGGGCTGGGCGTCGACGAGTTGTCAGTCAGCGTGCCGTTGATCCCCACCATCAAGGCCACTGTGCGCGAGCTGGATCTGGCTGACTGCCAGATCATCGCCCGCCAGGTGTTGGGCTTGGAAGAAGCCGCCGAAGTGCGTGAGGCCCTGCGCCAATATCACGCGGCTACTGTTGAATCCTCACCTGTCGTGGAGCACTGAACATGTTCGAGAAATTACAGAGGGCATTCTGGAAAGCCCTGACGCCGGATTTGATTGCCGAGACCGTCACTGCGCCGAAGCAAAGTCTGTTGTCGGCCGAGGTGCTGAACGCGTTGGGTGGGGCGGATAACCTCAAGTCGCAGCAGCGCGTGGCGCTGACGCGGGTGAGGGTGCAGTTGCAGGATGTGGCGAAGATGGATGCTGCGGCGTTAAAGGCTGCGGGTGTTCCGGGGGGTATGGTGTTGGCAGATGGGGTGGTGCATCTGATCACCGGCCTCTAAGCCTAGTGGAGATCCAAATGTGGGAGCGGGCTTGCTCGCGAATGCGGTGTATCAGTCAGCCTGTGTAGCGACTGACTCACCGCTTTCGCGAGCAAGCCCGCTCCCACATTAGTCTTAGGGTGTTTGGGAGTGCGTCTTACAACTGCGGGTTATCTTCCGGCGGCTTGGTCTTATCCACACCCGGCACGTGCAGGTTGCCCTCAACCACCTGGTTACCCTCTAACTGTGGCTGCGTCACCCAGGTAAGAATGTCGTAATACCGCCGGATGTTCGCCACAAAATGCACCGGCTCACCGCCGCGCGCATAACCGTAGCGGGTCTTGCTGTACCACTGCTTCTGCGACAGGCGCGGCAGCATCTTCTTCACGTCCAGCCACTTGTTCGGGTTCAAGCCTTCGCGCTTGGCCAGCGTGCGGGCATCTTCCAGGTGGCCGGTGCCGACGTTGTAGGCGGCAAGGGCGAACCAGGTGCGATCCGGTTCGGCAATGCTGTCGTCCAGCTCGTCCTTGATCTTGGCCAGGTACTTGGCGCCGCCCATAATGCTTTGCTTGGGGTCCAGGCGGTTGGACACGCCCATCGCCTGGGCGGTGTTCTGGGTCAGCATCATCAAACCGCGTACGCCGGTCTTGGAGGTGACGGCCGGCTGCCACAGCGATTCCTGATAACCGATGGCGGCCAGCAGGCGCCAATCGACCTTTTCTGCCTTGGCATAGGCGCGGAAGTGTTTCTCGTATTTGGGCAAGCGCTGCTGCAGATGCTGGGCGAAGGTGTAGGCACCCACATAGCCGAGAACATCGACGTGCCCGTAGTAGCGGTCTTTCAGACGCTGCAACGTGCCGTTCTTTTCGACTTTATCCAGGTAGCTGTTGATTTCGTTGAGCAGGCTGTTGTCTTCCCCCGCGGCCACGGCCCAGCTCTGGTTGCTGGCGTTGCCCAGGTCGAACGCCACGCGCACGTTGGGGAAGTACACCTGGTTCATCGCCACTTCGTTGGAGTCCACCAGGGTCAGGTCGATTTGCCCTTCGTCCACCATGCGCAACAGGTCGACGACTTCAACGGCGTCGGATTCTTCGTATTCAATCGCAGGGTTCTGTTTTTTAAGCTCTGCCAGTTGTTCGGCGTGGGTGCTGCCCTTGAGCACCATGATCTTCTTGCCCACCAGGTCTGCCGCGTTGGTCGGGCGCGACTGGCCGTTGCGGTAGATGATCTGCGGGGTAACTTCCAGGTAAGGATGGGAGAAACGTACCTGGGTCTGGCGCTGTTCGCTGCTGACCAGGCCGGCCGCCGCGAGAACCGGGCCATTGGGTTTGCCCAGTTGGCCGAACAGGTCGTCGAGGTTGTCGGCGGTCTCGATCTCCAGTTTCACGCCCAGGTCATCGGCGAAGCGCTTGACCAGTTCGTATTCGAAACCGGTTTCACCGTTGCGGTCCTGGAAATAGGTCGCCGGACTGTTCCGGGTGACCACCCGCAATACGCCATCCTCCTTGATTCGCTCGAGCGTGCTGGGTTTATCAACACAGGCGCTGAGCATCAGGAAGAGTCCGGTGGCGATGAGCCATTTGGCGCATCGCGGGCGCAAAGCAGTTGGGGAGAACATCTGCGCAGTATACGCAAACGGCCCACGGCGCCATATCTCGACAGCGCGGGTCTTGTCTGCTAGCGCCGGCAAAACTGTGCTGCAGCCCGCAGAAACGGGGCTTGGCGAGGGATTGTGACGGTTAAAATAACTGCGCCGAATGCCCGGCCTGGCCCCTCGAAAGGGGTGTAATCCAGCCAACTGACGTCCGGCAGCAGCCACCGGTAGCGTTTCGGGTGCCGTTGGCGGCGGTTTACGCTAGAATGCACGGCCTCAAAGCACACCCCCTTCCCGAGGCTGTCCCGAAGATGTTGATCCTGCGCGGCGCTCCTGCCCTTTCTGCCTTTCGCCACAGCAAACTCCTTGAGCAACTGAGCCAAAAGGTTCCAGCTGTTACAGGCCTGTACGCTGAATTTGCTCACTTCGCCGACGTTACCGGCGTATTGACCGCCGACGAACAGCAAGTGCTGGCACGCCTTCTGAAGTACGGCCCAAGCGTTCCGGTTCAAGAGCCTAACGGCCGCTTGTTCCTGGTTCTGCCGCGGTTCGGCACCATCTCGCCCTGGTCGAGCAAGGCCAGCGACATCGCCCGCAACTGCGGCCTGGAGAAAATCCAGCGCCTGGAGCGGGGTATCGCTTTCTACGTCGCCGGCCAATTCAGCGATGCCGAAGCCGAGCTGATCGCCAGCAGCCTGCACGACCGCATGACCCAGATCATCGTCAGCCAGCTGGAACAGGCTGGCGGTCTGTTCAGCCACGCCGAGCCCAAGCCGCTGACCGCGATTGACGTGCTTGGCGGTGGCCGCGCCGCCCTCGAGAAGGCCAACACCGAGCTGGGCCTGGCCCTGGCCGAAGACGAGATCGACTACCTGGTCAACGCCTTCAACGGCTTGAAGCGCAACCCACACGACATCGAACTGATGATGTTCGCCCAGGCCAACTCCGAGCACTGCCGTCACAAGATCTTCAACGCCAGTTGGGACATCGACGGCGAAAGCCAGGAAAAAAGCCTGTTCGGCATGATCAAGAACACCTACGTGATGCACAGCGAAGGCGTTCTGTCGGCTTATAAGGACAACGCTTCGGTGATCGTCGGCTCCGTCGCCGGCCGTTTCTTCCCGGACCCTGAGACCCGCCAATACGGCGCGGTGCAGGAGCCGGTGCATATCCTCATGAAGGTTGAAACCCACAACCACCCGACCGCAATTGCTCCGTTCCCGGGTGCAGCCACCGGTTCCGGCGGCGAGATCCGCGACGAAGGTGCCACCGGCCGTGGCGCCAAGCCGAAAGCTGGCCTGACCGGTTTCACCGTGTCCAACCTGCAGATCCCAGGCTTCGAACAGCCATGGGAAGTGCCGTACGGCAAGCCCGAGCGCATCGTCACCGCGCTGGACATCATGATCGAAGGCCCGCTGGGCGGTGCTGCGTTCAACAACGAATTCGGCCGTCCTGCCCTGACGGGTTATTTCCGTACCTTCGAACAATCGATCACCACCCCACGTGGCGATGAAGTGCGCGGTTACCACAAGCCAATCATGTTGGCTGGCGGCATGGGCAACATCCGTGAAGAACACGTCAAGAAAGGCGAGATCCTGGTCGGCTCCAAGCTGATCGTCCTCGGCGGCCCGGCGATGCTGATCGGCCTGGGCGGCGGCGCGGCTTCCTCCATGGCCACGGGTACCAGCTCGGCGGACCTGGACTTCGCTTCCGTACAGCGCGAAAACCCAGAAATGGAACGCCGCTGCCAGGAAGTCATCGACCGTTGCTGGCAGTTGGGTGACAAGAACCCGATCAGCTTCATCCACGACGTCGGTGCCGGTGGTTTGTCCAACGCCTTCCCGGAACTGGTCAACGATGGCGACCGGGGTGGCCGTTTCGAACTGCGCAACATTCCAAACGACGAGCCGGGCATGGCCCCGCACGAAATCTGGAGCAACGAATCCCAGGAGCGTTACGTTCTGGCGGTTGGTGCAGAAGACTTCGCGCGCTTCCAGGCCATCTGCGAGCGCGAGCGCTGCCCGTTCGCCGTGGTTGGCGAAGCCACTGCCGAGCCGCAGCTGACTGTGACGGATAGCCACTTCGGCAACAGCCCAGTGGACATGCCGCTCGAAGTGCTGCTGGGCAAAGCCCCGCGCATGCACCGCTCCGCGGTTCGTGAAGCCGAGCTGGGCGATGATTTCGACCCAAGCCAACTGGAACTGGCCGACAGCATCGAACGCGTGCTGCACCACCCGGCTGTGGCGAGCAAAAGCTTCCTGATCACCATCGGCGACCGCACCATCACCGGCCTGGTGGCCCGTGACCAAATGGTTGGCCCTTGGCAGGTTCCGGTGGCAGACGTTGCCGTCACCGCCACCAGCTTCGACGTTTACACCGGTGAAGCCATGGCCATGGGCGAGCGTACGCCGCTGGCCCTGCTCGACGCTCCGGCGTCGGGCCGCATGGCCATTGGTGAAACCCTCACCAACATCGCGGCTTCGCGCATCGGTAAATTGTCCGACATCAAACTGTCGGCCAACTGGATGTCCGCTGCCGGTCACCCGGGTGAAGACGCGCGCCTCTACGACACCGTCAAGGCTGTCGGCATGGAGCTGTGCCCTGAGCTGGGTATCACCATTCCGGTGGGCAAGGACTCCATGTCCATGGCCACCCGTTGGAACGAAGACGGCGTCGACAAGACGGTCACTTCGCCGCTGTCGCTGATCGTCACCGGTTTCGCACCGGTCACCGACATCCGTCAGACCCTGACCCCGCAATTGCGCATGGACAAGGGCACCACCGATCTGATCCTGATCGACCTGGGCCGTGGCCAGAACCGCATGGGCGCGTCGATCCTGGCACAGACCCATGGCAAGCTCGGCAAGCAGGCACCGGACGTCGATGACGCCGAAGACCTGAAAGCCTTCTTCGCCGTGATCCAGGGCCTGAATGCCGACGGTCACCTGTTGGCTTACCACGACCGTTCCGATGGCGGCTTGCTGACCAGCGTTGTCGAGATGGCCTTCGCCGGTCACTGCGGCCTGAACATCGTGCTCGACAGCGTTGCCGAGGATGCCTCCGAAATCAACGGTATCCTGTTCAACGAAGAGTTGGGCGCCGTGATCCAGGTTCGCCAGGACGCTACCCCGGACGTACTCGCCCAATTCAGCGCCGCTGGCCTGGACGACTGCGTGGCGGTGATCGGCCAGCCGATCAACAACGGCGAGATCAACATCTCGTTCAATGGCGACACCGTGTTTGCCGGCCAGCGCCGCTTGCTGCAACGCCAGTGGGCCGAGACCAGCTACCAGATCCAACGCCTGCGTGATAACGCCGACTGCGCCGAGCAGGAATTCGACGTGATCCTGGAAGAAGACAACCCGGGCCTGAGCACCAAGCTCAGCTTCGACGTCAATCAGGACATCGCCGCGCCTTACATCAAGAAAGGCATTCGTCCACAGGTTGCCGTACTGCGTGAGCAGGGCGTCAACGGCCAGGTGGAAATGGCGGCCGCGTTCGACCGTGCCGGCTTCAATGCGATCGACGTGCACATGAGCGACATCCTCGCCGGTCGCGTTGACCTCAATGCGTTCAAAGGCCTGGTGGCCTGCGGTGGTTTCTCCTACGGCGACGTGCTGGGTGCCGGCGAAGGCTGGGCCAAGTCGGCCCTGTTCAACAGCCGTGCCCGCGACGCGTTCCAGGGCTTCTTCGAGCGCAACGACAGCTTCACCCTGGGTGTGTGCAACGGTTGCCAGATGATGTCCAACCTCAGCGAACTGATCCCGGGCAGCGAGTTCTGGCCGCACTTTGTGCGCAACCGGTCCGAGCAGTTCGAAGCCCGTGTCGCCATGGTGCAGGTGCAGGAGTCCAACTCGATCTTCCTGCAAGGCATGGCCGGTTCGCGCATGCCAATCGCCATCGCCCACGGCGAAGGCCATGCCGAGTTCGCCAGCGAAGAAGCACTGCTCGAAGCTGACTTGTCCGGCACCGTGGCCCTGCGCTTCGTCGACAACCACGGCAAGGTCACTGAGACCTACCCGGCCAACCCGAACGGCTCGCCGCGCGGGATCACCGGCCTTACCAGCCGCGACGGTCGCGTGACCATCATGATGCCGCACCCGGAGCGTGTATTCCGCGCTGTGCAGAACTCGTGGCGTCCGGAAGAGTGGAACGAAGACGGCGCCTGGATGCGCATGTTCCGCAACGCCCGCGTCTGGGTGAACTAAGGCCGTGTACAAGCTCAGCTTCTTCGTGCCCGACAGCCATGTGGAGACGGTGAAAACCGCCGTCTTCGCCGCTGGCGGCGGGCGCATCGGCAACTATGACAGCTGCGCCTGGCAAGTGCTGGGTCAGGGCCAATTTCGCGCGTTGGACGGCAGTCAGCCGTTTATCGGGCAGGTGGGCCAGGTTGAAGGGGTTGAAGAGTGGAAGGTTGAGCTGGTGGTGGCGGATGAGTTGATCGTGGCTGTCGTGGCTGCACTCAAGCTTAGCCATCCGTATGAGACACCGGCGTATGAGGTGTGGCAGTTGGCGGATTTTTAATTCGCTCGCTGCATAAACAAGAAACCCGCTGGGCCAGTTTGGCCGGCGGGTTTTTTGTTGCTTCTAGATGCCTCATTTTGTGAGATTTTTTACTGGTCCGTACTAATAGATACCTCTGGTTCGACGGAGAGGGATATTAGATTGGCAATCTCTGTATATAGTTGTACGTCTTCTTCAGTTGATGAAATCGAAACTACAAGGCTATAGCGACTACGACTGTTACACCTCCCTAAATGAGGTCTATAACGCCACCAGCCAGCTACGGGAAATATAGCAATTTTGTCTCGTGCGGCTAAATCAATAGCCGGGCCAGTCCAAACGTCGCTATGTATCGATCCAGCAGCGACATGTTTTGAACCAAAGGTCCAATTATTGTCTGATTCGGCAGGCGGAGGATTTTTCTCTAGGCGCTCCAGCTTATTTATGCGGTGCCTGAAGGCTGCCTCGGTTTCAGATTTTCTTTTTAAGTCGAATCGTAGCCCGAACGATTGATATCTGGCAGGAACAACTTGCGCCATCTCTCCTGGGCTCGGCTCTACAAAGTAAGATAATGTAATTTTAAGCTGAACCTCATTATTCTCTAAACGCTCCAGTTCAGCCCTTGGCCAGGGAAGATCGTAATAATGGACTTCGTTAAAGTGTGGCTCACCCTTTTCTCGACCATTATCATCACAATCCCTGATAAAAGGTTGTATATATGTTTCGGAAATTAGTGCTAGATCATTTTGCGCAGAGGCAAGGGCGCGTTGCAATTGTGGAACGCCGTATCCAAAGTGCCTGGCGAGTAACACTCGATCCTTTTTGCTCTTTCCCTTCAGTCGGCTAAGCATTACAGGAGTCCATTGAGCGCTGTGAATAATTAGCGCTCGTATAGTCTCCGGCCAGAGTTTTGGATGATGGGCCATTATGGCAGCAGCCAGACCCGCTGCTTGGGCAGTAGCTGAGCTAGTCGCCCAAAACTCTTCTACAGGATTATTAGTAAAATCCTTTCCTGTAGTAAGGATAGATAAGGAAGGTATGCCTGAAATTATTTGTCGTCCATCTGGACTTATAGCTTTGTTTCCCGCTTCAAAAACTACTTCCGGTTTGATTGGCGTTTTGGAGTGCTCCCAGTCAATTGAGGCACGGCTATATGGGCTGTGGTCGCCAACGTTAGCTACTGGGTGCCAATCTTCATATCCGGGTTGGCTTTGCAAATCTACCTTGTCTGTGAATCCGCCTACAGCCAAAGCATTCCAAGCTTGCGCGGGATCTTCAATTGGAAATTCGTATAGGTCTGATACATCCTCAGGATTTGAAGAGTCAGGAATGTTTCCTGCCGAGAGAATGAACAGACGCCTAGGTCCCAATTCTCCATCATCATCAAAATCGCCAACCATAGAACCGGAGCAAATTTGGTCGATTGAAGAGCTCCATGTAGTAGGCCTTATACCTGAAACATGCTCGTTGGATACTGCCATACAGTAAACGCGATTCCGTGTCGGTGCTCTGGTTTCAGCAAGGCTTACTGCGGACTGGGTAATCACTCCGTAGCTTGAGGGACTATTTCGCTCCCACCCTCGTGGAGGTAGAAACTTAACAGACTCGATCTTTGCGTTTAGGTCAATGCTTCTCTGGTCCGCAAGCGAGTAAGTCAGATCCCCAAATAGCACCGCTCCTGCCATGTTGGTTCCATGACCATGGTGATCATCGCTGCCCCAGTCAAGATTAACAGACTGACAATCTTCAAGTGAGATCGCTGGTTGTAAAAGAGGATGTGCGTGATTTACTCCGTTATCGAGAATGCAGACAGAAGGACTGTTAGCTGCTGGAGGTTTAATGCGTTCTGAGAGATCGGAGGTCCAATGAAATTTATCTTTGGGAGGTAATCGAGTAAAAAAATATGGGTTGTCAGTAGCTCTTCTAAGCTCCTCAACTCCATCAGAGTTATTTGTAAGAAGTGACATCTCTAATGTGTTTGCGTAAATAAGTAGTACTTCTGTGTCTGGAAAGCTGAGATGGTTTTCACTTACGCGTAATTTGAGAATTTGGCAGATGCGACGCAACTGGTCGACTCTTGTAGGGATGCACCAGCACTCCCACCACAATTGTTTAGAAAGCCCGGCTGGAAAGGGGCGCGAGTCTGTCCATAAAGTTTCAAGATTTCCAAGGGTAAATTCGTTTACTGATGAGAATTTGCTATCGTTTTTTGCGTTTCCTTTAGGTGTCTTTTCCTCTGCATATTCTCTTAGTTTTTCACCTAGGAAATCAACTGCATCTATTGGGACGTATAAGGCACCTATGGCGCCGCCATCTTCGGAAACTCTTAGCGCGGAAAGTCTAATGTTTTGAGTTTTCCAATTAAGGTCTGAAGGTACGCTACCCGACTCAAAGAAAACTTCAAGGTACAATCCAGGCGAGCCCTCACAAATCTCGGAACTGAAATACCCGTTCTGCCCAGAAAACGCAGTTATTGCTAATTCGAATTTTTCCCTGAGACGGCTCCCATGACCCTCCCCGCGCTCTGAAGATAGGCCACTCATATCTTTCTGTGGGCGCTGATAAGGACGACCACTTTGGAATTTTTCAAATCGGAAATGCGGAAGCTCGTACGACGCCATTTGGAATTTTCCATAAATCCATGGCTCTGCTCGCTTACTTCTGCTAGCTAGAGCTCAAGCCTGACAAAGTATTCTTAAGTGTGTGGCGTTGTTGTAGTGCGTTCGATATTTGTTCGGTAGACGCATTTTTAGCGTCATGAAGAACCAAATCTTTAATGACTTCTGCTGCCGCTTGGCTTAACTCAGCCTGACTGAGCCCCGCTGCAGCGGATGCGATTTTTGTCCATGATATTCTTTTTGGTAGAAAAGCGTGCATACGCATTTCGAGAACTGCTTTAACACCATCTGAATTGGGTAGCGCATACTCGATAATGTCATCAAATCTACGAAATAGAGCTTTGTCGAGTAGCTCTGGGTGATTGGTTGTGGCTAATACTAAACTATCAGTGCTATTTGACTCTTCTAGAAACTGTAGAAAAGAGTTTAGTACTCTGCGCATCTCTCCAACATCGTTATCAGCATTTCGACGACCGCCGATTGCATCAAATTCGTCAAATAAGTAAACGGCACGCACTGTTGCAATATGATCGAAGATCAACCGAAGCTTTGACGCGGTTTCACCCATGAATCGGGTGATTACCGACTCTAATCTGATAGTGAACAATGGTAAACGTAACTCTCCCGCTAAAACGGATGCAGTAAGCGTTTTACCTGAGCCCGGAGGCCCAACTAGCAGTAGTTTTGAACTAGGGACTAAGCCGTGACTTCGAAGTTTGTCCCGTTGACGCTGCTGGTGTATAAGCCGGTCGAGGCGTGCTCGTTTCGGATCATCCAGAATCAAATCCTGAATTTGTGCTTTGGGATAAGCTACTGACAGTAAGTTTTCCAGATCTCCCCTCGGTTTGGAGATAGGAATCGCTACCTTCTGGTTTTGCAATGACTGAGCAGCCTTAGCGGGGCTGCGCTTTCGAGCCGTATCAACAAGTGTTTTCAACTCGTCCGCGACGTCTTTTCGTCCACGGCGCGCCTCTGCAGCAGCAACCTGTAGAGCGATAGATAGGAATTGCTCCTCGTCACCTTGATTATGGCTGCTTAGCAGAGCAATGATTTGTTGGGCCGTAGCCATTGGAGCGCCTTCCCTGTCTGGACGATGGGCTACTGGTTCTGGTTGGCATTCTAGTCCATCAATCAAATCTGGCCTACCCACGGTCGTCCGATTGCGATCGTTCCCGAGTCTTCCGACTAAATGGCGGGATTGCGGTTAGGAAATCAGTTCAATAGTCTCGTTGCCTCATCTTAAAGTCGAGAAAGGCAATGGCGAAGTTTCTCAATAGCTCTCCCTGCCTTCACTCCGCCTTGAGGGTTTTGGTCAAAAAGCCCCTGGACCATGCGGACGACATTGCCCTGATCAGTGCGGCGAAAGCGGTGTGGTACTCCGACGAGAATCTTGTGGGTGCAGTGAAAATATTTCTGAAAGGGTACTCCAGTGAATTGGAAGTGCGTCGAGCAGGCTATTTGCTTGAGCGATTCACGTGCTTTTCGTGTGCGACAGATAGTCGGGTAAAGGAAGCGTTGAAGGCGCTTGAACTGTTTTCAGCGTCCAAGCAGTAGGTGAAACCACAAGGTTCTGTTGCGTTGCGTAGTCGGCGTGACGAACTGGCAATGTCCTGGGGGTTGAGTGAGGGACTGGGTTTGAAGGTTCAGACCTTAATGCCGTTTCAGACCCGCTACTACGCAGCCGAACAGCGGGCGGCGGCTGCCTAGGTATCGACAGCTATCGGGGGAGTCCGGCTTAGCCGGGTTTTTGCTGTCAGCGATGTCTACAGCTCTCGGAGATTTCCGACAAGCCTTTCAGGTTGTCTGTCGGAACTCGCACAATTAACCTTCTCGAGTCGCTGCCAATTCAGTGACCGGGACTGCAAGCCCGCCGAAATAGTGTTAGAAGCTCGGAAGCGCCGCTATAATCGTGGCGCTTTTCATGGTCATCGTTTTCTGGTGGCTGTGCGCGGGAGACCTTTGGGTCTGCTGAGGTGCTTCTGACTCGGTCTTGCAGGCCCCCGCACAGCTGCCACCCATCATCTGCAAGTGATGCTGGCAGCTCCTATTTTTCAGGAGTTTTACCATGATCAAAGACAGCCCCAATCCCCCATCTGATTCCCAGCCCACCGACCAAATCTTCACCGTCCTAACCAACCTGAACAGCGAAACCCTGCTCGCCAATGCTTCCCAAGACCTGGCATCCGTACAGGCACTGGCGGGTAATCTGGCTTTTGATGTCGATGGCCCCCAGCGTGATGCCGTGCTGGGGATTCATCGGATGGTTGAGGGCATCCAGTTGATGGTGGATCGGGTGCTGGATTTAGTTGAGGTGCCTGAGCAGAAGTGATCAGGCGCCTGTGAGGGCCAATCGGGAGCAAGCCCCCTCCCACATTTGAAGGTATTCACAATTCAAAATGTGGGAGGGGTGGTGCGACGATTCGACTTGCTCCCGATGAGGCCAGAACAGTCACTACCTCTCTAAACCCTGGCGCCGACCTCACGGCCACTGACCAACCGCTCCAACGCCTCACCCAAGCCAGAGGCCTTGTCACCAACCAACAAGTGCCAAACACCGCTTTCCAGCTGGCTCACACCTTGGCAACCCAGTGCGGTGAGATCAGCTTCAGACAACCCCGAATCATCTCCCAACTCCACCCGCAACCGGGTCATCGCCACCGCTTCCAGCTGGCGCACATTCTCTCGGCCACCCAGCGCATTCAGCCATTTCTCGGCCTCCTGAACATTCACTGCAACTGGCTTTTCCACAGGCGCAACCACTACAGGCGCTGCTGCAACAAACCCTGGCATCGCCAAGCGAATCTCATCAGCAATACTGTCCGCCATCGGCCCGACCACCACCTGCAAGCTGCCGCCGTTACCTGGTCGAACGACTGCCATGGCACCCAGCGCTTTCAGCTCCGCATCCACCGCTTTGTTACGATCAACCATGTCCAACCGTAGGCGCGTGGTGCAGGCGCCGACGCTCAGCAGATTCTGCGCACCACCCAGCGCCTGAATGTAAGCCGTGGCCCGCTGGTTATCACTCATCGCTTCAGCCTGCACCACCTGGGTATCTTCCCGGCCCGGTGTCTTCAGGTTGAAACGACGGATGCAGTAGTTGAACACGCTGTAGTAGATCAGCGCATAGGCCAGGCCGACCGGGAATACCAGCCAGCCATTGGTGGACTTGCCCCAACCCAGCACCATGTCGATAAACCCACCGGAGAAGGTAAACCCGAGGTGGATATTCAACATATTGGTGACTGCCATCGACAGGCCCGTCAGCACCGCGTGGATCAGGTACAGGAACGGTGCGAGGAACATGAACGCAAATTCAATCGGCTCGGTCACCCCGGTCAAGAACGAGGTCAACGCCATGGACAGGAAAATCCCGCCCATCACTTTACGGCGCTCGGGCAAGGCGTTGCGGTACATCGCCAGGCACGCGGCGGGCAGGCCGAACAGCATCACCGGGAACATGCCGGTCATGAATTGGCCGCCTTTGGGGTCGCCGGCGAAGTAGCGGGTCAGGTCGCCGGTCACTACCGCGCCGGTCACTGGGTCTGTGAAGCTGCCGAATACAAACCAGGCCATATTGTTGAGGATATGGTGCAGCCCGGTAACGATCAGCAGGCGGTTGAACACGCCAAACACAAAGGCGCCCAGGCTGCCGCTTTCCATCAGCAACACGCCAAAGCTATTGATGCCGTGCTGGATCGGCGGCCAGATCAAACCAAAGATCACGCCCAGCCCAACTGCCGAAAAGCCGGTGACAATCGGCACAAACCGTCGCCCGCCAAAGAACGCCAGATACTCCGGCAGCTTGATGTCCTTGAAGCGGTTGTACAGCCCACCCGCCATCAGGCCGCTGGCGATACCGGCGAGCATCCCCATGTTGATGGACGTGTCCATGACCTTGAGCGTGGAGACCATCACCAGGTAACCAATCGCACCGGCCAAACCGGCCGTGCCGTTGTTGTCACGGGCAAAACCCACCGCGATGCCGATGGCGAAGATCAGCGCCAGGTTGGCGAAGATCGCCTGCCCCGCGTCGTGCATCACCGCGATGTTCAAAAGATCGGTGTCGCCCAGGCGCAGCAGGAGGCCGGCGATCGGCAGGATCGCGATCGGCAGCATCAGTGCACGGCCCAGGCGTTGCAGGCCTTCGATGAAATGTTGGTACATGGCGAGACTCCTTTTTTCTTGTTGTTGTCAGCTCAGCGGCCAGTGGTGTTGACAGGCTTGGCGAACGGCCTTGGCATTGCTCAGGTCGAGCAGGCCTTGGCTCAGTTGCCGGCATTGCGCCGCGTCCAGGTGGCGGACGCGGTCCTTGATTTCTGCGATCTGCGGCGGGCTCACCGACAGCTCGCTGACCCCCAGTCCCACCAGTACCGGCGTAGCCAACGGGTCGGAGGCGAGGGCGCCACATACGCCGACCCAACGCCCGTGTTTCGCCGCGCCTGCACAGGTCTGGGCGATCAGCCGCAGCAGCGCCGGGTGCAGGGCATCGACCCGAGCGGCGAGGCCGGCGTGGTCACGGTCCATGGCCAAGGTGTACTGGGACAGGTCATTGGTGCCGATGGACAGGAAGTCCGCATGCTTGGCCAAGTGTTCGGCCATCAGCGCAGCGGCGGGCACTTCGATCATCACCCCCAGTTCGGGGCGCTGGGTCAGCTCCAACTCCACGCACAGCTCATCCAGGCGCTGGCGGATCTGCAGCAGCTCATCCACTTCGCTGACCATCGGCAATAGGATGCGGCAACGCTCCAGTGGAGACACTTGCAGCAGTGCGCGCAGTTGCTGGTCTAGCAGCTCCGGGCGAACCTGGGCCATGCGGATACCGCGCAGGCCCAGCACCGGGTTGGCCTCGACCGGCAGCGACAGGTAGTCGAGTTGCTTGTCGCCGCCCACGTCGATGGTGCGGATGATCACTGACTTGTCGCCCATGGCATCCAGCACGGCTTGGTAGGCGTGACGTTGTTCGTGCTCATCCGGTGCGGTGCGGCGGTCGACGAAGAGAAACTCGGTGCGCAGCAGGCCGACCCCATCGGCACCGTTTTCAAACGCCACCTGGGCTTCGGCGCTGGAGGCGACATTCGCGGCGACCTCGATACTCACGCCATCCGTTGTGCGCGCCGGCTCCTGGGCTTGGGCCTGTTGCTGCTGGCGCCGCAGTTTCTGCGCGTCGCGAATCTGGTGCACTTCGGCGTGACGCGCTTCGGTGGGCTCCAATTCCAGACGGCCGTTGACGGCGTCGAGTACCACGCGTTGGCCTTGGGGCACGTCGAGAACTTCGGCGCCCAACGCCACCACACAGGGCAAGCCTTTACCGCGGGCCAGAATCGCCACGTGGGATGTGGCGCCGCCTTCGGCCATGCAAATGCCGACGGCGTGTTGCGCACTCAGTTGCAGCAGGTCAGACGGGGTCAGTTCATGGGCGCTGACAATCGATCCGGCGGGCAATTCGAAATGCCAGGCTTCACCGAGCAGCGCGCGCAATACGCGTTGCTGCAAATCCCGCAGATCGTTGGCACGTTCGGCAAACAACGGTTTGCCCAGGGCCAGCAACACCGCGCATTGCGCCTGGATTGCATCGCGCCAGGCATGGGTGGCTGCGCTGCCTTGTTCAATTGAACGGGTCGCGGCTTCCAGCAGATTCGGGTCTTCCAACAGAGCGAGGTGGGCGGCGAAGATGTCCTCTTCCTCGACGTTCTTGCGCTGGCGGGCATGCGCCAGAGTACTGCGAATTTCGCTGCGTACTTGCTCCAGGGCGGTGTCCAGGTGTTGCAGCTGTTCGTCGGCAGAGTGGTTGCCGACGTCTGCCGGCAATTCGATGCCGGTCAGGCGGAACAACGGCCCGCAGACCAGGCCCGGCGCAGCACACACACCTTGCAGCACGCCGGCTTCGGTATGCGCTCGGCGTGGGGGGGCAACGACAGGGACGTGGTGTTCTTCCTTGATGACGGCTGACAACGCCGCGACCAATGCCTGCAATGCGGCTTCGGCGTCTTTGCCGCGACAGGTCACGCGTACTTCGTCCCCTTCGCCAATACCCAGGCCCATCAGGCCGATCAGGCTGTCACAGGACGCCGATTTATCACCGAAATGCAGCTGTGCCTGGCTGCTGAAGTCCTGGGCGGTCTTGCGAATCAACGCCGCCGGACGCGCGTGCAAACCGCCACGATGCGTGATGCGTACGCTGGCGCTGACGTCAGCTTCCGAGTTATCCACAGCGGTTTGAACCGCTGCCGCCGAACGCGCCACGACCTGCAACAACGGCTCGCCGACCTTGACCTTTTGCCCGGCCACCGCACGCAATTCAAAGCGCTCGCCATTGGTCAGGATGATCAGGCTGACCAGGCTCTTGCACTGACGCGCAATGCGGTCCAGGTCAAACTGCACCAACGCCTGGCCCTTGCTCACCCGTGCGCCGTCCTTGACCAGCAAGGCAAAGCCTTCGCCATTCAGTTCCACCGTGTCGATGCCCACATGCATCAGCACCTCGGCACCGTTCTCGGCGCGAATCGTCAGGGCGTGCCCGGTACGCGCGACATGGATGATCACGCCGTCACAGGGCGCGTACAGGCAATCGTTCAAGGGGTCGATAGCAATACCATCGCCCATCGCGCCGCTGGCGAACACTTCGTCGGGAACGTTGCCCAGGGTCAGCACTGGCCCGCTTAACGGTGCGCTGAGGGTCAATTCATTATTGTTGTAGGACATGGGCACGGTACTCATCAGGAAAACGCCACTCAGTGAGTGCGGGTAACTTTGCTCAGGTGGCGCGGCTGGTCAGGGTCCATGCCCCGAGCGACCGCCAGGCCTGCAGCCATGATGTAGAAACTCTGAATCGCCAGGATCGGGTCCAGGGTCGGGTGTTCGGCGCGGCTCAGGGTCAGGTCGCGCTCGGCGATATCATCCGGTGCGGCGAGCAGCACGCGGGCGCCGCGTTGACGCATGTCGGCGGCCAGGCTCAGCAGGCCGGCTTGCTCGGCGCCGCGCGGGGCGAAGACCAGCAGGGGGTAGTTGTCGCCAATCAGGGCCATCGGGCCGTGACGCACTTCGGCGCTGCTGAAGGCTTCGGCCTGGATCGCCGAGGTTTCCTTGAGCTTGAGTGCGGCTTCCTGGGCAATGGCAAAACCGGCGCCACGGCCGATGACCATCAGTTGCTGGCAGTCGCGCAGGGCCTCGATGGCAACCGTCCAATCCTGCTTGGCAGCGGCACGCAGGTCATCGGGCAGGGCGCGGCACGCTTGCAGCAACTCGGTTTCCTGATTCCAGTGGCCGATCAACTGCGCGCTGGCGCTGAGGGTGGCGATAAAGCTTTTGGTGGCGGCCACGCTCTGTTCCGGCCCGGCGCACAGCGGCACATGGAATTCGCAGGCGGCTTCCAGCGGCGAGTCTTCGGCGTTGACCAGCGAAATGCTCAGGGCACCGCGCTTGCGCAGCAGGCGCAGGCTGTTGACCAGGTCCGGGCTCTGGCCCGACTGGGAGAAGCCAAACGCGACTTGGCCGCTGACTTTCATCGGCGCTTGCAACAAGGTCACCACCGACATCGGCAACGACGCCACCGGAATGCCTACATGCTGCATGGCCAGGTAGGCGAAGTAACTCGCGGCGTGGTCCGAGCTGCCACGGGCGATGGTCATCGCCACTTGCGGCGGCTGGCGGCGCAGGCGGCCGGCGACTTCTTCCAGCAGCGGGTCCAGGCGTTGCAGTTGAGCGGCGACGGCGTCGCAGGAGGCCAGGGCCTCTTCAAGCATTTTTGAAGTCAATGGTTTCTCCTTCGACCATTACGTCGGTGAGTGTCAGGGAGCGGTCCAAGCGCACGCAGTCGGCAAAGCTGCCGGGTTGCAGGCGGCCGCGTTCTTCCAGGCCCAGGTAGTCCGCAGGAAATTGCGACAGGCGTTGTGAGGCTTCGCTGATGGGCAGGCCGATTTTCACCAGGTTGCGCAGCGCCTGGTCCATGGTCAGGGTGCTGCCGGCCAGGGTGCCGTCGGCCAGGCGTACGCCGCCCAGGCATTTGGTCACGGTGTGGCTGCCCAGCTTGTATTCGCCGTCGGGCATGCCGGCGGCGGCAGTGGAGTCGGTGACGCAGTACAGGCACGGGATCGAGCGCAGGGCCACACGCATGGCACCGGGGTGAACGTGGAGCAGATCCGGGATCAGTTCGGCAAATTTGGCATGAGCCAGGGCGGCGCCGACGATGCCCGGTTCGCGGTGATGCAACGGGCTCATCGCGTTATACAAATGGGTAAAGCTGGTGGCGCCGGCGGCGAGGGCGGCGACGCCTTCTTCGTAGCTGCCCAGGGTGTGGCCGATCTGCATGCGCACGCCGCGTTCGCTGAGGGCGCGGATCAGACCGTCATGGCCGGCGATCTCCGGCGCGATGGTGATCACGCGGATCGGTGCCAGGCGCAGGTAGGCTTCGACTTCGGCCATCAGTGCGGTGTGGGCGAAGTTAGGTTGGGCGCCGAGTTTTCCGGGATTGATGTAGGGCCCTTCCAGGTGTACGCCGAGTACACGGGCGCTGCCTGCAGGGCGCCGCTCGCAGAACGTGCCGAGCTGACCGAGCACGCGGGAGATTTCCTCCACCGGTGCGGTCATGGTGGTGGCCAGCAACGACGTGGTGCCAAAGCGCACGTGGGTGCGGGTGATGGTTTCGAAAGCCGCGCCGCCTTCCATGATGTCTGCGCCGCCACCGCCATGCACGTGCAGGTCGATAAAGCCCGGCAGCAGGTAGGGCAAGTCGTTTTCAGCCGGGTCGCACGGTGTGCCTTCAATCGCAATCACCTTACCGTGCTCGTGCACCAGGCGGCCGCGAATCCAGCCGTCGGGCGTGAGGATGTTGTCTTCGGACATGGGCAGTTCTCTAAATTCGCAGTTCAGCGGAATAGTCGTGGCGGCGCAGTTCTGCGACGAAGTCGTAGTAGTCGTTGCGGCAGTAGGTGTCGGTGATTTCGATGGGCGTGTTGTCGGCGGTGTAGCCAACCCGGGTCATCAGCAGCATGGCGGTGCCGGGGGCGATGCCCACCAGCTTGGCGAACTCGTCCGAGGCGTTGATTGCCTGGATATGCTGCAGGGCGCGCACCACGGGTTTGCCGATGCCTTCCAGGTACTCGTACAGCGAATTGCCGATGGCTTGCGGGTGCGGCAGCACGGAGGCGGGCATGGCAGTCATTTCAATCGCCATGACGGTGTCATCGGCTTTGCGCAAGCGTTTGAGGCGCGCCACTTTGTCGGTGGGCGACAGGCCCAGGCGGATCAGCTCTTCGTGGGTCGGTGGGGTGATGTCGCGTTCCAGCCACTGGGAAGTGGGGACAAACCCCTTCAGCCGCAGCATCTCGCTGAAGCCCGACAGGCGCGACAGCGGTTGTTCCAGGCGCGGCGTGATAAAGGTGCCGGAACCCTGGCTGCGGCGGATCAGGCCTTGGGCAAACAACACTTCCAGCGCTTTACGCGCGGTCACTCGCGAAATACTCAATTGCTCGCTGAGGGCGCGTTCCGAGGGCAGTGCCTGCTCGGATTTCCATTGGCCGGCGTGGATGGCCGCTTCGAGGTTGCGCGCCAATTGCAGGTACAGCGGCGTGGATTGCTTGTCGTCGGGACGCAGCGTCAGGATGGGATTCATCTGTGAGGTTTCCGATGCGGTTATTGGAGTGTTGTCGCCCGGTGTGGGCCGGAAATTAATACCACTTAAATACCATGTCAATGCTGCCAAAACGGTGCAAGTGCCGGTTTTAGGGCGCTCTATTGGTGCCTGGTATCAAGTGGTATTAGAGAGGTCTTTATTGCGCGCAGAAGTGTGCAGCGCGCGGGGGTGAACTGGTATTCACCGGCAAGCGCTGCCAGGGGCAGGAATTATTTTCAGATTATTTTACGAACGGTACGCGACTACGGCCGAATCTCGATGAGGGTGCCGTCCTTGACCAGGTTCCAGACTTCGCGCATATCCACATTGCGCATGCCGATGCAGCCGTCGGTCCAGTCCAGGGTGTGGAACCACTGCTCCGGGTAATCCTCGGTGTCGGGCGTGCCGTGGATCATGATCATGCTGCCGGGCTTGACCCCTTCGCGGCGCGCGCGGGCGGCGTCGCTGATGTTCGGGTAGGAGATGTGCATGGCCAGGTTGAAGCGGTCGCTGGTCTTGCGCCAGTCGATCCAGTAGAGCCCCTCTGGCGTGCGGCGGTCACCCTCGATCAACTTGTGGCCCTTGGGGTTTTTACCCAGGGAAATACGGTAGGTCTTGAACGGCTTGCCGTCGTTGATCAACTGCAACTGGTGCGCGGACTTGAGCACCAGGACTTTTTCGACGGTTTTACCGCCCAGGGTTTGCACCGTGGAGGCTGGCGCCAGTGTGGCGAATGAAAGGCAGAGCAGCACCAGCAGCCAACGCATCAAAACGGGTATCCCTTGTGTCATGGCGCAGGCTTGCCCATTGGCGGCACGGCCTCGCTGCGCACCGGGAACGACTGCAGCCTGCGGTCAGCGAAAAAGTATTCCAGGGTACGCCCGACCGTGCGGAAAGCCAGCTCGGACCAAGGGATGTCGGCTTCGTCGAACAGTTGCACTTCCAGGCTTTCGGGGCCGGCGGCGAAGTCCGGGTCGAGCAGGTCGGCGCGGTAAAAGATATGCACCTGGTTGATATGCGGCACGTCGATCAGGGTGTAGAGGCTCAGGTTATGCACGCGGGCGCAGGCTTCTTCCAGGGTTTCGCGCATGGCGGCCTGTTCCACCGTCTCGCCGTTTTCCATGAAGCCCGCGGGCAGGGTCCAGTAACCCAGGCGCGGCTCGATGGCGCGGCGGCACAGCAGCACTTTGTCACCCCACATCGGCACGGTGCCGGCGACGATATTGGGGTTCTGGTAGTGGATGGTCGAGCAGTGATCACACACAAAGCGCAGGCGGCCGTCGCCTTCGGGGATGCGTTGGGTAACCGGTTTACCGCACTGGCTGCAGAAATTCATGCTGGGGTTCCTGGAAAGTGCGTCTATCTTGGCGTGACAGGCAAGGCGCTGCAAGTTGTCGTTTAGCGACACCGCACGGGTTTTGGGGTTGGGCACCCGCACGCTTTGGTGCATGATGCAAGGTAGCCAACAGACCGAGATGACTCATGCTGGACGAGCTACTTCGCCGGGTAACCAATCACACCCCCCACACGCTGGAAACCGATGGGCGTTTCCCCGAGGCCGCGGTGCTGGTGCCGATTACCCGCAGTGACGAACCTGAGCTGATCCTGACCCTGCGTGCCAGCGGCCTGTCGACCCACGGCGGTGAAGTGGCCTTTCCCGGCGGGCGCCGCGACCCCGAAGACCCGGACCTGATTTTCACCGCGCTACGTGAAGCCGAAGAAGAGATAGGCCTTCCACCCGGCCTTGTGGAGGTCATTGGCCCGTTGAGCCCGTTGATCTCCCTGCACGGTATTCGGGTTACGCCGTATGTCGGCGTCATCCCCGACTACGTCGAATACCTGGCCAACGATGCCGAGATCGCCGCCGTTTTCAGCGTGCCGTTGGACTTCTTCCGACAGGACCCGCGCGAACATACCCACAGGATCGATTACCAGGGACGTAGTTGGTACGTGCCCAGTTATCGGTTCGGCGAATACAAGATCTGGGGGCTGACGGCGATCATGATCGTCGAGTTGATCAATCTGCTCTATGACGACGCCCAGATCAGCCTGCACCAGCCCCCCAAGAGTTTCATCAACATCTAAGCCATCGCTTGAATGGCAATGCCGTGAGGAAACACCATGAAATACCGCCTGGGCGACGCCCGCGTCGAGACTCACCCTCAGAGCTGGGTGGCACCGAATGCCACGCTGGTGGGCAAGGTCAAGCTGGAGGAGGGCGCCAACGTCTGGTTCAACGCGGTGTTGCGTGGCGATAACGAACTGATCCTGATCGGTAAGAACAGCAACGTGCAGGATGGCAGTGTGATGCACACCGACATGGGCTACCCGCTGACCCTGGGCACCGGTGTGACCATCGGTCATAACGCGATGCTGCATGGTTGCACGGTGGATGATTACAGCCTGATCGGTATCAACGCGGTGATCCTCAACGGCGCCAAGATCGGCAAGCACTGCATCATCGGCGCCAATTCACTGATCGGCGAAGGCAAGGAAATCCCCGACGGTTCACTGGTGATGGGCTCGCCGGGCAAAGTGGTGCGTGAATTGACCGACGCGCAGAAACGCATGCTCGAAGCCAGCGCTGCGCACTATGTGCATAACTCTCAGCGTTATGCGCGGGATTTGGTAGAGCAGGAAGAATGAACCCGATTGAACGCCCCGTCGCCTCGCCGTGCGTGAGTATCTGCGCGTTGGACGATGACGATATTTGCACCGGCTGCCAGCGTACCGTGGATGAAATTACGCGCTGGAGCCGCATGGACAACGCCGAGCGCCGGGTCGTGTTGGGGTTGTGCCATGAGCGGGCGGTGGCGAGTGGGTTGGTGTTTATGGCTTCCGGGAAAACTGGCGGCGGATAGACCGCTATTGCAGGCAAGCCAGCTCCCACATGAATGCATTCAAAATGTGGGAGCCGGCTTGCCTGCGATGAGGCCCTCCCAGACGACATATTTCTGAATGTGAAGTAACCTGTGGCCCTTGTTCACAGGTCCCTCGCCCCATGCTCTTCCTGATCGCCTACATCAGCAGCGTCGTGCTGATCAACTTTGCCTTTTCCACCGCCCCGCACCTGGACGTCATCTGGTCGGCCTGGGGTGGCCTGGTCTTCATCCTGCGCGACATGGTGCAAACCCGCTTCGGTCACGGAGCGATCATCGCCATGCTGGCGGCGTTGGTGCTGTCGTATGTCACGTCCGACCCGGCCATCGCCCTGGCCAGCGCCACGGCGTTTGCGGTATCCGAGTGCATCGACTGGCTCGTGTTCAGCATCACCAAACGCCCGCTGCACGATCGCCTGTGGATAAGTTCGGCGCTGAGCATTCCCCTCGACACCTTTATCTTCTTCGGCCTTATCGGCGCGCTCACGCCGGCAGTGGCGGGCACCGCGCTGGTGTCGAAGTTCGCCGGGGTCACGGTCGTGTGGCTGATCATGGCCTGGCGTATCCGCAAGCGGGCCGTCGTCAACTGAGGCCAATTCCTGCAGTTCATGTAAAATGCCGGCCTTTCTCCCAATGATCCGCTCCCCTGAGGACCTGAGATGACCCGAATCGGAACTCCATTGTCGCCAACCGCGACCCGCGTTTTGTTGTGTGGCTGCGGTGAGCTGGGCAAGGAAGTGGTAATCGAACTGCAACGCCTGGGCGTTGAAGTGATTGCCGTGGATCGCTACGCCAATGCGCCGGCCATGCAGGTTGCGCACCGTAGCCACGTGATCAACATGCTCGACGGCGCCGCCCTGCGTGCGGTGATCGAGGCCGAGAAGCCGCATTTCATCGTTCCGGAAATCGAAGCCATCGCCACTGCCACCCTGGTGGAACTGGAAGCCGAAGGCTTCACTGTGATTCCGACCGCGCGCGCGACCTCGCTGACCATGAACCGCGAAGGCATCCGCCGTCTTGCCGCCGAAGAGCTGGACCTGCCGACCTCGCCGTACCACTTCGCCGATACCTTCGAAGATTACAGCAAGGCCGTCCAGGACCTGGGCTTCCCGTGCGTGGTCAAGCCGGTGATGAGTTCGTCGGGCAAGGGCCAGAGCCTGCTGCGCAGCCCCGACGACGTGCAGAAAGCCTGGGATTACGCCCAGGAAGGTGGCCGTGCCGGTAAAGGCCGCGTGATCATCGAAGGCTTTATCGACTTCGACTACGAAATCACCCTGCTGACCGTGCGCCACATCGGCGGCACCACGTTCTGTGCGCCGGTGGGTCACCGTCAGGAGAAGGGCGACTATCAGGAATCCTGGCAGCCGCAAGCCATGAGCCCGATTGCCCTGGCAGAATCCGAGCGCGTTGCCAAAGCCGTGACCGAGGCCCTGGGTGGTCGTGGCCTGTTTGGTGTGGAATTGTTCATCAAGGGTGATCAGGTGTGGTTCAGCGAAGTTTCGCCGCGTCCGCATGACACCGGTTTGGTGACCTTGATTTCTCAGGACCTGTCGCAGTTTGCGCTGCATGCGCGCGCCATTCTGGGCTTGCCGATCCCGTTGATCCGTCAGTTCGGGCCGTCGGCCTCGGCGGTGATCCTGGTGGAAGGGCAGTCGACCCAGACGGCGTTCGCCAACCTGGGCGCTGCGCTGAGCGAGCCGGACACGGCGTTGCGTCTGTTTGGCAAACCGGAAGTGAATGGGCAGCGTCGGATGGGTGTGGCGTTGGCGCGGGATGAGTCGATTGAAGCGGCTCGGGCGAAGGCGACCCGTGCTTCGAAGGCGGTTGTTGTAGAGCTGTAACCGCGTCGCGCCCTTCGCGAGCAAGCCCGCTCCACATTCGATCGCATTGCCAAGTCTGGCACTGATCACAATGTGGGCGCGGGCTTGCTCGCGAAAGCGGTCTATCAGGCAACCTTGTTCAAATCGTTATCCCGCGTCTCTTTCAGGCACAGCACAGCAATCAAGCTGAGCAACGCTGCCGCCGATACATACCCACCGACATAACTCAGCCCACCCATCGCCACCAGCTTGGTCGCGAAGAACGGTGCGGCCGACGCGCCCACGATCCCACCCAGGTTATACGCCGCCGAAGCACCGGTATAACGCACACGGGTCGGGAACAGTTCCGGCAGCATGGCGCCCATCGGCGCGAAGGTCACGCCCATCAGGAACAGCTCCAAGGCCAGGAACAAAGCCACCGCCCAAGTCGAACCGTGAGTCAGCAGCGGCTCCATGGTGAAGCCCGACAGGATTGCCAGGAGCGCGCCGACGATGAGCACCGGCTTGCGTCCGAAACGGTCACTGGCCAAGGCTGCCAACGGCGTCGCCAGGCCCATGAACAAGACTGCAAAGCACAACAGGCCGAGGAAGGTCTCACGGCTGTAGCCCAAGGTGGAGACGCCATAACTCAGGGAAAACGCAGTGGTGATGTAGAACAGTGCATAACACACCACCATCGACGCAGCGCCCAGCAACACCGGCAGCCAATGCTGGCTGAATAATTCCACCAGCGGCACCTTGACCGGGGCTTCCTTGGCGACGGCGTTGGCGAACACCGGCGTCTCATGCAGCTTCAGCCGCGCGTACAGGCCAACCATCACCAGCGCAGCGCTGAGGATGAACGGGATGCGCCAGCCCCAGCTGCGGAACTGTTCGTCGCTCAGGCTCATGGCCAGGATCAGGAACAAGCCGTTGGCTGCCAGGAAGCCGATCGATGGGCCCAGTTGCGGAAACATGCCGAACCAGGCGCGTTTGCCCTTGGGCGCGTTCTCGGTCGCCAGCAGCGCCGCGCCGCCCCATTCCCCGCCCAAGCCCAGGCCCTGGCCGAAGCGCAGCACACACAACAGGATCGGCGCCCAGGCCCCGATGCTGTCATAGCCGGGCAGCAAGCCAATCAGCGTCGTACAGATGCCCATCAGCAACAGCGAAGCCACCAGGGTCGATTTACGCCCGATGCGGTCGCCAAAGTGGCCGAACAGTGCCGAGCCCAGCGGACGGGCGATGAAGGCGATACCGAAGGTCAGGAACGACGCCAGCATCTGCGCGGTACCGGAGGTCTGCGGGAAGAACACCGGCCCGATCACCAGCGCAGCTGCCGTGGCGTAGATATAGAAGTCGTAGAACTCGATGGCGGTGCCGACGATGCTCGCCGTGGCGACCCGTGCGGTCGAGTTGGTCGGGGCGGCGGCGGGCGCGGCCTCGTTGTAGGTGGTGCTCATGGTAGTGTCCCTGATGGTCATTGCGCGTTTGGACGCGGATTATTATTGGTCGATCACCCATGGATCAGGGTTGTGCGCGGGAAGGCTCGGGATGGGAGCGAACGCCGGTCAGACACGATAAAGCGGTGCTTGGACACGCGGGGTGCGGGTAGCACGCGGTCAGGCGCGGCTCTGGTAAGCCGCCCCGATTATAGGAAGGGGGTTGAACATACAACAAGGGGGGCTGGCGAGGATCTACGGTTTGGAGTGGGGTGTATGTGGGAGCTGGCTTGCCTGCGATAAGATCACCTCGCTTTCATGACTGAGGTGTTTGCATCGCAGGCAAGCCATCTCCCACATGGACCGAGTTGATTCAGGCAGCGACCGGCATCCGGCTGGTGTGCCAGATCAGCACCTTGCTCACGCGGTTGTCCTCGGTCTCGAGGATTTCCAGGCGGTAGCGACCGATTTTCAGGCAGACCGCGCAATCCGGGATGGTCTCCAGTGCTTCGGTGACCAGGCCGTTGAGGGTCTTGGGGCCGTCGCTGGGCAGGTGCCAGTTCAGGCTTTTGTTCAGCTCGCGGATCGAGGCGGCGCCATCGATGATGTAGCGGCCGTCCGGCTGGGGCTCGATATGCGGGTTGTCAGCACTCTGCTCGCTTTCGAATTCACCGACGATTTCTTCGAGGATGTCTTCCAGGGTCACGATACCCAGCACTTCGCCGTATTCATCCACCACCATGCCCAGGCGGCGTTGTTGCTTGTGAAAGTTCAGCAACTGCAGTTGCAGGGGTGTGCTTTCCGGGACGAAGTAGGGTTCGTGGCAGGCGGCGAGCAACGCTTCCTTGGTCAGGCTGGCGTCGGGCAGCAGGTGCTGGATCTGCCGGGTGTTGAGCACCGCCTGGACCTGGTTGATGTCGCTGTGGAACACCGGCAGGCGCGTACGTTGGGAGGTGCGCAATTGCTCGATGATCTCTTCGATCGAGTCATCCAGGTTGATGCCGTCCACTTCACTGCGTGGCACCAGGATGTCGTTGACGGTGATGTTGTCCAGGGCGTGGATGCCGGGCATGCCTGGGGTGCGGCTTTCGTCGGACTCGGGCTCTGGCTCATCGTCATGGTCGGGCAGCGGTTCGTCGCTCTTTTTCACCACGCCGGATTTACGTGCGAATGGGCGCAGCAGCAACAGGCTGATGCCATTGAGCAGCCAGGCCAGCGGGTAGAGGATTTTCAGCGGCACGCCCAGCAGCGTGTTGCCAAAGCCCAGCACGGCTTGCGGATGGCGGACGGCGAGGGCACGGGGCAGGTAATCGGCCAGAATCAACAGGATTGCGCAGGAAATCATCCAGCCGAGCCAGGGCCCGTTCTGCGCCCAGGCGTAGATCGCCAGTAGCGTGCAGAGGATCACCACGGCGGCGCGACACAGGCTGTTGCACAGGATCAGGCTGTGGCGTGGGAAGCTTAGCCGGGCGGCTGCCTTGTCACCCTGGCGTGTACCGGGGCGCAGGGCCAGCAGGTGTTGTTGCGCGGCTTCGATGGCGGTGAACAGTGCGGCCCATAAGACCAGCAGGGCGATTACCGCGAGCATCGGCTCCAGGGGCAAGTTGTCCATGATCGCTGCCCGTCAGATGTGCAGGATATATTCGCGGACCAGCTTGCTGCCGAAATAGGCCAGCATCAGCAGGCAGAAGCCCGCCAGGGTCCAGCGAATTGCCTTGTGCCCGCGCCAGCCGAGCCGGTTGCGGCCCCACAGCAACACACTGAACACCACCCAGGCCAGACACGCCAGCAGGGTCTTATGCACCAAGTGCTGGGCGAACAGGTTTTCGACGAACAGCCAGCCGGAGATCAGCGACAGTGACAGCAGGGTCCAACCCGCCCACAGGAAGCCGAACAGCAGGCTTTCCATGGTTTGCAGCGGCGGGAAGTTCTTGATCAGCCCCGAGGGATGCTTGTGCTTGAGCTGGTGGTCCTGCAGCAGCAGGAGCAGGGCCTGGAACACCGCGATGGTGAACATGCCGTACGCCAGGATCGACAGCAGGATGTGCGCGAGGATGCCCGGCTCTTCATCAATGACCTGCACCGTGCCGGTAGGGGCGAATTGCGCCATCAACACGGTCAGCATTCCCAGCGGGAATAACAGCACCAGCAGATTCTCGACGGGAATCCGGTAGCAGGCCAGCAAGGTCAGCGCGATGACAGCGGCCGCGATCAGGCTGGCGGCGCTGAAAAAATCCAGGCCCAGGCCGACGGGTGTCATCAAATGGGTAAACAGGCTGGCAGCATGGGCCAGCAGGGCGAGAACGCCAAGGCCTACGAGCAGGCGTTTGTCCGCCTTGGCGCCTTGGGCCAGACGAGTGCCCTGATAGAGAGTCGCAGCGGCATACAAGATGGCGGCGGCGAGGCTGGGTAGCAAACTGGGTGACAAAGGGAGCATAAATCCTGTTAGGCAAGCCCGAAAGGCGCTGAGTTTGGCATACCCCCGCGTAACACGAAAGACTCTCAGGCCAGACAGCGGGTGTGCATGGCGGCAGTCTTCGCTATAATCCGCGACCTGCCCACGCCGCAGGCTCGCCGAGCGCTGTTTTTAATAGCGATTTACCACAGCCTGGGCCGCCATTACCTCGGTCTATGAATAGGGCCTGAAAGGATCGCGCATGTTTGAAAATCTGACTGACCGTCTCTCGCAGACGCTGCGCCATGTAACCGGCAAGGCCAAGCTGACCGAGGACAATATTAAAGACACCCTGCGTGAAGTGCGCATGGCGTTGCTGGAAGCCGACGTGGCCTTGCCGGTGGTGAAGGACTTCGTCAACTCGGTCAAAGAGCGCGCGGTGGGCACCGAAGTGTCCCGCAGCCTGACCCCGGGCCAGGCGTTTGTGAAGATCGTCCAGGCCGAACTCGAAAGCCTGATGGGCGCGGCCAACGAAGACCTGAACCTCAGTGCCGTGCCACCTGCCGTTGTGCTGATGGCCGGTCTGCAAGGTGCGGGTAAGACCACCACCGCCGGCAAGCTGGCGCGCTTCCTTAAAGAGCGCAAGAAGAAGTCCGTGATGGTGGTGTCGGCCGACGTATACCGTCCGGCTGCTATTAAACAGCTGGAAATGCTCGCTGGCGAAGTAGGGGTGACCTTCTTCCCGTCCGACCTGAGCCAGAAGCCGGTCGACATCGCCAACGCGGCTATTAAAGAGGCCAAGCTCAAGTTCATCGACGTGGTCATCGTCGATACCGCCGGTCGCCTGCACATCGACGAAGAGATGATGGGCGAGATCAAGGCGTTGCATGCCGCGATCAACCCGGTCGAGACGCTGTTCGTGGTCGACGCCATGACCGGCCAGGATGCGGCCAACACCGCCAAGGCCTTCGGCGACGCGTTGCCGCTGACCGGTGTGATCCTCACCAAGGTCGACGGTGACGCCCGTGGCGGTGCTGCGCTGTCGGTGCGTGCCATCACCGGCAAACCGATCAAGTTCATCGGTATGGGCGAGAAGAGCGACGCGCTCGAACCGTTCCATCCTGAGCGTATTGCTTCGCGCATCCTCGGTATGGGCGACGTGCTCAGCCTGATCGAGCAGGCCGAAGCCACGCTCGATAAGGACAAGGCCGACAAACTGGCCAAGAAGCTGAAGAAGGGCAAGGGCTTCGACCTCGAAGACTTCCGCGACCAGCTGCAGCAGATGAAGAACATGGGCGGCCTCGGCGGCCTGATGGACAAACTGCCGAACATCGGCGGTGTGAACCTGGCGCAGATGGGCAATGCCCAGGGCGCGGCAGAGAAGCAATTCAAGCAGATGGAAGCCATCATCAACTCCATGACCCCGGCCGAGCGCCGTGACCCTGAGCTGATCAGCGGTTCGCGCAAACGTCGGATCGCCATGGGTTCCGGCACCCAGGTGCAGGACATCGGTCGCTTGATCAAGCAGCACAAGCAGATGCAGAAGATGATGAAGAAATTCTCTGCCAAGGGCGGAATGGCCAAGATGATGCGCGGCATGGGCGGTATGTTGCCCGGCGGTGGCATGCCGAAAATGTAAAGTATTCGCGCGCAAGCACGCTTGCGCTCCGACCCACAGGGACGTGGGATCTCCAGCAAACCCGCCGTTGGCGGGCGCTGACTCGCCGTTTTAACCGACGGCTCTATAGCAGATCTGAGTGGCACGCTGATAGGCGCCAGAAAAAGACATTTGCAAAAGTCCGGATATTCCTTAGAATATGCGGCCTTTCGGGCACCTATGCCCGCTGTGCATTTAGATTTGCAGCACCGACTACAGGAACGATGTTCACATGCTAACAATCCGTCTTGCCCTTGGCGGCTCCAAAAAGCGCCCGTTTTACCACTTGACCGTAACCGACAGCCGCAACCCGCGCGACGGTTCGCACAAGGAACAGGTTGGTTTCTTCAACCCTGTTGCTCGTGGTCAAGAAGTTCGTCTGTCCGTGAACCAAGAGCGCGTAGCCTACTGGCTGAGCGTGGGTGCACAGCCATCCGAGCGCGTAGCAAAACTGTTGAAGGACTCGGCTAAGGCCGCAGCCTGAGCAATATGAACGCGACGCCAGCTGTTGCTGATGATTTGATCGTTATCGGCAAGATTTACTCTGTTCATGGCGTTCGCGGCGAAGTGAAGGTGTATTCCTTTACTGATCCGACTGAAAACCTGTTGCAGTACAAGACCTGGACGCTCAAGCGCGAGGGTAGTGTGAAGCAGGTTGAGCTGGTCAGTGGACGCGGGAGCGATAAGTTCCTGGTCGCAAAGCTCAAGGGTCTTGATGATCGTGAGGAAGCTCGTCTTCTGGCCGGTTATGAGATCTGCGTGCCGCGCAACCTGTTCCCTGAATTGACCGACGGCGAGTACTACTGGTACCAGCTGGAAGGTCTGAAGGTTATTGATCAACTCGGGCAATTGTTCGGGAAAATCGATCATCTTCTGGAAACCGGCGCCAATGATGTAATGGTGGTCAAGCCTTGCGCTGGCAGCCTGGATGATCGCGAACGTCTGTTGCCCTATACGGCGCAATGCGTGTTGGCCGTCGACCTGGCCGCGGGCGAGATGAAGGTGGAATGGGACGCGGACTTCTAAGCGTGGCTAATTTGCGCATTGAAGTGATCAGTTTGTTTCCCGAGATGTTTTCCGCCATCAGCGAGTACGGCATCACCAGTCGGGCGGTGAAACAGGGGCTGTTGCAGCTCACCTGTTGGAACCCGCGAGACTACACGACGGATCGACATCACACTGTGGACGATCGCCCATTTGGCGGTGGCCCGGGCATGGTGATGAAGATCAAGCCCCTGGAAGACGCATTGGTTCAGGCCAAGGCCGCCGCCGGGGAGAAGGCGAAGGTAATTTACCTGTCCCCTCAAGGCCGTCAGCTGAAACAGGCTGGGGTCCGCGAACTGGCGAATGAGGAAGCACTGATCCTGATTGCCGGTCGCTATGAAGGCATTGACGAGCGGTTTATTGAAGCTCATGTCGATGAAGAGTGGTCGATTGGGGACTATGTTCTGTCTGGCGGCGAGCTGCCGGCGATGGTCCTGATAGATGCGGTTACACGACTGCTGCCTGGAGCTTTAGGGCATGCGGACTCCGCGGAGGAAGACTCCTTCACGGATGGTTTGCTGGATTGCCCGCACTACACCCGACCGGAGGTGTATGCGGATCAGCGTGTTCCCGACGTATTGCTAAGTGGCAATCACGCACACATCCGGCGTTGGCGTTTACAGCAGTCCCTTGGTCGGACCTATGAACGACGCGCCGATCTTCTGGAAAGCCGCTCGCTTTCTGGAGAAGAGAAGAAGCTGCTCGAGGAATACATCCTCGCGCGGGACGATAGTTAACAACGTATCGATGGTAGGTCCATTGACTTACCTTAGGAGCACAGCATGACTAACAAAATCATCCTTGCACTCGAAGCAGAGCAGATGACCAAAGAGATCCCTACCTTTGCCCCGGGCGACACCATTGTCGTTCAGGTGAAAGTGAAGGAAGGCGACCGTTCGCGTCTGCAAGCGTTCGAAGGCGTGGTAATCGCCAAGCGTAACCGTGGTGTGAACAGTGCTTTCACTGTTCGTAAAATCTCCAACGGTGTTGGCGTAGAGCGTACTTTCCAGACCTACAGCCCGCAAATCGACAGCATGGCCGTCAAGCGTCGCGGTGACGTACGTAAAGCCAAGCTGTACTACCTGCGTGACCTGTCCGGTAAAGCAGCTCGCATCAAGGAAAAACTGGCTTAAGTCCAGCTTCCCGATGCAGAAAAAAGCAGCCTACGGGCTGCTTTTTTGTGCCTGAAATTTGTCTATTTACCGGTATTTATGCATGACCACCCGCTTCGAAGAAATCCAGCGCCGTACCGACCTTTCCGTGACTCACGTGACCAAGGCCGTTTTTCCGCCGACCACCAACCACCACAACACCTTGTTTGGCGGCACCGCCTTGGCGTGGATGGATGAAGTGTCGTTCATTACCGCCACGCGCTTTTGCCGCTTGCCGCTGGTAACGGTGTCTACTGACCGTATCGACTTCAATCACGCGATCCCGGCAGGCTCCATCGTTGAGCTGATTGGCCGTGTGATCAAAGTCGGTAACACCAGCCTCAAGGTCGAGGTGGAAGTATTCGTCGAGAGCATGAGTGCTGATGGTCGCGAAAAGGCGATCCAGGGCGTGTTCAGCTTTGTCGCGATTGATGCCGACAAGCGGCCTGTCCCGGTATTGCCTGGGTTTGTTGACTGATCCTGAACCGCTGTCGAAGGCAAGCCAGCTCCCACATTGAATCAGTGTTGTTCAATCGATCAGGCAAGACACAAAACCCATGTGGGAGCTGGCGTGCCTGCGATAGGATCTACCCGACACTCCAGTCATCAGCTTGAGCCCATATGCCCGCCATTGACCACCCCCTGATCGACCGCTTCCTCGACGCCCTGTGGCTGGAAAAAGGCCTGTCGGACAACACGCGTCAGGCTTACCGCAGCGACCTGGCCCTGTTCAACGGTTGGCTGCAGGAAAAAAACCTTGAGTTGGTCAACGCTGGCCGCGAGCTGATTCTCGACCACCTGGCCTGGCGCCTTCAAAACTACAAGCCCCGTTCCACCGCAAGATTTCTCTCTGGGGTGCGTGGCTTTTATCGCTATCTGTTGCGTGAAAAACTGATAGCAGTCGATCCGACTCTCCAAGTCGACATGCCTCAACTAGGTAGGCCTCTTCCTAAATCTCTGTCAGAAGCCGACGTGGAAGCCTTGTTGGCGGCCCCGGACCTGAGCGAAGCCATCGGCCAGCGCGACCGCGCGATGCTCGAAGTGCTGTACGCCTGCGGCCTACGGGTGACCGAGTTGATCAGCCTGACGCTGGAGCAAGTCAACCTGCGTCAGGGCGTGCTGCGGGTGATGGGCAAGGGCAGCAAGGAGCGGCTGGTGCCCATGGGCGAGGAGGCGATTGTGTGGGTCGAGCGCTACATGCGTGATGCCCGCAGTGAGCTGCTTGGCGGACGCCCCAGCGACGTGTTGTTTCCCAGCCTGCGCGGCGAGCAGATGACCCGGCAGACCTTCTGGCACCGCATCAAGCACCAGGCCAAGGTCGCCGGCATCGGCAAGGCCTTGTCGCCCCACACGTTGCGCCATGCGTTCGCCACGCATTTGCTCAACCACGGGGCGGATTTGCGCGTGGTGCAAATGCTGCTTGGGCACAGCGACTTATCCACAACCCAGATCTACACCCACGTGGCGCGTGCACGCTTGCAGGATATGCACGCCAAGCACCACCCGCGAGGCTGAAAACCGCCAATTTGTCCCGCCACGGGCTGCCCTGCGGCCCAACTGTGGTAGGCTTTGCCGGTTAGCAAAGGGGACGGCCCAGCGCTGTGTTTTTCCAAACAGTATTCCTTCCCGTCCCTGCATCTGCCTTCAGGAGTTCCCATGCGCTTGACCCAGATTATTGCCGCCGCAGCCATTGCGTTGGTTTCCACCTTTGCGTTCGCCGATGACGCTGCCGAGCAGACCATCCGCAAGAGCCTGGCCAACCTGCAACTCGATACCCCGATCGAAAGCATCAGCGCCAGCCCGATGGCCGGCCTGTATGAAGTCAAGCTCAAGGGCAGCCGCGTGCTGTACGCCAGTGCCGACGGCCAGTACATCGTCCAGGGCTACCTGTTCCAGCTGAAGGACGGCAAGCCGGTCAACCTGACCGAGAAAGCCGAGCGCCTGGGCGTGTCCAAGCTGATCAACGGCATTCCGGTAGCGGAAACCGTGGTTTACCCGGCCATCGGCGAGACCAAGACCCATATCACCGTGTTCACCGACACCACCTGCCCGTACTGCCACAAGCTGCACGCCGAAGTGCCTGCGCTGAACAAGCTGGGCGTGGAAGTCCGCTACGTCGCGTTCCCGCGCCAGGGCCTGGGCTCGCCGGGTGACGAGCAGTTGCAAGCGGTGTGGTGCTCGGCCGACAAGAAAGCGGCCATGGACAAGATGGTCGACGGCAAGGAAATCAAGGCGGCCAAATGTGCCAACCCGGTTTCCAAGCAGTTCGCCCTGGGCCAGTCCATCGGCGTGAACGGTACGCCGGCTATCGTTTTGGCGGACGGCCAAGTGATTCCGGGCTACCAGCCAGCGCCACAAGTTGCCAAACTGGCGCTGAGTGCCAAATAAACCAGCATCGTCGAACCTTTGACGATCATGGCTCGCGGATAAGTCGGCGGGCCATTAATTGAAAGCCGCAGTCGTGCGGCTGTTTTCCACGGCCGACCTAGCGTCGGCCGTTTCATGGGGAGTTCTTCAGTGAAACCGGTCAAAGTAGGCATCTGTGGGTTAGGGACCGTCGGTGGCGGCACCTTCAACGTACTTCAGCGTAACGCTGAGGAAATTTCCCGCCGTGCAGGTCGCGGGATTGAAGTGGCGCAGATTGCCACGCGTTCGCCAAAGCCTCAGTTCGAAACGACCGGTATTGCGATTACCAACGATGTCTTCGCCGTTGCCACCAACCCTGAAATCGATATCGTCATCGAACTGGTCGGCGGTTACACCGTGGCCCGTGAGCTGGTGCTCAAGGCCATCGAGAACGGCAAGCACGTGGTCACCGCCAACAAGGCGCTGATTGCCGTGCACGGCAACGAGATCTTCGCCAAGGCGCGTGAGAAGGGCGTGATTGTTGCGTTCGAAGCCGCCGTGGCCGGTGGCATCCCGGTGATCAAGGCGATCCGTGAAGGCCTGTCCGCCAACCGCATCAACTGGGTGGCCGGCATCATCAACGGCACCGGCAACTTCATCCTCACCGAAATGCGCGAGAAGGGCCGTACCTTCGAAGACGTGCTGGCCGAAGCCCAGGCCCTGGGTTACGCCGAAGCCGACCCGACCTTCGACGTGGAAGGGATTGACGCGGCGCACAAGCTGACCATCCTGGCGTCCATTGCCTTTGGTATCCCGCTGCAGTTCGACAAGGCCTACACCGAAGGCATCACCAAGCTGACCACCGCCGACGTGAACTACGCCGAAGCCCTGGGCTACCGCATCAAGCACCTGGGCGTGGCGCGTAGTACCCCGGCGGGTATCGAGCTGCGTGTGCACCCGACCCTGATCCCGGCCGACCGCCTGATCGCCAACGTCAATGGCGTGATGAACGCCGTGATGGTCAACGGTGATGCGGCAGGTTCGACGTTGTTCTACGGCGCCGGCGCCGGCATGGAGCCCACCGCTTCGTCGGTGATCGCCGACCTGGTCGACGTGGTTCGCGCCATGACCAGCGACCCGGAAAACCGCGTGCCGCACCTGGCCTTCCAGCCGGATTCGTTGTCGGCCCACCCGATCCTGCCGATCGAAGCCTGCGAAAGCGCTTACTACCTGCGCATCCAGGCCCAGGATCACCCGGGCGTGTTGGCCCAGGTGGCGAGCATCCTGTCGGAGCGCGGTATCAACATCGAGTCGATCATGCAGAAGGAAGTCGAGGAGCAAAACGGCCAGGTGCCGATGATCCTGCTGACCCACCGCGTGCTCGAGCAACACATCAACGATGCCATCGCCGCCCTGGAAGCCCTGCAAGGCGTGGTCGGCCCGGTGGTGCGGATCCGCGTCGAACACCTGAACTAATGGTTTTGCTGCAAGGGCCCCGCAGGTTCGGCGGCCCTTGTTCAAGAATGCTCTAGAGGAGCCAGTCATGCGTTATATCAGCACCCGCGGCCAGGCACCGGCCCTGAATTTCGAAGACGTTCTGCTGGCAGGCCTTGCCACTGACGGCGGCCTGTACGTGCCGGAAAACCTGCCACGCTTCACCCAGGAAGAAATCGCTTCGTGGGCCGGCCTGCCGTACCACGAACTGGCGTTCCGGGTGATGCGCCCGTTCGTCACCGGTAGCATTCCGGATGCGGACTTTAAAAAGATTCTGGAAGAAACCTATGGCGTGTTTTCCCACAACGCCATCGCACCGCTGCGTCAACTGAATGGCAATGAGTGGGTCCTGGAGCTGTTCCACGGCCCGACCCTGGCGTTCAAGGATTTTGCCCTGCAACTGCTGGGTCGCCTGCTCGACTACGTGCTGGAGAAGCGCGGCGAGCGCGTGGTGATCATCGGCGCCACCTCCGGTGACACCGGCTCGGCGGCCATCGAAGGGTGCAAGCACTGCGAAAACGTCGACATCTTCATCCTGCACCCGCACAAGCGCGTGTCGGAAGTGCAGCGTCGCCAGATGACCACCATCTTTGGTGAAAACATCCACAACATCGCGATCGAAGGCAATTTCGATGACTGCCAGGAAATGGTCAAGAACAGCTTCGCTGACCAGAGCTTCCTGAAGGGGACGCGCCTGGTGGCGGTGAACTCGATCAACTGGGCGCGGATCATGGCCCAGATCGTTTACTACTTCCACGCGTCCCTGCAGTTGGGCGGTCCGGCGCGTTCGGTATCGTTCTCGGTGCCGACCGGCAACTTCGGCGACATCTTCGCCGGTTACCTGGCGCGCAACATGGGCCTGCCGATCAACCAGTTGATCGTTGCTACCAACCGCAACGACATCCTGCACCGCTTCATGAGTGGCAACCAGTACGTCAAGGAAACCCTGCACGCGACCCTGTCGCCGTCCATGGACATCATGGTCTCGTCGAACTTCGAACGCCTGCTGTTCGACATGCACGGTCGCAACGGCGCGGCCATTGCCGGCCTGATGGATAACTTCAAGAGCGGCGGCGGTTTCAGCGTTGACGAAGAGCGCTGGACCGAAACCCGCAAGCTGTTCGACTCCCTGGCCGTGGATGACGCCCAGACCTGCGAAACCATCGCAGAAGTCTACGCCCAGACCGGCGAGCTGCTTGACCCACACACCGCCATCGGCGTAAAGGCCGCCCGTGAGTGCCGTCGCAGCCTGGACATCCCGATGGTGGTCCTCGGTACTGCACACCCGGTCAAATTCCCGGAAGCGGTGGAGAAGGCCGGCGTTGGCAAGGCGCTGGAGTTGCCGGTGCACCTGGCTGACTTGTTCGAGCGTGAAGAGCGTTGCACGGTGTTGCCGAACGACTTGAAGGCGGTGCAGGCGTTTGTGAGCCAGCACGGCAACCGTGGTAAGCCTTTGTAAGGCGAATCGCGCAAACAAAAACGCCGCTTGCCCTTCCTTTGGGCCGCGGCGTTTTTTGTTTATGGGCAGCCGTTTTTTCCCTGTCATGTTGCAAGCGCATGCTGGAATCCGTCACCCCCTGACGGCCCCATAAAGACGATAAAGCGAACTTTCCTACGTCACAAACAGTCACTTAGGATAGATGCAGCTCCCGTTGAAACGATTGTTCCCGAACTATTGAGTGGTGATCGAGATGGAAAGTATCAGCCTATTGCTCGAAGAAGCACTGAGCCCCTATCAGGTTACGCTGACCGCCTCTGGTGTGCAGGACGAGTGCCTGGTATCCGTGAAGAATCCTGCCGGCGCCATCGTGGTCGAGCGTGAAGTCGACCGCGCCCAATTGATGGACAAACGCATGCTGGTGGATGTCGTGGATTGCCTGCTGCGCGACATCAAAATTGCTGAAGGGCGTCTGGAACCCTCGGTCATTGCAGCCTTGCGCAACGCAGCCCAGACCCGCAGCGCCACTGCCGCATGAAGAATTGTTTAGCTGTGGAAACTTCCTACACTGTGGTCGGTCAGATTTCGTAACAGCAAGAGCAAGCATTGTGCTCCGGTGTTTGTGGCTTGTTGTACTGGTCTTTACTGATCACGTTTAACCCCGAAGTGTCTCCCCACGCTCCGGGGTTTCTTTTTGCCCGGGATTTGTCAAGGCGCGTCCTGGTAGAACAGCGGATGGTCGTGCAAATACTGCGCACGCAGTGCCGGATCCAGCCAGGCGGCGTAGGCGTGCAGTAGCTGAGCCTGCGGTAGTTCACCCACTACCTGGTTGATGCGCTGGATCGCCTGGTGACCCTGGGGCGTGTCCGAGCAACCGATATGGATACGCTGATAGGGCGTGGCACCGGCAATCGGATAGAACGCCAAGGCCTGCGGGTCGATACCCTGGTGCAGGGCGTGATAGCGGATTTCGGTCCAATAGCCCAGCACTGCCTCCAACCGCCCCAGGCGTTGCATTTGCAGCAGGCTGCCCAACGCATCGTTGCCGTAGTGCATCACGCGTTTGTGGGCGTCGGTGTGTTCCAGCACGCCATCGATGAACGCACCGTAGCTGCGCTCGGCGACAACGCCCAGCCGGGTGTGGTCATCCTGCAGGATCGCCGTCAGGTCGACCCGTTCCTGGGCGACCAGCGGCGCCAGCACCTCACGGCGATCCTGGCGCACCACCACGCCGTTGCTGACGATGGAAAACGCCGGGCGCGAATACACCACCCACTTGGCCCGCTCTGCGGTCCACAGCATGGTGGGGTCGCAGGTGAAGGCGGGTGCCTGGAGCATCTGCAAGCCGCGTGCGCGGTTGACGTGCAGCACCTTGTGCCGGTACTCGGGCAGGCGTTCCATCAGCATCGGCAGCAATTCGTCGATGGCGCCCTGGCCTTTTTGCGGGCCGTCGAAGATGGTCAGCGGCGGCAGGTCGCGGATCAGCCAGGTCAAGGTTTCGGCCGCCTGGGATGCCAGCGGCAAACACACCAGGCAAGGGCCGCACAGGCCCAGGAGCCAGCGACGCAGCATTAGCGTGGACACGCCATCAGATCGCGCCTTGTTCACGCAGGCGCGTGATCGCTGCTTCGTCGTAGCCCAACTCATTGAGCAGCACGTTGTTGTGCTCACCCAGTTGCGGCCCGACCCACTCGCAGCTGCCCGGTGTGTCCGACAGCTTGGGCACGATGCCCGGCATCTTGAAATCCTTTCCACCGGGCAGCTTGGCCTTGAGGAACATCTCCCGCGCAAGAAATTGCGGGTCTCCCAGCATGTCCTCGGCGCTGTAGATGCGGCTGGCGGGGACCTCGGCCTGGTTCAGCTGCTCGACCACCTGATCCAGCGACAGCGAGTTGACCCATCGATCAATCACCCCGTACAGCTCATCGCGGCGACCATCACGCCCGTCATTGCTGGCAAGCTCTGGATCATTGGCCAAATCCTCACGACCGATGGCAAGCATGAAGCGCTTGAAGATCGCATCGCCATTGGCGCCGATCTGCACATGCTTGCCGTCGGCGCTGGTGTGGATCGATGACGGTGTGATGCCGGGCATGATGTTGCCGGTGCGTTCGCGAATAAAGCCGAACACGTCAAACTCCGGGATCATGCTTTCCATCATGGCGAATATGGCTTCATACAGCGCCACATCCACCACCTGGCCCTGGCCTCCGTTGACTTCGCGATGACGCAGCGCCATCAGTGCGCCGATCACCGCCCACAACGCGGCAATCGAGTCGCCGATGGAAATCCCGGTACGCACTGGCGGGCGGTCTTCAAAACCGGTGATATAGCGCAGCCCGCCCATGGACTCACCCACCGCACCGAACCCCGGCTGATCTTTCATCGGTCCGGTTTGGCCAAAGCCAGAGAGACGTACCATCACCAGCTTGGGGTTAAGGGCATGCAGGGTCTCCCAGCTCAGGCCGAGCTTTTCCAGTACGCCAGGGCGGAAGTTTTCGATGAGGATGTCGGCGTCCGCCAGTAACTGCTTGAGGATCGCCAGGCCGTCCGGGTGCTTGAGGTTGAGGGTCAGCGACTTTTTGTTGCGCGCCTGCACGAACCACCACAGCGAGGTGCCTTCATACAGCTTGCGCCATTTGCGCAGCGGGTCGCCGCCGTCAGGCGATTCGACCTTGATCACCTCGGCGCCGAATTCCGCACAGATGCGTGAGGCAAACGGGCCGGCGATCAGGGTACCGAGTTCGATGACTTTGAGGCCGGCAAGCGGTTTGGCGTTGAACGACATGAGGATCCTTGTCTGCGCAGGGTGTTGGTGTGATGCCTTTTAACATAGGCGAGTAGACCAGGGCAGCGCAGGATTCGTTGAATCGCCTCGCCATCGGTTAGACTGACCGCCTTTCCCTGTCTCTAGAAGCCCGTTCATGGCCCAGCCGTCCACGACCTACAAATTCGAACTCAACCTCACCGACCTTGATCGCTCGGTGTACGAGAGTGTCAAACAGACCATCGCCCGCCACCCGTCGGAAACCGAAGAGCGCATGACCGTGCGTCTGCTGGCCTACGCCCTCTGGTACAACGAGCAATTGTCGTTTGGCCGTGGCCTGTCAGATGTAGACGAGCCAGCCCTGTGGGAAAAAAGCCTGGATGACCGGGTTCTGCACTGGATCGAAGTCGGCCAGCCTGATGCCGACCGCCTCACCTGGTGCTCGCGTCGCACCGAACGTACCAGCCTGCTGGCCTACGGCAGCTTGCGCGTGTGGGAAGGCAAGGTGGTGCCGGTGGCGAATAACCTGAAAAACGTACACATCGCCGCCGTGCCCCAGGAGGTCTTGGAGACCCTGGCCAAGGACATGCCCCGCGTCATCAAGTGGGACGTAATGATCAGCGAAGGCACCCTGTTCGTTACTGACGATCGTGGCCAGCATGAAGTGCAGTTGCAGTGGTTGGTCGGCGACCGCGGTTGATTGGATCGCCGCCGGTCACCTGTTTTATTTCCGTTTCAGAAGAGAAGTCTCCGTCACCCCATGCGTATCGATCCTCGCCCGTTGCCCGCCGTCCTGCCGTTTCTCGGTGAATTGCCGCCACTGCTGACCCGTCTCTACGCCGCACGCGGAGTGCAGTCCGAAGCCGAGCTGGACAAAAGCCTGGCGCGGTTGATCCCCTACCAGCAGCTCAAGGGCATCGACGCGGCGGTGGACCTGCTGGTGACGGCGTTGGAGCAGCGCCAGCGCATCCTTATCGTCGGCGACTTTGACGCCGATGGCGCCACCGCCAGCACCGTGGGCACCCTGGGCTTGCGTTTGCTCGGTGCGGCCCATGTCGACTACCTGGTGCCCAACCGTTTCGAATACGGCTACGGCCTCACCCCGGAAATCGTCGCCGTGGCGCTGCAGCGCGCGCCGCAGTTGCTGATCACGGTGGACAACGGCATCTCCAGCGTCGAAGGCGTGGCGGCGGCGAAGGCGGCGGGGTTGCAGGTGCTGGTGACGGACCACCACTTGCCCGGCGATGAGTTGCCAGCGGCGGATGCCATCGTCAACCCGAACCAGCCTGGCTGTGAATTCCCGAGCAAAGCCTTGGCCGGCGTGGGCGTGATTTTCTATGTGCTGATGGCGCTGCGTGCGCGCCTGCGCAGCTTGGGCTGGTACGACAACACGCCACAACCCAACATCGGTGAATTGCTCGACCTGGTTGCCCTGGGCAGCGTCGCCGACGTAGTGCCCCTGGACGCCAACAACCGCATCCTGGTGCATCAAGGCCTGGAGCGTATCCGCGCCGGTCGCGCGCGGCCGGGGATCAAGGCGATTTTGGAAGTGGCCAAGCGTGATGCTGCGCGTATCACCTCCACCGACCTGGGTTTTATCCTTGGCCCGCGCTTGAACGCCGCCGGGCGCCTGGATGACATGAGCCTGGGTATCGAATGCCTGCTCACCACCGACTTCGCCGCAGCGCGGGAAATGGCCGCGCAACTGGACGGCATGAACCAGGACCGCAAGTCGATCGAGCAGGGTATGCAGCGCGAGGCCCTGGCCCAGCTCAAGGACTTGCCGGTGGAGTCCATGCCTTACGGCTTGTGCCTGTTCGATCCGGAATGGCATCAAGGCGTGATCGGGATTCTCGCGTCGCGTATGAAAGAACGTTACTTCCGCCCGACCATCGCCTTCGCCGACGCCGGTGATGGCTTGCTCAAGGGCTCAGGGCGCTCTGTGCAGGGGTTTCATATCCGCGATGCCCTGGCGGTGGTCGCGAGTCAGCATCCCAACCTGATCACCAAATACGGCGGCCACGCCATGGCGGCGGGGCTGACGTTGCCTGAGGAAAACTTCCCACTCTTTGCCGAAGCTTTTGATGCTGAAGTGCGTCGCCAACTGCGTGAAGAAGACCTGACCGGACGCTTGTTGTCCGACGGCACCCTGGCGGTGGAAGAGTTTCATCTGGAGCTGGCCCGCGCGTTGCGGCATGCCGGACCGTGGGGGCAGCACTTCCCCGAGCCATTGTTTCACGGCGTGTTTCAACTGGTCGAACAGCGCGTGGTGGGGGAGCGGCACCTGAAGGTGGTGCTCAAGAGCGAATGCGGGTCCGTAAAGCTCGATGGCATTGCGTTTGGGGTGGACCGAGAGGTCTGGCCGAATCCGACCGTGCGGTGGGTGGAGTTGGCGTACAAGCTGGATGTGAACGAGTTTCGTGGGAATGAAACCGTGCAACTGATGATTGCCCACATCGAACCGCGCTAGCGTTCAGCGGCACCACCAGACAACTGTGGGAGCGGGCTTGCCCGCGAATACGGCGTGTCAGTCAATGTTCCTGTGACTGATCCACCGCTTTCGCGGGCAAGCCCGCTCCCACATTTTTATCTGCGTACGGTCTTAAACTACTTGGCTTGGTGCTTCACGATGATATCCACCAAGCGCTTGGCCAGCGCCGGATAGTTCTCATCAAAGTGATGCCCACCGGGTAACTTCAACGCTTCACCCACCGCAGTCTTGTCCGTGCAGCCGCTCTCGTCGACTTCTTCCGCCCCGTAGATGCACACCACTTTCTCGGGCGGCAGCTTGGCCATTTCCGGGCCCGTGGCGGCTTCTTTGCCGGCGTTACCCAGCCAACCTTCCACTTCAATTTCGAAGCTGCCCGTGCGCGCGAAGGCCAGCAAGATAATCGCATCGACACGCTGCTGCTCGTTTTCCGGCAGACGGTTGTAGATGGCTGGCAACACATCGGCACCGAACGAATAACCGGTCAGCACGAAGCGCTTGGTGCCCCATTTCTGACGGTAGTGCTGCATCAGTTCGGTGAGGTCCTTGGCGCTTTGTTCCGGCGTCTTGTGCTGCCAGTAGTAGCGCAGGGTATCGATACCCACCACTGGGTAGCCGATCTTGGCCATTTCGCCGGCCACGTCGCGGTCCAGGTCGCGCCAACCGCCATCGCCGGAGAGGAACAGGGTGACGGTATCTTTCGCTTGGCCGGCCGGGACTTCCACCACCGGAATCGCCAGGCCGCCGTTGTCCGAACCTACCAATTGCTTGCGCAGCTCGTTGTTCAGCACTTGCGGGTAGTGAATGTCGTAGTCGCTGATGCTGGTGGTGGCGCGCGGCGTATCGCGTACGAAACTGGCGCTTTCATCGTCAGGGTTGTCGTTCCAGGCCACCAGCCAATTGCCGTGTGCGGCTGTCTTTGGCAGTGGGTCTTTGCAGCCTTCCTGGACCAGAGCGAAGCCAACGGAGATGGCGTTGGCCTTATCGTCGTTCTGGGTGGCCAGCCAGCGCCAAGCGAGAGCGGCGCCAGGGCCGATGCCGCTGACCAGGGTGGCAGGGCCCTTGAGTTGGCTCAGGGCGCCTTGCAGCGCTTGTTCCTGCAGCTTGCAGTCGTCCTTGGGCAGGATCACCTGGACAATCTGCGCCTTGCCGCCTTGGCTCAAGGCAATCAGTTGGCTGTCGGTCAGCATTTCATCAGGCATCACGGCCACCGCGACGCGGGCTTTCGGCGTGCCGTACGGGGTGACGCGGGTCATCACCGAACCGTCGGCCTGGGGCAGTTGCTCCAGGGTCGGCTGCGGGGCAGGACGGTTCCAGTACCAATAGCCGCCACCCAGGACCAGGGCGAGCAGCACTACGAAGGCCAATACATACCGCCAGGAGCGTCGAATCATCAGCGTTTCACCAATCCAGTCAAGCCGCCCGCGATCAGGGCGGCGGTATCGGCCAGTGCCACCAGCGGATCAAGTCCTGCGGGCACGGCCATGTAACGGGGTTCCCAGTCAGGCTGGAACTTGTCTTTGAAGCGGCGCAAACCTTGGAAGTTATACAGTTGCTCGCCACGACGGAACACCATCGAACCCAGGCGCTGGGTCAGTGGGGCGCCGCGTCGTGGTTGCAGGCCCGACAACGGCACCATGCCGAGGCTGAAGCGGGCGTAGCCGTGACTCTTATAGTGTTGAATCAGGCCGACCATCATGAATTCCATGGTCAGCTTGGGCGCGTCCGGGTGAGCGCGCATCAGATCGAGACTGGCCAGGTCGTGGTTGTAGGTCTCGAGCAGGTTGGCGAAGGCCACCGGGCGCCCTTCGAAGCGAATGATCGCGATACGAAAGTGCTTGAGGTAGTCGTCGCTGAAGCGTCCCAGGGAAAAGCCCTTTTCTCGTACGTTCTTGCCGGTCAGCCAAGCGTCGGAGATCACCTTCAGCTCGTCCATTGGCGCGGTGCCCGGTTCGCAGATCTCCAGGGACAGGCCGTCCCGCGAGCCACGGTTCCAGGTGTAACGCAGGTCCTTCATCTCTTTGCCCTTGGCTTCCAGGTCAAAGCGTTTCAGGTCGACGCGGGCTTCTTCGCCCAGCTTGATCGCGGTGAGGCCGATGTCCATATAGTAGGGCAGGTTTTCCGCTCGTACCTGATAGAACACCGGGCGCGCGTGGTGGATGTCACACAGGTCGCGGAACTGCCAGATCATCTCCGCCCGTTGCTGGGTCGGGCCGATCGGGTCGTACAAGGCTACCAGGCTACGGCCGCGACGGGCGTACATGAGGAAAGCTTCATCATTGGGATGGAACAGCAGCGCTTTGTCGCCGGTGAGCGCCAGGCCGCCGTCGGGCTGGGACGAGGCCATCAGGATCTTGCTGGCGCGCTCCAGTTCGTCCGGTGTCGGCAAGTGGATCACCGGCCGCGCGGTACGCAGCAGCCAGGTCAGCGACACGATCACCAGCACCACGGCGGCGCCCAGCAGCGAACGCAGGCCGCGTGGGGCGTTGGCGTCCAGGGTGAACTGCCACCACAGCTGATGGCTGTAAGGCACGTCTTGATAAGCGAACAGGAGCAACCAGATCGATGCCCCCAGCACGCAGACACTGGCCACCAGGTACAGCGGCGAGAAGGGCAGTTCGGTGAGGCGGCTGGCACGATAGAAAGAGCGCCGGAAGATGGCCAGCAGGATCGCGGTCATGGTCATCAGGCTGGCTTCTTCCCAGTCGAAACCCTTGAGCAGCGAGAGCAGGGCGCCCACCAGCAGCAACACCATGGTCAGCATCCAGGCAGCCGACAAGCGTCGGCGCAGACCCTGGGCCAGCAACAGGCACAGCACACCGATCAGGCTGGCGCCAAAGTGCGAAGCATCAATCAGGCGGTGGGGAATCAGGAAGCCGATGTTTTCCAGGCGTGAGTCGATTTCGGGCGTGGCGCCAGAGAACAGCAGGACCACGCCGGACAAAAAAACCAGGACGGCCAGTACTGGCGCTGCCAGCCCCGAGGCGACCCGCAGGCTTTGCTGGGTCTGGAACAGGCGCTGCGCTTCGTTGACCAACAGGAACACGCAGGCGATCAGCAGCGGCAGCACCACGTAAATCATGCGATACAGCAGCAGGGCGGCGGCCAATGGCGCGGCGCCCAATTTGTCGGCGAAGGCGGCCAGCAGGATCGCTTCGAATACCCCCACACCGCCGGGCACATGGCTGAGCACGCCGGCGGCCAGGGCCAGCAGGTACACCAGCAGGAAGGGACCGAACGGCGGCGCTTCCGGCAACAACATATATAGGACGGTCGCTGCGGCGGCCACGTCCAGCGCGGTAATGATCAGTTGCAGGAACGTCAGGCGGCGACCCGGCAGGCGCAAGGTGCGCCGGCCGGCTTTGACCAGCAGGTTATCCGGGTAGGGTTGTTCCGGTAGGCGACGGCGATAAATGCCGATGCACAACGCGGCCGATAACAACAGCACCGCGCCAGCAATACCGCCCAGCACAGCCTGCGGCAAATGCAGGTAAGTCGATGCGGCGGGCAGGTTGCTCAGTGTCGCCAATGCAGCCAGTGGCGGCAGTGCGGTGCCGAGAGCCAGACTGGCGAACACCGTCATGCGGGCGACTTCCGAAGCCCCGATGCCATGGCGTGCATATAAACGGTAACGCACCGAACCGCCGGAGAGCATCGACAGGCCAATCGCATTGCCGATGGCAAACGCCGTAAAGCCGCCCAGGGCGAGGGTCTTGGCGGGCAAGTTCACGCCCGCGTAGCGCGCCCCGGAAAATTCGTAGCCCAATAGAATGACGAAACCGGCGACGGCCGCCGCAAACGCGCCGAGCAAGGCCGGTTTGGGCACTTCCAGGATCGAGTCGTGGAGAGCGTAGAGGTCCAGCTCCAACAGAAGGTGTCGACAGGCGATCAGAGCGATGGCGAACAACAATAGGGTGACCGCCAGCCCGATGGGTTGCCGGTATTTGCTCACCAGATCCAGCCAGCGCAGACGGGTGGGTGTGATCGGTTGTTCTGCTGTGACAGTGTCTTTTGGTTCAGACGAGTTGGCGCGCATCAATCACCTCGTGGATTGTGCGCGACAGGATGGAGGTATCCAGCCAAGTTACCAATCCCTATGGACAAAATAATTACAAATATTAACGCGTATCACCGGGGGCGGCGACAGCGGCCATTGGTCGTAGAGGGTAGCGCTGAACATTCAGCATAGCGTGCGATGAGATGGACTCTACAAACCGCGTGCGGTTTCATGAAAGATGCCATGCCATTGTTTCAGAAGAACTTTTTCACCGGATACAAAAAAGGCCACTCTTTCGAGTAGCCTTTTTTGATGTTTGGTTGCGGGAGCCGGATTTGAACCGACGACCTTCGGGTTATGAGCCCGACGAGCTACCAGACTGCTCCATCCCGCGTCTGTGGGCGGCATTCTACAGCCCAGCGGCGGGGTGTCAACCGTTAATGAGTCGATGGGTCAAATAAGTGTGAAATGAGCGGTGAAGGTCGACTGCGAAGGGTAAGTGCGCGATGGGTAAAGGTTTTTTGTCTTACAATTTTTGTACAGGTACAAAACAGGCGCGCACAAAAAAGGCCACTCTTTCGAGTAGCCTTTTTTGATGTTTGGTTGCGGGAGCCGGATTTGAACCGACGACCTTCGGGTTATGAGCCCGACGAGCTACCAGACTGCTCCATCCCGCGTCTGTGTGTCGGCATTCTACAGAGGAACGCCGATGTGTCAACCTGTGAATTGAAGAAAAGCGCTTGTGGTTCAATCGGTTAGCTCTCCACAGTGGCCCCTCGATACCTCTCGGGCCCAGGCTGGCCGAGGGTTTCAGCTCTATCAGCGGGCCAAACTCGATTGAGAAAATAAATTCATCTGGGAGTTTTCCTACCGCTCAAGCGGAAGATTCAAACTACTGGTGCTATATACAGGTGCGAATGCGATACTGGCTACCCGTAGGTACACACCCCGTTTATATGACACAGCGCAAAATCATCCACGTCGACTGTGATTGCTTCTACGCCGCCATCGAGATGCGCGATGACCCGAGCCTGGCGCAAAAGCCACTGGCGGTGGGCGGTTCGGCGGACCGGCGCGGGGTGATCGCGACCTGCAACTACGAGGCACGTGCCTATGGCGTGCGCTCGGCCATGTCGTCACGCCATGCCTTGAAGCTGTGCCCGGACCTGACCATCGTCAAGCCGCGCATGGAGGCTTATAAGGAAGCGTCGAAGGAAATCCAGACGATCTTTCGCGACTACACCGACCTGATCGAACCGTTGTCGCTGGATGAAGCCTATCTGGACGTGTCCGACAGTTCGCATTTCGGCGGCAGTGCCACGCGCATTGCCCAGGATATTCGCCGCCGTGTTTCCAACCAATTGCACATCACCGTGTCCGCCGGCGTGGCGCCGAACAAATTCCTGGCCAAGATTGCCAGCGATTGGAAGAAGCCCAACGGACTCTTCGTGATCACTCCGGACCAGGTCGAAGACTTCGTCTCGCAATTGCGTGTGAGTAAGTTGCACGGTGTGGGCAAGGTGACGGCTGACAAACTGGCGCGCCTGGGGATCGAAGACTGCCTGCAGTTGCGCGAGTGGAACAAGCTGGCGCTGGTGCGCGAGTTCGGCAGTTTTGGCGAGCGGTTGTGGAGTCTGGCCCGTGGGATCGATGATCGTGTGGTGCAGAACGACAGTCGCCGGCAATCGATCAGTGTGGAGAATACCTACGACGTGGACCTGCCAGATCTTTCAAGCTGTCTGGCCAAGCTACCTGAGCTGATGGAAACCCTGGCTGGACGTATGGCGCGTATCGACAGCAGTTATCGTGCGGGCAAGCCGTTCGTGAAGGTGAAGTTTCATGACTTTACCCAGACGACACTGGAACAGGCGGGGGCGGGGCGGGACTTGGAGAGTTATCAACAGTTGCTGACGCAGGCGTTCAACCGGGGTGGGAAGCCGGTGCGGTTGCTGGGTATTGGCGTGCGGTTGCTGGATTTAAGCAACGGCAACGAGCAACTTGAATTCTCCTGGTAAAAACCGAAAACCAAATGTGGGAGCGGGCTTGCTCGCGAATACGGCGTGTCAGTCAATGTTGTCGTGACTGACCCACCGCATTCGCGAGCAAGCCCGCTCCCACATGTAGATCTACAACGTTCTTGAAGCCCTAGCGAGCGCCTGGATCGGCAACGAGACGCCCCGCATCCTTGGTCAGCGCCTGCAGGAATTCCTGCTGCAACTCGGGATCATTGCGGGTCAGTTCGATCAGGCTTTGTTCCAGTTCGCTGGCTTCTTCTTCCAGGCCCAGTTCAGACAAGCGTTTGACCCGATGTACCCACTGGCTGACTTCGTCGTCTTCCAAGTCGTCGTAGATCAGGCCGTGGGCTTCCAGCAGCTTGTTGCGCAAGGTGCTGCTGACAGCCAGCGTGGAATCCGAATGCACGTCGTCCTGGCCGTCTTCCACGCTGATCTTCAGCGTGGTGATGCGGTTCAGGTCTTGCTCGGCAAACGGGCTGTCCAACAGGTTCAGGCGCAAGACGCCGTTACGGTCGGTGGTCAGCTCATGGACTTGCTTGCCGGCAGTGACTTGCACCGGTCGTTCGCTCCAGGGCAGGCTCGAATACTCCACACGCTTGTCGCGCTGGACTTCATCGATACCCGCCAGGTTCTGTTGCGCACGGCCGTGGGACTGCACGTTCATGAACGGATTGAGGCCGTCCACGCCATAGGTCAGCCAGTCGCGCGTCACGCTGGTCGGCAGGTTGCCAAGGGCGAATACGTTCACCACATTGGCGCCCGCGCCGGCCACCAGGGCTACGGCACCCAAAGGCATCTCATAGAGTTTGCGCCAGGGTTGGTAGGGGGTGTAGCGGTCGTAACGACGGGTGACTTCGAACTCGGTGACCTCGAAGGTCTTCTGTTCGTGAATCCGTACCCGGCGTTGCGGCAGCTCCAGCACTTTGGGCTCGCCTACATCGATCTGCAGGCTGTGGTCGAGCAACTTACGCTCGACCCGCTCCTCGTGCTCACTGCGTTGCGACATTTGGTTGGCGCAGCCGCTGACCAGCAGGGCGCCGCACAAGGCGGCGCCCCCCAGGGCTCTGGTGTTTCGCTTGAACATGACTTCTCTTGATCTGGTTTTCAGCGACGAATACGCGCCTGAAGGAAAGACAGCACGTCAGCCACCGGCAACGGTTGGGCTTCGGCTTCGGTCCGGCTCTTGTATTCCAGATTGCCATCGGCCAGGCCGCGGTCACTGACCACGATCCGGTGCGGGATGCCAATCAGTTCCATGTCGGCGAACTTGATGCCCGGGCTGGTTTTCTTGTCCCGGTCATCCAGCAGCACTTCAAAACCAGCAGCCGTCAGTTCGGCGTACAGCTTGTCGGTGGCTTCGCGTACTTGCTCGGTTTCATAGCGCAGCGGTACCAGGGCGACCTGGAACGGCGCCAGGGCGTCACTCCAGATGATGCCTTTGTCGTCGTTGTTCTGCTCGATGGCAGCCGCAACCACGCGCGATACGCCAATGCCGTAGCAACCCATTTCCAGGGTGATCGGCTTGCCGTTCTCGCCCAGCACTTCGCACTTCATCGCCTTGCTGTACTTGTTGCCCAGCTGGAAGATGTGCCCGACTTCGATGCCGCGCTTGATTTCCAGGGTGCCCTTGCCATCCGGGCTTGGGTCACCGGCGACCACGTTACGCAGGTCGGCCACGGTCGGAACGGGCAGGTCACGCTCCCAGTTCACGCCGAAGTAGTGCTTGTCGTCGATGTTGGCACCGATACCGAAGTCGCTCATCAGCTCGACCGAACGGTCGATGATGATCGGCAGCGGCAGGTTCAGTGGGCCGAGCGAACCGGCACCGGCGCCAATGGCGTCGCGCAGTTCGGCGTCGGTGGCCATGACCAGCGGGCTGGCCACGCCAGGTTGCTGGGCAGCCTTGATTTCGTTGAGTTCGTGGTCGCCACGGATCACCAGGGCGATCAGCTTGCCTTCTTCCTCGGCGCGCACGATCAGGGTCTTGATGGTCTTTTCAATCGGCAGATTGAATTTTTCCACCAGGGCCGCGATGGTCTTGGTCTCTGGCGTGTCCACCAGGCGCAGTTCTTCAGTCGGCGCAGGGCGGGAGGTTTCCCGCGGCACCGCTTCGGCTTTCTCGATGTTCGCCGCGTAGTCGGAACCGTTGCTGAAGACGATATCGTCTTCGCCGGACTCGGCCAGCACATGGAACTCATGGGAGCCGGCACCGCCGATGGAACCGTTGTCCGCTTCAACCGGGCGGAACTTCAGGCCCAGGCGCGTGAACACGTTGCAGTAGGCAGTGTGCATGCGGTCATAGGTGGCCTGCAGCGACGCCTGGTCGGCGTGGAACGAATACGCATCCTTCATGATGAATTCGCGGCCGCGCATCAAACCGAAGCGTGGGCGGATTTCGTCACGGAATTTGGTCTGGATCTGATACAGGTTCAGCGGCAGCTGCTTGTAGCTGCTCAGCTCGTTGCGCATCAGGTCGGTGATCACTTCTTCGTGGGTCGGGCCGGCGCAGAAATCGCGGCCATGACGGTCCTTGAAGCGCAGCAACTCAGGGCCGTACTCTTCCCAGCGCCCGGATTCCTGCCACAGTTCAGCCGGTTGGGTGCTCGGCATCAACACTTCCAGAGAGCCGGCAGCGTTCATTTCGTCACGAACGATGGCTTCGACTTTGCGCATCACCTTCAAGCCCATGGGCAGCCAGGTGTACAGGCCGGAGGCCAGTTTGCGGATCATGCCGGCACGCAGCATCAGCTGGTGGCTGATCACGACCGCGTCGGAAGGCGTTTCTTTCTGTGTGGCGAGCAAATATTGACTGGTACGCATGGTAGGCCGTTGTCGGTTGCTTGGACTTGAAATGACTCTGGATTGTACGGGCGCCGGCTGCTGGAGTACAGGCATCAGAATGCAGAGGGGTCTGTGGGAGCGGGCTTGCTCGCGAATGCGCAGGATCAGTCCACCTATCCTGCGACTGACACACTGCATTCGCGGGCAAGCCCGCTCCCCCAGGTCAGTCTTCTGTTTTGGGGGCCAACTTCGCCCGCCGATTTTCCTGAAACCAATGCAGCGCAATCAGCACCAGCGTCGGCACACCCAGCATGCAGGTGATCAGGAAGAAATTGTGATAGCCGAACTTCTCCACCATCACCCCCGAATAGCCGCCGATCAGGCGCGGCAGCAACAGCATGATCGAGCTGAGCAGGGCATATTGGGTCGCGGAGAACTTCAGGTTGGTCAGGCTCGACAGGTAGGCCACGAATGCCGAGGTCGCCAGCCCTGAGCTGAAGTTGTCCAGGGAAATGGTGAAAATCAGCATCTGCAGGTCCGGGCCCATGTCGGCGAGCATCACGAACAGCAGGTTGGTACCGGCCGAGGCCACACCGCCGATGAACAGGATCGGCAGGATGCCGAAGCGCACGATCAGCAAGCCGCCCATGCCGGCGCCGAGCAAGGTCATGATCAAGCCGAAGATCTTGCTGACCCCGGCGATCTGGTCCTTGGTGAAGCCCTGGTCGATGTAAAACACGTTGGCCATCACGCCCATCACCGTGTCCGACATGCGATACGTGGCGATCAGCCCAAGCAGCAGTAGCGCCTGCCAGCGGTAGCGCAGGATGAAGTCGTTGACCGGCGTCAGCACCGGCGCCAGGCCACGGCGCCCCATGGCCGAGAGGCACAAGGAGGTGAGGGTGATATAGAGGATGGCGCGCAGGAACGCGCGGTCTTCCATCAACAAGTCCCACAGGCTGACGCCCTGGAACAGCACACTTTCGAAATCGGTGTTGAACAGTTGGGTGAACATGGCCGGTACCGACACCAGCAACACGATCAGCACAAAGACGGACACCAGTTGGTGCGCGAAGCTGTAGCGCCCGGCTTGCAGTTGAGTGCGCAGTGGCACATTGGGTTCGCGCATGAACAGGGTGGTCAGCAGCGCCGGGACCATTAACACGCCGAACAGCACATAGGTGCCGGTCCAGGCCGAGTGTTTATAGTTGAAACCGGTGGAACCGAAACCCTCGGCAAAAAACAGTGCGCCCGCCGTGGCCAGCAGGGCGGCGATGCGATAACCGGACATGTAGCTGGCGGCCAACGCAGCCTGGCGGCTGTCGTCGGCGATTTCCAGGCGATAGGCGTCGACCGCGATGTCCTGGGTAGCGGACGCAAAGGCGACGATGACAGCGATAGCGATCAGCCAAGACAAATGCTTCTGCGGGTCGCAAAAACCCATGCCGATCAAGCCGAGAATCACCAGCGACTGGGCCAGCACCAGCCAGGAACGGCGGCGCCCGAGCTTGCCGAGCAACGGCAGGCGCCATTGGTCGAGCAGCGGTGACCATACCCACTTAAAGGCATACGCCAAACCGATCAGACTCGCATAGCCGATGGTCTCGCGCGCCACACCGGCTTCACGCAACCACACTGAAAGCGTCGAGAACACCAACATGTAAGGCAGGCCGGCGGCAAAGCCGAGCAACAACAGGACCAACGTCGAGGGGCTGGCATAGGCAGCGAGCGCGGCGCGCCAGGTTTTACGGGGCATGGGCTGGAGTCTGCCTCAGATTTGCGGAAACAAAGCGCGCACTCTAACCGCTGTGCTCTACCGGGCGCCAGCCATGGCGCTGAATATCCACGCGATTGTTGCGGACCGTAACGCCTTCATCGCGTAAACGCGCGCGTTGCTCGTCACCCGAGACACTGCCCACCGGCAGACTTATCCGACCACCGGCACCCAACACGCGGTGCCAGGGCAGCTTGGTGTCTTCGGGAAGCTGGCTCAGGGTGCGGCCGACCCAGCGTGCCGCACGACCGAGACCGGCCAGGTGGGCCAGCTCGCCGTAACTCACCACGCAGCCTGCGGGCACTTTGGCCAGGGTCAGGTACAGCGCGGTACGGCGCATTTCGGCGGGGCTTTGGGGGGATTCGGCAGATTGATTCACTGTGAGGCTGTCCGTTGAAATCGTCGGCATTTTTGTAAGAAACGTCTGTAACCATGACGATGAGCATTGAACTGAACCCAGATACTTGAGTCAGTCCTTGCTAAGAACTTATCTAACACGATAATGCCCTTTTTTCGCCAAGCCCGAGCCTCGAATCTGCTTATGTTGTCCAGAACCCTGCTGTGCCTCGCTGTTTTCAGCGCCTCCACGCCCTTGCTGGCCGATACTGTCTGGTTGAAGAACGGTGACCGCCTGACCGGCAAGATCAAGGTCTTCGACGGTGGCAAGCTGCTGATCCAAACCGACTACGCAGGCGCCATCCCTGTGGACTGGAAACAGGTCAAGACCCTGGAAAGCGACCAGGAGTTGCTGGTCAAACAGGACGCCTACACCGGCGAGAAAGCCAAGTCGCTGAAAGCGGCGGATGACGGCAAGGTAGTGCTGGCCAACGGCGAAGCGCCCAAGACCGTCGAACTGGCCAGCATCCAACAAATCATCAAGCCCAAGCCGGTGGTCGAGGATCTGGTGTGGAAGGGTAATGTGGACATGGCGCTGGACTACAAGCGCGCCGACAAAGACACCAACGACTACGACATCGACTTCAAGACCACCGCCCGCCACGGCCAATGGCGCCATACCGGAGAGGGCGAGTACAACCGCGAATTCCAGGACGATGTCACCACCACCGACAATTGGGCTTTGGAATACGACCTCGACCGCTTCCTGACCGAGCATTGGTTCTGGCAGGGTCGCCTGACCTACAAGCGCGACAAGGTTGAAGACCTGTCCCGCCAGCGCACCGTCGGCACGGGCCCGGGCTATCAGTTCTGGGACGATGAGCTGGGTGCCTTCTCCCTGGGCTCGCTGGTCAACCGCACCGACTATGAATACGCCGACGGCGGCAAGGACAACTTCTATTCCCTGGCCATGAAGTGGAACTACAACCGCTACCTGGTGGGCAAGACCGTCGAATTCTTCACCAACGGCGAAGTGGGCAAGCCCATCGGCGGTCCGGCGGAATACTCGCTGGATGCAGAAATGGGCCTGCGCTACAAAGTCACCGAGTGGGCGTCGCTCAACCTCAAGGCCGAGCGCGACATCATCAGTGGCGATTCCGACAGCAGCCTGAGCAAAACCCGCTACACCGCAGGCTTCGGCGTGGCCTGGTAACACGGGCGAACAAAACCTGCTTGGCAACCTTTGCCGATAATGATTACCTTGCGTTGAGATCCATTCCCATATGCCATGGGCGGCTGATTATCCGAGGAGTCATACGTTGAGCGCACAGGTTGCCAAGAACGCCCGAGAGCTGTTGCTCAAGGAATACCGTGGGGCTCTCTCCACACTGTCCAAGGCCATGCCCGGCTTTCCTTTCGGCTCGGTCGTGCCCTATTGCCTGGATGAGCTGGGCCGCCCGCTGATCCTGATCAGCCGCATTGCCCAGCACACCCACAACCTGCAGAAAGATCCCAAGTGCTCGCTGCTGGTGGGTGAGCGCGAAGCGGATGACGTGCAAGCCGTCGGGCGCCTGACCTACCTGGCTGAAGCCGAAAAACTAGAGGAGGGCGCTGCCATTGAGGCGGCGGCCGAGCGTTATTACCGCTACTTCCCCGAGTCAGCCAACTATCACAAGGCCCACGACTTCGATTTCTGGGTGCTCAAGCCCGTACGTCACCGTTACATCGGCGGTTTTGGCGCAATTCACTGGATCGACCAGTTGACCCTGGCCAACCCGTTTGCGGGCAAAGCCGAACGCAGCATGATCGAACACATGAACAGCGATCACACCAAGGCCATTGCCCATTACGTCGACCTGGCCGGTTTGCCGACCTCCGAGCCTGCACAGTTGGCCGGTATCGACAGCGAAGGCCTGCACTTGCGTATAGGCCAATCCTTATATTGGTTGCCGTTTGCGGAGTCTTGCAATACGCCGACACAAGTACGCGAAGCCCTGGTTTCATTGGCCCACGCCGAGGTCTGGCCGAAAAAAGCCACAGCCGACGCTTGAATTCACGAAGTGGCGACGTCATCTAAGGTGGACTGGCAAGGCATTCTTGCGTTGAGGAACCATTTGATGCGCCCTTTTTTATTGCTCTTTCTGCTGTTCCCGGTGTTGGAGCTGTTCGTATTCGTTCAAGTCAGCAGTGCGATCGGGTTTTTTCCGGCCCTGTTGCTGATCATTCTAGGCTCCATGCTCGGCGTTCTGGTGCTGCGCGTCGCTGGCCTGGCCACCGCGCTGCGTGCCCGTGAAAGCCTGAACCGTGGCGAACTGCCCGCCCAGACCATGCTGGAAGGCCTGATGATGGCCCTGGCTGGCGGCTTGTTGATCCTGCCGGGTTTCATCAGCGACGTAGTCGGCCTGGTGATGTTGCTGCCGTTCACCCGCAAGTTGCTGGCCGGCAAGATGCGCCAGCGCGCCGAGGAAGCCGCGATTCGCCAGCGTGCGTTCGCCGACGACCTGCAACCCCGTGGCGGCCCGGCCCCGCGCCAGCCGTTGGGGCGTGAAGGTGATGTGATCGAAGGCGAGTTCGAACACCGCGACAGCAAATAACCGTTTCACGGCACGGCACCTTCGGGTGCCGTGTTGCATTTACGGGCCGGCACGCGCAAAAAATTTCATCCCCGGCCCCTTGTAATCAGCTTATGCGCCCTTATGTAACGGTCACCGCAAGGTTTCTGGTGGCGACACCAGACAGACTTCCGCGTCTTGCTTGGCGAGGCGCGACCGGCACTGCCGGAATACAACCCGCCGGTACAGACACCGGCCGATGAAAAACACAATTAGGAGAGATCGACAATGAGCAAGCTTCGTCCTCTGCACGACCGCGTCGTAATCCGTCGCAGCGAAGAAGAAAAGAAAACCGCTGGCGGTATCGTTCTGCCAGGTTCGGCTGCTGAAAAAGCCAACCACGGTGTGATCGTCGCTGCGGGCCCAGGCAAGACCCTGGAAAACGGTGATGTGCGTGCGCTGGCCGTTAAAGTCGGTGACAAGGTTGTATTCGGCCCTTACTCCGGCAGCAACACGGTGAAAGTCGACGGCGAAGACCTGCTGGTTATGGCTGAGAACGAGATTCTCGCTGTTCTGGAAGACTGATTTTCCCGCTCATTTTCCCGTTACTACACAGTATTTAAGGAATATCGATCATGGCTGCTAAAGAAGTTAAATTCGGCGATTCCGCCCGCAAGAAAATGCTCACTGGTGTCAACATCCTGGCTGACGCAGTAAAAGCGACCCTGGGCCCGAAAGGCCGTAACGTGATCATCGAGAAAAGCTTCGGCGCTCCGACCATCACCAAGGACGGCGTTTCCGTAGCAAAAGAAATCGAACTGGAAGACCGTTTCGAAAACATGGGCGCGCAGCTGGTCAAAGACGTTGCCTCCCGTGCCAACGATGACGCAGGCGACGGCACCACCACCGCTACCGTCCTGGCCCAGGCGATCGTCAACGAAGGCTACAAAGCCGTCGCTGCCGGCATGAACCCGATGGATCTGAAGCGCGGCATCGACAAGGCGACCATCGCCATCGTCGCCGAGCTGAAAAACCTGTCCAAGCCATGCGCTGACACCAAGGCTATCGCTCAGGTAGGCACCATCTCCGCCAACTCCGACAGCTCCATCGGCGACATCATCGCTGAAGCCATGGAAAAAGTCGGTAAAGAAGGCGTGATCACTGTTGAAGAAGGCACTGGCCTGGAAAACGAACTGTCGGTTGTAGAAGGCATGCAGTTCGACCGTGGCTACCTGTCCCCGTACTTCGTCAACAAGCCAGAAACCATGGTTGCCGAGCTGGACAACCCGCTGATCCTGCTGGTCGACAAAAAGATCTCCAACATCCGCGAAATGCTGCCAGTGCTGGAAGCCGTTGCCAAAGCCGGCCGCCCACTGCTGATCGTTTCCGAAGACGTTGAAGGCGAAGCCCTGGCCACTCTGGTTGTGAACAACATGCGTGGCATCGTCAAAGTCGCAGCCGTCAAGGCTCCAGGCTTCGGCGACCGTCGCAAGGCTATGCTGCAGGACATCGCCGTCCTGACCGGCGGTACCGTTATCTCCGAAGAGATCGGCCTGAGCCTGGAAAGCGCTACCCTGGAAAACCTGGGCAGTGCCAAGCGCGTGACCATCTCCAAAGAAAACACCATCATCGTTGACGGTGCTGGCGTTGAGCAGGACATTCAGGCTCGCATCACTCAGATCCGTGCCCAGGTTGCCGAAACTTCGTCCGACTACGACCGTGAAAAACTGCAAGAGCGTCTGGCCAAGCTGTCCGGCGGCGTAGCAGTGATCAAGGTTGGCGCTGGTTCCGAAGTAGAAATGAAAGAGAAGAAAGCCCGCGTTGAAGACGCCCTGCACGCTACCCGCGCAGCCGTTGAAGAAGGCGTGGTACCTGGCGGTGGCGTTGCGCTGATCCGTGCACTGGAAGCCCTGACCAACCTGGCCGGCGATAACGCTGACCAGAACGTCGGTATCGCTGTGCTGCGTCGTGCTGTTGAAGCGCCGCTGCGCCAGATCGCTGCCAACTCCGGCGACGAGCCAAGCGTTGTGGTCAACGAAGTCAAGAACGGCAAAGGTAACTACGGTTACAACGCTGCGACTGGCGTGTACGGCGACATGATCGAAATGGGCATCCTGGACCCTACCAAGGTGACTCGTTCCGCGCTGCAAGCCGCAGCCTCCATCGGTGGCCTGATCCTGACCACCGAAGCGGCTATCGCTGACAAGCCTAAGGCTGAAGGCTCGGCTGGCGGCGGTATGCCAGACATGGGCGGCATGGGTGGCATGGGCGGCATGATGTAAGCCAGCCTTACCCCTGTACTGAAAAAGCCCCGCTTGCAGTGATGCAAGCGGGGCTTTTTTATGCGTGCGTGGAAAGCGCCGGTGGCTGAGCGCGTTTGCCTGCCTAGGTGCTTATCGCCTGCGCCTCAACCTTTGAGGGACGATAGAGCAGCAGGCAGTACAAGCCCAGGCAGACCAGTTCGCGGCGATTTTCGCCCCGACACTGTAGTCAGCTTGTGAAGCTATAGTGAAAATCTCGTTCAACACTACAATCAGTTGAAAACCTATATCTGCGTGCCTTTCAGCTCTATCCCTGAGCCACACTTGGCCTTAAGCTGCGCGAGCCAACACGGCCGTTACCGCGTACGGAGACACTGCCCATGCGAATTCTATTGGTTGAAGACAACCGCGATATTCTGGCCAACCTGGCTGATTACCTGGGGCTAAAAGGTTATACCGTGGACTGTGCGCAGGACGGTTTGTCGGGGCTGCACCTGGCCGCGACCGAGCATTACGACCTGATTGTGCTCGACATCATGCTGCCCGGCATTGATGGCTACACCCTGTGCAAACGCCTGCGTGAAGATGCGCGCCGCGACACGCCAGTGATCATGCTCACTGCCCGCGACCAGCTGGATGACCGGTTGCAGGGCTTCAAGTCCGGCGCCGATGACTACCTGCTCAAGCCGTTTGCCCTGTCGGAACTGGCCGCGCGTATCGAAGCCGTATTGCGTCGCGCCCAGGGGGGCGGGCGCCGCGCCTTGCAGGTAGGCGACTTGAGCTACGACCTCGATACCCTGGAAGTGACCCGCGAAGGGCGCCTGCTCAAGCTCAACCCGGTCGGCCTGAAACTGCTGGCGGTGCTGATGCAGAAGAGCCCGCACGTGCTGCGCCGCGAGATCCTTGAAGAAGCCCTGTGGGGTGATGATTGCCCGGACAGCGACAGCCTGCGCAGCCACGTTCACCAATTGCGCCAAGTGATCGACAAACCGTTCGCCAAGCCGTTGCTGCAAACGGTGCACGGCGTGGGTTATCGCCTGGCTGAGGGTCGTGATGGAGTTTAAGCAAAGCCTTGCCCAACGGATCATCATCGCCTTTGCCTTGATGAGTGCGTTGGTGGCGGGGGCCTTCGCCATGGGTATCGTCGCGACGGTGCACCTGGTGGAAGAGAAGCTGATCTCGGCGGGCCTGGGCGGTGACCTGCAACGCTTGTTGTTGATGGACACGGTCGAAGACTGGCGGCACCGGCCCGAGCCGGATCAGCTGTTCTACTTCAGCGGCGGCCCTGGCGACTTCGAGTTGCCTAAGGATTTACGCCACCTTGAACCCGGTTTCCATGAAGTGTTCCGCGAAGCGCTGTCGTACCACGCCATGGTCGAAGTGGTCGACGGCCGGCGCTACGTGTTGCTGCAAGACCAAAGCGATTTCGAAGAGCGCGAGCGCGTGCTGTTTGCCGTGGTGCTGGTGGGCTTCGTACTCAGCCTGGCGCTGGCGGTATTCCTGGGTTGGGTATTGGCGCGCAAAGTGATGGCGCCGGTCGTGCGCCTGGCCCGCCAGGTGCGTCACCGTGACCAACTGCTGGGCCTGGCACCGCCGCTGGCGCCGGACTACGCGGCCGACGAAGTGGGGGAGCTGGCGGTAGCCTTCGATGCCACCCTGGGGCGTCTGCGTCAGGCATTGTCCCGCGAGCAGTTGTTCACGAGTGATGTCAGCCACGAATTGCGCACGCCGTTGATGGTGCTGGCCAGCTCCTGCGAACTGCTGTTGGAAAACCCGGCCATCGATCAGCGTGGGCGTAACCAGGTGCTGCGTATCGCCAGGGCCTGCGAAGAAATGCGCGAACTGGTGCAGACCTTCCTGATGCTGGCCCGTGCCCAGCACGATGAATCGGCCATGTCGCTGCAGGTGAGCCTTGGGCAGGTGGCGGAGGATCTGCTCGGCATCTGGCGCGAGCCCATCGAGCAAAAAGGCCTGGAGCTGATCTACCAACCCGGTCATCCCCTGGATACGCGCTATAACACTACCTTCCTGCACGCCGTCATGGGCAACCTGCTGCGCAACGCCCTGCATTACACCGAGAAAGGGTTTATCCGTCTGACTCTGGAGCCCGCGGGCTTTGTAGTGGAAGACAGCGGGGTCGGCATTCCCGAAGACAAGCGTGAAGCGATGTTCGAGCCGTTTGTACGCGGCAGCGAGAAGCGCGGAGAAGGCCTGGGCCTGGGGTTGTCGCTGGTGCAGCGCATCTGCGAGAACCAGGGCTGGACCGTGAGCCTCAGCACCATGGAGCCCAACGGTTGCCGCTTTCATGTGCAATTGAGTCAGGTCAACGCCTGACTCCACCCCCCTGCCGTTATCCTGCCAGACATCCCGGTAAATCGGCGAAGATGGCCCCATGCTATTGCTTGTATCTGTAAAGTCTTGAAATGTATGGGATTGGACAGGACAAGTTTTTCACAACGGGTTGACCTGTTGATCACAGTTCGGTGCTTAAGGTTGTAGGCATCAGTCACTGGAGATCCGTTGATGTCTAACCCGATCAAGCTCGAATTTTCCGAAAAGTACGACGACGAGCACGCCCAGAATTATTTGCTCAAACATCAGGACAATCTGGCCCGTCGGCTGTCACACAAACGCGACGAGCAGTTGGCCCGTGGCGCGTTGGCGATGGCTGGCGAGCCGGGGCTGGTGTTGGACCTGCCGTGCGGTGCGGGGCGTTTCTGGCCACTGTTGGCGGAAAAACCCAATCGCGTGATCATCGGCGCGGACAATTCGGCCTCCATGTTGAAGGTCGCAACGGTCGCTCAGCCCGCTGACGTCGTGAAACGGGTACGGCCTTTGCAGACATCTGCCTTTGATATTGATCTGCCAGATAACGCTGTCGACAGTATTTTCTGTATGCGCCTGATGCACCACATTGGTGATCCCGCGCATCGGTTGGCGATACTGCGGGAGTTTCAGCGTGTTACGCGTGACAGCGTGATCCTTTCGCTGTGGGTAGACGGCAATTTCAAGGCCTGGAAGCGCAAGCGCGCCGAAGTGAAACGTCGCAAGAAGGGTGAGCAGGACGGTTACCAAAACCGGTTTGTGTTACCGGCTGCTACTGTTGAAGCAGAATTTGAGGAGGCCGGTTTTCGGGTCCAGGAATCCCTGGACTTCATACCGCTGTACGCCATGTGGCGAGTGTATGTATTGCGCAAGAGGTAACAGGATGGCAGTTGAGTGCGTAGCAGGCAGTCATGTAGCGCCCGAAGAACGATTCGATTATTTCTGGCGTCAGCAGGGTGAGTGGGTCGAGGAGCCCAACCGTCGGCGTGGCGGTGAAAGTGGCGTACAACGCGTGATGAGCACCAATGGCCGCCTGCTCTACAGCAAGCGCCAGACCGGGCATATCTACCGCAGTTGGCTGCACCCGTTTGGCCGTCCCACCGTGTTGCGTGAGCGGGATGCGATCAAGGGCCTGCGCCTGTTGGATGTACGCGTGCCGGAAATGGTCTTTTGTGAGGCGCGCCGCGACCCCGAGCACGGCTGGAAGGCCCTGTTGGTGACCGCAGCCCTCGAAGGCTTCGACGAAATTGAAAACTGGTACGCCGCGGGTGGTCGTGAGCAGTACGGCGAGGTGGTGCATGAGCGTGTGCTCAAGGAACTGGCTGGCACGCTTGCGCGTATGCACAAGGGCCGTTGGCAGCATGGCTGCCTGTACATCAAGCATATTTTCGTGCGGGTGACGGGCGCAGGCGATTCGGCCAACGTCGAAGTGGCATTGTTGGATTTCGAAAAATGCCGCCAGCGCTTGACCGCTTATCGGGCCGCTTCCCATGACATGCTGCAACTGCGCCGCCATTCGTCGTGGAACGATACCGACTGGAAGAAACTCAGCTACTTTTACGAGACGGCGTTTGGCAGCGCTATCAAGGGTTTAACCAGATGAAGCTAGAAATAGCACGAGGTTTTTTCTTGGTCGGGGCGTTGGGCGTTGCAGCCTTGGCGCTGGCGGCCTGGGAACAGCCTCGCACACAGGTGCTCAGTGCAACGCAGGGTGGCGCGCAATGCCTGTTGCCGCGCGTCGCCAAGGCGAGCACGGCGGCCAAGCCTGATCATGAGTTGTTGCTGTTCATGTTCGGCATGTCTCAAGGGATGAGGCCACAGAGTTGAAACGATTCAAACCCCCAGAAAAGGGCCTTGCGATGCGAGGCCCTTTTTTTGGGATGTGTGTCAGGCCTTGTCCGGTTTGGCGAGCAAGGTGTACACGCACGGCAGCACAAACAAGGTAAACAGCGTACCGATCGACATCCCCGTGGCAATCACCATGCCGATATCAAACCGGCTCACCGCACCGGCACCCGTCGCCAAGATCAGCGGCACCATGCCGAACACCATTGCCGCGGTGGTCATCAACACCGGTCGCAGGCGAATTGCCGCGGCTTCCTCCACCGCCTGCCTGGGCGTCAGGCCCTTGTCTTTGCGCAATTGGTTGGCGAACTCGACGATCAGGATCCCGTGTTTGCTGATCAGGCCGATCAGCGTCACCAGGCCAACCTGGGTGTAGATGTTCATGCTCGACCAACCAAGGAACAGCGGAATCAGCGCCCCGCAGATCGACAGCGGCACCGTTACCAGGATCACCAAGGGGTCACGGAAACTCTCGAACTGCGCCGCCAGTACCAGGAAGATGATCGCCAGGGCCAGGCCAAAGGTCGCCCACAGCGCCGTGCCTTCCTGGATGAATTGCCGGGACGCGCCGCTGTAGTCGAACGCGTAACCGGGCGGAGTCTCTTCAATAGCGATCTGGCGCACGGTGTCGATGGCCTCGCCCATGCTGACGATGGGGAAGCCTGAGATCAGCGCCGAGTTGAGTTGCTGGAACTGGTTCAACTGCCGGGGGCGGGCGCGGTCCGTCACGGTGATCAGGGTCGAGAGTGGCAGCACTTCACCCTGGGCGTTCTTCACGTAGTAGTTGTTCAGCCACTCGGGGTTGTCGCGGTAGGTGCGCTCGACCTGGGCGATCACCTTGTAACTGCGCCCGTCCAGGGTGAATCGGTTGATTTCCGCCTCGGCCAGCAAGGTCGCCAGGGTACCGCCGAGGTCCTGCATCGATACGCCCATCTGCGCCGCCTTGGCGCGGTCGATGTCCACCACCACTTCGGGTTTGTCGAACGCCAGGTCGATATCGACAAAGGCGAACTTGCCCGACTCCATCGCGCGCTTCTTCACGCGATTGGCCACTTCGAGCAACGACTCATAATCGTTGGCCGTGTTGATCACAAAGCCGAACGGCAGCCCTTCGCCCGTGCCCGGCAGGGACGGCAGGTTGAAGCCGAACACCTGCAGGCCGGGAATCTGCTCAAGGCGTTTTTGCACCTCGGGCAGGATCTGCATCTGGGTGCGGTCGCGCTCGTTCCACGGCTTGAGCAGGAAGCCGCCGATGCCTGATTGCACGCCGTTGAAACCGTTGATCTGGAACGACGAGTAGTACTCCGGAAACGCCTTGAAGATGTTGATGAACTCGTCGGTGTAGGTGTTGAGGTATTCCAGGTTGGTCGGCTGCGGTGCGCTGGCAATCATGAAGATGATGCCTTGGTCTTCGTCGGGGGCCAGTTGCGACTGGGTGAACTTGAGGAACACCGGAATCAGGCACAGCACGATCAAGGCAAACACGATTACCACCGGCCGCGTGTTCAGGGTGCCGTGCAACATGCGTTGGTAGCGGCGCTTGAGGCCATCGAACATTCGGTCGAGGCGGTGGGCCAGACCCGACGGGTTTTCATCATGGCGCAACAGCAGCGCGCACATCATCGGCGACAGGGTCAGGGCGACAATGCCGGAAATGATCACCGCCCCGGCCAGGGTCAGGGCGAACTCCTTGAACAAGGCGCCGGTAAGTCCTTCGAGAAAGCCGATCGGCGCATACACCGCCGCCAAGGTGATGGTCATCGACACCACCGGGAGGGCGATCTCCCGTGCACCTTCCAATGCCGCATCCAGCGGCGTCTTGCCTTCCTCGATGTGCCGGTGGATGTTTTCCACCACCACGATGGCGTCGTCCACCACCAGGCCGATAGCCAGCACCATCGCCAGCAAGGTCAGCAGGTTGATCGAGTAGCCCATCAACTGCATGAAAAACAGCACGCCGATCATCGACAGCGGAATGGTGATCACCGGGATCACCACCGAACGCAGGGCCCCAAGGAACAGGAACACCACCACGATCACGATCAGCACGGCTTCAAACAGCGTCTTGACCACTTCGTTGATGGACGCCTGGATAAACAGCGTGGCGTCGTAGGCAATTTCCGCCTTGAGGTTGGGTGGCAGCTGGGACTCCAGCTCCGGCAGGATCTTGCGCACTTCCTTGATCACATCCAGCGGGTTGGCGCTGGGCGTGGCCTTGATGCCGATGTACACCGACGGCGTGCCGCCAAACGAGCTGATGGCGTTGTAGTTTTCCGCGCCCATTTCCACCCGGGCCACGTCCCGCAGCAGCACGCGGCTGTCGCCGTCGGTTTTCACGCTGATGGCGCCGAACGCTTCGGCGGACTTGAGGTCGGTGTTGGCATTGATGCTGGTCACCACGAACTCGCCCTTCACCTCGCCGGCAGCGGAGAGGAAGTTGTAGCGGCGCACGGCGTCGGTGATGTCGCTGGCACTGAGGCCGAAACCGGCCAATTTCACCGGGTCGAGCCAGATGCGCATGGCGAACACCTGGTTGCCGAGGATCTCCGCTTCGGCCATGCCCGGCAGGGTGGCGAGCTTGGGTTGGATGACCCGCGACAAGTAATCGGTGATCTGTGGGTTGCTCAACTGCCCGCTTGAAAAGCTGATGTACATCAGCGCCGAGGCATCGGCAGCCTCTTTGCTCAGCACCGGGTCTTCGGCGTCTTGCGGCAGCTTGTTCTTGACCTCGTTGGCCTTGGCCAGCAGTTCGGTAAACAGGCGGTCGCTGTTGGAGCCGATGCGTGCGTAGATCGAGATCACCGAAAAGTTCTGGCGGCTCACCGAGGTCATGTAGTCGATGCCTTCGGCACTGGCCAGGCTTTGCTGCAAGGGCTGGGTGATGTAGCCCTGAATGGTCTCGGCATTCGCGCCGGGGTAGGCGGTGGTCACCGTGATCAGGGCGTTTTCCATGCTCGGGTATTGGCGCAGCGGCAACGTGCTGTAGGCCTGGAAACCCAGCAGCACGATCAGCAGGCTGACCACCATGGCCAGCACCGGACGGCGGATAAAGACGTCTGTGAACTTCATGGCTCAATGCCCTGCCGGTAGGTTTTTGTCCGGGCTGATGGCAATGGGCGTGCCGTTGTCCAGTTTCAGCTGGCCGGCGCTGACCACCTGTTCACCGGCCTTGAGGCCCTTGCTCACCAGCACCAGGCCGCCGCGTCGCTCACCGGTCTCGACGAAGCGTCGCTCGGCGATCAGCAGCGGCTTGCCATCGGCGTCCTTTTCTACCTCGCCGCCCTCGGTTTTTTTCTCGGCCACGGCGTACACCGAATTGCCGTAGAGGGTGTAGGTGATCGCGCCTTCCGGCACCACAATCTGCGGGGCGGGATTGGGCAGTAGCACGTCCAGGCGGGTGAACATACCGGGCAGCAGCTTGCCCTCCGGGTTGGCCAGGGTGGCGCGTACCAGCACGTTGCGCGTGCTGTTCTCGACCTTGGGGTTGATCGCACTGATGCTGCCGGGGAATTGTTCGCCGGGATAAGCCGAGACCTCCACCTGCACCGGCTGCCCGGGGGCGACCTTGGGCACGGCGTGTTCGGGGATATAGAAGTCGACGTAGAGGCTGCTGAGGTCTTGCAAGGTAGCGATCACCGTGCCGCTGGCCAGGTAGTCGCCCACGTCCACCTGGCGAATGCCGATGGTGCCGCCGAACGGCGCGACGATGTGCTTCTTCGCCAGGGAGGCCTTGAGCTGATTGACGGTGGCCTTGTTCTTTTGCAGTTGCGCGGAAAGGCGGTCGAACTCGCCTTTTGAGATGGCTTGGCTGCCCACCAGTTGGCTGCCGCGACCGTAATCCAGCTGCGCCAGGCCTAAGTCGGCCTGGGCAGTTTCCAGCAGCGCGCTTTCCACCGCGCTGTCGAGTTGCACCAAGGGTTGCCCGGTCTTGACCTTCTGTCCGGACTCGAACTGCACGTCCTTGACGGTGCCGGCAATCTCCAGGCTCAGGTTGACTCCTTGCAACGCCTTGAGCGTGCCCACCGAGGATACGCGCAGCTGCCAGGGCTGCTCGGTCGCCGTCGCCACGGCCACACTCACTGCCGGCTTGGGCTTGGAGAAGACTTGGATCTGCTGATAGATGGAAAAGGCTTTATAGCCCGCCAGCAGCAGGACGATTAACAGGACCACACCCAACATGATCAGCATGCGACGACGCAGCATATTCCGATTCCTTGGAGAACCTTGAAGGCAGGTAAGCGTTTTGTAGGCGCGAGCTTGCTCGCAATGAACGTGTACGCACCGCGTTCATCCAGGCTTCACGCATTATCGTTGAGGTTTTTCGCGAGCAAGCTCGCGCTTACAAAGTGTAGTGGGGATTTCAGACGGTATTTTTGACAGGTAACAGGGCCAGGATGGGCCCTGTTAAGCGCGGCGGGGTCAGATCAGATGCAGATGGTTATCCCAGAGCCCTGCCGGTAATTCCAACGGTTTTGCTACCAACTGTTTCTGGCGGCAATCGTAGAACCGGCAGCGGCCTTGGCCCGAGGTCACGACAAAGCCATCCTCGACTGCACCCACACCGGCACAGTCGGGCAGCGGCCCATCCAGGCGCAGCTCGCCGCTGTCCATGTCCCAGATAAAGAAGCGATTGCCCCGTGGCGCGGTCAACGCCACCAGGCGTAATTCGCTGTGCACGGCGACGCTGGCGGTGTAGTGCCCCATGGCCTGCAACTGCTCATCGGCCACCGGAAACGCCACGAACGGCTGGCCCGGACGTTTGATTGCCAACAGCTCGGAACGCTCCTGGGACGGTCCCATGAACTGCTGCCCGGTGAGGATGGTGCCATCGCTGGCGATCCCCATATGGCGCACGCTGTTCATCTGCTGGCCCAGGGTTTCCTTGCTGATCAGGCGGCCGTCGCGGTGCATCAGCACCAGGCTTGGCTCCATGGCGTTGAGGTTCATTTCCACGCGACTTTCGGCTTCGGTACGAATGCCGCCGTTGGCCACCACCAGCGTCTCACCGTCGGGCATCCACGACACCTGATGCGGGCCGATGCCATGGGTGGAGATCTCGCCGGTATGCACCAGCCGTTCGCCTTCGAACTTATACACACCGAGCAGGCCACGGCCGGGGTCGCTTGTGTCGTTTTCGGTGGCGTACAGCCAGTCGCCGCTCTGATGGATGACCGCGTGGCCGTAGAAGTGGCGATTGGCTTTCGAGGTGATGGTTTGCAGCAGCGCGCCATTACGCAGGTCAATCAGGTAACTCTCGGTGCCCGGGCGACGGGCGACAAACAGAGCAATCGGCAGCGTCGGGTGGTTGATGATGTCGTGGCAACGCTGGCCGACCTGGGTGGTAAACACCGGCTTGCCGTCCAGGCGATAGCCCACGGCGTAGTGCTTGCCGTCTGCATCATCCCGCGCCGAGAGCAGCAGCGGGCCCTTGTCTTTCCCCTTGAACAGCGTCCAGCCACCCAGCGTGAGAGCACTGAGCAATACGCTGCCAACCGCCAAAGCCTGTCGCCTGAGCATCATCAGTCACCGTCGTTGGCGTTAAAGCCCAGTTGAATGCCCAGCGCCTTGGCCAACTCGCCTTCGTGCAGGCGGTGGACGACGTTGAGGCTGTCGTAGATATCGTTAAGCTGCTGGCGTCCGGCGTCGTCGGCCAGCAGTTCATTGAGGGTGCGCTGGTTGCTGGCAAACAGTTTCAGCGACGCAGCATAGGCGGCGTCGATCTTGTCGGCCAACGGCTTCTGCTCGGACGGCAGCAGGCCACGCAGGCCCTTGTTGTCGACGCCGACCCACACGGTCTGGGCCGCCGCGAGGCTGGCTTCGAGGCTTTGCAGGGACGACTGGCTGCGCCAGGCATCGGCCTGGAAGGGCTGCGGGATGCCTTTGGTCTGGCGACCCATCGGCGTACCGAGTTTCTTTTTCAGGGTGTCCAGCGCGGTCACCTGGACGCGCAGTAGATCGGCGATGGCTTCGTGGGAATCGGCGTAGCGCTGGTTCGGAAACTTGGTCATCTGCGCCAGCATGCCGTCGGTGCTGTTCCAGCTGGCCAGGATCTCTTCGGCCAGCGCCTTCTGACGGTCGCCGATCGCCACCAGCAGCGGGCAGTAACGGGCCTTTTGCGCTTCGTCAGCGATGTCGGTCTTGGTGTCGTAGAGGATGTATTCGTAGGCCGACAGGCCTTGCACCACCACACTGGACTTGGCGAGGGCGGCGCCGTCGATCTGCGGCTGGCTGGCGACCAGTTGCTCGACCTGCCGGCCGACCAGGTTCTTCTTGTCTGGCCAGAACTGTACCTGCCACGAACGGTTGCCTTCCGCCAGCGGGCCGATCAACAGCGGTTGCAGCTCGGCCCAGGCCTTTTGCGCGTGCAGGAAGTCGGCACGGGCGGTGTCCAGGCTCTCTTTGCCCTGGCAATAGGCCAGGGCGCTGACGGCCAGTTGGCGGTCGGCTTCGACCCAGCGGCTGTAGGTCGGCAGGATCACTTGCTTGGCGATGGCCGCCGAGGTCACTGCTTGCGGGTCTTGCGGCGAGCAGGCGCCGAGTGCGAGGGCGGCCAGGCTGGTGAACAACAACTTGGGACGGAACATGTCGAGCTCCCTTCTGTAATTGGGGCGAAGCTTATAAAGAATTCAGGAACGCCAGCAACGCAGCGCGCTGCTCGGCATTAAAGGACAACACCTGCTGCTGCGCCGCTTGTGCTTCACCGCCGTGCCACAGCACGGCTTCCAGCAGGTTGCGGGCGCGGCCGTCATGCAAGAACTGGGTGTGGCCACTCACGGTCTGCGTCAGGCCGATGCCCCACAACGGCGGCGTGCGCCAGTCGCGGCCACCGGCCTTGAATTCGCTGCGGTTGTCGGCCAGGCCGTCGCCCATGTCGTGCAACAGCAGGTCGCTGTAGGGGCGGATCACCTGGTTGGCCAGCTCGGGTTCGGCGGCATTCGCGGCCGTGGTGAAGGCTGGCGTGTGGCAACCCTGGCAGCCCGCTTGATAGAACAGGGTTTTACCGGCCAGCACCTGCGGCGTGTTGACGCCACGGCGTGCCGGCACGGCGAGGTTGCGGGTGTAGAACAGCACCAGGCGCAGGATATTGTCACTGACTTCCGGCTCGCCATCGGGGCCATTGCCGTTGGGGGCCTGTTTGCAGGCGACTTGGGCGTCGGTGCAGTCATCGAACGGTCTCAGGGTGGTGGTAAGGCCCATATCACCAGAGAACGCGTGAACATTTTGTTGATTGAGGTTGGGTTGCCCGGCCTTCCAGCCAAAACGCCCGAGCACGGTTTTTTGCTGGGCATCGTCCCAGACCCAGTTGGCGCGGCCGATGATGGCTGCTTTGTCGGCGGTTTTCGGGTCGGTGTTGCGCAAGATATCAGCGTCGCTGATGGCTTCGAGCAGGCCCAGGCCAATCATCGGCGGGGCGATGCGTGCGGAGAAACGAGTGTCCGGATGCATCGGGCCGTAGCCAAGCTGGGTGATTTGCAGGTCCGGCTTGCGCAACTCGACCACTGTGCCGTCTTTGAATGTCACGTTGACCGGTGTGTAGTCGACGCGCACCTTGCCTTCCGGCGTTACCCCCGGCACGGCCATGTCCTGCAGTTGCCCGCCGTAGACCGGCTCGGGCACCACACCGACCTGTTCGATGAGCTTGGCATACGGCGCTGCATCCGGAATGGACAGGCGCACCAGCATCGACACGGCATTAGGTGCGTCAGGTAACGGCGGATGCCCGCGACCGTCTTTGATATGGCAATTCTGGCAGGCATTGGTGTTGAACAGCGGGCCCAGGCCATCACGCGCGGTGGTGGTGGACGGCGCGATCACCCAGGGGCTGCGAAAGAAGCTATTGCCGACGCTGAAATCCAGCCGACGAGTGGGCGACAGGTTGGCCGATGGCAGCGAAAACGCGTTCTGGTCGCGCTTGTTCACGGTCGCCGCACCGCCCGCCCGTGCTTCACCCGGCTCGGCCTTGGTAAACCTGGGCGAGTCATCGCAGGCGGTCAGGCTCAAGGCCAGCAAGGCTGCGGACAGGCGAAAAAGCGAGCGGAGCATCGAGTTTCCTGAACCAAGGCAGAAAATAAGGTCGCAAAGTCTAACAGGGCGGGGCGCAATGAATAAGAGCAATTATCGTTTGGTCGAATTCGATTCATTCCCGCTAGAATGGCCGCACATTTTTCTCTGGAGGTGGCCAATGCAGGCTCTCGACGCTTTGCTCAACCGTGTTTCCGTGCCGCGTTTGCTGGAACCGGCACCGACCCAGGAGCAGCGCGACGTGCTGTTCGCCGCCGCCATGCGCGCGCCCGACCACGGCCAACTGCGTCCGTGGCGTTTCCTCACTGTCGAAGGGGCCGCCCGCGAACAGATGGGCACGCTGCTGGCCGAAGCTGCCCGCCTGCAAGACGCCGATGCGCCACAAGCTGCCATCGACAAGGCCCAGAACGGCCCATTGCGCGCCCCCTTGGTAGTGGTGGTGATTGCCCGTCTGCAGGAGCACTTCAAGGTGCCGAAATCCGAGCAATTGCTGGCGGCGGCCTGTGCAGCCCACGGCATCCTGCTGGCAGCGTATGCCCAGGGGATTGGTGCCGTGTGGCGCACTGGTGAATTGTCCTACTCGGCCCACGTCGCCAAAGGCCTGGGGCTCACGGCAGACGAGGAAGTGATTGGCTTCCTCTACCTGGGCACACCGCAGAACCCGCCGCGTACCGCAGCTAAAGAAGACCTGACGCAGTTTGTCAGCGCCTGGACCGGTCTCTGAACCACCGCCGATCTGCTCTATGTGGGAGCTGGCTTGCCTGCGATAGCATCGACTCGGTTCTTTAGGGACACCGAGTTGCCTGCATCGCGGGCAAGCCCGGCTCCCACATGGATCTCAGTGGTTGCGGAACCGAGTCAGACCCTGAACTGATCCATCAACTTCATCTGCTGGCTGGCCAACGCATTGAGTTGGCTGCTGATGGCCGCCGACTCGGTGGCCTGGCCGGTGAGGGTTTCGGTCACAGTGCGGATCGCCGAGACGTTGCGGTTGACCTCTTCGGCCACGGCGCTCTGTTGTTCGGCGGCGCTGGCGATCTGCAGGTTCATGTCGCTGATCACGGTGACGGCATCACTGATCTTGCCCAAGGCCTGCGCCGCCTGATGGATCTGCCCGGCATTGCTTTGAGCCTGGCTCTGGCTCGAATGCATGGTCGCCACCACGCCACGGGTGCCGCTCTGGATGCGTTCGATCACCAGGCGGATTTCCTCCACGGAGTCCTGGGTGCGCTTGGCAAGATTGCGCACTTCGTCGGCCACCACCGCAAAGCCACGGCCACTTTCGCCGGCGCGTGCCGCTTCGATTGCCGCGTTCAGCGCCAGCAGGTTGGTCTGCTCAGCAATGCTGCGGATCACTTCCAGCACCGAACCGATCTGTTCGCTGTTGACCGCCAAGGCTTCGACTTCGCCTACGGCCTTGCTGACTTCTTCGGCCAATGAGGTGATATCTCGGGTGCTCTGCTCGATGATCGACATGCCTTCGCGCGCCGACTGATCGGCCCCACGCGCCGCGCTGGCGGCGTTGGACGCGCTGTTGGCGACATCGTGGGCGGTGGCGCTCATTTCATTGGAGGCGGTGGCCACCTGGTCGATTTCGCGGAACTGCACCTGCATGCCTTCGCTGGTCTGGCGCGCGATGGCCGATGACTGATCGGCCGTGCCACGGGCTTCGGTAATGCTTTGCTTGATCTGGGCGATGGTCGGTTGCAGCTTGTCGAGGAAGCGGTTGAACCAGTTGGCCAGTTCGCCCAATTCGTCCTTCTTGGCGTAGGCCAGGCGTTGAGTCAGGTCGCCGTCGCCGCTGGCGATGTCCTTGAGCATGGCGGCCACGTTGTTGATCGGGCGGGTCACGCCGGTGGCGGTCAGCCAGATCAGCAGCAGGCCCAGCAGCGCGGCGGCGGCGCCGACCAGCAAAGCCTTGAGCGTACCGGCGGCCTGGGCTTTGTCGAGCACGTCCTGCAGCTTCAAGGTGTCAGCCAGCATCACGTTCCTGGGCAGTGTGACCACGACGCCCCAGGATTTTGCGTCTGCAATCGGCTTGACCGGGTAGACGGCGCGGATGGTGTGGTCCTGCTCGCGGATCATGGGCGAGTCGCTGGCCAGTAGTTGCACGATTTCCTTGCCTTCGGCGCCGACGGTATCCATGAGGGTTTTGCCGACTATCTCCGGCTGACCGCTGGAGGCGGCAATCAGACCGGTGCTGGAAAGAATGTCCAGGTGCGCCGCGCCATTGAACAGTTCTTTTTGCGCCGCGTCCGTCACGGCTTGCAGGGTGTTGAGGGCGATGTCGATACCGACCACGCCGATGACGTTGCCGTCCACCATCAGCGGCAGGGAGATGGTGGTCATCAGCATCTGCTTGCCAGCCACTTCATCGGCGTAGGGGTCTAGCAGGCACACTTTGCGCGTGTCCCGTGGGCAGGTGTACCAAATGTTGTAGGGCGTGCCGCTGAGGTTGGGGGTGGTCTTGGTCAGGTCATCTTCGACCATGATGGTGTTCAGGCCTTCGCCGCCGGCGCGGCTCCAGTAGCTGGAGAAACGGCCTTTCTCGTTGGACACGCGAGCCTTGTCGTCGACGAACTCGCTGTCCTTGCCATCCAGTCCGTTGGGTTCGAACGAGAGCCAGATACCCAGCACTTTGCTGTTGCGCTCGAACGTGGTCTTGAGGCTCTGGTTGAGTTCTTCACGCAAGGCGCCGGGTTCCAGCGCGCGCTTGGCCGCGAGGGCGCGCAGGTCCTTGACCTGATCGGCAAGGGCGGTCACTACCAACAGGTTTTCGCCAAAGGTTTTCTGCAACAGTACGGCCTGTTCGCCGGCTTTGGATTGCAGCAGGCTCTGCACACTGCTGGTGAGCATTCGCGAGCTCGAATCGCTGATCAACTGATCGTTCTGATTGGTTTCGTAGAGGTTGATGCTGATGATCAGCGCGATCACCCCCAAGAGGCAAAGGCCCGACAGCAGCACTATTTTCAAGCGGATGGAGAGGGTGTCGAACATAGGTTCACTCGCGAATGGACGGGCTGGAAGGCACGTAGTGCAGGCCAAGTCCATTCAGCGCTATGTCTGAAACATCGGCGTCACACATCAATTCATGAGAAACAGGCGATGAGCGGTAGGATAAACCCTACACGCAGCGTTATACGGGCGCCGCAAGCCGTTCCGGTCGAGACCAGATCCACAGGTTGCCCAGGCTCATCCCGGCAATGGCCAGGTAGATCGGCCAGCCGTGGTCGAGCATCACCAGCATCAGAATCGCGCAGAGCAGCATGCTCGCGGTGGCACTGACTTTGGCCCGGCGGGCGATGATCTTGCCGTTGCGCCAGTTGAACAGGATCGGCCCGAACAGCCGGTGGTTTTCCAGCCAGGCGCTGAGGCGCGGTGAGCTTTTGGTGGCGGCCCAGGCGGCGAGCAGAATGAATTCGGTGGTAGGCAAGCCCGGCACGACAATCGCCACCAGCCCGATGCCCAGGCTGACGTAGGCCAGCAAGCCGAAGAGGATCCGGGCGATTTTCGAGGTGGATTGGGTTTTGCCGGTCATGGGAGCATGCAGAGTCGATAAAAAATCAGCTTGGAATGGGGTTTAAATGTGGGAGCGGGCTTGCTCGCGAATGCGGTGCGTCAGTCCAGTATCAGGTGACTGATACTCCGCATTCGCAAGCAAGCCCGCTCCCACAGTGCTACCGCATTCCAATCGTGGGTATCAGGCCAGTTCAGGGGCGCTAGCGTACGCCTGTTCCAGCAATACGGTGAAGCGTACGAAGGCGTCAATCGCACCTTTTTCCACCGCGGCTTCTTCTTCGGCGCTGAATTCCAGCGCGTCCAGGGTGCGGGTGAAGCGCTTCCAACCCTCGGCACGGCCACCGGCTGGCTCACCCAGGTGACGGGCACCGAAGGTTTCGCTCAGGCCCAGGCCTACGGCGCGCTTGATCAGGAACGCGGCGCCCAGCTTGGAGCCTTCGGAAACGAACAGCCAGCCCAGCGCTTCAGCCTTGCTCGGGTTGTTCACCGCGCCGGCAACCGGGGCTGGCACTTCGGTGTCCAGGTCACCCAGGTCCAGCTTGGCCGCTTCGGCGCGGCAGCGTTCGGGCAGGTCCGGCACGATCTTGATCAGCTCGGCATCGTTGTACAGCGCCACCAGTTCCGACTGGAACAGGTACTGCGCCACCACGAAGCGCGCGAAGTTGGCCTGGGTTTCAAACGGCGCGTGGGCTTTGACCAGGGCGTCGAGCTTGGCGTGCGGCGAGTGGGTAATCTGGTTCAGGCGCTGGGAGCGTAGGCTTGGGCGTTCAGCGGTAGGAGAAGCGGTCATGAAAAAGTCCTTGAGAAGAAGAGCGCCTGGGTGCTCTAAAGAGAGCCGTTATCAACTAGACGAACAAGAAGACGCGGCACAGTAAAAAATCCTCACCTCGTCGGTAAAATTTCGACGAGGTGAGTGGGGCCTCGGTTAAAGGTCGTGATCAGATGTCCCAGATCACGTTGATCGCAACGTTGCGACCCGGCTGGGTCAGGCGGTCGAGGTTGGCCGGGGAGGTCACACCGGCTTCGCCGACGCCGTCGTAGCTGCGCACGTCATCCCAGTTCCAGTACTTCTTGTCGGTGAGGTTGTAGAGGCCGCCGTTGACGGTCACGTCGTTGGTGACCTTGTAGAAGGCGGTCAGGTCGAGGACGCCGAAGCCTGGGGTCTTGAAGGGGGCCGTGGTGCTGCCATCAGGCGCGTGGAAGGTGGTGCTGTCGACGCGATCCTGCTTTTTCACCAGGGTCCAGCTCAGCAGGCCACCGTAGTTGTCCTGGTCGTAGCCCAGGCCGAATACGCCCTTGAGCGGGTTGACACTGTTGAGCGGCTCGCCATTGTCGTCGTTGCGACCGTAGGTGTAGCCAACCGAACCCTGGGTGTACAGGCCTTGGGGGGCGCCGAACGCGTCGAGGTTCAGGCGCCCTTTGGCTTCGATCCCCTTGATGGTGGCGTGCTTGATGTTGTTGGCTTCGAATTGCTGTGCGGTACCGCCGGCGACGGAAGCGTCCTCGTCGATGAAGTTGCGGTATTTGTTGTAGAACACGGCGATATCAAACGAACCGGAGTCGAAGTGGCCGCGAATCCCGGTTTCCACGCCCTTGCTGCTTTCCGGCTTGAGGTCCGGGTTGGGTTCGACGGTGTAGCCCTGCTGCAGGTTTTCAAAGCGGCCGTACAAGGCTTTGGCCGACGGTGTGCGGAAGCCTTCGGCGTATTGGCCGAACCAAGTGTACTGGTCGGTCAGCGCATAGGTCAGGCCGAATTTCGGCGTGACGCGGTGCCAGGTTTTTTCCTTGTCACTGTGGGCATAGATCCGTGTCGGGTCGACGGTGTTGAGGAACTCTTCAGTCAACTTGGGCTTGAGTTGGGTGTAGTCGTAGCGAACGGCGGGCAGGAAGGTCCACTTGTCCCAGGTGATTTGGTCCTGCGCGAACAGCGAGTAGGTGTTGATGGTCGGGTCCGGGAAATCACTGGCCTTCTTCACGCTGTCGCTGGCTGTCGGGCTGGGTGCGCCGATGGCTGTGCAACCGCCGCCGACCGCCAGGCAGGTGGCGGCGCCTTCGCGGGAGCCGGTGACTTTCTGTTGTTTGAGGGTGGTGCCGTAGGTGACCTGGTGATCGGTGTCGCCCCAGCTGAAAGCCTTGTCCAGCTGTGCGTCGAACACCCACTGCTTTTCTTCGTAGAGGGTTTCGCGGGTGCGCAATACGCGGCGGGATGGCTGGTAGATTTCGGCGGTGGACTGGTCGGTCTTGGCGATCTGATAGTTGAGGCTGGTCTTGATCTGATCGGCAATCGGCGAGTCCAGGGCGAAGCGGTTTTCGATAGCGAAACGCTCACGGGTGATGGTGTCGTTGCCCGACCGTGCACGGTAGAAGTTGAAGCCGCGCCCGCCGGTGAACGGTCCGCCCACGGCGTTTTTCAAGTTGACGTCGCGATCATCCTTGTATTTCTCGTAGGTCAGGCCCAGTCGATTGTCATCGCCATAGTTCCAGCCCAGCTTGGCCAGCACGTTGGTGGTGCGTGCATCCTCGGGGTTGGCGCCGGTGCGCGCCAGGCCCGTGGCGTTGTTGCCATCGTAGGACTCCATTTCATGGCCGTTGCGCTGGCTCAGGTGCAACAGGCCGTCGACATCCTGCACACGGCCGGCAACGGTGCCGGAGGTCAGCCAGCTTTCGTCGGCGGAGCTGTAGCCGGTCTTCAGGCGAGCGCCGACGTCCTGGCCGGGCTTGATGATGTCATCCGGGTCGAGGGTGAAGTAGCTCACGGCGCCGCCAATCGCGCTGCTGCCGTACAGGGCCGAGGCCGGGCCGCGCAGGATCTCCACGCGCTTGACGATTTCCGGGTCGACATAGTTGCGGCGGGTCTTGGCGTAGGGACCGTTGAAGAAGTTGTCCGGCACTTCGACGCCATCGACCTGGGTGAGGATGCGGTCGCCGTCGATGCCGCGAATGTTGTAGCCCGAATTGCTTGAGCGGCCACCGGCACCGCCGACCGAGACGTTGGGTTCGTAACGCACCAGTTCACGAATGGTATTCACGTTCTGGCGGTCGAGCGCCTCGCGTTCCTGCACGGTCACGGTGCTCGGTACGCTGCTGATGTTCTGCTCGTTACGCGTGGCGCTGATGGTCACCTGTTGCAGGTTGAGGGCGCCGCCCGGCGCGCGCTTTTCCAGCACGATGTTGTTATTGCCCAGTTTGCGGTAGCTCAGGTTGGTCCCCACCAACAGCCGGTCCAGGGCTTTTTCCGGCGACAACGGGCCGCGTACGCCTGGGGACGACACGCCCTGGCCCAGTTCGGCCGGTAGGCCGACTTGCCAGCCGGTCACGGCGGTAAAGGCGTTGAGTGCCGAGACCAGCGGTTGCTGCTCAATGCTGAAGCTGTAGTTGCCGTGGCTACGCGCAGCAGGTTCGGCGGCGGTGGCGGTCATCACCGGCGCAGCGGCCAGCAGGATGGCCGCGGTCAGCAAGGACAGGGCGGGCGAAGAGGACCGGCGGTTGAAACGAGAGGACATCGAGAGCGCTCCGGAGTACGAATCTTATAGTTGCGAACTGAGACAAATAGGAATCAGTTGCATTGGCTAAGACGAGACGTACCACCCTCAGCTATCGAGTAAAAATAATTCTCATTTAGTTCAAAATCACCAGCGATGGGTATTCCGACAGCTTGGCCGAGGTGATGTGAGCCAGGGAGCGCACCACGTCCAAGGGCTGGTCGAGGCGGTAATTGCCGGTGACGGCGACGCTGGCCAGTTGGTCGTTGGTGTTGACGATCCAGCCCGGGTAATAGCGGCGCAGCTCGGCGAGCACTTCGCTCATCGGGCAGTTTTCGAAGATCAGCCGACCTTGCACCCAGGCCAGGTCCTTGTTGGCATCCAGCTTGGCCGGTTGGCCGAACCCCTTGGGCCCGATGCGGATACTTTCACCGGCACTCAGGCGCACGCGGGCATCGTCGAAGGTGTTGCTCAGGTCGACATCGCCACGCTGCACCTGCACCTGGGCTTCGCCATTGAGGTAACGCACGGCGAAGGCGGTGTCGCGCACGCTGGCGCGTACGGGGCCGGCGTCGATTTCCAAGGGCAAGCCGTGACTGGGCACGATGTCGAAAAACGCCTCGCCCTGATACAGGCGAGCGATGCGCTGGTGGTCCTTGATGCTGCTGGAAAACGCCGAGTTGGTGTTCAGCAATACCTTGGAGCCGTCGTCCAGTTGCAGGCGCTGGCGTTCGCCTACCACGGTGAGGTGGTCGGCCTGCAGGCGTACCGGCAGGTTGCTGAAACTGAACAGGCCGATCAGCAGCACGGCGGCGGTGGCCAGCGGTTTCCAATGTGGCTTGAGCCGGCGCCAGGCGCTCGGCTTGCGCGGCGCGGCCAGTGCGACGGCAGCACTGTGTACCGGCGCACCGCCCCACGCGGCCTGGGCCTTGGCGAAGGCGTGGACGTGGGCGGGATCGCTGGCCAACCAGGTTTCGAATTCGGCCTGCTGTCCGGCTTGCGGGCACTGCAAGGCGATCAGCCAGTCGAGGGCTTGATCCATAGCCGTGTCTTGCAACACCTCATGAGCCAGCTCATGGGGGCGCAGTTTATTCGGGTCCGTCACGGTGTTCCTCGGGTCTTCGCCACGTTCTATTCAACTTTCCTACAGCTTGGGTCGACGCTTCTGTCGGATGGAGCTTAAGGCCGATCCAATCGTTCGGCCACACCTACGCAGATAGCCATGATCAATTTGAGTTCCTTTTGCACGGTGCTCAAGGACACGCCCAACTGATCGGCGATCTCCTGGTAACTGCAACCATGCAAGCGGCTGAGGATGAAAATCCGCTGTTGGCGGGCGCTCAACTGGCCCAGGCTGACGCTCAGGGCTTCAAGCATTTGCTCGGCCTGGGTGGCATCTTCGGGTGTGCTGATGGGGGCGGCGACGCTTTGCAGGACATCCAGCGGGACGTTTTCCTGCAGTGTGCGGGCCTGGATCCTGCGCGCACGCAGGTGATCCAACGCCAGGTTGCGCGCCGTCTGATAGACGAAAGGTTCAAGGTGATCGATCGGTCGCTCGCTCAGGGCCCGGGTGACGCGCAGGTAGGTTTCCTGCAACAGGTCCTCGGCGGTGCTGTGGTTATTCACCATCCGCTGCAAGGTGCGAAGCAGCATTACCCGTTGGGTGAGAAAGACGTGGTTGAAGCGAGATTGGCTCACAGTGATACCAGACCGATTTGCAGTTAATGATAATGCTTATCATCAACTCAAATGGCAAGGAACACTTTCTGCGGGTTTGCGCAGGCCAAATGTGGGAGCGGGCTTGCTCGCGAATGCATCACCTCGTCATTCAGACGAACCGAGGTGCTTGCATTCGCGAGCAAGCCCGCTCCCACACAAGCCCACTCTGTGTGGATTACTCGGCGTTGCAGAGCGCCAGGCAGTTATCCAGCATACGGTTGGAGAAGCCCCACTCGTTGTCATACCAAGCCAAAACTTTCAGCAACTTACCGCTGACCTTGGTGTGATTGGCATCGAAGATCGACGACAGCGGGTTGTGGTTGAAGTCACTGGAAACCAGCGGCAGGGTGTTATAGCCGAGGATCTTCGAGTGCTGGCTGGCTTCCTTGAGGAGTGCGTTGACTTCTTCCGCCGTGGCGTCTTTTTTCAACTGCACGGTGAGGTCCACCAGCGATACGTTTATCACCGGCACACGCACCGCCATGCCGGTCAGCTTGCCCGCCAGTTCCGGCAGCACCAGGCCGACGGCTTCAGCGGCACCGGTCTTGCTCGGGATCATGTTCTGGGTAGCCGAACGCGCGCGGTACGGGTCGGTGTGGTAGACGTCGGTCAGGTTCTGGTCGTTGGTGTAGGCGTGAATCGTGGTCATCAGGCCGCTTTCGATACCCAGTTCGCGATGCAGCACTTGGGCGACCGGCGCCAGGCAGTTGGTGGTGCACGACGCGTTGGAGATGATCTGGTGGGATTGACGCAGAATGTCATGGTTTACACCGTAGACCACGGTAGCGTCCGCCCCTTTGGCCGGTGCAGAGATGATCACCTTGCGCGCGCCGGCGGTAATATGGGCGGCAGCCTTGTCACGGTCGGTGAACAGGCCGGTGCATTCGAACACGACGTCGATCTTGTGCGCGGCCCACGGCAGGTCGGCCGGGTTGCGAATGGCGCTGACGGCAATCCGGTCGCCATTGACGGTCAGGCTTTCCTGATCGTGGGCGACCTCTGCTTCGAAAGTGCCATGTACGGTGTCGTATTTGAGCAGGTGGGCATTGATCGAACTGTCGCCCAGATCGTTGATGGCGACGATCTGCAAATCCTGGCGGTAGCCTTGGGTATACAGTGCGCGCAGGACATTACGGCCGATACGGCCAAAACCATTGATTGCGATACGAAGAGTCATTGGAAAGTGCCTGTCGTCGATTTGTTGTAAGAATTACAAGATTATTCGCATAAAAATAGAAAACAAGCCTTTTTAGTGGCAATATTTTGTTCAATCTACAACGAGTGACCTGAATCAACTGGTCCGATGATCCAAACGACTCCCTGCCATCCCATGAGCTGTGGGCGTTTGATCAGCATAGACACTCAGGTCGCCACATCCGTTAGCCTGGAGTTCTACACATGCATCCCCGCGTTCTTGAGGTCACCGAACGGCTTATCGCCCGCAGCCGCGCCACCCGCGAGGCCTACCTTGCGCTCATTCGCGGTGCAGCCATCGAAGGTCCGATGCGCGGCAAGCTGCAATGCGCCAACTTCGCCCACGGCGTGGCCGGTTGCGGCACTGAAGATAAAAATAGTCTGCGCATGATGAATGCCGCCAACGTGGCAATTGTTTCGTCATATAACGACATGCTCTCGGCACACCAGCCGTACGAACACTTCCCTGAACAGATCAAGAAGGCCCTGCGCGAAGTCGGCTCGGTCGGGCAGTTCGCCGGCGGCACCCCTGCGATGTGCGACGGCGTGACCCAGGGCGAGCCGGGCATGGAACTGAGCCTGCTCAGTCGTGAAGTCATTGCCATGTCCACGGCGGTAGCGCTGTCCCACAACATGTTCGATGCCGCGCTGATGTTGGGCATCTGCGACAAAATCGTCCCCGGCCTGATGATGGGCGCGCTGCGCTATGGCCACCTGCCGATGATCTTCGTGCCGGGCGGCCCGATGCCGTCGGGCATCTCCAACAAGCAGAAAGCCGACGTGCGCCAGCGCTACGCCGAAGGCAAGGCCACGCGCGAAGAGCTGCTGGAATCGGAGATGAAGTCCTACCACAGCCCCGGCACCTGCACCTTCTACGGCACCGCCAACACCAACCAGCTGCTGATGGAAGTGATGGGCCTGCACTTGCCGGGCGCCTCGTTCGTCAACCCCTACACCCCGCTGCGCGATGCGTTGACCCGCGAAGCCGCACACCAGGTCACCCGTCTGACCAAGGCCAACGGCAGCTTCATGCCGATCGGCGAGATCGTCGACGAGAAATCCATCGTCAACTCGATCATTGCCCTCAATGCCACCGGCGGGTCCACCAACCACACCCTGCACATGCCCGCCATCGCCATGTCGGCGGGCATCATCCTCACCTGGGACGACATGGCCGACCTCTCCGAGGTGGTGCCGACCCTGTCCCACGTGTATCCAAACGGCAAGGCCGACATCAACCACTTCCAGGCGGCGGGCGGGATGTCGTTCCTGATCCGCGAACTGCTGGAAGCCGGCCTGCTCCACGAAGACGTCAACACCGTGGCCGGCAAGGGCCTGAGCCGCTACACCCAGGAACCCTTCCTGGTCGACGGCGAGCTGATCTGGCGCGAAGGCCCTATCGAAAGCCTCGACGAAACCATCCTGCGCCCCGTGGCCCGCGCGTTCTCGCCGGAAGGCGGCTTGCGCGTGATGGAAGGCAACCTCGGTCGTGGTGTGATGAAAGTGTCTGCCGTAGCACCTGAACATCAGATTGTTGAAGCTCCGGCGGTGGTGTTCCAGGACCAGCAAGATCTGGCCGATGCGTTCAAGGCCGGCCAGCTGGAAAAAGACTTCGTCGCCGTCATGCGTTTCCAGGGCCCGCGCTCCAATGGCATGCCCGAATTGCACAAGATGACGCCGTTCCTCGGTGTGTTGCAGGACCGTGGCTTCAAGGTCGCACTGGTAACAGACGGGCGTATGTCCGGCGCGTCGGGTAAGATCCCCGCCGCGATTCACGTCAACCCCGAAGCCCAGAGCGGCGGGCCACTGGCGCGGGTGCGCGATGGCGATATCATTCGCGTGGATGGCGTGAAGGGCACCCTGGAGCTTAAGGTGGACGCCGAAGAATTTGCAGCGCGCGCGCCTGCCACGGGTCTGTTGGGCAATAACGTGGGGGCCGGTCGCGAGCTGTTTGCATTTATGCGCTTGGCCGCAAGCTCCGCAGAGCAGGGCGCCAGCGCCTTTACCTCTGCCTTGGAGACGCTTAAGTGAAACTTGCGCTGGTCGGTGATATCGGGGGCACCAACGCCCGTTTCGCGTTGTGGCGCGATCAGGAGTTGCATTCGATCCGCGTGCATGCCACGGCGGATCACTCCAGCCCTGAAGACGCGATCAAGGTTTACCTCAAAGAGGAAGGCCTGGAAATCGGTGACATCGGTGCGGTGTGCCTGTCGGTCGCCGGGCCTGTGAGCGGGGATGAATTTAAATTCACCAACAATCACTGGCGCCTGAGCAAGACTGCCTTCTGCAAAACCTTGCAGGTGGATGAACTGTTGCTGGTCAATGATTTTTCGGCCATGGCCCTGGGCATGACCCGACTCAAGCCCGACGAATTCCGTGTGGTCTGCGAGGGCACGCCGGAGCCGTTGCGCCCGGCGGTCGTGATTGGTCCGGGCACTGGCCTGGGTGTCGGGACGCTGCTGGATCTGGGCGCTGGCCGCTTTGCGGCGTTGCCGGGGGAGGGCGGGCATGTCGACTTGCCCCTGAGCAGCCCGCGTGAAACCCAGCTGTGGCAGCACATTTATACTGAGATCGGCCATGTCAGCGCCGAAACCGCCTTGAGCGGTGGTGGCTTGCCGCGTCTTTACCGTGCCATTTGCGCGGTCGACGGCCACACGCCGGTGCTGGAAACCCCTGAGGCGATCACGGCCGCAGGCCTGGCCGGCGACCCGGTGGCCATGGAAGTATTGGACCAGTTCAGCATCTGGCTGGGCCGGGTAGCAGGCAACAATGTGTTGACCACCGGTGGACGCGGTGGTGTGTACATCGTGGGTGGGGTGATACCGAGGTTTGCCGACTTCTTTATCAACAGTGGTTTTGCCAAGAGCTTCGCTGACAAAGGCTGCATGAGCGACTACTTCAAAGGCATTCCGGTGTGGTTGGTGACCGCCCCGTATTCTGGATTGACCGGGGCTGGCGTGGCTTTGGAGCAGGCGTTTGCGTAGGTCGTGATAGCCTCATCGCAGGCAAGCCAGCTCCCACATTTGCAATGCATTCTCCTGTGGGAGCTGGCGTGCCTGCGATGAGGGCCTCAAGAGCAACAAATGACGTAAGCTTGGCCATAACAACAAGGAGGACCCCGTGAGCGTAATCAGTAAATCGATTCTCCTCGTCGACGATGACCAGGAAATCCGCGAATTGCTGCAGACCTACCTCAGTCGCGCCGGTTTTCAGGTGCGTGGCGTGCCGGATGGCACGGGGTTCCGCCAAGCGATGAACGAGGCGCCGTGCGATCTGGTCATCCTTGATGTGATGTTGCCAGACGAAGACGGTTTCAGCCTTTGCCGCTGGATCCGCCAGCACCCGCGCCAAGCGCAGGTGCCGATCATCATGCTCACCGCCAGCTCCGACGAGGCCGACCGCGTGATCGGCCTGGAGCTGGGCGCCGACGATTACATCGGCAAACCCTTCAGCCCCCGCGAGTTGCAGGCGCGGATCAAAGCCCTGTTGCGTCGCTGCCAGTTTGGCCAGGAACGCAGCAGTGGTGGCGAGGTGTTGGTGTTTGATGAATGGCGCCTGGATATGATCAGCCACCGCCTGTTCCATGTGGACGGCGAAGAAGTGATCCTCTCCGGTGCCGACTTTGCCCTGCTCAAATTGTTTCTCGACCACCCGCAGCAGATCCTCGACCGTGACACCATTGGCAACGCCACCCGTGGCCGCGACCTGATGCCGCTGGACCGTATCGTCGACATGGCTGTCAGCCGTCTGCGCCAACGCCTGCGCGATACCGAAAAACCCCCGAGGCTGATCCGCACGGTGCGCGGCAGCGGTTATCAACTGGCAGCCAGCGTGGTTGCCGGCAATGCCCACTGACCATTTGACCGAGCGCCGTCGCCGCTTCCCGGTGCCACGCTCGTTGCTGGGGCGCATGCTGCTGCTGACACTGCTGGCGGTGCTGTTTGCCCAGGCGCTGTCCAGTGTGATCTGGGTCTCGCAATTACGCGCCACTCAGCTCGAAGGCCTGGTCACCAGCGCCCGCAGCCTGGCGCATTCGATGACCGCCAGCGTGAGTTATTTCCGTTCGTTGCCGGTGGCATATCGACCGTTGGTGCTGGACCAATTGCGCAGCATGGGCGGCACCCGTTTCGTCGTGACCCTCAATGATCGCCCGTTGGACATGGCCATCCTGCCGCAGACACCGCGCAAGCAGGCAGTGCTTGAAGCGGTCAACGAAGTGTTGAAACAAACCCTCGGCGCCGATGTGCATATCTCCGTGGAGTTCGTCAGCGCCGAAGACCTGCGTATCTTCAATGCCGGCCTGAAACTCGACGAACTGCCACGCTCCTGGGCCCATTACGCGTTGACCCTGGAACCGGTTAACCCACCGGTACTGGTTACCCAGATCCAGCTCGCGCCCGGCGAATGGCTGTACATCGCCTCGCTGTTGCCCGAGCCCTACACCAGCCTGGAAGAACAGGGCCTGCCGTCCCAGCAGGTGTGGTTTATCGTGCTGACCAGTGGTTTCCTGCTGCTGTTCATCGGCTTGCTGGTGCACTGGCAGAGCCGGCCTCTCAAGCGCCTGGCGCGGGCGGCGCGGGACATGTCCCTGGGGGCCGACGTAGAGCCGGTGGCCGAAGGCGGCGGCAGTGAAGTGGTGGAAGTGGGCCGTGCGTTCAACGCCATGCGTGAGCGCATCAGCCGTTACCTGACCGAGCGCAGCCAGTTGTTCAGCGCGATTTCCCACGACTTGCGCACCCCGATTACTCGCCTGCGCCTGCGCGTGGAATTGCTTGAAGACGAGAACCTGCAAACCAAGTTCGGCCGCGACCTGGATGAGTTGGAGTTGCTGGTGAAAGGCGCGCTGCAATGCGTGAAAGACACCGATATCCACGAAAACATCGAACCGGTCGACCTGAACCACGTGCTCGACTGCCTGGTGGAACCGTACCTGGCGCCGAACGGCAATGGCCGCGTTACCCAGCATGGCCGGGCGTTGACGACTTATCCGGGCAAACCGCTGGCGCTCAAGCGCTGCATCGGCAACTTGATCGACAACGCGTTGAAGTATGGCCAGAACGCCCACCTGTACATCGAGGACGACGGCGCGGAGTTCGTTCTGCACGTGGATGACGAAGGCCCCGGCGTGCCGGAGCAGCGGTTGGAGCAGGTGTTTGAACCGCACTTCCGCCTGGCTGGGCAGCAACAGGGCTACGGCCTGGGCCTGGGAATTGCGCGCAACATTGCGCACAGCCATGGCGGCGAAGTGAGTCTGCAGAATCTGCGCGAGGGTGGCTTGCGCGTGACCTTGCAACTCCCTCGCGGATTAGACTGAATGTATGCGGCCCCAATGTGGGAGCTGGCTTGCCTGCGATAGCGGTGTATCAGCCAACTCATCTGGCACAGACAGACCGCTATCGCAGGCAAGCCAGCTCCCACATGTTGATCTTCATTAGGTCAGATGCTTTGGCGCAGTCGGGCCAAGTCTCTAAGGGGCGGCGCCCCAAACAACCGGCTGTACTCCCGACTGAACTGCGACGGGCTTTCATACCCCACGCGATACCCCGCTGCCGACGCTTCCAACCCTTCGGCAATCATCAACCGTCGCGCTTCCTGCAAGCGCAACTGCTTCTGATACTGCAACGGGCTCATGGCGGTGATCGCCTTGAAGCGGTGGTGCAGGGTCGAGACGCTGAGGTTCACTGCCTTGGCCAGGTCATCGATGCGCAGCGGTTGCTCGTAGTTGCCGTTCAACCAGGTGATCGCCTGGCTGACCCGATGGCTCTGACTGTTGGCCACGGCGATTTCATACAGCCGATAACCCTGCGGCCCCCGCAACAGACGGTAGAGGATTTCCCGGTTGATCAATGGCGCAAGCATGGCGATGTCTTTGGGTGTATCCAGCAACCGCGCCAGGCGCAGCACTGCGTCGAGTAACTGGTTGTCGATGCGGTCGACGTACATGCCGCGGGACGTCGGGCGCGACGGCACGCCCATCGGGCCTGCTTCTGCGATCAAGGCCGTCAGTTGCGCCGGGTCGATATTGATGCGCACCGACAGGTTCGGGTCTTCCGGGGTGGCATCGATGATCCGTCCGGCCACCGGCATCGCCACCGAGAACACCAGGTAGTTGAGCGGGTCGTAGGCAAAGATCTCGTCGGCCAGGCGCACTTCCTTGCTGCCGCTGGCCAGGATGCACAGGGCAGGCTCCACCAGCACCGGCATGAAGTCGCGCGGCGTGTTGTGGCGGTTCAGGAACAAGGTTGTGATGGCTGTACCGTAGGAGCCGTCCTCCCAGGTATGCCGGTGCACGATGCTGGCCAGCTCGGCGCGCTGCTTTTCCATCTCGGCATCGAGGGGGATGGCTGTATGTTCGGGCGACGACATGGAGCGTCCTCTACTGGCTACTTCGATGGGCTCAGCTTAGCGGCGGCTTTCTAAAAAGTGTTACGTCGATTCTGCACAATCCTTGCCTGATCCTGCGACGCATCGTGAATCAGGCAATCGTGGGGGCTGTCATCTCCCTGAAACAAGGCGGTTGCCCTTGGAATAATTGCCGGCGCCAAACGTCCTATCTGCGCTTCTCGCAGGATTGTGCAATAAGCCAGCAGGAATCGACTAACCGCGCCCGCACCCGCGCCATTATCTTTGATCCTGTGGCAACACGCCCTCACAGTGCTTGCCGAGCATCACTTCTCAACGGGAGAGTCGAACATGTCCACCCCCATTCCCGCGAGCCATATGGCCTTTATCCGCGCCCGCACCGGGTGCAGCACCGAACTCGGTGCACGCTTGAGCAGTTTGATCGAACCGGGTCGTCAGGCTCAGGGTTGCCTGCAATTCTCGTTGCAGCATTCCCAAGTCGATCCCGATGTCTGGTTGATCTCCGGTTTCTGGAGCAGCGAGCAGGCGATGAGCGCCTACTTCAACTCTCCGGCCCTGATGATCTTCACCGAACTGTTGAACGACATGGTCGTGCGCAGCATGGACTTCCAAACCTTTACCGATGCATCCGCTGCACACGCCTACGGCGAGTACCTGCAACTCGCCGGCTGATCAGGTTTAGAATGGCCAACTTTTCCATTGGCCAGGACCTGCAACATGGCACGTAAACAATTTGCCCACCACGAAGCCGTTTCCGCCGTAGTACCGGGGGAGGGTGGCTACAGCGCCGCCGTCGCCGTCAAGGCACTGGATGGCATGGGCGCACCGCAGTTTCACAAGATCCTTGATGGACAGACGTTCAAGACGGCTTCTGATGCGGATGATGCCGCCACCGTGCAGCTTGAGCGGTTGATCGGAGTGGATGAAGAAGGTCAACTGGCCTGGGCCAGCGCCGGGAACTAGGACACACCGTCGATGAATGATGTGGGAGCGGGCTTGCTCGCGAATGCGGCGTGTCAGTCACCGAATTCAGTGGCTGACCCCACCTCATTCGCGAGCAAGCCCGCTCCCACATTTAGACAGCATGCCAATCAGGCTTTTGTGGCACCAGGCCGGTACATCTTGAACAGCGCCTCCGGCCCCAACTGGAAGTAATCCGCCGGGCCACCACCGCGCAAGATCGGCTCGGCGGCGGCGGTGTCGTAGACCCCGTCCTTGAGCAGCCACTTGGCAATGTGCACCGCGACCACCTCGCCTAGCACCAGCCAGCTCGGCACCAACGCCTTGTCCGCACGTTGCAGCTGGATGATTTGCGTCACCTTGCATTCGAACGACACCGGGCTCTCGCCCACCCGTGGCACGCCAACAATCTTCGACGCCACCGGCGTCAGGCCGGACAACTCGAACTCGTTGACTTCGGGGGAAACGGCGGCGCAACTCTGGTTCATCTGCTCGGCCAGCGGGCGGGTCGCCAGGTTCCACACAAACTCGCCGGTTTGTTCGATGTTGTTCAGGCTGTCTTTGCGCCCGACACTGGAAAACCCAATGATCGGCGGAATGTAGTTGAACGCATTGAAGAAGCTGTAGGGCGCCAGGTTCAGGCGACCTTCACGGTCGTGTGACGAAATCCAGCCGATCGGCCGTGGACCAACGATGGCATTGAACGGGTCATGGGGCAGGCCGTGGCCGTTGGCGGGTTCGTAGAAATGGATAGCGTCGGACATGGCCTGTTCCCTACTCGGTTCTGGGGCATGCATCATACCCAATGTGGGAGCAAGTCGAATCGTCGCTTCGCCGCTCCCACATGTTTTACCGAGACAGACCTTTAGTCCGTGGTAATGCGCGAGTGTTTACGGGTGTCCTTCATGGTCACGTAGACCACCAGCGACACCGCGATGCACGCGGTCACGTACCAGTAGTAGCCGGTCTCCATGCCGATGCTCTTGAACCACAGCGCGATGTATTCAGCGGTGCCGCCGAAGATCGATACGGTCAGGGCGTACGGCAGGCCCACGCCGAGGGCGCGGATTTCGGTCGGGAACAGCTCGGCCTTCACTACCGCGTTGATCGAGGTGTAGCCACTGACGATGATCAGCGCCGCCATGATCAGGAAGAACGCGCCCCACCAGCTTTGGATGGTGTGCAGGGTGGTGAGGATCGGCACGGTGAACAGGGTGCCGAGGATGCCGAAGGCAATCAGGATTGGCCGGCGGCCGACTTTATCCGACAGCCCGCCGACGATGGGTTGCAGGCACATGAACAGGAACAGCGTCGCCGCCGAAATGGTGGTGGAGTCGGAAATGCTCATGCCGACCGTGTTCACCAGGTATTTCTGCATGTAGGTGGTGTAGGTGTAGAAGGCCAGCGTGCCGCCCATGGTCAGGCCGACTACGGTCAGCAGTTCCTTGGGGTGACGCATCAAGGTGCGCATCGCGCTTTCCTTGGCTTTTTCTTTCTTGGTGAACGACTCGGTTTCTTCCATGCCGCGACGCAGGTACAGCGCGACGACTGCGCACAGCGCGCCGATGGCGAATGGGATACGCCAGCCCCACGCATACAGCTGCTCGGTGGTCAGCACTTGTTGCAGCACGATCAGTACGGCCAGGGCGATGAGCTGGCCCGAGATCAGGGTCACATACTGGAAGCTGGAGTAGAAACCACGACGTTCCTTGGTCGCCATCTCGCTGAGATAAGTGGCGGAGGTGCCGTATTCGCCGCCGACCGACAGTCCCTGCAGCAAACGGGCGAACACCAGCAGGATCGGTGCACCGATACCGATTATTTCATAGCCTGGGCTCAGGGCAATCAGCAGCGAGCCGAAGCACATCAGGTAGACCGAGGCCATCAGGGCTTTTTTACGCCCGACTTTGTCGGCGTACAGGCCCATCAACCAGCCACCGATCGGGCGCATCAGGAAACCCACAGCGAAGATCGCGGCGGTGTTGAGCAGTTGGGCGGTGGTGTCGCCTTTCGGGAAAAAGGCTTTGGCGAAGTACAGCGAGAAGGCGGCGTAGACGTACCAGTCGTACCACTCGACCATGTTGCCGACCGATCCGCTGAAGATCGATTTGATCCGGCTGGAAGTGGTGCGTGCTTTTGCCGGCGCAGCCGCCGACCCCAGAGGCAGGGAGTTGGAGTTATCCATTGAAGGATCCTTCATCTAATTGTTTTTGTGGAGCGTGCTTGAGCACTGCCTGGTTTGGGCTATAGCAGGAGCTGTGCCAGGTAGATGAAGGCCCGGAATAGAAGGGTCAGAGGATTTTTTTGAGCGGAAAGTCGCTGATGATTTTTAGGTAATGAGCGGAAATCCGCTTATAGCCACCGGCCTCTTCGCAGGCAAGCCAGCGCCCACATTGGAAATGTATTCACAGTTCAAAATGTGGGCGCTGGCTTGCCTGCGATGGCGGTCTGAAGGTCGCTAGAGAAACATCTCCCGCACCAACCCATGGCGCTGCATCTTTTCATTCAAGGTTCGCCGAGGCAGTTGCAGCTCGGCCAGCACCGCCTTGATATCGCCCTTGTGCCGCGTCAGTGCAGCTTTGAGGCAATGCGCTTCAAACGCCTCCTGCTGCGCCGCCAACGATTGCCCGGCCTCGACGCCTTCCGGCTCCGGCTCGCCAAGCCCCAGCACCTGGCGTTCGGCGACGTTGGCCAATTCGCGCACGTTGCCTGGCCAGTCATGGCTGAGCAGACGCCCCAGTTGCGCACCGCTCAGCGGCTCGACGCTACGGCCCAGGCGCTCGGCGGCGCTCTGTGCAAAGTGGTCGAACAGCAGCGGAATATCTTCGCGGCGTTCACGCAAAGGCGGCAGGCGCAATTGCGCGACGTTCAAACGATAAGCCAGGTCTTCGCGAAAGCGTCCGGCGCGGGCCTCTTCCAACAGGTCTGGTTTGGTGGCGGCGATGATGCGCAGGTCCACGTGGATACTTTGGTTGGAGCCCAGGCGTTCCAGTTTCTGTTCCTGCAACACGCGCAGCAGTTTCACTTGTTGGGCCAGGGGCATGCTTTCGATTTCGTCGAGGAACAGCGTGCCGCCGTGGGCATATTCCAGTTTGCCGATGCGCTTGCCCTGGGCGCCGGTAAACGCGCCGCTTTCGTGGCCGAACAGCTCGGCCTCGAACAACTGCTCGGGGATCGCCGCGCAGTTGAGGGCCACAAAGGGTTTTTTCGCCCGTGGGCCGAAGTCATGCAGGCAACGGGCAACCAGTTCCTTGCCACTGCCGGTCTCGCCACGGATCAGCACATTGACCGGCAGGCTTGCCAAATCCAGCACCTGGCGGCGTAGGGTCTGCAAACCTCGAGACACGCCTAAAAGGGTCGACTCCAACTGTGCGCGATGATCGGCCTGTTGATGCAGGCGACGGTTTTCCAGGATCAATCCACGCTTGTCCAAGGCGCGGCGCAGGCTGTTGAGCAGGGCGTCGGGGCTGAAGGGTTTTTCCAGGAAGTCGTAGGCGCCGTCGCGCATGGCTTCAACGGCCATTGGCACATCGCCGTGGCCCGTCAGCAATATCACCGGCAAATCCCCATCACGGCGCTGCACTTCGGCCAACAGTTCCAGGCCGCTGAGACCTGGCATGCGCACGTCGCTCAGGATCACTCCGGGAAAATCCTTGGGCAATTGCGTCAGGCATTCTTCGGCGCGGCTGAATAGCTGTACCTCAAAGCCCGACAGGCTCAACCACTGCTCGACGGCCGTGCGGATGCTGGCTTCGTCGTCGACCACAATCACCGCGTTCAACATAGGTCGGGCGTCTCCAGCGCGATAGGCAGGGTCAGGGTGAAAACCGCGCCGTCGCCACGGTTGCTGGCGATCAGGCGGCCACCCAATTCGTGCACGATAGCGTAGGACACCGCCAGCCCCAAGCCGAGGCCATCACCCACAGGTTTGGTGGTGAAGAACGGGTCGAACACGCTGTTCAGGTGTTCTTCGGCAATCCCGCCGCCGCTGTCGCTGACGGTGAGTTGCCACAACTGCTCATCGGCATGCAGGCGGATTTCCAGGCGTTTGCGTGGCTTGTCGACCATGGCGTCAAGGGCGTTGCGCAGCAGGTTGATCAATACCTGTTCCAGGCGGATCGCATCGCCACGCACCCAGGCGGGGCGGGTCAGGTCCAGCACCACGCCGATGGATTCGTCGCGCAGGCGCGCATCGAGCAAGTGCAGGGATTGGTCGACCACGGTGGCCAAGTCCAGGCGTTCACGCAGGCCACTGGGGCTTTTGCGCGCGAAGGTCTTGAGATGGCCGGTGAGCGCGGCCATGCGCGTGAGCATGTCGTCCAGTGGGGTGAGCGCCTGGTAGGCGTCGTCGACACGGCCATGGTCCAGCAGCAGGCGCAAGGTGGCCAATTGCATGCGTTGGGCGGTCAGCGGCTGATTGATTTCATGGGCGAGGGCGGCGGACATCTGCCCCAATGCCGCCAGTTTGGCCGACTGCACCAGGCCATCCTGAGCGGTGCGCAGCGCCTGGGTGCGTTCTTCCACCAGTTGCTCAAGTTCCTCGCGGCTGCGCTGGCGCAAGCGGGCCAGGCGCCAGCGTTGGGTCAGGAACAGCACCAGGAACACCAGCGCCAGCCAGGAGCCGGCGGCGGCCAACCCGGCGTTGCGCTGATCTTCAAACGCGAATTGCGGCTTGCGCAGCAAGTGCAGGGTCCAGCCTTCGGCCTTCAGCGGCAGCGATTCCCAAATGTAATTGGCACTGCCATCCGGACCGTTGACGCGCATCAGATGGCTGTTTTCGTCGAAGCGTTGCAGGGTGCTGGTTTCCAGCGCCTGCAGGTGTTTCTTGTCGTATTGGCGAGTGGCCTTGAGTTCGGCAAGGTCGCTGGCCGTTAACGGCCGCAGGTTGCGATAGCGCCAGCCGGGCTGGTTGGCGATGAACACGATGCCACGGGCGTCGCTGACCAGCAGCAGGTCATTGCCTTGGGCCCATTCGCGTTCAAGTTCGGGGAACTCCAGCTTGACCACCATGGCGCCGAGGAACTGTTCGTGTTCATCGACCACCGCGCTGGAGAGGAAGTAACCGGGAATGCCAGTGGTCACGCCCACCGCGTAAAAACGCCCGGTGCCTTGGCTCAGGGTTTGGCTGAAATAGGGGCGGAACGCGTAGTTGTGTCCCACATAACTGCTGGGCAGGTTCCAGTTACTGGCGGCCACGGCCAGGCCAGTGCGGTCCATCAATTCCAGGGTGGACGACTGCGCCGCGCCGTTGATGCGTTCCAGTTTGCGGTTGAGCAGGTCCTGGGTGGCGGTATCCAGCGGGCCCTTCAAGGCATTGATCATCTCCGAGTCCAGCGCCAGCACGGCGGGCAGGGCTCGGTAGCGTTCAATCAGGGTGTGCAACGAATTGGCATACAGCGCAAGTTGCTGATTGGCACGAGCGGCATCGTCTACCAGGGCTTGGCGTTCGGCATGGCGCGTCGCCAAGGCCGCGGCCAGCAGCGCACCGGCGATGATCAGCAGGGAGTAGAAAGTCAGGCGCAGGGGGCGAGGGATTACGATCATACGGTGATGGGCAGGCACGGTAAGGGAGTGCACCATACCATGAGGGGCAAGCAGTTGTGGTGAGGGGGCTGGCCCCTCACCACAGAAGCAGTTACTGCACTTCTACCGCCAGGCTTTCACTGATCTTTTTCTGCCAGATGGCAGGACCGGTGATGTGCACGGATTCGCCCTTGCTGTCGACAGCAACGGTCACCGGCATGTCTTTCACGTCGAACTCGTAGATCGCTTCCATACCCAGTTCGGCGAACGCGACAACGCGCGACTTCTTGATGGCTTGCGCCACCAGGTAAGCGGCGCCGCCCACGGCCATCAGGTACACGGCCTTGTGGTCCTTGATCGCTTCGATGGCGGTCGGGCCGCGCTCGGATTTGCCGATCATGCCCAACAGGCCCGTTTGTTCGAGGATCTGACGGGTGAACTTGTCCATCCGCGTCGCGGTGGTCGGGCCCGCTGGGCCAACCACTTCTTCGCGCACCGGATCAACCGGACCGACGTAGTAGATGAAGCGACCCTTGAGGTCCACCGGCAGGGTTTCGCCCTTGTTCAGCATCTCGACCATGCGCTTGTGCGCGGCGTCGCGGCCGGTGAGCATCTTGCCGTTGAGCAACACGGTTTCTCCCGGCTTCCAGCTCTGCACTTCTTCCGGGGTCAGGGTGTCGAGGTTGACGCGGCGGGCCGACGGGCCGGCTTCCCAGACGATTTCCGGGTAGGCGTCCAGCGGTGGCGCTTCCAGCGACGCTGGGCCCGAACCGTCGAGCACGAAATGGGCGTGACGGGTGGCGGCGCAGTTGGGGATCATGCACACCGGCAGCGACGCGGCGTGGGTCGGGTAGTCCATGATCTTCACGTCGAGCACGGTGGTCAGGCCACCCAGGCCCTGGGCGCCGATGCCCAGTTGGTTGACCTTCTCGAACAGCTCCAGGCGCATCTCTTCGATACGGTTTTGCGGGCCGCGCTTTTTCAGCTCGTGGATGTCGATGGATTCCATCAACACTTCCTTGGCCATCACCGCGGCTTTCTCGGCGGTGCCGCCGATGCCGATGCCGAGCATGCCCGGTGGGCACCAGCCGGCGCCCATGGTCGGAACGGTCTTCAGCACCCAGTCGACGATCGAGTCGGACGGGTTGAGCATGGCCATTTTCGATTTGTTCTCGGAACCGCCGCCCTTGGCCGCCACGTCCACTTCCACGGTGTTGCCCGGGACGATGGAGTAGTGGATGACCGCAGGGGTGTTGTCCTTGGTGTTCTTACGCGCACCGGCCGGGTCGGCCAGGATAGAGGCACGCAGGACGTTTTCCGGCAGGTTGTAGGCGCGACGCACGCCTTCGTTGATCATGTCGTCCAGGCCCATGGTGGCGCCATCCCAACGTACGTCCATGCCCACGCGCACGAACACGGTGACGATACCGGTGTCCTGGCAGATCGGGCGATGGCCGGTGGCGCACATGCGCGAGTTGATCAGGATCTGGGCAATGGAGTCACGGGCCGCTGGCGATTCTTCGCGCAGGTAGGCTTCGTGCATGGCCTGGATGAAATCAACGGGGTGGTAGTAGGAAATGAATTGCAGGGCGTCGGCAACGCTCTGAATCAGGTCGTCTTGCTTGATCACGGTCATGAGTCGCGCTCCTCTATAAGGGAACATTCAATAAGGTGGCTTCAGTGGGGTGCATCGGTCGGCTGAAACCACCTTTCCAAGGCACGCCACTGGTGCAGGCGCGACGCTAAAAAGGCGCGGCAGTATAACCCGGCTCGGTGGCCGATACACCCGACTATGGTCAAACTGTCGCAGGCATGATTCCCTGTGCGCGCTCCCTTGTGATTGAGTCCTTATATGCCTGAACTCTACGTCGGCGAACGCCATTGGTCGGTCTCTTCCGGCAGCAACTTGCTGGATGCCTTGAACCAGGCCGGTGCGGCCGTGCCTTACAGTTGCCGCGCCGGCAGTTGCCATGCGTGCCTGGTGCGATGCGAGGGGGAGGTCGAGGACAAGCAACCCGAGGCTTTGAGCCCGGCGCAACGCCAGGACGGCTGGCGCTTGGCATGTCAGTGCCAGGTTCGCGGGGATTTGCGCGTCGAAACCTTTGATCCGACACGTGACGGGTTGCCGGCCCAGGTGGTGGGTGTGGATTGGTTGAGCCCGAACGTGCTGCGCCTACGCCTGCAACCCGAGCGTGGCCTGCGCTACCGGGCCGGGCAGCATCTGGTGCTATGGGCAGGTCAGGTGGCGCGGCCCTACTCCTTGGCGAGCTTGCCCCAGGAGGATGCGTTCCTGGAGTTTCATCTCGATTGCCGTCTGCCCGGCGAATTCAGTGATCTTGCCCGTCAATTGCAGGTGGGCGACCGTCTGCGCCTGGGCGAGCTGCGCGGCGGCGCGCTGCAGTACGACCCCGACTGGCAACGTCGACCGCTGTGGCTGCTGGCGTCCGGCACGGGCCTGGGGCCGCTCTGGGGGGTGTTGCGTGAGGCTTTGCGCCAGGATCATCAGGGCGACATCCGCGTGATTCACCTGGCCCATGATGCTGACGGGCATTACTTGGCCGAACCCCTGGCGCAGCTCGCTGCACAGCATCCCAATGTGACGGTGGAGCTGTGGACAGCGGCGCAGGCGACCCAGGCATTGGCGCAACTGCGGCTTGTTTCGCGGCAAACTCTGGCTTTACTCTGCGGGCACCCGGCCAGTGTCGAGGCGTTTTCCAAGCGTCTGTTCCTGGCGGGATTGCCGCGCAATCAACTGCTGGCCGATGTGTTCCTGCCCCGTGGTTGAGCGCTGAACTCTACAGCCGCGAGATCTGCCATGACTGACGCCATCCTGCAGCACCGTGAACGCGGGCTGCTGATCCTGCAGCTCAATCGTCCCGAGAAGAAAAATGCGCTGACTCGGGCCATGTATACCCAATTGGCCGAGGCGCTCGAGCAGGCCGATGCGGATGTGGATATCCGCTGCGTGCTGATCCAGGGCAGCAGTGACTGCTTTACCGCCGGCAACGACATTGGCGATTTTCTCGAACAACCGCCCAGCACGCTCGACAGCCCACCGTTTTATTTCATGAAAAGCCTGCTCAACTGTCGCAAACCGGTGATTGCCGCCGTGGCCGGCGTTGCGGTGGGTATTGGTACAACGCTGTTGCTGCACTGCGATCTGGTGTACATCAGTCGGGATGCGCGGCTGCGCATGCCGTTCGTCAACCTGGGGCTGTGTCCGGAGTTTGGTTCGAGCCTGATCCTGCCGAGGCTGTTGGGGCACGCCAAGGCGGCTGAGTTATTGCTGCTGGGCGAGGGCTTCAGCGGCGAACAGGCGGCGGCGTGGGGGATTGCTACCGAGGCGTTGGGCAGCGGCGAGGCGGCACTGGCCATGGCGCGGGAAATGGCCGAGCGCTTTGAGACCCTGGCGCCGGGCGCGGTGCAAGTGACTAAGCAACTTATGAAGAGTGTGGACCGCGAGCAATTGCGCCAGGTGATCGAGGAAGAGGGCGCTTTATTTACCCAGCGGTTGAGGTCGCCGGAGGCGATTGCGGCGTTGTCGGGGTTTATCAACCGGTCCTGAGAAAGCAAAAAGCCCCGCCATTTAAAGGGCGGGGCTTTGATTTTTCAGCCTGTCACTCAGACCTGCGGGTCGCCCACGTGCAGGATCTTCATGCCATTGGTGCCACCGGTGGTGTGGTAGCTGTCGCCCTTGGTCAGGATGACCCAGTCGCCTTTCTCTACGACGCCACGTTTGACCAGCTCGTCGATAGCTTTCTGGCTGACTTCGTTCGGTGCCAGCGAAGCCGGATCGAACGGAACGGTGTACACGCCACGGAACAGCGCGGTGCGCGCCTGGGCTTCACGGTGCGGGGTGAACGCGTAGATCGGCACCGAGGAACGGATGCGCGACATGATCAACGGCGTGTAGCCACTCTCGGTCAGCGCGATGATCGCCTTCACACCGGGGAAGTGGTTCGCAGTGTACATGGCCGCCAGGGCGATGCTCTGGTCGCAGCTTTCGAACTCTTTGCCGATGCGGTGACTGGAGGTCTTGCTGGTCGGGTGCTTTTCAGCGCCGAGGCAGATACGCGCCATGGCTTGCACGGCTTCCAGCGGGTACGGGCCGGCGGCACTTTCAGCCGAGAGCATCACGGCATCGGTGTAGTCGAGCACGGCGTTGGCCACGTCGGACACTTCGGCACGAGTCGGCATCGGGTTCTGGATCATCGACTCCATCATCTGGGTCGCCACGATCACCGCTTTGTTGTGACGGCGTGCGTGCAGGATGATCTTCTTCTGGATACCGATCAGCTCGGCGTCACCGATTTCCACGCCCAGGTCGCCACGGGCAACCATCACGGCGTCGGAAGCCTTGATCAGGCCGTCGAGGGTTTCGTCATCGGCTACGGCTTCGGCGCGTTCGATCTTCGCCACCAGCCAGGCGGTACCGCCGGCTTCGTCGCGCAGTTTACGGGCATATTCCATGTCGGCGGCGTCGCGTGGGAAGGACACGGCGAGGTAGTCCACTTCCATTTCGGCGGCGAGCTTGATGTCGGCCTTGTCTTTTTCCGTCAGGGCCGGTGCGGTCAAGCCACCACCACGACGGTTGATGCCTTTGTGGTCGGACAGCGGACCACCGATCAGTACGACGCAATGCAGTTCAGTCGGGGTCGCGGTTTCGACGCGCATCACCACGCGACCGTCATCCAACAACAGTTCGTCACCGACGCCGCAGTCCTTGACCAGGTCCGGGTAGTCGATACCCACGACTTGCTGGTTGCCTTCGGTCAACGGGTGGCTGGTGGAGAAGGTGAATTGGTCACCGATCTTCAGCTCGATCCGCTTGTTGGCGAACTTGGCGATACGGATCTTCGGGCCTTGCAGGTCACCCAGCAGTGCGACGAAGCGGCCGTGCTTGGCGGCCAGGTCACGCACCAACTTGGCGCGAGCCTTGTGCTCGTCCGGGGTGCCGTGGGAGAAGTTCAGACGGGCAACGTCCAAACCAGCCAGAATCAGCTGTTCGAGGACTTCCGGCGAGTTGCTGGCCGGGCCAAGGGTGGCGACGATTTTGGTACGACGGACGGACATGCACAGACTCCTGAGTTCAAGCGCTGAGGAAGGCTACTATGCTCTTTCGTTGTAGTCATTGTTCGTTTGCACTACTTATCGATGATTGACTTGTTTTCGTTGCGGCTGAATACGAACATCCTTGAAGATTTTCGACGAGGGGTCGATACACTGCACAAGACAGGAGAACCCTCATGCGAATTTTGCTCATTGCTGCCCTGGCCGTCAGTGTTGTCGGCTGCACTCGTTGGTCGATGGACCACCATCTGAACAATGCCTACCGCGCCTACAAGGTCGGTGACTGCGAGCGCGTTACCCTGGAGTTGTCCCAGGTCGACCGTGAAAGTCGCAGCCGACGTTATGTGCAGCCGGAAGTCTCGATGTTGCGCGGGCAGTGCCTGGAACGGCAGAAACTCTTCGTCGACGCGGTACAGACCTATCAATTCATCATCAATCAGTATCCGTCGAGCGAGTACGCCTACCGCGCCCGCGCGAGGCTCGACACCCTGCAACAACTGGGGCATTACCCAGGTGCAAGCATCGCGCAACCGCGCCCGGCTTCATTGTGATGGTATTCGTCATTTAATAACTGGCCTATCGCCAGTCATGGGCTATCCTTTGAGTGTTCGTTTGTACAACTTTCTGTGCAAACGCATGCGGGGCCCGGATTTGGTGGTTGTCCAGCAGCAAGCGATTGACTGTTGTCGCACCGAATTTCAGGGAGAGCGGGTGATCTTGCCCGTTCCGAATCACTGGCACGGCCGCACTCATGGCCATTGGATGGCGATCTCACCATGTTTACTGACCGGCGGATCGAGCGGCATCAGTTACCTTATTTTCTGCAAGTGTTTAATCGTCTTACCGACAAGCCCATCGGGTTTTTGGGCAATGTCTCGGAAGATGGGCTGATGTTAATCAGCCAACTGCCCATGATGGTCGACGTGGACTTTGAGCTGCGTTTGAAGATTCCGGCGGCTGACGGCACCTTCCATCCCATTGATCTCACGGCGAGCTGCCTATGGAGTCATGAGGATATCAACCCGCAACAGTATGACTCCGGGTTCAGGGTGCTCCAGGCACCCGAGGAATATGGGCAGTTGATCAACGTCTTGTTGCATTACTTCAGCTTTGATCCCTTGCAGGCTTCAGCTTAGGTAACGCGCGTTGGCGGGCATCTTCAGAGCACCCCGGCTTTCTTCCATCCCAGGTAGCGGGTGACCAACGCCGGTCCGAGCTCAGACGGCAAGCTGTCCAATAGGGACAGGCCTTGGGCGCTGAGGCGGTCATGCAGTTCGTTGCGGGCATTCAGGTAGTCGATGGTGCCGCTGTAGGCCAAGGCTTCGGGCAAGGTTTGTACGGGGGCTTGGCGCAGTCGGTCGAGGGCTTCCTCGCGCAGGCTGACCACGAGCACCCTGTGTTGACGACTGATACGCTTGACGGCAGCCAGCAGTGTTTCATCATCCTCATCTCGCAGGTTGGTTACCACGATCACCAATGCGCGCCGTTTCTGCCGGGCCAGCAGTTGGCTAGCCGCAGCCTGATAATCGGCAGCCCGTCGGGTGGTATCGAGGTCATATACCGCGTTGAGCAACAGGTTCAGCTGGCTACTGCCTTTGACGGGCGCCAGATAGCGTGGAAGGTCAGCGGCAAAGGTGCACAGCCCAACCGCATCACCCTGGCGCAAAGCGACATAGCTGAGCAACAGGCAGGCATTCAGGGCATGGTCAAAGTGGGACAGCTCATCGTCCTGGCTGCGCATGCGGCGGCCGCAATCGAGCATGAACACGATCTGCTGGTCACGCTCATCCTGATATTCACGAGCGATGGGTGTGCGTTGTCGGGCGGTGGCCTTCCAGTCGATCTGTCGCAGGCTGTCTCCCTCGCGAAACTCTCGCAACTGATGAAATTCCAGTCCCAAGCCGCGCCGCTGGTGTTGGCGCACACCCAGTTGGTTCAGCCAATTGTCCACCCCCAGAAGTTGGGCGCCGTATAGGCGGGCGAAATCCGGGTAGACGCGGGTGGTATCGCTCACCTCGATCAGTCGTCGTGCTGACCATAGGCCCATGGGGCTGGGCAGGTGAAGTTCGCAGCGGCTGAAACTGAAATGCCCACGCCGCATGGGGCGAAGGCGATAACCCAGTTCACTGCGTTCACCGGGCCGCAGCGCTATGGATTGGGGCATGTGTTCTACGGACAACCCGTCAGGGACATGATCGAATACCTGTACGCTCAGCGGCTGTGGGAAGTCATGTTCGATAGCCAGGCGTATGTCTCCCCAGCGGCCCAGTGCCAGGCTCCCAGGCATCTGCCGTTGCACGCGGGGGGAAGGGCGGCTACGCAGGCGCATCGCATCCAGCAAGGCGAGCAGTAACAGTGCCAGTAGCAGCCCCCACGCGATTGAGTGCAAGGTGTCGGGCACCTTGAACTGCAACGCTGACGCAGTACCCAGCAGGATGCCCACACCCAGCAATACGCCAAGCCAGTTCAACAACAGACGGGTCGGTTTCATGGGTAACTCATTGCCGAGGTGCCGGGATCTGATCGAGCAATTGCTTGAGCACCTGGTCGACCTCCAGCCCATCGATATCCAACTCTGGCGCGATACGTACCCGATGGCGCAGTACTGCCAGGGCGCAACCCTTGATGTCGTCCGGGGTGACGAACTCACCCCCGCGCAACAAGGCGCGGGCACGCGCCCCGCGTACCAGGTCAATGGACGCCCGTGGGCCGGCGCCGATGGCTAATCCCGGCCAACTGCGCGTAGCGCGTGCCAGGCGTACGGCATAGTCGAGCACGTGTTCGTCGAGTGCCAGTTCACTGGCGATCTGTTGAAGCTGCAGCACACCTTCGGCTTGCAGCACCGTGTGTAAGGGATGTACATCCAGCATGTCGGCCCGAGACGAGCGCGTGACCTCACGCACCATGTCCACTTCCTGCTGCGCATCGGGGTAATCCATACGCACCTTGAGCATGAAGCGATCCAACTCCGCTTCCGGCAGGAGGTAAGTACCTTCCTGTTCGATAGGGTTCTGGGTTGCCAGCACCATGAACGGTTGGCCGATGGGCAGCGCCTCGCCTTCGAGGGTGACTTGCCGTTCCTGCATGGCTTCGAGCAACGCGGCCTGGGTCTTGGCCGGAGCACGGTTGATTTCGTCGGCCAGCAACAAGTGGGTGAATACAGGCCCCTTGCGCAGCTTGAACTGTTCGGTGTGCCGATCGTATACGGCGTGGCCGGTGACATCGCTGGGCATCAGGTCCGGGGTGAACTGGATGCGCGCGAAGTCGCCCTCGAAGCAGCGTGCCAGCGCACGCACCAGCAAGGTCTTGCCCAGCCCCGGCACACCTTCGAGCAACACATGCCCACCGGCGATCAGGGCGGTCAGGACATCGTCGATCACCGCATCCTGGCCAATCACCGCTTTGCGCAATTCCGTGCGCAGGGCTTGGGCCTGTTCGCTGGCACGTTGCAAGGTATCGCGGTTCAAGGCAGTGGCGCTTGGAAGTTCACTCATAGGGCATTCCTGAGGGTTTGCAGGCATGCCACCTGCCGGCTGAAATCGGCGCTGGAAAGCCGTTTTGCCGGGAGTGGGCCAAGGGCCTGGCTGATGACGTGAGAGGGTTGGCGCGTCAGGTGTTCGAGCACCCGCCACTGTTCTGCGTTGTCGAGGTGCTCAAAGCCGGGGTGACGATGCCGGACCGCGCGCAGGATGTCGCGCTGCAAGGCATGCAGCAGCGTGCCCTGGCCACTGCGGCGGAGCAGGAAATCGGCGCTGGCCTTCAGGTGTTCCTGCAATTGGCGGCGAGCGTTGGAGGCTGGAGGTCGGGTTGGGCCTTGACGCATGCCTGCCCGCCACAATGCCAGGGCGATCAGCGAAATGAGTGCGACCAGGGCCTGGGGGAAGTACCGCATCAGCAAGCTGAGCAGGTCGTCGAAGTCACTGTTGAACAACAAGGTTACGGCCGTGCCCTGGTTCAGGTACCACAGCAGCCAGGCATTGTCGTGCTTGCCGATGTTCGGCGTTTTCCACAGGTCGCTGTCGGTGATCACCGTGACGTGGCCTTTCCCGAGGTCGAGTTGCATCAGGTGGCTCGACCTTGAGCTGTTGGCAGAAAATTGGGCGAGGTGCTTCGGGTCGGTAAGATTGAAGTCTGTGTCGAAACTGAAGTAAGCCGATGGGTTTTCATTGTCGACGTAGAGTTTGGTGAGGTCGGGCGCTTTCTTTTCCAGAGACTTTTTGCTGGAAGGCGCAGGCTCCTCAGGCTCGTCGCTCAATGCCTGGTGGATCTGCAAGCGATCGAGCAGCAGGTCGCCACTTCTGCCGGTCTCTTCATCCCATAACGCCTCGGCCACCAGCAACAGATGGCCGCCGGATTGGGTCCAGTCCAGCAGTTGCTCTACCTGGCGTGGTGACATGTTGCTGCGTTCGCCGAGCAGCAGCAGGCTGTTGCCCTTGCCCGGCAAGGTCGTCAGCCGCTCCAGGCTATTGGCCTGCTCCACGGCCAGGCCTTGTTCGCGTAGAAAGTGTTCCGCCGCCAAGTACGGGTTGGCCAGGGCTTCTGGAGACGGACCACGATCCACTACCTCGTCGTAGGGAATTGCCTTGCTCCATGCATAGTAACCAGCGGCTCCAAGCAGGCACGCCAGCAATAATCCCACCCACAGTAAAGGCCGGTTCATGGGTTGCTCCCCACGTTGAACAGGGTGCGCCAATCACTGCACAGTTGTTGCTGTGCTGAAGGGGGAGGCAGGCAATGGCCGTAGGCGAGGTTCTGCCAGTGGTGGGTCAATTCGTTGCTGAACGCCAGCAGTCGTGGTTGTTGCAACTGGTTGACCCGTTCCAGGATCTGCCCTTCGGTGTCAGCACTTTTCAGCGGCACATTGAAGTCATGCAACAGCCGGCTGAGCAGACCGCGATACAACAGGCCAAGGGCTTCCCTTGGCTGGGTGGGCCACAGGCGCTCGGCGGCGCTGGCAATATCGTCGGGCAAAGTCTCGGAACCCAGTTCAAGGCCGAACAATTGCGTGGGTGCCGGTTTGACGTTTTGGGGCTTGCGTGGCCCGCGTCGGCTGACAAAGGTGCGCAACCACTCACGATAACGCCACACCAGCATGATCAATGCACCGACCATAAGTCCCCACAACAGCACCTCCAGCCCTTGTGCGATGTGTTTGAAGGTATTGCTGTTGAGGTTGTCCAGCAACGCCTTCAGCCAGTCCGGAAGCTTACCGTCACGGTGAGTCTTGTTTTTAACCGACGGCTTGTCTTCGCCAAAGCGATAGCGCGTGACGGTTTCCGGATTTTTGAAGGGCGGCTTTTCCAGCAGCGACTTGATGGATTGGCTCGCGCCCTGGGTGGTGAGTGGTTTTTTGGGGGGGGATGACGCTGCCATGACGGGCGGGCTGAAGGGGAGCAGCGTCAGCCCGATCATCAGCACTAGCAACGGCGCCACGTTGCTCAGGCGCTGACGAAGACGGCGAAAGACCAACTCCAGGTCCCAGGCCTCTAATACAGTGCGGCGATTCAGGTAGAGGCTGAAACCGCAGGCCACATAGATAGGTTCCCAAAACACCAGGATCAAGGCGTAGAAGACGTTGCTCAAGTGCTCCAGCCACAAGCCTTCCGAACTTGTCGCCAGTATCAGGCGCTGCCAATCCCAATCCAACTCGATGTTCTGGGGAATAAATAGATAGAAAAGAGTCATGCAGCCGAACCACAAACCGATCTCCAGATGCACCCCGATGGTGGTCAACCAGCGTGCGGCGCCAGCACTGCGTTGCTGCAGCACACCCAGGCGTTTTTGACGGGTGGGGCCATCCAGGCCTTCGAGTTGGCTCACCGGCATCACAAAGCTGCGGCTCAGGCTGAGTCGCCGCCAGGTCAGGCTGGCCAACAGTTGGCCTTTTAGCAGCCGTGGCCACTGGCGAACGGCCTGCTTGATGCTGGGCGTTTCGCCAAATAACGCCTTGGACAGGATATACAGTGGCAAGCGATCAAAGGCTGGTTTGAGCCACCAGAACACGAGTATCGCGGTGGTCGGGTACTTCCACAGCAGTGCCGTGAGCACGGCGAACACTGGCAGAGTCACCAACGCCCAACTGCCCATCAAGAGCAGGCAATGCTCACGGGCCATCAACACGCCAAGATCCATCGCTTCCCAGGCAGTACGCGGGCGGATTACCACACTGGCATCACTCAGGCGCATGGCGAGTCCTTCCGGCAAGGCCCAGGTAAGCAGTTACCAGCATCCACAGCGCCGCGCCAACCAGGTATTTGACCCAGGGCGCTATCAGGGTGGTGGATGACCAATACGCCTCGATGAAGGCCGCGATCAACAGGAAGATCATCACACCACACAACATCTGCACGCTCTTGCGTGCCGCCAGCCGCAATGATTCGCCTCGGGTCAACTGCCCGGGAGCGATCAGCGCCCAGCCCAGTTGCAAGCCGGCGGCGCCAGCGAGGGCGATTGCGGTCAGTTCGAACGCGCCATGTCCGATGACGAATGACCAGAAGGTCTGGCCGTAGCCGATTTCGGTCAGGTGGCCGGAGACCGCACCGATGACCAGGCCGTTGAATATCAGAAAGAACACGCTGCCCAGGCCGAACAGCAAACCGGCGGCAAACGTCTGGAACGCGATACCGATGTTGTGCATCACGTAGTAGCCGAACATCATCCAGTTTTCGCTCGATGCACGCTCGGCGGTGCGGCCCAGGCGGCTGGCATCCGGGTCATACATACCTTGCATCTCGGCAACCTGCTGGGGACTGACGATGCTGTAGATCAGGTCGGGAAACAGGTACACCAACAACGCGATACCCACCAGGCTGCCAAAGAACAGCAGGCTGGCGATCAGTACGAAACGCCACTGTTCCCGTACCAACCGAGGGAAATCGGCAAGTACGAACCCCAGCACATTTGCCGTCAGTTGGCTGCGATGAAGGTAGAGCTGTTGATGACCGCGCAGGGCCAGTTGTTGCAACGGGTCTACCAAATAGCTGCTGTAGCCGCGTTCCTGGGCCAGGGCCAGGTGCTGGCACAGACGTCGATACTGCTGGGGGAAGCCGGCCAACTCACTGGCCGTCGCCTTGCCTTGCTCCAACTGTTGCAGGTGGTTGGCGAAGGCTTGCCATTGAAGCTGGTGACGGCTTTCGAAAAGACTCTGCTTCATGTCGGCCCCAACAGGCCACGGGCCACGCCGTTGAGTTGTTCCACGGCGCGAGCCGGGGATACTTGCAAGGGGGTGGCGAGTATCGAGGCCAGCTCGTGAACGCGTTCGGCGGACAGCTCACCTTGGCGCTCTGCGAAGCCGAGGATGGCCCGTTGCTCGTTCAGGTTCAGGGCGAAGGGCAGGCGCAAGGCCGCAGCTTGAGGAATACGGGGGCGCACCAGCGGCTGCTCCCGGTAGATCACCAGTGTGCCGGCGGCCAGGTCGCCCAGGCGCTTGAAGTGAGGATGGTGCAGGCAGCTGATTGCGCCGAGGAAGTAACCGAATGGCAGCATGTCGACAAACCGCAGTAAATTGCGGATCAGTGACGCGGACCAGCCAATCGGCGTGCCGTCATCGTGTATCACCCGCAGCCCCATGACCTGTTTGCCAGGCGAGCACCCCTGGTTGAGTACCTCGAACAGCACCATGTACCACCAACTGATCAGGAACAGCAGCAGTGAGCCCAGGCCGATGCCAACGTTGCCAAGCAAGGCCAATGGCACCAGCAGAATGCCCATCACCACCGCGCGCAACCCCAGGTCGAAGGCAAAGGCCAGCACGCGCGGTACCAGGCCGGCGGGGCGCAGCGGCAGGTCAATGCCCTCCGGGGTCTCGATCTGGTAGCGGGTGTCCAACGGGGCTGACGGCATCGCGATCCTTGGCAGTGCAGAGTGGCTGGGGAGACACGGATGCTAGCAGTGTCGGCGGTGGAAGCAACCATTCAAGGTTTTGCTGGATGTTTGTACAGTTTATTTGGTGCTGGCCGTGGACGCCGTCCAGCGCCTAGACTTTGTCGCTCTTCAGTACAGGAATAGCCCGTGACCTCCATTTTCTGGTACGACTATGAAACCACCGGCATTAATCCGCGCAGCGATCGCCCGCTCCAGGTAGCTGGAATTCGGACGGACTTAGAGCTCAATGAGATCGGCGAGCCGGTCAATCTTTATTGTCAGCCCAGCGACGATATCCTGCCCCATCCCGTTGCGTGCGCGATTACCGGTATCACTCCCGCAATCCTCGCGGAAAAAGGCCTGGCCGAGGCCGACTTCATGACCCGGGTGCATGCCCAACTGGCTGCTCCGGGTACGTGTGGCGCAGGTTACAACACCTTGCGATTTGACGATGAGATGACGCGCTACAGCCTGTATCGCAATTTTTTCGACCCTTACGCGCGTGAGTGGCAGGGTGGTAACAGTCGTTGGGATCTGATCGACGTGATTCGCACCGCCTACGCGCTGCGCCCGGAAGGCATTGAGTGGCCGCAACAGGATGGGCGCGTCACGCTCAAGTTGGAGCGCCTGACCGAAGCCAACGGTATCGACCATGGCCAGGCACACGATGCGTTGTCCGATGTGCGTGCCACGATTGCCTTGGCGCGACGGGTACGTGAGAAACAGCCCAAGCTGTACGAATGGCTGTTTCAGCTACGCAGCAAGCAGCGGGTGATGGACCAGGTGCGTTTACTGCAACCCATGGTGCATATCTCTGGGCGTTTTTCCGCCGAGCGTCATTACCTGGGGGTCGTGCTACCGCTGGCGTGGCACCCCCGCAATCGCAATGCGCTGATCGTCTGCGATCTCGGGCTCGATCCCCAAGGGTTGCTGGACCTGGATGCAGATACCTTGCGCCAGCGCCTCTACACCCGTCGTGAAGATCTTGCCGAGGGCGAGTTGCCGGTCCCGCTCAAGCTGGTGTACATCAATCGTTGCCCTGTGGTTGCTCCCTTGAACGTGCTTCGGACCGAAGATCGTGAGCGTCTGCACTTGGACATGAATATTTATCAGGAGCGCGCCCTGCGGCTAACTGACGCACAGGAAGTTTGGCGCGACAAGTTGGCGGCCATTTATGCCGAAGAAGGTTTCGCGTCGAGTTCAGACCCGGAGCAACAGCTTTACGATGGCTTTATCGGCGATCGTGATCGACGTTTATGTGAACAAGTCCGGACGGCCGAGCCAGCGCAATTAGCTCGCCAGCAATGGCCTTTTGATGATCATCGCTTGCCTGAATTATTGTTTCGTTATCGCGCGCGCAACTTCCCCGATACCTTGAACAGTGAGGAGCAACAACGCTGGCAGCTTTTCTGTCAGCAACGTTTGTCGGACCCGGAGTGGGGCGCGCCGAATACCCTTGCGGCATTTAAGCAGGCTAAACAAGAATTTGCAGTTAGTGCGACACCTTTTCAGACCGAGGTGCTTGAGCGGTGGCAGGAATATGCAGACTCGCTGGCCCATAAGGTAAATCTGTAGTCGGTCTTCACTCAACAGACAGGCAATAAAAAACGCCAGCAGGCTGGCGTTTTTAATGTGTCGCGTATCAGGCGCAAGCCCGGCGAGGCTTAGCCCAGCAGGGTAGCCCAGCCTTCAACCACGTCACCGCCCCACTTGGCTTTCCACTCTTTCAGGGTTTTGTGGTTGCCACCTTTGGTTTCAATCACTTCGCCGTTGTGTGGGTTTTTGTACTGTTTGACTTTGCGGGCACGCTTGGTGCCGGTAGTTTTCACAGCGCCACGCGGTGCTTTAATTTTCGACTCTGGATCCAGCAGCGCGATGATGTCACGCAGGGATTTGGAGTATTCACCCATCAGGGCGCGCAGTTTGCCTTCGAATTCCAGCTCGGTTTGCAGTTTGTCGTCTTGAGACAGATTCTTCAAACGGGCTTGCAGCTCTTTGATAGCTTCTTCGGTGGCACGGTATTCGTTGATCAGAGACATGTGGACTACCTTATGTAGAGCGCTGATTGACAGGGCGAGTGGCCCAATAATAGTCAGGCAGTTTGCCCAAGTAAACATTTAAGCTCGTATTTATGTGAATTACTTTGAATGTTTGTAGCCTTGCTATGCATTTGAGTTAATTACTAGGGCGTAGGCCTTAAAGTAATCTCCTTGAAATACGCGGAACAGCCGTAGGGTCACGTACTAGACTCATATAAAGGTGGTAAAACCATAGGCTATTAAGGGGCAAAGCGTCGGCAGGCGATCAGAATAAGCGTCAACGAATACTGCAGTTTTCCTGCGCAATCGCTAGAATGGCGGCCTTTGCGAAGTTCTGGAGTTTCCCCCTAATGCGCACTTTTCGGCTGGTGATTGCTTGCCCGGACCGGGTCGGCATCGTTGCCAAAGTCAGTAACTTTCTGGCCTCCCACAACGGTTGGATCACCGAGGCGAGTCATCACTCGGACAATCTCAGCGGTTGGTTCTTCATGCGTCACGAGATTCGTGCCGATTCGCTGCCCTTTGGTCTTGATGCCTTCCGCGACGCGTTTGCGCCGATCGCCGAAGAGTTTTCGATGACCTGGCATATCACCGACACCGAGCAGAAAAAGCGCGTGGTGTTGATGGCCAGCCGTGAATCCCACTGCCTGGCCGATTTGCTGCATCGCTGGCACAGCGATGAATTGGACTGCGAGATCGCCTGCGTGATTTCCAACCATGATGACCTGCGCAGCATGGTCGAGTGGCATGGCATTCCGTATTACCACGTGCCGGTCAACCCGCAGGACAAGGAGCCGGCGTTTGCCGAGGTCTCGCGCCTGGTCAAGCAGCACGAAGCCGACGTGGTCGTGCTGGCGCGCTACATGCAGATCCTGCCGCCGGAACTGTGCCGCGAATATGCCGGCAAGGTGATCAATATTCACCACAGCTTCCTGCCTTCGTTCGTCGGTGCCAAGCCGTACCACCAGGCGTCCCTGCGTGGCGTGAAGTTGATCGGTGCGACTTGCCACTACGTCACCGAGGAACTGGACGCCGGCCCGATCATCGAGCAGGACGTGGTGCGTGTCAGCCACAGCGACAGCATTGAAGACATGGTGCGTTTCGGCCGTGACGTCGAGAAGATGGTGCTGGCCCGTGGCCTGCGTTACCACCTGGAAGACCGCGTGCTGGTGCATGGCAACAAGACCGTAGTGTTCTGATCGATCTGTTGTGATTGAAGAATGAAGGGCCTGGGCGTTAAATCGTTCCAGGCCCTTTTTCTGTGTACGCTGCCGAGGATTGAGTAATGAGTGATCCGCTGGACAAAGCCACGTCAAAAGCCCCCGCCACATTGGGGGAGGGGTGTTTGAGTCGATATGACCCGGATGACCTGAGCAGTGAGGACGGCACCGAATTTCCCGGTGCCGCCGAGTTGTGGAAGCAGGAACAAAACACGTCCGACCCCAAGGACGATTAGTCAGATCCGGAAACTGCCCACCAATTGCTTCAATCGAGCGGCTTGTTGCTCAAGGTCGGCACACGCTCGCAGCGTGGATTGCAGGTTTTCCACACCTTCCTGATTGAGGGTGTTGATCTCGGTAATATCCATGTTGATCGACTCCACCACCGAGGTCTGTTCTTCAGTGGCGGTGGCGACTGACTGGTTCATGCCATCAATTTCGCCGATGCGCTGGGTCACACTGTTCAGGCGTTCGCCAGCCAGGTTGGCGATGTCGACACTTTCAAGGCTATGGCGCTGGCTTTCACCCATGGTGCTGACCGATTCCCGGGCGCCGACTTGCAGTTCTTCGATCATCTTCTGCACCTGTTGCGCAGACTCCTGAGTGCGATGCGCCAGGTTGCGCACCTCGTCCGCGACGACCGCAAACCCACGCCCGGCTTCCCCGGCACGGGCCGCTTCGATGGCAGCGTTCAATGCCAATAGGTTGGTTTGCTGGGAAATGCTGGTGATCACTTCGAGGATCTGCCCGATATTCACCGTCTTGCTATTGAGCGCTTCGATGTTGCTGCTGGAAGCGCTGATCATCGACGACAACTGATTCATCGCCTTGATGTTGCGCTCCACCACCTGTTGGCCATCCTCAGCCAAATGCCGTGCATCGCTGGCTTGGTGGGAGGCTTGCGCCGCATTGCGTGCAATTTCCTGGGCGGCAGCGCCCAACTGATTGATGGCAGCGGCGACGCTGTTGGTGCGGTTGGCTTGCTCATCGGAGTTGACCATCGATGAGTTGGAGGCGCTGACGACCCGAAGTGCCACCTCATTGACGTGCTCGGTGGCCGAGGACACTTCGCGAATCGACGTATGAATGCGTTCCACGAAGCGGTTGAAGGCGTTACCCAGCATGCCGAACTCATCGTGATTCTGGATGGTAAGGCGTCGAGTCAGATCTCCCTCGCCATCGGCGATGTCCTGCATGGCGCGCGTCATCAGATGCAGCGGTTGCAACAGGATACGGATCAGCATGCCGAGCAGGGCGATGATAATCACCACGGCGATGAATGTGGCGATGACTGCCGAGGTGCGAAATTCGCTGAGCATTGCGAAGGATTTGTCTTTATCGACTGAAATACCGAGGTACCAGTTCACCGAGGGCAGGCCCTTGATCGGTATAAAGGTCACGATATTGTCTTTGCCGTTGGCCTCGACTTCGCTGAAGTCCGCACTGATCTTCGGCGTATTTTTCGGATATACGTCGGCCAAGGTCTTCATCACCAGGTTTTTGTCCGGGTGTACCAGTACTTTGCCGTCGGCGCTGACCAGAAACGCGTAGCCCATGCCGCCGAAGTTCAGCGCGCCGATGTTGTCCACCAGGGTTTGCAGGCTCAGGTCGCCACCGACTACACCGATGCTCTGGGTGCCTTGAGTGCTGGGCGTGGCAACGGAAATGATCAGCTTGCCAGTGGCCGCATCGATATAAGGCTCGGTCAGGGTTGAGCCGTTACTGCTCTGGGCGCCCTTGTACCACGGGCGGACGCGTGGGTCGAAACCGTCCGGCATCTTGGTGTCGGGGCGGATGGTGAAGGCGCCCTTGCTGTCACCGACGTAGGTCGCCATGAATGAGGACGTCAGGGTTTTCTGTTCCAGCAGGCTGGCAACCGCGGACGGCTCGGGGTTGATGGCGATGTTTTGCGCGGCGTTTTCCACCAGGGCTATACGCCCGCCAAGCCAGGTTTGAATGTTGCTGGCGGTGACATCGCCCATTTCCTGCAGGTAATTGTTGAGATCGTCGCGAATTGCGTTGCGTTGCAGGTAGTCGTTGTAGAGGGTAAACAGCGCAAATGCGGCTATGACGATAAGGGAGGCTGCAAGCAGGATTTTGTGGCTGAAGCGCAGATTTTTATTCATGGCTTGTAGGGTCCGCTAAGGTCTTAATATCCGAAGCGCGTCCTCGTGGGAGGCGCAAAATGGCAGTGTCAAAAAAGGTGTGATACTTCTTGTGATGGTTCCGGTGGTCCCTGTGGGAACTATCTGTCCTATTTTTAGACTTTGTGGGTCTCACACTGATCTGTATCGACCTGGCGACACTAAAGATTAACCATGGGTGACGAAATGCCTGACTCCACGCAACTCCTAATCGGCGCCGGCCTCGACGGTCAGCCTATCGCCCAGGCCATGCGCCTGGCCAACCGTCACGGGTTGATCGCCGGTGCTACCGGCACGGGCAAAACCGTCACGCTGCAACGCCTGGCCGAAGCCTTCAGTGATGCCGGCGTGGCGGTGTTTGCCGCGGATATCAAGGGTGACCTGTGCGGCCTGGGCGCCGCGGCGAACCCGCAGGGCAAGGTCGCCGAGCGCATCGCCGGCATGCCGTTCCTCAATTACGCGGCCAAGGCTTATCCGGTCACGCTGTGGGATATCCACGGGCTGTCCGGTCATCCATTGCGTACCACCATCAGCGAAATGGGTCCCTTGCTGCTCGGTAGCCTGTTGGAACTCACCGACAGCCAGCAGTCGGCGCTTTACGCCGCGTTCAAGGTTGCGGACCGCGAAGGCCTGTTGTTGCTGGACCTCAAGGATCTCAAGGCGCTGCTTAACCACCTGCGCTATCACCCCGAACTCCTGGGCGAAGACGCGGCGCTGATGACCACCGGTTCCAGCCAGGCACTGTTGCGACGTCTGGCGGTGCTGGAGCAGCAGGGCGCCGAAGCCTTGTTTGGCGAGCCGGCCCTGCAGTTGGAAGATATCCTGCAACCCACCAGCGACGGTCGTGGGCGCATCCACCTGCTGGATGCCAGCCGGTTGGTGCACGAGGCGCCAAAGGTGTACGCGACCTTCCTGCTGTGGCTGTTGGCGGAGTTGTTCGAGCAACTGCCCGAGCGCGGAGACGCCGACAAACCGCTGCTCGCACTGTTTTTCGATGAGGCGCATTTACTGTTCGCCGACACGCCGAAGGCGTTGCAGGAACGTCTGGAGCAGGTGGTGCGGTTGATCCGCTCCAAAGGGGTGGGCGTGTATTTCGTCACCCAATCCCCGGGCGACTTGCCGGACAGTGTGCTGGCCCAGCTCGGCCTGCGCATTCAGCACGGCCTGCGTGCGTTTACTACCAAGGAACAGAAGTCCTTGCGCGCCGTCGCCGACGGTTTTCGGCCGAACCCGGCCTTTGATGCGCTTTCGGTATTGACCGAGCTGGGCACGGGTGAGGCTTTGGTGGGGACACTGCAGGAAAAGGGTACGCCGGAAGTCGTCCAGCGCGTCCTGGTCGCACCGCCGCAGTCACGGATCGGGCCGCTCAGCGAAGCCGAGCGTGCTGCAATGGTCGCCAGTTCGCCGTTGCTAGGCCGGTATGACAAGCCGATTGATCGGGAATCGGCTTATGAAGTGTTGATGGCACGCAAAGAGCTTGGGCCAAACGAGGAGGCCAAGCCGGCTGCCGAGGAACCCAGCTTCACCGATAAGGCCGGGGCGTTTCTCGGCACAACCGCAGGCAAGGCGCTGAAGTCCGCGATGCAGCAAGCTGCCAATCAGATGGGGCGGCAACTGGTGCGTGGCTTGTTGGGGTCGTTGTTGGGCGGCAGCAAGCGCAAGTAGCGATTCAGGGCTTGGGCTTGGCGTGGGCCGCCAGCCGCTCAAGCGCCGCGCGCAAGCCTGGGTTGCTGATCCCTTCGGCCGTTGCCTGGATGGTTTCGGCGGCATTGGGCGACAGATCATGAATATGCTCCACCACGCCAGGTTGGGTGGTGGGGGGTTGCACCTTGAACTGGATGCGCGTCAGGCCAGCGAATTCCTCAAAGGCCATCAATTGACGCTGCAGGCGTTTTTGCTGATAGCGCAAACGGGTCGCCCAGTGGCCATCTGTGACAATAAGCAGCAGGTTGCCTTCACGCCAGGACGCCACGCGGCAATGTTCGCGTGCGGCCGGTTGCAGCTGGGTTTCGAGCAGGCGTTGCAGACGGCCCAAGCGTTGGGCATGGCCAAAGATGGCTTTCAGCGGCTTGGCATCGCGAAGCAACACGGCGGGAGCACGGGCTGATAAGGGGCGAAATGCCATTATTGGACACCTTAAGTAACAGAGCCGCCATCTTAGCAGAACCCGCCTGTGTGCCCCCAGGCAATGCATCTCCGAGGTTTTATTCATGAAATCAATTGGTAACTTATGCGCTCCATGGGTTGAAGTTCCAGCAAAAGCCCTTATTTTAAACAAGCCCTCTCACAGCACCATGCCAGCCTCGGGGAACAACGCCACTTTCCTCACCCACGAATCCGGGTAGAATGCGCGTTCGCATGCGGCCGTGAGGGCTGCTCGGGCCACTCACGGTGCGCCCTCCATCCCTATGTGTGGAAGAACCTGCCGATATGTTTGCGCCTTTGTTAAAGAAACTTTTTGGAAGCAAGAATGAGCGCGAAGTCAAACGCATGCTCAAGACGGTGCAGCTGGTCAATGCCTTCGAAGAGCAGATGGTTGCCCTTTCGGACGAGCAATTGCGCGCCAAGACCCAAGAGTTCAAGGCCCGCATAGCCAAAGGTGAAACCCTCGACAAGCTGCTTCCCGAAGCCTTTGCGGTCGCCCGTGAAGCCGGTAAGCGTGTCATGGGCATGCGCCACTTCGACGTCCAGTTGATCGGCGGCATGACCTTGCATGAAGGCATGATTGCCGAAATGCGTACCGGTGAAGGCAAGACCCTGGTAGCAACCCTGGGCGTTTACCTCAACGCGCTGTCCGGCAAGGGCGTGCACGTTGTGACGGTGAACGACTACCTGGCGCGCCGGGACGCCAACTGGATGCGCCCGCTGTATGAATTCCTCGGCCTGACCGTCGGCGTGGTAACGCCGTTCCAGCCGCCGGAAGAGAAGCGTGCCGCCTACGCTGCCGACATCACCTACGGCACCAACAACGAATTCGGTTTCGACTACCTGCGCGACAACATGGCGTTCAGCATGGAAGAAAAATTCCAGCGCGAACTCAATTTTGCCGTCATCGACGAAGTCGACTCCATCCTCATCGACGAAGCCCGTACCCCTCTGATCATCTCCGGCCAGGCCGAAGACAGCTCGCGCCTGTACACCGAAATCAACAAGTTGATTCCGCGTCTGGAGCAGCACATCGAGGAAGTGGAAGGCGTGGTGACCAAAGAAGGTCACTTCAGCATCGACGAGAAGACCCGCCAGGTCGAACTCAACGAAGCCGGTCACCAGTTCGTCGAAGAGATGCTGACCCAGATCGGAGAGCTGGCCGAGGGTGAAAGCCTGTACTCGGCACATAACCTGGGCCTGTTGACCCACGTGTATGCCGGCCTGCGCGCCCACAAGCTGTTCCATCGCAACGTCGAATACATCGTGCAGGACGGCCAGGTCGTGCTGGTTGACGAACATACCGGCCGCACCATGCCGGGTCGCCGTCTGTCCGAAGGCCTGCACCAGGCCATCGAAGCCAAGGAAAACCTCAACATCCAGGCTGAAAGCCAGACGTTGGCGTCCACCACGTTCCAGAACTACTTCCGTCTGTACAACAAGCTGTCCGGCATGACCGGTACCGCAGACACCGAAGCGTTCGAATTCCACCAGATCTACAACCTGGCCGTGATGGTCATTCCGCCGAACAAACCGTTGGCGCGTAAAGACTTCAACGACCTGGTGTTCCTGACTGCCGAAGAGAAATACGCGGCAATCATCAACGACATCAAGGACGGCATGGCCCAGGGTCGCCCGATCCTGGTGGGTACCGCCACCATCGAGACTTCCGAGCACGTATCGAACCTGCTCAATAAGGAAGGCATCGAGCACAAGGTCCTGAACGCCAAGTTCCACGAAAAAGAAGCCGAGATCATCGCCCAGGCCGGTCGCCCAGGCGCACTGACCATCGCGACCAACATGGCCGGTCGCGGTACCGACATCCTGTTGGGCGGTAACTGGGAAGTGGAAGTTGCGGCGCTCGAAAACCCGAGTCCCGAGCAGATCGCCCAGATCAAGGCCGACTGGCAGAAACGCCACCAGGCTGTTCTGGAGTCGGGTGGCTTGCAGGTGATCGCGTCCGAGCGTCATGAATCGCGCCGTATCGACAACCAGCTGCGTGGTCGTGCCGGTCGCCAAGGTGACGCCGGTTCCAGCCGTTTCTACCTGTCCTTGGAAGACAGTCTGATGCGCATCTTCGCCTCGGACCGCGTGAAGAACTTCATGAAGGCCCTGGGTATGCAGTCCGGCGAAGCGATTGAGCACCGCATGGTGACCAATGCCATCGAGAAGGCCCAGCGCAAGGTCGAAGGTCGCAACTTCGATATTCGTAAGCAACTGCTTGAGTTCGATGACGTCAACAACGAACAACGTAAAGTGATTTATCACATGCGTAACACGTTGCTGGCCGCCGACAATATTGGCGAGACCATCGCTGACTTCCGTCAGGACGTGCTCAACGCCACCGTCAGCGCCCACATCCCGCCACAGTCCCTGCCGGAGCAGTGGGATGTTGCCGGTCTGGAAGCCGCGTTGAAGAGCGATTTCGGTGTCGACCTGCCGGTTCAGCAGTGGCTGGATGAAGACGATCACCTGTACGAAGAAACCCTGCGCGAAAAACTGATGGCCGAGCTGTTGGCCGCGTACAACGAGAAAGAAGAGCAGGCGAGTGCCGAAGCACTGCGCACCTTCGAGAAACAAATCGTACTGCGCGTGCTTGACGATCTGTGGAAAGACCACCTGTCGACCATGGACCACCTGCGTCACGGCATCCACCTGCGTGGTTACGCCCAGAAGAACCCGAAGCAGGAGTACAAGCGCGAGTCGTTCACGCTGTTCTCCGAACTGCTGGATTCGATCAAGCGCGATTCGATTCGTGTGCTCTCCCACGTTCAGGTGCGTCGTGAAGACCCGATCGAGGAAGAAGCGCGCCTGCGTCAGGAAGCCGAGGCGCTGGCTGCGCGCATGCAGTTCCAGCATGACGAAGCACCGGGCCTGGAAGCGCCTGAGGTATTGGGCGAAGAGGTCGACGTGGCCCTGGCTCAAACCCCGGTTCGCAATGACCAGAAGCTGGGCCGCAACGAGCTGTGCTACTGCGGTTCGGGCAAGAAGTTCAAACACTGCCACGGCCAGATCGAATAAGCTTTCTGCCTGACGCTGCTACATCCTGCGCCGCGACCGGCCTCTGCCGTCGCGGCGTTTTGCCATTAATTTTGCCGTTGCTCACGACGGTACAGACATCATCTGATTTTTAAGGAGCGCATTCATGGCTGTTGGTCTTGGTCCTTTGCCCACATTGCACCCGGTTGCCGGTTTTGAACTCGGTATCGCTTCGGCCGGCATCAAGCGCCCGGGGCGCAAGGATGTGGTGGTGATGCGCTGTGCCGAAGGCTCGACCGTCGCCGGTGTGTTCACCCTCAACGCGTTCTGCGCCGCGCCGGTGATCCTGGCCAAGCAACGCGTTGCCGGCACGATCCGTTACCTGCTGACCAACACCGGCAACGCCAACGCCGGCACCGGCGAGCCAGGCCTGGTGGCAGCTGCGCGCACCTGCGCCAAGCTGGCCCAGTTGACCGGCGTGGACGCCAGCCAAGTGCTGCCTTACTCCACTGGTGTGATCGGTGAACCGCTGCCTGTCGAGAAAATCGAAGGTGCATTGCAAGCCGCGCTGGACGACCTGTCTGTGGATAACTGGGCCGCCGCCGCGACCGGCATCATGACCACCGACACCCTGCCGAAGGGCGCGAGCCGCCAGTTCGTGCACGACGGCGTGACCGTCACCGTGACCGGCATCAGCAAGGGCGCGGGCATGATCCGCCCGAACATGGCCACCATGCTCGGCTACATCGCCACCGACGCCAAGGTCTCCCGCGACGTGTTGCACAGGCTGATCCTCGATGGCGCCAACAAGTCATTCAACCGCATCACCATCGATGGCGACACCTCGACCAACGACTGCTGCATGCTGATCGCCACCGGCCAGGCCAACCTGCCGGAAATCACCGAGGCCAGCGGCCCGTTGTTCGCGGCGTTGAAGCAGGCTGTGTTCGAAGTGTGCATGGAAGTGGCACAGGCCATCGTGCGTGACGGCGAGGGTGCGACCAAGTTCGTCACCGTTGAAGTGAATGGCGGCGGCAATCACCAGGAATGCCTGGATGTAGGCTACACCGTCGCGCATTCGCCGCTGATCAAGACGGCGCTGTTCGCCTCTGACCCGAACTGGGGCCGTATCCTGGCGGCTGTGGGCCGTGCCGGCGTGCCGGACCTGGACGTGAGCAAGATCGACGTGTTCCTCGGCGACGTGTGCATCGCCAGCCGTGGCGCCCGTGCCGAAACCTACACCGAGGCCCAGGGCTCGGCGGTGATGCAGCAGGAAGAAATCACCATCCGCATCGAACTGGGTCGCGGCGAGTGCAGCGAAACCATCTGGACCACCGACCTGTCCCACGAGTACGTGAAGATCAACGCGGAATACCGGACCTAAGAGGATAAGCGCGGTGAAACGAGTGCATGTAGCAGCAGCGGTGATCCGCGGTGTCGACGGCAAAATCCTGCTGGCGCGCCGCGCCGATACCCAGCACCAGGGCGGCCTCTGGGAATTCCCCGGCGGCAAGGTGGAAGCCGATGAATCGGTCGCCAACGCGCTGTCCCGCGAATTGCAGGAAGAGCTGGGCATTCAGGTCACTACCGCGCGGCCGCTGATCAAGGTGCAGCACGACTACCCGGACAAGCAGGTGTTGCTGGATGTCTGGGAAGTCTCGGCCTTTACCGGCGAGCCTCATGGTGTTGAAGGGCAGCCGCTGGAGTGGGTGGCCCCCCGAGACCTGCTCAACTATGCGTTTCCGGCCGCCAATGCGCCGATCGTTGCGGCGGCGCGCTTGCCTGCCGAGTACCTGATCACCCCAGGCGAACTGGAAACCCCGACGTTACTGCGGGGTATCCAGAAAGCCATTGCGGGCGGTATCAAACTGGTGCAACTGCGTGCGCCCAACGGCTACGACCCAAAATACCGCGACCTTGCGGTGGATGCGGTGGGCTTGTGCGCGGGTAAGGCTCAACTGATGCTCAAGGGGCCGTTTGAATGGTTGGGCGATTTTCCTGCAGCCGGCTGGCACATGACGGCGGCGCAACTGCGTAAATACGCCAGCAAGGGTCGCCCGCTGCCGAAGGATCGCTGGCTGGCGGCGTCGTGCCACAACGCAGAAGAGCTGGCATTGGCGGAAATGATGGACGTGGATTTTGTCACGCTGTCGCCGGTGCAGCCGACCCAGACGCATCCTGATGCGCAGCCGTTGGGTTGGGAGGAGGCGGTGGCGTTGATCCGAGGGTTCAGCAAGCCGGTGTTTCTGTTGGGTGGGGTTGGGCCTGCCGAGCGGGAAAAAGCTTGGGAGGCTGGGGCTCAGGGTGTGGCTGGGATTAGGGCGTTTTGGCCGGAAGTTTGATGCTGTTTTGACAGGCCTCTTCGCGAGCAGGCCCGCTCCCACATTTGACGGAGTTCCACCTTTGGAATGCAGTCAAATATGGGAGCGGGCTTGCTCGCGAAGGCGTCAGGCCAGACGCCTCATCATTAATGTGGCTTGGCCGCCGCCTGCCACAACACCTCGGCCACACCCTGGCGCTTGGCGATGACCCTGGCCGCCACGAACAGCAAATCCGACAACCGATTGATGTACGCCAACCCCTCGCCTTCCAACGGCTCAACCGCATTCAACTGCTGACACCGCCGCTCCGCACTGCGCGCCAGGCTGCGGCATACATGGGCCTGGGCGATCAGCGCCGAGCCACCTGGCAGGATGAAGTTCTCCAGCGGTCCCACGTCCTCATTCCAGCGGTCAATCGCTGCTTCCAGTCGGTCGACCTCCGCAGCGTTCAAGGCTTTGTACACCGGCATTGCCAATTCACCCCCCAGGTCGAACAAACGATGCTGGCATGGCGTAAGCACCTCGATCACATCCTTAAGTTCCGGATGTTTGCCACTCTGTTCCTCCAGGCTGGCCAGCAATAAACCCAGCTGGCTGTTCAGCGTATCAACTTCACCAATCGCTTCCACCCGTGGGTGGTCCTTGGGCACACGGCGGCCATCGCCCAGGCCGGTTTCGCCCTTGTCGCCGGTGCGTGTGTAGATCTTCGACAGGCGAAAGCCCATGGTCATTGCTCCAGTTGGGTGAGTTCGTGAGGTGGCAGTTGGCTGCCAGCCAAGGGCAGGCGTAGCGTGAAGCACGTACCTTGGCCGAGGGTTGAATGCACTTCCATCTGGCCCTTATGGTTGTTGGTGATGATGAAATACGACACCGATAGCCCAAGCCCGGTGCCCTGGCCGATTTCCTTGGTGGTGAAGAACGGCTCGAAGGTGCGCTTGCGCACGTTTTCGCTCATGCCGATGCCGTTGTCTTCCACCTGGATTTCCGCCCAGGGCGGGTTGAGGCGCGTGCGTAGGATGATGCGCCCCGGTTCGCTGTCGTCTTCCCGCAGATGGATGGCCTGGGCCGCGTTTTTAAGCAGGTTGAGCAGCACCTGTTCCAACTCGTTGGCAGTGCCGGGCACCGGGCCGAGTTGAGGGTCGAACTGGCGAATGATCGCCTGGCCCTTGAAGTCGAAGCCGATGGCCAGGTCGAAATCGTTGCCGGCGATTTCCACAGCCTGGTCGATCAGCGCCGGTAGGTCGCAGGGCGCCATTTGTCGATTGCTGCGACGGCTGAAACTGAGCATGTGGGTGACGATCTTCGCCGCCCGCGCCCCAGCCTGCTGGATGCCATCAAGCAATTGCGGCACTTCGCGGCTTTGCAGGTAGCGGTTGACCGTTTCCAGCTCGATGCCCGCCTGCTGCGCATGCTCCAGGTTCTTGGGCAGGTCGGGGGACAGGCGGCGGCGGATGTTCTGCACGTTGTGCAGGATTGCTCCCAGCGGGTTGTTGATCTCATGGGCCATGCCGGCAGCCAGGCCACCCACGGAGAGCATTTTCTCCGACTGCACCATCATTTCTTCCAGAGACAGACGCTGAGTGATGTCATCGATACGGATCACCACGCCGCGCCCGGCCCCACCCATCAGCGGGTAGAAGGTCAGGGCGTAATGCTTGGCTTCGTCGTCCTTGAACCAGGTGACGCGTTCGATGCGTTCCACGGTGTGTTGTTCTACCGCTGCACGAATCTGCGGCAGGTACGGCTTGAGCGGTTGGAACGCCAGGTAGATCGGCTGGTTCAAGGCTTCGTCCAGGCGTGTGCCGGAGAGCGCGCTGGCCTCCTGGTTCCATTGGGTGACGTAAAGCTGTTCATCCAGGGCGATCAGCGCCGAGGGCATCGAGTCGATGATGCTGTTCAGGTAATTCTGGAAACCGGTGAGTTTCTTCTCGATCTTGCTGCGAACCTGCACTTCCAGTTCCAGCTTGCGGTTGGTGTGGCGCGTTTCTTCCGCCAAGCCTTGCGCCTGGTCATACGCCGCCTGGGAGTCGTCGCGCGCGCGTTTGAGCTGCTGCTCACGGGCTTCAATGCGCGACAGCATGGTGTTGAAGGCTTCGGCCAGGCTGCCGATCTCATCGTGATTGCCACGGCCGGCGCGCAGGGCGTAGTTCTCTTCGCGGGTGACCTGACGCGAGAGTTCTTCCAGCTCGTGGATCGGCCGGGTGATCAGGCGTTTGATCTGACGGGCGATGACCAGCCACAGCAGCACGCTGAAAATCAGGATGCCCAGGCTGGCCGTCAACGTGCCGGTATAAAACGCCACCGGCAGCTCGCTACTGGCGACCAGCAGTAGATGCCCGGACGGCTGGCCGGCCCGGGGCAGGGTGATGATCTGGTTACTGCGAAACTCGGTCACGCGCCAGGCTTCGATATGCCGATAGTTGTCTGGCAGGTGCAGGCGGTCGCCGTGTTGCATCTGAGCCAGGCGGTTGCCGTCGCCGTCGTACAGGGCCGCGGCGCGCAACGGCGAATAACTGGTCAGCTCGTTGAGCAGCGCGTCAGCCTTGGCAGGCGATTCGAGGGCTTCGGCGGCGAGCGCCGGGTTGGACACCAGGCGGCCAATGGCCTGCAAGGCCTGGGGCGCCATGCTTTCCTGGGAGATCCAGTAGGCGGCGCTGATAAAGGTCAGGTTGGCCACCAGCAATACCGTGGTCAACAGCACCAGCAAGGCGGCCAGCAGTTTCTGCCCGACCGGTAGGTTTTCAAGACGCTGGCGCAGCGGCATCAGGGTTTTCCCAGGAGATAGACAGGCGGGCAGGGTAGCGCGTGGCTCAGTCGCGGGGCAATCCGCGTGCAAGCAACTGCTCGACCAGGCGCACTTGCAACTGTTGAAGGTGCGGCAGGTTCAGTTGGTGACGGGCGGCCGCCTGGCAAGCATAGCCCAATAGGTAGCTGATTTCGGTGCGACGGCCGGCGGCCACGTCCTGGTACATGGAGGAGTAATTCGCGGCAGTGGCCTGGATCACCCGTTCCACTTCGTGTTGCAGATCCAGCGCGGCAGCGGGTTGGCCACAGCATTCCAGCAGTTCGACGAGTTCAGCGCACAAGGTGGCGACTTCGCATTGATGGGCCTGCAGTTCTCCATTGCGGCACTGATACAGCACGGTCAGCGGATTGATGGCGCAATTGAGCCCCAGCTTGCGCCATAGCCGGGTGAGGATATCGGTGCTCCAGTCGTGGGGGATACCGGCGGCGTGCAAGTCGTCCAGCCACACGGGCGGGGTAGGGTGGCTCGCGTCGCCCAGCCAGGTGTATCCATGGCCGGCAAACACCACGCGCCAGTCGCCATCGCGAAAGGCGCCTTCGGTACTGGAGGCAAAGATGCAACGCGCCTGGGGCAACTGCGCGGCGACAGCATCCTGGCTGCCCAGGCCGTTTTGCAGCAGGATCAGTTCGGCGTCGGGCGCCAGTCGATGGTGCAGCTGGGCGACTGCGCTTTGGGCGTCATAGGCTTTGCATGCCACCAGCAGGCGATGAATCGGCCCAGGGCTGTCGGGTGTTTCGCCTATCACTGGGTAGCTGTGTTCTACGCCATGTTCCACCAAGGTCAGCCCCTGGGCTGCCTGATAGCTGGCCAGGCGCGCCTCATCACGCAGGATCAACCTGACGGGCACGCCCGCGCGCGCCAGACGTGTGGCCCAGAGTGTACCCAGGCTGCCGGCGCCGAGAATATGCCAGGTGGTCGACATCAGTTTTTGCTCCGTAGGGTCGCCCGCAGCGAACGGGACGAAAGAACCGCTATAATGCCTCGGCATTTTAGCTTGGGCGCGCTCCATCTCTACTGAGCCCGCCCCTTATATTGGAGAAATGACATGCCTTCGTTCGACGTGGTATCCGAACTGGACAAACACGAAGTCACCAACGCCGTCGAGAACGCCGTCAAAGAGCTGGACCGTCGCTATGACTTGAAAGGCAAGGGCAACTTCGAATTCAAGGAAAAAGAGCTGACCGTCAACCTGACCGCTGAAGCCGATTTCCAACTGGAAGCGATGATCGAGATCCTCAAGCTGTCCCTGGTCAAGCGCAAGATCGACGCGCAATGCCTTGAAATCAAGGACGCCTACGCCTCCGGCAAGCTGATGAAGCAAGAAGCCATCCTCAAGGAAGGCATCGACAAGGAGCTGGCAAAGAAGATCGTTGCTCACATCAAGGACGCCAAGCTGAAAGTCCAGGCTGCCATCCAGGGTGAGCAGGTTCGCGTGACCGGCAAGAAGCGTGACGACCTGCAAGAGGCCATCGCGGCCCTGCGCGCCAAGACCTTCGACATGCCGCTGCAGTTCAATAACTTCCGCGACTGATGGCACATTGGGGAACCTGTGGGCGTTTTTGACGTCCCACGCCCCAGAACCAGCGCCGACTATTGAGCCCTACGGGGCTCAATTGCATTTATGGCCATTCAATACGCCGAGCATCCGGTAAACAGGAGAATGTAGATGGATTTGAACGCTGAAGTGGATCACCTGATCAAGACCTCAGAATCGTGGTTGCCGATGATCATGGAATACGGCAGCCGGTTTTTGCTGGCAGTGGTCACCCTGGCCATCGGTTGGTGGCTGATCAACGTATTGACCCACCGAGTGGGACGTTTGCTGGCCCTGCGTAACGCCGACCTGGCGCTGCAACACTTCATTACCAGCCTGGCGAACATTGCGCTCAAGGTCATGCTGGTGGTCAACGTGGCCTCCATGATCGGCGTAGCCACCACCTCGTTCGTGGCCGCGATCGGTGCCGCCACCCTGGCCATCGGCTTGGCACTGCAAGGCAGCCTGGCGAACTTCGCCGGCGGCGTGCTGATTCTGTTGTTCCGCCCGTTCCGTATTGGTGACTGGATCGAAGCCCAGGGCACATCCGGCACCGTCGACAGCATCCAGATCTTCCACACCGTGCTGCGCACCGGTGACAACAAGACCGTGATCATCCCTAATGGCAGCCTGTCCAACGGGCTCATCACCAACACCAATCGTCAGCCGACCCGCAAGGTGGTGTTTGATGTGGGTGTCGACTATGAAGCCGACCTGCAGAAAGCCCGTGAAGTGCTGTTGGAGCTGGCCAAAGACCCACGTGTGTTGGCAGACCCGGCCGCAGTGGCGGTGGTTTCGACCTTGGGTGACAGTTCGATCACTGTTTCCCTGCGTTGCTGGACAAAGACCGCGGATTATTGGGATGTAGTGTTCATGCTGAACGAACTGGCACGTGACCGTTTGAAAGCGGCGGGGATTGATATTCCGTTTCCGCAGCGGGTTATTCGTGTGATGCAGGAAACAGTTGCCAAGTAATGTGAAGTATTGGTCGTGAACTTGGCCGTTAGGTCAGGTTCAGGACGCAAGCGTTAATCTCGTTAGTTAGCTTGCTAGTTATTTCCTGCTGAAACATTACAGCCATTAAAAAGCCGCTCCGTTGTTAAACAAGGGAGCGGCTTTTTGTTTAAGGCCGTAGCCTTAAGTCATCGCTGTAATAAAACTGTCAATTACAGGATGTTCAGCGGGTAGTTCGCGATCAGACGCAGTTCGTCGATGGACGAAGAACCGTAGTACACGCCATCAGACGAACGATAGGTCGCTTGACGTATACGCAGGCTCAGGTCTTTAGCCGGGCCGCTCTGGATCACGTACTTGGCTTCGATGTCGCGTTCCCACTCTTTACCGTTCGAGGTGGTGGCGGTGTTGGCGCCGCTACCGGTCACGTAACGAGTCATGAAGCTCAGACCAGGAATGCCGAAGGTAGCCATGTTGATGTCATAACGCGCCTGGTAAGACTTCTCGCCTTCGGCGTTGAAGTCGGAACGGGCGATGGAGTTGGCCAGGAACACTGTGCCGCCGCCGTCTACGCCGTAGCCGTAGTCGCCGTCACCGGTAACTTTCTGGGCTGCCAGGGTGAAGGTGTGAGCGCCGATGGTGTAGGCACCCTGCAAGCTGAACGCACGGTTGTCGAGCTTGGTGCGTTCTGCGAACGGCAGACCGTTGTCTTTGTAAGCACGTTGCAGGCCTTCGCCGTCGCTCTTGGTGTCGTAGATGTTGAAGTCCAAGGCAAACGACTGGTCGTCACTCAGCGCGTGGGTCCAGTTCAGGTTGCTGTAGTACTTACGGAAATAATCTTCAGTTTTTGCGTAGTACAGGCTACCGGTGAACTCGGGGGTGAAGGAGTAGACACCGCCGACGAAGTCGGTTTTGGTCAGGCCCAGGCTGTCATGGTAGGTCTGGTTCTGCGCGACGCTGGAAGTGAAGTGACCGCCTTCGAGCTTCAGGCCCTTGATCTCGTTGCTGGTGATCGAGATACCCTGCGGCAGCTCTGGCAGCAAACGGCTGTCGTCGGAGGCGAATACTGGGGCTGTGGTGTATTGGTCACCCACTTTCAGCACAGTATCGGAGATACGGAATTTAACCGCGCCGCCGCCTTTGGAGTAGTCATCTTGCGAACGACCGTCGGAACCGGTTGGGAACAGACCGGTACCGGCACGACCCTTGCCACTGTCGAGCTTGACGCCCAGTAGGCCGATCACGTCAACACCGACACCGATGGTGCCTTGGGTGAAGCCCGATTGGTAGAGGGCGTTGAAGCCCAGGCCGGTTTCTTCGGCACGGCTCTGGGAGCCTGGGCCCGACGGGTTGTTACGGAAGTCGCGGCTGAAGTACAGAGCGCGAGTATTAATGCTGAAAGTGCTGTCTTCAACAAAGCCTTTGGAATCGCTTTGGGCGGACGCCATTGCGAACTGCGTAGTGCCTGCTGAAACAGCCAGGGCGATCATGCTCCACTTCATCACGCGCATCGTGATTTGCTCCTTTGGTTTTAGGAAGAGTACTGCCGTCCCACCTATATTTTTGTCTGGGCGGCTCTTTCTTTTTGTGTCGGCGCAAAGTTATATCACGCTGACAATATTGGCGATACTTGCCCAACTTTCCTTTCAGCTTCTTTACGAGCTTGTCGTAGATTGCTAGATCCATGTCGCAAATTCACAGCCTCACTGTAACGAGGCTGACAACTTCAATACTGTTTCCAAGCCGTTAAAAGAACGCAAAAAACGTTACTTTCCAGGATTTTTTCCAGGGTTTGGAATCTTCCTTGGTGCGCATTGAACCGCTGCTGTTTTCATCGCGAAACACCTGCTTCCGTTCCGGTGCCGTTGCCGACGATAGGCGGATGAATGCAGCAAGCGTGCCCAAACCGTAAATCGAATGTCATTTTTTCGTGAAAAACGTTACCGCTTCGTGAAAACCGCATAAACACGGGGTTTTTACGCCGAATGGTTTGGCCTTGACGCGCGTGCTCTGCCTTGCTCAAGGGGAGCCTAAATTCCGTATCTGCGAAAAACGTTACCCGTTCACCCCAATCAGTGGGTAGTCGGCGGATCTCTTTGAGGCGTGGTTGGGTCATTTTGGTGCATGCCCTCTGATGCCTCAGTTGTTGGATGATGGCTCAATGCCTTGTTTTGTGAAGCCTCTGCATCGGGGGCTCTCGTCGCAAAGCGTTGTTCAACGGTGGGTCAATCGCCGCGGGATTGGTGATTGAGCGTAGTCGAAAAATCCGTTTGGCTCGAAATGGTGCGCTTTTTTTCTCCACGCCTTGGCTGGGGGCGCATTGGTCGGCGTGAAGCGATAGCGATTCGCGGGTATGCTGGGGACCTTGAACCTGACCTGCCGAACGGAGTGCCTGCAGTGTTCGCTTTAGATCAACGCCTTCAACAAGACACACTGGTCATCGGGGATTTCCCCCTGTGCCGCCTGCTGCTGTCCAATGACTCGAACTACCCCTGGTTCATTCTGGTGCCGCGAATCAACGGTATCAGTGAAGTGTTTCAACTGGATGTCGCGGACCAGCAGCGCTTGTGGCAAGAAACCACTACCTTGGCCCAGATGCTGAATGAAGGCTTTTGCGCCGACAAAATGAACATCGGTGCCCTGGGCAATGTGGTCAGCCAGTTGCACGTGCACGTGATCGTGCGCAAACGTGATGATGCCGCCTGGCCGGCGCCGGTATGGGGCAAACATCCGGCGCTGCCGTATACCGATGAGCAAGTGGCAACTGTCCGTGCTCGCCTGCGCGCGCTGTTGCCCGCCGACTTCGTCTTTACCCAGGGTTGAATCATGGATCTGCTAGACCGCGTCAACGATCTGGAAAGCCGCCTGGCTTTCCAGGACGACACCATCGAGACCCTCAATGACATCCTTGTCACCCAGCAGCGGGCCGTCGAGCGCCTGCAACTGCAGATGACCGCGCTGCTCAAGCGCCAGGAAGAAATGGGCGGTCAGTTCGAAACGTCCGAAGAAGAAGCGCCGCCGCCTCACTATTAATAGGCATGCATAAAAAAACCGCGACCCAGCTGAGCTGGATCGCGGTTTTTTTTGCTGCGAAGGCGGGTATCAGCGACGCGGCAGTGCAGCGATCACGTCTTCAGCCTGCAGGCCTTTGTCGCGATTCATGACGGAGAACTCCACGCGCTGGCCTTCCACCAGGACACGATGGCCTTCGCCGCGAATAGCCCGGAAGTGGACGAAGATATCGTCGCCCGAATCGCGGGAAATAAAGCCGAAGCCTTTGGACGTGTTGAACCACTTGACGGTACCGGTATCCCGATTGGTCATGTCGTAGGTTTGCGACGAGGCCGCAGGGGACGAACGGTAGAAGCTGATGGCCAGGTGAAGAACAATGGCGACCACAGCAATCACCAGGCTGAGCAGGATGGCCGGGTGGCCACCGACTTCAGGCATAGGTGCCAGGAGGGTGAGGGTTTGTACGACAACAGTCAGCACCAGCAGCGCGCTGACCAGGTTTTGCAGTTGATGACGCGTGCCTTTGTTCCAGTAAGGGATCACCGGTGCCAGCGTCAGGTTAAGAAGGCCGAACAAGGCCAGGTACAGAGCGTCGTTTTGTTCCAGATACGGCAGGCTTTCAGGCTGCAGGCTCGGGATAAAGGACAGCAGCAAAGCTGCAACGCCCGTTAGCAGGTGGACGATTTTCAACATTTTGATTAACTCACGTTAAGACGGATCACAAGGAAGAGCTGACTGGCACGGTTCGCTTCTGAACAATGGGAGGCGTTGGGCACGTGCGCGGGGTATCAGCCTATGTCGCTGCCGCAGAAAGTAACGGCGACGACACGCAGCCTATTTAACAGCAAAGGCTGTGCCTACTCAAATCAAGCATTTCGGGCTGTTGCAAGGACGACGGCATTTCTGCGTCAAACGCTTGTCCTAGACACGTGGGGGCTTTTCAAACGGCCTGTTCGGACATTTTTCGCGTGGACCGAAGGCTTGGATTGTGTCGTGTTGGCAGGCCAAGGCGGGGCGAATTGCCGCGCCGGGCTGCGGATCCACGGCACACTTGCTAGAGTGGTCCTGCACCTGATCAATGAATGCTTGTCAATTGAAGGGGATAAACATGGCAATCGATATCGGTATCAGTGAAGAAGATCGTAAATCCATCGTCGATGGGCTTTCGCGACTGCTTTCCGATACCTATGTACTGTACCTGAAGACCCATAACTTCCATTGGAACGTCACGGGGCCGATGTTCCGCACGCTGCACTTGATGTTCGAAGAGCAGTACAACGAGCTGGCGTTGGCTGTGGACTCCATTGCCGAGCGTATCCGTGCGTTGGGTTTCCCGGCACCAGGTGCCTACTCCATCTACGCCCGTCTTTCTTCCATCAAGGAAGAAGAAGGCGTGCCGAGTGCTGAAGACATGATCAAGCAACTGGTAGAAGGCCAGGAGGCGGTCACTCGGACTGCGCGCGGCATCTTCCCGCTGCTCGACAAGGTCAGCGACGAGCCGACGGCCGACCTGTTGACCCAGCGCATGCAGGTTCACGAGAAAACGGCGTGGATGCTGCGTTCCCTCCTCGAAAGTCAGTAAACCACTGCCCTGGGCGGCGCCTTCCCGGCGCCGCTCGCTTGTTTCCACGCATTTCCTGGCGTTGTCCTACGCCTATCAACGTCGCGTCTTCTGGCTGCTGCACTCTGCCTGCTGTTTGATAAGGCCATTGCCCAATGGGACAACCCATGGGCGGCTGTTTGGCAATGGAGTGTCAGGTGTATGTCACGCGGAGTGGGTAATGGAGTCATGGAAAACGGTGGTTTTCATAAGGTAAAGGTCGACCCCTTTGTAAAAGGGTTCGACATGGGATTGGCCAAGCCACTGTCCCGGTCGGTGAGGCTCAATGGGTTTTCCACGTGCCTGCGGCTGGAGCAGATCTATTGGAATATCCTCACGGAAATCGCCAGGATCAACGCCTGCTCGGTCAGTGCGTTGCTGTCCTATGTGGATCGGGAAGTGCACTTGCGTCATGGCGGCGTGAAGAACTTCAGTGGGTTGGTCAGGGTGGTGTGTGTGGTTCACGCCCTGAAAGAGCGTGTTGAAGCGTCGTAATCACCCGGCTTCGGGGTCGGCCCTTCTTCAAGGTGGGGGTGGCCCCTGGGCAGAAAGCCGGCTGCGCTGCCTCGATTTACCAGATATAATCCCGCGCTTTGCTGCGCGTGCCGGGGTTATCTCGTAGCAGGCGTGGCGCAGTAACGTTCTGATCGCCGAGACATCGCCATGCCCATGTACGACTATCAATGTGCTTCCTGTGGTCATCAGTTGGAAGCCATTCAGAAGATCAGCGCCGCGCCGCTGGTCGATTGCCCGGCCTGCCAAGCGCCGGAGCTCAAGAAAATGTTGTCCATGCCAGGCTTCCGCCTGAGCGGCAGCGGCTGGTACGAGACCGATTTCAAGACCGGCTCGAAGAAGAACCTGGCGGGCGGCGACAAAGCAGACTGAGTTGAACTCTACGCGCAGGCTCCTGCATTATCCGTCCCCTGCTTTAATGTACGGTGACGAGGCAAGCCTCCACCGAATTTCGAATTACGAGAAGTGAAACCACTACCATGATGCGCAGCCACTATTGCGGCCAACTGAACGAGACCCTGGAAGGTCAGGAAATCACCCTTTGCGGATGGGTTCACCGTCGCCGCGACCACGGCGGGGTGATCTTCCTCGACATCCGTGATCGTGATGGTCTGGCCCAGGTGGTGTTCGACCCGGATCGTGCCGAAAGCTTCGCCGCTGCCGACCGCGTGCGCAGCGAATACGTCGTGAAGATCACCGGCAAGGTACGCCTGCGTCCGGCCGGTGCCGTGAACAAGAACATGGCGTCCGGCGGCATCGAAGTGCTGGGCTATGAGTTGGAAGTGCTGAACGAATCGGAAACCCCGCCGTTCCCACTCAACGAATACTCCGACGTGGGCGAAGAAACCCGCCTGCGCTACCGCTTTCTGGACCTGCGTCGTCCGGAAATGGCCGAAAAGCTGCGCCTGCGCTCGCGCATGACCACCAGCATCCGCCGCTTCCTCGACGAAAACGGCTTCCTGGACGTTGAAACGCCGATCCTGACCCGGGCCACCCCTGAAGGCGCGCGTGACTACCTGGTGCCGAGCCGTACCCACGCCGGTTCGTTCTTCGCCCTGCCACAATCGCCGCAGCTGTTCAAGCAACTGCTGATGGTGGCCGGCTTCGACCGTTACTACCAGATCGCCAAATGCTTCCGTGACGAAGACCTGCGCGCCGACCGCCAGCCGGAATTCACCCAGATCGACATCGAGACCAGCTTCCTCGATGAAAAAGAGATCATGGGCCTGACCGAGCAGATGATCCGCAACCTGTTCAAGGAAGTGCTGGACCTGGAGTTCGGCGACTTCCCGCACATGACCTTCGAAGAAGCCATGCGCCGCTACGGTTCCGACAAACCCGACCTGCGTAACCCGCTGGAACTGGTGGACGTGGCCGACCAGCTCAAAGAAGTCGACTTCAAGGTATTCAGCGGCCCGGCCAACGATCCGAAATGCCGCATCGCCGCCCTGCGCGTGCCTGGCGGCGCGAGCATGCCGCGCAAGCAGATCGACGACTACACCAAGTTCGTCGGTATCTACGGTGCCAAAGGCCTGGCGTACATCAAGGTCAACGAGCGCGCCAACGGTGTTGATGGCCTGCAATCACCGATCGTTAAAAACATTCCACTCGACAACCTGAACGCGATCCTCGACCGCGTCGGTGCAGTCGACGGCGACATCGTGTTCTTCGGCGCCGACAAGGCCAAGATCGTCAGCGAGGCCCTGGGCGCGCTGCGGATCAAGCTGGGTCACGACCTGAACCTGCTGACCTGTGAGTGGGCCCCGATGTGGGTCGTTGACTTCCCGATGTTCGAAGAGAACGACGACGGCAGCTTCAGCGCCTTGCACCACCCGTTCACCGCGCCGAAGTGCTCCCCGGCTGAGCTGGAAGCCAACCCGGCTGGCGCTCTGTCCCGCGCCTACGACATGGTGCTCAACGGCACCGAGTTGGGTGGCGGTTCGATCCGTATCCACCGCAAGGAGATGCAACAAGCGGTATTCCGCCTGTTGGGCATCAACGAAGCGGAACAGGAAGAGAAGTTCGGCTTCCTGCTCGACGCCCTGAAATACGGCGCGCCGCCGCACGGTGGCCTGGCGTTCGGCCTGGACCGTCTGGTGATGCTGATGACCGGCGCCCAGTCGATCCGTGAAGTGATCGCCTTCCCGAAAACCCAGAGCGCTGCGGACGTCATGACCCAGGCTCCAGGTGTGGTGGATGCCAAGGCACTGCGCGAGCTGCACATCCGCCTGCGCGAGACGCCGAAGGCTGAGTAAGGCTGCTGCGTGAAAGCGCACTGAGGTTTACGCAGTCTAAAAAGGCGCATCTTCGGATGCGCCTTTGCGTTAAAGGACTACCTCCCGCCCAGGGCGGGGTTGATCAAGGTTTCTACAGAATTTCGGAGTTGTGTTATGGCTGGCCATTCCAAGTGGGCGAACATCAAGCACCGCAAAGAGCGTCAGGATGCCAAGAAAGGCAAGATCTTCACCAAGTGGATCCGCGAGCTGACCGTCGCCGCCCGGCAGGGCGGGGGTGATCCAGGCTCCAACCCGCGTCTGCGTCTGGCGCTGGACAAGGCCCTTGGCGCCAACATGAGCCGCGACATCATCGATCGCGCCGTGGCCCGTGGCGCCGGTGCTGCCGATACCGACGACATGGTCGAGCTGAGCTACGAAGGCTACGGCCCGGGCGGCGTGGCGGTGATGGTCGAGTGCATGACCGACAACCGCAACCGCACCGCGGCAGCCGTGCGCCATGCGTTCAGCAAGTGCGGTGGCAACCTCGGCACCGACGGTTCGGTGGCTTACCTGTTCGAGCGCAAAGGGCAGATCACCTTCGCCCCAGGCACCGATGAAGACGCGCTGATGGAAGCCGCCATGGAGGCGGATGCCGACGACGTAGTGACTAACGAAGATGGCTCCATTGACGTGTTCACTTCGTTTGCTGGTTTCTATGCCGTGCGCAACGCGCTGGAAGCGGCGGGTTTCAAAGGCACCGACGCGGAAATCGTGATGCTGCCGACCACCAGTGCCGAACTCGACCTGGACGGTGCGCAGAAAGTGCTGAAGATGCTGGATATGCTTGAAGACCTGGATGATGTGCAAAACGTGTATTCCAACGCCGACATCCCGGAAGAAGTGGCCGAACAGCTCACCTAAGAACGATGAAAATCCAGTGTGGGAGCGGGCTTGCTCGCGAAAGCGGACTTTCAGTCGATGCATCAGGTGACTGACACACCGTATTCGCGAGCAAGCCCGCTCCCGCATTGGATCTATGTGTATCCACAGAACTGCAGGCGTTATGACTTTAATCCTAGGTATCGACCCCGGTTCGCGCATTACCGGTTTTGGCGTGGTGCAACAGACCCCGCGCGGCTGTGTCTACGTCGCCTCGGGCTGCATCCGCACCGGCGCGGGTGAATTGGCCGACCGCTTGCAGATCGTCTATCGCGGCGTACGCGAAGTCATCCAGACCTATGGCCCGGTTACCATGGGCATCGAAAAGGTGTTCATGGCCAAGAATGCCGACTCGGCATTGAAGCTTGGCCAGGCCCGTGGTGCTGCGATCGTGGCGGGTGCCGAGGAGGGCATGGAGATCGCCGAGTACACCGCGACCCAGGTCAAACAGGCGGTTGTCGGTACCGGCGCAGCCAATAAGGAGCAGGTGCAGATGATGGTCATGCACATGCTCAAGCTCACCTCAAAACCGCAGATCGACGCCTCCGACGCCCTGGCCATCGCCATTTGCCATGCCCACACCCGCTCCAGTCTGCTGCCCCATGGCCTGGGTACAGCACGCAGTCGTGGCGGGCGCCTGCGTCTCTGATAGCATCAGCGCAATCGTAATTTCCGGTCAGGCCTTGATCTGACCCCAAGCTTTAAGGATCTGAACCGTGATTGGACGCTTGCGCGGCACCCTGGCTGAGAAACAGCCGCCGCACCTGATTCTGGATGTGAATGGGCTGGGGTATGAGCTGGAAGTGCCCATGACCACCCTGTATCGCCTACCGTCGGTCGGTGAGCCGATTACCCTGCACACCCACTTGGTGGTGCGCGAAGACGCACAACTACTCTATGGTTTCATCGGCAAGCGCGACCGCGACTTCTTCCGTGAACTGATCCGCCTCAACGGGGTGGGCCCGAAACTGGCCCTGGCCTTGATGTCGAGCCTGGAAGTGGATGAACTGGTGCGCGCCGTTTCGGCCCAGGACACCTCCGCGCTGACCAAGGTGCCGGGCGTCGGCAAGAAGACCGCTGAGCGCCTGCTGGTGGAGCTCAAGGACCGCTTCAAGGCTTGGGAAGTGGTGCCGAGCATGTTTGCCCTGGTGCCAAACCAGCCGGATATGCCGGCGGCGCAGGTCGCCAGCGCCGAAAGCGATGCCGTCAACGCGCTGATTTCCTTGGGCTACAAGCCGCAGGAAGCCAGCAAGGCGGTGTCGGCCATCAAGGACAAGAACCTGAGTGCCGAAGACATGATCCGCCGCGCCCTGAAGGGAATGATTTAAGTGATTGAAGCTGATCGTCTGATTGCAGCCACTGGCCCGCGCGACCGTGAAGAGGTCCAGGACCGCGCTATCCGCCCCCTGAGCCTGGCCGAATACATCGGCCAGCCCACCGTGCGCGAGCAGATGGAGTTGTTCATCCAGGCTGCGCGCGGGCGCAGTGAGTCCCTGGACCACACGCTGATCTTCGGTCCGCCGGGCTTGGGCAAAACGACACTGGCCAATATCATCGCCCAGGAAATGGGCGTGTCGATCAAGTCCACCTCCGGCCCGGTGCTGGAGCGTCCGGGTGATCTGGCGGCGTTGCTGACCAACCTTGAACCCCACGATGTGCTGTTTATTGACGAGATCCACCGACTCTCGCCGATCGTCGAGGAAGTGTTGTACCCGGCAATGGAGGACTTCCAGCTCGACATCATGATCGGTGAAGGGCCTGCGGCCCGGTCTATCAAGCTCGACCTGCCACCGTTCACGCTGGTGGGCGCCACCACCCGCGCGGGCATGTTGACCAACCCGCTGCGAGACCGTTTCGGCATTGTTCAACGTCTAGAGTTCTATAGCACTGCGGACCTTGCGACCATCGTCAGCCGTTCGGCCAGTATTCTCGGTTTGCCGCTGGACCCTGAGGGCGCGTTTGAAATCGCCCGCCGGGCCCGCGGTACGCCACGTATTGCCAACCGTTTGCTGCGTCGCGTGCGCGACTTTGCCGAGGTGCGGGCCAAGGGACATATCACCAAGGCCGTGGCCGACCTGGCCTTGAACCTTTTGGATGTGGATGAGCATGGCTTCGATCACCAGGATCGGCGTCTACTCTTGACCATGATCGAGAAGTTCGACGGAGGGCCGGTGGGGGTCGATAGCCTGGCGGCGGCCATCAGTGAGGAGCGCCATACCATCGAGGATGTGCTGGAACCGTATCTGATCCAGCAGGGTTACATCATGCGTACCCCGAGGGGGCGAGTCGTCACGCGCCACGCCTATCTGCACTTCGGGTTAAACATTCCGTCACGATTGGGCGAAATGCCTGTAGTAGACGAATTCCTCGATGCAGTGGACGATTAAAAGCTTCACGCCAGACGATTTATCCTAGGTTTGTGCTGTCCTAGTGGCTGGTGTCGTCATTCAGTCAGTAGAAAAGTTTCAGACAACGAAAAAACAGTTGCCCAGCCGGATTGGCAACCTGAGGAGTAAGCACTAGAGTATGCGCGCGCAAAACGGGGATCAGTCGTTCGCACATCGCTGTCGCGTTTATTACGAGGACACCGATGCCGGCGGCATCGTGTATTACGTCAACTACCTCAAGTTCATGGAGCGGGCTCGAACCGAGCGGCTACGGGAGCTGGGCTTTGCCCAATCCCAGCTGGCAGGGGAGGACCTGTTATTCGTCGTGCATTCCAGCGAGGCGCGGTATCACGCGCCGGCGCGGCTGGACGACGAGTTGTTGGTCAGCGCTGAAGTAATCGAATTGAACCGTGTCAGCCTGCGTTTCAAGCAGCAGGTCAGGCGGGCAACGGATGCAACGCTGCTCTGTGAGGGGCAGTTCCTGGTGGCCTGTGTGCGCACCAATAGTTTGAAACCCCGGGCCATTCCCGAAGCTTTACGTTCGGCCTTTGCCGACGTAAGCGGCGCGGGTAAACAATCAAAGCAGGAGATTTAGCGTGGAACCTACCGTCGTCGACCATTCCTCCATGTGGAGCCTGGTCAGCAATGCCAGTGTCGTGGTTCAACTGGTCATGCTGACCCTGGTAGCCGCATCGGTTACCTCTTGGGTCATGATTTTTCAGCGCAGCAACCTGCTGCGTGCTGGTCGACGTGCCCTGGAGAGCTTTGAAGAGCGCTTCTGGTCGGGTATCGACCTGTCCAAGCTGTACCGTCAGGCGGGCAGCAACCCGGACCCGGATTCGGGCGTCGAGCAGATCTTCCGCGCCGGCTTCAAGGAATTCTCCCGTCTGCGCCAGCAGCCAGGCGTTGACCCGGAAGCCGTGATGGAAGGCGTGGCCCGTGCCATGCGCGTCGCCATTTCCCGTGAAGAAGAGAAGCTTGAGCAAAGCTTGCCGTTCCTCGCCACCGTGGGTTCAGTCAGCCCGTACATCGGCCTGTTCGGTACCGTATGGGGCATCATGAACTCCTTCCGCGGCCTCGCCCAGGCCCAGCAAGCGACGCTGGCCACCGTGGCCCCGGGTATCGCCGAAGCCCTGATCGCCACCGCGATCGGCCTGTTCGCTGCGATCCCGGCCGTCATCGCCTACAACCGTTTTGCTGCTCGCGGCGAGAACCTGATTGGCCGTTACTACACCTTCGCCGATGAATTCCAGGCGATCCTGCACCGTAAAGTGCACACCAGCGAAGAATAAGCAGGTATCTCACGATGGCTTTAATCACTCGAGCTCGAACCAAGCGCAAGCCGGTCGCCGAGATGAACGTAGTGCCTTACATCGACGTGATGCTGGTGCTGCTGGTTATCTTCATGGTGACCGCGCCGATGCTCAATCAGGGTGTGAAGGTTGACCTGCCCAAGGTTTCCAGCGAAGCCTTGCCACAGGACAACAACACCCAGGTGCTGACCATTTCGATCAAGTCCGACAAGACCTATTACTGGAACCTTGGCAGCGAAGTCGACACGCAGAAGCAACAGGACAAGGCCTTGACCTTGCCGGCGATGACCGACGCGGTGACCAAGATCATTCGCTCCGGCAATGAAGGCGGCAAGCACACCCAGGTCTTCATCCGCGGTGACAAGGCGGTCGACTACGGCTCCGTCATGGGCGCCATGGGCGGGCTGCAAAAGGCCGGCGTGGGCAACGTTGGCTTGATTACCGAGGCGCCCTGATGCAGCAACAGCGAGAGCCGTCCGCCTCGGAAAGCTACTTCTGGCCTAGCGTCTGGGCAATTGCCCTGCACGTCCTGGTGTTTGGCATGCTGTTCGTCAGCTTTGCCATGACCCCGGACCTGCCGCCAGCCAAGCCGATCGTGCAGGCGACCCTGTATCAGCTGAAATCGAAAAGTCAGGCCACCACCCAGACCAATCAGAAGATTGCGGGTGAGGCCCAGAAGTCGGCCGCGCGCCAGACTGAAGTCGAACAGATGGAACAGAAGAAGGTCGAGCAGGAAGCGGTGAAGGCTGCTGCGGAACAAAAGAAAGAAGAGGCGGCTCAAAAGGCCGAGGAATCGAAAAAGGCTGATGAAGCTAAGAAAGCGGACGAGGCGAAAAAGGCCGATGAAGCCAAGAAAGCCGAGAAAGCTGCCGAAGCCAAAAAGGCCGAAGAGAAACAATTGGCTGATATAGCCAAGAAGAAGTCTGAAGAAGAAGCCAAAAAAGCGGCTGAAGAAGAGGCCAAGAAAAAGGCCGCTGAAGACGCCAAGAAGAAAATAGTCGAAGACGCGAAGAAGAAAGCCGCCGAAGACGCCAAGAAAAAAGCTGAAGCAGACGAGGCGAAGAAAAAAGTCGCCGACGACGCGAAGAAGAAAGCTGCCGCCGATGCCAGCAAGAAAAAGGCCCAGGAAGCAGCGCGCAAATCCGCCGAAGAGAAAAAGGCCCAGGCCTTGGCAGACTTGCTCTCCGACACGCCGCAGCGTCAGCAAGCCTTGGCCGATGAACGTGGCGATGAAGTCGCGGGCAGTTTCGACGACCTGATTCGGGCGCGCGCAGCAGAGGGTTGGACACGTCCACCTTCGGCACGCAAAGGCATGACAGTAGTGCTGCAGATCGGCATGTTGCCGGACGGTACGGTGACTTCGGTCAGCGTGTCCAAGTCCAGTGGTGACGGTTCGTTCGACAGTTCGGCGGTTGCCGCGGTCAAGAACATTGGCCGGTTGACCGAGATGCAGGGAATGAAACCAAGCGACTTCGCTCCCTATCGTTCATTCAAGATGACATTCACACCTGAGGATCTAGCCTTGTGAGAAACCTTCTTCGAGGAATGCTTGTCGTTATTTGCTGTATGGCAGGGATAGCGGCGGCGGATGAAAAGAACATTCTGGTTACCAGCGGTAGCGATCGGGCCACCCCGATCGCGGTAGTACCGTTCGGCTGGCAGGGCGGCAGCGTGCTGCCGGACGACATGGCCCAGATCGTCAGCGACGACCTGCGCAACTCCGGCTACTACGCACCGATTCCAAAAGGCAACATGATCAGCCAGCCGAACCAGGCCAGCGAAGTCGTGTTCCGTGACTGGAAAGCGGTGGGCGCACAGTACCTGATGGTCGGCAACATCACGCCGGCCGGTGGTCGTCTGCAAATCACCTACACCTTGTTCAACGTGGCGACCGAGCAGCAAGTGCTGACCGGTAGCGTGTCGGGTACTGCCGAGCAGATCCGCGACATGGCCCACTACATTTCGGACCAGTCGTTTGAGAAGCTCACCGGTATCAAGGGTGCTTTCTCGACGCGTCTGCTGTACGTAACGGCTGAACGTTTCTCCGTAGACAACACTCGTTACACTTTGCAGCGTTCGGACTACGACGGTGCACGGGCTGTGACCTTGCTGCAATCCCGTGAGCCCATCCTGTCGCCGCGCTTCGCGCCGGACGGCAAGCGTATTGCCTATGTGTCCTTCGAACAGAAGCGTCCGCGTATCTTCGTCCAGCACATCGATACTGGCCGTCGTGAGCAGATCACCAACTTCGAAGGCCTCAACGGTGCACCGGCCTGGTCGCCGGATGGCTCGCGCCTGGCATTCGTGCTGTCCAAGGATGGCAACCCGGACATCTACGTGATGAACATGGCTTCGCGCCAGATCTCCCGCGTAACCAGTGGCCCTGGCATCAACACCGAGCCGTTCTGGGGCAAGGATGGTTCGACCATCTACTTCACCTCTGATCGGGGCGGCAAGCCTCAGGTCTACAAGGCGAATGTGAATGGTGGTGGTGCAGAGCGCGTTACTTTCATCGGTAACTACAACGCCAACCCTAAACTGTCGGCAGATGAAAAGACGTTGGTGATGATTCACCGTCAGGATGGTTTCACTAATTTCCGGGTTGCGGCCCAGGATTTGCAGCGTGGCACCGTAAAAATCCTCACAGATACCAACCTTGATGAGTCAGCCACTGTTGCGCCCAACGGCACCATGGTAATCTACGCCACCCGCCAGCAGGGCCGGGGAGTCTTGATGCTCGTGTCCATTAATGGACGCGTAAGGCTCCCACTTCCTACCGCACAAGGCGAAGTCAGAGAACCATCCTGGTCCCCTTACCTGAACTGACGCGGCGCTACAAAAAGATTTGCTTAACACACTGGGGTTCATTAGGAGTTTCACGATGGAAATGCTGAAGTTTGGTAAGTTTGCTGCTCTGGCTCTGGCTCTGTCCGTAGCCGTTGGTTGCTCGTCTAAAGGCGGCGACAATGCCGGTGAAGGCGCAGCTGTTGATCCAAACGCTGGTTACGGCGCTAACACTGGTGCGGTTGACGGCTCCCTGAGCGAAGAAGCTGCTCTGCGCGCTATCACCACTTTCTACTTCGAATACGACAGTTCGGACCTGAAGCCAGAAGCCATGCGCGCTCTGGACGTTCACGCGAAGGACCTGAAAGCTAACGGCGCTCGCGTTGTTCTGGAAGGTAACACTGACGAACGTGGTACTCGTGAGTACAACATGGCACTGGGCGAGCGTCGTGCGAAAGCCGTTCAGCGCTACCTGGTACTGCAAGGTGTTGCTCCAGGCCAACTGGAACTGGTTTCCTACGGTAAAGAGCGTCCAGTTGCTACTGGCCACGACGAGCAGTCCTGGGCTCAAAACCGTCGCGTCGAACTGCGTAAGTAATTCGTCATGCGAACGTGCCGTCGTGCTCTAACTGTATTGGCTCTCAGCCTCGCGCCGCTTGCGGTGTGGGCTGCGGTTCCTGTGGAAGATAGCAACTCTGGCTATAACAATAGCGGGAGCAGTTATCCGCCAGCGGGTTATGGCACGAACGGCGCCTATGCGGGGGGAGCGGCTACGTCCGCTCCCTCGGCACAGGGCGAACTGTTCAACCAGCTGCAACGCATGCAGGATCAAATCGCGCAGCAACAAGGCGCCATTGAAGTACTGCAGAACCAAGTGAACCAGCTGAAGCAAGAAGGCCTGGAGCGTTACCAGGATCTTGATCGACGCATTGGAGCCGGCGTTCAACCTGCCGCAACTCCTGATAATTCTTCTGCCGGTGGCGTGCCAAGCGCTGCTGCCGGTGGTGCAGCAGCAGGGGCGGCTGCCAGCCAAGCCCCTGCCGCGAGCAGCGAACCGGGTGATCCGGCGAAAGAAAAGCTGTATTACGATGCAGCCTTCGACCTGATCAAAGCCAAGGATTTCGATAAGGCCAGCCAGGCATTTACCGCTTTCCTGCGCAAATACCCAAACAGCCAGTACGCGGGCAACGCCCAATACTGGTTGGGCGAAGTGAACCTGGCCAAGGGTGATCTGCAGGGCGCGGGCCAGGCATTTGCCAAGGTCAGCCAGCTGTATCCCAAGCACGCCAAGGTGCCGGACTCGCTGTACAAACTCGCTGACGTAGAACGCCGCCTGGGTCATACCGACAAGGTCAAAGGCATTCTGCAGCAGGTTGTGGCCCAGTATCCGGGGACTTCCGCTGCCCAGTTGGCCCAACGGGATTTGCAGCGCTTGTAAGCGATGCAGCCCGTTGAGAAGAAACCCGCGCCTGGCGCGGGTTTTTTCGTTAGAATCCACGCCCTTTTATGAAACACGCTTTTCGGGGTCTACGCGTTGGCGGGGTCCCTTAAAGTGCCTGACGGAGGCGGACAGCCTGTTTAGCTGTTACGCCCGTGGCGACTATGCAAGACACATTACGTATTACCGAAGTCTTTTACTCGTTGCAGGGTGAAACGCGAACGGCCGGCCTGCCCACAGTCTTTGTGCGCCTGACCGGTTGCCCCCTGCGTTGCCAATACTGCGACAGCGCCTACGCCTTCAGTGGCGGCACGGTGCGTACTCTCGATGACATCCTGGAGCAGGTTGCCGGCTACAAGCCGCGTTACGTCTGCGTGACCGGCGGCGAACCGCTGGCCCAGCCCAATGCCATCCCGTTGCTCAAGCAGCTGTGTGATGCCGGCTACGAGGTTTCCCTGGAGACCAGTGGCGCCCTGGACATCTCTGCCGTTGACCCCCGCGTAAGCCGCGTGGTCGACCTCAAGACCCCCGACTCCAAGGAAGCGCATCGTAACCGCTACGAGAACATCGAGCTGCTCACGGCCAACGACCAGGTCAAGTTCGTCATCTGTTCCCGCGACGACTACGACTGGGCGAACTCCAAGCTGATTCAATACGGGCTGGACCGCCGCGCAGGCGAAGTACTGTTCTCGCCAAGTCACCATGACTTGAACGCACGTGACCTCGCCGATTGGGTGGTTGCGGACAATCTACCGGTGCGCCTGCAATTGCAGTTGCATAAATACCTTTGGAACGACGAGCCAGGACGCTGACATGACTGAACAAACACTGGATCAAAAACGCGCGGTAATCCTGCTGTCCGGCGGCCTCGACTCCGCCACCGTGGTGGCTATGGCCCAGGCGCAAGGCTACAGCTGCTACACCATGAGCTTCGACTACGGCCAGCGTCACCGCGCCGAGCTGAACGCCGCTGCCCGTGTCGCCCGTGAGATGGGCGTGGTCGAGCATAAAGTGATTGGCCTTAACCTCAACGGCATCGGCGGCTCCGCGCTGACCGACAGCAGCATCGATGTACCGGAAACGCCCGGCGAAGGCATTCCGGTGACTTACGTGCCGGCCCGTAACACGGTGTTCCTGTCCCTGGCCCTGGGCTGGGCGGAAGTGCTCAATGCTCGCGACATCTTTATCGGCGTCAACGCGGTGGACTACTCCGGTTACCCAGACTGCCGCCCCGAGTTCGTCGAGTCGTTCGAACGCATGGCCAACCTGGCGACCAAGGCCGGTGTAGAAGGGCAGGGCTTCCGCATCCTGGCGCCGCTGCAAAACCTGAGCAAGGCCGATATCGTGAAGGCTGGTGTAGGACTTGGCGTCGATTATTCGCTGACTGTTTCCTGCTATCAGGCAGACGATGACGGCCGTGCTTGTGGGAAATGCGACAGCTGCCGACTGCGTGCAGAAGGCTTCCAAGCCGCCGGAATTACTGACCCAACGCGTTATTTCTGATTTATTTAAAATAAGGTGTTGAATAATCCTTAGAAATCAGTATTATACGCGCCACCACACAGCGGGTCGTTAGCTCAGTTGGTAGAGCAGTTGGCTTTTAACCAATTGGTCGTAGGTTCGAATCCCACACGACCCACCATTTTTGGCGGTTTAGAAAATCCGGAAGGCCCACGCAAGTGAGGATTTCCGGGTTTTTTTTTGCCTGTTTGAATACAGAGAAAGCCCCAGGCATACCTAGTGCCTGGGGCTTTTTTGTAGCCGATCCATAGCCAGGCGCCACGATGGCGTGTCCGATCTCACCGCTCAACGTGGTGGACTGGGCTCGATCACCGAGCAACAGCACTCGCATGACACCTGGTCCCCCCGCCATCGGCGCGGGGTATCGGCTCACCACGCAACTTCTGGCATGGCTCTTTGTTGTCAGCGTGCTGTCAATCGATCGAAGTCTTGGTTAAATTGAACATTATCCAGTTCAAGACAGGGATCGTCATGACTATGCTTTCGCCTATCAGCACCGCCAACACGCTTATCGCCCGGCCGACGGAAACGCCGGCGGCAACCCTGACGCACAACGTTGAAGTCAGCCTGAAGAGGCCATCTTCAGTCGTCAGCCTGGGCAACGTCGTCTCCGATACGCTGTCCGACACCTATTCCCGTCGCGGGCAGTTGCCGGGTCAAGAGACCGTCCGCGCCTGGGAAAGCGACCGTCAGGATGCGCTCAGCAAGTCCCTCAACGCCAACTTCAATTCGCAATCGACGGCCAACCGTTTCAGTGGCCTGGGCGCCGGTCTGGTTGCGCAGTTCGCCAAGGGCGGTGGAGGGATTTCCCAGTCGGTGATGTTCGCGAGTGCCGACCGCGCGGCGAACGCGGGTGAAATCAAGGTTGATCAGAGCCTGCTGCACTCCAAGGCCGACAACCTGATCAGCCTCAGCATCAAGACCGCCAGCGGCAAGACCGTGACCTTCAGCCTCTCTAGCCAGACCGACGGCCTGGGGGTGAAGGCGACAGTGGAGGGGGGCACCTTGAGCGATGAGGAGCTCACGGCTGTTGGCAAGCTGGGCAGCGCTTTCCAGGCCGCCGTGGATGGGTTGACCGCAACGCCGCCGAAGCTCGACCTGAGTCAGCTGACGCAGTTTGATTCCACGTTGCTGGCCTCGGTCGACCTCAGCGCCAAGCTCAAATCCCTGGACGGTCAGGACCTGAGCCTGGCCTTTCACGCCGACAGTCAAAGCCGGACCACCCGCATGAGTGGTCCGCTCGGTGAGTTGAACCTGGCGGTCGACCTGAAAAACACCGCTATCCTCGGCAACGCCAAGCAGCAGGCCAAGGCCCTGCAAAGCTACCTCACCCAGTTCGATCGGGCACAGGCGCGCGGCAGCGCCAAGCCGGAGTTGATGGCGATGTTCAAGAACGCCTTCAGCGCCATGAACAGTCATTATCCACAGGGCGTTTCTTTGCCAGAGGCGCTGACGCGCAACCCGACCGACCAGGGGTTGCTCACTGGCCTGGCTGACTTCAAGGCGTCGATCAAGCAGGCGTCTGATTCGCCCAACCCGATGCGCCCCTCCGAGGTCGACAGCTTTGCCTATGAGGTGTCGCAAAAGACCCGTGTTGGTGGAAGTACCGCGCTGGACCGCAGTGTCAGCCAGGACCAGCAGTCGAGCCTCTCCGCGAGCTTCCACAAGAGCCTCAAGGGCGGTAAGGCGCCTGCTTTGGACGGCACCGCCGAGTCACAGAACTATCTCTACGTGCAGGTGCAGGACAAGGCCAGCAGTTCTGCCAATCTGTCGTACAAGGATGGCCTGCTGACCCATGCCTCGGTATCGCAAGAGGCCAGCCAGAACACCCGTACGCAAAAGTATGTGATGGGCAAGCTGGTGGACGAGACCTACGTGCCGACGCAGGCTGCGGTCAAGCGCGACTACCTGGTGCTGCTTGAATACGCGGCCAACGCCAGCAAGAAGTCCAAGGACGCGTTGGAAGAGTCCACGTTGAAGGATGCGTTGGCGAACATGCATGATTCGGTGATGCTTCAGCAAGAGCCGTCCGCATTGGTGCGCTGATACCGGGAGCGAAAAAGGGAGACCCCAGCCCCGGGGTCTCCCTTTTTTTGCCCGGCAAACAGGCGGGCGAATACCAGATTAGGCTTTTGAAACCCTTGGATATTCTGTAGCCTTGCGCAGCTTCACCTTAACCCGTGCTTGATGAACACCATCACTTCGTCCGGCGGCGCCCGAAGGGCTCCAGAGCCGGTGGTACACTCGACTTTCGCGCAACTGCGCCTGCAGGTCTTGCGAACATGACGCAAATTTCCGAACGCCTTCTGGTTCAAGCCCATCTCGACGCCAAGCAGCCCAAGGCCCTCAGCGCCGAGGAAGAGGCGAGCCTGCGTACCGCCATCGCCGCCGAGCTCAAGGCTCAAGACGCGGTGCTGGTTGCCCACTTCTACTGTGATCCGGTGATTCAGGCCCTGGCCGAAGAAACCGGCGGCTGCGTTTCCGACTCCCTGGAAATGGCCCGTTTCGGCGCCGCTCACCCGGCCAAGACCGTCCTGGTCGCTGGCGTGCGTTTCATGGGCGAGACCGCCAAGATCCTCACCCCCGAAAAACGCATCCTCATGCCCACCCTGGAAGCCACGTGTTCCCTGGACCTGGGTTGCCCGGTGGAGGAGTTTTCGGCGTTCTGCGACCAGCATCCCGAGCGCACCGTGGTGGTGTATGCCAACACCTCGGCGGCGGTCAAAGCCCGGGCGGATTGGGTGGTGACGTCGAGTTGCGCGCTGGAAATCGTCGAAAGCCTGATGGACAACGGCGAGACGATTATCTGGGGCCCTGACAAGCACCTGGGGACCTACATCCAGCGTCAGACCGGTGCCGATATGCTGCTGTGGGACGGTGCCTGCATCGTCCACGAAGAGTTCAAGTCCAAGCAGCTTGAAGACATGAAGGCGCTGTACCCGGATGCCGCGATCCTGGTGCACCCCGAGTCGCCGACATCGGTGATCGAATTGGCAGACGCTGTAGGTTCGACCAGCCAATTGATTGCCGCCGCTCAGCGCCTGCCGAACAAGACTTTCATCGTCGCCACCGACCGCGGCATTTTCTACAAGATGCAGCAGCTGTGCCCGGACAAGGTCTTTGTCGAAGCGCCTACTGCTGGCAATGGCGCGGCGTGCCGCAGTTGCGCGCATTGCCCATGGATGGCGATGAACACGCTGGAACGCACGCTGCAGTGCCTGCGCGAGGGTAGTAATGAGATCTTCGTCGAGCCGTCGGTAATCCCGCATGCAGTGCGCCCGCTCAAACGAATGCTCGATTTCACCCAGGCCGCACGTCTCAAGCTCGCCGGCAACGCCTGACCCCGTTGTGAACACGGTCAAACTGTGGGAGTTGGCAAGCCAGCGCCCACAGTTGATCTGTGTCGTCGGCAATTACTTTTTCTGCTTGGGGATCCGCACCAGTTGCGTATCCGAATAGATGTCATGCCAGCTGCGTTTGCGCTTATCAACCAGCGACCAGATAAACCCCAGCCCTACGCACAACCACGACGCAATCGACACCACAAAGCGCAACAGCGCCTGCCACAGGCTGATCCTTGAGCCATCGGCATTCTGTACGCGCACGCCCCACACCTGCATGCCCAGGGTCTGCCCGGAATGGGTCCAGAACTTGGCGAAGAAGCCAAACAGCACAAACAACAGAATCGTCGACAGCAGCGGGTCGCCGTCCAGCGCGCCGGATTCTGTGAGTGTGCGCATCTTCGCCTCGCCTACAAACGCGATCCAGATCAGCTTGTAGATGAACGCCGTGACGATCAGCAGGGCGGTGCACAACAGGAAGTCATAGAACATCGCTGCCAGACGACGGCCCAGGCCAACGGCGGGGAACTCGCCTTGGGGGCTCAGCAGGGGTTTCGACATGGCAGGGCTCTCTTCTGAAAAAAGCCATTTTACGAGCAAACGCACATAAAAAAGCCCCTGATGTCACCATCAGGGGCTTTTTGTCGCAGCAGGGATCAGCCTTCTGCTTGTACTTCGTCAGCCTGCATGCCTTTTTGGCCTTGCACAGCAACGAATGTCACTTTCTGGCCTTCTTTCAGGCTCTTGAAGCCGTTGCCCTGAATAGCGCGGAAATGCACGAACAGATCCGGACCGCTTTCTGGAGTGATAAAACCAAACCCTTTCTCGTCGTTAAACCACTTGACGGTACCGCTCTGACGTTCAGCCATTTTCTTATTTCCTTGACGCTAAAAATTAATGACAGCCCCTTTCGCATGAAAGAGTACTGGGCTGGGTTGCAGGAAAGTAAGAGACGTCGAACGGGTTGTAGCACAACTACTTCAGCTACTGCCCAGGTCCAGGTTCCAAGCGACCCATGCAAACACAGTGGGCAAACTCTACGCCAACTAATGGAGAAAAAACAAGCCCTGCCAAAAGCCCAGGTTTTGCTTGGGCTTATGACACTTGGTTGAATATTGTGAATTCCACTTATTCGATAGAGTTGATCACTTGTTATAGGTTGACCCCTATAAAAAAGACTATCGGGAGTGCACTGTTTTATGGCGATTGCGTTACAAATTAGTGCGTGTTAACGCAATCGCGTTACTTATGGAAACAGTCAGTCAGCCCCGGTAGTAACGCTGCGGCACAAATGGCATTTTACTTACACGAAGTGGCACCTTTTTCCCACGCACCAGCGCAGAGACTTCGGTATCCAGTGCGATAAAGGCGCTGTCCAGGTAACCCATGGCCAGCGGGCCGCCCAGGGTCGGGCCGAAGCCGCCGCTGCACACGCTGCCGATCACGGTGCCGTCTGCGTCGACGATTTGTGCACCTTCGCGCACCGGCGTGCGCTCTTGTGGCAACAGGCCTACACGTTTGCGGCTCACACCGGCTTGCTGTTGGGTGAAGATCGTGTCGGCACCCGGGAAACCACCGGCACGAGCACCGTCGGCACGGCGCGCCTTGGAGATCGCCCACAGCAGGCTGGCTTCGATCGGGGTGGTATCGGAGTTCATGTCGTGGCCGTACAGGCACAGGCCGGCTTCCAGGCGCAACGAATCGCGGGCGCCCAGGCCGATGGCCTGCACTTCGGTCTCGGCCAGCAGGCTTCGCGCGAGGCTTTCGGCATTGGCGGCGGGTACGGAAATTTCAAAGCCGTCTTCACCGGTGTAGCCCGAACGGCTGACATAGCAGTCCACGCCCAGCAGGCGCAGCGTGGCGAACTGCATGAAGGTCATCTTGGTGACTTCAGGAGCCAGGCGCGCCAGTACTTTCACCGCCGCCGGGCCCTGCAGGGCCAGCAATGCACGCTCCTCGAACAACGGCTCGATGGTGCACTGGTCGCCGATATGCTGGCGCAGGTGCGCCAGGTCCTGGTCCTTGCAGGCGGCGTTGACCACCAGGAACAGTTCGTCGTTACCCAGGTTGGCCACCATCAGGTCATCGAGGATGCCGCCCTGGTCGTTGGTGAACATCGCGTAGCGCTGCATGCCGACTGGCAGGTCGAGGATGTCGACCGGTACCAGGGTTTCCAGGGCCTTGGCGGCATTGGCGCCGGTGAGGCGGATCTGGCCCATGTGGGACACGTCGAACAGCCCGGCTTGATCACGGGTGTGCAGGTGTTCCTTCATCACGCCCAGTGGGTATTGCACCGGCATGTCGTAGCCGGCGAAGGGCACCATGCGCGCGCCCAGCTCGATGTGCAGGGCATGCAGAGGGGTTTTCAACAGGGTTTCGGTGGACATATTCAGCTCCTGAAAAACGTGCTGGCGCGCCGTTAGGCGTCAGCACTCGATAATGTTGACCGCCAAACCGCCACGGGCGGTTTCCTTGTATTTGCTTTTCATGTCGGCGCCGGTCTGGCGCATGGTGCGGATGACTTTATCCAGCGAGACGAAGTGCTGCCCATCGCCGCGCAAGGCCATGCGCACCGCGTTGATCGCCTTGACCGAGCCCATCGCATTGCGCTCGATGCAGGGCACCTGGACCAATCCGCCAATCGGGTCGCAGGTCAGGCCGAGGTTGTGTTCCATACCGATCTCGGCAGCGTTTTCCACCTGGGAAACACTGCCGCCCAAGACTTCGCACAGTGCGCCGGCGGCCATGGAGCAGGCCACGCCGACTTCGCCCTGGCAGCCGACTTCGGCGCCGGAGATCGATGCGTTCTCCTTGTACAGAATGCCGATGGCGGCGGCGGTGAGCAGAAAGCGCACCACACCGTCTTCGTTAGCGCCGGGGATAAAGCGCATGTAGTAATGCAGTACCGCCGGCACGATTCCCGCCGCTCCGTTGGTAGGCGCCGTGACCACGCGGCCGCCGTTGGCGTTTTCTTCATTGACCGCCAAGGCGTAAAGGTTGACCCAATCGAGTACCGACAGCGGGTCGCGCAACGCCGACTCCGGGTGTTTGCACAGCTGGCGATGCAGGGCGGCGGCGCGACGCTTGACCTTCAAACCTCCAGGCAGAATCCCTTCGTTGCGGCAGCCCGCGTCCACACAGTCCTGCATCACCTGCCAGATTCTCAGTAGCCCGGCGCGGGTTTCCGCTTCAGGGCGCCAGGCACTCTCATTGGTCATCATCACCTGGCTGATGGACAGCCCGTAGGTGGTGCAATGGCCGAGAAGGTCTTTGGCATGCTTGAAGGGGAAGGTCAGCGGTGTGGCGTCCTCGACAATCCGGTCGGCGCCGGCGGCGTCTTCATCCACCACAAATCCACCCCCCACCGAGTAGTACTCGCGGCTGCGGATCTGGATATTGGCGGCGTCGAAGGCACGGAAAATCATGCCATTGGGGTGGTAGGCGAGGGGTTTGCGAATCATCGCCAAGTGTTCTTTCTCGTTGAACGCAATGCTGTGTTCGCCGAGCAGGTTCAAGCGGCCATCCTTGCGCATCTGCGCCAGGCGGGTAGCCACGGTTTCGGTATTTACGGTGTCCGGGTGTTCACCTTCCAGGCCCAGCAACACGGCTTTGTCGCTGCCGTGGCCTTTGCCGGTGGCGCCCAGCGATCCGTAGAGTTCCACCTTGAGGCTGAGGGTGGTGCCCAACAGGTTGTCACGCTTGAGGCCCTCGACGAATCGAGCGGCGGCGCGCATCGGGCCGACGGTATGGGAGCTGGAGGGGCCGATGCCAATCTTGAACAGGTCGAACACGCTTAAAGACATGGTTGTTCTCCGGTTTCTTATTATTTATCAGGTGTACTCGGCCAAAGGTGGGAGCGGGCTTGCTCGCGAAAGCGGTCTCTCAGTTGATACACCTGCTGACTGATCCACCGCATTCGCGAGCAAGCCCGCTCCCACATTTACACCGAGTACATCCTCAGGTTACGCGTAGCTCTCGATCGACGGGCACGCACACACCAGATTGCGATCGCCAAACACGTTGTCGACACGCCCCACCGGCGGCCAGTACTTGCCTTCGATCAATGAAGGCACCGGGTACACCGCTTGTTCGCGGGTGTAGGGGTGCGTCCACTCGCTCACCAGTTCGGCAGCGGTGTGCGGCGCGTTCTTCAGTGGGTTGTCGTCCTTGTCCAGTGTGCCGTTTTCCACCGCGCGGATTTCTTCGCGGATGGCGATCATCGCATTGCAGAAGCGGTCCAGTTCTTCCTTGGATTCGCTTTCGGTCGGCTCGATCATCAAGGTGCCTGCCACCGGGAACGACATGGTCGGCGCATGGAAACCGAAGTCGATCAGGCGCTTGGCCACGTCGTCCACGCTGATGCCGCTGCTGTCTTTCAAGGGGCGCAGGTCGAGGATGCACTCATGCGCGACCAGGCCGTTGCTGCCGGTGTAGAGGACGGGGTAGTGCTCTTCAAGGCGACGGGAAATGTAGTTGGCATTCAGGATCGCCAACTGCGATGCGCGCTTGAGGCCTGCGCCACCCATCATGCTGATGTACATCCAGGTGATCGGCAGGATGCTTGCGCTGCCGAATGGCGCCGCGCACACCGCGCCTTCCTTGCGCTCCATGGCCGCGTGGCCTGGCAGGAACGGCGTAAGGTGCGACTTGACGCCAATCGGGCCAACGCCTGGGCCGCCACCGCCGTGCGGGATGCAGAAGGTCTTGTGCAGGTTCAGGTGGGACACGTCGCCGCCGAACTTGCCGGGGGCGCACAGGCCGACCATGGCGTTCATGTTGGCGCCGTCGATGTACACCTGGCCGCCGTTGTCGTGAATGATGCCGCAGATTTCGCGGATACCTTCTTCGAACACGCCGTGGGTGGAAGGGTAGGTGATCATCAGCGCGGCGAGGTGGTCGCGGTGCTCGATGGCCTTGGCCCGCAGGTCTTCGATATCCACGTTGCCACGGGCGTCGCAAGCGGTGACGACCACACGCATGCCCGCCATGTTGGCGGTGGCCGGGTTGGTACCGTGGGCCGACGATGGGATCAGGCAGATGTCGCGGCGCTCATCGCCACGGCTCTGGTGATAGGCACGGATGGCCAGCAGGCCGGCGTACTCGCCCTGGGAACCGGCGTTCGGCTGCAGGGAAATCGCGTCGTAACCGGTGGCGGCGCAGAGCATGGCTTCGAGGTCGGACGTCAGCTCCAGGTAGCCGGCGCTCTGCTCGGCCGGGGCGAACGGGTGCAAGGCGCCGAACTCCGCCCAGGTCACCGGGATCATTTCGCTGGCGGCGTTGAGCTTCATGGTGCACGAGCCCAGCGGGATCATGGTGCGGTCCAGCGCGAGGTCCTTGTCGGCCAGCTTGCGCAGGTAGCGCATCAGCTCGGTTTCCGAGTGATACCGGTTGAATACCGGGTGGCTGAGGACCGGCGACTGGCGCAGCAGCGCGGCCGGCAGGGTGCTTTCAACCTGGGCGGCGAAGTCCGGCAGGGCCTTACCGTCGGCGAAGATCGCCCACAGGGTTTCAATGTCGGCCTGGGTGGTGGTTTCGTCCACCGATACACCCACACGCTCAGCGTCCACCCCTCGCAGATTGATGCGCTGAGCGCGGGCCTTATCGTGCACGGCGGCAGTGTTGGCGCCAGTGTTGAGCGTGAGGGTGTCGAAGAAGTGGGCTTGCTCGACGTTCTGGCCCAGGGCGGTCAGGCCCTTGGCCAGGATCGCGGTCAGCTGGTGCACTCGCCGGGCAATCTGGGTCAGGCCTTTGGGGCCGTGGTACACGGCGTACATGCTGGCGATGTTGGCCAGCAGCACCTGGGCGGTGCAGATGTTCGACGTGGCCTTTTCGCGGCGGATATGTTGCTCGCGGGTCTGCATGGCCAGGCGCAGGGCCGGTTTGCCGAAACGGTCGACGGACACACCGACCAGACGGCCCGGCATGTCGCGCTTGAACGCATCCTTGGTGGAGAAGTACGCCGCGTGCGGGCCACCAAAGCCCAGCGGCACGCCGAAGCGTTGCGCACTGCCGATGGCCACGTCGGCGCCGAACTCACCCGGTGGGGTCAGCAGCGTCAGGGCCAGCAGGTCGGCGGCCACGGCTACCAATGCATGGGCAGCGTGGAAACGCTCGGTCAGCTCGCGGTAGTCGAACACGTCGCCGTTGCTGGCAGGGTACTGCAGCAGGGCGCCGAAGAACGGGCTGACGTCGGTCAGTTCGCGCTCATCGCCCACCACCACATCAATACCCAGTGGCTCGGCACGGGTGCGCAGCACGTCGAGGGTTTGCGGGTGGCTGTGGATCGAGGCGAAGAAGGCGTTGCTGCCCTTGTTCTTGCTCAGGCGCTTGCAGAAGGTCATGGCTTCGGCGGCGGCGGTGGCTTCGTCAAGCAGCGAGGCGTTGGCGATCGGCAGGCCGGTGAGATCGCTGATCAGGGTCTGGAAGTTCAGCAGCGCTTCCAGGCGGCCCTGGGAAATCTCTGGCTGGTAGGGGGTGTAGGCGGTGTACCAGGCCGGGTTTTCCAGCAAGTTGCGCAGGATCGGCGACGGCGTGTGGCAGTTGTAGTAGCCCTGGCCGATGTAGGTCTTGAACAGTTGGTTCTTGCCGGCGATGGCCTTGATCTTGGCCAGGGCCTCGGCTTCGCTCAGGCCGTCTTCCAGGCCGAGCACGCTGGTGCCCTTGATGCTTTCCGGGATCACGCTGGCGCTCAGGGCTTCCAGGGAATCAAAGCCCAGGCTGGCGAGCATCTGCTGCTCGTCTTCCTGGCGTGGGCCGATATGGCGGGCGATGAATTCGTTGGCGGTGGTCAATTGAACGGTCATTGCGCGCTCCTCAAGCTTCAGCGTTGGCTTTGATCAGGCGGTCATACGCATCCTGATCCAACAGTTTAGCGACCGCACCGGCATCGGCCGGTTTAAAGCGGAAGAACCAACCTTCGCCCATCGGGTCTTCGTTGACCAGCTCCGGGCTGCCATCCAATTTGTCGTTCACTTCGAGGACTTCACCGTCCAGCGGCATGTACACGCCGCTGGCTGCTTTTACGGACTCAACGGTGGACGCTTCAGCGCCCTTGTCATAGGCCTGCAACTCCGGCAGTTGCACGAAAACCACGTCACCCAGCGCGTTTTGCGCGAAAGCGGTGATACCCACGGTGACGCTGCCGTCAGCTTCGGCGCGCAGCCATTCGTGATCTTCAGTGAAACGCAACTCGCTCATGGAAACTCCTCAAGGCCAGATTCGTCTGGTGGACGGGATTGGAATAATGGGGAGTTGTTTAGCAATATCGCGGCCAACCTTATTAATTCGTTATAAATCAATAGGTTAATAAAATTGGCTATAACCCTATGCCCATAAGCTGTAGCGATTTCGCTACAGCTGGGCCTGCGAAAAAAAGCCTATGTGGATCAAAGCCTTGCATGGCGCGCAAAAAACAGGGTTGTAGCGATATCGTTCCACTGTAGCGCTTTCAGTACAGCGGATGTCGTTCTCAGACCAAAATCTGGAATACGATCAAGGTGGGAGCGTGCTTGCTCGCGAATGCGGTGGGTCAGTGATGGGGGGCGAGTTGACACTGCGCATTCGCGAGCAATCCCGCTCCCACATTTTGATCCGCGTTCGGGTTCAGGGTTTGTTGGGAATGCCGTACTTGCGCAGGCGATGAGCGATCGCAGTGTGGGAGGTCTGCAGGCGACTGGCCAGTTGTCGGGTCGAAGGGTAGCTGGTGTAGAGCGTTTCCAGCAGGTTGCGCTCAAAGTCTTCCACCGCCTGTTCCAGGCTGTCGATTTCGCCGTCGCTCTGGCGTGCCACCGAAGTGCCGGCGATGTCCAGGTCGCCAATGTCCACCAGGCTGCTTTCGCAGATGGCAGCGGCGCGGAAGATCACGTTCTGCAATTGGCGCACGTTGCCCGGCCAGCGGTTGCCCAGCAGTGCTGGGTAAGTCCCGGGCGCCAAGCGGCAGACTGGGCGCTGGATCTGCGCGCAGGCCTGCTGCATGAAGTAGCGGGCCAGCAACAGGATGTCCTGGCCACGTTCGCGCAACGGCGGCACTTCGACGTTGAGTACGTTGAGGCGATAGAAAAGATCTTCGCGAAAAGTGCCTTCGCTGACCATTTTTTCCAGGTCGCGGTGGGTGGCGCTGAGGATGCGCACATTGACCTTCACTTCGCGGTCGCCGCCCACGCGACGGAAGCTGCCATCATTGAGAAAACGCAGCAGCTTGGCCTGCAAGTACGGCGACATCTCACCGATTTCATCCAGAAACACCGTGCCCTGGTTGGCCAGCTCCATCAGCCCCGGTTTGCCACCGCGTTGCGCGCCGGTAAAGGCGCCCGGTGCATAACCAAACAACTCGCTTTCCGCGAGGTTTTCCGGCAGCGCCGCACAGTTCAACGCGAGGAATGGCGCGCTGTGGCGCGCACTGATCGCATGGCAGGCGCGCGCCACCAGTTCCTTGCCGGTGCCGGTTTCGCCCTGGATCAACAGCGGTGCATCCAGCGCCGCCACCCGCTGGGCGCGGGCCTTGAGCGTGCGGATGACCGGGGATTCGCCGAGCAGCGCATCAAAGCCTTCGGCATGGTCATGGTGCAGTGCCGACAGTTGTTCGCCGATGCGGTTGGGTTGGTAGAGGGTCAGCAGGCCGCCGGCGTCGGTGATCGGTGTGGCGTCCAGCAGCAGGGTCTGGCCGTTGACGCTGATTTCACGCAGCGGCAAGCGGAAGCCTTGCTCCAGCAAGGTGTCGAGCAGCGCCGGGTCATTGAACAGCTCGCTGATGCTTTCCCCAGCCGGTTCGCGGCCGTACAGGGCGATCAGCGCCGGATTGGCCAGCAGGATCTTGCCCGCGCTGTCCAGCGCCAGTACCGGGTCGGTCATGGCCGCCAATAGGGCGTCGAGTTGCAGGTGGCGACGTTGGCCGGGAAGGATGTCCACCACCTTCACCGCTTGCACGCCCTGCACGCTGAACAGTGCGTCGCGCAGTTCTTCGAGCACGTCGGCGCTCAGGGTCGGCGCATCGATGTAGACGTTGGGCGGCACCATTTCCACCGCATCCAGATTGAGATTGCGCCCACCGAGCAGGGCCAGGACTTCCTGGGTAATGCCGACGCGGTCGATGAAGCTGACGTGGATACGCATGGGGCGGATCTTGATTCTGGAGTGCGGAGGGTGGCCAGTATGCCTTGGAGATGATGGAGATCAAAATGTGGGAGCGGGCTTGCTCGCGAATGCGCTGTGTCAGTCCCTATATTCAGTGACTGACGCACCACATTCGCGAGCAAGCCCGCTCCCACAGGGGATTTGCGCTGTGATTATGCCAGGTGCTCCGGCTTGACCGGATCGCCTGACTTTACATCCAACTGATTCCGTACATCCTCAAACATCATGTCGTACTGCTTGTGCATCGAGCCATTCAACACCGCCACCTTGGGCATTCCATACTTCTGCGCGATGTTCATGGCATGCCGGGCAAAGTCGAACGCCTGGTCCTTGGGCAGGAAAAACTCCTCCTTCAGGTCCTTGCCCTGCACCGAACCATGCAGCTTGAACAGCATCCCCTTGCCTTCCTTGGGATCCTGGCTGACTTCGTAGTCGATACACAGGTTGTAGCTGTAGTCATCCTTGTTCAACGCGTGACGTTCAACGTGCAGGTGACCCGGTTCAAAGGTGGCCATAGGCGTCTCTCCTCTACTTCACAGATAGGTGATGCCAGGTTTTGCCGTGCTGATGCGTGTACCGGCGCTGCCCTGGACGATGGCTTCGATGTCCGAGAGTGAACCGATGACGGCGGTTTTGCCAGTCTGACGGGCGAACTCGCAGGCGGCTTGGACCTTGGGCCCCATGGAACCGGCCGCGAAGCCGAGTTTTTCCATTTCGTCGGGGTGGGCCTGGCCGATGGCCTTCTGGGTGGGTTTGCCGAAGTCGATAAAAGCGGCGTTGACGTCGGTGGCGATCACCAGCAAATCGGCTTTCAATTGCGATGCCAGCAGCGACGAGCACAGGTCTTTGTCGATCACGGCTTCAATGCCGCGCAGCTTGCCGTCCTCGCCGTACATTGTCGGAATGCCGCCGCCGCCGGCACAAATCACGATACTGCCTTTGTCCAGCAGCCAGGTGATCGGGCGGATTTCAAAGATGCGTTTTGGCCGTGGGCTGGCGACCACGCGGCGGTACTTGTCGCCATCCGGCGCAATGGCCCAGCCCTTTTCAGCGGCGAGTTTCTCCGCTTCGGCCTTGGAATACACCGGACCGATGGGTTTGGTCGGGTTCTGGAAGGCGGGGTCCTTGGCGTCCACTTCGACCTGGGTGAGCAGGGTGGCGAAGGGCACTTCAAAGTCCAGCAGGTTGCCCAGTTCCTGTTCGATGATGTAACCGATCATGCCCTCGGTTTCGGCGCCGAGCACGTCCAGCGGGTAGGGTGAGACCTGGGTGTAGGCCGCTGCCTGCAACGACAACAGGCCGACCTGCGGGCCATTGCCGTGGGCGATCACCAACTCGTTGCCGGCGTGAATCTTGGCGATCTGTTCGGTGGCGATGCGAATATTGGCGCGTTGGTTGTCCGCCGTCATGGGTTCACCACGGCGGAGCAGGGCGTTACCGCCCAAGGCTACGACGATGCGCATACAGAGTGTCCTTCTGAAAGTTCTGATGAAGGAACGCGGTCAATGTGGGAGCTGGCTTGCCTGCGATAGCATCACCGCGGTCTGCTTGATAGACCGCGGTGCCTGCCTCGCGGGCAAGCCCGGCTCCCACAGTTGTCCTCATTGCCAACTTAAGATTTAGATATCCGCCAGCGCCGACACCAGAATCGCCTTGATGGTATGCATGCGGTTCTCCGCCTGCTCAAACGCGATGTTGGCCGGCGATTCGAACACGTCCTCGGTCACTTCCACGCCATTGGCCAGGTTCGGATAACGCGCAGCGATGTCCTTGCCCACCTTGGTTTCGCTGTTGTGGAACGCGGGCAGGCAGTGCATGAATTTCACGCGCGGGTTGCCCGAAGCTTTCATCATCTTGGCGTTGACCTGGTACGGCAGCAGTTGCTCAATGCGCTCGTCCCACGCTTCCACCGGCTCGCCCATGGACACCCAGATATCGGTGTGGATGAAGTCCACGCCTTTCACCGCTTCCTTAGGGTCTTCGGTGATGGTGATGCGTGCGCCGCTTTCTTCGGCAAACGCCTGGCACTGCTTGATGAAATCTTCGTGCGGCCACAGCGCTTTCGGCGCGCCGATGCGCACGTCCATGCCCAGCTTGGCGCCAATCATCAGCAGCGAGTTACCCATGTTGTAGCGGGCGTCGCCGAGGTAGGCGTAGCTGATGTCATGCAGCGGTTTGTCGCTGTGTTCGCGCATGGTCAGGGTGTCGGCGATCATTTGCGTCGGGTGGAATTCGGCGGTAAGGCCGTTGAACACTGGCACGCCGGCGAACTTGGCCAGTTCTTCGACGATTTCCTGTTCGAAGCCACGGTATTCGATGGCGTCGAACATCCGGCCCAGTACGCGGGCGGTGTCTTTCATGCTTTCTTTATGGCCGATCTGTGACGACACCGGATCGATGTAGGTGACGTGCGCGCCCTGGTCATGGGCCGCGACTTCGAAGGCGCAACGGGTGCGGGTCGAGGTTTTTTCGAAGATCAGCGCGATGTTCTTGCCCTTCAGGTGCGGACGCTCGGTGCCAGTGTATTTGGCGCGCTTGAGGTCGCGGGACAGGTCCAGCAGGTAGTTCAGTTCGCGGGTGGTGTGGTGCATCAGCGACAGCAGGCTGCGGTTGCGCATGTTGAAAGCCATGATGGATCTCCTTCTGTTTAGGTTATCCCCTTGGCCGGCGCCTTATGGGCGACGGCCAAGGCCTGGAAATTAATAGTCGATAGGGTCGCGGATGATCGGGCAGGTCATGCAGTGGCCACCGCCACGGCCGCGGCCGAGTTCGCCGGCACTGATGGTGATGACTTCCACGCCGGCCTTGCGCAGCAAGGTGTTGGTGTAGGTGTTGCGGTCGTAACCGATCACTACGCCAGGCTCCACCGCGACCACGTTGTTGCCGTCGTCCCACTGCTCGCGTTCGGCGGCGAAACTGTTGCCGCCGGTCTCGACCACACGCAGCGCCTTGAGGTTGAGGGCCGCGGCGACGGTTTCGAGGAAGTTGGTTTTCTCCCGCTGGATGTCGATGCCGTGCGGCTTGCTTTCATCCGGACGCAGAGTGAACGGCACGATCTGGTTGACCACTTCGGGGAAGACGGTGACCAGGTCGCGGTCGCAGAAGCTGAACACGGTATCCAGGTGCATCGCCGCGCGGGATTTTGGCAGGCCGGCAACGATCACTTTTTCCACTGCCTTGTTCTTGAACAGGTTGCGCGCCAGTTGGCCGATCGCCTGGTGGGACGAACGCTCGCCCATGCCGATCAGTACCACGCCGTTGCCGATCGGCATCACGTCACCGCCTTCCAGGGTGGAGGCGCCGTGTTCCTGATCCGGGTCGCCGTACCAGATCTGGAAGTCCGCGTTGGTGAACTCGGGATGGAATTTGTAGATGGCCGAGGCCAGCAGGGTTTCCTGGCGTCGCGCCGGCCAGTACATCGGGTTCAGCGTCACGCCGCCGTAGATCCAGCAAGTGGTGTCACGGGTGAACTGAGTGTTGGGCAGCGGCGGCAGGATGAAGCTGGAATGCCCGAGGAAATCGCGGAACATTTCGATGGTCTTGCCACCGAAGCTGCTCGGCAGGTCATCGGCCGACACACCACCGATCAGGAACTCACTGATTTTGCGCGGCTCCAGGCTGCGCAGCCAGGAGCTGACCTCATCGACCAGGCCTAGGCCGACTGTGTTGGCGGTGATCTTGCGCTCCAGGATCCAGTCCAGCGCTTCGGGGATGGCGACGATGTCGGTCAGCAGGTTGTGCATTTCCAGCACATCAATATCCCGCTCGCGCATCTTGGTGACGAAGTCGAAATGGTCGCGCTTGGCCTGGGCGACCCACAACACGTCATCGAACAGCAGTTCATCGCAGTTGTTGGGGGTCAGCCGCTGATGGGCCAAACCTGGGGAGCACACCATGACTTTGCGCAGTTTGCCGGCTTCGGAATGTACGCCGTACTTCACTTTTTCCGTGGTCATTTCAGATCCTCCAGTGAACACACAATTAAAGCGTCAGGAAGCCGTCGTAGAGGCCATAGGCAGCCACCAGGGCGCCAATGATCACTGCGGCGAAAATCAACTTCTCGACGTTGGTGAATATCGGTTTGCCCAGTTCACGCTTGGCCTTGGCGAACAGGATCGCGCCGGGGGCGTAGAGCAGGGCAGAGAGCAGCAGGTATTTGGTGCCGCCGGCGTAGAGCAACCAGACCGCGTAGATCAGGGCGATGGCGCCGATGAACAGGTCTTTCTGGCGCTCTTTGAGGGCGTTTTCGTAAGTCTCCCCGCGCACCGCCAGCAACAGCGCATACGCCGCCGACCACAGGTAGGGCACCAGGATCATTGAGGTGGCGAGGTAGATCAGCGACAGGTAGGTGCTGGCGGAAAACAGCGTGATTACCAGGAATATCTGCACCATCGCGTTGGTCAGCCACAGGGCGTTGGCCGGCACGTGGTTGGCGTTCTCCTTGCGCAGGAATTCCGGCATGGTGTGGTCCTTGGCAGCGGCGAACATGATCTCCGCGCACAGCAACACCCATGACAGCAGCGCCCCGAGCAACGAAATGACCAAGCCGACGCTGATCAGCACCGCGCCCCAGTGGCCCACCACATGCTCCAGCACGGCGGCCATCGATGGGTTTTGCAGTTTGGCCAGCTCCGGTTGGGTCATGATCCCCAGGGACAGCACGTTCACCAGCATCAGGAACAACAGCACGGTGATAAAGCCGATCACGGTGGCCTTGCCCACATCGGAGCGTTTCTCGGCACGGGCCGAGAAGATGCTCGCGCCTTCGATACCGATAAACACCCACACGGTGACCAGCATCATGTTGCGCACTTGGTTCATCACGCTGCCCAGGTCCGGGTTTTTCAGGCCCCAGATGTCAGCGGTGAAGATGTCCAGCTTGAACGCGAACAGCGCGATCAAAACGAACAGCACCAATGGCACCACTTTGGCGACGGTGGTTACCAGGTTGATGAACGCCGCTTCCTTGATGCCGCGCAGTACCAGGAAATGCACAGCCCACAGCAGCACTGAAGCGCCTATCACAGCGGCCGGCGTGTTGCCTTCGCCAAAGATCGGGAAGAAGTAACCGAGGGTGCTGAACAGCAACACGAAGTAACCCACGTTGCCCAGCCAGGCACTGATCCAGTAACCCCAGGCGGACGAGAAACCCATGTAGTCGCCGAAACCGGCCTTGGCGTAGGCGTACACCCCACCGTCGAGGTCGGGCTTGCGGTTGGCGAGGGTCTGGAACACGAACGCGAGGGTCAACATGCCCACGGCCGTAATGACCCAACCGATCAGTACGGCGCCGACGTCAGCGCTGGCGGCCATATTTTGCGGCAGAGAGAAAATCCCGCCGCCAATCATTGAGCCGACGACCAGTGCAACCAATGCGCCTAATCGAAGTTTTCCGGGAGATTCAGACATCGCATAACTCCAATGCAGGAGAAGAGAGACCACAGAATAAATCCGTGCGCTAATGAAACAGCTGACTCAGATCACTTCATTGGCACATTCCATTGTGAATTAATGACTTAGGGTGCAAAGCCGTGGGCAATAGTTTTCCGCGCAAAGGTGCTTTCCAGAGCGATCTCTACGGTATTGGTTAATCATTTAGTGCTACGTGTGGACGTTTTAAGCTAGCCCGTTTTCCCGAATGTGCAAACTTTTCATAAAGGCGACGATAAGGAACTAAGAAGCGACAGAGTATTCGTCGTATTTAAATTCTAAATAAGCCTAAACCCGATAAACTGTCATGCCCTTGGGGTATTAGCGCGGTGTTTTTATCGCAGTCTCTAATAAACGCTACACTCGCTGGGTTAATTAGTTGAGTGCACAGTTGTCGGCTAAAACTTTTTATTCATTCAGGAGTGTTCATGTCCCAACCCGCCCAGAAACTTCGGCTCAGTGCCCTGATCGCCCTGGTAGTGGGGTCGATGATCGGTGGGGGGATTTTCTCGTTGCCGCAGAATATGGCCGCGCGAGCCGAGGTAGGCGCGGTGCTGATCGGTTGGGCGATCACCGCCGTGGGCATGTTGACCCTGGCCTTTGTGTTCCAGACCCTGGCCAACCGCAAGCCCGAATTGGACTCGGGCGTGTATGCCTATGCCAAGGCGGGCTTCGGCGATTACATGGGTTTCTCCTCGGCCTGGGGTTACTGGATCAGCGCCTGGATGGGCAACGTGGGTTACTTCGTGTTGCTGTTCAGCACCCTCGGTTATTTTTTTCCGATATTCGGTCAAGGCAACACGCCGGTGGCCATCGGCTGCGCGTCCTTGCTGCTGTGGGCCGTGCATTTCCTGGTGCTGCGTGGGATCAAGGAGGCCGCGTTTATCAATCAGATCACCACCGTGGCCAAGATCGTGCCGCTGCTGATGTTTATCGTGATTGCCGGCGTGGCCTTCAAGGCCGAGATCTTCACCCGTGATATCTGGGGCGTGGGCAACCCGAATATGGGCAATGTGGTGGACCAGGTGCGCAACATGATGCTGGTCACCGTGTTTGTGTTTATCGGTATCGAGGGCGCCAGTGTCTATTCGGCGCGGGCCGAGAAGCGCTCGGACGTGGGTCGCGCCACGGTGATCGGCTTTCTGGGCGTGCTGGCGTTGCTGGTGCTGGTGAATGTGCTGTCGCTGGGCATCATGAGCCAGCCGCAGCTCGCACAACTGCAGAACCCGTCGCTGGCAGGTGTGCTGGAACACATCGTCGGCCCCTGGGGCGCGATGGCGATCAGCATCGGCCTGGCGGTATCGCTGCTCGGCGCCTTGCTGTCCTGGGCATTGCTGTGCGCGGAAATCCTCTACGCCACGGCCCATGACAAGACCATGCCGGCCTTTTTGAAAAAGGAAAACGCCAACCAGGTGCCGGTCAACGCGTTATGGCTGACCAATGTCATGATCCAGGTCTTCCTGGTGATCACCCTGTTTTCCCACAGCACCTACACCACCCTGATTTACCTCGCCTCATCGATGATCCTGGTCCCGTACCTGTGGTCGGCGGCCTATGCGGTGCTGTTGAGCGGGCGCGGCGAAACCTACCAGGGTGCCCATGGCCAGCGCATCAAGGACTTGCTGGTGGGCCTGATTGCCCTCGGCTACGCGGTGTGGCTGCTCTACGCCGGTGGCTTGAAGTACCTGCTGCTGTCTGCGCTGTTGTATGCACCTGGCGTGATCCTGTTTGCCCTGGCCAAGCGTGAGCAGGACCAGCCCCTGTTTACCCACGTGGAAAAAGGCATTTTCAGCTGCGTGATCGCCGGCGCTGGGCTGGCGGCGTATGGGTTGTATAGCGGAGTGTTGTCGTTGTGAGACTGGCGTATCAGCCGCCGTATGACTGGGCAGCGATGTTGGGTTTTTTGTCGGCGCGGGCGATCACTGGGATGGAGACCGTGGAGGCTGGCGTGTATCGGCGCAGCATCAGCGTCGGCGGGCAGCATGGCTGGATCAGCGTTGCGCCGGGGGCGGGTGATTGGCTGGACGTTGCGGTGGGCTTTGCGGACAAGGCGGCCTTGCCCGAGATCCAACGGCGCTTGCGCAAGATGTTTGACCTGGACGCCCAGCCGCAACGGATCAACCCGCAACTGGCGACTGACCCGTTGATGGCGCAACTGGTTGCGGCGCGGCCGGGCTTGCGCGTACCAGGCACCTGGGATGGCTTGGAGCTGGCGATCCGAGCAGTGCTGGGCCAGCAAATCACCGTGGTGGCCGCGATTCGTCTGGCAGGCAAACTAGTTGCGCAATACGGTCAGCCGCTGGCAACGCCGTATGCCGGTATCACCCACGTGTTCCCCACGCCGGACGTCTTGGCGGCGGCCGACCTCGCCACCCTGGGGATGCCCAAGGCGCGCGGGCGTACGTTGTCGGGCGTGGCCCAGGCGTTGCTGGATGATCCTGAGGTGTTCGAACCCAAGGCCAGTCTCAAGGAGGGCGTCGCAAGGCTGGTGGCGTTGGCGGGGATTGGCGACTGGACCGCGCAGTACATCGCCATGCGCCAGATGCGCGAGGCGGATGCGTTCGCGTCGGGGGATATCGGGTTGATCAATGCGCTGGCGGCGCTGGAGGGCGGGCCGGTGTCGGCGCGGCAGTTGCTGATGCGGGCCGAGGCGTGGCGACCGTTGAGGGCGTATGCGGCGCAGCATTTGTGGACGTCGTTGCAACGGTCAGATTGATAGTGTCTGTACTGGCCTCTTCGCGAGCAAGCCCGCTCCCACATTTTGACCGAGTGCATCCTTTGGAATGCGGTCGAATGTGGGAGCTGGCTTGCCGGCAATAGCGGATTTCAGCTCACCACTGTGCCCGGTGCGACCCCAATTCCCCAGCCGGTAAATCCCACTGCAACGGTGTGCCGCTGATGGTTACTGGCGCAAGCAATCGGTGCGCCTGGCCCCAGGCTGTTTGCTCCACCACCAAACCCTGATCGCTCAATTCCTCGGCACGCAACGCCGGCTGCTCCGGCACCTGTCCCGTCTCCACCAACAACTTCGCCGTGCGCGCCAGCGACAACCGTGCCGAACCGCCGCGCCCCGACTTCAAGCGTTCGCTCAAGGCCTGAATCGCACTGGCCGCCATCAAGTAACCGGTGGCGTGATCCAGGGCCTGCAACGGCAGCGGCACCGGTTTGTCCACCTGTTTCCAGGCCATGCCTGCGTCGGCAATGCCGCTGCTCATCTGCACCAAACTGTCGAAACCCCGGCGATTACGCCATGGGCCGCTCCAGCCGTAGGCGTTGAGGCTCACGTCGATCAGGCCGGGGGCGAGGGTCGGCAGGGCGCTGGCGGTGTAGCCCAATTGCTCCAGGGCGTCGGCGCGGTAGCCGTGGAACAGGATGTCGGCGTCCTTGAGCAGGTTTTCGAACACCTGCCGGCCTTCGGGGCTCTTCAAGTCCAGGCGGGCGCAGCGTTTGCCCAGGGTCATTTCCGGCACTACGCCGGGTTCGCTCCAGGTGGGCGAGTCGATGCGCAGCACGTCCGCGCCCAGGCCCGCAAGAAAGCGACTGGCCACGGGGCCGGCCAGCACGCGGGTCAGGTCCAGTACCTTGATGCCCGCCAACGGCCGCGCCACTGAGCCGAGCCAGGGTTTAACGCAGGTGGCTTCATCGGTCCGGCGCTGCACCAGCGCCTCGGCATTCACTGCCAGCCCTTGGGGATGCGACTGCCAGGCCTGCCACGAACGCATCTGCGCCGCGCAACCACCCTCGTCGACAATCGCCTGCTCCAGCTCAGCTGCTTTCCATTTGGCCACATAGGCCGCCATCTCGATGCGGTCGGCGGCTTTGCCCAGTACCCGCTCGGCGGCCGCGCGGTGATGGGGCGCGTTGGTGTGCAGGCGAATCCAGCCATCGGCGCTGGCGTAGTCGCCGGCCACCGGGTCCCACAGCGGTGGGACCTCCCAACCTGTCGGGCGAATCGAGGAGGAGAACCAGAAAGACGCGAGGCGCCGGTCCACACTGACGCTGGGCAGGCGCCCGGTCTGTTGCTGGATCAACTGGGAGACGGCTTGGCCGGCGGCGCCGATGCTGGCGCTGGCCAGGTCGGTCACGGCGAAGATCGAGGGCAGGGCGCCAGCTTCGGTAAAGGTCAGCGGCGTTTGTGGCAGATCAAGTGCGGCTTGGATGGGAGTCAGCAGGTCAGTCATCAAAGGCCCTCCTCAAGAGAAGGGTCACTATAGAAGATCAGGCCGGTGTGACAACCCCGGGTTCCAGTGGCAGGTCGATGCTGGCGACAAAGCCGCCGCCTGGGTGGTTGGCCAGAATCAGGCTGCCGCCATGACGTTCGGCGGCGCGACGTGCAATCGCCAGGCCCAGGCCGTGGCCTTGTGCGGTCTGGCCGGGGGCGCGATAGAAGGGCTCGCCCAGCTGGCTCAAGTGTTCGGCCTCAACGCCGGGGCCGTGGTCGCGTACGCTGATCAGGATCCGATCACCCTGACGCTGCGCCTGCAGTTCAATCGGCTGGCCCTGGGGATTGAAGCGCTGGGCATTGCGCAGCAGGTTATCCACCGCGCGTTCGATCATGGTCGGCCAGCCCTTCAGGTGCAGGTCGGTTTCGGCGTTCAGTTGCACTACCTGGTCCGGTGCGCCGAGTTGGGCGTCCTTTTGCAAGGTTTTGAGCAAGGCAGTGAGCTCGACCTCTTCGGCGCTGGCGTTATCGGCATCAACACGGGCCAGTACCAGGATTTCACTGATCAAGGCTTCCAACCGGTCGCATTCGCGGGTCAGGCGCGGCCAGAGTCTTTCCCGCTCTTCGGGGCTGGCGCGTTCGGCCAGCGCCAGGGCAATACGCAGGCGCGCGAGGGGCGAGCGCAATTCGTGGGAGACATCACGCAGCAATTGGCGCTGGCTGCCAATCAGGCTTTGCAGGCGGGCGCCCATGCGGTTGAAGTCGGTGGCCAGCACGCCGAATTCATCGCGGCGATTGGCCAGGCGCGCCAGGCTGTTCTGCTGGTAGGTGGCCTGGCCGAGGTCATGCACCGCGCCGCGCAAACGGCTGAGGGGGCGAGTGATGGACAGTGTCACCAGCAGGCTGAACAGGGTCAGCACCACCAAGGCAATCGCCAGCGCGCTCAACGGCCACAAAAGGCTGCTGCGGTGCCAGGCGTCGAGTTCCGGGTGGGGGATGCGATAGATCAGCAAGTAAGTGTCGCCGGTCTTTTCGCTGGTGTACTCGGCGGTCAGGCGACGCCAGGGCAGGTGGCCGTCCTGGCTGTCATTCTGGCGCGCTTCGAAGGCAGCGGCGCGGCGCGGGAAGGTGCCGCGTACCACCGGCTCGCCGCTTTCATTCAGCACTTGCACGTCGATGTGATACTGGCGTTTGCGCTGTTGCAGCAGGTCCTGGGCCGCGTCCTCGCCCTGGGCTTCGTAGAGCTGGGTCCACTCTTCGGCCAGGTTATTGAGGCCGGGGTGACGGCTGAGAATCCAGGCATCTTGATTGAGCATATGCCCAAGCAGGATCGACAACCCGGCAACCAAGGCGATGGCCAGCCAGAAACTGGCCAGGATGCGCCAGAACAATGAACGCACAGGAAACCCTCAAACAGGAAAAGCCCAGCGGCGGGGGCCACTGGGCTGGGAGTGTTAACGCGGGAGCATTATTGCGCTTTTTGCGGCTGTTGCGCTTTCCAGGCCTGGAATTCCTTCCATTCGGCGCGACGCTGTTCCTGCTGCTTGACGATTTCGTCGAACTTCTTCTGCTGGTCAGGCTTGAGGACCGCACGGATGTCCGCCTGGGTTTTCTGCTTGCCGGCGGCGATCTCGTCCTGCATGGCTTTCTGGTCAGCGGCTGGCAGTTTGTCCAGGTACTTCTTGGTCAGGTCTTTGCGGGCGTGCCATTGGTCACCCATCAACTTGCCGATCTGCTGGCGCTGTTCCTTGCTCAGGTCCAGTTGGCTGAACGGGCCGCCTTTGCCACGCGGACCGTGTTCACCGCCGTGGCCCGGGCCACCCATCATGTGGCCGGAAGGTTCGCCCATCGGGCCTGGGCCTTCAGGCATTGCCGCCATGGCAACGGTGGGCAGGGCAGCGGCGAACATCAAAGCGATAAGGGTCTTGCGCATGGTGATTCTCCTGTCTCTATTCCGGTGAGTCCGGATGTGAGTAGATTACGGAGATCAAGGTCAGCGGCGGTCAGGTGTGGGTAAAGCTTCGGTAAAGAGGGATTTGTCGGTAACTGACAAAACTATCAGCGCCGAGCGTATCCCCTGTGGGAGCTGGGTTGCCTGCGGTGCAGACGACTCGGTACCACAGGCACACCGAGTCGATCCTGTCGCTGCCTCGCTAAAGCTCGGCAGCTCCCACAGGGTTCGGATCGGCGTAGCGCTTAGAGGCTGTAGTAGTAGCCGCGGCTGCGCAACGCCACGATCCGTGGCCGGCCATCCGGGTGCGGGCCGATCTTTTTGCGCAGGTTGCTGACGTGCATGTCCAGGCTGCGATCGTACAGGGTCAGCTTGCGGCCCAGGGCGATCTGCGCCAGTTCCTGCTTGTCCAGCGGTTCGCCGGGCTGGCGCAGCAAGGCTTCCAGCAGGCGGCTTTCGGAGACGGTGAGGGCGAATTCCTGCTCGTCGATGCTGACCACGCCGCGCACCGGGCTGAAGCACAGGTCGCCCAATTCGAGCTGGGTCGACACGGCGGCCGGATGGCTGCGGCGCAATACGGCACGCAGGCGGGCGGTCAGCTCGCGCGGGTCGCAGGGCTTGGCCAGGTAATCATCCGCGCCCAGTTCCAGGCCGAGGATGCGGTCCAGCGGTTCGCCTCGGGCCGAGAGCATCAGCACCGGCAGCTCCGGGTGGTCGTTGCGCAATTGCTTGAGCAGCTCAAGCCCGCTGCCGTCAGGCAGCATCACGTCGAGCACCACCGCTGCCGGAGCGCTGTCGGCCAAGGCTTTGCGGGCGCTCAAGCCATCATGGCAGGCGCGCACCTGGAAGCCTTCCTGGCTCAACCAACTGGTCAGCAGCTCACAGAGCTCCTGGTCATCATCTATCAGTAACAGCTCGCTCATGACTCACTCAATTTAGCCATTGTCGACGGCGACGGTGCCCACCGCTGGCGAAGATCCCGCACAGCAGGGCGATCAGTGCGACGGCCCCGCCGGTGACGAACCACTGTTGTTGCTCAGTCAGCCAGCGGGTCAAGGCGCCGCCCTGTGTCTCTTTGAGTTGCTGGGCCAGGCGTTGGTTCTCTTGGCGAAGGCGACTCAATTGAGTGCTTTCACGGCTAGCGTCGGCACTTTGCAACTGCTTGCTCAGTTCTTCGCGCTGGCGTTCGCTTTCTTTCAAACGTTGCTGCAACTCGGTGATCTGGGCGCCGGCGCTCAAGGACAGGGGCGTGGAGCTGCCGGTGTTCGAGGTTTCTTCAGCGTGGGCCGTAGCCCCGATCATTACCACTGCCAACAGACACAACTGACGTAAGCGCATCGGAACTCCTGATTCCACACGAATATTCAGAATGTTGTCGGCAGGTTACCGAGAATAATGAGCAATTAGGAGTACGCCGAACCGATTAGGCTCGGCGCGGCCGTTATCAAGGCAGGACTTGCTTGAATGGCTTGATCACAACGTCAGCGTAAACCCCGGCTGCCACATAAGGATCAGCCTTGGCCCAGGCCTGGGCATCGGCCAGGGAGGCGAACTCGGCGACGATCAGGCTTCCGGTGAAACCGGCCTCGCCTGGGTCGTTGCTGTCTACCGCAGGGTGCGGGCCGGCCAGCACGATTCGGCCTTCGGCCTGCAGCTGCTTGAGGCGCTCGACATGGGCCGGGCGTACGCTCAGGCGTTTTTCCAGCGAGTTGGCCACGTCGGTGGCAATGATGGCGTAGAGCATGTCAGTCCTCGGTTTTAGGCGTGGTAGGGGCGACGTCATGCAAGTGGCGCGACAGGTAGATGCCCTGGCCCACCAGGAACAACACGGTCATGGCCAGGCTGCCGAACACTTTGAAATCGACCCAGTAGTCCTGGAAGGTAAAGGCCACGAACAGGTTGGCGGCGCCACAGAACAGGAAGAACACGATCCAGGCTACGTTCAAGCGTGTCCACACCGGGTCCGGCAGGGTCAGCGCATGGCCCATGATCCGTTTGATCAGCAGGCGATCACCGATAAAGTGGCTGCCGATAAACACCAGCGCGAACAGCCAGTTCACCACCGGCGCTTTCCATTTGAGGAAGGTTTCGCTGTGAAACGCCAGGGTCAGGCCGCCGAAGACCAGGCACGCGACCAGGGTGAGCCATTGGCTTTTTTCCAGCTTGCGCTGGGAGATGAAGATGGCGCCGTAGACAACGATGGAGCTGATGATCAGGACGGCGGTGGCGCTGTAGATGCCCCCGAACGACAGCTCATGACCGGCGATTTCGATGACCCTGGGGTCGAGTTTGGTAACGATGAAAAACAGCAACAGCGGGATGAAGTCGATGAATTGTTTCACAGTAAGAGCCAGAAGCTGGATGTGGCGGCATAATAACAAACATCCTTGGTAGCGAAAGCGCCAGCTGACTTGAGGTTACACATCCCCGTGAATGTTGATTTGCACTGCCACAGCACGGCCTCCGACGGCGCCTTGGCGCCCGCGGTACTGGTTGCGCGGGCGTTTGAAAAAGGCGTGCGAGTCCTGTCCTTGACCGACCACGACACCCTCGAAGGCCTCGACGAAGCCCGCGAAGCCGCCCATTCATTGGGCATGCAACTGGTCAATGGCGTGGAATTGTCCTGCACCTGGGGCGGCGCCACCATTCATGTGCTCGGCTATGGTTTTGATCAGCAAGCCCCGCCGCTGGTGCAGGCCATCGCCGATTTGCACGATGGCCGCTGGCTGCGGTCCGAAGAAATAAGCCGCAAGCTCAGCCTTAAAGGCATGCCCGGCGCCCTGGAAGGCGCCCGCGCCATCCAGCAGGACCTGGGTGACAGTGGTAATGCACCGGCCCGGCCGCACTTTGCTGACTGGATGGTGCGGGAAGGTTTTGTCAAAGACCGCGCCGAAGCCTTCCGTAAATGGCTGGGCGCGGGCAAGTTGGGGGATGTGAAGCAACACTGGCCGACCCTGGAAGACACCGTCGGGACCTTGCGGGCCTCCGGCGCCTGGGTCAGCCTGGCGCATCCCTGGCATTACGATTTCACCCGCAGCAAGCGCCGCAAGCTGATCAGCGACTATATTGGAGCGGGCGGCCACGCGATTGAAGTGGTCAACGGGCATCAACCTGCCGAGCAGGTCGGCAGCCTGGCGATTCTTGCTCGCGAATTTGGTCTGCTGGTCAGCGCCGGCAGTGACTTTCATGGCCCAGGTGGGTGGTCCGAAATTGGCGAGTATCGCCAGGTACCTGAAGACCTGCCGCTTTTGTCGGGGCGATTCAAGCATGACCCCATTATTGCCACCGTCTGAACAGGTAGAACACGTGAGTCAATTCTTCCAGATTCATCCGGAAAACCCCCAGGCGCGCCTGATCAAACAGGCCGTCGAGATCATTCGTGCCGGCGGCGTGGTGATCTATCCGACTGACTCGTCCTACGCCATTGGTTGCCAGATCGGCGACAAGGGCGCGGTCGAGCGTGTACGGCGCCTGCGCCAGCTGGACGACAAGCACAACTTTGCGCTGATCTGCAGCGACCTGTCCCAGCTTGGGCTGTTCGCCAAGGTCGACACCGGCACCTTCCGCCTGCTCAAGGCCCACACACCAGGGCCCTACACCTTTATTCTCAATGCCACCCGCGAAGTGCCGCGCCTGTTGCTGCACCCAAAGAAGCGCACCATCGGCCTGCGGGTGCCGGAACACCCTATCGCCCTGGCGCTGCTGGCCGAGTTGGGTGAGCCGCTGATGAGCGTGTCGCTGATCCTGCCCGGTGAAACCGAGCCGCTGTACGACCCATACGAAATGCGTCAATTGCTGGAAAAGCAGGTCGACCTGATCATCGACGGCGGCTACGGCGGCAACAAGGCCTCCACCGTGATCAACCTGGCCGACGGCGAACCCGAAGTGATCCGCGTGGGTTGCGGCGACCCGGCGCCGTTCATGGTCGAGGCCTGAATGTCAGCCGTGGAAACCGTTGACCCCCAGGCGGGCGCCCAGCAGGAACTGCCGTTTGCCATGGTGTATGGCCAGGCGGTCATGGAGATGCCGCTGGACTTGTACATTCCGCCGGACGCCCTGGAAGTCTTCCTTGAAGCCTTCGAAGGCCCGCTGGACTTGCTGCTGTACCTGATCCGCAAACAGAACATCAATATCCTCGACATCCCGGTGGCGGAAATCACTCGGCAGTACATGGGCTATGTCGAGCTGATGCAGTCGGTACGCCTGGAACTGGCCGCCGAGTACCTGGTGATGGCCGCCATGCTCGCCGAGATCAAGTCGCGCATGTTGCTGCCGCGCTCGGAAACGGTGGAAGCCGAGGAAGACGATCCGCGCGCCGAACTGATCCGCCGGCTGCAGGAATACGAGCGTTTCAAGGCCGCTGCCGAAGGTATTGATGGCCTGAGCCGCGTGGGGCGCGACGTGGTAGTGCCCAAGCTCGACGCCCCCGAAGCCCGCGCGCGCAAACTGTTGCCCGACGTGAGCTTGGAAGAATTGTTGATGTCCATGGCCGAGGTGCTGCGCCGTGGCGATATGTTTGAAAGCCACCAGGTCAGCCGTGAGGCGCTGTCCACCCGCGAGCGCATGAGCGACGTGCTGGAGCGCCTCAAGGGTGGCGGGTTCGTGCCGTTCGTCGAGCTGTTCACCGCCGAAGAAGGGCGCCTGGGGGTGGTGGTGACTTTTATGGCGATCCTCGAATTGGTCAAGGAGTCCTTGGTCGAGCTGGTCCAGAATGAGCCTTTTGCGGCTATCCACGTGCGGGCGCGAGCCGAATAAAGAGCTGAATCGATGAATCTGACTGAACCCCGCGAACTGGCGCCGCTGCTGGAGGCGTTTCTCCTGGCCTCGGGCAAACCGCAATCCCTGGAGCGCCTGTTCGAACTCTTTGAAGAAGCCGAGCGCCCCGAGCCGCCGGTATTCAAGAAGGCGCTGGAGATTCTGCGCAAATCCTGCGACGGTCGCGCCTTTGAGTTGCGCGAAGTGGCATCGGGTTATCGCCTGCAGATCCGTGAGAAGTTTTCCCCGTGGGTCGGCCGCTTGTGGGAAGAACGCCCGCAGCGCTATTCGCGGGCGATGCTGGAGACCATGGCGCTGATCGCCTATCGTCAGCCGATCACCCGGGGCGAGATCGAAGATGTGCGTGGCGTGGCGGTCAACAGCCATATCGTCAAGACCCTGCTGGAGCGCGAGTGGATCCGTATCGTCGGCTACCGCGACGTGCCCGGTAAACCGGCAATGTTCGCCACCACCAAGGTGTTCCTCGACCACTTCAACCTGAAGAATCTCGACGACCTGCCGCCGCTCGCCGAACTGCGCGAAATGGAGGCCGAGCCGGTGCTCGACTTCGACGACGCCCCGGTCCCGGCCAGCCTGCAGGAAATGGCCGATGCTACCGCCGAGCCGGAAGAACCCAAGGACGAGACCAGTTTCCATACGCTGTTGCTGGAACTGGACGACATGGAACAGGGCATCAAGACCGACTTCGACGACTTGTTGCGTGATGGCGCGGCGGAGCCTGAAACCCAAGTGAACGTGGACGTAGAGCCCGAGCCCGAGCCCGAGCCCGAGGAAGACATCCTCGGCGTGGCCGAAGCCCGGGAAAAACTCCTGGCCGCCGTCGCCGCCCTCGAACAGCCGCCGCTGAGCGACGAAGAAGACGAAGCCCGGGCCCTGGCCGAAGCCATTGAGGCCGAGCGCCGCCAGTTCGAAGACTGACGCGATCCACCAGCCACCGCTCCCACATTTGATTATTGTTGCCAGGGAGAAATCATATGAGTTCAACCAAAGACCCTTGCATCAGCGTCTGCAAATTCAGCGACGACATCTGCCTCGGCTGTGGCCGCAGCAAGCGCGAAATCCGTGCCTGGAAGAAACTCGACAAGGTTGATAAGCGCACCGTCTTGGCCGAAGCCGAGCTGCGATTGCTGGCCCTGGGCGCCACCGGTCGGCGGAAAAGCAAATGACTTGGGTCTTATCGACTACTCTCTGATGCGCAACGCGCGCCATGCGCGTATGATTCGCGACCCTTTGCCGATGTATTCGGCCAAAGCCCCGCTTTCAAGACTCTTCAGGCCACGCCTGAATCGACCCACCGGGAGGTGCTTAAGATGAACGACAAAGACCAGAACGACAGCCAGGAAATCGGCCCAGCAGGCGAAAAACTGCAAAAGGTGCTGGCGCGTATCGGCGTGGGCTCGCGCCGCGACGTCGAAGCCTGGATCACCCAGAAGCGCATCAAGGTCAACGGCGTCGAGGCCACGCTCGGCCAGCGCGTCGACCTGCACGATGCAATCACCATTGATGGCAAGGTCATCAAGCGTGAAGAGGCTGCCGAATCGGTGCGCCGCGTGATCATGTACAACAAGCCCGATGGCGAGATCTGCACCCGTGACGACCCGGAAGGCCGTCCGACCGTGTTCGACAAGATGCCCAAGCCCAAAGAAGGCCGTTGGATCAACATCGGCCGTCTCGACATCAACACCACCGGTTTGCTGATGTTCACCACCGACGGTGAACTGGCCAACCGCCTGATGCACCCGTCCTACGAAATGGACCGCGAATACGCCGTGCGTGTGCGTGGCGAAGTCGATGACGAGATGATCGAGCGCCTCAAGGCGGGCGTGGTGCTGGAAGACGGCCCGGCCAAGTTCACCGACATCAAGCAGGCACCAGGCGGCGAAGGTTTCAACCACTGGTACCACTGCGTGGTGATGGAAGGTCGTAACCGTGAGGTTCGTCGCCTGTGGGAATCCCAGGGCCTGGTGGTCAGCCGCCTGAAGCGCGTGCGTTTCGGCCCGGTGTTCCTGAACTCCGACCTGCCGATGGGCCGCTGGCGCGAAATGAGCCAGTACGAAGTCGACATCCTCAGCGCCGAAGTCGGCCTGACGCCGGTCGCGATGCCGCAGATGAACGCCAAGAGCAAAGACAAGCTTGAGCGTATGCAGCGCAAATCGTCGCGCCCTGTGGCGCGCACCGAGCGTGTTGCCCGCACTCTGCGCCCGGCGCTGAATGCTCCGGCGACCGGTGGTCGTATCTCCCGTGAGCCGCAGATCGAAGGTGAGCGTCGCCCAACCGCGCCGTCACGTCAGGAAGGCGAGCGTGCGCCACGTGCGCCGCGTCCTGCCCCGGCGGGTGGTCGTAGCAACCGTGGTGAAGCCGATCGCCCGGCTGACAATGCCAGCACCAAGCGTCCAGCCAAGCCGGCGGCGAACAAACGCCCTGGCCCGAAACTGGTCGCGGATGAGCCGTCGGGCAAGCGCCGTGGCGCCCCGGCCGGTTCGGGTCAGCGTCCTGGTTTTGGTCGCAAGAAGCCGCAGTGATACCGTAAGCGCTGCACAAAAACGCCAACCCTAGGGTTGGCGTTTTTTTGGGTCTGACATTTGGTAACCCAATCCAATGTGGGCGCTGGCTTGCCTGCGATCGCATCACTGCGGTCTGTCTGATAGACCGAGGTCCTGCATCGCAGGCAAGCCAGCTGCCACATTTGGAGCCTCAGCGTTCATGAGGTCAGTGTTTAGAACGCAAACCTGCCATCAAACACCGGCTTGTCATCCAGCGCCAACACCCCACTGGAAAAGATCAAATCCAGGTGATGGCTGCCTTTCTGCCCGCCACCCAGGCCCAGGTGCAACCCGCAATGGCGCTCCTCAAAACCGGCATTGCGCGCATACAAGTCCTTGACCCCTTCGTTGGTGCCAATCCCCAACTCTTCGACACGCCGGTTGGACGGGTTGGCATTCAGGTACTTGTTGAAATCCTCCGCCAACCCCGGCACGTCACTGGCCACGCTGCAAATGGTCGAGTTCTCGATCCACAGTTCCAGCGGTGACTCCAGCACCCCATATTTACGCGCGAACGGGATGGTGCTGAGAAAGGTACCGACAAACCGCACTTGGCCGTTGATGGCTTCGCTGTGGGTGGCGATCTCGCCGGGGGCCAGGTCGTGGTTGCCGACGCCGTTGATATTCGTCCACTTCTTGATGCTGCTCATCGGCGCTTCCAGGCGTGAGCCGTGCTTGTCGGTAAAGCTCAGCACCGTGGCTTGGGACATGCGCCGGATCAGCGTGGCGTTGAGGTCGGCAATGCGCTGGGGCTCGACGCTGAAGGTGTCGTAGAAGTAGTCGCCGTAATCCTTGAACAGCAGGGACTTTTTCCAGTGCTCGGCCATCACGCCTTGCAGGGCGCGGATAAAGTCCGGGCCTTCGGCGCGTGGGTTGGGCAAGGTAGAGGAGTCGTAGAGAAACAAGTACAGGTCGCAGGCTTCGATGGCCTCGGCCAGGGTGTCGCTGGCGGCCAGGTCCAGACGCTGCACCTGGAAGTTGAAACGGGCGGCGCTGCTGTGGGTGATCGCCTGCGCGATGGCGTCGTAGCGTTCGGTATGGCCCAGCAACACGGTGGGGCGGCTCAGGCCATTGAGGGCCGGGTGATGCGCGAGGTAGTAGAGAAAGTGTTCGACGGCGCGGGCCTTGTCCATGACGTGCTTCCTTTTGTGCCTTGGGTAAGGGGGCAGGTGCCGTGCACAGCACCTGCCGGATGCCTGCCGGTGTTTAGAATGGCCACATCGCGGTGCCGAACGGCACAACGGCGTCGGCTTGCATCATTTCAACGGCGGCCTCATGGGTCGGCGCTTCAAACCAATCGTCGAGTTGCAGTTCGGTTTCCAGGTCGTTTTCCAGTGCTTGCATGGTGTATCTCCTAGAGGACGTTGTTTGAGGACGGCTTGCCAACGGGCTTCGCTGGCAAGTGGAAAGAACCTAGGAGAGAGTGTTTCAAAATGCAAAATTTTTATTGACACGGTTTCATTTGGATTTTTTGTTCTGTTTTTTCGTTCCGATTTTTTCTTTAGGAAATTCAGTGAGCTGTCGCGGCTAAATTGAGGGAAGTTTGCGAGCGACAATTTTTCTTCAAATCATGGCTGTAACGTTATTTTTCCGTGCTGTAACGATTAGTTTACGTGTAAATGGCGACATTCTGGGCCGATCCTGCCCTGTAAGGATTACCTGACAGATCGTCGCACTCGCCTTTCGAGGGCGCCCTCAAGCTGTCGAGCGGTGTACAATCCGCCGCGTTTTACTGTGACCCCCTTGCGTAACCACGCAAAAGGCCAAGACCTCAGGGTTTACCCACCCTGATCACTCCGCCTGGCCACGAGCCGGACGGGTTCGATTTCGTCACAGATAAAAACAAACAGGTGACGCATGACCGTTAGAAAGACGCTGTACTCCTGGTGCCTGCGCTGGGGTTTGAGCGGCGCTGCTTGAGTCGGTAATTCAAGGCAGCAACCTGCATTCAACATCATCAAACCTTGCGTGAGAGCCTTTTCATGAGTGTTTCCCCTTCCTCTTCAGGCGAGCTGAAACGCGGCCTGAAAAACCGGCATATCCAGTTGATCGCCCTGGGTGGCGCCATCGGCACCGGCCTGTTCCTCGGTTCGGCCGGGGTGCTTAAATCCGCCGGCCCGTCGATGATCCTGGGCTATGCCATCTGTGGCTTCATTGCCTTCATGATCATGCGCCAGCTCGGCGAAATGATCGTCGAAGAGCCGGTCGCCGGTTCCTTCAGCCACTTTGCCCACAAGTACTGGGGCGGCTTCGCCGGCTTCCTGTCGGGCTGGAACTGCTGGATCCTGTACATCCTGGTGGGCATGTCGGAGCTGACGGCCGTCGGCAAATACGTGCACTACTGGTGGCCGGAGATCCCGACCTGGGTCTCGGCCGCAGCCTTCTTTGTGCTGATCAACCTGATCAACCTGGCCAACGTCAAAGTCTTCGGTGAAGCCGAGTTCTGGTTCGCCATCATCAAGGTGGTGGCCATCGTCGGCATGATCGCCTTGGGCAGCTATCTGCTGGTCAGCGGCACCGGTGGGCCACAGGCCTCGGTGACCAACCTGTGGGAGCACGGCGGATTCTTCCCCCATGGCGTCGGCGGGTTGGTGATGGCCATGGCAATCATCATGTTCTCTTTCGGTGGCCTGGAAATGCTCGGCTTTACCGCGGCTGAAGCGGACAAACCGCGCACCGTGATCCCGAAAGCGATCAACCAGGTGATCTACCGCATCCTGATCTTCTACATCGGCGCTTTGGTGGTGCTGTTGTCGCTGACGCCGTGGGACAGCCTGTTGGCGACCCTCAACGCCTCCGGCGATGCCTACAGCGGCAGTCCGTTCGTGCAGGTGTTCTCGATGCTGGGCAGCGACACTGCCGCGCACATCCTCAACTTCGTGGTCCTGACGGCCGCGTTGTCGGTGTACAACAGCGGGACGTACTGCAACAGCCGCATGCTGCTGGGCATGGCCGAGCAGGGCGATGCGCCCAAGGCCTTGGCGAAGATCGACAAGCGCGGCGTACCGGTGCGCTCCATCCTCGCTTCGGCGGCGATCACCTTGGTGGCGGTGCTGATGAACTACCTGATCCCGCAACACGCGCTGGAGCTGCTGATGTCGCTGGTCGTGGCGACGCTGGTAATCAACTGGGCGATGATCAGCTTCTCCCACTTCAAGTTCCGCCAACACATGAACCGCACCGGCCAGGTGCCGTTGTTCAAGGCGCTGTGGTACCCGTACGGCAACTATGTGTGCTTGGCGTTCGTGGTGTTTATCCTGGTGATCATGCTCATGATTCCGGGCATCCAGGTGTCGGTGTTCGCGATTCCGGTGTGGGTGATGTTTATGGCGGTGTGTTATGGGATCAAGAACAAGCGTAGTGCGCAGCAAGCGTTGGCGCCGGCTGCTTCACCAGTGAAGTGAGGCTTGCGTGAGATCAACCAAACCCGGCCATGCGCCGGGTTTGTTGTTTCAGGAATAGGCGAGAGCGCATTCGCGTATCCTTGGCTGCCCCCACAGAGAATCCTGCCGCCTATGCTGGTGATTTCCAACAACGTCCACTTGCCCGATGCCGAGATCGAGCTGACCGCTATTCGCGCCCAGGGCGCCGGTGGGCAGAACGTCAACAAGGTGTCGAGTGCGGTGCACCTGCGATTTGATATCCCCGCATCGTCGCTGCCGGCGTTCTATAAGGATCGGCTGCTGGCGCTACGCGACAGCCGGATCACCAGTGAAGGTGTGCTGGTGATCAAGGCCCAGCAATACCGGACCCAGGAGCAGAACCGCGCGGATGCGTTGGCGCGTCTGGTGGAGTTGATCCTCAGCGCCACCAAGGTGGAGAAGAAACGCCGCCCGACCAAGCCCACCCTGGGTTCGAAAAAGCGCCGTCTTGAATCCAAGACCAAGCGTGGCAGCATCAAGGCTGGGCGTGGCAAGGTCGACTTTTAGTCACCACGCCCCTCGCGGGCCTTGGGCGCCTGGCGGTACAGGTACACACTCAGCAGCAAGCCACCGAGGGCGGCCAGGGCGGCGAACAGGAAGATCGACGCAAAGCCGAACCCTGCCGCCACCGCTCCGGCGAGCGGGCCGGTGATGCCCAGCGACAGGTCGATAAACAGCGAGTAGGCGCCCACCGCCGAGCCGCGGCTGGACGCCGGAACCAGGTTGACAGCCTCCACCCCCAGCGCCGGGAACACCAGGGAAAAGCCAAAGCCGCTCAACGCTGCGCCGGCCAGGGCCAGGTTGGCGTCGGGTGCCAGCCATAACAGCAGCAAGCCAAGAATCTCCACCGACAGGCAGGCAATCGCCACGCGAAAGCCGCCGATCCGGTTGATCAGGTTCCCGAACAACAACCGCGCACCGATAAAACTGGCGCCGAACAGGCTCAGGGCCCACACCGCGTTATCCCAATGCTGGGTGGTGTAATACAAGGTGATGAAGGTCGCGATGGTGCCGAAGCCGATGGAGCCCAGCGCCAATGCACAGCCATGGGGCAATACGCGGCCCAGTACATTCATGAAGGGCAGGCGCACGCCGGCAACAATCGGCGCGGCGACCTTGTTCCAGGCCAGCAGCAGGCCGACGATTGCCAGCAGGATGATGCTGACGCCCATGCTCCACAGCCCGAAGTGCCTGACCAGCACCACGCCCAGTGGCGCGCCGACGGCCAGCGCGCCGTAGCTGGCGATGCCGTTCCAGGAAATCACCTTGGCGGTGTTCTGCGCCCCGACTCGGCCAATGCCCCAGCCGATGGAGCCCGAACCCACCAGGCTTTCCGCGCTGCCAAGGACCAGGCGGCCGATCAACAGGCTACCCAGGCTCAAGGCCGGCAGGCTTGAGAACCACGCCGCGAGCAGCATGAACACACCGCTCAGTCCGCAGCCCGCCAGGCCGATCAGCACAGCGCGCTTGCTGCCCAGGTTATCGATGATCTTGCCCGCATAGGGGCGGCTCAGGAGGGTGGCCAGGTATTGCACGCTGATCACCAGGCCGGCGATCACTGCGCCGTAACCCAGTTCACTGTGGACATAGCCTGGCAATACGGCCAGGGGAATGCCGATGTTCAGGTAGCCAATGAAGGTGAACAATACGATGGAAACAACTTGCAGCGTGACCGCCATGGGGCGCTGGGTATCGGGCATGGGGAGAGGTCCACTGTCGCGGCAGGTAAAGATAGGCTGCTAATGATACCGGTGGTTTGGCTCGCGCAGGGCGGTAAAACGCAAAAACCTCCGCTCAGAAAGACGTCAGGCTTTGGTCGAGGCGAGCAACTGGGTGGTGACCAGGGCAGCGAGGGCGTTTTCCTGGGTGCCGAAGCGTTTGAGCAGCCGCGCTTGTTTGTCGGCGCTGAGGCGGTTCCAGATTTCGACCATCTGCAAGGCAGCGTCGAGTACGGCGGTATCCGGGGTGTCGGGAAGGGTATCGGTCATGGCGGGCGTCTCGATTCATTCAGGCAGTGTGGAAAGCGCTCAAAACGCTGCGCTTTCCACACGGTCTGGTACGGCGTCAGTCCTGGCTTTTGCTGTCGACTGGTTTTGCTTCTTTGGCCTCAGGCTGTTTGTCACTGGCCTGCTGCGGTGTTGGCTGCTCTGTAGGGTGCAGGCTTGGGAAGGGGAGATTAGGTATCTCGTGCATCGTCGTCGCTCCTCGCAAGGTCTGTTTTTTCAATCGCAGGTGATTCCGCGCTCTCAAAAAGCCTTGGCAGGATACAGCACTGCAAATGACAAAAAGATTTTTATGTCCTCGGAGGGATGAACTTTCATCGTTTAAACGGTCGTTTGGTCAGAACGGTACCTTGCCCAGGATCATGTCGCGGTACATCACAAAATCACCCAACAGGCTGTAGAACGGGTGCTGGAAAGTCGCCGGGCGGTTCTTTTCGAAGAAGAAGTGGCCGATCCAGGCAAAGCTGTAACCGGCAATCGGCAAGGCAATCAGCAGGCCCAGCGAACCTTTGCCGATGGCATACGCCAGGATGCCGATCACCAGCGTGGTGCCGATAAAGTGCAGGCGCCGGCAGGTGCTGTTGGCATGTTCACTCAGGTAGTAGGGGTAGAACTCAGCGAAGCTGTTGAATCGCTTGATGTTTTCCACGATGACCGGCCCTTTGATTATTGTGCCGCCCAACAGATGTTCGGCGGGGAGCTTATTTGAGTCTAGAGTGATCAGTGGTAACAGCCAGTGACAATAGATGCCACTTTAGTATCCTTGGCTTCCTGGCTGCCGTTTGAGCCTGCTTTATTAAGACGACGCCATGAGCGAACGAACAACTTCTGCAAGCTGGGCGATGGGGATAGTGAAGGCATTGGAAATGGACGGCCTGGATTGCCGTGCCTTGTTCAAGCAGCTCGGTCTCGACTACGCCGCCCTGAGCGACCCCGATGCGCGGTTCCCGCAGGATTCCATGACCCGCCTGTGGCAGCGGGCGGTAGAGCTGTCGGGCAACCCGGCGATCGGCCTGAACATGGGCAAAGTGGTGCGTCCGGCATCGTTTCATGTGGCCGGGTACGCGCTGATGTCCAGCAACACCCTGGCTGAAGGCTTCATGCGCCTGGTGCGTTACCAGCGGATCATTGCCGAAAGTGCCGACCTGAGTTTCCGACTGGTCCCCGAAGGTTATGCGCTGATTCTGACGGTACACGGTGATCATCTGCCGCCCACCCGGCAAAGTGCCGAAGCGTCGCTGGCCAGCGCCTTGGCGCTGTGCGGCTGGTTGACGGGCCGCACGCTGCAGCCACGCAAAGTGGTGCTGCAAGGTGAGCAGCCGGCGGACTTGGCCCCGTATAAACAAGCCTTCCATGCGCCGCTGGAGTTCAACGCGCCCTATGACGCGCTGATTTTTGAGCGGGCCGACATGGATGCGCCGCTGCCTACGGCCAACGAAGCCATGGCACTGCTGCATGACCGCTTTGCCGGTGAATACCTGGCGCGTTTCTCGGAAAGCCGCGTGACGCACAAGGCGCGGCAGGTGTTGTGCCGCCTGCTGCCCCAGGGCGAGCCCAAGCGTGAAGTGGTGGCCCAGGCGCTGCACTTGTCCCAGCGTACCTTGCAGCGGCGCTTGCAGGAGGAGGGCACCAGCTTTCAGACGCTGCTCGACGACACCCGTCGCGAGTTGGCCGAGCAATACCTGGCACAGCCCAGCATGACCCTGTTGGAAATCGCCTACCTGCTGGGTTTCGCCGACCCGAGCAATTTCTTTCGTGCGTTTCGCCGTTGGTTTGATGCCACGCCCGGTGAATACCGGGCGCGGTTGCTGGACGCGTCGAGCGTCAGTGGCGCCAAAACGCCGGAATGCACAGAACAAAGACCGTAATAATCTCCAGCCGGCCGAGCAGCATGCCCAGCGACAGGATCCATTTGGCCGCATCCGGCAGGCTGGCGAAATTGCCCGCTGGGCCGATGGTTTCGCCCAGGCCTGGGCCCACGCCTGAGACGGTACTCGCGGCGCCGGTCAAGGCGGTCATCCAGTCCAGGCCAAGCAGCGACAAGGCCAGGGCGATAGCGCAGATGGTGATGGCGAAGAAAAACGAAAACGTCAGGATCGAGCGCACGATCTCTTCGTCGAGGCGGTGGCCGTTGTACTTTTGCTTGATCACCGCACGAGGGTGGATCAACTGGTTCAAGTTGGCCTTGAGCAGGATATAGGCGACCTGGAAACGGAAAATCTTGATCCCGCCGGCGGTCGAGCCGGAACAGCCGCCGATAAAACCCAGGTAGAAGAACAGCATCAGCGAGAAGTTGCCCCACAGGCTGTAGTCCCCCAGGGCGAAACCGGTGGTGGTCACCACCGACGTGACGTTCAACGCCACATGCCGCAAGGCATCCAGCCAATGCAGGTTGGTGGTCCACCAGTACCACGTGCCGAGCACCAGCCAGGTCACCACCAGCAAACCGAGCAAGCCCTGCACCTGCTGATCCTTGATCAGCGCCCGACGGTTGCCACGCAGCGTGGCCACGTACAGGGTGAACGGCAGGCTGCCAAGGATCATCACCACCACCGCCACCCAGTGCACGGCGGGTTGTTTCCAGTGCGCCAGGGATTCGTCGGAGGTGGAAAAACCGCCGGTGGAGATCGCCGACATCGCATGATTGATCGCATCGAACACGCCCATGCCGGCCCACCAGAACGCCAGGCTGCCGAGGATGGTGATGCCCACATACGCGGCCACGATCAGCCGCGCCACCATGTGCGAACGGGGCATGACTTTTTCCGAGCGGTCCGAAGATTCGGTCTGGAACAGGCGCATGCCACCAATGCGCAGCAGCGGCAGGATCGCTACCGCCATCCCGATGAAGCCGATGCCACCCAGCCAGTGCAGCAGTGAACGCCAGATCAGGATGCCCGGCGACATGGCATCCAGGCCGCTCAATACCGTAGAGCCGGTGGCGGTAATGCCGGACATGCTTTCGAAAAACGAGTCGGTGTAGCTGATGTGCTGGGTCAGCAGAAATGGCAGCGCGGCAAAGATACACACCACCACCCAACTGCTGACGGTCAGCAGGTACATGTCCCGCGGGCGCAGGTGCACATGCTCGGGACGACCCGGAATCACCAGGGCCAGGCCGGCGATAAAGGTGATCATGCTGGCCCACAGAAACGAGGGCAGGTCGCTGGTGCGTTCGAAGATCACAAGGGTCGCCATGGGCACGACCATGGCGATCGCGAGGGTGATCAGGAAGATGCCGATGATGAAACCGATGATACGCAGGGTCGGCAACGCCATGAAATTCGCTCGAAATAGGGCAGAGGCGCCATTCTACCTGGGGTGCAGGGCATGTAAACCTTGGTCGCCGATCTGCGGCGCTTAGCTATGTAGCGCCTGGTTCAGGGGGCGCTTAGGCACGATGGGCCGGTATGTTTCCTATTCGAGAGGCCACCATGCCGTCTGATTCATTGTTTTCTGCACCGTCAAGTTTCAAGGACGCACCGCAACAGGTCGCGTTGCGCGACCAGTTAATGGCGCTTGATCGCCAGATCGCCGAGCAGTTTGAGTCGCCACCGACGTTCCATTCATTTGTGCAGCATGAGTTCGAGCAAGCATTCCCGACGTTGACGCCCAGCCTTGATGTGCGTCACGCCTTCATCCGACTGCCCGCGACGACCATCCCGCCGGCGACCTCTGCAGCGCAACCGTCCACCGAGACCGAGTTACTGCCCTCGCTGTTCGAGGCGGTGGTGCAACGTATCGTCGCTGATCAGCCAGCGAGTTATGCGCAGCGCATGGCGACCCTGCATCGGCTGCCGGCGACTGGCGACGCGCTGCTGCCCTTGAGCGGTATCACCCCGGCCGGGCTGGATAAATTCCTCGACCGCCTGGCCGCTGGGCTGGGCGCTTATTACAGCGCTTTTGTGAAAACCTTCTGGACGCGCGCGCGCAGCCTGACGGATGCTCGCACGCAGAAACAATGGTTGGTGCACACCCGTATCGAACTGCTGAAAGCCGAAGTGGCGCTACTCGCTGCCGATCGCCTGCTCAGCCCCGCCGACCAGGACCTGTTCGCCCTGGTGCTGCGTCACCCGCACGCCCAGGCACGACAAGCTTTGCGCGGCGACCGGCCATGTGTCTACGAGGTAGCCCTCAAGGGCGCGACCGGCGCGGCGGATCTGACCTTGCGCGGCGCCTTTGTGCTGACTGCCAGAGACCCGGAGCAAGCCGTGGTGAGGCCACAGGAGGAGGTCACGCCGGCCCGGGTGCGGCCCGTGGACCCGAGCATGAACGTCGGTACGGTATTGCTGTTTCTGCCGGACTCCGGCCTTGAAGCGTTTGACTCCCTGGCCAGCCTGGATCAGGAGTTGCACCGGCGTTTGAACCACCCCGTCGAATTCGCCGCGGTGCTCGATGGCCTGGCCGTGGCCGACCAGGCACAAGGCTTGGCCCTGCATCGTCAGCTCAAGGCCACGGGGCAGGTGGTCTATCATGAACAGCTCGGTTCGCCGTTCGAGGCGAGCGTCGAGGCGCAATGCCGGTTGATGCTCGACAACTTCACCTCAACCCTTTCCCACTACACGTCACCGGTCGACCCCATCGAAATGGCCGAGTTGCCGCAGGTGTTGGACCGGGTGACGGACCCCGGCCGGCTCTTCAGTGCCGGCGGGGTCTTATGGGGGCGCGACATCAAGCGCGGGCAGGCGCAGATCAGGACCTTTCTGCATGACGCCTCCCTTGCCGATAAAGACGCATGGCGGGTCGCGATGACGGACTACCGCGACCTGCTGTCGAGCCTGCCGGACGCCGAGGGGCTGCCGTCGCTGGCGCAATTCAGCGATAAGCCGGCGCTGCTGGCATACGCCAACGAACAACTGCGCATCCGCCTCAAGGCTGACTATGCACTGGACATCGACCCCGACACGGTCCGCGTGCATACCAAAGAGCCGTTCGTTCCTGCGACTGTCGTGGTTCCGGGCGCGCCTGCTCCGGCGCCGCGCGAGCCCGGCACACCGTTGTTCCGGCATCGAAGCCGCACGTTGAGCGAACTGGCGCTGGAGAATGTCGGCGGGCTGGATTTTAACTTCACGCACTTTTCCAGGCTGAGTGAAAACACCCGCAAACAGCCTGATGAAGCCTTGCTGCCGGAAGATCTGACGCCGGCCCCGGCCTATGACGGGCTGACCCTGCAACAGGTCAAGGACCTGGTGCGCGCGGTCAATGTCGGACAAAGCTACGACACCTTTCTGAAAGACCGCCTCATCACCTCGCCCGGCGCGCTCGCACTGAAGCAGACCTACGCTCAGGTCATGCGTCTGCAACTGCGACTCGACGCCATCGAGGCCAAGATCAACGGCGACTTTCTCCCGGACCGTCTGAACCGAGGCTTCAATTGGGTGCAGGCGGTGCTTGACGCCCCGGTCGACAGTGATCGGCGCACGCGTGTCGAAGGCCATCGGATTCTCGTGCAGCACTTGAAACTGCGCGGTCAGCGCGTGCGCGGGGTTCTGCTGTTCGGCCCGGCCTCCGCCGGGGTCAGCTCAATCGTGGTGTACACCCCTCAGGCGCCCGACGGTCGCGTGTTCCACGAGTTCGCCAAAGACCGCCTGATGACTGACTTCGTCATGAACAGCAGTTGGCGCGCCTACCTGCTGGGGCGCGTGGAGCGAGCCTTCGAACCCCAGGTCCGCGCCGTGCTCAGGGGGCGCGGCGACGTGTCGATGGTGAGCACGGGCCGGATTGCCGACGACCTTTTCGAGGAGGCCTACGAGGTTGAAGCGAACTTCGTGATCAACGACGCCGCCGCGCAATCGAGGAGTACCCAGCACGTCAACGTCGAAACCGGCCTGAGCGTGGCGACTCTGGCCTTCGACGTCCTGTCCATGGTGCTGCCGGTCAGGATCATGTTGCCGATCGGCCTGGCGCGCAGCCTGTTTTCGGTGTTCAACGCCGTCGAGGCGCTGGACCTTGGCGACCGTGCCGGCGCTGCGCAGTATTTCGTGCGGTCGCTGGGCGAGCTGGTCGGGGCGCTGGTAGACGGCGCGGTCGGGGCCGGTGCGCCCGTGGCGGGCGCCAGGCCAAGGGCGTTGCCGGCGGAGATGGCGCTGGGGAAAAAGCCCGACGGCGTGCTGCCGTTGGCCGGATGGGAAGGCAAGGGCGTGTATCACTCGGCCTCGAACGCGGCGGGCGCCGAGCACTACTTCCTCAATGACGGCGGGCGTTGGTATTCGATCCTCGATGACGGCGACAAAGCCGCCTGGCGGCTCAGAGACGCACGCAAGTTGACGCAATACCACTACGCGCCGATCCGGCAAAGTGCGGCGGGGCAGTGGGAAATAGGTGCTCATCCGGTCGGCGGACTCAAGGGTGGCAACTCGCCGGAGCGCGCCCTCAGGGACCTCTACCCGCGCCTGGATGACGTGCAGGCCAGGCGGGTGTTTGAGGCGTTCAATTTCCCGGCGGGGCGCGAAATCGAATACCGGCTGGCGCTGGTCGAAAACCTGCGGTTGAGGCTCTCCACAGCGGCTTTTGAGCCCTATCTGAACGTGCCGCTCCTGCGGTTCCAGTGGCGTCTGGACGGCATCGATCTGCCGGACGTGCCCGCGGTGATCACCCAGCGGCCGGCGCCCGTCGAACCGCCACTGACGCCGCCCCGCACCCCGGCCCCCGAGGCGCCCGTCGTGCGGCCTGCAAACGAACGATTCATTGAATGGGGCAGAATCCTCGACGAGGCCGAGCTTGAGGTGGTGGATGCGACACGCGGCATCTATCGGCGGATTGCAGGCGATCCGCAGTGGCTGGGGCAAGAGTACATCAAGATGGACCGGCGCTATTTCGTGATTTTGCCCCGGGATACAGCGACTCCCAATGACGTATTCATTCGCGACCCTGCACAACCGGCCACGTACTTCACGGACCTGGAAAACCTGCTGCGTTCGGGCATCTACAATCAGCCCCGACAGGCGAAGTTCGCCACCGGGGACGGGCTGTGGGTGATTGCCAGTGACGTTGCCTTGAAAAAACCGCTCACGATGTATGTGCGCGAGGCCTTCGCGCTGCTGACCACCCGCAGTCAGGTGGAGCTCGCCCAGGCCCTGTTCAATCGGGCCAACCCGAGAGGCCTGACCCAACAGGGCCAGCATTCGCTGATACGCACCCTGCGCGACTGGCAGTTTTGGCGGACCATGACATACGCAGGACTGGCCGATCCGTTTTCGTTACTTCCACCCACCCGCGCACTCAGCGACGGCAGTTGGCAGCTACCGAATGCGCCGGGGCATTATCGCCGTCTGGACTTTCGTCCGGAGCCCGTCGTGGTGCCGCTGTTCAATGCGCTCCCGCCTGGTGCCGGCGGGCGCTTGAGAACCTTGATGAGTGAGGTGGTAACCCGCTGTCGCTACGGCGTCCTGAGCGGTTATGACTTTCCCGGAGAGTTGCTGTTCAGGCGCCCTGGCGATGTCAGGCTGTACTGGCTGAGATTGCGCCGTGTGGTAGGGGATCGAATCGCCGCAGACGCCCAGGCTGGGCCCTACAAAAGCTTGATGGATGAGCCGACGCGCAGACTGGTCACGCAGGCTGAGGTCAGTCATAACCTGGTGCCGTTGATGGGCGGTATTCAATTGACGACGCCCGCCGCGTCGCCGCAGATTTTTATCATTCGGGTGTGACGCCTCCGATTATCGATGTAAAAAAAATGCCCCGAGCAGGTCGGGGCATTCTGGGTGACGCTTAGGATCGCGGCGGTGATCAGAACTCGTGATCAGCGCTGTCCGGGTTCAGGTCGCTGATGCCCAGCTTGCCTGCCGCTGCTTCGATCGAGCCGGTCTGCTTGACCAGTGCGGCGATGGCATCGCGCACGATCTGGTTACCCGCGTCGTTGCCTGCGGCGATCAGTTGGTCGTAGTGCTCACCCTTGTTGGCGTGGTCAACCATGACCTGGATCTTGGCTTCCGTGGCGGCGAGGTCCGCTTTGAGCGCGGAGTCGGCAGCCGGATCGGCCTTGGCCACCAGCGACGACAGGCTGGCACCGGTCATTTTGGTGCCGTCGACGCGGGTGTACTCGCCCAGGTAGACGTTGCGGATGCCCTTGGCGTCGTAGAAGTGCGAGTTGTGGGTGTTGTCGCTGAAGCAGTCCTGCTCGTCTTCCGGCGAGTTGGCTTCCAGGGACACCTTCATGCGCTCACCCGCCAGTTCGCCGAGGGACAGGCTGCCCATGCCGAACAGCATTTTGCGCAGGCCGTCGGTGGCAGGTTCTGCCTCCAGGGTGGCGCGGTAGTTGTCTTCGACGTTGGGTTTCCAGTTGCCGACCATTTCTTCGAGGTCGCTGACCAACAGTTGGGTGACCGCGCGCAGGTAGGTGCGGCGACGCTCGTTGTGCCCGCCAGTGGCGCCGTCGCCGGTCAGGTAGTCCGAAGCAGGACGGTTGCCGGCGCCTGGGCCGGTGCCGTTCAGGTCCTGGCCCCAGAGCAGGAATTCGATGGCGTGGTAGCCGGTGGCGACGTTGGCCTCGGAACCGCCCAGCTCGTTGAGGCTGGCGAGTTTTTCCGGGGTGATGTCCTTCACGTCGACCTTGTCTTCGCCGACCTGGATTTGGTTGTTGGCGATGATATTGGCGGTGGCACCTGGGTTACCCAGGGCGTGTTCGTAGGACTTGTCGACGTAGTCGATCAAGCCTTCGTCCAGCGGCCATGCGTTCACCTGGCCTTCCCAGTCGTCGATGATGGTGTTGCCAAAGCGGAACACTTCGCTCTGCAGGTAAGGAACGCGGGCGGCGATCCAGGCTGTGCGCGCGGCTTTCAGCGTCTCGTCGTTCGGCTTGGCGAGGAACGCGTCGATCGCGGTCTGCAGGGTTTTCGCGGTGGACTCGGCGTCGCTGTAGACCGCGAACACCATGTCTGCGTAATGCGCGACCACGGCCTTGGCAGCGGCTTCATCGACCTGGCCGGCAGGGGTGGCAGCCGCTGGAGCGGTAGTGCTGGCAGCCGGGGTCGGCGCCTGGGGCGCTGCGGCCTTGTCTTTACCTTCGCCGCAACCGGCGAGAGAAATGGCAATGGCCAGCAGACTGGCGGTGGCCAGGGGCATACGAATCATGGCGAACATCCTGCTTCGGTTGTTGATGGGGCGCGCGCGGGCGCGCAAAAACTGCGACATAATGCGAAAGATTTGCATTTTGTGTAAAGGGTTATACGCGGGAAATATTCAGTATCGTTTTGCCGTGTCAAAGAATCGCTGCGTTATTGCGCTCCGACTGCTTCAAAAATGCCGCCAACTCTCGTGCCTGCAAGGGTTTGCTGTAGTGATAACCCTGACCTTCATGGCAGCCCTCGGAGATGATGTAGGCCTCCTGCTCAGCGGTTTCCACGCCTTCGGCGATCACCTGCATGCCCAGGCTTTTACCCAGTTGAATGATCGCCCGCACGATGGTGGCGTCGTCGTCATCGTCCAGCAGGTCCTGCACGAAGCTCTTGTCGATCTTGATCTTGTCCAGCGGCAGGCTTTTCAGGTAACTGAGGGATGAGTAGCCGGTGCCGAAGTCATCAATAGCAATCAATGCCCCGGAACGGCGCAGGCTCAGCAGGTGCTGGGCGGCGGTGCTGATATCTTCCATCAGCCCGGTCTCGGTGACTTCCAGTTCCAGGCTGCGCGGCGGCAGGCGGTAGATCTGCATCAGGTTGTTGACCACCCGCGGCAACTCGGTGTGGTGCAACTGCACGGTGGAGAGGTTGACCGCCATGCGCAATTCGGAGAAACCCATGTCGTGCCATTCGCGCAGTTGCCGGCAGGCCTGGTCCAGTACCCACTCGCCAATCGGGATGATGGTGCCATTCTGTTCGGCCAGCGGAATAAACAGGTCCGGCGGTACCAGGCCATGTTCCGGGTGCTGCCAACGGATCAGTGCTTCGACGCCCACGACATGGTGGTCGCGGTAGCTGATCTGCGGCTGGTACACCAGGTGGAACTGGTCGCGGCTGAGGGCGTCGCGCAGGTCTTTTTCCAGCTCGCGGCGACGGCGCATTTCGCTGTCGACGCTGGCGATATAGAACTGATAGCGGTTGCGCGACCGGGTCTTGGCCAGGGTCATGGTCTGTTCGGCTTTCTGCAGCAGCTTTTCGGTGCTGTCGCCGTCTTCCGGGAACAGCGTGATGCCGATGGTTGCGCGCAGGCGGATGCCCTCATGGTCGAGGGCAAATTCCGCTTCCAGGTCATCCAGGATGCTTTGCGCCAGCTCGGCGGCTTCGTACGGTTGATCGATATCGGCCTGCACCAGGGCGAACTGATCGCCGCCCAGTCGGGCCAGGGCGCCGAGGCGGCCGCTGTGGGCGCGTAAACGGTCAGCCAAGGCCAGCAGCAATTTGTCGCCGGCCTGATAAGTGAACTGCTCGTTGACGCTCTTGAAATCATCCAAGCCCACACACAACACCGCCACACGGCGCTGGCGGCGGCCGGCGTCGATGAGGATCTTGTCCAGTTGCTCCTGCAGTTTCTGGCGGTTCGGCAGGCCCGTGAGGAAATCGTACTGGGCCATGCGCAGCAGGCTGCTTTCGGCCTCGTGGCGCAGGTGGGTATTGCGCTCGATGGATTCGAGCAACTGGTTGGCGGTATTGATCCACAGCCCCAGTTCGTTGCGCTCATGGCCCTTGAGCTGCGGGATCTTATGTTCGCTGGGCCGGTCGGGGTTGATCGACGTCAGGTGCTCGATAATGCGCGAAAGCGGTTTGGTCAGCAGCCAGTGATAGACCAGGTACAGCACCAGGCCCATGGCCAGGGCACGTAGCACCCCGGCAATGAAGATGATCACTGAATTGACGATGAAACCCTGACCATAAGTGCCGGTGTCGAGGGTGATGCTCAGGTCGCCGTAATACTCGCTGTAGGGGCCTTTGCCGACCAGGGGCGTGGTAAAGGTGCGTTCCTGGCCAAGAATCAGGTCGGTTAACCAACGGCTGGGCGATTGCTGCAAGGCGCGGCTTTTTTCCGCGAGCATGGTTTCGTTGGGGTGGCCGATGGACGCCATGCGCACCGCGTCATCCTGGAACAGGCCTTCAATGACTTGCATGCCCATCTCGCGGTCCAGGCTGTAGACGGCCTGGGTCGAGGGGTCGCGGAACATGTCGAGGATGCGCTGGGCATCGCCGGCCACGGCCTGGCGCGTCTTGTAGGCATCAAAAATGATCTGCGCCACGCTCAGTGTGACGCCCACGATCAATGCTGACAGCAGCACAACCCGTAGCAACTTCACCGACAAGCTGTTCTTGAGTTCCAGCTTCAAAGGGGCATTCCTTGTCTCATGCGGGTGGCCTTCAATATGCCATGAGTATTGGCAATCCCGTGAGGGCAGTCAAAGGAACATTGGGGCCGCAGACGACTTGATGCTGGATACGCAGAAAAAACCAGAATAAACGGCGGATGTGCTCCGCCGTCCGGGGACTCGACTTACCTGCGGTCAGGCCAATGCCCTCCCAGGTCGTGAGCGGGGTCACTGATAGTCGGAAATTTCGATCTTAGGCGGCGCCGACGGCATCATGTCTTCACCTGGCTTGCTTGGCGCACTGGCACCGCCGCCTTCGCCTTCGCCACCGCCACCGCCACCCGCGCCACCGGCGAGGCCTTTCATCAGCCCGCTGATGAGTTGCATCGCCATCTGTCCGCCTGCTTTTCCGATTTCTTCCATCATTGATTCTCCAGCAGAGTATGAAAGGGTTATTCCTCTCACCGAGTGGGTGGCAAATTCCCTTCTGCGGGTTCCACCATTCCGTGCCGAACGCCCACGAAAAAGCCCGGCAATGCCGGGCTTTTTCTACTGCAAGCGTTGCTTAGGCAGTGAAGGTCTTGCCTTCGAACTGCTCAGCCACGAACTTCCAGTTGACCAGGTTCCAGAACGCTTCCACATACTTTGGACGCACGTTGCGGTAGTCGATGTAGTAGGCATGTTCCCAGACGTCGCAGGTCAGCAGCGGGGTGTCGCCGTTGGTCAGCGGGTTGCCGGCGCCGATGGTGCTGGCCAGGGCCAGGGAACCGTCAGCCTTTTTCACCAGCCAGCCCCAACCGGAACCGAAGGTGCCGACGGACGTCTTGGTGAACTCTTCCTTGAACTTGTCGAACGAACCGAACGCAGCGTTGATGGCTTCAGCCAGCGCGCCGGTCGGTTGGCCACCGGCGTTTGGCGCCAGGCAGTTCCAGTAGAAAGTGTGGTTCCAGACCTGAGCGGCATTGTTGAAGATGCCGCCCGAAGAGGACTTGACGATCTCTTCCAGGGTCTTGCCTTCGAACTCGGTGCCTGGAACCAGGTTGTTCAGGTTCACGACGTAGGTGTTGTGGTGCTTGTCGTGGTGATACTCCAAGGTTTCCTTGGAGATGTGCGGCTGCAGGGCATCGTGTGCGTAGGGCAGCGGCGGCAATTCGAAAGCCATGATGATTCTCCTAATCAGGTCAGTTGCGGTGAGCGCAAGGCCGATCACGGGCGGCCAAACAAGCGCCGGGGAGTTTGTACTCTTTGCGGCGCAGGGTCCGGATCATAGCACCGGGGGTGCGGCAAAACCACGCAACAACTGTGTGGGATAGAGGTTCCAGAGCGTTTTGGAATATTCCTCAGGCGCTGATCAACTGATAGGCCACGCTGAACATCATCACAGCCACCAACAGGTCCAGCAGACGCCACGTGGCGGGGCGTGCGAGCCAAGGTGCCAGCCATGCTGCCCCGAGTGCCAGGGTGGTGAACCACAGGAATGACGCGCTGGCGGCACCGGCCACGTAGGCACCGGGCTCGGTCTGTTGGGCACCGAGTGAGCCGATCAGCAGCACGGTGTCCAGGTACACGTGGGGGTTGAGCAAGGTCACGGCCAGCGCACTCAGCAACACTGCGCGCAGTGAGCGCACCTTGAGCGTGTCGCCCTGGTCCAGGCTCTGTTTCGAACACGCCCGACGCAGCGCGCAGGCACCGTACCAGATCAGAAACGCTGCGCCGCCCCAGCGCGCTACCGCCAGCAGTACCGGGCTTTGCGCCAGCACCGTGGCCAGGCCGAACACCCCCGCGGCCACCAGCAGGGCGTCACACACCACGCACAGCGCAGCCACTGGCAAGTGATGTTCACGACGCAGGCTCTGCGCCAGTACAAAGGCATTCTGGGTGCCGATGGCCATGATCAGGCCCAGCGCCACCAGCAAACCATTCAAATAACTTTGCCACATAGGATTTACTCCGCGTCTACTGCCAGTTGCCGCAATACCTGCATGGCCTGTTCTGCGTCGGCACGCCCGACGAACAGGTGGTCGTGGTAATAGCCGGCAATCACGTTGCAACTGATGCCGGCCTTGCCCAACGCACTGGCGAAGGCGGCGGTGAGGCCCACGGCTTCCAGGGCCGAATGCACGTTCAAGGTGATCCACGCGGCGACGTAGTCAAACACCAGGCCGGCCTGTTCCGCTTGCTGGCGTTCGAGGATCAGGGTCAGGCCTTCCTGCTCGTGAAAGCTGCCGATCACCTCACACCCTGGAGGAATACGGTGGTCAGGCACGCTGCAGAACACATAGTCGCCGTCGTTGAGCTGGGGGCTCATGCTGCGCAGCAGGGTTGCCAGGGCGGTTTCGCCAGCCATGTGAGGTTCCTTATAAAGAGAGAAACGATGCTGGCTATTCTCCTGACACAGCCTGTATAAGAAAAACAAATATTGCTGATCGCTCATTAGAGAAACTGATGTTCGACTATAAATTGCTCTCTGCCCTGGCGGCAGTGGTGGAACAGGCGGGCTTCGAGCGCGCCGCCCAGGTGCTGGGATTGTCGCAATCGGCAATCTCACAGCGCATCAAGTTGTTGGAGGCGCGTGTTGGCCAGCCGGTACTGGTGCGGGCCACACCGCCGATGCCCACCGATATCGGCCGTCGCCTGCTCAACCATGTGCAGCAGGTGCGCCTGCTGGAGCGGGACCTGCAAAGCCAGGTGCCGGCGCTGGACGAGGAAGGCATGCCCGAAAGGCTGCGCATCGCGTTGAATGCTGACAGCCTCGCCACGTGGTGGGCCGAGGCCGTCAGTGGATTTTGCGCCGAACAGCATCTGCTGCTGGATCTGGTGGTGGAAGACCAGACCGTTGGCCTCAAACGCATGCGGGCCGGGGAGGTGGCGGCCTGTATCTGTGCCAGCGAGCGGCCAGTGGCGGGCGCGCGCAGCCTGTTGTTGGGCGCCATGCGTTATCGCGCGCTGGCCAGTCCGGCCTTTGTCGCCCGGCACTTTCCCCAGGGCGTACGCGCGGACCAACTGGCGCGCACTCCTGCCTTGGTATTTGGGCCGGATGATTTTCTGCAGCACCGCTACCTGGCATCCCTCGGCGTGGACGGCGGTTTCGAGCATCATTTATGCCCATCGTCGGAAGGCTTTATCCGCCTGACGGAAGCCGGCCTGGGCTGGGGGCTGGTGCCGGAATTACAGGTTCGCGACCAACTGGAAAAGGGCATATTGGTCGAATTGTTGCCAGATAAGCCCATCGATGTGCCGTTGTACTGGCATCATTGGCGCAGTGGTGGGCAACTGTTGAGTCTGTTGACCGATCATCTGGCCCAGGCATGTGGTCAATGGTTGGTGCCGTTGGAGTGATGGCGCGCGTCAAGGCAACAGCGATGAAAAACGAAAGAACATGGGGTAATACATGAAGATTCTGGTCACCGGCGCAAGCGGCTTCATTGGCGGGCGCTTTGCGCGTTTCGCCCTGGAGCAGGGCCTGGACGTGCGGGTCAACGGGCGACGTGCCGAAGGTGTGGAGCACTTGGTCAGGCGCGGCGCCGAGTTTATCCAGGGTGATCTGAATGACGCCGACCTGGTGCGTGACCTGTGCCGTGACGTCGAAGCCGTGGTGCATTGCGCTGGCGCCGTGGGCTTGTGGGGCAAGTATCAGGACTTTCACCAAGGCAACGTGCTGGTGACCGAGAACGTCGTCGAAGCCTGTCTCAAACAGCATGTCGGGCGTTTGGTGCATCTGTCGTCACCATCCATCTACTTTGACGGCCGCGATCATCTGGGCCTGACCGAAGAACAAGTGCCCAAGCGCTTCAAGCACCCCTATGCCGCCACCAAGTACCTGGCCGAGCAGAAGGTGTTCGGTGCCCAGGAGTTCGGCCTCGAAGTGATTGCACTGCGCCCGCGCTTCGTCACGGGCGCGGGTGACATGAGCATCTTCCCGCGCCTGCTGAAAATGCAGCGCAAGAACCGCCTGGCCATTGTCGGTGACGGCCTGAACAAGGTGGACTTCACCAGCGTGCACAACCTCAACGAAGCGCTGCTCAGCAGTTTGCTCGCGCCGGGCTCGGCATTGGGCAGGGCCTACAACATCAGTAACGGTGCGCCGGTACCGGTGTGGGATGTGGTCAACTATGTGATGCGTCAAATGGAACTGCCTCAGGTGACGCGTTACCGGTCCTATGGCTTGTCCTACAGCGTGGCGGCGCTCAACGAAGCGTTTTGCGCGATGTGGCCAGGGCGTCCGGAACCGTCGCTGTCGCGGCTGGGTATGCAAGTGATGAACAAAGATTTCACCCTCGATATCAGCCGTGCCAGGCATTATCTGGACTACGAGCCCAAAGTCAGCCTGTGGACCGCCCTCGACGAGTTCTGCAGTTGGTGGAAAGCCCAGGATCCGGGGTTCAAGTAAGCACACAAGCGGCAACACTTCGGGAACCGAATCTGGCGTTCCGGGTCGATCAGTGCGCCGGGAGCGCGGTTTATACTCCCGTCGCTCGCCACTTCACCGATTCAGGGTTGATACATGCGTAACGATGCTAAAGACGACTTCGACAACGTTCCCAGCCTGCGGGCCGATCTCGGGGATGACGATGATTTCGAACCGACCCCGGCCACCTCGGTGCGGTCGCGCAACACCAAGGTCGTCAAGGTCAAGAGCGCCAGCACCGGGCCACTGTGGGCCTTGATCGGCGCACTGCTGATCGCCTTTGCGGGCCTGGCCTGGTGGAGCTTCCAGCAGATCTCCTTGATGGGGCAGCAGTTGGTGGCCACCCAGGAAAGCTTTGCGCGCATCAGCGAAGAAGCGGCGGGGCGCCTACAGGATATTTCCGGCAAGGTCGTGGCCAGTGAAGCGAGCGTCAACAATGGCAGCGAAGCGCTGAAACTGCAGATCAAGCAGTTGGAAAGCCAGTTGCTGGAGCAGGGCAAGCAGCAGGTCGGCGTGGCCGGGCAAGCCACCGAGCTGGATAAGCGCCTGGCGCAAATGACGGCGAGCACCACTGAGCTGTCCAACGCCAACAGCAAACTGCAAGGCCAGGTCCAGGCCTTGACCGACGCCGTGGCGACGCTCAAGGCGGCACAAGGTGACGCTTCCAGGCGCGATAATGAAATCAAGGAACTCACTGCTGACGTGGCCGCTTTGAAAAAGCAGGGCAACCCGAGCGCTGCTATCGCGCGCATCGAGCAGGACCTTGTGGTCCTCAAGAGCGCCCAGGACAACCCGCCGTCCAACAGCGATGCGCCCACCAATAAAGAGTTCGACGTGTTCCGTATCCAGACCACGCGCAATATCACCACCCTGCAAAGCCAGGTGCAGAACCTGAACCAGCAACTCAACGCGCCGGCGAAGGTCACCCCGTTAGGGCAATAAGGCTGTCGATGGAAATGTCACCACTTGGTGACATTTCCCTTCCCCTTCGTTACATGCCGCCGCCGCGCCCTTGTTTAGACTCCGGTCATCCCACAAAAAACAATAAGGGCCACCCATGATCACGCAACCACTGCCTGCCAGCAGTTGGCTGAACGCGCCTGCCCATTACGTTTGGCTTGCAGCCGAGGGCCAGCGCCTGCTGGCGTTCGCCAAAGCGTCTCGACTGCCCGATGGCTTTGGCAACCTGGACGACAAAGGCCAATTGCCGGCCGATGCTCACGCCGAAACCATGAACACCGCCCGCATGACCCACAGCTTCGCCATGGCCCACGCCTTGGGTTTGCCAGGGTATGCCGAGTTGGTGGCGCACGGTGTTGCAGCCCTCAGCGGCGCGCTGCGTGACAGTGAACACGGGGGCTGGTTCGCCGCGCCCCACGCCCTCGATGGCAACCATGGCAAGGCTGCCTACCTGCATGCCTTCGTCGCCCTGGCCGCCAGCTCGGCGGTAGTAGCAGGCGCGCCCGGTGCATCCACCCTGTTGAACGACGCCATCCATATCATCGACCAGTTTTTCTGGAGCGAAGAGGAGGGCGTGATGCTCGAATCCTTTGCCCAGGACTGGAGCGGGGTCGAAGCCTATCGCGGCGCCAACAGCAACATGCACGCCACCGAAGCCTTTCTCGCCCTGGCCGATGTCACGGGCGATACGCGCTGGCTGGACCGCGCGTTGCGCATTGTCGAGCGTGTGATTCATACCCACGCTGCCGGCAACCAGTTCATGGTGATCGAACATTTCGACACACACTGGCACCCCTTGCTCGGCTACAACGAAGACAACCCCGCCGACGGCTTCCGCCCCTACGGCATTACCCCCGGCCACGGTTTCGAGTGGGCGCGGCTGGTGTTGCACCTTGAAGCCGCGCGCCTGCAAGCCGGGCTCGTCACACCCGAATGGCTGGTGGCCGACGCCAAGGGGTTGTTCGCCAGCGCCTGCGAATACGCCTGGTCCGTGGATGGCGCCCCCGGCATTGTTTACACCCTCGACTGGAACCACCGCCCGGTGGTGCGCGAACGCCTGCACTGGACCCATGCCGAGGCCAGCGCGGCGGCCCAGGCCTTGCTCAAGCGCACGGGCGAGTTGCACTACGAAACCTGGTACCGGCGTTTCTGGGAATTTTGCGAGACCCACTTTATCGACCGTCTCCACGGCAGCTGGCACCACGAGCTCAGCCCGCACAACCAACCCAGCAGCAACATCTGGGGTGGCAAGCCAGACCTGTACCATGCCTGGCAAGCGGTGTTGCTGCCTGCGCTGCCGCTGGCGCCAAGCATGGCCAGTGCCATCGGAGCGGGGCGCTATGTCACCAACTGGTGACATTTGTGCATCCCTTTGTTACCTGCGCCTTAAAAAACCCTGTTTAAACTCCGTGCAGCGCAAGCCTAAGACTTGCATGCATAACAACAAGAAAAGGTACTCAGATGAACGCGATTAATCGCCTCGCCGTCGCTATTTCCATTGCCTCGTTGTTTCCCCTCAGTGCATTTGCCGCCGACTCCAAAGGGACGGTTGAAGTTGTGCATTGGTGGACCTCGGGCGGTGAGAAGGCGGCCGTGGATGTCCTGAAGGCCCAAGTCGAGAAAGATGGTTTCGTCTGGAAAGACGGCGCCGTCGCAGGTGGCGGGGGCGCCACTGCCATGACCGTGCTGAAAAGCCGCGCGGTCGCCGGTAACCCGCCAGGTGTTGCCCAGATCAAAGGCCCCGACATCCAGGAATGGGCGTCCACCGGCCTGCTCGACACCGACGTGCTCAAAGACGTCGCCAAAGAAGAGAAGTGGGACTCTCTGCTCGACAAGAAAGTCTCCGATACCGTGAAGTACGAAGGTGACTACGTCGCTGTGCCGGTCAACATCCACCGCGTGAACTGGCTGTGGATCAACCCGGAAGTCTTCAAGAAAGCCGGTATCACCAAAAACCCGACCACCCTCCAAGAATTCTACGCAGCCGGCGACAAGCTCAAGGCCGCGGGTTTCATTCCGCTCGCCCACGGTGGACAGCCTTGGCAGGACAGCACCGTATTCGAAGCGGTCGTTCTGTCGGTGATGGGGGCCGATGGCTACAAGAAAGCTCTGGTCGACCTGGATAACGGCGCGCTGACCGGTCCGGAAATGGTCAAGGCGCTGACCGAACTGAAGAAAGTCGCAACCTATATGGACGTCGACGGTAAAGGTCAGGATTGGAACCTCGAAGCGGGCAAAGTCATCAACGGCAAGGCCGGCATGCAGATCATGGGTGACTGGGCCAAGTCCGAGTGGACCGCCGCCAAGAAAGTCGCCGGCAAGGACTACGAGTGCGTAGCGTTCCCGGGCACCGACAAAGCGTTCACCTACAACATCGACTCCCTGGCGGTGTTCAAGCAGAAAGACAAAGGCACGGCTGCTGGCCAGCAGGACATTGCCAAAGTCGTACTGGGTGAAAACTTCCAGAAAGTGTTCAGCATCAACAAGGGGTCGATCCCTGTTCGCAACGACATGCTGAACAAAATGGATTCCTACGGCTTCGACTCCTGCGCCCAGACCGCTGCCAAGGACTTCCTGGCAGACGCCAAGACCGGTGGCCTGCAGCCAAGCATGGCGCACAACATGGCCACTACCCTGGCGGTGCAAGGTGCGTTCTTTGATGTCGTGACCAACTACATCAACGACCCGAAAGCCGACCCGGCCGACACCGCCAAGAAGTTGGGCGCTGCGATCAAGTCTGCCAAGTAAGGCCTGGTAGCGGTTTTTTGTAGGTGCTGGGCGTGTGTGGGAGCGGGCTTGCTCGCGAAGGCATCACCGCGGTGTAACAGCTACACCGCGTCGCCTGCTTCGCGAGCAAGCCTGCTCCCACATAAAGCCAGCGTCACAAGGTTTATTGGCTGGTCCTTTTTCCCTGTATTGGATTTTCCCATGAGTTCTGTTGCTGTGTTCAGCAAAGCCTCGCCGTTCGATGCACTGCAGCGCTGGCTACCCAAACTGGTGCTGGCGCCCAGCATGTTCATCGTGCTGGTGGGCTTCTATGGCTACATCCTGTGGACGTTTGTGCTGTCGTTCACCAATTCCACGTTCCTGCCAACCTACAAATGGGCGGGGCTTGCGCAATACGCGCGCTTGTTCGACAACGACCGCTGGTGGGTGGCGAGCAAGAACCTGGCAGTCTTTGGCGGGATGTTTATCGGCATCACCCTGGTCATCGGCGTGACCCTGGCGATCTTCCTCGACCAGAAAATCCGCCGCGAAGGCTTCATCCGCACCATTTACCTGTACCCGATGGCGCTCTCGATGATCGTCACGGGTACGGCCTGGAAATGGCTGCTCAACCCAGGCATGGGCCTGGACAAACTCCTGCGTGACTGGGGCTGGGAAGGCTTCCGTCTCGACTGGCTGATCGACCCGGACCGCGTGGTCTATTGCCTGGTGATCGCTGCCGTCTGGCAAGCCTCGGGTTTCATCATGGCGATGTTCCTCGCCGGCCTTCGCGGTGTGGACCAATCCATCGTGCGCGCCGCGCAGATCGACGGCGCGAGCATGCCGCGCATCTATTGGAGCGTGGTGCTGCCAAGCCTGCGCCCGGTGTTCTTCAGTGCGGTGATGATCCTGGCGCACATTGCGATCAAGAGCTTCGACCTGGTGGCGGCGATGACCGCTGGCGGCCCGGGCTACTCGTCCGACTTGCCGGCGATGTTCATGTACTCGTTCACCTTCAGCCGTGGCCAGATGGGCATGGGCTCGGCCAGTGCAATCCTGATGCTCGGTGCGATCCTCGCGATCATCGTGCCTTACCTCTACTCCGAGCTGAGGACCAAACGAAATGACTAGTCTCGCCTCCAAACCTGCTATCAGCCTGAGCCGCATCGCGATCTACGCGGTGCTGATCCTCGCCGTGCTGCTGTACCTGGTGCCGCTGGTGGTGATGCTGCTCACCAGCTTCAAGACCCCGGAAGACATCAGCAGCGGCAACCTGCTGAGCTGGCCGACCGTGGTCACCGGTATTGGCTGGGTCAAGGCCTGGGCTACCGTGGATGGCTACTTCTGGAACTCGATCAAAATCACCGTTCCGGCCGTACTGATCTCCACCGCCATCGGTGCGTTGAACGGGTATGTGCTGTCGTTCTGGCGCTTCAAAGGCTCCCAGCTGTTCTTCGGCCTGCTGTTGTTCGGCTGCTTCCTGCCGTTCCAGACCGTGCTGCTGCCGGCCTCGTTCACCCTGGGCAAGATGGGCCTGGCCAGCACCACCACCGGCCTGGTGTTTGTGCACGTGGTCTACGGCCTGGCGTTCACTACGCTGTTCTTCCGTAACTACTACGTGAGCATTCCGGATGCACTGATCAAGGCCGCGCGCCTGGACGGTGCGGGCTTCTTCACCATCTTCCGTCAGATCATTCTGCCGATGTCGACACCGATCATCATGGTCTGCCTGATCTGGCAGTTCACCCAGATCTGGAACGACTTCCTGTTCGGCGTGGTGTTCTCCAGTGGTGACTCCCAGCCCATCACCGTGGCGCTGAATAACCTGGTCAACACCAGCACCGGGGCCAAGGAATATAACGTGGATATGGCGGCGGCGATGATCGCCGGGCTGCCGACCCTGCTGGTCTATGTGATCGCAGGCAAGTATTTCGTGCGCGGCCTCACAGCCGGCGCGGTCAAGGGGTAATCATGGCTACGCTTGAACTTCGCAATGTAAACAAGACCTATGGCGCCGGCCTGCCCGACACCTTGAAGAACATCGAACTGTCGATCAAGGAAGGCGAATTCCTGATCCTGGTCGGCCCTTCGGGGTGCGGCAAGTCCACGCTGATGAACTGCATCGCCGGCCTTGAGACCATCACCGGCGGCGCGATCATGATCGGCGACCAGGACGTGAGCGGCATGAGCCCCAAGGATCGCGACATCGCCATGGTGTTCCAGTCCTACGCGCTGTACCCGACCATGAGCGTGCGCGAGAACATCGAGTTCGGCCTCAAGATCCGCAAGATGCCCCAGGCCGATATCGACGCCGAAGTGGCGCGCGTGGCCAAGCTGCTGCAGATCGAACACCTGCTCAACCGCAAGCCGGGCCAGCTGTCCGGCGGCCAGCAACAGCGCGTAGCCATGGGCCGTGCCTTGGCGCGTCGGCCGAAGATCTACCTGTTCGACGAACCGCTGTCGAACCTTGACGCCAAGCTGCGCGTCGAGATGCGTACCGAAATGAAACTGATGCACCAGCGCCTCAAGACCACCACGGTCTATGTGACCCACGACCAGATCGAAGCGATGACCCTGGGCGACAAGGTCGCGGTGATGAAGGACGGCATCATCCAGCAGTTCGGCACGCCGAAAGAGATCTACAACAACCCGGCCAACCAGTTCGTGGCGAGCTTTATCGGTTCGCCGCCAATGAACTTCGTGCCGCTGCGCCTGCAACGCAAGGACGGTCGCCTGGTGGCCCTGCTCGACAGCGGCCAGGCCCGTTGCGAACTGGCGCTGAACACCACGGAAGCCGGCCTGGAAGACCGCGACGTGATCCTGGGCTTGCGCCCGGAGCAGATCATGTTGGCGGCAGGCGAGGGCGACAGTGCGTCGAGCATTCGTGCCGAAGTGCAGGTCACCGAGCCGACCGGTCCGGACACCCTGGTGTTCGTGCAACTCAATGACACCAAAGTCTGCTGCCGCCTGGCACCCGACGTGGCACCGCAGGTGGGCGAGACCCTGACCCTGCAATTCGATCCTTCCAAGGTACTGCTGTTCGACGCCAACACGGGCGAGCGGTTGGGCACTGCTTCTTCATTGCCCGCACAGGGGCATGCCGACAATGTGGCCCAATTCAAAGGCCGTTGAAGCAGATAAGTTGTTGTTTTAGATAAAAAATGTAAACCACGTTAGATAAAAACAGTTTAATAACAATAAAGACGAGGATGTAGGGATGAAAAAGCAACACAACAACACTCGGCTGATCTGCCAACTGTCAGCTGCAGCAGCCCTGGTATTGTCCGCCAATGCGATGGCAGACGATGCATTCAGCTCCAGTTCCAAGTGGATGACGGGCGATTGGGGTGGCGAGCGTACCAAGCTGATCGAGCAAGGTATCGACATCAAGGCCGACTACGTTGGGGAGATGGGCTACAACGCCAAAGGTGGTTACAACGACGACAAGACCGGTCGCTACTCTGACCAGTTCGGTCTCGGTGTGGCACTGGACCTGCAAAAGCTGTGGGGCTGGGATAACACCCAGGCCAAGATCCAGTTGACCAACCGTAATGGCCAGAACATCTCCAACGACCGCATTGGCGACCCGCGTGCCGGCACGCTGAGTTCGTCCATGGAAGTGTACGGCCGTGGCCACATGGTGCGTTTGACCCAGTTCTGGATCCAGCACCAGATGTTCGACAACAAGTTGGACGTGAAGCTCGGTTACTTCGGTGAAGGCGAAGACTTCAACACCTTCCCGTGCGACTTCCAGAACCTGTCGTTCTGCGGCTCGCAAGTGGGTAACTACGTCAACACCTGGTACAACTGGCCCGTCAGCCAGGCCGCGATCCGCGTGAAGTACAACATCACGCCTGAGCTGTATGCGCAAATTGGTGCGTACAACCAGAACCCTTCGCAACTGGAGCACGGTAACGGCTTCAAACTCAGCGGCAGCGGCACCAAGGGCACTGTGATTCCGGTGGAATTGGTCTGGTCGCCGAAGGTCAACAACCTGCCGGGCGAGTACCGTGTGGGTTACTACAAGAGCGCGGCCGATGCACCGGACGTGCGTGAAGACGTCAACGGCAACGATGCGGTCATCACCCGTGCAGACTTCCGTACCCGCAGCAGCAAGAAAGGTTACTGGTTCGTTGCCCAACAGCAACTCACCACGCATAACGGCGATGCTTCGCGCGGCCTGAACATCGCGGCCAACGCCACCTTCCACGACAAGGAAACCAACCTGGTCGACAACTACCAGTCGTTGATGCTGGTGTACAAAGGCCCATTCGACGCGCGTCCAAAAGACGACATCGGTATTGGTGTGGCTCGTCTGCACGTGAATGATGACGTGAAGAAAAACGCCGAGCTGCTCAACGCCGCCAATGGTGTGAACGACTACGACAACCCGCTGTACACGCCGATTCGCGAGACCGAGTACAACGTCGAACTCAACTACGGCATCAAGGTGACCAACTGGCTGACCTTGCGTCCTAACCTGCAATACGTCGTCCAGCCTGGCGGCGTGGATAAAGTCGACAACGCGTTGGTGGCGGGCCTGAAAATTCAGTCTACGTTCTAACGCTGTTGCGATAAGCTCCTTCTCTCTGTGCGCATTTTGCGGGTAGCCATGGCTACCCGCTTTTTTTGGGGCGCATTGTGATGATATTCAGGACCGTGGCACATGCACGAGCAACCGCTGCAACGCTTTTTCAAATCCCTGCGCGAGCGCCCGGTGTTCGCCTGGGAGCGCTTCCAGATGCGTGATGTGTTGGTGATCGACCATCCGCTGTGCCAGGCGGTGTTCAGTCGTCAGGGCGCGCAGCTGTTGCACTTCCAGCCCCGTGGCCAGAAACCCTGGCTGTGGTGCGCAGCCAAATGGCCGCAAGTCGGCGCCATCCGAGGTGGCGTGCCGGTGTGCTGGCCATGGTATGGCCGCCATCCGAGCGAAAATGCCTGGCCTTCCCATGGGTGGGCGCGGCTGATCGACTGGAAGCTGCTCGACAGCAGTACCGACGACGATGGCGTACATCTGCACTGGCAATTACAGCTGTGCGACTGGCAGGTCGACCTGCACGCGCATTTGGGCGAATCCCTGGAACTGCGCCTGAGCACCGAGCATCAAGACGAGCTGCCGTGCCAATTGAGCCACGCTTTGCATGCTTACTGGCGTATTGGTCACGTCGATGAGATAGCGCTGTCTGGGCTCGACGGTGCGCAAGGTTACGACCAGCTCAATCGCCAGGTTTGCCAGCAGGAAGGCGAACTGCGGGTGGAGGGCGGGTGCCAGCGGGTGTTCCAGCACGAGGGCGAATTGCAGCTCAAGGACCACGCCTGGCAGCGCGAACTGTGCATCGACACCGGCGACAGCGCCGACACCGTCGTATGGCATCCCGGCAGCCGGCCGCTGTTGGGGGTGAGCTTCAACGAAGCGTCGGGGTTTGTGTGCGTGGAGTCGGCGATGGCCGGGGCGAGTTTGGCGCCGGGGGAGAGGGCGCATCTGAGTTTGCAGGCCAGGGCAGGGGTTTAGCGGTGTGACTGCGGGCCTCATCGGGGGCAAGCCCCCTCCCACATGGGTGCTGTGTGGTGCCTACAATCTATTAGCACTGAAGATCAAATGTGGGAGGGGGCTTGCCCCCGATGAGGCCAATAAAGCCAACATAAATGCTGACTCAGTTGAACTCATCCCCCACCGGATACCGGCTGTCATTCAAACTCTCTTTGATCTTGCGCAGATGCGGCTGGAAATCCACGCCACGGCGCAAGGTCATGCCAGTCGCCAGCACATCCAGCACCGTCAACTGAATGATCCGTGAGGTCATCGGCATATAGATGTCGGTGTCTTCGGGCAGCGGGATATTCAGGCTGACGGTACTGGCCTTGGCCAGCGGCGAGTTCTCGGCGGTTACGCCCAGCACCGATGCACCGTTTTCCCGGGCGATACGCGCCACTTCCACCAGTTCGCGGGTGCGCCCGGTGTAGGAAATAATCACGAAAAGCTCGCCCGTGTGGGCCACCGAGGCGATCATGCGTTGCATCAGCACGTCGGCGTGGGCGGTCACTGCCAGGTTGAAGCGGAAAAACTTGTGCAGCGCATCCATGGCCACCGGTGCCGAAGCACCCAGGCCGAAGAAGTGGATCTGTCGCGCCTGGATCAACAGATCCACGGCCTTGCTGATCAGGGCAGGGTCCAGGGCCTGGCAGGCGGCGTCCAGCGAGGCGATGGCGCTGCCAAAGATCTTCTGGGTGTAGGCCTCGGGGTTATCATCTGCCTCCACGGCGCGGCTGACGTACGCGGCGCCACTGGCCAGGCTTTGCGCCAACTGCAATTTAAGTTCAGGGTAACCGCTGACGCCGAACGAACGGCAGAAACGGTTGACCGTCGGTTCACTGACCGAAGCGGCTTGGGCGAGGGCTGCGATGGAGAAGCGGGTCGCCTGCTGCGGGTTGAGCAGGATGACCTCGGCAACTTTTTTCTCAGCCTTGTTCAATTCTTCGAGGCGGTTCCGGATCTGTTCCAGAAGATTTCGCACGCGGTCCATTCAGTCTTTCCTTCGGGCGACGATGCAAATAAAGGGTGGCAACCAATCGACGAGTGGCCTTTTGCGGTGGCCTATCCTACTGAGGGTAGCTGAACACCACCACTCGGAATGCGTATTTCGGGAAAATGTTGTGGTTATTACTACATTTTTCCTTGAGTGATGCCTTGAAAAAAGGTATTTGTAGCTTAACTTGATAAAAGAACAAACATCATGCCTTCGATAACCGTAGAACCCTGCACCTTTGCCCTGTTTGGCGCCTTGGGTGATCTGGCGCTGCGCAAGTTATTTCCTGCCCTCTATCAACTCGATGGCGCCACGCTCCTGCACGACGACACGCGCATCCTGGCCTTGGCCCGTGAAGCCGGTTCCGAGCAACAGCACCTGGCGCACATTGAACAAGAACTGCGTAAATACGTCGGCAAGGAGCTGGATGAAACCGTCGCCCAGCGGTTCCTGGCGCGCCTGACCTATGTTCACGTCGACTTCATGAAAGCCGATGACTACGTGGCCCTGGCGGACATCGCTGGCACCGAACAACGCTTGATCGCTTACTTCGCCACCCCGGCGGCGGTGTATGGCGCGATCTGCGAGAACCTGTCCAAGGTCGGCCTCGCGGAAAACACCCGCGTGGTCCTGGAAAAGCCCATCGGTTCGGACCTGGAGTCCTCGCGCAAGGTCAACGACGCCGTGGCGCAGTTTTTCCCGGAAAACCGCACCTACCGCATCGACCACTACCTGGGCAAAGAGACGGTACAAAACCTGATCGCCCTGCGTTTCGCCAACAGCCTGTTCGAAACCCAGTGGAACCAGAACTACATCTCCCACGTGGAAATCACCGTGGCCGAGCAGGTCGGTATCGAAGGCCGTTGGGGCTATTTCGACAAGGCAGGCCAGCTGCGGGACATGATCCAGAACCACCTGCTGCAGCTGCTTTGCCTGATTGCCATGGACCCGCCGGCCGACTTGTCCGCCGACAGCATCCGCGACGAGAAGGTCAAGGTGCTCAAGGCCTTGGCGCCGATCAGCCCGGATGGCCTGACCACCCAAGTCGTCCGCGGCCAGTACATCGCTGGCTACAGCGCCGGCAAGCCGGTGCCGGGTTACCTGGAAGAAGAGAATTCCAACACCCAGAGCGACACCGAGACGTTCGTCGCCCTGCGTGCCGATATTCGCAACTGGCGTTGGGCCGGAGTGCCGTTTTACCTGCGTACCGGCAAGCGCATGCCGCAAAAGCTGTCGCAGATCGTCATCCACTTCAAGGAACCGTCCCACTACATCTTCGCCCCGGAGCAGCGCCTGCAGATCAGCAACAAGCTGATCATCCGCCTGCAACCGGACGAAGGTATTTCCTTGCGCGTGATGACCAAGGAGCAGGGCCTGGACAAGGGCATGCAACTGCGCAGCGGCCCGCTGCAACTGAATTTTTCCGACACCTACCGCAGCGCCCGTATTCCGGATGCCTACGAGCGGTTGTTGCTGGAAGTGATGCGCGGCAATCAGAACCTGTTTGTTCGCAAAGATGAAATCGAAGCCGCGTGGAAGTGGTGTGACCAGTTGATCGCCGGGTGGAAGAAGTCCGGTGATGCGCCCAAGCCGTACGCGGCGGGGTCCTGGGGGCCGATGAGCTCGATTGCACTGATCACGCGGGATGGGAGGTCTTGGTATGGCGATATCTGAATTGAAACTGCCGCAGGGCGTAACGCCCCACGAGTACCGCACACCGGCACTGTTGGCGGAAGGTTTGGCCAATGATGTGGCCGAGCAACTGCGCACGGCCGTCAGTGCCCGCGGCGAGGCGACCCTGGTGGTGTCCGGTGGCCGCAGCCCCGTGGCGTTCTTCCAGCATCTGGCCAAGCAGGGGTTGGACTGGTCCAAGGTCACCATCACCCTGGCCGACGAACGCTGGGTGCCGGTGGAGCACGCCGACAGCAATGCTGGCTTGCTCAAGCAGCATTTGCTGCAAGGCCCGGCGGCCAAGGCCAAGTTCTTGAGCCTCTATAGCGCCGCGGCCAATCTTGAAGAAGCTGCCGAGCAGGCCGATCGCCTGCTGGGCGAGTTGCCAGCCATCGATGTGCTGGTGCTGGGCATGGGTGACGACGGTCACACCGCGTCGCTGTTTCCAAACAGCCCGAACCTCGCCGAAGCGCTGAAGGCCGACGGTACCCGCCGTTGCTGGCCGATGCTGGCGCCGACCGTGCCGCATCAGCGCCTGACCATGAGTCGCGCGTTGCTGGCGACGGCTAATTACACCGTGCTGTCGATCTCCGGCAGTTCGAAATTGACCACCTTGAGCGCCGCGCTGGCCAGTGACGACGTCTCTGCCATGCCGATTCGCGCGTTTCTGCAACCTACATTAGAGATTTACTGGTGCCCATGAGCCAAGGATCAGCCGCTATGAAAAGCCCTCAACCGACCGTGTCCATGGCGGATAAAGTTGCCCTGATCGACAGCCTCTGCGCCAAGGCGCGGATCCTGCCGGTGATCACCATCGCCCGCGAGCAGGACATCCTGCCGCTGGCCGATGCCCTGGCAGCCGGTGGTTTGACCGCATTGGAAGTGACCCTGCGTTCCGAGTTCGGCCTCAAGGCCATTCAGGTACTGCGTGAACAACGCCCTGAACTGTGCACCGGTGCTGGCACCGTGCTCGATCGTCACATGCTCGAAGCCGCCGAAGTGGCGGGTTCGCAATTCATCGTCACTCCAGGCATCACCCGTGACCTGCTGGAAGCCTCGGTACACAGCCCGATCCCGCTGCTGCCGGGCATCAGCAATGCCTCGGGCATCATGGAAGGTTATGGCCTGGGCTATCGCCGCTTCAAACTGTTCCCGGCCGAAGTCAGCGGCGGTGTAGCTGCGATCAAGGCTCTGGGCGGCCCGTTCGGCGAAGTGAAATTCTGCCCGACCGGCGGCGTCGGCCCGGCCAACATCAAACACTACATGGCGTTGAAAAACGTGATGTGCGTGGGCGGTAGCTGGATGCTGGACCCTGAATGGGTCAAGAACGGCGACTGGGCCCGCATCCAGGAAGTCACCGCCGAGGCGCTGGCGCTGCTGGATTGATCTGCTTTTACTGAATCGTTGTTGCTGTGCTTAACGGCATTTTTGCGGTGCACTTGGTCGGTGTACCGCTTTTTTTTGCCTGTAGAAAAGTGCCTATGCGGCGCTCAACTCGGTGATGGCTTTGACCAGCACGGCCATCTCGGTTGCCGAAGTCACCAACCCCGGTGTCACCCGAATACAGGTGCCAAATGACGCTCCCTCACGGGTGGTGGTGAACAGGTTGTAGTCCTTGAGCAAACGATCCGTCATCACCTGCTGATCCCGGCCAATGAACTTGAATGCTGTAATCCCGCCATACAGCCGTGGATCATCTGGCGTCAGCACCTCGATCCCCGGCAATCTCCGCACTTGGCTTACCCACACGTCCCGCAAGTAGTTCACCCGTGCGCCCTTGGCCGCCGCGCCACCCAATTGCTGGTGTTCTTCCAGCACCAGCGGCAAGGTCATCAGGGCCGGAAAGTTCGGCGTGCTGTACGGCGTACGTGCGCGAACGTCGGTGGCGGGGTAGTGACATTCGCCCATGTCCGGATCAATGTCTGCCAGGCGTTCCGGGGCGATGTACAAAAAGCCCAGGGTCAGTGGGGCACCGATCCACTTGTGCAGGTTGAAGCCAGCAAACTGGATACCCAACTCGGCGAGGTTGAATTCGATCTGGCCCAGGGCATGGGCGCCGTCGAGGATTACATCGATACCCTGCTTGCGCGCAGCCTGGGCAATCGCTGCCACGGGCATGATCAGGCCGGTGCGGTGGGTCACGTGGGTCAGCGCCATCAGCTTCAAGCGCGGGTACTGCATGAACGCATCGCGATACGTCTGCACCAGGCTGTCGAAACTCGCCGGGTGCGTGTGGGACAGTTCGATGACTTCCACGCCGCGATAGCCCGCCAGCCAGCGCATGGCGCCTTTCACCGTGTCGTATTCCAGGTCACTGATCAGTACCTGATCGCCCGGTTGCAGGCGGTTGTAGTTGCGGATCAGGGATTGCAGGGCTTCGGTGGCGTTGCGGGTGAAGGCCACCGCTGCCGGGTCGGCGTCGATCAGCCCGGCCAGTTGGCGGCGGATCGCGTCGTTTTCGACTCGCTCGAATTGCTGGCGTACATGCAGCGAGTTGCTGCGGTTGATAAACGCAACGTGTTCCAGGTATTGCGTCTGAACCGCTTGGCTCATGCGGCCGAAGTAACCGTTCTCCAGGTTGATCGGGCCGGGTTCCAGCGCATAGCGCTGGGCGATGGTGTGCCAGTGACGCTCGTTGTCTGCATTCCGTGGCATAGGCTGGGCTCTTTAATGACGAGGGGCGGGTTTGCCGTGTTTGGCGCGTAGCGGTTCAAGTAATTCAGACAACCCGTTGCTGTCGATTTCCTGCATCAACGCCAGCAACCCGCCCAGTTCGCCATGGGGGAAACCTTCGCGGGCAAACCAGTTCAGGTAGGGGCCAGGCAGGTCGGCGATGATCCGCCCCTTGTATTTGCCGAAGGGCATTTCGCGGGTGATCAGCAATTCGAGTTTTTCGGGATTCATGGAGGCTCAGGTGTGTGTATCGAGACCTTGGAAAATACAGGCATTCTGCATGAAGGCCAAATGACAGATCATGCAAATAGCGTAGATACAGATGGTTCAATTTATCGTAACTAATTGAAATATAAGGATAATCATATTTTTGAAAACCTGGCACGGGCGCTGCAACCATTAAGACAACCTTCTAACCCGTACAAGGAATTGAAAAATGACTGACATCAATAAAGAATCGATCTCCGTACTGAACGACCTGATCGAGACCAGCATCGACGGCCAAAAGGGTTTCAAGGAGTGCGCTGAAGACATCAAGCACCCAGAACTCAAAGCCTTGTTTGCCAAGCGTTCCGCCGACTGCGCCACTGCCGCCGCTGAACTGAAAACCGCCGTACGTGCCCTGGGTGGCGATCCGGAAGATTCCGGCAGCGTTGCCGGCGCACTGCACCGCGGTTGGGTCGACGTCAAGTCGATGCTCACCGGCAAGGATGAAGAGGCTGTGCTGAACGAAGCCGAGCGCGGTGAAGATCACGCCCTGAAGGCTTACAAAGAAGCGATCGAGAAGATCAACAAGCACAACCTGCTGGGCATTCGTGACTTGGTTGAGCGTCAGTACCACGGCGTACAACGCAACCACGACCAGGTGAAAGCCCTGCGTAACCAGGCTCGCGCTCAGTCTTGAGGCGTCGCTGAATAGAAAAAGCCCCGCAGATGCGGGGCTTTTTTATGCGCGACGATCAGCCGATGCTGATCGGTGGCAACTCGGTCAAGGTCACGACCTGCTGCTTACGCGGTGCAAGGATCTCCGCCTCGCCGTCCACCACCAACTCATCACGCTGGTTGAACACGCGGGTGGCGATACGCACACGGAATTTCGGCAGCTTTTCGAGAATTTCCAGGCGCACGGTCAGGGTGTCGCCAATTTTCACCGGCTTCTGGAAGCTCATCTGCTGGCCGATGTAGATGGTGCCCGGTCCAGGCAACTCGCAGGCAACGGCCGCGCTGATCAGGGCGCCGCTGAACATGCCATGGGCGATACGCTCCTTGAACATGGTCGCCTTGGCGTACTCGGCATCCAGGTGCACCGGGTTGTGGTCACCGGACATCGCGGCGAACAGCTGGATATCGCGCTCTTCCACCAATTTGCTGTAGCTGGCGGTCTGGCCGACTTCGAGGGCTTCGTACGGGGTGTTGGTTACCTGGGTCATCTAAAGGTGCATCCTGTGGCTAATCGGTAATTTAAAATATTGATTCTAAACGATAAATTATTCGCAGCGAGTCGGCCTGCGCAGTGTCAGCGCCTGGTCGATCCACGCCAGTACATCTGCCGTGACAGTGTCGCGATTGGTTTCGTTGAACACTTCATGACGCGCTTGTGGGTAAATAGTCAGTTGCAGGTGCTGGCAACCGGCTTCGCGCAAGGCGTTGGCCAGACTGTTGAGACGCTTACCCTCACTCACCGGATCACATTCGCCGCCCATCACCAGGATCGGCAGGCCCGGATCGATCTGCGCGAGATTGGACGCTTTGCTGATTTGCTGCAAGCCGCCGAGCAGGTCGATCCATAGTTGATTGGTGCAGCGGAACCCGCACAGTGGGTCGTTGATGTACTTGTCCACCTCACTCGGATCACGGCTGAGCCAGTCGAACGCGGTGCGATTGGGTTTGAAGGCTTTGTTGAATGATCCAAACGACAGGAATTCGATCAGCGCACTGCGCCCGCGCAGCCCCTGGCGCAAGCGCTCGAGCCGCGCAATTACCCTAGCGGCGCGGTACAGCGCCACCGGCTGGAAATTCGAACCGCTGAGAATCGCCCCATTCAGACTGGCGCTGTGGTGCAGCAGGTAGGCCTGGGCGATATAGCTGCCCATGCTGTGGCCCAGCAGAATGATCGGCAACCCCGGCTGTTGCTGGCCGATATGCTGGTTGAGGCTGGCCAGGTCGCCCACCACCTTGTTCCAGCCGTCCGTCTCGGCGTACAGGCCCAAGGTGCCTTCATCGGCGGTACGACCATGGCCGCGCTGGTCCAGCGCATATAGGCCGTAGCCGGCACCGCACAGGGCCTCGGCCAGGCGTGCGTAGCGCCCACTGTGTTCGGCCATGCCGTGGGACAGCATCACCACGGCCTTGGCTGGGCCCTCGGGCATCCAATGATTGACGTACAGACGGCTGCGGTCATTCGCGGTCAGCCAGAAGGTGCTGTGGTTCATGGCGCTTCCTTTGCTCAGGGTCGTTGCAGTGTATAGCTCATCTATTGACGGGCGGCGTATCTGCCTGCACATCAGAGGCAAGATTCATACAATCAATGACACGGTTTGGCGTATTTGCCTGTTTAGCCATAACTGCTAACGTCCCCAAAGCTCCGCTTTTTATAGCTGTAGGAAAGCGGCCGGACACACTCAGGTAAGAGGACAAGAATAATGCAACCTGATTTCTGGAATGACAAACGCGCAGCGGGCGTTCCCAATGACATCGACCTGTCGGCCTACAAGTCGGTGATCGAGGTCTTCGAGCGTTCCTGCAAGGCTTTTGCCGACCGTCCGGCATTCAGCAACATGGGCATCACCCTGACTTACGCCGAGCTTGAGCGCCAGAGTGCAGCGTTCGCCGGTTACCTGCAGCAGCACACCGACCTCAAGCCGGGCGATCGCATTGCGGTGCAGATGCCCAACGTACTGCATTACCCGATTGCCGTATTCGGCGCTTTGCGCGCCGGGCTGATTGTGGTCAACACCAACCCGCTGTACACCCCGCGCGAGATGCGTCACCAGTTCAAGGACGCCGGCGTGCGTGCGCTGGTCTACCTCAACCTGTTCGGCTCGCGCGTGCAGGAGGTGTGCAGCGATACCGAGATCGACTACTTGATCGAAGCCAGGATGGGCGACTTCATGCCCACCGCCAAGGGCTGGCTGGTCAACACCCTGGTCGACAAGGTCAAGAAGATGGTTCCGGCCTACAGCCTGCCGCGTGCAGTGGCGTTCAAGCGCGCCCTGCACATGGGCGCGGGCCTGGGCGTGACGCGCCATCCGGTGACCCTGGACGATATCGCCGTGCTGCAATACACCGGCGGCACCACCGGCCTGGCCAAGGGCGCGATGCTCACCCACGGCAACCTGGTGGCGAACATGCAACAGGTGCGCGCCTGCATGTCCCAGACCGGAGATGACGGTCACCCGCTGATCAAGGAAGGGCAGGAGGTGATGATCGCGCCGCTGCCGCTTTACCATATCTATGCCTTCACGGCGAATTGCATGTGCATGATGGTCTCGGGCAACCACAACGTGCTGATCACCAACCCGAGGGACATCGGCGGCTTTATCAAGGAGCTGAAAAAGTGGCGCTTCACCGGGCTGCTGGGGCTTAACACGCTGTTCGTGGCGTTGATGGACCATCCGGACTTCAAATCCCTGGATTTCTCCCACCTCAAGCTCACCAACTCCGGCGGCACCGCGTTGATCAAGGCGACCGCCGAGCGCTGGCAGCAGATCACCGGTTGTGCCATCGGCGAGGGTTATGGCCTGACGGAAACGTCACCGGTGGCCAGCACCAACCCCTACGGCAACAAATCCCGCCTGGGCACTGTGGGCATCCCCGTGCCGGCCACGGCCATGAAGGTGATCGATGATCATGGCGTCGAGTTGCCATTGGGCGAACGCGGCGAGTTGTGTATCAAGGGCCCGCAGGTGATGAAAGGCTACTGGCAGCAACCCGAGGCCACTGCCGAAGCGCTGGACGCGGAAGGCTGGCTCAAGACCGGTGATATCGCCGTCATCGATGAGGAGGGTTTTGTAAGCATCGTTGACCGCAAGAAAGACCTGATCATCGTGTCGGGCTTCAACGTGTACCCCAACGAGATCGAAGATGTGGTGATGGCGCATCCTGCCGTGGCCAACTGCGCGGTGATCGGCGTGCCGGACGAGCGCACGGGGGAGGCGGTGAAGCTGTTTGTGGTCGCGCGTGCCGAGGGGGTGAGCCTTGAGGAGTTGAAGGCCTACTGCAAGACCAACTTCACGGGGTACAAGGTGCCCAAGCATATTGTGTTGCGTGACTCGTTGCCGATGACACCGGTAGGCAAGATTTTGCGCAGGGAGCTGCGCGACATCGCCTGACCATGAATTGAAATGCAATCAAACGGTGGGAGGGGGCTTGCCCTCGATAGCGGTAGATCAGTCGATATATTCAGTGACTGAAATGCCGCCATCGGGGCCAAACCCCCTCCCACTTTGTTTTTAATTGGGCTGAAAACCCTATTCCAGAGCCTTTTACTCGGAGATTTTAGCTTCGCTAAAAGTGTGACCAATTATTGTAGGACAGTCGTGTTTATGACCGTAGGGCACCCTTTTGGCTCTAGGCGGCCCCAGGCAAAGCTGCTACTCTCGGCGCGCTTTGTGACGTCTCGGCCTGCTTGAAAGCGCCAGATTCACCAAAAAACATACACCAATAATAATCGCATCAAATGCGATGATGAATTCGCGTCGCTGACGTCGCTGAGGAGTGGGCTTCCATGAACGAAGACTTTTGGAAGGATAAGTACCCCGCCGGGATTGCTGCAGAAATCAATCCAGACGAGTATCCGAATATTCAGGCGGTACTGAAGCAGTCCTGCCAGCGCTTCGCCAACAAACCGGCTTTCAGCAACCTGGGCAAGACAATCACCTACGGTGAGTTGTACGAATTGTCCGGCGCCTTCGCCGCGTACCTGCAACAGCACACCGACTTGAAGCCCGGCGATCGAATCGCCGTGCAACTGCCCAACGTCCTCCAATACCCGGTCGCCGTGTTCGGCGCCATCCGCGCCGGCCTGATCGTGGTCAATACCAACCCGCTGTACACCGCGCGGGAAATGGAGCACCAATTCAACGACTCCGGCGCCAAGGCCCTGGTATGCCTGGCCAACATGGCGCACCTGGCGGAAAAGGTCGTGCCCAAGACCGCCGTCAAGCACGTGATCGTCACCGAAGTCGCCGACCTGTTGCCGCCGCTCAAGCGTCTGCTGATCAACAGCGTCATCAAGTACGTGAAGAAAATGGTCCCGGCCTATCACTTGCCCAACGCGATCAAGTTCAATGACGTGCTCGCCAAGGGGCACGGCCAACCGGTCAGCGACGCCAGCCCGACCAGCAGTGATGTGGCCGTGCTGCAATACACCGGCGGCACCACCGGCGTGGCCAAGGGTGCGATGCTCACCCACCGCAATCTGGTCGCCAACATGCTGCAATGCAAGGCGCTGATGGGTTCCAACCTCAATGAAGGCTGCGAGATCCTGATCACCCCGCTGCCGCTGTACCACATCTATGCGTTCACCTTTCATTGCATGGCGATGATGCTGATCGGCAACCACAACATCCTGATCAGCAACCCGCGCGACCTGCCGGCGATGGTCAAGGAACTGTCGAAGTGGAAGTTCAGCGGCTTTGTCGGCCTGAACACCCTGTTCGTGGCGCTGTGCAACAACGAGGCGTTCCGCAAGCTGGACTTCTCCGCGCTGAAAGTCACCCTGTCCGGTGGCATGGCCCTGCAACTGGCAGCGGCCGAGCGCTGGAAGGCCGTGACCGGGTGTGGCATCTGCGAAGGCTATGGCATGACCGAAACCAGCCCGGTGGCCACCGTGAACCCGATCCAGCACATCCAGATCGGCACCATCGGCATTCCGGTGCCGTCCACTGTGTGCAAAGTGATTGCCGACGACGGTACTGAACTCGCCCTGGGTGAAACCGGCGAGCTGTGCGTCAAAGGCCCGCAAGTGATGAAGGGCTACTGGCAGCGCCAGGACGCCACCGACGAGATGCTCGACAGCGAAGGCTGGCTCAAGACCGGTGACATCGCGATCATCCAGCCTGACGGCTACATGCGCATCGTCGACCGCAAGAAGGACATGATCCTGGTCTCGGGCTTCAACGTGTACCCCAACGAGTTGGAAGATGTGCTGGCAGGCCTGCCGGGTGTGCTGCAGTGCGCGGCTATCGGTGTGCCGGACGAAAAGTCCGGGGAGCACATCAAGCTGTTCATCGTGGTCAAGCCGGGTGCAACCCTGACCAAAGAGCAGGTGATGGAGCACATGCGCGCCAACGTCACCGCCTACAAGGTGCCCAAGGCCGTGGAGTTCCGCGATGCGTTGCCGACCACCAACGTGGGCAAGATCCTGCGGCGTGAGTTGCGCGACGAAGAGTTGAAGAAGCTCGGTCTTAAAAAGTAACGCTATACCAATGTGGGAGGGGGCTTGCCCCCGATAGCGGTTTATCAGTCAGCAATCTGTAGCTGACACACCGCCATCGGGAGCAAGTCCCCTCCCACATTTTTTATTCGTTTTCTACAGGGCGAACTGGGCGAAGCCCACGCCAGCGCCAGCCGGACGCACATCTTTCAAGAACGAATCCTTGTCTGCGCTCAGCTCCAGGGTGATCTCCGGCTTGCGCTTGCCCGCATTACGCACCACCAACCCTTCGATGTGCTCACGCAAAAACGCCGTCGGCACCTTCAGGTGCAGCAACTGGTCGGTCTCGGCATTGTGCATCAACAGGTGGATCCACTCGTACTGGCCCACGGCAATACGGCCCACCGGGAGGTCAAACCACCAGATGTTGCGTTTGCGGTCCAGGTCGGTGAAGTGGCAGTTGTTGACGCCGAGTACGGCACCGCCCAATTCGGTGTTTCTGCGGGCGATGGCCTGTGCTTTATTGAGTTTCATAACCTTCCTACGGGATCTGTTATTCAGCGTTTCAGCCTGAATGTGCCGGGCATTCTCATGGGTTGGCGGCAAAACATAAAGCCAAACCTGCGGCCGGCGATGAAATGCGTGGGCAAAAATAATTGAAACTCTCCCAAACGGCCTTGGGTCAATCTTTAGGTAATGACCAAAACCCTTGATTGTTCTCAGGAGAAATACCATGGGCAGCACAGCGGATAAGGCAAAAGGTTTGGCGAATGAAGCCGTCGGCAACATCAAGCAAGGTGTGGGTAAAGCCACGGATAACACCAAGCTGCAGACCGAAGGCAAGGTTCAGGAAAAGAAAGGCGAAGCTCAGCAAGCTGTCGGTAAGGCCAAAGATGCGGTGAAGAAAACCATCGACAAAGCCTGACCCGGCTGACTGCGAATGCGCAGCCACGCGGCCATCCACGGATGGCCGTTTTTGTGTCACCTGATGCAGTTAAGATTTCGAAATTGTTTCAAGGTCGCCAAATAGTCTACCTTGATGTAGAAAACGGCCCCTGAGTCGCCCACGAACTCAACTTTTTTGCGGCGAAAGGAGACGCTATGATTTTCCCGGTTCTCTATGGTCTCAAGCTGCACAAAGTGCTGTTGCGTACCGTCAAGGAATTCGTCGACGACGAAATGCCCACTTACGCCTCGGCACTGGCCTACCAGATGCTGTTCTCGCTGTTTCCCTTCCTGCTGTTCCTGATTGCCCTGATCGGTTTCCTGCATTTGCCGGACTTCTTTACCTGGCTGCGCCTGCAGTCGGAACTGGTGTTGCCGCCCCAGGCGCTGGAGCAGGTCAACCCGGTGATCGACCAGTTGCAGCAATCCAAGGGTGGCCTGCTCTCGGTGGGTATCGTGATCGCACTGTGGACGGCCTCGGCCGGCGTGCGCCTGATGATGAGCGCGATGAACGCCGCCTATGACGTGGTTGAAGGCCGCCCGATCTGGAAGCGCTTCCCGCTGTCGATTTTCTACACCGTCGGCATCGCCGGCATGCTGTTGGCCGCCGCCGCGTTGATGGTGCTGGGCCCGCAGGTGATGGAGTGGCTGGCCGGACAGATCGGCATGCAGGAGTTCGTGGTCACGTTATGGACCATCCTGCGCTGGCCGTTGATCGTGATTTTGCTGATGTTCGCCGTGGCCCTCATGTACTACGTGATGCCTGACGTCGAACAGAAATTCCGCTTCATCACGCCCGGCTCGGTGCTGGCGGTGGTGGTGTGGATCGTCGCGTCACTGGGGTTTGGCTACTACGTCAAAACCTTTGCCGACTACAACGCCATGTATGGCAGTATCGGCGCAATCATCGTGTTGCTCCTGTACTTCTACATTTCCGCCGCCGTGCTGTTGCTGGGCGCGGAGATGAATGCGGTGATCGAGCACATGTCCGCCGAGGGCAAGGATCCGGGTGAAAAAGAGTTCGACGAGCCCGTCCACACCGGTGAAAAACAGCACGTCTCAGGCCTCGGCCGGGACCACTCCAAGCCCACTGCCGATGAAGTCTGACCGATGATCCGTGAAATCCTGAAAATGGGCGACGAACGCCTGCTGCGTATCGCGCCCCCGGTTCCGCCGGAAATGTTCGACAGCCCCGAGCTGTGGCAATTGATCGATGACATGTTCCAGACCATGGAGCACGTGGGGGGCGTCGGCCTGGCCGCACCGCAGATCGGTGTCGACCTGCAATTGGTGATCTTCGGTTTCGAGTCCAGCGAACGCTACCCGGACGCACCGCCGGTGCCACAGACGATCCTGATCAACCCGCTGATCACGCCACTGAGCCCAGTGCTGGAAGAGGGGTATGAAGGTTGCCTGTCTGTGCCCGGTTTGCGGGGTGCGGTGGATCGTTACCAGCAGATTCGCTATGAGGGGTTCGATCCCAAGGGCGAGCCGATTGTGCGCATCGCCGAGGGTTTTCATGCGCGGGTGGTGCAGCACGAGTGCGATCACCTGATCGGGCGGTTGTATCCGTCGCGGATTACCGACTTCACGAAGTTCGGCTTTATCGAAGTGATGTTTCCGGACATGGACCCCACCGCCGACGAGTAGCGTTCAGGCCCAATGAGGCCGAACTGTGGGGCGGGCTTGCTCGCGAATGCGGGGTGTCAGTCGCCGATAATGTTGACTCACCCAGCACATTTCGCGAGCAAGCCCGCTTCCACGGTTGGAATGCGTTTCAAGCCAGGTTATTTGCAGTCGACCTCACCAAACGATCCAAGCCCATCGCGATCATCGGCTTGTTGCGCTTGTAGCGTACCCAGCGTTCGCTGAGGGATTGCGGGAGCACAGTGTTCTGGGTGAAACCCATGCGTTGGTACAAGCCTTCCAGGTCCGGATGACATAGCAACCACACGGTGCCTTCCACCTCGGCCACGGCTGCATCAATCACACGCTTCGCCAAGCCCTGGCCACGATACGCGGGGTCGACAAACACCCCGGTCAACCACTGCCCACCGACCACCGGCGTCAGGCACAGCCCGGCGACAATCTCGCTTTCACGCGCCACCCATAGACGCCCGCCCTTGAGCGCCTTCATCGACGAATTGTGGCTGCGGTAAAACTTGTTCAGCAGCGGCCACAGGGGCTCTGCCAGCGGTTCGATATGCAAGTTGGGCATGGTGTTCAGGCGACGTTATCAAGGGCCGAGGATTATAAGCGCCTTCTGCCGGGCAATAGGTGGTATACCCAGTGCTACATCCCCTTTCAGTGGAGCATGCATCATGGCCAAAGGTATGGATTCAAAGAAAGCCGCGAAAAAGAAACCGGCAAAGACCGCCGACGAAAAACGCGCCGACAAGAAAGCCAAGAAAACCGAGACAGGTCTGTTCGGGCACTGAGACCCGTTTTTGAACGAACTCAGCTTTTGGGGGACTCGGCGGCCAGCGCGGCAATCACGGCTGGTCGCTGACCCACCCGCTGCTCAAACGCCGCCAGCGCCGGCCATTCGCGCAGATCAATCGCGTGGAGGGCCGCCCAGCGTAGCACCACGAACAGGTACGCATCCGCCACTGAGTACTGCGCCCCCAGCAAATAATCCTGGCGCTCCAGCGTCTGCACCAGCACGGCAAATCGCTTGAACAGCGTGGCCTGGAACATGGCCCGCACCTCGCCCTGAATCACGCCGTTGAAGAACACTGCCAACCCACCGTGCACTTCGGTGGCGATAAAATTCAGCCATTCCTGCAAACGCACGCGCTCCCAGCTGCCATTGGCCGGCGCGAGATTCGCTGTGGGTTTCAGGTCGGCCAGGTACTGCAGGATCGCGCTCGCTTCAGTCAGCACCTGGCCGTTGTCCAGTTTCAGCGCCGCAACATAGCCTTTGGGGTTGATCTGCAGGAAGTCTTCGCCCTCGGCGGTGGTCTTGGCCTGGTTATCCACCAGCACCAGGTCGAAGGGAATCGCCAATTCGCGCAGCACGATATGCGGGGCGAGGGAACAGGCATGGGGGAAGAAATACAGTTTCATCTGGGGCAGCTCCGTTGAATTTGCGCCAGTCTCGCGGGCATGGCACCGTGCGTAAAATTAAACGTTCAGACCCCCGCCATAAGGACAGCTACTGCCATGATGAACCTGATGCACTGGCGCCTGCTGGTAGCCGTGGCCGATCACGGCAGCATCACCGCCGCCGCCGAGCGCGTGGGCATGACCCAATCCGCCGCCAGCCAGGCCATGGCCGGCATGGAGGCGACGCTGGGCGCACAGCTGTTTACCCGTGAACCGCGCAAGACTTTGCCCACCGCCTTGGGGTTGAGTGTGATCGCGCAGGCGCGGGTGATGCTCGCGGCCTTGCAGACGATTCGTAGCACCGTGGACGAAGCCCGCCCGATGCTGCGCGGGACGATTCGCATCGCCAGTTTCCCCATGGTGCTGGCGACGTTTCTGACGCCGCTGTTGTTGCGTTTTGCTCAGCTCTATCCGGGTATTGAGGTCACTACTCTGGACGTCACCGACAACGAAGTGCTCACCCTGCTCGACGCGGACCTGATCGACCTGGGCGTAGTGCTTAACCCCAAGCCCGAGCGCAATGCCACGGTGCTGGGCCGGGACTTCTGGATGGCCGTGCTTGCGACAGACCATGCGCTGGCGCAACGCCCGGCCGATGCGACTGTGGCGCTTGAGGAATTACTTGAGCAGCCGTTCGTCCTTGCCACCGGTGGCTGTACCGCGAATGCGCGCAGCCTGGGTGCCGCAGCGGGATTGACGCTGCGCGATATCCGCGTGGAAGTGCGCGAATGGAACAGCGCCTTCAGCCTGGTACGCGAAGGTGTCGGCGTGACGCTGGTGCCGGAAATGGCCCTGCCGGCCCAGCGCAAGGGCTTGCGTGTCATGCCACTGACGGTGCCGCTGCACCGTGAGTTTGCCTTGGTCGGCTCGCCGACCCGTCCCCCTTCGGCCGCTGCCAACGCGTTGTTAGCAATGGTGGCTGATTAGTGGCCTTGCATAGCGCCAAGCTCTGTCTATGCTCACCCAGAACCGTTGATGACGCTTGGCATATAAAGCGATTCGGATGGTTATTTCCCCATGAAGGTGTGCCAGCACTGTCTAACAAATGAATGGAATGCGCCTCCAGGCGCCGGGAACCCAGGGTGATCTGACCATGTTCAACCGCCACCACAAATCCGACCTGCAACAAATCGAACGTTTCTCCTGCGCCCTCACCGAATCCAACGCCAAACTGGCGGCCATCAGCCGTTCCATGGCCATGATCGAGTTCGACGCCAGTGGTGTGATCCTCGACGCCAACGACAACTTCTGCAACACCATGGGCTACAGCGCCGAGGAGATCCGCGGTGAACATCACCGCCTCTTTTGCGACGAGGCCTACACCCACACCGACGCCTACGCCAAGCTGTGGCGCGACCTGGCGCGGGGCGAGGCCCTTAGTGGCACCTTCATGCGCCTGAACAAGCACGGCCAGGAAGTGTGGCTGGAAGCCAGCTACATGCCGGTGCTGGACAAGGACAACCAGGTGCAGAGCGTGATCAAGGTCGCGTCGGATATCACTGCGCGGGTCCATCACGAACATGAAAACCAGAGCTTGATCGACGCCATCGGCCGTTCCATGGCGGTGATCGAGTTCACCCCGCAGGGCCAGATCCTTAACGCCAACGAAAACTTCCTGAAGACGGTGCAGTATTCCCTGGATGAAATCGTCGGCCAGCACCACAGCATGTTTTGCCACCGCAACGAAGTGGAATCGCCGGCCTACAAGGCGTTCTGGGCGTCGCTCAACCGCGGCGAATACCACTCGCATCGCTTCGAGCGTAAAAACAAATACGGCAAGACCCTGTTTCTGGAGGCCTCCTACAACCCGATCTTTGACACCAATGGGCGCCTGTACAAGGTGGTGAAGTTCGCCAGCGACATCACCGACCAGGTCACCACCCTGCGTAACGCCGCCGATTCGGCCCATGCCACTTCGGTGCAAAACGACGCCTGCGCACGCAAGGGGTCGGAGGTGGTGCAGCAAACCGTGCAGATCATCGAAGAAATTTCCCATGATCTGAACCAAGCGGCGGTGAGTATCGACGCCGTGAGCAAGCAATCGGACATCATCGGCGCCATCGTGCAGACCATTCGCAGCATTGCCGAACAGACCAATATGCTGGCGCTCAACGCCGCGATCGAAGCGGCACGGGCCGGTGAGCATGGGCGTGGCTTTGCAGTGGTGGCAGACGAAGTGCGCAGCCTGGCGGCGCGGACCAGCCAGGCGACGGTGGAAATCGTCGATGTGGTGCGCAAGAACCATGATCTGTCGCTGAGTGCAGTGTCGAGCATGCAATCGAGCTTGAGTCGCACAGGCGTGGGAGTGGAATTGGCGAATGAAGCAGGTCAGGTGATCCTGGAGATTCAGGAAGGGTCACGGCATGTGGTGGATGCGATCGGGCAGTTCAATTCGACGTTGCAGCTGCAATAACCCAATCCCTGCAGGCGCCGGCTTGCCGGCGATAGCATCACCTCGGTCTCTCTGATTCACCGGGGCGCCTGCATCGCCGGCAAGCCGGCGCCTACCGTTGATCGTGGTGCTTGTTAGATCGAAGCCAGGGTTTCTTTCACTGTCTGGGCCTGTGGGTCAGCGGTTTTTGCCGCGACCTGCTGCTCTTGCTGCTGCTTCAAGCGCTCTGCCACTTGCTTGGAAAAGGCATCCTGTTTTTCCTTCGACATGTTCTGCAAGTCTGCCTCGGTCAAACCCTGCTCCTTGAGCAGTTGGTCACGGATGCGCTCGGCCGGGGATTTGCTCATGTAGTCGGTGAATTCCGAGCGCGCACCGGAGGTGGTGCTGGTCGCCGGTACATCGCTGGTCGACGCGCTCGTCTGCAACTGCACGCGGGTCTTGGCAAAGGCTTCGTCGATACGGTCGGTCGCCTTGTCCAATTCCTTCTGTGCGGCCGGCACGGTCACGCTTTGCTGCGCCGCTTGCAGGGCACCGCTGTACAGCGCGCTGGCAGCGGCGTTGGCGGGGTCCATGTCGGGCCGCTTGATCTGTTGAACGGTCGACACGGCTTGGGTGTTGTTGTTGTTAACCAGCATGATCGGTCACCTGTGGAAATGTTCTGTGCCACAGCTGGAGCAAATAGCGTGCCGGGTGCCAGGTGCCCGGTTTTATTGGGGATAGCGTGGCCGTTGCGGCAAACTATGTCCCGCAGGCGGCCAGCCATTGCCGTTAATGGGCGATGTTTTCCAGCGCCAGGTTACGCGTACGCGGCCCGAACCAACTGATGGTGATCATCACGATCAACATGCTGCTGGCGATAAACGCCAGCACCCCCGGTGTGCCCAGGTGTTCGAGGATAAAGCCGATCAACAGGCTGCTGAACACGGTGGATAAGCGGCTGAACGAATAGCAGAACCCCACCGCCCGTGCGCGGATGTTGGTGGGGAACAGTTCGCTCTGGTACGAGTGATAACTGAAGCTCAGCCAGGCGTTGCAGAAGATGATCATCACCCCACAGATCACCAAACCCACCGCCGTGGTTTGCAAGGCAAACAGGCTGCCGAAGATCACTGCGCCCAGGGCCGAGCCGACGATCTGCCATTTGTTTTCAAAACGGTTGGCCACCTTCACGAACAGCAACGGCCCCAGGGGGTAGGCGAGGGTGATGATGAAGGCGTAGAGCAAACTGTGGGTCACGCTGACGCCTTGGCCCGACAGCAACGCCGGCAACCAATTGCCAAAGCCGAAGAAGCCGATGGCCTGGAACACATGGAACACGATCAGCATCAACGCGCGGCGGCGGTACGGCGGTTGCCAGATATCGGCAAAGCGGCCGCTGCCCTGCACGCTGACGGTTTCTGGCTCGGGCTCATCCAAGGGTTTGCCATGATCCTTCTGACAGCGCGCTTCGAGGCTGTCCATGATCACACCGGCCTCTTCGAAACGCCCCTTTTGCGCAAGCCAACGCGGTGATTCCGGCAAGCGCTTGCGCAATTGCCAGATAAACAGTGCAAACACTGCGCTCGACAACACCACCCAACGCCAGCCCGATACGCCGAACGGTGCTTGTGGCACCAGCCACCATGACATCAACGCCACCGCCGGTACCGACAGGAACTGGATGAAGAACGCAAAGGCAAACGCCGAGCTGCGCATGCGCTTGGGCACCAGTTCCGAGAGGTAGGCGTCGATGGTCACCAGCTCGATGCCCAGGCCAATGCCCACCAGGAAGCGCATGCAGATGATGCCCAGGGCGGACGTCTGGATGCCCATCAACACCGTGGCGACGGTGTACCAGACCAGCGCAAAGGTGAAGATCGCCCGCCGGCCGTAACGGTCGGCGATGGGGCTGAGCAGGCTGGCGCCAAGGAACAGGCCGAGGAAGGTTGCCGAGGCAAAGGCGGCCTGGTCCGAAAAGCCGAATACGCCCTCGCTGCCGGTATGGAAAATCCCGTCGCTGATCAGGCCAGGGCTGATATAAGCGGTCTGGAACAGGTCATACAGCTCGAAAAAGCCGCCGATGGACAGCAACGCTACCAAGCGCCAGACCGTGGCGACGGCGGGGAGGCGGTCGATGCGGGCGCTGATGTGGGCGGCGCGGATGGGGTCGATGCCGTCGGTGGTGGAGGTGAGTGTGGACATGGGCGAGATTCCAGGTGCAGTGACCTGGAATCTTAGCTGGCTAACGGAAATCGCTGCGTGTGAAGTTGTGCCCGGTTGGTTGCTCATTCGCTGGTTTATTGCGCAAAGACTCTCTTTTCAAAGGTTTTATGGCGGACGGGTTCAGTAGCTGATGGGGATCTCGAAAGTCTGAAAGGCATCGTCTACCGGTTGATAGCCCAGTACTCGGGTGGTTTCGCTCAAATCCAGCCGCTTGAAACGGTTATTGGAAATCCCATGGGCGATCAGGTGTTTTACCCCCTCGGTTTCCACCGCACGTTGCAGCAACTGCACCGCATCCCGTGGGCTGAGCCAGGCGCTGAGGTCACGGGCGTTGTTCAGGTCATGGGTTTCGGGGAATTCAAAGGCACCGATGCGCAGGGCAATGGTCGACAGCGGGGTTTTGGCGGCGTAGTAACCGCAGAGTGCCTCGCCGTAGCATTTGCTCACGCCGTACAGGTTGGCGGGCATCACCGGCATGCCGGGCGTGATCTGGCGGTCCACCGGGTAGCCTTCGATGGTTTGCGCGCTGCTGGCGAATACCAGGCGCTTGACCCCGGCGGCCACGGCGGCTTCGAACAGGTAAGTGGTGGCGAGGATGTTATTGGGCAACAGTTCTTCGAACGAGGCGCTGGCGTGGGGGATGCCCGATAGGTGCACGATCACGTCGATGCCGTCGAGCAATGCTGCCAGGCTGGATTGATCGCTGAGGTCAGCGTGCACGAAGCGGTGCTCGCCCAGGTCAAAATCCGGCGCCATGCGGTCGGTGAGGGTAAAGCGGTAACGGTCTTTCGAGGCGTCGAAAAACGTCTTGCCGATTCTGCCGCAGGCGCCGGTGAGCAATATGTTGAGTCCTTTCACGCGTAATCCTTGTTTTAGTTATGGCCGTCGAGCGCGAAGGTCTTGAAGCCAGGGCGCTGGCTGAGGCGCAAGTAATACGCCTCCACCGCGGGGTAGGGCGGATGCGCCAGAGGGGCGTTGCGCCAGCGGTGTACGGAGAGGCCGACGAGGATGTCTGCCAGGGTGAACTCATCGCCGGTTACGTAGGCGCCGGTCTTGCTCAGCTGTTGCTCCAGCAAGCCCATCTTGTCGTTCCAGGCTTGCACGCCGGCCTGGATGCGCTGCGGGTCCTGATAATCCGGGTTCTGGCGCACCAGCGCGTGGAACGCGTAGCCCCAGGACGGGTTGAGTTCGGTAGCTTGCCAGTCCATCCATTGCTCCACCCGGGCCCGTGGCGCGGGTTCGGCGGGGAGCAGGTCGTGGCGTTGGTAAAGGCTGACGAGGTACCGGCAAATGGTGTTGGACTCCCATAGCACGCCATGGTCGTCGATCAGCACCGGCACTTGGGCGTTGGGGTTTAGGGCCAGGAACTCGGCGGACTGGGTGGGCTTGAAGCCGATGCCCCAGTCTTCGCGCTGGTAGTCGATGCCGAGTTCCTGGCAGGTCCAGAGCACTTTACGCACGTTGATGGAGGACGTACGGCCCAAGATTTTCAGTGAGTGTCCCATGGTGCTTCCCTGGCAGTGGAGAGCAGCCAATCTAGCAGGGCGCAAGCGGGCATGGTTAAAAAATGTGGGAGGGGGCTTGCTCCCGATTGCAGTGGGTCAGCTACCTGTAAGTTGACTGACCCACCGCTATCGGGGGCAAGCCCCCTCCCACATTTTTTCGAGTAAGGCCTTAACAGCATGGTGTGTGCTGGTCCATGGCCTTGCCTACCAGCAATACACTTAGCTCGCTCAGTTGGTGGATAGCCAGGGCTACATCGCGGTGCTTGCCGGTGAGGTCATCGGACAGGTCGAGCAGCAAGGTGCTGACGGAGCACACGGTTTCGTAGCTGTTGATCAGCAGGGTTTCGGTGGGGGTATCAGGGATGACGGTGAAGAGCGTATGCGTGGGGATGCTGTGCATTATTGACGTACCTGATCTGGGCTGATACCTGATCGCTACTAAACGAGGGTGGCAGCTGTACGCAGGTTAGTAGACCGGTATCCCACACAAACCCGGCGCACCCGAAGGCGCCCTGCGCACAGCCACCATCAAGCATCGATAGGTTCATGCAGCTTGTGTGAGGAAGCGGGGCTACTAAACCCGATCACCGAGACATTCAGCGACCGGCCAACCTTAGAGACCCTCACCCTGACGCACAAGCCGGCGGATTCTGACGTAAGCGTAGGCAACCGGGCAAGGCGCTTACCGCAATGTCAGGCGCTTCCTACAGGCGTCCTACGTACTCTCGCGCACCTGCAACTCAAACCCCATGTCCACCACCGGCTTGGCGATCTTGTTACCTGCCATGATCGTCAACAAATGTTCTGCCGCCCGCCGACCGATCGCCTCACGCGGAGTACTGATGCTGCTCAGGCGCGGCACCATGAACGAGGATGCCGGCAAGTCGTTGAACCCCAGCACTGCCACACGCTCCGGTACTTTGATGCCATGGCGCAGGGCTTCCAGCAGCGCGCCCTGGGCCAGGTCGTCGTTGCCGAAGAAGATCGCGTCTACGTCCGGATGAGCCGCCAGCAACTGTAAAAACAACTCGCCACCCAGTCCCACGGAAGAAGGGCGCGGCGTCAGCAATTCCAGCGCCGGGTCGTACAGTCCAGCCTGCTGCAGTGCGCGGCGGAAACCTTCGCCTCGCAGCAATGTGCGCTGGTCCAGTTGTGCACCGATGTAGGCCAGGCGCTTGCGCCCGCGGGACAGCAAATGCGCCGCCGCCGTCTCGCCCGCCGCGAGTTGCGAGAACCCTACGCAGTTCACGCCGGCGTTGGGGTCCAGATCCATCATGTAGACGCAGGGCACATTGCTGGCCTCGACCATCCGTCGGGCGCTTTCTGTGCGATCAAACCCGGTCAGCAGCAAACCCCGTGGCTGGTAGGCCATGTAGTTGCGCAGCAGGTTTTCTTCTTCGTCGCGGGAATAGTGGGAGTTGCCGATCAGCACTTCAAAGCCCTTGGGACGCAGCACTTGGTGGATGGCTTCAAGGGTTTCGATAAACAGCAGGTTGGACAGCGACGGCACCAACACCACCACCGAATGGCTCTGGGCCGAGGCCAGTGCACGGGCGGCAGGGTTGACCACGTACTTGAGTTCAGCGGCGGCCTGCTGCACTTTTTCCACCAGTTCGGTGGCCACGGTGCTGATGCCGCGCAGGGCACGTGAGGCGGTAATCGGGCTGACGCCGGCCAGGCGGGCGACTTCGTTGAGAGTCGGGCGACCCGTGGTGCGTAATTTTTTATCGTTCTTGGAGGTCATCAGGCGGCTTGCCAAACAAAAATCGAGGCACTAAGGTAGCGCTGTCTCCAAAGGGCTGCAAATTCTTGAACGCTGGGTTGCCTGATCCGGTTCAAACGATTGGAGAGGATGCACGCGTCACTCCATAAAAAAAGACAAGACGGCGCGGGAAAAGCCTGTTTTTGCACTAGCCTTACAGCGTGCAAAGGTAGCGCTATCTGCGTCCTGAGGTGTTTCATGAGTCAACCTGTTACCGCCCTGGTCATCATGGGTGTTTCCGGCTGTGGCAAGTCCAGCGTCAGCGAGGCCCTGTGCCGCCTGAACGGTGCCACTGCCATTGAAGGCGACAGCTTTCACCCTGCCGCCAATATCGAAAAGATGAGCGCCGGCCACCCCCTCAACGACGACGACCGCGCCGGCTGGCTCGACATCCTTTGCGATGAACTGCGCCGTTCGCTCAAAGCGGGCGAGCACCCCGTGCTCACCTGTTCCGCCCTCAAAAAGAAATACCGCGACCACCTGCGCGAAGCAGCGCCGGGTCTGGGTTTCGTGTTCCTGGAGCTGACCCGCGCCGTGGCCGCCGACCGTGTGTCTCATCGCCCCGGCCATTTCATGCCAGCCAGCCTGATCGACAGCCAGTTCGCCACCCTTGAATCGCCTAAAGGCGAGCCGCTGACCCTGGCCCTCAACGCCAGTGAAGACAGCGTCGAGGCATTGGCCGAGCAGACACACGCCTGGTGGCTGCAACACGGCTTTGAACCTACTCATTAATTTTTTGCCGGAAAAGATAGCGCTATCCCCGGCAGGAAATTCAACACCCGCTTTAATAACAACAACAAACAGGAGAGACCCCCCATGTTTGGCATGTCCCACGAGTCCTACTTACTGCTAGATGCAGTCGTTACCATCATCGGGTTGATCGTTCTGATCACCAAGTTCAAGGTGCACCCGTTCATCGCGCTGATCATCGCGGCCGGCTTCCTCGGCCTGACCTCGGGCATGCCCGTGGACAAGATCATCAAGGCGTTCCAGGACGGCTTCGGCGGGGTGCTCGGCTTTGTCGGCATCATCCTTGCGCTGGGCACGATGCTCGGCAAGATGATGGCCGAATCCGGCGGTGCCGATCAGATCGCCCAAACCTTGATCCGCGCCTTCGGCAAAGAGAAGGTCCAGTGGGCCATGATGTTCGCCGCGTTCCTGGTGGGCATCCCGCTGTTCTTCGAGATCGGCTTTGTGCTGCTGATCCCGCTGGTGTTTATCGTCGCGCGCCGCACCGGCGTGTCGCTGATCAAGATCGGCATCCCGCTGCTCGCCGGCCTGTCGGCGGTGCATGGCCTGGTACCACCACATCCGGGGCCGCTGCTGGCCATCGGCGTGTTTGGCGCGGATATCGGCAAGACCATTCTGTACGGCCTGATCGTCGCTTTGCCGACCGCCATTATCGCCGGTCCGATCTTCGGTACGTTTATCGCCAAGTACATCCCGGGCAATCCGTCCCAGGAACTGGTCGATCAATTGGCTCGCGAGACTGATAACAAGTCGCTGCCAAGCTTCGGCATCACCCTGGTCACCGTGCTGCTGCCGGTGTTCCTGATGCTGCTGAAGACCTTCGCCGACATCGCGTTTGCCGAAGGTAACGTGGTACGCAACTGGATGGACATGATCGGTCACCCGATCACCGCCTTGCTGCTGGCTCTGTTGCTGTCGCTGTACACCTTTGGCCATCGCCAGGGCATCCACTCCAAGCAGATCCTCAAGCTACTCGACGCCAGTCTGGCGCCGACCGCGGCGATCATCCTGATCATCGGCGCCGGTGGTGGCTTCAAGCAGATGCTGGTGACCAGCGGCGTGGGCGACGTCATCGGCCATATGGCGGTGAACGCGCAGATCAATCCGATCCTGTTGGCGTGGCTGGTGGCGGCAGTGATTCGTGTGGCGACCGGTTCGGCCACGGTGGCGACCATTACCGGCGCGGGCATCGTGGTGCCAGTGGTAGGGATGATTCCGGGCGTCAACCGTGAGCTGCTGGTGTTGGCGACGGGGGCGGGTTCGTTGATCCTGTCTCACGTCAACGATGCGGGGTTCTGGCTGGTGAAGCAGTACTTCAACATGACCGTGGCCGAGACGTTCAAGACCTGGACGGCGATGGAGACCATTCTGTCCGTCGTGGCGTTGATCTTCATCATGTTGCTGTCGTTGGTGGTGTAAGCCACACCGCAGCATCCCATGGGGTCACCCAATCAAATGTGGGAGGGGGCTTGCCCCCGATAGCAGAGTGTCAGTCATTGCATCCGGTGACTGAACCACTGCCATCGGGGGCAAGCCCCTTCCCACATGTTTGAGCGCATTTCTTCGGGGAAATTGGGTCAGGCTTTAGGGGTCAGCCCATCTGCCCGGAACATCCCGCGAATACCGCGTACCGCCTGGCGAATCCGGTCCTGGTTTTCGATCAGTGCAAAGCGCACATGGTCATCACCATACTCGCCAAAGCCGATGCCTGGCGACACACACACCTTGGCTTCCAGCAGCAGCTTCTTGGCAAACTCCAGCGAACCCAGGGCGGCATATTGCTCTGGAATCTTCGCCCAGACGTACATCGACGCCTTCGGGTTCTCCACCATCCAGCCCAACTCATGCAGGCCTTTGACCAGAACATTGCGGCGCTGGCGGTACTGCTCGGCGATGTCTTTCACGCACTGTTGGTCGCCTTCCAGCGCGGCAATCGCCGCCACTTGCAGCGGGGTGAAGGTGCCGTAGTCGTGGTAGCTCTTGATCCGCGCCAGGGCGTTGACCAGTTCCGGGTTACCCACCATGAAACCGATGCGCCAGCCGGCCATGTTGTAGCTCTTGGACAGGGTGAAAAACTCCACCGCAATGTCCTTGGCACCCGGCACTTGCATGATCGACGGGGCTTTCCAACCGTCGTAGACGATGTCGGCGTAGGCCAGGTCGTGGATCACCAGCACGTCGTATTGCTTGGCCAGGGCGATCACACGTTCGAAGAAGTCCAGTTCCACGCATTGCGCGGTCGGGTTGGACGGAAAGCCCAGGATCATCATCTTCGGCTTGGGAATCGAGCCGCGAATGGCCCGTTCCAGCTCCGCGAAGAAATCCACGCCAGGCACCAGCGGCACCGAACGCACCTGGGCGCCGGCAATCACCGCACCGTAGATGTGGATCGGGTAGCTCGGGTTGGGCACCAGTACGGTGTCGCCCTGGTCCAGTGTGGCCAGCATCAAGTGCGCCAGGCCTTCCTTGGAGCCGATGGTGACGATGGCTTCCGATTCGGGGTCAATGTCCACTTCATAGCGGTCTTTGTACCAGCGCGAAATCGCCCGGCGCAGACGCGGAATGCCTTTGGACGTGGAGTAACCGTGGGTGTCTTCACGCTGGGCGACTTGCACGAGTTTTTCGACAATGTGCGGCGGCGTGGGGCCGTCAGGGTTGCCCATGCTCAGGTCGATGATGTCTTCGCCGCGCCGACGCGCAGCCATCTTCAGTTCGGCCGTAATGTTGAAAACGTAAGGGGGGAGTCGATCTATGCGCGCAAAGCGGCGCGGCGAACCTTGGTCTGCCATTGTTGCCTCGAAGTACGTAAGCGCCCGGAACCGTCCGAGCGACGTCGGCCACTGCGGTGGCCTGCGGGGCAGACAATACGGTCGATGATGGCCAGTTGTCCAGATGCGTAGGAAAATTTTCTGCATGGAGTCCAGCGCGAATATGCCCCTATACTCGATGCGGGTTTGTTCCCTCATAAGAAGGAGACTGTTCGTATGGATCAGCAGACAAAACAACCGTTAGAGCCACGCATGGAAGCCGGTAAAGCCTTGGTGATCGCCGGGGTGCAAGGGCGTTATTCGAAGGCCACCGTGGGGGATATCCCCAAATTGTGGGAGTTGTTCGATACCTGTATCAAGGACATCAAGCAGCGTGTGGGCGGCGTGACGTATGGCGTTTGCCATAACCCCAGGCAGGGCGAATTCGACTACATGGCCGGTGTCGAAGTCCCCACCAAAGGCGATGTGCCGAGCAACTTCGAATTCATCGAAATCCCACCGCTCAACTACGCCGTGTTCCCGCACTACGGGCCGGTACAGGCGCTTGAGCAGACGTACGAGCGCATCATGTTTGAATGGCTGCCGCACTCGGGCTACAAGGTGATGGGCGCGGATTTTGAGCGCTACAGCGCGGATTTTGATGCGCGCAAGGGCACCGGGACGGTGGAGATCTGGTTGCCGGTGGGGCAGAAGGTCTGACTGGAACAGGGGCTGGTAGTCGGGCCCCTGTCAGCTCGGTGTCGAGCGCTAGACGCCCCCACGACACCAAGGGTGCCTTGGGGGCCGCAGGCCATGGCATAAAACGCAACGTTGCCCTGGGCCAGGACCACTTCGCCGTTGTTACCGACCCCCGAGTCAGGATTGCCGCTGGCGTCGAAGCCCTCTTGAGGGGGGGATTACCGAAGCTCAGATCCTTGCCGCCTACGGTCTTGGTGTGCGTGCCCGAACGCCTGGAAGGAATACTCATTGGCCTGCTCCTTGGGTTCAAGTTATGCATACGCTACATGTTGAGCGTGTCGAAGTCGGCCTGATCGAAGACCCACCTCAACCTGCGCTCATACCCAATCCGTCCCTTATATGCCTCCCCACTGTCCACCCAGCCAGCCCTCAGATACAGCCCCATTGCCGCCACATTGTCCGCGTCCACCGACAATTCCAGGCCCTTGATCTGCGGCCACGCTTGCCGTGCCGCCGCCGGAAGGGCTTGCAAACAGGCCTTGCCGAATCCGCGCCCTTGTTGATGCCGATCCACTTGCAATGCATGCAAGGTCGCGCTGTGTTCATCGGCCCAGTGGGGCAGGCAGGGTGGGCGTTTGAGCAGGAGGAAGGCCACGGGCAGGTCGTCGGCGAGCAGGGCGAAGCCTTTGATGGCGCCAGGTTTGGGATTGACCAGCAGGCTGTTCAGCGCGCAGTGGATATCACCGGAATACGCCAGTTGCTCGGGATGCACGTGCAGGGTGTCGAGTTGCTGTTTCTGCACAAGGCTCAACGTCTCATAAAGGGCGAGGCGGGTTTCCATCGGGGGCGTATCCGAAATGCTACAAAGAGGCCTGGATTCTAGCGGGTTTACCGGGGCGAAAATATTTTTAAGCGGCGTGTCGATTTGCCGAAGGGCCATTCGACTAAGGGTGTCTTTCGTGATTTTCACCCCCAAGGAGTACCGCCATGAGCACTGCCATCAACGCCCTGATCGAACAATGGAAACACGCCGTCAGCGCCAAGGATGTCGAGAAAATAGTCAGCTTCTACGCCGACGATATCGTCGCGTTCGACGCCGTTAACGCCCTGCAGTTCAAAGGCAAGGCCGCTTACCAGGCGCACTGGCAGGCCTGCATGGAGTTCTGCCCCGGCCCGGGCATGTTTGACTTTCATGAGCTGCATATCGTCGCCGCCGAGGACAGCGCGTTTGCCCACTGGCTCGCCCGCTGCGGTGGCACTGGGCCGGATGGCGTGCTCAAGACCTGCTGGATGCGGGTCACCGCCGGTTACCAGCGTATCGACGGCCAATGGAAAGTGGTGCATGAGCACTGGTCCGCACCGTTCGACATGGAAACCGGCGCCGGTCTGTTCGACCTGAAACCTTGACCGTCGCGATCTATAGTCAGTAATCCGAAAACGGAGAACGCCATGAAATACCTGTGCCTGGTCTACAGCGAAGAAGCGTTGCTGCACAGTCTGCCCGACAGTCCCAAGGACCCGGAATGCCACGCATACGCCGAAGCCGTTCACGGCAGCGGCCGCATGCTCGCCGCCCAAGCGCTGGAGTCGGTGAGCACCGCCACCACCGTGCGGATGCGCAATGGCAAGTTATCGATCACCGACGGACCCTTTGCCGAGACCAAGGAGCAACTCGCCGGGTTCTACCTGATTGAGGCCCGTGACTTGAATGAAGCGATCCAGGTGGCCGGCGGCATTCCGGCTGCCCGGGTCGGCAGTGTGGAAGTGCGCCCCGTGCGTGAATTGAATCTCTGAACAGAACAACCATAAGACTCAAGAGGTTTACCCCATGTCTACGCAACCTGCCGAGTTTGAATTGTCCATCAGCCGCGTGATCGATGCGCCGCGCAGCCGGGTGTTCCGCGCCTGGACCGAACCTGCCTTGCTCCAGCAATGGTGGGGCCCCCACGGCATGACCACCCCCGAGTGCGAAATGAACCTGTGGGTCGGTGGCCTGTTTCGCACCTTGATGCGGGCGCCGGACGGTGCCGAGTACCCGACGCAGGGTGTGTTTCTGGAAATCGATGCGCCCAATCGACTGGTGTTTACTGACGCCTTCATGCCCGGCTGGATCCCCTCGGGCAAGCCGTTCATGAGCGCCGAAGTCACCTTCGAAGAGGTCGACGGCAAGACGCTTTACACCGCTCGCGCCATGCACTGGAGTGCCGAAGACAAGCAGGCCCACGAAGCCATGGGCTTTCATGACGGCTGGGGCCAGAGCCTGGATCGTTTGGTCACCCTGGTGACCCAGGGCATGCCCGATTGACCCTGTCGGTCGAGGCCATTTACCGCAGCGAATCACGCCGGGTGCTCGCGACGCTGATTCGCTTGCTGGGTGACTTCGACCTGGCCGAGGAAGCCCTGCACGAAGCGTTTTTCGTGGCGGTGCAGCGCTGGCCGCTGGACGGTGTGCCGGACAATCCACGGGCTTGGCTGGTGTCGACTGGTCGCTTCAAGGCCATCGACCGGCTGCGCCGCGAGGCGCGTTTCACTCCGTTGCTGCAGGAACAGGCCGATGCGCTGGAAGCGGCTGACTGGAGTGACCAAGACGTGGAAGACGACCGCCTGCGGTTGATCTTCACCTGCTGCCACCCGGCGTTGGCGGCGGATGCCCAGGCCGCGCTGACCTTACGTGAGATCTGTGACCTCACCACCGAAGAAATCGCCCGCGCGTTCCTGGCCACACCCGCCACCATCGCCCAGCGCATCGTGCGGGCCAAGGGCAAGATCCGCGAGGCCAAGATCCCTTACCAAGTGCCATCCCTGGACGAATTGCCCGAGCGGCTGGACAGTGTATTGCGGGTGATTTACCTGGTGTTCAACGAGGGGTATTCGGCGTCCATGGGCGCTGACCTGACCCGTGAAGCGTTGACGCGCGAAGCCATTCGCCTGGGGCGTTTGTTGCTGGAATTGCTGCCCGAGCCCGAAGTCATGGGGCTGCTCGCACTGATGCTGTTGCATGAGTCCCGACGCCCGGCGCGCACCTCGGCCAACGGAGAGTTGGTGCTGCTGGATGAACAGGACCGCTCGCTGTGGGATGCCGCCCTGATTGCCGAAGGTTGCGCGTTGGTAGAGCAGGCGCTGGGCACTCGGCGCTTTGGCCCGTATGGCCTGCAAGCGGCCATCGCGGCAGTGCATGCTGAAGCGTCGCGTGCAGATGAGACGGACTGGCCGCAGATCGTCGGGCTCTACGATGTATTGCTCAGGGCGGCGCCATCACCGGTGATCGAATTGAACCGCGCCGTGGCGCTGGCTATGCGGGATGGGCCGTTGGCAGGGTTGCAGCAAGTGGAGGGGATTCTGGCGCGCGGTGAGTTGCTGGATTACCACTGGGTGCATTCGGCGCGGGGGGAGTTTTGTCGGCAATTGGGGCGAGTTGAAGAGGCGCGCGCAGCTTACGAAAAAGCCCTGTCACTGACCCAGCAAGCTCCGGAGAAACGCTTCCTCGAACAACGCCTGGCCGAGCTGCAATCGCCCCTCCGCTGACGATCCAAATATGGGCGCTGGCTTGCCAGCGCCCACAGTGAACCGGGCTGTTTGCACTGTCTGGGTTATGGCTGCTGACGCGTCGCGGCCAACACGATCTCACGAATGCGCACATGCTGCGGCTACTCAGTCATCGGATTAAGCTATGGATGTGCGTCACCTCAAGGCATTTCTCACGGTCTTTGAAGAGCGCAACACCAGCGTTTGTTCATCAGCCAGCCGACCTTGTCGGTGACCCTCAAGCAGTTGGACGACGAACTGGGCGTGGCGATGTTGCCGCAGTCGCTGGCGGTTGAGCGGGTTGGCGTGGTGATTCGGCAGTGGCACCTGCCCGCACCTACACGCCGAGTGGGATTGTGTTTCGCCGCGCAAGCCTTGGAGTCGCCCGCGTTACGCGCGCTGCACGACTATTTCCAGACCCACCGCCCGCCACAATTGTCGGCCGCATAACGCTGTAGGCGTTATTCGAGCATCTGGCTCAGCATCCAGCTTCCGGCTGGCCCCGGTGGGTGTTGCCGTGACCACAGGGCATCCACCGCCACCGAGCGTGGCCAACCGCGGACGTTGAGTTCAACCAGCTCGGCATTGCCAAAACGCTCCACCAACCAGCGCGGTAATTCCGCCCAGCCGAAGCCGAGTTGAGCCATCTCCATCAGCATCAGAAAACTCGGCGCAGACCACACACGGCCTGAGGGGCGCGTTTCGTTGGGGCTGATGATGCTTGCCAGGCGCAGTTCACGGTATTGCTGCAAGGCGTGCGGGTCGATGTTTTCTACGCGGGTCAATGGGTGGGTAGGCGCGACGAACAGCGCGATTTCCGTGCGTTCGGCGACGGGCGAGCGGGTCAGGTCGGGCGGGTAAACCTCCTGGGCTTCGATCAAGGCAATCTGTGCGCGACCGCTTTGCACCAGGGCGATCAAGTCTTCGCACTCGGCGATCAACCACTCCAGTTCGAGGTCCGGGTAGCGTTGTTCGAAGGCCTTCAGGGCGAGTTCGAAGCGTTCTGACTGATAAGTGTCTGACATGGCGATCGTCACTTTCGGCTCCAACCCTTGGGCCAACTGGCTCGCCGCCAACTCCAGGCGACTGCTGGCCTCCAGCACCTGCTCGGCGCGTTGCAGCAGGACATGCCCGGCCGGAGTCAGTGTCGGTTTGCGACTGCTGCGGTCGAACAGCACTACATCCAGGTCAATCTCCAGGCTCGCCACCGCCGCACTGACGGTGGACTGACTCTTGCCCAGCTTGCGCGCCGCGGCAGAAAACGAACCTTGGGTGGCCGCTTGGACAAATGCTTGCAGCACTTCGTGAGAGGCCATGAGTATCGCCTTGATCGATGGTTATTAGTTATGAAGTATCGATTCAAAGGGTAATGATGGCAACCATCGTCACTCACGGAGAAGGGTCATGCACCCCACCAAGTCGATTACTGAACGTGTTTGCCAAGCCCTGGGTTTTGAAGGCCTGGCGTTGTTGATCTGTACACCGCTGCTGGTCTGGATCACCGGGCGGCCGGCCTTGGAGATGGGGGCGGTGACCTTGGGCCTGAGCCTGTTGGCGCTGACCTGGAACATCATTTTCAACAGCCTGTTCGACCGTCTCAAGGTGCGCCTGCAACTCTCGGGTGGCGGATGGACGCGGGTGTTGCATGCGCTGATGTTCGAAGGCGGACTGATTATCGTCGCGGTACCTTTGATCGCGGCGTGGCTCAACATCAGCCTGATGCAGGCGTTTATGCTCGACATCGGCGTACTGCTGTTCTTCCTGCCGTACACCTATGTGTATCACTGGGGGTATGACGTGATTCGGGAAAGAGTCATCAACAGAAACGCCAGTCTCTGTAGGAGCGAGCTTGCTCGCGAAGAGCGTTAACGATAATGCGGGTTGCCTGGATAAGCGTGGTGCTCTCAGGTTTTTCGCGAGCAAGCTTGTTCCTGCAGGTGATGTGTGAAATCAGAGAAACATGCCGCCCGAGGCCTCGATGCGCTGGCCGGTGATCCAGTTGCTGCCGTCGGCCAGCAAGGTGGAAATCGCCCCGCCGATATCGTCCGGCAAACCGGCGCGCCCCAGGGCCGTGTTGTTGGCCACCATCGCGTTCAAGTCCGAGTTGTCGCGTACTGCGCCGCCGCCGAAATCGGTGGCAATCGCGCCGGGGGCCAGGGTGTTGACGGTGATCCCACGTGGGCCCAGCTCCTTGGCCTGGTAGCGGGACAGCACCTCCACGGCACCTTTCATCGATGCATAGGCCGCATACCCCGGTAGGCTGAACCGCGCCAGTCCGCTGGAGATATTGATGATGCGCCCGCCATCGCTGATCAGTGGCAGCAGTTTTTGCGTGAGGAAAAACGGCGCCTTGAAGTGGATCGCTACCAATTGGTCGAACTGAGCTTCGGTGGTCTCGGCAAAGCTGGCGTGGGCGCCGATGCCGGCGTTGTTGATCAGAAAGTTGAAGTGCTCTTGTGCGAATACATCCTTGAGCAAGCGGCCGACTTCGCTGACAAAACCATCGAAGGTGCCGCTCTGGCTCACATCCAGTTGCAGCATCGCGGCGCGGCCACCCAAGGCCTGGACCTGCTCGACGACTGACTGGGCCTCAGCCGCTGCGCTGTGGTAGGTGCCGATGATATCGACGCCTTGTGCCGCCAGGTGCAACGCGGCGCTTTTGCCCAGGCCACGGCTGGCGCCGGTGATAAGTGCGATTTTACGGGTCATGGTGCAGTCCTCTCAGGTGATCAGTGACACTGAGTGTATTTATTCGCCCATAACGTGATAAACAGCGTTATCCCGGAATCACTGGCCGGATAAGGCGAACAATCCCATGAACAAGCTTGAGCTGCTGCGCACCTTCGTGCGCGTCACCGAACTGTCGAGTTTTACCCAGGCCGGTGAGAGCCTGGGGCTGCCGCGTTCTACGGTGTCAGAACACGTGCAGGCCCTGGAGCAATTGCTCGGCACGCGTTTGCTGCAGCGCACCACGCGCAAGGTGCAGGTTACCCAGGACGGCCGTGTGTTGTATGAGCGCAGCAAGGACTTGCTGTCGCACATGGAGGAACTGGAGGGGTTGTTTCGTCAGGATGAGGCGCAATTGACCGGACGGATTCGCGTGGACATGCCTAACGTGATGGCGCGCGGCATGATCCTGCCGCACCTGCCGCTGTTCATGGAACGCCATCCGCTGGTCCAGATGGAAATCAGCAGCTCCGACCGCCAGGTGGACCTGATCGCCGAAGGTTTCGACTGCGTCTTGCGGGTGGGCGCCCAGCCCGATCAAACCGTGGTGGCGCGCCGGGTGTGCAGTATGCCGATGGTCAACTGCGCGAGCCCGGCCTACCTGCAACGTTATGGCGTGCCCCAGACCCTGTCCGACTTGGCGGATCATCAATTGGTGCACTATGTACGGCCGTTGGGCGCCCGTTCATCCGGCTTCGAGTATCAGTCGGGCGGCAAAGTGCAGCGCGTGCCGATGGCGGGGCGTGTCACCGTCAACAGCACGGATGCTTATCAGGCGGCGTGCCTGGGCGGCTTCGGCATTACCCAAGTGCCGCTGCTGGGGATACGCGCCTTGTTGGCCAGCGGAGAGCTGGTGTCGGTGCTGCCGGACTACCCGGCGCCGCCGTTGGACGTGTCATTGCTGTACGCCGGCCAGCGTCATTTGCCGTTGCGGGTGCGGGTGTTCATGGACTGGTTGGCCGCCACCCTGCAATCCCATCTTTAACGCCGCGCCGACAACTGTTGCGGCGCCAGGAACGCGTCGTGGAAGTAATCGCGCACCGCCTGCATCGCCGGGGTGAATGCGCGCTCGCGGTGCCAGGCAAGGCCCACGCTCATCGGCGTGACCGGATCAGTGACCGTGAGCGTTTCGATGCGCTTGCCTTCCAGGGACCAAGGCCGATGCACCAGGTCCGACAGGATCGCCACGCCGCTGCCATTGGCGACCATGCTGCGCACCGCCTCCACTGAGCTGGTGCGCAGGCGCACCTTGGGCGTCTGCCCGACGTGCTCCCAATACCGCATGGCGCTGTGTTCGGCCTCGTCGACGGTGAGCAGGATGTAGGGCTCCTGGGCCACATCCGCCAGGCTCACGGCGCCACGTTCGCACAAAGGATGATGGCTGGGCAGCCACAGGCGACGCTCCGAGTTGAACAGAATTTCTGAAACGATATCCGGGTGGGTCAGGTTGGCGGTGAGTACCACGGCCATGTCGAACAGGCCGTCGAGCAGACCCTGTTCGATGGCCTGCCGCTCCTGTTCAAACACCTCGATGGTCACGTCCGGATGCCAGTGCTCCATGCGCTGCAGGTGGTGCGGCAGGAAGTAACCGAGGACCGTGTAGCTGGCGGCCAGGCGCAGCACGCCACGGGCGCGGTAGTCGGGCAGCGGGCTGTTCAGCGCGTCATCAACGCTGCGCAGGATCACGTAGGCGCGGTTGAGAAAGTGCCGGCCGGCGTCGGTCAGGTTCATGCCCTGGGCCGAGCGCACGAACAGCTGCACGCCGAGCATGGCCTCCAGTTCCTTGATCGCCGTGGTGACCGCCGATTGCGAGATGTTCAGGTGAATGGCCGCCTGGGAAATCTGGCCGATTTCGGCGGTGGCGACGAAATAACGAATTTGGCGCAAGGTCAGGGACATAGCGATATCTGTTTTTCAGAAGATGGGTCATCTGATAATAGATCTTCCCAAGGGGTCAAGCGGCAGCCTACTTTTCCTCCATCACTTAGGCGGAGCGACTCTGATGCAGGCAGTGGATTTCAACTCGGACATGGGCGAGGGCTTCGGTCCCTGGACCATCGGCGACGGCGTCGACGCGGAGCTGATGGCTTATATCAGCTCGGCCAATATCGCCACCGGCTTCCACGCCGGTGACCCCGGCACCATGCGTCGCACGGTCGAGCGCGCCAAGCAACTGGGCGTGGCCATTGGGGCGCATCCGGGCTTTCGGGACCTGGTCGGCTTCGGTCGTCGCCACATTAACGCGCCAGCCCAGGAGCTGGTGGACGACATGCTCTACCAGCTCGGCGCCCTGCGTGAAATCGCCCGGGCCCAAGGTATGACTCTGCAACACATCAAGCCCCATGGCGCGCTCTACATGCACCTGGCCCGTGATGAAGAAGCCGCACGGTTGCTGGTACAGAACCTGCAAATCATCGAGCCGACCCTGCTGTTGTACTGCATGCCCAACTCGGTGATCTGGCGCGTGGCCAAGGAGCTGGGGCAGCCGGTGGTGCGGGAGTTTTACGCCGACCGTGAGTACGATCTGACCGGCTCCATCGTGTTTACCCGCAACGTGCGGGCACTGGATCCTGCGACGGTGGCGGCGCGTGTCCTACGGGCTTGTCAGACGGGGCGTGTGCGAACTGTAGAAGGCGAAGACCTGCTCATCGAATTCGATTCCATCTGCCTGCACAGCGACACCCCCGGTGCGCTGGAGTTGGTGGAAGCCACCCGCGAAGCCCTGGACCAAGCGGGCATTACCGTCAAAACACCACAATAAGAACCATCCCCCATTTTTTCGCCTGCCTTTCTACAATGATTCCAAGAGGAACAGACATGGCTGAAACATCCCCCATCCGCTACAGCTTCGGTGGCGATGAACACCTGTTTGCCGAGGTCAGCGACAGCATGTCCCTGGAGGCTTTTTTCACAGGCATGGCGGTGACCCGTGCCGTGGAGCGCCTGGCGTTGGAAGGCGTTCTGGATGTATGCCTGGCCAATGCATCGTTCCAGATCCGCTTCGACCCCGACCGCATCGCCCCCCATGTGCTGCTCGATGCGGTGCAGACCGCCGAAGCCCAGGCCGTGGCCGAGCGCACCTTGCACACGCGCATCATTGAAATCCCGGTGCTCTACAACGACCCGTGGACCCACGAAACGCTGATGCGTTTTCGCGACCGCCATCAAGACCCGAGCGGTACGGATTTGGAATACGCTGCGCGCATCAACGGGCTCGCCGATGTAGAGGCGTTTATCGCCGCCCACAGTGGCGCGCCGTGGTTTGTGTCGATGGTCGGATTCGTTGCGGGCTTGCCGTTCATGTTCCAGATGGTCGAACGAGAGCGGCAGTTGCAGGTGCCCAAGTACCTGCGCCCGCGTACCGACACGCCGAAACTCACCCTTGGCCATGGCGGCTGTTTTGGTTGCATTTACTCGGTGCGCGGTGCCGGTGGTTACCAGATGTTCGGCGTGACCCCGGCGCCGATCTACGATCCGGCGCAGCAACTGGCCTACCTCAAGGAACACATGGTGTTCTTCCGTCCTGGCGATATCGTGCAGTTCAAACCCATGGACCGTGCGGCCTACGACCTGGCCGTTGCCGACGTGGACGCAGGACGTTTCGACCTGCGCATCCGCCCGGTGGAATTTTCCCTCGATGCCTTTCTCGCCGACCCCATTGGCTATCCAAAATCCCTGCAGGAGGCGCTGGCATGATCAAGGTTCTCAAACCCGGCCTCGCCACCTCTGTGCAGGACCTTGGCCGCGAAGGTTACTACCACCTCGGCATTCCGCCGTCGGGTGCCTTGGATCAGTACGCGTTGAGTGCGGCTAACCATCTGGTGGGCAATCCGGTCGGCGCTGCGGGCTTGGAGTGCACATTGATCGGCCCCGAACTGGAATTTCAGCAAGACGCGCTGGTAGCACTCAGCGGCGCCCTGATGTCACCGCGCCTGGACGGTGAAGTGGTGCACCAGGACACCGCGTTTCAGGTGCGTGCGGGTCAGGTGTTGCGCTTTGAATTTCCCAAGGCGGGCGCGAGGACCTATCTCGCGGTGGCCGGTGGCATTGATGTGCCGGTGGTGCTCGGCAGCCGCTCGACCTATGCCCTCGGCGCACTCGGCGGGTTTCACGGACGGCGCTTGCAGGAAGGTGATGAATTGCCCATCGGTGAAGCCAGCGGCACGGGCCGGGCGGGCAACAGTCTGCCGATGGCGCTGCGCCGATCAGTGGGCGGTGACGTGACGCTGCGCGTGGTGCCCGGGCTTTATTACGAGCGCCTGACGGAGGCGGCCAAAAGCAGCTTCTTTGCCGAGCCGTGGACCGTGGGTTCCGAAGCCGACCGTATCGGCTATCGCTTCAAGGGCGGCAGTGCGTTGAGCTTCCAGCCACGGGAGCAACCTTTCGGCGCGGGCTCTGACCCGTCGAATATCGTCGACAGCTGCTACCCGATTGGCTCGATCCAGGTGCCGGCAGGGCTGGAGCCGATTGTGTTGCACCGGGACGCGGTGTCGGGCGGTGGCTACGCGATGATCGGCACCGTGATCAGTGCCGACCTGGACCTGATCGGGCAGATGCAGCCGAACCAGCGGGCGGGGTTTGTGGCGGTGACGCTGGAGCAAGCATTGGAGGCGCGTCGGGTGTACAAGAAACGCGTCAAAGCGATGACTGGACTCTTCAACAACTGAAGAAATAAAAATCCAAATGTGGGAGCGGGCTTGCTCGCGAATACGGAGTGTCAGTCACTGGAGATGTTGACTGAACCACCGTATTCGCGAGCAAGCCCGCTCCCACATTTTGTCTTGAGTTGTGTCAGAAGAGTTGGGTGAACAGCCAGTAGAGGCTGCCCGACAGCAAAATTGCCGCCGGCAATGTCAGCACCCAAGCCATCAGCAAATTACGGATAGTCCGCATCTGCAAGCCACCGCCATTCGCCACCATGGTCCCCGCGACACCGGACGACAACACATGCGTGGTCGAAACAGGCAAACCGTACATATCCGCCGCGCCGATGGTCAGCATCGCCACCATCTCGGCCGAGGCGCCTTGGGCATAAGTCAGGTGCGTTTTACCGATCTTCTCACCGACGGTCACCACGATTCGCTTCCAACCCACCATGGTGCCCAGGCCGAGGGCGATGGCCACGGCGATCTTCACCCACAGCGGAATGAAGCGCGTGGAACTGTCGATCTGTTGCTTGAACAGTTGCAGCTTGCCCTGGGTATCCGCGTCGAAATTACCGACCTTGCCTTTGTCCATCAACCGAATGGTTTCGCTAGTCAGGTACATGTCGTTACGCACGTTGCCGACGGCCTCGGCAGGCACTTTGGCCAGGGAACCGTAGCCTTTGACTTCATCACCGATCTGCCCGGCCAAGGCGGCGAGGGCCGGGATCAGTTCCGGGGTGGCTTCCTTGGTGCGCATGTAGGTCGAGAGGATCGGGCGCGGATCGCCCGTCAGTGCTTGCGGTGCGCTTTTCAGCAGCGCCACTTGGGTCACTTCGGCCACCGCCGCGAACTGCAACGACTGCTCGGCCGGCATGGTGCGGTTCAGCGCGTAGGCCATCGGCAGGGTGCCGACCAGGATCAGCATGATCAGGCCCATGCCTTTCTGCCCATCGTTGGAGCCGTGAGCAAAAGACACGCCGGTGCAAGTGGCGATCAGCATGCCTCGGATCCACCACGGCGGCGGCGTGTTGCCTTTGGGCGCCTTGTACAACGCGCGGTTCTTGACGAACGCGCGCAGGGCCAGCAACAGCATCGCCGCAAACGCGAAACCGATCAGCGGCGACAACAGCAAGGCGTAACCGATCTTGATCGCCTGGCTCCAGTCCACGCCGCTGGTGCCGTCACGCCCGTGCATCAAGGCATTCGCCACGCCGACGCCGATGATCGAGCCGATCAGCGTGTGGGATGACGACGCCGGCAAACCCAGCCACCAGGTGCCGAGATTCCACAGGATCGCGGCGATCAACAGGGCAAAGATCATCGCGAAACCGGCCGAAGAACCCACCTGCAAAATCAACTCTACCGGCAGCAACGCAATGATGCCGAACGCCACCGCACCGCTGGAGAGCAGTACGCCGAGGAAGTTGAAAAAGCCCGACCACACCACCGCAAAATGCGGCGGCAGCGAGTTGGTGTAGATCACCGTCGCCACGGCGTTGGCAGTGTCGTGGAAGCCGTTGACGAACTCGAACCCGAGGGCGATCAACAGCGCCACACCCAGCAGTAGAAAGGGTGTCCACGTCGTGAGCTGCGCGCCCATTTCATGCATGTCATGCATCAGGCTGTAGGCGGTGAACAACAGGCCCATGGCGAGCACGGCGAAAAACACGATCACCGTCACCAGGCCGGGTTTCTTGTCCAGCCTGGGTTTAGGGTCTGCAGGTGAGGCGTGGGTGGAGGCAGTCAGGGAAGGGGTGGCCATGCCGGAGCATCCAGTGTGGGAAGGATGTCGTTCATAGTCATTGCAAAATGTTACAGGGATGCTGCCATACATCAGTGTTTGGGTGATTGAGCTGGCCGCTGGTCAGTAATCCTTGCGCTTCCTGAACGCCCAGCGCCCGGCGATCAGGGTAAAGGTCGCGACCAGTGCCACCAATATCCAAAACCCCTCCGGGTCCTGTGAAAGCGGCACACCGCCCACGTTCATGCCAAAAAAACCGGCGATGATATTGATCGGCAATGCCAGCACCGTCACCACGGTGAGGGTAAACAGTGTGCGGTTGCTTTGTTCGTTGAGGTTGGCGGCGATTTCTTCCTGCAACAACTTGATGCGTTCGCCCAGGGCCATCAGGTCATTGATGATCAGCGCAAATTCCTCGGTGGACTTGCGCAATTCCTTCACGTCTTCCTTTTGCAGCCATTGCGGCGGGCGGTTGAGCAGGCGCAACAGCGAGCCCGGCTCCAGCGCCAGCAGGCGTTGCAGGCGCACCAGCACCCGGCGTGCAGCACCGAGTTCGGCGCGGTTGGTGGACAGACGTGACGACAGTAACTGGTCTTCGATATGGTCGACGCTGATGCTGGTCTTGCGCACGATCTGGGTCAGCACTTCACCCTGGTCGCGCAACAGGTGTACCAGCAAGGCCAACGGTGAGCGAAAGCCTTCGCCAGCCTTAACCGACGAGCGCAGCTTGTCCACCGAGTGCAGCGGTTGCAGGCGCGCGCTGATCAGCAAGCGACTGCGGGCGCAGACCCACAGCGTGGAGATATCCGACGACACCATGCTGCTGAAGTTGAACACCACGTCGTTGACCACCGCCAGCAAGGCCGAGTCGACGTGTTCGATGCGCGTGGAACGCGAGCCCTCATGCAGGGCTTCGAAGAATTCTTCCGGCAGGTCCAGGTTTGCCTGCATCCAGCGCTCGCACGCCGCATGGGCGAGGTTCAGGTGCAGCCACATGAATTCTTCCGGGTCGCCCGGTTGGCGCAGGGCCTGGAGCGCCGTGGCCGAATCGATCTGCTCACCCTTTTCACCGGGGCGAAAACGGAAACCGTAAAGCAAGCCAAACAGGTCGGAATCCTGATGGCTGTGGTCGATGCTGTGGTTCATGGGGACTCGCAGAGAAAAGGCCTGTAGGACGTTTCACAGGTCGCGTCGCGAATCATTGCAAGGGGGTTTGACAGTTTTGTGACGGTTTGCGAATTACTTCGCTGTTGAGCGCTTGATCAGGCCGTTGGCAGGCTAGGACGCAGATCGTGCCGGAGAACTGGTCGCCGGTGCGGAACTCCGGCACCGAAATGTAGCTTTCAAATGGGTAGGGACGCTGGGAGTGGTGGTCCTGGTAAAGCGGATCTTAGTGCCCACTCCGACGAGTGTAATTAAGCGACCTTGCGCGCCGTAAGTGGAATTTCATTCGATGAATTGAGGTTTTTCCTACGCGCGGACATAAAAAAAACGCGCGACCCGAAGGTCGCGCGGTTTTCAGTGAAGCGGTCACTCAGCTATCGATCTTGTCTTCCAGCACGGCGCCGGTCTTGGCGTCGAGCTTCACTTCAAAGCGCTTGCCGGCGGTGTCGGTCAGGTCAACTTCGTAGACCAGTACACCGCTGTTGTTGTGGTCCAGCTCGGTGTCAGTGATGGTGGCACCCGCGTGTTTGGCCACGGCGGCAGCGTTGAGTTTGTCGAAAGGCATTACGGCGCCGGACTTGAGCAGGCCTTCAATCTGGTCTGGGCGAACATCCGCCTGGGCCAGGCCGGCGGTCAGGGTCAGGGCGGTAGCGGCGAACAGGGCGGTCAAGGTTTTCATGGTGTGTATCCTTTTCGAGTGAGCTGTTTAAGTGGGATCAGGTTAACCAGCGCAACTTAACTCACCCTTAATTAATTCAAACAGTTGCGCAGTTTGTTCAATCCGCCAGGCGCGGGGGATTTCATGCTGGAGGCTCACTTGAAGGGAGACTCTGCATGAAACGGTTAGTGAGTTGGATCTACGCGCCTGCATTTCTGTTTGGCTTTATCGCTTGCGGACTCTGGCAACCGCACGCGCTGATTTTGCTGTTCGTGACAGCGGTTGCAGTGTCATTCCTGGCGGAGCAGTGGTTGCCCTATGAACCACAGTGGAATCGCAGTCTCGGTGATCGTCGGCGCGACACCGTGCACGCCTTGGTCAACGAAAGCCTGAATGCCGTGGGCTTGTTGATCCTGCCTGGGCTCACGGCGTTGTTGGCGTTTGAAGGCATTTGGCCGCGTGGCTGGCCGCTGTGGGAACAGCTGCTGATGGCTATTGTGCTGGCTGATGCCGGCATTACTTTGATGCATTACGCCAGCCATCGCATCGCACTGCTGTGGCGCCTGCATGCGGTGCATCACAGTGTGCAGCGGCTCTACGGTTTCAACGGTTTGATGAAGCACCCGTTGCATCAGATGCTCGAAGCCACTGCAGGCTTGCTGCCCTTGATCCTGTTAGGTATCCCGCTGGACGTGGCGCAATTGCTGGCGCTGGCCATTGCTCTTCAACTGCTGTTGCAGCATTCCAATGTGGACATGCGCCTAGGGCCATTGCGCTGGGTGTTCGCCTGGGCGCCGGTGCATCGGTTTCACCACATGAAATACGGCCGTGCCGGGGATGTGAATTTCGGCTTGTTTTTCAACCTGTGGGATTGGCTGTTGGGCACGGCGTATTACCGCTCGGGCTACCGCATCGGGCCCGGGGATCTTGGGATTGGCAGTCGGCCGGATTTCCCGGTGGGCTATGGGGCGCAGTTGCGTGATCCTTTCAAGACGGTTGGCTTGAGCAAAGAGCCGTCACTGCCGGATGGTTTAGGTTAACAACTCAACCTTCAGCTGGCGCAACGACGCCGCCGCCGTGACGCCAAACAACTGCTTCATGGTCCGTGAAAAATGCGCTGAGTCGGCAAACCCCGCACCGTGAGCCGCTTCGGTCAGCGTGCCACCGGCAAGCGCCAAGTGCAGGGCGATGCGCAATCGTCGCCACAGCACCAGGCGACGCACAGGCAAACCGAGTTGTTGGGCGAACAGTCGTTCCAGTTGACTCAATGACAGGTGCGCGGCCTGGGCCAGGGCCTGGGCCGAGACTTTGCCGGCGAGGTGTTGATCCAGTGCGGCGAGGGCGCGCTCCAGACGTGGATCATCCAGGCTGCGCCGAGGCAGTCGACGCATTGCCTCCAGGGAGAGGTCCTGGTGCAGCAAAGGGGCAATATCAAACACGGCAGGTTCGGCGTACAGCACCGAGACCTCACCTTGAGTCTCAAGAATGGCGTGAGTCTGTCGCGATGGGATAAACAGGCGGTGGGCCGTGGTGACCTGGCCGTCGAGGCTGACCGTGATCGGTGAGCCTGTGGAGAACATCAATTGGTGGGCGTAGTGCGCATGGGGCGCGGTGCGCCCCAGCTCGCCGCGGATCAGGCCGTAGTCACGGCCCAACCACAGGCGGCCTGACCATTCGGCCTTCACTCAGTACTTATAGTCGTTCAGCAGATCCTGCACGCTGGACGACGGCCAGCGCTTGTAGAACTTCAGCAGTTCGGCGGCGCGGTTGGTGAAGATGCCATCGACGCCAGCCTTCATCACTTTTTCGAAGTCCACCGGCTCATCCACGGTGTAGACGTGTACCAGCAGGCCTTTGTCGTGGGTCAGCTTGTTCATTTCCGGTTTGACCAGGTCCGAATAGCTCTGGTCGCCGTGATTGGTCAGCTCAGCCGATGGGCCGGTGCCGATGGCGCCGAGGCTCTTGGCTTCGTCGACCCACTTTTCGAACTCGGCAGCGTCTTTCGGCTCTTGCTTGGCGTAATAGGCGGCCTTGGTGGTTTCGCCGGATTCAGCGAACGTCTGCTTGTTCTTCGGCTCGATACTGCCTTCGCCCACCCACAGCAGCAGGATTTTCGGGGTGTTCGGCATTTCTTTCTGCAGCTCTTTCAGGCTGGCCACTTCGAAGGTTTGCAGCACCACGCGACCCTTGCCCTGGCCGACGCCAACGTTGCTCTTGCCCAGCTTGGAACCGGCGGAGCTCAGCCAGCCTTTGTCGAGCAGCTTGTTCTTCAGGTCGGCTTCGATGCCGGGGAATTGCTTGGGCTCTTTGGTTTCGATGTACAGGCCGGGTTTGTGCTGAGGGTTGCCTTCAGCGATCTTGATGATGTCGTCCAGGCTCTGGATTTTCAGGCCGACGAAACCTGGGCGCGCGCGGTCCGGGTAGGCGGCGTTGAACCAGCTGCCGGCGTCGAGGGTTTGCAGTTCTTTCCAAGTGAACTCGTTGGCCGGGGCGTCCTTGCGATCAGGGAACTTGGTGGCCACGTCGGTGGTGCGCTGCAGATTATTGTCGTGCAGGGCGAACAGTACGCCGTCCTTGCTGCGCTGCAGGTCCATTTCCAGGTAGTCGGCACCCAGGTCGCGGGCGATCTTGTAGGCGGCAGCGGTGGATTCCGGTGCATCGAAGGAAGCGCCACGGTGGGCGATCACGGCAGGGTAGGGGATGCCTTCGTTGGTCGCCAATTCGGCCGGGCTGATAGGGGCTTGCGCATGTGCCTGGCCAAGGCCGAGCATCAGGGCGAGCAGCAGGGCGCTCTTGGTAGACGTGACAGGCATAGGCGAAGTCCTTTCGTAGAGGTAGCTTTGAGAAGGCCTCCTTTTTAACAATTGATTGCGAAAGGCGCTATCACCAAACCGACATTAACGTGTGCAGCCCTCAATTTTCTCGGTTTTTTTCTCGGGCATTGCCGTATTCTTGGCCGAAGCTGCCCCGTTAGAGGGCGGCGCTTTTCGCCACGCGTGTAAACCATCTTTCCAGTTCCTGTGGGACTTTTCAGTGAGGTTTACCATGCGCATCACCTCCGAGCTTATCTGCCAGGCCGCCGACCAACTCCACGGTTTTGTTGGCCTCAACCGCAAGACAGGCCATTACATCGTGCGATTCAGCGAAGACGCCTTCGGCATGGACGTGGCCGATGACGGCATCATTCCCACCGCCGAATTCGTCTGGCTGCCGGCCCCGGAGCAGACCATGACCCTGTCCCGCGAACGTATCCAGTTGCTGCTGGACCAAAACATCGACGACCGCATCAACATCACCGAGCCGTTGCGGGTGTATATGCGTCGGGTGGAGATTCCGCAGATCAGTGCGTTGCGCAGTCTTGTGAGCTAGCCCGCCTTGAAACGGTAGTCCCGTTCGACTTTGCATACCCGCGTCTGGAAGGCTGAGTACCAGGCGGCGCGCCCTTGTTCGCGCACCGCCCGGTGCTCGGCCTGCTGCTTCCAGGCCAGGATGGCCGCTTCACTCTCCCAGTACGACACGGTGATGCCCAGAGCGTCCTCCCGTGCGGACTCCACGCCGAGAAACCCCGGTTGTTCGCGTGCCAGTTCCAGCATGCGGCTGGCCGCCTGGCCGTAGCCTTGATCGCCTTCGGTGCGCTGTGAGCTGAAAATCACCGCGTAGTAGGGCGGGTTGGGTGTGGGGGCGATCATGCGGACTCCGCCTGGCAAGCCTTGAGCAGGGCAATCGCCAAGGGCGGGGTGATGCCTTTCAGTGCGACGCGCTCGGGCTGGAACAGGGTGGCGACGAAGAACGGGTGGTCGAGCAATTCCACCGCCCGTAGATCGCCCGCCGAGTCATGGCCGCTGGGGATCAGGTCGCCGTTGAGCAAGGCATCGAGAAACGCGGGGTTCACGCCATAACGACAGCGATAACCTTCCTGCACATCAAGGGTGCCGTAGGCCTCGGCGATCCGGGTGTAGGGCGCCAGGCGCACGGTGTCGGTGGCTTCCACCAGCGCGCAGCTCAGTGGCGCGATCACAGCGCGGGTGGACTGCGGGGCGAGCTCGCCATGCTCGGCATCCTTCCAACCCAGAACGTTGCGCGCGTATTCAAGCACCGCATGTTGAAAACCGCCGCAAGTGCCCAGGAACGGTCGGCGTTGCTCGCGGGCAAACTGGATCGCGCGCATTGCGCCCTCGGTGTCACGGTAAGGGCTGGCGGGGACGCACCAGAAACCGTCGAAGCCGTGCAGTGACGGGGGTAGGTTATCGGTGTCGAGCCACTGTACGTGAATGCTCAGGCCCAGCGTCTCGGCGGCCTGTTGCAGCGCCACGGGGATGGCTTGGTGAGCGATGACATCGGGGTTGTAGTCGCCGATCAGGGCGAGGTGCAAAGGCGTGCTTTTCATCGTGTACGTCCTAGGGCTTGTGGTGTCCTGGGACGCACTATAGATTGGCGTTCACGCAATCAATATTGGCGTATCAACACATGCTCAATGCAGTGACGCACTATTCAATCGACTACCCAGACTTATCGTTGATCCTCGCCCTGGTGCGCGGCGGCACGCTCGCACGGGCGGCGGCGCTGTTGCGCGTGGACGTGTCCACGGTGTTCCGCGCGGTGCGGCGCCTGGAGGCGGCGCTGGGCCAGACGTTGTTTGAAAAAAGCCGCGCCGGCTACCTGCCCACCAGTCTGGCGAGCAACCTGGCGCAGCAGGCAGAACGCGCCGAACAAGCGCTGGAGGCCGCGCGCATCGGTGTGGAGCAAGGCGGTGAGGTGATCAGCGGCACGGTGCGCCTGACCTGCACCGACTCGGTGCTGCAAGGTTTGCTGTTGCCGGCCCTGGCGCAGTTCATGCCAGAGTACCCGGCGCTGACCTTGGAGTTGAGCACGTCGAATGATTTTGCCAACCTCAGCCGCCGCGACGCCGATATCGCCCTGCGCCTGACCCGCACGCCGCCGGAGCATCTGGTGGGGCGGCGCCTGGGCAATGTGGCTTATCAGGTGTGTGCCCGTCCGGAGTTCGCCCAACAGCACATGGGTCATGAATTGGCTGACCTGCCTTGGATCGCCCCGGATGACTTCCTGCCCGACCACCCCACGGTCGTCTGGCGCCGCGAGCACTTGCCTGGCGTGCGCCCCAGCTATCGCTGCAACAGCATGTTATCGGTCACCGAGTTGGTGCGTGCGGGTTTGGGGGTGGCGGCGTTGCCCGACTTTTTAATGGGTGAAGGCCTGCAGCCGTTGGGCCCTGCATTGGCGGGGCATGACACAGCGCTGTGGTTGCTCACGCGTCCCGATTGTCGGGCGCTGCGCTCAGTGGTCACGCTGTTTGATGAGTTGGGCCGACACGTGCGGTTGCCTTAGGTTTTTCGCACAAAGTGCTCATGCATTTCGCTCGTCAGGCTTTCGATTCGTTCTGTCAGTTGCTTGGTCATCTCCGTGAGGCGAGTATTTTGCTCCAGCAGCTCCAGTAACTGTTTGCTGGTCTGAGCCGCCTGGGCCTGGCGCTCAGTGTTAGCGCTGGCCAGGGCTTCGCGGTGTTGGGCGTCGGCCTCTGACTGCGCCTTGTCGCGAGCGGCCTGGCGCGTCTGGGCCAGCAGGATCAGCGGCGCGGCATAGGCCGCTTGCAGGCTGAAGGCCAGGTTGAGCAGGATGAACGGGTACACATCGAAGTGCGTGATGCCGGTCGTGTTCAGCACCACCCACACCACCACGATTGCGGTTTGTGCGCCGAGGAAGGTAGGCGTGCCGAAGAACCGGGCGAAAGCTTCAGCCTTGAGGGCAAAAGTGTCATTGCCGAAGGTCGGCGCCAAGTGGGCGTGGCGACGGTGGAAGCGCAGGTGGTCGACGGAAGCGGTTTCGGTCTTTTCTGGGGTCATGGCGGGCTCGGACGTTTGCTTGAAAACAAGCAAGCACTATAGACCGAGCGCTCACCCCCCCGTATGAAGATCGGCTCAGTTGCCACCGCGCTCATTGGCGAATGCATTCACCGCCTGCACCGCGTCGCTGGTGCCTTCGCGGATTTGCAGGATCACCGTGCCGGCGCGGTTGGCCAGGTCGACCCCTTGCGCGGCGCGGTCGCGGGTGCCGTCCATGCTGTGGATGGCTTGGCGGGTTTCGTCCTGGATCATCGCGATCATGCTGGAGATTTCCGCCGTGGAGCCGCTGGTGCGTGCAGCCAATTGCCGCACTTCATCAGCCACCACCGCAAACCCGCGACCTTGCTCGCCTGCACGCGCCGCCTCGATGGCGGCGTTGAGGGCCAGCAGGTTGGTCTGGTCAGCGATGCCGCGAATGGTGTTGACGATGGCGGTGATCTGCTGCGAGCGCTCGCCCAGCTTGGCGATCAGTTGTGAGGAACCGTCGATATCCGCTGCAATATCGCGCATGCCGCTGGCGGTTTGCTGGATCACTTCGGCACCTTTTTCGGCGATGTCCCGGGTGTTCAGGGAGATGTGATACGCCTGGGCGGCACTGGCGGCGTCGGCGGTATGTTGCTGCACCATGGCGGTCACGTCCGAGGCGAACTTCACCACTTTGCACAGGCGCCCGCCAGCGTCGTACACCGGGTTGTAGTTGGCTTCGAGCCACACGGCCTGGCCGTTCTTATCCACCCGTTCGAACTGGCCGCTGAACATTTCGCCCTGGTTCAGGCGCCGCCAGAAATCCTCGTAGGCCGGGCTGTTGGCCAACGCTTTCGTGCAGAACAGGCGGTGGTGCTGGCCCTGGACCTGCGCGAGGGTGTAACCCATGCGCTGCAGGAAGTTTGCATTGGCCGTGATGATGGTGCCGTCGAGGTTGAACTCGATCACCGCCATGGCCCGGCTGATGGCGGCCAGTTTGGCATTGGCTTCACTTTCTGCCTGCAGGCGTGGGGTGACATCCATGGCGTACTTCACCACTTTGATGACATGGCCCGCGTCATCGCGCACCGGGTTGTAGCTGGCTTCCAGCCACACCGACTGGCCATCGCCGGCCACCCGTTCAAAGGTGCCGGACTGGTACTGGCCATTGCGCAGGTTCGACCACAACTGGTTGTACTCGGCGCTGCGGGCGAACGCGGGAGTGCAGAACATTCGATGGGACTGGCCCTCGATCTGCTCGGCGCGGTAACCCATGGCCTGGAGGAAGTTGGCATTGGCCCGCAGCACGTTGCCGTGCAGGTCGAATTCGATCACCGCCATGGAGCGCTCGATGGCGTCCAACAGACTGGCGTGTTGGGCAAGGGTGTGTTGCAGGGAATCTATGGTTTTCTTGTGGGCGTTGAATAGCATGTTCGGGTGCTCGGACAAGCAGGCTGCTGGGAGTTTCCATGGGTGTGCGCCTGCCCCCGTAAGGCATGCGCCGTACGGTTGACTTGCTCATTGTCGGCTTCCTTGTGCCGACAGAGGGGTGGGACAACGGGTTCAGAGTGATCAGCCTGACAAGAAGTTCGCCGCAATGGCAGGACCTTTTTTGGGTAGCCGACAAGTGGTGGCCTTTTGCTTTGATCCAGCGCGCAGGAAGGAAACTCAGATGAGGTGTGGTAGGACCGGTTCCGGCGACTAAGCGACCCTCTCGTCGCTCATGTTGACCCGGTTACGCCCGGTGTCTTTTGCGGCATACAGCGCTCGGTCCGCCGCATTCAGCCACATGGCGGCGTCGGTAAAGACGGGTTGGAAATCGGCCAGGCCGATGCTCAGGCTCACGCGCAATTCAGGGATCTGTGGGTTGCGGTAATTGCTGAAGGTCTCGCGCATGCGCTCCATGACCTGGGCGGCCTGTTCCATGGGCATTTGCGGAAGAATCACACAGAATTCATCGCCGCCATACCGCCCTGCAAGGTCGTTTTCCCTCAGGTTGCGCCGCAGCTCCAGGCTCAGTTGCCGCAGGACCGCGTCACCGACGATATGGCCGTGGGTGTCATTGATCTGCTTGAAGTGGTCGATATCGATCAGGGCGATGGTGGCGTGGCTTTGCTGTTGCTGACATTTGTGGAATTTGAGGTGCAGCAGGTCTTTCCAAGAGCCGTGATTGAGCAGGCCGGTGAGGCTGTCGGTACGGCTTAGGGCACTGAGCGCGCGTTTGTGTTCCGACAACTTAATCGCCAACTGATAGCAAACCATGCCGATGGCCATGGGGTAGAGCGTTAGCATCGGCAGGCAGGTGTAGACCTGGGTGAGGCTGACGTTGGGGTTGAATTTAATGCCGAAAAGCGCACCTGCGACCCCGATACCGGCCACTTGCGCCAGCAGCCCACGCAGGAATAGCCGCTTGCCGCCCGCCGCCACGTTGTTCATGGTCATCATGGAAAGGATGGTGACGGTTGTCAGTGGTGTGAATTGCGTGGCCGCGGCCCAGAACCCGCCGAACAATGAGTCGTACAACAGGTTGCGTTGCTCGGCCTGGTAGGGAAATTGCGAGCGCGCTGAGAGTTGGTAGGCCACATGCGCCCAGGCGAAACCGTTGAACAGCAGAAATGCCCAGACCCAGCCCGGCATTGCGAGCGGATAAAGCGCGCCTGTGACACTGATGCTGCCGATGCCCAAGCCGATAATCCTTGGATTGTAGATACGTCTGGCAAATGAAAGCCCTTTGCCTCGTCTGTTTTCCATAAATTCCTGGGGCTGTTCTTTATTAGCAGGTGCGGCAAGGCGCGTCAGCGGGTCGAACCGTTGATCGGATAATAGCTGTGAATATTGTCAGTTATTCGCGTGGGAATAATCAGTGTCCTTCCAAGCCATTTGTTCAGGACAGCGCGTGAATATGCCAAAAAGATCAGGAATGTCGTTCACACCACAGGTTTTATGGCTGACGGGAAGGGGTGACTTCGTAGCCGGCCAGGAACAGGTCGATGGCGGACTCGATAACATTGGCCTGAGTGGCGGCGTCCAGAACCGGTTGGCCGAGCGTAATTTGCGGCCAGAAGGCGAACGCCTTGAGCAGGCTCTGAATCTGGTGCGCGGCAAATGCCGGGTCGTTGCAATTGAGCCGGCCATCTTCCTGGGCGGCGCGGACCCATTGGGTAAAACCCTCTTCGCGCTTGCTCAGACGGGTGACCATGTCCTGCGCACGCTCCGGCGAATGGATGGTGGCGGCGATGGCGACCCTGGCAAGGTCGAGGAAATTGGCGTCCGCCATCATCTTCATCTTCGCTTCCAGCAAACCGCGCAGTTGTTCGCGCAGTGGGCGGTCGCTGGCGTAGCTGACGTCGAGCTGCGCAACGCTGCTTGCCCAGAGTTGATGGAGAATTTCGGCAAACAACTCCTCCTTGCTGGGGAAGTGGTTGTACACCGTGCGTTTGGAAACGCCGGCGGTGGCGGCAATCTTGTCCATGCTGGTGACCTCGAAACCGTTTTCGCGAAACTCAGCGATGGCCGCGGCCACGATGGCTTCGCGTTTACGGTCGGTGAGGCGTTGAGGGGCAGTCATGGAGGGCGCTCGGTTCGTCAAGGAAAGTTACACTCAGTAGTTTACTTGCTGTGTATTTTGTTGCAATCTTAAAACTACACTGTGCAGTGTAATTAAAGATCGGTCTGTAGGAGTCACCTGTAAATGGCCACGATTTCGTCCCGTGTCGATTCTTCGCCGGCAGCGCCCAAGCAAGACCAGGGGCACTTCAGCAACGAGGCGCCCGTACAGCAGGGGGGCTTCGGCAAAACCCTGCGTATTTTCTGGAATATGTTGTTCAACAAGCCGCGCAGCACGCGGCCGGTGGGGCAGATCCCGGTGCAGCCGCTGACGCACGAGCAGCTGTTGGCGGCGCCGGATCACAGCGTGTTCCGTCTCGGGCATTCCACGGTCTTGCTGAAAATGCGCGGCAAATTCTGGGTGACCGACCCGGTGTTCGCCGAGCGTGCGTCGCCGTTCAGTTGGGCCGGCCCCAAGCGTTTCCACCAACCGCCCATCAGTCTTGAGGAGCTGCCGCCGCTAGAGGCAGTGATTCTTTCCCACAACCACTACGACCATCTTGACCGCAAGGCTGTCGTCCAATTGGCCGATAAGACCCGCTATTTTCTCGCGCCGCTGGGCGTCGGGGACATTCTGGTGAAATGGGGCGTGGACGCCAGCAAAGTGCGCCAGCTGGATTGGTGGCAGGGCACTGAGGTGGAGGGCATTCGGTTTGTTGCCACGCCTGCGCAGCATTTTTCCGGGCGGGGCCTGTTGGATGCCAACCAGACCTTGTGGTGTTCCTGGGTGATGATCGATGGTGCGCGACGGATTTTTTTCAGCGGCGATACCGGTTACTTCGACGGCTTTAAACGCATCGGCGAACAGTACGGTCCGTTTGACCTGACGCTGATGGAAACAGGCGCTTACAACGTCGATTGGCCCCACGTGCACATGCAACCTGAGCAAACCCTGCAAGCGCATATCGATCTCAAAGGCCGCTGGTTGCTGCCGATTCATAACGGCACCTTCGACCTGGCGTTCCATGCCTGGCACGAACCGTTCGACCGCATCATGGCCCTGGCCTGGGAGCGCAACGTGTGTATCACCACACCGCAGATGGGGCAGGCGTTCAGCTTGAACCAGCCTGAGCGAGGGTGTGCGTGGTGGCTGGAGGTTGAAGCCCAAGGTGCGCAGGAACAGCTAGCCGGCTGACGGAACAGCCGCCGGAAAAAGGAGTTTTCAAGCTGTTTCAGAGCTGCGACAGACGCCAGCCAAGGGTGCGATGATCCCCGGAAAATCAATTCTCGGGGGACGGTATTTATGGAGAGTAAGTGTCGGAAATATTGGCAGGCGGGTATACCGTGCCCACCGAGTCAACCAGCTTCTGTGCTCACTGAAGCGTCTGGCCTGGCGACTTCGCTCAACGAGCAAGGGAACCCGCGAAGTATCGCTTTCGGTGTCGAGCCCCAGGCTCGTGACAACCCTGGACGAATCGTCCCCATTCCAGGTTATGACGCTCCGAGTCTTCCCCTGAAACCCTTGCGCGACCCGGCGCTGTCGTTGATTGCCTTAAGTGGCGTCGATCCCTCTGGGCCGGTGATGGTTGAAGTCCCCTTGGTGGAAAACAACACGGCCTTCACGGCTACTCACGCGCTGGGCGGCAGGCGCGTGGGGTTTGCCGAGCGGTTTGTGGATGACCACGAAGAGGGGCGGATCGAACACCCTCCCTCCTTCCTGAAAGCCTTGGGCATCCTGCGCCAGGCCGGTACCGAGCTGGTACCAGTGCCTGCACACCGGGCCAATCAGACCCTTCACACCCGCAACGAAATCGATGAGCTGGTGCGTGCATTCCGACTGGATGCCCTGGTATCCGACAGCCGTAGCAGCGCCTTCCACAGCGCGTGCTGGAGTGGCTACCCGGGGGTTGGCGCGCCGCTCGAGGATGGCGCGACGCTGTGGTTCTACGGCGCACGTTGGGCGAAAGATTGGCTGCCGGCGCTGGTACAGGGCTATCAAAACGTGTGCCGTCTGATGGATCGGCAGGATGAGCCACCCGCAGCGCTGAACTATCCCACACGGTGAATCACCCTCGCCGCGCTGCCAAGGAGGGGTGAAGTTTTTAGACTGGCCTACGGATCAACGTTGGTCCTTCTTCATTTCTTACTTCTCAGGAGGTCGTATGTTAGGAATCGCATATGGCATGGGCGCCATGGTTTGGCAGGTCGTAGAGTCGTTCGCTGGAGACGCCTCACCCACGGCTTCAACACCTGTGCCCGCGGGTACTGAATACCTCGGTGTCAACGAGCTCAGCAGGCAAATGGCCCTGCCGGGCGGGCTCACTTCGGTCGATCTGGTCACTCACCTGCAGGAGCGGATTCGCAGGCTGGATCCGCAACTGAGCGCCATCATCGAACTCAATCCCAAGGCGCTTGAAACCGCACGTGAGTTGGACCGTGAGCGGGCCAATGGCAACGTGCGCGGGCCGCTGCATGGCATTCCCATCTTGCTCAAGGACACGATCGAAACCGAAGGCATGCAAACCAGTGCGGGTGCGTTTGGGCTGGTCGGTGCATCAGCCAGCAAGAACGCCCCGTTGGTGGACTACCTGATCCAGCAGGGCGCGGTGATCCTCGGCAAAACCAACATGACTGAAATGGCTGGGTTCCGTGGGGGCCCCGATGGCTGGAGCAGTCGGGGCGGGCAGACCCGCAACCCTCATCAAAGGGACGCCGACGTTGGAGGGTCCAGCTCCGGCTCTGCCGCCGCCGTTGCAGCAGGGTTGGCGCCCATGGCGGTGGGGGCAGAAACCAACGGTTCGATCATTGTGCCGGCAGCGCGTAACGGTATTGTCGGGCTCAAGCCCACTGTCGGCCTGCTGGACCGCAATGGAATTATTCCCGCGAGCCAGTACCAGGACACACCGGGCCCGATGACGCGTTCAGTGTTTGATGCTGCACTGATGCTCAATGCCATGTCAGGCAGTGATCCCGCGGATCCAGCAAGCGTGGGAGCGCCCCAAGGTATCGATTACACCCAGTTACTGGTTCCAGGCGCGTTGAAAGGCAAGCGTATCGGCTATCCCGCCACGTTCTCCAAAGAGGGTGAAACCCTGCCAGTGGAGAACAGCACGTCATTCAATCGGACATTGGAAGTGCTTCGCGAGCAAGGCGCGGTGTTGGTGCCGGTCAACCTGCGCCTGGCCGATGCCTCACGCTACGACGAACTATTGCTTTCGGATGTGAAGGACTCACTGAATACCTACCTGGGCAAGCGCTCGGGATTGCCGGTCAAGTCGCTGACCGAACTGATCCGGTTCAACGACGAACGCGATGGCAGTGAGACGGATCATCAACCGGTGCTCAGGGAAATCAGCGCCTCAACGCTGACGCCAGCAGCACGCAAGCCACTGTGGGATGCGCTCATCCAGGATTTCAGAAGCTCGATCGATGACCCGATCAAGGCAGAAAACCTGGACGCGATGGTGTCGGATTTCGACACCAACAGTTACTTCGGCGTCGCGGCAGCCGGCTATCCGGGAATTGCCGTACCGTCTGGTGTAGATGAGGATGGTCTACCCACCAGTGCCTACTTTTTTGGTACCCAATGGGCCGAGCCCACCTTGCTGGCAGTGGCCCATGGGTATGAGCAAGCAGCTCAGGTAGCGGTTAAGCCGCAACTTTGACGCCGTAGCGTGCCGCTGGGGAGCGATGCGACAGGTTGGGTGCCAGGGAGCCTTGCTGTTTCGTAGGCGTCCCTGCCCAAGGTGTCGTCCGCAAAGGCAATCGAGCGGTTGCGCATCGAGGGGGCGCGCCTGCTGCTCGATCTTGGCGACCACTTCATCGACATCATCGCCCGCGAAACCGGCTTCGGCGACCCGGAACGGATGCGCCTTGCATTCCTGCGTGCCTTTGGCCAACCGCCGCACATGATGCGCTGGGCGCGACAACTGCAGGCATGACTCTACGCACCTTTCGGTTCAAGGGATGCCGACGTTGTGCCTATCAAACGGGAGAGGATGCCCTGCGCTACAGGCTCTGGTTCTGCACAGTCAAACCGGCGCACACTCATCCCCCACCCCGGTGCAAACCCCGGGAAAAACACCAGCCCTTCAGCTTCCAACCGAAACGCCAAGGCCAGGCGGGTTTCATCCCCCACGTCATGCTGGCTTTCAAACTGTTGAACCGCCTCAACGGCCACACCGGCCTGGCGAGCCAGGTCTTCCCGGCTCCAGCCCAGCATCGCGCGGGCTTGCACACTGTGTTTGGCGGTGAATTGATGCAGGACGATCTGCTGTTCTACGAAAGAGCTCATTGCCAGAGAGGACATGGGGTTTCTCCAGGTTCGACGGGGGAGGGCAAACTATACTGTGTTTTTGTACAGTTGTTTTGACCGCTCATCAACTGGATTTTTGCTGACCCACTATTCCACCCCTGGCGCCTCCCGAATGATCAGATGGTCCAGGTTCTCGATATTGGCACTGAATACCCCGAAGGTCTGCTCGGGATTCTTCTTGCTCGGCACCTGTTTCAGCTCCGGCGTCACCCCGTAGAAGAAGCAGTACAACGCGCGCTCACTGTCCACGGCCGCCTTGATCTGCTCCAGGAACACCTTGCGTTTGCGGTAGTTCTCAATGAGTTTTTTACTCAGGTAGACGTTGACCGAGTAGGGCTTCTTGTCGAGCCACACTTTCTTTTCGAAGTCGATGCGAAAGCTGCTGGTGTAGTCCTTGATCGCCCTGATCTTGCCCCAGTAGATCAGGCCTTTGTTGTCTTGCAGGTATTCGATTTTCTTGAAAAACGTCCAGTAGGTCGCGGTGTGGTCACCGATTTTCAACGGCATGGACTTGAGCTTGTCCTTGTCGTCGATGTTGGACACGAAACATTCGACCGGGTGGGCGAACACGCTGGTTTTGTCTGGGGTGCTGTCATTGGCGCGGTGGGATACAGAGCTTCGGTTTGAGGGCGCTTTCACTGGATCGTGTGGGATGCTTCCCTCTGTACTCGCAAGCGGCGTCTGGCGTTCGTACTGACGACGGGTGAGTACAAACTCCGATGGGAAATGGTCCTCACGCTCGTCGTCACTGTCATCTACCGCAGTCTTGGGCGTGCTGGCGTAACGACAACCGTCGATATGCCGGGTGCTGGTCCTGTTCTTGAAATGCGGCGTGCGCAGGTAATTGACGTTTTTGGCGTTGAAGGTGCTCAGCGCGTTACCGGGGTCAAACGCCGTACGACAGTCGTCATTGGGGCAGAGAAAGCTGTCCTTGTCTGAGTCGAAATCGGTTGTTTCGTCGAAATTCAGGTCTCGTACGTCGTAGATCGACAGCTTGTCATCGAGACTCAGGCAGTAGGCCGTGTCGAATTTCATGGGGCTCGGGTCCGTGAGAGGTTTGGCTATTAATAGCGGGATCCTGGGTAAATATCAGCAAGAACCTGCAACCCGCCGCCCGCTCAAGAAGCACAGCGCACCGCCCGCCGCCGTCAACCCGGCCAGTGCATAAAACATCGTGGTCGGCGGTGAGTTGATCAACAGATAGCCACAAATCACCGGGCTCAGCGCCCCGCCAAAGGCCGCCAGGTTCTGCGCGCCGTAGTAACTGCCACGCAGCGATTCGGGGGCAAGGGTGTCGATAAACAGGAATTCGGACGGGAAGATAATCATCTCGCCCAACGTGAACACGAACATGGCCACACACCACGACAGCAGGCTGTCGGCCTGGCTGAAGCCGATCAGGCCGCCGATGAACAGCGCAGTGCCCAGCAGGATCCAGTAACGCAATTGCTCACGCTTAAGGAAGCGGCCGATCTGGTATTGCAGCACCATCACCGTGATTGCGTTGCACGCCAGCACGGCGGAAAGAATTTTCAGTGCATCATCCGGGTTGTGAATCACCAGCAGAAATTGCGACAGGTACAAGGTGTAACGGCCATGCACGATGGTGCTTAGCAGGCTGCCGCCGGTGAACAGCACCAGGCTGCGATCGTTGCGCAGGGTTTTCAGCGTGGTGAGAAAACTCAAGGGCTTGCTGCTTTCCTCACGCTGGGTTGGCGGGATGCCTATCATCAGGAACACGCTGATAAACGCGATGGCGCTGGACAGCATGAATGGCAGCAGGGGCATCTGCCCGGCAATGACCACGCCCACCATGGGGCCTGTGGCGTAGCCGATATTGGTCAGGGTGTAGCGCAGGGAAAACACCTTGGCGCGCTGCTCCACCGGCAGGTTCTCGCTGATGATCGCCTTGGAACCGATCAGGAACAGCGCCGATGCCGACTCGGTGATGACGAGTGTCAAGGTGGTGAGGTAAAGGTTGGTGGCAAAGGTCAGCAACAGAAAACCGATGGAGCTGGAGAGCATCGCCAGGATCAGCAGCTTGCGCTTTTCCATGCGGTCGATGACGTAGCCGCCGTACAGGCCCATCAGGGTGGCGGTAAACACCGCGATGCCCATCAGCAAGCCGATGTCCTGCTGGTTGAGGCCCAGGCGCCGGCTGAGCAACAAAGTCATCAAGGGACTGGTCATTGCCCGGCTGATGACGATGGTCAGCGAGCAAATCATCAGGCGGCGGATTACCAGGGAGTAGGTGGCCACGGTGGGGCACATGTCCTTGTCTGGGTGGCTTGGTTTTCTGTAGGAACGAGCGTGCTCGCTCCTACAGAAGGAGGGTTATTGGCCGGCGTTGATGCTGATCTTATCGACCGCGCCCTGCTCCAGATCCCACTTTTTCAGGATCTTGCCGTAAGTGCCGTCATCGATCATGCCCTGCAACGCTTCACTGATCGCGGTGACCAATTGCGTGTTGCTCTTCTCGATCCCAAGCCCGGTGAACTGCTTGGAAATCGCCAAGCCCACCGGCTTGTACTTGCCCTTGTCCAGCGACATCAAATAAGGAATCGTCTCGCTGCCCTGCATCGCCGCATCCAAGCGGTTCTGCTGCAACTGCGCGCGCGCATCCGCCGAGCCTTCGGTGCCGATTACCACGATCGCTGGCTTACCCGCCGCTTCGCAGTTTTCCTTGCTCCACGCGGCAATTTCCGACGGCCAAGTGGTGCGACGGCTGGTGCCGACTTTTTTCCCGCACAGGTCAGTCAATTCCTTGAGGTCTTCACGCTTGGCCATCGTGTACAGCTGCGGGCCGCTGCTGAAGTAGTCGATAAAGGTTACGGATTTCTGCCGCTCGGCGGTATCGGTCATGCCCGACAGCACGATGTCCACGCGCTTGGTGGTCAGGCCGCTGAGCATTTGCTCGAAGCCGGTTTCCTGCCACTTGATCTTTACGCCCAGGCGCTCGGCGAGGGCGTTGCCCAGATCGAAGTCAAAACCGGTGAGTGTGTTGGTGGCCGGGTCCTTGAAATCCATCGGCGGATAGTTCGGCACGATGGCCGCGCTGATCTCACCCTTGTCCTTGATTGCCGCCGGCAAAGCCGCGAAAACAGCGGAGGAGGCCAGCAAGCCTGCGAGCAAGGTTGGGATAAATAATTTTTTCATGGGGGCGTTCTCGTTTGTTTTTTAGTTAAGTGCGAACGGCAGAAATAAAGCTTTGGGTACGCGGGTTTTGTGGGCTTATTAGAATTTCTTCGGGGCTGCCGGCTTCCACAATCTGACCGGCATCCATGAACACCATGCGGTTGGACACTTCGCGGGCGAAGCCCAACTCGTGGGTGACCACGATCATGGTCATGCCGGTGGTGGCTAGATCGCGCATCACCGACAGCACCTCTCCTACCAGCTCCGGGTCGAGGGCTGACGTGGGTTCGTCAAACAACATCAACTTGGGGCGCATGGCCAATGCGCGGGCAATCGCCACACGCTGTTGCTGGCCGCCGGATAACTCCACAGGGTAGGCATTGCGCTTGTCTGCCAGGCCGACGCGGGCCAGCAACTCCAGCGCATCTTCGATGGCCTCCTTGGGCGAGCGCTTGAGCACCTGGCACGGGCCTTCGATGATGTTCTGCAACACGGTCATATGAGGGAACAAATTGAAGCGTTGGAACACCATGCCGGTGGCCAGGCGCTGGCGGGCAATCTGCGATTCATTCATCTCATGCAGCTTGTTGCCGACGACCCGGTAACCCACCAGTTCGCCGTCGACCCACAGGCCGCCCTTGTCGATTTTTTCCAGTTGGTTGACGCAACGCAGCAGCGTGCTTTTACCGGAACCCGACGGGCCGATGATGCACATCACTTCGCCTTGCTCGACCTCGATGTTGATGTCGCGCAGCGCGTGATACTGGTCGTAATACTTGTTCAGGTTGACGGCCTTGACGATGCTTCTCATGGGGCAAATCTCCTCAACCCAGACTTACGAACGCTTGCCGGCGCCGCGGGCAAAACGACGCTCAAGGCGGCTTTGACCAAATGAAAGAACAGTCACCACCGCCAGGTACCAGATGCCGGCCACAATCAGCAGCTCCATGACCCGTGCGTTGGCGTAGTAGATGTTTTGCGCGTTGTGCAGCAGCTCCGAGTACTGGATCACGCTGGCCAGGCTGGTCATTTTCACCATACTGATGAACTCATTGCCTACAGGCGGAATGATCACGCGCATCGCCTGGGGCAGAATTACCCTACGTAGGGCTTGCAGGCTCGGCATGCCGATGGATTTGGCGGCTTCGTACTGGCCGGTGTCGACCGAGAGCAAACCGGCGCGCACCACTTCGGCGGTGTAGGCGCCCTGGTTGATACTCAGGCCGAGCAGGGCGGCCACGAAGGGCGTCATCAGATCGACAGTGTCGATACTGAACAGGCCCGGAATCGCGATCACCGGGAAGATCAGCGCCAGGTTGAACCACAGCAGCAGTTGCAGGATCAGCGGCGTGCCCCGGAACAGCCAGGTGTAGGTGATGGCCACATACCGCAGGATCGGGTTGGCCGACATACGCATGATCGCCGTGATCACGCCGATCACCACGCCCAGCGCCATGGCCAACACCGACATGATGATGGTGTTCACCAGGCCCCAGAGGATGGCTTCAGACGTGAGGAACTGACCGATGTAGGACCATTCGATCTGACCATTGGCAAATGCACGCAACAGCGCGGCCAACACAATCACGATCAACGTGGCAAAAAACATCCGCCCGTAGTAGCGACGCGGCACGTGCTCGTACTGCGTGATATCGAACTGGTTCTCGGACAACTTGCGCTCGGCTTCCAAGCGCTCTGCCGGGGTTTGGTTCATGGTGCTTCTCCAAAACTGATGACGCTACTACTGATGTACTCGGTCCAAATGTGGGAGCGGGCTTGCTCGCGAAAGCGTCAGCCCCAGCACCACACCTCTGACAGGCTTAAATCCGAAAGCCCTGATAGCTCTCAGCCCACTGCTGCTGAGCCGCCAATGCAATCTTCAACCGCCCAATCTGCTCGCGAACCCGCTCCGGCGCCGTCCCACCCCACCCACTGCGCGCCGCAATCGCCGCTTCCAGGCTCAAGCAGTCCCGCACTTCAGGCAGCAACCGCGCGTCCACCTCCGCCAACATCGCCGACGAGGCTTCCCACAATTCAATCTCATGCTTCTCACAGGCCTGAACCAGTGCGCCGGTAATCTCATGCGCCTCCTTGAACGGCACACCGCGCGTGGCCAACCAATCCGCCACCTCCGTCGCCAAGGTGAAGCCCATCGGCGCCTGGCGCCGCAGCTCTTCAACCTGCACCTTCATGGTTGCGACCATCCCGGCCATCGCCGGCAGCACCAGCAGCAAGGTATCCACACTGTCCAACACGCTGTGCTTGTCTTCACTTAAATCGCGGTTGTACGACAGCGGCAACGACTTGAGCGTCGACATCAACCCGGTCAGGTTGCCAATCAAGCGCCCAGCCTTGCCCCGCGCCAATTCGGCAATGTCCGGGTTCTTCTTCTGCGGCATGATCGAGCTACCGGTGGCGTAGGCATCGTCCAGCACCACCCAGCGAAACTGCCGCGACGACCACAGGCAAAATTCCTCTGACAGGCGCGAAATATTCACCCCGAGCATGCCCGCCACAAACAGAAACTCCGCCACATGGTCACGGCTGGCGACCGCGTCGATCGAGTTTTCACACGGCCCGGTGTAGCCCATTTCCTTGGCCGAATGCTCCGGCTGGCGCGCAATCGCCGAACCGGCCATGGCCGCCGCACCGAGGGGCGACAACGCCGTTCGCGCATCCCAATCCACCAACCGCTGCACATCCCGCAACATCGATTGCGCGTGGGCCAGCAAGTGATGAGCAAACACAATCGGTTGTGCCTGCTGCAAATGGGTAAAGCCGGGGCAGACGCTCTCGATATGCTGTTCAGCCTGGTCCACTAACGCCTGCTGCAGACCCAGCACCTCAGTGGTGATGGTGCGCGCGTGGTCGCGCAGGAAAAGACGCAGGTCATTGGCCGTCTGGTCATTGCGCGAACGCCCGGCGCGCAATTTGCCACCCAAGGCGCCCAGGCGCTCGGTCAATACGCGTTCGATAAAGGTGTGCACGTCTTCGTCATCCAGGGTCGGATGCAGCGTGCCGGCGGCGAAGTCCATGCCAATACTGTCCAACGCTTCGAGGGTGCGCAGGGTTTCCGACTCATCCAGCAAACCGGCGCGCTGCAACTCACGTGCATGGGCACGGGAGCCGGCCAGGTCGTAAAGCGTCAGACGGAAATAGCGCTCAGGGCAACGCGACAACGCGGCCAATGCAGCAGACGGACCGGTCTTGAAACGAGCGCCCCAAAGGCGGTCGGTGGGCTGGGACATGGATGTTCCTCACGCTTGTTTTTAGAAGAGTCGGAGGCAGTAAAAATAAGGTTTCAACTAGACTGAATCAGCGTCTAACGCGCCGTATTCATGGTTGCCAAGGGCGGATGTTTATGTTCATTATCGCCGCCTGGCTATGTTCAAGGACTGGGTCAAAGCCTGTTGAATATGGCACTTGAGGTCAACGCGTATTATGGAAACCCCACTTTCCACTTCTGGAAACATACCGCCCAAACCCGGCACAAGACCGCCCCTGCAACTGAGCGGGCTGGACTTCAAATTGCTCCGGGTATTCATGGCGGTTGTCGAAGCCGGCGGCTTCAGCGCTGCGCAAAACGAGCTGAATGTGGGCCTGGCAGCCATCAGCAAACAGATCTCCGACCTTGAAATCCGCATCGGCATGCGCCTGTGTACGCGCGGCAGGGAAGGCTTTGGCCTCACCGAAGAAGGCAAGTTGGTGTATCAGGCGTCCATCGAGTTATTTACCTCGGTGGACAGTTTTCGCGACAAGCTTAGTTCGGCGCAAAACGAGCTTATTGGTGACCTTAGTGTCGGCGTAATTGATAACACTGTATCGGACGTTAATTCGCCGCTGATTACCGCGTTGGGAAAATTACACAGCGAGTCGCCCAAGATTAGATTGCGCTTACATGCCTCACAATTGGACGAAGTTGAGCGCGGTGTGGTGGAAGGAAGGCTGATCGTCGGCATCGTCCCTGTGTACCAACGCCGTGAGGAATTCGACTACTTCCCGCTGTACGATGAAAAGGCTCACGCCTACTGCGCCGTAGGACATCCGCTGTTCACTGCGAGCGACATCACGCCGGAAGTCTTGCGCCAATACGAAGTGGTCAACCATCGGTACGCGATCCACCGCGACAAGGCCAACTTCGTCAACTACGACAGCCAGTCGGCCTCGGCCTCACAAGTGGAAGCCGTCGCTATTCTCATCCTGACCGGCCGCTTCCTCGGCTTCCTGCCACAGCATTACGCCGCACCGCTGGTAAGGGAAGGGCGCCTGCGCGCACTGTGCCCGGAGCATGTTCACCTGAGCACCGCCTTCAACCTGATCCTGCGCCACAACGCCCCAAGAAGCCCGCTGGTAAAAGCCTTCGCTACAGCGCTGGGCGTGGACCTCAAAGCCACGACATAAGCTCCGCCGAACACCGCTCAACAAGCTCACGACGCTCAACTGTGGGAGCTGTCGAGCCCCAGCGAGGCTGCGAAGGGATCACCTCGGTCCACCTGCCGAACTCGCTATTGGTATCGATACATTTTCCGCCTAGGCAATGTGCTATCTAACGCGCAGTGTTTTCTACCAGGCACAAAAAAGCCCAACCTTTTCAGGTTGGGCTTCATCACCAATCTGGCATTCAACCCCTGGCATCTCATGCCAGTGCGCGATCACCGCAACTGCTTGCGCTTCTTCTTCGAATGAAAATGCCGAAAATGCGCATCCTGCGCCGCCGCCAACAACTCCCTATCCCCACGCGTATCGCCCCAGGCCCGGAGCCGATACTCCCCCAGGTCTCCATACACCGCTTCAAGGCGCAGCACCTTGTTCTCACACCGGCAGTTATTCCCGGTGAGTTTGCCGGTCAACACCCCGTCGACCACCTCAAGCTCAGTCCCGATCAACTTGATCCCCAGCCGATTCGCAAACGGCTGCAACACCAACGCCGGCGACGCCGAACACAGCGTGACCTCCGCTCCCGAGCCCAACTCGTGCTCCACCGACAACACCCCTGCCGGGCGCATCAGCCGCGCCCAATTGCGCTGGCAATACTCCTCGGCCTTCTGTTGCACCCACGTCTTCTCCACCCCGGTCATAAAGGTGCGAATCAACTGCGCCTTCAACTCATCCCGGCTGATCTGCCGCACCAAAAAGCGCAGCCCCGGCACCGCCAGCTTGACCATCCGGCCATAAAACTCACCGGTACCAAAGGCAAACTTGAGGAAGGGCACGAAACTGTCGTGGTGGGTCAGGGTGCCGTCGAAGTCAAAGACGGAGAGTACTTTGGCGTCAACGGGGCCGGCTTCGAGCATGTCTGGGTTCACGGGTTGGCCTCGGTCCTATCTAGTATTTTTTTAGCGTGCATCAGGTGTGACAGCAGGAGTTTACTCCCGTGCCAATCTTCCGACTTTGCTGTAAAGCGCTTCAGTGAAAGCGTTCCGATCACTCGACCGGTGACAACGCTGATGGTAATTGGGGCATAAGGCTACAGCATTGGTGGTGCGATCCGAACCCTTCTGGGCGAGGTGGTCAGCCGGATGTGCTTCAAGAAGTGGCAATTCACCGGGCATAAAAAAGCCCTGAACACGTCAGGGCTTCATAGGGTTGCTGGGCTCAGGAATCAATCCCAGCTCAACGCGCCACCCGTCTGGTACTCGATCACACGGGTTTCGAAGAAGTTTTTCTCCTTCTTCAAGTCCATGATCTCGCTCATCCATGGGAACGGGTTAGTGGTCCCTGGATACTCTTCTTTAAGACCGATCTGCGACAAGCGACGGTTCGCGATGAACTTGAGGTAATCCTCCATCATCGCCGCGTTCATGCCCAGTACACCGCGTGGCATGGTATCGCGCGCGTATTCGATCTCCAGCTGAGTCCCTTGCAGGATCATCTGGGTCGCTTCCTCTTTCATCTCTGCATCCCACAGGTGTGGGTTTTCGATTTTGATCTGGTTGATCACGTCGATACCGAAGTTCAAGTGCATCGACTCGTCGCGCAGGATGTACTGGAACTGCTCGGCCACGCCGGTCATTTTGTTGCGGCGGCCCATGGACAGGATCTGGGTGAAGCCGCAGTAGAAGAAGATGCCTTCCAGGACGCAGTAGTAGGCGACCAGGTTGCGCAGCAGTTCCTTGTCGGTCTCGACGGTGCCGGTTTCGAACTTCGGATCGGAGATCGAGCGCGTGTACTTGAGGCCCCAGGCGGCTTTTTTAGCCACCGATGGAATCTCGTGGTACATGTTGAAGATCTCGCCTTCATCCATGGCCAGCGATTCGATGCAGTACTGGTAGGCGTGGGTGTGGATCGCTTCTTCGAAGGCCTGGCGCAGGATGTACTGGCGGCACTCCGGGTTGGTGATCAGGCGGTACACGGCCAGGACCAGGTTGTTGGCGACCAGGGAGTCGGCGGTGGAGAAGAACCCCAGGTTGCGCATGACGATGCGGCGTTCGTCGTCGGTCAGGCCTTCGGGGTTTTTCCACAGGGCGATGTCGGCGGTCATGTTGACCTCTTGCGGCATCCAGTGGTTGGCGCAGCCGTCGAGGTATTTCTGCCAGGCCCAGTCGTACTTGAACGGCACAAGTTGGTTGAGGTCGGCGCGGCAGTTGATCATGCGCTTTTCGTCAACGGCGACGCGGGCGGCGGAGCCTTCCAGCTCGGCGAGGCCTTCGGCGACGTCGAGTTTGTCCAGGGCGGCCTTGGCGCGCACGATGGCGGCGGAGTCACTGGCGGTGACGGCGCGGGCTTCGAGGGCGGCTTTGGCGCCGTCACCGTCGAGGCGGTCCATGTTGGCTTCGGTGGCGTGGCCGGCGTTGGCGCCTTTGGTGGCTACTTCGCCTTCTTCTTCTTTGTCGAATTCGTCCCAGCTCAGCATGACGTGTCGTCTCCTGCGTGAGGGCTCAAAGGTGCCCGTGTGAAACCGGATGGTTGGGTGTTCACACGGCCCTGAGGCCGCGGTGGATCTTAAGGAATCGTTTGTTGCAGCTAGCGCACGCATTAAACGGAATAGGGTTACGGGTGCTCTGCGTGAGGCTTGAGGTGCGGAGCGGTAGGTGCTTGCTCCAGCGGGAGGCCTCAGGTCTGGCTCTTCATCCCAGTGTAAAGGGATATTGCAGGCCCGATTTACCCGCGCATTATAGGGAAAAAATCGGCTTTGTGTTGTGGCGGATGGTCACGGATCGCAGACAAAAAGCCTGCTTTTCAAGCCAAAGCGCGGGTTTGCTGGGGTTGGCCGGAGGGACGAGCGGCAGGATTTTTTTCGAGGGGGCGCAGTGAGGGGAGGAGGGGCCCGGTTCTTTGCCGCAAGAACGATTTCTTGCGGCGAATAAGATCGGATTCAGGTTAACCTAATCAGGTTATTACCCGTTAGAACAACCATTGCCCATCACATGGTAATTAAGAATGTGACGCTGACCTTGTGAGTCTTCATATTCCATCTTCACCGGTACAACTTCACACACTTCCGGAATACTGCTCATGGACACTACTTTGGCAACATCCAAGTGGGTGCTGTAAGTGTAATCCTCAACGATCGGGGTGTTGCGGCTAGCTACGTCAGTCGGGGCTTCGTCGGCTAGGGCGGCGGTGACGCACAAGCTGCTGAGGGCCATAACTACTAAAGCTTTCATTTCTCTATATACCTTATTCAGGGCGAGTGGGGTCACGGGGCCCTTGTGAGGCCACGTGTGTAACTTAGGGTTGGAAAGTTCGGATTAACGTTGCCTTCGTGGGGGCTGTTGCGTTGTTAATCACAGTGTCGTGTTGACGGAGTTGATTTTAGGCCTGCGGGTTATATTCATATACCCGTACTTTTGATAAACACTATTGGCGGTTTTTGTAACAATCCCGTGGTAAAGCTTTTTTCACACAGCTGCGAAGCGCCGCAGCCCGCGGGCTAGAGGTGTAGACGGCGATATCAGGGCAATTTGTAGGGGCTTGTTACTACCATCGTCGAATGGTTCTATAGGTCGGCCCCGGCTACAACAGGGCCATACAACAACAACTATGTCACCGAGGTAAGAAAGATGAGTGCGGCTTCCCTGTACCCCGTCCGCCCCGAAGTAGCAGCCAACACGCTGACCGACGAGGCGACCTACAAGGCCATGTACCAGCAGTCGGTGGTCAACCCCGATGGCTTCTGGCGCGAGCAAGCCAAGCGCCTTGACTGGATCAAGCCTTTCACCACGGTGAAGCAGACCTCGTTCGACGATCACCATGTCGACATCAAGTGGTTCGCCGATGGCACGCTGAACGTTTCCTACAACTGCCTGGACCGTCACCTCGCCGAGCGCGGCGATCAGGCGGCGATCATCTGGGAAGGCGATGACCCTTCCGAAAGCCGCACCATCACCTACCGCGAGCTGCATGAAGAAGTCTGCAAGTTCGCCAACGCCCTGCGCGGTCAGGATGTGCATCGCGGCGACGTGGTGACTATCTATATGCCGATGATCCCCGAAGCCGTGGTCGCCATGCTGGCCTGTACCCGCATCGGTGCGATCCATTCCGTGGTGTTTGGCGGTTTCTCGCCGGAGGCCCTGGCCGGTCGCATCATCGACTGTAAGTCGAAGGTAGTGATCACCGCCGACGAAGGCATCCGCGCGGGTAAGAAGATTCCGCTGAAGGCCAACGTCGACGACGCCCTGACCAACCCGGAAACCAGCAGCATCCAGAAAGTCATCGTGTGCAAGCGCACCAATGGCAACATCAAGTGGAACCAGCATCGCGACATCTGGTACGAAGACCTGATGAAAGTGGCCGGCACTGTGTGCGCGCCGAAAGAGATGGGGGCTGAAGAAGCGCTGTTCATTCTTTATACCTCTGGCTCAACCGGCAAGCCTAAAGGCGTGCAGCACACCACCGGCGGCTACCTGTTGTACGCAGCCCTGACCCATGAGCGCGTGTTCGACTACCGCCCAGGTGAAATCTACTGGTGCACCGCCGACGTCGGCTGGGTCACCGGCCACACCTATATCGTCTACGGCCCGCTGGCCAATGGCGCGACCACGCTGCTGTTCGAAGGCGTGCCGAACTACCCGGATATCACGCGGGTGGCGAAGATTGTCGACAAGCACAAGGTCAACATCCTCTACACCGCACCGACCGCGATCCGCGCGATGATGGCTTCGGGCACCGCTGCCTGTGAAGGCGCCGATGGCAGCAGCCTGCGTTTGCTGGGTTCGGTGGGCGAGCCGATCAACCCGGAAGCCTGGGACTGGTACTACAAGAACGTCGGCCAATCCCGTTGCCCGATTGTCGATACCTGGTGGCAGACCGAAACCGGCGGCAACATGATGAGCCCACTGCCGGGTGCCCATGCGCTTAAGCCGGGTTCGGCGGCGCGTCCGTTCTTCGGCGTGGTGCCGGCGTTGGTGGATAACCTGGGCAACCTGATCGAAGGGGCTGCCGAGGGCAACCTGGTGATCCTCGATTCGTGGCCAGGCCAGGCGCGGACGCTGTTCGGCGACCATGACCGTTTCGTCGACACCTACTTCAAGACCTTCCGTGGCATGTACTTCACCGGTGACGGTGCGCGTCGTGATGAGGATGGCTACTACTGGATCACCGGCCGCGTGGACGACGTGTTGAACGTGTCCGGCCACCGCATGGGTACCGCCGAGATCGAAAGCGCCATGGTTGCCCACCCGAAAGTCGCCGAAGCGGCGGTGGTGGGTGTACCGCATGACATCAAGGGCCAGGGCATCTATGTGTATGTCACGCTCAAAAATGGCGAAGAGCCGAATGAAGCCCTGCGCCTGGAACTGAAAAACTGGGTGCGCAAGGAGATCGGTCCGATCGCTTCGCCGGACGTGATCCAGTGGGCACCGGGCTTGCCGAAGACGCGTTCGGGGAAAATCATGCGCCGTATCTTGCGCAAGATTGCCACGGGCGAGTACGACGGGTTGGGCGACATTTCCACCTTGGCGGACCCGGGTGTGGTCGCGCATTTGATTGAAACGCACAAGACCATGAACGTCGCGTAAGGCGGGTTGATGGGACAGAGCCCCATTCGGTGTGAGCCGAGTGGGGTTTTTTTGTGGGATCTGGCAAACGCTTGAAATCCCTGTGGGAGCGGGCTTGCTCGCGAATGCGGTGTATCAGTCAAAGATGTATTGACTGACCCGCCGCATTCGCGAGCAAGCCCGCTCCCACATCGGGAGGGTACTGCGAGCAGGTATCGGTTAGTGATCTGAAAGACCGGTATAACCTGCAACCCAATAAATATCGGTTTCTCGCGTAGGAGGTTTCTGAATGTTACCGTCGAACGCAAATGTGTAACCCCACGCCCAAACCTGAGGCAAAGGGCTACGCCTATGCCCCGAAAAACCGCGTTTTAGACGCTCCAAGAAATAAGATTAAACGCCAGACTTGCCGTGCTAGAAGGGTTTGCGAATAATAGGCCCGCAACTTGCAGCATCTACAGGTTTAATGTCTTTTGTCTCTGCATAAAATTCAGAGGCTGTCAATGAGCTGGAACCGCTTTCTCGGTGCTTCTGTAAATTGTTGTCGCATTGAGGAAATATCGGCTTCCGGCCTGTCGTTAGAATGCCGATCACTCGCTCGTCGTCTCCAGTGTGTCGCTGGTGTGGGACGCAGCACCGCAATTCGGTTTCCCTTACGCCGCATCGTGGGCCATGGCTCATACTGCTGTTTTGCCCTATACCGATGGAGTCCCAAGATGAAGAAACTCGTGCTGTTGGGCGCCCTGGCGCTTTCCGTGCTGTCCATGCAGGCTTTCGCTGAAGGCAAGCCTCTGAAAATTGGTATCGAAGCGGCTTACCCTCCGTTTGCCTCCAAAGCGCCCGATGGCAGTATCGTCGGCTTTGACTACGACATCGGCAACGCCCTGTGCGAAGAGATGAAGGTCAAGTGCACCTGGGTCGAGCAAGAGTTCGACGGCCTGATCCCCGCGCTGAAAGTGCGCAAGATCGACGCGATCCTGTCGTCCATGTCCATCACTGACGACCGCAAGAAGTCCGTGGACTTCACCAACCGCTACTACCTGACCCCAGCGCGCCTGGTATTGAAGGAAGGCACCGCCGTCAGCGACAGCCTGGATGAACTGAAGGGCAAGAAGATCGGCGTACAGCGCGGTTCGATCCACGATCGTTTCGCCAAGGAAGTCCTGGCGCCTAAAGGCGCAACCATTGTGCCTTACAGCTCGCAGAACGAAATCTACCTGGACGTGGAAGCCGGTCGCCTCGACGGCACCGTGGCTGACGCGACCCTGCTGCAGGAAGGTTTCCTCGATACCCCGGCTGGCAAAGGCTACGCGTTCACCGGCCCAGCCTTCACCGACGCCAAATACTTCGGTGACGGCATAGGCATCGCGGTACGCAAGGGCGACAAGGAAAACCTGGACCGTATCAACGCTGCCATCGCCGCGATCCGTGCCAATGGCAAGTACAAAGAAATCGAGAAAAAGTACTTCAACTTCGACATTTACGGCCCTGAAGCCCAGTAAATCGTCGCAGCTGTCTGTCCGAAATGGCGCAAGCAACAGAATTCCTGAGGTTTGCGCCATTTTTTCATCCCCCTTTTCGAGGACCTGAATCATGTTGAAAGGCTACGGGGCCGTCATCCTCGATGGCGCATGGTTGACGCTTCAGCTCGCCTTGTCGTCCATGGCCTTGGCCATTGTTCTGGGTCTGATCGGGGTCGCGTTACGCCTGTCGCCGGTGCGCTGGTTGGCCTGGCTGGGTGACTTGTACTCCACGGTGATCCGCGGGATCCCCGACCTGGTGCTGATCCTGCTGATTTTCTATGGCGGCCAGGACTTGCTCAACCGCGTCGCGCCGATGCTCGGCTACGACGACTATATCGACTTGAACCCCTTGGCCGCCGGTATCGGCACCCTGGGTTTCATCTTTGGCGCCTACCTCTCGGAAACCTTCCGTGGCGCCTTCATGGCCATTCCCAAGGGTCAGGCCGAAGCCGGCCTGGCGTATGGCATGAGCAGTTTCCAGGTGTTTTTCCGGGTGATGGTGCCGCAGATGATCCGTCTGGCGATCCCTGGCTTCACCAACAACTGGCTGGTACTGACCAAGGCCACTGCGCTGATTTCGGTGGTGGGCCTGCAAGACATGATGTTCAAGGCCAAGCAGGCGGCAGACGCCACCCGCGAGCCTTTTACCTTCTTCCTCGCAGTGGCGGCGATGTACCTGGTGATCACCAGCGTGTCGTTGCTGGCCTTGCGTCATCTTGAGAAGCGCTACTCGGTAGGCGTAAGGGCGGCTGATCTATGATCTTCGACTACAACGTCATCTGGGAGGCCATGCCGCTGTACCTTGGCGGCCTGCTGACCACCCTGAAACTGCTCGCCATCTCGCTGTTCTTCGGCTTGCTCGCTGCCTTGCCTTTGGGCTTGATGCGCGTGTCCAAGCAGCCGATTGTCAACGGCGCGGCCTGGCTCTACACCTATGTGATCCGTGGCACGCCGATGCTGGTGCAGTTGTTCCTGATCTATTACGGCCTGGCCCAGTTCGAAGCGGTGCGCGAAAGTTTCCTGTGGCCGCTGTTGTCCAGTGCCACGTTCTGCGCGTGCCTGGCGTTTGCGATCAACACCAGCGCCTACACCGCCGAGATCATTGCCGGCAGCCTCAAGGCCACCCCCAACGGCGAGATCGAAGCGGCCAAGGCGATGGGGATGTCGCGCTATAAGCTGTACCGCCGCATCCTGTTGCCATCGGCCTTGCGTCGGGCGCTGCCGCAGTACAGTAACGAAGTGATCATGATGCTGCAGACCACCAGCCTGGCCTCCATCGTCACCCTGATCGACATCACCGGTGCCGCGCGCACGGTGAACGCCCAGTTCTACCTGCCGTTCGAAGCCTATATCACCGCCGGTGTGTTCTACCTGTGCCTGACCTTCATCCTGGTGCGCCTGTTCAAGTTGGCCGAGCGCCGCTGGCTGAGCTACCTGGCTCCACGGAAGCACTGATATGGAACGTGTCGATCACCTGTTGCCCTGGGGCCACCTGGGGTGCGAGCGCCAACTGAGCGTGTTCCGTTTCGGCCAGGGCGAACGCAAGGCCTATATTCAGGCCAGCTTGCACGCCGATGAGTTGCCGGGGATGCGCGCCGCGTGGGAGCTGAAGAAGCGCCTCACCGAACTGGAACAGCAAGGTGCGCTCAATGGCGTGATCGAGCTGGTGCCGGTCGCCAACCCGATGGGCCTGGGCCAGTTGCTGCAAGGCAGCCACCAGGGCCGTTTCGAGGTGGGCAGCGGCAAGAATTTCAACCGCGATTTCGTTGAGCTGAGCGAGCCGGTGGCCAAGTTGCTCACGGGCAAGCTGGGGGATGATCCTCACGCCAACGTGCGCATGATTCGCCAGGCGATGACCGATGCGCTCAACGCATTGCCCGAGCCGAACAGCCAGTTGCAAGGCATGCAGCGCATCCTGCTCAGCCACGCCTGCACCGCCGATGTCGTGCTCGACCTGCACTGCGACGCCGAAGCCGCGCTGCACATGTACGCATTGCCCCAGCACTGGCCGCAGTGGCGTTCGCTGTCGGCGCACCTGAATGTGAAAGTCGGCCTGCTGGCGGAAGACTCCGGCGGCAGCTCGTTCGATGAAGCCTGTTCGCTGCCGTGGCTGCGTCTGTCCCAGGCATTCCCCGAGGCGCAGATCCCGCTGGCCTGCCTGGCGACTACGCTGGAATTGGGCGGTCAGGCGGATACGGGACGTGACGAGGCGATCTTCCACGCCGAAGGCATTCTCGCGTTCCTCGCCGAGCAGGGGTTGATCAAGGGCGAATGGCCCGCGCCACAATTCGAACCCTGTGAAGGCCTGCCCTTCGAAGGCACCGAATTACTGTTTGCGCCCCACGCCGGCGTGATCAGCTACCTGCGTAAAGCGGGTGAGTGGGTCGAAAAAGGCGAACCGATTTTTGAAGTGATTGACCCCTTGGAGGACCGCGTCAGCACCCTTTGCGCGGGCACCTCGGGGGTGTTGTTTGCCGTTGAACGGCTACGTTATGCCCAAGCGGGTTTCTGGCTGGCCAAGGTGGCGGGGCGCGATGCGCTGCGTCACGGGCGCTTGCTCAACGACTGACCACCTGTTTCTGTGAGAACCGACCGCATGTACAAACTTGAAGTCCAAGACCTGCATAAACGCTATGGCAGTCATGAAGTGCTCAAAGGCGTGTCCCTGGCTGCTGCAGCCGGTGATGTGATCAGCATCATCGGTTCCAGCGGTTCAGGCAAAAGTACCTTTTTGCGCTGCATCAACCTGCTGGAGCAACCCCACGCCGGCAAGATTCTGCTCAACAACGAAGAGCTGAAGCTGGTGACCAACAAGGACGGCGCCATGAAGGCCGCCGACCCCAAGCAACTGCAACGCATGCGTTCGCGCTTGTCCATGGTGTTCCAGCATTTCAACCTGTGGTCGCACATGACCGCGATTGAAAACGTGATGGAAGCGCCCGTGCACGTGCTCGGCGTGTCGAAGAAAGAAGCCCGTGAAAAGGCCGAGCACTACCTGGCCAAGGTCGGCGTGGGCCATCGTAAGGATGCGTTCCCTGGCCATATGTCCGGCGGTGAGCAGCAGCGCGTAGCCATCGCCCGTGCCCTGGCGATGGAACCGGAGGTGATGCTGTTCGACGAACCCACCTCGGCCCTCGACCCGGAACTGGTCGGTGAAGTGCTCAAGGTGATGCAGGACCTGGCCCAGGAAGGCCGCACCATGGTGGTGGTGACCCACGAAATGGGCTTTGCCCGTGAAGTCTCGAACCAACTGGTGTTCCTGCACAAAGGTATCGTCGAAGAGCGCGGCAACCCGCGTGAAGTGCTGGTGAACCCACAATCGGAGCGCTTGCAGCAGTTCCTCTCGGGCAGCCTGAAATAATCAAGACTGCTTTTGTGCACTGAAGTAGTGCATGCTCGGCAGTCTTCAGGTTGGCCCAGGCCCCCTGTGGGAGCGGGCTTGCTCGCGAAGCGGAGTGTCAGTCGATACATGTATAGCTGAAGTACCGCCTTCGCGAGCAAGCTCGGTCCGACATTTGGATATTCATCAGCTTTAAAGATTTGTGTTGGTTTACGGGCTAGCATTAGCCCTTGTCTTCATTACGTTACTCGCTTCGGATAGCACTCCATGACCGCCCATAAAATTGGTTTCCTGATTTGGCCCAGCACAAAAGCCCTGACGCTTGCGCTGGCTGAGGAGGCCTTGCGCGTTGCCCAGCGGGTGCATCCGGACGTGGTCTACGAGCTGTCGTTCCTGCAAGCCGAGCCGTCCACCGAGGGCGCCTGGCAACTGCCGGGCGAGCCGTGGGGCGGTAAGCTGGAGGGCTTCCAGAAGCTGTTCCTGCTGGCGGACGACCCCCCTGCGGTCATCGCCTCCCCATTGAGCACCGCCCTCAAGCAACTGGTTCGCGCCGGATGCGTGATCGGTGGCTTGTCGGCTGGTGTGTACCCGCTGGCCCAGCTCGGCCTGCTCGACGGCTATCGTGCCGCCGTGCACTGGCGCTGGCAGGACGATTTTGCCGAGCGTTTCCCCAAGGTCATCGCCACCAGCCATTTGTTCGACTGGGACCGCGATCGACTCACCGCCTGCGGTGGCATGTCGGTGCTCGACCTGCTCCTGGCAGTGTTGGCCCGTGATCATGGCGCCGAACTGGCCGGTGCGGTCTCCGAAGAGTTGGTGGTGGAACGCATCCGTGAAGGTGGCGAACGCCAGCGCATTCCGCTGCAAAACCGCCTGGGATCCAGCCATCCCAAGCTGACCCAGGCCGTGCTGCTGATGGAAGCCAACATTGAAGAGCCGCTGACGACCGACGAAATCGCCCAGCATGTGTGCGTGTCGCGACGACAACTCGAACGGATCTTCAAGCAGTACCTCAATCGCGTCCCCAGCCAGTACTACCTGGAGCTGCGCCTGAACAAGGCCCGCCAGATGTTGATGCAAACCAGCAAGTCGATCATCCAGATCGGCCTGTCGTGCGGTTTTTCCTCAGGGCCGCACTTCTCCAGCGCCTACCGTAATTTTTTCGGCGCCACCCCTCGTGAAGACCGCAACCAGCGCCGTAGCAGCAGCCCGTTTGAGTTGTCGTCGGTGCCGTCCGAGCGCGGTTGATCGACTGCGGGGTCTTACTCCTCCATCGGCTCTGGTGAACGGGGCCTGACCAAAGGACTGCCGTTCTCATCCAGCCCGGCTGCGGCCACCGCTAAGTCGTCACCGGTCAGCAGGTAGTAGTGCCTGAGCGTATCCAGGCTCGATGCCGACAAGGGGTTGCCGCTGATGTCTGAGTCGGTGTCGAGCTGCGTGGCCAGCTGCAGAAAGTCTGCAGGAATCTCTTCGATCAAATTGTCGCTCAAGTCCAGGCTGCGCAACTCGTGCAAGGCGAACAGCCCTTGTGGGAGGTGGGTAATGTCGGTGTCTGGCAGGTACAGCGTTTCCAGTTCGGTCAGTTGACTGACGTCAGGCGTGAGGCCCAGCCGGTTGCCACCCAGGTCCAGGTACTCCAGTCCGCTCATCCATGACAGGGCGTGGACACTGGTGGGTGTCAAGCGGATAGCTGACTCGGTCAGGCTCAGGGCGTTGAGCGCTGGCAGGCTGAGTGCGGTGAGGGGAATTTCGCCCAGACTGAATCGTGTGATGACCAGGCTCCTGAGTTTGGGGAAGCATTTGAGCAGTCCGTCGATGCGGGTGGTGGTGCCATTGCCTTCTAGGTCGAGTGTTGTCACATGGTCGAACCGGGCGCTCAGTTCGGGCAGCTCGCCCAGTATCGGCATTTCAAAAGTCAGCTTATGGGTCGGCCGAACGTCGTCATTGTTGTCGTCCAGTTCGCTTTCGCGGCGCCAGGCTGCTTCAAGCACCGTTTTGAATGCACGGCGATTAAGCTGATCCTGTGCCCGCGTTTGTTCATCCAATGGTGTGTCCACGACGGGGTGCCGTTCTGGGACATTCACCACCCACTCTTCTAGGTCAGTGCGCAGTTGTGCGTATTCGGTTTCAAGTTGTTCGATGGCAGGCTCTGCCGCGTCCAGGTCACCGGGCAGCTCGAAAAAGAAGCGGCTGGCTTCGTGTTCGGTGAAGGTGGGGTACAGCGCTTTGATCCTTTCTCGCGACGTCGTCGGGGCATCGACGCGCCAATGCTCGCCAGTGCGTTGGCAATGGCGTTTGATCTGCATCAGCCCCGAGCGGTTCAGCGGGTTGCGGGAGAGGTCGAAGACGGCGGTTACTGAGTCGGGGAGCCTGAACGCGCTGTCGGGAATCTGGGTGATCAGGTTGTTGCTCAGGTTGACGCGTTGGCGCTCCACGGCCTTCAGCAGGCCGTCGGGGATTGCCGTCAAGCCGGTGTCTTCAAGTTCGATGCTGGTAAGTCTGGGGAGCGCGCTGAAATCCGGCAGTTGCCCCAGAGCGGTGTTATGGCTCAAGTCCAGTGTTGCCAGCTCGCTCAGCGTGGTGAGTGAGGCGGTACTCTCGGTTGATAAGGTGAGCGCGCAACGGGGCAGGCGCAAGGATGACAGTTGCGGCAGGTCCCATACCGAAGCAGGGATATCGCCCATTACATACCCCTCGATGAATAAGTGGTTAAGGGTCGGGAATCCTCTGAAAAAAAGCGGCGACTGCAACGGGAATGGACCCTGCGCGCCCTTCAGGTGCAATGAAGACACGTGCCTGAACACGCCGCTGTCGAGTGACGGGAAGGTGCCAGTCACAGGCTGCGGGCTTTCCACGGTGAACGTGGAAATGGCCTGTGGGCCGCTCGTATCCAATGCACCTTCTCGGCGCCAGCACGCTTGGAGTTCCTCTTTGAAATCCACTCGCCGGGCTTGCTCCTCCGGTGCGGGGACCTGTCGTGCCCATGTATCAAGCCCGTCGGACAGGTTGGCATATTCGACTTCCAGCCGTGCCAGTTCGATCTGACCTATTTCAATCGTGCCGGGCAGGCCAAAGAGAAAGCGGTTGACTTCGTTCACGCTAAAGTCGGGGAAGAGCGTGTTGACGCGCTGAATATCGATTGCCAGGGCATCGACTTCCCAATAGCGGCCTGTTCGTTGGTAATAACTTTTTACCTGCTCCAAGGTCGCTCGCGACAGGGGATTGCCCGAGAGGTCGAAGGTGGCCGAGGTGTCGGCGGGCAGGTCGAACAGCGCGGAAGGCAACTGTGTGATCCGGTTTCTGGACAGCACCGCCAGCTCCAGCGATGCTCGACTGAGCAGCCCGGCAGGGAGGTTGGAAATGCCGGTCTCGGACAGGTCCAGAGCGCGCAGATCAATCATGCGTTCAACGCTCGGAGACAATCCCAGCGGGTTGCTGTACAGGTCCAGGGTTCGAAGTCTATTCATGGCTGTCAGGGTATTCAGGCTATCGGGTGTCAGGGTGATGCCGCAGTTGCTAAGGATCAACGTGTTGAGGCGCGGCATTGCGCTGAGAGTGGCTGGCAGCTGACCCAGTTGGGCATGGGTGATGCTGAGGTGGCGAATGTTCGGAAAGCTGCGCAAAAAAACATCGATATTAGTCAGTGCAGACTGGTTGCCACTGAGTTCAAGGTAGGAAATATGCTCGAAATTGGCCGGCAGCGCCGGTAGCTCTCCATACAAAATGGCGTGCGATTTGAGTGTTTGACCGTTTTGGCTGGGATGCTCGAAGTAGGCGTCTGTCTCGGTTTCCCGGCGCCAGGCGCGTAAGAGTTCACGCCAGAAAAGGATGCGGTTTTGCCGCATGTCACTGTATTCCTGACGGCCCATGCTCACCTCGGTGCCCGGATAGCTGTGCGGGGGGCGGGCGGCCCAGTCGGCCAGGGCACGATTCAGATGCTGAAACTCCTGGCGCAGGGCCGTTAATGTCGCAAAGGCTCCGCCCGGACGGCGCTCCAGCGTTTGGATCATCTCGCCGATCTGTTCATCGGTGTGGGCTGGATACAGTTCTCGTGCCAACGCCTGCAGGTCGGGCTGTTCGGCCGGTGCCGGCGGGTAGTTGTCCAAGCCCAGCAGGCGCAGGTGGGTGCGGGTGTCGGTGGGCGCGCGTGTGGGTTCGGCGGTGATCAGCGTACGCAACGGCGCGCGTTTCAGGGCATGGGTGCGCAGGGCCAGCCTTAAAGCGGGGCCTTGGCCGATGTGCAAGCCCAGGGCGTTGCGCTCGGCATCGGGGAGGGCCTGCAGCACCGCGTTGTACAGGTCGGTCGCGCCGGACAGTTCGCCGCTGTCGTCTTGCGGGGTGTAACGCCCGTCGGGCGAACGGACCAGGGTTCGTTTGATGCGTGCCTTCGGTTTGCCGATGGCATCCAGGAGGGCGGCCTCGGGCGTGGGGCTTCTGATCTCAATGCGCAGCTTTTTTCCTGCCCAGCCAGGCAATTTCTCCAGGGAGTGCAAGGCCAGTCGGTGGGTGTCGAGGGTCTCCGTCGAGTCGAGGTACAAACCGTCGTAGGCATGGTTCACCCTGGCTTCGTCCCGCAGCGATTGGGCCAACTCGCTCAAGCGCGCGGGGATCTTGCCTTCGTCAACGGCCTTGAGTTCCTGGCTGTTGGCGGTGTCCAGCAGGGCGTCGGCTGCGGTGAGCGGCAATCCGGGTGTGTTGTCTATCATGGCCTGTTGGCGAGGGGTGATAGGGCGCTCCAGCTGTTGGTAGCGGGTGTTGAACAATTCAGCTCGATGCAATTGGGCCCGCCCGGCCAGTTTTTTTCTGAGTTTAAGCGCGCGATTTTTCAGGGAGGTGACCGGGTCGCCGAATGCTTCCCCCAGCAAGGTTTTGCGTTGGGGCTCATCCAGGGCCTCCAGCAGCGTTTCCAGCACGACATCTTGTTTCAGCTGGGCTTCGTGTATCTGCACCACACTGGCGTTTTTTTCGCCGGGCAGCTCCCAGGCGGTTCTGCCGTTTGAGTCAAGGAAACGCAGGGTCTTGGCTTTTGGCCAAAGCTCCAGGTTGGCCAGCAGGTGCAGTTGGGACTGCGCATCGGCCCGTCGGTAAATCGCCGGATCATCGCTGTTCATTTGATCGATGAAGTCCTGCAACGCCTGGTCGATCCGGAAGCGATCAACGGTGTCGGTCAGCAAGGGGGGCGGCTGATGCTGGTTGACGTACATCTTGCGCAGCGCACCTTCGCGGGTGCCGCTGATACGACGAGCAGCGACCAACTGCTCATCACTGAGCCCGGCGGTTTTAGGGCCTTGACGTTTCATGAGGGTGGTGCTGTCCCAGCTTAGCGGCGTGTCCAGCTCGTTTAGCCAGGCGCCCTTGTCGTTGCTCAACAGGGGTGGGCGGTAGGCGTTGCTCCGGGTGGGATGTTGCAGGTAGCGCTGCTGGGTGACGGGATCGGTCTCGACCATGAAAGGTTTGTCCGCGAGCAGCAGGATGTTTTTACCGTTGTAGGCATGCAGCCCTTGGGCGTTTGGGTAGGAGTGGCTCGCCAGTCGGAGGTCGTGGGCGTAGGGCGCGAGGTCGGGTTTCCAGAGCCGCGTCTTGCCATTGGGTAGAGCGACAGGCTTGAAACTGTCGAAAAACTTTATGGCATCCGCGGGCAACAGCGTGCGCAGGGTGCTCGCGGCAATGGGCGCACCCGCGATGAACAGGCCCAGTTGTATCCCTTGCTCTACGAATGACAGCAAATGTGCGAACGCCTCGGTCACGTCGCCCACCGCCCAGTCAATGACCCATTCGAAGGCCTCGTCCAGCATTTGGTAGGCGCTGTAGCCAAGCATCAGCAAACCCACGGGCGGCACAAACGGGGCGACGATGAGCGCCGCGATTTGCAGGATCGCCGAGGCGACTTTCTGCACGATGGCCCAGCGCTCCCAGCGTACTCGCTGGTCGACGCTGGCGGTGGACACCGCGATGGCGCGGGCATCGCTGAACACCTTGCTGAGTTTTGTCTGAAACAAGTGGGTGAACAGATCCCCACTGATCGCAGTGGCGCGGAATGCCAGGTGCGGCTGGTCGATGGGTGTCTCGCGCCAGGACGGCAGTGGATCGCCGCGGGTGTGCGGGTGCCAGGTGACCTTGGACAGCCTGCGGTTGAGGTCGGCGAAGAAGAGGCCGCGTTCTTCGTGGCTGATGAAACGGCTGAAGAATTGTTGATACTCGGCGCTGCGCAGGTTGTTGCCTAGGGCGGTCATGAAGTCGACAAGAGTGGGGTACTGCTTGAGCGGTGCGTAAGGGTCATCGGGGATATAGGCGATAACGCCTACGGGATGCCGGCTGCCGATGTTCTCGGCAAACAGCACGATGCCGGTGAGCGCCGTCGACATGATGCTCAGGTTGTAGCACTGCAGTGGGTAGCAGGTGCTTGGGTTGTCGTCGGTGTTGAGCAGGCGCTGCAACCGTGTGACGGACTGATCATCGTGCAGATCGCCTTTCATCCAGGCCATTTGCAGCGCGACGTTCAAGTCTGCTGCCTGGCTGTGCTTGAGCTTCAATTGCAGGCTGGCCATGGCCAGCGGGTTGTTGAAGTCAAAGAACTGCTCAAGGTAGCGCTGGTACTTGGCGCCGATGTCCAGCTCGCGGCACAAAGCGGTGAACTGCGCCACCGTGATGCGTGTGTCGAGCGCAGTCAGCGTGTCGAATTGGCCGGTGCTGGTGGGCTTGGTGATGAAGCCGGATGACGCTTCAAATACCTCGCCGGCTTCGAAGTTGTGCAGGGCCGCGTCCAGCAATGACACAGTCCAGGTTCTTGCCGCGCCTGAGCGCACCGAGAACCATGGGATCGTCAGGGGAATATAAAGGCGCAGATACGTGGTCTCGACGTCACGTTCGATGCCAAAGCGCCGTTTGAGTAACTGCGCGAGCAGGGGCGCCCCGAATGCCTGCGGCGATTTCAGGGTGCCCATGGCCTGATCCACCTTGGATTGTGCCTCCCAGGCACGACTCACTCGGTTTTTCAGGGTGTCATGAGCGTCGGGGGACGCGGTTTTGTACCACAGCGGAATGCTTGGCTTAACGTTGTTCAGCGCTGTGCGCTTGGCCGAGGAAAGGGTGGGCAGCCACGCGGGCACGGCTTGCATGAGGATATCCTGGTGCAGGTCGCGATATGCCGACACGTCCGGGAGCTGAATGGGTGAGGTCACTGGAATACGCCTTTGCGTGATGAACAGGCGCAGTAGCAGAACAATTTCGGCCAGTCGGCCGGAGGTAGATAGATAGCCGGCTGCCGATTACATTGCCGCTATCCTGCCCGACCACCTGCCGCTGGGACACGCGAGCGTTTAAACTGCGCCATTGCGACGCTATTTGTCGCATTGGCGTAAACCCGCCAAAATCGCGGGTTGGCGCTATAAGAAGTTGTCGCTTGGCGGCAAGGCCGCGCTGAAAACTGTCCTTACAATCCCTGCATCGCCCGCCAGTTCCAGGCAGGCGTTCCTCTTCAGGAGACTCCGATGTCCGTTGAGCAAGCCCCGGTGCAACGTGCCGATTTCGACCAGGTCATGGTGCCTAACTACGCACCGGCTGCATTCATCCCTGTGCGTGGCGAAGGTTCGCGCGTATGGGACCAGGCGGGTCGCGAGCTGATCGACTTTGCCGGCGGCATCGCGGTCAACGTATTGGGCCATGCCCATCCGGCGCTGGTCGGTGCGCTGACCGAACAGGCCCACAAGCTGTGGCACGTCTCCAACGTCTTCACCAATGAGCCGGCCCTGCGCCTGGCCCACAAGCTGATCGGCGCCACCTTCGCCGAGCGTGTGTTCTTCTGCAACTCCGGCGCCGAGGCCAACGAGGCCGCGTTCAAGCTGGCCCGTCGCGTGGCGTTCGACCGTTTCGGCAGCGAGAAATACGAGATCATCGCGGCGCTCAACAGCTTCCATGGCCGTACCCTGTTCACCGTCAACGTCGGTGGGCAGTCCAAGTACTCCGATGGTTTCGGTCCTAAAATCACCGGTATCACCCACGTTCCTTATAACGACCTGGACGCGCTGAAAGCCGCCGTGTCGGATAAGACCTGCGCCGTTGTATTGGAACCGATCCAGGGCGAAGGCGGCGTGCTGCCGGCCGAACTGGCTTACCTGCAAGGCGCCCGCGACTTGTGCGACGCGAACAACGCGCTGCTGGTGTTCGACGAAGTGCAGACCGGCATGGGCCGCAGTGGCCACCTGTTCGCTTACCAGCACTACGGCGTGACCCCGGACATCCTCACCAGCGCCAAGAGCCTGGGCGGTGGTTTCCCGATCGCGGCAATGCTCACCACCGAAGCGTTGGCCAAGCACCTGGTGGTCGGCACCCACGGCACCACCTACGGCGGCAACCCGCTGGCGTGTGCGGTGGCCGAGGCGGTGATCGACGTGATCAACACCCCTGAAGTGCTGGCCGGCGTGAATGCCAAGCACGACCTGTTCAAGGCGCGCCTGGAGCAGATCGGCAAGCAGTACGGTATCTTCACCGAAGTGCGCGGCATGGGCCTGCTGCTCGGTTGCGTGCTGAGCGACGCGTTCAAGGGCAAGGCCAAGGACGTGTTCAACGCGGCCGAGAAAGAAAACCTGATGATCCTGCAAGCCGGCCCCGACGTGGTGCGTTTCGCGCCGAGCCTGGTGGTGGAAGACGCGGACATCAAGGAAGGCCTGGACCGTTTTGAACGTGCTGTGAAGACGTTGACGCAAGCCTGATGGACCGATCGGTGCCTGGTAATCCCGGTGCCGAACACAAATTTTGTATGCCGGATCCCTTGGTTGGAACGGTGGAGATCAAATGTGGGAGCGGGCTTGCTCGCGAATGCAGTGGTTCAGTCACCTCAAATGTTGAATGACACAGCGCTTTCGCGAGCAAGCCCGCTCCCACACTTGACCTCACCGTTTTCAAGATCGTGTCCGGCATTTTTTCCTGTGAGTTTTTCGAGTTAAGGAGTGACACCATGCTGGTGATGCGCCCCGCGCAAATGGCTGATCTGGGCGAGGTACAGCGTCTGGCTGCGGACAGCCCGATTGGTGTCACCTCCTTGCCGGACGATGTGGAACGACTGAGCGACAAGATCGCCGCCAGCGAAGCATCCTTCGCCGCAGAGGTCAGTTTCAACGGCGAAGAGAGTTATTTCTTCGTGCTCGAAGACACCGAGACCGGCAAGCTCGCCGGCTGCTCGGCCATCGTCGCGTCGGCTGGCTACTCGGAACCCTTCTACAGCTTCCGTAACGAGACCTTCGTGCACGCCTCCCGCGAGCTGAAGATCCACAACAAGATCCACGTGCTTTCCCAGTGCCACGACCTTACCGGCAACAGCCTGCTCACCAGTTTCTACGTGGTGCCGGAGCTGGTGGGGTCGCCGTGGTCGGAACTCAATTCCCGTGGCCGCCTGCTGTTCGTCGCCAGCCATCCCGAGCGCTTTGCCGACTCTGTGGTGACCGAGATCGTCGGCTACAGCGACGAGAACGGTGACTCGCCGTTCTGGGACGCCATCGGCCGCAACTTCTTCGACCTCAATTACGCCGCCGCCGAGCGCCTGTGCGGGCTGAAAAGCCGCACCTTCCTCGCCGAATTGATGCCGCATTACCCGATCTATGTGCCGCTGCTGCCGGACGAAGCCCAGGAAGCCATGGGCCAGGTGCACCCGCGTGCGCAGATCACCTTCGACATCCTCATGCGTGAAGGCTTCGAGACCGATCACTACATCGACATCTTCGACGGTGGCCCGACGCTGCATGCACGGGTCTCGGGCATTCGCTCGATTGCCCAGAGCCGCGTGGTGCCGGTGAAGATCGGTGAGATGGTCAAGGGTGTCGGCCGCCAGTATCTGGTGAGCAACGCACAGTTGCAGGATTACCGCGCGGTGATGCTGGAGCTGGACTATGCGCCCGGCAAGCCGGTGACGTTGGACCTCGCAGCGGCCGAAGCCCTGGGTGTTGGCGAAGGCGCGAGCGTGCGCCTGGTAGCGGTTTAAAAAGAGAGTTTCGCGGGTGGCTGACAACAGCGGCCCGTCTGAGGAGATAGCATGATCGTTCGTCCCGTACGCAGCAGCGATTTACCGGCCCTGATTGATCTGGCGCGCAGCACCGGCACTGGCCTCACCACCTTGCCGGCCAACGAGGAGCGCCTGACCCATCGGGTAGGCTGGGCCGAGAAAACCTTTCGCGGCGACGCCGGGCGTGGTGATGCCGACTACCTGTTCGTGCTGGAAAACGACGAAGGTCGCGTGGTGGGGATTTCCGCCATTGCCGGCGCCGTTGGCCTGCGTGAACCCTGGTACAACTTCCGGGTCGGCCTGACGGTCAGCGCCTCCCAGGAGCTGAATATCTACCGCGAGATCCCGACGCTGTTCCTGGCCAACGACCTCACCGGCAATTCCGAGCTGTGTTCGTTGTTCCTGCACGCGGATTACCGCACCGGCCTCAACGGCCGCATGCTGGCCAAGGCACGTCTGCTGTTTATCGCCGAATTGCCGCACCTGTTTGGCAACAAGATCATCGCCGAGATGCGCGGTGTGTCTAACGACGCCGGGCGTTCGCCGTTCTGGGAAAGCCTGGGTCGGCACTTCTTCAAGATGGAATTCAGCCAGGCCGATTACCTCACCGGTGTGGGCAACAAGGCGTTTATCGCCGAGCTGATGCCGAAGTTTCCCCTGTACAGCTGCTTCCTGTCCGAAGACGCGCGCAATGTGATCGGCAAGGTCCACCCGGACACTGAGCCCGCCTTGAGCATGCTCAAGAGCGAAGGCTTCAGCTACCAGGGCTATGTCGACATCTTCGACGCGGGACCTGCGGTGGAGTGTGAAACCACCAAGATCCGCGCCGTGCGTGACAGCCAATCGCTGGTGCTGGCCATCGGCACGCCGGGGGACGATGCCACGCCGTTCCTGATCCATAACCGCAAGCGTGAAGAGTGCCGCATTACCGCCGCACCGGCCCGTCTGGCGGCAGGCACGCTGGTGGTCGATCCACAGACCGCCAAGCGCCTGCAACTGGTGGTGGGTGATCAAGTGCGTGCCGTTCCGTTGTCCGCTGCTCGGGAGTCGAAATAATGAATTCGTTGTATATCGCAGGGAGCTGGCTGGCCGGCCAGGGTGAACTGTTTGAATCGCGCAACCCGGTGACCCAGCAGGTGCTGTGGGCCGGCAATGGCGCCACCGCCGAGCAGGTCGAATCCGCTGTGCAGGCCGCACGCCAGGCGTTCCCTGCGTGGGCCAAGCGTCCGCTGGAAGAGCGCATCAGTGTGCTGGAGGCCTTCGCTGCCACCCTGAAAAGCCGTGCCGACGATATCGCCCGTTGCATCGGGGAAGAAACCGGCAAGCCGCTGTGGGAGTCGGCCACCGAAGTCACCAGCATGGCGAACAAGATCGCGATCTCGGTGCAAAGCTACCGTGAGCGTACCGGCGAGAAGAGCGGCCCCCTGGGCGACGCCACTGCGGTGTTGCGCCACAAGCCGCACGGTGTGGTGGCAGTGTTTGGCCCGTACAACTTCCCTGGCCACTTGCCGAACGGGCATATCGTCCCGGCCTTGCTGGCGGGCAATACCGTGCTGTTCAAGCCGAGCGAGCTGACCCCCAAGGTTGCCGAGCTGACCGTGCAGTGCTGGATCGAAGCCGGATTGCCGGCAGGCGTATTGAACCTGCTGCAAGGCGCGCGGGAAACCGGCATCGCGTTGGCGGCCAACCCAGGTATCGACGGGTTGTTCTTCACCGGTTCCAGCCGTACCGGCAATCATCTGCATCAGCAATTCTCCGGGCGTCCGGACAAGATCCTGGCCCTGGAAATGGGCGGCAACAACCCGCTCGTGGTCGACGAAGTGGCCGACGTGGATGCAGCGGTCTACACCATCATCCAGTCGGCGTTTATCTCTGCCGGCCAGCGCTGCACCTGTGCGCGCCGCTTGCTGGTGCCGGAAGGCGCCTGGGGCGACGCATTGCTGGCGCGCCTGGTGGCGGTCAGCTCGACCATCGAGGTGGGCGCATTTGATCAGCAACCCGCGCCGTTCATGGGCTCGGTGATCTCCCTCGCAGCGGCCAAGGCCTTGATGGACGCTCAGGAACTGATGTTGGCCAATGGCGCCGTGGCGTTGCTGGAGATGACCCAGCCCCAGGACCAGGCCGCGTTGCTGACCCCTGGCATCATCGACGTGACCGGCGTCACCGAGCGCGAAGACGAGGAGCTGTTCGGCCCGTTGTTGCAGGTGATCCGCTACGCTGATTTTGAAGCGGCGATTGCCGAGGCCAACAACACCCAGTACGGCCTGGCCGCTGGTTTGTTGTCCGACTCCGAAGCGCGCTACCAGCAGTTCTGGCTGGAAAGCCGCGCCGGTATCGTCAACTGGAACAAACAGCTGACCGGCGCCGCCAGTACCGCGCCGTTCGGTGGGGTGGGGGCGTCGGGCAACCATCGCGCCAGTGCGTATTACGCCGCGGATTACTGCGCGTACCCGGTGGCCTCGCTTGAGACCCCGAGCCTGGTATTGCCAGCCACGCTGACCCCGGGCATAACACTGGTCTAAAAATGTGGAAGCGGGCTTGCTCGCGAATGCGGTCTGTCAGTTGATGTATGAGGTGACTGGTGCACCGCTTTCGCGAGCAAGCCCGCTCCCGCATTGGATCTTTGGTGTGCTGAAGATTGCCTATAAAAACAGATGTTCGTGGAGCCTCGCCGATGAAATCCTATGAAGTCAATTTTGACGGTCTAGTGGGGCCGACCCATAACTACGGCGGCTTGTCCTTCGGCAACGTCGCGTCCCAGAGCAACAGCCAACAGCATTCCAACCCCAAGGAAGCGGCGTTGCAGGGCCTGCAAAAGATGAAAGCCCTGATGGACATGGGCTTTGTCCAAGGTGTGTTGGCGCCTCAGGAACGTCCTGATGTGGCTGCCTTGCGCAACCTGGGTTTCAGCGGCAGCGACGCCCAAGTGATCCAGCAGGCGGCCAAGGATGCGATGCCATTGCTGGTCGCGAGCTGCTCGGCGTCGAGCATGTGGGTAGCCAACGCCGCCACCGTCAGCCCAAGTGCCGACACCTTTGACGGGCGCGTGCATTTCACCGCCGCCAACCTCAACTGCAAGTACCACCGCAGCATCGAACACCCGACCACCAGTCGCGTGCTGGGGGCGATGTTTGCCGATGATAAACACTTCGCCCACCACGCCGCGTTGCCGGCCGTGGCGCAATTCGGTGATGAAGGCGCGGCCAACCACACACGCTTCTGCCGTGAATATGGCGAGGCGGGCGTCGAATTCTTCGTGTTTGGTCGTAGCGCGTTCGATCCCCGTTACCCGGCGCCGCAGAAATACCCTGCTCGCCAGACGCTTGAGGCGTCTCAAGCCGTCGCACGTTTGCATGGCCTGAAAGATGACGGCGTGGTGTACGCCCAGCAGAACCCGGCGGTGATCGATGCCGGTGTGTTCCATAACGACGTGATCGCAGTGGGTAACGGTGAAGTGCTGTTCTATCATGAGGATGCCTTTCTCAATACCGAACAGATGCTCGCCGAACTGCAAGGCAAACTGGGCAAGTTGGGCGGTAACTTCCAGTCCGTCTGCGTACCCCGCGCTCAGGTCAGTGTCGAAGACGCGGTACGTTCCTACCTGTTCAACAGCCAGTTGCTGAGCCGCGCCGACGGCTCGATGCTGCTGATCGTGCCGGAAGAATGCCGCGCCAACGAGCGCGTCTGGCAGTACTTGCAAAGCCTGACCGCGACCGGTGGCCTGATCCGTGAAGTGAAGGTGTTCGACCTCAAGCAAAGCATGCAGAACGGCGGTGGCCCGGCGTGCCTGCGTTTACGTGTGGCGTTGAATGAAACGGAACTGGCGGCGGTGAATCCAGGCGTTATCATGACCGCGCCGTTGTACGACACGCTCACCCAGTGGGTCGACAAGCACTACCGCGACAGCCTGCGCGAAACCGACCTGGCAGACCCGCAATTGCTGTTGGAGTGCCGGACGGCATTGGATGAACTGACGCAAATCCTTAAACTGGGCTCGGTTTATCCTTTCCAGATCAATTAACGCCACCTTCTTTTACGACCTATGGCTGAGAGCTAATTTATGACCACCGACACCCTGAAACTGATTCTTGAAGACACCGACGGCACCCAGCTGGAAACCTCCTGCACCCGCGTCGCCGTGGTCTGGCAGGGCAAGGAAATCTGGATCCAGCACGATGGCCGTGGCCAACTGCTGATCGGCGTGGACGTGGAAGAAGGCGATGCCGAGTACGCCAACCTGCTGATGCGTCCACTGGCCACCAACCTGATGAGCCTGCAACTGGAAATGGAACCGGCCGACGTTGAAGGTGATGACGACGATCACGTCCACGGCCCAGGCTGCAACCACTAAGGAAGCTGCGTATGCTCGCCCTTGGCAAACTGCTTGAACTGACCCTCGCCGGTCGCGAACCGGCGCAAAAAATTCAACTGACTGTCGACGGCGTGCAGATGCGCTGGCTCAGCGAGGGCGCGCTTGAAGTGCGCCCGCCTGAGGCGAAGGACAACGGCAGCGACCTGCTGCTGTCGTCCGGCATCCATGGCAACGAAACCGCGCCGATCGAGCTGCTCGACCGCCTGTTGCATGGCATTGCCCGAGGGGAGATCAAGCCCCGCACCCGTATTCTGTTCCTGTTCGGCAACCCTGAGGCCATGCGCCGCGGCGAGCGTTACCTCGAACTGGACGTCAACCGGCTGTTCAACGGCCGTCATGAAAAAAACATCGGTCCCGAAGCCATGCGCGCCGCCGAGCTGGAGCAATTGGCCCGCAGCTTCTTCAGCCTGCCTGGCCGTTCGCGCCTGCATTACGACCTGCACACCGCCATCCGTGGCTCGAAGATCGAACAGTTCGCCCTGTACCCCTGGAAGGACGGTCGCCAGCATTCTCGCCACCAGTTGGCACGCCTGAACGCTGCCGGCATGCAAGCGGTGCTGCTGCAGAACAAGACCTCGATCACCTTCACTGCGTTTACCTATGAGCAACTCGACGCTGAGGCCTTTACCCTGGAACTGGGCAAGGCGCGGCCGTTCGGGCAGAACCAGGGCGTGGACGTCTTTCGCCTGGAAACCCGCCTGAAGCAGCTCATCGAAGGCACCGAGCCCGAAACCGAGAGTCTGGATGGCCTGCAACTGTTTGCCGTCTCCCGTGAAGTCATCAAGCACAGCGATGCCTTCCTGATGCACCTGCCCGCCGATGTCGAAAACTTCTCGCCGTTGGCCCAGGGCTACCTGTTGGCCGAAGACGTGGCCAAGACCCGCTGGGTGATCGAGGAGGAGGATGCGCGCATTATCTTCCCCAACCCGAAGGTGAAGAATGGCTTGCGCGCGGGCATCCTGATTGTGCCGACCACCGAGGCAGGCCTGGCTTAAAGCGCATGCCTGGACGATGAGCGCAGGTTTCAGAGGGTGTAGTGCTCACTCAGCAAGCGCGGCGGCAAGCCCAACTCCCTGCGCAAGCCGTTCTCGCTGAACGGTTCGGGGTTGGTCGTGGTTGGGGCGGTGGCCGGGTCGTTATCGAAGTCGAACGGTTCGGCGGACGTTGGCAGGCCCAGGGCTTGAAGTTCTTCGTTGGAAACCTGAATACGTGCTTGGTTGCCGTCCGCGGCCGCCTCACTGAACCCGTGCAGTCGCGTGCCGGTAATGTGGTTATACGCGTGGCATAGCTGGTGGAACAGCGCGATGATGCTGGGTTGATGGGAGCGGGTGTCAGTGGTGTTCAACCCTATTTGCCCTCCATAAGAGGGCGTGCCTGGATGGCCATTCTCTATAAACGCACCGTCGCGGGTCGCGGGGTCAGCGCTGAACCTGGTGGATGGCGTGTCACTGAGCTCATTGATCGCAACCGGGATACCACTCTCGAGCGCCGCCATCTGCAGCACGGCCAGCAGTTGTCGGCCGGTCGGGGAAGTGTTCAGCAGCCGCAGGTCATCGTTGATGCGCTCAACGAACTGCGGGCTACCTACGACCGTCACTCCGCTCTCCTGGATATTCCCGGGCTCGACCTGAAGGTTGCCCGTCGCCGGTTCGCCAGGGGCAAACGCGTTCAGTCTGTCCCACTCCTCTGATGAGGTCGGGAACTTGATGGACAGCTCGGTCAGGAGGCTGTGGTACGTCATGTCATCAGGCTTGAGCAAGGTGACTTCATTCCTTCCTTCACCGGCAAAAATGACGTTGGTAGCGTCGCCGGCTTCGATGTGGTCGTCGCCTGGGCCGCCACTGAGAATGCTGTGGCCGTGGCCGCCGATGATGAAGTCATTGCCGTCGCCACCATCGATGAAGGAGGCGCCGGCGGCGACTATTTCATCGTCCCCTGGACCACCATACGCAGTGATGTTGGCATCAAACTTCGCCTGGATCATATCGTCGCCGGGCCCGGTTTCGATATGGCTCGACCCTTGGAAGACCGTCACGCTGTCATGACCCGGTCCGGTAGAAATGTTGGCAAGGGGAGCAGTGCTGATCACAAAGTCGTTGCCTTCGCCGGTGTCAACGATGACGGGGTTTTCGATCCTGTCATCGATCTGCACAACGTCTGAGCCGCCCTGAGTGATGACCACCAACGCCTGATCCCGGCTGGCGGGGATGATGCAGTACTTTGCGTCGTTGACCTCAAGCGTGACGGTCGTGGACGGCAGCGCGGCGTGTGACCGGTTGACGGCAATCGTGTGAATCGCCCCCGATTCGGGCACATACTTTCGCAGAACAATGACGTCATCGTGGTCCTGCGTGGTGACTATCAGTTGATCCGCATCTGCGCTCACCCTGCGTTCGATCGTCAGTTGGTTGCTCGAATGCAGCAGCACCTCAATGCTCCCCTGTGCGTCAGGATGCTCGTTATTGCTGGGGGGGACAGGTCTCTGCCCCCAGGCTGCCCCATGAATGATCTGGAATCCCTGGGCGGTTATCTGGTTTATTTCCAGTTCGTATTGGCCTGCAATGGTCATGCGAAGATCTCCCTATCTAACAAGTAATGTCGCCGGTACGGCGCGTCAGCGTTACTAAATAGAAAGGCGCAGGGGGCAGGGGGGTAATTAATTAGTGCGAAGCCAGACCCCAATAAAAAAACGCCCCGGCAAGAGCACTTGCCGGGGCGTTTCTTTGACGGGCTGAGGGGGTCAGACGGCCAGTTTTTGCTCACTGCGACGGATCGCGCGCACCTTGTGCAGCGTGTCGGCGCAGGTACGTGCAGCTTCCTGGCCTTTGTGCACAAAGTGCTCGTAGAAGAAGGTCTGGTGTTCGCTGCCGGCGTGGAAGTGATGCGGGGTCAGGGACACCGAGAACACCGGCACTTCGGTTTCCAGCTGAACCTGCATCAGGCCGCTCACCACCGATTGGGCAACGAATTCGTGGCGGTAGATGCCACCGTCGACCACCAGTGCGGCAGCAACGATGCCGGCGTAGCGACCGGTCTTGGCAAGCAGCTTGGCGTGCAGGGGCATTTCAAAGGCGCCGCCGACTTCGAAGAAATCGATGTCCGATTCCTGGTAGCCCTGGGCGATCATTTCGGCGAGGAAGCCTTTGCGCGATTGGTCGACAATATCCTTGTGCCAGCAGGCCTGGATAAACGCGACGCGCTCGCCGTGGTGGTTTTTGCTTTTGCTATCGATTGCGGTAGGTTGCATGTTCTGACTCCTGTTTAAGAAAAAAACAGGGCGTTATGAATCGAATGGGATTTAAGGGTACGCGAACACAATAGGTGCGCGGCCCTTAGGTGCCAATCCCGTTCTCTCTTCATCCGGACTATGACCGTCGGCCCCGGGATCACACCGGGTCTGCTGACCTTGCCGCCGTCCTGCATGAGCAGTTCGAGGCGCCAAGCGCTCGCGGGCTATACACATTGCGTGTAATTACCGCCGGTGGGGAATTGCACCCCGCCCTGAGAACGTTGCCGCCAGAACCCTGGCGGCGGAGAGTTTTTAACATGGTTTTTCAAAAACTGCACGATCGCTGTATCGATAAGCTATATCGGTTTGTTTGGTTGGTATTCGATTGAGCAACGATGGGGCTTGATATTCCGAGGCTTTGCCCGCAGTAATCATCGATACAAGAAATTTAATACTTCTCAGAGGCTTGTTTCATGTCTGTGATCGACCTGCGCAGCGACACCGTGACCCAACCCACCCCCGGCATGCGGGACGCGATGGCCACCGCCGTCAGCGGCGATGACGTGTATGGCGAGGACCCCAGCGTCAATCGCCTCGAAGCCGAACTGGCCAAGCGCCTGGGCTTTGCCGCCGCCTTGTTCGTGCCGACGGGCACCATGAGCAACCTGTTGGCGTTGATGGCCCACTGTGAGCGCGGCGAGGAGTACATCGTCGGTCAGCAGGCCCATACCTACAAATACGAAGGCGGTGGCGCGGCGGTGCTCGGTTCGATCCAGCCGCAACCACTGGAAGTGCAGGCCGATGGTTCGCTGGACCTGGACCAGGTGCTCGCGGCGATCAAGCCCGACGACTTCCATTTCGCCCGCACCCGTTTGCTGGCGCTGGAAAACACCATGCAAGGCAAGGTATTGCCGCTGGATTACCTGGCAAAGGCGCGGGCGTTCACCCGTGAGCATGACCTGGCCCTGCATCTGGATGGCGCGCGGCTCTACAACGCGGCGGTCAAGCTGGGGGTGGATGCGCGCGAGATCGCCCAACATTTCGATTCGGTGTCGGTGTGCCTGTCCAAAGGCCTGGGCGCACCGATTGGCTCGGTGTTGTGCGGTTCCACGGCGTTGATCGCCAAGGCCCGGCGCCTGCGCAAGATGGTGGGCGGTGGCATGCGCCAGGCCGGTTCACTGGCGGCGGCCGGGTTGTACGCCTTGGATCATCAGGTTCAGCGTCTTGCGGAGGATCACGCCAATGCCCACTGGCTGGGCGACGCCTTGCGCCAGGCCGGTTATGAGGTGGAGCCCGTGCAGACCAACATGGTCTATGTGCAGATCGGTGACCAGGCCCAGGCCTTGAAGGCGTTTGCCGCCGAACGCGGTATCACGTTGAGCGCCGCCCCGCGCCTGCGCATGGTCACGCATTTGGATGTCAGTCGGGCGCAGATCGAGCGCGTCGCGCAGACATTCGTCGAATTTTCGCGGAAATGACAGTGCAGACCGTCTAATTGAACGTTTCAATCGTATAAACACGCTGTACCACCGGCAAAGGGCCGATATAATGCGGCCCTTTGCCGTCGCTCCGTCTGATGATGTTGCGCACTGGCCTTTGGCCGCAGCCTCCGTGGAAGAACCTAATGAAAAGCGCAGAAATCCGTGAAGCCTTCCTTCGCTTCTTCGAAGAGCAAGGTCACACCCGTGTCGCCTCCAGCTCCTTGATCCCAGGCAATGACCCAACCCTGCTGTTCACCAACGCGGGGATGAACCAGTTCAAGGACTGCTTCCTGGGCCAGGAAAAGCGCGCGTACACCCGCGCCGTCAGCAGCCAGAAATGCGTCCGCGCCGGTGGCAAGCACAACGACCTGGAAAACGTCGGCTACACCGCCCGTCACCACACTTTTTTCGAAATGCTCGGCAACTTCAGCTTTGGCGATTATTTCAAGCAAGACGCGATCAACTTCGCCTGGACCTTCCTCACCGGCGTGCTGAAGCTGCCCAAGGAAAAACTCTGGGTTACCGTCTACGCCAGCGATGACGAGGCCTACGACATTTGGACCAAAGAAGTCGGCGTGCCGGCTGAGCGCATGGTGCGCATCGGTGACAACAAAGGCGCTCCATACGCCTCCGACAACTTCTGGACCATGGGCGATACCGGTCCGTGCGGCCCTTGCACCGAGATCTTCTACGACCACGGCGCCGACATCTGGGGCGGCCCACCGGGCTCGCCAGAGGAGGACGGCGACCGTTACATCGAGATCTGGAACAACGTGTTCATGCAGTTCAACCGCACCGCCGACGGCGTGTTGCATCCGTTGCCAGCGCCGTCGGTGGATACCGGTATGGGCCTGGAGCGGATCAGTGCGGTGATGCAGCACGTGCATTCCAACTACGAGATCGACCTGTTCCAAAGCCTGCTGGCCGCGGCGGCCAAGGCCATTGGTTGCACCAATGAAGACCAGGCCTCGCTGAAAGTCGTGGCTGACCATATCCGGTCCTGCGGCTTCCTGATTGCCGACGGCGTGCTGCCGTCCAACGAAGGCCGTGGCTATGTGCTGCGTCGCATCATCCGTCGTGCTTGCCGTCACGGTAACAAGCTGGGTGCCAACGGCAGCTTCTTCTATCAGATCGTCGCGGCCCTGGTGGCCGAGATGGGCGAAGCCTTCCCGGAACTCAAGCAGAACCAGGCGCATATCGAGCGCGTGCTCAAAGCTGAAGAAGAGCAGTTCGCCAAGACCCTGGAACAGGGCCTGAAGATCCTTGAGCAGGACCTTGCCAACCTGCAAGGCTCCGTCGTGCCGGGCGACGTAGTGTTCAAGCTCTACGACACCTACGGTTTCCCGATGGACTTGACCGGCGACATCGCCCGTGAGCGCAACCTGACCCTCGACGAGGAAGGTTTCGAACGCGAGATGGAAGCCCAGCGTGTGCGCGCACGTTCGGCCAGCTCGTTCGGCATGGACTACAACAGCCTGGTCAAGGTTGACGTGGCCACCGAATTCACCGGCTACAAGGCCACCCGTGGTGCGGCCAAAGTGGTTGCTCTCTATAAGGAAGGCCAGTCGGTCGACGTATTGAACGAAGGGGATGACGGCGTGGTGGTTCTGGACCAGACGCCGTTCTACGCCGAGTCCGGTGGCCAGATCGGCGACTGCGGTTTCCTTGAAGCCTCGTCCGGACGTTTTGACGTACGCGACACCACCAAGACGGGCGGCGCGTTCCTGCACCACGGTGTGTTGGCGTCGGGCAGCCTGACCGTCGGTTCGCCGGTCGAGGCGCAAGTGGACGCCGATGTGCGCCACGCCACCTCGCTGAACCATTCGGCCACGCACTTGCTGCACGCCGCGCTGCGCCAGGTACTGGGCGAGCACGTCCAGCAGAAAGGGTCGTTGGTCGACAGCCAGCGCCTGCGCTTCGACTTCAGCCACTTTGAAGCGATCAAGCCGGAGCAGATCAAGGCCCTGGAAGACATCGTCAACGCCGAGATTCGCAAGAACACTGCAGTCGAAACCGAAGAAACCGATATCGAGACCGCCAAGGCCAAGGGCGCCATGGCGCTGTTCGGCGAGAAGTACGGCGACAGCGTGCGCGTATTGAGCATGGGCGGCGATTTCTCGGTAGAACTGTGTGGCGGTATCCACGCCAACCGTACCGGCGACATCGCCCTGCTGAAGATCATCAGCGAAGGTGGCGTGGCGTCCGGTGTGCGTCGTATCGAGGCAGTCACCGGCGCTGCGGCCCTGGCCTACCTCAATGCGGCTGAAGAACAACTCAAGGAAGCGGCCAGCCTGGTCAAGGGCAGCCGCGACAACCTGATCGACAAACTGTCCGCTGTGCTGGAGCGCAACCGCGCGCTGGAGAAACAGCTGGAGCAGTTGCAAGCCAAGGCGGCCAGCGCGGCAGGCGACGATCTGTCGGCTTCTGCGGTGGACGTCAAGGATGTGAAAGTCCTGGCTGCACGCCTGGACGGTCAGGACGGCAAGGCGCTGTTGGCTTTGGTCGATCAGTTGAAGAACAAGCTCGGCCGCGCAGTGATCCTGCTCGGCGGTGTCCATGAGGATAAGGTCGTTCTGGTTGCCGGCGTAACCAAGGACCTGACTGGCCAACTCAAGGCCGGTGATTTGATGAAGCAAGCCGCCGCGGCAGTGGGCGGGAAGGGCGGTGGTCGTCCGGACATGGCGCAAGGCGGTGGTGTCGACGCCGGTGCCCTGGACGCAGCCCTGGCCCTGACCGTGCCATTTGTCGAGGCAGGTATTTAAGGCATTGTTAACCGGCCCGTGATCTAGTCACGGGCCTGTTCGGTGCTGGTTGATTGAATATTAGGCGCCCCTTTACGGGCTGAGGCGGCTTAGAAATGGCTTTGATCGTACAGAAATTTGGAGGCACCTCGGTCGGCTCTGTCGAAAGAATCGAGCAGGTGGCCGACAAGGTTAAGAAATTCCGCGATGCCGGCGACGACCTGGTGGTGGTGCTGTCGGCGATGAGCGGCGAGACCAATCGCCTGATCGATCTGGCCAAGGCAATCAGTGGTGATCAACAGCCGCTCCCGCGTGAGCTGGACGTGATCGTGTCCACCGGCGAGCAGGTGACCATCGCCTTGCTGGCCATGGCGCTGAACAAGCGCGGTGTGCCGGCGGTGTCCTACACTGGCAGCCAGGTACGCATCCTTACCGACAGCGCGCATACCAAGGCGCGCATTCTGCAGATCGACGATCAGAAAATCCGTACGGATCTGAAAGCCGGTCGCGTGGTAGTGGTAGCGGGCTTCCAGGGTGTGGACGAGCAGGGCAACATCACCACCCTCGGCCGTGGCGGTTCGGACACCACAGGCGTGGCGCTGGCAGCGGCGCTCAAGGCCGATGAATGCCAGATCTACACCGATGTGGACGGTGTCTACACCACTGACCCGCGTGTGGTGTCCGTGGCTCAGCGCCTGGACAAGATCACCTTTGAAGAGATGCTGGAAATGGCCAGCCTCGGTTCCAAGGTTTTGCAGATCCGTGCGGTGGAATTCGCCGGCAAGTACAACGTTCCGCTGCGCGTATTGCACAGCTTCAAAGAGGGTCCGGGCACCCTCATTACTATTGATGAAGAGGAATCCATGGAACAGCCGATCATTTCCGGTATCGCTTTCAACCGTGATGAAGCCAAGCTGACTATCCGTGGCGTGCCGGACACCCCGGGCGTGGCGTTCAAGATCCTGGGCCCGATCAGCGGCGCGAACATTGAAGTCGACATGATCGTGCAGAACGTTTCGCACGATAACACCACCGATTTCACCTTCACCGTGCACCGCAACGAGTACGATGCGGCGGAGCGGATCCTGCAGAACACGGCGAAGGAAATCGGCGCCCGTGAAGTGGTCGGCGATACCAAGATTGCCAAGGTGTCGATCGTGGGTGTGGGCATGCGTTCCCATGCCGGCGTTGCCAGCCGTATGTTCGAAGCCCTGGCCAAGGAAAGCATCAACATCCAGATGATCTCCACTTCGGAAATCAAGGTCTCGGTGGTGATTGAAGAGAAGTACCTGGAACTGGCTGTACGCGCGCTGCATACCGCTTTTGAGCTGGACGCTCCGGCCCGACAGGGCGAGTGACGAAGTGCCAGAAAGGCGCGGTTTACCGCGCCTTTCCTTTTTTTGTAGGGCGCATGTTCTTTTGCGTGCGCTCGACAATACTTAGGCGGTAGGACTATGGCCTTTGGGTTGTAGGTCGAAGGCCTTTTTTTTGCAGACTGTTGTTCCTGAACTGAAATGCGTGAGGAGAAAGGTATGCTGATTCTGACTCGTCGTTGCGCAGAAAGCCTGATTATCGGTGATGGCGAAATCACCGTGACCGTGCTCGGCGTCAAAGGCAATCAAGTGCGTATCGGGGTTAACGCTCCGAAAGAGGTGGCGGTACACCGCGAGGAAATCTACCTGCGGATCAAGAAAGAGAAGGACGAAGAACCAAGCCTTTAATTTTTATCGTTTTTTATGTTTGCAAACGGGGATGAACGTGGTTAATATACGCCCCGTGTTGCGGAGAGCTGGCCGAGTGGCCGAAGGCGCTCCCCTGCTAAGGGAGTACACCTCAAAAGGGTGTCGGGGGTTCGAATCCCCCGTTCTCCGCCATTATTTGCTTAGTACGTTGCAATCTGGTTTTTTCGGTAAGTTGTTGAAACTAAACGAAAAAATAGCTTTACATAGAGATTGAACGGCCTATAATGCGCGGCAACAAATGCACTCGTAGCTCAGCTGGATAGAGTACTCGGCTACGAACCGAGCGGTCACAGGTTCGAATCCTGTCGAGTGCACCATTTAAGAGTCAGTTGCAGCAATGCAGGTGATTCGGTTACAACCAGTTGTGATCTGGTCTAAAAACACAATCTGCACTCGTAGCTCAGCTGGATAGAGTACTCGGCTACGAACCGAGCGGTCACAGGTTCGAATCCTGTCGAGTGCACCATACAAACAAAAAGCCCGCCTAGTGCGGGCTTTTTGCCGTCTGGGGTTTGTGTAGGATTTTTCGTTTTTCTCTCGCCTCCATGTGTTTTCCTTCCGCACTGCGTCGTCGCAGTTCATAGATGCAGCCAATGCTCAGCTTTGGCTCGCAAGCGCTTGTTCTTTCCAGTTTTTTGACGTTTAAAGTGGCCGGGCGGTGTATCATTGCGCCCGTCAGCCCCGCCGGGGCTTGTGGAATGCCTCCATGGACTTACCCAGTAGTTACTCAGTACCCCGTTTTACCAATCATGAATTGACTGATTGATCCTTCCGGCGTGCCCCGCTGCTGGGAGTGGAGTTCGCCTATGACCGAAGTAGAAGTAAAGAAAACACAAGAAAGCCTGCAGGATCGCCTGGCTCAAGTCATCGAGCTGCTGCAGCGCCAGCGTGTGGTCGAAGACCTTACGCATCGCCAGGATGGCCCGAACAACAACCTGGTCGAAAACCTGGTTCACCGGCAAAACCTCGTTGAGCTGCAACGCAAGCTCGACGACCTGCACTCCGCCGACGTCGCCTACATTCTCGAAGCCTTGCCGCTGGACGATCGACTGACCCTCTGGCAGTTGGTCAAGGCCGACCGCGACGGCGACATCCTGCTCGAAGTATCCGACTCGGTCCGTGAAACCCTGATCGCCGACATGGACGATCACGAGCTCTTGGCGGCGGCCAGGGAGATGGACGCCGACGAACTGGCTGACCTGGCCCCCGAACTGCCCCGTGATGTTGTCCATGAGCTGATGGAAGCCCTCGATGGCCAGCAGCGTGAGCGTGTGCGCTCCGCGTTGTCCTACGACGAGGACCAGGTCGGCGCCCTGATGGACTTCGAGATGGTCACCATCCGCGAAGACGTCAGTTTGGAAGTGGTCTTGCGTTACCTGCGTCGTCTCAAAGAGTTGCCGGGTCATACCGACAAGCTGTTCGTGGTCGATTACGAAGGCATTCTCAAAGGCGTGTTGCCGATCAAGCGCCTGCTGGTCAACGACCCTGAGAAGAAAGTGGCCGACGTCATGGCCAGCGACCCGGTGAGTTTCCATCCGGATGAAGACGCGTACGAGGCTGCTCAGGCGTTTGAGCGTTATGACTTGATCTCGGCGCCGGTGGTGGACAAGAACGGCAAGCTGATCGGTCGTTTGACCATCGATGAAATGGTCGACCTGATTCGTGAAGAGAGTGAGACCGAAGTCCTCAACATGGCAGGTTTGCGTGAAGAGGAAGATATTTTTGCCTCGGTTTGGCGTTCCCTGCATAACCGTTGGGCGTGGCTGGCCATTAACCTGATCACTGCCTTCATCGCGTCGCGGGTTATTGGACTGTTCGAAGGTTCGATCGAGAAGCTGGTGGCGCTCGCAGCGCTCATGCCGATTGTGGCCGGGATCGGCGGCAACTCGGGTAACCAGACGATTACCATGATTGTGCGTGCCATGGCGCTGGACCAAGTGAGTACGGCGAACTCGTCGCGCCTGCTGCGCAAAGAGTTGGCGGTCGGCCTGATCAACGGCCTGGTGTGGGGTGGCGTGATCGGTGTGGTGGCCTACTTGCTGTATGGCAGTTGGTCGCTCGGCGTGGTGATGACCGCCGCCATGACCCTCAACCTGCTGTTGGCCGCGCTGATGGGGGTGTTAATCCCGATGACCCTGGCCCGCCTTGGACGCGACCCGGCAATGGGCGCCAGTGTGATGATCACGGCCATGACCGACAGTGGTGGCTTCTTCATCTTCCTCGGCTTGGCAACGATCTTCCTGCTCTGATTCCATCCAGCGGGGGCAAATCTGCCCCCGCTTCACACCCTTTTCCCGAATGGCATGCAAAAAAAAGCCAGCACATGGCTGGCTTCGGCTTTCAGTTGCAAATCAATTGGCTTCTGCGGCCGCCTCAACGTCGTGCGCGATAAGCGAGACGAGAGCATTTTGCTGGCGGTGGGAGAGCTGACGAAAACGCTGCAGCAGTTCGCGTTCGTGCAGCGACAGCTCGGGGCTGTCCAGGCGCATGCTCAACTCGTCGCCCAGCGCACCTTCCTGAATGAGGCTTTGTTCCAGGCGCGCGATGATTTCGGAGTTCATGCTGCGGTGATGATTGCGAGCCACCTCGGCAATGCGTTCCCGCATTCCGTCTGGCAGACGTACGACGAACTTGTCAGCCGTACGGCTGGAATAAATTGCCTGTTTCAATGGGCGCATATATTTAACCGGTTAGTTCAGGGGAGCGGTTTTTGGAATTGGCCGCAAGATGAGTGTTAAGACAAGGCTCACGACCAAAGTTCAACCTGAATTGCAAAGAGGCCGCATCATGCCTCAGATTTGACATTTCCTTGGCGTCAATTCTGTGACAAATATTGAACTGCCTAAAGGCTTTATGCCAGCACTCATTTGCATTTTTGCGGACTGGTTGGAAAACTTTGCCACCCGTGAAGCTTCACGGGAACTTCCCGTAAGTCCATGCCACCACAGGGTTTGAGGCCGCACATCCTATAGCAAAGTGGCCTTTTGCCCTTAACTTTAAGACTAGTGGCAATTTGCCGATTAGCGAGGCTGAGGCGACATAAGGTAGGGGGAGGGGCAGGGCGTTAGCGCAGGACTGGATCGAATTTGATGCGTCGACCCATGATCAAGGTGAGCAGCGATAGGCTGGCGAACACGCCGCTGGCAATGAAGGCCGTCGTTTGGCTGTCTGAGGGTTCGGCGTTCAAGCCCAGAATGCCTGTTACGGCGGTCAGGCACAAAAACAGCCAGGCAAATTTGTTCATCAGAGGTTCCTCAGAAAACCCAGTGTTCAGAAGCGGGTGCGGACTGAGTGTCTTGGGTCAGGCGTACAGGCGATTGCGCAGTCGGTGTCATCACCGCCAGTTGCGGGCGTTGTTGCAAGTGATGGGGCACTGCCTGGCTGATCTGTGCGGGATCGTTGCTGCCTGTCGATTGAAAATGAAACATCAGCAATGCAGCCAAGGCTACGGTGTTGAGGGCTAACAGAAGGGCACTGTTCATGGTCATGTTCTCCGCTTAACGCCGTGGCTTATTGGGTTTGTAGGAGAACTGTTGCAGGTGTCGTGCCAATCTAATAACTCAATAAAATCAGATAGTTGAGTCTACTTTAAAGCCCTGAAAGGTTGCAATTTGCAATGGTGGCGTTTTGGTGGAGTGCATTTTGCACGATAGGTTCAAGGGCCCGTGTTTCCGGGGCCGATTCACGATTAATCAGGCAGTTATCGGCCTACACTCAAAAAGCCCACGGACGACATGACAAAACCCACCTCGGCCGTTAACATGCACGCCGTCCGTCGCCACACTCACAGCACGACGGCTGTCATTTGTCCCAGTAGCTCAATTGGATAGAGCATCCCCCTCCTAAGGGGAAGGTTGGCCGTTCGAACCGGCCCTGGGACACCAGATACAAGGCCCCGCACAGTTCCTTCTGGCGGGGCTTTTTTGTGGGCGCTTTCCGAAGATGAGTCGAACCTTGCCTGGGTTCTGGGTTCACACCACTGGCATCGTGTATTTATAGCAATCTGTGTATCCCGCGAGCAGCCGGACAGCGTCTGAGTCTTTAAGCAAAATAATCCCCGGAAACAGCGCCTACCGCCTGTCCGGACCCAGTCACCCCGGACTATCATGCCGATAGCCCTGTCTCTCACCGCAAGGAGCCGCTCGGAACGCCGATGCGCCAGATCTGGAAATCTTTTCGAGCCCTTTATTTCGCCTCCTTGATGATGCTGATCGGCTCCGGCCTGCTCAGTACTTATTTGGCATTGCGCCTGGCGGCCGACCACGTCGACAGCCTGTGGGTCGGTGCGCTGATGGCGGCCAACTATTTTGGCCTGGTCCTGGGCGGCAAGATCGGGCACCGCCTGATTGCCCGGGTCGGGCATATTCGTGCTTACGCCACCTGTGCCGGGATCGTCGGCGCGGCGGTGTTGGGCCACGGCCTGGTCGACTGGTTGCCGGCCTGGATCGTGCTGCGGGTAATCGTGGGCCTGGGCATGATGTGCCAGTACATGGTCATCGAGAGCTGGCTCAATGAGCAGGCCGACGCCAAGCAGCGTGGTGTGGTGTTCAGCGGCTATATGATCGCGTCCTACCTGGGCCTGGTGCTCGGCCAACTGATCCTGGTCATGCACCCTCAGCTCGGTCTTGAATTGCTGATGCTGGTCGCGCTGTGCTTTGCCCTGTGCCTGGTGCCGGTGGCCATGACGCGACGGATTCACCCGGCGCCTCTGCATCCTGCGCCGATGGAGCCGCGCTTCTTTATCAAGCGCGTGCCGCAGTCGCTGAGTACTGTGCTTGGGGCGGGGTTGATCGTCGGCTCGTTCTACGGTCTGGCGCCGCTGTACGCTTCTCAACAGGGCTTGACCACCGAGCAAGTGGGCCTGTTCATGGGTAGCTGCATTTTTGCCGGGCTGGTGGTGCAGTGGCCATTGGGCTGGCTGTCGGACCGCTATGATCGCGCGCTGCTGATCCGCTGCTTTGCCCTGTGCCTTGCAGTGGCGGCGTTGCCGCTGGCGATATTGACCCAGGTGCCGCTGGAAGTGCTGTTTGTCGCGGGCTTCGTCTGCTCCCTGGTGCAGTTCTGTCTTTATCCGCTGGCGGTAGCGTTCTCCAACGACCATGTGGAAGGTGATCGCCGTGTATCGCTCACGGCCATGCTGCTGGTGACCTACGGCGTCGGCGCCAGTATCGGGCCGTTGCTCGCCGGTGTGGTGATGAAGCTGTTCGGCAGCCAGATGCTGTATGCGTTTTTCAGCCTGTGTGCGTTGATCCTGGTGTGGCGTATTCGGCCCAAAGCGGTGACCAACCTGCATCAGGTGGACGATGCACCGTTGCACCACGTGGCGATGCCCGACAGCATGTCCAGCTCGCCGTTGGTAGCGGCACTTGATCCGCGGGTGGATGAGGCGGTGGTGCAGGAGCAAATGCAAACTGCGGTCCCGGAACCTGAGCCGGAAGCCGAGCCGGCCCCAGAAGTGGAGGAGCCAGCCTTTGTCGGGCCGCCTGAGCCTGTGGGGCCAGACGAGCATCCTCACGACTTGAGCAGGGCGCGCCCCTGAATGCAAAACGGGCAGATCCCATCAGGATCTGCCCGTTTTTTTTGCCGCGATCTTTAAGTGTTAAAAATCGTCGTCTTTGTCGAAGCGACGTGCTTCGCGTTGCAGTTGGTACACGAACCGCTCGACCTGGCGCTGCACCAAGCCGCTCATGTTGTGGAAGCGCACGCCGGCGAAGGTCGTGTTGATCTTCTCTTCGAAGTGCAGGTAACGCAGTTCGACAGAGGTGGTCATGCTGCCAAAGGGCAGGGCGGCGATAAAACGGTCATAGACCTGGCCCAACTGCAGGCGCTCGGAGATATCCCCTTCAAAGCGCAATTTGCAGCCAGTGGCGGAAATATCCAGCAGCTTGCCGCTGATAGGCGCCTTGAGCTTCTCGCCGCCCAACTCGATGTTGACCAGTTGTGCCAGCTTCAAGGCAGCGCGGAAGGCATTGCGGCGCTGATGGTAGACCACTTCGTCGGGCAGGCTGCCGGTGTAGATGCGGTGGCCGTCCTTTTCGCTGATGCTCAGGCTGCCGTTGCTTTCCCAGGCAACGCGTACACCCTCGTGGAAGCCTTCGATGCGGAAGGGTTCACCGTTTTCCAGGTAGCGTTCGCCGTCACGGGGGATCATTTCATCCAGGGCCAGGGTGCCGCTGTCCCGATTGACGTCCACCAGGTAGCTCTGGAAGCGCTGGCTGCGTTCATGGAAGGTGATGATCAGCGGGTCATGGCTGTCTTGCAGCATCCGCAAAGTGCTGGCGATTTCCAGAGGGGTGGTGAGGACCTTGGGTGGCTGCGGAGCATCTTCCGCATTAAGGGCGTTGAACACGGTTCTTCCATCTCCAGACAAAATACGACTACACGCAAGAGCGGGCATTTTGCCAGTATGTGGCGCGCCTTGGATAGGTCGCGCTGTAATCCGGCGTCAGGCTTGGCTGCGGGTGCTTGGCTTGACCAGGCGCGAGGTGGAGCCTTGAGCGTTGTAAAGCGCCGGGGGCTCGCCGCCGTGAAGTATGCGCAACTGGTTGGCGGTCGTGGCTTGCTGAAGCTGGATCGACTGACCGTTGAGCAGGTTGGCTTCCTGGCACTGGGTGAGCAATTGATTGAGTTCTTTGCTCTGGGCCAGCAATTGATCGCCAACCGTGGAGTGGCTGGCCAACTGTGCCAGGCCGTCATGGTCTGCCGGCAGGCCCAGGCTGGTCAGGATCTGGCTGCGTTTCTTGCCGTGCTGTTCCAGCAGGACAATCAGCGATTGCTTGCGCGCCAGGATTTCTTCCAACAGGGGCATGTCTCGGCCGTAGAGGGCCAGGGATTCCTCCCTGAGCAGCTCGAGCAGCTGTTGTGTCGGCGCTAGATCATCAATGATCAGTTGAAGCAGATTTTCGTCGTGATGCATGGCTGGCCTTGGGGTTTAAGCGTCCAAAAGCCCGGCGCAGGCCTTTGCCTAGCGCTCGGCTTCGAAATTAAGCAGCTTGCTGGCTACACGGTTGCTGTCGACTTGATAGCTGCCATCGGCGATTGCCTGTTTCAATTCGGCCACACGGGCTTTATTGACCACCGGTTGATCGCGCAGCGAGTCAGTGACCTTCTGCAACTGTTGAGCCTCATTGCTCAGGTGTACGGATTCCCCGCTCTGGCTGGCGCTGGCCTGTTCCGCCTTGGCAGGCAGTGGCTGGGCCTTGGCTTCTACGCTGTCCTTGGTGCCAGTAGCTCGCGTAGGGGCCGACGTGGTCGGGGTGTTATTTAAACGACTGAAATCGATGACCATGATCAAAAAACCTCTGGGTATTTGGACGCTTGCCATGTTTTCGGCCATACCCGGACAAACTTTAGGCGCGAATGACAATAAATCTCCGCACGGCACTTCTCATGCACAGTGTAGGAAAACCCAGCGTCCTGTACCAGTAATCTATAACGCGACCTCGACTTGCCCAGGGGCTGTCACCCGCGCTTTGATCACGCGGTTGGAGTTGAGGTTCTTGACGCGAATCTGTTCGCTCATGCCGCCGTTGGACAGCGCTTCCCCCGGCATCTTCACTTGAAGCGCACCGCTGCTGGCGGAAATCACCACTTGGTCGCCCTTGCGAATTACCTCGGCTTGCTCAAGATGCACCAGAGTGATGACTTGGTCAGTGACCACTGGTCGGGTCAATTTTTGCCCGATGGCCTGGTCGAGGGACGTCAGGTAGCCCTGGCTGATCATGCTGATGTCGCGTTCGCGTAGTACAACGTCCTCAAAATCGATGATCCCGGTGCGCTTGAGTGGGCGAGCCACCACCACTACATCACGGAACAGCTTCACCTGGGCCGGCACGAACACCGTCCAGGGCGAGGCGCCGTCGCAGCGCACCTTGACCGTCACCCGGCCAATCGGCTGAGCGGGGCTTTCCAGGGTGGCTGTCAATTCCTTGTCGCACTTTGGCATGCGCAAGCGCGGGTCCAGTTGGTTGACCTGGATTTCATAACGCCCCGGTGTCTGGGTGGTCGCCAGATAATCTTCTACAGTGAACTCAAGAAAGCCTTGGGTGACGCCGATAAGTAGATCAGGCAAGGTGACGTTGTCCGCACGGGCCGTAGTGCCCAGGCCTAGGGCAAGCAACACCAGCGGTGCGCAGAGCAATCTGCGAAACCGTGTCAGGATGGGGCGTCGGGAAACTGTCGTTTTAATATCCATGACCAATAAATAGCAAAGGCCGTGCCGTTTAGCGTTGGTGCGCGTCACTGCCCTTATAGGTATGGCCAAAGGTTCAGCGTGGGAGTCAAGGCATGGCAGGAGTAATGGATTCAGTAAACCAGCGCACACAGCTGGTAGGGCAGAATCGCCTGGAGTTGTTGCTTTTTCGCCTGGATGGCAAGCAGCTGTATGGCATCAACGTGTTCAAGGTGCGGGAAGTGCTGCAATGCCCCAAGTTGACGATCATGCCCAAGTCCAGCCCGGTGGTGTGTGGCGTTGCCAACATCCGTGGTGCGACGATCCCGATTCTTGACCTGGCCCTGGCCACGGGTTCGGCAGGATTGCAGGACCGTGAGAGCCCGTTCGTTATCATTACCGAGTACAACACCAAGACCCAGGGTTTTCTGGTGCGCTCGGTGGAGCGCATCGTCAACATGAACTGGGAAGAGATCCATCCGCCGCCCAAGGGCACCGGTCGCGATCACTACCTCACGGCGGTGACACGGGTGGATAACCAGTTGGTGGAAATCATCGACGTGGAGAAGATCCTCGCCGAAGTGGCGCCGACCTCGGAAACGATTTCCGTGGGGGTGGTGGACGCCGAAACCGCGCACAAGGCCGTTTCCCTGCGGGTGCTGACGGTGGACGACTCCTCGGTGGCGCGTAAACAGGTGACCCGTTGCCTGCAGACCGTCGGCGTGGAGGTAGTGGCCCTCAACGACGGTCGCCAAGCGTTGGATTACCTGCGCAAGCTGGTGGACGACGGCAAGAAGCCGGAAGAAGAATTCTTGATGATGATCTCCGACATCGAGATGCCGGAAATGGACGGCTACACCCTCACGGCCGAGATACGCAACGATCCACGCATGCAAAAATTGCACATCATCCTGCATACTTCGTTGTCGGGGGTATTCAACCAGGCGATGGTCAAGAAGGTCGGTGCCGATGACTTCCTGGCCAAATTCCGTCCTGATGACCTGGCATCCCGGGTAGTCGACCGGATCAAGGCAGCAGATCACGGCTAGGGGGCATTTCCCCTGGCGGTCACACGATTTAAGAGGCGGTATCATTGTCTACGGGTAATTTGGATTTCGAGCAGTTCCGGGTCTTCCTGGAAAAAGCCTGTGGCATATTGCTCGGTGAAAACAAGCAGTACCTGGTATCCAGCCGTCTCAACAAACTGATGGAGCAGCAGGGCATCAAGTCGTTGGGTGAGCTGGTTCAGCGCATCCAGGGGCAGCCGCGCAGCGGGCTCAAGGAGATGGTGGTCGATGCCATGACCACCAACGAAACCCTGTGGTTTCGTGACACCTACCCCTTTGAAGTGCTCAAGAACAAAGTGCTGCCGGAGGCTATCAAGGCCAGCCCGGGCCAGCGCCTGCGGATCTGGTCGGCCGCCTGCTCTTCGGGGCAGGAGCCCTACTCGATTTCGATGTCCATCGATGAGTTCGAGCGGACCAACATGGGCCAGTTGAAGGCCGGAGCGCAAATTGTCGCCACCGACCTCTCCGGCACCATGCTCACCAATTGCAAGACCGGCGAGTACGATAGCCTGGCCCTGGGCCGTGGTTTGTCCCAGGAACGCCTGCAACGTTACTTCGACCCGAAAGGGGCTGGGCGTTGGGCGGTCAAGGCGCCGATCAAGAACCGTGTGGAATTTCGCTCGTTCAACCTGCTCGACAGCTACGCCAGCCTGGGCAAGTTCGACATGGTGTTCTGCCGCAACGTGCTGATCTACTTCTCGGCCGAAGTGAAGAAAGACATCCTGCTGCGCATCCATGGCACGCTCAAGCGCGGCGGCTATCTGTTCCTCGGCGCTTCGGAAGCGCTAAATGGTCTGCCGGACCATTATCAGATGGTGCAGTGCAGCCCTGGGATCATTTACCAGGCCAAATAGTACGCAAACCTAAATGTGGGAGCGGGCTTGCTCGCGAATAAGGTCTGTCAGTCATAGATAAGTTGACTGCTCCACCGCATTCGCGAGCAAGCCCGCTCCCACATTTGTTTTGCGGCAACCCTCCCAATAGCGGCAACCCCCCATTGCCGCTTTACTGGCGCCACGCGGAAAGCGTTTGCCGCTTTTCTGGCATTGCCACCCGGCAATCTCCCCTCAAGCCCTTGATTTACTGGCCTTCAGTAGATTGGCATGCACCTTGCTATAACCCAGTTAACGAACAGCAGGTCAGCCCTTAAAGGTTTCCACCATGAGCATCAGCTTCGATAAAGCGCTCGGTATCCACGAACAAGCCCTGGGCTTCCGCGCCCAGCGTGCCGAAGTCCTGGCCAACAACATTGCCAACGCCGACACCCCGAACTACAAGGCTCGGGATTTGGACTTCTCCGCCGTGCTCGCTGCACAGCAGGACAAGACCAAGAACGGCACCTTCGCCTTGAACATGACCAACAGCCGTCATATCGAAGCGCAAGGCCTGAGCAATGGTGACGAGTCTCTGCTGTATCGCACGCCGATGCAGCCGTCGATCGACCAGAACACCGTCGACGCGCAGCTGGAGCAATCGGCCTACGCCGAGAACTCGGTGAACTTCCAGGCCAGCTTCACCCTGCTTAACAGCAAATTCAAAGGGCTGATGTCAGCCCTGCGTGGAGAGTAAGCCATGTCCCTGTCCAGTGTTTTCAATATTGCCGGCAGTGGCATGAGCGCGCAGACCACGCGCTTGAACACCGTCGCCAGTAACATCGCCAACGCCGAGACCGTGTCTTCGAGCATTGACCAGACTTACCGCGCCCGTCACCCGGTGTTCGCCACCATGTTCCAGGGCGGCCAGGCAGGTGGCAGTGATTCGTTGTTCCAGGACCAGGGGGCCGCAGGCTCCGGCGTGCAAGTGCTGGGTGTGGTCGAAGACCAGAGCAACCTTGAAGCCCGCTACGAACCCAACCATCCCGCCGCGAACGAAAAGGGTTATGTCTATTACCCGAACGTCAACGTGGTCGAGGAAATGGCCGACATGATTTCCGCCAGCCGCTCGTTCCAGACCAACGCGGAAATGATGAACACTGCCAAAACCATGATGCAGAAGGTCCTGACCCTGGGTCAGTGATAAGGGGCGCCAAATAATGGCCATCGTTGATACGAGTAACAACACGCCAGTCCAGGACCTTTTCAATTCCAAGGTCAAAACTGCCCAGGACAACAGCAGCGTCACTGACGCTGCCAATAAGGCCACGGGCAAACAATCGCTGGGCAAGGATGCGTTCTTGCAGCTGTTGGTCACCCAACTGAAAAACCAGAACCCGCTGTCGCCGCAAGACAACGGCGCGTTCGTGGCCCAGCTGGCGCAGTTCAGCAGCCTGGAAGGCATCAACACCCTGAATGATTCGGTGAATGCGATCTCCAGCAACTTCAGCTCGTCGCAAGCGCTGCAGGCGTCGTCGCTGGTCGGGCGCTCGATCATCATCCAGACCGACAAGGCCATGGTTGATACCAGCAAGAGCATGACCGGATCGGTGGATGTCACAGCGGCGACCGGCAATGTCTCCGTCAAGATCACTGACAAAGACGGCAATGTGGTGCGCACCATCGAAATGGGTGCCCAGAGCGCCGGTACCCAGAGCTTTATCTGGGATGGCAAAAACGACAAGGGTGAGGTCGCTCCTGCGGGCACCTACACCTTCAATGCCACCACCAAGAACGACAAGGGTGATGCCGTCGCCCTGAGCACTTCGCTGCCGGCAACGGTAACGAGCGTGACCTTGAGCAAGACCGGCGGCGAAATGCTGCTGAACCTGGCAGGCGGCATGGGCAGCGTCAAGCTGTCGCAAATTCAGACTATCGGTACATAGAGCCGGCTAAATACGGCAGAGGGAGAGAAACATGTCTTTTAATATCGGCCTTAGCGGGCTCTATGCGGCCAACAAACAACTGGACGTGACCGGCAACAACATCGCCAACGTGGCGACCACGGGCTTCAAGTCGTCCCGTGCGGAGTTCGCGGACATTTACGCCGCCTCCAAACTGGGCACCGGCCAGAACAGCATCGGCAACGGTGTGAACCTGGCGGCCGTGTCCCAGCAGTTCACCCAGGGCGACGTCAATGGTAGTGGCGGTATCCTGGACATGGCGATCCAGGGCGGCGGCTTCTTCGTGCAGAAGGGCAGCGACGGTTCGCTGGAATACACCCGTAGCGGTGCCTTCCGTGCCGACAAAGACGGCTACATCACCAACAACACCGGGACTTCGCGCCTGCAAGGTTATGCGGCGGATGCGGACGGCAAGATCATCAAAGGCGGCCTGACCGACCTGCAACTGAACCTGTCGAACCTGCCGCCCAAGGCGTCCACCAAGGTAGATTCCACCAGTAACCTGAACTCCTCGGAGCCGGTGATCGACCAGACGGCCAAGCCGTTCAACCCGAACGACACCAGCACCTTTACCACCCAGTACAGCACCACGTTGTACGACTCCCAGGGTAACGCGCACCCGATGGTGCAGTACCTGGTGAAAACCGACGGTAACAAGTGGAACGCCTACACCCTGATCGATGGCCGCAACCCTAACGGTTCGGCGCCAACCGGCACTCCGTCGACCCCGCCAGTACCGTCGGCACTGACCTTTGATGGCAATGGCAAGCTGACCAGTGTCGTGACCGGCGGTGTGTCCGACAAGACCCTGACCATCACCGGTTGGGTCCCTGGAACTGTGACTGATGGTGTGTGGAAGGCCAACGGCGCCAATGCCAACCCGACCGGTATCGCGGTCAACATGGCCAACATCACCCAGTACAACTCGGCCACCTACCGCAACCCACCGGTCACCGATGGCTATGCCACCGGCCAGATCACCGGCCTGAAAATCGACGGTAACGGCGTACTGTTCGCAACGTTCAGCAACCAGCAGAGCAAGGCCATCGGCCAGATCTCCCTGGCCAGCTTCAACAACGAACAAGGCCTGCAGCCTGCCGGCGGTACCTCCTGGAGAGAGACCTTCGCTTCGGGCCAGCCAGGTTACGACACCCCGCAAGCGGGCACCCTGGGTTCGATCGTGGCCAACTCCCTGGAGAACTCCAACGTCAACCTGACCAACGAGCTGGTAGACCTGATCAAGGCCCAGAGCAACTATCAGGCGAACGCCAAGACCATCTCCACCCAGAGCACCATCATGCAGACCATCATTCAGATGACGTGATGCGGTAGCGCTCTATAGAAAGCCCCTCGAAAGAGGGGCTTTTTTTTGCGTGTCATTTGGCCTTAGGACCTTTCCCACCGTTGCTGTAGTCAGGGGATGACGCGCGACTACCGGAACGTATCACATCGCTCCTTCCACTCATTCAGGCGTAGGCCGTTTGGATCATATGGGGAGGGTTTGGTATGTGGAGTTCGTCAGCATCCGCCCAAGAGGCTGGAGGTGCACGTCGCAACGTTGCCTGGGGTGGGAGTTACCCGCTAGATGCACGTCGTTCGGACACTACAACGCAGGACGTAGGGTCCAATAAACAAGCTATCAGTCAGTTGCTCAAAGAAATTGAAGATGCCGAGAAAACGTCAAAGAGCCAGGTCGTACGGGATCTGCGTGACAAGCTGAATAAAGTACGAGGGGAGCTGGGTGACGAGAAATTCAAGGAGGTCCTTGAGGAGCTGAAGAAAGATAAGGCTGATGCCTGGTGGGCGTGGCTGAAGGCCCTGTTTCCGGATCTATTTCCAGATGATTCGCCTTTGGAGCCGCCCTCTCCAGCACCCTCTCCACGTGGAGGCGGAGGGGGTGGAGGAGGCGGAGGCGGCAATAGAGTCAACCCGCAAGGCTTTGGGCCCGCCGACGTCATGAGCAACAAGCCCATTACCGAGGGTGCTAAATATTTCAACTACAAACCTGACAACAGTAACCCAGGTAAAAAGCCAGACAATATCTGGAGCGGATTCAGCCAGGGGCCTGATGGAAACTGCGTGACTGTTTCGTCAATCAAGGCCGCGATGATGCAGTTCGGGCAGAAACCCACCGACGTGTTCAAAGAGGTGAGGGAGACGGGCAGTGGCTATGACGTGACCATGCGAGATGGGGTCAAGGTTTCTTTTACTAAAGATGAATTGAGGCAGGCTGCCACTCAAGCTCGTTTCAAGGGAGATGATCCGCAGATGATCACGGACGCCAACTTCATGTATGCAGCGAGCGCGAAGCGGGCACAGATGGAAAACAACGATGGCACGGCGGGGCGAAGCTTCCAGGCTGCAATGAACAGCCTCAACGATGGTGAGGGCTCGCGCGAGGGGCTAAACCGCTTGGGTCTTAAGGGGCACTACAGGCCGGCGACAGACTCTGATTTGAGAAGCAGCAAGGTGGGGACGGTGGAGTACGGAGGCCATTCGATGGCGGTGATCGATGGTCGAATTGAGTTGTGGGGTCGACGCGGTGGGGTGCCCCAGTCGGGTATGGCGACCGTGTTGTTCTGAGGTGCCGGTCTTTCGTCCTGGCCAATAAAAACCCCCGATAAACCCCAGTGAATCCGGGGTATATCGGGGGTTTTTCAGTTCCGGGTGATTAAACCCGGAACTGCCTCAGCTTATTGGCAAGCTTCGCAATCCGGCTCGTCAATCGCGCAGGCCTTTGGCACTGGCGCCGGGCCGGCTGGCGCTGCAAGCACCGAATCATCACCGTGGTTGCCACCGCTGGAAACAGCGTTCAGCTTACCGGTGTTGATGGTCGACTTCTCGGTGCTGGTCGCGGCCAGGGCGCGGAGGTAGTAAGTGGTTTTCAGGCCACGGTACCACGCCATGCGGTAGGTCACGTCCAGCTTCTTGCCCGAAGCGCCGGCGATGTAGAGGTTCAGGGACTGGGCCTGGTCGATCCACTTCTGGCGACGGCTGGCGGCGTCAACGATCCACTTGGTGTCCACTTCGAAGGCCGTCGCGTAGAGCTCTTTGAGTTCTTGCGGGATGCGCTCGATCTGCTGCACGGAACCGTCGTAGTACTTCAGGTCGTTGATCATGACCGAGTCCCACAGGCCGCGGGCTTTCAGGTCGCGAACCAGGTACGGGTTGATCACGGTGAATTCGCCCGACAGGTTCGATTTCACATACAGGTTCTGGTAGGTCGGTTCGATCGACTGCGATACGCCGGTGATGTTGGCGATGGTGGCGGTCGGTGCGATGGCCATGATGTTGGAGTTGCGAATACCTTTCTGCACGCGGGCACGTACCGGCGCCCAGTCCAGGGTTTCGTTCAGATCAACGTCGATGTACTTCTGGCCACGGGCTTCGATCAGGATCTGTTGCGAATCCAGCGGCAGGATGCCCTTGGACCACAGCGAACCCTGGAACGTCTCGTAGGCGCCGCGCTCGTCGGCCAGGTCGCAGGAAGCCTGGATCGCGTAGTAGCTGACCGCTTCCATGGACTTGTCGGCGAACTCGACCGCAGCATCCGAACCGTAAGGAATGTGCTGCAGGTACAGCGCGTCCTGGAAGCCCATGATGCCCAGGCCCACTGGACGGTGCTTGAAGTTGGAGTTCTGCGCCTGTGGCACCGAGTAGTAGTTGATGTCGATCACGTTATCGAGCATGCGTACTGCGGTGTTGACGGTGCGCTCCAGCTTGGCGGTGTCCAGCTTGCCGTTGACGATGTGGTTCGGCAGGTTGATCGAGCCCAGGTTGCAAACGGCGATCTCGTCCTTGTTGGTGTTCAAGGTGATCTCGGTGCACAGGTTCGAACTGTGGACCACGCCCACGTGCTGCTGCGGGCTGCGCAGGTTGCACGGGTCTTTGAAGGTCAGCCATGGGTGGCCGGTTTCAAACAGCATGGACAGCATTTTGCGCCACAGGTCTTTGGCCTGGATGGTCTTGAACAGCTTGACCTTGCCTGGGTATTCGGTGAGGGCTTCGTAGTACTCGTAGCGCTCTTCGAAGGCTTTACCGGTCAGGTCGTGCAGGTCCGGGACTTCGGATGGCGAGAACAGGGTCCATTTGCCGTCATCGAAGACGCGCTTCATGAACAGGTCAGGGATCCAGTTGGCGGTGTTCATGTCGTGGGTGCGACGACGATCATCACCGGTGTTCTTGCGCAGCTCGATGAACTCTTCGATGTCCATGTGCCAGGTTTCCAGGTAGGCACATACAGCGCCTTTGCGCTTGCCGCCCTGGTTGACCGCAACGGCGGTGTCGTTCACGACTTTCAGGAAGGGCACAACGCCCTGGGACTTGCCGTTGGTGCCCTTGATGTACGAACCCAGTGCACGCACCGGGGTCCAGTCGTTGCCCAGGCCGCCGGCGAATTTGGACAACATGGCGTTGTCGTGGATCGCGTGGTAGATGCCCGACAGGTCATCCGGCACGGTGGTCAGGTAGCAGCTGGACAGCTGTGGACGCAGGGTGCCGGCGTTGAACAGGGTTGGGGTCGACGACATGTAGTCGAAGGACGACAACAAGTTGTAGAACTCGATGGCACGGTCTTCTTTCTGCTTCTCTTCAATCGCCAGGCCCATGGCCACGCGCATGAAGAACACTTGCGGCAGTTCGAAGCGGATACCGTCCTTGTGGATGAAGTAACGGTCGTACAGGGTCTGCAGGCCCAGGTAGGTGAACTGCTGGTCACGCTCGTGGTTGATCGCCTTGCCGAGTTTTTCCAGGTCGAAGGTGGCCAGGATCGGGTTCAGCAATTCGAATTCGATACCCTTGGCGATGTAGGCAGGCAGGGCCTTGGCGTACAGGTCGGCCATTTCGTGGTGGGTGGCGCTGTCGGCGACTTTCAGGAAGCCCAGGCCTTCGGCACGCAGGGTGTCCATCAGCAGGCGCGCGGTCACGAACGAGTAGTTCGGCTCGCGTTCAACCAGGGTACGGGCGGTCATCACCAGGGCGGTGTTGACGTCGGTCAGGGCCACGCCGTCGTACAGGTTCTTCAGGGTTTCGCGCTGGATCAGGTCACCGTCGACTTCTTCCAGGCCTTCGCAGGCCTCGGTGATGATGGTGTTCAGGCGACCCAGGTCCAGCGGCGCAAAAGTGCCGTCGGCCAGGGTGATGCGGATCGATGGGTGAGCCTGTACGGCGGCTTCTTCAGCCGGGGCACGTACAGCGCGCTCCTTGGAGCGGGCATCACGGTAGATCACGTAGTCGCGGGCAACTTTCTGCTCGCCGGCACGCATCAGGGCCAGTTCGACCTGGTCCTGGATTTCTTCGATGTGGATAGTGCCGCCCGAAGGCATGCGACGCTTGAAGGTCGCGGTGACTTGTTCGGTCAGGCGGGCAACGGTGTCGTGGATGCGCGACGAGGCAGCAGCGGTGCCGCCCTCAACTGCAAGAAACGCTTTGGTGATGGCGACGGTGATTTTGTCATCGGTGTAAGGGACGACAGTGCCGTTACGCTTGATCACACGCAATTGGCCGGGTGCGGTGGCTGACAGATCCAGGTTCGAATCGGCGGCCTGCTGCACGGAGCCTTGCGGGTTCTCGCGAGTTGTGTCGGTTTGCATGGGGGGTTGTCTCCACGTTCTATATTTGATTGCGAGTGCCAGGCTCTTCCTGCAACACCCGTACCGTTTTCCATATCGGGGATGGGAAACAGCTGCCATCCGCGTGAGCGGTTTGGTCTACTGAAAATCGGTTGGTTCCATGCTGCGGTAGCAATAAAACGCTTGAATTTCTTGCCACTTGTGTGGTTGGGCGCTTTCTTGAAAAACCCCACATGTAGGGTCTTATTCAGTGCCGAGGTACAAGATAATGCGTTTTTGAGGGGTTAGCAACGCAGTAACCTGTGGATAACGCTGTGGGTAAAATGTGTAAGAAAGGTTGAATGGGCGTGTAGGCCGCATTGCTGCTGGATTACGCCGTTTGTCATTAATTGTTTCGGGCTTAAAACAACCTGCCCATTTTCGAAGGGCGCGAACCCTATCACAAAAAAACGCGATCACCGAATGGATTTCCCGGCTTGTGTTTGAGGGCTGGCCCGTGGCTACAATCGACCGTATCGGGCTACGCAGTTACCCAGATCATGCCCGCCTTTTATGACAGACATTGAGGTCACCCGTGGAGCAAGAAGCCTGGCAGGTATTGATAGTCGAAGACGACCAGCGACTGGCCGAATTGACCCGTGAGTATCTGGAGAGCAATGGCCTGCAGGTGTCCGTGGAAGGCGATGGCGCCCTGGCAGCGGCGCGCATCATCGCCGAACAGCCGGACCTGGTGATCCTCGACCTGATGCTGCCCGGCGAAGACGGCTTGAGCATCTGCCGCAAGGTGCGCCAGCGCTATGACGGGGTGATCCTGATGCTCACCGCGCGTACCGATGACATGGACCAGGTGCTGGGCCTGGACATGGGGGCCGACGATTACGTGTGCAAACCCGTGCGCCCGCGCCTGTTGCTGGCACGCATCCAGGCCCTGCTGCGGCGTAGCGAACCGACCGAACCGGTTGCCGTGGAGAACCAGCGCCGCCTGCAATTCGGCCCCTTGGTGGTGGACAACGCCTTGCGTGAAGCCTGGCTGAACAATGACGGCATCGAGCTGACCAGCGCCGAGTTCGACCTGTTGTGGCTGCTGGTGGCCAATGCCGGGCGCATTTTGTCCCGCGAAGAACTCTTCATCGCCCTGCGCGGCATCGGCTATGACGGTCAGGACCGCTCCATTGACGTGCGTATCTCACGCATACGCCCCAAGATAGGTGACGACCCGATCCACCCGCGCCTGATCAAGACCATCCGCAGCAAAGGCTATCTGTTCGTCCCCGAAGCCGCCGCCGACATGCCGCTGTGAACTCGATCTTCCTGCGCATCTACGGTGGCATGTGCGCGGCGCTGATCCTGGTGGCCCTGCTCGGCGTGCTGGCCCTGCACCTGCTCAACGAGGTGCGCAGCGGCCAATACCGCGAGCGCCTGGCCCACGGCACCTTCGCCTTGATGGGCGATAACCTGCAACCCATGAGCCCCATCGAGCGGCAACGGGCCCTGGCGGTGTGGGAGCGTTTGCTCGGTATCCCGCTGGAACTGCGCCCCCTGGCCGATGCGCAACTGGATTTGAGCCAACGCAATCGCCTGCAACGCGGCCAGGTGCTGGTGGAGCAGACCGGGCCCCACGCCGCGCGAGTGCTGCGTTTGGTCAATGATCAGGCGCAGCTTGTGCTCATGGGGGAAGTGCAGCAGATCAGCGAACAGCTGGCGCGTGCGACGATCTACCTGCTCGCCGACGAGCTGGTGCGCTTCCCCGTGGCTGAACAGCCGCAGCGCCTGGCGGATATAAAAGAAGCCAAGGGGTTTGGCTTCGATATGCATTTGATGACCCTCGACCAGGCCGACATGGACGAAGACCAGCGCCGCCGCGTCTCGGAAGGCGACACGGTGATGGCCCTGGGCAAGGGCGGCGACTCGATCCGCGTGTTTGCCGGCATGGTCGGTACGCCGTGGGTGCTGGAACTCGGGCCGCTGTATCAAATGAACCCTTACCCAGCGCAATGGTTGATCCTGATTACGTTGATCGGCCTGACCCTGATCGGTTTGATCGTCTATCTGTTGGTGCGCCAGCTTGAACGGCGGCTGCGCGGCCTGGAAGCCGCCGCCACCCGCATCGCCAAGGGCAACCTGGAAGTCCGCGTACCGGCCCGTGGTGCTGACTCGGTGGGGCGCCTGGCCGCCGCCTTCAATGGCATGGCCGAGCACTTACAGCAGTTGCTGGCGATCCAGCGTGAACTGGTGCGCGCGGTGTCCCACGAATTGCGCACGCCGGTGGCGCGCTTGCGTTTCGGCCTGGAGATGGTTGGTGATGCCACCACGGCCGAGGCGCGGCGCAAATACCTGGAAGGCATGGACAGCGATATCCAGGACCTCGATGGCCTAGTCGATGAAATGCTCACTTACGCGCGGCTGGAACAAGGCTCGCCAGAGTTGAATTTCCAGCGGGTCGACCTCGATGCGCTGCTCGATCAGGTCATAGGCGAATTATCGCCACTGCGTCCGCAGGTCAGCGTAAGCCGGGGCATTTGCCTGTCTTCGGCCCATTGGGATGATGCCTGGGTGGATGCTGAGCCACGTTACCTGCACCGTGCGTTGCAGAACCTGGTGAGCAATGCCATGCGTCATGCCCAGGGCCACGTGTTGATCAGTTATCAGGTGGGCCAGGTGCGCTGCCGCATCGATGTCGAAGATGATGGGCCCGGTGTGCCTGAGAGTGCCTGGGAGCGCATTTTCACGCCATTCCTGCGCCTGGACGACAGCCGCACCCGTGCCTCCGGCGGGCATGGGTTGGGGTTGTCGATCGTGCGACGGATTATCTATTGGCACGGCGGGCGGGCGTTGATCAGCAAGAGCAACAATTTGGGTGGGGCGTGCTTCAGTCTGAGTTGGCCGAGGGGTCAGGAGAAAACCTAAGCCTGGATGGCGACCAGGCTCAGCAACTGCCCATCATTCACCGAAAACTGCGCGTGCAGCTCTTTGCCGTGGCACCACTCGCTGGACAGGTCTGTCAGCAACCGCAGCCGTAACTGGCCCGCGTCGGACCACTCCAGCATTTCGGCATGCTCAAAATAGAAGCGCTTTTGCACGATCGGGTACAGCGCCTTGAACAGGCTCTCTTTGGCCGAAAACGTCAATGTCACCAGCTGTGCGATCTGTTCTCGCGGCAGCGTCGCCATCCGTTGCAGTTCATCGGCCGTGAGGATCTCCCCAGCCAAGCGCTCCGCCCGCTCCAGTGTCAGCACATTCTCCAGGTCCATCCCCAGCCCGCGCCATTGCGCCGTGTGCGCGACAATCGCGGCGGCATGCCCGGTGCTGTGGGTGATGGAGCCACAGATATGCGCAGGCCACACCGGCGCACGGTCTTCACCGATGGCGGGGATATAGTTGAGGTGATCGAGCTGTTTCAGCGCGGCGCGGGCGCACAGTCGGCCGGCCAGGAACTCGGCCTGACGCTTGGCCACCGAGCGCTGGATGCTGGCCGGAGGCGGCACGGCGCTGCGCTGGAAATCGCCGGCCGTCAATAAAGCCGGATCAAAGCGGGTGCTGAGAAACACCGTACCCGGCAAGAGGACGGGCAGCGGCCAATGGGCGTCGAGTGGGGTGCAGCAAGCGGGTAGGGAATTCATGGGCGGTATTTTGCCGAGTTGATGGGCAACAGGATAGCCCGCTGCGGTTCAGGTGAGGTTCAGAGCCTGTTCAGGGGGAGTTCAGGGGCGCCTGCGTAGTCTGGGACTCACACAAAGGCAACAGCCAAACGCATAGAGGTATCACCATGACTGCGATCAAACAGCTGATGTTGGCGTTAACCATGCTCAGTGCCACCGCCGGGGTCCAGGCCGCCGACGGTGCCTTCGCCGCGTTCGGCGGTGAGAAAACCAAGAAATCCAGCACCATGCTCCAGCGTGTCAGCTTCGAAGAAGTGGGCAGCCAACCCGCGCCCTGGGGCCAGTCCCTGGGCCTTGCAATCCCGCAGCCGGGCTACCGCGCCGGCTATGAACACCTGACGGGCCAGTTCAATGGCACTAAACTGCGCCCGCAAGACCTGCAGGGCCGCTATGATATCCCTCTGTCGGACAGTTGATTTGCCTTGGAGAGCTTTATGAAATTGCTGGTGGTGGAAGATGAGGCGCTGCTGCGTCATCACCTGTTTACCCGCCTGACCGACAGCGGGCATGTGGTCGAGGCTGTGGCCAATGCCGAAGAGGCCCTGTACCAGACCGGGCAGTTCAACCATGACCTGGCGATCATCGACCTGGGCCTGCCCGGCATGGGGGGGCTGGACCTGATCCGCCAACTGCGTACCCAGGCCAAGACCTTCCCGATCCTGATCCTCACCGCGCGTGGCAACTGGCAGGACAAGGTCGAAGGCCTGGCAGCCGGTGCTGATGACTATGTGGTCAAGCCGTTCCAGTTCGAAGAACTGGAGGCGCGGATGAACGCCTTGCTGCGCCGCTCCAGCGGGTTTACCCAGTCGACGATTGTTGCGGGCCCGTTGCTGCTGGACCTCAATCGCAAGCAGGCGTCCCTCGACGAACAGCCCCTGGCGCTGACGGCCTACGAATATCGGATCCTTGAGTACCTGATGCGCCATCACCAGCAGGTGGTCGCCAAGGACCGCTTGATGGAACAGCTCTACCCGGATGACGACGAGCGTGATCCGAATGTCATCGAAGTGTTGGTCGGCCGGCTGCGTCGCAAGCTGGAAGGCCCGGCCGGGTTCAAGCCGATCGACACCGTGCGTGGCCTCGGCTACCTGTTCAACGAGCGCTGCCGTTGATTCGCTCGCTTCGCGTGCGCTTGATGCTGGCGGCCGCCACCCTGGCCGTGCTGTTCATGCTGGGCTTGTTGCCCGCCATGCAAGGGGCGTTCAGCCTGGCGTTGCAGGATTCCATCGAGCAGCGCCTGGCGTCGGACGTCACGACGCTGATCTCTGCCGCACGGGTTGAAAACAACCGCCTGCTGATGCCGGCGCAATTGCCGGACGAGCGCTTCAACCTCACCGACAGCCGCCTGCTCGGCTATATCTACGATCGCGAAGGCCATCTGGTGTGGCGTTCGCGGGCGACCAAGGAAGAAAACATCAACTACAAGCCGCGCTACGACGGGCGCGGTAACGAATTCGCGCGGATCCGTGAGGCCAACGGCCAGGAATTCTTCGTCTATGACGTCGAGGTCCGGCTGCTGGGCGGCAAGAGCGCGGCGTTCAGTATTGTCGCCCTGCAACCGGTGCGCGAATACCAGTTGACCCTCGAAGGCCTGCGCGAAAACCTCTACCTGGGCTTCGGCGCAGCGTTGCTGGTGCTGTTGACCTTGCTGTGGCTGGGCCTGACTTGGGGCCTGCAGGCCCTGCGGCGCCTGAGCCAGGAACTTGACCAGATCGAAGGTGGCACCCGCGAAAGCCTATCCGAACAACACCCCCGTGAATTGTTGCGCCTTACCGGTTCCCTCAACCGCTTGCTGCACAGCGAACGTGAGCAACGGGCGCGTTACCGCGACTCCCTCGACGACCTGGCCCACAGCCTGAAAACCCCGCTCGCGGTACTTCAAGGTGTGAGCGAAGACATGGCCCAGCGCCCGGAAGACCGCGACCAGGCCTGGGTGCTGCAATCGCAGATCGAGCGCATGAGCCAGCAGATCAGCTACCAACTGCAACGCGCCAGCCTGCGCAAGAGCGGCCTGGTGCGTCACCAGGTGCGCCTGGAGCCGGTGTTGCAAAGCCTGTGCGATACGCTGGACAAGGTCTACCGCGACAAACGTGTCACGGTGTCCTTTGAGCTGCCGGAAGAGTGCGACGTGCCGATCGAGAAGGGCGCTTTGCTGGAGTTGCTCGGCAACCTGCTGGAAAACGCCTACCGCTTATGTTTGAGCGAGGTACGCATCAGCTTCGCGGAAAACCTCGAAGGCAGCGAGTTGTGCATCGAGGATGATGGGCCAGGTGTGCCACCGGATCAGCGCGCCCGGATTCTGCAGCGGGGCGAGCGGCTGGACCGCCAGCATCCGGGGCAGGGGATCGGCTTGGCGGTGGTCAAGGACATCATTGAAAGCTACGGTGCACGGCTGACCTTGGGCGATTCGCCTTTGGGCGGGGCGGCGTTCAAGATTCATTTTCCGGCCTTGTGATCGTTACTGGCCGTGCGGGCCTCCTCGCAGGCAAGCCAGCTCCCACAGTGGATGGGGTTCGAATCACAATGTGTAAACCCGATCCACTGTGGGAGCCGGGCTTGCCCGCGATGGGGCCCTTCCAGGCCATACAGCTCTAACTCTCTTGGGCCCGGTAAGCCCCCGGTGTCAGCCCCGTCCACTTTTTGAACGCCCGATGAAACGCCGACGGTTCGGAAAAGCCCAGCTGCTCGGCAATCTCCTGCAGCGACAAATCTGCGCGGCCCAAATGATAGATGGCGATGTCCCGCCGCAGCTCATCCTTGAGTGCCTGAAAGCTGGTGCCTTCTTCACGCAAATGCCTGCGCAGGGTCTGGGGGCTGATGTGCAAGTGCTGGGCGACGGCTTCCAGGTCCGGCCAGGGACTGCGGTCGCGGCTGAGCAAGCGGCGTAGCTGGCTGCTCAAGCTGTCGCCTTCGTCCGGCCGCGACAGCAGATCGGCGGGGGAGCGTTCCAGGAAGTGCTTGAGCGTGCGTTCATCCTGCAACAGCGGCAGGTTCAGGTAACGCGCGGGAAACACCAGGCTGCTGTTCGGTGCACCGAATACCTGGGCACAGGGAAACAGCAGGTCATATTCGCTGGCGTGAGCCGGCTGCGGGTAGCTGAAGGTGGCCTGGTGCAGCCGGATGCGTTGGCCGATCAGCCAACTGCCCAGGCGATGCCAAATCACCAGCAGGCACTCACTCAAGAAATGCTCCGGGTCCCATAGCTGCGAGTCGTCCAGGCTCAAGCGGGCCATTTCGCCTTCGCGTGTCAGCTGCCAGCGCGGGCCTTGTGGGAATAGGCTATAAAATAATAAGCCGCGTTCCAGAGCCTTCTCCAGCGTGCGGCAATGGATCAGCGCGTGGCACATCATGGCGAAAGTGCCGCGTTTACTCGGACCGTCGGCGAACCCCAGGTATTCGTCGTCCAGCGCCAGCCAGAGCATTTGCAGCAAACGAGTGAACTGCTCCGGCGCGATGCGGGCGCGGGGTTCGGTCAGCAGTTCCGGGGTGATGCCCACTTGTTGCAGCAGGCCCGAGTAGTCATAGCCGGCCCGACGCGCCCCGCCGAGGGCCGCACGGGCGTAATGGCTGGCGATGGTACGTTCACGCATGCGGAGGCCTCGTCCATGGAGGGGCCGATGGTAGCCAGCCCCGGCTGCGGTCACAAGGCGGATATCCGCCAAATTGTAGGACGGGATGGGTCGAGTGGGCGGAAATCCGCCACTTGTTTCGCTGCCTGGGAGGGCGTCTCAAAACGCCAGGCCCTGATGTCTAAGGGCCTTCAGAGCTTTTCAGCAAAGTGGCACGGCGTTTGCGATAGGGATTACAGCGCAGCCTTGTTCCTACAGGGCTCGCAAACAACAAATCCCTCCAGTGCAGGAGGGTTCGCAATTCAAGTGTCGTGGGCAATGGCGGATATTTGCCACACGGGACGATTGAGGAACTTTGCAATGACGACTCGTCAGCCAATCTACAAATCCCTGTACTTCCAGGTGATCGTTGCAATCGTTATCGGTATTTTGCTCGGTCACTTCTACCCGCAGACCGGTGTGGCCCTCAAGCCGCTGGGTGACGGGTTCATCAAACTGATCAAAATGGTCATCGCCCCGATCATCTTCTGCACCGTTGTCAGTGGCATCGCTGGCATGCAAAGCATGAAATCGGTGGGCAAGACCGGCGGCTACGCGCTGCTGTACTTCGAGATCGTGTCTACCGTTGCGCTGCTGATCGGCCTGATCGTGGTAAACGTCGTGCAACCGGGTAACGGCATGCACATCGACGTAGCGACCCTGGACGCCTCCAAAGTGGCGGCCTACGTCACCGCCGGTAAAGACCAGAGCATCGTCGGCTTTATCCTCAATGTGATCCCTAACACCATCGTCGGCGCCTTCGCCAACGGCGACATCCTGCAAGTGCTGATGTTCTCGGTGATCTTCGGTTTCGCCCTGCACCGCCTGGGTGCCTACGGCAAGCCGGTGCTGGACTTCATCGATCGCTTCGCCCACGTGATGTTCAACATCATCAACATGATCATGAAGCTCGCGCCAATCGGTGCCCTGGGCGCCATGGCGTTCACCATCGGTGCCTACGGCGTAGGTTCCCTGGTGCAGCTGGGCCAGCTGATGATCTGCTTCTACATCACCTGCCTGCTGTTCGTGCTGGTGGTACTGGGTGGTATCTGCCGCGCCCACGGTTTCAGCGTGATCAAACTGATCCGCTACATCCGTGAAGAGCTGTTGATCGTTCTGGGTACTTCGTCTTCCGAGTCCGCACTGCCGCGCATGCTGATCAAGATGGAGCGTCTGGGCGCGAAGAAATCCGTAGTAGGCCTGGTGATTCCAACCGGCTACTCCTTCAACCTCGACGGTACTTCGATCTACCTGACCATGGCTGCCGTGTTCATCGCCCAGGCGACTGACACCCACATGGACATTACCCACCAGATCACGCTGCTGCTGGTGCTGCTGCTGTCCTCCAAAGGCGCTGCAGGCGTGACCGGTTCGGGCTTCATCGTACTGGCTGCCACCCTGTCGGCCGTAGGCCACCTGCCGGTTGCCGGCCTGGCGCTGATCCTGGGTATCGACCGCTTCATGTCCGAAGCCCGCGCACTGACCAACCTTGTCGGTAACGCCGTTGCCACCATCGTTGTGGCCAAGTGGGTCAAGGAACTGGACACCGACAAGCTGCAAAGCGAGCTGGCGTCCGGCGGTACCGGTATCTCGGAAACCCGCGAACTGGATGACCTGGGCGTGGCCGAAGGCCCTGCACCTGTCGTCAAGTAAGCCGCTGCTGGCGTGAACTAACGCCGACAGCAACGTACAAACGCCCCGACTGGTTCGGGGCGTTTGCGTTTCTGGCGCATTACTTTGGCAGCTTTTGTTTTACAGTAAGTGAATAGGTTGTAACGCTTGCAGGAGGTTATGTGGACAGTGTGGATTTGAACGTCCTGCGCAGCGTGCTCGAATGGCGCCGTGCCGGGCAGCGAGTGGTGTTGTACAGCGTTGTCCAGACCTGGGGCAGTGCCCCGCGTCCACCGGGCGCCATGCTGGCGCTGAGGGGGGACGGGGTGGTGATCGGCTCGGTGTCGGGCGGCTGCATCGAGGACGACTTGATTGCACGCCTGCAGGATGGCCGGTTGCCTGCAGACGGGCCGCCGGTCCAGTTGGTGACCTACGGCGTTACCCGCGATGAGGCCGCGCGTTTTGGCCTGCCCTGTGGGGGCACCTTGCGCCTGACCGAAGAGCGTGTGCGCGACTGGGCGTGGGTGTCGGAACTGCTGGCGCGCTGTGAAGATCATCAGATCGTCGCACGTGAGCTGGACCTGGCCAGTGGTGACGTCACCTTGAGCAGTGCAAGCAAGACCGATGTGGTCACCTTCGACGGCGAACGCCTGCGTGCCATCTACGGCCCGCGCTGGCGCCTGCTGTTGATCGGTGCCGGGCAACTGTCACGCTACGTGGCGGAGATGGCGCGCTTGCTGGATTTCGAGGTGTTGATCTGCGACCCGCGTGATGAGTTCGTCTACGGTTGGGAAGAACAGCACGGCCGCTTTGTGCCGGGCATGCCCGACGAGGCTGTGCTCAACATCCAGACCGATGAGCGCACGGCCATTGTGTGCCTTACCCATGATCCGCGCCTGGATGATATGGCTTTGCTGACGGCGCTGAACTCCTCGGCGTTCTACATCGGCGCCCTGGGGTCGCGGGTCAACAGTCAGAAGCGTCGGGAAAACCTCGCCGCGCTGGGGTTATCGGCGGAAGCGATCGCCCGCTTGCATGGGCCGATCGGCTTGCATATCGGCAGCCACACCCCGTCGGAGATCGCGTTGTCACTGATGGCGGAAATTGTCGCGATCAAGAACGGTGTGGCCCCGATGCAGAAGAAGCCATTGCCGGTGGTGGCTGAGTGACAGTCACTGCGATTGTGCTCGCGGCGGGGCAGGGCAGTCGCTTCCGCGCCGTGGCGGGTGCTGGCCAGGATAAGTTGCTGGCTGATTGTGTAGGCCTGGATGGCATGACGCGGCCGGTGATCGAGCAGGTGCTGGTGAATCTGCCGACTACTGTGGTTGAGCGTTGGGTGGTGACGTCGCCGGACCGTCATGAAGTGATTCGTTTGGCCGAGGCCTGCGGTTGCAAGGTCCTGCTGCTGCGCTCAGCCGGCATGGGCGACAGTATTGCGGCGGCGGTTGCAGCCAGTGCTGCGGCGGACGGCTGGCTGGTGGTGTTGGGGGATATGCCGTTTATTCGGTCGTCGAGCATTGAGCAGGTGATCGATGGGCTGGAGGAGGGCGGTATCAGTGTGCCGATGCAGGATGGGCAATATGGGCATCCTGTGGCATTTAGCCAGGCATTTGGGCCGGGGCTGATGGCGTTGACCGGTGATCGTGGGGCCAAGCCGTTGTTTGCGCACGCTGCAGTGAGGCAGGTGCAGGTAAATGACCCCGGCGTGTTATGGGATGTCGACCTGCCGCAGTCCCTGAGTTTCACCTCGGGCTAAATGTGGGAGCGGGCTTGCTCGCGAATGCGCTGGGTCAGTCACTGCAGTTCTGCCTGACCCGGCGCATTCGCGAGCAAGCCCGCTCCCACCGTGAATCTACGATATCTACAAGATTGTTATAAAAAAGCCCCGCCTGATCACTCAGGCGGGGCTTTTTAGTCGCTGCTGGAATCAGGCGAGAGGTTTGCTCTCGTGCTCTGCTTCCTGTGCCGCGGCAGCTGCTGCGGCTTCAGCTTCCTTGCGACGACGACGCACTTCACGTGGGTCGTTCGGGGCACGGCCGTTTTCGGTCAGTGCACTGACCGGGGCTGCTTCAACCACCGGTGCTGCCACTTCGGCAACTACCGGAGCTTCAACCACGGGCGCAGGTTCTACGACCGGAGCAGGCTCAACCACTGGGGCTGGCTCGGCGACCACGACTTCGGCAACCGGCGCTGGCGCTTCTTCTACCACAGGGGCAGGTTCTGGCGCTTCAACCGGTGCGGCAGGCTCGGCAGTCCATTGGAAGGCGGTCTGTTCTTCACGAACTTCGCGTACTTCTGGGGCTGCTTCGACAACCGCTGCTTCGACCACTGGCTGAGGCTCAACCACTGGCGCTTGTTCAACCGCTGCCACTTCAATTTCTGGCTGGGCTTCTTGAACCGGGGCAACTTCCACTTCCGGAACAGCCGGCGCTTCGATTGGGGTGGTGGCTTCGACAACCGGTGCTTCGACAGCCGACGCTTCTACGACTGGCGTTTCAGCAACCGGCGCTTCAACAGCAGGTGCTTCAACGGCTGGCGTCTCGGCAACCGGTGCTTCCACGGTGACGGTGTCTTCGACCGCTGCGGTAGCGCGTTCAGCCTGCTCGTGAGCCTGGGCTTCAGCCGGTGCGCTGATGACCGAGCTGGCAACGGCAGCGGTAACGGCCAAGCCGGCAGCCAGTTCGGCGCCAGTCGGTTCGCTGGTAGCGGCTTCTGTGTTTTCGCCGGTCTCTTCCGAGCCTTCGATCACGTTGCCGTTGGCATCACGTTGACGCTCACGACGGTTGCTGCGACGACGCTGACCACGGGAGCGGCGGCGTGGACGATCGCCTTCGGCGCCTTCCTGACCGTCTTCCTGCAGTTGCTCTTCGCCGGTCAGTACCTCTTCTTCGCTGGCAGCAGCCGCTTGTTCGGCACGTGGTTGACGCTCTTCACGCGGGGCGCGAGGTTGGCGTTCTTCGCGTGGCGCACGCTCTTCACGCGGCTGGCGGGCCGGGCGTTCTTCAGCAGCAACGGCAGCACCGGCAGCGGCTGGCGCGGCGTCCAGCGGCTCGCGCAGTTCACGCACGCGTTCTTCGCGCTCGCCACGTGGCTTGCGATCTTCGCGTGGGGCACGTGGAGTGCGCGGTGCGCGCTCTTCACGCGGTGCACGTTCTACGGTCGGGGTTTCTTCACGGGGTTCGCGAGGTGCACGCTCTTCGCGTGGGGCGCGTTCTTCACGCGGCGCACGTTCTTCGCGCGGCTTGCGCTCTTCGTCACGGCGGCCGTTGCGGTTACGGCTCTGCTGACGACCGTTGCGACGCTCTTCGTTGCGCGCAGGACGCTCGGTAGCCGGTTTTTCGACCACAACCGGAGCAACAGGCTCTTCCTTGGTGGCGAACAGGCTGACCAGCGACTTCACCAGGCCTTTGAACAGGCTTGGTTCAGGCAGGGCGGCCGGTGCGGCAACCGGAGCGGCGACTTCGGTCGGCACCGGAGCGTTGGCGCGAGCCGGCGCGGTCTTGACCGCGGCTTCCTGGCGAACCAGGGTGCGGGTCGCGGCGGCTGGCTGGACTTCTTCCACTTCGGCTGCGGCAGCGGCGATTTCGTAGCTGGACTGGCCGCTGTGGGCTTCCGGGCTGTCGTCGCGCAGACGCTGCACTTCGAAGTGCGGGGTTTCGAGGTGATCGTTCGGCAGGATGACGATACGGGCACGGGTGCGCAGTTCGATCTTGGTGATCGAGTTGCGTTTTTCGTTGAGCAGGAAGGCGGCAACCGGGATCGGCACTTGCGCGCGGACTTCGGCGGTGCGGTCTTTCAGGGCTTCTTCTTCGATCAGGCGCAGGATCGCCAGGGACAGCGATTCAACGTCACGGATGATGCCGGTGCCGTTGCAACGCGGGCAGACGATGCCGCTGCTCTCGCCCAGGGAAGGACGCAGGCGCTGACGGGACATTTCCAGCAGGCCAAAGCGCGAAATGCGGCCGACCTGTACGCGGGCACGGTCAGCTTCCAGGCATTCGCGGACTTTCTCTTCCACGGCGCGCTGGTTCTTGGCAGGGGTCATGTCGATGAAGTCGATCACGATCAGGCCGCCGATGTCACGCAGGCGCAGCTGGCGGGCGATTTCTTCAGCCGCTTCCAGGTTGGTCTGCAGGGCGGTTTCTTCGATGTCGCTGCCTTTGGTCGCACGCGCCGAGTTGATGTCGATGGACACCAGGGCTTCGGTCGGGTCGATCACAATGGAGCCACCGGAAGGCAGTTCGACCACGCGCTGGAAGGCGGTCTCGATCTGGCTTTCGATCTGGAAACGGTTGAACAGCGGGACGCTGTCTTCGTACAGCTTGATCTTGCTGGCGTACTGCGGCATCACCTGGCGGATGAAGGTCAGGGCTTCGTCCTGGGCTTCAACGCTGTCGATCAGCACTTCGCCGATGTCCTGGCGCAGGTAATCGCGGATGGCGCGGATGATCACGTTGCTTTCCTGGTAGATCAGGAATGGCGCGGAACGATCCAGGGACGCTTCTTTGATGGCGGTCCACAGTTGCAGCAGGTAGTCGAGGTCCCACTGCATTTCTTCGCTGCTGCGGCCCAGGCCGGCAGTGCGAACGATCAGGCCCATGTCGGCTGGTGCAATCAGGCCGTTCAGCGCTTCACGCAGTTCGTTGCGCTCTTCGCCTTCGATGCGGCGGGAAATGCCGCCGGCACGTGGGTTGTTCGGCATCAGGACCAGGTAACGGCCGGCCAGGCTGATGAAGGTGGTCAGGGCAGCGCCCTTGTTGCCACGTTCTTCTTTTTCTACCTGGACAATGACTTCCTGGCCTTCGCTCAGGACGTCCTTGATGTTCACGCGGCCTTCAGGGGCTTTCTTGAAGTATTCGCGGGAGATTTCTTTGAGGGGCAGGAAGCCGTGGCGCTCGGAGCCGAAATCGACAAAGGCAGCCTCAAGGCTTGGTTCGATGCGAGTAATACGGCCTTTATAGATGTTGGCCTTCTTTTGCTCGCGTGCACCGGATTCGATGTCCAGGTCGTAGAGGCGTTGGCCATCTACCAGTGCAACACGCAACTCTTCGGGTTGAGTTGCGTTAATCAGCATTCTTTTCATGTTGTACCGTCGGTTTCCGGGCTGCCGGAAACGGCGTTCGGCACACACGACTTCTCACGGTCGGTGTCAGGTGCGTCAAGAGTGGTTGGCCACTCCAGTGTCCAGCAAAAACCAGCCAATTGGGCCGGTATCGCGACGGACGCGTCCTGCTTGTTAGCGGTGGTGACAAAGGCACCACTTCAACAAAAGCTAAGGTCAGGAGGAGGAATCAACCGGCGACTGTGGACGAGATGAAGCGTCTAAATATAAGCCTAGTGCTACACGGTCCGACGGTTGTGCATCTCCACCCTACACGTATCCCTGATAATTCGGGTGCTGCCGCGCGCAGAATCCGCAGCGGGTTGGCATTTACCGTGTTCTCCAATGGGGAGTCCACGCTCATGGCTAAACAAGACTAGGTGTGGGCGGTTGCGCTCTCACTCAGCTCTTAACAGGCGTTGTTTCCGAAGTATTCGCCGTGGTCTGGTTCAAGACTGACTGCACTTTGTGAACTGGCCGTAAATATCGGCGCGGAACGCGAGTATTCACTCTGCTTTCTGCACTCGCTTCAGGCCTCATGTCACCTGCGCTTGTTACAATCTTGAGCCTTCCAGGGTGGCGAAAGCCCCGTAGGACGGCCTCGCGTCCTGATGAATTGCGATGGTCAGGGCCGGCAGTTTGCCGCATGTCCTCTGTCCAGGCCGCTTTTGGCGGCGTTCGCGACTATAGCAGCAATGATTAAGTGCTTCAATTCCATAAAAAATTGTTATCATCGCCGCCATGACGACTACCGCCCCCCAGACCCCCAGCGTCCAGCTGCTCGAGGTCTCGCCGGAATATGCCGGCCAACGCATCGACAATTTTCTCCTGGCCAGGCTCAAAGGCGTGCCCAAGACCTTGATTTACCGCATCTTGCGTAAAGGTGAAGTGCGGGTGAACAAAGGCCGGATCAAGCCCGAGTACAAGTTGCAGGCGGGCGATATCGTCCGTGTGCCGCCGGTTCGCGTGCCTGAGCGTGATGAGCCCGTGCCATTGGCCCAAGGCTTGTTGCAGCGCCTTGAAGCGTCGATCGTCTTTGAAGACAACAAGCTGATCGTGATCAACAAGCCCTGTGGCATTGCGGTTCACGGCGGCAGCGGCCTGAATTTCGGCGTGATCGAAGCCTTTCGTCAGTTGCGTCCGGACGCCAAGGAGCTGGAGCTGGTCCACCGCCTGGACCGTGACACTTCCGGCCTGCTGATGATTGCCAAGAAGCGCAGCATGTTGCGCCACCTGCACACCGCCCTGCGTGGCGATGGCGTGGACAAGCGCTACATGGCGCTGGTGCGCGGCAACTGGGCCAGCTCCATCAAGAGCGTCCGCGCGCCGTTGCAGAAGAGCAACCTGCGTTCCGGCGAGCGCATGGTGGAAGTGGACGAAGAGGGCAAAGAAGCCCTGACCCTGTTCAAGGTGCTGCGCCGCTTCGGTGACTTCGCCACCATGGTCGAGGCCAAGCCGGTAACCGGCCGTACTCACCAGATTCGCGTGCACACCCTGCATGCGGGCCATTGCATCGCTGGCGATACCAAATACGGTGACGAGGATTTCTCCAAGGAAATCCGTGACCTGGGCGGCAAGCGCCTGTTCCTGCATGCCTACATGCTCACTGTGCCGCTCCCCGATGGTGGCGAGTTGAAGCTGCAGGCGCCGGTCGATGAGATGTGGGCCAAGACCGTGGAGCGTTTGAGTGTCGCACCTTGATTACAAACTGCTGATATTCGACTGGGATGGCACCCTGGCCAACTCCATTGGCCGGATAGTCGAATCGATGCACGCAGCGTCGATTCGCTCGGGCTATGCGCCGTGCACGGATCACGCGGTCAAGGGCATCATCGGCCTGGGCCTGCCTGAGGCGATTCGCACTTTGTATCCCGAGATCAGCGACGCTGAACTGGTCACCTTTCGCGATCACTACGCCGATCACTACATCGCCCTGGAGGCCACGCCTTCGCCATTGTTCGACGGTGTGGTGCAGTCCCTGGAGGCGTTCCGCGCCGAGGGTTATCACCTGGCGGTCGCCACCGGCAAGGCGCGTCGCGGGCTGGACCGGGTGCTCAAGGCTCACGGCTGGGAAGATTATTTCGATATCACCCGCGCCGCCGATGAAACTGCCAGCAAGCCCCACCCTCTGATGTTGGAGCAGATCCTGGCCCATTGCGGCGTCTCGCCACGCCAGGCGCTGATGGTGGGGGATGCTTCCTTCGACCTGATGATGGCGCGCAATGCGGGCATGGACAGTGTGGCGGTCAGCTATGGCGCCCAGGCTGCCGAGGCGTTGCAGCAATACGAGCCGCGCCTGACGATTGATCATTTTTCCGAATTGCAGGCCTGGCTCAGCCGGGCCCAATAAGTCTTTGTTGGGGTTGATGGCATGAGTGACGAGTGGAAAGCGCCCGAAAAGGCTGAAAACAGCGATGATAAAAGCTGGAAGCTACTGGAGAAGACCCTCTTGGCCAGCGTCCAGGAACAGCGTCGTGCACGGCGTTGGGGGATTTTCTTCAAGCTGCTGACGTTTATCTGGCTCATCGCCATGCTGGCGCTGTTCAGCCCGTTGATGGACATGGAAAAAAGCGCTACCCGGGGTGCCAACTACACCGCCCTTATCGAAGTGCGCGGGGTGATTGCCGACAAGGAGCCCGCCAGCGCCGACAATATCGTCAGCAGCCTGCGTGCCGCGTTTGAAGACCCCAAGGTCAAGGGCGTGATCCTGCGCATCAACAGCCCTGGCGGGAGTCCGGTGCAGTCCGGTTATGTGTATGACGAGATTCGTCGCCTGCGTGCTCTGCACCCTGATATCAAGCTGTACGCCGTGATTTCGGACTTGGGTGCTTCGGGGGCCTATTACATCGCCAGTGCCGCTGACCAGATCTACGCCGACAAGGCCAGCCTGGTGGGTTCCATTGGTGTAACGGCGGCCGGTTATGGCTTTGTCGGCACCATGGAGAAGCTGGGGGTGGAGCGTCGTACCTACACCTCGGGTGAGCACAAGGCATTTCTCGACCCGTTCCAACCACAAAAGGCAGATGAAACCCAGTTCTGGCAGGGCGTGCTCGACACCACCCATCGCCAGTTCATCGCCAGCGTGAAGCAGGGGCGCGGCGACCGCCTGAAGGATAAGGACCACCCCGAGCTGTTCTCCGGTCTGGTGTGGTCGGGCGAGCAGGCGTTGCCGCTTGGCTTGATCGACGGGCTGGGCAGTGCCAGTTCGGTGGCGCGGGATGTGATTGGCGAGAAGGAGTTGGTGGATTTCACGGTTGAGGAATCGCCGTTTGATCGGTTCTCCAAGAAGCTCGGAGCGAGTGTGGCGGAGAAGCTGGCGTTGTATATGGGCTTCCAGGGTCCGACCCTGCGCTGAAATCCTGAGGCTGGCATCGCTCAAAATGTGGGAGCGGGCTTGCTCGCGAATGCGGTGGTTCAATCAGCACATCAGTGACTGATACGACGCATTCGCGAGCAAGCCCGCTCCCACAGTTGGTTTTGTGGCGGCTTTAAGGGATCTGCACGCCTTCAGCCAAGAGCATGTCTACTAGGCGGATCAGCGGTAGGCCGATAAGGCTGGTTGCATCCGGCCCTTCGGTACTCTGGAACAGGCTCACACCCAGCCCCTCAGCCTTGAAGCTGCCCGCGCAGTCGTACGGCTGCTCAATCCGCAGGTAGCGCTCAACGCGCTCAGCGTCCAGCTCACGCATGTGCACAGTAAAAGGTACGCAGTCCACCTGGCAGTGCCCTGTCTTGCTGTTCAGCAGCGCCAAGCCGGTGAGGAAGCTGACACGCTTGCCGCTGGCGGCCAACAGTTGTTCGCGGGCGTTCTCGAACGTGTGCGGCTTGCCGATGATCCGGCCGTCGAGCGCAGCCACTTGGTCGGAGCCGATAATCAAATGCCCAGGATGGCTGGCCGCAAGCGCGCGTGCCTTCTCTTCGGCCAGGCGCTTGACCAGCTCAATGGCGGATTCATTCGCACGGTGGCTTTCGTCGATATCCGGCGAGCTGCAGATGAACGGCAGGTGCAGGCGGCTCAGCAATTCCCGGCGATAAACCGAGCTGGATGCGAGTAATAAAGGCAGCATGGGCGTCTCCTCAGGGCAGCCGGGGATTCTAGCGGGGTGACCGGCTGACGCACAGGGCTGAATTTCCTTTGACATGGCTGGGTGCATCCCTATAATGCTGCGCCTATGTTGAATGACCCGATTCCACCTCACGTTGACCCGCGCAAATTGGCTGATCGTGGCACTTCCCTTCAAGGTGAGTTGCTGCTGGCCGATTTGGAGAGACTCTGCGACCCGCTTTCCGACACTGTCGGTAGGGTGCAGGCCAAATTCGTTTTTGAACGAGATGAACGTAAGTCTGTGGTAATCCACAGCTTTATCGACACCGAAGTCAAAATGGTTTGCCAGCGTTGTCTTGAGCTGGTCACCCTGCCGATCCACAGCGAGTGCAGTTATGCTGTGGTGAAGGAGGGTGCGAATACCCAGTCGTTGCCGAAAGGTTATGACGTGCTGGAACTGGGCGAAGATCCTTTGGATCTGCATGCACTGATCGAGGAGGAGCTTCTGCTCGCCTTGCCCATTGTGCCTGCTCATCATCCGGAAGAATGCCAGCAGCCGGCGGGCCTCGATGACGAGCCCGAACCGAGCGAGGACGAGGTAACGCGGTCCAACCCGTTCAGTGTATTGGCGCAGTTAAAGCGTGACCCAAACGTTTAGGAGTTAATCAATTATGGCTGTTCAGCAGAACAAAAAATCCCGCTCCGCCCGTGACATGCGCCGTTCGCACGACGCTCTCGAGGCAAGCACCCTGTCCGTAGAAAAGACCACCGGTGAAGTTCACCTGCGTCACCACGTATCGCCAGAAGGCGTATACCGTGGCCGTAAAGTGATCGACAAGGGCGCTGACGAGTAATCACTTGTCTGCTCTAGTCATCGCGATAGACGCAATGGGCGGGGACTTCGGTCCCCGCAGCATTGTTCAGGCCTGCATTGCCAGCCTGTCCGCTACACCCTCGCTGCACCTGACCCTCGTCGGTCAACCCTCCCTCCTTGAAGAACTGATTGCCAGCCATCCGGCGGTGGATCGCGCGCGCCTGACGATTACGCCGGCCAGCGAAACCATCACCATGGATGACAAGCCGGCGGCGGCCCTGCGTGGCAAACCCGACTCTTCGATGCGGGTGGCGCTTGAGCTGCTGCGTGATGGCAAGGTGCAAGCCTGTGTCAGTGCCGGCAATACCGGGGCTCTGATGGCGCTGTCGCGCTTTGTGCTGAAAACGTTGCCCGGCATTGATCGGCCGGCCATGGTGGCGGCGATTCCGACGCAGAAGGGCTATTGTCAACTGCTGGACCTGGGCGCGAATGTCGATTGCAGTGCCGAGCACCTGTTCCAGTTCGCCGTGATGGGCTCGGTGGCCGCCGAAGCGCTTGGCGTGGCCCGCCCGCGGGTGGCCTTGCTGAATATCGGTACCGAAGACATCAAGGGCAACCAGCAGGTCAAGCTTGCTGCTACGTTGTTGCAGGGTGCGCGCGGCTTGAACTACATCGGCTTTGTCGAGGGTGACGGCTTGTATCGCGGTGAGGCGGATGTGGTGGTGTGCGACGGTTTTGTCGGCAATATCCTGCTCAAATCCAGCGAAGGCCTGGCGACCATGATCGCCACGCGCATCGAGGCGTTGTTCAAGCAGAACCTCGCGTCGCGCCTGGTCGGCGCCCTGGCGCTGCCGTTGATGCGCCGCCTGCAGGCCGACCTGGCGCCAGCGCGGCATAATGGTGCGAGTTTTCTGGGCTTGCAGGGCATTGTGGTGAAGAGCCATGGTTCTGCGGGCGTTGAAGGCTTTCAAAGCGCGATTGCGCGGGCCCTGATCGAGATCCAGGAAAACCTGCCGCAACGCTTGCACGGCCGTCTTGAGGACCTGTTGCCTTAGGCGAATCGGCTCGGGAGTGCTTAAATGTGACCGGCCAGTTCAATTGACCATCCAATCTGTCAGTTTCGTGCACTCCCACCGTAGGCGTGCGCATTTTTGACGACCAGATCATTAGGGGCTTGTTACATGTCTACATCCCTCGCATTCGTCTTTCCAGGGCAGGGTTCGCAGTCCCTCGGCATGTTGGCCGAGCTGGGCGCGCAATACCCGCTGATCCTGGACACCTTTAAAGAAGCGTCCGACGCCCTGGGGTACGACCTGTGGGCACTGACCCAGCAAGGGCCGGAAGAGCAGCTCAATCAAACCGATAAAACCCAGCCGGCCATCCTGACCGCTTCGATCGCCCTGTGGCGTTTGTGGCTGGCGGAAGGCGGCGCGCGTCCGGCATTTGTCGCGGGTCACAGCCTGGGCGAATACAGCGCCTTGGTGGCAGCGGGCAGCCTGACCCTCGGTGAGGCGGTCAAGCTGGTCGAGCGCCGTGGCCAACTGATGCAAGAAGCCGTTCCGGCCGGGCAGGGCGGTATGGCCGCTATCCTGGGCCTGGACGATGCCGTGGTGATCGAAGCCTGTGCCGAAGCGGCCCAGGGCGAAGTGGTCAGCGCCGTGAACTTCAACTCCCCTGGCCAGGTGGTCATCGCCGGTGCCAAGGCGGCGGTCGAGCGTGCCATCGAAGGCTGCAAGGCCCGTGGCGCCAAGCGTGCCCTGCCGTTGCCGGTGAGCGTGCCGTCGCACTGTGAGCTGATGCGCCCGGCAGCCGAGCGTTTTGCCGAGTCCATCGCCGCCATCAACTGGCAGGCACCGCAGATCCCGTTGGTGCAGAACGTCAGTGCAGCCGTGGCTGCCGACCTCGACACTCTCAAGCGCGACCTGCTGGAGCAACTCTACAAGCCCGTACGTTGGGTTGAATCGGTCCAGACCCTGGCGGCCAACGGCGCCACCGAGCTGGTCGAGTGCGGTCCGGGCAAAGTCCTGGCCGGCCTGAACAAGCGGTGCGCCGACGGCGTGTCGACTGCCAACCTCAATACCCCGGATGCCTTCGCTGCCGCTCGCGCGGCACTGGCCTAATCCCCGAACTAAGGAGAAGCCTGCATGAGTCTGCAAGGTAAAGTTGCACTGGTTACCGGCGCAAGCCGTGGCATTGGCCAGGCGATCGCCCTGGAACTGGGCCGTCAGGGCGCCGTTGTGATCGGCACCGCTACGTCCGCTTCGGGCGCCGAGCGTATCGCCGCGACCCTGAAGGAAAACGGCGTGCAAGGTACCGGCCTTGAGCTGAACGTGACCAGTGATGAGTCCGTGGCTGCCGTACTGGCCGAGATCACCGCACAGTTCGGTGCGCCGGCGATTCTGGTGAACAACGCCGGTATCACCCGCGACAACTTGATGATGCGCATGAAAGACGACGAGTGGTACGACGTGGTCGACACCAACTTGAACAGTCTGTTTCGCCTGTCCAAGGGCGTTTTGCGCGGCATGACCAAGGCGCGTTGGGGTCGAATTATCAATATTGGCTCCGTAGTGGGTGCCATGGGCAACGCAGGCCAAGTAAACTACGCCTCTGCCAAAGCCGGTCTGGAAGGTTTCAGCCGTGCATTGGCACGTGAAGTCGGCTCGCGGTCGATTACGGTCAACTCGGTGGCCCCAGGGTTCATCGACACCGATATGACCCGCGAACTGCCAGAAGCACAGCGTGAAGCCTTGCTGACGCAGATTCCGCTGGGCCGTTTGGGCCAGGCTCAAGAGATCGCGAATGTGGTCACTTTCCTGGCATCCGACGGTGCGGCATACGTGACTGGGGCTACAATCCCGGTGAACGGCGGGATGTACATGAGTTAAATTGTGACGGATCGCTTCAAAAAAATGTCATACGAGCTGTCTAAAATCCGTTATAAAGCTGCAACTTAATTTATAGGCAGGTGGCCGACCGGGTACAGGGTGAAGCTTTCAGTTGAAAAGCTGAAATGGCTTTCTATACACTTACCCACTGGCCAGCTGCCTGAATTTGTCCATTAGGAGTTAAACAAGGTATGAGCACCATCGAAGAGCGCGTCAAGAAAATCGTCGCCGAGCAACTGGGCGTTAAAGAAGAAGAAGTGGTCAACACTGCTTCCTTCGTAGAAGACCTGGGTGCCGATTCCCTTGACACCGTTGAGCTGGTGATGGCTCTGGAAGAGGAATTCGAGACCGAAATCCCGGACGAAGAAGCTGAAAAAATCACTACTGTTCAAGCTGCTATCGACTACGTTACTAGCCACCAGGCGTAATAGTTTGTAGTCGTCGTTTGCTTTCAGGGAAAAACCGCACTGCTGTAACGGCGTGCGGTTTTTTCTTTAGCCCTGATCAAAAGTAAACGTTGAAGCAAAAGTGTCGTCATTAGAAAAAGGAGAGTGCTGTGTCGCGTAGACGCGTCGTAGTCACCGGTATGGGTATGTTGTCGCCACTGGGCACGGATGTGCCGAGCAGTTGGCAGGGCATTCTGGCTGGCCACAGTGGTATTGGTCTGATCGAACACACGGACCTTTCTGCCTATTCCACCCGTTTTGGCGGCTCGGTAAAGGGTTTCAATGTCGAGGAATACCTCTCGGTCAAAGAATCCCGCAAACTCGACCTGTTCATTCAATACGGCCTGGCAGCCGGTTTTCAGGCAGTGCGTAATGCCGGCCTGGAAGTCACCGACGCCAACCGTGATCGCATCGGCGTGGCGATGGGTTCGGGTATTGGCGGTTTGACCAATATCGAAGAAACCAGCCGCACGTTGCATGATTCCGGCCCTCGTCGAATTTCACCGTTCTTCGTCCCGGGATCGATCATCAATATGATTTCCGGTTTCCTGTCGATCCACCTGGGCGCACAGGGGCCTAACTACGCCATCGCCACGGCGTGTACCACTGGCACGCATTGCATCGGCATGGCGGCGCGCAACATCGCCTATGACGAAGCCGACGTGATGATTGCCGGCGGCGCCGAAATGGCGGCCTGCGGCCTGGGCATGGGCGGCTTCGGCGCCTCCCGGGCGCTGTCGACCCGTAATGACGAGCCGAGCCGTGCCAGCCGTCCATGGGACAAAGGCCGTGACGGTTTCGTACTGTCCGACGGTGCCGGTGCGCTGGTACTGGAAGAGTTGGAGCACGCCAAGGCGCGTGGTGCCACGATCTACGCCGAGCTGATCGGCTTCGGCATGAGCGGCGACGCTTACCACATGACCTCGCCACCGTCCGACGGTGCCGGTGCTGCGCGTTGCATCACCAACGCCCTGCGCGACGCGAAGGTCAATGCGGACCAAGTGCAGTACATCAACGCCCATGGCACGTCGACCCCGACCGGCGACCTGGCTGAAGCCGAAGCCATCAAGTCGGTGTTCGGCGAGCACGCCTACAACCTGGCGGTCAGCTCCACCAAGTCGATGACCGGCCACTTGCTGGGCGCAGCGGGCGCGGTCGAGGCGATCTTCAGCGTCATGGCCATCAAGGATCAGGTCGCTCCACCGACCATCAACCTGGATGAGCCGGATGAAGGCTGTGACCTGAACTTCGTGCCTCACGAAGCACAGCCGATGCCGATCGACGTGGTGATCTCCAACTCGTTCGGTTTTGGTGGCACCAACGGTTCCCTGGTGTTCCGCCGGTTCGCCGAGTGATGCACAGCTGGGTCGACGGTCAGCCAGCGGACAGCGTGCCCCTGAAAGATCGCGGCCTGGCGTATGGTGATGGGCTGTTCGAGACCATCGCCGTCAGGGCCGGGCAGCCTGTGCTGCTCGACCGCCACCTGCAACGCCTCGATGAGGGGTGCAGGCGCCTCGCCTTGGTTGCGGATCGTGAATTGATCCGCAGCGAAGTGCTGGCCTATGCCGCCGCCCTCGGCGACGGTGTTCTCAAATTGATCATGACCCGCGGCGACAGCCTGCGCGGTTATGGCATCAACCTCGGCGCTCCGGTGCGCCGCATCTTGCAGGGCAGTCCGCCTGCTACCTATCCCCACGCCCATGCAGCCGACGGCATCCGTCTGTTCGCCTGTGCGACCCGCTTGGCCGAACAGCCGTTGCTGGCCGGTCTCAAGCACCTCAATCGCCTCGAACAGGTGATCGCCCGCGCCGAGTGGCAAGACACTGAGCACGCTGAAGGCTTGATGCTGGATGTGTCCGGCCGCGTCATCGAAGGCGTATTCAGCAACCTGTTCCTAGTGCGCAACGGCTTGTTACTAACCGCTGATCTGACCCGTTGCGGCGTTGCCGGTGTGATGCGCGCCGAGATTCTGGTCCAGGCACAAAGCCTGGGCATCCCGGTGGCCGTGGCCGACATCGATCTTGAGCAGGTGCAGCAGGCCGACGAAGTCTTTGTGTGCAACAGCGTTTATGGCATTTGGCCGGTGCGCGGGTACGCTGCGATGAGCTGGCCGGTTGGGCCGCTCACCCGTAAACTGCAGGCCATTGTTCGCGCGCTATTGGAAATTTGAGTTGATACGAAAACTGGTTGTACTGCTGCTGGTCGGTCTGTTCTCGGCGGCTTTGCTGTTGGGCTATGGCGTCTGGAAATTCGACGCTGCCTTGAAGCAGCCCTTGAACCTGACCCAGGAGCAATTGCTCGACGTGCCGGCGGGGGCAACGCCCACAGGCACCTTCAATCGCCTGGAAGCCGATGGCGTGCTGGATGGCGCCTTCTGGTTGCGCCTGTACTGGCGCTTTAACCTCGACGGCCAGCCACTGCACAGCGGCGAATACCGCATGACCCCCGGCATGACGGCGCAGGGCTTGATCGGCCTATGGCAGCGTGGCGAAGTGGTGCAATACAGCCTGACCCTGGTCGAAGGCTGGAACTTCCGCCAGGTGCGCTCGGCCCTGGCCAAGCATGAAAAGATCGTGCAGACCCTCGCAGGCCTGAGCGACACCGAGGTCATGGACAAGCTCGGTCACCCCGGCGTGTTCCCGGAAGGTCGGTTCTTCCCTGATACCTACCGCTTCGTGCGTGGCATGACCGACGTCGAGTTCCTGAAAAAAGCCTACAACCGCCTCGACGATGTACTCGCTCAGGAGTGGAGCAAGCGTGCCGCCGATGCGCCGTACACCGACCCTTATCAAGCGCTGATCATGGCCTCCCTGGTGGAGAAAGAGACTGGCGTGCCTGAAGAGCGTGGGCAGATTGCCGGTGTCTTTGTGCGTCGCCTGAAGGTCGGCATGTTATTGCAGACCGACCCGACGGTGATCTATGGCCTGGGCGAGCGCTACAACGGCAAGTTGACCCGCGCTCACCTCAAGGAAGCCAATCCCTATAACACCTACATGGTGGCCGGCCTGCCGCCGACGCCCATTGCCATGGTCGGGCGCGAGGCGATCCATGCCGCGCTTAACCCGGTGCCGGGCAGCAGCCTGTATTTTGTCGCGCGGGGTGACGGCAGCCATATTTTCTCCGATGACCTGGATGCGCATAATGCCGCCGTGCGGGAGTTCCAGCTCAAGCGCCGGGCCGATTACCGCTCCAGCCCTGCGCCTGCCGTGAAGCCTGAGGAAGACGCAACGCCTGCGGTGGATGTGCCCGCGCAAGCGCCGGTTGAAAAGCCGACCGAGCCTGCGCCGGACACCGCCGCCCCGCAAAGCCCGCAATAATTCTGACTAAGGACTGCCTGTGACTGGCTTGTTTATTACCCTGGAAGGCCCCGAAGGCGCCGGCAAAAGCACCAACCGCGATTACCTGGCCGAGCGTTTGCGCCACGAAGGTATCGAAGTGGTGCTGACCCGCGAGCCCGGCGGCACGCCGCTGGCCGAGCGTATACGCGAGGTGCTGCTGGCGCCGGGTGAAGAGCAGATGAACCCGGATACCGAACTCCTGCTGGTGTTCGCCGCCCGTGCCCAGCACTTGGCCGAAGTGATTCGCCCGGCCCTGGCGCACGGTGCCGTGGTGATCTGCGACCGATTCACCGATTCCACTTATGCCTACCAGGGCGGTGGCCGAGGCCTGTCCCTGGAGCGCATCGCGACGCTCGAAACCTTCGTCCAAGGCGACCTGCGCCCTGACCTGACCCTGGTCTTCGACCTGCCGGTGGAAGTCGGCCTGGCCCGTGCCAGCGCCCGTGGTCGCCTTGACCGTTTCGAGCTCGAAGGCCAGGTCTTCTTTGATGCGGTACGCACGGCGTTCCTCAAACGGGCTGCGGCCGAGCCTGCGCGTTACTACCTGCTGGACGCCGCCCAACCGCTGGCCCAGGTGCAGCGCGCCATCGACGGCCTGTTGCCCACACTGCTGGAGCGCGCCCGTGGCTGAAGCCTACCCGTGGCAGGACAGCCTGTGGCAACAACTGGCCGGCCGTGCCCAGCACGCCCACGCCTACCTGTTGCATGGGCCGGTGGGTATCGGTAAACGTGACCTGGCCGAGCGCCTCATGGCTAGCCTGCTGTGCCAGCGCCCGGTCAACCTGGAAGCCTGCGGCGAGTGCAAATCCTGCCTGCTGCTCAAGGCCGGCAGCCACCCGGATAACTACCTGTTGGAACCCGAGGAAGCCGACAAGGCGATCAAGGTCGACCAAGTGCGCGACCTCGTCAGCTTTGTGGTGCAGACCGCGCAGATGGGCGGGCGCAAAGTCGTGTTGATCGAGCCGGTGGAGGCGATGAACATCAACGCCGCCAACGCCTTGCTCAAGAGCCTGGAGGAACCGTCCGGCGACACCGTATTGTTGCTGGTCAGCCACCAGTCCAGCCGCTTGTTGCCGACCATTCGTAGCCGCTGCGTGCAGCAGGCGTGCCCGCTGCCGAGCGAGGCGATGAGCCTCGAATGGCTCGCGCAGGCGTTGCCGGCGTGCAGCCAGGATGAACGGGTCGAGCTGCTGACCCTGGCGGCCGGCTCGCCCCTGGCGGCGGTGAAGCTGCAAGCCCAGGGCGTGCGTGAGCAACGCGCGCTGGTGGTGGATGGCGTGAAGAAACTGATCAAGCAGGAAGTGTCTGCCACTCAACTGGCCGAAAGTGCCTGGAAGGACATTCCCCTGTTGTTGCTGTTCGACTGGTTCTGCGATTGGTCGAGCCTGATCCTGCGCTACCAGCTGACTCAGGATGAAAGTGGCCTGGGCTTGCCGGATATGCGTAAGGTGGTGCAGTACCTGGCGCAGAAAAGTGCCCAGGACAAGGTGCTGACGATCCAGGACTGGATCCTCGCCCAGCGCCAGAAGGTGCTCGGCAAGGCCAACCTCAACCGCGTGCTGTTGCTCGAAGCGCTGCTGGTGCAGTGGGTCGGCTTGCTTGGCCGCCGTTAAATTCCGTGGCCGACAGGTGTATCGTCGGTCAGACACTTTTCGTGACTGAAGTTGTAGAGCCTTATGCTAGTAGATTCCCATTGCCACCTCGATCGCCTCGACCTGGCCCAACACGGCGGTTCCCTTGATGCGGCCCTCGACGCTGCGCGCCAGCGTGGGGTAGGGCATTTCCTGTGCATCGGCGTCAGCGCGCAAAACGCGGCTGACGTCAAAGCCCTGGCTGATCGCTATGCCGATGTGGATTGTTCGGTGGGTATACACCCGCTGGACCTCAAGCCCGGTGAAGCGCCTGCGCTGGACTGGCTACTGGCTGAGCTCAATCACCCGCGCGTGGTTGCCATCGGCGAAACCGGCCTGGATTATCACTACGAGCCCGAAGCCGCCGAGTTGCAGCAGGCCTCCTTCCGTTTGCACCTGCAAGCCGCCCAGCAAACCGGCAAACCGGTGATCGTCCACACCCGTGGCGCCCGTGCTGACACCCTGTCCCTGCTGCGCGAAGCCGCGCTGCCCCAGGCCGGCGTGTTGCACTGCTTCACCGAAGACTGGGACATGGCCAAGGCGGCCCTGGACCTGGGGTTCTACATTTCCCTCTCGGGCATCGTCACCTTCCGCAATGCCGACGCCCTGCGTGATGTCGCGCGCCAAGTGCCGGCCGACCGCCTGCTGGTGGAAACCGACTCGCCGTACCTGGCGCCCATTCCTCATCGCGGCAAGCCGAACCTGCCTGAATACGTGCGTGATGTAGCGGATTACCTGGCAATCTTGCGCGGCGAGTCCTACGAGCGCTTTGCCGAACAGACTACCGAGAACTTCAAACGCCTGTTCCCGCTGGCTCATGTAGCCGTTTGACGCGGCCACATCGCAGGCAAAAAAAACCCGGCTTCTGGGGGGGGAATCCGGGCTAAGACCATTAGGAGTAAAACAAGGGTACGCGGTCCGTTGGTACCCAGGTCGGCGCTTCACTTGGGGGAGATGTCGCGCCGACAGTTGAAGTATTGATCAGTATCCGATTCAGTCCAGTCGCGGCTGATCGTTTTTTAAACAGATTTGGAATACGCGCGCTTCGCTTGAGTTCTCATCGGACAGGAGCACGGTGGCAGTTTTTGCGTATTATTTCTGACTGGGATCCATGAAATCGTTGGCGCACTGAAAGTAAAGTGCGTTTCGGGTTCACATAGGCATTGCCCAGCGACCGTTCAGTCGGGATAATCCCTCGTACCGGGTAAATCGTATCGCCGCGTATCCGTGGCCCTGCGTTACCCTCCCTATTTTGACCTTTGCAGACCTCTTCCTCATGCACAAAGAACCCCGTAAGGTCCGTGAGTTTCGCCGCCGTGAGCAGGAAATTCTCGACACCGCACTCAAGCTGTTCCTCGAACAGGGTGAAGACAGCGTCACCGTCGAGATGATCGCGGATGCCGTGGGTATCGGCAAAGGCACGATCTACAAGCACTTTAAATCGAAGGCCGAAATCTACCTTCGCCTGATGCTCGACTACGAGCGCGATTTGAACGAACTGCTGCATTCGGCCGATGTGGACAAGGACAAGGAAGCCTTGTCCCGCGCCTACTTCGAGTTCCGTATGCGTGACCCGCAGCGCTACCGCCTGTTCGACCGCTTGGAAGAGAAGGTGGTCAAGGGCCATCAGGTGCCGGAGATGGTCGAGGAACTGCACAAGATCCGTGCTTCGAACTTCGAGCGCCTGACCCTGTTGATCAAGGGCCGCATCAGCGAAGGCAAGCTGGAAGACGTGCCGCCGTATTTCCACTACTGCGCCGCCTGGGCCTTGGTGCACGGTGCCGTGGCGCTGTACCACTCGCCGTTCTGGAGCAATGTGCTGGAAGATCAGGAAGGTTTCTTCCAATTCCTGATGGACATCGGCGTGCGCATGGGCAATAAGCGCAAGCACAGCGCTGAGCAGCCACCGGCTGAAACGCCCGACACGTAATGATTTGCTGCCACGCGTAGTACCCCAGGAATATACTCAGGCATGGACTCTTGCTAAAAGCTGATTTATCAGTCAGCTTTTAGCGCGCCCAAATCATCCTCTGCCGGAGTGATCCATGATCGTTGATCGTCAAGGCAGGCGTTTTCGCAATTTGCGGATCAGCCTGACCTCAGCCTGCAATTACGCGTGTACCTACTGCGTGCCTAACGGCAAGCGGCTGGTGGCTGCCCAGGACGAACTCTCGGCCGAGGCCATGGCCCGTGGCGTGGCTTACCTGATCGAGGCGGCGGGCATTGAGCGCCTGCGCATCACCGGCGGTGAACCGCTGGTCAGCCCCAAGCTGGAAGCCTTCATGGGCGCCGTCGGGCAGATGGGGCTCAGTGACATCAGCCTGACCACCAACGGCCAACTGCTGGGGCGCAAACTGCCGCTGCTGGTCGAGGCCGGGATCAAGCGCATCAACGTCTCCCTCGATACCCTGGATGCGGACGCCTTCCGCAGCATCGCCCGTGGCGGCGACCTGGCCACCGTACTCGACGGCATGGACCAGGCCCGTGCTGCCGGGATCAAGATCAAGGTCAACATGGTGCCGTTGCGCGGCCAGAACCTCGACCAGGTAATGCCGCTGCTCGAATACTGCCTGGAGCGCGGTTATGAACTGCGCTTTATCGAGCTGATGCGCATGGGCCACCTGGCCAAGGACTCCAACGCGTTCCTGCAGCAATTTGTCAGCTTGCAACAGCTGTTGGGCCTGATCGGCGAACAGCATGAATACTTGCAAGCCAGCGCGCCCATTGACGCGACGGCGGTACGTTATGAAATACCTGGCAAGGGCTACTTCGGGGTGATTGCCAACGAAAGCGTGCCGTTCTGCCGTACCTGTTCGCGGTTGCGGTTGTCGTCCACCGGTTGGCTGCATGGCTGCCTGTCGTCGAGCAATCGTCACTATGTCGGCGACTTGCTGGACAAACCGCGCCACCAAGCGCTGCCAGCGTTGCAGGGCCTGTTGATGAAGGCGTTGGGCGACAAGCAGGAAGTTGCCTTCTCCGGGGGCGCGACCATCATGAAGATCATCGGCGGCTAGTCTTCCAAGCTGGCGCAGAACCTGCATCTCACGCCCATTCGCCGGTTTTCCGTCACCGGCTTCTGGAGGATTAGGATGCGTAGTCTGGTTTTGTTGCTGGCGTCGTTGACGCTGAGTGGTTGCATGACCGTCAGCGATATGGCCGAAGGCACCCGCTATCAGATGAGCGATGCCGGTTTGCTGGATCACAGCGATACCCGTCGCACCGCCTCGGTTCGCATACAGCCGGATTCTTTCGTGTTTATTGCCCAAGGCGCCTTCGTACCGCCGGGTAGCGCTTATCCGCGTCCGAACGTGGTGGCTGAGGAAGCCTTCAACGGTTTCATCGAGTATTTCCCCATGGTGCGTCGTGCCCGTCAGCCAGAAGGTCTTGAGCAGGCAATGTCCGAAGCCCGTGCGGCCGGCGCTCACTATCTGCTGTACTGCCGCTTCGCCAAGGCGGATGACCGTATCGGCAATGCCGATGAGTGGTCCGATCAGGAAGCTCTCGACCGTGTCGGGCTGGACAGCGGCGTCATTCAGATCATGTTGATCGAGACCAGCACCCAGTATTTGATTGATACTGCACGTATTCGCAGTCGTGGCGGTTTACTGACGTTCCACGACAACAAGCCAGAAGATCTGATTGCCCGCCCGCTGAGGCAGTACGCCCGCAGTCTGCTGGGTATGAGTGATCAATAAGCACCAGGAGAACGCTATGACCGATTCCGCCAAGGCCAACGATCTGTTGGCCCAGCTGCCCAAGGGCAAGGGACCGGCGCCGGTACATCTGTGGAACCCGGACTTCTGCGGCAACATCGACATGCGCATCGCCCGCGACGGCACTTGGTTCTACCAGGGCACGCCGATCGGGCGTAAGCCGATGGTCAAGCTGTTCTCCAACATCATTCGCCGCGATGGCGATGACTACTTCCTGGTCACTCCCGTGGAAAAGGTCGGCATCAGCGTCGATGATGCGCCGTTTGTCGCGGTAACGCTGGAGGTCGAAGGGCAGGGCGAAGGCCAGGTACTGCGCTTCACCACCAACGTGGACGATCAGATCGAAGCGGGCCTTGAACACCCCTTGCGGGTGGTGATCGACCCGGTTACCCAGGAACCTGCGCCCTATCTGCGGGTGCGCACCAACCTCGAAGCCCTGGTGCATCGCAATGCCTTTTACCAATTGGTGGAGCTGGCGGTGAGCCGTCCGATCAATGGTCAGAACTGGCTGGGTGTCTGGAGCGGCGGGGAGTTTTTCCGTATCGGCCTGGAACCTTGAGGCCGGTTTTTTTATTTCCCTGAAATAATTCGCTTGCTGGAATCGGGCACTTTCGGTTATCAATTTGTACATGATTAGACATGTCCGATTTGATAAGAAAAAACGCGTCGTCGACGAGCTCATCCGCCGTATCGAAGGTGGAATGATGGCCGACGGTTTCCTGTTGCCGGGCGAGCACCAACTGGCCGAAGAATTTGCGGTCAGCCGTGGCACCCTGCGCGAAGCCCTCGCCGAGCTGAAGCGGCGCAACTACATCGCCACGCAGAGCGGCGTCGGTTCCATCGTCACCTTTGACGGCATGGTGCTCGACCAACGCAGCGGTTGGGCCCAGGCCCTGGCCGACACCGGAGCGCGGGTGAACACTGACATCCTGCGCCTGGAAGCGGTGACCCGCCCCGACCTGTTCAGCCGCTTCGGCAGCGACCAGTTCATCGCCCTTGATCGCCGCCGCCGTACCACCGATGGCACGTCGGTATCCCTGGAACGCTCATTGATGCCCGCGTCCGGCGGCCTGGAAAGCCTGCCGACAGTCGGCCTGATCGATGACTCCCTGACCATCACCCTGGCCGCCTACGGTTTTATCGGTGCCGAAGGTGACCAGTGGATCGGTGCCGAACCCCTCAGTGACGAAGATGCCGAGTTGCTCGGCCGTCCCGCAGGCACAGTGTTTCTCAAGGCGTCACGTACCACCTATGACCGTCGCGAGCGTTTCATGGAGTATGTGGAAAGCTTGCTCGATCCTCTGCACTTTCGCCTGCACCTCCAGTTTGGACGTTCGACATGACCTCGCTCAACCACGCCATCGGCGCTTTCTACGGCCTAGCCTTGGGTGATGCCCTGGGCATGCCGACCCAGTCCTTGAGCCGCGAGCAAGTCCGCGCGCGTTTCGGCGGCATCACCGGCCTGGAAGATGCCGACGCCGACCAGCCTATCGCACCGAACATGCCCGCCGGTTCCATCACGGATGACACCGAGCAGGCGATCCTGGTGGGTGAGTTGCTGGTCGAAGGGCAGGGCGTCATCGAACCGACGGTGCTTGCCCAGCGTTTGATCGAATGGGAAGCGGTGATGCGTGCCAAGGGCTCGCAGGATTTGCTCGGCCCCTCGACCCAGCGTGCGATCAGCATGATCCTCGCCGGCCACACCCCGGAAGAGTCCGGCCGTTACGGCACCACCAACGGCGCTGCGATGCGCATCACGCCGGTAGGCATTGCCGCCGATGTCAGCGACCCGGCGACATTTATCCAGGCGGTGATCCAGGCCTGTCAGGTGACCCACAACACCACGCTGGGAATCTCCAGCGCGGCGGCGGTGGCGGCGGTGGTATCGGCCGGTATCAACGGCGTGGACCTGGGGGGAGCGCTGAACATCGGCACCCAGATTGCCCAGCAGGCGGAAGGTCACGGTCACTGGGTTGCCGGCGGGCGTATCTCCACCCGCATCAGTTGGGCGCGCACGTTGAGTGTCGGCAGCGGCGACAAAGCCCTGTTCGCCGACCTGCTGTACGAATTGATCGGTACGTCCGTCGCGTCCCAGGAGTCGGTGGTGGTGTCGTTCGCCCTTGCCCAACAAGTGGCGGTGGGTGAGATGAGTGCGTTGGAGGCGTTGTGCCTGGCCGCCAGCCTTGGCGGTGACACTGACACGATTGCCGCCATTCTCGGCGCCATGCTGGGTGCGTGCCTGGGCATGCAGTGCTGGCCTGACGCGATGATCGAGCAGGTCAAACAGGTCAATGGCCTGGATTTGCAGCCGCTGGTTCTGGGGCTGCTCAAATTGCGCTGAACACCACAGAGCAAAAATCTGGGCGCTGGCTTGCCTGCGATATCAGTGTGTCATTCATTGATGCACTAACGGGTTGACCGCTATCGCAGGCAAGCCAGCTCCCACACTGATTGCGTCGAGTCAGGATGACCGGTTAACGCTTTGATTCTCTGCCACAACCACAACAATACAGGCACTTGGAGCACCCCTCATGAGCACGACTTCTTCCGGCCAGAGTGCCGGGCAATTGGAAACACGCGGCATCGAACCGGTCCCAGAAGGCGAGTGCAACGGGCACCCGCTGCAACTGTTCTGGGTGTGGTTCGCCGCCAATATCAGCATCCTTGGCTTACCGCTCGGCGCCACGTTGGTTGCGTTTCGCGGCCTGGCGATCTGGCAGGCCATTATCGTGGCGATCCTCGGCGCTGCCGGGTCGTTCGCGGTGGTGGGCATCATCTCCATCGCCGGTCGTCGTGGACGTGCGCCGAGCCTCACCCTTTCCCGCGCCATCTTCGGCGTGCGTGGCAATATCGGGCCGACGCTGGTGTCGCTGATGTCGCGCCTGGGTTGGGAAACCGTCAACACCACCACGGCCGCCTTTGTGCTGCTGTCGTTGTGTTCGATCCTGTTTGGTTCGCCGGTCGAGGCGAAAAGCGCGCCAGTGCTTACCCTGATCTTTATCGCGATCTTCGTGCTGCTGACCCTGTCGGTGTCCGGGCTGGGCCACGCCACCTTGCTGGTGATCCAGAAGTGGGCCACCTATGTGTTCGGTGCCTTGAACATTCTGGTCGGCGGCTTCCTCTGCGCGACCATTGATTGGAGCGCGGTGTTCAACGCGACCCCGGCGCCGCTGAGCGCGATGATCATCGGCGTCGGCACCATGGCCGCCGGCACCGGCATTGGGTGGGCGAATGCCGGTGCCGACATGTCGCGCTACCAGCACCGCAGTGTCACCGCCGTGCGCCTGGTGGCATCGGCCGCGTTTGGTGCAGGCATTCCGCTGGTGTTGCTCATCACCCTCGGCGGTCTGCTGTCGGTGGGCAACAACGACCTGGCCTCGGCCACCGACCCGATCGTCGCGATCCGCGACATGCTGCCGACCTGGATGGCGGTGCCGTACCTGATCACCGCGTTTGGTGGGCTGCTGCTGTCCAACAACCTGTCGGTGTACTCGGCAGGCCTCACGACCTTGACCCTGGGCTTGAAGGTCAAGCGCGTGCATGCGGTGATCGTCGACATCGTGGCGATCTTCGCCGGTTCGATCTACTTCATGCTGATCGCCGACAGCTTCTACGGCCCGTTCATCACCTTCATCTCGTTGCTGGCCGTGCCGATCACGGCGTGGGTCGGCATCTTCGTGGTTGACCTGATCCACCGTCACTACTACAGCCCCAAGGACCTGCTGGACGTGAGCCCAAGCAGCGCCTACTGGTATCGCGGCGGTGTGGAATGGCGTGCGTTCGGCGCCTGGGCTGTGGCGATCGTGCTGGGTTTCAGCTTCACCACCATTGGCACCACCGCCGAAAACATCTGGTTCGCCGGGCCTTTGTCCGACTCCTGGCTGGGCCACAACGGTCTGGGCTGGATCGTCACCTTCCTGGTGGCCGGCGGGATTTATGCAGTACTGGGTGGCGCAGCTGACCGTCGCCCGGCTTTGGTAGAGCGTCCTAATGTCTAGATTGCTGCACACCGGCCAGGTCATCGTCGACTTGGTCATGGCCCTCGATACCTTACCCGCCACTGGTGGCGACGTGCTGGCGCAATCGGCCAGCTTTGAGGCCGGCGGTGGCTTCAACGTGATGGCCGCTGCTCGGCGTAACGGGCTGCCAGTGGTCTATCTGGGGCGTCACGGTAACGGGCGCTTTGGCGACCTGGCCCGTGCAGCGATGCAGGCCGAGGGCATTGAAATGGCCCTGGCCGCCAGTGCTGGCAAGGACACCGGCTTGTGTGTGTCCCTGACCGAAGCCACCACCGAGCGCACCTTCATCTCCCACATCGGTGCCGAAGGTGAGCTGAATGCCGAGGACCTGGCCAGGGTTGTGCCGCAGCTTGACGACTATGTATACGTCAGCGGCTATAGCTTGCTGCTGGAGGGCAAGGCGCAGCCGCTGATCGATTGGTTACTGGCGTTGCCACGGGAGATCGTGGTGGTGTTCGATCCAGGCCCGCTGGTGAAGGCACCGGACTCGGCCTTGATGCGCACGTTATTACCGCGTATCGACATCTGGACCAGCAATGGCCCGGAAGCCCTGGCCTTTACCGGTGCATTGGATATCTCCGCCGCGCTGCCCGAGCTGAGCCAGCACCTGCCCGCCGAAACGCTGCTGGTGGTTCGTGATGGGCCCAATGGCTGCTGGGTAGGGCGAACGGGCTCGGTTGAGCATGTGCCCGGCTTCAAGGTGCTGGCAGTGGACAGCAATGGCGCCGGGGATGCGCATGCGGGGGTATTTATTGCTGGCCTGGCGAAGGGGCTGAAGCCTGCTGAAGCGGCACGTCGAGCGAATGCAGCCGCAGCCTTGGCGGTAACACGCTGGGGACCTGCAACGTCTCCAGGCACCGCCGAAGTCGACGCACTTCTTACCGAATAAACACACCAAAACCTGTAGGCACCGGCTTGCCCGCGCCTACAGGTTTTTTGTTCAACCGGCTTTGCGCAGTGCTTCGATCAATTGATCCTTGCGCATGCTGGATCGGCCCGGTATGTCCTTGGCCCGCGCTTCTTTCAGCAGGCTTTCCTTGGTCTGGGTCGCCAGCGAAGCGCGGCTGCTGCGTGGGTGGCCCTCACGGGTGGCCGCGGCACGCTTGGCTGATGCTTGCCGGTCCGCGGCTTTCCTGGCCGGCGCTTTGCGCTGACCCGAGCCGCCGGCCTTTTCGCCCCCGCCGGACTGCTTGTTCACGGTGGCCCAGGCACGGGCTTCAGCTTCATCCTTGGGTACGCCTTTGTGCTCATAACTTTCTTCGATACGAGCAGCTTTGCGCTTCTGTGCGGCGGTGTATTTGGCTTTGCTTCCAAGAGGCATTGCGATACTCCTACTGGCCCCGGCAGCGGGGCCAGACCAGACAAAAATGAATTACTGCGGGCCTGCACCGTCGAGCTTGCGCGCCTCATCCACACCGGACGCGGTCAGCTTGATCGGCAAGTTCAACGAATATTCACCGGCGTCGTCGGTGGTCACATGCCCATCCTTGATCAACCCACGGTCCTGCAGAAACGCCAAGACACTGGCGACCTCTTTTTCGCCGCGGTAGTTATCCAGCACCTCCTTGCCTAGACCTTGCGGGTGAGCGTGCAGCAGGCGGGTGAGGACTTCTTTTTCAAGGTTTCTATCGACGTTCATGCGTACCTCTTCATTGGGAGATGATCGGGTGTTCGTCTAGCGTTCGATGGATCAAGGCGCAGGTTGCTTTGGTGCACCTGGGACGTTGGAGTCATCGCCCTTGTTGATGTTGGGCTGATTGATCGCCGGGCCCATTTTGCCGTTACCGACGGCAGCAGGCGCTTGGCGTTGGGTGTCATTGCCTTTGGTGCGCGGGTCAGCGCCGTTATCGATGACCGCACCACCGTTGGTGTCCATGCCGGTGCCCATGGACTTCTGCGACTCGGTGGTGGCGTCAGGCGTTGGATCGGTCGGTCCGGTGGTCGAGCTGGCGGCGAAGGCGCTCAGCGACGCAGCAGACAACAGGCCAGTGAGGGCGAGGGCGGCAAACTTGGAATTTTTCATGAGGGTGTCTCCATATGATTAATGTCCTTACCTACTATTGGTCAGCCCTCGTTTCGTGTTCGTGCCTTGATGGCGACGAACGGTCTTGTGTCACCTGTAAGATTTTGTGTGCCGGTAACCGCGAAAATGCGCTGCAACTCGTCATGAAAGCGCCTTAGTATGTGTGCTTTGAAATTGCCAAGGCTCGCCCATGACCATCGAGATTCGCCCCGCCGTGCCCAGCGATGCTGCGCAGATCCTGACTTTCATCACCGAGCTTGCCGAGTATGAGAAAGCCCGGCATGAAGTGATCGCCAGCGTGGTGGATATCGAGCGCAGCCTGTTCAGCGAGGGCGCCACGGCCCATGGCCTGATCTGCTTGCGCGACGGCTTGCCGATTGGTTTTGCGGTGTTTTTCTTCAGCTATTCGACTTGGCTGGGCAGCAACTGCCTGTACCTGGAAGACCTTTATATCAACCCGGAACAACGCGGCGGCGGGGCGGGCAAGAAGCTGTTGCGCCACTTGGCGAAGATTGCTTTCGATAACGGCTGCGGGCGCTTCGAGTGGAGTGTGCTGGACTGGAACGAACCGGCGATTGCCTTCTACAAATCCATCGGTGCCCAGCCGCAGGAAGAGTGGGTGCGCTATCGCATGGAAGGCGATGCGCTGCGGGACTTCGCCCTGGGCTAGCACCGTTCTGTAAACACTGAAGATCAAAAATGTGGGAGCGGGGCTTGTGTGGGAGCTGGCTTGCCTGCGATAGCATCACCTCGATGCAACTGAAGAACCGAGGTGCCTGTATCGCAGGCAAGCCAGCTCCCACACGGGCCCGCTCCCATATTATTTTTGTGACTGTGCTCAATATATGGGATGAGAATTTATATATTGAGATATTTCAAATGATGGGTTTATAGTCGCCTGCATCAGCACTCACTACCAAAAATAAAACAGGTGAAGCGATGCAGGCACAACCCTTGTCACTCCCCGCCGTGCCCGAGCCAACCTATGGCGAGCGGCTCAACGGCAAAGTGGTGATCATCACCGGCGCCGCCCAGGGCATTGGCGAGGCCATCGTCGCGTGCTTCCAGGCCCAGCAGGCGCGGTTGATCATTGCGGATATCCAGGGCGAAAAGGTCGAGAAGGTTGCCGCCCACTGGCGTGAACGCGGCGCGGACATCTACGCGCAAGCCGTCGACATCACCTCAAAAGATCAATGGCAGGCGCTGGTCAATCTGGCCATCGAACGCTTTGGTCGCGTGGATGTATTGGTCAATTGCGCCGGGGTCAACGTGTTCCGCGACCCGCTGGAAATGACCGACGAAGATTGGCGCCGCTGCTTCGCCATCGACCTCGACGGTGCCTGGTTCGGCTGCCGCGCGGTGTTGCCGCACATGATCGAGCAAGGCATCGGCAACATCATCAACATTGCCTCCACCCATTCCAGCCATATCATCCCCGGCTGCTTTCCCTACCCCGTGGCCAAGCACGGCTTGCTCGGCCTGACTCGCGCCCTCGGCATCGAATACGCGCCCAAAGGCATCCGCGTGAATGCCATCGCGCCGGGCTATATCGAAACCCAGCTCAACGTCGACTACTGGAACGGGTTCCCCGACCCTCACGCCGAGCGCCAGCGCGCCTTCGACCTGCACCCGCCCAAGCGCATCGGCCAGCCGATCGAGGTGGCGATGACGGCACTGTTCCTGGCGACCGACGAGGCGCCCTTTATCAATGCAACCTGCCTGATGATCGATGGCGGGCGTTCTGTGATGTACCACGACTAAAGCGTTTTCCAATAACAAGAAGGAGGTGGTCCATGTTCAAGAAGACTCTAGGCACCCTGGCGCTGGCCATGGCGTTCAGCAGCGTGGCGCTCGCCGAGGAAGTGAAGATCGGCTTCCTGGTCAAACAGGCTGAAGAGCCCTGGTTCCAGACCGAATGGGCCTTCGCCGAAAAAGCCGGTAAGGACCAGGGCTTCACCGTGATCAAGATCGCCGTGCCTGACGGTGAGAAGACCTTGTCTGCCATCGATACGCTTGCCGCCAACGGCGCCAAGGGCTTTGTGATCTGCCCGCCGGACGTGTCCCTCGGCCCGGCGATCATGGCCAAGGCCAAACTCAATAACCTCAAAGTGCTGGCGGTGGACGACCGGTTTGTCGACGCCAAGGGCAAGCCCATGGAAGACGTGCCCTACGTCGGCCTCGATGCCTACAAGATCGGCCAGAAACAAGGCGAAGCCATGGCCACCGAAGCCAAGCATCGCAACTGGGACTGGAAGGACACCTACGCCGTCATCAACACCTTTGACGAGCTGGAAACCGGCAAGAAACGCACCGACGGTTCGGTAGAAGGCCTCAAGGCCGCCGGTCTGCCCGCTGACCACATCCTGTTCAGCGCGCAGAAAACCCTCGACGTGCCCGGCAGCATGGACGCCACCAACTCGGCCCTGGTGAAACTGCCCAGCGGTGCGAAAAACCTGATCATCGGCGGCATGAACGACAGCACCGTGCTGGGCGGCGTGCGGGCCACCGAAAGCGCCGGGTTCAAGGCGGCCAACGTGATAGGCGTCGGCATCAACGGCACCGATGCGATTGAGGAACTGAAAAAATCCGACACCGGCTTCTACGGCTCGATGTTGCTGAGCCCTGACGCCTCCGGCTACAAGACTGCCAGCGCGATGTTCGAGTGGGTCACCCAAGGCACCGAGCCGGCCAAGTTCACCGCCCTGGACAACGTGACCCTGATCACCCGCGCCAACTTCAAGGAAGAGTTGAGCAAAATCGGGCTGTGGAAATGATCGGCGCGGCCTTGCGTTTCAACGGCATCGGCAAAGAATTTCCCGGTGTGAAAGCCCTGTCGCAGATCAGCTTTGAAGCGCGGCCGCGCGAGGTGCATGCGTTGATGGGCGAGAACGGCGCGGGCAAGTCGACGCTGCTGAAGATCCTCGGCGGTGCCTACCTGCCCAGCAGCGGCACGTTGCAGATCGGCGAGCAGACCATGGACTTCAAGTCCGCCGCCGATAGCATTGCCTGCGGCGTGGCGGTGATCCACCAGGAGTTGCATCTGGTGCCGGAAATGACCGTCGCTGAGAATCTGTTTCTTGGGCATTTGCCGACGCGCTTCGGGGTAGTCAATCGCAGCCAGTTGCGCAAGCAAGCGTTGGCCTGCCTCAAAGGCCTGGCGGATGAAATCGATCCGGATGAAAAGCTCGGTCGGTTGTCCCTTGGCCAACGCCAACTGGTGGAAATCGCCAAGGCACTGTCCCGTGGTGCCCATGTGATCGCCTTCGACGAACCCACCAGCAGCCTGTCGGCGCGGGAGATCGACCGTTTGATGGCGATCATCACGCGCCTGCGCGATGAGGGCAAAGTGGTGCTCTATGTGTCGCACCGCATGGAAGAAGTATTCCGCATCTGCAACGCGGTGACAGTCTTCAAGGACGGCCGTTATGTGCGCACCTTCGACGACATGAATGCGCTGAGCCACGACCAGTTAGTGACCTGCATGGTCGGTCGCGATATTCAGGACATCTACGATTATCGACCACGGGAACAAGGCGAAGTGGCGCTGAAGGTCGAGGGTTTACTCGGGCCAGGCCTGCGTGAACCGGTGAGCCTGAACGTGCACAAGGGCGAGATTCTCGGCCTGTTCGGATTGGTCGGGGCGGGGCGCACGGAGCTGTTTCGGCTGCTGAGTGGTTTGACCCGTAGCACCGCTGGAGGCCTGGCACTCTGCGGGCACACGCTGCAATTGCGGTCACCCCGCGATGCCATCGCCGCCGGCGTGCTGCTGTGCCCGGAAGACCGCAAGAAGGAGGGCATCATTCCGCTGTCCAGCGTGGCCGAGAACATCAACATCAGCGCACGCGGTGCCCATTCCACCTTTGGCTGGCTGCTGCGTGACGGCTGGGAAACGACCAACGCTGATCGGCAGATCAAGGCGATGAAGGTCAAGACCCCTAACGCCGAACAGAAAATCATGTACCTCTCCGGCGGCAACCAGCAGAAGGCCATTCTCGGCCGCTGGTTGTCGATGCCGATGAAGGTGCTGTTGTTGGACGAGCCGACCCGAGGCATCGATATCGGCGCCAAGTCGGAGATCTACCAGATCATCCACAACCTCGCCGCCAGCGGTATTGCGGTGATCGTGGTGTCCAGCGACCTGATGGAAGTGATGGGTATCAGCGACCGCATCCTGGTGATGAGCGAGGGCGCCTTGACCGGCGAACTGACCCGCGATCAGGCGGACGAAGCTCGGCTGTTGCAACTGGCTCTCCCGCGTTCGCGGGCTTGAAGAACTCGAGGTGAATGATGTCTGAGGTAAAAACTGCAAAGGGCTTCTGGCCGGGTTTCAACCAGCGCAAGTTTCTCGATGACTGGGTGATGTTGCTCGCTGCATTGAGCATCTTTGTGCTCAGTGCGTTGTTTATCGATAACTTCCTGTCGCCCCTGAACATGCGCGGGTTGGGCCTGGCGATTTCCACGGTGGGCATCGCTGCGTGCACCATGTTGTTCTGTCTGGCGTCGGGGCATTTCGACTTGTCGGTGGGCTCGGTGATTGCCTGTGCCGGGGTGGTCGCGGGCATCGTGATCCGCGACACCGACAGTGTGGTGCTCGGCGTGTCCGCCGCGTTGGCCATGGGGCTGGTGGTGGGGCTGATCAACGGTATTGTCATCGCCAAGCTGCGCATCAACGCCTTGATCGCAACGTTGGCGACCATGCAGATCGTGCGCGGCCTGGCTTACATCTTCTCCAACGGCAAGGCCGTCGGCGTGATGGACGAAGGTTTCTTTGTGTTCGGCAACGGCCAGCTGCTGGGCGTGCCGGTGCCGATCATCATCACCGTGCTGTGTTTTGTGTTCTTTGGCTGGCTGCTCAACTACACCACCTACGGGCGCAACACCATGGCCATCGGGGGCAACCAGGAAGCGGCGTTGCTGGCCGGGGTGAACGTTGATCGCACCAAGATCATCATCTTTGCCGTGCACGGCCTGATCGGCGCTTTGGCCGGAGTGATCCTCGCCTCACGCATGACCTCGGGCCAGCCAATGATCGGCCAGGGTTTTGAGCTGACGGTGATTTCTGCCTGTGTGCTGGGCGGGGTGTCGTTGAGCGGCGGCATCGGCATGATCCGGCATGTGATTGCCGGGGTGCTGATTCTGGCGATCATCGAGAATGCGATGAACCTGAAGAACATCGACACCTTCTACCAGTATGTGATCCGGGGTTCGATCCTGTTGCTGGCGGTGATCATCGACCGCATGAAGCAACGCTGACGTCCTGCCATGTGACGATCAACATGCGGGAACTGGCTTGCCAGGCTGTGCCAGCCTATAAATTTACTGACTGACTCTCCCTCATCGCAGGCAAGCCAGCTCCCACAATGGATCTCCTCTGTTCTGGAGGATGGTATTTGCCATAATGGCGCCGTTTTCGTACTTCCCAATAGGCCCGATATGCAGGAAAACGCCCACACCCCCGTCAAAGACGCTGCCCCCACCGGCACCCAGACCCTGTTGCGTGGCCTGGGCGTGGTGCAAGCGGTGGCGGCCGGTGCGCGGGATCTGAAAGAGATCGCCAAGCGCATCGGCACCACTCGTAGCACCACCCACCGCCTGGCCAGTTGCCTGGTGGAGGAGCGTTACCTGCGCGTGGTGCCGCAGGTCGGTTACCTGCTGGGGCCGAAGTTGATCGAGCTGGGTTTCCAGGCGCGGGAAGAACTGCCGCTGGTGACCTTGGCCATCCCCTATCTGGACGAGTTGTCGGCGCTGACCGGCGATACCATCCACCTGGCGATCCGCGAATACGACGATGTGCTGTACCTGCACAAGAACCCCGGTCGCAATGGTCCGGAAATGCGTTCGCGGGTCGGCCATCGCATGCCGCTGGCGCGCACCGGGATCGGCAAGGCATTGCTGCTCGATGACAGCGTCGCAGAGTGGCAGCGCCTGTACGAAGTCAGCTTGCCGGCGGGTGGTAAAAGTCAGCAATGGCCGCAGCACCCGGAGCAATCCTGGGCGCAGTTCGAGCAGCGCATGCATGAATACGTGGTGGGCGGTTATGCGTTCGACCTGGAAGACAACGAACCGTCGATCCGTTGCGTGGCGGCTCCGGTGCGCGATGCCAGCCGGCGAATTATCGCCGGCATCAGCATCGCCAGTACCGTGCCCTACATGCCGCTGGAGAAAATGGCCGAGCTGATCCCTGTGGTCAAACAGGTCGCAGCCCGGCTGTCGGCGGAGTTGGGGGCAAAGGCCTGATCAGGCCTTCAGGGTCGCCATGTCGATGACAAAGCGGTACTTCACATCGCCGGCGATCATGCGGCTGTAGGCTTCGTTGATGTGGCGGATGTCGAGCATTTCGATGTCACAGGTGATGCCGTGCTCGGCGCAGAAATCCAGGACTTCCTGGGTTTCGGCAATGCCACCGATCAAGGAACCGGCCAGGACTTTGCGGCCCAACACCAGCTTGGCCGCGTTCACGGGCGGGTCCACCGGTTCGATCAGGCCGACCAGGATGTGCACGCCGTCAAAGCGCAGCACGTCGAGGTAGGGGTTCAGGTCGTGTTGCACCGGGATGGTGTCCAGCAGGAAATCGAAGCTGCCGGCGGCGGCTTTCATCTGGGCTTCGTCGGTGGACACGATCACATGATCGGCGCCCTGGCGGCGGCCTTCCTCGGCCTTGCTTGCCGAGCGGGTGAACAACGTCACTTGCGCGCCCATGGCCTTGGCAAACTTGATGCCCATATGGCCCAGGCCGCCCATGCCGAGTACACCGACTTTATCGCCGGCCTTCACGCCGTAGTGCTTGAGCGGCGAGTAGGTGGTGATGCCTGCGCACAGGATCGGCGCGGCGCTGGCCAGGTCGAGCTTGGCCGGGATCTTCACCACGAAGTGCTCGCTGACCACGATGCTGTCCGAGTAGCCGCCCATGGTGTTGCTGCCGTCGACGCGGTCCGGGGTGGCGTAGGTCATGGTCGGGCCTTCGAGGCAGTATTGCTCCAGGTCCGCTTGGCAGGCGTCGCAATGACGGCACGAATCGACCATGCAGCCTACGCCAACCAGGTCGCCGACTTTGTGTGCGGTGACGTTGGCGCCGACGGCGGTGACCTTGCCGACGATCTCATGGCCGGGCATCAGCGGGTACACCGCGATGCCCCACTCGTTGCGCGCCTGGTGGATGTCGGAGTGGCACACGCCGCAGTACAAGATCTCGATCGCCACGTCATCGGCGCGTGGGCTGCGGCGCTGGAAGGACATGGGGGCGAGGGGCGTGGTGGCCGACTGGGCGGCATAACCGATGGCGGTGTACATGGGGGAAACCTCGCTAAAGCAATGACAGGTGAGGCGGCGCATTCTCCGCGCCAGCCCTGGCTACGGCCATGGTGATTGCTCCGAGTCTCATGCCTATTCGTCCGGGAGTGCCCCGTGTTTGGGCCTATGTGACGCCAGACCTGCGATGATGTTCTCATCCCTTTTTCGCGAAGTTTTTTGCCATGTTGCTCACCCGCCATCTCGACGCCAACGCCACACTGGTTGCCTTGATTGAGGGGCTCACGCCCTGCGACGGTTTTTCCCCCACTAACCTGCCCGGCGTTCAAGTGCTGCGCGCCAGTTGCGACGTGGCGCGCGGGCCGCAGATCTATGAGCCGAGCCTGATGTTCGTGGCCCAGGGCAGCAAAGTCGCCTACCTGGGGCCTCGTACGCTGGAGTATGGCGCCGGGCACTACCTGATCCAGGCAATGCCGGTGCCGTTTGAGTGCGAGACGTTTGCCATGGCGCCGGATGCACCGCTTTTGGGTGTGACGGTGGGCATAGATCGCGTGGTGCTGGGCGAACTGGTGATGGCCATGGGCATTCAGGCCGGGCCGCCGCCGACGGCGCAGACGCTGGAGTCGATGAGTTCGGTGGTGCTCGATGATGCCATGCGCGGGTGTGTCGAACGGCTGCTGCAGTGCCTGCACGATCCGCTGGAAAGCCGGATCATGGGCCCGGCGCGGGTACGCGAATTGTTGTTCACCGCGTTGCGCGGGCCGCAGGCCGATGTGCTGCGTGCGCTGGTCGAACAGCAAGGGCAGTTTTCGCGGATTGCCACGTCGTTGAATCACCTGCACGCCCATTACGCCGAGCCGCTGAATATCGAGACGCTGGCGGGCTATGCACACATGAGCGCGTCGACTTTTCATGAGCACTTCAAGCGCTGTACGTTGTTGTCGCCGGTGCAGTATCTGAAGCGTTTGCGCTTGCTCAAGGCCCAGCAGTTGCTGCTGGTGGAAGGGATGGGGGTGGCGCAGGCGGCGCATAGCGTGGGGTATCAGAGCACGTCGCAGTTTAGCCGGGAATATAAGCGCTACTTCGAGCGCAATCCCGGGGAGGAGCGGGCGGCCTGATGACTTCAGGCACAACACACTCAATGTGGGAGCGGGCTTGCTCGCGAAAGCGGTGTATCAGTCAGCAAACTTGTATCTGACCCACCGCCTTCGCGCGCAAGCCCGCTCCCGCAGTTGATGTGTGTTGGCCATAAAAAAGGCTCCCGTTCGGGGAGCCTTTTTGTTCAAGCAACGGACTTACATGTTCGGGTAAGTCGGCCCACCGGCGCCTTCCGGCGTGACCCAGGTGATGTTCTGCGAAGGGTCCTTGATGTCACAGGTCTTGCAGTGCACGCAGTTCTGGGCGTTGATCTGGAAACGCTTCTCGCCGTCTTCCTTGGTGATCACTTCATACACGCCCGCCGGGCAGTAGCGCTGCGCCGGTTCATCGTAGAGTGGCAGGTTGGTGCCGATCGGGATGCTCGGGTCTTTCAACTTCAAGTGGCACGGCTGTTCTTCTTCATGGTTGGTGCCGGAGATGAACACCGAACTCAGCTTGTCGAAGCTCAGCTTGCCGTCGGGTTTCGGGTAATCGATCTTCTTGCTGTCTTTCGCCAGCTTGAGGCAGGCGTAATCCGGCTTGGTGTCGTGCAGCGTGAACGGCATCTTGCCGCCCAGGATGTTCTGGTCGAACCAGTTGAAGCCGGCGCCGATGATCGGTCCGAACTTGTGCATCGCCGGGCCGAAGTTGCGGCTGGCGAACAGTTCTTCGTAGAGCCAGCTCGATTTGAAACTATCGACGTAAGCGGTCAGCTCATCACCGCCTTCGGATTCGGCGAACAGGCGGTCGGCCACGGCGTCGGCGGCGAGCATGCCGGACTTCATTGCGGTATGGCTGCCTTTGATCTTGGCGAAGTTCAGGGTGCCGAGGTCGCAACCGATCAGCGCGCCGCCCTTGAAGACCATCTTCGGCAGCGAGTTCAGGCCGCCTTTGCAGATGGCACGGGCGCCGTAGCTGATGCGCTTGCCGCCTTCCAGGTACTGGGCCAGCACCGGGTGATGCTTGAGGCGCTGGAACTCATCGAAGGGCGACAGGAAGGTGTTGCTGTAAGACAGGTCGACGATCAGGCCGACCACCACCTGGTTGTTTTCCAGGTGATAGAGGAACGAGCCGCCTGTGTTTTCGGCGCTCATGATGTCCAGCGGCCAACCGGCGGTGTGCACCACCAGGCCAGGCTGGTGCTTGGCTGGGTCGATTTCCCAGATTTCCTTGAGGCCGATGCCGTAATGCTGGGCGTCGGCGTCGCTGTCCAGGTTGAAGCGCTGGATCAGTTGCTTGCCGATATGGCCACGGCAACCTTCCGCGAACAGCGTGTACTTGCCACGTAGTTCCATGCCTGGGGTATAGACGCCTTCTTTCGGATTGCCTTCGCGGTCGACGCCGAGGTCGCCGGTGATGATGCCGCGGACCACGCCGTTTTCGTCGAACAGCGCTTCCTGGGCGGCGAAGCCTGGATAGACTTCCACACCGAGGTTCTCGGCTTGCTGGGCGAGCCAGCGGCACAGGTTGCCCAGGGAAATGATGTAGTTGCCTTCGTTGTGCATGGTCTTGGGCACAAAGAAGTCAGGCACCTTGGTGGAGGCTTCGGGGCTGCGCAGTACATAGATGTCATCGCGCACCACCGGGGTGTTGAGCGGGGCGCCGAGTTCTTTCCAGTCCGGGAACAGTTCGTTCAGGGCGCGTGGTTCGAACACGGCACCGGAGAGGATATGCGCGCCGACTTCGGAGCCTTTCTCGACCACGCAAACGCTGATTTCCTTACCGGCTTCGGCGGCCTTTTGCTTCAGTCGGCAGGCGGCAGACAGTCCCGCCGGGCCAGCGCCGACGATGACCACGTCGAATTCCATGTATTCGCGTTCCACAGGCTATCTCCTACTCAAGGCTCAACAGGCTTTTTTTTCTAATGGGTGGAGGTTCGGTGTCGTCTTGCAGCAACGGCAGGACCCACCTTTCTCTCTAGGTGGCGCATTATATCTACACCACTGTCAGCGTCCAATACAAACGTTTGTTTGAATTGCCCGCAGGCTAGGTAAATCAAAGTGGTGCGGCTTATGACTGGCTATTTTGCCGTATTGACCAGAATAGGTGTTCCGGTCAATATACGGTCGGTTTTGCGCTAACCGTAGGCAGACTGCAGGTTTCAAGAGCACGTCCAAAAGCAAGACAGGTGGCGCGCGTCCAGACAATGGCGCGCAGTTTACACGCTGCGATAAAGAATGACCTCTCAGTCACTGCTGACGAACGGTCACCATTTCCCGTGAGCAAGGTCATCCGCCGACGTTTTTGGAGGTGCCCTTGTGTGCCGATGAGCATCAACCGCCAGGTTCGCCTAGGCGACTTTCTTTTCACCGGAGAGTAACGAGGAATCCATGAAGGTTCTTGTAGCTGTCAAACGCGTTGTCGATTACAACGTGAAAGTTCGCGTTAAAGCGGACAATTCCGGCGTCGACCTTGCTAACGTCAAGATGTCGATGAACCCTTTCTGCGAAATCGCTGTGGAAGAAGCCGTCCGCCTGAAAGAGAAAGGCGTGGCGACCGAAATCGTCGTGGTTTCCATCGGTCCTACCACCGCTCAAGAGCAGTTGCGTACCGCCCTGGCACTGGGCGCCGACCGCGCCATCCTGGTCGAGTCCGCTGAAGAGCTGACCTCCCTGGCCGTTGCCAAGCTGCTCAAAGCCGTTGTCGACAAGGAACAGCCTCAGCTGGTGATCCTTGGCAAACAGGCCATCGACAGCGACAACAACCAGACTGGCCAGATGCTGGCTGCGCTGACCGGTTACGGTCAGGGCACCTTCGCTTCCAAAGTCGAAGTGAACGGCGACAGCGTAGCTGTGACCCGTGAAATCGACGGCGGCGCGCAGACGGTTTCCCTGAAACTGCCAGCCATCGTCACCACCGACCTGCGTTTGAACGAGCCGCGCTACGCGTCCCTGCCAAACATCATGAAAGCCAAGAAGAAGCCGCTTGAGTCCCTGACTCCGGATGCCTTGGGCGTTTCCACCGCCTCTACCAACAAGACCGTCAAGGTTGAAGCACCGGCTGCTCGCAGCGCGGGTATCAAGGTCAAGTCTGTTGCTGAGTTGGTCGAGAAACTGAAAAACGAAGCGAAGGTGATCTGATCATGACTATCCTCGTAATCGCCGAACACGATAACAAGGTGCTGGCCCCGGCCACCCTGAACACCGTGGCCGCTGCCGCTAAAATCGGTGGCGACATTCACGTGCTGGTTGCCGGCCAAGGCGCTGGCGCCGTGGCTGAAGCCGCTGCCAAAATTGCTGGCGTGAGCAAAGTCCTGAACGCTGACAATGCCGCCTACGCGCATCAGCTGCCGGAAAACGTTGCGCCACTGGTTGCCGAGTTGGGCAAGAGCTACAGCCACATCCTGGCTGCCGCTACGTCCAACGGCAAAAACATCCTGCCACGCGTTGCTGCGCAGCTGGACGTTGACCAGATCTCCGAGATCATCTCGGTCGAAAGCGCTGACACCTTCAAGCGCCCGATCTATGCCGGTAACGCCATCGCGACCGTACAGTCCAACGCTTCGGTCAAAGTCATCACCGTGCGTGCCACCGGTTTCGACCCGGTTGCCGCCGAAGGTGGTTCGGCGACCGTTGAAGCCGTTGCCGCTGCTCACGACGCTGGCACGTCCAGCTTTGTTGGCGAAGAGCTGGCCAAGTCGGACCGTCCAGAGCTGACCGCTGCCAAGATCGTCGTTTCCGGCGGCCGTGGCATGCAGAACGGTGACAACTTCAAGCACCTGTACGCCCTGGCCGACAAGCTGGGCGCTGCGGTCGGCGCTTCCCGCGCGGCCGTCGACGCAGGTTTCGTACCCAACGACATGCAGGTCGGCCAGACCGGCAAGATCGTTGCGCCACAGCTGTACATCGCCGTTGGTATCTCCGGCGCGATCCAGCACTTGGCGGGTATGAAAGACTCCAAAGTGATCGTCGCGATCAACAAGGACGAAGAAGCGCCAATCTTCCAGGTGGCCGATTACGGCCTGGTGGCGGACTTGTTCGAAGCCGTCCCTGAGTTGGAGAAGCTGGTCTAATCCAGTCGCTTCACTTATAAAGAGCCCGGTCCTTGTGACCGGGCTTTTTTTTGACTTGGAGACACCCGCCATGGAATTGCGCCCCTGGGCTGTACTGATGGGCCTCACATTACTGCCTGCGCTGTCGTTGGCCGCCGGCAAATGCGATCGCCTGGTGATCACCGGCAGCCCGGATGCACCGCCGTTGCTCTGGCGCGACCCGCAAGACCCTACGCACCTGATCGGCGCCACCGCCGATGTATTGCAACAAGTGGGCAAGGACCTCGGGTTGAAAATCGACCTGCTCTACGGTGGCAAACGCTCCCTGGCCCTGGAGGAAGTGCGCAGCGGGCGCATGGACATCCTCGCCGACGCGCCGCTGAACCTGGGTGAGCTGGAAACGCTCGACTACATCCACCCGGCGCTGGTGCAACTCGACTACCTGGTGTGGACGCGCAAGGATTCGGCGCTGGACTATGCCACCGCCGCCGACCTGCACGGGCACACAGGCGCGGTGTCAGAGCGCGCGCGGTTGAGCGCGGCCTTCGAAACCTTCGCCAGTGAGCAACTGAGCCTGGAACGCCTGCCGTCGCTGACGCCGGCATTCCAGAAACTGCTGCTGGGTGAGGTGGACTACGTGCTGGCCGGACGTTATTCCGGTATGGCCATCGCGCAGACCTTGGGCATGAGCAACGACCTGGTTGCCCGGGATATACCCATCGACCAGCCGGGCCTGTACCTGGCGATTTCCCATAACTCGGCCTGCAATGATCCGTGGCTGCGCGGACAGCTGGCCAAAAAGATGACAGAATTGCCCGCGTCCGGTGTGGCGCAAGCTGCGTTGCAGAGCAATCTGGAACGCTGGAAAGCGCAATTGCAGCAACCCGTCGGCACCCCAACAAAGTAGGGATTTTCAGTGACTTTTCGACCTCTTTTCGCGGCCCTCGCCGTTGTCGCTCTGGCGGGATGTGCAGCCGATCCTGCGCCGAATGAACAAATGCGCCTCACCCAGCAAGCCTTGGAGCAAGCCAGTGCCGTGGGTGCCAACGCGGATGAATCGCCTGAATTGAAACTGGCCGAAGCCAAGTTCGCCCGGGCCAAGTCGAGCATGGCCGACCAATCCTACAAAAACGCGCGCATGCGTCTCGAACAAGCTGAGCTGGATGCTCGCCTGGCCGAGGCCCAAGTGCTGACCCGCAAGAGCCAGGAACAATTGGACGTACTCAACACCCGTATCACCCGCCTGCGCAAACAACTGCAGTTGGGAGAAGCCCAATGAGCCGGATGATCCGCGGGTTGAGCTGTGCGGTGCTCCTGGGCACCGCCGTGTTGGGCGGTTGCGCCAGCCACCCCGACAGCGAGCAGGCCTTGCAACAGGCGGGTAACGACTTCCAGAAGGTCAAGGAAGACGCCAACGTGCTGCGCTTTGCGCCCAAGGACGTGATCCGCGCCGGTGAGTCCCTGGCCCGCGCCGACCGCTTGTCCAGCTACTGGGGCAGCGGCGCCGACGTGGTGCATTACGCCTACCTGAGCCAGCGCTACAGCGCCATCGCCCGCGAGCACACCGAACAGGCGCTCAACCAGGAGCGTGGCGCCAAGCTCGAACTGGAGCGCCAGCGCCTGCAATTGGCCCTGCGGGAAAACAAGCTGATCAGTGTGCAGCAACAGGGCAAATGGCTTGAAGAGCAGATCGCCAGTTTGGCCACTACCCAGACTGATCGCGGCCTGGTGATGACGCTGGGCGATGTGCTGTTCGATACCGGTGAAGCAGAGCTGAAAAACTCGGCCAACCGCACGGTGTTGAAAATCGTACAGTTCCTGCAACTCAACCCCAAGCGCGTGGTGCGCATCGAGGGTCACGCCGACAATACCGGCGGTGAGCGGGAAAACCTCAAACTGTCCCGCGACCGCGCGCAGTCAGTGGCGGATGTGCTGGTAGACCTGGGGATCGACGAAAAACGCATCCAGGTCGAAGGCTATGGCGACCAGTATCCCGTCGAAGCCAACGCCTCCGAGCGGGGCAGGGCGCAGAACCGTCGGGTGGAAATCGTGTTCTCTGACGAGAAAGGCCAGCTCGGCGCCGCGCGTTAGGCGCTTGGCATAGATCACCATGTGGGGGCGGGCTTGCTCGCGAAAGCGGTATATCAGTCGATATTTCAGTGGCTGACAAACGGTTTTCGCGAGCAAGCCCGCTCCCACGTTCTTTCGAAGTAGCCCCACAACTCTGTACGCCACCCTTACAGTTTTTACTGTCACTCCTGCCCGCGCTCGACTATTGTGGCAACTGTCCCCGTACACTTCTAAACTGTGCCGGTATGTTTCACACAAAAATAAAATACCCGTGAAATCGAGTGCTGCGTCATGACCAATCTGTTGCTTTACCAACGTATCGCCCAGCAGCTGGCTGAGGATATCCGGCGCGGTGTCTATCAACCGGGCGAGCGCGTGCCTTCGGTGCGCAAGATGAGCTCGCAGTTGAACGTGAGTCACGCCACGGTGTTGCAGGCCTACGCTAACCTGGAAGACCAGGGGCTGATCCGCGCTCGGCCGCAGTCCGGCTATTACGTGCACCAGACACCCGCACTCACCGCGCCGACGCCGGACATCGCGCGTGTCGAACGCCCGGGTCTGGTCACCCGCAGCAGCATCATCCAGCAGGTACTGGGTGAGTCGCGCCGCGAAGGTGTGTTCCCGTTGGGCGCCGCCGTGCCGAGTGTGGATTACCTGCCGGTACGCGCGCTGCACCAACAGTTGGCCAAGGTCACGCGCTTCCAGAGCCCACGGGCATTCAGTTACATGTTCAGCCCCGGTTTCGAGCCGCTGCGCCGCCAGGTGGCGATCCGCATGCGCGATGCCGGTGTGGTGGTGGACCCTTCCGAAGTGGTGATCACCCACGGTTGCGTTGATGCCCTGCAGATGTCGCTGCGGGTGTTGACGCGGCCTGGCGACCTGATTGCCGCAGAGTCACCGACCTATTACGGCTTGCTGCAACTGGCCGACCTGCTCGGCCTCAAAGTCATCGAGATCCCCAGCGACCCGTCCACCGGCATGAGCTTGGAGGCGCTGCAATTGGCGGCCAACCAATGGTCGATCAAGGCGCTGGTGTTGACCGCGCGGCTGAGCAACCCGTTGGGCGGCACCATGCCCGAAGAACGGCAGAAACAGTTGCTGCGCCTGGCGTCGGACTTCGATATCCAGATTGTCGAGGACGATATCTACGGCGAGCTGATGTTCGAATTGGGCCGCACCAAGGCCCTGAAGGCCTATGACCGCCTGGATCGAGTGATCTATTGCTCCAGCTTTTCCAAGACGCTGTCCCCCGGCGTGCGCATCGGTTGGATGATCGCCGGCAAGTACCAGCAGGAAATCCAGCGCTTGCAGATGTTCAGCACCCACTCCGCCTGCAGCGTGACCCAGATGGGCGTCGCCGCGTACCTGGAAAACGGCGGCTACGATCGCCACCTGCGTTACATCCGCCAGGAGTACCGCAAGAACCTCAGCGCCTTCCAACTGGCGGTGCAGCAATATTTCCCGGAAGGCACACAGATGACACGTCCGACCGGCGGTTTCATCCTGTGGGTCAGTTTGCCCGGACGGGTCAACACTCAGGAACTGCACGTACGCGCACTGCAACAGGGCATCAGCATTGCACCGGGGCTGATCTTCAGTAACACCGAGCAGTTCAACCACTGCATTCGCCTCAACTGCGGTACGCCGTGGAACCGCGAGGCAGAGCGGGCGCTGATGACCTTGGGGATGCTGGCAAGCCAGTTATGCCAGGAAACCGCAGCCGGACTGTGACGCACGGAAAGGGGACAAATCCTATAGCAAGCTAATCACCGCGCTTGTCATGCCGCGCACAACAAGCGAGCATATGGCCCTCTGCCGTTAATGCTGTAGGCAATATGACTTCGATTTTTCGTGCGGTTTTCGTGATTGGCCTGATAAGCCTGTGCAACGTCGGCACTGCGCTGGCGGCGGCCCCTGTGAGCGAAACCAAGCCCGCCGCCAGTACCGAGCAGAAGCCCCCGGCGAAAAAACCGACCCCCGTAAAAAAAGCGCCAGTGGTGAAGAAACCCACCGCCGCCGCCAAAAGGCGGGCGGCCACCAAGGCCAAGGCGTCCCGCGAAGTGGCGCAGACACAATTGCCACCGGCACAGTTGGACCTGTCGCTGCCTTCTGACATGGTCAGGCACTTGCAACCCATTGGCACTATGCCCAAGCCGAAAAGCGTGCCCCTGCTGCCGCCAATGTTTGGCGAGAAACCTACGGACAACAGTGCATTCCAGATCAACGGCCGCCTGCTCAGCAATGAGATGAGGCTGCAATTGCGCAACGAAGAGCGGCGCGATGTGGAAGGTGCAGCGCTGGATTTCGAGTTCAAGCAGTAAACTTTTCCCACAAAGGTGACGTCGACCGCCGACCATGTGTCGGAGACTGATCAGTCACTTTTGTTTTCTGCGAAAAACCACTGTTAGGCCATTTTAAAACGGCTGTTTTAGGGCGTACCCTAGCCCGGCCATCCACATTGAGTCGTCGAGGACCTGCTGGTCATGAATTGCCGTGAAGGCTGTGGCGCGTGCTGCATCGCCCCCTCCATCAGTTCGCCATTACCCGGAATGCCACAGGGCAAACCGGCAGGCGAACGCTGCCTGCACCTGTCGGTCGAACAACTGTGCCTGCTGTTCGGCCAGCCGGAGCGACCGGCGGTATGCAGTGATTTCAAGGCGAATATCGAGGTCTGCGGCACCGACCAGGCCGATGCGATCCGTTTGATCGGCTGGTGGGAGCAAATGACGGCGGCTTGATGGGCTTTACTATCGGAACTTCAACAATAAGGAATACAACAATGGGTTCGCTGAAACGAATGGCTGTGTTGTGCGGTTTTACGGTGTTGTTTGCTGCCACTGCCCAGGCTGAGGATTGGCAAGTCGCCAAGGACGAAGACGGTATCAAGGTGTCCCTGAGCGAAATTGCCGGCTCCAAATACAAGGCGTATCGCGGTGTAACGGTGATCAAGGCGCCTGTGGCAAAAATCGTCGCCCTCCAGGACGACGTAGCCGGTGCCTGTGCCTGGATCCACGAGTGCAAGTCCCAGAAGCTGGTCGATAAGAAAGGCGACGAGAGTTGGACCTACACCCAATTCAAAGCCCCGTTTCCCGTGACGGACCGTGATTCCTACCTGCATATCACCACGACCAAGGCGGCCGACGGCACGCTGACGCGTAAGCTGGAAGGTGTGCCGACCTACAAGCCTGAAGAAAAAGGCTACGTACGTGTCGCCCAGGTCGACGGCTTCTGGAAGCTGGTGCCCAAAGGCGACAACCAAACCGAAGTCACCTACCAGGTGCACACCGAGCCAGGCGGCAGCGTGCCATCGTGGCTGGCCAACAAGTTCGTGGTGGACGCACCGTACAACACCTTGAAAGCCTTGAAAGAACGCGCTGAAAAGTAAGCGCAGTTGATCAGGTGTCTCCTACCTTGGGTGGAACGTTTGCCGAGCCCCCAAGGTCCAGATAGAAGTAAGCCCACACACGGGTTTTATCGAGGAGGCACCGATGCAAAAGTGGCAGATTACCTTCGTTGATGATCACGGCGTGAAGTCCGTCGAGCAGTTCACCTGCGACCAGAAGCCCAGCCTCGAAGATGCGGCACACATGATTCGCAACAAGTTGGTGCCCGTTGCCGCCGAACTCGATCTCAACGACTTCGAAGGCCGCCAGCCCGAACCTACGCTCAAGATCCTCAAAGACCAGAACGGTATCCAGATCCTCGACATCTCTCCCGCCGCCTGAACATTCCCTGTACACCCTTAAAACCCCTCTGGTGGAGGCGAAAGCTTCGCGCTACTCTGCAAGGGAGATCAGCGAATGAATCGCTAGGTTCTGGTCTTGTCAGCTACATGCTTGTTTTCCAGCGGTGAAGTTATTGCCGTAGTTCCCACGCCAGTAAGGCGTGGGCTTCGGGAAGCACGGAAAGTCTATCCATCAATTCGAGGAGCACTTTTCATGAGCACAGCCTATCAAGAAGACATCAGCACCAACGTCCTGCGCCGCATGAAAGAAGGCGGCTTCGACTTCTCGCGTTTTCACCCCATCGAGTTCTACGCCATTTTCCCGGATGAGGAACGTGCGCGCAGGGCTGCGGGTGAGTTTCGTGGGGAATCCCTGAATGCCCAGGTCAGTGCGCGCGACGACGGCGCCTGGTACCTGGAGCTGAGTAAAATCATGTCGGCCACCTACGATGGCATAGGAGACTTCGAGCAGGACTTCGGGGCGGTGGTCGAGCCGCTGGGCGGGATCATCGAGGGATGGGGCGTGAAGCAGGAGGTGCGTGGGTTACCCATGTAGCAGCAGTTTATGAGCAGCACAGCGTGTCGGCTGACCTTTTGGGTCGGCCGATTTTGTTTGTGCAGCATGCTCAACATCGCCCTCACTGCTACACGTTGCAGGGCGCAAAAAAAAACCACCCAAGAGGGTGGCTTAAAGGGAAGAGCGGTTCGCTGAAGCGCTAGGACGTGTCCTGTTCAGCAGATGGGACCATTATCCGCAGACTTGGCCAGGCAGTGAAATCAACTCTGACTATGCTGTTGATAGTCAAAGCCCGCATTGCGATGAAGCGTCGGGCGGTGCACCGGGCATTCTGCGCACCAGGACGGTGCGACTGGATTCTGGTTGTAATTCAACTCACTGATTTTCAAGTGTTTATGCCGCTGGCACGGGCCTTGCGATGGTTCTTTCGCCCGGGTGACAAGGAGTTCGGCATGATCCGCACTTATTACGATGAAATGTACGATGGGGCAGGCCAGGTCCGGCCTCATTACCGCGAGTTCGCGCGCTGGTTGGCCGACACCCCTGATGATCTGTTGGCCCAGCGCCGACGCGAGGCCGATTTGCTGTTTCACCGCGCCGGGATCACCTTCACGCTTTATGGCGACGAGCAGGGCACCGAGCGGTTGATTCCTTTCGATACCATCCCGCGCAGTATTCCGGCCAGCGAATGGCGGATTGTCGAGCGCGGCTGTATCCAGCGGGTCAAGGCGCTGAACATGTTTCTCGCCGATCTGTACCACGAACAGCGCATCATCAAGGCCGGAATCATTCCCGCCGAACAGGTGCTGGCCAACGAGCAATACCAGTTGGCGATGCAGGGCTTGGACCTGCATCGTGACCTTTATTCCCACATCTCCGGCGTCGACCTCGTACGCGATGGTGACGGCACCTATTACGTGCTCGAGGACAACCTGCGCACACCGAGCGGCGTGAGCTACATGCTCGAAGACCGTAAGATGATGATGCGCCTGTTCCCCGAACTGTTCGCCGCCCAGCGCATCGCGCCCATCGACCACTACCCCAATCTGTTGCTGGACACCCTGAAAAGCTCCAGCCCTCTGGATAATCCCAGCGTGGTCGTGCTGACGCCGGGCCGTTTCAACAGCGCGTTCTTCGAACATGCCTTTCTCGCGCGAGAAATGGGCGTGGAACTGGTGGAGGGCGCCGATCTGTTCGTGCGCGATGACCGTGTCTTCATGCGCACTACCGACGGGCCCAAGGCCGTGGACGTGATCTACCGCCGTCTCGATGACGCGTTCCTCGACCCATTGGCTTTCAATCCGGCGTCCATGCTTGGTGTGCCGGGCCTGCTTGCGGCCTATCGCTCGAGTAATGTGGTGCTGGCCAATGCAATTGGCACCGGCGTGGCGGATGACAAGTCGGTATACCCTTTCGTCACCGAGATGATCCGTTTTTACCTGGATGAAGAACCCATCCTGAAGAACGTTCCGACGTTCCAGTGCCGTAAGCCCGACGAACTGTCCCACGTGCTGGCCAACCTGCCCGACCTGGTGGTAAAGGAAACCCAAGGCTCCGGCGGCTACGGCATGCTGGTGGGCCCAGCGTCCACCGTTGCGGAAATCGAAGCCTTCCGCGCCCGTATCAAGGCCAAGCCCCACGCCTATATCGCCCAGCCGACCCTGTGTTTATCCACGTGCCCGACCTTTGTCGAAAACGGCATCGCGCCGCGTCATATCGACCTGCGCCCGTTTGTGTTGTCCGGCAAGGAAACCCGTGTCGTCCCTGGCGGCTTGACCCGAGTGGCACTGCGCGAAGGCTCGTTGGTGGTCAACTCGTCCCAGGGCGGCGGCACCAAAGACACCTGGGTGGTCGAGGACTGATGCCATGTTGAGTAGAACTGCCTCGGATCTGTACTGGATGTCGCGCTACCTGGAGCGTGCGGAAAACCTCGCACGCATGCTCGATGTCAGCTATTCGCTGTCGCTGATGCCCCAGGACGGGCGTGGCGATGGCCTGCACGAACTGGCCATGCCGCTGTTGATCACCGGCACCCTGGAGGATTACCACGAACGTCACGGTGAGCTGCACGCCGAACGCCTGTTGCACTTCTTTGCGCTGGATGCTGCTAACCCGGCCAGCATCTACAGCTGCCTTGGCGCCGCGCGGGCCAGCGCCCATGCGGTGCGTGGGCGAATTACCGCCGACATGTGGGAAAACATCAACGCCACCTGGCTGGATATTCGCGATATCGCCCAGCAGGGCTTGAGCCGCTATGGCATGAGCCGGTTCTGTGAGTGGGTAAAAGAGCGTTCTCATCTGTTCCGCGGTGCCACCTACGGCACCATCATGCGTAACGATGCATTTCGCTTCATCCGCCTGGGCACTTTCATCGAGCGTGCCGACAACACGCTGCGCCTGCTGGACGCCCGCTATGAAATGGCCGGCGACCGTGCCGACGCCGTCACCGATGACACAGCGCACGCCTACTATCAGTGGAGCGCCTTGTTGCGCGCGTTGTCGTCGTTCGAGGCCTACACCGAGATCTACCGCGATGCGCCCGGCGCGCGGCAAGTCGCCGAGTTGTTGCTGTTGCGCGCCGATGTGCCGCGCTCGCTGCGCGCCTGCAGTGAAGAGATCGACCAGATCCTGGCCAGCCTGCCCGGCCTCAACGGCCGGCCGGCCCAGCGCCTGGCCGCCGAGATGGACGCGCGCCTGCGCTTCACCGCCATCGATGAAATCCTCGAGGAAGGCCTGCACGCCTGGCTGACCGACTTTATTCCCCTGGTCCGCCAATTGGGCGACGCCATCTACAGTTCCTACCTGGAGGCGGCATGAGACTCTCCATCAGCCACGAAACCACCTACCACTACGAAGACCAGGTGCGTGCCAGCATCCAGTACTTGCGCCTTACGCCCCACGACAGCGAGCGCCAGCGCGTACTCAGCTGGCAGCTCGACCTGCCGCGCCCGGTGCGTGCCCAGGTGGATCCGTTCGGCAACATCCTGCATGTGCTGACCTTGGATGAGCCCCACGACGCCATCATCATCGGCGCCCGTGGCCAGGTGGACATCGACGAATTGCGCGAGGCCGAACATGAGAGCCAATCGGCGTTCCCGTTTCTGCGTTGCACCCGCCTGACTGAACCTGACGAAGCCTTGCGCGGTTTTGCCGACCAGCAGTGCCATCAACGTCGTGACCGCACCGCGTTGATCGACCTGATGCATGCGCTCAACCAGGCGATGGTCTACACACCCGGCGCCACCGAAGTCGACACCTGTGCCGCCCAGGCCTTCGCGGGTCGTGCGGGGGTGTGCCAGGATCACACCCATGCATTCCTGGCGTGCGCGCGCAGCCTGGGGATCCCTGCGCGGTATGTGTCGGGGTATTTGTACAGTGAGGACAGCACGCACCTGGCCAGTCACGCCTGGGCCGAAGCCTGGCTGGATGACGCCTGGTACAGCTTTGATGTGACCAACCAGCTGTCACGGCCGGAGCGGCATTTGAAACTGGCGGTGGGGTTGGATTACCTCGATGCCTGCCCGGTACGCGGCATGCGCCGTGGCGGTGGGCATGAGCAGATGCATGCCAAGGTGTTTGTGGCGCCGACCCCGGTGATCGCCGTCCAACAGCAATGATCTCCAGAGCGGAGCGTTCCCCCCTCAGTGGGAGCGGGCTTGCTCGCGAATACGGTGGGTCAGCCACACATTTATTGACTGACACACCGCTTTCGCAAGCAAGCCCGCTCCCACAGAGGGAATGCGCCAAGCTTATGGCTGCTTACGCCCTGCCATGTGTTTCAAATACCCCACCAACAAATCCAGCTCACTGTCCGGCAACACACTGGCCGCAAACGCCGGCATCTTCGCCTGCGGCCAGTGCCGCAAACTCTGCGGGTCACGGATGTAGCGCTTGAGGAAATCGGCGCCGAAATACTCGGTGGGGTTATACGGAATATTCAAATCCGGCCCCACCTGCGCATCACCGGCACCATTGAGCCGATGACAGGCCAGGCAGTTCTTTTGGAACACTGCAAAACCCTGATTGATCGGGTCGTTGGCCGCCAGTTTCGGGTCAGGCAATAACGCCGGAAAGCGCTCCGCCACGGTCTTCAATTGCTTGATCCTGGAGATCTGGAACGGCCACTGCTCAGGGCTGATGTGTCCGGCTTGCGGATCGGTCCATACCAGGTAGAACGGTCCCGCACTCGGTTTGCCTTCCGCCAATGCCGGCCAGGGTTGCGCAGGATCTTCCACCGCCAGCCAGGCGCGTGCGCCGTGGGTTTCCAGCAGTGGCGCGGCCGTGAGTTCGGCGGCGAACCCATCCAAGGCAATGGCTTGCAGGTGGCTCTCAGGTTTCAACCCCGGCAGCAGCGACGCCAAAGGCACTGCGCGATAGCTCATAGTGCGCTTGTAGGAAACGTCATCGACGATTTGCACCGTTTGCACCTGGGGATGCGTGAGCAGGTCATCGGTCTGCCACGTCTTGCTGGTGTGGTCGAGTTCGAGAGTCAATTGTGCTGCCGAAGCGGGAAGAGCGATCAGCAAGGCGAGGAGGGCGAAGATCGATTTCAAGAGGGAGGCCCGGTGTGAAGTGGCGATGACGCTCACGATACCGGAAATCGGCGCGCAAAAAGGCAGCCCCTGCAGGACCGCTATGCGCAATGTCCCGGCAGGTGCTGCCAAAAGCTGCAAACCCGGTGCTGTGAAGGCACTGAATGTAGGCGTTGAGGGGTCACCCAATGACCTTGGTCAGGTTGGGCAAAATCAGAATCAGTGTGGTGGCGAACAGAATAAGTCCCGCCTGACGTACTTTCGAATGTTTAAACATGGCTGACTGCCTTTTGTTGTTATTCCTGAGCGTCAAATGCATGCCGGTGTCTTTCAGTATGGCGAGATGACGTGTCGCTTTTCTTACAGCCGCTCCAGCAAAACCCGGCAGCAGCCTCCTACTGATTCAACCTTAGAGCCCTCGTTCTTCGTGGCTTAGACTCATTTCATATCAGCTAATAAGCATTTCTGCTTAAAAAGGCATGAGGCATATCGCCATCTTGGCGCCAATGCCTTGGCTAGACAGCTAAAACGATTAACCCGGCAATTCGCTTAGGAGACTACCGTTCGTCCGAGCGAGGGGGTCAAAAGCAATGAGCGCATCCGTCATTGAAACCGTGTCAATCGGGCCTAAGGTAGAGGCACACATGCACAGCGGTTCGAGGACGTCATGACCCAAGCTTTGATCTTTGATGCGATACGCACGCCCCGTGGCAAAGGCAAGGCCGACGGTGCCTTGCACAGTGTCAAACCGGTGAACCTGGTGGCCGGCCTGCTCACGGCATTGGCCCGGCGCAGTGACCTCGACACCCACCAAGTGGACGACATCGTGCTCGGCTGCGTGACCCCGATCGGCGACCAGGGCGCCGACATCGCCAAGACCGCCGCCCTGGTGGCGGACTGGGACATCAGCGTCGCCGGCGTGCAGGTCAACCGCTTCTGCGCCTCGGGCCTGGAAGCCGTCAACGTGGGCGCGATGAAGGTGCGCTCCGGCTTCGAAGACCTGGTGGTGGTCGGTGGGGTCGAGTCCATGTCCCGCGTGCCCATGGGCAGCGACGGTGGCGCTTGGGTACTCGACCCGCAGACCAATATGCACAGCCATTTCACCCCACAGGGCATCGGCGCGGACCTGATCGCCACCCTGGAAGGGTTCACCCGCGACGACGTCGACGCCTTTGCCCTGCATTCGCAGCAGAAAGCGGCCAGGGCCCGTGCGGACGGTTCCTTCAACAAGTCGCTGATCGCGGTGCAGGACCAGAACGGTATTGTGCTGCTGGACCATGACGAATTCATCCGCGGCGACTCCACCCTGGAAGGCCTGGGCAAGCTCAAGCCCAGCTTCGAAATGATGGGGCAGATGGGCTTCGATGCAACCGCGTTGAGGGTCTACAGCCATGTGGAGCGCATCCACCATGTGCACACACCGGGCAACAGCTCCGGTATCGTCGATGGTGCCGCGTTGATGTTGATCGGCTCCGAGGCCAAGGGGCGCGAGCTGGGCCTGCAACCCCGCGCGCGTATCGTCGCCACGGCGGTCACCAGTACCGACCCGACCATCATGCTCACCGGCCCTGCGCCCGCCACGCGCAAGGCCCTGGCCAAGGCTGGCTTGCGAATCGAAGACATCGACTTGTTTGAGGTCAATGAAGCCTTTGCCTCGGTGGTGCTCAAGTTCATCAAGGACATGGGCATCGACGCGGCGCGGGTCAACGTGAATGGCGGCTCCATCGCCATGGGCCACCCACTGGGCGCCACCGGTTGCGCGATTCTCGGCACCTTGCTCGACGAACTGGAAGTGCGCCAGCAGCGCTACGGCCTGGCCACCTTGTGTGTCGGCGGTGGCATGGGCATCGCCACCATTATCGAACGCCTCTGAGCCCAAGGAATTTGTCATGACCCAAGCTATTCGTTACGAAAAAGGCCAGGACGGCATCGTGGTGCTGACCCTCGACATGCCCGGCCAAAGCGCCAACACCATGAACGGCGCGTACCGCGAGGCCATGGCGGCGATGGTCGAGCGTCTGGAAGCGCAAAAAGATGACCTTGCCGGCGTGGTAATCACCTCGGCCAAGAAGACATTTTTTGCCGGTGGCGACCTGAATGAACTGATCAAGGTCGACAAGGCCCACGCCAAGGATTTCTACGACAGCGTACGGGAACTGAAAGCGCAACTGCGCCGCCTGGAAACCCTCGGTAAACCCGTGGTGGCCGCCATCAATGGCGCGGCGCTGGGGGGCGGCTGGGAGATTTGCCTGGCGTGTCATTACCGCGTGGCGCTGGACGACAAATCGGTGCAGCTTGGCCTGCCGGAAGTCACCCTGGGCTTGCTGCCGGGCGGCGGCGGGGTGGTGCGTATGGTGCGCATGCTTGGGTTGGAAAAGGCTTTGCCGTATTTGCTCGAAGGCAAGAAAGTGCGGCCGCAGCAGGCGCTGCAAGCCGGCCTGGTAAATGAGCTGGCGGCGGATCGCGACGAGCTGCTGGCCAAGTCCCGCGCCTGGATCCTGGCCAATCCGGACGCCAAGCAACCGTGGGACAATAAGGGCTACCAGATCCCAGGCGGTACACCGTCGAGCCCCAAAGTGGCGCAGATGCTGGCGATTGCGCCGTCGATTCTGCGCAGTAAGACCCAGGGCTGTTTCCCCGCGCCCGAGAAGATCCTCTGTGCCGCCGTCGAAGGTGCCCAAGTGGATTTTGATACTGCGCACCTGATTGAAACCCGCTATTTCACCGAACTGGTGACGGGGCAGGTGGCGAAGAACATGATCGGCACGTTCTGGTTCCAGCTCAATGAGATCAACGCGGGTAGCTCCCGGCCGCAAGGTTTTGCGCCGTACGTCACGCGCAAAGTCGGCGTGCTCGGCGCAGGGATGATGGGCGCAGGCATCGCCTACGTCAGTGCCAGCGCAGGCATCGAGGTGGTGCTCAAGGACATCAACCTGGCGGCCGCCGAGAAGGGCAAGGCGCATTCGGCGGCGCTGCTGGACAAGAAAGTCAGCCGTGGGCAACTGACCGCCGAACAGCGGGAAACCTTCTTGGCGCGGATTCATCCTACGGCCACCGATGAAGACCTGGCCGGTTGCGACCTGATTATCGAAGCGGTGTTCGAAGACCGCGAACTCAAGGCCAAAGTCTCAGCCGCCGCGCAAAGTGTGGTCGGTGCCGACGCCGTGATCGCCTCCAACACCTCCACCTTGCCCATCAGCGGCCTGGCCACGGCAGTGCCGGATCAAACCCGGTTCATCGGCCTGCACTTCTTCAGCCCGGTGGACAAGATGCCCCTGGTGGAAATCATCAAGGGTGCGCGCACCAGCGACGAAACCCTGGCCCGTGGTTTCGATTTCGTACTGCAAATCAAGAAAACCCCGATCGTGGTCAACGACAGCCGTGGCTTCTTCACCTCGCGGGTGTTCGGCACCTTCACCAACGAAGGTATCGCCATGCTCGGCGAAGGCGTAGCGGCGCCGATGATCGAGACTGAAGCGCGCAAAGCCGGCATGCCGGTAGGGCCGTTAGCGGTGTCGGATGAAGTTTCCCTCAGCCTGATGAGCCATATCCGGCAGCAGGCGGCGAAGGATCTGCAGGCGGAAGGCAAGGCCGTGCCGACACATCCGGCGACAGCGGTGATCGATCTGCTGGTCAACGAATACCAGCGCATGGGCAAGGCGGCGGGCGGCGGCTTCTATGACTATCCCAGCGGCGGGCACAAGTACCTGTGGCCGGAGCTGAAAAGCCGCTTTGAACGGCCCGACCAACGTATCTCGCCACAGGATGTGCGCGACCGCCTGCTGTTTATCCAAGCCATCGAGACCGTACGGTGTGTGGAGGAGGGGGTGTTGATGTCCACGGCGGACGCCAACGTGGGGTCGATCTTCGGCATTGGCTTCGCGGCCTGGAGCGGTGGCGCGTTGCAGTTTATCAACCAATATGGGCTGAACGACTTCATAGCCCGCGCCCGCTACCTGGGCGAGCAATATGGCGAACGCTTCATGCCGCCCGCGTTGTTGCTGGAGAAAGCCGCGCAAGGTGACGTGTTCCGGTGACTAAGAGGGGCTTGCCTTGAAGGGGCATTTCAAGGCAGGCTCTGGGGTGTGCAATATTCCCATCACCGTGTCAGGTATTTTTTATGTCGCTACGCGTCTGTATCCTGGAAACCGATATCCTGCGTCCAGGCTTGATCGATCAATACCAAGGGTACGGGCAGATGTTCAAGCGCCTGTTCTCCAAGCAGCCCATACCCGCTGAGTTTGTCGTGTACAACGTGGTGAACGGCGAATACCCGTCGGACGATGAAGTGTTCGATGCCTACCTGGTGACCGGCAGCAAGGCCGATTCCTTTGGCACCGACCCATGGATCCAGACCCTCAAGACCTACCTGCTCGAACGTTACGAGCGCGGCGACAAGCTGCTCGGGATCTGCTTCGGCCACCAACTGCTGGCACTGTTGCTCGGCGGCAAGACTGAACGCGCCGGCCAGGGCTGGGGCATGGGCATTCACGACTACAAGCTGGATGCCAAGACACCGTGGATGAGCCCTGAAGTGGAGGAGCTGACGCTACTGATCAGCCACCAGGACCAAGTCACCACGCTGCCGGACAATGCCACGGTCATCGCCTCCAGCGCCTTTTGCCCGTTTGCCGCGTACCACATCGGCGACCAGGTCCTGTGCTTCCAAGGTCACCCGGAGTTTGTCCACGACTATTCCCGCGAGTTGCTGGAGATTCTGCAGACCACATTGGGCGAAAAGGTCTACACGAACGGCGTGGCCAGCCTGGAGCGCGACCACCACGGCGCAACCGTGGCGGAATGGATGATGCGTTTCGTGGCGCACAAGCCCGAGGCCCAGGTTTAAAGCCAGCCCGAACGCTTGAAACTGGCCCACAGGCTGGTGCAACCCACCGCGATAAACCCGAGCACCGCAAAATAGCCGTAGTGCCATTGCAGCTCGGGCATGTTCTGGAAGTTCATCCCGTAGATCCCTGCCACCGCGGTGGGGAACGCGAGAATCGCCGCCCATGCAGCAAACTTGCGCTGCACCACACTCTGGCGCGACGCCTCCAGCAGTACACCGATCTCGATGGTCTGGCTGGCGATATCGCGCAGGGTGGTGAGATCTTCCATCTGCCGTGTCACGTGGATCTGCACATCACGGAAATACGGGCGCATGTTTTTGTCGATGAACGGGAAGTTGAGTTTCTGCAGCTCCTGGCTGATCTCCACCATCGGCGCCACATAGCGCTTGAGCCGCAACACATCGCGACGCAGGCCGTGAATCTTCTGGATATCCCGCTCGCTCAGCGAACTGCACAGCACATTGCGCTCCAGCTCATCGATCTCGGCATGGATCGCCTCGCTCACCGGTTGGTAGTTCTCGGTGACGAAATCCAGCAGCGCATAGAGTACGAAATCTTCCCCATGCTCCAGCAACAGAGGCCGTGCCTCACAACGCTGGCGCACAAAACCGTAGGACGCCGAGTGCCCGTTGCGTGCGGTGATGATATAGCCGTTGCCGGCAAAGATATGGGTCTCGATAAACTCCAGCTTGCCGTTTTCGCGCACCGGTGAGTAGGTGACGATAAACAGCGCATCGCCGAAGGTTTCCAGCTTCGGGCGGCTGTGTTTTTCCAGGGCGTCTTCGATGGCCAATTCATGCAGGTTGAACTGGCGTTGCAGGTTGGAGAGCTCCTGAGCGTCAGGCTCTTCCAGACCGATCCATACAAAGTGGTTGGGTTTGGCGGCCCAGGCCGCCCCTTCATCGAGGGTGATATCCGTGACTTTCTTACCGGCACTGTAGACAGCGGCCGCAACAACTCTACCCATGGTGCTGATCGCTTCTTATTGGGAGGACAGGTGTTGGGCAGCTTAGCCTGAATGGCGTTCCGTTGTAGCTACCGTTGCGGCAAGCTTTTTTGTGGTGAACGAGCTTGCTCGTGCTGGGGGGCGAACCGCTCCAAAGCGTTAAAGAGGGCCCGGTGCCAATTCGCGATCCATCTCCTCTATGCACGCCTCCATCTGCGCATGACACGCCTGCATCAACGCGGGGATGTCATCCGGAGTCATCCCAATGGTAGGAATCGGCGGCAACGACCGTATGAGCACATCCCCACTGTTCCAGCGATTGAGCTGCATATGTGTCACGTAATTGCTGACACACACCTGCACGATCGGCACACCGGCCGCAATCGCCATATGGAACGCGCCTTTCTTGAACGGCAGCAACCCCTTGCCCAAATTGCGCGTGCCCTCCGGGAACACCCAGATCGACGTGTCCTCATGTTGCAACGTGTGAGTGGTGGTGAGCATCGCACGGCGAGCCTTGTACGCATTGCCCCGGTCGATCAGCACGTTACCCGCCAGCCAGAACAACTGACCGAACAGCGGCACCCATTTCAGGCTTTTCTTGGCGATACACACGGTGCGGTAAGGCACCACGTTACCGAACACAAACAGGTCATAGTTGGACTGATGGTTGGCGATAACCACGCAGGTGCCGGGCTTGTGGCGCAGCGAGTCCACATCGGCCTTTACGTTCAGCCCCAGAATCCACATGGCCGGCAGCGCGTAGAGGCGAGCACACAGGCGACTGTTGTCCGGGTTGAACGGTCGACACAGACCGACCAACACGCCCAGCACACCGGCGAGCATAAAGTGCAGGCCCATCAACAACATACGCAGCAGAAAAAGCATCGACACAGCCTATCCGGACAAAAGGTGGCGCAGTGTACGGATGTGCACTGTATTCGGCAATTAACCCTGTAGAGGTAGGAGATAAGCGATGTTTAAGAGCATGTTTCAGCATCTACCGACACGGGCAGGCTAGAGCGGCTCAATAGGATTCGGATTAGTTTGTAAGAAAAAGCCCGACTCAAGGTCGGGCTCTGGCGTATCAAGGGTAGGACTTAGCTCAGGATATGCCCCTGGTCCTGGATGATTGCATCGTCCAGGGCTTCCAGCAGCGCTTTGCGCACCTTCAACTTGGTGTGTTTGTGAGCGTTCATGTTCAATTTCTTCAACTGACGCGCCGCTTCCAGGGCTGCCGCATGCAATTCTTCCGGTGCCACCACCTTGTCGAGGAAACCGGCTTGCAACGCGCCCTGTGGGTCAAACATCTCGGCATTGATCACCGAACGATGGAACGCCGACTTACGCAGACGATCCCGCGCCAGCTCGATACCGGCGTGGTGCATGGTCATGCCGATCGCCACTTCATTCAGGCCAATGCTGAACGGGCCTTCCACGCCAATCCGATAGTCTGCTGACAACAGCAGGAACGCACCCTTGGCCACCGCATGCCCAGGGCACGCCACAATCACCGGGAACGGGTGCGACAACAGACGGCGTGCCAAGGTCGAACCGGACGTCACCAGGCCGATCGCCTCTTTAGGGCCGGCGGTCATCACCTTCAAATCATAACCACCCGACAGAATCCCCGGCGTGCCGGTGATCACCACCACCGCCCGGTCCTTCTCCGCCTGATCCAGCGCTTCATTAAACGCACTGACCACCGCCGGAGAAATGGCATTCACCTTGCCGTTGCTCAAGGTCAGGGTCGCGATACCGTCTTCGAGGTGGTAGGCAATCAACTCACTCATGACGCGGTTCCTTGTAGGATTTTTTATAGAAGGCTAGTTAATAGACGTGCATGCGCAGACGTTACCCACCACGCCCGCCCCGGTAAAGCGCTGTGACTGACTGCCCAGTCAGACTTTTCCCGCATATAGGCGTTTGAAAAGCCGGGGGCAGGGCGCAATCACCGCCCCAGACCCATCCTGCCGATGCCTGAGAATGGCACAATCACCGCCCCTTGCCGGGCGTGGATCTGCATAACCGGCTAACCGCATGAAAATTCTGAAAAAAACCTTTGCCATCAGAAAGGCTTTCGACTACATTAGCGCGCCTCGACAGACTGAACTGGTTTGCCGAGATACGGTGAAGTGTCCGAGTGGCTTAAGGAGCACGCCTGGAAAGTGTGTATACAAGAAATTGTATCGAGAGTTCGAATCTCTCCTTCACCGCCACATTAAGTAAACACAAACCCCTGATTTTCCTAGAGAAAGTCGGGGGTTTGTGGTTTTTTGCGTCGAAAAAATAGCCCCATGGGACCGCCATGGGACTGGTGCTCTATTTTGGTGCGAAAATTGAAGGCTTTGTTATTCGGCATTAGGGGCTTGGCAATCAACCCCTTTGGGCACTGTCGCCCTAGCCATTTCTGGAGTCCTGACAGTTTCGCGAGTGTCAGGCCGCCCCTGCTCGGTACGCCGCCGCATATGGCTAGTCCCGGGGGGAGAGGAATGCGTCCGACACGCGGGAAGGCTCAAGAGAAACTAACGCACTCGCTTAGTCCATCAAGCTTTTTATCTTTGTATGTCATGCCAAACGAGGCGAGAAAAGTATCCGCGAAAATGTCTTTTGGGTGATCGCTCGGTTTTTCCCTATTTAGCACTCTAGAAATCGAGCTTACAAATAAGTCAGATATTTGCATGAGTGGCGATATAGCTGAGTCTTCTGCCTCTACCACGTCGACATAGACATTTCCGTTGAATATAGCGGTAGATGCATTCTGCAGTTGTAGCTTAATCTCCATTATGGATAATTTATCTTTGGATTCTTCTTCACTATCTTTCCTGAACTGAAGGTTTCTTGGGAGAATAGCTCGTCCGGATACGTTCTCCTCTTTAATTCCATTTATTACCATGTGGTAGAACAGTTTGTTTAATGTGTCGTCTACGCTATAAAGACCGGATCTCAAAACCCCTAGTCCTTTAAATGAAATAGAAGTTGAGTTCTCTATGATTGCACCAAGCAATGCAAGGTACTGATTTATATTGTTTTTATCTATCTCCTTGAAGTGCATTTCGCCTTTGAAATTTATATCGCTTTTCTTCTGGTTTATTGCTCTGGTTATTTTCATTGTTTCGTAGCTTCGCAGAACCCATAGGCTGCCAACCATTAGATATTTTCCAGTCTTACCGCTTTCATCTGCGTAGATGCAGTACACCGGGTGAGAAGGGCGAACCTCCAGTGCCTTTTGTTTTTCCTCCTCCTCTAATGTTCCGCGATATTTCCTTACTTCTGGTGAAGCTTTAAATAAACCAAGGGTGTTTTGGACGGTGGCCCGGGCTCTTGAAATGGAATTAAGCTTTTCCAGTTCAGGATACTTATCCTCTGGAATCGCTCCCCCCGAATAAAGGTCAGACTGAAATGTTTTCCAATATAGGAATTGGCACTTTATGTCAGAGTCGCGTGCGGATGGATAGTGATTCAATATCCAGCCAACCCGATCAGTAAGACGAGCGGGGCTATTACTTGCGATTGCAGAGAGTACACGAATTTTCTCAGCTTCAGTTCTCTCGTTTGTTTTAGTCTCGGTTACTAACTCTTCAGGTTGGTCTTCTATCAGGTCGTCCATGATTCTCTCCTTTTGGCAATGGGCCATCATCATGCGACTGCAGAGAACCGTCAAAGTGTATTCGTGCACAAATCTAAAAGTTTTGTAACAGTGTTCTGTCCGACTTGCCCTTGATAACTGCAGGATGAGGGTCAGTATGTATATTTCGAATAACGCCACTTATGTTCAAAAGGCCCCCACACTTAAGCCAGGTGCGGGGGCCTTTTGTGTGCCCTCGTAAACCAGAACCCCCTGGATTGCTATTCCGAAGCCAGGGGAATTGGTCGCTAAAGCTCTAAAGCGACCTGCAGTATTTTCTAGGGTAGCGGAACATCCATTCGCCGGCCTATGACATCCAGCAAGTCACACCCGTCGCGCATTGGAATTGAGCACAGCAAGGCAAAGTCGCTGAGTACCACCGCATCGCTGCCTATCTCACTACGTAGCGCAAGATTCTCAAGCACCTGCGTCACCGAGCGGATTCGATAGTTCGCGGCATCAAGAAGGATTTCCAACGGGACGGTTGTGTCGACGAAAAGGGCGGGTGTGGCGCTGTCGTTGCTGGTGAGTGCTATGTATTGGTTCATGCCTTAAGTCCGTTCACTTAGAGGATGTGAGCCACGCATTTGTCGCCAAACAAAAGGTGGCAGCTGTACGCAGGTTGGCGAACCGGGACAAGAACGGACAAAGACCGGCAGACCCGAAGGTCTCCCACGCACAGCTACCATGAAGCAGCTTATTGCGTGCAGGGGCATCCCGCAAATCTGCCGGGAAGCTTTTGCCATCTTGTAGTCGAGTCGCCAAACCCGGTCGCCCTGTGAGCGACCATTGGACTATAGGCGGGGTGAATTTGAAGTGGGAGAGTGGCGCTTCTGAATAGGCCGTAGGAAATTGCCCAAATCAATTATCAGGGCCAGTACAGCCGATTCAGTGGATACACACGCCCGGCCTATTTTCTTCACGCTCAACCGTCGCAGGCTAAGGTGTCTCTTCCGTATTCAATAACGGCCCAACCGACCCAAATGGATAACTGCTCATCCCGATGCGCAACGGCGCTATCGGGTTCGCTGCGGCGCCCATCAGCAGTACATTGTCGATGACAATGGTTTCCCCTGGCGCACGGTTATCCGCTGCGACGATAAGGTAGTAGGTTCCGCTGTTTTTCACCGTGCCTTTCAAGACCTGGCTGATGACCCCCACGATGCCAGACGCCTTGCCAAAGCCTTCAGCCTGCACATTGCCTTGGGCGTCCATCAGGATCAAATAAGGGTTCAGGGCGTATTTGCTGAATCCCAGGCACGCGTTGACGCACCAAGAGTTAACGTCGATATGGAAGGGTTTATCTTTTATTAAGGCTACGCTGAATAATCGGTAGTTCGACGGGATCCCGTTGATCAGGATGCGCGGTTCTTCGGCCGTGATCTTCCACTGGGGCGGCCGCCACCCTGGGTCGATCGGCATGGGCACCGCTTGAGTGTTACGCATGGCCTCAGAGGGGGTTCGCGCTAACGGCGTGCTGCTGTTTTTGACTTGTTCTTCAAACAGTGTTGTCGGATTGCTTGAACAGGCGGTGATTAATAAACAGCACAGCAATAGAAACAGACTCCGCATTCGTACTTCCCTGTCATTGTCGTTTTCGAGAGGGCAAGACTACCACCCCGCGCGTCAGGATTGTACGTACACCCAAGCCCTCAACCCCACAGCCACCCCCACCTTTTGACTGCACCGCGTCAGATATGCAGCCACGCCAGGCTGCCCAATACCACTGCCACACCCGCTGCCGCATACGACAGGCGCTTCAACCATTCCCGCCTCGTCAACAACGTAATCGCCGCCAACGAGATCGCGATCTGAATCGCGGTCATTGCCTGGGCCCAGCGGTGATGCTGGTGCAGCGCCTGTTCCGATTTTTCATCCCATTCCTTTGAGGTGGCTTCAAGCGTTTCGGCTTGTTTGCGCACGTCTTCCTTCTGGCGCTTGTAGCGTTCGATCTCGTCCTTGTAATGCGCTGCATCTACGCCGGGAATGTGAGTGGCCAGTTCCGCAAGGTTCTGCCGGCTGGATTTGGCCTGGTAGTAGTTCCACTGGTTCGCGGCTTCGGTCTTGATGATGGCAGCGTTGTTTTTGTCCATGGCCGCTTCACTTTCGGTGGAGCCGGCCTGGTAGCTGAGCATGGCGCCGAGAGTCGCCATGAGGGCGGTCATCACGGCGATGCGGCTGGCGAAACTGTCACCTCGCCCGTGGGCATGTTCGGTGGTGTGCTCGAGGTGTTTTTCGTGGGGGCTGGGGACTTCGAAGGCTTCGGACATGGTGGCGTCTGTGAAGGGACTGAGGGAGTCTGATTCTTCACCAGTGAAGCTGTCTCAATCCTGTACGTAACGCTGCAAACCTTCCACCAGGGCGTCGAACATTACGCGGCAGCGCGGGCTGTTGCGCAGGTCTTCGTGCATCGTCACCCAGGTGTCCAGCCTGAGTGCAAAGCCTTCCGGCAGGACTCGGCGCAGGCGTGGGTCGCGCTTGGCCAGTTGGACCTGGCAGCCGCCGATGCCGGCGCCGGCGCGGATCAGGGCCAGTTGCGCCAGGTCGCTGTCGCTGCTGCAGGCGAAGGTGTTGCGTTCGAAGCCCTTGATGGCCAGGCTGCGGATAAACGCATTTTCCTGATCGAAGCCGATCACTGAGTGGCTGGCCAGGTCTTGCATGTGCAGGGGCGTGCCGTGTTTTAGCAGGTAATCATCGCGGGCATGCAGGCCGATTTCGATCAGGCCAATGCGTCGCGCCAGCAGTTGTTCCTGGCTGGGACGGACCATGCGCACGGCGATATCGGCTTCCAGTTGCAGCAGGTCGCTCAGGCGGTTGGTCAGGACCAGTTCGACCCTGAGGTGCGGGTGAGTCTGGCGCAATTGCGTGAGGATCGGCGGCAGCACTTCTACGCCGACCACTTCACTGGCGGACACGCGCACCACGCCGCGCACTTCTTCGCCTTGAGAAGAGGCCGCACGTTCAAGCGCCGCTGCCGTGCGCTCCATGGTTTCGGCGTGGGCGCGCAGGGTGCGGGCCAGTGCTGTGGGCAACAAACCGTTCGGTGAACGGGTAAACAGCACCACGCCCAGCGCCGTTTCCAGCGCGGCAATGTGCCGTCCGACCGTGGGCTGTGTAATGCCGAGCTGCCGTGCGGCCCCCGACAGCGATCCCTCCCTGAATACACCGAGGAACGATCGGTAAAGCTCCCAACCAATAGTCGATGCCATGCATAAATGTATAGCGACTGCATTGTGTTCGGCAATTTATCTATAGCGAGACTGCACACAAAATGGCCACATCAACCTCTGTGGGAGAAGGCCATGAAAAAGGTTCTGGTTCTGGGTGCAACCGGCGGGATAGGCGGTGAAGTGGCGCGACAGCTGAGTGCTGCAAGCTGGGAAGTGTGTGCGTTGACCCGTGATGTCGACAGAGCCCGCAGCCAGAACGCAGCGTTTACCTGGGTTGAAGGCGATGCGCTCAATCGTGATGCGGTACTGGCGGCTGCCCGTGGCTGCGCGGTCATCGTGCACGGGGTCAACCCACCCGGTTATCGCAATTGGGCGGAGCAGGTGCTGCCGATGATCGACAACACCATCGCAGCAGCCCTCGTCGAAGGCGCCACTATCGTATTGCCCGGTACGGTCTATAACTACGGGCCGGATGCATTCCCGGTGTTGCACGAGGATTCACCTCAGCACCCGCAGACCCGCAAAGGCGCAATCCGCGTGCACTTGGAGCAGCGCTTGCTGGACGCCTCCCGTCAGGGGGCGCGGGCGCTGATCGTGCGCGCCGGGGACTTTTTCGGCGCGCGGGTGGCTAACAACTGGTTTGCCCAGGGTTTGGTCAAGCCCGGAAAGCCGGTGCAGGTCGTCAACTACCCAGGTGCCCCGGGTGTGATGCATCAGTGGGCGTATCTGCCCGATGTAGCGCGCACGATGGTCGAGCTGATTGAGCGTCGAGCAACCCTCGACGCCTTCGCCTGCTTCCACATGGCCGGGCACGTGGACGCGGATGGCACACAGATGGTCCAAGCGATTCAGCGCGTAATGCTGCGTAGGACGGGGCATCAACCGCGCGTCAATCGTTTCCCGTGGTGGTTGCTGAAAGTGGCGGCACCCTTTGTCGTCACCCTGCGCGAGATGCAAGAGATGCGCTACCTGTGGCAAACCCCCTTGCGCATGGATAACCAACGCCTGTTGGTGGCCCTGGGCCATGAGCCGCATACGCCGCTCGAAGCCGCGGTGGAAGCTACGTTGGCCAACCTTGGTTGCTTGCCTGCGCACGCCTGATCAAGCACGCATACACCGCGATATTGATCAGCAGCACCACCGTCCCGAGCGCCAATTGAATCCCAGGGGTCAGCCCCGCCGGGTAGATCAGCGTGAGGATGTAATGCTCGACAAAACCACCGCCGTAACCGTCTTGTCCGGCGAGGTGACGAAGCAGGTTTTCCCACCGGGTCAACGGGCAGGGCAGGTGCAGCACTTCCACCGCCACGCCCCAGGCGGCCGCCGGCAAATGCAGCCAGATTACCCGGCGCCACTTGAGCGCGAGCAAGCCGCCAAACAGCACGAACAGAATAAAGGTGAGGTGAAACAGCACCAGGCTGTCGGCAGCGAGACGGAAGAGCATTGCGGGTACTTCGAAAGGAAGGGACTACAGTCTAAAGGGTTGCTTGCCGGCAAGCGTGGCCGTTATTGTGCTGAATCCTTTTAGTCCTCTCCCAAGGTTCTGTTGCGATGAATGCACCGCGTACCGCAGTCGGTCCAATCAAGGCCGTGATTTTCGATATGGACGGGTTGTTGCTGGATACCGAAGGCATCTACACCGAAGTTACGCAGATCATCGCCGAACGCTACGGCCGTACCTACGATTGGGGCATCAAGCAGCACATCATCGGGCGCGGTGCCCAGGACTTGGCTGACTATGTGGTGAAGGCGCTGGATTTGCCGATCACACCGGCGCAGTTCCTGGAAATACGCGAGCCGCTGATGAGCGAGCGCTTCCCCAAGGCATTGGGCATGCCTGGCGCTGAAGCTTTGGTGCGGCACTTGAAAGCGCACAATATCCCGATTGCGGTGGGCACCAGTTCGTCGCGCAATTCGTTCGGCCACAAGACCACGCTGCACCGCGAATGGTTTGGCCTGTTCGATACCATCGTCACCGCTGACGACCCGGAAGTCGGTGCCGCCAAGCCTGCGCCGGACATCTTCCTCACCGCCGCCCGCCGCCTGGGCGTTGCGCCCGAGGACTGCCTGGTGTTCGAAGACTCGCCGTTTGGCGTCACCGCCGCCAAGGCCGCGCACATGACCGCCATCGCCGTGCCGGATGAAGCCATGGCCGACAGCAAGTACCACCATGCCGACCAGATCATCCGCAAGCTCGCGGACTTTGACCTGGCGGCCTATGGCTTGCCGCCCCGTCCCTGAATCAAACACAGGTCAACCCTGTGGGAGCGGTCTTGCTCGCGAAAGCGGTGTATCAGTCGATGTATTAAGTGACCGATACTCAGCCTTCGCGAGCAAGCCCGCTCCCACAGGGTTTTGCAGTGTTTAAGAAGTACTAGGCGCTGAAGCCACCATCGATGGTCAAACTGGCACCTGTGATGTAACCCGCTTCCGGCCCTGCGAGGTAAGCCACAAAGCTGGCGATCTCTTCCACATGCCCGTAACGCCCCACCGCCATCAGCCCGATCAAGCTTTCGGCAAAATCGCTGTTCGCCGGGTTCATATCGGTGTCCACCGGCCCAGGCTGCACGTTGTTGATGGTAATGCCGCGTGGCCCCAGATCTCGCGCCAGGCCCTTGGTCAACCCCACCAGCGCCGCCTTGCTCATGGCGTACGGGCCGCCACCGCCAAACGGCATGCGCTCGGCATTGGTGCTACCAATGTTGATCACCCGACCGCCGTCAGCCATATGCTTGGCCGCTTCCTGGGTCGCGATAAACACGCTGCGTACATTGATCGCTAACGTCTGGTCAAAATCTTCCAGCTTGAAATCTTCCAGCGGCGCGATGGCCAGTACACCGGCGTTGTTCACCAGAATGTCCAGGCGACCAAAGGCTTCGACGGTGGCGTTGACGGCGTTGCGGATCGCCCCGGCATCGGCGCTGTCGGCGTGGATCGCCAGGGCTTTGCCGCCCTCGCTGATCACGCTGTTCTGCAGTTCTTCAGCCTTGGCGACCGAGCTGACGTAAGTAAAGGCGACTGCTGCACCCTGCGCTGCGAGGCGCTTGACGATGGCGGCGCCGATGCCGCGGGAACCGCCTTGGATCAAGGCGACTTTGCCGCTGAGGTTCTGTGTGGTCATGTCGATCTCCTAGCTGTTCAAGGCAGGATGCCTTGTTGTTGGGGGCGAGTATCGACCTCGCCAGTCCCTCCCGGTAGACCGTGATTGCTATAGTCTGTGTAAACCAAAAGTTTAGAGTGAGTCGATATGGAGAGCTTTGGCAGTATCGAATGCTTCGTGCGCAGCGCTGAAGGCGGTAGCTTTGCGGAGGCTGCCCGGCACCTGAGCCTGACCCCGGCAGCCGTCGGCAAAAGTGTCGCCAAGCTGGAGGCGCGCCTGGGGGTGAGATTGTTCCAGCGCAGCACTCGGCGTCTCACCCTGACCGAAGCCGGAAAACTGTTTCTGGAAGAGGTCAGCGGTAGCCTCACCACCATCCAGAACGCCATGGCCAACCTGGCGAGCGCTGAAGGGCGGCCGGTAGGGACGCTCAAGGTCAGCATGGGCACCGTGTTTGGCAATCGCTATGTGGTGCCACTGCTGGGGGAGTTCATGCAGCGCTTTCCAGACATCAGCCCGGATTGGCATTTCGATAACCGTCAGGTGGACCTGATCGGCCAAGGTTTCGATGCGGCCATCGGCGGCGGTTTTGAACTGCCCCAGGGGGTCGTGGCGCGTAAACTCACACCGGCACATCGGGTATTGGTGGCGTCGCCGGATTACCTGGCGCGACGCGCGCCGGTATTGACCCCAGAGGACTTGGCGCGCTGCACGGGGATTCTCATCCGCTCCCCCCAAACCGGCCGCGTACGCTCCTGGCAGTTGACCAGCACCGAGCGTGAGCACCGCCCGCTGGTGCTCAAGCCGAGAATGACCATGAGCGACTCTGAAGCTGCCTGCTGCGCCAGCGCGCAGGGCCTGGGCATCGCCTTAGTGAGCATGCCCATGGCCGTGACGTTTCTGGACAGCGGCGCGGTGGTGCGGGTGCTGCCCGACTGGTACGTCGACGACGGCAACATCTCCATTTACTACGCCGAACATAAACTGCTACCCGGCAAGACCCGCGCGTTTGTGGATTTCATCATCGAGCAGTTTGCCGAACAGCAGTTGAGCCAGCGTTTTAACGCGTCCAGCCGATGATTTTTTTCGGCCTTGGCGTCGCATAAGTCCTGATCTTCGACGTCGACAACCCCAACCGCACCAGCGATTCGGCGATGGTCACTGCGGCGGTTACGCCGTCCACCACTGGCACGCCGGTGCGCTGGCGGATCTGCTCGTCCAGCCCGGCCATGCCGCCGCAGCCCAGGCAGATCACTTCAGCCTTGTCTTCGCTGATGGCGAGTTCCGCCTGGCGCACGATGGCTTCCATCGCCGCCCGCGGGTTCTCTTCCAACTCCAGCACTGCCATGCCGCTGGCCCGTACCGAGGCACAGCGTTGATACAAGCCGGCCAGTTTCAGGCGGTCTTCGATCAGCGGCACGGTGCGGTCCAGCGTGGTCACCACCGAATAGGCATGGCCCAGAAACATCGCGGTACTGGCGGCCGCTTCGGTGATGTCCACCACCGGCACGTTGAGCAACTCCTGCAAGCCTTCGCGGCCGTGCTCACCGTAACCGGCCTGGATCACCGCGTCGAACGGCTGGTCGTAGGCCATCACGCGGTCCATCACGGCGATGGCCGCCAGGTAGCTTTCAAAGTTGCCTTCCACCGACTCCGCGCCGAAGTAGGGCGTGAGCCCGACAATCTCAGTGCCCGGCGCAGCCACAGCCCGTGCCTGCTGGGCGATGGTTTCAGTGATGGATTCGGTGGTGTTGACGTTGACCACGAGGATACGCATGGAGTGTCCTTGATTAATGACTGACGTTATCGACTGCAATGCTTTCGCCGCTGACATCGGCGTAGAACGGCTGACGCTTGGCGATCAGCAGGTAGAGCAACCCTGCAATACCAGCGCCAAACATCCAGGAAAACGGTGAAACACTGGCGAAACCGGGCAGCAGCGCCAGGAGAATGGCGATCACGGCTGCGGGAATGAATGCTGCCACCGCGCGTAAATTGACCCCACGGCTGTAGTAATAAACGCCATTTGGGTCTTCGCTATACAGCTGCAACACGTCCACCCGGCTTTTACGGATCAGCCAGTAATCAACCATGATCACCCCATACAACGGCCCCAGCAGGGCACCCAGGCCGGAGAGGAAATACACGATCACCAACGGGCTGTTGTAGAGGTTCCACGGCAAGATCAGCACCGCCACGGTGGCACTGATCAAACCGGCGCGGCGGAAGTTCAGGTACTTGGGCGCCAGGTTGCTCAGCACAAAGGCTGGTGCGACGAAGTTGGCCATGATGTTCACTGCCACGGTAACGATCAGGAACGCCAGGCAACCGAGCACCAGGAAAAAGGTGCTGGGAATGGCCGCGATGATTTCAGTGGGGCTTTCGATCACCCGGCCGTTAAGCTGGAATTGCCCGCCGCACAGCAGCACGGTGATCGCGGCAAACACCAGGATATTCACCGGCAGGCCCCAGAAATTGCCGACCTGGATGGTCTTGCGGCACGGCGAAGAGCGGGCGAAGTCGCAGAAATTGAGGATCAGCGTGCCGTAGATCGCCAGCCACAGCGCGCCACCGGCAAAGATATTGCGCCACATCTCGCCGCCGCTCAGCGGGTCGCGGATCGACCAGGCGATGTTCCCGCCCGTCTGGAAGTACATCCAGCCGGCCAGTGACGCTACCGTCAGCAGAATCACCGGTCCGGCGAAGCCTTCGTAGCGGCGCACCATCTCCATGCCGTAGGCCAGGATCACCAGCTGCACCAGCCAGATCGTCACAAAACAGGCCCAGCCGAGGGACGACAGGCCCAGGATCGAGTTGTGGTCATAGTCGGCAAAACCTGGATGAATTGCCGTCAGCAACACGCGGAAAACCACCGAGGCCAGGTAGGTCTGGATACCGAACCAGGCAATCGCAATCACTGCGCGGATCAACGCCGGAATCTGCGCGCCATGGATGCCGAAGCTGATTCGACTCATCACTGGGAACGGCACACCGGTCTTCTGCCCCATATAACCCGACAGGTTCATGAAGAAGTACACCAGCGCCGCGCCGATACCCAGGGACAACAGAATCTGCCAACCGCCCAGACCCAAGGCATACAAGCCAATGGCGAAGGAATAGTTGGCGATGTTGTGCACGTCGTTGGTCCACAGTGCAAAAATGCTGTAGCGCCCCCAGCGTCGGCCTTCGACCTTGGTCGGGGCCAGGTCTTTGTTGTGCAGCCGTGGGCTCAGCACCAGGGGGCCGGGGCTTGTCGCTTCGGGGTTGAGGGGCGAGGAGGGCAGATCCAGTGCGATATTGTTCGAGAGGCTTGGACGCATTCCGGCAGGCTCCAGCGCATCGGCAGCCAGGCCGCAGATGGCAAAGTGTATGTATGTTTTGTATTTATTGTATACAAAGCGCATTTCACCTTAAGCCACTTACGTGCCAGTTTTTGATCTATGAAAGCTGGAGGTAATTTCCTATTTGCATGTTCTTGAAATAACTATCTGAATTACAAACGATAAAAATTGACCGTTTGAACAGCTATTTATTTTGCTGTGGGAAGCGTGCGATGCACGGTGGGAAACTGCGGGTGGATAGAGGTGTTACGTTAGGGGGCGGATCACAGAAAATTGCACACATAAATGCCACCTATGGTTACATCTGTGTGTACACCTTCAGTGTTAAACACATAACAAATGTGGGAGCGGGCTTGCCCGCGATGACAGAGTATCAGTCACGACAACAGCGACTGATCCACCGCGATCGCGGGCAAGCCCGCTCCCACATTGATTATTTGATCGCGAAGCCCTTAGGCCTTGCTGATGATGTTCCCGGCATGCAGACCGCATTCCTTCTGCGTGGCTTCTTCCCACCACCAGCGACCTTCGCGTTCATGCTGGTTCGGCAGCACCGGCCGGGTGCAGGGCTCGCAGCCGATGCTGATAAAGCCGCGCTCATGCAGGCTGTTGTACGGCAGCTCCAGCATGCGGATGTAACCCCAGACTTCCTCACTGGTCATCTGCGCCAGCGGGTTGAACTTGTACAGCGTGCGTTCCGGGGTGGAGAAGGCTGTGTCAATTTCCAGCGCCGCCACTTGGCTGCGGGTACCGGGACTCTGGTCACGGCGCTGGCCGGTGGCCCAGGCATTCACGCCTGCGAGTTTGCGGCGCAGCGGCTCGATCTTGCGCACGCCGCAGCATTCGCCATGGCCGTCCTTATAGAAGCTGAACAGGCCCTTCTCTTTGACGAAGGGTTCCAGCTTGCTCTGGTCCGGCGAGATCAACTCGATGTCGATTTTGTAGAACTCGCGTACCTGCTCGATGAACCGGTAGGTTTCCGGGTGCAGGCGGCCGGTGTCGAGGCTGAATACCTTGACGTTCTTGTTCAGCTTCCAGGCCATGTCGACCAGCACCACGTCCTCGGCACCGCTGAAGGAAATCCACAGGTCATCACCGAACTGGCTGAACGCCAGCTTGAGAATATCCTGGGCGGATTTGTTGGCGTAAGTCGCGGCGAGTTCAGCGACGTCGAAGGCTTGGTTCATCAGGACGGTTCCTACAGGTCAGTGGCGCTGAGCGCTCTATAGGGGAGCGATGGTATCAAAATCCGCTCTGCGTTGCGGCGGTGAGCTTGAATCGCTAGAGTTCGGCAGTCCTTTTGCTCGCTCAACCAACAAACTACAAATGGGAGTGTCTTGTGGAAATTGCCTGTCTCGACCTGGAAGGGGTGCTGGTTCCGGAAATCTGGATCGCCTTCGCCGAAAAAACCGGTATTGAATCCCTGCGGGCGACTACCCGGGACATTCCCGACTATGACGTGCTGATGAAGCAACGCCTGCGCATCCTCGACGAACACGGGCTCAAGCTCGCCGACATCCAGGCAGTGATCGCCACTCTCAAGCCGTTGGACGGCGCCATCGAATTCGTCAACTGGCTGCGCGAGCGCTTCCAGGTGGTGATCCTGTCCGACACCTTCTATGAATTTTCCCAACCCCTGATGCGCCAACTGGGTTTCCCGACCCTGCTGTGCCATCGGCTGATTACCGACGACACCGATCGCGTGGTCAGTTACCAACTGCGCCAGAAAGATCCGAAGCGCCAATCCGTGCTGGCCTTCAAGAGTCTGTACTACCGGGTGATCGCCGCCGGCGACTCTTACAACGACACCACCATGCTGGGCGAAGCCGACTGTGGGATTCTGTTCCATGCGCCGGAGAACGTGATCCGCGAATTCCCGCAATTCCCGGCGGTGCATACGTTCGAGGATCTGAAGCAGGCGTTCATCAAGGCGTCGAATCGGCCGTTGAGCCTGTAGGTTTTCGCCAAGGCTGGTGGCCCCTTCACAGGCAAGCCAGCGCCCACACGTGAACGGGTCTACACGTCAAAATGTGGGAGCCGGGCTTGCCCGCGATGAGGTCCTTACAAACACCGTAAATCTCAGACGCCAGCCAGCAAGCGCTCATAAGGAATACTTAAGCCTTCATGCAGGCGCTTGATCATCGACAAGCTCAGCTTGCGCTTGTGATTCAATACTTCGGACACACGCCCGCTTGTCCCGATGAAAGGCTCAAGATCCCGAGCGGTCATGCCCAACTGCTCCATGCGAAATTTAATCGCTTCCACTGGATCCGAAGGTGGCATCGGATAATGTTCTGCCTCGTATTTCTCTATGAGGACTGCAAGAATTTCGAGCTCGTCACCTTCCGGTGAGCCGACTTCGGCTCCCCATAGCTGCTCGACGCGCGTGAGTGCCGCGGTCAGGTCTTCCTGGGAATGTATAGGTTTGATGTTCATCACACGGTCTCCGCGTTGATCTGGTCGTACTGCGCATGCGTCCCCACGAAACGTATGAACCCAAGCTGGCGCTGATAATCGATCGCCATGATCACTCGATATTTGTTGCCGCCCACGTTGAAGGCAACCCTGCCACCTTTCAGGATACTTGCCGCTCTAAGCTCTGCTTTGAGTGCTTGCGGCGTTGGGTAAGTGGCTTTCTCCAAATGACGGTACAGTTCGACCAGCGGTGTTTTGGCGTCGGAACAAGCTGAGTGGCTTTCCCAGAATATTCGTAGGGTTGAGAGAGCGATTATGCGCATCGCTTCATCCTCCCAATTTGGGAGAATATAGGCGCGGTTGGATCGAGATGCAATCTCGGAAACAATTTCTTAAGAGTAAGCAGTCGGTTCATGTGATCCCTCACAGACGGCTAGTGGACGGTCCGAGCCGGACGCTATCGTCCAGCTCGAATGTCGTCCATAGACGTTCTGATTCAGGTTTTTTCCTGCCGGGCGGCTTTGCGTCCGAGAGCCAGGAGGGGCTTGGCGACTACAGGTTTTCCAAAGTGTGTAACAACACCTTCACCTTGGTCAGCGACTCCTGGTACTCCGCTTCCCACTGCGAGTCCGCGACAATCCCGCCGCCCCCCCAGCAACATACCTGCCCATCCTTGACCAGCAGGCTGCGGATGGCGATGGAGCTGTCCATCTCGCCACGCACGTCCAGGTACACCAGCGAACCGCAGTACAACCCGCGTCGCGTCGGCTCCAGCTCGTCGATGATCTGCATCGCGCGGATCTTCGGCGCGCCGGTGATGGAGCCGCCGGGAAAGCTGCCGGCGATGAGGTCGAGGGCGTCTTTGCCGTCGGCCAATTCGCCGATAACGCTGCTCACCAGGTGGTGCACGTTGGGGTAGCTTTCCAGGTTGAACAGTTCCGGCACGCTCACCGAGCCGGTGCGGCAGGTACGGCCGAGGTCGTTGCGCAGCAGGTCGACGATCATCAGGTTTTCGGCGCGGTCTTTGGGACTGGCCAGCAGTTCGGCGGCGTTGGCGGCGTCCTCTTCGGGCGTCAGACCGCGTGGGCGAGTGCCTTTGATGGGGCGGGTCTCGACGCGGCGCTCGCTGACATGCACGAAACGCTCGGGCGACAGGCTCAGCACCGCGCCGTCGTCCGGCAGGCTCTGGAACCCGGAGAACGGCGTTGGGCAGGCTTCGCGCAGGGCGCAGTAGGCGACCCAGGGATCGCCGACACACGACGCACGGAAGCGCTGGGCAAAGTTGACCTGGTAGCAGTCGCCGGCCTGGATGTAGTCCTGGATGCGCACGATTGCCTGGCGGTAGGCCTCACCGGTGAGGTCCGGGGCCATGGGGCCGTTAAGTTTGAAGGTCGCCGTGTTGTCGGCTACCGGCCGGCCGAACAGGGTGATCAAGCGTTGCCGCTCTGTCTCCGCCAGTGCGGGATGAAACACAAGCTGGCTGGTCCGGGCCTGATGATCACTGATCAGCGCCCAGGCATACAGCCCGAAACGCGCATCCGGCAGGTGCAGATCGTCCACGGCAAGGTGTGGCATTTGCTCAAGGTGCCGGCCGAAGTCATAGCTCAAATAGCCGATCAGGCCGCCGGCAAACGGCAGTTCACACCCGGTGGGCAGGTCTGCTTTCCCCAACTGGGTAAGGCTTTTCCGCAAGCGTTGCAGGAAATCACTACCACTTTCGTCAGGTGAAACCGTCAAGGTTGCGCGTGGCCAGGCACTCAGCACGTCATACCGCCCACGCTCGGCTGCCGGTCGCCCGCTATCCAGCAGCACCGCGCCAGGCGCATGGCGAATCGCCGCAAAATACTCGGCGGGGTTAGCCCGATAGGGCAGCGTATATACGGAGCAGGTCGACATGCGGGGTGGATCAGCTAATGGCGCGGGGGAGGGGATTGTAGTCCCCCGTAGGATTTGCTCCTAGAGGGGATGTCGGGGATAAGGCGATGAAAAGTCGCGTTAACCTTCTACGGGCGGAATATGCCCAAACATTTCCTGCGCAAACTTCACCCGCTCCTCCGGCGTTTCCGTCACGCCAGCGGCGTTCAGCTCTTCCAGCCGCGCCTCTACTGCATGAGTTCGCAGGGTCAAACCGCAGTCGTTGGCGATCTGGATATTCAGCCCCGGCCGCGCATTCAGCTCAAGAATCAGCGGACCTTTTTCCTGGTCCAGCACCATGTCCACGCCGATGTACCCCAGCCCGCACAACTCATAGCAACCCGCCGCAAGCTTCATGAACCCGTCCCAGTTGGGCAGTTGCACGCCATCCACCGCGTTGGTGGTGTCGGGGTGTTTGGTGATGATGTTGTTGAGCCAGGTGCCGCGCAGGGTCAGGCCCGTGGCGAGGTCCACACCCACGCCGATGGCGCCTTGGTGCAGGTTGGCCTTGCCGCCCGATTGACGGGTCGGCAAGCGCAGCATGGCCATCACCGGGTAGCCCATCAGCACGATAATGCGGATGTCCGGCACGCCTTCATAGCTGATGCTCTTGAAGATCTGGTCAGGCACCACGCGGTACTCAATCAACGCGCGGTCGCGGTGGCCGCCGAGTGAATACAGGCCGGTGAGGATGCTGGATATCTGATGTTCGATCTCTTCGTGGCTGATGATCTTGCCGGACACCGTGCGATAGCGCCCTTCAAAGCGGTCCGCCACCACCAGGATGCCGTCACCGCCGGCACCTTGCGCTGGTTTGATCACGAAATCGCTGCGCCCGCCGATGATCTCGTCGAGCTTGTCGATTTCCTTCTCGGTGGAAATCACCCCGTACATTTCCGGCACATGGATGCCGGCGGCCAGTGCGCGTTCCTTGGTGATGATCTTGTCATCCACGATGGGGTACAGGCTGCGCTTGTTGTACTTGAGCACATAGTCGGCATTACGCCGGTTGATGCCCATGATTCCCCGCGCTTCCAGCGCCTTCCAGGTCTTCCAGAAACCGAACATTACTGGTCAGCCTTCAAGAAGGCCTTGAAACGCACCAGCTCGGTCAAGCGGTAGCCGCGATAACGACCCATGGCCAGCATGAAGCCCACCAAAATCAGCAGGATCGCCGGGAAGGTGAATACAAAGTAGATCAGCTCCGGCACGCTCATGATCAGGTGCGCCAGGGACGCGGCGAACAGCGTGCCAATCGCCACCTTCAGTGCATGGTTGGCGCCACGCTCTTCCCAGGTGATCGACAGGCGTTCGATGGTCATGGTCAAGATCACCATCGGGAACAGCGCCACCGACAGCCCGCGCTCCAGCCCCAGTTTATGGCTGAACAGGCTGATGGCCGCGATCAGCACTACCACGAACGTCAGCACCACCGACAGTCTTGGCAGCATCTGCAGCTTCAAGTGTTCCAGGTACGACCTGAGGGACAGCCCCAGCGCCGTGATAATCGTAAACAGCACAATCCCGAAGCCCAACTGCGTCTCCCGGAACGCCAGGGCGATCAGCACCGGCGTGAACGTGCCCAGCGTCTGCAAGCCGATCAGGTTGCGCAGGACCAGGATCACCAGCACGCCGATCGGGATCATCACCATAATCATGAAGGTCTGCTGGGTTTGCAGCGGCAGGCCATACAGCGAGTATTCGAGGAAGTTGGCGTCGGTGTTCTCGTCGGTCAGCTTGGCCAGGCGAATGGCGTTCATCTCGCTGTTGTTCAGGCTGAAGGTTACCGTGGCTTTCTTGCCGCCATCGACGGTGATCAGGTTTTCATCGCCGGTCCACCACAGCAGGCGGTCGGCGGGCAGGCCTTGTTCGCCGGTTTCCGGGTTGAAGTACAGCCAGTCATTGCCGTTGAAGCTGCGCAGCCACAGTTCCGGGGTTTGCGGCTGGTCGGCGACCAGGCGGATGGTGTGGACCTTTTCCACCGGCACGTGGGCGATGGACAGCAGCAACTCGACGATCTTGGCCTTGTGCGGCGTAGACGGATCGCCCGCCAGCAACAGCTTCACGTTGTCATCGTTGAGGTTGTTGGTGCGCTTGATGGCTTCGCTGATAAACGTCTCGACGTCGGCCGAGTGCTGGCGGATCGGCGCCAGCAGGGCTTCGGCAGCGATCTTTTCCGGGCCTTCCACGGCAATGCTGTCGCGGAAGGTCGGGCCCTTGATCTTGACCTTTTCACCGCTGTAACGCTTGGTGAGGACCAAGCGGTAATACAGGGTCTGGTTGCCCTTGGCGCGGCGGGCCGACCAGGTCACCTTGCGGTTGCCATCGGTGCGGTTGACGCTCACGCCGTAGTTATTCGAGATGAAGCTCTCGTTGAGGCTGACGAAGTCGCGGCTCAGGGGCGGCACGAACATCTGGATCTTCACCGGGTCTTTCGGGCTGGCGACGAACTCGACCTTGGCGTCGATGTTCCACAAGTCGTCGGTGGCGTCCTCGGTGACGGGGATCCCCAGCACGAAGATCTGGTAAGCGGTGACCGAAATACCCAGCACCACCAGGATGGCGATCAGGATTTTCAGGTGCAGGGTCAGAGAGCGCATTCGGTTTACTCGGCGGTATGAGCGTCGGCGGCGCAGGCGGGTTTGCCTGCTGCGTATTTAAGACTGGGGTCGACCAGCGCATCAAAGCGTTTCAGCGCTTCGGAGCCGATCAGCAGCGGGTATTGGAAAGCGCTGCGGTCAGTCAAGTTCACTTCGATGCTGCGTAAAGCAGTGCCCATGCAGATATCCAGGGCAATCACCGGACGGGCGGTGTAGTTCTTGTCCTCATCGGGGTCGTAGTCACCGGCGCGGCGCTTGATCTTGCTGACGCGGGCCAGGGGGCGTTCGATGGGGTGGGAATGGGCGGTGTCGATGGCCAGGTAGAAGCGCACCCAGGATTCGCCGTTGCGCTTGAAGCGCTTGATATCACGGGCACTGAGGGAGGCGGTCTTGGCACCGGTGTCCAGTTTGGCGGCGACTTCCAGGTCGATCCCGGCCAGTTGGGCATATTCGTTGAGGCCATACACGGTCTTCTCGGCGGCGACGCCAAGGCCCGGTGCGGTCAGGAGGCAAGTCAATAAAAGGAAGGGCTTGAGTCTCATAAATCCCGAGGCGGTGCAGTGCGATGTTCAATTCAAGGCGACTGGCATTACTGCGCAAGCTCCCTCGTGCGCCGTTTCATCTCGCGATGTCAGGCAAAAGTGGCGTGCATTCTAACATGATGCTTTTTTGGCGCCAGCGCTGGCAGGCGGCCATGCTCTGGAAGAGTGCAACAGCGGTTATTAGACGATTGTCGACAATGTGCATTTATTCTTTGACTATCCAGGGCTGATTGGCTAGTTTTTGCGGCATTGCTTTTAAAGGTGTCGACAATATGCTGGATCAGCTGGAATCCCCAGTAGTGGCGCAAGACGATTCCCAGACCATGTCCGAGAACGTCTTCCGGCGTATCCAGGCCGCCATCGTCAAGGGTGAGATCGCGCCCGGCAGCAAGATTTCCGAGCCGGAACTGGCGCGCACCTACGGCATCAGCCGTGGGCCGCTGCGCGAGGCGATTCACCGCCTGGAAGGCCAGCGCCTGCTGGTGCGCGTGCCGCATGTCGGCGCGCGCGTGGTTTCGTTAAGCCATGCCGAGCTGGTCGAACTCTATGAAATCCGCGAATCCCTCGAAGGCATGGCCTGTCGCCTGGCCGCCGAGCGCATGACCGACGCGGAAATCGAAGAGCTGCGCCAGGTGCTGCACACCCACGAACGCGACAAAGCCTTCCAGGCCGGCCTCGGTTATTACCAGCAGGAAGGTGACTTCGACTTTCATTACCGGATCATTCAAGGCGCCGGTAACCGTACTCTGACCCAAATGCTCTGCGGCGAGCTGTACCAATTGGTGCGCATGTACCGCATCCAGTTTTCCGCCACCCCCAATCGTCCACGCCAGGCCTTTGCCGAGCACCACCGCATTCTTGACGCGATTGCCGATCGCGACGGTGAACTGGCCGAACTGTTGATGCGCCGGCATATCGGCGCGTCAAAACGCAACATTGCCCGTCACTTCCCGGACGGTACTGCCCAATCACGAGGTGAATGATGAGTTCCAATAATAAGACGACTCCAGGCCAGCGTTTTCGTGACGCGGTCGCCAGCGAGCATCCTTTGCAGGTGGTCGGTGCGATCAACGCCAACCACGCTCTGCTGGCCAAGCGCGCCGGGTTCAAGGCGATCTACCTGTCGGGTGGCGGCGTAGCTGCCGGTTCCCTCGGCGTGCCGGACCTGGGCATTACCGGCCTGGATGACGTGCTGACCGACGTACGCCGCATCACCGACGTGTGCGACCTGCCGCTGCTGGTGGACGTCGACACCGGCTTCGGCTCCTCGGCGTTCAACGTGGCGCGCACCGTCAAGTCGATGATCAAGTTCGGCGCGGCTGCGATCCATATCGAAGATCAGGTGGGCGCCAAGCGCTGCGGTCACCGTCCGAACAAGGAAATCGTGTCCCAGCAGGAAATGGTCGACCGCATTAAGGCCGCCGTGGATGCGCGCACCGATGACAGCTTCGTGATCATGGCGCGCACCGATGCCCTGGCCGTCGAAGGTTTGGAGTCAGCCCTGGAGCGCGCCGCCGCTTGCATCGAGGCCGGCGCCGACATGGTATTCCCGGAAGCCATCACTGAACTTGAGATGTACAAGCTGTTCGCGTCCCGTGTGAAAGCGCCGATACTGGCCAACATCACCGAGTTCGGCGCCACGCCGCTGTACACCACCGAACAGTTGAAATCTGCCGATGTTTCCATCGTGCTGTACCCGCTTTCGGCCTTCCGCGCCATGAACAAGGCCGCCGAAAACGTCTACACCGCGATCCGTCGCGACGGCACCCAACAGAATGTGATCGACACCATGCAAACCCGCATGGAGCTTTACGATCGCATCGATTACCACACCTTCGAGCAAAAGCTCGACGCGCTGTTTGCAGCCAAGAAGTAACAAACAGCCTCCCTAATAAATTCAAGATTGGAGAACCGACATGGCTGAAGCAAAAGTATTGAGTGGGGCCGGCCTGCGCGGCCAGGTGGCCGGGCAGACCGCATTGTCCACCGTGGGCCAGGCCGGTGCCGGCCTGACCTATCGCGGCTATGACGTGCGCGAACTGGCCGCCGATGCGCAGTTTGAGGAAGTCGCCTACTTGCTGCTGTACGGCGAATTGCCGACCCAGACCGAACTGGCCGCCTACAGCGCCAAGCTGAGCAAGCTGCGCGACCTGCCGCAAGCGCTGAAGGAAGTCCTGGAACGCATCCCCGCCGACGCCCACCCGATGGACGTGATGCGCACCGGTTGTTCGTTCCTGGGCAACATCGAACCTGAGAAAGACTTCAGTGTGCAGCGCGACGTCACCGACCGCCTGCTGGCCGCTTTCCCGGCGATCATGTGCTACTGGTACCGCTTCAGCCACGACGGCAAACGCATCGACTGCGTGACCGACGAGCCTTCCATCGGCGGCCACTTCCTGCACCTGCTGCACGGCAAGAAGCCGAGCGAGTTGCACGTCAAGGTCATGAACGTGTCGTTGATCCTCTACGCGGAACACGAATTCAACGCCTCGACCTTTACCGCGCGGGTGTGTGCTTCGACCCTGTCCGACCTGTATTCCTGCGTCACTGCCGCTATCGGCTCCCTGCGTGGCCCGCTGCACGGCGGCGCCAACGAAGCGGCGATGGAGATGATCGAGCGCTTCTCATCCGCTGAAGAAGCGGTCGAAGGCACTCTCGGCATGCTGGCGCGCAAGGACAAGATCATGGGCTTCGGCCACGCGATCTACAAAGACAGCGACCCGCGTAATGAAGTGATCAAAGGCTGGTCGAAAAAACTCGCTGACGAGGTGGGTGACAAGGTGCTGTTCCCGGTCTCTGAAGCCATCGACAAGACCATGTGGGAACAGAAAAAACTGTTCCCCAATGCCGACTTCTACCATGCCTCGGCATACCACTTCATGGGTATCCCGACCAAGCTTTTCACCCCGATCTTCGTCTGCTCACGCCTCACCGGCTGGGCCGCGCATGTATTTGAACAGCGCGCCAACAACCGCATCATCCGTCCAAGCGCCGAATACACCGGCGTAGAGCAGCGCAAGTTCGTGCCAATCGAACGTCGCTGAATGGAGAAACCGCTGATCCCGGGGTGAAACCGGATCAAAAATGTGGGAGCGGGCTTGCTCGCGAAAGCGGTGTGTCATTCAACACACATGGCGACTGTTAAACCGCTTTCGCGAGCAAGCCCGCTCCCACCTTTTGATCGCATTGCCTCCCAGGATCCGTGGGCTCCTTTTGCAACCACCGTGACCGAGTCCTGACGATGAACACTGAATTCCGCAAACCGCTTCCCGGCAGCCGCCTGGATTACTTCGACGCCCGCGCGGCAGTTGATGCAATCAGTCCCGGCGCCTACGCCACGTTGCCTTACACCTCCCGCGTGCTCGCGGAAAACCTGGTGCGTCGCTGCGACCCGGCCACCCTCAACGCGTCCCTGAGCCAACTGATCGAGCGCAAGCGCGACCTCGACTTCCCGTGGTTCCCGGCGCGTGTGGTGTGCCACGACATCCTCGGCCAGACCGCCCTGGTCGACCTCGCCGGTCTGCGCGATGCCATTGCCCTGCAAGGCGGTGACCCGGCGCAGGTGAACCCGGTGGTGCCAACCCAACTGATCGTCGACCACTCCCTGGCCGTCGAAGCCGGTGGTTTTGACCCGGACGCGTTCGAAAAAAACCGCGCCATTGAAGACCGTCGCAACGAAGACCGTTTCCACTTTATCGAGTGGACCAAGAAGGCGTTCAAGAACGTCGACGTGATCCCGCCCGGCAACGGCATCATGCACCAGATCAACCTGGAGAAAATGTCCCCGGTGATCCAGGTGCGCGACGGCGTGGCGTTCCCGGACACCTGCGTCGGCACTGACAGCCACACGCCTCACGTAGACGCGCTGGGCGTGATCGCCATTGGCGTCGGCGGCCTGGAAGCGGAAAGTGTGATGCTCGGCCGCGCCTCATGGATGCGCCTGCCGGAAAGCGTTGGTGTGGAGCTCACCGGCAAGCTGTTGCCGGGTATCACCGCGACTGACATGGTGCTGGCGCTGACTGAGTTCTTGCGTAAACAGAAAGTGGTCGGTGCCTGGCTGGAGTTCTTCGGCGAAGGTGCTTCGGCACTGACCCTGGGCGACCGCGCAACCATTTCCAACATGGCCCCGGAGTACGGCGCCACTGCGGCGATGTTCTACATCGACCAGCAGACTATCGCCTACCTCAAGCTCACTGGCCGTGAAGACGAACAAGTCACCTTGGTGGAGCAATACGCTCGCCACACCGGCCTGTGGGCCGATGATCTGAAAGGTGCGCAATACGAGCGCGGCCTCACTTTCGACCTGTCCAGCGTCGTGCGCAACATGGCCGGTCCAAGCAACCCGCATGCCCGCGTTGCCACCAGCGACCTGGCGTCCAAGGGCATTTCCGGTCAGTGGGATGAAGTGCCGGGCCAAATGCCCGACGGCGCGGTGATCATCGCAGCCATCACCAGTTGCACCAACACCAGCAACCCACGCAACGTGATTGCCGCCGGCCTGCTGGCGCGCAATGCCAACAAGCTGGGGCTGACGCGCAAGCCGTGGGTCAAATCGTCTCTGGCACCCGGCTCGAAAACCGTGGCCATGTACCTGGAAGAAGCGGGCCTGGGTCATGAGCTGGAAAAACTCGGTTTCGGTGTCGTCGCATTTGCCTGCACCACCTGCAACGGCATGTCCGGTGCGCTCGACCCCGTGATCCAGCAGGAAATCATCGACCGCGACCTGTACGCCACCGCCGTGCTTTCGGGTAACCGCAACTTCGACGGGCGTATCCACCCCTATGCCAAGCAAGCCTTTCTCGCCTCGCCGCCGCTGGTAGTGGCCTATGCGATTGCCGGCACCATCCGTTTCGACATCGAAAAAGACGTGCTCGGCCTCGACGCCAACGGCAAGGAAATCCGCCTGCAGGATATCTGGCCGAGCGACGAAGAGATCGACGCGGTGGTCAAGGCCTCGGTCAAGCCGGAGCAGTTCCGCGCGGTGTATATCCCGATGTTTGCCATCCACGAAGACACCGGCCCGAAAGTCGCGCCGCTGTATGACTGGCGCCCGCAAAGCACCTACATCCGTCGCCCGCCTTACTGGGAAGGCGCGCTGGCCGGTGCCCGTCCGCTCAAGGGCATGCGCCCGCTGGCGGTGCTGCCGGACAACATCACCACTGACCATCTGTCGCCGTCGAATGCGATCATGCTCGACAGCGCCGCCGGCGAATACCTGGCGAAAATGGGCCTGCCGGAAGTCGACTTCAACTCTTACGCGACGCACCGTGGCGACCATTTGACCGCGCAGCGCGCGACCTTCGCCAACCCGAAACTGTTCAACGAAATGGTGGTTGAGAACGGCAAGGTCAAGCAGGGTTCCCTGGCGCGGATCGAGCCGGAAGGCCAGGTCACGCGGATGTGGGAAGCCATCGAAACCTACATGGAGCGCAAGCAGCCACTGATCATCATCGCCGGCGCCGACTACGGCCAAGGCTCGTCCCGTGACTGGGCGGCCAAGGGCGTGCGCCTGGCGGGTGTGGAAGCGATTGCCGCCGAAGGTTTCGAGCGCATCCACCGCACCAACCTGGTGGGCATGGGCGTGCTGCCGCTGGAGTTCCTGCCAGGCACGGATCGCCACACCCTGAAGATCGACGGCAGCGAAACCTATGACGTGGTGGGGGCACGCACTCCGCGTGCGCAGTTGACCCTGGTAATCAACCGCAAGAATGGCGAACGTGTCGAAGTGCCGGTGACCTGCCGCCTGGACACCGCCGAAGAAGTGTCGATCTACGAAGCGGGCGGCGTGTTGCAACGTTTTGCCCAGGACTTCCTGGAATCGGCAGCGACGGCCTGAGAGGACACCATGGCACACGTAGCGCAAATCAAGATACCCGCCACCTACATGCGTGGTGGCACCAGCAAGGGCGTGTTTTTCAGCCTCCAGGACCTGCCCGAATCGGCGCAGGTGCCGGGTGCTGCGCGCGACGCCTTGCTGTTGCGGGTGATCGGCAGCCCCGATCCCTACGACAAACAGATCGACGGCATGGGCGGCGCGACATCGAGCACCAGCAAGACGGTGATCCTGGCCAAAAGTACCCGCGCCGATCATGACGTGGACTACCTGTTCGGCCAGGTCTCCATCGACAAGCCCTTCGTGGACTGGAGCGGCAACTGCGGCAACTTGTCGGCGGCGGTCGGTTCCTTTGCCATCAGCGCCGGCCTGGTCGACCCGGCCCGCGTCCCCCACAACGGCGTGGCGGTGGTGCGGGTGTGGCAGGCCAATATCGGCAAGACCATCATCGCCCACGTGCCAATCACCGACGGCGCGGTGCAGGAAACCGGTGATTTCGAACTGGACGGCGTGACCTTCCCGGCCGCCGAAGTGCAGTTGGAGTTCATGGACCCGGCGGCGGAAGAAGAGGGCGGCGGTGGTTCGATGTTCCCCACCGGCAATCTGATCGACGACCTGGAAGTGCCCGGCGTCGGCACCTTCAAGGCCACGCTGATCAACGCTGGTATCCCGACGATCTTCATCAACGCCGAAGACCTCGGCTACACCGGCACCGAGCTGCAAGGCGCGATCAACAGCGACCCGAAAGCCCTGGCCATGTTTGAAACCGTGCGGGCGTATGGCGCCTTGCGCATGGGCCTGATCAAACACCTGGACGAAGCCGCCCAGCGTCAGCACACCCCCAAGGTGGCGTTCGTGGCCAAGCCTGCGGACTACGTGGCGTCCAGCGGCAAGGCAATCAATGCCGGGGATGTCGACCTGCTGGTGCGCGCACTGTCCATGGGCAAGCTGCACCACGCGATGATGGGCACGGCGGCGGTGGCGATTGGCACAGCGGCGGCGATTTCCGGGACTTTGGTCAACCTGGCTGCCGGAGGTGTGGAGCGCAACGCGGTGCGGTTCGGGCATCCGTCCGGCACCTTGCGCGTGGGCGCTGAAGCCACTCAGGTCAACGGCGAATGGGTGGTGAAGAAAGCCATCATGAGCCGCAGCGCGCGCGTATTGATGGAAGGTTTCGTCCGCGTTCCCGGCGACGCTTTCTAAGGTTCGACACTGCTCCCACAGTGGGGGCTTCTATCCCAAGGCTGGCGATCAGACCGGCCATGACCCCATCAACCGTTAGCCCGAGGACTGTCACCCCACCTACCTTTTGGAGAACTGCCATGAGCGCCAACGTCGACCAGAACAACCGCCCGGACTACGACCAGCTTCTGCAGGATATTGCTGACTATGTCCTCAACTACCGCATCGACTCCCGGGATGCGCTGGACACCGCCCGCAACTGCCTGATGGACACCCTGGGCTGTGGCCTGTTGGCCCTGCGCTTTCCCGAGTGCACCAAGCACCTGGGGCCCATCGTCGAGGGCACGGTGGTGCCGTTTGGCGCGCGGGTGCCGGGCACGTCGTTTCGGTTGGATCCGGTCAAGGCCGCGTGGGACATCGGCTGCATCGTGCGTTGGCTTGACTACAACGACACCTGGCTCGCTGCCGAATGGGGTCACCCCTCGGACAACCTCGGCGGCATCCTCGCTGTGGCTGATCATCTGTCGCAAAAGCGCGTGGCCAATGGCGACGTGCCGTTGACCGTGCGCGCGGTGCTGGAAGCGATGATCATGGCTCACGAAATCCAGGGCGTAATTGCCCTGGAAAACTCTTTTAACCGCGTAGGCCTCGACCATGTACTTCTGGTGAAAGTCGCCTCCACGGCTGTCACCGCCAAGCTGATGGGCGCCAACCGTGAGCAATTGCTGGCAGCCTTGTCCCATGCGTTTGTCGATGGGCAGGCATTGCGAACTTACCGGCATGCGCCGAATGCCGGCTCGCGAAAATCCTGGGCGGCGGGGGATGCGTCGAGTCGCGGCGTACGTCTGGCGGATATCGCCATGCGTGGCGAGATGGGGATTCCTGGCGTACTGAGCGCGCCGCAGTGGGGGTTCTACGACGTGCTGTTCAGCCACACCAACAAGGACCTGGCACTCAAGCCGGAGGATAGACGCGCGTTCAGCCTGTCCCAGCCTTACGGCACTTATGTGATGGAAAACGTACTGTTCAAAATCAGCTTCCCCGCCGAATTCCATGCGCAAACGGCCTGCGAAGCAGCGGTGACATTGCATCCATGGGTGAAAGATCGTCTGCATGAAATCGACCGCATCGTGATTACCACCCATGAATCGGCGATTCGCATCATCTCCAAGGTCGGCCAACTGGCCAACGCCGCTGACCGCGATCATTGCCTGCAATACATGACCGCCGTGCCGTTGGCGTTCGGCAACCTGGTGGCCGAGCAGTACGAAGACGAATTCCACGCCGCCCATCCGATCATCGATCAGTTGCGCGACAAAATGGTCATCGTCGAAGACCCACGCTACAGCCGCGAATACCTGGAGGCCGACAAGCGTTCCATCGCCAATGCGGTGCAGGTGTTTTTCAAGGACGGTAGCTGCACGGAACAGGTGGCGGTGGAATACCCGATTGGCCATCGCCGTCGTCGGGTGGAGGGCATTCCGTTGCTGGAAGACAAGTTCAAGGCCAACCTGGCGACGCGGTTCACCGGGCAGCGCAGTGCCGAGATTTTTGCACTGTGCAAGGACCAGGCACGGCTTGAAGCAACGCCAGTGAACCGCTTCGTGGACCTGTTCGTGATCTAGCAGACACCCCGTATTCATCTGTGTAAACCCTATGAATGTGGGAGGGGGCCTGCCCCCGATAGCAGTGGGGCAGTGCCCGCTGCCTCAACTGACAGACTGCAATCGGGGGCAAGCCCCCTCCCACAGTTGACCGTGTTCACTCGAATCGCAGGATTACCCGGCGGTTATGCTTGCTCTTCTTCTCGATCTTCTCGCAGAACACCCGGCCGATTTCTTCGGTGTTGATCACATGGGTGCCCCCACACGGCTGGATATCAATGCCGGCGATTTCAATCACCCTTACCGACCCCTGAATCACCGGCGGGGCCACGGCCTGTGTGCGGGTGATCTGTAGCAGAGTCGAGTATTCGGAAGCCGGCATCGACAGGGTTTTCACCGGGTGGGCCTGTTCGATCAGCGCATTGAGGTCGCGGGTGATGCTGTCTTTATCGAGGGTCATTTCCGGCAGGTCGAAATCCAGTCGGCCCTTGTCCGCACTGATGCTGCAGCCGGTGACCGGTGCGTCGATGATCGAGCACAGCAGGTGCAGGCAGGTGTGCATCTTCATGTGCTGGTAGCGCCGGTCCCAATCGAGGCCGGCATCTACTTGTACGCCTGCAGTCAACTGCGTGGGGCAGTGTTCCACCTGGTGCCAGATGATCGAGCGCAGTACCGGATCGCGCACAGTGCCGGTGACCTCGACTCGCGTACCGTCCGCCAGTGTGAAATGGCCCGTGTCGCCTGGCTGTCCGCCGCCAGTGGGGTAGAACAACGTGTGCTCCAGGGCGATGCCGTGTTCGCTGACGGCAATCACCCGGGCGCTGAAGGCATTCTGGTAGGGCGCGCTGTCGAACAGCGCCAGGGTTTCCATGGTGTGCACGGACATGTTCAACCTCCGACAATCAGTGGGCTGGCTTGCAGCAGGGAGCGCACCATTGCACTCAAGCCAGGGGGGGAGAGCAGGGTAATTTCAAATTCCGGGCCGCAGACTTTCAGGTTCAGCGGCAAGCGCGGTAAATGGCTGCCCGACTCGACGCGATGCAAGCGAAATTGCAGGTGGTGGCGCTCCTTTACCGTGGGCTCCAGCATCAGCCCCGGCAAAGGGTGGAAGTCGGCGTCCAGCACTGTCACCTTATGGCTGGCGTTGATCTCGCCCACCACATGCAATCGCTCTTCCAGGGCGAAGGCTCCGAGGTAGTTGCTGTGGTCCGATTCATCGTTTTTTTGCAGCTGGATCTGGTTCACCACCTTCACCTTGGTGCCGGCGGGGACGTCCTGGGTGATCACGCAGGACGGGCTGATAAACACGTTATCGCCGATCAGCACATAGCCCAGCACGCGGGCACCGGAGCCTACCTCGACGTTGTTGCCCAGGCGTGGGTGGCGCTTGCCGTCGGGGTTGTTGGCGATGCCTCGAGCTCCCAGGGTCACGCCGCAGAGGATGTAGCAGTCGTTGCCGATCTCGCAGGTTTCGCCGATCACCGTGCCGTAGCCGTGGTCCAGCACGAAGCGTCGGCCGATGCGTGCCGCTGGGTGGATCTCGGCACCGGAAAGCACCTTGCCCTGGTTGCTCAGCTTGAGGGCAATGCGCGAAAACACGCTATTGGTCTGGTTCGGGAAATGCCATACCAGGTGCGCCAGGCGGTAATACAGTACCGCCTTGAACGAGGCGTAGGACTCCAGGATTAAATCGCCACGCCCGCGTGAGGCCGGATCACGGTAGGCATAGGCGATCAGGTCCTCAGCCACCGCCTGGGCGGCGTTCTGGATCAGCGGGGCCAGGTGCGGTTCCAGTTGTTTCATTTGGGCGGGTGTGAGGGTCTTGATGAGGTGGGTGAGCAACTCATCGTGCAGCTGTTGCATGTCGATAAAACCGCCCATGGGGGCACCCCCGCATTCTGGTTGGCTGGACACCCGTTTATTCGAAACTGGGCAGGTAGCTGTCGGCATTGTCGTAGACCATGGTCAGCACCACCGTTTCGGGTGGTAGTTCGGGGGCGAGCCTGGCGATGGCCACCATGTTGGCGGCGGACGACAGGCCCAGGCTGATGGCGTCGGTGCGCATGATGCGTTTCATCATGTCGATGCAGTCCTGGCGCGAGACCTTGAGCATGCCGTCGATCACGTCCAGGTTGAGGATGCTCGGGATCAAACCGATCGACAGGCCCTGGATGTGATGCGGCGCGTGCTGGTTTTTCAGCAGGTCGCACTCTTCCGGTTCCACGCCCATGACGCGCAGCTCCGGCCAGGCGGTTTTCAGGGTTTCGCCGATGCCGGTGATATGCCCCCCAGTGCCGATGCCGCAGACAAAGTAGTCGGCGCGTTTCTCGCCAAAGGCACGCAGGATTTCCGGTGCGGTGGTGTCGCGATGGGTCTGTGGGTTTGCGCCATTGCGTTGCTGGTTGAGCATCACGTAGCTGGGGTTTTCCAGCTGCAGTTCCATGCACTTTTCGCCATGGGAATTGTTACCCAGGCGACTGTCCGACAGCACCACCTTGGCCCCATATAAACGCAGCAGCTTCTGCTTTTCGGGGCTGTAGTTATCGGGGATCACCAACACCACTTTGTAGCCCAGTACATTGCCGGCCATCACCAGGCCGATGCCGGTGTTGCCACCACTGGGTTCGATGATGGTCTGCCCGGAATCGCGGATCAGCACGCCCCGGCGCTCGGCGTCGAGGATCATGCCCAGGGCGATGCGCGCCTTGTGGCTGCCACCGGGGTTAAGGGACTCAAGCTTGGCGTAGACCTCGATGCCGAGGTCTTCGGAAAACTGCGCCAGGCGCACGATCGGCGTTTGGCCGATCACGTCGAGAATGGAGTTATGCAACATCATTCAGCCCTCGCCTCAATACAACGGCATGTCGGGTTCGACATCGCGAACCCAGTGCTTCATGCCGCCCTGCAGGACTTTGGTATTGGCGAAACCGGCTGCCAGCAAGGTACTTGCGGCTTGCTCCGCGCGGGTGCCGGCGTAGCAAATCAGGTAGTGGGTGTTGTCCCGGCTGAGGCGGTCCAGGTGGCCGTCCAGCTCGGCCAACGGGATATGCACCACGCCCGGCAATTTGCACACTTCCAGTTCGCTGGCGTCGCGCACATCCAACAGCACATCGGCGCTGCTGTGGTGTTCGAGTACTTGTTTGAGTACCTGCGGCTTGATATAGCGCTCTTCGGCCAGCGACGGTGGGCTGGGCATGGTATCTGCGCAGGCGGCCGGTGCCCGGGTCTCGCTGTGGCGCAGCTCTGAGCAGCACGGGCAGTCGGCGCGGCGCTTGAAGCGGATTTCACTGAATTTCATCGCCAGCGCGTCGAAGCGCATCAGACGACCGGATAACGGTTCACCAATACCGATCAGTAGCTTGATGGCCTCGGTGGCCTGGATCATCCCGACCACACCGGGCAGCACGCCGATCACCCCACCGGCACTGCAATTGGGCGCGAGTTCTGCAGGCGGTGCGCTGGGGAACAGGCAGCGGTAGCACGGCCCGCCTTTGTAGTTGAGCACGCTGATCTGCCCGTCGAAGCGGTAGATCGCGCCGTACACCAAGGGCTTACCCAGTTGCACGCATGCGTCGTTGACCAAGTAGCGGGTATCGAAATTGTCGGTGCCGTCGATCACCAGGTCGTAGGCGCCCACCAGCTCCAGCGCGTTGTCGGCGTTCAGGGCGGTGTCGTGGGCGTTGATCTGAATATGGCGGTTCAGGTCCTGCAAGCGCTGCCTGGCGGATTCCACCTTGGGCATGCCGAGGGTGCTGTTGCCGTGGACGATCTGGCGTTGCAGGTTGCTGCTTTCGACCACATCGAAGTCCACCAGTCCCAGGGTGCCTACGCCGGCAGCCGCAAGGTAAAGGCTGATGGGCGAACCCAGACCGCCGGTGCCGATGATCAGCACCTTGGCTTTCTTGAGGTTCAACTGACCTTCGCGACCCACGCCTGGCAGGGTGATGTGGCGCACATAGCGTTGTACTTCTTCATTACTCAGCGCGTCGACGTCCATGCCGCCGGACGTGGCCAGGAGCACTTCGATTTTGGCTTTTTCCGGCAGTGGGTCATCAGCACCGATCAATGCTTCCTCGGCAGTGAACAGGAAGTGCTCCTTGAGCTGGTGGTTTTTTTCGTGAAACAGGTGGGGGCGCAGCTGCGGGTGACTGCTGCAGAGGTTTTCAATGACTTCGCGCAATGTCGATCCGGAGCCCTCAAGGGTCGATTCCGGCAGCTTGGCCACGCGAACCAGAATGTCGGGGAAAGAGACAGCGTTCATGGACAACTCCGTGTGCAGGTCGTTGAAAGGTTGAAGAGCGAAATGCTTGCCATCCCAGGCAAACAGCTTGGAGCCCAGCGCCTGGCCCCGGCGAACGTCGACCACCAGGTAGCTGACGGGGTAGATCGGCTCACCCATGAACAGCGCCTTGTCTTGGTCTTCGTCGCTGAAATAGGCACCCACATCCGGGTGCGAGTGGTAGATCACCACCACTGGGTTGTCGCTGCGAAACGCCTTGTTCATCAGCAGGGTGTCGGCCACCGAAAACGTGTAGCCGTTGGCCGCGCTGCGCGGGTACATCTCGGGGTGCTTGCGGTGCAGCTCATTCTGGATATTGCTGCCCAGGTACACGCTGCCGTCGGCGAAGACGAAGCCACAGCATTCTTCGGGGTAGCTGCGGCTGGCGTGGGCGTAGATCTGTTCCAGGGCTTTTGGGCGGAGGACGTCCATGTTTCTCTCGCAGGGTTGTAGAAGGGTCAATTTTTCTTGGCCAGGAGTTTTTCTACCGGCAATTTGGTGATCGCAAAACCGGCCAGCAGGATGGCCGAATACAGCATCAGGTCGCGGGAAATCGATACGCCTTCGTACCAGGCGCCGATGATGACCGCGAACACCGGAAAGATGATGAACACAAACGACAGGATGATCGGGCTCAAGCGCTTGAGCAGCATGAAGTAAACGATGAAGCCGCCCACCGAAGCCACCAGGCCCAGGTAGAACAGCGCGCCCCAGGAACGGAGAGTGATGGCTTCGAAGGTCGGCGTTTCAAACCACAGTCCGGCGACGAACAGCATCAGCCCGGCAATGCCGATGGGCAGGGTGTTGTAGGTGATCACACTGATCGCGCTGCCTTTCTGCTTGGTAATCACGTAGCACAGGGCATGCATGATCGCGGCGGTGAGGATTGCCAGTACGCCGAAGAACTCCGCATGGTCCAGGTGCAGGCCCTGGCTCTTGATGATCATGTAGAGGCTGCCGAAACCGATGCCGATGCCAACCACCTGGGAAAGGTAGATGCGCTCGCGCAGGAACAATGCGGAGAAGATCAGGATGAACACCGGCATGCAGCTGAACAGCAGCGCCGTAAGGCCGGACGACACGTGCATCTCGCCGTAGTTGAGCAGGTAGTAGGGCACGCTGAAGTAGGACAGGGTCACGAACACGAAGAACCAGCGGCTTTCACGGGGGAACAGGATCGGCTCGCGACGCACCATGGCAAAACACAGGAACAACGGGAAGGCGATCAGGAAGCGCAGACCGGCGGACGTCAGTGGCGGCACGCTCTCCACCGCGATCTTGATCCCCAGCCACGTGGTGCCCCAACTCAGGCACACGATCAGGAACATCACGCTGGTGATCAGCCCGGCCAACCACTGTTTTTGGGTTTTGGTCTTGGCGGTGTTTTCGAGAACGGCGGACATTGGCATCGTTTATTGCTTCCCTGAGCCGGAATTGAACTCTATATTGAGCTTGTAATGAGTTGTAAAATTCGGCGATTGAACCCGTAAAAGCACACTATTAGGGCGAAAGATGGCTGTCAAAACAAATATTGACATGGTGTCAATTATGCGTGAGGGGTTGTCCAACGGTCAGGGCGTGAAGTACAAGCGCCTGTCCGATGTCATGGAACGGGGCATCCTTGAAGGCTTGATTGAACCAGGACGAAAACTGCCGCCCCATCGGGTGCTGTCCGACAACCTGGGTGTGACGATCGGCACCATCAGCCGAGCCTACGGCGAACTGGAACGCCTGGGGCTGGTTGTGGCGCGCGTCGGTGACGGCACCTTCGTGCGCAAGCGTGGAATGGAGCGCCAGCGCGACGAAGGCTTTCGCAATTTCAGCGAAGAGCCGCGCCAGTACTTCGACATGAGCCGCAATATGCACATTCCGGGTCAAGAGACCGTTTTCCTGGCCCAGAGCTTCCAGACCCTGTCGACCAACACCAAATTCCTCCAGGACATCAGTGCCTACACCCCGGATGCCGGCCTGCCGCGCTACCGTGAAGCGGGCGCGCAATGGCTGGTGCAGCGTGATTTTCACCCGATCCCCGAACAAGTTATTTGCGTCAATGGCGGCCAGCACGGCTTGCTGTGCTCGATGATGGCGCTGTTGCGGGCCGGCGATACGGTGGTCACCGAGCAACTGACGTATCCGGGCCTGATCACCGCTGCGCGGATGCTGGGTATCCGGTTGATCGGCCTGGAGATGGACGAAGAAGGCGTGCTGCCGAGTGCGCTGGACGAAGTCTGTCGAAATCACCGGGTTTCAGCGCTGTACTGCACCCCGACTATTCAGAACCCCACCACGGCGGTACTTTCGGTGGCGCGCCGCGAAGCATTGGTCAAAGTGTGTCGCGAGCACAATCTGCTGATTCTTGAAGACGAAGCCCACGGTGTACTGGTCGAAGACCGGCCGCCGCCCCTCAGTCATTTCGCCCCGGAACGGACGATTTTGATCAGCAGCCTCAGCAAAGCCGTGTCAGCCGGGCTGCGTGTGGGCTATGTGCATGCGCCACCGGCGTTGGTCAGCCGTATTTCGGCGGCGCTGCGTTCGACTTGCTGGATGGCCACGCCCGTCACCCTGGAACTGGCTACCCAGTGGATCGAAAACGGCACGGCGGAATACCTGCTGCGCCAACAAATCAACGAGATCAGCCGACGCAAAGCCTTGGTGCGCGACTTGCTGACCGGGCTGGAATACCGCACCCACCTCAACAGCCCACATTTCTGGATTGAAGTGCCGGAGCCATGGCGGGCGTCGGAAATTGAGGCGGAGCTCAAGCAGAATAATTACCTGATCGCCACCGCCGAGGCGTTCGCCGTGGGACAGACGGCGGTGCCGCAGTTCATTCGGGCGAGTATCTGCAATACGTCGGGGGATGATCAGTTGCTGAGGGCGGGGTTTGATGCGCTGGCGACCGCGTTGGGGCAGGGCGGTGGAAGGTTTCACCTATAACTGCGTGATCGTTCTTCGCGAGCAAACCCGCCCACATTCGACTGCGTTGTAGGCTGGAGTACGGTCAAATGTGGGAGCTGGCTTGCCTGCGAAGGGCCGGTCCGGACGACACAACTATTTGAATCTACGCTCCACGCCTTTCTCCACCAGAATCTTCGCGGAAATCTCTTCCACCGAAAAATGCGTGGAATTGATATGCGCAATATTCTCGCGGCGGAACAGATTTTCTACTTCGCGGACTTCGAACTCGCACTGTGCATAGCTGGAATACCGGCTGTTGGGCTTGCGCTCATTGCGGATCGCCGTCAGCCGGTCCGGGTCGATGGTCAGCCCAAACAGCTTATGCGAATGCGCACGCAGGGCGGCCGGCAGCGTCAAATGCTCCATGTCGTCTTCGGTCAGCGGGTAGTTTGCCGCGCGGATGCCGAATTGCATGGCCATGTACAGACAGGTGGGCGTTTTGCCGCAGCGGGACACGCCCACCAGGATCAGGTCGGCCTTGTCGTAGTAGTGGGTGCGGGCGCCGTCGTCGTTGTCGAGGGCGAAGTTCACCGCCTCGATACGCTCCATATAGTTGGAGTTGTGCCCAATGGAATGGGACTTTCCTACCGAGTACGACGAATGCTCACTCAGCTCTTGTTCCAGTGGCGCCAGGAATGTCGAGAAAATGTCGATCATGAAACCATTCGACGTTGCGAGAATCTCACGAATGTCTTGATTGACGATGGTGTCGAAAATGATCGGACGAAAACCGTCTTTTTCAGCCGCCAGATTGATTTGTTGTACCATGGCCCGCGCTTTATCCACGCTGTCGATGTACGGCCGCGTAAATTTGGCGAAGGTAATGTTTTCGAACTGCGCGAGCAGGCTTTGACCCAATGTTTCGGCTGTGATGCCCGTGCCGTCGGAGATAAAGAAAGCAGATCGTTTCATTTGAGCCCTGGGCCTTAAGCTGATGGCGAATCTTGGATATGATAGGCGCGATTTTGCCGTCCCGCAGTGGGCCGCATTCTCACTTATTTTCCAGGTCCAGGCCACAAGCGCTGGTACTCGCTCCTACTGAGCAGCCGGCGTCCTGAGCTTTTCCAACACAGTTAGTGGAGAGATCACCTTGGTAGAGTACGTAGTTTCCCTCGATAAGCTCGGCGTCCATGATGTAGAGCACGTGGGGGGCAAGAACGCATCCCTCGGCGAGATGATCAGTAATCTTGCAGGCGCTGGTGTGTCGGTGCCCGGTGGTTTCGCCACCACGGCCCAGGCTTACCGCGATTTCCTCGAACTGAGCGGCCTCAATGCTCAGATCCACGCCGCGCTGGACGCCCTGGACGTCGATGACGTCAATGCCCTGGCCAAGACCGGTGCCCAGATCCGCCAATGGATCATGGAAGCCGAGTTCCCAGAGAAGCTCAACGAAGAAATCCGCACCGCCTTCGCCACGCTGTCGGCCGGTAACCCGGACGTCGCCGTTGCCGTGCGCTCCTCGGCCACCGCCGAAGACTTGCCGGACGCCTCCTTCGCCGGCCAGCAAGAAACTTTCCTGAACATCCGCGGCGTGGAAAACGTGATCCGCGCGGCCAAGGAAGTATTCGCTTCGCTGTTCAACGATCGCGCCATTTCCTACCGCGTACACCAGGGTTTCGACCACAAGCTGGTGGCCCTGTCTGCCGGTGTGCAGCGCATGGTGCGTTCGGAAACCGGCACCGCCGGCGTGATGTTCACCCTCGATACCGAATCGGGCTTCCGTGATGTGGTGTTCATCACCGGCGCCTACGGCCTGGGCGAAACCGTCGTACAAGGCGCGGTCAACCCCGACGAATTCTACGTACACAAGGGCACCCTCGAAGCGGGCCGCCCGGCCATCCTGCGCCGCAACCTGGGCAGCAAAGCCATCAAAATGATCTACGGCGACGAGGCCAAGGCCGGTCGCTCGGTGAAAACCGTTGAAGTCGACAAGGCTGAACGCGCGCGTTTCTGCCTGACCGACGCTGAAGTCAGCGAATTGGCCAAACAAGCGATGATCATCGAAAAGCACTACAAGTGCCCGATGGACATCGAGTGGGCCAAAGACGGTGACGACGGCAAGCTGTACATCGTGCAGGCCCGTCCGGAAACCGTGAAAAGCCGTACCTCGGCCAATGTCATGGAGCGCTACCTGCTCAAAGAAACCGGCACTGTGCTGGTGGAAGGCCGTGCCATCGGCCAGCGTATCGGTGCCGGCAAGGTGCGGATCATCAAGGACGTGTCCGAGATGGACAAAGTCCAGCCAGGCGACGTACTGGTCTCCGACATGACCGACCCGGACTGGGAACCGGTGATGAAGCGCGCCAGCGCCATCGTCACCAACCGTGGCGGGCGTACCTGCCATGCGGCGATCATCGCCCGTGAACTTGGGATTCCTGCGGTCGTGGGCTGCGGCAACGCGACCCAACTGCTCAAAGATGGCCAGGGCGTCACCGTTTCCTGTGCCGAAGGCGACACCGGTTTCATCTTCGAAGGCGAGCTGGGCTTCGATATCAAGCAAAACTCCATCGACGCCATGCCGGACCTGCCGTTCAAAATCATGATGAACGTCGGCAACCCGGACCGCGCCTTTGACTTCGCGCAGTTGCCGAACGCCGGTGTGGGCCTGGCCCGCCTGGAGTTCATCATCAATCGCATGATCGGCGTGCACCCCAAGGCCCTGTTGAACTACGACGGCCTGCCGCTGGACATCAAGGAAAGCGTCGACAAGCGCATCGCCGGCTACAACGACCCGGTAGGTTTCTACGTCGAGAAACTGGTGGAAGGCATCAGCACCCTCGCGGCGGCGTTCTACCCGAAAAAGGTCATCGTGCGCCTGTCGGACTTCAAGTCCAACGAATACGCCAACCTGATCGGCGGCAAGCTCTATGAGCCGGAAGAAGAAAACCCGATGCTGGGTTTCCGTGGCGCCTCGCGTTACATCAGCGAAGCGTTCCGCGACTGCTTCGAACTGGAATGCCGCGCCCTCAAGCGTGTGCGCAACGAGATGGGCCTGACCAACGTCGAGATCATGGTGCCGTTCGTGCGTACCCTGGGCGAGGCGAGCCAAGTGGTCGACTTGCTGGCTGAAAACGGCCTGTCCCGTGGCGAAAACGGCCTGCGCGTAATCATGATGTGTGAACTGCCGTCCAACGCCATCCTGGCCGAGGAGTTCCTGGAATTCTTCGACGGTTTCTCCATCGGCTCCAACGACCTGACCCAGCTCACCCTGGGCCTGGACCGTGACTCCGGGATCATTGCGCACCTGTTCGACGAGCGAAATCCTGCGGTCAAGAAGCTGCTGGCCAATGCCATCCAGGCCTGCAACAAGGCCGGCAAGTACATCGGTATCTGCGGCCAAGGCCCTTCCGATCACCCTGACCTGGCCAAATGGTTGATGGAGCAGGGCATCGAAAGCGTTTCGCTGAACCCCGATTCCGTGCTGGAAACCTGGTTCTTCCTGGCGGAAGGCCAAGCGTCCGTCTAAGACCGTCACGTCAAAAGTGCCGGTCACCCGTTGTGGGTGACCGGCATTCTTATCTGTGCAGGGCGGAATTCCTTCCGGACGCCGCCCTTTTTTGTGCAAGAGCATTATGCAAAGCAGCAGCAACCTGTTTCCCGTCGCCCTGATCAGCGCTGAACGTCGTGGCGACCTGAGTGAAGACGTGTACCGGCTCAAACCCGGTAACAGTCCCGACGGTACCGTCGAGCTGGCGGTTACCCGTTTGGGCCTGGCCGATGTCCCGGAAAACCGGGGCATCCCGGTCATTTTGTTGCATGGCAGTTTTTCCAATCGGCGGTTCTGGTACTCGCCCAAGGGTATCGGCCTGGGCGCTTACTTGGCGCGCGAGGGGTTTGATGTCTGGATCCCGGAAATGCGCGGCCATGGTCTGTCCAAGCGCAATCATGACTACGCGCGCAACCGCGTCGCTGACTATGCGCGTTACGATTTGCCGGCCATCGGTGCATTCGTGCGTGAGCAAAGCGGGCAGGTTCCCCATTGGATCGGCCATTCGCTGGGCGGTACCAGCTTGGCGGCCGCTCTTGGCGGGCAGCACCTTGGTGCGCCGGCAGTGGCGTCGGTGGCGCTGTTTGGCTGCCAGGTCAGTCGCACTCATTGGCCGTTGAAACTGCCACCGGTGGAGTGGACAGGCCGCTTGCTGTTGAAACGCTTCGGCGAAGTCTCTGGCTCGCGCCTGAAGCGGGGCCCCGAGGACGAACCGGCGGGCGTGATGATCGAAGCTATGCGCTGGAATGGCCTGTTTGGCCGCTTTGGCGAAGGCAAGAATGATTGGTGGAAAGGCTTGGCCGAGGTCGATGTGCCGCTGTTGGCCGTCAGCGCAGCCGGGGATCATCAAGACCCCGACTGGGCCTGTCGCAAGCTGTTCGAGCAAATGGGCTCCGAGCACCGTCAGTACCTGTGCCTGGGCCGACAACAAGGCTTTACCGGGGATTTCGGGCATGTGGAGATGCTCGTCAGCAAAGCTGCCCAGTCCGAAGTGTGGCCGTTGGTGGCGCAGTGGCTGAAAGATCCGCTCACACCGCTGTCAGGCGCACAGGCCGAGGTGCGGGCCGCGGTTTGAGGCGGTGCGCTGCCAAGGGCGTTTCGCTTGTGTGTGGTTGCGGCTAAGATATGACGCGTTAAACGCTTCTGGTCATATTCAGTCGCGCAGTGGCTATTGCGTTGCGGCGAGGCGGATGGGATGTTTCGCACCTGCTTGGGCTGGCGCTTCTTTCGAAAGACACTTCTTTGACAGAAAGGAATTTTTCAATGAACCATTACGTGACCCCCGACCTGTGCGACGCCTACCCAGACCTGGTGCAGGTGCTCGAACCGATGTTCAGCAATTTCGGCGGCCGGGACTCCTTCGGCGGCGAGATCGTCACCATCAAGTGCTTCGAAGATAATTCCCTGGTCAAGGAACAAGCCGATCAGGCGGGTGCCGGCAAGGTGCTGGTGGTCGACGGCGGTGGTTCCCTGCGTCGCGCGCTGCTGGGCGATATGATTGCCGAGAAAGCGGCGAAGAACGGCTGGGAAGGGCTGGTGATCTACGGTTGCATCCGTGATGTTGACGTCATTGCCCAGACAGATCTGGGCGTACAGGCCCTCGCCAGCCATCCGATGAAGACTGACAAGCGCGGTATTGGCGACCTGAACGTGGTCGTCACGTTCGCAGGTGTGACCTTTCGTCCGGGTGAATACATCTACGCCGATAACAATGGCGTGATCGTTTCCCCCAGCCCGCTGAAAATGCCTGAATAAGACAGGAGTAAGGATGTTCGAGGAAGAAAACGCGCAATGGGGCCTGGTGCATGCCCTGGTGCTGGACGGTAAAGGCGGTGCGCGTTCGATTGCCCGGACTGAGCTCGACGAATTGCAACTGCAGCCCCAGGAAAGCCTGTGGCTGCATTGGGATCGCAGTCACCCGCAAACCCAGACCTGGCTGCGCAAATCCAGCGGCTTGAGCGAATTTGCCTGTGACTTGTTGCTGGAGGAGAACACCCGCCCGCGCCTGTTGGCGCTGCCGGACTCCGAATTGCTGCTGTTCCTGCGCGGGGTCAACCTCAACCCCGGTGCAGAGCCGGAAGACATGGTCTCGGTGCGCATCTTTGCTGCCGCCAGCCGCGTTATTTCCCTGCGCCTGCGGCCGTTGCGCGCCACTGATGAGCTGTTGGTGCAATTGGCGGACGGCAAGGGGCCTAAGACCGCGTCGGAACTCATCCTTTATATGGCGCAGTACCTGACCAATAAAGTGCAGGATTTGGTCTCCGACCTGTCTGAAATCGTCGACGCAGAGGAAGAAAAACTCGATACCGACGAACGGTATACCCCGGAACATGGCAGCGTTCTGCAGATCCGTCGACGAGCCGCAGGGCTGAAGCGATTTTTGGCGCCGCAACGGGATATTTTTGCCCAGCTCACGCGGATCAAATTGCCGTGGTTCTGTGACGACGATGCCGACTACTGGAACGAATTGAACAACAGCCTGACCCGCTATCTGGAAGAGCTCGAATTGACCCGAGAGCGCGTGGGGCTTGTGCTGGAGGCTGAAGACCGGCGTTTGAGCGTGCGCATGAATCGCACCATGTACCGCTTCGGGATCATCACCGGGATCTTTCTGCCGATGAGTTTTTTGACCGGTCTGCTGGGGATCAATGTGGGGGGGATTCCGTTCTCCTCCAGCCCCTATGGATTCATGGTTGCGTGCCTGTTAATGGTCTCGGTGGCGCTCGGACAATGGTGGCTTTTTCGACGACTGCGCTGGGTTTGAGCTGAATATGACCTGAACGTAGGAAGGGGCGTATGTGACCCCAATAATTTTACCCTCGTCTTTTAAAACACTTGCGAGAGGTTTTTATGCACGATCCGTTCGAACAGTCTTTGCGTGACATGCTCAATGCCTCGCCGTCCAACCGCGACGACGATGCTTGCCTGGGCCGCGTGTTGAAAACCGCCAACCGTCAGGTGGGGGCGGGTGACCTGTTCGGTCTGCTCGGCCGTTGGGTGCCGGCACTGATGATGGCCCTGAACAATGGTTCGGCCCATGTATCGCCCGTGTCCCGTCGTAAATCTCTTGCTCGCACTGCTGATAAGGCTGATTGAATATGGAACTTGATCTCTGGACCCAGAGCCTGGTCACCGCGATGACCGCATTGTGGACCAAGGTGGCGAATTTCATTCCCAACCTGTTTGGTGCCCTGGTGCTGGTGTTGCTGGGCTTTGTTGTGGCCAAGTTGCTCGACACCCTGCTGTCCAAATTGCTCGCAAAACTGGGCCTGGATCGCTTGATGGCAGGCACCGGCCTGACCAAGCTGCTGGGTCGCGCAGGGTTGCAGGTGCCGATCTCCACCTTGATCGGCAAGATCGTTTATTGGTTTGTTTTGCTGATTTTTCTGGTTTCTGCGGCTCAATCGCTTGGACTTGAGCGAGTTTCAGCTACGCTCGACATGCTGGCGCTGTATTTGCCGAAGGTTTTCGGCGGCGCGCTGGTATTGCTGGTAGGTGTTTTGCTGGCGCAACTGGCCAATGGGCTGGTGCGCGGCGCTGCCGAAGGCGTGGGTTTGGATTATGCTGCCGGCCTGGGACGAATCGCCCAGGGACTGGTGATCATCATCAGTATTTCGGTCGCGATCAGCCAGTTGGAGGTCAAGACTGACCTGCTCAACCATGTGATTGTGATCGTTTTGATTACCGTTGGTCTGGCCGTTGCGCTGGCCATGGGCTTGGGAAGCCGGGAAATTGCCGGTCAGATTCTTGCGGGAATCTATGTGCGTGAGTTATATCAGGTTGGGCAACAGGTGCGTGTGGGCGAGGTCGAAGGGCAAATTGAGGAGATCGGTACGGTCAAGACGACGGTGCTGACCGATGACGGAGACCTGGTGTCGCTGTCCAATCGGATTCTCCTGGAGCAGCAGGTCAGTAGCCGCTAAACCGGCAAACCCTGCTAATGTACGCCGCCGCTGGCCCGGCTGACCGGGTTGTGGCGGACATTGACCTGACTGTCGGCACGACTTGTTTTGAATAAAGCCCAAACGTTGTCCACGCGCTATGACCCCCGTGAGCTCTCTGATGAGGAGTTGGTCGCGCGCTCGCACACGGAGCTGTTTCACGTAACTCGCGCGTACGAAGAATTGATGCGCAGATATCAACGCACTTTGTTCAACGTTTGTTCAAGGTATTTAGGGAACGATAGAGATGCGGATGATGTCTGTCAGGAAGTGATGCTCAAGGTGCTGTACGGCCTGAAGAACTTCGAGGGCAAATCGAAGTTCAAGACATGGCTATACAGCATCACGTACAACGAGTGCATCACGCAGTATCGGAAGGAACGGCGAAAGCGTCGCTTGATGGACGCGTTGAGTCTTGACCCCCTTGAGGAGGCGTCTGAAGAAAAGGCGCCGGCACCCGAGGAGAAGGGTGGACTTGATCGCTGGTTGGTGTATGTGAACCCGATTGACCGGGAAATTCTGGTGCTACGATTTGTCGCAGAGCTAGAATTCCAGGAAATCGCTGACATCATGCACATGGGTTTGAGTGCTACAAAAATGCGTTACAAACGTGCTCTTGATAAATTACGTGAGAAATTTGCGGGCGAGACTGAAACTTAGTGCGTGGCAAATATCTCTTACGTGTAGGCAAGTTCTGTTAGACTTGTCGCCGAGTTGTCCCCCGGTTTGTGGGACTGCTTTACAATCACCAGATGGGGATTTAACGGATGAAACTGAAAAACACCTTGGGCTTGGCCATTGGTTCTCTTATTGCCGCTACTTCTTTCGGCGTTCTGGCACAAGGCCAAGGCGCAGTTGAAGGCGAGCTGTTCTACAAGAAGCAGTACAACGATAGCGTCAAGCACATCGAAGACGGCTTCAATCCTGGCGCTCGCATCGGTTACTTCCTGACCGACGACCTGTCCTTGAACCTGTCCTACGACAAGACCAACCACACCCGTTCGAACGACGGTACTGGTAACCAGAAGATCAAAGGCGATACCGGCAGCCTGGTTGCCCAGTATCACTTCGGTCAAGCTGGCGTAGACAGCCTGCGTCCATACGTAGAGGGCGGTTTCGGCCACCAGAGCCGTACCAACGTTCAAGCTGACGGCCACAGCGGTCGCGACCAGACTACCTTCGCTACCGTTGGTACTGGCGTGAAGTACTACTTCACCAACAACCTGTACGCTCGTGCCGGTGTTGAAGCTGACTACGGTCTGGACAACGGCAAGTGGGACTACTCCGCACTGGTCGGCCTGGGCGTGAACTTCGGCGGTAACGCTGGCGCAGTTGCTCCAGCTCCTACCCCAGCACCAGCTCCAGAGCCAACTCCAGAGCCAGAAGCTCCAGTTGCTCAGGTTGTTCGTGTTGAGCTGGACGTCAAGTTCGACTTCGACAAATCCGTTGTTAAGCCTAACAGCTACGGCGACGTGAAAAACCTGGCCGACTTCATGGCTCAGTACCCAGCTACCAACGTAGAAGTTGCTGGTCACACTGACTCCGTAGGTCCAGACGCTTACAACCAGAAGCTGTCCCAGCGTCGTGCTGACGCTGTTAAGCAAGTCCTGGTTAAAGACGGCGTTGCTCCTAGCCGTATCACCGCAGTAGGTTACGGTGAGTCCCGCCCAGTTGCTGACAACGCAACTGAAGCTGGTCGCGCTGTTAACCGTCGCGTAGAAGCGTCGGTTGAAGCTCAAGCTCAGTAATTACTGAGTGGTAGAAAAAAGCCCGGCTTAGGCCGGGCTTTTTTTCGCCTGTGATTTGCCTCAGGCGCTCACGGCCTGAGCGAGGCAAGCGGCCTGGCCTGGGGCTGCAACACGGCCAATCACCAGGATGGCCGGGCTTTTCAAGGCAAATGCCTGTGCATCTTCGTGCATACGCCACAGCGCGCTGCGACATTCCCTTTGCTGGGGCAGCGATGCGTTCTCGATCATCGCCACTGGCATATCCGCCGCCATCCCGCCGTCCAGCAGTTGCTGGCAAATTTCCTCCAGCTTCGCCACGCCCATGTACACCACCAGGGTTGTCCCACCTTCTGCCAGCGCACGCCAATTCAGGCTGCTGTCGTCCTGGGTATGCGCCGTGACCAGCGTCACGCCCCGACTCACGCCGCGCAAGGTCAGTGGCACCGCGCAATTCGTCGCGCCTGCCAACCCTGCGGTAATGCCGTTGACCAACTCCACCTCGACGCCCCGTTCACGCAACCACATCGCCTCTTCACCGCCGCGTCCGAAAATGCACGGGTCGCCGCCTTTGAGGCGTACCACGCACTTGCCCTGGCGCGTATAGCGCAGCATCAGCCGGTGGATGAAATCTTGCGGGGTCGACCGGCAGCCACCGCGTTTCCCCACGGTGACCACCCGCGCGTTCGTGCAATGTTCCAGCACGGCCGGGTTGACCAAGTCATCGATCAGCACCACATCGGCCTCACGCAGGGCGCGTACCGCCTTGAGGGTCAGCAACTCCGGGTCACCCGGACCCGCGCCCACCAGCCAGACTTTTGCATTCATAGGGTGTTCCTCGTCCAGGGATGACATCAGCGGTGAAAGAGTGAGTACAACAGCACCAGATTGATCAACAGCGAAAGCAGCGCCAGCGTGCGCCAGACCTTCAAGGGTTCACGCTCCAGCAATGGCTTGGGGCGGACACTCAGTTCCTGCCGGTCAGCCTGTTCCAGCACGCGCAACCACTCTTCGGCGGTTTCATAGCGATGGGCTGGATGGGCGGCCACGGCCCGTTCCAGGCTGAGGGGAAGCCAATCCGGCAGGTCGGGGCGGTAGCGGCTGGCGCTGACAGGCTGAGTGAACCGGGGCCGTTGGAAGGCCTCGATTTCGCCGTAGGGGTAATGTCCGGTCAGCAGGTAATACAAGGTTACGCCTACGCTGTATAAGTCCTGTTGAGTCGTAGGGCGCTCGCCGTTGAAGGCTTCAGGTGCAATAAAGCTAGGCGTGCCCGGCAGCGCATGGACGTGGTCTTCAGACAGGCCTGGGCAATACGCCAGGCCGAAATCCAACACACGTAATTCGCCGTCTTCCCCCAGCAGCAGGTTTTCGGGCTTGAGGTCGCGATGCAGGATCTGCCGACGGTGCAAAATGCCCACGGCCCGCAGCAGACGTTCGGCTATTGCCTGCCATTGTGCCAAGGGCAGTGGGCCTTGACGCTGGAACAGTTCGGCCAGGGTCTGGCCCGAATACTCACGCATCACATAATACAAATGCTGACGCGCGCTACCGGCATGGACCTCAGGGAACGCCCGCCCCGCAACCCGCCGCAGAAACCATTCCTCCGACAGTAAGGCCTGGCCGGCGTCGTGATCATCGTCGCGGCTCAAGGGCAGGGTTTTCAGCAGCCAGGGTTGCTGCTGGGCATCGCGCACCCGGTAGAGCAATGACTGCCGGCTTTGCGCCAATACGCTTTCCACCTGCCAGCCTTCAAAGTGTTGCCCGGCTTTCAACAAGGGCGGCAGTGGCCATTGCTGCAACTGCACCAGCGCATCGCCGAGGGTGGCTGCGCCGAGGGCGTCGATACGCACGAGCAGCGCGCTGGCATTGTCCTGGCTGCCTGCCAGGTGCGCGGCATTCACCAGGGTGTTGACCGCCAATTCCATGTCTGTTTGTTCGCGCAAAATCGTCTGGATACTGGGATCACCCAGGGTTGCCCACACGCCATCACTGACCAACAGGAAACATTCGCCTTCACGCAGCTGACCGTCGAGAAAATCCACCACCAGATGCTGATCCAGGCCAAGGGCGCGCTTGAGCACGTGCTGCATGCCCGGTTGCTCCCACACGTGATCCTCGGTGATGCGCTGTAATTGGCCAGCGAACCAACGATACGCCCGACAATCGCCGACATGCGCCAGGGTAAAACGCTGGCCGCGAAACACCAGCGCACTCAGGGTGGTCAACAGAGGCTGGCCACCGCCATTGGCTTGCAGCCAGCGATTCTGTGCCAGTAGCAACCGCTCCAGGGCCTGGGCCACGCCCCAGGTTTGCGGCGTGGCGTAGTAGTCCAGGGCCAGCGCCTGCAAGGTCGAGCGCGCAGCCAGGCCGCCGTCGGCGCACTGGCTCACCCCATCGGCGATGGCACATAAGTAGCCTTTGCTCGCCGCCAGTTCGGCCACAGGCGTGACCACCCGCAGTGCGTCCTGATTTTCCGTCCGTGGCCCGATGGCACTGGCCTGGGCGACGCTCAGTTGCAGGCTCATCAGACCCGCGCAGCCGTGACGGCAGCCGAGCCCCAGGTGGTTCTCCAGCGACGCTTCACGCCGTGCAGGCCGAACCAGGCCAGCACGCCCAGGCTGGCGAACAACCACAACGCCAGCTGATAGCTGCCGGTGCTTTGCTTGATCGCACCCATGCCCGCCGCCAAGGCAAAGCCGCCGATACCGCCGGCCATGCCGATCAGGCCGGTCATCACGCCGATTTCACGGCGGAAACGCTGCGGCACGAGTTGGAACACTGCGCCGTTTCCTGCGCCGAGACCCAGCATGGTGCAGACGAAGAGCGCGAGCGCCGCAACGGGACTCGGTAGGTTGAAACCCACCGCTGCGATACAGATCGCCGCCACGCTGTACATGCCCAGCAGCGTACGGATCCCGCCGAAGCGGTCCGCCAGCGCGCCGCCCAGTGGGCGCATCAGGCTACCGCCAAAGACACAGGCGGCGGTGTAGTAACCAGCGGTCACCGGGCTCAGGCCGTATTGGTCGTTGAAATAACCGGGCAGGGCGCTGGCCAGGCCGATAAAGCCCCCAAAGGTAACGCTGTAGAAAAACATGAACCACCAGCTGTCACGGTCGCCCAGGGCCTTGAAGTAGTCGGCCATGGACTTCGCCTTCGGCCGTTCTGGTGCATTGCGCGCCAGCCAGGCAAAGACAATCAGGGTCAGCACCAAGGGGATCAGCGCGAAGCCGAACACGTTGCTCCAGCCAAAGGCGGCCGCCAATACCGGTGCCAGCAACGCGGCGAACACCGTGCCGGAGTTGCCCGCGCCCGCGATGCCCATGGCTTTGCCCTGGTGTTCCGCTGGATACCATTGGGAGGCCAGCGGCAGTGCGACCGCAAACGATGCACCGGCCATGCCGAGAAACAAGCCCAGCAACAGCGCTTGTTCGTAGCTGTGGATCCCAAGTTTCCAGGCGCCGAACAGGGCGCAGATGACAATCACCTGGCCAATCAGGCCGGCCGTCTTCGGCGACAGCTTATCCGCCAGCATGCCCATCAGAAAGCGCAACACCGCGCCCGCGAGAATCGGTGTAGCGACCACCAGGCCGCGTTGTTGAGTGGTCAGGTGCAGGTCGGCGGCAATCTGCACGGCCAGTGGGCCCAGCAGGTACCAGACCATAAAGCTCAGGTCGAAATACAGGAACGCGGCAAACAGGGTCGGGGTGTGCCCGGATTTCCAGAAGCTTGATTTCATCACGCACCTCAACGGTTGGGAGTCTTGTAAGAAGGCCAAAACGAAAAAACGCCGCCACCGGGTTCGCGTGAGCAAACCGGGTGTGCGACGTCTTTGTCGTGGAGGGGCAACCGCCGTTGGCTACCTGTGATCAATCCTTAGCAAGAGCTGCGCCACATCAGCCAAGCAGCTCACTCATGGCGATAATCTGCTCTGCCACCTGAATCAGTTTCTGCTGGCGGCTCATGGCTTGGCGGCGCATCAGGGTGTAGGCCTCTTCCTCATTGCAGTCCTTCATTTTCATCAGCATGCCCTTGGCCAACTCGATGCGCTTGCGCTCGGCCAACTGTTGGTCCCGCGCCTGGAGCTGCGCGCGCAAGGCCTGATCGCTTTCGAATCGGGCCATGGCCACGTCAAGGATCGGCTGCAGGCGCTGGGCCTGGATGCCTTCGACGATATAGGCGCTGACGCCGGACTTGATCGCCTGGCGCATCACGTTCGGGTCGTGTTCGTCGGTGAACATCACGATAGGCCGGGGTTGGTCACGACTGACCAGCACCACTTGCTCCATTACATCGCGGCCCGGTGACTCGGTATCGATCAGGATCACATCCGGGCGCACCGTTTCGACGCGCGCGGGCAGGTCGATGGTCAGGCCCGACTCATCGATGACGTCAAAACCGGCTTCGATCAGCGCAGTCCTGAGTCGGCCTACTTTGCGCGGCGTGTCGTTGATCAGCAGGATTCGCAGCATGGACGTCCTCCTGTCAGCGCAAGGCTTGGCGGTGGGTGGTATCGGCCAGGGCGTGCAGGCGGAAACTGCGGGCATAGTCGGCGGGGTCGGAGCCGTCCCAGACTTTGCCGTCGATCAGTTGGCTGCTGCGCATGTCCGGGTGTTTTGTGGCGATACCCAGCGCAGCGGCGGCCTGGCGATACAGCGGCAGTTGCTGCACCTGGCGCGCAACGCCGAGGTAGTCGGGGTCTTCGCGCAATAGACCCCACCGCCGGAACTGGGTCATGAACCACATGCCGTCAGAGAGGTAGGGCAGGTTCACTTCACCGTCGGCAAAAAATCGCAGCGCGTGGGGATCCTGCCAGTGATTGCCCAGGCCGTCGTCATAGGCCCCCAGCAGGCGCGGCTCGATGCAGTCAAGCGGGGCGTCGAGGTATTCGCGGCCACTGAGCAATTGTGCGGTGGAGCGGCGGTTTTCGCTGCTTTCTTCGATAAAGCGGCTGGCCTCCAGGATCGCCATCACCAGCACGCGTGCAGTGTTGGGATACTGGTCCACGAAAGCCTGAGTGCAGCCGAGCACCTTTTCCGGATGATCCGGCCAGATCGCCTGGGTCGTCGCCAGGGTAAACCCTTGGTTCTGCTTTACCGCGCTGGCGCACCAGGGCTCGCCGACACAAAAACCATCGATGCGTCCGGCTTGCAAGTGCGCAACCATTTGCGGCGGCGGGACCACCACGCTGTCCACGTCCTGCAACGGGTGAATGCCCTGGCTCGCCAGCCAGTAATACAACCACATGGCGTGGGTGCCTGTGGGAAACGTCTGGGCGAAGGTCAGTTTTGTTCGGCTTTGGTGCACGTGGCGATCCAGTGCCTCAGGAGTGATCACCCCTTGTTGCTGCAAGCCGCGGGACAGGTTGATGCTCTGGCCGTTCTGGTTGAGCCCCATCAGCACGGCCATGTCGGTGGGGGCGACACCGCCGATGCCCAAGTGCACGGCGTAGATCAGCCCGTACAGGCTGTGGGCGGCGTCCAGCTCGCCGCTGACCAGTTTGTCGCGCAGGTTGGCCCAGGACGTTTGGCGCTTGAGGTTCAAGGTCAGGCCGTAGGGTTGAGCGAAGCCCTGGGTGGCTGCCACCACCATTGAGGCGCAGTCGCTCAAAGCCATGAAGCCCAGGTCGAGACTGCTTTTTTCCGGTGCATCACTGCCGTTGACCCAGGCCAGCGGGTCGTTCATCGGGCTGTTGCCATCCGAATCGTTCATCAACACCTACCTTTTCTTTCAAAAAAAAGCGTCGTTCCCTCAGATGGCGGTGTAAGCCAATGCGGGTAACGACGCCTTTGTCCGTAAGCTCGCTCCGCCATTGGCGCGTGCTCTGATACAGAGTTCATAGCAAGGCACATGCCACGGGTGAGTGGGCCTGGAAAGTCATCAACTTTTCATCAAGATTGAAAGCGGGCGGGCTCTCAGTATGGCCACACCTTCAATGCCCGATCACCCAGGAACTCCCCACGGTGCACGCCGACTTTCTCGCGACGATTTCCTTCCGCCGGTACTGCCGTTGGATGCTGTTTTCTGCGCTGTTGCTGGGAAGTGCGCTGGCCTGGGGCACGCTTTACCAGGCTCAGGACGAAAGTCTGTACACGGTGCTCACCGCACTCTCGGAGCCACTGGGGTTACCCATCGTCGTCAGTCGCGAAGTCGCACGCAAACGTCTCAGCGCCGCCCTGGATTTCAATGCGCCACAACAGACCCTGGAGGCGCTTGCACTTCAACAAGGGTTGATCTGGTACAGCGACGGGCAGGCGCTGTACGTCTATGACGCGGGCGAAGCCAAAAACTCTGCGGTCACCTTGCGACACATTTCCGTCGACAGGCTGCGTAGCCTCATGCGCCGCTCGGGCCTCGATGAGTCACGCTATCCGTTGCGGGAAAGCGGAGCGCGCACGTTCTATGTGTCCGGTCCACCGAATTATGTCGATCAGGTGTTGCGTCTGGCCCAGTTGATGGACCGGCAAAGAGCGGAGTTGCGGGTAGGCGCTCAGTCCTTTGCCGTCGTCCAGGTGCTCAACACCGATGTGGCAGACCGGCAGTACGGTACGCGCGCTAACCCGGTCACCGTGCCGGGGATGGCGTCGATGATCGAAACCTTCCTGGCCGGCGAACACAAGGGGTTGCTCTCGGACAAGAGCCTCGGCGTGATCGCTTACCCGGATAGCAACAGTCTGTTGATCAAGGGCAAGCCGGCCCAGGTGAACTTCATCCAGAAACTGGTGGCGGAACTCGACATCCCCAAGCGAGCGATCGAGGTCTCGCTGTGGCTGGTGGATGTTGAGCGCGAAGAATTGAAGAAGCTGGGCCTGGCCTGGGACGAAGAAACGAAGGCGTCGACCACGCGAGTCCTGGCTCCTTTGGACGATAGCCACCTTATGGCAAAGGTCGGTGCATTGGAGCGCCGTCGACGAGCGAAGGTAACGACATTGCCGGTGATCCTCACTCAGGAGAATGTGCCGGCGGTGTTCCAGGACAACCATACGTTTTACCTGCCACCCCGCGGAGATGATCGCGCTGACTGGAAACCGCTGCGTTATGGCACCCAGGTCAGCGTACTGCCGCGTTTTGTCGAGGCTAACCAGATCGAGATGCGTCTTGAGGTGGAAGAAGGGCGCCTGATGAGTGAGGCGAGCCAGCGTGAGAAAAACGCGGCGGTGAGGCAAGTCGGCATCAACAGCGTGGTCCGAGTGCCTCAGGCCAGGCGCCTGTGGCTGGGGGCGTTTCAACGGGAATCAGAAGGGCTGGGGGCTGGTCGTCCGGCCCAGGCGCGCCTGTTTGTGATCCAGGCCACGGCGGTGGGTAGTGAGTCGAAGGGGCTGGAAGAGGCGGGAGGACCACCGCCCATGACTGCGGCGCAATATGAGCGTGTCCAGCGTGCGTTTGTAAGGCCGCAGCGCGATGTCTCACCGTAAACAAGGTGTTAACCCATGCATCTGGAAATTCTTCTACAGGAACAACTGATCAGCCGCAGGCGCCTGGCAGCCTTTGCGCCCGGAAAGGTGTTGCCGTTGATGCCAGAGATCATCCACTGCGTGGAGGTTCGGGTGAATGGGCAATTGCTGGCGTTGGGCGAGTTGGTGCAGTTAGAGGACCGGCTAGGGGTTGAACTGCATGAGGTGTATCAGGCGTGGCTGCCTGGAGGAGCAGGGTAGCGAAACCTCCTACAGTGCTTTTTCAAACGCCGCCTGATGTATGGGTTTTTTCCTAGGGCGAGCCATGAGGCAGGTTTTTATAGTGGTGACATGGGCACATGGGCCAGTGATTGGAATGAGGACGTCAATGTCATTAGTCGGAGGTCGGGGTAGCAATGGCTGTCAAGGATGATGGAGGGGCGACGACTACCCTGGTTTTTGCGCGTTGGAAGCTGCATGACCACGGTCGCCTGACGGGTGAAGGGTCGGATGTGCAGTTACCTCCTAAGGAATGGCAGGTGTTGCGGCTATTGTTGGTGTCTGGTGGTGCCTTGATGACCAAGGATCGCTTGCTGGAACTGGGCTGGCCGCAGGGGGAGGTTGCCGAGGAGTCGTTGACGCGCTGCATTTATTCGCTGCGCAAGTACCTCGGTGCCGACAAGGGGTTTATCAAGACGATCTACGGCCGGGGGTATCGCTTTATCTGTCCGGTGAGCACAGTGTCGGGTTGTGCGGAACAAGTGTGTTCGGCCTGCGGCCACGTCAGCCAGGGTGTGTTGAAACGTGGCTAGGTTCTGGAGGAAGGGCTTGTTGCTGGGCGCTGTGATGGTCAGTAATCAGGCGTTGGCCTACTGCTGGGAGGAGGCCGCCAGCCACTACCAAATCGAGCCGGAGTTGCTGCAAGCAATCGCCGTCGTGGAGTCGGGTAATCGTGCGCAAGCGATGAATCATGCCAACCGTAACGGCACCCGGGACATCGGGCTGATGCAGATCAACAGCATTCATCTGCCACGTCTGCTCAAGCAAGGTATTACCGAGGACCGCTTGATCAATGAGCCATGCTTGTCGGTTGAGGTGGGGGCTTCGATCCTGGCCGAGTTCATTCAGCGTTTTGGTTACAACTGGACAGCTGTGGGTTCCTATAACGTGGGAACAGGCGGCGGGCCCGAGCGTGAGGCGCTGCGCCTGCAATATGCACAGAAAATCTGGGCGTATTACGAGCAGTTGGTCGCGCACCGTTACTGACATTGAGGTTCACGCCTCGCGCGTGCCCTCTCACCCCGGCTATAATCGCCGCCACCTTTCGCCGCCTTCGAGTCTAGCCCACCCATGTATACCCTGGCCCGCCAGCTGTTGTTCAAACTCTCCCCGGAAACTTCCCACGATCTGTCCCTGGACCTGATCGGTGCCGGTGGACGCCTGGGGCTCAATGGCCTGGTATGCAAGGCACCGGCGAAAATGCCGGTCTCGGTGATGGGGCTCGATTTCCCCAACCCGGTCGGGTTGGCGGCTGGCCTGGATAAAAACGGCGCGGCCATCGATGGCTTTGCACAGCTGGGTTTCGGTTTCGTCGAAATCGGCACCGTGACCCCGCGACCGCAGCCGGGCAACCCCAAGCCGCGCATTTTCCGCCTGCCGGAAGCCGAGGCGATCATCAACCGCATGGGCTTCAACAACCTGGGCGTTGATCATCTGCTGTCGCGGGTTCAGGCGGCGAAGTACAAGGGCATCCTCGGTATCAATATCGGCAAGAACTTCGATACGCCGGTCGAGCGTGCCGTCGACGATTACCTGATCTGCCTGGACAAAGTCTACGCGCACGCCAGCTACGTCACGGTCAACGTCAGCTCGCCCAACACCCCGGGCCTGCGCAGCCTGCAGTTCGGGGACTCGCTCAAGCAACTGCTCGAAGCCCTGCGTCAGCGCCAGGAAGACCTGGCCGTGCGCCATGGCAAGCGCGTGCCGCTGGCCATCAAGATTGCCCCGGACATGAGCGACGAAGAAACCGTATTGGTCGCCCAGGCCCTGGTGGATTCGGGCATGGACGCGGTGATTGCGACCAACACTACCCTCAGCCGCGTAGGTGTCGAAGGCCTGGCCCATGGTGACGAGGCGGGCGGTCTGTCGGGTGCTCCGGTGCGCGAGCAAAGCACTCATATCGTCAAGGTGCTGGCCGCCGAACTGGCTGGACGCTTGCCGATCATCGCCGCCGGTGGCATCACCGAAGGTAAGCACGCGGCCGAGAAGATCGCCGCGGGTGCCAGCCTGGTGCAGTTGTACTCCGGTTTCATTTACAAAGGGCCGGCCCTGATCCGCCAGTCGGTGGATGCGATTGCCGCCCTGCGCTGATGCCTCTCATGTAGGAGCGGTCGTGTTCGCGAAAGCGGTGTTTCAGTAACAGATAGGCTGGCTGACCCACCGCTTTCGTGAGCCCGCTCCCACACAGATTATTCTCCAGCCAATAAAAAGGGCTCCATTAAGGAGCCCCCTGGGCCGAAGCCCGCCGCCCGGATGGGGCGTGCATGGTAAGTCGTTACATATTCAGAAGTGGTGATGTCGGAATTAATTGCCCTTGATTAGCCGACGGCGTGAAGTTCGTTGAGTCTGTGGATGCCCGCAGTGCCAGTCATACCGTCCCAGTTGTCGCCGCGTCCTTCTCGCCAGCCGTTGATCCAGGCTTGGCGTACCGACGGTAGAGTAAATGGGCAAAGCTCACGGGATTTGCCATGAACGCCATATTGATATCCGCGTAAAAATGCTCTTTCCAACGGATCACGCTTAAGTCTTCTCATAGGGTGTTTCCCTCACTTGTTGACTGTCTTGATATCCTTCGGTCTCGTCTGAGGCCGGGCAGAGTTTTTCTGCCGTTGGTGGGCTCGCTGCCGGCGTGGCGAGCCTGAGTGTCGGCGTCGTTACGGCGCCAACCTGTGTTGAGTTCTAACCAATAGGTCACATGGATTCAATGATCGTTTTGTCATAAGCACGTAACGATAACGATGCTATAGCCATAAGCTGGGATGGCTTTTCGCCCCATTTGTTGGGCAAAGCCAGCTATGATGCACCCTGCATAGAGGATGGGTTTAATCCTTTAGTGAGAATACCCGCCCGTTGCAGTCGGTTATTATTCGACGAAGGGTCGGAATATTTCTTTTTGTTACGGCTAATTGTTTATCTGCCCCGTCAATAAAGGCCCAAGCGCCTGTTGGAAAGGGGTGGGACGGCACATTCGTGCCACGCGAGCACTCTTCAAGAAAAGTGCTTGATTGAAAACCGAGCCGGCGATGCGTCGCCCGTTCATTTATTGCTGAAAAGCCTGGAATGCCCCATGTCGGACCGTTTTGAACTCTTCCTCACCTGCCCCAAGGGCCTCGAAGGCCTGCTGATCGAGGAAGCCGTCGGGCTTGGCCTTGAGGAAGCCCGTGAGCACACCTCGGCCGTGCGCGGCATGGCCGACATGGAAACCGCCTACCGCCTGTGCCTCTGGTCGCGCCTGGCCAACCGCGTGCTGCTGGTACTCAAGCGCTTCCCGATGAAGGACGCCGAAGACCTCTACCACGGCGTCCTGGACATCGAGTGGGCCGACCATATGGTGCCGGACGGTACCCTGGCGGTTGAATTCAGCGGCCACGGCTCGGGCATCGACAACACCCACTTCGGCGCGCTGAAGGTCAAGGATGCGATCGTCGACAAGCTGCGTACGCCGACCGGCGAACGCCCGTCCATCGACAAGATCAACCCGGACCTGCGCATCCACCTGCGCCTGGACCGTGGCGAAGCGATCCTGTCCCTCGACCTGTCCGGCCACAGCCTGCACCAGCGTGGTTATCGTTTGCAGCAGGGTGCTGCACCGTTGAAGGAAAACCTGGCGGCCGCGATCCTGATCCGTGCCGGCTGGCCGCGCATTGCTGCTGAAGGCGGCGCGCTGAGCGACCCGATGTGCGGCGTGGGCACCTTCCTGGTGGAAGGCGCAATGATCGCCGCCGACATGGCGCCCAACCTGAATCGTGAACTGTGGGGCTTCACCACCTGGCTTGGGCACGTCCCGGCGCTGTGGAAGAAACTGCACGCGGAAGCGGCTGAACGCGCCGCCGTCGGCATGAACAAGCCGCCGCTGTGGATCCGTGGCTACGAAGCCGACCCACGGCTGATCCAACCCGCGCGCAACAACATCGAGCGCGCAGGCTTAAGCCATTGGATCAAGGTGTACCAGGGCGAAGTCGGCACCTTCGAGCCACGCCCGGACCAGAACCAGAAAGGCCTGGTCATCTGTAACCCGCCTTATGGCGAGCGTCTGGGTGACGAAGCCAGCCTGTTGTACCTCTACCAGAACCTCGGCGAGCGTCTGCGCCAGGCGTGCATGGGCTGGGAGGCGGCGGTGTTCACTGGCGCGCCGGACCTGGGCAAGCGCATGGGCATCCGCAGCCACAAACAGTATTCGTTCTGGAACGGCGCGTTGCCGTGCAAGCTGCTGCTGATCAAGGTCAATCCGGACCAATTCGTCACCGGCGAGCGTCGCACCCCGGAGCAGCGCCAGGCTGAGCGTGAGCAAGCCGCTTACGACCAAGCCCCGGCTGAGCCGCAGGAGCGCCAGTACAACAAGAACGGCAACCCGATCAAACCCGCACCGGCCCCTGTCGTCGAGCAGGCGCGCCTGAGCGAGGGCGGGCAGATGTTTGCCAACCGCCTGCAAAAAAATCTGAAGCTGCTAGGCAAGTGGGCCAAGCGCGAAGGTGTGGATTGCTACCGTGTGTACGACGCCGACATGCCGGAATACTCCATGGCGATCGACCTGTATCACGATTGGGTGCACGTGCAGGAATACGCGGCGCCGAAATCCATCGATCCGGAAAAAGCCTCCGCACGCATGTTCGATGCCTTGGCGGCGATTCCCCAAGCGCTGAACATCGACAAGAGCCGCGTGGTGGTCAAGCGTCGCGAGCGTCAGAGCGGCACCAAGCAGTACGAGCGTCAGAGTGCGCAGGGCAAGTTCACTGAAGTCAGCGAAGGCGGCGTGAAGTTGCTGGTCAACCTCACCGACTACCTGGACACCGGCCTGTTCCTCGACCACCGTCCGATGCGCCTGCGCATCCAGAAAGAAGCGGCCGGCAAGCGTTTCCTCAACCTGTACTGCTACACCGCGACCGCCAGTGTGCACGCGGCCAAGGGCGGTGCACGCAGCACCACCAGTGTCGACCTGTCCAAGACCTACCTGGACTGGGCGCGTCGCAACTTCTCTCTCAACGGTTTCTCCGACAAGAACCGCCTGGAGCAGGGTGACGTGATGGCGTGGCTGGAGACCAGCCGCGATGAGTTCGACCTGATCTTCATCGACCCGCCGACCTTCTCCAACTCCAAGCGCATGGAAGGCATCTTCGACGTGCAACGAGACCACGTGCAGTTGCTCGACCTGGCCATGGCCCGCCTGGCACCGGGCGGCGTGCTGTATTTCTCGAACAACTTCCGCAAGTTCGCGCTGGAGGACAACCTCAGCGAACGTTATGCGGTCGAGGAAATCAGCGACAAGACCATCGACCCGGATTTTGCGCGCAATGCGAAGATCCATCGGGCATGGAAAATCACCGCACGCTGATCGCCCCCTGTAGGAGCGAGCTTGCTCGCGAAAAACTCACTGTCGACGCGTTTTCATGAATAAACGCGGCGTCTTCAAGTTATTCGCGAGCAAGCTCGCTCCTACAGTTCTTTTGGCTGGTCAAATACGGGGCTGATGGCTATAACTTAAGGTCCAGCCAAAGTGACACCCCCGCACGCTGGCGTTGTGAGTGTTGCCTATGCCGTTGCAAGCCGTCCGCCCGAAAATCCTAGGCTTTATCAGTGAGCAGGCGTCGGCTTGGCTGGTGGCAATAGTGGTGTTACTGGCAGGGTTTACCTTGACGGCGATTGTCGCCTGGGCAGCTTCCGACCTCTATCAGCAGCAGGTGCGCCAGCGCTTTCAGTTGCTGGTCAATGAGCGCTACACCCGCCTGCAGGAACGTTTCGAAGACCAGGAGCAACGGCTGAACAGCCTGCGGCGCTTCTTCGTCAACTCCGACACTGTGTCCCGCGAAGAATTCGACGGGTTTGCCCAGCCCCTGTCGCTGCGTGCCCGCGCTTACTCCTGGGCGCCACGGGTGTATCGCGAACAGCGCAGCCAGTTCGAGCAAGACGTATCCAGCCAGCTCGGCACACCCTTTGTCATCCGTGAGTTGAATTCGGCCGGTGAGCTGGCCCCAGCGCCCGAGCGCGACGAATACGTACCGGTGTTGTACAGCCAGACTCAAAGCTTGTTGGGCGCGCCCTTCGGCTTTGATCTTCTGGCCCAGCCCCTGCGGCGTTCAACCCTTGAGCGTGCACAAAAGACCGGCAGGCTGGCGGTGTCCCAGCCCATGCAATTGGTGGGGGTGGAGCCGGTCTATGCCACTGGGGTTTTACTGGTGGCGCCGGTCAGCCACCTGGGCACTTCTGATCAGTCCCAGCACGAGCCCTTTGGTTATGTGATGGCCGTGATCAGCATACGCCAGCTAGTGGCCGACGGTTTGCCCAAGCCGGACCGGGACAACCTGGTGATGCAGATCATCGACACGTCCGACCTGCAGAAGCGCGTGCTCTTCGAGTCCAGCAATGTGGTGGGCGACAGCGACCTTGTCGGCGCACGTCGTCTGACGCTGGGTGACCACGTGTATGCCTTGAATCTGCGCCCGAGCCAGGTATTCGACCATGCCAACCACTCCTCGCTGAACACGATCCTGTTCATGGGCGGCCTGCTGAGCCTGCTCCTCAGTGCTTTGCTCTATGTGCTGGTGAGCCAGCGTCAGCGCGCATTGAAGCTGGTGGAGCAGCGCACTGCCCAGTTGCGCCTGCGCGAGCAGGAGTTGCGCGGCGCCCATGGCCAATTGCGCAGCGTGCTGAATGCCGCGACCCAGGTGGCGATCATTGCCACCGACCTGCGCGGCGTCATCAATACCTTCAACGCCGGTGCCGAGCAGATGCTGGGCTTCAAGGCCGAGCAAGTGGTGGGCACGCACACCCTGGAAAGCCTGCACGTGGCGGCGGAGCTGGAAGCGCGCTCGGCGAGCCTGAGTATGGCGTTGGGCAAGCGCATCCCGGCGAGCCAAGCCATGCTGGTGGAAAGCCCTGACAACCTGCATGAAGCCCACGAGTGGACCCTGATCCGCGAAGATGGCAGCCAGTTGACCGTCAATATGCTGGCCACGGTGTTGCTGGACGACCATGGTTTATGGATCGGCCACCTGGCGATTTACCTGGACATCACCGAACAGAAACGTGCCTACGAGGCATTGGCGGCCCGCGACCGCCTGCTCAAAAAACTCAGCGCCCATGTGCCCGGAGGGATCTTCCAGTTCACCCTGGAACCCCAGGACAACTGGAAATTCATCTATGCCAGCGACGGCATGCGCGACATCTATGAAATCGAACCCAATATATTGCAGCAGGATGCGAAGCGGGTCTTCGAGCGTATCCACCCGTTGGATGCGGAGCGGGTGCGTGCTTCGATTCGCTTGTCAGCGTTGCAGTTGAGCCATTGGCGCGAGGAATACCGCGTGGTGTTGCCGCAACGGGGCCTGCGTTGGATTCGGGGTGAAGCGACTCCGGAAGAGTTACCAGCAGGCGGTACGTTGTGGCATGGGTACGTGTCGGATATTTCCGATCTTAAGCGGGTGGAAGAAGAACTGCGTGCGCTCTCCATCACCGACTCCCTGACCGGAATCCATAACCGACGCTATTTCCAGGATCGTCTCAAGGCGGAGATGGTGAGGCTCAACCGCACTTCGGGAAACTTGTCGGTGATCATGCTTGATATCGATCACTTCAAACGCATCAACGACCAGCACGGGCACGCCGTCGGCGATGGCGTATTGCAGGAACTGTGCAGGCGCATCAGCCAGCGCCTGCGCCGCACCGACGTGTTCTGTCGCCTGGGCGGCGAGGAATTCATGGTGCTGTGCCCGCACACCGATGGCGAACAGGCCTACAGCCTGGCCATGGAATTATGGGCGTCGCTGCGCAGTGCGCCGATGGACCCAGTCGGTATCGTCACTGCCAGCTTTGGCGTGGCCAGTTGGCGGGTCGATGAAGGCATCGACGGGCTTTTGTTGCGCGCCGACTCGGCCGTGTACGTCGCCAAGCTGGCGGGCAGGGACCGGGTGGAAGCCGAGCGCTTGCGTGCTTGAGACCGCCGCAGGCCAATGTGGGAGCGGGCTTGCTCGCGAATGCGGTAGACCAGCCACTCCATTTGGCGACTGATACGCGGCATTCGCGAGCAAGCCCGCTCCCACAGGGGGACTGCGTTACCGTCTTAAAGGACGGGAGCGGTCGCCACTGCCTTAGGCTGGCGATACAAATCCAGCAGCACCTGATCCAGCACCGACGAAGCGCCCCATGGCTTTGGATCGTTGAGGATCGCCACCACGGCCCAGGTATTGCCATTGTTGTCACGGCTGAACCCGGCGATGGCACGTACGGTGTTCAACGTACCTGTCTTGACGTGGGCTTCGCCGCGCATGGCGGTGGTTTTCAGGCGTTTGCGCATGGTGCCGTCGGTGCCGGTGATCGGCATCGAGCTGATGTATTCCGCGGCGTAAGGGCTTTTCCACGCGGCTTGCAGCATCGTCGCCATTTCGCGGGCGCTGACGCGTTCGGCACGGGACAGGCCGGAACCGTTCTCCATCACCAGGTGCGGCGCGGTGATGCCTTTCTTCGCCAGCCACTGGCGCACGACGCGTTGTGCAGCCTTGGCGTCGTCGCCATCGGCATCGTTGCGGAACTGCGCACCCAGGCTCAGGAACAACTGCTGGGCCATGGTGTTGTTACTGTATTTATTGATGTCGCGGATGATTTCAGCCAGGTCCGGCGAGAACGCCCGGGCCAGCACCTTGGCATCCTTGGGCACTGGCGCCTGGATATCCCGGCCCTGGATGGTGCCGCCCAGTTCCTTCCAGATCGCGCGCACGGCGCCAGCGGTGTAGGTGGCGTGGTCCAGCAACGACAGGTAGGTCTGCGAACTGCAGCCATCGGCCAATTGGCCGCTGACCGTGACCGTCACGCTGCCATCGGCGGCGGTGACCGGGTTGTAGCGCACGTCGCCGGTGCACTGCTTGGCGTTGGAGACCTTGACCTGGTTGTCGATGCGGATGCTGGCAATCGGCGGCTCGACCGACACCAGCACCCGGCCGGAATCATTGCGGGTCACAAAACGCAGGGCTTTGAGGTTGACCAGCAGCGCGTCCGGCTTGACCAGGAACGGTTTGTTCTCATCGTTGCCGTCGTCATTGAATTCCGGCAACAGCGGCTGGTTGAAGAAACTGCGGTCCAGCACCAGGTCGCCGGTAACTTGCTGCACGCCGTTGGCGCGCAGGTCGCGCATCAGCAGCCAGAGTTTTTCCATGTTCAGCTTGGGGTCGCCGCCGCCCTTGAGGTACAGGTTGCCGTGCAGCACGCCACCGCTGAGGGTGCCGTCGGTATAGAACTCGGTTTTCCACTGGTGGTTGGGGCCGAGCATTTCCAGGGCCGCGTAGGTGGTGACCAGCTTCATGGTAGAGGCGGGGTTCACCGAGACGTCGGCATTGAAGACGGTAGGCGTACCCGGGCCGTTCAGGGGGATCATCACCAGGGACAGCGCTGTGTTTTGCATTTTGGCTTTGGTCAGCGCCTGTTGAACACTCGGCGGCAGGGTGGTGTTGACGGGGGCAGCGGAGACGGAAAAGGCCACTGGCAGAATAAGGCCGGCAAAAAAGATTGAACGCAACGATTTGATCATAAGAAGTAAAACCCTACTGCTGAGGAGGGTGAAAAAGTTGAGGGGGAAATAAGAAAAATCCCTCAATGGTCATGAAAGTGTCGGCATTATGCCCCAAGGTAGAGTCACTTGTAGCTGAACCATAGCGGGTATTCGGCGTTTTTTTTACAGGCATTGTGCCGCCTGTCCCAGAGAGTCGGGCAATCGTCGCCTTAAACTGCTAAAGTGCCGCCCGTTATTACTTATGAGGATTGTTCCAATGGCGACTAACCGTTCCCAGCGTCTGCGCAAAAAACTGTGCGTTGATGAATTTCAAGAGCTGGGTTTCGAACTGAACCTGGACTTCAAAGAAGGCCTGAGTGAAGAAGCTATCGACGCTTTCCTCGAAGCATTCATCAAAGAAGCCATGGAAGCCAACGGCCTGGGCTATGTTGGCGGTGATGACTACGGTCTGGTCTGCCTGCAGAAGCGTGGCTCGGTCTCCGAAGAGCAACGTGCTGCTGTTGAAGCCTGGCTGAAAACCCGTTCCGAGCTGACCAAGGCTGAAGTCAGCCCGCTGCTGGACGTGTGGTATCCGGAAAAGCCGATCAACGCGGCTAAGTGATACTAAATAAAACGGCGACCTGAGGGTCGCCGTTTTTTTATGCCTTGCGCCAATTCAGAATCAGCAGCGTCAACACCCCCGCCACAATCCCCCAGAACGCCGACCCGATGGAAAACAGCGTCAAACCAGACGCCGTGACCATAAAGGTGATCAGCGCCGCTTCCCGCTCCTTCGGCTCATTCATGGCGACGCTCAGCCCATTGATGATCGAGCCAAACAACGCCAGGGCCGCAATCGACAGCACCAGCTCTTTGGGCAAGGCTGCGAACAACGCCGCCAAGGTCGCGCCGAACACCCCGGCAATCCCGTAGAACACCCCACACCACACCGCTGCCGTGTAGCGCTTGTTACGGTCTTCATGGGCATGCGGCCCGGTGCAGATGGCCGCACTGATCGCTGCCAGGTTGATGCCGTGGGAGCCGAACGGCGCCAGCACCAGGGACGCCAGGCCGGTGGCGGTGATCAAGGGGGAGGCGGGCACGTTGTAACCGTCGGCCCTGAGCACGGCGACGCCGGGCATGTTCTGCGAGGTCATCGCGACCACGAACAGCGGAATGCCGATGCTGATGGTCGCCGCCAACGAGAAGTGCGGCGTGGTCCACACGGGCGTTGCGACTTCCAGGTGAAAACCGCTGAAGTCCAGCAGCCCCATCAACCCCGACAATGTGGTGCCGATCAGCAGCGCGGCCAGCACCGCATAACGCGGCGACAGGCGCTTGATCACCAGGTACGTGAAGAACATCCCCAGCACCAGCCCGGTGCGATGCTGCGCGGCGACGAAGATTTCGCTGCCGATCTTGAACAGAATCCCCGCCAGCAAGGCGGCCGCCAACGATGCCGGGATGCGCTTGACCAATTTTTCAAAGCTGCCGGTCATCCCGCAAATCGTCACCAGTACGGCGCAGGTGATATAGGCACCGATGGCCTCGCCATAACTCACACCGCCCAGGCTGGTGATCAGCAGCGCGGCACCCGGTGTCGACCAGGCAATGGTGATGGGGGTGCGATAGCGCAGCGACAGGCCGATGCTGCACACTGCCATGCCGATGGAAATCGCCCAGATCCATGACGAAATCTGCGCCGTGGTCAAACCGGCGGCTTGCCCGGCCTGGAACATCAGGACCAGGGAGCTGGTGTAGCCGGTCATCATGGCGATGAAGCCAGCGACAACGGCCGACGCAGACGTGTCGGCCAGCGGGCGCAAAGGCGCTTGGGTGGCGTCGTTCATGGAGAGGTGTTCCTTTTACCTGGGTTTTAGCCGGTGACGGCGCGGATTCAAGCCTAAACTCAAACGTAACGACTCATTGCAATACAGCCGACGGCGCAAACAGCCGTACAGTGTGTTGGCGCACTGGGTTGTGTACAATGTGCCCTGTTTTTAGGTGATACTTGCCAGCGACCCGCTGTTGCCGTATTACCGTTAATTCGCCGCCGTTCTCCAAACCCGAGTGCCCATGAACGAACAGTTGCAACCTCTCAAGAAACAACCGCGAGCCGGCAAGGCCGGTCGCAGCGGAACCCAGGACGATATCGTCTACGCGCATATCTTCGAAGCGATCCTCGAACAACGCCTGGCACCCGGTACCAAATTGAGTGAAGAGGCACTGGGCGAAATCTTCGGCGTCAGCCGCACCATCATCCGCCGCGCCCTGTCGCGCCTGGCCCATGAAGGTGTGGTGCTGCTGCGGCCCAATCGCGGCGCGGTCGTGGCCAGCCCGAGCGTCGAGGAAGCACGCCAGGTATTTCTCGCGCGGCGTCTGGTGGAGCGGGCAATTACCGAGTTGGCAGTCCAGCACGCCACGGCCGAACAATTGGCCGAGTTGCGTCAGATGGTCAACGACGAGCGCGACAGCTTTTCCCGTGGCGACCGCGGCGCGGGTATCCGCCTCTCCGGTGAATTCCACCTCAAGCTGGCCGAAGCGGCGAAGAACGCGCCGCTGATCAGTTTCCAGCGTAGCCTGGTGTCCCAGACTTCATTGATCATCGCCCAGTACGAAAGCGGCAACCGCTCGCACTGTTCCTACGATGAGCACACCCAGTTGATCGACGCGATCGAAGCACGGGACGCGGCGTTGGCGGTGAACTTGATGATGCATCACATGGATCATATCGACAGCAAGCTCAACCTCGACGAAGAGAGCGCGTCGGATGATCTGCATGCGGTGTTCTCGCACCTGTTGCAGACCAAGAAGCCGGGGCGCTCCTCGGTAAAACTGTAGTTACCCTGGTTCACCTGGGACTAAAAATGTGGGAGCGGGCTTGCTCGCGAATGCTGAGTGTCAGTCACCCGATGTATTGACTGATCCAGCGCATTCGCGAGCAAGCCCGCTCCCACATTTGGTTCCGGCGTGCTTCAGATCAGCGCTGATGCACCAACTGGCCGGCCGCATAGGTCTGCAACACCGTCCGATCATCCCCCAGCGTCATCAGCACGAACAACGTCTCGGCGATGGTCTTCGCCTGCTTCAAGCGATAGCTCAGCAGCGGTGTCGCGTTGTAATCCAGCACTAGGAAGTCCGCATCGGTGCCCGGTTGCAGCGTGCCGATCTTGTCTTCCAACCGCAGCGCCCGCGCACCGCCCAGGGTGGCCAGGTACAGCGACTTGAACGGGCTCAAGCGCGCACCCTGCAGTTGCATGACCTTGTAGGCTTCGTTCAGGGTCTGCAGCAGCGAGAAGCTGGTGCCGCCGCCCACGTCGGTGCCCAGGCCCACATTCAGTTTGTGCTTCTCGGCCATCGGCAGGTTGAACAAGCCGCTGCCGAGGAAGAAGTTCGAGGTCGGGCAGAATGCGACCGCCGAGCCGGTCTCCGCCAACCGCGCGCACTCGTCATCGCACAGGTGCACGCCATGGGCAAACACCGAGCGTTCGCCGAGCAATTTGTAATGGTCATACACATCCAGGTAGCCGTTGCGCTCCGGGAACAGTTCCTTCACCCATTCCACTTCCTGCTTGTTCTCGCTGATGTGCGTCTGCATGTACAGGTCTGGGTATTCGCCCAGCAGTTGCCCGGCCAGTGCCAGTTGTTCCGGCGTGCTGGTCGGCGCAAAGCGCGGCGTCACCGCGTAATGCAGGCGGCCCTTGCCGTGCCAGCGCTCGATCAGCGCCTTGCTTTCCTGGTAGCCGGATTCGGCGGTGTCGGTCAGGTAGTCCGGCGCGTTGCGATCCATCATCACCTTGCCGGCGATCATGCGCAGATCGAGTTTCTCAGCGGCTTCAAAGAACGCGTTCACCGATTGCGGATGCACGCTGCCAAACACCAGCGCGGTGGTGGTGCCGTTGCGCAGCAGTTCCTTGATGAAAATATCCGCGACTTCTTCGGCGTGGGCCTTGTCGGCGAACTGGCTTTCGCACGGGAAGGTGTAGGTGTTGAGCCAATCCAGCAACTGCTCGCCATAGGCGCCGACCATGCCGGTTTGCGGCAGGTGGATGTGGGTGTCGATCAGGCCGGGGGTGATCAGCGCGTCCTGGTAGTGGGTGATGTCGATATCGGCAGGCAGGGTCGGCAGCAAGTCGCTGGCATGGCCGACAGCGCTGATCTGGCCGTTTTCGATCACCAGCAGGCCGTCTTCGAAATACTCATAGGAGGCTTCGATCCCCACTTCAGCAGGGTCGGCGATGCTGTGCAGGAGGGCGGCACGGTAGGCTTTACGCGTTAAAGGCATGGCGATCTCAATTCAAATGGCTTGGCTGCGGCGTGAAGCCGGCAGCAGTTTGGCAATAGGTTCGGCGCTGGCGGTGTGCTGGCCGAAATTGGCGTTATAGGTGGCGATGATTTCGCCGGCGATGGAGATGGCGATTTCCACCGGCAACTTGCCCTTCACCTCGGTGAGGCCCATGGGGCAGCGCATCCGTTGCAAGTGCGCGGTGTCGAAGCCGCGATCTCGCAGGCGGTGTTCGAACTTGACGCGTTTGGTCTTCGAACCGATCAGGCCGAAGTAGGCAAAGTCATTGCGTTTGAGCAGGGCGGCGGTGAGTTCCAAGTCCAGCGCATGATTGTGGGTCATGACGATGCAGTAACTGCCCACTGGCAGGTCAGCAATTTCGTCGACCGGCTCTTCGCTGACGATTTTACGCACGCCCTGGGGTATATGTGCCGGAAACTCCTGGTCACGGGAATCGATCCAGCGCACCCGGCACGGCAGGCTGGCCAGCAACGGCACCAGTGCACGGCCGACATGGCCAGCGCCAAATACCGCGATCTGCGCCTGCACTTGGCCCATGGGTTCGAAGAGCAGCACGGTCACGCCACCGCAGCACTGACCCAGGCTGGCGCCCAGGCTGAAGCGCTCCAGATGAGTGTTCTGCTGACCGCGTACGAGCATGTCGCGGGCGATCTGCATTGCCTTGTATTCCAAGTGCCCGCCACCGATGGTGTCGAAACTCTGCGCGGCGCTGATCACCATTTTGGAACCGGCATTGCGTGGCGTGGAGCCGAGCTCTTCGATGATGGTTACCAGGACGCAGGGTTCGCCCCTGTTTTGCAGGTCGGCGAGGGCGCTGATCCAGTTGTTCATGTCTACCTCAACCTTTCTGTTGTCAGTTCGGCCGTCTTCGCAGGCAAGCCAGCTCCCATGGGGGCACACATCAAAATGTGGGCGCCGGGCTTGCCCGCGATGGCAGCGCCTCGGTCTAGAGCGAAGCCATCTCGGTTTCAATCTCAACGGCCCTGGCCGCATTCAACTGCCGCATCTGCTCACACCCCCACAACACCCGCTCCGGTGTCGCCGGCGCATCGATCTTGGGCTGATGGCGATAGTCACCCAGGCTCGCCACCGCATCCTTGATCGCGCACCACGACGCGATGCCGAGCATGAACGGCGGTTCGCCCACGGCCTTGGAATGGAACACCGTGTCTTCCGGGTTCTTGCGGTTTTCCACCAGCTTCACCCGCAGGTCCAGCGGCATGTCGGCCACGGCCGGGATCTTGTAGCTGGCCGGGCCGTTGGTCACCAGCTTGCCTTTGTCGTTCCACACCAGTTCTTCCATGGTCAGCCACCCCATGCCCTGGATAAAGCCGCCCTCCACCTGGCCGATGTCGATGGCCGGGTTCAGCGAGGCGCCGACGTCGTGCAGGATGTCGGTGCGCAGCATCTTGTATTCGCCGGTCAGGGTGTCGACGATCACTTCGCAGCACGCCGCGCCGAACGCGAAGTAGTAGAACGGCCGACCGCGCGACTGGCTGCGGTCGTAGTAGATTTTCGGGGTCTTGTAGAAGCCGGTGCTCGACAGCGAGACCTGGGCGAAATACGCCTGCTGGATCAACGCCTCGAAGGTGAGGATCTGATCGCGCACGCGCACATGACCGTTGTGGAACGCCACATCCGCTTCGCTCACGTCGTATTTGCGTGCGGCGAACTCCACCAGGCGCTGCTTGATGGTTTCGGCGGCATTCTGCGCAGCCTTGCCGTTCAAGTCGGCACCGCTGGAAGCGGCGGTCGGCGAGGTGTTGGGTACCTTGTCGGTGTTGGTGGCGGTGATTTGAACGCGGTCGATTTCCACTTGGAACACTTCGGCCACAACCTGCGCGACCTTGGTGTTCAAGCCCTGGCCCATCTCGGTGCCGCCGTGGTTCAGGTGGATGCTGCCGTCGGTGTAGATATGGATCAGCGCACCGGCCTGGTTGAGAAAGCTGGCCGTAAACGAAATGCCGAATTTCACCGGGGTCAGCGCCAAGCCTTTTTTCAGGATCGGGCTGTGGGCGTTGTACAGGCGGATCGCTTCGCGACGCTCGGCGTATTGGCTGCTGGCTTCAAGCTCGGCGGTCATCTCTTCGAGCATGTTGTGCTCGACGGTCTGGTAGTAGTGCGTGACGTTGCGCTCGTTCTTGCCGTAGTAATTGATCTTGCGCACCGCCAGCGGGTCGAGGCCCAGATGGCGGGCGATGGCGTCCATCACTTCCTCGATGGCGACCATGCCTTGCGGGCCGCCGAAACCGCGATAGGCGGTGTTGGACGCCGTGTTGGTCTTGCAGCGATGGCCGTTGACCGTGGCATCGCCCAGGTAATACGAGTTGTCGGAGTGGAACATCGCGCGGTCGACAATCGAGTTGGACAGGTCCGGCGAACAGCCGCAGTTGCCCGCCAATTCCAGGTTGATTCCGTGCAGGCGGCCCGTGTCGTCGAAGCCCACGTCGTATTCGATGTAGAAGGGGTGGCGCTTGCCGGTCATCAACATGTCTTCGACGCGCGGCAGGCGCATCTTGGTCGGCTGGCCGGTGAGGCGCGCGACCACCGCGCACAGGCACGCCGGGCTTGCGGCCTGGGTTTCCTTGCCGCCGAAACCACCCCCCATGCGACGCATGTCCACGACGATTTTGTTCATCGACACGTCCAGCACTTCGGCCACCAGTTTCTGCACTTCGGTGGGGTTCTGCGTGGAGCAATAGACGATCATGCCGCCGTCTTCGGTGGGCATTACCGAAGAAATCTGGGTTTCCAGGTAGAAGTGTTCCTGGCCGCCGATATGCAGGGTGCCTTGGATGCGGTTTTTCGCGGTCGCCAGTGCGCCTGCCGAATCACCGCGCTGATGGGTGTGGCTGTCGAGCACGAAATGCTTCTTGCGAAACGCCTCGACCACGTCCAGCACGGGTTCCAGGTCTTCGTATTCGATCACGGCGGCCATCGCGGCTTTACGCGCGGTTTCCAGATCGCGGGCGGCTACCGCCAGCACGACCTGGCCGACGAACTGCACCGTATCGATCGCCAACAATGGATCGCCCGGCATCAATGGGCCGATGTCCTTCAGGCCCGGCACGTCTTCATGGGTGATGACAATCCGCACGCCTTCAAAGGCGTAGCAGGGCGCGGTGTCGATGCTGATGATCCGGGCATGGGCACGGTCGGACATGCGCGCATACAGGTGCAATTGGTTGGGGAATTCCAGGCGGTCATCGATGTACTGCGCTTCGCCGCACACATGTTTGGCGGCGCTGTCGTGCTTGACGCTGCGGCCCACGCCAGAGGTGAGGTCCTGTGCGAACAGCTCGGCGAGTTCGGCCTGGGTTTTAACGACGGCGTGATGGTTAGACATAAGCGGTCACCCGAGTCTCGATGTGCGGCGTTTGCAGTTCGATGAAGTATTTGCGCAGCAGGTTCTGGGCGCTGAGCAGTCGGTATTCCTTGCTGGCGCGGAAGTCCGACAGCGGGGTGAAATCCTCGGCGAGGGCGGCGCAGGCCTTTTCCACGGTGGCGCAGTTCCAGGTGGCGCCGACCAACGCCGCCTCGCAGTTCTTGGCGCGTTTTGGCGTGGCGGCCATACCGCCGAACGCGACGCGAGCCTCGCCGATCACACCGTTATCGATCTTCAGGTTGAACGCGGCGCAGACGGCGGAAATATCATCGTCCAGGCGCTTGGAGACCTTGTAGGCACGGAACAAGGCGTGGCCCTTCGGAACGATGATCTTCTCGATGAACTCGCTGTCCTGGCGCGCCGTGACGCGGTAGTCGATGAAGTAATCCTCCAGCGCCAAGGTGCGGCGGGTTTCGCCCTTGCACAGTACGATCTGCGCGCCGAGGGCAATCAGCAGCGGCGGCGAGTCACCGATCGGCGAGGCGTTGCCGATGTTGCCGCCCAGGGTGCCCTGGTTACGGATCTGCAGGGAAGCGAAACGGTGCAGCAGTTCACCGAAGTCCGGGTATGCGTGGTGCAGCGCGGTGTAGCAATCGGAGAGGGCGGCGGCAGCGCCGATTTCCAGGCGGTCGTCGAAGTCGTCGATACGCTTCATTTCTTCAATATTGCCGACGTAGATCATCACCGGCAGCGTGCGGTGGAACTGAGTGACTTCCAGCGCCAGGTCGGTGCCGCCGGCCAGCAGCCGGGCTTGCGGGTAGGCGTCGTAGAGATCGGCGAGGTCGGCGACGGTCAGCGGCACCAGGCAGCGCTTGTCGCCGCTGTTGAGTTCACCGGTTTGCGTCGGCGCAATGGCCTTGAGGCGGGCGATGGTCTCGGCTTGGCGGCTGTCGAACTGATCCTGGGGTTTGTTGCAGCAGGCCTGTTCGGCGGCGGCGAGAATCGGGCGATAACCGGTGCAGCGGCACAGGTTGCCGGCCAGGGCTTCATGCGCCTTTTGGTTGTCGGGGGCGTCGCTGTTCTTTTGCAGGGCGAACAACGACATCACGAAACCGGGGGTGCAAAAGCCGCACTGCGAACCGTGGCATTCGACCATGGCCTTCTGGACGCTGTGCAGTTGACCCTGGTGCTTGAGGTCTTCGACGCTGATCAGTTGCTTGCCGTGCAACGACGACACAAAGGTCAGGCACGAATTGAGACTGCGATAACGAATCTGCTCGGCGCCGGTGTCATCCGTGTGCAGCTCGCCCACCACCACAGTGCAGGCACCGCAATCGCCGCTGGCGCAGCCTTCCTTGGTACCGGATTTGCCCAGGTGCTCACGCAAATAGTTGAGCACAGTCAGGTTGGGGTCCAGGGCGTGCTCGCTACGGAGTTCCTGGTTAAGTAAAAACTGGATCACGGAAGGCCTCGCAGACTCATTATTGTTGTTAACCGCTTTGCGCCGAATCTAGTCATGTCTGACTTTTCGGTCAACGATTTTCTGACCAGAAGGTCAAGAAAATGCGGTCGCAACACTTTCAATTATGGTCCAGTCTTCTGGAACCGGCGTTTTTAGGGGCTTCTGGGTGTTCATCTGTGCTTATTCCGTGCCAAATTCTGAAAGGTGGGCGTAGCGCCATCAGCCAGCCAATGCGCTACACTGCCGCGCTTGTACCGATAGAAGATTTTGAAGGTAAAACATGACGTTCAAGGCGCCGGACAGTCTCGCCGAGCAAATTGCTCACCACCTCGCCGAACGCATCATTCGCGGCGATCTCAAGCCTGGAGAGCGGATCCAGGAGCAAAAGGTCACGCTGGCGCTCAATGTCAGCCGTGGCTCCGTGCGCGAAGCCTTGCTGATTCTCGAACGCCGCCACCTGATCGCGATCCTGCCGCGCCGTGGCGCCCACGTCACAGAGCTCACTGCGCACAAGGTGCAGAGCCTGTGCACCTTGATGGGCGAGCTGTACATCCTGCTCGGCAATGCGGTTGCCCAAGGCTGGCAGACGCAGGCCGACATGGCGCCGTTCGTGCAGATCCAGCAGCGCCTGGTCACCAATTTCGAGCGTCAGGACATCCGCGCCTTCGTTGAAGAAAGCTTCAATGTAATGCGCGCCGCCTATCCTTTCGCTAACAACCCGTACCTGCAGGAAACCGTCGAGAACCTGCAACCGGCGATGAACCGCGCCTATTACCTGGCGCTGGATCAGCGCAAGGCGTCCATGAGCGAGTACCTGGCGCTGTTCGAGCAACTGCTCGCCGCGGTACTGGCCCGTGACCTGCCGCACATTCGTCAAGTGCTGTCGACCTACGGCGAGCGCAGTTGCGCGCTGGTCATCGCTGCGTTGGCGGACGCCTAAGCGTGCGGCTCAAGTGCATCAAACTGGCGGGGTTCAAATCCTTCGTCGACCCGACCACGGTGAACTTCCCCAGTAACATGGCGGCGGTGGTCGGGCCCAACGGTTGCGGCAAGTCGAACATCATCGACGCCGTCCGCTGGGTGATGGGCGAGAGCTCGGCCAAAAACCTGCGTGGCGAGTCGATGACCGACGTCATCTTCAATGGCTCCACCAGCCGCAAGCCGGTGAGCCAGGCCAGTATCGAACTGGTGTTCGACAACTCCGACGGCACCTTGATCGGCGAGTACGCGGCCTACGCGGAAATCTCGATCCGCCGCAAAGTGACCCGCGACAGCCAGAACAGCTACTTCCTCAACGGCACCAAGTGCCGACGCCGCGACATCACGGATATTTTCCTCGGCACCGGCCTCGGCCCGCGCAGCTACTCGATCATCGAGCAGGGCATGATCTCCAAGCTGATCGAAGCCAAGCCCGAAGACCTGCGTAACTTTATCGAGGAGGCGGCCGGCATCTCCAAGTACAAGGAGCGCCGCCGCGAGACCGAAAACCGTATCCGCCGCACCCATGAGAACCTCGCTCGCCTGACCGACCTGCGCGAAGAGCTGGAGCGCCAGTTGGAGCGCCTGCACCGCCAGGCCCAGGCTGCCGAGAAGTACCAGGAGTACAAGGGCGAGGAGCGCCAGCTCAAGGCGCAATTGTCGGCTTTGCGTTGGCAGGCGTTGAATGACCAGGTGGGGCAGCGCGAAGCGATCATCGGCACCCAGGAAATCAGCTTTGAAGCCCTGGTGGCCGAGCAGCGCAACGCCGACGCCAGCATCGAACGCTTGCGTGACGGCCACCATGACCTGTCCGAACGCTTCAATCTGGTGCAGGGTCGCTTCTATTCGGTGGGCGGCGACATTGCCCGCGTCGAGCAAAGCATCCAGCACGGCCAGCAGCGCCTGCGTCAGTTGCAGGATGACTTGAAGGAAGCCGAACGCGCGCGGCTGGAAACTGAATCGCACCTGGGCCACGACCGCACCTTGCTGCTGACCCTCGGTGAAGAGCTGGACATGCTCACCCCCGAACAGGAAATCACCAGCGCCGCCGCCGAAGAAGCCGCTGCCGCGCTGGAAGAATCCGAAACCACCATGCACGGCTGGCAGGAGCAATGGGACACCTTCAACCTGAAGTCTGCCGAACCACGGCGCCAGGCCGAGGTGCAGCAGTCGCGTATCCAGCAGCTGGAAACCAGTATGGAGCGCCTGGCCGAGCGCCAGCGTCGTCTGCAGGAAGAGCGTGTGTTGCTTGCCGCCGACCCGGAAGACGCGGCGATCATGGAATTGAGCGAGCAGCTGGCTGAAAGCGAAATGACGCTGGAAGAGCTGGAAGCCAGTGAAGAGCAACAAGTGGAGCGCCTGGAGCAATTGCGTCAGCAACTGCAACAGGCGACCCAGGCACAGCAACAGGCCCAGGGTGATTTGCAGCGGCTTAATGGCCGCCTGGCGTCCCTGGAAGCCTTGCAGCAAGCCGCCTTGGACCCCGGCACCGGCACCGCTGAATGGCTGCGTGACCAGCATTTGGCCGAGCGCCCGCGCCTGGCGGAAGGCTTGAAGGTCGAGGCGGGTTGGGAGTTGGCGGTTGAAACTGTCCTGGGTGCCGATCTCCAAGCCGTCTTGGTGGATGATTTTGGCGGCTTCGACCTGGCCGGTTTTGCCCAGGGCGATTTGCGTTTGCTCAGCCCTGCGGCGGATGGCACGCGGGTGCCAGGCAGTTTGCTGGATAAGGTTGAGGCGGCGATTGATCTGTCGCCGTGGCTGGGCCAGGTCAAACCGGTTGAATCACTTGAGCAGGCCCTGGCCCAGCGCGGCCAACTGGCGGCCGGCGAAAGCCTGATCAGCCGCGACGGCTACTGGGTCGGCCGCCATTTCCTGCGCGTACGCCGCGCCAGTGAAGCCGAAAGTGGCGTCCTGGCCCGTGGCCAGGAAATCGTCAATCTGATCGCCGAACGCGAAGAGCGCGAAGCCACCCTCGAAAGCCTGGAAACCGAACTGCAAACCCTGCGCGCCACCCAGCGTCAGCAAGAGACCGGCCGCGAACACCTGCGCCGCCTGTTGCAGGACGAAGCGCGCCAGCAAGGCGAATTGAAAGCCCAACTCTCCGCGAGCAAAGCCAAGGTCGAGCAATTGACCTTGCGCCGCACCCGCCTCGACGAAGAAGTCGCCGAGATGGGCGAGCAGCGCGCCCTGGAACACGAACAGATCGGCGAAGCGCGTCTGCACCTGCAGGAAGCCCTCGACAGCATGGCGCTCGACACCGAGCAGCGTGAATTGCTGCTGGCCCAGCGCGACAGCCTGCGCGAACGCCTCGACCGCGTGCGCCAGGAAGCCCGTCAGCACAAGGATCATGCCCACCAGTTGGCGGTGCGCCTGGGTTCGCTCAAGGCCCAGCACGCGTCCACGGCCCAGGCCCTTGAACGCCTGGAGATGCAGTCCGAACGCCTCACTGAAAAGCGCGAGCAACTGAGCCTCAACCTGGAAGAGGGCGAAGCGCCGCTGGAGGAGTTGCGTCTCAAGCTGGAAGAACTGCTCGACAAGCGCATGACCGTCGACGAAGAACTCAAGACCGCGCAAATCGCTCTGGAAGACGCCGACCGCGAATTACGCGACGCCGAAAAACGTCGGACCCAGGCCGAGCAGCAATCCCAGCTGATCCGCGGTCAGCTCGAACAACAGCGCATGGAATGGCAAGCCCTGACCGTGCGCCGCAAGACCCTGCAAGACCAATTGCTGGAAGACGGCTACGACTTGCACGGCGTGCTCAATACCCTGACCGCCCAGGCCAACGAGAAAGAAGCCGAAGAAGAGCTTGAGCGAATTGCTGCGCGTATCCAACGCCTCGGCGCGATCAACTTGGCGGCCATCGACGAATACCAGCAACAATCCGAGCGTAAACGTTATCTGGATGCCCAGGACGCTGATTTGGTCGAAGCCCTGGACACCCTGGAAAACGTGATCCGCAAGATCGACAAGGAAACCCGAAACCGCTTCAAAGATACCTTTGATCAGATTAATAGCGGTTTACAGGCGTTATTCCCAAAAGTTTTCGGCGGTGGCAGCGCTTACTTGGAACTGACGGGCGAAGATCTACTCGATACAGGGGTAACGATCATGGCGCGGCCTCCGGGCAAGAAGAACAGCACCATCCATTTGTTGTCCGGCGGCGAGAAAGCCCTGACCGCATTGGCTCTGGTATTTGCCATCTTCAAGTTGAACCCGGCACCGTTCTGCATGCTCGACGAAGTTGACGCCCCGTTGGATGACGCTAACGTTGGACGGTATGCGCGGTTGGTCAAAGAGATGTCCCAGACCGTGCAGTTCATCTATATCACCCACAACAAGATCGCCATGGAGATGGCTGACCAATTGATGGGGGTAACGATGCACGAGCCGGGCTGTTCGCGTTTGGTCGCGGTGGATGTGGAAGAAGCGATGGCGATGGTGGAGTCTTGATCCTTGTTGGGACAGAATTTTTATAGCGCGCGGTAAGACGCTTTACCGGTCTGGCGAAAGTGGCAAATGGACATATTTGTTCAAGGCTTTTTGACAGACGGTGTAAAGTTATCTTTGGTCGTGCTAGTTTAATGTCAAATTTTCGTATGCGTGGGCAAAACGTCAGTCAGAACATAGAGTTGGCGCCACGTTTTAAAGCGGTTTGCACGTTGCTAAACCCCTTATTTTTCAGCATTTTTTATTAGAGGCACGGGATTACATGGAAATCGGTCTGCGCGAGTGGCTGATCGTCATCGGCATTATTGTCATTGCCGGTATTCTTTTTGATGGCTGGCGCCGCATGCGCGGTGGCAAGGGCAAGCTCAAATTCCGTCTGGACCGCAACCTGTCCAACTTGCCTGACGACGACGGCAGCGCCGAGCTGCTGGGGCCGCCCCGTGTGCTGGATACCCATAAAGAACCGCAGCTGGACGAGCACGACTTGCCGTCCATGAGCGCGCCGGTGCGAGAAGCGCGCGAGCCGTCTTCCAAACGCGGCAAGCGCGCCGCGCCGGTGGTGGCAGAGTCACGTCAGGCTGATTTGGACCTGGACGTCGATGACGGCCCGAGCTTCAGCAGCCGCGACGATGATTTCCCGGACGAAAACGCTGGCAAGAACGCCCCGCGCCAATCCGTGAACGACCAGCCTGCCGCCGAAGAAGTGTTGGTGATCAGCGTGATCTGCCGCGACGCCGCCGGCTTCAAGGGCCCGGCTTTGTTGCAAAATATTCTGGAAAGCGGCCTGCGCTTCGGCGAGATGGATATTTTCCATCGTCACGAAAGCATGGCGGGTAACGGCGAAGTGCTGTTCTCCATGGCCAACGCGGTCAAGCCAGGCACCTTCGATCTGGACGATATCGACCTGTTCAGCACCCCGGCGGTGAGCTTCTTCCTCGGCCTGCCAGGTCCGCGTCACCCGAAACAGGCTTTCGACGTGATGGTGGCCGCAGCCCGCAAGCTGTCCCAGGAACTGAACGGCGAACTCAAGGACGACCAACGCAGCGTCCTCACCGCCCAGACCATCGAGCATTACCGTCAGCGCATCGTCGAGTTCGAGCGTCGCGCCCTGACACAGAAACGCTGAGGTTCGATCTTAAGCGTTGTCTGTAGAATCCGTGCACTAACATATTGAGCAGCTTCGGCTGCTCTTTTGCTTTATGAGAGAACACCCATGACCGCCGCCCACACCCGCATCCTCGAACTGCGCGCTGAACTGGATCAGCACAACTACCGTTACCACGTCCTCGACGAGCCGAGCATTCCGGACGCCGAGTACGACCGTCTGTTCCATGAGCTCAAGGCCCTGGAAGCCGAGCATCCGGACCTGGTCACGCGCGATTCTCCGACGCAGCGGGTCGGCAGTGCGGCGTTGTCGGCGTTCACCCAGGTCAAGCATGAGATCCCCATGCTCAGCCTTGGCAACGCTTTTGACGAAACCACCATGCTGGAATTCGATCGCCGGGTCACCGAAGGCCTCGACCTGCCGGCCGGCGATCTGTTTGGCGGTGGCGCGGCGGTGGAGTACAGCTGCGAACCGAAGCTGGATGGCCTGGCGGTCAGCCTGCTGTATCAGGACGGCGAACTGGTTCGCGGCGCCACCCGTGGCGACGGCACCACCGGCGAAGACATCAGCGTCAACGTGCGCACCGTGCGCAATATTCCGTTGAAGCTGCACGGCAGCGGTTGGCCGGCGAACCTGGAAGTGCGCGGTGAAGTGTTCATGTCCAAGGCCGGTTTCGAACGGCTCAACGCCTCGCAGCTGGAAGTCGGCGGCAAGACCTTCGCCAACCCGCGCAACGCCGCTGCCGGTAGTTTGCGTCAGCTGGATTCGAAGATCACCGCCAGCCGTCCGCTGGAATTCTGCTGCTACGGTGTGACCACTGATATCAGCGACACCCATATCGGCAACCTGCAACAGTTGCAGAAATGGGGCATGCCCATCAGCCGTGAGTTGAAGCTGGCAAAGGGCATCCAGGATTGCCTGGAGTACTACCGCGATATCGGCGAGCGGCGTAACAGCCTGCCATATGAGATCGACGGCGTGGTGTTCAAGGTCAACAGCATCGCTTCCCAGCGAGAACTGGGCTTCCGCGCCCGTGAACCGCGCTGGGCCATCGCGCATAAATTCCCGGCCATGGAGGAGCTGACTGAGCTGCTAGACGTGGAATTCCAGGTTGGCCGTACTGGCGCCGTCACGCCGGTGGCACGCCTCAAGCCGGTCAAGGTCGCGGGTGTCACCGTGTCCAACGCGACCCTGCACAACATGGATGAAGTGGCGCGCCTGGGCGTGATGATCGGCGATACCGTGATCATCCGCCGCGCCGGGGATGTGATCCCGCAGGTGGTCTCGGTGGTGCTTGAGCGTCGTCCGGAAAACGCCCGTGCGGTGCCGATCCCGCAGAGCTGCCCGGTGTGTGGTTCCCACGTGGAGCGTACGCAACTGGTCAAACGCAGCAAGGGCAAGGAAACCGTCAGCGAGGGCGCGGTGTACCGTTGCGTCGGGCGTCTGGCCTGTGGCGCGCAGCTCAAGCAGGCGATTATCCATTTCGTCTCACGCCGCGCCATGGACATTGACGGCCTGGGCGACAAAACCATCGAACAACTGGTGGATGAAAACCTCATCGGCTCGCCGGCCGACCTCTACAAACTCAAGTACGAACACATCATCGACCTGGAAGGCTTTGCCGACATTTCCAGCAAGAAGCTGATCACCGCCATCGAAAACAGCAAATCCCCGACCCTGGCGCGCTTTATCTATGCGCTGGGCATTCCTGATGTAGGCGAGGAGACCGCCAAGGTGCTGGCGCGCTCCCTGGCCTCCCTGGAGCGCGTGCAGAAGGCCTTGCCCGAAGTGCTGACGTACTTGCCGGACGTGGGCCTGGAAGTGGCGCATGAGATCCACAGTTTCTTTGAAGACAGCCATAACCAGGACGTGATCGGCGCGCTGCTGTCGCCGGAAGAGTGCGGCCTGCAATTGCAGGATCAGGGTGACCTGAGTGCCGAATTCGCCGCCAGCACCACCTTGGGCGGGTTGCTCGACAAGCTGCACGTACCGAGCGTCGGCCCGGGCGCCGCGCAAAAGCTGGCGGACAAGTTCGTCACCCTCGAAGGCGTAATCAAGGCCGACTGGCTGGACATGCGCCAGGCCCTGCCGGAGAAACAGGCCAAGGCCGTGCGCGAGTTCTTCGATAATGCCGACAACGCCCACCGCGCCCTGGCCATCGAGCAGCAGCTCAAAGACTTCGGTATGCATTGGGACAGCGAGAAGAAGGTGGTCGAAGGCTTGCCCGAAGCCGGGCACACCTGGGTACTCACCGGTTCGCTGGAGTTGATGAGCCGCGACGTGGCCAAGGAGAAGCTCGAAAGCCTGGGCGCTAAGGTGGCGGGGTCCGTGTCGGCGAAGACCCACTGCGTGGTGGCTGGGCCGGGCGCCGGTTCCAAGCTGGCCAAGGCCAGCGAATTGGGCTTGAAGGTGCTGGATGAAGAAGCCTTCGTCGCCTTCCTCGCCAGGAACAACATCAAGGTCTGAACCGATCCCACTGTAGGAGCGAGCTTGCTCGCGAAAAACTTGAGAGCGTCTCGATAAACCAGGAACGCTGCGTCATCGTTGACGTTCTTCGCGAGCAAGCTCGCTCCCACAGAAGCCATGTTGAACGATCGGTAGCGAGAAATGATCTAGTCTCAGTCACCCAGGGAGAGATCGCCATGTTCCGCTACTTCGAGCAACTCAGTTCGCGCATCGCTGCACCGTTCGTAGCCGGCACATCCCGCGACAGCAAAGTGTGGCAGTGCCGTTGCGGCCAATCGCTGTTCTTTCGCAACAGTCAATGCCTGGCCTGCCAGGCGCTGCTCGGCTACCAAGCCCAACAAAGTCGTCTCGCCTCCCTGCAACCCGGCCCCGTCGAAGGCACCTGGCTGCAGGACGGCAACCTCGACGCCGGTGCTTTCCGCCGCTGCGCCAACCTCGATACACCGGCCGCTTGCAACTGGCTGATCCCGGCCCATAGCACCGCGCCGCTGTGCGTGGCGTGCAGCCTGAACCGCACCATTCCTGACTTGTCGATCGCGCAAAACCACGAACGCTGGCGCAAAGTCGAAACCGCCAAGCGCCGCCTGGTAGCACAGCTCATCAGCCTGGGTTTGCAAGTGGTCCCCAAAAGCGTCGACGAAGACACGGGCCTGGCCTTCGACTTCGTCGGCATCGACCTGGAAGGCAACGCGCCCATGACCGGCCACGCCAACGGCCTGATAACCCTGGACATCAAGGAGGCCGACGACGCCCACCGCGAGAAAGTCCGCGTACAAATGCGCGAACCCTACCGAACGTTGCTCGGGCACTTTCGCCATGAGGTCGGCCACTACTACTGGGATCGCCTGATCGCCAATACCCACTGGCTTGAACCGTTTCGCCACCTGTTCGGCGACGAACGCGCCAGTTACGCCGACGCCCTCGACCAGCATTACCAAAACGGCCCACGCCCAGACTGGCAGCAAACCTGCGTCAGCGCCTACGCCACCATGCACCCCTGGGAAGACTGGGCCGAAACCTGGGCGCACTACCTGCACATGATGGACGCCGTAGACACCGCCCTTGGCTTTGGCATGAGCGCCCGTGAGATGGACCTGGATTACCAGCCATTCCCGCTCACCACCCTGTACGACCCCGAACACCCCGGCGGCGTGGCCTTCCTGTCGTTCGTCAACGCCTGGATCGAACTGGCCGGCATGCTCAATGAACTGTCACGCAGCATGGGCCAACCGGACTTCTATCCCTTCGTGCTGCCACCGGCGGTGATTGCCAAACTGCACTTTATTCACTTGGTCATTCAGGAAGAAGGCGGCAGGGCCGACGAAGCCGTTCTTTTGTAGGCGCGAGCTTGCTCGCGAAGAGCGTCAACGATGACGCAGTGTTCCTGGTTTATCGAGGCGCTCTCAAGTTTTTCGCGAGCAAGCTCGCTCCTACAGAGAATTATGTGAATCCACCAGGCAAGTGCTTGAACCATCGAATATTTTTAATCCGCCGCCAACGGTTGTAACTTCCGATGAGATCGGTACAATGGCCCCGCTTGCCGAGAGGCAGGCGTCGTTATGGTGACCCCATCGGTCCCCCCGCAACGATTACCCGTGAACCTGGTCAGAGCCGGAAGGCAGCAGCCACAGCGGGAACATTGTGTGCCGGGGTGTGGCTGGTGGGGTTGCCTCCATAACGCTCTTCCTTGCAACATCTCCTCAAATTCAAGTCAAAAAAATGCTTTCAAGCCATCTGCCATCGGGCAGTCCATGGCGGCATACTCCAGTGCCTGGCATCCGGAGACAACACACGTGGAAAAAGTCGACGACCTCACTCGCGAAAAACTGCGGGAGTGGCAGATGCGGCGCCTGGAGATCAAGGACCGCATTCAATCGCATCCTGAACAGACCCTGGAATTGTCGAGGGTGCTGGACCTCATGGACGACGAGCACGCGGAAATCCTCAGCCAGGCGGAAATGATCCGGTCTGCGGACGCGGCCCACGAGCCCGCACCGCCCGCCGAGGCCGTGCCGCCGCCCCTCACGGGCGCCTACACGCTGCAGTTGAATGTGGCCGCGCAAAGTGCCGAGGACCTGCGCCGGTTGCTGGATATGGCGGTCTTCGAACTCCAGCAGCAGGTCAATACGATGGCCGCTAAGGCTGACGCGGGTCCCCATTGCGGCGGTATGTCAGGCTCCCTGGGGGAGTATCGGTTTGAACTGGGCGGTCAGGGCAATGCCTGATTCCCTGGCGGCGAGGCACTATGCAACCGGAACATTTTGATTTATCCAGTCCTGTCTTCCTGCCCGTCACGGATGAAACCTGCACAGGCCTGCTCGGGGCGGACGGCGCCAAGACGCTGATGAGCCTGACAGACCCTGAGCTGGCTGCCGTGCTGGTCATCCAGAACCTGGCCCAGGCGGCGGAAAAAGACCTGACCTGCGCTGGCGCCGAGCGCATTTTGGCCAAGCTGCTCGACTGGGCGGTGGACAACCGGGCAGAGGGCGCCGCGACGTTGTTGTCCGAAGCCCAGCGGTTGTTCGATCCCCGCAAGCTGTACTTCGGTTTCAACGCCCTTAAAACGGTCAATCTGCGCCTGCTCTCGCCTGAAGAAGTCGCAGCGCGGGATTACCTGCTGCCCACCGGCAAATGGGATATTGGCTACAAGGTCCGTCATCTGCGCAGCAACGATCCGTTCAGCCAGCAGATGGTCACGCCCCGGCACCGCGAGCGCTGGCTCAGCCCGGCCCAGGACAAGCTGGTGCGGACCTTCCGCGCCAACCTCAACGAAGACCTGCATGTCCAAGGTTACGCCGGCATCGGTAAGAGCCACCTGCTGGGCGCCTTGATGGAGTGCCTGCGGCCCGCCCAGACCTTGATACTGGCGCGTACCGGGGCGAAGCTCGCCACCTTGCGTGAACGCATGGGTTTGGCCAGGGACAGCAAGACCGGCTCGACCTTTGCCGCCTTCGCCAAAGCGCTGTTACAGGGGCAACGACCGTCCGTGCAGGCCTCGCCGGCCCGGTTGCCCGGCAAACACGAAGTGTCGCAGACCCTCAATATCCATGGCTGGCGCGGTCACGATGGCGCGGCGACGCTCGATATCTGCCTGAAGGTGCTCGACAGCTATTGCCATTCCAACCATCACAGCCTGTCGGCCCGGCACTTGCCGCATTTCAAGCAACCCTTGTCCAACGTGGATGCCCAGGCGTTGCTGGAGTACTCCAGCCGGTTGTGGACGTATCTGGACGCCAATCCGCAATGGGCCGGTCAGACGGCCTTCGCAGCGCTGTTGCTGATCAAGCGTGCGAGCCTCGATGGCTGCGAGGTGCCGCCCCGGTACACTCATGTGCTGATCGATGAAGCCCAGGACATTCCACCTTCGTTGTTGCAGATCATCGAACGCGGCCGCCAGGTGCTGATCACCCTCGGCGATGAGTACCAGCTGGCCAGCGGTGTGATGGTCAGGCGCAAGCGCGAAGTCCGGCACACCGACATCAATTACTCCGTGCGCTCGGGCCGCAACGTCGAGCGCCTGGTCAACCCGTTGATCAGCGTGCACTCGCAGAAGGGCAAGACGCCCTTCGAAGGCGCGCGGGATGCCGACGTTGGCATTGAGCATTACCCTCAGGGCTTCGTACCGCCGGAAGGCTGCGCGGTATTGACCGCGTCCCATTGGGACACCATGAAATGGGCGATTCAATTGCAGCAGGCCAACTGCCCGTTCGGTTTCTTCGACAGTGCAGCGCAGCAGGATCTCCAGCGCTTCATGATCAGCGTGATCGCGCTGTTCAAGCCGGAGTTCTACAGCAACGAGCACAACGACAATGGCGCCCATGCTTACTTCAGTGACATGGACGATTGGCAACAGGTGCGCGATGCCAGCCAGTACGACGAGTCGTTCCTGTGGGTCGAGAGCGAGCTGGAAAAAGGCTTCAACGTCGCCGATATCACGCGTTTGAACCGCCTGAGCGGCGTCCCTGGCAAACGCTGCCTGCTGATGCTGGCGGAGGAGGCGGGCGGCATGGAGTTCGACCGTGTACTGCTGACGCCCGAACTGCTGACCAACGTGAAATTCAAGGACGCCTACGCGTTCGACCAGCGGCTGTGTGCGGTATACATCGCCATTTCCCGGGCGCGGATGCAGCTTTACCTGCCTTACGATGTGGTCGAGTGGATTGATTTCCACACCTATCAGAAAACCCGTGAATTCCACGGTTACTGATTTAATTAATTCGGCTGTTTCACAACTTTCGGCGGTCGCTCTGGACAACCTAAAACCACCTTGTTAGTTTCCGCCAGCCACTTGTTTCAGAGTGTGACAAGGGTGCGGAGTTGATATTGAAGTGCCATCACTTCTTTAACTAACAAGGATGTCTGTGATGAAAAGCCTGCAAGGGTTGCCCCGTCTTATCAGTGCTTCGGTAGGCGCGCCCGGTAAAGCCCGCAACTTGCCCGCCGATGTGCAGTGCATTCAGTATTTATTCAATCTGATCATTCCCAAACTGGGCTTCCCACTGGCTGAAAACGGTAAGTGCGACGGTCAGTTGGTGCAGTGCATCAGCCAGTATCAGTTCCGTCACCTCAAATATGCGCACCCCGATGGTGTGATCGACCCGACCGGTAAAACCTTCAACAGCCTCATCGAAGAAGCGGTGAAGGTACCGGTGAAGGCGTTCCCGAGCATGCGTATCCCGACCTTCCTGAATGTGTTCGGCAATAACCAGGCAGATGCGGTGCAGGCCACGGTCAATGTGTACCTGGACCGCATGCGCGCGATGATCGAGGCCGAGAAACGCAACCGCCAATTGATGCTCCAGGCCACGTGTGACGGGGGGATGACCCTCAGCGAGACCGACTTCCAGAACGCCGCCACGCAGTTGGGTGGCGGTATTTCGGTGAACATCATCAAGGCCTTCGCCACCGTGGAGTCCGGCGGACGTTCGGGGTTCGGTCCGGCCAAATTGCCGGTGATCGCGTTTGAAGGGCACCTGTTTCGCAAGTACACCAAGCACATCTACGACCAGGCGCACCCGCTGCTGTCCTACCCCTACAAGAAAAAGGCCGGGCCGCAGTGGCAGACCAATAACAAGGACCAGGCCAAGGCCTGGGAAACCATGGCCACTGCCTTTGCGCTGGATCAGGAAGCCGCGTTGATGTCGGCGTCCTGGGGCATGTTTCAGATCATGGGCTTCAATTACGCCTCATGTGGTTACAAGACAGTGTTTGAATTCTCGGCGGCATTAAAAGTGAATGCCGGCAACCAACTAAAGGCGTTCCTTGGTTTTTGCAGCAAGAGCCCGGCGTTGATGAAGGCCATGAAAAGCAAAGATTTCACCAGCATGGCACGTAACTATAACGGCGAGGACTACGGCAACTATGACGTCCTTATGCAGAAAGCCTACGAGAAACTGGAAGGGAAAAAGTAAAATGATGCGTTATCTAGCAGTGGGTGTGTTGTCGTTGTGCGCCGTAGCCCCCGTCTTCGCCGGCTCGCCTGCATTGCATTCCGGCAAGTACGAAGGGCTGATGCTCGCGGTGACGCCCGAGCACCAGGTGGAAGGTTACTACTCGGAAGAAATGGGCGAGGGCGTGACCCGCAGCTGCAGTTTCTACCTGCAAGGCAAGCCCGCCGCGCTGACCACTTGGCTCGATGACGCTTATCCCGGCAGCGTGGCGCCTTCCTCCGACGGCGTGACCCTGACCGTGGCGCAAGGCCGCCAGCATCCCGGTTGCCTCAACGTGCTGATGCCGGAGATTGCCACCGGCCTGGACCTGACCCAGACCGCAAGCAAAAAATGGATTGGCTTGGTGAAGGTCTCCGCCGACAAGGCTTACCTGCTGAAAAACCCAAATGCCAAGCCTGCTAAACGCCCGTACATCGTCAAGAACGACGTGGTCGGTGTCCTGGCATTCAAGGATGGCTGGGCCCAGGTCGAGTTCATCAATGCCGATGATCGCTCGTTTACGGGGTGGATCAGCCAGGATCAGTACGCGCGGTTAGCGGCCCCCCAGAGCTGATCTCGACAACGATAACAATCTAAGTGTGGGGGCAGTCCCCACATGTTGGATCTTCATTAACCGAATGTTTCGCGCAGTAATCCGGCAAACGCATCCCGTGCCAGGTGCCGCTGCGTGTCCTTGTGCCAGAACAGCAGGTTTTCCACCGCCTGCAGTTCCTCGAACCGGTACGACGCCAGCTGGTTGGCCTGCTCATAGCGGGCCAGGATGCCTTCCGGTGCCAGCGCCACACCAATCCCTGCACTCACACAACCAATGATCGTGCCCCAGCTGGCATAGCTGGCGATGGCCGGTTTGAAGGCATGGGGCTTGACCCAGTTTTCCAGCGCCGCCCGATAGGGACAGCCGGGTGGCCACACCAGGAGGGTGCGCCCGGCCAGGTCTTCGGCGCTGCGGATCGGCTCGCTGGAGGCGCTGGCGATCAGTACCAGGCGTTCGCTGTAGACCACGCTGTGTTCGAGCTTTGCGCGTTTGTTGCCGGCGGCCACCAGCGCCACATCCAGGCGATGGTGCTGCAGGTCATCGAGCAGCTCGCCCCAGGCACCGGTCACCAGTTCCAGGCTGACATCCGGGTAGCGCCGGTGATACTCCGCCAGCAGCGGCGGCAGGCGGCCACTGGCGCTGGACTCCACTGCGCCGATGCGCAGGGTGCCACGAGGAATGGCATTGGCGTCCACGGCGCGTTTGGATTCGTCCACCAGGGCCAGGATACGCTCGCAGTACTCCAGGAAAATCTCACCCGCCGCACTGATCGCCAACCCGCGCCCGGCACGGATGAACAGTGGCGTGCCCAACTCGCTCTCCAGCTGCTTGATCCGCGTGGTGATGTTGGACGGCACGCAGTGCAATTGCACGGCGGCTTGGGCCACGCTGCCGGTTTGCGCCACGGCTCGCACCATTTTCAGTTGGGCCAGTTCCATTGCTCAGTTCCAGTGATTTCAGAAGTCAGAAACGGTTAATTGTCCTACGCGTTGCTCGGGCCAAGACTGACAGCATTCCTTCTCAGTATTCGGATGCCGTCGATGAACACCCCGTCCCCCCTGAAGCTTACGCTAGTCATCGCCAGCGTCATCCTTTGTTGGGCCTATTCGCCGATTGGCGTACACATGGGGCTGCTCAGCTACGGCCCTGGTCAGCTGGCGCTGTTGCGGTTCTTGATCGCTTCGGTGTTCATGGCCGGTGTGGCGCTGGTGATGGGCATCGGTCGGCCACGCCTGTGGGATCTACCGTGGCTGCTGGTGTTGAGTTTTTTCGGGGTATTCCTGCACCACACCAGCCTCAATTACGGACAGCAATTCGTGACGGCGGGGGCGTCCAGCGTGCTTGCGCAATCGGCGCCGCTGTTCAGTGTGTTGATTGCGTTTTTCTGCTTGAAGGAACGGGTCAGCCTCTGGCGCTGGAGCTGTGTGCTGCTGGGGTTGCTCGGTGTGCTGGTGGTGATCTGGGGCGATCACGGGGTGGGGAATATCGACCCGCGCGGCTTGCTGCTGCTGTTGGCGGCGGTGTCGTGGAGCCTGTACTTCGCCATCCAGAAGCACTACGCCCACCGCTACAGCCCGCTGACGATGGCGTGCTACATGGTCTGGGGCGGCACCCTGATGCTTTGCGTGAACCTGCCGGGCCTGTCGTCTGCCGTGGTGCAGGCGCCGTTGCCGGAAAACCTTGCGGTGCTGGTGCTTGGGATTTTCCCCAGCGCCTTGGCGTACCTGGCCTGGGGTTATGTGTTGAAACATGTCGAGGTCAGCCGTGCGTCGGTAGCGATGTACCTGATCCCGCCCGTGGCCATGATGATGGCGGCGACGCTGTTGGGTGAACACATCACCCTGCAAGTGGTGCTGGGCGGTGTGATCGTGTTGGCCAGCGTGGCCGCCATCAGCCTGGAAGGGCGCTGGCGCTCAGTCGCTCAGGCAAAACGCGCGCAGCCGGTGGCCGTCGAGGTCCTGAGCGACGAAGGTGTAGCCGAAATCCAGGGTGGTCGGTGACTGGATGATCGTCGCGCCGCGCGCTACCCACTGGTCGTGCAACGCGTCCACAGCGGCCTTGTCGGCCAGAGACAGGCCCACTTCACCCCCACCGCCCGTGAGCTGCGCCGCCGGCTGCACGGTATGACGTGACCACAATCCCAGCTTCACGCCATTGTCGAGCATGAACAGGGCGAAGGTCGGGTTGAGTTCCACGGGCGGCTTGTCCAACAGGCGACTATAGAAGTTGGCGCTGGTGGCCGGACTGTCGACGTACAGCAAAAAGTAATGGGCGACGGTGTGCATGTTGGCTCCTTGGAAGCGCGTGTTGTGAGGGGCCGAGTCTATAAGGCGGTGCTGTCAGTTCCTGTCAGGAGTCTCATCGGTGTGGAGCTGGATGATTTGCTCGATCTCGCCCGACATCTTCATAGCGGTGGGGGCGCTGCAAGGCTGCCCGTGGCCATCATCCATAAAACGCCCAGAAGTGTGCGCCTAAGCTCTCCGGGTTCAGGCCTTTTCGGGGTCAGTCACAAGGGCTTAGTCAGAATAGGCAAGCGTGCCGGATGCAATTTCCCCCTTGCTCCGCTAGCATTACCGGCTTCTGTTTCCCAGTTGCGACGGTTTTCGATGAGTTATCAGGTTCTTGCACGTAAATGGCGTCCGCGCTCGTTCCGCGAAATGGTCGGCCAGACCCATGTGCTCAAGGCTCTGATCAATGCCTTGGACAGCCAACGGCTGCACCACGCGTACCTGTTCACCGGTACGCGGGGGGTGGGCAAGACCACCATTGCGCGCATCATCGCCAAATGCCTGAACTGTGAAACCGGGATCACGTCGACGCCCTGCGGCACCTGTTCGGTGTGCAAGGAAATCGACGAAGGACGTTTTGTCGACCTGATCGAAATCGACGCCGCGAGCCGCACCAAAGTTGAAGACACCCGCGAGCTGCTCGACAACGTGCAGTACGCGCCGAGCCGTGGCCGCTTCAAGGTTTACCTGATCGACGAAGTGCACATGCTCTCCAGCCACTCCTTCAACGCCCTGTTGAAAACCCTGGAAGAGCCGCCGCCCTACGTCAAATTCATCCTGGCCACCACCGACCCGCAGAAACTTCCTGCAACGATTCTGTCGCGGTGCCTGCAGTTCTCCCTGAAAAACATGACCCCCGAGCGCGTGGTGGAGCATTTGACCCACGTGCTGGGTGTCGAGAACGTACCGTTCGAAGACGACGCATTGTGGCTGCTCGGCCGCGCCGCCGATGGCTCGATGCGTGACGCCATGAGCCTCACCGACCAGGCCATCGCCTTTGGTGAAGGCAAGGTCATGGCCGCCGACGTGCGCGCCATGCTCGGCACCCTCGACCACGGCCAGGTTTTCGACGTGCTGCACGCGCTGATCGAAGGCGACGCCAAGGCGCTGCTCGAAGCCGTGCGCCATCTGTCGGAACAAGGCCCTGACTGGAACGGTGTGCTTTCGGAAATCCTCAATGTGCTGCACCGCGTCGCCATCGCCCAGGCCCTGCCTGAGGGTGTCGACAACGGCCATGGCGACCGCGATCGCGTGTTGGCACTGGCCCAGGCGTTGCCGGCCGAAGACGTGCAGTTCTATTACCAGATGGGTTTGATCGGCCGCCGCGACCTGCCCCTGGCACCCGACCCGCGTGGTGGCTTTGAAATGGTGCTGCTGCGGATGCTGGCGTTCCGGCCCGCCGATTCGGCCGATGCGCCGAGACAGCCGCTAAAGCCAGTGGGGATCAGCCAGGCCACAGTTGATTCCGCCAAACCAGTGGCTGGCGCGGCGGTGGTAGCGCCAGTGGTTGCTGCGCCTGCGCCCGTAGCACCTGTGCCAGAGCCTGAGCCTGTGGTCGCTGCACCCGTGGTCGAGCCGGAACCGGTTGTCGTGCCTGAGTCGGTCGTCGACCTGCCCTGGAATGATCCGGTTGACGCTGAAGTCGAAGCTGAGCAATTGCCCGCCGTGGAGCCCGTGCTGGATACCACCGGCGAGCAGCCCGAGTTGACTCCGATGCCTATCCCGACCCCGGACAGCGTGGTGCCTGACGCCCCTGAATGGGTCAGCGCGCCGGTTCCCGAGCCGACCGTGGCCCAGGTGGAAGCGGCGACGCCGGGTATCGACCTCGACGACGAGCCGCCGCTGGACGAAGACTACATCGAGCCGGACATGGATTCGGCCTACAGCTACCTGGACGACTTGGCCAGCGAACACACCGCCGAGCCGGCCCCCGAGCCCGAGGCGGAACCCGCTGCCGCACCGGCGACCGGCCTGGCCCTGCAATGGCTGGAATTGTTTCCGAAACTGCCGATTTCCGGCATGACCGGCAGCATCGCCGCCAACTGCACCCTGATTTCCATCGACGGCGATCACTGGTTGTTGCACCTGGATCCGGCCCACAGCGCCCTGTTCAATGCGACCCAGCAACGCCGCTTGAATGACGCGCTGAACCAGTACCATGAGCGCACGCTGAGCATTACCATCGAGCTGATCAAGCCCGAGCAGGAAACCCCGGCCCAGGCCGCGACCCGCCGGCGCATCAACCGTCAGCGTGAGGCCGAGGACTCGATCCATGGTGATCCGCTTATCCAGCAAATGATGCAACAGTTCGGTGCGGTCGTCCGTCACGATACTATTGAACCTGTCGAAGCTCCGGTGCCTCAGGCGTCCTGATACCGGGCTACTAATTTGATCCACGTACTTTGAGGTGATTCCCATGATGAAAGGTGGCATGGCCGGCCTGATGAAGCAGGCGCAGCAGATGCAGGAAAAGATGGCCAAGATGCAGGAAGAACTGGCCAACGCCGAAGTCACCGGTAAAGCCGGTGGCGATATGGTCAGTGTGGTGATGACCGGTCGTCACGACATCAAACGTGTGAGCATCGACCCAAGCGTGCTGCCAGGCGTCGGCGAAGATGATCTGGAAATGCTTGAGGCCTTGTTCGCTGCGGCCGTCAACGACGCCGTGCGCAAAATCGAAGCCAACAGCCAGGAAAAAATGGGCGGCGTGACCGCTGGCATGCAATTGCCTCCGGGCATGAAGCTGCCGTTCTGATCCTGTCGCTTTAGCTAGACTCCAATGCCAGGCCTCGTGCCTGGCATTTTTGTTTGTGCCAAATCTGATCGAACCCTGGCACAGCACGCATGGTCTGCACCCTATACCGATGGATTCGATAAAGGAGCCCCTTCATGCCTCAAGAACCGACCCTGAACCAGCGCATTGTCCTGGTCTCACGCCCGCAGGGCGCACCGACCCCGGAAAACTTTCGTTTGGAACGCGTGAATCTGCCGGAGTTGGCGGACGGCCAAGTCCTGCTGAAGACGTTGTACCTGTCCCTGGACCCCTACATGCGCGGGCGCATGAGTGACGCGCCGTCCTACGCAGCACCGGTGGAAATCGACGAAGTAATGACCGGTGGGGCTGTCAGCCGTATCGAACAATCGCGTAATCCGAAATTCGAAGTGGGCGATCTGGTGGTGGGTGCCACGGGGTGGCAGAGCCACTGCATCTCCGATGGCCGTAACCTGATGCCAGTGCCCAAGGGACTGGCCAGCCCGTCCATGGCCTTGGGTGTGCTGGGCATGCCGGGCATGACCGCCTACATGGGCTTGATGGACATCGGCCAGCCCAAGGCCGGGGAAACCCTGGTAGTCGCCGCAGCGTCTGGCGCGGTGGGTTCGGTGGTGGGGCAGGTGGCCAAGCTCAAGGGCTTGCGCGTGGTCGGGATCGCTGGGGGCGCAGACAAGTGCCGCTACGTGGTAGATGAGTTGGGCTTTGATGTCTGCGTCGATCACAAGAGCGCGACCTTTGCCAATGACCTGGCCCTGGCGTGCTTCAAGGGCGTTGATATCTATTTTGAAAACGTCGGAGGCAAGGTGTTCGATGCCGTGGTGCCGCTGCTCAATCCCAAGGCGCGCATCCCACTGTGCGGGTTGATCGCCGGTTACAACGCCCATGAAGCCCCCAGTGGTCCTGATCGCCTGCCAGCCTTGCAGCGAACGCTGCTGACCAAGCGCGTGCGCATCCAGGGCTTTATCGTGTTCGATGACTACGGCGATCGCCAGCCCGAGTTCCTGAGCGCCATGGCGCCGTGGGTGCGAGACGGCAAGATCAAGTTCCGCGAGGATGTGGTCGAGGGCCTGGAGCAGGCGCCGGAGGCCTTTATCGGTCTACTGGAAGGACGCAACTTCGGCAAGTTGGTCGTGCGCATTTGACGCTAATCCGGGGCGCGGGTATAAACCGCGTCTCGTTGTTTTGTCGGACCCTTCGCCCATGAGCTTCAGCCCCCTGATTCGCCAACTGATCGACGCCCTGCGCACTTTGCCAGGTGTCGGCCAGAAAACCGCCCAGCGTATGGCGCTGCAACTGCTGGAGCGTGATCGTAGCGGCGGCACCCGGTTGGCCCAGGCCCTGAGCCAGGCCATGACCGGTGTGGGTCACTGCCGCCAGTGCCGCACGCTGACCGAAGAAGAACTCTGCCCGCAATGCGCCGACCCGCGCCGCGACGACACGCTGCTGTGCGTGGTGGAAGGGCCGATGGATGTGTACGCGGTGGAGCAGACCGGCTACCGCGGCCGCTACTTCGTGCTCAAGGGCCATCTGTCGCCGCTGGACGGCCTGGGCCCGGAAGCCATCGGCATTCCGCAACTGGTGGCGCGCATCGAAGCACAGGGCACTTTTACCGAAGTGATCCTGGCCACCAATCCGACGGTGGAAGGCGAGGCGACCGCACACTACATCGCCCAACTGCTGACCAATAAAGGCCTGATCACCTCGCGCATCGCCCATGGCGTGCCGCTGGGGGGCGAGTTGGAGCTGGTGGATGGCGGCACGCTGGCGCATTCCTTCGCTGGCCGCAAACCCATCGCACTCTAAAGAACACCGCCATACAAATGGGGGAGCAAACCAGCTCCCACTGTATTTTGTAGGGTGTTCAGTGTTTTGTCTTGCTTGATAACCAAGCAAGCGCTTGGTAAGTTCGCTCCATCTCGCCATGGAGCTTGCCGATGTCTGCCTATCAGGACTACTTCGACCCCAGCCACCAATTGGTCCGCGACAGCGTGCTTCGCTTCGTCGAGCGCGAGCTGTTGCCGGGCATCGAGCAGTGGGAGGAGGCGGAAAGCTTCCCCCGTGAGCTGTACCTCAAGGCCGGCGCGGCGGGAATCCTCGGCATCGGTTACCCCGAAGCGCTGGGCGGCAGCCACGAGGGCGATCTGTTCGCCAAGGTGGCAGCCAGCGAAGCACTGATGCGTTGCGGCTCCGGTGGCGTCGTGGCGGGGTTGGGGTCGTTGGATATCGGCTTGCCGCCCGTCGTCAAATGGGCGCGGCTTGAAGTGCGCGAGCGTGTGGTGCCGCAGGTGCTGTCGGGTGAAAAGATCATCGCCCTGGCGATCACCGAACCGGGCGGCGGCTCCGATGTGGCCAGTCTGCGGACCCGTGCCATTCGCGACGGCGAGCATTACCGCGTCAGCGGCAGCAAGACGTTCATCACCAGCGGCATCCGCGCCGATTTCTATACCGTGGCCGTGCGCACCGGCGCGCCGGGCTTTGCCGGCATCAGCCTGCTGCTGATCGAAAAAGGCACCCCCGGTTTTACTGTCGGCCAGCCCCTGAAGAAAATGGGCTGGTGGGCGTCGGATACGGCTGAATTGTTTTTCGATGATTGCCGAGTACCCGTAGGCAATTTGATTGGCGCCGAGAACATGGGCTTTGCCTGCATCATGGGCAACTTCCAGAGCGAGCGCCTGGCCCTGGCCTTGATGGCCAACATGACGGCGCAGATGGCGTTGGAGGAAAGCCTCAAATGGGCTGCTCAGCGCGAAGCCTTCGGCAAACCCATCGGCAGATTCCAGGTGATCAAGCATCGCCTGGCGGAGATGGCCACCGCCGTAGAGGTTTCACGGGAATTCACCTACCGCCAGGCGGCCAAGATGGCCGTGGGCATCAGCGTGATCAAAGAGATCTCGATGGCCAAGAACCTCGCCACCGACACCGCCGACCGCGTCACCTACGACGCCGTGCAGATCCTCGGGGGCCAGGGTTACATGCGCGGTAGCCTGGTGGAACGGCTGTATCGCGACAACCGTATCCTGTCCATCGGTGGTGGCACCCGCGAGGTGATGAATGAAATCATCAGCAAGCAGATGGGGTTGTGATCTGCGCTGTTCTTGTGGGCCTCATCGCGGGCAAGCCCGGCTCCCACATCTGATAGCGTTCACAGATATGAATGTGTGAACCCAATCAAATGTGGGAGCCGGGCTTGCCCGCGAAGAGGCCGGCCCTGGCAACCTTAACGTTCAGTCAATGCAAACTGCGTCAAACAAAACGTCGGAATCCCCATGTCTTCCAGGCGTTGCGACCCGCCCAGCTCCGGCAGATCAATGATCGCCGCCGCTTCGAAGATCGTCGCCCCCATGCGTCGTACCAGGTTCGCTGCCGCGATCAGGGTGCCGCCGGTGGCGATCAGGTCATCGAACATCAACACTGAATCGCCCTCGCACAGGCTGTCGGCATGCACTTCCAGGAACGCTTCGCCGTACTCGGTTTGATAACCCTCGGCCAAAACGTCTGCGGGCAGCTTGCCCTGCTTGCGGAACAGGATCAGCGGCTTGTTCAACTGGTAGGCGATGATCGAACCGATCAGGAAACCCCGGGCATCCATCGCGCCGATATGGGTGAAATCGGCTTCGACATAACGCTGGGCAAAGCTGTCCGCGACCAGGCGCAGCGCGCGCGGCGATTGGAACAGGGGCGTAATGTCACGGAAGATCACCCCAGGCTTGGGGAAGTCGATGACGGGGCGGATCAGGGATTTGATGTCGAACGAATCGAAGGTCATCGTCGAAGAGTCCTGGGGCTGGAAACGGACTCGAAGTATACCTGCGGCCTCGCCGGTTGGCGCGGCCGCAAGTGTCTGGATCAACCCTCCAGCGAACCACCCGCCAGCGCACACAGCTGGATCGGGTCGAGGATATGCACTTCCTTGCCTTCGGCGGCCAGCAGTGAGTTCTGCTGAAAGCGCGTAAACACACGGGACACGGTTTCCACCGCGAGGCCCAGGTAGTTGCCGATTTCGTTGCGCGACATGCTCAGTCGGAACTGGTTGGCCGAGAAACCACGGGCACGGAAACGCGCCGACAGGTTGACCAGGAAGGTGGCGATGCGCTCGTCGGCAGTTTTCTTGGACAACAGCAGCATCATTTGCTGGTCGTCGCGAATCTCGCGGCTCATCACGCGCATCAACTGGCGACGCAGTTGCGGCAATTGCAGGGCCAGTTCATCCAAGCGTTCGAAGGGGATTTCGCACACCGATGTGGTCTCAAGGGCCTGGGCCGACACCGGGTGAATCTCGGTGTCCATGCCCGACAAGCCGACCAGTTCGCTGGGCAGGTGGAAGCCGGTGATCTGCTCTTCGCCGCTGTCGCTCAGGCTGAACGTCTTCAATGCACCCGAACGTACTGCATAAACGGAATCGAACTTGTCGCCCTGGCGAAACAAAAACTCGCCTTTCTTCAACGGGCGGCCACGTTTAACGATGTCGTCCAGCGCATCCATGTCTTCCAAATTCAACGAAAGTGGCAAGCAGAGGGGGGCCAGGCTGCAATCCTTGCAGTGGGCCTGGCCGTGAGCGCGCAGTTTAACTGGCTCGGACATTTCTTAAATCCTTGTGGGAAAACACACATAAGACGTAAGGGTAACGCACTGGGGGCCAATCAGGCCAGCGTGTACAAAAAACCGCCAGCGGTATAAAGCTTTTTGTATCGGGGCCGATACAACGGGCATACCTATTCGTCGGAGCTCGGATCATGTCTGTTATTGCGGCCTACAACCCTGCCATTCGTATCCCGACTGTGCCGGACGCAAAGCCGATTACCGAGACCAAGGCAACAACACCGGTCATTGAAGCTGCCACTGAAACCAAAGTGGTTGAAGGTGTGACCGTGACTATTTCCGCCGATGCATTCAAGGCCGCAGGTGCGGCCAAGAGTTCCAATGCGGATATCGATGACAGTGGCCTGGACGACAACGTCAAGCAGGTGCTGAAAATGATCCGTCAGTTGAAACAACAGATTGCCGAAAAACAGGCCGAGCTGGCGGCCGTTGCAGCGGCCAATAACCTCTCCCCCGAAGAGGCCCGAGCCAAGACCAGTGCTTTGCAGAGCGAGATAAGCTCTCTGCAGGCGGGCCTGATGTCAGCTCAGGCTTCGTTGGCCAAGGCGATGAAAGGCATGAGTGCCGAGGACTCGATGAAAGCCGCCTCGCTGTCGATGTAAATCAGATCACCCGTGAAAATCGTTGCCTGTTCTGGTGTTCCAGATAGGCATCGAACACCATGCACACCGAGCGCACCAACAAGCGCCCCGCCGGCAGTACGCGAATGCCCTGGGCGTCGAGTTCGATCAGGCCATCCTCGGCCATCGTCTCCAGCTGCGGCCATAGTTCGTCGAAATACCCGCGAAAATCAATATTGAAGGCCTGCTCGATCGCTTCGAATGCCAGGCTGAAATTGCAGATCAACTGCTGAATTACCTCCCGCCGCAATCGATCATCCGTGGTGCACACCAGCCCACGGCTGGTAGCCAGCTGTGCGCCGGCCAATGCGTTCTGGTAGCCGTTGAGGTCGCTGCTGTTCTGGCAGTACAGGTTGCCGATCTGGCTGATCGCCGACACCCCGAGCCCGATCAAGTCGCAGTGCCCGTGGGTGGTGTAGCCCTGGAAGTTGCGTTGCAGGGTGCCTTCTTCCTGAGCGATGGCCAGCTCGTCGTCGGGCAGCGCGAAATGGTCCATGCCGATGTAACGGTAACCGGCCTGGGTCAGTTGCTCGATAGTGGTTTGCAGCATCAAGAGCTTTGAGGCCGGGGAGGGCAGGTCCTCGGTGTTGATGCGCCGCTGGGGCATGAAACGCTCCGGCAGGTGCGCGTAGTTGAACACCGACAACCGGTCGGGTTGCAGCTTGATGACTTCTTCCACGGTACGCGCAAAATTGATCGGCGTTTGCTTGGGCAGGCCGTAGATCAGGTCGATATTGATCGAGCGAAATTGCAGCGTGCGCGCCGCATCGATCACCGCGCGGGTTTCTTCCAGGCTTTGCAGGCGATTGACCGCCCGTTGCACCTCGGGATCGAGGTCTTGCAGGCCGATGCTCACGCGGTTGAAACCCAGCTCACGCAGCAGGCCCATGGTGGCCCAGTCGGCTTCGCGAGGGTCGATTTCGATGCCGTAGTCGCCCGAGTCGTCATCCAGCAGATTGAAGTGCTGGCGCAGGCAGCCCATGACCTGGCGCAGTTCGTCGTGACTGAGAAAGGTCGGGGTGCCGCCGCCGAAGTGCAGTTGCTCAACCCGCTGTTTCGGGTCGAGGTGGCAGGCCATCAGCTGGATTTCCTGCTCCAGGCGTTGCAGGTAGGCCTGGGCGCGACCCCGGTCCTTGGTGATGACCTTGTTGCAGGCGCAGTAGTAGCAGATGTTCGCGCAGAATGGCACATGCACATACAACGACAACGGCCGCGCGGCCTTGCGGCTGTCGCGCAGGGCGTGGAGCAGGTCGAAGGTGCCGACCTGGCTGTCGAATTGTACGGCGGTGGGGTAGGACGTGTAGCGCGGTCCCGCCAAGTCGTAGCGGTGAATCAGATTGGCGTCCCAACGAATGGCGTCGAGCATGCGGGCGTTCCCCCGGATAGGCTAGTGGGCCGAGTCTAGGGGCGTGGCGGGGATGGCATCTTGACTTGCATCAACGGGGAGCGGCGCTATGCCACATGGCGATTTAATGGCCCATTAGCCAGTGCTGGTGTGGGCCGGGTAACGTCCAGATACCGAAAAGCATGACCAGCAAACCACCCGCCATCCGCACGCTGCGCTTTCGCAATAACGCCGTCACCCGTTCAGCGGCCAACCCCGTCGCCAGCAAGACCGGCCAGGTGCCCAGGCCAAATGCGAGCATCAGCAGCCCGCTGTCCCAGGCATTGCCTTGGCTCGCCGCCCACAGCAGGGTGCTGTAGACCAACCCACACGGCAACCAACCCCACAGCGCGCCCAACAGCAATGCGCGCGGCACGCTGGACACGGGCAGCAAACGGTTGGCGACGGGCTGTATGTAGCGCCACAGGCCGCGTCCGAGGCTTTCGATACGGGTGAGGCCACTCCACCAGCCGGCCAGGTACAAGCCCATGCAGATCAACAACAACCCGGCCAGTACACGCATGAACAGGGCGGCCGGGCTGTTGGCGACTGCCCAACCCGCCAGGCCGATCAACACCCCGGCCGCGGCATAGCTGAAGATGCGGCCCAGATTGTAGGCCAGCAGCAGTTGAAACCTGCGACCGCGCTGTTCCTTGGGGATCGCCAGGGTCAGCGCACCCATCAGCCCGCCGCACATGCCCAGGCAATGGCCGCCGCCCAGCAGGCCGAGGATCAGTGCGGAGACCAGCAGGGGCGCCAGTTCAAGCATGGGGCGGGTCTTTAGGCGGTTGCTCGGGGTGGTTGGCTTCTTCGACGCCGGCCAGGTGGTTCGGGTCCTGATCGTCGAACAGCACGCTATGGGCGGGGCCGTCGAGGTCGTCGTACTGGCCGCTGTCCACCGCCCAGAAGAAGATGTAGATGGCCACGCCCACTAACAGCAGCGCCGCCGGAATCATCACGTATAAAGCTGGCATCTGCACTCCATGTCCCTGCGGCTCACACCGGCAGCGGGCGGGTTACTGAGGGGGCTCGGGTCGCCGGCGCGCTCGGCAGGCGAGTCAGGCGCAGGGCGTTGAGCACCACGGTCAACGAACTGAGGGACATGCCCACGGCGGCCCAGATCGGGGTGATCCAACCCAGGGCGGCAAACGGCAGCATAAGGCCATTGTACAGCCCGGCCCACAGCAGGTTTTCAATGATCACCCTACGGGTGCGCCGCGCCAGGGTAAAGGCTTGTACCAAGGCGTCCAGGCGGTTGGACAGCAGCACGGCATCGGCGCTGGTCTTGGCCAGGTCGGTGGCCGTGCCCATTGCCACGCTGATGTCGGCGGCGGCAAGCACCGGTACATCGTTGACCCCATCGCCGAGCATCAGCACCTTGCGGCCTTCCTTGTGCAGTTGTTGCAGGACTTGCAGCTTGTCATCGGGGCGCAGGCCGCCGTGGGCTTCATCGATACCCAGCTCAGCCGCGACACTGGCGACCATCGGCGAGCTGTCTCCGGACAACAACAGTGTGCGCCAGCCGCGTGCCTTGCACGCGGCCAGCAATGCAGGGGCGTCGCTGCGCAGGCGGTCGTCGAGTACGAACCAGGCCAGGGCGCCTTCGCGATCGCCCAGCAGTAGCCACTGGCCCGACACTTGCGGTTCGGCAGGAATCGGGCAGCCACTGAGTTCACACACAAAACCGGGTTGGCCGATGCGCAATACGCGCTCGCCGACGTGCCCTTCCAGGCCCAGCCCTGGCGAACTGATGACCTCATCAGCGGCCAGTGGCGCTCGCCCAAAGGCGCGGGCAATCGGGTGTTCGGAACGGTTTTCCAGGGCGGCGGCGAGGCTCAGGCACAGGTCGGTGCTCAGGGGGCCGAGGGGCCGGATCGCCCTTAATGCCAGGCGCCCTTCGGTCAGGGTGCCGGTCTTGTCGAAAATCACCGTGTCGATCTGGTTCAACCCTTCCAGCACATGGCCTCGGGTCAACAGCAGGCCGAGTTTGTGCAAGGTGCCGGTGGCGGCGGTGAGGGCGGTGGGGGTGGCCAGGGACAGCGCGCAAGGGCAGGTCGCCACCAGCATTGCCAGCACAATCCAGAACGCCCGCGACGCGTCCAGCTCCCACCACAGCAGGCCGATCAGCGCGGCGGCCATCAGCGAACACAACAGGAACCACTGCGCGGCGCGGTCGGCGATTTGCGCCAGGCGCGGTTTCTCCGCCTGGGCCCGTTCCAGCAGGCGCACGATGGCGGACAGGCGGGTGTCGTGGCCCAAGGCGCGCACTTCGACGGTCAGCGCGCCTTCGACATTGAGCGTGCCTGCCGTGACCGCGTCGCCAGCCTGGCGGGGTTGCGGCAGGTACTCGCCGGTAAGCAGGGATTCATCAATGCTCGATTGGCCTTCCAGAATCACGCCATCCGCTGGCAGCACGGCGCCCGGATGCACCAACACACGATCGCCCAGCGCCAGTTCGGGCAGCAGGATGCGTTCGCTCTGGCCGTCGGCCTTGAGCCGCAGGCACGACGCGGGCAGCAAGTTGACCAACTGCGCGGTGGCCGCGGCCGTGCGTTCACGGGCGCGGCGCTCAAGGTAGCGACCGGCCAGCAGAAACAGCGCGAACATGCCCACCGCGTCGAAGTACAACTCACCCACACCGGTGATCGCGGTCCAGATCCCCGCCAGATAAGCACCGCCGATGGCCAGTGACACCGAAACGTCCATGGTCAGGTGGCGGGTGCGCAAGTCGCGCATAGCACCCTTGAAAAACGGTGCGCAGCTGTAGAACACGATGGGTGTTGTAAGAAACATCGCCACCCAACGCAGGATCACGTGCAGCTCCGGGCTGAGGTCTATATTGAATTCCGGCCAGGTGGCCATGGTTGCCATCATCGCCTGGAACCACAGCAGACCCGCCACGCCCAATTGGCGCAGGGCCAGGCGGTTTTCGCTGGCCAGTTGCTCGGCGGCGCGGTCCGGCTGATAGGGGTGGGCAGCGTAGCCGATATGGCGCAATTCGCTGAGCAGCTGGCTCAGCGGCAGTTGCCCGTCGGCCCAGCGCACCTGCAGTCGATGGTTGGACAGGTTCAATCGCGCCTCGGCCACGGCGGGCAGGCTGCGCAGGTGTTTTTCGATCAGCCAGCCGCAGGCCGCGCAGCTGATGCCTTCCATCAACAAGGTGGCTTCGGCCAGTTCGCCTTCGTGGCGCACGAAAGGTTTTTGCACATCGGCGCGGTCATACAGCGCCAGCTCGTCCACCAGTTGCACCGGCAATGCCTCAGGGTTGGCCGAGGCTTCGCTACGGTGCTGGTAGTAGCTTTCCAGGCCGCCGGCGACAATCGCTTCGGCCACTGCCTGGCAGCCGGGGCAGCAGAGTTCGCGGCGTTCGCCGAGGATCACTGCGGTGAAGCGGCTGCCGGGCGGGACGGGCAGGGCGCAGTGGTAGCAGGGGATCGGGCTGGTCATGGTTATGGATCTTAGTCGGCTGTGAGGGCCTCATCGCGGGCAAGCCCGGCGCCCACAGGGGACCGCGATCCAATGTGGGAGCGGGCTTGCCCGCGATGCGCGAAGCGCAGGTTCGTTACTTCTTCAGGTCTTCGGCACCCTGCAACGGTTCATCGCCCAACAGCAAGTCCTTGTCGTGGCTGACCTGTTCTTCTTCGAACATGCGCCAGGTGCGGTCGCCTTCCACGCCGAGCAACTCGACGAAGCGACGGCCTTCGACCTTGTCGGTGACTTGGCCGATGTAGCGGCCAGGCTCGCTGGCGCTGCGGGCCAGGTTGATCTTGCGATCCTTCTCCGGCTGGGTCGGAGAAATCAGGTTCAATTCCAGGGTAGTCGGGTTGCTGTTGCCGGTGAGGTTCACCTCGACTTCACCGGTCAGCTCATCCAGGTGCACCTTGGCGCGCAGTTGCAGGGTCTGGGCCAGCAGTTCGCGGTCCAGGGAGCGGTTGATGCCTTTGCCGGCCTCGTAGTAGTTGTCGTTGACCAGGTTGTCCGGGTTGTTCACTGCGATGGTCACCATGGACAGGGTCAGCGTCACCGAGCAGGCCAGGATGGCAATGATGATCCAGGGCCAGAGGTGCTTGTACCAGGGGCTTGCGGCAGTTGCTACGGACATTGTTCGGTTCTCTTGATTAACGAACTTGCGGGCCGATGAATCGGCTCTTGGCTTCAATGTGGACGCTGGCGTCATCGGCATCGGTGAGGATGAATTTCACCTCGTTGGTGCTCGACGGCAATTGTTCCGGCGCACTCGACAGCTCGACCGGCATGCTGACGATATCACCGGCAGCCACCTTGATTTCGCGGCGGCCTTGCAGCTTGAGGTCCGGCAGGCCGGCGGCGTCGAGCACGTAGGTGTGGTCGCGCTGATCCTTGTTCATGATCTTCAGGCTGTAGACGTTTTCGATGCGGCCTTCGGCGTTTTCGCGATACAGCACACGGTCCTTGCTCACGTCGAAACCCACCAAAGAGCGCATGAAGAACGCCGCCACCAACAGGCTGATCATCGCCAGCAGCACCAGCGCATAACCGATCAGGCGCGGGCGCAGCTTGTGGGTTTTCTGCCCCGACAGGTTGTGCTCGGTGGTGTAGCTGATCAGGCCGCGCGGGTACTCCATCTTATCCATGATGTTGTCGCAGGCGTCGATACACGCGGCGCAGCCGATGCACTCGATCTGCAGCCCGTCGCGAATGTCGATGCCGGTGGGGCACACCTGCACGCACATCGTGCAATCGATGCAATCGCCGAGGCCCTGGGCCTTGTAGTCGACGCCTTTTTTGCGCGGGCCACGCAGTTCGCCACGGCGTGGATCGTAGGAAACGATCAGGGTGTCCTTGTCGAACATCACGCTCTGGAAGCGTGCATACGGGCACATGTAGATGCACACCTGTTCGCGCAGCCAGCCGGCGTTGCCATAGGTGGCGAGGGTGAAGAACCCCACCCAGAAATACGACCAGCCATCGGCCTGGCCGGTAAAGAAGTCGAACACCAGTTCGCGGATCGGCGAGAAATAGCCGACAAAGGTCATGCCGGTGACAAAACCGATCAGCAGCCACAGCGTGTGTTTGCTGAACTTGCGCAGGAATTTGTTGGCACCCATCGGTGCTTTATCGAGCTTGATGCGCTGGTTGCGGTCGCCTTCGGTGACCTTTTCACACCACATGAAGATCCACGTCCACACGCTTTGCGGACAGGTGTAGCCGCACCATACACGACCGGCATACACCGTGATAAAGAACAGGCCAAACGCCGCGACGATAAGAATGCCCGAGAGCAGGATGAAGTCCTGGGGCCAGAAGGTCGCGCCAAAAATAAAGAACTTACGCTCCGGCAGGTTCCACCACACGGCCTGGTGGCCACCCCAGTTCAGCCACACGGTGCCGAAGTAGAGCAGGAAAAGACCGGCACCACCGAGCATGCGCAGATTGCGGAACAGGCCGGTGAAGGCACGGGTGTAGATTTTCTCTCGCGAGGCGTAGAGGTCGACGGTTTTACTGTCGGAACCGTTTGTGTGTTTGGCAGGCGGGGTAACGTCATGTACCGGTATCTGGTTGCTCATCATTGCATCCCACGGCGGTGGAGATTTGCCTCGGCCAGTACGTGCCAACCGGGGTCAAATTAAGGGTGTTGCAGTGGCCTGATGATACGCCCCTGAGGGTATGTCAGGGGTGCGACCTTTGGTCGCGTTGGGGAAAATCAATTGATGGTGTACGTGATCTGGATCAATTGACTTGGCAAGTATGGACGGTTTTTGCGGGTAGGGCGGTCATTCGTCCCATGGGTTAATCAGTGAAACGCCGCTGGATTTGAAATCACTGACATTGCGCGTAACGACGGTTAACCCATGTACTAGAGCAGTAGCGGCGATCAGTGCATCGCTTTCATTGGCCCGGTCAGGAACCTGCAGATGTGCACAGCGCAGTGCAACCGCAGCATCCACCGGCAGAATCCTGGCATCAAAAGCGGGCATTACATGGCGCTTGAGCCAGGTTCTCAGCACCTTCCCTTGTGCCGGGTCTCGGCGCTCAACACGCAAGACCCCGGTTTCCAATTCTTTCAGCGTAATCGCTGAAATAAACATGCGTGGAGCGATCACACTTTTGGCCCAGGCGACCACCTTTGCATCGGCGTGGGGTTTACGCAGTTCGGAGATAACGTTGGTGTCGAGCAGATACATCAAGAGAGGTCCACGGGTCGATGAGTGATCACGGCACGTTCGGTTTCGAAGTCGATATCGGCCGCTTCCGGCATCACTAGCAGATCAACGATATCGGCATTGAGCCCTGTCAGTTTCTGGTAGTCCTCAATACTTAGCAGTACATGGGCAGGCTTGCCGCGATCGGTGATAAAAACCGGCCCCTGGCGGGCGGCTTTTTTGGCACCACTTGTGTCTTGGTTGAATTCGCGGCTGGAAATGGTTGTGATGGTCATGAGGTGGCCCCCTCCGTCAGACTTCATGTAGTTACGTTACTACTTGGAAGTCGACGGCGGCAAGTCGGAGGCTACAAACGGTCATGTGCTCCAATTTGGACAGCTTCTGGGAGCCAGAAAGACCAAAGCCCCGCCAGCTTGCGCTGCACGGGGCTTTGGTCTTTTCGAGTGGTTACTGCTCTTCAGCCTTCTTATCCCCATGGGACAAGCTGTACACATACGCTGCCAGCAAGTGCACTTTGTCGTTGCCTTGCAGTTGCTCCTGAGCAGGCATCTGGCCCTGGCGGCCCCAGCGGATGGTTTGTTGCAGTTGAGCAAAGCTCGAACCGTAGATGAACGCGCCCGGATGGGTCAGGTCGGGCGCGCCCATGGCAGGGGTGCCTTTGCCGGCAGGACCGTGGCAGGCCACGCAGTTGGCGGCGAAGAGTTTCTCGCCGTTGGCCACATCGGCTTTCACGCCTTCGGGCAGCTTGCGGCCGTCGAGGTTGGTGACGACGAATGCCGCCACATCACTGACGCCTTGCTCCTTGAGGATATCCAGCCAGGCCGGCATCACCGCATGGCGGCCTTTCATGATGGTTTCCTTGATGGTGGCCGGCTCGCCCCCCCAGCGCCAGTCGGCATCGGTCAGGTTGGGGAAGCCATAGGCACCCTTGGCGTCGGAACCGTGGCACACCGAGCAGTTGGAGGCGAACAGGCGGCCGCCCATCTTCAAGGCTTGTGGGTCCTTGGCGACTTCTTCAATCGGCATCGACGCGAATTTGGCGAAGATCGGGCCGAACTTGGCGTCCGACTTGGCCATTTCCTTTTCCCATTCGTGCACGCCGGTCCAGCCGGTCTGGCCGTTGGCGAAGGGGGTTTGCTTGTCGTTGTCGAGGTAGCTGTAGCCCGGCAGCAGGCCCTTCCAGTTACCCAGGCCGGGGTACAGCGCCAGGTAGCCGAGGGCGAAGATGATGGTGCCGACGAACAGCATGAACCACCACTTGGGCAGGGGGTTGTCGTACTCCTCGATGCCGTCGAACGAGTGGCCGACGGTCTCGTCGGTTTGCTCGGCGCGCTGGCCCTTGCGGGTCGACAGCAGCAGCCAGGTCAGGGCGAAGATGGTACCCAGGCTGAGGACTGTGACGTACAGACTCCAGAACGTAGTCATTCTTTGTTACTCCTAGAAGCTTGCTCGACGTGCTTGATGGCTTCGGGATCATCCGCAAAGGGCAGCAAGGTCGCGTCTTCAAACTCCGACTTGCGCTTGGGGCTGAACACCCACAACGCCAGGCCGATAAAGGCCACCATCACCACAACGGTGCCCAGGCCACGAATCATCCCGATATCCATGAAGAATCACCGTTTGCTTTTGATGATGGTGCCCAGGCCTTGCAGGTAGGCCACCAGTGCGTCCATTTCGGTCTTGCCCTTTACGGCTGCGGCTGCACCGGCGATGTCTTCGTCGGTGTAGGGCACGCCCAGGGTGCGCAAGACTTCCATCTTCTTCGCGGTGTCCTTGCCGTCGAGCTTGTTTTCCACGAGGAACGGGTACGCCGGCATTTTCGATTCAGGCACCACGTTGCGCGGGTTGTACAAGTGCGCGCGCTGCCAGTCATCGGAGTAACGCCCACCGACACGGGCCAGGTCCGGGCCGGTGCGCTTGGAACCCCACAGGAACGGGTGGTCCCACACGCTTTCGCCGGCGACCGAGTAGTGGCCGTAGCGTTCGGTTTCGGCGCGGAACGGGCGGATCATCTGCGAGTGGCAGCCGACACACCCGTTGGCGATGTAGACGTCGCGGCCTTCCAGTTCAAGGGCGGTGCGCGGCTTCATGCCTTCGACCGGCTTGTTGGTCACGTCCTGGAAGAACAGCGGAACGATCTGGGTCAGGCCGCCGATACTCACGGCGATGACCATGAAGAAGGCCAGCAGGCCGATATTCGTCTCGACTACTTCATGCTTCATCAGTGAGCTCCCACAACGGCGATCTTGGCGGCGGCTTCGGCTTCTGCCGGGTCGGAGGCACGCACGGTGCGCCAGACGTTGTAGGCCATGAACAGCATGCCGGCGGCAAAGAACGCACCGCCCAGGGCGCGGACAATGTAGCCCGGGTGGCTGGCTTGCAGCGCTTCGACGAAGGAGTAGGTGAGGGTGCCGTCATCGTTGATCGCACGCCACATCAGGCCTTGGGTGATGCCGTTGACCCACATCGAGGCGATATAGAGCACGGTGCCAATAGTGGCCAGCCAGAAGTGGGTGTTGATCAGCGCGACGCTGTGCATCTGCACGCGGCCGAACAGTCTGGGGATCATGTGGTAGATCGCACCGATGGAGATCATCGCCACCCAGCCGAGAGCGCCGGCGTGTACGTGGCCGATGGTCCAGTCGGTGTAGTGGGACAGTGAGTTGACGGTCTTGATCGCCATCATCGGCCCTTCGAAGGTCGACATGCCGTAGAAGGCCAGCGATACCACGAGGAAGCGCAGGATCGGATCGGTGCGCAATTTATGCCACGCGCCCGACAGGGTCATCATGCCGTTGATCATGCCGCCCCAGCTCGGCGCCAGCAGGATGATCGACATCGCCATGCCCAGCGACTGCGCCCAATCCGGCAGCGCGGTGTAGTGCAAGTGGTGCGGACCGGCCCAGATGTACAGGGTGATCAGCGCCCAGAAGTGCACGATGGACAAGCGATACGAGTAAATAGGACGTTCGGCCTGTTTCGGCACGAAGTAGTACATCATCCCCAGGAAACCGGTGGTGAGGAAGAAACCTACGGCGTTGTGGCCGTACCACCACTGGATCATCGCATCCGTGGCCCCGGCGTAGGCCGAGTAGGACTTGAACAGGCTGACCGGCAACGACGCGTGGTTGACGATGTGCAGCATCGCCGTCACCAGGATGAACGCGCCGTAGAACCAGTTGCCCACATAAATGTGCTTGGTCTTGCGCTTGACGATGGTGCCGAAGAACACCACGGCATAGGTCACCCACACGATGGCGAGCAAAATGGCGATGGGCCATTCCAGCTCGGCGTATTCCTTGGTGGTGGTGTACCCCATCGGCAGGGTGACGATGGCGCCGACGATGACCGCTTGCCAACCCCAGAAGGTGAAGGCCGCGAGGCTGTCGGAGATCAGTCGCGTCTGGCAGGTTCGCTGCACGACATAGTAGGAGGTGGCAAACAATGCACATCCGCCGAAGGCGAAGATCACCAGGTTGGTGTGCAGCGGGCGCAGGCGGCCAAAGGTTGTCCATGGCAAACCGAAATTCAATTCCGGCCAAACCAGTTGCGAGGCGATGAACACCCCGAGCCCCATGCCAAGGATCCCCCAGACCACCGTCATGATGGCGAACTGGCGGACTACCTTATAGTTATAAGCAGTCGGACTGATTGCTGTGCTCATTCTAAGGTTCCACGGTTTAGGTTTTTTTATAGGTAAAATCGGCCGCAAGTATGTAGAAAGCGAGGGGCCATTGCAACGCAATGGCTGACCTGTATCAATGCGTTCCACGCCAGATTCTGCGCCCTTTCCATGTTTGGCGTAAGGACAAAATTCGAAATCAAAAGCTGATCGAGTGGACAGGAAAATTTTGGGGTCGCAACGAATGCCGTCGCGTACGCCAGGATTGGTCCGCTTTGGGAACAAGCGTAGACCCGAAAGTGAGGGGGGGAAAGGTGGGCTTTGGAAGGGTGTGACACTTGGTCGCGTGCGAAGTCGAGCTGCCGCCCCATGGTGGGGCGGCAGTTCAGGGGTTACTCGGGCTGGCTTTCTGGCGTTGCGCCATCAGCGTTGTGGGACAGGCTGTAAACGTAGGCGGCCAACAGGTGCACCTTGTCATTGCCTTGCAGCACTTCCTGCGCCGGCATCTGGCCTTGGCGGCCGTGACGGATGGTCTGCTGCAACTGCGCGAGGCTGGTGCCATAGATGTAGCCGGCCGGTTTGGTCAGGTCGGGCGCACCCATGGCTTCCATGCCGTGGCCTTCCGGACCGTGGCAGGCAACACAGGTGGTGTTGAACGCCGTTTGGCCAGCCGCCAGGTCGGCACTGCTGTCAGCCGGCAGGGGCAGCTTGGCCACGTCGTGACGCACATAGGCGGCGACGTTTTTCACACCTTCATCGCCGAGCATGTCACCCCAGGCCGGCATCGCCGCATGACGGCCGTTCAGGATGGTGGTCTTGATCGCCTCGGCCGAACCGCCCCAGCGCCAGATGTTGTCCGCCAGGTTCGGGAAACCAAACGCGCCCTTGGCGTCCGAGCCGTGGCACACCGCGCAGTTGGAGGCAAACAGGCGACCGCCCATTTTCAGCGCTTGCGGGTCTTTGGCGACTTCTTCCACGGGCATGGCCGAGAACTTGGCGAAGATCGGCCCGAACTTGGCGTCGGCCTTGGCCATTTCCTTGTCCCATTCCTTGGTCTGGGTCCAGCCGTCTTGATAGCCTGGCAACACGCCTTTCCAGTTGCCCAGGCCCGGGTAGAGGATCAGGTAGCCGACCGCAAACACCAGGGTGCCGGCGAACAGCATGAACCACCACTGGGGCAGCGGGTTGTCATATTCCTCGATGCCGTCGAAGGCGTGGCCCATGGTCTGGTCGACGCTGCCCTTGGTCTCGCCCTTGCGGGTGCCGACCAAAAGCCAGGTCAGGCCGATCAGGCTGCCGAGGGTCAATACGCAGATCCATGTACTCCAGAATAGGGTCATGGCCGAGTGCTCCTTATTGCAGGCTCTTCTTGAGCGTCGGATGGAGAAGGTTCATCGGCGAAGGGCAGCAGGCGCGCCTGCTCGAATTCCGCATTGCGCCGGTTGTTGAACACCCACAACGACAGGCCGATAAAGGCGATAGCAACCACCAGCGTGCCGAGGCCGCGGATGGTGCCCGCATCGAATTCAAATCCCATGGCTCACCTCTTGCTCTTGATGGCAGTGCCGAGCACTTGCAGGTACGAGACCAGTGCGTCCATCTCGGTCTTGCCCTTGAGGCTGGCCACGGCACCATTGATGTCGTCGTCGGTGTACGGCACGCCGAGGGTGCGCATCACGTTCAACTTGGTCTCGGTGTGGCTGCTGTCGACGGCGGCGGTGACCAGCCACGGGTAGGCCGGCATTTTCGACTCGGGCACCACGTTGCGCGGGTTGTACAAGTGCGCGCGGTGCCAGTCGTCCGAGTAGCGGGCGCCGACGCGTGCCAGGTCCGGGCCGGTGCGCTTGGAGCCCCACAGGAACGGGTGGTCCCACACGCTTTCGCCCGCCACCGAGTAGTGGCCATAGCGTTCGGTCTCGGCGCGGAACGGGCGGATCATCTGCGAGTGGCACTGTACGCAGCCTTCGCGGATGTAGATGTCACGGCCTTCCAATTGCAGCGCGGTGTAGGGCTTCATGCCTTCCACCGGTTTATTGGTGACGTCCTGGAAGAACAGCGGGACGATCTGGGTCAGGCCGCCGATGCTCACGGCCAGCACCATGAGCAGCATCAGCAGGCCGACGTTCTTTTCAATCGTTTCGTGTTTCATCACAGACTCCTCAGGCCAGCTGCGCAGTGGTGGTGGCTTCGACGGGCTGCGCCGAACGCACGGTGCGCCAGGTGTTGTAAGCCATCAGGAACATGCCGCAGAGGAACACCGCACCGCCCACCAGCCGCACGATGAAACCAGGGTGGCTGGCCACCAGGGTTTCGACGAAGGAGTAGGTCAAGGTGCCGTCTTCGTTGATTGCACGCCACATCAGGCCCTGGGCGATGCCGTTGACCCACATCGAGGCGATGTAGAGCACGGTGCCGATGGTGGCCAGCCAGAAGTGCGCGTTGATCAGGCCTAGGCTGTACATCTGCTCGCGGCCGAAGACTTTCGGGATCATGTGGTACAGCGCGCCGATGGAGATCATCGCCACCCAACCGAGGGCGCCAGCGTGTACGTGGCCGATGGTCCAGTCGGTGTAGTGGGAGAGGGCGTTGACGGTCTTGATCGCCATCATCGGGCCTTCGAACGTCGACATGCCGTAGAAGGCCAGGGAGACGACGAGGAAGCGCAGAATCGGGTCACTGCGCAATTTATGCCAGGCACCCGACAAGGTCATCATGCCGTTGATCATGCCGCCCCAGCTCGGTGCCAGCAGCACCAGCGACATCACCATGCCCAGGGACTGTGCCCAGTCAGGCAACGCGGTGTAGTGCAAGTGGTGTGGGCCGGCCCAGATGTACAGGGTGATCAGCGCCCAGAAGTGCACAATGGACAAGCGATAGGAATACACCGGACGCTCGGCCTGCTTGGGCACGAAGTAATACATCATGCCGAGGAAACCGGCGGTGAGGAAAAAGCCTACCGCATTATGCCCATACCACCACTGCACCATGGCATCCGTCGCACCGCCGTAGAGGGAGTAGGACTTGGTCAGGCTGACCGGGATTTCCAGGTTGTTGACGATATGCAGGATCGCCACGGTGATGATGAACGCACCGAAGAACCAGTTGCCGACGTAGATGTGCTTGGTGTTGCGCTTCATCACCGTGCCGAAGAACACGATGGCGTAGGCCACCCAGACGATGGTGATGAGGATGTCGATCGGCCATTCCAGCTCGGCGTATTCCTTGGAACTGGTGTAGCCCAGCGGCAAGCTGATCGCGGCCAACAGGATGACCAACTGCCAGCCCCAGAAGCAGAACGCGGCGATCTTCGGCGCGAACAGCCGGGTTTGGCAGGTGCGTTGTACCGAGTAGAAAGAGCTGGCGAATAGCGCGCAGCCGCCGAAGGCGAAGATCACCGCGTTGGTGTGCAACGGGCGCAGGCGGCCGAAGCTGGTCCAAGGCAAGTCGAAGTTGAGTGCAGGCCAGACCAATTGGGCGGCGAGAAAAACCCCGAGCCCCATGCCGACGATGCCCCACACCACCGTCATAATGGCGAATTGGCGGACCACCTTGTAGTTATAGGCGGTACTTAAAGTAGTGTTCATGGTTCCCCATCCACGGTTCAACCCAAGCAAGTGCGGCACTTGGGCTGGAGTTATAGGCAGACTGAATAGCGAGGCAAGCATGGGCAAAGAGCACAAGGCCAGTATTGACGGGGATCAATGGGCGCAGTGTGTGCGGGAACACGGCTGGTTGTGGGATGTCGCGTCGACGGTTGCGGGACGTGAACCTGTGACGCTGATCCTGGCCCACGGCGCTGGTGCACCGATGGACTCATCCTTCATGAATGACATGGCTGCACGCCTTGCCGGGCATGGGGTCAGCGTGTTGCGCTTCGAGTTTCCCTACATGGCTCAACGCCGTGTCGACGGCGGCAAGCGCCCGCCGAACCCGGCACCGAAACTGCTGGAGGCCTGGCGCGAGGTGATTGCCGAGGTGCGACGTCATGTCGCTGGGACACTGGCCATTGGCGGCAAGTCCATGGGCGGGCGCATGGCCAGTTTATTGGCTGATGAAGTGGGCGCCGATGGGTTGGTGTGCCTGGGGTATCCGTTCTATGCGCCGGGTAAACCGGAGAAGCCACGCACTGAGCATCTGGCTGGGTTGAAGACGCCGACCTTGATTGTGCAGGGCGAGCGCGATGCCCTGGGGAATCGGGCGACGGTGGAGGGGTATGTGTTATCGCCGAGCATCGAGGTGATGTGGTTGGTGGCGGGGGATCATGATTTGAAGCCGTTGAAGGCGTCGGGGTTTACGCATCAGCAGCATTTGGCGGCTGCAGCGGTGAAGGTCGCTGAGTTTCTCGGCGCCTGTTAGGGACCCTTCGCGAGCAAGCCCGCTCCCACATTTGAATGCATTCACACATCAACATGTGGGAGCGGGCTTGCTCGCGAAAGCGGTCTACCGGTTAAACCGCTCCACCAGCGAATACTGGGTATTCGCCGTATGGGTCAGCTCTTCACTCAACTGCGCCGAGTTCATCGCCTGTTCCGACGTCTGGTCCGCCAACAGCGCAATTGTGCTGATATTACGGCTGATCTCTTCTGCCACCGAGCTTTGTTCTTCGGTCGCTGCCGCGATCTGGGTAGTCATGTCGGTGATATGCGCCACCGCTTCACTGATGCCCACCAACGCCTGATCGGCCTCCATCACCCGCGCCACGCCTTCTTCGGCCTGGCGATGCCCGGCGTCCATGGTTTGCACGGCGGCGGCAGCGGTCTGCTGCAGCTTGGCGATCAAGGCATGGATCTGCCCGGTTGATTCAGCGGTGCGCTGTGCCAGTTGACGGACTTCGTCGGCGACGACCGCAAAACCACGGCCCATCTCGCCGGCACGGGCCGCTTCGATGGCGGCGTTGAGTGCCAGCAGGTTGGTCTGATCGGCAATGCCTTTGATCACATCGACCACGCCGCCGATTTCATCGCTGTCCTTGGCCAGTTGGGTGACGGTCACACCGGTCTCGCCCACGGCCACTGACAGACGCTGGATCGCCTCGCGGGTTTCCCCGGCGATATCGCGGCCGCGACCGGTCAGGCGGTTAGCCTCCTGGGTCGCATCGGCGGTGCGCTGCACGTGGCTGGCGACTTCCTGCGTGGTGGCTGCCATCTGATTGACTGCGGTCGCCACCTGTTCGGTCTCGACGCGCTGGCGTTCCAGGCCACTGGAGCTGTTATGCGCCAGGGTGTTGGACTGCGCGGCTTGGTCGTTGAGGTGTTCGGCGGTGTCCTGCAAGCGCGTCAGGCAAGTCTTCAGACGTGCCTCCTGGCTGAGGATCGACATTTCCAGACGCGCCTGGGCGCCACGGCTGTCGGTGTACATCTGCGCGATCAACGGGTCGGACGTGGTCTGCTCAGCCAGGCGCAGCAAGCGTTTGAGGCCGCGCTGTTGCCAACTCAGGCCCAGCAGGCCCAACGGCACCGACAACCCCGCCGCCAGGGCAAAGCCCCAGTGGGAGTTCAGCGACGCACCAATCATGAAGCTCAATTGGCTCACCAGGATAAACGGCAGCCAGTCCTGCAACACCGGCAGCCACTTGTCCCGTTGGGGGATCGCCGACTTGCCCTGGTTGATGCGGTGGTAGAGCGCTTCGGCACGGCGGATCTGCTCGGCGGTGGGCTTGATGCGCACCGATTCGTAGCCGACCACCTGATTGCCTTCGAAAACGGGCGTCACGTAGGCGTTAACCCAGTAATGATCACCGGTCTTGCAGCGGTTCTTGACGATGCCCATCCATGGCAAGCCTTGTTTGAGCGTGGACCACATGTGCGCGAACACCGCCGGCGGCACATCCGGGTGACGCACCAGGTTGTGCGGGGCACGCACCAGTTCGTCGCGGGAGAACCCACTGATCTCGACGAAAGCGTCGTTGCAGTAGGTGATCACGCCTTTGGCATCTGTGGTGGAGATCAACCGTTGCTGAGCGGGGAAGGTACGTTCGCGCTGGGTAACGGGTTGGTTATTACGCATGATTGTTCAATCCGCAAGGCTTTCAAGGGTTGTCGGCCGCAGCGGGCTTTTATTTAGCTTAATTTTGTAATAATCAGCTGGCCAGCATCGGGTAGGTAAACAACCCGAAGTGAAGCAGATTCAGGCCAAAGTGCGTGGCAATGGCTGCACCCAGTCCGCCAAAGCGATAAGCGAGGCCATAACCGACGCCTGCAATGCTCGCCAGCAGTACCCAATGCCAGCCTGCCCCAAGGTGCACCAGGCCAAATAGCAGGGATGCCAGCAGCAACGCGAGGTTTTCTCCATAGGGCAGGTGCTTGAAGCGCCTGCTCAAGCCGCCCTGGACATAACCACGAAACAGCGCTTCTTCGACAAGAGTCACCAGCAGCAAATTATTCAGCACCCATAACCAGGCCTGTTCCGGCCATTTCGGCGCCCAGGTGATCATCCCCAGCAAGGCGGCGCCGCCCAAGGCCGCGATGGCGGTGAGCGTCAAGGCGAGGGCGGCCACGCAGATCGATAAGCGCAGCGAACGCCGCGCCACAATCCACGGGCAGGCCAGCAGCAGCCAGAAGCCAATCAGCGGTTTGTCCTGGTTCAGGTACATCGAGAAGGGCACGGCATCGTCGGTAAGGCGTTGCGGAGCAATACCACGTCCGTTGTAGAAACCCGGCAACCAGTGCATCGCCAGGCCCAGGGCCAATACGATAAACAGCCCGTGACCCAGGTAGCGCGCCCACGGCGTGCGTTGCTGGCGTACGGCGTAGGCGGCGATCAGCAGCAGGGCGACGGACACGCCCGCCAGCGCCCCCAGCTGCCCGTAGATCAAGGCCAGCAGATAGCCGATGGAAAGAAGCACCAGGTACAGCCAGGGCAATGCGATCATGGGAAATCCTTGGAAAAATCTGGGCGGTATTATAGCGACCCAGTCCTACTGGGCCCACGTTAAAACTCCTCCATTCATGAAGATTGCAAAACCTATCGCCGGCTGGTTATAGTCCTAGCCTCTTATCCCTTCACACATGATCAGCCCATGCCAGCTCTCCAGCGCACAGCAGTAGTCGATTCAGCGGTCAACGCTGCGGTCGAGCCGTGCGGAGAAAAGCAGCCTGTGCAGATCAGTCACTATCCCCCACCTGTCAGCAGCACGCCGGTGTACGCAGTCGTATCACCGCCGGGTGTTGGTATTTCGGGCTGATCAGCTGATTGCTGTTCCCGTCTGCCCGCCTGAAAAAACCTTGAACTTCAGCTTTTGCTGAGTCGGCTTTTTTGCCTGATTACAGGTGGTAACCATGTCTGTTCTTTCGAAACAATCCGTGGCCGCGGCGGCCTCGACGAGCCTGTTTGTCCTGCTGTGGAGCAGCGGGGCGATCTTCTCCAAATGGGGCCTGGCCCACGCGTCCCCCTTCGCGTTTCTGCTCATCCGCTTTGCCATCGCTCTCGCGGGCCTGGTGGTGCTGATACCGATCCTCAAGCTGAAACTGCCGCGCCCCGGCAAGCCGCTGTTGTACGCAGCGGCGACGGGGTTGGTGTTATTGGGGGCCTACCAGATTTTCTATCTGTTGGCCCTGGACCTGAGCGTCACCCCCGGCGTGATGGCAACCATCATGGGCGTACAGCCGATCCTCACCGTGGTGCTGATGGAACGCCAGCGTTCGCTGCGCCGCGTGTTCGGGCTGGGCCTCGGGTTGGCGGGGCTGATCATGGTGGTGTATCAAGGCATCGGTCTGTCCGGCATGTCCCTGGCAGGCATGCTGTTCGGGCTGTTGGCCCTGGCCAGCATGACCTTCGGCTCGATCATGCAGAAGCGCATCACCGACAACCCCTTGGGCACGCTGCCGGTGCAGTACCTGGCGGGGCTCCTGCTGTGTTCGGTATTTGTGCCCTTTCAGCCGTTCCACTTTGAATACAGCAGCAGCTTTTACCTGCCGGTGCTGTGGATGGGGCTGGTGGTATCGTTGCTGGCAACGCTACTGCTGTACCGCCTGATCGCCCGAGGCAACCTGGTGAACGTCACCAGTCTGTTTTACCTGGTGACGGCGGTGATGGACTACCTGATCTTTGGCAACAGGCTCGCGATGCTGAGCGTGTTGGGGATGGGGTTGATCATTGTTGGGTTGGTGTTTGTGTTTCGCAAAGGTTAGGGACGCGTGCCCTCCTGTGTCGTTGTGGGCGCAGGAGGGCCGGGCCGGAGGGGCTACTGGCTCAGTGTCTCGGACAGGGATTTCACGTATTCGCGTAATTCCGGTACGGCCGTCGCTTCCCAGTCACGTGCCTGGAGGAAGGGGCCGACATAATACAGCCAGCTTGATTCTGTCCCGTCACACCCTACCAGAGCGCCGGAAGGGGCGATGGCCATGCTTGTTCCAAGTGCGTCCGGAATCAGCAGGCCGCCGATTCGCAGTGATTCCAGTAAGGGGTCGTCCAATTCTCGCAGGTCAAATGCCGGTGTCGTACAGTTGATCACTGCGCCGACTTCAATGCTTTCCTGGATGCAGGTGCCCCGGCGTTGAAAACTTACACTGACATGATCTTCATTGGGGGTGTAGCCGGTTACCCGTCCCGCAAAAAGTTTGAGTTTGCCTCTGGCGATCTCGGCCTGCAGGCGTGCTCCTGGCTGTGGGGCGCAACGGTGGCGATGAGTATCCCAGTACGGGCGCACATGACGCAAAAAGCGCTGTCGCTCGATAATGGGCAGTGCATGCCATAGTTGAGCCGTGGTTGACCTGAGCCCGCCGATGACGTCCCTCCAGTCCCCCCCGGTACGCGCTTGGTGCATGATTGCGTCACGGACTGTGCGCAGATAGTGACGGATCGTGCAGTTGTCTAACATTCGTCGGGACAGGTGTTCATCATAAGAAGGGCGTGCGTTCAGCACCCGATGAGGTTGTGGGGCGAGGCCTCGACGAGATACGGCATAAATCATTCCCTGATGCCCACGGTCACGCAGGTCAAGCACGACGTCCAGCATCGTCAGTCCGCTACCGATGAGAAAAATGGGGGCGTCCGAGCCGACATTGCTGAGTGCGTCGGCTTTCCAGGGGTCATGTATGTAGCGCGGGTTTGCGTAAAACAGTTGGTGCCCTGCTGCGCTGGACGGTTTTTGGCGGGCGCAGCTGCCGATACTCAAGACGACCTTGTCGACCTCCAGATGATCGCCGTTGTTCATGATTAAGCGCGCCCCATCACGCTCTGCGTTGGGTATCAGCTCAACAACCTCGCCGATGACATTGTGCAGTTCGCAACCTTTAGCTGCGTTTTGCGAGGCGTTGCTCAACAATGACTCCAAATAGTCACCGTAAAGGCGTCTTTGCACAAAGGATCCGGACGTGATGTTGGAATCATGGTTCTTGGCGAACGCATAGAAACTGTCTTCATCGTCACTCAGGGCGTTCATTCTGCCCGCGGGGACGTTGAGTAGATGCGCGTAAGAGCGGGTTCCATAGGCAATGCCACGCGCAATTGCGCCAGGCCGGCTAATCAACAGGATTTTCTGTCGCGCGCCGGTTGGATTACGCAGTAAACGCACTGCTAGCGTCGAGCCGCAAAAGCCTGCACCAATAATTGCGATGGTCTGGGTCTTCATCCTTGCTCCAGTGTGGATGGGGGGGGTGCTCACCTGACAACGTGAGACGTCCAATTTTTTTTGAGAGCGGGTGGTCCTGCAAGCGATGAGCGCATAGTGACGCGGATGGCGGCACCATTCCAGTGCTCAACGGGTAGGCTCGAGCGTTTATTGATAGGGGTCAATGGGCGTGCGGCTATATAGGGAATTAAAACTCAGAAGCTCGAATGATGTTAATGAGCCATATCGATCAAAAGTTAAGTACGTGCTTGGCTATAATTAGTGAACTTTCTTACAGGCCATGCTGTCACTGTTCCTTGGCGCCAAGTTAGTCATATAGCCCATAGCACAAAAATTCTTTCACGAGTAACGTCTTAGTAATAACCCGATGGATATTTCTGGGTGGGTTAAGCCGGCGATTTTCACCTTTCAGGCGCTCTAGCTTCAAGGTGTGTGCCATGCAGCCTTCCGGGCCGTGCCAGGCCTGACTATTACGCCCGACCATTGGTTGTGATACAAGATTGTACGTTCTGAATATAACTGCAATAATTCCAGCTTTCTTAGGGCACATACCGCAGATTCCTACAGGCGAGTAAGTGCGTTGCAGCGGGATATTTGTGTCTATTACTACATTGCATAGTCCTTCTCGTCTTCAACCAAGCGATGTTTGCGAAGCAAAAGTTGTCGTATTGATGTGTACGTACAACGGCCAGGCATTCCTTGCAGAGCAGCTTGACTCGTTTGAACGGCAGACCTATTCCAACTGGACGTTGATGGTGTCGGACGACGGTTCTCAGGATGGAACCCTTTCGCTGTTGGAAGACTACGGTCGCCGCTGGGGTCATGCTCGCCTGGGAATAATGATGGGGCCTAAGAGAGGATACGCTGCCAATTTCCTCTCGTTGACCTATCGAGTGGATGATGCAGATTTCTTTGCCTGGTCCGATCAAGACGACATCTGGAGCGAGGACAAGCTGGAGGTGGCGCTGGCGTGGTTGCGAACCGTGCCAACCCATGTGCCTGCGCTTTATTGCGGTCGTACTCAGTTGATCAGCGAAACGGGCGTGCATCTCGGCTATTCGCCGCGTTTTCGACTCGCTCCCGGTTTTGGCAATGCACTGGTTCAGAGTATTGCGGGGGGGAACACGATGGTTTTCAACAAAGCCGCTCGTGCGCTGTTGTGCGAGGCGGGCTACGACCTGAGTGTGCCTGCTCACGACTGGTGGCTTTATCAGTTGATCTCGGGGGCAGGCGGACGTGTTCACTATGATCCGCAGCCTAAGATGAAATATCGTCAGCATGCTGAGAATGTGATTGGTAGTAATGCTGGTTGGGCGGCACGATTAGTTCGATTGCGGATGGTTTTTCAAGGGCGTTTCCATGAATGGAATGACCAGAACATCCGGGCCCTCGATGCCATGCAACACCGTTTGTGCAAGCAAAATCAAGGGACGCTTGAGTGCTTCAAGCAAGCACGGACGCAGACCGTCTTTCGCAGAATCTCTGGCGTCTGGTTGGCGGGACTTTACCGGCAAACCCTGCTGGGGAATTTGGGGCTTCTGCTGGCAACTATAATGAAGAAGCTCTGAATTCTCTCGAGCGTAAATCCGCACATTCAGCGGATGAGCTTTGGTCAGCACGTCGTTGGCGACGGCCAATTTTCGGTGATTTTCGAGGGCCCTACGCTCTGCTTTTGCGATCATAGATAGGCACTTGAGTGCTAGAACTGTCCCGGTCCCTGTTTTCAAGTTAGCCAATATTAGAGTGTTCGATAATGCATCCAGTTGACGCGAATAAAAATGTAGTGATCGTTCTGGGGATGCATCGCAGTGGCACCAGCGCTATCGCTGCGGGGCTTGAACAGCTCGGCCTGAGCATGGGAAGTTCTTTGTATCAAGGCGACGAATGGAATCCCAAGGGGTATTTCGAAGAGCGCCAGGTTGTCGAGTTCAATAACAGGCTGCTTGCCTTGCAGAACTGCCGCTGGGACTCCCCCTTGCCTCCAGTGTTGGGGAGTGGAGGGCAATGGGAGGCATATGTCGGTGAAGCTGTCGAGCTGGTCCGAGGTTTGTTTGGCGACGCGCCTGCCTGGGGATTCAAAGACCCACGGATGTGTCAGTTGGCCCCTTTTTGGGGGAGAGTGTTCTCGCAGTTGGAGGTCAAGCCGCAGCTGATGTTAGTGGTGCGTCATCCAGCCGAGGTAGTGCATTCGCTGGCTCGACGTGATGGCATTTCCGTTGAGCGTGGGGCCTGGCTGTGGATGACACATTTGCTTGGGGCCTTGGAATACTTAGATAACGCTGAAGACATGCGATTTTTCGCATTCGATCATTTGCTTTTGCAACCGGCCGACTTTCTTTCAGACGTCGCGAGCTGGCTTAAGTTGACACCCGCCCAAGACACCGTTGAGCGCTTCGCCGGCGACTTCATTGCACCAACATTATCCCATGGCTCGGACGCCCGACATCTGAGCCTCCCGGGGCTAGTTCTGAGAGCTTATGAGGCTGTGCATGGTGCTATCGAGGAGGGCATGACCCCCAGGGCCTTTCGAGAGAGTGCTCAGTGGATTCGTATAACATCTGAATTTCAGCGTGATATCATCCCGAAACTTTTGTCAGTACAAGCGTTTTACAAGGATGATCGGCAGCTTTCGACCTTAGAGTCCCGAATTGTTGCTTTGAGTGAGGGATTGGCAATGGCTGAAAAATTGGCAGTCGAACGTCTGGATGAGATGCAGAGACTCGATACTCAGCTTATTCAGACCAGTGATGCTCTGGCCCGCGCTGAACTGATTGTGTTGGAACAGCGGTCGACGCTTGAGTGTGCAAACGAGCAGCTCGGTAGCGAGCCTGTCGACCAGGCCACGGGCGCGCACTCGCCGTTGGCTGAATCTCAATTTCAGCGAGAAGCATCAGCGCAAATAGAAGCGCTTGATTGCCGTCTTCGCGACGCCGAAACACTTGCGGTTGAGCGTTTGGAGCACATAAATAGGCTTGATGCCCAATTGAGTCAAACCAGTGCCGCGCTTGACCGTGCTGAGCACATCGTGTCGGATCAACAGGCTGCGCTCGAGCGTCAAAACGACGCCTATACTCTGTTCCGTGGGGCTGAGTTGATCGCGATTGAACGTTTGGAACATATACAAAAGCTCGATGCTCAGTTGATCGAAATGAGTGCCGCGCTTTCCCGCGCCGAAGGCATCGTCGTTGAGCAACAGCAGGCATTCCAGCAAAGAGATGCGATGCAAGCAGGCTTACTGGAAGCAGAGAGACTTGCTTTTGAGCGTCTGGCAGAGATGCAGAAACTCAATGCTCAGCTTATTCAAACCTCGGATGCTCTGGCTCACGCTGAACGAATCGTACAGGAGCAACAGGACGCGTTGGAACGCGCATATTTACTGGTATCGCGTAGAGAGATGACGCCAGTAGGTGTGGCGGAGTCATTGCAAAACGCGACGCTGGACCCTCAAATTAAGTAGGTGGCTTTGGCTTATGTCAAAGAACCGTTGTGGTAGTGAGTTGATAGTGGAACCGATATACATGGATGTAGTTGATCCCAGCCTGCAGTATGGCAGCACCCAAGAAGTACTATCGACAACGTTAATCTGTCAGACAGACCATCTCGTACGCCATCCCAATGGCCTGTTCGGATTCGGATGGGCTCTGGATCATGAACATGTAATTGTTCAGGCCTACCTTCATATGCATTTTGCGGGTGGGCGGCTTGAGCGCGTTGCAGTATCTTTGGGCCGGTCGCGGGAAGACGTTGCCGCAGCGTTCCCTGGTAATGCCCAGGCGGCCAACTCTGGTTATATGGTAATCGCCGGGTGGGGAGCTGAAGCGCCCGAAAGGTGTGAACTCGTTTTTGAAATGCGCGCTGGCGTGATAGCTCGTCATGAGCTTGCTTTGCCAGCACACGACGCAGTGCAAAGTACTGAAGTGTCGCAGAGTCTGTATCTCGCTAAGCGAGCCTGGGCCTATCTGCGTCGAGGAAGTATCAAGACGCTGGTCAGAAAGTGCCTTCGATATCGTGGGCGAAACCCTACGCTGGTGAACTCTGACGAGACTGCTCTCGCGGCACGTCTGAAAAACCGCCCATGCCGCCTGGTGATCGATCATTCGATGGGAGGCGGAGCCAATCTGTTTCGCGAGCGCGTGGTTACTGATTGGCGATCCTCGGGCGATACCGTGATATTGCTTAGTTTTCGCGTTTCTTCCATGCAGACTTTTGTGGAAGTACGAGACCGCAGCGGAACCTATTCATGCCAATTGCCCAGCTTGGACAGCTTTGTCGAGTTGCTGGTGCGCATGGATCTTAAGCAAGTGTTTTTCAACTGCGCCGTATCTTTTCCGCATCCGCAAAGCCTTAGAACGTTCATGCTGGCGTTGAAGCAACGGACCAATGCCAGCCTGATCGTGGCCATACATGAGTACTTCCTTGTTTGCCCTTCGCATTTCCTGCTCGACGATGGTGGGCAATATTGCGGCATACCGTCTGTGTCGCGCTGCAATGCCTGTTTGAGCAATCATCCGGACGGATTCGTCTCCCTAACGGGGGAGCGCTCGATCGTACGTTGGCGTGAAATGTGGGGAGAGCTGCTGGATGCGGCCGACGAAATTCGCTGCTTTTCACAATCTTCTTGTACGTTACTTGAGCGTGCCTACCCGGGGATCGGGGGACGCGCGAAGCTCTTTCCTCATTATGTGGAGCCCCTTCGCGAAGTTAGCGTCCCCGCGCCGCCGCGAAAGTATCTGACGATTGGAGTAATAGGTTCGATCTCCCACCACAAGGGCGCAGGCATCCTGCAAGATCTGGCGGCGGCGATTCATCAAGTGGGCGCGCCGGTGCGAATCGTCGTCGTGGGAAGTGTCGACGCGCCATGCCACCCGGAAGTGGTGAAAGAAACAGGCCCCTATGCACAAGACGATTTACCCAAAATCGTTGAAAAGCATGGCATCAGCATGGCTTTTCTGCCTTCAATTTGCCCTGAAACATTCTCATTTGTCGCGCATGAAATACTGTCGATGAAGCTACCGCTGATCTGCCTGGACCTGGGGGCTCAAGCTGACCTGGTTCGCAGTCTTGAAACCGGCTATATCGCGACGCGGCAGGATGGCCCAAGCTTGCTTGAGGATATCCTGGCTTTTGAGCGTTCTCTTCACCCTTTAAGTATTAAGGTCATTTCTTGAAAAAAATACACGTTTACACCAGTGCCGCCTGTAACTACATTCCGAAAGTTCGAGCATTGGTAGAGTCGATCAAAAAATTCCATCCTGATTGGGTCGTGCATTTGGCTCTGTCGGATGAAGTGCCCGCCGGTCTGGATCTTTCCGCAGAGCCGTTTGATGAAATTCACCCGATCAGCAGCCTGGATATTCCGAATGCAAATGGCTGGGCGTTTTGTCACACGATCGTAGAGTTGTCGACAGCCATCAAGCCGTTCCTCCTGGCACGACTGCTTGATCGTCCAGATTGTGCCGGGGTCATCTACCTTGATCCAGATACTGTACTTTTTTCACCTCTGCATGATGTGCTGGAAGCTATCCAGCATTCAAATATCGCTCTGACGCCTCACCAGGTCACTCCAGAGCCAACGTTAGCCGCCATCATGGATAACGAGATCTCCAGCCTGAAACACGGCATTTATAACCTGGGCTTCCTTGCCGTTGCGCCAACGGAAATAGGTAAACAGTTCGCGAGATGGTGGTCAGACCGTCTTTATTATTTCTGCCGCGCTGAAATTCACAACGGCTTGTTTACTGATCAGCGTTGGATCGATCTGGTACCGGCTTTTTTCGAGGGTGTATGCATCCTGCGAACTTCGCGTCTGAACGTCGCCCCGTGGAACATTACAACTCGACAAATTACAGGTGAATTACCGGATAACGTCATGGTGGATGGACAGCCTCTCGGCTTCTATCACTTCACAGGGTTTGACAGTGGTGCGCATCGGACCATGGCGTGGAAAAACGCAGCTAACCAGCCAACGGCGCATGCGTTGATCAAATGGTATACGGAGACTATTGCTGACCTGGGCAAGGATCCTTTAAGCCAAGTGCCGTGGGCGTTCTCTCGTTTTGCAGACGGTACTGCTATTCCCAAGGCTGCACGCCTCATTTATCGAGAGCGACTGGACCTGCAGCAAACCTTTCCTGATCCTTTTGCAACCGAAGGCGGCGGTTACCTCGCGTGGTGGGAATCCCAGGGGCGTGTGGAGTTCCCGGCACTTTTTGATCCAGCCACTTCTGCAGCGGAGATGCTTCGGGTGACGTCTGCGTTGACGCCGGGTTATCAAGCAGGTGGGGTACCGGTTGTCTTCAGTTCCAGCCGTGTGCGTGAGCATTTGGGCCAAGTACTGGACGACCCTCGTCACGGAGTGTTGTTGGCCAAGCGTGCGTGGGAAGTGCTTCGCACGGAAGGTGTTCCAGGATTCATGAAGCGTATTTCCCGATGATTCTGCCCGCTGAACAGGACTGGACGCAATGTCAATTATAGATGTTAACCAACGGCGCGCCGTGACAAGTCAAAGCAAGTTGTCTGCGCTGGTGACTGTCAATTCGAGCCCTGTGAGCCGCCTCGTTGTTTTGCTCACCTTCGTTCTTGCATGCGCTGCCATTGCGATACATGCCCCGGGGCAGATGTCGATGGACACGAGCATCCAACTTTACGAAGCCAGCCTAGGGCAGTCCGTAAGTTGGGGGCCGCCGTTCATGTCGGCCCTGCTCAGGTGGATGGGGGGTGGGGAGCTTTCGGCTGCGTTGTTTGTGATGATCAATTCGGTTCTTCTTTATGGGGCCTTTGCCGTTGTCACCTTAACAATGCTGCAAGTGCGCGCTGCTCAAGGCCTTAATACTATCCCTACATGGCGGGTCGTTATTGCGTTCTTGCTGATCATAAATCCGATTGTTTTCATTTATGTGGGAATTGTCTGGAAAGATGTGCTTTTCGCGTCATTGTTAACAGCGGCGTGTGCATTTGCGATCGCGGCAACCGTAGGTTCGCCTCTGCGTCGTTATTGCTGTATCGGCTTGTCGATAGTCTTGCTAGCTGCCGGATACCAGGCTCGTCAGCAAGGGGTTTTCATGGCACCGATCCTCTTACTGTCACTTATGGTCGCCGTTTATTCCTTCAGGCCGACTAAGAAAGTTCTGGCTTCGTCAGTGATCATTGTTTTATTCGTGAGTGTTGTTCTGGGCATTCAGCACCAGGTCGCATCGTCGGTGAAAGGCGCCGGTGATCGCGCCAGTTCTGTGGGCTTTCGCAGCATCATACAGTTTGATCTTGCCGGCATTGTCAGTAACTCAAAGCTTCCCCCTGCCGAGATGGCACTCCCTGTGACGCAAGAGCAGCTTTCTGCAATCAAGTCCGCCTACGACCCGGCCAGGATTGACTTTCTTGATCTGAATCCGGTTGTTCGTGCTTGGTTCGCTTCCATACCCAGCGAAACGCTCCGGCATGAATGGTGGGTGATGGTGAAGCAAAATCCGGGCGCCTATTTGGAGCACCGTGTAACGACCTACGCGACTTTGCTGGGGCTACGAGGACTAAATGGCACTCTGCCGGTCTTTGTCGGAGTTGAAGGCAATCCTGAGTACCTGACTGCAGTCCATGTGAGGCCAGGAACCACGTCAAGAGCTCAAGTAGTTTATGACATGGCCGTGTCTTTTTTCAGTTGGCCGATTTACCGTCACGCTTTCTGGATGTTGTCGCTTATAGTGATTGTGGCTGTGGGCGCGCTCAAGATTTCTCCGGGGCCAGTTAAAGCGATTGGTGGCGTGATTGCACTGGCCACAGTCTTGATGTACGGGTCCTTTCTACCGACGAGCATTGCTTCGGATTTCAGGTATTTATTTGCGACGATACCGTTAGTCATGATGTTGGGCTTGATCCTGTTGTTCGGTGCCGGTGAAAAGAGAGTCGCGGAGGGTGAATGACAAACCGATGGCAACGCACTGTGCATTCAAACGTCCAAGTCTGCCTAAGATGAATATCAATTCGGTTTCTCATTGCTGAGCAGCCCGCCCAGCGGTTTCGTCAAATCACTGGGTCTTTTAATCTCGGCCATAGGCTGTCTTATACGTGTGACCCCAAGACGGCCTATCCAAGCTCCGCTCGGAAAGGTTAAACGTCAGGTTTGAGGAGAGCCATTATCAATACCTATATGGAATACGATCTGCAGGGCGACGTGAGAGGTAGGCCATGAATCCTCATGCCCCCCAACCGATTACGATTGGATCACTGCTACGTAGTTTGTGGGTGAATCGCCAGCTTATTGCTCAAATGACAAGGCGAGAGGTGATCGGTCGCTATAAGGGATCATTCCTTGGTTTGGGGTGGTCGTTTCTCAATCCCTTACTAATGCTCGCGGTGTACACCTTTGTCTTTTCTGTTGTATTTCGTTCACGCTGGGGGATAGCGGAGAGTGGCGGCGAGGAAAGCAAGGCGATGTTCGCCGTTGTGCTATTTGTCGGTATGATCGTGTATGGCTTGTTTGCTGAGATACTTAATCGCGCACCCAGCTTGATTGTCGGTAATGTCAATTATGTGAAAAAAGTAGTTTTTCCTCTTGAGATCTTGCCCGTCGTTGCCGCCTGTGCAGCGCTTTTTCATGCACTGGTTAGCCTGACGGTCTGGCTAATGGCATACACATTACTTATTGGTGTGCCTCACTGGCACGTGCTGTTTCTTCCTCTTGTGCTATTTCCGTTATTGGTCCTTGCGTTAGGACTTGCATGGTTTCTTGCAGCCCTTGGCGTTTTCTTGCGGGATGTCGGGCAAACAGTGGCCATTATTACCACCATGATGATGTTTTTGGCGCCGGTGTTCTTTCCCGTCAAAAACCTCCCGCCGGAATTTCAACCGCTTATCATGGCGAACCCCCTGACATTTATAATTGAACAATCTCGCGATGTTTTAATCTGGGGGAAAATGCCGGATTTCATGGGGTTGCTTAATTACTTTATTGTCGCGCTGGTGATGTTCTGGGCAGGGTATATCTGGTTCCAGAAAATGCGAAAAGGATTTTCTGATGTGCTCTGATATTGCGATAAAGGTAAATGCTGTTAGTAAGTGCTTTCACATTTATGACAATCCGCGTGATCGCTTTCTGCAAATGTTTAATGGTCGACGAAAACAATATTTCAGAGAGTTCTGGGCGCTGCGTGATATTTCTTTTGTTGTAAGAAAAGGTGAGACCGTTGGCATCATTGGTCGCAATGGCAGTGGTAAGTCTACCTTGCTGCAAATTATTTGCGGAACGCTAACGCCGACCGCTGGAGATGTTCAGACTTCTGGGCGAGTAGCTGCATTACTTGAGTTAGGTTCAGGGTTCAATCCAGACTTCAGTGGGCGCGAAAATGTCTATATGAATGCCGCAGTGCTTGGCTTGTCGCGGGAGGAAACAGACGCTCGATTTTCCCAAATCGAGGCATTCGCAGAAATAGGCAATTTTATTGATCAGCCGGTCAAGAGCTATTCCAGCGGCATGATGGTGCGCCTTGCTTTTGCGGTGGCGATTAATGTTGATCCGCAAATTCTCATCGTTGACGAAGCATTGTCAGTGGGCGATGAGCTGTTTCAACGTAAGTGTTTTGCTCGAATTGAAGCGATTAAAGCCAACGGTGCGACAATCCTCTTTGTATCGCATTCCGGCAGTGCCGTTGTTGAGCTGTGTGATCGCGCTATTCTTTTGGACAATGGTGACAAGCTTACGGAAGGTGCTCCCAAGAATGTAATCGGGAAATATCAAAAGTTGCTTTATGCTCCTGCCGAGAAGGTTGAGGGTATTCGTGCAGCGGTGAGCGCTGAAGGGGATGTATCGCTGTCGACGTTGAATTCAATCGCAGGGGCGAATGCACACGCCTCCTCGAAGAATACTACGGATGACGTTGAGGAATTTTACGACCCCCATTTGAAATCCCAAAGTGAACTCGCCTATGAATCCCATGGTGCAGTCATTAATTTGCCGCAGATTGTTAATCTGGCAGGCGAGCCGGTTAATTGCCTGGCGCGAGGGAGAACCTATCGCTATACCTATAAAACTGATTTTTCCGTTGCGGCAACCGGTGTGCGTTTTGGCATGATGATTAAAACACTGGCTGGCGTCGAGTTGGGGGGCGCGGCCACCGCGACCAGTCCTCAAGACGCGGTCAGCTATGTATCGCCCGGAACCATCATTCAGGTTGAGTTTGCCTTTGAGTGTAATCTGAACCCAGGGACGTATTTTGTGAATGCAGGCGTGTTGGGATCAGTCAACGGGGAGGAAACATACCTCCATCGGCTACTGGATGCATGCTTGTTCCGAGTGCTGCCAGTGACTGAGCAGTTAGCAACAGGCGTCATAGATTTTAAATGTGTTTCTGATGTACTAATCTCCAGCAGTGAAAGCGTTTAGCACATGAATAATCAACTTTTAATGAGTCCTTTTTAATGGTTAATAATTTGGTGTTTCAAGCGTCTAGCGTCAGTGCCGACGCCAGAGCCACGATGAAAGGGCAGAAGCCCTTAGTATTGTGGTTAACCGGCCTGAGTGGCGCGGGGAAAACTACCGTTGCCAACGCAATTGAAATTGCTTTGGTTGAACGAGGTCGACACACTTTCTTGATCGACGGCGACAATGTTCGCCTAGGGTTATGTCGGGATCTAGGCTTCAGCGACGCTGATCGTGAAGAAAATATCCGGCGTGTTGCGGAAGTGTCACGGTTGTTCGTCGATGCAGGACTGATTGTGATTACCTCGTTTATCTCGCCATTCGAGCGGGATAGAGCGCTTGCGCGCGAAGTTATCGGTGCGGATGCATTTATGGAAATATTCATTGATGCGCCGCTTTCCGAGTGCGAACGCCGTGACCCGAAGGGGCTTTATGTAAAAGCCCGTAAGGGATTGATCAAGAAATTTACCGGTATCGACTCTATCTACGAAGCGCCTCTTGCGCCAGATATACACCTCAACACGTTGAACGATGATGTAGCAACGGTGGTTTCTACGGTGATGACTTATCTGGATGAGCGCGCGTTGGCGTAGATAATGTGGCGCGGGCTCAGGACTTCACGATTACAGTAATGCCTAGCATAATAATTGCTACGCCGACGAAATACTGTGGTTGAAAGCGTTCTCCAAATACAAAGTGACTGCCTATGGGGACTAAGACGAATGCCAGCGCCATCAGCGGGTATGCCTTGCCTAAATCAATTTTTTGCAATACCCATATCCAGGCTATTGTAGTGATTCCGTACAGTGCAAAAGCTGAAAACAAGGTGATCAATGTTTTGGTATCAAACCAACTGCCACTTTGATGAACGGAAAGGGCACTAAGTTTAAATAGGATTTGTCCGGTCGCAATGCCGATGACACAGGCAAACGCTATCAGGTAAATCATGAGCGTTGGTCCCTTTTAGGCAGTATGTGTTTCTTGCGTAACACGTGGAAGGCTCGCCGTGGCGAAGAAGAAATATCATGGCCTATGAAGGCCAGTAGAAGCTGGAAGCCGATTATAACAGGCAGTGCAGACAGCATGACCGTGCCGGCAGGGGTCGGGACATTTTGCTGCAACGACTCTATCCAGTGGCTAATTCCAAACGTTGAGCCGGCGGTCAGCAAGATAAGACCGAAAGGCAACTCTATCGATGCCAGCGACATGCCGCGGAGATAGTAGTTGTAGAAGATACGTTTTCCAAAGTTTCGAATATGCTTAATTAAAAACTCTCCAATCACCTTAGACACTTTAAGGTTGCTGACTTCATCTTCATACTTTGCGTCCATAGGGATGTCGATCACCACAGCGCCCAATGTGTTAAGACGGAATAGCATGTCGGTTTCAAAGAAGTAGCGCTGGCTAATCTTGTCAAGCGGAAGGTGTTTGGCTACTTCGCTATGTATAGCCGTGTAACCATTTGTCGGGTCAAACAGTTCCCAATAGCCGGAGGACAGTTTTGTCATAAATGACAGTACAGCGTTTCCGAAAAGCCGAATTTTCGGCATTTCGGATATTTTTTCCAAATTGAAAAAACGATTGCCTTTGGTGTAGTCGGCGTTGCCTGCGATGATAGGGGATACAAAGTCACTGATCAGGCTTGGGTCCATTTGGCCATCACCGTCAATTTTGACGATGATATCAATTCCATCTGCGATAGCGGTCCGGTAGCCCGTCATGACTGCACCGCCAACGCCCAAGTTGACAGGGTTACGCAACACGATTACCCGTTCGTCTGTGCAGTGTTGAATGACGAAGTCGCCTGATCCATCCGGGCAGCAGTCGTCAACGACGTAGATCTTACAAACTTCCGGCCCGATCAACCGAATAACTTCTAAGATGTGGCTCTTTACTTTATAGCTGGGAATCAGAACCGCTATTTTCGTCGTTTGATCTGACACGCGAGTGCTCCATCTCTCATGTAAAAAATAAAAGTGAGACTAGCATACTCACTTGTGATGAAGAACCGTTGGGTGTGATTAAATTGGTTGTCGTCTGATACAACGCTTGATTGAACGAGAATAGGGTCTACTCATTTGTAAATGGCAGCGGGCGTCAGAGTGCTTGATCATTTGGTCGAGAGGAAGGTGTGGCTGTGACGGAGCGCTGGTCTGTTGAAAATTGACACCTTGCAGGCGTTGGAGGGGATTTTACGAGGAGATCTCTCGTAAGGGATAATCGAGTCGCTGGTTCATGAAGGAGCAGTGAATTTTGCAGGCTTGGACGACGGTGCAGGGGCTGCATTTTTATCGAGGTTGCCAATCCGGGACGGGTAAGCAACCTGATAAACAGGAGCCTCGAAATGCTCTAGCTTAGGTCTGTTAGAGGCAATTAATGATGAACTTGATTCAGGTGCGACAACTTTTTATGAAGTTGCGCGACTGCAAGGCACATAGTAGGCCAGTCTAAAAAGCCCCGTTGTTCATAATACAGAGGCTGTTGATGTGGTGGCTGTTGTAAGCGATGCCGGTCCACCCCTTGTAAAGACTGAACGCCGTAATAAAAATAGTGCCCTCCCACAAAGGGAAATAAACCTAACCAGCTGCGCCATTGAGACGGATAGGAGAGGCAAAGTCTGATGTAGCGAAAGCGCGCTCGCCAGGCAATGGGATGTCGCTCAGCGGGGCCATTTTCTGGCAGCGGCGACATCACACGAAAAAACGGACCTCGACAATTTCGAGCATTGTAGAGTGGGTATTGCCAGACTGTGGCTGGCTGCGCGCGTGCGCTCATCAACTCAACGACAATAGCATGTAGTACGTCGTGGTCAGGGTGTCCGCCTTCCCAGGCGGGTACGAAACAGGCCTGAAGCGTTGGGTGATCATTAAGGAACGCATCGAGCCAGTCGACAAATACGTCGACATGCTGATGCAGTTGACCATCCGTAATTGACAGCTGCCGGCCTATAAAAAAGATATCATCCACTGCAACCCCCAGTTTTTGCAGCACTGCTCGAGACTCACGGTCTCGGAGATCTGGGTCAGCAGTTGCGGAGCCGTCGGTTACGTAGATGCAACGCACACTTCGGCCGGCCGCTAACTCGTGTTCGATTTGATGGAATAAACCAAACTCATCATCTTGGTGAGGCATAAAAAATACAGACGTGGGCTTCATGCAGGGCCTCCCGAAATTAGGGTATATCAATGGTGTCGAGATTTAGGCGTTTTATTTTTTTAAGAAACAGGGTGTTCCTTTCTACGTCTTCGGTGAGGCATTTGTATCCAAAACTTCTCGGTTCGAAAAGAAAGCCAGGAATCTTAATGAAAAACGGGCCGGGTCTATATGCGGATAGGGTAATCACCAGCCCAATATTAGAAGAGTACAACCCATCTGGACCGAGCAGGTTGATAAGCAGAGGCTTTTTCCTCGTGAACCATCCCCCTGTGGGCCTGACGGCTTTCCATAAACCATCTTCTTTGATTGACTGTCTAAAAAACCGCCAGAAAAACGGTATGCCGACATACAAAAACAAGTTTCCATCAAGCGTCCAGCCCAAGCCTTTTTCGCGAATTCTCCGAATATTCTTATTGGGGTAACCACAAACGACGTCAATATCATCGTCTGCAAACGATTTATATAAACGCTTACCAAGGATAATCGACGACCCTTTTTGGGTTCCATCGGACATAGTATCTGTAGAGAGGAAAACAGCAGAACCTTCATGGCTGAGTTTCAGACCGCAGTACGCGGCCACCATGGTGCCATCCTTGATGGAGTAACAAATTCTTGACTCATTTAGCAAGTACTTTTGGAACACGAGCGTTGCGTTGCTTTCGGAGCCGCCGAAACATCTCTGGAAGAGGCGAGTCCATTGGGAAGTGAAGGCGTCGTTGAAATCACTGCGTCCGGCTATGTGAATGCCGTCATCCAATAAGCTGCTCATGAATAAGTCCCTCTCCTTGTGAAAACTTTAAATATTAATAGCGCACAATTGATTGAATGGTGCATTGCCTTTTTGCTTTGTCAGCAGCATAGCCAGTAGGCGAGTCACGAACGGGAAATTGTAAAGGGTTGGAAGAAAACCTACAAACCGTTTGATCGGGTCAGTCGGTCATCGCGGTAGGGAGATCTGCATGCTGTTCTGTCGCAAAATTCAGCAGCATTTTAACCTGAGCCGACTCGGTACCAAGTGAAGCGCTAAGCACAGCGCAAACCGCCTGAGTACGGCGATGAAACGGCCTGCTTGATGATTGTGAGAAAACGGATGGCCACCCACTTGGCTACGTGATGATAAATCTTGGTCTGGCAGTGCGGATTTTGTTCAGTTGTCGCTGTTTTATGGTAGATTTCCGCAAAAATTTACTATGGACGGAAAAGAAATGGTTTTCAGCTCGGTCGTATTTATTTTTTACTTTTTACCCGTTTTTTTATTGATTTATTATTTGACAGGCGTTAGGAACGCCGTGCTGCTGACGGCGAGCGCAGTATTTTATGTGTGGGGGGAGGGGCTTTATTTACTATTGCTAATAGCATTGTTGGCCCTTAACTACAGTGCAGGAAAAATAATAGGCGCAGCAGCTGGGCAGCAACGCAAGTGGACGTTGGGTGTATTTATTTTTATAAACCTTATGGTGTTGGGGGTCTTTAAGTATAGCCAGTTTTTTGTAGATATTATATCGGGTCTTATGGGGAGCGAGCCTCCCCACCTCAATATGCACTTACCTTTGGGGATTTCCTTTTTTATTTTTCAGTTGGTATCTTATCTGGTAGAGGTTTACCGTCAAACGATCAAGCCAGAGAACAGCATTATACGGCTGTCTACATACGTAATGATGTTTCCACATCTGGTGGCGGGTCCGATTGTTCGTTATACCGATATCAACGACGAGCTGCATCATCGGACAGTCGGTATTGAGAAGTTTGGGTTGGGTGTTCAGTATTTTATCGTAGGCCTGTGTCAGAAAGTGATGATTGCCAACTCGGTCGCGCCGGCGGCTGATCACTTGTTTAGTCTTGATCCGACAGGCGTCACATCCGCCGTCGCTTGGATCGGTGCAACAGCTTATACAGTGCAGATCTATTTTGATTTTTGTGGTTACTCCAATATGGCTATTGGTCTTGCCTTTATGTTGGGGTTCAGGTTCCCCAAGAACTTTGACTATCCATACTCATCCAAGTCGATCACTGAGTTCTGGCGGCGCTGGCATATGTCTCTCTCGTTCTGGTTTAGGGACTATGTGTATATACCGTTAGGCGGGAGCCACGGAGGAGAGATTTCGACCATTCGAAATCTGTTGATTGTATTTTTTGTGACGGGCCTCTGGCACGGTGCGGCATGGACCTTCATTTTCTGGGGCCTGTTTCACGGCGTATTCGTTGTATTGGAACGTGTGTTTTTAAAACGTGCGCTTGAAGCGGCCCCTGATCTTTTGGCACGCCTCTACACATTGCTTGTCGTCATGGTGGGATGGGTCTATTTCAGAGCCGATAGCTTTGATCAGGCGTGGGTTATTCTAAAAGCGATGGCTGGGTTTGATAGTGCGCTGCAGGAATGGCAGCCCATGATGGTGTGGATGACGCCTGAAACAGTGGTTGCCTTGATTGCCGGAGTAGTTCTTTCATTTCCGGTTATTCCATGGGTATGTGCGCGGCTAAAGTTCACAAGCGTCAATGGATCTACTGAGCCGGGCAGGCATGGTCGTGATGCAGCGGATGTTCATGCGCTGCCTGCGTTTCTGTTGGTAGGCGGTCTGGTCTGTAGTGTGGTTTTGCTGGCCAGCAGTTCGCTTAATCCCTTTTTATATTTTCGATTCTGAGGCGCGTAAATGAGCTATGCTTCTGAAAGTAGTGAGCGGTCTACTGCGACTAAGCGCACCTATCACTGGTGGTCGTTGATAGGAGGGGTAGTGGCAGTAGTTGTCGTCGTTCATCTGTTTCCCCTGTTCAACATTCCTGAGCCTGGGCTGGCTGAAAATAGGGTGCTTGCAAGTGCTCCTTCAGTGCCAAAAAGCCTGTCTGACTGGGCAGTATTGCCAGCAAAGTTGGACGCGTTTGCGATCGACCAGTTTCCACTGCGCACACACATGATTTCGACGTTGAATTTGATTCGGTACACACTCGGATATTCAGGTTCGAAGCGGATTATTGTGGGTCAGAATGGTTGGCTGTTTTATGATGATGGCAGTCACTTGGTGCAGATGTCAGGCGCGTTAATCCTGGATAAACCTAATATTGATGCCTGGGTCAGCGGCTTTCGCCAGCGTGTGGAATACCTGAGCAAGAGGGACGCAAAGTTTTATTTCATGGTGGCGCCTGTAAAGGAAGATATCTACCCCGAAAATCGACCTTATTGGATGCCTGAACAAAGAGTCAATACAGAGGTCGATGAGATCATTAAGGCTTCCAAAGAAGCGGGGATCGATCAGATCGTGGATCCGCGTGTAGCGATCTTCCAGGAGCGCCATAATCAAAAGCTTTATGATGAGTACGATACACACTGGACAGGGTTGGGTGCTTACATTGCCTACAACCAGCTAATGACCAGAATGTCTGTAGACTTTACCGATATGCAGCCATTGCCTCTGGCCGCCTTTACACCGGTAGTACTACCAATGGTGGGGACCGCTAGAGATTTGTCCTTAATGCTTGGGATTGCAGGTTCTGTTCCGCACGATCGAGTTTCGTTTGCCGAGATGTTGACCCATCCCCTCGAAAAGACGACATTTTTGAGTGATAACCATAGTTGGGTTGGGCCACAAGTTCTTCATACCGATGCCAAAACGGGAAAAACACTGCTTCTGTTGAGGGATTCTTTTTCAACTGAACTGCTCCCATTCCTCAAGGAGCATTTTGATAAGATTGTTACAGCGCATGTTCAAGACGGTTTTTTTCGAACGGATCTCATTGAACAGTTCAAGCCAGACGCCGTTGCGGTTGTCATTATCGAGACCGGAGCGCGGCATACAATGGGAATGATGCCCGCCCTAGAGTCTCAATGAATAGCTGGTTTATAACTGCGTGTTTCTGAATATTTAGCGTCATGCCGAAGACGGTGACCGACGTAGTCGTCAAAGCCGTCGGGTTCTTATCTGGCTGAAGATGCGCCCCACCGTGAAGCTGGTGGGGTTTAGGGGGGAGGCTTATTTTGAGCAGTAAAACGTATCTCTCCAGCCTTCGCTGTAATCGACCAGTGCACCTTTGACTTCAGGCTTTTCTGAAATGTATTCATCCCAGTCGAAGGTCTTTGTGGTGTACCCGAAGTGTTTGGCGATGAAGCGTACAGCGCTTCTTGATGGGCGCCCTACAAGGGTCTGTCCATGCCGAGTCAGTGAATCGGAATAGGCCATCTGTTGGTCATCTACCGGGTCAAGCAAGAGCTGGACACCGTAGGGGTTGCCAAACACTACACGAGGGTCACTGGTTTCACCTTCCGGAAACTCATCCACAGTCGGAGTGACCTCGGTGTCGATCACTACCAGTTTAGCCCCTGTACGTTCGATCAAGTCAAATAACTCGGCATGTCGAATAGTGTGGTAATAAAACCCAAGGCAGAAAACAACGTCAAATTCTTTATTGCTGAGGTGGTCGAAGACATCACCGCATAAAAACTCAAAACGCGAAGGGTCGATGCTGTACTCGTTAAATGTCTCTATGGCGTTGTTTATTAGCTCTTGCCTGGGCTCAATACCCGTTACATGAGCTGCACCTGCCTGCAGCGCTGCAAATGACCAACGTCCATCATGGCTTGCTATATCAAGGACACGCTTACCCTTTATAAACTCTATATTTCTTTCCATTATCGCGGTGTGCCGCGAATTCAGGCGGTCTGGAAAAGGGCTGGTTTGGCTGGTTTTATAAAACCTTGGGAAATTATCAAAAAAACCCATATGGCTCCCATACACGCAACTCGGTGAGAGTTGACGTTGAAATGAATAAGGTTCCGATAATACACGACGTACCTGTTGGCGGGAGACCGTAGTCGGATTTATTCGTCTTAAGCAGATGTCCGGATGTGCGGCCTTTATCACCGAGAGTCAAAACACTCAAACAGCTCGCTCACGATTTTTCGGCCTCAACACCAACCACAACGCCCCCCCAATCAACACCCCCCCATACACATGCGCCAACGACAACGGCTCCCCCAGCAACAACGCCCCCCACAACACCCCAAACGGCGGAATCATAAACGTCACCGTCATCGACTTAACCGGTCCAATCGAGGTCAGCAGCCTGAAGTACAGGATGTAGGCAAACGCCGTACACACCAGCCCCAGCCCCAGCAACGACCCCCACACCTGCCATCCACCCCAGCTCGCCGGCGGTTGGCTGATGGCGCTGTAGGCAAAGAACGGCAGCAGGAACAGGGTGGCGCCAAGCATGCTGCCCAGGGCTGATAGGCGGCTGTCCAGCCCACCGCGCTGATCCAGCCAGCGCCGCGCCAGGAACCCGGCAAAGCCGTAACAGGTGGTCGCGAGCAAACAGGCCAGTGCACCCGTCAGCAATTCCAGGTCAAACGCCACCGGCCCGGCGCGGGTCAGCACGCCCACACCGAACAGTCCCAGACATACTCCTGCGATTTTCGACGGTGTGAGACGTTCGCTGAAGAACAGCCCGCCAATCAACACGCCCATCAACGGTGTGGTGGCGTTGAAGATCGCCGAGTAACCCGCCGGCAGCACCTGGGCCGCCACCGAATACATGGTCGCCGGGATGCCGGAGTTGATCACTCCCAATAGCAACACAGTCCTGAACTTGCCTTGAAAATCCCAGCTTACCCGCATCATCGCCAAAATCACTAGCAACCCGGCGGCGGCGATCGATACGCGGAAAAACGCCGTCGGCACCGTGCCGATCTCGGGCGCAATGATGCGCATAAACAGGAAACTCGCGCCCCAGATGGCGGCGAGCCCCAGCAAGTACAAGGTGTCGACAGGTCTCACGGAATGCTCCTACATCAATAAGGCGGCGAGTGTTACACGCCCCCTTTACTGATTACAGGACAAACCGCGCCACCAGCCCATTCAGGTCCACTGCCAGGCGCGACAGTTCCTGGCTGGCCGCTGACGTCTGGGTGGCGCCGGCAGCGGTCTGGGTGGACAGGTCGCGGATGTTAACCAGGCTGCGGTCCACATCGCGTGCCACCAGCGCCTGCTGCTCGGCGGCGCTGGCGATTACCAGGTTGCGCTGGCTGATCTGCGAGATGGCCGCGGTAATTTTCTCCAGGGCGCTGCCTGCGCTGTTGGCGCGTTGCAGGGTGTGGCCGGCCTGTTCGGCGCTGCTGTTCAGGGCTTCGACGGTGCCTTGGGTGCCCTGCTGGATACCGGTAATCATCTGCTCGATTTCTTCGGTGGAGTCCTGGGTGCGCTGCGCCAGGGAGCGCACTTCATCGGCCACCACCGCAAAGCCACGCCCGGCCTCGCCGGCGCGGGCGGCTTCGATGGCGGCGTTCAGCGCCAGCAGGTTGGTCTGCCCGGCGATGCCACGGATCACTTCCAGCACTTTGCTGATGTCTTGGGCCTGCACGGCGAGGCTTTCGGCCTTATTCGAAGCGCCGAGTACTTCGTCCACCAGGTTCTGGATCGACCTGATGGTTTCGCTGATCTGATAGTGGCCGTGCTTGCTGTCCTCGTCGGAGGCCTGGGATGCCTCGGCGCTGGACACCGCATTGCCGGCCACTTCGTCCACCGCTGCGCTCATCTCGGTCACGGCGGTGGCAGCCTGTTCGATCTCGTCGTTCTGCGCTTGCAGGTCACGGGTGCTTTGTTCCATCACCGAACTCATCTCTTCGGCAGCGCAACCCAGTTGCTGCGCCGACTCACTGATGCCGCGGAGGGTGCCTTGCAACTGCGCCTGCATGGTGGCCAAGGCTGTGAGCAATTGGGCGGGTTCGTCCTTGCCACTGACGGCGATCGGCTGGCTCAAGTCGCCGCTGGCAATGGTGCGTGCCACAATCAGCGCCTGGTCGAGGGGGGCGGTGATGCTGCGGGTCAGCAGCCACGCCAGCAGTAAGGTGGCGGTCAGCGCGAGCACAATGATTGAGCCGACGATCCACTGCGCGCTGGAATAGGTCTGTGCGGCTGAATCCACAGCGGTTTGCACACCGCTCTGGTTGAAGGTAATCATGTCCGTCAGGCTTTTGTTGAGGATCACACCCTGTGGCGCGAGGCGGCTGTTGAGCAGGTCGATGGCGTCTTGTTGCTGGTCCTTGTCTACCAGGGCAACGATTTGTCTGACAAGGCTCAGGTAAGCGTTCGCATTACCTTCGAGCTGCGTGAGCATTTCGCGCTCTTCATCGCCGCTGAGCAGGGTTTTGTGATGGTCGAGCAGGGTTTGCAGCTCGGTGTGCTGGCGGGTGATCAGGGCTTTGCTGTTGTCGCGGATCCGCGATTCGTCGGTGGTCGCCAGGCGCAATGCCTCCAGGCGGATGCTGGCGACAATGGCCGCGCTGTCGTGGATGTTCTCGATGCTGGGCATCCACGATGCTTCAATGACCAGCGCGCTTTGCCGCAACTTGGCCATCTGACCAAGGCCAAACATTCCTACAATCACCAGCAAGCTGGCCAAAACCCCAAAACTCAGACTGGCACGCAGACCGATCCTCATGTTCCTCAATGACATCTCAATGCTCCTTGGGCGATTAGAACCTGTTCCCGGATCGGTCTTCGGACCTTGTTAGGGTGGGAGAGGGCGCGCTATATATCAAAGTGCTATCACCGTGGTAATCAGGGTTTCCCTTAGTTGGATCCACAGCACTGCGCGGTAATCGCGCCCGGCGTTGCGCGCGGTTTTCCAGCATCAACCTGCCAGGTCCCGCCATTGCAGGGGTGTGAGTAAAACGCGAAGAGACTTCGGGGTGCGTTTATTGACCGAATGGTCGGATTTAGAAAATTGCAAATAAATGTACGAAATGAACGAAGTTGTACAAGACAGTGCAAGAAATGACTCTTCTCCTGTTCTCGTACACTGGCTAAGCTCAGGGCATCCAGATGCCCGTTCGAGGTTTCCCGCATGTCGCAATCCGCCCTCGCTGTCGCCCAGATGATCCTCGATGGCTTCGACGATTACCGTGAGCACTTCCGCCAGATCACCGATGGCGCTCGTGAGCGTTTTGAGAGGGCTCAGTGGCAGCAGGGGCAGGCGGCATCGGCGGCACGGATCAACCTCTATGAGGAAAAGGTCAGTGAAGTGACTGCGCGCCTGCGCGAACACTTCGATGACGGCACACTGCTTGATATCGACACGTGGCCCGTGGTGAAAAGCGCCTACATCGGGCTGATCGACCTGCGTTTCGACGATGAACTGTCCGAGACCTGGTACAACTCGATCTTCTGCGGGCTGTTCAGTCATGACCTGATCAGTGACGGCTGCATGTTCATCCACACCACCCGGCCCAGCCTGCGCCGGGCACGGGCCGCGCAGACGCGCACGTACACGCCCGCCGGGAACATCCCGCAAATGCTCGCGCAGATCTTTGCCGACTACCGTTTTAGTGAACCCTACGCGGACCTGGCAAGCGACCTGCACCGCCTCGAAACCCAACTGCGGGAAAACCTGCCGGACTGGGTGTGCAAGGACCCGGACCTCAAGGTCGAGCTGTTTTCCTCGGTGCTCTACCGCAACAAGGGCGCCTACCTTGTAGGACGCATCTATACCCGCGACGAACAATGGCCGCTGGTGATTCCCCTGTTGCACCGTGAAGGGCAGGGCATCCAGATCGACGCGTTGATCACCGACGAAGCTGAGGTGTCGATCATCTTTTCGTTCACCCGCTCCTACTTCATGGTGGATGTACCGGTGCCGGCGGAATTCGTCGGCTTTCTCAAGCGTATCCTGCCGGGCAAGCACATCGCCGAGCTGTACACTTCCATCGGCTTCTACAAGCACGGCAAGTCGGAGTTTTACCGCGCGCTGATCAACCACCTGGCGACCACCGATGATCAATTCATCATGGCCCCCGGCGTGCGTGGCATGGTCATGAGCGTGTTTACCCTGCCGGGCTTCAACACGGTGTTCAAGATCATCAAGGACCGCTTTTCGCCGTCGAAAAACGTTAACCGCGCCACGGTGATCGAGAAGTACCGCCTGGTTAAAAGCGTCGACCGGGTCGGGCGCATGGCCGATACCCAGGAGTTCGCCGACTTCCGTTTCCCCTTGAGTAAATTCGAGCCCGAATGCCTGGCCGAACTGCTGGAAGTCGCCGCCGGTACCGTCGAAGTGGAAGGCGACACCGTGTTGATCCGCCACTGCTGGACTGAACGACGCATGACCCCGCTCAACCTCTATCTCGACAACGCCAACCCCGCCCAGGTGCGTGAAGCCCTGGAAGACTACGGCCTGGCGATCAAGCAACTGGCGGCGGCGAATATCTTCCCCGGCGACATGCTTTTGAAGAACTTCGGTGTCACCCGCCACGGCCGTGTGGTGTTCTACGACTACGACGAAATCTGCTTTCTCACCGAGGCCAACTTCCGCCACATCCCCGCGCCGCGCACCCCCGAGGATGAAATGGCTTCGGAACCCTGGTATTCCATTGGCCCGCTGGATGTATTCCCCGAGGAGTTCCCGCCGTTCCTGTTCGCCGATGCTGGCCAGCGCAAGCTGTTTGATGAGCTGCATGGCGAGCTGTACAACGCCGATTACTGGAAAGGGCTGCAGGAGGCGATTCGTGCCGGTAAGGTCATCGACGTGTTCCCGTACAGGCGCAAAGACCGCGATAACGAATGAGGGGCGCGCGCTTTGGCGGTTTTCTGCGACAATCCGCCCCCTGCATAAATAGACGACCTATACGTACCTGATGACTGATCAAGCGCCCGCTATCGACCAATTGCTGAACAACCTCGACCACGCCATGCTCGCCGACCGCCACCGCTTGCGGCGGCAGCTGCTTGAGTTGCGCAAGAAGCCCGACGAGGAAAAGTTGGCGCAATGGGTTGCGCGCATGCAGGCGTCCTGCGCCCAGGTCACGGCGCGGCGTGCCAGCCTGCCGGTGATCCGTTATGACGACAGCTTGCCGATCGCGGCCAAGCGCGATGAAATCAAAGAGGCGCTGAACAAGCACCAGGTGCTGATCATTGCTGGCGAGACCGGTTCGGGTAAAACCACCCAGTTACCGAAGATCTGCCTGGAAATCGGGCGTGGCCAGTTCGGCCTGATCGGTCACACCCAGCCACGCCGGATTGCCGCGCGTAGCGTGGCCAGCCGCGTCGCCGAAGAGCTGGCCACGCCCTTGGGCGCGCTGGTCGGCTATCAGGTGCGCTTCGAAGACCAGAGTGACTCCAATACCCTGATCAAGCTGATGACCGACGGCATCCTGCTGGCGGAAACCCAGAACGATCGCTACCTGGAACGCTACGACACGATCATTGTCGACGAAGCCCACGAACGCAGCCTGAACATCGACTTCTTGCTGGGCTACCTGAAAACCCTGCTGCCGCGTCGCCCGGACCTGAAGGTCATCATCACCTCGGCGACCATCGACCTGGAGCGCTTCTCCAAGCATTTCGACGATGCGCCGATTGTCGAGGTGTCGGGCCGTACTTTCCCGGTAGACACCTGGTATCGCCCGCTGACCTTGGAACAGGATGAAGAAGGCAACCGCGTCGAGGACGACTTGACCGTTGACCAGGCGATCCTCGCCACCCTGGATGAAATCGCCGCCTATGAGCGCAGCGAACGGCGCAGCCCCGGCGATGTGCTGGTGTTCCTGCCGGGAGAGCGTGAGATTCGTGACGCTGCCGAGATGCTGCGCAAGGCCCAGCTCAAGCACACCGAAATCCTGCCGTTGTATGCGCGCCTGTCGCCAGCCGAACAGCAGCGCATCTTCCAATCCCACCCGGGGCGTCGCGTGGTGCTGGCGACCAACGTTGCGGAAACCTCGCTGACCGTGCCGGGCATTCGTTATGTGATCGACAGCGGCACCGCGCGCATCAGCCGTTACAGCTACCGCGCCAAGGTGCAGCGTCTGCCGATCGAGGCGATCTCCCAGGCCAGCGCCAACCAGCGTAAAGGCCGTTGCGGCCGGGTCGAGCCGGGCATTTGTGTGCGCTTGTACAGCGAAGAGGATTTTATCGGGCGTCCGGAGTTTACCGATCCCGAAATCCTGCGCACCAACCTCGCCGCAGTGATCCTGCAGATGCTGCACCTGCGCCTCGGCGAGATCACCGATTTCCCGTTTATCGAACCGCCGGACGGCAAGGCCATCAGCGACGGCTTCAACCTGCTGCAAGAGCTGTCGGCGGTGGACCGCAACAGCCAGCTCACGCCACTGGGTCGCCAATTGGCACGCCTGCCGGTGGACCCGCGCATGGGCCGCATGCTGCTGGAAGCCGCCAAGCTCGGCAGCTTGCAGGAAGTACTGATCGTCGCCAGCGCCATGTCGATCCAGGACCCGCGCGAGCGTCCGCCGGAACGCCAGCAAGCCGCGGATCAGGCTCACGCACAGTGGAAAGATCCGGATTCGGACTTTGCCGGGCTGGTCAATCTATGGCGCGGCTTTGAAGAGCAGCGCCAGGAACTCACCGCCAGCCCGCTGCGCAACTGGTGCCGCAAGAACTTCCTCAACTACCTGCGCTTGCGCGAGTGGCGCGATTCCCATCGTCAGTTGAGCCTGATCTGCCGCGACATGCAGCTGACGGTCAACAAAGAGCCGGCGGACTTCCCGAAACTGCACAAGGCGGTGTTGTCCGGGCTGCTCAGCCAGATCGGCCAGAAAACCGAAGACGGCGATTACCTCGGCGCGCGTCAGCGCCGCTTCTGGATTCACCCGTCGTCGGGCATCGGCAAAAAGCGCCCGCAATGGCTGATGACCGCCGAACTGGTGGAAACCACCAAGCTGTATGCGCGCATGGTCGCCAAGATCGACGCCGACTGGATCGAGCCGCTGGCTGGTCACCTGATCAAGAAAAACCACTTCGAACCCCACTGGGAGAAGAAGCGTGGGCAGGTCGTGGCCTTTGAGCAGATCACGCTGTTCGGGCTGATTGTGGTCGGGCGTCGCCCGGTGCATTACGGTCCGATTGACCCGGTGGTGTCCCGCGAGCTGTTTATCCGCGAGGGCCTGGTGCGTGGCGAGATCCAGTCGCGGGCCAAGTGCCTCACGGCCAACCAGCAACTGCTGGAACAGCTCGACGAGTTGGAAGCCAAGGCGCGCCGTCGTGACATTCTGGCGGATGAAGAAACCCTGTATGCCTTCTACGACGCGCGGTTGCCGGCGGAGATCCACCAGACTGCGACCTTCGACAGCTGGTACAAAATCAACAGCCAGAAAGACCCCCAACTGCTGATCATGCGCGAAGAGGACGTGCTGGCCCGCGAAGCCAGTGAAGTCACCGCCGCGCATTATCCGGACACCCTGCACCTGGGTGACCTCGAACTGGCGTTGAGTTACCACTTCGAGCCCAACCACCCGCGTGATGGCGTGACCTTGCGCGTGCCGGCACCGTTGCTGCCGGCCTTGCCACCCGAGCGTCTGGAGTGGCTGGTGCCGGGGGTGATCGAAGCCAAGTGCATTGCCCTGGTGCGCAACCTGCCCAAGGCGCTGCGCAAAAACTTCGTGCCGGTGCCGGACTTCGTCAAGGCCGCGCTGCAACGCATCGAGTTCGGCCAGGGTTCGTTGCCCCAGGCGCTGGGGCGCGAGTTGCTGCGCATGACGGGTGCGCGGGTCAGCGATGAAGCCTGGGCCGAAGCCGCGCAGCAGGTGGAAAGCCACCTGAAGATGAACCTGGAAGTGGTCGACGGCCAGGGCACGTTCCTGGGTGAAGGCCGCGACCTGGCCGAACTGACCGCGCGTTTTGCCGAGGCCAGCCAGGCAGCGTTGGCGGTGCCGCAAACCGCGAAAAGCCAACAGCCGGTTGAAGCCAAAGTGTTTGCGGCGGTGGCGGAAAAGACCCAGCAGAAGATCGCCGGGCTGTCGATGACGGTGTATCCGGCGTTGGTGGAAGAAGGCGGCACGGTCAAAGAGGGGCGCTTCTCCACCGCTGCCGAAGCTGAATTCCAACATCGCCGCGCCTTGCAACGCCTGCTGATGCAGCAGTTGGCAGAACCGGCAAAATTCCTGCGCGGCAAATTGCCGGGCTTGACTGAGCTGGGCCTGATGTACCGCGAGCTGGGCCGCATCGATGCGTTGGTAGAAGACATCCTGCTGGCCAGCCTCGACACCTGCGTACTCGAAGGCGAAACCAACCTGCCGCGTGATGGTGCCGGTCTGGCTGCCTTGGCCGAGCGCAAGCGCGGCAGTTGGACCGAACACGCCGAGCGCCTGGCGCGCTTGACCCTGGATGTGCTGAAACTGTGGCACGGCCTGCAAAAACGCTTCAAAGGCAAGATCGACCTCGCCCAAGCCGTGGCGCTGAACGACATCAAGCAGCAACTGAGCCACCTGGTGTACCCAGGTTTCGTGCGGGAAACCCCGGCGCACTGGTTCAAGGAGTTGCCGCGTTACCTCAAGGCCATCGAGTTGCGCCTGGAGAAACTGCCGAGCCAGGTGCAAAAGGACCGGGTGTGGAGCGGCGAACTGGCCGGCTTGTGGACGCACTACGAAAACCGTCTGAAAAAGCATGCCCAGGAAGGCAAGCGCGATCCTCAGCTGGAGCTCTATCGCTGGTGGTTGGAGGAATACCGGGTGTCGTTGTTTGCTCAGCAATTGGGCACCAAAGTGCCGATTTCCGATAAGCGCCTGAGTAAACAGTGGAGTTTGGTGGAGGCCTGAGATCGTTCCCGGTCTCAAGGACGACGCAGGTCCAATGTGGGAGCGGGCTTGCTCGCGAAGGCGGTGTGTCAGCCATACATGTAGCGACTGACTCACCGCCTTCGCGAGCAAGCCCGCCCCCACACTCGATTTAGGGTGCTTCGGTGAATGCAGTGTTTATTGGGGATATGGCGCCAAAACCCTGGGTTTGTGGCAAACTTCGCGGTTATAAATGCCGGGATCGTCGTGAAGGGCTGCGACGCGATGGAATAAAGCGATGCCAGTTTGATGTCCGCTGGGCGGGATCGAACTACTTATAGTTTGGTACGACGGTACCAATATCTTCTGCCTGACAGATTTAGAGGAACGACCGTGCATAACGTCGTCATCAGCGGCACTGGCCTGTACACCCCGGCCAACAGCATCTCCAACGAAGAGCTGGTGCAGTCTTTCAATGCCTACGTGCATCAGTTCAACAGCGACAACGCCGCCGCCATCGAGCGCGGTGACGTGCAGCCGCTGACTGAATCCAGCGCAGCCTTCATCGAAAAAGCCTCGGGCATCAAGAGCCGCTTTGTGATGGACAAGGACGGCATTCTCGACCCGCAGCGCATGGCCCCACGCCTTCCCGAGCGCAGCAACGACGAATGGTCGGTGCTCTGCCAGATGGCCGTCGGCGCCGCCGAACAAGCACTGCAACGCGCGGGCAAGACCGCCGCCGACATCGACGGGGTGATCGTCGCCTGCTCCAACTTGCAACGTGCCTACCCGGCCATCGCCATTGAAGTCCAGGAGGCCCTGGGTATCGAAGGTTTTGGTTTTGACATGAACGTGGCGTGTTCCTCGGCCACCTTCGGCATCCAGAACGCGGCCAACAGCATCCAGCTGGGCCAGGCGCGGGCGATCTTGATGGTCAACCCGGAAGTCTGCACCGGCCACCTGAATTTCCGCGACCGCGACAGCCACTTCATCTTTGGTGACGCGGCAACGGCCGTGGTGCTGGAGCGCGCCGACCTGGCGACTTCCGAGCATCAGTTCGACGTGGTGAGCACCAAGCTGCTGACCAAGTTCTCCAATAACATCCGCAACAACTTCGGCTTCCTCAACCGCGCCGCGGAAGAAGGCATCGGCGCGCCGGACAAGCTGTTCGTGCAGGAAGGCCGCAAGGTGTTCCGCGACGTGTGCCCGATGGTGGCCGAGCTGATCGGTGTGCATTTGGAAGAAAACCAGCTGAACGTGGCCGATGTGAAGCGCTTCTGGCTGCACCAGGCCAACCTGAGCATGAACCACCTGATCGTGAAGAAACTGCTGGGCCGCGAAGCCTCGGTGGAAGAAGCGCCGGTGATCCTCGATACTTACGCCAATACCAGTTCGGCGGGCTCGGTGATCGCCTTCCACACCTATCAGGATGATTTGCCCAAGGGCTCCGTGGCGGTGCTCAGCTCGTTTGGCGCGGGCTATTCAATCGGTAGCGTGATCCTGCGCAAACGCTAAGACAATCGAGGTCTTGAATGGCAGCAGCGGACGACGCGCACCTGCTTGAACGGCTGCTCAAGGGTGAGCAGCGGGCCTACAAGGAACTGGTCACCACCTACCAAAGCGCCATGCGGGCGGTGGCCTACGCCATCGTCGGCCAGCGTCACGCCGACGAAGTCGTGCAGGACGCCTGGCTGTCGGTGGTGCGCAACCTGGCCAAGTTCGAAGGGCGTTCCAGCCTCAAGACCTGGCTGCTGACCATCACCGCCAACGCCGCCAAAGGACGCTACAAGCAGAATCGTCGCGAAGTGTTGCTCGACGACCTGCCTTCGCCCCACGGTACGCTTGGTGATGACCGTTTCTCCCCCGATGATGGTCACTGGGCCGTTGCCCCCTACGCCTGGCACCAGGACACCCCGGAAGCCCTGCTGACCGAGGATGAACTGCGCAAATGCCTGGAGCATACGTTGCTGAGCTTGTCTGAGTTGCAAAGCAGCGTGCTGGTGTTGCGTGAGCGCCAGGGGCTGGAGTTGGAAGAGATTTGTAATCTTCTGACGCTGTCGCTCTCCAATGTCCGTGTGCTGTTGCATCGAGCGCGGCTTAAAGTCTTCGCCACGGTGGAGCATTTTGAGGAAACGGGCGAATGTTGACCTGTAAAGAACAAGTGGCACGTTCCAGTGACTATCTCGATGGGCAATTGACCTTTCGCGAGCGTCTGCTGGTGCGTCATCACTTGATGTTCTGCCCGAACTGTCGCCGGTTTATCCGCCAGATGCGCCTGATGCAGGCGACGCTGAAGATCATGCCGGATGAGCCGGTAGAGGGTGTGGAGGCCTTGGCGCAGCGTCTGGCTGACGAGCGGCTCAAGCATCACAAAGACGGGGAATAAGCAGGCTCGCGTGGGTAGAGCGAACGGATGATGGGGAGCGATCCACCCACGCAAGACGGGTTCTGCCACCTCGGGCCGTCCTGGCCCAAGGTTTTCAACACTGAGCGTTAGAACTTGGCTTCTGCATCGAGCTGCAGGGTGTTGGTGTTCGCATCACGCTGGGTGCGGCTGGCGTAGTCGGCCTTGGTCAGGAAGTAGGTGGCACCGAGAGCGAAGTTCTTGTCGATGTCGTAGCTGACCTTCATCTTATGCCCGCGCGAACCGGTGGTGCCGTTGGCGAAGTCCGAGTCGGTGAAGGCACCCACCACGGCATTACGTTGAATGTCGCGGTAGTTGTAGTCCAGGTTGAAACCGAACACCTTGGACTTGGCGCCGATCAGCCAGGCGGTGTCCTGGTCGGTCACGGCATCGTTGTTTTTCACGTACTGGCCGTAGAACGCCAGCGGTACTGCCAGGCCGCCGATGTCGGCTTGGGCAAAACCTTCATACAAACGGAACTGGTTGTCGGCCGAGTTACCGTTGACCGCCAGTGCGCAAGGCGTGGTGGTGGTTGTGCAACGGCTGTCCTTGTCGTTCTGGTAGGCGTAGACGCTGCCGCCCAGGGTCATTTTCAGGTTGTCGGTGACCGAAAAGCGCGTCCCCAACTGGCCTGAGGTCAGGCGCAGGTCGTGGCGGAATTGCACGCCGTCGCCGTCGACGTTGTCCTTGAGGTTGTAGTTACCGAGGCTGCCGAACAGCTCGGCACTGCTGCCCAGTGGGTATTTGTAAGTCAGGGCCAGGCCTTCAGGGTTGATGTCGCTATCCCAGATGACGTCGCCCATGCTCACCCACGGTTGCAGCATTTTGCCGCCGATCACGTGCAGGTTCTTGATCTGGTCCGGGTGATAGTCGATGTAGCCGAGGTCCAGCCAGATCGACTTCTTGTCGAAGTAGTTGTCCTGGTCCTGGTTGGTCGAACGAGCATCGTCGCTGCTGCCGGTGGCAATGCGGATGCCCGTGTCGACTTGCGAGTTGATCTCGGTGTAGGCGCCCAGGCGGGCACGGATGCGTTGACGGTCCTTGTCGCGGCCGCCATTGTTGGATTCGCCCTGGATCTTCACGTTTTCCTGGCGGAAACGTACGTCACCCTTGAACTGAGTCTTGGCCGCCCAGGCCAGCTTCTGGTCGAAGCTGCTCAGCTCGTTGGTTTTCTTCGCGGTGGCCGCGATCTGTTCGTTGGTCTCTTGTTGAGCTTGCCGTGCGATCTGCTGTTCTTTCTGGTCTTTGGCCAGTTCGCTTTGCAGTTCGGTGTACTGCGCTGCGGTGATCTGGCCGTTGGCCTTGAGCATGTCGAGCAATTTAGCGTCGACTGCAGCGCTGGCTGGAACGCTCAGGGCCAGTAACAGGCCGCCGCACAGAACCGCCGCAGTTTTAGTGGAAGCAAGACGCATATCAATCTCCGAAAGTGAGGAGGGATGGCTAACCATCCAGGACACAACCGACCGATGACGGACGGAAAAATAGCCGCCGGGTAGAACCAGGCGCTCTAAAAACAGGCGTCAGTATCACGATCGTTTATGACGGAGCAGTGGCGAAGTGATGTCATCTAGATGACAAATTTTTCATGTTCGGAACTATTGGTTTAGTGCCTTGTCGCGCGAAACGGGGGTGTGCCAAGGCCGGCAATCAGCGATACTCGCCAGGCTTTCACGCCCCAAACCAGTGAGGATGCCGATGCCGTTGCAACGCCTGGACAGCCTGTCCGAAATCGCCCCGCAAACCTGGGATGCACTGGTGCCACAGGCCCAGCCGTTCGTGCGGCACGCGTTCCTGAGCGCATTGGAAGACAGCGCCAGCCTGGGCCCGCAATCGGGTTGGCAGCCGGAGCATTTGTTGCATTGGGAGGGCGATCGGCTGGTGGCGGCGCTGCCCAGTTACCGCAAGTGGCATTCCTACGGCGAATATGTGTTTGATCACGGTTGGGCGGATGCCTGCGAGCGGGCTGGCATTGAGTACTACCCTAAGTTGCTGACTGCCGTGCCTTTCAGTCCGGTCAGTGGGCCACGCCTGCTGGCGGCGAGTGCAGACGAGGGTTTCGAACTGCTGAAAAGCCTGCCGGGTTACCTGGAAATTGAAGGCCTCTCCAGTGCTCACATCAACTTCACTGACGAGCTGGCCGACGCCGCGCTGGCCCAACATCCGGGCTGGCTGCAGCGCCTGGGCTGTCAGTTTCACTGGCAGAACCGGGGTTACCGCGACTTCCAGGACTTTCTCGATGCGCTGAGTTCGCGCAAGCGCAAACAGATGCGCAAAGAGCGCGAACAAGTGGCGGGGCAGGGCATCGACTTCGAGTGGCTGCGCGGCCACGAACTGAGCGAGGCGCAGTGGGATTTTGTCTACGCCTGCTACGCCAACACCTACGCTATCCGCCGTCAATCGCCCTACCTGACTCGCGCGTTCTTCAGCCTGCTGGCCGAGCGCATGCCCGAAGCGATCCGCGTGGTACTGGCCAAACAAGGCGCACGCCCGGTGGCCATGGCCTTCAGCCTGATCGGCGGCGACAGTTTCTACGGTCGCTACTGGGGCTGCCTGGCGGAGTTCGACCGCCTGCATTTCGAAACCTGTTTCTATCAAGGTATGGACTACGCCATTGCCCACGGCCTGCAACGCTTCGACGCGGGGGCCCAGGGTGAGCACAAGTTGATTCGCGGGTTTGAGCCGGTGATTACACGGTCATGGCACTACCTGCGCCATCCGGGTTTGAAGAATGCCGTGGAGGATTTCCTCGAGCGCGAGCGGGTGGGGATCGTGGCGTATGCCGAGGAGGCGAGGACGGCCCTGCCTTATCGGCAGGTGTAACGCTCGGGGCCCGCTGTAGGAGCGTGCTTGCTCGCGAAGAACCAAGACCCCACGTAAAACCAGACCGCCCGCGTTATCCTTGACGTTTTTCGTGAGCACGCTCGCTCCTGCAGAGTGGGCTAGGTCGGTTCCTCCTTGCCCAGCCAGCGGTAGGTGACACCACCGATTACCGCGCCCAGGATCGGCGCGAGCCAGAACATCCACAATTGCTGGATCGCCCACCCGCCGACGATCAGGGCCGGACCGGTACTGCGGGCCGGGTTGACCGAGGTGTTGGTCACGGGAATGGAGATCAAGTGGATGAGTGTCAGCGCCAGGCCGATGGCGATGGGCGCAAGGCCCGGCGGGGCACGGCGGTCGGTGGCGCCGAGGATGATCACCACGAACATGGCGGTCATTACCAGCTCACAGACAAACCCCGCCACCATCGAATAACCGCCGGGCGAGTGCTCGCCATAGCCGTTGGACGCCAGGCCCGACGCCAGTTCGAACCCCGGTTTACCACTGGCAATGAAATACAGCAGCGCAGCGGCGATCGTACCGCCGACCACCTGCGCCACGATGTACGCCGGCAGTTCCCTGGCCGGAAACCGTCCGCCCACGATCAGCCCTACCGACACCGCCGGGTTGAGGTGACAACCGCTGATATGCCCGATGGCGAACGCCATGGTCAGCACCGTGAGCCCGAATGCCAGGGACACACCCAACAACCCGATCCCGACTGCAGGAAACGCTGCGGCCAACACCGCACTCCCGCAACCGCCCAACACCAACCAAAACGTACCTAACCCCTCTGTGAGTGAACGCTTGAACAAAGACATGCAACCCGTCCTTGATAGATCGCTCTACCGGATCTGTAAATCAGTGATGCTCCCTGCAGATTTACTTCAGCGCCCGTCTGGGCACTGCACTGATTACAGCACGGTTGCGGCACAAATCCAGGGCATGAAAAAGCGCCAGGGTCCGATGAGTTCGCAAGCCTGGCGCTGAGCGAATGTGGGAGCGGGCTTGCTCGCGAATGCGGAGTGTCAGTCACTGGATGTCTTGACTGATTCAACGCATTCGCGAGCAAGCCCGCTCCCACATTTTTGATTGTGTATAAGCTCGGAATTGTCAGTCGATACCGACAAACCCACCCGTCTGATGCTGCCACAACCGCGCATACAGCCCGCCATGGGCGAGCAATTCGGCGTGGCTGCCGCTCTCGGCAATCTGGCCTTTCTCCAGCACCACCAGGCGATCCATTCGCGCAATGGTCGACAACCGGTGTGCGATTGCGATCACCGTCTTGCCCTGCATCAGGGTTTCCAGACTCTCCTGAATGGCGGCTTCCACTTCCGAGTCCAGCGCGGAGGTGGCTTCGTCCATGATCAGGATGGGCGCGTCCTTGAGCAGCACGCGGGCAATGGCGATACGTTGGCGTTGGCCGCCGGAGAGTTTTACCCCGCGCTCACCGACATGCGCGTCCAGTCCGGTGCGGCCCTCGGAGTCCGACAGCAGCGGGATGAACTCATCGGCGCGCGCCTTGTGCACGGCGGCCCAGAGTTCTTCATCGGTGGCGTCCGGTTTGCCGTACAGCAAGTTGTCGCGGATCGAGCGGTGCAGCAGCGACGTGTCCTGGGTGATCATGCCGATCTGTTCGCGCAAACTTTCCTGGGCGACGTCGGCGATGTTCTGGCCGTCGATCAGGATGCGCCCACCTTGCAGGTCGTAGAGGCGCAGCAGCAGGTTGACCAGGGTCGACTTGCCCGCACCGGACGGGCCGATCAACCCGATCTTTTCACCGGCCTTGATCTCAAGGTTGAGGCCGCCAATGATCCCGCTCTTCTTGCCATAGTGGAAATCCACCTGCTCGAAGCGCACTTCGCCATGGGGCACGCTCAGGCGCGGGGCATTGTCGCGGTCGATCACGGCCAGTGGTTGGGCGATGGTCTTCAGGCCGTCCTGCACCTGGCCGATGTTTTCGAAAATGCCGTTGACCACCCACATGATCCAGCCGGACATGTTGACGATACGGATCACCAAACCGGTGGCCAGTGCAATCGCGCCCACCGAGATCAGCGACTGCGTCCACAACCACAGCGCCAGGCCGGTGGTAGTGACGATCAGCAGGCCGTTCATGGTGGTGATCACGATGTCCATGCTGGTCACCACGCGGCTGGCCAGCTGGGTTTTTTCGGTCTGCTCGATGATCGCTTCCTTGGCGTATTCCTGCTCATAACGGGTATGGGCGAACAACTTCAAGGTGGTGATGTTGGTGTAGCCGTCGACGATGCGGCCCATCAATTTGGAGCGCGCTTCGGAAGAAATCACCGAGCGTTCCTTCACCCGTGGCACGAAGTAGCGCAGCGCCAGGCCGTAGCAAATGATCCAGGTCACCAGCGGGATCATCAGACGCCAGTCGGCTTCGGCAAACAGCACCAGGGAACTGATGGCGTAGATCGCTACGTGCCAGATCGCATCCACCGCCGCCACCGCAGAGTCGCGCAGGGAGTTGCCGGTTTGCATGATGCGCTGGGCAATACGCCCGGCGAAATCGTTCTGGAAGAAATTCAGGCTCTGCTTGAGCACGTAACTGTGGTTCTGCCAGCGGATCAGGCTGGTCATGCCGGGGCTGATGGTCTGGTGCACCAGCAGGTCATGCAGGGCGCCGAAGATCGGGCGCAGCAGCAAGGCGACCACGGCCATCCAGATCAGCTCGGTGCTGTGAACCTGGAAGAAGTCTGCGGGCGGCGTGCCCTGGGCCAGGTCGATGATGCGACTCAGGTAGCTGAACAGCGCGACTTCGATCAGTGCACCGATCAGGCCCACCACCAGCAAGGCGGCGAAGTGCGGCCACACCTGGCGCAGGTAGTAGAGGTAGAAAGGCAGGACTTTGTCGGGCGGGGCGGCGCTGGGGGCGTCGCGGAAAATATCGATCAGTTGTTCAAAACGACGATAGAGCATTAGGTATGACCCGCGTGGCGGGCTCTCCTTTCAAATGCGCGCGCGGCCTTGTGGGCTGCGCGCGGAACTACCTGCTACCTCAGTCGATGCGCTTGGCCGACTTGATGTACACAGGATCGATTGGCACGTTCTGCATGCCCTGCTTGGTAGTGGTCTGCGAATTGACGATCACATCAACCACGTCCATGCCCTTGACCACCTTGGCGAATACGGCGTAACCGGCATCACGACCCGGGTCGAGGAAGGCATTGTCGGCGACGTTGATGAAGAATTGGCTGGTGGCCGAGTTCGGGTCATTGGTGCGCGCCATGGACAGGGTGCCACGTACGTTATGCAGGCCGTTGCTGGCTTCGTTCTTGATCGGGTCCTTGGTTGGCTTTTGGGTCATTGCCTGGGTGAAACCACCGCCCTGGACCATGAAACCTGGGATTACGCGGTGGAAGATCGTGTTGGTGTAGAAGCCGCTGTCGACATAGGCCAGGAAGTTCTTGGTGCTGATCGGCGCTTTGACCGGGTCCAGTTCGATCTCGATGTCGCCATTGGTGGTGGTGATCAATACGTGGGGCGCCTTGGCTGGCTCGGCGGCCATCAGGTTGGCGGCGAACAGAACAGAACCGGCAAAGAAGGCGATTTTTTTCAGCATGGGTCAGTGATCCTGGGTAGTGGTTTCGACTGTCTTTAGAAAATCGAGCAAGGTTGCGTTAAAGACTTCGGGTTGGTCCAAGGGCGTGGCATGGCGGGAATCCTCGATCACCACCAGTCGCGCATTGGGTAGCAGTTTTACATAGTTTTCTTTCTGCGCCACAGGGGTGTAGTCATGGTCGGCGCTGATGACCAGGGTTGGACAGGTGATTCTGGAAAGTCGTTCCTGCACGCCCCAGTCCACGATTGCATCGAAGCTGGCGAGATAAGCACGTTTGTCGTTTTTTGCCCAGCGTTCGGCCATCTTGCGGCGCAGGTCGGCCTGCTGCGGCTTGGGAAACAAGCGGTCGCCCAGCGCCTTACCAATGGTGGCCAGGCTGAATACACGTGCCAGGCTCCAACGTTTAGCCCATTGCCAGTAGTCATCGGCACTGCGCACCTTCACCTCCGGTGCGCTGTTGACGATGCACAGGCTCTTGACCTGTGCGGGTTCATCCACCGCCAGTTGGAATGCGATCATGCCGCCCATGGACAAGCCCACCACGTGGGCGGCTGGCAGGTCCAAGTGTTCGATCAGCGCCAGCAAATCCAAGGTGAAGCCCTGAATGCTGTAGCGTTCTCGCGGTTTGTCCGAGCGTCCGTGACCCCGTACATCCACCACGATCAGGCGGTAATGCCTGGCCAACACTGGAATCTGCAGCTCCCAATCCTGGCTGCTGGAGCCCAGGCCGTGGATCAGGATCAGCGGCGTACCGTGGCCGTATTCCTCATAGTGCAGGCTGCATCCTTCGTGGTCGAACCAGGCCATGCATGAACTCCGTTTCAGGCTTGCTGAGGGGCGGCGAAAGGCGCGTCCAGCGGGGCGGTGTCAAAGGTGCGCAGCAGTTCCACAAGGATCTGCGTGGCGGGCCCCAGGGGTTTGTCCTTGTTTGAGTACAGGAAGAACGTGGGGTGACGGCTGCCGCCCTGTTCCAAGGGGAGTTGCTTGAGCACGCCTTCGGCGAGTTCGCGTTCGATCATGTGTCGGGGCAGCCACGCAAAACCCAGGCCGCTGCCCACGAAGGCGGCGGCGGTGGCCAGGCTGCCGACGGTCCAGCGTTGCTCGGCGCCGAGCCAACCCACATCCCGGGGTTGCTGACGGCCGGAATCGCGGATCACCACTTGCATCTGGCTTTCCAGGTCCTGAAAGCTCAGCTCGCGATTCAAACGGTGCAAGGAATGCTCGGGGTGTGCCACGGCGACAAATTCCACATCGCTCATTTCCGTGCCCAGGTAACCCGGGATGCTGAAACCGGAAATCGCCAGGTCGGCTACGCCTTCCATCAGCAACTCTTCGACCCCCGACAGCACCTCTTCACGCAGGCGCACACGGCAACCCCGGCTCTGCGGCATGAACGCGGTGAGCGCACGCACCAGGCGTGCGTTCGGATAGGCCGCATCCACCACCAGCCGCACCTCGGCCTCCCAACCTTGTTCCATATGGTGCGCGAGGTCTTCCAACTGGCTGGCGTTTTTCACCAGTTGCCGGGAACGGCGCAACAGCACTTCACCGGCGTCGGTGAGTACCGCTTTGCGCCCGTCGATGCGCAGCAGCGGCACGCCCAGTTGGTCTTGCATGCGGGCCACGGTGTAGCTCACCGAAGACTGCGAACGGTGCAGCGCTTCAGCCGCCTGGGCGAAGCCGCCATGGTCGACCACGGCTTGCAGCGTACGCCATTGATCGAGGGTAACGCGGGGCGCTTTCAAGATGGGTTCCTCTTGTCCTAAGCTGACAGTCCTTATTGGAGACTGCCGAATGAGAAAATTCTGTTGTGTGTTGCTAGCACTGCTGCCGCTGAGCGCATTTGCCTACCCCATCGACGTGACCAAAAAGATCGACGGCGTCAGCATCGATTACACCGCCTCCGACGTGGACGGCGATATCAGTTCGATTCAACTCAATAACTACGGCAAGCAAGACGCGGTCTGCTCGGTAATCTTCACCAACGGCCCGGAATCGCCGCGTCGCCGTACGGTCACGGTGCCGGCAGGCAAAAGCACCAACACCACGGTCAAGTTCAACCGCGCCATCATCAAGATGCGGATCGCCCTGTCGTGTGCGCAGAAGTAACCGAGCAGCGGAGCATGCTCCGCTTATAAACAAATTTATAGATGGGTTATAGCAGTTTTTTGCGCTTTTTAATCGAATTGGCTATGTTTAATCTTCACTCCATCGCCTTACAGCAACTTCTGATGGAGCCTACAACGCCATGTCCAATGTTCTGATCATCGAAAGCAGCGCCCGCCAGCAGGATTCGATTTCCCGCCAACTGACCCAGCAATTCATCAGCCAATGGCAGGCCGCCCATCCGGCTGATCAGATCACTGTGCGTGACGTGGCCCTCAACCCGGTCCCACACTTGGACGCCAACCTGCTCGGCGGCTGGATGAAGCCCGCGGATCAACGCAACGACAGCGAGCAGGCGTCCCTGGACCGCTCCGATGAGTTGACCCGCGAACTGCTGGCCGCCGACGTTCTGGTGATGGCCGCACCGATGTACAACTTCGCCATCCCCAGCACCCTTAAAGCATGGCTGGATCACGTGCTGCGCGCAGGTGTGACCTTCAAATACACCGCCACCGGGCCACAGGGCCTGCTGACCGGCAAACGTGCCATCGTGCTCACGGCGCGCGGCGGCATCCATACCGGTGCCAGCTCCGATCACCAGGAACCTTACCTGCGCCAGGTCATGGCCTTTATCGGGATTCACGACGTCACCTTCATCCACGCCGAAGGGGTGAACCTCAGTGGTGACTTCCAGGAGAAGGGCATCAACCACGCCAAAGCGCTGCTGGCCCAGGTCGCCTGATCCGTTAATCGTCAGATAATCCCGCGATGGTTATCTAGTGCCACGCAAACCCTTCAAGTACGCGTAACAGACCTCCCTTTGCACTTTCTGCTCCTGAGTGCTCCTGCCCGACTGCCGCTTTAGCGAGGTCGGGTTTTTTTGCCCCGAGTTTCTTCAACCGCCGAAAACCTTTAATGTCCCGCCCATTCGAAACGAGGCGCGCATGGGCTACTTACTGGTTGTCACCCTGATTCAGGCATTTTCCTTCAGCTTGATCGGCGAATACCTCGCCGGTCACGTCGACAGCTACTTCGCCGTGCTGGTGCGCGTGGTGCTGGCTGGGTTGATCTTCATCCCGCTGACCCGCTGGCGCTCGGTGGAGCCGGCCTTCATGCGTGGCATGCTGGTGATTGGCGCGCTGCAGTTCGGGGTGACCTACGTGTGCCTGTACCTGAGCTTTCGCGTGCTCACGGTGCCGGAGGTGCTGCTGTTCACCATCCTCACGCCGTTGCACGTGACCCTGATCGAAGACGCCCTCAACCGTCGCTTTAACCCTTGGGCACTGATCGCCGCGTTGGTGGCAGTGGCGGGCGCAGCGGTGATCCGCTTCGACCAGATCACCCCGCACTTTCTCGGCGGCTTCCTGCTGCTGCAGTTGGCCAACTTCACCTACGCCGCCGGGCAGGTGATGTACAAGCACTTGGTGGCGCGCTATCCGAGCGATCTGCCGCATTACCGGCGCTTTGGCTACTTCTACCTGGGTGCTTTGTTGGTGGTACTGCCGGCGTTCCTGCTGTTCGGCAAGGCCAACTTCCTGCCCGATGCGCCGCTGCAATGGGGCGTGCTGGTGTTCCTTGGGTTGGTCAGTACTGCGCTGGGCATGTACTGGTGGAACAAGGGCGCCTGCCTGGTGCAGGGCGGCACCCTGGCGGTTATGAACAACTTACATGTACCGGTGGGCTTGCTGCTCAACTTGCTGATCTGGAACCAACACGAACCGCTAGGGCGGTTGGCCTTGGGCGGGTTGGTGATTTTGGCGGCGGTGTGGATGAGTCGGTTGGGTGTGCGCAAGGCGTCAGCGCCACGCTGACGCCCTTGCAGGAGCAAGCCGGTAAGCGCTGTTAACTTGAATGCTGTTCGATGGCCGGCAAATGACTGGCCCCCAACACCGCCGGCAACACCCCCGCACGCAAATCATTCCCACTCGGCTGCTGATACAGGCTCAAGCCAAATTCCGGCAATACCGCCAGCAGGTAGTCAAAAATATCCCCCTGGATACGCTCGTAATCCGCCCACGCCGTGGTGCGGGTAAAGCAGTAGATCTCCAGCGGCACGCCTTGGGCGGTGGTTTGCATCTGGCGCACCATGCAGGTCATGTTCGGCTGGATGTCCGGGTGGCTCTTCAAGTACGCCAGGGCGTAGGCGCGGAAGGTGCCGAGGTTGGTCATGCGCCGGCGGTTGGCCGACAGTTGCGCGCTGTGGCCCTGGGCTTCGTTCCAGGCCTTGAGCTCGGCCTGCTTGCGCCCGATGTAGTCAGTCAGCAGGTGCACCTGGGTCATGCGCAGCTCTTCGTCGTCGCGCAAAAAGCGCACGCCACTGGCATCGATGAACAGGCTGCGTTTGATCCGTCGTCCGCCGGAAGCCTGCATGCCGCGCCAGTTCTTGAACGACTCGGACATCAGGCGCCAGGTGGGGATGGAGACGATGGTCTTATCGAAGTTCTGCACCTTGACCGTGTGCAGGGTGATGTCTACCACGTCGCCATCGGCGCCGACCTGGGGCATTTCGATCCAGTCGCCGACCCGCAGCATGTCGTTGCTGGTCAGTTGCACGCTGGCGACAAACGACAACAGCGTGTCCTTGTACACCAACAGGATCACCGCCGACATGGCGCCAAGGCCCGAGAGCAGCAACAGTGGCGAGCGATCGATCAGGGTGGCAACGATGATGATCGCGCCAAACACGAACAGCACCATCTTCGCCAACTGCACGTAGCCCTTGATCGAGCGGGTGCGCGCGTGTTCGGTGCGAGCGTAGATATCCAGCAGGGCATTGAGCAGGGCGCTGGTGGCCAGCACCAGGAACAGGATGGTGATTGCCAGGGCCACGTTGCCGATGAACAGGATGGCGGTCTTGCTCAGGTCGGGCACCAGGTACAGGCCAAACTGGATCACCAAGGACGGCGTCATCTGTGCCAGGCGATGGAAGACCTTGTTGTGCCGCAGGTCGTTGAGCCAGTGCAGCGCCGGTTGCCGGCCGAGCAGTTTGACGGCATGGAGGATGAGGTAACGTGCCACTCGTCCGAGCAACAGGGCCACTACCAGCAACACCAGCAAGCCGAGGCTGGCATGCAGCAGCGGGTGTTCGTCGAGGGCGCCCCAGAGGTCTTGGACGTTGAGCCAGAGCTGTTTGATATCCATGGGTGAAACCGATTCTTCTATAAGACAACACGGGGCGATTAGAGCATTTAAGTGCAACAAAGTTGATGACATGGACAAATGCCCTGACAAAAAAGCGGCTGATTAGCACTGTTCGCGTAAAGAAACTCGGTTTGGACGCCCGAAACCGGTAACCTATGCAGCTGATTTTTTGTATTTCTTCGAGGTAGCACCCGTGTTTTCCCAATTCGCCCTGCACGAACGCCTGCTCAAAGCCGTGGCCGAGCTTAAATTTGTCGAGCCTACGCCTGTGCAAGCAGCGGCCATCCCGCTCGCGCTCGAAGGGCGTGACCTGCGGGTGACAGCTCAAACCGGTAGCGGCAAGACCGCCGCTTTCGTCCTGCCTGTGCTGAACCGCCTGATCGGCCCGGCCAAGGTTCGCGTGAGCATCAAGACCCTGATCCTGCTGCCGACCCGCGAGCTGGCTCAGCAGACCCTGAAGGAAGTCGAGCGCTTCTCGCAGTTCACCTTCATCAAGTCCGGCATCATTACCGGCGGTGAAGACTTCAAGGTCCAGGCCGCCATGCTGCGCAAGGTGCCGGACATCCTGATCGGCACCCCAGGCCGCATGATCGAGCAACTCAACGCCGGCAACCTCGACCTCAAGGAAGTCGAAGTGCTGGTGCTGGACGAAGCCGACCGCATGCTCGACATGGGCTTTGCCGACGACGTCCAGCGTCTGGTGAGCGAGTGCGTCAATCGCCAGCAGACCATGCTGTTCTCCGCCACCACCGGCGGTTCGACCCTGCGTGAGATGGTCGCCAAGGTGCTGAACAACCCTGAGCACCTGCAGGTCAACAACGTCAGCGACCTGAACGCCACCACGCGCCAGCAGATCGTCACCGCCGATCACAATGTGCACAAAGAGCAGATCCTCAACTGGCTGCTGGCCAATGAGACCTATCAGAAAGCCATCGTGTTCACCAACACCCGCGCCGCCGCCGATCGCATCTACGGCCGCCTGGTGGCCCAGGAATACAAGGCATTCGTGCTGCACGGCGAGAAAGACCAGAAGGACCGCAAACTGGCCATCGACCGCCTCAAGGCTGGCGGCGTGAAGATCCTGGTAGCCACCGACGTGGCCGCCCGCGGCCTGGACGTCGACGGCCTGGACCTGGTGATCAACTTCGACATGCCCCGCAGCGGCGACGAATACGTACACCGTATCGGCCGTACCGGGCGTGCCGGCAACGATGGCCTGGCCATCTCGCTGATCTGCCACGGCGACTGGAACCTGATGTCGAGCATCGAGCGTTACCTCAAGCAGTCGTTCGAGCGCCGCACCATCAAGGAAGTCAAAGGCACCTACACCGGGCCGAAGAAGGTCAAGGCGTCGGGCAAGGCCGTGGGCGTGAAGAAGAAAAAGACCGACGCCAAGGGTGACAAGAAGAAAACCGGCGTCAAGTCGCCGACCAAGCGCAAGATCGCCAATCGGCCGAAGACCGACAACCTGTCGCTCGTCAGCAAGGACGGCATGGCGCCTCTCAAGCGCCGCAAGCCGGAAGCCCCGGCTGCCGAATAAGGCTTGAGTGATGTGAAAAAACCGGACAATTGTCCGGTTTTTTTATGCCTTCAGTTTTTGGCCTTGGCCGCTGCTTCCTTGAGTTCCTTCAGACGAGCGTCGATCAACTGGCACTTGTCGGGGAATTCCGCACTTTCGGTGTCCAGGTCCATCTTCTGCAGTTCATCGTTCATTTCCTTGGCCTTGGTCGGGTTCTGCTCGGTCAACTTGGCCACTTCCTGGGCCAGTTGCTCGCGCTTGGCCGTGGCCTCGTCCGGCGTACAGGCCCAGGCGGGCAGGGCGGCCAACAATGTGGCCGCGAGCGTCAGGTTCATCAGGGTTTTCATGGGTGGACCTCCTTGGCAGGGATATTCAGTGGAGGTCGCCGATACCCGGAAAGTTCACGGGAATGACGCTCGTCTCCTGGGCTGAACGGCCAGTGATGCGGCGGGTCACACCTTTAACGGGCTACCTTCCATCCGCCCGCAGGAGGAATCAGGATGACGACTTACAACTGGGATCTGATCGAACGTCTGCTGCACGAAGTGCAGAACGGCGAGGGCAGTTTCGCTCCGCGCAAATACGCCGAGCAGGAAGCGGCCGAGAAGGCCACGGCGGGCGAGTCCACCGGCAATCTGGACGCGCTCAAGAAGACGGCTGCGGATTATGAAGCGCTGCTGTTCAAGCGCGGGTTTATCGAGTCGCGCCCTGAAGACGAGGGCGGCAATGGCGAGAATTTCATCCTGACCCCGCTGGGCGCGCAGTTGCTGGCGCTGATCGACAGTTCGATCCCGGGCAATGACCACCCGCGCCAGGTGCTGGATGAGCAGCCCGATGCGCTGGACCCGGCGACCTTTGCCGAGGTGGCTTCCAAGGCTCAGATCGCCTGATCGACGTCACGCCCTGGCACAGTCGCAACGTCGGGGCGAAACTGTCAGATCGGTAATCTGTCGCTAAGCTGGCTGACAGCCAGCCCTGCCTACTCTGCTGCCATTCAACTCATGGAATTGAATCGGCATGCACTCCAACACTACCCGACGTACCTTCGTCAAAGGCCTGGCTGCCGGTGGCTTGCTGGGCGGGCTCGGCCTTTGGCGCAGCCCGGTCTGGGCCGTGACCAGTCCGGGCGAACCCACGGTGCTGGCAGGCACCGAGTTTGATCTGTTCATCGACCAAACCCCCGTCAACCTCACCGGCCGCCACCGCACTGCGCTGACGATCAACGGCAGCCTGCCCGGCCCGCTGCTGCGCTGGCGCGAAGGTGACACCGTGACCTTGCGCGTGAAAAACCGCTTGGCCGAACCGACGTCGATCCACTGGCACGGCATTCTCCTGCCGTCGAATATGGACGGCGTACCGGGCTTGAGCTTCAAGGGTATCGAGCCGGGGGGCGTGTTTGTCTACCAATTCACGGTCAAGCAGCACGGCACTTACTGGTACCACAGCCATTCCGGGTTCCAGGAACAGCAGGGCGTGTATGGCCCACTGGTGATCGACCCGAGAGAGCCCGAGCCCTACACCTACCAGCGCGACTACGTGGTGATGCTGTCGGACTGGACCGACGAAGACCCTGTCGCCTTGATGAAAACCCTTAAGAAACAGTCCGACTACTACAACCTGCACAAGCCCACCATGGGCGACTTCGTGCGGGATGTGGGCAAGCAAGGCTGGTCGGCCACGATTGCCGATCGCCTGATGTGGGCGCAGATGAAGATGAACCCCACGGACCTGGCCGATGTCAGCGGCGAGACCTACACCTACCTGCTTAACGGCCAGCCGCCGGAGCGCAACTGGACGGGTGTGTTTCAGGCGGGCGAGACAATCCGTTTGCGCTTTATCAACGGCTCGGCAATGAGCTACTTCGATGTGCGCATTCCGGGGCTGAAGATGACCGTGATAGCCGCCGATGGCCAGCCCGTGCAGCCGGTGGGTGTCGACGAGTTCCGTATCGCCGTGGCGGAGACCTTCGATGTATTAGTCGAGCCGACGGCCGAGGCCTACACGCTGTTCGCCCAGTCAATGGACCGCAGTGGTTATGCCCGCGGCACGCTTGCCAGACAAACCGGGGCGACGGCCCCCGTACCGGCACTGGATCCGCGACCCTGGATCACCATGGACGACATGGGCATGGGCGGCATGGACCACGGTGCCATGGCGGACATGCCGGATATGGCGGGCATGGATCACAGTGCCATGTCGATGCAGGCCCACCCTGCCAGCGAGCAAGACAACCCGCTGGTGGATATGCAGGCCATGAGCCCGGTGCCCAAGCTCGACGACCCCGGCATCGGCCTGCGCAACAACGGCCGGCGCGTCCTGACTTATGCCGACCTGCGCAGCACCTTTGAGGACCCTGACGGGCGCGATCCCAGTCGCACGATTGAACTGCATCTCACCGGTCATATGGAGAAATTCGCCTGGTCCTTCAATGGCGTGAAGTTCTCCGATGCCGAGCCGTTGCAACTGGCCTATGGAGAGCGGGTCAGGCTGGTGCTGGTTAACGACACGATGATGAGTCACCCCATTCACTTGCACGGTCTGTGGAGTGATCTGGAAGATGAAAACGGCCAGTTCCAGGTGCGCAAGCACACCATCGATATGCCCCCGGGCTCACGGCGCAGCTACCGAGTGACTGCCGACGCGCTGGGGCGTTGGGCCTACCACTGCCATCTGCTGTACCACATGGAAATGGGCATGTTCCGTGAGGTGCGCGTGCATGAATGAGGACGCAAGCATGAGCCGTCGAATTTCACCTGTTTTGCTTGCGCTGGCGTTTGCTCCGCTGGCGCAGGCCGACGAGTTCCAAGGCATGAGCCCAGCGACACCGGCGCTCACCGAAAGTCGCACACCGATTCCCGTGTTGACTGACGCTGATCGTGCTGCGGTCTACAACGCGCCCGGTGGGCACCGTGTCCACGACCATGGCATCAACTCGCTGCTGCTGATCAACCAGTTGGAATGGCAGGGCGGCGAGGGCGACGGCGCGCTGAACTGGGATATTAAGGGGTGGGTCGGTGGTGATATCGATCGCCTATGGCTACGCAGTGAAGGCGAGCGCAGTGCCGGTCGCACCGAAAGCGCCGAAGCCCAGGCGTTGTGGGGGCATGCCATCAGTCCCTGGTGGGACGTGGTCGGCGGCGTGCGCCAGGACTTCAAACCAGGGGACGGCCAGACCTGGGCGGCGTTCGGCGCCCAGGGCATGGCTCTTTACAACTTTGAAGCCGAAGCCACGGTATTTGTCGGTGAGTCTGGGCGTACCGCTGCGCGGTTGGAGGGCGATTACGACTTCCTGCTGACTAATCGGCTGATCCTGCAGCCCACCGCCGAACTCAACTTCTATGGACGCAATGATCCGCAGCGCGGCGTCGGTTCGGGCCTGTCGGACAGTGAGTTAGGCCTGAGACTGCGTTACGAAGTACGCCGCGAATTTGCGCCGTATGTGGGCGTGACATGGCATCGCAGCTACGGCCAAACCGCGCAATACGCCCGAGATGACGGCGAAGACACGAACCAGGTGCGCTGGGTCGTGGGTATGCGCTTGTGGTTCTGACGTTTTTATTTTTCCTATAACTCGCCGCCATGAGCGGCCTGGAGCCTTGCATGTCGATGTTTAAAACCGCCCTGGCGGGCGTTGTGCTGTCGGCCGGTGTGATCATCAGCCTGGGGGCCTCGGCCCATCCGAAGTTGTTGTCGTCCACGCCAGACTCCGGTGCCCAGGGCGCGGCACCGGCAGTGATTGAATTGCGTTTCTCAGAAAACCTGTTGACGCAGTTCTCCGGCGCCAAGCTGATCATGACCGATATGCCCGGCATGCCCCATTCTCCGATGCCGGTAAAGGCCAGTGTCGCGGCCAGTAGCGATCCTAAGGTGATGTTGATCAAACCGGCCTCCACACTGACGACCGGGACCTATCGGGTTGATTGGCGCGCCGTATCGTCCGACACGCACCCGATCCTTGGCAACGTGGTGTTCAGCGTCCAGCCATGAGTGAACTGGTCGCGGTGTTACTGCGTTTCGCGCTGTATCTGGACTTGATGCTGGTGTTTGGCCTGGGGCTGTTTGGCCTGTATGCAGACAGCAGGTTGCTGAATCTGAAGCCGTTGCTGCGGAGGTTGGTGGGGCTGGGGGTGCTGCTGTCGTTGGCGTCGCTGCTGTCCATGACCCAGGCCATGAGTGGCGCCGAGGATTGGCCAACACTGTGGATGCACCTGCAGATGATGCTCTGGCAGACCGAGCTGGGCTGGACTTGGTGGTTGCGCATTGCGGCGCTGGTACTGGTTGTGCTCAGTATCCGATTGGCCACTTTGTTCGGCGGTGTCGCGTTGGTGACGCTGGCGTGGGCTGGGCATGGCGTGATGCATGAGGGCTCGTTGGGGGGGTGGCATTTGCTAAGCGACAGTGCGCATCTGCTCGCTGCGGCGGGCTGGGTCGGGGCATTGGCGGCGTTCGGCCTGATGCTAACGAGTGCGTCTGAGCAGGCAGTGCCGGTGTTGGCACACGCATTGATGGGCTTCGAGCGTGTTGGTGTGGTCTTCGTTGCGGTACTGATGGGTACGGGCGTGGCGAATTATCTGTTTGTGGTCGGGCCGAACCTGGATGGCATCACCGGCGGTGTCTACGCAATCCTGTTGTGCTTGAAGTTGGGGGCTTTCGGCTTGATGTTGGGGCTGGCGGCGCTCAATCGCTCGCACTTGACGCCCCTGCTTCAGCGCTCCCTCGCGGCGGGTGACCACCGAGCGGCACGTCAAGCCTTGCGTCGCAGCATCACCCTGGAGTTTGGGGCGGCGGTTTTGATCCTGGGGCTGGTAGCCTGGCTGGGGACCTTGGCTCCCCGCTAGGGCTGCACGCTCTTCAGGCACTTAAGCGCCTGGAAATCGCTGCGCACCTTGTCGATTTTCTGGGTGAGCTTCTGTCGTTGTTGCACGGTGCTTTCGGCCATCACGTCGACAATCAGGCTGCGGGCCGCGGCTTCCGTTTTTGCATAGGCGGTGCGGTATTGCGGGGTCCACAGGCTTTCGCGGTCCACCAGCAACTGCTGCATTTTCTGCGGGAAATCGGCGTTTTTGCGCTGTTGCACGGCATCGATAAATTGCGCCTGCCAGCGGGCGCGGTTGCCGATCCATTCCTGGTTCTGCTCGCCCAGTGCGATGGACCAGGCCGTCACACGGTTCTGCTGGCTGGCGCTGAGCGGGCCGATCCAGGCGTCCAGGCGCTTGTTCATGCGCTCGGCGCGCTCCTTGATCTGCTGGGCCAGGGGCGGCTTGAGGTATTCGTCCTGGCGCTTGCGCAAGTCCTTGGCCAGGGCCGCGCTCATGTCCCCGACCTGCTGATCGTCCAGGCCTTGGAGCAGTTCGATGGCCGACGGCGTGATCTCACGGGCGACTTCGTCGATGGCCAGTTTGGCTTCGGTGGTACGGGCTTGTAGCGCGGCGTCGGTGACCTGGTTGTCGTCGGCCATCCGTTGCAGGCGATCCAGCCAGTCCAGATAGCCCGGCAATTGCGTGGTGCAGTGCCAGGCCAGGTGTTCCTTGAGTGTGTCGTTGAACCAGCTCTTCTGCCCGGCGTTCATGTCCAGGTAGTCATTGAGGGTCCAGGGAATGATCACGTCCAGGTTACGATAGGCGAGGCCCACGCGATTGCAACCGGCGAGCACCAGGCTCAGGGTCAGTAATACCACCAGTAATTTGAGCCGACGCAGCATGGGCGGGTCCTTCGCAGAGTGGGTTATCACATGTGAACCCGCGCCGGGTGCGACAGTTCAGCCCATCAATAAAACGACCGCGCGGCCTTCAGCGTCAACAGGCCATCGCATTGCGAATTGTGTCCGGAATAGGCCGAGCAATCTCCGCCGCTGAGGCTGGAATCGCTGTAGATCAGGTTCAAGTCCACGCCCATCCACTGTCGGGAGAATTGCACCGACCAGTCGCTGAAGGTATGAATGGAGCCCCCTTCGACCGAAACCGGGGTACCCAATTGATGAGTGGTGTATTTCATGCTGACGCCGATGCCAAACGGTTGGGTGCCGCCGAGGTCGGCAAACAGGGTGCTGTCCTGGCGGTCCGGATCGTTACTGAAGGACGCACCGAAGCGGTTGCCCAATAGATTCAGGCCGCCGTAGAACTCCTGGCTGTCGAGGGGGCTGAGCTTGGGGTAGCTGTAGTGGATCAGGCCCACTTCGTAGCCCAGGGTTTGGTCGAAGGGGTGCTTGAAGCCCATGTAGGAATCGACTTCGAGGTTGCTGGACGAGGACAGGCCCATGTTTGGGGAGAACTGCCCGAAGTACAAGCCGCTGTCGTGGCTCAGGTCCAGCCCACCATGGAACGAATCGCTGCCGGGAGACGTCGGCTTGACGAGTCCTTGGGCCATGCTGCGGCTGGGTGTGGTGCCCAGTTTCAAGTCGAAATCACCCAGTTCACGCTGAAAGATCTGCGCTTCGGCGAGAGGGCTGGCGACCAGGGCACCGACCAGGAATATGCAGGATTTGAACATGCTTCACTCCATGAAAAGCGAGGAGCAGTGACGGAGAAAATCGGGCAGATGCCCGTGCTAGACGTGTGCAAGCATACCGGCGAATGCGTGGCGGTGAGGCCCGTTCGTCGATTGGTGCGGTTACGAAGAGAGTGCAGAGAGCATTTCGGGCTCTAGTCCTAGCGCCTTGAAGGCAAGACGCTTAGGGACCAGGTGTGTTGCGCAGTATTACTTCTTACCCAGGCTGATCTGCTTGGATGGGCCGAAAGTCTGGCCGCTCACGCCCTTGGCAATCTGCTGGATTTCGCCGCCGGACTTGAGAAATGCAGCAATCTGGCTGTTGATCGATTCGCTGGTTTCAACGGCGGGAGCTGGCTTTGCTTTGCTGTTGGATGCTTTTACGCGCATGGCGGCCACTAACCTGTAGAAAATTAACTTGGCCAGGCATCGTACAGGAAATACTTGACAATTGCTTGGTAAATATCCCTCAGGAATAACAGGGGCCGTGGGAAATAGCCGAAGTTCATCTTTGAAATAAACCCCTAACTTACTGTTTTAACTCGAAACCATGGATCTGTCGGTGCGTGGCCGGCTGGGAAAAATTGGCTGATTGATCGGACGAGCGGGGCGATGCCACTGCAATGCCACGTCAGCCCGCGATTTTTCGGGCACGCGCGCGTGGCGGGCGCAAGTCGGGTAGAATGCCGCCCACGTAATGAGGGTATTGAAAATGGCTTTGGTCGGGCGCTACAACAGCTTGCAAGTGGTTAAACATACTAACTTTGGTTTGTACCTGGACGGTGCGCAAGATGGCGAAATCCTCTTGCCTAATCGGTATATCCCCAAAGATATTCCCAGTGAAGATGAAGACTGGCTTAACGTTTTCATTTATCTGGACAGCGATGACAAACTTATCGCCACGACTGAAAAACCCAAAGTTCAAGTGGGTGAGTTCGCCAGTTTGAAAGTGGTGGAAGTCAACAGTATTGGCGTGTTCCTCGACTGGGGTTTGCCCAAGGACCTGCTGCTGCCGTATTCGGAAGAAAAACGCCAGTTGAGCGCCGGTGAATACTGCGTGGTGCACGTCTACCTCGACAAACACACCAAGCGCATCACCGCCACCGCACGGCTGGACCGTTACTTGGACAAGACGCCGGCTAACTATCAGGTGGGTCAGGAAGTCGACCTGCTGGTGGCCGAAGCCACTGATATGGGCTTCAAGGCGATCATCAACAACAAGCACTGGGGCCTGATTCACAAGAACGAAGTGTTCAAGTTCCTGCGCCCAGGTAAAGAAGAAAAGGGCTTTATCAAAGAGATCCGTGCCGATAGCAACATCAGCCTGAGCCTGCAACCGGTCGGCCAGGAAGCGGCCTCCAGTCTCAACTCGAAGATCCTTGCCAAGTTGCGTGAAAACAACGGCAGCCTGCCGGTCAGCGACAAGAGTGATCCGGCAGTGATCAGCAACTTGTTCGGCGTGAGCAAGGGCAACTTCAAGAAGGCCATTGGTGCGTTGTACAAGCAGGGCCAGATCGTGATTCACGCGGATCGCATTGAACTAAGCTGACCCCGTTTCGTTCTTCTGTAGGAGCGAGGGGGACCCCTGGTCCTTGCTCGCGAAGGTACATCCGACACCGTGATGCGCCAGGAATATTTTCGCGAGCAAGCTCGCTCCTACAAAGGGCTGCACCCATGTCGAAAAAGACGCTGTTCGCCTACCTCGGCACGTTGCTCGCGTTCCTGATCCTGGACGGCCTCTGGTTAGGTGTCCTCATGGGCCCCACCTATAAGTCCCTGCTGGGGCCGCTGATGCTGGATCAGCCTCGCCTGTTGCCCGCAACACTCTTCTATCTCCTCTATGTGCTCGGTTGTGTCGTGTTTGTGGTCTTGCCCAGCGCAAGCTGGCAACGCGCCGCACGCCTGGGCGCCTTGCTGGGCCTGGTCGCCTACGGCACCTATGACCTGAGCAATTGGGCCACGCTGCAAGGGTGGTCTGCGCAGTTGGCGGTGATGGACATGGCGTGGGGCACCTTCCTGACTGCAGCTTGCTGCACGGCGGGTTATCTGTGTGCACATCGAGTGCAGCGCTGATTGTGTACAGGATTTCTGTGCACCGTTGCTGAGCGCGTTACCCATCGCTAAGCCTGTATCAGCCCCTTTGGGACGCCGTTCCAGAGGGATTGGGTTCAATTGGCACGCATTCTGCTGACTGTCTCGTATACAAACCATGCCGCCTCCCGTATGCACCCTGCAACGGAAGCGCAGGCCCGTATTTCGAGGAGCCCAGCGATGACCGAACAATTGCCCAAAGGCTACAGCCCGCGCCTATACAACCAGGACCTGGGCCCGCTGCCGCAAAAGTGGAACTGGTACAACATCTTCGCCTTCTGGATGAGTGACGTGCACAGCGTCGGCGGTTATGTGTTTGCGGCCAGCCTGTTCGCCCTGGGCCTGGCCAGTTGGCAGGTGCTGATCGCCTTGCTCGCTGGTATCTGCATCGTGCAGTTGATCGCCAACTTGGTGGCCAAGCCGAGTCAGCAAGCCGCTGTGCCTTATCCCGTGATCTGTCGCCTGTCGTTTGGTGTATTTGGTGCGAACATTCCTGCGGTGATACGCGGCTTGATCGCCGTGGCCTGGTACGGGATTCAGACGTACCTGGCGTCGAGCGCCTTGATCATCGTGGTGCTGCGTTTCTTCCCACAGATGGCGGTGTATGCAGAGCCGCATTTCGCAGGCTTGTCCTACCTTGGCTGGTTTGGTTTCCTCAGTCTGTGGTTGCTGCAAGCGGCGGTATTCTGGGCCGGTATGGAATCCATCCGCCGTTTTATCGATTGGGCCGGGCCGGTGGTCTACGCGGTGATGTTCGCCCTGGCGGGTTGGATCGTGTGGAAGGCGGGCTGGTCGAACATCAGTTTCACGCTGGCAGAGAAATCCCTGTCGGGCTGGCAGGCATTCGGCCAAGTGATTGTGGCGACGGCGTTGGTGGTGTCGTACTTCTCCGGGCCGACCCTGAACTTCGGCGACTTCAGCCGCTACTGCCGCAGTATGCAAGACGTGCGACGCGGCAACTTCTGGGGGCTGCCGGTGAATTTCCTGGCTTTTTCGCTGGTGACCGTGGTGATCGTCTCGGGCACCTTGCCGGTGTTTGGCGAAATGCTGCATGACCCGATCGCTACGGTTTCGCGGATTGATAACAGCATGGCGGTGTTGCTGGGGGCCTTTGCCTTTGTCACCGCAACCATCGGTATCAATATCGTCGCCAATTTCGTGTCCCCGGCGTTTGACTTCGCCAACGTCGCGCCGAGCAAGATCAGTTGGCGCGCGGGCGGGATGATCGCCGCCGTGGCGTCGATTTTCATCACGCCGTGGAACCTGTTCAATAACCCGCTGATGATCCATTACACCCTGGATATTCTCGCGGCCTTCATCGGACCACTGTTCGGCATCCTGCTGGTGGATTTCTACCTGATCAAAAAACAGAAGATTGACGTGGATGCGCTGTTTGACGACAGCCCGAGCGGGCGTTATTACTTCGATAGCGGGGTGAATTGGACGGCAGTCAAGGCGCTGGTGCCCGCGACGCTGGTGGGCGTCGCGATCACATTCACGCCAGCGCTGCAGGGCATGGCGAACTTCGCCTGGTTTACCGGCTGCTTCCTGGGTGGGCTGTTTTTCCTGGTGTTGACGCGGCGTGAACAGGTGCGTGTGCCTGCGCCGCTGGTTGCCGGCTGATCAATATCGAGCCCGCCACCAGCAAACCGGCACCGGCGACCACCAGTGCCGGTTGCAGCCCACCACTCAGGTGGCTGCTGACCGAGGCCAGCAACGGGCCACTCAATTGGCCGATGGCGAAACTGGCGGTCAGCATCCCGGTGTTGCGCTGGTAGCCGTGGGGCGCGACGTCCCGCAGGCGTGCCATCACCAATTGCATACAGGCCAGGAACGGCCCGCCGCATAGCAACACCCCCAGCGCCAGGCCCCAGCCGTTGCCGAGCAAACAGGCGAATACCCCGGCCGCTTGCAGCCACAATGTGGTCATCAGCCAGCGGCGAGTGGTGTCTGGATCCTTGCGGCGCAGGGTCGCCACCACCACGCCGATCGCGGCGGCCAGGCCAAAGCATGGCCAGAACAGGTCGGCTTGCCAGGCGCCCTTGAACTGCGCGCTGGCCATCTGCGACAGGAATGTCGCTGGAATGATGTAGCCAAGGCCATACAACACATAGATCCAGCACAAATGCGCGATGCTGGCATTGCGGCCTGCGTCGACGTGGCCGGCAACGGGCGTGCCGGTGGCAGAGGGTTTGGGCAGGAAGGGCAGGATGGCCAGCAACATCACCAGCGCCACCCCGCCATACACCAGCCACAACGTGGCCGAGTTTTGCCCCATCAGGTTGGAGCCGAGTGCCAGCAAGCCGGTCAACAAAATCCCCAGTCCCGGCCCGGCGAAGACCAAGGCGCCCAGGCGCGGACGCCCGGCGGCAATCGCCAGCGGCTGGCTCAGGCTGGTGATCATTACCAGGGCCCAGGCACTCGCGACACCGGTGCCAAAGCGCAACAACAGATGCGGCCAGAACCCGTGGGCCCCATACGACGCCAGGGTCAGCAGTACACACAACCACAACCCGCCATAGAGACGTCCGCGCACGTGATGATGGCTGCGCGCAAAGATCGAATCCACTGCGCCGACGAAGTAGCCCAGGTAGTTGGCGGCGGCGATCAGGCCGGCGCCGGTCAGGTCGATCTGCCCTTCACTGAGCAGATGGGGCATTTGTGGGGTGAGGGCAAAGCGGCCAATGCCCATCGCCATCATCAGGGCGACAAAGCTGGCGAGTAAGCGGACTAAAGGAGACATGGTCGGTGTTCCTGCGGGTAAAGGAATACCCTCAGGCTAAAGCGGATTGACTTTCTGCAAAAATGAATAATAGTGAGTAACTTGTTCAGTTTTGGAGAAAGGTATGGAGTTCAGTCAATTGCGCATTTTTCAGGCGGTGGCGGAAGAGGGCTCCATTACGCGCGCGGCGGACCGCTTGCATCGGGTGCCATCGAACCTGTCGACGCGGCTCAAGCAAATGGAGGAGCAGCTCGGCGTAGAGTTGTTTGTGCGTGAGCGTCAGCGCTTGCAGCTTTCTCCTGCCGGCAAGGTGTTGCTGGACTACAGCACTCGACTGCTGGCCCTGCACGACGAAGCCCACGGCGCGGTGCAAGGTGGCCAACCGGCCGGCGATTTTGTTTTAGGCAGCATGTACAGCACCGCGGCGGTGCATTTGCCGAAGCTGCTGGCGCGCTACCACAAGGCTTATCCGATGGTGAACCTTCAGGTGCAATCGGCGCCCAGCGGTGAATTGCTCGAAGGCCTGATTACCGGCCGCCTGGATGCGGCATTTGTGGATGGCCCCATCACGATCGCTTCCCTGGACGGTGTTGCCCTGTGTGAAGAGCGCCTGGTGCTGATCTGCGAGGCCGACCATCCGCCGGTACAGGGTCCCCAAGATGTGGCGGGACGATCTGTCTTCACGTTTCGTCGCAGTTGCGCCTATCGCACCCGTCTGGAAACCTGGTTTTCCCATGAGCGCGTGGCCATGGGCCGGGCGATTGAGATCGAGTCGTATCAAGGCATGCTGGCGTGCGTGATCGCCGGGTCCGGAGTGGCGTTGATGTCCGAATCAATGCTTGAGAGCCTGCCAGGCAAGGACAGCGTGTCCGTTCATCCGCTGAAAGGGCCTTTTGCCACTGCGACCACCTGGCTGATGTGGCGAAAGGGTATGCTCGGCGCTAACCTCAATGCATGGATCGACCTGCAGCAAGCCGGCAAGACTGCGCTCCTGCAAGACACGCGCGCCATTGCTTGAGCGATCCGTCAGGATTTTGATGAATTCGGTAATAGTTCGTTGTGGTTTCGTTCAAGCATTACGTAGGACTTAGGGCTACTATCAGTGTAGGAAAAGGCGAAAGAACTTGCGCCTACCAGCATTACCCTCAAAGGGGGCAACCATGAAAGAGAAAATTCAAAACTGGCTCCATGATCTGGGTGTTGCACTGGGCTTGATCGAGCCTCCGCTGCAGCCCGTGCCGATTCGCACCGATGACGAGCAACGTCGTCCACGTCGCAGGTAAGTCCTGTAAGCGCTCACGCAATTGCGATGGGCGCACGCTGCATGACGAGTACGACTGGGCGTCTTGTTACCTTGAAGGCACGCTGAACGATCATGGCAAGGCGTGTACTTGGCGGGAGTAACAGAGGAGATCCTGTGCCCGACAACCGAGCAGTATTTTGGCTGCAAGGCGTGCGGTGATTTGTTTGAAGCGTCCAGCCGGAATGCTGAATAAAAAAAACGGGCACGACATCCGACGTCGCACCCGCTGAAGAAACCGCTTTAACTCCCGGTTTTATCTCAAACTGCGCTAGCCGCCACGCTCTCTGGTCGGCGCGACAGCAAACTCACCACCACAAAACTTACCAACCCCACCGCCAGGCTGTAGTAGATCGGCGTGTTTGCATCCAGCCCATCCTTGATCATGAACACCAGCGCAGTGACAAAGCCCAGCGTCATGGAGGTAATCGCGCCGGATGTGGTTGCGCGTTTCCAGAAAATCGCCCCGATCAACGGGATCAACATGCCGCCCACCAACAGGTTGTAAGCCAAGGTCAGGGCACTGATCACATCGTTCACCACCAGTGCGATACCCAGCACGGCAATACCGGTCAGCAGGGTGAACAGGCGGTTGACGCCCAGGCTCGACTGTTTGCCGCCCCGCAGGCGCGGCAGCAGGTCTTCGGTCAGTACGGTGGAGGCGGCGAGCAGGCCGGCGCTGGCGGTGGACATCATCGCGGCCAGTGCTGCGGCAATCACCAGGCCACGGATCCCGTCCGGCAGCGACATTTTGACGATGGCGGCAAAGGCGTTGTTGACGTTGTCCAAGTCCGGGATCAGTACATGCGCCGCCATACCGATCAGTGCACAGGCCAGGCCGTAGAGGATGCAGTAGAAGCCGGCGAAAGTGCCTGCGTACTTGGCGACTTTTTCGTCACGGGCGGTGAACACCCGTTGCCAGATGTCCTGTCCGATCAGGATGCCGAAGAAGTAGATCATGAAGTAGGTGATGATCGTGTCCCAGCCGATGGCGGTGAAGCTGAAGCTCGACGCTGGCAGCTTGGCAACCAGTTCGTCCCAGCCGCCGACGCGGTACAGGCAGATTGGCAGCAGGATGAACATCAGGCCGACGGTCTTGATCACGAATTGCACGATGTCGGTGAGGGTCAGCGACCACATGCCGCCGATGGTCGAGTACACCACCACCACGCCGCCGCCGAGCAGTACCGAGATCCAGAATGGCAGGCCGAACAGCACTTGCAGCACGGTGCCGATGGCCAGGATCGAGGTCACGCCAATCATCAGGGCGTAGGCCAGCATGATCACGGCGCTGGCCTGGCGGGCCATGGGGTTGTAGCGTTTTTCCAGCACCTGGGTCACGGTGAAGATCTTCAACTGCAACAGCGGCTTGGCCAAAAACAGGTTCAGCGCAATGATGCCCGCGCCCAGCGCGGCACACAGCCAGAAACCGGAGATGCCATGTACATAGCCCAGGCGCACGGTGCCGACGGTGGATGCACCGCCCAATACCGTGGCGGCCATGGTGCCCATGTACAGCGACGGGCCCAGGTTGCGACCGGCCACCAGGTAGTCTTCATGGGTCTTGGCACGGCGCATGCCGTAGTAGCCGAGCACGAGCATGCCAGCGGCGTAGATGAGTACGACGAATAAATCCAAAGCCATGACGGCGGTTCTCCGATTATCTTTTTTATGAGGGTCAGGCGGCCTGTTGCAGCGCCGGTTTAACGCGCGCATCCGTGCGCTTGCTGCGGGAGTCGGTCGGCCCGTAGACAGCCGCCGGTTCCGGGAACACGCGAAGCAAGGTCAGGTACATCAGCGAGGCCAGTCCCAACGTCACCGGCAGGCTTATATCGATGCCTTCGGCGAGGTTGCCCAATGGCCCGACAAACTGCCCCGGCAGGTTGACGAAGCACAGCCCCACCAGCGCACTCGGAATCCACGCCCCCAGCCCGCGCCAGTTCCAGCCGTGGCTGAACCAGTAGCGCCCGCCGGTTTCACCCCGGGTGAACACTTGCAGGTCATCCGGGCAATAGAAGCCGCGACGCACGATCAGGCCGATGATCATCATCACCATCCACGGCGTGGTGCAGGTGATGATCAGTACGGCGAAGGTCGACACGCTTTGCACCAGGTTGGCGGCGAAACGGCCGATAAAAATGAAGGCAATCGACATCACCCCGATCAGCAACGTGGCCTTGACCCGCGACAGCAGGCGCGGAAACACGCTGGACATGTCCAACCCGGTGCCATACAGCGACGTAGTCCCGGTGGACATGCCGCCGATCACTGCGATCAGGCACACCGGCAGGAAGAACCAGCTCGGCGCCACCGCCAGCAAACCGCCGACATAGTTGTTGGCCGCGATGTAGTCCGGTGCCTTGATTGCCACGATGGTCGCGGTGGCCAGGCCGAACAGGAACGGGATCAAGGTCGCGATTTGCGCCAGAACCACTGCCAGCATGATGCGTATTTTTGGCGTTTCACGCGGGATGTAGCGCGACCAGTCGCCGAGGAACGCACCGAAGGAAATCGGGTTGCTCATGGCCACCAGCGCCGCGCCGATGAAGGCGGCCCAGAAGCCGGTCTGGCCCAGCGCGACAGTGCCGGCGAAGTGGCTGTCGAACGCGGGGGCAAACGCGAAGATCCCCAGCAGGAACAGCAGGCTCGCCGCCCACACTGCAATGCGATTGACCCACAGCATGAAGCGAAAGCCGTAGATGCACACGGTCAGCACCAGGATCGCAAACACGCCGTAAGCCAGGCCCAAGGTCAGGTCAGTTTCCGGCAAGCCGATCAGACGTTTCGCACCGCCCACCAGAGCATCACCTGAACTCCACACTGACAGTGAGAAGAAGGCGATCGCCGTCAGCAGCGAGAGAAATGAACCGACAATCCGCCCGTGAACACCAAAGTGCGCACCGGAAGACACGGCGTTGTTGGTGCCATTGATCGGCCCGAACAGGCCCATGGGCGCCAGGATCAGCGCACCCACCAGTACGCCCAGCACAATCGCCCAGACGCCGGCCTGGAATGACAGGCCGAACAGCACGGGGAAGGAACCCAGCACGGCGGTGGCAAAGGTATTGGCGCCGCCGAAGATCAGTCGGAACAGATCCTTGGGGCCGGCGGTACGTTCGTGGTCCGGGATCTGCTCGACCCCATTGGTTTCTATCTTGCGAATACTTTTATGGTTGTTTTTATTATTCATGATCTGCTCCGATCACATTGGCTAAGGGGGCGGCAGCCCTTCCGGCATAGCGGACAAATGTTCGTGACAGGCCAGCCACAGGCCTTGTTTTTGTTCTGTGCGGGATCCTTGCCGTTTGAAGACAATGGTCTCGCGTTCCTGGCTAAAAAATTGCTCCCCGTTCATGCGCAGCTCAGTGGCCACGTCATGCATGAAAATCGCCACGTCGCCCTCCAGGCTGACAACGGCGTTGCTCGAGGCGCAGGACAGCACCTCGAATCCCTCGTCCCGACGCCATTGATCCCACAACGCCTGGTAGGCATCGCGACTGAGCAGCGGCTGGGGCAGGGTGTAGAACACGAAGCTGGCATCCGCCGTGAACGCGCCGAAGTAGGCGGTGCGGTCATTGCGGGCGAAGGCCGCCACCAGGTCGGCAGCGGCTTGCAGCACTTCGTGGGTGCTCATCAGCGATGCGCCACACCCGGCAGCACGCAGAGCATCTCGTACAGCAGGTTGGCGCCCAGCAGCGAAGTGTTGCCGGTGGTGTCATAGGGCGGGGAAACCTCTACCAGATCGCAACCAATCAGGTCGAGTCCCTGGCAGCCACGGATGATTTCAATGGCCTGGATGGTGGTCAGCCCACCGATTTCCGGGGTGCCGGTGCCCGGAGCCCAGGCCGGGTCGATGCCGTCGATGTCAAAGCTCAGGTACACCGGGCCGCCGCCGACTTTTTCCCGGACTTCGGCCATCAATGGCGCGAGGGAGTGGTGCCAGCATTCTTCGGCCTGGACCACGCGGAAGCCCTGTTTGCGGCTCCAGTTGAAGTCTTCGGCGGTGTAGCCCTGGGCGCGAAGGCCGATCTGCACCACACGATCGCAATCGAGCAAACCTTCTTCTACCGCGCGGCGGAACGTGGTGCCGTGGGCGATTTTCTCGCCGAACATATGGTCGTTGACGTCGGCGTGGGCGTCGATGTGCACCAGCCCGACCTTGCCATGTTTCTTGTGGATCGCCCGCAGGATCGGCAGCGTGATGGTGTGGTCGCCGCCCAGCGTCAGCGGGATCACGTCATGTTCGAGGATCTCATCGTAGGCTTCTTCGATGATGCGCACGGCGTCGAGCAGGTTGAAGGTGTTGATCGCCACGTCGCCAATGTCGGCCACCGACAGCGAATCGAACGGTGCGGCACCGGTGGCCATGTTGTACGGACGGATCATCACGGATTCGGCGCGGATTTCACGCGGCCCGAAACGGGTGCCAGCGCGCAGCGAGGTGCCGATGTCCAGTGGCACGCCGATAAAGGCGGCGTCCAGGCCCTTGGCCGTTTGCAGGTGGGGAAGACGCATCATGGTGGCGATGCCGGCGAAGCGCGGCATTTCGTTGCCGCCCAGTGGTTGGTGAAAAATCTTGTCCACAGGAGTGCCTCATCGTTGTTTTGTTTGTTAGGGGCCGATTCTGCGAAATGTGTCGATACGAAAGAATCGGCAGGGGCAAATACTTAGTTCAGGTTTTTCTAAACTAATGCAGGCAGGTAGACTGCAGGCATCCACACCTGGAGCCGACCATGGCCAGCGCCTTGCCCGACCTGAAACTCCTGCGCATCTTCGTCAGCGTTGTGCGGCACCAGGGGTTCGCCAATGCCCAGCACGAACTCAATCTGTCCACCTCGGCCATCAGCACGTACATGAGCCAGCTGGAATCGGCGTTGGGCTTGGTGCTGTGCCATCGTGGGCGGGGCGGGTTCAGCCTCACCAGCAAGGGGGAGTTGTTCCATCAGGAAACCCTGCGCTTATTGGGCGAGCTTGAAGGCTTCGAGCAATACGCCGCCGCGCTCAAAGGCGAGCTGCGCGGTACCCTCAAACTGGGCGTGCTTGATTCCACCGTCAGCGACAAGGCCTTGCCGTTCGCCGAAGTGATCGGCGCCTACAGCCTGGAACACCCGGCGGTACACCTGCATCTGTCGGTGATGAGCCCCTACGAACTGCAACTCGGTGTGCAGGACAATCGCCTGGACCTGGCCATCGGTGCCTTTTCCAACCGGATGAGCGGGCTGATCTACATGCCGCTGTACCGCGAACAACACTGGCTGTATTGCAGCACCCGGCACCCGCTGTTCAACGAGCGACGCATCCCCGAACAAGTGATCACCCAGCAACGCATGGTCGGTCGCGGCTACTGGAGCCAGGCTGAACTGGCGCGCCACGGCTTCAAACACAGCGCCGCCACCGTGGAAAGTATGGAGGCACAACTGATCCTCGTGCTGTCCGGTGCCTATATCGGTTACTTGCCGGAACACTACGCCCAGGCCTGGGCCGACAAGGGCGACCTGCGCGTATTGCTGCCGGCGACCTTTGGCTATCAGGCACCGTTCTCGATGATCATGCGGCGTGGCCGCAGCCGTGAGCCGCTGATCCAGACCTTTCGCGACTTGCTCAAGACTCAGCTCAACCAGGCCTGATAAAACCATGTCCAGACCCCAATGTTCACGTTGCCTCAGGCCTGCCACCCACTGCCTGTGCGCGCTGATCCCCAGCCTCGACAGCCGCACCCGTGTGTTGCTGTTGCAGCACCCGAGCGAGGTCAACCATGCGTTGAATACTGCACGGTTGGCGGCGTTGGGGTTGAGCAATGCGCAATTGGTGGTGGGGGAGATATTTGAGGATCTACCGACCCTGTTGAACCCTCCCGGTTATCAGGCGCGACTGTTGTTTCCGGCTGAGGATGCCCAACCACTGCAGGCCTACGCGCCCGGCAGTCAGCCATTGCTACTGGTGGTCCCCGATGGCACGTGGCGCAAGGCGCGCAAACTGCTGCACCTCAACCCCTTGCTGGCGGCATTACCCCGAGTGGCATTGGCCGAAGGCGCCGCGTCCCGCTATCGATTGCGCAAGGCGCCCGGACCGGGTGCGCTGTCGACAGTGGAAGCGATTGTGCAGGCGTTACAGGTATTGGAAGCCCCCACCTCGTTCGAACCGTTACTGCAACCCTTCAACGCGTTGATCGATGGGCAAATTGCGGCCATGGGGCAGGCCGTGTACCAGAAGAACCACACATGAGCCTGCGTATTACATAGCTATCCAACGCGCGCGCGGCAACTGAGTAGGCTGGTCATTTTTCAAGGATAGAAAAATGGCTGAGCCTGTTGCCCATACACCCTCATTGGCTGCCTTCATGGCCGAACAAACGGCTTCGGGACCGTTTCTGACCAGGAACGAATGGTCTTCACTGCAAGCCCTGGACGCTGTGCGAAGCAAATTCGACGGGTTTCTTGACGGGCTCGACGATGAAGAAAAACGTGAATATGTACGCCTGCAAAAGGCTTGGGTTCAGGCCCGAAAAGCCGTTGAAGACGGTGTCCCCCGGCTTATCGAGCGTTTTGAACAGCAGTCCCTGGCGTCCCTGCGCGATGCTTTAAAAACACTGACGGGTTCAGACGTAGACCCGAAAACCGCAAGGATTTACACCCGCTACCTGGCGCCTGCTCGCCGCGTTCGTCGTGAGGCCCAGGGTGATCAGGTGAAGGTTGCCAGCCTGACCTTATGGGAAGCGGCATGCATGAATTACGACGGCGTGACCGGCTGGAGTTTTCCTGGGAATACGGGGATAGCGGACGCCAGCTATATGGACTCGTCCATCAATGCCAGTGCGGCAGCATTCATTGCCTTGGTACGCAAGCTCAATATTGGCGAGACACTCAGAACGTCTCTTGCCCAGGCATTGCGCGCGTCCTCCTCCCTGGGCGATGCAATCATGAGGCAGGCAAGCGCCGAATTTGAGTTCGCGTTGATCAATGCCCTCAAGGACCGCGCGACCAGCCGCGTGGACAAAGCCAAATACCACCAGTTGAAGCGTGCGCTCGTCGGTGAAGTGCGTTGGGGCCAGATTGAAGAAATGCATCTGTTTATCCCCCACGGTATCGACAACATCAGCTGGGTCCCTCAACACATTGGCTTGACGGGCCAGTATGTAGGGTCACCGCCTGGAGACAGTGTGAAGATTCCTCATATCGTCTTTTCAGTGAGCGGCTGCAAAGGTGCCTTCAGCTATTTCCCCCATCGACCGTCGGGGGCCCTGCTTCACTACGACAGCCACCGGGAAGCATGCACGGAGTTTTACATGGCCTTTCAGGCCTCCTATGGCAACGGTGACGTGTCGTGGCTGTACCCGTTGATGACCTTGCGTGACAGTGTCCGGCTCAAGCAGATAGCGACATCTCAGCCTCGCCCCGAGCAGCTTTCCCCGCAGGCCGAAGTGCTTTATGACCTCGTTGAGTGGTTGCCGAAGACCACGCTTGTGAAGCGCGTCGGATACGTCCGACAGTCGGTCGAAAAGACCCCAATGGTCTGCTTGCATGATTTTTACACCGCACGTTGTCGCACCAACCTGCAGGAACTGGCAGCCGAAACACCCGGCTGGATGGTGACGATCAGCCGTGTTTTTCAAACGGTGCTCGGCGAGACGCTTGATCTGTTGCTGATTCCGGCGCCGGGCCCACTCAAAGGCCTGGGACGGCTCAGGGCCGTTGCGATGTTTGCCGTCCTCACGCAGTCCTTGATCGAGGGGGGAGCCATGGCAGTGCAGGGTGACTCGGTTGAGTTGCTCCAAACCTTGGTCGACCTGGCTGATTTGCTGATCAGCAGCCGCTTGCATACTCGCCTGGCACGCAGCGTGATGCGTCGCCACCAAGCGCTGTACCGCCAGTTGTCCCCACCAGGCAGCGTTGCCGGTGAGCGGGTCGATACCGCGCTGTTGGAGAGAATGCTCGGCGCCTCGCAGGCGCCGGTCAAGTCGTTGAACGCAGTGCTTGAGGCGAGCAATACGCCTCGACAACTCCTCGACAAGGTCTGGGAGGGCGAGCGACCGTCGGCTTCCCTGGTGGAGGCTTCGCAGCGCTTTAATGTCGATCGTCTGATCGATTGGGCGTCAAGCCCGTCGCCACCCAGTCATCCACCGCCGACTCAGGCGTTCGAAGTGCTGGGGCCGTTGGTCACTCAATTGGCGCAATGGCCGGTTGATACTGCCTTGAGCGTCGAGAACCCGCAGGGCCTGGAGTTGCGACGTTACACGCAGCAGGCGGGCCGTCCCGCTTCTCGGGTGGTCACGGTGACCCGTCAGGAGAACTTCCAATTCGCCTACTCATCCCCGCGTCGTTTTACTGCGAATTTTCTCCAGGCTGTGGTGGACTTGTTGCCTGCCGTGTTTTCGGCCGGAGAACCGCCGTTGCGCCAGCAGTTGGCGCTGCGGGCCCGCACCGTGAGGCTTGAGCTGTTCGAGGCACTTACACGCTTTGCCCAGGCCGATCGCGCAACGGCCTCTGGCGCGCCGACGGCGATCAAGAACCTGTTGCCTGAGCGCGTGGGGTCTGATCAGCCCGAACCCGCGGTCATCAGTACCCTACGGGCGTTGCACCCCGAAGTCAGTCTGCCCCGCTTGTTGGAGGTGCTGGATCAGCAGCCTCTTTCTTCCCACCAGCAGACCCAACTGTTGGCGTCAAAACTGCAACCCGAGGCGCTCTATACCGCCTTGCGCAGTGCACGGCGGGCAGCCCGCCGAGAGGCGATGATCGACGGGATTTTCCATGGGCGCCGGTACGACGCGCAGACCCTGCGCTGGGCAGGCGAATTTGCCGGCGCAGTATTAAAAAGCGTCACTGGCCAAGCCTTGGTCATCAGTCGCGCCGATCAGCCGGTGCACTATATGTCGAAAGGTGCCAAAGACCGGACTGTGGTGGTGCTGGACCATGGCCGGGGGCGCTTTGCGCCGTTTGATCATCGCACCTCCCTTGCGGGCGCGAGGCTCGGTACTCCCGACGGTTTTTACCAGGCCATCCTGAACCAGTTAACCCATAACGAACGCGTCCGGCTCGGGCTTGAAGGCCCCCAGGCGGTCACCGATTTCCGTCACCGGATTGCCCGCGCCATGCTCGACCATCGTACGGTCGAGGGGCAGTTTTACCCTCACCAGCGCGACATCGCGCAGTATTCCAGTGCTGCGGATACCATGGGCCTGACCCCTGACGCACTCGGTCTCTTTCGCCAGGGCGCGGACTGCTTTCTGTATATGGACGGCTTGTGTTTCAACGTCTCCCAGGCTGGCCCGACCCTGCCATGGCGCATTCCACACCCCACATTGCACGATGCTTACGCCCCGGTGTTGACGCATAACGGCGCAGGTGCCTGGCGCCATGAATGGGAAACGCCGCTGACCTGGGATGGCCACAAACCGTTTTATCGCCTCGGGCCCGCCGTTGGAGCATGGTCGCCGGATGCCATCAACCAGATTCAACAGGTCAGCGGCGTGACCCCGGCGATGCTGCGTCGCGTGCACCTGCGTAACGAGCGCCCACCTGCGATCTTGATGGAGACCATCGAACGATTCACGTTGCATCGACGGGTCAAGGCGGGCGTGGAGACGGGGTGGGATTTTTTTGACGAGTTACTGGGTGAAATAGGGCCTGAAAGCGCCGATGTGTTGGTGGGCAGTGCGGGCTTGAGCCGCGTTGATCAGGTCAGGCGGCTCGAAACCTTTGTTGCGCAGGACAAGCCAGGTATGGCGCGGCTTTTTTTCAAGGCGTTGCTTCATAAAAGCGCGTTGTCTTCGGAGCCCCTGGCACAGGTGCTGCAGCGTGATTTTCCCAGTTTGACAGCGCAAATCGCCGAAGACCTGGTGCGCAATCTCACCCCGGTTGAGCGTCGAAGCCTGGAGGCCGGCCGTGTCCCGTTGACCAAAACCAAAGCCATCCGCTGGTGGATAGAGTACCTGCGCAAGACCAGGGCGATGGAGGGGGTGCACCTGGGAGGTGCGGCAAGTGCGGACAGCTCAAAGCTGATCCTTCATACCGTCGCCGAGATGGACGGCTGGTCTGTTCAAACACGGGTTGAAGTACGTGAGCGCGGGCGGCTCATTGACCGTGTCGGCCCTGCTGAAGGGCGGCCAAAGCGGGTGCTGGAGGCGCTTGATGGCCGCTATCAGGCCTTTGCTCCCCAATCGAACGGCACGTTGCAACCGCTCGGAAACCCGGGCGATTTTCTCACGGTCTTACTCGACGCGTTGCCTCCCCCTGAGCGCCAGGCCGTTGGATATACCCATGCGGGGGGCGTTGAAGAGTTGACCCAGGAGATCGGTTATCGCTTGGAGCGTCACTGGGAGTTTGCCGAAACCCTGCTCGAAATAGGGCGTCGCCCTTGGTACAACCCGCCGCGTCGCGTGGCGGATGGGCGGATTGGTTATCCGTTGAGTGGCGGCAATGAGCTGGGGGCAGTGGACCGTGACCAAGTCGCACGGTTGCGGCAGTTATTTCCGACGAAAACCGATGAACAGGCGTTTGAGATCCTTGAGAATCTGAGTGACTCCGTTCAGGAGCGTGAGGACGCGATCAACACCCTGTTCCGAGAACGCGACGCCTTGAATGACAGCCTTGAACGCTGGTGCTTGCTGGGGAAACCCGAGCAACTCAAGGCACAAGTCGAGGCCTCCGCGCGAATTCGACGTTGCTGGAGCAAAGAGGACTCCCCGCGCGGGGTGATGTTTGAGCTCTATCTGGATGACCTGGCCCTGGAAGACTTGCCACAGGTGACGGCGCATTTCGGTCATGTCATGCAACTGAGCCTGCGGAACAATCAGTTACAAGCGCTGCCGATGAAGTTCCTCGGGCGCTTCCCGGCGCTGCGGACGCTGTTTCTCGACGGCAACCGCTTGGACCATGTGCCTCAGGGCTTGTCTGCGCTTCAACACTTGAAACAACTCAGCCTGGCGAACAATCGCATTCAGCCTGAATCAGCGGATATCAGACGGTTGCAGGGCCTGACGCGCTTGACCAAGTTGAATCTGTCCAACAATCCCCTGGGCAGAGGGAAGCGCTTGAACGTGTATGCGCTGACTGCGCTGGAGGTCCTCAAGCTCAGGAATACTCAACTCGATCTTTTGCCTCTGTGGGTGGTGATGCTGCCAAGACTTCGCACGTTGGATCTGCGAGACAATCGTTTCAAGGTGTTGACCCACTCTGATCTTCACCTCAATGAAACCGTGTACCGCGCCATGAACCTTCACGGTAACGCGCTTTCCCAGGCGACCTTGCGGCTGCTCAGCCAATACCGGAGACGGCCGGGTTATCAAACGATCGATTTTGGCCTGTGGCACGACGGGGCATTTCCGTTGCCCTCGGTTGAACGCTGGCTATTGCCGGTGCCGCTGAATGAAGTGCCACAACGGCGGGCTGAATGGGCGCTGTTGGCCGGAGCGCAAATGGCGGACGGTTTCTTTAACCTGCTGTGGAACGTGTCTTCCTATCCGCCGTTGATTGCCCCGGAGCATCACGCCTTGCGCCAGGACATTACGCGGCGCGTCTGGCAGTTGATTGACGGGGCCAATCACAACGGGCGCCTGCAACAAATCCTTTTCCAGACACCTTTGCGGTACATGAGCGGGGGGATCGACGGGTGGCTGTTGTGCCTCAATGAGATCGAACTGGCTATGTTGCCGGTACAGATGCTCGCCGGAAACGTGGATGCCGCAGGCCCGGATTTTGTGAATTATTACCGAGCCCTTCGCCGGCTGGGCGCCATCGACCACCACCTGTTGAGGGCGTTTCCGCAGCAGTCTGCGCAGGAAGCCTGCGTGCGTTTCCTGGCCTATCGAATCGCATTGGCGTCGAGTCTGGACTTGCCTCTTGCATTGCCGGGTCGGTTCGACGCCGCCACTGCGGTGCCGGATGCGCCTTCGGTGATCCGAATACTCCAACGGATCAAAAATGAGGAGTTGAATCTGAATTGGCCCAGTCGGCTTGAAAACGAGGAGTACTGGGTCGAGTTCCTGGAGCGCAAGTACCCGCAACGATTTGAGGCTGCGCTGGCGCACTACCAGCGTGAGCTGGAACGGGCCACCGACAAAGTCACGAATGGCGACATAAACGAGGGAGCCTACAAACACGCGCTCGAAAGCCTTGCTGTACAGATGCGCCAAGCCAAGGCCGATCTGGTCCGCGTGTTGACCCTTCAGGAGTGGACGGAATTTGTAATTGCCTGAGCCAATACTTATGCCTTTAAGGAATAGGCACCACACTTTGCGTGATATGGCCCGCCGGCCTTTCCCGGTATGATGTTCGCCCCCGCAGTCTGGATTGCGAATACGCCATGACCTTGCAGTACCCTACAATCGCCGATTGCGTCGGCAACACGCCCCTGGTCCGCTTGCAACGCATGGCGGGAGACACCAGCAACACCCTGCTGCTCAAGCTCGAAGGGAACAACCCGGCCGGTTCAGTGAAGGACCGCCCGGCGCTGTCGATGATCACCCGTGCGGAGCTGCGCGGGCAGATCAAACCCGGCGACACCTTGATCGAAGCCACCTCGGGTAACACCGGCATCGCCCTGGCCATGGCCGCCGCGATCAAGGGTTACAAGATGATCCTGATCATGCCCGACAACGGCAGCGCCGAACGCAAAGCGGCGATGACCGCCTACGGTGCCCAACTGATCCTGGTCACCCAGGAAGACGGCATGGAAGGTGCGCGCGATCTGGCTGAACGCATGGCTGCCGAAGGCCGCGGCCTGGTGCTGGACCAGTTCGCCAACGGTGACAACCCCGAGGCGCACTACACCAGCACCGGCCCGGAAATTTGGCGCCAGACCCAGGGCACCATCACTCATTTCGTCAGCTCCATGGGCACCACCGGCACCATCATGGGCAACTCGCGCTACCTCAAGGAGCAGAACCCGGCCATCCAGATCGTCGGCCTGCAACCGATGGAAGGCTCGGCCATCCCAGGTATCCGTCGTTGGCCCGAAGAGTATCTGCCGAAGATCTACAACTCGAGCCGCGTCGACCGCATCATTGATATGGCGCAGCGCGAGGCCGAAGACACCACCCGCCGCCTGGCCCGTGAAGAAGGCATCTTCTGCGGCGTGTCTTCCGGTGGCGCGGTGGCGGGTATGTTGCGCTTGTCCAAAGAGGTGGAAAACGCGGTGATCGTCGCGATCATCTGTGACCGAGGCGACCGTTACCTGTCGACCGGCATCTTCGACGAACCTAACTGATGGCCAAGCACGAGAGAGGCCTGCGCTTCCAACCGACGGGCGGCAGCCGCGCTCCGCAGATCCCTGTGGGCAAGAAACAGCGCCTGACCATCGAGCGCCTGGCCAACGACGGCCGAGGCATCGTGTTCTTTGAAGGTCGCACCTGGTTCGTGAACGGCGCGCTGGCGGGCGAAGAAGTCGAAGCACGGGTGCTGGGCACCCATGGCAAGATCGTCGAGGCGCGCACCGAGCGGGTGTTCAGTGCCAGCGAATTACGCCGTCCGGCACCGTGCGCGCATTTCGGGCGCTGCGGCGGTTGCAGCGTGCAGCACTTGCCCCACGGCGAACAACTTGCCCTGAAACAGCGCATGCTTGCCGAGCAACTGTCCCGCGTGGCGGGTGTCGAACCGCAGGAGTGGGCCGCGCCGTTGAGCGGGCCGGAATTCGGTTACCGTCGCCGCGCCCGCGTGGCCGTGCGCTGGGACGCCAAGACGAAACAGCTGGAAGTGGGTTTCCGCGCGGTGGCTAGTCAGGACATCGTCGCCATCGACGAATGCCCGGTGCTGGTACAGGCCTTGCAGCCGATCATGCAGCGCCTGCCCAACATGCTGCGTCGCTTGAGCAAACCTCAGGCGCTGGGGCATGTGGAGTTGTTCAGTGGTACGTCCGTCGCCGTGTTGCTGCGCCATATGGCGCAGCTGTCGGAAGCGGACCTGCAGGTGCTGAAAGAATTCTGCGCCTTCCATGAAGCCCAATTGTGGCTGCATGGCGAGGGCCAGCCGGAACCGGTTGAGGCCGATTCGGTGCTCGGGTTTCGCCTGAGTCACTGGGATCTGGAGCTGGCTTACCGGCCCGGAGATTTTGTCCAGGTCAATGCCGGGGTCAATGAAGCGATGGTTGCCCAGGCCTTGGAATGGCTGGCGCCACAACCCGATGAACGGGTGCTGGACCTGTTTTGCGGCCTGGGCAACTTCGCCCTGCCACTGGCGCGCCAGGTGCGTGAAGTGGTGGCGGTGGAGGGGGTGCAGACCATGGTGGAGCGGGCGGCCGTCAACGCCGTCAGCAACGATTTGCATAATGTGCAGTTTTTTCAGGCTGATTTGTCCCAGCCTTTGACTGACGCGGAATGGGCCAAACAAGGCTTTTCTGCGGTACTCTTGGACCCACCCCGTGATGGTGCCCTGGAGGTTGTGCGCAAGCTCGCGACCCTGGGAGCCAAGCGTCTGGTGTATGTGTCCTGCAATCCGGCCACGCTGGCGCGGGACACGGTTGAGTTGGTCAAGCAAGGCTACCGGCTAAAACGTGCCGGGATCCTCGACATGTTTCCGCAAACCGCGCATGTCGAGGCCATGGCGTTATTTGAAGCGGGCTAGGATGCCCGTTTAATCCGACCGGCCTGTCGTCTCCAGGGCCTGTGATCTGCCAGGGAGCAGTAGAAGGTCGGCGATGAATTCTGGCGCATCGAAGGTGCGTCGTAGGGAAGGTAAGCAAGATGGTACAGGTGAGAGCACACCAGCCGATCAACACCGACGGCAGTATCAATCTCGAGGCATGGCTGGATCATGCCATCAGTGTCGACCCGGCACTGGACCGTGAAGCCTTGAAAGCAGCCTGCGAGTTCGCTCGCGAGTCTGAGCAGCAAGACAATGCTTCCAAGAACCTCTGGGCCGAAGGCACTTCAAGCTTTCGCACCGGGTTGGAAATCGCCGAGATCCTCGCCGATCTCAAGCTGGACCAGGATTCACTGATCGCCGCCGTGCTGTATCGCGGCGTGCGGGAAGGGCATATTCAGTTGGCGACCGTGGGCCAGCGTTTCGGCTCCGTGGTGGCCAAGCTGATCGACGGCGTGCTGCGCATGGCTGCGATCAGCGCCAGCCTCAGCCCGCGTCAGTCCATGGTGCTGGGCACTCAGGGCCAGGTCGAGAACCTGCGCAAGATGCTGGTGGCGATGGTCGACGACGTCCGCGTCGCCCTGATCAAGCTGGCTGAGCGTACCTGCGCAATCCGTGCGGTGAAAACCGCCGACGACGAGAAGCGCAACCGCGTTGCCCGCGAAGTCTTCGACATCTATGCACCGCTGGCGCATCGTCTGGGTATCGGCCATATCAAGTGGGAGCTGGAGGACTTGTCCTTCCGCTACCTTGAACCCGATCAATACAAGCAGATCGCCACGCTGCTGCACGAACGGCGGCTCGACCGTGAGCGCTTCATCACCGACGTGATGAACCAGTTGCGCTCCGAGCTGCAGGCCACCGGTGTCGAAGCCGACATCAGCGGCCGTGCCAAGCACATCTATTCCATCTGGCGCAAAATGCAGCGCAAGGGCCTGGCGTTCAGCCAGATCTACGATGTGCGCGCCGTGCGCGTGCTGGTGCCGGAAATGCGCGACTGCTACACCGCGCTGGGTATCGTCCACACCTTGTGGCGGCATATTCCCAAGGAGTTTGACGACTACATCGCCAACCCCAAGGAAAACGGCTATCGCTCGCTGCACACCGCGGTGATCGGCCCCGAGGGCAAGGTGCTGGAAGTGCAGATCCGCACCCACGCCATGCACGAAGAGGCGGAGTTGGGTGTGTGCGCGCACTGGCGCTACAAGGGCACCGACGTCAAGGCCGGGTCCAACCAGTACGAGGAGAAAATCTCCTGGCTGCGTCAAGTGCTGGAATGGCACGAAGAACTGGGCGACATTGGTGGCCTGGCCGAACAGCTGCGCGTGGATATCGAGCCTGATCGGGTCTACATCTTCACCCCTGACGGCCATGCCATCGACTTACCGAAGGGCGCGACGCCGCTGGACTTCGCCTACCGCGTTCACACCGAGATCGGTCACAACTGCCGGGGTGCCAAGATCAACGGGCGCATCGTGCCGCTCAACTACAGCCTGCAGACCGGTGAACAGGTCGAAATCATTACCAGCAAGCACGGTACGCCGAGCCGCGACTGGCTGAACCCGAACCTGGGCTACATCACCACGTCGCGGGCGCGGGCGAAGATCGTCCACTGGTTCAAATTGCAGGCGCGCGACCAGAACGTCGCCGCCGGCAAAACCTTGCTTGAACGCGAATTGGGGCGTCTCGGCCTGCCTCAGGTGGACTTCGACAAGTTGGCCGAGAAAGCCAACATGAAGATCGCCGAAGACATGTTCGCCGCCCTCGGCGCTGGCGATTTGCGCCTGGCGCAATTGGTCAACCTGGCCCAGCAACTGGTCGAGCCGGAACGTGGCAGCGAACAGTTGGAACTGATTCCACGCAAGGCCACCGGCTACAAGCCTGGCAAGCGCGGCGATATCCAGATCCAGGGCGTGGGCAACCTGATGACGCAAATCGCCGGCTGCTGCCAGCCGCTGCCGGGCGACGCCATTGTCGGTTACATCACCCAGGGCCGCGGCGTGAGCATTCACCGCCAGGACTGCGCCTCGGTGCTGCAATTGGGCGGGCGTGAACCGGAGCGGATCATCCAGGTGAGCTGGGGCCCGGTGCCGGTGCTCACCTACCCGGTGGATATCATCATTCGCGCCTATGACCGTTCCGGTTTGCTGCGGGATGTGTCGCAAGTGCTGCTCAACGAGCGGATCAACGTGCTGGCGGTCAACACCCGCTCGAACAAAGAGGACAACACTGCGTTGATGTCCCTGACCATCGAGATTCCGGGGCTGGACGCGTTGGGACGGTTGCTGGGGCGGATCTCCCAGTTGCCGAACATCATCGAGACACGCCGCAACCGTACCCCATGAACATCTGGATGAACACAGTCTGAACGGTGGGAGGGGGCTTGCCCCCGAAAGCGGAGTGTCAGGTACCAGATTCTTGGTTGACGCACCGCAATCGGGGGCAAGCCCCTCCCACCGTTGATCGGCGGTGTTCATACCTGATCGGAAGTAGAATGATGTATTCACTGGATGACCTGCTGCACCTGATGAGCCGCCTGCGCGACCCGAAGTACGGGTGCCCGTGGGACATCAAGCAAACCTACGCCACCATCGTCCCGCACACGTTGGAAGAAGCCTACGAAGTCGCCGACGCCATCGAGCGCGGTGACTTCGATCACCTGCAAGGCGAGTTGGGCGACCTGTTGTTCCAAGTGGTGTATTACAGCCAACTGGCGCGGGAAGAAGGGCGCTTCGAATTTGCCGGGGTGATCGACAGCATTACGCGCAAGCTGATCCGTCGCCATCCCCATGTGTTTCCAACCGGTGATCTGTATGCACCGCTGGATATCCCGCAGTTGAGTGAAGAACAGGTGAAGGAGCGCTGGGAGCAGATCAAAGCCGAGGAACGGTCGGAAAAGTCCGACGCGCCGGAGCAGCTTTCCTTGCTGGACGATGTGCCCACGGCGCTGCCGTCCCTGTCCCGCGCCGCCAAATTACAGAAGCGTGCCAGCCAGGTCGGCTTCGATTGGCCCTGCGCCTTGCCGGTGGTGGACAACGTGCGCGAAGAACTGGATGAAGTGCTCGAAGCCATGGCCGACAACGATTCGGTGGCCATTGCCGATGAGGTCGGCGACCTGCTGTTCGCGGCAGTCAACCTGGCCCGTCATCTCAAGGTCGACCCGGAAACCGCGCTGCGTGGCGCCAATGCCAAGTTCGAACGTCGCTTCCGATTTATCGAACAGGCATTGCGCGATACGCACCAATCCATAGAAGATTGCACCCTCGAAACGATGGACGCCCTGTGGGGCGAAGCCAAACGTCAGGAAAAGAATGTGTCCAGCTGCGGTTGAGCAGTTGCCTAAGTGAGTAAGCACCATGAGCCTTTCCCTTCGCGACCAGTTGCTCAAAGCAGGTCTGGTCAACCAAAAGCAGGCCAAGCAGGTCGGCAAAGAGAAACAGAAGCAGCAGCGCCTGGTCCACAAAGGCCAGATCGAGGCGGATGACACCCAGGCCCGCCTGGCGGCCGAAGCGCAGGCCGAGAAGGTCAAACGCGACCAGGAACTGAACCGCCAACAGCAGGAAAAAGCCGAAGCCAAGGCCCGCACCGCCCAGGTCAAGCAACTGATCGAGACCTCGCGCCTGCCCAAGCTGACCACCGAGGACTACTACAACTTCGTGGATGACAAGAAGGTCAAGCGCCTGTCGGTCAACACGTTGATGCGCAACAAGCTGAGCAACGGCTCCCTGGCCATCGTGCACCACGGCGGCAGCTACGAGGTGATCCCGCGCGAGGCAGCACTGAAGATCCAGGAGCGCGCACCAGAGCGTATCGTGCAGCTCAATATCCTGACGGAAAGCCAGGTGCCGGATGAGGATGATCCGTACGCGGCCTACCAGATCCCGGATGATCTGATGTGGTAAAGCTGTAGGCCTGAAGGAGGGTGAGTACGCTTGCCCTGCGCTGCGTAGCAGTGCGAAAAACACAAACCCCGCTCAAAAGGCGGGGTTTGTTTTTGCAGGGGCCCAGCTGCGTGGGCCCGGCCTCTGCACAATTTCAGAGTCTCAGGAGCCTTGCGCCTGGCGTCTCATCTCAAGGGCTTCGAGCTCGTTTTTATAATTATGAGCGTCGCTCTCGTTGTGAAACATGCCGACCAACAGGTCTTGTTGGTGTACATCCCAGATGTGAATCCCATGGCCCAGTGCTTCGTGGGACATATGTTCGTCGTCGCGTTCAGTTACTTTTACAGTCATCTGCTTGCTCCAATCTCTGGTGGATCTGCGGCAAGTCGTCGCAGGCCTTTGTTATATGATTTGTTAGCTTGCTAAGTAAACCGACTTTTCGTGCAACAATTCATTGCGGAAAACGCAACAGTGCTGCAGGCCGCGAAAACCGTGACATTGCGTCGCAGGGTGCTGAGTTTTATGACAAAAGTTTCATGTTGGCGTAAGGCTTCAGCCTCTATTGATTGAGCCGCCGCTATCGCAGGCAAGCCAGCTCCCACCTTTTGAAAAGCATTCCAAATGTGGAAGCTGGCTTGCCTGCGATAGCGCGAGAAGCTTCAAAACAAAACGAGCAGACGAAAAAAAGCCCCGCATTCCGCGAGGCTCTTTTTTGATTCACCAGCGCATCAGCTACCTTTGACAGCCTTACCGTCAACGGTGCCGTCCTGCAGCATGATGTTGTATTCCTTACCGTCGGTTTCCACCTGACGCAGGGCAACCAGAATGCCGCCCTGGTCCTTGGCAAACCACATCTGGGTGATGCGCTTGCTCTGAGTCGGGTCACGCACGCGCTCTACCTTGATCGCGTCGATGGATCCCACCTTGGTCTGGACCTTTTCCGGGCCGATCACGCGGAAGTCGTAGGTGTCGACGTCAGTGCCTTCCACCACGTTGTAGCTCATGCTCTTCTTGCCGGCAGCCACATCGCGCTGCAGGGCCAACTGGTAGGTCGACTTGTCGAGCATGCTGCTTTGCAGGGGCACGTTGACTGGGTCTTTGTTCTCAAAACCGGTGACTTTCTTGGCGGTTTGATCGAAGTCCAGGTTGATCTTCTTTGCCTTGCCCAGACCGCCGCGCTCGAAGGTGTAGCTCTTCGGTTGCAGGGTGTCCTTGTCAAACAGGATCACACTGGTTTCGGTCAGGCTGGCGATCATCATCGAAGCCTTGAAGTTCAAGGTCCAGGTGCCGTCGCTGTTCTTGGTCAGGCTGCGTTCTGCCGAGCCACTCATGGGCAACTGTTTCCAGTCGGCGGTATAGCTGGCGGAGAATGGATGTAAATCTGCTGCTTGCACGGCAGGCAAGGCAAACAGAGCAAAAGCGAAGAGCAAGGCGCGACGCATAAAATCTCCTAGGTTCGAATCAAGTGGCCGCTGGCCGCGAGTAACTGACCGTCCAATAATGCACCCTGGTCACCAAGAATCAACCGTCCCTCGGCAAACCAGCGAACGGCCAGCGGGTAAATCCTGTGTTCCTGGGTATGAACCCGTTGCGCAAGTGTCTGCGCCGAGTCGTCAGACTCTACCGGAACCACTGCCTGTACGACCAGAGGCCCGCCATCGAGTTCCTCGGTGACAAAGTGCACGCTGCAGCCGTGCTCGCTGTCGCCGGCGTCGAGCGCACGCTGGTGCGTGTGCATGCCCTTGTATTTGGGCAGCAGGGACGGGTGGATATTGAGCAGGCGCCCTTCGTAATGCCGCACGAAATCAGCGCTGAGGATGCGCATGAAGCCGGCAAGTACCACGAGTTTGGGGTTGAAGGCGTCGATCAGTTCGATCAAGGCGCTGTCGAAGGCCTCGCGGCCTTCGAAAGCCTTGTGATCCAAGGCGCGGGTGTCGATACCCGCGTCCCTGGCGCGTTGCAGGCCGTAGGCATCGCTGCGGTTGGAGATCACCGCAGCGATGCGCACCGGGCTGTCGCCGGTGCGCGTGCTGTCGATCAAGGCCTGCAAGTTACTGCCGGTGCCGGAAAGCAGCACCACGACATCACAGGTCTGAGGCATCAGTGAGCCTTGAGGTTCTTCAGTTCAACCTGGGCCGCGCCTTCAGGGGCGGTAGCGATCTGGCCGATGACCCAAGGCTGCTCGCCGGCTTCACGCAGTACATTCAGCGCGGTTTCAACGTGCTCTTGAGCCACGCAGATGACCATGCCCACGCCGCAGTTCAGTACGCGGTGCATTTCGGTTTCGTCGACGTTGCCTTTCTCTTGCAGCCAGTCGAATACCGCAGGACGCTGCCAGCTGGCCACGTCGACGATCGCCTGGGCGCCTTTTGGCAGGACGCGCGGGATGTTGTCCAGCAGGCCGCCGCCGGTGATGTGGGCCATGGCTTTGACCGCGCCAGTGTCCTTGATCAGCTTGAGCAATGGCTTGACGTAGATGCGGGTCGGGGCCATCAGCAGGTCGGTGAGCGGCTTACCGTCGAGCTGAGTGTTCTCGATCTCGGCGCCGGACACTTCGATGATCTTGCGGATCAGCGAGTAACCGTTGGAGTGCGGACCGGAAGAGGGCAGGGCCAGCAGGGCGTCACCGGCGGCAACCTTGGAGCCGTCGATGATTTCGGCTTTTTCCACGACGCCGACGCAGAAGCCGGCCAGGTCGTAGTCTTCGCCTTCGTACATGCCTGGCATTTCAGCGGTTTCGCCGCCGACCAGGGAGCAACCCGACAGTTCGCAGCCGGCGCCGATGCCGGTAACCACTTGTGCAGCGGTGTCCACGTTCAGTTTGCCGGTGGCGTAGTAGTCCAGGAAGAACAAGGGCTCTGCGCCGCACACCACCAGGTCATTGACGCACATGGCAACCAGGTCGATGCCAATGGTGTCGTGCTTGTTCAGGTTCAGTGCCAGGCGCAGCTTGGTGCCCACGCCGTCGGTACCGGAAACCAGTACAGGCTGCTTGTAGCCGGCCGGGATTTCGCAGAGGGCGCCAAAACCGCCCAGGCCGCCCATGACTTCGGGGCGCGCAGTGCGCTTGGCGACGCTCTTGATGCGTTCGACCAATGCTTCACCGGCGTCGATGTCTACACCGGCGTCCTTGTAGCTCAGGGAGGGTTGCTTGCTCATGATCCAGGCCTTTAGGGGGGATTCAGGGGTAACGACCGAGCGGGCAGGCGCTTTTGGTAAAAGGCCCAGCCGTTGACGGTCTGCGAAGGCGCGCGATTTTATCAGGCTTGAGGGGCAGCGGCCATCCTCGGGCCGACGGGCAGGGCCATATAGGCAAAAAAAGCCGGTTAAAAAAATGCTAATCGGCTCTGCTTTGGCGTGTATTAAGGTATAGCCTTTAACCCGCTATCGTTATGACAGTACAAAAACTGCCGAGGCCTTGTGAATGTTTTACCGGTCGCCATGGTCACAGCCTTGGCAAACCGGATCCACGCGGTCTGTTGCAGCCGCTAAATTTGTCGTTCGGGAATCTTCCATGCGTCTGTGTAAATTCTTCTTTGTAGGCTGCTTGTCGTTGCTCAGCCTGGCGAGTCATGCCGAAACCCTCAATGGCCTTTATCAAGTACTTGAACCCGTCAGCAGCCAGTCGCCCCAGGAGCGCGACCAGGCCACCCAGCGCGCCGTGCAGACCCTGGTGATCCGCCTGACCGGCGACGCCAAGGCCGCCGACGGCCCGGGCCTGGCGGCCGTTCGTAAAGATCCGCAACAAATCATCAGCCAGTACGGCTATGACGCCGGCCCGCCGGAAAGCCTGCAAGTGGATTTCGACCCGGTGAGCACCGATCGCGTCCTGCGTGAAGCCGGCTTGTCGATCTGGGGCAGCAATCGACCGTCGATTCTAGGCTGGTGGCTGAACGACTCCACCGAAGGCAGCAGCCTCGTTGGCGATGGCCAGACCGTCGCCCAAGCGTTGCGCCGTGCTGCGCAACACCGTGGCTTGCCGTTGCGCCTGCCGCTGGGCGACCTGGATGAGCAGGTGGTCGCTACCGCGCCGAACCTGGAAAGTGCCGACGCTACGCCGCTGCGCACCGCCTCCGAGCGTTACGGCGCCGATGCCTTGCTGGCCGTGCATGCGCGCCAGGAAGGCAGTCAATGGCAAGCCAAATGGCGCTTGTGGCTGGGCGACAAGAGCGAGCAGGGCACGGTTCAAGGGGCCGACACCGGCGCCGTGGCCGATGCGGTGATGCTGGCGGTGAGCCAGAAGCTCGCGCCGCGCTTCGCGGTCAAGCCCGGCGTGAGCACCGAACAGTTGCTGGAAGTACAGGGCATGACCCTGGAGCGTTATGCTGCACTGGGTCATCTGCTGGAGCCTTTTGGCGGTCAGCCGCAGTCAGTGGATGGCAATCGCATCGTGTACCGCGTCAACGGCAGTGCCGATCAGTTGCGCACCCAGTTGAGCCTGGCCAAGTTGCAGGAGATTCCTGCGGGTGAGGCGCCGGTCCAGCAATCGGCAGTGGATGGCGCGCAACCGGCAATGGCACCCGAGCCTCAGGCGCAATTGCGTTTTCGTTGGTAGCAGTTTCTTCTTTATATAGATGGAGTGGTTTATGGCGGATACGCGTCGTTGGGTGTGGCTTGGCGGGATTGTCCTGCTGTGCGTCTTTGTATTCTTGCTGCATTCGATCCTGACGCCGTTCCTGGTCGCGTTGCTGCTGGCCTATCTCTTCGATCCGGTGGTGGATCGTCTGGAGAAGGCCGGGCTGTCGCGTACCTGGGGCGTGGTGGCGGTGTTCGCGCTGTTTACCCTGATCATCACGGCGCTGGTGCTGGTACTGGTGCCGATGCTGGCCAAGCAGCTGTTCCGACTCTATGAGCTGGCGCCGCAGATGCTCGATTGGCTGCAGCACACGGCGATGCCATGGGCCCAGGCCAAGCTGGGATTGGCGGATGGCTTCTGGAAGTTCGACAAGGTCAAGGCCGCGATCAGCGAGCACATGGGGCAGACCACCGATATCGTCGGCGTTGTACTAAGCCAAGCCACTGCGTCCAGCCTGGCGCTGATCGGTTGGCTGACCAATCTGGTACTGATCCCGGTGGTCGCGTTCTACCTGCTGCGCGACTGGGACCTCATGATGGCCAAGATCCGCAGCCTGCTGCCGCGTGACCGTGAGGAACGCATCGTCTCCCTCGCCGAAGAGTGCCACGAGGTATTGGGCGCCTTCGTGCGTGGCCAATTGCTGGTGATGTTGGCCCTGGGGATCATCTATGCGGCTGGCTTGATGGCCATCGGCCTGGAATTGGGCCTGCTGATTGGCCTGATCGCCGGCCTGGCTGCGATCGTGCCCTATATGGGCTTCGTGATTGGTATCGGCGCGGCACTGGTGGCCGGGCTGTTCCAGTTTGGTGGTGACTTGTACCCAATGTTGGGCATCGTGGCCGTGTTCATGGTCGGCCAGGCTCTGGAAGGCATGGTCCTGACGCCGCTGCTGGTCGGCGATCGGATTGGCCTGCACCCGGTGGCAGTGATCTTTGCGATCCTGGCGGGCGGTGAGCTGTTTGGCTTTACGGGGATCTTGCTGGCGCTGCCGGTGGCGGCAGTGATCATGGTGCTGGTGCGCCATGTGCACGATTTGTACAAGGATTCGGATGTGTATACAGGGGTTGAAGACCCGGATCTGTAACTTTGTCATCACAAGAAAAAATCGGAATCCGCTAAGGATTCCGATTTTTTTATGCCTGTGGCTCTGAGCCCCGTCGTGGTTAAGAACGTCGCCGGACCGCAGTTTTCACGTTTTCAGCCAGGCGTTTCTCCACGCCACCAGGTGTTCTTCCTTGAGTATCCAGTTCTTGAGCACCGCGCTACGCAGCGCGTCTCCGGCTCGAGCGCTGGCGTCCCGTTCGGTAAGGTGCTCGCGAATGGCGGCAATCCAGTCTTTAGGCGTGTTTCTGACCCGGGTCACCGGCAACTCACCGCTGTAACAACGAATATCCGAGCAAATCACCGGGAAACCACAGGCGCCATATTCCAGTAACCGCAAATTGCTTTTGCAGGCATTGAAAAAGTTGTCTTCCAGCGGCGCCAAGGCCAGATCCAGGTTCAAACCGGCCAGCCGTGATGGGTACTTTTCGATTGTCACACCTTGGTGGAATTCGTGGACATAGGGGCGTAGTTCCGGTGGGCACATACCCATGAATACCCATTCCACATCCTGCGCCAGCTCGCGAACCACTTCGGCGATAACTCGCAGGTCGCCGCCGTGACTTGAACCACCGGCCCAGCCGACCCGTGGCTTGCGGCCTTGTTGGCGATGGCTGGTCAGATCGTTCCACCATGTGCCTGGCAGGCGGTTTTCCATCACGCGGATGTCTGCATTGAAGTGTTCCAGCGCATCGGCGAGCGGCTGGGTCGACACCACCAGCCGGTCGCAGAGGCCGATAGCTTGTTTCAGACGGTTTGCGGTGTCTTTGGGAAACAACTGGCGACTTGCGTTGCCGGTGGGGACATCAAGAATATAGTCATCCAGTTCATAGACCTTGAACGCCTTGGAGAATGCTTTGGTGTTCTCGATAATCTCCAACTGAGGTGTAGTGAATTGCCGCTGGAAAATGATCGTATCCGGCGCATGGCGCTCCACTTCTACAGGTTGTAGTAGCCAGTCGCTGACCGCGCCCTCGATCAGCCCCGCTGCCTTCAGGGCAGCAAAAGGTTGGCGCACGCGGTAGTGCCCACTGCCGAAAAAATCGCCGGGGTAGCAAAGGGCGTAAGGCAATTGATGGCTGGCGAACGGATGCCAGCCCGCGTCGCTACGGCATTCATAGGCAAATCCGCGGCCTTCCAGTGTCAGGTTGCGGTTATAGGCCGGGTCATTGGCGAGCTGCGGCAGCCAGCGCTGGTACATCACCGATTGCTCGCGTTTGAAGCGCTCGCGTTTGGCTTCCAGTCTGGTCGTGTCGACCTTGTTCTGACTGACGTTGGCTTCGTGCATCAGCAATGCATAAGGTGTCCAGACAATCAGTTGCCCGGCTTGGCCCACTTTCAGGCAGAGGTCTACGTCGTTGAATGAAACCCCCAGGCTCGTCTCGTCCATTCCACCCACCTGGTGGTACAGGTCGGCACGGATCATCAGGCAGGCAGCGGTGACCGCGCTGTAGTTCTGGTCAACTTGCAAGCGATGAAGGTAGCCGTTGGACTGTATGGGGTCGCCGACAAAGGGGTGGTCCGCTACGCCGTGCAAACCGAGCACCACGCCCCCGTGCTGAATAGTCCCGTCGAGTAACAACAACTTGGCGCCGACTATCCCCACTTCCGGCCGCTGGGCGTGATGGAGCATGGCGCCGAGCCAGTCGCCATCAATGACCGCAGTGTCGTTGTTGAGGAGCACCAGGTATTCGCCACGGGCTTGGCTGGCGGCGTAGTTATTGATGGCTGAATAGTTGAACGGATGCGGGTAGCGCAGTATGCGTACCTTGGCGTTATTCAACTGCTCCATGCCCGTGAACCACTCACGGGCCTGCGCCGTTTCACTATTGTTGTCGATGATGATCAGTTCGTAGTTCGTGTAGCGGGTTTTCTCCATCACGCTTTCGATGCAGCGCATCAACATCGGCAGTTGGTCCTTGGTCGGGATCACGATGGACACCAATGGTTGCCCGGCGTGTTGGTAAATTACGCGATTGACCATCGGCAAAGGCCCCGTACGCATTTCATGAGCCACGTCCAAACGTTGCAAGTGCGCTTGGACTATAGCTGCCGAGTGTGCAATGACCTGAGGCTCGCCGAGCCACTGGCCGAAGTTGATCTGCTGGTGCACGAGCACATCCGCGAGGTGTCCGACGGTGCCTAGCCCGTGGGTTTCTATCAGCCGAAAGAGCAGGTCATGGGGCGCGAGTTCGGCGAAGGCGGGATCGAAGCCATTGAGATTCAACGCTGACTCGCGACTGAATGCCAAGGCTCGGCCAACATAGGGATAACTACGCAGCAGGTCCAGATTAAGGTCAGGCTTGAACACCGGGTCTTGGTAACCGGTAGCGGTCAGCGAATCTTCATCGGTGTAGCACATGCTGATGCCCGGGTTAAGGGCGATGCCCTCTGCCAGCAATAGCAACGCGTGGGGATCAAGTCGGTCGCCGCCCCGTAGCAGGTAGCACCAGTCGACCTGGATGGCCTGAAGCAGCTCATTGAGCTGGCTGGGCCAGGACTCCGCCAGCGGTAGCCAGACCAAGTTATCGGCCGGTGTCATCCCGGCCGGCTCGCTGTTTGACAGCACCACGATGGCCGCCGCCTTGTAGAGTTGGCGGTTGATGCTTTCCAGGCTGGCACGTAGCTGCGCAATATCACCGGTAGTATCGGTCAACACCACCAATACGTCGGTGTGCTGTGGCCAGCCAGCCAGCCGTGTTGGCAAGCCTTCGAAGTCCGCGGTAGACAGTTGTCGGGTATCCAGCCATCGCCGATACTGGTCGATATTGCGCTGGTGTTTGCCTGCATTCGCCAGCACGCCGAAGAAGCGCTCGATAGCGTGTGCCAGCGTGCCGGTAAGCTGACCGCGTTCAGTGTCGAAATCTTTGCCGGTGAGGTTCATCCGTTCCAAGGGGGCCAACGCTTCAATGCGTACAAAGAACATGGAGCCGGCAAAAAAATCCGCATCGTCGATTCGTTGTGAATCAATCCCGGCGCGTTCGGCCAGGGCCAGCAGGCGCTGACGGTCTTCTTCTTCAAGGTCCTGAGTGACTTGCGCCCGGTAAGGCTCTGTGCCGAGCAGTGGATGGTGCGATGGGGCGGCAAGATATTCTACCGACTGCCGGAATCGCACAGGGCTGAGCAAATCATCGAAAAGGTCATGTGCCCAGGAGCTCTCGGTGCCCATATGGGCCGAGCGTTTGGTGTGCAGCTTGACCAGCGTGGTGATGTTGTCGGCACGCAAGTTCGCAAGTACGTGGAGGAATGGCAGGGCATCCCTACCGTGATCGGGCACCCGATAGAGCGAGTATTTCAAACCGCTGACGGCGAGGTGGCTGTGTACGGTGTCTTCCAGGCCGGCTACGCACGTTACGTATAGATGCAGGCGTTCATGCAGCAGGACCAGGCGGCGCAAAATGTCTAGCAGCACACCTGGAAGATACACATGGATCACCACGCCAATGGGAGGCTCGCCGTCTTCGAGAACGGGCTGCTCGGCGACAAGTACTTCGCACTCGCCGACAAGCGGGGCGGCACTGTGCGAGGTAATGAGTGGCTGGAAATCGCAAGCCAGGTAGGCGCCCTGTACATGAAACAGCTCAAAGGCCTCAGGGGCTGACAAGGGGGCACGTCGCACCTGCGATGAAGGCTGCGGGTTGTAGAGCCCCAGTGCGTGGATCTGGCGGGTGAAATTGGCGAGGCCCTGATCGAACAGATCCTGCATATCTGGCTGGTTCTGGCGTTGCTCGGCATGCCGGCGAAAGAGTGACAGGGGCTCCTGTATGAAAGCGAGATGGCCGTGTTGCAGCAGGTTCACAAACATGGCCAAGTCGTTAATGGCACGAATAACGACGCCGCCCAAAGCGCAGATATGTGGCGCTTTGTCGATCAGTTGGGCGCGACGAAACATCACTGTGCTAGGTTCGCCAATGAAATTGACAGGCCAGTCGCACAGTAGCGAAATGAGGTCTGCACCCTGCAGGCAGGCGTCTTTGTCGAATACTTCACACGTCTGGAGGATGTCAGGCAGTGGCTCGTCTTCGGTTCCAATCAGTCGGCGCCGTGAAGTGACCAGCGAGATATCGTTACGTGCCTCAAGCACGGCGGCAAGGCGCTCGACGCAATTGGGCAGCAACAGATCGTCGTCATTGAGAAACTTGATGTATTCGCCCCGGGATTCTTCCAGGCAGCGACTGAGGTTGAGCTGGCCACCCAACTGCTGTTCGTTGTGCAGGTAGCGCACCGGCACTGCGGTCTGTGCAGCAAGACGCTCGGTGATCAGGCGGATGCCGTCGTCACGACAATCGTCTGTGATCACTATCTCCAGATTCGCGTAGCTCTGGTTCAGTGCGCTACTCAGCGCGGCCTCGAAGAACCGCGGGTTATAGGCAGGTATCGCAATGCTGACCAGCGGTAAGCGGCTGGTCGGGAGGGTATTGGTCATGCTCACACCAACTTGAACAGGGGGCGAAGGTAGAACTCGCTGAGGCCGCCTTCACGGCCGAGGCGATCACAGGTTTCAGCTTGAGCGAGGGCGCCGGGGCTATCGAACAGCTCGATTTTCCGTGTGTGCGGGTCCAATACCAACCCGATGTGTTCGATCTCCCAGCCGGTGCCTCTCAGTGCTGCATCGACGTAAGCGAGTTTTTCGGCCAGTACATTGCGACCCGCCACGGGTTGCGCGGTGTCGCCACCCCAATTGAAACCCATCTGGTAGAGGAGGCAGTCGGCTGACGGGCGAAGCGCCTTCAGAAAACCCTGGATATAACCTTGCAGGGCATGTTTGTCGGGCACAAGCGCGGCATCGAAATCGACTCCTGCATGATGTAATACGTTGAACAACAACAACGTATCGAAATGCCCCGGCATCGCCTGCGCGACTGCGTAGTCGAGGGCTTGCTGTACGACCTCGACGTTGTTCAAATCGAACTCGACGCTCAAGGCGCGAATAAAGTTGGCGCTGGTCTCGTCCAGCTCCCAGGCAACGCAGTGGCTGCTGGGGTAAGTATGAGCGAGGGTGGTGCTGAATAGTCCGGTATTGGCGCCGACATCCAGCAGCCGTTGGCCGCTGAAGTCGAAGTGCGCTTCCAGGTATTCCAGGCGGCCGTGGTCGGCACGCCAACGCGGGTTCACCGGTACGTCAAAGCCTAGTCGTTCTGTCACGAAAGCAGGCAGCGGTTGGTAACAGGCGTGTTTCCCGGAGTGCATATACAGCGCCAGTAGTTGTTCTTTGGTCATTGGCGTTTGCCTGAACGAAGGAATTCGAAGAAGAACAGCCTCAGGCTGTCAGTGGCGAACCAGATGTCATAGCGCGGCAGCCAACAGCAGGCCTTGAGCAGCCAGCTGCGAGCGCCGGCGAAAAAGCGCATGTCACTGCGTGGCTGTCCGACAAAGCCGCCGAGCCAGAGGTACTTGTCCCGTTGCCAGACGCCTAGAAAACGCTGTTGCGCGGCCATTTGCGGCGTCTGGTGCCGATCTTGCACCAACCAGCTGGCGCGGAAGCCATTTTCAAGCGCCAGTTGCATCGGCCCCCAAAGGCGTGGGTTTGCCTCGATGATGAAGTGTTGGCCGGCGCTTTCCATCACCTCAAACATGATGAAGCCGCAATAGTGATGCTGTTCAAGCAATGCCCGCAGGCGCTGGTCGGTATTTGTATCGGGGCAGCGCACCAGCTCGGCGGCAACCATCGATTTGCCTGCCGCCTGCTGGGCGATGTTGCGTTGATAGAGCGCGACGACACCCGCGTCGTTGCGGAAATAGAGATAGTAAAAACTTTGTCCGTCTATATAGCGTTGAATGAGGTAGCGTGCGGCATCGTAGTGGCGTGCATGTTCAGCATACTCGGCAGCACTACGCACCAGCAGCGGGTAAAGGCGCTGGCCATGGGGGCCGCTTTCGACCCTGGGCTTGAGCACAAAGGGCAACTGGCCTTCAGACAATTGCTCGATTTGCGCGGGTATTTTCAGGCCGACGACTTTTGCCGCCGCCAAGAGTTTTTCCTTATCGGAAAACAGATGGTAAATAGCCGGGCTGACAGATATACCCTGGATGCCTTCCAGGGATAACCAGTCTTGCATGCCCATCAGCAGACGGTTTATCGACTCGGCGCTCGGGGCGATGGTCAGCGGGCGTGTGGGGTGGCTGGCCTTGATGTCGAGCAGTAGGCGCTTGAATTCATTTTCATCAAGGGCATCCTGAGTGCGTTGTGCAAACAGGTAGCGGCGAAGGCGTGTGCGATATAGCGCATCTTGAGTGTTGCGTGTGATTAAGACGAAGTCGATGCGGTCGCGCTGAAGGGAGCGACAAAAAGCGCCGACCGCGCGCTCGTTGGCCCCGGTGAATATGATCACCAAAGGCTTTTCAGCGGGTGTCATCGTCATCGCGCAGCCAGTTGTTCAGCGAGCAATTCGGCCAGGCATTCTATGACTCTATCCACGCATTGATCGCTGAGTGAAAGATGAAACGGCAATCCCAGCAAACGCTCCGCTAATTGGTCAACCACTGGCAGCGGGCCAGCCGTATAGGCTTGGAAAGCGGGGTGGCCATGCAGCGGAGGGCAGTACCAGCGCCGGGTTTCGATGTCTTTGCCCAGCAGGCGCAACTGAATATCTACACCGCGTAACCCCGCGGGCAGCATTACGGGCATCAGGCTGTACACGCCATCGACGGGCTTGGACTGGAGTTTCAGTGCAGGGATTTTTTCATTTAGGCGTTCTACGTAGCGTTGATGCAAATTGCGTCGTGCTTCTGCGACAGTTGGCCAATTGTCCATCGCGGCCAGTGCGACGGCGGCGTGGTATTCGCTCATCTTGCCGTTCTCGCCGGCCTCGAAGACCAGGCCTCCACTCTGTGCATCGATGCCGAAGTTACTTAATGCTCGCATGCTTTGGGCGTAGGCGTGGTGGCGCGAAGCCACGAAACCACCTTCACCTCCCCCTAGGGATTTGGTGGCGTGCAGGCTGAAGGCGACTTTGGTCGTCAGTCCAATCTGCTGGTTACCCCAGGCGCCTGCGGCATCGACGACCACCGGAATTCCGGTTTCGGCACTAAAAAGATCCCAGCCAGCGACATCTTGAGCGCAACCGTACGTGGACACCGGCATCACTGCATCGAAGGGCACTTCGGCCAGCACTGCGCGTGCTATGGCGGGGGTCAGCAACCAATTGTCAGGATCGACGTCGCTGATAAGCGGCGTGAGTCCGGCCCGGATGATTGCGGTAGCCGTGGCAACGAACGTCAATCCGGGTACCAATACGCGGCCGCTCTTGCGAAGCTTCAGGGCTTCCAATGCAATTTGCAGCGCACACGTACCATTCGCCATAGACACAACATGGACTTGCGCGGGCTCGCGACTGAAAGAGCGCGATAGCCGGCCCTCTAGCTCATTGACCAGCGGGCCGAAGTTGGTGTACCAGCGGTTTTCATCGATTTGCTTCCAGTACGCAAGAATCTGCTCGACTTTGGGCATTTCCGGAACGAGCAGCTTGATGATGTTTTTCATGGTACGCACAACCGTCAATGAAATGTCGTTCTTGGCAATATGACGAGGCGAAGCAGGAAACATACCAATTTGGTAAAGGGTCGGCTTGGTGGGTTCGCGGTTCTGCGGCATCGAACAATTTGCATAAAACCAACAAGTTAACGCAAACCTTTGATTTTGCTTGGGGTCTGTTGCATTGTGCGCCCGGCGTCACGGGTATAAACTTTGCAAACTTTACACAGAGGCCACTAACGGTTCGTTTGGAGCCGTTCAGTCAGCATGAAACCGATTCAGCTGCCCTTGGGTGTGCGTCTGCGTGACGACGCCACCTTTATCAACTACTACCCAGGCGCCAATGCCGCTGCACTCGGCTATGTCGAGCGGCTCTGCGAAGCCGACGCCGGGTGGACCGAAAGCCTGATCTATTTGTGGGGCAAGCACGGCGTAGGGCGTACCCACCTGTTGCAGGCCGCGTGCCTGCGTTTCGAGCAAATGGGCGAGCCGGCGGTTTACCTGCCCCTGGCTGAGTTGATGGATCGCGGTATCGGCATTTTCGACCATCTTGAGCAGTACGAGCTGGTGTGCCTGGACGATCTGCAAGCGATCGCCGGCAAGGCGGAATGGGAAGAGGCGCTCTTTCACTTGTTCAACCGTTTGCGTGACAGTGGTCGGCGCCTGCTGATTGCCGCGTCTACCTCGCCACGGGAATTGCCGATCAAGCTGGCCGACCTCAAGTCGCGGATGACCTTGGCGCTGATCTTCCAGATGCGCCCGCTCTCCGACGAAGACAAATTGCGTGCCTTGCAACTGCGTGCTTCCCGTCGTGGCCTGCACCTCACCGATGAAGTGGGGCATTTTATTCTCACTCGCGGTACACGCAGCATGAGCGCATTGTTCGATTTGCTCGAACAGCTCGATCAGGCCTCCTTGCAGGCCCAGCGCAAGCTGACCATTCCCTTCTTGAAAGAAACCCTCGGCTGGTAGACAGCCCTTTGTTTTTGCCGCGTTCGGCAAATTCCAGGCGCCAGAAAACCTGCGCTTGAGCCGATGTGGCTACGCAAAAGGCAGGTACGGGGTGTTAAGGGCTTAGATGTCATGGTCCAAACAAGAAGTCACATAGATCACGATTGAATTTGCAAATCGATGTGATAGAGGGCATAGTCTCGTCTTCTTTACATATCAGCCACGGTCGTGCCCATGCTAAATCGCTTCGCACCCCTCGTGCCCCTCGCACTCGTTACCCTGTTGTTTGGTTGCGCCTCCCACCCTCAACAGGTGGCAGAACAGCAAAAACCACATGTTCAAAATCAGGCAAAATTCGTTGCTGCACAGTCTGCTTCTGTTTATGAAGAAGAGCTGGCAACTGAAAAAGAGCTGACCAACTTCTCCGGTAGCAAGCCTTACCAGCTTCCCGTTCTGGCCGACAGCATCCTCGAACGCGGCATGTCCCTGATCGGTACCCGTTACCGTTTCGGCGGCACTTCTGAAGCCGGTTTCGACTGCAGCGGTTTCATCGGCTATCTGTTTCGTGAAGAAGCGGGCATGAACCTGCCACGCTCCACCCGTGAAATGATCAACGTGGATGCACCGTTGGTCGCGCGCAACAACCTCAAGCCCGGTGATCTGCTTTTCTTCAGTACGGCAGGGCGTGGTCGTGTGAGTCATGCCGGTATCTACTTGGGCGACAACCAGTTTATCCACTCCAGCAGCCGTCGCAGTGGCGGTGTTCGAGTCGACAACCTGGGCGACAGCTACTGGAGCAAAACCTTCATCGAAGCCAAGCGCGCACTCGCCATGGCCCCGACGACAGTTACCGCTAGCAAGTAAACTTAAAGTGATACTTGAAGTTTGACGTGTAAGCGCTAGAATCCCTGGACATTGTTGTAATCCGTTCGCGCGAGCTTTGCTTGCGCGTTCTGGTTTTCAGCGTTCGGCAGCGAAAGCCGCATCCAGACCAGGATTGTTCTGCCCATGTCGACCTCGGCCCGCCTGATCCTCATTCTTTGCGCCGCGCTGCTCAGCGCCTGCGCAAGTCGTCCACCGCCGCCCGCTCCCGTAGCGGTGAAGCCCAAGCCGGTGTTCAACTATTCCAGCCAGAATTTCTCGCCTGCGGCCGAAGACGTCCTCTTCCGTGCCCTGGGCCTGGTCGGCACGCCTTATCGGTGGGGCGGCAACACACCGGACTCCGGGTTTGATTGCAGTGGCCTGATCGGTTTTGTCTTCCGCGACGCTGCCGGCATCTCCCTGCCGCGTACCACTCGCGAATTGATCGTGATGCGTGCGCAAGATGTCAGCGAGCAGAATCTGCAGACGGGCGACCTGTTGTTCTTTGCCACGGGCGGCGGTTCACAGGTCAGCCACGCCGGGATCTACGTCGGTGAAGGCCGTTTTGTGCATGCACCGCAAACCGGTGGTACGGTGAAGTTGGACACCTTGTCCAAGGCGTATTGGCAGAATGCCTACCTGAGCGCCAAGCGCGTGTTGCCAGGCAATCTGGCGCGTAATCCTTAGAAAGCAGCGGCAGGTTTCACGCGTGAAGCTGCAAGCGGTGCGATGCCTGCTTGCGGCGATCAGCTTGAAGCTTGCAGCTCGCCCCTCAAACTACTACCCTTCGCCGCTTGTTCCAGGTGCTCTGTGACCCATGGGTCGACGGAGTGAAACAGGGAAGCCGGTGAGTGAGCGCACTTGTACACAGTGACGCCGCGATCCCGGCGCTGCCCCCGCAACGGTAAATGAGTCAAGACGCTGCCTTTTGCCACTGTATCGCTCGCGATATGGGAAGGCGCAGCGTCGGTCTGCGCTTCTATAAGACGCGCGCCACTCATGAGCCCGGAGACCGGCCTGCAACATCCAACAGCATCACGGTGGGCGATGCTTGGCTGTCTGTTTTTTCTTTTTCCTGCCCGCCGTTTTTGTCCAGCCCCAACGGAGAGCTGCCATGACCGATTCCCCCGACCGCGACGAACGCCACCTGGCGCGCATGCTGCGCAAAAAAGCCGTGATCGATGAACGCATCGCCAACTCCCCGAACGAGTGCGGCCTGTTGCTAGTGCTGACCGGCAACGGCAAAGGCAAGAGCAGCTCCGCGTTCGGCATGCTGGCCCGAGCCATGGGGCACGGCATGCAGTGCGGTGTGGTGCAGTTCATCAAGGGGCGCAACAGTACCGGTGAGGAATTGTTCTTCCGCCGTTTCCCCGAGCAAGTGCGCTTTCATGTCATGGGCGAAGGCTTCACCTGGGAAACCCAGGACCGCCAGCGTGACATCGCCGCCGCAGAAGCCGCCTGGGCGGTTTCCCGCGAGTTGCTGCAGGACCCGTCTATCGGTCTTGTCGTACTCGACGAACTGAACATCGCTCTCAAGCACGGCTATCTCGACCTGGACCAGGTGCTCAGCGACCTGCAAGCCCGCCCGCCGATGCAACACGTGGTGGTCACCGGCCGCGGTGCCAAGCCTGAACTGATCGAAATGGGCGACACCGTCACCGAAATGGGCATGCTCAAACACGCATTCCAAGCCGGTATCAAGGCACAGAAGGGCGTCGAACTTTGAATCAGCCCCGTCATTGCCCGGCCGTCTTGATTGCCGCACCGGCGTCCGGCCAGGGCAAAACCACCGTCACCGCCGCGCTTGCCCGATTGCACCGCAACCTGGGGCGCAGGGTACGCGTGTTCAAATGCGGCCCGGACTTCCTCGATCCGATGATCCACGAACGCGCCAGCGGTGCGCCGGTGTATCAATTGGACATGTGGATGGTGGGCGAGCAGGAAAGTCGTCGCTTGCTATGGGAAGCGGCGGGGGAGGCGGACCTGATCCTGATCGAAGGCGTGATGGGCCTGTTCGACGGCACACCGTCCAGCGCCGACCTGGCGCGACACTTCGGCGTGCCTGTCTTGGGCGTGATTGACGGTACGGCGATGGCCCAGACCTTCGGCGCGTTGGCCCTGGGCCTGGCACGTTATCAGCCGGATCTGCCGTTTGCCGGAGTGCTGGCCAATCGCGTTGGCACCTTGCGTCACGCACAATTGCTCGAAGGCAGCCTCACCGAAGGCCTGCGCTGGTACGGCGCGTTATCCCGCGAGACCGGTATCGAACTGCCTAGCCGTCACTTAGGCCTGGTACAGGCGAGCGAACTGAACGACCTCGATGTGCGTCTCGATGCAGCCGCCCAAGCGCTGGGCAGCAGTTGCGAAGTGGCTTTGCCGCCGCCAGTGACCTTTGCCGCACCGGAAGTGATCGAAACCCCGCCATTGCTCAACGGTGTGCGCATCGCCGTGGCCCGCGACGAAGCCTTCGCGTTTACCTATGGCGCCAGCCTCGACCTGCTGCGGGCAATGGGCGCTGAACTGGAGTTTTTCTCGCCGATCCATGATCGCGAATTGCCTGATGTCGACAGCCTCTATCTGCCCGGTGGTTATCCGGAATTGCACCACCAGGCGCTGGCGGAAAACACCTCGATGCTTGACGCCATCCGCGCTCATCATGCCGCCGGCAAACCGCTGCTCGCCGAATGCGGCGGCATGCTCTACCTGCTGGACTCGCTGACCGATGTCGAGGGTGTTCGCGCCGAACTGGTGGGCCTGCTGCAAGGCGATGCGGTGATGCAGAAGAAACTCGCGGCCTTGGCGCTGCAAAATGTCGAATTGCCCGAAGGCACGCTGCGCGGCCATACCTATCACCACTCCCTGACCACCACCGAATGGCAGCCGATTGCCCGTGGCCTTAGCCCCAATGGCGGACGCGGTGCCGAGGCGGTTTATCGGCAGGGGCGGATGACGGCTTCCTACGTACACTTTTACTTCCCCTCGAATCCCCAGGCGGTGGCCGCATTGTTCGCGCCCGATCCTGTAGGCGCCGGCTTGCCGGCGATGAGGCCATGACCGACAACGCCTTCCCCGAGGCCGACCGCCAGGCGGTCTACCGCGCCATCGCTGAACGTCGCGACATGCGCCACTTCAGCGGCGGCACTGTCGCCCCGGAATTGCTCCATCGTCTGCTCCAGGCCGCGCACCAGGCACCCAGTGTCGGCCTGATGCAGCCCTGGCGTTTTATCCGCATCAGCGACCGTCCGTTGCGTGGGCAGATTCAACAACTGGTGGAAGAAGAACGCATACGCACCGCCGAAGCCCTGGGTGAACGCTCCGATGAGTTCATGAAGCTCAAGGTCGAAGGCATTCACGACTGCGCCGAAGTGCTGGTGGCGGCGTTGATGGATGACCGTGAGCGGCACATTTTTGGGCGGCGCACGTTGCCTGAAATGGACATGGCGTCACTGTCCTGTGCTATTCAGAATCTTTGGCTGGCGGCCCGTGTCGAAGGGCTGGGCATGGGCTGGGTCTCGCTGTTCGAGCCCCAGGCCCTGGCTGATCTGCTGGGTTTGCCACCCGGCGCGAAACCTTTGGCCGTGCTGTGCCTGGGGCCGGTGGCCGAGTTCTACCCGGCCCCGATGTTGCAACTCGAAGGCTGGACCGAGCCTCGGCCGCTGAGTGACATGTTGTATGAGAATGGGTGGGGAGTGAATCAATGAGTGTGGCCTTGCTGTGTGTCGCTGCAGTCGCGCTGGATGCGCTGCTGGGCGAACCCAGACGCTGGCATCCGCTGGTGGCGTTCGGCAATTTCGCCGGGCGTATCGAGCAACGTTTCAATACCGGTGGTCGCGGCTGGCGCAGTCATGGCGTGACCGCGTGGGTTATCGCCGTGGTGCCGCTGACTCTGCTGGCTACGGCTTTATCCTGGGCGCCGTACATCGGCTGGGTATTGGAGATCCTGGCGTTGTACTGCGCGCTTGGCATGCGCAGCCTTGGCGAGCATGTGATCCCGGTGGCCCAGGCCTTGCGCAGCGATGACCTGGACGAAGCGCGCCAGCGCGTGAGCTACCTCGTAAGCCGTCAGACCAGTGAACTGGACAGCACCGAAGTCGCCCGCGCGGCCACTGAGTCGGTGCTGGAGAACGGCAGCGATGCGGTCTTCGCCGCGCTGTTCTGGTTTGTGCTCGCGGGGGTGCCGGGCGTGGTGCTTTATCGCCTGAGCAACACCCTTGATGCCATGTGGGGCTATCGCAACGAACGTTTTGAACGCTTCGGCTGGGCGGCGGCAAAGATTGACGACGTGCTGAACTACATTCCTGCACGCCTGGTGGCGTTGACCTACGCGGTACTGGGTAAGACTCGTCTGGCGCTCAAATGCTGGCGCACCCAAGGCCCGACCTGGGACAGCCCGAACGCTGGCCCGGTGATGGCTGCCGGTGCCGGCGCCCTGGGCGTGGAGTTGGGCGGCGCCGCCATCTATCACGGTGAAGTGCACCAGCGTCCGCAACTGGGCGAAGGCCCGGCGGCAGATGCCGATTCCATCGACCGGGGCTGGCAACTGGTGCAGCGCGGCGTATGGTTGTGGCTGCTGATTCTATGCGCGGGGGCGCAATTCTATGCTTGAGCACGGTGGCCGGTTGCGCAGGGCGTCGATTCAGTACGGGATAGCTGAGGCCGATTGGCTCGACCTGTCCAGCGGCCTCGCGCCCTGGCCCTGGCCGATTCCCGAGATCCCGCTGCGGGCCTGGGCGCGCCTGCCGGAAACCGACGACGGCCTGGAGCAGGCCGCCAGCGAATACTATGGCGCTGCACACCTGTTGCCGGTGCCCGGCTCCCAGGCGGCCATCCAGTTGCTGCCACGCCTGCGCCGCGCTGGCAAAGTCGGCGTGTTGTCACCGTGCTATGCCGAACACGCCGAAGCCTGGCGCCGCGCCGGCTACGTGGTGCGCGAAGTGCAAGAGCAGGAAGTCGACTTCTTCTTGGAGGGGCTCGACGTACTGGTGGTGGTCAACCCCAACAACCCCACCGGCCTGAACCTGGCCCCACAACGCTTGCTGGACTGGCATTCGCGGCTGGCCCAGCGGGGCGGCTGGCTGGTGGTAGACGAAGCGTTCATGGATGTCACCCCTCAATTCAGCCTGGCGGGCCACGCCCATCAGGTCGGCCTGATCGTGTTGCGCTCGTTCGGCAAATTCTTCGGTCTGGCCGGGGTGCGGCTGGGCTTTGTATTGGCCGAGCGCAAGCTGCTCAAGTTGCTGGCTGAACAGGTCGGCCCCTGGGCCGTCAGCGGACCGACGCGGGTGTTGGGTCAGATATGTCTGCGCGACACCACCGGTCAGGCGTTCCAACGCGTGCGTTGCATCGAGGCAGGCCAGCGTTTGTTCGCCTTGCTGGAGCGCCACGGCTTTCCCCCCCAGGGTGGCTGCGCGTTGTTTCAATGGCTGATCACGCCTCACGCCGAACGCATGCACGAATTCATGGCCCAGCGCGGCATCCTGCTACGGCTGTTTGTCCACGACAGCAGTCTGCGTTTCGGCCTGCCCGACACCGAGGCTGACTGGCTACGGCTGGACGAAGCCTTGGTCGCCTTTAAGGACGCTACATGAGCACGCTGATGGTGCAAGGCACCACCTCCGACGCCGGCAAAAGCACCTTGGTGACGGCGCTGTGCCGCTGGCTGGTCCGTCAGGGCGTGGCGGTGGTGCCGTTCAAGCCGCAGAACATGGCGCTCAACAGCGCCGTGACCGCAGAAGGCGGCGAAATCGGCCGCGCCCAGGCTGTGCAGGCCCAGGCCGCCAACCTGGCGCCGCACACCGACATGAACCCGGTGTTGCTCAAGCCTAACAGTGACACCGGCTCCCAAGTGATCATCCACGGTCGCGCCGTCACCACCATGAACGCTGTGGCCTACCACGACTACAAATCCATCGCGATGCAAGCGGTGCTGGCTTCCCACGCCCGGTTGAGCCAGGCTTACCCCGTGGTAATGGTGGAAGGCGCGGGCTCCCCGGCGGAGATCAACCTGCGCGCCAATGACATCGCCAACATGGGCTTCGCCGAAGCGGTGGATTGCCCGGTTTTGCTGATCGCCGACATCAATCGCGGCGGGGTGTTTGCCCATTTGGTCGGGACCTTGGAATTGCTATCGCCCACGGAGCAGGCACGGGTCAAGGGCTTTATCATTAACCGTTTTCGCGGTGACATCGCGCTGTTGCAACCCGGTCTGGATTGGCTGGAAGCGCGCACCGGCAAACCGGTGGTGGGCGTGTTGCCTTACGTGATGGACCTGCACCTGGAAGCCGAAGACGGCATCGACAGGCGCCAGACCGACAAGGTGGCCCAGGTACTCAAGGTGGTAGTGCCGGTGTTGCCGCGCATCAGCAACCACACGGATTTCGACCCGCTGCGCCTGCATCCTCAAGTGGATCTGCAATTCATCGGGCCAGGCCAGCCAATCCCCGCCGCCGACTTGATCATCCTCCCCGGCTCGAAAAGCGTACGCAGCGACCTGTCCTATTTGCGCACCAACGGCTGGGACACCGCCGTGGCGCGGCACTTGCGCTATGGCGGCAAGGTGCTCGGCATTTGCGGCGGCCTGCAGATGCTCGGCGAGCAGGTGCATGACCCGCTGGGCCTGGAAGGGCCTGCCGGCTCCAGCGATGGGCTTGGGCTGCTGGCGTTCAGCACTACGCTTGAAGAAGAGAAGCAGTTGCGCAACGTGCGCGGGCGGCTGTTGCTGGAGGATGCCGAAGTCTGCGGCTATGAGATTCATGCGGGCGTGACGTCTGGCGACGCTTTGTCGAACGCTGCCGTGTTGCTGGATGACGGTCGCACGGATGGCGCGCAAAGTGCCGACGGGCAAATTCTCGGCACCTACCTGCATGGCTTGTTCGAAAGCCCGGCGGCCTGCAGCGCCTTGCTGCGCTGGGCCGGTCTGCAGGATGTGCAGGCAGTGGATTACCACGCGTTGCGCGAGCGCGATATCGAGCGCCTGGCGGACCTGGTGGAGAATCACTTGGACACCGATTTATTGCGCAAGCTGTGCGGGGTCTGACGGTGAGTACGCGGTCCCGATGTGGGCGCTGGCTTGCCCGCGATAGTGGCCTTAAGGCCGAGCCTTTTCAGCCAACCCAAGGTGCTGTCCCATGCTGCAACTGATCCTCGGTGGCGCCCGTTCCGGCAAAAGCCGTCTTGCCGAAAAGCTCGCCAGCGACAGCGGCTTGCCCGTCACTTACATCGCCACCAGCCAACCGCTGGATGGCGAGATGAATGAACGCGTCGCCCTGCATCGCCAGCGTCGTCCCGATCACTGGGGGCTGATCGAAGAACCTGTCGAATTGGCGCGCGTGCTGCGCGAAAATGCCGCGCCCGCGCAGTGTCTGCTGGTGGATTGCCTGACTCTGTGGCTGACCAATCTGCTGATGCTGGAAGACTCGAATCGCCTGGTGGCTGAGCGCGATCAGTTGCTGGAAACCCTGGCCGTGCTGCCGGGTGAAATCATTTTTGTCAGCAACGAGACCGGTCTGGGTGTCGTGCCGCTGGGCGAATTGACTCGCCGCTATGTGGATGAAGCCGGTTGGCTGCATCAAGCCTTGGCCGAGCGCTGTCAGCGTGTTGTCCTGACAGTTGCCGGCCTGCCCCTGACGTTGAAAGGTACTGCGTTATGACTGACACCTGGTGGCTCAACCCCTGTAAGGCGATTGACGCGCACGCATACGAACACGCCCTGGCGCGCCAGCAGCAATTGACCAAACCGTCGGGCTCCCTCGGGCAGTTGGAGGCCCTGGCGGTGCAATTGGCCGGCTTGCAGGGCCAGGTCAAACCGTTGGTGGACCACGTGTGGATCGCCATCTTCGCGGGTGACCATGGCGTGGTAGCGGAGAGCGTGTCGGCGTTTCCTCAGGAAGTCACTGGGCAGATGCTGCACAACTTTGTCAGCGGTGGCGCGGCCATCAGCGTCTTGGCGCGACAGTTGGAGGCACAGTTGGAAGTGGTCGACCTTGGCACGGTCACGCCGTCCCTGGACCTGCCAGGTGTGCGCCACCTGAACATCGGTGCGGGCACCGCCAACTTCGTCAATGGCCCGGCAATGACCGAGGCCCAAGGGGGGCTCGCCCTGCAAGCCGGCCGCGACAGTGCGCGGCGAGCATTGGCAAGCGGGGCACAACTGTTTATCGGTGGCGAGATGGGCATCGGCAACACCACCGCCGCCAGTGCGCTGGCGTGTGCCTTGCTGGACTGTCAGGTCAGTGACCTCACGGGGCCTGGCACTGGGTTGAATGCTCAGGGGGTCAGCCACAAGGTGGCCGTGATCGAACGCGCCCTGGCGTTACATGCCGGCCAGCGTGGTGATGCGTTGCAAACGCTGTTCAATCTCGGCGGCTTTGAGATTGCCGCACTGGTGGGCGCGTACCTGGCCTGTGCGCAGGAAGGCATCGTGGTGCTGGTGGATGGTTTTATCTGCACTGTCGCAGCGCTGGTTGCGACGCGCTTGAACCCGGCATGCCATGAGTGGCTGGTGTTCGGCCATCGCGGTGCTGAACCAGGTCATCGCCATGTGCTGCAAAGCCTCGACGCGAAGCCGCTGCTGGAATTGGGCCTGCGCCTGGGCGAAGGCAGCGGCGCGGCACTGGCGGCTCCCTTGTTGCGCCTGGCATGTGCGCTGCACGGTCAGATGGCGACTTTCGCCGAAGCCGCCGTGGCAGACCGCCCGGTATGACCTTGCGCCTGGACCTGCTGCGTCACGGCGAGACCGAGTTGGGCGGCGGCCTGCGCGGCAGTCTGGACGATGCACTCACCGCCAAGGGTTGGGCGCAAATGCGCGCAGCCGTGGTGGCGCAGGGGTCGTGGGACCGTCTGGTCAGTTCACCGCTGCAACGGTGCGCGCGGTTTGCCGAGGAACTGGGGGCTCAGCTCCATGTGCCGGTGGCCCTGGAAAAGGATCTGCAAGAGCTGCACTTCGGTGCCTGGGAGGGGCAGAGTGCGGCAGCCTTGATGGAGACCGACGCCGAAGGGCTGGGGTTGTTCTGGGCTGATCCCTACCGCTTTACACCACCGGAGGGCGAACCTGTCAGCGCCTTTTCCGACCGGGTTCTGGGCGCTGTCGCGCGCTTGCATCAGGCCTATGCCGGTGAGCGTGTGTTGTTGATCAGTCATGGCGGTGTGATGCGTCTGTTACTGGCGCAAGCGCGTGGTTTGCCGAGGGAGCAACTGTTGAACGTCGAAGTGGGCCATGGCGGGCTGTTCAGTCTGCACGTCAATGCTGGCGGCACACTGACGGAAGTGGGGTAGACATGCTGCCATTCTGGATCGCCCTGCAATTTCTCAGCAGCCTGCCGATTCGCTTGCCGGGTATGCCGCAGCCTCAGGAATTGGGGCGTTCACTGCTGTTTTATCCGGTCGTCGGTCTGTTGTTCGGTGTGTTGTTGTGGGGCCTGAACTCGGTATTGATGGGCGCGCCGTTGTTGCTGCATGCCGCATTGTTGCTGACGGCCTGGGTATTGCTCAGTGGTGGCCTGCACCTGGACGGTTTGGCGGACAGCGCCGACGCCTGGCTCGGCGGTTTTGGCGACCGCGAACGCACGCTGACGATCATGAAGGACCCCCGCAGCGGCCCGATTGCCGTGGTCACCCTGGGGATGGTGCTGCTGCTCAAATTCACTGCGTTGGTGGCCCTGATCGAGCAACCTAACGGCGCAGCACTGATCCTGGCGCCGTTGATTGGCCGCGCATCGATGCTGGCGCTGTTTCTTACCACGCGCTATGTACGTGCCGGCGGATTGGGCCAGGCATTGTCGGATCATTTACCGAGGATCGTCGGCCAACAGGTACTGATCCTCAGTGGTTTAGCCTGCATCCTCATTGGCGGCTTCAGTGGCGGGCTGGCTGTACTACTTGCTGCGATCTGCTTCATAGGGCTGCGCCAACTGATGGTCAATCGGCTGGGCGGCACCACGGGCGATACTGCAGGCGCTTTGCTGGAACTGCTGGAAGTCGTGGTTCTGGTCGGCCTGGCGCTGTAACACTTTCTTGCATTTCATAAATCGCGGGTATATACACCTTCTATGCTTGCCTCCCAATGTTTGTGCACCAACCTGCGACGTGCCGCCCGTGGCGTCAGCAGGCATTACGACGGCGCCCTTGATGGCTTCGGGATCAACGTCGCCCAGTATTCTTTGCTGTGTAACCTGCAGCGCCTCGATCAGCCGAGTATTTCCAGCCTAGCGGAAGCCATGGGCCTGGATCGCAGCACCTTGGGGCGGAACCTGCGGGTGCTGGAAGGTGAGGGCCTGGTGAAACTGGTGGAAGGCGATGACCTGCGCAACCGCCTGGTGATGTTGACCGAGGACGGTGAAGCACGACTTGCCGCCGCATTACCCGCCTGGGAAGCGGCGCAGCAAAAATTGATCGATCAGCTCGGCGCGGAAAAACGCGAAACCTTGTTGGCCTTGCTGGACGAACTCGCCTGAGCGCGGGATTTGTTCGAATACAAGCGGGTATATACCCGCGAGCGGAGAATAAGAAATGACCTCAATGTGGCGCACCAGTGGTTGGATTCTTGTAGGGAGTGCGCTGATTCTGGCGTTGTCGTTGGGTGTGCGGCACGGTTTTGGCCTGTTCCTGGCACCGATGAGCAGCGAATTTGGCTGGGGCCGTGAAACTTTCGCCTTTGCCATCGCCTTGCAGAACCTGATCTGGGGCCTGGCACAGCCGTTCACCGGCGCTTTGGCTGACCGTTTTGGCGCCACTAGAGCGGTGTTTGTTGGTGGCATCCTGTACGCGGCGGGCCTGGTGTTGATGGGCATGTCCGATTCGGCGTGGTCGTTGTCCCTCAGCGCCGGCTTGCTGATTGGTATCGGTCTGTCCGGCACCTCGTTCTCGGTGATTCTTGGTGTGGTTGGTCGGGCCGTGGCGCCGGAAAAACGCAGCATGGCCATGGGGATTGCGAGTGCTGCCGGTTCGTTCGGTCAGTTCGCCATGGTGCCGGGCACCTTGGGTTTGATCAGTTGGTTGGGCTGGTCTGCTGCATTGCTGGCGCTGGGCCTGATGGTGGCGCTGATTCTGCCGCTGGTGGCGATGCTCAAAGACAGGCCATTGCCGGTGCTGGCGGGCCAACAAACCTTGCGCGAAGCCTTGAAGGAAGCCTGCTCCCATTCCGGCTTCTGGTTGTTGGCCTTCGGCTTTTTCGTCTGCGGTTTCCAGGTGGTGTTTATCGGCGTGCATTTGCCGGCTTATCTGGTGGACCAGCATTTGCCGGCCACCGTCGGTACCACGGTGCTGGCGTTGATCGGCCTGTTCAACATCTTCGGTACCTACACCGCCGGCTGGCTCGGCGGGCGCATGTCCAAACCGCGTTTGCTGACGGGGTTGTACCTGCTGCGCGCGGTGGTGATCGTGCTGTTCCTGTGGGCGCCGGTCACTGAAGTCACGGCTTACCTGTTTGGCATGGCGATGGGCTTCCTGTGGCTGTCCACCGTACCGCTGACCAACGGCACCGTCGCGACATTGTTTGGTGTGCGAAACCTCTCCATGCTTGGCGGGATAGTGTTTTTGTTCCACCAACTCGGTTCGTTTCTGGGCGGCTGGTTGGGCGGGGTGGTCTATGATCGAACCGGCAACTACGATTTGATCTGGCAGGTGGCGATCCTGCTGAGCCTGCTCGCCGCAGCCCTGAATTGGCCGGTACGTGAGCGCCCGGTGGCGCGATTGCAGGCACAGATGGAGGCGGCATGAGCAGACTGGCACACGGTGTGATACTGGTTGCGGGGCTGGTCCTGGTGGTGTTGGCCTGGTGGGGCTGGCAGCGTGGCGGGCTGGCGTTGATGCAACTGGGCATGTCGATCTGTTAAGTTTCCGGTCTGGCTGCTTTTAGTCAGGTCTCTTCAAAGGACACATAACATGCAGATGCGTTGGCTCGCTGTACCCGTCCTGATGGCCATTGGCAGTGCTGCCCTGGCCGCCAGTTGCCCGCCGCTGTTGGAAGGCCAATTGCCCAAGCTGCGCGCCAAAGAGTCCATCGACCTGTGCCAGCGCTTTGCGGGCAAGCCGCTGGTCATCGTCAACACCGCCAGCTTTTGTGGGTTCGCCCCACAATTCAAAGGCCTCGAAGCTTTGTATCAACGCTACAAGGGCGAAGGGCTGGAAGTGATCGGCGTGCCGTCGGATGACTTCAAGCAGGAAGCCAAGACCGGCGAAGAAACCGCCAAGGTCTGCTACGTGAATTACGGCGTGACCTTCACCATGACCGAGCCACAAAAGGTCAAGGGGCCGGATGCGGTGCACCTGTTCAAGGTATTGGCGCAGCAGACCGACGCGCCGCCGAAGTGGAATTTCTACAAGTATGTGGTGGATAGGCAGGGCAAGGTGATTGCCAATTTTTCCAGCCTCACCAAACCGGACAGCCCGGATTTGATCAAGGCGGTGGAAGAGGCGTTGGCCTCCAAACCCTGACAATCGCCCATTAAAAAGCCCCGCTTCCTTTGCAGGAGGGCGGGGCTTTTTTATACGGCGTCAGATCAGAACTTGTACGTTACGCCCAGGCCAAAACCGTTGGCGCTGTTTTCGTACTTAGCATTGTAGGACTGGCCCAATGCGTTGGCACGAGCGACCTTGACTGGTTCTTCCTTGAGGTAGGAGTAAGCCAGGTCCACGGTCATATTCGGCATTACATCGTAACCAAGGCCGAGACTGAAGATAGTCCGGTCACCGGTTGGGATACGCGGCGAACGGTCGGTGTTGTTGGTCGGCGACTGGTCGAAGGTCAGGCCGGTACGCAGCACCACTTGTTTGGTGACACGATACGAGGTACCCACGGCATAGGCCCAAGTGTCGTGCCAATTCTGGTCTTCTTTGATGGTGCCGACAATTTGCGGAGCCAACACACCGCTACCGGCTGCGGCCGATACACCTTCGTTGTTGACGGTGATGTCTTTCAGGCGGCTCCAGCGGGTCCAGGTAGCGCCTGCGTAGAGTTTCCACGCGTCGCTCATATCTTGAGTAACCGACAGGTCCCAGGATTCAGGTGTGTCGATCTTCAGCGACGCGTCGTAGCGGCCATTGTTCAACAGCGAAGCTGGAACGTTGGTGCCTTTGGTCACTTCGGTATGGCCTTCGAGCTTGTACTTCACTTTCGAGTGGTAGGTCAGGCCCACTCGCGTTGTGTCAGTAGCTTGAACCAGCAGGCCGGCATTGAAGCCGACGGCGGTGTCATCACCCTTGATCTTGATGTTGTTGGAGCCGGTACCCGCGACTGGCAGGTTGATATCGGACTCAAGCGTACCAGCGATACGGTTGATGGTCGGACCAAAACCAATGGAAACCCGATCGTTGAAGGCGTAGCTGACCGTCGGCTGGAAAGTGATGACGGTCACTTCGCTTTTGCTGCCAAAGGCTTTGCCTTGGAAGCCACTTTCGTAATCGGTCACAAGGCCAAACGGAGCATAGACGCCGAAACCGACAGCCCATTGATCGTTGAGTTTATTGGTGTAGAAACCGAAAGGAACGGCAGTGAAAGGCACCATATCGCCTTTGTTCGTGCCGCTGGAGCGGCCGCTGACATCCTTGATGTTGCTTGAGGCATCAATCGCCGCAACACCGCCAGTGACTTGCTGGCCTTCAAGGCGAGCCATACCGGCAGGGTTACCATAAACGGTGCTGGCGTTTTCGGCAGAAGAAGAGCGGCCTGCGAAACCCGTACCCATCCCGGCGACGTCTTGTTCGTTAAGGGCAAAGCCACTTGCGAAAATATGAGAAGAGGCCATGGCAACGGCGAGGCTAAGTGTGGTCTTGAGCATTACTTTTTTCATTATTAGAACTCCGTGGTGATCACCGCTGCGGAAAGTAACAATAAAATTAAGATCGCGCTATAGGCTGTAATGCAGGAGATAGAGCGGTTTTGTAGGACAATCCGACCAAAATCCAGGGTTTTTGACGAATCTTGCAAATTGCCCGGTCAGCAAACCACGTGATTCATGGGTGAAACACAGGTGTGCCAGGCTTGAGTGAAATCGCGCAGCCGTCCTTGTGGGTGAAAAATTTCTTTCCAGATACGTGCCATGGCCAAGACATCACCGGGTGGAGGCAGTGTAGGAGTGTGTTGTTCCACCAACAGCCAGGCGATGGCGGTGGCATAACGCAAGTTTACGGTGAGCTCCAGTTGCGGTGCGCTGAGGAACGCATGCTGGCTCGCGAGTCCGCGTACCAGGCTGGCGCGCTCGGGGTCTAGCGCCAGATAGTTGTCCCACAGGGCACGATGGCGTGGTTCGGTGATGCTGTACAGGCCGTGGCCGCGCCGGTCGTGCAAGGCGGAACCGAGTTCCGACTGGCTGGCGGCAATGCCCAGCAGGAGAGACTCCGCCGTCGGGTGATGGCGGCCGAGGTACATCAAGGTCGGCCGGATCACATATCGAGACAATTCGCTGGCAGCGATACCCATACAAGCCTCAATCCGTGAAAGTGGTCGACGAGGCCTGAGAGGGGGGCTTGGCAGCAGTGGATCGGATCTCAGGCTCGTCGGAAGCGGATCATGCCGCTTGAGTTGAAGTGTAGTGTCATATTTGTGATGTAAAGGACTGTTTTTAAAACATCTTATTCATTTAGTTATAACGGTTATATCTATTTGAACTGAGTGCAACGGCCCAATAGGTAAATTCCGGGCAATAAAAAACCCTGTTTTTTAAACAGGGTTTTTGTGTTTCAGCGACGCGGGTCGATCAGGCAATCAATGCCTGACGGGTACGCTCGATCACGGCCTGCAGCGGTTCTGCGCTGGAGTATTGATCGGGGTACAGGCGTTCGCTGTGACGAGCGATGCCGTGTTCGTTGACCAGGGTGAAGCTGAAGCAGCCTTTGCGAGCGGCCATGATCAGGCAGTTCATTGGAGCAAAAGCGTTGGTGAGGGTGCGAATGGCATCCTGAGTATGGATTTGAGCGTTCATATTATTGGTGTTCCTACAAATGACACGGATTAAGAACCGTGCAACGTTAAAACGTTCCAGTAACGTTGATCACCATTGATCAAACGAAGAACCCGACTGGAACAAAGCAGCCAGTTTGAAGCGCTAATAATTTAGGCGCGCTTGGGCTGGCAGGTAGGTACTTAGGAGGGCAGGCAACACAACAGGGGCAAAGGTTCTGGGCCCGGGGTGAAGATCCTGATCAATTTGCAGGTTGGTTCGGTCAGAGTATGGAAACTTCGCGACACCCTTTGCTTGTTCAAAGGCAGTGTCGTCGCAAGTGATACCTGGAAACCATCGAGGTGGTCGATCCCGTGTTGTGCAGGGGAGTTGTTCGACCAGAATTGACTTTCAGCTTGGTACTAACGCCGCGGATAGTAACGGATTGAAACCGGTAAGGGAAGTATGTTAGCTAAAAAACTTTTATCAGCCGCCCAACAGGCCTCGATAGACCAAGACGGTGATCGCTGCTGCCAGTGAGCAGCCCAGTCCGTAGGCTGCAAGGGTCAAGCGCAGGGATTGGCCGGTCTCGACCACCTTCATCACGTCGCCGATGTCGTTTATCCGGCCTTCGCCCAGCTCGATGCAGAGGCTGACGGCAGTGAACGCCGCCGACAGCAGGATCGCGATGGCGAACAGCGCCCCATCCGGTGACGGCAGTGCTGCATTGATCCCCAAGGAAACGGCGCAGATGGCCAATAGCAACACGGCGAATAACAGAATCCCTTTCATCAACTCACCCACTGTTGCGTTGTAGGTCGGGGAGTGTGGCGAGCCGGGAAAGATTTGAAAAGTCCCTGGTTTGTCCAGGCGGTAACATTTTTGTAGCGAGTGGCTTCAAAAAAGGCCGGCGATATAACCATCGAATGGGTACTTGTGCACATTGGTTGCGGAGTGTGTAACCGCGCTGTCAACTGCACTCCAAGGCCGCCATTTGCCTGCAATGGAAATTTAAGTCAATGAAAAATCTGGCTTTTTTTTATTGGTGAAAAAATCGTCAGTTTGACTGCGGGCCCCATTCCATGGGGCTTTGCGCGAGTTAAAGGCGTGTTGTCCACTGAGTTATCCACAGCTTCTGTGGATTGTCCCGAGCGCTTGCTCTAGAACGGGCGTGCACAGTTTTTTCAGCTTTACCTGTACGAAAAAAAGAGTAGAGTGGCGCGCCTTCCGTTCTGTCTCACAGTGCTTTATGAAGTTTCGCTCAGTATCATCTTCTGTTACCGACACCCCTCAAACTGTTACCGCTCCCAAGCGCTTCTCCTTGAAAGTTGCCTTGTGGTTGCTCGACAGTCCGCGCTTGGGTCACAACACCAACGTAAAGCACCTCGCCGGACGTTTGCTCAAGCAGCCGGCCCGTGAAGGTGTGGTCGCTGCGCAAAGCCGCCTGGGCCAACTGATGTGCCGCGAATGCGGGAATGCCCGCGACCGCCGCATCGGCCACGACCTGCTGCGCCTGGCCGCCCGTGCCGGTGACCGCCGCGCCCAGCGCGAACTGGGTCAGGTCGAAGACTGAGCTGTCCTCAGGCCCTCTGCTCCGCTAACCTTGGTTTTTTTCGGTGATGGCAGACATGTCTATGGTTTTTGACTGGACCAGTGTTGCCTTGGGCCTCGCTGGCGCTGCCGTGCCGTTATTGGCCGTGTGCTGGCAGCTGCAGCGACGCTTGAACGCACGCATGACCGGCTGGGAACTGCTCGAAGAGCGCCTGGCCACCGCACAGCTTGCCCAGGAAGGTCTTGCCGCGCAGTTGGATGCGAGCCGCGATGAGATCAGCGATTTGAGCCAAGCCAATGCCGCCAAGCAGGCTGACCTGGCCGCTGTGCGTCGCGAAGTCGAGTTGCTGCAGATCGACCGCGACAACGCCCGCGATGCCGCTCACGCCTGGAACCTCGACCGTAGCGCCAAAGAGACCGAGCTACGCCGCCTCGATGCCTTGTCGGCGGCCTTGCGCGCCGAGCTGCGTGAACAACAGGACAGTCATCAACAACGCCTGACCGACCTGCAAGGCTCGCGTGATGAGTTGCGTGCACAGTTCGCCGAGTTGGCAGGCAAGATCTTCGACGAACGCGAACAGCGCTTCGCCGAAACCAGCCAGGAACGCCTGGGCCAATTGCTCGACCCCTTGAAGGAGCGCATCCAATCCTTCGAGAAACGCGTGGAAGAAAGCTACCAGAACGAGGCGCGCGAGCGTTTTTCCCTGGCCAAGGAGCTGGAACGCCTACAGCAACTGAACCTGCGTCTGTCGGACGAAGCCACCAACCTGACCCGCGCGCTCAAGGGTCAGAAAACCCAAGGTAACTGGGGAGAACTGATCCTTGAACGGGTGCTGGAGCATGCAGGTCTGGAGAAGGGCCGTGAGTACCAGACCCAGGTCAGCCTCAAAGGCCCGGATGGCGAGCGGTTCCAGCCCGACGTGCTGATCATGTTGCCCGGCGACAAGCAGGTGGTGGTGGACTCCAAGGTCAGCCTGACTGCGTATCAGCAGTATGTGGCGGCGGAGGATGACGTCATTGGCCAGGCAGCCCTGAAGCAGCATGTGCTGTCGCTGCGAAATCATGTCAAAGGCCTGGCCGGCAAGGACTACAAACGCCTGGAAGGCCTGCACAGCCTGGATTTCGTGTTGCTGTTCGTGCCGATCGAAGCGGCGTTTTCCGCTGCGTTACAGGCCGAGCCCAACCTGTTTCAGGAGGCGTTCGACCGCCATATCGTGATTGTCAGCCCAACCACCTTGCTTGCGACCTTACGTGTGATCGACAGCCTCTGGAAACAGGAACGCCAGAGCCAGAACGCCCGGGAAATCGCCGAGCGTGCCGGTTGGCTGTACGACAAGTTCGTGCTGTTTATCCAGGACTTGGATGAAGTGGGTAACCGTTTGCAGCAGTTGGATAAGGCTTACAGTGCGGCGCGAAACAAGCTGACAGATGGACGCGGAAATCTGGTCAGCCGGACCGAGCAATTGCGGTTGCTTGGCGCGCGGGCGAGTAAAAGCCTGCCGGCGGATTTGCTGGAGCGTGCGATGACCGACTCCGATGGTGTGGCACACCTGCCCGAATAAAATACGGCGGTGTGCAAACTCCCATATTTGACCGCGCTGGATCGCCCTACAGCGGCAAATGCCGACTCAGCAACGCCCGCAACGCCGCAGGCTTCACCGGCTTGGCCAGATAATCCAACCCCGCCGCATGCACCTCGGCCACCATCTCCGGGCGGCCGTCGGCGCTGATCACCACGCCGGGAATCGGCTCCGCCAATTGCGCTCGCAGCCAACCCATCAGTTCAGTCCCGGTTTCGCCATGGTCCAGGTGGTAGTCCACCAGGGCCAGTTGCGGGCGCACGCCGTCGGCGAGCAACGCTGCGCATTGGGCCTGGTCGGTGGCGGTCCACACCTCGCAGCCCCAACGCGTCAGCAGGCTGCGCATGCCGATCAAGATGCTCTCTTCGTTATCTACACACAGCACCTGTGCACCGCTCAATGGCAGGCCGTTTTCCTGGGGGGGCTTGATCGGAGCGCTGACTTGATTGCGCGCCAACGGCACGCGCACGCTGAACACGCTGCCCTTGCCTGGCCATGAGCGCACGCTCAACCGATGGCCGAGTACGCGACACAAGCCATCGGCGATCGCCAGGCCCAGCCCCAGTCCTTTCTCCGCGCGGGTCTGGTGACTGTCCAGGCGCTTGAATTCTTCGAAGATCACCTTCTGTTTATCCAGCGGGATGCCGGGGCCACGGTCCCACACTTCCAGGCACAGCTCGCCCTTGCGTCGGCGCACGCCCAGCAGTACCGGGCCGTCGGCATAACGGAAAGCGTTTGTCAGAAAATTCTGCAGGATGCGCCGCAGCAACTTGATATCGCTGTCGACGCGCAAGCGACTGCCGCGCAGGCGGAAACGCAGGCCTTGCTCCTGGGCCAGCGCTTTAAACTCCGCGCCCAAGGTGTCGAACAGTTCGTTAAGCACAAAAGGCTGGCGCTGCGGATTGATCTTGCCGTTTTCCAGGCGCGAGATGTCCAGCAGGTCGCTGATCAGGTCCTCGGCAGAGCGTAGGGAACTGTCCAGATGCTGCACCAATTGCCGGGCTTCGCTGGACAGGCCGTCGTTCTGATGGGAAAGGGCGGCGGAGAACAGGCGTGCGGCATTCAAGGGTTGCATCAAGTCATGGCTCACGGCCGCCAGAAAGCGCGTCTTCGACTGGCTCGCGGACTCGGCCACGCCCTTGGCATCGGTGAGCGCGACGTTGAGTTGCGACAGTTCGTAGGTACGCGCGGTCACCCGTTGTTCCAGGCCTTCGTTGGCCTCGGTGAGTGCCTGTTCGGCTTCGCGGAACGCGGTGATGTCAGTGAAACTCATGACGAAACCGCCGCCGGGCATCGGGTTGCCGATCAGCTCGATCACCCGGCCATTGGGGAACAAGCGCTCGGAGGTGTGCGCACGGCCCTGGCGCATCCAGTGCAGGCGGCGCGCCACATGCACTTCGGCCTCACCCGGCCCGCACAGCCCGCGTTCGGCGTTGTAGCGGATGATGTCGGCGATCGGCCGGCCCACGCTGATCAGCCCGTCCGGATAGTTGAACAGCTCCAGATAACGCCGGTTCCAGGCCACCAGCTTGAGGGACTGGTCGACCACGCTGATGCCCTGGGTGATGTTCTCGATGGCGCCTTGCAGCAAAGCGCGGTTGAACTGCAGCACCTCCGAGGCTTCATCAGCGATGCGGACGACGTCCTCCAGCTGCATTTCCCGACCTTCGATGGCCGCTTTTACCACTGCGCGTGTCGAAGACGCTCCCAGCACGCCGGCCAATAAGCGCTCGGTATGGGCGATCCAATCGTTGTCGGCGTTCTGGTTGGGGTTGAAGCCCTTTCCCTGGCGATAGGCGAAGCGGATAAAGCTTTGCTGGGCGCGTTCTTCACCGACAAAACGCGCCGCCAGGCTGAGCAAGTCGCTGATTTGCACCGACAACATCGAGCGGGCGCTGGCGCGTTGGCTGATTTCCTGGCCGATGAAACGCCCGGCTTGCCAGTGTTCTGACACGCGTGTGCGCGACAGCATCGACACCCACACAAACAGCGTGAAGTTACCCGCCAGGGAGAACACGGTGCCCAAGGTCAATGAGGTGACGGACAGGCCCAGCGGGTGGGAGTGCATCCAGGTCAGCCCTGGGAAAAGGCTGAGGGACCAGCCCAGGCTTTTCGCCGTCACCGGTAGGACCAAGGTGTAGAGCCACAGGAAAGTACCGGCTGCGAGCCCTGCGAACACACCGCGTCGGTTCGCTTGTTTCCAATACAGCGCACCGAGCATGGCCGGCGCCAGTTGGGTCACGGCGGCAAAGGCGATCTGGCCGATGGTCGCCAGGCTCGCAGTAGAGCCGAGCAGGCGATAGCTGACGTAGGCCAGCAACAGAATGATCACGATGCTCACCCGGCGTACCGACAGCATCCAGTGGCGAAACACTTCGAACGGCCGTTCGGCGCTGGAACGACGCAGCAGCCAGGGCAGCAGCATGTCGTTAGACACCATGGTCGACAGGGCGATGCTCGCCACGATCACCATGCCGGTGGCCGCCGACGCACCGCCGATAAATGCCAGCACGGCCAGCGCCGGATGAGCTTCGGCCATGGGCAGGCTGATCACATAGGAGTCCGGCAATACCGAGCTGGGCAGCAGCATCTTGCCGCCGAGGGCGATAGGGATCACGAACAACGCGGCCAGCACCAGGTACGCGGGAAACACCCACTTGGCCAGGCGCAGGTCCTGGGGATCGATGTTCTCCACCACCGTGACATGGAACTGCCGAGGCAGGCAGATAATCGCCATCATGGCCACACCGGTCTGTACCACCATTGATGGCCAGTTGACGGTCTCCTTCCAGTATTCATCCAGGCGAGGCGCGAGCATGGCCTGGCTGAACAGGTCGCCGAAACCGTCGTACAACCCGTAGGTCACAAACGCGCCGACCGCAAGAAACGCGAGCAACTTGACCAGGGATTCAAACGCAATCGCCAGCACCATGCCGCGGTGGTGTTCCGTGGCATCGAGGTTGCGCGTACCAAACACAATGGTGAACAGCGCCAGCACCAGCGAGACGATCAGCGCGGTGTCCTGGGCGCGGGTGCCGGTGGTGTCGGCGCCGGCGCCGATCAGCAGGTTGACGCCCAGTACGATGCCTTTGAGTTGCAGGGCGATATAAGGCAGCACGCCGACCAGGCAGATCAGTGCGACCACCACGGCGAGGGATTGGGATTTGCCGTAGCGCGCCGCAATAAAGTCGGCGATAGAGGTAATGTTTTCCTGCTTGCTGATCAGAATCATCTTCTGCAGCACCCAAGGTGCCAGTACCAACAACAGCACCGGTCCCAGGTAGATCGGTAAAAATGCCCACAACTGTTCGGCAGCCTGGCCTACAGCGCCGAAGAAGGTCCAACTGGTGCAATACACGGCCAGCGACAGGCTGTACACCCAGGCGCGCATACGCGGCGGCAGTGGCGCACGGCGACGATCACCGTAGAAGGCGATGGCAAACATAATGGCCATATAGGCCAGGGCAACGGTGGCGATCAGCCCGCTGGACAGCGTCATGGTAACTCCGAGCATAAGAACACCCGGGCATTCCGGGCCCGGTTGGACAGTCTCGCAGAATGCTGGGGGTTAGTCAGTGTCGACCAAGGTCTGAGCGCGACGTGATGTCGCGGCCTAGCGGGGTGGCAGGGTTTTCTGGCGCAGGATGTAAATAGTCACCAGCACCGCGCTGGTCAGCATGAAACCACGTGCCCACGGCAGTGGCACCAGGTAGCAGGAGACGCTGATGCTCAGCCACATCAGGCCGATGGCGTAGACCTTGCCCTTGAGAGGGATGCCATTGCCGTCCAGGTAATCACGGATCCATGGGCCCAGGCGGGGGTGTTGCACCAGCCAATGGTAGAAACGCGGAGAGCTTCTGGCGAAACAGGCGGCAGCAAGGAGTAGGAAGGGTGTGGTCGGCAATACCGGTAGGAAAATGCCTATCACCCCCAACGCTACGCTCAGCCAGCCGATGGCCAGCAGCCCGTAGCGCAGGAGCAGTGAACGATTGCCCATGGGTGTCACGGGCAAGCGACTCAGTGGTGACGTGGCTTGAGGATCGCCGGTTTTTCGTCAGGAGCGTTGCACAGCAGGTACAGCGCAGTCAGGGCTTCCGGGATCTGAACGATCATGTCGTCCATCAGGTTGGCATCGGCGGCGATGTCGGCGAACTCAGGCTGGTCGTCGAACAGGCCCGAACCGACCATGATCGGCAGCAGCATTTCGCTGACTTCTTCCTCGGCGGTTTCGAACCAGGCGGCTTCGCGCAGGAACACACCTTCCATGAAGCCGATGCACCAGCCGCGCAGATCGGAGTCATCCGGTTCTTCGCCCAGGTCCAGCTCGCACGGCAGCTCGAATTCCTCGTCGGAGGCCAGTTGGCGACCGATGTGGGCCTTGAGGGCCAGCAGGGTGGATTCGATTTCTTCGCGTTGGGCGGCGTCGGTGTAGTGCGGCTCTTCGGCGAACAACGCGTCGATCCATTCACGGTCAGGTACGACTTCGGAGCAGATCGACAGGGCGGTCAGGTAGCCGTGGGCGGCCACGTAGTCCAGCGCCTCGTCATGCAGCTCATCGGCGTCGAGGAAGGCTTGCAGGCGGGTTAGTTGCTCAGCGAAGGACATTGAAGGACTACCTTGGGAATAAACGATGCTGAATTCTAGGCTTTCTTGAGCGCACAGGCCAGCCGAACGGCATTTTAGATCGCGGTCGCTATTCGTCAGTGGCGCCCTTTGCCAGGTAGCGCTCGGGTATACTGCCGCGTTTTGTGATGCCCTTGCAGGCCAAGCGCCAGTCCGCGAAAACTTCGCTTACGGATTTTTTCCCGTGAAAGCGCATTTTTTCGGCCAGCCTGTACAGAGGGATTTCGGCACTATTTTGGAGTTTTACATGCTCGAGCAGGCACAACGCGTCCTCAAGGACATCTTCGGCTACGACAGTTTTCGTGGCCGCCAGGGTGCGATCATTGAGCGCGTGGCCAGCGGCGGTGACGCCTTGGTCCTGATGCCTACCGGCGGCGGCAAGTCGTTGTGCTTCCAGGTGCCGGCGCTGTTGCGCAATGGCCTGGCGGTGGTGGTGTCGCCGTTGATCGCGTTGATGGACGACCAGGTGGCGACCCTTGAAGAGCTCGGTGTCGCCGCTGCTTCGTTGAACTCTACCCTCAGTGCCGAGCAGCAGCGCGACCTGGCGGCGCGTATCAAGCGCGGTGAAGTGAAGATGCTGTACCTGGCCCCCGAGCGTCTGGTGCAGCCGCGCATGCTGGCTTTTTTGCAGAGCCTGGAAATTGCCCTGTTCGCCATCGACGAAGCCCACTGTGTGTCCCAATGGGGTCATGACTTTCGCCGTGAGTATTTGCAACTGGGTCAATTGGCCGAGCTGTTTCCCGATGTGCCGCGCATTGCCCTGACCGCCACCGCCGACAAGCGTACCCGCGAAGAAATCGTCGAGCGCCTGCACCTGCAGAACGCCGAGCGCTTCCTGTCGAGCTTTGACCGGCCGAATATTTTCTACCGCATCGTGCCCAAGGAGCAGCCGCGCAAGCAGTTGCTGGCGTTCCTCTCGGAGCGACGCAGCGATGCGGGCATCGTCTATTGCCTATCGCGCAAGAAGGTCGATGAAGTCGCCGCGTTTCTCTGTGAGCAAGGCTACCCGGCGCTGCCGTATCACGCCGGCCTGCCGAATGACCTGCGTGCCTACCACCAGAACCGCTTCCTCAACGAGGAAGGCCTGATCATGGTGGCCACCATCGCGTTCGGCATGGGCATCGACAAGTCCAACGTGCGATTCGTCGCGCACATGGACCTGCCCAAATCCCTTGAGGCGTACTACCAGGAAACCGGACGTGCCGGCCGTGATGGTTTGCCGGCGGATGCGTGGATGGTCTACGGCCTGCAGGACGTGGTGATGCTCAAGCAGATGCTGCAGAATTCCGAGGGCGACGAGCGCCACAAGCGCCTGGAGCAACACAAGCTCGACGCGATGCTCTCGCTGTGTGAGGAGACCCGCTGCCGCCGCCAGACCTTGCTGGCGTATTTCGATGAAGACATGCCCGAACCCTGTGGCCATTGCGACAACTGTGTCGACGGCGTGCAGACCTGGGATGCCACTGAGCCGGCGCGCCAAGGCTTGTCCGCTATCTACCGCACCGGTCAGCGTTACGGCGTCGGCCACCTGGTGGACGTGTTGCTGGGCAAGGACAACGAGAAGGTGCGCAGCTTCGGCCACGAAAAACTCTCGGTCTACGGCGTCGGCAAGGCCCGCGCCGAAGGCGAGTGGCGCTCGTTGTTCCGGCAGATGGTGGCGCGTGGCCTGGTGGACATCGATATCGAGGGGTTTGGCGGCCTACGTCTGAATGACAGCTGCCGGCCGTTGCTCAAGGGCGAAGTCAGCCTGGAGCTGCGTCGCGACCTCAAGCCGCAAACCACCGCCAAGAGCAGCACCAGCCAGGCCAGCCAGTTGGTGCGTGGCGAGGAACGCGAACAGTGGGAAGCCTTGCGCACCCTGCGCCGCAAACTGGCGCAGGAACACAGCGTGCCGCCGTACGTTATTTTCCCCGACTCCACCTTGCTGGAGATGCTGCGCGAGCAGCCCACCAGCATGGCCGAGATGGCGCGGGTCAGTGGGGTGGGCGCGCGCAAGCTGGAGCGTTATGGCCAGGCCTTCCTCGAAGTGCTCGGCGGCCAGGCCGAGGCGCCAAAGGAAGTCGCCGATATCCGCCACGAACTGATCAGCCTGGCACGCGCCGGTATGACCCCGGTCCAGATCGCCGGTCAGTTGCAGTGCTCGGAGAAGAACGTCTACACCTTGCTTGCCGAATCCATTGGCAAGCAGCAACTGTCGTTGGAGCAGGCCCTTGATTTGCCAGAGGATCTGCTCGGTGAAATCCAAGACGCGTTCTTGGACGGAGAGGGCGAATTGCCACCTGTGGCGGAGATTGCCCCGCTGTTTACCGGGCGTGTTCCGGAAGGTGTTTTGTACTGCGTGCGGGCGGCTTTGCAGTCTGAATTCGAAATTTAGTGCGCCAATTGCGACAATGTAACGAATCAGTACATAGCAACTCTTGCCTACGGGCAAAGCTCATGCTTAGCTGACTAATAATTAGCCACACTTTATTTTCAGTCTAAAACATGAGTTTTTTATGCCGTTAACCGATCAACACCGATTTGGCATGCAATTGGCGCAAATGTCCCGTGGTTGGCGCGCCGAGTTGGACCGCCGCTTGGCCGGGCTTGGCCTGTCCCAGGCGCGCTGGCTGGTGCTGTTGCACCTGGCCCGTTTCGAAGAGGCACCCACCCAACGTGAGCTGGCGCAAAGCGTCGGGGTAGAAGGGCCGACACTGGCCCGGCTGCTGGACAGTCTGGAAGGTCAGGGCCTGGTGCAACGCCAGGCCGTGGTGGAAGACCGTCGTGCCAAGCGTATCTTGTTGTGTGACACCGCCCGTCCCTTGATCGAACAGATTGAAACCATCGCTACCGCACTGCGGCATGAGCTGTTTGTGGGTGTGGATGAAGCTGATTTGAGCGTGTGCATGCGCGTGCATGCACACATCCTGTCGAATCTGGAAAAGTCCTGAAGAAACCACTGGGCGGGCTCACCACACAAGCCCGTTCCCACATCGGGTTCAGCGTAAGCCTTTAGAACGTCTGCCCCAGGTTCAGGTACACCGCCTTCTGATTATCATCATTGAACCCATAGCTGAAATTCAGCGGCCCCAGCGGTGTATCGAACCCCAGGAAAATACTCGCCGCATTGATATACCCGCTGTCGAATTCATTGTCGTTGTTCCACGCCCGGCCGCGCTCCAGTGACGCGCCCAGGTACAGCGGGAAATCCAGCGGCAGGTACGAACGCGGCGTGAGCCTGCGGTAGTACACCGCGCGCATCAGGCTGATGTTCTGGCCTGAGATTGCGTCCTGGCGGAAGCCCGACAACTGTCGCGCACCGCCCAGCAGGAAGCTGGAAATCACCACGTCCGAATCATCCAGGGTACGCCCGTAGCGCCCGCCCAGCACCAGGGTATCCGGGCCGTGGCTCATGGCTTTGTCGAGCTTGAACTCCCACTGGCGGTAGCGCTGGTCCGAGCCCAGCCCAGGTTCGAACTCGCGGTAGGCCAGGCCGATGTCTTCACCGGTATGGGGGAAGTACACGTTATCCAGGGAATCGAAGGAGTACTTCAGCTCATAGAAGCCTTCGCTGAAACTTACACTGGGCAGATCCCGGTCGCCGATGCGCACATCCGCCTTACCCCAGGCTTCGCCGACGCCAAAGCGGATTTCGCCGCTGTTGCCGATCTGTCGTCCGACGTTCAAGCCGAAGCCGTAGCGTTCCAGGCGATATTCGGAGATGGGGTCGTTGTCCAGGATCAGCTCGACGTTCTGAGCCTGGGCGCTGATATACGGCGCGACAAAGTAACGCGAACCGGTGTCCATCGGCTGATAGAACTCGCTGTACAGCTCTTGGCGATCACCGATCTGTACCCGCGTCAGCCATTCGGCGCCGAGGCGGTTGATACCATTCATGCGGTAGCTGGCGCCGAGGTTGAAAGCGCTGTCGCCACGCATGTCATCCGACAGGTTCAACCCCAGTCGCAGGTAGTCGGTGCCGCTGCGTTTGCCGCGCGCACTGATCACCAGGGTGTTGTCTTGACCCTTTTTCACCACGCGGTATTGCACCTGCTCAAAATAGTCCAGGCCGTAAAGGGTGCCCATGTCCGTTTGCAGGCGGCCCAGGTTCAGCGGTTCGCCCAGGGGTTGGCGGATGTAGTAGCGGATCACGTCGTCGCTGACTTTCGAGTCGTTTTCCACGTTGATGGCGGTGATCACTGGTGTGCGTTCGCCGGGTGCACGGGCGGCCACCAATTGCGGGTCGATCGGCTCGGCAGGGCGCACGTGGGCCAGGCGGGCATCAAGGGCGCGGGTGGCGCGGTAGCCGGCATCGATCATGTCTTTGGCGCGGCCGAAGTCAGTCACGCCGTAGGCGGCGAGGGGTGGCTGGATCAGCACGTCCTTGGGGTGCAGGGCCTTGAGTTGTTCTTCGGAATTACGCCGGGTCATCAGGGTGATCGACTGGTTGAGTACGTCCACCACCGTCGCCAGTTGCTTGCGCGAACGCAGTGGGGTGCCGATGTCGACGACGATGGCGATATCCACGCCCATTTCACGCGCCACATCCAGCGGGATGTTGTCGGTCATGCCGCCGTCCACCAGCAGCCGGCCGTCCAGTTCCACTGGCGCGAATACCGCCGGGATCGACATGCTGGCGCGGATTACCTGGGGGAGGTGACCCTTGCGGAACACCACCTTCTCGCCGGTGGTGATATCAGTCGCCACGGCGCGGAAGGGGATCGGCAGCTTGTCGAAGTTACGCGTGTTGCTGCTGTGGGCGAACATGCTCTCCAGCAGCAGCGCCAGGTTCTGGCCCTGGATTACGCCCAGTGGCAGACCCAGGCTGCCGTCGTCGCGGAAGCTGAGTTTCTGCTTGACCAGGAAATCTCGGTCATCCTGCTTGCGCCGGAACGGCACGTCTTCCCGGGGCGGTGCGTCGGACAGCGCCTGTTGCCAGTCGATGCTCAGCGCCAGTTTTTCCAGCTCATCGATCTTGTAGCCCGACGCGTACAGCCCGCCGATCACCGCGCCCATGCTGGTGCCGGCAATCGCGTCGATCTGGATGCCTTGCTCTTCCAGCGCCTTGAGCACGCCGATATGGGCTAGGCCACGGGCGGCGCCGCCGGAGAGCACCAGGCCGATTTTCGGACGTGGCGGTTCAACGGCGTCGGCTAGAAGAGGGATCAGGCACAGAAACAGGCAGGACAGCAGGCGGCGCATCATGAATCTCTAGGCTGGGCGATAAAGGCCGGTATTATAGCCACTCGATCCGCCGAGCCCGTTACGCCTGGAACCTCTCAAATTATGTCTTCGATCAAACCCGAGATCGTCATCACCTATTGCACCCAGTGCCAGTGGCTGCTGCGCGCCGCCTGGCTGGCGCAGGAATTGTTGAGTACGTTTGCCGATGACCTGGGGAAAGTGTCGCTGGAGCCGGCCACCGGTGGCGCGTTTCGCATCACCTGCGACGGCGTGCAGATCTGGGAACGTAAGGCTGATGGTGGCTTTCCTGAAGCCAAAGTGCTGAAGCAGCGTGTACGCGACCGGATAGACCCGCAGCGTGACCTGGGGCACAACGATCGTACGCAGTGAAAGTCACCACCTGATGAGGGCGGTGACCTTGTGGTGCAGCGTTATTTGGCCGCCATCTTTTGTTTGATGAAGCCAATAAGCCAGGTCAGCAACAGCCCACCGACGCCACCGCCAACAATATTGCTGCCGACCGCCGCCACATCCAGCGCCTCGCCGCCGGAGGTGCCCGTCAGTGCCGCGACGAGCTGACCCATCACCAGTCCGCCTACACCACCGATAACGGTATTGAGCCCGGTCCCCAGGCTCTGTTTGGTCATTCCTGCAATGTTGCCGCCGACGGCCCCGCTGATAATCTGCACCAACAAACTGATGAACATTTCCATAGTAAAGCTCCCGCATCGCGTTGAGGTTTTGACCACTCGCGTGCAGCAACTTCAGAAAATACCCAGGCTGTCGTCGAGCTGTCGGTTATCCGTTGAACGACTACTCACTGTTGCGGATATTTAAAGTATAGATCAGACCGTTACAGCGGGCTGTTTGGCTTGGCTGGCGCTGCCCATCAGGCCGGACAGCACAATGGCGACAATGATCAGCGCGCCCCCCAGCAGCATGCGCAACGTCGGGGTTTCGGCAAACAGCAGCCAGGCCGCGGTGATGCCGTAGACCGGCTCCATGGCAAACACCACCGAAGCAGTGCGTGCCTTGATCACTGCGAGGCTGGCGACAAACAGGCTGTGGGCCAGGCCGGTGCAGAACACGCCGAGCAGGCCGATCCACAGCCAGTCAATCGCCCTGACATCCGCCAGCGCCGGGGCCGCGACGGGCAACAGGCACACCGCGACCACCACGTTCTGGCACAGCGCTGCCTGCACCGCCGGGATGCGCCCGGAACTGGCGCGGTTGTTCAGCGACAGCAGCGAAAACAGCAACCCCGAGGCGATCCCCCAGAGCAACCCGCTGGTGGCTTCGCTGGCGAGGTTGAAGTCCGGGGTCACCAGCACCAGGCCGACGCTGACCAGCGCCACTAGCATCACTTCGTTAGCCCGGATGCGCTCGCGGAAGATCAACCCTTCGAGGATCACGGTAAAGGCCGGGAACGCGGTGAAGCCCAGGGTCGCGACGGCCACGCCGGCCACCTTCACCGCTATAAAGAACGTCACCCAATGCGCCGCCAGTAATACACCGCTGACCAGTAGCCGGCGCCAGTCACGCAGCTCCAGCGTTTTCCAGGCGGTGTTGCTGGCGAACCGTGCAAACACCGCCAGGGCAACCACGGCAAACGCGGCGCGGCCAAAGACGATGACGGCCGGCGAGGCGGCGGCCAGTTTGCCGAATACGCCGGTGAGGCCAAACATCAGTGCGCCGATATGCAGGGCGCCGAGGGCTGAGCGGGGAGTCATTGCGATCCTTGAATAAAACGGGTGACAGAAGCGCAGTCTAGTGGCTCGCCAGTACAGGTGTCTGTCGCTCGGCTCGCGATTTTTATCGCGAGGCTCTCGCTACGCGTTGCGTCGCAAAGCACCCGGGGAGGCGCCAAACTCACGCAGCATCGCCGCCGCAAATGCACTTTGCGAGGTATAGCCGACGCGCTCAGCGATTTCGCCGATGGGCAACGGGGTTTTGCGCAGCAGGTCCAAAGCCATTTGCAGGCGACGGCTACGGATATAGTCCATCGGCGTCTGCCCGCATTCCGCCATGAAGCGTGCATGCAAGCGCGGCACCGACAGGTCGGCGATGCGCGCCAGGTCGGCCACCTGCAGCGGGTGTGCAACATGGCGCTCGATATGCGCGTTGAACGCCGCGTACGGCAAACGCCGGCCCAGCGCCGGTTGGGCTGGCGGATGGTTGAGACTGGCCATTAGCAGGATCGCACCTTGCTGGACGATCAGCGGGTCATGCACCGGGCTGTGCGCCAGCCATTGCACCAGTTGGTGCTGCCGTGAGTCCAGGGTCAGCCGCGCCGGTTGATCCAGCAGGCGGCGACTGGCATCGGCGTGTTCCCCCAGCGATTGCAGCACCCAGTGCTCGGTGGGCACATCCAGCACCAGGCAGCGGCTGCCATCGCGACTGCAGCACGCATGGTGGGCGGAGAAGGGCAGCACCATCACGCTGCTTTCGCGCACCTGGCTGCCACGGCCGTTCACTTCCAGGTCCAGATGCCCGGACAGGCCGAACACCAATTGCGCATGGTCATGGCTGTGGGCGAGGGGCGCTTCGACGTAGTGGCGTAGGGTGAGGGCGGGTCCCATTGCGGTCTCCTGGGCGGCAAGCGGGCAGTCTACAACGCTTTGCGGGCACTGAGCGCTGTCATCAGACTGACGCATCGTTGTCATGGGCTATTAATCGCCAGGGTGCAAGCTCGCGAAAACACCGTCGAGGGATGCCCATGACCAGTGCCGAGTTCGCCAAGCCCAGCCGCAAGCAACGGGTTCGTACCCTGTGGATTTCCGATGTGCACCTGGGCACCCGGGATTGCCAGGCCGAACATTTGTCGCAGTTCCTCAAGGGTTATCACGCCGACAAGGTCTACCTGGTCGGTGACATCATCGACGGCTGGAAACTGCGTGGCGGCATGTATTGGCCCCAGGCCCACACCAACGTGATCCGCCGCCTGCTGACCATGGCCAAGCGCGGTACCGAAGTGATCTACGTCACCGGCAACCATGACGAATTCCTGCGTCGTTATTCCAAGCTGATCCTGGGCAACATCCAGTTGGTGGACGAAGCGGTACACGTGACTGCCGATGGCCGGCATCTGTTAGTGATTCATGGCGATCAGTTTGACGTGATCACCCGTTACCACCGCTGGCTGGCGTTCCTTGGTGACTCGGCTTACGAGTTCACCCTCACGCTGAACCGCTGGCTGAACCACTGGCGTGCGCGCTATGGCTATGGCTATTGGTCGCTGTCTGCGTACCTCAAGCACAAGGTCAAGACGGCGGTGAACTTCATCAGCGATTTCGAAGAAGCCATCGCCCATGAAGTGACCAAGCGTGAGCTGCACGGCGTGGTCTGCGGGCATATCCACCATGCGGAGATTCGCAAGGTGGGCGAGGTGGATTACCTCAATTGTGGGGATTGGGTGGAGTCGTGCACGGCGTTGATCGAGCACTGGGATGGGAGTATCGAGTTGTATCGGTTGGCGGATGCGCAAGCGAAAGCAGCACTGCTAAAAGCTGAGATGGTTGCGGGCTAGAGGATTATCACAGCCAAGCAATGTGGGAGATGGCAAGCCAGCTCCCATATGGGGTCCCGGTTTCTTCAGTTGGAAACGTCGGCGATGGCTTTGGCCAGCAATGTCAGGCGTGTCGCATCGATGCCGGCCACGTTGGCCCGTCCCGAACTCACCATATACACGCTGTGTTTCTCGCGCAGTTGCTTCACCTGTTCGGCACTCAAGCCGGTGTAGGAAAACATCCCGCGCTGCGCCCCGATATGCGCGAACCGCGCCGACAAGCCGTGTGGCGCCAACGCCTCCACCAGCCCCGAACGCAGGTGGGCGATTCGCGAACGCATGGCTTCAACCTCGTCGCTCCACCGCTTTTTCAGCTCGGCATCACCCAGGATGGTCGCCACCACCGCAGCACCATGGTCCGGCGGCGTCGACCACAGGTTACGCGCCGTGTTGGCAAGCTGGCTGCGTACATCCGTCAGCTTCTCGGCATCCGCCGCACACACGATCAACGCGCCGACGCGGTCGCTGTACAAGCCGAAGTTCTTCGAGCACGAACTGGTCACCAGCACTTCCGGCAGCTCCGCCGCAAACAGCCGCACCGCCCAAGCATCCTGCTCCAAGCCGTCGCCAAAGCCCTGGTAGGCGAAGTCGATCAGCGGCAGCAGCTGGCGCTCGCGCACGATCTGCAGTACCTGGCGCCAATCGTCCTGGGACAGGTCGAAACCCGTCGGGTTGTGGCAGCAGGCGTGCAGCAGCACGACATCGCCCTTGGGCACTGTGGACAAGGTGGCGAGCATCGCCGCCACGTCCAGGCGGTTGTCAGCGCCCACGTACGGGTAATGACTGACTGGAATGCCAGCCTTGGCAAAGATAGTTTCGTGGATCGGCCAGGTCGGATTGCTCAGCCACACGCCACGGCCCGGCAGGTTGTGCGCAATGAAGTCGGCGCTCAGGCGCAGGGCGCCAGTGCCGCCTGGGGTCTGGGTGGCGCCGGCGCGGCGCTCGCGAATCAATGCCGAATCGGCACCGAGCACCAGCTCGCAGATCAGCGTGCCGAAGGCCGCATTACCGTGGCCGCCGATGTAGGTCTTGGTGGTTTGCGTGTCCACCAGGCGCTGCTCGGCCAACTTGACCGAGTGCGGAATCGGCGTCAGGCCCTGATCATCCTTATAGACGCCCACGCCCAGGTCGAATTTGTTCGGGTTGGTGTCGTGGGCGTACAGGTCCATCAGCCCGAGGATCGGGTCGCCGGGCACGCGGCCAATGGCATCGAAATGCATTACTTGCGGCCCTCGGCGTCCTTGGCCACTTCGTCGGTGCGCGCGGCCATGATGAAGTCGTTGCGGTGCAGGCCTTTGATGGAGTGGCTCCACCAGGTCACGGTGACTTTGCCCCATTCGGTGAGCAGGCCCGGGTGATGGCCTTCGGCTTCGGAGATTTCACCCATGGCGTTGGTAAAGGCCAGGGCGAATTTGAAGTTCTTGAACAGGAAAACCTTTTCCAGTTGCATCACGCCGTCGCGGACTTCGATGTTCCAGTCGGGGATCTGCTTGAGCAGCACCGGCAATTCTTCATCGCTGACTTGTGGGGCATCGGCGCGGCAGGCTTCGCAATGGGCTTGGTTCAACGTGGTCATGGTGGTGTCCTGAATTCGAGTGTTTGAAGATCAGTAGCGTCACCCTAAAGCAACGCGCGGCCAGGGAACAGACTCACCTGGCCTCAAGATGTAAGGTTCACGCCGCCTTGGGCTTGGGCGGAAACTTCGGTGCGTGCAGACCCAACTGCATGCCACGCTCCACCATGCCCATGATGTCCTCCTGCGCCACTTCAAACAGGCGCTTGAGGTCAGGCAGCACGAAATACAGCGGTTGCAGAATGTCGATGCGATACGGCGTGCGCATCGCTTCCAGCGGGTCGAACACTTGATGCTCGGGCTCGGACGACAGGCTGTACACCGTCTCCTTGGGCGACGACAGAATGCCGCCACCGTAGATGCGTCGACCTTCGGGCGTGTCCACCAGGCCGAACTCGATGGTCATCCAGTACAGGCGCGCCAGGTACACCCGTTGCTCCTTGGTGGCCGCCAGGCCGAGCTTGCCGTAGGTGTGGGTGAATTCAGCAAACCAAGGGTTGGTCAGCAGCGGGCAGTGGCCGAAGATCTCGTGAAAAATGTCCGGCTCTTGCAGATAGTCCAGTTCTTCGCGGGTGCGGATAAATGTCGCCACCGGAAACTGTTTGCTGGCGAGTAATTCGAAGAACGTCTGGAAGGGGATCAGCGCCGGCACACGGGCGACCTGCCAGCCAGTGGTCTCGGCCAGCACCTTGTTGATTTCATCCAGTTGCGGAATACGATCGTGGGGCAGGCCGAGCTTGTCGATGCCATCCAGGTATTCCTGGCAGGCGCGACCCTCGATCACTTTCAACTGGCGAGTGATCAGGGTGTTCCACACCGCATGTTCTTCCTGCGAGTAGTGGATAAAACCTTGCGCATCGGGCTCGCGGGCCACGTATTGCGTCTGCTTCATACGGCTCTCCTGCTAGGCATTCGTTCTTGTTATGTCCTGCGATGAGCTTATTGATACCCCGTGCGCGGCCAGATTCCATCTGTTTAAAGCGGCCACAGGTAGGAAAAGTTACCGCTTTTCGTAAAGTATTCGTTACGCTTGTGGGGGTGGCCGTTGTGCTGGGCTGTGAAAAGCCCGCAGGCTGTCACATAATCTTGACGACTATCTGCGCCCAGCGACAAAAAGACGCGGCGCCTCCCCACTTTTCGGGCCTCTTCATGCGTATCAAAGTGCACTGCCAGAACCGCATCGGCATCCTGCGGGACATCCTCAACCTGCTCGTGGAGTATGGCGTCAACGTCGCCAAGGGCGAGGTGGGCGGTGAGCATGGTAATGCCATCTACCTGTTTTGCCCGAACCTGGTGAACATGCAATTCCAGGCGTTGCGCCCGCAGTTCGAGGCGATTGCCGGGGTATTTGGTGTCAAAAGGGTAGGGCTGATGCCCAGCGAGCGTCGGCATATGGAGCTCAATGCGCTGCTTGGTGCCTTGGAGTTTCCGGTGTTGTCCATCGATATGGGCGGCTCGATCGTCGCCGCCAACCGTGCGGCGGCGCAGTTGCTCGGGGTGCGTGTGGACGAGGTGCCGGGGATTCCGCTGTCGCGCTACGCCGAGGACTTTGATCTGCCCGAACTGGTCCGCGCCAGCAAATCGCGGATCAACGGCCTGCGGGTCAAGGTCAAGGGCGACGTGTTCCTGGCGGATATCGCGCCGCTGCAATCCTCCGAACATGACGACAGCGAAGCCATGGCCGGTGCCGTGCTGACCCTGCACCGCGCTGACCGCGTCGGTGAGCGCATCTACAACGTGCGCAAGCAGGAACTGCGCGGCTTTGACAGCATCTTCCAAAGCTCCAAGGTCATGGCCGCCGTGGTACGCGAAGCCCGACGCATGGCGCCGCTGGATGCGCCTCTATTAATAGAAGGCGAAACCGGCACTGGCAAGGAACTGCTGGCGCGTGCCTGTCACTTGGCCAGCCCACGTGGGCAATCGCCGTTGATGGCGCTCAACTGCGCGGGCCTGCCCGAGTCGATGGCCGAGACCGAGCTGTTCGGCTACGGCCCCGGCGCGTTCGAAGGCGCACGCGCCGAAGGCAAGTTGGGGCTGTTGGAGCTGACGGCGGGGGGGACGTTGTTTCTCGATGGTGTCGGAGAAATGAGCGCACGCTTGCAGGTGAAATTGCTGCGCTTCCTGCAGGACGGTTGCTTCCGTCGCGTAGGCAGCGATGAAGAGGTCTACCTGGACGTGCGCGTGATCTGCGCCACGCAGGTGGACTTGTCCGAGCTGTGCGCCCGTGGCGAATTCCGTCAGGACCTCTACCACCGCCTCAATGTGTTGTCCCTGCATATCCCGCCCCTGCGCGAATGCCTCGACGGGCTGGCGCCCTTGGTGGATCACTTTCTCGACCAGGCCAGCCGGCAGATCGGCTGCCCCCTGCCGAAGCTGGCGCCGGCTGCGATGGATCGCCTGAGCCACTACCACTGGCCAGGCAATGTGCGGCAACTGGAAAACGTGCTGTTCCAGGCGGTGTCGTTGTGCGAGGGCGGGACGGTGAAGGTCGAGCATATCCGCTTGCCGGATTATGGCGTGCGTCAGCCGCTTGGCGATTTTTCCCTGGAGGGCGGCCTGGAGGACATCGTCGGCCGCTTCGAGAAGGCGGTGTTGGAAGCCTTGTACGCCGAGCATTCCAGCAGCCGACAGTTGGGCAAGCGCCTGGGGGTGTCCCACACCACCATCGCCAATAAGTTGCGTGATTACGAAATTCTCAAGGCTGACAAGTGATTGTCTGACACTCCTAGGTCAACACACATTTGATCTTTGTCGCTAATACGACCGGGGTTTGCCGTTAGCGGCAGTAGTCCGCCGTTTTTTCGACTCGCGCCCAATCACGAAATCATCACACCTCAGCGAAAACCCCCGCCCCGCCTGCACTTCATCGTCTTTTTAAAAGTTGGTTCGCAAATTGCTTAAGCCTCATCAGTACAGCGGTGGGCGGCAAGCGTCCGTCAGAAAGAGGAAAGAGCGTGGACAAGTACCTTTATGTGGCAATGACCGGCGCCAGCCAGAATGCTCTGGCGCAGAAGGCCCATGCCAACAACCTGGCGAACATTTCCACCAATGGTTTCCAACGTGATCTGGAGCAGGCGCGTTCGATGCCGGTGTTCGGTGACAGCTTTCCGGCGCGGGCGTTTGCCATGACCGAACGCCCAGCCACTGACTTCACCCCCGGCGCCATGATCGAGACCGGCCGTGACCTGGACGTTGCCGTCAATGGCGATGGCTGGATGGCCGTGCAGACCCCGGACGGTGGCGAAGCCTACGTGCGCAGCGCGAGCATGAACGTCGATGCATTGGGCGTGCTGCGCGCCGGCAACGGTATGCCGATCATGGGTAACGGTGGTCCGATTGCCGTGCCGCCGCAGCAGAAGATCGAAGTGGGTTCCGACGGCACCATCAGTATCCGTGCCATGGGCGAGGGCCCGCGGGTGATGGCAGAAGTGGACCGCATCAAGCTGGTCCAGCCTGACCTGAAGAACATGAATAAAGGCCTGGACGGCACCATCCACACCAAGGATGGCCAGCCAGCCCAAGCCGACGCGAACGTCAAGCTGACCTCGGGTTTCCTGCAGGCGAGCAACGTCAATGCCGTGGAAGAAATGACCGCGGTGCTGGCGCTTTCCAAACAGTTCGAGCTGCACATCAAGATGATGAACAGCGCCAAGGAAGACGATCAGGCCATGACTCGCGTCATGCAGATGAGCTGATAGCCGCGTCACTGAACCACGACTAATTTCGCAGCGCAGCGCCAACAAACAGGCGCACGAAGGAGAACAGCATGCTTCCGGCTCTATGGGTTGCCAAAACAGGTTTGTCCGCCCAGGACACCAACCTGACCACCATTTCCAACAACCTGGCCAACGTGTCGACCACGGGTTTCAAACGTGACCGCGCCGAGTTCCAGGACTTGCTTTATCAGATCAAGAAGCAACCAGGCGCCCAGTCGACCCAGGACAGCGAACTGCCGTCGGGCCTGCAATTGGGTACCGGTGTGCAGATCGTCGGCACCCAGAAGAACTTCAGCGCCGGTAACCTGCAACAGACCGGCCAGCCGCTGGACATGGCCATCAACGGCCGTGGCTTCTTCCAGATCCTGCAGCCAGACGGCACGACTTCCTACACCCGTGACGGTACTTTCCACCTGGACTCCAACGGCCAGATCGTCACCGCCAACGGTTTCGCCCTGGAGCCGGCCGTGGTTGTTCCTGCTGACGCCAAGACGTTCACCGTCGGCAACGACGGCACTGTGTCCATCACCGTGGCCGGCAACCCGGCGTCGCAAGTGATCGGCAACCTGCAGACCGCCGACTTCATCAACCCGGCCGGCCTGCAAGCCATGGGTAACAACCTGTTCCTGGAAACCGCCTCCAGCGGCGCGCCGCAAATCGGTACGCCTGGCTTGAACGGTTTCGGCACGACGCTGCAAAGCACCCTGGAAACGTCCAACGTGAGCACGGTTGAGGAGATGGTCAACATGATCACCACCCAGCGCGCCTACGAGATGAACTCCAAGGTGATTTCCACCGCCGACCAGATGCTTTCGTTCGTAACGCAGAATCTGTAATCAAGTCTATGGGGCGCTCTTGAGGGCGCCTGCAACACCGTGAGGTAAGGGTCATGAATCGCTATGTTTCCGTTCTGGCATTGAGTGGGATTGCCGTGCTCGCGGGCTGTGTCGCCCCGACGCCAAAACCCAATGACCCGTACTACGCGCCGGTGTTGCCACGTACGCCGTTGCCGGCGGCTGCCAACAATGGTTCGATCTATCAGGCCGGCTTCGAACAGAACCTGTACAGCGACCGCAAGGCGTTCCGGGTCGGTGACATCATCACCATCACCCTGAACGAGCGCACCCAGGCCAGCAAGAACGCCAACTCTCAAGTCGGCAAGACCAGCAAGGCTGGTATCGGTCTGACGTCGTTGTTCGGCGCTGTGCCCAACGTCAACAACCCATTGGGTGATGGCGACCTGAGCCTCAGCGCCGGCTACAGCGGTGACCGTGCCACCAACGGCAAGAGTGCAGCGGGGCAGGGCAACAGCCTGACCGGTTCGATCACCGTGACCGTGGCCGATGTACTGCCCAACGGCATCATCGCCGTACGCGGTGAAAAGTGGATGACCCTCAACACCGGCGACGAGCTGGTGCGCATTGCCGGCATGGTCCGTGCCGATGACATCTCCACCGACAACACCGTGCCGTCCACGCGGATTGCCGATGCACGCATCACTTATTCCGGCACGGGCGCCTTTGCCGATGCGAGCCAGCCGGGCTGGTTCGACCGTTTCTTCCTTAGCCCGCTGTTCCCTTTCTAGGTGGCCACTTTGAACTTCAAACAGCTGATGGCGGCCGTACTCCTGCTTTCCTTGAGCGCTGTCGCCCAGGCCGAACGCCTGAAGGACATCGCCAGCATCTCCGGCGTGCGTTCCAACCAGTTGATCGGCTACGGCCTGGTGGTGGGGCTCAACGGTACGGGTGACCAGACCACGCAGACCCCGTTCACCCTGCAGACCTTCAATAACATGCTCTCGCAGTTCGGCATCAAGGTGCCGGCGGGATCGGGCAACGTGCAGTTGAAAAACGTCGCGGCCGTGTCGATCAGTGCTGACTTGCCGGCGTTCTCCAAGCCGGGCCAAGTGGTGGACATCACCGTGTCGTCCATCGGTAACTCGAAAAGCCTGCGTGGCGGCACCTTGCTGATGACGCCGCTCAAAGGTATTGACGGCAACGTCTACGCCATCGCCCAGGGCAACCTGGTGGTGGGCGGGTTTGACGCCGAAGGTCGCGACGGGTCGAAGATCACCGTCAACGTGCCATCGGCCGGTCGTATTCCGGGTGGCGCCACGGTTGAACGCACCGTGCCGAGCGGTTTCAACCAAGGCAACAGCCTGACCCTGAACCTCAACCGCTCCGACTTCACCACCGCCAAGCGCGTGGTCGACAAGATCAACGACATGCTCGGCCCAGGCGTGGCCCAGGCCATCGACGGCGGCTCGATCCGTGTGACTGCGCCGCTGGATCCAAGCCAGCGTGTCGACTATTTGTCGATCCTGGAAAACCTGGAAGTCGACCCAGGCCAGGCCGTGGCCAAAGTCATCATCAACTCGCGTACCGGCACCATCGTGATCGGCCAGAACGTCAAGGTGTCGCCGGCAGCGGTGACCCACGGCAGCCTGACCGTGACCATCACCGAAGATCCGATCGTCAGCCAGCCAGGGCCTTTGTCCAACGGCCAGACGGCGGTGGTGCCACGTTCGCGCGTCAATGCTCAGCAAGAAGCCAAGCCGATGTTCAAGTTCGGCCCCGGCACCACCCTGGATGAGATTGTCCGTGCGGTGAACCAGGTGGGCGCAGCGCCCGGCGACTTGATGGCGATCCTTGAAGCGCTGAAACAGGCCGGCGCCTTGCAAGCCGACCTGATCGTGATCTGAGGCCATGGCCATGGATATGCGCAAGAGCGGTATCAGCAGCACGGCGGACTCGGGGTCTTACTCCGACTTGAACCGGCTTAACCAGCTCAAGGTCGGCGACGACAAAAACAGCGAAGGCAACATGCGCAAGGTCGCGCAGGAGTTCGAGTCGCTGTTCTTGAGCGAGATGCTCAAGTCCATGCGTTCGGCCACCGAGGCGCTGGGCAAGGACAACCCGATGAACACGCCGGCCGCCAAGCAGTACCAGGAAATGTACGACCAGCAACTGGCGGTTTCGATGTCCCGCGAAGGCGGTGGTATCGGCCTGGCTGACGTGCTGATGCGCCAGATGCAAAAGAACAAACCGGTGGAGGCCCAGGCCGCCACGTTGCAAGGCCCGGCGGCTGCCGAAGCTGTGAAGAAAGTTGATGTGCCGACGGAGATTGCGGCGGGTACCCAGGCCGTAGGTCCGTTGGGCCGCTCCAATGGCCAGCGCCCGCTGTGGGCTTACCGCGTGGCGGAGCCACAGGCCGGCGCCGTGGCCTCCCACAGCAATGACATGGAGCTGATGAATCAGCGCCGTATTGCCTTGCCAAGCAAGCTGACCGATCGCCTACTCGCCGGCATCGTGCCGAACGCGCCAGTCGCGATCGATGCCAAAAGCGCACCGCTGCGTAACAGTGCGGCCGACGACAACGTGGTCAACAGCACCGCGCGCACGTTTGCCGTGCCGAGCGGGCGCATGCAGGTCTACGGCCGCGCCGTGGCCCAGCCACCGTTGGCGCCGGCGAAGAAAGCCTTCAGTTCGCAGGACGAATTCGTCGCCACCATGTTGCCGATGGCCAAGGCGGCTGCCGCGCGCATTGGTGTCGATCCGAAGTACCTGGTGGCCCAGGCTGCCCTGGAAACCGGTTGGGGTAAATCGGTGATGCGCGCAGAGGATGGCAGCAGCAGCCACAACCTGTTCGGCATCAAGGCTGGCCAGAGTTGGCAGGGCGGCCAGGCCCGCGCGATCACCAGCGAGTTTCGCGATGGGGCGATGGTCAAGGAGACGGCGCAGTTCCGTTCCTACAGCTCGTACCAGGACAGCTTCCACGACCTGGTGACCTTGCTGCAAAGCAATGATCGCTATAAAGAAGTTGTGAAGTCGGCCGACAACCCGGAACAGTTTGTTCGCGAGTTGCAAAAAGCCGGTTACGCCACCGACCCGGCCTATGCCAGCAAGATTTCGCAGATCGCCAAAACGATGGACAGTTACCAGAACTACGCTGCCGCTGGCGCAACCACACATTTATAAGGTCTGAACCATGAGTTTGCTCAGTATCGGGATGTCAGGGCTAAACGCCTCTCAAGGAGCGTTGTCGGTCTTGAGTAACAACATTGCCAACGCCAATACCTCGGGCTACTCGCGCCAGCAGACCACCCAGAGTGCGAGTGCGTCGAACCCGTATGGCGGCGTGTTCATCGGCAGCGGCACGACCCTGGCGGACGTGCGTCGGGTCTACAACGAATTCCTCGATGCGGCCTACCAGAACAGCACCGCGCTCAACAACGATGCCAAGGCTTATTCGAGCCAAGCCAGTGCCATCGACAAAACCCTGTCGGACAAGACCACCGGCATGTCTTCGGTACTCAGTGCGTTCTTCGCCGCGGTGCAGACCTCTGCGGCAAATCCAAGCGATGTTTCCGCGCGGCAGGTGTTGCTGACCAGCGCCCAGACGTTGAGCAATCGTTTCAACTCGATTTCGACCCAACTGAACCAGCAAAAAGAGTCGATCAACGGCCAGTTGAAGACCATGAGCGATCAGGTCAACCAGTTGACCTCTTCGATTGCCTCCCTGAACAAGCAGATCACTCAGGCGCAGGGCTCAAGCAACAGCGCTCCGGCGAACTTGCTGGATGCACGTAATGAGGCAGTACGTTCGCTGAATGAGTTGGTGGGCGTCACTGCCGTCGAAAAGAACGGTGTATTCAGCGTCAGTACCGGCACAGGCCAGTCCCTGGTGCTGGGTGATCAATCCAACAGCATTTCAGCGGTGCCGAGTTCGAGCGACCCTAGCCAGTACACCATCCAGCTCAATGCAGGCGGCGGGACCTCAGTGGACATGGGTAATGTACTCAGCGGCGGCAGTATTGGCGGCTTGCTGCGTTATCGCAGCGATGTCTTGATGCCTGCCATCAATGACCTGGGGCGTATCGCAATCGTAACTGCGGACACGATCAACAGTCAGCTGGGCCAGGGCGTTGACCTGAACGGTGACTTTGGTTCGTCCTTGTTCAAGGATATCAACAGCGCCGCTGCCATTGCGCAACGTAGCGTGGGCGCGGCGGGTAACAGTGCTGGCTCCGGTAACCTGAATGTGACCATCAGTGATACCAGCAAGCTGACCCCCTACGACTATAAAGTCACCTTCACCAGCGGCAACAACTACACGGTGATGCGTTCCGACGGCAAGTCCATGGGGGCGTTCGACACCACTACCACGCCGCCGCCGGTTATTGATGGTTTCACCCTGGCCCTGGATGGCAAGGGGCCGATGGCCGCAGGCGACAGCTTCAAGGTCAGCCCTACTGCCAACGGCGCCACCAACATTGGCACCGATTTGAAGGACGCAAATAAGATCGCGTTCGCCGGGCCGTTGCTGGGTGAGGGCAGCAAGACCAACCAGGGCACCGGCACCTTTACGCCGCCAACCCTGACGGTGCCTATCGATATTCACGGTGGTGCCAATACCGCTCAACTGCGAACCGGCATTGAGCACTCGATGCCGGTAAAAATGGTGTTTGGTAAGCCCGCGGCTGACGGTACTCAGGCCTACACGGTCAACGATGCTCAAGGTAATCCAATCGGCACGGGCAGCATCATTCCGGGCCAAACCAACAAGATCACCATTGATGTGCCGATGCGTGACGCCAACGGTGCGCTGGTGGTGCCGGCCAAGAGCTTCAAGTTTGATACCGCTGTCGGTGGGGCACCCGCCGATGGCGACAGCACGACCTTTTCTTTCAATGCTTCGGGCAAGTCGGATAACCGTAACGCCCAGGCGTTGCTTGACCTGCAAACCAAGGCCACCGTCGGCCTGGCGGATGGTAGCGGTGGAGGCGTGAGCCTGGTAGCGGCCAACAGCCGGTTGGTGTCAACCGTCGGCGCCAAGGCGGCTTCGGGGATTACCGACACCACCGCCACGGGCGCACTGCTCAAGGCCAACCAGGATGCACGCAACTCGGTATCCCAGGTCAATCTGGATGAAGAGGCCGGTGACATGATCAAGTTCCAGCAGTACTACACCGCGTCGTCGCAGATCATCAAAGCTGCGCAAGAAACCTTCAGTACGCTGATCAATAGTCTTTAAGGGAGCCTGGGACGATGCGCATTTCTACCGCACAATACTTCGAAACCACTTCCGCCAAGTATTCGGATAACTACTCAAGCGTCGTGAAGGCCCAGAACCAGGCCAGCACCGGAGTGCGCGTTGAAACTGCCTCCGATGACCCGGTCGCGGCAGCGCGCCTGTTGATGCTGCAGCAACAGAAAGACATGTTGAGCCAGTTCAACGGCAACATCACTAGCTTGAAGAACTCGCTGACCAACGAAGAAAGCGTGCTGGGCTCGATCAACGACGCGCTGCAGAAAGCCAGTGAGCTGGCCTTGCGTGCGGGCGGCTCGCTGAGCGATGCCGATCGCAAGTCGATTGCCGGCGAAATTGGCGCGATAGAGGATCAAGTGCTGGGCTTGCTCAACAGCAAGGATGCGTCGGGCAACTATCTGTTCTCCGGGTCCAAGACTGCGACCCCGCCTTATAGTCGCAACAGCGATGGCACCTATACTTACCAAGGGGACGAGACCCCATTGAGCCTGCAGGTTTCGGATACGCTGAAGATCCAGGCGGGCGATACCGGCAAGAGCATCATGGGGGGAGCGGCGAATTCGGGTCGCACCCAGGCTACCTGGATAGCACCACCGATCGTCCCGCCGGCGACGGCGCCGGTGCCGAACGACAATAAAGTCTCGTTGTCGGCAGGTCTGGTGACATCGGGCACTGACTACACCAAGCAATTTGCCGACGGCCAGCCTTACAAGTTGACCTTTACCAGCAGCACCCAATACAAGGTCTCCGACAAGAACGGTAACGACATCACTTCGGAAATTCCGGGTAATGGTACTTTCGACTCCACCAAGGAAGGCGGTTCCAGCGTGAACCTGCGCGGCGTGAAGTTCGATATCACGCTGGACCTCAAGGATGTTGCGTCGGGGCCGAACGCGGATGCTCTGGTTAAGGACCGTTCGTTTAGTCTGGCCGCCAAGCCGGACACCTTCAGTGTGTCGCGTACTCCAAGCAACCCATCCACTGCGCAGTTGACCAATGCCTCGGTGACCAATCAGGCGGCGTATGCCAGCACATTCCCGGCGAACAGCGGTGCGGTGATCAAATTCACCTCTGGTACTGCGTACGAGGTGTATGCCCAGCCCTACACGGCTGACAGTAAAGCCATTGCTACAGGTGACACGGGAGGCGGCACGACGGTCACGGCGGCCGGGGTGACGTTTGATGTCAGCGGTACACCGCAAAGCGGCGATCAATTCGCAGTCGCTGCAACGACGCAGAAGACTCAGAATGCACTGGATACCCTCAGCCAGCTGCGCCATGCCCTGGAGCAACCGGCCGACGGTAATCCTGCGGCGATGATCAAGCTCAAGGATGCCCTGGATGCTTCCATCGCCAACTTTGGTAATACCCGTACCCAGGTCGATAATGTCCGCGGGTCCATTGGCGCGCGGCAGAATGCACTGGATATTCAGACCAGCGAGAACACCAGCATCGGCCTGGCTAACACCAGCACCATGAGTGATCTGGGCAATATCGATACGGCTCAAGCCGCAATCAACCTGACCTTGCAGCAAACCATGCTGCAAGCCTCCCAGTTGGCCTTCGTGAAAATCTCGCAATTGAGCCTTTTCAACAAGATGTAAGTGGCTCTACGTCAAGCGGCCCGCTCTGGAAACAGGGCGGGCCGTTGTCGTTTCTGGGGCTTAATTGTTTGAAGGTTTTGCACAAAGCACACAAAATTGAGTGACCTGTGAGTCATAAAGCGCATCTTCACTGTATCGTATGAAAAGGATAAGTCGTCACAGGGTCCTTGCGAGGCGGCTTTCAGCGAGATTTTTATGGGGTTATCCCCTTTATTGTCAGCACTCCGGGCGTAGTCCCAGGGGTGTTCTCCAGCTATTTAGTATTGGGAAGCCACAATGATTGGCATAAAAAGCATCGCCAGTTACGTGCCGGCAGACGGGATCGATAACTACGCCCAGGGTGCCAAATTCGCCAAGGATGAAGAGTTCATCATTGGCAAGATCGGTTCGGCGTTCCTGCCGCGCAAGGAAGCCGCGCAGGAAACCTCCGATCTGTGTGTCGAGGCGGTCAACGCTTTGTTTGCCAATAACCCGGATCTGAAGCGCGAGTCCATCGACGCGCTGATCGTCGTCACCCAGAACGGCGATGAAGAAGGGCTGCCGCACACGGCTGCCATCGTCCAGGACAAACTCGGCCTGCCGACCCACGTGGCAGCCTTTGATATCTCCCTGGGCTGCTCCGGCTACGTCTACGGCATCTACGCGATGAAAGGCTTCATGGAAGCCGCAGGCCTGAAAAACGGCCTGCTGATCACCGCCGACCCGTATTCGAAGATCGTCGACCCGGAAGACCGCAACACCACCATGCTGTTCGGCGATGCCGCCACCGCCACCTGGATGGGCGAAGACGCACCGTGGTTGCTGGGCAAGTCGAAGTTCGGCACCGACGGTTCCGGTGCACCGCACCTGAAGGTCAGCGACGGCGTGTTCTTCATGAACGGTCGTCAGGTGTTCAACTTCGCTTTGCTCAAGGTGCCGGCTCACCTGCATGAGCTGCTCAATGAGTCGGACCTGAAGGCTGATGAGATTGATGCCTTCTGCATTCACCAGGGCAGTGCAGCCATTGTCGACGCTGTGGCGCGTCGTTTTGAAGATGCACCGGTGGACAAGTTCATCAAGGACATGGTCGAGACCGGCAACACCGTGTCGTCGAGTATTCCATTGCTGCTGGAAAAGCACGTGATGGACGCCACCTGGAAACGCGTGGCCATCAGCGGTTTTGGTGTGGGCCTGTCGTGGGGTTCGGCGATTCTCTATCGCCCTTGATGCCTTGATAGCTTCAACAAAAAAACGCCGAGGGTCGAATGACCCTCGGCGTTTTTTATTTGGCGCCAGAAAACCCAATGAAATCGGCGTTTCGGGCCTGCGTAAACCCTTGAATTGCAAGGGGTGGCACGGCGCCAGTAAAAAAATTCAAAAAAATCCTCAAGCAACCGGCTACCACGACGATAACTATTACGTAGGTTCTCAGGCCACACCCGGCGGTTGCCAGGGCCGGAAGCCGCAGTATCCATCCAACGAGGATTTCGTCATGGCTTTAACAGTAAACACCAACATTGCTTCCATCACTACCCAGAACGGCCTTGGCAAAGCGGCCAACTCGCTGCAAACCTCCATGCAGCGTCTGTCCACTGGTCTGAGCATCAACAGCGCTAAAGACAACGCTTCGGGCCTGCAGATCTCCAACCGCCTGACCAGCCAGATCAACGGCCTGGGCCAAGCTGTAAAGAACGCCAACGATGGCATCTCCATCGCGCAAACCGCTGAAGGCGCAATGCAGGCTTCGACCGACATTCTGCAAAAAATGCGTACCCTGGCTCTGTCCTCGGCCACCGGCTCCCTGAGCGACGCTGACCGTACTTCCAACCAGGAAGAATACCAGGCGCTGACTTCGGAACTGACCCGTATCTCGCAGACCACTACTTTCGGTGGCCAGAAACTGCTGGACGGTTCGTACGGCACCAAAGCTATCCAGGTTGGCGCTAACGCTAACGAAACCATCAACCTGTCCCTGGACAACGTTGCTGCTAACAACATTGGTTCGCAGCAAATCAAGAGCGTGGGCGTTGCACCTAGCGCTTCGGGTGTTGCTGGCGGCGTGATCGGTATCACCGGTAACGGCCAGACCAACAGCGTAACCGTAGCTGCCGGCAGCTCGGCCAAAACCATTGCCAGCCAACTGAACGGCGCTGTAGGTGGCCTGAGCGCTTCCGCTAGCACTGAAGCTCAGTTTGTAGTCGGCGCTGCTGCCAAGACTGCACCGGCTACTTTCTCGATGACCGTTGGTGGCCAAACCACCACCTTCACCGGCGTGACCGACACCGCCAGCCTGGCCGACCAACTGAAGTCCAACGCTGCCAAACTGGGTATTAGCGTTAACTTCGACGAAGCCAAGCAAAGCCTGTCGGTTAAATCCGACTCCGGTGAAAACCTTGAGTTCAGCGCTGCAACCGCCGCTGGTTCGATCACTGTTGCGACCAAAGACGGCAGCGGTAGCTACGGTAGCGCCGTGGCCATCGCCAACGGCTTGAAAGCCACTGGCGCGGTGAACCTGGATTCTTCCAAAGGCTACGCTCTGAACGGCGCTGGTGTAACTGGTCTGTTCGCTGCTACTGGCACCGCCGCTGCTTCGGCCAAGACTTCTGTTGCTCAAACCGACGTGACCAGTGCCTTCAACGCACAGTCCGCCATCGCTGTAATCGACAAAGCCATTGGCGGCATCGACAGCGTACGTTCGGGCCTGGGTGCTGTTCAGAACCGTCTGACCACAACTGTAGACAACCTGACCAACATTCAGAAGAACTCCACCGCTGCACGTTCGACTGTACAAGACACAGACTTCGCTGCTGAAACAGCCGAGCTGACCAAGCAACAAACCCTGCAGTCGGCGGCTACCGCGATCCTGTCGCAAGCCAACCAACTGCCATCCGCTGTACTGAAGCTGCTTCAGTAATAACGGCGCTTGGTAACTGACGGAAGGGCGCGTTTACGTGCCCTTTCGTCTTTTCGGTTTTAGAGGAGATTGGACATGGATATGAGTGTAAAGCTAGCCTCGTCTTATCCACCGGTTGCACCTCAAAGCGCACCCGTCCCGGCAGTTGCGGACAAAGACAAAACCAGGGTCGAGGCGATTGTGCCGACCACCGGTGAGCCTGAGCGGGCTGACCTTGAAAAAGCAGTCACTGATATTCGAGAATTCGTACAAGCGGCCCAGCGCAAACTGGACTTTTCCATAGATGATTCCACCCATCGGGTTGTGGTCAAGGTTATCGCCACTGAAAGTGGTGAGGTGATTCGCCAGATCCCGTCGGAAACTGCCTTGAAGTTGGCACAGAGCCTGGCGACTGCCAGTCACGTGTTGTTCGACGAAAAGGTCTGAGCTGGCATGAAACTTGTTGCGCTGACGGATTGAAGTGTTGTTCGTCAAGAAAGCGGCAACAATCGAATTAGGAGAAAGACGATGGCGAGTACCACGGTTAACGGTGTTGGTTCGGGTATCGACATTCAGGGCATTGTGAAGTCGCTGGTGGACGCTGATCGTGCGCCCAAGCAGACCCAGATCAACACCCAGTCACAGAAAGCAACTACTCAGCTGTCGTCGATCGGCAAAATTCAGTCGGCTTTGGATGCGTTCCGGGGCGCAATCAAAAGCATGACTGATGACAATAGTTTCAGTGGCTTGACGGGTACGTCATCGAACGAGAAGGTCGCCACCATGACGACGGGGAAGGGGGCAGCCAACGGCAGCTTCAACCTAGTGGTCAACCAATTGGCCCAGCCTTCCAAGTTGTCGACCACAACGCTGACGGGGGGCGCCTCTACGGTGGTCAACAAGGGGGATACGGCCACGACATTATCCATCTCCCAGTCGGGCAAGAAGTTCGACGTGAGTGTTCCGCCAGGTGCAACCTTGCAGCAGGTGCGTGACTCGATTAACTCGCAGTTTGGCACCTCCGGCCTGAGTGCCAACATCGTGACCGATGCCAGTGGTTCGCGCATGGTATTGACCTCTACCACCGGCGGTGTGGGATCGGATCTTACCCTTTCGGGCAACTCGGGTATCGATACCGGTTACAAAGTGATCGATGAGCCCAAGAATGCCGAGTACACGATTGATGGTGTTGCCTATACGGCCAAGACCAACAACATTACGGATGCGGTCAGTGGCGTCAGTATCAAGCTGCTTTCGGTATCTCCGCCAGTCAGCAGTACCGACCCCACCAAGGCGGTCACGACTATTTCTGTCTCTACCAGTACCGCCGCGCTTAAATCCGGGGTCAAGGGTTTCGTCGATAGCTACAATGCCCTGCTCAAGGCGATGAATGCTGAAACCAAGGTGACGAAGGATGCTGCGGGTAACTCCGTGTCGGCTACTCTGACTGGTGATGCGAACATGCGCTCTTTGCAGAGCGCCCTGCGTTCCGAGTTCAATGCCTTGTCGGGGAACGGCCAGTTCAAATCCTTGGCACAATTTGGTATCGGCACCGATTCCAATACCGGTCTGTTGACCATGGATGACAAGGCCTTTGACAAGGCCGCCTTGACCAACGCAGCTGACATCAACAGTATGCTGGGCGGCAAGGACGGCTTGTTGGCCCGCATGACAGCTGCGACAGACGGCTATGCAAAGCCGACCACTGGAGTCTTCGCGACGCGCTCAAGTGCACTCTCCGACAGCCTCAAGAAGCTGACCAAGGATCAGTCGGACCTGGACGCTCACGTCCAGGACCTGACCGACAGCCTGACTCGCAAGTACGCGGCCATGGACTCCCTGGTCGCCCAGCTGCGCCAGCAGAGCAACAACATCATGGGTACTCTCAACGCGCTGAACAACCAGAAAAACAGTTGATCGCGCGCCCATGAAAAAGCCCAGGTCCATCGGCCTGGGCTTTTTTCTTAGAAAGACCATCGGGTTAAAGTTTTTTGCGGCCCAGTCGACACAATGGTTACTGAAATCCTTTTCGCTGTTACCTGTCACGAGGTAGAACCATGAATCCCATGAGAGCCCTTCGCCAATACCAGAAGGTCAATTCCCATGCCCAGATCTCCGAAGCCAGCCCGCATCGCCTGGTGCAAATGCTGATGGAGGGCGGGCTCGACCGCATGGCACAGGCCAAAGGCGCATTGGCTCGTGGGGACATCGCACAAAAGGGCCTGATGCTCGGTAAGGCCATTGATATCATCATTGGGCTGCGTGATGGCCTGGATGCGGAGAAGAGCGAAGATCCGGCTTACGTCCAGCAATTGGAAAGTCTGTACGCGTACATGACCAACCGTTTGATGGAAGCCAATCTGCACAACGATGCCAGCATGATCGACGAAGTCGCTCGGTTGCTGATTACTGTGAAAGAAGGCTGGGATGCCATTGCACTACCACAAGGTGCCGCACAATAAGGCCATCGGCCTTGAGGAATACATCATGAGCCACGCACTGCAACGCATAGACGAAACCCGCGAAGCCCTGATCGGCGCGCTGGCGGAACGGAACTGGGACGCCATCGGCGAACTCGACCTGGGCTGTCGCAACGTGATCGAGGAAGTGCTCAGCGAAGCGCCAGTGAACGAGGACGTGCTGCGAGAGAAGTTGGAAAGCTTGCTAGTGGTGTATCAGCAGTTGCTTGAGGTGACGACCGGCGAGCGCCAGGCGATTTTTGAAGAGATGTCGCTGATCAACCGAGCTAAAAACGCGTCAAAGGTTTACCATCTGTTCGGCTGAATGGGCTCAGTTGGTCCGAACGGTGCGTCATATATTTGACTGTGCCAGCATTTTTGACTTAACTAGTGCTGTTTTCAGATTTCAGACGTCTAGTAAGGTACAAAGTCTTACAGGCGCCTCGATTGCCCTCACTTCGGGGCATGAAGTTTTACTAGGGAAGTTGCTATTGCATGTGGCGTGAAACCAAAATTCTGCTGATTGATGACGATAGCGTCCGCCGCCGCGATTTAGCGGTGATTTTGAATTTTCTCGGCGAAGAAAATTTGCCCTGCGGCAGCCATGACTGGCAGCAGGCGGTCAGCTCATTGTCATCGAGCCGTGAAGTCATTTGTGTGCTGATCGGGACGGTAAACGCTCCTGGCGCTGTTTTGGGCTTGTTAAAGACACTGTCAACCTGGGATGAGTTCCTTCCCGTGTTGCTAATCGGCGATATTTCTTCCGTCGAACTGCCCGAAGACCAGCGCCGCCGGGTGCTTTCCACCCTGGAAATGCCCCCCAGCTACAGCAAATTGCTGGATTCCCTGCACCGTGCCCAGGTCTATCGCGAGATGTACGACCAGGCCCGCGAGCGCGGCCGCCACCGCGAACCCAACCTGTTCCGCAGCCTGGTCGGCACCAGCCGTGCCATCCAGCACGTGCGCCAGATGATGCAGCAAGTGGCTGATACCGACGCCAGCGTGCTGATCCTCGGCGAGTCCGGCACCGGCAAGGAAGTGGTTGCGCGCAATCTGCACTATCACTCCAAGCGCCGCGACGGGCCGTTCGTGCCGGTCAACTGCGGGGCGATCCCGGCGGAACTGCTCGAAAGCGAATTGTTCGGTCACGAGAAGGGCGCCTTTACCGGGGCGATCACCAGCCGTGCCGGGCGTTTTGAATTGGCCAACGGCGGTACGCTGTTCCTCGACGAAATCGGCGACATGCCGCTGCCGATGCAGGTCAAGCTGCTGCGTGTGTTGCAGGAGCGTACCTTCGAGCGCGTGGGCAGCAACAAGACCCAGAGCGTCGATGTGCGCATTATCGCGGCGACCCACAAGAACCTTGAAAGCATGATTGAGGTCGGCAGCTTCCGCGAAGACCTGTACTACCGCCTTAACGTGTTCCCGATCGAAATGGCTCCGTTGCGTGAGCGCGTGGAAGACATTCCGCTGCTGATGAACGAACTGATCTCGCGCATGGAGCACGAAAAGCGCGGTTCGATCCGCTTCAACTCCGCCGCGATCATGTCCCTGTGCCGCCACGGCTGGCCGGGCAACGTGCGCGAGCTGGCCAACCTGGTGGAGCGCATGGCGATCATGCACCCCTACGGCGTGATCGGCGTGGTCGAGTTGCCGAAGAAATTCCGCTACGTCGACGACGAAGACGAGCAACTGGTCGACAGCCTGCGCACTGACATGGAAGAGCGGGTGGCCATCAACGGCCATACCCCGGACTTCGGTTCCACCGCCATGCTGCCGCCGGAAGGCCTGGACTTGAAGGACTACCTCGGCAACCTCGAACAGGGCCTGATCCAACAGGCTTTGGACGACGCCAACGGTATCGTCGCCCGTGCCGCCGAGCGCCTGCGTATCCGTCGAACCACCTTGGTGGAGAAGATGCGCAAGTACGGCATGAGCCGCAAAGAAGGTGACGAACAGGCGGATGATTGACGCCTGTTTTTCAACTAACTGAAAAATAAGGTTATTTTTTTCGGCACGGGTATTGCTACAGCCCTCGCAACGTTCCGTTTAACTGACGGTCAGCCAAGCGAGAGAGCATGATGCCCCACGCCGCCCAACATTCTTCCAGCTCTGCCATCGCGGGGCTCGTTCCGTCTGTAGAACAGCAAAGCCGCCAGGGCCTGGAACAGGCCTTTTCGCAGTTCAGTCAGATGTCCAGCCAATTGACCGACTCTTACAGCTTGCTCGAAGCCCGGGTGTCCGAGCTTAAAGGCGAGCTGGCCGTGGTCAGTGCCCAGCGCATGGAAGAGTTGGCCGAGAAAGAACGCCTGGCCAATCGTCTGCAAAACCTGCTGTCACTGTTGCCCGGTGGCGTGATTGTCATCGACGAAGAGGGCCGCGTGCGCGAAGCCAACCCGGCCGCCTGCGACATGCTCGGCTTGCCCCTGGAAGGCGAGCTGTGGCGGCATGTCATCACCCGCTGCTTTGCCCCCCGTGAAGACGACGGTCACGAAATTTCCCTTAAGGATGGCCGCCGCCTGTCCATCGCCACCCGTTCCCTGGACGCGGAGCCGGGCCAGTTGGTGCTGCTCAACGACCTGACTGAAACCCGTCACCTGCAAGACCAGTTGGCACGCCATGAGCGATTGTCGTCGTTGGGGCGCATGGTCGCTTCTTTGGCGCATCAGATCCGCACACCGCTGTCGGCGGCCTTGATCTACGCCAGTCATTTGACTGATGAGCAATTGCCCGCCGCCACCCACCAGCGTTTTGCCGGCCGCCTCAAGGAGCGTCTGCATGAGTTGGAGCATCAGGTGCGCGATATGCTGGTGTTTGCCCGTGGCGAATTGCCGCTGACCGACCGCATCACGCCGGCGGGGTTGATGCAGGCCCTGCAAGCGGCGGCTGCACCCCATATCCAAGACGTCCAGGTGCGCTGGCAATGCGACAGCCATCTCGGTGAACTGCTGTGCAACCGCGACACCTTGGTCGGTTCACTGCTCAACCTGATCGAAAACGCCACCCAGGCCAGCGGCCCGGGCGCGCGGCTCAAGGTGCACCTGTACAACCGCGGGCAAAACCTGCGCTTGTGCATCAGCGACAGTGGCAGTGGTATCGAACCTGCCGTGTTGCAGCGTCTGGGCGAACCCTTTTTTACCACCAAGACCAACGGCACCGGCCTGGGCCTGACCGTGGTCAAGGCAGTGGCACGCGCCCATCAGGGAGAATTGCAGCTGCATTCCCGTGTTGGGCGTGGCACCTGTGCATTGATGACCTTGCCGCTGTTTTCCGGCGCGGCAAGCGCGGAGTAGAAAGGTTATGGCTATCAAGGTTCTGTTGGTGGAAGACGATCGCGCCCTGCGTGAAGCATTGGCTGACACGCTGCTGCTGGCGGGCCATGACTACCGGGCGGTCGGTTCTGCCGAGGCTGCCTTGGAGGCGGTGGAGCAGGAGTCCTTCAGCCTGGTGGTCAGCGATGTGAACATGCCCGGCATGGACGGTCACCAATTGCTCGGCCTGCTGCGTGCGCGCCAGCCGCAATTGCCGGTGTTGCTGATGACCGCTCACGGCGCCGTTGAGCGTGCGGTTGACGCCATGCGCCAGGGGGCGGCGGATTACCTGGTCAAGCCATTCGAGCCGAAAGCGTTGATCGAGCTGGTCGTGCGGCATGCCTTGGGCGTGATCCCGCCCAGTGACGGCGAGGGGCCGATTGCCTTCGAGCCGGCCAGTGCACAATTGCTGGAACTGGCGGCCCGCGTGGCGCGCAGCGATTCCACCGTGTTGATTTCCGGCGAGTCCGGCACCGGCAAGGAAGTGCTGGCGCGCTACATCCATCAGCAATCGACCCGCGCCAAGCAACCCTTTATCGCCATCAACTGCGCGGCGATCCCCGACAACATGCTCGAAGCCACGCTGTTCGGTCACGAAAAAGGCTCCTTCACCGGCGCCATCGCAGCCCAGGCGGGCAAGTTCGAACAAGCTGACGGTGGCACCATCCTGCTCGATGAGATTTCGGAAATGCCCCTGGGCCTGCAAGCCAAGTTGCTGCGGGTGTTGCAGGAGCGTGAAGTGGAACGCGTCGGCGCCCGCAAACCGATCCAGCTGGATATCCGTGTGGTTGCCACCACCAACCGTGACCTGGCGGGCGAAGTGGCGGCGGGGCGCTTCCGTGAAGACCTGTTCTACCGCCTCTCCGTATTCCCCCTGGCCTGGCGGCCCTTGCGCGAGCGCCCGGCGGACATCATTCCGCTGGCCGAGCGTCTGCTGAACAACCACGTCAAAAAAATGAAGCATGCCCAGGCGCGGCTGTCGGCCGAGGCTCAGGCCTGTCTGATCGCATACCCGTGGCCGGGCAATGTGCGGGAATTGGACAACGCCATCCAGCGCGCGCTGATCCTGCAGCAGGGTGGCTTGATCCAGCCCCAGGATTTTTGTTTGGCGATGGGCAGCGGTGCGGCGCCGTTGCCGACTCTGGCGCCCACGCCTGTGGTGGTCGAAGCCGAGACCGCCGGTGCCTTGGGCGACGACCTGCGTCGCCGCGAATTCCAGATGATCATCGACACTCTGCGTTCCGAGCGCGGCCGCCGCAAAGAGGCTGCCGAACGCTTGGGCATCAGCCCGCGCACCCTGCGCTACAAGCTGGCGCAGATGCGCGACGCCGGGATGGATGTGGAAGCGTATCTATTCGCCACATAACCGGTAACAAGGTCGACAAGGTTTGTCGCCTTTTCTTACGAGTTGATACAGAGCTGGCACCCTTGTTGCTACTTCCCTAGTAATTGCGGCGTAGCGTCAAAAAACATGCGGGTTGTCGGAGAGAGAAGTTCATGAGCCAGGGTATTGAGTTCAATCGGTTGATGTTGGATATGCGCGCCATGCAAATGGATGCCATGGCTCAACCGAAATCCGTCGCGCCAGCGCCGGAATTGGGCCAAAGCAGCTTCGCCGATATGCTCGGTCAGGCCATCAACAAAGTCAGTGACACCCAGCAAGCCTCCAGCCAGTTGGCCAATGCCTTTGAAATTGGCAAAAGCGGCGTGGACCTCACCGATGTGATGGTCGCCTCGCAAAAGGCCAGTGTTTCCTTCCAGGCGCTGACCCAGGTGCGTAACAAGCTGGTTCAGGCCTATCAAGACATCATGCAGATGCCGGTTTAAGGACGAGATTTAAGTCATGGCAGAAGCACTCGTGGACAACGCACCCGCCAAGGCAGATGGCAAGCCGCCGCTGTTTGGCCTGTCGTTCCTGGAAAACCTCTCCGAAATGACCATGCTGCGTCAGGTGGGCCTGATGGTCGGCCTGGCCGCCAGCGTGGCGATTGGTTTTGCCGTGGTGCTGTGGTCGCAGCAACCTGATTACCGGCCGCTGTACGGCAGCCTGGCGGGCATGGACTCCAAGCAGATCATGGAAACCCTGGCCGCCGCCGACATCGCCTACACCGTGGAGCCCAACTCCGGGGCGCTGCTGGTCAAGGCCGACGACGTGGCTCGTGCACGCATGAAGCTTGCCGCCGCCGGCGTGACCCCGTCCGACAGCAATATCGGTTTTGAGATCCTCGACAAGGATCAGGGCCTGGGCACCAGCCAGTTCATGGAAGCCACCCGCTACCGCCGTGGCCTTGAAGGCGAGCTGGCACGCACCATCTCCAGCTTGAACAACGTCAAGGGCGCCCGCGTGCACCTGGCCATCCCGAAAAGCTCGGTGTTTGTACGCGACGAGCGCAAGCCCAGCGCCTCGGTGTTGGTTGAACTGTTTGCTGGCCGCTCCCTGGAGCCTGGCCAGGTTCTGGCGATCGTCAACCTGGTCGCCACCAGCGTGCCCGAGCTGAGCAAATCGCAGATCACCGTGGTGGACCAGAAGGGCAACCTGCTGTCCGACCAGGCGGAAAACTCCGCGCTGACCCAGGCCGGCAAGCAGTTCGACTACAGCCGTCGCGTCGAAAGCATGCTCACCCAGCGTGTGCACAACATCCTGCAACCGGTGCTGGGCAACGACCGCTACAAGGCCGAAGTGTCGGCCGATGTGGACTTCAGCGCCGTCGAGTCGACCTCCGAGCAATTCAACCCGGACCAGCCTGCCTTGCGCAGTGAGCAGTCCACCAGCGAACAACGCACCGCCGCCAATGGCCCGCCGCAAGGTGTGCCGGGCGCATTGAGCAACCAGCCGCCAGCCCCGGCTTCGGCGCCGCAAACCACCGGTGGCGCTACTGCCAGTGCTGGCGCGATTCAGCCAGGCCAGCCACTGCTGGATGCCAACGGCCAGCAAATCATGGACCCGGCCACTGGCCAGCCGATGCTCGCCCCGTACCCGGCGGACAAACGTAACCAGTCCACCAAGAACTTCGAGCTCGACCGTTCCATCAGCCACACCAAGCAACAACAGGGTCGCGTCAATCGCCTGTCGGTGTCGGTGGTGGTGGATGACCAGGTCAAGGTCAATGCCGCTGACGGCGCCGTCACCCGTGCGCCATGGAGCGCCGACGAATTGGCGCGCTTTACCCGTCTGGTGCAGGATGCTGTGGGTTTTGACGCCAGCCGTGGTGACAGTGTCAGCGTGATCAACATGCCGTTCTCCGCCGAGCGTGGCGAAGTGATCGCTGAACCGGCGTTCTACTCGCAGCCGTGGTTCTGGGACATCGTCAAGCAAGTGCTGGGTGTGTTGTTCATCCTGGTGCTGGTGTTTGGCGTGCTTCGCCCGGTGCTCAACAACATCACCGGCAACGGCAAAAAACAGCTGGCCCTGGCCGGTGGCGACGTCGAGCTGGGCGGCATGGGCGGCCTCGACGGCGAACTGGCCAACGACCGTGTCAGCCTCGGCGGCCCGCAAAGCATCCTGTTGCCAAGCCCGAGCGAAGGCTATGACGCTCAGTTGAACGCAATCAAGAGTCTGGTGGCAGAAGACCCGGGCCGTGTGGCCCAGGTCGTGAAAGAGTGGATCAACGCAGATGAGTGATAATCGAGCCGCTGTTGCCAAGCTCACCAAGGTCGACAAAGCCGCAGTCCTGCTGCTGTCCCTCGGTGAAACCGACGCCGCCCAAGTGCTGCGCCACATGGGGCCCAAAGAGGTTCAACGTGTGGGCGTGGCCATGGCGCAGATGCGCAATGTGCACCGCGAACAAGTCGAGCAAGTGATGAGCGAGTTCGTCGAGATCGTCGGCGACCAGACCAGCCTGGGCGTCGGCTCCGACAGCTACATCCGCAAGATGCTCACCTCGGCCCTGGGCGAAGACAAGGCCAACGGCCTGATCGACCGCATCCTGCTCGGTGGCAACACCAGCGGCCTCGACAGCCTGAAATGGATGGAGCCCCGCGCCGTTGCCGACGTGATCCGCTACGAACACCCGCAGATCCAGGCGATCGTGGTGGCGTACCTGGACCCCGACCAGGCCGGTGAAGTCCTCGGCCACTTCGACCATAAGGTGCGCCTGGACATCATCCTGCGCGTGTCGTCGCTGAACACCGTACAGCCGGCAGCGCTGAAAGAGCTCAACACGATTCTGGAGAAGCAGTTCTCCGGCAACTCGAATGCCTCGCGCACCACCTTGGGCGGTATCAAGCGCGCGGCCGATATCATGAACTTCCTCGACAGCTCGGTCGAAGGCCAGTTGATGGACTCGATCCGCGAGATCGACGACACCCTGTCCGGCCAGATCGAAGACCTCATGTTCGTGTTCAACAACCTCTCCGATGTCGACGACCGTGGCATCCAGGCGTTGCTGCGCGAAGTGTCTTCCGACGTGCTGGTGCTGGCCCTCAAGGGCTCGGACGAAAACGTCAAAGAGAAGATCTTCAAGAACATGTCCAAGCGTGCCTCGGAACTGCTGCGCGACGACCTGGAAGCCAAAGGTCCGGTGCGGGTCAGCGACGTGGAAACCGCGCAGAAAGAAATCCTCACCATTGCCCGCCGTATGGCCGAAGCCGGAGAAATCGTTCTCGGCGGGAAGGGCGGCGAAGAAATGATCTAAGGCGCCTTTCATGTCGAACAAAGATGAGGCGCCCAGCGATCTGATTCGCGCGCGGGACGTCGGTGGGTTCGACATCTGGTCGTTGCCCAGCTTCGATCCACATGTGCCCGAGCCTGAGCCTGAACCGGTTGAAGAGCCGCCGGCGGAAATGGAAGAAGTGCCGCTGGATGAAGTCCAGCCACTGACCCTCGAAGAATTGGAAGCTATCCGCCAGGAGGCCTACAACGAGGGCTTCGCGGCGGGTGAAAAAGATGGTTTTCGCAGCACCACTCTCAAGGTCCGTCAGGAAGCCGAGGAGGCGCTGAGCGCCAAATTGGCCAGCCTGGAGCGCTTGATGGGCGGCCTGTTCGACCCCATCGCCGAGCAGGATTCGCAGATCGAAAAAGCCATGGTCGAGCTGGTGCAGCACATCGCCCGCCAGGTGATCCAGCGTGAGTTGGTGCTGGACTCCAGCCATATCGAAAGCGTGATGCGCGAAGCCCTCAAGCTGCTGCCCCTGGGTGTCGGCAATGTACGGCTGTACATCAATCCCCAGGATTTTGAACAGGTCAAAGCCCTGCGCGAACGCCATGAGGAAACCTGGCGCATCGTCGAGGACGCGTCGTTGCAGCCCGGTGGTTGTCGAGTCGAAACCGAGCACAGCCGCATCGATGCCACGGTGGAAACCCGCATCAGCCAGATCATGGCCAAGCTGCTGGATCAGGCCCATGAGCAGGTGTTGAACCCCGCCGAGCCAGACCTGAGCGTGGACCTGGACGCCCCCGATGCGCCTTGATCGCACCAGTTTCGCCAAGCGCTTGAGCGGTTACGCCGAAGCCGCAGAGTTGCCTGGCCAGCCGATCCTTGAAGGACGCCTGTTGCGCATGGTCGGCCTGACCCTCGAAGCCGAAGGCCTGCGTGCTGCCATGGGTAGCCGTTGCATGGTGATCAACGACGACAGCTACCACCCGGTGCAGGTCGAAGCCGAAGTCATGGGCTTTTCCGGCAGCAAGATTTTCCTGATGCCCGTGGGCAGCCTGGCGGGCATTGCCCCCGGCGCGCGCGTGGTGCCCTTGGCCGATACCGGCCGCCTGCCGATGGGCATGAGCATGCTCGGCCGCGTGCTTGATGGCGCCGGTCGCGCGCTGGATGGCAAAGGCGGCATGAAGGCCGAAGACTGGGTGCCGATGGATGGCCCCACCATCAATCCGCTCAACCGTAACCCCATCAGCGTGCCGCTGGACGTGGGCATCCGCAGCATCAACGGATTATTGACGGTCGGCCGCGGCCAGCGTCTGGGCCTGTTTGCCGGTACGGGCGTGGGTAAGTCGGTACTGCTGGGCATGATGACGCGCTTTACCGAGGCCGACATCATCGTGGTGGGGCTGATCGGTGAGCGGGGCCGCGAGGTGAAGGAATTCATCGAGCACAGCCTTGGTGAAGAAGGCCTCAAGCGTTCGGTCGTCGTCGCTTCCCCGGCGGACGATGCACCACTGATGCGTTTGCGCGCCGCCATGTACTGCACACGCATCGCCGAATACTTTCGTGACAAGGGCAAGAACGTGCTGTTGCTGATGGATTCGCTCACGCGTTTCGCCCAGGCCCAGCGGGAAATCGCCCTGGCCATCGGTGAACCACCGGCCACCAAGGGGTATCCGCCCTCGGTGTTCGCCAAGCTGCCCAAGCTGGTGGAACGTGCCGGTAATGCCGAGGCGGGCGGGGGCTCGATCACGGCGTTCTATACCGTGCTGTCCGAAGGTGATGACCAGCAAGACCCGATTGCTGACTCGGCGCGGGGTGTGCTCGACGGCCACATTGTGCTGTCGCGGCGTTTGGCCGAAGAGGGGCATTACCCGGCCATCGATATCGAAGCGTCCATCAGCCGGGTGATGCCGGCGGTGGTGACGCCGGAGCATATGATTCGCGCGCAACAATTCAAGCAGTTATGGTCGCGCTACCAACAGAGCCGCGATCTGATCAGCGTCGGCGCCTACGTGGCGGGCGGCGATCGCGACACCGACCTGGCCATCGCCCTGCAACCGCAACTGGTGACCTACTTGCGCCAAGGCCTCAACGACAAGATCAGCATGGGTGAAAGCGAAGCGCACCTGCAGTCGATCTTCGCCCCGGCGCCGGGCGGCTAAGCCATGGCCAACAGCCGCGCCGCACGCCTGGCTCCGGTGGTGGACATGGCCGAAAAGGCCGAGAAAACCGCCGTGCAGCGCCTGGGTTACTTCCAGGGGCAGGTGCGCTTGGCCGAGAGCAAGCTGGGCGACCTGGAGCGCTTTCGGGGCGAATACCAGCAACAGTGGATCGAGCGTGGCGCCAAAGGTGTGTCCGGCCAATGGCTGATGGGCTACCAGGGCTTTCTCAACCAACTGGAAACGGCTGTCGGCCAGCAGCGCCAGAGCCTGGCGTGGCACCAGAACAACCTCGATAAAGCCCGCGAAAGCTGGCAAGCCGCGTTTGCCCGGGTCGAAGGCCTGCGCAAGCTGGTGCAGCGCTATATCGACGAGGCGCGGGCCATCGAAGACAAGCGTGAACAGAAGCTGCTCGACGAACTCTCCCAACGCATGCCGCGCAAAGACGTCTATTGATAGTTGCCCATGGCGCCTTCTCCTGCTAAACCTTGTGTCATTGCCAATGACAAGGAAGCAGTCGCATGTCAGTCGAGTCAGACGTATCCCTGGATGGGAAGAAGTTAACGATCGTGGTCAAGGGCCGGTTCGATTTCGGCAGCCACCAGACGTTTCGTGATGCCTACGAACGGTTTTACAAGGTTCCCGAGTCGTACGTCGTCGACTTGAAGGAAACCACCTACATGGACAGTTCGGCCTTGGGCATGCTCCTGCTCCTGCGTGACCACGCGGGTGGCGACCAGTCGGAGGTCAGGGTGGTCAATAGCAACTCAGACGTGCGCAAGATCCTCGCCATCTCCAACTTCGACAAGCTGTTCGACATCAGTTGAGCGCCCTGGCCCCGGTCCTTGAACCGCTGACGATCCTGATCGCCGAAGACAGCGCCGCCGATTTGCTGTTGCTGTCGACCATCGTGCGGCGCCAAGGTCACCAGGTACTCACGGCCACCAATGGCGCTGAAGCGGTCGACGTGTTTAGCCGTGAGCGCCCGCAACTGGTGTTGATGGATGCCCTGATGCCGGTGATGGACGGCTTTGAGGCGGCACGGCGGATCAAGCAGTTGGCGGGTGAAGAGTTGGTGCCGCTGATTTTCCTCACCTCCCTGCGCGAGAGCGAAGCGCTGGCCCAGTGCCTGGATGCCGGCGGTGATGACTTCCTGCCCAAACCCTACAACCAGCTTATTCTCGCGGCGAAGATCAACGCCATGGACCGCCTGCGTCGGTTGCAGGCGACGGTCTTGCAGCAGCGCGACCTGATCGCCAAGCATCACGACTATCTCCTGCATGAGCAGCGAGTGGCCAAGGCGGTGTTCGATAAGGTCGCGCATTCGGGCTGTATCAATGCCGCGCCGAATATTCGCTACCTGCAATCGCCCTATGCGCTGTTCAACGGTGACCTGTTGTTGGCGGCCTACACGCCGTCCGGTGATATGCACGTGCTGCTCGGCGACTTCACCGGCCATGGCCTGCCGGCAGCGGTGGGGGCCATGCCTCTGGCGGAAGTGTTCTATGGCATGACCGCCAAAGGCTATGGCCTCGCGCAGACCCTGCGGGAGATGAACGCCAAACTCAAACGCATCCTGCCGGTGGACATGTTCTGCTGCGCCACCCTGTTGTGTCTGAGCACGCAGCGACGGGTGGTGGAGGTATGGAACGGCGGCATGCCCGAAGGCTACAGGCATGAAATCGCCACCGGCCGGCGCACGCCGCTGGAATCGCGGCACTTGCCGTTGGGGGTACTGTCGGCGCAAGCCTTTGATGATCGTACTGAAGTCTGGCCCATGGCCCTGGGTGACCGGGTGTTCCTGCTGTCTGATGGGGTGTTGGATACCGCCGATGCCAACGATCAACTGTTCGGCGCTGAACGCTTGCAACAGGTGTTTGCCGCCAATCGCGAGCCTGATCGTTTATTTGAAGACATCGAACAGGCCCTGGCGGCGTTTCGCGGTGAAGTGCGCGATGACGTGAGCATGGTGGAAATCACCTTGCAGCCTGACCAGCAACTGCGCGCCACGGGGCCGTTGTATGCGGACAGCGGGCAGTCGTGTCCGCTGGATTGGTCGGTGAGTTTCGAGTTTCGCGCCGAGACCTTGAAGCGTTACAACCCGTTGCCGTATCTGCTGCAACTGTTGTTGGAGATTCATGGGTTGCGTGAGCAAAGTGGGGCGCTCTACAGCGTGATGGCGGAGCTGTATTCCAATGCCCTGGAGCACGGCGTCTTGGGTCTGGACTCTCGGCTCAAGCGTGACGCCCAAGGGTTTGCCGAGTATTACCGTCAGCGTAATGACCGCCTCGCGCAACTCAATAGCGGGTATATACGGGTGCATGTGCAGGTGGTGCCGATCGGGGCGGGTGGGAAGATGACCCTGCGCATTGAAGACAGCGGTTCGGGGTTTGATGTGGAGCAGGTGCTGGCGCGGCCGCTGGATATCGACCGTCTGTCTGGCCGGGGCTTGAGTCTGGTACGGCAGTTGAGCAGCGAGGTAGGCTGGTCGGATGGTGGGCGTAGTGTGTGCGTGGAGTTTTCCTGGGAGGCTCTGGCATAATCCGCCGATTCTTGATCAAGGAGCGAGCAAGTGGTTGATCTACATCTGGACCCGGCGGTGTTGTCGGGTTTGCAGGAAGTCATGGAAGGCGAGTATCCGAAGTTGCTTGATACCTTTCTCGATGATTCCCAGAAGCGCGTCGAGGCGCTGCGCAAGGCGCGGGATGATGCGAAGGCGTTGGGGCGGATTGCGCATAGTTTCAAGGGGAGTAGCGGTAACCTTGGGGCGGTGCGGTTGGCGCAGTTGTGTCAGCGGCTGGAGGTTGAGTCGGTTGAATCCACTACGGATTTGGGGGCGCTCGTGGATCAGATTGATCATGAGTTTGCGTTGGTTAAGCCGATGTATGAGTCGGAGCGGCAGCGGTTTGGGGTTTGAGTCGCTGTAAGCGCGAAACCCTAAGCGGCCATTACCGAAAAAATGGATATTTACTCGGTCGATATACCAACCTGGCCCAACTCTTGCTCTACCTCCAGATACTGCATCCCCGACCCCTATGCAGTGGAGACCTTTACCTATGCCAGTCGCCCCGAATTCGCTCCTTCAGGCTGCCCCCGCGGCCAAGCCTCAAGCGCCCGCCGCCAACCCACCGGCAGTGGCAGCGGACCCACGGGACAAGGGCCCTGGCTTCGCTCAAGTGTTTGCCAGCCAGGGTTCCAAGCCCACGGCCAAGGCCGACGACAACGCGCCCAAATCCACCGCAGGCAAGCCTTCCGACGCCAGCGCCAAGCCGGCAGCGGGCAACGACAAGCCTGCCGCCAGCACACCAGCCGTTGCCGATAGCGGCAAACCCTTGCCTGCCACCCCTCCGGCCAACACCGACGACAGTGCCAGCAAGGATGACGACGCGCCCGCCGACCCTTCCCTGGTGCAGCAGCCCCCGGTGGACCCGGTCGTCGACCCTGCATTGATTGCCACCGTCACCCCGGTGGCCGTGCCGGTGCCGGTTGAAACCCCAGCGCCTGTCACCAACAAGGATGAAAAAGCCCTGCCGGTGGTGGCGGCGCCGGTCGCTGCGACTGAGGAGGCCAAGCCGGCCTTCGATCCAGAGGCCGATCCCTTGGACGCCATGCCCGCCGTGCGCCTGGCGATGGAGCAGGGCGGTCACGTGTCGGCCAGCAGTCAGGCCCAGGCAAAAACCGCTTCGGCACCGACTCAGGATCAACCCACCGCCGCACAGAACTTTGCCGCAGGCCTGGCCACTATGGTCGACCAGCAAGCCACCAAGGACAGCACTGACCAGGGCGGTGACAAGGCTTTCAGCGGGCTGATCGACGACGGTCTCAAGGACCTGAAGAACGCCAGCAGCGACACCCGTGTCGATGACTTCGCCAACCGTCTGGCCGCGTTGACGCAAGCCGCCACGCCGAAGACCGCCAACGCTTTGCCGCCGGTGACCAATGCGCCATTGGCCATGCACCAGAGCGGCTGGACCGACGAAATCGTCAACCGCGTGATGTACCTGTCCAGCGCCAACCTCAAGTCGGCGGAGATCCAGTTGCAGCCGGCTGAACTCGGTCGCCTGGACATCAAGGTCAACATGACCGCCGACCAGCAGGCCCAGGTCAACTTCATGAGCGCCCATCCGGTGGTACGTGAAGCGTTGGAAAGCCAGTCCGGCCGTTTGCGGGAGATGTTTGCCCAGCAGGGCATGGGCCAAGTGGATGTGAACGTGTCCGACCAGTCCCGTGGCCAAGAGCAACAGCAGCAACAGGCCCAGACCCGTGGCGTGAGCGGCAGCGGCGGGCGCGGTGGTGATAACAGCGACAGTGGTAGCCACATTGATGTGGCTGAAGCCGTGGCGCCGGTCACCTCAACCGTAATCGGCTCCAGCGCCGTCGATTACTACGCCTGACTCGAGCCCTGCACAGGCCCAAATGTGGGAGCGGGCTTGCTCGCGAAAGCGGTGTATCAGTCGCTGAATCAGTCGACTGACCTACTGCTTTCGCGAGCAAGCCCGCTCCCGCATGGGACCTGTTCCATGGCCAATATCGTAGCCCTCTTCCAAATCCACCAGACAACTCTGGCATAACACTTGCTCTTGCCTTTCCGTAGATCTATGAATTCCCGAATAGTGACGGATTATTGGCATGGCGAAGAGCGACGACGCAGCAAAAGCACCCGCAGGCAAAGGTAAGCTCAAGCTTATCCTGTTGATAGTCGTGGGCCTGCTCCTGGCCATCGGCGCCTCGGTCGGCGGCACTTGGTACATTATGCACAGCAATGCCAGCAAGCCGGCACCCGCTGCCGAAACCGCCAGTAACGTCAAGCAACCGGCAATCTTCGAGCCGATGCTTCCGGCCTTTGTCGCCAACTTCAATCAGAACGGTCGTCAGCGTTACCTGCAGGTGAGCATCACGTTGCTGGCCCGCAACCAGTCGGACCTGGACGCCCTCAAGGTGCACATGCCAGTGATCCGCAACAACCTGGTGATGCTGTTCTCCAGTCAGGCCTTCGACACACTTGCCACCCCGGTGGGCCAGGAAATGCTGCGCCAGAAGGTCACGGCCAGCGTGCAGGAAGTGGCCCAGAAGGAACTCGGCAAAGTCGTGGTCGAGCAGGCGCTCTTCACTAACTTCGTATTGCAGTAGGATCACGACATGGCCGTGCAAGACCTGCTGTCCCAGGATGAAATCGACGCGCTGCTGCATGGCGTCGACGATGGTCTGGTACAGACCGAAATGGCTGCCGAGCCCGGCAGCGTCAAAAGTTATGACCTCACCAGCCAGGATCGTATCGTCCGTGGGCGCATGCCGACCCTGGAGATGATCAACGAACGTTTCGCCCGTTACACCCGCATCAGCATGTTCAACATGCTGCGCCGTTCGGCGGACGTGGCGGTGGGCGGCGTGCAGGTGATGAAGTTCGGCGAGTACGTGCACTCGCTGTACGTGCCCACCAGCCTCAACCTGGTCAAGATCAAGCCGCTGCGCGGCACCGCGCTGTTCATCCTCGATGCCAAACTGGTGTTCAAGCTGGTGGACAACTTCTTCGGTGGCGACGGCCGTCACGCCAAGATCGAAGGGCGTGAGTTCACGCCTACCGAACTGCGTGTGGTGCGCATGGTGCTGGAACAGGCTTTCATCGACTTGAAAGAAGCCTGGCAGGCGATCATGGAAGTCAATTTCGAGTACATCAACTCGGAAGTGAACCCGGCCATGGCCAACATCGTCGGACCCAGCGAAGCCATCGTGGTGTCGACCTTCCACATCGAACTCGATGGCGGTGGCGGCGACCTGCACGTGACCATGCCTTACTCGATGATCGAGCCGGTGCGCGAGATGCTCGACGCCGGCTTCCAGTCCGACCTGGACGACCAGGACGAACGCTGGGTCAAGGCTCTGCGCGAAGACCTGCTGGACGTCGACGTTCCACTGAGCGCCACCGTGGCCCGTCGCCAATTGCGCCTGCGCGATATTTTGCACATGCAGCCGGGGGACATCATCCCCGTCGAATTGCCGGAAGAAATGATCATGCGCGCCAACGGCGTGCCGTCGTTCAAGGTCAAGCTCGGTTCCCACAAGGGCAACCTGGCACTGCAAGTGGTCGAGCCGATCAACCGTCGCTGATTCGCCCTAATTAATTTATGAATGTTTGCTCCGCCGAGGACATGTAATGGCTACCGAACACGAAAACACTTCCGCCGAAGACCAGGCCCTGGCTGACGAATGGGCGGCAGCCTTGGAAGAAACCGGCGATGTCGGCCAGGACGACATTGACGCGCTGCTGGCCGCTGACGCCGCCACCGCGCCGGCCGGCAACCGCCTGCCGATGGAAGAATTCGGCAGCGTGCCGAAAAACAACGAACCGGTGACCCTCGACGGCCCGAACCTGGATGTGATCCTCGACATCCCGGTGTCGATCTCCATGGAAGTCGGCAGCACCGAAATCAACATTCGCAACCTGCTGCAACTCAACCAGGGCTCGGTGATCGAGTTGGACCGCTTGGCCGGCGAACCGCTGGACGTGCTGGTCAACGGCACCCTGATTGCCCACGGAGAAGTGGTGGTGGTCAACGAGAAGTTCGGCATCCGCCTGACCGACGTGATCAGCCCGAGCGAACGCATCAAGAAGTTGCGCTGATATGAAGTATTCGATGGCGGGACTGTTTCTGGCGCTGCCATTGAGCGCCCTGGCGGCTGAGCCGGCCGCGCACGCGACCGCCGCGGCTGCGCCGGTGGTAAGCAGCGGTATCGGCGGGCAATTGACCCAGTTGGTGCTGGGCCTGTTGCTGGTGGTGGGTTTGATCTTCGCACTGGCGTGGTTGCTGCGCCGCGTGCAGCGCGTGGGGCCGGGCAACGGCCAGGTGATCGAGATGATCGGTTCCCGCGCCCTCGGCCCGCGTGATCGGCTGGTGTTGGTGCAAGTGGGCGAGGAGCAGATCCTGCTGGGCATCACGCCCGGTCGCATTACTCCGTTGCATGTGCTCAAGACCCCGGTGAGCGTGGATCAGAACCCGCCCGCCACGCCAGAATTCGCCCAGCGCCTGATGGAATTGCTGGGCAAGGATCAGAAGGATAAGAAGTAATGCGCGTTTTATTGACGCTCATGCTGTTGCTGGCGGCGCCATTGGCGTTTGGCGCCGACCCGTTGTCGATCCCGGCGATTACGCTGGGGACCAACGCGACCGGCGCGCAGGAATACTCGGTCAGCCTGCAGATCCTGCTGATCATGACGGCGCTGAGCTTTATCCCGGCGTTCGTCATGCTGATGACCAGCTTCACGCGGATCATCATCGTGTTCTCGATCCTGCGCCAGGCCCTGGGCCTGCAGCAGACGCCGTCGAACCAGATCCTCACCGGCATGGCCCTGTTCCTGACGCTGTTCATCATGGCGCCGGTGTTCGACAAGGTGAACCAGCAAGCCCTGCAACCTTACCTGGCGGAAAAAATGACCGCCCAGGACGCAATCGACAAGGCCCAGGGCCCGATCAAGGACTTTATGCTGTCGCAGACCCGCTCCAGCGACCTTGAACTGTTCATGCGCCTGTCCAAGCGGACCGACATCGCTACGCCGGATCAGGCGCCGCTGACGATCCTGGTGCCGGCGTTCGTCACGTCGGAATTGAAGACCGCATTCCAGATCGGTTTCATGATCTTCATCCCGTTCCTGATCATCGACCTGGTGGTGGCGAGCGTGCTGATGGCCATGGGTATGATGATGCTGTCGCCGCTGATCATTTCGTTGCCGTTCAAGATCATGCTGTTTGTGCTGGTGGACGGCTGGGCGCTGATTATCGGCACCCTGGCCGGCAGTTTCGGCGGGGTATAGCGCGATGACGCCAGAAGTAGCTGTCGACCTGTTCCGTGAAGCGCTGTGGCTGACCACCGTGATGGTCGCCGTGCTGGTAGTGCCAAGCCTGTTGGTGGGCCTGCTGGTGGCGATGTTCCAGGCCGCGACCCAGATCAACGAACAGACCTTGAGCTTTTTGCCGCGTCTGCTGGTGATGCTGGTTACCCTGATCGTGGCCGGCCCTTGGCTGGTGCAGACATTCATGGAATACATCCTGCAGTTGTACGGCAGTATTCCGCAGTTGATCGGCTGACCTGATGCAGTCGTTGCTGGCGTTGACCGACACCCAGATCAGCACCTGGGTGGCGTCTTTCATCCTGCCAATGTTCCGGGTGACGGCGATGTTGATGGCCATGCCGGTGTTTGGTACCACCCTCGTACCACGCCGCGTGCGCCTGTACTTTGCGGTGGCGATTACCGTGGTGATCGTGCCAGGCTTACCGCCGATGCCGCCGGTCAATGCCATCGATCTCAGTGCGTTGCTGTTGATTGCCGAGCAGATCCTGATCGGCGCGCTGATGGGCTTTTCCCTGACGCTGTTTTTCCAGGCCTTTGTGGTGGCCGGCCAAATCATCTCGATCCAGATGGGCATGGGCTTCGCCTCCATGGTCGACCCTACTAACGGTGTGTCGGCGGCGGTAATCGGTCAGTTCCTGACCATGCTGGTGACCTTGCTGTTCCTGGCGATGAATGGCCATCTGGTGGCGTTCGAGGTGATGACCGAAAGCTTCACCACCTTGCCGGTAGGGTCGGGGTTGGTGGTCAATCACTTCTGGGAGGTCGTCGGACGCCTGGGTTGGGTATTCGGCGCGTCGCTGTTGCTGGTGTTGCCGGCGATTACCGCGTTGCTGGTGGTCAACATCGCGTTCGGCGTGATGACCCGTGCGGCGCCGCAATTGAACATCTTCTCGATTGGCTTCCCGTTGACCCTGGTATTGGGCATGGGGATTTTCTGGGTCGGCCTGGCCGACATTCTCAATCAGTATCAACCGCTGGCGACCGACGCCTTGCAGTTCTTACGTGATCTGGCACGGGCGCGCTGAGCCATGGCCGAGAGCGAGAGTGGTCAGGACAAAACAGAAGACCCCACGGAGAAACGCAAAAAAGACTCCAGGGAAAAGGGCGAGATTGCGCGCTCCAAAGAGCTGAATACCGTTGCCACCATGATGGCGGGTGCCGGCGCCTTGCTGATCTACGGTGGCGGCCTGGCGCTGGACCTGATGGAGTTGATGAAGCACAACTTCACTTTGCCCCGCGACGTGTTGCTCAATCCCGATGCCATGGGCCAATACCTGCTGCACTCGGGCAAGATCGCGATCCTGGCGGTACAACCGATTCTGATCACCTTGCTGTTGGCTGCACTGATCGGCCCGGTCGCCCTGGGTGGCTGGCTGTTCGCCGCCGGCAGCATGGCGCCCAAGTTCAGTCGGATGAACCCTGCTGCGGGGCTCAAGCGCATGTTTTCCACCAAGGCCCTGGTGGAGTTGCTCAAGGCCCTGGCCAAATTCATTCTGATCCTGTTTGTGGCGCTGATGGTGTTGTCGTCCGACATCGACGACCTGCTGCGCATCGCCCATGAACCGCTGGAGTCGGCAATCATCCACAGCGTGCAAGTGGTGGGGTGGAGCGCGTTGTGGATGGCCGCCGGGCTGATCATCATTGCTGCCGTGGATGCGCCGATCCAGCTGTGGGAAAGCCACAAGAAATTGCTGATGACCAAGCAGGAAGTGCGCGACGAGCACAAGGACCAGGAAGGTCGCCCAGAGGTCAAACAGCGTATTCGCCAGCTGCAGCGCGAAATGTCCCAGCGCAAGATGATGGCCGCGGTGCCCGACGCCGACGTGGTCATCACCAACCCGACCCACTATGCGGTAGCCCTCAAGTACGACCCGGAGAAGGGTGGCGCGCCGATGCTGCTGGCCAAGGGCAGCGACTTTACCGCGCTGAAAATCCGCGAAATCGCCGTGGCCAATGACATCCTGCTGCTGGAATCGCCGGAACTGGCGCGGTCGATCTTCTATTCCACTGACCTGGACCAGGAAATCCCGGCCGGGCTCTACCTGGCCGTGGCCCAGGTGCTGGCGTATGTCTATCAGATCCGCCAGTACCGCGCGGGCAAGGGCAAGCGGCCTGAATCGCTCAAGGACCTGCCAATCCCCCCGGACCTGCGCCGCGATTCCTGATCGGCTCCGCCTTACCATTCCTCCTGATCGCCCGTCTACCTGTCAACTTTGACAGTAGTCATCCTCTGCGTCTCGCAGTTCTACTACAACCAGCACTGCGCGCAGGCGGTAAACAAGATGCAGGGAGAGGTGGTTTTGAAGGTGTTCAGAGGCACAGTCAAATCTTATGACCGCAAGACAGGGAAAGGTTGGATTGCCCTGGAAGGTGAGGATGACGTGCAAGTGGATCTCTTCGGTTCACGCGGCATTTGGCTTGCCGTGGGCCAGCAAGTGGAATTTCGCATGATCCACCGACCCTGTGGCGTCTATGCGTTAGACGCCACAGTTGTCCCGCACGTCCTTGAATGAGATGTGAGGAGAACGGAAATGGCAACAGGCACGGTGAAATGGTTTAACGCGGAGAAGGGGTTTGGGTTTATTACCCCTGACGATGGCAGCGCTGACGTTTTTGTCCACTATTCGGCGATCAAGAGCGACGGTTTCAAGACCCTTGAAGAGGGGCAAAAAGTCGAGTTCGAGGTTACCCAAGGCGCCAAAGGTGCTCAGGCTGAAAACGTCCGCGTCCTATGAACCTCATGATTGTTTCAGTAGACGCTAAAAAAGCGTCGACTGGGTGTACGGAGACTAGTTAGCGGCTTTCCCAGGGGCCGCCTTAACACCTTGTCGGACATTTCCGCTGTAGCAGCAGGCGGACACAAATCCAAACTGTGGGAGCGGGCTTGCTCGCGAATGCTGACGATCAGTCGCCAGACATGCTGGCTGACCCTCCGCCTTCGCGAGCAAGCCCGCTCCCACATTTGAATCGATTTACACTTTTTTTGGGGGGGGGCGGTTGCTTGTGAGCTCATCAACGCTCGCGCCGCAAGCGATGTAACCGGGAAAACAAAAGTTGGAAGGCTTCTTGCAATACCACCTGCAAGACGCCTGACCGCGTCAAAACTTTGCTTCAAGGAAACGAGGAATACCGGTGGTGGATCGCTCTCAAATGCTCGGCACGGCCCGGACGACCCTGACTGACCTCTCGCGAGGCAATCTGGGTGTGCCGTTGTTGTTGCTGGTGATGCTGGCAATGATGATGTTGCCGATGCCGCCGTTCCTGCTGGACGTGTTCTTCACCTTCAACATTGCCCTTTCCGTCGTGGTACTGCTGGTCTGCGTGTACGCCCTGCGGCCCTTGGATTTCGCCGTATTCCCGACCATTCTGCTGGTGGCGACCCTGCTGCGACTGGCGCTCAACGTCGCGTCCACCCGTGTGGTCATGCTCCACGGTCAGGACGGTCACGCTGCCGCCGGTAAGGTGATCCAGGCCTTCGGTGAGGTGGTGATCGGCGGTAACTACGTGGTCGGTATCGTGGTGTTCGCGATCCTGATGATCATCAACTTCGTGGTAGTAACCAAGGGCGCCGGGCGGATTTCCGAGGTGAGCGCGCGTTTTACCCTCGATGCGATGCCCGGCAAGCAGATGGCGATCGACGCTGACCTCAACGCCGGACTGATCGACCAGAACCAAGCCAAGTCGCGCCGCCTGGAAGTGGCCCAGGAAGCCGAGTTCTACGGTTCCATGGACGGTGCCAGCAAGTTCGTGCGCGGTGATGCCATCGCCGGCCTGCTGATTCTGTTCATCAACCTCATCGGCGGTATGGCCGTGGGTATCTTCCAGCACGGCATGACCTTCGGCGATGCGGGCAAGGTGTACGCCCTGCTGACCATCGGTGACGGTTTAGTGGCGCAATTGCCATCACTGTTGTTATCTACAGCTGCGGCGATCATGGTGACTCGTGCTTCGGGCTCCGAAGACATGGGCAAGCAGATCAGCCGGCAGATGTTTGCCTCGCCCAAGGCCTTGGCCGTGGCGGCGGGCATCATGGCGATCATGGGTATTGTACCGGGCATGCCCCACGTGTCGTTCCTGAGCATGGCAGCCATGGCGGCTGGCGGTGCTTACCTGTTCTGGAAAAAGCAGAATGCGGTCAAGGTCCAGGCCCAGCAAGAGATCGCGCGCCAACAGGAACTGCTGCCTTCCCCGGCCCGCGCTCAGGAAACCAAGGAGCTGGGCTGGGATGACGTGACCCCGATCGACATGATCGGCCTGGAAGTCGGCTACCGCCTGATCCCGCTGGTGGACCGCAACCAGGGCGGCCAATTGCTCGCGCGGATCAAGGGCGTGCGCAAGAAGCTGTCCCAGGACCTGGGCTTTTTGATGCCCACCGTGCACATCCGCGACAACCTCGACCTGGCTCCGAGTGCCTATCGCCTGACCCTCATGGGCGTGATCTTGGCCGAAGCCGAGATCTACCCAGACCGCGAACTGGCGATCAACCCAGGGCAGGTGTTCGGCAGCCTCAACGGTATTACCGCCAAAGATCCGGCTTTTGGCCTGGACGCGGTGTGGATCGAAATCAGCCAGCGCAGCCAGGCACAATCCCTCGGCTACACCGTGGTGGACGCCAGCACCGTGGTCGCCACCCACCTCAACCAGATCCTGTACAAGCACTCCCATGAGCTGATTGGCCATGAGGAAGTCCAGCAATTGATGGGTTTGCTGGCCAAAGCGTCGCCGAAACTGGCCGAAGAGCTGGTGCCGGGTGTGCTGTCGCTGTCGCAGTTGCTCAAGGTGTTGCAGGCATTGCTGGCCGAACAGGTGCCGGTACGGGACATCCGCAGCATTGCCGAGGCCATCGCCAACAATGCCGCCAAGAGTCAAGATACTGCCGCCCTGGTGGCCGCGGTGCGCGTCGGATTGTCGCGTGCAATCGTCCAAAGCATTGTAGGGCTTGACTCCGAGCTGCCTGTGATCACCTTGGAACCAAGGTTGGAACAAATATTGCTCAATAGTATTCAGAAGGCAGGACAAGGCCAGGAAGAGGGCGTTCTGCTGGAGCCAAGCATGGCTGAGAAGCTGCAGCGTTCGTTGATCGACGCCGCACAGCGCCAGGAAATGCAGGGCCAACCGGTGATTCTGCTGGTGGCAGGCCCCGTCCGGGCGATGTTGTCGCGGTTTGGACGCCTGGCAGTACCGAATTTGCACGTTTTGGCTTATCAGGAAATTCCTGACAACAAGCAAGTGACTATCGTCGCGACAGTAGGCCCCAATGGCTGAGGGTAGTGGGTTATGCAAGTGAAGCGTTTTTTCGCCGCCGATATGCGTCAGGCCATGAAACTGGTTCGTGATGAGCTGGGCGCTGACGCCGCGATTATCGGAAACCGTCGTATTGCCGGCGGTGTCGAGCTGACGGCTGCCCTGGATTACACCCCCCAGGCCCTGGCGCCGCGTGTGCCGAACATGGAGCTCGAAGACGAGCTGCGCAAGACTGCTTCACGCATTGTCTCGGCCCAGGCGGAACTGAGCATGCGCGGCGACAGCGATGCCACCACTAATCGCCAGTTGTTCGCCGGCCTGCCGCTGACCGCTTCCGAGCCGCTGGTCGAGCCGACCTTCAAAGAACCGCCACGTCCTGCTGCGCCTGCTCCGGCGCCTGCGGTTGACCAGCGGGTGTTCGACTCGATGCGCTTTGAACTCAATGGCCTGCGTGAGCTGCTGGAAGTGCAGCTTGGCTCGTTGGCCTGGAACCAGCTGCAAGGCAGCAAGCCGCAACAGGCCAACCTGTGGCGGCGCCTGCAACGTATCGGCTTGTCCGGCCCGTTGTCCCGCGACCTGCTGGCCTTGACCACCGAAATCGAAGAGCCTCGCCAGGCTTGGCGCATGTTGCTGGCCCACCTGGCACGGATGATCGTTACCCCGGAAATCGAACCATTGGAAGAGGGCGGTGTGATCGCCATGGTCGGCCCTGCCGGCATGGGCAAGACCACCACCCTGGCCAAGCTGGCGGCCCGTTACGTACTCAAATACGGCGCACAGAATATCGCGCTGGTGAGCATGGACAGCTACCGTATTGGTGCCCAGGAGCAGCTCAAGACGCTGGGCCGTATTCTCAATGTATCGGTGACTCACGTCGACCCGGGCCAGTCCCTGGCCAACGCCCTCGACCCGCTGCTGCGCAAACGCGTGGTATTGATCGATACCGCCGGCCTGCAAGCCAGCGACCCGGCATTGCGCATGCAGCTTGAAAGCCTGGCCGGACGTGGCATCAAATCGAAAAACTACCTGGTGCTTGCAACCACCAGCCAGAAACAGGTTCTTACCGCTGCGTATCACAGCTACAAACGCTGCGGCCTGGCCGGTTGCATCCTCACCAAGCTCGACGAAACCGCGAGCCTGGGCGAGGTGTTGAGCCTGGCCATCAGTCATGAATTGCCGGTCGCTTACCTGACCGACGGGCCGCGGATCCCGGATGATCTGCATCTGCCGCGCCGTCATCAGTTGGTCAGCCGTGCAGTCAGCGTGCAAATGCAAGAAGAGCCTAGCGAGGAAGCGATGGCTGATATGTTCGCCGACCTTTATCACAACCCGGCAAAACGGGTCGGTTGAGGGCAGGATGAACACCGTGAAATGTATCTACATCGATGGTCTGCAAGCGATTCACGCGGCCAAGCCATGTAGCCTGCGTCTAAGCAAGACAAGGTAAAGAAATAAAATGGGCAGCATGCATCCCGTACAGGTGATCGCGGTGACCGGCGGCAAAGGTGGCGTCGGGAAAACTAACGTGTCAGTGAATTTGTCCCTGGCCCTGGCAGAGCTTGGCCGTCGCGTCATGCTGTTGGATGCTGACCTGGGCCTGGCGAACGTCGACGTTCTGCTGGGGCTGACGCCCAAACATACCCTTGCCGATGTGATCGAGGGCCGCTGCGAGCTGCGCGATGTGCTGCTGCAGGGCCCCGGTGGCATCCGCATCGTGCCGGCTGCCTCGGGCACCCAGAGCATGGTGCACCTGAGCCCGGCGCAGCATGCCGGCCTCATCCAGGCGTTCAGTGATATCGGCGATAACCTCGACGTGCTGGTGATTGACACCGCCGCCGGGATCGGCGAGTCCGTGGTCAGCTTCGTGCGCGCCGCGCAGGAAGTGTTGCTGGTGGTCTGCGACGAACCCACCTCGATCACCGACGCCTACGCCCTGATCAAACTGCTTAACCGTGACTACGGCATGAACCGCTTCCGCGTCTTGGCCAACATGGCCCAGAGCCCGCAGGAAGGGCGCAACCTGTTCGCCAAGTTGACCAAGGTCACGGATCGTTTCCTCGATGTCGCCTTACAATACGTCGGCGCAGTGCCCTACGACGAGTGTGTGCGCAAGGCTGTGCAAAAGCAGCGTGCAGTCTACGAAGCGTTCCCTCGTTCCAAGTGCGCATTGGCGTTCAAGGCTATTGCCCAGAAGGTCGATACCTGGCCGTTGCCCGCCAACCCACGGGGGCATCTGGAGTTTTTCGTCGAGCGATTGGTGCATCAGACGAGCGCAGGACCCGTGCTATGACAGCGACTGGCTACAACGCTTACAAGAGGTCTGCCCGTGACAGTCAGGGCGAGTTGATCGAGCGCTACGCGCCCTTGGTCAAGCGCATTGCCTACCACCTGCTGGCACGCCTGCCGGCCAGCGTCCAGGTCGAAGACCTGATCCAGGCGGGCATGATCGGCCTGCTCGAAGTGTCGACCAAATATGACGCGAGCAAGGGCGCGAGTTTCGAGACGTATGCGGGGATCCGTATCCGTGGTGCGATGCTTGATGAGGTGCGTAAAGGTGACTGGGCGCCGCGTTCGGTGCATCGCAATACGCGCATGGTCAGTGACGCAATTCGCGCAATTGAAGCAAAAACCGGTCGCGACGCTAAAGATCACGAAGTTGCGGCCGAACTCCAATTGAGTCTCGACGATTACTACGGGATTTTGAACGATACCTTGGGCAGCCGCCTGTTCAGTTTCGACGACCTGTTGCAGGACGGCGAACACGAAGGGCTGCACGAGGACGGCGCGAGCGCTCATATGGAGCCATCGCGTGACCTGGAAGATGAGCGTTTCCAGGGGGCGTTGGCGGACGCGATTGCCAATTTGCCGGAGCGTGAGCGACTGGTGTTGGCGTTGTACTACGACGAAGAGCTGAACCTCAAGGAAATCGGTGAGGTCCTGGGGGTCAGCGAGTCGCGGGTCAGCCAGTTGCACAGCCAGTGCGCAGCCCGCTTGCGGGGGCGTTTGGGAGAGTGGCGAGCGCGCTGACAGGCAGTGTGGGGACACTGCAGACGAGACCGTGAGGGCGACCAGCCTTCGCGGGTTCGACCCGTGGTGCCCTCGGCAGTCCTTTTTGTGTAATGCCTGTTGATTGAAATGGCGCGTCCAGGTGCTGGGCGCGTTTAAGACTGCTTGGAGGTCGAATTGGACAAGAACATGAAAATCCTCATCGTTGATGACTTCTCAACGATGCGGCGGATCATAAAAAACCTGTTGCGTGACCTTGGGTTCACTAACACGGTCGAGGCGGATGACGGCATTACGGCCATTCCGATCCTCAACAGCGGGAGCATCGACTTTCTGGTAACGGACTGGAACATGCCGGGCATGACCGGTATCGACTTGCTGCGCCACGTACGTGCTGACGAAAAGCTGCGCGGCCTGCCTGTGCTGATGGTGACCGCCGAAGCCAAGCGTGAGCAGATCATCGAAGCCGCCCAAGCTGGGGTAAACGGTTACGTGGTCAAGCCATTCACTGCATTGGCCTTGAAAGAGAAGATTGAAAAAATCTTCGACCGCATCGGTCATTGATGCTGCCACGGGGGAGCTATGGAGCATAAAGAATCATCGCAGGCCGACTTCGAGTCGACCCTGAAAAAGCATGCTCACCAGTTGGTCGAAAGCCTTGAAAAAGGTCAGTTCGGCGACGCGGTGCAGTTGATCCATGAGCTCAACCAGACCCGTGATCGCGGCCTGTACCAGGAAGTGGGCAAGCTCACACGCGAGCTGCACAGTGCGATCGTCAATTTCCAGATTGACCCACACATGCCCCAGGCTGAGGAAATCTCGCAGATCACTGATGCCACCGAACGCCTGTCCTATGTGGTCAGGCTGACTGAGGCAGCGGCCAACCGCACCATGGACCTGGTGGAAAACGCCACGCCTCTGGTCAACGGTATGGCCAACGAAGCCCAGGCCCTGAGCAACGACTGGGGCCGTTTCATGCGCCGCGAAGTCGGCGCTGAAGAGTTTCGTGAGTTGGCGCGTCGGGTCGAAGGGTTCTTGTCACGCAGCGAGCAGGAAAACCGCACGGTTTCCAGCAACCTCAACGACATTCTGCTCGCCCAGGATTACCAGGACCTCACCGGTCAGGTGATCAAGCGTGTGACCCAGTTGGTCACCGAAGTGGAAAGCAACTTGCTCAAATTGGTGCTTATGGCAGGCCAGGTTGACCGTTTTGCCGGCATTGAACATGACCGCGAAGCGATCCTCTCGGAAAAAGATCCAAAAAAACATCTCGCCAAGGGTGAAGGTCCGCAGATTCATGCCGATAAACGTGAAGACGTTGTATCGGGTCAAGATGATGTTGATGACCTGTTATCCAGTTTAGGCTTCTAAGGAGCACCCACATGAGCTTCGGCGCCGATGAAGAAATCCTTCAGGATTTCCTTGTAGAGGCCGGCGAAATTTTAGAGCAGTTGTCCGAGCAACTGGTCGAGCTGGAAAGCCGACCGGATGATGCGAACCTGCTCAATGCAATTTTTCGCGGTTTTCACACTGTAAAAGGGGGCGCCGGCTTCCTCCAGCTCCATGAGCTGGTGGAATGCTGCCACATTGCCGAGAACGTGTTCGACATCCTGCGCAAGGGTGAGCGTCACGTTGATTCGGAATTGATGGACGTGATTCTCGAAGCACTGGATGCGGTCAACGGCATGTTCAGCGAAGTCCGCGAACGTGCCCCGATCACCGCGGCCACTCCGGAACTGTTGGCTGCGCTGGCACGTTATGCGGAGCCCGCCGACCTGTCGGCTGCGCCGGTAGCAGAAGCAGCACCCGAGCCAGTGGCTGAGGCCGAGCCGGATGTGACCGACAGCGAATTCGAGCAGTTGCTTAACTCCCTCAGTGCCGTGAAGGCCGAGGCAGAAGCACCGGCTGCGGCTGTTGCCGCGCCAACCAGCGAAGACATCACTGACGCTGAGTTCGAATCCCTGCTTGACCAGTTGCATGGCAAAGGCCAGTTCGCGGCCGACGCCGTGACACCTGCCGCTGTGTCGGAAGCGCCGGCAGCACCGACCGCCAATGCCAACACCGATATCACCGACGACGAATTCGAAGCGTTGCTCGACCAACTGCACGGCAAGGGCACCTTCGTGGCCGACGCCTTGCCGGAAGTCGCCGCCACGGCCGCAGCGCCTGCCGCGGCCAGTGCAGCACCGGCCGGCGACGGCCTGATCTCCGATCATGAGTTCGAATCGCTGCTGGACGAACTGCACGGCAAGGGCAAGTTCAGCGAAGTGGCCCCAGCGGCGACGGTTGCCACGGCTGCTCCGGTTGCCGCCAAAGCTGCAGCGCCTGCCCCTGCACCAGCGGCCAAACCTGCGCCGGCTGCCGCACCAGCTCCGGCACGTGCCGCCGCCGCACCGGTTGCCGATAAACCCGCCAGTGAAGCCGAAACCACCGTGCGCGTTGATACCGCACGCCTGGACGACATCATGAACATGGTCGGCGAACTGGTACTGGTGCGTAACCGCCTGGTGCGCCTGGGCCTGAGCAGCGGCGATGAAGCCATGCAAAAGGCCGTGTCGAACCTCGACGTGGTGACCGCCGACCTGCAGACCGCCGTGATGAAAACCCGGATGCAGCCGATCAAGAAAGTCTTCGGCCGCTTCCCGCGCCTGGTTCGTGACCTGGCACGCCAGTTGAAGAAAGAAATCAACCTAGAACTGGTGGGTGAAGAAACCGACCTCGACAAGAACCTTGTCGAGGCCCTGGCCGACCCGCTGGTCCACTTGGTGCGCAACGCTGTCGACCACGGTGTGGAAACCCCGGAAGAACGCGAAGCCTCGGGCAAGTCCCGCAACGGCAAAGTGATCCTGGCGGCGGAGCAAGAGGGCGACCACATCCTGTTGTCGATCACTGACGACGGCAAGGGCATGGACCCGGCGATATTGCGCAATATCGCGGTCAAGCGTGGCGTGATGGACAAGGACGCCGCCGACCGCCTGACCGATAGCGAGTGCTACAACCTGATCTTCGCCCCGGGCTTCTCGACCAAGACCGAGATTTCCGACGTGTCCGGCCGTGGCGTCGGCATGGACGTGGTGAAGACCAAGATCAGCCAGCTCAACGGCTCGATCAACATCTACTCGACCAAGGGCCAGGGCTCGAAGATCGTCATCAAGGTGCCGTTGACCTTGGCGATCATGCCGACCCTGATGGTGATGCTGGGCAACCAGGCCTTCGCTTTCCCGCTGGTCAACGTCAACGAGATCTTCCACCTCGACCTGTCGCGCACCAATGTGGTGGACGGCCAGGAAGTGGTGATCGTGCGCGACAAGGCATTGCCACTGTTCTACCTCAAGCGCTGGCTGGTGGCATCGGCCAAGCATGAAGAGCAGCGCGAAGGCCATGTGGTGATTCTTTCGGTGGGCACCCAGCGCATCGGCTTCGTGGTCGATCAACTGGTGGGCCAGGAAGAAGTGGTCATCAAGCCTTTGGGCAAAATGCTGCAGGGAACCCCGGGCATGTCGGGTGCGACCATTACCGGTGACGGCCGGATCGCGCTGATTCTCGATGTTCCGAGCATGCTCAAGCGTTACGCCGCTCGGCGTATTTGATTCTGGTGGGGCAGGGCGGTAGTGCCCGCCCCGCCTAACGGAGTGTTTATGGCAGTCAAGGTCCTGGTGGTGGACGATTCGGGTTTCTTCCGTCGCCGCGTCTCGGAAATTCTTTCCGCCGATCCAAGCATCCAGGTGGTCGGTACGGCCACCAACGGCAAAGAGGCGATTGATCAAGCCATTGCGTTGAAACCGGACGTGATCACCATGGACTACGAGATGCCGATGATGGATGGCATCACGGCAGTCCGGCACATCATGCAACGTTGCCCGACCCCGGTGTTGATGTTCTCCTCGCTGACTCACGAAGGCGCCCGGGTCACCCTGGATGCGCTGGACGCCGGCGCGGTGGATTTTCTGCCGAAGAATTTCGAAGACATCTCGCGCAACCCCGAGAAGGTCAAGCAGATGCTGTGCGAGAAGGTGCACAGCATTTCGCGCAGTAACCGTCGTAGCCTGTTCAGTGCGCCTGCGCCAGCACCCGTTGCTGCGCCTGCTGCTCCCACCAGTTCTTCGTATAGTCGCCCGGCGCCTGCGCCGGTTGCACGGCCTGCGGCGCCGCCGGTACGTACGGCTGCACCTGCGGCGGCGTATTCGCCTGCACCCAAGCGCAAAGCCTATAAGCTGGTCGCCATCGGTACGTCCACGGGCGGCCCGGTTGCCCTGCAACGCGTATTGACCCAGTTGCCGGCCAACTTCCCGGCGCCGATCGTGCTGATCCAGCACATGCCCGCTGCGTTCACCAAGGCCTTTGCCGAGCGCCTGGACAAACTGTGCCGCATCAGCGTCAAGGAAGCCGAGGATGGCGACATCCTGCGTCCGGGTCTGGCGCTGCTGGCGCCGGGTGGCAAGCAGATGATGGTGGACGGCCGTGGCGCGATCAAAATCCTGCCGGGTGACGAGCGCCTGAACTACAAGCCATGCGTGGATATCACCTTCGGATCGGCGGCCAAGTCCTACGGCGACAAAGTTCTGGCGGTGGTGCTCACCGGCATGGGCGCCGACGGCCGTGAAGGCGCGCGCCTGCTCAAGCAAGGCGGCAGCGCCATCTGGGCCCAGGACGAAGCCAGCTGCGTGATCTACGGCATGCCCATGGCCATCGTCAAGGCCGACCTGGCTGACGCTGTCTACAGCCTGGACGACATCGGCAAGCATCTGGTAGAGGCCTGCCTCTGATGGATGTCCTGAGCCTGATCGGCATCATCATGGCGTTTGTCGCGATCATTGGCGGCAACTACCTTGAAGGCGGCCACCTCGGTGCCTTGGCCAACGGCCCGGCGGCGCTGATCGTGATCGGTGGCACCGTGGGTGCTGCGTTGTTGCAATCGCCCCTGAGCTCGTTCAAGCGTGCCATGCAGATTCTGGTGTGGATCATCTTCCCGCCACGTGTCGACCTGCCGGGCGGCATCGACCGTGTAGTCAACTGGAGTCTCACCGCGCGCAAGGAAGGCCTGCTGGGGCTGGAAGGCGTGGCCGATGCCGAGCCGGACAGCTACGCGCGCAAAGGCCTGCAATTGCTGGTGGACGGGGCCGAGCCGGAAGCGATCCGCAGCATCCTGGAAGTGGATTTTTATACCCAGGAAAGCCGCGACATCAACGCCGCCAAAGTCTTTGAAAGCATGGGCGGTTATGCGCCGACCATCGGCATCATCGGTGCGGTGATGGGCCTGATCCACGTGATGGGCAACCTGGCCGACCCTTCGCAACTGGGCAGCGGTATTGCCGTGGCGTTTGTCGCCACCATCTACGGCGTGGCCAGTGCCAACCTGGTGTTGTTGCCGGTGGCGAGCAAACTCAAGTCGATCGCCATGCGCCAGTCGCGTTACCGCGAAATGTTGTTGGAAGGTATTTTGTCGATTGCCGAGGGCGAGAACCCGCGCTCCATCGAATTGAAGCTCCAGGGCTTCATGGATTGATGGGAGGTATGCATTGTGAGCCGTCGCCGTCGCGAGCCTGAAGAACACGTCAACCATGAGCGGTGGCTGGTGTCCTACGCGGACTTCATTACCCTGCTGTTCGCCTTTTTCGTGGTGATGTACTCCATCTCGTCGATCAACGAAGGCAAGTACAAGGTCATTTCCCAGGCCTTGATCGGCGTGTTCAACGACGCCGACCGCTCGCTCAAGGCCATTCCCATCGGCGAGGAGCGACCCAAGACCGTGACCCCGGCCAAGCCGCTGGTCAACGACAGCGATGAAACCGCTGCCGGGGTGGGTGGCACCAGTGATCCGCTGAAAAGCATCGCCGATGACATCAGCGCAGCGTTTGGCGACCTGATCAGTTCCAACCAGATGACCGTGCGCGGCAACGAGTTGTGGGTGGAGATCGAGCTCAATTCCAGCCTGCTGTTTGCCAGCGCCGACGCGTTGCCGAGCGATCAAGCGTTTACCATCATCGACAAGGTGGCGGCGATCCTCAAGCCGTTTGAAAACCCGATCCATGTCGAAGGCTTCACCGACAATTTCCCGATCAGCACCGCGCAGTACCCGACCAACTGGGAGCTGTCCTCGGCGCGCGCTTCAAGCATCGTGCGCATGTTGGCGATGCAGGGCATAAACCCTGGACGCCTGGCGTCGGTGGGCTATGGCGAGTTCCAGCCGGTGGCCAATAACGCGACGGCAGAGGGCCGCGCGAAGAACCGTCGGGTGGTGCTGGTGGTGTCGCGCAACCTGGATGTGCGTCGCAGCCTGACTGGCACCGGCACCGCCAATGCAACACCGGATGCGGCCTTGAAGCGGGCTGGCACACAAACTGCACCGCCCCCTGTAAAACCGCCGGTTCGTCAGAGCGCCGTCAATTCTCCGTCGCCGGCTCAATAACCCTATGCAATGTCTCGGTCGCGCCTGTGCCTGCCGGGAGGAACCAACCGAATGAGAGTCTGGGCAGTTGCCAATCAAAAAGGTGGAGTCGGCAAGACCACCACTTCTATCGCCTTAGCCGGCTTGCTGGCCGAGGCGGGCAAGCGCGTGGTTGTGGTGGACCTGGACCCCCATGGCTCCATGACCAGCTATTTCGGCTATGACCCGGACGCGCTGGAACACAGCAACTACGACCTGTTCCTGCACAAAGGCAGCGTACCGGCCGATTTGCCTGGGCAACTGCTGCTGCCCACCAGTAACGAAAGCATTTCCCTGCTGCCGTCCAGCACCGCCCTGGCCACCCTTGAGCGCCAGTCGCCGGGGCAGAGCGGGTTGGGCCTGGTGATCGCCAAGACCCTGGCGCAACTGTGGCAGGACTTCGACTACGCGATCATCGACAGCCCGCCGTTGCTGGGGGTGTTGATGGTCAATGCCTTGGCGGCGAGCCAGCAGTTGGTGATCCCGGTGCAAACCGAGCACTTGGCCGTCAAAGGCCTGGAGCGCATGGTCAGCACCCTGGCGATGATCAACCGTTCGCGCAAACAGGCGCTGCCGTTCAGCATCGTGCCGACCTTGTTCGACCGGCGTACCCAGGCCTCCCTCGGCACCCTGCGCGTGTTGCGCGATGCCTACCCGGACACCATCTGGAACGGCTACATCCCGGTGGACACGCGCCTGCGTGACGCCAGCCGTGCCGGCCTCGCGCCGTCGCAATTCGACTCGAAAAGCCGCGGCGTACTGGCCTACCGTGCGTTGCTCAAGCACCTGCTGTCGCAGCAACTTGTGGCGCAGGTGGCGTGATGAACCGTCCCGTAGAACTCAAGACCCGGCCGCAACTGGCACTGGAATCCTACCTGGATGCCTTGTTGCAGGATGCGACCGCGCAAGAATTTCCGGAACCGATCCTGGTACTGGAACCGGCTGTTGAACCAGAAGCCGTACTGGATGAATTCCAGTTGGCGGTGCTGGAAGAACAAGCCCGGGATGCGCGAAGCGTGGTGCCGATGACACCGCAGGTGGCGCCGGTGGTGGTTGCCCCTGCCGTGGTCGAGCCAGTGGTGGAAGTGCACCTGCCGCCGAGCATCACGCCGCCGCCGGTGGCCGGTGATGACCGCCCGAGCTGGGCTGCCGAACCGTTCGAGTGCCTGCTGTTCGACGTCGCCGGCTTGACCCTGGCAGTTCCGCTGGTGTGCCTGGGCTCGATCTACTCCCTGGAGGGTCAGGAGCTGACGCCGTTGTTCGGGCAACCGGAGTGGTTTCTTGGCATCCTGCCCAGCCAGGCCGGCAACCTGAAAGTCCTGGACACCGCGCGCTGGGTGATGCCCGACCGCTACCGCGACGACTTCCGCCAAGGCTTGCAATACGTGATCTCGGTGCAGGGCTACGAGTGGGGGTTGGCGGTGCATCAAGTCAGCCGCTCGTTGCGCCTGGACCCGAACGAAATCAAATGGCGCAGCCACCGAGGCCAACGGCCTTGGCTGGCGGGCACCGTGATCGAACATATGTGCGCTTTGCTCGACGTCGCCGAACTGGCCGAGTTGATCGCCAGCGGTGCCGTTAAGGCGATGCCAGTGAACAAACGCAGTTGATTGGACAATAAGGGCCGCACGCGCGTGCGGCCAATAGAAGTACACACGCCGCCTACATCGGCATTTGAAGGGGTCAGAGATATGAACAAGTCAGCGTCCGCACAAGGTTTGGATGATCCGATCCTGCAATGGGTTACCTTCAAACTGGACAACGAAACCTACGGTATTAACGTGATGCGCGTGCAGGAAGTGCTGCGCTACACCGAGATCGCTCCGGTTCCCGGTGCGCCAAGCTATGTGCTGGGCATCATCAACCTGCGCGGCAACGTGGTGACGGTGATCGACACCCGCCAGCGTTTTGGCCTGGGCACGGTCGAAGTCAGCGACAACACGCGTATCGTCATCATCGAAGCCGACAAGCAAGTGGTCGGGATCATGGTCGACAGCGTCGCGGAAGTGGTCTACCTGCGCCAATCGGAAGTGGAAACCGCGCCGAACGTGGGCAACGAGGAATCGGCCAAGTTCATCCAGGGCGTGTGCAACAAGAACAACGAACTGTTGATTCTGGTTGAGCTGGACAAGATGATGAGCGAAGAAGAATGGTCGGAACTGGAGAGCATCTGATTGTTCCTTGAAGCTGCGGTGATCGTCCTGGCCCTGTTGTGGGCCGGGACCTTGGCGTTTCTGTTGCGCTATGTGCGTCAGCAGCGCGAATGGTTGTTGCAGCAGGCTGAGCGTGATGCTGTGCGTGACCGGCGCGTGCTTGAGTTGGTGAAGCGGGTCGATCATTACCAGCAGAGTGCGGTGAGGGTGGGGGATGAGGTGCATGAACTGCGCGCGATTCTTGCGCCGTTGCCGGACAAGCTGGCGCAGATCGAGCAGCGGGATCCTTCGAGTCTTTCGTTTGCCCAGGCTGCCAAGCTGGTGGGGATGGGGGCTACGGTGGATGAGCTGACGCAGTCGTGTGGGTTGACTCAGGCTGAGGCGCAATTGATGAGCAAGCTGCATAAGAGCTGATTGAGTGCATATCCATTATTTGGGTAACGGCTGCTATTGGTTCCGCCCCAACATTCGGCACCTCGCCTCGGCTCGGTGTGCCCTCACTCCAAAGCGTGCGTTCGGCCTGCGCGTTTGACGGGGCGCCTTAGATCACAAGCAGAAGCGCGGCGGCCTAGTAGCCGACCGGTTTCTGGAAGCCGGTCTCAGTTTCAAATGAGGGAGCGGGCTTGCTCGCGAAGGTGGCGTGTCGGCGATTACATGGCTAACTGATCCACCGCTTTCGCGAGCAAGCCCGCTCCCACAATTTAGATCTCCTATATCAGGTAGATATCAATCTGCTCTGGCTCTGGCTTTGTTTTTGATCTTTGGCGCCCCCCAAATCACTGTCGGATTACGGGCACACCGAGTGTTGGGGCTCTTTTCCAAAAGTGACCCGCCGTAAGGGCGGCACCCTAAGCAGCCGTTACCCAAAAAACGGATATGTACTCAATCATCCAATTATTTTCCCATTCGATGGCTTTTTTTTCCTCGCCAAAGGTCCACATCTTCCGAGCACCTTTGAATCCAGGAGTAACCCACCCATGACCACCCCCAAAGCCCTGTTGATCCTCCACGGCAAGCAAGCCCTCAACGAGGACGTACGCTCCGCCGTGCAGGCCCGGCGCGAGCAGGGTGGGGAGCTGGCCGTGCGGGTCACCTGGGAAGGCGGCGATGCCCAACGTCTGGTCAGCGAAGCCCTGGCCGACGGCTACACCCACATCATTGCCGGCGGCGGCGACGGCACCTTGCGCGACGTAGCCGAAGCCATGGCCCAGGCCAAGACTGACGCCAGCCTGGTGTTGATGCCCCTGGGCACCGCCAACGACTTCGCCAAGGCTGCCGGCGTGCCGCTGGAACCCGCCCAGGCCCTGGCACTGCTGGATGTGCCGCCAAGGGCCATCGACCTTGGCCAGGTCGGCGGGCAAATCTTCCTCAACATGGCCACCGGCGGTTTCGGCAGCCAAGTCACGGCCAATACCTCTGAAGACTTGAAGAAGGTCCTGGGCGGCGCCGCCTACCTGTTCACGGGTTTGACGCGGTTCAGCGAGCTAAAGGCCGCCTACGCCGAGTTGGACGGCCCCGACTTCCATTGGAAAGGCGAGTTGCTCGCCCTGGGCATCGGCAACGGTCGCCAGGCGGGCGGTGGGCATGAGCTATGTCCAGGCGCCATGGCCGATGATGGCTTGCTGGATGTCAGCATCCTGCCCGCGCCTCAGGAAGTGGTCGGTACTCTGCGAGAACTGATGAGCAATGGCTGGGGCCTGGACACCATGTTTGTGCGGGCGCGCCTGCCATGGGTGAATATCAAGGTCGCGCAGGGCCTGTACATCAACCTGGATGGCGAGCCGCTGGAGGGCGATGACCTGCACTTCGAGGCCTTGCCCAAGGCCTTGCGTGTGCATCTGCCGGTGGATTCGCCGTTAGTCGTCCAGGCTGATGATCTGCTCGCGCACCGCAAATAACACCAGGCCCGCCACGTCGAAAATCTGCAGGCGCTTCATGATCTGCGAGCGGTGCGCTTCCACGGTCTTGATGCTCAGGCCCAGGCCGTGGGCGATTTCCCGGGTAGACTTGCCGCGTACGATCAGGCGCAGAATTTCCAGCTGCCGCGCCGTGAGGTTGTGGCTATGACCCGCGGGCGGGGTTGGACCCTGGCTGCGCACCAGCGCCTGGTTGATCACCGTGTGGGCAATCGCCGGGCTCAGATAGCGCTCGTTGTTGCGCAGGGCCAGGAGCGCGTGTTCCAGCTCGTTGGCGGTGGTGTCCTTGAGCAGGTAGCCGTGGGCGCCGGATTCCAGCGCGCACATGATCAGTTCCGGGTCGGTGTGCATCGACAGGATCAGCACGCGGCTCTTGGGGTAGGCGCGCTTGAGTTGCTGCAGGGCATCCAGGCCGCCGGTGTGTTTCATCGACAGGTCCAGCAGCACGATATCGGGCAACAGGGCGCTGAACCGCTCCAGTAATTGCGCGCCATCGCTGGCTTCGCCGACCACCGTGTAACCAGGAATGTCCTGGACCAGCGCGCGTACGCCGGCCCGGATCAGTGCATGGTCATCCACCAGGAGTAATGTGCAGGTCACTCGAGAACCTTAGGGGAACTGGCCCGTTCGAGGGCGCGGGGCGCCCAGGGGAAAAGCGCGTCGATCCGTGTCCCTTTGCCTGGCTGGCTGCTGACGGATAATGAACCGCCAAGCTGATCAATCCGCTCTGACATACCGGCCATACCTCGCTGGCCTTCCAGGCCCGGGTTGATGGCTGGCGAAAAGCCCTGGCCGTCATCGCTGATAAACAGTGACAGGCCCTCAGGCAGGCGTTGCAGGCGTACCAGCAGATTGCGCGCCTGGGCGTGGCGCAGCATGTTGGTCACCGCTTCCTGGGTAATGCGAAAGGCCGCCACGGCCATTTCTTCCGGGATGCCGGTCAGCCGTTGCTGGCATTCCAGGCTCCAGCACACCTGCGTGTTTTCAAGGGTCTTGAGCAGGTGCGCCCGCAGGCTGGCTTCCAGGCCCAGGCTGGCCAACTGGCGCGGGTTGAGGATGGCGGAGACGTCACGCACCTTGGCCAGGGTTTCATTGAGGGTGTTGCACAGCACCGTGCACTGGCTTTGTAGGTCTTCGGGCAGGCGGCGCTTGAGCCATTCGCTTTGCAGCTTGGCGGCGGTGAGCAGTTGGCCGATGTCGTCATGCAGTTCGCGACTGAGGCGGTGGCGTTCGTTTTCCTGTACTTGCAACAGGCGATCGGCCAGTTCCTGGGGCTGGAACTTGATGGCTTTGCGCGAGTGCCACTGTTGCAGGCCGACCACCACCAGTGTGGTCAGGTTGAGGATTACCAGCAGCGGCAAGGCGGCAGAAAAATGGTAGGCCCACAGACTCAGCAGCAGCGAGCCAAGGCACAGCGCGAGGATCAAACGGCGTGCATTGCTGCGGGACGCGGACCTTGCGATGAGTGTCTTGAGGGAGGCGTACATAGCGGATGGAGCCAATGAAGGTTCGCTGCGGAAAGTCCGGTCACGGCGGCTGACAGGGCTCTGTTTGGACCGTGTAATCGAATCGTTTTTATGCATGATGAAGTTGAGTCACTTCGAGTGGGGCATAGTACCACCACTATTACCGTTGGTCGCCTGGTGCCGTGCCAAGCAAGGGGTATTAACTGCGCAAATGCTCCGGGCGGTATTCCCAGAGTTCATGGAGTAGGGGCATTATATTATTTCTGTTTGTTTGTATCGTTATTACCGTTAATGGCTAATTGATATCTTTTTCTGCGCAACGAAATGCCCTTGAATTAATGGGGATGTCGTTTTCAGATAACTTCCGGTTAAACACGACCTGATATTCGCTCAAGACGCGTGGTGCATCCGCTGCTGCGGTTTATAGCTGAAGTCTTTTTGCGGAATCTGTAGCGTGACAGTAGCAATCAGGGTTGCTTGCTCACTCTCATCCATACCCAGTTCGCCGGTGCGGGCATCGATCAGTTCAAGCTGCCATGCCAGTAGCGTCAGGCACGCGTGCAAGGCATCCAGCGCCTGATCATGCAGTTGCATCGGGCTGGCAGCATTGGCAATCAGGTAGTGGATATGCCGGGAAAATTCGCTGATCGCCTGCAGGGCCAGGTTGTCAGCCTTCTCGGCCAGTTTCGTCAGGCTGGCCTTCATGCACTCGATGGCATCGCTGTCGTCGCGGATCAGGTGCAGATGGCTCAAGCACTCTTGCGACTTGGCCAGCAGGGTTTCTGCTTCAAGCAAAAATTCAGGAAGAGTTGTCTGCCATTCATTTGCGCTGTTCATCATACAAGTCTCCGCAACATAAGGTCGGGTGATGAGATGTCGCACCGGGTGAATGGCTTAAAAGTAGCGCTGAAATATGACTGGGATCTGTAGGTTGCTTCTGAATTGTCAGTAGGAAGATTATTAGAGTGACGGCGAGGGCTGTGCGCGGCCGTCATGAACGGGGTCAATTGCACACCTTCAATTGCCGACATTTGAATGTCTAGAAGGCCTGTGGGCCGAGGGCTTGGGATGGCAAACAAAAGCCTGACTCCATTCATGCATTGAGAATGGCGTCACATTAATGGCTATTAGATATTGCGAATATCAGGTTGGGCCTGATTGTGCATAGGGGAATCCCTTACATGGTGGAACCTTGCACCGAATTGAATGTCGTGCAACGTCGCCGTGCCGCTCTCTGGAGAGGCCAGCGCAGTAAACCATGATGTCAGTGTGACATCAATGGATTTGCGTGGCATTTTACAAGGGTCAAGGTCTGGCGCTTGCCGCCGATAACAAGCTGTAAGTGAGCTGCACAACCTTTAGCGCATCAGGAGCATTTAATGGCCGGCATTCTCGACACGGTAGATCAACGCACGCAACTGGTGGGTGAGAATCGCCTGGAAATCCTCATGTTCCGCCTGTTCGGGCGTCAGTTGTTCGCGATCAACGTGTTCAAGGTGCAGGAAGTCCTGCAACTGCCCAAGTTGACCTTGATGCCGCAGCGCCACCCGTTCGTCTGTGGCGTGGTCAACCTGCGGGGCCAGACCCTGCCGGTGATTGACCTGTCCCAGGCCATTGGGATGCGCCCGCTGGTGCCGGGCCCCAACAGTACGATTATCGTCACCGAGTACAACCGCTCGGTGCAGGCGTTCCTGGTGGGCGGCGTGGACCGCATCGTCAACATGAACTGGGAAGCCATCCTGCCGCCACCGACCAGTGCCGGTCGCCAGCATTACCTCACGGCCATCAGCAAGGTCGACGACCAGTTGGTGGAAATCATCGACGTGGAAAAAGTCCTGGCCGAGATCGTGCCGTACAACGCCAAGGTCTCCCGTGAAAAACTCGAAGATCCGGTGCTGGAGCGTGCCCGTGGCCGCGAAGTGCTGCTGGTGGACGACTCCAACGTGGCCCTCTCGCAACTGCGCGACACACTCGGCCAGTTGGGGGTGAAGATGCACATCGCCAGCGACGGTCTCAAGGCGCTGAACATGCTCAAGGCCTGGGCCGACAGCGGCCAGGTGATGACCGACAAGCTGCTGATGATCTTCACCGACGCCGAAATGCCCGAGATGGACGGCTACCGCCTCACCACGGAGATCCGCAACGACCCGCGTCTGCGTGGCTTGTATGTGGTGCTGCACACCTCGCTGTCGGGCAGTTTCAACGATTCGATGGTGAAGAAGGTCGGCTGCGACAACTTCCTGTCCAAATTCCAGCCCGACAAGCTGGTGGATGTGGTGCGTCAGCGTCTGATGCTGGACGAAGTGCCCGCTTGACCTTAGGGTGATGGCTTTGTCCCTCAGGAATGCAGGCTCATGCTTCGTCTCAGCGCGTTGTACCGTTACCCCTTGAAGTCCGGCAAGGCCGAAATACTGCAGCACGTCGGCCTGGATAAACTCGGGGTGGACGGGGACCGACGCTGGATGCTGGTGGATGAAGCCAGTGGACGTTTCCTCACGCAGCGTGCCGTGGCAAAGATGAGCCAACTGTCGGCGTTGTGGAACCGCAGCGGCGGCCTCACCTTGAGTTCGCCGGGTTACACGCCGCTGGACGTGGCGCTGCCCGGCAGCGACGCCGAGTTGCGGGGTGTGACGATCTGGCGCGACACCTTGCGCGTGCCGGACGCGGGCGACGCGGCGGCCGCGTGGATCAGCGATTTCATCGGCAAACCGACGCGCCTGGTGCAAATCCCCCTCGAACGCGCCCGCACCACTCAGGCCGGTTACGGCAAGGACGACGACCAAGTCGCGTTTGCCGACGGTTACCCGCTGCTGGTGATTGGTCAGGCGTCACTGGACGACCTTTCACAGCGCATCGGCCGCCCCATGGACATGTTGCGCTTTCGGCCCAACCTGGTCATTGAGGGCAGCGCAGCCTTCGCCGAAGATGGCTGGAAACGCTTGCGCATCGGCGACGTGGAGTTTCGTGCGGTCAAGCCGTGCTCGCGCTGCATCCTCACCACCATCGACCCGCAGACTGGCGAGCGCAGCGCTGACCGCGAACCTTTCGCCACGCTTGAGGCATATCGCAAGACCGAAGCCGGCGCGATTTTCGGCCAGAACCTGGTCAACGATGGTATCGGGCGCCTGGAAGTCGGGATGCCGGTGACGATCCTGGAGTAACTTTCCTCACGCATAAAAAAAGCCCGTCTCCTGCGAGACGGGCTTTTTTTTGCTTCCGGGAAACCCTTAGCCGCGGTATTCGCACAGGTAAGCGGTGTCCACGGCGACCTTCAGCTGGAACTTGCTGTTGGCGGGCACGTTGAACTGGCTGCCGGCGGCGAAGGTTTCCCACTCGCTGGCATCAGGCAGTTTGACGGTCAGGGCGCCAGACACCACGTGCATGATTTCACGCTGGGCGGTGCCGAACTCGTATTCGCCGGGGGCCATTACGCCGATGGTCGCCGGACCTTCTGCGGTGCCGAAAGCGATCGACTTGACGGTGCCGTCGAAGTACTCGTTGACTTTGAACATGGGCGATTCCTCGGAAAAGGGGTTGATGCTTTTATTGTAGGAGCGAGCTTGCTCGCGAAGAACGCCCAGGCACCGCGTTTAATCAGATTACCCGCTTTAGCGTTGACGTTCTTCGCGAGCAAGCTCGCTCCTACAGGTAAGCATCACCAAAAAGGGCGTCCAGTATGCCCAAGGCCAGAGGAGCTGCCTAGACCGGCAAAATCAACGGCAGCAGGCGCGCGGTGTTGCGTGCATCCTCCAGCGCCCGATGCTGTTGGCCATGGAACTGCAACCCCGCCAATTGCAGGGCGCCGTTGAGCCCCAGGGGCTTGTCCAGCCGCCTGGCCTTGGCGAAGCGCTGCTTGAGGTTCAGGTGGGGCGTGGTCGCGAGTGCGCTGGACAGGCCGTGGCGCTGCCATTCGAGTTCCAGTTGCTTACGATCGTAATCACCCCAGCTGGCCCAGCCTTCCAGGCGCGGCTGATGCTGGCCCAGCCAGCGCTCGAATAGCGGCCACACCTCGGTCATCGGCGCCGCGCCATCGATGTTTACCTGGGTGATGTGGGTCAGTTGGCGACAAAAGGGCGTCAGCAATGGCCGGCGCAGCGGCCGCACAAAGCGCTGGAAGTGATCCAGTTCGCGGCCCTGGCGGTTGACCAGGCTCGCGCCGATCTCGATGACTTCCATCTCCGTCACGGGCCAGCCGCCTTCATCCGTTGTGGCTTCAAGGTCAATAATCAGCCAATGAGGCATCGTGCAGGTTCCCGTACTCTTCCCTTTCTGATGGGGATAGAGCGTAGCCCGGCCCTGTAGTTCCGCCTAGGGGCTAGACGATCTCCAGTAAAACTTGACGATTGCGCACCTGATCACCGGCGATTACTTGCACGCCCTTGATCACACCGTCGATACCGGCGGTCAGCGGATGCTCCATTTTCATGGCTTCGAGCACCAGCAACAGTTGGCCTTTGGTCACGCTGTCGCCGGCGCTGACCCGCACATCGACAATTGCACCGTCCATCGGCGCCTTGACCGTGCCGCTGCTGACGTTGGCCTGGCGGCTGGCGACTTGCTGGGTGCGGTCAGTCACCGTGAGGCCAGGTAGCCACAGTTGGTTGCCGACGAGGTGATAGGCGGTGCGGCGGCGGATGCCATTGAACACGTGGTTGGCGTGGCGGCCGTCGGTGGTGAGAGGCAGGGGGGCAGCGTTGACGGTGTGGGTGTCGCCGTTGACCTCCAGGCGATAGGTGCAGGGTGCGCTGGTGTTGTTGCGCCATCCCGCCAGGCCTTGGGGATGCTGGTTGGCGCTGTGCTGGTAAAACAGTGCGGCGGCCAGGGCAAGGTGTTCTGCTGACGGCGTCAGGGGCTGGATTTCGCTGAAGTGCTCAGCAATAAATCCGGTACTGAAATCGCCGCCGACAAAGTCCGGATGCTTGAGCAGATCAACCAGCAACGGCTGATTGGTGGTGACCCCGAGCAGCACCGTATCTTCCACCGCCCGTAGCAATTTGCGTCGCGCCTCTTCGCGGGTCGCGCCATAGGCAATGATTTTGCCCAGCATCGGGTCGTAGAACGGGCTGATGCGTTGGCCTTCCGTCACTCCATGGTCGATACGCACGCCAGCGGCCGGATCCCAGCGCAACACCTCACCGGTTTGCGGCAGGAAACCCTGGGCCGGGTCTTCGGCGTACAGGCGCACTTCCATGGCGTGGCCGTTGAGGGAGACGTCCGGCTGTGTCAGCGGCAACGGTTGGCCGGCGGCGATTTGCAACTGCCAGTCCACCAGGTCGAGGCCGGTGATCAGTTCGGTCACCGGGTGTTCCACTTGCAGACGCGTGTTCATTTCCAGGAAGTAGAACCGGCCGTTGCGGTCGAGCAGGAATTCCACGGTGCCGGCGCCGACGTAGTTCACCGCACGCCCGGCGTTCAAAGCGGCTTCGCCCATGGCCTGGCGCAGTTCGGGCGTCATGACCGGGCAGGGGGCTTCCTCGATGATTTTCTGATGGCGGCGCTGGATCGAGCAGTCGCGCTCGCCGAGGTAAATGAGGTGGCCGTGGCTGTCGCCGAACAGCTGGATTTCGACGTGGCGCGGGTCGATCAGGGCTTGTTCGAGGATCAGTTCGCCGCTGCCGAAGGCGTTTTTGGCCTCTGAGCGGGCGGTGTGCAGGTTGTCCAGCAGCTCTTCTGGGTGCTGGACGAGGCGCATGCCGCGACCGCCACCGCCGGCGCTGGCTTTGATCATCAAGGGGTAGCCGATGGCGTCGGCTTCCCGTTGCAGGGTGCTGTCGTCCTGGGCGCTGCCTTGGTAACCGGCGATGCACGGCACGCCCGCGTCGAGCATGGCGAGTTTGGACAGGCGTTTGCTGCCCATCAGTTCGATGGCTTCGGGGCTGGGGCCGATAAAGGTCAGGCCGGCTTGCTGGCAGGCGCGGGCGAAGTCGGGGTTTTCGGAGAGGAAGCCGTAGCCGGGGTGGATGGCATCGGCGCTGGTGACTCTGGCAGCGTTGAGGATGGCGTCGATATTGAGGTATGACTGTTGGACCGGGGCGGGGCCGATGTGCACGGCTTCGTCGGCCATCTGTACGTGCAGGGCCTGGGCGTCGGCATCGCTGTAGACCGCCACCGTGCGATAGCCAAGGGCCTGGGCGGTGCGCTGGATGCGGCAGGCGATTTCACCGCGGTTGGCGATCAGGATTTTGCTGAATGCGGGCATGGGTGTATCCCTTGGCTGATGGGGTGTTTGAGCGGGCCTCATCGCAGGCAAGCCAGCCCCCACAGTTGTAGGTGTTCGCACCTCTGCACTGTGGGAGCTGGCTTGCTCGCGATGGCGTCACTTACACCACCGAGGCTTTCTTTTCTGCACAAACGCCTGCGTCCCCTCAATCCCTTCTTCGCTCCTTACCGCCTCGGCAAACCACTGCGCCCCTCGGTCCAGCACAGCCTCAAGCGGCTCATCCACACTCGCCAGCAACAGGGATTTGGTCCGTCCATTCGCGCCTGGTGCGCAGCGCAGCACGTGTCCCAGTACCTCATCCAAACGCTCTGCCAGCGCCTGCGGGTCGCGCTCGGTAAAATGCACCACCCCCAATCGTTCAGCTTCCACGCCATCAAACCGAGCTGCCGTCAGCGCCAACCGTCGTGCCTGGGTCAGGCCAATCCGCTTGACCACAAACGGCGCAATCTGCGCTGGCAATAATCCCAGGCTGGTCTCCGGCAATCCGAATTGCGCCTGGTGATCGGCTATCGCGATATCACTCACACACGCCAACCCAAACCCCCCGCCCAGCACCGCGCCCTGTAGCACCACGATCACGACTTGCGGCACGCTTTCCACTTCCTGCAGCAAGGTGCCAAACGCCCGGTTCAGTGCCTGTAGTTGGCTACCCGCGGTGACGAGATCCTTCACGTCGGCCCCGGCGCAAAAATGCCCGCCTGAACCGCTGATCACCACCGCCCGCGTCTGGCTGTCCAGCTTCGCCATCACGCTGCGCAGTTCATTGACCATTTCCAGGCTCATCGCATTGCGGTTTTCAGGGCGGTTGAGGGTGATGTGCAACACGCCGTTGTGCGGTTCCAGCAGCAAGGTCTTCATGATTTTTTCCCCGGCAAGGTGCCCATCAGTTTGCAGATGATGCCCAGCATGATTTCGTCGGCGCCGCCGCCGATCGACACCAGGCGCACATCGCGATAAGCGCGGGCCACGGGGTTGTCCCACATAAAGCCCATGCCGCCCCAGTATTGCAGGCAACTGTCGCTGACTTCGCGGCCCAGGCGCCCGGCCTTGAGCTTGGCCATGGAGGCCAGGCGGGTGACGTCCTGGCCTTTGATGTATTGCTCGGTGGCCTGATAGACCAGCGCGCGCAGGCATTCGATTTCGGTGGAGAGCTCAGCCAAGCGAAAGTGAATGACCTGGTTATCGATCAGCGCCTTGCCGAAGGTCTGGCGTTCTTTGCAGTAGTCGATGGTGCTGTCGATGCAGTGCTCCAGGCCCTTGATCATATTGGCCGCGCCAAACAGGCGTTCTTCCTGGAACTGCAGCATCTGCATCATGAACCCCGCGCCTTCATGGCCGATGCGGTTGCGCTGCGGCACGCGCACGTCGTCGAAGAACACCTGGGCGGTCTCGGAGCTGTGCATGCCAAGCTTTTCCAGGGGCGGGCTGACGCTGATGCCGGGGGTGTTCATCGGCACCATGATCAGCGACTTGTTGATGTGCGGTTTGTCGTCGGAAGTGTTGGCCAGCAGGCAGATGAAGTCGGCGCTGGGTGAATTGGTGATCCACATTTTGCTGCCGTTGATCACGTAGTCGTCGCCGTCCTTACGCGCATGGGTCTTGAGCCCGGCCACGTCGGAGCCGGCGCCGGTTTCCGAGACGCCGATGCAGCCGACCTGCTCGCCGCTGATGGCCGGACGCAGGAATTCGTCGCGCAGTTCATCGCTGCCGAAGCGGGCGAGGGCGGGGGTGCACATGTCGGTCTGTACGCCAATGGACATGGGAATGCCGCCGCAGCGAATGGTGCCGAATTCTTCGGCGGCGACGATGGAATAGCTGTAGTCCAGGCCCATGCCACCGAATTTCTCCGGCTTGGAAATGCCGAGCAGACCGAGGTCGCCAGCCTTGCGGAAGATCTCATGGATGGGAAAGCGTCCGGCTTTTTCCCATGCGTCCACATGGGGATTGATCTCGCGGTCGACGAAGGCGCGGACGGTGCGGCGCAGTGCCTGGTGTTCCTGGGTAAAGATCATTTTTATTGTTCTCCTAAAAACGCGCTACACCGAAGGTATTGGCTTGCAACTCACGCACCTGCGCCTCGTGGCAGATATCCAGCAGAAAGCCCAGCAAGGTCCGTGTATCCCGTGGATCAATCAGCCCGTCGTCCCACAAATTGGCACTGCCATAAAGCGCGGTGGATTGGCTGTCGAGCTTCTGTGCGGTGACCTGCTCCAGCATGTCCAGCACCTTGGGGTCCGGCACCAGGCCGTCCTTCAACTGCTTGGCCTCAGTGACGATGCGCAGCACTTTGCCCGCCTGCGCACCGCCCATCACCGCCGTGCGGCTGTTGGGCCAGGCGAAGATAAAGCGTGGGTCCAGGCCGCGGCCGCACATTGCATAGTTGCCGGCGCCGTAGGAGCCGCCCACCACAATCGTGAGTTTAGGCACTCGTGCATTGGCCACCGCCTGGATCATCTTCGCGCCGTGCTTGATCACGCCTTGCTGCTCTGACTCGGTGCCGACCATGAAGCCAGTGGTGTTGTGCAAGAACAGCAGCGGCGTGCGGCTTTGGTCGCACAGTTGGATAAAGTGTGCGGCCTTGGTCGCGCCCTTGGGCGTGATCGGGCCGTTGTTGCCGATCACCCCGACGGCGTGGCCTTGGATGTGCAGGTGGCCGCAGACGGTGTGGGCGTCGAACTCGCCTTTGAATTCAAGGAAGCGGGAGCCGTCGGCCAGGCGCGCGAGGATTTCGCGGACGTCGTAGGGTTTCTTCGGGTCGTCAGGGATCAGGCCCAGCAGTTCTTCGATGGGATACAGGGGTTCTGCGTAAGCACGGTTTGGCACCATTGGCAGGTGATCATTCCAGGGCAACAGGCCGACGATGTCCCGTGCGATGCGCACACCGTCGGCGTCATTTTCCGCCAGGTATTCGGCGGTGCCGGCGGTGTGTGCGTGCATCTCTGCGCCGCCCAGTTCTTCATCGGTGGCCACTTCGCCGGTTGCGGCCTTGAGCAGCGGCGGGCCCGCGAGGAACAGTTTGGCCCGGCCACGCACCACCACCACGTAATCCGACAGCCCCGGCTGATAGGCACCGCCCGCCGTGGCCGAGCCATGCACCACGGTGATCTGCGGCAAACCCATGGCCGACATGCGCGCCTGGTTGGCGAAGCTGCGCGCGCCCTCGACGAAAATCTCGGCGGCGTAGTTGAGGTTGGCGCCGCCGCTTTCGGCCAGGGTCACCACGGGCAGTTTGTTCTCCATCGCGATGTGTTGCAGGCGCAGAGATTTCTTCAGGCCGGTGGGGGAAATGGTGCCGCCCTTGATCGCGCTGTTATTGGCCACCACCAGCATGCGCACGCCCCTGACGTAGCCGATGCCGGCGATCAACCCACCGCCGGCGGCGCTGCCATCCTTGTCGTCGTGCAGCTTGTAGCCGGCCAGGCTGGCCAGTTCCAGGAACGGCGCGCCGGGGTCCAGCAACAGGGCGAGACGCTCGCGGGGCAGCAGTTGGCCGCGCTTGTCGAACTTGGGCTTGGCTTCCTGAGCCTTGGCGAGCAGGGTGTGTTCCAACTGGTGAAGGTGGGCGATGGCCGCCAGCATGGCCTCGCGATTTTGCGCGAACTGGGCGTGGTGGGTGTCGATCAAGGACTCGATTACCGGCATGGTCTATTTCTCCGCCTTGAGCACATCCGGCAGGTAGGCACGGTGAAAGCCATTGAAGGGTTCGCTCGGTGCCTGCGCCTTGTGCAACGGCCAGGCGCGGCTGCCCAGGCTGGCCGCACCGTCGATGCGCAAAGTGCTGCCACTGATGAAGGCGGCGGCGGGGCTGAGCAGGAACACGATGGCTGCGCTGACTTCCGATTCGGTGCCGATGCGCTTGAGCGGCACGTGTTCGCGCAAGGTCGGGATCACCGCCTTGAACGCGCCTTCGTAGGTGTCCATGCCGCTGGAGGCGATCCAGCCCGGCGCCACGGCATTGACCCGTACCCCGGCGTAACCCCATTCGAAGGCGGCGGTCTTGGTGAAGTTGTCCATGCCCGCGCGCGCCGCACCCGAGTGGCCCATGCCGGGCATGCCCCCCCACATGTCCGCGAGCATGTTGACGATGGCGCCGCCATGCTTGCTCATGGATTGGTTGAACACTTCCCGCGCCACCAGGAAGCCGCCGACGAGGTTGGTGCGGATTACGGTTTCGAAGCCTTTTTGATTGATCGCCGCCAGTGGTGACGGATATTGGCCCCCCGCATTATTGACCAGGCCGTGGATCGGGCCGTGGGCATGAATGATGTGTTTGACCAGCGCCTTTACGGCCTCTTCATCGCGAATGTCGCACGCCTGCCACGCGGCGCTGCCGCCATCTTCGGCGATCTCGATCGCGACGTTTTGCAGCTTTTGCGGCTTGCGTCCCACCAGGATCACCTTGGCACCCAAGGCCGCCAACTCATGGGCGGTACAGCGGCCAATACCGCTGCCACCGCCGGTGACCATCACGGTGTACCCGTGGAACAGGTTGGCTTTGAAGATCGAGTCGAAGGCCACGGCAACGCTCCTGTCAGGTGAGTGAATCTGCGATGTGTTGCGGCACGGCGATGGGGATTTCCAGCAGTTGCTGGGCGAAGGCTTTGCCCTGCGGGTCGATGCGCAGGCTGGCGATGCCGCCGCCGCCCAAGGCGTTTTCCAGCAGGAAGTTGAGGCTGTGGCTGCCGGGTAAATACCAGCGCTCGACGCGACCGTGAACGGGGTCCAGCACATGGCCCATCCAGTCGACGATCACTTCCGGGGTCAGCGCTTCGGCGATCCAGGGCAAGTACTCGGGGTCGCGGGCGATCACGCCGATGTTGCTGTGGTTGCCCTTGTCGCCGGAACGCGCCACGGCCAGTTTCACCAGAGGGACGCTGGCGTCGGCGCGGCCTTGGGGCTTGGGTGGGTCAATCGGTGCATCGGGCAGTGCGGGGGCGTCGGCAACCGGCAGGGAGCAGGTGTGGCGTTTGTCCTGCAAGTCGATCAACAGCTGGCAGGCGGATTTATCGATCAGGAATGAAAACAGCCGGATCAACGGGTACACGGTTGGCCGTCCGCCCACGATGCCGGTCAGGCCCGGCGCCATGCCGGTGGCGGCTTGAGCGATCTCACGTGCGAACAGCACCAATGCCTGTTTGCTCGGGTGACGCACCGCCAGTTTCACCACCACTTCGCGGCAGTCCTGACGCTTCGCGTGGGCGCCATAGGTCGCTTCACTGCCGAGCAGTTCGATATTCACCTCGGTGTAGGGCGCCCAACCGCGTTGGCTGAACAGTTCCGAGGTCTTGTGGATGATGGCTTGGCTGACCCGCTTGGCCTTTGCCACCGCATCGATCCCGGCGATCAGGCAACTGGCGGTGCAGCGGAAGCCGTCCGGGTAGGTGGCGCTGACCTTGTACCGATCGGTGGGCGGCAAGCCCTTGGCGCCGTGCAGGCGCACACAGTTTTTGCCTTGCTGCTGCAACTTGACCTGGCTGAAGTCGCAGATCACATCCGGCAGCAGATAGGCCCGCGGGTCACCGATCTCATACAGCAACTGCTCGGCCACGCTGAGTTCGCTGATCAACCCGCCCGTGCCGTCGACCTTGCCGACGGTGAACTGCCCGTCGGCGCCGACTTCTACGATGGGAAAACCGATGTGTTCGTAGTCCGGCACATCGCGCCAATCGGTGAAATTACCGCCGGTACACTGTGCGCCGCATTCGATGATATGCCCGGCCAATGCGGCTTGGGCGAGGCGGTCGTAGTCTTGCCAGGACCAGTTGAACTCATGCACCAGCGCCGCGCTGACCACGGCGCTGTCCACCACGCGACCGGTGATGACGATATCCGCGCCCAGTGCCAGTGCCTGGGTAATGCCCGGTGCGCCGAGGTAGGCGTTGGCGGACACGCACACCGGTGGCAACGGCGTGCCGTTGAACATGTCCGTGATGCCGTGCAGTTGCTTGAGTTGGGGGAGCAGGTCATCGCCCAGCAGCACGGCGATGTTCAGTTTGATACCTGCTTTGTCGCAGGCCGCTTGCAGGGCGGCGGCGCAGGCCTGGGGATGGATACCGCCGGCATTGCTGATCACACGAATGCCCTGGCGCTGGATATCCGCCAGCAAGGGCGTGAGCACTTCGACAAAATCCGTCGCGTAGCCCGCCTGGGGATCTTTCATGCGCGCGCCGGCGAGGATCGACAGGGTGACTTCCGCCAGGTAGTCGAACACCAGGTAATCCAGCTTGCCGCCGTGCACCAACTGGGCAGCGGCGGTGCAGGTGTCGCCCCAGAAGGCGCTGGCACAGCCGATACGAACTGTCTTGCTCATGAGAAATCCTTCCTCGAATGGCTGTGGGCGAGACTACCAAGCAAGCGCTTGGTTTGTAAACGCCAGTCACAAGTTTTAGCCAAGCGCTTGCTTGGGTGGCCGCCACGGCCTAAATTGCCGGCCAAGACGTCCGTGGAAGTAGAGGAGAGAGGCATGGATGAGCATAAAGCCCTGCGGGTGATGCGCACCATGGTGGAAGCCGGCCAACTGACCGACCCCGACAGCGCCCGGGGCAAGCTGCTGCAGACCGCGGCCCACCTGTTTCGCAACAAGGGCTTCGAGCGCACGACGGTGCGCGACCTGGCCAGCGCCGTGGGCATCCAGTCCGGCAGCATCTTTCATCACTTCAAGAGCAAGGACGAGATCTTGCGCGCGGTGATGGAAGAAACCATCCATTACAACACCGCGATGATGCGCGCCTCCCTTGAGGAAGCCAGCAACGTGCGTGAGCGTGTGTTGGCGCTGATCCGCTGTGAATTGCAGTCGATCATGGGCGGCAGCGGCGAGGCCATGGCGGTGCTGGTCTACGAATGGCGTTCGCTGTCGGCCGAAGGCCAGGCCCAGGTGCTGGCCCTGCGTGATGTGTATGAGGCGATCTGGCTGCAGGTACTGGGTGAGGCCAAGGACGCCGGCTATATCCGGGGCGATGTATTTATTACCCGGCGTTTCCTCACCGGTGCCTTGTCCTGGACCACCACTTGGTTCCGCGCCGAGGGCAGCCTGACGCTTGAGCAGTTGGCCGAAGAAGCCCTGTTAATGGTTCTGAAAGCCGATTGAGGTGCAAGCTATTAATTTGCCGATGGAAAGTTGTCTCGCCAGACGAAAACGCCTAGCTTATCGCCATTAGCGTTTTTGAACGGTGTGTGCCTTGATGTTTTCGCCATGGCGGCTGGCTGCAGGACTTACCTTTTGGGCACTGGGCACCGCGTGGTGGGGGCAGGCTTCGGCTGCGCAACTGGTCCGCATCGGCGCGGCACATTTCCCGCCCTACACCGTGCGCCCCGAGCAGGGTGCCGATACCGGGTTGCTGCCGCAACTGGTCGAGGCCCTGAACGCCTCGCAAACCGACTACCAATTTGTACTGGTGCCCACCTCTATCCCGCGACGTTTTCGCGATTTCGAGCAGGGCCGGGTGGATATGGCCATCTTCGAAAACCCTGACTGGGGCTGGCAGAAGATTCCCCACACCACGGTCGATATGGGCCTGGAAGACGCAGAGATTTTTGTCGCCCAACGTGAGGCCGGTCGCGACCAAAGCTATTTCGCTGACCTCAAGGGCAAACGCCTGGCGGTATTCAGCGGTTATCACTACGCCTTCGCCAACTTCAACCCCGACCCCAAGTACATGGCGGAGCACTTCAACGCCACGTTGACCTACTCCCATGACAGCAACCTGCTGATGGTTGCGCGCGGGCGTGCCGACATTGCCTTGGTGACCCGTTCGTACTTGAGTGACTTTATGGTGCGCAATGCGGAGATGGCGGGGCAGTTCCTGGTGTCGGAGCGCATCGACCAGGTGTATCACCACTTCGCGCTACTGCGCCCGAAAGCACCGATCACGGGGGAGGCCTTTTCCGCATTGCTCAAACGCTTGCGTGATGATGGCGAGATGCTGAAGATTTTCGAGCCGTACCGCATTGATGTGACGGCGGTACCCTGAGTGTGGGAGCAGGCCTGCTCCCACATTTCCTACAGCGGTGTGTCACACCCTACGTGCAAACGTATCGCTATGGCTGCCCGACACTTTGCGGCAGTGCACCAGCGCATCCCTGATCATGAAGTTCACCAGGGTCGGCGATACGCCAAGTTCCTTGGCGATGTCCTTTTGCGGCACGCCGTGCAGGCGGTACATCTCGAACGCGTAGCGGGTGCGTTGCGGCAGCTCCGTCAGGGCGTCGGCGATGTTTTCCAGGGTGTTGAAATTGATGTGCGAGGTTTCCGGTGAAGCGCCGTGAATAACCACATTCAAGCCTTCCTCTTCCGTCCCGGAGTATTTGAGCTCCAGGGCCTGCTTGCGGTAGTGATCGATCGCCAGGTTGCGCACGATCTGGAACAGATAACTCAATTGAGCCTTGAACGATGACGTGATCGTCGGCGCCGACTGCAGCCGGAAGTAGGCGTCCTGCACTACGTCTTCGGCACGGGAGCGGCAGCCGGTAATACGTGCCGCGATCTTCACCAGGATCAGCCGATTATCGACGAATGCCTGGAGAAGCGGTGAGTCGCACCTGCCTGTGGATACTTGTTCCGTCATGGAAATCACCTTGTCGCAAAAGAAGTCAGGGGAGGGCGTCCTTGCTGAGGCCTCCTACACATCGGGCAACAAATTATGCTGAATGATAATGATTGTCAAATGAGAAGGCGAACTAATCTTATGCTTTCTTGTTAGGTGTGAACCACGTCTCGCTCGTACCCGGCGACTAATTATTTGCCGGTGCCGTCCGTTCTTCTGGGTGACAGGTCCGTTAGTAAAACGGCCAAGGACCAGCACCCGCAGGAGGACGAAATGGGTTTTTATCGTGCATACAGCGTGTTTCAGTTTGGAGTCGTCACGCGATGAGTGCGCCGACCCGACTGCGCCTGTTCTGCCTGCCCTATTCGGGCGCCAGCGCCATGGTTTACGCGCGCTGGCGTCGGGCCCTGCCCGAGTGGTTGCAGGTATGCCCACTGGAATTGCCCGGGCGTGGCATGCGCATGGACGAGCCGTTGCAGCGCGACATCAAGGTGTTGGCGGCCCAGCTCGCCGATGAAATCAGCCGCGACCTGAACGGCCCCTACGCCTTGTTCGGTCACAGCCTCGGCGGCCTGCTCGCCTTCGAGTTGGCGCATGCGCTGCGTGCGCGCGACGTGCCGCCGCCGCTGGCCCTGTTCGCTTCCGGCACGGCCGGGCCGGCACGCCGCGACGTCAGCGAATACGCCATCGAAAAGACCGACGCACAACTGATCGCCCGCCTGCGCGAGCTGCAAGGCACCGCCGAAGAAGCCCTGGCCAACTCCGAGTTGATGCAGTTGATGCTGCCGATCCTGCGCGCGGATTTCCTGCTGTGCGGCAGCTTCAGCTACGGCGAGCGCACACCGCTGGGCATGCCGATTCACGTGTTTGGCGGCAAACAGGACAGCGTGCGCGCCGACCAACTGCTCGACTGGCAACTGGATGCCGCCAGTGGCTTTTCCCTGGACATGTTCGACGGCCACCACTTCTTCCTCATACAGCACGAAAGCGCCGTGCTGCGCTGCATGCGGCGTTACGCCGAGGAACACCTGGCCCGATGGCGCAATGGCGTGGCACGTCCACTTGCCGTCGGCTGAACCAGCCCCCCCGAATTCTCGAATTTCCCGTAAGCCGATTTCAGGCAGGAACCCCATGATGGACGCCTTCGAACTTCCCCCTACCCTGGTCCAGTCCCTTCAACGTCGCGCTGCGCAGACCCCGGACCAGGTCGCCTTGCGCTTCCTCGCCGAGTCCGCCGAGCACAGCGTTGTGCTCAGTTATCGCGATCTGGATCAGCGTGCCCGCACCATCGCCGCCGCCTTGCAGGCCAATGCGGACCTGGGCGACCGTGCCGTGCTGTTGTTCCCCAGTGGCCCGGATTATGTCGCGGCGTTCTTTGGTTGCCTGTACGCGGGTGTGATCGCGGTGCCGGCCTATCCGCCGGAGTCCACCCGTCGCCACCATCAGGCGCGCCTGCTGTCGATCATCAGCGATGCCGAACCGCGTCTGCTGCTGACCATCGCCAGCCTCGCCGATGGCTTGTCGCAGCTCGAAAATGCGCCGCCCGTATTGAGCGTCGATCGGCTGGAAGGTGCCGGCAATTGGGTCGCCCCTGACCTGCATCCGGACGACATCGCCTTCCTGCAATACACCTCAGGTTCCACCGCGTTGCCCAAGGGCGTGCAAGTCAGCCACGGTAACCTGGTGGCCAACGAAGTGTTGATCCGTCGCGGTTTCGGCATCGACCTGAACCCCGATGACGTGATCGTCAGTTGGCTGCCGCTGTACCACGACATGGGGCTGATTGGCGGTCTACTGCAACCGATCTTCAGTGGTGTGCCCTGCGTGCTGATGTCGCCGGCCTACTTCCTCGGGCGACCGTTACGTTGGCTGGAAGCGATCAGTGAATACGGCGGCACCATCAGCGGCGGTCCGGACTTCGCCTATCGCCTGTGCAGCGAAAGGGTCAGCGAGACCGCGTTGGAGCGCCTGGATTTGAGCCGGTGGCGCGTGGCCTATTCCGGCTCCGAGCCGATCCGCCTCGACACTCTGGAACGCTTCGCCGAGAAGTTCGCCGCCTGCGGTTTTACCCCGAACCATTTCTTTGCCTCCTACGGCCTGGCCGAGGCGACCCTGTTTGTCGCGGGCGGCAGCCGTGGCCAGGGCATTGCGGCGATGCGCGTCGACGATCAGGCCCTGGCCGCCAATCGCGCCGAGCCGGGGCAGGGCAGTGCGATCATGAGCTGTGGCACCCGCCAGCCGGAACACGCGGTGCTGATCGCTGACCCGCATACCCTTGCCGAGCTGCCCGACAACCACGTCGGCGAACTCTGGGCCACGGGTCCGAGTATCGCCCACGGCTACTGGCGTAACCCCGAAGCCACCGCCAAGACCTTTGTGCAACATGCCGGCCGTAGGTGGCTGCGTACGGGCGACCTGGGCTTCATCCGTGACGGTGAGGTGTACATCACCGGTCGCCTCAAAGACCTGCTGATCGTGCGCGGTCACAACCTGTACCCACAAGACATCGAGCAGACCATCGAGCGCGAAGTGGAAGTGGTGCGCAAAGGCCGGGTCGCCGCATTTGCAGTGAATGAGCAGGGCCTGGAAGGCATCGGCATTGCCGCTGAAATCAGCCGCAGTGTGCAGAAAATCCTGGCGCCCGAGGCGCTGATCAAGGCGATTCGCCAAGCCGTCGCCGAGGCGTATCAAGAGGCGCCAAGCGTGGTGGTGCTGCTCAACCCTGGCGCCTTGCCGAAGACCTCCAGCGGCAAGCTGCAGCGCGCGGCCTGTGCGCTTCGTCACAAGGACGGTAGCCTCGACAGCTATGCGCAGTTCCCGGACCTGCACGCGCAGGAGAGCGATGGGGCGCTGGAATCCGAACTGCACAACCAGATTGCGGCGATCTGGTGCGAGCAGTTGCAGGTGGCGACGGTTGCGGCCGATGACCACTTCTTCTTACTCGGCGGCAACTCCATCACCGCCACCCAGGTGGTCGCACGCCTGCGCGAAAGCCTCGGCCTGGAGCTTAACCTGCGCATGCTGTTCGAAGCACCGACCCTGGAAGGCTTTGCCGCCAGCGTTGCGCAGTTGCAGCAGGACGGCGGCGTCGCCCAAGGCGCGATCCACAGCCTGTCGCGCCAAGAGGAATTGCCCCAATCCCTGGCACAGAGCCGCCTGTGGATCACCTGGCAACTGGACCCCCACAGCAGCGCCTACACCATCCCCGGCGCCCTGCGCCTGCGCGGCGAGCTGGATGAAGACGCGGTGCGTACCAGCTTCCAGCAACTGATCCAGCGCCACGAAGCCCTGCGTACACGCTTCTACGAGCGCGACGGCCAGGCTTTCCAGCGTGTCGATACCAAGGCCGATTTCGACCTGCAAGTCATCGACCTCAGCGACCTGCCCGTTGCCGAGCGCGAAGCCCGTGCGCAACAGATCCGCGAAGACGAAGCGCGCACCCAGTTCGACCTGGAAAAAGGTCCGCTGTTGTGGGTGACCCTGGTGCGTCTGGACGATGAAGATCACCAACTGCTGGTGACGCTGCACCACATCATCGCCGACGGCTGGTCGCTCAATATCCTGATGGACGAGTTCTCACGCCTCTATGCCGCCGCAGTCCAGGGCCAGACCCTGGAGCTGCCGCCCCTGGCCCTGCAATACGCCGACTACGGCACTTGGCAGCGCCAATGGCTGGCCGAAGGTGAAGGCCAGCGTCAACTGGCGTACTGGAAAGCGCAGTTGGGTGAAGAGCATCCCACCCTGAGCCTGGCGACCGACCACCCGCGCTCGGTACACCACCGTCACAGTGCCTCACGCCACACTGTGCGCCTTGGCGCGAGCCTCAGCGAAGCCATTCGCCAGACCGCCCGGACCCACGAGTCCACCCCGTTCATGCTGTTGCTGGCAGCCTTCCAGAGCGTGCTCTACCGTTACAGCGGCCAACGCGATATCCGCATCGGCGTGCCCAACGCCAACCGCCCGCGCCAGGAAACCCAAGGCCTGGTCGGCTTCTTCATCAACACCTTGGTGCTGCGCGCCGAGCTGGATGGGCGCTTGCCCTTCACTGAACTGTTGGCCGCGACACGCCAGGCTGCGCTGGGCGCCCAGGCCCATCAGGATTTGCCATTCGAACAACTGCTGGAGGCCTTCCCGCAGGCCCGCGAGCAGGGCCTGTTCCAGGTCATGTTCAACCACCAGCAACGCGACCTCAGCGCCTTGCGCCGCCTGCCGGGCATGCTCGCCGACGAGTTGCCGTGGCACAGCCGCGAAGCCAAGTTCGATTTGCAACTGCACACCGAAGAAGACCGCAACGGGCGCCTGAGCCTGTCGTTCGACTATGCCGATGAACTGTTCGAAAGCGCGACCATCCAGCGCCTCGCCGAGCACTACATCAACCTGTTGCACGCCATCTGCGAACAGCCCCGGCAAGCCATCGGCGACCTCATGCTGATGCAGCACGACGAACAAGCCCTTTACAGCGAAGCACCCTGCGCACCGGCCCAAGTGTGGCTGCCCGAACTGCTCAACCAGCAGACCTCGGACACCACCGCGCTGGTCTGGGACGGCGGCAGCCTGACCTTCGCCCAATTGCACACCCAGGCCAACCGCCTGGCCCATTACCTGCGTGACAAAGGCGTCGGCCCGGACGTGTGCGTGGCCATCGCCGCCGAACGTTCGCCGCAACTGTTGATCGGCTTGCTGGCGATCATCAAGGCCGGGGGCGCTTACGTGCCGCTGGACCCGGATTACCCCACCGAGCGCCTGGCCTACATGCTCAAGGACAGCGGCGTTCACCTGCTGCTGACCCAGACCGCGCTGCTGGAGCAGGTGCCGGCTGCCTGCGGCGTGTGCGTCATCGCCATGGACAGCCTGCACCTGGACAGTTGGCCCACCCAGCCGCCCGGCCTGCATTTGCACGGTGATAACCTCGCCTACGTGATCTACACCTCCGGTTCCACCGGCCAGCCCAAAGGCGTGGGCATCACCCATGCCGCGCTGGCCGAGCGCTTGCAGTGGATGCAGGCCACTTATCCACTTAACGAAACCGACGTGCTGATGCAGAAGGCACCGATCAGTTTCGACGTGTCGGTGTGGGAATGCTTCTGGCCGCTGATCACTGGGTGCCGCCTGGTACTGGCCGGGCCCGGTGAGCATCGCGACCCGCATCGGATCGCGCAGTTGGTGCAGGAACACGGCGTGACCACGCTGCACTTCGTGCCGCCGCTGTTGCAGTTGTTTATCGACGAACCGCTGGTGGCCGAATGCACCAGCCTGCGGCGCTTGTTCTCGGGCGGGGAAGCCTTGCCCGCCGAACTGCGCAACCGCGTTCTGGCCCAGTTGCCAGCCGTGCAATTGCATAACCGTTATGGCCCGACCGAAACCGCGATCAACGTGACCCACTGGCACTGTCGCGCAGAAGACGGCGAGCGCTCGCCGATTGGTCGGCCACTGGGCAACGTGATCTGCCGCGTGCTGGATGAGCAGCTCAACCCCGTGCCGCTGGGCGTGCCGGGTGAGCTGTGCATCGGCGGTATCGGCCTGGCCCGGGGTTACCTTGGCCGCGCCGGGTTGACGGCTGAGCGTTTTGTCGCCGATCACCAAGGCGCCCGCCTGTACCGCACCGGTGACCGCGCCCGTTGGAGCGCCGACGGTGTGATCGAGTACCTCGGGCGTCTCGACCAGCAGGTCAAGCTGCGCGGCTTCCGTGTGGAGCCGGAAGAAATCGAGGCGCGCATGCTCGCCCTGGAGGGCATCGCTCAAGCTGTGGTGCTGGTGCGTGACGGGCAGTTGATTGGCTACTTCACTGCCCATGGCAACCTGGACGAACAACAGGTCAAAACCGCCCTGGCCGCGGAGTTGCCGGAGTACATGGTGCCCGCGCTGCTGATGCGCCTGGACGCCATGCCGTTGAGCCCCAGCGGCAAGCTGGACCGCCGCGCATTGCCGGCGCCGGTGTGGCAAGTGCGTGAACACGTCGAACCCGAAACGCCGCTGCAACAGCAAATCGCCGCGATCTGGCGCGAAGTTCTCGGCCTGCCAAGCATTGGTCTGCGCGATGACTTCTTCGCCCTCGGCGGCCACTCGTTGCTGGCCACGCAGATCATCTCCCGCACCCGCCAGGCCTGTGATGTGGAACTGCCGTTGCGCACCTTGTTCGACGCCAGTGAACTGGGGGCGTTTGCCGAGCAGGTCGGCCTGATCCAGGCCTCGGGCCAACGCAACCAACAGACCGTCATCGCCAAGGTCGACCGCGGCCAACCCGTGCCGCTGTCCTATTCCCAGCAGCGCATGTGGTTCCTGTGGCAGATGGAACCGGACAGCCCGGCCTACAACGTCGGCGGGATGGCGCGTTTGCGTGGCGTGCTGGACGTGGGGCGTTTCGAGGCGGCGCTGCAAGCGCTGATCATGCGTCACGAAACCCTGCGCACGACGTTTCCGAGCGTCGATGGTGTGGCTTATCAGAACGTTTCGCCGCAGACCGGGCTGCGCATGGATTGGCAGGATTTCTCCGCGCTGAGCGAAGCCGACCGTCAACCGCGCCTGCAGCGACTGGCTGATCATGAGGCACACACGCCGTTCAACCTGGAAACCGGGCCGTTGTTGCGTGCGTGCCTGGTCAAGGCCGGCGAGCAGGAACACTACCTGGTGCTGACCCTGCACCATATCGTCACCGAAGGCTGGGCCATGGACATCTTTGCCCGTGAACTCAGCGCGTTGTACGAGGCCTTTATCGACGAGCGCGACTCGCCGCTGGCGCCGCTGCCCGTGCAATACCTCGACTACAGCGTGTGGCAGCGTCAGTGGCTGGAGTCCGGCGAGCGCCAGCGTCAGCTGGATTACTGGACTGCGCAACTGGGCAATGAACACCCGCTGCTGGAACTGCCCGGCGACCGTCCACGCCCGCCTGTGCAAAGCCACCAGGGCGAGTTGTACCGCTTCGACCTCAGCGACGACCTCGCTGCCCGCGTGCGTGCCTTCAATGCCGAGCGCGGCCTGACCCTGTTCATGACCATGACCGCCACCCTGGCCGTGCTGCTCTACCGTTATAGCGGCCAGACCGACTTGTGTATCGGCGCCCCGGTTGCCAACCGTATCCGTCCTGAAAGCGAAGGCTTGATTGGTGCCTTCCTCAACACCCAGGTGCTGCGGTGCCAGCTCAATGGGCAGATGAATGTCGCTGAGTTGTTCGAGCACGTGCGCCACACCGTGATCGAGGGTCAGTCCCATCAAGACCTGCCGTTCGATCACCTGGTGGAGGCCCTGCAACCCCCGCGCAGCGCGGCGTACAACCCGCTGTTCCAGGTGATGTGCAACGTGCAGCGCTGGGAATTCCAACAGAGCCGCCAACTGGCCGGCATGACCGTCGAATACCTGGCCAACGATGCGCGGGCGACCAAGTTCGACCTCAACCTGGAAGTCACCGACCTCGACCATCGCCTGGGTTGCTGCCTGACCTACAGCACTGACCTGTTCGACGAGCCACGCATTGCGCGCATGGCCGCCCATTGGCGCAATCTGCTGGAAGCCTTGATCGCGGATCCGCGGCAACGCCTCAGCGAATTGCCGTTGCTGGGGGCGGATGAACAGCGTGTGTTGCAAGACAGCCTGGGCATTGAGAATGGCGAGCACCGTCTCGATCAGTGCATCCACCCACTGTTCAGCCAGCAGGTGGCAGCCCGTGGCGATGCGCCGGCGCTGACCTTTGCCGGCGTGACCCTCAGCTACCGAGAACTCGACGCCCGCGCCAACCGCCTGGCCTGGATGCTGCGCGAACGTGGCGTCGGCCCGCAGGTGCGTGTCGGCCTGGCGTTGCCGCGCTCCCTGGAAATGGTCATCGGCCTGCTGGCGATCCTCAAGGCCGGCGGTGCCTATGTGCCGCTGGACCCGGAATACCCGCTGGACCGCCTGCACTACATGATCGAAGACAGCGGCATCGGCCTGCTGCTCAGCGATGCGGCGATGTTCGAGGCCCTCGGCGAGTTACCGGCCACTGTTGCGTGCTGGTGTCTGGAGGATGACTTGCCGGTGCTGGCCAACTACCCGGCCGATGCGCTGCCGTTTATCAGCCTGCCGCAACACCAGGCGTACTTGATCTACACCTCCGGCTCCACCGGCAAGCCGAAAGGCGTGGTGGTATCCCACGGTGAAATCGCCATGCATTGCGCGGCGGTGATCGAGCGGTTTGGCATGCGCGCGGATGACTGCGAGCTGCACTTCTATTCGATCAACTTCGATGCGGCCACCGAGCGTCTGCTGGTGCCGCTGCTCAGTGGCGCACAGGTGGTGTTGCGGGCTCAGGGGCAGTGGGATGCCGAGGAAATCTGCGGATTGATACGCACCCATGGCATCAACATCCTGGGCTTCACCCCGAGCTACGGCAGCCAGTTGGCGCAGTGGTTGGCGACCCGGCAGCAGACCTTGCCGGTGCGTATGTGCATTACCGGCGGCGAAGCCCTGACCGGCGAACACTTGCAGCGCATCCGTGCCGCGTTCCAGCCCCAGGTGTTCTTCAACGCCTATGGCCCGACTGAAACCGTAGTGATGCCGCTGGCCAGCCTGGCGCCCGAGCACTTGGAGGAGGGCGCCGCCAGCGTGCCGATCGGCAGCATCATCGGTGACCGCGTGGCTTATATTCTCGACGCCGACCTGGCCTTGGTGCCGCAAGGCGCGACCGGCGAGTTATACGTGGGCGGTGCGGGTCTGGCGCAGGGGTATCACCAGCGTCCGGGCATGACCGCCGAACGTTTTGTCGCGGACCCGTTTGCGCGCAACGGCGGGCGCCTGTACCGCACCGGTGACCTCGTGCGCCAGCGCGTCGATGGCTTGGTGGAGTACCTCGGGCGTATTGACCACCAGGTGAAAATTCGCGGTTTCCGTATCGAACTGGGCGAGATCGAAACCCGCCTGCTGGAGCATGACGCCGTGCGCGAAGCGGTGGTGCTGGCGCTGGATGCGCCGAACGGCAAACAGTTGGTGGCGTATCTGGTCAGCGATGCCGAGCACGTCGCGCTGCGTGATGCGCTGAAGGCCCATCTCAAGGCGCACCTGCCGGACTACATGGTGCCCGCGCACCTGATCGTGCTGGACAGCATGCCGCTGACCGCCAACGGCAAGCTCGACCGCCGTGCCTTGCCGCAGCCGGATCCCGAAGCCAACCGCCAACACTACGTGGCACCCCGCAACGAACTGGAAAGCACCCTGGCGGCGATCTGGTGCGCGGTGCTGAACGTGCAACAAGTCGGCCTGGACGATAACTTCTTCGAGCTGGGGGGCGACTCGATCCTGTCGATCCAGGTGGTCAGCCGCGCGCGGCAGGCCGGGATTCATTTCAGCCCTCGCGACCTGTTTCAGCACCAGACCGTGCAGACCCTGGCTGCTGTGGCTACGCGCTCCGAGCAGGTTACGGCAGAGCAGGGCCTGCTGACCGGCAGTTCGGGTCTCACGCCGATCCAGCATTGGTTCTTCGACACCGAGACCCCGAACCGTCAGCACTGGAACCAGGCGCTGGTCCTCAAGCCGCTGCAGTTGCTCGACCCCCAGCGCCTGGAACAAGCGCTGCTGGCGGTACTGGAACACCATGACGCCTTGCGCCTGAGCTTCTCCAAGCGCGACGCCCAATGGCACGCCGAACACAGGGCCGTGCCGCAGGGCGGCGTGCTGATGCAGGCGCAAGTGCGTGACATGGCGCACTGCACCGCGCTGTTCACCGACACCCAACGCAGCCTCGACCTGGAGCACGGCCCGCTACTGCGCGCCTTGCTGGTGGACGGGCCCGAGGGGCAGCAACGCCTGTTGATCGCGATCCATCACCTGGTGGTGGACGGCGTGTCGTGGCGTGTATTGCTGGAAGATCTACAAACGGTTTATCGCCAGTTGAACGATGGCCAGTCCGTCAGCCTGCCGGCCAAGACCAGTGCCCTGCGTGATTGGGCCGCGCGTTTACAGGCGTATGCCGGTAGCGAATCCTTGCGTGAGGAATTGAGCGTCTGGCAGCACCAGTTGGCCGGCCCTGACGCCGCATTGCCGGTGGCCCGCCCACAAGGGTCGCTGCGCAACCGCGATGCCGACACCGTCAGCGTGCGCCTGGATGCCGAACACACCCGCCAGTTGCTGCAGCAAGCCCCAAGCGCCTATCGCACCCAGGTCAACGACCTGTTGCTGACCGCCTTGGCCCGCGTGTTGTGCCGCTGGAGCGGTCACGCTTGCGCGTTGATCCAACTGGAAGGCCACGGCCGCGAAACCCTGTTCGATGACATCGACCTGACCCGCAGCGTCGGCTGGTTCACCAGTGCCTATCCGCTGCGCCTGACCCCGCAAACCGGGCAGGGCGATTCGATCAAGGCGATCAAGGAACAACTGCGCGCCGTGCCGCATAAAGGCTTGGGCTATGGCGTGCTGCGCTACCTCGCCGATGACCTGTGCAAGCAGACCCTGGCCGCACTGCCGAGCGCGCAGATCACCTTCAACTACCTCGGCCAGTTCGACCAAAGCTTCGGCGCCGATGCGCTGTTCCACCCGCTGGATGAATCCGCCGGCCTGGCCCATGACCCGGACGCGCCGCTGCCCAACGAGTTGAGCGTCGACAGCCAGGTGTATGGTGGTGAGCTGGTGCTGCGCTGGACCTTCAGCCGCGAACGCCACGATCAACAGAGCATCCATGAACTGGCCGATGCCTACCTCACCGAGCTGCAAAGCCTGGTCGCACACTGTCTGGAGGACGACGCCGGTGGCCTTACACCGTCCGACTTCCCGCTGGCGCACCTGACCCAGGCGCAACTCGACAGCTTGCCGATTGCCGCCAGCGCCATCGAAGATGTCTACCCGCTGACCCCGATGCAGGAAGGCCTGCTATTGCACACCCTGCTGGAGCCCGGCACCGGCCTCTACTACATGCAGGACCGCTACCGCATCAACAGCGCCCTGGACCCCGAGCGTTTCGCCCAGGCCTGGCAGGCGGTGATCGCCCGCCACGAAGCCCTGCGCGCGTCGTTCTGCTGGAACGTCGGCGAAGACATGCTGCAAGTGATCCACACACCCGGCAGCACGCCGATTGAGTACCTGGACTGGAGCGACGATCCTGAGGACCAGCAGGAGCCGCGCCTGCAAGCGCTGCTCAAGCAAGAGCGCGAAGCCGGCTTCGATCTGCTCAACCAGGCACCGTTCCACCTGCGCCTGATCCGCGTCGGCGCCGAGCGTTACTGGTTCATGATGAGCAACCACCACATCCTTATCGATGCCTGGTGCCGTTCATTGCTGATGAATGACTTCTTCGAGCTCTACATGGCCCTCGGTGAAGGCCGCGACGCGCAACTGGCCACGCCGCCGCGCTACCGAGACTACATTGCCTGGCTGCAACGCCAGAACCTCAATGAGGCACGCCAATGGTGGCAACAGAACCTGCAAGGCTTCGAGCGCACCACGCCAATCCCGAGCGACCGGCCGTTCCTGCGTGAACACGCGGGCCACAGCGGCGGCATGGTGGTGGGCGATTGCTACACCCGTCTCGATGCCCGCGACGGTGCACAACTGCGCGAACTGGCACAGGCTCACCAACTGACCGTCAACACCTTCGCCCAGGCGGCGTGGGCGCTGGTGCTGCGCCGTTTGAGCGGCGATCGCGACGTGCTGTTCGGTGTCACCGTGGCCGGGCGCCCGGTGGAAATGCCCGAGATGCAACGCACCGTCGGCCTGTTCATCAACAGCATCGCCCTGCGGGTGAAACTGCCCGAGGACGGTCAAGCGTGCAGCGTGCGCCAGTGGTTGAGCGAACTGCTCGACAGCAATATGCAACTGCGCGAGTACGAGTACCTGCCGCTGGTGACGATCCAGGAACACAGCGAACTGCCCAAGGGCCAGCCGCTGTTCGACAGCCTGTTCGTGTTCGAAAACGCCCCGGTGGAAGTCTCGGTGCTGGACCGTGCACAAAGCCTGAACGCCACCTCGGATTCCGGCCGCACCCACACCAACTTCCCGCTGACCGCCGTGTGCTATCCAGGTGATGACCTGGGGCTGCACCTGTCCTACGACCAACGCTACTTCGACGAAACCACCGTGCAAGGCATGCTCGGCGAGTTCAAGCGCCTGCTGCTGGCGCTGGTCCAAGGCTTCCAGGGTGACATGGCCGACCTGCCACTGATTGGCGAGCAGGAGCGTGAGTTCCTGGTGGACGGTTGCAACCAGAGCGAGCACGACTACCCGCTGGAGCGCAGCTACATCGAGCTGTTCGAAGAGCAGGTCGCCGCTCATCCGCAGCGCATCGCCGCCAGTTGCCTCGACCAGCAATGGACCTATGACGAACTGAACCGTCGCAGCAACGGCCTGGGCCACGCGCTGATAGCTGCGGGTGTCGGCCTGGATCAACCGGTGGCGTTGTTGGCCGAGCGTAACCTCGACCTGCTCGGCATGATCATCGGCAGCTTCAAGGCCGGTGCCGGCTACCTGCCGCTGGACCCCGGCCTGCCGAGCCAGCGCCTGCGCAGCATCCTCGACTTGAGCCGCACGCCATTGCTGGTGTGCACCGAAGCATCCCGTGAGCAAGCCATCGAGTTGCTGGACGGTTTTGACTGCCAGCTTCTGGTGTGGGAGGAAATACCCGCGCGTGGTGAAAACCCCGGTGTCTACAGCGCTCCGGATAACCTTGCCTACGTGATCTATACCTCCGGTTCCACCGGTCTGCCCAAGGGCGTGATGGTGGAACAGCGCGGCATGCTCAATAACCAACTGAGCAAAGTGCCGTACCTGGCCTTGAGCGACGCGGATGTGATTGCGCAAACCGCGTCGCAGAGCTTTGATATTTCCGTATGGCAGTTCCTCGCTGCGCCGCTGTTCGGCGCGCGGGTGGACATCGTGCCGAACACCATCGCGCATGATCCCCAGGGCCTGCTGGAACATGTCCAGGCCCAGGGCATCACCGTGTTGGAAAGCGTGCCGTCGTTGATCCAGGGCATGCTTGCACAGGACCGCATCGGCCTGGATGGCCTGCGCTGGATGCTGCCGACCGGCGAAGCGATGCCACCGGAACTGGCGCACCAGTGGTTGCAGCGTTATCCGGAGATTGGGCTGGTCAACGCTTACGGCCCGGCGGAGTGTTCGGACGATGTGGCGTTCTATCGTGTCGACCTGGCGTCTACCCGAGGCACCTATTTGCCGATTGGTACGCCCACCGACAACAACCGTTTGTACCTGCTGGATGGCGCACTGGAACTGGTGCCGCAAGGCGCGGTGGGTGAGTTGTGCGTGGCCGGCACGGGTGTCGGCCGCGGTTACGTCAGCGACCCGCTGCGCACCGCGCCCGTATTTGTGCCAAACCCCTTCGGCGCACCGGGCGAACGTCTCTACCGCACCGGCGACCTCGCGCGCCGTCGCAGTGACGGCGTGCTGGAGTACGTCGGACGTGTCGACCACCAAGTGAAGATTCGCGGCTACCGCATCGAACTGGGTGAAATCGAAGCGCGCCTGCACGAACAACCGGAAGTGCGCGATGCGGCGGTGGGCGTGCAGGAAGGCATGAATGGCAAGCACCTGGTCGGCTACCTGGTGGCGGCGGATGAAGCACTGAACCCAAGCGAACGCCTGGACCGCATCAAGCAACGCCTGCGCGCCGAACTGCCGGAATACATGGTGCCGCTGCACTGGCTCTGGCTCGACCGCCTGCCGCTCAACGCCAACGGTAAACTCGACCGCAAGGCGTTGCCGGCGCTGGAGATCGGCCAGCTGCAAAGCCAGGACTACCTGGCACCGCGCAACGAACTGGAGGCTACGTTGGCCGCCATCTGGGCCGAGGTGCTGAAAGTCGAGAGGGTAGGGGTGCAGGACAACTTCTTCGAACTGGGCGGGCACTCGTTGCTGGCCACGCAGATTGCCTCGCGGGTGCAGAAGACCCTGCAACGTGATGTGCCGCTGCGCGCAATGTTCGAGTGCAGCACGGTGGCGGAATTGGCCGAGTATATCGACGGGCTGGCAGCCAATGAGGTCAGTGCCGAGAAGGTAGATCGGTTGAGTGACTTGATGGCGGAGTTGGAGGGGTTGTGAGAGGGCCGTTGGTCGGCAGCAGCGTAGGGCTTCGTCAGAACTGTTAATTCTGACAGTAGGCGAAGGTGCATCAAAGGCGCTCACTAAAGGGCGGCTCTCGGCCTCGGACTGGCTGAGGGCCATAACCCCTCGAACATGGAGTTCCTGTCATGGCTAAAGAAAAAACAACAGCTGAAGTTCCCTCAGATCCTGTCGATGCAAAAACACCAAAGTCGATCAAGCCCCAAGCTCTGGAAGTTGCCGCTCCGTTAATTTCCAGTGAGGTGAATAGCATCATCGAACCCTCCAAAATGCCGGACTCCTACCTGACCGTTGACGCACGCATGGACAACCCGCCCATCACAGTCAAGTTCAGCGCAAAGGAGGTGCCTGAGCTGGTACTTGAGGATGTTGTGGATTCAAGCGGTGAGTCAGGGGCCCGGAAGATAGACATCCCTTTGGCTTACTTGACGAAACTCATGGGGTTCACGGCTCTCATTTCATATTCGGGGAAGTCACAAGGGCAGGCCGTGGAGTCGTTGGTCAAGGAGGTGGGGGTAGCGTTTTACCCTGCCAGTGAAAGTCAAAATCTTGCACCTTACTTACTTCACGAAAAAATCGTGCATAACACGCCTACCTATGACATGCACGATCACACAGGCGATGAGACGGTTCTTGTGCCGGTCCCGCCTCTTGCCAAAGCGGGGGATAAGCTTTACTGCACTGCGGCTACCGAGCAGGACGCTCCTCGGCATGTGTTTTACACAGTGGTTTATGGCTATAAGTTAACGCCTGAAGATGCTGTCCCGGGCAACTTACTTCAGTTCCCAATTCGCCGTGGTTGGTTGGCGCGACGCAAACCATGGCGATCGCTTACCCTTCAATGTGGCTGGATCACGAACGACTTGGAGGCCCAGCCTCCCGCCGAGGTTGACCCGCACCTGGAGACGCGCTTGCCGAGGAATGCGCTCGAAATTCAATATCGCCGAACTGCTGCTTTAATTGTTGACCCTCGGCTAGACCTAAAGGCACCCCATCTGCGGCAGTCTGTGGAGTACAACGGTGGTTGGTGCCTTAATCCTGAACTCACCAGAGACGGAGGGACTGTAGATGTAAGTGACCTGGATACGTATGCGGACGATCGTGTCTGCTTTTTTGTGAGCGGACCTGGTTTCGAGCAGAGACCGTTGGGTTGCGTGACCATTGAATATGACGGGGATCCGGCGTCGGTCAAACTATCGCCCTGTATCGTTGCTTGTTTGTTCAACCAGTCGATGACGCTGACCTACACGGTTGCCTTCAACGAACAAGAACAGCTATCACCTGCACAGTTGGTCAGTGTTTCGGTGCCCCCGGTTCATTCACCCGAATATTGAAGAGGCAACTAACGGCACGGTAGACCTCAATATATTCCCAGGGGCCGCACTGGCTACAGTGCCTGTATGGGCGTATGCCGAGTGCTCAAGTTTTTGTTGGATGTGGATCTCGGGTGAATACGAGGACGGCAGCGCTTACCGGTACGACATTTTGCTGGATGAGCCCGTTACTGACGACTGGAAGGCTCGAGGAGTTGAGGCGCCTATTCCAAGGACTGAACTTCAAAAGCTGGCCGATTGCAGCGAATTTAAACTGCACTTCTCGGCGAGCTTTTGTGAGGCGAGTGGGCTAGAGAACGCCTATGAGTTTCCTGCTCAGACCTTCAAAATCGAGCAGGAGCCTCTGTCGCTTCCTATGCCTGCGGTGAGGCAAGCTGATGGCTCCGACCTGACCGCCTGGAATGGGCGCTACGGTGTAGATGTCGAAGTGGATTACCCAAAAAACAACAGCAGGCACAGCATCAGTGTTTGCTGGAAAAAACCGGATGGCACTTGCTGGCCGTTGGCTTCCAAACCCGGCAGTACGGCGGGGGCAGTCATCTTCACTCTGCCGCCGGAAGCGGTGATCGAAAGCATGGGCAAAACCGTGCAAATCACTTACACCGTGACCCCCGCGTGTAAGGCACAGACGTCACTGCCGTTGAACCTGACGATCAGTTTGCCGAGATACTTGCCGCCGCCCGCTGTGGAGCAGGCTACGCCGCCCGCTACCCAAAAGGGTATTTTGGATTTGAGCGCATTTTTCGGGGATGCCGTCATTACCGTGCCGAAATGGTGGTTCATGCGGGTCGGGCACAGAGGTTGGCTGCAGTGCACGGGTATTCAGGAAGATGGGACTGAACTCGTGATTAAGGTAATGCACGCTGAGATCATCACTGCTGGAGACCTGACTAACGGATTATCGCGTGAACTGTCGCGGCTAGAGCTGACAAATTACGTTAGCAACGTGGAACTGACCTTTGAATTCAAGGTGACTGTAGACGGTAGTACTGACGTGACGAAGGCGATCGTCTTTCCTTTGCTCAAGTTGATCTTTCGCAAGCGTTTGATTGATGAAACTAACTTCGATCCGGATGAGAAGGGTTGGAATGGTTGGGAAAGAGGCCGTGGCGCCGCTGACCCCAGGGATCTAGCACTTGCTTTCGGATCACATGGTTTCTGGAACGGCTATTGGCTGCGTGACTGGAGTTATACAGATACAAAGGATCCTGCTACGGATAGCGAAAAACTGTTCAAGACGTTCAACAATCTGGAAGTGGGACGCTCATATCAATTCCTAGCCTGGGTCTGTAATGACGGTAGCTCAGGTGTTTCGCCTCTGATGGCGCTAACTGTTAATAGAGCCGATTTAACCGAGGTAATAGCGCCTGGTTTAGACTGGGAGTTACTCGGAGGGACGTTCAAGGCAACTTCAAACACTGCAAGGCTCAGCGTCGACAATCGCCGGATGGGGTTCCAAAATGGCAACGACTTCAGGGTGACTTGGCTCAGACTTTACGAAGTTTAATTACGTCTCACTGAGCCGCATCAGGATAAGGTCTCTGATAGTTGGAGACCTTATTCATAAGGAAGAGTGCTTTATTTCGGCCCCAATATCTTCCCCAACTTCTCCGGCGAAGGTGCCCCCTGCTGTTGCTGCAACCCACCCTTGTCATCCAGATAGAAGATAGCCGGCGTCGCCGACAACTTCAGCTCATCCATCAATTTCATATTCCCATCAAGCTTGGCCTCGATATCCGCCGGAATCTTCTCCAACGCCTGCAACTTGCTGCCCTTACCGGCGGCTTCGTGTTCTTCCAGGGCCTTTTGCGGGTCTTTGGCGGCAAATAGCGCGGCGGATTTGCCGGGGCTGTCTTCGCGGATGATGCCGACCATGATGTGGCGCAACTGCACTTTGCCGGCTTTTACCCACGGACGGGCTTGTTCCCAGAACATGTTGCAGTAAGGGCAGTTAGGGTCGCTGAACAGGTAGACGATGCGTGGGGCTTTAACGTCGCCGTCCTGGATCCAGCTGCTTTTTTCCATCTTGGCCCAGACTTCCTTGGCCATCGGTGCGTACACCAGTTTTTCCAGGGGCGCGCTGCTCAGGTCATTGCCTTGGGCGTCGTACAGGCTACCGGCAATCACGCTTTTGCCGTCGGCGGTCAGGTACAGGGCCATGCCGCGGTTCTGGTACTGGGCGGCGTAGCCAGTGAGACCGCTGGGGGCGTCGAACTTGCCGAGGATCTTGGCGCCTTTGGCCTCGATCTGTTTGATCGGTGCTGGCCAGTCAGCGGCCTGGGCCAGGGTGGCTGCAAGCGTCAGCGGCAGCAGGGTCAGCAGGTGGCAGAGGCGGGGCATGTCGGTTTCCTTGTGGCAGCAGGAGCGGAGTCGAAGGGTTCCATGGCGCGGGCCAGGCTGGCCTGGGACAGTTCGCCGAGGTGGCTGTTGATCAGGCGTCCATCGGCTTGATAGAACAACGTGGTGGGCAAGGCCATCGAGCCCACGGCCTGGCCGAGGCGACCGCTGGCGTCGAACAGGATGTTGTCCAGAGTCAGGCCTTGTGTGGCGAGGAAGGTGCTGACGCTTTGCATGCTTTCGGCCTGGTTGACGAACAGGAAGGTCACGTCGGGACGTTGATGTTGGGCACGTTCCAGCACCGGCATCTCGCGGCGGCATGGCGGGCACCAGGTGGCCCACAGGTTGATCACCAGCGGGCCGCCTTTGTAATCGGCCAGTTGCACCACGTCGCCATCGGCGTTGCGCAAGGTGATGTCCGGCAGTTGCGAGCCTTTGTCGTACAGGCTCAGGGACAGGCTGGTCAGGCCCCAGAACACCAGGCCGGTGATCACCCCAGCGCCCAGCGGCTTGCGCAGGGCTGGACGCCGCCGGCCGTAGAGCAGCGCACCCAGGATCAGCGCGACCACGCCCGGCCAGGCGAGGAAACCGCCGTCGCGCAGGTCGACCATCTGCAGTGGGGCTTGGCTGTAATCGCTCCAGTACATCAGCACAAAGCTGACGCGGGCCACCAGCATGCCCAGCAGGAAGAGGCTGAACAGCACCGATTCCGGGTTTTCACCACCACGCTTGGCCACGCGCCAGCCCACCAGGGTGGCGAGAATCAGCGCGCTGATCAGCAGGATGTGATTCAGGGCGATGGCGAAGGTGCCGATGGTCAGGGTCAGCATTCAGAGGGCGTCCCGGGTTTGCGTCCAGCGTTGCAGGAAGGCGGCGGCATCCACTTCGCCAGTGATGCGTTGGGCGCGGCGTTCTTCACCGTCCGGGCCGATCCACACGAAGCTCGGTGGGCCAGGCACTTTGTAGCGGCCGAGCAGCTCTCGGCTGGCGGCATTGTCGGCGGTAACGTCCAGGCGCAGCAGGCGTACGTCTTTCAGGGCATCCATCACCTCGGGTTTGCCGAACACCTGCTTTTCCATGATCTTGCACGACACGCACCAGTCGGCGTAATAGTCCACCAGCACCCACTGGCCTTGAGCCTTGGCGCTGTCGAGCTGGCTTTGCAGCACGGCGGGATCGTTGATGGTCATGAAGGCATCGTGGGCGCTCGGTGCGGCGGCGGTCCGCGAAGCGCTGTAGACCTTCAGCGGTTGCCACAGGTCATCGCTGCCACCGGCGGCGCCCACCACCAGCAGTGTGCCCCACAGGCCGAGCACCAGGGAACCGGCGCCGAACACCTTGGCGGCCAGGCCGTATTCGCGGGCCAGGGTCCAGCCGCAGTAGGCCATCACCAGCGCGAGCGTGCCCCACAGGCCGATCCACAGGCTTTCATCGACCACCGGGCGGATCATCAGCACGGCGGTGCCGAGGAACAGGAAGCCGAAGATGCCCTTGAGCACATTCATCCAGGTGCCCGGCTTGGGCAGGAAGCGATTGCCCACGGTCACCAGCAACAACAGCGGAATGCCGATGCCGATGCCCATGGCGAACAGGATCAGGCCACCGTGTAACGCGTTGCCGCTCTGGGCGATGTACAGCAGGGCACCGGCCAGGGGGGCGGTCATGCATGGGCCCACCAGCAGGCCGGACAGTGCGCCGAGAATCCCTGCGCCGACCAGGCTGCCGCCGCTTTGCTGGCGGCTGACGTTGTCCAGACGATCGCGCAGGAACGCCGGCAGTTGCAGTTCAAAGAAACCAAACATCGGCAGGGCCAGCAGCACGAACAGGGCGGCGAAGCTGCCGAGAATCCACGGCGTCTGCAGCCAGGCGGCAAGGTTGCCACCCAGCAAGGCCGCCAGCACGCCGAGCGCGGCATACACCAGTGCCATGCACACGACGTAGCTGCTGGCCAAGGCAAACCCACGACGCGGGCTGGCGCCACTGCCAACCACCAAACCGGCGAGAATCGGCAGCATCGGCAATGAACACGGCGCAAAGGCCAACAGCAGTCCCAGGCCGAAAAATATCAGCAGGCTCCAGCCCAGACTGCGTTGTTGCAGGCCACTGGCCAGGCTTTGGTCCTGGGCTTCGGCGGTCGCGGCGACGGCCGGGTTGCCCCCCAGGTCCACGGTGATCGACTGCGGCGGATAGCACAGGCCCGCATCGGCGCAGCCCTGCCAGCCCAGTTTGACCTGGCCGGTGGCGCCGGCCGGAATCTTCACTTCCAGGCCTTGGCGATACACTTCCTGGTCGCCGAAGAATTCATCGCTATGGGCCTCGCCTTGCGGCAACGTGGGCTGTTTGGCCAGTCCATCGAACTTCATGCGCTGCTTGTACAGGTAATAACCGTCGGCAATCTGCCAATACAGCTGGGTCTCGCCACTTTCAAGACGTTCGGAGGTAAAAGTGAAGGCTTTGCCCACCGGCAGGAAGTCGGGTTTGGTCTCAAATGGGTTGCCCGGCGCGGCCTGGGCGAACCCCGCGAACAACACCAGCAGAAAGGTAAACAAATGCCGCATGGTCAAGCCTTAGTTCGATGCAAGTAGGCACACAATGTGTGGCGTTGATTAACCGATGATTAACCGAGGCTATTCTAGATTGAGTGTGGGTGGTTTAGCGGCATAATCTGCACTTAATCCGCCGCACTTTTAATCACCCGATCTTTTATGAAGGGTTCACCATGCACGTACTGGTCTGTGAAGACGACGAACTGATCGCCAGCGGCATCGTGGCCGGCCTGACCGCGCAAGGTTTTACCGTGGAGCGTGTGGCCTCGGCCGGTGCCGCGCGCGCGATGCTCAGGGCGGCCACGTTCGACATCATGGTGCTCGACCTCGGCCTGCCGGACGAAGACGGCCTCAAGCTGCTGCAGCAACAGCGCAGCCAGGGCCTGGAAATCCCGGTGCTGATCCTCACCGCGCGCGATTCGGTGACCAACCGCGTCGACGGCCTGCAAGCCGGCGCCGATGACTACCTGCTCAAACCCTTCGACCTGCGCGAACTCGCCGCGCGCCTGCAAACCCTGCTGCGCCGGGTGGCGGGGCGCAGCGTCAACCTGATCGAGCATGGCCGACTGGCCTACGACCCCAGCAGCCGTGAGACTTTCCTGGGGGGCGAGCCGGTAGACCTGTCGCGCCGCGAACAGGCGCTGTTGCAAGCCCTGTTGCACAACAAAGGTCGGGTGCTGTCCAGCGAGCAACTCAAGGACAGCGTCTACGGCTTCAACGACGAGTTGGAAAGCAACGCCCTCAACGTGCATATCCACCACCTGCGACGCAAATTGGGCAATGGCATTGTCGAGACCGTGCGCGGTCTCGGCTATCGTCTGGGCCCTGCGGACGGGGGCGAGGACGCATCGTGAAAAGCCTGCGCCTGCGCCTGACGTTCAAGCTGGGCGCTGCTTTTGTGTTGATCTGGGCCCTGGCGGCGGCCTGGATGCTCAACGATCTGCGTAACCAGATGATGTTTTCCCTCGATCAACGCCTGGTGGCGTCGGCGCGCATGGTGGCGGGGCTGACCGAGCAGATGCCGGGCCTGGCCAGTGTGAGCGGTGGTGCGCATTTTCATGGGGCACAGCTGAATGTGCCGGGCGGCATGGCGTGCCAGGTCAGCTCCTTGCGCGGCGAAGTGTTGGCGCGCAGCCATGCCACGCCGGATGAAGGCCTGGAATCGCGCCAGAGTGGTTTTCGTGATCAGCTGATCGATGGTGTGAACTGGCGCAGCTTCACGCTTTCCCGTGGCGACCTGTTGATCACCACGGCCGACCGTCAAGTCGAACGTGAGGCTTTGAACCTGTCGATCCTGCTGGCCGCTTCGGTGCCAGTGGGCGTTGCCATGCTCGGCTGCCTGTGCCTGTTGTGGCTGGGCATCGGTCAGAGCCTGGTACCGCTCAACCGCATGCGTGACGCCTTGATGCGGCGCAGTGCCGACTCCCTTGAACCGCTGCAGATCCACCCGTTGCCCAGCGAACTCAAGCCGCTGCTCGACACCCAGAACCAATTGTTGCAACGCATCGCCAAAACCATCGAGCGTGAACGTCGCCTCACCGGCGACGCCGCCCACGAGCTGCGCAGCCCGCTGACGGCGATCAAGACCCACCTGCAAGTGGCGCGCATGACCGACGGCGCAGCCCGCGACCAATCCCTCGCCCACGCCGAGGAAGGCGCGGACCGCCTGCACCGCACCCTGGAGCAATTGCTGTTGCTGGCGCGGGTAGAGGGCAACCTCTCATTTGACGATGGTATGCACTCCAGTGCCGAGGACGTGGCACGGCTGGCCATCCAGGATGCCAATGCCGGTGATAACACGCGCATCGACCTGATCCTGCCGGAAAACCTTTCGGCTACCCCGGTGGAAATGCCAGTGGGCCTGGCGGTCGCAGCCCTGCGCAACCTGCTGGACAACGCACTGCGCCACACGCCGGCGGACACGCGGGTGGCGCTCAGCGTGACGACCGACGCCGATAACGTCGTGTTTCGCGTGCGTGACCACGGCAAGCAGATTTCGCCGGAGGACCTGCAATACCTGACCCAGCGCTTCTGGCGCAATGGCAACAGCGAAGGCTGCGGCCTGGGCCTGGCGATTGTGCAAGCGATTGTGCAGCGCTGTTCTTGCTCGTTGAAGTTCGACAGCCAGCCGGATGGCCTGCGCGTCGACCTGGGGATGCCGCTGCGACGCTGATCACTTTTCTTTCACGCGCCACATAGTTACCGCCCTCTTGAGGATCAAGCCTTCAGGATGGCGGTAATTTTTTTGCGCTTGAACGGGCTGAACGACTCGGCCTGTATTGAAAAGGATGGTTCTCATGTTGGTCATCGATACCAGTTTCCCCGCCAAAGGCTTCAACGAACGTAACGGCGAGCCCGTGCGGCAGGTGATCCTGCATTACACCGCGGCCCCTTTTGCCTCCTCCCTGCCTACCCTGACCCAGGATGGCGTGAGTGCACACTATTTGCTGCCCGACCCTGACGATCCCCGCTATCGCGCCGCAGGCTATGAAGAATTGCGGGTGTTCCGGTTGGTGGAAGAAGACAAGCGCGCCTGGCATGCCGGGGTGAGCCACTGGGCGGGGCGCGACAATCTCAACAGTCGCTCGATCGGCATCGAGATCGTCAACCTGGCACGGGATGACGGCGGCGTATTCACCTTTCCAGCCTATGGTGAGGAACAAACCCAAGTGTTGATTGCCTTGGTGCGCGACATTCTCGGGCGTTACCCACAGATTGAGCCTACCGACATTCTCGGGCATTCGGACGTGGCGTTCAGCCGCAAGAGCGATCCAGGGCCATGTCTGCCGTGGCGGCGTTTGCATGACGCGGGCGTGGGGGCCTGGTTTGATGAGGCGACCCAGGCGATGTATCAACGCCGCTTTTGCCTCGGGTTGCCGTCGGAAGTCGAGGTGGAGCGCGCGTTTCAGCGCTATGGGTATGCGCCTGCGAAGAATCGGCAGGGGTTTGAACAGCGCACGCGGGCGTTTCAGATGCACTTTCGCCCACGGGATTACTCGGGGTCCCTGGACGCGCAGACCTGCGCGATTCTTTATGCGTTGAATGAAAAGTATCTGGGGTTGTGTGGTTGACGGTTTTTCGCGACCGGAGGAGTAAATCCTCCTGATGCTGGTGCGTTTCCAGAACAGGAAATCCGTGCGCATGCCCCTTGGGCCAGACGCCAGCGGATCGGCAGTTTGGTCACCATCATCAGCGTATTGAGGGATCGAGAAATGTCAGTCGCTACCAGCCGTATCGAAGACGTCCAGGTGCATGAAACACTTTACCAGTTCGACGAAACCCCGCTGCTCGCCCGTCAGCGCCAGCAGGAATCCAACGCCCGCAGCTACCCTCGGCGTATCCCCCTGGCGCTCAAGCGCGCCAAGGGCCTCTACGTTGAAGATGTGGAAGGCCGCCGTTTCATCGACTGCCTGGCCGGTGCGGGCACGTTGGCGCTGGGGCATAACCACCCGGTGGTGATCGAGGCAATCCAGCAGGTACTGGCTGATGAGTTGCCACTGCACACCCTGGACCTGACGACGCCGGTCAAGGATCAATTCGTACAGGACCTGTTCGGCCTGTTGCCGCCAGCGTTGGCGCGGGAAGCGAAAATCCAGTTCTGTGGTCCCACCGGCACCGATGCGGTGGAAGCCGCATTGAAGTTGGTGCGCACTGCCACCGGCCGCAGCACGGTGTTGTCTTTCCAGGGCGGTTACCACGGCATGAGCCAGGGCGCCTTGAGCCTGATGGGTAGCCTGGGGCCAAAGAAGCCTTTGGGTGCCTTGCTCGGTAATGGCGTGCAGTTTTTGCCGTACCCCTACGACTACCGTTGCCCGTTCGGCCTGGGGGGCGCGGAAGGCGTGCGGGTCAACCTGCATTACCTGGACAACCTGCTGAATGATCCCGAGGCGGGCGTTTTGCTGCCGGCGGCGGTGATTGTCGAAGTGGTGCAGGGCGAGGGCGGTGTGATTCCAGCTGATCTCGACTGGCTGCGCGGTCTGCGCCGAATCACCGAACAGGCGGGCGTGGCGCTGATCGTGGATGAAATCCAAAGTGGTTTTGGCCGCACCGGCAAGCTGTTTGCCTTCGAACACGCCGGCATCATTCCGGATGTGGTGGTGATGTCCAAGGCCATTGGTGGCAGCCTGCCACTGGCGGTGGTGGTGTATCGCGACTGGCTCGACACCTGGTTGCCGGGCGCCCATGCCGGCACCTTTCGTGGCAATCAGATGGCGATGGCGGCGGGTTCGGCGGTGATGCGCTACCTCAAGGACCACGACCTGGCCGGTCACGCGGCCGCGATGGGCGAACGCCTGGGCGAACACCTGCGCATCCTGCAGCGCGACTTCCCGCACCTGGGGGATATCCGCGGTCGCGGGCTGATGCTCGGTGTGGAACTGGTGGACCCGAATGGCCCACTGGATGTCCAGGGCCACCCACCCGTGCATCGCCAATTGGCGCCGCTGGTGCAGCGTGAATGCCTCAAGCGTGGCTTGATCCTGGAACTGGGTGGCCGACACGGCAGCGTGGTGCGTTTCCTGCCGCCGCTGGTGATCACTGCCGTTGAAGTCGACCTCGTGGCGGACATCTTCGGGCGTGCGTTGGCGGCGGCGGTCGCCAGCCTCTAATTTTTTGCACGCTTGGTACGTTTCTACAGATATCAGTGCTGCGCGCGGTGCGCAGCCAGGCTTTCAGCGATGGAGAACAGCAATGACCTCAGTATTTGACCGCGACGACCTCCTGTTTCAGGTAGTGGTCAACCACGAAGAACAGTATTCCATCTGGCCCGACTACAAGGCCGTGCCGGAAGGCTGGCGGACGGTGGGCAAGAGCGGCATGAAGAAAGAATGCCTGGCCTACATCGAAGAAGTCTGGACGGATATGCGCCCGTTGAGCTTGCGCCAGAAGATGGACGGGGCCGCGGTCGCGGGCTGATCCACCCAGACGCTCTGTAGGCGCGAGCTTGCTCGCGAAAATCGCAAGGGCACCGCGGGCACTCAGCATGCCCGCGTTTTCGTTAACGTTCTTCGCGAGCAAGCTCGCTCCTACAGGAAGGTGTGTTATTGAGGTTGGCGGGCGTACAGGTAATCCGTCGCCAACGACGCCAGCGTCCTCACCCCCACCACCAACGCCGACTCGTCCACGAAGAACCCCGGATTGTGGTTCGGCGCCGCCTTGCTCATGTCCTGATCCCTCGGCGTCACCCCCAGGAACACAAACAGCCCCGGTGCTTCCTTGGCATAAAACGAGAAGTCCTCGGCACCGCCCACCAGCGGGCCCTGCACCACGTCATCCTTGGCCGCCCAGCGTAGGCTTGGCAGCATTTTCTCGGTCAGCGCCGGGTTGTTGATGGTGGGATCGTATTTCTCGATGATGGTGACTTCGGCCTTGGCGCCACCGCTTTCGGCGATTTTCTCCACGGTCTGCCGTACATCCGCGTGCAGTTTCTGGCGGATGCCGTAGTCGTACGAGCGAATGGTGCCGCTCATGTCCATCGACTCCGGAATGATGTTGTAACGCGTGCCGCCATTGATGGTGCCAATGCTCACCACCGACGGGAATGACGAGATATCGGTGCGGCGGCTGACCACGGTCTGTAGGCCGACAATGGTCTGCGCGCCCACGGTGATCGGGTCGATGCCATCCCAAGGGCGACCGGCGTGGGTCTGTTTGCCGAGGATTTTGATGCGCAAGTCATCCGAACTCGCCAGGGTCGGTCCCGAACGGTAGGCAATCTGACCGGCGGGCACACCCGCCCACACATGCAGACCGAACACCGCGTCCGGCTTGGGCGACTGCATCACGCCTTCCTGCACCATCATTTTGGCGCCCCAGGTGTTTTTGCCGTCGGGGATGAAGTCGCTCGGGCCTTCCTCGGCCGGTTGGAAATAGAACACCACGGTGCCCGGCAGGCGCTCGCGCATGCCGGTCAGAATCTTCGCAGTGCTCAGCAGGATGGCGACGTGGGCGTCGTGGCCGCAGGCGTGCATCACGTCAACCTCCTTGCCCAGGTAGGTGCCTTTGGCTTTGGAGGCGAAGGGCAGGTCGGCGACTTCCTTCACCGGCAGTGCATCCATGTCGGCGCGCAGGGCGACGGTGGGGCCGGGCAGGGCGCCTTTGAGCACCGCAACGACGCCCGTACGGGCGACGCCGGTTTTCACCTCAAGGCCCAGGTCGCGCAGCTGTTTTGCGACCAACTCGGCCGTGCGCGTTTCCGTGTTGCCCAGTTCCGGGTGGGCGTGGATGTCGCGTCGGGTTTCCAGCATCGCCGGTTCAAGGGCTTTTGCCTGGGCGGCGATTTCCTCACGGGCACTGTCCTGGCCGCTGCTGGCGGCTATCGCCGCACTGCTGGCAACCCCGCACAGCACGCCGAAAACCCATGGGGGTGTCAGACCGGTTAAACGCATAAGGACCTCTCCTGAGTTTATTGTTGTTGATCTTTCTCCTGCACAGTGCCGGCGGTCACTACCTGCACACTCAAGCGCGGCGTGGCCAGGTCCAGCCCGGCTTCATCCAGATGACGCTTGAGGGACAGGTTGAACGCCCGCGACACTTCCCACTGCTTGATCGGCGCGGTCTTGAAGCGCGCGCGCAGAATCGCGCTGCCCGACTCGAAACTCTCCACGCCTTGAATCTCCAACGGCGACCAGATATTGCGGCGCTGCAAGGGGTCGTTGCGCATTTTCTGGCCGACATCGCGCATCAGCTTGATGGCGTCGTCGATCTCCATGTTGTAGGGGATCGCCACCCGGAAGATCGCGTAGCCGAACTCCCGTGAGTAGTTCTTGATGCTCTTGATCTCACTGAACGGGATGGTGTGCACGATACCGTCGATGTCACGCAGGCGCACCGTGCGGATGGTCAGGCCTTCGACGGTGCCAAGGTGGCCGCCGACGTCCACGTAGTCATCGATGGCCAGGGAGTCTTCGATGATGATGAACAGGCCGGTGATCAAGTCCGCCACCAGGGACTGTGCGCCGAAACCGATAGCCAGGCCGATCACACCGGCACCGGCCAGCAATGGCGTGACGTTCATGCCCATGTTCGCCAGGGCGACGATGGCCGCGATGATGAAGATGGTCACGAACAGCACGTTACGGATCAACGGCATCATGGTCTGCGCACGGGCATTGGCCAGGCCTTTGCGCGAGCGGGTGAGGGCGTGGTGGATCGCGGTGTCGCTGAGGATCCAGATCAACCAGGCAAACAGCAAGGTCCCTGCCAGCCCAAACAGCTTGACGCTGACTTCATGGCCATCGCCTTCGGTAAAGCGGATCAGTGACAGGCCCCACACCCGCAAGCCCAACTCGATAAACGCCAGCCATACCACCAGGTGGGCCAGGGTGTAGACAAAGCTCTTCAGGCGTTCGGAATACAGCGCATGCCGCTTGTGCCCGCGCTGCGGCTTGAGGGCGTGACGGCGTACCAGGCCGTTGATCACCATGCACAGTACCAGCAGCACCGTGCACAGCAGCGACTGGCGCAATGCCGTGCTGGTATCGCCCGCCGAGACGAAGGTGGCGAACAGCGAGATGCCCACCAACAACAACGCCGGGATGTACCAGAAGGAACCGATGATTTCGATAGTGTCACTGAGGGCCCGGCGTGTGAGGCGGCGCGACAGTGGCTGGTTGCGGATCAGGTGGGCGATGGGGCGGCGGAAACGCAGGATGAACACCCCGGTCGACAGCGCCGCCATCACATTGGCGACGGTCGCGGCGGTATGGGACAAGTGCTGTCCAAGCGCCGTGACCAACCGTGGGTCGCTCAAGGCTTCACCGAAGGCGGCGAAGCTGCCGATCCACCACAACGGGCGGAAAGCCTGATGACGCAGGATGTACAGCGCGCGATGGCGATGCGGGCCGTCGAGCACGGAAAATGCAATCACGCAGATCGCCGAGAAACAGGTGCCTACCACCAGCGCATAGGCCAATACCATCGCCAAGGATTTGCCCAGGGACGAGGGCAGCGCATAGCTCAGGTACACCGTGATCACCAGGGCGATCAGCCATGGGCCGAGTTTACGCAGGGCGAAACGCACCATGTCCCAGGTGCGTGGGTGTTGCGGCAACTCTTCAGGCAGGCCGAAGCGTTCGCGTACGCGGTGGCTGAGCCAGATCAGCGCGGCAGCGAGCAGGCTCCATACCGCAAGGATCAAAGCAAAACCGAAAATGATCGGCAGCCATTCGTTGGCCGGCAACATCAGCGCACTGAGTTCTTCCTTGGCCAGGTCGACTTCATTGGCCCAGCGCCCCAGCGGGCTGTCGGCCCCGGAAAACTGTGATTCCAGGTTGGCCAGGGTGCCGCCGATCAACCCCAGCACGCCTTCTTCGGCGGCCGGTTGGGCTTTTTTCGTGGCTTCACGCAGCTTTTTCAGGTCACTCAGCAACTGGGTGCGTTGCTGGTCGTTTTCCAGGGTCTTGATCACTTCGTCCAATGACTGCCCCAACGGCACTTGGGCCTGGGGCTGGGTCTTGTTGGTGTTGCCGAGCAGGCCGGGCAAGCCCACGGCGTGGGCAGGCGTCAGCGGCAGCAGCGTCAGCAGGGCGATCAAGCAATAGCAGGGCAGGGCAAACAGACGGGAAAGCACGAGGCGGTCAACCTTGGAAACGACGAGTTGACCGAGTGTACGAGCGCAATCGTTATTCAGCCAGTTTTGCGAGGATCTTGTACACCACGGTGCCGAGAATCAGCAGCATGCCGATCCACATGCCAAACACGCCGAGTGGCTTGTCACGGAAGTTGAAGCCTACGGCAAGCATGATCATGCCGATCAGGATCGGGATAAGCATGGCGTGGAAGGAGGACATGGAGATCATGGTGCGACGGCCTTGTCGGAGTGGGAATACTGACAAGTCTAGGCGCGATTACGGGAAATGGAATTGATGTGAGTCAGATAGCGTGGTGGGTATCTGCAATCGTCATCGCGGGCAAGCCCGCTCTCACAGTTGAAATGCATTCCCCTGTGGGAGCGGGCTTGCCCGCGATGGCCGCGCCTCGGTCTCAGGGCAAGTCGTGGCTCGCGTAGAACGCGCCCAGCACCTTCACCAGATGCGCCAGGTCATGGCTGCCGCACAGCTCACGAATGGAGTGCATGGCAAACGTCGGCAGGCCGATGTCCACGGTGCGCACGCCCAGGTGGCTAGCGGTGATCGGGCCGATGGTGGAGCCGCAGCCCATGTCGCTGCGTACCACGAAGCTCTGCACCGGTACTTCCTGGGCCATGCACAGGTGGCGGAAAAACCCGGCGGTTTCGCTGTTGGTGGCGTAGCGCTGGTTGCTGTTGACCTTGATCACCGGGCCGGCGTTGAGCTTGGGACCGTGGTTGGCGTCATGCTTCTCGGCGTAGTTCGGGTGTACGCCGTGGGCGTTGTCCGCCGACACCAGCAGGGATTTCTGAATGGTACGTACGAATTCATCACCTTCCGGCAACAAGCGACGCAGGGTCTGTTCCAGCATCGGGCCATCGGCACCGCACGCCGAGCAGGAACCGACTTCTTCGTGGTCGTTGCACACCAGCACGCAGGTTTCTTCGCTGTCGCTGGTGAGCAAGGCTTGCAGGCCGGCATAGCAGGACAGCAGGTTGTCCAGGCGTGCACCGGCGATGAAGTCGCCGTTCAGGCCGATGACTGCAGCGCTTTGGGTGTCGTAGAAGCTCAGCTCGTAGTCGAGCACCACGTCGGCGTTCAAACCATGTTCGCGTGCAAGCTGCTCGGTGAGCACGGCACGGAAGTCCACGCGCTCGTCCCCGGCAAATTGCGCGAGGATGGGTGGCAGCTCAGTCTGGGCATTGATCGCCCAGCCCTGGTTGGCTTCACGGTTTAGGTGAATGGCCAGGTTGGGGATGATAGCGATAGGCAGCTTGAAGTCGATCAACTGGCTTTCGACCTTGCCGTCGCGGCGGAACGTCACGCGGCCGGCCAGGGACAGGTCGCGGTCGAACCATGGCGCCAGCAGTGCGCCGCCATAGACTTCCACGCCCAGTTGCCAGAAACCCTGGCGTTGCAGTTCCGGCTGGGGCTTGACCCGCAGGCACGGACTGTCGGTGTGGGCGCCGACCAGGCGGATACCGCCCTGCAGCGGCGAATGACGGCCGAGCTTGAAGGCGATGATCGAGGAATCGTTGCGGGTCACGTAATAGCGACCGTTGGCCTCGGTGGTCCAGGTTTCGCGCTCATCGAGACGCTGATAACCGGCCGCTTCCAGGCGCTGGGCCAGGGCGGCAGTGGCATGAAAAGGAGTAGGGGAGACCTTGAGGAAGTCGATCAGGCCTTGATTCAACGCTTCGCGCATAAATAGCTCCAGACAGCAATGCGCGGAGTTTACCGTTCGATGGCAAGAAGTGCACAGAACAAATGTGAGAGGGGGCTTGCCCCCGATGGCGGTGTGTCAGTGAGCAAATACAGTGACTGACACTCCGCCATCGGGGGCAAGCCCCCTCCCACATTTACCCGTGTTCGCAGCTTAAAAGGGGGCAGGGCACTCAAAGCGCAAGCGCTCGCCGCTTTGTGGATGGGTGAAACTGAGCATGCTTGCATGCAGGCACAGCCGCGGCCAGGCAGCCAACGCTTGTTCATGGGCATACAAGCCATCACCCAGCAACGGATGCCCGATGGACAGCATATGCACACGCAACTGGTGCGAACGCCCGGTGATCGGCGTCAGCTCCACACGGCACCAGTCGCCACACCGTTCCAGTACTTTCCAGAAGGTCAGCGCATGCTTGCCGAATTCGTGGTCCACCACATGCCGTGGTTTGGTTGGCGGGTCGTAGCGCAAAGGCAAGTCGATGCTGCCGCTGTCCAGTTCCGGTTGGCCCCAGGCCAGGGCGGTGTAGGCCTTTTCGGTTTCACGGTCGTGAAACTGGCGGGACAGTTCGCGGTGGGTGTCGGCGTCACGGGCCAGCAGGATGATGCCGGAGGTTTCCCAGTCCAGGCGATGGACGATGCGGGCTTCGGGATAGCCGTTTTCCTGCAGGCGGGTGATCAGGCAGTCCTTGTTGTCGTCGGCGCGGCCAGGCACCGAGAGCAGCAGGGTGGGCTTGTTCACCACCAGGACAGCGTCGTCCTGATAGAGGATATGGATGTTGGACAGCGGCATTAAACAGCCTCGTAACAAACGCCAACGGCGGCTCGCCCACCCGATTCCCGAAAAGGGATCAAGGTGTGTGAGCCGCCGTGGCGACCGCCTGTTCGATCAACGATCAGGCAGGGTGATATTGAGTTCCAGAATCGAGCAGCTGCCGTCATTTTCCAGAGCGACATGCACGTCATCGTTGCCGATATTGACGTACTTGCGGATCACCTCAACCAGTTCCTTCTGCAAGGCTGGCAGGTAGTCCGGCGTGCTGCGTTGGCCGCGTTCGTGCGCCACGATGATCTGTAGACGCTCTTTCGCTACCGACGCGGTCGTAGGCTTTTTGTTGGCGCGAAAGAAGTCGAGAAATTTCATTGTTTAGTTGCCTCCAAAGATACGCTCGAAGAATCCCTTCTTCTTGACATCGAGGAAGCGGTGTTCCACGGTCTTGCCCAGCAGGCGATCCACTGCATCGCTGTACGCCTGGCCGGCGTCGCTCTGGTCGTCAAGAATCACCGGAACACCCTGGTTGGAAGCCTTCAGGACGGCCTGGGATTCTGGGATCACGCCCAGCAGGGTCACTGCGAGGATTTCCTTCACGTCTTCAACACCGAGCATTTCGCCGTTGCTGACGCGCTCAGGGTTGTAACGGGTGAGCAGCAAGTGCTCCTTGATCGGGTCCTGGCCTTCTTCGGCGCGCTTGGATTTGCTGGCCAGCAGGCCCAGCATGCGGTCCGAGTCACGTACGGAGGAGACTTCCGGGTTGGTCACGACGATGGCTTCATCGGCGAAGTACATCGCCAGGTGAGCGCCGGTCTCGATACCGGCCGGCGAATCGCAGACCACGTATTCGAAGGTTTCCTTCAGCTCGGCCAGGACTTTGCCTACGCCTTCTTTGGTCAGCGCGTCTTTGTCACGGGTCTGGCTGGCGGCCAGCACGTACAGGTTCTCAAGGCGCTTGTCCTTGATCAGGGCCTGTTGCAGGTTGGCTTCACCGTTGACCACGTTGACGAAGTCATACACCACGCGGCGTTCGCAACCCATGATCAGGTCGAGGTTACGCAAGCCGACGTCGAAGTCGACAATAACTGTCTTGTGGCCGCGCAGAGCGAGACCGGTACCGATAGCGGCGCTGGTGGTGGTCTTACCCACACCACCCTTGCCGGATGTAACCACGAGAATCTTGGCCAAGGTGTTTCACCCCTAAGGAAGAAGGACGTTTCGGTCCCTGAAAAACATCTCTTGGAACTCGCTGCAGGCGGACAGCCTTGTAGGAAAAAAATATTCCTACATAAGTAATGCCGGTTTCGCTGTGCTATCAGAGTCTAGAGATGCTTGGAAAATGCGGCAGTATCCGTTAAAGACGGATGATGTTCAACACATCGCCCGACAGGTTGACCTGCACCGAAGCCCCCCACAGCGGATCACGGCGCAAATCTTCTGAAACCTTGTACTGGCCTGCGATGGACACTAGCTCAGCGGTCAACTGCTGGCAAAAAATACGGGCCTTGGTATCACCCTTGATGCCGGCGAGGGCACGTCCGCGCATCGGGCCGTATACATGGATGTTGCCATCGGCAAGAAGTTCCGCCCCCGGGCTGACCGAAGAGATCACCACCAAGTCGCCACCCTGGGCGTAAATCTGCTGTCCGCCGCGTACGGGCGAGGTGATGATCTTTGTAGGCTTGATCGTAGGCTCGGGTGGTTTTTCCGGTTTTTTCTTCTCTTCACCGACCAATGGTTCAAGCGGACGCTCGCGCGCGCCGGACGGTGGCAGTACTGGCAGTTCAATGGCGATGGCAGCGGCAATGTCTTCAATACGGCTGGCGCGGATTGCCAGGGTACGTAGGCCATGGGAGCGGCACACGCGCATCAGACCGGGCAGGTCGATGCTGCCTTGGCCGGCCGGCAGTTTGTCCAGCGCCAGTACCAGCGGGGCATTGTTGAAGAAATTCGGCGCCAGGGCGACCTTGGCGGCGAGCTGGCGGTCCAGGGCGTCGAGGTCGTTACGGGCGAGTTCCAGCACGGTGATGGCGAGCATGCTGCCTTTCAGCTGGAACACGGGATCTTGGTCTAGCGGTTCGGTTTGGCTCATGGTCGGCAAAAGCGGCTTGTCACGAAAAGTGTCGAGACTTATAACGAGAACACTCACCCGCCGCAAGCCGAGTCGAACCGTTGTAGAATGCGCGGCCCTTGTCTTTACCGGAATCTGTAATGGATCGCCCGCGTTTTCGAGCTGTATTTCTTCACCCGCGTTTCTGGCTGTTATGGCTAGGACTCGGCCTGTTGTGGCTGGTCACTCAACTGCCGTATCGCGCGCTGCTGACCATTGGTCGCCTGCTGGGCGCCGGCATGTACCGTGTGGCCGGCGAGCGTCGCCGCATTGCCGCGCGCAACCTGGAACTGTGCTTCCCGGAGAAATCCGCCAAAGAGCGCAAACAGCTGCTCAAGGAAAATTTCGCCTCCACTGGCATCGCCTTCTTTGAGATGGCCATGAGCTGGTGGTGGTCGCGCCAGCGCCTGGCGCGCCTGGCCCACGTCGAGGGCCTGGAACACCTCAAGCAAGCCCAGCTGGATGGCAAGGGCGTGATCCTCATGGCCCTGCACTTCACTACCCTGGAAATCGGCGCGGCGTTGCTGGGGCAAAAGCACACCATCGATGGCATGTACCGCGAGCACGGCAACCCATTGTTCGACTACATCCAGCGCCGTGGCCGCGAGCGCCACAACCTCGATTCCCTGGCCGTGGAGCGCGAAGACGTGCGCGGCATGCTCAAGCTGCTGCGCGCCGGCCGGGCCATCTGGTACGCGCCGGACCAGGACTACGGCGCCAAGCAAAGCATCTTCGTGCCGCTGTTCGGTATCCAGGCCGCCACCGTGCCGGCCACCAGCAAGTTCGCCAAGCTGGGCAAGGCATTGGTGGTGCCGTTCACCCAGCAGCGCCTGGCCGATGGCAGCGGTTACCGCCTGGTGATTCATCCGCCGTTGACTGACTTCCCAGGCGAGAGCGATGAAGTCGACTGCCTGCGCATCAACCAATGGGTAGAAGCCTCGGTACGTGAATGCCCTGAGCAATACCTGTGGACCCATCGCCGCTTCAAGAGCCGGCCACCGGGTGAGCCTAAGCTGTACGAAAAACGCCGCCGATAAGACAGACATTTCCCCACATGGAGTGACGCAATGCGCCCAGCTGAACCGGTTACAGGCTTGATTCTTTCCGGCGGCGGGGCGCGAGCGGCGTATCAAGTGGGGGTATTGGCGGCAATTGCCGAACTGTTGCCGCCGGGCGCACCCAACCCTTTCCCGGTGATTGTCGGCACCTCGGCCGGCGCGATCAATGCGGTGAGCCTGGCCAGTGGCGCCACGGACTTCAGGGCCTCGATACAACGTCTTACCGCTTTCTGGCAGGGCTTCCGTAGCCATCTGGTGCTGCGCAGTGATTGGCCGGGGGTGATCCGCCAGGCCAGCCGTTTCTTGATCCACAGCCTCCTGGGCCTGGGCGCTCAGGTGCCGGTGGCGCTGCTCGACAGCACGCCCCTCAAAGCGCTGCTCAAAGACAAGCTGCACTTGCCCGGCATCGATGAAGCTATTCGCAATAAGCACCTGCACGCGGTGGCGGTCACGGCCTTCGGTTACGAGTCCGGCCACGCAGTGACCTTCTACCAGGGCGGCGGCACCATCGACGCCTGGCTGCGCCATCGTCGCATCGGCATGCCCACGCAACTAACGGTTGAACACCTGCTGGCCAGTTCAGCGATTCCCTTGCTGTTTGCGCCGGTCAAACTCGACCAGGAGTATTTCGGCGACGGCGCCGTACGGCAGTCGGCGCCCATCAGTCCGGCGTTGCACCTGGGGGCCAGTCGCGTGTTGGTGGTTGGCGTCAGCGGCAACCCACGCGGCAATGAACCCGCGACGCAACGTACCTACACCGGCCAGGAGCCGACCTTGGCACAGATCGGCGGGCATATGCTCAACAGCACGTTCATTGACAGCCTGGAAAGCGATATCGAGTTGCTGGAGCGCTTGAATCAGTTCAGCCATGCCGCGCCTGGTGTGGCGGCGGTGGACGTGCTGGTGATTGCACCTAGCCAGCCGATCGATGAAATCGCCGCGCGGCACCGTCAGGAATTGCCGGCGGCATTGCGCTTGTTTTTGCGTGGGCCGGGGGCGACCAAGACGAGTGGGGCAGGGGTATTGAGTTACTTGCTGTTCGAGGCGGGGTATTGCAGCGAGTTGATCGAGTTGGGGCGCAAGGATGCGCTGGCCAAGCGCGAGGAACTCACCCGGTTCCTCGGCCTGACACCGAACCTGTAGGAGCCGGCTTGCCGGCTCCTACGAGGGTCAATCAGAAGTGATACTTGACCAGGAAGCTCGCAGTGTCCTGGTTAGTCTTGAACGCGCCCGAATCTTCGATCCCGTACTTGTTCTTCCAATAGTCGTATTCAAAGCCGACATACAACTGCTTGTCGCCCCAATGCAGCGCTTTACCCAGGTCATATTTGACCTGCGGGTTGAAGTGCAGGTTGGCGTGGTAAGTGCCACGGGCGTTTTTGTCGTTGTCGACTACCCAGTCCATAAAGCCGTCGATCAGGATATTCGAGTTGCCCACCGGGATCGTGTACGACCACACCGGAGTGATCTGCCAAACACCGTCACCCGGGCGATTGCCTTCGGTCTGGCGCTGGTAGAAGTTCAACTGGAAGTAGTCGAAACCGGGAATGTTCAGGTCAAAGCCAGGGCCGAGCAGGTACGACTCGTTATCGCCTTCGCCAAACTCGTAAGTGAACGCCAGCAGCACGTCTTTGATTGGGCCGAACGACAGGTCTTTATCAAAGATCTTGCCGAACGACAGGCGCGGGCTTATTTCACCGTAGTAAGTACTGGGGCCGACGTTGCCGTCTTCCTTGCCGTTGTAAAAGATGCGGTCGACGAAGATAAAGTTGTCGCCGTATTTCCAGGCATCGGCATGTTCGAACGTGACGGTTTGCTGGATCTGCGGGTTGACGGTAAAGCTCTTGCCCCACAGATAAGTCAGGCTGTTGTTCTGCCACTGCAACAGGTCACCGGCCACGGCTTGGCCACCGGCCAGCAGTGATCCTGCCAGCATCAGGCCTTTGAACATAGGTTTCATTCGGTTGCTCCCGAGTTAAAGTTTTATGGTTTTTCTTCTACGCAGGCGCTCTGGTGTGGCGCCTTTTGGTTCGCTGAAAAAATCGTCTGTTCGGTCAGCTTTAGTGCTTTTAGCAAGAGCTGCGCCAAGGTGTTTGAAAAGCCAAAAAATCCCTGTCGGCTGCATCGGATGCAGTCGAATTCAGAGGACTTTTGCGCACTTTGGCCGCAGACATAAGGCCGGGATAAGTTGGCCTTGCAGTCAGCTTTTACATTCGCTGTTTTTTTTTGAGTCGATTCGAGCGGGCGCGGAGAATACTGGCTCCCAGGCCGTGGCTCAAGTGCGCTGTTAGAGAGCGCGTGGGGCGAGAATGGGGCACGGCTTGTGGCCGGCCCCAAGTGAAGGGTGTGCATGTTGATATTCCTGTTTCGTTATTGTTTTTGTTAGAACGAAGGAATCAATGCGTAGGGGCAACTTCAGGGCGTTCCGCGCCGCCCAGGATGTTGAACAGGATATTCAGCGACAACGCGCTGAGCGTGGCCATGGCGATGCCGCTGTGGGTAATCGGGCTCATCCACAACGGTAGCTGCGCGAAGAACTCCGGGCGCACCACGGGGATCAGGCCCATGCCGATACTGACCGCCACCAGCAACTGGTTGCGACGGTCGGCGATGTCGGCTTCCTGCAGGATCTTGATCCCGGTCGCCGCCACCATGCCGAACATGGCGATGGCCGCGCCGCCCAGCACCGCCGGAGGAATCGACGCCACCAGGTAGGCGGCCTTGGGCAACAGGCTCAGCACGATGAGGAAGACCCCGGCCATAAGGGTGACCGAACGGCAACGCACGCCGGTCATCTGCACCAGGCCGATATTCTGTGCGAACGAGGAGTGGGTAAAGGTGTTGAAGAAACCGGCAAAGAACGACGCGCCGGCATCACACAGCAGCCCGCGGCGTAGCATCTTCGGCGTGACGTCTTGGCCGGTGATCTTGCCCAGGGCGAGGAACATCCCGGTGGACTCGACAAAGATGATCACCACCACCAGGCACATCGACAGGATCGGCGCCAATTCGAACGTAGGCATGCCGAAGTGCAAGGGTGTTACCACCTGCACCCAGGGCGCCATCGCCAGGCCGCTGAGGTCCACCATACCGAGTGCACCGCACAAGGCGTAGCCCAGGCCCATGCCAATCAGCACCGAGATGTTCACCCAGAAGCCGCGCATGAAGCGGTTGATCAGCAGGATGGTGGCGAGTACCAGTGCGGCAATCGCCAGGTAGATTGGTGAGCCGAACGTGGCGGTGGCACTGCCGCCGCCGGCCCAATTCACCGCCACTGGAAACAGCGACAGGCCAATTGCGGTGATCACTGTGCCAGTCACCAATGGTGGGAAAAAACGCACGACCTTGGACATGAACGGCGCGATGAGCATGCCAAAGAACCCGGCGGCGATGGTCGCGCCGAAGATCCCCTGCAACCCGATGCCTGGCATGCCGGCCATCGCGACCATGCTGCCGACGGCGGCAAAACTGGCGCCCATCATCACCGGCATGCGAATGCCCACCGGGCCGATGCCGAACGACTGCACCATGGTGGCGATACCGGCCACGAGCAGGTCGGCGTTGATCAGAAAGGCGATTTCTTCACGGCTCAGGCCGGCGGCCTGGCCAATGATCAGGGGCACGGCGACGGCGCCGCCGTACATCAGCAAGACGTGTTGCAGGCCTACCAGAATCAGTTGCAAGAGGGGCAGCCGCACCATGGCGGGCGCGGCGGGAATCTGCGGTTCGGCTAACTCGGTCATGCAACACCTCGGATCTTTTTTATTTTTGTGTTGTGTGGAACGCAATCTCTACAGCACCACAAATTCTCTGTGGGAGCGGGCTTGCTCGCGAATACGGTGTGTCAGTCATTGAGTGTGCTGACTGATCCAGCGCCTTCGCGAGCAAGCCCGCTCCTACATTTGGATCTGTGTGAGTCAGTCAGTTAATTGGTGCGGGCTCCCTGGTTGATCCAGGTACCAATCAAATCCCGCTCCTGTTGGGTCATCTGGGTGATGTTGCCCAACGGCATGATCTGGCTCGTCACGGCTTGCGCTTGAATACGCGCGGCCTGCTGCTGGATCTGCGCCGGTGTGTCAAACATCACCCCGGCCGGCGCGGTGCTGAACAGCGGGCTGGTGGGCTTGGCCGAATGGCACACAGTGCAACGCTGCTCGATCACGCTGTGGATCTGGCCGAAATCCGTGGTGGCCTGGGCCGGTGCCGGTTCAGCGGCCGGTGCGGCAGGTGCAGCGGGTTTCAAACCACCGCCCAGCGCCGTTTCCGGCAATGGCTGGTACTCGATGGCGGCGGGCGCCTTGGCCACTTCTGGTGCGGTCGACACCGGTTTTGGTCCGGTGACGTAGGCCAGACAGATCATCGCCAGCGCGCCAACCGGCAAGGTCCACGCATACTTCTGGCTGTTGTGACGGGTATTGAAGTAGTGCCGTACCAACACCGCCGCCACCGCGATACCCGCCAGGATCAGCCAGTTGTATTGGCTGCCGTAGGTGCTCGGGAAGTGGTTGCTGATCATGATGAACAGCACCGGCAAGGTGAAGTAGTTGTTGTGACGCGAACGCAGCAAGCCCTTGGCCGGCAGTGCCGGGTCGGGCGTGCGATTCTCTGCGATCGCTGCGACCAACGCGCGTTGCGCCGGCATGATGATGCGGAACACGTTACCGACCATGATGGTGCCGATCACCGCACCGACGTGCAGGTAGGCGCCACGGCCACTGAACACTTTGCTGAAGCCGTATGCGGCGGCAATCAACAGCACGAACAGAATGAAGCCGAGCAGGGCAGGGCGCTTGCCCAGGGCCGAGTCGCAAAGGAAGGAGTAGATGAACCAGCCGGCGAACAGTGAGCCTATGCCCAGCAACACGCCTTCCGGACCACTGAGGCTGCTGCCCGGGGCCAGCAGGTACAACGTGGGGTTCCAGTAAAACACCACGCACAGCAGCGCAATGCCCGACATCCAGGTGAAATAGGCTTCCCATTTGAACCAGTGCAGGTTGTCCGGCATGGTCGGCGGCGCCAGTTTGTATTTTTCCAGGTGGTAGATACCGCCACCGTGGATCGCCCACAAGTCACCGGCCAGGCCGCTCTTGGGGTTGACGCGATTGAGGTTGTTTTCCAGCCAGACGAAGTAGAAAGAAGCGCCGATCCACGCGACGCCCGTGATCATGTGAACCCAGCGCACGCTCAGGTTCAGCCATTCCATCAAATGTGCTTCCACAGTTTTTACCTCTCGCCTGTCACCCTTGTTGTCGGGTGATCAGACCTTCTCTTATTGGTGGGGGGCGAGGATCAACCGCTCATCCTCTTTGAAAAAATGCTCATCGCAGTTATTGCCTGTGCCACTGCGATCAACCACCAGGAAGTCATCCCGCTTTTCGATCGTCAGCACCGGGTGGTGCCAGACGCCGCGATGGTAATTAATGCCCTGCCTGCCGTTGGTGACGAAGGCGCGGACCAAGCCCGATACAGGTTCATCGCCAAGTGGCGCGACCACGATCAGAAAGGGGTTGCCGAGCAGCGGAATGAAAGCCTGGCTGCCCAGCGGGTGTCGTTCCAGCATGCACACAGTCAGCGGCATGTCCTGCGCGTCGGCGCGGAAGATGCTGATGATGGCGTGGTCTTCCGGCTGTGCGGTTTCGACCGTGGCCAATTTGTGAAAGCGCATGGTCGACCCGTTGTTGATCATGAAGTGATCGCTGCCGTCGGTTTCGATAACGTCTCCGAAAGGCGCGAAGGCTTCTTTGGTCAGGGGTTCGATCATCAGTGTGCGCATGGCTGTCTTCTTAAGTTTCCGAATTTGATGTTGTCTGGTCTACCGCTATCGCGGGCAAGCCCGGCTCCCACATTTGACCGCGTACCCCTGTGAGAGCCGGGCTAGCCCGCGATTGGGTTCACCCTTATTTCGCTACCTTGCCCAAGACGCGCAGGCGGCTCACACCACCATCCGGGAACACATTCAGGCGGATGTGGGTAATCGGCCCCAGCGCCTTGATCTGCTCGGCGAAGGTGTGTTCGGCGTGCATTTCCAGTTTCTGCGCCGGCAGCAATTCGCGCCAGAACAACGATTGGGTTTCGATCTGGCTGTCGGTGCCGCCCTTCACGAAGGCGCCCTGGATCGAGCACGTGTCCGGGTAGTTGCCCTTGAAGTGCAGGGTATCGACGATGATCTTCTCGATCTCGCCCGGGTGGCCCAGGGCGACGATCACCCAGTCATTGCCTGGCGTGCGACGACGTGCGGTTTCCCAGCCGTCACCCATGTTGATGCCACGGCCTGGGTTGAGGATGTTGCTCATGCGGCCGAAGTGTTCATCGGAGCAGGCCAGGGCGCGACCGCCGTTGAGTGCGGCAGCCAGGTCGACCTGTTCGTTGTCGCCCACCGAGGACCAGTCGCGGAACGGCACGCCGTACACGCGCAGACGGGCCACGCCGCCATCCGGGTAGATGTTGAAACGCAGGTGGCTGAACGCCTGGTCGTTGTTGATCTCGTGGTAGTGGTGGCTGTTGCCTTGCAACTCGACGGCGGACAGCACTTCCACCCACTGGGTGTTGTCATCCGGCTCGCCCGAAGCCAGGAAGCAGGCTTCCAGGGAGGCCGACGGCGGGAAGTTGCCGGTGAAGAATGAAGTGTCGATGTCCACGCCCTTGATCGAACCGGGTACACCCAGGCGGATCACTGCGCTGTCGTAGCCTTCGAAGCGCTTGCGGCGCGACTCCCAGCCGTCCATCCACTTGCCGTTGTCATCGAAAACGCCCTCCTTCCACACGGCCGGGGTCGGCTGGAACAGGCGGTTGGCGTCGGCGAACCAGTCATCGGTGACGGAGATGATCTTGGTGCCCAGGCGGGCGTCGGCCAGGTTGACGAACTTTTCGAAAGGTACGGCGTAAGCTTTCATTCTTCTTGTCTGCCTTAAAAAGAGTGGCTGGGGATGGTCGTTTAGAGGGTCAGTAATCGGAACAACGCGATCTTGTTGATCTCGGCCAGTGCGCATTTGAACTCAGCGTCCGCCGAGTGGTGGATGCGCGTTTCGAACGCGGCCAGGATCTGATGTCGGTTGCTGCCTTTTACCGCCATGATGAAGGGAAACTTGAACTTGGCCTTGTAGGCATCGTTCAGCTCGGTGAAGCGTGAGAACTCTTCGGCCGTGCATTGGTGAATACCGGCGCCAGCTTGCTCATTCGTGCTGGCTTCGGTCAGTTGGCCCTGGACGGCGGCTTTGCCGGCCAGGTCCGGGTGAGCGTTGATCAGCGCCAGTTGACTGGCATGATCAGCGCTCAACAGGATGTCGCTCATGCGCTGGTGCAGGGTTTCGATCTGGTCGATCGATGCGTCCTGGCCCAGCGCGAAGGCCTTTTCGGCCACCCATGGCGAATGTTCGTAGATGTCGGCGAAGGCGTTGACGAATTCATCGCGGCTCAGGGTCGACGGCTTAAGGGTTTGGAACGCAGTCATTTCGCTGCTCCCGTGTACGGATGGGTTTCCTGCCAGTGACGGGCGATATCGACGCGGCGAGTGAACCACACGTGTTCGTGACCTTTGGCGTACTCGATAAACCGCTTCAACGACGCCAGGCGTGCCGGACGGCCGATCAGGCGGCAATGCAGGCCGATGGAAAGCATCTTCGGCGCCTCGGCGCCTTCGGCGTAGAGCACGTCGAAGGCGTCCTTGAGGTATTCGAAGAAGTCATCGCCCTTGTTGAAACCCTGCACCTGGGTGAAGCGCATGTCATTGGTGTCCAGGGTGTAGGGAATCACCAGGTGCGGCTTGCCGGTGGGGTTGTTGGGCTCCCAGTAGGGCAGGTCGTCGTCGTAGGTGTCGCAGTCGTAGAGGAAACCGCCTTCCTCCATCACCAAACGCCGGGTGTTGGGGCCGGTGCGGCCGGTGTACCAGCCCAGTGGGCGTTCGCCAGTCAGTTCGGTGAGGATGCGGATCGCTTCGAGCATGTGCTCGCGCTCCTGGGCCTCGTCCATGTACTGGTAGTCGATCCAGCGGTAGCCGTGGCTGCAGATTTCGTGGCCGGCCTCGACCATCGCGCGGATCACATCCGGGTGACGCTGGGCAGCCATGGCCACGGCGAAGATGGTCAGTGGGATATCGAATGCTTTAAACAGCTTGAGGATGCGCCACACGCCGGCACGGCTGCCGTATTCGTACAGCGACTCCATGCTCATGTTGCGTGCGCCTTGCAGCGGCTGGGCCGAGACCATTTCCGAAAGGAAGGCTTCGGACTCTTTGTCTCCGTGCAGGATGTTGCGCTCGCCACCTTCTTCGTAGTTGAGTACGAAAGACAGCGCAATGCGCGCCTTGCCCGGCCAGTGGGGGTGAGGAGGGTTACTGCCGTAACCGATCAGGTCGCGTGGGTAGTCAGCGCTCACTGCAGTCTTCCTTCTTGTTCGTCGTGTTAGCGATGAGTGATTGTATACAACTTATTGTCCACTTTGTAAGCCTAGATTTCTGCATTTTTTCCGCGGGCCACTGGAATAAACACCTGCAAGAAACTTGCCCAACCGGTCAGCTAACCTGGCAAAAATTCCTTGCGGGAGCGAGTGTGCCCGTGAAAAACCTGAGAGCGTCAACTTTCAGCCTGAACGCCAGGGTTTTTGTTGACGATTTTCGCGAGCGCGCTCGCTTCCAAAGGGGAGCGATGGCGTGTTGAATTTATTGTGTACAATTTTATTTAAAAGTGTCTTAATCAGTCACTGCCGGCTTTTTCGCTGCTCTGAAAAAGTGCGGATCACTCTTCTACTGACTACGGGAGGCGCGTAGACGCCATGGGACGTTTGACCACACACGTTTTGGACGCCGCACACGGTTGCCCCGGCAGCGCGATCAAGGTGGAGCTGTACCGCGTCGAAGGCGCACAGCTGGAGCGGGTAGCCACCGCGGTGACCAACAGCGACGGCCGCTGCGACGCGCCATTGTTGCAAGGCGATGATTACCGCAGTGGGGTGTACCAGCTGCAATTCAGCGCGGGTGATTATTACCGCGCCCGTGGTGTGCAACTGCCAGAGCCTGCCTTCCTCGACGTGGTGGTGCTGCGTTTCGGCATCAGCGCCGAACAGGATCACTATCATGTCCCGCTGCTGATTTCGCCTTACAGCTACTCCACCTATCGCGGTAGCTGAGCGTCACCTCGCTTCACACCCCCAAAGCTCTTCGTTGGTTTCGCCCGCGCACACTGCGGGCTTTTTTTGCCCGTTGCACGGCTAACTATCTAGTGCCGTGGGGCGGTTGGTGATGTTTAGGCTGGGCGTTTTCCTCCTCGATAAGAAAGCATCATGACATTGCCCACGGATCACCCGAGCGCTGCGCCCTCTTTCGATCCCGACGATCCCCATGCGTTACAGTCTATTCGGGAGCCATTGATGCGGCGGATCGCCGCCGCCACCCGCCCCAGCCGTCTGATCAATCAGATCGCGCTTGCCGACTCGCGGTGTAAAGAGTCGACGCATGAACTTGCTCGCCTGATAGGGCGTTCGCCCAAAATCCTGGCGGTCATTCGCGCCCAGTTGCGCAAAGCGTTCGCAATGGAACCGGATAGCCTGTTGTTTACCGAGTCCAGGCCACCGGGCATACCCCACAAAGTCGACAGCCTGACCGACCGGGCGTTGTCGTTACTGGCCCTGCCCACGGTGGTGACCAACGTCAATCAATTCACTGCATTGAGTGTCAGGGGCGATCCGAACAAGCAGTTACCGTACACGCCGCAGGAGGTTTTGCAGCGTGTTATAGCGCTGAGGCTCTTTGAGCGACTGGATCACGCGGCCTCGCGCTATTGGAACACCCTGGTGCCTGGATCCTGGCTCACACGTCGCGAGCGTTGGGTCGAGTTGCAAAAGGCGCTCTTCGCCGACCGTGCCTTCATGGCGTTGCAGTTGGAGGAGTTGACGAGTGCGGGCATGGCCATGGTGCAAGCCCTGATCGATGCTCCGGCCGCAGCAGCGCGTGAGCGCGCCGGTGGGGAGTGGGCCAGCGTGAAAGTGAGCCAATTGATGTGGCCGGGTACTCCTGCCGTCGCGATTCCCGGTGCGTTGTATCTTTACCGGGAGGGCAATTCCAGCGACGCGTCACATGTGGTTTATCTACCGGGGGCGGTTCGGAATTTTTACGAGGCCGCGTCCTTCAATGCCCTGCAGTGCGACCTGCTGGCGTTGAACGAGTCCCTGTTCCATGAGCTCTGGGATTGCTTGCCGATCAGTCGCCGTAAGGCGTTGCACCGGCCGGCAGATATATCGCCAGCGGCTGGTTTTATTTGTGGCTTGGAGGTGATGGACGATGCACTGGAGCAGGGCGCCCAGGCGTTACTGGCCGGGCAATGGAACAACGAGCTGGGATGTGCGGTAAAGGTTCATTTTGCGCACGTGTTTTCTGACCAGAAACCCGCACCTCAACCCCTGAACGCAGCGCTGTTTCTTACGCATGCGCAGTGCGCCCGAAAGCAATTGGCCGGTGGCGCTCGGCTCGGCTCCATGGGCGATCACTTGCTCAGGTGGGACCAGCAACGACGCGCTGAAGAAATAGTCTTCGCCAGTTCAGCGCCGGGTTTGGCCCTGCTCACCGAGGAACAGCAGGTCAAGCGCTATGAAAAACGTCTGCTCGCACTGCTCAACCTGGATGACATCAGCGCAGAAACGCCAGCCTATCTGGAGATCATGTCCCTGATGGGGCAACTCAGCGTGCATGCCTTTGTGCTGAATACGGCGATGCAAAACGCAAGGTCCCGGCTGCTCGAGCTGGCTTTCTGGGCGGAGCGTCCTGACGGAGCAGGTAGAGCCCGACGGGTTAATCGTTTTATGCAGGCCCAGACCGAATCCTTGCGGTGTGAGGTTCAGTTGCTACACCGACTCAAGTTGATCGGTACGGCCCATCGAGATTTGGTGATTGAAGTGGTAGCGCAGCCCTCGGCAACCCGATCCGCGGACACTGATACCCGGGTGTTGTCGATTGCGGTGGGCAGCGAGCCGGACGCCTTCTACCCGCTTCATAACGTCTGGGTGATAACGACGGCGGCTGCGATGAGGGTCCCGACCCGCCAGCATCCGGTGGTGTTGTACGCGTTTGGAGTGGAGGGTGGGGTAAAGGCGTTTTCCTGTGTGGACGCATTGACCCGGAGCCTAAAGGCCAGCTTGAGCAGCCTTGACGGCTCGGTGCTGTGGGGCGCTGTCGAGCGTGATAAACGCCGCGACCTGCGTGCCCATGCGGCGCGGGCAACACTCGCTGTTCGCTACCTTGAGATCAAGGGCAAGCCAGCGCTGGCCGCACTGAAAAAATTGCTCGGTTGTTACCATCGCCTGGAGACAAGCACCGAGGACATTACACGCATTTTCAGTGAGGTAAAGGGCCCCGAGTTGAGTCGTGCGCTATTGAGGGGCGAGCTGGAGGAGCAGCTGAAAATCCCCGTCAATAATGCCCTGAGCCAGGCTTGGGCGAATGTCGAGCTACTGCGCAAAACCGTGTCTGAGGCGAAGAAACTGCCCACGTGGCTGGCATATGCCACGCGCGCCCAGCGTAAAAAATTCATGCACTTGCAGCGTCTGTACCTGAGCAGTACCTATGCCTTCGAAAACCGGCTTGAGTACGTGCTGCCTGACCTGTATACGTTCGCCCGTCGCACCTTGAAGACTCGCTTGAGTCAGGATGGTATCTCCCCGCAGTGGGATATCGATGCGCCCTTTATTGATATGCCTGATGGCGTATACGGCAGCTTTTGTGTCGGCTCAGCCACGTGCACGGTGGGCGATCGCAACATAAGACTGACCCCGACCGCTGAGCGGACAACGTTCAGTCTGCTGCAACTGGCACTGCACAACCTGGACCCGCTGGCCCCCTGGACGAAGTGGCGACTCAATCGTGCCCGTTATCTAAAGCCTGACTGGCAGCAGCGGCTCAATGCGGGTTACCTGATCAGTCTGGTGTCCTCACTGGATATCGGCGGCCAGTACGATGCGTTGATCAATGAGGTGTTTTATCCACGCGTTGACGCTCACGGAAGGCCCGGCGAAGGGCGTATTCCCGAGCTATTGAATCGTGCCTTGCGCACCGGCTTTGAGCATCATCTTTTCTCGGCCGCTCAGCGGGGGCTGTCGGCTACCGCACAGCGTGTATTCAACACGGCAATGGCGGCAAGAACACCGCAAGATCTGTTGAAAAACCAGCACCAGTTGCAGTTGTACGTGATTCAATTGGTGGGGCACACGATGCTGCATGATCGCTATATCGCGGGGATTGTGCTGGTGCACGACGAGACTTCCGGGGTGTGCGTGGTCTATTGGCCCGAGGCGGCGCAAAACCTGATACTCACCGAGTACGGCAGCCTGCAACGGGCCCATGATGAACTCAACCGTATCGGTGCATTGCCGGACAACGCCAAGGCGCTGGCGCGACAGGTCGCCCCCGGTTGGGCAATTGATCCAATAACCCATCATCCGGATGGCATCACCTTCAGTTTGCTGGACCGATTACCTGGTTTTTTCATGGTGAAGGGGGTTTGGCAGGGGCTTGAGTTTGTACGCTCATTTAGCATCAAGCACCTGGAGCCCACACCGATACCGGACCTGATTGAAGCTCAAGTCCTCGAGCAGATTGCCTGTGATCCACAGCACTGGCTGGCGGTTGTCCCAACCTCTCACAGCCATGCCCAGGCCTTGCTGTACCGCGCCAGCGTGCTTGAACTGCAACGCCGGACCCAGGCCGCCAGTGATTCCGGCAAGACGCTGCAGGAATATCGAGCTCGCCGCCTGGGTGAGCAGAGCGATGCCACCCGGCGTAGGTTGGTAGGTTTTTTTTCTCCGCTCTACGGGATGTTCAATGAAGCCTATGAGTTGTTGCTGGTCGCGCGGCGTTTTCATCGTTTTGGTGATGCTCACGATGCCGTCGATGTGGGTTTTATGAGCGTGTTTTTGGCGATCGACCTGTTTTCGAACTTCATACCCGGCCCGAGGAAGGCGGGCAGTGCCGTACCCCGTATTGCACGGCCAACACTGAGCGCCGTGTTGGGTCGGATACATCGCTTGCGCATGGCCGAAAACAGTGGGCCTTCGCGCTTTGCGCCACCCGCGGTGACTCAGCTCAAAGCGCTGGAGCGTTTCAAGGTCAAAGGCGTACCTGAGGGAGCCGTAGCGCTCAAAGGTGCCAGCGAGCGTGGTGTCTACGTGAAAAATGGCGAGTGTTTCGTGGAGGATGGCACCCACCAGTTTCCGCTTTACCGGCGCGGCAGCGAGCAGTGGTTGCGTCTGAAAAACCGGCAGTCACCGGGTCAAGACGAACTGATTCTGACTATCCACCAGCCCAGGGAATGGTTACTGAGCGCGGATGCGCCGCAACCGATGGCGGGGCCGAGTTCGGGCAGTCTCAACCCGTGGCGTCCACCCACGCCACCGCCGCCCGATTGGCGCCCACCGACTGTGCGCGGGGCAACGGAAGACGCCATTCGTCAGTCCATGACGACGTCTGACCATTGGTTGAATTGGCGTACCCAACCTCCGGACACGCAGATGAGTTCCCCGGCGCCTGGGATATTCCATAACGCGTTGGATGCCCGTGGATTTCCGCACTATCTCCTGCAGATGGCGCCCCCTGATGCCGGCGTGCTTGATCTGTGGAGTGGTTATTCCAGGCTGCTCCCGCAAGGTGACCAGGCGCCCTTGGATGGCATCGTGTTTATCCACCGCAATGAGCCGCTGGTTTCACTGGCGACCCTGAGCCTTGAACGTTGGGCAAGCTCGGAGTTACACGAGCAGCCCTTTCCGGTGTCACGTAATCCTGCGGGTCACTGGCAGGTTCATAAACGCTTGTTCGATAGGCCTTTGTCGCAGTCTGTAGGCACAGCGTTCCCGACCCTTACCGCCAAAAGCCGAGAGTTTGCCGTGGCAAGGATTATTGAATTGTCAGGCCCGGAGCGTCCCGCGACGGCCAGCCACATGCTCAATGTCAGGGCGACGTTGGACAATTGGTTGCCCGCGGCCCCCGCGAGGCCGGGTCAGACGGATGATTTGCTGAGAATGCTGCGGGCCACCGAGAGGGGAAGAACATCGATATACATTAGTCAGGAAGACAAGGCCCCAGGCTTCACTCGTGTCGATTTTCGGATCCACAATTTGGACCCGGCGCTTCGCCCCCGGGGCGGCAGGCAGACGGAGCAGCGGGGTATTGCAATGCGTCAGGCTGTCACGCGGGAGTTGCAGCAGCAGGGCTTCGATGTGCAGCAGGTTCAGGTAAGACGTTCGAATGTACTTGTACATGACCTGATCGCGACTCATCCCCTTTCCAGTTCGAACGAGGTTTACTACCTATCAACCCATTGGACTTACGCAGGTACGATAAGGTTGAACACACGGCTGACGAATGAATGGTTCAAAAAAACCTTCATCGACCATCCTCATCTGCTTCCGTTGGCAAGCGTCAAGCGTGCCATGAGGGAAAACCGTCTGATCAGGATTGTTGCAGGCATTCAATGGAGTACTGAGGGCATGAGTCAACCCAGCGTTTATTTTGCCAAAGTCAGCCCGTCCTGACCTTGATCAGCGCCATCACCCCCGCGCCGCCGAATAGCCCCGCACTGACACGGTTGAACCAGCTCTGGCCGTTGCCGCTGCGCAGATAGCGCGCAGCGCCCTGGGCGCCAAGGCCGTAGGCCAATTTGCAGAGCAGATCGAGCATGGCCCAGGTGGCGATCATGACCAACAGTTGTGAGAGGAACGGTTGCTCGCGGTTGAGAAACTGCGGCAGGAAAGCAGCAAAGAACAGGATGTCCTTGGGGTTACTGGCGCCCAGTACAAAGGCGCGGCCAAACAAGGCGCGAAAACGCGGTGTGGCGATGGCCTGGGGGACCACCGCACCCTGGGAGGGTTGGCGCGATTGCTGCCAACTCTGCCAGGCGAGGTAGAACAGGTAGAGCGCGCCGACGATCTTCAGTGCGCTGAACACTTGTTCTGAGGCCAGCAGCAACGCGCCCAGGCCAAGTGCCGAGGCGCTCAACAGACAGATTGAGGCAAACACGCCGCCAAGAAACGCCGGGTACGAGCGACGCAGACCATAGTTGAGACTGTTGCTGATCATCAACAGGGACAGTGGCCCCGGGATCAGGATCACGATCAATGCCGCGCCGCTGAACAGCAGCCAGGTTTCCAGGGTCATGCGTCACTCCTTTTTATAGAAATACGAACTTGGCGATGAAAATCGCGCACAGCACCCACAGGCTTACGGAAATGTCGCGGTACTTGCCGGTGCCCGCCTTCAGCGCCACATAGGTGATAAAGCCCAGGGCGATGCCGTCGGCGACCGAAAACGTCAGCGGCATCATAATCGCCGTGACGATCGCCGGAATGCTGTCGGTGGCTTCGTCCCAGTTGATATGCGCCATGCTCGCCATCATCAGCATCGCCACATAAATCAGCGCGCCGGCCGTGGCATAGGCTGGGATCATGCCGGCCAGCGGCGCGAAAAACATCGCGGCCACAAACAGGATACCGACGGTCACGGCGGTCAACCCGGTGCGGCCACCGGCGGCCACACCCGCGGCACTTTCCACATAGCTGGTCACCGGCGGCACGCCAACCATGGCGCCGAACACACTGGAAGCGCTGTCGGCTTTCAGTGCGCGGGAGAGGTTATCGATCTTGCCATCGGCATTGACCAAGCCGGCCCGTTGCGCGACGCCCATCAGTGTACCTGCGGTATCAAACATGTGTACAAAAAGAAATGCAAATACAACGCTAATCATGCTGACATTGAACACACCTTTAATGTCCATCGCCATCCACGTCGGCGCCAGGCTCGGTGGGGTGGAGATCATACCGTTGTAGTGCACCAAACCCAGGCCCCAGCCGGCCAGGGTCACAGCAATGATGCTGATCAGGATCGCGCCGAACACGCGGTGGTAGCTGAGGATGGCGATGAGCAGAAAGCACACGGCCGCCAGCAGCGGCGCGGGTTCATGCAGCGAACCGAGCTTGATCAGCGTGGCCGGGCTCTCGACGATAATCCCGGCGGTTTTCAGGCCGATCACCCCGAGGAACAAGCCCACCCCGGCGCCCATGGCGTGGCGCAGGCTGACGGGAATGCTGTTGAGCAGCCATTCACGCACCCGCGAGAGCGTCAGGCCCATGAACAACACGCCGGAGATAAACACCGCGCCCAGCGCGGTTTCCCAGGTGTAGCCCATGGTGCCGACCACGGTGTAGGTGAAGAACGCGTTTAAACCCATGCCCGGCGCCAGGCCCACCGGCCAGTTGGCGTACAGGCCCATCAGCAGGCAACCCAGCGCGGCGGCAATGCAGGTGGCAACGAACGCCGCGCCGTGGTCAATGCCGGCGTCGGCCATGATATTGGGGTTGACGAAGATGATGTAGGCCATGGTGATGAAGGTGGTAAGGCCGGCGATCAGCTCGGTCCTCACTGTGGTGCCATGCAAGCGCAGTTTGAACAGGCGTTCCAGCCAGCCGTTCTGTGAGGGGGCAAGGTCGAGCGTCGGGGCTTCGGATTTGCGGCTATCCACAGCGAGTACTCCTCAAGAGTTTTATTGTTATTTCCAGCGCCGGTCACGGATGGGCCGCAGCGCTTTGAGGTACTGGCGGGTTTTGTTGACCAATAGGTCAGGAACTCGCACGAAGCGAATTATGCTTTTGTATACAAATAAAGCAAATAATGTTTTCGAATAGCCGCGTGAAGGGCTAGCTCGCGCTCAATGCCTGGTTGACGGCCAGCCATCCCGTCACCGCTTCTTCGCCCGCTTCACTGAACGCGCGTTGCAACAGTTTCACCTGTTCACGACGCAGAGAGTGCTCGAAACGCGAGCCTTCCTCAGTCAATTCCAGCAGGCGTTTGCGCTTGTCGGTCTCGGACGCAACGCTGTTCACCAAGTGCATTTCCTGCAACTGGCGCAATGGAATGTTCAGCGCCTGCTTGCTCACGCCGAGCAATTCCAGCAGTTCCTTCACGCTCAAGGCTGGGTAACGCGCGATAAAAAACACAATGCGCTGATGCACCCGGCTCAGACCACGGCGCTCAAGCATTTCGTCGGCCTTGGCGGTAAACGCCTGGTAGCCGAAGAAGAACGCTTCCATGGCTTCTTGCTGGGCGGTGGGGTTTTTAAGGTCAAGCATATTGACGTATCCGTCTAAGTCGTCGTAATTTCGGTCAATCAGTTTGACGTATTTCCCACAGGCTTCGCTACCGGTGACCTTATGGCCTTCTCTGAACGTGTTACGCGCCTCAAAAGCTCCTTGATCCGTGAAATCCTCGCGGCAGCCCAGCGCCCGGAAGTGATGTCGTTCGCCGGTGGCCTCCCGGCCGAAGCCATGCTGCCCGCGCTGGACTGGGATGACATGCCCCTCAACATCGGCCAATACGGCATGAGCGAAGGCGAGCCCCAATTGCGTGAACTGCTCGCCGCCGAAGCCCGCGCACTCGGCGTGCCGTGCCAGGCCAGCCAAGTGCTGGTGGTCAGCGGTTCCCAGCAAGCCCTGGACCTGGCGGCCAAGCTGTACATCGATAAAGGCACCCAGGTTCTGTTGGAAGGCCCGACCTACCTGGCCGCGTTGCAGATCTTCCAATTGTTCGGCGCCGATTGCCTCACGGTACAACTGGAGGCCGACGGCCCAAACCTGAGCGCGCTGCGCGCCAGCCTCGAACGCCATCGTCCGGCATTCATCTACCTGATCCCGACGTTCCAGAACCCTTCGGCGGTGCGTTACAGCGAAGCCAAGCGCGAAGCTGTCGCCGCATTGCTCGATGAATTCGGTGTCACGCTCATCGAAGACGAGCCCTACCGTGAACTGACCTTCGATGGCGGCAGTGCCAAACCCATCGTCGGGCGCCTGAAAAAGGCCAGTTGGATCTACACCGGCACCGTGTCCAAGACCCTGTTGCCAGGCCTGCGTGTCGGCTACCTGATCGCCAGCCCGGACCTGTTTGCGCACCTGCTCAAACTCAAGCAATCGGCCGACCTGCACACCAATCGTGTCGGCCAATGGCAGGCGATGCAGTGGATCGGCAGCGAAAAATACCAGCAGCACCTGGTGGAACTGCGCGGTTTTTATCGCGAACGCCGCGATGCGTTCCAGGCTGCGCTACAGCGTCATTTTGCCGATCTGGCCGACTGGCAAGTGCCCCAAGGTGGATTATTCTTCTGGCTGACCTTGAAACAACCACTCGACACCCGCACCTTGTTGGCGCCAGCGTTGGAACAGGACGTCGCGTTCATGCCCGGTGAACCGTTCTTTTCCGAACCGGACCAACACCCTGGTTCGCTGCGGCTCAATTTCAGCCATATCGACCCGGCCCGCCTCGACGAAGGTCTCAAGCGCCTGGCCGCCGTGGTCCGGCAAGCACAGCACGCGCAAGCGGCATAAGGGGAGCCCCATGTACAAGGTTTATGGCGATTACAAATCGGGCAACTGCTACAAGATCAAATTGATGCTCAGCCTGCTGGGCATCCCGTATCAATGGGTGGATGTGGACATCCTCAAGGGTGACACCCAGACCGCCGAATTCCTGGCGAAGAACCCCAACGGCAAGATCCCGGTGCTGGAACTGGAAGACGGCACTTGCCTGTGGGAGTCCAACGCGATCCTCAACTTCCTGGCCGATGGCAGTGAGTTTCTGCCGTCCGAGCCGCGCCTGCGCACCCAAGTGCTGCAGTGGCAGTTCTTCGAGCAGTACAGCCATGAGCCGTACATTGCGGTAGCGCGGTTTATCCAGTTTTACCTGGGGCTTCCCCAGGAGCGTCTGGAGGAATACAAGAAGCTGCACAAGGGCGGTTACAAAGCGCTGAAGGTCATGGAGCGCCAGTTGCAGTTGACGCCGTACCTGGTGGGCGATCAGTTCTCCATCGCCGACGTGGCCTTGTATGCCTACACCCATGTGGCCCATCAAGGTGGTTTTGACCTGGACGCCTATCCGGGTGTGCAGGCGTGGATGGCGCGGGTAGCCAGCCATCCGAAGTATGTGCCGATGCTGGACTGATAACGGGGTCGAAATGTGGGAGCGCGCTTGCTCGCGAATGCAGTGTGTCAGTCACTGATGATTCGACTGACGCACCGCATTCGCGAGCAAGCCCGCTCCCACATTTAGCTCAAGGGTGTGTCAGGGAGTTCGTCGTGCAGCAGATCGAAGCAGCGTTGCGCTGCGGGGCTCAGCCCCATCCCGCTCCGACTGATCAAGCCGATTTCCCGGTTCACGCCGGGATGCTCGATGTTGATGCGCTTCAATCCCTCCAGGCTGTCCGCCGCCGATTCCGGCAGAACACTGATCCCCAGCCCCTGGCGCACCAGCGCCAACACCGTCGACATGTAGTTGGCCTCCATGCCTGCGTTCAGGGTCAGTCGTGTCTGGTCAAACAACGCATCCACCTGCTCGCGCACACTGCTGTCGCGACCGGTGAGGATGATCGGCTGGTCCGCCAACTGCTCCAGGGTCAGTTGGGGAAAGCGGGTGAGGGGATGATCCAGCGGTACAAACGCGCACAAGCGATCATTCAGCACCGGCACGAATTCCAGGCCATGGCTGAGCCGTGCGCGCACGCCGATACCAAAATCCACCTCGCCGGAACGCACCTGAGCGTGAATGCGATGGGCCACCAGATCATGCAGGCGCACCTCGATCCCGGCAAAGCGTTCGCGAAACAAGCGTAGAACCGGCGGCAAAGCGCCGGCACATACCGAAGGCAGCGCGGCGATTGTGACCACGCCTCGACGCAGGGCGGCCAGGTCGCGGGAGCCGGTGACGATGTTGTCCAGGTCCAGCAGCAGTTTTTCCATTGGGCCGCGCGCGTCCTGGCCGGCGGCGGTGATGCTGACATGGCGCGGGCTGCGGTCGAGCAGGGCGACGCCGAGCCAATCCTCCAGTTGTTGCACCTGCACGGTCAGTGCAGAAGGCGACAGATGCAGCTCATTGGCTGCCTTGGTGAAACTGCCCGTGCGGGCCACCGCCAGAAACGCTTGAATGTGTTGGATACTGTTCTTCATTTTGTTTTTCCGAACACTAGCTGGTGAATATTCCAATTTACAAAGACTAACCCGCTTCCAATACTCCGGGTAAAACAATAACCGGCTATCAAGGCCGCTCTGGAGTAACCCATGCTCGCTACCCTGGGTGTCATTACCATCCTGTGCCTGCTCGCTGCCGTCATGAGCAAACGCCTCTCGCCCCTGGTGGCCCTGATCGCACTGCCGATCATCGCCGCGTTGCTCGGCGGGTTCGGCCTGCAAACCAGCGCTTTCATCATCACCGGTATCAAGAACGTCGCCCCGGTCGTGGGCATGTTTGTGTTCGCGATCCTGTTTTTCGGGATCATGACCGATGCCGGCATGCTCGACCCCATCATCGATCGCATCCTGCGCACGGTAGGGACGCGTCCTACACGCATTGTCGTCGGTACCGCGACCCTGGCGTTGCTGGTGCACCTGGACGGCTCCGGTGCAGTGACTTTTCTGGTGACGGTGCCGGCGATGCTGCCGCTCTATACACGGCTGGGCATCGATAAACGCATCCTTGCCTGTGTCTGCGCGATGGCGGCCGGGGTCAACTTCTTGCCGTGGACCGGTCCGGTGTTGCGTTCGTCGGCCGCCCTGCACGTGCCGGTGGCAGACCTGTTCCAACCGCTGATCCCGGTGCAGATCGTCGGCCTGATCTTCGTTTTCGCCTGTGCCTGGTGGCTGGGCCGTCGCGAAGAAAAACGCCTGGGCCTCGGCGCCGGCTCCACCGTGGATGCAGTGCCCCAGCGAGTACTCAGTGACGACGATATCAAGCTGCGTCGCCCGCGCCTGTTCTGGGTCAACCTGATCCTGACCGTGCTGGTGATGGTGGTGATGATTGCCGGCTGGGTCGACCCGGTGGTGATGTTCATGCTCGGCACCGTGGTGGCGCTGTGCATCAACTACCCGAACGTCGACGCCCAGCGCGCCCGCATCGATGCCCATGCCAAGACCGCCCTGACCATGGCCAGCATCCTGCTCGCCGCCGGGGTGTTCACCGGCATCATGCAGGGCACCGGCATGCTCAAGGCGATTGCCGAAGTGGCGGTGGCGCAGATTCCCGCCGGCCACGGCAAGTTGATTCCTGCGGTGGTGGGTTTTATTTCCATGCCGTTGAGCATGTTGTTCGACCCAGATTCCTACTATTTCGGCGTGATGCCGGTGATCGCCGAAGTCGGCAAAGCCTTGGGCGTCGACCCCCTGCAAGTGGCCCAGGCCTCGTTGCTGGGTGTGCACACCACCGGCTTCCCCGTCAGCCCGCTGACGCCCGCGACCTTCCTGTTGGTGGGCCTGTGCAAGATCGAACTGGCCGATCACCAGCGCTTCACCATTCCGTTTCTGTTCGCCGCGTCGGTGTTGATGACCCTGACGGCGTTGCTCCTGGGAGTTATTTGAGATGAAAACCTTGCGCATCGGTTCCGGCGCCGGCTATTCCGGCGACCGTATCGAACCTGCCGTGGAACTGGCCGAACAGGGCGACCTGGATTACCTGGTGTTCGAGTGCCTGGCCGAAAGAACGATTGCCTTGGCGCAACAGGCGCGGATCAACGATCCAGACGGTGGCTACGATCCGCTGCTGAGTGAACGCATGCGCCGCGTGCTGCCCTTTGTTGGCGAAAAGGACGGCCGCCGTCGCTTGCGGGTGATCACTAATATGGGCGCGGCCAATCCGGTGTCGGCCGCCAGTGAGGTGCGTCGAATAGCTAAGAAACTGAGCCTTGATCTGAAGGTGGTTGCGGTCGTCGGCGATGATGTGTTGAAGGCGTTGCGGCCCGAGTGTTTGCTGGATAACGGCCAGACCGTCGAGTCCCTTGGCGAGCGGCTGATTTCCGCGAATGCCTATTTGGGCGTCGACGGCATTCTGCAGGCGCTGCGCGCGGATGCGGACGTGGTAATCACCGGGCGCGTGGCTGACCCTTCGCTGTTCCTGGCACCGCAGATGTTTGAATTCGGTTGGGCCGCGGACGATTGGCAGCGCCTGGGGCGTGGCACGTTGGTGGGGCATTTGCTTGAATGCGCCGGGCAAGTCAGCGGTGGCTATTTTGCAGACCCTGGCTTCAAGGATGTGGAGGACCTGGCGCGCCTGGGTTTCCCCCTGGCCGAGATTGACGCAGAGGGTGAAGCCTTGATTACCAAGGTGGCCGGATCCGGCGGGCGGGTCAGCGGGGCAACCTGCACTGAGCAGCTTATCTATGAAGTGCATGACCCGGCGGCGTACCTCACGCCTGACGTGACGGCCGATTTCTCTCGAGTGGGCTTTGTTGAGGAAAGTATTGATCGCGTGCGTGCCCAAGGTGCGGACGGCCGTGCACGCCCCGAAAAGTTGAAGGTCAGCGTCGGCTATCTGGACGGTTGGATTGGTGAGGGGCAGATGTCCTACGGCGGTCCCGGTGCTGTCGCACGGGCGCAGCTGGCGCGGGATGTCGTCCTCAAGCGGCTTGAGTTAATGGGCGTGAAGATGCAGGACGTGCGTGCCGAACTGATCGGCATGGACTCGCTCCACGGCCCACGCAGCACGGTCGAGCCCTGGGAAGTACGCCTGCGCGTGGCAGCGCGCTGTGACGATCGCGGCGAGGCGGTGCGGGTGGGCAATGAAGTGGAAACCCTTTACACCAACGGCCCGTCGGGCGGCGGCGGCGCGAGCAAAAGCGTACGTCAGGTGGTGGCGGTGGCGTCGTTGTTGCTACCGCGCGATAAGGTCAATCCGAGGATCGAAGCATGAAATTGCACACGCTGGCCCATTCCCGTACTGGGGATAAGGGCGATACGTCGAATATCTCGATCATTGCCTACCGTGCCGAGGATTACCCACTGCTGTGCGAACAGTTGACGGCCGAGCGCGTGGCCGAGTTTTTCGCGGGGTTGCGGGAGCCTGGGGCGGCGCCTGTGCGGCGCTATGAATTGCCGAACGTGCAGGCCCTGAACTTCGTACTGCCGGGCATCCTGCGCGGTGGGGTCACCCGTTCGCTGGCGCTGGATGCCCATGGCAAGTGCCTGGGCTCGGCGTTACTCGATCTTGATTTGGCAAGACTGAACTAAATGTGGAAGCGGCGTAAGCCTGTCAGACCGCAGCGAAGCGCTTGTCCAGATAATCAATGATCACCTTGGAGTCATACATCCAGGTGGTCTGGCCATTCTCTTCGATACGCAGGCACGGCACCTTGATCTTGCCACCTTGCTCCAGCAGGGTCTGGCGGGCCTGTTCGTTGTTCTTCGCATCTTTCAGCGCGACGGGCACATTCAGGCGGTGCAAGGTGCGGCGGGTCTTCACACAGAACGGGCAGGCGTGGAACTGATACAGGGTCAGTTCCTTGGCCGCTGCGTTCACCTGTGCCTGTTGCTCGGCGGAACGCTGTTTTTTGCGAGGGCGGGTAAGAAAGTCGCCCGCGATGATGACGTGGCCGAGGCCCACTCGAAGTGCTTTGACGAACATGGCTGAAACCTCTTGCCCATGAAGAAGGGGCCGCAGCTTACCTCAATTTTGCGGGCGAAAAAAAACCGGCGATGAACGCCGGCTTTTTCGTACTCAGCCTGTTACTTGATCAGGCTGAGGAATTCGCTGCGGGTGGCCGCGTTTTCGCGGAATTCACCCAGCATCACCGACGTGATCATCGACGAATTCTGTTTCTCCACACCGCGCATCATCATGCACATGTGCTTGGCTTCGATCACCACGGCCACGCCCAGGGCACCGGTCACTTGCAACACGGCATCGGCGATCTGGCGGCTAAGGTTTTCCTGGATCTGCAGGCGGCGGGCATACATGTCGACAATCCGCGCAACCTTTGACAGGCCCAGCACCTTGCCGCTTGGGATATAGGCTACGTGCGCCTTGCCGATGAACGGCAGCAGGTGGTGTTCGCACAGCGAGTACAACTCGATGTCCTTGACCAGCACCATTTCGCTGTTGTCAGAGCTGAACAAGGCACCGTTGGTGACTTCTTCCAGTGTCTGCTCATAACCGCGGCAGAGGTACTGCATCGCCTTGGCGGCACGCTTTGGCGTGTCGAGCAGGCCCTCGCGGGAAACGTCCTCGCCGAGTTGGCCGAGGATCGCCGTGTAATTCTGTTCCAGGGACATGAAACTACCTGTGGGATTTTCGCAAAGCGCAAGGTTACGGTGACGGGCACATCGCTGCAAGCCTGACGATGGCACTTGTTACTCGTCGCGCCCTTCCATCATGGTGCGTTTGAGCATGACATACACTGCCCCCGCGCCGCCGTGGCGGGCTTGGCATGAGGTAAAGCCGAGCACCTGGGCATGCTGGCGCAGCCAGGTGTTGACGTGGCTTTTGATCATCGGCCGCTTGCCGTCCAGCCGCACGGCCTTGCCGTGGGTGACGCGTACACAGCGGATTTCGAATCGGGTGGCTTCGGCGAGGAAGGCCCACAGGGTTTCCCGGGCTTTCTCCACGCTCATGCCATGCAGGTCGAGGCTGCCTTCGAACGGGATCTGGGCGGCCTTGAGCTTGCGCATCTGGCTTTCCTGCACGCCATCACGGGCCCACATCAGCTCATCTTCGGGGCCGACATCGATGACGAACTGGTCCGACAGGCCATCCACGGTGGTGGCCTCGGTGCGCACAGTCGCGGCCTGGCGCAGTTTGGCGATCTGCGCCCGGTCGGCCTTGGGTTTGCCGGTGTCGGCGCGGTCGTGCTTGATCGGCTTGACGCCGCGCAGCTCGTTTTTGAACAGGGAAAAATCGTCGTCTTGCATGTTGGCCTCCGCGAAGGGCGGGCAGTTTACCTAAATCGCGGCGGCCAGGGCGCAGGAAACGCTATCCAAGCGCCATCAGTCGTGCTTTTTCATCAGGTGTGAAGCGATATTCAGCGACAACGGCTGACGCATTTTCCGACGGCTGCGTCGCCATAACCATACGCCCAACCACAGCACCAACAGCCCGATCGCCAACAGAATCGCCGAGCCACCTGGGCTGGCATTCAGCTCGCCGAGCGCGGGCGAGTGACCAAACAGACCCGCGCCACCAGCGCCGGCCAACAGCAAACCAACTATCGCCAGCAGCGCGGCAATGCCGGCCACCAGGCGCAGACGCCAGTTGCTCGGGCCCTTGGGGCGCAAGCGACGAGCATCAAAACCATCGGATATCTTCATTCCGACCTTTCCTCCAGGGTATCGGCCCTTCGACCGGACAATACACAGGTTGTTCCGGGGGGAGGGGTAAATGCGCCAAATGAAAGGGCTTTGCGGATGAGCGGGGCAATAAACATTGCCGCGCCGCTCATCAGAAGGTCGATCAGATCAGATCTTTGGTCAACGCCAGGGTGGCGAAGTTGTCGGCCATGATGGCCATTTCAGTCTGCTGCACGTGTTCGGCGCTGAGGATGCCGCCTTTGTAAGGCAGGTCGCGGGTCGCGCAGGCGTCTTCCACCAGGGTGCAGCGAAAGCCCAGGTTCTTGGCCGCGCGCACCGTGGTGCTGACGCTGGAGTGGCTCATGAAGCCGCAAACGATCAAGTCCAGGGAACCGAGGTCCTGCAAGTGTTTTTCCAGGCCTGTGCCGTGAAAGGCGCTGGGCAGCAGCTTGCCGATGATGGTTTCGTCGCCTTCAGGCTCAAGGCCGGGAATGAATTCGCCGCGCTCACCCTGCGGGTCGAACAGGCCGCCAACGGTACCTAGGTGACGGACATGCACGATCGGCCGCCCGGCGTTGCGTGCGGCTGACACAAGTTGCTTGATGTTGCCGACAGCCGCGTCCATGCCCGAGAGGGCGAGGGGGCCGCTGAGGTATTCCTTCTGGGCGTCGATGATCACGAGGGTCGCATGGCTGAGGTTCGCCGCTGCGTAACCACGACCGCTGAGTTGAAACATCGTCTTTGGAACGGACATTCTGGGGCTCCTGTGAGGGGGGCTTTTGCGACATTGTCCACTGGCTGAGCGGTTCTGTGAATCGCTACCATCGTAAGGTACGCCGTTGTTGGCGTGCAGCCATGTCAAGAGGTGGGCCTGTTTACCACAATGATGGCAATTTGGATGAAATCCGACGGATGGCGACGGGTTTCCGTACATCGTCGGTACAGGTGAAGGCTGTTAGAATCGCCAGTCGTTTTTTCCAGGAGCTTGCCCCCGTGACCACTTCTTCCCGCCTGCGCACCTTGCGCGACCATATCCGTTGGGCTGTCAGCCGTTTCCATGGGGAAGACCTGTATTTTGGCCATGGCACCGACAATGCCTGGGACGATGCCCGGCAACTGGTGCTCGGTGCGTTGCACTTGCCGTGGGAAATCGCCGACAGCTACCTCGACTGCAACCTGGAAGAAGAGGAAATTGCCCACCTGCAACGCTTGCTGCACCGCCGCATCCACGAACGCGTGCCGACGCCTTATCTGATTGGGGAGGCCTGGTTCTGCGGCATGTCGTTTATCGTCGATGAGCGCGTGCTGATCCCGCGCTCACCGATTGGCGAACTGATCGAAAACCGCTTCGAACCCTGGTTGGCCCAGCCACCGGCACGCATCCTCGACCTGTGCACCGGCTCCGGTTGCATCGGCATTGCCTGCGCTTATGAGTTCCAGGACGCCGAAGTAGTGCTGGGGGATTTGTCCTTCGAAGCCTTGGAAGTGGCCAACCAGAACATCGAGCGCCATGGTGTCGACGAGCGTGTCTACACCGTGCAGGGTGACGGTTTTGACGGCCTGCCGGGCCAGCGCTTTGACTTGATCGTGTCCAACCCGCCGTATGTGGATGCCGAAGACTTCGCCGACATGCCCGACGAATACCAGCACGAACCGGAACTGGGCCTGGCGTGTGGCGACGATGGCCTGAACCTGGTGCGGCGCATGCTGGCCGAAGCGGCGGACCACCTGACCGAGAAGGGCCTGCTGATTGTTGAAGTGGGCAACAGCCAGGTGCACGTCGAGGCGCTGTACCCGGAAGTGGATTTTGCCTGGCTTGATTTCCAGCGCGGTGGGCATGGGGTGTTTATGTTGACGGCGGAGCAGTGCCGCCAGCATCAGGCAGTATTTGCCGCCAAGGTTTAACGGTAGGAACGCGGTCAGTGTGGGCGCTGGCTTGCCTGCGATAGCGGTGTATCAGTAGCAGATGTGGGCGCTGACCTACTGCTATCGCAGTCAAGCGAGCTCCCACATTTGATTGCGTTTGCGGCCACTAACGGTGCGTCGCAATCCAGATCAACAACCCGGCCTGAAACACCGTAAACGCCACCAGGCAAGTGATGGTAAAGCGCAACCCGCTGTCCTCGCGCTTGAACTTGATCACCTTTTCCTCTTCCTTGCGCAGCTTCACTTCCTGTTCCGCCAGGTTCTGCTCGGCTTGTTGCAGCATCTGCGCCGCTTCCAGAATCTCCACGAATTGCACTTTTTCCGTGTTCCAACTGTCCAGCACGTTGCTGACCTTGCCCGGCTGAACGTTACCTTTCAGGTGCTGCACATCGGCGTAGGCCACATCAAAGCCCTGGATGCGCAGGAAGTGATCGCGGCGCAGGCGGGTGGCTTCGTTCAGCGCATCTTTGTTGGCCAGGTCGACGCCGTCGACGCGATAGTGCGACCACTTCTTTTTCGCCCACGCTGCGCCTTGGGCGACGAGGAAGCGGCCCAAGCCACGGTTGGCCGGCTCGATTTCCAGGCTGTTACCAGGGCCAAAGTGCACGCGATGCGTATCGTGGTCGACCCAGATATCCAGCTGATTCTGTTCACGGCGCACGCGTTGGCCGGGCAACTGGATGACCATGCGCAGCAGGCTACGGTGTTTGTCATGGCGCTCGGCATAGCCGAACTGCACGAACCGCAACGGCCGCACGCCCGTGGCGCGGTCGGTGGCCAGGGGCGCCAGGCGCAGCATCTTGAAATGCTCGGCCTGCGCGTCTGCCCACGGCAGGGGCGCCACGTTGACGGCCTCGGTTTGTTCAGCCGGGGTGTCGGCGGTGGATTCCGGTGTTGCTTCAGTGGTTGTCATGCGGCGCGATCCTGTCCAAGCCCAGCTAGCCGACAGTCTTTTTACTGTCGACTCTGGGCTTATCGGCCGTTTTCCTCAGGACTGGAGGCAAATTGTCGCTTAACGGGGTTGAAGTCCGTCGATAAAGCGCACCAGGCGGTTGCCTAGCTCGGCGGCGAGGGGCCGTTGCGGGTCGTTGTAGGAGGCCAATTGCTGCTTCACGTCGTTGGGCACGATACGCATCACGTGGTTCATGCCCTCGATCACTGCAAGCTGCGCGTCGGGCTTGGCGTTTTTCAGTTGCTGAGCGTCGCCCACGCCGACCTGAATATCGTGGGTGCCCTGGATGATCAGTGCCGGCATGTTCAACTTTGCAAAGGCGGCCGACGGATGGGCACGGAACAGGCTGATCAGATACGGCTGCACACTGGGTCGGAAAATGCCTTCCAGCGGGCCAGGCACATCCGCATCCACTTGGCCGGCCTTGAGGTGATCAAGAATTTGGTTGCTGCGCAGCAGCAGGGCAGGGGGCAGGTGATCGGCCAACTGTTGGCGGATGACTTGATCAACCGGGCGCGCGCTACCGGACAGCGAGACCACGCCCGCCGGGTCCAGTTGCGGCGCGGCGAGGGCCGCCACCAGCGCACCTTCGCTATGACCCAGCACAATCAGCGGGCCCAGGCGTTTGTCAGCCTTGAGCAGTTTGCCCCAGGCCACGGCGTCTGCGACGTAAGCGTCCAGGGTCAGGTTGCGTTCATCGGGGGTGGCCGCCAGGCTGGCCGCGACCCCGCGCTTGTCGTAGCGCACGCTGGCGATGTTATGTCGCGCCAGCACCCAGGCCAGGCGCTTGAGGCTGTCGTTGCGTGCGCCGTCGGCGCTGTTGCCGTTGCGGTCGGTGGGGCCGGAGCCGGCGATGATCAGCACCACCGGTACGGGTTCTTCGGATTTAGGCAGCAAAAGCGAACCAAACAGCTCGCCGCTGCCCGTGTCCAGGCTGATAGGCCGTTGCAGCACCACAGGGGAGGCGGCGAAGCCAAGGCTGGAAAACAGGGTGAGGGTCAAAAGCAGTACTCGCAGCATCATCGCGCCATCATGAGGAAGGTGCCGGTTGGACCAAGGTCTACCGCTAAGGTTTCGAGGATGAACTACTCGGTTAGCCTGCGTATACTGGCCGCCTTAAGTTATTACGGTTGACTTGATTCAACTGATTTCACGGAGCGCCCTGCATGTCCGGCAATACCTTCGGCAAGCTGTTCACTGTCACCACCGCGGGCGAAAGCCATGGCCCGGCGTTGGTCGCCATTGTCGACGGCTGCCCGCCCGGCCTCGAGCTGTCCCTGGAAGACCTGCAGCGTGACCTCGACCGCCGCAAGCCCGGCACCAGCCGCCACACCACCCAGCGCCAGGAGCCCGACGAAGTCGAAATTCTCTCCGGCGTATTCGAAGGCCGCACCACTGGCTGTGCCATCGGCCTGTTGATCCGCAACACCGACCAAAAGTCCAAGGACTACTCGGCGATCAAGGACCTGTTCCGTCCGGCCCACGCCGACTACACCTACCACCACAAATACGGCGAACGCGATTACCGTGGCGGCGGCCGCAGCTCGGCCCGCGAAACCGCGATGCGCGTGGCGGCAGGTGCCATTGCCAAGAAATACCTGGCCACCCAGGGCATCGTGATCCGCGGCTACATGAGCCAACTGGGCCCGATTGAAATCCCGTTCAAGACCTGGGACAGCGTGGACGACAACGCTTTCTTCAGCCCCGACCCGGACAAGGTGCCTGAATTGGAAGCCTATATGGACCAGTTGCGCCGCGACCAGGACTCCGTCGGTGCCAAGATCACCGTGGTCGCCGAAGGCGTGAAACCCGGTCTGGGCGAACCGATCTTCGACCGCCTCGACGCTGAACTGGCCCATGCGCTGATGAGCATCAACGCGGTGAAAGGCGTGGAAATTGGCGCCGGCTTTGCCTGTGTGTCCCAGCGCGGCACCGAACACCGCGACGAGCTGACCCCGGAAGGTTTCCTCAGCAACAACGCGGGCGGCATCTTGGGTGGTATTTCCTCCGGCCAGCCGATTGTGGCGCACCTGGCGCTCAAGGCGACGTCGAGCATCACCACGCCGGGCCGTTCGATCGATGTGCACGGCAACCCGGTGGACGTGATCACCAAGGGGCGCCACGATCCTTGCGTCGGCATCCGTGCTACGCCGATCGCTGAAGCAATGATGGCCATCGTGTTGATGGACCACCTGCTGCGCAACCGTGGGCAGAATGCCGATGTTCGTGTGAGTACGCCGGTGCTGGGCCAGCTGTGACAACCTGCTGGAAAGAGCCAGCGTGCTGTGGTGAGCGAGCTGGCTCGCGCTGGGCGGCGAAGCAGCCGCAGTCATGACCCCGGCCCTCCCATACTGGCGCCTCTCCAGCTTCTATCTGTTCTACTTCGCCCTTCTGGGGGCGACGGCGCCATTCCTGGCGCTGTACTTCGACCACCTGGGCTTCTCCAGCGCGCGCATTGGCGAGCTGGTGGCCATCCCCATGCTGATGCGCTGCGTGGCGCCCAATCTGTGGGGCTGGCTGGGTGACTACACCGGCCGGCGCCTGGCCATCGTGCGCTTCGGCGCGGTGTGCACCCTGGCGAGTTTTTCGCTGATCTTCATCAGCCACACGTATGCCTGGCTCGCGCTGGTCATGGCCCTGCACGCGTTCTTCTGGCACGCGGTGCTGCCGCAGTTCGAAGTGATCACCCTCGCGCACCTGCAAAAACAGACCTCGCGCTATAGCCAGATCCGCCTGTGGGGCTCCATCGGCTTCATTCTCACCGTGGTGATCATGGGCCGCCTGTTCGACTGGCTGAGCTTGGACATCTACCCAGTGGTAGTCGTGGTGATCATGGCCGGCATCATCGGCGCCAGCGTGTGGGTGCCGAATGCGCAACCTGCCAGTCACGGCAATCGTCTGGCGGGCGAGGGCTTTCTCAAACAATTGCGGAGCCCCGGCGTTCTGGCGTTTTATGCCTGCGTGGCGCTGATGCAAATGAGTCATGGCCCGTATTACACCTTTCTCACCCTGCACCTCGAACATCTGGGCTACAGCCGTGGTGTGATCGGCATGCTGTGGGCGTTGGGCGTGGTGGCTGAAGTGCTGATGTTCCTTGCCATGAGCCGCATCCTCTCGCGCTTTTCGGTACGCCGGGTGCTGCTGGCGAGTTTCCTGTTGGCGGCGCTACGCTGGCTGCTGCTGGGCTCGTTTGCCGAGTTTTTCTGGGTGCTGTTGCTGGCGCAGGTGATGCACGCCGCGACCTTCGGCAGCTTTCATGCGGCGGCGATTGCCTTCGTGCAGCGCAGTTTTGGCGACAGGCAACAAGGTCAGGGCCAGGCGCTGTATGCAGCGTTGGCCGGCACCGGTGGCGCATTGGGCGCCCTGTATTCCGGCTATAGCTGGAACCTGTTGGGGCCGACCCTGACCTTCAGCATCGCCAGCGTCGCCGCCCTGGCGGCCGCCGTTATTATCGGTTTTCGATTGCAAGAGCAGAACCAAGGAACCCTTCAATGAGTTATGTCGCTGTCTACTCCGTCGCTACATCGGATACGCCGAACAAGGTCCTGACCCATTTCGATGACATCGCCGCCACCTTGGCCGAGCATGGTGTGCGTTTCGAGCGCTGGCAGCCCGGCCCGGTCGAGAAGGGCGCCAGCGATGCCGAGCTGATCGCCGCCTGTCAGGCGCATATCGATACCCTCGGCTACCGTGCTGTCGAGGTGCTGAGGGACGCCGGTGATCAGGCGCAGAACGCCGAATTACGTGGGCAATTTCTCGACGAGCGCCGCTACAGCGAAGACGACGCGCGGTTTTTCCTCGCCGGCCAGGGCCTGTTCACGCTGCACATTGGCGACTACGTATACGCCGTACGCTGTGAGAAAAACGACCTGCTGGTAATCCCGGCCGGTATGGCGCACTGGTTTGACGCGGGCGAGCACCCGCACTTTGTGGCGTTGCGTTTATTCAATACAGCGGAGGGCGGGATTCCGGAGTTCACGGGTGACGATATTGCCCGGCGTTTTCCCGGATTGGATGATTAATCGCGAGCCATCAGAAACTTCAACCCCCGTACGTTGGAAGTTGTTGTGGGAAGAAACTTAAGATCGTGTAGGGCCTTGCTGTTTATTCTGGGGGCCACGCTTTAATCCCACGCCTTATGTAACTCTCTTCGGCAAGCACGTTTATATCATCCGTCAATAGGAGGAATCCGAAGGGTGATAGGACGTCCGCCAATAAAAAAGGAGAGAAACTAATGAGAGGCCCAAGTAAATCGTTAGCGGCCCCGTATTTGGTGCCCAACGCAGTCAGGCGGCGTATTAATCTGGCGGGCAAGCGCTTGACGCCCACGGAGCTGGAAATACTGCGCTGGGCCTCGGAAGGCAAGACGGTGTGGGAGATCAGCCAGATACGCGCCACGTCTGAAGCCACGGTGAAATTCCATCTGCGCAATATCTACGGCAAGTTGGAAGTCAGTAACCGTGTCCAGGCGATGAACGAAGCGGCGCGCAAGGGGCTTTGCTGAAGGCATCAAAAAAAGGGCCGCGACACCCTGGGTGTCGCGGCCCTTTTCTGTATCGGCTGCTTAAGCCGAGTGGTAAGTCGGCAGGGCAAAGCGGTTCTGGCTTTGCAGCATCGAAATTTGGGGCAGGTCGCTGGCTTGTTCAGCCAGGTCGCGGCGGATGGCGCTGATCACCCAAGTCAACTGGTCGGCAGTATGCAACTGCTGGTAGGAGATCGAACGCTTGACCTGCTTGCCTTCGCTGTTACGCAGGGTCAACAGGATGCCACCGTCGGGACGTGGCTGAGTGGTGACGTCGTAGTTGGAAAATACTGAAGCGAATTTATCTTGGATCAGGCTCATGTCTATCAGCTCCGTTGGCTCAAGTTGGCAAGCATGGAGTGATAGGTGCAGTGATTGTGCCAGCTATTGATTTTATAAAATGTCGTTATAAATCAATAAGATACAAAAAGTGTAAATTTTCGATTTCGTGCAATTTGCATGAATGGCCATCATGCATCCTGCATTTTGCGTGGCTCGACACGGCTGGACGGACGCGCCATTACCCTTAAAGACTGCGCCCGCGTTGCGAAATTCCTTTTTCCATCGGTCGTTCATCGGGATACAAAACTTTTCAAATCCTGCGTGTACAGCCCAAGAGAGGCTGACGTACTTTCCTGCAAGGTTTACTAAGAATAAGAAAAAGGACGTTCCCATGAACCATTCGCCAAACGACATGATTACCTGGGGCATGATGCTGCGTAAGGTGCCCGCTATTGTCCGCGCCCTGCCACGGGTAGTGCGCGGCATGCGTGCCGCCAACGTCACCGACCCTCAGCAACCCTGCGGCCTGGGCTGGCACTTCGAGCAAGCCACCCTGCGCAATCCGGATGGCGCCGCGTTGTTGTACGCCGACCGCGTACTCAGCTACACCGAAGTCAACCAGTCGGCCAACCGTATCGCCCACCACTTGCATGCTCAGGGCATCCGTAAGGGCGATGTGGTGGCGATGTTCATCGAAAACCGTCCCGAGTTGCTGCTGAATGTGCTGGCCGTCGCCAAGTTGGGCGGTATCTGCGCCATGCTCAATACGGCGCAGACCCAGGCGGCGCTGGTGCACAGCCTGAACCTGGTGAGCCCGGCGGCGATCGTGGTGGGCGCGGAATTGGTGGCTGCCTACGAGGCCGTACGCAATCAAGTGGCGATTCCCGCCGAGCGCACCTGGTTTGTCGCTGATCAACAGGCCAGCGCGCTGCCTGACGGGTACTCCGACTTGATGGCCGCCAGCACCGAAGCCCCGGTGGATAACCCGCCGAGCAGCGCGCAGATCTTCTTCAACGACCCCTGCTTCTATATCTACACCTCCGGCACGACGGGCCTGCCCAAGGCCGGCATCATGAAACATGGCCGCTGGACCAAGACCGCCGTCAGTTTTGGCAGCATCGCTCTGGACATGGGCCCGGACGATGTCCTCTATTGCACCTTGCCGCTGTACCACGCCACCGGTCTCTGTGTGTGCTGGGGCTCGGCGATTATCGGGGCGTCGGGGTTTGCCATCCGGCGCAAGTTCAGTGCCAGCCAATTCTGGGATGACGCTCGACGGTTCAAGGCGACCACCCTGGGTTATGTCGGCGAATTGTGCCGTTACCTGCTTGATCAACCTACCAACGTCAGCGACCGCGATCATCGTGTGACCAAGATGGTCGGCAATGGCCTGCGTCCCGGCGTGTGGGCGCAGTTCAAGGCGCGGTACGGCGTTGAGCATGTCTGCGAGTTGTATGCGGCCAGCGACGGCAACATCGGCTTCACCAACATATTGAATTTCGACAACACCGTCGGCTTTTGCCTGCAGCATTGGGCGCTGGTGGACTACGCCCATGACAGCGGCGAGCCGGTTCGTGGCAGCGATGGCTTCATGCTTAAAGTGAAGACCGGCGGGCAAGGTCTATTGCTGGCCAGGATCGATGAAAAGTCGCCCTATGACGGCTACACCGACCCGGAAAAGAACCGTAAGGTGATCCTCACCGACGTGTTCGAGAAGGGCGATCGCTACTTCAATACCGGTGATCTGGTGCGCAGCATCGGCTTCGGTCATGCGCAATTCGTCGACCGCTTGGGGGATACCTATCGCTGGAAGGGCGAAAACGTCTCCACCACCGAAGTGGAGAACGTGCTGCTGCAACACCCGCAGATCGCTGAAGTGGTGGCCTACGGTGTCGAAATCGAAAACACCAATGGCCGCGCCGGGATGGTTGCCATCACCCCGAGTGAGTCGCTGGCCTCGTTGGATATGCGTGAGTTACTGCAATTTGCCCACGGCCAGTTGCCACACTACGCGGTGCCGCTGTTCCTGCGCATCAAGGTCAAAATGGAGACCACCGGTACGTTCAAATACCAGAAGGTGAAGCTCAAGGAAGAGGCGTTCGACCCGGAGAAGGCGGGCAATGACCCGGTCTACGCCTGGTTGCCCGGTTCGGACTGCTATGTGCCGGTCACTGGGCAGCTGTTGGCGCAGATCCAGGCCGGACACTTTCGTTATTAAGCCGCGCGATTGAATATGCCTATGGAGGCTTTTGACAAAAAAGCCATGACAGGTGGGAACTCCCTCGCGACACTGGGCGCCATATAGAGGACCAGACAAGGAGCCCCACATGTCAGACCAAGCCAAACAAATGACCGATGACGAAGCCGCAGAATTTGCCGAGCAGGTGTTCGACGTCGCCCGCAAAGGCGACGCCGCCATGCTTGCCGCGCTGCTGGCCAAGGGTTTGCCAGCCAACTTTCGTAATCACAATGGCGACACCTTGCTGATGCTTGCGGCCTATCACGGTCATGCCGACGCGGTAAAAGTGCTGCTGGAATTCAAGGCTGACCCGCTGATTGCCAACGACAAGAACCAGCTGCCGATTGCCGGTGCTGCTTTCAAGGGCAACCTGGAGGTGGTCAAGGCACTGATCGAAGGCGGTGCGCCAGTGGACGCGTCTTCCTCCGATGGCCGTACGGCACTGATGATGGCCGCGATGTTCAATCGCGTGGAAATGCTCGACTACCTGCTCGGCCAGGGCGCCGATCCCAAGGCCACTGATGCACAGGGCGCAACCGCGTTGGCGGCGGCACACACCATGGGCGCAGTGGATACGGCGGCGAAGTTGCAAAAACTGGTGTAGGTCGAGGAAGGCGAATCACGGGTTACAGTAGCTTGGCCCAAACATACCAAGTGAATACACCGGTAATTTGCAGCCTTGAAAAACAGTAGTAAGCGATAAGCCAGCGTTTCAAAACAATAGGGATCGCGGCGAGCTCCTCTTCGGTGATCTCGCCGCGTTTGACGTAAAGGTCCCGTTGCTGGAGAAACGTCCTCCTCTCCAGCGTACCGTTCTTGAATCGTTGGTGACGTTGTTCAATCTCGCTCAGTGCCTGCTTTACTTCGTCCACATGCTGTGCCCACGCGGAGGTCGTGCTGCCTACGCCCAGGGAGCCATACCCCAACCAACTCTGAAGCACGTCATAGTGACCAATGACTACCGTTCCCGCCGAAGCATCTTGGTCCAACCTGGGCCGTATCTCCTGTACGTGGCGCATCAGCCACGCATCATCGGCAGTACAGGCCACACCATATTCTTGCGGAATTAGCACCCTCTGACCTGGCGTGACCAAGCCATGACGCAGGTGCAGGTTCAGTGCATCGAACTTTTCACTCAACGCTCGACTTGATCCGGGTAACAAGCGCGACTTCAAACTGAGCAAATCGGTGGTGTACTGATTGATATACGCTTGGGCCATGCGCTCTGTCCTTAGAGGAACAAACAGGGTCACGGACTATAAGTAGCTGAAGGCGCCATAAATCAGCGTGATGGAATTTCGGAATTGGACTACGCATGCACCTGAGCAGGTCCTACAATTGCGCGAAGTTGTTGTACAGGGTAGCCGGTGTTATCTTCCCGGCCCCAATTCAGCCCGCTACAGGACCACGCCCATGAAAACCGCCCTCGTCGAACTCATCAGCAAAATCAGCGCCGGCGTCATGAGCGAGGACGAAGTGGCGCGCATTGCCGATGAAGCGGCCCAGGCCTACGCGGACCCGGCGGCGTTTCTGGCGGCCAACCCGGATATCAACTACGACGACAGCTTCCCGATTCCGTTGGGGGAATGGATCGTGGTCGGCAGCCTGCCAGACACCGTGCTGTTCCAGGCCGATACCTACGGCGACCTGTTCGCGCAGATCGTCGCGTCGTTCGGCCCAGGCGTGGCGTTCAACCTCAAACCCAAGCAACTGGCCAAGACCGAAGACCTCACGGCGTTGAACCGCATCCAGATCCAGATGAGTGCCCTGAGTCCGGAAGACGGTGGCTATGTGCTGCTTAACTTCAGCCAACTGCTGGATGACGAGATCCAGGCCGTGCTGGTCTACGGCAACGACCTGCCGCGGGTGCTGGAGTTGTGCGCCGAACTGGGCATCAAGGGCGAGCCGTCCCTGGAAGCGCTGAAGATCGCCGTTCACGTCTGAAATAAAACGGAACCCCCACCAGGGCTGGCTATCCTACAAGTGCATGCCCTCACTTTAGGAGCGACACCATGGGTTCCACTTTTAATGGCTTGATCGGGCTGATCATCCTGGCGCTGGATATCTGGGCGATCATCAACGTATTCAAAAGCGGCGCGAGCACGGGCGCCAAGGTGCTGTGGATTTTGCTGATCCTACTGCTGCCGGTGCTGGGGCTGATCATCTGGGCGATTGCCGGGCCGCGGGGCAATGTGCGGATTTGATTATCCGATAGATCTAGACTGAGCACCGTTCGTGTGGGAGCAAGCCAGCTCCCACATTGGTTTGCGTACACCCATTAGATTTGTGTATCGAAATATTCGTTGCACGGAATTTTCACATCCCATCCAAGACAATTCGCCGGCTTCATTTCCCTGCCAGGGGCTCTAATCCCAGTGCCACTCAAGGCGGGGCAGGGGTGCGCGTTCAGTAATTAATAGCCTTGCTGCCGTTGATCGGGCACCATTTGCGCCACTGCACTACTTCGTCACTTAAACTTCCAATGGGTCCTAAAACGACATGGCAAACCCGGACGCCCTGAATCAGCAGCGAGCTTCTAATCGCCTGCTGCAACCAACCGTCAAATCCCATCTGGCGTACACACTGCTCTGTGCACTGGTCATGATGGTGATGTTCTCCCTGCTGCGCCTCGCGCTGCTGGTGTACAACCGCGAGATGATCCTCGACACGCCGGCCTCGACCTTCCTGGAAGCGTTCGGCAATGGCACGCGCCTGGACATCCGCTTCGTGATGTACGCGTTGATCCCGCTGCTGCTGGCACTGTTCAGCGTCCGCGCCATGGCCGCGCGTGGGTTCTTCCGTCTGTGGCTGACCGTCGTGTCCAGCATTGCCCTGTTCCTGGGCCTGATGGAAATGGACTTCTACCGCGAATTCCACCAGCGCCTCAACGGTTTGGTCTTCCAGTACGTGAAGGAAGACCCGAGTACCGTGATGAGCATGCTCTGGTACGGTTTCCCTGTGGTGCGCTACCTGCTGGCCTGGGCCGTGGGTACGCTGATCCTGAGCATGGCCTTTACAGGTGCCGATCGCGCAACGCGCCCGCGCGGCCCGTTCAGCGGTGGCAGCATCGGCACCCGGCAGGTAGCGCCGTGGTACACCCGCATCGCGGTGTTTGTGGTCTGCCTGCTGATCGCCGTGGTCGCCATTCGTGGCACCCTGCGCCAGGGCCCGCCGCTGCGTTGGGGTGACGTGTACACCACCGACTCGAACTTCGCCAACCAGCTGGGTCTCAATGGCACGCTGTCGTTGATCGGCGCGGCCAAGGCACGTTTCTCCGAGCACCGTGACAACACTTGGAAGGCCACACTGGAGCAGCCGCTGGCGACCCAGACCGTGCGTGACATGCTGGTGCTGCCGACAGAAAAACTGGTGGATACCGACACCGCCGCCGTGCGCCGTGAGTTCACCCCGCCGGCCGAGAAAACCCTGCCAATCAAGAACGTCGTCGTGATCCTGATGGAAAGCTTCGCCGGTCATTCGGTCGGTGCGCTGGGCCGTCCGGGCAATATCACGCCGTACTTCGACAAACTGTCCAAGGAAGGCCTGCTGTTCGACCGCTTCTTCTCCAACGGCACGCACACCCACCAAGGGATGTTCGCCACCATGGCGTGCTTCCCGAACCTGCCGGCGTTCGAATACCTGATGCAGACCCCGGAAGGCAGCCACAAGCTGTCGGGCCTGCCGCAGTTGCTCAGCGCGCGCAAGTTTGACGACGTGTACGTCTACAACGGTGATTTTGCCTGGGACAACCAGTCAGGCTTCTTCAGCAACCAGGGCATGACCAACTTCATCGGTCGTAACGACTTCGTCGACCCGGTGTTCTCCGATCCGACGTGGGGCGTGTCCGACCAGGACATGTTCAACCGTGGTCTGGAAGAATTGAAAGCCCGTGAAGGCGGCAAGCCGTTCTATGCCCTGCTGCAAACCCTGTCCAACCACACGCCGTATGCGTTGCCGACACCATTGCCGGTGGAAAAGGTCACGGGCCGTGGCAGCCTCGACGAACATTTGACGGCGATGCGCTACTCCGACTGGGCCCTGGGCCAGTTCTTTGAAAAGGCCCGCAAGGAGCCGTACTTCAAGGAAACCCTGTTTGTGATTGTCGGCGACCACGGTTTCGGTAACGAGCAACAGATTACTGAAATGGACCTGGGCCGCTTCAACGTGCCGATGCTGATGATCGCACCGGGCATACAGGAGAAGTTCGGCGAGCGTGACCACACCGTGGGGACCCAGATCGACATCGTGCCGACCATCATGGGCCGTCTCGGTGGCGAAACCCTGCACCAGTGCTGGGGCCGCGACCTGTTGAACCTGCCGGAAGGCGACAAGGGCTTCGGCGTGATCAAACCGTCGGGTAGCGACCAGACCGTGGCGCTGCTGACGGGCGACCGCGTGCTGGTATTGCCTAAGGAAATGCCGCCTAAGCTGTGGTCGTACGAACTGGGCGCCGAGCCGAGTGGTAAGGTCATTTCCGAATCGCCAGACGAGGCCGCACTGAAGCAGAAGCTTGAATCGTTCCTGCAGACAGCGACCAAGAGCCTGTTGGATAACACCGCAGGGGTGGTAGACGGTAAGCCGGACTAATCGACCGGCAATAAAAAAGAGGCCTTCAAGAAGGCCTCTTTTTTTGCCCGGCGTTTATATTTTGCCGAGCAACAACAACACCAGCAGCACGACCAGGACCACGCCCAGGATGCCCGATGGGCCATAACCCCAGCTACGCGAGTGCGGGAACACCGGCAGGCCGCCCACCAGCAGGAGGATAAGGATAATGATCAGAATAAGGCTCATGGTTTTTTTCCTTGTAGGCCTTCTTTAAAGACCGGTTGTTTAAAAAGTAGGCCCGACTTAAAACCGACTTAAATACGGACGCCTTAATAACTCCGACTGCACCTCTTCGTGGAAAATTCCCTGTTTTTTTAAAGCATTTTGCAGTGGCGCTTATTTCTTTTACTGCGTGAACACTTTCTTCTGCTTAGTTGAAAAAGATTGAACTTAGGCTACGCCTCGCTATCCGACCGAGCCCGCGGTTTGCCAGGGCTATTCATCACTCTGATGGTGGATGGGTGTGGGAAAAACCTTCGCTACACTGCCGGTTACTTCTTCCGTGAACCACAAGGCATACTTCCTATGCAAAATCGCATGATGATCACTGGTGCCGGGTCGGGCCTGGGCCGCGAAATCGCTCTGCGCTGGGCCCGTGAAGGGTGGCAGTTGGCCTTGTCGGACGTCAGCGAACCGGGCCTGCAAGAAACCCTCAAGCGTGTACGCGAGAGCGGTGGCGACGGTTTTATCCAACGCTGCGATGTACGCGACTACAGCCAGCTCACCGCATTTGCCCAGGCGTGCGAAGTGAAGCTGGGTGGCATCGATGTGATCGTCAATAATGCCGGTGTGGCCTCGGGCGGGTTCTTCGCCGAACTGTCCCTGGAAGACTGGGACTGGCAGATCGCAATCAACCTGATGGGTGTGGTCAAGGGGTGCAAGGCGTTCCTGCCGCTGCTGGAAAAGAGCAAGGGCCGCATTATCAACATCGCGTCGATGGCTGCGCTGATGCAGGGCCCTGCGATGAGCAACTACAACGTGGCCAAGGCCGGCGTGGTGGCGCTGTCGGAAAGCCTGCTGGTGGAACTCAAGCAGCAGGAAGTCGGCGTGCACGTGGTGTGCCCATCGTTCTTCCAGACCAACCTGCTCGACTCGTTCCGTGGGCCAACCCCGGCGATGAAGGCCCAAGTGGGCAAGTTGCTTGAGAGCTCGCCGATCTCGGCGGCGGATATTGCCGATTACATCTACCAGCGCGTCGCGGAAGGCGAGTTCATGATCCTGCCCCACGAACAGGGGCGGATGGCGTGGGCGTTGAAGCAGAAGAACCCGCAGCTGCTCTATGACGAGATGACCACCATGGCCGACAAAATGCGCGCCAAAGCGCAGGCGGCCAAGGGCTGATCAGGCGCTAGTATGTCAGGCAATTTACCTGTCTTTGTAGGTGCTGCCTGTTTTCGCCGCGAGCCATTGCTGCGACCCATCCCCTGCGCGCATGGTCAAGGTCCTTTCACTATTAAAAGGACAACCGCCATGTTGGTCTTAAGCCGCGCTGTAGGCGAAGTCATCTCCATCGGCGATGACATCGCCGTACATATCCTTGAGTTGAACGGTAAACAGGTCAAGTTCGGTGTGGAAGCACCGGCCGGGGTGCATGTTCATCGCGCGGAGGTGTACCAGAAAATCCTTGAGCGCCAAGACGCCAGACACCCTCCAGTGCCTGTGCCCAACCCCTGAAACCCCGGTCAGTCGAACAGATGCTTGGGCACATCGTGCTTGAGCATCAACTGGCACTGCTCGCTTTCCGGGTCGAATACGATCAGCGCCTGGCCCTTGGTCAGCGCCTGGCGTACGCGCAGCACGCGGGTTTCCAGGGGCGTGTCGTCGCCATTGTCGGTGCCGTCACGGGTGACGAAGTCTTCGATCAGGCGGGTCAGGGTGTCGACTTCAAGTGCGTCGTAGGGAATCAGCATACAAGCCTCGGGTAATGGATCCCGGCGATGCTACTGCGCCGGGACCCCAGTTGCCAGCCTCAGGACTTGTTGCCCACCAGGCTGTCTACCGACGGCACACGTGTGTCGCTCTCCATCTGCGTCTCGTGCTCGATCTGATGACTGAACCGATCCAGGGAACCCTGGGCCGGTTGTGCATCGCTGGCGAACACCGGCGGGCTGAGAATGTAAGCGCCCAGCAAGCGACTCAGGGCCGCGAGGCTATCGATGTGGGTACGTTCGTAGCCGTGGGTCGCATCACAACCGAATGCCAACAAGGCAGTGCGGATATCGTGGCCGGCAGTGACCGCCGAATGCGCATCGCTGAAGTAATAGCGGAAGAGGTCGCGGCGTACTGGCAGTTCATTGTCCGACGCCAGACGCAGCAGATGCCGTGACAGGTGATAGTCATACGGCCCGCCGGAATCCTGCATCGCCACGCTCACCGCGTGCTCGCTGGAGTGCTGGCCGGGGGCGACGGGGGCGATATCGATGCCGACAAACTCACTGACGTCCCAGGGCAGAGCGGCCGCCGCGCCGCTGCCGGTCTCCTCGGTGATGGTGAACAGTGGATGGCAGTCGATGAGCAAGGGTTCGCCACTGTCGACGATGGCCTTGAGCGCAGCGAGGAGGGCGGCAACACCGGCTTTGTCATCCAGATGGCGGGCGCTGATGTGGCCGCTCTCAGTGAACTCCGGCAGTGGGTCGAAGGCCACATAATCGCCGATGCCAATCCCCAAAGAATCGCAATCGGCACGGGTCGCGCAGTAGGCGTCCAGGCGCAACTCCACGTGGTCCCAGCTCACCGGCATTTCGTCCACCGCGGTGTTGAACGCATGCCCGGACGCCATCAATGGCAACACACTGCCACGGATCACGCCGTTATCGGTAAACAGGCTGACACGGCTACCTTCGGCAAACCGGCTCGACCAGCAGCCCACTGGCGCCAGGCTCAGGCGGCCGTTGTCCTTGATCGCGCGCACGGCGGCGCCGATGGTGTCCAGATGCGCGGACACGGCGCGGTCGGGGCTGTTTTTCTGGCCTTTCAAGGTGGCGCGGATGGTGCCGCGCCGGGTCATTTCAAACGGGATACCCAGTTCTTCCAGACGCTCGGCGACGTAGCGCACGATGGTGTCGGTAAACCCGGTGGGGCTGGGAATGGCGAGCATTTCCAGCAGGACTTTTTGCAGGTAATTCAGATCCGGTTCGGGGATGGTTCGGCTCATAAAGACTCCTGGGGTTCGGATCGTTCAGCTATGGGGAAACAGCAAATCCACAAATTTCTCCGCGGTAGGCTGCGGTTCATGATTGGCCAGGCCGGCCCGTTCGTTGGCTTCGATAAACACGTACTCGGGTTGATCGGCGGCGGGCACCATCAGGTCGAGGCCCACCATGGGGATGTCCAGGGCGCGGGCGGCGCGCACGGCGGCGTCCACCAGCGTGGGGTGCAAGATGTCGGTGACGTCTTCCAGGCAGCCGCCGGTGTGCAGGTTGGCGGTGCGGCGCACGGCCAGGGTCTGGCCACGGGGCAGGATGCTGCTGTAGTCGAAACCGGCGGCTTGCAAGGTGCGTTCGGTCTCGCCATCCAGGGGGATTTTGCTTTCGCCGTCGGTGGCAGCCTGGCGGCGACGGCTTTGGGCTTCGATCAACGCGCCGATGGAGTGATGGCCGTCGCCGGTCACCTCAGCAGGACGACGGATCGCCGCGGCGACCACCTCGAAACCGATCACCAGAATGCGCAGGTCCAGACCTTCGTGAAAGCTCTCCAGCAACACACGGCTGTCGAACTGGCGCGCGGTTTCAATCGCCTGTTGCACCTCTTCGATGCTCTGCAAATCCACCGCCACGCCCTGGCCTTGCTCGCCATCCAGCGGCTTGACGACGATGCGCTGGTGTTCATCGAGGAAGTCCAGGTTGTCATCGGCGCTGCCTGCCAATTGCTGCGACGGCAGCTTCAAACCGGCGGCTTTCAACACTTTATGGGTCAGGCTTTTGTCCTGGCACAGGGTCATGCTGATGGCACTGGTCAAATCGCTCAAGGATTCACGGCAACGCACGCGACGCCCACCGTGGCTCAAGGTAAATAACCCGGCATCCGCATCATCCACCTGTACGTCAATACCACGCCGGTGGGCCTCCTCGACAATGATCCGCGCATAGGGATTGAACCCCGCCTGCGGGCCCGGGCCGAGGAACAACGGCTGGTTGATGCCGTTCTTGCGCTTGATCGCAAAGGTGGTCAGCGCACGGAAGCCGAGCTTGGCGTAGAGGTTCTTGGCCTGACGGTTGTCGTGCAGCACCGACAGATCCAGGTAACTCAGGCCACGGCTCATGAAGTGTTCCACCAAATGGCGCACCAACACTTCACCCACGCCGGGCCGGGTGCATTGCGGGTCGACCGCCAGGCACCACAGGCTGCAACCGTTTTCCGGGTCGTGAAAAGCCTTCTGGTGATTGAGGCCCATTACGCTGCCGATCACGGCGCCGCTGTCTTCATCCTCGGCCAGCCAATACACCGGGCCACCTTGGTGGCGTGGGGTGAGGCGTTCGGCGTCGACGGGCAACATGCCGCGCCCTTGATACAACTGATTCACTGCCAGCCAATCCGCCTCGGACTGCACCCGGCGAATGCGGAAACCGCGAAATACCCGAGTCGCTGGGCGATAGTCGCTGAACCACAGGCGCAAGGTATCAGACGGATCAAGGAACAACTGCTGCGGATCAATCCCCAATATCTGCTGGGGCGCGGCCACGTAGAGCGCGATATCCCTTTCGCCAGCCTGCTCGTTGAGCAACTCCTGGGCGAGGCTGGCGGGGTCTGGAAATGTATGACCGATCAACAATCGGCCCCAACCGCAATGCACGGCAATCGGTTCGGCCGCCAAGGGGCTACCATCTTCGGCCAGGCGCGCTTGCAGGCGCTCGTAAGTGGGCGCCTGGCCTTTGAGCAAGCGTTGGCTGTAAGCCGCTGCGTGGGGTTTCATTGATCAGATTCCTTGTTCGCTGAGCCACAGGTTCAGCGCCGCCAGTTGCCACAGCTTGGAGCCGCGCAGCGGGGTCAGTTGGCCTTGCGGGTCGGTGAGCAAGCGGTCGAGCATGGTCGGGTTGAACAGGCCGCGATCCTGGCTCGGGTCGAGCAGCAGTTCACGCACCCAGTTCAGGGTATCGCCCTGCAAATGCTTGAGGCCCGGCACCGGGAAGTAGCCTTTCTTGCGGTCGATGACTTCGCTCGGAATCACGCGGCGCGCGGCCTCCTTCAAGACTTGCTTGCCGCCGTCGGGCAGTTTGAACTGGCCGGGCACGCGGGCCGAGAGTTCGACCAGGCGGTAATCGAGAAACGGCGTACGTGCTTCCAGGCCCCAGGCCATGGTCATGTTGTCGACGCGTTTGACCGGGTCATCTACCAGCATCACCGTGCTGTCCAGGCGCAGAGCCTTGTCCACGGCGGCGTCGGCGCCGGGCATGGCGAAATGTTCGCGCACGAAGTCGCCGGCGGCATCATTGGCGGTCAGCCATTTCGGCGCGACAGTGGCCGCGTAATCGTCGTAACTGCGGTCGAAAAACGCGTCGCGGTAAGCGGCATAGGGATCGCTCGCGCCGTCCACCTGCGGGTACCAGTGGTAACCGGCGAACAGTTCATCTGCGCCCTGGCCGCTCTGCACCACTTTGCAATGCTTGGCCACTTCCCGCGACAGCAGGTAGAAGGCGATGCAATCGTGGCTGACCATCGGCTCGCTCATGGCACGGAACGCCGCCGGCAATTGCTCGATGATCTCGCTTTCGGCGATGCGTAACTGGTGGTGGCGGGTGCCATAGTGCTTGGCGATCAGGTCGGAGTACTGGAACTCGTTCCCGGCCTCGCCGCCGGCGTCTTCAAAACCGATGGAAAATGTCGACAGATCCTGTACGCCCACTTCCCGCAGCAGGCCGACGAGCATGCTTGAGTCGACGCCACCGGAAAGCAGCACGCCCACATCCACCGCCGCGCGTTGGCGAATGGCCACGGCTTCGCGCGTGCTGTCGAGGACGCGGTCGGTCCAGTCTTCCAGGGTCAGGTTTTTTTCATCTTCATGTGGGCCGTAGGGCAGGGTCCACCAGGTTTTCTGTTCTGTCTTGCCGCTGGCGTCGATGCGCATCCAGCTCGCTGGCGGCAGTTTTTCAATGCCCGCCAGCAAGGTACGCGGCGCAGGCACCACGGCATGGAAATTCAGATAGTGATTGAGGGCGACCGGATCGAGGATCGGGTTGATATCACCGCCCTTGAGCAGCGCCGGCAATGCCGAGGCGAAGCGCAGGCGCTGGCCGGTGCGCGACAGGTACAAGGGCTTCACCCCAAGGCGGTCGCGGGCAATAAACAGGCGCTGGGCATCACGTTCCCAGATGGCAAAGGCAAACATGCCATTGAGCTTGGGCAGCAGCGCCTCGCCCCAGGCGTGATAACCCTTGAGGAGGACTTCGGTGTCACCACCGGAATAGAAGGCGTAGCCCAAGGCTTCCAGCTCTTGACGCAATTCCGGGAAGTTATAGATCGCGCCGTTGAAGGCCAGGCTGAGGCCGAGCTGCGAATCGACCATCGGTTGGGCTGAGCCGTCCGAAAGGTCCATGATTTTCAGGCGGCGGTGGCCCAAGGCAATCGGCCCTTGGGCATGAAAGCCCCAGGCATCAGGGCCGCGTGGGGCCAAGTGATGGGTGATGCGCTCAATCGCAGCCAGGTCGGCAGGTTGGGCATCGAAACGTAATTCTCCAGCTAATCCGCACATAAATTCCTTACCGGTTTTTCCGTTGGGGAGGGGTCATTCTCAATACGCCCAAAGGGCGCGTACCCAGAAACTGACCCAGTGCTATCCGCGGAGTTTTAGACCAATAAGTTATAAGGCAAATAGCCGTGATGGCTTCAATGCCGCTCTTTGTTGACCGTTGCCTTGCCTCTTACCAACGCGCGCAGGGCAAACCGATTCGGGTGGCAAGCCTCGGCTACGCTGGCCGGAACCGGCAGCGGTTCGTCATTCAGCCAGGCGGCGAGCAACTCGCCACAGAGCGGCGCGCTGATCAGCCCGCGAGAGCCGTGGCCGCTGTTGATGTACACCCCCGGCAGCCATGGGCAGGGCATGTCCGGTACCTGGCGGGCATCTTTACTCAGTACCGCATAGGTGCGTTGAAACGCCTCGGTGTCGGCCAATGGCCCGACGATTGGCAGGTAGTCAGGGCTGGTGCAACGAAAGGCGGCACGGCCCTCCAGTTGTTCTGGTACCAGTTGATTGGCCCCCAGGCGCTGCACCAGGTCTTCGGAAATCTCGCGCAGCATCGCCAGGTTGCCGGCATGTTCGGCAACCGTTGGTGTGAGGTCGTCATTGTTGAAATCAAAGCTGGCGCCCAAGGTGTGTTCGCCACGCCGGGCTGGCGCGACATAACCCTCGGCGCAGACCACCGTGGCCAGGGCCGCACTGGCCGTTGTTTGCGCCAGCCGAGTGATTTGCCCGCGAATACGCTTGAGCGGCAAGTCAGCGCTCAGCGCGAATCGCTTGATGTCGGCAGCCCCGGCGAGCACGACCACCGTGGCGCTGGCCAGTACCCTATCGCCGTCGCGGGCTTGCCACTGGTCGTCGACACGGTGCAACTCAAGGGCCTCATGATGAGTGAGTACCTTAATCAGCGGATGCGCCGCTTGCCATTGGCACAGCGCCGGAGGATGCACCCAGCCACCTTCCGGGAAAAACAGACCGCCCTGGGCCAGCCTGATCCCCGCCTGTTGTTGAGCCTGATCACGGTCCAGCAGGTGCAGCAGGTCCGGTGCGAACGCGTGTGCAAGCTGTGCCTGGCGTTCGGCTTCCTTGGCGTTGAAGGCCAGTTGCAGCACGCCGCAGCCGTCCCAGTCGACGCCACGGTGCAGGTGCTCCAGCAGGCGCCGGGTGTGACCGAACCCAGCGACGATCAGTTGCGACAGCGCTGTGCCATGGGCCGACAGCTTGAGGTACAGCACGCCCTGCGGATTACCCGAGGCCTCCTGGGCCAGGCTCGCGTGGCGCTCCAGCAGGCTGACTTGCCAACCGCGTGCCGCCAGGCTGGAGGCGGTGGCGCAACCGGCCAGGCCGCCGCCGATGACCAGCGCGTGCCGTTCGCCCGCTAACGCCGCAGGGCGCGCAAACCATGGTTTGGCAGCGGACGGTGCGGGTGCGTCCGCCGGCCAGCCGAGGAATTCGCCGCGCAGGATCTCCCACTTGTGGCCAATGCCCGGTGTGCGTTTCATTTTGAACCCGGCGGCATTGATCAGCCGGCGTACCCAACCGGTGCTGGTGAAGGTGCTGATGGTCGAACCTGGAGCCGCCAGGCGCGCCAGTTCGGCAAACAGCTCGGCGGTCCACATTTCCGGGTTTTTCGCCGGGGCGAAGCCGTCGAGAAACCATGCATCGACCTGTGCGTCCAGTTGTGGCAACTGCTCCAGGGCATCGCCGATCAACAGGGTCAAGGTCACGCGACCGTTATCCAGCACCAGGCGCTGGAAACCCTGGTGAATGGCGATGTACTGGGCCAGCAGTTGCCCGGCCAAGGGCTGCAACTCGGGCCAGAGGGCGAGGGCACGTTGCAGGTCGGCGCGACTCAACGGGTACTTTTCTACGCTGACAAAGTGCAGGTGCGCACCGGCTACCGCGTGTTGTTCAAACAGTTGCCAGGCGCATAGGAAATTCAAGCCCGTGCCGAAACCGGTCTCGCCAATCACCAACCGACCGCCCACCGGCAAGGCGGCAAAGCGCTCTTGCAAACGGTTCTGCTCAAGGAACACATAGCGGGTTTCTTCAAGGCCTGACTTGTCGGAGAAGTACACATCGTCGAAGACCCGCGAACGCGGGCGGCCTTGGTCGTCCCAGTCGAGCTGGGCGTGGGTTACGGGGTTCATGGGCGGCTCATAAAAATAACGCAGGCAAAGGCAAGGCGGCCATTCTAGCCGATCACGCGCCACAGGGCTGATCCAGGGTGGTAGCCCTACAGTTTTTGCATGGGAAAAACTGCTGTGCGCGCCCGCCAACCCATCAACAATCAGCGCTAATTCCGTGCAGGCCGCCGCGGTATCGTCATTCCTTGATTTTCTGGCAATAAAGGATATTGCTGATGCAGCCCAAGGATGATTTGAATAACAAGTTGAACCAGTTGACCCAGAGGCAACTGCAAGCAGCTTTACTGGAAATGATCGGCGATCTGGACAAGGCTCAACTGCTGCAAAAAAAGCTGCCGGGTTGGATGGTCAACGCGCCGCCTGGCGTGCTGCAAGCACTGGAGAGAGAGGTCGTACAGGTGGGCGGTGCCCAGGCGAGCGTCGCCGAGCGCATGAAGCCCTTGCAGGCGCTGGATGAGTTTTGCAATGAGCGGCTCAAGGACTACTGCCAGACACGGTGGCAGTTGACGCTGGAGCCCAAAAAAGATCGCTTCGTGCGTGCTGTGAACGAGTACGAGACAGAGCTTTTACCGTTGCAGTACGTGAAAAAGGTGAGGCTGGTGCGGGACAGCCTGTTGCATGTGGCGATGCAGAACTTTTCTGAGCAAGAGGCGCAAGCGCAACACTATCCGGCGGGGTCGCTGCTGCAGTCGGGGTCTGCGGCGGGGGAGGTCATCGGCCTGTCACCCCATGCGTTTGCCCAGGGGTGTCGGGCCCTGGATCTTGGCCGCTTGTATCAGCAGCACATCCGTGACGTGCTCAAACTGGACAGCGCCCCGGCGAGTGATGAGCCCTACATCAATGATGTGGCGACCGATATTGGCCGGATGAAAACCCTGGATATGAAAATCGATGCCCATATCGCCCTGATGCGGGGGGATATCACCCAGGCCACCTATGGGATGCTGTGCGCCTTGCTGGACCGCTCACTCACACCGTCCCAGGCTCAGGCGGCAGGGGTGCGCTTTCAAGGGCTTCCGGTCATTTGGCAGGGGTTGAATACACAGGGCGGTTGCTTGTGGAGCATCCTGGTGTTCTCGGGTCGATCGATTGTGCAATACCCGCATGAGCCTTGTGTGGTGTATATGCCCAATGAGCCCGAGCGGCCATTGTTTGAGTATTCCTCGCTGGACGATTTCCAGGTCTACCTTAAGCGCAAGAGTGAAGTAGCCGCCTACCGTACCTTCTTTAGCCGCTACCTGAGTCAGGGCGACCGGGCCGGTTTCTTTAGCCGTTTCGAACATGCCCACACGCTGGGGGTGCTGCAAGAAAACCGCATTACGGTCAGCCTGGCGCAGCATTTTTTCGACGCTTACACAGCAAAGCTGCAAGCCGATGCTCGGGCGCTGGCGGTGCCGGTGGCTGACGTGGATGAAGAGGTCCGTGAACATCGCTTGCAGGCGTACCTGGATGCCGGGTTGACGGTGCTCAACCTCGCCGGGTTTGTCGTCCCGGAGCTGGGGATGTTGATGACGGGCGTGGCGCTGGGCCAAATGCTCGGGGAGCTATATGAGGGCATTGAAGATTGGCGCCGGGGTGACAAGGAAGAGGCGTTCAAGCAGTTGGCGGGGGTGGCGGAAACTATCACCTCGATGGTGTTATTCGCGGCAGGGAGCAAGGTGGTCGGGTCGGTGCTCAAGCGCAGCGGCCTTAGCCTGGACAGCTTTTTTGGCAAGTATGAAGTGGTTCGCCCGGCTGATGGGAACCAGCGGCTGTGGCGCCCCAATTTCATCCAGTACGCCCACGATCGGAGCCTTATCGACGACGAGCCGGCGGACGCTTCTGGCGTCTACAAGGTGGAGGGGCATTCATATGTCGTGATCAATGATTGTGTGCACCGGGTTTCGTTCGACGCCAAACTGGGTCAGTGGCGGGCACACCACCCGGCTCGGCACACGGCTTATCGCCCCGAAGTGCTGCATAACGGTGAGGGGTGTTGGCGTTTTGCGTTGGAAAAACCTGACGAGTGGGAGGACCCCGAGTATCTCTTTTCACGCTTGAAACCGACGGGCCCCGGCGCCTCGCTCCCGCCAAGGAAACTTCTACAGATCAAGTCCATTATGGACAAACCCCACGATTGGGGCGTCTATCAGGCCCAGGAGTGCTTACCCTTTCCCGCACGCTTTCGCGACCTGTACGAGCGTTTCAGGCTGGATCAGTCCATTCGCGATTTGATCTGGCAGTTGCAAAACGGTGCCTCCCCCAGCCTCGAAAACTCAACCGTGCAGATGCACGCCTTGCCCCTGTTACAAGGGTGGCCTGAGGGACGCTATTTTGAGCTGCTGGATGCCCAGGGCAGCGTCAAGGCCCGCTACCCCGCCAACGCAGCGTCTAACCCCGTGAGCCTGCGTTTGCCGGTCACCGAGCAGATGCTCAGCGAGGGGAAAGTGTTCGATGTGCTGTTGTCCGGGTTGGATGAGCCACAAAAAGTCGCCCTGCTGGGAGAGGGTGTTGCGGCCGATCATGAGCACGCGGTGCTGTCCCGTCAGTTGCTCGCGCAGCTCAAGGCTGATCACAAGCCGTTGTTTGAGCAGCTGTATCAGGCCTATGACGGCCCAGTCCCGCCTGAAGGGGCGTTGCTCCGACGTGCCTATCCGCAATTGCCCTGTACGCTACTGCGCGAATTGATGGCCGAGACCTCAACGGTGCAGCGTGAGTCCCTGCATGATAATCAACGGATTCCCATGGCACTGGCCGAGGCAGTGCAACGTGCCCTTGGGGAGCAACGCCTGGACCGCGCCCTGATGGGGTTTGAGCAGCCAGAGTTGGCCAGTCTGGATACCGCGCTCCTCGCGGTCCGGTCAATGCCGCGTGTAGCGGGGTGGGGGCGGGAATTGCAGCTCGAGTTGCGCCAGGATTCGCCACAGGGCGAGTTGCTGGCCTTGGGCGCACTCACTGGGGCCAGCGTGCGGCGAGTCGTGGTCAGATCGGACGCCGGGTTTGAAGCGTTCAATGACAAGGGCCTGCGTATCGGTGGGCCTTATGCCGGACCGGACGGCCTGTTCGAGGCAATTGATGCGGCGCTGACGGGGCGCCAGCGGGTGGCACTGGGTTTACCACCCGAGGAGGCCAGCAACCTCTGGCGGTTGCGCTACATGTGCGCGTCGCAGGCGAAGGGGGAACGGGAACTGGCCGCCGAAGCGTTTTCCGGCAAAGTCAAAGAGCCCGTGCTGGAGGCAGCGTCCTGCAGAATGGCCGACTCACCGACGGGGCCGTTGGTTCATCCGCCCGCGCTGGTGCGTAAGGTGAAAGGGTTATACCCCTTGTTCAGTGACGGGCAAGTGTCGTCGTTGCTGCTGGCCTTGGGCGCAGACCATCTTTCCCGGGCCAAGGCGGTAAAGCGTCTGGAGGCAGAGCTGGCTCATTTGCGAGCACTGCTCAGGCACTGGAAGAGCGATATCCAGGGCCTGGATAAACAGCCGGGCCTGAGTGACATCCGGTATAGCCGCGAGCAGGTGGCAGAGCGCCTTGAGGCCTGTTGGCGACGTCAAAGTTTTGCTCTGAATGAACACCAGACGTCCGTACCCAGTTTAAACCTGGACGGGATGCGCATTGGTTCGTTGCCGACGGTGCCCCCTGAAATCCGTTTCGACCATGTCGAGCAGCTGTCACTCAAGAACATGCAGTTAGGCGATGATGTCGCTTATTTCCTGAAGTGTTTCAAGGGGCTGAGGCGTCTGGACCTGGACCGAAACCGTCTGACCCGATTACCGGAAATACTCTCACGCATGTTGGCGCTCGACAGTCTGTCGATGCCCCGCAACCGGTTGGCCCTGACCGAATACACCCGGGTGAAATTGGCTGACATGAGCACGTTGCGGAGGCTGGACTTGAGCCACAATCCCCTGGAAAAGCTGGTGGATGTCGGCAAGATGCGTGATTTGCATACGCTGTTATTGCAGGACACAAAAATCACCGACCTGCCCGTAGGGCTCGGGCGGTTGGCCCAGTTGGAGCAAATGGACCTTCGCGGCAACTCGATCACGGTGCTGCCCGAGTGGGTGTTTACCACGCCGCGTAGTTTCAGCCAGTCGGTTAACCTGGGCGGTAACCCGTTATCCCGTTCGACGGTCGAGGCACTTGAGCGTTATCGCGACGAAGTGGGGATTGGCATGGGGTATGTCGAGGACGATCAACCCCGCATGACTGAGTTGAAAGCCAGGGCGTTGTGGTTGCCAAAGGACACGGCCAGCCGAGATGCCCACAAACGTGCGGTTTGGGCCAACCTTCGCGACGATCCGGAATCGGCACCATTGTTCGAGTTGCTGGCCCAACTGTCAGCGACTGCGGACAGTCGTTACGTACGCGAGGATTTGACCCGGCGCGTCTGGGAGGTCTTGCAGGCGACCCATGACAGTGTCGGGCTGCGTGAGCGGGTCTTTCAACTGGCCGCTCATCCGGCGAACTGTTCAGATGGGACTGCGCAGATTTTCAGTCAGTTGGAAGTCTTGAAGGAGGTTGAGAGCGCGACGCTCCAGGCTGGTCGCGCGCAGGGCAACTCCGGGGCGCTGTTGAAGTTGAGCCGCGGTTTGTTTCGCCTTAGCGAGCTGGAAAAAATTGCTTCGACCTACGCTGCCGAACACTTTTCTGTGGACCCGCTGGAAGTCAGCCTGGCATTCCGGGTCGGCTTGGCCCAGTCCCTGCAATTGCCGGGGCAGCCCAAGCACCTGAATTTTGCACTATTCGCCAATGTGACCAACGAGGGTCTGGAGGTGGCGCACTCCCAAGTGCGCACGGCAGAACTCTCACCTGCATTCCTGCGTTTCATTACACAGTTGGCGTTCTGGAGAGCCCACCTTAAACAGCAATTTCCTGATGCATTCCAGTCAGCGACAGCGTCCTTCGATTCGCGGCAGCAAACACTCTTCGAGAACAGCCAGAACCTCACCGACGCGCAATACCTCGAGCAAATGGAGGCCCTGCGTTCGCCGCGCCGGCGAGCAATAAGCGGCGTGGTGGAACGCCTCACGCAGCAGATGTTGAAGGATCAGGACCTGGGTATTTGCCACGTTCCGGGGAATTAGCCGTCGCCCCCGATGATTGATCCACGGCAAGCCTGTTGGAATTCCTTGACTGGCGTGGTGCCCAATCCGCTAGTCTTGAGTCATCTTGAAACGGAGCTGCCCATGTTCGAATCCGCCGAAATCGGTCACGCCATCGACAAAGACACGTATGACGCCGAAGTGCCGGCCTTGCGCGAAGCCCTGCTGGAAGTGCAGTACGAACTGCAACAACAGAAGCGCTTCCCGGTGATCGTCCTGATCAACGGCATCGAAGGCGCCGGCAAGGGCGAGACCGTCAAGCTGCTCAATGAATGGATGGACCCGCGCCTGATCGAAGTGCGCACCTTTGACCAGCAGACCGACGAAGAACTGGCCCGTCCGCCCGCCTGGCGCTACTGGCGGCAACTGCCCGCCAAAGGCCGCATGGGGATCTTTTTCGGCAACTGGTACAGCCAGATGCTGCAGGGCCGGGTGCATGGGCAGATCAAGGACGCACGTCTTGACCAGGCCATTGCCGGTGCCGAGCGCCTGGAAAAGATGCTGTGCGATGAAGGCGCGCTGATCTTCAAGTTCTGGTTTCATCTGTCCAAGAAGCAGATGAAGGCGCGGCTCAAGTCCCTGGCCGACGACCCACTGCACAGCTGGCGTATCAGCCCGCTGGACTGGCAGCAGTCCGAGACCTACGACAAATTCGTGCATTTCGGTGAGCGTGTGCTGCGTCGTACCAGCCGCGACTATGCACCGTGGCATGTGATCGAAGGGGTCGACAGCAACTACCGTGGGCTCACCGTGGGCAAGCTGCTGCTGGAGGGCATGCAAAATGCGCTGAAGCTGCCCAAGGGCAAGGCCAGCGGTATGAATCCGGCGCCGTTGATTGCGTCGGTGGACAAGAAGAGTCTGCTGGACAGCCTCGACCTGACGCAACGCCTGGAGAAGGACGATTACGAAGAACAGTTAATCACCGAGCAGGCGCGTTTCTCCGGTCTGATGCGCGACAAGCGCATGCGCAAGCACGCGTTGGTCACGGTGTTCGAAGGCAACGATGCGGCAGGCAAAGGCGGGGCGATCCGTCGGGTAGCGGCGGCGCTGGACCCACGCCAGTACCACATCGTGCCGATTGCCGCGCCCAGTGAAGATGAGCGCGCTCAACCGTATTTGTGGCGGTTCTGGCAAAAGATTCCGGCGCGGGGCATGTTCACCGTGTTCGACCGTTCGTGGTACGGTCGTGTGCTGGTGGAGCGTATCGAGGGCTTCTGCACCCCGACGGACTGGATGCGCGCTTATGGCGAGATCAACGACTTTGAAGAACAACTGCGCGACGCGGGTGTGATTGTGGTCAAGTTCTGGCTCGCCATCGACAAGGCCACCCAGCTGGAACGCTTCCAGGCCCGCGAGGAAATCCCGTTCAAGCGCTTCAAGATCACCGAGGATGACTGGCGCAACCGTGACAAGTGGGACGACTACCGTGCCGCCGTGGGCGATATGGTCGACCGTACCAGCACCGAAATCGCGCCCTGGACGTTGGTGGAAGCCAACGACAAGCGCTGGGCGCGGGTCAAGGTGCTGCGCACGATCAACCAGGCGCTGGAAGAGGCGTTCGAGAAATCCGACAAGCACGACAAGAAAGTCAAGAAAGGCAAGAAGAAGTAGGCCTATCCACAGGGTGAATGATCGTCGCGGTTGACGGGAGCTGGATCTATCCTCGATCCATCTCCCAACCCTCACAAGATCGAGGTAGCCCATGCGTGAAGTAGTGATCGTCGACAGCGTACGAACCGGCCTGGCCAAATCCTTTCGTGGCAAGTTCAACCAGACCCGCCCGGATGACATGGCGGCCCATTGCGTCAACGCGCTGCTCACCCGTAACGGTATCGACCCGGCCACCGTGGAAGATTGCATCGTCGGCGCCGGCTCCAACGAAGGCGCCCAGGGCTACAACATCGGGCGCAACGTGGCGGTGTTGTCGCAACTGGGCACCGGCACGGCGGGCATGACCCTCAACCGCTTCTGCTCGTCGGGCTTGCAGGCGATTGCCATCGCGGCCAACCAGATCGCGTCGGGCTGCAGCGATATCATCGTCGCCGGTGGCGTCGAGTCCATCAGCCTCACCCTGAAAAGCGTCAACACCGACAACCTGATCAACCCGCTGCTGAAAGAGCAGGTGCCGGGCCTCTATTTCCCCATGGGCCAGACTGCCGAGATTGTTGCGCGGCGCTATAGCGTCAGCCGCGAAGAACAGGACATGTATGCGCTGCAAAGCCAGCAACGTACGGCCCAGGCTCAGGCTGATGGTTTGTTCGACGATGAAATCGTACCGATGGCGGTCAAGTACAAGGTCGAAGACAAGAACACCGGAGACGTGCAGGTGCTCGATGGCGTAGTCGACCGCGATGATTGCAACCGGCCGGACACCACACTGGCCAGCTTGCAGGGCTTGAAGCCGGTGTTCGCCGAAGACGGTTCGGTGACGGCGGGTAACTCGTCGCAATTGTCCGACGGCGCTTCGATGACCTTGGTGATGAGCCTGGAAAAAGCCCTGGCACTGGGGCTCAAGCCGAAGGCGTTTTTCCGTGGGTTCACGGTGGCCGGTTGCGAACCGGACGAGATGGGTATCGGCCCAGTGTTCTCGGTGCCCAAGCTGCTCAAGGCCAAAGGCTTGCAGGTGGCGGACATCGACCTGTGGGAACTCAACGAAGCATTCGCCTCCCAGTGCCTGTATGCGCGTAATCGCCTGGAAATCGACAATGCCAAGTACAACGTCAACGGCGGCTCGATTTCCATCGGCCACCCGTTCGGCATGACCGGGTCGCGGCAGGTGGGGCACCTGGTGCGTGAGTTGCAACGGCGTAATCTGCGTTACGGTATCGTCACCATGTGCGTGGGCGGAGGCATGGGCGCCACAGGCTTGTTCGAAGCGGTGCGCTAGTTTCAATTGGCTAAATGAGGTCAATGTGGGAGGGGGCACGCCCCCTCCCATATTTTGAAATGCGGCGTAGCCCAATCCTTTCGCTTGCCCCTAGAATGCGGCTCCACTTCCTCTGGCTTCTGGGGCACTCATGCACATCTCTTCCGGCCGCTGGGTCTATGGTTTTCTGCTGACCCTGCTGACCGCGCTGCTCTGGGGCATTCTGCCGATCAAACTCAAGCAGGTACTGCAAGTGATGGACCCGATCACCGTCACCTGGTTTCGCCTGATCGTGGCCGGCAGTTGCCTGTTCGTCTACCTGGCGCTGACCAAGCGCTTGCCCAGCCGCAGCGTGTTGGGCCCCAAGGGCGGATGGCTGGTAGGGATGGCGGTGTGTGGGCTGGTGGGCAACTACGTGTTGTACCTGGTGGGCCTGAAAAGGCTCAGCCCTGGTACGGCGCAACTGGTGGTGCAGATGGGGCCGATCTTCTTGATGATCGCCAGTGTGTTTGTGTTCAAGGAGCGTTTCAGTCGCGGGCAGGTACTCGGGCTGTTGGTGTTGATCGCAGGCTTCGGCCTGTTCTTCAATCAGCGCCTGGAAGAGTTGCTGACGTCCCTTGGCGCCTATACCGCCGGCGTGCTGACCATCCTGCTCGCCACGTCTATTTGGGTGTTCTACGCCCTGGGCCAGAAGCAGTTGCTGACGGTATGGAATTCGCTGCAAGTGATGATGGTGATCTACCTCACCTGCGCCTTGTTGCTCACGCCTTGGGCGCATCCACTGGAGGCCTTGGACCTGAGCCCACTGCAAGCCTGGCTGTTGCTGGCGTGCTGCATGAATACCCTGGTGGCCTACGGTGCCTTTGCCGAAGCGCTGGCCCACTGGGAAGCGTCGCGGGTCAGCGCGACCTTGGCGCTCACACCTCTGGTGACCTTTGTGGCAGTCGCCCTGGCGGCGTGGCTGTGGCCGGCGTATGTGCAGGCTGAAGAAATCAACGCCCTGGGTTATGCCGGGGCATTGGTGGTGGTGCTGGGCTCGGCGACCGTGGCGCTGGCGCCGTCGTTGCTCGCCGGGCTCAAGGCCCGGCGGTTACGCGTGGCGCCCTAGGCACCCAGCATATCTTCCGGACGAACCCACTGGTCGAATTCCGCATCGGTGAGGTAGCCCAGGTCCAGCGCGGCCTCCCTTAGGGTCAGGCCTTGGGCGTAAGCCTTCTTGGCGATTTCTGCCGACTTGTCGTAGCCGATGTGCGGGTTGAGCGCGGTTACCAGCATCAGACCGCGTTCCAGGTGCTCGGCCATTTGCAGGGGGTCGGGCTCAAGCCCGGCCACACAGTGTTCCTGGAAGTTGTTGCAGCCGTCGGCCAGCAGGCGGATGGATTCCAGCAGGTTGTGGATAATCACCGGCTTGTACACGTTCAACTGCAAATGCCCCTGGCTGGCGGCAATGCCGATGGTCACGTCATTGCCCAGCACTTGGCAGGCCAGCATCGACAGCGCTTCGCACTGAGTCGGGTTGACCTTGCCCGGCATGATCGAACTGCCCGGCTCGTTGGCCGGCAACTTCACCTCGGCCAAGCCGGTGCGCGGGCCGGAGCCCAGCAGGCGCAGGTCGTTGGCGATTTTCATCAGGGCCACGGCCAGGGTTTTCAGCGCGCCGTGCAGGGTCACCAGCGGTTCATGGCCGGAGAGGGCGGCGAATTTGTTCGGCGCCGTGACGAATGGCAAGCCCGACAGCGCCGCCAGCTCGGAGGCAATCGCCTCGCCAAAGCCATGGGGCGCATTGAGCCCGGTGCCGACGGCCGTGCCGCCCTGGGCCAATTCGCAGACGGCGGGGAGGGCGGCGCGAATGGCGCGTTCGGCGTAATCGAGCTGGGCGATGAAGGCCGAGAGCTCCTGGCCGAAGGTAATCGGCGTGGCATCCATCATATGCGTGCGGCCGGTCTTCACCAGCTTCATGTGCTTGGCGGCCTGCTCGGCCAGACCACCGGAAAGCGTGGCGATAGCCGGTAACAAACGCTGATGCACAGCCTGGACGGCTGCGATGCTCATCGCTGTGGGAAAGCAGTCATTGGAACTCTGGGAGCGGTTGACGTGATCGTTGGGGTGAACCGGGCTCTTGCCACCGCGCTGGTTGCCCGCCAGTTCGTTGGCGCGGCCGGCGATCACTTCGTTGGCGTTCATGTTGCTCTGGGTGCCGCTGCCGGTCTGCCAGACCACCAGGGGGAATTGGTCGTCATGTTGCCCGGCGAGTACTTCGTCGGCGGCCTGTTCGATCAGGCGGGCGATGTCGGCGGGCAAGTCGCCATTACGGTCGTTGACCCGTGCCGCCGCTTTCTTGACCAGGGCCAGGGCGTGCAGTACCGCGAGGGGCATGCGCTGTTCGCCGATGGCGAAGTTCACCAGTGAACGTTGGGTCTGGGCGCCCCAGTAAGCGTCATCCGGGACATGGACTTCTCCCAGGCTGTCGGTTTCGATACGGCTCATCGGGCACACTCCTTCAGGTCTGTTTGCGCAGTTTAGGCCTTGATCGACCGGTGGGGTTCCCTAAAAGACGTTTCATCGGGTTCATCCCCCGAGAATCCTTGTCCTACGAGGCCTGGGGTTGAGCCCTAAGGTTTTTTAGGCGCAGAATGGGCGCCCTTGGGGTCTTACCTCGCCTGCTAGAAAAGGAAACTCGATGACTCGTCTTCGTGCCATCTGTACCGCGGTTGCTCTGGTTTGCGCCAGCGGCCAGGTTTTTGCCGATACCGCCAGCCACAACGCCAGTGCCGAAGCCTTCCTTACCCTGGCCCACGCTGACAAGCTGGGTACCCCGGTGTACATGCAAGTGCAGCAAATGTTCGCCCAGCGTTTCGAACAGACCAAGGCGCCTGCCGCCAAGCAGTCCGTACTGGACAGCTACCAGGCCAAGGCCAACGCTGCCCTGGACCAGGCTATCGGCTGGCCAAAACTGAAACCGGACATGGTCAAGCTCTACACCACCAACTTCAGCGAATCCGAACTCAAGGACCTGGTTGCTTTCTACCAGTCGCCGTTGGGCAAGAAAGTCCTGGAAAAAATGCCGCAACTGACCCAGCAATCGGCCCAGATGACCCAGGCCAAGCTGGAAAGCGCCGTGCCGGTGGTGAACAAGCTGCTGGAAGACATGACCAACGAACTGGCACCGGCGAAGAAACCCGCCGCCCCTGCCAAGAAGTAAGTGGAGCCGGCAATGACCATGCAACAGCGTATCGAAACGGCACTTGCCGCACTGGGCCCGAATCACTTGAGCGTGCTGGATGAAAGCCATATGCACAGCCGTGGGTTGCAGACCCACTTCAAGGCTGTGCTGGTGAGCCAGCAGTTCGATGGGCTCAACCGCGTCAAGCGCCACCAGAAGGTCTACGCCACCCTCGGTGACCTGATGAGCGAGTTTCATGCGCTGGCGCTGCATACCTACACGCCTGAAGAATGGGCGAAAATCGACGCAGCCCCGGCCTCGCCGACCTGCGCCGGCGGGCATTGAGGTTGTCTGCAGGTTTCAACCGGCGATGACCGGTTGATGCCTGCATACCCTGATACCTCCTTTCTCCAAGACATGATCCTTAGGCTTTTCTGACCATTGTGTCATTGGGGTCAGGAAATCATGCCTATTTCACTTCATCGAAACACTCCCTCACTTACGGCATTCGACCCACGTGGATTGATTGTTCGTAACGTCGAGTATCACCGCTCAAACGCACAGTCTGAACCGCAAGTGCGCATTCATCGTCAGGTGTTTGACAGTTCCGGCTTGATGATCGAGCAGTGGGATCCGCGTCTGTTGCAATTGTCGCACTCAGAGGCTGGCACCCAGGCCAATCAACGCACGGTCTACAGCCTTGGCGGGAATGCATTGCGCATCGACAGCGTGGATGCCGGCTGGCGGCTCACGTTACCGGGTGAGGCCGGGCAGTTATTGGAAGAGTGGGATGGGCGGGGCGCTCATCAGGCGCATCACTACGATCAATACGTGCGGCCCATCGCCGTTTTCGAGCAAGCGGCCAATGACGAGCAACCGCTGTGTGTCGAGCGTATTGCCTATGCTTCACACTCGCTTGAGGAAGCCGCACACAATCGCTGTGGCCGGGTGATTCGGCATGATGACGGCGGTGGTTCGTTGTTCCACGAGTTGTATGGTCTGCACGGAGAAGTTGTCCGGCAAACTCGACGCTTCCGGCAGGCGACTGCGGCGCTGGATTGGCCGCTGGACGATGCGCAACGCGACGCACGCCTGGAACCTGAGGACTTCCAGGCCTCAACGGGTTTCAGCGCGCTGGGTGAGCGCTTGCATCATACGGATGCCAAGGGCAATCGCCTTGAGTATGCCTATGGCATTGACGGCCAACCGGCGAGCATCGTTGTGTTGCCCACGGGCGGCGTGCGCACGCCGTTGATGGGCCAGCGTCGCTACAATGCGGCGGGCCAAGTGATCAGTGAGCGCGCGGGGAATGGCGTTGTGCGTACCCTGCTTTACCGTGAAACCGATGGTCGCTTGCGGCAGATGAGTGCCCGTGTGCAAGGGGCGGCGAGCACGGCGCTGCAAGACCTGACCTACGATTATGATTGCGTCGGCAACATTGTGCGGATCGACGACCTCGCCCAGCCGACACAATGGTCGAGCAACACCCGGATCAGTTCGGCCTGCGTCTATGAGTACGACACGTTATCGCAATTGACCAAGGCCAGCGGGCGCGAAACCGCTGGCAACCAGGGGGGACCCGCGTTACCCGCAAGGCTGGAGTTCGGCTCGACTGACGACAGCGTCTGGCGTCGCTACACCCAACAGTTCAGCTATGACGCGGCCGGCAATTTGCTTGAGTTGCAGCATGTGCCCAGCAGTGGCACGGGTTTCACGCGCCGGATGAGCGTGGCCGCCACCAGTAATCATTTCATGCCGCAGGCCGACGGCAGTGCCGTGTCGGGGTGGGGGCAGGACTTTGACCGCAACGGCAATCTGCAAGCGTTTGAGGGCCATCATGGGATGGGCTGGGATGTGCGCAATCAACTGGTGCGCATCACCCAGGTGCAGCGCGAGGGAGGAAACGACGATGAGGAACGCTATGCGTACGACGCAACCGGTCGACGCATCCTCAAGCGCCGGGTAACCCACGCCAAGGGCGTGTCGCATACGGCGCAGGTGCGCTACTTGCCAGGGTTGGAGATTCGCCATGACAGTGCAACGGGTGAGCAACTGAATGTACTCAACCTTGATGTCGGTACTCTCACCGTCCGGCTACTGTTCTGGGATCGTCACCCTTCGGGGAGCAGCCAGGATGTGCAGATCCGTTATGGCTTGTCCGACCACTTGGGCAGCAGCACGATGGAACTGGGTGAGCAGGCACAGCTGCTCAGCCAGGAAAGCTATTATCCCTACGGTGGTACCGCGTGGTGGGCGGCGAAAAGCGCCAGCGAGGCGAGCTATAAATTCATCCGTTATTCGGGCAAGGAGCGCGATGCCAGTGGGCTGTCCTACTACGGCTTCAGGTATTACGCGCCGTGGTTGTGTCGCTGGATCAGCCCGGACCCGACCGGCGATGCCGATGGCTTGAATTTGTACGCCATGGTCGGCGGCAACCCCGTTACCAAGGTCGATGAGCAGGGGCTGACGGCGACACCGGCTTTGGAGCAGCCCCGGCAGACACAACTGCGCAGGCTTTCCATCAGTCGCAGGCTCGCGCATATGGCGCGTATTGCTCGACCCAGAATGCAGGCGGGCGCATCGGCTGCGATTCGCGATGGTTTATCCACCTATATTGCCAATGCTATTTCGACAGGTGTCGATCTGGCGGTCTTCAGCAACATCCAGCCCACCGCCCAACGCAACCAAATCTTGCGCCTTACCGTCGCGGTGCTGGATGCCGTCTCCACGGCACATATGAGCACCGGTGTCGCGGGTAACTGGACGCGATTTGCGCCACAGATCGGCGCTCTTTTTGCGGGTGCTGCGGGTGTGGGGTATACCGTTTATGGCGACTCGATAGGTGATCAAGCCGAGCACAGCTGGGACCCGGTGGCAGTCCGGCGGTTGGGTGGGCATGTACGCGCACTCTCCAGGGAACTCGTGCAGCAGGTCCTTCGTGGGCACGGTACCGGCGTCTCCTGGGGCAGCACGCCCCTGCGCGGCAGGGTCACGCGCACCGCCGGAGCAACGGCGGCCTATGGCCTCGCAACGGTGGCCAACGCGGTATACGGCGGGGAAGTGCCTGCGTTGATGCTGCCCAATGTCACACCCGCAATAGAGGCCTACGATGCAGCGATGGGAACGATGATTCGTGGAGGTCACCCGACGGCCACCCATGACTCCCATGGTCAAACCCTGCAGCTGCCGGACCCTGTCGCGACGGCGCACGGAGGGCTGAGCAGAATGTTCAATCAGGTGTGGACGCATTGGGCTGCGTCCGGTGTCGAGGCATTGGCCGTTGCGCTGACGGGCTCGCCGGTGGCCTCCCAGGGCCGGGTGACTCGCAACATTGTGATGGTGGCCCGCGGGATGATTTCTGCGCTGACCGAATGGCGTGGCTTTTTCGTACAGTTTGCCAGGCGCGGGTATTCGACCTTGGAGGCGGGCTGGCGCCGAGGCCCGCGGCCTACAAAGTAGGAGGATGAATGGGCCGCCGCAGCGGCTCATTCATATATCGACACACTACATTGCGCTCAGTACCACGTGTGCGTGTGAGCTATCTCTAGGCTTGGCTGATCGTCTGCTATTCAGGTTGTTACGCCATGTCTCATCTCCTGCACCAACATACGCCCACGCTATCGGCCATTGATCCTCGTGGTTTGGCGGTCCGCAGCGTGGCCTATCATCGTGACACCTCCCAGGACCTGCCCCGCGCACGTATTGAGCGCCGGGTGTTTGGCAGCCAAGGGAGGTTGCTGGAACAATGGGACCCACGACTGCACGCGCTGAGTGAGTCGGCATCGGCCAGCGTCCGCCCCAATCAGCGCCAGTATTACAGCCTCTCGGGGCAATTGCTGTGTACCGACAGTGTGGACGCCGGCTGGCAGATGTCACTGTTGGGCGGGGGCGGTCAAGTGCTGGAACGCTGGGACGCCCGAGGCTCTCACCAGTGTTATGAGTACGATACCCAGGTGCGCCCCTTGGCCATCTTCGAACAAGCGGCGGATCAGCCGGCGCGGCGTTGTGTCGAGCGCCTGACCTATGCGGCAGCCGCGCCCGCCGAGAGGGCTGGCAACCGTTGTGGTCGACTGATTCGTCATGCGGACCCGGCCGGTGTTTTGTGGATGGGTGGGTACGGGATCGGTGGGAGCGTCATCAAGCAGACTCGACGGTTTCGCATGGATACTCCGACAGTTGACTGGCCGCCGAGCGATGAAACTCAAGCCGAACAGCTAGAGCCCAACGCCTATACCACGACCTGGCGCTACGATGCCTTGGGGGCGCTGTTGGAGCTGATCGACGCCAAGGGCAATCGTCGGCACCAGCGCTATGGGCAACAAGGCTGGCTGCTGGAGGTTGCGCTGACCCTGCGCGGGGGCACGCGCCAAGTGTTGATGAACCAGCGTGTGTACAACGCCAGCGGTCTGGTGGAGTCCGAACGGATGGGCAATGACGTCACCAAGAGGGCGAAATACGCCGCCGAAGATAATCGTTTGTTGCAGCTGACGGTGTATCGCAAGGGCGAGGCCGCCAAGCCTCTACAGGACCTTGTGTACGAGTACGATCCGGTAGGTAACATCCTCAGCCTCAGCGACCAGGCCCAGCCGACTAAATGGCACAGCAATGCTCGCATTGATGCGGTCAGTCGTTACCAGTACGACAGTTTGTACCAGTTAACCCAGGCCAGCGGTCGGGAAAATGCCGGCAACAGAGGTGGTCAGGCAACTGCGGAGCGGGTGACGTTCGGTGCAACCGCCCCCGGACTCTGGCGCAATTACACCCAGCATTACACTTACGATGAGAATGGCAACTTGACACGTCTTCGCCATGTGCCGAGCAGTGGAGCAGGTTATACCCGGGACATGAATGTAGCGGTGGGCAGCAATCGCGCCTTGTCGGTCACTGATGGAGCGCCGCAACCATGGGCAACGATGTTTGATGCCAACGGCAACCAACAAATACTCGGCAGCGGCCAGCAGTTAGGCTGGAACGTAAGTAATCAACTCACCCACGCGACGCAGGTGCGGCGCGCGCAGGGTGATCCTGATGTGGAACGTTACCTCTACGATGGCCAAGGCCAGCGGGCAGCCAAGATCAGAAGCCAGCAGGTCGCTGGCAAACCCCATACACATATCACGTGTTACTTGCCGGGTTTGCACCTGCATGGACAACCTGGCAAGCGCTTGAGTGTGCTGGACATTGATACGGGCGGCGGCCGGGCCACGGTGTTGCAGTGGGAGGCCGGTGGCCCCAGTGATATGAGTGAAGAACAGCTGCAGTTCAGTATCCTTGATCACCTCAATAGCCATTTACTGGAGCTGGACGGGCAAGCGCAGTTGTTGAGCCAGGAACATTATTATCCTTATGGCGCAACGGCGTGGTGGGCTACCAACGGTACGCAGAGGGCTACCTATCAGGTTCGCCGCTACGCGGGTAAGGAGCGCGACGCGACAGGGCTGTATTACTACGGATCGCGGTATTACGCGCCGTGGTTGCAACGATGGATCAGCCCGGACCCTTTGGGTGATGTGGACGGTCTGAATCTGTACGCCATGACGTTGGGCAACCCCCTGCGATTCACGGATGCCGATGGCACGCAAGCGTCGTTTGGCGAGCAATTTCAACCCAGTCGAGGCGACATCATTTTCGGTAAGGGCAGTACCGTGACAAGCTACCGCAGCTTTTGGTCAAAGCTGACGGCACGTGGGGACGCAATGGTCACCTATTTCGGGGCTGAAGAGATGGGCGCGGCGATGGCAAGGTTGAAAAAGGAACTCATCCCTGTGTACGTTGAGTACGGGAAGGGCAGGCTCACCGACGATGAGTTTGAACAACAGCTCCAGGTGCATGGCGCACCGATCGCGCAGCAGTTCTATGACGCCATTAAGTCGAAGTATGCGGGCTGTACGTCGACCGCCGCCAACCGAGCGTTCGCGAAGAAATTCGTGAGTGACTATTCTTCTGGTACCTATTCGTTCGAGAAAACCCTTTTAGACCATGGCATGAGCTTGCGTACGTTCGAGGGCAAGCTGGTCAGTCGCGCCAGTAAGTCAGCGTTGAAAACGCTGACGGACCCTCAGAGTATTCGCCATGTGCATTTTGCGCTTGATCATCTGGATATGGCCAACGTGATCAATAAGACCGAGACCTCTTTCGCGGGTTCGGAGCTGCGCTGGCTTTATCGACATCGATCGCGCGTGCCAGGCCATGTGACGTTCTATCATCAGAAACAACAGGTTGACGCCCCTTGGCGGTCCGACCCTTCCCTTTGGCGTCGCTACAAACCGGTCAGCTCACTATCCCGCTCCAGGGGTTCAATACGGGCGACGCACTGACTGAACGGTTCAGCGTGGCCGCCTTGCAATGGTGAGGTGGCCACGCTGGCCCAGGCTTTACTGTTCAGTCAATGGGGTTACCTGGAGTACTCCCTCCGTGTCGTTTTCATCCTCGTTGACGGTGTACCAGGCCCAATAGGTGGTACGCCGCATGAATCCTCCTGCGGTCAGTGTCTGTGTCGGGCGTCCGAGGGGGTCATAGAACTGTCGGTCGCAGTGGCCCAGTTCGCGCATGGATTGATCGTTGACGTAGGCGTGCTTGTCGGCGAAGTAGGGGCGGTAGACGCGAATGACCAGGCCCTTGTTGTTGTATTCGACACGCTCACTGACGCGCCAGCGGGGGTCGGCTTGCACTTGGCGCAGCTGTTTTTTCAAGGTGCCGGGTGCCTTATCGGGCACCTCATCGACCAGCAGGTTGCCCTTGTCGTCGACCGCATTGGCCAGGCCTGACTCAGTCTTTTGCTTGGTCTGCAAGGTACGACCAAAACCATCCCAACAGGTCAAGGTCATGCGGATCTGTTGGGCGGCATCGTCCGGGTAGCGGTCGGCCTGCAACATGAGCCCATGCACCGGGGTCCGACGGGCGTTGTCGATCAACGCCTTGAGTTGTTTGTCGCTGTCGCTGAGCCCCTGGCGACCGCTACCCTGGCGCGCTCGTGCGCCCAGACGTGCCCTCGCGCCCGCGCGGATATGCCCGCTGGGGAGCAGGTAGGCTTTGGCGACCCACTCTGGCTTGACCAGGGCCAAGTCGACCGCGCCCATCCAACTGAATGGGGCGTAGCAGTGTAGGCGGGCCATGCTCTGCAACACGCTTTGCGCGTGTTCTATGGCAAACCCGGGCGTTACATCCTTGAGCGGGCGGTAGCGCTCCAAGGCGTCGAAACCCACGTTGAGGCTTTGCTCGCGACCGCGAAAGGTGTTGACGAGCATTTGCCCGAAACCGTCATACAGCGCTTCTTGAATATTGCCATTGGGGTCGACAATTTTTGTCGGCAGCAGCAATCGATAGTCGTATTCGGCTTTGGTCACACAACCGTCGGGCATTTTTACACGCACAGTTTGCAACATGTAGGGGTCATGTTTGAGCGTTGTTTCACCGTGGGCCTCGGTGGCCCGCAGCGCCCTTATCCGATAAAACTGGGTGGCCTTGCCATAGCGGGGAAAGTGCCGGCGAATCGACCACAGGCGATTTTCCTTGGGCGGCACCTCGCCGGGGAAGAGAAAAAACAGCTCCATGGGGTGATAGCCGCTGTCGCTGAGCTTTTGCACCAGGTCCACCGCAGGTTGGTTGGGCATCGCCGGTATGTCCTTGTAGACATTTAGGGCCTGGTCATCCAGCTCTGCGCTTTCCAGGTAATCGGTCAAGGCCTGGACAGTGGCGAGGCCCGGCTCCAGGGTTTTACCGAGGCCACCGGCTTGCCGATAGCGTTGCACCGACAAGCTGCTCAGCTCACGCTTGGCACCTGCGGCCAATGGACCGTCGAGGTTGTCGATGAACGCCTCATAGGCGATACGCTTGAGGTCTAACCCGCCAGCCGCTGGGGCCTTGCCCAGCACCAGGGCGTTGTGTCGTTGGCGGTAGGGCAAGGCCAGGCGCCAGTGCGGTGCGTCGTCCAAATGAATGTGCTGTGCCAGCGTTTCGCTCAGGTAATAGAACTGTTGCGCGCTGTCATGGGTATCGTGCCACCAGCGCTTGTGATGCTCGTCGACCAACACGGTGGGCGGTGAGCTGTCAGCGTTTGTACGGCGGGCATAGTGCAGGGTGACGCCGTGCACCAGGTAACCATAGGCATCCCAGCGCAGGTTGATCTGGTGCTGGCACACGGGATCATCTTCCACCCCTTCATATTGATAGCTGATCGACTCCAGGGCTAATGGCAGTAGCCGGGCGTAGGGTGTATGGGCGCTGTTCGGCGCCAGTTCACGGATCAGATAACGCTGTTGCGTGACGGTATAGGGCACTGCGTCTTGCGCCGGGTCCGCCGCTGTCACCTCTACCCGTAGCACGCTGCCGCTGAGTGCGCGCGCCACTTCGCGTGCCAGCGACGGCGCAGGATCGCTGATCAAGTCGTCGTGATGATCCAGCGGCTGCGCCCCGGACGTCGCCTTGTATCGGCTGACCAGCGTGCGTCCCATGGCCTTGGCCTGTGGGTCGTGAGTGCTATGGCCGAGGGTGGGCATGTCGATGGATTGCCCGGTATGAAACCAGGTTTTGGTGCGCACGGGTGCGCTGAAACCCTGGAGGTGTTGTGTGTCTGTGCTGCTTTCGGTGTCGGTTTGCAGCACAAGCCCGAAGCCACGAAATTCGCGGTCCGTGCGGTCGTAATACGCCTGGCGATAGCGCCAGCGTTGGGTCAGTTGGTTGCCGGTAATTTCGTCTCGCTGGGTGTGTTGGCTGACCAGCAGCAGCGCAAAGGGTAATTGGCAGAGAGCAGGCTGGCCGTCGGCGGGGCGCTCACGTTTTTCATCCAGCCATTCCTGGGCACTGCTGCGATACTTGATCGAGGCCTGAGCCCCCATGTTGTTGTCGGTGTGCAGGAGCAGCCAGGGCTTTCGGGTAAAAAAGTCGTAGCGCCAGTGCATGGGGGTCTGGTGGGCGGCGGTCAGGATCAGGCTAGGGCAGCCCAGGCCGGTCACGTCGACGACGTTGACCTGACAGTGGTCGTCATACCGCACGCCCTCGGGCCATGGGATTTTGATCGGCTGTACCTCGAAGCCGTTGCCGCCTTTATTGAGGAAAATACTCAGGTGGTCGGCGCTCAAATACAGCAAGTCCGTAGCGCCACCTCCATTCAGGTCGACCAGCAATACATGGGTTGCCTTGAACATTTCATAACGGAACGGCAGCGTGGCCAACACAAACCCTTGGGCAAAACGTCCTCGACCCAGGTTTGGCCAACATTTCACTTCGTTATGACGTATACGCACCAGATGCTGCTGGCCCGTGGCAAGCACATCGCTGAAGGCCACCAGTTCGTTGGGCGAGGCAGAAATGATCGGCAGGGTATCGTCGAGCGTATGAGACACCTCAATGGCGGGTTCAAAGCCTTTTTTTTGGCGATTGGCATACAGGCGCACGCTACGGGGGCCGATCATGGCAATGTCGGGATGTCCCGTCCCCATCAAGTCGGCGAGTACTCCCTGGGGATGGAAAAACTCCGACGGGAACGCATCGAACGGCGTGAAGGTTGACCAGTTGCGCTGTTCGTCCAGGCTGAAAAAGCCGCTCATTCCCGGGTGGGCAACCAGCCAGTCCAGGCGGCCATCGCCGTCCACATCCGCCAGCGCCTGGTGAATGGGCCGGGCGCTGTCGGCGACCGGTACCCGCGCCAATTCCCGGGCCTCGCCGTAAATCACCTCGTCGCCGGTTTTCGTATGCTGCGGCCGGAGGGGTTCACGGTAGTACCAACTCTTGTCAGCGCGATACAACACACCCGGTAGGCCTTCGCCATACAGATCGACCAGTTGATAACGATCGCTGTCATGCAGACCGCGCAGCGAACTGAAGGGCTGATAGCCGCTCTTGTCCACCTTGAGCTGGCTCGAATGGTAAAAACACTCCAGCGGCGGGCGGCTCACGCTATTGCCCGCGCTGTCGAACGCCTGCTCATGCACTCCCATCAACAGGCTGACATGGCTGGGTGCGCGGTATTCCAGCAGCAGACGGTTGACCAGCACCGGGTCGGCGCCCATTTGCGCTTCCTTGGGGAAGTGGTGAAACATCAGCATCTGGTTGCAACAGCGCAGGGTGCGTAACTCGAAGCCGAACGAAAAATCCGAGCAGGGATCGGGTCGTGCCGGCCATTCCCGCGTGGCCTGGTACGTCGGCCGCTTATCCAGTTCAAGGTCACGTTCGCCATAGTCAAAGAGCAACTGAAAGTGCCAACCCATGTCCGGCTTATCGTCGGTCTGCCAGAGGTAGAGCTGTTCCTGCTCCTTGGCGATGAAGTTGCCGTAGCAGACGCGCTCCAGGTAATGCTGGGCTCGACAGTCCCTCGGGTAGCGCGAGGGGTCGGTTTCTTGTTTGTAGTGATAATAAATGTGCTCGCCGTGGGCATTCAGGCTTTCCTGCAACAACCATTGCGCCACGTGGTGCGGGCGGTCCGGATCGGCAATCCGGGCCAATGGGGTCTTCCCGTAAAAGTGCTGACTGCCATCGGCACTTTGTATCAACCAGAAGCCTGCTGGATCGGTTGCACTATGCCAGTGCTCGATACGGTCGAAGCGGCTCTCGAGCCTGGGAAAGTACCGCGTGACCGTGTAGGCGATGGTCAGTGGCAAATCATTGAACGCGGTCTGGCGACGGCTGACGATTGCCCCTTCGGCGTCGCGCTCGGGTAGCCATATTTGCGCGTCGAGGCCCACTATTACGTCGTGCTCCGTGTAGGCCGGCACGCCATGGGAAGTACGCCGGCTGACGGCAGGCAGGGGCACGCTCCAACCCAATCCGAAGGGACCGTTACCGGCGCCGCTGTGGTAGGTCAGCGACAGGGCTGGCGCATAGCTGCGTGCGGGAGAAACCGGCAAGGGAATCTCAAAGGTGGCCATGCCGCTGGCGCCGACATCGCCCCAGCCTTTGCCGGTGCCTTGAATGGCACCGCCGCCTTTGGGCAGGGCCGGGGTATTGACCTGCAGGTTGAGTGTATCGTCGTTCATGCCCGGCTCCCGTTGGCAGCCGGCACCCTGGCGGTGTAGCGCAGGTGAATGACAATGTCGTTGATTGATTCAAGGACGGCTTTTTGCCGGGCAGGATTGGGGAACTCCAGGATCCAGTTGGAGATGACCCCGGTGTATTCAAATGGCAGGTAACGTGGATCGTTGTCGAAGCTGAGGGTAAACAGGCCGTTATCATCCAGCCCGCGTGACAAGGCGATTTGCTGGTGTGCCCTGAAGTCGTTTTTGGTGATGCCATCAGGCATCTGAATTTTATTACTGGTTTGGGTCAATGTCGCCTTGATGTCTTCATAAGGCCCCAGCGTGGCGGGAAGTGAGACGCTGACGTGCTTGATCCGTCGCAGGGTGTGTCCAGGATAGTCCTCATCCAGTAACGCCTGGGTCAGGGAAAAACCAATCGTGCCGCCGCTTACTAGCCCCGCCTTGTGCTCGGTCCAGGTTTTGGCGGCTTGAGACGCCTGCCCTTTGGTTACGACCGAGCACTCGATCAAGCGATGGCGCAGTGACACGGTTTTGCTGATTTCCAGCTCGCGTGGCGTGTGCTGCAGGTATGCAGTGTTCATTTTTACCAGGTTCAGTTTCAAGTTTTCAGCACTCAACAGTCCTCGGGAGGCGTGGTGCCAGGCTTCACCTTGAAAGAACTGCCGGCTCTCGGCGGTCTCATACTGCCAGCAGGCTTCAGCGGCCAGGCACAGGGAGTGGACGCTGTCATACAGTGCGTAATAGAACGTGCTCAGTTGCGCAGTGAGCCATTGATAAAGCTGTGCCCCTGTAAAGCGCATGCCGAGGAGTTCGTAGGCTGACTTGGCCTGGGCCAATGCGCTGTGGGCGCTGCGCAGTTGCAGGCGAGTGGCTTTTTCCTGCTCGGCATGCACCAGCAGCAGGGCGTCGATCTGGGCCAATTCCAGGCGGGCCTGTTGTTCGGCGTAGGCCCATTCCTGGGCACGACGATTGAATTGCTCGGTGCGTTCCAGCTCGTTACCGTTGGCGCGGGCGGTGTTGGCCTCGCCCTGGGCGAAGGCCTGGTAGGCTTGGAACGCGCCCTCAAAACGCATCCCCCCGAACGACGTACCGAAGATATTGGGCGCGAGCATGGCGGCACCGGCGCCCATGCCGGCAATCGCGACTTTTCTCTCCCAGGCGGCGCTCTCCAGATAGTGTTGGCCGGCCGACATTTCACCGGTGCTGATGCCTTCGCTGAGCTGGTGCGCCAGGAAGTCCAGTCGCCCGTGGACGATTGCGCGGCTGCGACGTAGTGCGTCTTTGTTTTTTTCGTCGATGGCCAGGGCCTGGGTTTGCTGGGTCAACACCAGCTCGGCGAGTTGCCAGGCGTTCTGTTGCTGCACCTCAAGGTAGTGCGCCTGTTCCTTGCGCTCGATCAGCGTGAGTAGCGTGGTGCCGAACTGCGCCAGGCTGTCGACTGCGCTCAAGGCATGCCCCTGCATGACCTGGAACCGGTAGTGACCCACTTCAGGCCGGACCGGTGACAGGGCACTGGCGCCACCCGTGGCGCTCTGTGCGTTTCGCGTCAGCAGGGCCGCGGGGGGCAAGGGGGTCGCAAAGAGGGTTTGGCGCAACGGCTTGCCGGCAATGTCCAGATGATGGCGCAGCCCATGCAGGCGACTTTCCAATGTGTCCCAGCGTGTGACCAGTTGCGTGTTCAACGGGCGGTAAAAGTAGGGGCTGTCCGTGAGCCAGGTACGTTGCCCGGTGGTTTCACATTGCCGGGACAGTAGCGCGGTGTATTCGGGCTGTTGTTCCAACTGGCGTACTGCCGGAGAGTCCGCTTGCGCCAGTGTGCGCAATGTGCGCGAGGTCCAGGCATCGGCACGTGTGATTGTCGGGCGCAGGCCGAGCAGGTTCTGCGCCTGGATGTACCAGAGTTTGGCTTCGGCCAGGCTGTCGGGGCTTACCTGGCGATAGGCCGCATCGCCCCGGTTGATCAGAATATCCACATTGAGGAGGTACAACGCCTTGCGAAGGTAGGTCGGAAAACTGAGAGCCAGGTAATGCGGGCTCTGGGGGTGTTGGCAGGCGTAGCTCAGCTCAACGGTTTTGCTGAGCAACACACTCAGCGCCCCGGCGTCTGTTCGGCGAGGGTCGAACAAGTAGTGCAACCAGGTTTCAGCCTGAGCGTATTGCTGCTGCTGGTTGAAGCAATGTGCGAGGGTCCAAGGCAAATAGATGAACAGCTCCCGCAAACTTTTGCCGTGCGCACCCTGGAAGTCCAGGGGCACGCGTGAGGCGTCAGCCGTCAATGCCGGTTCCGTCCAATCCTCAGGGGACCGTAAAAATAAGGGGTCGAAGCTGAGCAAGGCAGTCTGGATCAATTGACTCGCAACGCTGGTATTGAGTCGGATTGCCGGGATCTTCCGGACGAAGCTTGTGGAAAAATCAATGGATTCGACCGTCTCTCCGGTTGTTTGCTGCTGGCGCATGATGCGGGGGGAATGGGCAGGCTCGTCGACGGTAAGGGATGTGTCGAGGGTGCATTTGACAGCCTTGAGCGCATAGCCGAGGACTTTCACCTCATTCTCTTGACTCTCCAGTGTGATGACGCCATGGATCACCGTGATGGCTGATGCGGTTTGCTCATCGGATAACGTTATCCGTGTACTCGCCAGATGCCCGGTTGCTAATTCTGGGAACGCGCCCGCCAGGCTTTCGTGTTCGACGTCCGTAAAGTTAAGGATTCGGGCGGTGTTGTTATTGATGGCTTGCGGGGTGGGTACGTCTTCCAGTTTGGACTGCATGATGACGTGCTTGTAAAAACGCACCTTGGGCATGGAAGTGTTGACGGACTCAAGCCTCAGGTCATTCATGAAGTGCAGTTTTTTGTTGGCGGCCTCATCACCTGGCAGGGCGTAGCCGCTGTAGCGGTCGAGTATCGCCAGGAAGGGATCCTGATGATGGGTATATAAGTGGAGGAATGCATTTTTGTTGAGAAACTTCCCGGCCAGGGAGTATTCAGTGACGGGCTTAACTTGATTTTGTTGTCCCGGTCTCATGTCCGGCATCGTGTTCATCTGCCCCACAAGGTTCAACAATATGGAGTTTTTGTCATAGATGGCGTTGGAAAAGCTTTTTCCGGTCCTGGGGTTTTTAAAGAACATCGAGTGGTAGGTGGCGCTTCCGACGGGGTGTATCGCGCAGTCGATCCTGATGTTCGAGCCGCTCATGAGTTCAACTTCGAATGAGGTCGGGTCATGCAACGCAGATTTGGTGACCAGGGTAATGCTGAACGCGGAGTACTGGGATGCAAGGGTGATGCTGTAAGTCTGCAGAAAGGGCTGAATGGTTTTCGAGGTGAAGACGAACTCTTTGGTGACCGGATCAAAGCTTGTGGTGGCGGTATCGGCAGCCTCTATATCCTTGCTTCTGAATTCAAAGTCCCACGTCTTCTGGTGTTCGATCTCGAGTGCTTGAGCCGCTAAGGTTACGGTTCTTTTGTCCTGCTCCAGCGCTACGCGTGTCTTGAACTGTAAGTTGTCCTTGTTTATATCGAAAAACAGGCGGAAGTATTGGTGGGCAAACGGAGGGAGTAACACGCTGGAAAATACGTTGCCCGGGTCGGCGCCACCCAACAACGCGGTCTGCAGTGGCGTGTTCTTTGTAGCCTCATAGGCTTCCAGCAACCTGATGGTTTCCTGAGCGACGTCTGAGCCCGGCACGATCTTGTATCGGCCAGGGCTGCCCGCAGAAGCGACGATTTTTATACCCAGTGACTGATCGACGCGGATGGCCTGGAAAAAATCGCCCATTTGGTCGCTGCCATGATTCAGGGTGTTGGCCCTTATTCCCAGGAACAGGGTGTGAGGGGCGCGGCTATCAACCACGGCAACGGTCTGCGTGATGCTGATAAGTTGCGCCGACGTGAGTGCGTTGATGCCCCGCGTAACGCAGTGCTCTTCCAGGCCTGTGTGCGGAAGGCTCCAGGTGCCATCCAGTTTTTTATAGGAAAAACACAGGCGAAACTTCACGAACCGGCTGTTCAGCCACTCAGTCTGGCGTTGTTTTTCGTCGTCGCCGTTGTCCTCGTAGTCGCCATTGCCGTTTCCCTGTGCCTTGAAGGATTGGTAGGGCGCAGGCTTGATGCTCTCGGCCCAAACAATAAACAGCCGATGATTGAACAGGACCGGGCGAATACTGTGATCGGGTGTATCGGCGGAAAACGTCAGGTTGACGGGTTCCCAGTCTGTCCAGGCCAGAGGCGCAGGCGCGTCAGGCTTGCCGGTGGAGCGTTTGGACAGGTCCAGTGAACGCCAATAATAGAGGTTGTCGGTGGCGGACTTGCCGACGAAGTAATAGGTGCTGGTATCCAACTGCGCGACATTGCCGTCAATGTAGCCATTGAGCGTATGAATACTGGCGATCCCTTCGAACCGTGACAAATAGCCTTGTATGGCGTTCTGCACAGTGTTGGGTTGAATTCGATGTTGGTTGAGGTCGTTTTCCAGTTGCTGGAAGCTCTCGCTCTTGTCCTCACGCAGTGTGGGGTCGAGAAAGTTATGCGGGTGATAGCGCAGTTGCTGGCTGGCGCTCCACAGGGGGTACGTGTGCAGGGACTTCTGCCAGGCCAGGCTCTCGTGGGGCGACATGCCCTGGGTCTCATAACCCGGTTCGAGGCCCGAGTGAATCCGGTTGATGTAGTGCTGCAGGCTGGTGATCGCACTGGCGACCGGGCTGGTCGGTACCGCCTGGCTGATCTGAACGTCCAATAGCCAGTAGTCGTACAGGTCGTTGGGGGTGCGCAGCGAGTCTTTAAGCTCGGTGTCGATGCAATGGGCCAGATAGTAGGCGAGCATGGCGTCACGCCAGGCTTCACTGAGGTGCTGGTCGAGGGTCTCAGACATGATCATTCCTTGAGTCTGCTGGTTGAGAGAAAGCCTTTACTGACGTGCGGCGATGATGGCTTCGCCCACGAGCTTCCATTTATTGAAGTCGCTGGCGGTATCCAGCTCGCTGGCGTCGAGCAGCATTTGGCTGGAGAGGCGGGTGATGGTGCAGGCTTGCCGGCAGCGCATGATCCAGTCCAACTGGTCCATGGACTTGACCCTGTGTGTGGGCAAGGTCTCAGTGAGCGCCCGCAGTTCTTTTTCGTCCCACCCCAACCATTGACTTAGCCGGGTATCGAGGGGTTGAGACCCGATGCTGTTGGCGCTCTCGAAATACTCCAATAGGCTGTCCTGTGCCAGGCCATACCTCTCGCAGCAGTCTCTGAAACGCTGCAATAGATAGAGCGTGCCAAGGCTCAGCTCGACCAGTTCTGTGGGGGATTTTTCGCTGTCCAGCCAATGGGGGTTGATCAGTAATTGACGCAGTGACGTGCTGTTAACCGGCAACGGCAACAGCGTGGTGATATCCGGCGCCAGCAGGATCAGGTGGGTGGGCTCAGTGTCCGTTTTTTTGAAATGTAGCCTGTAGTAGCGCTTAAGCTCATTGCTGTAGAGGGCCGGCGCCGGGTTTTCCAAAAACTCTTGGATGCACGCCTCAAGCCCCTTTGGGAGTAAATCGACCCAGCGCTTGAGCGCCGAGTTATCAGCGGCGGGCTCCAGCAGCAATCGCTGGCGCAACTGCGTTACGCTGGTGTCATTGTCCCTGAGCCAGGTGACGGCCCAGTCCAATCGCATGAGCACATCGAGAAAGTCCATCTCGGTGCTTAATGTGGGGTTGGCCAGCTTGCTCCAGGTGGACGGGCCGAGCAGGTCGGCCAGTTGTTTGCAGTGCAAGACAGAAAGGCCGAAAACCTGGGCAATGCGTGCCAGCCGATAGATCCCGGAGTACGTGACCAGGTTCCTGTGGAGAGGGTTGGGGAACGCGTCTGTCAGCAGTTGCAGCGAGTCCGGTGTATCACTCAACGCCAACGCGGCGCAAAGCTGCTGGCGGGTATGCGAATCGAAGGTTTGGTCGTCCAGCGGTAGCGGTCGCCCGGACAATAGTGTGCGATTGAACACCTGATCGAATAAGGCGGGCTCGTTGGCGCTGGCCTGCACGGGTAGGCGATCCAGCCACGCCGAAAATTCCAGCGGCTTGAGCCTGTAGCGCCCACGAAGATAGCGGTAGACCCCCAGTGCGCGCAGGGTGGTGTGGCTTATCTGAAGATCGGCGTTGGCTGTGCCCTCAAGCATCATGGTGCTGACGATCAGCGTATCGAGTTCGGCGAATGGCAGATCGATCCACTTTTGCAGGCGGATCATCCGATGCAGACGGTCGAACCGATCGAGGCTGGTATTGAGTAGTGTCGCTGTTTTCCCGTCGGCGGATTGGCCAACCTCTAGCTTGGGCAGGCGGTCTGTGCCATTGACATAGCGGGCACCATAGGTCAGCAACTGTTTAGACGCCGAGAGGGAGGCATGGGCGGCGAAACTGTTTTGCGCCAGGAGGGCTTGTAACTGGGTAGTGTCCAGCGCCGTACATTTCAGAAAGTCGTCAAGGTTTTCCGGTGCACTGGGTCTGCCAAAGTAGGTTTCAAACAGAGTGCTTCCCGTGACGTGTGGCTGCGTCAACAGTTCTTGCTGTTGGGGATTCAGTTCGCTTAGCAGGCATTGCACGTCATTGTTGCGCGCTTTGACCGTGCCATACCGTGTGCTGCCGGCATCGTCAAACGGCAGCCGCTTGCTGATTCGATAATTCAATTCACCCAAGGCGTGCTGGGTTCCCGACAGTCCCAGGCGGCATTGAAGGTGATGATGGTGGTAAGGCAGTGTCAAGGGGTAGCGTTGCTTGCTGAGCAGCGCGCGCACCTTCTCCTGCGGGTGATGGAGTTTGATCTGTTTGCGCAACATGTCATCGATCAGCGTCAGCAGCGGGCGCTGGGCAAAGGTCGTGTCGTGGTCAATCGGTAAATTTTTCAGCTCTGGGCGCCGTTGGCTCAAGAGGATTTTGGTTTTCGTTCCCTTGCCGTTTTTTTCAAGCTGAGTTGCAAAAAGAAACAGTGCTCGCAGGTAGGCGACAGGCGAATCGATAGCGGCGATGGCATCGGGGTGGCAGGCATTGCCCCAGTCCTCATTGAGCAGGCTGGGCGCGCTCGGCTCAAGGTCGCGTTTGCTACGGGCATGAGGGGTGTTCAATGGTTGTTGGTCGTACAGCCATTGCAACTGAGTGGTGTAGGAGCATGCGTTTTTATAAGCCTGGGCGCCGTCGTCATCATTGTACTGGGCCAGTCGACGGATGAACTCGGCCTCGGGCAGCTCGACGATGTCGAAGACGCTGGTGAAGCGGAGCAGATCCATGGCAGTGGTGAAGTCGACCTTCCCAACACTTGGAGTAACGGGCTGTTCCACCAGCCTGGCCAATAACGAACGGTTTAAGGTGTCCATGTCATCGATCTTCCTGTGAGCCCAAAGGTGGATCCACTGGGCGACGCAAGACGCTATCACGCAGGTGGCTCGGGCCGAGGTCAGCCAAAGGCGTGAGCGTGTCAGGGAAATATCGTTAACGGAGTGTCGATGCGGTGGCGTCGCGGTTTTGCTAGAATGCGCGCCGCGCGACGTGGTTCGCGTTTTTAGCATCCGGTTCACCCCTTACGAGGGTAGCCACCTGGAGAGAACACCCATGACTCAACCGATTGTCGTGGCGGCACTGTATAAGTTCGTCACCCTCGAAGATTACGTCGCCCTGCGCGAGCCACTGCTGCAGGCGATGGTCGACAACGGCATCAAAGGCACCTTGCTGATCGCCGAAGAAGGCATCAACGGCACCGTTTCCGGCAGCCGCGAAGGCATTGACGGCCTGATGGCCTGGCTGAAGAACGACCCGCGCATGGTCGACATCGACCACAAAGAGTCCTACTGCGACGACCAGCCGTTCTACCGCACCAAGGTCAAGCTCAAGAAAGAGATCGTGACCCTGGGCGTCGAAGGCGTCGATCCGAACAAGAAAGTCGGTACCTATGTCGACCCGAAGGACTGGAACGCGCTGATCAGCGACCCAGAGGTGCTGTTGATCGACACCCGTAACGACTACGAAGTGTCCATCGGCACCTTTGAAGGCGCGATCGATCCGAAAACCACCAGTTTTCGCGAATTTCCCGACTACATCAAAGCCAACTTCGATCCGGCCAAGCACAAGAAAGTCGCCATGTTCTGCACCGGCGGCATTCGCTGCGAGAAAGCGTCGAGCTACATGCTCAGCGAAGGCTTCGACGAGGTCTATCACCTCAAGGGTGGCATCCTGAAGTACCTCGAAGAGGTGCCGCAGGAAGAAACCAAGTGGCAGGGCGACTGCTTTGTTTTCGATAATCGCGTGACCGTGCGCCACGACTTGAGCGAAGGCGACTACGATCAATGTCATGCCTGCCGCACACCCGTCAGTGTCGACGACCGCGCCTCCGAGCATTATGTGGCGGGCATCAGTTGCCCGCATTGCTGGGATAAGCTGCCGGAGAAGACCCGTCGCAGTGCGATCGACCGGCAGAAGCAGATCGAGCTGGCCAAGGCCCGCAACCTGCCGCACCCGATTGGCTTCAACTACAAGCAAACTCCTTCCGAGGCCTGAGCCATGTCCGCGCGCCTGCTCTATGTAATGGACCCGATGTGTTCCTGGTGCTGGGGCTTTGCCCCGGTGGCCAAAGCGTTGGTGGAGCAGGCCCAGGCGGCCGGTGTGGAGCTGCACCTGGTGGTGGGCGGCTTGCGTACCGGCAGTGGCGCGGCACTGGAGCCGACCACCCGGCGCTACATTCTGGAGCATTGGCAGGCGGTCACTGACGCTACCGGCCAGCCGTTCAAACGTGAAGGCGCGTTGCCCGACGGTTTTGTGTATGACACGGAGCCGGCGTGCCGGGCAATTGTCACCGCCCGCAGCCTGGCGCCGGATTGCGCCTGGAAGCTGCTGGGGCTGATCCAGCGTGCGTTCTATGTCGAAGGCCGCGACGTGACCCTCGCCAGCGTGTTGGTGGAACTCGCCGAGCAGGCGGGGATCCCGCGTATCGAGTTCGCCGGCGAATTCGACCGCGCCGAGCAGCATGCGGCCACGGCGGCCGATTTCACCTGGGTGCAGGACCTGGGCATCGCCGGTTTCCCGACGCTGCTGGCCGAGCGTAATGGTCAACTGGCCTTGCTGACCAACGGTTACCAGCCGCTGTCCGAGCTGTCGCCTTTGCTGGGCCGATGGCTGGAGCGAGCCACCTGTGCATGAACCCGCCCAGCGCACCGATCGCCTGACCTGGGCGGAAATTCGCCGCCTGGCCCTGCGTCACAAGAAATCCCTGTGGATCGCCAACGGCGTCGCCGTGCTGGCGACCCTGTGCAGCGTACCGATCCCCTTGCTGTTGCCCCTGCTGGTGGATGAAGTACTGCTGGGCCACGGCGACGCAGCCCTCAACGTGATGAACCACGCGCTGCCGCTGGGCTGGCAGAAAGCGGCCGGTTATATCGGGCTGATGCTGCTGGTGACCCTGTTCCTGCGCTGCGGCGCATTGGTGTTCAACGTGGTGCAGGCGCGGCTGTTTGCGCGGCTGGCCAAGGACATCGTGTACCGCATCCGCGTGCGCCTGATCGAGCGGCTCAAGCGTATTTCCCTGGGCGAGTATGAAAGCCTGGGCAGCGGCACGGTCACCACGCACCTGGTCACCGACCTCGACACGCTGGACAAATTCGTCGGCGAAACACTGAGCCGGTTCCTGGTGGCCATGCTCACGCTGGTGGGCACTTCGGCGATCCTGGTGTGGATGCATTGGCAACTGGCGCTGCTGATCCTGCTGTTCAATCCGCTGGTGATCTATGCCACGGTGCAGTTGGGCAAGCGCGTCAAACACCTGAAGAAGCTGGAAAACGACAGCACTTCACGTTTTACCCAGGCCCTGACTGAAACCCTGGACGCGATCCAGGAAGTCCGCGCTGGCAATCGCCAGGGGTTCTTCCTGGGGCGTCTGGGCCAGCGTGCCCAGGAAGTGCGCGACTACGCGATCCATTCCCAGTGGAAAACCGACGCCTCCAGCCGCGCCAGTGGTTTGCTGTTCCAGTTCGGCATCGACATCTTTCGCGCAGCGGCCATGCTCACCGTGCTGTTCTCCGACCTGTCCATCGGCCAGATGCTCGCGGTGTTCAGTTACCTGTGGTTCATGATTGGCCCGGTGGAACAGTTGCTGAATCTGCAATACGCGTACTACGCGGCGGGCGGGGCGCTGACGCGGATCAATGAGTTGCTGGCGCGTGCTGATGAGCCGCAATACGCCGGGGGCGAAGACCCATTCGTTGGGCGTGAGACCGTCGGCATCGAAGTGCGTGGACTCAATTTCGGTTATGGCGAAGACCTGGTGCTTGACCAGTTGAACCTGGCCATCGCCCCCGGCGAGAAGGTGGCAATCGTCGGCGCCAGCGGTGGTGGCAAAAGTACCTTGGTGCAACTCTTGCTCGGCCTCTACACGCCCCAGGCCGGGACCATCCGTTTTGGTGGTGCCACCCAGCAGGAAATCGGCCTGGAGACGATTCGCGAAAATGTCGCCGTGGTGCTGCAACACCCTGCATTGTTCAATGACACCGTGCGCGCCAACCTGACCATGGGCCGTGAGCGCAGTGACCAGGCGTGCTGGCAGGCACTGGAAATCGCCCAACTGGATGCTACCGTCAAGTCACTGCCCTTGGGCTTGGACAGTGTGGTGGGGCGTTCCGGCGTGCGGTTTTCCGGCGGGCAGCGTCAGCGCCTGGCGATTGCGCGGATGGTGTTGGCCGAGCCGAAGGTCGTGATCCTCGACGAAGCGACTTCCGCCTTGGACGCCGCCACCGAGTACAACCTGCATCAGGCGCTCGCACGCTTCCTGAGCGGGCGTACTACACTGATCATTGCCCACCGCCTGTCGGCGGTTAAGCAGGCAGATCGAGTATTGGTGTTCGACGGCGGTCATATTGCCGAGGACGGTGATCATCAGCAATTGATTGCCGATGGCGGCTTGTACGCCAAACTCTATGGACACTTGCAACAAGTGCGTTGATTTAGCCTGGGCTGAGCTATCGGAAGCGGATATTCGCGTGCGTATCCAGCAGTGCATGTGCAAGGGACTTCATGAAGCAAAAGCGGACTCTCGGAACGCCAAAACTGTTGGGCATCGTCTGGCCCTTTATCGCCGTTGTACTGTTCCAGGCATTGTTGGGCTGCGTCAGTCTCTACGTGCTTTCGGCAGTGCGTGGCTATGTGGCCGGTGAAAGCCTGTGGTCCAAAGGCCAGAAGGACGCCATCTATTACTTGACGCTGTACGCCGATAGCCGCGACGAAACCACTTACCTCAAATATCAGCAGGCCATTGCCGTGCCTCAGGGCGGCCACGAACTGCGCACTGCCCTGGACCGTCCTACCCCTGACCTGAGCGCCGCACGCCTGGGTATTCTCAAGGGCGGCAACCACCCGGATGACGTGTCCAACCTGATCTGGCTGTACCTCAACTTTCGTCATTTCAGCTACCTGGAAAAAGCCATCGAGTTGTGGGCAGTGGGCGATGGCTACCTGATGCAACTGGATGACCTCGCCCGTGAAATGCACGGCGCGATCACCCGTGATCAGGTCAGCGCCAACGACGTACGCCAGTGGAAAGCACATATCGTTGGCATCAACGAAGGTGTGACGCCGGCTGCCAAGGCGTTCAGTGATGCGTTGGGCGAAGGCTCGCGGATGATCCTGCGGTTGCTGCTGATCACCAACCTGGCCACGGCCCTGGGGCTGATCGTGCTGGCACTGTTGCGCACCCATAAGCTGCTGACCCAGCGCCACGCGTTTGCCGACGCCCTGCAACAAGAGAAAGAGCGTGCGCAGATCACGTTGGAGTCGATTGGCGACGGGGTGATCACCACCGATGTCGACGGCGCCATCACCTACATGAACCCGGCGGCCGAAGCGCTGACCCACTGGAATTCGGCCCAGGCTCAAGGTCTGCCCCTGGCTGCGCTGTTCAACCTGCTGGATGACAATGCGCAACCAGACGGCTTTACCCTGATCGAACATATCGTCAAGGGCCAACTCAGCGGCGGCAGCGAGCATTCCAAAACCATCCAGCGCCTGGATGGCAGCACGGTCTCGGTGACGCTGGTGGGCGCGCCGATCCGCAGCACCGGCAAGGTCACGGGGGCGGTGCTGGTGTTGCATGACATGACCCAGGAGCGGCAATACATCGCCAACCTGTCCTGGCAGGCGACCCACGATGCCCTGACCGGCCTGGCCAACCGTCGCGAATTCGAATTCCGCCTGGAACAGGTACTGCATCCCACCGCCCAGCAGAATGGCGGGCGCCATGCATTGATGTTCCTAGACCTCGACCAGTTCAAGCTGGTCAACGACACCTGCGGCCACGCGGCGGGGGACGAGTTGCTGCGGCATATCTGTGCGCTGCTGCAGTCGGACCTGCGCGAAGGCGACACCCTGGCGCGGTTGGGCGGAGATGAATTCGGCATCCTGCTGGAAAACTGCCCGGCGGCGGTGGCAGAAAAGATTGCCGAGAGCCTGCGCCACACCGTGCAAAACCTGCACTTTGTGTGGAAGGGCCGGCCGTTCATGACCACCGTCAGCATTGGCCTAGTGCACCTGGGGCACACCCCGACCACCTTGGAAACCTCACTGCGCGCCGCTGACATGGCGTGCTACATGGCCAAGGAAAAGGGCCGCAACCGCGTGCAGGTGTACCACGCCGACGACTCGGAACTGTCGCTGCGCTTTGGCGAAATGGCCTGGGTGCAGCGCCTGCACATGGCGTTGGAAGAGAACCGGTTCTGCCTGTACGCCCAGGAAATCTCGCCCCTCGGGCAGACCAATGGTGGCGATGGGCATATTGAGATCCTACTGCGGCTGCACGACGAGGCCGGACGCATCATCCTGCCCGACAGCTTTATCCCCGCCGCCGAGCGTTACGGTCTGATGACGTCACTGGACCGCTGGGTGGTGGAAAATGTGTTCAAGATCATCAACCGGTGCATGCAGGAGCGGCCGGGTCTTCCCATGGCCATGTGTGCGATCAACCTGTCAGGCATCACCATTGGGGATGATGACTTCCTCGGTTTTTTACGTGAGAAGTTTCATACATACACTATTCCGCCGGGCATGATCTGTTTCGAAATAACCGAAACCAGTGCTATTGCAAACTTGGGTAGTGCGATCCGCTTTATTAATGAACTCAAAGCCTTAGGTTGTCATTTCTCGCTGGATGACTTTTGTGCCGGAATGTCCTCATTCGCCTATCTCAAACATTTACCTGTAGACTTCCTGAAGATCGATGGAAGTTTCGTAAAGGATATGCTGGACGACCCGATTAACCGCGCGATGGTCGAAGTGATCAACCACATCGGCCACGTCATGGGTAAGCGCACAATTGCTGAATTTGTCGAGACACCGCAAATCGAACAGGCATTACTCGAAATTGGTGTGGATTACGCTCAGGGCTACCTGATTGAACGACCGCAATTGTTTACCTTTGATAGCTTGCAGTGTCGACCTGTGCGGCCGCAGCCTCTGTTATTCAAGGCGCCCGGCACATTCCGCTGAAACATTTGCTGGTCTGTACAATCACACTTAAAAAGGAGCCTTAACAGTGATCGACACCTTCATCAGAACCGGCCCGCTTATGGAAGCCTCCAGTTATCCGGCCTGGGCTCAGAAACTGATCCTGGACTGTAGCGAGAGCAAGCGCCGCGTTGTCGAACACGAACTGTACCAGCGCATGCGCGACAACTCGCTCAGTGCCAAGACCATGCGCCATTACCTGATTGGTGGCTGGCCTGTGGTGGAACAGTTTGCCTTGTACATGGCACAGAACCTCACCAAGACCAAATTTGCCCGCCATCCTGGGGAGGATATGGCGCGCCGCTGGCTGATGCGCAATATTCGTGTGGAACTCAACCACGCCGACTATTGGGTGCATTGGTCCCGTGCCCACGGGGTCAGCCTGGAGGACCTGCAGGCCCAGAACGTGCCGCCGGAGTTGCATGCGCTGAGCCATTGGTGCTGGCACACCAGCTCCGCCGATTCGCTGATCGTGGCCATTGCCGCGACCAACTATGCGATCGAAGGGGCTACCGGGGAATGGTCCGCCGTGGTGTGTTCGACCGGCGTCTATGCGGCGGCTTTCCCCGAGGAAGAGCGCAAGCGTGCGATGAAGTGGCTGAAGATGCACGCCCAGTATGACGATGCGCACCCATGGGAAGCGCTGGAAATCATCTGCACCCTGGCCGGGATGAACCCGTCCAAGGAATTGCAGACGGAGCTGCGCCAAGCCGTGTGCAAGAGCTACGACTACATGTACCTGTTCCTGGAAAGCTGCATGCGTCTGGAGAAAGAAAAAGCTCCGGCCGTGGTGCGCGAGCGCCAGGCGCGGGTCGTCAGCGAAGCGTGATGTAACGGTGATGGCGGGGGCTTACCCCGCCATCGCCAGGCGGTTACGCCCTTCGCGCTTGGCCACGTACAAGGCGCTGTCGGCCCGACGCAGCAGGCTTTCGGCGGACTCAGCGGCCAGCAAGGTCGAGCAACCCAGGCTCACCGTCAATTCAATCCGCGTGTCATCCGCCCAGTAATCCTGGGTCTGTGCCGCCTGGCGCAGGCGTTCGCCAACCATCGCCGCCGCATCGCGACCCGTGTTGGACAGTAGGATCAGAAACTCTTCCCCGCCAAACCGGAACACCATGTCCACATTGCGCAACTGGCCTTTGATCGCCGCGGCGACGGCGCGCAGCACGTTATCGCCAGTGGCGTGGCCGTGGGTGTCGTTGATGGTCTTGAAGTGGTCGATGTCCAGCATCAGCAAGGACAGCGGGTTGAGGTGCCTGCGCGCCATGTCGATTTCCCGTTGCAGGGTTTGGTCCATGGCGATGCGGTTGCCGGTCTCGGTCAGCGGGTCGCGCAAGGCACTGCGGGTGGCGGCGCGGTAGAGCAGGGCGTTACGCATCGGGTAGAGCAGGGTGGCCAGCAGGGATTCGAGTTGGCCGAGTTCTTCTTCCGCCAGGCGCTGGTTGCGACGAAAGATCAGCTCGCCCAGGTGCTCGCCTTCATGGCTCAGGCTGTAACTCACAGAATGGTGGCCACGATGGCCGAACTCCAGGCGCAAATCGCTGGCTTGATGGCGGTATTGCAAGGCGTCCAAGGGCACCAGGCGCTGGATCTCACGGAAGAACACCCCGAGGATGCGCTCCGGCTCCAGGCTGGTTTGCAATTGCAGGCCCAGTTGCTGGCGAAGTTGGGCAAGGGTGGTGGGGCGACGTGGTACGAGAGATGGTTGACCAAACCCCAGGCGTTGCAATTTGGCAGTATCGAAGTCAATTGCGTTGGTCTGGGTGGGTGTTTTCATAAACGATCGGCCTCTAAGCACTTGGCTGTCTTACAGGCTCAATGAGAGTGGCGAGTGCCAAGCGTCTTACTGTTCCTTCAGTTCCGTAAAACATAGGTAACAGTCTAGACCGCTTTGCAATGGGTTATAACCCCTGGGCACTGCCGCACGTCTTGTCATCGCCTTACCTGCTAGAACAGAGTTAGAGCGAGATTCATGCCAGAGAGGTTCAACTTAATAAAAAGTCTTATAAATCAATCGACTGTTTTTACCGCCAAAAACAGTCGCTGAAGGATGACGCCAGTTAATTGGCAACTCGGCGGTGGTCTTGAAGTTTCTGTGGTTCGCACTGTTTATCGCGAATAAACAACGCCGGAATGACACCACAGATAAAATAAGCGCCGCCCATCACCCGCACACCACTGCCCATGGCGCCATGGGACGCCAGACGGCCGCCGGCACCACCGTCTTGCCGCCAGGCCCGCGGGGATCGTCGAGCAGCAGGGTTAAACCAAGGTGGAGCGATCGATCTGCGCGATGGAGGTCACACCGGTGAGGGTCATGGCCACGCGCATTTCCTTGGCGAAGATGTCCAGCAGGTTTTCCACGCCGTGCTGGCCGTCGGCGGCCAGCGCATAGGCAGTCGCGCGACCCAGCAGGCAGGCCTTGGCGCCCAGGGCCAGCATGCGTACCACGTCCAGCCCGGAACGGATGCCGGAATCCACCAGCACCGTGAGGTCATCGCCCACGGCATCGGCAATCGGAGGCAGGGCCTTGGCGGTGGACAGCACGCCGTCCAGCTGGCGACCACCATGGTTGGAGACCACGATGCCATCGGCGCCGAAACTCACCGCGTCCTTGGCGTCCTGGGGGTCGAGGATACCTTTGATGATCATCGGGCCTTTCCAGAATTCGCGGATCCACTCCAGGTCTTTCCAACTGATGGAGGCGTCGAAATTGTTCGCCAGCCAGCCGATGTAATCTTCCAAGTGAGTGGGTTTGCCCAGGTATTTGGAGATATTGCCCAGATCATGGGGGCGCCCCATCAACCCCACATCAAAGGCCCATTGCGGCTTGGTGACGGCTTGCAGCATGCGCCGTTGTGCCGCGAACGGCCCGGACATGCCCGAGTGCGCATCGCGATAACGCGCGCCGGGCGTTGGCATGTCCACGGTAAATACCAGTGTGGTGACGCCCGCGGCTTGCGCGCGCTCCAGCGCGTTGCGCATGAAGCCACGGTCCTTGAGCACATACAGCTGGAACCAGATCGCCTGCGCGCTTTGCGACGCCACCTCTTCAATCGGGCACACCGACACCGTCGACAGGCAGAACGGAATGCCCTTGTTTGCCGCCGCCTTGGCCGCTTGCACTTCGCCACGTCGTGCGTACATGCCAGTCAGGCCCACCGGGCTGAGGATCACCGGCATGTCCAGTTCCTGGCCGAACAGCGTGGTCTTCAGGCTCAGGTTGTCCACGTTGCGCAGGATGCGCTGTCGCAGGCTGATCTCGGCCAGGTCCGAACTGTTCGCGCGCAGCGTGTGTTCGGCGTAGGCGCCGCCGTCGATGTAATCGAACAGGAAACGCGGCAGCTTGCGCTTGGCGGCGGCGCGGTAGTCGGAGGCGGAGGAGATAATCATTATTAGGGGCTCCACAAGGCAAGGTGCAGGCAGGATAGGCATTTCTCTGGCATGATAAAAACAACTTTTATCGATGGTAGTCAGTCGCCAAAGGAATACTGATGAACCTGAGAACATTACGCGCCTTTGTCGAAGTGGTGCGCCAGGGTGGTTTCTCCCAGGCGGCGGAGGTGGTGTCCCTGACCCAGTCCTCCGTCAGCAAGGCCGTCAAGACGTTGGAAGATGAACTGGGCACACCGTTGCTCAATCGCCTGGGCCACCGCAACGAACTGACCGCCGCCGGCGAAATCGCCTACCGTCGCGCGTTGGTCCTGCTCGCCGAGCGCAACGACTTGGTGGCCGAGATCAACGACCTGCGCGGTTTAAAGCGTGGCGTGCTGCGCATCGGCCTACCGCCGGTGGGCTGCGGTGTGCTGTTCGCGACGATGTTTGCGACCTACCGCAGCCGCTACCCGGACATCGACATCGAGCTCACCGAGTACGGCAGCAAAAAGCTGCGCGAGTGCCTGGAAGCGGGGGAGGTCGACCTGGCGGCGCTGCTGTTGCCGGTGGACGAAGATTTCGATTACCAGCCCGTGCGCAATGAGCCGCTGATGGCCGTGCTGCCCATGAGCCACCCGCTGGCCCACCTTGAGCGGATCGACTTCACCCACCTGGCCGATTCGCCGTTCATCCTGTTCGAAGCCGGTTTCGCCCTCAACGCCAAGATCCTCGCCGCCTGCGAGCGCAAAGGCGTGACCCCCAAGGTGACGGCCCGCAGCGGGCAGATCGACTTCATCATCGACCTGGTCGCCGCCGGCTTGGGCGTGGCCTTCGTGCCACGCATGCTGGCGTACAAGCATCAACACGCCGGCATCGCCCTGATCCCCTTGGACGAACCCCACACCGACTGGCACATCGCCCTGGCCTGGCGCACCAGCGCCCACCTGCCGCCGGCTGCCTTGGCCTGGCTGGAGTTGGCCAGGGAGCACGCGGTTTCAACCGGTCATCCGATTTAATCGCGCCGAATGCCAGAGAAAGCTTGACTTCTCCTTTTCAATCAGTAACATACGGCGCATTCCGCGATAGCTCAGTTGGTAGAGCAAATGACTGTTAATCATTGGGTCCCTGGTTCGAGTCCAGGTCGTGGAGCCAGATAGCGACATAAAAAGAAGCCTGCAGAGATGCAGGCTTTTTTTTGCCTTGGATTTCTCCGGGGTGATCAAGGCGCGCAGTGTGACCCGCATGAAGCCGTCTCTAATCCTACGATTCAGAGGGAAGCTCCATGAAAGTCGCTGCAGTCGTTTCAACCAAAGGCGAGCCGGGTAAGACCACGGTTGGCGCCAATTTAGGTGCGTTCTGCGCCGATGAAGGTGTTCGGACCCTGCTTAAAGCCTTGAATGTTTAGTCGATAGGCACAAGCCGGCGCATCCAGCAAACTCCAGCCCCTCAATGTGATACACCTGCGGCTCGTCCGAAAAATAGTTCTCCAGCCCCAACATGAACACCCGATGGTCTTCACTCGCTTCGAAGCCCGGTGTGTGGTCTTCGAGCGATTCCCAGCGCACGATCAGGTTGAATCGCTCCGGCGTTTCGATGCCTTGCGCGAGCAAATGGCCCAAGTAGCCTTTCGCGCGGCTGAGCAACGGTGCGACCTCCGCAAATGCCAGTCGGAATGCATCGATGTGTTGTTTGTGAACGGGCAGCAGGGCGATCTCGTAAATCATGGCGTGGCGCCTTCAATAGGCGCGACGGCAATCGCAATCTTCCCTTGGATGCCGTTGTTGCGGCTCTCCAGCCGCGCATGGGCGAGTCCAATGTCGGCAAGCGCATAGACCGCGCCGACATGCGGGCGCAACTGACCCTGTACGACCAAGCTGCTTAACTCATCCAGCTTGCCGCGATTTTGCCGCGTGAACACAAAGTGATAACTCGCATTTTTGCCCCAGGCCTGGACCAGGTTTTGCGGCTGGGAGATGTCCACGATCGAGACCACACGGCCCATTTGCGCGAGCGCATCAGGGCTGCGCGACAGTGTGTTGCCGCCGAGGGTATCGAATACCACATCGACTCCACGGCCAGCCGTTTCCCGCATGATGGCGTCGACATAGTCTTCCTTTTCGTAGTCGATGATCACATCGGCGCCCATGCGTTTAACGAACTCAGCATTAGCCTCGCGCACGGTAGTGAACACCTTTGCACCGATAGCTTTTGCCAGTTGGATTGCCACATGGCCGACACCCCCAGCGCCGCCATGTATCAGGATGCTTTCGCCCACCCGCAGTGCCGCGCGCACGGTCAGCGCTTCCCATGCGGTACCGCCAACCAGACTCAGGCTGGCCGCCTCAAGGTGGCTTAACGAGAGAGGCTTCTTTGCCACAATGTTCTCGGCCGCTACATGGTATTCGGCGTAACTGCCGGGGCCGTCGAAGATCTGCGGGGTGTACCAGACTTCGTCGCCTGGTGCGAAGTTGGTCACGCCCGGCCCGATGGCTTCGACAACACCGGAGACGTCGTGGCCGGTGATGGCGGGGAGGGGCACCAGGTCGGCATAGTCGCCACGTCGCACCTGATAATCCAAAGGGTTGATGGACGTTGCGTGAACCCGAACCAGCACTTGCCCGGTGTGCGGTACCGGCTTGGGCACCTCGCAGAGTTCGAACGAATCCGGGCTGCCAAACGACTTAAGTATCTGCGCTTTCATTGCCTCACCTCGTTTCGGTAAAAAGGGATATCGGGAAATCTCGATATCCTGGAGCAAAAAATTACAGGTCCTTGCCAATGATCTCGGCAAGCGCACTGATGGTTGCTTCGTTTCGCTTGTAGTAGGTCCACTGGCCAATGCGCCGTGTTTCGATCAGGCCTGCCCGATGCAGCGTGGCCAGATAATCAGACACGGTTGACTGCGACAGCCCGACGCCCTCCTGAATACTGCTGACACAGACGCCCACGGTATGAACGTCCCCTTCATCCTGTGGCGGGAAGTACTTTTCGGGATCCTTCAAACCTTTCAGGATTTCGAGTCGAGTACGGTTTGAGAGGGCTTTGAATATTTCGAGTAGGTCCATGTCGCGAGGATATCGAGATTTACCGATATGTCAATGCGCAAGATAAAGTCGCGATTTTTACCGCTGTATCAAATTTCCGCCCGCCAGCCTTCCAGTGTGCGCCACAACTTCCGCATCGTCGGGTTTTGGTTTTCAATCGCGCAGTACGAGCGAATTTCCAGACGCGTACTCCATTCCTCACCTGCAGCGCGCACCAGCACGCCACGTTCAAGCTCATCGACCACCGCGCTCTGCGGCAGCCACGCCACGCCGTAACCTTCGATCGCCATGCGCATCAGCAGCATGGCCATGTCAGCTTCGTAGCAGCGTTCCAGCACCGCGGGGGCAGGGCCATTCTTGATCACGATTTCCGCAACCCGACCCAGGAACGTCGTGGCGGTGTACGCCAGATGCGGCACGGGTTTCCCTGCATTTCCCGGCAGGCGATAGAGCGGCCGGCCGCGTTTGTCCGGTGCGCACAGCGGGATAAATGCATCATGCCCCAGGGCCAGGCTGCCAAAGCGTTCCGCGTCCAGCAGGATAGGCGCCAGCGGGTGGTGGTAGACAATCATCAGGTCACAGCTGCCTTCCTCCAGTGCAATCACCGCATCATGAATATTCGCCGCCACCACCCGCGCATTGAACTTCTCGGCGTGTCGCTGGAACTGCGCCAGCCACTTGGGCAGGAAGGTCATCGACAGGCTGTGGCCGGCGGTCACCTGGATCGAGCGTCCCGGCATGCGCTCCACTTCGCGCAGGCTGGCGCGCAGGCGCATGAGGCCGGCGAGGGCATCGCGGCTTTCGCTGCAAAAGGCGACCCCTGCGGCGGTGAGTTGCACCGGGTAGGTGCCGCGGTCGACCAGCTCGACACCCACCCATTCTTCCAATGAGCGAATGCGCCGCGACAAGGCCGACTGGGTCACGCAGCGCATTTCGGCGGCGCGGGAAAAGTTCTTCCACTCGGCGATGGCCAAGAGGTCATCCAACCATTTGATCTGCATGCCGGTTCTCCAGGCGATGAGCCAGGAGTGTAAGCGGTCACGCCCAGGCCAGGCCTGGCTTTTTACAAACTATTCCAAAAGCGCATGGGGTTAGCCGGATTACTCATCATGGGGAGCGGGGGCGGTCCCTAGAATCCGCTGCATACAACAAAAGCCATCCGAGGGCCGCACCTGTGAACAAGAACAAACTCCCGCGTCGTATTGCAGTCGGCATCGCCCTGGGCGTGCTGGTGGGTTGGGCGTGTCACCACTATGCCGGCAGCGAACAAGCGGCCAAGGCGCTGGCCGGGTACTTTTCGATGGTCACCGATATCTTCCTGCGCATGATCAAGATGATCATTGCACCGCTGGTGTTCGCCACCCTGGTGGGGGGCATTGCGAGCATGGGCAACTCGCGTTCGGTGGGTCGCATCGGGATGCGGGCGATGCTCTGGTTTGTCACGGCGTCGCTGGTCTCGCTGATGCTTGGCATGGCGCTGGTCAACCTGTTCCAGCCGGGCGCCGGGTTAAATATGCAGGTGGTGCAGCACGCCACGGCGGCGGTGCCGGTCAACACTGGCGACTTCAGCCTCAAGACCTTCATCAGTCATGTGTTCCCACGCAGCATCGCCGAAGCGATGGCCAACAATGAGATCTTGCAGATCGTGGTGTTTTCGCTGTTCTTCGGCTTCGCCCTGGCCGGCGTCAAACGTGCGGGTTATACGCGTATCACCGACACCGTGGACGAACTCGCCAAGGTGATGTTCAAGATCACCGACTACGTGATGGCCTTCGCGCCGATCGGCGTATTTGCCGCCATCGCCTCGGCGATCACCACCAACGGCCTGGGCCTGCTGGCGGATTACGCCAAGCTGATCGCCGAATTCTACTTGGGCATCGCCTTGCTCTGGGTCTTGCTGTTCGCCGCCGGCTACCTGTTTCTCGGGCGCTCGGTGTTCACCCTCGGCAAGCTGATCCGCGAGCCGATCCTGCTGGCATTTTCCACGGCCAGCAGCGAGTCGGCCTACCCGAAAACCATGGAGGCCCTGGAGAAATTCGGCGCCCCCAAGCGTGTGTCCAGTTTCGTGTTACCGCTGGGCTATTCCTTCAACCTTGACGGCTCGATGATGTACCAGGCATTCGCGATCATGTTTATCGCCCAGGCCTACAACATCGACCTGAGTTTCACCCAGCAACTGCTGATCCTGCTGACGCTGATGATCACCAGCAAAGGCATGGCCGGCGTGGCGCGGGCCTCGGTGGTGGTGGTCGCGGCGACCTTGCCGATGTTCAACCTGCCCGAAGCCGGCCTGCTGCTGATCATCGGCATCGACCAGTTCCTCGACATGGCGCGCACCGCCACCAACGTGGTGGGCAACAGCATCGCCACGGCAGTGGTCGCGAAATCCGAGGCCGAAGAAGAACCCGCTGAGCTGCCGCAGGGGGCGCGCGCATGACCACCACTTCTCGATTGGGCATCGTCGGCGGGCTCGGCTCGCTGGCGGGCGGCGATCTGTTCTACAAGCTGGTCAAATCCAGGGCCGTGCTGGAAGACCAGGGCCGTTATCATTTCCTATTCGAGCAGCACCCGTTCAAGGATGTGCGGCTGCCCCTGGATCGCCACGCGAGCATGACCGCGCGCAAATTCTATGTGTTCCAGGTGTGCAAGACCTTTGAAGACAGCGGTGTGGATGCCGTGCTGCTACCCTGTTTCGCCAGCCAGACCTTTCGCGAGGAAATCCAGCAGGAATTGGGCATCCCCGTGCTGGACATGATGCAGGCGCTCGTCCGGCACATCCTGCGTTTTGTTGCACCGGGCACCACCTTGGGGGTGATCGCGTCGGACTTCGTGCGCCACTGTGGTCTGTTTGAAAAGCACCTCGGTCAGCACTTTAACCTGGTGTATCCGGAGGACCACGCCCAGGTCGCGCTGATGGAGGCGATGTACGGCGTCAACGGCATCAAGGACGGCCACCTCGATGGCGTGCCGCTGGAGTCGGTGTACCAGGCGTGCTTGTCATTGCAAGGGCAGGGCGCCACGGTGATCGTGCCGGGCATGACCGAGCTGTCGCTGGTGTGCGGCGATCTGCAACGGCGTGGTATCAGCGTGCTCGACATCAACCAGATCTACGCCGAGTTCGCCACCCAGGCCGACGGTCCGACGCGCCAGTCGCCGTTCAAACTGGGCATCGTCGGTGGCGTCGGGCCCGCGGCGACCGTGGACTTCATGGGCAAGGTGGTCGCCCACACGCCGGCAGGCAAGGACCAGGACCATATCAAGATGGTGGTGGAGCAGAACCCGCAGATACCTGATAGAACCGCCAACCTGTTGCGCGACGAAACTGACCCTACCCTGGCCCTGTTCGCCACCTGCAAACGCCTGGAAAGCGCCGGCGCCCAAGCCATCGCGATCCCGTGCAACACTGCCCATGCGTTTGTCGAGCGCATCCAGGCGCACTTGCGCGTGCCCATCGTCAACATGCTCAGCGAGACGGTGGAGTGGATTGTGCACACCTATGGGTGTGGCCAGGCGATTGGCTTGCTGGCGACTTCAGGCACGCTGCAAAGCCAGGTCTATCACCAGGCCGCGCGACGTTCGGGGTTGGAACTGATCACCCCCGGTTTTGATTACCAGGCGTTGGTGATGGAGGCGATCTACGGCGAGCGGGGGATCAAGGCGGGGTTTACCCAGGGCGTGTGCCGCGAGCAGTTGCTGCTGGCGGCGGAGCATTTGTGTGAACAGGGGGCGAAGGTGTTGATCCTTGGGTGTACCGAGTTGCCTCTGGTACTGGCGCATTGTGACGTGTTTGAAATCGGTGCCCACCGGGTCGCCTTGGTTGATCCCACGACCGTCCTCGCACGTAGGTGTGTGAGCCTTTCGTCGGGGGCTTATCGCATCGGGTAAATTTTTTTGTGGGCACCGCTTGAAAATTTTAAGCCTGAACCTACTTAGGTTTTACGCGATGCCGAATACGGGTCGCGTACCAAATCACTTGGAGAAACCTCAGGAGATTTTGCAATGGCTACTACTCTTTCGTTGGCCCCACTGTTCCGCCATTCCGTCGGCTTTGACCGTTTCAACGACCTTTTCGAATCGGCGCTTCGCAGCGAGGCCGGTACCACCTACCCACCGCACAACGTCGAAAAGCATGGCGAGGACCACTACCGAATCGTCATTGCGGCCGCAGGCCTGGTGGAAGATGACTTGGAAATCCAGGTGGAAAAGGGCGTGTTGACCGTCGCTGGCGGCAAACGCGAACACAATGAAGGTATCACCTACCTGCACCAGGGCATCGCTCAGCGCGCGTTCCGCCTGTCGTTCCGCCTGGTTGACCACATCGAAGTGCAAGGCGCACAGCTTTCCAATGGCTTACTGAGCATCGACCTGCTCAGGGTCGTGCCGGAGGAAGCCAAGCCTAAACGCATTGCCATCGGTGGCGCTGCCAAGGCTGAGGTAAAATCCATCGGCGAGCAGTGAGTTGAAATGAATAAAGGCGCTCTTTGGAGCGCCTTTATTCGTAAGACCCTTGCTACCGTGAAGGCACATTCTTGGCGCTCGGTTCGTGCGTCGCCTTAGCGTCACGGCCCTCCCACTTGGCAATCACCAACGGCGCCAGCGCGTTGCCCAGCACGTTCAGTGCGGTAGTCGGCATCTCCATCAAGCGATACACCCCGGCAATAAACGCGATCCCTTCCAATGGCAATCCGGCACTGGCGAGCGTTGCGGAGAGAATCACGAACATGAACCCCGGCACACCCGCAGCCCCCTTTGAAGTGAGCACCATGGTCACCACCAGTAGCGCCTGATCCCCAAGGCTCAGGTCGATTCCGTATAGCTGCGCCACGAACAGCGTGCCGATCCCAAGGAACAGCGAGGCACCGTCGAGGTTGAACGAGTAACCCACCGGCACCACAAAGCTCACCAGCGAAGGCGACACGCCGTAGGTCTCGAGCTTCTTCATCAATTGCGGCATGACCGACGCTGAACTCGCCGTGGAAAAGGCCAAAATCAGTTCATCCTTGATATGGCGCATCAAGGCAAACAGATTGATCCCGCACAGGCGCGCCACCAGGTTGAGCACCACCAGTACAAAGAACGCGATAGACACGTAACTGACCATGATCAGCTTGGCCAACGGCAGCAATGAACCAAATCCGAAGTTGGCCACGGTCACAGCGATCATGCCGAACACGCCGATGGGCGAGTAGGCCATGATCATCGACGTGACCTTGAACATGGCATCCGACACGCCTCGCAGCAGCGCGATCACCGGGTCTTTGCGCTCGGCGGGCAGGCGTGCCACGCCAAGGCCGAACATCACCGCAAAAAACAGTACCGACAACAGGCTGCCCTGGGCCATGGCACTGATCACGTTATCGGGGATGATCCCGACGATAATCTGCCCCAGGCTGTGACCTGCGCCGCTGCTAGTAGGCAGAGTGATAGACGCTGCATGCAGGCTCGACAGTTCAGTGCCGGCCCCCGGCTTGAGCAGATTGCCCAGCACCAGCCCGACAATGATCGCCAAGGTGGTGATGCAGAAAAAATACCCCAGGGAGCGCGCGCCGATACGGCCCAGGGATTTACCGTCGCCGTGCCCGGCAATGCCCACCACCATGCAGGCAAACACGATGGGCACCACGATCATCTTCATCAGCTTGATAAAGATATCGCCCGCCGGTTGCAGGAGATTGTCCACCAGCCACGGCCGGGATTCGGGGAGCTGGTGCAACAGGGCACCAATGGCGATGCCGGCAAGCAAGCCGATCATGATTTGCCAGACCAGCGCGATACGGGGCGTGTGCATAGGAATGCCTCATTTGAGATCAATGATTTTTAAGTTGTTGTTCTAGGCAGTCAAAACAGCGGCCGTCCGGTGGCCGCCGGGTGCAGCAAAGGGCGTCAGCGCAGGTCGCGGCACGCGTCCTTGAGACGACGGCAACCTTCTTCGATCACTTCTGACGAGCTTGCGAAGGACAGGCGCACATAGGGCGACATGCCATACGCCGCACCGCTCACTGTGGCCAGGCCGTAGTCACGCAACAGGTAGTCCACCAGTTGGGTGTCACTGTCGAGGCGATCACCTTGCGGGGTGAGCTTGCCCATCAGCCCGCTCACGTTGGCGAACACATAGAACGCGCCGTCTGGTGGGGTACAGCTCAAGCCGGGGATGTCCGCCAGCAGAGCCAGCATGCGTGCGCGGCGTTGCTGGTATTCCTCGCGCATAGCGGCGATGGGCGCCTGGTCGCCTGTAAATGCGGCCACGGCGGCGGCCTGGCTGAGGGAGCTGGGGCAGGTAGTGGTTTGCGACAGCAGCTTGGCGATGGCCGCGATCAGCCAGGCCGGGCCTGCACCGAAACCCAGGCGCCAACCGGTCATCGCATAGCCTTTGGACGCGCCGTTGACGATCAGCGTGCGCGGCTTGAGGTCGGGCGCCAGGCGCGTCAATGGCACATGCCGGGCCCTGCCGTAGATGAAGTGTTCGTAGATCTCGTCAGCCATGATCAGCACATGGGGATGACGACGTAACACCTGCGCCAGCGCGAGCAATTCGGTCTCGTTGTACACCGCACCACTGGGGTTGTTCGGGCTGTTGAGGATCACCCATTTGGTGCGCGCCGTGATCGCCTGTTCAAGGGCGTCGGGGGACAGCTTGAAACCCAGGCTTTCATCGCCGGGAATGATCACCGGTGTTGCATCGTTGAGCCGTGCAATGTCCGGGTACGACACCCAATAAGGCGTGTGCACGATGACTTCATCACCCCGATTCAGCGTGGCGGCCAGCGCATGGTAGATGACGTGTTTGCCGCCGCAACCGGCCACCACTTCATCCAGTCCGTAGGCCAGGTCGTTGTCCTGCTGCAGCTTGAGGCAGATGGCCTGGCGCAGGGCGAGGGTGCCGGTGGTGGATGTGTAGTGGGTGTCGCCGTTGTGCATCGCCTGGCTGGCCGCCGCAAGGATATGCGCCGGGGTGTCGAAGTCCGGCTCGCCCACGGTGAAATTGACGATATCGCGGCCTTGGGCGCGCAGTTCGGTCACCAACGCATTGGCGGCAATGCTGGGGGAGGGCGCGATGCCCAGGACGCGGTCAGACAAAAAGTGCTTCATGGCGCCAACCCTGCGTGGTCCAGGACCTTGTCGATCCAGCTCTGGCGCACGGCACCGCTGGCGATCTCGGCTTTGACGGCCTCTTCATGTTCGGCATGTTGCGCGGCACGGCGCAGCACTTCGGCGGCGTCGGCCTGGGAAAACGCGACCAGGCCGTCTTCATCACCCACCACCAGGTCGCCGGGGTTGACCAGCATGCCACCGATGGACACCGGCACGTTCACTTCACCGGGACCAGTCTTGTAGGGGCCGGTGTGCACCACGGCGCGGGCGTAGCAGGGCGTGTCGTCAAAGCTGGCGACATCGCGGATCGCACCGTCGATCACAAAGCCCACACAACCACGTTGCTGGGCGTAGAGCTTGACCAGCTCACCGATCACCGCGTTATTGGTATCGCCCTGGCCGTCCACCACCAGTACGTGACCAGGTTGCAGCAGGCTCATGGCTTTGTAGATCAGCAGGTTGTCGCCAGGTCGGGTCTTCACCGTGATCGCCGTGCCCACCAGTTTGCCGCTGCGGTTGTAGCGCGTTAGGCCGCGCGCGCCGATATGCCGGCCAAGGTTGTCGCTGATGTGTGGGGTCACCACCTGAGCGAATGCCTCGACCAGTTCGGCCGGGGCCATGGGGGCGTTGGGAAGGATGCGTGAACCGGGCAAGGACATGGCAAATCTCCAGAGTCGTTTGGATAGCGATGGGCTATGGCCGGATCTTAGGAGTGATGATCGGAGAGTTTTAGCGATATTTTATGATGTGATAGCATCGATTTTTTTCATGATAGCCTCGCCATGATCACCTTCAAGCAAATCGACGCGCTTTACTGGATCGCTGAACTGGGCAGTTTTGAAGCGGCGGCCAACAAGCTGAACATGTCGCAGTCAGCGATCTCCAAGCGCATCCAGGAGCTGGAAGAAACCTTCGATGTGGAGATTTTCGACCGCAGCAAGCGCAACGCACGGTTGACGGAAAAGGGCGGCGAGTTGCTGGACTACGCCCGCGACCTGCTCAACAGTCGCGACCAGTTACTGGAGCGGGTCAGCGCCCGTGAAGTGCTAGTGCGCAGGTTTCGCCTGGGCGTCACTGAACTCACTGCACTGACCTGGCTGCCGGCGTTGGTGGAGGCGCTGCGCCAGACCTACCCCAAGGTGCAGATCGAGCCGTCGGTGGAACTCAGCAGCGAGCTGTTTCGCAAACTGGAAAGCGACCAGTTGGACCTGGTGATCGTGCCCGACGTCTACAGCGATCCGCGCTTCCACAGCACCCCCCTGCAATGCGTGAAAAACGCCTGGATGTGCTCCCCTGGCCTGATCCCGGACGTCGACCCCATCAGCCTCGAGACCTTGGCCAGCTACACCGTGCTTACCCAGGGCGCACAGTCGGGAACCGGGATGATCTACGAGCGCTGGCTGGCGGCAAACAACGTGCAACTGCCCCGTACCCTCACCAGCCACAACCTGCTGGTGCAAGCCGGGTTGGCGCTGTCGGGGATCGGCGTGAGCTACCTGCCCTTGGCATGCCTGTCCCATCTGATCGAGCAAGGCACCTTGCGCGCGTTGGTCACAGAGCCGGTGCTGCCGGATATCCAGTATGTGGCGTTGCACCGGATGGACCGGCAATACGGGTTGAATCAAGAGGTGGCGCAACTGGCACAAGCGTGCTGCAATTTCTCGCGGCTGTTGTTCTAGGGAGCGATCATGAAACGCCATTTCGAAGATTTGCAGCTCGGCAGTATCGAACTCTTTTGCCTCGCTGCCGAAGCCAGCAGCTTCACCGCTGCCGCGCAGGTTGCCGGTGTGACCCCCGCAGCGGTCAGCCGCAGTGTCTCGCGCCTGGAAGAACGCTTGGGTTCACGGTTGTTTGTGCGCACCACCCGCAGCATCCGACTGACCGACAGCGGCCGGACCTTCTTCGAGCAATGCCGCCAGGCCCTGACCCAGTTGGTGGAAGCTCAGCAGGAAGTGATGGGCGCGCAGGCCGTGCCGTCTGGCCTGCTGCGCATCAGCATTCCCACCACCTACGCCCATCACCGCTTGCTGCCGCTATTGCCGAGGTTTCGTGCGCTGTACCCGCAAGTCACGGTGGATATCCACATCAGCAACCGCAATATCGACTTCGTCGCCGAAGGTTATGACCTGGCCATCCGCGTGCGCGCCCAGCCGGACTCGTCGCTGATTGCCCGCCTGCTGGAGGACGGCGAGCTGGTGGTGGTCGCATCTCCGTCCTACCTTAGGCGCGCTGGCATCCCACAGACGCTGGAGGATTTATCCGCCCATGAATGCATCCAGTACGAACTGCCGAGCAATGGTCGTCGGATCTCATGGCTGTTCCAGGTAGACGGTAAGGCGCAGGAGTATGCGGGGGAGGCGGGGTACAGCTGCTCCGACGATGTGCTGGGGGGTGTGACCCTGGCCATGCATGGCGCGGGGCTGTTTCAGACCTACAAGTTCATCGTCGAGCAGGCGCTGGCCAACGGTAGCCTGGTGGAGGTGTTGCAGCCGTTTGGTGGGCGCTCGCGGCCGTTTACCTTGTTGTATCCCCATGGGCGATATGTGCCGCATCGGGTGCGGGCGTTTGTGGATTTCCTGATGCAGTGTCGGGACGAATGGGCGGCGCAGTAGAGGCGGCGATATCCCAGGTCAGCAGCAGTTGGCTGATGGCCGCGTCGATAGTGGCATGGGGCACAGTGTCCCGCGCCAGAATCGAAATGCCCTGCAGGAAGCTGTCAAACACCGTTGCCATCACGGCCGGGTTGATGGTCTGTGGCAACTGCCCAAGGCGCATTGCCCGCTCTACGCACGCCACAATCCCCGCGCGGGTGCGCAGCCGCGACTGCGTCAACCCATCTGCCACCCGCGCGTTATCCGGGCTCGGCGCGCTCATCACCCCCAACGCCACCATGCACCCCTTGGGATGCCCGTCTTCACACTGCATGCGCGCCGACTGGCGCAGCGCCGTTTCAACCGCCTGGCGCGGCGGCAGGCTTTCGTCCCACAAGCATTCGGTGACCTTGGCGTAGGTCGCCAGGTAACGCTGCACGCATTCGTCGAACAGCGCCTCTTTGGAGCCGAAGGCCGCGTAAAAACTCGGTGCGGAGATGCCGCCACCCAAGCCGGCCTTGAGCTGGGCGAGGGAGGTGGCGTCGTAGCCGTGTTGCCAGAACAGGTGCAAGGCCTGGTCCACAGCGCGTTCGCGGTCGAAGGTACGGGGGCGGCCCATCTGTGCCATGTCAAGTCTCCGGTGGCTAGCGATATAGATACTAGTCGATACATAAGTCGTTGACAACGCGGTGCGCTCAGTTGCAACATTTGTATCGATCAGTATCTAAGTCTCGCTCAAGGAGTGTTCTGTGACACCTTCACTTACGTTATCGGCGTCATCCGACCGCCTGCCCATCGGCGCATTGCTTGCCCTGGCCATGACCGGCTTCATTTGCATCGTCACCGAAACCCTGCCGGCGGGCTTGTTGCCGTTGATCAGCGAAGGCCTGGCGATTTCGCCCTCCATGGCCGGGCAAATGGTCACCGCCTATGCCTTGGGCTCGGTGCTGGCGGTGATCCCCATGACCATCGCCACCCGTGGCTGGCGGCGGCGCAATGTGTTGTTGCTGACCATCGTCGGTTTTTTGCTGTTCAACTCCATCACCGCATGGTCGTCTCATTACGGCGTGACGCTGGTGGCGCGCTTCTTTGCCGGTGTGGCGGCGGGGTTGGCCTGGAGCCTGTTGGCCGGTTACGCCCGGCGCATGGTGGCGCCGCATCAACAGGGCAGGGCGCTGGCATTGGCGATGGTTGGTACGCCGATCGCGCTGTCGTTGGGTGTGCCGTTGGGCACATGGCTGGGTGGGTTGGTCGGCTGGCGCACAACCTTTGGCCTGATGTCGGCGGTGAGCCTGGTGCTGATTGTGTGGGTGTTGGTGAAAGTCCCGGACTATGCGCCTCAACCTACGCATCAACGTTTGTCCCTGGGCAAGGTGTTGACCACTCCGGGCGTACGGCCGGTGTTGGCGGTGGTAATCAGCTGGATGCTGGCGCACAACATTCTGTACACCTACATCGCACCGTTCGTGGCGCCGGCTGGCTTGGCGGATCGGGTTGACCTGGTGTTGTTGGTGTTCGGGGTGGCCGCGCTGGCGGGAATCTGGCTCACGGCCAAATGGGTCGAGCCGCTGCTGCGCCGGACCGTGCTGGTCAGCCTGGTGGCCTTTGCCGCGATGAGCGCGGTGTTCGGCTTGCTCGGGAATGTACCCGTGGTGATCTACTTCGGCGTAGCGGTGTGGGGCCTGAGTTTCGGGGGCGCCGCGACATTGCTGCAAACCGCCCTGGCTGATGCGGCGGGAGATGGCGCTGACGTTGCGCTGTCGCTGAATGTGGTGGCGTGGAACAGCGCGATCGCCGGCAGCGGTGTGGTCGGCGGGGTATTGCTGGACACCTGGGGCGTGGCGTCGTTTCCGTGGGCGATGCTGGTGCTGATCGGCGTATCGCTGGCGATTGCCTGGGGGGCCAGCGCCCATGGTTTCAAGCCGGGCGCGCGGGATGCGGGAAAACCCACAGCGGTCGGGCACTAATCCGACATTCGCCAGTCAATAACCCTCGCAATATCATCCACTTGGCTCCGCTCGACGGAGCCTGTCGCTTCACTCCCTTTCGAAGATTTAATGCATGTACCTACGCAAAATTGCCGTTGGGCTGACCGCCCTTGTTTTGCTTTCTTCCGGGGCCAACGCCCGAAGCCTGCCGGACCTCTATTCCAAACAGGAAAAACAGCTCACCTTCGACAGCTGCGCCGATCTGTTCCCCGCCACCCCGATCAAGACCGCCACCGTCCCGGCCGCGATGAAACCCCTGGCCCTGTGCTCCGACCATTTCGCAGTGCTCTATTCGCAAACCAGCAAGACCCCTCTGGTGGTGGTCGAGCGCCTGAATGCCGCACTTCTCAAAGACGCCAAGGGCGAGGAGCGCACCAACCAGTTTTACGCCGACCCACGTATTCCCAAAAGCGGTCGTGCGGAGTTGAGTGACTACCGCGCTCAGCATCCGGCCGTGGACCGTGGCCACCAATCCCCAGCCGCCGATGCGCCGAACGCCAACGCCATGGCGCAGTCATTTGCGCTGTCGAACATGGTGCCCCAGGACCCCACCAACAACCGCAAAATCTGGAGCAAGGTCGAGGCCGACGTACGCAAGTTTGCCGTGCGCGCCGGCGGCGATGTGTACGTGTTCACCGGCCCGCTGTTCGACCCTGGCTACGGCACCATCGGCGCCAACAAGGTCTGGGTGCCGACGCGCCTGTTCAAGCTGGTGTACGACGCCTCAAGCAAACGCGCCTGGGCGTATGTGCTGCCCAATGCGGAAACACGCATTCAAAAGCCGATGGACTACGAGACGTTTGTGAAGAGCACCGGGCTCAGGTTGTTGGGGGATCTTCCGGTGTCGGGGTCGGTGGGGCGTACCTGATACATTGAGAAATATTCCACAAGCCGGCGGTACCTGGGGAGCATTGCCGGTCAACGCCTGCATGAAACAACAAACCTTGACATGACATGGCTTGGTTCCCATCCCATTAGTAGTGCGGCATAATGAATGGTGGCATATGGCTATTTTACGCCGTAACAGTTTCTCTGCGTCACACCTCTTTTTGCGAGAATAATCGGTAAATCTCGCAGATCAGGGTATTTTTAAGTGGTTGGTTAAATCAAAGGGAGTTTGAGATGAGTGATAATTTACCTAAAGAAAAGCATTTTGTTTCCGGTTTTAAATCCGGGCTTGTCGATATGCTTTCTGTTGCATTAGGCGCGCTGGTTGCTACCGGCGTGATTTTACTTACCTATAAGTATAGTGAGTGGATGAGCTTGGTTTCTTATTTGTCTGCGCTGGTTTTACTTTTGGTTGGTATGGCAGTTTCATATGCCGGATGTAGTCGCCGGTTGTCATTTCTAATACATAGCTCGATTATGGCTTTTCTCTGTGTGATGTTATCGACTGACGTTTTAAAGGTGGCGGCATCTACCACCCTAAATACTGTGTATAGAGACACCCCGTTGCAGTTGGTTCCCGGCTTTATCCTAGAGAATTCCAATGGGGTGGTTTCGTGGGGGTATATAGCGCTGGAGTGTGTGGTGGTACTTGCGGTAATGGTGGCGTATCGCTGGTTTGATGCAGTGCAGCAGGCAAGGAATTGCCTAAAAAAGTAGACTTTTTAGATTTTAATGAGGGCAGGGCTACGGCTCTGCTATTAACCTCGTGTGAACGTTTAAGGGTTTTGCTGGATGAAAGAAAAGTTGAATCTCGCTTGTAATATAAAGCTCATGGAGCAAGATGAGAAATATCGGGATATACGAAATTATATTTTCTTTCATTCGTTGTCTGACGCTGTTTGGCGCAATCATCAGGTGCTGACTTCAGATTTGGCAGAGTTATTAGATCTTACTGCGTCAACTGATACACAAACTATTTTTGCCAAAAGAACTCGGGTGCAAAACTCGCTGTTGAATCTTCTCAATGCGCACAAGCTGTTTATTGATATCTTAAAGCGTCACCATGAAAAGAATGAAAAACGACGCTATAGGCAGTTAAGGTTGATATTGGGTTATTATTATGATGAGGATTTTAATTATCGTATCTTTGAGGTTTTAAGGAATTACTGTCAGCATTTTAGCTCTGTTCCAATTGATATTTTTTCAGATTTTGAAGGTGTATCTTACATTTTTATAAATAAACAAGAGCTTGGGAAGGATGCTAAGGCGAAAAATAAAATAGAAAGAGAGTTGGCGTCTCCGTTACATATGGAGTTGAACTCTGCAGTTCGTGATTGGCTAGTCGTGGTGACTCATATATATGGCTTGGTTTTAGATTTTTTTGCCTATAAGTCAAGTCTTCATGTTTGCGATTTTTTACAACAATTGGAAACGGATGTGGCGAAGAGTCGTTCTGAGCCGTTAGTTGCAGAGGTGATGAAGTCTGTCGAAATAAAAATAATAAAAAAGAGAATGCTTTTCCCTGTTCTTCCTGATCCTGAACAGCTCTGTCGAGGAATTCTTGAAAGAATTGGAAGCGCTGAGCAACGACTTAGATATGAAAGTGCGAAGACTATCATTAGTGACCTGCGCTCATCTAAAAATTACGCAAGAAAAAGAAAGGGGTTTGGGATTGATTTTGAGAGTAAGGGATTGGACACGCTTACACTTAAACAACTGAATAGATGGTTGAATGGGGAAGACCCAATCTGAAGAATCACCCATGAGCATCACGGTAAGCGGCTGTTGCTTTGATAGGCAGCAGTCCGCTTTGTTTGAGGGGAGGGCTTAGGGCTTATACTAGCGCCCTGGCAATCAACTCATTCAAACCTACCGGGATACCCCATGAGCACCTCTCTCCCTCTCACCCCCGCGCGCAGGCCCCTCGCGCCGTTGGTGGCCTTTATCATCCTGGTGCTGGGCGCCCTGTTCCTGCAAAACAGCGTCGGCTCACGCCAGGTGCTGTTGCTGGTGGTCGGCGCGGCACTGGGCTTGACGCTCTACCACGCCGCCTTCGGGTTCACCTCGGCCTGGCGCGTGTTCATCAATGATCGCCGTGGCGCCGGTTTGCGTGCGCAGATGGTGATGCTGGCGATCGCGGTGCTGTTGTTCTTCCCGGCGTTGGGGGCCGGCAGTTTGTTCGGGCAGCCGGTGGTCGGGCTGGTGGCGCCGGCCGGGCTTTCGGTGGTGTTCGGGGCGTTCATCTTTGGTATCGGCATGCAGTTGGGCGGCGGGTGTGCGTCGGGCACGCTGTTCACCGTGGGCGGCGGTAATGCGCGCATGCTGGTGACGTTGTTCTTCTTTATCTGTGGTTCGCTGATCGCCACGCACCACGTGGACTGGTGGTTTGCGCTGCCGTCATTCCCGGCGGTGTCCATCGTCAAGATCTTCGGCGTAGTGCCGGCGATGGGCTTGAGCCTGGCGGTGTTCGCGATCATTGCGCTGGTGACCGTGCGCCTGGAGAAGGGCCGTCATGGTCAATTGGAGGAGGGCGTTAAAAGTGAGCATCAAGGCCTGCACCGCTTCCTGCGCGGCCCGTGGCCGTTGGTGTGGGGCGCAATCGGCCTGGCCTTGCTCAACTACACCACCCTGGCACTGGCAGGTCGGCCTTGGGGCATTACCTCGGCGTTTGCCTTGTGGGGGGCCAAAGTCGCCAGCGGCCTGGGGGTGGACGTGGCCAGTTGGGCGTTCTGGCAGATGCCGGGCAACGCCAAGGCGCTTGCTGCGCCGGTGTGGGAGGACATCACTAGCGTAATGGACATCGGCATCGTCCTCGGTGCCCTGTTGGCCGCCGGCCTGGCCGGGCGTTTCGCCCCCAGCCTGAAGATTCCAACGCGCTCTCTGGTGGCGGCGGTGATCGGCGGCCTGCTGCTCGGTTACGGCTCGCGCCTGGCCTACGGCTGCAACATCGGCGCGTATTTCAGCGGCATCGCCTCGGGCAGCCTGCATGGCTGGGTATGGTTGGTGGCGGCGTTTATCGGCAACAGCGTGGGTGTACGGCTGCGGCCGTTGTTCTTTGCGGGTGAGCGACCGCAGGTGGCGTTGAGCGGTTGCTGAATCAGTTTTCCGGGGCGTTGTCTGGCGCCTGAGCCGCTTCAGCCGCCAGCTTTTCCCGGTCCGCTTTGCTGATGTACTTGTCCTTTTTCTTCGGCGCCAATTTGGCGTTGGCCTTCTTGGCTTTTTCCTTGAAGAGCTGCTGGAGTTTTTTCTGGCGGTTCATGTCGTTCTACCCGGGTTGTACAGGGCCGGGATGATACCAGTTTCGTTCACTGGGTCGCTTTTTAGCGCCGATCTGTGCATTGAATCGCCTGGCCTTTCGCCAATAATCGGGTGCTCCAGCGCATAACGGAAGACACGGATGAGCATCCACACCCGCACCAAACGTCTGACAGTCCCGCAACTGGTCGCCATGAAAGGCCAGCAGAAGATCGTCTCCCTGACGGCCTACTCCAGTGCCATCGCCAAGTTGATCGACCCCGTGGTCGATTTCATCCTGGTCGGTGATTCCACGGCGATGGTCGGCTATGGCCGGCCCTCGACCTTGAGCATGCAGCTTGAAGAAATCATCGGCCACACCCGCGCTGTGGTCGATAGCACCCGGCTGGCGTGTGTCATTGCCGACATGCCGTTTGGCAGTTATCAGGAATCCAATGAGCAGGCCTTTCGCAATTGCGCCCAGGTACTGGCGCGCACCGGCTGCGATGCCGTCAAGCTGGAGGCCAACCAGGCCTTGGCCGGCACCGTCGAATTCCTGGTGGCGCGGGGTATTCCGGTAATGGCTCATGTGGGGCTGATGCCGCAATTCGTCAACGTGATGGGCGGCTTCAAGGCCCAGGGCCTCACCGCTGAGGCCGGCGCGCGGATTGCCGAAGACGCGCGCGCCAATCTGCAGGCGGGTGCCTTCAGCCTGTTGCTTGAAGGGGTGGCTGAAGGTGTGGCGCGTCAGATTACCCTCGACTCGAAAATGCCGACCATCGGCATCGGTGCTTCACCGGCCTGCGACGGCCAGGTGCTGGTCACTGAAGATGTGCTGGGCCTGGGCGGTGAACACCTGCCGCGCTTCGTCAAACAGTATGCGGATGTGGGGGCAGTGATCCGCGACGCCTGCGAGCGGTTCGCCGAAGAGGTACGTCACGGCCGGTTCCCAGAGGCGCGGCACTGCTACGGACTCTGACGAATCGCCTGCGACAACTGCTCCACGGCCTGGGCGATATCCTTGCTCCAATCGAGGGTGAAGCTCAGGCGCAGGTGCTGTTTCCAGCTGCCTTGCTGGCTGAACAGTTCACCGGGGGCGATGACGATGCGCTCGACCAGCAGGTGTTCGAACACCCGGCGCATGTCGACCGGGCACATCGCCGCAAGCCAGAAGCACGCCCCGCCTTGTGGAGTCATGACCTCAAAGGCACCCCTGGCGTATTGGTCCAGCAGGTTTTTCATGCGGATCATGCAGTCGTGCAACAAGGCCCGCAGCTTGTGCAGGTGCGCGTCGATGCGCTTGGAAGTGAACAGCTTGGCGATCGCTTTCTGACGGATCGGTGAGAGGCGAAACGCCCGCTCCAGGAACATACGCTGCAACTGCGGCCCACACCCACGGCACAACACATAACCGTAGGGTGCCTCCGAGCCGATCACCTTATCGAAGGTCGAGAACACCAGCAGCCTCTGTGGGTCGGCAAAGTCGCGGTAGCGCGCCGGTTGGGTCGCGAAATACAAGTCGCCGTAGGTGTCGTTTTCGAACAACCAGATGTCCCGTTCCGCCAGCCACCGGCAGATCTGCTGTTTATCTTCGCTCGGCATGCGGCTGCCGTGGGGAATGTTCACGGTGGATGACAGTACCGCCAGGCGGATGGGCTCATGTTCGAGCCGTTCATTCAGGGCGTGCAGGTCGAAGCGGCCGTCGGCGTCCAGGTGCAGTTCGATCACACGGATGTTCGCCGCCTGCAACTGGCGCAGGATCGCCCACGAACACGGTGATTCCACCAACGCCACGGTGCCGGCCAGGTCCAGGGCGTTAAGCGACAGCTCCAGCACGCTGTGCAGGTCCGCGCCGATGTACACCTGACCGGCCTGCCAATAGTGGTCCGTGGAACAGGTGTAGCGCTCGGCCAACGCTGCGCGCAGCTCGGGCTCGCCGTAGGGCAGGTACTGCGGTGTAAGGGCACGCGGGTAGTGGCGGGCCAGTTCGCGCTCGATCATCAGCAGCGGGTTTTCCAGCGATAGCAGGATGGCCGGGACGTCGGCGCTCAGGGCTAGCATGCCCGGTTGGCGGGAGTTGGCGAAGACCTGGTCGAGCAGGTTGGATGAGCGTTCAGTCGATAAAGGCGCGGGTATCAACCGCGTGAAATAACCGAGCTTGGGCCGGGCGTAGACCCGTCCCTCATCCTCCAGCAACGAATAGGCGTATTTGGTGGTCGACACCGACACGCCGAGGCGCTGCGCCAATTGGCGCAGGGACGGTAGTTTTTGCTCGCCTTGCGCTGAGCTGGCCTCGATCAACTCGACGAGGTAGCGATACACCGATTGATAGGCGAAGGCGGTGTCCTTGGGGTTAGCCATGCACGCTCAAGAGATAACGGCCGTGTGCGCGTCCGCTCTCTGCGGCTTATGCATGACAAACGTTGCCTTTACCCGTTTGGATACCAGCATGTAAGGCACCCAGATGAACAAGGTAATCAATGTCCGTGCCAGCTCTTTTGTCGTGTTGGAGTCGAAAATGGGTTCATCTACGAACACCAGTGAGCACACCCAGGCATCGAGGGGAATGAACACCGCCGACGCAATCACCGTCGCGATATAAACCTTGGGGAATAGATAGTGCTCGGAGATGAAAAGGTAAATGAGGTAGGCGTAGGTGGCGACAAACAACCCATTAATCAGCGCTTCCGACACCAAAATCGGCGCCCACAACGGGTTGTACAGCGTCGTCCCAGGCGTAGACAGCACGGTAAAAGTGCCATCTGCAAAAAGAGGGTAATGCACCGCGAGAAGGCTATAGGCCGTGCGGGAAATCGAGATGACCAGGCCTATTACAATGAGCACGAGCCAGCCTCGTAACCCTCTCAACGCTTCGCTTTCTTGCATGTTGCTCTCCATGGGTGACTCAGTTGATCAATGGTTGAACGATTGCTGCAGGAACGCAGTGATCAGGCCTACCACCTGTTGTTGGATTTCTGCCCTGGGCCGAGCCCCTTCACCATCCCGGCAAATCATGCCGTCCCCAGGTGAACTTTCTTCAATCAACTCCATCCCGCCCGGCTTGCAGATCGACATGAACGTGAAGTGAGTGGCATCGCCGATCTCCACGTATTGGGTCGAGGCTTTTGGCAGGCGCTTGACCAAGGCGGCGGACTCCAGGTTCGGGTCCATATCCTCCGTTGGCACGCCGCCCGCAATCACCAGCGCCGGTACGGGAAGTGCGGCCAGGCTGGCGTCGGTGAAGCCGCGCGCGAGGCCCAGGTCCAAAGACACAATGGCGGTGACGCGTTTGTCGCTCAAGTCCGCGGCCAACTGGGCTTTGCCTTCGGCTGTGCCGGCGGGGTTCATCTCGTGGTAGCCAATGCAGCCGCCGAGCTTCGGGTGTGCGTTGCATTCCTTCGTGAACAGGTCGGGATCGAAGCGTGCGCCGGCAATCTCCAACGCGGTCCAGCCGCCGAGGGAGTGGCCTACTACGGCAATCCGGTGTTCCGCCACCGCGCCAAATTGCTTGGGCTGGGCCAGGACCGCATCGATGGCGCGGCTCAGGTCAGCCGGGCGTTTCCATAACTGAGCGGCGGTCTGCGGGCTGCGATCTTTGGTGGTGGTGCCGGGGTGATTCACCGCCGCCACCACGTAACCGTTGTGCGCCAAGGCACTGGCCAGCCACACCTGTTTGCCCCAATTGCCGCCGTAGCCGTGGGAGAGCACGATCAGCGGGTGTTCACCGGCAGCCGGCGTTTCATCGGGCACAGCGAGGGCGCCGATGAAGACGGCGTTGTCGGCGATCAGCACGGGTTTGGCGGTGGTTGCCGCGGGATACCAGACGACCATCTCCAACGGGCGGCTGCTCTGCGCGTCGGGCAGGGTGGCGGTCCTGAAGCCGACGGGGCTCTCGGCCGCGAGGGCGGGAGTGGCCAGGCAGAGCAGCAGCGTACGCAACGCGGTTTTCATTGTTGTTATCGTCCTTGATTCTGGTGGCGCATCATTACCCGAAACCAATCGTCTGGGTACCCCTTACCCTTGGTATTTGCCAACACAGCCCCATAACTAGCGTGTATCCATTGCGCGGAAGAACACACCATGACCCACTCAACCGAAACCGCGATCCTCGCCGGCGGCTGCTTCTGGGGGATGCAAGACCTGTTGCGCCGCTACCCCGGCGTGCTGCACACCCGCGTCGGCTATACCGGCGGCGATGTGCCGAATGCCACCTATCGCAACCATGGCAACCATGCGGAAGCGATCGAGATCGTGTTTGACCCGGCGGTGATCAGCTACCGGCAGATTCTGGAGTTCTTTTTCCAGATCCATGACCCGAGCACACCCAACCGGCAGGGCAATGATCTTGGGCCGAGCTATCGTTCGGCAATTTATTACCTGAGCGAGCAGCAACGGGATGTGGCCGAGGATACGGTGGCGGATGTGGATGCCTCGACATTGTGGCCGGGGCGGGTGGTGACGGAGATTGCGCCGGCGGGGCCGTTTTGGGAGGCAGAGCCGGAGCACCAGGATTATCTGGAGCGGATTCCCAACGGGTATACCTGCCACTTTATCCGGCCGAACTGGACGTTGCCGAAGCGCGGCTGAAAGGGCAGGGGCACACGGGCTTGTGTTGACACAACACCGATAGATCGCAAAAAAACCGAGCCGTCGTCAGGGATCAGGACTTGTCGTACGCCATGTACTCGTTCTGCAACACGATATGGTCCGCCAGGTATTTCGCATCGTGCCAAACCCCATAGATAAACGACGATGCGCGGTTCACCAAATTCGGCAGGCCCAGGAAGTAAATCCCGCTCTGCGCGGAGATCCCGCGCTTGTGGAACGGCTCGCCTTTCTCATCGAATGCATCGACCTTCAACCAGCTGAAATCGAACGTGAAGCCAGTGGCCCAGAGGATCGTGGTCACGCCCGCTTCTGCCAGGTCCAGGCTCAACATCGGATTCATCAAACACTCAGGATCTGGCAATAACTCCCAGGCCTGCGGTTCCGGGGGAAACGGCAACCCGTTCGCCTCGATATAGGCATCCGCATCGCGCAGCACGTCAAAGTAGGCGCGATCCCCTTGAGCCACGTTCTCGGCCAAGCCGGGTTGGAAGGTCATGACGCCGTCTTTCCAATTCTCGGTGACGCCCACCAGATGAATCCCTTGGTGCGCCAGGCGGCGGAAGTCGACCGTCTTACCGCCTTCGTAACCGCTGACCGCAAAGGCGACGTGCTTCTTCTTCGGCTGGATTTTGACTTCATCCCATAGGCCCAACGCACCCAGCCACCAGCAGTAATCGCGACCGCGATAGGCGCGGGGAGGGCGGTAGTGTTCGCCCACCGAGAGGTACACGGTCTTGCCGGCCTTTTGCAGTTCTTCGGCGATTTGCGAGCCGGAGGCGCCGGCGCCGACGACCAGTACTGCGCCTTCGGGGAGTTGGCCGGGGTTCTTGTAGGTGCAAGAGTGCAGTTGATGCAGCGGTGCGTTGGTCGGGACGATGTTCGGGATGGACGGGCGCTGGAACGGGCCGGTGGCGGCGACCACATTGGCGGCTTCGATCACGCCGGCCGATGTGGTCACTTTGAAGCCGGGTCGTCCCACATGACGCTCTACCTGCTGCACCTCGACGCCGGTGCGCACGGGGGCCTGCAATTTGTCCACGTAGGCTTCAAAGTAGTCGGCCATACGCTCTTTGGGGGGGAAGGCTTCCGGCGAAATGCCTTCGAATGTGAGGCCGGGAAACCGGTCATGCCAGGCCGGCCCGTTAGCGACCAGGGAGTCCCAGCGCTCCGAACGCCAGCGTTCGGCGATGCGGTGGCGTTCCAGCACGATATGCGGCACGCCCATCAGCGATAGGTGTTCGCTCATGGCGACGCCGGCCTGGCCTGCGCCGACGACCAGAGTGTTGATTTTTTCGACGGACATAGGCGGTTCCTGCACAGTCATTAGGCGGTTTGGTCCAGCAATTCGGCCACGGCCGTGAGTGCCAGTTGGTAACCCAGCGCCCCCAGCCCGGCGATCACACCGGTGGCGGCTTTGGACACGTAGGAGTGGTGCCGGAAGCGTTCGCGCTTCCAGATATTGCTCATGTGCGTTTCGATGATCGGACCGTCGAAGGCCAGCAGCGCATCGAGGATCGGCACCGAGCTGTAGCTGAGCCCGGCGGCGTTGATCACGATGGCGTCGGCGTTCAATCGTGCCTCTTGAATCCAGTCCACCAGCACGCCTTCATGGTTGCTCTGACGAAAATCCAGGGTCAGGCCCAGGGTCGCGGCGAGGTCTTGGCAGCGGGCTTGGATGCTGGCAAAGCTTTCGCTGCCGTAGGTGCCGGCTTTGTCCAGGCCATAGAGATTGGCGTTGGGCCCGTTGAGGAAAAACACAGGGTGGGTCATGGCGTACTCCAGGTCATTCAGGGCTGCCAGTCATCCGGCACCACCGCGATCACGTCGATTTCCATCAACCACTCCGGCTGGCCCAGGCCCGAGATCACCAGCCCGGTCGAGATCGGGAATACGCCTTTGAGCCACTTGCCGACTTCCTGGTACACCGGCTCGCGGTAGCGCGGGTCGATCAGGTAGGTGGTGGTCTTCACGATGTGCGACAGATCAGAACCCGCCTCTTCTAGCAGTTGCTTGACGTTCTTCATCGCTTGCTCGGCCTGGGCGCGTGGATCGCCGAGGCCGACGAGGTTACCGTCGAAGTCGGTACCGATCTGGCCGCGCACATAGATGGTGTTGCCGGCACGCACGGCCTGGCACAGGTCGTTGTCCAGCGCCTGGTTAGGGTAGGTCTGTCGGGTGTTGAACATGCGGATGCGAGTGTGGGTCGGCATAACGGCAACTCGTGGGAAACGGGATGACGCCAGCTTCACACCGCCCTGACTCCGGCGAAACCAGCATTTGCGCGGGGTAGTGCTTAGGAAAAACCGAAGCCCCTGCAACTCATCGCCTGGCGCGTGACCCGGCACGAACCCTGCAACGCTTCCCCTACAGTCATTGTTGAGAGGGCAGGCGTGATGCTCAGTCGTATTACTCAGCGTCAACTGGAGTATTTCGTCGCGTCGGGAGAGGCGGGCAGCATCAGTGCGGCCGCTGAACGCATCCACGTGTCGTCGCCATCGATCTCGGCGGCGATCACCCATATGGAGGCCGAGCTGGGCATTCAACTGTTTATCCGCCACCACGCCCAGGGCATTTCCCTCACGGCGGTGGGGCGCCTGGTGATGCAGGAAGCCAAGCTGATCCTGGAGCAGATGACCAACCTTTACACCATCGCTTCGGAGTCCTTGAACACCGTGCGTGGGCCGTTGCGAGTCGGCTGCCTGGAGTCGCTGGCGCCGATGATCACGCCGGAACTGGTGTTTGGTTTCGGCCGGGCGTTTCCAGGCGTGCGGCTGACGCAAGCTGAGGGTAACCATGAAGAGCTGCTGGAAAAACTGCGCAGCGGTGAGCTGGATATCGCCCTGACCTACGACTTGGTGACCAGTGCGGACATCGACTTTCAACCCCTGGCGCAGCTGCCGCCGTACGTGATGGTCGGCGAGTATCACCCGCTGGCGAATTCACCGGCCGTCAGCATGCAAGACCTTGAGGCTTACCCGGTGGTGCTGCTCGACACTCCGTGGAGCCGCGACTATTTCCTCAGCCTGTTCATCCAGGCCGGCACTACGCCGAACATCATCATGCGCTCCACCAACCTCGAAACGGTGCGTGCCATGGTGGGCAATGGCATCGGCTATTCCTTTGCGAATGCGCGACCCAAATCGAACCTGTCCCAGGACGGCAAGCGCGTGATCCGCCTGCGACTGGCCGGCGCACACCGGCCGATGCGCCTGGGCTACGCCACGGCCAGCAACACTCAGCTGTCGCGCGTGGTGTCGGCGTTTGCCGAGCGTTGCCGCATGTTCGTGTCCGACCAGTACATCCCCGGCATGGCGCCGCCGAGCTTTTTCGACCCCCATGCGGTGCGGACGCTGACCGGTGTGAATTGAGGATGCTCCACAAAGGGGCACCTATCACCTGGTGGTGAGCGGGCTTGCCCCGCGCTGGCGCGGGGCAAGCCGGCTTATCACTGTAATGTCGCTGCATAGGTTCTGCCTACCCAGTGCCCCGGCTTTTACGAATTGACCCCAAGTGCCTCCCCCCACGACTCTGAACCCATCGATGTAGATCAATTTCTCAGGGCACAGCGACGATGACATTCGACTGGAATTACATGTTTGGTTTGCTGGGCGATGCCGAGTTCTGGCGGGCGACGTGGACGGTGATCAAGCTCAGTACCCTGACCTGGGTCTTGAGCATTGGCCTGGGCTTTCTGCTGGCGCTGGCCAAGCAGTCCAGGCATGGCCTGCTCAGTGTGCCGGCCCGCGGCTATATCTGGCTGTTCCGCAGCCTGCCGCTGCTGGTGTTGTTGATTTTTATCTACAACCTGCCGCAAGCGTTGCCCGGCACCTCGGCGATCCTGGCCGACCCTTTCTGGTCCGGCCTGCTGGCGCTGGTGATCTGCGAAACCGCCTACGTGGCTGAGATCCATCGCGGTGGACTGCTGTCGATTCCCAAAGGGCAGGCCGAAGCAGCGCGGGCGCTGGGCCTGAAGTTTTTCGGCACCCAATGGCGCGTGGTGATTCCCCAGGCACTGCGGGTGGCCTTGCCATCGCTGGCCAACGAATACATTTCCATCGTCAAGCTCACCTCCCTGGTGTCGGTGATTTCCCTGACTGAAATCCTGATGGTCGGCCAGCGCCTGTATTCGCAGAACTTCCTGGTGATCGAGACCATGGCGGCGGTGGCGTTCTTCTACGTGTTTATCGTCACGGTGTTCGACTTCCTGCTCAAACGCCTGGAGCGCTTTCTCGACGTCAACGAGCGCAACGTCTCCCGTGTTCCCGATGCGGCGGTGCTGGCCCTGGCCAGTCAGCAGCGCACAGCCTTGGCGCGTCCGGCCACCCACGGCGAGCCCGCGTTGCAAGCTGCGCGGTTGCACAAGGCCTACAACGATATCGAGGTGCTGGGCTCGGTCAACCTGCAAATACAGCCCGGTGAAGTGGTGTCGGTGATCGGCCCGTCCGGCTCCGGCAAGACTACGTTGATCCGCCTGCTCAACGGCCTTGAACAACTGGACAACGGCGAAATCAGGATCAACGGCCAGCCGTTCATTCACTTGAATAAAGTCGGCGCGCAGAAACCCCAGTACATCGAGCACGCCGAGCATCGCCTGAACATCGGCATGGTGTTCCAGAGCTTCAACCTGTTCCCGCATCTGACCGTGCTCGACAACCTGCTGATGGCGCCGAAATACCATCGCCTGGGCGCGACCGCCGAACTCAAGCAGCAGGCCTACGCACTGCTGCACAAGGTCGGCATGCTCGACCACGCCTGGAAGTACCCGCACCAGCTGTCCGGCGGCCAGCAGCAACGCGTGGCCATTGCCCGTGCCTTGATGATGCGCCCGCAGATCATGCTGTTCGACGAGCCCACCTCGGCGCTCGACCCGGAGAAGGTCAACGAAGTGCTGCAAGTCATCGAAGCCCTGGCCGAGGAGGGCATCACCATGGTGATCGTCACCCACGAGATGAACTTCGCCTTCAAGGTATCCGACCGCATCGTATTCATGGAGAAGGGCCGCGTGGTCTGCGACGACACGCCGGGCGCCCTGCGCAGCGGACACAACCCACGCGTGGAGGCGTTCCTCAAGGACGTCTCGTTGGCGTGACCCCCTCAACGTTCAGGACACACAACATGATCGAGCAAGCGCAAATCGAACAATTCCAGCGGGACGGTTTCTTGGTGGTCGAAGGCGTGCTGTCATCGGCGGAAGTGGCTGAGCTGCAACACGACTTCGACCAGTGGGTCGAAGAAAGCCGCGGCCACTCGCAGGGCTGGGGCGCCACCGTGGATGGCCGCGAGCGCTTTGACCTGGAGGGCGACCACCGCGCCGATCACCCGTCGCTGCGCCGGGTCAGTTCGCCCACCGAGATCTCAGCGGCCTATGAGCGCGTGGCGTTGCACTCGCGCATGGCGGCGATTTCCGCACAGCTGATCGGCGCCAATGGCGCACGCTTTCACCACAGCAAGATCAACTCGAAACTGCCCCACACTGCGACTCAGGTGAAGTGGCACCAGGACTTCCTGTTCACGCCCCACAGCAACGACGACATCGTCACCGCCTTGCTGATGGTCAGCGAAGTGACCCCTGAAAACGGACCGCTGAACGTGATCCCCGGCAGCCACAAGGGCCCGCTGTGGTCGCACTGGCAGCACCAGCGTTTCACCGGTTCCGTGGACGACGCCGTCGTTGACGCGCACTGCCAGCACCCGGTGGCCTGCTACGGCCCCGCTGGCTCCGTGTGCTTCATGCACACCCGTCTGCTGCATGCCTCCAGCCCTAACGAGACCGAACTGCCGCGGACCCTCTTCATCAGCGTGTACGCCGCTGAAGACGCGTTGCCATTCGGCGAAAACCCATTGCCCAGTGCACACGCCGGCCTGTTGGTGGCCGGTGAAGAAAGCGGCTTGGTGCGTTCCACGGACAACCACATGCGCTTGCCGCAGAAGCCCCGTGGCGCCTCGTTCTTCGTGCAACAGGCCGGCCAAGATTCCGCCACTGCCTAACCTCCCAAAAACCTTGCAGGTAATCACCATGACAGCGTTTCGTAAAAGTATTCGTCCCCTTGCCGTGTGCCTGCTGGGCGCCGCGGTTGCGATGACTTCGTTGGCAGCTTCGGCGTTCCAGCAGGACGGCAAGATCATCGCCGGCTCCGACGTGACATTCTTCCCTTATGAGTACATGGATAACAACAAGCCCGCAGGTTTTGACATCGAGTTCATGGACGGCTTGGGCAAGGTCATGGGCCGCAAGGTCGAAACCCTCGACACGCGTTTCCCCAACCTGATCACCGGCCTGCAGGCCGGGCGTTTCGATGTGACCAACTCGTCGATGTACATCACGGCGGAACGGGTCAAAGTCATCGATATGATCCCTTACCTCAAGAGCGGTGAGTCGATCCTCACCCTCAAGGACAGCATCTTCCAGCCCAAGACCCCGGAAGAGTTCTGCGGCCACAAGATCGGCTCCATGGGCGCCACCTCGTGGTTGGCGCAGATGAACAAGCTGTCCACCGAGTACTGCGTGGCCAAGGGACTGAAGCCGATCCAGATCAGCGAATACAGCACCGACCCGCAGACTACCCAGGCCCTGCTGGCCCACGCGGTAGAAGCGCAAATCACCGACGCCGCCGTGGCCCGTGGCGTGATCGACAAGCTCGGCAGCCGCGTGGTGATTTCCTCCGACACGCTGATCTACCCGGTGCTGAACGGCTTTGGTGTGAAGAAGGGCAATGACACGGTGAAGAAGGCCTTGCTCGACGGCCTGGAAAAATACCGCGCCACGCCGGAATACGCCGCCTTGCTTAAGAAGTACAACTTCCAGGCACCGACCGATGCCGACATCGCGGCGCTGATGCCGAAGTAAACCTATCAGCGCGTGCCGCATTCGCGTGCGGCCGCGCCCTGCGGAGACCGATTCATGGCGTTATCCCACGAAGAACAGGCGCGCATCGACCTGGCGGCGACCTTTCGCATCATCGCGCACCTGGGCATGCACGAAGCCGTGGCCAACCACTTCAGTGCTGCGGTGTCGGCCGATGGCAAACAGTTTTTGCTCAACCCGAAGTGGAAGCACTTTTCACGTATTCGCGCGAGCGATCTGCTGTTGTTGAACGCCGATGATTCGGCCTGTGCCGATCACCCGAACGTGGACCCCACCGCCTGGTCGATCCACGGGCAGATCCATCGCCTGTTGCCGCAGACCCGCGCGGTGTTGCACTTGCACCCGGTCTACACCACGGCAGTGGCTTGCCTGGCCAAGCCGCATATCCCGCCGATCGACCAGAACACCGCGCGTTATTTCAACCGCGTGGCGGTGGACGAACTGTACGGCGGCATGGCCGACACCGAGGCCGAAGGCGCACGCCTGGCCGGGCTGCTGGATGGCAAGAGTCGGCTGCTGATGGGCAATCACGGCGTGATGGTCACGGCCGGCTCCATCGGTGAAGCCTTTGACGATATCTGGACCCTGGAGCGCGCCTGCCAGATCCTCGTCACCGCCTGGTCCACCGGGCAGCCGTTGCGGGTGTTGTCCGATGAAGTGGCGGAAAAAACCGCGCGCGGCTGGGAAGGTATTGCCGATTTCTCGCGCCGGCACTTTGAAGAAATGAAGCAGTTGATGATCGACGCAGACCCTTCCGTGCTCGACTGAGGACTCCACATGACTTTTTCCGTTGTCGCCCGCTGCGCCGAGACGGGCCAGTTGGGCATCGCCATCAGCTCTTCGAGCATTGCCGTGGGCGCGCGTTGCCCGTGGCTGCGGCCCGGCGTAGGGGCAGTGGCGTCGCAGAACATCACCTTGCCGAGCCTGGGGCCGCAGGTGCTGGACCTGTTGGAACAGGGGGTGGCGCCGAGTGAGGCGCTGGCCGCCTTGGCTGGGCAGGATCACAGTGAATATCGCCAGGTGACGGTGATTGATAACGCAGGCCGCACGGCGCATTTCAGCGGCGCGCAGACCCTGGGCATCCACCATGCGGTGAGTGGCGAGCAGTGTGTGGCGGCGGGGAATATGCTCGCCCATCCTGCTGTGATCGATGCCATGGTGGCTGCTTTCGAAAAAGCCTCCGGGCATCTGGCCGACCGCTTGCTGGCGGCGATGCACGCCGGTGAGGCAGGCGGTGGTGAAGCCGGGCCGGTGCATTCGGCGGCACTGGTGGTGGTGGATGACCTCTTGTGGCCCATCGTCAACCTGCGGGTGGACTGGGCGGATGAAGACCCCATCGGCGCCCTCGACCAGCTCTGGCAGGCTTATCGCGGGCAGTTGCAGGCCTACATCGACCGTGCCATCAACCCGCAGATCGCACCCGGCTACGCCGTACCCGGAGACGATCGATGAACAGCCGCGAACTGCTGGCGCAACTGGTGCGTTTTGACACCACCAGCCGCGAATCCAACCTGGCCCTGATCGACTTTGTGCGCACGTATTTGCAGGACCACGGCGTGGCCTGCGCGTTGGTGTACAACGAACACAAGAGCAAGGCCAACCTGCTCGCGACTATCGGCCCGGCAGAAGTGCCCGGCATCGTGTTGTCCGGGCATACCGACGTGGTGCCGGTGGAGGGGCAGCGCTGGAGCGTGGCGCCGTTTGACCTCACCGAGAAAGACGGCAAGTTGTACGGCCGTGGTACGGCGGACATGAAGGGCTATATCGCCTGTGTGCTGGCGTGCGTGCCGGCCCTGGTGAAGGCTTCGCTGCGCATGCCGGTGCACATTGCGCTGTCGTATGACGAAGAAGTCGGTTGCCTGGGTGTGCGTTCGCTGATCGAGCGATTCCATGAGCAACCGGTCAAACCGCTGCTGTGCGTGATCGGCGAACCCACCGAACTCAAGCCGGTACTCGGCCACAAGGGCAAACTGGCGATGCGTTGCCACGTGCACGGAGCGGCGTGCCATTCGGCCTATGCACCGGCGGGCGTGAATGCCATTGAATACGCCGCGTGTTTGATCAGCGAACTGGTGCGGCTCGGCGAAACGCTCAAGGCGCCGCAGCATCTGGATCAGCGCTTTGCTCCGGCGTTTTCCACGGTGCAGACCGGCCTGATCAACGGTGGCAAGGCACTGAACATCGTTCCGCAGGACTGCAGTTTCGATTTCGAAGTGCGCTCCTTGCCCGCCCAGGATCCCTGGCAGGTTGCCCGGCAATTGCAGGCATACGCCGAGCAAACCCTGTTGCCGGCGATGCGGGCGGTGAGCGAGCAATCGGCGATCAGCCTCAGCGAGTTGTCCAGCTATCCGGGGTTGGCCACGTCGCTGGAAAGCCAGGCCGCCGAGTGGGTGGCGCAGTTCTGCGGCTCGCGGGAGTTCGCCACCGTGGCCTTTGGCACTGAAGGCGGATTGTTTGACCAGGCCGGCATTCCCACGGTGGTGTGCGGGCCGGGCAGCATGGAGCAGGGGCACAAGCCGGACGAGTTTATCAGCGTGGCGCAGTTGCAGGCCTGTGATCGGATGCTGGCGCGGGTGCTGGAGTTTGTGAGCCAGCCTGCAAACTAAGGTATACACGGCCCCTACCCAGGTAGGATTACGAGCGTTGTTGCCCCGTCGCACACTGTTTTACACGCGATGCACTCGCCGCAAACAACCGGAGAGCGACCATGCAAACCCCGCTGGAAGTCCTGATGAACCAGGGCACAGCGGGGTGTCTGTGACCTCTGGCCGTTATACCTGTGCCACACCCACCCGCCACTGCGCAGGCGGCAGGATCCCATTCACCAGGTAATTGCCCACAATCCGCGACTTGTACACGCGCGGGTTGTGGTTCGCCAGGGTTCGCGCGTTTCGCCACAACCGGTCCAGCGCCTTGTTGCTGGCGGTGGCACTGGCGCCCAGTGCATCGAACAGCGCCGTGGTGGCCGCCAGTGTCGCATCCACCACCGGGTTCACGGCCAGGCACACTTCCAATTCAGCCAGCGCGACCTGCGGATCGTCATCGTGCAACGGTTGGTCATGGGCGATTACATACTGCGCGGTGTGCTCCAGCCGTTGCGCCGCTTGCTGGGCGATGGCTTGCGCAGCGTAGGCCTGGCTGGCGACTTCGCCGATCACTTGCAGCAGTTGCACGTCCTGGCCGGCGGTGTCGGCATTGCCGGTGGTGAAGGTGCGCGCGCGTTGGCGGAGTTCTTCGGCGCCGCTGAGGGCGGCGCGGCGGGCGATGCCGGCGAGGGTACTGAGGTGGTAGAGCTGGAAGAACGATTGACCGTGGCCAAAGCGCTGTTGGGTGAGGCGTACGTCGTCGTCCACCACGGGCGCGTTGTCGAAGATGCAGGTGCCGCTGGCGGTGAGGCGTTGGCCGAAACCGTTCCAGTCATCGACGATCTGCACGCCGGGGGCCTTGAGGTCGACGACCACGCTGTAGATCGTGCCGTCTTCGCCGGTGGCGATGGTGTTGATCAGGTCGCTGTAGAGCGCGCCGGTGGTGTAGAACTTTCTGCCGCTGATGCGCAAGGCGCCAGCTTCGTCACGGTGCAGGCGGGTTTCGAAATCGCCGCGGGTCTGGTTGCCGACTTCGGTGCTGCCGGGGGAGAGCAGGGCGCCCTGGCCGAGCCGGTCTAGCCATTTGGCGCGCCAAACCCGGTCCTTGGCACTGAGCACGTCTTCGCAGAAACCGAAGTGCCCACGCAGGGCTTGGGTGATGTTGGAGTCGGCGGCGGACAGTTCCGTGAGCAACGTCAGCAATTCGACCAGCGTCGCATCCTGGCCGCCGTAACTGGCCGGCAGACGCCAGCGCGGCAAGCCCAAGGCGTTCAGTTGCTGGATCACGGTGGCGAGGCTGCCGCGTGTCTGATCCGCCACCGCCGCCTGCGCGAGAATCTGCGCAAAGAGGGGGCGAAACGGCGCGGCCAGTTGTTCGTAGCGGGCGGTGGGCGGTGTGCCCCAGATATTCAAAGTGGGAATCGACATGCAATGGACCTTGCAGAAAATGGTTCAGGTGCTGGGGTCCAGTGGTCTGGTACGGCCACCCTAACTCAGGTGCGGCAAAGTTTTTAATACGAAAAGCAGCTAGCGAGCTGTACGACGGTTCTATCGATAGTGCCTAACAGTATTAAACCCCGCGCTTTTATTGCGTTAGCTTCTACGTCAAACGGCCAGACTGCATACCCACAGATGGTTGAACCAACCCTCCAACCCTGTGGGATTTTCCATGATCAACCGTCGAACACTGCTGTCCTTGCTGGGCCTGGCCTCTCTTGCACTGTCTGGAACGTCGGCCGGAGCCGCCGAGCCGCTGACCCTCACCGTGGGTGATCAGTTTTTCTCCAACCGTATCGTGCTGGAGCTGTCGGGTGAGCTTAAAGACCTGCCGTACAAAATCGATTTCAAACGGTTCAACACCGGCTCGCCGGTGGCCTCGGCCGTGGCCAGCGGCGCGCTGGATGTGGGCATCGTCGGCGACACCCCGGTGATCAGCCTGGCCGCCAATGGTGCGCCGGTCAAAGTGGTCGCCAGCACCCAGACCAGCCTCGACGGTGTGGGTATCGTGGCGCGCAAGGGCATTCACTCGGTGGCTGACCTCAAAGGCAAGACCGTCGCCATCTGGAACGGCTCGTGGAGCCAGCAACTGGCATACAAGGCGCTGGATGAAGCCGGTGTGCCGCGCAGCAGCGTCAACTTCAAATACCTGCTGCCGGCAGAGGCCAGCCTGGCGCTGACCCAGGGCGACATCGACGCCTTCGGCACCTGGGAACCCTACGTGTCGCTGCAGGAAAAAGAAGGCAGCACCCTGATCCGCAACGCCAAGGGCCTAATGAGCGCACCGACCTACATCGTCGCCTACGAGCCGGCCCTGGCGCAGAAAAGCGCGATCATCAAGGACTTCATCGCCCGCCTGACCCGCGCCCGTCAGTGGAGCAACACCCACGTCGATGAGTACGCCGAAGCCTGGTCCAAGGCCAACCAGTCGGCGCCGGAAATCGCCAAGGTGTGGTTCAAGCGCGACGCGATCAAGGTGCTGCCGATCTCGCCGACGATTATCAGCGAGGCCCAGGCCACGGCGGATTTTTTGGTGGATGCGCAGATGTTGAAGCGGCGGTATGACGTGGCGCCTTTGTTTGATCGGGTGCTTTAAACACGGGGGAAACAAGCCCTCATAGTATCCACCCAATGGTTGTCGGGCCCGGCTACTGGATGTATTTCGTGCGTACGGGTATCACGGCCTACTTGAGGCTGTGGGGGCGCGATAAAACCGACCAGAAAAGCGGGGCAAAGACGCGCTATGAAATGATCCAGAAGCTGATGCTGGCGCCAGGGATTGAGCTGACTGTGCGGCCGATTGCAGGAGCGAGCAAGCCCGCCCCTACAAACCTCTGAATCAGCGCACCAGGCACGGCTGCTTGTTGTTGAAGCGCCACCCCGGAATCAGAAACTGCATCGCCACGCTGTCATCCCGCGCGCCGAGGCCCATGCCTTTGTACACCTCATGGGCCTTGGCGACCGCGTCCATGTCGATCTCCACCCCCAGGCCTGGCTTGTTTGGCACTTTCACGTAGCCGCCTTCGATTTTCAGTGGCGCCTTGGTCAGGTGTTGACCGTCCTGCCAGATCCAGTGGGTGTCGATGGCGGTGATGTCGCCAGGGGCCGCGGCGGCTACCTGGGTGAACATCGCCAGGGAAATATCGAAGTGGTTGTTGGAGTGCGAGCCCCAGGTCAGGCCCCATTCATGGCACATCTGCGCCACGCGTACCGAGCCTTGCAGGGTCCAGAAATGCGGATCGGCGAGGGGGATGTCGACGGATTGCAGTTGGATCGCATGGCCCATTTCACGCCAGTCGGTGGCGATCATGTTGGTGGCGGTCTTGAGGCCCGTGGCGCGGCGGAATTCGGCCATGACTTCGCGGCCCGAGTAGCCGTTCTCGGCGCCGCAAGGGTCTTCTGCGTAGGCGAGTACGTGGTGCTGGTCGCGGCACAGCCGGATGGCTTCTTTCAATGACCAGGCGCCATTCGGGTCGAGCGTGATGCGGGCATCCGGAAAGCGTTCGGCCAGGGCGGTGACGGCTTGGATTTCTTCGTCGCCGCTCAGCACGCCGCCTTTGAGCTTGAAGTCGTTGAAACCATACTTGGCCTTGGCGGCTTCAGCCAGGCGCACCACGGCGTCGGCCGTCAGGGCTGTTTCGTGACGCAGGCGGAACCACTCATCGTCGCTGTCGGCTTCGTTGCGGTAGGCCAGAGGGGTTGCGCTGCGGTCGCCGACATAGAACAGGTAGCCGAGCATTTTTACCGCGTCGCGTTGCTGCCCCTCACCGAGCAAGGCCGCCACCGGGACGTCGAGGAATTGACCCAGCAGGTCGAGCAGCGCGGCTTCCATGGCCGTGACGGCGTGGATGGTGATACGCAGGTCAAAGGTCTGCAAGCCACGACCGGCAGCGTCGCGGGAGGCAAAGGTGCTGCGCATCTGGTTGAGGATGCGCTGGTATTGGCCAATGGGTTGGCCGATCACCAGGCTGCGAGCGTCTTCCAGGGTTTCGCGGATGCGCTCGCCACCGGGCACTTCGCCCACGCCGGTGTTGCCGGAGCTGTCCTTGAGAATCACGATATTGCGTGTGAAGTAGGGGCCGTGGGCGCCGCTGAGGTTGAGCAGCATGCTGTCATGGCCGGCGACGGGGATGACCTGAAAGTGAGTAACGACGGGCGTAGTCATGGCAAGTTCCTGAATAAGCTCAAAGAGGTTTGCTGAGGGCGGCGTTTGTTGGCTCGGCGCTCGGTGAAATCGGAACGGCAGAGGGCGAGGTCTTGGCGAAAAACACCAGGATCGCGGCCAGCAACGAAGTGCCGGCCAGGCCGTAAAGGCCGCCCTGGATCGAGCCGGTGGTCTGTTCCAGGAAGCCGAAGGTGGTGGGGGCGACGAAGCCGCCCAGATTGCCGATGGAGTTGATCAGCGCGATCACCGCGGCGGCAATGCGCACATCCAGGTAACCCTGGGGTATCGGCCAGAACAGCGACGACGCCGACTTGAAACCGATGGCCGCGAAGCAGATCGCCACGAAGGCAAAGATCGGCCCGCCCGTGGTAGACATGAACATGCCCGCTGCCGCAATCAACAGCGCCGCCGCGACCCAAGCCTGCTGGAACTTGAATTTGCCAGACAGCGAGGCGAAGGCATACATGGCGATGATCGAGATCAGCCACGGGATCGAGTTGAAGAAGCCGACCTGCACATCCGTGAGGTCACCCATCTTCTTGATGATGCTCGGCAGCCAGAAGGTTGCGGCATAGATCGTCAGTTGGATGCAAAAGTACAGTGCGCAGAACAGCAGGATCTGGCGGTCCTTGAGCAGTTTGCCGAGGGTCGGTTTGACCGTGGTGAGGGCTTCACGGTCGCGCTGCTCCTGGTCGATGGCGTTGACCAGCGCGTCCTGCTCTTCGCGGGTCATCCACTGGGCGTCGTGGGGTTTCGAGTCCAGCCAGAACCACACAAAGAACCCCAGTGCCACCGAGGCCAGGCCTTCAATGGCAAACATCCATTGCCAGCCATGGAAACCAAAGCCTTCGATCTGCAACAGCGCGCCTGAAAGCGGGCCGGAAATCAGCGACGCAACCGCCGAGCCGCTCAAAAAGATTGCAATGGCTTTACCGCGTTCCGCGCCAGGCAGCCAGCGTGTGAAGTAGTAGATCACCCCAGGAAAGAAGCCGGCCTCGGCCACACCCAGCAGGAAGCGCAGGATATAGAAGTGGGTTTCGTTCTGGATGAACGCCATCAGCGTGGCGACGATGCCCCAGGTGAACATGATGCGGGTCAGCCAGAGACGTGCGCCGACCTTTTGCAGCAGCATGTTGGACGGCACTTCGAACAGGGCGTAGCCGATGAAGAACAACCCGGCGCCGAAACCATAGGCGGCCGCGCCGATGCCCAGATCATGCTCCATGTGCGTGCGCACAAAGCCGATGTTGACCCGGTCGATGTAGTTGAGGATGAACATGATCACGAACAGTGGGAGCACATGGCTCTTCACTTTGCTCACGGCGCGCGCGAGGACGGGATCACGGTGTGGAGCGGCAGATGCATGGCTTGAATTGTTCACAATTCAAAACTCCCCCTGATTATTTTTATGCGGGTTTGCGTGTCTTGTTGATAGACATCATACAAGTAGGTTTCTTGCGACCGCAATCCGCTGGGGAGTGTTTTTCTTCTTATAACGCGGTGGGTAGAACAGATATTCCGGTTATTTATAGCGTGTTTATTGGGCGCGGTGCGGGTTCTTGAGCGAGATTTTTACCGGCAAAGAGCGTGAGGAGGGTGTCTGTGAGCGTGAACGATAAGTTTGGTTGTCATACAAGTTGTGGGTTTTTTCAATCAACCCACGCTTGGCGCCGGGCTGGGTGTTAAGCTCCCCGCAGCTCAACCCCGTGGACCTGTTGCAATGCCCATCGAAAGTGGAATCCCCCTGCGTAAACGCTCCACCAACCTGGCCCAGGGCGTGGTCGATGTGCTGACCCAGCGCATTCTGCTCGGCCAATTGAAACCCGGCGAAAAGCTGCCTTCGGAATCCACCATCGTGCTTGAGCACGGTGTGAGCCGAACCGTCGTGCGCGAAGCGATCTCCAAATTGCAGGCCTCCGGGCTGGTCGAGACCCGCCACGGCATCGGCACCTTCGTGCTGGCGCAACAGGCCCAGCAGGGCTTGCGCCTGCATGTGGACACGGTGGCCAGCGTGCGCAACATGCTCGAACTGCGCCTGGGCCTGGAGGTGCAAGCCGCCGCGCTGGCGGCATTGCGCCGCACCGACGAACAGCTGGACCACATGCGCCAGGCACTCGACGACTACCAGGCCTCCCTGGCCAACAACGACAGCTGCGTGGAGGAAGACAAACGCTTTCACCAGTTGATCGCCGAGGCCACCGGCAATACCTTCTTCACCGAAATCATGCTGCACCTGGGCAATGCAATGATCCCGCGCACCCAGGTGAAAGGCGATGAACGTGGCGGCGCCGACTTTGCCAAGCTGGGCCAGTTGGCGAACCTGGAACATGAGGCGATCTTCAACGCGATCAAACGCCAGGACCCGGACGCTGCCCGCGCGGCCATGGTGTTGCACCTGACGAACAGCCGGGATCGTTTTTCGGGGGAGCAGGGCCGTTGAACGAACACACCTTGTCCAAACGCCTGGAGCGCGTCGCCGCCAACGTACCGGCTGGCGCGCGCCTGGCCGATATTGGCTCCGATCACGGTTATTTGCCGGTGGCGTTGATGCGTCGCGGCCTGATCACGTCGGCCGTGGCGGGGGAGGTCGCGACCACGCCCTTTCATGCGGCGCAACGTAGCGTGCGCGACAACGGCCTGGAGCAACAGATCACGGTGCGCCTGGCCGATGGCTTGGCGGCCATCGAACCTCATGACGGTATCACCGCGATCAGCCTCTGCGGCATGGGCGGCGAGACGATTCGCGACATCCTCGAAAGCGGCAAGCAGCACCTGAGCGGCCAGGAACGCCTGATCCTGCAACCCAACGGCGGCGAGCAACCGCTGCGCCAATGGCTGATGGATAACGGTTATACGATCCTCAGTGAAGAGCTGCTGTTGGAGAACCGTTTCTACTACGAAATCATCGTCGCCGAGCGCGCTGGGCCAGTGGCTTACACTGCTGAACAGCTGTACTTCGGGCCGCTGCAAATGCAGGCCCGCAGCCCGGCGTTCATCGCCAAGTGGCAACGCATGTTGCGCCAGAAGCACAAGACCCTGTCCAGCTTCGAGCGCGCTCGGCAGGCGGTGTCGCAAGAGAAGCGACAAGAGATTGCCCAACAGGCCAGATGGATTGCCGCGTTACTGGCCTGATACCCCTTCATTCAAACCTGATGACCTAGGACACCGACAATGGCCGACGCCACCGACCTCACTTTCTACGACCGCGCCGACGCGCACATCGAACTGTCGAACCAGCAGCTGCAGGCTCACGAAAACCTCGGCCAGGTCAGCGCCTCGATGATGTTCGGCACCACGCGCTTCAATGCCTGGGCCAGTGCGCGCAACTTCAAGTCCGGCGCGGAAATGGCCGATGCACGGGAGGCGATGTTGAAGTACTTCTGTGACCAGTACCGGATGATGCTTGAGGATAATCTGGATGATCACATCAATAATTTCGACCGGTACAAGGTGATGCAATAGGTCCTTTTAAGCGCCTTTAGGGGGCGAAGTCCGAAGGGGCCTGTGCGGTGGGCTGTTCGGTGATAGGGGACGGACCTGGCGGGTTTGCGATGGGGCTGATCAAATGGGTGTACTCCTCGATGATTCGGTTGATCGCCTCCGGTGGCTCGCACGCCTTGAACTCGATACGAATCTGCACCTCATCGGGATCGCGTTCCTGACCCTCACGCTTGGTGGCGCCAAAGGTCACGAAAAACTTCTCGCTGTGGAGGTCGCCGTTCTCCAGGTCGTGGCTGGCTTTTTGCACCTCAGTGCTGTGCATTTTTACCGACAGGTCTACATCCATCTTGTGCAGCGCCAAACCCTTCGGCGCGACCAGTGCGATCAGCGGTACGCTGATGGTATGTCCCTCGGTCAGCGAAATCTCCACCATCTTGGCTTTCATTGGCGTGCCCAGGTCCTCAGCGTTGTAGTCGAAGAACTGGTCGAACAGCGCAATGTATTGATGGGCGATCAAGTTATGCGTGGCCGCTGCGGCCTGCTGCAACCCGCGGGTGATGTGGCTCAAGTCGCTGGCCGACATGGGTTCCTTGGGGCGCGAAAAAAATGCCATGGTGAGCTCCTTTCAAGTCGAGTGGGTTGCCCCGCCCAGAGGGACGGGGCGGGGTGGGACTATTTGGTTTTTTCCGCAGGCTTGGCGTCAGGCAGTGGAAGCACCCCTGCTTTTGGCAGCTCAGTCGGGCTGGTTGGAGTGGCGCTCGGCAGAGTGACCGGCTTGGTGGCGGCATCGGTGAGGAAATCGATGACGCGCATCAAGGCTTCCGGTGGGTCTTGGCGAACGATTTTGGTCTTGATTTCGTAGCGTGCGCGGGTATCTGTCTTACGTGTCTGGGATGACTTGTGGCTGGCGGCACCTTTGACCGAAACGCTGAAAGGACCCCAGCCCATCTTGGCGTCGAAGCTGCCGGAAACATCATTGGAGCTGGTGTCCTCGGCCATTTGGGTGATGGTCAGCTCAAACTCGATGCTGCCTTCTTCGATGGTGATGTTGGGGTGGCTGATCGCAGCCAGCAGCGGAATGCGCATGGTCTTGCTGACCGTGCCTTTGTAGATGCCCTGCTCATCGACGAGGGTTTCGTCATAGTCAAACTGTACCGAAACGGCCTTGCCGTCCTGGATACACACGCCCATGAGAAAGTCCGCATACGCTTTACTGGCAGCGACTTGGGCCTGGATCATTGCCATCAGCGGCCCGGTAATCATCTTGTCCAGTGGGAGTGCGGCGATCACGCCTCCAATGAGACCTTTATCAATATCTGGCATTTTTAATTTCCTTATCTTGAGTGCGCGAAAGTGCGCAACTTCAATTTATCCATGTGGCACTTTGTGATTCAGTAGGAAGTAATTACCGATGAATGCAAATGTCTTGGCGGCGAATATTGGCGATTTGCCGCAGGCTCAGTCCGTACTTCTCGGCTAATACACTTCGTGAAATGCCATCGGAAATACCCATCTGGATATTCTGATTACGGATCTGCCGAAAAAAATGGTCGGACTTGGGTATCTCCAAAGAAATACCTGCGAAGTCATTGATTAAGGCCCGTAAGGCTTCCGGCGATAAAATCAGCGCCAGCGAAGTACGTTGTGCGTGTTTGGGGATGTACTTGGGGCGACCGCCATATACGCAGGTCAGGCGGAACGCGTTTTCCATACCGATACAGGCAACCAGCACCTGAAGGGAGTGGGGGAGTTGTCGAACATCGATGTGTTCCAGGTCTTTCGGTTCCATCGGCCTAACCTCCTTGTGATGTGAGCTGGTCAGAGCTTAGGAAGTAATGCGTGCGGATAATCAGTAGGAAACTTTACCTATGAAGATGGGGAAGTTTTACCTTCTGAAGAGGGGGAGGCGTGGGTGATGGACTGCAGTTTCCTAAACCCAAGAGGAAACTCACCATGCCCAACAATTCGATAGATATGGCTTTCATCGCTCAGCTCGAAGGCGGTAGCGCCACACGTGGTTACGTGCCTGATCCGGAAAACAGCCGTAGCGGCGTCACCATCGGCACCGGCTTTGACCTGGGCCAGCAAAAGGACCTGACTATGCTGCCCAAGGATCTCAGTGACCGGCTTTTACCCTACCTGGGGTTGATCGGTGCGGAAGCCGTCGCATGCCTCGAACGCCTGCCGCTGAATGTCAGTGCGGAGGATGCGCGTAGGATTGACGAGGCCTACAAGGCACCCTTCATCAAGCGCCTGGCCAGTGATTACAGCAAAGCTGCCGGACGCCCATTTGATGCATTACCCGCTCCGATGCAAACCGTGATCGCCTCGGTTGCCTTCCAATATGGCAACCTTGCCAGCCGAACACCGAAGTTCTGGGCGCAAGTTGTGGCGGCGGACTGGAACGCAGCCGAGAGCAACTTGAGGAATTTCGGCGATCGTTATTCCACCCGACGTTGCAAGGAAGCCGCTTTGTTGGCGAGTGCTTTGTAACACTCTAGGAACAGCCACCCAAGCGAATCTTGGGTGGCTGTTTGCATCAAGGGCAGGGTTTGGCGAGCAACAGGCTCACCGATCGCATCGCGTGGGCATCTTCAACATCGGCGCCTTCGTGCAGAGTGCGCCAGTCCACATCAACGCACAGTGCCGTGACGGCCACGTTGTTGAATAAACCTACTTTGTCTGCAAAGTCATAGCGGTAGGTGGCGCGGGTTGACGCGAAGGGTGTAACGGTCGTTGCCTTATTCAAAACGGTGGACACAAGGTCGGGTACTTGTGCCATGGGTGCAGTGAAGTACGTGGGGGAGTTTTTGTTGAAAAAACCATGCTCACGCGTGGCTCTCCATAATTGCTGCCACTGAAAATGACTTGCATGGGCGTTTAGTGTGACGGCATACTCTTTTAGCGTTTGAGGTTCAACATCGGCAGTACTGAGCGCGTGCGCCGGCGCCGCCAACATGTATAGCGCTGCCAGTGAGGCGCCCATCAATAATCGACGTTCCATGTTCAACTCCTGATAGTGGGGGATGAAAAAGCCTGTCCGAAAACAGGCTTTTTCCGATTGCCGCAGCCCTGGATCAATAGGTGTCTTCCACCAGATACTCCCAGCTGTCGGCATTGTTAATGACGGCATTCAGGTTCCCGTCATGTTGCTGTGCCTGCTGAACCAGGCGCAGGCAGGCGTCGCGTCCATCAGCATTGTCGTCAGTGTTCAGCACATCGCGGAAATGGCTGGTTTCGTGGATAAGCGTACCGGCGCGGGAGTCATTGCCATACGTCGGGGCCTCGAAGAAGGGGCGGGCGACTGTGATGACGTGCGCCGGGCCTTGAAGGTTGACGTTTACTTTGGCGAACCAGTCAGCCTGCGGGTCTGTGTCATAAAAAACCTGGTTTTGATGAATGTTGCTCAACGCCGTACGAATCAGCCCCAGGCGTCGCGCCAATTCCTGCAGATTCTGAGGATGGGCGACGCCCATCCAAACCCGGGCGACAGTGGCATTACCGGCATTGAGTTGGTCGATGGTGTAGTTGAGTGAACGCAGTGCCGCCCAGCGTGCTGCGCGGAAGGTTCGGTTTTCAGAACTGGTCAATGGACGTACGGGCATGATGAATCTCCAGTGGTGTTAGGAGATTTCAGTGTGAGCGTGGAGAAAAGCGCTAATCAGCAGGAAGTAATTCCGCTGTTCCTACGGACTGCGCCAATAGTTACAGCGGCGTCTTCAGCACTGAGTGCTTTTGCCCCATTTTCGAGCACGGCACTTGCACGCTAAACGCGCGAGGCCGCCTGTCTCCAGCCCCACTACCCACGGCCCGTATCTTGCTTGAGCCAAGCTAATCAATGACATGGCATTTTGCCGTTAGTCATTTCAAGGCTTCACCCCGCGGTGCACCGCGTGGGTCGTTTTTGGGGAGTGGTCGGACATGCACAGCCTTTTATCACCCGGTATCCGCCTGCTGGGGCGTTTCGGTTTTGCGCGCAAGTTCCAGATCCTGTTCTTCCTGTTCATGCTGCCCCTGGCGGGTAGCCTGTGGATGATCGGTTCGGACTATCGCGACAAATTGACCGTGATTTCCAGCGAGCAGTCCGGGGTTCGGCAACTGCTGGCCCTGGATGCGCTCGATGGCCAACTGACGGCCCAACGCAACCTCGCCGCGCGCTGGAAAGCGGCAGACATCCTGCACGCGCCCACCCCGGCGGCGAAGGCGGCGATGGACAAGGTCGACGCCAATTTCCCGGTGATCCTGCAAAGCCTGCAAGCCCTGGGCGATTCGCTCAAAGCCCAGAACGCCAGTGCGGACATCCAGGCCCGCTTTGACGCGTTGCAGGCCACGGTCAAGGGCATGGACTCCCAATCCCTGCGTACCGTGGGCTGGTGGCCGGATGGCTACGACCGTTTCACCTCGGCCCTGACCGCGATGCAAATCTTGCGCGAGCAGATCACCCTGGATGCCGGGCTGATCCTCGACCCGTGGCTGGAAACCTACCTGCTGATGCAGATTTCCACCCAGTACACCCCCGACCTGATCGAGCGCATCGGCCGCATGGCCAGTGTCGGTCAGGCGTCCATTGCTTCGGGTCAGTTCACCTTGCAGAGCCGTTTGCAGATGCGCGATTTGCGCAGCCGCATTGGCGATGCGCGGGACCAATTGGTCAAGGCGGCGGCCTCACTCAAGGCCAAGCAATATGCGGGTATTGAACCCTGGACGGCGCAGTACGACAACAGCCTGCAACGCCTGGACAGCGAACTCAAAGTGCTCGACGACGGCGTGTTCGGCGGCACCATCAAACTCGACACGGCGGCCTTCGACACCAGTGTCGACGGCATGCTCGACAGCCTGGGCGCGCTGCGCAACCAGTCCCTCGCCTCGCTGGATGCGCGCCTGGGCCACTACCGTGACCGTTCGTTGCAGAAATTCGTGCCGGTGGCAGCAACGTTCAGCCTGCTGGCCTTGGCCGCGTTGTACCTGTTCATGTGCCTGCAAGCCTCGATCCGCCGCAGCGCCAGCGGCATCACCACCCTGGCCGAATCCCTGCGGGACGGCAACCTGTGTGTCGAAGTGGCGGTGGAAGGGCGCGATGAACTCGCGGCCATCAGCACCGCGCTCAACGTGGCGGTGGTGCAACTGCGCACCAGCCTGTTGGGAGTCAATCACGAGACGCAGCAGCTGGGTTCGGCAGTGCTGACCCTCAACGCCCAATCGGGCAACACCCTCACCGAAGTCGAAGACCAGCAACAACAAATCAGCCAGATTGCCACCGCCGCCACCCAACTGGCCGCGACGTCTTTGGGCGTCGCTAGAAGCTGTGAGCACGCTTCGGACAGCGCCCAACAGACCCGGCGCATTGCCGAAGACAGCAGCCGCGACAGCCAGCGCACCACAGCCAGCATCCAGCAACTCAACGTGCGCCTGACCGACACCGCCGATGCGCTGGAGCAGGTCAGCCAGCAGGGGCAGCAGATTCAATCGGTGGTCGACACCATCCGTGGCATCGCCGAACAGACCAACCTGCTGGCGCTCAACGCCGCCATCGAGGCCGCCCGTGCTGGTGAACAGGGGCGCGGTTTTGCCGTGGTCGCCGATGAAGTGCGCAGCCTGTCGCAACGTACCCAGGCCTCCACGGCGCAGATCGCCGGCACTGTCGACAGCCTGCGCGCCACGGTCAGCCAGGCAGTCGCCCTGATGGGCGCGGCGTGTGAGCAAGCGCTGACGGATGCGCAATCCGTCACCGGGCTGGGTACCCGTTTGGGCGAGATTGCCGGCGCGGTGCAGCACGTCACCGACACCCTGGCACAGATCGCCACCGCGGTTGAGGAGCAAGCCGCCACGGCGGATGAAGTGAGCGGCAATATCCAGCAAGTGGACCAGGCGGCAGGGCGTTTACTGGACGGTGCGCGGGCAGTGAACCAGGCGGCTGACACCCTGAGCAAAGGCAGCCAGGCGCTGAGCGACAACACCGCGCGATTTCGTCTGAGCTGACCAGGATTTTGTGAAGGGCAAGCGTGTTGTGGTGAGCGGGGCAAGCCCGCTCACCACATTGTCCCGATCCTCATGGCAGGAACCTTCGGTCGCTCCAGGGCTCACTTACTAAGTCGCCCCGTTTCGTCGCCGAAAGGACTCCGCATGACTTCAGCCCCGCCAACGACTCTCCCGCACGGCCCCGTCACCCGCGAGCTGAGCTTGCGCGCGGTCATCACCGGCAGTGTCCTCGGCATCCTCCTTACGCCTTCCAATGTGTATGCCGGGTTGAAGATCGGCTGGTCGTTCAACATGTCGATCATCGCGCTACTGATCGGCTACGCCATCTTTCAGGGAGTGGCCAAGCGTTCCACCGAGCACCTGCCGTGGACCTTGCACGAAAGCAACATCAACCAGACCGTCGCGTCGGCCGCCGCGTCAATCATTTCCGGTGGGTTGGTGGCGCCGATCCCGGCCTATACCTTGTTGACCGGCAACCAGTTGGACGCCGTTCCGATGATCGCCTGGGTGTTCTCGGTGAGTTTCCTGGGCATCTGGATCGCCTGGTATCTACGGCCCTCGCTGCTGAATGACAAGGCACTGAAATTCCCCGAAGGCATGGCCACCTTGGAAACCCTGTTGCACATCTATAACCACGGCCGCGAAGCCGCGACGCGCTTGAAGGTGTTGCTCAGCGCCGCGTTGCTCTCCGGGCTGGTCAAGTGGGTGGACACCTTTATGTGGGCCTTCCCGCGCTGGTCGCCCAGCGCTCAGTTGGAGCGCCTGACCTTCACCGCCGACCCTTCGCTGCTGCTGGTGGGCTTCGGCGGCATCATCGGCATTCGCGTGGGCCTGACTCTGCTGCTCGGTGCTTTGCTCGCCTGGGGCGGCTTGGGCCCCTGGCTGTTGGCGCAACACCTGGTCACGTTGCCTGCGGACAGCAGCGGCCCGCAGTTCGCCGCGCTGGTGGAGTGGTTGCTGTGGCCGGGCGTGAGCTTGATGGTGTGTTCCACTTTAGCGTCGCTGGCGATTCGTTTGTGGGCGTTGTACAGGTCAACGCACTCCAGCGGTGGATCGACTTGGACAGTGCCCAAGCCAGGTCCGGCCGCCGGTTTTGCGTTGGCGATTGTGCTGGTGGTGAGCCTGCAAGCGCTGCTGTTCGGTATCAACCTGGGCATGGCGTTGCTCACTATTCCCTTGGCGATCTGCCTCGCCGCCGTCGCCGCGCGCGTGGTGGGCGCCACCGGTATTCCGCCCATCGGTGCCATCGGGCAACTGTCCCAGCTGAGCTTCGGCATCGTCGCGCCGGGGCAGGTGCCGATCAACCTGATGAGCGCCAACACGGCCGGCGGTGCGGCCGGGCAATGCACGGACTTGATGAATGATTTCAAGGTGGGCAAGGCCATTGGCGCCACGCCGCACAAGCAAGTGATCGCGCAAATCCTGGGGATCTTCATCGGCAGCATTGTCGGCGTATTCGCCTACCTGGCCTTGATCCCTGATCCGCAATCCATGCTGCTCACCGAAGAATGGCCGGCACCGGCGGTCGCCACCTGGAAAGCCGTGGCGCAAACCCTCACCCATGGACTCGATTCTCTGTCCACCAGCATCCGCTGGGCGATTGTCATTGGCGGCTTGGTTGGCGTGGTGCTGGGTGTGCTGGACAGCACGTTGCCTGCCCATCGTGCCCGCTTCCTTCCGAGTGCCGCCGCCCTTGGCCTGGCCTTCGTATTGCCGGCCTCGGTCTCGCTGATGATGGCCCTGGGCGCGATACTGACCTGGCTGGTGAGCTGCCGCTGGCCGAGCCTCACCGAGCGCTTTGCGATCACCGCTGCCGCCGGTTTGATTGCGGGGGAGAGCATCACCGGGGTAGGGGCATCACTGTGGTCGATGGTGAGCTGAAGCGTGGCTCGGCAAAGGCCGAGCCTGCCATCACGGCCTCAGGCGATCTTCACGTTCATGGTGATCTTCGCGGTAAACACCTTCACCTCACCCTCATCGAAAATATCCACCGGCACGATCTTGTCTCCAGCGGTTGACCAATCAATGCCGCTGCCATCCGCTACGGCGCGGATGTTTGACTTGGCCTTCGCCAGATACTCCACGGTCATGCCCTTGGGAATCCATTTGGCACCTGACGGGATCGACACGTCCGTCATCGTCCCACCCGCCAATTCCGCTGCGTTGCACAGCGCAATGGCATGCACGGAGGCCAGGTGATTGGTGATTTCCTTGCGAAACGGCACGTTGACCACGGCATGCCCAGGGCGCAGTTCGGCGATTTCCGGGTTGATGGTGCTGAAGTAGGGCGCCACTTGGCAGGCCATTTGGCTGAACGCTGCCGGGCCTACACTGTTGAACATGCTGAGAAACTGGCTCATGGATTATCCTCGCAATGGGTTAACAGAATAATATTCTGTAACGGAACAATATTCTGTAAATTGCGCGAGTGTCAAGCCATGCCTTCTCTGCAGGCGGCTGTACCTTTAGACTCCGCACATTTGGCGAGCCACTTCATGCACGCACCTGATCTGATCGAGCGCACCTTCCCGAGCCGGCGCAGCGACCTCAAGCGCAGCATCCTGCGCGAGGCCCTGGCCAGCTTTAACGAAGTCGGTATTGAAGCGACGAATATCGAAACCATCCGCGCGCGGTGCGAGACCAGTGTGGGCGCCATCTACCATCATTTCGGCAACAAGGAAGGTATCGTCGCCGCGCTGTTTTTTGCCGCGCTGGACGATCAGGCCGCACTGCGAGAACAACACCTCAAGCAGGCACAAACCGCTCAGGCGGGGGTGGAAGCGCTGGTACGCAGTTATGTGGAGTGGGTGGATGCGCAACCCGAGTGGGCACGCTTTATGTTCCAGAGCCGCTTCGCCGTGGCCAACGGCCCGCACAAGGACGAACTGCTCACCCGCAACAAGCAGCGCAATGCGCAATTGACCGAGTGGATGAGCGGCGAAGGCCGCCGTGAGGCGTTCAGCCATATCCCGGCGGAATTGTTGCTGTCGCTGATCATCGGCTCGGCGGAAAGCTACGCCCGTGCGTGGTTATCCGGCCGGGTCAAGCACAGCCCGAATCACTACGCGCAATTGCTGGCGCAGGCGGCGTGGGCCTCGATCAGTCAAACGCCTCCAGAATAAACGCCTCCAGCGTCGCCTCTTCCAGGATCTCCATGGAGAAATGCCCAAAGCGTTTGGGCAGCCAGATAATGCGCCCTCCGGAAGGGGACTGCAGATGCTCACGGGCCAGAGGCACGCCGTTCTCGTTCTCAGGCTGCACACCCGCGGCGATCAGTTGGTCATAAGCGATCTCGATGTCCGGCGTGGTGTAGCAATGGCGATAAATCATGCCTTCGCCGTGAGCATCCAACAGTTCGCGCAGGTTCCCGGCGATCGGCTGGACCAGCATGAAGCGTTCTTGCCCCATCAGCACCACGGCATAGCGCACATGCAGGCCGCCGCGTTCCCACACGAAGGTCTTGGAGATGCGTGCATTGAGGATGCGTGCGTAATAGGCACAGGCTTCCTCAAGGTTTTCGACCAGTATGTCGACGTGGCTGAATTTCAGATCCATGGTGTGTCCCCTTCCGAACCGATCCCCATGGTAACCACGGCGTCTGTCACGCAGAAAATAATTTGTCGGCACTCGCGGAGGCTGGCGTAGTCTGTTTCCAAGACACCCCTCTCGCCCCGCGGAGCACTCAATGATCATCGTCCACCACCTCAACAACTCACGCTCGCAACGCATCCTGTGGCTGCTCGAAGAACTCGGCCTGCCCTACGAGATCAAGCGCTACCAGCGCGACCCGAAAACCAACCTCGCACCACCGGAACTCAAGGCGATCAACCCGCTGGGTAAATCCCCGGTGATCGAAGACGGCGACCGGGTGCTGATCGAGTCCGCCGCCATCATCGACTACCTGATCCGCCGCCACGGCCAGGGCCGCCTGCAGCCGGACCCGGCCAGCGCCACCTACGACCAATACGTGCAATGGCTGCATTTTGCCGAAGGTTCGGCCATGTTGCCGCTGATGCTCAACCTCTACGTCGGCCGCCTGGGCGAGGCTGGCGCGCCGTTGCATCCGCGTATCGAATCGGAAGTGGCCAACTACCTCGGTTACCTGAACGACGTGCTCGCGGATAAAAGCTACCTGCTCGGCGATGAACTGAGCGGCGCGGATATCCAGATGAGCTTTATCGGTGAAATCGCCAAGGCCCAGGGCAAGTTGCAGGCTTATCCGAACCTGGCGGCGTGGGTGCAGAAATTCCAGGCGCGACCTGCGTATCGCAAGGCAGTGGAGCAGGGCGGGGAGTATGCGTTTGCCAAATAAAGGCCCCGGCGTGACGTTTTAAAGCAGCAGCGGGGCTCCGTTCATTTCTCGTCGCAGTGTTTACAACTGTTAACGAATTGAACGGGGCAATCGCTATAGGCTTGGCGGTGTCCAAACCGGAGTCGTACGCCATGAACCTGCGAGCCATCGCCGCCACGTTGTTTGCCTTTGCCCTGTTGCTGCCGTCACCGGCCGAGGCCGGCACGCCTATCACCCACGTCGCCATTTACCGGGGGCCGGCGGGCTGTGACGACTGTTCCGAAAACGTGGCAAAAGCCCTGCAACGCCTCAACCCTGACTACCACATTGATTTTGTGGGCGCGGATGAGTCGATCGACATCACGCCGCAAACCCTGGCGCGCTATGACCTTTACGTGCAACCCGGCGGCGGCCAGGACATCGCCGGCGCCCTGCGCAGCCTGGGAGAGGCGCGCAGCGAGGCCATCCGTGGTTATGTTGCCAACGGTGGGCGCTACCTGGGGTTGTGCATGGGCGCCTACCTGGCGGATGACAGCAACCTCGGTTTGATCCCGCAGGACCTCGACGCAGAAGCCGGTCGTCCCGGTTTTGAAGTACCTGGCATTGCCGATGCCGCCGTTCAGGTCACCTGGGCGGGCAAGGTTGACCACGTCTTCTTCCAGGACGGCCCGTACTTTCCCAAAGGGTCACACACCACCATCGCGACCTACCGCAACGGTGATGTGGCGGCCGCGCGGTACACCTATGAGAAAGGCGTGGTGGTGCTAAGTGGCCCGCATCCTGAGGCCGGGCAAGCGTGGTTCGAGAATGCTGATATTCCGTTGAGCAAGATGCCTGAAGGGGATCTTTTCGGCTCGCTGATCCGCAGCTTTTGAGACCCACCTATCCCTTTGCAGTGGTCAGACCAACCTGCGTCAGCGCACCACGTCCAGCGTCTGGATTTCATTCACATAGTGGGTCTGGCTCGATGTCGACTCCAGCGTCAGCGCGACGCCCAGGTCCTCGATAAACGCGCGCGACGATGAATACCCGTCCTGCTCGCAGGCCAACCGGATCGCATCGCCCGTCAGCGACGCAAACACCTGGCGCGCCGGGAAGCGCTCGCCCACCTTGCAGGTCAAGGTGGTTTCGGTCGGTTTGTCGGTGGACTTGACCGGTACATTGGCCATCTTCAGATGGGCACTCAAGGTCTGGCCCGGCGCCCAGCTCGTCGGTAGTTTCACCTCGGCCTCGCGGGTCTGCAGTACCTGGCCGTCGCCCACACCGTTCATTTTCGATTTCAGCTGGATCAGGTCCGCCAGCATCAAACGGTCCACATTGAAGGCGCTGCCGTAGGCTTCATTTTTCACCAGCAAACCGCCCTCGGCCTTGAACCTGATCGTGATCGGTGCGTCCTTGCCCGCGCCATTCTTTGACAGGTAGGTGTAGCTCAACGTCTTGAACTTGGGCTGCAACAGCGGCGAGTCGAGGCCCTGGAGCACGTTGGGCGGCACCGGCACATCGGCGAGGTTAGTGTCGGCCACGGTGCGCGGGTAATCCACCGGCGCAATGTCCGGCCGCAACAGCGCCAGCAACCCGGCATTCACGCCGCCCTGCACCGAACAGCTCACACGGGAATACTTGCCCTCCGGCTCCACGATCAGCACCCGTTCCACATTGCGCAGCCCCGGCGCCTTGCCCGGCATGGGTTTGATCGCCTGCCAACTGTTGCCCACCTTCAACTCGCTGCGCGTGTATTGCCCCTCGCCTTTTTGCAGCGCCCCCGGTTGGTCCAGCAATGCCGCGAAGCGCTGGGCGACGTCATCAAGACTGCCGTCCACCGTGAAACCCCAGAAATAATACAGGCCCAACGGGCCAAGATCGCTGACCTCGTCGTTGTAGGACAGCAGCTTCAACCCCGCAATGGCTGGCGCGCTCACCGGCACCGCAGTGGCCTTGGGGTCGGTGCGATCGCGCACCGCGATCCAGGCGAAGTCCTTTTCCTGCTTGAGCGGTGCATAGGCCTGCCAGGCGTCACGGTGGGTGTTCAGACGGCTGAAGAACGTCTCGTCACAGCGGGTGAAGGCCTTGAGCGTGTCGACCAACGCAGCGTCGTCAGCCTGGGCAATCGAAGGCGACAGCAGGGCAGATGCGAGCAGGGCAGCGGAAAACGGCAACTTCATGGGAAAGGACTTCCTTATCGGCGGGCGAGAAACAGGGCGAGGCATTATCCAGCAGTTGGGCGCCAGGCTCTAGTTGGCTGAGCGCGTCAGGCGCAAACGCCAATTGCCGCCGTGCTGAGCATGGCAGGCTTCTTCAGAATCAACGTGAACACAACGCGCCAAATGTACAGGCGGGATCTCGGCGTCGTGCAGCGCGGTGGCGGTCAGCTCGCGGAGACGTGCCTCCAGCCCCGTGGCCACGGCATGCGCCTGGTTGGCGCGGGTGTCGAAGACCCAAGTGATGCGCAGACTGTGGGGGAAGTCGGCGTAGTTGACGGTGTGGGTCAGCCATTCAAACCCTGGGATTTCGGCTTTGGCGGTTTCGCAAGCGTCGGTCAGGGTGGCGACAAGGCGACGTTCGATGCGGGCGCTGTCGCGTTTTGATGAAGTCACAGAAAGCTCCGAAAGAAGGCAGGCACCGCAGATTAACAGGGCGCAGGTGATGGCTAGGGCTGAATTCTTAGCGCACTGATGATAAACCCATGCAGGCTATTGACCGCCTTCGACCCGCGAGACGCCCGGCTGCGTAGAATCGACACCTCCATCGGCTCGATATTCCCCAAACCGTGCTCGCTGCCCAAGACCTGAAGTGACGGCTGCACCGTGCACTGAGTAATTGCGGCAATCGCGAGCCCGCCCTCAACCGCAGCCACTTGGCCGGCGAGGCTGGAGCTGTTGTACACCACCTTGAACTGACGCCCCTGCTGGGCCAGTGAATTCACCGCATACCGGCGAGCCAGGCTGGCGCTTTCGTAGACGGCGATAGGCACCGGGTCCCGGCGCCACAGTTCGAACTGAGGCGAGCCTAGCCACACCATCGGTTCCTTGAACAGAAAGGTGCCACTGTGCGGCGAGTCCCTGGACACCAGCGCCAGATCAAGGTCACCACTGCGCACGCGTGGGATCAGTGCGGTGGACTGTTCACAGGTCAGTTCGATGTCCACACCGGCGTAACGCGGCGCAAAACGCTTGAGCACCGGCGTGAGATACTTTGCCGCATAGTCTTCCGCGACCCCGAGACGAATGCGCCCGGTCAAGGATTCACCATGAAACGCCGCCTGGGTTTCGGCGTGCAAGGCGAGCATGCGACGGGCAAAGCCCAGCAATGTCTGGCCGTCATCGGTCAACTGCAGGTGCCTCGGGCCTCGGTTCAACAAAGGCCGTCCCAGCGCGGCCTCCAGTTTCTTCATTTGCATGCTGACGGCGGACTGCGAACGGTTGACCTCATGGGCCGCGCCCGACAGCGAACCGGCGTCCACCACCGCCACAAAGCACTTGAGCCAATCGATCTGCAAATCACTGGAAGGCATGCGGTTTACCTCTATTCGTTTATCGAATGGCTGTGTAGTGAATTATGCGCTTTTCATGATAGCCGTTCGCTCGCAGGATACGGGCTTGAATCCACCGTTGCCGGACCTGATCATGCCCTTCGAGACCTGGTTGCTCTACCTGTTCACCTGCTGTGGCATAGCGGTAGTGCCTGGCCCCAATGCGTTGTTGGCGCTTACCCATGGCGCGATCCATGGCAGCCGCAAAACCCTGTTCACTATCAGCGGAGGCGTGCTCGGCTTTGCCTTTGTGCTCATGCTGTGCGCACTGGGCCTGGGCGCGTTGATCCAGGCCTCCGCCACCTGGTTTACCGCCTTGAAAGTGGCTGGTGGGCTGTACCTGATCTGGTTGGGTTTCGGGTTGTGGCGATCCGCCCCGGTCAGCCTGGACGCGGCCGGCGCCCCGACGCTGAGCAGTGGGTCGCTGTTTCGTCAGGGACTGGTATCGGCCATTTCAAACCCCAAGGCATTGCTGCTGTTTACCGCGTTTATTCCACCTTTCCTGGACCCGCACAGAGGCCTCATCGCGCAGACGGCCACCATTGCACTGACCTACGCTGTCGTCGAGTTTGTCGTTGAATACACAGTGGCCAGCGCCGCACACCGGGTTCGACCTTGGCTGGCGCGTAGCGGGCGACGGTTCAATAAAGTCTGCGGTGGGTTCTTTGTAGTGTTTGGGTTGGCGCTGCCCATTCACAGCTGAGGGCAAGGCTTCCCTTTGTTTCTTCTCAATCACCGGCGACAACGCGCCCGACGCCAGCTCATTCAGGATAAACGCCTTGGCCGGCGGTCAATTGCATCACGCGTTTCACCAGGTGTTCTTCATCGCTGACGATGACGCTGGCGTTGCCGTAGGTGCAGTCACGGCGGCGTGGGTAGAGGCTCAAACCACGTCAGGCGCGGCGATGTTGCAATATTGCCCTTTGAAATACAGCAACGGCTGCGTCGCTTCCGCCTCTTGCAGGTTCAGTGCTTTCACTTCGCCAATCACGATCAGGTGATCTCCGGCGGCGTGTTCGGCGTGAATGTCGCAGTCCAGCCAATGCAGGCTGCCGGCGATGATCGGGTTGCCCAGCGGCGATGCCTGCCAGTCGACGTCGTGCCACTTGTCGGTGCCGCGCCGCGCGAACTGGTTGGAGATCCTGACCTGCGCGCCCGAGAGGATATTGACGGCGAATCGACCGGCCTGACGGATTTTGGGGTAGCTGGCGGAACTGGCCATGACGCTGAATGACACCAGCGGTGGGTTCATCGACACGCTGTAGAACGACTGGCAGGTGAAGCCAATCGGCTCGCCATCGATGTGCGATGTAATCACCGTGATGCCGGAGGCGTAGTGCCCGAGCGCTTCGCGAAAACTCAAGGGCTCGATGGCCGCACGGGGACGTGACAGGGTGGGCATCAGTTCGACAGTTCTCGGCGGATGATTTCAGCGCCTGCACTCAACGCATTCAGCTTGCCGCGTGCCACGCGGCGGGGCAGGGGGGCCATGCCGCAGTTGGTGCACGGGTAAAGCTTGTCGGCATCCACGAACTGCAGGGCTTTGCGCAGGGTATTGGCGACTTCTTCCGGTGTTTCAATGGCGTGGTTGGCCACGTCAATGGCACCGACCATCACCTTTTTACCGCGAATGAGTTCGATGAGTTCCATGGGCACATGGGAGTTATGGCATTCCAGCGAGACGATATCGATACTGGATTGCTGCAGCTTGGGAAACGCCTCTTCATATTGCCGCCACTCGGAGCCCAGCGTCTTTTTCCAATCGGTATTGGCTTTGATGCCGTAGCCGTAGCAGATGTGCACCGCGGTTTCACATTTAAGGCCCTCGATGGCCCTTTCCAGGGTGGCAACGCCCCAATCATTCACCTCATCGAAGAAGACGTTAAAGGCCGGCTCGTCAAACTGGATGATGTCCACACCTGCCGCCTCCAGTTCGCGGGCTTCTTCATTGAGGATCTTGGCAAATTCCCAGGCCAGTTTTTCGCGACTTTTATAGTGGTTGTCATACAGCGTATCGATCATCGTCATGGGGCCTGGCAGGGCCCACTTTATCGGTTGATGAGTTTGGTGGCGCAGGAACTTGGCGTCCTCGACAAACACCGGCTTTTGACGCGTGACAGCACCCACCACCGTCGGGACGCTCGCCTCATAACGGTCACGGATTCTGACAGTTTCACGCTTCTCGAAATCAACGCCGCCGAGGTGCTCGATAAAGGTGGTGACGAAGTGTTGGCGCGTTTGTTCACCATCACTGACGATATCAATGCCGGCGTTTTGTTGTTCTTGCAGGGACAAGCGCAACGCATCTTGCTTGCCCTCGAGCAAGGCCTCGTCTTGCAGTTTCCAGGGCGACCAAAGTGTCTCGGGTTGTGCAAGCCAGGACGGTTTAGGCAAGCTGCCGGCCGTTGAAGTAGGTAATAACTTTTTCATTCGGGGTGACCTTGTCATTTTAAATGAATCAACGCGCGCCGTGGGCAGACCACTGCTCCAGCACCGACTGGTAGGGCTTGATGAAGTTTTCCTCAACAAATTTGCCCTGTTCAATGGCCAATCGGCTGCGTTCTTCGCGGTCATACACAATCCGCGTTAATGAATAATCTTGGTGTTGCAGGCTGGGCTGGTAAGATTTACCGGCTGCAGAGTTAGCGTTGTAGATCTCCGGGCGGTAAATCTTCTGGAAGGTGTCCATAGTGCTGATGGTGCTGATCAGCTCAAGCGTGGTGTAGTCGCTGAGCACATCGCCAGCAAAGTAAAAAGCCAAGGGCGCCACGCTATTGGCAGGCATGAAATAGCGCACTTTCAGCCCCATCTTCTTGAAGTATTCATCCGTCAGGGAGTATTCATCTTGCAGGTATTCGACGCCCAGTACAGGGTGCAGGTTTTCAGTGCGATGATAGGTCTTGGCACTCGACACACTCAGGCAGATGACGGGCGGCTTGTTAAAGTGTTCTTTATAAGTGCTTGAGTTGACGAAGCTCTTGAATAACTTTCCGTGCAGCTCCCCAAAGTCAGCGGGTGTGCTGAAGTGGGGCCGGTCCTTGTTGTGCTCCAGCAAGCGCACGCTGAAGTCATAGTCGCGCACGTAAGAGGAGAAGTTATTACCGACAATGCCTGGCAGGCGCTCGTTGGTTTTTCGATCGACAATATGGGTTTTCAATATTTCAATCAACGGAATGGCATGGCCGCTACGTTGATCATCGATGTCCATTTCAACGGAAATGATGTCAAGTTCGACAGAATAACGATCGCCTTTTGGGTTATCCCAGTGGGCCAAGGCGTTGAAACGGTTGTCAATCATCCTTAACGTATTGCGCAAGTTTTCTTGACGACTCGCGCCCCTCGCCAAATTGGCAAAGTTGGTGGTGATGCGCGTATTTTCGGCGGGGTGGTAGTGTTCGTCGAAACGAATGCTCTTGACCGTAAATGCAAACTCTTTGTTCATTGTGATACCACACCCTTTTTGTCGCGATAGAACCTGAAGGTATTGAGTGTTCAGGTACTTATTCAGCGGTCTATAACTTGTCTTTAAGTAAGGTGTATTTTAGGCAGGGCTATAACGTGAGTGAAACTGAATTGATTTCACTGAACCTTTAGCCCTCCTCATGATGGTGCATGTCCGTTGAAGACGTCGTTGCCGGTGCCAGCATCAAAACCAGCCCCTTTCTGTGCAAACCGGTCTACCATGCCTCCCCGGCAGTGGTTCCACGCGCTACCGATCTCTCTCTTGCAAGGTATCGCCCATGTCCATCGACCAGATTTCCCTCCCTAAAGGCGTAGGCCCGCACGCCAGCAAACTCCTCGACGCCATCACCGGCGCTGCCACCCACGAAGCACTCAACCGCGCCGGTGGCAAGGCCGAAGGTTTTGTTCTCGGGCTGGAATCCACCAAGGCGATCAAAAGCCAGGTCGCCGAGTCGCTGTATGTGGCCTACGACGACGCGGCGAGTCACCGGGCAACTGAATTGAACGGCTAGGTGCTAGTCCTGTCATGAGGGTGCGCTAGAGTGGGTGCCTGACGCTGGCCCGATAGAAAGGAATGCCCATGACATTGACTGTCGACGATTTGCTCAACCTGGCCATGGCCAACCCCATCAACGCCGAAATCACCGCGCGCCTGCCTGACCTCGGGGTGGACCAGTGCTTTCTCACAGCGGGCTGCCTGTTCCAGGCGGTGTGGAATCATCAGTCGAACCTGCCTGCTGCCCAGGGCATCAAGGACTACGACGTTTTCTACTTTGATACGGACCTGTCCTACGAGGCTGAGGACGCGGTGATCCGTGCGGCCGAGGTGTTGTTTCAGGACCTGGGCGTGAATGTGGAAGTCAAAAATCAGGCACGGGTTCATCTCTGGTACGGCGAGCGATTTGGTCGGCCTTATCCGCAGTTGCACACGGCCAAACAGGGCATCGACCGGTATCTGGTCGCGGGCACCTGCATCGGCCTGGAGATTGCGACGGGCGAGGTGTACGCGCCCTATGGGCTGGAGGATGTGGAGCAGGGGGTACTGCGCATCAACCCGGTGCATCCGGAGCCTGAGTTGTTTATGCAGAAGGCCCGCAGTTATAAGGCGCGCTGGCCTGGGTTAAGGATTGTGGAGCCTGCCTGGCTTTAGCGAGGCTGCGAAAGCGCTAGGCCAGGCGATAAAGTGGCCCGGCATTGCCAGTTCCCACCTGTTGATCCGCAGTGAACTTTTACCTGCATACAACACGTCAAAGCTTGAAATGCCCAGCCAAGGACCGCTCATGACTTTCTTCATTTTCCTGCTCGCCTGCGCCGCCGCTGCCAGTACCGGCATGCTCTTTAAACCCGGTGCCTGGTACGAATCCCTGGTCAAACCCAGCTTCACCCCGCCCAATTGGCTGTTCCCGGTGGCGTGGACGCTCATCTACCTGCTGCTGGCCTGGGCCGGTTATCGCCTGAGCCTGATGCCTGGCAGCCAAACCGTGTTGGCGCTGTGGGCGGCGCAGATTGCGTTGAACACCTTGTGGACGCCGGTGTTCTTCGGTGCTCATCGCCTCCTGGCCGGGATGGTGATTCTGGCGGTGCTGTGGCTGACCGTCGCGGCGATGGTGGTGTTGGCGGTGCAGTTGGACCTGATCACCGGCTTGATCCTGTTCCCGTACCTGGCGTGGCTGTGCGTGGCGGCGGCGCTGAACTTCTCGATCCTGCGGAACAATCGCTGATGGCTTATCAACCCTGGCCCGCCAGTGAGACAGAACGGGTCGAGATGCGCCGCTTCAATCAAAAGCTCGCCTGGTTGCCGCGCTTCAAGATCCGTAATCGGGTCACGCCGCGTTTGATCCAGGCGCTGTTGCGGGTCAGTCAAAAGATCAAGAAAGCCCCTCTGGCTGAAACCCACTGCGCCGACTCAGTGCCCGTGCGCATCCTGCGCCCAAGGGGCAAGCCCAAAGGCGTGGTGCTGGATATCCACGGCGGCGGCTGGGTGATCGGCAACGCGCAGATGGATGACGACCTCAACCTGGGCCTGGTCAATGCCTGCGACGTGGCAGTGGTGTCGGTGGATTATCGGCTGGCGATCGACACACCGATCGAGGGCCTGATGGACGACTGCCTGGCGGCGGCGCGTTGGCTGCTCACCACCGAGGAATTTGCCGACCTGCCGGTGATCGTCGTCGGCGAATCGGCCGGTGGTCATTTGGCCGCGGCGACCTTACTGGCGTTGAAGCAATGGCCGGCGTTGCTCCAGCGGGTGAGCGGCGCGATGTTGTATTACGGCGTTTATGACCTGGCCGGCACACCCAGTGTGCGCATGGCAGGGCCGGACACCTTATTGCTGGACGGGCCGGGCATGGTCGAGGCGCTGCGCATGCTCACGCCGGGGTTGAGCGATGACATGCGTCGGCAGCCGCCGTTGTCACCGTTGTATGGCGACTTTGAAGGCCTGCCCCCGGCGTTGATGTTTGTGGGTGAACTGGACCCGTTGAAGGATGACACGCTGTTGATCGCTGAACGGTGGCCGGGGGCAGAAGCGCATTTGTTGCCGGAGGCGGCGCATGGCTTTATTCATTTTCCGGTGGCAATGGGGGCGAGTGTGCTTGCCTATAGTCGCCAGTGGATAAGGCATCGTGTGAATGGGCCTGGAACTTAAAAGTTGATCGGTTGGTCAGGTTGTTCATCTTCCATAACAAGGGTTCCCCTATGCGCGAATACACCCTCAACTACCTGTTCAACGACGAACCGCGGACCCACGTGTTCGCACTCCAGCAACCCCAACTGCCGGTGCATGAAGCGGCGTTGCACTTGCTGCAGTTGCATTTCGGCGATGCGGAAAATGGTTTGATCCTGCCGCCTGCGGATGCGACGCCGGATGAAATTCTGCAGCAGGCACAGGTGATGGGGATTACGCAGATCGAGGTTGCATGAGCCCAAGGCCGAGTATTCAGGCAGTCACAGCGGCGGATATCCCTGAGGTCATGAGGTTCGTGCTGCGCGCCCGCGCCGAGCTTTTCCCCACGCTCAGCGCGACGGGAGTGCCGGCGGACCTGGCGCATTTCGAGGCGACCTACCTGCAGGGCGATGGGCATTTTCTTGTTGCTCGCGATGAGGGCCAGATCGTCGCTGGCATCGGCTATCTGCCCTATGACGGGCGTTTCCCGCAGTTGAATTACCAGGGCCGCAAGACCGTGGAGGTGGTGCGCCTGTTTGTGCTGCCGGCGTTTCGCCGCTGTGGTCTGGCGGGCGAGTTGTACCGTGCGCTGGAGGTGCAAGCTAAAGAGGATCGGGTCGCGGTGATGTACCTGCACACCCATCCGTTTTTACCGGGGGCGATTGATTTTTGGCTTCGACAGGGGTTCGAGGTAGTGGATGTGGACGCGGACCTGGTGTGGCGCACGACGCATATGCAGCGCGCCCTCTAACACAACAGTTGAATGCCCTGATCAGTTCGGGCGCAAGCGCAGTATCTGCGCCCCATCGAACGGGTCCGTCAGGTAGTGCGCCTGCACCCCAAACGTCTCCTGCAAACGCTGCGGCGTCAGGACCTCCAGTGGTTTACCCAGCGCCACCAACCGCCCGTGATCCAGCACCGCCAGCCGATCACAGGTCAACGCTTGATTCAGATCATGCAGGGCAATCAAGGTGGTGACGGGCAACCCTTGCACGCCCTGCAAAATGCCGAGCTGATGCTGGATATCCAGGTGATTGGTCGGCTCATCCAGCAACAGGATCTGCGGCCGCTGCGCCAACGCACGGGCGATGTGCACGCGTTGGCGTTCACCGCCCGAGAGGCTGCGCCAGGCGCGATGGCTCAAGTGGGTGGCGTCGACGTCACGCAAGGCCTGATTGACGATGGCGTCGTCTTCGCCGGACCACGGGCTCAGCGCTGACAACCATGGAGTGCGGCCCAGCGCCACCGCGTCGAACACGCGGATGGCGTCGTCGGTGTCGGCCTGCTGTTCCACCACCGCCAGCTGCTGCGCGATGGCGCGGCGCGACAGCTTGCCCAGGCGTTGGCCGCCCAGTAAGACTTCGCCGGACGCCGGCGTGCGCAGCCCGGCGAGCAGCTTGAGCAAGGTGGATTTGCCGGAGCCGTTCGGCCCGACGATGCCGAGGGTTTCGCCCGGCTGCACGTCCAGATGGATATCGCGCAGCAACTGCGCTTCACGCACCTTGAAGCCCAACCCTCTGCAGCTCAGTACTGTCATCGCGCATTCCTCCGGCCAATGAGGATCAGCGCAAACACCGGCGCGCCGACCAGCGCCGTGACCACGCCGACCGGAATCACCTGGCCTTTGATCAAGGTGCGCGACAGTACATCGGCTGCAATCAAGAACAACGCGCCGCCCAACGCACTGGCCGGCAGCAAGCGCGAGTGCCCGGTGCCGAGCAGCAGGCGCACGGCGTGGGGGATTACCAATCCGACAAAGCCGATGGAGCCAACAATCGACACCATCACCGCCGTCACCAGGGCCGCGCAGCCCACCAGCACAAATTGCACCCGGCGCACCGGAATGCCGAGGGACGCTGCCGAGTCGCTGCCGAAGGTAAACGCATCCAACGCACGGCGGTGCCACAGGCACACCGCCAAGCCTGCGACGGCCACCGGCACCGCTAACCACACCGAGGGCCAGCGCACACCACTGAGGTTGCCGAGCAGCCAGAACAGGATGCCGCGCGCCTGTTCGGAACTGGCGGATTTGGTGATCAGGAAGGCGGTGAGCGCATTGAACAACTGCGAGCCGGCAATGCCCGCCAGAATGATCTGGCCGGTGCCGCTGGCCGAACCGCTGGCGCGCGCCAGCAGGATCACCAACGCAAACGCCGCCATGGCGCCAACAAACGCGCCCGCCGACAACGAAATCAACCCGCCGCCCACGCCGATCAACGCCACCAGCACCGCGCCAGTCGAAGCGCCGGCACTGATGCCCAGCAGGTAGGGATCGGCCAGTGGGTTGCGCAACAGCGATTGCAGGATCACCCCGCACGTCGCCAGCCCGGCGCCACACGCAGCGGCGACCAGGGCGCGGGTGAGGCGGTAGTTCCACACCACGCCTTCGTCGATGGGGTCAAGCACGTAGCTGGCCGCCCACAGTTTGTTGGCGAGCACCTGGAGCACGACTTGCGGTGAGATGGCGGTTTCGCCGATCGCCACCCCCGCGAGTAGGGCGGCTAATAGCAGGGCCAGGGCGAGTAGGGTGCGCGTCATTTGGGCAGGTCGTAGCCGTCGATGGCCGTGGCCAGTTGCTCAAGCCCGTCGAACGTGCGGATGCTGGCCTGCAGCGCCAGGGCATCGAGGATGATGATGCGGTTGTTTTTCACCGCGTCCATGTTGCGAGTCACGGGATCGCTGCGCAGGAAGGCCAGTTTCTTTTCATGGTCGTCGGCGGGGTAGCGGCGGCGGTCCATGCGTGCGATCACCAGAAAGGTCGGGTTGGCCTTGGCGAGGGTTTCCCAGCCGACGGCGGGCCATTCTTCAACGGATTGCACCACGTTGTGCAGACCGAGGGTTTCCAGCATGAACTCTGGAATGCCCTTGTGGCCGGCCACGTAAGGATCGCTGGCCATCTCGGAACTGGAGAACCACACCAAGGCACTGGCTTGCTTGAGGCCTTTGCTTTGCACGGTGGCAACAGATTTGGCCAAGCGTACCTTGAGGTCGTCGTTCAACTGTTGGCCGCGCGCCTGTACGTCGAAGATCTCGGCGAGTTGGCCGATGCTTTTATAGATCGTTTCGATACGGAACGGCTCCAGCCGTGTGCCGTCGGCGCCTACCAGGTTGTCCTTGCCTTCGCAGTCGGAGGGCAGCAGGTAAGTGGGGATCTTCAGTTCATGGAATTGCTCGCGGGTGCCGACCACGCCCTGGGGCCCGACCACCCACTCCAGCTCGGCGGCCACCAGCTGCGGGCGCTTGGCGATCACGGCTTCAAAGCTCGGCTCATTGTTGGCTAGCCGCTCGATGCTGTCGTTCTGCACCTTGTACTGCGGCAGTACGCTGTTGAACCACAGTGAGGTGCCGACCACTTTGTCCCCCACGCCCAATGCGTAGAGCATCTCTGTGGCCGCCTGGCCGATGGTCACGCTGCGGGCGGGGGCTTGCTGGAAGGTCAGGCGACTGCCGCAGTTTTCCACGGTCAGCGGGTAGTGGGTGGGCGCGGCTTGGGCGAGGGCACAGAAGCCCAGGCCGGTGAGCAGGGCGGTAACGCGTGGCAGCATGGGGCAATCTCCGAATGAACCGTACGTGCCATTCGGAAATACACCCTTAAGCGCTGCACTAGAAAAACAGGCAAGAATGTCCTTCCCGGACACCCCGCCGGTTGGTAATTGAGCTTGGGCCGGCAGGTCTCCTGACTGATGCGTCGTCGCCAGGCTCCGGCCTTCCCGGACAAGGTCCAGTGGCATCAGGGAGCAGGCTCAGCACCTACAGTTGCGGGGGCAGTTCCGATTGGCGAGGGTGTACCGCGCTTCGGATTCCCTATTAGTCCCGTTTGGGAACCGGCGCGGTATGGTAGTTGATTAGGGCGGGGCGATATAGCCCGAGGCACGCTCGGTCAGAGACGAATGTCTTCAGGCCCCTGTATCAGCGCTTCAATCCGCGTGCCGGTGGCGCGTTCTTCGTTGCTGAAGCCGTCGTAGTCGGCCAGGTTGGCAAAACGCAGGCCGGTGAGGCGTTCTATCTGGATTACGCTGCGCTGGTAGGTCCTGAGCTGGCCGAACACCAGGTCGAGCTGGCCCAGCTCGCGGCTCTGGTCGATCATGTAGGCGCTGGCCGAAGGCTTGCCGTCATCGCTGAGGTAGGCGACCACTTTCCAGAACGCCTTGGGGATCTGGACGCCCCGGTACACCCGGTCGTCGTCGGCGAACACCGGGCCGGTGAACACGGTGGCTCGGGCTTTCCAGCGCTGGGTGTTGTCGAGGATGTAGTCTTCGAGCTCCAGCCAGGTTTTCTGGTTGAACCCGCTCATCTGCGGTGAACAGTTGGTGAAATGGAAGGTGTCGAAGTTGGCGGTTTGCGCCGCGTCGCCCCAGTTGGGGTCTTGTCGGCGCACCAGGTGGCCGCGATCCAGGCCGTTGCTGGCATACAGTGCTTCGCCCACCTGCGCATCAATGGGCAGGCGTCCGTCGTAGGCCCAGGTGTCGTTGCTGCGAATGATGTCCACATGCTGCCCGCCATCGATGTTGACGCCCACATACAGCGCGAGCCGCTTCGAGCGTGACATCGTTATCGAGAAGTGCGTGTAGTCCAGGCGCTTCTGGACATCGCCGGCCAAGGTCTCTTCAACCGTAGGCCAGGGCACCCCGAAGCTGCCGAGAAAGTCCTCAGCGTAGCCGCGTCGGTCCTTCAAGTCGTTGGCCGAGGTGACGCGGGGCGTCGCGGCTCGTGCCTCCAGCAATGTGGGGCTCGGTGCGATCAATGGGCGCAGGTCAGCGAGCCTGGGGCGGTATGAAAGGTCGATTTTGGCTTTACGTGCGGGCATCGGTCAGTCCTCCTTGGATAAACACGACTGCAACATAGGTTAATGACAATTGATGACACGCGATAACCCCTGGAGGCTATCCTGAATCGATGACCCGGACGTTGTTACCTGCCAAATGGAGCCAGCCAATGTGTGTTCGCCAGCCGAATCGTAATCCGATTTTCTGCCTGATCCCGCCCTATATGCTCGACCAGATCGCGCGCAACGGGGACAAAGCGCAACGGGAGGTCGCGTTGCGCACCCGCGCCAAGGACACAACGTTCCGCTCGCTACGGATGGTCGCCGTGCCTGCCAAAGGGCCGGCGCATATGGCCCTGGCCATGGGGGCCGATAAACGCCGCTCGATCTACAGCGCCGAGGGCGCCGACAGCCTGCCGGGCACGCTGGTGCGTGGCGAGGGGCAGCCCGCCAGTGGTGATGCGGCGGTGGACGAGGCCTATGATGGCTTGGGCGCCACCTTCGATTTTTTCGACGAGGTCTTCGATCGCAACTCCATCGACGATGCCGGGATGGCGCTGGACGCCACTGTGCACTTTGGCCAGAACTACAACAATGCGTTCTGGAACTCGACCCAGATGGTGTTCGGGGATGGAGACGGGCAGTTGTTCAACCGCTTTACGGTGGCCCTCGACGTGATTGGCCATGAGTTGGCCCACGGCGTCACCGAGGACGAGGCCAAACTGATGTATTTCAACCAGTCCGGGGCGTTGAATGAATCGCTGTCGGACGTGTTCGGTTCGCTGATCAAGCAGTATGCGTTGAAGCAACGTGCGGAAGACGCCGATTGGTTGATCGGCAAAGGGCTGTTCACCCAAAAGATCAAAGGCACCGCCCTGCGCTCGATGAAAGCCCCCGGCACGGCGTTTGACGACAAACTGCTGGGCAAGGACCCCCAGCCCGGGCACATGGATGATTTTGTGCAGACCTACGAGGACAATGGCGGGGTGCATATCAACTCCGGCATTCCCAACCATGCGTTCTACCAGGTGGCGACCATACTGGGCGGGTTCGCCTGGGAGCGCGCCGGGCGCATCTGGTATGACGCGCTGCGTGATGCGCGGCTGCGGCCCAACTCGGGTTTCCTGCGCTTTGCGCGCATTACTTACGATATTGCAGGCCGACTCTACGGCGCTAACAAGGACGAACAGAAAGCGGTCAAGGACGGTTGGAAGGCGGTCGGCATTGCTGTCTGACGAGAGGAACGGCCATGCAAATTTCAATCAAGGAAAACGGCGGGCCCGGTTTTTTTCCGGGCCTGGCCAAGCCACAGACGGTGGAACTGGACACGCTGCCGGAGCAGGAACAACAGGAGCTGCGGCAGCTTGTCGAGGCTTGCGACTTCTTTCAACTGCCGCCCAGCAATGCGCCTGCCCCCGGTAATCCGGGCCAAGTGCATTACACCGTGACGGTAAAGGACGACGAGCGCGAGCACACCGTTTGCGTGCTCGCGCCGGTGAAGTCGCAGGCGCTGGATGGGCTGGTGCAGTGCGTGCGACGGCATATTCGCTGTTGAGGCCGCTTTAGGTCTAGCGGGACGGTTCGACAGGCCCCCTTGCCACCGATGTCGCTTGATTTACTTGCGATCCAGCCACACCGTCTGGGCGTTGCAGAATTCCCGCACGCCGAAGTGCGATAGCTCGCGTCCGAAACCACTCTTTTTCACGCCACCAAATGCCACCCGAGGGTCGGAGACGCTGAAGGCGTTGATGAAGATGCCGCCGGTTTCCAGCTGATTGGCGATGTCCCGTGCCTTCGCGGAGTCGGTGGTGAAGATGCTGGCCGTGAGGCCAAACTCGCTGTCATTCGCCAGGGCCACCGCATGGTCGGCATCACGGGCGGTGATGATCGAGGCGACTGGGCCGAACAGTTCCTGTTTGAACGAGGTCATCTGGTCGGTGACGTCTGCCAGCACGGTCGGTTCGTAGTAGTTGCCGGCGCCGGGCACTTTGTGGCCGCCCAGCAGCAGGGTGGCGCCTTCTTCCAAGGTCGCCTGGACCTGGCCGTGCAGCTCGTCGCGCAGGTCGAAGCGTGCCATCGGGCCGATGTAGGTGGCGGCTGACGTCGGGTCGCCCATCACCAGAGCGCGGCTGGCTTCCAGGAATTTGACGGTGAAAGCCTCCACCACACCTTCTTCGATGATCAGGCGCTTGGCGGCGGCGCAGACTTGGCCGCTGTTCTGGAAACGACCGATCAGCGCCGCTTGCACCGCGGCGTCGAGGTCGGCGTCGTTGAGTACGATGAACGGGTCGGACCCGCCCAGTTCCAGCACGCACTTTTTCAGCGCGGCGCCGGCCTGAGAGCCGATGGCGATGCCTGCACGTACGCTGCCGGTCAGGGTGACGGCGGCGATGCGCGGATCGGCGATGGCCTTGGACACGCCGTCGTTGGTCACGTTGACCACTTCAAACAGACCTTCGGCGAAGCCGGCCTTCTGGAACGCTCGTTGGATCAGATAGGCACTGCCCATCACGTTTGGCGCGTGTTTGAGCACGTAGGTATTGCCGGCCAGCATCGTCGGTACGGCGCCGCGCAGCACTTGCCACACCGGGAAGTTCCACGGCATCACGGCGAAGATAGGGCCTAGCGGGCGGTATTCGATCTGCGCACTGCCGTTGTCCACCAGGGTCGGTTCCGGGGCGAGCATGGCCGGGCCGTGGGCGGCGTACCACTCGCTGAGTTGCGCGCACTTTTCGATTTCGGCACGGGCCTGGGCGATGGGTTTGCCCATTTCCAGGGTGATCATCTGCGCCATGTCTTCGGCTTGTTCGCGCAGGGCGCTGGCCAGGCTCAGCAGCAACTCGGCGCGCTGGCTGACCGGCTGACGGCGCCAGGCACGGAAGGCGAGGGTGGAGCGGTCGAGGGCGGCGTCCAGTTGCTGCGCGGTTTCATACGGATAGCTGCCGACCGTTTCGCCGTTGGCCGGGTTGATCGAGAGGGCGTGGGTAGTCGCGTTCATGGCACCGTCCTGCTGAGTGAATTAGGTTGAGTTCAGCGTACGGGGCTATATCTTTTCTGGAAACTGAATAATATTAAGCAATACATTCACGATTGGAGAATGATTTGGACCTGGTGCAACTGGAAATCTTCAAGGCCGTTGCCGAGCAAGGCAGCATCAGCGCCGCCGCGCAGTTGATTCATCGCGTGCCGTCGAACCTGACCACGCGCATCAAGCAACTGGAGCAGGACCTCGGTGTGGAGTTGTTCATCCGCGAGAAAAGCCGCCTGCGCCTGTCACCGGCCGGGTGGAATTTCCTCGGTTATGCGCGGCGCATCCTCGACCTGGTGCAGGAAGCCCGCGCGACAGTCGCGGGGGAGGAGCCCCAGGGTGCGTTTGCCCTGGGATCGCTGGAGAGCACGGCGGCGGTGCGTATCCCGGCGTTGCTGGCGGCGTACAACCAGAAACACACCAAGGTCGAGTTGGACCTGAGTACCGGGCCTTCAGGCACCATGATCGAAGGCGTGTTGTCGGGGCGGCTGACGGCAGCGTTTGTCGACGGCCCGCTATTGCACGCGACCCTGGAAGGTGTGGCGGTGTTTGAGGAAGAGATGGTGGTGATTGCGCCGCTGCATCACGCGCCGATCACCCGTGGGCAGGACGTGAACGGGGAGAGCATCTACACCTTTCGCTCCAACTGCTCGTACCGGCATCACCTGGAGCGCTGGTTTTCACAGGACGGCGCCGTGCCGGGCAAGATCTTCGAGATCGAGTCCTACCACGGCATGCTCGCTTGCGTCAGCGCCGGCGCGGGCCTCGCGCTGATGCCGCGCAGCATGCTCGACAGCATGCCGGGGTCGGCGGCGGTGAGTGTTTGGCCGCTGATGGACAACTTCCGGATCCTGCACACCTGGCTGATCTGGCGGCGGGGGACGGTGTCGCAGAGTTTGAACAGTTTCGTGAAGTTATTGGAGGAGCAGGGCGCCATCCGTGCGGCTTAGCCACCGAATTGCAGGGTGCCCATCGCCAGCTTTGCCATCAGTGCGGTCGCACCCAATTGCACCAGCCACAGCGCCAGGCCGCCCAGAAAGACGCCCAGCGCCACTTGCAGCACCAGGCTTTTTTGAGGCTTGGGTTGCGGTGCGCGTGGGGCGTAGTCATCCAGTTCGTCACGGTCGGCACGCAGGTCCAGGTCATCGTTTCTCATAGCATTCTCACAGCGAAGGGGCGGTCAAGGTTCAGTCTAGGGGCTGGATACGAAAAAGGGGAAGCCATAGGCTTCCCCTTCTGGTGCAACCGCTGCAGGTTTACAGCACCTGAACGATCGCCTTTGTGACTGCATCAATGTTCGACTGGTTCAACGCTGCCACACAGATACGGCCGGTATCGAGGGCATAGATACCAAACTCGCTGCGCAAGCGGGTGACTTGCTCAACAGTCAGGCCAGAGTAGGAGAACATCCCACGCTGGCGACCGACGAAGCTGAAGTCGTGGCCCGGAGCTGCCTTGGCCAGTTCGGCCACCATCTGCTCGCGCATGCCACGGATGCGCAGGCGCATTTCGGCCAGTTCGGCTTCCCACTGGGCACGCAGCTCAGGGTTGTTCAGCACCGCTGCAACGATCGCCGCGCCGTGGGTTGGCGGGTTGGAGTAGTTGGTACGGATCACGCGTTTGACCTGGGACAGGATGCGCGCGCTTTCTTCCTTGGAGTCGCCGACGATGGACAGTGCGCCCACACGTTCGCCGTAAAGCGAGAACGACTTGGAGAACGAGCTGGACACAAAGAAGGTCAGGCCCGATTCAGCGAACAGGCGCACGGCGGCAGCGTCTTCGTGGATGCCATCGCCAAAGCCCTGGTAGGCCATGTCGAGGAATGGCACCAGGTTCTTGGCCTTGATCACGTCCAGCACGTTCTGCCAGTCGGCCGGGCTCAGGTCGACGCCGGTCGGGTTGTGGCAGCAGGCATGCAGCACCACGATGGACTGGGACGGCAGGGCGTTGAGGTCTTCGAGCAGGCCGGCACGGTTCACGTCGTGGGTGGCGGCGTCGTAGTAGCGGTAGTTCTGCACCGGGAAACCAGCGGTTTCGAACAGCGCGCGGTGGTTTTCCCAGCTCGGGTCGCTGATGGCGACGACGGCGTCTGGCAGCAATTGCTTGAGGAAGTCTGCACCCAGCTTCAGGGCGCCAGTGCCGCCTACCGCTTGCACGGTGGTGACGCGGCCAGCGTTCAGCAGTGGCGATTCAGCGCCGAACAGCAGGGTTTGCACGGCCTTGTCGTAGGCCGCGATGCCGTCGATCGGCAAGTAACCACGGGCGGCGTGTTGCGCCACGCGAATGGCTTCCGCTTCGGCAACGGCACGCAAGAGTGGAATCTTCCCCTCCTCGTTGCAGTAAACGCCCACGCCAAGGTTGACCTTGGTGGTTCGTGTATCGGCGTTGAATGCTTCGTTGAGGCCCAGGATAGGATCGCGTGGTGCCATTTCGACAGCGGAGAACAGGCTCATTTTTGCGGCAGCTCTATGGGGGATAGGAGGGACGTGTCGCGCTCCAGCCGAATGCACTAGAGCGGTGCACAAACGGGGAGCTAGTATAGAGGCCATCACCGCCAAGGGCGACAGCCGAAATGGCTTTTCGGCCAAGTTTTTCGGTTTATTTGCCGACCGTTAGTCTTATTGCAACATTGATTGGTAAGGGCGTGCGCGACGATTGCCTTGAAACCCATGACATTCGCCACCACTTCTATGTCTATCATGGTTTTTTCCTACTATCCGCTCTGAGTCTTCGCGGGTGGCGGTCTATTTCGTCCTCGACGGGTTTACAGTCTGGGGGTGACCACACGAGGTACGTTATGTCGGATTTCCAACTCGTCACCCGCTTTGAACCCGCTGGCGATCAGCCGGAAGCCATTCGCCAGATGGTCGAGGGCATTGAAGCCGGCCTGGCCCACCAGACGCTGCTCGGGGTGACCGGGTCGGGCAAGACCTTCAGCATTGCCAACGTGATTGCGCAGATCAATCGGCCCACCCTGGTGCTGGCGCCGAACAAGACCCTGGCCGCGCAGCTCTATGGCGAGTTCAAGGCGTTCTTCCCGAACAATGCGGTGGAGTATTTCGTTTCCTACTACGACTACTACCAGCCCGAAGCCTATGTGCCGTCCTCCGATACCTTCATCGAGAAGGATGCGTCGATCAACGATCACATTGAACAGATGCGGCTGTCGGCGACCAAGGCCTTGCTGGAGCGCAAGGACGCGATCATCGTCACCACAGTGTCGTGCATCTACGGCCTGGGCAGCCCGGAAACCTATTTGAAGATGGTCCTGCACGTCGATCGCGGCGACAAGCTCGACCAGCGCGAGCTGCTGCGCCGACTGACCAGCCTGCAGTACACGCGCAATGACATGGACTTCGCCCGTGCCACCTTCCGCGTGCGCGGCGATGTCATCGACATCTACCCGGCGGAATCCGACCTGGAAGCGATCCGCATCGAGCTGTTCGACGATGAAGTCGAGAGTCTGTCGGCCTTCGACCCGCTGACAGGCGAGGTGATCCGCAAGTTGCCGCGCTTCACCTTCTACCCGAAAAGCCACTACGTGACCCCGCGTGAAACCCTGATGGGCGCCATTGAAGGCATCAAGGTCGAGTTGGCCGAGCGCCTGGAGTACCTGCGTTCCAACAACAAGCTGGTGGAAGCCCAGCGCTTGGAGCAGCGCACCCGCTTCGATCTGGAGATGATCCTGGAACTGGGCTACTGCAACGGCATCGAAAACTACTCGCGCTACCTGTCGGGCCGCGAATCCGGTGCGCCGCCGCCGACGCTATATGATTACCTGCCGCCTGACGCGCTGCTGGTAATCGACGAGTCCCACGTCAGCGTGCCGCAAGTGGGCGCGATGTATAAGGGCGACCGTTCCCGCAAAGAAACGCTGGTGGAGTACGGTTTCCGCCTGCCGTCGGCACTGGATAACCGGCCGATGCGTTTTGACGAGTGGGAAGCCATCAGCCCGCAGACCATCTTTGTGTCCGCCACGCCGGGTAACTATGAGGCCGAGCACGCCGGGCGCGTGATCGAGCAGTTGGTAAGGCCGACAGGCCTGGTCGACCCGGAAATCGAAATCCGCCCTGCACTGACCCAGGTCGACGATTTACTCTCGGAAATCACCAAGCGCGTGGCCCTGGAAGAGCGGGTGTTGGTTACCACGCTGACCAAGCGCATGTCCGAAGACTTGACCGACTACCTGGCCGACCACGGCGTGCGCGTGCGTTACCTGCACTCGGACATCGACACCGTGGAGCGTGTAGAGATCATTCGCGACTTGCGCCTGGGCACCTTTGATGTGCTGGTAGGCATCAACCTGCTGCGCGAAGGCCTGGACATGCCGGAAGTGTCGTTGGTGGCAATCCTCGATGCGGACAAGGAGGGCTTCCTGCGCTCTGAACGCTCGCTGATCCAGACCATCGGCCGAGCGGCGCGTAACCTCAACGGCCGGGCGATTCTCTACGCGGACCGCATCACCGGTTCCATGGAGCGGGCGATTGGCGAGACCCAGCGGCGTCGCGACAAGCAGATCGCGTTCAACCTGGAAAATGGCATCACCCCGAAAGGCGTGTTCAAGGACGTTGCCGACATCATGGAAGGCGCCACTGTGCCGGGCTCGCGCAGCAAGAAGCGCAAAGGCATGGCCAAGGCTGCCGAGGAAAGCGCCAAGTACGAGAACGAATTGCGCTCGCCGAGTGAGATCACCAAGCGGATCCGTCAGTTGGAAGAGAAGATGTACCAGTTGGCGCGTGATCTGGAGTTTGAGGCGGCGGCGCAGACGCGCGATGAGATCGGCAAGTTGCGCGAGCGCCTTTTGGCTGTTTGATCTGCGCTGACAGGACTGGCCTCATCGCAGGCAAGCCAGCTCCCACATTTGACTGTATTCACAAATCAAAATGTGGGAGCTGGCTTGCCTGCGATGGCCGCGCCTCGGTCTCCCGGATTCACCCAGGCTGGAGCCCAACCACCCCAGGCTGTTACCATTCCCCCTTGTTTCAATTTTCAGTTTTATCGCCCATTCGAGACCTGCCATGACCACCGTCCGCACGCGCATCGCGCCATCGCCTACTGGGGATCCCCACGTTGGCACTGCTTACATCGCCTTGTTCAACTACTGCTTTGCCAAGCAGCACGGCGGTGAATTCATCCTGCGGATCGAAGACACCGATCAACTGCGTTCCACCCGCGAGTCGGAACAGCAGATTTTCGATGCCCTGCGCTGGTTGGGCATTACCTGGGCCGAAGGCCCGGACGTCGGCGGCCCGCACGGCCCGTATCGCCAGAGCGAGCGCAGCGACATCTACAAGCAGTACACCCAGCAATTGGTCGACATGGGCCATGCCTTCCCGTGTTTCTGCACCGCCGAAGAACTCGACCAGATGCGCGCCGAGCAACAGGCCCGTGGCGAAACCCCGCGCTACGATGGCCGCGCGTTGCTGCTGTCGAAGGAAGAAGTGGCCCGTCGCCTGGCCGCTGGCGAACCCCATGTGATCCGCATGAAAGTGCCAAGCGAAGGCGTGTGCGTGGTGCCGGACATGCTGCGCGGTGACGTCGAAATCCCGTGGGACCGCATGGACATGCAGGTGCTGATGAAGACCGACGGCCTGCCGACGTACTTTTTGGCCAACGTGGTCGACGACCATCTGATGGGCATCACCCACGTGCTGCGCGGTGAAGAGTGGCTGCCGTCGGCGCCGAAACTGATCCTGCTCTACGAGTACTTCGGCTGGGAACAACCGCAGCTGTGCTACATGCCGCTGCTGCGTAACCCGGACAAGAGCAAGCTGTCCAAGCGCAAGAACCCGACCTCGGTGACTTTCTACGAGCGCATGGGCTTCATGCCGGAAGCGATGCTCAACTACCTGGGCCGCATGGGCTGGTCGATGCCGGACGAGCGCGAGAAGTTCTCGCTGCAGGAAATGGTCGACAACTTCGACCTGTCCCGAGTGTCCTTGGGTGGGCCGATCTTCGACATCGAGAAGTTGTCGTGGCTCAACGGCCAATGGCTGCGTGACCTGCCGGTGGATGAATTCGCCAGCCGCGTGCAGCAGTGGGCGCTGAACCCTGAGTACATGATGAAGATTGCGCCACTGGTGCAGGGCAGGGTGGAGACGTTCAGCCAGGTCGCACCGTTGGCCAGCTTCTTCTTTGCCGGGGGCGTTAGTCCGGATCCCAAGCTGTTCGAGTCCAAGAAACTCTCGGGCGATCAGGTTCGTCAGTTGATGCAATTGATCCTGTGGAAGCTGGAAAGCCTGCGCCAGTGGGAGAAGGATGCGATCACCGCGACGATCCAGGCGGTGGTGGAGTCTCTGGAATTGAAGCTGCGCGATGCCATGCCGCTGATGTTTGCCGCGATCACCGGCCAGGCCAGTTCGGTGTCGGTGCTCGATGCGATGGAAATCCTCGGCCCGGACCTGACCCGTTTCCGTCTGCGCCAAGCCCTTGATTTGCTTGGTGGTGTGTCGAAGAAAGAAAACAAAGAGTGGGAAAAGCTGCTGGGCGCTATCGGCTGAGCATGCGGTTGAAACGGCGAAACCCCGGTTTTCCGGGGTTTCACCGGTAAGTGATTGTTATCCCGGCAAAAAATTTTGGAAATTGTTGAAAATAAATTTGACACACTTCCAAAGCGCCATTAAGATTCGCCCCGTCCTCACCGATGAGGGGCTATAGCTCAGCTGGGAGAGCGCTTGCATGGCATGCAAGAGGTCAACGGTTCGATCCCGTTTAGCTCCACCAATTTACAGGTTCAAGGTCTGGCCACACCGTCCTTGAATCGATCAGGTCTCAGCCCTGATCAGATGTACAGAAGGTTTTGTCCCCTTCGTCTAGTGGCCTAGGACACCGCCCTTTCACGGCGGTAACAGGGGTTCGAGTCCCCTAGGGGACGCCAGTTTCAACAAGCAGCTCGAAAGGTCTGCTGCGTCGCGAGACGAAAAATCCGGGGCTATAGCTCAGCTGGGAGAGCGCTTGCATGGCATGCAAGAGGTCAACGGTTCGATCCCGTTTAGCTCCACCAATTTACAGGTTCAAGGTCTGGCCACACCGTCCTTGAATCGATCAGTTCTCAGCGCTGATCAGTGTACAGAAGGTTTGTGTCCCCTTCGTCTAGTGGCCTAGGACACCGCCCTTTCACGGCGGTAACAGGGGTTCGAGTCCCCTAGGGGACGCCACGATTACCCGCTCTGCGGGATTTTTAAGGGTCATTCAATTATTGAATGGCCCTTTTGTTTGTCTGGCGTTTGGCCAATTCTCTCCTCTTTCCCATTCTTCTCCTCTGACCAACGGTCGCGCGGGTGGCTTGCGGAATATTATTATGGTAATAATATTCAACCCATGAGCATCGGAGGCAATGATGAGCGATAAAAAAGCGCAAACCCGCGAACGCATTTTGCAGGCCGCCAGCGCCGCGTTGATCCAGCGCGGCCCGGCTGAGCCGAGTGTGGGTGAAGTCATGGGCGCGGCGGGGCTGACCGTCGGTGGTTTCTACGCGCACTTCGAAAGCAAGGACGCACTGATGCTGGAGGCCTTCACCCAGTTGCTGGCCAAGCGTCGTGCGTCGATTGATGACATGGACGCCCAGTTGACCGGAGAGGAGCGCAGAAGCCTTGTGGCGGCGTTTTATCTGTCACGCAAACACCGTGACTCAACTGCCCAGGCCTGTCCGATCCCGGCAACTGTCGGCGAGATGAGCCGCCTGCCAGATGAATTCCGCCAAGCGCTGAACGAGCATTGCGAGCTGATGGCCGCGCAACTCGCCGCCAGCCCTGAAGACACCGACAAAGCCCTGGCTGACATGGCGCTGATGATCGGTGGCCTGGCCTTGGCCCGCGCCTTGGGGCCCGGTGAGTTGTCTGACCGTGTGCTGCGCGCCGCCAAGTCGGCCGTGCGCTAGAAGAGGGTTGTCATGATGGGCACATTAACCTGGATTCGTCGCTTCAACGGCACCCTGGGGCACCTGGCGCCGCAAACGGTGGCCGGCAAGATGCGCCGCGCCTTCATGACACCCCGCGACCTGCCGCCGCGTGACTGGGAGCTGCCGCTGCTGGCGCAATCGGAGCGCATCACCTTGCGTTTCGGTTTGTCCGCCTTGCGTTGGGGCCAGGGGCCCGCAGTATTGTTGATGCACGGTTGGGAAGGGCGGCCCACTCAATTCGCCAGCCTGATCACGGCGTTGGTCGATAACGGTTATTCAGTGATTGCGCTCGACGGCCCTGCCCATGGTCGTTCGCCAGGGCGTGAAGCCCATGTGCTGCTGTTCGCCCGTGCCATGCTCGAAGCCGCTGCCGAGTTGCCGCCGCTGCACGCGGTGATCGGCCATTCCATGGGCGGCGCCAGTGCGATGTTGGCGGTGCAGTTGGGCTTGCGTACCGAGGCGCTGGTCAGCATCGCTGCACCGTCACGCTTTCTGGATGTGCTGCGTGGCTTCACCAAGATGGTAGGTTTGCCGGCGCGGGCACGCTCAGCCTTCATCCATGAGGTCGAAATGACCTTCGGCATGCCGCTCAAGCATTTGGATGTGGCCCACTACCAGATGAACATTCCTGGCCTGATCGTGCACGCCGAAGACGATACCTTCGTCCCGGTCAAAGCCTCCCAAGCCATTCACGAAGCCTGGTTTGACAGCCGTCTGCTGCGCCTGGAACAGGGCGGTCACCAGAAAGTACTGGCCGATCCGCGCGTGATCGACGGTGTGCTGGCGCTGCTGGCCGGCCGTCGTTTACAGGAGCGGCAAACTGCCTGATACACTGCCCCGGTTAAGTTAATCGACCGGGAGCAAGGCATGGGCTGGGATTTGGCAACGCCGTTTATCATCGATCTGCAGGTCGCCCCTGAAGACATCGACGGACTGGGGCACGCCAATAACGCGGTGTACGTGTCCTGGCTGGAGCGCTGCGCCTGGCGCCATTCCCAGCGGCTGGGCCTGGACCTGACCGAATATCGCCGCCTGGACCGTGCCATGGCGGTGGTGCGTCATGAGATCGACTACCTCGCCGCAGGCTACGAAGGCGATGAGTTGCAACTGGCCACCTGGATCGTCGACTGGGACCAGCGCCTGAAGATGACCCGGCGCTTTCAACTGGTACGCCCGCGTGACGGCGCGACCCTGCTACGCGCGCACACCACCTTTGTCTGCATCGAGCTGTCCACCGGCAAGCCCAAGCGCATGCCCGCGGAATTTCTCGACGGTTATGGCCCCGCCCTGACAGGGGGTTAACGGTTGCTGTGGGAAACCCAGTAAACTGCGCCACGATTTTTGTTGAGTGTTTTCCATGCAAATTGCTTTGGCGCCCATGGAGGGGTTGGTCGACAACATCCTGCGGGACGTTCTCACCCGTGTCGGCGGTATTGACTGGTGCGTGACCGAGTTCATCCGCGTCAACGACCGCCTGCTCACCCCAGCGTATTTCCACAAACTCGCCCCGGAACTGCTCCACGGTGCCCACACCGCTGCGGGTGTGCCGTTGCGTGTGCAATTGCTCGGCTCCGACCCGGTGTGCCTGGCGGAAAACGCCGCGCTGGCGTGTGAGCTGGGTTCGCAGGTCATCGACCTGAACTTCGGCTGCCCGGCCAAGACCGTCAACAAGTCCCGAGGCGGTGCGGTGCTGCTCAAGGAGCCGGAGCTGCTCAACCAGATCGTCGAACACGTCCGACGCGCAGTGCCGGCCCACATTCCCGTCACCGCGAAAATGCGCCTGGGTTTCGACAGCCCGGATGGCGCTCTGGTCTGCGCCACGGCCCTGGCCGAAGGCGGCGCGGCGCATATCGTGGTGCATGCGCGTACCAAGACCGACGGCTACAAGCCGCCTGCCCATTGGGAATGGATCCCGCGCGTACAGGAGGTGGTCAAGGTCCCGGTGTTCGCCAATGGCGATATCTGGAGTGTTGAAGACTGGAAGCGCTGTCGCGAAGTCAGTGGCGCCGAAGACATCATGCTGGGCCGTGGCCTGGTAGCGCGTCCGGACCTGGCGCGGCAGATCGCTGCGGCGCGGGCAGGGGAGGAGGTGGTCGAGATGACGTGGGCAGAGATGCAGCCGATGCTCCAGGAGTTTTGGACCCAGTCGGTGGCACAACTGACCGAGCGTCAGGCGCCGGGGCGTTTGAAGCAATGGCTGGCGATGCTCACCCGCAATTACCCTGAGGCGGTGGATTTGTTTACGCTGATGCGCAGGGAAACCGACCTGGAGCAGGTCGGGCGTTTGTTGGGTATGCCCAGTCGGCGCGAACAGTCTGTGGCGCTGCAAGATTAGGTTTACATATATAAGTGTTTCATCTGTTGCTGTAAGGGGCGCCGAAAGGTGCCTTTTTTTTGTCTGAAAAATATGTTTGGCATCGCCCTGTGCTGCCTGGGCCTGGCTTGGGTTTTTATTTGTTTTGGGTGGTTGTTGTGGTGTTGCGAGATATATGCAAAGGCGTATGAATGTTTGGCTCAACTGCTACTGAAGTTTAATTTTTTAATGTTCTCGGGTGGTAGGACAGGTACTTGCGCGTGCGCCAATTAACATGGCTTTTGTTTTTTAAATAGCGTTGTTGTTTTCATTAAGTTGCTTTGTTCATGGGGTGTTTCCTGAAGTTTCCACTCTTGGGTGGATGTGAGGCGCGTGCAGTCTGGGTTTTTCTGCGAATGTCCATAGGCAAACGTCTCGGGTGCCCAATTGGTTTCCTTATATAAGCCACGATTATTCGGAACTCATCTCCGTTGCGCCCCACGAATCTTGCGAGTTTGTCGAACTCACCGTTGTTTCACACTTAATGTCAATCATGGTCTCTCTCCTGCCGGTGCGGGGGTGGGCACAGATTCAGGAATAAAAATATGTCTAATGTCTCGGCCAAGCAGTTCATGCCAACGAACACACATTATCCACAGCTTAACCAGACTTCCGTGCACGCTGATAAATCGCTCGAATTGTCGCCGTCTATGGACAGTATGAATAAGTTTCTAAAGGACAGTAGTCCGACACCAAAAGAAAACAATGTGCCGATGAATAAGGAGTCCCTGGAAAAGTTATTTGCCATGTTTGAGTTCGCGGTCAAAGCGATGCGTAGCATGCTCGCGGGCATGGGGGTGTTGCCCCGCCTGCCTAGTGACCTTGATGCCCAGCCCCCGGTGAAGCCTGGTACCGATGGCAAGAACGTTCCGGATATGAAGGCCGAACACAAGGTCGCACCGGGGGTGGATACCAAGAAGACCGTGCTACCTGGCACCGATACCAAGAACGTGCCGGATGGGAAGGTCGAGCATAAGGTCGCACCGGGGGTGGATACCAAGAAGACCGTGCTACCTGGCACCGATACCAAGAACGTGCCGGATGGGAAGGTCGAGCACAAGGTCGCACCGGGGGTGGATGCCAAGAAGACCGTGCTGCCTGGCACCGATGCCAAGAACGTGCCGGATGTGAAGGTCGAGCACAAGGTCGCACCGGGGGCGGATACCAAGAAGACCGTGCTGCCTGGCACCGATGCCAAGACCGTTGTGGATGCGAAGGCGCAGGACAAGGTTGCACCCGAAGCGGATACCAAGGCACGGGTGAAACCGGACCCGGAGGTTAAAGTCATGCCGGATGGTCGTACCCAGGTGAGCATTAGGCCTGACGGCAAACTCGATACTCAGCAGGCAAAGCCTCCTCTCACCCCTGTGGATTATAAAAATAAGCTGTCGTCTGATATCAACGTGACGGTGCAGGTCCAAAACTGTCATTGCCCGCATACAGATGAAAAAGTAGCGCCACAACCCCCGGTGACGCCGAGGCTTGATAAGCAGCCGTCTCCACAACCCCCGGTAATGCCGAAGCCCGACGGACAGCCGTCGCCACAGCCTCCGGTCATTCCGACCCATGTGAATCCCAAGCCTGTTACCCCGACCAACGTGAATCCCAAGCCTGTTACCCCGACCAACGTGAATCCCAAGCCTGTTACCCCGACCAATGTGAATCCAAGGCCGGACATCCCGACCAACGTGAATCCAAAGCCTGATACCCCGATCCATGTGAATCCAAGGCCTGTTACCCCGACCAACGTGAATCCAAAGCCTGATACCCCGGCCCCTGTGAATCCAAAGCCTAATACCCCACCCAATACGGACCTTACATCCCCCGCACCGGATGACTTGGTTGATGATTGCAGCAGCCAATCCCATAAGCGTTTCGACAACCACCGAGCTAACAAGCCTGGCCTCCGTCCACGTTTTTGAGCCCGTTATCTTGACGCGTTGAACATAAATGCTGGTCCTCTGGTCGTTACGGCCAGGGGGCACTCAATGAGACTTAAAACATGTTATCGATAAGCCATAACCGTGTTGTATCGCCAACTATTGAGCCTTGCCGGACACCAGACCATTCAGTTCGTGCATCGCTCCACTCTGTGCCCAGAGAAAACGTTCGTACTGCAACAGCTGTTCCTCGCTCAGAGGTAAAGTCCGATAGTTTCAGTAATAACGCGGACACTTCGGCCTTGCTCAGCATGTTGGGAGAAGTGTTCAAGCAGTTTTTCACTCAATTGCAAAGCCTCTTGCGTGGAGACGTGCGTCCGGTTGAACCGAAAAACAACGATGTACCTGCACCGTCGCCACGCGTACAACCCACTCCCGATACGAGGCTCACCGATAAACAAAACGAACCTATCCCCGAGCTTTCCACTCAGCGTCGAGGTGCAAAGCCCAAAGATATCTTCAGTGGTTTTCGTCAGGGCAGAAATGGTAACTGTGTGACAATCTCCGCTATCAAGGCGGCGATGGCAAAGTTTGGCCAAAGCCCTAAGGATATTTACAAGTCTGTCGAGAAAGGCGTGGATGGATTTAAAGTTGTCATGCGTGACGGCATGACGGTAGAACTCAGCAAGGCGGAGTTGGACAGTGCCATCCGCGGCTCCAACTTTGTTGGAATAAATGATCCTGGCATGCTCAAGGATGCACATTTCCTGTTTGCAGTTTCTGCCAAGCGGGCGCAAATGGAGAACAACGACGGACGGGCAGGCAAAAGTTATGAAGCCGCCATAAGAAGCCTCAACGATGGTGAAGATGAATGGGGCCCTGGGGAGGGGTTCAAACGTCTGGGGCTAAAAGACCATATGAAGCGTGTATCGGTGCGTGAATTCGCTGACAAGTCATTGATTGGCATGGTCAACCGGCGCGGGCACTCAGTGGCTATCGTGGACGGAATTGAAGAGAACTATGGGCGCAAAGGCGGCCGGCCCACAGGCGGCCAAGCCATCGCGTTGATGTGACAACAACGTTTGATCTGATTTTCTTGTCACGAACTCGTCCAACTAATTAATAAAAGAGTTAACGATATGAGTACGTTTGCAATTGGATCTTTCGTGCGTTCTAACCCCATGGCTGCGCAGTTGTCGAGTGCTTCAGGAATATCTCGCACTCCCCCTGTTGATGTGCCGGAGCGTGGCTTCGGTGAGCATTTCAATGCCAGTTCGCACAGCGCCGTCATTAATCTGATGATGCTCACGTTTGGCCCGCGTCCTGCGGATTTTTTCAACGAAGTAAAGGGCAGTAACGATGGGTATGACGTGACCATGAAAGATGGTTACACGCTGCATGTTTCCAAACAGGAGTTGCAGCAGGCGGCGTCCGCGTCGCGTTTTACCGGCCATCACAACGATGCACTGAGCAGTGCCCATTTTGCGTTGGCTGTGTTTATCAAGCGCAAACAATCAGGCAGCGGTAATGCGGCTGATCGGCCTGGTTTTGAGTCGGTCTTGACCCAGTCGTTGCAGGGTGAAACGGCGTTCAACATGCTCAAAGGCATGGGGTTGTCCGGCCATCTCCAATACCGCCCCACTGCAACGGCTATCTCGGAGGGGCTGGCGGGGGTTGCAGACAGCTATGACTCTGGCTCGTCGTTAATTTACGCTGACAAGGCGCATCAGTTTGGTCGGCAACGTTCTCCCGATCGAAGCTATATGTATACGTTGGTGAGCGACAGTGTGCCAACGCCCCGTATTGCCCCTGCCCCCGAAACGCCGACGGTCGTCCCCGAGGTTGAACTGCGCAACAAAAGTGTCCGTCCCGGCGTTGCAGAGGTGTTGCAGGGATTTGCGCCGGTCTCGCGTGGTTTCGGCGAAGTGTTTGATCTGAGCAGCCATGCTGCCGTCATCAAGATGATGATGCTGCGGTTTGGCCGCTCGCCCTCCGACATGTTTGAAACGGTCGAGGCCACGAAAACGGGTTACCGCATCACCATGAAAGATGGGTTTGAAGTGACGCTGTCAGCGCAGGAGTTGCAACGCACGTGTGAAGCCTCACGATTGACCGGCCCTGACGCGCCAATGGGCGCCGATGCCAATTTCATGCTGGCCGCCTTTGCCAAGCGCAAGCAGGTCGAGGGCAATGTTGAGTTTGATGCAGCGCTATCGAGCACCTTGCGTGGGGAGCACACCTATCGCGTGTTGAAAGGCATGGGCCTGATCGGCTTCATACGCATTGTGCCCCCCGATAAATTGCGTGAGCCAGGCAGCGTCGGCGTTATCAGCACCTTTAACTATTCGGGTGCATTGGTCGCGGATGGCATCAAGCATGATAACGGTGGGCAAGCGGCTGTCAGCAAGGATTATGGCTACCAGCTTGCCGCAGACGTACCGGTCGAACCCAACGGTAAGCCTGCGCAGTTCTCGGCGGTGCCCGTCGGCACAAAGCCTGTCGATATCTGGAACGGTTTCTATCAAGGCGTCGAGGGTAACTGTGTCACGGTGTCGGCAATCAAGGCTGCGATGATGAAGTATGGGCAGAACCCTATGGGGATCTTCAAGCATGTCACCGAAACGCCCGAAGGTTTCACCACCATCATGCGTGATGGTTGCACGGTGCGCTTCACTCACGTCGAGTTGCAAAGGGCGCGAGCGGCTGCCAACTTCCATGGCGAGGACAAGGGCCTGGTTGACGATGCGGTATTCCTCTACGCGGCGAGCGCCAAGCGTGCCCAGCTGGAAAATCATGAGTTCCGCGCCAGTGCAAGTTTTGACGCCGCCCTGAAAACGCTGAACGACGGTGAGATTCCGGGCGATGCGTTGCGTCGCCTCGGCTTATACGCCTTTACCCGCTCCAGTAGCGTGCAGGAGCTGGCATCAGGCGTGCCAGGCACCTTGGCGAACTTCGGGCATTCGGTGGTCGTTGTGGAGGGGGTCATTGATGAATATGGCATCAAGCGCGAGTTGCAAGGTTCGGACTGGATGCAAAAGGAAGGTCACGCCTTGAAACTGGTTTAACCACGGCCTTCTCCCGCGAGTAAACGCTCGCGGAATCCGATCATGGGCAGCGGTCGGCTATGCAAATACCCTTGGTACAAATGGCAGCCCAGGCCCTGCAGGAAGGCCAGTTGGTCCTGGGTTTCCACCCCTTCGGCAATCACCTCCAGGTTCAGGCTGCGGGCCATGGCGACAATGGCGCGGATGATCTCGGCATCGTTGGGGTCATGGGTGGCGTCACGCACAAAAGACTGGTCAATCTTCAGTGCATCCACCGGCAGGCGTTTGAGGTAAGTGAGCGATGAATAGCCGGTGCCGAAGTCATCCATCGCAAAGCTCACGCCGAGTTTTTTCAGGCGACGCATTTTGCTGATGGTGTCGTCCAGGTTCTGGATCACGATGCCTTCGGTAATTTCCAGTTTCAACAGGCTGAACGGCAATTTGTGCTGCTTGAGACTGCGCTCCACTCGCTCCACGAAGTCGTTCTGGCGGAACTGCCGAGGGCTGATGTTCACGCACAGACTGAAATTCAGCGGGTCGACCAGGCCTTCCGCAATCAGTTGTTGGAAGGCCGCACAGGCTTCATCCAGGATCCAGGTGCCGACTTCAAGAATGAGGCCGCTGTCCTCCAGCACCTTGATGAATTCGGAGGGTGACTGCGCGCCCAACTGCGGATGCTGCCAGCGCACCAGAGCCTCGGCGCCGACGATGCGGTTGCCGCGCGCATCCACTTGCGGTTGGTAATGCACGCTGAATTCACCGCGCGACAGGGCCAGGCGCAGGTCGGTCTCCATGCGCAGGCGTTCGCTGGCGGTTTTTTGCATGCTGTTGTGGAACATCTGGGTGGTATTGCGTCCTGAATCCTTGGCGCGGTACAGGGCGATATCGGCACGCTTGAGCAGGTCCGCCGGCGTGGAGCCGTGATCGGGAATCAATGCCACGCCAATGCTCGGTGTGACCTGTAAACGATGGCCGTCCAGAAACATCGGCTCGGAAAGCAGCTCACGCAACGTGTCGGCCAGCTCCTGTACCTGGTTGCTGACCTCCGTGCGCGTGCCATCCAGGCCGCTGAGCAACACCACGAACTCATCGCCACCCAGGCGCGCCACGGTGTCTTCCATGCGCACGCTGGCTTCCAGGCGGGCAGTGACGATCTTCAGCACGGTATCGCCCACCGGATGGCCCAGGGAATCGTTGATGTGCTTGAAGTGGTCGAGGTCGAGGAACAACAGTGCGCCGCGCAGGTTATGCCGCTTGAGCAGGGCGATCTGCTGGCTCAGGCGGTCCATCAGCAGGGCGCGGTTGGGCAGGTTGGTCAGTGGGTCGTGGTAGGCGAGGTGGCGGATCTGTGCCTGGGCGTTTTTCAGCAGGCTCACGTCTCGTGCGGTCAGCAGCAGGCACGGGGTTTCGTTCAAGGTGATGGGCTCTACCGAGACTTCCACTGCCAGTAACTCACCGCGCTTGTTGTGCCAGAGCATTTCCAAGTAATTGATACGGCCCTTGATCTGCAATTCGGCCAGTAGCGCGGCGCGTTGGTTCTCGTCGGCCCAGATGCCGATCTGGTAAAGGGTCAGGCCGATGGCCTCCTCGGCGCGATAGCCGGTCAGGCGGCAGAAGCCGTCGTTGACCTCCACATAACGGCCGGTGTCGCGCTCGGTGATGGAGATGGCATCGGGGCTGGAATGGAAGGCTTTGGCGAACTTCTCTTCGCTGGCCTTGAGCGCCGCTTCCGAGCGTTGCTGCTGAGTGATGTCGCGCAAGGTGGTGACGATACACGGCTGGTCGCCCACTTTGATCAGTCGGCTGGAAATCACGCAGGTCAGCGCCTGACCGTTCTTGTGATGCGCCACGATCGCCACATTGCTCAACGCCTGCTCGCGGATCACCCGCTCGATCCGTTGCAGACGCTTGCTGGATTCGTCCCACAGGCCGATCTGTTCGGCGCTCTTGTCGATGACTTCGGCGGCCGTCCAGCCAAACGTCTGGGTAAACGCGGGGTTGATCTCGATAAACGTGCCGCCGTCCAGACAGGTGACGCAGATCGGGTCGGGGCTGACCTGGAACAGGCTGGCGAATTTTTCCTCGGAGGCGGTCAGGCGCTGTTCGCGTTCCACCTGGTCAGTGATATCCAGCAAGGTGCCGGCCATGCGCAGCGGTGCGCCCTGTTCGTCACGGTACAGGCGCGCGCGGCTTTCGAGGTAGCGCGAACTGCCGTCTTCCATCGGCACGCGGTAAGTCAGTTGATAGTTGCCGGCTGGGCCTTCGCGCAGGGTCCGATAGGCGTTGCGCATGCTTTCGCGCTCGTCATCGGGCATGCCTTCGAAGAAGGCGTCGAACGACTCATGGAAGGGTTCCGGCGGCAGCCCGTGCAATTGGGCGGCGCGGGCCGAGCCATAGAGCATGCCGGTGGGGATGTGCCAGTCCCAGGTACCCAGTTGCGCCGAATCCAGGGCCAGGTCGAGGCGCTCCTGGCTGTCCTTGAGGGCCTGCTCGGCGTTTTTGCGCTCGGTGGTGTCGAGAAAGGTGCTGATCAGGTAGGCCTCGCCCTCCAGCTCGACCTTCTGTGCACTGAGGGTACCATCGTGGATTTGGCCATTACTGGCGCAAAACTGCACCTCCATGGTGATCGGCTCGCCCTTGCGCTGGGTGGCTTTTACCAGCTGCGCGCGTTGCTCCGGGTGGCGCCACAGGCCGAGGTCCAGGGTGGTGCGGCCGATGGCGTCGGCGAGCGGCCAGCCGAACAGCATTTCAAAATACTGGTTGGCTTCGCTGATCAGGCCGTCGGCCTGGCGGGTCAGCAGGACCATGTTCGGGCACAGGTGGAACAGCGTGGCGAAGCGTTTCTCGGAGTGGCTGAGGGCGTTTTCGCGGTCGCGCTGGTGGGTGATTTCGCGGATCACCCCGATCATGCGGCGCCGTCCGGCCTTGTCCGGCGCCAGGCTGCCGTTGATTTCCAGCCAGTGCAGGCTGCCATCTGGCCATTGGATATGGTGATGCATGGCCTGTTCGAACGGCTCGCCCGCCAGCACCGCATGGAATGCTCGCACTACGCGGGCGCTGTCTTCGGGGGCCAGCAGGTCCAGGTAGTCCAGGTCGTTGGGCAGCGGCTGGCGTGGGTCAAAGCCAAACAGTGCCTGGGTGCCCCGTGACCAGCTGATACGTCCGCTGTCGATTTCCCAACACCAAGCCCCTAGCCGGGCAGCATTGAGCGCTGCCAGCAATTGCGGGGCGCTGTCCCAGCTTTGTTCCGCCGCTTGGGGATCCAGGGCGTAGATGCGGGGCAGGGGTGGCACGGAATCGACGGGGTTGCGCATTATCAAAGGGCCTTGGCTCAATGGGCGTTCAGCGCGGTTCTGTTCAGACCTTGAGGCCGCACGGCTTCATGCCGGTATCCCTGGCAGATCGACCTGTGCATCCAATAGGCTCATGAAAGCCCGCGCAGCGTTCGACAGCGTCCTTTCGGTGTGCACGATATAGCCTAGCTGGCGACTGAGCTGTATGCCCGGTAAAGCGATACTTGCCACCTGATCATCGAGCATGGTGCGTGGCAGCACGCTCCAGGCCAGGCCGATGGACACCATCATCTTGATAGTTTCCAGATAGTTAGTGCTCATCGCGATGTTCGGGGTGAGGCCCTGGGCCTCGAACAGGCGGCTGACGATATGGTGGGTAAAGGTATTACCTCCAGGGAAAACCGCCGGGTGGCCGGCAATATCGGCCAGGCTGACGCTGCCGTTGCTGATCAGGCTGTGTTCCGGCGCCACCACGAAATCCAGCGGGTCATCCCAGACCGGGGTGGCGCGTACCAGGTTGTGAGGATCGGGCGCCAGGGTAATCACCGCCACTTCGGCGCGGCCATGGAGGATTTCTTCGTAGGCCACTTCCGAATCGAGGAACTGAATATCCAGCGCCACATTCGGGTATTCCCGGGTAAAAGTACGTAGCACCGGCGGCAAGCGATGCAGGCCGATGTGGTGACTGGTGGCCAGGGTCAGCCGGCCGCTGACTTCGCCGGTGAGGTTGGTGAGTGCGCGGCGGGTGTCGTCCAGCACGTTGAGGATCTGATAGGCGCGCGGCAGCAAGGCCCGTCCGGCTTCGGTCAAGCCGACTTCACGGCCCAGGCGATCGAACAGGCGCACCTTTAATTGTTGCTCCAGACCGGCGATGCGTTTGCTGATGGCCGGTTGGGTCAGGTGCAGGCGCTCGCCGGCGCCGGAGAAGCTGCCAGTCTCGGCGATGGCAATGAAGGCATTGAGGTTGGCCAGATCCATGGATGTATTCCAGTTGGTAATCCAAAGCATAAAAAATATGAATTTGAGTTATTTAATGTAGCGCCATACCATCAGCCTCACAAGCCAAAGGGTTATTGAAAAGCCCGGCATAAAGAAATACCGCTGATGAGGACCGACTGATGGCCGGCAAAACGCTTTACGACAAGCTTTGGGATTCCCATGAAGTGAAACGGCGCGACGATGGTTCGTCGCTGATCTATATCGACCGTCACATCATCCATGAAGTGACCTCGCCCCAAGCGTTCGAAGGCCTGCGTCTGGCCGGGCGCAAGCCTTGGCGCGTCGACTCCATCATCGCCACCCCCGACCACAACGTGCCGACCACTCCCGAGCGCAAAGGTGGCATCGACGCGATTGCCGACCAGGTTTCGCGTTTGCAGGTTCAGACCCTCGACGATTACTGCGACGAATATGGCATTACCGAATTCAAGATGAATGACGTGCGTCAAGGCATCGTGCACGTGATCGGCCCGGAGCAGGGCGCCACCTTGCCGGGCATGACCGTGGTGTGCGGTGATTCCCACACCTCCACCCACGGTGCATTCGGCGCCTTGGCCCACGGCATCGGCACCTCCGAGGTGGAACATGTGTTCGCCACCCAGTGCCTGGTCGCCAAGAAAATGAAGAACATGCTGGTCAAGGTCGAAGGCACATTGCCATTTGGCGTGACTGCCAAGGACATCGTCCTTGCGGTGATCGGCAAGATCGGCACCGCTGGCGGTAACGGCCATGCCATCGAGTTCGCCGGCAGTGCGATTCGCGACCTGTCTATCGAAGGCCGCATGACCATCTGCAACATGTCCATTGAAGCCGGTGCCCGCGTCGGCATGGTCGCGGCGGACGAAAAAACCGTCGAATACGTCAAGGGTCGCCCATTTGCTCCGCAAGGTGCGGATTGGGACGCCGCTGTTGAAGCCTGGAAGGACCTGGTCTCCGACGCCGACGCGGTGTTCGACACCGTGGTCGAGCTCGACGCTGCCCAGATCAAGCCACAAGTCAGCTGGGGCACTTCGCCGGAAATGGTCCTGGCCGTCGACCAGAACGTGCCGGACCCGGCTAAAGAAACCGACCTGGTCAAGCGCGGCTCCATCGAGCGCGCCTTGAAGTACATGGGCTTGCAGGCCAACCAAGCGATCACCGACATCCAGTTGGACCGCGTGTTCATCGGGTCCTGCACCAACTCGCGGATCGAAGACCTGCGCGCTGCGGCGGTGATCGCCAAGGGCCGCAAAGTGGCGTCGACCATCAAACAAGCCATCGTGGTGCCGGGTTCGGGCCTGGTCAAAGCGCAAGCCGAAGCCGAAGGCCTGGACAAGATCTTTCTTGAAGCCGGTTTTGAATGGCGTGAGCCAGGCTGCTCGATGTGCCTGGCGATGAACCCGGACCGTTTGGAATCGGGCGAGCATTGCGCCTCCACCTCCAACCGTAACTTCGAAGGGCGTCAGGGCGCCGGTGGGCGTACCCACTTGGTCAGCCCGGCCATGGCTGCTGCGGCTGCCGTCAACGGTCGTTTCATCGACGTTCGCGAATTGATCTGAGGAATACCCGATGCGTGCTTTTACCCAACACACCGGCCTTGTCGCCCCATTGGACCGTGCCAACGTCGACACCGACCAGATCATCCCCAAGCAGTTCTTGAAGTCGATCAAGCGCACCGGTTTTGGCCCGAACCTGTTCGACGAGTGGCGTTACCTGGACGTGGGCTACGCCTACCAGGACAACTCCAAGCGCCCGCTGAACAAGGACTTCGTGCTCAACGCCGAGCGTTACCAAGGCGCCAGCGTACTGCTGGCCCGGGAAAACTTCGGTTGCGGCTCCAGCCGTGAACACGCGCCGTGGGCCCTGGAAGAATATGGCTTTCGCAGCATCATCGCGCCGAGCTATGCCGACATCTTCTTCAACAACAGCTTCAAGAACGGCCTGTTGCCGATCATCCTGACCGACGAAGAAGTCGACGAGCTGTTCAAGCAGGTGGAGGCCGAAGAGGGCTACCAACTGACCGTCGACCTGGCTGCGCAAACCGTGACCCGTCCGGATGGCAAGGTGTATCACTTTGAAGTCGATGCGTTCCGTAAGCACTGCCTGATCAACGGCTTGGACGACATCGGCCTGACCTTGCAGGACGGCGATGCGATTGCAGCGTTTGAAGCCAAGCACCGGGCGAGCCAGCCTTGGTTGTTTCGCGATGCTTGATTTTATATAAGCCGGACAGGTCCCTTCGCGAGCAAGTCGAATCGTCGCACCGCCGCTCCCACTTTTGATTGCATTTCAACTGAAGAAACTCGGTCAAATGTGGGAGCGGGCTTGCTCGCGAAGGCGGCAGCAAAAACAACACACGTCCCAAGGAAAGCCACCATGACCACCACCGCCCACACCCACGTCGTGCAAAAACAATTCGGCGAACAGGCGTCTGCCTACCTGAGCAGTGCCGTGCACGCCCAAGGCACCGAATTCGCGCTGCTCCAGGCCGAACTGGCCGGGCAGGGCGCTGCACGGCTGCTGGATCTGGGCTGCGGTGCCGGTCATGTGAGTTTCCATGTGGCGCCGCTGGTCAAGGACGTGGTGGCGTATGACCTGTCCCAGCAGATGCTCGACGTGGTTGCAGCCGCTGCCAGGGATCGTGGCCTGGGCAACATCACCACCGTGCACGGCGCTGCCGAACGTCTGCCGTTCGTCGATGGCGAGTTCGATTTCGTGTTCAGCCGTTATTCGGCTCACCACTGGAGCGACCTCGGCCTGGCCCTGCGCGAAGTGCGCCGCGTACTCAAGCCGGGCGGCGTGGCGGCGTTCGTCGACGTCTTGTCACCGGGCAGCCCGCTGTTGGACACTTACCTGCAAACCGTCGAAGTGCTGCGCGACACCAGCCACGTGCGCGATTATTCCGCCGCGGAGTGGATGCAACAGCTCAGCGAGTCCGGTCTGCACGTGCGCACGAGCAGCCGCCAACGCTTGCGCCTGGAATACACCTCCTGGGTCGAGCGCATGCGCACGCCAGAGGTATTGCGCGCTGCAATCCTTGAGCTGCAGAAGGCCATGGGCCAGGAAGTGCGCGATTATTACGAAATTCAGGCCGACGGCACCTTCAGCACCGACGTACTGGTGGTCTTCGCCGAACGCTGATCGATTTTTCCCGACCTGCCCACGGGCGGGTCGCTTGATGAAATGAGGAACGCATGAGCAAGCAGATTCTGATTCTCCCTGGCGACGGTATTGGTCCGGAAATCATGGCCGAAGCGGTCAAGGTGCTGGAACTGGCCAACTCCAAGTACAGCCTGGGCTTCGAGCTGAGCCACGACGTAATCGGCGGCGCGGCCATCGACAAGCACGGCGTGCCCCTGGCCGATGAAACCCTGGACCGTGCCCGTGCGGCCGATGCCGTGCTGCTCGGCGCCGTGGGTGGCCCGAAATGGGACAAGATCGAACGTGACATCCGTCCTGAGCGCGGCCTGCTGAAAATTCGCGCCCAACTGGGCCTGTTCGGCAACCTGCGTCCGGCGATCCTCTACCCGCAACTGGCTGACGCGTCGAGCCTCAAGCCGGAAGTGGTCGCGGGCCTGGATATCCTCATCGTGCGTGAGCTGACCGGCGGCATCTACTTCGGCTCGCCACGCGGTGTGCGTGAGTTGGAAAATGGCGAGCGCCAGGCCTACGACACCCTGCCGTACAGCGAGAGCGAAATCCGCCGTATCGCCCGTGTCGGTTTTGACATGGCCCGCGTGCGCGGCAAGAAAGTCTGTTCGGTGGACAAGGCTAACGTCCTGGCCTCCAGCCAACTGTGGCGCGAAATCGTCGAGGAAGTGGCCAGGGACTATCCGGATGTCGAGCTGAGCCACATGTACGTCGACAACGCTGCGATGCAACTGGTGCGCGCACCCAAGCAGTTCGACGTGATCGTCACCGACAACCTGTTCGGCGACATCCTGTCCGACCAGGCGTCGATGCTCACCGGTTCCATCGGCATGCTGCCGTCGGCGTCCCTGGACACCAATAACAAGGGCATGTACGAGCCTTGCCACGGTTCGGCGCCGGACATCGCGGGCCAGGGCATTGCCAACCCGCTGGCGACGATTTTGTCGGTCTCGATGATGCTGCGTTACAGCTTCAACCTGAGCGACGCAGCCGACGCGATCGAGAAAGCTGTGAGCCTGGTGCTGGATCAGGGTTTGCGCACCGGCGACATCTGGTCGCAGGGTTGCACCAAGGTCGGTACGCAAGAAATGGGCGACGCAGTAGTCGCCGCGCTGCGGAATCTGTAATCTCTCGGGCCCGCTTGCAGTTCTTGCTGCAAGGCGGCCCACTTTTTAACAAGGTGTAGTTGCGATGAAACGTGTAGGTCTGATCGGTTGGCGCGGTATGGTCGGTTCCGTGCTCATGCAGCGGATGCTGGAAGAGCAGGATTTCGATCTTATTGAGCCGGTGTTTTTCACCACTTCGAACGTGGGTGGCCAAGGGCCGTCCGTGGGCAAGGACATTGCCCCGCTCAAGGACGCCTACAACATTGAAGAGCTGAAAACCCTCGACGTGATTCTGACCTGTCAGGGTGGCGACTACACCAGCGAAGTCTTCCCCAAGCTGCGTGAAGCCGGTTGGCAGGGTTACTGGATCGACGCCGCGTCGAGCCTGCGCATGCAGGACGATGCCGTCATCATCCTAGACCCGGTGAACCGCAAGGTCATCGACCAGCAGCTGGACGCGGGCACCAAGAACTATGTCGGCGGCAACTGCACCGTCAGCCTGATGCTGATGGGCCTGGGTGGCCTTTTCGAAGCGGGCCTGGTCGAGTGGATGAGCGCCATGACCTATCAGGCGGCCTCCGGTGCCGGCGCGCAGAACATGCGTGAACTGATCAAGCAGATGGGCGCGACCCACGCGGCTGTGGCCGATCAACTGGCTGACCCGGCCAGCGCGATCCTCGACATCGACCGCCGTGTGGCCGAGGCCATGCGCAGCGAGGCCTACCCGACCGAGAACTTCGGCGTGCCTTTGGCCGGCAGCCTGATCCCCTGGATTGACAAGGAACTGCCGAACGGCCAGAGCCGTGAAGAATGGAAGGCCCAGGCCGAGACCAACAAGATCCTCGGTCGCTTCAAGAGCCCGATCCCGGTGGACGGCATCTGCGTGCGTATCGGCGCGATGCGCTGCCACAGCCAGGCGCTGACCATCAAACTGAACAAAGACGTGCCGATCGCCGATATCGAAGCGTTGATCAGCCAGCACAACCCTTGGGTCAAGCTGGTGCCGAACAACCGCGACATCAGCATGCAGGAGCTGAGCCCGACCAAGGTCACCGGCACCCTGAATGTACCGGTGGGCCGCTTGCGCAAGCTGAACATGGGCACCCAGTACCTGGGCGCGTTCACCGTGGGCGACCAACTGCTGTGGGGCGCGGCCGAACCACTGCGTCGCATGCTGCGGATTCTGCTGGAGCGTTGATGGCGTAAGGCAAGATGAGAAACCCGCGTTCTGGTGACAGGCGCGGGTTTTTTATTGTTCTTTCGGGCGCTATCGCAGGCAAGCCAGCTCCCACATTTGATTGCATTTCAACTGACGAAACTCGGTCGAATGTGGGGGCGGGCTTGCTCGCGAAGAGGCCATCAGCCACACCACAAAAGCTGGGTTAATTGCCTCACCCCCCACCACCCGGTAAAGTGCCGCTCCCCCCGCAATGCCCGAGGCAGCCCCCATGACCCAGACCTTTGATATCGCCGTGATTGGCGCCACCGGCACCGTTGGCGAAACCCTGGTGCAGATCCTCGAAGAACTGGGCTTCCCGGTGGGCACCCTGCACCTGCTGGCGGGCAGTAACTCTGCCGGTGCATCGGTGCCGTTTCGCGGCAAGAACGTGCGGGTGAGGGAGGTCGATGAGTTCGACTTCAGCAAAGTCCAGCTGGCGTTCTTTGCGGCGGGGCCGGCGGTGACCTTGAGTTTTGCGCCGCGTGCCACGGCGGTGGGCTGCTCGGTGATCGACTTGTCGGGCGCGCTGTCGGCCGAACAGGCACCGCAGGTGGTGCCGGAAGTCAATGCCCATGTGCTCGACGGCCTGGAAAGACCCTTCCAGCTCGGCAGCCCAAGTCCATCGGCGACCCACCTGGCAGTCGTCCTGGCGCCATTGCGGGGCCTGTTGGATATCCAGCGCGTGAGCGTCACCGCCAACCTGGCAATGTCGTCCCAGGGGCGTGAAGCCGTCAGCGAATTGGCCCGGCAAACCGCCGAGCTGCTGAATATGCGCCCACTGGAACCGAAGGTGTTTGATCGGCAGGTCGCCTTCAACCTGCTGGCTCAGGTCGGTACACCGGACGCCCAAGGTCATACAGCCCTGGAGAAACGCCTCGTACACGAGCTGCGCGCAGTGCTGGAATTACCTTTGCTAAAGATTTCCGCAACCTGCGTTCAAGCCCCGGTGTTTTTTGGCGATAGCCTGACAGTGTCTCTGCAACTGGGTGCACCGGTCGACCTCGCCGCCGTGAACCGCCTGCTCGACGCAGCGCCGGGAATAGAGCGGGTTGAGGAGGGGGACTACCCAACGGCGGTGGGCGACGCGGTTGGCCAGGACGTGGTCTATGTAGGACGGGTCCGCGCAGGTGTGGATGACCCTGCGGAACTAAATCTGTGGCTGACGTCAGATAACGTACGCAAAGGCGCGGCACTGAACGCCGTACAGCTGGCGCAGTTGTTGATAAAAGGCCTTGCGTAAAAGATACTTGGCGGCAATTTGTAGATTGATTCTAGCCAAGCGCTATGCTTGGCCCCAGGCAGGAAAAGTTGCGCGTCGGTGACCTATCGGCTCGCCATGCCTTATGGCAGCGGTTACCAACCTTCTCGCAGGCCGGGGAGTGTTCAGACAAAGGATGAGGCTATGGTTCAAGTTCGCAAACTGGTGTTAGCAATAGCGGCCGCCTCGGCGCTGTCCTCCGGTATGGCGCAGGCGCTGCAGCTGGGGGAGATGACCCTCAAGTCGAAGTTGAACCAGCCGTTGGCGGTGGAAATCGAATTGCTCGATGTCGGTGGGCTCACCGCCTCCGAGATCACGCCAAGCCTGGCTTCGTCCCAAGCCTTCGTGGATGCCGGCGTTGATCGCCAGGCGTTCCTCGACGACCTGACGTTTACCCCGGTGGTCAATCCCAGCGGCCGCAGCGTGGTGCGTGTGACCTCCAGCAAGCCATTGCCGGATTCCTATGTCCGCTTCCTGTTGCAAGTGCAATGGCCCAATGGCCGTTTGATGCGCGACTACAGTGTATTGCTTGACCCGGCCAAGTTCGACCAGCCGGCACCGACGACCGCCGCGCCTGCGCCGCGATTGGCGGCACCGGCCAGCACCGCGCCGGCCGTGAGCAAGCCGGCACAACACACCACGACGTCTCGCGACACGTTGTGGGAAATTGCCGCGAAGAACCGCAATGGCGGCTCGGTACAGCAGACCATGCTGGCAATCCAGGCGCTGAATCCCGACGCATTTATCGACGGCAACATCAACCGTTTGAAAACCGGCCAGGTCCTGCGCCTGCCGGATCCCGTGCAAAGCACCTCGCTGCCACAACCCCAGGCGATCGCCGAAGTCAGCGCGCAGAATGCGGCCTGGCGCCAAGGCCGACGCGCCGCCAACAATCCCGCCGCGGGCAAGCAGCAACTGGACGCCACCAAGCGCACCCAGGCCGGCAATGCGCCAGCGAGCACCGGCGCCAAGGACAACCTGAGCCTGGTTTCCGCTGAGGCGGCCAAGAAAGGCGTCAAAGGCAAGGCGGGCGATAGTGCGGCGTTGAGCGACAAACTGGCGATGACCCAGGAGCAACTGGACACTACCCGTCGCGACAACGAAGAGTTGAAAAGTCGCGCAGCAGACCTGCAAAGCCAGTTGGACAAGCTGCAAAAGCTGATTCAACTGAAAAATGATCAGCTCGCACGTCTGCAGGCCGAAAAGGGCACCCCGGCCGCTCCGGCCACGGCGGCGATGCCCGCGCAGTTGGCAGGTGAGCCGGTGGCCGCTCCGGCAGTGCCCGACGCCGCCACTGCTACCCCCGCACCTGCCGCGCCGGCGCCTGAGCCGGTCAAGGCGGATGCAACGCCGGCCAGCGCCGAAGGCAAGTTCAATGACCTGCTGACCAACCCGGTCGTGCTCGGTGTGATCGGCGGTGCCGCAGGCCTGCTGGTGCTGTTGCTCCTGCTGTTGTGGGTGCGCCACCGCAATGCGCGCCGCGAGGAGGAAAAACACCTGCGCATGGCGCGCGCGCTGGCTGAAGAGCCGGTATTCACCTCGAACATCGACCAGGATCTGCCACCAGACAGCTTCGAAGGCTTGGAAGTGCCGCCGCCGAACGTCAAGCTGGCCGCAGCTCCAACTCCCACGCCTACGGTTGAGCCGGCAGTCGCTGTGCCGACTGTCGCCTCGGTGCTGGCGCCGCTGGCGGTTGCCGTGGCTCCGGTGAACGCCAGCGATGCTCTGGCCCAAGCGCAGTCCCTTGTCGACCGTGGTCACCTGAACCAGGCCGCCGATGTGCTGGAGCAGGCGATCAAACAGGAGCCCAAGCGCAGCGACCTGCGTTTGAAGCTGATGGAGGTCTACGGCCTGCAAAACAACAAGGACGGCTTCGTGACCCAGGAGCGTCAACTGGTGGCCAATGGTGAGAACCATGCCCAGGTCGAACAGCTCAAGAGTCGCTTCCCGGCCATGGCCGTGCTGGCGGCGGGTGTCAGTGCTGCGGTGGCCGCGGCTGCCTTGGACGCTCAGTACGTCAAGGATTTGCTGGAAGACAAGCCAGCGCCTGCGGCTACAGAGCCGGAAGCGTTCGGCACCGATTTCGACCTGAGCCTGGACGACCTAGAAGAAGCCTCCCCGGCTGAAGCCAAGGACGATCAGCAGACCTTCGAATCGCTGCTGCAACAGCAGACCGAAGCCAAGGCCGCGCCGGATGCCCTCTCGGACTTCGACCTGGACCTGCAATTGGATGGCCCGGCTTCGGCGCAATCCGATGACGACTTCCTCTCCGGCCTGGAAGAGCAGATGAAGGATGTGCCGGCCGTCGAGCCGCCCACCCTGGCCCCGACGGCGCTGGATGACTTCGACCTGCCGGAAGATTTCGACTTGTCCTTGGCCGATGAGCCGGAAGCGGCGGCCAAGCCTGATGCATTTGCGTCCGAGCTGGACGATGTCAACGCCGAGCTGGACCGTTTGTCCCAGAGCCTGGAGCATCCTTCCATCGAGCCATCCTTCACCGCAGAAGACGCGGCGCAGGGCGACGATGAGCCGGAATTCGACTTCCTCTCCGGTACGGACGAAGTGGCGACCAAGCTCGACCTGGCCCAGGCCTATATCGACATGGGCGATGCGGACGGCGCGCGGGATATCCTCAGCGAAGTGCTGACCGAAGGTGATGAAGCTCAGCGTGGCGAGGCCAAGGAAATGCTCGGCAGGCTGGTCTGACCGTCAATCGTCAAGGCAGCGGCGACCTTCGGGTCGCCGTTTTGCTTTTGTGGGCACTCACACAAATCGGCATAATGGCCGCCTTTGCGCAACTCATCAGGCTCTCAGTTCTTGGCAAATATAGATAACGCGGCCGCCGAAATGGCGGCCGCAGGCTTTTACCGCATCGCCCTGGGCGTGGAATACAAAGGCTCGCGCTATCGCGGCTGGCAGCGTCAGGCGTCCGGCGTGCTGACGGTGCAGGAAACCCTGGAGAACGCACTGTCGAAAGTGGCTGATTCGCCGGTGTCGCTGATGTGCGCCGGGCGTACCGACGCGGGCGTGCACGCCTGTGGCCAGGTGGTGCACTTCGACACTCAGGCTGAACGGTCGATGAAGGCGTGGGTGATGGGCGCTAATATCAACTTGCCCCATGACGTCAGCGTCACTTGGGCCAAGGTCATGCCAGCGCACTTTCACGCGCGCTTCAAGGCCATCGCCCGGCGTTATCGCTACGTGATCTACAACGACCAGATCCGTCCGGCGCACCTTAACGAAGAAATCACCTGGAACCATCGCCCGCTCGACGCCGAGCGCATGGCCGAAGCCGCACAGCATCTGGTCGGCGTGCATGATTTCAGCGCCTTTCGTGCCGGCCAGTGCCAGGCCAAGTCGCCGATCAAGGAAGTCCATCACCTGCGGGTGACCCGTCACGGCAAGATGATCGTGCTGGATATCCGTGCAGGGGCGTTCCTCCACCATATGGTTCGAAACATTGCCGGGGTGCTGATGACCATCGGCACCGGCGAGCGTCCGGTGGAGTGGGCCAAGGAAGTACTGGAGAGCCGCGTCCGTCGTACGGGCGGGGTCACGGCGCATCCGTTTGGCTTGTACCTGGTGGATGTGGAGTACCGTGACGAGTTCGAATTGCCGGAGCGTTTCATCGGGCCACACTTCCTCACAGGTTTCAGCGAACTTGGCGGCTGACGCCCGGAAAAGCTTTTGTTACCATCCGGGACTTTATCGGTCCAATCCCTGGGGTTTCCACGACATGTCAGCCGTTCGCAGCAAGATTTGCGGGATTACCCGCATAGAAGACGCGCTGGCGGCGGTCGAGGCGGGGGCGGATGCTCTCGGTTTCGTGTTCTATGCCAAGAGCCCGCGGGCGGTGAGTGTGGTGCAGGCGCGGGCGATCATCGCTGCGTTGCCGCCATTCGTGACCACTGTGGGTTTGTTCGTCAATGCCAGCCGCTGCGAGCTCAACGAAACCCTGGATGCCGTACCGCTGGATATGCTGCAGTTCCACGGCGACGAAACGCCGGACGAATGTGAAAGCTACCAGCGTCCGTACCTCAAGGCGTTGCGTGTCAAGGCGGGGGACGATATCGCTGCGGCGTGTGCGGCCTATGGCAGCGCCCGCGCAATCCTGCTCGACACCTATGTCGAAGGCGTGCCCGGCGGTACCGGCGAAGCGTTCGATTGGTCGCTGATTCCCGAGGGCCTGAGCAAGCCGATCATCCTGGCCGGCGGGCTCAACCCCGGTAATGTCGGGGCGGCGATAGAGCAAGTCCGGCCTTATGCCGTGGATGTCAGCGGCGGCGTGGAGCAGGGCAAGGGCATCAAGGATCACAGCAAGATTCGCGCATTCATGCAGGCCGTGCGCAACAGCAGTGACGGGATGTGACGGCTGGCAGTCTGCCGCCGTCCATAACTACCACTGTGTAAAACAGCCCGGCGCCGCCTGAGGGTGGTCCGGAAACGAAGTGGCAACCCTGCGCTGGCAGGTTGTCTGGAAGGCTGAGGATACAGGCGGGAAAAGGCCGGTCGAACGTCTGACCCCGTCCAGCTTGTGTCATCGCCACATATGAATTTAGCTCAAGGGCATACGCGGGGCTGTGTTCAAGCCACCGGTACTGGAGAAAGAAAGCATGAGCAACTGGTTAGTAGACAAACTGATCCCTTCGATCATGCGTTCCGAGGTGAAAAAAAGCTCGGTTCCTGAAGGTCTGTGGCACAAGTGCCCATCCTGCGACGCGGTGCTGTACCGCCCGGAGCTGGAAAAGACCCTGGACGTTTGCCCCAAGTGCAACCACCACATGCGTATCGGCGCTCGCGCTCGCATCAACATCTTCCTGGATGCCGAAGGTCGTAACGAGCTGGGTGCCGACCTGGAGCCGGTTGACCGTCTCAAGTTCCGCGACAGCAAGAAGTACAAGGACCGTCTGGTCGGCGCGCAGAAGCAGACTGGCGAGAAGGACGCGCTGATTTCCGTCAGCGGTAAGCTGCTGGGCATGCCGGTCGTGGTGTCGGCCTTCGAGTTCTCCTTCATGGGCGGCTCCATGGGTGCCATCGTCGGTGAGCGCTTCGTTCGCGCCGCCAACTACGCCCTGGAAAACCGTTGCCCGATGATCTGCTTCGCCGCCTCCGGTGGTGCGCGCATGCAGGAAGCGTTGATCTCCCTGATGCAAATGGCCAAGACCTCTGCGGTATTGGCGCGTCTGCGCGAAGAAGGCATCCCGTTCATCTCCGTACTCACTGACCCGGTCTACGGCGGCGTTTCCGCCAGCCTGGCGATGCTGGGTGACGTGATTGTCGGCGAGCCAAAGGCATTGATCGGCTTTGCCGGCCCACGTGTGATCGAGCAGACCGTGCGGGAGAAGCTGCCGGAAGGTTTCCAGCGCAGCGAATTCCTGCTGGAGCACGGTGCTATCGACCTGATCATCCCGCGCGGTGAGCTGCGTCCACGCCTGGGTAACCTCCTGGCACAAATGATGGGCCTGCCTACCCCTGTGTACGTCGCGCCTAAAGTTGAACCGATCGTCGTGCCGCCGGTGCCTGCAAACCTATGACCCAGCGTACCCTGGGCGAATGGCTCGCTTACCTTGAGCAGTTGCATCCGTCCGCCATCGACATGGGCCTGGAGCGCTCGCAACAGGTAGCGGCCCGCCTCGGGTTGGGCCGTCCGGCACCGCGTGTGATCACGGTGACCGGTACCAACGGCAAAGGCTCTACCTGTGCCTTTGTCGCGGCGCTGCTGCAGGCTCAAGGGCTGAAAGTCGGCGTCTACAATTCCCCGCACCTGCTGCGTTACAACGAGCGGGTGCAGCTCAATGGCGTCGAAGCCACGGATGAGCAACTCTGCGAAGCCTTCGCCGCACTCGATGCCGGCCGTGGCGAGATTTCCCTGACTTACTTCGAGATGGGCACCCTGGCGGCGTTCTGGCTGTTCGAGCGTGCGCAACTGGATGTGGTGGTGCTGGAAGTCGGCCTGGGCGGGCGTCTGGACACGGTCAATGTGGTGGATGCCGATCTGGCATTGGTCACCAGCATTGGCGTGGACCATGCCGACTACCTGGGCAATACGCGCGAATCCGTTGCCTATGAAAAAGCCGGGATCTTCCGCCAGGGCAAGCCTGCGCTGTGTGGTGACCTGGATCCGCCGCACACCTTGCTCGACAAGGTGCGCGAGCTGGATTGCCCGTTTTTCCTGCGCGGTCGCGACTTCAATCTCGAGATCGGTGCGCAGCACTGGCAATGGCGTGGGCGCGATGCCCGCGGCCAGGTGGTAGAGCTGTGCGACCTGCCGCTGCTGAATCTGCCGATGGAAAACGCTGCGCTTGCGCTGCAGGCCTATCTGTTGCTGGACCTGCCGTGGAATGCCGAGCAGATTGCCGCCACCTTGTTGTCGACACGTGTGGTCGGGCGATTGGATCGTCGTGAGTTCCAATGGCAAGGCAAGCGCCTGAACCTGTTGCTGGATGTGGGCCATAACCCCCATGCGGCCGAGTACCTGGCGCAACGCCTGTCGCGTACGCCGCCGGTCGGTCGTCGTCTTGCAGTCTTTGGCTTGCTGGCCGATAAGGACCTGGACGGTGTCGTCGCGCCGTTGCTGGGCAGCGTCCAGGCTTGGGCGGTAGCGCCATTGGATACCTCGCGCAGCCGTCCGGCCGCCGAGCTGGAAGTGGCCTTGCAGAACCTTGGTGCGCCGGTAGCGTCGTATGCAAGCGTGACCGATGCCCTTGAAGCACAGTGCGCCGTTGCCACCCCCGACGATGAGATTCTGTTGTTCGGGTCATTTTATTGTGTTGCCGAGGCGCTCGAGTGGTTGGCCCGGCGCTCCACGGAGGAAGCTGCACATGGCATTACTGGATAGCGCATACAAGCAGCGAATGGTCGGAGCCCTGGTTCTGGTGGCGTTGGCGGTGATTTTCCTGCCGATGCTGTTTTCTCGCCAGGATGAAGAGCGTCAAGTGGTCGTCGAGGCGCCGGCTGCCCCACAGGCCCCGGCGGTGCCGCAAGTACAGGTTGAGCCGGTGGTGGTGCCTGAGCCCCAGGCCTTGCCGGAAGAAGAGCCGGTGCCGACCGATGCTGAAGTGGCTGCCCAGCAAGCCCCGTCGATGCCGGTTCAGCCGAGCGTACCGGTGGTCAAGCCGGCACCCGCTGCACCGGTTGCTGCCGCCAAGCCCGCTGCGCCCGCACCTGCACCCAAGCCGGTAGCGCCGCAACCTGCCGCGCCGGGCAAGCCGGACGTGGGGCAAAGCCGTATCGATCCGAATGGGTTGCCGATCAGTTGGTCGATCCAGGTGGCCAGCCTGGGTAATCGCGAAGGCGCTGATGCCTTGCAGAAAAAGCTGCGTAGCCAGGGCTATAACGCTTACATCCGTAGCGCTGACGGCAAGAACAGGGTGTTTATCGGTCCGCTGATCGAGCGTGCCGAGGCGGATCGCCTGCGGGACCTGCTGGATCGCCAGCAGAACCTGAAGGGGTTTGTCACCCGCTTCCAGCCTGAGCGCGGCTGATACCGCCAGCCTCTGGTTGGAATGCAGGCCAAGTGTGGGAGCTGGCTTGCCTGCGATGACGGTGGGCCAATCAACAGGGATGTTGAATGTGCCCGCCCCATCGTAGGCGAGCCAGCTCCCACATTTGTTTTGTGGTGGGCTTGAGATCGGATTCGCTCGCCCCAACTGACTGATTTGCAAGGCACTGACAATCACAGCTTACCGACAGCCCGACGCTCTGCTAAAATGCGCCGCCTTATCTGTCCGTAGGCTCAAACGTGCCATTTACCTGGGTTGACTGGGCGATCGTTGCAATCGTCGCCATCTCCGCTTTGATCAGTCTAAGCCGCGGCTTCGTCAAAGAAGCACTGTCGTTGCTGACCTGGATCATCGCAGGAGTCGTAGCCTGGATGTTCGGCGGTTCATTGTCGGTCTACCTGGCCGGATACATCGAGACACCTTCGGCTCGCGTCATCGCGGGCTGCGCCATCATGTTCATCGCCACGCTGCTGGTGGGAGCAATGGTCAATTATCTTATTGGCGAGTTGATACGTGTCACCGGCCTCTCCGGGACCGATCGATTTCTCGGCATGGCCTTCGGCGCCGCGCGTGGCGCGTTGCTGGTGGTCGTGGCGGTCGGGCTGTTGAGCCTGGGGCCGGTACAGCAGGATTCGTGGTGGCAGGAGTCGGTACTCGTGCCAAAATTTCTATTGGTTGCAGATTGGTCCAAGAACCTCATTCTGGGGTGGAGCAGTCAGTGGCTGGCCAGCGGAATCAGCGTACCCGCTGATCTTCCGTTCAAGGAACACCTCTTACCGGCCAAAACGCCTCAGTAAGCTGTGTTCAGTCAAGATTCATTAAGTAGGGGTTGCGTCGCATGTGTGGCATCGTCGGTATCGTCGGTAAGTCGAACGTCAATCAGGCGCTGTATGACGCGCTAACCGTCCTCCAGCACCGCGGCCAGGACGCTGCCGGTATTGTGACCAGCCACGACGGCCGGTTATTCCTGCGCAAGGACAATGGTCTGGTGCGTGACGTGTTCCACCAACGTCACATGCAGCGCCTCGTCGGGCACATGGGCATTGGCCATGTGCGTTACCCGACTGCCGGTAGCTCGACGTCGGCCGAAGCTCAACCGTTTTACGTCAACTCGCCTTACGGCATCACCTTGGCGCACAACGGTAACCTGACCAACGTTGAACAGCTGGCCAAGGAGATTTACGAATCTGACCTGCGCCACGTCAACACCAACTCCGACTCGGAAGTGCTGCTCAACGTGTTCGCCCACGAGCTGGCCCAGCGCGGCAAGCTGCAGCCGACCGAAGAAGATGTGTTCGCCGCCGTCACCGACGTGCATAACCGTTGCGTCGGTGGTTATGCGGTAGTGGCCATGGTCACCGGTTATGGCATCGTCGGCTTCCGTGACCCCCACGGCATTCGTCCGATCGTGTTCGGCCAGCGTCATACCGACGAAGGCGTCGAGTACATGATCGCGTCCGAAAGCGTGTCCCTGGACGTGCTGGGCTTCACCCTGATCCGCGACCTCGCGCCAGGCGAAGCGGTTTACATCACCGAAGACGGAAAGCTGCACACCCGTCAGTGCGCCGTGGCGCCGAAACTCACCCCGTGCATCTTCGAACACGTCTACCTGGCGCGTCCGGATTCGATCATCGACGGTGTTTCGGTGTACAAGGCGCGTCTGCGCATGGGCGAGAAGCTGGCCGAGAAGATCCTGCGCGAGCGTCCTGAACACGACATCGACGTGGTGATCCCGATCCCGGATACCAGCCGCACCGCTGCGCTGGAGTTGGCCAACCACTTGGGCGTCAAGTTCCGCGAAGGCTTCGTGAAGAACCGCTACATCGGCCGTACCTTCATCATGCCGGGCCAGGCTGCGCGCAAGAAGTCGGTGCGCCAGAAGCTCAACGCCATCGAGCTGGAGTTCCGCGGCAAGAACGTGATGCTGGTGGATGACTCTATTGTGCGCGGTACTACCTGCAAGCAGATCATCCAGATGGCCCGCGAAGCCGGTGCTAAAAACGTGTACTTCTGTTCCGCAGCGCCTGCCGTGCGTTACCCGAACGTCTACGGCATCGACATGCCGAGCGCCCATGAGCTGATCGCTCACAACCGTTCGACCCAGGACGTGGCCGACCTGATCGGCGCCGATTGGCTGATCTACCAGGACCTGCCGGACCTGATCGAGGCGGTTGGCGGTGGCAAGATCAAGATCGACCAGTTCGACTGCGCCGTGTTCGACGGCAAGTACGTGACCGGTGATGTCGACGAGACCTACCTGAACAAGATCGAGCAGGCGCGCAACGACTCCTCGAAGATCAAGACCCAGGCGGTCAGCGCGATCATCGACTTGTACAACAACTGAGTGACAACCGGCCCTGAGGGGCCGGTTTTGTATCTTAAATAAAGAATTGAGTAAGGAGTCGCAGCATGAGTCAGGAATGGGATGCCGGTCGGTTGGACAGCGACCTCGATGGCGTAGCTTTCGATACCCTGGCTGTGCGCGCTGGCCAGCATCGCACCCCGGAAGGTGAGCACGGTGATCCGATGTTCTTCACCTCCAGCTACGTGTTTCGTACCGCTGCCGACGCCGCTGCGCGCTTTGCTGGCGAAGTGCCGGGCAACGTGTATTCGCGTTATACCAACCCGACTGTGCGCGCGTTTGAAGAGCGTATCGCAGCGCTGGAAGGCGCTGAGCAGGCAGTGGCCACGGCCACCGGCATGGCGGCCATCCTGGCGGTGGTGATGAGCCTGTGCAGTGCCGGCGACCACGTGCTGGTGTCGCGCAGCGTGTTCGGTTCGACCATCAGTCTGTTCGAAAAGTACTTCAAGCGTTTCGGCATCGAAGTTGACTACGTGCCCCTGGCGGACCTGTCTGGCTGGGATGCGGCGATCAAGGCCAACACCAAGTTGCTGTTCGTCGAATCGCCGTCCAACCCATTGGCCGAGCTGGTGGATATCGCCGCATTGTCCGAAGTGGCACATGCCAAGGGCGCCATGCTGGTGGTCGACAACTGCTTCTGCACTCCGGCGCTGCAACAGCCGTTGAAGTTGGGCGCGGACATCGTCGTGCACTCGGCCACCAAGTTCATCGACGGCCAGGGCCGTTGCATGGGCGGCGTGGTTGCGGGGCGCAGCGAGCAGATGAAAGAAGTCGTCGGCTTCCTGCGCACGGCTGGCCCGACCTTGAGCCCGTTCAACGCCTGGATCTTCCTGAAGGGCCTGGAAACCCTCAGCCTGCGGATGAAGGCCCACTGCGCCAACGCTCAGGCCCTGGCCGAGTGGCTGGAGCAGCAGGACGGTATCGAGAAGGTGCATTACGCCGGCCTCAAGAGCCACCCGCAACATGAGTTGGCCCAGCGCCAGCAGCGTGGTTTCGGTGCCGTCGTGAGCTTTGAAGTGAAGGGCGGCAAAGAGGGCGCCTGGCGCTTTATCGATGCGACCCGTCTGATTTCCATCACCGCTAACCTGGGTGATAGCAAGACCACTATTACCCACCCGAGCACCACCTCCCACGGGCGCCTGGCGCCGCAGGAGCGTGAAGCGGCCGGTATCCGTGACAGCCTGATCCGCATTGCAGTGGGCCTGGAAGACGTCGCTGACCTGCAAGCTGACCTGGCTCGTGGGCTGGCGGCCTTGTGATCGAGTGGTCCATGGAAGCCGCGGCAGCCAGCAATGGGCGCGTCGCGCTGGTGACGGGGGCGGCGCGGGGCATTGGCCTCGGCATTGCCGCGTGGCTGATCAGCGAAGGCTGGCAGGTGGTGTTGACCGACCTGGACCGCGAGCGCGGCTCCAAGGTGTCCAAGGTGCTGGGCGAAAACGCCTGGTTCATCAGCATGGACGTGGCCGACGAAAAACAGGTGGCCCAGGGGGTCGCCGAGGTATTGGGGCAGTTTGGGCGCCTGGATGCGCTGGTCTGCAATGCCGCGGTGGCTGACCCTCGCAACATCACCTTGGAAAGCCTCGACCTGGCTTACTGGAATCGGGTGCTCGCCGTGAACCTCAGTGGGCCCATGTTGCTGGCCAAGCATTGCGCGCCTTACCTGCGTGCCCATGGTGGTGCCATCGTCAACTTGGCATCGACCCGGGCTGGCCAGTCTGAGCCGGACACTGAGGCCTATGCGGCAAGCAAAGGTGGCCTGCTGGCGCTCACGCATGCCTTGGCGATGAGTCTGGGGCCGGAAGTGCGGGTCAATGCGGTCAGTCCCGGCTGGATCGATGCGCGCGACCCTGCTGCGCGCCGCGCTGCGCCGTTGAGTGATGCCGATCACGCTCAGCATCCGGCGGGCAGGGTGGGGACTGTAGAAGACGTGGCGGCGATGGTGGCGTGGCTGCTGTCGCGCCAGGCGGGGTTTGTCACCGGGCAAGAGTTTGTCGTGGACGGTGGCATGAGCAAGAAGATGATTTACAGCGAGTAGGGTGGGTAGCCGTCTTGAAGCAATTTTGTCTTTTTCAGAAAAACTTCAAGCAGGCTATTGACTTAGGTCCGTTACCTGCGTAAATTTCGCGGCCTCAACGAAGCAAAGGGTGATTAGCTCAGCTGGGAGAGCATCTGCCTTACAAGCAGAGGGTCGGCGGTTCGATCCCGTCATCACCCACCACTTCTTGAGAGTTTTGCCTCAGGGCAAGACGCAACGTTAAAGGTTGCACCGACGCGCAGCGGTAGTTCAGTCGGTTAGAATACCGGCCTGTCACGCCGGGGGTCGCGGGTTCGAGTCCCGTCCGCTGCGCCATATTTTCCAGGTCTGATTCGTCAGGCTTGAGATTGAACAGTCAAGGCTGAACGATCAGATGTTTAAAGACGGTTGAGGCTTTACGCGCAGCCGGTCAAGCGATACGCAGCGGTAGTTCAGTCGGTTAGAATACCGGCCTGTCACGCCGGGGGTCGCGGGTTCGAGTCCCGTCCGCTGCGCCATATCTGCCTCAAGGCCCACTGAACGCCTTGAAGCACGAAGCAAGCCTCTGGCTACTTTGATCCGATAGCAAAGACCCTGGTCGAAAGACCGGGGTTTTTTGTGCCTGCGATTTGATAATGCGACCCGTGGGATCCTGATTGCGGGCGATGGCGTCAGTTAAATCGCCATCGACCGCAAGCGGGCTACCGGTTCCGAGTCAGAATCCCAATTTGTCGCGCAGCCCGTAATACCAGGCACCCATTGCCGCAAAGGGCGTGCGCAGCAGTTGCCCGCCCGGGAACGGGTAGTGCGGCAGGTCGGCAAACGCATCAAAGCGCTCTGCCTGGCCTCTGAGCGCTTCGGCCAGTACCTTGCCCGCCAGGTGTGTGTACGTTACGCCATGACCACTGCAGCCCTGTGAGTAGTAGATGTTGTCGCCCAGGCGTCCCACTTGCGGCAAGCGCGACAGGGTCAGCAGGAAATTGCCGGTCCAGGCGTAGTCGATCTTCACATCCTTGAGTTGCGGAAACGCCTTGAGCATCTTCGGACGGATGATCGCCTCGATATTGGCCGGGTCGCGCGCGCCGTACACCACGCCACCGCCGAAGATCAGGCGCTTGTCGCTGGTGAGTCGGTAGTAGTCGAGCAAATAGTTGCAGTCTTCGACGCAGTAATCCTGCGGCAGCAGGGTTTTTGCCAGTTCGTCACCCAGAGGAGCGGTAGTGATCACTTGCGTGCCGCAGGGCATCGACTTGGCCGCCAGCTCCGGCACCAGGTTGCCCAGGTAGGCATTGCCCGCAACGATGATGAACTTGGCCCTGACCTTGCCCTGCGCGGTGTGTACCACTGGATTTGCGCCGCGCTCGATCCGCACTGCCGCCGATTGTTCGTAGATCGTGCCACCCAGGGATTCCACGGCCGCAGCTTCGCCGAGTGCCAGGTTGAGCGGGTGGATATGCCCGCCGCTCATGTCCAGCAAGCCACCTACATAGTTGTCACAGGCCACCACTTCGCGGATACGGCGTTCGTCCAGCAGCTCCAGTTGAGTGTGGCCGTAACGCTCCCACAGACGCTTCTGCGACTCCAGGTGGCCCATGTGCTTGCTGTTGAGTGCGGCGAATACGCCGCCGTCCTTCAGGTCGCACTGGATCTGATAGTTGGCTACTCGCTCGCGGATGATCTTGCCGCCTTCAAACGCCATTTGGCCCAACAGTTGCGCTTGCTTGGGCCCGACGCTGCGCTCGATCACATCGATATCACGGCTGTAGCTGTTGACGATCTGCCCACCGTTGCGGCCCGAGGCGCCAAACCCCACCTTGGCGGCTTCCAGCACGGTGACGCGAAAACCGTTCTCCAGCAGAAACAGGGCACTGGAGAGGCCGGTATAGCCGGCACCGATCACACACACATCGGTTTCGACTTCGCCTTGAAGTACCGGGCGAGGCGGAACGGCATTCGCGGAAGCGGCGTAATACGACTGGGGGTAGGGGGTGTTCGCCATCCTGGAACCTCTGTTTTATATTTTTTACGAGTGCGTCGATCCTACCTGAGTTGAAAATTGCCTGCCAGCCACCCGAAATTCACGGGTGTGCTTCCCGCAAATAAAAAATTCGCATATTCATAGGGTTAGCTGCAAAAAAGATGTTGACACCCCTCCGGAATTCCGTAGAATGCCGCCTCACAGCAGGCACGTAGCTCAGTTGGTTAGAGCACCACCTTGACATGGTGGGGGTCGTTGGTTCGAGTCCAATCGCGCCTACCAAACAAAATCCGCTCTGCTGGGCGGTCTAGAAGGGCTCACCGAAAGGTGGGCCCTTTTTTGTTGTCCTGGATTTCTTCAGAACGTTTGCAAGACACCCCTCTCAGAACGCCAAAGTAAAGAACACGACGTGCAGGATGATCTGCAGTCAGGCGCTGCCCTCCGGTTGCCGGACGCAGCGAATAGGGTCGGAAATGCGGAACTAAAATCGGCAATCCCGTCTACATTTCAAGGGGGAGTTCCCTTTCGGAGAAGACGATCATGTTTAAAGCTCGCTCGCTTGTATCCGCGGTTACCTGTCTTGTATTGGCCGTGGGTTCGGTGACGGCCCTGGCCGATCCTGGCAACGGTAAAGGCCAAGGCAATGGGAAAGGCAATTCACAAGGCGGCCAAGGCCATGGCAACCAGGGCAACAAGGGGAAAGGTTCCAGCGCAAGTGATTGGGATCACGGGCCCAGCATTGACCGGGGCGGTGTGCTGGGCGTGATCGGTGGCTATCGTGACTATTGGCGCCCAGGCCCTTCACTGCCACCCGGAATACAGAAGAATCTCGCTAGAGGAAAGCCGCTTCCACCTGGCATCGCCAAAAAGCTGGATGGCCGGTTGCTGGGCAGGTTGCCCCATTACGACGGCTACGAGTGGCAACAAGCGGGCACTGATTTGATACTGGTAGCCATCGCCTCAGGCATCATTTACGAGGTGCTCAACGGAGCGTTCGATTAAGTCGATAAGGGTTCGATTCTCTCCTCGCCAGGGTCTTTCTGGGTGGCGAGCAGGCTTTTATTACGGAATTCCCGCGCCACGTTGTCGGGTGTCTCACCTTCGTGGCGCGGGGGCTTGAGCCAGCTGGACAGCGGTTTGAAGATTGCCACGGCAAGCATGCGGGCAGTGATGCCGACGCACCCCGAAGGACGAGGCCCCTTTTGGTGGGGCGGCAGCCCCAGCCGCGACCCTCGAGAACAATCCATAGCGCTTCAATCACCGACAAAATTTATTGGTTCGCAGCAACAATTTTTCTTGTTGGACACCTCCCGCCCCCAGGCAGCAAAGTTGCCGCCACTGACGCTCGACCTTTCGGGTCAACAATAAAAAACCGAGCCGACTGCACGCCCATTCTTGCTGTGAGCCCGTTGTTCACATCCTGCTGTAATGGCGCCGCAGCGCGCATTTAAGGACCTCACGCCATGCAAACTGTTGTGAACTTATGGCCGTTGATCGGCGTACTTGTGATCGTGGTTGGCTTTGTCTTGCGCTTCAACCCGCTGTTGGTGGTCACCGCCGCCGCTATCGCTACCGGGCTTGCTGCCCATTTCCCTCTGGAAAAAATCCTCGCGACCATGGGCGATGGCTTCCTTCAGACCCGTGCCCTGCAATTGATCCTCCTGTTGCCCCTGGCGGTCATCGGCCTGCTGGAGCGTCATGGGCTGCGCCTGCATGCGCAGAACTGGATTGCGCGGTTCGAGCGCGCCACGGTGGGGCGTTTGTTGATCATCTATCTGTTTGTGCGCGAGTCCACGGCCGCCATGGGCTTGACCAGCCTGGGTGGACACCCGCAGATGGTGCGGCCACTGTTGGCTCCGATGGCCGAGGGCGCGGCGGAAAAACGCTACGGCAAGCTGCCGGACAAGTTGCGTCACAAGGTGTTGGCCATGTGCGCCGCGACGGATAACGTCGGCCTGTTCTTTGGTGAAGACATCTTTGTCGCCTTTGGCGCGATTGCCTTGATGCACACCTTCCTGCTTGGCTCGGGGATTGATGTGGAGCCACTGCACATTGCGGTATGGGGGATTCCGACGGCAATCTGCGCTTTCATCATCCACGCAATCCGCCTGCATCGGTTCGACCGAAGACTCACCCGTGAGATGACGCCTGCCGCCGCCTCGGTGGAGGCTGTGCAATGATTATTTCCATTCAATACCTGTACTGGCTGGCTGGCGTTCTGCTACTGATCACGGCGGGCATGATTGTGATGGACCGAACCCATCCAAAGCGCTGGTCCACTGCGCTGTTCTGGCTGTTGTTCGCCATTCCGTTCCTGATCGGTGAGCGTCTGCCGTCGGTGGCTATCGGCGCAGGCATCGTGGTAATGGCACTGATCGCCGGCATGGGCGGCGTCGGTCGTGGCAAACATGTCGAACTGCATGACAAGGCATCCCGTGCCAGTGCCGGTCGCCTGGGTCATAAGCTGTTTATCCCGGCGTTGGCCATTCCCCTGACCACCGTCATCGGTTCGGTGTTGCTCAAGCACACAGAGATCGGCGGTGTCCCGCTGCTGGACCCGAAAAACACCACCTTTGTGTCACTCGGCATCGGCTGCCTGATCGCTCTCGGCCTGGCCTGCTGGCTGACCCGTGATACGCCGGTGCAAGCCTTGCGCGAATCCCGTCGCCTGACTGAAGCACTTGGCTGGGCCATGGTGCTTCCGCAAATGCTGGCAATGTTGGGCTTACTATTTAACGAAGCTGGAGTCGGTACGGCAGTCGCGCACGTCACCACCACCTATATCAACCTGGATTTCAAGTTGGTGGCGGTGATGGTCTATGTACTGGGCATGGCGTTGTTTACGGTGATCATGGGGAATGGCTTTGCGGCTTTCCCGGTGATGACGGGCGGCGTCGGCGTGCCGGTGCTGGTCGGTATCTACGGCGGTAACCCGGCGGTGATGGCGGCGATCGGCATGTTTTCCGGCTATTGCGGTACCCTCATGACGCCGATGGCCGCCAACTTCAATATCGTGCCGGCGGCATTGCTCGAGCTGCCGGACAAGAACGCGGTGATCAAGGCGCAGTTGCCGACTGCGTTGATGATGCTGGTGGTCAATATTGTACTGCTCTACCTGTTGATGTGAGGCCAGGATGCGAATTGTACTGCTGACGGGTTTCGAACCCTTTGATCAAGACCCGGTGAACCCCTCCTGGGAAGCTGTGCGCCAACTGGATGGCGTGCAGTTGGGAAGCGACGTGAAGATTGTTGCACGCCGGCTGCCTTGTGCATTTGCCACGGCGGGTGAATGCCTGACCCGGCTGATCGACGAGTTGCACCCGGCGATGGTGATCGCCACCGGATTGGGGCCGGGGCGTAGCGATATCTCAGTCGAACGGGTGGCGATCAACATCAATGATGCACGCATCCCCGATAATCTGGGTGAGCAGCCTATCGATACGGCAGTCGTGGCTGACGGCCCGGCGGCTTTTTTTACGACGCTGCCGATCAAGGCGATGGTCAAGGCCGTGCGTGAAGCGGGAATCGCGGCCTCGGTATCGCAGACGGCAGGGACGTTCGTGTGTAATCAGGTTTTTTATCTGCTGCAGCATGCGCTCGCAGGGTCTGGGGTACGCAGTGGGTTTATCCACGTGCCGTTTCTGCCGGAGCAGGTGGCGGGTTCGCAGCGGCCCTCGATGGCACTGGATACAATGGTTGCGGGATTGCAGGCGGCTGTACTGACAGCTTGGCATACACCGGTGGATGTCAAAGAAGCGGGCGGGCAGGTCAGCTGACCGGCCCGACGCGTCTCACATTGCAAACAGTCGGGTGAGCCCGAAGGTGATCGTGCAGGCTAGGCCTGTCATTGCGCATGCGGTGGCCACGTACCACTTGATAAGGTTCGTTTCAGTGGTTGCCAGGTCTGCCTTGGACGCGAAGTGCTTATCCATGGCGTCTGCCTTGTTCGAAACGCTGATCAGCTTTTCATTCATTTCAGCCAGCCCCTTTTCCAGTAAACCTAATCGTATTTCCATTCCTGAATCTCCATTTTTTGGCGGTTGCCGGCTCTGCCTTGAGCCCCTTGGGAAGAAAGATTAGTGCGGCTTCAGTCAAACAGTAAGCGACAAACTTTTGCAAAATAACACCGGGCGTTTTGACGCTCAGTCTTCCCGTTTCGGAAAGAACAACTCAAAACACGTCACCCCTGCCTCGCTGCTCACGTCGTAACGTCCATTGTGCAGCTGCATGATGGTCGCCACGATCGACAAGCCCAGCCCATTGGACTGCGCCGAACGTTCTCGTGACTCATCCACCCGGTAAAACCGTTCGAACAGTCGCGGTAAGTGCTCGGCGGCGATGGTTTCGCCTCGATTGCTGACCCTCAGGTGAATGCCCTCGGCACTTGGAACCGCCCGGATCTGCAGCACAGTGCCCGGCGCACCATATTTGATGGCGTTGGCGCACAAGTTCGCCAAGGCCCTGCGCAGCAGCATCGGCTCCGCCCAGATTACCCCGTCGCCTTCAGCAAGAATGCTGATATCCACATCCCCCGCCAGGCCTTCAAAGTACTCGGCGATGCGTTCCACTTCGTCCGCGGCATTCAGTTCCTGGCGTTGACGCAGGGCACTGGCGGGGTCAGTGCGGGCCAGGAACAGCATGTTGTCGAGCATCCGTGCCAGGCGTTCAAGTTCTTCGACGTTGGACGCCAACAGTTGCTGATAGCTCTCGATGCTGCGGTTTTGTTGCAGGGCGACCTGGGTTTCTCCCAGCAGGTTGTTGATCGGCGTGCGCAGTTCGTGGGCCATGTCGGTGGACACCTGGCCCAGCTGTACAAAGCCCTTGGCCAGCCGCTCCAGCATGGTGTTGAACGAATCAATCATCGGCAGCAGTTCTTTTGGCGCGCCGTGACTGTCGAGGCGTTCGGCGAGGTTGCCGACGCCGATGCCCTGGGCGTGTCGGGCCAGGCGGCGCAGCGGCAAAAGCCCACGATGAACCAGCAGGTAACCGACCACGGCCAGGATGATTGCGGCAATGCTCGCCAGGACATAAACGCTCAAACGGTAGCTGGCGAGCACGGCGGTGCGCTCGGTCATCAGGCGCCCCGTGGTGACCTGCAGGCTGCCCAGGTCGCCGGAGTCGATGGACGCGGCGACGGTCGCGAAGGGCACGCCATTGATGCCGGGAAAGTGGTGCACATCGGCAAACGTCAGCTTGTGGTTCTTCGGGACGGGGGGCACGGAGGGCAGGTTGATATTGCCGGGGTTGACCGTCAGCAACGGTTGTTGCCCTGGCGCGGCGATGCTCAGCACTGATTCACGGTTGCCCAGCATGTTCTGGAACAGTTCCGGCTTGGTCTTGATCAGGTCCAGGGTGTTGCTGTCATTGAGCAGGTTGCGCAGTTGGTCGATGCGATAGATCAAGGCGGCATCGTCACGCATGATCAGCTCGCGCTCCAGCTCGCGGTACAACGCCACACCCAGGGTTGCCAGCAAGGCGAAGGCGAGCAGGGCAAAGATCAGCGCCAGGCGCAGGGTCAGGGAGTAATGGCGACGTGTGTTCATGGCTGGGTATCGAAACGGTAGCCGATGCCGCGCACGCTGTGGATCAGCTTGAGTTGGAACGGGTCGTCGATTTTCAAGCGTAGGCGCCGCACGGCGACGTCCACCACGTTGGTGTCGCTGTCGAAGTTCATGTCCCACACCCGCGAGGCGATCAGCGAGCGGGACAGTACCTGGTCCTGGTGGGTTGCGAACAGATGCAGCAGGGCGAACTCTTTATTGGTCAGGGTAATGCGCGTGCCGGCGCGGGTAACGCGGCGCTTCAGCACGTCGATTTGCAGGTCGGCGATCTGCAGCTGTTCCTCGTCCCGGCTCGGGCCGCGACGGGTCAGGGTACGCAAGCGTGCTACCAGTTCGGCGAAGGAGAACGGCTTGATCAGGTAATCGTCGGCGCCCAGTTCGAGTCCCTTGATACGATCGGCAATGTCATCGCGTGCAGTCAGAAAAAGTACTGGCGTGTCAGCTTCCTTGCGTAGGCGGCGCAGCACTTCCCAGCCGTCCATTTTTGGCATCATCACATCCAGCACGATCACGTCGAACGGGGTTTCCAGGGCCTGGTGCAGACCGTCCACGCCGTCGCGGGCGAGACTCACGGAATAGCCCAGTTCCTGCAGGCCATTGAGCAGGTAATTGCCGGCCTTGGGTTCGTCTTCGACTACGAGAATGTTCATGGGAAATGCCCTGTCTCAATGCGTGGCGCAAGTGTAGCCCGATCAATTGTCACTGGCGCAACCGATGCCCTGCACCTGGTAGTCCAGCACGTGTTCGCGGCCTTGGCTGTCGAGGTAGTTGAGGCGTGCGGGGACGATGCCGCATTGGCCGTAGGTGTCGGTGCTCGACAGGACTTTTGCCACGTCCAGGTGGACGAAAAAGCCGGTTTTATCGTGGATCACGGGCTCGGCGGCAAACACGGAACCGGTAGCGAGCAACGCGGCAACGCCGAAGATAAACAGTTTCATGGCGGTATCTCTCTTAATGGGTTGGCTGCCAGGTCATGGCAGTGAGTTCACAGTAACCAGGGGGGCCGAACAGCCAACCAACAGGATGATGACAAGTGTGTAATGCAAGGCTTAAGGCTGGCGGCCCGAGGCTTCGAGGATCAGGTCGGTGATTTCCTTGGCGTGGGATACCAGCGACAAGTGGCTTGATGGCAACTCGATGGTGGTGGCGTTCATGCGTTTGGCAAGGAAGCGCTCCAGGTCCGGGTTGATAGTCTGGTCATTCGCCGACACCGCGTACCACGACGGCTTGGTGTGCCAGGCGGCATTGACGGTGCGGCCGCTGAAAAGCGTCTTGGTGATGGGTTGCTGTACGGCATACAGCTGCATGGCTTTGGCGCGCGGCACGTCGGCGGCGAAATACTTGAGGAAGGCGTCCTGGTTCAGGGTGAGGTAGCCGCCGTGATCTTCGACGCCGGCGCGTACAGGCATGGTCGGGTACTTGGCCGAGAGTGCAACGAAGTCTTCGTTGGCATCCGGAGCCCGGGCGGCCACGTAGACCAGGGCGCTGACGTTCGGGTTGACCCCGGCGTCGCTGACCACGGTGCCTGCGTAGGAATGGCCGACCAACACGGTAGGGCCGTCTTGCTGATCCAGCACACGGTTGGTGGCGGCGACATCGTCGGCCACCGAGGTCAGTGGGTTCTGCACGGCAGTGACGTGCAGCCCAGCGGCCTGGAGGCGGGTAATCACCTCGGACCAACTTGAGCCGTCAGCCCAGGAACCGTGCACCAGTACCACATTATTGGCTTTGACCGGCGCGACAGTGCCGGCCATGGCGGTGCCAGTGCCCAGCATCAGCAGCGTGGCGGCGATCAGGCAGAGTTTGCTTGCAGGTTTCATGGTGAAGACCCTTTTCATCAGTAGGAAGTGGCGTCATCCGGTGTGGGTGACTGACGACTCCACTGTATGAAGTGAGGGTGGTGACAAGACTTACCGTTTGATTACAAAGCTGTAATGCAATCGGGTCGGGAGCGTTTACAAGCGACGAGGTGATCCGTAGATTGCGTTGGGCCCATCATTTGTCTCCGTCCATGAGGAAGCCGCGCAGTGTCCATCCGAGGTTCAGCCGTATACAACCGCCGTTACCGTGCCTTTCTGTTCGATATGGATGGGACGTTGCTCAACTCCATTGCTGCCGCCGAGCGAGTGTGGAGCATCTGGGCTGAACGCCATGGTCTGGATGTGCCGGCGTTTTTGAAGACCATTCACGGTGCCCGCGCGATCGACACCATCACCCGCCAGGCACTGCCCGGCGTCGATCCCGAGGCTGAGGCGCGGTGGATCACCGAGGCAGAGCTCAATGATGTCGAGGGCGTTGTCGCGATTCCCGGTGCTGTCACGTTTCTGAACAGCCTGCCGGGCGATCAATGGGCACTGGTTACTTCAGCACCCAGGGAGCTGGCGTTGCGTCGCCTGCAAGCGGCGGGCATTGCGCCACCGGCGGTACTGGTGACGGCCGAAGATGTTGCCATCGGCAAGCCGAACCCCGCCTGCTACGTGCTGGGCGCGCAACGCCTGGGCGTGCCGGTGCAAGAGTGCCTGGTGTTTGAAGATGCGACGGTAGGCATCCGTGCGGGAGAGGCCGCAGAGGCGGATGTGATGGTCGTGACCTCGACACATCACACGCCAATGGTTACCGAGCATCCATCGATTGACGGGTACGAGCAGCTAAACGTACGGCGTGACGCACAAGGATTGTTGTACGTGCAGAACGCGGCGGGCTGACGCGAAAAGGCCGAGCCCGTTAACGGTCTCGGCCGTGTTCTGCGCTGGATGGATCGGGCGGCTGCATCCGGTCATTCCTCATGCTCTTGCGTGACTGCACCATCTCCCTGAGTATTTCATTGGCCAGCCCTGCGATCGCTTCGGCTCCGCGGTAATGCGCGCGCACGATCCCGGTAATTGCAAAATGGTCGGTTTCCGGCCCGCTGAGCACGACCGAAAGGGTTCCGTCAGCGTGCAACGTACAGGTCACCTGATAGCTCGGCAGCCGTGCCGCCAGTGCGGATTCGATCTGGGATTTGCTCAGGGTATCCATCTTGCGTCAGTGCCTTTTCCTGATCATGCACGCCCAAGCATAGGTCGTGTTGTGGTGCTGTAAATACCGGTGATCTGATAGCGAGCGGTGCCGCTTCAACGGGCCGCTTGCCGGCACAACTTACGCTGCACGGCTTTCTGGATGGGTTGGAGGCAGAACAGCAGCAGGTAGCCGCCGAGCAGCAGTGTCAGGTTCAGCCAGGAGTGGGGGGTGTTGGAGTCAGTGCCTTCGATTGCATGCCTCACGCCATACGCCAGCCCCACAACGATCAACCCGATCAATAGGGCAATTATCCAAGAAATGTAGGAAAAAGGCGGTGCGGTCGTAGGCCTCATCGACGTGCTCCTGAATGCACATGGATGGCTGAGTGTCAGTCAGGGGATTCGGCCGCGAATGAAACAACAAGTTCCAGGCGTGAAGACAGTTTCATCTTTCCACGAAGATGAACACGTTGGCGACGTCTATCACGCAACAAAGATCAGAGCAGTCCGAAGAAGTTTTCGCCAGCCATTACAGTGAACGAAAAGGCTGGCTACTGAAGGCGCTTCAAGGCGTCTGGTTTTTGTCCGGTGCAGTCAGGCCAGCCTGGATGCGCTGGTAGATCTCCTCGCGATGCACGGCAACATCTTTGGGGGCGTTGATGCCGATTCGTACTTGCTGGCCGCTTACGCCCAGGATGGTGATCGTTATGTCATCACCGATGTTTATGCTTTCACCGACTTTGCGGGTGAGTATAAGCATGGACTTCTCCTTGATTACTTTTAAGGACACATGTTTCAGACAGGGCAGGTGTCGGATGTGTGTAGCTTACTGCTAAGCGCTTCCCTGTGACTGCCTCTTTTAGGACGCATAGAGGCGACATTAATTCCCATGGCGGCATCATACAGGTCTGCGATACATGATTCGCATTGTTTAAGCCAACGTTTATGACGGCCAGAATAGACAGTGAATGATAAAGTCGCCTCTTTATCTTTTAAGGAGCAGGGCAGTGCGTAAAGTAGCGATGGCAATTGCGGTGTTGGCATTGGCCGGTTGCGGTGAAGGCAAAAGCGTCGATGCGCCCAAGCCCAAGCCTGCCGTGACCGAAAGCCAGCCCCAGACCGGTGCGATTGCCGCCCAGGAATGGGACGTTCGGGTAGGCCCGCCGGACCACAAGTTGCAGGCGATCACCGACCTCACGGCCTGGCTGCTGGAGCATGGTTTCAATTTTTACATCGTGAAAGTGGATGGCAAGGACGAAGTCCTGCTGGGGCCTTTCGCAACCAAGGCTGAAGCCGAGGCGAAACAGACCCTGCTCAACGAGAAAATGGCCCGCGCCAAAAAAACCGACACTGTGTCAGAAATCATTGAGCACAGTGCCGCCCAATAAGGGCCACGTGGGCGGGCGCCCCGCCCACGTTCAACCGCAGGCTTTGAGGTTTACCGGGCCGACAAATTCATTGCCACGCCCCATCACGCACGCCACGGTCTGGTTGCGTTGACGCTCCCAGGCCTGCACCGGGTAAGTCTTGTTCCAGGCTTCATATAGCTGGCGATCCTGTTTTGACAGGCGCAAGCCGTACTGCTTGCTCATGTAGAAATACGTGCGGGCGATCATCCCCCGAATGGAAGGGCGCGGCATGACCTTCTTGGCCTTGAAGTCCACCTGGGTCAGACAAGAGCCGTATTGCCCGTTTTGCACCGGCAGCCAACCAAAGCTGAAGTTGTTACGGTCCCCATTGACCTCGCCGATGCTCGGCACCAGGTTGTGCAGGTCGGCTTCGGCGCGCTTGAACACGTCGTCGTGACGCGTGCAGTTCTTGCGCCCGCCATCCTGCCAGCACTGACGCTGATGCCCGATCTGCCACGCTGGAACGATGTGCTCCCATTCGATGCGTGCGGCGCGGTTGGCGTTTTTGCGTGGGATGTAGCCACAGCCCTTCAAATCCACACGGTTGCCGGTGTATTTGCAACCGCAATAGAACTCGGTGGATTGTGGGGCGTAGAGCTTCCAGGCGACTTTCTTGGCTTCACTGAAGGTTCGGGGCGCCTGGGCGTGGGCGGTGAAGGTGAGAAACAGGCAGCACACAGCGATAAAACGGACACTCATTGAATCAATCTTCCTTCGGTACAACCCAGAAAATCTGTACACCGCCGTCGTCCCGATAGGCGAGGGTGACGTTGTCGTTTTCAGCGATTTCCTCCAGCAAACGCGCCCACTCATCCTCAGGCTCTTCCGGCAAACGGAAGATCAAGGCCGCCTTGGCTTTCTGCGCGTTGGTCGAATTGATGATCTTTTGCACACGAACAGCCAGGCGTTCGTAGGCATCGGGCGGGGTTGGCGCTGCGGAAGAGGACTTTGCCACGGAGTATTCCTTAATATGCTGTACGCACATACAGTATTTAACTGTAGGCGTTTTCGCAACTGCTTAAACTTCAAGAAGTCCGTCTGACAGCAAATCAGGCAATTTCGTGTAGGGCGGGGGCGGGGATTTGTAGGAGCGAGCAGGCTCGCTCCTACAGGACGCGGCTAGGAATCAGTATTCCCAGAACATCCGTTGCAGCTCTTTGCTGTCCTGGGTCTTGGTCAGGGCGACCATTGCCAGGATGCGGGCTTTCTGTGGGTTGAGGTCGAGGGCCGCGACCCAATCGTATTTGTCGTCAGGCTGTTCGGCGTTACGCAACACCATGCCGCCGGCATTCACGTGGGAAGAACGAATGATCTGCACACCTTGTTTGCGCAGTTCTACCAGTGCGGGCACGACTTTGGAGGACACAGAGCCATTGCCGGTGCCAGCGTGGATGATCGCTTTGGCGCCGGCTTGAGCCAGTGCCTTGTAGGCGGTATCGCTCACATTGCCATAGCCATAGGCAATCTCGACATCGGGCAGGCTCTTGATGTTCTTGATGTCGAATTCCGAATCCATGGTGTGGCGCTTGGCAGGCAAGCGGAACCAGTAGGACTTGCCTTCAACCACCATGCCCAGTGGGCCCCATGGGCTCTTGAACGCTTCGGTCTTGATATTGATCATCTTGCTGACGTCGCGACCCGACTGGATCTCGTCGTTCATGGTGACCAGCACGCCCTTGCCGCGTGCATCTTTGCTGCCGGCCACGGCCACGGCGTTGTACAGATTGAGCATGCCGTCTGCCGACATGGCGGTGCCTGGGCGCATGGAGCCGACCACCACGATTGGCTTGTCGGTTTTTTCCACCAGGTTCAGGAAGTAGGCGGTTTCTTCCAGGGTGTCGGTACCGTGGGTGATCACGATGCCGTCCACGTCCTTGCTGTCGGCCAATTCGGCGACGCGGCGACCCAGCTGCAGCAGGTTTTCGTTGTTGATGCTTTCGGACGCAATTTGCATCACTTGCTCGCCGCGCACGTTGGCGATCTGGCTAAGCTCAGGAACACCGGCGATCAATTGCTCGATGCCGACCTTGGCCGCCTGGTAGGTGGCACTGTTGGCCGCGCTGGCGCCGGCGCCGGCAATGGTGCCGCCGGTGGCGAGGATCACCACGTTGGACAGTTTGGTCTTGGATTCAACTTCCTTTGCCTGGGCGGCAACGGGGAACAGCAGCAGGAGGGCTAACGCGCCCGGAACAAAGTTTTTCAGTGCAGATTTCATTATTTTTCTCTCTGGTTTTTGATGAGTGCTGTAGCAGGTTCATCTAGAACACCCGGGCGATACTGAATGCCACGAGGTAACGGGGTAGAGCAGGATTTGTACCAGGCCGAGCGTGAATCCATTTACAAATTAAATCATTGATTTATAACAACTTATATTGAAATTTAATGGCGATTGACCCGGTGGGCGTCCGGCTTTCCGAACATCAGACGACATTGCGTTCGGTTGTCCGAAAGAGCTGGCGCTCGCTGCGTGGAGGTTTGCAGGCGTGACGCAGCACAGTCTGTCGTTTTAGAGAACGATCAAGCGCGCGCTATGTTTACAGACGTGGTTGTCTATCGCGAGGGAAGGGTGAGATGAAAGGCTATTTTCAACCGTTGACAAATCTCGACAAGGTTCTCATAGTTTGAACAACGCAAACGTTTGCGAGATGTTTCACGGAACACTCCTGGAGTATCGTGACAGCTCGTTTCAGCCACCCGGGTGGGAAGGCTGCCGAAGTGCCCTTCGGTGCAAGCGTTGCTCACAATAATCATAAGATCGGAGTGAACCCATGAAGCTGCCATTCGCTGGACGTCTTCTTGCTGTCGCTGTGCTTGCCGCCGCATCCGCTGCCCTGCCTCTCTCCTCTGCATTCGCTGATGACGCCGCCAAACCCAAGGTCGGCCTGGTCATGAAATCCCTCGCCAATGAATTCTTTGTCACCATGCAAGACGGAGCCAAGACGTACCAGAAAGAACACGCCGCCGATTTCGACATGATCACCAACGGGATCAAGAACGAAACCGACACCAGCGCGCAGATCGATATCGTCAACCAGATGATCCTCGCCAAGGTCAACGCGATCGTCATCGCACCCGCTGACTCCAAGGCGCTGGTCACCGTGCTGAAGAAGGCGTCCGATGCGGGTATCAAAGTCGTCAACATCGACAACCGCCTGGACCCGGACGTGCTCAAAAGCAAGAATCTCGATATCCCGTTCGTAGGTCCGGACAACCGCAAGGGCTCAAAGCTGGTGGGCGATTACCTGGCCAAGCAACTGGCTTCGGGTGACAAGGTTGGCATCATCGAAGGTGTGCCGACGACCACCAACGCCCAGCAGCGCACCGCAGGCTACAAGGATGCGATGGACGCTGCAGGCATGAAGATCGTTTCCACTCAATCCGGCAACTGGGAAATTGACCAGGGCCAGAAGGTCGCCTCCGCCATGCTGAGTGAATACCCGGACCTCAAGGCGCTGTTGGCCGGTAACGACAACATGGCGCTGGGCGCCGTCTCCGCTGTGCGAGCGGCAGGCAAGGCCGGCAAAGTACTGGTGGTCGGCTACGACAACATCGAGGCCATCAAGCCGATGCTGCAAGACGGTCGTGTGCTCGCCACCGCTGACCAGGCAGCTGCCCAGCAAGCTGTGTTCGGTATCCAGAACGCGCTCAAGCTGGTCAAGGGTGAGAAAGTCGACTCCAAAGACGGCGTGATCGAAACCCCGGTCGAACTCGTCCTCAAGAAGTAATCCTGGCAGTACCCAACAGCGCCCGCTCGTCCTGAGCGGGCGCCTGGAGATTTTCCTATGTCATCTTCCGCCCCGAACGCTGTCCTCTCGGTCAGCGGTATCGGCAAGACCTATGCCCAGCCGGTTCTGTCCGACATCACCCTGACGCTCAATCGCGGGGAAGTGTTGGCGCTGACCGGTGAGAACGGCGCAGGCAAAAGCACCTTGTCGAAGATCATCGGCGGGCTGGTCACACCGACCACCGGGCACATGCAGTTCAATGGCCAGGATTTCCGCCCTGGCAGCCGCACCCAGGCCGAAGAGCTGGGCGTGCGCATGGTCATGCAGGAGCTCAACCTGCTGCCGACCCTGACTGTCGCCGAAAACCTGTTCCTGGATAACCTGCCCAGCCATTGTGGCTGGATCAGCCGCAAGCAACTGCGCAAGGCTGCGATCGAGGCCATGGCCCAGGTCGGCCTGGATGCTATCGACCCGGATACACTGGTCGGCAGCTTGGGGATTGGCCATCAGCAGATGGTCGAAATCGCCCGCAACCTGATCGGCGACTGCCATGTACTGATCCTCGACGAACCCACGGCCATGCTCACTGCCCGCGAAGTCGAGATGCTTTTTGAGCAAATCACCCGCCTGCAGGCCCGGGGCGTGGCGATTATCTACATTTCACACCGGCTGGAAGAGCTGGCGCGTGTGGCCCAGCGCATTGCGGTGTTGCGCGACGGCAAGCTGGTCTGTGTCGAGCCGATGGCCAACTACAACAGCGAGCAACTGGTCACCCTGATGGTGGGGCGTGAGCTGGGCGAGCACATTGACCTGGGCCCACGCACCATCGGCGGCTCGGCCCTGACGGTGAAAGGCTTGACCCGCTCGGACAAGGTCCGCGACGTGTCCTTCGAAGTACGCGCAGGCGAAATCTACGGTATCTCCGGCCTGATCGGCGCGGGGCGGACTGAATTGTTGCGCCTGATCTTCGGCGCCGACCTGGCCGACAGCGGCACTGTGGCGCTCGGTTCGCCGGCCCAGGTCGTGAGCATCCGCTCGCCCGTGGACGCGGTAGGTCATGGCATTGCCCTGATCACCGAAGACCGCAAGGGGGAAGGCTTACTGCTGACCCAGTCCATCAGTGCCAACATTGCCTTGGGCAACATGCCGGAGATCTCTGGCGGGGGCGTAGTCAACAGCCGCGACGAAACCGCCTTGGCCAAGCGTCAGATCGACGCCATGCGCATCCGCAGTTCCAGCCCGGCGCAGTTGGTCTCCGAGCTGTCCGGCGGTAACCAGCAGAAAGTGGTGATCGGCCGCTGGCTGGAGCGCGATTGCTCGGTAATGCTGTTCGATGAGCCGACCCGTGGCATCGACGTCGGTGCCAAATTCGATATTTATGCCTTGCTTGGCGAATTGACCCGCCAGGGCAAAGCGCTGGTGGTGGTGTCCAGTGATCTGCGTGAACTCATGCTGATCTGCGACCGCATCGGCGTGTTGTCCGCCGGTCGCTTGATCGAGACCTTCGAGCGCGACAGCTGGACCCAGGACGAATTGCTCGCCGCCGCCTTTGCCGGCTATCAGAAACGTGATGCGCTGCTCAACGATGCAGTGCTTAGGGATACCCCATGAAAACCACAACTTCCCCCGGCAAGACTGGCGGCAACTTCTACGGCCTCGGCACCTACCTGGGCCTGGCGGGCGCCTTGCTGGCGATGATCGCTCTGTTCTCGGTGCTCAGCGACCACTTCCTGTCCTATGACACCTTCAGCACCCTGGCCAACCAGATTCCAGACTTGATGGTACTGGCGGTGGGCATGACCTTCATCCTCATCATCGGCGGCATTGACCTGTCGGTGGGGTCGGTACTGGCACTGGCGGCGTCGGCCGTCAGCGTGGCGATCCTCGGCTGGGGCTGGAGTGTGTTGCCGGCTGCCGTGCTGGGTATGGGCTGTGCAGCCTTGGCCGGTACCATCACCGGCTCGATCACCGTGGCCTGGCGCATTCCGTCGTTTATCGTGTCCCTCGGCGTGCTGGAGATGGCCCGTGGCGTCGCGTACCAGATGACCGGCTCGCGCACTGCCTACATTGGTGATTCGTTTGCCTGGCTGTCCAATCCGATTGCCTTTGGTATTTCGCCGTCGTTCATCATCGCCTTGCTGGTGATCATCGCCGCACAGCTTGTACTAACGCGCACCGTATTTGGTCGTTACCTGATCGGTATCGGCACCAACGAAGAGGCCGTACGCCTGGCGGGGATCAATCCCAAGCCCTACAAGATCCTGGTCTTCAGCCTCATGGGCCTGTTGGCAGGTGTGGCTGCGCTGTTCCAGATCTCGCGCCTGGAAGCGGCGGACCCGAATGCCGGCTCCGGCCTTGAGCTGCAAGTGATCGCGGCGGTGGTGATCGGCGGTACCAGCCTGATGGGCGGGCGCGGTTCGGTGATCAGTACCTTTTTTGGTGTATTGATTATTTCGGTATTGGCGGCAGGCCTGGCGCAGATCGGCGCCACGGAACCCACGAAGCGCATCATTACCGGTGCCGTGATCGTGATTGCCGTGGTCCTCGATACCTACCGCAGTCAGCGCGCCAGTCGGCGAGGCTGAACCATGGCAACGATCAAGGATGTGGCAGCGCTTGCAGGTATTTCCTACACGACGGTGTCTCATGTGGTGAACAAGACGCGCCCGGTCAGTGAGCCGGTGCGCATCAAGGTCGAAGCGGCGATCAAACAGCTCGACTACGTGCCCAGTGCCGTCGCGCGTTCGCTCAAGGCCAAGACCACAGCCACCATCGGTTTGTTGGTGCCCAACAGCCTCAACCCGTATTTTGCCGAGTTGGCCAGGGGCATCGAGGATTACTGCGAGCGTAACGGCTATTGCGTGATCCTGTGCAACTCCGACGACAATGCCGAAAAGCAGCGCAACTATTTGCGCGTGTTGCTGGAAAAACGCATCGACGGCTTGATCGTAACTTCGGTGGGCGGCGATGACAGCGGCCTTGCCGCTGGATTGAGCGCGGTACGTACGCCCATGGTGATTGTCGACCGGGCGCTGGATGGCATCGACGTGGATTTGGTGCGTATTGACCACGAGGAGGGCGCCTACCTGGCGACCCGACACTTGCTCGAACTGGGCCATCGAGACATCGCCTGCATCGGCGGACCTGCCCATACCCGTGTCGCGCAAATGCGCTTGGCGGGCTATCACCGTGCGCTGCGAGAGGCAGGCGTAACGGTGGCAGCCAATCGCACCCAGGAAAGTGACTTCACCAGCACGGGCGGTTATACCGCCGCCGTGCAATTGTTGACGGAAAATCCGCCCAGCGCGATTTTTGCCAGCAACGATATGATTGGTTTCGGCGTGTTGCGCGCAGCAGCGGAGCGTAACATCCGCGTGCCGGGCGAGCTGTCGGTGATCGGTTTTGATGACATTCAAATGGGCCGTTATGTCTACCCGGCGTTGACCACGGTCGGGCAATCGATCGTGCAACTCGGCGAGACGGCGGCCGAACTCTTGCTGCGAAGAATTGCAACACCCCACATGCCGATCGATCAACGTATCGTGACGCCGAGCATTGTGTTGCGCGAGTCGACGGCGCCCGTCGCCGGTACATTTGCCCAATACCGCTGAATCGAATTGATGAGTACTGATGTATGCCAGCAAAAGTAGTGGTAGTAGGCAGCTTGAACATGGACCTGGTGACCCGCGCCAGCCGGCTGCCGCGTGCCGGTGAAACGCTGATCGGCCAAACGTTTTCCACGGTGCCTGGCGGTAAGGGCGCGAACCAGGCTGTAGCTTCGGCACGCTTGGGGGCCGATGTTTCAATGATTGGCTGCGTTGGCAGCGATGCCTATGGCAGTCAGTTGCGCGAGGCATTGCTGGTGGAAGGCATCGATTGCCAGGCCGTGAGCACCGTGGACGGCTCCAGTGGCGTGGCCCTGATCGTGGTCGATGACAGTAGCCAGAACGCGATTGTGATCGTGGCGGGCAGTAACGGCGAACTGACGCCTGCGTCGTTGCAGGCGTTCGACGCAGTATTGCAGGCGGCTGACGTGATCGTCTGCCAGCTGGAAGTCCCGATGAATACGGTGGGCTATGCGCTCAAGCGCGGCCGTGAGCTGGGTAAGACGGTGATCCTCAACCCGGCTCCGGCCAGCGGTCCATTACCGGCTGAGTGGTATGCATCGATCGACTATTTGATCCCCAATGAAAGTGAGGCCTCCGCACTCAGCGGCGTGACAGTCGATTCGATTGACGCTGCCAAAGTGGCTGCGACCCAATTGATTCAGGCGGGCGCCGGCAAAGTCATCGTCACCCTGGGGGCTCAGGGCGCGCTGTTTACCGACGGCCAGCGCTTTGAGCATTTGCAGGCGCCGAAGGTCAAGGCAGTCGACACCACGGCTGCGGGGGACACCTTTGTTGGTGGCTTTGCCGCGGCGTTGGCCAACGGCAAAAGCGAGGCCGAGGCCATCCGTTTTGGCCAGGTCGCGGCGGCACTGTCGGTCACCCGTGCCGGTGCACAGCCCTCTATTCCAACGCTGCACGACGTACAAGGTTTTGTGCCCTCATGAAAAAGACACCTCTGCTCAATATCGCCCTGTCGCGCGTGATCGCCTCTCTGGGGCACGGTGACATCCTGGTGATCGGTGATGCCGGCCTGCCGGTGCCGCCGGGCGTCGAGCTGATTGACCTGGCGTTGACCCAGGGCATCCCGGATTTCATCAGCACCTTGCGTATCGTGCTCAGTGAAATGCAAGTGGAGAGCCATGTGTTGGCCGAAGAAATCCTGCTCAAGCAACCGCCGGCACTGGCTGAACTCAACGCACTCACAGAACAGACCGCCCTCGGTGAGCGGCGCCTGGTCAGCCATGAAGAATTCAAACAGCTCAGCCGCAAGGCACGCGCCGTGGTGCGCACTGGCGAATGCCAGCCTTACTGCAATATCGCGCTGGTGTCCGGCGTAACGTTCTAGCGTTCTCAACGACAAGGAGTGTTTTATGCAATGTAGTCTTCCAACCCTGAAAAACCTGTTCCGGAGTGTTCTGCTTTTGTCCGCACTCACTGCTGCAAGCGCCCAGGCGGCGGAAAAGATCGATCTGATCATCGACACCGACCCCGGCGCTGATGACGTGGTGGCCTTGCTGTTCGCCATGGCCTCTCCGGATGAGCTGAACATCCGCGCGCTGACCACCGTCGCCGGCAACGTTCGCCTGGACAAGACCTCCCGTAACGCCCGGCTGGCCCGTGAGTGGGCAGGGCGGGAAGAAATCCCGGTGTACGCCGGTGCGCCGGCACCTCTTCTGCGCAAACCGATCTACGCCGAGAACATCCATGGCAAGGAAGGTATTTCCGGTGTCACCGTGCATGAGCCCAAAAAGGGCCTGGCGGACGGCAATGCCGTTGATTACCTGATCAAGACCCTCAGCACCGCCAAGCCTCACAGTATCACCATCGCCATGCTTGGCCCGCAGACCAACCTGGCGCTGGCATTGACCCAGGCGCCGGAAATCACCCAAGGCATCAAGGAAGTGGTGGTGATGGGCGGTGCGCACTTCAATGGCGGCAATATCACCCCGGTGGCGGAGTTCAACCTGTTCGCCGACCCGGTTGCAGCCGAGATTGTGCTCAAGAGCGGCGTAAAGCTGACCTATCTGCCGCTGGACGTGACCCACAAGGTACTGACCAGCGAAGCACGCTTGAAAAAGATCGCCGACATCAAGAACAACGCGAGCAAGGTGGTGGGCGATATTCTTAACGAATACGTCAAGGGCGACATGGAGCACTACGGCATTCCTGGCGGCCCGGTGCATGACGCTACCGTTATCGCCTACCTGCTCAAGCCTTCGCTGTTCAGTGGTCGTCAGGCCAATATGGTGGTGGATAGCCGTGAAGGCCCGACCTTCGGCCAGACCATCGTCGATTGGTACGACGGCCTGAAGCAGGACAAGAATGTGTTCTGGGTTGAGAATGGCGACGCGCAGGGCTTCTTCGATTTGTTGACTGAGCGCCTGGCGCGCCTGAAGTAAGGGGTTGACCGGTCGGCGTTCGCTGGCCGGTTCTTATTCGCGCTCGGGGTCGTGTGCCCCCATGTGATCGGCCGGATACTTTTCGAATATCTGGCCGATAAACGCTTGCGCCGCCTGCGTGCCCAGTTCCTTGACCAGTAGGTCGATACCAATGATTGCCAATTCCTCTGGGCTGCCAGGACTGTAGGAGCTTTGTCCTTGTGGCCACTTGGCTTTGATGTCGGCTTGGAGCGTTACGGTGGTCATGACTGTCTCGCGGGGTTGAGAGTACTGGGCAATGCGCTGGAACGCGGTTCTTACCGGGCCAGTTAACCATTTTGTACCGCGTTTGGCACTGATACTTAGGCATGAGGCGATTCGGAATGACGGCGACGCTGTGCGACACTGTTCGCCTGTTTAATTGCCGGGGACACCACGTGCAGATCGATTTGAACAATCCCGAGAACCTGACATTGGGAAATGTGCGCCTGCTGCTCGCCAGTGCCAGCGACGACGAACATACCCAGTTGCGCGTGACCAAGGCCGGAATCGCCTATATCTCCTCTGGGAGGGTGGTAGGTGGTGTGGATATCGACGGGCTGCTGTTCCGCCTGGAGACCTGGGCAAAAGGCTCTGGATACGTAGGTAATGTGGCCGCCAGCGATGAAGTCTGGGTGACGCAGATTTTCAATGCGCTGAAGGAAAACTGGCCGAAGCCGGCGTTCGACTACATCGACATCTACTGAACACATTCATATCTGGTCACGATTGACCGGGCGAATGCCTGCCCAGAGTCAGGCAGACTTGCCCAGCGGCGGTTTACGTCTTGAAACCAATCCGCCCAATCGCTGTCGCACGATCTCTGTCCATTTTTTATCATAGGAGGCTTCATGCCTTGGAAGCTCGCATCATTCGGTACTTTGTTGGCAGCGCTCGCGTTGGCGGGTTGCAGCACCCAGGGCGCCTCTGAGCCAGCCAAAGACGCCGTGGCCGATGCCGGTCATAGCCGCTGTGAGTCGAAGGCCGCCGAATTCACCATCGGCCAGAAAGCCTCGCCCCAGTTGCTGGAGCAGGCCCGTACCCGTGCCGGTGCCCAGAACGCACGCATCCTCAAGCCTAACGATATGATCACGCTGGAGTACCGCTCCGACCGCTTGAATCTGAACACCGACGATAACCTGGTGATCACGCGGGTCAATTGCGGGTAAACCGCTCCAGGCTTTAGCAGCGCCCATAAAAAACCCCGTCACATGGACGGGGTTTTTTTAGCTCAGCGGAGAATTACTCGCCGCGAACCTGTGCAGCTTGCATACCCTTTTGGCCTTTCTCAGCCACGAAGGAAACGGTTTGGCCTTCTTTCAGGCTTTTGAAACCGTCGCTTTCGATAGCTTTGAAGTGTACGAACAGGTCGTCACCGCCACCTTGAGGAGTGATGAAGCCGAAGCCTTTTTCATCGTTGAACCATTTAACGGTGCCGGTTTGGCGATTAGACATGGTGTATCTCCAAGAAACATATATTTTCAGTAGTGCTGTGCTGCTCAGGCCAACTGGGCACACCGGGCTATCATAGTCGAAATGTTCGACTTGGGAGCCCCCCCAAGGCATTGTTTGCTAATCAATAGCGTCGCATTAAGTGCTTTGGTCGGCTGAAAGCCCCGAATTACGGGGCTTTGGCTCGAAATATCAGCTAGTAAAAAAAGCCGTAAAAGCTGTGTAATTTGTGCGAAATGGCAGTTTTCGGGCCATTTTTTCGGCAAAACAGCTGTGTGATCAGCCGCAAATCTTACTTTTTCTTCACCACTTTGCAGGACGAAATAGCCGCGACCGCTTTGTTTTTAAGCTCCGGGCTGGCGTTCTGATTGGTCATCAGTTCCTTGATTTCGGCAGTGCTCAATTCGGCGTTGATCTTGTCGGCGCCACATTCGCAGTGGGCTTTGGCAGTTTTGACGTCTACGTTCTGGCTGGCAGCTGCGCTGCAATCGCTGACGAAGCTATCGCGAGCACCGGCTGGCCAGTTGGACGGGGCTGCTGCGTGCGCGCCAAGGGAAAGAACAGTCAGGGAAGCGGCGAGAGCGAGAGTAGAGGTAAAACGCATCATGAGGATGCTCCTTTGGGTCGAGGACGAACGGCGATTCTCAGTGGGTTTGAGGTAGTGCGTACAGCTCAAGTTCACTTTTGCAGCTATAAAGGCCGGATTTTGTCGTTACGCAAGATAGCAGCGCCGCGATGACCGTTCATCTGTGCTAGGATCTTGCGCTTGGCTATTTCCAGGCGCGCCAATTGCCGCCTTGCCATATTCTTTTTAGCTCACTCCAGTCACTCTGGTTCGATTATCGGTTGGCCGAAAGGCTCCTGCCGCTGTAAGGCAGGCGTTCATTACTGAGCGGCCTGGTGTTGGATCTTGTACTGGCTCATCCCAACCCACGTGACCTTTGGTAGGGGTCACCACTAGGAGAGGAGGCGCCATGCCAACTATTACTCTTCCCGACGGCAGTCAACGTTCATTCGATCATTCGGTTTCCGTAGCCGAGGTCGCCGCATCCATTGGTGCTGGCCTGGCCAAGGCCACCGTGGCCGGCAAGGTTGACGGCAAGCTCGTCGACGCCAGCGACCTGATCACTCGCGATGCCAGCCTGCAAATCATCACGCCCAAGGATCAAGAGGGGCTGGAGATCATTCGCCACTCTTGCGCGCACCTGATTGGCCATGCGGTCAAGCAGCTGTACCCAACGGCGAAGATGGTGATCGGTCCGGTCATTGAAGAAGGCTTCTATTACGACATCGCCTACGAACGTCCTTTCACTCCGGACGACCTGGCTGCCATCGAGCAGCGCATGCATGCGCTGATCGAAAAAGATTACGACGTGATCAAGAAAGTCACGCCGCGCGCCGAAGTGATCGACGTGTTCACCGCCCGTGGCGAAGACTACAAGCTGCGCCTGGTGGAAGACATGCCGGACGAGCAGGCCATGGGCCTGTACTACCACGAAGAATACGTCGACATGTGCCGTGGCCCGCACGTGCCGAACACGCGCTTCCTCAAGTCGTTCAAGCTGACCAAGCTGTCCGGCGCCTACTGGCGTGGCGACGCGAAGAACGAGCAACTGCAACGGATCTACGGCACTGCCTGGGCTGACAAGAAGCAGCTGGCGGCCTATATCCAGCGCATCGAAGAAGCCGAGAAGCGCGATCACCGCAAGATCGGCAAGCGCCTGAACCTGTTCCACCTCCAGGAAGAAGCGCCGGGCATGGTGTTCTGGCATCCGAATGGCTGGACCCTGTACCAGGTGCTTGAGCAGTACATGCGCAAAGTACAGCGCGAGAACGGTTACCTGGAGATCAAGACTCCCCAGGTCGTTGACCGTAGCCTCTGGGAAAAGTCCGGGCACTGGGCCAACTACGCCGACAACATGTTCACCACGCAGTCGGAAAACCGCGACTACGCCATCAAGCCGATGAACTGCCCTTGCCACGTGCAGGTGTTCAACCAGGGCCTGAAAAGCTACCGCGAGTTGCCGATGCGCCTGGCCGAGTTCGGTGCCTGCCACCGTAACGAGCCATCGGGTGCGCTGCACGGCATCATGCGCGTGCGTGGCTTTACCCAGGACGACGCCCACATCTTCTGCACCGAAGAGCAGATGCAGGCTGAATCCGCCGCGTTCATCAAGCTGACCATGGACGTTTATCGCGATTTCGGCTTTACCGACGTCGAGATGAAGCTGTCCACTCGTCCGGAAAAACGCGTCGGTTCCGATGAGCTGTGGGATCGCGCCGAAGCTGCACTGGCCGCTGCGCTCGACAGCGCGGGCCTTGCGTACGACCTGCAGCCGGGCGAGGGCGCTTTCTACGGTCCGAAGATCGAGTTCTCACTGAAAGATTGCCTTGGCCGCGTCTGGCAGTGTGGTACCCTGCAGCTCGATTTTAACCTGCCGATCCGTCTGGGCGCCGAATACGTGTCCGAAGACAACAGCCGTAAACACCCGGTCATGCTGCACCGGGCGATCCTCGGCTCGTTCGAACGGTTCGTCGGGATCCTGATCGAGCACTACGAGGGTGCATTCCCTGCGTGGCTGGCTCCGACCCAGGCAGTGATCATGAATATCACTGATAAACAGGCAGATTTTGCCGCTGAAGTTGAAAAAACACTCAACGAAAGCGGATTTCGTGCCAAGTCCGACTTGAGAAATGAAAAGATCGGCTTTAAAATCCGCGAGCATACTTTGCTCAAGGTTCCCTATCTTTTGGTTATCGGAGATCGGGAAGTCGAGATGCAGACTGTCGCTGTGCGTACTCGTGAAGGTGCTGACCTGGGCTCGATGCCCGTCGCCCAGTTCGCTGAGTTCCTCGCGCAAGCGGTTTCCCGGCGTGGTCGCCCAGATTCGGAGTAATTATTATTAAGCGTGAAATGAGACAAGATAAACGAGCTGCACCGAAAGCCCCGATCAACGAGAATATCTCGGCACGCGAGGTTCGGTTAATTGGCGCTGACGGCGAGCAGATTGGCATCGTCTCGATTGATGAAGCGCTTCGTATCGCTGAAGAGTCCAAATTGGACCTGGTGGAAATCTCCGCCGACGCAGTCCCGCCTGTTTGCCGGGTGATGGACTACGGCAAGTCGATCTTCGAAAAGAAGAAGCAGATTGCTGCGGCGAAGAAGAACCAGAAGCAGATTCAAGTAAAAGAAATCAAGTTTCGTCCAGGGACGGAGGAAGGGGATTACCAGGTAAAACTGCGCAACCTGGTACGTTTCCTGAGTGATGGGGACAGGGCCAAGGTATCCTTGCGATTCCGCGGCCGTGAGATGGCCCACCAGGAGCTGGGGATGGAACTCCTCAAGCGGGTTGAAGCTGACCTGCTGGAGTACGGTTCCGTCGAGCAGCATCCTAAGATGGAAGGACGCCAGCTGATTATGGTCATCGCCCCGAAAAAGAAGAAGTAATCAACAGGGCACGGCAGGCCTTCTGATTATGTTTATCAACTGAATGCGGAGTATCCGAACATGCCAAAGATGAAGACTAAAAGTGGTGCTGCTAAGCGGTTTCTGAAAACTGCTAACGGTATCAAGCACAAGCACGCTTTCAAGAGCCACATCCTGACCAAAATGTCGACCAAGCGTAAGCGTCAACTGCGCGGTAGCAGCTTGCTGCATCCGTCTGACGTGGCAAAAGTCGAGCGCATGCTGCGCCTTCGTTAATTTTTGGATCAAGAATAGAGGAAGTAACTCATGGCTCGTGTAAAGCGTGGCGTCATTGCCCGTAAACGTCACAAAAAAATTCTGAAACTTGCTAAAGGCTACTACGGCGCGCGTTCACGCGTATTCCGTGTTGCCAAGCAAGCGGTAATCAAGGCAGGCCAATACGCCTACCGTGACCGTCGTCAGAAAAAACGTCAGTTCCGCGCTCTGTGGATCGCTCGTATCAACGCTGGTGCACGTGTTAACGGTCTGTCCTACAGCCGTTTCATCGCTGGCCTGAAAAAAGCGTCCATCGAGATCGACCGTAAGGTTCTGGCTGATCTGGCAGTGAACGAAAAAGCGGCGTTTGCTGCGATTGTCGAGAAAGCTAAAGCCACCTTGGCTTAAGTACCCCCGACAGTCACCTTGGGTTACGCTGTAGCCCAAGGTGTTAAACGTCATAAATAGGGGAAGAGCCTTCAAGCTCTTCCCCTATTTTGTATCTGGAGTCTGTACATGGAAAACCTGGACGCGCTCGTCGCCCAAGCCCTTGAGGCTGTGCAAAGCGCTGAAGATGTAAATGCCCTGGAGCAAATCCGGGTTCACTACCTTGGCAAAAAAGGTGAATTGACTCAGGTGATGAAGACCCTGGGGAATTTGCCGGCTGAAGAGCGTCCGCAAGTCGGTGCGCTGATCAACGTCGCCAAGGAGCGTGTCACAGAGGTGCTCAATGCGCGCAAGGCGACCATGGAGGAGGCCGATCTCGCGGCCAAACTCGCCGCCGAGTCCATTGATGTAACCCTGCCTGGTCGCGGCCAGGCCTCGGGCGGTCTGCATCCGATCACCCGGACTCTGGAACGTATCGAGCAGTTCTTCACCCACATCGGCTACGGCATTGCCGAAGGCCCTGAGGTCGAAGACGATTATCACAACTTCGAGGCGCTCAACATCCCAGGCCACCACCCGGCCCGGTCGATGCACGACACCTTCTATTTCAACGCGAACATGCTGTTGCGCACCCATACCTCGCCGGTACAGGTCCGCACCATGGAAGCGAACAAGCCGCCGATCCGCATTGTCTGCCCAGGCCGTGTGTACCGCAGCGACTCCGATATCACCCACTCGCCGATGTTCCACCAGGTCGAAGGCCTGCTGGTTGATCGCGACATCAACTTCGCCGACCTCAAAGGCACCATTGAAGAATTCCTGCGGGTGTTCTTCGAGAAGGAGCTGGCGGTGCGGTTCCGTCCATCGTTCTTCCCGTTCACCGAGCCATCCGCTGAAGTCGACATGGAATGTGTGATGTGCAGCGGTAAAGGCTGCCGTGTCTGCAAGCAGACCGGCTGGCTGGAAGTGATGGGCTGCGGCATGGTTCACCCTAACGTGCTGCGCATGTCCGGCATCGATCCGGAAGAGTTCTCGGGCTTTGCCTTCGGCATGGGCGTTGAGCGTCTGGCCATGCTGCGTTACGGCGTGAACGACTTGCGTCTGTTCTTCGACAACGACTTGCGGTTCCTCGCGCAATTTCGCTAGTCGTAACGAATCTTTAGGAGAGCAGGATGAAATTCAGTGAACAATGGCTGCGTGGCTGGGTAAGCCCGCAGGTAGATCGTGACGAGCTGGTTGCTCGTCTGTCGATGGCCGGTCTTGAGGTCGATAGCGTTACCCCGGCCGCCGGTGTCTTCAGTGGCGTGGTGGTGGGTGAGGTGCTGAGCACCGAGCAGCACCCTGACGCCGACAAGCTGCGTGTATGCCAGGTCAGCAATGGCGCGGAAACCTTCCAGGTCGTGTGCGGAGCGCCCAATGTGCGCCCGGGCCTGAAGATCCCGTTCGCCATGATCGGTGCCGAGCTGCCGGGCGACTTCAAGATCAAGAAGGCCAAGCTGCGCGGCGTCGAGTCCAACGGCATGCTGTGCTCCCAGGCAGAGCTGCAGGTAGGCGAGGGCAACGATGGCCTGATGGAACTGCCGGCCGATGCGCCAGTGGGCCAGGACATCCGTGTTTACCTGGAGCTGGAAGACGCCAGCATTGAGGTCGACCTGACCCCGAACCGCGGTGACTGCCTGTCCCTGGCTGGCTTGGCCCGTGAAGTCGGAGCGCTGTATAACGCCCCGGTCACCCGCCCAGTCGTCGCTGCCGTGCCTGCGGTGCACGACGAAGTACGCCCGATCGAAGTGCTGGCGCCCAACGCTTGCCCGCGCTACCTGGGCCGTGTGATCCGCAACGTCGACCTGTCCAAGCCAACCCCGCTGTGGATGGTTGAGCGCTTGCGTCGCGCCGACGTGCGCAGCATCGACGCTGCCGTCGATATCACCAACTACGTGATGCTGGAGCTGGGCCAGCCGCTGCACGCTTTTGATCTTGCCGAAATCAACGGCGGCATCCGTGTGCGCCTGGCCGAAGAAGGCGAGAAGCTGGTGCTGCTCGATGGTCAGGAAGTCAGCCTGCGTGCCGATACCCTGGTGATTGCAGACCACTCCCGCGCCCTGGCGATTGCCGGCGTGATGGGGGGCGAGCACAGCGGCGTGTCCGCGACCACTCGCGATATATTCCTTGAGAGTGCGTTCTTCGACCAGATCGCCATCGCCGGCAAGGCCCGCTCCTACGGCCTGCACACCGATGCATCGCACCGCTATGAGCGCGGCGTGGACTGGAAGCTGGCGCGTGAAGCCATGGAGCGCGCCACTGGCCTGCTGCTGGAAATCACCGGTGGCGAAGCCGGCCCGATCACCGAAACCGTGAACGAGCAGTACCTGCCGTCTGTTGCGCCGATCATCCTGCGTGCCAAAAGTGTCGAGCAGATGCTTGGCCTGGTGATCGAGCCGGCTGAAATCGAACAACTGTTGTCCGCCCTCGGCCTGGGTATTTCCGCAGGCGGGGAAGGGCAGTGGACCGTTGAAGTGCCAAGCCATCGCTTCGATATCAGTCTGGAAGTTGACCTGATCGAAGAATTGGCTCGCCTCTACGGCTACAACCGTCTGCCGGTTCGTTACCCGCAAGCGCGCCTGGCGCCACAACCCAAGGCCGAGGCGCGTGCGCACTTGCCCGAGTTGCGTCGTCTGCTGGTTGCCCGTGGCTACCAGGAAGCGGTGACCTACAGCTTCATCGATCCCAAGCAGTTCGAGCTGTTCAACCCAGGCGTCGAGCCGCTGCTGTTGGCCAATCCGATCTCCAACGACATGGCGGCCATGCGTTCGTCTCTGTGGCCAGGTTTGGTGAAAGCGCTTTCCCACAACCTGAACCGTCAGCAAGACCGTGTGCGCATGTTCGAAAGCGGCCTGCGCTTCGTCGGTCAGTTGGACGGCCTGAAGCAAGAGCCGATGCTGGCTGGCGTGGTTTGCGGCAGCCGTCTGCCGGAAGGTTGGGCACAGGGTCGCGACGCTGTGGACTTCTTCGACGTCAAGGCTGACGTGGAAGCGGTGCTGGGTTTTGCGGGTGCTCTGGATGCCTTCACCTTTGTACCGGGCAGCCATCCTGCATTGCACCCTGGCCAGACTGCGCGCATCGAGCGCGAAGGTCGCCTGGTAGGCTTCGTCGGTGCCATTCACCCTGAGCTGTCGAAAACCCTCGGTCTCGACCGTCCGGTCTTCGTGTTTGAGCTGGTTCTGGCTGAAGTGGCCTCTGGCAAGATGCCTAAATTCAGCGAGTTGTCGCGCTTCCCTGAAGTGCGCCGTGACCTGGCCCTGATCGCCGACCGTGAAGTGGCCGCCACTGCCGTTCTGGAGGTAATCCGTGAAAATGCAGGGGAATGGCTGACAGACCTCAGGCTATTTGACGTCTATCAGGGTAAAGGTATTGATCCGCATAGAAAAAGCCTTGCAGTTGGCTTGACCTGGCAGCATCCATCGCGCACTCTTAATGACGATGAGGTGAATACCACGACACAAAATATCCTCACCTCGCTCGAACAAAGGTTGAACGCCACGTTAAGGAAGTGACGTATGGGGGCTTTGACGAAAGCTGAGATGGCGGAACGTCTGTACGAAGAGTTGGGTCTGAACAAGCGCGAGGCCAAGGAATTGGTCGAGCTGTTTTTTGAAGAGATCAGACACGCTCTGGAAGACAACGAACAGGTCAAATTGTCCGGTTTCGGCAATTTTGACCTGCGGGACAAACGCCAGCGGCCTGGCCGCAATCCAAAAACGGGAGAAGAAATCCCGATCACGGCTCGCCGTGTGGTCACCTTTCGTCCAGGGCAGAAGTTGAAGGCCCGAGTTGAGGCTTATGCTGGAACCAAGTCATAACGACGAGCTACCCGTCATCCCAGGCAAACGCTACTTCACCATTGGTGAAGTCAGCGAGCTCTGTGCGGTAAAACCGCACGTACTGCGCTATTGGGAGCAGGAGTTTCCTCAACTCAACCCCGTCAAACGCACCGGGAACCGTCGGTATTATCAGCGCCAGGATGTGCTGATGATCCGACAGATCCGTGCGTTGCTGTACGATCAGGGGTTCACCATCAGCGGCGCGCGCCAACGCATGTCCGGTGATGAAGCCAAAGACGACACCACCCAATACAAACAAATGATCCGCCAGATGATCGCCGAACTCGAAGATGTGCTGGTGGTTCTGAAAAAGTAATTCCGGCTTTTAAAATACTTCCACATTTCAAAAGCTTGCGGTATATTCCGGATCGCTTCGTCAAGAAGCGAACCCAGTAACACGCCTAGTCGGGGCGTAGCGCAGTCCGGTAGCGCACTAGCATGGGGTGCTAGGGGTCGAGTGTTCGAATCACTCCGTCCCGACCATTATTCCTGAGTAAAATCAGACAGTTAAGCCGATCAGATAGATCGGCTTTTTTGTGCCTGCGCGAAGCTGCCTGGGATGTCGCTGGTATTCGGCTCAAGGGCTGTGTTCTGGCCAGTCGGGTTGCCACCTTCAGCTCTGGCAATTGCTCTGAAAATTTCCAACCGATTCATGTCTTTTTGTCGTCGGCCAGCGGGGCAGTCGGTTGGGCTTTCTCTTCGAATCAGCCTTGGCCCTTCAAGCCCTCAGGCGTTGGACAACTGAAACCGATAGCCCACGCCGTACAATGACTCGATGGGTGTTTCCCCTGGGCACGCCTGCTCCAGCTTGCGCCGTAGGTTGCGGATATGACTGTCCACCGTACGGTCGGTGACCACGCGGTGGTCGGAGTAGAGCTTGTCGAGCAGTTGGTCGCGGGAAAATACCCGGCCGGCGGAGCGTGCAAAAGTGCTCAGCAGGCGTAACTCCAGAGGCGTGAGGTCCAAAGCGACGCCGTCGAGTGATGCGCGGTACTGGGCTTCGTCGATCAGCAGTCGCGGTGGGGTGTTGCTCAGCAATTGGGGGCCACGGCGCAGGATGGCCTTGACCCTGGCAACTACCTCCCGGGGGCTGAAGGGCTTGCAGATGTAGTCGTCGGCGCCCAGGTCCAGGCCCAGCAGGCGGTCCACTTCTTCGACGCGGGCGGTGATCATGATGATCGGCACGGCACTGAAACCGCGCAGGTCCTGGCACACTTGCATGCCGTCGCGCCCTGGCAGCATCAGGTCGAGCAAAATCAGGCGAGGGGGGCGGGCGCGCACGGTCGGTACCACCTGAAGGCCATTGTGCAGGCACAGGGTCGGGTAGCCCGCTGCGGCCAAGTAATCCTGCAGCAATGCGGCCAGTTTCGGTTCGTCTTCAACGATCAGGATCGGGCGTTCTTCGCTCATGGGTCAGGTATTCCGTGGGAGGCGCAGGCTCAGCCAAAGGCCACCGAGGGGGGAGTGAGCGGCGCTGAGGCTGCCGCCGTGGGCGAGGGCGATGCTGTGGCAGATCGCGAGCCCCAGGCCGGCCCCGCCACTGGCACGGTTGCGCGAGGATTCGCCGCGATAGAAGCGCTCGAACAGGCGCGGCAATTGCTCGGCCGACACACCAGGGCCGGAGTCGAGGATGTCGATGCATACGTCAGCGCGATCCAGGGCGACGCGGATACGTATTAGCCCATTCGGGTCGGTGTAGCGCACCGCATTTTCCAACAGATTGGAGAACAGTTGCTGCAAGCGACCGGCATCGGCCAACAGTTCCACGGGCGGTGCTGGCAAATCCAGTTCGAGGCGCAGGTGGCGCGCATTCAAGCGCTCCTGGAACATCGACACACTGGCGCGCAGCAGTGGCTCCAGTGCGCAGGCGCTCTTGCGGTAGGTCAGCGCCCCAACATCCGCCAGGGACAGTTCATACAGGTCATCCACCAGCTTGCTGAGCATGCTCACTTCGCCCTGCAAGGACTGCATCGAGCCTGGGTCGAGGGTGCGTACGCCATCCTCGATAGCCTCCAGCTCGCCGCGCAAGACCGACAGCGGGGTACGCAGTTCGTGGGACACATCGGCCATGAATTCGCGGCGCATCTGCTCATTGCGTTCCAGGGTGTAGGCGAGTTGGTTGAAGTCACGGGCCAATTGGCCGACTTCGTCATTGGAACTCACTGCCACCCGGCTGCTGAAGTCGCCGCTGGCCAGGCGATGTGTTGCCGCAGCCACCCGCTTGACCGGCTCCAGCAGCGTGCGGGCGATCCACCAGGCAATCAGCATCGCCAGCAGCAGTGAGAAGGCGCCCATGACCAGGCTGGTGCGTAACTGGTATTGCTGGAATCGTTCGCCGCCGGCTTCGGTCACGCTCTGGAACGGTGTCACGGCCAGCCAGCCCACGGTTTCATCGGCCACCACAATCGGGCGTAGCAGGGCGTCCGTGCCGATGTCCGGGTAGCCGTTCACGCGCTTTTTATATTTATCCAGCAGGGCGATCCGAAACAGGGCGCCCGTCAGGTCCGAAGCCATGGGCGAGCGCAAGTCGTTCTTCGCCGGGTCTGCGCCGAGTTCGGGCCGCATGATCTCAAACCAGCGATCCGGCTGGTTACGCAGGAACTCCCAATTGCCCTCACGCGCGTAAGCACTGGCCAGACGTGGCAGCACGGGCGCCATGCGCTCCAGTGCCTGCTCATTGAGGTACCCGAGAAAGCCGCGTCCAAAACTCCAGCTCGTCGCCAGGCCCATGCTCAGGATGACCAACAACACACCGGCCAGTACCGCAATAAACAGTTTGGTGGAGATACTGAACTTCATGCAGATGGGCCGTTAAAAATAGGTGGGACCATTTAGGCCCTAGTGAGGGATAGATTCAACCCGGCTGGGCAATCTTCAATTTTCCTGCACATTTGCCTCGCAGGATGGCGCTGACTCAAGCCATTCCGTGTCGCAGAGGCTGCTATGTCCACGAAAGTAATCGCCAAATACCTGGTAACCGCCGCAGTTTTCCTGTCCTTGATCGTTCTGGCCATGCTGGGCGGCTGCTCCGGTGGCGAGCCACCTCCTGAGGCGGTCACCCCCAAAGTCTCGGTCATCAGCATAAAACCCCAGAGCCAGGTGCTGACCACTGAGCTGGCGGGGCGCACCCAGGCCTTCATGGTGGCGCAGATTCGTCCTCAGGTTGGCGGTATCGTCCAGCGTCGACTGTTTGTCGAGGGGGCGGATGTCAAGGTTGGGCAAGCGTTGTACCAATTGGATGCAGCGTCCTACACCGCCGCGCTGGCGCAGGCCGAGGCGAGCCTGGCCAAGTACCGCGCCACGCTTAAATCGGCGCAGGCCACCGCCAGGCGCGACGCCGAACTGGTGAAGATCAATGCCATCAGCCAGCAAGATAACGAAGACGCCCAGGCGACCTTGCTGACGGCCGCCGCCGACGTGCAGGGCGCCGAGGCCGACGTTCAGACCGCGCGGATCAACCTGGCTTACACCCGTATTACCTCACCGGTCGGCGGGCGCATCGAAACCTCGACCGTGACCCCTGGTGCGCTGGTGGTGGCCAATCAGGACAGCGCTTTGACCACGGTGCAGCAACTCGATCCGATCTATGTGGACGTGACCCAATCGACCACCGAATTGCTCAAGCTCAAGCGTGACCTGGCCAGCGGCGCATTGCAGTCCAACGGCGATGGCCAGGCACGGGTCAGCCTGAAGCTGGACGATGGCAGTGCCTACAACCAGCAGGGGCGGCTCAAGGTCAGTGGTGTCAGTGTCAACGAGGGGACGGGCACGGTCACCCTGCGTGCGGAGTTCGCCAACCCGGATCACCTGCTGCTACCGGGCATGTATGTCCGCGCGGTGCTCGAACAGGCTCGCAACGAGCAAGCCATTCTGGTTCCGCAAAAAGCTGTGAACCGCAGCGCCAGTGGCGTGACCACCGCGTTGCTGGTGGTTGACGGCAAGGTCGAACAACGTGAGCTGACCATCGATCGGGCGGTGGGGAATCAGTGGTGGGTCACGGCAGGTCTGCAGGCAGGTGACCAGTTGATTGTCGAAGGCGGACAAAAAGTCCGTGCCGGTGCCGCGGTCCAAGTGCAGGACGCCAATGCTCAGGCGGCCACACCCCGCACCCCCGCGAAGGAGGGTTGAGCGTGGCGCACTTTTTTATTGATCGACCGATTTTCGCCTGGGTCATTGCCATCGTGATCATGCTCGGTGGCAGCCTGTCCATCAGCCAGTTGCCGTTGGAGCAATACCCGGATATTGCACCACCCACGGTGAAAATTTCTGCCACCTACACCGGGGCCTCGGCCAAGACCGTCGAAGACTCGGTGACCCAGGTCATCGAACAGCAGATGAAAGGCCTGGATAACCTGACCTATATGTCGGCCACCAGCAGTTCGGCAGGCAGTGCCAGCATCAGTTTGACCTTTACTGCCGGCACCGACCCGGACGTCGCCCAGATGCAGGTGCAGAACAAGCTGCAACAAGCCGAGTCGAGGCTGCCGCAATCGGTACAAAGCGAAGGCCTGACCGTGACCAAGGGCGGTTCGGACTTCTTGATGATTGTCGCCCTGGCATCGGACGACCCCAGCGTCACCGGCACTCAGATAGGTGATTACATTTCCACCACCTTGCTCGATTCCATCAGCCGAATAGACGGCGTGGGCGATGTGCAGACGTTGGGCTCGGGCTACGCCATGCGCATCTGGCTGGACCCCGCCTTGCTGGAAAAATATGCGTTGATGCCGTCGGACATCAGCAGCGCCCTGGAAGCGCAGAACACCGAAGTCTCGGCTGGACAGCTCGGCGCCTTGCCCGCGATCAAGGGGCAGCAACTGAACGCTACGATCAGCGCCCGCAGCAAACTGCAGACCGTGGACGAGTTTCGCAAGGTCGTGGTCAAGTCCAACAGCGACGGTGCCGTGGTACTGCTGGGCGATGTCGCGACCCTGGAACTGGGCAGTGAAAGCTACGACATCAGCACCGCCCTCAACGGCAAGCCCGCGGCGGCCATGGGCGTGCAGTTGGCCGCCGGCGCCAACGCGCTGAACGTCGGCAAGGCGGTCAAGGCCAAGCTCAAGGAGATGGAGCCCTTCTACCCGACGGAAATGCAGCTGAAAAATGTGATCGCCTACGACACCACGCCCTTTGTCAGCCTGTCCATCGAAGAGGTGGTCAAGGCCCTGGGCGAGGCCATCGTGCTGGTGGTGTTGATCATGTTCCTGTTCCTGCAGAGCCTGCGCGCAACGCTGATCCCGGCGATTACCGTGCCGGTGGTACTGCTCGGCACGTTCGGCGTGTTGGCGCTGTTCGGCTACTCGATCAATACCTTGACCATGTTTGCCATGGTCCTGGCGATCGGCTTGCTTGTAGACGATGCCATCGTGGTGGTGGAAAACGTGGAGCGGCTGATGGGCGAAGGGCTGTCGCCCGTGGCGGCTACGCGTCAATCGATGCGTGAAATCAGTGGCGCACTGGTCGGGATCACCCTGGTGCTGAGTGCGGTATTTATCCCTATGGCGTTTTTCGGTGGTTCCACCGGGATCATCTATCGGCAGTTCTCCGTGACCATCGTCTCGGCCATGGTCCTCTCAGTGTTGGTGGCGATGACCCTGACACCCGCGCTGTGCGCGACGTTGCTCAAAGCGCGCAATGGCAAGGGGCATGGCGCTCAGCATGGGTTCTTTGGCTGGTTCAACCGCACCTTCGAGCGCGCCAGCGCCGGTTATGAGCGCTGGGTGGGCGTGGTGTTGCGGCGTTGGGGGCGCAGCCTGCTGCTGTATGGGCTGGTGCTGGTGGTCATGGCGGTGGGTTATGTCAGCCTGGCCACTTCGTTTCTGCCGGACGAGGACCAAGGGATTCTGCTGGCACAGATCCAGTTGCCGGTCGGCGCGACGGACAGCCGCACACAGGCGGTGATCAAGCAGTTCGAGGACTACATCCTGCAACAGCCCGAGGTCGAAGCGATGATCAGCATCAGCGGCTTAGGCATGGGCGGTAACAGCCAGAACACCGCACGGGCGTTTATCCGCCTCAAGGATTGGTCCGAACGCGGTGGCTCTGGTCAGGGTGCAGCCGCGATTGCCCAGCGGGCGACCCTGGCACTGTCCAGCATCGGTGATGCCGATGCGTTCGTCATGCAGCCGCCGACCGTGCGTGGCCTGGGCCAGAGCTCAGGGTTCGACCTGCAGCTCAAGGACCTCGGTGGCCTGGGCCATGATGCGTTGGTGGCCGCCCGCGAACAGTTCCTTGAGTTGGCCAGGAAAGACGCCCGCTTGCTGGGCGTGCGCAGCAACGGCCTGGACGATGCACCGCAGCTCAAGGTCAGCATTGACGACCGCAAGGCCGGGGCCCTGAGCCTGAGTACCAGCGATATCAACAGCACCCTTGAGACGGCCTTAGGCGGCACTTATGTAAACGACTTTCTCAACCAGGGCCGGGTGAAAAAGGTCTATGTACAGGGCCAGGCATCCTCGCGCATGCAGGCTGCGGACCTTGATCATTGGTTTGTGCGCAACAGTAACAATGAAATGGTGCCGTTCTCGTCCTTTGCCAGCAGCACCTGGGGCTACGGCTCGCCGCTGCTGGAACGCTACAACGGTAACGCCTCCCTGGAGATCGTTGGCGATCCGGCGCCAGGGGTGAGCTCCGGCGATGCGATGGCCGCCGTGGAGGCCATTGTCCGGCAGTTGCCCCAGGGTATTGGCTACGAGTGGACCGGGCAGTCCTATCAGCTGCGCTTGTCCGGGTCCCAGGCGCCGCTTCTCTACGGCATTTCCGTGTTGTTTGTATTCCTGTGCCTGGCCGCGCTCTACGAGAGTTGGTCGGTGCCGTTTTCGGTGATCCTGGTCGTGCCCCTGGGGGTCATCGGTGCAGTGCTGGCGACCCGTGTCGCCGGGCTGAGCAACGACGTGTATTTCCAGGTCGGGCTGTTGACCACCGTGGGCCTGGCCGCAAAAAACGCGATCCTGATCGTTGAGTTTGCCAAGCACTTGCAAGAGCAGGGCAGCAGCGTGATCGACGCGACGCTGGTCGCGGTGCGCCAACGCCTGCGGCCGATCCTGATGACCTCCCTGGCCTTCATGTTCGGCGTATTGCCGCTGGCCTTGAGCACCGGTGCAGGCTCCGCCGGACGCCAGGCCATTGGTACGGGAGTACTGGGCGGTATGTTCAGCGCCACAGTGCTGGGGATCTTCTTTGTACCGTTGTTTTTCGTGCTGATCCGCGGTCGTTTCGGCCGCGTGCGCAGCGCTAATCAATCTGCCCCGACAGGTGATGCATGATCAAGTCACACTGGCCTCTGCTGGCCGCCATGGCCCTGGGCGGCTGCGTCAACCTGGCGCCGCAGTACGAGCGCCCTGAGGCCCCCGTCTCCGAGCAATGGTTGCCGGCGGCCAACCTGCCCAAAGGAAAGGTTGGGGCTGATATCAAGTGGCAGCAATTTTTTACCGACCGCCGCCTGGCGCAGTTGCAGCAATTGGCGCTGGCCAATAACCGCGACCTGCGCCTGGCCAGCCTCAACGTTGAAAAGGCCCAGGCGCAGTACCGCATCAAGCGCGCTGACCTGTTTCCTACCGTCGACGCGGGCGTCAGCGGCACCCATAGCCGTACGCCGGGGTCGTTGTCCAACACCGGCACGGCAGTCACCACACACGACTACAGCGCTCAGTTGGGGCTGAGCAGCTATGAACTGGACGTGTTTGGCAGGGTTCGCAACCTGCGCGATGAGGCGCTGGAAGACTACTTGGCGTTGACGGAAACCCGGCGCAGCACGCAAATCAGCCTGGTGGCGGAAGTTGCCACCGCCTGGCTGACCTTGGCCGCCGACAACGAACGGCTGCTGCTGGCCCAGGAAACCCTGACCAGCCAGTTGGCCACCTACGACCTGACCCAGCGCAGCTACGCCTTGGGTGGCTCTTCCGCGTTGTCGGTGGCGCAAGCCCAGACCACCGTCGAATCGGCACGGGGCGATGTAGCGTCCTATGAGAGCCAGATCCTGCAGGACCGCAATGCTTTGCGCCTGTTGGTGGGCAGCGATCTGCCCGAGGCCCTCTTGCCGGGCACGCGCCTGGAGTCGGCGGCAGTGCTGGTGGATATTCCAGCAGGCCTGCCCTCCAGCCTGTTGCAACAACGCCCGGACGTGCTCTCGGCCGAGCATACGCTCAAGTCCGCCAACATCGATATTGGCGCGGCCCGTGCGGCGTTTTACCCGAGCATCAGCCTGACCGCCAACGCCGGCTCTTCCAGCTCGGCATTGGCCGGCCTGTTCAAGTCCGGCAGCGGCGCCTGGACCTTTGCCCCGAGCATCAGCGTGCCGATTTTTGACGGGGGCAGTAACCGCGCAACCCTGGATTCGGCTAAGGTCGAACGCGAGATCCAGTTGCAGACCTATCAGCAAACCCTGCAAACCGCATTCCGCGAAGTGGCCGACGCACTGGCGGTGCGCAGCACCCTGGATCGCTGTATTGCCGCGCAACAAGCGCTGACCGACGCCAGCCGCAAAAGCTTCGAACTCTCGGATGCCTTGTATCGGGGCGGCTCCCAAAGCTACCTCGAAGCCCTGGATGCGCAACGCTCGCTCTACAGCGCACAACAGGACCTGATCACGCTGCGCCTGACCGAGCAGAGTAACCGCATCACGTTGTACAAAGTGCTGGGTGGCGGTTGGAATTAACGGCGCTGGCACATGCACACATCACCGCAGCAATGGAACGGCTTGCGCGGATCAAATCGGCTAGTTCATTCAACGGGGAATCAACATGTGTGCTTTTCGTTCCACTTTAAGCGGTTGCGTCCAGGTGCTGGGCTGCGCCTGTTTCATCATGATGTCACCGCTGTGTCTTGCGAATTCCGACGCGGACCCATGGGAAGGTGTTAACCGACCGATCTTCGCATTCAATGACGTACTGGATACCTATGCACTGAAACCCCTCGCCCAGGGCTATCAACTCATCACGCCCGGTGTTGTCCAGGACGGCATTCATAATGTGTTCAACAACCTCGGGGAGGTCAAAAACGTGGCTAACGATGTCCTCCAGGTGAAGTTCCACAGCGCTGGCGTCGACACAAGCCGCTTTTTGCTCAACAGCACGATTGGCCTGGTGGGGTTGATCGACGTCGCGACCCCCATGGGGCTGCAGCGCAGTGACGAGGATTTCGGGCAAACCCTCGGTTACTGGGGGGTCAATAGCGGGCCTTACCTGGTGCTGCCGTTCCTGGGGCCCAGCACACTGCGCGATGCACCGGCCATCCTTCCCGATGCCTACGCCAATCCGGTTCGCTACATGGGCGACGTGCCTACGCGTAATAGCCTGTACAGCGTGGGCGTGATCGACGGGCGTGCTCAATATCTGGCATCTGAAAAGCTCACGACGGGCGATAAATACACGTTTATTCGCAGTGCCTATCTGCAAAACCGAGCGTTCAAGATCAACGGCGCAAACGTAAAGGATGACTTCTGACCGGCGCCCCTGCGTGCTCTTCCCCAACCCGCTCGGCACAGAAGATCAATATCGTTCGTCACTCTCCAGTTGGAACGCAACACTAACGTTGCGCTTACTCCAGCACTGCCGGTTGTACGGCTGCGTCCTGTGCGATCTAAAATTCGGTCACGACGGTTACGCCAGCGGTCTCGAAACGATCCATGTTCATCAACGCGTCGATGGACTGCTCCAGGCTGATGGTTTTACCCACGAGTTTTTCCGGTGCCAGTTTTCCGCTGGTGATCATCTGGATCATGGCGTCATAACGATGTGCTTGCATGCCGTGGCTGCCGTAGATCTCAAGCTCGTGCGCGATGACCTTGCTCATGGGGATCGCCGGCTGGGCGTGGTCGGCGAGCATCAGGCCTACCTGGACGTGCTTGCCTCGACGGCGCAGGTTGTTGATGGAGTTGAAGCAGGTGGTGGGATGGCCCAATGCATCCAGCGATACGTGGGCGCCCCCCTGGGTGATTTCCAGCACGGCTTCGGTGACGTCCGCCACGCTGTGTGCGTTCACGGTAGCAGCGGCGCCGAGCGCGCGTGCCAGTTCGAGTTTTTCCGGCGAAATATCGATGGCAATGACATTCGCGCCAAGGGCCTGGGCGATCATCACGGCGGACAGGCCCACACCTCCGCAGCCATGCACCGCGACCCACTGTCCGGCGCTGACCTTGCCTTGGTCAACGACGGCGCGGAATGACGTGGCGAAGCGGCAGCCCAGGCTCGCAGCAGTGGCGAAGTCCATGTTCTGCGGGAGTGCGACGAGGTTCAGGTCGGCCTGGTGTATACCGACGAATTCCGCAAACGACCCCCAATGAGTGAAGCCCGGTTGAAACTGCGTATTGCAGACTTGCTGGTTACCGCTGTTGCACTCGGGACACGCGCCACACCCGCCGACAAAGGGCACCGTTACACGGTCGCCGACCTTCCACCGGGTGATGTCCCTGCCAACTTCCGTCACGATGCCGGCAAGCTCATGCCCGGGAACATGCGGCAGTTGGATGTCCGGATCATGCCCCTTCCAGCCGTGCCAGTCGCTGCGGCAGACGCCGGTGCCCCGCACCTGTACGACCACGCCGTGACGCTCCGGCGTCGGGTCTTCGACGTTCATCAAGCGCGGCGGTTGGGAAAAGGCTTCGTAGACAACTGCTTTCATGAAAATCACCTCTGCTCGGATAGACACGACGTTGTATTCGTCTGATTTCTTGCGCGGGGCGGCTCGAATCAACGCTGATCCATTATGTGCGAATGCCTTGAAATTGCTTTTCAGATTCCAGTTGATAGTGGGCGATAAATGAAATTAATCTCCGTTATCCTGCACATAATTGAAAGGATCAACCATGTTTGAGCGTTTGGATAAGGTGGATATTGCGATATCGGAGCGACTGCAGCGAGAGGGGCGACTCTCGAATGTCAAGTTGGCGGAGCAACTTTCCCTCAGTGAAGCATCGTGTTGGCGTAAACAGAAACGCCTGGAGGAGTGCGGCGTGATCGAGGGGTATCAAGCCATCCTGAATCGCAGAAAACTGGGCCTGGGGGTGATGGCTTTCGTGCAGATTTCCTGCAGTGATCACAGTGAAGAAGCCACGGAAAAGTTTGAGAAAATCATAGCGTCGGCGCCGCAGGTACTCAGTTGTCACAACACAACGGGCGAGGCGGATTTTTTACTTCAAGTGGTCGCGAGAGATTTGGACAGCTACAGCCGATTCGTTGAAAAAGTGCTGAGGAAGCTGCCGGGTGTATTGAGTATCCGGTCGAACCTGTCACTGCGAGAAATGAAGACCACCCATCGGTTTCCAGTGGCCGAACTCCTGAGCATCTGAGGACCTTTGAATCAGGGCGACGGCCTGATCATCAGGCGCCCAGGCGCTACCTGGTTCAAGGCAGGGCCTTTATCGCCTGTACGACAGCATTGACGATGGCCTGGGCGATGACCCGACGCTGGGCTTTCTCCATCCTGGGGCTCAGCCATGCAGGCAGGCTGTTCAGCATGGGCACGATTGCCTGCAGTGCGCCTTCGCGCAAGGGGCCACCAGGCTGATGACATAGCTGCCCGACCAAGCTCAGTATTTCCGACTCATAAGCCTCCCTCAATCGCCGTACACTTTCTTCCATCGGCGCGTTCAGGCAGCCGGTGTCCATGACCGCCAACTTAAACTGCCCGGCCATGTGTTCATGCAATCGAAGGTGGCCTTCGATCAGTTTTGTCAGACGTTGCGCGGGCGTCAATCTTCGTTTTTTGATCAGCTCAACGTGCGACAACAACGTCTGATACAGCTCCATCAGCCACTCGAAAAGCAGTGCTTCCTTGCTTTCTACATGGTGATAAATCGCCCCCGGAGTGATGCCGATATGCGCCGCCAGTTCACGCATGCTGACCTGACTGAAACTGCGCTGCTGGAACAACTCCAGGGCTCTCCGCTGGAATTCAGAGCGGCTTAGCACAGTGCGCACGCTGTGTTGCGCACACGCAGCCACACCCGACGGCCGTGGCCTTGGGTCATGTGTCGAACGCCTGCTGCTTCGCGATTTCCTGGTTGCGCAGAATGAACCGCTGCAATTTGCCACTGGGTGTTTTGGGCAGGTGTTCGACGAACTCGATTTCCCTCGGGTACGCGTGCGCGGCCAGGCGTTGCCGGACATGCAGGCGCAGGACTTCCGCCAACTCGGTGCTTGGCAGGCTTTGACTGTTCAGTACGACGAACGCCTTGATCAACTCGGTGCGTTGCGGGTCCGGTTTGCCAATCACGGCGGCTTCAACCACCGCAGGGTGTTCGATCAGCGCACTTTCCACATCGAAAGGTCCGACGCGATAGCCGGAGGTAGTGATCACGTCGTCGTTACGGCCCACGAAGCTGATGCTGCCATCGTCATTCAACTCCACGATATCGCCGCTCAAATAATAACGGTCGACAAAAGCCTGGGTGGGCATTCCGAAGTAGCCCTCGAACCAACACAGGGGCGACCGCTCGCGATCCACCGCCAGCACGCCTGGCCGGCCCGGTGGCAGTTCCCGATGAGCATCATCCAGCACGACAATCCGGTACCCCGGAACCGCATAACCGGCTGAACCCTCACGTACCGGGTGACGCAGGCCGTGGTGGTTGCACAGCACCATGCCGATTTCAGTCTGGCCATAATGGTCGTGGATGACCACGCCGAGTTCGTCGGCAAACCAACGGATGACCTGCGGGTTCAGCGGCTCGCCGGCACTGCTGATGACACGCAGGCGACCACGCACGGTGTCGGCGAACGCAGCCCCCGCCGCGATCAGCAGGCGGTAGGCGGTCGGCGAGCCGGCCAGGTTGGTGATCGCATACTTGGCAATGATCCGGCAGGTACTGTCCACCGCGAACGGGCCGTCATAGAACAGCGTGGCACGGCCACATGCCAGCGGGCCGGTCACCGCGTAATACAAACCATAGGCCCATCCGGGGTCGGCGAGGTTCCAGAAATGGTCGTCCTCTCGCAGGTCAATCGAATCACGCATATAGCCCTTGAAGGCCAGAATGGCGCTTAAGGGCACCTCCAACGGCTTGGCCGGCCCTGTGGTGCCTGACGTACACATCAGCAGGAACGGCGCACTGGCGTCCAGCAACTCGGGTGCACAATCGGCCTGTTGGCGATCCAGAACGGTCCAGAAGTCGTAATCGTCCGGGTTGCGTGGGCCTGCGCCGGTCACGATGATGCGTGGGCAGTCAATGACGTCGTCCAACTTGGGGCGATTATGGGCATCGGTCACAATCCAGCGCGCCTCGGAGCAACCCAATCGCTGCTCGATTGCCTTGGGGCCGAATGCGGTGAAGAGCGGTTGGTAGACCGCGCCGATGCGCCAGGTCCCCAAAATGGCAATCAACAGTTCAACCGTGCGTGGCATCAGGCCCGCTACACGCTCTCCCGGCTTGACCCCTTGCTCGCGCAAAAAGTTGCCGAAGCGCGCAGCGTGGGCCTGCAGTTCGCTGAACGTGTGGTGCGTGGCGCGGCCATCCGGCGTTTCGCAGTACAACGCCACGGCATCACCCAGGGCGTGCCGGTCGCAGCATTCGATGCAGGCGTTCATGGCCGCCAGCTCGCCGTGCAAGTCCTGGGTGGCCAGTTGTCGATAATTGAAAGAGGTCACTGCCGAGTCGTAATCACGCATAACGTACCTGATTGTTATTGTTGGTAGATGTTCGGTGTGCACACGCCCAGTGCGCGCGCTTTGATGTGGCTAGCTGTCCATCATTTCGGCCGCTTGCTGTGTGGCCTGGCTGGTCCGAGTGGCCAGCTTGCGGACTTCATCAGCGACCACGGCAAACCCGCGCCCGGCCTCGCCTGCGCGCGCCGCCTCAATGGCGGCGTTCAAGGCCAGCAGGTTGGTTTGGCTGGCAATGCCCTGGATGGTGGCGACAATGTGCGTCAACTTGCTGAGCGTTTCCTGCATCACGCGATGTTGTTCCGCCTGCGCCTCACGCATCGTGCTTTCTTCATGGTGGGCATGGATATCGGTAATGGCACCCACCACTCGCTGCGGGGAGCCGTCCGATGCGCGGCGCGTTTGCCCCCGGCCGCGGAACCAGCGGTAAGTGCCACTTTTATGTTTGAGTCGGTAATCCACATCAAACGGTGTTTTGCCGCTGCGGTCTTCAACGTGGGCAACAAACGCTGCGATCGCCCGTTCGCTGTCGTCGGGATGCAGGCGCGAGGTCCAGCTTTCCAGGGTATTGGGGAACTCTTCAACCGTGCTGCACCCCAGCAGTCGGCGCATTTGCGACGACCACCAGATGGTGTTTTTCGGGTTCGCAGGGTCGCCGGCCACAACCTCGATGTCCCAGAGCCCGTCGTGCAGCATTTCCCGGGAAATGTCGAAACGTGTGGCCGCCAGTTCAAGTGTCTCGTTGTGCAGGTGTTGTTCGTGAATGTCACGAAGGGTTCCACCGATGGCGAGAGGTACGCCTTGAGGATCACGACTTGCGTTACCGCTGACCCTGCACCAGCGATAGTCACTGCCTGATGCGGACTTCAGGCGCACATCGAGCGCAAAGGGCGTCCGCCCACTGCGATCGGCAAGATGCCGGGCAAGCGCTTCCAGGTGCGGTTGCCGGTCAGCGGGGTGTAACTGTTCGCTCCAACGGCCGAGCTGATCAATACCTTGGGCCTGGATTGACGCCGACCCCGACCACTCCATTGCGCACTCCGGCCCGGGGGCGGCGGTTGCAGCCAGATCCAGTGTCCAGAACAGTTCATCTGCACCCTGGGTGATCAGTGCCCAGCGCGTCTCCACATGACGCAAATGCTTGTCGCGGCAGGCCAGACGTTCGTCCAATTGGCTGACTTTCAATGTCAGTGCACGTGCTTGCTCCTCCAAGGCACGCCGCTCCTGTAGCAATTGATCGACGCCTGACAGAATGCGCCGCAATAACGGGTTGTTCGATGATAACGGCATGCTCGGCTGGTCTGGCTGCTCCAGCCTCTCGGCGAGCGGCGCCAGTACCCAACGGGTGGTTCTGCTGAAAAAAAGCATGGAGCACCTCTACCTCGTTCAAAGGGGATCCGCCTGCAAGAGGGGGAACGGGCATGCCGACAAGGCCCGGGTGTCAAAGTCTGTCGCTCCCGGCAGGGCTTGCCAGGCCGACGGGCCTGCGGCGATTTCCTGGGCACTCAGCAGGCAGTTGTCGAGCTCGTGTTGCAACCTATGGGTATCCAGATCCTGGCCGATGAAGACCCATTCCTGCCGGCAATCCCCGACAATGCTGTCCCACTTGGCCATGATGCTTTGCAACCGATATTCATCACGTGGCCATTGCGACGGCTCAATGAAGGTCCACCAGCGCCCGACATAGTCCCACTGGAACTGCTTGCCGCTTTGCACCAGCAGGCCGATTTCAAGGTGGCGGCTGGCCAACCAAAAGTAACCTTTGCTGCGCAACAGGCGCCCGTTGCACCAGGGTCGCAGGAAGAAATCGAACAATCGCTGCGGATGAAAAGGGGCGCGCTCGCGGTACACCCAGGACGTCACGCCATAGGTATCCGACTCGGAGGCCGGTGCGTCGCTGGCCTCCATTGTCTTCATCCAGCCCGGCGACGCCGCAAGGCTGGGTAAATCAAACAGATGGGTGCCGAGGATGTGGGATAGCTCAACGTTACCCTGAGTCATTGGCTCGATCCGCGCGGACGGGTTAAGGCCTGCGAGGATTCCGTGCAAGGCCTGGTAGCCAGGCTCATCGATCAAGTCCATTTTGTTGACAAGAATGACGTTGGCATACTCCACTTGCTCGATCAGAAGGTCGGTTAGAGGGCGCTGGGGCGTGTCCTCCTGTGCGTCGTCGCGGGGCACGGTGTCCGGTGACTCAAGCAGCGCCTGGAAACGGCTGCCATCGACCACTGTCACCAAGGTATCGAGCCGTGCCAACTCGCTGAGGCTGAAGCCTTCGGCGTCCAGGAAGGCGAACGTCTCCGCGACCGGCATCGGCTCAGAGATCCCGGTGGACTCAATGAGCAGGTAATCGAAACGCTGCTGGCGCGCCAGCGCACTGATCTGCTCAAGCAAATCGGCGCGCAGCGTGCAGCAAATGCAGCCGTTGCTCATCTCGATCAACTCATCGCTGCCACGGTGCAGTGACACATCGCGCTGCACCTCCTGGGCATCAATGTTGACCTCGCTCATGTCATTAACGATGACCGCCACCCTGAGGCCTTCGCGATTGCGCAGGATATGGTTGAGCAGGGTGGTTTTGCCGGCGCCGAGGAAGCCGGAAAGCACCGTCACCGGCAGTCGGCCTGTCAGGGCGCCGTCAATCATGCTTTCACCGCTTGAGCGACATCGGCGTGGTCCAGGTAGCTTTCGAAAAGATCGACCACCACCAGCCCATCGTCTGCCGCATCACCCCAGAGATCCTTTACGCGAAACTCGACATGGTAGGTCGGCTGGTGCGCCGCGCTCACGTCGCCATGGCCAATCGCGTCCGGGAACGGCCACTGCTCCGATGTGCGGTGCAGCACCACGCCTGCCTTGCCACGCACATAGGCTGGCATGCGGGTATGCCCGGCCACGTACTCGTCTCGCACGACGACCCGGTCGCCCACCTCAAAATGCGGTCGACCGGTGATCGCCGGGCGACCTTCGGCATGAGCAGGGTTCGCCAGCTTGAAGGGGGAGCCCAAGGCCTGATCGAGTTCTGCCTGGGTGATGACGCCTGTTTCGACCAGCAGGGTGGCGGTCGCAATGACATAGCGTTCGTAGTACTGGGTGCCGACATGTTGGCGGACATCCAGGCGTTCGACGGCGTGGCGCACTTCGTCCACGCTGAACTTTTTCAAGTGATCGGCACCGATAAACATCAAGCTGTAGGCCAGGTGTTCCCAGTCCTGCTTGAATACCTGTTTGTAGTCCAGACTATTGATGGTGTGAGGGACCTTGCCAAAGCCCTGAAAACCACCGAGATCGTGAAAACCATCCATTGTGAATACCTCTGAAAAGTGAAAGAAACAAAGCGCCCCGGTTACGCGACGTGCGGTAGCGCCACGCCGATAAGGACATCCTTGGTGATCAATTTTCGAAGCGCCTCTTCATCCATGGACTCGCTCCCTTGCGGCCGTACAGGCAGCACCAGATAGCGGCTTTCGGCGCTGGTGTCCCACACCTTGATGGTGACGTCGTCCGGCAGTTGCGTGCCCAATTCCCGCAGGACAGTGCGCCCTTCGCGCACCAGCCGGGCACGAAATTCGAAGCCCTTGTACCACTCCGGTGGCAAGCCGAGGACGGGCCAATTGGTGCAGGAGCACAGGCTGCACACAATCACGTTTTTCAGAGTGGGCGTGTCTTCCAGGGCAACAATGTATTCACCCTGCGGGCCGGTGTAGCCAAATTGGGCACACGCTGCGGTGCCATCCCTTAGCAACAGTTCACGAAACTGCGGGTCTACCCAGGCCTTGGCCACAACCCGCGCGCCATTTTCCGGGCTCCATTCGTGCGCCATCAGCTGTGTCATGTGCTCGATGTAACCGTCGGGGATCAGGTCCTTCTGCTTGAGCACTTGCAGTAACGCTTGTGCTCGTTCGCCCGGGGTTGATGTGTTTCTCTCAGGAGTGGTCATCGGTTTATTCCTCATCATTGAGCGTCTAGGCAGCGCCTGGCGGCTTAGTCTTTTTTGCGCTGCGGGGGGCCGGCTAACAGTTTTTCCAGTCGACAGCCGCCTCGAACGCTGCGGCAGCCTGATAAATCGTGCCTTCGGCATAGTGCTTGCCCACCAACATGAGCCCGACAGGCAGACCGTCTACCAGACCGCAGGGGATCGACATCGCCGGGTGGCCCGTGATGTCCTGGGCGGAGGCATTGCCGATCATTTCCAGTGCTCGCGCCACGTACTCAGTGATCGAGCAACCCGGTTCCGGGTGCGGCTGGGCAATGATCGGGACGGTAGGCATCACCAGCAGGTCATAGCGCGCCAAGGCCGCGTCATAGGCCGAGCGAGCCAGGCGCCTGAGGTTTTGCGCCTTGGCGTAGAAACGCCCGTTGTAGCGCTCGACACCGTATTGGCCGACGAACATGCACAGCTTGAGAGAGGCGGACAGGTCATCCGCCTGATCGCGCCATCCGGCTTGCTTGTCCAGCAAGCCCACGTCATACAGCCCTTTCCAGTTAAAACCCGCCCCATTGCCGTGCATCATCTGCATCGTCAGACCCTCACAGCCGATGGGGTGCCACAGCGCCCCGGCGATCGCGTGCTCAGGCACCGACACCTCCTCGACCTGCGCGCCCAGTTGCGAAAATCGTGCGATGGCATTGCGGACCGACGACGCAACGCGTGGATCCTGGTTGGCCAATTCGAAGCCTTCGCGCAGGACGCCAATCTTCAGACCGCTCACACCGCGTGCCAGGTAATCGCTGTACGTGTCGACCTGGGGCGCGGCTTGCCGGGGATCAAGCCCGTCCGCGCCGGCCATGACCTCCAGCATCAAGGCGTTGTCTCTCACATTGGCGGTGATGGGGCCGGCATGATCGATGGTCGCTTCGATGGCCATGATCCCGGTGTAAGGCACCAGACCGTGCGTAGGTTTCATCCCGTAAGTGCCGCAGAATGCGGAAGGAATCCGGATCGATCCGCCCTGGTCACCGCCGACTGCGAGGTCGACCTCGCCCGCGGCGACCAGCGCCGCGCTGCCGGAAGACGATCCACCCGAGGCAAACCCATGGCGATAAGGGTTGTGAACCGGTGCGGGATCGGAAGTGTGACTGCCACCTGACAGGCAGTAATGCTCGCACGTCGCCTTGCCGAGGATGGTTGCGCCCGCGTCCAGTAACCGAGTGACCACAGTGGCGTCGAACGATGGAACGTGGCCTTCCAGTGGCTTGGCACCATTCATCATGGGCACGCCAGCCAGTGAAATGTTGTCTTTGAGTGCGACCGTTTTACCCGCCAGTTTGCCGTCACGGGCACCGCTGACTTCCGTTCGCACGTACCAGGCGTTGAGTGGGTTGTGTGCAGCCGATGGACGATAGCCCGAGCTGCGTTCGTAACGTACCGGTGGAATGAAATCGGGCAACTCGTCAATCAGGTCGTAGGCGTCAAAGCTCGCCTGCATAAGCGGCAAGTATTCCCGCGCATGCTCGGGGCTGAGCTGCATGTGCAGGCGGCTGGCGATATCCAATAACTGCTCAAGGGTGGGGCGAACGATTGCCATGGTGGGGCTGTCCTTATCGTCTGTGGCCGAAGAGCACTGCATGCTCATCAAGGTCAGTGGGCCTGGTGCTCAAGATAGTCCGCGCCTCCAGTCGAAGGCTTGGTTGAAAAAGACAGCGACTTGGCTGAGCCGGACAGCCCTGCGCCAAGGCAACAGAGGGCTGGGGCCGCTGTCCGGTGGACGCTTGCGTCAAAATACGCGGGCGTAACGCAGGTTCATGCGGAAGTCTTCCTTGGCGCCGTTGTCCACTGACAGATCCTTGCCCAACTGCAGCTGGATCTGGTCTTGGGGGGTGACGAATTTGGTCGCTGTCAGGCGGAAGTTGGTTGTACCCAACTCGTTATCCTGATTGACGTGCTCGACGTTCGTCTCACCTCCCCAGGTGCGCCCGAAGCCGATACCAAACGCTGTGGTGGCGTCAGGCATGTAACGCCCCATGATCTGTGCTGCATAGGAAACGTCTTGCTTCAGACGGTCGGCATTTGCGCCATAGTCGGTGTTGTCGCCATACCAGGTTGCGCCGCCGACCAAGTCCATTGCCCATTTTTCTGTGAAGTGCTTGACGTAGGCACTCTGCAGTTCGAACTTCCAGCGGTTCTCACCGATATTGAGCGCGTCATCCTTGTCATAAGTGCCAGTGGGTACATACAGATAGGGGGCGATACTGAGGGTGTCGCGGGCTTCGTTGAGCCGCCACTTGACCGGCGCGGTCAGGATCAAGTCGCCGACGCCGCGGGTACTGCCCAGCGTCGAGGCGTCACCGCCACTGGAGACGTGCCCGAAGGGCAGTAGGAATTGCGGGTCGATGGTGACTGTGTCGCTGAGTGCGTAGACATGGAGCAGACGCAGAATGCCGACGTCTGAGCTCAACCTGTAGTCGGAGCTGACCTTGTGCCCGTTGGCGTAAGCCGAGTCCGTGGTGGAGTGCTGGTAATAAATCGCACCGATGGTCGCGCCGACCGGGTATTGCTCATAGTCGCCAGGGGCTACTTCACCGGCGTTCGCGTGAAGTGCGGGCAACAGGGTGGAAAGTGTCAGCAGGCGGATCTTGTTCATTTTTTTATTCCTCGCACAGGAAACCACGCCACCCGGGGAGGGTGGCAAGGAAGTAGGAAATGGGGAAGAAGTGCCGACGGCACTCAGGCGGTTGGCGACAGCGCGTCGCGCAACATGCCGGTCTGCGAGTGACAGTTGATGTACTCGAATACCTGGCTCTTGGCGTCTGACACCGACACTTCGTGGTACAGCCGTAACTTTTTCAAACCCGCGGCCACACGGAAGAACGTCACGAAAATACGCAGGTGGGTAGGGTGCGACTCTGCCCAGCGTTCGAGTTTTTCCACCGAGCGCCAGTGACCGATGTTGTAGCTCACGTCGAGAAAGTTACCGTCGATATCGATATTGCGCACAAACCTGTTGCTGTAGCAGCCCAGGGGTTGCCCGTTGTCACGCAGGAAGTCCATGCCGTCCTGCAAGGTCGGCAAAATTTCATCCAGGTACAGCGAGCGTTCGTCCGCCTCGGCATCCGCCCAGTCCTGGCCTGAACGGATCAGCGTGAGGTTGTCATGCCCCATGACCACGACCCGCCCACCCTTGGCAGGGTCACCCGCGACCACTTTCAGCTCACTGGTAGGTTTCATCCAGTCCGTCTGGGAGATCGGGAAGCGGTCGCGCATCGAGCCCCAGTAACCGTGTTCCTCGATCTCGCCACTGGTGCTATCCATGACCGCGCCGACACCGGGCAAGTTTTCCTGGAAGGCGTACAAGGTTTCGAACTGTTCGGCGCGTGGGGCGGTGATTTCGCGGAAATAGCCCAGGCCGTCACTGAGCCGATCCGGCGAATTCCACCAGTCATTTACCTGGGGTGAGCGCAACCAGCGACAGTGGGCGGCAGGGTCTTTCCAGTACCCGACCACAATCAAATTATCAAACCCACTGCTGTCGGTGTGGTGGGTCAAATCATGGGTCTGCGGGCCATCGGCCAGACTGAAACTGCCGACGATGTGGCGCATTGACTGCAACGCGGCCTCGCGCTGGGCGTCGCCGCGATATTGCACGCCGAGGTATCCCATCACCACTTGTTCAAGTTGCTCGTCAGCGCGCGCGACCCACATCGGGAACGGCGGTTGATATTCGTCGGGCACCCGGCGTGACAGGGTGCGTGGGCATTTGAGATGTGTGTCGATTGCAGATTCCATGGTGAGCTCCTCGTTATTTTCGTTCAGGCCTACGGGTGGGCATCAGCGCTTCGGCGGCAGGTCGCGTTTGACGACTTGCCGTCGGTGCAGCAGCGTCATGGCTCCCCATTCAATCAACCAATACGCCGACTCTTCAGGGACCAGGTCGCGCCTCTGCAGAAACCAGGAGGAATCAGCCCGTCGTTGTGAATAGTGTCGATACATGGCGTGCCTCATCAGCGGGGTATGAGCTGCTGTGAGGTGGAAATTAGGCTGGGTGGCGAGGGGGCGCTTTGTTCGACGGGACAACCGTTTGGTTGGAAAAGACACTGCAGAAACTGACCTTGCGCCGTGGTCCGCGTTGGTGCACTTGGGCCGACCGCGTGACGGGCTGTGCCTCTAAATGGGGATAACGGCTCAGGCAACCGCCTGCGGCCTGAGGCGCGTTGCGAGGGGCATCGCACGGCAGTGTGACTGGACGGCCTGCAGCGGTGTTTGGCCTGCAAATTGCTTTTGATGGGGGACAGTTGACCGCAAGTTACACCTTATCGAGCGCCTTTTGCATTGATGTCGAGGTCAGTGACATGAACCCGAGCACGCAGTATTCGACCCTTGCAGTGTCGGCCCCCCGTCGCTTTGATTACTGGAAGGAAGTGGTGTGCCGCCATTGCCTGGCAGCAGACAGCAAACCCTTGTCCCAGAGCAGTTTTGATGGCGCGCTCGCGATCAATACGCTCGGCGACCTGGACATCTGTTCGCTGTCTTCGCCGCTGCATTACTGGGAGCGCTCAGAGCGTCACCTGCGCAGCGGCCCGGCTGAAGATTTATGGTTGGGCTTCTCCCGAAATGGCCATGGGCAAATTGAGCAAGGAGGAAGAAAAGCCAGCCTGGCAGCTGGAAATCTGTTTCTTTATGACGCAACACAGGCGTTTCGATTCAGTTTCGGTGGTACCGAAAACCACTTGGTCCGTATTCCGCGAGCCTTACTGATTGAGCGTCTGCCACGAATCGCCGATTACACGGCGATGGTCCTCGACGACCGCCGCCCCGGCGTCGTGCCCTTGCGTGAAATGTTGCGTCAGGCCGCGAGCTCGCCGATGTCGTTGCAGGATGAGCACATCTCGAATCGTTATTCCGGCGCATTGATCGACCTGCTGGTGATAAGCCTGGAACTCCAGGACCTGAAGACAACCCATCAGGAACTCGACCTCTACGGTCGTATCATGCAGTACATCCAACGGCACTTGACCGAGCCGGACCTATCCATTGACGTCATCGCGCAGGCTCATAATGTGTCCACGCGAACTGTCACGCGCGCGTTCGCGCGATACCAAAAGACCCCCGTTGCCGAGATCTGGAAAGAGCGCCTGAATGCGAGCCGTGAAGCGATCGAGCGCGGTCAGGTGCGCAGCGTGTCCCAGGCGGCGCTGGACTTCGGGTTTTCCGACTTCTCCCACTTCAGCCATGCCTTTCGCAAGGCCTTTGGCGTTGCGCCGAATACCCTTTTGCGCCGCAATTGAGAGGCTTCGCGCTCAAACGGCTGGCGATTGAGTGCGGTTGTCGCTGGCCGTTTCCCGGAACAGTCGTGGTGACATACCGAATGTCGATTTGAAGTGCCGGCTGAAATGTGAACTGCTGCCATAGCCCCAGGCATAGGCGATCTCGGTGAGTGAGCGATGGGCCTGTTCGCGGTTGCGCAGGTCCTCGGCGCATCGGGACAACCGACGCTGCCAGATATACTCGCTGACGCTGCAGCCCAATTCATCCTGAAAGGCCCGGTGCAAGCTGCGCACCGAGCACTGTTCAGCATTGGCGATGCGCTCAATGCTGAGGTCGCGGTCCGCCAGGTGGCGCTCAATATAGGCCTTGAGGCGATTCTGTTTGAAGAACCGGAAGTCGTGGTCCAGTTGCTTTTCATCTTGCTTGTTCTTCAAGGCATTGTTGAGCAACCCGGCGATGCTGTCGCCGATCAGCCCGGCCGACTGGCTGTTGAGCAAGGGGTATTGATGGTAAGCGTCGCTGATCAGGTGCATCAGCATGCGCCCCAGCCCGTTGCGGCCACTCAAGTGCATGTCGCCGGTCTGTGTCAGTTGCCCGGCGGCGCCTTGGAACAGCAGGATAAAGTGTTCGCACCCCTGGGTACTGGTAACGCTGAAGGGCTTGCCACAATCGACCAGGAGCATTTCGTCCGGTGCGACGGTACTGCTTTGCTGCCCTTGCTCGAAGTGGCTGACACCGGCAACTTGCAGGATCAACATGCGCGGCGTGTCGACGACATCGAGTGCTTTGCTCAAGTGGCGTGAATAGCGATGGGCACTGGCGGTCATGCGGCAGAAACGCAGCTGGCCCAGGTCGCCATATTCCAGCCGCCCCTGGAAGTTACCGTTGTGCAACGGGTCGATATGGGTGGCTTCCAGGCGCTTTATATACTCAGGCGTGCGGCCCAGGTGATCGCTCATGAACTCTTTCCACTTCATCAGCCGGTCAGAGCGAACGACCTGATCGGTGGACACACAGGCTAGGTTGTTCATTGGTTTCGCCTTCTGTCTTTTTGTTATGGCTGAAGGGGCAAGGAGGGCGCCTTGCCCGATTCTGGCATGCGATCAGAACGGGTAGCGATGGCTCCCCGCTTGCCAGGTGACCCAATGGGCCCGGGTAAACTCATCCAAGGCATAGTGACCGTTGAAGCGCCCTAGGCCGGAGTTCTTCTCGCCACCGAACGGTGCATTGGGTTGGTCGTCGACGGTGATGTCGTTGATATGGGTCATGCCCGCCACGATGCCTCGCGCAAAACTCAGGCCGCGCGCCATGTCCCGGGTGAACACGGCACTGGATAGACCGTACTCGCTTGCATTGGCCAACTCCAGGGCGTGGGCCTGATTGTGTGCAATCATCAATGGCAATAACGGGCCGAAGGTTTCATCGCGGGCCAATGCCTGCTCGGGGCCCACTTCGCCGAAGACATGGGCTGGCAGCACAAGCCCTTGCGCCTGGCCACCACACAGTTGCTTGAGGCCGGCACGCTCGGCTGCGTCGATCTTCCCCAGCAGGCCATCGAGCTGACTCTGGTTGACCACCGGCCCGATCACCGTATCGGGCTTGGCCGGGTCACCGGTCTTGAGGTTGCGCACGCGCTCCACCACCAGCGCCGCGAAGTCGGCATACAGCGAACGATCGACAATGACGCGGTTGACGCTCATGCAGATCTGGCCCTGATGCAGGAACCGCCCGACCACGGCGGCATGCGCCGCGATCTCGATGTCCGCATCGTCCAGGACCACCAGCGGTGCGTTGCCGCCCAATTCCAGCGCCACGCGCTTGATGTGCTTGCCGCCGGTGGCGATGCGTCCGACATTGCGGCCCACGTCGGTGGAACCGGTGAAGGAGATCAGGCTTGGTATCGGGTGCTCGACGAATGCATCACCAATCTCCGAGCCCGCGCCGACCACCACATTCAGCGCACCCGCGGGGAACCCGGCTTCTTCGAACAGGTGCGCAATCAGCAGGCCTCCGGTGACCGCCGTGTCACTGGCGGGCTTGAGCACCACGGTATTGCCCAGCGCCAGGGCCGGCACCACCGAGCGCATGCTCAGGTACAGTGGAAAGTTCCAGGGGCTGATGACACCGACCACGCCCAGCGGCTCGCGAAACACGAAGCTCTGTTCGCCAGGCTTGTAACTGCTCAGGATTCGCCCCTCAACCTGCATCGGCAGCGTTGCGCACTCGCGAACCAGGTTGAGGGTGAACTGCCATTCCATCCCTGCCTTGATACGGGTACTGCCGGACTCACGGATCAGCCAGTCGATGATTTCTTCGCTGCGGTCCTGGATGACCTGAGCGAGTTTTTCCAGCTGCGCACTGCGCTGGGTCGGGTGCAGCGCTGCCCAGTCGGTCTGTGCGCGCTGGGCCGCCTGGTAGGCGTCATCCAGGTCAACCACCGAGGCCAGCGGCATCTCCAGCAAGCGTTCGCCGTTGAACGGGTTACGGTCATCCAGGCGTCGTGTCGAACGACCTGTGCGCCAGGTGCCGTTGATGTATTGGTCGCCGCTGATGGCGTAGGTCGCGAAGGTTGGAATTGTCATTGTCTTACCTTAGGCAGGTAGCCGCGTTGATTGAGGGTAGGTGAGGGCAGACCCTTTGAAGTGTGTCTTTTCAGCTGCGTATCCAGGCGCGTCCCCAGGAGTTGAGGGTGTATTCCTCTTGGGGCCAGACGCCTGGCGCGCGGCTGGCTTCGGTGATTTCCAGCTCCGCCGAGAACTCCAGGCGATTGCGATCGGCATCGACCACCATGAAGAACAGGTTATTGCCCGGACCGTGGCGACCTGGGCCAAAGAACAATGTAATCCGCTCCTTGGCGAAACGGTCGCCCCAGTCGCGAATGTCATTCCACTCGTTGGTTTCGTAACAGTGATGATCCCATTCGTTTTTCGAACCGCGGAAAAACGCCAGCGAGTGGTGCTCGTCGTCTGAACGCAGGAAGCAGGTCGTGAGCTGGCTGCTCTGCTCATCGACAACATTGTCCGAGACCGTGAACCCCACCGTGTTGACGTAGAAGTCGATCATCGCTTCCAGCTCCGTGGTCTGGAACACCACATGCTGCAGGCGGCCCGGCATGCCCTTGCGGTCGGTGGCGACGGCGCCAAGAGACACGCCAAACACGGTTTGCCGGCCCTGGGGGTCGCGGATTTGAAAGGCGCCGGCTTCCAGCAGTGGCGAGTCGAGCGCTTCGACGCTACAGCCCTTGCTCACCAGGCGCGTGCGCAGTTCACTCAAGCGCGCTTGGCTGCCCAGGTCGTACGCGGCCGCGAGCAGGCCGCTGTGGTCGGCGGGCGAGATTAGCATGGCCCGTTGCGGGCCTTGGAGCAGCCAACTGCCGTCTGCCTGCGCCAGGCAGTTCATGTCCAGCAGGCGCCGATAGAAATCAACTTGTTGCTGGGGCGCTTTGCTCGCCAGGTGCAGGTAACACAGGCGTGCGGGGGTAGAAGTCTGCAAGGTTTGCATAAACACCTCGGTGGCTGAAGGTTCAGGGGTAGACGGGGGCCATGGCCGGTTGATCCGCACAGGCGCTTGTCGAGGGGATGCCGAACAGCGCCTGCAAGGCGGCGGCAGCCTGGTCTTGGGTGGTCTTGTCGAAGAGGGCGGCGACATAGCGATCGGGGCGCAGCAACACAAACGTGTGGCTGTCGCCCAGCAGGTCCTTGAGCGCATCCTCATGGTCTTGAAGTACGGTGCAGCCAGGCAGCGATGGCAGGGCCTGGAAGTGCGCAGGCAGGATCAGGATGCGCTTGGCCTCCAGGTGATCCCAAAGACCGTGGCGCAGTTCATCAAGACGCTGGCGAGCAGGGTCGCCATATTGAATCAGGGCAAAGCCGGCACCGATGCTCGCGTCCAGCAACTGGGCGTGGCCTTGGGCGTCGGTCAGCAGCGGCTGAGGAAACATTTGCCCACAGGCCAGCTTTCCGGCCTTGCCGTCGGGCAGCACCAGGCCTTGGGTAAAGCGTGGTTTTGGCTTGAAGCGCATCTGCAGGAAATAGTCGCGCAGCGGCGGCACCAGGCCGACCAACGCGAATGCCGCACTGATCAGGCGAGCCCGCAGCACGGTAGCCGGCGCCATGACCACGCCCAGGTTCAGGGCCAACTTGATCAAGGCCCAGGCATGCCCGCGCCGCTCGCTTTCGTAGGACTGCAAGGCGGTCGCGGCCAATTTGCCGTTGAGTACGCCGATCAACTTCCAGCCCAGATTATGAGCATCGCGAACGCCGCTGTTCATCCCCTGTCCGGCGTAGGGCGGGGTCAGGTGCGCGGCATCACCGGCGAGCAATACGCGGCCCACCTGCCAGCGCTCTGCAACGCGGGCATGAAAGGTGTAGACCGTCTTGCGCACGATCGAAACCGGCGCATCGCCCTTGAACGGACGCAACAGCACGTGCAGGCTTTGCGGGCTGAGCACCTGCTCCTCGGTTTCGTCCGGCCGGAGCATGAATTCGAAACGCCGCGTACGGTGCGGACCGGGTACTTCCACCACCGGGCGCCGGGCGTCACAGTACACGCGGGTCTGCCAGAACGGGTCGTCGTCCTGGTCGGTATCGACCACCAGCCAGCGCGAGGAGAAGCTCGACCCGACCATCTCGATTCCCAGTTGCTTGCGCACCGGGCTGCGGCCGCCGTCGCAGGCGACCAGGTAGTTGGCCTTGACGTCGAGCAATTGGCCATCGGTGTCCTTGATCAAGGCACGCACACCGTGCGCGTCTTGAGTGAACTCCAGCAGTTCGTGATTGAAGCGTGCAGTCACGCTCGCAAAGCGCTCAAGGCCGGTCTTCAGCGTGTGTTCGAACAGTGGCTGGCGAAAGGCATTGCGTTTGGGAAAACCATACACCTTGCCGGTGGGCTCGACCTTGCCAAAGCAACGCCCGCCCGGGCGGGTGAAGTAATGCACGCCGTAGCCCGGCACCACATCGTGTAGCACGGCGGCATCCAGCCCGATCGCCTGCATGGTGCGCAGGGATTCATCGTCGATCGAGACAGCGCGGGGCTCGGTCACGGTGCCGGCCTTGCGGTCGATGATCAGGGTATCCACCTGACCCTGGCCAAGCAGGTTGGCCAGAGTCAGTCCGGTGGGGCCGGCGCCGATGATCAGGACTTGAGTGCTGAAGCTGTTGAGGGTTGTCATTGTTATTCCCTTCCAAAGGTTTCAGTCCGGCTGCGCGGGGCGTTGAGTCAGGGCCGCCATGCGTTGCGAGAGTGTCTGTGCGAGGGTCAGCATCTGTTCCCCTTGTTGCGCTTCCTGGGTGTTGTCACGCTCCTGGATCGGACGCACGCAACTGATGCTGCCCAGCACCTTGCCGTCGCTGTCGAAAATCGGTGCCGCGAGGCCGTAGACGCCGGGATCGATTTCCGCCGCACTGGCGACATAGCCCTGGCGACGCAGTTGCTGCAGCGCGCGGCGGAACTGTTCCCAGGTTTGGCCCAGGTGGCTGGCGCGCACTTCATCCGGGTTTTCCAGGAACAGCTGGCGGTGCTGGCGCGAGGTCATGTTGGCGAGGATCGCTTTCGATGTCGCGCCGAGGAACAACGGCCTGGGCGAACCCCGGGAGTAGCTGACCTCACTGAACAACTCGCCATGCTGGTGGATACATACCACCTGGTCCTTGAACAGCCGACAGATCAGCCATACCTGTTGCTCGCTCCAGCGTGGCAGAGCCTGTTCCAGCGACTGTGCCGCGCGCACCAGAGGGTCGCTCAGGCGCAGCTGGCGGTCCCAGGTGATGATCCGTGCGCCCAGTGCATAGCGTCCGGCTTCGACCTGAAACAACAGGCTCGCCTCGGCCAGTTCGCGTACGTAGCGGTAAATGGTCGAGCGGGTGTAACCCAGTGCGGCGCCCATTTCGTCCACCGCCCAGATCGGGCTGGCCTCGGTGAACAGGTCCAGCACCCGCAGCATGCGTTCCAGGCTGGAGCCTTTGCTATCGGCTTCCAGCTCCGACGGGCGTTCTGATTCAAGTAGATTCATGACTCACTGCTCGTCGGCGATGCTGTTGCGCAGGCGGCCGATGCCGGTTATCTCGACTTCGACGGTGTCGCCGGGCTTCATCCACACCGGCGGTTCACGGAAGGCACCGACGCCACCAGTGGTGCCGCTGACAATCACGTCGCCGGGGGCCAGTTCGGTGAACGTGGAGCAGTACTCGATCAACTGGCGCACGTCGAAAATCATGTCGCTGGTGGGGGTGTGTTGCATCACTTCGCCGTTCAGGCGCGTGGTCAGTTCCAGCTCCTGCGGGTCGTTGATCTCGTCGTGGGTCACCATCCAAGGGCCGAATCCACCGGTTTGGGGGAAGTTCTTGCCGGGCACGAACTGGAGGGTGTGCTTCTGCCAGTCGCGCACACTGCCATCGTTGTAGCAGGCATAACCGGCCACGTAGTCCAGCGCGTCCGCTGCGTTGACGTGCCTTGCGGTTTTGCCGATGACCACTGCGAGTTCGCCTTCGAAATCCAGTTTGTGCGACACCTTTGGACGAATGATCGGCTGCAGGTGCGCGACCTGGCTGTCGGCGAAACGCGTGAAAATCATCGGATAGGTCGGCATGTCACGCCCGGTCTCCCGCACGTGGGTGGCATAGTTGATGCCGATGCACAGCACTTTCCCGGGATTGGCGATCACCGGCAGGAAGGTGACGTCGGCCAATGGCACGCGGGGCAGTGGCGCGAGCACGGCCGGTGTCAGCTCCCCCAGGCGATTGGCGGCAATGGCTTGCTTGAGGTCAGCGCCAAAGGTTGATTTGACCGATTCCAGGTCAATCAGTTGATCACCTTCGACCACACCGTAGGTCGTGCGACCGTGAACAATGAAGCTTGCAAGTTTCATGAAGTGTCCTCTCGAAAAGGAAGCGGGAGATGGCAGCAATGGGTTTAATCTAGTCTTGAGCATTTATCCTGTAAAGTGGGATTTTTGTATAAATCCTGCATTACGAAATAAACGTGATTTTTCTGTTCGATCATCGGATCCAGCCCTGTAACGCCGGGCAGCCCGCGCCCTTCCAGCAAGTGGAGGGCCACGGGCGTGTCGCATGGAGAGAGGGGGAGCGGTGGCGCGACTTAGTGCGGTGCCCAGCAGCCGTGCAGTGACATGCGCATGCGGAACGGGATTTTGATGCGTGCGAGGGGGCCGGCGGCTATGGCGGTGGCGTCCAGCACCACCAGTTCGCTGCGGCCTTCGGCAATCAGGTTGAGCAGGCAGACTACGTAGCCGTCGCCTTCCTTGGCTTGCGCGGAGCGCGGAATGAAGATGGGTTCCTGGAAACAGCCGCTGTCCCCGGGAAACCAGGCATCGGTGACACCGGTCGTGAGGTTGAGGTGAACCAGCAGGTTGAAAAACTGGAATGGCATCGGCCCGTTCGACGGGTTGTACGGGCGCTCTGGATCGAAGGCGAGCATGAATCCATGTTCATACTTGCGGCCGATGTAGCGGTCATCGCAGCGGGGAAACTCGCAGGGATAGTCCGTCAGCGCCTGGGGTTGTAGTTCATCCTGCGCACTGTTCAGGTCGAATATCCAGCGCATCAGACTGGCGGCCAGGGTCTCTGGCGGCGGTACGAAACCGTCCGCCTGGGGGAAGAAGTAGAAGATGTTGCCGCCGGTGACCGGCATGTCCAGATACACTTTGCCGTCTTCATCGAACGCATTCAGGGTATGGCCCTGGAAGCCGTCCTTAGGTCCTTTGAACCAGCGCACGTCGCGCGCATGGCCGTAACGGGGCACCACGGCAAACAGCTGGGGCAACTCGGGCTGCCACTGGAAATGCTGGCCGCCTTTTTTCATGCGTTCGACGTCCACTGTCAACGGGATCAGTGGGAACACCACATACCGTTCGGTGACCGCGAAGTCGTGGACCATCGCGGCGTAGGGCGCCTGGAACCAGATTTCATGCAGCAGCTTCCCCTCTGGCGATATCTCGAAATAGGCCATGTCCGGTGTACCGTCGCCTTTGGCTTCGTAACTGAAGGCCAGCAGGTTTCCCGTGACGGGGTCGAGCTTGGGGTGGGCAGTGAACGTCGCAGAGTCAATCTGCCCGTCGAAATTCCACTCGCCGAGAGTCTCCAGGGTCTGCGGGTCCAACGCCCAGGGCATGGCATCCTCCTTGAGAGCCAGCAGGACGTTGTTGTGCGGGATCACAGACGTGTTGGCGGTGGTGTTGTTTTTGGCCGCCAGCGGGTCGTTGGTGTAGACGTTGCGGTACACACCATTGAGCGAGCGCCCTTCACGGCGCTGAGCGACCAGGCGATCGGTCAGCACATAGCGGCGGCGCAGCGAGACCTTGCCATCAGCAAAATAAAAGCCGCTGACCAAGGCATCGCCATTGAAGAAAATATCGTTGCCGAGCATGGGCGGGTATTGCGGGTCGGGTGACACCTGGTAAAAGGCCCCACGGATCGCCTCGGGAAGGGCGCCTTCGATTTCAAGGTCATACACGTCGCCCTCGACGCGGCTCGGCGCATACAGCGCTCCGGAAAATTCCGGGGTGTTTGGGAATGGCGTATTCATCGCGTTATCTCATTGATCGGTTTGGGTGGCGTCGTTCAGGCGGATTGGGCTGACAGGGCCTGCCCGCCGGGCTTAACGCCGCGACGGAAGCGAGCCACCACCAGGCACGAGATGATCAAGGCGAGCCCATAAGCGCAGGCGGCCAGCCAGCCCACCGCGCGGAAATGCCCTTCGCCCACTACCAGCGCGGCGCCAAAGGGGCCAAGCCCTTGCCCGACGAATATCGCGGCGTTGCCCAGTCCCGCCAGGCGCCCGGAGGGATCCAGTTCGGCGGCCATGGAAAGCAGATAGGGCAAGCTGAAAAACCACACCATATGGATCAGGCACGCCGTGGTGGCAAAGGCAACGGTACTGTCGCCATACACCATGATCAGGGTCGCCACTAACGCAGCACCGAAGCTCAACAGTTGCGGGAACAGTAGGCCAAGCCGCCGTCCGATGAGCCCGGAAAGGCCTGCACCCAGGGCACCCGCCAGGATGCTGCCGCCGAGGATAGCCCCGATCTGTTGAGGTTCCAGGCCCAGGCTTTTACCGATTCGTTCCTGGTACACCCATAGAGCGGAATGCCCGAAGAATAGCAGCGCAAACAGCGCGATCAGCAGCAGTGAGGTCACCCCGAACGGTCGGGCCGCGCCATGGGCGATGCGTTGGGCGTCCGGGTAATGCCTGGGGATTCTCCCGCAACCCAGTGCGGCAAGCAGGCTGGTGATGGCCAGCAGGCCAAAGGCACCCCGCACGCCAAATACCTGCAGCAGCAGAGGCATCGAGGTGACCAGCAGCATGCCCCATAACAAGTTGCCGATATTGATCACTGCAAACGTTGCATCTTTGGACCGGCGCAGTGCCGCGGTCGCATACACCACCGCCATGACCGCGCCACCGCTGGCGCCGCAGATGATCCGCAAGACCACCAGCCACGTCTGGCTGTGAACCTGAGTGCTGATCAGGTTGCCGACGGCCAGTATCAACAAGGCCACCCGTGCAAAGCGGCGGCGGTCGACACGGGCCATGAGCAGGGCACATACGCCGCAGGCGATGGCCATCGCGATTAGCTCGGCAGCGAAGATCACGCCGATGGCATTGAGCGGCACCCCCAGTTGGTCAATCAGCGCGCCGCCCAGAATCGGCTGGATCTGCAGCGTTCCCAGGGAAATGACCATCATCAGGCAAATAGCGCCCAGTGATTGCTTGCTGTCGATGGAGTCGAGCGCATTCATCACACATCACCTCAGTCAAAACTTATGAACGTAGCGAACTTGCACGGCGTAATCGGTCTTGCTGCGATTCTCTACGCCGGTTTCTTTATAGGTATTGAGCCAGAACGCCTTGTCCTCAGTGATCTTCCAGAACAAACCGGGGCCAATGCCAAGGACTTTCTCGCGAGAGTTGCTCAGGCGGTCGCCGTTGACCCGGTCATCGGAAATCTGCCGGAAGTAATAGCCGTTGATCCCGACCGAGATTTTCGGGTACACCTCGTAGGAGGCCGTAAAGTTGGCCCAGGCCGATTGCCCTGATTGGGTGTCGCGCACGGGGCGCCCTTCAAAGAACTGTGCCGAGCTGCTCGCGGGATCGTCGTTCTTGAAGTTGTACAGGTAATTCAAGCGCCAGCTCACTTCCCAGCGCGGTGCCGGCATCAAGGTCGCGGCCCAGTAGGGGTTGACGGAAAAGTAATGGGAGCCGGGGTTCAAGTCCTTGTGTTTGTCGTACTTACCTGTGGGCAGGATCGTATCGAAGGCCACGCGTTGCACGAACACCGGCCGGCCTTCGGCGTTGAGGAGCGGATCGAACTGGATTTGCGGGCCAACAGTGACGTCGCCCAGGCCGACCCCGTTGTCTTTGAGTTTGACGCCGTTGTCGCCGAAGTCGCCGTCCAGGGAAACCACCGGGACCAACAGGCTCCAGCCCAGGTGTGCGCCGCCGCCGATGGTGTCCGGTGAGTAATAGCTGAACTGGTTGATCAGGGTAATGACATTGATCTTCGGGTTATCGAAGTTGCGGTTGTCCTTGCCACCATTGTCACGAATGCTGCTGGACGTACTGAACTTCAAATAGGTCTGATGCGTCAGCCCCGGTGGCCCGGCGAACCCGTCGAAGAAGCTGGTGCCGCCCAGGTTGATACCGCTGGGTTGGCTGACGGAGGGCGGTGGGGGGCCTTCGGCAGCAAAGGCGGCAAGTGATACGCAACTGAGGGCCAGGCACGCTGGCAAGGATGGTGTCAGTCTCATTGACGTCGCTCTATTATTGGAGTTGTGAGCTGGGGTAGCTTCCCCTGGCACTTCAACTTTAATTCTCGAGCGTTGCTGTTACTTGTACACAGCGGTCAGAGTTGACTGAGAGCGTCATGTCACGCCGGTTGATTTACCCTATCCACGGATAGAGAAGGGGGTGTTCGCAGGATGATGGCGCTTGCGCAGCCATCGTAGTGTGTCCCCATTCAGCGGATTTAACCCCTGCGCCGGTTCTCCAGTACCGTAAACAACAGCATGCCGCCCAGCATGGCCACCGTGAACAGGATGACCTGCCACTGCCCTGTCAGCAGAATGGCCACGGCCGGACCCGGACAAACCCCGGCAATACCCCAACCGATGCCGAACAACAGGCTGCCGCCCACCAGGCGCCGGTCCAGCCCGCGCTTGGCGGGCAACTGCATGGGCGCGCCCAGCAGTGAGCGGGAGTGCCGGCGGGCCCAGGTCAGCGGGCCAATCGCCACGGCAATGGCGCTAATCATAACCAGTGCCAAGGACGGATCCCAAGCGCCGGCTATATCCAGGAACGCCAGTACTTTTGTCGGGTTGGCCATGCCCGCCAGAAGCAAGCCCAAACCGAACAGCAACCCGGCGATGAATGCCGTGACCTTGATCATGTTCAACTTCCCAGTAGATGACGCAGCACAAACACCGTAACGAAACCGCTGGCCATGAAGCAGGCAGTGGCGACCATTGAGCGTGGCGAAAGTCGCGATAAGCCGCACACTCCATGGCCACTGGTGCACCCTGAACCGTACCGCGTGCCCACCCCTACCAGGAAACCGGCAAGGATCAATGCGGGCCAGCCGCTCTGGAATTCAATCAACGGTAGCGTGGCGAACGCACCCCATAGCAGCGGGGCGACGAGCAGGCCGAGCAGAAACAGTGCTGTTTCACTCACGCCCTTGCCCTCTCGCTGCAGAAGATGGCCGATCAGGCCGCTGATGCCGGCGATACGGCCGTTGCTGACGACGAACACGCTGGCCGCCAGGCCAATCAGTGCGCCGCCTGCCAGAGACGACCAGGGTGTGAAGTTGAGCCAGTCGACAGTCATGAAGCATTGCTCCTGAGTGATTCGGCGCTATTGTGCTTCAGCGTCGCCACTGATAGTGGAAAAAGTCGATCAGGCCCTTTAAAACGTCTGCCCCATGGAAAACTGGAAGACCTGCTTGTCTGCGTTCTCAGGTGTGCGAATCGGATAAGCCAGGTTGACACTCAACGGCCCCAGCGGGCTGTACCAGGTCACTCCCACCCCCACGGAACTGGCCATCTGGCTCAGGTCCACGCCGCCGCAGCCTTGGGTCGTGCTCAGGTAGCACTTGTCCGAATACACCGAGCCCACATCCCAGAACAGTGAAGTGCGCACGGATTTGTTGTCCTTGATGAACGGCACGGGGAACAAGTACTCCGCGCCGCCGGTAATCAGGATATTGCCGCCCAGCGCCTCTGTATCCCGGTCCGAATAGTACGCCTGGCCGGCACTGGCATACGTTCCGGTCGCCGGCGTGCTGCGTGGGCCGAGCGTGCCGCTTTCAAAGCCGCGCACCGTGCCTTCACCGCCGGCCGTATAGCTTTCGTAGAAGGGTAAGCCGTCGGTGGAACCGTAGCCGTTGCCGTAACCGAGCTTGGTATGCAAACGCAGGGCGGTGTTATTGCTGACCGGTAGGAAGGTTTGCCCCGTGTAATCGATTTTGTAGAAACTCAGGTCGCTGCCGGGCACCGTCACCGTCAGGTTGAGGTTTTGTGCGTGCCCACGCGTCGCCAGCACGCCTTTGTTCAAGGTCGATTCCGACCAGCCCAGGTTGGCTTTGAAGTTGGTGAACTGTTTGCCTTCGCGCTCGATGAAGTCGTAGATCTCGTCGGCGCTGTAGGTGCCCGGTTCGATACTGTCGTGTTGGGCGGTCAAGCCGAAACTCAGGCGCGACGTCTCATTGATCGGGTAGCCGAGGCTGGCGCCCAGGCCATAACTGTTAATGGCGTAATAGGACACTCCGTCATCGTAGTATTTGTTGTAGTCGGTCTTGTTATAGAACGCGTTGTAACCCAGGCTCACCCCATCACGAGTGAAGTAGGGATCGGTGAAGCCGATGTTGTACTTGCTCTGGTAGGACGACCGGGTCAGCCCCAGGCTGGCAGAATTGCCGGTGCCGAGAAAGTTGTTCTGGGTAATTGACCCGCCGAGGATCAGCCCAGAACTTTGGGCGAAGCCGACGCTGGCCGTGATCGAGCCGGATGCTTGCTCTTGCACGGCGTAGTTCACATCCAGCTGGTCATCCAGCCCGGTCACCGCTGGCGTCTCGACGTTCACTTCCTTGAAGTACCCCAGCCGCTCCAGGCGCACCCTGGACTGGTCGATCAAGTAGGTCGAGGCCCAGCCGCCCTCCATCTGGCGCATTTCGCGACGCAGCACCTTATCATCGGTCTTGGTATTGCCCCGGAAGTTGATGCGGTTGACGTAAGCCCGCTTGCCGGGCTCGACGCTGAAGGTGATATCGACCGTGTGATCCGCTTCATGCACCTGCGGCGTGCCGCTGACGTTGGCGAACGTGTAACCGTCGTTGCCCAGGCGGCGGGTGATCAGGTCCGACGTGGTGGTCATCAATTTGCGCGAAAACACTTGGCCTTTTTTCACCAGTAACAACGCCTGCACCTGATCCTGCGGGACTTTCAGCTCGCCACTCAACTTCACGTCGCGCACCGTGTATTTCTGGCCTTCCTGGATATTCACGGTGATGTACACGTGCTTTTTGTCCGGGGTCATGGAGACCTGCGTCGAGGCGATATCCATGTTGATGTAGCCGCGGTCCAGGTAAAAGGAGCGTAGGCGTTCAAGGTCGCCGGAGAGTTTCTCCCGTGCGTATTTATCGTCGTTCCTGAAAAAGGACAGCCAGTTGCTGGTCTTTAGCGTGAATTGGTCGAGCAAGGCGGCGTCGGCGAATACCGTATTGCCGACCACATTGATGTGCTGGATCGATGCCACTTCGCCTTCGTCGATCTTGATCTTCAGGCCCACGCGGTTGCGCGGTTGGGGCACGACCTCGGTGTCGACCGACGCCGAATAGCGGCCCTGGGCCACGTACTGGCGCTGCAGTTCATTGCGCAAGCCCTCCAGGGTGGCGCGCTGGAATATCTCGCCTTCGCTCAGACCTGATTGCTTCATGCCTTTCATCAGGTCATCGGTGGCGATCGCTTTGTTGCCCTCGAACTCGATACTGGCAACCGAAGGGCGCTCGACGACGTTGATAATCAGCACGTCGCCTTCGCGGCTCAACTGGATGTCCTGGAAGTAACCGGTCTTGAACAATGCTCGGGTGGAATCCACCAGGCGCCGGTCATCGGCTTCATCGCCAACGTTCAGCGGCAATGCACCGAAAACGCTGCCTGCCGAAACCCGTTGCAGGCCATTGATTCGAATATCCGAGATTTTGAAGCCTTGGGCGAGTGCCAGTGAGGCATTGAGCAGCAGCGCAACCGAGCAGAGCAGGCGCGAAAAATTCATCAAGATCTTTTCCAGAACACATCGACGAGCAGCGCCGGCGCGCTTGGTTCACTCGCCGACCGGTGAAGAGCCAGCATAAGAGTGCGCGGCGTTTGGTGCGGTTAACTGAATGTCAAGTTAGGTAAAGGTTGGCCCGGATTCCGGCAGCAAGGCTGATAATGCGCGCCCACACCCCGGACGAGCCCGTCATGATCTCCGTACTGTTAGTCGACGATGACCAGGAATTGACTGAAATGCTGCGCCAATACCTGGAGTGCGAAGGCTTCGAGGCCACGGCCGTGCATACGGGCGAGGCGGGTGAGGCCGAGGCGCTGTCGGGTCGCTACAGCATCGTAGTGCTGGATGTGATGTTGCCGCAGCGTTCGGGCATTGAGGTACTGCGGCGTATCCGTGCCGTCAGCCAAGTCCCGGTAGTGTTGCTCACCGCCCGTGGCGACAACATCGACCGCATCACTGGCCTGGAGCTCGGTGCTGATGACTACGTGCCCAAACCCAGCTCCCCAGGCGAGTTGGTGGCGCGCCTGCGCGCCATCATGCGCAGGGTGCAGGCAGTCGGTCAGCCCACCACCGAGGTGATCAAGACTGGTTCGCTGATGTTATGGCCCGGCAAGCGCCAGGCCGTGTGGAATGGTGCAGAACTGGGCGTGACCAGCACCGAGTTCAGCCTGCTCGAAGAACTGGCCCGCTGCGCCGGCCAAGTGGTGAGCAAAAAGGATCTATCGCTCAATGCCCTGGGTTGCCCGCTGACCCGCTATGACCGGCGCATCGACGTGCATATCAGCAGCATCCGGCAGAAGCTGGGGCCGCGCCCGGACGCCAAGGCCTGGATCCAGAGCGTGCGTGGCCTGGGCTACCTGTTGATTGCCGAATGACCAAGCCCAGCCTGCTGTTCTGGAAACTGTTCCTGGCGTTCTGGCTGGCGACCACCTTGACGTTCCTGGTCGGGGTCGGTGTGCTGGAGCTGAGCCGCTTCCGCCCGGGCGACCCGCATGTGGGCGCCATCCTCGCAAGTGAGCAAAAGCTGCTGGAACAATTTGGTGTCCAGGCCGCTGGCCAGTTCCTGGCGGTATGGGAGCGTCCGCCGGACGAAGTTATCGGCATCTATGACAGCACCGGCCAGTTACTGGCTGGGTCTGCGGTTGCGGAGCCAGCCTTTGAGCGCGCGGTGACCAGCAAGGAAGGCCTGGCGCTTTCACTGCGCTCGAGTCACGCCCCCGGTGATGACGGCGGCAGGCCCTGGCAACAGGTCCCGCTGATCATCGGCACGCTGATGAGTGCGCTGTTCAGCGGGTACATGGCGTACTACCTGGCCTGGCCGTTGGCGCACTTGCGCCGGGCGATGAGCGATGTGGCCCAGGGGCGTTTCGAAACCCGGGTCAAGCCCTCCATGGGCAAGCGCCGCGATGAAATCGTCGACCTGGCCGAAGACTGTGACCGCATGGCCAACCAGTTGAAGGTGTTGGTGCAAGCCCAACACCATCTGCTGCACGACATCTCCCATGAACTGCGCTCGCCATTGACGCGTATGCAAGCGGCCATCGGCCTGTTGCGCCAGGACGCCGCACGCCTGGAAATGCTCGAGCGCATCGAGCGCGAGTGCGAACGCATGGACACGCTGATCGAGGCGTTGCTGACCCTGGCCCGCCTGCAGGGCCGCCCTGAAAGCATCGAGCGCGAGCCGGTGGATATCGTTGAATTGCTGGCGATGATTGTCGACGATGCGCAATTCGAAGCGGGTATCAAGGACTGTCGCGTTCACCTGCAGGCTTGCCCGCCGTTTATCGCCTGTGTCAGCGGTGAGTTGCTGTACCGCTGTTTTGAAAACGTGATTCGCAACGCCGTACGCTATACCCGTCCGGGAACGACCGTGCAGGTGTCGGCGCAGGTCAATCGCGAAGCTAATCGCTTGAGCGTACGCATCAGCGACCTTGGGCCTGGAGTGGCGCCTGACCGACTGAGCACCATCTTCCAGCCGTTCGAACGCGGTGTGGGTGATGCCACTGTCGGCTTTGGCCTGGGCTTGGCCATTGCGGCGAGGGCGGTGCAGATGCATGGCGGCCATATCGAGGCGCGCAACGAGTCGGGGGGCGGGCTGACCGTGGAGATCAACCTCCACAGTGCGCGATCTTTACACGACATTACATTGGCTTGACCGCCCTGTACGTCGCCCCTCATTAGACTGGTCGCCAGTGATTGAGCGGAGGTGACAATGTTTCAGGTGCATAAAAAGGGCTTTGTACCCGGTAGGAAAATGGTCGACGGCCTGGTCCCGTATGATTTTTTTTGTGAAGACAATCCGGCGATCAATCTCTTCGTGTTTACCGGTGCCGCCACCCCAGGCGCGGCGGTCAAGGAGCAGACGCTATGGGGGTTTACGCGGCTGGAACGGTTCGAGGCGATGACCTGTGCGCTGCTCGGCAACAAGCAGCACAGCGGCTGGTTCCAAAGCGTCAGCGTGTTGACCGGGCCCAACCAGAACGGTACGCAAAGCATGAAGTTCCAACGCGTGCTGAAAATCATCAAGCACGCAAGCAACACCCGCAACGTCGACTACGAGATCCTTACCGACGAAGGTGACACCTACTTCACACGCCCGCCCGTCACTGAAAACAGTGCGCAGACCATCATCTACTCGGCCGAACCCGGTTGAAAATGGCCGGTTGCCTTCAATCCTGATCTGAGGCCAGGGGCCGTGTTTAGACATCTGCCCCGACGTGGCCCGCGACCTGTTACGTGTGCCCACTCACGGGGCAATTTATGTGCTGTTTGGTAGCAAGCACCTGCAACGTCATTGCGCACCCTCTGCCGACAAATCCCCCGCTGTTTCATCCAAATCAACCATTTGGCACACCTTTGCATAATCTGGCACGCAAACTGCTTTTTTGTATTCATGGATAATTGGATACAAAAATACAAAAGGTGCTGCCAATGCAATTCGCCCCCGCTTACGTTGACCGTCAGCCCCTCACCGCCGAGGAGGAGGCCTACAACTTCCTGCTCGACGCCATTTGCGGTGGTCGCTACCGCAAGGGCGACCGGCTGATCGCTGAAGACATCGCCAGTGAGATTGGCATGAGCCGCATGCCGGTGCGCGAAGCCTTCCGCCGCTTGGATGCCCAAGGTCTGGTCACCTTGCGACCCAACCGTGGTGCCGTCGTCAGCGGCCTGGATATCGATGAATTGCACGAAGTATTCGAGATGCGCAGTGCCCTCGAAGGCCTGGCAGTGCGTGTGGCAGTCCCACGCATCGGCGAACGTCAATTGGCCGCACTGGAGCGCATGCTCGACGAGATGGACGACTACCGCGACGAAAGCGCCGCTTGGGTCAGCCGCCACCGTGCTTTTCACGAATACCTGTGCAGCCTCAGTGGCCGTCCACGCTTGATGAAGCAGATCTCGGCGCTGTACTCGCTGGTGGAAGCGCCCATGCGCCTGTGGTTGCAGCATGGCGAGAAACCCCTCAGCGCCCGCCAGGAACATGCGGTGATCCTTGATGCCATCCGTGCCGGTGACGCCGCCCGCGCCGAGGGCGTGGTGCGCGAGCATATCGAGGGCACCGTGCCGGCGCTGATACAGTTCCTGCAAGCGGAAAAATAACAAGAGGCGGGCCCAAGCCCGTCCGTGTGTTGACTTTGAGTCCTGCCCCGTTAAACAACGAACTGGAGTGTCTGGTCATGCATAAACGCCGCGCCTTGTTGATGGCTGTCTCCCTCGGCTTCTGTACCCAATGGGCTTCTGCCACGCCCCAGGTGCCGGAGCGCCTGAAGACAGTCGATAAACTCGTCTACTGCTCCGGGATGGATTCACCGCCCCTGGTGTCCTTCGATGAAGCGCAGAAACCGCGTGGTCTCACCGTCGACCTCGGGCTTGAAGTTGCCAAGCGCCTGGGCGACAAACAGGTGCAATGGCGGGTCATTCCGTTTTCCGGCCTGGTGCCTGCGTTGCTTGCCCAGCAATGCGACATGATCGTTGACCAGCTGTTCGACAAACCCGAACGGCGCCAGGTGATCGACATCGTTAACTACATGTATTCCAGCCAGTCGGTGGTGGTGCCCAAGGGCAATCCAAAAGGCATCAAGGCCCTGGATGACTTGTCCGGGCACAAGGTCGCAGTGCTCAACGGCTCCACCATCAAGACCCTGCTGGACGCGCAAAACGACAGCCTGACCAAAGCCGGCAAGCCGCCGATGAAACTGGTGGTGTACAACAGCGACACCGATGCCTTCCAGGCCCTGCGCATCAGCCAGGTCGACGCCTACGGCACCACGGTGGAAACCGCCGGCTACTACGCCGCGATGGCCCCGGACCTGTTCCAGGAAGGCGTGCCGGCATTCAGTCGCATCCTTACCGGCCTGGGCATGCGCAAGGATGACCCGCAACTCAGCGCCGCCGTGCAGCAAGTGATCAGCGACATGCGCAGTGATGGCAGCTATGTGGCATTGCTCAACAAATGGCATGTCAGCAGTGACACTCTCGACTGAGGTTTCCCGCAATGAACTTCAATTGGGATGTGTTCTGGCAGTACCTGTTGCAGCCCAGCGGGGTGTACCTCACCGGGCTCTGGCTGACCTGCCTGATCGCGGTGTCGGCGATGCTGCTGGGCTGTGTGCTGGGCTTGGCGGCTGCACTGTTGCGCCTGTCAAAGAACCCGCTATTGCACCTGCCGGTGCGTTTTTATGTGTGGCTGATGCGCGGCACGCCGTTGCTGGTGCAGATCGTGTTCCTGTACACGGCGCTGGCGGCGGGCGGGATTTTCCGCTTTGAGGATATCGACCTGTTCGGTCTGGTGGTGCCTGGCAATATCCAGGCGGCGATCATCGCTTTGGGCCTCAACGAAGGCGCCTATATGGCCGAGATCATCCGCGCCGGCATTGGCGCGGTCGACAAGGGCCAGTACGAAGCCGGGCGCTCCCTGGGCATGGGCTTTGCCAAGCTGATGCGGCGTATCGTGCTGCCCCAGGCGTTCCGCGTGATCGTGCCGCCGCTGGGCAACGAGTTCAACGTGATGCTCAAGAACACCACCCTGGTCAGCGTGATCGGCGTGCAGGAATTGTTGCTCAGCACGCAAATGGTCACCTCGGCGACGTTCCGCGTGTTCGAGTTGTATCTGGTGGTCGCGATCTACTTCCTGATGCTCACCACGCTCTGGGGCTTCTTCCAGCGCTGGCTGGAGGCACGCTTCGGCCAGTCCGACCGGCCTTCCGCACCGCCACCGGCGTCCAGCCGCATGTTCGGGCGCAGCACCTTGAAACTGCTGAGGGGACGGTAACCATGGCGCATCAAAGTGAAGAGCTGATTATCGAAGCGTTGGATATTCATAAGTCGTTCGGCGCGCTGCAGATCCTCAAGGGGATCTCCCTGCAAGTGCGGCGCGGTGAGGTGGTGGTGCTGATCGGCGCCTCGGGTTCGGGCAAGACCACGTTTATCCGCTGCATCAACCTGCTGGAGGACATCCAGGGTGGACGCATCCGCGTCAACGGCCGCGCCATGGGCTATCGCGAGCGCAGCGACGGCAGCCTGGTGCGCGACTCGGAGCGCAACATCGCCCGTCAGCGCCGCGACATCGGCATGGTGTTCCAACGCTTTAACCTGTTCCCCCACATGACTGCGCTGGAAAACATCATCGAGGCGCCGATCCAGGTGCTTGGCACACCACGCGCCCAAGCCTTGGAACAGGCCCGTGGATTACTGGCGCGGGTCGGCCTGGCGGACAAGGCCAGCCACTACCCGGCGATGCTCTCCGGCGGGCAGCAGCAACGGGTGGCCATCGCCCGTGCACTGGCGATGAAACCCCAGGCCATGCTGTTTGACGAACCCACCAGCGCCCTCGACCCGGAAACCGTCGGCGAAGTGCTGCAGGTGATGAAGGAGCTGGCCGAGGAGGGTATGACCATGGTGGTGGTCACCCACGAAATGGGTTTTGCCCGTGAAGTGGCCGACCGCGTGGTGGTGCTCGATCAGGGTGAACTCATCGAGCAAGGGCCGCCGGAACAGATTTTCAGCCACCCCAGCCATCCGCGCACGCGTGCGTTCCTTAGTCGTGTGTTGTGAGTCTTCCCATCACGCTTGTGTTGACGAGTCTTAGCCATGTTGAAATTTTCTGCTCACGAGTACCCTTATCCCTCCCAACGCCAGAGCGTGTTTGCCCAGCGCGGCATGGTCGCGGCGTCCCAGCCCCTGGCCGCCCAGGCCGGTATCGAGGTCATGCAGAAGGGCGGTAACGCCATCGACGCTGCGATTGCTACGGCGGCCGCTTTGACGGTGGTGGAGCCCACCGGCTGCGGCATCGGCGGCGATGCGTTTGCCCTCGTCTGGTGCAAGGGCCAGTTGCACGGTTTGAATGGCAACGGCCATGCGCCGGCGGCCTTGAGTATCGAGGCGGTCAAGGCAGCGGGGCATGATCAGATGCCGCTGTATGGCTGGACACCGGTCACGGTGCCAGGCTGCCCGTCGGCTTGGGCCGAGCTGTCGCAACGCTTCGGCAAATTGCCGTTTGCCGAGTTGCTGCAACCGGCCATCCGCCTGGCGCGCGATGGTTTCCCGCTGTCGCCGGTGGTCGCCCATCAATGGCAGCTTACCCTGGAAGAATTCAGCCCCCATCGCGACGCTGCGCTGGATGCCTGGTTCGACACCTTCCTGATCGACGGCCGCGCGCCACGGGCCGGGGACATATTTCGCAACCCGGCCCAGGCCCGTACCCTCGAAGAACTGGCGGCCACCCGCTGCGAAAGCCTGTATCGCGGAGCCCTGGCCGAGCGCCTGGATGCGCATTCCAGGGCGAGTGGCGGCTACCTGCGCGCCAGCGATCTCCAGGATTACCGCGCTGAGTGGGTGGAGCCGATCCACGTCAACTACCGGGGCGTGGATGTCTGGGAAATCCCCCCCAGCGGCCAGGGCCTGGTGGCGTTGATGGCGCTGAACATCCTCGAAGGTTTCAGCTTCGATCACCGCGACAGCCAGCAGACCTGGCACCGCCAATTGGAGGCCATGAAACTCGCCTACAGCGACGGTCTGCACTACATCACCGACCCGCTGCACATGCGCGTGGCCGTCGCCGATCTGCTCAGCGATGACTACAGCAGCCGTCGCCGTGGGCAGATCGGTGAACAGGCCCAGCCCCCCAAACCCGGTGATCCCCACGCCAGCGGCACGGTGTACCTGGCCACGGCCGACGCCGAGGGCAACATGGTTTCGTTTATCCAAAGCAACTACCACGGCTTTGGTTCCGGCGTGGTGCTGCCCGACAGTGGCATTGCCCTGCAGAACCGCGGGCAGGAGTTCAGCCTCGACCCGACACACGCCAACTGCCTGGCGCCAGGCAAAAAAACCTTCCATACCATCATCCCCGGCTTCCTCACCCAAGACGGCCAGGCGCTCGGCCCGTTCGGCGTGATGGGCGGCTACATGCAGCCCCAGGGCCACGTGCAGATGGTGATGAACCTGGTGGATTTCGGCCTCAACCCGCAAGCGGCATTGGACGCGCCGCGCTGGCAATGGCTGGGCGACATGAAGGTCGGTATCGAACAGGGTGCCTCCCGCGACTTGGCCAATGCCTTGGCGCGGCGCGGGCATCAGGTGCAGATGGCCAGCGACCTCACCGACTACGGGCGTGGGCAGATCATTCTGCGGGACCCGGTCAGTGGTGTATTGTGCGGCGGAACGGAGCCGAGGGCGGATTCAACGATCGCAGTGTGGTAAGCGAAAAAATTGGCTGAAGCCTGTCCCCTTTTTTCATCTCGCCTGTCATTCCAGGCAAGTGAACAATATTGAGAGCTTCCGCCAATGCCTGTAGTCCGCCCCTTGCTGAAACTCAGCCTGCTGCTGAGCCTCAGCGCCAGCCCGTTCTTCGCTGCTGTCAGCTACGCCGAAGACACCGCCACTCGCCGCAGCTATCAGGTGCCCGCCGGCAGCCTGAGTGCGGCGCTCACCCGCTTTGCCGGGTTGGCGGGCGTCAATCTGTCGGTGGACCCGGCGTTGGTCAGTGGGCGCAGCAGCAGCGGTTTGTCCGGCGAGTATGCGGTCGAGGAGGGCTTTGCCCGCTTGCTGCAAGGCTCTGGCCTGCAACTGCAGCCGATGGGTGCACAGGCCTATATGCTGGTGCCGGCGCCGGAGGGCAGCAGCCTGGAATTGGCCCCGACGTCGATCCTCGGCACCACCGGCCTGTATGACGGCGACACCTACGCCGGGGGCCAAGTGGCGCGCCGCACGGCCCAGGGCCTGCTCGGCACGCGGGACTTCATGGAAACCCCGTTCAGCATCACCACCTACACCGCTGACACGGTGAAGAACCAACAGGCCCGCACCCTGGGCGACCTGATCGCCGCCGACCCGTCGGTACGCGCGACCAACCCGGCCGGTGGGCGCTACGAGCAATTCACCATTCGCGGCTTCAGCCTGTTCAACAGCGACGTGGCGTACAACGGCTTATACGGCGTGCTGCCGACTTACACCATCGACATGGAAATGGCCGACCGTGTCGACATCCTCAAGGGGCCGAGCCAGTTGATCAACGGCATTTCGCCGCGTGGCAGCGTGGGCGGCGGGATCAACGTGGTGCCCAAGCGCGCCACCGACAAGGACATCAACTCGTTTACCGGCAACTGGGCTTCCGACAGCCAGGCCGGCGGCGCAGTGGACATCGGTCGACGCTTTGGCGAAGACAACCAGTTCGGCATTCGCTTCAACGGCGTGAAGCAGTCCGGCGATACCGAGTGGGATCACCAGAGCGTCGACCGCGAAATGGCCGTGCTGGGCCTGGATTTTCGTGGCGAACGCTTGCGCCTTTCCACTGACATCGGCCACACCGAGCGCGACACCGATGCGCCGCAAGAGCGCGTACAGGTGGCGGCCGCAGCGCCGGTGCCCAGCGCCAATGACGTGCGCCGCAACTATGCGCAATCCTGGAGCAAGGCCCGCACCAACGACACCTTCGGCACGGTCAATGCCGAGTATGACCTCAGCGACAACGTGATGCTCTACGGCGGCATGGGGGCGCGCAAAAGCAACCACGATTTCCTGCGCCACGCGGTGTCCGTATCCAACGCAGCCGGTGACTTCAGCGTGCAGCCACGGGATTTCACCCGCGATGAAAACGTGCGCACCTACACCGCCGGCGTGCGCAACTGGTTCCAGACCGGGCCGGTGAGCCATGAGGTCAACCTGGCCGCCAGCTACTTCGACATGGACTTCACCAACGGAGGCGCGCGTTATACGTCGCCGTCGAGCAATCTCTACAACCCGGTGCAAACCCCCACGCCTTCGCGGCCGACGCGGTTTGATCCCAAGGTCTACACCGAAAACAAATTCAGCGGCGTGGCCTTGTCCGACACCCTGGGCTTCTTCGATGATCGCCTGTTGCTCACCCTCGGTGCGCGCTGGCAGCGCGTGAAGGTCGATGACTGGAGCGACGGCATCAAAGGTGATACCGCCTACGACGAAGAAAAGGTCTCGCCATCCGGCGGCATCCTGTTCAAGGCCACCGACAGGTTGTCGCTGTACGCCAACTACATGGAAGGCCTGAGCCAGGGCAAGATCGCGCCGTCCACCTCGATCAACGAAGACCAGATTTTCCCGCCGTTCATCAGCCGCCAGGTCGAAGTGGGCGCCAAGTACGACGCCGGGGCGTTTGCCGTGACCGCTGCGGTGTTCCGTATCAAGCAGCCGGCCTATGAAACCAATGCGACCACGCGGCTGTTTGGTCCCAATGGCAAACGCGAGAACTCAGGTGTGGAACTGAGTGTGTTCGGCGAACCGCTCAAGGGCTTCCGCCTGCTCGGTGGTGTGATGTACATCGACAGTGAGCTGAAGGACACCACCAACGGTACCTGGGACGGCAACCGTGCCCCGGCCACGCCCAAGTACAACGTCAACCTGGGTGCCGAATGGGATGTGCCGGGCCTCGAAGGCCTGACGCTGACCAGCCGTGGCATTTACTCCAGCTCGCAGTACCTGGATCAGTCCAACGTCAAGGAAATCGACGCCTGGAACCGCCTCGACGTAGGGGCGCGCTACGCGTTCAAGGTGGACGACAAACACATCACCTTGCGGGCGAATGTGGAGAACGTGGCCGATAAGCGCTATTGGAGTTCGGCCGGGGCTTCGGATGACAGTGAGCCGGGGCTGACCTTGTCGACGCCGCGTACCTATCTGCTGTCCGCCACCGTCGACTTCTAAGGGGGGACACCGATCAACCTGTGGGCGCTGGTTTGCTTGCGATAGGGAGGGGCGCCAGTCACAGCGCTATTTGCTGATGTAGCGTCATCGCAGGCAAGCCAGCTCCCACACCTGATTTTGGCGTTAATGAGAATGTTTTTTGATCACGCCGCGCCGATATGGAATAGTACCCGCCGTTTTCCCCGGCCTGTCTAGCGGGGTGTTTTAACGCCGAGGTCCTTGTCATGCGAATGCTGCGCTCCATCCCCACCCTTGCCGCCTGCGTGTTGGCGTTCTCTTCAAGCCTGCTGAGCGCCGCCCCCATCGACCTCAACGACGGCCAGCACGCGGTGCATCTGCCGGATGCGCCCAAGCGCGTGGTGGTGCTGGAATTCTCCTTTCTCGACAGCCTGGCTGCCGTTGACGTCACGCCCGTTGGGGCCGCCGATGATGGTGATGCCAACCGCGTACTGCCCCGTGTGCGCCAGGCCATCGGCCAATGGAAGTCGGTGGGCCTGCGCTCGCAACCGAGTATCGAGGAAATCGCCCGGCTCAAGCCAGACTTGATCGTCGCCGACCTCAATCGTCACCAGGCCTTGTACAGCGACCTGGCGAGCATCGCGCCGACCCTGTTGCTGCCGTCACGCGGCGAGGACTACCAGGGCAGCCTGAAATCCGCCGAGTTGATCGGCAAGGCGTTGGGCAAAAGCGCGCAGATGGAAGCGCGGATCCAGAAGAACCGCGAGAACCTCAACGCCATTGCGCAACAGATCCCGGCCGGCGCCAGTGTGCTGTTCGGTGTGGCGCGTGAAGACAGTTTCTCCGTACACGGCCCGGACTCCTACGCCGGCAGCGTGCTCGAAGCCATCGGCCTGAAGGTCCCTTCGGTACGCGCCAACGCTGCACCTACCGAGTTCGTCAGCCTGGAGCAACTGCTCGCCCTCGACCCCGGCTGGTTGCTCGTCGGCCATTACCGTCGCCCCAGCATCGTCGACAGCTGGAGCCAGCAGCCGCTGTGGCAAGTGCTGGGAGCGGTGCGTAACAAGCAGGTCGCCGAAGTGGACGGCGACAGTTGGGCGCGCAACCGCGGCGTACTGGCCTCGGAGCAGATCGCCGAAGACGCGCTGGCGATTCTCAAAGGCGGTAAAGCCGTACTGAGCCAATAAGCATGGGGCGCAGTCTCGCGGCGGCAGGCATTGTGCTGCTGGGTGCCGGCTTGTTCTGGCTGTCGCTGTACAGCTGGTCGCCGTTCACGATCACGGCGACGGATGCGTGGAATGGCCTGGTTCATCAAGGCCGCGTGGGCGGCAATATGGCCTACATCGTCGCCCAGCTGCGTGTGCCACGCGCGCTGTGTGCCGCCTTGGTCGGCGCCTGCCTGGGCTTGGCCGGTGCGTTGATGCAGGGCATTACTCGCAACCGTCTGGCCTCGCCGTCCTTGTTTGGCGTGACGGCAGGGGCGGCGTTGGGCTTGGCGTTGTTTTCCACCGGGCTGGTTGCGTTGCCGTTTGCGGGCGGTGCGTTGTTGATGACCTGCCTGGGGGGCGCGCTGGCCTGGATCACCGTATTCAGCCTCGGCGGCGCCTGGTCGCCGACTACGGCCCAAGGCCGCCTGGTATTGGCTGGCGTCGCGGTGGCGGCGTTGTGCGCGGCATTGACCCGGCTCACGGTGATCCTGGTCGAGGCCCAGGCGCAAAGCGTGCTCAACTGGCTGGCCGGTTCCCTGGCCAATGCCGGCGCCGCGCAAGTGCAATTGCTCTGGCCGTGCACCTTGATCGGCGGCCTGTGGGCGCTCTGGTGTGCGCCGCGACTGAACCTGATCAACCTCGGCGAAGACGCCGCACGCTCCCTGGGCGTGGGCATTGCCAGCCTGCGTTTGCAGGTGTTCATCGCCAGCCTGTTGCTGGTGGGGGCGAGTGTCTGCGCGGTGGGGCCGATCGGATTTGTGGGGCTGATCGCGCCGAATATCCTTCGTCAGTTCCTCGGGAATGACTACCGCTGGTTGATTCCGCTGAGCGCTGCGTTGGGCGCGGTGATCGTGCTGGGCGCCGACCTGCTCAGCCGCGCCGTGGCGTTTCCGGTGGAGACCCCGGCCGGTGTGGTCACCGCGCTGATCGGCGCGCCGTTCTTCCTCTTTCTTGCCAGGCGTGCCCTATGACCCGGCCACCATTGCGCTTATGGCTGCTGCTGGGCCTGTTGCTGCTGGCGACGTTAATCAGCCTCAGCGCCGGCACTGTGTGGCTCACGCCTGACGCTGTGTTGGACCGCTTGTTGGCCCACGACGCCCTCGACTTCGACGTCTGGAACCACCGCCTGCCACGCAGCCTGATTGCGATCCTCGCCGGATGCGCCTTCGGCCTGGCCGGGGCGATTGTGCAGGGTGTGATCCGCAACCCGCTGGCCTCGCCGGAGATCCTCGGCGTGACCCAGGGGGCGGGCCTGGCGCTGACCGTAGCGATCATCAGTTGGCCGCATATGCCGATTGCGTGGTTGCCGTTGGTGGCGTGCCTGGGTGGGGCCGGCGGTGCGTTGCTGTTGGCGCTGTACAACGCCGGGGTGAGTTTTTCCGGAGTGCGCTTTGCACTGTCCGGGGTGGCGATTGCGGTGACCTTGTCCAGTGTCACCGAGTTTCTGATCCTGTCCCATCCGCTGGATATCAACACGGCCTTGCTCGCCCTCACTGGCAGCCTGTGGAGCCGTAACTGGCACCATGTGGCGCTGGTATTGCCGTTCCTGGTGCTGATCCCCGTGGGCCTGTGCCTGGCCAAGCCGCTGAACCTGATTGCCCTCGGCGACGAAGCCGCCCACAGCCTCGGCACGGCACTTGGCCGCACTCGCTGGCTGGCCATGGCCTGCGCGGTGGTGTTGACCAGCCTGGGCGTGGGCGTGATCGGGCCGATCGGTTTTATCGGCCTGGTCGCGCCGCACATGGCACGTCGCTTGGTGGGCGGGCATCACCAGTATTTGCTGCCGGCGGCGATGCTGACGGGTGCGCTGTTGCTGGTGCTGGCCGACACGTTGGGACGCACGTTGATCGCGCCCAGCGAAATCCCCGCCGGGGTGCTCACGGCGGTGATTGGCGCGCCGTATTTTCTTTGGTTGCTGGCACGGTTCAAGGGCTGATCACATGAGTATTCTTCAAGCACGCGAGCTGGATATCGGCTACGGCACCACGCGTATTGTGCAGGGGTTGTCCTTTGTGCCGCCGACCGGAAAGGTCACCGCCTTGATCGGTCCCAATGGCTGTGGCAAATCCACCTTGCTCAAGGCCTTCGCGCGCATCCTCAAGCCGACCCAGGGTGAACTGACCCTGGATGGCCAGGCTTACACCAGCCTGTCCGCCCGCCAATTGGCGCGGCAGATCGCATTCTTGCCCCAGGTGTTGCCAGTGCCAGAAGGCGTCAGTGTGCGTCAGTTGGTCGCCTATGGCCGCAGCCCGCACAACTCATTGTGGGGACGCCTGAGCGGCAATGACCAAGCCCATGTCACCCAGGCCATGCAACGCCTGGAACTGGACACCCTGGCCGACCGCGCCCTGGCGGACCTGTCCGGCGGCCAGCGCCAACGCGCCTGGCTGGCCATGGTGTTGGCGCAGAACGCGCCGGTGGTACTGCTCGACGAACCCACCACGTACCTCGACATCAGCCACCAGGTCGAACTGCTCGACCTGATGGGCGAACTGGCTGGCGAAGGCAAGACCGTGATCACCGTGCTCCACGACATCAACCAGGCCTGCCGCTACGCCCACCACCTGGCGGTGATGCACGGCGGCAAGCTGGTGGCCGATGGTGCGCCGGGGCAGGTGATCACTGCCGAGTTGATGCGGCAGGTGTTTGAGGTGCAGGTGCAGGTGATGAGCGAGCCGGTGGCAGGCACGCCGATGTGCCTGATCAAAAAAAGCACCCGACCTCATACCTGACGTGGTTGAACGTGTGGTTTTGCTTCTTGTTGATAATGAAGTAACCCGGTTGAATGTATTGAAAAACCGTTTAATTGCGCGAGAAAACGCGTAAGTGGCTAATTGCAACTAGTGAAAGGATGGCTATTAGCTTCTAAGGCTCTGGCGCAAGGGTCTTGGCCATTATGTTTATTTTATTCCCGGTCTTCAGGAACTAGGGCTATAACTTCCAGTCGATAACCCCGGCTTACTCTCGCTTGGGTTATGGCTAACTAATGGCATGTTGCTGTAGTTCCAAATAGCCATACTTTCTCGCAACACTAGATACCTGAACATTATGTCGTCAGCGCCTATCGATGCCTGCCAGATGCAGATCCCGCACACCGAACAGGTGTGCGCGTGGCTGATGCAGCATGCCGGGCTGAAAACGGTGGACCTGGAGCGCGCCCGACGCTTGTCCACGGACGACCTGCTGAGCCTGCTGACACGCCTGGGCCTGGTCTCTGAAGTCGAATTGGCCCGCGCCTGGGCGGCGTTACTCGGCGCGCCGCTGTTATTGGCCGATGCCGCGCCGCCGTTGCTCGATCCCTTGCCCGTCTTGACCGAACGCTTCATGCGTCACTACCAGGTAGTGCCCATGGGCTGGACCCAGGGCGGCCTGCGGGTGCTCGCCGCCAACCCGGCGCAACTTTATCCGTTCCAGGCCTTGGCTTATGCGTGCCAGGTGCCGGTGTGGCTGGCCATCGGCCCGCGCAATGAAGTCGACACCCTGATCGAGCGCTACTACGGCCAGGGCCGCTCGGCCATGGGCACGCTGATCGAAAACCTCGATGAGCAGGGCGGCGCCGAGGAAGATATCGAACACCTCAAGGACATGGCCTCCGAAGCACCGGTGATCCGCCTGGTCAACCTGATCCTGCAGCGCGCCGTGGAACAACGGGCCTCGGACATCCATATCGAACCCTTCGAAAACCAGCTCAAGGTGCGCTACCGCATCGACGGCGTGCTGCACGACGCCGAAGCGCCGCCGGCCAGTTCATCGGCGGCGGTGATCTCACGGGTGAAGATCATGGCGCGGCTGGACATCGCCGAACGTCGGCTGCCCCAGGATGGGCGCATCATGCTGCGCATCCAGGGCAAGGAGCTCGACCTGCGCGTGTCCACGGTGCCCACCAGCTTCGGCGAGTCGGTGGTGCTGCGCTTGCTGGACCGGCAGACCGTGCAGTTCGATTTCCCGAGCCTGGGCTTTGACGGCCAGCGCCTGGCAAGCTTCCTCGATCTGCTGGAGCGCCCCCACGGCATCCTGCTGGTCACCGGGCCCACCGGTTCCGGCAAGACCACCACGCTCTACACCGCGCTGTCGCGGCTCAATACCACCGAGCGCAAGATCATCACCGTGGAAGACCCGGTGGAGTACCAACTCGAAGGCATCAACCAGATCCAGGTCAAACCTGCCATCGGCCTGGACTTCGCCGGGGCGCTGCGCTCCATCGTGCGCCAGGACCCGGACGTGATCATGATCGGCGAGATCCGCGACCTGGAAACCTGCCGCATCGCCATTCAATCGTCCCTGACCGGGCACCTTGTGCTTTCCACTCTGCACACCAACAGCGCCGCAGCCAGCATCACGCGGCTGATGGACATGGGCGTGGAAAGCTACCTGATCGCCTCGACCGTCAGCGGCATTCTCGCCCAGCGCCTGGTGCGGCGCCTGGATCCGGTCACCCGCGTGGCCTTTGAAGCGCCGCCGGAACTGATCGCGGAACACGGCCTGGATCGCCTGACCGAACAGCGCCCGATTCTGCTTTATCGCGGGGACTATCACGGCCGCAGCGCCCTGACCGAGCTGCTGGTGATGAACGACGAACTGCGCAGCCTGTTGATGCGTCACGCCGATGCCGCCACGTTGGAGCAGGCGGCTCGCCGCGCCGGTTTGCGCACGTTGTATGAAGAAGGGCTGCGCCAGGCCTTGGCGGGTATTACCTCGTTGGAAGAGGTGCTGCGCGTCACCCGTGGAGAGGGCGCGTGAGCCTGTTCAAGTTCCGCGCCCTGGACAGCCAGGGTGTGCCGCAGAACGGTACGCTGGAAGCGGCGGATCAAGTCGCCGCCGTCGCGGCCCTGCACAAGCGTGGCCTGTTGTTGTTGCAGATTGAGGCGGCCGGCAGCCCGCTCCTGCGCAACCCACGCGGGCAGTTGAAGGGCGCCGCGTTGGTGAGTTTCACCCAGCAGTTGGCGACGCTGCTGGGGGCTGGTCAGCCGCTTGAACGTTCGTTGAGCCTGTTGCTAAAGCAACCCGGTCAACCCCAGGTGCGTGCACTGATTGGGCGCATCCGTGATCACGTCAAAGCGGGTAAACCACTGTCCGCCGCCTTGGAAGAAGAAGGCGGCAGCTTCTCACCGTTGTACCTGAGCATGGTGCGCGCCGGTGAGGCGGGTGGCGCACTGGAGAACACCCTGCGCCAACTCAGCGACTACCTGGAACGCAGCGAGCGGCTGCGTGGTGAAGTGATCAATGCGCTGATCTATCCAGCCTTCCTGGTGGTGGGCGTACTCGGGTCCCTGGCGCTGTTGCTGGCTTATGTGGTGCCGCAATTCGTGCCGATCTTCCAGGACCTGGGCGTGCCGATTCCGTGGATCACCGAGGTGATTCTCGCCTTGGGTGAGTTCCTGGGCGCCTATGGCCTGCTGGTGTTGGCCGGGCTGATCGTGAGCGGTGGGTGTTGGGCGGCACGCCTGCGTAATCCGGCGTTTCGAGAACAATACGATCGGCGCCTGCTCGGTGTCCGTGGGATCGGCCCGCTGCTGCAACGTGTCGAAGCGGCCCGCCTGACGCGCACCCTCGGCACGCTGCTCAGCAATGGCGTGGCGTTGCTGCAAGCCTTGGTGATCGCACGGCAAGTCTGCACCAACCGCGCGCTGCAGGCCCAGGTCGGCAGTGCGGCGGAATCGGTCAAAGGCGGCGGCACCCTCGCCAGCGCGTTCGGCAGCCAGCCGCTGCTGCCCGAGCTGGCCCTGCAAATGATTGAAGTCGGCGAACAGGCCGGCGAACTCGATAGCATGCTGCTCAAGGTGGCCGACATCTTCGACGTCGAAGCCAAGCGCGGCATCGATCGCCTGCTCGCCGCACTGGTGCCGTCCCTGACCGTGGTCATGGCGGTGCTGGTGGCGGTGATCATGTTGGCGATCATGCTGCCGTTGATGAGCCTGACCAGCAATATATGAAGGAGCTGAACCCATGAGAAAACCACGCCGCCAAGGCGGTTTCACCCTGTTGGAAATGCTCGCGGTGATCGTGCTGCTGGGCATTGTCGCCACCATTGTCGTGCGCCAGGTCGGCGGCAATGTGGACAAGGGCAAGTACGGCGCGGGCAAGGCGCAATTGGCCAGCCTGAGCATGAAGATCGACAGCTACGCGCTCGACGTCGGCGCGCCGCCCACCAGCCTGCAACAACTGGTGGACAGACCCGGTGGCTATGCCAAGCCGTCGGACCTCAAGGACCCGTTCGGGCATGCCTTCGGCTATCGCTTCCCCGGTGAACACGGTGCGTTCGACCTGATCTTCTACGGCCAGGATGGCCAGCCGGGCGGCGAAGGTTATAGCGCCGACCTGGGCAATTGGGAGTAACGCGGCTATGTTCCAGCGCGGCTTTACCCTGCTGGAAATGCTGGTCGTGATCCTATTGATCAGCCTCGCCGCCGGGTTGCTGGGGATGGGCGTACGCCAAGGCCTGCAGGCGGCGAAGGAGCGCCGTGCGGTCGGACAGATGGTGGAGGCGTTGCGCACCACGCGGGCGGGGGCGATTGTCAGCGGGCAGTCCGCACGTACTGCGTTCGACCTGCGCGCCCGCACGTTCCAGGCGCCGGGCCGTGCGCTGCAACAGTGGCCGTCCGAGCTGCAAGTGACACTGCACACCGCCGAACAGGTGGGCCCCGCCGTCGAGTTCTATCCGGACGGCAGCTCCACCGGCGGCAATCTGCTAGTGGCCAACGGCACCCGGCGTTGGCGCATCGATATCGGCTGGCTCACCGGCAGCGTGCAATCCAAGGCGCTGCCATGAAGCACCAGGCCGGGTTCACGCTGCTGGAAATGCTCGCCGCGCTGACGCTGATGGCGGTGTGCAGCACGGTGCTGCTGGTTGCGTTCGGCCAGAGCGCGCGCTCGCTGTCCCAGGTGGCCCACAGTGACCGGCTCACTCATGCGGCGCTGACGATTTTCGATCAAGAGGCCGCAGGGCGATTGAGCAACGGCGTCAGCCAGGGCGAACTCGATGGTATCCACTGGCAACTGACCTGTACCCGTCAGCAAACGCATATTTTTCGTCTCGATCTGGTCGTTGGTGAGGGCCCGCACCAGGCCCGTTTCAGCACGTTGAAGGCGCGCCTGTGAAGCGCCGCGAACAGGGCTTTACCTTGCTGGAAATCCTTGTGGTACTCAGCTTGCTGGGCGTGCTGCTGGTGTTGGTCGGCGGCGCGTTGCTGGGTGCCAATCGTGCCGTGTCCAAGGCCCAGGCATATGCAGTGAGCCTGGATGAAATGCGCGCCGCTCAACAGTTTTTGCGCACGGCGATCAGCGAGGCGTTGCCCCTGGCGGTGGGTGAGGGCGATGGATTTTTCGTCGGCACGGCACAGCGCCTGGAGTTCGTCTCGACCTTGCCCGGTGTGCTCGGTGGTGGGATCCACCGGTTCAGCCTGCAACGGGTCGAACAGGGTCTGCAGGTCGGGTTTTCCCAGCGTGAACCCCAGGTGCTGCTGAACAATATCGAGGGTCTTCAATTCAATTATCGCGGCACGTCACCGCTGGGCCAGCCCACCGGTTGGGTCAGTGACTGGCCATGGTCCAGGCGCTTGCCTGCGGCCGTGCGCATCGCCGCCCACGTCGACGGCCCGGTGCCCTGGGTCACCCAGGTGATTGCCCTGCGCTTGAACCTGTCCAGCGGGAGCGTGGAAGAATGAGACGCCAACGCGGCGCGGCCCTGCTGCTGGTGTTGTGGGTACTGGCGTTGCTCAGCGTGTTGCTCGGCGGCCTGGCGGGCTGGGTGCAACTGGAAAGTCGCCAGGCCCTGTGGCTGCGCCAACATACCCAGACTGTTTTGGCCGCCGAAGCCGGCATCGCGCACGTCTTGGTCGACCGACGCTGGGTTGCCGATGGCCGCGATATCGCCCTGGCTTTTGACGACGCCCAGTTGCACGTCAGCTTGCGTAGCGAACGCGGCAAGCTCTACCTGATCAATGCCCAGGCACAGGATTTCACACGCCTGGCCCTGGCCTGCGGTGCCACTCCGGCCCAAGCGACACAGTTGGCCACGGCCCTCGACGCGCGACGTCACCAGGGCCTGGCGCCGTTCCGGGTGCTGGAAGAAGTGCGCCAATTGCCCGGCATGACGCAAACCCTCTACAGCCAATTGCTGCCCGAGATCACCTTGTGGAGCGACCTGGACCGCCCCGATCCCGCCTTCGCTAGCCCGCTGATGCGCAAGGCGCTGAACCTGCCGCGTCAGAACGCCGAAGGTGCCGACCCTGGCGAAGTGCTGGTGGTCGACAGCCGCGCCGAGCGCCCCGGCGGTTATCAGGCGCGGCTGCAAGTCACTGTTTTATTGAGCCCATCGGAGGACAGCGCACAACCCTATCGGGTGTTGCGTTGGCAAGAATGAATCGATTGGAACCCATTGCCCGGCACTGGCGCGGCAGCCTGCTGCAACAGGGTTGGCGCGTGTGGCTTGCGGAGTTGCGCGCCTGTGTGCCGAGTTGGTTGGCACGGCCGGAACCGCCGGAGCAGATCCACCACTGGCCGTTAGCGGTGCCGGTCGTGTCGAGCAGCACACGCCAAGTGCTGATGCTCGGCGCGGATGCCGTGCTGCTGCAACGCGTACAACTGCCTCTGGCCGCCGGGCGCAATCTGGAGGCCGTGGTCGGTTATGAACTGGACCGCTACACCCCGTTCGAGGCTGACCAACTCTACTGTGTCGCCCGCCAGGAGCGGCGCACGCCCAGCCACCTTGAGGTCACGCTGGTGGCGATCCTGCGCGAGCGCCTGGACCAGATGCTTACCGACTGCGCCGCCCTCGGCCTGCATCCCCATCGCGTGGACGCGGCAAACCTCGGTATCGACCTGCTGCCCGCACCGCTGCGCCCCCGTCAACGCCGGCCGGGCATGGGCTTGCAGCGTAGCCTGCCGTGGTTGTGCGGGGCCTTGCTGATCGCGGCGATGGTGCTGTGGCTCAACGACCGCCAGCGTGTCATCGACGCGATGCACACCAGCGTCCAACAGCAAAAAGCCCAGGTCGCCGAGGTGCATGCCCTGCGCCAGCAACTGCTCAATACCCGCGGCGCGGCGCAGTACCTCACCCGGCGCAAACTGGCGCAACCGCCGCTGGCCGCGCTGCTCAATGACCTGACCACCTGCTTGCCCGCCGACACCTGGCTGGATCAACTGGAGGTGAAGGACGGTGAGATTTCAATCTCCGGCCAAAGCGCCAAGGCCAGCGCATTGATCACCCGTATCAAAGGCTGCCGCAGCCTGGAAAACGCCCAGTTCGAAGGGGTGATCCAACCCGATGCCCGCACCGGCAAGGACCAGTTTGCCTTGCGTGCACACCTACGCCAGGAGGCTGCCGATGCGCCGACCCCTCACACCCCGTGAACGCCGTGGTGCTGCCTTGCTGGTGCTGGCGTTGGTGCTTGGCACGGCCTACTGGCTGTTGATCGACAGCTGGTTCGCCGGCCCCCTGCGCGACATGGGCGAACAGGCCGAACAACTGCGCGAGCAACAGCAGCGGTATGCCGGCGTGTTGCGTCAACGCGATGCACTGCGCCAACAGCTTGAGCAAGCCCGGCAGGATCCCGCCAGCAGCACCAGCCTATTGCCGGGGGATGACCCCGATGTGGTGGCCGCCGACCTGATGCAGCGTCTCGCCGACCTGATCAACAGCCACGCCAACCTCGGCGGCGGTTGCAGTTTGACCCAGCGCAAGCCCATCACCCCGGAGCAGGACGACGGCGAGCCGTATCGCCAGGTCAAGGTCAGCCTGACCCTCGATTGCGCCATCGAACCTCTGGAAGCCCTGCTGCATGAGTTGGAGTACCAGCCGCCGTTCCTGTTCGTGGATGAACTGCGCATCCGTCGCAGCCAGCAGGCGCCGGCCAATGGCGGTGCGGGCAAGTTGGTGGTGCATCTGTTGGTGCGCGGCTATCTGCAACCGGCGCGGGTGACGCCATGATCGGCAGACTACGCCCCGTGGAGTGGGGCCTGCTCGGCTTGTCGGGCTTACTGGGCGTGTTGATGGCGGTGATTCTCAGCAGTATCGGCGATGAACCGCAGTGGCTGCCTGAAGCGCCCACGCGCGCCCATCCTACCGCTCAGGTCCAGGTCGCGCCGAGTGTCCCGCTGGAAAACCTCGCCGCCACTTGGCAAACGCCGCTGTTCAGCCCGGACCGCAGCCCGGATCGCGTCGTGGGCAAAGCCCAAGGCGCCAGCCTGGCCAACCTGACCCTCAGCGGCATCATGATCACCGGCAACCTGCAAATGGCCATGCTCAAACAGGCCGACGGCCGCGCCCTGACGGTCCGTCTCGGCCAGGCCCTGCCCAACGGCTGGCGCCTGGACCACCTCACCCCGCAATACGCCCGATTCAGCCTGGACGGCCGCACGCAAACCTTGAGCCTCTACGCCAAGCGCCTGCCGCCGCCGTCCAGCAGGCCCCCCATTACTTTGCCCCGCGAGCCTCTCCCTTGATCGACATGCGCACCTCAACGTTTTGCCTGGCCACCGCCCTTGTCCTGGGCGGCTGTGGATCTTTTCCCGACCGTCTGGAACCGGATGACGATCTGCTGCACGAAGCCATGCAGGGCACGGGCTCGCAACGCCCGCCGACCGAGCAGGCCGCAGCGGAAACTCCGCCGCCGTCGGTGCAACCGCCAGCGCAGCGCCAACTGATCCGTGGCAACCAACAGTTCGTGCGCGCGCCGGCAGCGCAGCCGGTGGCGAAAGAGAAGGGGGGCGATATCGTCTTCAACTTTGCCGACCAGCCCATCGAAGCGGTGATCAACAGCGTGATGGGCGACCTGCTGCACGAAAACTACAGCATCGCCCAGGGCGTGAAGGGCAACGTCAGCTTTTCCACCTCCAAACCGGTGGACAAACAACAGGCTCTGTCGATCCTTGAAACCCTGCTGTCCTGGACCGACAACGCGATGATCAAGCAGGGCGATCGCTACGTGATCCTGCCCGCCAACCAGGCGGTGGCCGGCAAACTGGTACCGCAGATGAACGTGGCGCAACCGTCCAGCGGCCTGTCGGCGCGGTTGTTTGCGTTGCGCTACATCTCCGCCACCGAGATGCAAAAACTGCTCAAGCCCTTCGCCCGCGAGAACGCGTTCTTGCTGGTGGACCCGGCGCGCAACGTGCTGAGCCTGGCGGGTACCCCGGACGAGTTGGCTAACTACCAGGACACCATCGACACCTTCGACGTGGACTGGCTCAAGGGCATGTCGGTGGGCGTCTTCGGTCTGCAACGGGCTTCCGTGGCCGAGTTGATGCCCCAACTGCAAAGCATGTTCGGCCCTGACAGCGGCATGCCCCTGGCCGGCATGCTGCGCTTTTTGCCGATTGAACGGACCAACTCGGTGGTGGCGATTTCTTCCCAGCCGCAGTACCTCAGCGAAGTGGGCGACTGGATTCGCACCATCGACGAAGGCGGCGGTAACGAGCCGCAGATGTACGTTTACGACGTGCGCAACATGAAGGCCGCCGACCTGGCCAAGTACCTGCGGCAGATCTACGGCACCGGCGCAATCAAGGACGACACACCGGCCAAGGTCGCGCCGGGTCTGCGCACGACCACCCTGTCGTCGCTCAATTCCGGCGGCTTGCAGAACAACCCGCCTGCGGCCGAAGAGTCGGAGCCGCAAGAAAAGGAAGTCGCCCCCACCAGCGCGCTCGAAGCCGGCACCCGCATCACCGCGCAAAAGAGCAGCAACCAGCTGCTGGTGCGCACCCGACCGGCACAGTGGAAAGAGATCGAAGCGGCGATCAAACGCCTCGACAACCCGCCGCTGCAAGTGCAGATCGAGACGCGCATCCTTGAGGTCAAGCTCACTGGTGAACTGGACCTGGGCGTGCAGTGGTACCTGGGGCGCCTGGCGGGGAATTCCTCCAGCACCACCGTGGCCAATGCCTCTGGCAGCCAGGGCGCGCTGGGCGGGGGTGGGGCGGGGTTGGGGGCAACGGATTCGTTGTTCTATTCGTTTGTCAGTTCGAATTTGCAGGTGGCGTTGCATGCGTTGGAAACCAATGGCCGCACCCAGGTACTGTCGGCACCGTCGCTGGTGGTGATGAACAACCAGCCGGCGCAGATTCAAGTGGGGGACAACATTCCCATCAACCAGACCACGGTGAACACGGGGGATGCGGATACCACCTTGAGCAGTGTCGAGTATGTGCAGACGGGGGTGATTCTGGATGTGGTGCCGCGGATCAATCCGGGTGGGTTGGTGTACATGGATATTCAGCAGCAGGTCAGTGATGCTGAGAATCAGAGTACGAATAGCGACACGCCGGTGAATCCACGTATTTCCACGCGTTCGGTGTCGACGCAGGTGGCGGTGCAGAGTGGGCAGACGGTGTTGCTGGGGGGGTTGATCAAGCAGGACAACCAGGAGAGTGTGAGTGCGGTACCGTATCTGGGGAAGATTCCGGGGTTGCGGTGGTTGTTCGGCAGTACCAGCAAGTCGAAGGATCGGACGGAGTTGATTGTGCTGATTACGCCTAAGGTGATTACCAGCAGCGGGCAGGCTCGGCAGGTGACGGATGATTATCGGCAGCAGATGCAACTGTTGCGGCTGGATAAATAGGTGTACCTATCCGTTTCTTCGGTAACGGCAGCTTAGGGTCCCGCTGTTGCAGCGGGTCACTTTTGGAAGCGCCAACAGTAAGCAAAAACGCTTCTCGCCCCAACACGGCTTGCGCCAGCAAGGCCTGGACCTGGGCGATCAGGACCGCGTGATCGATTGACCGCCCATCATTGATGCTTGGCAATCACACCGCTCATGTACTGATTCAAATCGCGGAAGTCGTTAACCCTCCAAGCGAACGGCGGTAGTTTTACGCCGTTCTCTCGCAACGTTCTTGGGATCAAGTCGCCATTGGGGCGAAGTATGATCGAAGAGACGATAACGCCCGGATAATCATTCAGGCGTTTTTTAAAGGCAGCGGTGGTCAGGTCTGGTGTAGGCGGGTTGCTTTTGTTGGCCAACGGCCCTGTTCCCTTGATATCCGCGCCGTGGCACATGGCGCATCGCTGCATATAGAGATTTTTTCCGTTGGCGTTATCGGCGAACGCCAGCGATGTTTGGGTCAGCGACAAGATGCCGAACGCAGCGATCAACACTCTTTTCATTTCCATATGCCTTATTGTGTCCGTCGGCGGACAACTTATTGATTAAGTGAACAAATACTACACTTGGTGGTGGTTGTTTTTCTGAGAAAAATCCTACAACCAGCCAGGATTTTTCATTCTTCTAGTCTGCATTTTTCCTCCTAGGATGGCGCGATCGCTTGAACACAAGCGAGACGGCAAGGGCTGTTCCCATCGCCCCGCAGCCGTAAGAACATGCTTAGGAGTCAACACATGAAGATGACCAGTGTGAGCAAACGCCTGCGCCGCTCGGCCTGGGCCGTGATCGCCGCCGGTGTACTGGCAGGTTGTGCCACGCCGCAGCCACCAGCGGTAAAGATCTCCCTGGCCCGTGATGCGGTAGGGCGTGCCTTGGCAGCGCAAGCGACCCAGTTCGCGCCACTGGAAATGAAAACGGCCCAGGACAAACTGGCACGTATGGACCAGGCCATCGGTGAAATGAAGTACGTCGAGGTCGACGCACTGGCCGATCAGATCGAAGCCGATGCCAGCCTCGCCGAAGCCAAGGCTAATGCCGTGCGTAAACAACAAGTCTTGAAGCAGGCGCGAGAGGGCATCCAGGTGCTCAAGCAGGAAATGCTCAACGCCCCCGCGACTACCCACTGAGGATCTTGCCATGCGTGCCCTTTTTTTCATTCCTGTTCTTTCGGCCCTGAGTCTAGTGTTTGCCGGTTGCGCCACGCCGCCGGAAAACCCGCAATTGCTGCAAGCGCGCAGCCTGTTCTCCAGCCTGCAGGAGAAGCCGGAGTCCAACACCCTGGCGGCGGTTGAAACCCGTATCGCTTCCAACGCGCTGGACCGCGCCAACCAAGTGTCCCTGCACGACCGTACCGACCCCCAGATCGACCAGCTCGCCTACCTTGCCACGCAAAAAATCGCCCTGGCCGAGCAGACCATCGTCGGCCGCAAAACCGACGCCCAGCTCGACAACATCGCGGTCGACCGCACCCAGGTGCAACTCGACGTGCGCACCGCGCAGCTCAAGGCGTTGCAGGCGATGAAAGCCCAGCCGACCGAGCGTGGTCAGGTCATCACCTTTGGTGACGTGCTGTTCGATACCGGCAAGGCCGATTTGAAAGCGGGCAGCCAACGGGACTTCCAGGGGTTGGCGAACTTTCTGGTGCAGAACCCGGAGCGTCAGGTGCGCGTAGAGGGGTTCACTGACAGCGTCGGTGGCGATGCCTACAACCAGAGCCTGTCCGAGCGACGTGCCCAAGCAGTCGCCCGTGGCCTGCAACGGCTTGGCGTGGGGATCGAGCGTATTGCGGTAATCGGCTACGGCAAGCAATTCCCGGTCGCCGATAACCAGAGCGCGCAGTCACGCCAGTTGAACCGCCGTGTGGAAGTGATCGTGTCCAATGACGCTTCGGCAGTCAGCGCACGTCGCTGAGGAATCGGTATACGGCAGCATCCCAGGCCCGTTCAGTCGCGCGGGCTATTCCTGCAACTGCAACGCCTGCTGCTTGAGCGTGCGCTTTTGCTCAAACGGTAACTTCTCATCATCCCCATACGGCGCGCTGTACCAGTTGCCATAGGTCGGGTTGGGCAGCAGAAACCAGCGTTGCCCCAGCCAGTTCACATAGGGCGCCACGGCCTTGCGTTGATCCGCGACGGTGTTGTGCTCGGCCTGGACGAAATCCCCAAGGGAATCACCCGCCATCAACAACACCCGAGCATGGGCAGCGACCCATTGGCGGCGGCAGTTCTTGCCATAGCCGGCGCTTTCGCAATGGCCGGTAGGTGTGCTGGCGGCGAGGACGTGTTCGTCGCTTTCCACCGGAAAGCCGCGCAGGCGCAGGTTTTTCACCGTGGCGGTGACCTGGCTGTGTTCGCGGTTGGTCAGGTAGTAGACCGCGATGCCTTTTTGCTGGGCCGCTTGCAGGAAGGCGACTGCGCCAGGCAACGCCTGGGCCTTGGCCTGGTCGACCCAGGTGTTCCAGCGGTCGTAGGAGTAGACCTGGTTATTGACCACATCCCGCGCGTTGAGCGGCACGTTGTCCAGCAGGGTTTCGTCGATATCCACCACCACGGCCGGCGGCAAGCCCGTCAGGTTGCGCGGTGGTAAGGGCAGGGCGTCCCAGGTGGGATCAGCCAGGGCCACGTCGAGTTGGCGGGTGGCATTGGCAAAGAGCTGGCGGTAGATCAGCTCATGCTCGATGGAGGTCTGGGTCCAGAGCACGGCGTCGAGCTGGTCGTTGGCGGGTGGCGTTTGTTGGCAGCCGGCCAACAGGCAGAGGCTGACGAAGATCAGGTTGCGCATTGAAATAATCAACCTTGGAAAAGGCGCGCCGCGTGGCAGGCGTAGAGTTTGATGGATGCCGCACCATACGGCCCCGAGCGGCTTTGTGGCAAACGCTCAATAGGATTCACCAGCACGTGTGCAAGCGATCAGAGCGGGTATTGCCCGTCGCAGCAGACTCTCCGTAGATTTCCTCATCCGCAGCTCCATTGAGCCGTCCGGTTGCAGAATGATGATGCCCGCCAGCTTGTCGTGATAATTGCGTTCTTCATGAAATCCACCGCTGTCCGTAAACAGCATCAACAGGCCACGTTCTTTTTGGGTGATGTCGTAGACCCCCTTGGGTCCGTTGACGGTTTTTTCGAACAGCGACAGCATGGCGTTACGCGTTGGCTGGCCGGGACTCACGGGTTCCGGGTAGTGCTGGTTAAGTATGAGCCCCATGCCCGAATCAGCAATGCGCTCGGCAGTGGTTGGCCAGCTATCCAAGGCTTGAGTATTCAGCACTCCACCCATTGAACTCGACAAGTCGACAATCAGGCGGGGCAGAGGTAACGCGTACTCTGTGAGTGCACGACGAAAATGCTGGCGCAATAGGTGCGTTGACATCGCGTTGATGGGGGTGACGCCTGCAAATGCCTGGCAACGCTCACTCACGTTTTCATCGCCATTCTGCGCGCACAGGTCCACCAGCTTTTTCGGCTGACTGGCGGGCACCGGTCCGTAGTTTGCGAGGGCTACAAGGGCGTGTGTGTTGATCTTTGCGTAGTCGCGCAGGGCTTCATTGAAGTTTCGAGTGTTGGCGCGCGCGTACTGCTTTGCTTCCAGCACATAGACAACTTTTTCGGTTTTATCCGGCAGGCGCTGCAGGAGCGAATAGTCAGGTTGAATGTTCTGGCTACGGCCTGCACCTGCCAACTTAATGTCTTTGGAGGCGACGCGAAGCTCCGCCATCAGCTCGAGCACATCGTTGCCGACATGCAGCTTGGCAATAAGAGTAGGCCTGAAGGCGAATGTGAGGCCGTTGTCTTCGGCCATCAGTTGAAAACGTTCACCCGACTGTTTGAGTTCGCGCTTCAGCAGCGTAATAAGCCACACCGAATAGAGCTGTGAACGTTGTTTCCAGATGGGCAGGTCCAGCAGGTCTTCCAGCTCACGTGACAAGGGTTGGGGCGGGACGAACTGCGAATGGGCATTGGTGAGTGCTTCAATTTTTTCTGCGAAATTGTCCCTGTGTGACAGGGGGACAAGCTGTTGGCAATACCAAAGTCCGCGTAAGAGGTGATAGCGCGCGATGTGATCGTCCTGAGCGTGCGCTAACTGGGATTCACTCCATTGATGGATGGGCGCTCTCTCTGATGGGCATGGCTCGTCATCACGGCGGGCGCTGCGCAGGTCATTCTGGCTGGTATAGCGGCTTGTACGTTGGCACAGCTGCTGGATCAGGGTCGCCAGTGGTGCAAGTGCCTGGGTCAGTGAGTCATTGGGCGCACCATCGGGCAGCGGCACAGGCGTTTGATAAGGCCATTCGTGGCTATCAATCCAGCTTTTTGCAGCCATATCCACGAGAGAAGGGGGCCTGGTAGTGTCCACCCCCGGCGTTTCTCTCAACGCACGGAACACGCCGTTGCTGATGAGCCTCAAGTCCTCTGCACAATAGGCGCGCTGGGCAACTGCGTGGCTGAGGTTTTCCATTATCGCGCGGGCGCGACGAAACGCATCGACGTCGAAGGGCACTTTGTCGCCCTGACCAAAATCGAACTCGATCAGCAGTCGCTCATTGCTCTGGGACACACCGCCCTCGGCGAACATCTCATAGATGTCGTTGAGCATCATGCCGAAAGGCTGCAAGGCATTCAGTACCGCGATGAGGAAAGACGTGGCATCGACGGTGTGACGTTTCAGATAGGCGCCAATGTCTTGAGATGGCGCAATCTGCAACGCCGCGCGCAGGTCTGCGACGAACTGTCTGTCATGGCTCCTGGGCGCCAGGCGGTCCGCTGAGTTTAGGCTGTTCCACAGGTCAGCTGCTGTTCGAAGGGTCACAAATCTTCCTTGATAAGAATAGGTGGCTATTAGCCATGTGGTGCGAAGTGTGGGATGTTATCCCACTCAAGGAAATCATGCGCTGGTCAGGAACATCATGAACGCACAGCAAGGTCTTTACGAAAACATCACCCTTATCGACGTCCAGTTGGCGTCCGTCTATTACCCAATTCTGGTTGATCTGGCCAAGCACAAACATTGCCTGACGTACTCCGAACTGGTCGATCGTGCCCAGTGTGAGAACCCTGACCATCCGGTCGTTCAAAATGCTATTCCCGTTTCCACCGGGCGGCGGCTGGACGTGGTCAGGCTGTTCACCAATGAGCGAGGGCTGCCAGACCTGACGTCGTTGGTGATCAGTAAAAGCTCGGGGGAGTGTGGCAGTTTTTTTACTCGACACTTCGATCCGGTGACTGCGCGTAAGCAGGTCTTTGAGTTTGACTGGAGCGTCGCGACAGCGGACTTCGATGGTTTCGTCAGTGTGACCACGCAGGCAGTGAAACCTCGCCAAAAGGTCAAAAAGCCGCAAGCTATCCAGTGTATGGCGGCTTATTACCAGACGAACAAGGCGACCCTGCCGGTGAAGGTCAGTGAATACAGAGAGGCTATCATCGACCTCATCATGGAGGGGTTCTCGGCTGAAGAAGCCTACCTGATAGCCCTGCGCTGAAAGACGGGTTGGTTATCCTCATCAATCGTCCAGTGAGGTTGGCCGGGTTGGATGCACGTTCCACCGACCCAGCGTTCATGGGAGCAATGGTCGGGCCAATAGGCTCGGCCTTTGAGCACGTCTTGGCCCAATGCCGTCAGCGTCAACCCTCTTTGCGACCATGCTTTTTGGGCTTCTGCTTCTAGGAGCAAAGGGTTGTCGCCATCGATCAGCGGCCGCAAGAGCGCATGAAACATCATGTCCCCCAGAAACGGCAGCGGTTCACGCTTGGCCATCAGCTCGGCAAACACCCGACCGAAGGGGGTTGGCCCAGCTTCAGCAAGGTACGTCAGGGCCAATCGCTCGGTCAGCGACAGGCCATCGCGCATCCCAGGCAACTCCTGCAATTGACGCAACAGCGCCGGGGCGAGCAACGGTAAGGCGGGATGGCTGTCATGGGCCAATTGCGCCCATTTGACTGGCGAGCTATCGCAGTACGCCGACCAGGCCCGTTTGGCCAATTGCACGGCATCATTATCGATCAGACGCCGTTGCGGCCACAGCCACGCCAGCACATCCGGCGCCAGTTGGCCGATGCCGATGAAGCGTTGCACGCCGGGAATGTGGTCTACCTCGATCAGTTCCAACTTACGCGGTGCTTGTTCGAGGCCGGCAAGCGCACGGACCAGGAACAATTGGTCATAGGCATCCGCTTCGCACCACAGCACGCTGTGATCGGCGCTGGCCAATGCGTCGAGATGGTCGTATTCAACGTCTACGCGACGCGCTGCGTCTGCTTCATCGATGGAAAAGGCCTGGCTGATAAATGCACTGCGCATGGCGCGGAAGTCTTGGCTGGGCAAGTCGCGGACCGGTCCCATGCACAGCGGGTCGGCGAGCATCCGGAACTGCCCTTTGAACCCCGCCAGCTGGAGGGTGTGGGCAATGTCATTGCCGCAGCGCCAGTGGGTGGTGCGGGCTTCATCACTGGCGGCAAAGTCGGGGTGGCGGGCGGCGAAGTCGATGGCGTCGACATGGGCCTTGAGCTTGGGCCAACTGCTGAAACCCAGCTGCTTGGCGATCGTCCACTGGGCCACGGACAAGGTAGCGTTCGGGTCCTGGGTTTTCAGGTGTGGCAGCAGTTCCTTGGCGCGCTTGCGCTGCTGCTCAAGGTTGAGGCGGCCATCGGTGTTGAATGGATGGGACATACGATCTCCTTGCACAAACCTTTTCCGCTTCAAGGTTGGGAGTCGTAAAAAAAGAGGGTGTTGCAGGGTCTTGGGCGCAGCCCTTTCCGCGGAAGGTGGCGTAGAGAGCGCCAGGCGGGAAATATAGGCAGTGCCGCGCTTGATTGCAAATCAGTCTCTTGTATCCGGCTCCCACAGAGGTCAGTCGGGTTTTTTCAGCACCGTGGTGGGACCTGTGGTTGAGCGAACACTGTCTTTGGGAACTCGGCGTTTCTGAAACTGGATTTCGCCGCCCTCCCTGTGTTTTTCCACCAGATACAACATATCGTCACTTTCGCCGACGATACAGGCCGTGACCACATCGAGGTTGTTGAGCTGGAGGATTGATGGCTTGCAATCACGAATCTCTTCGTAGGCTCTCAGCTTGCCATGTGCCATCGACTGCGCGTACGCCAGCGACCAGATGATCCAGGCGAAAAATGCCAGCAGGCTGATCAGCAGTGCGCCGGATATCGGCGTCGTGGCTTTCCTGTAGCTCTTCTCTAGCCTGCGCAGCATTCGATAGCGACGTGTGTGGATCCCCAATTCCCGAGTGGGTAAAACACGGTCAGGATTTTCGGTGAAGTACATCAGGCAGGCGAAAACCAGGACCGCTGCGGTGAAGATAAGCAAGGCCGCCAGTTTGACCAGAATGTGGTTTCCGCCGTACACCACGTAGTGATAAGTGTCGTAGCCGAGACGGTTAACGGGCACGCCGAGCACCTTGTTATAAGTCTCCAGATAGGCGTAGCCGTTTGAGTAAAACAGCGCAAACAGCAGCAGCATGATCGGCAGGCTTTGACGCTTTAGCAGTCGCCATAACCACGCTGCGCTCAAGCGGGAAGCGGGGGTATTGGATACTTTCTGTTCGTCCATGAGGGTTCCTTTTTATAGGACTGCGAGTCTAGCGAGCACAATGGGCCTTGCCCAGGCCAACTGCGCGCTTCTGCTCGTGCACATGAGTTTGAATGTTTTGCATGAAATCCCGACGAGTGTGCTTCACCATTGCACCATCCAGATTGAGAGGAACACCGCGTCCATGAGCGCACTGATCGAAACCCGCGCCCTTACGCGCATGGACGAGCGCCGCCACGTGGCCTTGCTCCAGCCCACCGATTTCACCTTGAATGCCACCGATCGCGTGTCGATCACCGGCTCATCCGGCTCGGGCAAAAGCGTGTTCCTGCGCGCACTCGCCCTGCTGGACGCGCCCAGCTCCGGGCAGATCCTGTGGAACGGCCAGCCGATTAACAACGCGCAGATTCCTCACTACCGCTGCCACATCAGCTACCTGTCGCAACGCCCGGCGCTGCTCGACGGCACAGTGGAAGACAACCTGCGCTTCCCGTTCAGCCTGAAGACGTCGCGCAAACGCCGCTTTGACCTGGCGACGGTGACCACGCTGTTGGGCCACGCGGGTAAGACTCCGGATTTTCTGGCCAAGCGCGCCGCCGACCTGTCGGGCGGTGAGTCCCAGGTGGTTTCGCTGATCCGCACCCTGCAGCTCAACCCCGAAGTGCTGTTGCTCGACGAGCCCACCGCCGCCCTCGACCCCACGTCTTCCCGCGAAGTGGAAGCGCTGATCGACGCCTGGTTTGCCGTGGATCGCTCCCGCGCCTGTGTCTGGGTCTCCCACGACCTCGAACAGGCCCGGCGCATGAGCGACATCCATTTGCAGATGAGTGCCGGTGTATTGAGTGGAGTGGCCCAGCCATGAACTATCAGAACCTTACCGCGCTGGACATGGGCATCGCCGCCTCGCTGATCCTGATCAACGGCGCGCTCTCCCTGCTGTTGCGCCTGGGCCTGGAGCGTCAGTTGTTCTGGGCGGCTGTGCGCACCGTGGTGCAACTGCTGGCCATCGGTTATCTGCTGGGCTGGGTGTTCGAGTTTGCCTATTGGTACGTGGTGCTGCCGCTGATGTGCGCCATGACGCTGATTGCCGGTATCTCGGCGGCGGGGCGCGGGCGGCGCACGTATCGGGGGCAGCGCGTGGACAGCATCCTGTCGGTGTGGGGCAGTTCGTGGCTGGTGACGGCGGTGGGCTTGTTTGCGGTGATTCGCATCCATCCGTGGTACGAGCCGCAGTATGCGATCCCGATCCTTGGCATGATTCTGGGCAACACCCTGACTGGCGTGTCGCTGGGGATAGAGCGCATGACCCAGGAGCTGACGTCGGGCCGCAACACCATCGAAATGATCCTGGCCCTTGGCGGCTCGCGCTGGGAAGCGGCGCAGGAAGCCATCCGCCAGGCGGTGCGCGCCGGTATGATCCCGACGCTGAACCAGATGACGGTGGTGGGCATCGTCAGCCTGCCCGGCATGATGACGGGGCAGGTACTGGCGGGGGAGAGTCCGGTGGACGCGGTGCGGTATCAGATCGTGATCATGTTTCTGATTGCCGCATCGTCGGCGTTGGGCACGGTGGGGGCGGTGCTGCTCACGTATCGGCGGTTGTTTTCGGTGAGCCATCGGTTTTTGCGTGATCGGCTGCAAGAACGTGCCTGATCGAGGTCTTGGCCTGGATCGCGTTGGACAGCGTGGTGATGACCACCGTGTTCAACCTGATCGTGGGTATTATTCGACGAGTGATTGTTTCACCGGATGAAATGCTGGATTGTAAATCCTGGTGATTCCAACGGCCGGGGCAGCGGCGGAACATGCGGGGCGTCGATACCTCACTCTGTTGGAGCCTTTCATGATCAAATTCTACGGTTTCCCGTTGTCCGGCCACTCACACCGGGTCGAGCTGATGCTGTCGCTGCTCGGCCTGCCTACGGAGTTTGTGCAGGTTGACCTCAAGCAAGGCGCTCACAAAGCCCCCGAGTTCATTGCCTCCATCAACCCGTTCGGCCAGGTGCCGGCCATCGATGACAACGGTGTTGTGCTGGCGGACTCCAATGCGATCCTGGTTTACCTGGCGAACACCTATGGCAACGGTCAATGGCTGCCGAGCGACCCGGTGGGGCAGGCTCGCGTGCAGCGCTGGCTCTCGGCCGCTGCCGGCCAGTTGCACGCCGGGCCTGCGTCTGCACGACTGGCCACGGTGTTTGGTGCCGAGGTCGACACCGCCGTCGCCATTGCCCGTTCCCATGCGTTGCTGAAACTGGTGGAGGCGCAATTGAGCCAGAGCCGTTTCCTGGTCGGCGAGCAACCCACTATTGCCGATGTGGCGTTCTACACCTACACCGCTCACGCGCCGGAAGGCAATGTTTCGCTGGCCGACTACCCTCAAGTGCGCGCCTGGCTCGCCAGCATCGAGGCGTTGCCGGGGTTCGTGGGCATGCCGCGAACGGCGGTGGGCTTGCAGTCGCAATAACTTTCTAGAGGCGTGCCGATGGACCGATTTCATGAGATGCAGGTGTTCCTGGCCGTGGCCGAGGAGGAGGGCTTCGCCGCTGCGGCGCGCCGCCTGAAAACCTCGCCGCCCAGTGTGACCCGGGCCATCGCCGCCATGGAGCAACGCATCGGCACCCAATTGCTGGCGCGTACCACACGCAGCTTGCACCTCACCGAAGCCGGCCAGCGTTACCTGGAAGATTGCCGGCGTATCCTGGCGGAGCTCGATGAAGCCGAGGAAGCTGCGGCGGGCAGTTATTCCATTCCTTGCGGCCATTTGACGGTGACCGCGCCGGTGCTGTTTGGCGAGCTGTATGTGGCACCGGTGCTGGGGGAGTACCTGGACCGGTTCCCGCTGGTGAATATCAACGCCTTGCTGGTCGATCGCGTGGTCAACATGACCGACGAAGGTGTGGATGTGGCGGTGCGTATCGGTCACTTGCATGAGCCGGGGCAGCAGGCGATCAAGGTCGGTGAAGTGCGCCGAGTGGTGTGTGCATCGCCGGCCTATCTCGAACAGCACGGGCGGCCTACGCATCCGTCGCAGTTGCGTGAAGCCAAGATCGCCACGTCGTCGTCCAGCCGGTTGGTGAGTGGCTGGGAGTTCGTCGACGGCGGCCAACCCTTGACCGTGTCCATCGAGCCACGTCTGGTGGTCACGGCGAACAATGCCGCGATCAACCTGGCGCGGTTGGGCTGGGGCATGACGCGTGTGCTGTCCTATCAAGTCGCAGCGGCGGTGGCGGCGGGTGAGTTGGAGATTGTCCTTGAAGCCTATGAGTCGGCGCCGTTGCCGATCCAGGTGGTGTTCCAGAAAAGCGGCCGGGTGCCGGCCAAGATCAACACCTTTGTCGACTTTCTCACCCACCGCCTGGGCCAGGACGCCGCGCTGAACCCGGCAATCAAGCGGCGCAGCTGATGGAGCGTTATCGCGATATGCAGTTGTTCGCCGCGCTGGCCGGGCAGCCTAGCCTGGCCTCGGCGGCGCGTGACGCGAAGGTCTCCGGCCCGACCCTGGTACGCGCGATTGCCCGCCTGGAGGCGCGTTTGCGCGTGCCGTTGCTGGCGCGCAGCACGCGTGGCGTGAGCCTCACCGACGCCGGCAGCGCCTACCTGGCGGACTGCGTGCGCCTGCTCGCCGCGGTGGACGCCGCCGAAGCCTCCGCCAAGGGGCTGCATGTGCAGGCCCAAGGCAATCTGCGGGTGTTTTTGCCGTTCCTGTTCAGCCGCTATGTGATGGCGCCGGTCTTGGCCGACTACTTGGACCGCTATCCCGAGGTGAACCTGGTCGTCAGCTACCACGACTATTACCCGAACCTGCACGAAGAAGGGCTCGACGTCGCCATCCTCGTCGGAGAACTGCCCGATTCGTCATTGATTGCCCGACCGCTGGGGCACGTGCGGCCTATCCTCTGCGCCAGCCCCGACTATCTTGCTGTTCACGGTGAGCCTCAACGCCCGGATGACCTCAAGCAGCATCGACTGATCGCCAGCACCGATCAGGTGCATTGGGATTTTCCGGGCTATCAACTCAAGGCCCGCGCCCGACTCGGCTGCGCCACGGTGCAGGGCGCGATCAATGCGGCGGTGCATGGCGCGGGGTTGATTCGCTGCTTGAGTTATCCGGTGCACGACCACCTGCAGACCGGGCAGCTGCGTAGGGTATTGCCGGACTTTGAGCCGCCGCCCCTGCCGGTGCAGGTGGTGTACCGCGAAGGCCGCAACGCACCGATGCGCGTGCGCAGTTTTGTCGACCACTGTGTGACGGCGTTGCGCGACTACCCGGCATTTCAGCTGGCGTAACAGTGGATTGCCTGGCGTGGTGATTCTCACGCCGGCTGACAGGGCGCAGCATCGACACATCCAACATGAGGTGCTCGCCATGAACCTGATCGAACAATCCCCCTGGCATGCCGGTGAACGGCACATACAAGCAGCGGTGGGCGTGGCCGACCGTATGGCCGTGGTCGGGCCCAAAGTGATCCGCGATCACCTGCCGGAACAGCACCGGGATTTCTACCCTTTATTGCCGTACCTGATACTGGGTGCGGTGGACGAGCAGGGCATCCCTTGGGCGACGATGATTGAGGGCGCGCCAGGCTTTGCCCACTCGCCGGATCCGCAGACCCTGCAGATCGACAGCCTGCCGTCCGCGACTGACCCGGCCCGCAACGCCTTGCGTACGGGAGCAGCCGTCGGCCTGCTGGGCATCGACCTCAACACTCGGCGCCGCAATCGCATGAACGGCCGAATCGGTGCATTCGATCACGAAGGTTTTTCGGTCGACGTGGTGCATACCTTCGGCAACTGCCCCAAGTACATCCAACTGCGCCCGGTCGACAGCATCGCCCGCAGACCCGGAACGGTGGTCGAACGCTTCAACGACCTGGACGATGCCGCGCAAACCCTGATCCGCAACGTCGACACGCTTTTCGTCGCCAGTTACGTCGAGGTCGATGGCCAACGTTCGGTGGACGTTTCTCATCGGGGCGGTAACTCAGGTTTTGTGCGGGTCGAGGGCAACGTGCTGACCATCCCCGACTTCGCCGGCAACCTGTTCTTTGCCACCCTGGGCAACCTGCAAGCCAACCCGGTGGCGGGTTTGTTGTTCATCGACTTTGAGTCGGGGGATGTACTGCAAGTGGCTGGACGGACCTCGTTGATTCTCGACGGCCCGGAAGTGGCGCTGTTCGAAAGCGCCCAGCGGCTGTGGACGGTGACAGTGGAACACGTGGTGCGCCGCCCAGCGGCGTTGGCGTTGCGGTGGCAGTTCGCGGAGTTTTCGCCGTTCAGTCTGGCGATGGGGAGTTGGTAGCCAGGCCCGGACCATAGGAGGCATTCGGGAACAACTGGTTGGTCATCTCGATGATCTTGCTTTGTGCATCGATAAACTTGCCCATTCGAGCGCCACCCGAAGTCGAGTCATACAGCGCCTTGCCCACCTGGCGGCCATTTTCAAACACCTGGATATCGGCATAGCTCATGTAAAGCGCCAGGTCCCAGCTCCATTGACCAATGTAGGTCGTCGACAGGGCGCAACTGGCCGGTGGGGTGCCGGGCCGCAGCTCACGAGTCTGGAACCCTTTGCTGCGCAACTGCGCGGTGTAGGTGGCATTGAACCCGGCACGCAAGCCTTCGGCGGGGATCATGCAGATCTCAGGCGCCTGGGCGCCGCTGAAGGCAACCGGCGTGACGGTTTGCTTGATGCTGCAGCCAGCCAGGGTTAAGGCGGCCAGTAAACAAGCGGGAGCTGTTATCAGGCGCATAGCGACGTCCATTTCTTCAGTAGTGGTTTGATGATAGCAGTGAAGGCCTGATGCCGAGCGCAGCATTTCAGACGCAGGGGGTCGTCTGTATGGGAGCTGGCTTGTCGGATCGCCGCACTGCTATCGGGGGCAAGCCCTTATGCCAGTCAGTTAAGACAAACACTGTAACTGTGGCGAGGGAGCTTGCTCCCGTAGGGTCGCGAAGCGGCCCCAGTTCTATGTTTGAACAGACTGGGACTGCTGCACAGTCAGCGGGGGCAAGCTTTCTCGCCACAGGGATTGCTTTTTATGATGGAATTACGTGTTTGATCAGGCTACCGGGCATTCCCGGTTCAGCGCTTCATCGACCAACAACTGCGCAATCTCGACTATCTGCACCACCGCCAGCACCTTTTTCAGGCTTGGCCCATCAAGGTGTTCGGCACAGTCATAGGCGCAGACAGCTGCTGACTCAAGCATCTCGCTGGCATTGCTCAAGGCGGCTTCGGTACCGAGTCCGGGACGGACGGTGAAAATGACATCGGGAGGAAGTTGCGGATTGTCATCCGAGGTGGATGGCGGGGGATTGGGGGTGACTTTTGTCAGGGTGAAACGCCTATGAATGAGCACCTCCATTTCGCTACCACACGAAGTAAGGAGGCGACTGTACACGGGGTGGTAGACCGGTCATAGAAACCCGGCAGGCCGAAGCCTCCCATGCACAGCCGCCACAAAGCAGCCCGCACAAAAAAACGCCCATGAGCGTTTTGGGGTCTATGAAAGAACTGGGCTACCACACCCATTCGCTGAATTTGCAGCGACCCGCGAAGGTTAGCGGCGAGGTTCATCGGACGCAACCCGAAAGTTATGCAGGAACGGTCCGATAAAAAGGGCCTTCTATACCATTCGTGCCCCCCGGTTAACATTCAATTGCGCCATGCCCGGTGGTGACCCGTGCTTTTTGAGGCAATACTCCCTCACGTTTCTGCCTCGAGGTTCCAACCATGAATGTACCGAGCCGCCTTGCGCTCCTGATTGCCGCTGCCGCTGTCCTCAGCGCTTGTGGCGAAGCCTCCAGACTGCCTTTCCAGGCGGGTGTCGGGCCTGCGCCGCAACTGCCCGAGCCCAGCACTTCTTTGATCCCTACGCTCAAGGTCTCCAAGGCCGTGGGCTGGTCTGAGGGTGTGCAACCCAACGCGCCTCAGGGTTTCACCGTCACGGCCCTGGCCGACAATCTCGACCACCCGCGGTGGGTCTACACCTTGCCTAACGGCGATGTGCTGGTCGCCGAAAGCAACCACCCGCCCATGCCCGAAGGTGCCACCGACGGCGGCACCGGCTTGATCGCCTGGGCACGCCGCACGGCAATGGGTGTGGTGATGGGCCGCATCGGCGCCGATGCACCCAGCGCGAATCGCATCACGTTGCTACGCGATGCCGATCACGATGGGCATGCGGAGGTACGCACCGAATTCCTGACTGGCCTGATGTCACCTTTCGGCATGGCGCTGGTGGGCAACGATTTGTACATCGCCAACGCCGACGCGGTGGTCAAGGTGCCCTACACCCCGGGCCAGACTCACATCGACGCAACTCCGGTGAAGGTCACCGACCTGCCGGCGGGCATTAACCATCACTGGACCAAAAACCTGCTGGCCAATCCCGAGGGCACCCGGCTGTATGTGACGGTTGGATCTAACAGCAATGTCGGCGAAAACGGCCTCGACGCAGAGGAGGGTCGTGCGGCTATCTGGGAACTGGACCTGGCCAGCGGCGAGAAACGGTTATTCGCCAGCGGCTTGCGCAACCCCAACGGTCTCGCTTGGAAACCGGGTTCTACCCAGCTGTGGACGGTCGTCAACGAGCGCGATGAAATCGGCAGCGACCTGGTGCCCGACTACCTCACCTCGGTGCAGGACGGCGCGTTCTACGGCTGGCCGTGGAGCTATTACGGCAGCCACGTGGATGTACGCGTCCAACCGCCGCGCCCGGACAAAGTCGCTCAGGCCATCGCGCCGGACTACGCCCTGGGTACCCATGTCGCCCCCCTGGGCCTGACGTTCTCCGACGCACGCGGCATGCCGGCCGCTTTTGCCGATGGGGTGTTTGTCGGTGAGCACGGCTCCTGGAACCGCAATCCGCAAGCGGGCTACAAGGTGGTGTTTATCCCGTTCAAGGACGGCAAACCGTCGGGCGCACCGGTCGACTTCCTCACTGGGTTTCTCAATGCCGAAGGCGAAGCGCAAGGTCGGCCGGTGGGCGTGACCCTGGATGAGCAGGGCGCCTTGCTGGTGGCGGATGATGTGGGGAACAAGGTGTGGCGGGTGGCGCAGAGCAAACCCTGACCGTCGATATGTTGCGGGATGTTGAACTGCCAGATTGAACGATGCCTTTGGGTTAGCCTTGTTTTCCTACCGACAACAAGGAAGCGTCATGCAACGAAAGGTCATCAATCCCACGACGGTATTCAACTCCCTGCAATACGGCTTCAGCCAGGCGCTTGAGGTGCCACAGGGGCGACGTATCATGCTTTCCGGCCAGGTGGGCGTGGATGCTGACGAGCGCACGGTGGGCGGAGGCATTGCCGAGCAGGCCGCCAAGGCGCTGGACAATATCGACAAGGTGCTGGCCGAAGTCGGGGGTGACCTTTCCGATGTGATCATGCTGCGGCTGTACATCGCCGAGTCCGCTCGTGACCAGCAGGAGCCGATCGCGCAGGCGCTGCGCCAGCGCTTCCCACATAACCCGCCGCCGTCTTCGTGGATTATCGTCAGCGGGTTGTCGTTGCCGGAATGGTTGATCGAGATCGAGGCCGAGGCGGTCGTTCCATTCAGTACCGAATCATCACCGATTTGAGTTCGGTGTAATCCTCGATAAACGCACTGCCGAACTCCCGCCCAACCCCCGAAGACCTATTGCCCCCAAACGGCACCGCCGGATCGAGCAGCGTGTGCATGTTCACCCACAAGGTGCCGGCCTGGATGGCCGGCACCATGCGCAAGGCCTTGCCCAGGTCGTTGGTCCATAGGCTGGCGCTGAGGCCGTAGGGGCCGTTGTTCATCAGCGCGAGCAGTTCGTCTTCGCTGTCGTAGGGCAGGAAGGTGGCGATGGGGCCGAAGGTTTCTTCGTTGAGCAGGGTGTCGTTGATGCTGTTGGCGAGGATCACCGTGGGCTCGACGTAGCAGCCGGGGCGGTCAATGAGGGTGCCGCCATGGATGATCGTGTTGTTTTCGGCGCGGGCCTGGTTGAAGTAACCGAGCAATTTGAGTTGGTGCTGGTGGTGGGTGACGGGGCCGAATTCGGTGCGTTCATCCAGTGGCGAGCCGATGTTCAGGCGACTAAGGCGCTGGCTGAGTGTGTCCAGCACCGCGTCGATCTGCGAACGGTGCACGAAGAAGCGCTCGGCCGCCGCGCAAATTTGCCCTGAGTGCAAAAAGCCCGCTTCGATGATGCCGTTCACCGCCGTGTCCACGTCCACATCGCGCAGGAAACCGGCAGCATTCTTGCCCCCCAGCTCCAGGGTTGCACGGGTAAGGCCGGCGCCCATGGCGCTGCGGCCGACCGCAATGCCCGTAGGCACGGAACCGGTGAAGGACACTTTGTGGGTGCCAGGGTGTTCCACCAGGCCTTTGCCGACATGGCCGCCGCCCGTCAATACATTGAGCACACCCGGTGGCAACCCGGCTTCGACGGCCAGCTCGGCGATGCGCAGAACGGTCAGCGGCGTGAATTCGCTGGGCTTGATGATGATGCTGCAGCCGGTTACCAGCGCGGAGGCGAGTTTCCAGATGGCGATCATGGTGGAAAAATTCCACGGCACGATGCCCACCACCACGCCCACCGGTTCACGCAGGGTGAATGCGGTGTAGCGTTCGCCGTTGAACGAGGGCAGCGACGGAGTGAGGGTCTGGCCGCTGAGCTTGGTCGCCCAGCCCGCGTAGTAACGCAGGAAGTGCGCGGCCTGGTCGACCTCGAATGCGCGGGCAATCTGGATGATCTTGCCGGACTGGCAGGTCTCGATCTGCGCCAGTTCTTCACGATTGCGCTCCAGCAGGTCGGCGAGCTTGAGCAGCACATTGCCGCGTGTCGCGGGTAAAGCCTGGGACCACACCTGGAAGCCGCGGTTGGCGGAATTCACCGCCGCGTCGATATCCGCCAGGTCCGCATCGGACACCTGGGCGATCACGTCACCGGTGGCCGGGTTGGTCACGGCCAGTGTCTGACTGGAATGGCTGCGGATGTTGACGCCGTCGATGAACAGCCCATGGGGCCGACGCAAAAAGGCTTCGACTTGAGGCAGCAGCGGGATATCACTCATGGCGGGTTCCTGGCAGGTCACAAAGGAAAAACCGAGGGTAACCAAGCCACCGGGCCATGGCTTGACTCTGCCTGCCGTGCGAGATGTCTGTGGCTGCCAGCCCTATGAAAAGTACAATCTTGCCTGTGGAACGTGCATTTTCCAGCCGTGCCACCCCACCGATACTGGCCCTGCATCAGGCGCCGTTCCTCAACCCGGAGCGCGCGCCGGACTTCCAATAATAAGCAGGGCCGTCCATGAAAAAGCCAAACCCGCTCCTTGAAGACCTCAAGCCACTCCTGCCCATCATCGCCGCGAATGCCACACAGGCTGAACAGCAGCGTCAGGTGCCGGATGAAAACATGGCCTTGCTCAAAAGCATTGGCCTGCACCGCGCTTTTCAACCCAAGGCCTTTGGTGGCCTGGAACTCTCGCTGCCGGAGTTTGCCGATTGCATCGCCTTGCTTGCCGGCAGTTGCGCGAGCACCGCCTGGGCCATGAGCTTGCTGTGCACCCACAGCCACCAACTGGCGTTGTTTTCGGCCCAGTTGCAGCAGGAGATCTGGGGCGAAAACCCGCATGCCACCGCCAGCAGCAGTATTGCGCCATTCGGTCGTGTGGTGGAGGGCGAAGGCGGCGTGCACTTCAGCGGTGAAATGGGCTGGAGCAGCGGTTGTGACCATGGCGAGTGGGCGATTGTCGGCTGCCGTCGACAGAACGCCGAAGGCGGCCAGGACTACTGCTTCGCCGTGCTGCCGCGCAGTGACTACCAGATTCGTGACGATTGGTACGCCGCCGGCATGAAAGGCAGCGGCACCAAGACCCTGGTCATCGACAACGTCTGGGTGCCCGAACACCGGATCCAGAAAGCCAAAGACATGATGGAAGGCAAGTCCGCAGGTTTCGGCCTGTATCCCGACAGCCAGATTTTCTACGCGCCGTACCGGCCATATTTCGCCAGCGGGTTTTCCACCGTCAGCCTCGGCGTGGCCGAGCGCATGCTGGAGGTGTTCCGCGAAAAAACCAAAAACCGCGTGCGCGCCTATACCGGTGCCGCCGTTGGCGCGGCCACTCCCGCCTTGATGCGCCTGGCCGAGTCCACCCACCAGGTGGCCGCCGCCCGCGCATTCCTCGAAAAGACCTGGCAAGACCACGCCGAACACAGCGCCGCGCACCGTTACCCGAGCCGCGAAACCCTGGCGTTCTGGCGCACTAACCAGGCCTACGCGACAAAAATGTGCATCGAAGCCGTGGACCGTCTGTTCGCCGCTGCCGGCGGCAACGCCTGGTTCGAACATAACGAGATGCAGCGCCTGTTTCGCGATTCCCATATGACCGGCGCCCATGCCTATACCGACTACGACGTCTGTGCGCAGATCCTTGGCCGCGAGCTGATGGGCCTGGAGCCGGACCCGAGCATGGTGTGACGCGTTCTTCCCCCCACAACAATCAGGGCGCCCGTTCGACGGCGCCCGGGAGTCTTGCATGTCTGACAGCAGCCTTTTCGACCCACGGGCCTTTCGCCGTGCCCTGGGCAACTTTGCCACCGGCGTGACCGTGGTCACCGCCGCCACCGCATCCGGGCGCAAGGTGGGTGTGACCGCCAACAGTTTCAACTCGGTATCTCTCGACCCACCGCTGGTGCTGTGGAGCATCGACAAACGCTCCAACAGCCATGAGGTGTTCGAGGAGGCCAGCCATTTTGCGGTGAACGTGCTGGCGGCCGACCAGGTGCACTTGTCGAATAACTTTGCGCGCCCCCGTGAAGACCGCTTTGCCTTGATCGAATACGAACCGGGGGAGGGTGGCTCGCCGGTATTCGCTGATTGCTCGGCACGGTTCCACTGCGAGAAGTACCAGCAGGTGGACGGCGGCGATCACTGGATCATGATCGGCAAGGTGGTCGCCTTTGATGACTTCGGGCGTGCGCCGCTGTTGTATCACCAGGGCGCTTATGCCGAGGTCCAGGCGCTGCGTCCCTGCGCGCCCGAGACGGTTCAGAACGGCACGGCAACCACCAACTGACTGTAGACGTTGGTGCCGTTGCCCCCGACCTGATTGCCGCCGGTCTCTGCAGCCTGGTTGGGCTTGTAGAGACCCAGCAGCGGCGTGATGATCAGGTGATCGTTCACCGCCCACTCGGCGTACAGGTCCAGCTCACGGCCATCCAGGTTGAGTTGGCCACGGGTGCTGACGGTGGTGTAGTCGAAAAACAGCGCGCCGAGGGTGACGTTCTCCAGCGGCTTGACCTTGAGCGCCACGTGTTGCACTGAGGTGTTGGTGTTGTAGGGGCCGGAGTAGTTGCCGGCGACTTCACCCTGCACCCAGGTGCCGTAGCCCCGGCTGAAACCGGAGAACATGGCGTCCCAGTTCTTTGAATAGCGCGCGTAGCGGTAGGTCAGGTCCGGCGACCAGGGCAGGTCGGCGAAGGTGTAGCCGGCTTCGGCGTAGCCCGCATTTTGCTGGCTGTCGCGGCGGTCCTGGCGGGCCAGTTCGAAGGCGAAATGCGCGTTGTCGATACCCGCATTGCCCGCGCCACGCAGGCTATAGAGGTTCATGCCCTTGCGTTGGCGCTGTACGTCGCTGGCGAAGCGTTCATCCACGTCGATTCCGTGAATGTAGGTGAGCCCGAGCGTGCCCGGTGCCGCGCTGTATTCCAGGGTGCCGGCGGCCATTTCAGTCATGGCCTGGGCAGGGTTGTCGGACTTGATCCACATCAGGCTGCCATGTACGCCGTCTTTGCCGCCCAGGCGGATCACGGCGGTTTTGTCGAAAGCATGGCGAGCGGCAATGTAGTAGGCGCCGCCACGGTTGAAGTCCCCATCGCCCACGCCCTTGCCGAGGTTGGGACCGTCATCATTGATGAGAAAGCCGTCGCCCAACAGGATGATTTGCCGGCCGAACGACAGGTCTAGACCGTCCTTGCCCAGGGCCGGGAACAGGTCGCCGGAGCGCCAGCCGGCGGAGGCTTCGTCAAACTTGGTGGTGCGCTCCTTGCCCGTGGTGACCCCCGACGCATCGCCATCGCCCCAGGTGCCGGAGCTCACCAGGTTGACCGTGCCATACACGCCGCCAAAGGCGCCCAGGCTCTGGTCCACGCTCAGGCCGTACTTGATAAACGCCTCGCGCCAGGTGGAACCGCCGCTGCGCCCATCGTAGTTCTTCGGGCTGTTGAACATGCCGTACACGGCGAGGAAATTGCCGGTGACCTGAGTGTCGGCATCGGCATACAACTCAATGGCCTGGGCCTGGCCCACCAGCAGCGCAATGCCCAGGCCGACCGCCTGGCGCAGGCGGCGATTTTTCAGTGTGTACTCCATTGTTATTGTCCCCATCTTGGTTAAGAGTGAGGGCGCATTAGGGCGAGCGTTGGAGGCCTGAGTCTTTTCTCTGCGTGCCAGGGAATTGACCCAGGCCGCCACGCCATACGTTGTGGCAGGGAGCAACAAAACCGGCGGCAGACAGGGGCAAGACGATCAACTCGAGTGGGGCGCAGAGTGCTGACACATTAAAAAAACCGCTTTCGAGGACCCCAACATGTCGATCAACGACCGACTCACCGCGCACCTCAACCGGGGCACGGTAGGTTTCCCCACCGCTTTGGCCAGCACCATTGGCCTGATCATGGCGAGTCCGGTGATTCTCACCGCCACCATGGGCTTCGGCATCGGCGGCAGCGCGTTTGCCCTGGCAATGCTGATTGCCGTAGTGATGATGCTGGCCCAGGCCACCACCTTCGCCGAGGCCGCTTCGATCCTGCCCACCACCGGCTCGGTGTACGACTACATCAACTGCGGCATGGGTCGTTTTTTCGCGATCACCGGCACCTTGTCGGCGTACTTGATCGTGCATGTGTTCGCGGGCACCGCTGAAACTATCCTGTCCGGCGTCATGGCCCTGGTGAACTTCGAACATCTCAACACCTTGGCAGAGTCGGCCGGCGGTTCATGGTTGCTGGGCGTCGGCTTCGTGATCGTCTTTGGTGTGCTGAACGCGTTTGGGGTCAGCGCGTTTGGCCGTGCGGAAATCATCCTCACCTTTGGCATGTGGACGACCCTGATGGTGTTCGGCGTGCTGGGGCTGATCGCCACGCCCGCTGTGCAGTTGGACGGCTGGTTCGGTGAGTCGCTGGTGGGCACCGACCTGATCACCGTGCTGTCATTGGTGGGCATGGCGATGTTCATGTTTGTCGGCTGCGAATTCGTCACGCCGCTGGCGCCGGACCTGCGCCAATCGGCCAAGGTGATGCCACGCGCCATGATGCTGGGCCTGATGGGCGTGGCCACGTGCATGTTCATCTATGGCGCCGCAATGAAACGCCAGGTGGAAAACGTGGTACTCGATGCCGCCTCCGGCGTGCACCTGCTGGACACGCCCATGGCGATCCCCAAGTTCGCCGAGCAGGTGATGGGCCAAATTGGCCCCCTGTGGTTGGGCATCGGCTTTCTGTTCGCCGGCGCGGCCACTATCAACACCTTGATGGCCGGTGTGCCACGGATTCTGTATGGCATGGCGGTGGATGGAGCGTTGCCCAAGGTTTTCACTTACCTGCACCCACGTTTCAAGACGCCGCTGCTGTGCATCCTGGTGGCGATGCTGATTCCCTGCCTGCACGCGCTGTACCTGGGCGGCAACACCGACAACATCATGCACTTGGTGCTGGCGGCGGTGTGTGCCTGGAGCTTTGCCTACCTGCTGGTGACGATCTCGGTGGTCAGCCTGCGTATCCGTCGGCCGGATTTGCCGCGGGCGTATCGTTCACCGTGGTTCCCGCTGCCGCAGATCGTATCGAGCATCGGCATCCTGCTGGGCATGTGGTTTATCACGCCTCCGGGCATGAACCCGGCGGACATCTATGTGCCGTTTGGCGTGATGCTGGGCGGTACGGCGGCGTACGCGCTGTTCTGGACCCTGGTGGTGCAGAAGGTCAACCCGTTCAAGCCGGCTTCCGTGGAGGAAGTGTTGGCAAAGGAATTCAGTCATCAACCGGAGCAGGCCGATGAGGGTCATGGCGACTTTGCGGCAAAGACTGTTTGAACTGTTTCGCACCGGTCGTGCCCCGGCGGGGTATCGGCCAGGGGTGACCCTGGCGCACCTGCGGCGCAACCTCGGGCTGGCGACGCTGGACGTGGAGGGGGTGGCGTTCGAGATTGTCGAACGCACCGAGTCGCAGTTGTTGATGCACCTGGTGCTGACTGAATTCGTCCTGCAGGTACCCGCTGCGACAGCGGGCACGGCGAGCTTCGAGGTGCACCATGGCGGCGCGATCCGCCGCACGGGCCTCCGTGTGAGGTGCCGTTCCGGCGACCAGGCGCTGGGTCGTGAGTTGCAGGTGCGATTGCTGGCCGACACAGCGCTGTTCCAGGCGCTGATGCCGCTGGATTTCAAACGCCTGCGCATCCAACTGCAAGACCAGCACTGGTGCGTGCGCCTGGAGCATATGGGCGGCAGCGAGGTGGTCAATCGCCTGCCGGCGTTTCGGCGTTACATCGCGCTGAGCCCGGTGCAACGCACCCACCTCCTGGCTTCCCTGACAGGCCTGCAGCGGGTACTCTCACACCTCTAAAAAACGACCCACGCTGCGAAGCGCTACTCATCGTGGGTGCGCGGACCCGCAGGAGCCGGCGCCTATCCTTCCCATTGGCATCAATAGTGCTACTCCAGCAGCACACCAGATGTTGTTGCGTGCATATAGATAACATGTTAACTATTGCACCAGAACAACAAAAAGAAGCCATTGCGGAGACACCCCATGAGCATCCCACAGCATGCACACGACGGGCTGGACACCTGGAACCGCGAGCTACGCGCCGCGTGCGGGTATTTCGACACAGAACTGGCCTTCAACCGCTCGTTGTTCATCGGCGAGATCAGAGACCTGCCGCGCGGCCTGGCCCTCTTGCGCACCAATGCCGGGCTGATCAAACGCCCGGCGCACCACGCCGACCATGACAACGACCAGGACTGTTTCCTGATCAGCCAGCGCAGCGGCTACTCGCAGATCGTGCAGAACGGCCAGGCCCTGCAACTGGCCCCCGGCGAGATGCTGCTGATGGACTCGGTGGGCTCCATCGAAATCACCCCCTTCGGCCTGATCGAACACGCCTCGCTGTCATTGTCGCGCCCGCAGGTGTGCAAGCACCTGGGCGGCGACGCACGGGCCTTCGGCAAGATCTCCTCGACCAAAGCCTGTGGGCGCATGCTGCATGTGCTGATGGACCAATTGTGCAAGGACGACACCGAAGACGGCGCGGGTGAAGTGGAGGCGCTGCAAAGCGCTTTTGTATCGCTGTTGGGCTCGGCCCTGGAGCAGGGCGACGAGTGTCGCGAAGGCTTGGCACTGCTGCAGGGCAACAACCTGCGCAGTTATGTGCAGAAGGTTATTGATGAGTCCCTGAGCCAGCCTGGCCTCAGCCCGATCGGCCTGGCCAACCGCCTGAACATTTCGGTACGCCACTTGTACCGTCTGTTCGAAGAGCAGGACGACAGCGTTTGCCGCTACATTCAGCGCGCGCGGCTCAAACGCAGTGCGGATGACTTGACCAACCCGTTCCTGCGCAGTGAGTCGATCACCTCGATAGCCTACAAGTGGGGTTTTACCGATTCGGCGCATTTTAGCCGGTCGTTCAAGAAGCAGTTCGAGGTGTCGCCCAAGGATTTCCGTTCGAGCCGCATGCAGGCGGTGGGGGCGTAGGAAGGTCAGACTTCTGGCAGGGTGGACCCGCCGTCCACCACCAGGGTCTGCCCGGTGATGTAGCCGGCGAGGTCGGAGGCAAGAAACAGCATGGCGCCGGCAATATCCGCCGCTGTTCCCAAACGCCCCAGTGGCACGCGACTGGCGATGGTGACGTTCAACGCGGTATCGCCCAGGTTGGCCATCGCCGGCGTGGCGATCATGCCCGGTTCCACGCCATTGACCCGCACATTCAGCGGCGCCAGTTCCAGCGCTGCATTGCGGATAAAACCGTTGACGCCGGCCTTGGACGCCGCGTAGTGGCTGAGGCCCGGATAACCGACACGGTTGCCGGTCACCGAAGAGGTCACCAGCACGCAGCCCCGGCCTTGTGCGCGGAACGCCGGCAATGCGGCCTGGGTCAGCCAGAACAACGCCGACAGGTTAACCGCCAGGGTGCGCTGCAGGAGGTCCGGGGTGATGTCTTCAAAAGCCGTCAAAGGAAAATACCCGGCGTTGTGCACCAGAATATCCAGCTGCGGCAGCCCTTGAACGCACTCAAACACAGCCTGGGATTCGGCCAGGTCGACGCCCACCGCTGTAACTCGGCAACCCTGCGCGGATAACTCAGTCGCCACCGCCTGAGCCTGTTCCCGCTGCCGATCGGCGATTACCACCCGTGCGCCACGTTGGGCAAACGCCTTGACGATGCCTCGGCCAATGCCCTGGGCGCCGCCCGTGACCAGCACCACTTGCCCGCTGAAATCCAGGTCATTCATGGGCATTCTCCAAGTGAGCGAAAGCCAGCGTGGGCACATCGACAATGCTGGAACCGCCATCGGCCACCACCGTCGCCCCGGTAATGATGGACGCATCACTGGAAGCCAGGAAGCGACACACCTTGGCGATCTCGTCGGCACTGGCGGCCCGTCGCAGCGGCACATCGGCGCAGACCCGGTCATAGGCTTGCTGCAACGTGTCGCCAAAAGCCTCCATCAGCGGCTGCATCTCCGCATCGGCCATAGGTGTGCGCACCCAGCCGGGGCAGACCGCGTTCACCCTTACGCCGTGCGGCCCATAGTCGCGCGCCAGCGAGCGATTGAGCCCGAGCAACGCGTGTTTGGCCGTGGTGTAGCCGCACACCTCAGGCCCCGCCGCCAATGCGGCGATGGAGCCGATCAACACGATATTCCCCGCACTTTCCTGCAACAACGGCAAGCAGGCGCGGGCGCTGTAGAACGCGCTGTCTAGATTGCTGCGCAGGGCGCTTTCCCAGGTGCTCGGGCTGGTCTGGGTGGCGCTGCCCAGGCCATGCCCGCCAGCACAGGCGAGCAGCACATCGAGGCGCCCGTGTTGCTCGCGAATCTGGTGGATAAACCCGTCCCAGGTCTGCGGGCAGGCGGCATCACCCACCAGGATCAGGCCGCCCGTGTCCTGCGCAACCTGTTCCAACGGCGCTCTGCGCCGACCGATCAGCACCAGGCGTGCACCTTCCTGCGCATACAGCCGGGCACACGCTGCGCCGATGCCTGTGCCAGCGCCGGTGATCACCACCGTGCGCGGCTCAGTCATCGGGATACTCCGTGCGGTTGAGCACCTGGCAATACGAGCTGATGGGGAAGTTCGACAGCGCATCGAAGGACGCACCCGCATAGCCGAAGATCTTGCCGTCGCTGCGGTGTTGTTGCAGGTCGATCAGCACCAGGCCGAGGGTCGGCACGATCTTCTCCTGCCATACGAACAGATACAGCTGCTCGGCGATCTTGTAGGAGTGGCAGCGGTCGGTGTCGCACAGGCCTTGTTCTACACCTTTGAGGCATTGCCAGGCGTAGAAGCGCTCGTTGAGGTAGATGTGTTCGTAGACTTCGCTGGGGCTGTAGCGGTAGTGGTTGCGCAGGCCCACCAGTTCGTCGGTGGGCGCATGCAGGCAGTGGCCGGCCTGCCACGGGCGGTCGAGGCTGCCATGGAGGAAGTCGACTTCGACCGAGGTCAGCGGTTTCCCGGCGAGGGCGCGGTGATAGAGGCCTTCGTGAGTCTCGGCGTGGTCCGGCAGGCGCCCGATCACCGCCGTGAATGAGGCGTTCGGTGCGTCCAGCACCAGGCTGATCGACCAACTGTGCCCGGCCTCGTGCTTGATGAAGTCCACCAGATACAGCCCTGGACGGATCGAGGTGGCGCGGTACGGCGCACTGCCGCTGGAGTGCCCGTCAGCGGCGTGCCAGGCCAGGCGGTCCTGCTCGAAACGGTGCTCGATCTGCCAGCCGTTGGCGAAATGCAGGGTGAAGGTTTGGCCCGCCAAGTCGGCGAGGTTGGGCAGGATGAAAGCGTCCGGGGCGAAACCGTCGGCCAGCGCACCGACGGTGATCCAGTCAGAAGAGCTCGTCATGGCAATGTCTCCTTTATACGACGGCGAAGTAGTGTTTGACGAAGCTTTCGGTGAGCACTTCCCACAACACCGGCGTGCCCTTGGTCACGAACCAGCTGTCACCGGCTTTGTAGTGCGTGGATTGGCCGGTGGACTCGTCGGTGAGCCGCACTTCGCCGGTCACCACCGTGGCGTGTTCGGCGAAGGGGTAGACCATGCGGAATTTGCCCTGGGTGGTGCCAAAATAGGCGCTGCTGACCGGGTCGGTGGGCGCGCCGAAGGTCATCTTGCCGAAGGCACGCACTTCGCCTTCGAGAATCTGCGAGCCGAGGTCGGCCACAGTGCCCCAGGCGTCGAGTTCCGACAGCGGGATGTTGTGCTTGAGGGTCGTGAGAGTCATGGCGTTGCTCCTGATGAGGACAAAATGTAGGAGCGAGCGTGCTCGCGAAAAACGCAATGGCACCGCGATCAATCGGAATGCCCGCGTTATCGTTAACGATTTTCGCGGGCAAGCCCGCTCCTACAGGGGGGTGGTTTAGCGGCGCCCGTTCCAATATCCGGACAGTTGGTGCCAGGATTTGCCCGCCGTCAGCAGCAAGGGGCGGATCGCGTCCTTGCCGATGATGGTCGGGCGATGAATCGAGCTGACCAGGTCATAGCGCGCCGAGCCTTCGCTCATGCCTTCGGCCAGGACCTTGCAGATGATGTGGCTGGGCGTCACGCCGAAGCCGGAGTAGCCCTGCACGAAAAACGCGTTGCTGCGCCCCGGCAAGGTGCCGACCTGCGGGAACAGGTTGGGGCTGCACGCCATGGGGCCGCCCCAGGCCAGGTCGATCTTCACGTCCTTGAGGTAGGGGAAGATCTTCAGCATGAGGGTGCGGTTCCAGGCCTTGAGGTCGCCGGGAATATGCTCCACCAGCGGCGTGGCGGCGCCGAACAGCAGGCGGTTCTCGTGGGTGACGCGGTAGTAATCGATCACCGGGCGAATGTCGCTGTAGGCCCCGCGAATCGGGCTGATGCGCTGGATCAGTTCCTCGGACAACGGCTCGGTCATCATCTGGAACGCGTAGGTGTTGATGGTCGAGCGGTGCAGCTCCGGCTCCAGCTTGTTGAGGAAACTGTCGCAGGCCCACAGCAGCTTGCTCGCGCGCACCGAGCCGCGGCCGGTACGCACGGTGATGCGTTCGCCATAACTGACTTCGAGCGCCGGGCTGTTCTCGAAAATCCGCACGCCATGGCTGGCCAGTGCGGTGGCTTCGCCCAACAGCAGGTTCAGCGAGTGCACATGCCCGCCGCCCATGTGCAGCAGGGCGCTGCTGTAGGCCTTGGAACCGATGATCTGCTGCACGTCCGAGCCGCCGAGAAAGCGGATCTCGTGCTGGCTGTTGACCGACTTGAAGTCCTTTTCCCAGGCGCGCAGGGTTTTTTCCTGGCGGGCGTTGAAACCCATGTAGCCGTAGCCGTGGCAGAAGTCAGCGTCGATGTTGTACTTGGCGATGCGGTTCTTGATGATGTCGGCGCCCAGGTCGCTGATCTCGAACACTTGGCGCAGACCGTCTTCGCCCACGTCCTTCTTGATCTTTTCCAGATCGTGGCCGATACCCGCCATGATCTGCCCGCCATTGCGGCCGGTGCCGCCGAAACCGAGGTAGCGCGCTTCGAGCACCACGATATTGGTGATGCCTTTTTCCGCCAGTTCCAGGGCCGTGTTGATGCCGGAGAAACCGCCGCCGATCACCACGACGTCGGCGTCGATGTCCTGTTCCAGGGTCGGGAAGCTGAGGTTGTATTTCTTGGTGGCGGTGTAATACGTCGGGGTTTCGATGTTGATCATGGCGCAGCCTGAAAAGGTGAAGGAAGGCTCTAAAGCGGATGCCTCCATTAGGGGCCCTGGCGGGATGGAAGTCTTGATCCTGCGTGCCCAGGCTTTTGATTCTGCGCGCCATGGGCGGTGCGATAGACAAGTTATAGCGCGCTCGCTGGCAGGGAATGCTAGAGTTTCGTTAAATTATTAACTAAATACGTCGTGACCCTGATTCCTATGCTCAAACCTCGCCAGTCCCTGACCCTGACCCTGCTGCAAGCCCGCGAAGCCGCGATGAGTTTCTTCCGCCCGTCCTTGAACGAACACGGCCTGACGGAACAGCAATGGCGGATCATCCGCATCCTTGAACAGTACGGTGAGCTGGAGATCTACCAGCTGGCGGAACTGGCCTGCATCCTCAAGCCGAGCATGACCGGCGTATTGGTGCGCATGGAAACCGCGGGTATGGTGCACCGGCGCAAAGCCGAGCAAGACCAGCGCCGGGTACTGGTGACCCTGGCCGACAAGGGCAAGGCCAGTTTCGAGTCCATGAGCCAGTGCATGGAGGCCAACTACCAGCGTTTGCAGGATCAGTTGGGCGAAGAGAAGTTGCAGACCCTGTTGGGTCTGCTGGATGACTTGAAGAACATCAACATCAAGCGTTGAGTCAGCACCGCACAACCCTATGTAGGAGCAGGCTTGCCGGCGATAGCGTCTTCAAGATCGCCATCGCCGGCAAGCCGGCTCCTACAGGGGGTTAATACACGCTACCGGCGTGGGTTGGCGTGGGAACGCTTTTGAACTTGCCGGCCAACGCCTGCAACCCGCGCATCAACACCGTGGTGTCCACGCCGACCGCCACAAACGTCGCGCCCAATTCGATATAGCGCCGCGCCAGGTTTTCATCGGCACTCAGAATCCCTGCCGCCTTGCCCGACTGCACGATGCGCCCGATGGCGTCTTCAATCGCTACCTGCACCTCGGGATGCCCAGGATTGCCGCGATGCCCCATCGACGCGCTCAAATCCGCCGGGCCGATAAACACACCGTCCACGCCCTCGACGGCGGCAATCTCATCCAGGTTCGCCAGGCCCTCAAGGTTTTCGATTTGCACCAACAGGCACATCTGATCATCCGCCTGGTTGAGGTAGCCCTGGATACTGTTCCAGCGCGACGCCCGCGCCAGCGCGCTGCCTACTCCACGAATCCCCTGGGGCGGATAACGCATGGCTCGCACGAGTTCGAGGGCCTGGGCGGCGCTTTCGACCATGGGCACCAGCAGTGTCTGGGCGCCGATGTCCAGCAGTTGCTTGATCAGCGCGCTGTCGCCGATCACCGGGCGAATCAGCGCCTGACTGGGGTAGGGCGCCACGGCCTGTAGCTGGGCGAGCATGCCTTGCAGGTGATTGGGCGCGTGTTCGCCGTCGATCAGCAACCAGTCGAAACCAGCGTTGGCAGCCAGCTCCGCGCAATAGGCATCGGCCAGGCCCAGCCACAGGCCGATCTGTACCTCGCCGTTGCGCAGGCGTTGTTTGAAGCGGTTGACGGGCATGTTCATGACAATCCTCCAGGGTTCAGACGAAGCGGCAGGCGATCGAGCCGAGCAGGTCGTAGTCGACGTGGAATGTATCGCCAGGGCGGGCGGCGACCGGGCGCGTAAACGAACCACCGAGGATGATTTGCCCTGGTAGCAGGGTTACGTCATGGGGCGCCAGTTTGTTCGCCAGCCAGGCCACGCCCTTGGCCGGATGGTTGAGCACGGCAGCCGAAACGCCGGACTCTTCGATCACACCATTGCGGTACAGCACAGCCGGCACTTTGCGCAAGTCGATCTCGGTTGGCCGCACCGCGCGACCGCCCAGCACCACACCGGCATTCGCGGCATTGTCGGAGATGGTGTCGAATACCTTGCGTGTTGCGTTGGTCTGCGGGTCGACCTGCTGGATGCGTGCGTCGATGATTTCCAGCGCCGGGATCACCCATTCGGTGGCGTCGAGCACATCGAACACCGTGCAGTTCGGGCCCTTGAGGGGTTTGCCGAGGATAAACGCCAGCTCGACTTCCACGCGCGGCACGATGAAGCGTTCGAAGGGAATGTCGCTGCCTTCGTCGAAGAACATGTCATCGAGCAACGCGCCGTAGTCCGGTTCGGTGATGTTCGACGACACCTGCATGGCCCGCGACGTGAGGCCGATCTTGTGGCCCTTGAGCGTGCGCCCGTCCTTGATCTTCTGCGCGACCCAGGCGCGCTGGATCGCGTAGGCGTCTTCGATCGTGATGCCTGGATAGTCGAGGGAGAACTGGCGTACTTGTTCGCGGCTGCGTTCGGCGCGGTCCAGGTTGGCAGCGGCCGCAAGAATTTGCTGGGAGTCGAGCATGGCAAGGGTCCTTAACGGGGGTTGACGATGGCAGCGTGGGTGCGCAGCACCAGCAGGCCGCCGAGGGCGATAAATACAGCGAGTACGTACAGGGCCAAGCTGGCGCTCTGGGTGGCGTCACGCATCCAGCCGATCAGGTAGGGCGCGAGGAACGCGGCGATGCTGCCGAACGAGCTGATCATGGCGATACCCGCTGCCTGGGTGGTGTTGGAGAGAAACGCCGGCGGCAGTTGCCAGAACATCGGCAATGCGGCACTGGCGCCCATGCCGGCGACGATCAGCCCACCCATCACCAGCAGCGGATTACCCGGCGCCAGGCCCGCCACGGCGATACCGACGGCAGCCATCAGCAGCGGCACGCACAGGTGCCAGCGACGTTCGCGGTGGCGGTCGGAAGAACGCCCGCAGCCGATCATGAAAAAGCATCCGGCCAGGTACGGTAAGGCGCTGAGCAGGCCGACCTGGCTGTCGCGGCCGATACCAGCGCCGTGGATCAGCGTGGGCATCCAGAACGCCAGGGTGTTCACTGCCAGCATCACCGCGAAATACACCGCCACCAGCAGCCAGACCTGCGGGTCACGCAGGATGCCGCCGAACGAGGTGATGGTCTTGCGCTGTTCCTCACTGCGCAGTTGGGTCTGCAACTGGCGCTTTTGCTCGGCCGTCAGCCAGTGCACCGAGTCGAAGCCGTCCGGCAACCACTTGAGCACCACCAGCCCGAGCAGCACCACCGGCAGACCTTCGATCAGGAACATCCACTGCCAGCCGCGCAGGCTGCCCACATCATGGAAATGTTCGAGGATCGCTCCCGACAACGGCCCGCCCAGCACGCCCGCCATGGGCACGGCAATGGCAAACAACGCGGTGACCTGGGCACGACGGCGTGCCGGGTACCAGCGGTTGAGAAACACCAGGATCCCCGGGAAAAATCCGGCCTCAGCCATCCCCAGCAGAAAGCGCAGCACATAGAAACCACGGGCGCTCTCCACCCACAGCATGCCGGTGGACAGCAGCCCCCATACCACCATCAGGCTGGCGATCCAGCGCCGTGGGCCGACGCGGTCCAGCGCCATGTTGCTGGGCACGCCAAACAACGCATAGGCGATAAAGAACAACCCGGCGCCGAAGCCGTACACCGTGTCGCTGAAATGCAGGTCGCTGCTCATCTGCATCTTGGCGAAGCCGATGTTGATGCGGTCCAGGTGGGCGAACAGGTAACACACCAGCAACAGCGGCATCAGGCGCCAGGTCACTGAACGATGGGTGCGGTCGTGCTCGGCCAGCACGCGGCTGGCAGTCGATTGGGCTGTGCTCATGATGTTGTACTTTTTGTCTGAGAGGCCGTGGGAGGAGGCCCGTAGGCGCTGGCTTGCCAGCGCCTACGGGGTTGCGTGATCGGTGGAGACCGTCGGGTTGTTCAGGAACGCATGCACATTGTTCTGCTTGAAATTGAGCTGCGCGTGCAGCTCGACCATTTCGAACGACAGCGCCAACAGGCGTTGCGCCTGCAGCTCGGCGAAGTGCGTGGTGATCACCGCAAACACGGCCTCGGCCACTGCTTGGCGCGTGCTCAGGTCGCGACCGTGGCCGACCTTGAGGGTCATGTGTACGAAGGCGTAATCGTGCTTGCCGTCGGCCATGCGCCAGGTGTCCAGGCGTACGCCGCGGCTGCGGATACCGCCCAAGGGAAACACGCCACTGTCTCCCAGCACGCGGTGGACCTTTTCAAACAGGCCGGGCAGGTCGGCCTGTCGTTCGATGTTGTCGGTGTACTCGGCGATGAAGTGCGGCATGGGTTTCTCCCAGGTTTACAACGGGAAAATCGCGTTGATCTGGCCGGTGCCCGAACTGCCGAACGGCGGCGTGATGATCTCTGCGGGCTTGGCATAATCCGGTCCGCCGAGCAGCCCCAGGAGCATGGCGGTGTCGTGCATCTTGCCTTCGCCGAAGCAGTGCTCGGCGTAATCCGGCAGCATCGCGCAGAACGCCTTGAAGCGGCCTTGCTTCCACATCTCCACCACATGCAGGTCCATCTGCTTGTCGAACTCGCGGGTCCAGTTGTGGATGTTTGCTTCGGCCTGGCGGTCATCCGAGAAGCGGTGCGACAGGGAACCGGACGCCAACACCAGCACCTTGCGGTCGCTCTTTTCGATGGCCCGGCGCACGGCGGCGCCAAAGGCAAAGCTGTCTTCCAGGCGATGCCAGGCGCACCACGCGGCGATGGAAATGACCTTGAATTTCTCGTCCTCCGGCACGCCCATGTGCATGTAGCGCATGGGCACCAGCGTGCCGTATTCCAGCTCCAGGCTCGGGATGTTATGGGCCATGCTGCGCACGCCGGCCCCGTTGGCCTCGGCGGCGATCAGTGCACCCAGCTCGGGGCAACCGGGGTAGGCGTAGTCCATGTTCTTGATGAAGTGCGGCAGCTCGTTACTGGTGTAGGTGCCCTGGAACTGCTCGCCGCAGTTGACGTGATAACCGCTGTTGACCAGCCAGTGCACGTCGAACACCACTGCCGTGTCGGCGCCCAACTCACGGGCGCGGCGGCCGATTTCCTTGTGGCCGGCAATCGCCGCTTCGCGACAGCCGTGATGCTTGCCGGGCAGTTCCGACAGGTACATCGACGGTACGTGGCAGATCTTCGCCGCCAGGACCACTTCGCCCATGATGATTCTCCTGAATAGTTGTTTTTATTAGAGTGCGCATTGTCGCGGGTTACACACCCCAACGCGGGATGTGATGGCTGCCCATGGAAATGCACACGTTCTTGATCTCGGCAAACACTTCGAAGCTGTACTGGCCGCCTTCACGCCCGGTGCCGGAGCCTTTGACGCCACCGAACGGCTGGCGCAGGTCGCGCACGTTCTGGCTGTTGATAAATACCATGCCGGCTTCAATCCCGCGCGCCAGGCGATGAGCCTTGCCGATGTCCTGGGTCCAGATGTAGGAGGCCAGGCCGTACTCGGTGTCGTTAGCCAGTTGCAGGGCCTCGCCTTCGTCCTTGAAGGGGATCAGGCACACCACCGGACCGAAGATTTCTTCTTGGGCAATGCGCATTTTGTTGTTCACATCGGCAAACACCGTTGGCTGGATGAATTGGCCTTTGCTCAGGTGCGCCGGCAGATTGGCCGGGCGGTCCAGGCCACCGGCGAGCAGGGTAGCGCCTTCCTCGATACCAATCTTGATGTAGCCGGTGACCTTGTCGTAATGCGCCTGGGTGATCATCGAGCCGACTTGGGTCTTCGGATCCTGTGGGTCACCGACGATCAGGCGCTTGGCACGTGCGGCGAATTCGGCGACGAACTGCGGGTACACGCTTTCCTGGATAAAGATGCGGCTGCCGGCGGTGCAGCGTTCGCCGTTCAGGGAGAAGATGGTGAACAGCGCCGCGTCGAGGGCGCGTTCCAGGTCGGCATCCTCGAAGATCAGCACCGGCGACTTGCCGCCCAACTCCATGGAGTATTTTTTCAGGCCCGCGGTCTGCATGATCTTCTTGCCGGTGGCGGTGCCGCCGGTAAAGGAAATCGCCCGCACGTCCGGATGGCGCACCAGTGCATCGCCGGCCGTGGCGCCGTAGCCCTGGATCACGTTGAGCACGCCGTTGGGGATCCCGGCTTCCACTGCCAGGCGCCCCAGTTCATTGGCGGTCAATGGCGACAGTTCCGACATCTTCAATACCGCTGTGTTGCCCAGGGCCAGGCACGGTGCGGTCTTCCAGGTGGCGGTCATGAACGGCACGTTCCACGGCGACACCAACCCGCACACGCCCACCGGTTGGTAGAGGGTGTAGTTGAGCATCTGGTCGTCCACCGGGTAGCTGTGGCCGTCCATGCGCGTGCAGACTTCGGCAAAGAAATCGAAGTTGTGCGAAGCGCGTGGGATCAACACGTTTTTGGTCTGGTGGATCGGTAGGCCGGTGTCGAGGGTTTCCAGCTCGGCCAGGTGCGGCACGTTCTGCTCGATCAACTCACCGAGCTTGCGCATCAAGCGTGCGCGCTCCTTGGCCGGGGTGTTGGCCCATTTGGGGAAGGCTTCCTTGGCCGCGGCGACGGCCAGGGCGACTTCCTCGGCGCCGCCGCTGGCGACTTCGCCAATCGCCTCGCCGGTGGCCGGGTTGTAGTTGATAAAGGTGTCTTTGCTCTCGACCTCACGGCCGTTGATCCAATGTTTGATCATGCTGATTACGCCTCTTTCCGGGCGGAGAAGAAGTCCGCCTCGCTGACAATCCGGTTGACTAGGCGGCCCACGCCTTCGACTTCCACTACCACTTCATCGCCGGGCACCACATCGGCCAGGCCCTCGGGCGTGCCGGTGGCGATCATGTCGCCGGGTTGCAGGGTCATGAAGCTGGACAGGTATTCGATGAGGTAGGGGATGTCGAAAATCATGTCGCGGGTGCTGCCTTCCTGGCGCAGTTCACCGTTGATCCAAGTGCGCAGGGTCAGGTTGCCTGCGTCGGGCACGTCGGCCACGTCGACGATCCACGGGCCGACCGGGGTGGTGGCGTCGCGGTTTTTCACGCGCAGGTTGGGGCGGTAGTAGTTTTCCAGGTAGTCGCGGATCGCGTAGTCGTTACACACCGTGTAGCCGGCCAGGTAGTCCAGGGCGTCGGCACGCTTGACGTTGCGCGCGGCCTTGCCGATGACAGCTACCAACTCGCACTCGTAGTGCATGTAGGCGACGTTGTCCGGGCGCCAGGTGACGTGGCGGTGGCCGGTGTAGGTGCCGACGGACTTGATGAAAGCCAGCGGTTCCGTGGGCGGGGTGAAGGCCAGTTCGGCGGCATGGTCGGCGTAGTTCAAGCCGAGGGCGAACATGTTGCCGGTGGCCGGGGGCAGCCACTCGACCTGATCCTCGGCGAGCAGGCGTCCATCGTCCAGGCGCACGGCGTTGTCGGCTTCGACCTGTACCGCGTGGATTTCATTTTCAAAGCGAATGCGCGCGCGTTTCATGCTGGGGTCTCCGCTTGAATATGATTGACCAGGCGGCCCACGCCACTGATCTCGACTTCAACTTTGTCCCCCGGCAGCACGTCCACACGGCCTTCGGGCGTGCCGGTGATCAGCACGTCGCCGGGGTGCAGGGTCATGAATTCGCTGATTTCGGCGATCAATTGCGCAATATCGCGGACCCAATGGGCGGTGGAGTTTTCCTGGCGCAGTTCGCCGTTGACCCACAGCTTGAGGCTCAGTTGATTGGGGTTGGCCACCTGGTCGCGCGGGATCAAATGCGGCCCGAGTGCGCAGAATCCATCGCGGCATTTGGCTTTGACGGCGGGGCGGTAGTAGCTGTCTTCCGGCAGGCTGAACTCGTTGACCACCACATAACCAGCCACATGGGCCATGGCATTTTCCAGGCTGACGCGGCTGGCCCGCAGGCCAATCACCACGCCTAAAGCAGGGCCGGGTTGCAGGCGTTCACCCTGGGGATGCAGCACCACCGCGTCGTGCTGATTACGCGTATTCGGGGTCTTGATAAACAATACCGGCTTGGTCGGCGGCTTCTGGTAGGGCGCCTGCTGGAAGGCGGCGAGATGCTGGTCCAGCAAACCCTGATAGTTCAGCGCAACGCCGAACAGGGTGCCGCTGGCAACATCATGCAGGGTACGGCTCATGCGTTTCTCCTGACGGTGACGACTGCTGCATAGGCAGTTCGTTAAGTTGTTAACGTTATAATTAATATGTTAACTACCGTCAAGCGTGGCAAAATCGGTCAGCCTCAAAACAACAAGAAGAGAGCCACGTGAAGCCGATCCCCAACATCAACATCGGACAGGTCTACGACCAGCGTTACAGCGATGCCGAGGTGCATTACGACAAGCTCGGCAACCTGGCGGGCTTTTTCGGGCGCAACATGCCGGTGCATCGGCATGATCGGTTTTTCCAGGTGCATTACGTGAAAAGCGGCGCGGTGCGGGTGTACCTGGACGACCGCCAGTACGTGGAGTCCGGGCCGATGTTCTTCCTGACGCCGCCCACGGTGCCCCACGCTTTTGTCACTGAGGCGGATGCCGACGGGCATGTGCTGACGGTGCGCCAGCAGCTGGTGTGGGGATTGATCGATGCCGACCCCAGCCTGGCCTCCGGCGCCGCCTGTGTGGCGCTGACGGCGGGTGACCAGGGGCTGGATCGGTTGTTCGAAGAGTTGAACGAAGAGATCAACGGCGCGAGGGCAGGGCGTGCCGCCGCGCTGGACAGCCTCACGCGGCTGATCATGATTCGCCTGCTGCGCCTGTGCGTTCACTCACTGCCCGCGCAGCCGACCCGCCATGAAGACCTGCGCATCTTCCATCGCTTCAACGAACTGATCGAGGCCCACTACCTGGAACACTGGCCGCTGGCACGCTATGCCGAAGGAATTGGCGTGACCGAGGCACGCCTGAATGATGTGTGCCGGCGCCTTGCCGACCTGCCCTCCAAGCGCCTGATCCTGGAAAGGCTGATGCAGGAAGCCAAGCGCCTGCTGTTGTTCACCGGTAGCTCCGCCAACGAAATCTGCTATCAGCTGGGCTTCAAGGATCCGGCGTACTTCAGCCGGTTTTTCCTTCGGTATGCGCAGGTGACGCCGGGGGAGTATCGGCTGCGGCAGTCGGGCTTGCGCTGACTTGCAACGCGCCGCCCAACTCAACGGCGCCGCTGAATCTGACGGTTTAAGTGCGGTCCCTGTGGGAGCACCCTTAAACCATTCTTTAGATGCTTTTCTTTTAAGGGGGCAAAGAACTAATTATAAAAAACTGTCATTTATAACAGTCGCTGCGCAGTTGATTTCGGCTTAAGTTTGGATGGGCGAATCACTGTGCGAGTGTTGAAATGATCGAGTTAAAGGATAGTGTGAAAACGTACAAGCCTTATACGTTAGAGTATCCGTCCTGGTTGTTTGGGACCGGCTTTAGCAAAGGTATTTACCATGATCGCCAGTCGCTGGGCATTGCGTTGCCTGCCGGTGCCAGCTTTTCAATTCGTCGATCGAGTCCAATGGACACCGTGTTAGAGTTGGATATGCTGAATGATAGCGGATCGACGGAAACCTACGTTAGGATCACTGGAGAGTGGACGACACTTACTGTGACTAGCGCATCGGTCCCCTTTATTCGTACACCCTATATTCCCATCGATGTGCAAATTGAATATTCGGCGGTGGGTGAGCATGTATTGCCGACCTATCGCGCGGGTGATGATGCTGACTTGTTTTTTCGGCAATGGGATGAAACTGACTCGGCGTTTACACTTGTTCAAACAACGTATGCAAATTTGCTGGTGCCGGCAGTTGATAAGTCAAGGCTCAAGGAGCTGCATCAGGCGGAAGGTCTGGGCGCCCTTGAAGCCTATTATGTGAATGTGTTTGAATATTTTAATCGGTTGGCGGGTATTTCGCTTGATGCAACAGTGCCTACGGATAAAAATATTCTCAATCGTTATTTTATCAAGGCTGATAAGGACGGAGGAGGGTCAGCGTATTATGGTCAGTATTGGACCGCCCAAGTGGCAGCAACTATCGCGCCTTGTTGGCTGGATACCCGCCCCGATAATTGGTGTGCGCTGCATGAGATCGCTCACGGTTATCAAACGTTAGCGATGTATAATAGTTCGATACCGACCGGTGAGGTTTGGAATAATATATACGCAACGTACTATCAGCATAAGATGATGGGCGACAGTGTGTATGAGCGTGGTTGGATGTATGGGGGAAATGCTCAGGCTACCTTTGATGCCGTGCGTAGTCGTATTGATAGTGACGTCCCCCTTTCGATGTGGCCCCTGAGTGAGTTGCTTTTCATATTTATGCTTGTCATTGATAAAGTCGGTGAGCCTGCATTTACCGAGTTTAATCAGTATTATCGACGACTCGCCAACGCTGAAGGGTTTAATTACCTCACCTTTCCTTTGGAAGATATCTTCGTCACACGCTGGGCTGAACGAACCAACCTGGATGTCGGCCCGTTCATGACGCAAGTGGGGGCCAACGTCACGAATGCGGTTAGCTTCAACACTGCCTATGCCAATTATCAACCCTGTTGCCCCTTGTACAGGGTTGTTCCTCCCGAACAGCTGGCCTCCATTCAACGACGCCTGAAGTTAAAGACGCCACTGTCTCTTGTTGATTGCAAATCCCTCCTGGAGACCGACCTCAAGGGCGACGTGACACTGAGAATGACAGAGCGAGCCTATTTCGAAAATAAAGGCAAATCCCTTGTCATTCGGACGGGTAGCAATATATCAAGGGTCGTTAAGGTGATTTCACCAACGTTAGAAGTAAAGGGGCTGCCAATCGGTGTTTATACCTTGCAGCCCCCGGCGATGACCAGTGGGAATCTCATCAAAAATTACACGTACGTGGAAGTGGCCGCCAATATGAACAATCTCGTTGAGTTAGATAGCGTGCTGGCGAAGGGGACTTCATTGGCTTCCCAAACAATTGACTTTTTGGGACTTGGCGATGGGAAAATTGCAACGTTATGTATTGATATGGAATCGTGCAGGGCTTCGTTCAGTGTTGTCAGTACCACGCCACACTCTTACTTTGGTTCTGCGACGTATGCAAGTGTTCTTGTTAGGGATTTGAATGGCTTTATATTGTGCGATGTGGTACTTCCGGGCGTGGGTGCGCTCGTGGGCGTGTATGAGTTTCCGATAGCCCCGGGTTGTACTGTCAACGTTCACCACCAGGAACCTGTTCGGCTGAGAGAAGTTCCGAGGTTGCAGCCATTTATTGACCTCAAGGCAATAGATAATTTTTTAGAAGTTACAACGCAGGGTTTTAAAAATATCAAGATGGGCAGCTGGCCCGCGGATAACCTCAAGACCAGAATTGCAGCCGCGGCCGATGAAATCAGAAAAACACCGCATGTATTGCTCCATGCTGGATCAGCACCTGTGATGGATGTCTTCGCAGCGATCCATACGTTCGACGGCGCCGAAAAAGACACGCTTATCGGCCTGTATAAGGACTTGATCATTTCTTACGCGGACACGGGGGGACCAGTCGTTTCGGGTAACTATTTTACCTGGAGTCAGCCTGGACTTGAAAATAGGTCGGTCGCGGAAATCAATATTAATACAGCGACTCAGCAAGTGGCTATCCAAGTGCACCCCGGTGCGCCGCACTATTATTTTTCAACGATCTATATTGCCGTATGGGTGAGGACTGCGACAGGTGAAGTTCTGTTCTCTCAGGAACTACGAGGTACTGCGCCTGCTGAGGCCAGTTATGTAAGTCTGCCGTTTGTCAAAGGGTCTACGGTCAGCGTTCTGCACGTGGAGTCGGTACGCTCTGAATTGGTGAATACCGATACTCAAGCGCGATATCCGGTGAAACAGATACAGGTTGTTCGAGCGCTCGGCGACGGGAAGTTACAGGTCTGATCGCCCTCGATGGATTACGTCTTGCTGGACGACGTTGCTCACCCCAGCGCTTGTCCGACCTGTAACGGGTGACCAACCGCGCGATTGTGTTGCAGGAGGACGAGTGACCAGCGACCTGAGTTCCTGACACTTGCTGAGTACGGCGTACCTTGTTTGAGGATGTGGTCGAGCATCCGACGGTGCAGGCGCTGGTGGCAGGTTTGCGAGTGGACACGGCCGAGGCCGGTATGTCGCGCATGAACGGGTTCAATCCTGGTTTCGACTACGGATTCAACCTGACCTACGGAAAAGGCTACACGGATGCCGATCCTTTGTTTGAAAGGCTCCACGGTCTTATTGATGCGGGGACCCGCGAGAAGATCGACCTGTCGGGCCGATGAAACCTCTGTCTATCGAAGCGTTGGCACAAACGCCACGCTTCCATCCTCACGCTTATGAAACCACCGCTCGTCATTATCTGGTTGGGTGGTTATCACCCCATGATCTTCGCCTAAGTACGCCAGAGGCTCCCCCACATGTGGTACTGCTGCCACGGCGCGCGTTTGGCCGCTTCTGTTCGCACATCCTCGGCGAGCGCAGTTACTACGCGGGTAAGCAGCCAGTATTAGCGTCGCGCAGATAGCAAACCCTTAGAGACAAGCAGCGCCACTTGTCGGATTTATTCTGCACACCTGTCGAGAAAAGTTCTGTTTTGCAAAAAAAATCGATATTGGTGTTGGCTGTTGCTTTTGGTTAGACGATTTGCAACGTATTAATTTTATTTAGATTGATTTTTTAATGCGTGGGTGGCGACGGTTTTTATATTTTTGGCAATTGTTTGGATTCCGAAATTCATGAATGAATTTTCCTAAAATTATAAGTTATATGTCCTACATAAATTTTTTATTGTTGTTGCGAGATTCTCCAGTCGGACTAGATTTGATTTTGTTGCTTGTTGATGAGCGACCTAAAGTCAATAGCTTCACAAAGCTGGAGATCCGACATGAACAATGAAGCGTTTGGGGAGTTTGTTTTTAGCTTTGAAAGTGAGGAAGGGTTCAACCCGTACGCGGGTAACGCCGGAGCCTCGGGAAGTCAAGGTGGGTGCGGGGGTAGCGGAGGATGTGGTGGAGGCGGCGGGTGTAATGGGGGGAGCGGGGGGTGCCATAACTCGATAATAGAGCCCCCACCGGCGGATGAGTAGATTCAGTATTCACTCACCTAATGAGGTTTTCTGGTTTTCCAGAAAACCTCTACAGGAGATCGTGCAATGAATATCATCATACCCAATTACGAAATCCTGAACTTTGAAACCGAAAGTCTTCTGGTTTCCGATATTGGGATTTCAAAAATCCATTCTCAGCCATTGTTAAAGGCGCTTCGGAAACTAAAGCTTTCGAAGGTGATGACGAAGGTCGAGTTGGATGAGGTGTTGGCAGAAAGTGGGTTGAATCAAAGTGATGCCTTTGCATTTTTAGAGAGAGTAATCCCGCTGAGGTCGGTTGAGGAAATATATTTTGAGAAAACTATTGTTATCCATGATTGGGGAGGTCAGGTTGATATAGAAAGTCTATTCAGGGGCGAGCTGTCCACGTCTTTGGAGTTTAGATCATTCTCAAGTGAATCGGTTGAAGCGGTCCGGAATTTAAGGTGTTTTATTGTACTGTTGTGCTATGTGTATGATTATGATCGTGTTAAGAGCTTGTATTTCGATCTCGTACGTGCGTCTCCTAAAAGTGCCATTAGCGTTTGTTGGCAAATGGGTAGTGTTTTTTGCATCGGGCAGCCTTATATCCCGGAGATAGGGAATCCGTGTCATTTTTGTAGCGTTGACAGGTTTATTCCCAATCAGTTGGTGAAGACTTCAAGGAACGACTGGGCAAGTATTTTGGCGTTTTGTAAAAACAAGCATGTAGGTGTGCCAACCAAGGCGCTCAGTCTTTATCAGGAGATGATTGTTGTCGGTGCGGTTATAAAAAAGATTAAATTCTTCACCGAGTATAACGATGGGCATAAGTATCAGGATGACGTTCTGCATAGCTCACATCTTCGGCTAATGGATGGTCACATTTCAGAAGAGCCTAATTCGCACTGGTATATGTGTGATTGTTTGAGGGCGCGTGAATGAAAAATATTCCGCACGATTACTATCTAAGGTTTATAGAGTCCTCGGTTTACGGTGAGGTGCTTGAGTTTCATAATAAGGGTAATTTTGTATTTCATGGGGCGATCAAAGGCCGCACGAGCCTCCACCGATTAAATGAAAAAAACCTTGAACAACTGACAGGGAATGAATTGGCCCTTTATCCCGATATGGATCTTACGCTGACGATAAACGTCTCCCAAGAGGAAAGAGAAAAAACGCTGTACAGAACTGAGTCATGTGAGCACTTTTCGCCTCACTTGTTAGCGTTCTCGGATGTAGAGATGCTTATGTGGCCATTATTATCAAGGAGTATTGAATCCTGCAAAAGAGGGTATCCGAGCGGTGGCGCACTGTACCCTGCCGAAGTTTTCCTCTGCTCAATGACTGAGGACAACCCCACCTGGCCCTGTCCCGGGAAAGTACTCCATTTGCTTCCGAGATCCCGAAAATTTGAGGTGATGCAGATTCAGGTTGATGTAGAGGAACTCAAGGCGGCACTGCTGTTTTCGTCTAATAGTATTGGGACGCCCAGTCTGGCGATAGTCTACGCGGTCTATATGCCTAAAAATCTCTTCAAGTATCGGTATCGTGGGTATCGAATGGCTCTGATGGAGATTGGCTCAATTTACATGCTTGTCGAGCTGCAAGCCAAGTCCTTGGGACTGTCATCTCGGCTATGGTCTGCGTATACGGACCTCATGCTGTGTAAAGTCCTGGGAATTAACCCGGCTCTGTTTTTACCAATGTGTGTTCATTTTATAGGTAAGCGGCATGAAGCTTATTAATGAAATGCATAAGCCGGATCTCCCCGGAGTACTTCTTTTTCAGCCTGCGGGGATGCTCGGCCTGCCAAGCGCCGTAGAAATATCAGATTTCCTCTCGGTGAATGGATCTGGTGTAGGAGGAGGTTCAAACTCGATCAAAACTGCTATAGGTGAGTATTTCGAACGCCGACATTTTTATAGGGAGGTTTTTTCAAAAAAACGCGGGTTTCTTAGTGAGACTCTGTCAGAAAGTGAAGCTCTCGGTTTCGCGGAGGCGTTCGTTCAGACGTCGAATAAGAAAGTCTCTCTTGCAGATATCGGTGGATATAAGTTTGCTTTAAGCCAGGTGGTCAGGGCTTCTGACTTCTCTACGTGTTTTATCCCGACTGCCTGTATTTCGCTCTCGTCCTATAATCTCGGTGATGATAGCGTGCTCTACCCTCTTCGGGATACATGTGGGTGCAGCTTCCATTGGTGCGCAGATATAGCTTTCTTAGGAGCGATAAAAGAATATCTTGAACGCCAGTTTCTTGTCAGGTTCTGGTTAACGAAGACGTGTCGTTCGCGGATTTCTTCTAAACAAGTGGTGCAGTTATTGGTGAGGCGGGACGTTCTACACCTATACAATGCGCTATCCATGTCGGGGGAGATAACCTTTTTAGATATATCTGATACTAGATTTCCGGGGTTTTGCATATTGGTTGTATATGGGCAAGAGAAAGACGGTCGGCACGTAAAATATTGTGCTGGGATGGCTTATTCGTCGGATATGTCTATTGCGTTGGAAAAATCTTTGCTTGAGTTGTGGCAGACTTTTCGCTTCATGAATGTGTTCAGGGCTACTGGTTCTGAAGAATCAAAGCTTGAAGATTCATATATACGTTATTTTTTAAGTTGCAATGCTTATGAGACCTATCAAGATGTTGTTGATGTGCTGGAGTGTGGAGGGCGTAGGTCTCTGCAGGATTTTACAGTGCCTGATTTTTTGTCAGTGCTAAAGCAATTGGGTATCTCTGGCTATTTCTACTCAAAAATTGAGGAGGTTAATGGCGTGGTGGGGGTTTTCGTTAAATTCGTCTCCCCTGATTTGTTTCTTCACATGAATAACTCGAAGAATTTCAATTTGATAAATCAGTATTCCAGAGCGTTTGAGTTATCGATACTCGGCTCCAGATTAGCAGTGATGGTCCCGTTTCCGTGAGGTGAGTGATGGTTTTTTATTGTGTGTCGAGACCGGTCTCGTTAGCGGCGTTATTTATAAAAGAACAGCTCAGAGAGCCTGTTGCATTGTTTTGGACGGTGATATCTCCAGTGGTGACCTACTATTTGATTACCTACGTGCGTGCGCCACTGAATAGTTCGGCTGTGGATTATCTCTCCAGTACTTCGTGGTTCTATGCTTTTGTGTCATCGAACGTGGCATTGTTTGGGCTGGCGTTTTATATGGTCGGTCGGAGGGAAAGTGGTTTTCTTCGGTCTTTTGTTTATACGGGGCGTACTAAGGTTGTCTTTTTGGTTGGGCAGTTTTTCGCATATACAGTTGTGTCGATATTGTATGGCTCTGTGTTTTATTTACTTACCCGTATTTTTTCAGGGCGTGTGGATGTTGCCGAGTATCTCGTGATTATTGGACGGTTTTACGTTTGTTTTCTTGTTTTTTCTATTCCCTCGCTGTTGCTGACACTGGTCCCGTTAGGTTTTCAAAATACGAGTACACTTTTTTCTATTGTGTCCCTCACGATGTTAGCACTTGGAATTCTGAGTGTGGGTCCAGTAAGTCCGGCATTAGGGGTTATCAGTTTTTTTAATCCGATGTGGTGGGCGAATAGGATTATGTTGGACGGAGTGATGGAATGTGGGATGGTTGTCTTGGTGGTTATTATTTCACTTCCGTTTTTGTTTTTAGTGATGTGCCGGTTTTTACTGATTAACCCTGTTTGGAGCCGTTACTGATGGCGGGACTTCTTGTAGATTCTCTTGATGTCAGATATGGAACTCATATCGTGTTTCATAAGGCTTCTCTGACAGTCGAGGCCGGCTCCATATCAGGCCTTCTCGGTCCAAATGGCTCCGGCAAAACCACCTTTTTTGATGTGCTGTGCGGCCTGAAGAAAATGGATGGCGGCGCGATAAACAACGCCTTCTCAAAGCTGCTCTACCTGTCGCAGATCATCAGCACACCCCCTGTATTTCGCATGTTCGACATCTTCAAAATGACCATGCTGTTTTGCTCTGACACCAAGGTCACCCAACAACATGCGCTTGATAAAATCGAAAAATGGAGCCCAGGCATCGCAGAGCGTTACGGCGAGATCTGGAACAAAAAATCTGCACTCTGCAGCTACGGGGAAAAACGCTGGTTTTTTACGTTGTCCCTGCTCTGCGCCAGCCCGGACCTTGTGATATTGGATGAACCCACTGCGGGTGTGGATCCAGAGTTCCGTTATCACATCTGGCGTTGTCTGGAGGGGGCCGCGGCAGGAGGTGTCGCGGTGTTGGTTTCATCACACAATGTCGATGAGATCGTTGCGCATTGCGATGATTTCTACATGTTGAGTCAAAGACAATTCAACCGTTTCACTGATGCGCAAGGCTTCATGGATGCATACAGCGCTAATAGCTTGGATGAGGCATTTATTCACGCCGCCAGCCTGCCAAAAGGATAAGACCGCCTCATATTTGGGCTGCGGAATGGACACCACGCTCCCACAGCGCGCTTTAGGGCGCCGCGGTTCGAACGTCTTCGGCAAAGCGCGGCACACCGCCATTTCCGTTGCTCCACGGGTAAACCACGCCCAGTATCAGCAGCATCAGCACAGCAGCTGTTCGTTGATCAGATAGATCCGCCACACGCTCAGCCAGGCGCCGATCCCGTACGGAAGACGCAGTGACCAGGACCGAGGCCACCCAGCTAGTGGGCATTGGCAATGATCAACCAGTTGCAGGACAGCGCGCCGCGTTCGGTCTTCCAGAACGTAGCCATCAAGGCGATTGCGGATAGATGATCAGTTCAAGGGAGCCTTTGTAGTAGCGTTTGCCTCCTGGCGGTAGTTGCCCGGCTTCGCGCATTTCACGGGTGCTGTTGACGCGCATCAGTACGCCGACCGATCCGATAAGGCGCTTCTCCTTGAGCCAGGCCTGCACGTCTTCCAACCCCACTTTGCGATGTACTGACCCCGCGTATTGCAAGCCATAACGCAACTCGCCCTCGGTGTCATACAACGCGACTTCCGGGCGTTTCAGGCGCCAGGCCAGGGCGCTGGCATTCCCCAGTTCGTTGCTCAGCAGGGCTTGGGTCTGTTGCAGTTCTTCCAGGTGTTCGAGCACAAACTGGTCGGGCATTTCGTTGTCTGCGATCCACTCCGGCATGCTCGCCGGCAGCAGGATAACCAGCACGCCAATGCCCAAGGTCGGCATCGCCCACAGCGTCAGCGGGCGGAAGGCTTGCAGCAGGTTAGTGAGGATCCACACCAACAACACGATAAACGCCAGGGACAGGCTGAACATCTCCGCGTGGCTGTTGCTGTACAGCGGCCGGGCGATTTGCAGGTAGATCAGCGCGATCATGGCGGCCATGCCGATCAGGAAATTGAGCAGGCCATTGAGGCAAAGGGTGCGGGCGCGGCCGTTGTTGATCAGGTTGACCAGCGTATGCCCCATCAACAAGGCCAGGGGCAGCAGGCACGGCATGATGTAGGTCGGCAGCTTGCCTTTGCTCAAGCTGAAGAAACCCAGCGGCAACAGCAGCCACAAGGCGAGGAAGGCGATCGCCGGTTGGCGCTTTTCCTGCCAGGCCTTGCGCAGGGTGGTCGGCAGCAACCCTGCCCAGGGCAGGCAAGCCACTGCGATGATCGGCAGGAAGAACCACCATGGCCGCACGTGTTGCGCGTTGTCGGCGCTGAAGCGGCGGATGTGTTCATTCCAGAAAAAGAACCGCCAGAAGTCCGGTTCCTGCAGATGGACCGCCAGTGCCCAAGGCAGGCACACCAGCAAGCACACCAGCATGGCCAGTGGGCCATAGCACAGCAGTTCGCCCAGGCGGCGTTGCCAGAGCATGTAAGGCACTGCAATCAGCACCGGCAACGCCAAGGCCAGGAAACCCTTGGTCAGGAAACCCAGGGCGCAGGCCAGGCCCACGACGGCCCAGGCCCAAAGACGGCCGCGCAATGTGCTGCTGTCGAACGCAAACCACAGGGCTACCAGGCTCAGATTGACCCACAGGGTGAATTGCGGATCCAGGTTGGAATAACCCGCTTGCCCGGCCACCAGGCCGAAGCTCAGGTAGAGCAGCGCGCAGGCGAAGCTTTTGCGAGGGTCTTTCCACAGGCGACGGGCGATCAGATAGGCGAGCAGCACGCTCAATCCGGTGGTAAGGGCCGAGGCGATGCGCACACCAAACAGGTTCTGGCCGAACACCGCCTGGCCCAGGGCGATCAACCAGTAGCCGCCGGCAGGCTTTTCGAAATAGCGGATGCCCATGAAATGCGGCGCTATCCAGTTGCCGCTCTGGAGCATTTCCTGGCTGATCTGGGCGTAGCGGGTTTCGTCCGGGGTCCACAAGCCGTGCAGGCCCAGGGGAAGCAGGTAAAAGGCGACAAAGGCCAGTAATAATATCGGCAGGGGTTTTAATCGAGTCATGCAAACGTCGCTCCCTGACGTTTAGTTGCGGGGCTTTCAAGTAATGAAGTAGAAGAAAAAATCACAGCGCTCACTGAATTACGGGAAATAGTCATGATGTCCTTAGTTAAAAGGCGCAACTAAACATGCCAGAGCAGGGCTGTCTTTTTGCTGAACAAACAGACAGGAAAGTGTCTAGAGTTGTTTTAAGGCGGCGGGCCAGTCCTGGCTGTTGACGATGCCCAGCGTGTTGAATTTTCCGTTGGGCAATACCTGCACGAACAAGGCGCTGCCGTATTTGGGGAACGCGGCACGGGGAAAACCCAGGGTGCTTTCGAAGTCGGCGATGCAACCGCTGTGGGTGACGAAGACCAGGTTGCGTCCGGGGGTTTTGTGACTGAGCAATTCTTCGCCCATGGCCGCGCCGCAGACGGCTTGCTGGCCGGAGGTCAGTTCATTTTTGCCGAACATGAAGCGTAAGGTCTGGGCGGTGCGGATGGTTGGACTGGCCAGCACGTCGCTGCCCTCCATACCCAATGTTTTAAAGGCTTTTCCCAGGGCTTCGGCGTTCTGGCTGCCGTTGATCGTCAGGCCTTCCACGGGCCCCAGGCAAGGGTTGGTCGAACGGTCGCAACGTTCTTCGTGGCGCACCAGCACGATCAGGTCGCCGTCGCGCCACAGGGGCAGCATGTGGGAGGTCAATAGGCGATTGCCGATGCCCAGGTCCTTTGGCGATGCGTTCCACAGCAGGCTGGCGGCGAACAGCAAACCCACCACGAAGAGCCCCAGCCACAGGCGTCGCAGGCGCTTGATAAAGACCCATCGCGAGCGCGGTTTGGTCAGGGTAAAGTCAACCACTTCAGTCACCATGGGCAGTGTTGGCAAAGTTGTATTAGTTAGGTGCAACGTGTTGGCGTATGCCCACAGTGAAGCCAGAGGCTGTCATACGGAGGCTGTCTTTTGGCTGAACATGCTGCGGTTAAAAAGTTGTCAGGCGGGGCAACTAACAAGTTGCCGGCGAACGACCCATGGCCGGTAATCTAAAGTGTGCTGGGTGGTTAGCCGGTGAAATCCATGTGAAAAATTTGCATGGCCTGGATCGGCAGCCGTTATTCTCGATTGCCCCCCTATCAAACGAGTGTCGTCATGCTGCAGGTGCAAGGTGTGTTCAAAAGCTATGCCACCCCCCAGGGACCTCTGGCGGTGTTGGCCGGTGTGGATCTGCATTTGGCCGAGCGCAGCAGCCTGGCATTGATGGGCGAGTCGGGCAGCGGCAAGAGCACCTTGCTGCATTTGGTGGCCGGGCTGGACCGCGTGGACGGTGGCAGCATCCAGGTCGGCGAGCAGCGCCTCGATCAGCTCAGCGAAGCACAGCTGGCCCACTGGCGGCGCACGGACATCGGGCTGGTGTTTCAGCAGTTCAACCTGATCGGCAGTCTGCGGGTGGATGACAACCTGGCGTTTCAGGCGCGATTAGCGGGGCGGTTTGACCCGCAGTGGCAGGCCCAGTTGGTGGAGCGCCTGGGCCTGGGTGATCTGCTCAAGCGCTATCCGGAACAGCTTTCCGGCGGCCAGCAGCAACGGGTCGCGGTGGGGCGGGCATTGGCGTCACGGCCGGGTCTGTTATTGGCCGACGAACCCACCGGCAACCTGGACGAAGCCACCAGCGACGAAGTGCTGCAACTGCTGCTGGACTTGCTGCGTGACAGCCCCACCAGCCTGCTGATGGTCACTCACAGCCCGCGCATCGCCGCCCGGCTGGACCAGCAGGTGGTGCTGCACCGCGGTCGTGTCGTGCCCGCGGGCGTCGCCTGACATGGCGGTCTTTCATTGGACCCTGCGCGCGTTGCTCAGCCACTGGCGGCGGCATCCTGTGCAGTTTTTCAGCGTGCTCACCGGCTTATGGCTGGCCACCGCGTTACTGGTCGGCGTGCAAGCCCTCAACAGCCAGGCGCGTGATAGCTATGCCCGCGCCAGCCAATTGATCGGCGGCGAACCCCAAGCCAGCCTCGGTACGCCGGACGGCGCCAGTTTCGCCCAAGAGGTCTTTGCCCAATTGCGCCGTGCCGGATGGCCGGTGTCGCCGGTGGTACAGGGGCGGGTGCAGCTCGAGGGACAGCCAGACGTGCGCCTGCAACTGATGGGCATTGACCCGGTGTCGTTGCCCGGCAGCGGTGCGGTGGCGGGGCAGCGTTTGAGTCAGGCGCAGATGCTGGCGTTTTTCGATCCGCCGGGGCGTACCTGGATCGCACCGCAGACCTTGCAGGCCTTGGGGCTGCATGAAGGTCAACAGCCAACCACCCTGAGCGGACACACCCTGCCGCCGCTGCAAATCCAAGCGGATATGGCTCCCGGTCTATTGCTCACCGATATCGGGTTTGCCCAACCGGTGCTGGAGATGCCGGGTCGCCTATCGCGCCTGCTGGTGGACAAGGCATTCGCTGCCGGCCAGCCCACGGCGCCCGCCGGGCTGCAACTCAAGCAGGGCGAGGATAATAACCTCGCACGCCTCACCGAGAGCTTTCACCTGAACCTCGACGCACTGGGCTTTTTGTCCTTCGTAGTGGGGCTATTTATCGTGCATGCCGCCATCGGCCTGGCACTGGAGCAACGGCGCGGACTGCTGCGCACCCTGCGGGCCTGTGGCGTCAGTGTGCGGATGTTGATTGCCAGCCTCAGCGTGGAACTGGGCGCGCTCTCATTGCTGGGCGGTGTGTTAGGCGTGGCCAGCGGCTACCTGTTGGCCAGCCTGTTGTTGCCGGATGTGGCCGCCAGCCTGCGCGGGTTGTATGGCGCTGAGGTACCGGGGCAGTTGAACCTCAGCCCCTGGTGGTGGGGCGCGGGGTTGGGTTTGAGCCTGCTCGGTGCCTTGCTTGCCGGCGCCAGTAGCCTGTGGCGGGCGGCGCGTTTGCCCTTGCTGGCGCTGGCCAATGCACAGGCCTGGCATGAAGCCCATGGACGCTGGTTGCGTCGCCAAGGCTGGGTGGCCAGTGCGGCGCTGTTGATTGCGGTGCTGGCGCTGTGGTTGGGCAACAGCCTGGCTGCTGGTTTTGTGTTGATGGCGGCGTTGCTGCTCGGTGCCGCCCTGGGGTTGCCGGTGGTGCTCAATGGCCTGCTCAAGGCCGTGTTGGGGCGCAGCCGTTCGGTGCTCGGCCAATGGTTTCTGGCTGATTGCCGCCAACAATTGCCGGCATTGAGCCTGGCGTTAATGGCACTGTTGCTGGCCCTGGCTGCGAACATCGGGGCGGGTTCGATGACCTCGGGGTTTCGTTACACCTTCAACAATTGGCTGGAGCAACGCCTGACCGCCGAGCTGTACCTCAACCCACAAACCCCGGCTCAGGCACAGCAACTCAGCACCTGGCTGGCGCAGCAACCGTTGGTGCAAACCGTGCTGCCCACTTGGCAGGTCGCCGTGCAACTGCAAGGTTGGCCGGCGGACCTGTTTGGCGTGGTCGACGACCCGACCTATCGCCAGCATTGGCCCCTGCTGGAAGCGGCCAATAAACCGTGGGACCAGTTGCAGCAAGGCGACACCCTGATGCTCAGCGAGCAACTGGCGCGCCGGCTCAACGTGAGGCTGGGCGATAGCGTAAACATTGCCACGCCCCAAGGCGTGTGGGCGCCGAAGGTGGTGGGGGTCTACGCCGACTACGGCAACCCCAAGGGGCATATGTTGGTCAATTCCACGCACCTGTTGACCCACTGGCCGACGCTGTCGCCGGCGCGTTTCAACCTGCGGGTTGCGCCGGAAAATGTGGCGCCACTGGTGCGCGAGGTGCAACGCGCCTTTGCCCTGGATGACAGCCGTATCATCGATCAGCAACAACTCAAAGGCTGGTCGAGCCAGGTGTTCGAACGCACCTTCGCCGCCACTGCCGCATTGAACAGCCTGACGCTGGGCGTGGCCGGTGTGGCGCTGTTCATCAGCCTGTTGACCCAGAGCCAGAGCCGCCTCGGTCAACTCGCGCCGCTGTGGGCATTGGGTGTCACGCGACGGCAATTGATGCTGCTCAACCTTGGCCAGACCTGGCTGTTGGCTGTGCTCACGCTGATCCTGGCGTTGCCCCTGGGCCTGCTGCTGGCCTGGTGCCTGGATGCCGTAATCAATGTGCAGGCGTTTGGCTGGCGTCTGCCGTTGCAGGTGTTCCCGTGGCAATTGGCGCAATTGCTCGGGCTGGCAATGCTCGCCACGTTGCTGGCTTCGGCTTGGCCGCTGTGGCAGTTGTACCGCAGCCGTCCGGCAGACTTGTTGAGGACGTTTGCCCATGAAGATTAAGTGCCTGCTGTGGACGTTCCTGTTACTGGCCGCTTGCGACAAAGTGCCCGCGCCAGAGGAGAGCTTCGCCGGCTTGGGCAGTGATGCGGCCGACTTCGCCCAAGTGGTGCCTGGCAAGGTGTTCAGCTTCCCCGAGGATCATGGCCCCCACGCGGGGTTTCGGATCGAGTGGTGGTACGTCACCGCCAATCTCAGGGATGAACAAGGCAACGTATTCGGTGTGCAATGGACGTTGTTCCGCAATGCCCTCAAGGCCGGGCCGACACAGGCTGGCTGGCGCGATTCGACCATTTGGCTTGGCCACGCCGCCGTGACTTCCGCCACCCAACACTATGCCGCTGAGCGCTACGCGCGCGGCGGCGTGGGCCAGGCTGGAGCCCAGGCGAAGCCATTCAACGCCTGGATCGACGACTGGCATTTCGTCACCCGCCCCGGCGCCGCGAGCAGCTTGGCGGACATGCAACTCAAGGCCAGCGGTGCGCAATTCGCCTACGACCTGCACCTGACTTCCAGTCGCCCGTTGGTGTTGCAGGGCGACAATGGCTACAGCCGCAAGTCCGACCAGGGCCAGGCATCGTACTACTACAGCCAGCCGTTCTTCAGTGCCAGCGGCAGCGTCACTCTCGACGGTAAGGTGTATCAAGTCACGGGCCCGGCCTGGCTCGACCGCGAGTGGAGCAGCCAACCGCTGAGCGCCAGCCAGACCGGCTGGGATTGGTTCTCCCTGCACCTGGACCGTGGCGAACAGTTGATGCTGTTCCGAGTGCGACAAACCAACGGCACCGGGTATCTCACGGGCACCTGGATCGACGCGCAAGGCCAGACACAGACGCTGCACAACGCTGATATCCAGCTCGTACCGTTGGAAACCAGCACGATTGACGGCCGCAAGATTCCCACGCGCTGGTCGCTGAAAATTCCCGCAAAGCAGCTGGACATCACCACCCAAGCAGTCAATCCGAATGCCTGGATGAACCTGAGTATTCCGTACTGGGAGGGGCCGGTGCAGTTCGAAGGTGGGGTGGGTTACCTGGAAATGACCGGGTACTAGCGCGGTTTCCGTAGGCTCCTTTTCTTCGCTGTGTAGGCCGATTCCCAAATGTAAATCTGCCCCCCTGGACTTGTGTCCGGGGCGTAGGCGCTTGCTTATATTTCGACGCCATCTTCATCGCATCGGGAATGTGAAGCATGGAGCAGAGCTTTATCAATGACCGCGCGACGGACTATCAGAGTTTGAAAAATCGAGTGATGGGCGGCGCCCTGAGTCGACCGCGCTCCGATCATTTTGACGTGTTGAACCGGCACCTGCGGCCCGGCCTGGTGGCGCCGGGGCAACTGTGATTGTCCCCGACGGCCACAGCGTGAATTGTTCGGTCGAGGAAGCGTGGTTGATGCGTCATGCCGAAGAGGTGCGTCGCCACCTGGAGATGAGTGCAGCGGGCGGCGCAGCGGTGATCGACAACTATGACTTGCTGCAGAGTTTCATGGCGAATGGCTCGATTGGCATCGGCAGCGTGACGTCGGCGTGGGCGCGGCACCTGAATGAAGTGGCGCAAACGCTGGAGGACATCGAGCGGTTGCATCAGCGACTGCAAGGTGCGGCGCGGGTTGGTGCGGGGTTGCAGGGCAATGAGTCGTTGAAGAAAGTGCTGGGGATTTCGACCAAGAGCTATTTGCACAAGGGGGAGATCGCGGGGTATGCGAAGCGGATTCGGGAGACAGCGCAGACATCGAAGTGGTGGGCAGAGGGACTTATGTGGGGTTGGCCTTGGACGTGGGCGTGGCGGGGTTGGAGATCAAGGAGGCGTGTGTGACGAGGCGGGAGGCACAGTGTCGAAGGGCGAAGTATGTGGAGACGGGGACGTTTATGGGGGGCGTGCAGGGGGAGGCGTGTTGGGTGCTGAGCTAACTCGTCGTGCATGCACCATTTTTTTAGGTGTCGCGACGAGAGGAAGCGGTGCTCTGACCTGCGCAATCGTTGGGGGCGCTGCTGGCGGGTATGCAGGAGGCAATCTAGGTGGCGACGGTGGCAAGTTCCTAGGCGGCAAGGTCATCGAGATGGAGGGTGATTTGATCCTTCAACCAGAGGTGGCTTAACAATGTCAGGGTTTTTTGCCTACACCATCGTGATGGTGATTGGGACGTTTGTTGTCGTGGGGCTGGTGCTTTATGCCACGCGCACAAAACTCGACGAGTTGGAAAGTTACTTCAGTGAAAACGCAGAGGTACGCAAACTTCTGCAACGCTGGGAAAATCAGCGGTTCGCTAGATTTAATCGCATGTGCCTCATGATCAGTCTCCTCACAACGCCAAAACGACATGTGAAAGACAGGTTCGTGACTGAGGCAGAGTTGGCCTCCATACCCATAGCACTCAAGCGGTGGGCGGTAGGGTTGTATCGTCTTGCGTTTTTTTTGGCTGCCTACTGGGGGCTCTGGTTCACTTGGCTCTAGATTGCCCTTTCGGCGACACATTTATTTGAAATAGTGCTGTACATCCATCCAGTACTGTCCTACATTCCATCCCAGGTGACCGGATGTCACCTGAGCTTCACTTTTTAACTATGGATGGATAAAAAATGAAATCGAAAAAAGCCTTTATGCTGGGCGCAGCCATGGCAGCCTCCTGCTTCGTTTCGGCCTTTGCCCTGGCCGAGCAAACCCCTCAGAAACTCAGCGCCGAAGCGGTCAAGCAGGCCGTGGACAAAGCGCTCAAATCCGGTGGCAAGCTGGACGCGGCGAAGGTCCCGGCCAGCCTCAAGCAAAAACTCCAGGCGGCCAAGACCGGCCAGTCCAAGGCTGTCACTCAGTCCGTCAAATCCGCGCCTTTCAACACCGTGGTCGGCGAGTTGAAAAAGCCCGGCCAGGCCGAGCTGAAAAGCGCTGCCGTTGCGACCTTCGTACCCCTGTTCCCGACTCTGGATATCAACACGCTGTACACCATCACCGGGGTGGCTCAAGGTGAAGAGTTCGCTTATCACTTCAATCTGCCTGAGAACGCGCGGATCCAGGTGCAACTGGTCAACCAGAGTGCGGGCAGCGACATGTCGTTGACCCTGTTTCAGGACGACGGCCAGGGCAACCTGAGCGTGGTGGGTTCCTCGGATGCGGCGGGCAATGCCGACGAGTATCTCAACGGTGTGCTGCCGGCTGGTGACTACTACTGGTACATGGTCGCCAAGGTTGCCAATAACTCCCAGTTCAGCTTTGGCGTGGCGGTGGACACCAACATCGACGCCTACGAGCCCAATGACTCGCCGCAAACCGCCTTTGTGCTGCCGGACTCGATGAACAAGGTGACCGGCAACCTCGACAACGCTAACGATGTCGATTACTTCGACTTCAAGGCGGTGCGTGGCCAAAGCGTGAGCATGTACCTGGCCGGTGACGCGAGCGGCAGTCGCAACCAATGGATCTTCGACCGTTTTGATGGCGTCAATTGGGTCACCATCCCTGCCGGTTCGACCTCCACCTACCCGAGTGTCACGCCGGGCACTACCGTGAAGGTGCGTGTGCGGGCCAACCCGGCGGCGGTACAAGACCCGACCAAGCAGTACCAGTTGAGCTTGGGCTCTACGCCGCGGCTGAACACATCGGATGTGAAGGGCGACAATATCGTGCGTGTACCCGCGTCGATTTTCTGGATGGCGACCCAGGCCGCACGTACGGTGAACTGGACCACCAACTGGTCCGACTCCACGGGCGCACCGCTGTTGGGTGTCACGCCGGTCCTGCGCATCGACAAACGCTTCGACGGTGCCGAGTTCCACTGGACCGACTTCAAGGCCACCACCAACAGTGCGGGCACATCCCAGGCGAGTGCCGGTATCGGTGAGTGCTTCGGCGATAACCGTGTGCAGTACCCGGACAGCAGCACCGGTGTCACCTACACCTGGGACACCACCTTCAACTTCGGCGGCTGGCGTATCGAGCTGGACGAGTTCCCGGGTGTGGGCGTGGGGGGCGAGAACGTGCCTTACGTGACCTTCGGGCACATCTGCACCCAGAACATCGTCCACTGATTCAACGGTGTAAGTAAGCAGGGGCAGCCTGACGAGGCTGCCCCTTTTTTATTCACCCGCCAATGCCAGGTCCAACGGCAGGCGCGCCATGCTCGTGCTCGTCAGCGAGCCCAGGTACAACCAGTTTCCGTACTCCCTCGCGGTGGTGATCGGCGAGTAGTTCCCCGCGCTGCCATCCTGCAGGTTGGCGATGACCTTGCCTTCGGTATCCAACCCCAGCACAAAGGCTTTGTGCTCGATAGGCTTGGGCACCACCATCAGCGCCCGCACCATCACTTTGCGCAGCGATGGATAGCCGGCAAATCTGTCCAGCAAGGGATTGCGTGGTGAGTACAGCGCTACCCAGAAGCGGTCCTGGCCGTTGAAGCTGAGATTGTCCGGCAGTCCGGGCAGGTTGTCGAGAAACAGGTCATGGGTACCGGCGCGCTCGCCTTTGAGCCAGTAACGGCTGATGCGATAGGCGCCCGTTTCATTCACCAGCACAAAGTTTTCATCCGGGCCCAAGGCAACGCCGTTGGCGAATTGCAACTGGTCCAGCAGCACCTCGGTCGTGCCGTTGCTGAAGTCATAACGCAGTAGCCGACCATCGCCGCCATGTTCGATCACCGCTTCACCGTCCTGCCCATAACCCCAGCGGCTCGACGCGTCGCTGAAGTAGGCATAACGCCCGCTCGCGTCTACGGTGACGTCATCGGTAAAGCCAAAGGGCACGCCGTTGGCGCTGGTACTCAAGGTGGTGAGCTGGCGCTTGGCATCCAGGGCGAGCAAGCCCTTGATCCCGTCGGCAACGATCAAGCGTCCATCCGGGTGCATCGCCAGGCCCAAGGGCCGCCCACCGGTATTGACCAATACTTCCAGGCTGCGGCTGTCGGGCGAGGTGCGGATGATGCGTCCGTCATGCAAACCACTGATCAGGTAGCCCTGAGTATCCAGCAACAAGGCCTCGGGGCCGGCGATGTCCTGGGCGCCGATTCTCTGCACGCCCTTGAGGCGCAGGTTTTCGGCGTAAGGGCCGCTTTTCATCGACGGAGCCTTGGGCGGTGTCCAATTCACCGGTTGCACCTTAGTGGGCATCAACAGCAGGAAGGCGATCACCGCCAGAAACAGTACAAACAGCAGATGACGCAGTTTTTTTGGACGGGTGCTCATGACGATTCCTGGTTGTCCGGGGTGCTCGGTTCCCAGTGCAGGGTACCGAAGAGGTAATCCATCAAAGGGAGGACGATATTGAAGTTGCGCCCCTGCATCAGTTCACGACGGTGATGCAGGGCGTGCAGTTGGTGCATCTGGCGGATCCACGGCAAGCGCGCCACCGGATGCTCGGCGGGCAGGTGCTCGCAGGCGTGAAACACTTCGTAAAGTAAATACCCGAGGATCATGCACCCGGCGAACAGCCCTGCAACGTTGGGGCTCAATTGATTGAGCAACCACCAGGCGGGCAGGGTGATTGCCAGGCTGTGCAGCACGATCAGCCAGGCCGGGAACAGGATGACTCGCCAGTCGCGGGGGCTGTCGTAGGTCATGTGGCCGGGGGTGAAGAAACTGTGATGGTCGCCGGTGTGGCGTGCGTAGAACAGGCGGGCCAAGGCGTGTTTGTGGTGGCCGAGGTGGCGGTGTACGAGGTAGATGCAGAGGTTGAAGAACACCAGGGTCGCGGGCACGGTCAGCCATTGCAATGCGGATATATGGGCAGTGGATGACCAGGCCAGGGTGATGCAGGCAACGCCGTAGCCGAACACGAAACTGGCGTGGAGCCAGGGGTTGTAGTGGGGCGCGACGTTGGCGCGGTAACGGGCGCGAAAGGTTTCGGTGGGGTGGGCCATGGCGGGCAGCTCAGCGGCTTTTTGTTGGAGAGTGAGCTTAGTTGGTACTCGAATTTGTGCGAGTTTTTGCGTGGTACACCAATCTAATGTGGGAGCGGGCTTGCTCGCGAAAACGGTGTGTCAGGCACTCCATTGGGTGACTGGCTCATCGCATTCGCGAGCAAGCCCGCTCCTACATTTCGATCGCGACCGACCAGTGGCCCCTTGCGCCTGCCGAATTTACTTGTTAGCTTTTGGCAAAATGTTAACGATAACATTTGCTCTAACAATAAAAACAAAACAGAGAACCACGCCATGAAAATGCTTCCGAAAACCCTGTGTTTATTGGCTGTAAGCATCACCCTCGGCACCGCTGCTCCTGCTTTTGCCGACGCTGCCAAGCCGATTCGTATCGGCGCGTCCTTCCAGGAAATCAACAACCCTTATTTCGTCACCATGAAAAACGCCCTTGAAGAAGCCGGGGCGACCATCGGCGCGAAACTGATCATCACCGACGCCCGCCACGACGTGTCCAAGCAAGTCAGTGACGTTGAAGACATGCTGCAAAAAGGCATCGATATCCTGCTGATCAACCCCACGGATTCGGTCGGCGTGCAATCGGCAGTCAAGTCTGCCCACGCTGCGGGTGTGGTGGTCGTCGCGGTGGACGCCCAGGCGGACGGCCCGCTGGATTCCTTCGTCGGCTCGAAGAACTTCGACGCCGGCTTCCAGGCCTGTGAATACCTGGCCAAGAACATCGGCGACAAAGGCAATATCGCGATCCTCGACGGCATCGCCGTGGTGCCCATCCTCGAGCGCGTGCGCGGCTGCAAGGAGGCCGTGGCGAAGCATCCGGACATCAAGATTGTCAGCATCCAGAACGGCAAGCAGGAGCGTGACCAGGCGCTGACCGTCACCGAGAACATGTTGCAGGCCCAGCCCACCCTCAAGGGCATTTTCAGCGTGAATGACAACGGCTCGCTCGGTGCGCTCTCGGCCATCGAAGCCAGCGGCCTGGACGTGAAACTGGTCAGCGTCGACGGTGCACCGGAAGCGATCAAGGCGATCCAGAAGCCCGGCAGCAAATTCATTGCCACCTCGGCGCAATACCCCCGCGATCAGATCCGCCTCGCCCTGGGCATTGCCCTGGCCAGGAAGTGGGGCGCGCAGGTGCCGGCCACCCTCCCGGTGGACATCACCCTGATCGACCAGGCCAAAGCCAAGGATTTCAGCTGGTAAATCACCCAGGCCCCACACAATCCGTGGGGCCCAGGTCATCCTTCTGAATACGAGGTCGGCGGTATGAGCAGTCTTCTGAAGCTGGAAAACATCTGTAAACGTTACCCGGGCGTACAGGCCCTCAAGTCCATCAACCTGCAAGTCGAGCGCGGCGAGATCCATGCCTTGCTCGGCGAAAATGGCGCGGGCAAATCGACCCTGATGAAGATCCTCGGCGGCGTCGAGCATCAAGACGAGGGCCAGATCCTGATCGATGGCCAGGCGCAGCAGTTCGCGACCTATCGCGATGCGATTGCCGCCGGTATCGGCATCGTGTTCCAGGAATTCAGCCTGATCCCCTACCTCACGGCGGTGGAAAACATCTTCCTCGGCCATGAGCTGAGCAACCGCTTCGGCCTGCTGCGCAAGCGCGAAATGGTCGAGGCCAGCGAGGCCTTGTTCAAGCGCCTGGGCGTGACCATCGACCTGCAATGTGCGGTCAAGCACCTGAGCGTGGCCGAGCAGCAGTTTGTCGAGATCGCCAAGGCCCTGGCCCTGGATGCGCGCCTGCTGGTGCTTGACGAACCCACCGCCACCCTCACGCCCAGTGAGGCGGAACTGCTGTTCGAGATCATGCGCGAGCTCAAGCGCCAGGGCGTGGCGGTGATTTTCATCTCCCATCACCTGGAGGAGATTTTCCAGGTGTGTGACCGCATCAGCGTGTTGCGCGACGGCGGCAATGTCGGCGTTACCGATGTGGCCGACAGTGATATCGATCACTTGGTCGAGATGATGGTCGGGCGTCGCCTGGCATGCAGTTTTCCGCCCAAACCGACCCGCGAACGCGGCCCGCTGTTGCTGGAGGTCAAGGATATCCAGCTGGTGCGCAACGGGCCCCACAACCGCTTCCAACTGCACAAGGGCGAGATCCTCGGCTTTGCCGGACTGGTCGGTTCCGGTCGCACCGAACTGGCCCTGGGCATGATGGGCGCGCTGCCGTCGGTGAGCAAAGACGTGTGGCTGCGCGGCGAGAAAATCACCCTCGACGACCCGGCCCAGGCGCTGGCCCATGGCATCGGCCTACTGCCGGAAAGCCGCAAGAGCGAAGGGCTGATCACCGACTTCAGCATTCGCGAAAACATCTCGCTGAACAACCTGCCCAAATACCAGAACGCTTCGGGCCTGATCGACAAAAACCGCGAATGCGCCAGTGTCGAGGGCCTGATGAAGCAACTGTCGATCAAGGCTCCCAGCAGCGAAAGCCGGGTGTTCAACCTCAGCGGCGGCAACCAGCAAAAGGTGGTGATCGCGCGCTGGATCAACCACCACTGCGATGTGCTGGTGTTCGACGAGCCCACCCGTGGCATCGACGTGGGGGCCAAGGCGCAGATCTACGCACTGATGCGCAGCCTTACCGAGCAGGGCTACGCAATCATCATGATTTCCTCCGAGTTGCCGGAAATCATCGGCATGTGCGACCGGGTCGCCGTGTTCCATAAGGGCGCCATCGTCAAGCTACTCGAAGCGTCCGCCGTCAATCCTCAAGAGGTCATGCGCCATGCAACAGGGGGCTCAAGTGAATACGTCCATTAGTACCGGCGACAGCAGCCGGCTGCGCCTCAACCTGGCGCGGCTGGTGCGCTCGCCGGCCTTCTACCCGTTCGTGGGGCTGGTGGTGGTGACCTTGGTGATGATCCTTGCCAGCGACACCTTCCTCACTGCCAGCAACCTGTCGAACATTGCCCGCCAGGTGTCGATCAACGCGATCATCGCGGTGGGCATGACCTGCGTGATCCTCACCGGCGGCATCGATTTGTCGGTAGGGCCGGTGATGGCCTTGTCCGGCACCCTCACCGCCGGGTTGATGGTCGCGGGGCTGCCGCCGGGCCTGGCGATTGGCGCAGGCATGTTGATCGGCGTGGCCTTCGGCATCGGCAACGGCTTGTTCGTGGCCTACCTGCACATGCCGCCGATCATCGTCACCCTGGCGACCATGGGCATCGCCCGTGGCCTGGGCCTGATGTACACCGACGGTTATCCGATTTCCGGTTTGCCGGACTGGTTTGCGTTCTTCGGCCGCGAAAGCCTGTTCGGCATCCAGGTGCCGATCCTGATCATGCTGCTCACCTACCTGGTCGCCTATGTGCTGCTGCAACACACACGCATCGGCCGCTACATCTACGCCATCGGCGGCAATGAAGAAGCCGTGCGTTTGTCCGGCGTGCGCGCAGCGCGCTTCAAGCTGCTGGTGTATGGCATCAGCGGCCTGACGGCGGCGATTGCCGGGCTGGTACTCACCTCACGCCTGATGAGTGGCCAGCCGAATGCCGGCGTGTCGTTCGAGCTGGATGCGATTGCTGCGGTGGTGCTCGGCGGCGCCTCGATTGCCGGCGGGCGCGGCGTGATCGTCGGTACGTTGCTCGGCGCCATGCTGCTCGGCGTGTTGAACAACGGATTGAACATGCTTGGCGTTTCGCCCTACGTCCAAAGCGTCATCAAGGGCGGGATCATTTTGCTGGCGATTTTTATCAGCCGTCAGCGCCACAAATAAACTCCTAACAAGAACAGGACTCGACACCATGGACAAGCACACCGAAATGCAAGCCGTCGTCTGCCACGGCCCCAAAGACTATCGCCTGGAACGCATCGGCAAACCCCAGGCACGCGCCAATGAACTGGTGATCCGCATCGCCGCCTGCGGCATATGCGCCAGTGACTGCAAGTGCCACTCGGGCGCAGCGATGTTCTGGGGCGGCGACAACCCGTGGGTCAAGGCGCCGGTGGTGCCGGGCCACGAGTTTTTCGGCTATGTGGTGGAAGCGGGCGAGGGCGCCGAAGAGCACTTCGAAGTCGCGGTGGGCGACAAGGTGATCGCCGAACAGATCGTGCCGTGCGGTAAGTGCCGTTTCTGCAAGTCGGGCAAGTATTGGATGTGCGAAGTGCACAACATCTTCGGCTTCCAGCGTGAAGTGGCCGAAGGCGGCATGGCCCAGTACATGCGGATTCCCAAGACCGCCATCGTGCATAAAATCCCCGAGTCGGTGTCGCTGGAAGACTCGGCGCTGGTGGAACCGATGGCCTGTTCCATCCATACCGTCAACCGCGGCGATATCCAGCTCGATGACGTGGTGGTGATCGCCGGTGCCGGCACCCTTGGCCTGTGCATGGTCCAGGTCGCTGCGTTGAAGACGCCGAAGAAACTGGTGGTGATCGACATGGTCGACGAGCGCCTGGAACTGGCGAAGAAGTTCGGCGCCGATGTGGTGATCAACCCGTCGCGGGACAACGCCCGCGAGATCATCAATGGCCTGACCGACAACTATGGCTGCGACGTGTACATCGAAACCACCGGCGTACCGGCCGGCGTGACCCAGGGGCTGGACCTGATCCGCAAGCTCGGGCGTTTTGTCGAGTTCAGCGTGTTTGGTGCCGAGACCAGCGTCGACTGGTCGATCATTGGCGATCGCAAGGAGTTGGACGTACGCGGCGCCCACCTCGGGCCGTATTGCTACCCGATCGCCATCGACCTGTTCGAGCGCGGCCTGGTCACGTCCAAGGGCATCGTTACCCATGACTTCCCGCTGGACGACTGGGCCGAAGCCTTCGAGCTGGCGAACTCGACCAAGTCGATCAAGGTGCTGTTGAAGCCGGTGGTCTGAAAAATGAACTACGTGATGGGTGTCGATATAGGAACCCAGAGCACCAAGGCGCTGCTGGTGGATGGTCAAGGTACGATCATCGCCCAGCACAGCCAGGGGTATCGTGTGGATACCCCGAAAGTGCGCTGGGCCGAGCAATGGCCTCAGGTCTGGCTGGATGCGGTCGAGGCCTGTGTGGCGCAGTGCATGGCCAAGGCCGGCGTGGCGGCGGAACAGGTCAAGGCATTGTGCATCAGCAGCCTGTACGGCGGCTCGGGGATTGCGGTGGATGCGCAGATCACGCCGCTGCACCCGTGCCTGATCTGGATGGATCGCCGCGCCGGCGAGCAGGTAGCCTGGGTACGCGAGCAGGTTGACCTGGACCGGCTGTTCGCGATCACCGGCAATTCGGTGGACAGCTACTATGGCTTCACCAAGATGCTCTGGCTCAAGCAGCACCAGCCTGAGGTGTGGGCGAACACCCGCTACCTGTTGCCGCCCAACAGCTATATCAATTGGTGCCTCACCGGGGAGTTGGCGGTGGACCATAGCAGCGCCGGCAATATCGGCGGTGTCTACGACGTGAAGGCGCGTGACTGGTCGGGGGAGATGCTGGATGCGCTGGGCATTCCCCAGACAATGATGCCGCAGCGGCTAGTGTATTCAGGGGAGGTGGTGGGTGGCCTGCTCGACACCTGGGCAACACGCCTGGGCCTGCAAGCTGGCACGCCGTTGCTTGCCGGTGGCGTCGATGCTGCCATGGCCACGCTGGCCGCAGGGGTCACCCAGCCGGGCAACCACGTGGCAATGATCGGCACCAGCATGTGCTGGGGTTACCTGAACCAACAGGTGGACGCCCATCACGGCTTGGTCAGCATGCCCCACGTCTACAACGGCCACCGCGACCTGTACATCTTCGGCGGTGCGATCACGGCCGGTGCCTCGGTCAGCTGGTTTCGCGAGCAGTTCTGCCAGGCCGAAGAGCAACAAGCCAAGGTTACCGGCCAGGACAGCCTGGTGCTGCTGGAGCAGCGTGCGATGAACCTCCCGGCGGGCAGCGAAGGCCTGTTGTTCCTGCCGTACCTGATGGGTGAACGCAGTCCGGTTTGGGATGACCGTGCCAGTGGCAGTTTTGTCGGCTTGAACCTTTACCACAGCCGCATTCACCTGTATCGCGCGGTGCTGGAGGGCGTGAGTTTTGCCTTGCGGCACAACATCGAAGCGGGCACCCGTGGCGCGCATTCCCTGGACCCGCGCTTGATTGTGGTGGGTGGGGCAAGCCATTCGGATTTGTGGATGCAGATCATCGCGGATATTACGCAGTACCCGGTGTACACCATCGTTCAGGAGGTGGAGGCGGCGTTGGGTGCGGCGTTGTTGGCGGCGCATTCGGTGGGGTTGGTGAGTGATGGGGAGATGGACAAAGGGTGGGTGCAATTGGCGCTGCGGGCGGAGCCCAAGGTTGAAAACGTCGGGGTTTATGACCGGGCGTTTGCCGAGTACTTGAAGCTGTATCCCGCGCTGAAACCGATCATGCATAACCTGCAAACCAACTGATTCAACACAGTCCAAAAATGTAGGAGCGGGCTTGCTCGCGAATGCGGTGTGTCAGTCAACAGATTCATTGGCGGATCCACCGCATTCGCGAGCAAGCCCGCTCCACAGGGGATCTTCATTGCTTTTGAGATGTGTATTCATGAACGCAGCCTTCGACTTCACCCATCACCGTATCCTCGTCACCGGCGCCAGCAGCGGCATCGGTCGCGCAATCGCCCAACAGCTCATCGCCAGCGGCGCTGAAGTCTTCGCCCTTGGCCGCGACGCGCAAGCTCTGGCCCAACTCGGTTGCCACACCCTCTGCCTGGACATCGCCGACAGCGCCGCCCTCGACAAAGCCCTGCACGACCTGCCGCCGCTGCATGGCCTGGTCAACTGCGCCGGCATTTCGCGCCTGGAGCCCGCCGCTGCCATCAGCGCCGAAGCCTTCGACCAAGTGATGCAGGTTAATGCCCGTGCCGCCGCGCAAGTCGCCAGCCGCGTGGCGGCCAAGATGATAGAAGCGCAGATCGCCGGTAGCATCGTCAACGTCTCCAGCCAGGCCTCGCTGGTGGCCCTGGACGATCACCTTGGCTATTGCGCGTCCAAGGCCGCGCTGGATGCGATCACCCGTGTGCAATGCGCCGAGTGGGGTCGCTTTGGCATACGCGTCAACAGTGTCAACCCCACGGTGACGCTCACGCCGATGGCAGCCATGGCCTGGTCCGAGCCGGCCAAGCGTGACCCGGCGCTGGCGGCCATTCCATTGGGGCGCTTTGCGCAAACCGTGGAAGTGGCCTTGCCGGTGCTGTTCCTGCTGAGTCGCGCCGCCAGCATGATCAGTGGCGTCAGCTTGCCCATCGACGGCGGTTACACCAGTCGCTAGCCGTTTTCCAACTGGCCGGCGATTACCACCTTGTCCCGTGGCTTGAACGGGTCTTCCAGGCGGTCGAGCAGCAGGCGCACCGCGCTGCTGCCGGCCAGGGACGCATCGTGGGCCACGCAGGCGATGGGCACGCCAAAGATATCGGCGAAGGGCAGGCGGTCGATGCCGCAGATGGTCAGGCTGTCGTGGGCGATGTTGTGCATGCGCAGTGCGCGTAGGGCGCCGAGGGTGATCAACTGGTTGAAGCCCATGATCGCGTCTGGCGCCGAGTGTTCGGCCAGGTAGTCGAGGGTGTGCAGGTAGGAGGGCATCAGAGTGTAGTCGCCGGCCTGCACCTCGACCTCTACCTGCGGGTGTTCGGCCAGCACTTCGCGCAGGCCCTTGAGGCGCTCGACGGTGATACGTGAGTGCTCGGGGCCGGTCAGCACCAGCAGGCGCTTGAGATTTGGTGTCTGGCGCAGCAGGTAATGCGCGGCCTGGATGCCGCTGTGGTAGTTGTCGAGCACCACGCGGCTGAACGGGCTGTCATGGATCGTGCGATCGAGCAGCACCACCGGGGTCTTGCCGTTGGCCAGGCGTTCAAGGTAGTCGGGCTGATAGCTCGGCTCATCCGAGACCGGCGACAGGATGATCCCCGCCACACGGTAGCCCAGCAGGGTATCCACGGCCTTGCTTTCCAGTTCTTCCAGCTCATCGGTGTCCACCAGCATGATGGTGTAGCCGTGCTGTTTGGCCTCGCGGGAAATCGCCTTGATCATTTCGCTGTAGAACGGGTTGTCCACCGATGCGGTGATCACGCCGATGATCAGGCTCTCACTGCGCTTGAGCCCGCGTGCGAAGGCGTTGGGCACGTAGTCCATCTCCCGTGCCACTTCAAGGATGCGCGCCAGGGTGGCCGGCTTGACCAGGTCGGGTTTGCTCAACGCCCGGGACACCGTGATGGTGGTCATGCCGACGCGTTTGGCGATATCGCTGATGGTGACGGACTTTTTCTTGTTCATCGGTAAGGCTGCAAAAGGAAACACTCGCAGGCTAGCATGCGCGCAGGGGGAGGGTGATTCAAATCAATGGGTCCCAGCGCTGCGACCAGTCACTTTCAGCCTTGACCACTTCGCGCAGCAACCCCAGTGCCTGTTGCAACACCGCCGAATCCCGCGCCCGTGAATACACCAGGTAAGTGGGGAAGCTGAACTCCGGCGCCTTGGGCACGCGCTGCATCACGCCATTGTCCAGGTAGCTCTGCACCACGCGGGTACGGAAGTAGCCGGCGCCACCGTTTTCCAGGATGTACTGCAACGCCAGCGGGCCGAGGTTGAAACTCAGCGCGGCGCGGGCCTTGTCGGGCAGGGCGGCATCGTGCTGTTGGCGAAAGCCGGGGCCCCAATCGATATACACGTAGGGGGCCGGATTGCTCACCAATTGCACCAGGATCAGTTTTTCTTCCAACACTTGCTCCACCTGCAACCCCGGCCAGTACTGCGGCTGGAACACCAGCGCGGCGTCGAGCACGCCCAGCTCCAGCTGGCGCAACAGGTACTCGCCTTCGCGTACTTCGGTGCGCAGCGCATGGCCGGGGAGATGCTGACGCAGGGCCTGGGCCCAGCCGAGCATCAATGGGTTGCACAGGCTGACCTCGCCGCCGATATGCAGCACGTTGCGGTAGCCATCGGGCAGCGGCAGGTCGCGTTTTGCCGCTTCCCAGGTTTGCAGCAATTGGTTGGCGTATACCACGAAGGCCTCGCCGTCGGCGGTCAGCCTGGCGCCGGCGCGGTTGCGCACGAACAGTGTGCTGCCTAGCTGGCTTTCGAGGCTTTTGACTCGCGCGGTGATGGCGGTCTGGGTGACGTGCAGTTTCTCGGCGGCTGCGGCCAGGCTGCCGCAGCGGGTGATTTCGAGGAAGGTGCGTGCCAGTTCGATGTCCATGAAGCCCCCCGGGGTTGAATGGAGGGCATTGTAGTGGATGGCGGCCTGACAGCCGACGACAATCTCACTGTGGCCCCACGATCCAAATGTGGGAGCTGGCTTGCTCGCGAAGGCGGCCCGACAGCCGACGACAATCTCACTGTGGCCCCGCGATCCAAATGTGGCAGCTGGCTTGCCTGCGAAGGCGGCCTGACAGCCGACGACAATCTCACTGTAGCCCCACGATCCAAATGTGGGAGCGGGCTTGCTCGCGAAGGCGGCCTGACAGCCGACGACAATCTCACTGTGGCCCCACGATCCAAATGTGGCAGCTGGATTGCCTGCGAAGGCGGCCTGACAGCCGACGACAATCTCACTGTAGCCCCGCGATCCAAATGTGGGAGCGGGCTTGCTCGCGAAGGCGGCCTGACAGCCGACGACAATCTCCCTGTAGCCCCGCGATCTAAATGTGGGAGCTGGCTTGCCTGCGAAGGCGGCCTGACAGCCGACCTGGATGTTGGATCTGCCCGGGTACATATCCGTTATTTAGGTAACGACTACTATTGGTTCCGCCCTTACGGCGGGTCACTTTCGAAAAGCGCGAAAGTAACCAAAGCGCTCTTGCCCCAACACTCGGCACCTCGCCTAGGCTCGGTGTGCCCGTAATCCGACAGGGATTTGGGGGGCCGCCGCCACGCGCCATCCATGGCGCGGGGCGGCTAAACCGGCATCCCTGCCGGTTTACCCCCCAAATCCCTGTCGAATTCCGGCCAGCGTGTTTGACGGGGCGCTTAGGATCAAGATCAAGATCAAGATCAAAAGCAAGAGCACGGCGGCCTGATAGCCGGCCTGAGTGGTTGAATCAAAAGCCGGTAGGTGTAGGCGCCGGCAAGCCGGCTCCTACAGGGGGTATTTCAGGTTGGGGTTTGCGGGGCTTGGAGGTGCTGGGTCGGGAAGGCCTTCGCGTAGGCGTGGCACACCCGCAACACTTGTTCGTCGGCAAACCGCGCGCCCACTACATGCAAGCCCACCGGCAAGCCATTCGTCGCCAACCCACACGGCACCGAGGCCGCTGGCTGTTGGGTCAGGTTGAAGGGGTAGGTGAACGGTGTCCACTGTGTCCATTCCTCCAATCCGGAGCCGGACGGTACGTCGTGCCCGGCGTCGAATGCCGTGATGGGCATCATCGGCGACACCAGTACATCGTAGTGCTCATGGAACGCCGCCATGCGCGCCACCAGGGCTGCGCGGGCTTCGAGGGCTGCGTTGAAGTCATCCAGGCTCAAGCGTTCGCCGCGTTGTGCAATACGCAGCAGGCCTGGGTCCAGCAGCTGTTTTTGCGCATCGTTCATGGGGCTTGTCAGGCGTGCGGCGCCGGCCGCCCACAGGGTGCTGAAGACTTCCAGCGGGTCGCTGAAGCCGGGGTCGATTTGCTCGACATGGGCGCCCAGTTGCACCAGCCCTGCCACCGCTTGAGCGACGACCTTGGCCACTTGCGGGTCGACGTCCACGTAACCGAAGTTCGGGCTATAGGCGACACGCAAACCGTTCAGATCCGTACCCGGTGTGAGCCACGGCGTGGTGCGTGGCGCGCCGATCAAGCCGTCGCGCGTGTCCGGCTGGGCGATGGTCTGTAGCATCAACACGCTGTCTTCCACCGTACGGGTCATCGGCCCCAGGTGCGAGAGAAGGGTCATGGCGCTGGCCGGCCACTGCGGCACATAGCCAAACGTCGGTTTGATCCCGAAGGTGCCGGTAAATGCACAGGGAATCCGGATCGAACCGCCGGCATCGCTGCCTTGGTGCAGCACGCCCAGGTTCAGCGCTGCCGCGGCCCCCGCGCCGCCGGATGAGCCGCCCGCCGTGGTGCGTGTGTCCCAGGGATTGCGGGTAATGCCGTACAACGGGTTGTCGGTGACGCCTTTCCAACCGAATTCCGGGGTAGTGGTCTTGCCCAGCAGCACCGCACCGGCCTTGCGCATAAAGGCGGTGAAGGGCGCGTCGACGTCCCACGGGCCCTCGGCCGATGTGGTGCGCGAGCCCTTGCGGGTCGGCATGCCGACGGTCAGCGTCAGGTCTTTGATCGACGCCGGCACACCGTCCAGCGCGCCGCAGGGTTGGCCGTTGAGCCAGCGTTGTTCCGAAGCGCGCGCGGCGTTCAGCGCGCCTTCCGGGTCCACGTGGCAGTAGGCATTCACCACCGGGTTATAGCGTTCGATACGCAGCAGGGCGTCTTCGGTGACGTCCACCGGTGACAAGGTCTTGTCGCGAAAATGCTGCAGCAGCTGCACTGCCGTCAGTTGGCCGATCTCGCTCATGCCGTTTCCCCCTGGGCTGCATTGACCATGGCGCGCAGCAATACCGCGCAGCCCGCCGCCAGGTCGTCCGGCGCCGCGTTTTCGATTTCGTTATGGCTGATGCCGCCTTCGCACGGCACAAAAATCATCCCGGCCGGGCCGAGTTCGGCGACGAAAATCGCATCGTGCCCGGCGCCGCTGACGATATCCATATGGCTCAAGCCCAATACAGCCGCGGCGTCGCGCACAGCGTTGACGCAGACCGGGTTGAAGTCCAGCGGCGGAAAATCAGCCGTCGGCGTCAGCTCGAAGGTGAGGCCGTGCCTTTTAGCGGTGTCTTCGATCACGCCGCGCACTTCATCGACCATGGCTTGCAGCTTGTCCGCATGCAGGTGGCGCAGGTCGATGGTCATGTGCACTTGGCCAGGAATCACATTGCGTGAACCGGGGTGCAGGCTCAGGCAACCGACCGTGCCGCAGGCGTGCGGTTGTTGTTGATGGGCGATACGGTTGACCGCGCTGACCACCTCGGCGGCGCCGACCAGGGCATCCTTGCGCAGGTGCATCGGCGTCGGGCCGGCGTGGGCTTCTACGCCGGTAAGGGTCAGGTCGAACCACTTCTGGCCCAGGCAGCCCATGACCACGCCAATGGTGGTGGCCTGGTCCTCCAGCACCGGGCCTTGTTCGATGTGTGCTTCGAAGTAGGCGCCCACCGGGTGACCGAGCACGGCGCGGGATCCGGCATAACCGATGCGCTGCAATTCGGCGCCGACCGACAGACCCTGGTCATCGAGCTTGTCGAGGGTATCCTGCAAATCGAACTTACCGGCAAACACCCCGGAGCCCATCATGCACGGCGGAAAACGCGAGCCTTCTTCGTTGGTCCACACCACCACTTCAATCGGCGCGGCGGTTTCGATGTTCAAGTCATTCAGGGTGCGGATCACTTCCAGCCCGGCCATCACCCCGTAGCACCCGTCGAACTTGCCGCCGGTGGGCTGGGTGTCGATATGGCTGCCGGTCATCACCGGGGGCAGGGCGGGGTTGCGCCCGGCACGGCGTGCAAAGATATTGCCGATGGCGTCGACACTGACACTGCAGCCGGCGGCCTCGCACCATTGCACAAACAGGTCGCGGGCCTGGCGGTCCAGGTCGGTCAGCGCCAGGCGGCACACACCACCTTTGACGGTGGCTCCGAGCTGGGCCAGGTCCATCAAGGATTGCCAGAGGCGGTCGCGGTTGATCAGCGGGGCGTTGCTCTTGAGCGGTTGCGCAAAACTATTCATGTGCAATCTCCGGTCAGGCACTCAGGGCCAAATAACGGTTTTTGATGGTTGGGTCGGCGCGGAAGGCTTCGGCGCTGCCCTCGTAGACCACGCGGCCCTGTTCGAGCACGTAGTGGCGGTCGGCGAGCTTGTCGCAGACCATCAGGTTCTGTTCCACCAACAGCACCGGCAGGCCGTCGTCCTTGACCTTGCGCAGGATCTTCACCAGTTCGTCGACGATCACCGGCGCCAGGCCCTCGGTGGGTTCATCGAGAATCAGCAGCTTGGGATCGTTGAGCAGGGCGCGGGCGATGGCGAGCATCTGTTGCTCGCCGCCGGACAGCGCATGGCCGGCGTTTTTGCGGCGCTCCTTGAGACGCGGGAACATGCCGTAGACGTCCTCAAGCTGCCAGCGGCTGGTCTTGCGCGTGGCGATGCGCAGGTTTTCCTCGACCGTGAGCAGGCGGAAAATCCCACGGTTCTCCGGCACCAGCGCCAGGCCCTGGCGCGCGATTTCGAAGATTTTCTGGCCCACCAGCGCCTGGCCGTTGAAGTGGATCTGGCCCTGGCGCGGGCAGATGATGCCGAGGATGCTGCGCAGGGTGGTGGTCTTGCCGGCGCCATTGCGTCCCAGCAGTGTCACCAGTTCGCCAGGGTTGACGGTCAGCGACACGCCTTCCAGCACATGGCTCTTGTCGTAGTAGGAATGGATATTCTCGACGATCAGCATCAGGCAGCCTCCCCAAGATACGCGGTGCGCACGCGTTCATCGGCACGCACGAATTCCGGCGTGCCTTCCACCAGGATCTGCCCGTGGCTCATCACCGTGATGCGTTGGCTGATGGACATGACAATGCTCATGTTGTGTTCGATCAGCAGCACCGTGTGGTCACGGCCTAGGTCGCTGATCAACTGAGTCATGATCGGGATGTCATCGATGCCCATGCCCGAGGTGGGCTCATCCAGCATCAACAGTTTCGGTTTGGAGCAGATCGACATGCCCACCTCCAGCACCCGCTGCTGGCCGTGGGACAACTCGCCGGCGAGGGTATCGGCGCGGGCAGTGAGTTGCAGACGCTCCAGCACCTGGTCGGCCATCTCCAGGTGTTCGCGCTTGCTGTCGACGCGACGCCAGAAATTCAAGGCACGCGCACCGTCGCGGCCTTGGGCGGCCAGCCGCAGGTTTTCGCGCACGCTGAGGTTCTGGAACAGGCTGGTAAGCTGGAACGAGCGCGCCATGCCCAAGCCGACCCGGCCGTGGGCGGGCTTGCGCATCAGGTTCTTGCCGTCGAAATGAATCGCCCCGGCGGTGGCCTGGCGTTCGCCGGTAAGGCAGTGGAACAGGCTGGTCTTGCCCGCGCCGTTGGGCCCGATGATGGTGTGGATGGTGCCGGCCTCGACCTTGAGGTTCACGCCGTTCACCGCATGGAACGCGCCGTAGGCCAGTTCCAGGTCTTTGGTTTCCAACAGGATGCTCATAGCCCTTCCTCCTTGGCGACAGCGGCGGTCTTGCGGCTGCCACGCACCCGTTCAAACAGCGACACCAGGCCGCCCCACAAACCACCGCGCATGAAGATCACCACCAGGATCAGAATCACCCCCAGCAGCATCAGCCAGCGCGGCCACAGGTCGGAGAGGAAATCCCCCAGCAACACGATGGAACCGGCGCCCAGCAACGAGCCGAACAACGAGCCCGTGCCGCCGACGATGGTCATGATCAGGATGTTTTCGGACATCATCAGGTCGATATTCGACAGCGGCACAAAGTGCAGCAGCATCGCGTAGAGCGCGCCGGCGATGCCGGTGACGGCGCCGGACAGCACAAACACCAGGATTTTGAAGTGGCGTGTGTCATAGCCGATGGCTGAGGCGCGGGTTTCGTTTTCGCGGATGGCCATCAGCGTGCTGCCGAACGGCGAAGCGATCACCCGGCGTGCGCCGATGAAGATCAGCAGGAACAGCACCGCGACAAACGCGTAGAAGGCGCGGGCGTCGGCCAGTGACAGCAGCACGGTTTCACCCAGGCGGATCTCCGGGCGTGGCACGCTGAGCAGGCCGTTGTCGCCACCGGTCCAGTCGCTGAGGGTGTAGGCGACAAAGTAGGCCATCTGGCTGAATGCGAGGGTCAGCATCACGAAGTAGATGCCGGTGCGACGGATCGCCAGGGCGCCCACCAGCAACGCCAGGAAGCCACCCGCGATGGCGGCGCCGAGCAATGCGGTGAACAGGCCCAGTTGCAGATGAATCATCAGCAACGCCGCACAGTAGGCGCCGGCCCCGAAGAAGATGCCTTGGCCGAACGACAGCAGCCCGGTGTAGCCCAGCAACAGGTTGCAGGCGAGGGCGGCCATGGCAAAGATCAGGATCTCGGTGGCCAGGGTCGCCGAGGGCAATATCAACGGCAGGCCGATCAGTACCGCCAGCACCCACAGCAACATGGCCTTGGATTGGGTCTTGGCGAACGGCAGGGGATTTTTCTCGCTCATCTCAGGCTCTCCCGAACAGGCCGTAAGGACGTACCAGAATCACCACGGCCATTGCGCCATAGATCATCAGGCTCGCGCCTTGGGGCCAGAGTGTGGTCATCAGGCTTTGCACCACGCCCACCAGCAAACCGCCGACCAGCGCACCGCTGAACGAACCCATGCCGCCGATCACCACCACCACGAAGGCCACCCCGAGAATCTCCGGGCCGACAAAGGGCTGGGCGCCGCGCAACGGGGCGAACAGTACGCCGGCAACGCCGGCCAGGGCCACGCCGAGGGCGAAGGTCATGGAGAACAGGCGGAAAATATTGGTGCCCAGCAGCGACACGGTTTCGGTGCTTTCACTGCCGGCCCGCACCAGGGCACCGAAGCGCGTGCGTTCCAGCAGCAGCCACAGGCCCAGGCCGACCAGCCCGGAGAACACGATGAGGAACAGGCGGTAGTAGGGGTAGACGAAGTCACCCACCACCAGCACGCCGCGCAGCAGTTCCGGCACGGCGACGCTCTTGCCCACCGGGCCCCAAATCATCACGCTGGCTTCCTGGATGATCAGCGCGATCCCTAAGGTCACCAGGATCTGGAACATGTGTGGCAAGTGATAGATCCGCTGGATCAACACTCGCTCGATGACCCAGGCCAGTGCGGCCACCACCAGCGGCGCGATCAGCAGCGCCAGCCAGAAGTTGCCGGTGAGGCTCACAGCGGTGTAGCAGATGTAGGCACCCAGCAGGAAAAACGCGCCGTGGGCGAAGTTGACGAAGTTGAGCAGGCCGAAAATGATCGTCAGCCCGACCGCGATCAGGAAGTAGATCATCCCCAATCCGAGGCCGTTGAGAATCTGGAACAGGTAAAGATTAAGCATGCAGGAACCCTCTGCAGGAGGCCGCTTGCACGGCCCTGCGCTACCAAATTCAGGGGATCAGCCGAGCGTGCAGCCCGTGGCTTCCATGGGTGGGAACGACTGGCCGGCGCTGAGCACCTTGGCCAGGTCATCCTTGTCGGCCATGTCGGCAGTGGCCTTGCCGATCAGCAGGTAGTAATCCTTGATCACCTGATGGTCGCCGGCGCGGATCGATTCCTTGCCGGTCGGCCCTTCGTAGCTCAGGCCCTGCATGGCCTTGGCCACGGTGGGCCCGTCGAAGCTGCCGGTGGCGATGATGGTGTCGAGCATGATCTTGGTGCTGATGTAGTCGGCGGCCAGCGGATAGGTGGGGTTGATGCCGTATTGGGCCTGGGTGAGCTTGACCAGTTCACGGTTGAGCGGGGTGTCGACCTGGTGCCAGTACTGCGCGCCAAGGTACACGCCTTCCAGCACGTCGCTGCCCAGTTCCTGGAACTGGTCGAGGCCGGCGGACCACACCAACAGCACTTTCATGCGTTCCTTGATGCCGAAGTTGACCGCCTGGCGCAGGGTGTTGGACGACTGGCTGCCGAAGTTGAGCAGTACCAGCACATCGGGCTTGGCGGCGATGGCATTGGTCAGGTAACCGGAGAACTCCTGTTCCTGCAGTGAGTGGTAGCTGTTGCCGATGTGCTCCAGGCCGTTTTCCTTGAGCACATTTTTTGCGCCTTCGAGCAACGCTTCGCCGAACACGTATTGCGGGGTGATGGTGTACCAGCGCTTGGCGTCCGGCAGCAGCTTGATCAGCGGCACCATGGTTTCGCGGATGGCACCGTAGGTGGGCACCGACCAGCGGAAGGTCGCGAGGTTGCAGTCCTTGCCGGTGACTTCATCGGCGCCGACCGGGGTCATGAACACGCCACCCACCTTGTCGACTTCCTTGGCCACCGCCAGTGCCGACGACGACAAGGTGCAACCCTGGAAGAACCGTGCGCCGTCCTGCTGGATGGCTTCCTGCACCTTGCGCACCGCCTTGCCGGCGTTGCCTTCGGTGTCGATGACCTTGTAGTTCAACGCGCGACCTAGCACCTGCGGGTGCTGTTGCACCGCCAGGCGCGAACCCATGTCGGCAAACTTGCCATAGCTGGCAAAGGCGCCAGACATGGACTTGAGGCCGTAAAAGGTAAAGGGCTCGGCGGCGAATGCAGACCGAATGCTCAGCGGGAGGCTGAGGGCGGCGGCTGCGGTAAGACTGGCTTTCAACAACGTACGACGCTGCATGGGGTGACTCCCTGGTTTAGTTATTGGCAGGAGTGGCAATGGCGATACGGTGGAGCAAGGGCCTGTGGGCAGGCCTGTTATTGGGATAACGCGGTTTTGGTTGGAATAGGGTCAAACTGTGGGAGCGGGCTTGCTCGCGAATGCGGTGTATCAGTCACCGGGTGCATTGCTGACCCACCGCATTCGCGAGCAAGCCCGCTCCCACATTGGATTCGTGGTGTCCTTAACGATGATCGAACTCCAATAGAAAATGCGGGCTGACTTCACCTTCCAGCGCCGTCATATGGTGTTCGGCGTCGCACATGTGTTCATGCATCAGGCTGCGCACTGCGCTTTCATCCCCGGCCCGAAACGCGATCAGCAACTGCTTGTGATAATCCAGGTTGGCCGCATCGAACTGCTTGCGCTTGGGCTTGTAGGCCTTTTTCAACACCACCAGGTCACGCAACAGGTCGTTGAGGAACTGCGCCATGAAACTCAGCAACGGGTTGGGGCAGGCCTTGGCCAGCAGGTTGTGAAACTCCAGTTCTGCCAGGCGCTGTTCACGCTGGCCAGCCTCGCTGTCTTCGGGCGCGCTGCAAAAATCCACGTTGTCTTGCAGGGCTTGGTAGTCGTCTTCGCTCAAGCGTCCGAGTACCGACACCGCCAGTTCCACTTCGATGACTTTGCGCAGTTGGTACACCTGCTCGCCGTCCAGGTGCTGGAAGTGCAGGTAGTTGCGCAACGCCCGGCTGGCCGGTTCGGTGCCGGCCTGGTTCAGGTAGGCGCCGCCGCTGGGCCCGGTACGCGTGCTCACCAACCCTTCGACTTCCAAGGCCTTGAGCGCTTCACGGGCCGAGCCTTTGGAGCACTGGAAGCTTTCCATCAGCTCGCGTTCGGTGGGCAAGCGGTCGCCGGGCTTCAAGGCATCGGTGACGATGGAGCGCTTGACCGACTCGACAATCACGTCGGACAGCTTCTGGCGTTTGCGTCGTAGCGGGCGGCTTAGCATAAGTTCGATTTATCGTATTAATGCGGATAAATAGCACTTAATAACGATCGGGGGGCAGCGTCAACGGCGGGTGTCGTTTTCGACGGCAAAAGGTCGCAATCGGGTGGTTACTCCCCGTTGCCTGAGTCCAGGCATCGGGTGGACGGCGGCGGCTGCTTGCCGAAGACCAGGAAATCGCCCACCCAACGGTTGATGCAGCTGCTGGCGTCCTGTTTGGTTGTTTCTTTCAGGCGCAGTTGTTCGACGTGGGGCGCTGCCGATTCGGGCTGCTGCGCATTGACCAGCACCATGCGCGCTACCCGTTCGGGAAACAGGGCCGCGTAACGGTTGCCCAGGCGGGTGGCATCGGCATTGCCCAGGTAGAACAGTTGGGCCTCGCCCAGTTGGCTGCGCACATACTCAAGGTCTTGAGCGGCCTGTTCGACTCCAGTCTCGTTGTCGAGGTCGCGAGGGCTGAGCTCGATGAAGTCGTAGCGGTTGACCAGTGTGCGATACGCCGGGTTGGAGTAAGAACCCCAAAGGCTGGTCAGGTGAATGACGAAGGTGCCGCCCTGATTCCTTTTAGGCGCGTCGCCGGCCTGGGCGAACACCACGCCTTCCCGGTTCAGTGGGTCTCGGGCGCCGACGCGGGTCAGGTAGAGGCGCAGGTTGCCTTGCCGGGGGGCTGCGTAATTGCGCGGTACGCTCACGACGCCGCATTGGGTGCGCTGCAGCACTTCGGGGTCCAGGCGTTCAACGGTCGGCAGGGGGCAATCCAGCAGCCAATCGATGGCGGTGGGGGCAATCAGGTCTTGGGCAGCGCTTGCTGTCATCCAGAGACAGGCGCACGTCAGGTATTTTGCGACAGTCATCAAGAGGTCCTGGGCAACCGTGTGAGTGCGGTTTTTTTACCAAGGACCGTTGGTCGAAGAATGTAGGGCGAGAAGACAGCTGGCGTACGAAAACGGAGTTTTGTTTATCGGATCTGAGTCTGCCAGCCGCCGCCTAATGCTTTGTACAGCGCGATGCTGGCCTGTAGGCGCGACAGCCGCAGTTGCACGTTCTGGTCCTGGGCTGTGTACAGGGTGCGCTGGGTTTCCAGTACCGTGAGCAAGTCTTCGGCACCCGCCTGATAGCGGCTTTCTGCAATCTGGAAGGCGGTCTGGGCCTGTTGCAGTTCTTCGCTTTGCCATTCGCGCTGCTGGTCGAGACGCGTGATGCTGCTGAGGGATTTTTCCACGTCGGCAAAGCCGTTGATGATCGCACCGCGATAGGTTTGCAGCAGTTCATCCTGGCGCGCGCGGGCCTTGTCGCGTTCAGCACTTAAACGGCCGTTGTTGAAGATCGGCGCCACCAGTCCAGCGGTAAGCGTGTAATAAGGGCTGCGCAGCACATCCACGGCTTTGTAGGCGTCGGAACCCAGGGTGGCGCCAAGGGTGATGGCGGGCAGCATGGCCGCGCGAGCCACCGTGACGTCGGCCTGCGCTGCCGCCAGCTGTGCCTCGGCCTTGGCGATATCGGGGCGACGGCTGAGCAACTGGCTTGGCAAGCCGGCGCCGATTGCAGGCCAGGTCAAGGCTTGGAACGGTTCGGTGCCTAGGTTCAGAGCCTGTACCGGCTGGCCGAGGAGGGCAGCCAGCGTAATCCGCGACTCTTCGGCCAATTGCTGGATCAACGGCAGTTGGCGTTGCTGGCTGGCCACCAGGCTTTTTTGCTGGGCCAGTTCCAGGGCAGTGGCGGAGCCGGCGTCATAGCGAGTCTGTACAAGGTCGAGCACATTACGCGCATTGGCCAGGTTCAACTCGGCAATCTGCTGGCGTTGCTGCGCGGCCAGGGTTTGTGCGTAGCGGTCGGCCACGCTGCTGAGCAAGGTCAGCTCCACGGTGGCCTGGTCAAACTCGCTGGCGCGCACGTTGTGCAGGGCGCTGTCGCGAGCGGCGGCGCGACCGCCCCAGAAGTCCACTTCGTAGCTGGCGGTGAGGTTGGCGCCGAAATTGTCGACGGTGTCATCGCTTTGTGATGCGTCAAGATCCGGTCCACCCGGACCACGCAACAGTTTCTGACGGCTGGTGGTGAGGTTGAGCTTCACCTCCGGCAACAGCGGCGCGCCGGCGATCACTGCACTGGCTTGGGCTTGGTGCACGCGTGCGGTGGCGGCGGCCACGTCGAAGCTGTCACGCCGGGCCTGGTCGATCAGACGGTTGAGCTGCGGGCTGCCAAACTGTGTCCACCATTGCTGATTGGTGGCTTGGGCGGCGTCGCGTTCGGCAAGTTGCCAGGCGGCAGGCGGTGCAATCCCGCTGTCGACCGCTGGCGGGTTGCCGGTGCAGGCGCTGAGTAATACGCACAAGGCGGGCAGGTAGAGGGATCGTTTATTCACTGGTCAACGCCTTAACCGGATCGAGCCGGGCAGCTTTACGGGCCGGCATGAAGCCGAATACGACACCGGTGACGAGTGCGCAACCAAACGCGCCAAACACCGCCAATAGGGAGAACTGCACCGCCACCTTGGCCAGCACCAGCACCCCGCCGACCAACAATGCTAGGGCGATGCCGCACAAACCGCCGACCACCGAGAGCATCACCGCTTCCGTGAGGAACTGGCGCAGGATGTCGCGCTGGCGTGCGCCGGTGGCCATGCGAATGCCGATTTCGCGGGTACGCTCGCGCACGGTCATCAGCATGATATTCATCACGCCGATCCCGCCCACCAGCAGGGAAATTGCCGCAATCGAACCGAGCATCAATGACAGCGTGTTCTGAGTGCGGGCCTCGGCCTGGATCATCGCGGCGTTGTTGGTCAGCTCATAGTCGCGCTTGCCGTTGTGCAGCTTTTGCATCAACTGGTCGATGGCCACCTCGGTTTCGCGGACCTTGCGCGCATCGGCCGCCGCGATCACGACATACTCGGGGTTGTAGTTGCCGAACAGACGCACGCTGGCGGCGGTGTAAGGGATGGCAACGCGGTCGTCACTGTCCTTGTTGCCGGAGGCGGCGCCTTTTTCCGCCAGCACGCCGATTACCTGGAATGGCACGTTTTCAATCAGGATGTACTGGCCGATCGGGTTGACCTCGCCCTTGAACAGCTTCTCGCGCACGCGATGACCGATCACCGCCACCGTGGCGGCGGCACGCTCGTCGGCGGCCGTGAAGTAATTACCCTCGACCACCGGCCAATTAAAAATCTCCGGGAAGTTGGTGTCATTGCCCCCCACGTAGGCCATGTAGTCGACGTTGCTGAAGCGCACCCCGACTTCGCTGCCGTTGACCGGCATGATGCGCTGGACCTGGGGTAACGCCGCCAGTGCGTGGACGTCGTCGAGGGTCACGATACCCAGGGGCGTGCGCGGGTTGGGCGATGTTCCACTGAGGTAGATAATGTTGGAACCGAACGCCCCCATCTGCGCCATGACCTGGCGCTTGCTGCCCTCACCGACGGCCAGCATCACCACCACCGAGGCCACGCCAATGATGATCCCCAGCAGGGTCAGTGCGGTGCGGAAGCGGTTGATCCACATCACCCGCCAGGCGGCTTGCACCGCGTCCACCAGCTCGGCTTTCCACGCGCCATTGTGCTCGGCGCCGTCGGCCAGGCGCTGGCGCAGATCCACGGCTTGCAGAGCACCGTTCGCTAATGCTGGCGCAACGTCGCTGCTGTCCGCCGAGTCGCTGATGATCAAACCATCGCGAATCTCGATGATGCGATTGGCCCGCGCCGCCACTTCGCGGTCGTGGGTGATCAGGATCACCACGTGGCCCTGGCTGGCGAGTTCATCGAGCAGGGTCATGACCTCGGCGCCACTGTGGCTGTCGAGGGCGCCGGTGGGTTCGTCGGCGAGGATGATATGCCCGCCGTTCATCAAGGCTCGGGCAATGGATACCCGCTGTTGCTGGCCCCCGGAGAGTTGGTGCGGACGGTTGCCGGTGCGTTCGGCCAGGCCCAGGCGCGTGAGCAGGGCGTTGGCGCGGGCATGGCGCTCGGCGGCGCTGATGCCGGCGTAGATCGCCGGCATCTCGACGTTCTCCTGGGCCGAGCCCGACGGGATCAGGTGGTAGCCCTGGAACACGAACCCGAACGCTTCGCGGCGCAGCCAGGCCAGTTCATCGCTGTCCAGGTGGGCGACGTTTTCCCCGGCGAACAGGTAGTTGCCTGTGCTGGGGCGGTCGAGACAGCCAAGGATATTCATCAGCGTGGACTTGCCGGAGCCGGAGGCGCCGACGATGGCGACGAACTCCCCGGCATGGATCGACAGGTCTATGCCGCGCAACACGTCGACCTGCGGGCTGTCGCCGCCGCCGTAGGATTTGCGGATGTTCTTGAGTTCGATCAGGGGCGTGGTCACCTCAACCCCGTTGCCGTCGGCGGGGCCGATCAGCAGGTGATCGCCTTCGCTCAAGCCGTCGAGCACCTGGACGCGCAGGCGGTCGCTGATGCCCACCTGCACCTGGCGCTGCTCGATACGGCCGTTCTTGCCCACGACCTGGGCGATCTGCTGGTTGGCGTTCGCCGTGCCCGATAACGCGGCAACCGGCGCGGTGAGCGCATCCTTGACTTGGCTGGCGACGAAAAATACCTGGGTGGTCATTTCGGCCATCAGCGCGTTGTCGCTGTTGTCCACGTCCAGCAGCACGGTGTACAGCACCACGCGGCCGCTGCCGCTTTTACTGGTGCTGTTGGGGCTGCCGCTGCCTTGGGTTTCATTCAACGGCTTGGGCGGGATCGGCAGGATCTGCCGCACGGTGCTGGTCCAGCGTCGGTTACCGCCGCTCAAGGTAGTGAAGTACGCGGTCATGCCGGGTTTGACGTGGCCGATATCGGCCTCCGAGACTTCTGCCCACACCGTCATCGGCGACAGCTTGGCGATGCGCAGGATCAACGGCGTCTGCTGCTGGGCATTGAGGGTTTGGCCAACCCGCGCGTCCACCGCGACCACGGTGCCGGTCATGGGCGCGTAGATGCGTGTGTAGCCCAATTCCGCTTCGTCACTGCGCAGGCTGGCCTGGGCTTGCAGGATCTGCGCCTGGAACATGTCGACCCGGGCCTGGGTAGCGCTCAGTTCGGCCTTCGCGGTTTGCACGTCTTCCTCACGGGTGGCGTTTGCGGCGGTCAGGCGTTGCTGGCGCTGGTACTTCTGGCGTGCCAATTCGTGCTGAGCCTTTTGTTCCTGCAACTGGGCCTTGAGGTTTTCGATGGCGTAGCGGCTGGCGTCCAGCTTGGCTTTTTGCGTGGACGGATCGATCTCAACCAGCAATTGGCCTTCCTCGACCTGGTCGCCGGCTTCGACGTGGATTTTGCGGATCTGGCCAGAGGCCTGGGCACCGACGTCCACATAGCGACGCGGTTGTAGGGTGCCCAAGGCGGTCACGCTGTTTTCGATACTGCCGCGGGTGACGGTGACGGTGGTGAGAGTGTCACGCCCCGGCGGCAGCACCTGCCAGGCCGCGACGGCGATAAAAGGGATCAGGCACGCGATAACAAGCAAGGCGCGTCGGGCAGGTCGAGGGCGTTTCATGCTTTGGTTCCAGCCAGGAAAGTTCGGACCGCAGTTGCGGGGAGCTGACAAGTAAACGAGGGAATTGCGCGGGGATTTAGGCGGTTACATAAGCAGTTACAGCTCCCTTGAAGAAAAAAATCGTCCGTTGATGCAAGTCTGCTTTAAAAGTAGATGAGAATTACTATAAATTGCACGCACTCAAACTGCCATCACCGAACGGGTTGATTTAAGTGTAGGAGCGAGCTTGCCCGCGAGGGACGTTCAGGCGCTGCGTTTATCCTGAATGCTCGCGATATCATTAACGGTCTTCGCAAGCACGCTCGCGTCTACAGGCTGTTTTTTGCACCCAGGGACCAAATGCCGCCACCCGGCGGTCGGGAGTCATGTTGGAAAACTACTATCGCGAGCTGGTGTGTTTCCTCAACGCCAAGCTGGGCAACCGTCAGGTGGCCGAGGATGTGGTGCATGACGCTTATGTCCGGGTGCTGGAGCGTTCCAGCGACACGCCCATCGAACAACCCCGTGCCTTTTTGTACCGCACCGCATTGAATCTGGTGATCGATGGACATCGGCGCAATGCCTTGCGCCAGGTTGAACCCCTGGACGTGCTGGATGCCGAAGAGCGCTTCGCCAGCAGTTCGCCTCACTCCCACCACGATCACGGCCAGCGCCTGGAACTGCTCGAACGCGCCCTGGCCGAGCTGCCGCCGGCCTGTCGCGACAGCTTCCTGCTGCGCAAACTCGAAGGCCTGACCCACCTGCAGATCGCCGAACGCCTGAGCATTTCCCGCGCCATGGTGGAGAAACACATCGTCAATGCCATGAAGCACTGCCGGGTGCGGATGCGCGAGTGGGAAACGCACTGATCGAAGATCAGTTAAATTTTATTTCATTGTCCTCGTTTCCTATCAACACACGACCTGTTGTTCAGGTCTTGAAGGTATTCCCGCCCCACCGCCAAGGGGCTTATCCAGAGGACACTGGAATGACACAGGCAATTGCTTCGCCCGCGGTTCACGACCTGATCGGTATCGGTTTCGGCCCTTCGAACCTGGCGCTGGCCATCGCCCTGCAGGAGCGCGAAAAGGCCCAGGGCAAACTGGATGTGCTGTTTCTCGACAAACAGGCCGACTACCGCTGGCACGGCAACACCCTGGTGACCCAGAGCGAGCTGCAGATTTCATTCCTCAAGGACCTGGTGACCCTGCGCAACCCCACCAGCCCGTATTCCTTCGTCAATTACCTGAAAGCCCACGACCGCTTGGTGGACTTCATCAACCTGGGCACCTTCTACCCGTGCCGCATGGAGTACAACGACTACCTGCGCTGGGTCGCCGGGCAGTTTCAGGCCCAGGCGCGCTACGGCGAGGAAGTGCTGTCCATCGAGCCCATCCTGCACCAGCAGCAGGTTGAAGCGCTGCGTGTGATTTCCCGGGATGCGCTGGGGGAGCAACATGTACGCACCACCCGTTCGGTGGTGGTCAGCGCCGGGGGCACGCCGCGTATTCCCGAAGCGTTCAAGGCGCTCAAGGGCGATAGCCGGGTGTTCCACCATTCCCAATACTTGGAGCGGATGGCCAGCCAGCCATGTGTCGAGGGCAAGGCCATGCGCATTGCCATCATCGGCGGTGGCCAGAGCGCGGCCGAAGCCTTTATCGACCTGAACGACAGCTTCCCGTCGGTGCAGGTCGACATGATTCTGCGCGGTTCGGCGCTCAAACCCGCCGATGACAGCCCGTTCGTCAACGAAGTGTTCTCGCCGGCCTTCACCGACCTGGTGTTCCAGCAAGAGGGCGCCGAGCGTGAGCGCCTGGTCGCCGAGTACCAGAACACCAACTATTCGGTGGTGGACCTGGACTTGATCGAGCGTATCTACGGCATCTTCTACCGCCAGAAGGTCTCCGGCATCGCCCGCCAGGCGTTCCGCACCCTGACCGTGGTCGAGAAGGCCACACCAGGCCCGTTGGGCATCGAACTGGTGCTGCGCAACAACGCCAACGGCGACACCAGCGTCAACCACTACGACGCGGTGATCCTCGCCACCGGCTACGAGCGCCAGACACACCGCGCGCTGCTGGCGCCATTGGAAGACTACCTGGGCGACTTCGACGTGGCGCGCGACTATCGCATCGTCACCGACGAGCGTTGCAACGCCGGTATCTACATCCAGGGCTTCAGCCAGGCCAGCCATGGGTTGAGCGATACCCTGCTGTCGGTACTGCCGATTCGGGCGGATGAGATTGCGGCGTCGCTGTATGCGCTGGACCGTGGGCGCGGCAAGGGTCGTTCGGTGCAGGATTTGTTGCTCGCCACCGCGAGCTGAAACGCGCTCCTACAAACGGCACTTGTGGCAACGAGTGGCTATTGGTACTGTACAAAAAACCAGTATCGGTAGCCCCCATGCAGTTGATCGAAAAACTCAGCATCCTCGCCGACGCCGCCAAGTACGATGCCTCGTGCGCCAGCAGTGGTGCGCCCAAGCGCAGCTCCGAGGGCAAGGCGGGGCTGGGTTCCACCGATGGCATGGGCATCTGCCACAGCTACACGCCGGACGGGCGTTGTGTGTCGTTGCTCAAGGTATTGCTCACCAACTTCTGTCTCTACGACTGCCAGTATTGCGTCAACCGCCGCTCCAGCGACGTGCCCCGCGCGCGTTTCAGCCCGGAGGAGGTGGTCACCCTGACCCTGGATTTCTACCGACGCAACTGCGTCAGCGGGCTGTTTCTCAGTTCCGGCATCATCCGTTCGTCCGATTACACCATGGAGCAATTGGTGCGGGTCGCCAAACTGCTGCGCGAAGAGCATGACTTTCGCGGCTATATCCACCTCAAGACGATTCCTGATGCCGACCCGGCACTGATCGCCGAAGCCGGACGCTATGCCGATCGCCTGAGCGTGAACATCGAACTGCCCACCGAGGCCAGCCTGCAGACCCTGGCGCCGGAAAAGAAGATCGTGTCGATCAAACAGGCCATGCAGACCATCTACACCGGCGAGCAGACGGTACGCAACGAGCCACGCGCACCGCGTTTTGCCCCGGCCGGGCAGAGCACGCAACTGATCGTCGGCGCCGACGACACCGATGACAGCACCATTCTCCACGGTGCCGAGGCGTTGTACGGCAACTTCAAGCTGCGCCGCGTGTATTACTCGGCGTTCAGTCCCATCCCCAATAGCCCGAAAACCGTGCCTCTGGCCGCGCCGCCGCTGATGCGCGAGCACCGTTTGTACCAGGCCGATTTCCTGTTGCGCAGCTATGGGTTCAACGCCAATGAGCTGTTCAAAGGTCCTGGTCACCTGGCGCTGGATATCGATCCCAAGCTGGCGTGGGCGCTGGATAATCGCGAAGTCTTCCCTTTAGACCTGAATCGCGCGGAACCGACCTTGATAGCGCGCATTCCGGGCATTGGCCTGCGTACCACCCAGCGTCTGGTGGACCTGCGCCGTGAACGCAAGATCCGCTTCGAAGACCTGGCGCGCATGCGGTGCGTATTGGCCAAGGCCAAGCCGTTTTTCATCACCAGCGACTACCACCCGCAACAGGCCGACAGCACCAGCGTGTTGTTGCGCGAACAACTGCGCGACCGTCCTCAGCCGCAGCAAATGGGGTTGTGGGGATGATCAGCCTGGAATGCAACAACCTGTTCGGCACTTGGCGCGATCAGGCGCGCTGGCTGCTCAGCCATCAGGTCGACCCCAGCCAGGTGAGTTGGGGCGAGGCCGAAGTGGCGGACCTGTTTGCCACCGACGAACCGATTCCCGAGGGGATGGGGCCTTTCCAGACACGGGTGCCCAAGGCCCTGCTGGAATTGTTGGAGTCGGCCGCCTGTTACCACGGCGACCAGCGTTGGAGCTTGTTGTATGAAGTGCTGTGGCGCGTCAGTCATGGTGATCGCACGGCGATGCTGGCAGGGGACAAACTGGGCAGTGAGTTGCAACGGCGGATCAAGCAGGTCAGTCGCGAGGCACACCATCTGCACGCGTTTGTGCGGTTCATCGCGTTACCCGCCGAGGCCGGGCTGGAATTGCCCGAGTACGTGGCCTGGCACGAGCCGGCCCATGACATCTTGAAATCAGCCAGCCAGCATTTCATCGGGCGCATGGGGCGTCACCGCTGGATGATCGCCACACCGTTGGACGGTGTGTACTACGACGGTGAGCAACTGATCCACCAGCGCGAATGCCCCGAGGCGTGGCGGCAATTGGCGCAGAATGTCGAGGATCCACACAGTGCGATGTGGCTGACCTACTACAGCCACATCTTCAATCCAGCACGGTTGAACCCCAAGGTGATGGAAGGGCATTTGCCCAGCCGGTTCTGGAAGAATCTGCCAGAGGGCAAGTTGATACCGGGGTTGATCAGTGAGGCGCGTACCGGCAAGCAAAAGGATGGGCAGGCGAAGATGATCGGGGCAAAGCTGGGCAAGCGAATCGCTCGCGCCTTTTAAGGCTCAGCTGAGTTCCGTCGCTGTGTTCTTTACCACCGCCAACTCCGGATGCGCGACCAGCTTATCGATGTGCAATTCGTCGTTGTTCAACCAGGTCTCCGTCAGCACCCGGTAGTGCTCCATATCCCGGCAACGCATGCGCAGGCTGTAGTCAAACGGACCGCTGATCAACTGGCATTCGAACACCTGCGGGCAAGCCTTGACGCAGGCTTCGAAGGCCTTTTGCGCCGAGCGCCCGCTCTGGTTGGACAAGGCTACCAACACCAGCAATGACAGCCCTGGCGAGACCATCTGCACATCGATGATCGCCCCATACCCACGGATCACCCCGCGTCGCTCCAGCTTGCGCACCCGCTCCAGGCAGGGCCTGGGCGTGAGGTGCACCAGCGACGAGAGCTTTTCGTAGGTGATACGCCCCTGATGCCGCAGCACTTCGATGATGGCTTCATCAATGCGGTCCAGCGTGGGGGAGGAATGGGGTCCGTTGGCCTTGGTATCCATGGGGTTCACTTCAAACGGTTGGAGAGAAATTGCTGCAAGCGCTCGCTATTGGGCTGGTCGAGAATCCTGGCATCGCCGTGTTCCTCAACCCGGCCCTGGTGCAAGAACAACACTTGGCTGGACACCTGGCGGGCAAAGCCCATTTCGTGGGTGACCATCAGCATGGTACGACCTTCCTCGGCCAACGTCTGTATGACTTTGAGGACTTCTCCTACAAGTTCTGGGTCGAGTGCGGAAGTCGGCTCATCGAACAGGATGATCTCCGGCTCCATCGCCAAGGCCCGGGCAATCGCCACGCGCTGTTGTTGGCCGCCGGAGAGAAACGCCGGGTACTGATCCGCCACGCGGCTCGGCAGGCCGACCTTGTCCAAGTACATTCGCGCGCGTTTTTCCGCCTCCGCAGCGCTTACGTCCAGTACCCGGCGCGGCGCCATGGTGATGTTTTCCAGCACGGTCATGTGGCTCCACAGATTGAAGTGCTGGAACACCATGGCCAGGCGTGTGCGCAGGTTCTGCAATTGATCTTGGTGCGGCGCACGGGTGCCGGCGCGGCCCTGGCGCATTTCAATGCTGATGCCGTCCAGGGTGATCACCCCGGCGTCCGGCTGTTCGAGGAAGTTGATGCAGCGCAGCATCGTGCTTTTGCCAGAGCCGCTGGCGCCGATCAGGCTGATCACATCGCCCTGGCGCGCATTCAGGGAAACACCCTTGAGCACTTCGTGCTCGCCATAGCGTTTGTGGATGCCTTCGACTTGAAGCTTGATGGCCGCGGTGACGGGTTGGGCAACGGGTTCATCAACGGGATAAGCGGCCAGGGCCTGCGCGGACTGATTCATGGGTTAGCCTCGGGTAGGAACAAGAAAGCGCATCCAGCGACGTTCGGCCAGTCGGAACAGGCCCACCAGTGCAAAGGACAGCAGCATGTAGAGCAGGGCAGCGATGCCGAACGCCTGGAACGTCAGGAACGTTTCGGCATTGGCGTCGCGGGCCACCTTGAGGATGTCGGCGACGGTGGCGGTAAAGGCCAGCGAGGTGGCGTGCAGCATCAGGATCATTTCGTTGCTGTAGGCCGGTAACGCACGACGCAGCGCGGCGGGCACCACCACGAACAGGTTGAGACGCCAACCGTGCAGGCCGTAGGCGCGGGCCGCTTCGATTTCGCCATGGGGGATATTGCGGATCGCCCCGGCGAAGATCTCCACGGTGTAGGCGCAGGTGTTGAGCACGAAGGCCAGCAGCGTGCAGTTCAGCGCATTGCGGAAAAACTGGTTGAGCAGGGCGTTATCCTGCACGATTTCCAGGCTGTACAGCCCGGTGTAGCAAATCAGCAGTTGGATATACAGCGGCGTGCCGCGAAACAGGTAGGTGTAGACCTCCACTGGCCAGCGCAGCCAGACGTGCTCGGAAACACGCGCGAGCGCCAACGGGATCGACAGGAAAAAACCCAACACCACCGAGATGATGAACAACCACAGTGTCATGGCCACGCCGGACAATCCTGCGCCATCGCTGAACAGATAGGCCAGACCGTATTGCTGGAACAGTTCGATCATCGCGCCATCCCCTTGATGCCGAGGTTATAGCGCCGTTCGAGGCGCTTGAGGACGCGGTTGGACAGGGTGGTGATCACCAGGTACATCAGGCCCGCGAGGATCAGGAAGTACAGCGGCTCATTAGTGGTTTTGCCGGCATTTTGTGCGGCCTTGACCAGGTCCGACAAGCCGATGATCGACACCAGCGCCGTGGATTTGAGCAGCACCAGCCAGTTATTGCCCAGGCCCGGCAGGGCAAAGCGCATCAGTTGCGGGAACAGCACCAGGTGAAAGCGCTGCCAGCGGCTCAGGCCATAGGCGGTCGCCGCTTCCAGCTGGCCCACCGGCACGCTGAGGATCGCGCCTCGGAAGTTCTCGGTGAAATACGCGCCGTAGATAAAGCCCAGGGTGATCACCCCAGCGGTAAACGGGTCAATTTCAAAATAGTCCCAGCCGAACACTTCACTCAGGTCGTTGAGCCACAGTTGCAGGCTGTAGAAAATCAGCAGGATCAGCACCAGGTCCGGCACACTCCGGATCAAGGTGGTGTAGAGCGTGGCCGGCACACGCAGCCATTTGGCGCTGGAGAGCTTGGCAGCGGCGGCGATCAGGCCCAGGGCGAGGCTCAGCGCCAGCGCGAGGAAGGCCAGCTTGAGCGTCATCCAGGCACCCTGGGCCAGCATCGGGCCGTAGCCGTGCAGATTCAGGAATTCGTTCATGGGGAAGGAGATCTCTTTTATGCAGGCGCGAGCTCGCTCGCGCCTACAGGGGACTTTTGCCTGGCTCGGACATCACTCGTGGTAGATGTCCTGATCGCCGAAGTACTTCTTCTGGATCTGTGCGTAGGTGCCATCCGCCTGCACAGCGGCGATGCCTTTGTTGATCAGCGCCCGCAGTGCCTGATCGTTCTTGCGCAGGCCCATGGCGATGTCCAGGGGCAGGGTCGGGTCCTTGAAGGCAGGGCCGGTCTTGAAGTCGCTGCCTTCGGGTTTGGACAGGAAGTTGAGCTGGGCTTCGAGCTTGTCGGTCAGGGTCGCGTCCAGGCGGCCGTTCTGCAGATCGGCGTAGTTCTGGTCCTGGGACTGATACGCCTTGATCTGCGCGCCGAGCTTGGCCAGGTGGGCACGGGCGTAGGCCTCCTGCAACGAGCCTTGCAGTACCCCGACTTGCTTGCCCATGAGGGATTCCGGGGTGTCGCCGAAGTCGGCGCTCTTGCGCGTGATCACGGAGGTAGGGCTGAGGAACAGGCGGTCACTGAAGTCGATGATCTTTTCGCGGGCCGGGGTTACAGCCATGGAGGACATGATCGCGTCGAACTTGCGGGCGCGCAGGGCCGGGATCATGCCGTCGAATTCGTTGTGCACCCAGGTGCATTTCACTTCCAGCTTGGCGCAGATCGCGTTGCCCAGCTCGATATCGAAGCCTTGCAGGCTGCCGTCGGCGGCAACGGATTCGAAGGGGGGATATTCGGGGAACACGCCGAAGCGGATTTCTTTCCATTCCTGAGCGTGGGCGGTTGCGCAGAGTGGCAACAGCAACGCAGCGAAGAGTGATCGCAGTGGAGTCATGTGTAGTCCCTATATTTTGTAATTGATGTCAGGGCAGTCATTGAGCTGAAACAAATCGTTCTTATTGGCGCAGAGAATGCTCCATGGTGGTGCGTTTTTTGTGTCGTTTACCCCGTGCTCAAAGCGCGAATTGCGCTGTTAAAACGGGCAATGCAGCGGAATCGGCTGTGCCACCCGCTGAATCGGCTTTTCACCCACCCAAATCTGGGCCGCCCTCGACGCAGAGCGGCAGGCCAGAGCGTTCTCAGGCGCGCTTTTTCTGCTGTGCGCGAGGTTGTTGTGCCAGGCGTGCGAACAGGTCTTTCGGGTCGGCCAGGTCCGGCACCAGCTCCAGGTCGCTGCCCACATCCAAGGCCTTGGCCACGTCCAGCACATAGCGCAGGGCCGAGTAGTCTTCGATGGCAAAACCTACCGAGTCGAACAGGGTGACCTGGCGCGCATTTTCGCGGCCGGGTTGTTGCCCGTTGATCACTTGCCAGAGTTCGGTGACCGGTGAGTCTTCCGGCATGTGCTGGATTTCACCTTCGATGCGGCTTTGCGGTTCGTACTCGACGATCACCCGGGCGCGCTCGACGATACGTCGGTCCAGCTCGGTCTTGCCGGGGCAGTCGCCGCCGACGGCGTTGAGGTGCATGCCGGGTTCGATCATCTCGTCCGTCAGGATGGTGGCGTAGGCCTTGTCGGCCGTGACGGTGGTGACGATGTCCGCGCCTTTTACCGCTTCGGCGACGCTGCCGGCCAGGATCACCTTGATCGCCGGGAAGGCTTTGAGGTTGGCGGCCAGCTTGGCGGTGGCCTTGGCGTCGATATCGAACAGGCGGATCTCAGTGATGCCGAGCATGGCGTGGAAGGCCAGGGCCTGGAATTCGCTCTGGGAGCCGTTGCCGATCAGCGCCATGCTGCGGCTGTTGTCGCGGGCCAGGTAGCGGGCGACCAGCGCCGACGTGGCGGCGGTGCGAATCGCAGTGGTCAGCGTCATTTCCGCCAGCAGCACCGGCAAGCCGGTGTCCACGTCCCCCAGCGCGCCGAAAGCCATCACGGTGAGCATGCCGGCCAGGGTGTTTTTCGGGTGGCCGTTGACGTATTTGAACGCGTACAGGGATGCGTCGGAGACCGGCATCAGCTCGATCACACCGTCCGGCGAGTGGTTGGCCAGGCGCGCGCATTTTTCGAAATCCTGCCAGCGCAGGTAGTCGGCACGGATGTACTCGGCCATCTCGGTGATGCAGGTTTGCAAGCCTTTTTGCGAGACCAGGTAGCAGAGATCGTTGACGTCGATATAGCGGGTCATGACAAGACTCCTTGAGTTATTGGACGGTGGCGCGGGCGGGCAGGTGCACTTCCGCCAGCATGCAGCGGGCACTGCCGCCGCCGATGCGTTCGATGTTGTCGATGTTTACCACCACCGGCCGCGTATGGCGTTCCACGTGCTGGCGCTGGGCGGGTTGCAAAGCGCCCCAGGCGCTGGCGGACATCACCAACAGGGGCTGGCCGTCGCGGTCGTGGATTTCGAGCATGTTGCCGGCGAAGGCCTCCAACTGATCGAAATCGAGCGCGAGGATGTCCTTGCCGGTGTCGCGCAGGGAGCGTTCCAGGCCCTGGCGTTCGCTGGCGTCCGGCAGGGCTTGCAGGCATACCACCGAGAGGTCGCGACCGACGCTCATCATCACGTTGCTGTGGTAGATCGGCGCGTGATGGCGGTCGACGGCGTGAAAAACGCAGAGCTGGTAGTCGAGGCGTTCGGCGAACTGGCGCAGGGCGTCCTGGTGGGTGCGCCCGGAGTGGCAGGCGTAGCTGATGCGGTGTTGGCGGTCGAGCACCATGCTGCCGGTGCCTTCGAGGAAGATGTTCTGCTGTTCCAGGTGGCTGAGATCAATGGTGCTGTTGATCGCAAAACGTTGCTCCAGCACTTGCAGCACGCCTTTGTTGCGCTCCAGTCGTCGGTTCTGGCCTTCCATCGGGTACAGCACCAGGCTGCCGTCGGCGTGGCTGCTCCACCAGTTGTTGGGGAATATCGAGTCGGGGGTGTGGGGCGCCGGCGTGTCCTGCACCACCAGCACTTCCACGCCGTGCCGGCGTAGGGTGTCGACATAGCCGTCGAACTCTTCCAGCGCTTTCTGCTGTGCGCCGAGTGGGTCGAGGGGTTGGCGTTGGAAGCGGTTGTTGATCGCGGTGTCCGGGTTGAAGGCAAAGCGCGCCGGGCGAATCATCAAGACGGTATTGGTGGTTTGCATGGGTGCACGAATCCATGGGTTGAACTGTGGGGCTATTTTGTGGGTTGTGCGGGGTGAATCCCGGCTGAAACCGGGAAGCGGGTCAGCCGGGAAAGCTGAAGAGTGGGGTGAGGCAGCCGAATCGGCTGTTCGGGCGAGCGCAGGTCAAAATTGCTATTGTGCGGGTTGTTCAAACGCAGTCAGCCAGGAGGAATCATGTCTACCGCCGTTCGCCTCGCCCAGGCAGCCGATGCCGAGGGCATCAGCCAGGTCATCCTGGCGGCCTTGCACAGCAGCAATGCGCGGGATTATCCGGCGGATGTGATTGCGCGGGTGGCCAGTAACTTCACACCGGATGCGGTGCTGGCCTTGCTCAAGCGTCGCCAGGTACTGGTGGCAATTCAAGATCATGTGATCGTCGCCACCGCCGCCCTCGACGGTAATGTGGTGCGCTCGGTGTTCGTCAATCCAGCGCTGCAAGGGCAGGGAATCGGTCGCCTGCTGATGATCGAGATCGAACTGCGCGCCCGCGAGGCTGGGGTGACCGTATTGAGCGTGCCTGCTTCGCTGACGGCCGAGCCGTTCTACACCAAGCTGGGGTTTAACACCGTGCGTGACGTTTACCACGGCAACGAACGTACATTGGTGATGGAAAAAGCGCTGCTGTCCCGGCATCCCATCGGTCCGTATCGCGACCGTCAGCATCGGGCGCAAGTGGTTGCGCTCTGGCAGCAGGCCTTTGGCTATGACACCGCCCACAACCTGCCAACGCTGGCGATTGATAAGAAGCTGGCCGTCAACGATGGGCTGTTCTTCGTAGCCATGGATAAAAAAGCAGTGATCGGGACGATTCTTGCCGGCTACGACGGTCATCGCGGCTGGCTGTATTCGGTGGCGGTGCACGCCGACTATCGGCGCCATGGCTTGGGGTCTTCGTTGGTACGCCACGCGGAACAGGCATTGACCGCGTTGGGGTGCATGAAGATCAACCTGCAGATCACCGGCGGCAACGACGCGGTGGTGGGGTTCTACGAGGCGTTGGGGTATGGGGTGGAACCGAGGATCAGTATGGGCAAGAAGATTGTAGGGAATATTCCCAAGGACTTGTGAGAACACCCAAATAAACTGTGGGAGCTGGCACGCCAGCTCCCACATGGGCTTTGTGGTGGGGCTCGTTGCAGAGTTAGACCTTGACGATCCAGCCTTGCGGCGCTTCAACGTCGCCGGTCTGCACGCCGGTCAGCTCTTTGTAGAGCTTCTGGGTGATCGGGCCGACTTCGGTCTCGCTGTGGAACACGTGCAGCTCGCCGTTGTACTGGATGCCGCCGATTGGCGAGATCACTGCAGCCGTACCGCAGGCGCCGGCTTCCTTGAACTGGTCGAGCTTGTCGATGAACACTTCGCCTTCGACCACTTCCAGGCCCAGGCGGGTCTTGGCCAGTTCGATCAGCGACAGGCGGGTGATGCCTGGCAGCACCGACGGCGACTTCGGCGTGATGAACTTATTGTCGTGGGTGATCCCGAAGAAGTTGGCCGAGCCGACTTCTTCGATTTTCGAATGGGTCATCGGGTCCAGGTAGATCGCGTCGGCGAAACCGGACTTCTTCGCTTCGGAACCTGGCATCAGGCTGGCGGCATAGTTGCCACCGACCTTGGCGGCGCCGGTGCCTTGCGGTGCGGCGCGGTCGAAGGTGGAGATCTGGAAGTTATGTGGTACCAGGCCACCTTTGAAGTAGGCGCCGACGGGGATGCAGAACACGGAGAAGATGAACTCCGGGGCGGTCCGCACGCCGATGTTGTCACCGGTGCCGATCACGAACGGGCGCAGGTACAGCGCGCCGCCGCTGCCGTACGGCGGGATGAAGTGCTCGTTGGCCTTGACCACTTGCTTGCAGGCGTCGATGAACACGTCGGTCGGCACATGCGGCATCAGCAGGCGGGCGCAGCTGCGTTGCATGCGGGCGGCGTTCTGGTCCGGACGGAACAGGTTGATCGAACCGTCCTTGCAGCGGTAGGCCTTGAGGCCTTCAAAGCATTGCTGGCCGTAGTGCAGGGCAGTGGAGCCCTCGCTGATGTGCAGCACATTGTCATCGGTCAGGGTGCCTGCTTGCCATTCGCCGTTTTTCCAGACCTGGAGAAACCGCTTGTCGGTCTTGATGTAGTCAAAACCCAGCTTGTCCCAATTGATGCTTTCGTTACCCATGACACCCTCTATCTCTGGTCAACCGCCTGGTCGAAGGCAGGCTTGTCGGTTTTTTTCTGGATGGGCACAACAATACTTCATTCTTGGCCGGTGTGGGAGCGGGTGGGTGGGCCCTGCCGCGTTTTTACAGGTGCAGGGCGTGGCCCAACGCCCTTAACGCGGCTTCCTGAACGGCTTCGCCGAGGGTCGGGTGGGCGTGGATGGTGCCCGCCACATCTTCCAGACGTGAACCCATTTCCAGGCTCAGGCCAAAGGCGGTGGACAGCTCGGAGACACCCGCCCCCACGGCCTGCCAGCCGACGATCAGGTGGTTGTCACGTCGCGCCACCACCCGCACGAAACCGGTCTTCGACTCCAGGGTCATGGCCCTGCCATTGGCCGCGAACGGGAAGCTCGACACGATGCAGTCCAATCCGGCGGCCTTGGCTTCGTCGGGTGTCTTGCCGACGACCACCAGTTCCGGGTCGGTAAAACACACGGCCGGGATCGCGGCCGGGTTGAATTCACGGTGTTTACCGCTGATCAGTTCGGCCACCATCTCGCCCTGGGCCATGGCGCGGTGCGCCAGCATCGGCTCGCCGCTCAAGTCACCGATGGCATACACGTTGCGCATGCTGGTCTGGCAGCGGCTGTCGATCTTGATCGCCGCGCCGTTCATCTCCAGGTTCAGCGCCTCGAGGTTCCAGCCTTGGGTGTTGGGCTTGCGACCCACAGCAACCAGCACCTGATCAGTTGCCAACGACACGGTGTCGCCATTCGGGTCGCGTACTTGCAGGCTGCCATCGGTAAAACCGGTGACACTGTGCTTGAGGTACAGCTTCACCCCCAGGTGCTTGAGGGATTCGTTCACCGGCTGCGTCAGCTCAGCATCATAGGCCGGCAGGATACGATCCTGGGCCTCGACCACGCTGACCTCGGCACCCAGCTTGCGGTAGGCAATGCCCAGCTCCAGGCCGATATAGCCGCCACCCACCACGATCAGGCGCTTGGGCACCCGCGTGGGCGCGAGCGCCTCGGTGGACGAGATGATCGGCCCGCCAATCGGCAGCATCGGCAGGTTGACGCTCTTTGAACCGGTGGCCAGCAGCAGGTGTTCGCACTGGATGCGCTGGTCGCCGACCTCGACGGTCTTTCCGTCTACGACCTTGGCCCAGCCGTGGATCACTTGCACCTTGTGCTTTTTCAACAGCGCGGCGACGCCGGTGGTCAGGCGGTCGACGATGCCGTCTTTCCATTCCACGCTTTTGCGGATGTCCAGGGTCGGCACATCCACTTCGATGCCCAGGTGCGAACCCTGGCTATGGTGGATGGTTTGCTGGAACTGCTCGGCCACATGGATCAGGGCCTTGGACGGGATGCAGCCGATGTTCAGGCACGTGCCGCCCAGCGCCTGGCCTTCCACCAGGATGGTCGGGATGCCCAGTTGGCCGGCGCGGATCGCCGCCACATAACCGCCAGGGCCGCCGCCGATAATCAGCAGCGTGGTATTCAACGTCTGAGTCATGCGTTACTCCAGGAACAGGCTGGCGGGTTGTTCGAGCAGGCCGCGAATGGCCTGGATGAATTGCGCCGCGTCCATGCCATCGACTACACGGTGATCGAAGGAACTGGAGAGGTTCATCATCTTGCGCACCACGATCTGACCCTTGATCACCATCGGCCTTTCGACGATACGGTTGACGCCCACGATCGCCACTTCCGGCAGGTTCAGTACCGGCGTGCTGACGATGCCGCCCAAGGCACCCAGGCTGGTCAGGGTGATGGTTGAACCGGACAGCTCATCGCGACTGGCCTTGCCATTGCGCGCAGCAGTGGCCAAGCGGGCGATTTCTTCGGCGTTGCCCCACAGGCTGCGAGCTTCGGCGTGACGCACCACCGGCACCATCAGGCCTACGTCGCTTTGGGTGGCGACACCTACGTGCACCGCGCCAAGGCGGGTGATCACCTGGGCTTCATCGTCGTAACGCGCATTGATCTGCGGGAAGTCCCGCAGTGCAACCACCATGGCGCGCACGATAAACGGCAGCAGGGTCAACTTGCCACGCGTGGCGCCGTGCTTCTCGTTGAGGTGCACGCGCAACTCGTCGAGGGCGGTGACGTCGATCTCTTCTACATAGCTGAAATGCGCGGCACGACGGGTGGCGTCCTGCATGCGCTGTGCGATCTTGCGGCGCATGCCGATGACGGGGATCTGTTCTTCGGTGTTGCGTTCGGCGTAGGGATTGGTGGCTGTTGAAGGCTTTGACGCGCCTTGTTGCAGGTAGGCGTCGAGGTCCTCATGCAGAATCCGCCCGGCCGGACCGGAGCCCTGGACCAGGCGCAGTTGAATCCCGGCGTCCAATGCGTGCTTGCGTACGGCGGGGGAGGCCAATGGGCGTTCGTCGGCGGCACGCGCCACAGGCGCCTGGGCCGCGACAACCGGCGCTGGTTTGCTTTCAACCGCCACCGGCGCAGGCTTGGCTTCAACCACCGGTGCGGCTATCGGCGTCTCCTTCGCTGCCGGCGCTTCCTTGGCGTTGCCCGCACCTTCCACTTCAATGCTGATCAAAATACTGCCCACGGCCATGACTTCACCTGGCTCGCCGCCGAGGGAAATGACCTTGCCATGCACCGGCGAGGGAATGTCCACCATTGCCTTGTCGGTCATCACATCCGCCAGCACCTGGTCTTCGACGACCATGTCGCCGACCTTCACATGCCACACCGACAATTCAACTTCTGCGATGCCTTCACCAATGTCCGGCATCTTGATAACGTGCGTGCCCATTCAGACCTCCATGACCCGTTTCAACGCCGCGCCCACTCGGGACGGCCCTGGGAAATACGCCCACTCCTGCGCGTGCGGATAGGGGGTGTCCCAACCGGTGACGCGTTCGATCGGCGCTTCCAGGTGGTGGAAGCAATGCTCTTGCACCAGCGACACCAGCTCGGCACCAAAGCCGCAGGTGCGGGTGGCTTCATGTACCACCACGCAACGGCCGGTCTTTTTCACCGACTTGACGATGGTTTCCAGGTCCAGCGGCCACAGGCTGCGCAGGTCGATGACTTCGGCGTCGATGCCGGTCTCTTCGGCAGCGACTTGCGACACATACACCGTGGTGCCGTAGGTCAGCACCGTCACGGCCGAGCCCGGACGCACAATGGCGGCCACGTCCAGTGGCACGGTGTAGTAGCCGTCCGGCACTTGGGCTTGCGGGTGTTTCGACCACGGGGTCACCGGACGATCGTGATGGCCATCGAACGGGCCGTTGTACAGGCGTTTTGGCTCCAGGAAGATCACCGGGTCATCGTTTTCGATGGAGGCAATCAACAGGCCTTTGGCGTCATAGGGGTTCGACGGCATGACCGTGCGCAGCCCGCAGACCTGGGTGAACACCGCTTCGATACTCTGGCTGTGGGTCTGGCCGCCGTAGATGCCGCCGCCGCAAGGCATGCGCATGGTCAATGGCGCGGTGAACTGGCCGGCCGAGCGATAACGCAGGCGCGCTGCTTCGGAGATGATCTGGTCGGTGGCAGGGTAGACATAGTCGGCGAATTGGATCTCGGCCACCGGGCGCAGGCCGTAGGCGCCCATGCCCACCGCCACGCCGACAATGCCGCTTTCGGAGATCGGCGCGTCAAACACGCGAGAGCTGCCGTATTTGGTCTGCAAGCCTTCGGTGCACCGGAATACTCCGCCGAAATAGCCGACGTCCTGGCCAAATACCACCACGTTGTCGTCGCGTTCGAGCATCACATCCATGGCCGAGCGCAGGGCCTGGATCATGGTCATGGTGGTGGTGGTCATGGCGGTTTCCACTTCAATGCTGTTGTTGTGATCGTTCATGTCAGATCCCCAACTCTTGACGCTGGCGCTTCAAATGCTCCGGCATCTCTTTGTAGACGTCTTCGAACATCGTTGCGGCGCTTGGAATCTGGCCGCCGGCGAGGGTGCCGTACTGTTCGGCTTCTTTCTGTGCCTTGACCACTTCGGCTTCAAGTTCGGCACTGACCGCCGCGTGTTCCTCTTCGGACCACTGGCCCATCTTGATCAGGTGCTGCTTGAGACGGGCAATGGGGTCGCCCAGGGGGAAGTGGCTCCAGTCGTCGGCTGGGCGGTATTTCGAAGGGTCATCAGACGTGGAGTGCGGCCCGGCGCGGTAGGTGACCCACTCGATCAGCGTTGGCCCCAGGTTGCGGCGCGCACGCTCGGCAGCCCAGGCGGAAGCGGCGTACACCGCAATGAAGTCGTTGCCGTCCACGCGCAGGGAGGCGATGCCGCAACCGACGCCGCGTCCGGCGAAGGTGGTGGCTTCACCGCCGGCAATCGCCTGGAAGGTGGAGATCGCCCACTGGTTGTTGACCACGTTGAGGATCACCGGCGCGCGGTATACGTGGGCGAAGGTGAGGGCGGTGTGGAAGTCGGATTCGGCGGTGGCGCCGTCGCCGATCCAGGCGGAGGCGATCTTGGTATCGCCCTTGATCGCCGAGGCCATGCCCCAGCCCACGCCTTGTACGAATTGGGTGGCGAGGTTGCCGGAAATGGTGAAGAAGCCGGCGTCCTTGACCGAATACATGATTGGCAACTGGCGGCCCTTGAGCGGATCTCGCTCGTTGGACAGCAGTTGGCAGATCAGGTCCACCAGTGGCACTTCACGGGCCATCAGGATGCTTTGCTGGCGGTAGGTGGGGAAACACATGTCGTCGATGTTCAAGGCAAGGGCCTGGGCGCTGCCGATGGCTTCTTCGCCGAGGCTCTGCATATAGAACGACATTTTTTTCTGACGCTGGGCGACCACCATGCGGTTGTCGAAGATCCGCGTCTTGAGCATGGCGCGCATGCCTCTGCGCATGATTTCGACGGAAACACCTTCGGCCCACGGCCCCAGGGCCTGGCCCTGGTCGTCGAGCACGCGGATCAGGCCCTTGGCCAGGTCGGCGGTGTCGGCGGGTTCTACGTCGATGGCGGGTTTGCGCACGGTACCGGCGTCGGTCAGGCGCAGGTAAGTGAAGTCGGTCTTGCAGCCTGGGCGGCCCGAGGGTTCAGGGACGTGCAGGCGCAGTGGTTCATACTGCTGGGTCATGGCTTTCTACGCTCTATCTTGTGAATTTCTTGTAGTGGGCGCGCTAGCTGACAGTCAGCCTCCGGATAGGAGAAATCTTGTCCTACAACAATCATAGGCGGGGCGTAGAAGAATATTTATCTGTGTTTCATTGCGCTCACGATCATTTGCGGATAAAAAAACTGCATAAACATAATAAACAGGTGATTTTGTCTCATGCGCAAACTGGACCGTACCGATATCGGCATTCTCAACGCCCTGCAGGAGAACGCCCGCATCACCAATGCCGACCTGGCCCGCTCGGTGAACCTGTCGCCCACGCCGTGTTTCAATCGGGTGAAAGCGATGGAGGAACTGGGCTTGATCCGTGACCAGGTCACGCTGCTCGACGCCGATTTGCTGGGGCTGCACGTCAACGTGTTCATCCACGTCAGCCTGGAAAAACAGAATGAGTTGGCGTTGCAGCAGTTCGAAGGCGCGATCTCCGACCGGCCCGAAGTGATGGAGTGCTACCTGATGGCCGGTGACCCGGACTATCTGATCCGGGTGCTGGTGCCGACGATCCAGTCGCTGGAGCGTTTCATGATGGACTTTTTGACCAAGGTACCGGGGGTGGCGAACATCCGGTCGAGCTTTGCGTTGAAGCAGGTGCGCTACAAGACTGCGCTGCCGTTGCCGGCCAATGGTATCAACCTCGGTTAGAGGTGGTTGATCGGGATCTTCAGGTACACCACCCCATTGTCCTCAGCCGGCGGCATATTCCCCGCCCGCACATTCACCTGGATCGCCGGCAGCAACAGCGTCGGCATCCCCAGCCCGGCATCGCGCTGGGTGCGCATCTCGACAAACGTGGCTTCATCCACGCCATCATGCACATGGATATTTCCTGCGCGCTGCTCCGCCACCGTGGTCCGGCACTTTGCCTCACGGCCGTCGGGCGGGTAGTCGTGGCAGACGTACAGTTCGGTTTCCAATGGAAAGGCCAGCAACTTGCGCATCGACGCATACAACTGCCGCGCATCCCCTCCGGGGAAGTCACAGCGCGCCGTGCCGACATCCGGCATGAACAGCGTGTCGCCCACCAGAATCAGTCGGCCATCGATCAGGTAGGCCATGTCCGCCGGGGTATGCCCAGGCACATGCAGGGCCTGGGCCTTGAGGGTGCCGATGTGGAACACCTCATCCGGCGCAAACAGATGATCGAACTGCGAGCCATCCACGCGAAACTCCGGCTCCAGGTTGAACAGGTTCTTGAACACGCCCTGCACTTTGCTGATCGACTGTCCGATGGCGATCTTGCCGCCCAGCGTCCGGCGCAGGTAAGGCGCGGCAGACAAGTGATCGGCGTGGGCGTGGGTTTCCAGCAACCATTGCACCTGCAGGCTGTGCTCGCGCACAAAGGCAATGATCTTGTCTGCCTGGACGGTCTCGGTGCGCCCCGAGGCCGGGTCGTAGTTGAGCACCGAATCGACGATGGCACAGGGGCCGCCATCGCCTTCATAAACGACGTAGGTGTAGGTCGATGATGCCTCGTCCAGAAAGGCTTGAATCAGCGCTGGCATGGCGTTTGTCCCGGGTGAAGAAAAAAGTAGTTACAATCAGTTTATGTTTTCACATAATGTTTCGAGCTTAAGTGACAAAAAGGACCCGAAGCAAATGGAATCTACTCTGAGTGAGGGCGAAGTCGCCCAGCTGCGCGCATCGGCGTCCAAGGCCTGTTCCTTGCTCAAGGCCCTGGCCAATGAGGACCGCTTGTTGATCCTGTGCCAACTGACCCAGGGCGAGCGCAATGTCGGCGAACTCGAAGCCCTGACCGGCGTGCGTCAGCCGACGCTGTCTCAACAGTTGGGCATCCTGCGTGACGAAGGGTTGGTCGCCACCCGTCGGGAAGGTAAATACATCTTCTACGGGCTGGCCAGCCACGAAGTGATTCAAGTCATGAAGACCCTGTCCGGGCTGTACTGCGGCGCGGTCATAAAAAGCTGGGCGTGACGCCATCTGGCAGCGACCCTTGTGTGCATGTATGACAAAGGCGATAGACCATGACCGACCAACACTGGGGACCGACCATCAGTGGCGACATCGTAGTCATCGGCGGCGGCTCGGCAGGCATTGGCCTGCTGGCCAGTCTGCTCAAGCGCGACCCGAATCTGAACATCATCCTGATCGAACCGAGCGACCACCATTGCTACCAGCCCGCGTGGACCTTGGTGGGTGGCGGCGCCTACGACCTGAAAAAAACCCGCCGCCCGCTGGCTGATGTATTGCCCAATGGCGTTACCTGGGTGCAGGCCGCCGTCAGCGAAATACTGCCCGACGAGCAGACCCTGATCCTCGAAAGCGGCCAGCGCGTCAGCTGGCAACACCTGATCGTATGCCCCGGCCTGAGGCTGGCGTGGGAGAAGATCGAAGGCCTGCAAGACACCCTCGGCAAGCATGGCGTCACCTCCAACTACAGCTACCAACACGCCGCCTATACCTGGCAACTGGTCCGGCAACTCAAGGGCGGCAAGGCGATCTTCACCCAGCCGGCCATGCCGATCAAATGCGCAGGCGCGCCGCAAAAAGCCATGTACCTGTCCTGCGATCACTGGCTCAAGCGGGGCGTGCTGAAAAACATCGACGTCGAATTCAACCTGGCCGGCGCCGCGCTGTTCGGCGTGGCGACGTTCGTGCCGCCGTTGATGAAATACGTAGAGAAGTACAACGCGCGCCTGGCGTTCAATGCCAACCTGGTGAAAGTCGACGGCCCGGCACGCAAGGCCTGGTTCGAAGTGAAGGACGTCGAAGGCAATGCTCGCATTGAAGAAAAATCCTTCGACTTGCTGCACGTCGTCCCACCGCAAGTCTCCCCGGATTTCATCCGCCAAAGCCCTTTGGCCGACGCCGCCGGCTGGTGCGAAGTGAACCCCCACAGCCTGCAACACCTGCGTTACCCGCACATCTTCGGCCTGGGTGACGTGTGCGGCACCACCAACGCCAAGACCGCCGCTGCGGTACGCAAGCAGATCGTGGTGGTTGCCGAGAACCTGCTGGCCCTGCGCAAACAGGCGCCGCTGCCGCTCAAGTACGATGGTTACGGCTCCTGCCCATTGACGGTGGAGAAGGGCAAGGTGGTGTTGGCCGAGTTCGGCTACGGCGGCAAGTTACTGCCGACCTTCCCCCTGGACCCGACCCAGGCACGTCGCTCGATGTGGTTTCTCAAGGCCACGCTGCTGCCATGGTTCTACTGGAATGGCATGCTCAAGGGCCGCGAGTGGTTGACCCGTCTGAGCAAGGTGGACTGAATGCTGCTGGCCAGTGTGTTGGGATTATTGATGGGCGTGGTCATGGGGTTGACGGGCGCAGGCGGCGGCATCCTTGGGGTGCCGGCGCTGGTGCTGGGCCTTGGCTTGAGCATGACCCAGGCGGCGCCGGTGTCGTTGCTCGCCGTCGGTGCGGCGGCAGCGGTGGGGGCGATCGACGGTTTGCGCCATGGTCTGGTGCGTTATCGTGCTGCGTTGCTGATCGCGTTGCTCGGCGCGCTGTTCTCCCCGGTGGGGGTGTTTGTCGCCCACCAATTGCCGGAACCGCTGTTGATGGGCTTGTTCAGCGCGTTGATGGTGCTGGTCGCCTGGCGCATGTTGCAGCGCGAAAAAACCAGCCGGGACCCAGTGACCATGGCAGCGCGTCCTGGGGGCAGAAGAACTGCATGCTCAACCAGCAGACCGGGCGCTTGGCCTGGACCGCCAAATGCAGCGCCACCCTGGCCGCACTGGGCGCGGTGACGGGGGCGGTCTCGGGTTTGCTCGGGGTGGGCGGCGGCTTTTTGATCGTACCCGCGTTCAAGCAACTCACCGACGTGCAGATGCGCGGCATCGTCGCCACGTCGCTGATGGTGATCAGCCTGATTTCGCTGATCGGCGTGGCCGGCGCGTTGCATGCCGGGGTACGCATCGAATCCCTTGGCTGGGTATTTATCGCGGCGAGTATCGTCGGCATGCTGATCGGCCGGCGCCTGTGCTCGGTGGTTGCCGCACGCACGTTGCAGGTGGGGTTTGCCAGCCTGTGTGTGGTGGTGGCTATCGGCATGCTGGTCAGCGCCTTGCTTTGAACGTAATCGTTCCTACGCGGCGGGAACGATCAAGCGCCCTCATCCCATCGCATCCCCCTACCCAGTACCCAAGTAGCATAGGTCCCAACCCTCGCTCTTCGTAAACTCATGCCTCAGAGGGGGAGGCAACGATGCATAACGGTGAAGGCGTAGTCAGTGCCATGTCCCAGGCTACCGATGCCGGGCAGGCCGCCGAGGAGTTGGCGCGGCAACTGCTGCATCCGTACCTGGGCTTCGTGCTGTTTTTCTGCTCGGCGTCCTACGACCTGCAGGCCCTGGGCCAGGCCCTGCAAGCGTGTTTCGGCAACGTGCGCGTGGTGGGCTGCACCAGCGCTGGCGAGATCACGCCCGAGGGCTACGGCCGCAATTGCGTGACGGCAATGGGCTTTAACCACGCGCACTTTTCCATCGCCACGGAGCTGATCGACCAGGTGGAACACTTCAGCCTGATCGATGCCCAGCAGATGGTCGAACGTCTCGTCGGCGGTTGCCGCAGCAATACCCTGGCACCGATCAAGGGCAACACCTTCGCCCTGACCCTGCTCGATGGTTTGTCCAGCCGTGAAGAGGTGGTGCTCGCTGCCCTCAGCGCGGCGCTTGGCGACATTCCGCATTTCGGCGGTTCGGCCGGCGACGACAATTTCCTCACCCACACCCACGTGTATTTCAACGGCGCTTTCCACAGCGGTGCGGCGGTGGTGGTGCTGGTCAATACCTGGCTGGATTTCGAGGTGTTCACCACCCACCACATCCTGCCGCGCAGCGAAAAACTGGTGGTCACCGGCGCCGACAGCCCGTCGCGCCGGGTCTTCGAGCTCAATGCCGAACCGGCCGCCGAAGAATACGCGCGGCATATCGGCGTGGCAGTGGCCGACCTCGATCACCGGGTCTTCGCGGCGCATCCGTTGGCGGTACGCATCCACGACCAGTACTACGTGCGGGCGATCCAGCAAGTGCACGACGACCTCAGCCTGAGTTTCTACTGCGCGGTGGAAAACGGCATCGTCCTCACCGTGATGAAGCCCGGGCTGATCCTGCCGAACCTGCAAACCCTGTTCGACGGCTTGCAAGCGCGCCTTGGCGACCTGCTGTTGACCATCGGCTGCGACTGCTTCCTGCGCCGCCTGGAGTTGGAAGACAGCGACAATCTGGAACAGATCGGCGGTTTCCTGCGTGACCAGCGGGTGATGGGCTTCAACACCTACGGAGAACAGTTCAATGGCATGCATATCAACCAGACCTTCACTGGAGTCGCCATTGCCCGAGGTCGGCGCTGAACTGCTCGCCCAGGTTGCCCAGCTGCAACAGGACAACCACAAGCTGGCACGGATCAACGCTGCGCTGATCGAACGCATCGAGTCCGGCATGGCCCAGGGCAATAACCCTTACACCACCTTTCAGCATTCCGTGGTGCTGGCCGAGCAAGTGCGTGAACGCACCGACGCGCTGAACCAAGCGATGGCCGAACTCAAGGCCAGCAACCACTTGCTGATCAACGCCCGGCTGCGCGCCGAAACCCTGCGCGGCGAACAGGTCGCGGCACAAAAGGCCCAGGAAAGCGAACGCTGGATTCGCCTGATCACCGATAACGTCCCGGCCCTGATCGGCTACCTGAACGCCGACCTGGTCTACGAGTTCACCAACAAAGTCTATGAAGAATGGTATTGCTGGCCGCGCGGCATGATGCTCGGCCAGAGCCTGCGCGAGGTCCACAGTGAGCAACACTGCCAGCGCCTGGATGCCTACGTCGCCCGCGCCCTGGCGGGGGAGAGCGTGACCTTTGAATTCGCCGAGACCAACATCAATAATCAGGAGCGCTACATGCTGCGCTCCTATGTGCCGAATACGCTGGCCAGCGGCGAAGTGGTAGGGATCTTCGTGCTGATCCGCGACATCACCGAACGCCGCCGCACCGCCGAAGCCCTGCACCAGGCCTATCAGCACCTGGAGCAACGCGTGGCCCAGCGCACCTCGGAACTGACCGCGCTCAACGATCAGTTATTGCAGGAGATCGACGAGCGCCGCCGCGTGGAGGCGCGCCTGCGTGAAGCCAAGCTGGAGGCCGAGCAGGCCAACCTGTCAAAAACCAAATTCCTCGCCGCCGTCAGTCATGACCTGCTGCAACCTTTGAATGCGGCGCGCCTGTTTACCAGCGCGCTGCTGGAGCGGCCCAGCGAAACGTTGGTGCGCAACGTGAGCAATTCCCTGGAAGACGTGGAAAACCTGCTGGGCACCCTGGTGGATATTTCCAAGCTGGATGCCGGGGTGATCAAGGCCGACATCGCGCCGTTTGCCCTGAGTGAACTGCTCGACAACCTGGCCGCCGAGTACACCGAATTGGCCCGCAGCGAGGGCCTGGCGCTGCATTTTGTCGGCTGCTCGGCGTTGGTGCGCAGCGATATTCAGCTTCTGGCGCGGATTCTGCGCAACCTGTTGAGCAATGCGATTCGCTACACCTACAACGGGCGTGTGGTGCTGGGGTGTCGCCGCCAGCATCAGCGTTTGTTGATCCAGGTGTGGGACAGCGGCATGGGCATCGCCGAGGAGCGGTTGGAGGAGATTTTCCAGGAGTTCAAGCGCGGTGATGTGCAGCGGCCCGACCAGGACCGGGGGTTGGGCCTGGGGCTGGCGATTGTGGAAAAGATTGCCGGGATCCTGGGTCATCGTATCAGCGTCAAATCCTGGCCGGGTAAAGGCTCAATGTTCTCGGTGGAGGTGCCGTTGAGCGCCACGGCGCCCAAGTCGCTGCCAATACTGGCCATGAGCGAACCGATGCTCGAACGCCTGCAAGGCGCGCGGGTGTGGGTGCTGGATAACGACGCGGCGATCTGCGCGGGCATGCGCACCTTGCTGGAAGGCTGGGGCTGCCAGGTGATCACGGCGTTGTCGGAGCAAGACCTGGCACGGCAGGTGGATAACTACCATGCCGAAGCCGACTTGCTGATCGCCGATTACCACCTCGACGACGACCAGAACGGCGTCGACGCCGTCGCCCGCATCAATGGACGACGCGGCCGCGCGATACCGGCGTTGATGATCACCGCCAACTACAGCAATGAGTTGAAGCAGCAGATCCGCGAGTTGGGACACACCCTGATGCACAAGCCGGTACGCCCGATGAAACTCAAGACCGCCATGAGCCACCTGCTCGGCAAATGAACGGCGAAATACCCACAAGTGGAGATCAAAATGTGGGAGGGGGCTTGCCCCCGATAGCGGTGGGTCAGTCGACATCATAACTGACTGATGCACCGCCATCGGGGGCAAGCCCCCTCCCACCTTTGAATTGTGTTGTGTCAGACGGGTCAGCGGCGCAGGTAAGAGCCGAAATCGATATCCCCGGCGCTGAGGATCGCCTGCACCCGGTTATGCACATTCAATTTGCGCAGGATCGCCGACACGTGGGCCTTTACTGTGGTCTCGGCAATCTCCAGCGTGTACGCGATCTGTTTGTTCGACTCGCCCTTGGTCATGCGTTCCAGCACCAGCAATTGCTTGCGCGTCAGGGCTTGCAGCAGTTCGGGGGCGAAGCCGGGGTTTTCGTTGAGGCGCCGGTGGGTGCCAGGCTTCTGGGTGCGGATGATGTCCGGCGGCAGGTACACGTTGCCGTTGAGAATCTGCTGGATCGCCTCGGTCATTTGCAGGCGCGGCGAGGATTTGGTGATAAAGCCCACGGCGCCATAGGTGATGGCTTGCAGCACGACTTGCTTGTCCTGCTCGGCCGAGACGATCACCACCGGAATGGTCGGCGCCTCGTTGCGCAGGTTGATCAGGCCATTGAGGCCGTGCATGCCGGGCATGTTCAGGTCGAGGAGGATCAGGTCGAGGTCGTCGTGTTCCTGGGTCAAGGCAAGGGCGCTGTCGAGGTCGGCGGTTTCCATCACTTCGCTGCCGGGAAAGCCGTCGCTGATGACGTTATGGATCGCTTCGCGAAACAGTGGGTGATCGTCGGCAATCAGGATTTTGTACATGGCCGTTCACCTTGCTTATTGTGATGTTTGAAATGGCTCGGGTTGGGCGACCGTCACCGGCAGCTTCGCCGCTTCCCAGGCATCCAGTCCGTCGCGATACCAGTACACAGAGGTATAGCCGAGGTTGGCGGCACGTTTTACCGCGTTCCAACTCAGCCAGCAATCGGAGCGGCAATAGAAGACCAACGGTCGCTTGAGGTCGCCGCCGCTGTAGGCATACAGGTGGCGCACGAAATAGCTTTGCCACTCCGGCGTCAGGTCGCCGTCGCCCGTATTGGCCAGCCAGTGGCTGCCGGGCAGGTTGGCGTGGGGCTGGTCTTCGATGAAGCGACCTTGCAGCCACTGGCGGCGGTACACGTCGATCAGCACGGGCGCGGGTGTTTGGCTGAGCAGGGTTTGCAGCGCCGCAGTGTCGACAATCGTGGCACCGGGCAGGTGGTCGGGCGTGGGGCTGCGGTACAGGCTGATGCGGTAGCCGTCGGCGGAAAACAGAGGGGCGTCAGCCTGGACGTTGGCGACGAACAGGCACAGCAGTGCCAACAGAGGCAGTCGGGCGTACAGCATGGCAGGGCGATCCTTATCGTTATGCGCGCATTACACGTGAGTCCCGAGCCCTTGGGAATGCGACGATAGACAGGAAAACCAGTACTAAAGTAGTAGTTTTTGCCGCCGTCAGCCCTTTTTGCGCAACGCCGCATGCTGGGGATTGAAGGTCAGCACCGCCAACACCGCGAACAGCACGGTCAAGCCCAGGCACACCGCCAAGGCCAGGCCGGCGAAGCGTTCGTACAGGGCGAAGCGCACCAGCTCCACAGCGTGGGTAAACGGGTTGATCGCACACAGCCAGTACAGCCATTCACTGGAGTCGCGCATCTTCCACAGCGGGTACAGCGCCGAAGACAGGAAAAACAGCGGGAAGATCACGAAGTTCATCACCCCGGCAAAGTTCTCCAGTTGGCGAATCGCGTTCGACAGCAACAGGCCCAGGGCGCTCAACATCAAGGCCACCAGCAGCAACGCCGGCAGGGCGATCAACAGCCCCATGGCCGGTGGTTGCACGCCGTACACCCAGGCAATCGCCAGGAACCCATACACCTGCAACAGTGAAATCAGCGCGGTGGCCAACAGCTTGCTGCACAGCAAAAACGTGCGCGGCAACGGGCTGGTCAGCAGCACGCGCATGCTGCCCATCTCGCGGTCGTAGACCATCGACAGCGAGCCTTGCATGCCGTTGAACAGCAGGATCATGCAGGCCAGCCCCGGGATGATGTACACCTCGTAGGGGATGTAGGTGTCGTAGGGTTCGATCACCGAGATGCCCAACGCGGCGCGGAACCCGGCGGCGAACACCAGCAGCCACAGCAATGGGCGCACCAGCGCACTGAGAAACCGCGTGCGCTGCAACACAAATCGCAGCCACTCGCGCAGCACGATGCCGCGCAGGCATTGCCAGTAAGCGTTCATGCCGCTGCTCCCGTCGTGGTGGGGCGAGTCAAACGCGCGAACACACTGCCGAGGTCGCCGCCTTGTTGCGCGATCAAGGCATCGACTTGCCCACGGGCCACCAGACGACCCTGATGCAGAATCATCAACGCATCGTCGGCCTGCACTTCGTCGAGCAGGTGGGTGGTCCACAGTACGCTGATGCCGTGTTCGAGGCACAGGCTGCGCACGTGCTGGTTCAGCGCCAGGCGGCTGGCCGGGTCGAGGCCGACGCTGGCTTCATCCAACAGCAGCAAGCGCGGCTCATGCAGCAACGCCCGGGCGATTTCCACCCGGCGCCGGTGTCCGCCGTTGAGCTCGCGGACTTTTTCGCGGCGCCGTTCCGTGAGGGCCTGGCGTGCCAGTTCGGCGGCTACGCGCAGGTCGGTCTGGCGCCGCGATAAACCATGCAGCGCGGCGTGGTAACGCAGGTTCTGTTCCACGCTCAGATCCAGGTCCAGGGTGCTTTGCTGGAACACCACACCCAACTGGGTGAGGGCCGCACGCGGTGCCTCACGCAGGGAGTGACCGCCCACGCGAATGTCGCCGCTTTGCAGGTCATACAGCCGCGTGAGCAGGGCGATCAAGGTGGATTTGCCGGCGCCATTGGGCCCCAGCAGCGCCGCAAAGCGCCCCGGTGCAAGGCTGAAACTCACCTCGCACAAGGCCTGCCGTGCGCCGTAGGCGAAACTCACGTCGCGCACCTCCAGGGCGTTCATGGTGTGACCACCACGCCCCACGGATAACGCCCGACCTTCACCGACTTGATCACCTTGAGGCTGTCCACATCGATCACCGACACATCGCCGCTCACACCGTTGGTGACCAGCAACTGTTTCTCGTCCGGGGTAAATGCCATCTGCCACACGCGGCGGCCCACCAACAGGTAGTCGAGGACCTCGAAGGTCTTGGCGTCGATCACGGCCACATGGTTGGCCGGGCCGAGGGCGACAAAGCCGTACTTGCCGTCGGCGCTGAGCTTGATGCCGACCGGCTGGACTTTGTCCGGGTGCACGCCCTTGATGCTGAAGGTCAGGGTCTTGAGGATCGCGCGGCTGGCTACGTCGAGGATGGTCACGGTGCCGCCGATTTCCGCCGAGGCCCACAGCTGCGAGCCATCGTGGTTGAACTCGACGAAGCGCGGGCGCTGGTCCACCAGGGTGCTGTCGGCCAGGGTCTGGGTGCTGGTGTCGATCCAGTGCAGCATGTTGGTGGTTTCGCTGGTGTTCACCGCCCACTTGCCATCCGGGCTCACGGCCATGCCTTCGGGTTCGACGCCGACGTTGATCTGGCCGAGCACCTTGGCGGTCTCGGTGTCGATCACGGTGACCAGCGCGTCGTCTTCGTTGGACACATACAGCCAACGGTTATTGGGGTGCAGGGCGAACTGCTCGGGGTCTTTGCCGGAGGGCAGTTCCTTGATGATCTTGCGCGTGGCCACGTCCATCACCTGCACGCGGTCCGAGTCGCTGGCGCAGATGTACAGCAGCTTGTTGTCATGGGACAGCAGCAAGCCTCGCGGACGCTGGCCGACCTTGAGGGTGTCGGTGACTTGCAGGGTCTGCATGTCGATCAGGCTCAGGCTGTTGTCTTTCTCGTTGGAGACCCAGGCGGTACTGGCCACGGCGTGCCCGGCGGCAAGCAGCAGGGCGCATGAGAGCAGGGTGCGGCGCATGGCGGAGTCCTTATTATTGTGAGTAGGTGATCAAGGGAAGCGGCAGGTCACCTCGGGTTTGTCATAGCCCAGGCTGTCCATTTCGTTGGTGGGGTGCAGGAAGCCGTCCTGGGGCGAGGTGCTGACCAGCGCGCGGGGTTGCACGATGGGAATCGGTTGGCGCAGTTGGCCGTTCCAGGGGCGGTAGCTGAGCTTGCGGCCCTTGAAACCATCCAGGGGCAGTTGCTCGCTGATTTCCAGTTGACGGATCGCCATGGGCTCGACCTGGCGCAACTTGCTCACTGCACTGGCGATGCTGCGCACGGCCATCCAGGCGGCGAAGTCGCGGTCGTTCATCCAGCGCCCGGCCAGGGCCTCGAAGCGTTTCTGCAATTGGGCGGCGCCGTAGGTCTCGACGGTTTTGTGCCAGCCGGTGGGCGTCAGGCCCTGAGTGCCGGCGACGGGGCGCGGGTACCAGGTCTGGTAGGGCACGTACTCGCCGAAGTCGCCGCGCTCATCGGCCACCAACACCACGTCGTATTCGGCGGTCTGGGTGAACAGCGGCATATCCGCCTGGGCGCTGCGGCGTTGGTCGTTGTCGAAGCGCCAGGCCTTTTCCGCCACCCACTGCACGCCGAAGCGTTTGGCGGCGCGACGCAGGGCGGCGGCGTAGGCCTGGTCATCCTCGGTGGGGCCGACGATCAACAGCGCTTTCTGCCATTTGCGCACGACCAGGAACTGCGCCAGCGCATCGGCGAGCATCGCGCGGCTGGGCAGCGTATGCAGCACGTTGCCCAGGCAGGCGGTGCTGCGCAGGCTGTCATCCGGGCTGCCGGCATTGAACAGCAGGCTGTCGGGCAGCGCCGCGCTGAGTTGGCGCAGGCTGGCGGCAGGCGCGTTGACCACGAACAGGCGCAGGCCTTGGGCATGCTGGGCTTGGGCGGCGGCGAGCAGGGCGTCTGGGGTGTCTACCGTGGCGGTCGTCAGGCTATAGCGCTGGTTGAGAAAGGCGCCGGTGCTGTTGCTGTCGATGATCGCCAGTTCAGCACCGCGCTGCCCGGCATCGGCAGGCTCGGGAATGACGTTCGACAGCAGCGGGCCCGGATCGGGCCGATAACCCAGGTAGCCGATCTGCACCTGCAAGGGCGCTTCAGCGGCCTGGCCGTTGGCGGCCCAGGCGATTGCCAGCAGGCAGATCACGGCGTAGGGGGCGAGCTGGCGCATAAGGCACTCCATGACAGGTAGCGCCAGCATAGGAACCCTGAACGTCGCTGCAAATATGCAGAAAGTAGCGCTGGGGCAGTACCAAGGTAGTAGCCCCGCGCAGCGAGTGCGGTCTTAGCATGGATCCCTAACGGTCTTATTCACAGGAGTGACACGAGCATGCGCGTTTTCACCACCCGGCCCGGCCTGTCGGCCCTGTGGCGCATCAACCTGTGGGTGTGCGGCTTCTTCGCCCTGGTGACCTGCGCCTGCACCGCGCTGTTGCTGCACCAGGCCCTGGCCGATGTGGAGCACGAGCTGCAATCGGCCGAAGCGGTGGTGCACTACCTGAGCGAAACCGCCGAGCGCGACCCGGCCAGCCTGCAACCCCACCTCACCGCGAGTTTGCGCCATGTACGTGTGCGCTGGCTGGCGAGCGGCGACAGCGCGCAAGCGCCGGCCCCGGACGGGCTGGACGCCTGGCTCGGGCGCCTGCTGTTTGCCGAGGCACGACGCAGTGCCCAGGTGCTGGACTTGTCGGACGGTCGGCGCGTGTCCATCGCCGTCGACCCTCGGGATGAGATCGATGAGGTCTGGGATTCCCTGCAACAACTGCTGGGCCTGTGCGCCCTGGCCCTGGTGTTGAGCCTGTTGACCATCCGCTGGGCGGTGCGCCGTGGCATGGGCGTGTTGGATGAATTACTGCGCGCGCTGCAACAGGTGTGCGCCGGCCAGCTCAACGTGCGCCTGCGCAGTAAAGGCGCGCCGGAAGCACGGCAGTTGGCGCTGCACTTCAACCGCATGACCGACGCCCTGGAGCAGGCGCGCACCGATAACACCCGGCTCACCCAGACCCTGCTGGCGGTGCAGGAACAGGAGCGCACCCACCTGGCCCAGACCCTGCACGATGACCTCGGTCAATACCTGGCCGGCATTCGCGCCCAGGCCTGCCTGTTGCGCGTGGTCACCGACCAGCCGCATCTGCTGGCGTCCACCGTGGCGCAATTGGAGGATCACTGCGAGCACTTGCAGCAAGGCTTCAGGGCGCTGGTCCACGATCTCTATCCGGTGGCCCTGCAACACCTGCCGATGGCCGAGGCGTTTTCGATGCTGGTTACGCAGTGGCAGGCCAGCCACGGCATTCCCTGCCACCTGCAAGTCAGTACGGACCTGCCGCTGTTGCCCGGCGCCAGCAAGACCCATCTGTACCGTCTGCTCCAGGAAGCCCTGACCAACATCCTGCGGCATGCCGACGCCAGCCAGGTGCACGTGCGTCTGCAACATCGCGGTTCGCGCCTGCGCCTGTGGGTGCGTGATAACGGTTGCGGTGCAGACACGCCCCAGCGGCCCGGCGTGGGCCTGTATTCGATGGCCGAACGCGCCCGCTGCCTGGGCGGCGAATTGAAGATCATCAGCCAGCCCGGCGCCGGCTGGGCGTTGGCGTTGAACGTGCCGTTGGAGGCTTCATGAATATTCTGTTGGTGGATGACCACGCTGTGGTGCGCCAGGGTTATGCCAGCCTGCTGCGCGCGCTGCTGCCGGCCGTTGAAGTGCGCGAGGCGGCCAGTGGTGAAGAAGCGTTGAGCCGGGTCCAGGAAGCGCTGCCGCACCTGGTGATCATGGACTTCGGCTTGCCGGGCATCAGCGGCCTGGAAACCACCCGTCGCCTGCGCCAGCGCCTGCCGCACCTGCGTGTGCTGTTTTTCAGCATGCACGACGAGCTGCCCCTGGTGCGCCAGGCCCTGGACGCCGGGGCCTCAGGCTACCTGACCAAAACCTCGGCCCCCGAGGTGTTGATCGAAGCGGTGCGGCGCATCCTCGACGGCCACGCCTACATCGAGCAGGCCCTGGCCACCGAACTGGCCTATACCCCCAGCGATCAACGCTTGCAGGGCATGACCCCGCGTGAACTGGAGATTTTCCTGATGCTGGCCAGGGGCACGCCCACCCGAGCGATTGCCGACCAGCTGAATATCAGCAGCAAGACCGTGTCCAATCACCTGACCTTGCTCAAGAGCAAATTGCAGGTGAGTTCCCATGCCGAGCTGGTGCACCTGGGGATCGACATGGGGGTGGTGCGGGTGGTTGGATAACTGGGCGTGCACAAAACCCACATTTCATTAGCGTCGTTTCAGCGATCCCAGGTCGTTGGGCAATCCTGGCAACCCTCCATATTGGCATCCTGGAAGTTCGCATAGTGCTGGCGACTGCCGGTGAGGGTGGCCTGTTCCAGGTTGCTCTCGCCGAACTTGGCTTCCTGCAGGTTGGCGTCGCTGAGGTCGGCACCTTGCAGGTCGGCCTTGCTCAGCCAGGTCATCTCCAGGTCGGCCGCACGCAGGTTGGCCTTGTGCATTTTTGCCCCGGACAGCCGCGCAAACTGCAGGTAGGCCGCACTGAGGTTGGCGTTTTCGAACTGCGCCCCCTGGGCAAACAGGCCCCAGCCCTGGATCGCCATCAGCGTGGCGCCGCTGAAGTTGGCCAGGCGCAGGTTGGCCTGTTGCAGGCTGGCGCGGGTCAGGTTGGCGCCTTGCAGCTGGGCTTTTTCCAGGTTAGCCAGGTCGAGGTTGGCATGCCGCAGATCCGCCTCGCGCAGGTCGGCGCCGGCCAGGTTCATCTTGCTCAAGTCCTGGTTGCGCAAATCGGCGCCCTTGAGGTTGGCGCCGGGGCATTGGCTGTGTTCGGCGAGGGTGCAGCCGTTGATGATCAGCGGGGCGTCGTCGCCATCGTCGGCGTGCGCCAGGGGCAGGGAGAGCAGGAGTAACAAGGGCAGGTAGTTCATCGTGCAACCTCTAGGGATCCTGTGGTGAGCGGGGCAAGCCCGCTCATCACAAAAGGCGGTCCGGTCATCTCGCAAGGGTTACTTCTGGGCGGTCTTGTTATCCCAGCTCGGGATCTTGAACACCCAGAACGACCCGCCCTGTGCCACTGGCTTGGTCAACTCGGCCATGTCGCCGCCCCACAACGGCACCGCGCCGCCATAGCCGACGGTTACGCCGACATACTGCTCGCCATCCTGCTCCCAGGTGATCGGCGGCGAGACGATGCCGCTGCCGGTCTGAAACTTCCACAGCTCCTTGCCGGTTTTGGCGTCGAAAGCTTTGAAGAAACCGTCGCCGGTGCCGGTAAACACCAGGTTGCCCTTGGTGGCCAGCACGCCGGCCCACAGCGGCAAGGCTTCCTTGTGCTCCCACACCACCTTCCCGGTGGTTGGGTTCATCGCACGCAGGGTGCCGACGTGGTCGTCATACATGCGCTTGATGCGAAAGCCCATGCCCAGGTACGCCGAGCCCTTCTTGTAGTTGACCTCTTCGGTCCAGTATTCCTCTTTCCACTGGTTGCCGGGGATGTAGAACAGCCCGGTGTCCTGGCTGTAGGCCATGGGGTTCCAGTTCTTGCCACCCAGGAACGGCGGCGAGACTTCCACCGGTTTGCCTTTGGTTTCACCCGGCAATGGCTTGGCCGGACGCTGGCCTTCGTTCTCCACCGGACGCCCGGTCTTCAGGTCGATATGGCTGGCCCAGGTGATGTTGTCGACGAAGGGGAAGGCGTTCTGCAGCTTGCCGTTATTGCGGTCCACCACATAGAAAAAACCATTGCGGTCGGCGTGGCCGGTGGCCTTGACCACTTTGCCGTCCTTGTCCTTGTAGTCGAACAGCACCAGCTCGTTGTTGCCGGAGAAGTCCCAGGCGTCGTTCGGGGTGTGCTGATAGAACCACTTCACTTCGCCGGTGCTGGGGTCGACGCCGACCTGGCCCGAGGTGTAGAGGCTGTCGAAGTCGTGGGGGTTGCCGTCCTTGGCGGTGCGCGCCCAGGTGTTCCACGGGCCGGGGTTGCCGGCGCCGACGATGATCGTATTGGTCTCGGCATCGAAGCTTGCGCTCTGCCAAGGGGCGCCGCCGCCGTGGCTCCAGGCCTCGACCTTGCCGGTTTCGGTGGTCGGGTCGTCCGGCCACGAAGGGGCCTTGACGTCGCCGGTCGGCGTGCTGTCCTTGCCGTTCAGACGGCCCATATGGCCCTCCACGAACGGGCGCATCCATACTTCTTCGCCAGTGTCCGGGTCGCGGGCAAACAGCTGGCCGACCACGCCGAATTCATCGCCGGAGCTGCCGTGGATCAGCAGCACCTTGCCGCTGACCTTGTCTTTGATCAGCACCGGAGCGCCGGTCAGGGTGTAGCCGGCGGCGTGGTCGCCGAACTTCTTGTTCCACACCACTTTGCCGGTGTTCTTGTCGAGGGCGATCAGGCGCGCGTCGAGGGTGCCGAAGTAGATCTTGTCGCCGAAGATCGCCGCACCCCGGTTGACCACGTCACAGCACGGGCGAATGTTGTCGGGCAGGCGGTGGTTGTAGGTCCACAGGCGCTTGCCAGTCTTGGCGTCGAGGGCGAACACGCGGGAGTAGGAGCCGGTGACGTAGACCACGCCGTCGCTGACGATGGCCTGGGACTCCTGGCCGCGTTGCTTCTCGTCGCCGAACGAGTAGGACCAGGCCGGGGTGAGCTTGAACACGTTCTTGTCGTTGACCTGGGCCAGCGGGCTCCAGCGCTGGGCGTTGGTGCCCATGCCGTATTGCAGCACGTCCTGGGTGGTCAGGTGGTCGTTGGCGATGTCTTCCCAGGTGACAGTGCGCGTCGGCTTGGCGGGTTCGGCGGCCGCGAACGTTACGGCACTGAGGGACAGGCTGCCCACCAGCACAAAGGCTTGCACGGCAAGGCTTAAAGGTGAGCGGGCGGGTAGCGATCTTATTGTCATGGTTGCAGTTCCCAGTGGAGGTTTTGGCCTGCACAGGGTGGAACGCCGGGGCGCCGGGCGGATACGGAAAAAGTCCCGCTGTGGCCGGGAAGACTTCCCGGGGCGCCGCTGTTTTAGGCGTGCCCCACAAGCCCTACTACCAAGGGAGGAGAGGGCGGCCACCAAAGCAGCATACGGCCCATGTCCCGGGGTTTCTAAGATGGTTGCCATAGCCTCTGCAATGAGGTTTTGCGTGCAATCCTGAGGGCAAAAATAATGACAACAAAACACAATGCCTTGCTCGTCGCCGGGCTGTTGGTCGGTGTGATCGCCGCGGGCTCCGCCTGGGCCCATGGTGACGTGGTCCCGCAAGCGGTGGAAACCCAGGGCCTGACCTCGATCAAGGACGCCGGCGTGCCGGTCAACGAAGACGGCTGGGCGGCGGTCAATCCGTACCGCACCTCGCCTGAACACGATCGGGCCGTGGAGATTGGTTCGTCCGCCTACAACCAGAACTGCGCCGCCTGCCACGGCCTGGAAGCCAAGTCCGGCGGCATCGCCCCCGACCTGCGCATGCTCGATGTGGGCGAAGCCGGTGATGAGTGGTTCGTCGAGCGCGTGCGCCATGGCGCGGTGCGTGACGGTCGCGTGTACATGCCGAAAATGGCCGACTACCTGAGCCAGGAAGCCTTGTGGGCCGTGCGCACCTACCTGGATACCGTGCACGTCGAGGAGTAAGCCATGCGCCTGTTCGCTTATGTGCTTGGCCTGGCCCTGCTGTGTTGCCAGCCGGCACAGGCGCAGGTGCGCAGCTTTGACCAGATGATCGCCGCCGGCGACATCAACGTGGCGGTGTACAAGGACTTTGCCCCCTACAGTTTCGAAGACGGCGCCACCGCGCGCGGGGTCGACGTGGAGCTGGCCCAGGCCCTGGCCACGGCGCTGGGGGTACGGCTCACGTTGATCTGGGCGCCGGCCGGCGAGAAGCTCGACGACGACCTGCGCGACTACATCTGGCGTGGCAGCCAGTTGCACAACCAGCAACTGGCCGACCTGATGATGCGCGCGCCCTACGATCGCGATTACGCACAGAAGCGCAACGACCAGGGCGAACTGGAAAACGGCCATGTGGTGATGTTCGGGCCGTATCAGAACGAACAATGGCAGGTGGCTTACGACCGTCGGCGCCTGGACAGGGTTGCCAGCGTGGCGGTGTTCGAGCAGCACCCGATTGGCGTCGAAGTCGACAGCGTGCCGTCGTTCTACCTCACCTCGGTGTTCAACGGCATGCTCGCCGCCAAGACCCATCACTATCCCGACGTCCCCCAGGCCTTTGCGGCGATGAAAGCCGGTGAGGTCGATGCGGTGATGGCGATGCGCGGCGAAGTCGATTGGCAGGTGCATGAAGCCCACGACCCGCAACTGGCCCTCGCTGAAAACGCCTACCCGAACATGGGCAAGCAGCGCTGGGAGATCGGCATGGCGGTGCACGAGAGCAATCGCCAGTTGGCCTACGCGGTGGAAGAGGCGCTGGAAGGCTTGATCCGCGACGGCGCGGTGCAAGCCATCTATGCCCGTTACGGCCTGCAGTATGAAGTCCCCGAGATGTATCAATAGGAGCAGGCGATGAACTGGCGACTGAGCTGCATCTTGGCGTGCTGGCTGCCGCTGGCGGCTCACGCCGTGGAGGTCGACCCGGTGCCGTCGGTGATGTGGGCGTTTTATCACAAGCAGTTCCTGGCCGAGGCGCCGTTCGTGTTCGACGACCGAGTCAAGCTGCTCGCGCCGCCGTTCGCCGAAGATGCGCGCCAGGTGCCGCTGGAAATCGACGCCCGCGCCTTCAACGGCCATGTGGTGAAAATCCTCGCCTGGGCCGAGCTCAACCCATTGCCGAAAATCGTCGACTTCCAACCCAGGGCCGGCGTGCTGCCGTGGCTGTCGCTGCGGATTCGTATCGAGCAGGCCACGCCGTTGCGGGCGGCGGTGCTCACCGATGACGGGCTGTGGCATGTGGGCTCGACCCTGATCGACGCGGCCGGTGGCGGCTGCACCGCGCCCAGCGTGGTACGCACCCAGCCGGGCTGGGAAGAGCACATCGGCGAAGTGCTCGGCGGCCGTTACTCGCGGGGCGAGTTCAGCCGCGTACGTGTGCAGGTGGCGCACCCGATGGACAATGGCATGGTCAGCGGCATCCCCGAGTTTTTTATCAACCATGCACAACTGCTTGGCCGGGACGGCCAGGTGTTGGCTGATCTTGAGCTATTCCCGGCGGTCAGCGAAAACCCCAACCTGGCCTTCGACATCGACGCGCCGGGGCCTACCCGGCTGGTGCTGCGCGACAACAGCGGCAATGAGTTCGACGCGGCCATACCCTGACCAGAAGGAGCGCGGCATGCGCTGGATTCTATTGTTATGCCTGGGCCTGAGCCTGCCCGCCCTGGCGGACCTCGACTACGCCCTCAAGCCCCGATTGATCGCCGATGACACCTGGCTGCTTGAAGGCAGCACCGACAATTTTGCCAAGGCCAATGGCGGCAATATCGTCAACACCGCCTTCATTGTCACCGAGGCTGGCGTGGTGGTGATCGACACCGGGCCGTCGCGGCGCTATGGCGAAGCCATGCGCGAGGCCATCGCCCGCGTCACCCCCAAGCCGGTGACCCAGGTGCTGATTACCCACCATCACCCCGACCATGCGCTGGGCAACCAGGCCTTCAAGGACGTGCCCATCGGCGCCCTGGCCGAGACCACGCGGCTGCTGCACGAGCAGGGCGACGGCATGGCGGAAAATCTCTACCGCATGGTCGGCGACTGGATGCGCGGTACCGAGGTGGTATTGCCGACCCAGGTGCTGGAACCCGGTGTGCTGAGCGTCGGCCGCCACGACTTGCGCTTGCTCGCGCTCACCGGCCACACCGGCGCCGACCTGGCGATCTTCGACCAGAGCACCGGCGTGCTGTTCGCCGGCGACCTGGTGTTTTACCAGCGCGCGCTCACCACCCCCAACAGCCCGGGGCTGGCGGTGTGGCTGGCCGACCTCGGCACCCTGCAAGCCTTGCCCTGGACCCTGATCGTGCCCGGCCATGGCCCGGTGGCCAGCGACGCGCAGCCCTTCACGCAGATGCGCGACTACCTGACCTGGCTCGATCAACTGCTGCGTGACGGCGCGGCCCACGGCAGCGACATGGCCGAGATGATCCGCAGCCCCATCCCTGAACGCTTCGCCACGATCAGCCTGAGCCGCTATGAACTGATTCGCAGCGTCAGCCACCTGTACCCGCGTTACGAGCGCGAACGGATGCAACGCGTGGATTCGGCGCGCTGACCCGCTACTAAGGAACTAGCAAACTCGATACTGCGGTCAATTGTGACAACTGCCCCTGCGCCCAAGAATCTGCTCCAGACCGGGAAAATTTCCCGGGTATAACAAAAAACCGCAGAGGTAGCCGTCATGACCCAACCCGCACGCCGCCAACCCTTCGCCTTGAGTGTGTTGCTCGGTGCCATCCTGTTGTCAGGCCAGGCCATGGCCTCGGTGACCGATGAGGAAATTCTCCAGGACCCGAAAAACCCCGGGCAGATCGTCACCAACGGCCTGGGCGTGCAGGGCCAGCGCTACAGCCCCCTCGACACCCTGAACGTCGATAACGTGAAGGAACTGCGACCGGTCTGGGCGTTTTCCTTTGGCGGCGAGAAGCAGCGTGGGCAACAGGCGCAGCCGATGATCAAGGATGGGGTGATGTACCTCACCGGTTCCTACTCGCGGGTGTTCGCGGTGGATGCGCGCACCGGCAAGAAGCTCTGGCAGTACGATGCGCGTCTGCCCGATGACATTCGCCCGTGCTGTGACGTGATCAACCGTGGCGTGGCGCTGTACGGCGACCTGGTGTTCTTCGGCACCCTCGACGCCAAGCTGGTGGCGCTGAACAAAGACACCGGTAAAGTGGTGTGGAGCAAGAAAGTCGCCGACCACAAAGAAGGCTACTCCATCAGCGCCGCGCCCCTGGTGATCAACGGCAAGCTGATTACCGGTGTGGCCGGTGGCGAGTTCGGCGTGGTGGGCAAGATCGAAGCCTATGACCCGAAGAACGGTGAACTGCTTTGGAGTCGCCCGACGGTCGAAGGCCATATGGGCTACGTCTATAAAGACGGCAAGGCGGTTGAGAACGGTATCTCCGGTGGCGAGGCGGGCAAGACCTGGCCCGGAGATCTGTGGAAAACCGGCGGCGCCGCACCGTGGCTGGGCGGCTACTACGACCCGGAAACCAACCTGCTGCTGTTCGGTACCGGCAACCCGGCGCCGTGGAACTCGCACCTGCGCCCTGGCGACAACCTCTACTCGTCCTCGCGCCTGGCGCTGAACCCGGACGACGGCACCATCAAGTGGCACTTCCAGACCACGCCCCATGACGGCTGGGACTATGACGGCGTGAACGAGCTGGTCTCCTTCAACTACACGGAAGGTGGCAAAGAGATAAAAGCTGCCGCCACAGCCGACCGTAACGGCTTCTTCTACGTGCTTGATCGCACCAACGGCAAGTTCATTCGTGGTTTCCCGTTTGTCGACAAGATCACCTGGGCCACCGGCCTGGACAAGGACGGTCGGCCGATCTACAACGACGCCAGCCGCCCTGGCGCTCCGGGCAGCGAAGCCAAGGGCACCTCGGTGTTCGTCGCACCGGCGTTCCTGGGCGCGAAAAACTGGATGCCGATGGCCTATAACCGCGACACCGGGTTGTTCTACGTGCCGTCCAACGAGTGGGGCATGGACATGTGGAACGAAGGCATCGCCTACAAGAAGGGCGCGGCGTTCCTCGGTGCGGGCTTCACTATCAAACCATTGAACGAAGACTATATCGGCGTGCTGCGCGCCATTGACCCGAAGACCGGCAAGGAAGTCTGGCGCCACAAGAACTTCGCGCCGCTGTGGGGCGGAGTGCTGACCACCAAGGGCAACCTGGTGTTCACAGGCACGCCGGAAGGCTTCCTGCAGGCGTTCAACGCCAAGACCGGCGAGAAAGTCTGGGAATTCCAGACCGGCTCCGGCGTGCTCGGCTCGCCTGTGACCTGGGAAATGGACGGCGAACAGTACGTCTCGGTGCTCTCGGGCTGGGGCGGTGCAGTGCCGTTGTGGGGCGGTGAAGTGGCCAAGCGCATCAAGGACTTCAACCAGGGCGGCATGCTCTGGACCTTCAAGCTGCCCAAAGAGCTGGTCGCCAAACACTGAATCTACGACCAAATGACAAGCGCCCCCCTGCCAACGGCGCATTCGCCGGGCAACGGGGGCTCTTTACTATCGGGTCATCGCCTGTTGACCGACAGGCCCGGACCCAGACAGAGGCTTTAACATGATCTACGCACAACCTGGCACCCCTGGCGCCATCGTCAGCTTCAAGCAGCGCTACGGTAATTACATCGGCGGTGAGTTCGTCGCCCCGCTCAGCGGTGAATACTTCACCAACACTTCGCCGGTGACCGGTGAAGTGATCGCCGAATTCCCGCGCTCCAACGCCGCCGATATCGACAAGGCCCTCGACGCTGCCCATGCCGCCGCCGACGCCTGGGGCAAAACCTCGCCTCAGGATCGCTCCCTGGTGCTGCTGAAAATCGCCGACCGTATCGAGCAGCACCTCGAAGTGCTGGCCGTGACCGAAAGTTGGGACAACGGCAAGGCCGTGCGCGAAACCCTCAACGCCGACGTGCCTCTGGCCGCTGACCACTTCCGCTACTTCGCTGGCTGCATCCGCGCCCAGGAAGGCGGCGCCGCCGAGATCAACGAACACACCGCGGCCTATCACTTCCATGAGCCATTGGGCGTGGTCGGGCAGATCATTCCGTGGAACTTCCCGCTGCTGATGGCCGCCTGGAAACTCGCCCCGGCCCTGGCCGCCGGTAACTGCATCGTGCTCAAGCCGGCCGAGCAGACGCCGCTGTCGATCATGGTGTTTGCCGAGTTGATCAATGACCTGCTGCCACCGGGCGTGCTGAACATCGTCCAGGGATTTGGCCGCGAAGCCGGGGAGGCACTGGCCACCAGCAAGCGCATCGCCAAGATCGCGTTCACCGGCTCGACCCCCATCGGTGCGCACATCATGCATGCCGCCGCCGAGAACCTCATTCCTTCTACCGTGGAACTGGGCGGCAAGTCGCCGAACATCTTCTTCGAAGACATCATGCAGGCCGAGCCGCAGTTCATCGAAAAAGCCGCCGAAGGCCTGGTGCTGGCGTTCTTCAACCAGGGTGAAGTGTGCACCTGCCCGTCGCGGGCGCTGGTGCAGGAGTCGATCTACGACGACTTCATGAAAGTGGTGATGAAGAAGATCGTCAAGATCAAGCGCGGCAACCCGCTGGACACCGAAACCATGGTTGGCGCCCAGGCGTCCGAGCAGCAATACGACAAGATCCTCTCCTACCTCAAGATCGCCCAGGAAGAGGGCGCCGAGCTGCTCACCGGCGGCGCAGCCGAGCGCCTGGAGGGCGACCTGTCCAGCGGTTACTACATCCAGCCGACCTTGCTCAAGGGCCACAACAAGATGCGCGTGTTCCAGGAAGAAATCTTCGGCCCGGTGGTGGGCATCACCACCTTCAAGGACGAAGCCGAAGCCCTGGCGATTGCCAATGACAGCGAGTTCGGCCTCGGCGCCGGGCTGTGGACCCGCGACATCAACCGTGCCTACCGCATGGGCCGGGCGATCAAGGCCGGGCGCGTGTGGACCAACTGTTATCACCTGTACCCGGCGCATGCGGCGTTTGGCGGCTACAAGAAGTCGGGCGTGGGGCGTGAGAACCACAAGATGATGCTCGATCACTACCAGCAGACCAAGAATTTGCTGGTGAGCTACGACATCAATCCGCTGGGTTTCTTCTAACCCTCTGACTGCAATGCGGTCTCCTGTGGGAGGGGCGGTGCGACGATTCGACTTGCTCCCTCCCACATTTTGCTCCCTGTACATTCGCGACTAATGCAGTGCGGCATTTACTTCGAAAGTAGCATTCGCCCCCCCATCCCCCCATGCATTAATGCCCATACCGGAATCTTCCGGCACAACAAGAGGACTCTCCCTATGTGGACCAAACCCGCCTTCACCGACATGCGTATCGGCTTCGAAGTGACCATGTACTTCGCCAGCCGCTGATCCATCTCCGGCCAGCCTTGTGCTGGCCGGTGCGGTATTGGGAATGACCCTTTGGTCTGATTGCATTCGCCCCGGAATGGGTTAGTGTGAAGCGCATCTACCAAAATAATAACAACAGGCTTTCCAATGAGCCCCAATCTGAGCCTCCTGCGTAAATTCGTCTCGCCTGAAATCATCTTTGGTGCCGGCTGTCGGCATAACGTCGGTAACTATGCCAAGACCTTTGGCGCGCGCAAGGTGTTGGTGGTCAGCGACCCCGGGGTGATCGCCGCCGGTTGGGTCGCCGATGTGGAAGCCAGCCTGCAAGCCATCGGCATCGACTATTGCCTGTACAGCGCCGTGTCGCCCAACCCGCGCGTTGAAGAAGTGATGCTCGGCGCCGAGGTGTACCGCGAAAACCACTGCGACGTGATCGTGGCCATTGGCGGCGGCAGCCCCATGGACTGCGGCAAGGCCATCGGCATTGTGGTCGCCCATGGGCGCTGCATCCTCGAGTTCGAAGGCGTGGACACCATTCGTGTGCCGAGCCCACCGTTGATCCTGATCCCCACCACCGCCGGCACGTCGGCGGATGTCTCGCAGTTCGTGATCATTTCCAATCAGCAGGAACGCATGAAGTTCTCCATCGTCAGTAAGGCGGTGGTGCCGGATGTGTCGCTGATCGACCCGGAAACTACGGCGAGCATGGACCCGTTCCTGTCCGCCTGTACCGGCATCGACGCGCTGGTGCATGCCATCGAGGCGTTCGTGTCTACCGGCCACGGCCCGCTGACCGATCCCCATGCGCTGGAAGCCATGCGCCTGATCAACGGCAACCTGGTGCAGATGATCGCCAACCCCGGTGACATTGCCCTGCGCGAGAAGATCATGCTCGGCAGCATGCAGGCCGGCCTGGCGTTCTCCAATGCAATCCTCGGCGCGGTGCATGCCATGTCTCACAGCCTCGGCGGGTTTCTCGACCTGCCCCACGGGCTATGCAACGCAGTGCTGGTGGAGCATGTGGTGGCGTTCAACTACAACTCGGCGCCGGAGCGCTTCAAGGTGATCGCCGAGACCTTTGGCATCGATTGCCGGGGCCTCAGCCATCGGCAGATTTGCGCGCGGCTGGTGGAGCATCTGATTGCACTGAAGCACGCCATCGGCTTTCACGAAACCCTCGGTTTGCATGGGGTGCGCGTGGCGGATATTCCGTTCCTGTCCCGGCATGCGATGCACGACCCGTGCATCCTCACTAACCCACGCGAGTCCAGCCAGCGTGACGTCGAGGTCGTGTATGGCGAAGCGCTCTGAAGATCAGCAACAGGCCCTGGCCGGGCTGCTGGGCCTGGGCAATCACTCGGCGCGCAAGAGCCACTACCCGGAACTCACCGCGCGTCTCGACGAACTGGAGGCCGAGCGCAACCGCTATATCCGTCTCAACGATGAGCTGGAGCAGCGCGTGGCGGTGCGCACCGATGAACTGCTGGAAGCCAACCGTAACCTGCAACAGCAGATTGCCCAGCGCGAGCAGGTCGAGCAGGAGTTGCGCGATGCGCGCGACGCCGCCGAGGCTGCCAACCGCAGCAAGGATAAATACCTCGCCGCCGCCAGCCACGACCTGCTGCAACCGCTTAACGCGGCGCGGTTGCTGATCTCGACCCTGCGCGAACGCAACTTGCCCAGCGTCGAGCAGGTGCTGGTGGAACGTACGCACCAGGCCCTGGAAGGCGCCGAGGATTTGCTCACCGACCTGTTGGATATTTCGCGGCTCGATCAGGCGGCGGTCAAGCCCGACGTGGCGCTGTATCGCCTGGATGAGCTGTTTGCGCCGCTGGTCTCGGAGTTCCAGTCGGTGGCGCTGGCGGCCGGCCTCAACCTGCGCGCGCGCACCGGCCATTATGCGATTCGCACCGACTTGCGCCTGGTGACGCGAATCCTGCGCAACTTCCTCAGCAACGCCTGCCGATACACCGACGAGGGCTGCATCCTGCTCGGCGCACGCCGCCGTGGCGATTGCCTGCGCCTGGAGGTGTGGGACACCGGGCGCGGCATCGCGGCCGACCGGCTCGACGCGATCTTCCTTGAATTCAACCAGCTCGATGTCGGCCGTGCTTCGGACCGCAAAGGCGTGGGGCTGGGCCTGGCGATTGTCGAGCGCATCGCCGAGATCCTCGGCTACCCGGTGGCGGTCCGTTCGTGGCCGGGGCGTGGCTCGATGTTCAGTATCAAGGTGCCCATCAGCGAGGAGATGCCCCTGGCGATCAGCCAACTGCCGGTGCTACCGACCACGGGTAACCCGCTGCCGGGGCGGCGCCTGCTGGTGATCGATAACGAGGTGAGCATCCTCGACAGCATGCGCGCCCTGCTGGCGCAGTGGGGCTGTGAGGTGATCACCGCCACCGACCAGGCCGGGGCGTTGCTGGCGTTGCAGGGCAGGGCGCCGGAGCTGATCCTCGCCGACTACCACCTCGACCACGGCGTGGTGGGCTGTGCGGTGGTCAAGCACCTGCGCGAGCATTTCGCGCAGAACATCCCCGCCGTGATCATCACCGCCGACCGCACCGACCAGTGCCGTCGCGTGCTGCGCCGCCTGGACGCGCCGTTGTTGAACAAACCGCTCAAGCCCGGCAAGTTGCGGGCGGTATTGAGCCAGTTATTGACCTAGGGTCTTGATACCCGTCAACACCCGTTGCGGCGCTTTGCCCCATGCTGCGGGCCTGATTCAGAGCCCGACGGAGCCCGCCATGAACGCCCCCGCAACAACCGCAGCATCCTTCAAGTTGCCCCTGGGCCTGGTGATCGGCGTACTGGTGATGGTCGGCGTGCTGCTGTTGCCGCTGCCCGCCGACCTGCCGGTAGCCGGGCAGCGCATGCTGGCGATCCTCGCGTTTGCCGTGGTGGTGTGGATCACCGAGGCGGTGTCTTATGAAGCCAGCGCGATCATGATCACCTCGCTCATGGCGTTTTTGCTCGGCACGGCGCCGTCGCTGCAAGACCCCACGCACCTGATCGGCTCCAGCCCGGCCATCAGCATGGCACTCACCGGCTTTTCAAATCCGGCGCTGGCGCTGGTGGCAGGCGCGTTGTTCATCGCGGCGGCAATGACCCACACCGGCCTGGACCGGCGCATCGCCCTGGTGACCCTGACCCGCGTCGGCACCAGCACCCGCGGCATTCTGCTGGGGGCGATTGCGGTGACGATCCTGCTCAGTCTCGTCGTCCCCAGCGCCACCGCGCGCAGCGCTTGTGTGGTGCCGATCATGATGGGCGTGGTCGCAGCGTTCGGCGTGGACAAACGCTCCAATATCGCCGCCGGCCTGATGATCGTGGTGGCCCAGGGCACCAGTATCTGGAACGTCGGTATCCAGACCGCCGCCGCGCAAAACCTGCTGACCGTGGGCTTTATGGACAAGATGCTCGGCCAGCGCGTGTCGTGGATCGACTGGCTGATCACCGGCGCACCGTGGGCGGTGATCATGTCGGCGGTGTTGCTGTTCCTGGTAATCAAGCTGTTGCCGCCGGAAACCGATAGCATCCCGGGTGGCAAGGAGGCCGTGGCCCAATCCCTGGTAGACATCGGTCCGATGACCGGGCCGCAGAAACGCTTGCTGACAGTGTCGGTGCTGTTGCTGTTGGCGTGGGCGACGGAAGGGCGCCTTCACCCTTTCGACACCACCTCGACCACCTACGCCGGGCTGGTGTTCCTGCTGCTGCCGGGGGTTGGAGTGATGACCTGGAAGGACGTGCAATCGCGCATTCCATGGGGCACCGTGATTGTGTTCGGCGTTGGGATCAGCCTTGGTACGGCGCTGCTGACCACTCAGGCCGGGCAATGGCTGGGCTCCCAGGTGGTGGCGCACACCGGCCTTGATCAGGTCGGGCCGCTGGGGGTGTTTGCGATCCTGGGGGCGTTTCTGATTGTGATCCACCTGGGCTTTGCCAGCGCCACGGCGCTGACTTCGGCGCTGTTGCCGATCCTGATTGCCGTGCTGCAGACCTTGCCGGGGGAGTTCAACCGGTTGGGCATGACCATGCTGTTGGGGTTTGTGATGAGCTACGGGTTTATCCTGCCGATCAATGCGCCGCAGAACATGGTGTGCCTGGGGACCGGGACGTTTACGGCACGGCAGTTCGCCAAGGTGGGGATTTTGGTGACGTTGATCGGGTATGGGTTGATGTTGGTGTTTGCGGCGACTTACTGGAGTTGGCTCGGTTGGATCTGATTGGGAATGCGTTTCTGGGTGCACAGGAGATCCAATGTGGCAGGCGGCTGAATCTCCGACTTAGCGCTGTCGCACAGCAAACTGGAAGCCCCAAAACCAGCCACTGCGCAATATCGGGTACACCGCATTCGTCCTGCATTGGGGGCGCTTCGCACCCCAACAGTTCTTATGGTTCGCGTGACTATCACACCTTGGCTTGATAGCGCTCGGCGACGGCCGATTGGCGGATCTCTGACAGCAAACCTTGGCGGGCGGCCTGCAGAGCATCCCAGCGGGCGGCGTCTTGCAATGGCGGAATGGTCACTGGCTCGCGACGATCAAAACCGACCAGCGCAGCATCGACCAGCTCGTCCACGCTCATGATTTCGCTCAGGGTATTGATGTCGATGCCCGCGCGATCCCAGATTTCCGTGCGGGTGGCGGCTGGCAGGACAGCTTGCACGTAGACGCCTTTGGGTGAGAGCTCAAGGCTCAGCCCCTGGGATAGAAACAGCACAAACGCTTTGGTTGCACCGTAGACGCTCATGCCGAATTCCGGTGCCAGCCCCACCACCGAGCCGATGTTGATAATCGCGCCGCTACCGGCGTGTGCCAGGCGTGGCGCGATGGCGCTGGCAAGTCGCACCAAGGCGGTGGTATTGAGCGCGACCAGGTTGGTAACGCTGTCGATGGATTGCTCGATGAAGCTACCGGAGAGGGCGGCGCCCGCATTGTTCACCAGGATGCCGATACTGGCGTCATCACGCAGGCGTGCTTCGACGCTGGTCAGATCGCTGGTTTGAGTCAGGTCGGCCTGGATCACGTCAATGGAAACCGCGTGTTTCTCACGCAGCCGCGAGGCCAATGCGTCTAGCCGGCCTTTGTCGCGGGCAACCAGCACCAGGTTATGCCCACGCTGGGCAAAACGCTCGGCGTAGGTCGCGCCAATGCCTGTTGAGGCGCCGGTAATCAGTACGGTTTCTGGGGTGCTCATAAGTAGATGCTCTTGAGTGTTCAGGATGGTCAGAGACGGCGATCCGCGCCGTACCGTCGCAGAGACATGCGCTGGTGGTTTTATGATGTTGGTCATAATCAAAGCTGTCAACAGTTTTGATTATGACCGACATCAGAGTATAGTCAGACCATTGTTCAGGAGTTCCAGGGGTGCGAAATGAAGATCACCAAAACGCAATCACTCGCCAACCGAGCGCATATTGTGGAGACGGCGTCAGAGCTGTTTCGTGAGCGTGGCTATGATGGTGTGGGTGTGGCAGAACTCATGGCGACTGCAGGTTTTACCCAGGGAGGCTTCTATAAACACTTCGGCTCCAAAGCCGACTTGATGGCCGAAGCGGCCGAAAACAGCCTGGCAAAGTCCCTGTCGAGTACGTGCGATCTCGACGTGCCGGGATTTGTAAACCTGTACGTGTCCAGGGATCACAGAGACGGCAGGGGAGAGGGGTGCACCCTGGCAGCCCTGTGTGGTGACGCCGCCCGTCAGTCGGATGATCTGAAGGCGACCTTTGCCAGTGGCGTTGAAAATACGCTGGCAGCCCTTGAGGACAAGTACACGGCGGGTGTGGATGTCACCCGCCAAGAGGTCCGCACGAAAATGATCAACCTGCTGGCCCACGCAGTCGGTGCGGTCATGCTGTCGCGGGCGTGTCCGGATGACTCGGAACTCGCGGATGAGATCCTGCAAACGTGCCGCGCTGAGATAATCGCATCGCTGCCATCGAGTAAAGAAAACAGCGCATGAGTGGCAAGATGGGCGTTAACCGATGCGCCCAAGATGGCAAGATGAACCCCGCTCAGGTTTACTACTCTGAGTAATGGTTTTACCGACGTCACCCGTCGGGTCATCTAGGTCATCGAATGGATAAATGCACCCCCCACACCTGGGAACCCCACGAGCGCCCGAGCCTGCCCGGTTCTCCGTCGACGCCGTGGCACCCCACCCACAAGCGCTGGCTGTATGCGCTGGTGGGCGTGCTGGTGGCGATCACCGGTGGCCTGGGCAACGCGCTGGTCATCGCCAACCTGCAATACCTGCAAGGCGCCCTCGGGGCGACCACTGCGGAAATGGCCTGGCTGCCCGCCGCCTATGTGATGACTAACGTGTGCATGAACCTGCTGCTGGTGAAGTTTCGCCAGCAATTCGGCCTGCGTGCGTTTACCGAGGTGTTCCTGGTGCTCTACGCGCTGGTGACCTTCGGCCACTTGTTCGTCAACGACCTCAACTCGGCCATCGCCGTACGGGCGGCCCACGGCATGGTCGGCGCCGCGCTGAGCTCGTTGGGCTTGTACTACATGATCCAGGCGTTCCCGGCCAAGTGGCGGTTGAAGTCGCTGGTACTGGGGTTGGGCACCGCGCAACTTGCTTTACCCTTGGCGCGCCTGTTCTCCGAAGACTTGCTGCAAATCGCCGAGTGGCGTGGTCTGTACCTGTTCGAGCTGGGCATGGCACTCATCTGCCTGGGTTGCGTGTTCCTGCTTAAACTTCCACCCGGCGACCGCTTCAAGACGTTTGAAAAACTCGATTTCCTCACCTTCGCCATCCTCGCCAGCGGCGTGGCCCTGCTGTGCGCGGTGCTGTCCCTGGGGCGCATAGACTGGTGGCTTGAAGCCCCTTGGATCGGCATTGCCTCAGCCTGTTCCCTGGTGCTGATCATGGCGGGCCTGGCCATCGAACATAACCGCGCCAATCCGATGTTGATGACCCGTTGGCTGGGCAGCGGTGTGATGATCCGCCTGGCGCTGGCGGTGATCCTGATTCGCATGGTGCTGTCCGAGCAGTCCACTGGCGCGGTGGGGTTCATGCAGATGTTGAACATGAGCTACCAGCAGATGCACACCCTTTACGTGGTGATGCTCGCCGGGGCGATTGCCGGGTTGGTGGTCAGTGCCTTGACCATCAACCCGGCGCACCTGTTGATGCCGCTGGTAATTTCCCTGGCGCTGATGGCCACCGGCTCGGTGATGGACAGTTTCTCCAGCAACCTCACGCGCCCGCAGAACCTGTACATCAGTCAGTTCCTGCTAGGCTTCGGCGGAACGTTCTTCCTTGGCCCGACCATGGTATTGGGCACCAAGAACGTGCTGACCAACCCGCGCAACCTGGTGAGTTTTTCGGTGATGTTCGGTATCTGCCAGAACCTCGGCGGCTTGATTGGCGCGGCGTTGCTGGGCACCTTCCAGATCGTGCGCGAGAAGTATCACTCCAGCATGATCGTCGAGCACCTGACCCTGCTCGACCCACGTGTGGCCGCACGGGTGCAGAGCGGCGGCTCGGCCTACGGCGGCATTGTCGCCGACCCGGAACTGCGTAACCTCATGGGCATCCGCAGCCTGGCCACCGCGGCGACCCGTGAGGCCAATGTCATGGCCTACAACGATGTGTTCATGCTGATCGCGATTATCGCGATCCTGACCATGATCTGGATCTTTATCCGCAGTCTGTGGCTGATGAGCACCACTAAAGCAGCCACTCCCGTTCAACCCAGCGGCGCACCTTCATGACCGAATCGACCACCACGACCACCAACGCCATCGCCGCCACCCCGGAAGGCACCACGCCGCCCGGCGCCACGGTCACCGAGCCGCGCTCACTGCGCGTGCGCATCCTCTCGTCCCTGGGCTTTGCCGCGATTGCCATCGTCGGGGTGCTGATCGTGCTGTATGCCTGGCAATTGCCGCCGTTCAGCAGCGCGGTGGAAACCACCGAGAACGCCCTGGTGCGTGGCCAGGTGACCATCATCGGCCCACAGCTCAGCGGCTATGTGTTCGAGGTGCCGGTGCAGGACTTCCAGTACGTCAAGGCCGGCGACCTGCTGGTGCGCCTGGATGACCGCATCTACAAGCAGCGCCTCGACCAGGCGCTGGCGCAACTGGCGGTGCAGAAGGCCGCGCTGGCCAATGTGGTGCAGCAACGCAACAGTGCCGAAGCCACCATCAAGCTGCGCCAGGCAGCCTTGGCGGACAGCCAGGCCCAGGCGCGCAAGAGCACCGCCGATTTGCGCCGCAATGAAGAACTGATCAGCGACGGTTCGGTGTCCAAGCGTGAGCTGGACGTAACCCGCGCGGCCAACGCGCAGACCATCGCCGCCGTGGCGCAAGCCCAGGCCAGCCTGGAAATCGCCCGGCAGGACCTGCAAACGGTGATCGTCAATCGCGGCTCCCTGGAAGCGGCGGTGGCGAGTGCCGAGGCGGCGGTGGAGTTGGCGCGTATCGACCTGTCCAACACCCGCATCACCGCGCCGCGCGATGGTCAGCTCGGGCAGATTGGTGTGCGTCTGGGGGCCTACGTCAACTCCGGCGCACAGTTGATGGCGCTGGTGCCGCCGCAGTTGTGGGTGATCGCCAATATGAAGGAAACCCAGATGGACAACGTGCAGGTCGGCCAGCCGGTGACCTTCACGGTGGATGCACTGAACCATCGCAAATTCCATGGCACGGTGCAGCATATTTCCCCGGCCACGGGGTCGGAATTCAGCCTGTTGCAGGCGGACAACGCGACGGGCAACTTTGTGAAGATTGCCCAGCGCGTGCCGGTAAGGATTACGGTGGACCCGGACCAGGCCGAGAGCGAGCGGTTGCGGCCGGGGTTGTCGGTTGTCGTGAGTATCGATACCGCCGGCCGCCTCAAAAACTCACCACCTTGAGCATGGCGCTGATCCCTGCACGAGCGAGCTTGCTCGCGAAGATCGTCAACGATAACGCGGGGCGCCTGATGCCCGCGTTGCCCTGAGGTTTTTCGCGAGCAAGCTCGCTCCTACAGGGGGGTGTATTTCAGGTTGAAATTGAGTTGGACCGACTGATTGTGTTCCAGCAGTTTCAGGCCCGGTCGTCCCGCCAGGTGATGAGCGTTCACTGGATGACTCACCGGCTCGACGCAAAAGAACCCCAGCCCCGGCGGGCAGTACAGCAGGAAGTAGTCGGCCCCGCTGGCCTGGCATTCCAGCGCATAGCCCAGGTCCGGCTGTTCGATCCGGCAGTACCCATCCCACTGGCAAAAGCCGTTGTCCACCAGGCCTTCGGGCAGGGTATTCAATACCTGGAAATCCCATTCGCCCGGCACCGGCGTCAACCCGGTCGGCAGCTTGGATGCGTCGCTGATCCACACCTGCGCGGCCCTGGCCTGCAACCGGGTACCTGGCCGGCGCGGAAAGTATGGATGCAAGCCCACGCCATGCCACGCCGCTGTTTCGGCCAGGTGTGTCACCCGCAGCTCGATACTCAACGCCCCGTCGTTCAAGCGAATCCGTTGCTCGGCGCGATAGGCAAACGGCGTGTCACAGCGCACTTTCAGCACCACTTCATCCGCTGTGTGGCTGACCACCTGCCACGCCTGCTGCCAGGCCGAACCATGAATCGGCAGCGGGTCGGTCAGGCTGTTGGGCGTGAGCGCGAGCCAACCGCCGGGGTTGTCGAAACCGCCGTGGGCAATGCGGTTGGACCAGGGCACCAATGGATAGCACCCCAGCTTGCCCGGCAAACCGGTATCGATCGCCTGCTGATCGTTATGGCGCAGCAACGGCTGCCCGGAGGCGCGCACCGTCCAATTGACAAGGCTGCCTCCCGTGGCTGGCGCGAGGGTGAGGTGGGTCAGGTTGTCCTGCAGTTCAATCAGCATCAGAGCACCACGCTTGGCAGCCACAACGACAGCGCCGGAATGTAGGTCACTGCCATCAGCACCAGGAACAGCACGCCATAAAACGGCAGCAGCGCTTTCACGGTCTTCTCGATACTGACCTTGCCCACCGCCGCGCCCACGAACAGCACCGCGCCCACCGGCGGGGTGATCAAGCCGATACCGAGGTTGACCAGCATGATCATGCCAAAGTGCACCGGGTCGACGCCGATACCCAGCACCACCGGCAGCAGGATCGGCGTGAGGATCAGGATCAACGGCGCCATGTCCATCACCGTGCCGAGCAACAGCAGCATGGCGTTGATGCACATCAGGATCACGTAGCGGTTGTCCGACAGGGTCAGGAACAGCGTGGTGATCTTCGCCGGGATCTGCATCAGGGTCATGATGTAGCCGAAGCTGGCGGCGAAGGCGATCAGGATCATCACAATGGAAATGGTGCGCACCGTGCGGTGCATCAGCTTGGGCAGCTCGCTCCATTTGTAGTCGCGGTAGATGAACATGGTCACGAAAAACGCCCACAGCACCGCAATCGCGGCGGACTCGGTGGCGGTGAAAATACCCGAAAGGATACCGCCGAGGATGATCACCATGGCCATCAGGCCCCAGAGCGCATCGGCGCAGATTTTCAGCGCCTGCTTGAGCGGGATGACTTCACCCTTGGGGTAGTTGCGCTTTTTCGCGAAGATCAGGCACAGCACCATCAGGCACGCGCTCATCAACAACCCAGGCACCACGCCGGCCATGAACAGCGAGGCGATGGACACCGAGCCGCCCGCCGCCAGGGAGTAGAGCACCGAGTTATGGCTGGGCGGGGTCAACAGCGCCTGCACCGAACCGCTGACGGTCACCGCGGTGGCGAATTCACGCGGGTAGCCACGGCGCTCCATTTCCGGGATGAGCACTGAGCCGACCGAGGCGGTGTCCGCCACCGACGAGCCGGAAATCGCGCCGAAAAACGTCGAGGCCATGATGTTCACCAGCGACAGGCCACCGCGCACAAAGCCCACCAGCACGCCGGCAAACGCGACCAGCCGCCGTGACATGCCACCTTCGGCCATGATCGCGCCAGCCAGCACAAAGAACGGAATCGCCATCAGCGAAAACTTGTTCACGCCGCCAGCCACCTGGATCATCAGGGCCTGGAACGGGATATCGATCCACCACGCACCGATCAGCGCTGACAACCCCAGGGCGTAGGCCACGGGCATGCCGATCAAGATCAAGGCGATAAAGCTGCCCAACAGAATCAATGCGTCCATATCAGGCAGCCCCTTCGCTTTCTTCAACCAGGTCGAAGCGCACGACCCGACGGTTGCTCTGATCACCGAGCAAGAGTTTCTCCACCACGAAAATCAAGGTCAGCAGCCCGCCAATCGGGATCGGCATGTAGGTGATGCCCACGCGCAGGGTAGGAATCGCACTCATGAACTGGTTCCAGGTGGACAGGCACAGTTTGGTGCCCCAGATAGTCATGAACAGGCAGATGGTGCCCATCAGCAATTGCGAAACGACGCCGATGATCTGGCGTTGGCGGGGCGGCAGGCGGTCGGTGACCATGGCCACCGACATATGCGCGCCGGCGCGGTAACTGGCGGCGGCGCCGATAAAGGTGAACACCAGCATCAGCAGGATGGCGGTGGGCTCCGGCCAGCTGGAGCCGGTGCCGAGGACGTAGCGGGCGAAGATGCCCCAGGGGATGATCAGCGCGACTCCCAATACCGAGAGGCCGGCGACCCAGATACAGGTCATGTAGATGCGGTCGTTGATGCGCAGCAGTAAATTCTTCATGGCGTTCACCGTAACCGGGCGCGTCGATGCCGACCGCGCCGGGCCTTGCTAGAGAAGGAGGGCGTTACTGAACGGCGTCGATACGCTGGATGATGTCGGCGTACGCCGCCCCGTACTTGGCGCGAACCGGTGCGGTGGCGTCATAGAAGGGTTTTTTGTCGACGGTGATGAACTCCACACCGGCGGCCTTGAGCTTGGTTTCACTGCTGGCGGACTTGGCGTCCCACAACACACGCTCGTCAGCCTGGGCGGCCTTGGCGGCTTTTTTCACCATATCCTGTTGCGCGGGGGTGAGTTTGTTCCAGGTGATTTTTGACATCACGATGGGCTCGGGCAAGATCAGGTGCTCGGTGAGGGTGTAGTACTTGGCGTTCTGGAAATGGTTGTGCTCAAGCAGGGTCGGCGGGTTGTTTTCCGCGCCGTCGATCACGCCGGTCTGCAGGGCGCTGAAGATCTCGCCGGTGTCCATGGCGATGCCATTGGCCCCCATTTCATTGAACGCTTCGATGAACAAGGGGTTGCCTTGTACGCGGATTTTCATGCCCTTGAGGTCTTCGATCTTGCGCACGGGTTTCTTGGTGTAGAGGTTGCGCGTGCCGCCGTCCATCCAGGCCAGGGCGACCAGGCCGAATTCGGAGTCGGTGATCTTGGCAAGGATTTCGTCGCCGATCTCGCCGTCGATGACCTTGCGCATGTGCGCCTGGTCACGGAACACGAACGGCAGGTTGAACACGTTCACGTCCGGCACCACCGGGCCGACGATGCCCAGGCTGACGCGGGTCATCTGGATAGCACCGACTTGCGCCTGTTCGACCACTTCTTTCTCGGACCCGAGGACACCGCCTGGGAAATACTTGAAGGTCAGTTCGCCGTTGCTTGCCTGGGTCAGGGCCTTGCCCATGTTCTCTTCAGCAACGACGGTGGGGTAGCCGGCGGGGTGGATGTCGGCAAATTTGATTTCCAGCGCATGGGCGGCGCTGCTGAGGGCGAAGCATGCGGCGGCGAGCAAGGTGCGTTTGAAGTCCATGGGAGGTCTCTCCTGTCTTGTTATTGTTGTATTCAAGGCACAGCGATGCAGCTAGAGGGTGAACGTGGGCTCCGGCAATCCGACAACGCCGGGGTTGAGGGCGAACACGCCGCCGGACAGTGACTGTTCACTCTGGTCATCGCGGATCGAGGTGACGAACAAGGTGTCCAGGCGACTGCCGCCAAACGCGCACATGGTGGGTTTTTTCACCGGTACGGTGAGGGAACGATCGAGGCGACCGTCGGGGCTGAAACGGTGGATCAGCCCGGCGTCGTTGGCGCAGATCCAGTAGCAGCCGTCGGCATCCACGGCGGCGCCGTCGGGGCGGCCGAGGTGCTTGTGCATATCCACGAACACGCGGCGATTGGAGGGCGTGCCGGTGTCGATGTCGTAATCGAACGCCCAGATCTGCTGCACCAGCGGGTGTGAGTCCGAGGCATACATTGTGCGGCCATCGGGGCTGAAAGCCAGGCCATTCAAGGTGATAAAACCGTCCAGTTGCGCATGGGGCGCCGCACCTGATGTGTAGCGATACAGGGTGCCCTCGGCTGCATTCAACCCCATGTTCAGCACCATGCTGCCGGCCCAGAATCGGCCCTGGCGGTCGCAGCGGCCGTCGTTCAGGCGCATGTCCTGGCGTGGGTGCTCGACAGCCGCCAGTAGCGTGGTGTCGAGGCTGCCGTCGTTGTGCGGGGTGAGCTGGAAGAAGCCGGTTTCCATGCCGGCGACCCAGTTGCCCGCATCGGTGCGGGCGATGCAGGCAAGCATCTGCGGGGCTGTCCAGGCGGCCACGTGGCCGGTGGCGGCGCTCCAGCGTTGCAGGCCACCCTTGGGGATGTCCACCCAGTACAGGGCGTTTTCCCCAGGCACCCACACCGGGCATTCACCCACGGCATTGCGCGCGTCGACAATCAATTCAGCGTTCATGGGTCAATCACCGAACGGGCCGGCCGCGCAGAACGCGCCGCCCTGGTAGACCTTGGCCGGGTCATTGTCGGACACCGGTGGCTGGGTTTCGACCTGGGCACGGAACACTTCGGAGCTGTCCTTTGGCGCAAAGCCCAGGTGGGCGGCGTAGCGGTTGTCCCACCAGGTGTCGAGGTTATCCGACATGCCGTAGACCACGGTGTGCCCGACGTTGGGGGTGTACAGCGCGCGCTCGAGCAACTGAGTCAGGTCGTCGAAGCTCAGCCACGTGTGCATCATCCGACGATTCTGCGGTTCCGGGAACGACGAGCCAATGCGGATGCTGACGGTCTCGATGCCATAGCGATCAAAGTAGAAGCTGGCCATGTCTTCGCCGTAGGACTTGGACAAGCCGTAGTAGCTGTCCGGGCGGCGAGGGGAGTGGGCGTCGAGTTTTTCACCTTGCTTGTAGAAGCCGATCACGTGGTTGGAACTGGCGAAAATCACGCGCTTCACACCGTGGCGGCGCGCGGCTTCATAGATATGAAAAATGCCGCTGATGTTCGCGCCGAGCACTTCTTCGAAAGAACGCTCCACCGAGACGCCGCCGAAGTGCAGGATCGCGTCGACGCCTTCCACCAGGTGGTGCACGGCTTGTTTGTCGGCGAGGTCGCAAGGTTGCACTTCTTCGGACGCGTCGGCAGCCGGGGCCATATTGGCGATGTCCGACAGACGCAGTACCTGGGCATAAGGGCGCAGGCGCTCGCGCAGGACCTTACCCAGGCCGCCAGCGGCACCGGTGAGCAGCAGGCGGTTGAATGGAACGGGCGTGGTTGGGGTAGTGGTCATGAGGGTTCCATTGTTGTTGTAGGTTGTCGTATGACTATGCCGAAGTATCGTTAGGGATTCCCTTGGTTGTCAACGTCCTTGCGGTCAGGTGATGGCCGGAAATGTGGGAGCGGGCTTGCTCGCAAATACAGTGTGTCAGTCGACTCATCCGCGGCGGATGTAGCGCATTCTCGAACAAGCCCGCTGCCACAGGGGTATGCGTTGACGGGAAGTTTCCGCTCGATCCGAAACCCTACAGCAGTGAGATCGGGTAGCTGATAAAGAGGCGATTTTCATCGAACTCGTTATTGCTGAAATCCCGACGCATGGTCGAATTGCGCCAGCGCACATTCAGATCCTTCAGTGCGCCGCTTTGCACTGTGTAGGCCAGTTCCGACTCCCGACCCCATTCCTTGCCATCGGTGATTGCCCCGGTGTGTACGTTACTGCCGCTGATATAGCGGTTCATCAGGGTCAACCCCGGAATGCCCAGTACCACGAAGTTGAAGTCATGGCGCACCTGCCAGGATTTTTCCTTGGCGTTATCGTAGCTGGCGTTGTAGCTGTCGTTGGCCAGGGTCCCGCCGCTGGTGCCGTTGACCCGCATCCACACGCTGTCACCGGTGAGTTTCTGCAGGCCCACATAGAAAGTGTTGCCGTTGTATTTGGCTGAGAGCAGGGCGAAAGCGGTTTTGTTGTCGAGGTCGCCGGCCAGGGCGCTGCCGTCTTCCTTACCGGTGAAAAAACCGAGGTTGGCGCCCAGGGTCCAGTCGCCGACAGGTTGGCTGTGGGTCAAGTTGAAATACTGCTGCTGGTAGATGTCGCTGAGTTCGGCGTACCACACACCGACCTGGGTGCGTTTGTCGTTGAAGCTGTATTCGCCGCCACCGAAGTTGAAGCGGTCGGAGGTGAACGCGGCTTTGCCGTTCATGAACATGTCTTCCATGCTCGCATCGTTGCGCGGGCTGTTACCGCGAAACTGCCCGCCGTAAAGCGTCAGGCCGGCGATTTCATTGGAGGTGACCTGGCCTCCGCGGAAGGTCTGGGGCAGGGAGCGGCCGTCGTCGGAGCGCAGGATCGGCAGCACTGGCATCCATTCGCCGACCTTCAATTCAGTCTTCGATAATTTGGTTTTCAGCGCCACGCCAAGGCGCCCGAAGTTATCGGCCGGGCGGCCATCGCTGTGGATCGGCAGCAACTGCGTACCGCCGGTGCCTTTACCGCCATCGAGCTTTTGCGAATACAGGCCCAGCACATCAATGCCGAAGCCCACCGTCCCTGTGGTGTAGCCGGACTTGGCGTCGAGAATGAAGTTCTGCGTCCATTCTTCGGCCTTGCCCTGGGGGTTGGTCGGGTTGGTGAAGTTACGGTTGAAGTAGGCGTTGCGCAGGTTGAGCGTGGCCTTCGCGTCTTCGATAAAACCGTCGGCCTGAACGCTGAGGGGGAGGGTAAATGCCAGGCTGCCGAGACCGAGGAGGCCGATACATGAGGACGAATTGCGGGCGAATTGACTCACAGTGGAACTCCCTTTTTTGTTGTTTTTATTATTTGTCATACGTCGTCGTACAACATTGAGCGGGATATTTGCGAGGTTTTCGAGGGCTGTCAAGCAGAAGTTATACGATGACTCGGGGCGGGTTGATCAAAAGCGGGCACCGCCACTGTGGGAGCTGACTTGCCTGCGATGGCATTGCCGCGGTGTTCCTGCCAGACCGTGTTGTCTCCATCGCAGGCAAGCCAGCTCCTACAGGGATTGCATTTCAACCTCTGTTTTTAGCCGGCCATAACCATTGGCGGGAGGGTACCCAACAGCGAGACGGCGGCTACCGCTGAAACACCCAGTAACCATTCCAGCATCACGCTGGCCTTCAAAGTGCCCAATCGCGCTTCACAACGTTCGATACGGAGCCGGTTCAGCAAGGCCAGCGCCAACATCCCCAGCACCAGCAGCACCTTGATCAACAGGATCAACGCGAACCCCTGGAACAAAGGCGTGGGCCACAGTTGCCCGGTAAGCACACGCACGTTGATCAAACCGGTGACCAGCAAACCGGCGACCAGGCCATAACCCACACCGCTGAACCGCCGCAGGATCGGCTCCAGCGCCAAGGGGGGCGAGTGCCTGAGGATCAACACCAGCAGGAGCAATCCGCCTAGCCAGGCACCCACACACGCCAGGTGCACCACCTGATTGAGGATCAGTAATTGCCCGCTGAGCCCATCGAGCATGGCGCCATGGCCGACCGGCGCCAAGGTCCCCAGCAACAACGCGATGACCGCCAAGCGCAGTGCCCGCCAGGGTTTGATCAGCACGATCAGCAGCAACAGGTTCAATAGCAGGTGCCATACCCACACCTGGCCAAAGAAGGTCTTGCCCAGTACCAACTGCACGGTGGCCGGTTGCAGCGCCGCGTCCCAGCGACCTGCCATGCTGGCGGTAATCAACAGCAACCAGGCCACGCCGGAAAACACCCCCAGCCAGGCCAGCCCACGGGTGATACGGTCAAGTTGCCGGTCCAGTACCGGTTGCGTTTCAGCGCCCAGCAGCCAGGGCCTGAAAGCGCAGGACCCGAACATCAGCAGCACGACGATGAAATGCAGGAAGCGGCACAGCACCAGCAGCGTCGCCATGGGTTATTGGCCGACCTTGAAGCTGTACTCACCGTTGCTCTTGTGGGTGTCGACCGAAACCGCGTTCCACACCACTGTGTAGTTACCGGCGGCCAGTGGTGCGGCCGGGGTGACTACCAGGACTTTCTTGTCGGCTCCTAAGGTTTCCAGGCCCTTGATCGCAACTTCGGTGCCGTCCTTGCTCAGGGACACCTTGGTAAAGGTGGCCTCGACGCCTTCGCTGAAGGTCAGGCGCAGGTCTTTAGGCGCGGCGACGCTGCTGTCGGCCGCCGGTTCGGCGCTTTTGAGGTGCGCGTGGGCGAATGCGGCAGATGCACCCAGCAGGGAGGCGAGCAGGGCGACGGTGGTGAGGCTTTTCTTGATCAACATTGTTCAATACCTTCGGGGTCAGGAGTCGGTAAAGCCATGTGCAGCAACGGAAAGGGCTTGCCTTCGCCATCCAGCGGCGAGCGCGCGACCTGGATAAAACCATAATGCAGATAGAAGCCCACGGCTTGGGGGTTTTGTTCGTTCACGTCCACCGTGAGCGTGTCGTGACGGGCGCGGGCGTGGTCCAGCAACTGGCGGCCGATGCCCTGGCCACGGCGGTCGGGCTCGATGAACAGCATTTCCACGTTGTGCCCACCGGTGCCGATGAAACCGGCGATGCCGTGTGGGTCTTCATACACCCACACATCCAGCGCGGGCATTGGCAGGTAGGTGTCGCGCACCAGGGGCAGCAGACGTTGGATGTCATCCTCGGGGAGGAAATCATGGGTGGCGCGTACCGAGCGCTCCCACAGTGCTCCCAGCACGGGGTCGTCGGTGGGCACGCGAGGTCGAATAGTCATTGCGGTGATCCTTCATGGGGACCGCGATCCTAACCAATCCGATTTCCAGGGGAAAGGTTCGCGTCAGAAGTTTCATTATGGGCTGTCGCCGCGATCTAGAGCCGATGGTAGTCTTTAAGCCAAGTTGTTGTCAGGGAGCCCTTATGGGCAATCACAAGATCGGAATTCGTCGGGTCAACGTCGATAAAATCCTGCTGGCGGCGGAGAAAATCTTCGCCGAAAAAGGCTATGGCAGTACCGCCATGGCGGATATCGCCGAAGAAGTGCAACTGCCGCGCTCCAACCTGCATTACTACTTCACCACCAAAAGCGAGCTGTACAGCGCGGTGCTGTTCGATCTGCTGGAGGTGTGGAAGCAGGACGCCTTGAGTTTTGAGACCTTCGATGACCCGCGGGTGGTGCTCAGCAGTTACATCCGCGCCAAGATGCAACGCTCGCGGACCCGGCCCTATGGCTCGAAAGTCTGGGCCAATGAAATCATCCACGGCGCGCCGACGCTTGGTGAGGCATTGGATGAAAGCCTGTACGACTGGGCCAAGATGAAGGAAGCGAAAATTCGCCAGTGGGTGGAAGACAAACGCATCCTGCCGGTGGAACCGTCGAGCCTGCTGTACATGATCTGGGCCTCGACCCAGCACTATGCCGACTTTGATCATCAGGTGAAGATCCTGAATGAGCACCAGCCGTTGTCGGATATGCAGTTTGAGAAGGCAATACAGACGGTGACGAGTGTGATCTTGCGGGGGATTGGGCTGGAGCCTTGACGGGTCGAGGCTGATGGCCTCTTCGCGAGCAAGCCCGCCCCCACATTCGACTGCATTCTATCTGGAGGAATGCGGTCGAATGTGGGGGCGGGCTTGCTCGCGAAGGCGGCCTGAAGGGCTACACAGCTTCGCGGTAGGGATTCCTCGGATCCTGCGTCCAATTCAAGAACGGCTTGCCTGTGTCCATCGGCACCATCTCGATACAGTCCGCCACCGGGCAGGTGATCTGACACAGGTTGCAGCCCACGCACTCATCATCGATCACCTCGTATTTATGCGTGCCATCCGCCTGTTTCAAACTGGCGATGGCCTGGTGCGACGTGTCCTCACAGGCAATGTGGCAACGTCCGCAGCCAATGCAGGCTTCCTGATCGATCTTCGCAATGACTTGATAGTTGATATCCAGGTACTTCCAGTCCGTCGTGTTGCCCACCGCACGCCCGGAAAAGTCCTGCAGGCTGTTGTAGCCTTGGCTGTCCATCCATCGCGATAGTCCGTCCTTCATCTCCTCCACAATCCGAAACCCATGCAGCATCGCCGCCGTGCACACCTGCACCGCGCCGCAGCCCAGGGCTACAAACTCCGCCGCGTCACGCCAGTTGCCGATGCCACCAATGCCGCAGATCGGCAGGCCCTGGGTCTGCGGGTCGCGGGCGATTTCGGCGACCATGTTCAGCGCGATCGGCTTGACCGCCGAACCGCAATAACCGCCGTGGGTACTTTGGGTGCCCACCACCGGCAGCGCGACCATGCGTTCCAGGTCGACGCTGGTGATGGAGTTGATGGTGTTGATCAGCGACACCGCATCCGCGCCGCCGCGATACGCGGCCCGCGCCGCCACGCGAATGTCGGTGATATTAGGCGTGAGCTTGACGATCACCGGCAGCGAGCAATAGGTTTTGCACCAGCGCGTCACCTGTTCCACATACTCCGGCACCTGGCCTACCGCCGCGCCCATGCCGCGTTCGGGCATGCCGTGGGGGCAGCCGAAGTTCAGTTCGATACCGTCGCAGCCGGTGGCTTCCACCAGCGGCAGGATTGTTTTCCAGGACTCCTCGACGCACGGCACCATCAGCGACACGATCAGCGCGCGGTCGGGCCAATCCTTTTTCACCTGGGTGATTTCCCGCAGGTTGATCTCCAGGGAGCGGTCCGTGATCAGCTCGATATTGTTGATGCCCATCACTTCACGGTTGGGACCGTAGTGCGCCGAGTAGCGTGACGACACGTTGACCGCTGCAGGGTCTTCGCCAAGGGTTTTCCAGACCACGCCACCCCAGCCGGCCTCGAAGGCGCGCACCACGTTGTAAGCCTTGTCGGTGGGCGGCGCGGAGGCCAGCCAGAACGGGTTGGGGGCTTTGATACCGGCAAATACAATCGAGAGATCGGCCATTACGCAGCCTCCGCATTCAACATGAGTTGGGCGTGCATGGCCTCGGCGGCCAGCTTGCCGTGTTGCACGGCCTGCACGGTGAGGTCCTGGCCGAGGCTGACGCAATCGCCACCCGCGTACACATCGGGAATGCTGGTGCGCAACTGTTCGTCGACGAAAATCCTTTCACCGACACGGTGCAGCTGCTGGGCCAGCGGATCGTGCAGTGCCTCGTTGTCGAAACCCTGGCCGATGGCCTTGAAGATCGCATCGGCAGCCAGTTCGAAGGTTTCGCCGGTCGGGAGCAGACGGCCGTTTTCCATGCGCGTGCGCAGGAAGCGCATGCCGCGCACATGGCCCTGATCGTCCAGCAGCACCTCCTCCGGCTGGGCCCAGGTCAGCAGGCGTACCTGGTTGGCCTTGGCGATGTCCTGTTCATGGTGGGTGGCGCCCATGTCCGCCAGGCCACGGCGGTAGACGAGGTTCACATCGTGGGCACCGAGACGGGCCATCTGCACGGCCATGTCGATGGCGGTGTTGCCGGCGCCGAGCACGATGCAGCGATTGGCCAGGGGCAGTTGGGTCAGGTCGTCGGCCTGGCGCAGTTCGCGGATGTAGTCGGTGGCGGCGAGCAGGCCGGGGGCGTCTTCGTGGGGCAGGCCGAGCTGTTTGCTCGCGGCCAGGCCGAGGCCGAGGAACACCGAATCGAATTGTTGATGCAGCTCGCTGAGGGTCAGGTTATCGCCGAGGCGCTGGCCGTGACGAATCTCGATGCCGCCGATTTGCAGCAGAAAATCCAGCTCCTTCTGCGCGAAGTCATCCACCAGTTTGTACTTGGCGATCCCGTATTCATTCAGGCCGCCGGCCTTTTCCCGGGCCTCGAAAATCACCACGTCATGGCCGTGCAAGGCGCTGCGGTGGGCGCAGGCCAGTCCCGCAGGGCCTGCACCCACCACGGCGATACGCTTGCCGGTCGAGGCTGCGCGATGGAAGGGGTGCTCGGTGAAGTGTGCATTGTCGACGGCATAACGTTGCAACAGACCGATCAGCACCGGCGCGCATTCTTCAGCGTTGTTACGCACGCAGGCTTGCTGGCAGAGGATCTCGGTGGGACAGACCCTGGCGCAACTGCCGCCGAGAATGTTGGCCGAGAGGATTTTTTGCGCCGCACCTTGTACGTTTTCGGTGTGGATGTTGCGGATAAACGACGGGATGTCGATTTCGCTGGGGCACGCATTCACGCACGGCGCGTCGTAGCAATACAGGCAGCGCGAGGCTTCCAGTTGTGCCTGGCGGGCGTTGAGAGGCGGTGCCAGGTCGGTGAAATGGCTGGCGAGGGTGGCCCCGTCTTCGTGGGGATGGGGGAGGTGGGTCAGGGTCTGGATCACGGTTTTGGCCTCACGGTGATTGAGGTGCTGCCTCTGATGGGCATTGGTTTTTTTGTTGCCTGTGCTGGCCTCTTCGCAGGCAAGCCAGCTCCCACATGCATCGGGTTCACAGGGTTGAAATGTGGGAGCCGGGCTTGCCCGCGACAGGCCTAAGGCCGTTTTCAGCGCTTCACAGCAGTGGGCCTGGAACGCTCTGCGCGCTTGCTCAACTGCTCGAACACCGGCGGGTACGTCGGCCGCTCTACATACCGCCCGGCCCCGCGCTCGGCGCGCAGGTCGCCATCGGCCCAGACCAGCTTGCCCTGGCTGATGGTATGGCTCGGCACGCCGCGCACGGTCTTGCCTTCGAAGATGTTGAAGTCGACTTTCTGATGGTGGGTCTTGGCGGAAATAGTCCGCGTCCCCTCGGGGTCCCACAGCACCAGGTCGGCATCCGCGCCCACGCGGATCGCACCTTTGCGCGGGTAGAGATTGAAGATCTTCGCAGTGTTGGTGGAGGTCAGCGCGACAAACTCCTGCATCGACAGGCGCCCGGTGTTGACCCCTTCATCCCACAACAAGGCCATACGGTCTTCGATGCCGGCGGTGCCGTTGGGGATTTTGCTGAAGTCATCACGGCCGGCGGCTTTTTGCTCGGCGCAAAAGCAGCAGTGGTCGGTGGCAGTGGTGTGCAGGTTGCCGGATTGCAGGCCGTGCCACAGCGCTTCCTGATGCCCGCGTGGGCGGAACGGCGGGCTCATCACGTAACCGGCGGCGGTCTGCCAGTCCGGGTGCTGGTAGACGCTGTCGTCCAGCAGCAGGTGACCGGCGAGGACTTCGCCATAGACCGGTTGGCCTTTGCTGCGGGCGTAGGTGATTTCATCCAACGCCTCTTTGGTGGACACATGCACCAGGTAGAGCGGCGTGCCGATGGTCTCGGCGATGCGGATTGCGCGGCTGGCCGCTTCGCCCTCGACTTGCGAAGGGCGCGACAGCGGATGCGCCTCGGGCCCGGTGATGCCCTGGGCCATCAGCTTGCGTTGCAGGTGGTACACCAGCTCGCCGTTTTCCGCATGCACGGTGGGCACCGCGCCCAGTTCCAGGCAGCGTTCGAAGCTGGCGACCAAGGTGTCGTCCGCCGCCATGATTGCGTTCTTGTAGGCCATGAAGTGCTTGAAGCTGTTGATGCCGTGCTGACTCACCAACTCGGCCATTTCTTCACGCACCTGTTCGCTCCACCAAGTGATCGCTACGTGGAAGCCGTAGTCTGAAGCGGATTTTTCCGCCCAGCCGCGCCACTGGTGAAACGCTTCCAACAGGGATTGCTGTGGGTTGGGAATCACAAAGTCGATGATCGATGTGGTGCCGCCCGCCAGACCTGCCGCCGTGCCACTGAAAAAGTCTTCACTGGCCACGGTGCCCATGAAGGGCAGTTGCATATGGGTATGAGGGTCGATGCCGCCGGGCATCAGGTATTGGCCGCTGCCATCGAGTATTTCAGTACCGGCGGGAATATCCAGATTCGTACCAATAGCCCGAATTAGACCGCCCGCGCATAACACATCGGCGCGATAACTTTCATCATGGGTAACAAGGGTGGCGCCACGGATCAACAGCGACATGTCGAGTTCCTCACAGGCTTGACCGGCTTGTGCCAGTTCTAAGTGTTGTAATGCTGCTTACCGATGATCGATTAATTCCTGTCATCGGTGACAGGAATAGAAACTAGCCCGAGTTTTTCGATTGAGCAAGAAGATTTTTCATAAGCTTATATCAATGATAACCATTTGATTATTAAAGATAAAAAACGAAATTCACCAAAATGTAGCGTGCACTCACCATTTTGACGCACTTGACAGGTTCTTAAATTGAGCAACATTTCTTATTGCAAATCAGACGCTTGAGACTTGCCTCTTGACGGGGCGGGGAAATAAAAATAATTGTGTTGCACCAGATTGAGTCCTGATGGTTCGGCCAACTTTCGCTTTAGTTAGCCTGAGTAAAGCGGCAAGTTTCGAAGGCTCACTCGGAAAGCTGATAAACATCAGCAAGTTATATAAGCGGTGTGGGTGCGGTAACGGTTGTCGGCACGGATATTGAGTGCAGTGGCGGCTGGCCGGGCCCGTGATGTCATGTTGTTTACGAGGTACTCCGGCCACCTGCACACACCTTGCAGGCGAGCAACAATAATTCGAAAAAACCGTGGAGCGGTCATGCAACAGAACAGATCGCAAGTCATTGAGCGCAACGGCCTGTACGAACTCGACGCCGGCCCCGACGTCCTCGACAGCCCCCGCTATAACCACGACATGGCACCGACCAAGGTGCATGAACGCACTTGGAACAAGTGGCACATCACCGCGCTGTGGGTCGGCATGTCGATCTGCGTGCCCACCTATACCTTGGGCGGGGTACTCACCGCGTACTTCGGTCTGTCGGTGGGGGAAGCGCTGATGGCGATCCTGCTGGCCAACATCGTGGTGCTGATTCCGTTGACCCTCAACGCCTTCCCCGGCACCCAGTACGGCATACCGTTCCCGGTCTTGTTGCGCTCGTCGTTCGGCATCCTGGGTTCCAACGTGCCGTGCCTGATCCGGGCGCTTGTGGCCTGTGGCTGGTTTGGTATCCAGACGATGTTTGGCGGGCTGGCGATTCACCTGTTCCTGGGCTCGATTTTCGAGGGCTGGAAGTCCCTAGGCGGCACCGGTGAAGTGATCGGTTTCATGATGTTCTGGTGCCTGAATCTGTGGGTGGTGTTACGTGGCGCCGAGTCGATCAAGCGCTTGGAAACCCTGTCCGCGCCGCTGCTGGTGGCGGTGGGCATCGGCCTGCTGGTATGGGCGATGCCCAATGTGTCCATCAGCGAGCTGATGGCCATCCCGCCCAAGCGTCCAGAAGGTGCGAGCCTCACGGGCTACTTCATGGCTGGCCTGACGGCGATGGTGGGGTTCTGGGCTACCTTGTCCTTGAATATTCCTGACTTCAGCCGCTACGCCAAAAGCCAGAAGGACCAGATCCTCGGGCAGATCTTCGGTTTGCCGCTGACCATGTTCCTGTTCGCCGCCCTCGGCGTGATCATGACTGCTGCCTCGGTCAAGCTGGTCGGGGTGAGCGTGTCCGATCCGGTGACCCTGATCGGGCATATCCAGAGCCCGGTGTGGGTGGCCGTGGCCATGGCGCTGATCATCGTCGCGACCTTGTCCACCAACACCGCGGCGAACATTGTCTCGCCCACCAATGACTTTCAGAACATTGCGCCGAAGCTGATCAATCGCACTACCGCGGTGATCCTCACCGGTTTGGTGGGGTTGGTGCTGATGGGCCATGAACTGCTGAAAAAACTCGGCTTGATCGTCTCGGATGTGAGCCTGGAAACCGTGTATTCCAACTGGTTGCTGGGCTACTCAAGCCTGCTGGGCCCGATCGCCGGGATCATGGTGGTGGACTACTTCATCACCCGCAAACAGCAACTGGACCTGGCCGGTCTGTACCGCGACGACGTGTACCCGGCATGGAACTGGAGTGGCTTTATCGCCTTTGGCGTGCCGGTGGTGCTGACCTTGCTGTCGCTGGGCAGTGACGCGTTCAGCTGGTTCTACAGCTATGGCTGGTTTACCGGTTCGGCCTTGGGCGGGTTGTTGTATTACGGCCTGAATGCCAGGCGTGGCATCAGCCCCGTTGCCGCCAAGTCACCTCTGTAAACACGGTCAATGTGGGAGCTGGCTTGCCTGCGATTGCATCACCTCTGTTCGGCAGAAATACCGAGCCGCCTGTATCGCAGGCAAGCCAGCTCCCACACACGCCAGCTCTCACAGTTGAGTGAGTCAATTCATAAGAAATGTAGCCTGAGGAGATCCCCATGAACGCTGCCCTCGACGTTCTGCAATCGACCCATCAGCACATCAACCGCGACCGCTTGTGGCAGTCGCTGATGGACCTGGCCAAACTTGGCGCCACCCCCAAGGGCGGCGTGTGCCGCCTGGCGCTTACCGACCTCGACCGCAAAGCCCGCGACCTGTTTGTAACGTGGTGCGAAGAAGCCGGTTGCACGGTCACCATCGATGGCATCGGAAATATCTTCGCGCGGCGCCCCGGCCGCAATCCCAACCTTCCACCGGTGATGACCGGCAGCCACATCGACACCCAGCCCACCGGTGGCAAGTTTGACGGTTGCTTTGGCGTACTCGCCGGCGTGGAAGTGCTGCGCACCCTCAATGATTTGAAGGTAGAAACCGAGGCGCCGCTGGAAGTGGTGGTGTGGACCAATGAGGAAGGCTCGCGCTTTCCGCCGTGCATGATGGGCTCGGGGGTGTTTGCCGAGAAATTCACCTTGGCGGACACCTTGGCCAAGGTGGATGTGGATGGCGTCAGTGTCGGCGACGCGCTGAATGCGATTGGCTATGCGGGCTCGCGCGCGGTAAGCGGTCATAAAGTGGGTGCGTATTTCGAGGCGCACATCGAACAGGGTCCGATTCTTGAGGACGAGCAGAAAACCATCGGCGTGGTGCTCGGCGCACTCGGGCAGAAGTGGTTTGACCTGAAACTGCGTGGAGTTGAGGCGCATGCGGGACCAACGCCGATGCACCTGCGCAAGGATGCCTTGGTGGGCGCGGCGGCAGTGGTAGCGGCGGTGAACGCAGCGGCACTGGGGCACCAGCCTCATGCGTGCGGGACGGTGGGTTGCCTGCAGGCTTATCCGGGATCACGCAACGTCATTCCAGGCGAAGTGCGCATGACCTTGGACTTCCGGCACCTGGAACCGGCACGTCTGGATTCGATGATTGCGCAGGTGCGCAAGGTCATTGAAGACACCTGCGCCAAACATGGACTCAGTTTCGAGATGGAACCCACCGCTGACTTCCCGCCGCTGTATTTCGACAAAGGCTGCGTAGACGCTGTGCGCAATGCGGCGAATGGCCTGGGCCTGTCGAACATGGACATTGTCAGCGGGGCAGGGCACGACGCGATCTTCGTTGCCGAACTCGGTCCGGCAGGGATGATCTTTGTGCCGTGTGAGGGTGGCATCAGCCATAACGAAATCGAGAATGCCGCACCCGATGACCTGGCGGCAGGGTGTGCGGTGCTGCTGCGCGCCATGGTCGCCGCCTCGGCAGCCATCGCTAACGGCAAACTCGCTGCCTGAAACCCGGCGGTTCAGTTAGGTGTTTACTGATTGGTCCACTGCAATCGCAGGCAAGCCAGCTCGCACATTTTTGAAAGGGTTCACAGCTTAAAAATGTGGGAGCCGGGCTTGCCCGTTATCAGGCCCTGACAGACGACGCTGTTACTGGGAGATTGCCTCGTTGGTGCCATCTACGACTCGATCCACCAACAGCTGCACGCCCTCCACCCTCCGACAAATCCCCCGCACCACACTGCGTTGCGGACCATCGACTTCAAAAACCGGGTTCGCGGCAATGGCATTGATGGATTCAAGATCCTGAGAGGCATTGACCAGCAGGGTTTCGTTGTCGAGGGCGGGCCCGAAAGACATGTCCCAAACCTTCGTATGCCAGATTCAGGAACTACTAAAAAGTCGCTTTACTCAATCGTTACCACGATCCAGCTGGCGCTATGCTTGGTGTATATCGGCGGCGGCTGGCTTCTTTCGCCAAGTCGCCCGCAATTGACAGAGGTTGTACTCCGCACGCCTCTGAGCAATGACGCGTCCGTCTAGGGTGTGAAGGATGATCGTGGAGGGGCAACTGTTCCGTTCACCTACCGATACTACGTCTATCGCACCTTTGGGACTGACACAGAAGTATTGTCTGCTTTGGAAGGTGCTGGTCCATTTTTGATTACGCGTGACGCATCGGCAAAGATTGAGGTGCAAGGCCAAACGATCACTGTCTCGGTGGCGGGGGATGTTTCGGACTACCACAGCCGTACGCTGTATCGACATGCCAATGGCAGCGATTACACGGCGGTCAGTGTTTATCTTGATAGCCGGCCGCAAGTGAGCGAGTCAACGTTGACTCCTTGATTCCCCACAATCAGGAAAGTGCGAGCTGGCTTGCCTGCGAAAGGGGGCATCATCCCGTTGATTCGGCGACTGGCTCACCGGCATCGCAGGCGAGCCAGCTCCCACATTTAATTCGATGCGTGCCAACCTCCGCCGAGCGCAGTCACCAACCCTACACTGGCTTGCAGTTGTCGTGTCTGCACCGCCTGCAAGGTCCGTTGCGCCTGCAGCGCTGCCGTCTGCGCGGTCACCACGTCCAGGTAGCTCACGGCCCCGGCCTGGTAGCTGTTCATCGCCAGCGATTGAGTGTGCTGTGCCGCATCCGCCGCTGCCTGCTCATCCTGTGCCTCTTGCTGCAAGTCGCGCAGCTGAGCCAGGTTGTCCTCCACTTCGCGCACGGCTTTCAGCACCTGGCGTCGGTAGTGCGCCGACGCCTCTTCAAACTCGGCCTTGGCTTGGCGTTCGTTGGCACTTAGGCGACCGCCATCGAAGATCGGCAAGTTGACCAATGGCCCCAATGCCCAATAGCGATTGCCGGCGGACAGCAGGTTGCCGACCCCTTGCGTCTGCCCGCCAATCAACCCCGTCAGACTGAAATCCGGGTACCACGCCGCCTTGGCCACGCCGATGTTGGCGTTGGCCGCAAACACCCGTCGCTCTGCCGCTGCAATGTCCGGGCGGCGTTGCAGCAGGTGGCTTGGCAATTGCGAGGGTATCCCCGGCAAGGAGATCAATTGCGGGCTCGGCGACAATGAAAAATCACTGGCGGCCACACCCACCAGCTCACCAATCGCATGCTCGGTCAGGTTGCGCTGCCCGCGTATTTCATCCCATTGCGCCTTGGCTTCGGCCAGTTGATTCTGCGCGCGTGTAAGGTCCAGCTCCGAGGCAATCTGGCCTTCATAGCGGCTACGGGTCAGCTGTAGCGCCTGGCGGAAATCATCCAGCGAACGGTCGAGAATCCGCGCCTGCGCATCCAGCCCATTGAGCTGCACATACAACGTCGCCAACTGATGCTGAAGGCTCAGGCGTGCCACCGCCAAGTCATCGCCGGATGCCTGCGCCTGGGCATCGCCCGCCGCGACCTGGTTGCGGATTTTGCCCCACAGGTCCAGGTCGTAGCTCAGTGAAAAGCCCGCGGTATTGCTGTTGTACACCGAGGGTTGCGTATCGCCCCTCAGCGGTCGCGAATCCGATTGCCGCTGGCGCAACGGTTGCGCGCTGGCACTGATCTGCGGGAACAGCCCGGCATGCAGTTGGCTGGCATACGCCTGGGACGCATCGAAATGCGCCAGTGCCGCGGCCAAATCCGGGTTGGCCTTGAGCAGTTGCTGTTGCAGGTCGTTCAGGCGCGAATCGTTGTAGAGCGTCCACCACTCGGGCGCCAGTTGGTCGGACGGTTGCGCGCTGTGCCACGGGCCGTCGCTGGTCTGTTCGCGGTAGCCGGCGGGCAGGTCAACCGCAGGCACCTGGTAGGTTGGGGCCATGGAGCAACCCTGCAATGCCAGCAGCATCAAGGCCGCGAGAGGTTTAAGCCTTGGGCGCATGCGCACCTCCCGAGGCATCGGCCAGTTGCACCGGGTCACCTTCACGCAGGGCGTCGGGCGGGTTGTCGACTACGCGATCGACCGGTTTCAGGCCTTGGTCGATCACCAGGCGTTCACCGAGATCCAGGCCGATGTGGATGGTTTGCAGATGCACATGATTGTGCGCGTCAAGCACAGCGACCTGAGTACCTTGGGCGCGAAAAATGAGGGCGCTGGCCGGGATGCTCACGCCATGGGTGTCCGCCGGAATCGGCAGCGTCGCTTCGGCGTAGTCACCGGGCAGCAATTCACCGTTGGGGTTGTCCGCAACGAACTGCGCAAGCAGGGTGCCGGAGCGGCGGTCGATGGCGGTGGAGTCGCCGATCAGGCGCGCCTTGAAGTGCTCGCCGGGATGCTCGGGCACCGTCAGTTCAGCTTCAAGGCCTGGGTGGATGACCGCCGCGTAGTTCTGCGGCACCGGTACGTACAGGCGCAATTGATGGGTGTCGGCAATGTTGAACAATTCCGGGTCACTGTCGGTATCGGCCTTGATCAACTGGCCGATATCGGTGTTGCGTGCGGTGATGGTGCCGGCGAATGGTGCGCGGATGGTTTTGTAGCTTTCCAGTGCGGACAGCCGCGCATAGTCGGCAGCGGCGGCTTCGGCATTGGCCTTGGCGGCTGCAGCGTTGGAGGTTTTCTCATCGGCTTCCTGGCGTGATACCGAGTGGCTGGCGAGCAGGTTTTGCCAGCGCGTGGCGGTGGTTTGCGCCAGGCGTGCGTTGGCCTGTTCCTGAATCAGCCGGGCGTGGGTTTGCGCCATTTGCTGGTCCAGGTCCGGGCTGTCGATTTCGGCCAGGATTTGCCCGGCTTTCACCTGCGTACCTATGTCGGCTTTCCAGTCCTTCAGGTAGCCGCTGACGCGGGCATGGATGGGCGCCTTGCTCCAGGCTTCCAGGTGCGCCGGCAAGCGCAGGGTGTCGCCGGCGGCGTTCTGTTGCGGTTGGAACACGCGCACTTGCGGGATCGCTGCAGTCTCTGTCCAGGCGGTGACCGATTGTTCGTGCAGCGTGCGGGCATGCAGGCCATTGGCGACCAACAGGGCGGCCAGGGTCAGGCCGCCGACACCCATGAGCATCAGACGCTTGCGCGAGGGTTTGTGATCAGACGACATGTGGGACTTCTCCTGCAACAGCGCGAGTAGGGTGACGCCCGTGGATCAGACTGAAGACCACGGGTACAAACAGCAGGGTGGCGATGGTGGCGAAGATCAACCCACCGATCACAGCCCGGCCAAGGGGGGCGTTTTGTTCCTCGGAAATGGCCAGGGGCAGCATGCCGATGATCATTGCCAGGGCGGTCATGCACACCGGGCGGAAGCGCGTATAACCGGCCTCCATCGCGGCTTTGAGTGCATCGCCGTGTTCGGCCAGGCGTTCACGGCAGAAACTCACCACCAGGATCGAGTTGGCGGTGGCCACCCCCATGCACAGGATGGCGCCGGTCAGTGCCGGCACCGACAGCGAGGTGCCGCTGAGGAACAGCATCCACACGATTCCCGCCAGTGCGGCCGGTAACGCCGTGATGATCACGAACGGATCGGCCCAGGACTGGAAGTTGACCACGATCAGCAGGTAGATCAGCACCACAGCACCGAGCAGGCCGAAGCTCAAGCCACTGAAGGCTTCATGCAGCGCATCGATCTGCCCATGCAGGCTGATCACTGCGCCTTTGGGGCGCATGGCCGCGGTGTCATCCAGTACCTTTTGCACATCGCGGGCCACGCCGCCGAGGTCGCGGCCTTGCACGTTGGCGTACAGGTCCAGGGTCGGTTCGATGTTGTAGTGGGTCACTACCGCGGGGCTTTCCACCCTGGAAATACTTGCCACACCGCCGAGGATTTGCGACTGACCACCCGCGCCGGTCACCGGCAAGGCTTCCAGTGACGGCAAGCTGTCGAGACGGTATTGCGGCGTCGCGGCGACGATTGAGTACGACACGCCGTTGGCCGGATTGAGCCAAAAGGTCGGGGCCACTTGGGAGCTGCCGGCCAGGGAGGCGACCATGCTGTTGGTCACGTCACGCTCGGTGATGCCCAGGCCATTGGCGCGCAGGCGGTCGACGTTTACCTGCAGGGACGGATAGCCGGTGGACTGCTGGATTCGCAGGTCGGCAATGCCCGGTACATGTTGCAGTCGTCGCTCCAGTTCCACCGCATAGGCCCGGTTTTCTTCATCGCTGCGCCCGGATATTTTCACGTCCAGCGGGGCCGGGGCGCCGAAGTTGAGGATCTGGCTGCTGATGTCTGCCGGTAGAAACGCGAAGTGGCTGCCGGGGAAACTTTGCGGCAGGGCTTCACGCAGTTTCTTCACGTAGTCGGCGGTGGGCGCGTGGTCTTTTTTCAGCGTGACCTGGATATCGCCGTCCTGCGGGCCGATGGTGCCGCTGCTGCTGTAGGCCATGTCGATGCCGCTGAGCGGGATGCCGATATTGTCGACGATAGTGTCGAGTTCCTCGGCAGGAATCACCTCTCGAATCCGCGCTTCGATACGGTCGAACGCGGCTGCGCTTTCTTCAATGCGCGTGCCCAGCGGCAACCTCACGTGAAGGGCCAGGGCGCCGGCGTCGGTGGCCGGGAAAAAGTCTTGGCCCAGACTGGGTAGCAGCAGGAACGACGCGAGCACGCAGGCGAGGAAACCGACGATAAAGCGCTTGCGATTGCCCAGCGCCAACGTCAATAGGCCATGGTACGTGTCGCGGATATTCGAGAAGTGCCGCTCGAAGCCCTGCTGGAAGTTCAGCACCCCTTGCAGCACGGCATTGCGTTGTTGGGTGTGCTGCTCGCCCTCGTGGTGGTTGATAAATTCATCTTCCGGGTGATGGCCCGCGCCTTGCTCCGGTACATGGGGCTTGAGCAGGAACATCGCCAGGGTCGGCACCAGTGTGCGCGAGAGAATGAACGAGCTGGCCATGGCAAAGATCACCGCCAGGGCCATCGGCCGGAACAGGTAGCCGGCGATGCCTTGCAACAGGAACATCGGCACGAACACGATGCAGATACACAGCAGCGAGACGAACGCCGGTCCGACTATCTGCGCGGCGCCGTCGAGGATCGCGGTCTTCACCGCCTTGCCTTGCTCCAAGTGCCAGTTGATGTTCTCGATGGTCACCGTGGCATCGTCCACCAGGATCCCCACTGCCAACGCCAGTCCGCCGAGGGTCATCACGTTGAGGGTTTGCCCGCTGACCGCCAGCAGCGCGATGGCCGACAGCACTGCCAGGGGAATCGATGCGGCGATAATGATCGTGGAGCGCCAGCTGCCGAGGAACAGCAGGATCATCGCACTGGTCAGCAACGCCGCGATGATACCCTCCTGGGCCACGCTGCCCACGGATTGCTTGACGAACACCGAGGCGTCACCCAGCAACGAGGTCTTCAGCGACGGCGGCAGGGTTTCGTTGATACGCGGCAGCATCTGGCGGATGCCGTCGATAATCGACAGGGTGGAGATGCTGCCGTTTTTCAGTGCCGGCATCAGTACCGCACGGTGACCGTCGACGCGCACGATATTGGTCTGTGGCGGCGAACCATCCCGCACGTGGGCGACTTGGCCGATGGTGATCAGCGCGCCGTCGACGGTCTTGATCGGCAGGTCATTGAGCTCATCAATGGCCTTGGGGCTGTTGTTGAGCAGGATCGTGTATTCGTTGGGGCCGAGTTTGGCGGTGCCCACCGGGATGATCTGGTTCTGCAACGCCAGGGCGTTGCCCACGTCCTGGGCTGACAAGCCTTTGGCAGCCAACGCCTGTGGGTCGAGGTCCAAGGTGATCTGGCGTTGCTTGCCACCCATCGGTGTGGGCATGGCCAGACCGGGCAGGGCGCTCAGGGGCAGGCGAATGTTGTTCTGCACCAAGTCGCGGATCTTTGCTTCCGAGAGGCTGGGGCTGGAGAACGCCATTTGCAGGATTGGCACCGTGGAGGCGCTGTAGTTGAGGATCAGCGGCGGCGTGATGCCTGGCGGCATCTGCTTGAGCACGGTTTGTGACACCGCCGTCACCTGGGCGTTGGCGGTGCGGATATCCACGCCGGGTTGGAAGAAGATCTTGACGATGCCCATGCCGGGCAGGGATTGCGACTCGATGTGTTCGATGTCGTTGACGGTGGTGCTCAGGGAGCGTTCGTAGGTATAGATCACCCGACCGGCCATGGCGTCCGGCGACAGGCCGTTGTACTGCCAGACCACGGCAACCACGGGGATGCCGATGTCCGGGAAAACGTCAGTGGGGGTACGCAGGGCCGCCATCGGCCCGATGATGCAGATGAATATGGCCAACACGATAAACGTGTACGGCTTTTGCAGTGCGGTCTTTACCAGCCCGAGCATGCGTGAAACCTCCGAAAGGAGCAGGATTGCAAACCCCGGCAGTCTCACGCGACCCACCTAACACGCACCTTTCAGCCAGGTGAAGGAACATTTAGGAAGGGGCTGAAGATCGTTTCATATGTATTCATTTGTTCTACACAGGGTGGCTCCTCAAGCTTGTAGCCCACCGGACACATAGTCCTTCTTTGGAGCCCTGCCATGTCACTCAAACCTCTTTTGTTGATCCCCGCCCTCGGTGCTGTGCTGTTGTTGTCGGCGTGCGCCGGCCCGATCCCCAAGGCGGACCCGAGCGAAGCGTGGATCGGTTTGAAAGAAGAAGCCCCCAACGACCTGATGGCTGAGCGCGTGGACGGTCATCGCGTGGATGACGGACGTTTCTTCGAAGTGACGCCGGGAGACCATCGCCTGGATGTAACGCTGTTCGAGGAAGAGCCAGGCGACGACAACCAGCAGGACTGCCAAGGGCGGGTCGAGTACAAGCACTTCAAGGCGGGTGAGCACTACACCCTGGTGGAGTCGAGCCTGGGCACCACCGTGCGCGCATCCTTGATGGATGGTCACGGCAAGGAAGTGGCGGCGACTCAGGACTTCAATTGCATGCCTGGCTAGGCGTGATGCGCTGCCACCTTATGGGGTTTGGCGGGTGCAGCGGGTCTGACCTGGGGGTGATGGTGCCGACGGGTGATGCGCAGCACCCCCCACAACATGGCGCCGGCCACCGCCAGCCAACCGCAGATCAACAGGACAATCGTTGTTGCAAGGCTCATTCGGGCCTCCTTTCGCCCCCTCGGGGCACACACAGTCTTCTCAATGGACAGTCTAGCTACCTGACGGTTGCCTGCTATTGACCAATGGTCGTGTCTGTCCAACTTCTTTGCTATATCCACGACCTTTGTAGGCACGAGCTTGCGCGTGAAACACGTCAACGGTAAGGCGGGCTATCTGGATTGACCCGGCACCCTCAGGTTTTTCGCGAGCAAGCCCGCGCCTACTTAAACGTGATTGGGCTATGATCAGGCCCCTTACCGGCAGTTGATCAAGAGAGTCGAAAATTGCGGTTACGGTCGAACCTTAAAACATCCTTGTTCCTCGCGTGTGCCCTGGGCCTTGCGGCGTGTTCCTCCACCCCGTCGAGACTGGCGGGCCTGCCGGAGCGTGTCGAGCTCACCGGCGTGCCGACTTTTCGCAGCGAGGCATATCAGGGCGGTCCAACGTCTTTAGCCAGCATGCTGTCGCAACAAGGCATTGTCATGACACCGGGGCTATTGGATAAACCGCTGCATTTGCCGGGCGGCGAAGCGGACCTGGAGCGCAACATGCAGGTGTTGGCGCGTGAGTACGGCCTGATGGTGTATCCGCTGGATGCCAAGCTGACGGCAGTGCTGGCCCAGGTGGCGGCGGGATATCCGGTGATGGCGCGGGTTGGCGGTGGGTTGTGGTCGGATGCGCACTATGTGGTCGTGGTGGGGTTCAACCAGCAAAAAAGCACAGTGTTGCTGCGATCGGGAATGGATCGGCGTCTGTTGATGAGCTTCAGCGACTTTGAGTCCAAATGGAAAAGCGCCGGCAGTTGGGCAATCCTCACCCAGCGCCCGAGCCAATTGCCAGCCAATGTGGATGCACAACGGTGGCGGGACTCGGCGAATGCGACGGCTCAAGCCGGTCAGGAGCGGGCGGCGGCGCAGGCGCTGAAGGTGTTGGCGGAGAAAAAGTAACAGCCAGCCCCGAGGTGCCAATGTGTGCACCGGAACCTGTGGGAGCCGGGCTTGCCCGCGATGCAGGCACTGGGGTGGTTCAGTTACACCGCGGTGATGCTAGCGCAGGCAAGCCAGCTCCCACACAAGCCAGCTCCTGCATTAAGCTGGCTGCGGTTAGCGGCGTACTTCGGCGGCGTTGGGACGATTCTTCAGGTTCTTGTCAGCCTTGTAGCGCAGCGCCACATCCGGCACCGAACCGCTCTTGCCGGTCTCGACCCAATTGCGGATACGGCTGGCATCGGCAAAGTGGGTGAATTTGCCGAAGGCATCCAGGATTACCAGCGACACCGGGCGGTTGCCCATGTTGGTCACCAGCACCAGGCAGTGGCCGGCTTGGTTGGTGAAGCCGGTCTTGGTCAACTTGATGTCCCAGTTGGCGCGGTTGATCAGGTGGTCTGTGTTGGAGAAGCCCAGGGTGTAGTTGGGCTTGCGGAACGACACGGTCTTTTCCTTGGTGGTGCTCAACTGGCTCAGCAACGGGTAGTGACGCGCGGCGGCGAGCAGTTTGCTCAGGTCACGGGCAGTGGACACGTTGTGGATCGACAGGCCAGTGGGCTCGACGTAATGGGTGCTGGTCATGCCCAACGCCTTGGCTTTGGCATTCATCGCCGCGATAAATGCCGGGTAACCACCCGGATAGTGGTGCGCCAGGCTGGCGGCGGCACGGTTTTCCGAGGACATCAGCGCGATCAGCAGCATCTCTTTGCGCGGCATCTCGCTGCCGATCTTCACGCGGGAAAACACACCTTTCATTTCCGGCGTGTCCTTGATGTTGATGTCGATGTATTCATCCATGTTCTGCTTGGCTTCCAATACCACCAGACCAGTCATCAACTTGCTCACCGAGGCGATGGGGACGACCACGTCCGGGTTGCTGGAATAGATGACCTTGTTGGTTTGCAGGTCCACCAGCATGGCGCTGCCGGAAGCGATTTGCAGTTTGGACGTGTCACGCGGGGCCTGGGTGGTTTCGGCGGCGTGCGCAAAGGTGCCTGTGAAAGCAAATAATAGGCTGACGAGAGAAAGACGAATTTTCACGCGGATGAACTCGCTAAAAAGTAAGGAAATACCGTTCGGGAACGGTTTTTTGATAAATGCCGTTACATTTTAGGAGTATGGATCAGAAACTGTCGAATGTTCTTCTAGAACCCGATGAAAGTTCTTAAAAACTAAGAAAAAACAGGATTTATTGCGGGCAATAAAAAGCCCTGCGATAAAGCAGGGCTTTTTCAGTACGGCTGGTTATTAAGCGTGCAGGGTCTCTGCGGCGTACAGAGTGTTTTCCAGCAGGCAAGCGCGCGTCATCGGGCCGACACCACCGGGTACCGGGGTGATCCAGCCAGCGCGGGGCAGGGCGGTGTCGTACACCACGTCGCCCACCAGCTTGCCGTCATCCTGGCGGTTGATGCCCACGTCGATAACGATCGCACCTTCCTTGATCCATTCACCTTTGACCAGTCCGGGCTTGCCGGCGGCAACCACGACCAGGTCGGCGCGGCCGACGTGGCCTGCCAGGTCTTTGGTAAAGCGGTGGGTGACGGTCACGGTGCAGCCGGCCAGCAACAGCTCCATTGCCATCGGGCGGCCGACGATGTTGGAGGCGCCGACGACTACTGCATCGAGGCCATACAGGTCGACACCGGTGCTTTCCAGCAGGGTCATGATGCCTTTTGGTGTGCACGGGCGCAGCAGCGGAATGCGCTGGGCCAGGCGGCCGACGTTATAAGGGTGGAAACCGTCGACGTCTTTGTCGGGCCGAATGCGCTCCAGTAATTTGGAGGCGTCCAAATGCTCGGGCAATGGCAGTTGCAGCAGGATGCCATCGATCTTCGGGTCGTCGTTGAGGCCGTCGATCAGGTCGGTAAGGGCCTGCTGGGTGGTCTCGGAAGGCAAGTCGTAGGCCTTGGAAATAAAGCCGACCTCTTCACAGTCTTTACGCTTGTGCGAGACATAAACCTGAGAGGCAGGATCGCTGCCGACCAGGATCACCGCGAGGCCCGGCGTGCGCAGACCTTGCTGGCTGCGCTCGGTGACTCGTTTGGCGATCTGCTGGCGCAGGCTGGCGGCGATTGATTTGCCGTCGATAAGTTGTGCAGTCATTACGCGTGATTAACCATCGAGAGGGGGAAGAAAAGTGCGCGCATTCTCGCATGCCAGGACGTTAGGGCAAAGGCGCTTGGTCTGCAAATTGCCCTAACCCCTTAAATAAAATGAATTTTTTTCAAAAAAGATTTGACGGGTTTCGAGGGCGTCTATACTATTCGTCGCACTTGTCGGGCACAGCCTAGCACTGGTTAAGAAGGTCGAGCAGAATAACGTGTTGTTCTGTAAGGCTGGAAGCACTTAGTTTGTAATCCTCCAAGAGTACAGATTAATAAGGCGCCCGTAGCTCAGCTGGATAGAGCATCCGCCTTCTAAGCGGATGGTCGCAGGTTCGAGTCCTGCCGGGTGCGCCATTAGGCAGCTTTGGCACAAGTAGCGCTATATGGTGGGCGTAGCTCAGTTGGTAGAGCACGGGATTGTGACTCCCGTTGTCGAGGGTTCGATCCCCTTCGTCCACCCCATATTTTAAAAGGCGCCAGATTAATCGTCTGGCGCCTTTGCTTTAAGAGCTTCAAGCGCGGATGTGGTGGAATTGGTAGACACACTGGATTTAGGTTCCAGCGCCGCGAGGCGTAAGAGTTCGAGTCTCTTCATCCGCACCAAATAAAGCCTGGCCCTGTCGAAACGCAGGGTAGGGCTCAACAAAGAAGTGGTTTGGTTTCTTTGTTAACGCAATATGGTGGGCGTAGCTCAGTTGGTAGAGCACGGGATTGTGACTCCCGTTGTCGAGGGTTCGATCCCCTTCGTCCACCCCATATTCGAAAGGCGCCAGATTTAACAGTCTGGCGCCTTTTTTGGTTTCAGCGGTTCGAAATATCCAGCGGCTGCAGGTAATGAGGCGCGACGGCAGGGCGTTTCGTCGTATTTATGTATCTCGATGATGCTGCGCTGCCTGCCAGCCCTGTTTGCGGGGTTGGCCGTCAGGGAGATGCATGACGACTTCTTCTATATATAGAAGGGGCGGCGCAGAGCCCTGGCGTGATGGGTTGTATTTGTCACCGGGGCGAGGTGCAGCAGTGCCTTCGTACCGATAAATTGCCGGCTGTTTTCGGGCGTATTTCCAGTAGGGTGACTTCTTGAGTTTGACCCACTAGAATGCATGCCCTTGATTGGGGTCGGAAATGGCCGGCTAACGTCTGTGCAACGAGGAATATCCATGCAAGTTTCTGTTGAAAATACTACTGCTATCGAGCGTCGCCTGAGCATCACCGTGCCGGCCGAGCGTATCGAGACTGCGGTCAACAAGCGTCTGCAGCAGACTGCCCAGAAGGCCAAGATCGCTGGTTTCCGTCCAGGCAAAGTGCCAATGAGCGAAATCAAGCGCCGCTTTGGTGCCGATGCGCGCCAGGAAGCTGTAGGTGACGTGATCCAGGCTTCTTTCTATGAAGCCGTTGTTGAGCACAAGCTGAACCCAGCGGGTTCGCCTTCGATCGAACCTAAGTCCCTGGAAGCTGGCAAGGACCTGGAATACGTTGCAACGTTCGAAGTGTTCCCTGAATTTGAAGTGGCCGGTTTCGACGGTATCGAAATCGAGCGTCTGAGCGCCGAAGTGGCTGATTCGGACCTGGACAACATGCTGGAAATCCTGCGCAAGCAGAATACCCGTTTTGAAGTGGCCGACCGTGCTGCCCAGAACGAAGACCAGCTGAACATCGATTTCGTTGGCAAGGTTGACGGCGAAGTATTCGCTGGCGGCTCGGCCAAGGGTACTCAGCTGGTGCTGGGTTCCAACCGCATGATCCCCGGTTTCGAAGACGGCCTGGTTGGCGCCAAGGCCGGCGAAGAGCGCGTTCTGAACCTGACGTTCCCTGCTGACTACCAGAACCTGGACCTGGCTGGCAAAGCCGCCGAGTTCACCGTGACCGTCAACAGCGTTTCCGAGCCTAAGCTGCCAGAGCTGAACGAAGAGTTCTTCGCTCAATTCGGCATCAAGGAAACCGGCATCGAAGGCTTCCGCACCGAAGTTCGCAAGAACATGGAGCGCGAGCTGCGTCAGGCCATCAAGTCCAAGGTCAAGAACCAGGTCATGGACGGTCTGCTGGCCGCCAATGCGATCGAAGTGCCTAAGGCCCTGCTGTCCAACGAAGTGGATCGCCTGCGCGTACAGGCTGTTCAGCAGTTTGGTGGCAACATCAAGCCTGATCAGCTGCCCGCTGAACTGTTCGAAGAGCAAGCCAAGCGCCGCGTCGTGCTGGGCCTGATCGTGGCTGAAGTGGTCAAGCAGTTCGACCTCAAGCCTGACGAAGACCGCGTTCGCGAAATGATCCAGGAAATGGCTTCGGCCTACCAGGAGCCTGAGCAGGTCGTGGCTTGGTACTACAAGAACGATCAGCAGCTGAACGAAGTGCGTTCGGTTGTGCTGGAAGAACAAGTTGTGGATACTGTTCTGCAGAAGGCTAAGGTGACCGATAAAGCGGTCTCTTACGAAGAAGCAGTCAAACCGGCGGAAGCAGCACAAGCCGACTGATTGTCCAACTCGTTGGAAATTCAACCATAAGCCAGCCTCGCGCTGGCTTATGCGTTTTCAAGACATGACTATTTGGGAGTAACTGCAGAGCATGTTCCGTAATTCCTATATTCAGCAGAACTCTGATATCCAGGCCGCTGGCGGCCTGGTCCCGATGGTTGTCGAGCAGTCCGCTCGTGGCGAACGCGCCTACGACATCTACTCGCGCCTGCTTAAGGAGCGAGTGATCTTTCTGGTAGGCCCCGTAGAGGACTACATGGCCAACCTGATCTGTGCGCAGCTGCTGTTCCTTGAAGCGGAAAACCCGGACAAGGACATCCATCTCTACATCAACTCCCCAGGCGGTTCGGTGACCGCAGGCATGTCGATCTACGACACCATGCAGTTCATCAAGCCGAACGTGTCGACCACCTGCATTGGCCAAGCCTGCAGCATGGGCGCATTCCTGCTGACCGCCGGTGCCCAAGGCAAGCGTTTCTGCCTGCCTAACTCGCGCGTGATGATTCACCAGCCACTGGGCGGTTTCCAGGGCCAGGCGTCGGACATCGAAATCCATGCCAAGGAAATCCTGTTTATTCGTGAGCGTCTCAACACGCTGATGGCCAAGCACAGCGGGCGCACCCTGGAAGAAATCGAGCGCGATACCAACCGCGACAACTTCATGAGTGCCGAAGCCGCGCAAGCCTATGGCCTGATCGACGCAGTGATCAATCAGCGCCCCGCTTAATATAAGCCGCTCAAAATAGGGCTGGTCGGCATGTCCGACCACCGGCGGGCTTGAAAAAGCCCGCATAAGCCTTCATCTTGTGTTGCAAGCCTATCGGATTTGGATCGAACGAATGACTGACACCCGCAACGGCGAGGACAACGGCAAGCTGCTCTATTGCTCCTTCTGTGGCAAGAGCCAGCATGAAGTACGCAAATTGATTGCCGGCCCCTCGGTCTTTATCTGCGACGAGTGCGTCGACCTGTGCAATGACATCATCCGTGAGGAGGTGCAGGAAGCCCAGGCCGAAAGCAGCGCGCATAAATTGCCTTCGCCTAAAGAAATCAGCGGCATCCTTGATCAGTACGTGATTGGTCAAGAGCGTGCAAAGAAGGTTCTGGCCGTAGCGGTGTACAACCACTACAAGCGCTTGAACCAGCGTGACAAGAAAGGCGACGAAGTTGAACTCGGCAAGAGCAACATCCTGCTGATCGGTCCTACAGGCTCGGGTAAGACCCTGCTTGCAGAAACCCTCGCTCGCCTGCTGAACGTTCCGTTCACGATCGCCGACGCCACCACCCTCACCGAGGCTGGCTACGTGGGCGAAGATGTCGAGAACATCATTCAGAAGTTGCTGCAGAAGTGCGACTACGACGTAGAGAAAGCCCAGATGGGTATTGTCTACATCGACGAAATCGACAAGATTTCGCGCAAGTCGGACAACCCGTCGATCACCCGGGACGTTTCCGGTGAAGGCGTGCAGCAGGCCCTGTTGAAACTGATCGAAGGCACGGTCGCTTCCGTACCACCACAAGGTGGTCGCAAGCACCCGCAGCAGGAATTCCTTCAGGTCGATACGCGCAACATCCTGTTTATCTGTGGTGGTGCGTTCTCCGGTCTGGAAAAAGTCATCCAGCAGCGTTCGACTCGCGGCGGCATCGGTTTCAGTGCCGAAGTCCGCAGCAAGGAAGAAGGCAAGAAGGTTGGCGAATCCCTGCGTGAGGTCGAGCCCGACGATCTGGTCAAGTTCGGTTTGATCCCGGAGTTCGTGGGTCGTCTGCCGGTCCTGGCCACGTTGGACGAGCTGGATGAGGCTGCTCTGATTCAGATCCTCACCGAGCCGAAAAACGCCTTGACCAAGCAATACGCCAAGCTGTTCGAGATGGAGGGTGTAGACCTTGAGTTCCGTACTGACGCTCTTAAATCGGTGGCCAAGCGGGCACTGGAGCGCAAGACCGGTGCACGTGGCCTGCGTTCGATTCTGGAAGGCGTGTTGCTCGACACCATGTACGAAATCCCCTCGCAGTCCGAGGTGAGTAAAGTGGTGATCGACGAAAGCGTCATAGAAGGTAAGTCCAAGCCACTGTATATCTACGAAAACAGTGAGCCGGCTGCCAAGGCTGCGCCCGACGCGTAAGCGTCTCGCAGTTTCGGTATAAACAAGGGGCCTTCAGGGGCCCCTTTGTTTTTACAACGTTTTTTGCCCCGAAGCGTTTACTGCGTTTAACTGCTGGCAATAAGCTTGTTTTTTTTGCATGCAGCCCCCATCTTGGCTTCAAGCTTATTTTTCATCTGTCATAGAGGCGAAATCATGAAGACCACCATCGAATTGCCTCTCCTGCCGTTGCGTGATGTCGTCGTCTATCCGCACATGGTTATCCCGCTGTTCGTGGGGCGCGAGAAGTCTATCGAAGCCCTCGAGGCCGCGATGACGGGCGACAAGCAGATCCTGCTGTTGGCCCAGAAGAATCCTGCTGATGATGATCCAGGCGAAGACGCCCTGTATCGCGTTGGTACCATTGCTACCGTGCTGCAATTGCTCAAGCTGCCTGATGGCACCGTCAAGGTGCTGGTGGAAGGTGAGCAGCGTGGTGCGGTTGAGCGCTTCATGGAGGTGGATGGCCACCTGCGCGCTGAAGTGGCGCTGATCGACGAAGTCGAGGCCCCTGAGCGCGAGTCAGAAGTGTTTGTACGCAGCCTGCTCTCGCAATTCGAGCAGTATGTGCAGTTGGGCAAGAAAGTCCCGGCTGAAGTCCTGTCGTCCCTCAACAGCATCGATGAGCCAAGCCGCCTGGTCGACACCATGGCGGCGCACATGGCGCTGAAAATCGAGCAGAAGCAAGACATTCTCGAAATCATTGATCTGTCGGCGCGTGTTGAGCACGTGCTGGCGCTGCTGGATGCCGAAATCGACCTGTTGCAGGTCGAGAAGCGCATCCGTGGTCGCGTGAAGAAACAAATGGAGCGCAGCCAGCGCGAGTACTACCTGAATGAGCAGATGAAGGCCATTCAGAAAGAGCTCGGCGACAGCGAGGAAGGCCACAACGAAATCGAAGAGCTGAAAAAGCGCATCGATGCCGCTGGCCTGCCGAAAGATGCCCTGGCCAAAGCCACTGCCGAGCTGAACAAGCTCAAGCAGATGTCGCCGATGTCGGCCGAAGCCACCGTGGTGCGCTCCTATATCGACTGGCTGGTGCAGGTGCCGTGGAAGGCCCAGACCAAGGTGCGTCTGGACCTGGCCCGGGCTGAAGACATTCTCGACGCCGACCATTATGGCCTCGAAGAAGTCAAAGAACGCATCCTCGAATACCTCGCCGTGCAAAAGCGCGTGAAGAAGATTCGTGGTCCGGTGCTGTGCCTGGTCGGGCCGCCTGGCGTGGGTAAAACCTCCTTGGCTGAGTCCATTGCCAACGCCACCAACCGTAAATTCGTGCGCATGGCCCTCGGCGGTGTGCGTGATGAAGCGGAAATCCGTGGTCATCGCCGGACTTACATCGGTTCGATGCCAGGAAGATTGATTCAAAAGATGACGAAAGTCGGCGTGCGCAATCCGCTGTTCCTGCTCGATGAAATCGACAAAATGGGCAGCGACATGCGTGGCGATCCGGCGTCGGCGTTGCTCGAAGTGCTCGACCCCGAGCAGAATCACAACTTCAACGACCATTACCTGGAGGTCGACTACGACCTGTCCGACGTAATGTTCCTGTGCACCTCCAACTCCATGAACATCCCGCCAGCGTTGCTGGACCGGATGGAAGTGATTCGTCTGCCGGGTTACACCGAAGACGAGAAGATCAACATCGCCGTCAAATACCTTGCGCCCAAGCAGATTTCGGCTAACGGCCTGAAGAAGGGCGAGATCGAGTTCGAAGTTGAGACGATCCGTGACATCGTGCGCTACTACACCCGCGAGGCCGGTGTACGGGGCCTGGAGCGCCAGATTGCGAAGATCTGCCGCAAGGCGGTCAAAGAGCATGCACTGGAAAAACGCTTCTCGGTGAAGGTGACGGCCGACTCCCTGGAACACTTCCTGGGCGTGAAGAAATTCCGCTACGGCCTGGCTGAGCAGCAGGATCAGGTAGGGCAGGTGACTGGCCTGGCGTGGACCCAGGTGGGCGGCGAATTGCTGACCATCGAAGCCGCGGTGATCCCAGGCAAAGGCCAGCTGATCAAGACCGGTTCCCTGGGTGACGTGATGGTCGAATCCATCACCGCCGCGCAGACCGTGGTGCGCAGCCGCGCGAAGAGCCTGGGGATCCCCCTGGACTTCCACGAGAAGCACGACACCCACATCCACATGCCGGAAGGGGCGACCCCGAAAGACGGCCCTAGCGCTGGCGTAGGCATGTGCACGGCCCTGGTGTCGGCATTGACTGGCATTCCGGTGCGTGCCGATGTCGCCATGACCGGGGAAATCACCTTGCGCGGCCAGGTATTGGCCATCGGTGGTCTGAAAGAGAAATTGCTTGCCGCACACCGGGGTGGTATCAAGACGGTGATCATTCCTGAAGAGAATGTTCGCGACTTGAAGGAAATTCCTGACAATATCAAGCAGGATCTGCAGATTAAACCCGTTAAATGGATTGACGAGGTCCTGCAAATTGCGCTGCAATACGCGCCGGAGCCCTTGCCGGATGTGGCTCCGGAGATAGTTGCTAAGGACGAAAAACGCGAGTCTGATTCCAAGGAAAGAATTAGCACGCATTAATGTGTTAAAGCCTGGGAGCTTCCTTGACAGCATTTTAGAGCCCTTGTTATAAAGCGGCTCTTAAGTGTCTGTAGGCCATTCAGCACTGGTTTTTGCTTTCATCAAAAAACTTAGAATCATACTCAATAGATATATAAGGGGACTTAGAGTGAACAAGTCGGAACTGATTGATGCTATCGCTGCATCCGCTGATATCCCGAAAGCTGCTGCTGGCCGTGCGCTGGATGCAGTAATCGAATCCGTCACTGGCGCTCTGAAGGCCGGCGACTCCGTGGTACTGGTAGGCTTCGGTACTTTCTCTGTGACTGACCGTCCAGCTCGCACTGGCCGTAACCCACAGACTGGCAAAGCACTGCAAATCGCTGCTGCCAAGAAACCAGGTTTCAAAGCCGGTAAAGCCCTGAAAGAAGCTGTTAACTAAGCTTCGATCCAGCCTTACCTACCCGGGTTGAACGTAGGTTCAACCTGGGAGCGGAGCGGCAGCAGACCCATGTATGCATCGGGTCGCCAAGCCGGGGGAGAACCAAAGCCCCCGTCCGCTCCGCCAGTTGCGAGAAGGCGCATCCTTGGATGCGCCTTTCTTATATCCGTACTCTACCCACGCTCCACGGTTGCCTATTATTGAAGTTCAACCGTTTCTGGGGGACGCATGCTGCAAAATATCAGGGACAATTCACAAGGCTGGATTGCCAAGACCATTATCGGGATCATCGTCGCATTGATGGCGTTCACCGGTATCGAGGCCATTTTCCAGGCTTCGGGTAACAGTAAGCAGGACGTGGCCAAGGTCAACGGTGAAGAAATCACCCAGACCGAGCTGAGCCAGGCCGTCGACATGCAACGTCGTCAGCTGATGCAACAGCTGGGCAAGGATTTCGATGCCTCCCTGCTGGACGAAAAACTGCTGCGCGAAGCGGCCCTCAAGGGGCTGATCGATCGCAAGCTATTGCTGCAAGGTGCTGCCGACTCCAAGTTTGGCTTCTCTGAAGCTGCACTGGACCAAGTGATCCTGCAGACGCCGGAATTCCAGGTGGACGGCAAGTTCAGCGCCGAACGCTTTGACCAGGTGATCCGTCAACTGGGCTACAGCCGTATGCAATTCCGTCAGATGCTGACCCAGGAAATGCTAATCGGCCAGGTTCGCGCAGGTATTGCCGGCAGCGGTTTCGTCACCGATTCCGAAGTGCTGGCATTCGCGCGTCTGGAAAAACAGACTCGCGACTTCGCCACCGTCAACATCAAGGCCAACCCTGCCGCGGTGAAACTCACCGACGACGAGGTCAAGGCTTACTACGACCAGCACGCCAAAGAATTTATGACCCCGGACCAGGTGGTCATCGACTACCTGGAACTGAAGAAGTCTTCCTTCTTCGACCAGGTCAGCGTGAAGGACGAAGAGCTGCAGGCGGCCTATCAGAAAGAAACCGCCAACCTCGCTGAACAGCGTCGTGCGGCGCACATCCTGATTGAAGTCAACGACAAGGTCACCGACGCGCAAGCCAAGGCGAAGATCGAAGAAATCCAGGCGCGCCTGGCCAAAGGTGAAAAATTCGAAGCCCTGGCCAAGGAGTTTTCCCAGGATCCTGGTTCGGCCAACATTGGCGGCGACCTCGGTTTTGCTGGCCCTGGCGTCTACGATCCAGACTTCGAAACCGCCTTGTACGCGTTGAACAAGGACCAGGTCTCGGCACCGGTACGCAGCACTTTCGGTTGGCACTTGATCAAGCTGTTGGGCGTTGAGGCACCGCAAGTGCCGACGTTCGCTAGCCTTAAAGACAAGCTGACCAAGGAGCTGAAGACCCAACAGGTTGAGCAGCGTTTTGTTGAAGCGACCAAGCAATTGGAAGATGCGGCGTTCGAAGCTTCCGACCTGGCCCAGCCGGCGTCCGACCTGAAACTGACCGTGCACACCTCCGCGCCGTTTGGCCGTGAAGGTGGCGAAGGTGTTGCGGCCAACCGTGCCGTGGTCACCGCTGCGTTCAGCCCGGAAGTGTTGGATGAAGGTGCCAACAGCACCGCCATCGAACTGGATCCGGAAACCATCATCGTACTGCGTGCCAAAGAGCACCTGAAACCTTCGCAACTGCCGCTGGAAAGCGTCAGTGCGGCGATCCGTACGCAGATGGCCAAGGAGCGCGCCAGCGCGGCTGCCAAAGCTCATGCTGACGAACTCATCGCCAGCCTGCGTGATGGCAAGACTCCACTGAACCAGCCGGTCGACGGCCAGGCATGGAAGGTCACTGAAGCGGCTACCCGTAGCCAGGAAGCGATCGATCCTGCCGTGCTGCAAGCCCTGTTCCGCATGCCCAAGCCTGCGACCAAGGACAAGCCGACCTTCACCACGGTGACTCTGGCGGATGGTAGCCTGGTGATCGTGCGCTTGAACGGCGTCAATGAAGCCGCTGCCCCAACGGACGAAGAAAAGGCGCAATATCGCCGTTTCCTCGCCTCCCGTGTCGGTCAGCAGGACTTCGCGGCTTACCGCAAGCAGTTGGAAACCAAGGCTGACATCAAGAAGTTCTGATGGCGGTTTGAAAGAGAAGCCCCCGGCCTGAAAAGACCGGGGGTTTTTTTATGTGCGCTAGACTGCGCGTACGTTATCGCCGATCAGGGAGTTTCAAGCGTGTCTATTCATGGAAGAGAGGACTGGATAATCCGTCGCGCCAGCGCAGCGGACGCCCCGGCAGTGCTGCAAGTGTTTGACGAGGTGATTGCCTGGTTTGTAGGGATAGGGAATACCGTCCAATGGGGCACCGAGCCTTGGTCGGCATTGCCCCGGCGAGTGGCGCAAGTCACAGAAGCGTGTGCGATGCCGGATGCGTGGGTGGTCGAGGCTCCCGAGGGGCGGGTCCTGGCGGCACTTGTGCTGGGCGAACCCATGCCTTACGTGCCGCCAGCGTCCGGGCCGGAGGTCTATGTGCGATTGCTGATTGCCGCACGTGATGCGCGTGCGCGTGGGTTGGGCCGGCATCTGTTGGCCTTCGCCGATGAGCGGGCCCACGCTGCCGGGGTGGGGCGCCTGCGCGTGGATTGCTACGCCGGCGGCACGGGTGACCTGGTGCGTTTTTATGAGGCTTGCGGGTATCAGCGTATTTCAACGTTCGATCTTGAAGGGTGGCCGGGCCAGTTGTTGGGGCGCTGTCTGTAATCCGCCGGCCAGAGCCAGTAGCATCAGCAATACAACGGCCCAGGCAAATGCGCAGGCCCCCCAGCCCTGGAGTAACACGCCACCTACCAGGCCGCCGCCTGCGATGCCCAGGTTCCAGACGGTCACCAGCATCGATTGCGCGGCATCGGCCGACTCGCCCGCCGATTGGGCCAGTGCCGTTTGCAGCAAGGCAGGTAACCCGCCGAACGCCAGGCCCCATAATGCCACGGCGACGTAGATGACCGCTGGCAGGTTGATCCAGAACGCCAGCGCCAAGGCGATCAGGCCAAACATCGTGCAACTGATCAGCAGCAGTACGCGCAGCCATCGATCAATCAGCACACCGGCCATCCAAATGCTCAACAACGCTGCAAGGCCGAACACCAGCAGCACCTGATCAATGTCGGCAGCAATCCCTGCCGGCACCAGCAGCGGTGCGATGTAGGTGTAGAGAATGTTGTGGGCCAGTACATAGGTGAAGGTCACCCACAGCACCGGACGAATCCCCGGCAAGGTCAGCACTTGATGCAATCCCAGGCGTTTTCCTGCCGGCTCGCCCGCAAAGTCCGGGAGTTGCCAGCGCGCCCATGCCAGTAGCACCAGTGTCAGTCCAGTCATGATCGCAAAGCTCAGGCGCCAGCCAACAGCGGCCCCGAGGAAGGTGCCTGCTGGTACACCCAACGACAGCGCCAGCGGTGCGCCAAGCATTGCCACCGCAATTGCCCGGCCTTGCAGGTGTGGCGCAACCATCCGGCTGGCATAACCGGCCAGCAGCGCCCACAGCAGTCCGGCCCATACACCGGCTAAAAAGCGCGCCACCAGGGTCAACCCGTAATGACTGGAAAGGGCGGTCACGCTGTTGACCAAGGCGAAGCCGCCAATGGCTAACAGCAACAAGGGGCGTCGTCGCCAGCCACGGGTCAGCAGCGTCAGTGGAATGGCTGCCAGCAGTGACCCCAGGGCATACACCGTGACCATTTGACCGACTAAAGCGGGTGATACGCCCAGCCCTTCGCCTATTTGCGGCAGGAGCCCGGCGGGCATGGCTTCGGTGAGGATGGTGATAAAACCCGCGCTGGCCAAGGCCAGTAAGCCGCTCAACGGCAAGGTGTCCCGCCGGTCTGTCACTGCGGGGTCGGTAAGGGAGGTCATCGCGCTCTATCCATGCAAAAGGGTAAGCAGGCAGGGTAAGGGGCTGTGGTCAGCGGAAAAACAGGCTAAGGTTCCGGACTTATCGGACTTAAACGTCCGTAATCATCAAGGACCCTTCCATGGACAGTCTGGGCAGTCTTTCCGTATTCGTGCAGGTGGCGGAGACCCGTAGCTTCACCGCCGCCGGGCGGGTGCTGGGCGTCTCGTCGTCGGCCGTGGGCAAAAGCATCGCGCGGATGGAAGAGCGCCTGGGTGTGCGGTTGTTTCATCGCAGCACCCGCAGCATCACTTTGACCAGCGAAGGCGCGCTGTTCCTTGAGCGTTCGCGGCGCATCCTGGCCGAGGTCGAAGCTGCCGAGCAAGAACTGAGCGACGCCAGCGCAACCCCTCGGGGCAAGTTGCGTATCAGCGTGCCGCAAGTGCGCGGCTTGCTGATGCCGGTCCTCAGCGACTTCATGCGCGCCTACCCGGACATCGAGTTGGATGTGGATTTTTCCGACCGCATGGTGGATGTGATCGAAGAAGGGTTCGACGCGGTGATTCGTACCGGCAAGCCGGAAGATTCGCGGCTGATGGCCCGTCATCTGGGGCATTACCAGTTGGTGCTGGTGGGTACGCCGGGTTATTTTCGCGAATATGGCACCCCGCAACAGCCGCAGCACCTGAGCGACCATGCCTGCCTGCGCCACAAGTTCTGCGCGACCGGCAAGCTGGAGCCCTGGCCTTTGCGGCGAGCACCGGGCGCCCCCGAGTCCATCTTGCGTGGGCCGTTCGTCAGCACCACCATCGAGTCCCTCAACCATGTCGTGCACGAAGGCTTGGGCATTGCTTGCCTGCCGGACTATATGGTCAACCAGGCTGTCGCCGAAGGGCGTCTGCAGAGGGTGCTGGATGATTACCTGGAGCATCGCGGCAGTTTCTGGATGCTCTGGCCATCAAGTCGCCACGCCTCGGCCAAACTGCGCGTGTTTATTGATCATATGTGCGCAGGGCTGTTTCCTACAGGTGGCGTCGTGTAAGGCTGTGACGTTTTACCGACAGGAATGCGCGCGCCAAGGCAGCGTTCTGTTGCACAATACCGCCCGGACTGTTTTCCTCAGGATTTTCAATGTCGACATCATTTCACTTGCGTAGCCTCGGGCTGGCGCTGGTGCTGGCGGGCGCCGCGGGCTGCTCGTCACCCAAGACCGCCATTTATGAACATGAGAATTTCGACGACTCCGGTACGTTTTCCCGGGATTACCCCGTCACTGACGTCGCCGCGTGCGAAGCCGCGCGACGCGCCTTGCTGAGCCAGGGCTACATCATCACCAGCAGCGATCCGAAACTGGTGGTGGGTAACAAGAGCTTCCAGCAGACCGGCGAGACCCATCTGCAGATCAGCTTCAACGTGGTATGTGCCGATGATGGCAAAGGCACCAACCATTCGACGATGTTCGCCAACGCCTTGCAGGATCGCTACGCGCTGAAGAAGGTCAACAACTCCGCGAGCCTGGGTGTGGGCGTGCTGGGCTCGGTGTCGATGCCGATCGGTTCCACCGATGACTCCATGGTGAAAGTAGCGAGCGAGACCGTGTCCGCGCCGAAGTTCTACGAGCGTTACTTTGCGCTGGTGGATGTGTTCCTACCGCAGGAAGTGAAGAAGGCCGAGCATATTCCCGAGCAGCCGAAAGCCGAGTTGGGGGTGCCGGAACCCAAGGCAGCTCCGGCTGCCGAGAAGGTTGAGCCGCCGAAGGAAGAGCCTGCGGTCTCCCAGCCTGTCGCTCCACCTGCCGAGTCCGCGCCAATTGCGCCGCAGGCAGAGCCCGCTCCAGCCACCAGCAACCCGGACCTGCCACCGCCGACAGAAGCGATTCCGCTCCTACCGGCGCCGTCGCAGTAACTTAGACCGCTACGGGGTTGGCCTTGTCGACGTTGATCCCGTAGCGGCTGATGGCTTCACTGACTTTCTCGCGTCCGATCACGCCGTCATCCGCCAAGGCCTTCAAGGCCGCCAGCACGATGAAATGCCGGTCCACTTCGAAGAACGCCCGCAAGGTTTCACGGGTATCCGATTGCCCGAAGCCGTCCGTGCCCAGCGCCACAAAGCGCCGGCCGGGTACGAAAGGTCGGATCTGATCGGCGAACAGCTTCATGTAGTCCGTCGCCACCACCACCGGCCCCGTTTCACCGGCCAGGCATTGCTCCACGTAGCTCACCCTTGGCTCGCTCTGCGGGTGCAGCAGGTTCCAGCGCTCCACTGTATGACCGTCACGGCGCAATTCGGTGAGGCTGGTTGTGCTCCACACATTACTGTGCACGCCGAAGTCCTCCTGCAGCAGCTCAGCCGCCGCGATCACTTCGCGCAGGATTGAGCCACTGCCCATCAATTGCACCTGGGCCTGCTGGCTGGTACTGAGCCGGTACATGCCCTTGAGAATGCCGTCTTCCACGCCTTCGGGCATCGCCGGGTGCGGGTAGTTTTCGTTGAGCAGAGTGATGTAGTAGTAAATGTCCTCTTGTTGCTCATACATCCGCCGCATGCCCTCGCGAATGATCACCGCCAACTCGTAGGCGAACGTCGGGTCGTACGACACGCAGCACGGGATCACCGACGACAGGATATGGCTGTGCCCATCGTCATGCTGCAAGCCTTCGCCCATCAACGTGGTGCGGCCGGCCGTGGCCCCCAGCAGGAAGCCGCGCGCGCGTGCATCGCCTGCTGCCCAGGCGAGGTCGCCGACCCGCTGGAAGCCGAACATCGAATAGAAGATATAGAACGGCACGGTCATCAGGCTGTGGTTGCTGTAGGACGTACTCGCCGCGATCCACGAGGAAATGGCGCCGGATTCATTCAGGCCTTCCTGCATGATCTGTCCGTCCTTGCTTTCCTTGTAGTAGCTCAATTGCCCCGCGTCCTGTGGAGTGTAGAGCTGGCCTACGGCGGAGTGGATGCCGATCTGACGGAACAGGCTTTCCATACCGAAGGTGCGCGACTCATCCGGTACGATGGGCACGATCAGTTTGCCCAGGTGCGGGTCCTTGAGCAGGGTGCCGAGGATGCGCACGAAGGCCATGGTGGTGGAAATCGCCCGTTCGCCGGTGTCCTTGAGCTGTGTGGCGAAGGCGGCCAGTTCGGGAATCTGCAAAGGCTCGACCGCACTGTGGCGCGCAGGTACGTAGCCGCCCAGGGCCTGGCGGCGTGCGGCGAAGTAGCGGGCTTCTTCGCTGTCGGCGGCGGGCTTGAGGTAGGGGATGTCGGCGAGCTGATCGTCCGCGACGTCCAGGTCAAAGCGATCTCGGAAAGCTCTTACCGCATCGGCGCCCATTTTCTTCAGTTGGTGATTGATGTTCTGGCCTTCGCCTGCTTCACCCATGCCAAAACCCTTGACGGTTTTCGCCAGGATCACGGTGGGCTGGCCGTTATGGCGCACGGCCGCCGCATAGGCGTTGTAAACCTTGTCCGGGTCATGCCCGCCCCGCGAGAGTTTCCAGATTTCGTCGTCGGACATGTCCGCAACCAGTGCGAGTAATTCCGGGTATTTGCCGAAAAAGTGTTCGCGCACATAGGCGCCGTTCTGCGACTTGTAATTCTGATAGTCGCCGTCCACGCATTCCATCATGCGTTGGCGCAGCAGGCCGCTCTGGTCTTTGTCCAGCAGGGCGTCCCAGCCACTGCCCCAGATCACTTTGATCACGTTCCAGCCGGCAGCGCGGTACAGGCTTTCGAACTCCTGGATCACCTTGGCATTACCACGCACCGGGCCGTCCAGGCGTTGCAGGTTGCAGTTGACCACGAAGATCAGGTTGTCGAGTTTCTCGCGCCCGGCCAGGGAAATGGCGGCCAGGGATTCCGGCTGGTCCATTTCGCCATCACCGAGGAAGGCCCAGACCTTGCGCCCTTGGTGCTGTTTGAGGCCGCGCAATTCTAGGTAGCGCATAAAGCGCGCCTGATAAGCGGCGGTGATGGGGCCGAGGCCCATGGACACGGTAGGGAATTGCCAGAAGTCCGGCATCAGCCTTGGGTGTGGGTAGGAGGAAATACCGTCGCCACCGGCCTCGCGGCGGAAGTTGTCGAGTTGCGCTTCGCTGATGCGGCCTTCCAGGTAGGCGCGACCATAAATGCCGGGGGAAGAGTGGCCTTGGATATACACCAGGTCGCCATCAAAGCTGTCGGTGCGGCCACGAAAGAAGTGATCGAAGCCTACGTCGTAAAGTACTGCGGCTGACGCATAGGTCGCGATGTGCCCACCGACCCCCGAGTGTTTGCCTGCACGCAACACCATCGCCATGGCGTTCCAGCGGATAAACGCGTTGGTACGCCGCTCGATAACGACGTTGCCGGGGTAGGGCAACTGACGGTCCACCGGGATTGTATTGACGTAGGGCGTGGTCACCCGCCCGTAGAAATCGCCATGCCGCGCCACGTCGAAATCCAGCAACTGATCGATCAGGTAGTGGGCGCGCGGGCGGCCTTCGGTGGACAGCACCGATTCGATGGACTCCAGCCACTCGCGGGTTTCCTGTGGATCGTCGTCGCGTCTGACTGCGTTGTTCGGGGTCATGTGAGGCTCCAGGGTAGGCGGATTTCAAGCGGCGTGCTCCTTGTGGGAGTGCCGGCAAATGTAATTGCAATTGCAACTACATGGCCGAATCTAGCGCGGGATGAGCTACTATTGCAACCTTCTTGAAATTGCCCGGATGGTGTTGCATGTCGTCGAAAGAGCCTGATGTCTGGTTTCGGTTTGTCAGGGCCCACAGGACGGTCATCCGCGAGATCGAGCGGCGCCTGGCAGAGGCGGACCTGCCGCCCTATGCCTGGTATGACGCGTTATGGGGCCTGGAAAGCGGCCCCGACGGTACTCGCCGCATGCACGAATTGGCTGATGTGCTGGCCATCGAGCGCTACAACCTCACGCGCTTGGTCGACCGCCTGGAAAAGGACGGCCTAGTGGTGCGCTCCCGCTCCGACGGCGACGGCCGTGCGGCATTTGCCTCGATCACCGGGTCGGGCCGGGAGCTGCGTAAAAAGATGTGGAAGATCTACGAAAGCACGGTGGATGAGCTGTTCCTGTCACAGATCGAGCCTGAGCAGCGCCAGGCTTTCGCCGACGCGCTGGAGCGCACCGCCGGGCTGGCGATGGAGGCGGGCGCCCAGACCCGCAGCCGCCGCAAAGTCTGAAGGCCCTCGACAAAACCTTGTAGGCGCCGGCAAGCCCGCGCCTACAGTCCATCGTATACCAATGCATAGCGATTCATCGCTGCCTCCACTTGCAGTGCATCGATGCACCCTTCATCCGCCAACGCCCTGAGCGCAGCCACCACAATCCAATACCGACTCGGCGCCGACGCCTGCACCGAGCCCGCGCCCAACGCTACGAACCGCGCATCCACGTGTGCCCCTAACTGGTCGACAATCGCTTGCGGATAGCCGGTCACCGCAATCACCGGTGCTGCACTTCCGGCCAGACAATTGCGCAAATGACAGCTGCGCTTGGGCACTCCGGGGTGCAGGCGATTCCAGCGTTCAACCGCAGCAGCTTCGCGGGCCAGTCGTGTGTAGCTGGGGCAGCTCCACAGTTGCGCGGTGATGTTCCAGTCCTGTGCCAATAAGCGCTTGGCCTGCACCACCTCTGCAAGCGCCCGGCCTGCGCCGAGCAATCGCACATCCCCCCGCGTGTCCTGCTGCAGCGGGTACATGCCCTCGAGTACGGCTTCACGGTCCTGCTCGCTCAGGGGCGTTGCGCCTTCATGATCATGCAGGGCCAGGTAATAGAACCCGGGCTTGCCGTCGACATACAGGCTACGCAACGCCGCCAGCACAATCGCACGGGCCTCTTCGCCCGAGGCCGGGTCATACGGCGTACAGCACGGGTGGGTGGCCAGCCACAACGGTAAGGAAGGTTGCGCACCCTTGGGCCAGCGGGAGGGCTGGTTTTCAATGTCGTTGCACAGAATGCCGCGCTGTTGGGTGACGTCCGACAGCGCACTCAGTTGCGCGGACGATTGCGCACTGTGCAGGTACAGCAAAGGTTTTTCGGTGGTATTACGGGCGAACCAGCCAGGCCAGTTACCCATGCGCCGGGAGCTTGACTGGCCGCGGATCACCCAGGCCTGGCGGCTGAGTTCAAGGGTATTGGCCATGTTGATGACGGTGTACAGCGGTGAGTGGCGGGTGGGGGCGGCTGTGCTCAAGGCGTTGATGCAGAGCTGCGCGGCGTGTGCGGTAGCGGCGGTCATGGAGAGGATCACCTGGCGACGAATGTCATTACCTTAACGGAAACCTACATATGATTGCAATTGCAATGATTGCAATAGTTCCTCTAAGGCCAAGTGCTAAATCCATATGGCGCTGCTACGTTTAATCCTTGAGTGCAGGAACGTCATGACGTCGACATTTTTTAGTCATCACGGCACTTTAGGCTGGTGATGCAGGTCATTTATCTGCAGCCACTCTTAACTCAAAAAGGAGTCCACCATGGACGATTACCAGGAAGAACTGCTCGAGTACCACGCGATTGAGTTGGACCCGCTGGAACCGGCTGACGATGCCACTGAGCTGTAAGACCGACTTCAGGCGGAATGCCGCTGACTGCGGCGAAATTCCCCTGGGGTCTGGTTGTTCCACCGCCTGAAGGCCCGTTGAAACGCCTGGGCCGAGGCAAAACCGAGCAAGTAGGCGATCTCGCCGAATGCCAGTTCCGTATCGCGAATGTAGGTCATGGCCAGGTCGCGGCGGGTGTCGTTGAGAATCGCGCGGAACTGAGTGCCTTCGTCGGCCAGTTTGCGGCGCAGCGTCCAGGTGGGCAGCTTCAAGCGTGCCGCCACTTCTTCCAGGTCGGGTTCCCGGCCGCCATTGAGCATAGGCCCGAGCAACCGGGTAATGCGCTCGCGCAGGCTGCGGGTGCGCGTCAATTGCTCCAACTCTCGCTCACAAAGTTGTAACAACAGGTTCCAGGTACTCGGGCAGTGCTGCGGGTTGCGCAAAGCCAGGGTCTGCTGGTTGAGGCGCAACTGGTTGGCCTCGGCACCGAAGTGGACGTCGCCCAGCACGCTGTATTGATCGTTGTACTCCGGTGCTTCAAATTCGATGTCGATGCGCTGCGCCTCCACCGGTTGCTGGGCCAGGCTCGACAACTGGTGCAGCCAGCCGGCGATGATCGAGTCCACCACAAAGCGGTTGTAGGCGTTGTAGGGGCTGATGGAATAGAAGCGCAGCCAGGCGCCTTCGGCATCTTCGACAAAGCTCGACTGCCCGCGATAATTGGAGCCGTACAGCGCTTCGAAGCGGGTGAGCGCGCGCGCAGCTTCGCGCACGTTGGGGGCTTGAGCGGCGGTCACGCCCGCCAACCCGCCTTGGCTCAAGCGGCTGAGCTGGCCCATGCGCAGACCCAGGCCCGGGTCGCCGGTGAGTTGGATAGCGGCATGGCCAAGACGCATGTAGCGCGGGATCGACAATCGTGCACCGGCCTCGGCCAGGCGCGCCGGGTCGAGGCCGTATTGCAGCAGCAGTGGCTGCGGGTCCAGGCCGTGGCTGTGGATGGCGTCGGCCAGGGCGTGCACGAAGCCCACCGACAAATCCCCCAGCCGTACGGGCTTCACAGCCAGATATTCAACAAGCGCGCGCCACGGGCTTCGCCATCGGCGCTGACTTGCCCGTTGCTGCTGAGAAAGCTGTGCCCGGCAGTGCCCAGGTCCCAGAACTGGCCGCGCAGGAACACGCTCATGCCGGCGCTGGCCTGGCTGATGGGGGGCTGGCTGATCAATGTAAGACGGCGCCAAGCCTCGCCCTCGCTGAGTTCTTCGGGCTTGAGGCTGATTTCTGTCGGGGTGGACACGCTTTTGAATCCACGCCAAGGACGGTCCCAGGTATCACGGCCAAGCACGAAGGCCGGTACCGCGATCAATTGCGCGCCTTGTTCGTTGAGTTTGCGGTAGTTGTCCGGGTACCAGCTGTCGCTGCCTACCAGTACACCCAGTCGACCAGCCGGCGTGTCGACCACGCTGACGACGTTTTCATCACCGGGCTCGATAAAACCGCGTTCATCGTAGATCGGGTAGAGCTGGCGCTGCGGATCGCCGATCGGCAAGCCATCGGCGGCAAACACCACGCTGGCGTTATACAAGGCACCATGGCCGACGTGCAGCTGGCCTTGGCTGACACTTGGGTTGGGCAGGGTGATGGAGCCCGCCACCAGCGTGACGCCGAACTCCTTGGCGAGGCCACCGAACAGCACTTGGTAATCCCGTGCCATGCCGTCGGCTTTCATGCGCAGGTAGGCATCGTCGGTGCGGTTGTCGCCAGTGGCGCTGATCCAGGCGCGGGCGAACAGCAGCGGGTTGCTGACCGACAGCCAGTTCATCGCATCTTTAGCGTGGAGAGCCTGGTACACCTCGTTCTTTTCGCCGGTCAGCATCAGCCAGGTACCGATGTGCTCAGGTAGCACCACGATGGTCTTGTCGTTGATCAGCCCCTGGTCGCGGGCGTTTTGCAGGTAGGCCGCAAGCTTCAGGTGCAGGCGTTCCAGGCTCTGGTAGTCGGCGGGGAACAGCTCTGGCTGGATGCCCAGCAAGTTGCCACGGTCGGCAGGCAGGCCTTCGTTGACGGCAAGGGTAATACGCAGGTCCGACAGGTAATGCGCCACGGGGCGCTCCTGGGTCCAGACCAGATACGCGGCGACGGCGGCAACCAGGGCCATGGTGACGGTAAAAGCTAGAAGTTTACGCATGGGGGAACAGACAACAGACCGTGTGCAGGGTTCGCCGACTAGGGTAGGGCCCATGGGCCGGCTTGCCAAGGGGGGCTGTGCATTTGGATCAATAACTTGTCAGTTTCAGTCATTGAGCCGTTGTCCACCGCCTCTTAGTCTGTGGGACATAAACCGATGGCAGGCCATTCGAGCCTTCCACGTCCCGTGATGATCCGTTGTGGAGCTTGACCATGACCGCTGTTGCCTACCCGCACCTGCTGGCCCCGTTGGACCTGGGTTTTACCACCTTGCGCAACCGTACCCTGATGGGGTCGATGCACACCGGCCTGGAAGAAAAGCCCGGCGGTTTCGAGCGCATGGCGGCCTACTTTGCCGAGCGCGCCCTGGGCGGCGTCGGCCTGATGGTCACCGGCGGCATCGGCCCGAATGACGAGGGCGGTGTGTATGCCGGTGCGGCCAAGCTGACCACCGACGAAGAAGCACAAAAGCACAAGATCGTGACCAAGGCCGTGCACGAAGCGGGCGGCAAGATTTGCATGCAGATCCTCCATTCCGGCCGGTATGCCTACAGCCCCAAGCAGGTTGCGCCCAGTGCGATCCAGGCGCCGATCAACCCGTTCAAACCCAAGGAGCTGGACGAAGAGGGCATCGAAAAGCAGATCCAGGATTTCGTCACCTGCTCGTTGCTGGCCCAGGTCGCCGAGTACGACGGCGTGGAAATCATGGGGTCCGAAGGCTACTTCATTAACCAATTCCTGGCAGCTCACACCAATCATCGCACCGACCGCTGGGGCGGTAGCTACGAAAACCGTATGCGCCTGGCCGTAGAAATCGTGCGCCGTGTGCGTGAAGCCGTGGGCCCGAACTTCATCATTATCTTCCGTCTGTCGATGCTCGACCTGGTGGAAGGCGGCAGCACCTGGGAAGAAATCGTGCAACTGGCCAAGGCCATCGAGGGCGCCGGTGCGACCCTTATCAACACCGGGATTGGCTGGCACGAAGCACGCATCCCGACTATCGCCACCAAGGTGCCCCGTGGTGCGTTCAGCAAAGTCACCGCCAAGTTGCGCGGTGCGGTGCAGATTCCGCTGATCACCACCAACCGTATCAACACCCCGGAGATCGCCGAGCAGATCCTCGCTGAGGGCGATGCCGATATGGTGTCCATGGCTCGCCCATTCCTGGCCGATCCGGACTTCGTCAACAAGGCCGCCGCCGGGCGCGCCGATGAGATCAACACCTGCATCGGCTGCAACCAGGCCTGTCTGGACCACACCTTCGGCGGCAAGTTGACGACCTGCCTGGTCAACCCTCGAGCGTGCTACGAGACTGAACTCAATTACCTGCCCGTCAAACAGATCAAGAAGATTGCCGTGGTGGGTGCCGGCCCTGCGGGCTTGGCGGCGGCCACTGTGGCGGCAGAGCGCGGACATCAAGTGACCCTGTTCGATTCCGCCAGTGAAATCGGGGGCCAGTTCAACATTGCCAAACGTGTACCGGGCAAAGAAGAGTTCTTCGAAACCCTGCGCTACTTCAAGCGCAAATTGCAGACCACTCACGTCGAGCTGTGCCTCAACACCCGCGTTGATGTGGCGCAACTGACAGCAGGCGGTTACGACGAGATCATCCTGGCCACCGGTATCGCACCGCGTACCCCGGCGATTCCAGGCGTCGACAACGCCAAGGTGCTGAGCTACCTGGATGTGATCCTCGAACGCAAGCCCGTGGGCAAGCGCGTCGCGGTGATCGGCGCGGGCGGTATCGGTTTCGACGTGTCGGAATTCCTTGTGCACCAGGGCGTGTCCACAAGCCTGGACCGCGAAGCGTTCTGGAAGGAGTGGGGCATCGACACCCAACTGCAAGCCCGTGGCGGCGTGGCGGGGATCAAAGCCCAGGTGCATGCTCCGGCGCGTGAGGTGTTCCTGCTGCAACGCAAGACCTCCAAGGTCGGTGACGGCCTGGGCAAGACCACCGGTTGGATCCACCGCACCGGTTTGAAGAACAAACAGGTGCAGATGCTCAACAGCGTCGAGTACCTGAAGATCGACGATGAAGGCCTGCACATCCGCATCGGTGCCGAGGGCGAGCCCCAGGTGCTGGCGGTGGACAACATCGTCATCTGCGCCGGCCAAGACCCACTGCGCGAATTGCAGGACGGCCTGGTGGCGGCCGGCCAGAACGTGCACCTGATTGGCGGCGCCGACGTGGCGGCCGAACTGGACGCCAAGCGCGCCATCAACCAGGGCTCGCGACTCGCGGCCGAGCTGTAAGACCCGAAGCGGGGCGGTGTTAGACTACCGCCCCGTTTTTCATGCAGATTCCTCCCGATGGGTCCCTTCGATTGGCTTCCCCACGCCCCGCTTGAACCTTTGCGCCTGGACTGGCTGAGCGGTGTCGAGTTGGCCGTGCTGCGCCTGGACCGCATCGACCCGCTGATCAGCGGCAACAAGTGGTTCAAACTCACCGGGCATCTGGCGCAGGCGCAAAATGCTCGCGGCATCATTAGCCTGGGGGGCGCGTACTCCAACCATCTGCACGCGCTGGCGGCGGCGGGAAAGCGGTTTGGTTTTCCTACCGTCGGCCTGCTGCGCGGACATCCCCAAGACACCCCGACCGTCCTTGACCTGAAAGCCTTCGGCATGCACCTGCATTGGCTGGGTTATGGCGGCTATCGTGCGCGGCATGAGCCGGCGTTCTGGCTACCTTGGCGCGAGCACTATCCGCATCTTCATCCCGTGCCCGAAGGCGGTGGCGGGCTTGCCGGCGCGAGTGGCTGTGGTGTGCTGGTCGAACAGGCTCGCGCGCAGTTGCAAGCGCTGGGCTGGGCTGATTACGACGCTTGGTGGTTGGCGGCGGGTACGGGGACCACGTTGGCGGGGTTGGTGCTTGCAGAGGCGGGGGCGCATCCGGTTTACGGCGCCTTGGCCGTGCCGGATGATCACGGTGTGGCACAGAACATCGGTGCCATCGTACAGGCGGGCTATGAGTTGCTGGACGCCAGCCGAGGTGGCTTCGCCAAAGTCGATCCCGTGCTGCTCGACTTCATCGACACCACGCAGCAAACGTGTGGCCTGCCCTTGGAGCCGCTCTACACCGGCAAGGCGTTAATGGCCTTGAAGGCGCAGGTCGAGGCCGGGCGCTTCACCCCCGGCACTCGCCTGATCTTCGTTCACACCGGCGGCCTTCAGGGCCGTCGAGGCTTCACGGGTTAGCGCGCTTGCCCGGCATCATGCGCAATGCCGTGTTGTCCCGCAGGATGTAGTGGTGGGCGATCCCCGCCAGTGCATGCAGCCCGATCAGCCAATAACCGACCTTGCCAAACCACACATGCCACCCCTCGATCTGTTTGGCCAGGTCCTTGTTCTCGCCGATCAACGGCGGCAATTCCATCCCGTAGAACATCACCGAATGACCCTCGGCACTGACAATCAGCCAACCCGCAATCGGCATGCCGATCATCAATGCGTACAGCGCAACGTGCATCAGGGTCGCCAACAGGGTTTGCCATTGCGGCGGCGCCGGCACGATCTTCGGCGCCACGCCCAGGCTGCGTGCGAACAACCGCAGCCACACCAGCACAAACACGGTGAGGCCGAACATGAAGTGCATCTCCACGATCAACGTTCGCGCACCGCTGCCTTTGGGAAACTGGCCGCGTAATTCAATGCAGGCGTACACCACCGCCAGCAGCACCACCATCAACCAGTGCAGCGCGATCGACATGCTGCTGTAGCGTGTATCGGAGTTTTTCCACGGCATCGCTGGGTTCCTCACTCATCAGGGCAAACCTCCATTCTTGGGTGATGGAGTCCTTTTACTGTATGCCGGTTTTGAGCGGTTTGCCTGGCGTAAGTGGCGTAGTTTTGACCTCGATCAGTAGCTCTGTGGCATTTCTCCACGGGCCAGCCGTGCATTGATGTCGAGGATGACCGCCGGCAGGTCATTGATCGTGTCGATCAGGTAATGCGGGCGCGAGCCTTCGAACATCGCCTCGATACGCTTGCGTTCGCTGGCCAGGGCGGCGCCGTCCAAGGCACGGAACTGCTCGTAGGTCAGGCCCAGGGCATTGCCGGAGCAGGTCAGGGCCACGGTCCACATCCCGGCGCGGCGGCCTTCGAGGATACCCGGTACGGTGTCGTCGACCTTCACGCACGCCGCCACATCGTCAATACCCAGTGCAATCACGTTGGCCAGCGCCTGGGCTGGCCATGGGCGGCCATTGGGCACCTCGTCGGTAGCGACCACATGGTCGGCGATATAGCCGTTGGTGGTCGCCAGCGCGACGACTTTATCCATGACTTGCTTGGGGTAGCCGGAGCAGGAGCCGATCTTGATGCCTTGCACGCGCAGCCGGGCAATGGTGTCGAGGGCGCCGGGGATCAGCGCCGAGTGTTCGGCGATTTTCTCGATCTGCAAGGGCATGAAGCGCTGGTAGATGGCAGTCACGTCGTCATCCGTGGGCGTGCGGCCGAAGGCTTTGCGGTAGCGTTCGGCGACCTGTGGCTGGTCGCAGAGGGTGCGGATGTGGTCCCACTTGCCCATGCCCATCGGGCCACGGGCTTCTTCGATGGAAACCTGTACGTCGAACTCGGCAAAGGCCTCGACAAAAATCTGCGTGGGAGCGAAGGAGCCGAAGTCGACCACGGTGCCGGCCCAGTCAAGGATGACGGCCTGGAGGGTGTTGGGGTTTTGATAGTTCATCATTCAGATCCTGTGGGTTATGGGGAAATCAAATGTCCAACACTTCCATTTCTTGCAGCACGTCGGCGATCGCCTTGACCGCCGCTCGCATCCCTGCCGCGTCGACATGGCCAATGCAGCCCACGCGGAAGGTTTCCACCTGGGTCAATTTGCCGGGATACAGAATGAAACCCTTGGCCTTGACCCGCTCGTAGAAATCCTTGAACTGATAGCGCGGGTCCCTCGGTGCATGGAAGGTGACGATGATCGGCGCCTGGATGTCAGCCGGCAGGAAGCTGCGCAGGCCCCGTTCGGCCATGCCGTCGAGCAACGCCTGGCAGTTGCTGGCGTAGCGTTTATGCCGCGCGATCAGGCCGCCCTCCTCCTGGTACTGCAGCAGCGCTTCGTGCAGGGCGGCGACTACATGGGTAGGAGGGGTGAAGCGCCACTGACCGGTCTTGGCCATGTAGCTGTGTTGGTCGAACAGGTCCATCGCCAGGGAGTGGCAATTGCCTTGAGCGGCGGCCAGCGCCTGTTTGTTGGCGAAGACGAACCCCATGCCCGGCACGCCTTCCAGGCACTTGCCGGAGGCGGCGACCAGCGCGTCGAATGGCACTTCGCGGGCGTCGATCGCCAGCGCGCCAAAAGAACTCATGGCGTCGATGATCAAGCGTTTGTCGTGGGCTTTAACGACCTGGGCAATCTCCGGCAATGGGTTGAGGATGCCGGTGCTGGTTTCGCAGTGGATGAGCGCGACGTGGGTGATGGCCGGGTCGGCGCGTAGCAGACGGTCCACATCGGCGGCGGTCGTGGGCTCATCCTCGGCGGTTTCAAAGGTGCTGAACGCGCGGCCCAAGACTTCGCAGATTTTCGCCAGGCGCTTGCCATACGCGCCGTTGATCAGCACCAGCACCTTGCCGTCACGCGGGACGAGGGTGCCGATGGCGGCTTCGACGGCGAAGGTGCCGCTGCCCTGCAAGGGGACACAATGGTGGCTGCCTTCGCCGTTGAGGATCGCCAGCAATTGCTCGCACACGCTGGCCGTGAGTTGGTTGAAGCGGTCGTCCCATGACCCCCAGTCCACCATCATGGCTTGGCGGGTGCGGTTCGATGTGGTCAGGGGGCCAGGGGTCAGCAGGATCGGCGCGGCAGTGGTCATCTCAAGTCCTCGCAAGGCATCGGGGGTTGAAGCTACGGCGCTTAAATTGCAGTTTGGCTTGTTATCAATCAAATTGTTTGTTGTTATGCGAGCTATCAGTGAGGCCGATAGCCATGAATTTGTTCCAACTGCGTGCATTCGATGCCGTGGCCCGCGAGGGCAGCTTTACTCGTGCCGCCGCACGGCTGTTCATCAGCCAGCCGGCGGTGACCGGGCACATCAAGGCCCTGGAGGAGTACTACCAGATCCCGTTGCTGCGGCGCACCGCGCGACGGGTTGAGTTGACCGAGGAGGGCGCACGCCTGGCGTCAATCACCCGGGCGATCTTTGGCCTGGTGGACGAAGCGCAGACGATGCTGGAGGCCAACCGTCAATTGCTCACCGGGCGGCTGGAAGTGGCAGCGGACGGCCCGCACCTGGTGATGCCAATGATCGCCAGCCTGCGAGCGCGTTACCCGGGGATCACCGTGAACCTGCGCCTGGGCAATGCCCAGGAAACCCTAGCGGCGCTTATGTCCGAGCATGCGGATGTGGCGGTGCTCACCGAAGTGGCGCCGCGCAATGGCCTGCACCTGCAACCGTTGAGTGAGTCGCGGATCTGCGCGCTGGTGCCGGCTGCGCATCCGTGGGCGATGCAATCCGGGGGCATTCGCCTGGCGCAATTGAATGAGGTGATCATGGTGCTGCGCGAACCCAGCTCGATCACCCGGCGTACGTTCGATGAAGCGTGTGCCGCGACCGGTGTAAAACCCAAGGTGCTGCTGGAACTCGACAGCCGTGAAGCGGTGACCGAGGCCGTCGCCGCCGAGTTGGGCGTCGGTGTGGTCTCGTCCATGGAGGTCAGCCAGGACCCACGCGTGCGGGCGGTACCGCTGCTGGGTGATGGCCTGGTGAACCGGCATGTGCTCGGTTGCATGGAGCGGCGCCGGTCGCTGCGCCTGATTCAGGCGTTCTTCGAGCTGGCGCCGGGCTGAAGACTCTCGCGCATGATGTCGAGGAACGTCGCCACCACCCGCCGTGAGCTCTGCTCCTTGAGGCACACCAGGGTTTCTTTCATCCGCTGGCTGCAATCGCGGATCGGCATGGCGTAGACCCGTGAGTCCGCGCCGAACTCCGCCGCCGAGACCACCCCCACGCCAATCCCACCACCACCGCTTCTCGTGCGGCTTCACGGCCTTCGACCTGGATCGCCGGGCGAATGCGCAGCCCGGCCTGGCTCATCTCCTGCTCCAGGGTCTGGCGGGTGACAGAGCCCGTTTCCCTGAGCACCAGGGGCGTGCCGTCCAGGTCGGCCAGGCAGATAGATTCGCGCCCGGCCCACGGGTGGTTGCGCGCGACAAAAGCCAGTAGCTGGTCGTCGGGCAGGGGCAACGACAAGAGCCGTTCGTCATCGACATCGCGCCCCAGCAAGGCCAGGTCGGCCTGGTAGTTGTACAGGCGAAACAGTGATTCGTCGGTATTGCCGGTTTCGATCTTCACGCTGATGCCCGGGTAGCGCTCGCAAAAACGCGCGATCTGCGGCAGCACGTGGACCGGTGCGTCCACCGCCAGCGTCAGGGTGCCGGTGAGCAGGGCGCGCGAGTCTTGCAGCAGTTCCTCGGCTTCGGCCTGGATCACGAACAGGCGTTGGGTGATGGCGAGCAGGCGTTCACCCAGGTCGGTCAGGCGCACTGCACGTTTGTTGCGATGAAACAGCAACACCCCAAAGCGCTCTTCAAGTTTGCGCACCTGGTCGGAGATCGCCGGTTGCGTGAGGAACAGCCGTTCGGCGGCCTGGGTAAAGCTGCCGTGGACCGCTACGGCGTGAAAGGCTTTGAGTTGCGCATGAGACACCGACATGAACAGACCTCCTACAAGCTCAGCTTATATTTGAAATACGATAAATCGATTTTACCTATTAGTCTGCCGTTGCTTTTATACGCCTCAGTCGCCGTAGGTTGAGTCCTACAACCGCGGTGGCCATGAGCCCTGGCAAACAGCGCTCATCTGACCAATGCCGTTCCCCAGGGACCGGTGTTGCAGTGCTCAACAATAAAAAAACAGGCATTTGCTTCGCGATTCTGCCGGCACACTCAACCTGAGGTCAGAACCACCATGAATATCCCTATGGGTAGCATCAAGCGTTGGCGCGTGCAGATTTTCGCCATCACCTGGCTGGCGTACGCCGCCTTTTACTTCACTCGCAAAGCGTTTTCGGTGGCCAAGCTGGGCATTGGCGACGACCCGAGCTTCCCCCTCGATAAAATGATGATGGCCAACCTGGACGGTCTCTACCTGGCGGCGTATGCCGTCGGGCAATTCACCTGGGGGATGTTGGCCGATCGCTTCGGGCCACGGGTCGTGGTGCTGGGCGGCTTGTTGATTTCCGCTGCCGCCGCCCTGGTCATGGGCACGTTCGCGACCTTGCCGATCTTTGTCACATGCATGTTGATCCAAGGCCTGGCGCAGTCCACCGGCTGGTCGGGGTTGTGCAAGAACCTCGGTAGTTTCTTCCCGGCGCAACAGCGCGGACGGGTACTGGGGTTGTGGAGTTCGTGCTACGCGTTCGGTGGCTTGGTAGCCTCGCCCTTTGCAGGGTGGTGGGCCTACACCTTGATAGGCAGCTGGCACGCGGCGTTTATCTCCAGTGCGGTGGTGGTGGCGCTGGTGGCGCTGCTGTTCTTTATCTTCCAGCGCAACACGCCGCAGGATGTGGGCTTGCCCGCCGTCGAACCGGAGCCGGCGTTGAGTGCGGAGGAGGCCGCCGCCGAAAAACGCATCAGCGTGCTGGAGCCATTACGCGCGATCTTGCGCAACCGCACGGTGCTGACCCTGGGGCTGGCGTATTTTCTGTTGAAACCGGCGCGTTACGCGATCCTGTTGTGGGGCCCGGTGATCGTCTACGAACAGATGCCGTCGGTGGGCAAAGTGGGGGCGGCGATCGTGCCCACGGCGTTCGAGCTGGCGGGCTTGCTCGGTCCGGTACTGATCGGCCTGGCTTCCGACAAACTCTTTGGTGCCCGCCGCATGCCCGCCTGTGTGCTCAGCCTGCTGGCCCTGACCGTGGCCCTGGCCTTGTTCATGGGGGCGCTGCATACCGGTAGTGTGGTGCTGGTGATGGCCTTGCTGTTTGTCATGGGCCTGACCCTGTACGGGCCGGACTCGATGATCAGCAGCACCGCTGCCATCGACTTCGGCACCGCCAAGGCCGGTGCCACCGCCGCGGGCTTTGTGAATGGCTGCGGCTCGGTGGGCGCGATCCTCGGCGGGCTGCTGCCGGGGTACTTCGATACCGTAACGGTGTTTATCGTGTTTGCCGGGGCTGCGTTGTTTTCTTCGCTGGTGTTGATGCCGTACTGGAACGCCCGGCCGGCAGTGCTGGCCCAGGTCGGGGATTTCGTGCCGGACTGTAACGTGGCGGTCAAACCCTTGCGAACCTGAGGGGTATGGCCGGTTTTTTGGTGGATTAGAGCGTTTTTGCCCTATAAACTCTGCCCCCAAAGCGCCGGCCAGTAGACGTTTCGGCGCGATGGATAGAAGAGAGTGAGTCATGGGCGCACAGTGGAAAGTCAAACATAAAGAAGCGGCAGCCAATGCCAAGGGCAAGATCTTCGGCAAGCTGGTGAAAGAAATCACCATCGCCGCGCGCAACGGCGCCGATACCTCGACCAACGCTCACCTGCGTCTGGTGGTGGAACAGGCCAAAAAGGCCTCGATGCCCAAGGAAACCCTGGACCGCGCCATCAAGAAAGGCGCCGGTCTGCTCGGCGAAACCGTGCAGTACCATCGCGTGACCTATGAGGGGTTCGCCCCGCACCAGGTGCCGCTGATCGTCGAGTGCGTGACCGACAACATCAACCGTACCGTGGCGGAAATCCGCGTGGCATTCCGCAAGGGCCAACTCGGTGCTTCCGGCTCCGTGGCCTGGGATTTCAACCACGTCGGCCTGATCGAAGCCTCGCCGGACAGCCCGGACGCCGATCCGGAAATGGCAGCCATTGAAGCCGGCGCCCAGGATTTCGAAGAGGGTGAAGAAGAAGGCACCACCCTGTTCATCACCGAGACCACCGACCTCGACGCCGTACAGAAAGCCTTGCCGGAGCAGGGGTTCACCGTGCTGTCGGCCAAGTTGGGCTATATCTCGAAGAACCCGGTGAGCGGGTTGAGCGATGAGCAAATGGCGGAAGTCGAAGCCTTCCTCGAAGGCTTGGACAACCATGATGACGTTCAGGACATGTTCGTCGGTCTGGCGGGCTAAAACACGCTAACAAATGTGGGCGCTGGCGTGCCTGCGATGAAGTCGTGTCATTCACTTTTTCAGTGATCGATACACCGCTATCGCAGGCACGCCAGCGCCCACATTTGGATTGGGTTTCAGCCCCGGCTCAGCAGTGATTCGATTTCGTTGAACCCCGGTCGTGCCAGCACATCAGGCTGACAGCAGCTTTTTTGCAACGCTGCCAGTCCATCACTCAGCTGTTCCTCAACCCGCTCCAACAATTCCCCCAACAACACCCCAAACGCCCGCACTTCAATCCGCTGCAAGGCCCTGGTTTCCACGCCATCGGCCGTGGCATGGAACGACGCCGCGCCAAAATCCCCCAGCAAACAGTCTCCCGCCTCATTCCACAGAATATTGTGGCCATACAGGTCGCCATGGGTGATGCCGTGGCGATGCAGATGCGCCGCGACCGACGCGATGCCCCTTGCAATGCGCAGCGCCACATCAAGGCTGAAGCGCGTACCCGGTTCATAGATGTCGCGGGTGCACGAAGCCAGGCTGGGCAGGGCTGCGAGGTTGCGGTAGCTCGGGTCGATCAGGTCCATCACCAGCGCGGCCTGGTCATCCGGGTGGCCGACAACGCGGCCTTCTACCTTGATCAGGTTAGGGTGCAGCCCGGCGGCGATGCAGGCCTGCATTTCGTGCAGCGGCGAACCATCGCTGGTGATGCTGCCTTTATACAGTTTGACTGCGACCGGTTTGCCTGACGGTTTCCACAGGGCCTTGCGGATAACGCCGGAGGCGCCTTCGCCAAGGACTTCGGCCAGTTCCAGCTGGGCCCAGGGAATATCCGGCGTGGCGACATCACCTGTCACCTCCACCGCCATTTCCACCGGGTTACCGGCATAGGCCAGCCAAGTCAGGCTTGGCAGGGCCAGCAACCACGCCGGCAACTGGGTGAAACGGTTGGAGGCGATGCGCAGCAATTCGAGGCTGCGGCAGTTGGCCATGCTCTCCGGCAGCTGCGACAGTTGATTGCCGGCCAGCATCAGCTTTTGCAGCAGCGGGCGTTTGCCCAGTTCATCGGGCAAATGGTGGATGCGGTTGTCGGTCAGGATCAGCCAGCGCAACAACGGCGGCAACGCGGCGGCGGGCACGTGGCTGATCTGGTTGGCCTTGAAGCCGATCATGCTCAGCTTGGCGCACAGGCCCAGGCAAGTCGGCAGCTCGGTGAACAGGTTGTCTGAACAGAACAGCACACGCAGGTGGGGCAGGCGATGCAGGTCGTCGGGCAGGCTGCTCAGGGCGTTACCGCTGAGGTTGAGGATCTCCAGGGAGTCGGCCAGTTCGAAGATTTCCTGGGGAAATTCGGTCAGCCCGCAGGACAGGTCCAGGCGCGTGATACCGGCCAGTTGGCCGGCCTTGAGTTGGGCGAGAGTATTCATGAACGGGGCGTTTACTCGGCAAAGGGGCGCAAATGGCGCTCATGATACCGGGTCGTGTGCAGGTTGCGGGTCAGCCTGTTGCAATTGGCCGAGACGGCTGGTGGTGCGGGCGAGGTCGATGGCCTGGCCACTCAGGGCCAGGTCGAGGGGTTGCTCGCCGATCAGGATCAGGTGCTTGTCCCGGTCGTAGAGCACATCCACCAGGTTGATAAAGCGTTGCTGTACGGCAATCGGGCAATCGGCCAGTTGCGGCAGGCCGTCGATGATCCAGTGATCATAGTCTTGGCACAGCAGCAGATAGTCCATCACGGCGGTCAACTGTTCACAAAGATCGCTGAAGGTGAAAGCAATGGTGCGGCCTGCGTGGTGGCGGCAGATCAACGTCCGGTTGCCGACGGCCAGCGGGCGCGGCGGGCAGTCGGCGGCGGGAAGCCCCAAGGCTTGGCGCTGGCTCGCGTTTGCGGGCCAAACGTACCGACCGCTGGTAAAACGTTGTGCGCTCTGGGCTTGAGGCAGGCTGCGAAAATCCTGGGGCGAGCTGACTTCCAGCACCGCCATGCGCGCATCGATCAGGTCGATCACCGGCTTGAAGCGCTCGTGGTACAGCGGATTGGGCAGCAGCCCCTGCGGCGCATAGTTGGACGTCACCAGCACCAGCACACCGCGCTCGAACAAGGCTTTGAACAGCCGCGTGATCAGCATGGCATCGCCGATATCGTGGACGTGGAACTCGTCAAAACACAGGACACGGCAGTCCGTCAGCAGTTCATCGAGGGTCACAGCCAGGGCATCGTCCTGCTCACGGTGCGTGAACATACCGCGATGCAGGCGCGCGAAAAAATCATGGAAGTGCACGCGCTGTTTCTCGGCAATCGGCAGCGCTTGGAAAAAGCCGTCCAGCAACCAGCTTTTGCCGCGCCCCACCGGCCCGTGCAGGTACAGGCTGCGGGTAGGTCGGCCGGCGAGCAGGTGCTGGGTTTCTCGGGCCAGGGCAGCAATGGCTCGGGTTTGACCGGCACTGAGGGTATAACCCTGTTGCTCGGCTTTTTGCTGAAAGAACGCGGGGATAGGCGAGGCGTCCAGGGCGTCGGTTTTCTTACCGAGCAGGCGACGGATCAGGGAAAGCGCGGCCAATGCAAGTCACTCTGTATTTCAGTGGTCGCTCACTTTAGGGCGCCCGCCGCGTTTTGACCAATAGAGAAGGGCACTGCCAGCTATCTCGAAAAAGCATGTCACGAGGGTAATCCTGTCCAGACTGGCAGTTTCTCGTTGAGTGACTAACCTTCTACACAGCAGTCACCCCTGTAAAAGGATCTGGGGCAGTGAAGGGACGAGCAGTATTGGCAGTCATGGGCGCGATGCTCTGCAGCACGGCTTACGGTGCACAGCTTCAGGTGGAGGTGCGTATCGACGTGCAGCGGGGCTGCCAACTGGTGGGCACGACCCGCCAAGCGGGCATCGAGCAGCTTGGCGTATTGGATTTCGGCAGCGGCCCGCGTCTGGATGACCCGGCCGGGCCCCTGAGTGCGGCACTGATCAGCCAGCGCCAGCCGCGCCTGGAGTGCAACCCCGACACGCCGTATCAAGTGCGCGTGGATGGCGGCCTGCATGGCGGCACCGGTGAACTTCGTTACCTCAGCGCCACCCCTTCGACCCGACCCATTCCCTATCGCATCTATGCCGACGCCGCGCGGCGCGTGCCGTTGCCGGTGGATGTGCCGCTGAGTGGCCGGGTGCCTGACGCCGGTTTCGTCGACCTGCCGCTGTATGGCCGCATCGAGCCGCTCAAAGACATACCCGCCGTCGGCCGCTACACCGACCTGCTCAAGGTGACGGTCACGTGGTAAGCCGCTATCTGGCCGCGGTGGCCGTGGGCGGCCTGCTGGTGCTGGCGGATGACGCGCAGGCGGCTGTCGCCACCGGGTTTATCCAGGCGCGGCTGGTGATCACCGCCAGTTGCGAAGTGAGCAAAGGCGTCGAAAGCGCACCGGTCAACCCCACGGGTGGCACGGCGATGCTCGACTTCGGCAGCCAGGGCCCGACCTGGAACAGCACGCTGGGCGCAGCGGTCTCCGACGGCGACAAGGCGCCGCTGGCGGTGTCGTGCAACCCTTCGGTCTCGAGCTTTACCGTGACCATCGACGGCGGCACCAATGGCGATGGCACTACACGACGCCTGAGCAATGGGCGCCAGATGATTCCGTATCGGCTGTCTGCCGACCCGCAGGGCCGCAGCGCTTACAGCATCGGCCAACAACGCAATTTTGTCGTGGCCAGGGGCACCCAGATACCGATTCCGGTGTTTGGCTCCGTGGTGGCAAATACCAGTGCCTTACCGGCAGGGATCTACACCGACACGTTGACGGTGACACTGGACTGGTAACTCAAGAGGATGAAAACCATGCATGTACTTGTTTCGCGATTAGGTGTCTGTGCACTGGGCCTGGCCATGGCCTCCAGCCTCAACGCGGCGACCACCGTGACCGGGCAGATCACGTCCAGCCTGATATTGATCGCCAGCTGCCAGGTCAACGGCTCTGGAGCCGCCAGCGGCCTTAACTTTGGTAGCTTGAACTTCGGCACCACCAACAGTCTGTTCACCAACGCCGATGCCCAGTTGCTCGGCGGCACCGGCACCGGTGGGGCGCTGTCTATTCTGTGCTCCAGTGGCACCACCCCAGCGGTCAAGGTGCGCGCCGGTGCCCATGACGGTGCGTCTCCGGGTGGAAGTCGTGCGTTGGCCGACGGTGCAGGCAACTTCGTGCCCTACGACTTCTATACCGACAGCGGCCACTCCGCGCTGTTGGCGATTGACGACGTGATCACACTCGCCACCAGTACCGGCGTAGCGCAGACCGTCAACCTCTACGGTCGAGCGGTGGGCAAGGCGGGGCTGCCAGCCGGCACCTACACCGACACCGTGGCCGTGGAACTGACGTTCTAGCGATGTGGCTCAGAGCGTTGCTGGCCTGTGGGCTGGCGGTGCCGCTGCCGTTATCGGCGGTGACCAGCCAAAGCTTCCAGGTGAGCGCGACTATCACACCAGGTTGCCTGGTTGTGGGCGCAGGCTCCAATTATGGCGCGCTGACCTACGGCAGTTACTCGGCCCTGGCTACCAGCACGGTCACGGCGGCGCTGACGGGGGGTGTGACTTTGCAATGCACGCCTGGGGTGACGCTGAGCATGAGCGTCAACGGCGGCCTGCACAGCGGCACCGGGCGCAATTTGCAGCTCAACAGCGGCAGCGCGCGAGTGGCTTACCAGTTGTTTCGGGATGCGGCGTTCAGCCAGAGCCTGGGGATTGGCCAGAGCGTCAACGTGGCCTACAGCGACGCGAATAACATCAACCTGCCCATCTACGGGCGGGTGCAATTGCCGGGCAATCAGCCTGGGGGGACATACAGCGACACGCTGCAGGTGCAGCTGACGTGGTAAGGCTATCGGTATAAGGAGTGGGGTTATGCGTTCACCTTCCCGGCGGTTGTGGGCCGCGGGTATTGCCTTGAGTGCGGTGTGCACGGCGGGGGTCGTGCAGGCGGCCAGCTCGGTGCTGATCTGGCCCATCGATCCAGTGCTGGAGGCCGACCAACAGGCCAGCGCGCTGTGGCTGGAAAACCGTGGGACCGAAACCGCGAGCCTGCAGATACGCGTGTTCGCGTGGAGCCAGAGCGGCTTCGATGAGCAATACCAGAACCAGCGCGATGTGATCGGCAGCCCGCCGGTGGCGCGAATCGAGCCAGGGCAAAAACAACTGGTGCGCCTGACCCGCACCCGCGAAGTGCCGCCGGGACAAGAGTTGGCCTACCGCATCATCATTGATGAAATCCCTTCGCCGCTGCAGGTGCCAGCGCCGCCAGAGGGCAAGAATACGGCGGCGGCTATTCGCTTCCAGATGCGTTACTCGGTACCGCTGTTTGCCTACGGCGCGGGCCTGTGGAGCAAGGAAGACAGCACACGTCAGCGTGATCCCAAGGGCGCCGGCAAGCCGGACTTGAGTTGGCAGAAAGTCACGGTGGCGGGGCGCAATTACCTCGAAGTACGCAACCAGGGCGCCGTGCATGCGCGCCTCACCGATGCCTCATTCAAGCAGGGCGGGCAGACACGGCCCTTGGTGGACGGTTTGCTTGGCTATGTCTTGCCGGGCGCGACCATGCGCTGGCCGGTGCCGGATGGGCTGTCGGCTGACCAGCCCCTGCAGGTCAGGATCAACGGCGCGCAGCAGTTGGAGAACCTTGCGCCGACACGGTAACCGGGTGTAACGGGGCGGGAAGCTCCGGGATTTAAACGGATGGAGATGTCCATTGAAGGACACAACGCCATGTGTGAGTCGTGGTTGGACTCGAGGTCTATGGCCGTCGGTAGCAATGGTAAGCGGGCTATGGGGCGCAATGATTGCGCCGCAGGGGGGGCTGGCGACTTGCCACCGCCCCCGAGCAGTATGGAGGCTGTCGCCGATGCACAGTTGTTTCTGGAACTGGTGGTCAACCAGATGGACACCGGCCGCGTCATCGCGGTCGATCAACGGGCCGGACAGCTCTATGTGCCGGCCAGTGCGCTGCAGGATGTGGGCATGAAACTGCCCGGTGAACTGAGTGGCAGCGTGGCGTTGGACACGATCCCGGGTCTGCACAGTGACTACGACAGCAACGCTCAGCGCCTGCTGTTGGATGTGCCGCCTGCGTGGTTGAAAGAGCAGTTCATCGGTAACCGCAACGCCTATCCGCGCACCCAGGCGATGAGCAGTTTCGGCGCCTTGCTCAACTATGATCTGTATTTCAGCGACACCGACGAAGGCGGCAGCTACCTCGCCGCCTGGAACGAAGTACGGCTGTTCGACAACTGGGGCACCTTGTCCAATACCGGCCAGTATCGCCAGACCCTGGCCGATGGCGTGAGCAGCAGTACGTTCAACAACGGCTATCGGCGCTATGACACCACCTGGCGTTTCTCCGATGACGAACGGCTGCTGACCTACGAGGCCGGTGACGTGATCAGCGGGGCCTTGCCCTGGAGCAGTTCGGTGCGCCTGGGGGGGGTGCAGTTTTCCCGCGACTTTGCCGTACGCCCGGACCTGGTGACCTACCCGTTGCCGCAATTTGCCGGTGAAGCCGCTGTGCCGTCGTCGGTTGACCTGTTCATCAACGGCTACAAATCCGACAGTGCGCTGCTGCAACCGGGGCCTTACACCCTGACCAACGTCCCGTTCATCAACGGTGCAGGCGAAGCGGTCGTGGTGACCACCGACGCCCTGGGCCGCCAGGTGTCGACCACGGTGCCGTTTTATGTGACGAGTACGCTGCTGCAAAAAGGCCTGACGGATTTCTCGGTGGCTGCCGGTTCCTTGCGCCGGGAATACACCTTGAAAGATTTCGCCTACGGGCCTGGCGTTGCCAGCGGTACCTTTCGTTATGGTTATTCCGACAACCTGACCCTGGAAAGTCACGCCGAAGCCTCCAGTGACCTGACCCTCGGCGGACTGGGTGGCAACCTGCGGCTGGGCAACTTCGGCGTGCTCAATACCGCCGTCAGCCAAAGCCAGTTCGAAGGCCGCGGCGGCCAGCAACTGAGCCTGGGCTATCAATACAACAGCATGCGCTACAGCCTGTCGTACCAGCGGGTCGAGCGGCGCGACGAGTACGCCGACCTGACCCTGGTCGACACGCCCTATGCCAGCCTCAGCAAACGCAGCGAGCAAGTGACCTTGAGCCTTAACCTTGAGCGCTTCGGCAGCCTGGGCGTAGGTTACTTTGACGTGCAGGCAGCGGACGATTCTCGAACGCGCTTGCTCAACCTCAGCTGGAGCAAGCCGCTGTGGCGCAACACCAGCTTCTACCTGTCGGCCAACCGTGAGATCGGCGACAGCAACTGGGCGATGCAGGCGCAGCTGGTGATTCCGTTTGATCTCAACGGCAGCCTGGCCTTGAGCACCGAGCGCAGCAAGGATGGCGCCAGTCGCCAGCGCCTCAACTACAGCAGTGCGGTGCCCAGCGAGGGCGGGGTGGGTTACAACCTCGGTTATGCCCAGGGTGATGGCCCGGCGTACCGGCAGGCCGATCTGACCTGGCGCTTGCAGTCGGTGCAGTTGCAGGCCGGTGTGTACGGCAGCAGCGACGCCGAGACGCGTTGGGCGGATGCCAGTGGCTCGCTGGTGTGGATGGGCGGCGACACTTTTGCAGCCAACCGTATCAATGATGCCTTTGTGGTGGTGAGTACTCAGGGCTTCGCCGGGATTCCGGTGCGCTATGAAAACCAACTGGTGGGTGAAACCGACCGCAACGGTCATCTGCTGGTGCCGTGGAGCAGCGCGTATTACCGCGCCAAGTATGAAATCGATCCGCTGAACCTGCCGCTCAACGTGCAGAGCCCGAATGTGGAGCAGCGTGTATCCGTGCGGCGCGGCAGCGGTTATCTGCTGGAGTTCCCGCTGCGCCGGGTGCTTGCGGCCAGCGTCACGCTGGTGGACACCCAGCACCAGGAATTACCCCTGGGCAGCCTGCTGGTGCACGAGCAAAGCAACCAGCAGGCGGTGGTCGGCTGGGATGGCCTGGTGTACCTGGAAAACCTCTCGGCGCATAACACCTTGCAGGTCACGCTGGGGGACGGGCGCACGTGTCAGGCGCGCTTCGATATCGACGAGCAGCAGCAGGGCGTGCCGTTGATCGGGCCGTTGGTGTGCCAATGAGAGGCTTGGGATGGCTGTCGCTCATCGGGCTGTTGTGTTCGGGGCAGGCGATGGCGCTGTGTTCGACGGTGGCGACTGCTCCGGTGAGTTTTGGCTCGGTGAGTTCGATCAACGTGCGCACCGCGACGCAAAACAGTTCGACCCTCAATGGCGGTTTGAGCTGCACGGCCTCATTGATCGCCCTCGGCACCAATGACCACTTCTATGCCACGATCACTTCAACCACCAGCGGCATGGTCGGCCCCACGGGGGACGTGATTGGTTATACGATTTATGGCACTAACACCACCACGTTCCCGATTACCCGGGGGATCCAGTTCGATTTCGGTCCCAATGGCATTGCGACCAGCGCGGGGCTTTTGACGGGGCCGGGCAGCAAGAACCTGCCGCTTTACGTGGGCAGTATTACTGGGACGAATGTGGCGGCAGGGGTGTATACCGAAGTCTTGAGCGTCGCGTGGACCTGGGATTATTGTATCGGCCTGGGCGTTGGCAATTTGTGCATATTGCGTGACAAGAACCTCACCCCCCAGGTCAAGCTCCTGACCGTGAGCATGACCGTCACCAACGACTGCCAGATCACTGCACCCAATATCAGTTTTGGCAGCGCGCCCGTCATCAGCGGCTTTACCCCGGTCACCGGCCAGACCATCAGCATTTCCTGCACCAAGGGCAGTGCTTACAGCGTAGGTTTGAGCGATGGCCAGAACGCCGTCAGTGTGGGCGGGCGACGCCGGATGGTCTCAGGCAGCAACTACTTGGCCTATGACCTCTTCAAAAGCGCCGGTACCACGCGCTGGGGCAGTGTCGGCGCTGCGCGTCGCGACAGCTCCACCGCCGAGATCAACCCCGGCAATGGCCTGGGCATTGGCAGCCAGGTGTTCAACTATAACGCCCGGATCTACACCGACCAGCCCACCCCGCCCGCGGGCACCTACCTGGACAACGTGGTGCTCGACGTCGGCTTCTAGAATTTCAGCAGCGGCGGGCCGGGCTGATCCACCGGGCTGACCAGCGCATAGTTATAGCCGGCACCGGACCAGTATTGCGCTTGCAAACCATCGGCGCTGCGGCTGCCCCGAGGCAGGAAGCCGTTTTCCGGGCCTGGCGGGCGGATATAGAAACTGATGCGCCGGCCTTGCGGGTCCTCGTACAACACCATGGCGGCGGCGCCTTGCTCGGTGGTGAGCAGGCGCCCGCTGACCGGAGTGAACCCGGAGGTGCTCAAGTCCGGCAGGCGGTGTGCCTGGTTGAAGTAGCGATCGAGCCAGGCCTGCATCGTGCCGCCGCCCTGCACCTTGTAGTCGGCGGGCATGATGCCGTCCTGGGCAAACAAGCGGAACGCCTGCATGGCATCGGCCATGGGCAGTTGGGCGGGCTGGGTGGCTTCACGGGCGTGCCAGCCGCCGATACCGCCGAGGCTGACGGCGAGAAGCAGCACGGCGGCCGTAGCAAACTGTCGACGCGATTGGCGCTTCATGCGCTGGCGGATCAGGGCCGGGTCCAGGTCCGGGTTGGCCGGCTGCTGCAGGGCGCCGCCCAGCGCTGCACGCAGCAACTGCGCGTCGTGTTGCCAGGCATGGACCTGCGCGGCGACGTCCGGGTGCGCCGCCAAATAGGTCTCAAGCACGCGGCGATCACTCTCCAGCAGTTGGTGATCGACGTAGGCATGCAAATCGCGTTCGCTGGGGGGCAGGCTGATCATTTGAGTATCCGCAGGGAAGGGCTGGCAATTTCGCCATCACTGAGTAGACGCAGGGCTTGGCGCGCACGGGACAGGCGCGACATCACGGTGCCGATGGGCACCTCAAGGATCTCGGCGATTTCCTTGTAGCTCAGGCCTTCGACCGAGACCCACAGCAGCAGCGCACGCTGCTCGGTGTTGAGTTGATCGAAGGCTTGCAGGGTCGACTGGGCGATCACCGTACGTTCCACCGACGGCTGCGCATCGTCGCGTCCGGTGAAAAATTCGAGCATGCGAGCGTAGCGCCGGGTACGGCGGTGGGCATCGAGGAACTGCCGGTAGAGGATCGAAAACAGCCAGGCGCGCAAATCGCCTTCGACGCGTTTGTCGGCCCAACTGATGATTGCCCGTTCCAGGGTCGACTGCACCAGATCGTCGGCGCTGCTGGCGTTACGGGTCAGGGACACGGCAAAGCGCCGCAGCCTGGGGATGAGTTCACGTAACTGTTCGTCGAGTTCATGCATGGGTATCTGGCTGGTCACTACGCTGGGACTAGAGAGACGTGCGGCGTTGACGATTATTCCGCGTGCCAGGAAATAAATCCGAGGCCAGGGAATAGAGCCGATCGGCGTTCGTCTTAATGCTCCGACCTTATGTTCATCCCTAAGGCCTTTGGCCCTGGAGTTCCTTCATGGTAGATCACTCATCACCGCCCCGTCCTCCGCTGAGCACTGCGAGCCTGATCGCGCGCCTGGCGGGTATCGGTGCCGTGGTTGCGGTTGTGGCGGGGGCTTTTGCCTACGTCAATGGCAGCCTCGACCCGCAGCGCCTGCGCCCTAAAACCCTGGTCAATGCCTTGGAAACCAACAATGGCGTGCACCCTGGGTTCCGCCGTAACCACGCCAAGGGCGTGTGCGTGGCCGGGTATTTCCAGAGCAGCCCCGAAGCCCGTGCCTACTCCAGTGCCCAGGTGTTCAGTGAGGCCAAGACCCCACTGATTGGCCGATTTGCGCTGCCCAGCGGCAACCCCTATGCGCCGGACAGCAGTGTACCGATCCGCAGTTTTGCCGTGCAGTTCAGCCAGGCCAACGGCCAACAGTGGCGCACCGGCATGAACAGCATGCCGGTGTTCCCAGTGGGCACGCCTGAGGCGTTCTACCAACTGCTCAAGGCCGGTGCGCCGCAGCCCTCCACCGGCAAACCGGACCCGGCGAGCATGCCGGCATTCTTTGCCGCCCATCCCGAGACCGCGCCGTTCCTGGCGTGGGTCAAATCCGCCAAGCCTTCGGCCAGCTATGCGACCGAAACCTACAACGGCATCAACGCGTTCTTCCTGGTGGGGGCCGATGGCAAGCGCCAGGCCGTGCGTTGGGGCGTAGTGCCGCAGAGTCAGGACGCAGCGGGCGATACTGCGCCTGCCGGCAGTGATTTCCTGGAAAAGGACCTGGTACAGCGCCTCGCTACCGGTCCGTTGCGCTGGCAGTTGAACATGACCCTGGCCAATCCCGGCGATCCTTTGGACGATGCAAGCAAAGCCTGGACCGGCGAGCATAAAGTCATCAACGCCGGCACCCTGGTGTTGCAAAGCAGCCAGCCGCAAGCGGACGGGGATTGTCGCGATATCAACTTTGATCCACTGATTCTGCCCAGCGGCATTGAAGCCTCCAATGACCCGTTGCTGGCGGCACGTTCGGCGGCGTACGCCAGCTCGTACCTGCGTCGCGCCGGTGAAGTCAGCCCGTTGCACAGCGCCCCTCAGGAGTTGAAGCCATGAATGTCCAACCACGGTTTTTTGCCCCCCTGGCGCGCCTGCTGCATTGGCTGATGGCGCTGATGGTCATCGCCATGCTGTTTATCGGCGCGGGGCTGGCGGCTTCTGTTTCGCAGCGGCATGAGTGGCTGATCCACCTGCACAAGCCGTTGGGTATCGCGATTCTGGTATTGGTGATCGTGCGCTTGGTGGTGCGCTTTTCTACTCGCCAACCGCCGTTGCCTGCCGACTTGCCGCTGTGGCAAGTGCTGGCGGCCAAGGCCTCCCACCTGGTGTTGTATGCCCTGATGCTGGTCTTGCCGCTGCTGGGCTGGGCGATGATCTCTGCGGCGGGTGATCCAGTGATGCTCAGCAGTTCGGTGCAGTTGCCAGCGCTGGTGGGAGCGAACGCGCCACTGTTCGCGGTGCTGCGCAGGGCCCATGGGTTCCTGGCCTATCTGCTATTCCTGACGGTGCTGTTGCACCTGGCGGCGGCCTTGTTCCACGGGTTGATCCGTCGTGACGGCGTGTTGCAAAGCATGACCGGCAGCCAGGACTGAAACAGGTTTCGGGGGCAGTGTGGCCAGCCAGTAGACCAGCGCCAGCAGGTTGATGGCTGCGCCGAGGACACACACCCCGATCCAGCCGCCCCAGGCATACATGGCCGTTGCGCTGATGGAGCCCAGCGCACTGCCCACCGAGTAAAACAGCATATAACCGGCCACCAGCCGACTCTGGGCATTGGGGCGCACGGCGTAGATCAGGCTCTGGCTGGTGACATGCACGGCTTGCAGGCCCAGGTCGAATACAATCACGCCGAGCAACAAGGCCCACAACGAGGATTGGGTGAAGCCGATTGCGACCCATGACAGCAGCATCAGCAGCAGGGCTGTGCCACTGGTCCATTGGGCCAGCCCTTGGTCGGCCAGGCGCCCGGCGTGGGCGGCACCTAAGGCACCGGCGGCGCCGGCGAGTCCGAACAGGCCGATTTGCGTGTGGGAAAGCGACAACGGCGGGGCGCTCAGGGGCAGTACCAGCGGCGTCCACAAGACAGTGCCGGCGGCGAAAATCAACATCGCCAGCACGGCGCGGTCACGCAGGACTTTCTCCTCCTTGAACAAGCTGAACACCGAGCGGATCAATGCGCCATAAGTGCCGCTGGCGCGCGGTGGCTCGGTGCTTGGCAATACACGCCACAGCAAGATCGCCATCAAGAGTGTCAGGCCTGCCGACAACAGGTAGACCGAGCGCCATCCCGCCAGGTCGGCCATCGCGCCGGAAACCGAGCGGGCCAGCAACAAACCGACCACGATACCGCTGGTGACCAACCCCACCACATGGCCGCGCTGTTCAGGCGATGCCAGATGAGCGGCCAGTGCCACCAGCACCTGGGCGACCACTGCCAGCAGCCCGGTCAGTGCCATGCCGGCCAGCAGCCAGAAACTGCTTGACGACAATCCCACCATCAGCACGGCCAGGGTGGAAAGCAGCAGTTGGCTGACGATCAGTCTGCGCCGGTTGAGCAGGTCCCCCAGTGGCACCAGCAACAACAGGCCCACCCCATAGCCAACCTGGGTGAGGGCGATGATGATGCCGACAGTGGCGTGGTCCATGGCAAAGGTTTCAGCCATGGCGTCGAGCAGCGGCTGGGCGTAGTAGACATTGGCCACCGACAGGCCACAGGCGACGGCGAGCAGCAATACTACGGCGCCGCTCAAAGGGGATGACGACATGCGAATAATCCTTGTGTGGTTTCAAAATGAAACTCGTTGTACGGTAAGGATTCTGGTTTTATATTGCAACTACATAAATGGTCGACGACAGGCAGCCCGATGGTCAAGCTCACCCGCTTTGAAAGTGCCGAATGCCCGGTGGCGCGCTCGTTGGACGCAATTGGCGATGGCTGGTCGCTGCTGATCATTCGCGATGCATTCGACGGGATTTGCCGTTTTGGTGAGTTCCAGCGCAGCCTCGGGATGGCCAAGAACATCTTGTCCACGCGCTTGCGCAGCCTGGTCGCCCATGGGGTGCTGGAGATCGTGCCGGCGTCGGATGGCAGTGCGTATCAGGAGTACGCCCTGACGGAAAAGGGTCGAGGCCTGTTCCATGTAATCATCGGGTTGCGGCAGTGGGGCGAGGGATTTTTCTATGGGGCAGGGGAGAAGCATTCGGTGATGGTGGACCGCGCCAACGGCGAGCCGCTGCGAGGGCTGGAGTTGCGCTCGGCGGATGGGCGCTTGCTGGGGCCCGAGGATTGTCGGCGGGTGCCCGCCGACTCGGTTTAGCGTAAGACGTCGACGATATCGGCTACGCTGCTCAACACATCCTTGCCCAGTTGCATCGAACGTTTACCTGACCAACCGGTGAGCAGGTTGGGGGCGTCGTCGTTGTCCTTGAAGGGCATTTCCAGGGTCAGGGACAGGCAGTCGTACTGCTGACCGACTGCATTGCACGCCAGGGTCATGTTGGCTTCGCCCGGCAGGTCGCGGGTGTAGCCGTAGGTGGTCTGGAAGTCGCGGGTCAGGCTGCTCAAGTGGCTGCGGAAGTGTTTTTCCAGCGTCTCGATGCGCGGCGTGTAGCCGGGGTTGCCTTCGCATCCGGCGGTGAAAACGTAGGGGATTTCCTCGTCGCCGTGGATATCGAGGAACAGGTCTACGCCGTATTTCTCCATCTGTTGTTGCACGAACAACACTTCCGGGCTGATCTCCTGGCTGGCGCTCTGCCACGCACGGTTGAGGTCCTGGCCCGCGGCATTGGTGCGCAGGTGGCCATGGAACGCCCCGTCCGGATTCATATTGGGTACCAGGTACAGGTCGGCGACTTTCAGCAGTTTTTTCAGCTCGGCGTCACCGTCCTGTTGCAGGCGTTCGATGATGCCTTCCATAAACCATTCGGCCATGTGTTCGCCGGGGTGCTGTTGGGCGATGATCCAGACCTTGCGACGGCCTTTGCCGCCTTTGCCGCGACGCAGCAGTTGGATATCACGACCTTCGACACTTTTACCGGTCGCCAGCAATTGGGTGCCGGCGCGAGTCAGGGCCTGCTCGATCAGCCAGTCGTGGCGCTCACGGCTGTAGGGTTCAAAATAGGCAATCCAGGCGTGCTTCTCGCGGGTCTCAAGGCTGATATGCAGGATTTCCCCATCAAAGCGCGAGGGCACCCGAAACCAGTTGATATTGTCGTAGGAGGCCACGGCATTGTAGCCGCTCCACGCGTGCGGGTAAGACGACTTGCCCGCATTGCTCAGGCGAAACGTGTGGGTGTGGCCCACGTGCATGCCTTCGGCCTTGAAGTGGAACCATTGGTAATGTTGGCTACGGGTGTCGGGTTTGATTGCCAGCAACAACTGATGGGAATCGTGGGCATCCAGTACCTGGATGTTGCCACTGTCGAAGTCGGTGCTGATCTTGATGGAGGTCAAGGCCACGGTCATAGTCTGGTTGCCTGATTATGAGTGTTGTGGCGGCTATATTACACAGGAGTCCGGTAAAGACTGGATGCAAAATTGTTGCACGGGGGGAGGGGGCGTCATCCTTGACGCCGCAGCAGCTTAGAATCTATGAGATTGATTCTCAAGCGCTATTTCGCAAAGATCTGGGCTAGAGCGGTCGACTGGCTTTCTTTTGACGATGGTCTTTTGCTACCATGCGCGTCATCAAGCAACACACAGTCTTCATTAGCCTGAAGCCATGCCAGGGAAACTGGCAAAAAAAAGACCCGGCCAAAGAGCCGGGTCAAAAACCGTGATTAGCCTGATGAGGAGATATTCCAAGAGTCCGACCTAAGGTCCCTTGGTCTATCGACTGATCTCGCGATCAGCTAGGTCCAATAATAATCATTATCATTTGCAAGTCAAATGTTTTTATCCGTCAGATAGAAATATTTTTCTCTGTGCCTGTTATCCGTTCGCGTGAGCCGCTGGCACTTGCAACGACCGCTCCACCATCGCCTTCGCCATATCAATCAAATACACCACCGAAAACGCCAGGTCGCGATGATTGCCCTGATGGTTGTTCGCTGATTCATAGGCCGTAGCTGCGGCACTGCGCAACAAGTCCGAGGCGTGCACCAGGGCTTCCTCCTGGCTGATGCCTGGCTTGATGGCGAACAGGGCGTCGTCAGGGGCTGCTGCCGACATCTCCTCTTTCAAGTAAAAGTCCAATGCGCGCCGGGCGGCACCGCTGCTGCGTAGCACGTGCAGGTCGTGTTCTTCTGGGGTTTCGGGTAGCAGATACGGGCTGGTCGTCATAAGGGGCGGTACTCTGTTGTGGGTGTCGAAAACCTTATGTTCGATGATAGTACGTATCGTATTTGTGTCGTTTTATGGATTACTACAAACTGTTTATTGCCCTGAACACTGCATGACGTATTGTCAGCTCCATGGATAACTGGATAGCGTTGGTCAAGGCCAACATGGAAGACCGCAAGGTCACGCAGGGTGAATTGGCTGAACGCCTGGGCATGTCCCAGGGCGGCGTTGGCCACTGGCTCAACAAGCGCCGTGCGCCGAACCTGACGGACATGAACCGGGTACTGACGGCGTTGGGGCTGGGGTACCTGGAAGTTGCGCTGGATATTCGCGAGCGGGCCGAAGAAGCGCTTCCGGAGAAAAACTACAACCCGTATTTCCGCTACCCGGTCAGCGATTGGAAAGGGCTGTGCGAGGTCCGCGAAGAGCGGGCGACCTATGGCGCGGCCCGTTTCGAATTGAGCGATTATCATGCCCAGGGCGACGCTTTCTGGCTGCCGGTCACAGGCGACGCCATGACCGCGCCCAGCGGCCTGAGCGTCAGCGCGGGCATGATGATCCTGGTCGACCCGGCCATCAAGGCCGAGCCCGGTAAACTGGTGGTCGCCCAAGGAGCTGCGAACCCCCAGGCGACCTTCCGCCAGTTGCTGGAAGAAAGCGGCCAGCTCTACCTGGTGCCGCTCAATCCCACCTACCCAAAGCAGCCCTTCACTGACGACTGCCACATCCTTGGCGTCGTGGTTCAGGCCATGGCAAAGTTCTAACCGGCCGGTTCGAGTTCCACCAGCGCGCAACCTTCTGCAACCATTTCACCTTCCTGGCAGAACAACGCCTTGACCACTCCAGCCTGGGGCGCGCGAATGCTGTGCTCCATCTTCATGGCCTCCAGCACCACCAGTTGCGTGCCGGCGTCGACGTGTTGGCCCACCTCCACCAGCACACGTACGATGCTGCCGTTCATCGGTGCCGTCAGGCCGCCCTGGTGCGATTGGTTGGCCTCAACGGCCGCAATCGGGTCGAACAGCGTCACGCCGTGCATCTCGCCGTCCCAGCGCAAAAACACACTGCCTTCGCTGCGCACTGCCAGGTGGCTGCGCCGCACGCCCTGTCGCTCGATCAGCAGCTGCTCGCCGCGCAATGGCGGCGCATCCGCGGCCAGCGTCACCAATCGATCCTGGCCAGTGCAGCTCAAGTGCAACGACACCTCGGCAGGTAACCCAGCACGAAATCCGCGCTTATCCCCCCAAGGCCCATCTTCCGGCGGCAAACTCTGTATGAATGCCGATCCGGCCGCCTGCCAGAATTCATCACTCAAGTCCCCTGGGGCCGGCAGCAACTCCTCCTGATAGCGCGGAATAAACCCGGTATCCAATTCGGCTGCCGCAAACGCTGGATGCCCGATAATGCGCCGCAAAAAGCCCAGGTTGGTCTTGAGTCCGCCGATGGCAAACTCATCCAGCATGGCCAGCAACCGCAATCGCGCCTGCTCACGGTCTTCGCCCCAGGCAATCAGTTTGCCGAGCATGGGATCGTAGAACGGCGACACGCTGTCGCCTTGTTCGACACCGCTGTCCACACGACGCCCCGTCCCCGGTGCGGATTCGCGGTACAGCGCCAGGCGTCCGGTGGCGGGCAGGAAGTCATTGGTCGGGTCTTCGGCATACAGCCGCACTTCGATCGCATGGCCCGTCAGCGGCACTTGCTCTTGATTGATCGGCAACGCCTCGCCCTGGGCGACACGGATCTGCCAGGCCACCAAGTCCAGGCCGGTGATCGCCTCGGTCACCGGGTGCTCCACCTGCAGCCGCGTGTTCATCTCCATAAAGAAGAATTCGCCACGCGCGTCCAGCAAGAACTCCACGGTGCCTGCGCCGACATAGCCGATGGCCTGGGCCGCACGCACGGCGGCTTCGCCCATGGCCTTGCGTTGTTCACCACTCAATCCCGGTGCCGGGGCTTCTTCGACGACCTTCTGGTGGCGACGCTGGATCGAGCAGTCTCGCTCATTGAGATACAGGCAATGCCCGTGCTGATCGGCAAACACCTGTATCTCCACGTGACGTGGCTTGAGCAGGTACTTTTCCACCAACATCTGCCCGTTGCCGAAGGACGACAGCGCCTCGCGCTGTGCCGAGGCCAGGGCCTCGGCCAACTGGCTGACATCCTCCACCACCTTCATGCCCTTGCCGCCACCACCGGCCGTGGCCTTGAGCAGCACGGGGTAGCCGATGCGCTCGCAGGCTGCGCGGAAGGTTTCCAGGTCTTGGGCTTCGCCGTGGTAACCCGGCACCAGAGGCACGCCGGCGGTTTCCATCAGTGCTTTGGCGGCCGATTTGCTGCCCATGGCGTCGATGGCCGAGGCGGGTGGGCCGAGGAAGATCAAACCAGCCGCTTCAATCGCGCGGGCAAAACCGGCGTTCTCCGACAAAAAGCCGTAACCCGGATGAATCGCCTGGGCGCCGCTGGCCTGGGCTGCGGCGATCAGTTTGTCGATTTGCAGGTAGCTATCAGTGGCCTTGCTGCCGCCCAGGTCGACACGGATATCCGCTTCGCGGCTATGGCGCGCATCGCGGTCGATGGCGCTGTGCACCGCCACGGTGGTCAGGCCCATGGCCTTGGCGGTGCGCATTACCCGGCAAGCAATCTCGCCACGGTTGGCCACCAGCAGAGTTGTCAACGTGCTCATGAACGCGGCTCCTGGGATTGCCAGCTGGGTGGACGTTTTTGCAGGAAGGCACGCAGGCCTTCCTGGCCTTCAGGGCTGACACGTATGCGCGCAATGGCATTTTCGCAATAGCGGCGCAGGGCCGGGGTGAGGGCGCCGTGGCCCACTTCGCGCAGCAAGTCCTTGCTGGCGCGCATTGCCGCCGGGCTGTTCTGCAGCAGGTTGGCGATCCATTGCTCGACTTGTTGATCCAGTTCGTCGACTGGATAGCTTTCTGCCAACAAACCGATCTCCCGTGCCCGCGGGCCGCCGAAGCGCTCAGCGGTCAGCGCATAGCGCCGTGCTGCACGCTCGCCGATGGCCTGTACCACGAACGGGCTGATCACCGCCGGTGCGAGGCCGATACGCACTTCCGACAGGCAGAACTGCGCATCGTCGGCGCCAATCGCCATGTCGCAGCAACTGATCAACCCCAGCGCACCGCCATAGGCCGCGCCTTGCACCACCGCGAGGGTGGGAATCTTCAGCTTGGCCAGGTTGTACATCAACTCCGCCAGTTCGCGCGCATCGTCCAGGTTGGTGTGGTAATCCAGCTCGGCGGATTGCTGCATCCAGGCCAGGTCGGCCCCGGCACTGAAGTGCTTGCCGCGCCCGCGCAGCACCAGAAAACGCAATGATGAATCACCTTGCACCTGGTCGAGGGCGATGATCAGTTCGCGGATCATTTCGGCGTTAAACGCGTTGTTCTTGGCTTCGCGACTGAGCCACAGCGTGGCAAAGCCACGACTGTCGGTGATCAGTTCGAGGGTATTGAAATCGCTCATGCAGGGAGCTCCATGATGATAAGAGGTCTCCTGTAGGTGCGAGCAAGCTCGCTCCTGCAGGTTACATGCGGAAGACGCCGAAGCGGCTCGGCTCGATGGGGGCATTCAGCGAAGCGGACAAGGCCAGGGCCAGCACGTCTCGGGTCTGCAGCGGGTCAATCACACCGTCGTCCCACAGGCGTGCGCTGGAATAGTAGGGGTGGCCCTGGGTTTCGTACTGGTCGAGGATCGGCTGCTTGATCGCGGCTTCTTCTTCAGCGCTGAAACCCACGCCGGCGCGCTCAGCCTGCTCACGCTTGACCTGCACCAGCACGCCGGCGGCCTGTTCGGCGCCCATCACGCCAATGCGTGCATTCGGCCACATCCACAAGAAGCGTGGGTCATAGGCGCGGCCACACATGCCGTAGTTACCGGCGCCAAAGCTGCCGCCGATGATCACGGTGAACTTTGGCACCTTGGCGCAGGCCACTGCGGTGACCAGCTTGGCGCCGTGCTTGGCGATGCCACCGGCTTCGTATTTCTGGCCGACCATGAAGCCGGTGATGTTCTGCAGGAACAGCAGGGGAATCCCGCGCTGGCACGCCAACTCGATAAAGTGCGCGCCTTTTTGCGCGGCTTCGGCAAACAGGATGCCGTTGTTGGCCAGGATCGCAATCGGGTAGCCGTGCAAGTGCGCAAAGCCGCATACCAGCGTGGTGCCAAACAGCGCCTTGAACTCATCGAACACCGAACCGTCCACCAGCCGCGCGATCACTTCGCGCACATCAAAGGGTTGCTTGGCGTCGGCGGGGATCACGCCGTACAGCTCTTCGCTGCTGTAAAGCGGCGCCACGGGCGTACGTTGCAGCAACTCGCCCTGTTTGCGCCAATTGAGGTTGGCCACGCTGCGCCGGGCCAGCGCCAGCGCGTGTTCATCGCTGTCGGCATAGTGATCGGCCACGCCGGAGATCTTGCAGTGCACATCGGCACCGCCGAGGTCTTCGGCACTCACGACTTCACCGGTCGCGGCCTTCACCAGTGGCGGCCCGGCGAGGAAGATGGTGGCTTGCTGGCGCACCATGATCGCTTCATCCGCCATGGCCGGCACGTAGGCGCCACCGGCGGTGCACGAGCCCATCACCACCGCAATCTGCGGAATGCCCTGTGCACTCATGTTGGCCTGGTTGAAGAAGATCCGCCCGAAGTGCTCGCGGTCGGGGAACACCTCGTCCTGACGCGGCAGATTGGCGCCGCCGGAGTCGACCAGGTAGATGCATGGCAGGCGGTTCTGCTCAGCGATGGTCTGGGCGCGCAGGTGTTTTTTCACGGTGAGCGGGTAGTAGGAGCCGCCTTTCACCGTCGCATCGTTGGCGACAATCATGCATTCGACGCCTTCCACCCGGCCGATCCCGGCAATCACTCCGGCGGCGGGTACGTCCTCGCCATACACCTGATGGGCGGCCAATTGGCTGAGTTCAAGAAACGGCGAGCCGGGGTCGAGCAACCGATTGATACGTTCACGGGGCAACAGTTTGCCGCGTGAGGTGTGCCGCTCCTGGGCCTTGGCGCCGCCGCCTTGTTGCACGTGGGCAAGCAGGCTGTGCAGGGCGTCGACCTGTTGGCGCATCGCCGCGCTGTTGGCGGCAAACTCCGCCGAGCGCGGGTTGAGTTGGGTATGCAAGGTGGCCATGGTGCGCTCCTTCAGCGGGTTTCGTTGAAGAGTTCGCGACCGATCAGCATCCGGCGGATTTCACTGGTGCCGGCGCCGATCTCATACAGCTTGGCGTCGCGCAACAGGCGCCCGGCCGGGAATTCGTTGATATAGCCATTGCCACCGAGGATCTGAATCGCATCGAGGGCCATTTGCGTGGCGCGCTCGGCGCTGTAGAGGATCACCCCGGCCGCATCCTTGCGCGTGGTCTCGCCGCGCTCGCAGGCCTGGGCCACTGCGTAGAGGTAGGCACGGCTTGCGTTGAGTTGGGTGTACATGTCGGCAACCTTGCCCTGGATCAGCTGGAATTCGCCGATGCTCTGGCCGAACTGCTTGCGGTCGTGGATGTAGGGCACGATCAGGTCCATGCACGCCTGCATGATCCCGGTAGGGCCGCCGGACAGCACCACGCGTTCGTAGTCCAGGCCGCTCATCAGCACTTTGACGCCGCCATTGAGCGTGCCGAGGATGTTTTCCTCCGGCACCTCCACGTCATCGAAAAACAGCTCGCAGGTGTTGGAGCCGCGCATGCCCAGCTTGTCGAACTTGTTACTGCGGCTGAAGCCTTTCCAGTCGCGCTCGACGATAAAGGCGGTGATGCCGTGCGGACCCTTTTCCAGGTCAGTCTTGGCGTAGATCACATAGGTGCTGGCGTCGGGGCCGTTGGTGATCCAGGTCTTGCTGCCGTTGAGCACGTAATGGTCGCCGCGTTTGTCGGCGCGCAGTTTCATCGAGACCACATCGGAGCCGGCATTAGGCTCGCTCATGGCCAGGGCGCCGACGTGTTCGCCGCTGATGAGTTTGGGCAGGTACTTGAGTTTCTGTGCGTGGTTGCCGTTGCGGTTGATCTGATTCACACACAGGTTGGAATGCGCGCCATAGGACAACGCCACCGACGCCGAACCCCGGCTGATCTCTTCCATCGCCACCACGTGGGCCAGGTAGCCCAGGCCGGCGCCGCCGTATTCTTCCGGGACGGTGATGCCCAACAGGCCCATGTCGCCGAATTTCTGCCACAGGTCGGCGGGGAACAGGTTGTCACGGTCGATCTGTGCCGCGCGCGGCGCGACTTCCTTGCTCACGAAGGACTGCACCTGGTCGCGCAGCATGTCGATGGTTTCACCGAGGGCGAAGTTCAGGGACGGGTAACTCATGGACAGGCACCTTAATGTGAGCTTTGTTTTTGTGTGGAGGGCGCGCCAGGGGAGGGCGCTCACCTTTACGTTAACGTAAACTTGCGTTACGGCGGTGTCAATCGTAGTTTACGTTTACGTCAACCTACAAAAAAGACAAACAGGGGTCGTTATGGATCAACCGAACCAGAGCTACAGCCGTGGCTCCCAGGACAAGACCTTGCTGGCCATGACGATTGGCCAAGCCTTTGATCGCACCGTCGCGCAATTCCCCGATGGCGAGGCCCTGGTGGTGCGACACCAGCAGCGTCGTTACACCTGGCGGCAATTGGCCGAAACGGTCGATTTGCACGCCCGTGCCTTTCTCGCCCTGGGTATGCAGACCGGCGACCGCCTGGGTATCTGGGCACCCAATTGCGCCGAGTGGTGCATCAGCCAGATCGCCAGCGCCAAGCTCGGCGTGATCCTGGTCAATATCAACCCGGCGTACCGCAGCAGTGAACTGGAATACGTGCTCAAGCAGTCCGGCTGCCAGTGGCTGGTGTGCGCCGGGTCATTCAAGACCTCCGACTACCACGCGATGCTGCAGGCACTGAACCCCGATCTGCGCGGCATGATCAGCCTAGACCCCAGCCCGCCCCCGGGATTCCTGCCCTGGGCGCAATTGGCCGCGCTCGGGACAGGCATCCCGCTCGAACAGTTGCACAGCCGCCAGGCCATCCTGCACTTCGACCAGGCGGTGAATATCCAGTACACCTCCGGCACCACCGGTTTCCCCAAAGGCGCCACCCTCAGTCACCACAACATCCTCAATAACGGTTACATGGTCGGCGAAAGCCTGGGCCTGACCGCGCAAGACCGCCTGGTGATCCCGGTGCCGCTGTATCACTGCTTCGGCATGGTCATGGGTAACCTGGGCTGCATCACCCATGGCACCACCATGATCTATCCCAATGACGGCTTCGACCCGCTGCTGACGCTCACCGCCGTCGCCGAAGAGCACGCCACCGGCCTGTACGGCGTGCCCACCATGTTCATCGCTATGCTCGATCATCCACAGCTGGGCGGCTTTGACTTGTCCAGCCTGCGCACCGGCATCATGGCCGGCGCCACGTGCCCCATCGAAGTGATGCGCCGGGTGATCAGCGAGATGCACATGAGCGAGGTGCAGATTGCCTACGGCATGACGGAAACCAGTCCGGTGTCCTTGCAGACGGGGGCGGATGATGACCTGGAGCGCCGCGTGACCACGGTCGGGCGCACCCAGCCGCAGTTGGAAAACAAGATCATCGATGCCGACGGCAATACGGTGGCGCGAGGCGAGATCGGCGAGTTGTGCACCCGTGGCTACAGCGTAATGCTTGGCTACTGGAACAACCCCGATGCCACCCGCGAGGCCATCGACGACGCTGGCTGGATGCACACCGGCGACCTGGCGAGCATGGACGCCCATGGCTACGTGTGCATTGCCGGGCGCAACAAGGACATGATCATCCGTGGTGGCGAGAACGTTTACCCGCGTGAGCTGGAGGAGTTTTTCTTCACCCACCCGGCAGTGGCGGATGTGCAGGTCATCGGCATTCCGGATGAGCGTTACGGTGAAGCCATCGTCGCCTGGGTCAAGTTCCATCCAGGCCATGTGGCCAATGAGCTTGAGCTGCAAACCTGGTGCAAGGGCCGCATTGCGCACTTCAAGACGCCCAAGCATTTCAAGTTCGTGGAGGAGTTCCCGATGACGGTAACGGGCAAGATCCAGAAATTCCGCATGCGCGAGATCTCAATACAAGAGCTGAAGAACGCGCTCTAGCTAATGACGCATTACCAATGTGGAGCGGACTTGCTGCGAATAGGGTGCCTCAGTCGCCACCTGTATCGACTGAACCACCGCATTCGCGAGCAAGCCCGCTCCTGCATTTTTTGACGCGTGCCAGGCCAGGGTTTATCAATTCCCAGAAAGCACAAAGGGGACCCGAGGGTCCCCTTTAATTTGTCGTTGCGTGCTCTTTTTTTATTATTGAGGGGCGGTCTATTGTTGTTTTTGGCAACCGTTACCCTTTACCGCTGTTTTTGGCGACCCCCATGCGGGGTCAAGAGCAAACGTATTTTTTTGAGCGCTGATCTGCTTCTTCGTTATCGATCCAACCAGTGGGTAGCTACCTGAGGTAGTTTTATTTTTCTCTAACCGGTTGCGGGTTTCGGCATGCCGTACCCTGCGAAGCACATCTTCTCCAAAAAAATCTGTTAGCTGCGTCTCTGCCGTGTTGTTTTTGTTATGTCAGAGTCGTTTCGTCTTATTTTTATTAGGTTTGGCGCTTTTTATTCTTGTTATGCCATAGAGATAGCAGAAGCCGTGCCAACTTTTAAAAATGCTTTAAAATCAATAACATAATTTTTATATAGGGATTGGCCTACGGCAAATACGACAAAATATGTTCCCGTGTTACTCGATGTGTAGCAGGGCGGTAACACATTCTTACCGCTAAGCTACTCAACCGGCGTTACGCGCCTTCGCCACGCGCGACCCGGTAGGCCTACCCAGCACGCTGCTGATTTGCTGGCCCGCGCCGATCAAGGCCTCCAGGTCGATACCGGTCTCGATACCCAGGCCATTGAGCAGGTACACCACATCTTCGGTGGCGACGTTACCGCTGGCACCTTTGGCGTAAGGGCAGCCGCCGAGGCCCGCGATAGAGCTGTCGAACACCGAAATCCCTTCCAGCAGGCTGGCGTAGATGTTCGCGATGGCCTGTCCATAGGTGTCATGGAAGTGCCCCGCCAGCTTGTCCCGTGGCACCTGCGCACCGACCACCTCGAACAGGCGACGCGTGGCGCCCGCTGTGCCGGTGCCGATGGTGTCGCCGAGGGACACCTCGTAGCAGCCCATGGCATACAACTCCCGTGCGACCGCCGCCACTTGCTCTGGCGCGATCTGACCTTCATAGGGACAACCCAGCACGCACGAGACATAACCCCGCACGCTGACCCCATTCTGCTTGGCCGCCGCCATGATCGGCGCGAAGCGCTCCAGGCTTTCGCTGATGGAACAGTTGATATTGCGCTGGGAAAACGCCTCGGATGCCGCCGCAAACACCGCCACTTCCTTCACGCCGGCCGACACTGCGTCCTCGAAACCGCGCAGGTTCGGCGCCAGGGCACCATAGGTCACGCCAGGCTTGCGCTGGATCTGCGCGAAGACCTCGGCGGAACCGGCCATCTGCGGGACCCACTTGGGCGATACAAAACTGCCGACTTCGATATAACTCAGGCCCGCCGCGCTGAGGGCGTCCACCAACCGGACCTTGTCCGACACGCTGATGGGCTGGGCTTCGTTTTGCAGACCGTCGCGTGGGCCGACTTCCACCAGGCGGACGTGTGAGGGGAGTGACATGGCAGTTACCTTCTGATCAATGGCCGGCCTGGCGCATGGTGTGGGCCAGGGCCTGGGTGCAGCGTTCTTCGGCGGTGTCCAGTTCCAGCTTCATCTGTTCGATGTCCAGCAGTTGCTGTTCCAGCTGTTCACGGCGCTCGGCAATTTTTGCGAGCATGCTGTTGAGTTGCACATGGTTGCCGCTGGTGGGGTCGTAGAGTTCGATCAACTCACGGCATTCCGCCAGGGAAAAACCGATCCGTTTGCCGCGCAGGATCAGCTTGAGGCTGACCTTGTCCCGCGCCGAGTAGATGCGCTCCTGGCCCCGGCGTTCCGGAGCCAGCAGGCCTTGTTCCTCGTAGAAGCGAATGGCGCGGGTGGTGATGTCGAGCTCGCGGGCGAGGTCGGAGATGCTGTAGGTAGTGCTCATGGCGGCGCTCAAGAAGGTCTTGGCGCTAAGCTAATGGCAGGTTGACGTAAGCGTCAAGCTCAACCCTGTAGGCGCTAGCCTTAGGGTTGTTGCTTGTCGAGCTTCTTTTCGTGCGCCGTGACCTGCTGGCACAACTCGATCATCTGCTCACGCATCCAGCGGTTGGCCGGGTCCTGGTCGGTGCTTTCGTGCCAATACAAATGGGTTTCCACCGGCGGCACGTCGTTGACCGGCAGGTTGAACCAATGCAGTTCGTGGCGGCGGGCGAAGCGCTCGGGCACGGTCATCACCATGTCGGTCTGCTGCAGCACCTGCGAGGCCATCAGGTAGTGCTGGGAACGCAGGGCGATCTTGCGCTGCAGGCCCATCTTGCCCAGTGCCAGGTCGACATGGCCCAGACCGTTGCGCCGGCTGGAGATATGGATGTGGGTCAGCCCCAGGTAATCATCCAGGGTCAGCTTGTCCTTGCCCGCCAGCGGATGACCCTTGCGCATGGCGCACACGTAGCGGTCTTCCATCAGCTTGACGTGTCGCACCTGCGGATCGGTGTTGAGCGGCGCGTCCACGGCAAAGTCCAGGCGCCCGGCGGCCAGTTCCTTGGTGGTTTCGCGGCGTTTGGACAGGAAACTCTCGATCACCACGGTAGGCGCCAGGCGGCGCAGACGCTGAAACAGCAGCGGCAGGATCACCGCTTCGGTGAGGTCGGTCATGCTGATGCGGTAGGTCTTGGCCGCCTGTTGCGGGTTGAAGATGCGGCTTTCCTGCACCGACACCCGCAGCAACGACAACGCATTGCGCACCGGGCCGATGATGTTCTGCGCCATCGGCGTGGGCACCATGCCTTGGGCGGTGCGCACGAAAAGCGGGTCGTTGAAGGTCTCGCGCAGGCGTGCCAGAGCGTTGGACACCGCCGGCTGGGTGATGCCGACAATCTGCCCGGCGCGGGTCAGGTTGGCTTCGGTGTAGATCGCGTCAAAGACGATAAACAGGTTGAGGTCGACCTTGCTCAGATTCATTTCGTAGCGCTCTTATTGTTAGGTGGCCATACGTCGATCATATATCGGTGATGAATGTTAATACACGCCGAGAATAGGCTAGGTAAATTATCAACGCTGTTCTAGCATCGATTGCATGACCTAAACAACCTCTCAGAGAAGGGAGCTGCTCATGGATTTCGCCTATTCGCCCAAGGTTCAGGAACTGCGTGAACGCGTCACTGCGTTCATGGACGCTTACGTGTACCCGGCCGAGCCGGTATTCGAACGCCAGGTCAGCGAAGGCGACCGCTGGCAGCCCACCGCAATCATGGAAGAGCTGAAGGCCAAGGCTAAAGCTGAAGGCCTGTGGAACCTGTTCCTGCCGGAGTCCGAACTGGGCGCCGGCCTCACCAACCTCGAATACGCACCGTTGGCTGAAATCATGGGCCGTTCGCTGTTGGGCCCTGAGCCGTTCAACTGCTCCGCCCCCGACACCGGTAACATGGAAGTGCTGGTGCGCTATGCCAACGAAGAGCAAAAGCAACGCTGGTTGGAGCCGTTGCTGCGAGGCGAGATCCGCTCGGCCTTCGCCATGACCGAACCGGATGTGGCGTCCTCAGACGCCACCAACATGGCCGCCCGCGCCGAGCGCCAGGGCGATGAATGGGTGATCAACGGCAAAAAGTGGTGGACCTCCGGCGCCTGCGACCCGCGCTGCAAAATCCTGATCTTCATGGGCCTGAGCAACCCGGACGCACCGCGCCACCAGCAACATTCGATGATCCTGGTGCCGGTGGACACCCCCGGCGTGAAGATCGTGCGCCCGCTGCCGGTGTTCGGCTACGACGACGCGCCCCACGGCCATGCCGAAGTGCTGTTCGACAATGTGCGGGTACCCTACGAAAACGTGCTGCTGGGTGAGGGGCGGGGCTTTGAGATCGCCCAGGGCCGCCTTGGTCCGGGCCGTATCCACCACTGTATGCGCTCCATCGGCATGGCCGAGCGCGCACTGGAACTGATGTGCAAGCGCTCCGTCAGCCGGACTGCATTCGGCAAGCCACTGGCGCGCCTGGGCGGCAATATCGACAAGATCGCCGACTCACGCATGGAGATCGATATGGCACGCCTGCTGACCTTGAAGGCGGCGTACATGATGGACACCGTGGGTAACAAAGTCGCGAAAAGCGAAATCGCCCAGATCAAGGTGGTCGCGCCGAATGTGGCCTTGAAGGTGATCGACCGCGCGATCCAGATCCATGGTGGTGCCGGTGTTTCCAACGATTTCCCGCTGGCCTACATGTACGCCATGCAACGCACCCTGCGCCTGGCCGATGGCCCGGACGAAGTACACCGGGCGGCGATCGGCAAGTTCGAGATTGGCAAGTATGTGCCTAAAGAGCTGATGCGCGGCGGGCAGTAAGACCGAGCCGCCTGCATCACGGGCAAGCCCGGCTCCCACATTAGATGGCGTTTACATGAACGACTCGATCCACTGTGGGAGCCGGGCTTGCCCGCGATGAGGCCGGCCCGAACAACACAACGCTTAAGGTTCAGTAGACCCAAACCTCCACGCGCCGATTCTTGATCCGGCCTTCATCCGCCGTATTCGCCGCCACCGGCATCTGCGCGCCAAACCCTCGGATATCGCGCAATACCACGCCGTTCTTGACCAATTCCCGGCGCACCGCCATTGCCCTGAGTTTCGACAGCAATGCCGCCCGCTGCGGGTCATTCTTGGCATCTCCAAACCCCACCAGCGTCACCTGTTTATCCAGCTTGTCGTGGCTTTTGAGATACGCCACCACCCGCTGCAGATCCTGGCGTGCCTTGTTGTCCAGGCTGGCGCTGCCTTCCTCGAAACGAAAATTCACCGTCAGGCGCTGAGCATCACGTGCGATCGCTTGATAGTCCTCAGGCATCGACGCGCGCGGCTCCACGGCGATCGCCTGCACCTGCTGCGCGATAAAGCCGTTGGCTGCCACAATCGCCTGGCCCTTGCTGCTCTGGCTGAAGTCCACGAGCGCCTTGGCCCATGGATTGCGACTGGATGGCGGCAAGTAAAAGAACAGTCGACGTGAGAGTGGATAATCCTCGGTAGCAATCAGGCTGTTCAGCGGCAGCATCGGGTGCGAGTCGCCATCCACAATCGCCACCGCCTTGGCCTGGCGTACGTAGGGCAGGCCGATAAAACCGATGCCTTGGGGGTCCTGGCTGACCGCATCGGACAACTGCTCGCTGGACTCGAAACGTGTGGCGCCCGAGGCGAGCGGCTTGCCACGCAGGCGCAGTACCAGTTCCTTGAAGGTGTCATAGGTGCCCGACTGGTCATCCCGTGCGTACACGTGAATCGGCCCACCCACGCCACCCAATGCCTCCCAGGTGCTGATCTCGCCATTGAAGACCTGCGCCAGTTGCTCGGTATTCAGGGTGTTCAGCGGGTTTTGCGGGTGGAGGATGATGGCCAGGCCATCGATGGCGATCACCTGTTCGGCTTCGGGGCTTTTCAGGTCGCCGAGGGGTTCGAGGTCCACCAGTTCGCTGTCCTTGATCGGGCGCGATGAGGCAGCCAGGTCGGCAGTGGATTTCTTTAGGGCAGTGAAACCGGTGCTTGAACCATGAGCGGCGATTTCGATGATCACCGTCTTGCCTTGGCGGGTCTTGCCGATCACGCGCTGTTCATTGGCGCCTTCCGCCGGTTCACCGTGCACCGCCTGCAAACCCTGATGCTCCATCAAGCCCTTGACCAGCGCCGGGCCCAACGCCGCGCCAATGGTATTGGAACCCTGGATGCGCAAAGCAGGGCCTTGATCGGGAGCGGGTAGGGGGGCGGAAACAGCGTAGAGAGGAAAGAGTGCCAGCAGAAACAGAACGCGCAGCCTCATGCCGGCACCTTCTCAAACCAAAGGGAGTGCCGCGAGAATAAGTCAGGCCGGTTGCAGAAATATGACTGATAAGCCAAGGATCCAATTGTGGGAGCTGGCTTGCCTGCGATAGCGGTGTATCAGCAAACCAATCTTTCACTGGCCCACCGCTATCGCAGGCAAGCCAGCTCCCACATTGAATGGTGGTGTCAGCTCAATTCAAGCCAGATCGGCGCATGGTCCGACGGTTTTTCCAGCCCCCGCAGTTCGTAGTCCACCCCGGCATCCTTGACCCGCGACAGCAGGCCATTGGAGGCCAGGATCACGTCGATGCGCAGGCCGCGCTTGGGCTCGTCTTCAAACCCACGGCTGCGGTAGTCGAACCAGCTGAAACGATCGGCAACGTCCGGGTTGAGGTGGCGGAAGCTGTCCACCAGGCCCCAGTTCTTCAGGCGCGCCATCCACTCGCGCTCTTCCGGCAGGAAGCTGCACTTGCCGGTCTTCAGCCAGCGCTTGGCGTTGTCGGCGCCGATGCCGATGTCGATGTCTTCCGGGGAAATATTGATGTCGCCCATCACCACCAGTGCCTGGTCATTGCTGAACTGGCTTTCCAGCAGTTGCTGCAAGTCTTCGTAGAAGCGCTGCTTGGCCGGGAACTTGGTGGGGTGGTCACGGCTTTCGCCCTGGGGGAAGTAACCGTTCATGATGGTGACCGGGTGGCCATTCTCGTCGGCGAAGGTGCCCCAGATAAAGCGGCGCTGGGCATCTTCTTCGTCACTGGCGAAGCCTTTGTGCAGGCTCAACGCCGGCTGGCGCGAGAGCAGGGCGACACCGTAGTGACCTTTTTGGCCATGGTAGTACACGTGGTAGCCAAGGGCCTGTACTTCGGCGAGTGGGAATTGGTCATCGTGGACCTTGGTTTCCTGCAGGCCGATCACATCGGGCTGGTGCTTTTCAATCAGCGCCGCCAGCTGATGAGGGCGGGCGCGCAGCCCGTTGATATTGAAGGAGACGATTTTCATGGTCGGCAGTCCAGTCCTGGCAAAAGGGCGATGCTAGCGGACAAGACGGACGGGGGCCAGCGTGGCGGTAGGACAGATGCACTGCTAATGTCTGGGAACGACTGATGCTGTGTAGGTTCGTACCATAAGAGCGCCATCCTTTCAGTGGCGCCCAGGGAGATTGACGGTATGCCGGACACTTCAACTGCAATCGCTGAAATTCGCCTGCTCAACAGTGGCTATTCACGCGAAGCCCGTTCCTTGTTGTACCAGGCTTATCGGCATGAGCCGACGTTCGCCTACATCTTCGAAGCCGAACGCCCTGGCTATGAACAGCGGGTACGCGCCACCGTGCGCGAACTGGTCAAGCAGCACTTCTTTCAGAAACTTCCGGCCATCGGCCTGTTCGTCAACGACCGGCTGATCGGTATCGCCCTGATCGCACCGCCGCAGCGGCGCCTGGGCATCACCGAAAGCTGGGCCTGGCAACTGCGCATGTGGCTGAGCACGGGTGTGCGCGGCACGCGATGTTACCTCGACTACCATCACGCGGTGCTGGCGTGCCTGCCCACTGAATCAGTGCATGTGCTGCCGTTGTTGGGTATTCACCCGCAATTCCAGGGCAAACACTACGGCGAGCAGTTGCTGGAGGCCGTGCACAATTGGTGCGCCGAAGACCCGCATTCGTCTGGCGTGGTACTGGACACGGGCAACTCGCGCTATCTGGAGTTCTATAAGCGTCAGGGCTATCAGGAAATCGGTGAAGTCGCTGTAGGCCCCATCCTGGAGCACGTGTTTTTTCACCCCAATCCCCAGTCGTTACATGCTGCAACGGCTTAATACAGAATTATTCAGACATTTCCGAGTTCAAAGAGGCTCCCCAGGTCGTGTAGCATCCGCGCCTATGAAGTTTCCAGGAAGATTTACCAGCGGCTTGATTCTGCTGTTCACAAGCTGCGGCGCCTTGGCGCAAAGCGAATTGGACGTGCGAGTCAAACCTTCAAACGACGCGTTGAAAGCCAACATCGAAGGCTATATCGGCGGGGTGGGCGATCGTGATGAAGAGGCCTTGCTACGGTTCAGCCGTGGCGCGGAGGAGCAGGCGCGCAAAGCCGCCCAGGCCCTAGGCTTCTATCAGCCACGGATCGAGAGTGACGTGAAGGGCGGCAACAACCCGCGCCTGATCCTCACCATTGACCCCGGCGAGCCCGTGCATTTGCGTAACGTGACCATTCGGGTCGACGGCCCGGCCGCCGACCTCAAGGCCTTTCGCGTGCCCGTCAGCAACGACCTCAAGTCCGGCGCCGTGCTCAATCACGGCCATTACGAAGACGCCAAGCGTCTGATTCAGAACCAGGCCTCGCGCTATGGCTTTTTCAGTGGGCGCTTCACCCGTCAGAAATTGGCAGTAGACCCGCAGGCTGGCGTCGCCGATATCGAACTCATCTACGACAGCGGTCCGCGCTATACCCTCGGCAAAGTGAGCTTTGCCGGCGATACGCCATTTGACGAAGAACTGCTGCACCGCATGGTGCCGTTCAAAAGCGGCACGCCCTACGACTCTGAACTGATCGCCGAACTCAACCAGAACCTGCAAGCCAGTGGCTTCTTCGAAGGCGTGCGCGTGGACGCGGCCCCGGCCGCTTCGACCAACGACATCATTCCGGTGGCTGTGCGCTTGGAAACCCGCAAGCCGCGCACCATGGGGCTCGGCCTGGGGTTTTCCACCGACGTCGGTCCGCGTGGCAAAGCCAACTGGACCCGCCACTGGGTCAACCCCCAGGGCCACAGTTATGGCTGGGAAGCCGAGCTGTCGGCGCCCCGGCAGAACGTCGGCCTGTGGTACGACATCCCGCTCGACCCGCCGTTGACCGACAAGCTGCGTTTCGCCGGGGGCTACCAGAACGAAGAAATCGCCAACACCGATACGGTCAGTAAATTGCTGACCCTCGGCCCTGAATGGCATAGCAAGTTGCCGAGCGGCTGGACACGTGTGATTTCGCTCAAATACCAGCGTGAGGAATACCGCCTGGGCAATGACTCCGGCCTGAGTAACCTGGTGATGCCGGGCGTCAGCTATTCCTACCTGCGCAGCGATAATCGCATCGACCCGCACAACGGCTACCGCCTGCAATTCGACACCAAGGTCGCCAAAGAGGGCCTGGGCTCCGATACCAACCTGCTGTATGGCACGGCCCTGGTCAAAGGCCTGACCACGTTGTGGGACAACCACCGCTTCCTGGCCCGCGCACAGGTGGGTGGCAGTGCCACCAACGGCTATAAATCGGTGCCGCCGTCACTGCGTTTCTTTGCCGGTGGTGACCAGAGTGTGCGGGGCTACGAGTATCAGACGCTGTCGCCCGAGAACGACCGTGGCGACCGCATCGGTGGCCGCTACATGGTGGCCCTGAGTGCCGAGTACCAATATTCCATTGCCGAGAAATGGCGGATCGCAACCTTCATCGACCAGGGTAATTCCTTCAACAACCTGGACCTGCCGAGCCTGAAAACCGGCGTGGGTGTCGGCATCCGCTGGGTTTCGCCGGTCGGTCCGATCCGCCTTGACCTGGCCCATGCCCTGGAAGACCCGGGCGGTATTCGATTGCACTTTTCCATGGGGCCTGAGCTGTGATGCGTGGTGTAAAAATAGCGGGGCTGGCGGTGGTGGCCATCCTTGTCGTGCTGTTGCTGGCACTGTGGGCGGTGCTCGGCACCCAGGCGGGCAGCCGCTGGGCGTTGGGCCGCGTGCCGGGTTTGACCCTGGAAAATTTCCAGGGGCATTTGGGCGGCCAGTGGAGCGCCGACCATGTGCTGTGGCAGCAGGACAGCAGCCGTGTCGAACTCAAGGCGCCCACATTTGATTGGTCGCCGGCATGCCTATTGCGCATGACCCTGTGTATCGAGACGTTGGATGTGGAGCAGGTCAGCCTGCAATTTCCTCCGAGCACCGAAGAAAGCAGCGGGCCGATTCAACTGCCCGACTTGAAACTGCCGCTGGCCATCCAGCTGGGCGACGTTCGCGTCGGCAGCCTGCTGTTCAATGGCAGTGAGGAACTCAAGGGCCTGCAATTGGCGGCGCATTGGACCGCCGCCGGATTGCAGATCGACTCGGTGCACCTGCAACGCGATGACCTGGTGCTGGACCTCACCGGGCTGCTGCAACCCACCGGCGACTGGCCGTTGAACGCTACCGGTAACCTGAGCCTGCCTTACGCACCGGGCGGCGCTTCGTGGAAGGTGGCGCTCAAGGTCGATGGCGACCTGCTCAAGACCCTCAAGCTTGACGCTGACAGTACGGGCTACCTGCCTGCCAAGCTCACGGGCGAACTGCAACCCCTGGTGGAAAATCTACCGGCTCAATTGCACATCACTGCCGACGGCTTCAAACCGAGCGCCGATCTGCCCGATACCCTGCAACTCAATCAACTGGACCTCACCGCCAAAGGTGACTTGAACCGCGGCTACCAACTGCTGGGCAAAGCCGTATTGCCGGCGGAAAAAGGTCCGGTGGATCTGCTGCTGCAAGGCCGGGTCGACGCCAAGGGTGCGCAGATCGCTGGCCTGGACCTGAATGCCGGTGACAAACAAAGCCTCAAGTTGACGGCCCAACTGGATTGGCAGCAAGGCTTCAGCGCCGACGCCAAGATCGACTGGCTGGATTTCCCCTGGCATCGCCTCTATCCGGTGATCGACGAGCCGCAGGTCGCCCTGCGAACGTTCAACGGCGAGATTTCCTACAAGGACGGCAACTACCTGGGTAATCTCAAAGCCGACCTCGACGGCCCGGCGGGCACGTTCAATGTGGTCACGCCCTTCAGTGGCGACCTCAAGCAGATCTTCCTGCCCGAGCTGAAACTCGCCGCCGGCCAGGGCAAGGCTGAAGGCCACCTGAACCTGCAATTTGCCGACGGCATTACCTGGGACACCGCGCTGGACCTGTCGGCGCTGAACCCGGCGTACTGGGTCGCAGAACTGCCGGGCACCCTGGCGGGACCGCTACGCAGCAAGGGCGAGTTCAAGAGTGAGCAACTCAAGCTGAACGCCGACCTCGACCTCAAGGGCCGCCTGCGTGGGCAAACCGCCGTGTTGGCGGCCAAGGCTGAAGGCGCCGGCGAGCAGTGGACGTTGGCCAACCTGGATATTCGCCTGGGTGACAACCGCATCAACGGCAGTGGCAGCCTGCAACAACGTTTGGCCGGGCAGATCGATATCAAGCTGGCGCGCCTGGCCCAGCTCTGGCCGCAATTGCGCGGCCAGGTCAACGGCCGACTTGACGTGGCCGGTAGCCTCAAGGCTCCCCAGGGCAAACTCGACCTCAAGGGCCAACAACTGGCGTTTGCCGACAATCGCCTGCAAAGCCTCACCCTCGACGCCACCCTCGACAGTGCCCAGCGCGCCAAGATCGACTTGAAAGGCAGCGGCATCCAATCCGGCGACACCCAGGTTGGCACCCTGACCGCCAGCGCCCAAGGCGATATCAAAAACCAGAAAGTCCAACTGGACCTGGCGGGACCGCTGGTCAAGCTTGCCCTGGCGTTGGATGGCAACCTCGACAAAGGCAACTGGCGCGGGCGCCTGGCCAGTGGCGATGTACAAGCCGGTGGCCAGGACTGGAAGCTGCAAGCCCCGGCGAAGATCGAACGCATGGCCGATGGCAAGCTGACGTTTGCCGCGCACTGCTGGGTGTCCGGCCCTGCCAGCCTGTGTGGCGAAGACCAGCGCCTGATGCCCGAGCCGAAACTGCGCTACCACCTCAAGCAATTCCCCATCGACAGCCTCGCGGCGTTCCTGCCTAAGGATTTCGCCTGGCAGGGCACGCTCAACGCCGACGTGCAACTGGACTTGCCCGACAGCGGCCCCAAAGGCGTGGTCGCGGTGGATGCCAGTGGCGGCACCTTGCGTGTCAGGGACAAGGACCAGTGGCTGGACTTCCCCTATGACACCTTGAAGCTGGAAACCACCCTCAATCCCAAGCGGATCGACACGCAGCTGAATTTTCGTGGCGGCAAGCTTGGCGAATTGATGGTGCAGGCGCAGATCAACCCGCTGCCGAAGAACAAACCGATCACCGGCAATTTCAGCCTGGTCGGTCTGGACCTCGCGGTGGCGCGACCGTTTGTGCCGATGGTGGAAACCCTCAGCGGCAAGCTCAATGGCAACGGGCGTATTGCTGGTGGCCTGTTGGCGCCCCAGGTCAACGGCAACGTGAACCTGGTGGGCGGCGAGGTTTCCGGTCCGGAACTGCCCATCAGCCTGCAAGGTTTGGACGTGCAAGCAGTGATTGCCGGCGAGAGCGTGCAGCTCAACGGTGGCTGGCGCAGTGGCAAGGCCGGGCAGGGCAGCCTCAAAGGCCAGATCGAATGGGGGCAGGCGTTGGCGGTGGACCTCAGCCTGCAAGGCTCGCAACTGCCGGTGACGGTGGAGCCCTACGCGGTGCTGGAAGTGGCGCCCGATCTGAAAATCAGCCTGAAGAACGACAAGCTGGCCGTCGCCGGCAAAGTGCACATCCCGCGCGGCGATATCACGGTGCGCGAGTTGCCGCCGTCCACCGTCAAGGTCTCGGATGACACGGTGATCATCGGCAGCCAGACCGAAGAGGGCAAGCCGCCGATGGCGATGGCCATGGACATCGACGTGATGGTGGGCGAGGACAAGCTCAACTTCTCGGGCTTCGGCCTCACCGCCAAGGTACAGGGCCAGGTGCATATCGGCGACAACCTCGACACCCGTGGCGAGCTGTGGCTCAACGATGGCCGTTACCGCGCCTACGGGCAGAAGCTTGATGTACGCCGTGCGCGACTGCTGTTCGCCGGCCCCCTGGACCAGCCATACCTGGACATCGAAGCGATTCGCAAGACCGACGATGTGATCGCCGGGATCCGCCTGAGCGGCAGCGCCGAGCAGCCCACCACGCAGATCTTCTCGGAGCCGGCCATGAGCCAGGAACAGGCGCTGTCCTACCTGGTGCTGGGGCGTCCGCTGAGCACCACCGGTGAAGACAACAATATGCTGGCCCAGGCCGCGTTGGGCCTGGGTTTGATGGGCAGCGCCGGAGTGACGTCGGACCTGGCGAAGAACTTGGGCATCCAGGACTTCGAACTGGATACCCAAGGCAGCGGCAACAACACTGCCGTCGTGGCCAGCGGCAAGATCACCGAAAAACTCAGCCTGCGTTACGGCGTAGGGGTGTTCGAACCGGCGAGTACCATCGCCTTGCGTTATCTGTTGAGCAAGAAGGTGTACCTGGAAGTGGCGAGCGGTGTGGCCAGCTCCCTGGATATCTTCTACAAGCGCGACTTTTAAGTCCGACCACTCGGCACCTCGCCCGGCTTAGCGTGCCCATACTCCGACATGGATTTGGGCCAGCGTGTTTGACGAGGTGCTTACGGGTTCGGCGCGCAGGTGAGTGCTACCCGCTCGTAGTTCAGCGCCTTGTTGCGTTCGCCCAACGCATAAGGTGCCTGGCAGTGCTGGTCGGCCCATTTGATCACCAGCGTACCCGTATCTTCTTCCACCAAGGCCAACGCCTTGCCACTCGGATCGGCGATCGCCATCTGCTTGCCCGCCATGCTTTCCAGCGACGCGCCAAACGGGATCGGCCGATGTTGGGCGTCGAACAAGGCGAACTGCACGCGGCGCCCGCTCTTGCTGGCATAGCGCGCCAAGACCACGGCCCCGCGCCGAGGGACAACTTGCTGGGTGGCGTTATCGATTTCGATATCAGCGCCCAGGTCGCGGGTGTCCAGGCTGATCCAGTTAACCCGATAAGGCTGCGTATTGGGGATCACTGCATAGCCGTTGCTGCCAGTCCTGGCGCCGGAGAAACTGCTGATCTTCACACCGGGCACGCCTTCGACTTGCGCCAGCGCAAAGGTCTCGCCCACGGTCTGTCCCAGGTTGATACCGCCCGCGTGGGCCACCACTGACCCGGCCACATTGAGGTTCTGTGCGCTGTACCCACGGCCCTGGCTGTAGCCACCGCTGATGTCCATCAGCGCCGTGCGGGTGCTGAGGTTGGCCGAACCGGTGCTGCCGCCCGTGCTGCTGTTGCCGGCTTGCAGCGAATAATAGGTGTTGCTGTCTTCCGTCAGGTAGCCGTTGACGCCCATTTGCGTGGTGTCGTTGTCTTTTTGCGTGCTGGCAGAAACGAATGCCCTCGGCGCACGGGGCTTCGAGCCCAGCGGAAACGACAGTGACAGGTTAATCAACGTGTCGTTGTTCGACGGCCCGTAGTTGCCCACATCCTTGGTGTGCGTGGCGCTGAGGTTGTAGGTCACGTCTCTCCAGTAATTGCTGTAGCCCGCCGACAAGCTTTGCGCGCCGCCGCGTCCCCAGTAGCGCTGGTCGCTGGCGTTTAGGTACACACTGCCGAACTGCTGGTTGCGCCCCAGGCTCTGGTTGACGGTCAGGTCGGTGCGGGTTTTCGAGTTGCCGAGGTGTGTCCGGCCGTCGCTGCTCAATTCCTCGACATGTTCGGTGAGGGTGCGATAGCCCTCGGTCGAGTACCTATAGGCCGCTAGGGTGAAGTTGGTGTCGGTGCCGGTAAAGGTCTTGGCATACAGCGCGCGCAGGCTGTTGCCCGTGACCTGCCGGCCGAAGGTACGGCTGGCGGAGTGGGTCATGTCCAGTGACACCGCACCAATCGATGTGTTGCGCCCGGCCCCGACCGACAGCGCCTGGAAGTCCTGCGTAGCCTGCACCCCGACGATCCCCGACAGGTTGCTGCTGATGCCATAGGCCAGGGTGCTGCTGACAAACTGCGGGGTTTTCTGCCCGTCACTGTTGCTGTTGTACTGACCGGCCGAGAGGCTGTATTTCACCTGGCCTTCACGCACCATGATCGGCAAGCTGGAAAACGCCTGCACCGTGACCCGGCGACGGCCGTCCGCCTCGATCACCGTCACTTCAAGGTCGCCGTTGGAGCCGCTGGGGTAAATGTCACTGATTTCGAACGGCCCCGGCGGCACGTTGGCGGTATAGAGGATGTAGTTGTTCTGGCGGATCTCCACGGTGGCGCTGGACTGCGCAACGCCCCGGATGATCGGCGCGTAGCCGCGTTCGCTGTCGGCGCGCATGCCGTCATCAGAGGCCATCTTCAGGCCGCGATAGCGCACGCTGTCAAACAGGTCGGCATCCGAAAAAATGTCCCCGGCGCTGAACTGCCCCTTCAAGGCGGTCAGGTCATGTTGCAGGTAGCTACGGTTGCTCTTGAACGTGCTGGAGCGGCCGGTGCTGCTGCTGAAGTTCGACTCGTTGCGCAGGCGCCAGCCCCCGAGGTTGATACCGTTGCGCAGGCCCAGGTTGTTTGAAAGCGTGGTGTTGGCGTCGGTGCTGCTGCGGTTGCTGCTCAACTGGTAGTTCATGAACGCGGCGGGTACGCCATCGTCCCACAGGGCCGGATCGACATAACCGCGGCGCCCGCGCTCCATGGCGCGTTGCGGCACACTGACCAGCAAGCGCAGGCGCGGTACGTCGTAGCGAACGCTGGCGTGTTCGATCAGTGCGGGCAGGTCGAGACAGGCGTTGGGATCGGTGTCGACGAGTTTCCCGTTGGCCTGTAAGGCGCCGATATCGACGCCCACTTGTTGCAGCATCTCCAGGGTCAGGCAGGCCTCGACCCGGCCGTTCGAAGGGTTGCGGCGAAAGTCGATATCGCGTCGGCCTACCAGGGTGTCGTTACCATACAGGTCAACCCGGTAATTGCCGGGGAGCACGCTGCTGCTGGCGAGCAACGACTGCAGGTCGACCGACGCCGCTGCGCCCTGCAAAAACGAAGTATTGAAGTGTTCATCGCCGTCGGCGTGACAGACCGAGCTGAAGCCCACGGCAATCAAAAGTGGCGCCAGACTATCGCGCTTGAATAAAAACATGCAGGAACCCTATATCACCTCCGATACGAACTAACGGAGCGAAGAGAAATACAGTGAAAGTGCGACTGCGCGAAGGGCAGGCGCGTTATGGTGATTCTTTGTTCAAACTGGCGCTTATTTGAGCGCTGTTGGAAATTTGCGCGCTGTAGGGATCTTGTGCGCCATAGTCATTAATACTGCTGAACTTCAAGTGCGCTGCGTTAGTGACCGGAAGTTGTTTGAGGACGAACTCTTTTTGTTCGCCTGGCGCAATCATCATCGTATCGAATGGGTGTTCGCTGACGGCACCGGCCTGCAGGGTAATGTCGGCAATCGACACGTGATAAGCCCCAGGGTTGCTCACCCGCAGCACAGGCTTGCCGCCGTGCTCGGCCAGTTGCCAGCGCAGTTCGGTCGGCGCCAGGTAGGCGTTGTTTTTCATGCCGGCTGGGCGAAAGAACACCTTGATGCGCTGGCGCACGGCAAGCTGCAAGGTGTTCTCGGTTTTCGAGGCCTTGGGAATTTCCTGCACGTTGAGCCAAACGACGGACTCGCGGTCGGTGGGCATGCCCGTGCCTTCGTAGATCACCCGCAACAGTTGTTGCTCATTGCTGGTGACCCGCGCCAGCGGCGGGGTGACGGCGAACGGTACGGAGCTTGCGTCGGCGTCGTCCGTGTCGACCCAGGACTGAATCAATATGTCCTCGCCGCTGTTGCGTACGGTGATACCGGCTTCTTTGTGCTGGCCGTCGAACACCAGGCGTGTGCTGCTCAACGAAATGCCGGCTGTGGCCTGGCCGACCGCAAACAGGCCGAGCAGACCCGCACAGAGGGACAGTGAATAGCGAAAAAACATAATGGCTACCGCTATGTTTGAGAGGTATGCGAGGCCCGCAGGCCCCGCAACAGGTTGGGCTTATTCGTACTGCAGGGTGAATGGCAGGGTGGCATCGGCGCGACCGGCCACGGCGGAGGCGGCGTCAGCGGTGGTGACGTAGGCAGCCGAGAATTTCAGCGTGGTATTGCTGTCTTGCAGGGTGTTCTCGACCTTCGCGGCGGTCGGCGAGCTCAGGTCGATCAGCGCGCCATTGGAGTCGAGCAGGGCGATACCGATGTTCTTGGCGGCGCCCAGGCCGTCGGTCAGCTTCAACACTTTGGTGCCGGTCACGATGCCGGAGCCGGCGCCTTTGGTCGGTTGGAAGATCATCGCCACCTTGGTGCCAGCGTTGCAGTTGATCGTCATGCCGAAGTTCTCGGCGCTCAGGGTGCCGTTGCCTTTCGGTGCGGTGGCTGTGCCTATGTCCTTGATCGACACTTCGCCCATGCTGACCGAGATAGTTTTGTTCTCACCGATGCCTTCAACAGAGCAAGCATCATTGTTGATGCTGCCGGTGAAGTTGATGGTACCGCTACCGGCTTTGGTAGGGGTTGCCGGTGGGTCGACGGCAAATGCATTACCAGCGGCGAAGATCGACAATGCCAGAAGTGTGCGAGACAGCTGTTTCATGTTGTTTTTTCCATGTTGGGGTTAAAACAACACAATAAGGCTGCAGCGGTGAGTGGGACATCAGACGATCCCTAGAAACCGGTGTTAGTTGAACAAGTTGCGCTCTATGCAATAAGCCAACAAGTCCTGATCGCTGCCGACTTCCAACTTGCGCATGGCCGAGACTTTTTGTGTGCTGATGGTTTTGGCGCTGCGGTTCAAACCTCGCGCAATTTCATTGACACTTTGTCCTGAGATAAACAAACGCAGGATCTCATGTTCCTTTGGGGATAACCGAGTGAAGCGCTCATCGAGATCGGACGATTCCAGTACCGAGGTCGGTTGCGGGCCCTTGCTGCGTACCGGGATGCCCCGGGCGATGGCCTTGAGCACGGCCTGAATCTCATTGTGCAGTTGGTTTTTCTGGATCACGGCCAGCACGCCCACTTCCTGCAAGCGCGTGAGGATCAGCGGATTGGAGATCATCGTCAGCACCAGCACGCGTACCTTGGGGAAATGCCGCACCAGGTATTCCACTAACTTCAGGCCATCGCCGTAGGGCGAGTCCGCCGGCATATTGAAGTCGGTGATCACCAGGTCCACTGCAGTGTTTTCCAGTAGCGTCACCAGTTCGTTGGAGCACACGGCTTCGCCCACCACGCGAAAACGCTTGTCGCGCTCGACCAGCTCCCGTACCCCGACCAGCACGATGGGGTGATCGTCTGCAATGACTACGTTGAGGGTTTCCATGGGTTGATTATCCAGAGTGAAATTATTCAAAGGAGTCGAGCAATGCCGTGAGGCGAGCCAGGTTGCGCCGTACTTCCAGGGCAAGCGTGGGCGTGATGGCCATGCCGGTCAGGCGCAGTTCCAGTTCGACAAAGGCGTTGGCCAAATCAACGAGCTGCACCGCGCCGAGGGCTCCGGCCATGCTGTGCAATTGTTGCGCCGTGCCGCTGGCGTCCTGGTTGTCCAATGCGGCCAGGATGGTGTGCACATCCTGACGCAGCGTGGTGACAAACAGTTCGCGCATCTTGGGCGACAGCGGCGGCATATCGACGACGGCGGGCACTTCGATCTTGCAGTGTTTTTCCAATTGCGCACGCAAGGTGGCGAGGTTCAGCGGCTTGACCATCCACCCGTTCATGCCAACAGCCGTACAGTGTTCGCCTTCTTCGCGCATGGCATTGGCGGTTATCCCGATAATCGGCAACGTGGCATCTTGTCGGCGCAATGCTTCGGCCAACTGATAGCCGTTCATTACCGGCATATTCACGTCGGTCAGCACCAGGTCGAAGCGTCCGGGCAACCATTGGGTCAGTGCCTGTTCGCCGTCGGAGGTGAGTACCACCGAGCAGCCCAGGGCTTCCAGTTGCTCCTGGATGATGGCCGCGTTGATCACATTGTCCTCGGCCACCAGTACCTGCAGGTTCAGCGGGCGTGCCTGGGTGGGTGGCGCGGGGCGATGGTCGGCCTCGGCACCGTGCTGCGCCAGGTAGACCGCCCAGGCAATGGCGCGAACATCGTTGGCGTCGACCGCCCAATCGCTGCCGTACGGTTGCGCCGGGCTCGGCCCTCCGGCGCTGGCGATGATGCGTGTGCCGGGCCATGCCGGGTCATGGGTGAAATCCACCAGCAGCGCGGCGGCGGGTGTGTCGGTGGCACATACGCGGCTGTCGAGCCCCAGGCGTTTGAGCCAGTCGATCATGCATTGCGTCCGCTCCGCTTCCGGCGCGCGCACGTAGACAGGCGGCGTGTCGGGGCTGAAGACGGGGCAATCGGCCAAGGTGCCGGGCACGGACTCCAGCGCGACTTGCAGGGTAAAGCTGCTGCCCAGGCCGGGTTCGCTGACCACGTTCAGTTGGCCGTGCATCAACTCGCACAGCCATTTGCAGATGGCCAGGCCCAGGCCGGCGCCGGCCTGTCGGGTGGCATCTTCGGCCTGGTAGAACGGGTCGAATAGTTGATGCTGTTGTGCTTGGGCAATGCCCACGCCAGAGTCGCTGACTTGCCACTGCAACTCGACCCGCCCATCGCTGGTTTCCAGGCCCCGCAGGCGCAGCACCACGCGCCCGTTATCGGTGAACTTGATCGCATTGCTCAGCAGGTTATTGAGGATCTGGCGGATACGCAGCGGGTCACCGCGTAACCTGTCCGGCAGGTTCGCGTCGATGCAGGCATACAGCTGCAAGCCCTTGGAGCGGGCGAATGCGCCGTAGGTGCGCACGCAGTCTTCCGTCAGTTCCAGGGGGCAGAAATCCTGGAGTTCGAGGGTCATTTGCCCGGCCTCGATCTTCGACACATCCAATACATCGCTGATCAACTGGAACAAGGTGGTGGAAGAACGCTGGATGGTCTGCAGGTAATCCTGCTGGCGTGGCGCGAGTGACGTCAGGCCAAGCAGCTCCAGGGTGCCCAGCACGCCATACAACGGCGTGCGAATTTCATGGCTCATAGTCGCGAGGAAACGGCTCTTGGCCTGGCTCGCCGAGTCTGCGGCCTGACGCGCTTCTTCCAGGGCGGCAGCGTCTTCGATATGCCGGGTCACGTCATGCACCACGCACAACCACGCGTCCTGGCTCTGATAGCGAGTGGGCACGAACGCCACGTGCAGATGCCGGCCGCGGCTTTCCAGGTCGGCCTGGCCCGGTGCGGTGTGAGGCTGTTGCTTGAGCAAGTCGTACAAGGGGCGAGCGTCTTGCCATTGCAGGGCGTGCTGGTTCTGCAGGAGTACGTGATGATCACTGCGACGGATCACGCACAAACCGATCGGGGCCGTGTCGATGAGTGCACGGCTGAAGGCCTCGCTTTCGGCGATACTGGCATGGGCCTGATGGGCGGGGAGGACCACCCGTACGGTGTACCAACGCGTGAACGCCCGACTGCACCCCAGCATCGCCAGCGCCACGGCCACCAGGCACAGTAATGGCCACATCGCATAGTCGAGAAAACGCTGCACGCTGATCACATAGATCGCCGTCCAGTGTTGCTCGCCCTGGCTGGTCAACTTGAACACTAGGCCATCACGGGTGAAGTTTATGCCCTCGTTCAGCACCTGGCCGGGCTTCGTCGCACCGGTCAGCACTACACCGGCGGGCGTGATCAGGGTGAAGTCGTCGTAGATCGACCATTGCATCAGCCGCTCGATGTTATTGACCTTGGCCAGGTCCAGCAACGAGGCCACCACCACCCAAGTACTGGCGCCGTCGATGGTCAGCGCGGTCGAGGCCAGGTTGATGTCGACATAGCCCAGCAGCACAGGGGCGCCCTTGTCATCGGACGCGGGATGGTAGGGTTCCCAGCGCACGGGATGATCTGGCAATGACGCGTTCTGCAGGTGCAGGCGCTTGTTCACTTGGGTTATCACCTCCACCAGTGCACCGATCTGCACGTGGCCGCCATCGCGCAGTCGGCCGGTGGCGGGCACGCTGATGTCGAAGTTGTCCGGGCCGTTGACCACCACCACTTGCGGGGATTGGTAGTGGGATGCCGCCCAGAAGGCACTGTAGTAGGCGGACAGGTAGGTGCCCAGCGCGAACACTTTGGGGTATTGGTCGACGGCGACCTTTTGCGGGTTGATCTTCAGGCTATAGGGCAGGGAAAACGGCAGCCCGCGGCCTTCATAGATATTGGCGCCTTCTTCAGGCAGGTGTTTTTGCACGTAGGGCGGCAGCATGGCCGAGGGGTTGAACTTACCCGTGCTGCTGCCCCGCGAGATATCGCCGAGGAACGCTTCCTGCTCGCGGATGTTTTCCATCAGCCGGGCGAAGTGGAACTGCAAGGTGTCGCGCTGCTCCTGAACCATGCGCTGCACCCCCAGATAGCTGATGCCCAGCAGCAACAGTACCAAGGCTCCCAGCACCAGCAAGCCTTTGTTCAGGCGCAGCGAGCTGCTGGTAAGTTTCTCCAGGAAGGCGTTGGGGTGATGCATGACGCGGTGACCTCGCAAGCTAACGGCGTTCGACCACACCCGGCCGGCGGGTCAATAGGCGCTCGCCGGACCGTCGTGGGTCAGCAATTGCTGGAACTGATCCGCAGACACGGCGTGGGAGATCAGGAATCCTTGGACCTGAGTGCAGTCGATTTTACGCAACAGCGCAAGTTCTTGCGCGGTTTCTACACCTTCAGCCACCACGATCAAACCCAGCTGGCGTCCCAAGCTGACGATGCTGGTGAGCGCCTGGGCCAGTTCCTCGTTGGCGTTGCAGCCTTGCACCAGTGCACGGTCAATTTTCAACTCGGTGAAAGGCGCCGACACCAGGTTCATGTACGAGCTGTAGCCTTTGCCGAAATCATCTTGGGACAAGCCAAAGCCCTTGATGCGCAAGCGACAGGCCCCAGCGTAGAAGTTGCTGATGTCATCCGGTACCGAGCACTCCATCAGCTCGAAACAGATGCGCGCGGGCAAGCCCTGGTGTTCCAGCACGAACGCCTGGATGCGGTCGGGCAGGTCGTGGCTGTTGAGCAGGTGAGTGGGCAAGTTGATCGATACCGGGATGTCGTAGCCTTGTTGGCGCCACGTGGCTTGGGCGGCCATCGCCTGTTTCAGCACGCACCACAACAGGCGTTCCTCCAGGTTGCAGGCAATCAATGCCGGCAGGAACACACCGGGCAATAACAGCCCATGCTCGGGGTGGGCCCAGCGCACCAAGGCTTCGGCCGCGACGATGCGGCCATTGCTCAGGGCCTTCTTGGGCTGGAACCAGGCTTGCAGGTCACCATTGACCAGGGCGTTCATCAGGCTTTGGCAATCAATACCCGGCTGGATCTCTGCCGGTGCGACCTGACGCAGCGCTTGCAACTGATCGGTCAGGCAGCGCAAAGCGGCGGCATTCACCGGCTTGGAGATCAGCCCGATCACCTTCACTTGCAGGTTGCTCGCCACCAGGCTCGCACCCATCAGCATGCGCCGCGACGCGGCGCTCATAATTGCCAGCGCCGGACGTGACGGTTGCGCAGCGAGGCCCTGGATAAATTGCACGCCGTCCATGCCCGGCATCAGCAGGTCGGTGAGCACCAGGTCGAAATCACGTTGTTTCAGGCAGGCCAGTGCTTCTTCACCGTCCCTGGCGCACACCAGGTCGAAATCGCCCAACTCGCTGAACAGGTTCTGCAAATACAGGTGCTGAAAGGGATGGTCTTCGACAATCAAAATGCTACAGGGCTTCATGGGTGGCTCGTTCGTAGGGAGCCAGGACAGTGGACAAGGCTCGCAGCGTAAAGGGTTTGACCAGGCAGTGATTCATGCCGGCCGCCAGGCACAAGGCCTCTTCTCCGCGCAGGGCGTTGGCGGTGGCGCCGATGATCGGGGTGGTACAGCCCAGCCGCCGGAGTGCTTCGGCCAGTTCGTAGCCGTTGAGCCTAGGCATGTTGACGTCGGTGAGGACGACGTCAAAGGTGCCTTCGTGCCAGCGTGCCAAGGCGTCTTCTCCATCACCGGCCAGTTCCACGCTGCACCCGAGTTCTTCAAGCTGGTCGCGCAGGATCAACTGGTTGATGACGTTGTCTTCGGCCACCAGGATGTGCAGGTGCAAGGGGCGCAGGTCGCGCGCTTCGCAGCGCGTCTGGGGTGGCACGACTTGGCCGTTCTGGGCATGGCGAACCGCTTGTTGGATCGCGTCCAGGTCGTTCAGGTTGACCTGCCAGCCATCGCCGTTGAACTGCGGTTCGTGGGCTCCGTCATTGCTGGCCAGTACCCGTGGCCCCTGCCAGGGCAAGTCGAGGCGGCGTTCCATGAGTTCAAGCAATACACAGTGCCCCGCCAACTGCGTGCTGGTCGGCAGACCGACCTGCGCGCGCGCGCCCCAGCGGCGCAGCCAGCCGCAGAGACTGTCGGCCAGTTCGCGGATCGGCGACAGTACATACACGATCTCCGGCGCCAGTGCCTGCAAGCTCTGCGGCGCGTTGCCGGAAGGTTGCTCCAGTGGCACGGTCAGTGAAAAGCTGCTGCCTAGTCCCGGTTCGCTGACCATGCGTAGTGTGCCGTTCATCAAGTGGGTCAGGCGCAGACAGATTGGCAGGCCCAGGCCGGTGCCGGCGATCACATGGGAGTTGCCTTCGCTTTGGTAGAACGGTTCAAAGATGAACGCCTGGTCGGCAGGGGCGATGCCTTTGCCGGTGTCGGAAATTTGCCATTGCAGGCACACCCGTTCGCCTTCGCGGCCGAGCTTTTTGACCCGCAGCACCACGCGGCCGGAGTCGGTGAACTTGACGGCGTTGCTCAGCAGGTTGTTGAGGATCTGGCGCACGCGGCTGGCGTCGCCGATCAAGCGCCGGGGCAGTTGCGGGTCGAGGCAGGCATACAGCTGCAAGCCTTTGCTGTGTGCCGCTGCCGCATAGCCTTGCACCACTTCCTGTACCAGGGTCGGCACACAGAACTCGCTTAATTCCAGGGCCAGTTGTCCGGCTTCGATTTTCGACACGTCGAGCACGTCGCAGATCAGTTGCAGCAGCGTCGCAGACGATCCTTCGATGGCGTGCAGGTAGCTTTTCTGCTGGGCATCCAGGCGGGTGCGGGCGAGCAGTTCGAGGGTGCCGAGTACGCCGTACAGGGGCGTGCGGATTTCATGGCTCATGGTGGCCAGGAACAGTGTCTTCGCTTCGTTGGCTGCGTCGGCGGACTGGCGTGCCTGTTCCAGCGCCGCTTCGATCTGCGTGCGCGCGCTGATATCGCTGAAGGCGCAGAGCAACACGTCTTCGCCTTTGTAGCGGGTGGGCGCGCAGCTCAGGTACAGATGGCGGCCTTCGGCGGCTTCGAAGTAGTCGGTGAGGGACGGTGCGTCGGGGTCGAACGCTTGACGGATCCAGCCGGGACCGAGTTGTGCGCCACGTTCGCCGAGCCATTGTTGGGCAAGGGTGTTTTTCAGTACCTCTGCGCCATCGGTGCGACGTAGCACGCACAGCGCTACGGGGGCCGTCTGGATCACGTCGCGGCTGAACAGCTCGCTTTCCACCAGCGCCTGGATGCGGTGGATCGCCGGGGTGATGAAGCGGTGTTCCAAGCGGCGGGTCAGCAGGCACACCAGGCTGATGGTCAGCAGGCAGAACAGCAGGGCGCCGAGCATCTGCGGCCAGAGTGCCCACAGGACCGCGCGCAGGTCGATGGAGTAGGTGAGCTGCCAGTCCGAAGACTTCAGTTGCTTGCGCAGCACAATTTGCTCGGGCAGCCAGCCATCGCCGACAAAGCCGAAGAAGTCCTGCTGGCGCAGGTGCGGCAGATTTTGTCCTGGTGGTGGTCTATGGCTGTTGGTGAATAGCGGCATACCCTGGGTATTGAACATGGTGAAGTCGCCAGCGCTGTGGTCACTCAAGGCGTTAGAGACTTCACGGTCGTCCATTTCCAGGCCGAGCCAGCCGGAGTTCAGGTCGCGCTCATCCAGGCGAATAAAGATGTACAGCTGTGAGTGACCGTCCGTGGCATGGGTCAGCCAGAGTTCCTGCAGGGTTTTCTGCTGCTTGAGGGCGTGCAATTGCTCAAGCATGGCCGCGGGAAAATCCGCAGCCACGGGCGTCGCATCGTATAGCCGCAGCACCTGGGCATCCGTGCTGACATACAGCAGGTTGAGCTGCTTGGACTTCAAGAAGGCACGCATGCGTTCGGTCAGCCAGATACTCCATTGTTTGCCTGGGGTGTTTCCCAGCAACAGGCGGATCTCTTCATCGGAGACCGGCAGGTCCAGTTTGGCATTGCGTGTCGCCGACAGGCTGAGGCTTTCCAGCACGGCTTCACGGGTGGTGAAAAACGTATGCGCCTCGGCAATGGCGCTGCTCATGTAGCTGCGCCGCTGGGAGATCTCATTGTTGAAGGTGAATAGCAGGAAGCTGTACACACCGCCCAAGATGCCCACCAACAGTACCAACGCAAAAATGCGCAACAGGCGACGCGCGGCATTGGGCGTGGATAGTACGGGGCTGATCTGGTGCAGGTAGCTCTTTAATCTCATCCCGGCACTCTAGGGGTGGCCGAGCGCAGGAAAAATCAGACGATCCTTAGAACACCGCCACTCATCCGCCAGATACCAAGCAAGCTAATAATTCCATTTGACATTCGCTGCCTAAGCAGTAACATCTTGTCATACATTCACTGCCTAGGCAGTAATAAGGTGACTTCCGATGCCCCACTTCACCCCTGACAGCTTTCGCAACTGCCACCTCGGCCTTCTCCTGGGCCGGGCGGCGCTGCTCAAGGACCGCATTATCGACACCCATATGGAGCCGCACGGCGTGACAGCCGCGCAGTTCAAGGTGTTGATCATCATCGCCCAGTTCGACGTGGATACCCCGGCGGAGCTGTGCCGCAACCTGTCCCTGGACAGCGGTTCCATGACCCGCATGCTCGACCGCCTGGAGCAGAAAGGCTTGCTCGCGCGCCAGCGTTCCGAGCAGGACCGGCGCCAGGTGCGGTTGGTGCTTACGGAAGACGGCAAGCGCCTGGCGGACATGCTGCCGTACATCGGCGCCCAGTCGATGAACGAATTGGCGGGTGCCCTGGAGCCCGGCGAGTTGCAGACCCTGGAGCGCATCCTCAAGAAAATTCTGGTAGCTGCCGGTGACGCCATCGTCATCCAGCGGGTAGGTAATCAATGAACACACGCGCCTTATGCCTGGTGCTCGTGGCCATGAGCATGGCCGGTTGCGCCAACTACAGCGGCCTCGACACCCAAGGCAAACGCCTCGACGCCAGCACCTTGCAAGCCGGTAAGTCCCTCAGCGGCATGACCCTGTCGAGCGCCGCCTGGCCCACCGCTGACTGGTGGAAAAACCTCGGCGACCCACAGCTGGACGGCCTGATCCAGGAAGCCCTGCAGAACAGCCCCGACATGCAAGTCGCCAGCGCCCGTGCCCATCAGGCCGAAGCGGCCGCTTACGCCGCCAATGCCGAGCGCATGCCGACTCTCGACGCCAGCGCGGGTGTGAGCCGCTCACGCCTGGCCAAGGATCAGGACCCGCGGGGGCAGGGCGATGCCTACTCGACCGTGCGCAACATCGGCGCCAGCTTCAACTACAACTTCGACCTCTGGGGTGGCCAGCGCGCTGCCTGGGAAGCCGCGTTGGGCGAGGCGCGCGCCGCCCAGGTCGATCAGCAGGCGGCGCGCCTGACCTTGGCCGCCAACGTCGCCAAGGCTTACAGCGACCTGGGCCAAGCGCACATCGTGCGCGACCTGGCCAACGACGACCTCAAGCGCACCCGGCAGATGCTTGACCTGAGCAAACGCCGCCTGGACTCGGGCATCGACAGCCACTACCAGTACCAACAGACCGAAAGCCTGGAAGCCAGCTCCCAGTCGCAACTGATTGATGCGGAAAAACAACTGCAGAGCGCGAAAATCGCCCTGGCGGTGCTGCTCGGCAAAGGCCCGGACCGTGGCAATGAGCTGGCCCGTCCCCACGTGCTGAAACCCAGCGCGGTCGCCGTGCCTTCAGTGCTGCCGGCTGAACTGCTGGGTCGTCGCCCGGACTTGATTGCTGCGCGCTGGCGTGTCGAGGCGGCGGGCAAAAGCATTGATGCGAGCAAGACCCGCTTCTACCCCAACCTCAACCTGAGCGCGAGCGCCGGGGCCGAGTCGTTGCTGGGTGACGCGATGTTTGGTTCGGCCAGCCGCTTCTTCAATATCGCACCAACAATCTCGCTGCCGATCTTCGACGGCGGCCGCCTGCGCGCCGATCTGGATGCGCGCGACGCCGACTATGACCTGGCCGTGGCGCAGTACAACAAGACCCTGGTGCAAGCCCTGGGCGATATCGGCAACACCCTTTCACAACTGCGCGACACCGGCCGGCAGATCCAGGCCCAGCAACATGCCGCTGACATTGCCCAGCAGTCCTACGACACCGGCGTGCAGCGTTATAGCGCCGGGATCGGTAACTACTTGGACGTGCTCAGCATCGAGCAGCAATTGCTGCAGGCCCAGCGCCAGCTGGCGACCCTGAATGCCGCGCAGATCGATCTGTCGATTCAACTGATGCAGGCCCTGGGCGGTGGCTACAGCGCCGACAACGTGGCAGCGACCACCCCAGCCACACGCACGGAATAATTTGAGGTATTTGTCATGGCCACTGCCGAAAACATCAACGCAACCGAACAACCTAAAGACAACAACCCACGCAAACGCAAAGTGATGCTGATCGGCCTGGCGCTGATCGTCATCCTGGCGGTGGTGGGCGTGTGGGGCTGGTATGAGCTCTACGGCCGCTTCAACGAAAGCACCGACGACGCCTACGTGAACGGCAACGTGGTGGAAATCACCCCGCTGGTCACCGGCACCGTGGTCAGCATTGGCGCCGACGATGGCGACCTGGTCCATGAGGGTCAGGTGCTGGTCAACTTTGACCCGAACGATGCCGCCGTCGGCCTGCAAAGTGCCCAGGCCAACCTGGCGCGCACCGTGCGCCAGGTGCGTGGCTTGTACAGCAACGTCGACGGCATGAAAGCTCAGGTCAATGCGCAGAAAGCCGACGTGCAAACCGCCCAGGACAACTTCAACCGACGTAAAGCCCTGGCCCAGGGCGGGGCGATTTCCCAGGAAGAACTGTCCCACGCCCGTGACAGCCTGACGGCGGCGAAAAACGCACTGACCAACCTTGAGCAGCAACTCAAAACCACCAATGCCTTGGTGGATGACACCGTGATCTCGTCCCACCCCGACGTGCAAGCCGCCGCCGCACAATTGCGCCAGGCCTACCTGACCAATGCGCGCAGTACCCTGATCGCACCGGTCACCGGCTATGTGGCCAAGCGCACCGTGCAACTGGGCCAACGCGTGCAACCGGGCACCGCATTGATGGCGGTGATCCCGCTGAATCAGCTGTGGATCGATGCCAACTTCAAGGAAACGCAACTGCGCGACATGCGTATCGGGCAGCCGGTGGACATTGAGTCGGACATTTACGGCAGCGACGTGAAATTCAGCGGCACCATCGACAGCCTGGGCGCCGGTACCGGTAGCGCGTTTGCCCTGCTGCCGGCGCAGAACGCCACGGGTAACTGGATCAAGATCGTGCAACGGGTGCCGGTGCGCATCCATATCAACGCCGATGAGCTGGCCAAGCATCCGCTGCGCGTGGGCTTGAGCACCCTGGTCAATGTCGACCTGCACGACCAGAGCGGCCCGGTACTGGCGCAACAGGCGCCGCAGAAAGCCTCGTTCACCACCAACGTGTATGACCGCCAACTCGCTGAAGCTGACGCCATGATCAACCAGTTGATCCATGACAACAGCCTCGCCGCGCCTAAGGCTGTGCAACGCTGATGAGCAATAACGCCTCCTTCACGCCACCCAGCCTGTTGATGGCCACCATTGGCCTGTCGCTGGCGACCTTTATGCAGGTGCTCGACACCACCATCGCCAACGTGGCGTTGCCGACCATTTCCGGCAACCTCGGCGTGAGTTCGGAGCAGGGCACCTGGGTGATCACTTCGTTTGCGGTGAGCAACGCGATTGCCCTGCCGCTGACCGGCTGGTTGAGCCGCCGCTTTGGCGAGGTGAAGCTGTTCTTGTGGGCGACCCTGCTGTTTGTGCTGGCGTCGTTTCTCTGCGGTATTTCTACGTCGATGCCCGAACTGATCGCCTTCCGGGTCATACAAGGCCTGGTGGCCGGGCCGTTGTACCCGATGACCCAGACCCTGCTGATCGCGGTCTACCCGCCGGCGAGGCGCGGCATGGCCCTGGCGTTATTGGCGATGGTCACGGTGGTGGCGCCCATTGCAGGGCCGATCCTCGGCGGTTGGATCACCGACAGCTACAGCTGGCCGTGGATCTTCTTCATTAACGTCCCCATCGGCATTTTTGCCGTGATGGTGGTGCGTTCACAGTTGAAGAAGCGTCCGGTCGAAACCAGTTACCAGCCGATGGACTACGTTGGGTTGCTGAGCCTGATTGTCGGTGTCGGCGCCTTGCAGATCATCCTCGACAAGGGCAATGACCTGGATTGGTTCGAATCCAACTTCATCATCATTGGCGCGGCGATTTCGGTGATTGCGCTGGCGGTATTCGTCATCTGGGAAATGACCGACAAACACCCGGTGGTGAATCTGCGGCTGTTTGCCTACCGTAATTTCCGTATCGGCACCATTGTGTTGATTCTGGGCTACGCGGGTTTCTTCGGTATCAACCTGATCCTGCCGCAATGGCTGCAGACCCAGATGGGCTACACCGCCACCTGGGCGGGGCTGGCGGTAGCGCCCATCGGCATCCTGCCGGTCTTGATGTCGCCGTTTGTCGGCAAGTACGCGCACAAGTTCGACCTGCGCCTGCTGGCGGGGCTGGCGTTCCTGGCGATCGGCTTGAGTTGCTTCATGCGCGCAGGCTTCACCAATGAAGTGGACTTCCAGCACATCGCCCTGGTGCAGCTGTTCATGGGTATCGGCGTGGCGCTGTTCTTTATGCCGACCCTGAGCATCTTGATGTCCGACCTGCCGCCGCACCAGATTGCCGACGGCGCTGGCCTGGCAACCTTCCTGCGGACCCTGGGCGGTAGTTTTGCGGCGTCGCTGACCACCTGGATCTGGATTCGCCGTGCAGACCAGCACCATGCGTACATGAGCGAAAACATGACCACCTACGACTCGGCCACCCGCGATGCCCTGCAGGCACTGGGTGGGGCAGGGCAGAAGGCCTACACGCAGCTGGACCAGATTCTCACCAGCCAGGCGTACATGATGTCCACCGTGGACTACTTCACGTTGCTGGGGTGGATGTTCATGGGGTTGATGCTGCTGGTGTGGCTGGCCAAGCCGCCGTTTGGCGCGAAGGCCGGGCCGGAAGCTTCCGGGCACTGATCACAGGATGTAAGCGGTCAAAAATGTGGGAGCGGGCTTGCTCGCGAAGGCAGTGTGCCAGTCAACTCATGTATCGACTGAGTCACCGCCTTCGCGAGCAAGCCCGCTCCCACATTCAGATCTCGATCTACAGGGAGTCAGGGGGGAGGTCATGCGCCAGGCAACGCCAATTGCGGGTTCACAAAATCAAACGCCGCCAACTGAAACCCTTGCTCATCCACCTGCAACGCCCAGCCCTGCTTGTCCCAATCCCCCAGCACAATGCGCTTGGCCGCCTGATCGCCAATCTGCAACTTGTGAATGGCGGGGCGGTGCGTATGGCCGTGGACCAGGGTGCGCACGGCAAACTGCTGCATCACCCGTGGCACTTCCTCGGGGGTAACATCAACGATGTCGTTGGCCTTCATGCGGGTCTGCGCGCGGCTTTCACTGCGCAGCTTGCGTGCCAGTTTATGGCGCGTGCTCAGGGGCAGGTGCTGCAGGATAAACAGCACAATCGGGTTGCGCAGGATGCGTCGCAGCTTCATATAGCCGACGTCGCGGGTGCAGAGGCTGTCGCCATGCATCAACAGCACGGGCTCGCCATGGAGTTGCACGACACTCGGGTCCTTGAGCAAGGTGGCACCTGCTGCTTTGCAGAACGCCTTGCCGATCAGGAAGTCGCGGTTGCCGTGCATGATGAAAATCGGGGTGCCGCTGTCGCTCAGTTCGCGCAGGGCTGCGCAAATCGAGCGCTGAAAGGGCGTCATCCCATCGTCGCCAATCCAGGCTTCAAAGAAGTCCCCCAGAATGTACAACGCCTGGGCGCCACGGGCGCGGGTGTGGAGCAGATCCAGAAACGCCCGGGTGATATCCGGACGCTCCTCTTCCAGATGCAAATCTGAAATCAGCAATATCACCCAACGATCTCGGCTTTCTCGACGATAACGTCTTCTACCGGAACGTCCTGGTGACCGGCTTTACCGGTGGTCTGCACGCCTTTGATCTTGTCGACGACGTCCTGGCCTTCGGTCACTTTACCGAATACCGCGTAGCCCCAGCCCTGTACGTTCTTGCCGCTGTGGTTGAGGAAGGCGTTGTCGGCGACGTTGATGAAGAACTGCGCGGAGGCCGAATGCGGCTCCATGGTACGGGCCATGGCGACGGTGTACTTGTCGTTGGAAAGGCCGTTGTCCGCTTCGTTCTGGATGCTTGGACGCTTGTCTTTCTTTTCTTTCATGCCAGGCTCGAAACCGCCGCCCTGGATCATGAAGTTGCCGATGACACGGTGGAAAACGGTGTTTTCGTAGTGGCCGGCGTTCACGTACTCGATGAAGTTGGCGACGGTGATCGGCGCTTTCTCGGCGTTCAGCTCGATGACGATGTCACCGTGGTTGGTGGTCAGTTTGACTTGAGTCATGTTCACTACTCTTTTCAGGGAATTCGTGGGTTTGGGTGCCTGGGCACCACGACCGGTATGGCGAAACTGCGGCCAAGGCGCGCAGTTTAGCGTGCCCTGCAGGAATTTCGAGGTGGTTTTTTACCGCCGATGCAATAAATGCAGCAGTTTTCGGCCTCGCTCTGTCAGGTACTTGACAGCATCAGCTATGATATCGCCTTTGTTTTGTCGGCCTAGCCCGGCCACGTACTCGTCTGTTCAAGGATCCTATGAGCAAGCCCACTGTCGACCCTACCTCGAATTCCAAGGCCGGACCTGCCGTCCCGGTCAATTTCCTGCGCCCGATCATCCAGGCGGACCTGGATTCGGGCAAGCACACGCAGATCGTCACCCGCTTCCCGCCAGAGCCCAACGGTTACCTGCACATTGGTCACGCCAAGTCGATCTGTGTGAACTTCGGCCTGGCCCAGGAGTTCGGTGGCGTCACGCACCTGCGTTTCGACGATACCAACCCGGCCAAGGAAGACCAGGAATACATCGACGCCATCGAAAGCGACATCAAGTGGCTGGGCTTCGAATGGTCCGGTGAAGTGCGCTATGCCTCCAAGTATTTCGACCAGTTGTTCGACTGGGCCGTCGAGCTGATCAAGGCCGGCAAGGCCTACGTTGACGACCTGACCCCGGAGCAGGCCAAGGAATACCGTGGCACCTTGACCGAGCCGGGCAAGAACAGCCCGTTCCGCGACCGCTCGGTGGAAGAGAACCTGGACTGGTTCGCCCGCATGCGCGCCGGTGAGTTCCCGGACGGCGCCCGCGTACTGCGTGCCAAGATCGACATGGCCTCGCCGAACATGAACCTGCGCGACCCGATCATGTACCGCATCCGCCACGCCCATCACCACCAGACCGGTGACAAGTGGTGCATCTATCCGAACTACGACTTCACCCACGGTCAGTCGGATGCCATCGAAGGCATCACCCACTCCATCTGCACCCTGGAGTTCGAAAGCCACCGTCCGCTGTATGAATGGTTCCTCGACAGCCTGCCGGTACCGGCGCACCCGCGCCAGTACGAGTTCAGCCGCTTGAACCTGAACTACACCATCACCAGCAAGCGCAAGCTCAAGCAACTGGTGGATGAAAAGCACGTACACGGTTGGGATGATCCGCGCATGTCCACGCTGTCGGGTTTCCGTCGCCGTGGCTACACACCTGCTTCGATCCGCAACTTCTGCGACATGGTCGGCACCAACCGTTCCGACGGCGTGGTCGACTTCGGCATGCTCGAATTCAGCATCCGCCAGGACCTCGATGCCAACGCTCCGCGCGCCATGTGCGTGCTGCGTCCGTTGAAGGTGGTGATCACCAACTACCCGGAAGACAAAGTCGACCACCTCGAACTGCCGCGTCATCCGCAGAAAGAAGAGCTCGGCGTGCGCAAGCTGCCGTTCGCCCGCGAAATCTACATCGACCGCGATGACTTCATGGAAGAGCCGCCAAAGGGCTACAAGCGCCTGGAGCCGAACGGCGAAGTGCGCTTGCGCGGCAGCTACGTGATCCGCGCCGACGAAGCGATCAAGGACGCCGATGGCAACATCGTCGAACTGCGTTGCTCCTACGACCCGGACACCCTGGGCAAGAACCCTGAAGGCCGCAAGGTCAAGGGCGTGATCCACTGGGTGCCGGCGGCGGCCAGCATCGAGTGTGAAGTGCGCCTGTACGATCGCCTGTTTCGCTCGCCGAACCCTGAAAAGGCTGAAGACAGCGCCAGCTTCCTCGACAACATCAACCCTGACTCCCTGCAAGTACTGACGGGTTGTCGTGCCGAGCCATCTTTGGCCGACGCACAGCCGGAAGATCGTTTCCAGTTCGAGCGCGAAGGTTACTTCTGCGCGGATATCAAGGACTCGAAACCCGGTCAGCCGGTATTCAACCGTACCGTGACCTTGCGTGATTCGTGGGGCCAGTGATGCAGCCGTGAGCGGCTTTGCATAGAGAGAAAAGGAAGCATCGTGCTAACGATCTACAACACGCTGAGCAAAACCAAAGAAGTCTTCAAGCCGCTGGATGGCAACAAGGTGCGCATGTATGTGTGCGGCATGACCGTGTACGACTATTGCCACATCGGCCACGGCCGCAGCATGGTTGCCTTCGACCTGGTGACCCGCTGGTTGCGGTTCAGCGGCTATGACTTGACCTATGTGCGCAACATCACCGACATCGACGACAAGATCATCAATCGCGCCAACGAAAACGGCGAGTCGTTCGACGCGCTGACCGAGCGCATGATTGCTGCGATGCACGAGGACGAGGCCCGCCTCAACATCCTCAAGCCGGACATGGAACCGCGTGCCACCGATCACATCCCTGGCATGCACGCGATGATCCAGACCCTGATCGACAAGGGTTACGCCTACGCCCCAGGCAACGGCGACGTGTACTACCGCGTCGCCAAGTTCATGGGCTACGGCAAGCTGTCGCGCAAGAAAATCGAAGACCTGCGTATCGGCGCACGCATCGAAGTCGACGAAGCCAAGCAAGACCCGCTCGACTTCGTGCTGTGGAAAGCCACCAAGCCGGGCGAACCGAGCTGGGAATCGCCATGGGGCGCGGGCCGTCCGGGTTGGCACATCGAATGCTCGGTGATGTCCACCTGCTGCCTGGGCGACACCTTCGACATTCATGGCGGCGGCAGCGACCTCGAGTTCCCGCACCACGAAAACGAAATCGCCCAAAGCGAAGCCGCCACCGGCAAGACCTACGCCAACGCCTGGATGCACTGCGGCATGATCCGCATCAATGGCGAGAAGATGTCCAAGTCCTTGAACAACTTCTTCACCATCCGCGACGTGCTGGAAAAGTACCACCCGGAAGTGGTGCGTTACCTGCTGGTGTCCAGCCACTACCGCAGCGCCATTAACTACTCGGAAGACAACCTCAAGGACGCCAAAGGCGCCCTGGAGCGTTTCTACCATGCGTTGAAAGGCCTGCCCGCCGTTGCCCCGGCTGGCGGCGAAGCGTTCGTGGCACGGTTTACCGAAGTCATGAACGACGACTTCGGCACCCCCGAAGCCTGCGCGGTGCTGTTCGAAATGGTGCGCGAGATCAACCGCCTGCGCGAGAGCGATCTTGATGCAGCGGCGGGCCTGGCGGCACGCTTGAAAGAGCTGGCCAGCGTGCTGGGCGTGTTGCAGATGGAAGCCGATGACTTCCTGCAAGCCGGCGCTGAAGGGCGTGTGGATGCGGCGCAAGTGGATGCGTTGATCCAGGCGCGTTTGGCTGCGCGCACCAACAAAGACTGGGCCGAGTCCGACCGTATCCGTGACCAATTGACCGCGATGGGTGTGGTGTTGGAAGACGGCAAGGGTGGGACGACATGGCGGTTGGCTGATCAGGCTTGATCGGTAAACGCTAAATGAAAAACGCCCCGACTGGTTCGGGGCGTTTTTTTGCACACCGTTTAACGGCTCACTCGATCTACTGTGGGCGCTGGCTTGCCTGCGATGACGGACTGTCAGTCACCGGAAATGTTGACTGACCTGCTGCAATCGCAGGCAAGCCAGCTCCCACATTTTTTACCGTGCGCACTTTGCGAACTCTTCGGTTTCAGATTTATGTGTGAGTCGAATGGTCTTTGAGGCTTAGTGTTTTATCCACCATTAGCTGGATCCCCTCCAGCATCCGACACATTCCCAAGGCCACGCTGCGAGGATTGCCGTCGATCTCAAAAGCCAAATGACTGCTGTCGGAAATTTCCTTGCTTCGCTTACTCGCCTGAAGTTTGCAATACCTGTGCTAGGTAGGGGGGCCTTGTACTGACTTTATAGGCGTTACTCGTTGCGTCGTTATAGATCGTCTCGTGGTACTTACCGTCCTTGAAATGCAAAGCGACGCCATCGTCGACCGCGTACGCGGGTTGTATCCCCTCAAGCTGAACAAGCTCGACAAACGAGGTTTCCCTTCCTGCTTCTGAGCTGAAATGCGGACACAGCGCTCCAGGCAGCAATCCCAGGCCCTGAACCAGCGCAAACGCTCCCCCTGAGTCGGAATGCCCATGCTCGAACCAGCAAATGGCGCCTGCACTGACACCGCATAGGACTTTGCCGTTTTCCCAGGCCTTCTTCAGATGGTCCACGACAGCAAATTCGTGCCAGACCGCCAACATGGCGCGGGTATTTCCGCCTGGTACGTAAATGATGTCGGCTTGCTCAAAGAGTGATGAAACATGATTGGCGTTGGGGAAGGGTGAAATAAAAAATGCCAGCGAGGTTACGCGACAGCCAGCGCTTTCATATTTGGCGGTGAAATCGGAAATCTTGATTCGGTCATCGCCATTGGCGGTGGAGATATAGAGCACGCTAGGGTGCGTTTTGCCTGATGACGCGACGATGTGTTTATCGATACGCGTCATGCGGGTCATGTCTTCGGTGGACTCGCCGCCAATGACAATAATGTGTTGAGTCATCCTGAACTCCAGTCCCTATTGCGCGGCGCGAGCGCCTGCCCTCACTTGATATTGGCTCTGAACAAAACCATTGTCCGACACGTAGGTTCCGACGTGGTGCAGCGCATGCTCACTGCCAAGCTGGTTGAACAGTGGAATACCTTGCCCCAGCACAACCGGGATACGCGTAATGATCAGCTCATTGACCAGGCCTGCTTCAAGAAACGTCTGAATCGTCTGGCCGCCGTCGATATAGACGTGCTTCATACCGCGTTCGGCTAGCGTTGCCATGAGTGAGGTGACGTCTCCCGCCATGACCTCCAACTTGCCCTCCAGATGCGCAGGGATCCGCAGAGGCTGATGGGAGAGCGCAATGACCGGCGTACCCTCATAGGGCCACTCGGGAAAAGACAGCACTTTCTCCAGGGTTTTGCGCCCCATCACCAGCGCATCCACCGTGGCGATAAAGCTTTCATAGGTCACGCCGCTCAACTCGCTGGCTTCATACTCGGGTCGATGCAACCAGTCGATATCACCGTCCGGACGGGCAATGAAGCCGTCGACGCTCGCTGCGATGAAGACTGAGCATTTGATATCCATGGCGGAAACTCCTTTTAGTGCGCTTGGACGCTAATGTTAATTTAATCCCCGCGTGCAACAACCGGGCGTCTAAGAAGCAGCCCTGACACCCCTTTCTGCAGTGCGAGGATGTATGCGAAGTTGGTTGATCCGTTACCGTTACGCAATCATTTTCGGGATGTGCTTCGGCGTTTTCCGTACGTCCCTGGCTGACTGGAACCCCATTCCTTCTGGCTCCATGCGCCCGACCTTGCTGGAGGGCGATGTGGTGCTGGTGAACCGGGTGGCGTATGACCTCAAGGTGCCGCTCACGGACATTTCCCTGGCCAGGCTCGATAACCCTCAGCGCGGTGACGTGGTGACGTTCTCGTCGCCCAAGGATGGCATGCGCCTGATCAAGCGCATTGTCGGCATTCCCGGTGACACCCTGGAAATGAAAGATGAAGTGTTGTGGGTCAACGGCGTGCCTGCTACCTACAGTGATGCGCAAGACATCAGCGAACCGATTGTTCCCGGCCATACGGTGCCGGGGATCAAGCTGAATGAGTGGGTGGCCAACCGTCAGCGCACGGTGCAGTTCATGCCGACGGTGCGCGCGTTGCGTGATTTCGGGCCGGTGGTGGTGCCGGCCGAAAGCTATTTCATGCTGGGGGACAACCGCGATAACAGCGATGACTCGCGGTACATCGGCTTCGTGCCACGTCGGCTTCTGATCGGGCGCGCACATCATGTGCTGGCCTCTGCGGACATCCTGGATCATTGGATGCCACGCCTGAACAGATTTGGTGCAAAGATCCTGTAATGACGAGCGCATCGATTGCCACCCGATGCATCGCTAGGTGCTGACAAGCCGGCTCCTTCCGTTGGGTGTGTTGCGCAGGCCCCATGAATCCGGACACTTACTTTTGAGTGAGCCCATTACCTTTTCGTGCGTTCTTGTGGCCTGTTCGTCCCGTTCCTATCCTGGGTTTTCTTTTAACCAGGAGTAGGTTCCATGAGCTTTGATCTCGGACTAACAGGCCTTCGCGCGCTGGTCACCGGTGGCACCAAAGGTATCGGTGCGGCCGTGGTTGCCGTGTTGCAGGCGCAGGGCGCCCAGGTGGTTTCGGTCGCGCGTTCGGCGGTGGTTTCGCCACCCGAGGGTGTGCATTTCATCGCCGCCGACCTGGGCACTGCCGCCGGTTGCACCAGCGCTACCCAGGCGGTGAAGGAGCAATTTGGCGGCGTGGATATCATCGTCAATGTACTCGGCGGTTCGAGTGCGCCGGGCGGTGGTTTTGCGGTGCTCGATGATGAGCAATGGGCGAATGCGCTCAACCAGAACCTGATGGCGGCGGTGCGCGTGGATCGGGCGCTGTTGCCGGGCATGGTCGAGCGTGGGGCAGGTGTGATCATTCATGTCACGTCGATCCAGCGGGAGTTGCCGTTGCCGGAATCGACCACGGCGTATGCCGCTGCAAAGGCAGCGTTGGCGACGTACAGCAAGAGCCTGTCGAAAGAAGTGACGCCCAAGGGCGTTCGGGTCGTGCGGGTTTCGCCGGGTTGGGTGGAGACGGATGCGGCGGTCGCGCTGGCAGAGCGTCTGGCGGACGAAGCCGGAACCGATTACGCAGGTGGCAAGCAGATCATCATGCAGGCGCTGGGTGGCATACCCTTGGGGCGGCCTGCCAAGCCTGAGGAAGTGGCTGATTTGATCGCTTTCCTGGTCTCGCCCCGCGCCGCGTCGATCAGCGGTACCGAGTACGTGATCGACGGCGGCACCGTGCCCACGGTCTAGCGTGTCGTTTTGGCGGCCTGCCATTTGAGCAGGCCATCCAGCACCGGGCACAGGCTCTGGCCCCACTCGGTCATGCGGTACTCCACTTTGGGCGGCACCACCGGGTAGACCGTGCGCTGCACCAGACCATCGGCTTCGAGCTGGCGCAATTGTTGAGCGAGCATCTTCTGTGAGATATCCGGGATCAGCCGTTCAAGGTCGGAATAACGCTGCACCTGGCCGCCGAACAGGTGAAACAGGATGATCAGCTTCCAGCGCCCGCCGAGCCAGGCGAGGGTGGTTTCGACATCGGCTGCGGCGGTGGCGGGGGTGTAGGTTTTGCTCATCGCATACGTCCTTGGGGCATTTCGGAAAATGCGCATTTATTTTGACGCCCGCCTGATCCTGGCTTTAGATGGTCGCCACGACCCAACTGGCGGTGATTCAAATGGAATGTATTTTCTGCAGCATCGTTAAAAAGACTTCCCCGGCGCACATCCTGTGGGAAGACGACCAGCATATGGCATTTTTGTCGATCTTCCCCAATACGCCGGGTTTCAGCGTAGTGATCCCCAAGCAGCATTACGGCAGCTATGCGTTTGCGCAGTCGGATGAAGTGTTGGCCGGGCTCGCGATAGCGGCGAAGAAGACCGCGTTGCAGATCGACCGGGCGTTTCCGGATGTGGCGCGCACCGGGATGATGCTGGAAGGGTATGGTGTGGACCACCTGCATGCGAAGTTGTTTCCCATGCACGGGACGGGGTGTGACAGTACCTTCAAGCCGATCAGCTCCAAGGTGGAGAAGTTCTTCGAGGCGTACGAGGGCTATATCTCGTCCCACGATTATGTGCGGGCGGATGATGCTGAACTGGCGGAATTGGCAGCGCACATCAGGTCTTATGTCTGATACACAACCCAATGTGGGAGCGGGCTTGCTCGCGAAAGCGGAGTATCAGTCACTGTATGTGTTTCTGACACACCGCGTTCGCGAGCAAGCCGCTCCCACATTTTTCAAGGGGGTTCGCTTGATGAATCAGCGGCGGCTGCTGACCTCGGCCGGCACATCATCACCGGCCATACGCTTGCGGAACAGTCCGGTGCGGGCCAATAGCAACGTGGTCACTGGCACCGTGATCGACAACAAAATCGGTATCAACCACCCGTGCAACACCGGCCCGGACTTGAGCACCGAAAAGTAGATGATCGACGCCAGCGCCACGCACCATGCGCCCAAGGTCGAGGCCAGTGCCGGCGGGTGCATGCGCTGAAAAAAGTCTTTCATCCGCAGCAAGCCAATCGCGCCAATCAACGCAAACACACTGCTCAATACCAGCAGTACGGCCACGATCACTTCCACCCATAACGGCATCATTCAATCACCTCCCCACGCAGCAGGAATTTCGCCAGGGCAAACGAGCCCACGAAGCCAAACAGCGCAATCAGCAGCGCCGCTTCAAAGTACGTGTCACTGGCATAACGAATGCCCAGCACCAGCATCATCAGCATCGCCAGGATGTACAAATAGTCCAGCGCCAGGACCCGATCCTGGGCCGACGGGCCTTTGAACAGGCGGATCAGTGTCAGCACCATGGCCAGCGAGAACAGGAACAGGCTCAACAGGATCGCATTGGAGAGCAGGGCGCTCATTCGAAGATCTCCATCAGGGGCCGTTCGTAGGTGGTCTTGAAGTGCTCGATGAAGGGCGCTTCGTCCTCCAGGTCAAACACGTGCAAGAGCAGGATGCTGCGGTCCAGCGCCAGTTCCGACCAGATAGTGCCGGGCACCACGGTGGTGATCATCGACAGCGCAGCCAGGCCGTTGGGGTCGCGCAGGTCCAGGGGGATCTTGACGAAGCGCGACCGCGGCGCTCGTGTGCCGCACATCAATACGCCCCAGGCCACTTGCAGGTTGGAGATGATTACATCGCGGCCGACCAGGAAGAACAGGCGAATGATCACCCCAGGGCGGCGAATGCGGATCGGCAAGGGGCGTAGCGGCGCCATCATCAATGGCGCAAGAAAGCCCAGCAAGGCGCCCAGCAGCAGGTTGCCGGGACTCACGGACAGGTTCAGCACCAGCCACAACGACCACAACGCCAGCGACAACCACGGGGCAGGGAACAGGCGCTTCATGGTTGCACCTCCAGCGCGGCGGTCTTGGCTTCAGGGCTTGGCACCGGACGCGTGGCCATCACCGCCATCACGTAGTGTTCCGGGTTGTTCAGGCTGACGGCTGTGTCCTGGGTGTAGCGCATCAACGGCTCGGCCTTGAAGGTGAGCAGGATGCTCAGACCCAGCAGGAAGAAGATCGGCAGGCACTCGTAGCGACGCAGTAGCGGCGAAGGGCGCTCTTCCGGGGTCCAGAAACGCTGGATGCCCAGGCGGGCGAAAGCGATCAGCGAGGCCAGGCCAGACAGGATCAACAGTGCGACCAAGCCCCAGGCAGCCGGGCGTATCGGCGCGTCAATGCTGACACCCAGGCCCAGCGGATTGACCAGCGCGCTCAACAAGCTGAGCTTGCCGATAAACCCGGACAGCGGCGGCATGCCGATAATCAGCAGTGCACAGGCAACAAAGCTCAAGCCAAGGAAGGCCATGGTCCAGGGAATCACTTGGCCGACCACGGCTTTCTGTTCATCGTCGAGGTTCACGCCGGGCCGCGGATGCAGGGATTCCATGGCCTTGGGCAACGCATCGATTTCCTCATCCAGTGGCAGGTCATTGGCCGAGCGCGAACGTTCGATCAGTTCAGCCAGCAGGAACAGCGCACTCAGCGCCAACGTCGAGCTGACCAGATAGAAAAGCGCCCCCGCCGTCAGGCTGGGTTGAGCGAAACCGACGGCAGACAACAAGATTCCCGCCGACACCAGAATGCTCAAGCTGGCCATGCGCTCCAGCCGCTGCGCCGCCACCATCGCCAAACCGGCGCAGAGGATGGTTGCCATGCCGCCATACACCAGCCAATCGCCGCCAAACAATGCCGATGCACCGGCCTGGCCGGAGAACAACAGGGTCCACAGGCGCAGCACGGTGTACACGCCGACCTTGGTCATGATCGCAAACATCGCCGCCACCGGCGCGCTGGCCGAGGAGTAGGCGGGGGCCAGCCAGAAGTTCAGCGGCCACATGCCAGCTTTGGCCAGGAACGCGGTCGCGAGGATAGCGGCACCTGCGTGCAACAGTCCGCGATCGGCCTCGGGCACCAGCGGGATTTTCAGCGCCAGGTCCGCGAAGTTCAGCGTGCCGGTGACACCGTAGATCATCGCCGCGCCAATCAGGAACAGCGACGAGGCCAGCAGGTTGATCGCAATGTAATGCAGCCCCGACGACACCCGCGCACGGCCGGAACCGTGCAGCATCAAACCATAGGACGCCGCCAGCAGCACCTCGAAGAACACGAACAGGTTGAACAGGTCCGCCGTGAGGAATGCGCCATACAAACCCATCATCTGAATCTGGAACAGTGCATGGAAGCTGGTGCCGGCACGGTCCCAACGGGCCATGGCGAACAGCAGCGCGCTCACACCGATGATCCCGGTAAGCACCAGCATCAACGCCGAGAGTTGGTCGACCACCAGCACGATGCCGAATGGCACCTGCCAGTTGCCCGGCAGGTAGACGCCAATCGAGCCGGGGCCGCCTTTTTGCGTCCAGTACAACAGCAGGATCGCGATGCCGAGGCCGATGACGCTGGAGAACAGGTTGATCTTGGCCTTCAGCGGACGGCGTTTTTCGCCGAGCATCAGCATCAGTGCGGCGGTGAGCAACGGCAGCAGGATGGGGGCGACGATCAGTTGGTTGACCCAATTCATTCCTTGGGCTCCCTGCCATCCACGTGGTCAGTGCCGGTCAGGCCCCGTGAGGCCAGCAGCACCACCAGAAACAGCGCGGTCATGGCGAAGCTGATCACGATGGCGGTGAGCACCAGCGCTTGGGGCAGCGGGTCGGTGTAGTTGAGCAGGTCTTGTGGCACGCCGTCCTTGATGATCGGCTCCTTGCCGATAAACAGGCTGCCCATGCTGAAAATGAACAGGTTGACCCCGTACGACAGCAGGCACAGCCCCATCACCACCTGGAATGTCCGTGGCCGCAGGATCAGCCAGACGCCGGAGGCCGCCAGGACCCCAATGGCAATTGCGATGACTTCTTCCATCAGGCGGCTCCTTCCGTTGCGGCAACTACTTTGGCCTGGTTGCTCGGTTTATGGGCACGCACGGACTGGTGACCGAGGGCGGTGAGCATCAGCAGCGTGGAGCCTACGACCATGGCGTACACGCCGACGTCGAAGAACAAGGCGCTGGCGATGTGAATATCGCCGAGCACCGGCAGGCTGAAATGCCAGGTGTGGGTGGTGAGGAATGGATACCCGGCAAACAGTGCGCCGAGACCGGTCAGCGTCGCCGAGAACAGGCCAAAGCCCATCCAGCGCATCGGCCGCAGGCTCATCTGCGCCTCGACCCACTGCGTGCCGGCAACCATGTATTGCAGGATAAACGCCACGGACATCACCAGGCCCGCGACAAACCCGCCGCCTGGCTGATTGTGCCCGCGCATGAACAGGTAGAACGACACTACCAGCGCAATCGGCAGCAGCAGGCGCACCAGCACCGCCGGCACCATCATGAAGCCCAGGGCGGTGTCGCTGGCCTGGCGCGGGTTGACCAGGTCGGTGGCCACGTCCGGCGCCAACTGACGCTGTTGCGCGGGCAATTGCATGCTTTCCTTGGACGGGCGGAAGCGGCGCAGCAGGGCGTATACCGTCAGCGCCACGGCGCCAAGTACGGTGATTTCACCCAGTGTGTCGAAGCCGCGGAAATCCACCAGCATCACGTTCACCACATTGCTGCCGCCACCTTCGGGCAGGGCACGGCTGAGGTAGAACGAGGAGATATCGTTGGGCGTCTGGCGGGTCAGCATCGCATAGGACAGCAACGCCATGCCGCCACCCACCACGGTCGACAACAGGAAGTCGCGTACCCGTCGAATCCGCGCTTTGCGCAAGGTGTTCGGCAATGGCGACACCTCCTCTATCCGCCGGGGCAGCCAGCGCAGACCCAGCAGGATCAGCACGGTGGTGACCACTTCCACAACCAACTGGGTCAGCGCCAGGTCCGGCGCCGAGAACCACACGAAGGTCACGCAGGTCATCAGGCCGCACACGCTGACCATGGTCAGGGCCGCCAGCCGGTGGTACTTGGCTTGCCAGGCGGCACCCAGGGCGCAGGCAATTGCCAGCAGCCACAGGGTCACGAACACGATGGAGCCTGGGATTTTCGGGCGATCGCCCCAGCTCAAGCCACTGTTGAGCATCGGGATCATGCCGCCGATCACCGCCACCAATACCAGCAAGAAGAGTTGAGTCTGCAGGCGCTTGGTGCTGATGCGTTTTTCGATCTTGCGCACGCCGCGCATCATCACTACCAGGCTGCGCTCGAAGCCGCGCTTGCCGTTGAAGTAACTGATGATGGGCGGGTATTTGAAGCGACCGCGCTTGAGTTGCTTGCGCAGCAGCAGGTACAACACCACGCCGCCGGACATCGCCACCAGGCTCATGATCATCGGCGCGTTCCAGCCGTGCCAGATCGCCAGGCTGTATTCCGGTAGTTCACCGCCGACGACGGGCAGGGCGGCGGCAGCGAGGATCGAACCGACCACCTGAGCCGGGAAGATCCCCACCAGCAGGCAGGTGAACACCAGCAACTCGACCGGCGCGCGCATCCAGCGCGGCGGTTCGTGGGGCGTGTGCGGGAGATGGGTGGCAGGCGGACCGAAGAACACATCCACGGTAAAGCGCAGGGCATAGGCCACGCTGAACGTGCCGGCAATCGTCGCAATCAGCGGCAGGGCAATTTCGACCCACGCGGTCGATGAGATAAACACGGTCTCGGCAAAAAACATCTCTTTGGACAGGAATCCATTGAGCAGCGGCACGCCGGCCATCGAGGCACTGGCGACCATCGCCAGGGTCGCGGTAAACGGGATCAGCTTGACCAGCCCGCTGAGCTTGCGGATGTCCCGCGTGCCGCTCTCATGGTCGATGATGCCGGCCGCCATGAACAGCGAGGCCTTGAACGTGGCATGGTTGAGAATATGGAAAACGGCTGCGACGGCAGCCAGTGGGCTGTTGAGACCCAGCAGCAAGGTGATCAGCCCGAGGTGGCTGATGGTGGAGTAGGCCAGCAGGCCCTTGAGGTCATTTTGGAACATGGCGCAGTAGGCGCCGAGGAGGAGGGTGAGCGCGCCGGCACCGCCGACGATCCAGAACCATTCTTCGCTGCCGGACAGCGAGGGCCACAGGCGGGCCAGCAGGAACACGCCGGCCTTCACCATCGTCGCCGAATGCAGATACGCCGACACCGGCGTGGGGGCCGCCATCGCGTGGGGCAGCCAGAAGTGGAAGGGGAACTGGGCGCTTTTGCTCAGGGCGCCGATCAGTACCAGGGCGAGCATGACCGGGTACAGCGAATGGGCGCGAATCTGATCGCCCGCCGCCAGCACCCGGTCCATGTCATAGCTGCCGACGATATGCCCCAGCAGCATCACGCCCGCCAACAGGCACAGGCCGCCGGCGCCGGTGACCATCAACGCCATGTATGCGCCGCGTCGCGCATCGGCGCGGTGGTGCCAATAGCCAATCAGCAGGAACGAGAACAGGCTGGTCAGTTCCCAGAAGAACACGATCTGGATCAGGTTGCCGGAGATCACCAGCCCGAGCATGGCGCCCATGAATGCCAGGAAAAACGCGAAGAAGCGCGGCACCGGGTCGTCCGGCGACATGTAATAGCGCGCATACAGCGACACCAGCGTGCCGATGCCCAGCACCAGCATCGAGAACAGCCAGGCAAACCCGTCCATGCGCAACACGAAGTTCAGCCCAAGGCTGGGCAACCACATGAATTCTTCGCGGATCACGCCACCGTGGGCGATCTGAGGGTAAAGCAGGGCGACTTGAATAGTACCGACCAGTGCGACAAGGCCGGCCAACAGGGATTCGGTGTTACGTGCGTTGTGCGGCAGCAAGGCCGCCAGACAGCTGCCAATAAACGGCAGAAGCAGTAGAACTATCAGGGACATAGGCTTCTAATCTGCGGAAGTTTGGGATGCATCATACGTGCCGCTTTCACGATCACCAAACGGCAAGATGTGGCAGGATCCTACAAGGTAGGCCGAAACCGCTCATTTAGCTTTGTTTCAAGCGAGCCTGTTCCAGTGTCCACACCGCCCTATGTAGGCGCCGGGCTTGCTTGCGATGGCGATCTGACAGCCACTGCAAGCATTCGGACCTTATCCCTGCTGTTCCTGTTCCCGCTCATCGCGCAATTCGAGGGCCTTCTGCCCCTTGGTCTTCATCTCACTGACAATCACCGCCGCCACAATCAACGCCGCGCCCACCATCGCAATCGGCGGGAAGCGCTCCCCGGCGATTCGCCCCACCACGCCTGCCCACACCGGCTCACCGGCATAAATCAACGTGGCTCGGGTTGGCGATACACTTTGCTGGGCCCAGTTCATGGCGACCTGGATCACCGCACTGGTCAAGCCCAGGCCCACTGCGCTGAACAGCAACAGCCAGGAGAAACCCGGCAATGCCTCGCCCATCGGCACCACCATCAGGAACGACAGCAACGATGCCGTGGCCAGTTGCACCACGGTCACCCGGCGCACATCCACCTGGCCGGCAAAGGCACTGATCAGGATGATCTCCGCCGCAATCGCGACCGCCCCGATCAAGGTGGCGATTTCACCAGGGCTGAAATTCAGCGAAGCGCCCGCCGGCCCGGTCAGCAGCATCAGCCCGGTGAACGCCAGCATGATACCGATGCTCGGCATCAACCCCGGGCGCCGCCCTAGCACCAGCCATTGCAGCAATGGCACGAAGGGCACATAGAGCGCGGTGATAAACGCCGACTGGCTGCTCAGGATCGTCTGCAGGCCAATGGTCTGCAATCCGTAGCCAAACATGATCGCTACGCCGATAAACACCCCGGCCTTCAACTCGAACAGGGTCAGGTCGCGCAGGGTGCGCAAGGAAAAGAACCCCACCACGATGGCCGCCGCCGCAAACCGCAGGCCGACGAAAAACATCGGGCCGCTGACGGTCATCGCATGCTGCACCAGCAAAAAGGTGCCGCCCCAGATCATGGTGATCACCACCAGGATGCATTCGGCTTTGCTGAAGCGGTTGAAACGCGAAGGGGAGTTTGGGGTGGTCATGGCGGCTCGGTCTTGCAAGGGAAAGGCACGGACCGCACAATGCGCCGCACGCTGGGCAGTATACTGCGCACACCCACCCATTGAGCAATATAGTGCACAAAGAAAATCCACACCGGGCTTCGGTCCTGCAGCACGTCAGCCAGAACGTTCGTCGCCTGCGCCACGCCGCCGACCTGAGCCAGACCGCGCTTTCGGAAAAATCCGGGGTCAGCCGGCGCATGCTGGTGGCCATCGAGGCAGGGGAAAAGAATGTCAGCTTGTCCACCCTCGACCGTGTCGCCGAAGCGTTGGACGTAGCCTTCAGTGACCTGATCCAGGCCCCGGATGCGCCTGACCACAGCCGCATCAACGAACTGGCCTGGGCGGGTGAAATTCCGGGGAGCAAAGCGGTGCTGTTGGCCAAGGCCACGGCGCGGCGTGAGGTCGAATTATGGGAAATGCAACTGGAGCCAGGTGATCGCTACAGTCCCGACCCCGACCCGGATGGCTGGAGCGTGCAGCTATTTGTATTCGAAGGCTGCCTCACATTGCTGGTGGGCGATGAAGAGAAGCGCGTTGCCGCGGGTGAGTTTTATATGTTCGCCAGCCGTCACGTCCATGGCTATCGCAATGACGGCGATGTGGCTGTGCGGTTTGTGCGCAACGTGGTGATCTAACTGTTCACCCGGCAACAGTGGATGGACACTTTGCTGGTTTGAACTACGCGCTACTGCGCTTAATTGCCAGCAACTCGCTGATTTTATTGGCGATTAGATTCAGGCACGACTCCTGCAATCACTCCAGTATCCCCTCGGAGCCTGGAGTCGGCCCATGTCAGCCCACCCTCAACACCCTGCCCATGTCATCCGCTCGGACGCGGAAGCCATCGAAGTCGCCACGCGCCTGGCCGCACGTTTTGCCGTCGACGCCAGCGCGCGCGACCGTGAGCGTCGCCTGCCGGTGGCCGAACTCGACGAATTCTCTGCCAGCGGCCTGTGGGGCATCACCATTCCCAAAGAGTACGGCGGCGCAGGAGTGTCCTATGTGACGGTCGCCGAGGTGATCAAATTGATCTCCGCCGCCGACCCGTCCCTGGGGCAGATCCCGCAGAACCACTTGGGCGTGGTGGACATCCTGCTGCAAACGGCCACAGAGGCACAAAAGCAGCACTACTTCGGCAAAGTCCTCCAGGGCTACCGCTTCGGCAACGCCTTCTCCGAAGCCAAGAGCAAAAACGCCGGCACCTTCGACACGCAGATTCGCTTCCACGGTGAAACCGCGCAAATCAACGGCGAGAAGTTCTACTGCACCGGCGCGCTGTTTGCCCATATCGTGCCGACGGTCGGCAATAACGAACACGGCCAGGCGTTCATTGGCTTTGTCGAGCGCGATGCACCAGGCCTGACCGTGATCGACAATTGGGATGGCTTTGGTCAGCGCACCACCGCCAGCGGCGGCGTGACCCTCGATGGCGTCACCGTGCCGTTGAGCGCGGTAGTCCCTGCGCACCTGGCCTTCGATCAACCCACGGCCGATGGCCCGATCTCGCAAATTATCCAGGCTGCCGTCGATACCGGCATCGCCCTCGGCGCCCTTGAGCAGGCGAAGATTTTCGCGCGCCAGGCACGCCCATGGATCGACAGCCAGCAGGATCACGGCTGGCAAGACCCGTTCACCATCGCCGCCATCGGCGACCTGGAATGGCGGGTGCACGGCACCGAAGCCATCCTCGCCAAGGCCGGCCAGGCGGTGGACCGCGCCCTTGCCGAGCCGAGTGAAGACTCCGTCGCCCATGCCTCGCTGGTCGTCGCCCAGGCCAAAGTGTTGTCCGCCGAAACCGCCTTGCTCGCCAGCAGCAAACTCTTCGAACTGGCCGGCACCCGCTCGGTCACCGGCAAGCACAACCTCGACCGTTTCTGGCGCAATGCGCGCACTCACACCCTGCACGACCCGGCCCGCTGGAAATATCACCTGATCGGTAATTTCGTGCTCAACGGCGTGAAACCCGCGCGCCACGCCTGGAACTAAGGAGCTTAACCATGACCGCACTGAGCCTTGCGCGCCAACTCTTGGACAGCACCCGCCGGCATGTCGAGAAAAGCGCTGACCCTTACGTGATCAGCCGCTTTGGCGACTTACAGATCCGCGTCGATGTCGCCGCTGCCCTGTTGGAACGCGCCGAAACCCACCCCAGCCCGGTGGCCGCCACCGAAGCGCAAATTGCCGCCGCCGAAGCCCTGATCGCCGCGAGCAACGCCGAATTCGAACTCACCGGGCAACGCACCGCACTGCCGTCGACCCTCGACGACCCCCTGCGCTGGAAATACCAGGTCGTCGGCAATTATCACCTCAACGGAGTGCTTTGATGTCCCGTGAAATCCGCTTGAATGCCTTCGACATGAATTGTGTCGGCCACCAATCTCCGGGACTGTGGGCCCATCCGCGTGACCGTTCGTGGCAGTACAAGGATCTGGAATACTGGACCGACCTGGCGAAAATCCTCGAACGAGGCAAGTTTGACGGCCTGTTTATCGCCGACGTGCTCGGTATTTATGACGTCTACAACGGCAACGGCGATGCGGCGATTCGCCAGGCCGCGCAGGTGCCGGTCAATGATCCGCTGTCGCTGATCGCGCCGATGGCCTTGGTCACCGAGCATCTGGGTTTTGGCCTCACTGCTTCGTTGTCCTTTGAGCATCCGTACCCGTTCGCCCGCCGTCTCTCCACCCTCGACCACCTGACCAAGGGCCGTGTCGGCTGGAACATCGTCACCTCCTACCTGGAAAGCGGCGCCAAGAATCTCGGGCAGCAAGCCCAGACCGAACACGACGCGCGCTACGACTACGCCGAGGAATACCTGGAGGTTTGCTACAAACTCTGGGAAGGCAGTTGGGAGGAGGGCGCTGTCTTGCGTGACCGTGAGCGCCGGATTTTCAGCGACCCGAGCAAGATCCACGAAATCCGCCATGTCGGCAAACACTTCCAGGTGCCCGGCATTCACCTCTGCGAGCCGTCGCCGCAGCGCACGCCGGTGCTCTACCAGGCCGGTGCGTCCAGCCGTGGCAAGCAGTTTGCCGCTGAACAGGCCGAGTGCGTATTCGTCGCCGCGCCCTCCAAGGTGCTGCTGAAAAAGACGGTCGCCGACATCCGCCGCCGCGCCGCCGAAGCCGGGCGGGATCCGCAGAAGATCCTGATCTTCAACCTGCAGACGGTGATCGTCGGTGAGACCGACGCCAAGGCCAAGGCCAAGTTTGACGAATACAAATCCTACGTCAGCTACGAAGGCGCGATGGCGCTGATCTCTGGCTGGACCGGTATCGACTTCAGCCAGTTCAAGCCTGATGAACCGCTCAAGCACGTGCACACCAACGCGATTCAATCGGCGGTGGAAGCCTTCTCCACGGCGGACCCGAACAAAGTCTGGACGCCAAACGAACTGGCCGATTGGGTCGGCATCGGCGGTTTTGGCCCGCTGTTTGTCGGCGGCCCGGAAACCGTGGCGGACCTGTTGCAGGAATGGGTCGAAGAGACCGATGTCGACGGCTTCAACCTAGCCTATGCACTGACCCATGAAACCTTCATCGACGCCGTGGACCTGCTGGTGCCGGAGTTGCAGAAGCGTGGTGTGTACAAGACCGAATACGCCCAGGGCACCTTGCGCGAGAAGTTGTTTGGCGACGGTGCGAGGTTGGCCTCTAACCATCCTGGCGCCAGCTACCGCGACCTCAAAGCCACCCGTCTCTGATTGAAACACCTCGGTCAATGTGGGAGCAGGCACGCCAGCTCCCACCGTTTGATCTTTATTGTTTGATCGATACCCGCCAGCGGACCACCGCACGCACACCACCCAATAGGAGCAACCCCCCCTATGAGCGTGCACGAACTCAAACGTCCGCTGGTCCTGGAATGGCCTGCCGAACTCCTCGGCAACCTGCCCAAGGCGCTGGAACAACTGCAGCACTGGGCGCAGATCACGCCGCTGCACACCGCCCTGCGCCACAAGCGCCAGGGGCAGTGGTACGCGTGGCGCTGGATTGACGCATTGCGTGACGTCGAGCGCCTGGCCGATGGCTTGCGCCAGCAAGGTTTCGGCGAGCACTCGCGGCTGGCCCTGAGCGGTGCGTTCGAGCCGAACCTGTTGTTGCTGGCGCTGGCGGCGCAATCCATCGGCGGGCAGGTCCTGACCCTGGCCGATGACCTGGAACCCGAGGCGCTCCAGCCGCACCTGTGGCGCATTCGCCCCACCCATGCTTATGTGCAGAACCGCCAGACCGTGCGCCATTGGCAGTCGGCCAATTTGTTGGACTTCGTCCAATTGCTCGGTCCGTTGGCGCCCGCGCAACACCTCGCACGTTGGTGGCACCCCACAGGCGAAACTTCATTGTGGAGCGAAGAGGGCACCCATTGGCAGGGCGGCCTGGCGGTGGTCCTGGAGCAGTGGCTGAACAGCGGCCATGGCCTGGCCTTTCCGGAAAGCCTGGCGTCGGCGCGACGTGATCGCAGTGAAGTCGCTCCCACCGGCCTGCTGTTGTCGCCCGCACGCCTGCAGCACTTGGCCGACGAGATCGAAAGCCGCCTGGCGCCCCACGGCACCTGGCGTCGGCGCCTCTGCGACTGGGCCATCGCCCATCCTCAAAGCGGCCTGCGTCGCCTGCTGAAAAACCGCGTGCGCAAACTCCTGGGTTTCCAGCGACTGGCGTATATCTGGCAACCCGTCAAATCCACCCCTTCGCCGGCGTGGCTGGCGGAATTCAAGCGGGACATCGCATGAGCCAGGCCATTCTCCAAGTGCGGGATATTTCGCTGTCGTTCAAGGGCGTCAAGGCGATCAATGCCTTGTCCTTCGAGGTGGCGCGCGGCGAAATCTGCGCGCTGATCGGGCCCAATGGTGCCGGTAAAAGCTCGCTGCTCAACGTGCTCAATGGTGTGTATCGCTTCGACGCCGGCGAGATCGTCTTCGAGGACCAGCACTTCCACCGCATCGACCCCTTGGGGGCCGCGCGCCGGGGCATTGGCCGCACCTTCCAGAACAACGCGCTGTTCAAGAAGATGAGCGTGCTCGACAACATTCTCACCGGCCTGTCGCGCCACATGCGCAGCAGCGTTATCGAACAGGCCCTGGGCTTGCCCCGTGCACGCCGAGAAGCCGAAGCATTCCGGCTGCGGGCCCAGGGCATTCTCGAATTCCTTGAGCTGCAAGCCCATCGCGATGTGTTGGTGGGCAACCTGTCCTACGGCCTGCAAAAGCGCGTGGAACTCGGCCGGGCGTTGATCGCAGGGCCGAGCCTGTTGCTGCTGGATGAGCCCATGGCTGGCATGAATGCCGAAGAAAAACAGGAAATGGCGCGCTTCGTCGCCGACGTAAACCGCGACCTCGGCACTACCGTGGTGTTGATCGAACACGACATGGGCGTGGTGATGGGCCTGTCCGACCATGTGGTGGTGCTCGATTACGGGCGCAAGGTCGGCGACGGCACACCAGCCGACGTGCAGGCCAATCCCGAGGTGATCGCGGCCTACCTGGGAGTTGTAAACGCATGACGTTCTTCTTCGAAACCCTGCTCGGCGGCCTGCTCGCCGGCACCATGTACTCGCTGGTTGCCATCGGCTTCGTGCTGATCTACAAGGCCAGTGGTGTGTTCAATTTCGCCCAGGGCTCGATGCTGCTGTTTGCCGCGCTGACATTCGTCAGCCTGCATGACCAAGGCGTGCCGTTTGCCCTGGCGCTGCTGGTGACAGTGATCGTGATGATCGTCGGCGCCTTGCTCATCGAACGTTTGGTGCTGCGGCCGCTGGTAAACCGTTCGCAAATCACCCTGTTTATGGCCACATTGGGCCTGTCGTTCATTATCGAAGGCCTGGCCCAGGGCTTGATGGGTTCCCAGGTGCGCGCCCTTGACCTGGGCATCGACGACGTGCCGCTGTTCGTTGGCCCGCTGATGCTCAGCCAGTTCGACCTGATCGCTGCCGCCGCCGCTGTGGTGCTGGTGACCGTGCTGGCGCTGCTGTTCAACAAGACCCGCATCGGTGTGTCGCTGCGTGCGGTGGCGGATGACACCACGGCGGCGCTGTCCATCGGCATCAACCTCAACCGCATCTGGCAGATCGTCTGGGCGGTGGCGGGCATCGTCGGGCTGGTGGCTGGCCTGCTGTGGGGCGCGCGCCAGGGCGTACAGTTTTCCTTGTCGCTGGTGGTGCTCAAGGCTTTGCCGGTGCTGATCATCGGCGGGTTTACCTCGATTGGCGGGGCGATTGTCGGCGGGCTGATTGTCGGCGCGGCGGAGAACCTCGCCGAGGTGTACATCGGCCCATTGATTGGCGGCGGCATCACGCCGTGGTTCGCCTATGTATTGGCCCTGGCCTTCCTGTATATCCGTCCCGCCGGCCTGTTCGGCGAGCGCGCCATCGAGCGAGTCTGAAACCATGTCGATCCCCGTTGCTCAAGACACCGCGCCGTTGCTGCTGATTCAGCGGCGCATCCCCTGGGCCCTGATCGGCCTGTTGGCGCTGGCCTTTATCGTGGTGCCGCTGTGGGGCAATGACTATTGGCTGAACGCGATCCTGATCCCGTTCCTGGTGCTGTCGCTGGCCGGGCTGGGCCTGAACCTGCTCACCGGCTACACCGGCCAGACCTCAGTGGGGGCGGCCGGCTTCATGGCCGTCGGCGCGTTTGCGACCTATGGGTTTTTGCTGCGCCTGCCGGAGCTGGGGTTGCCGGTGGCTCTGCTCGGCGGTGGCATCATCAGCGCCTTGGTCGGCCTGCTGTTTGGCCTGCCGAGCTCGCGGATCAAGGGCTTCTACCTGATGGTCACCACCCTGGCCGCGCAGTTTTTCCTGGAGTGGCTGTTCGTCAAGTTCCCCTGGTTCTACAACTACGGTTCGTCAGGGACCATTTCCGCGCCGAAGCTGGCGCTGTTCGGTCATGACCTCAACACGCCGTTGGGCCGTTACCTGCTGACCCTGGTCACCGTGCTGCTGTTGACCTGGACCGCGATAAATCTGGTGCGCAGCCAGGTCGGGCGCAACTGGATGGCGATCCGTGACATGGACACCGCCGCCGCCGTGGTCGGCATCCCGGTGGTGCGCTACAAGCGCCTGGCGTTTGCGGTCAGCTCGTTTTACTTAGGGATTGCCGGCGCGCTGTGGGCCTTTGCCTACCTGGGCACGGCCAGCGCCAGTAGCTTCGATATCAATCGTTCCTTCCAGATCCTGTTCATCATCATTATCGGTGGCATGGGCAGCATCGCCGGCAACTTTGTCGGTGCGGCCTTCATCAGCCTGCTGCCGATCTTCCTCAGCCATGCCGGCCAGGCACTCTTCGGCGGTTCGGTGGATGCGGGGCAGTTGCAGAACCTGCAGAAAATTATCTTTGGCGTGTTGATCATCGTGTTCCTGATCAAGGAACCCGAGGGTTTGATTCGCCTGTTGCACAACCTGCGTGACCGTGTGCGGCAGTGGCCGCTGCGTTTCTGAGCCTTTTCGACTGACTGTTTACTTTACTGACTGATAGAGAGCCCCCATGCGTGCATCCTTGAAACGTTCCTTGATCGGCGCCGCGTTTACGCTGGCAACCCTGGCCGGTGCGGTCCCCCAGGCGACGGCCTCGCCGGACCAGCAGTTCATTCCCCTGGCCACCTATCGCGTGGGCGCCTACGCCTCCAGCGGTGTGCAGGTGTGGGCCGGGATGATCGACTATTTGCGTTATATCAACGAGGTCGAAGGCGGCATCAATGGCGTAAAGCTGGTGTGGCAGGAGTGCGAAACCGAGTGGACGGCGGAGAAGGGCATCGAGTGCTATGAGCGCTTCAAGAATGGCCTGGATGGCGCGCCGGTCGCGGTCTACCAGCCCAACGGCGCGCCAGCGGCGTATGCGCTGAGCGAGCGCGCGGAGGTCGACAAGATCCCGCTGATCACCCTCGGCTACGGCCGCACCGAAGCCACTGACGGCACCGTGTTCCCTTACAACTTCCCGGTGATGCTGACCTTCTACAGCGAGGCATCGACGCTGGTGAACTACATCGCCCAGCGCGAAGGCGGCTTCGACAAACTCAAGGGCAAGAAGATCGCCACGGTCTACCACGACTCGGCCTATGGTCGCGAAACCCTCGGCCCGCTGAAGTTGCTGGCGGAAAAGTACGGCTTCGAAAACATCCAGATTCCGGTGGCCGATCCCGGCAACGAACAATCCGCGCAATGGCGGCAGGTGCGTCAGGCCAACCCGGACTGGGTGTTCCTGCGCACCTGGGGTGTGTCCACGCCGGTCGCGGTAAAGACCGCCGCGCGCTTCGGCTTCCCGGTCGACCACATCATCGGCGATATCTGGGCCAGCTCCAGCGAAGACGTGTTGCCCGCCGGTGCCGCCGCCAAGGGCTACCTGGCCCTCACGCCATACCCGGCCGGGGCTGATTTCGAGATCCACAAGCGCCTCAAGCAGTACATCCTCGACAAGGGCCACAGCGACCTCAAGGACCTGAAGAACTTCGGCAGCGTCTACTACAACTCCGGCCTGGTGAACGCCGCCGTGGCGGTAGAAGCGATTCGCACCGGCCAGGCCAAGTTCGGCAAGCGCCCGCTCAATGGCGAAGAAGGCCGCTGGGGCCTGGAGCACCTGAACATCGACGATGCGCGCTTGAAGGACATGGGCTACCTGGGCCTGATGCAGAACCTCAAGCTGTCGTGCCGCGACCATGAAGGTGGTGGGTCGGCGCGAGTGCAACAGTGGGACGGCGCCAACTGGACGCTGATCAGCGACTGGATCGCCGCCGACCGCGCGCTGTTGCGCCCGCTGATCGATGACAAATCGGCAGCGTTCGCCAAGGAAAAAGGTCTGACGCCGCGTACCTGCACCGGGGATGAATAAACCATGAGCCAGCCCGCCGCTGAATCCGCCAGCCAGGCACTGTTAAGCGTCAACGACATCGAAGTGATCTATGACGGCGCGATCCTCGCGGTAGCCGGTGTGTCGCTGAGCGTACCCAAGGGCGCGATCGTGGCCTTGCTCGGTGCCAATGGCGCCGGCAAGAGCACCACGCTCAAGGCCATCTCCGGGTTGGTGCGTGCCGAGCGGGCCGAGGTCAGCCGGGGCACGATCGAATACGCTGGCACCGACCTGGCCGGCATCGACCCCAGCCAGCGCGTGCGCCAGGGCATGGTCCACGTGCTGGAAGGTCGCCATGTGTTCGGCCAACTGAGCGTGGAAGATAACCTGCGCAGCGGTGGTTTTGTCCGGCGCCTGAGCCGCCAGGAGATGGAGCACGACCTCGAACGCCTCTACGCCTGGTTCCCACGGCTCAAGACCAAGCGCCACACCCGCGCCGGCCTCACCTCGGGCGGCGAGCAGCAGATGGTCGCCATCGGCCGGGCGTTGATGACCCGTCCTACTTTGGTACTGCTCGACGAGCCATCCATGGGTTTGGCGCCTATGATCGTGCAGGAGATTTTCGAGATCATCGGTCAGCTCAACCGCGAGCAGCAGGTGAGCTTCCTGATCGCCGAGCAGAACATCAACGTCGCGCTGAACTATGCGTCCCACGGCTACGTATTGGATACTGGGCGCGTGGCCTTGAGTGGCAGTGCCGCTGAACTGTTGGCGCGGGGTGACTTGCATGACATTTATCTGGGCAAACGGTAAGGGCGACTCTGCATGACTGAATCCATCCGCAACGCTGATGTACTGATCATCGGCGGCGGCCTGAGCGGCACGATGCTGGCCGTGCAACTGCTGCGCCTGCCTGGCCAACGCCGGATCCTGGTGATCGAGCCGCGCGCGGAACTGGGGCGCGGCGAGGCCTACAGTGCTGTCGAACTGGGCCATACCCTGAACGGCAATGCGGCGCGCATGAGTGTCGACCCGGACAATGCCGACGACCTGACCCAATGGCTCACCGACTACATCGGCGCCGGTGGCTGGCCCGAGTCCGACCAGCAACACGTGCCGATCAGCGAACTGTTCCCGCCGCGCGGGATTTTTGGTTTGTACGCCCAGCAGCGCTTGGCTGAGGCCAGGGCGCAGTCCGCATCCAGCGTCGAGCACGTGCGCGGCGAAGTGGTCGACCTGCAAGTGGAGGAAGCCTCGACGCTGCTGACCCTCGATAACGGCCAGCAACTGCGCGGCGGGTTTGCGGTATTGGCCACCGGCATGTTCCCGGCGGCCCGTACACCACAGACTGAATCCACAGGGCTGAACGCGGCGGCGGTGGACCCGTGGGATGTCAAGGCGATGACCGGGATTGACCCACAAGCGCCGGTGCTGATCATCGGGGCGGGGCTGACTATGGTCGACGCCGTGGTCTCCCTGGAACAGGCCGGGCATCGCGGGCCCGTCGAGGTTTTCTCGCGTCACGGCTTGCTGCCCCATGTGCGCCGGCAACCGCCGAGCTGGGTGGATTTTCTCGGCGAGGATCACCGTCTGCGCAGCCCACGGCAGTTGTTGCGCGAAGTCCGTCGGCAATGCGCTATCGCGCAAACGCAGGGCATTGATTGGCAAGCGCCGCTGGACACCGTGCGCGCGCACATCGGCCGCCTGTGGAGCCAGGCCAGCGAGCGCGAGAAACGCCAGTTCGTGCGGCATGTGCGGCCGTGGTGGGAAAGCCATCATCACCGTTCGCCGCCGTTGAGCGCGCAGTTGGTGGCACGCTTGCATGATGAGGGGCGTTTGCGGATTCGGGCAGCCTCCTTCAAGGGCTTGGAGCCTTCGGCTGAAGGCGTGACCATTCGCTTGCGTCATCGCGGCGAGCAAGCCATCACCCTGGTTTCGGGTGCAGCGCTGATCAACTCCAGCGGCATCGAATACGACTGGCGCCGTGTGGCTCGTCCGCTGCCGCAGCAATTGCTCAAACGTGGACTGGTCCGCCCCGGGCCGCTGGCGTTGGGGATTGCGGCGGATGCGTCGGGCGCGGTGCTGGACGCCGAGGGCACTATCAGCCGGCGCCTGTTCGCCATGGGCCCGCCGTTGCGCGGGATGTGGTGGGAGAGCACCGCAGTGACGGATGTAGCGCTGCAAGCCAAGGCGCTGGCCGCACGACTCACCCTGTAGCGGGCTTGTCAGCTCCCACATTTGAATCGCGGGGCAACAGTAGGAGAGTGGTTGGCTGTCAGGCTGCCTTCGCAGGCAAGCCAGCTCCCACATTTGGATCGCGGGGCAACAGTGGGAGAGTGGTTGGCTGTCAGGTCGGCTTCGCAGGCAAGCCAGCTCCCACATTTGGATCGCGGGGCAACAGTTGGAGAGAGGTTGGCTGTCAGGTCGGCTTCGCAGGCAAGCCAGCTCCCACATTTGGGTCGCGGGGCAACCGTTGGAGAGTGGTTGGCTGTCAGGTCGGCTTCGCGGGCAAGGCAGATCCTACAAGGGGTTTGTTTTCACGAAGCCGGGTTTGAGGCCGAACACTTCCACGCCTTGGGCCGTCGCTTGCCCGGTGGTCACCTTCACCCGCTCCGACGGCTTATCCATCGCCTCGCGGTATTCGACCGTCTTATCCGCCCGGATCGCCTGGCTCGGAATCACAATCGCCTGCGCATTGTTGTAAGTCACAATAGTCAACCGCGCACTCATCCCCAGCCGCACCCGCTGCAACTGCTGCGGCGTGAGTTTGGGGATCGACAGGGTCACTGGAAACTGCGCGCTGCCCTGGCTGTCACCGGCAATCGCCAAGCCGCTCACCACGCTTACCGAGCCAGTCAGTCGCTCGCCGTCAAAACCATCCCCCAGCACTTCCACTGCCTGGCCCTGATGCAACTGGTTGATGTCCAGCTCCGAGACCTTGGCGACGATTTTAAGCCGTTCGATGTTCGCCAGGCCAAACAGCACCTGACCCTGACTGACCTTGCTGCCGGCTTGCACCGGGGCCGTGTTGTTGCCGCCAGCCTGAGGTGAATTATTGCCGGGTGGTGGCACCACAATGCCGGAGAACGGCGCCTTGACTTCCTTGCCTTCGAGCAGCTTGTGCAGGGCGTCGTATTTCACCGTGGCATTGGTCAGTTCCATGTCGGCGATCTGGCGGTATTCGCCCTTGCCCTGGTCGATGGCCTGCTGCAGTTCGCTGCGCGCGGAGGCAAGGTCCAGCTGTTGCTGCTGGGTCTGCTGCTTGAGGTCATCGAGTTCGTTGCGTGGGATGATGCCGCGCTTGAACAGGTTTTCACTTTCGGTAAGTTTGCGCTGGGTATTACTGGCTGTCATTTCGACGGTGCGTAAGCTACGGCGCGCGCGGGTGACGGTGGGGCCGTTGTCCCAGTCCTGCATTTCTTGCACGGTGCGCCGGGCCTTGAGTTGGGCGGAAAGGGCGTCGCGCAGTTGCACCTCCAGGGTCGCCGGGTCCATGCGCAACAGTACCTGGCCGGCCTCGACGCGCTGGCCTTGCTCCACCAGGTTGGCTTGCACATTGCCGTCGAAAGGCGCGGTGAGGGTGATAGTGGTGTCGGGCTCGATCTTGCCGACCAGGCCGATCTGGTGCACCAATGCCTCGGGCTTGACGACCTGCCATTGCTCTTGGGTGCCAACCGGATCGGAGGCCGGGCTGCGCAAGGTCAGGACCGCGCCGCCCAGTAAGAGAATAAGTACAGCGCCCAGCAGGCGTTTCTGATTAGTAGTCATTGAGGGCAATTTCCCAACTTTCCAGCGTCATGCCCAGGGTCAAGTCGAGCTGGGTCTGGGCGTTCAAATAAGCGATCAGCGCATTCAGCTGCGCGTTTTCGGCGTTGCGCAGGTCGGTCTCGAAACTCAGCACCTGGAAGTTGGTGGAACGTCCGGCGCTGAGTTTTTCCCGCTCGATCTCGATCTTGCGCCGCGACAATTCCACGGCGCGCTGGGAGATTTCATATTGGCGCCAACGGGTGCCGAGGTCGCGCACCACATCATTGACGCTGCGCTCCAGGGCCTGGCGCGCGTCGGTGATACGGATCTCCTGATCCTCCACATTCACCCGCGCGCGCACTTCGGCCTGGCGCGTACTGATGTCGCCGATGGGGATTTGCACCTGCACCCCGGCGTAGCTGTCCCAGGTGCGGTTGTTGGAACGGCCGGCGTTGTTATCGGTGTTGGCGCGTATCTGGTTGGCACCTGTCACCAAGTCCACCTGCCAGCGCCCGGAGTCCTTGGCGATTACCAGGTTGAGGTCGGCCTGCTGGCTGCCGAGCAAGACCGCCAGGTACTCCGGTTGCTGGGTCTGGGCCAGGGTAAAGGCCTGGCGCTTGTCGATCTGCATGGGCCTGGCCTCCAGGGCTTCGGTGGCGCGAATCGGTGTGGACAGGTCCAGGGCCAGCAGGCGCAGCAGGGCCAGGCGGTTGGTGTCCAGTTGGTTCTGCGCTTCTTCCACGCCGAGTTGCTGGGTGGCGATATCGGCTTCTGTCTGCACGATCTCGAACTCAGCCATGCGCCCGGCATTGATCAGCGCCTTGTTCACTTCCAGCAAGGTGCCGGAGCGCTTGAGGGCGTCCTGCACGATGCTCAACTGCTCCTGGGCGCGCAGCAGTTCGCGGTAGGTGGCAATGATCTGGCTGATGGTCTGTGCCACGGTGGCCTTGAGGTTCAGGCGGTTGGCCTGCTCCGACAGCCGTGACAGGCGCAGCGGTGCGGTGGTGGCGTCCCAGCCGGCGCCGCGCATCAGCGGCTGGATGATCGCCAGGTCAAGGCCGTCACTGCGGTAGCGGCCGGCGCGGTCGGCGTTGTTCAACTGCTGGGTCCAGGCCATGCTCAGGCGCGTGCCGTACTCGCCGAGCAGGCTGGTGGCCGGCGCCACGTTGGCATTGCGCGCATTGTCGGCCGAGCCGCGGGTGCTGCGGTAATAACTGTTGAGGGTGAGCTTGGGGTTGAACTCGTCTTCGGCCACGCGCAGGTCGAATTTCTGCGCCACCCGTTGCAGGTAGGCGCTGCGGATCGCCGGGTTGTTGCGCAGACCCAGGTACACCGCGTCGCCCAGGGTCAGGCTGGTGACCTGGGCATTCAACGAGACGCCCCGGTCATAGCCGCTGCGGGTCGTACTGGGTGCCGATGGCTTGATTACCACGTCGGCGGCCATGCCGGGCAGGCTGGCGAAGACGAGCAGCCAGAGCCATTTATTCATCGCGCAGGGCCTCCACCGGCTGCAAACGTGAGGCCGAGACCGCCGGGTAGATGCCAAAGAACAACCCCACCAGCAACGTACTGCCCACCCCCAATGGCAAGGCAGCAATCGCCAGGGCAAATTCCCAGCCCGACAGCCAGGCGTACAACCAGGCGGCGGTCAGGCCCAGCACGGCGCCGCAGAGGGCACCGACGGCGGTGAGGGTCACGGCTTCGAGCAGGAACAGGTTGCGGATATCTCGCTGACGCGCGCCGAGCGCCATGCGGATGCCGATCTCGCGGCGGCGCTCCGAAACGTTCATCAGCATCACGTTCATCACCCCCACGCCACCGCCCACCAGTGAGATTGCGCCCAGGGCCAGCAGCAGGTAGGCGAAGGTGCGGCTTTGCCGGGTCATGCCGTCGATCATCTGCTGGGGCACCTGGATGTCCACATCGTGGTCGGTCAGTTGGGGTTGCAGCACGACAGCCACGTCCTTGGCGATACGCTCCATGTCCTGGCCGGGCGCAGCGCGGATGATCAGGTTGCCGATCTGCGGCGTTGCATAGATGCGGCGCATGCCTTCGGCGGGAATGAACAGCGACTCGTTGGCTTGCACCGGCATCAGCATCGCCCGTGGCTGGCTGCGCAGGATGCCCACGATCAGGAACAGGTAGTCGTTGATGCGCACGCGATCGCCCAAACGCAACGGGTCACCTGGCGCTCCGAGTGACTGGGCCACTTGGTCGCCGATCACACCATAGGTTTCGTTGGCATCGAAACCCGACAGGAAGCGCCCCTGTTGCAACGCCAAGCGCATCGCGTCCTTGATGTCCGGGGTGCTGCCGACTAAGTTGGCGTTGACGGTACGGCCATGGAACACGATGGGGCCGCTGAACAGTGTGAGGGCGCCGACATGGGCAATGCCCGGCACCGTCTGGCGCACGGCGTCCAGGTCGAGGCGGGCGGGCATCGGGACAGTGCTGGCGCCTTTGGGGGGGAACTGTGCGATCAGGGTGTCGGTGCCCATGTCCTTGAAAATCATCGCGGCATCCACTGCCGCGTTGTGGCCGATATTGATCAGCGCAACCACCGACGAGCTGCCGATCACGATACCCAGCAGGGCCAGGATCGAGCGCTTGCCCAGGGTGCGCAGGCTGACGAAGGCTTCATGCAGCAGTTGGCTGAAGTTCTGTTCGACCCGCAGGCTGCTCTTTACCCGCTCGGTCATGGGCGCCCGGCCTCTTGCACCACGCCATTGCGCACCAGGATCTTGCGGTCCAGGCGCTCGGCGATGTGTGGGTCGTGGGTGACGATGATCAGGGTGACCTGTTGTTCGCGGTTCAGCGTCAGCAGCAGTTCCATGATGTCTTGGGCGGTGGTGCTGTCGAGGTTGCCGGTGGGTTCGTCGGCGAGGATCACCGAGGGCTTGCCTACCAGCGCCCGGGCAATGGCAACCCGCTGGCGCTGGCCGCCGGACAGGTCGGCGGGGCGATGGTGGGCGCGGTCGGCCAGGCCGACTTGTTCGAGCATGCGCAGGGCTTGCTCCACCGATTCATGGCGCGACACGCCGCGATAACTCAGGGGCAGGGCGACATTGTCCAGAGCGCTGAGGCGTGGCAACAGGTTGAAGCTCTGGAACACAAAACCGATCTGCTGGTTGCGGATGGCCGCCAACTGGTCGGGCGTGGCCGTGAAGATATCGTGGCCGGCAAAGTGGTATTGGCCACAGTTGGGCAGGTCCAGCAGGCCGAGGATATTGAGCAGGGTGCTTTTGCCGGAGCCGGAGGCGCCGAGGATGCCGCAGCTGTCGCCGCGGGCGATGGACAGGCACACATCATTGAGAATGGACAGGTGCTGCCCGGCCAGCTGATAGCGTTTGCCGATGCCTTGCAGGGAGATCAAGCCTGGGTGCGCGGGGGTATCTGTCATGAATACGCCTTCAGTCTCGACGCTGCCGTCAGCCGCCCCAGTAAAGCTTTGTAACAAGTTGGGAAGTTGGCCGGGGATGCGTCATGGACTGCTTTTGTTTCTTGTTTTTAAAATATTGTTTGAATACTAACCGCGTTCCAGGCGCTCCGCCAGCCATCGATATAGAGCGGCTCAAGCTTGGGAAAATGCCTACCTGCGAGGGCGAAAGGCAGCTCAAAACCCGCTTGGGACTCCCCCGTCGAGCCCGCCGGCCGAGGCTTTCGATCATATGGCGGTGTGTCACTACTTGCTTTCGAACGATGGCCCCGGTATAAAAAATCAAATTATTTTTTTAAACAATATTTCCCATGTGGAACTTCTATGGTCGCGAAGAAAGTCAGCGCTCCAAACATTACCAAGACTCGATTGCTGGATGCGACAGAGGCTCTCTTCATCAAATACGGATACGACGCGGTTTTGCTGCGGCAGATTACCGAGCGTGCCCAGGTGAATCTGGCTGCGGTGAACTACCATTTCGGGGACAAGGACTCCCTGATGCAAACCCTGCTCAAACAGCGCCTGGAGCCGCTCAACGAGCAGCGCCTGGAACTGCTTGCGCGCTGTGAGGCTGAGTCCGACGGCCCGTTGGACTGCGACACGTTGCTCGGCGTGCTGTTCGCCCCGGCCATGGGCCTGGAGCGCAGCGATCCAGCCAGCGCCAGTGGGGAAGGGCGTTCATTCATCCGCTTCCTGGGGCGGGTGTACAGCGACACGTCGCCGTTTATCCAGGAATACCTCAAGGTGCATTACCAGCCGGTGTTCCAGCGTTTTTTCGAGGCTTTTGCCTTGGCCTTGCCGGACCTGCCGCGCAATGAACTGGGCGTGCGTCTGCAATTTGCCCTCAAAGCGATTTCCGGGGTGATGGCCGGCACCGAGCTGCGCCTGCTGATGAACTCCATGAGCCTGGGCCGTCCGGCCACGGATGCCGAGGTGATGGCCAAGTTGATCACGCTGGTGTCAGCGGCGATTCGGGTACCGCAACAAAGCCCGGAGGCAGAAAATGCCTTGGCCAAGGTGCTGGATACCCAGCGTGCCATTCGTGAGCAGGCCATGGCACCAGCGAGCAAGGCCGCGCGTTGACGCAAATCCCAGGCAAAAAAAAGCCCGCTGGGGCGGCGGGCTTGATGTGCAACATTTGTAACGGATGAGGCTTCACATTACGTTCCGAGATGTGAATAAAGCGTGAAAACTTTGTAAGACAAACTGTGAAATTTCTGAAATGTGTGAACACATCGGAATTTTCCTCTTCCACCCAGCGGATTCAGATTTTCCAGCGCCCCGCACTCTTGGCCAGCCGCTGGCGCATCGCGTCCACGTTCTGCGCCAATTGCAGGGTTAGCAGCCGATAACCATCCAACGCGCTGTAGACCGGAGCATCCAGTGCTGGCTCGACACCCGCATGGCTTTGGCGCTCCAAGCGCTCCGTCACCCCTGACTTCAATGCCCGTGCCATCCCCACCAATTGCACGCGGATCTGCCGATGTTCGGCCTTCAACACCCCCCGCATGCGCGCCATCGCCTGTTCATCGCGAGGGTCGGGCCGGGTGTTGCCGAGAATCTCCAGGGTGCTGATGCACAGGCGCAGATGCCGCTGGATCGCGTCCAGTTCGGTCATGGAAATGCGCACTTCCTTGGACACCGACCGCATCAGTGAACGCAACTGCAACATCGCCGCATTCAGGCGGTTGAGCAACTTGAGGTGTTCATCACTGGTGACGGACTCGCCATTGATGATCCGGCTGTAGATCTGGGCACAATCGCGTAATGCGCTGGCCAGGTTGTAGCGCCAGGAGTACACGGCATACAGCGGCAGGGCAAAGGAGAACGCCAGGGCCAGGGCGATACCGATCAGGATGTCCACGGTGCGCCACAACCCATCCGACAGCGGGTTGTCACCGTGGCCTGCGACGATAAATACCGTGATCGCCGACAACAGTGCGGTGTACCCACCCTTGCCGATGGCGTGATAGGAAAAGAACCCGCACACCACCGACATCAACAGGTAGGTCAGGAGTGGCTGGCCGACGTACGCCTCCTGCACCACCAGCAACAACCCGACGCTGGCGCCGATCAACGTACCGTAGGCGCGCTCCACGGCTTTCTTGCCGATATTGCCATGGTGCTGCAACCCGCCGATCACCACCAGCATGGTCACCGAGGCCCACTCACCATGCGGCAGGTTGATGCCGGTGGTCAGCAGGATGGTCGCCAGCAAACCGATGGACACGCGCACGGCATGGATCAGCTTGGCATGGCGATAGCGGCGGTACGGGTCGAGCAGTGGGCGCAGCAGGCGCCGGGCAAACACAGGCAGGTGCAGGTTAATCAACGACGAATCGTCCTCTAGAAAATGTAATCGGTGGTCAGGAAACTCGAATCGCGGTTGCGCAGGATGTCGCTGACCAGCGCCTTGTTGCTCTCCTGGAACTTGGTCGCCACCAGGGTGCGGATCGAGAACACGCGCAAGGCGTCATGTACCGACAGCGTGCCCTCTGCCGAGTTCTTGCGTCCGTTGAACGGGAAGGTGTCGGGGCCGCGCTGGCACTGGGCGTTGATGTTGATACGGCCGACCTGGTTGGCGAAGGTGTCCACCAGGCGCCCGACTTCTGCGGCGCTGGTGCCGAAAATGCTCAACTGTTGGCCGAAGTCCGAGTCCAGCACGTAGTCGATCACGGTCTCCAGGTCGCGGTAGGGCACGATCGGCACCACCGGGCCGAACTGTTCCTCGTGGTACACGCGCATCTGTGGGTTCACCGGGTACAGCACCGCCGGATAAAAGAACGATCCACGACTTTCACCGCCATCTTCATTCACCACCGTGGCGCCCTGTTGCGCGGCGTCAGCCACCAGGCCGTTGAGGTAATCCACCTTGCCCACTTCGGGCAATGGCGTCAGCGCCACACCGTCTTCCCACGGCATACCGGGTTTGAGCGTGCCCAGCTTCTTGTTGAATTTCTCGATGAAGCGGTCGACGACGTCTTCATGCACGAAGAGGATTTTCAACGCGGTGCAGCGCTGGCCATTGAACGACAAGGAACCGGTGACGGCTTCGCTGACGGCATTGTCCAGGTCCACGTCGGGCAGCACGATGCCGGGGTTTTTCGCGTCCAGACCCAGCGCGGCGCGCAGGCGATGTGGCTTGGGGTGCAGTTTTTTCAGATCGCTGGCAGCCTTGTTGGTGCCGATAAACGCGAAGATATCGATCTTGCCGCTGGCCATCAGTGCGCTGACGGTTTCCCGGCCGCTGCCGTAGATCACATTGATCACCCCGGCCGGGAAACTGTCGCGGAACGCTTCCAGCAAAGGTCGGATCAGCAATACGCCAAGCTTGGCCGGCTTGAACACCACGGTGTTACCCATGATCAATGCCGGAATCAGCGTGGTGAAGGTTTCGTTCAGCGGGTAGTTATACGGGCCCATGCACAGGGCCACGCCCAGCGGCACGCGTCGGATCTGGCCGAGGGTGTCCTGTTCCAGTTCGAAGCGGCTGGAGCGGCGGTCGAGTTCCTTGAGGGCGTTGATGGTGTCGGTGATGTAGTCGCAGGTGCGGTCGAACTCTTTCTGCGAGTCCTTGAGGTTCTTGCCGATTTCCCACATCAGCAGCTTGACCACTGCGTCGCGCTGTTCACGCATGCGGCGCAGGAAGGCTTCGACGTGTTGGATACGTTCAGCCACACGCATCGTCGGCCATTCACCCTGGCCCCGGTCATAGGCACGAACGGCGGCGTCGAGGGCGGTGAGGGCGGTGTCGGCGTCCAGCAACGGCGTGCTGCCGATGTGCACACGTTCGTCGCCAAACTGCACCGGGCTTTGCACCTTGGCCAAGGGGCCGTTCCACACCTTCAACTGGCCATCGACCAGGTAATCACGCTGTTCAATGGGCGCTCCCAGCTGGAATTGCTCGGGAATCTCGGCGGCGGAGTCTGGAAACAGCTGGGCAAGCAGGTTGCTGGTGGTCATGTCACTACCCCTGGAATAGTTGCAAAACATGACTAGAGAGTCACCCAACAACAGGCTCTATGGCAAGGCTTGCGCGCTTTCTTGTACGCAGTGTTGTGGCTGAAGGTTAAACTGCGCGGCTTTTCAGAAGGAGTTCACATGAGTCAGTACCAGCCGGGCATTCTTGCCGCACCGGTGCCGTTGCAGGCACGCCATCTGTTTTTTGCCGTGGACTCACTGACCGCCGTGCACGCTGCGTTGGACACGTTGGTGCAGTTGACCGATTCGGCGGCGGTGGTCGGTTTTGGCGAGCCGCTGGTCAATGCCTTGGGCGCCCGGATTGAAGGCCTGCGCGCCTTTCCCTCCGTCAGTGGGCCGGGTGCGCACAACCCCTCTACCCAGCACGCGCTGTGGGTATGGCTGCACGGCGTGGACCGTGGTGAGTTGCTGTTGCGCAGCCGCGCCTTCGAAAAAGCCCTGGCCCCGGCGTTTCGCTTGGTGCAGATGACCGAAGGCTTCCGCTACAAGACCGGCTTCGACCTTACCGACTACGAAGACGGCACCGAGAACCCCCACGACGATGCGGCGGTTGAAGCCGCCCTGACCGACAGCGGCGCCAGCTTTGCCGCGATCCAGCAATGGCAGCACGACCTCGACGGCTTCGCCGCCTTGCCCGCGCAGGAGCGCGACTACATCATCGGTCGCCGCCATGGCGACAACGAAGAACTCGACGACGCCCCCGAGTCCGCCCACACCAAACGCACCGCCCAGGAAAGCTTCACCCCGGAAGCCTTCGTGGTACGCCGCTCCATGCCTTGGGCGGAGAACGGCCAGGCCGGGTTGATGTTTCTCGCGTTCGGCCACTCCTTCGATGCATTCGAAGCGCAACTGCGCCGCATGAGTGGACTGGAAGATGGCATTGTCGATGGCCTGTACCGCATCAGCACACCGTTGACCGGCGGTTACTACTGGTGCCCACCGATCAAGGAGGGGCACCTGGACCTGAGCGCGCTGGCTTGAATCACGCGTAGGCCACCCGTCATAAAACCGTTCCTGAAGGTGATGGGGGGCGGGCAGCTTCAGGTACAACAACGATTGGGCCGCGCCAAACATTCCGTTGGAAACACATATTTTTTCAACGGAATGACCTCGGGCCATCAACTAACAAACATGACCACAACCGCATGAAATTCAGGGTGATTCTTGCGGTCGTCGACGACCCGCAAGCGCCATCGTTCGTAAAGGCAAATATATCTAATTATCTCGATAGGGATGCCGAAGCAATCGCCGGGGGGTTGGCATTGTTTTAGTAACTGTGTATCGAACTGTATCCCCGCACCCTCCTGATACACCCGCATGACGTTCTATCGCGTTCGCGACACAGACCGGATACACGCCTGGCTTTAACTCTGCACACCAGCTGGCGCAGGCGGTCACCGACCCCGAGGCGCCCTGGCCATACTCAGTCAAGCCAGGAGACTCACCCCATGAAGCGTCCTTACGCAGCCCTCGCGGCAACCCTCGCCCTGTCCCTCAGTGCCTTCGCGGCCGTGGCCCATGCCGATGAACCCAAGCCCCAGGAAAAGTGCTTCGGCGTGGCCCTGGCCGGTGCCAACGACTGCGCCGCAGGCGCTGGCACCTCATGCGCCGCCACTTCCACCACCGACTACCAGGGCAACGCCTGGGTACTGGTGGACAAAGGCACCTGCACCCAGATCAAGACCCCTAAAGGCTTCGGCAGCCTGACGGAGCAGCCGTGATCCAGCGCCTGCTTCCCGATGCCCTGTTGTTGCTGGTGGCACGGGTGGCGATCGCGGCGGTGTTCTTCCTGTCGGGGCGCACCAAGGTCACGGGGTTTATTGAACTCAAACCGTCGACCTACACGCTTTTCCGTTCGGAATACGCCTTGCCGCTGATTCCGCCGGACTGGGCCGCGCACCTGGCGACCTACGCCGAGCACTTGTTCCCGCTGCTGCTGGTGCTCGGCCTGCTGACCCGCCCGGCCGCTGCTGCGCTGTTGGGCATGACCCTGGTGATCGAGGTGTTTGTGTACCCCGCCGCCTGGCCGGTGCACCTCACCTGGGCGGGCCTGTTGTTGCCGCTGCTGGCGTACGGCGGTGGGGCCTGGTCGTTGGACCGCCTCATCTCAGGCAAGCGTTCTTAACTTTGATGGAGATTTCCAATGCGTATGCTTTCTTCCCTGGCCATTGCCATGGCCCTGACTGTCCCGATGCTGGCCCAGGCGGCAGATGCCCCGCAGCCCGGCACTGGTAAAAGCGTGGTGATCGTGCCCGGTTCGTTTGTCGACGGTTCCGGCTGGCGCGTGGTGCACGACATCCTGATTCACAAGGGCTACAAGGTCACCGTGGTGCACCAGGGCCACGAGAGCCTGGCCGCCGATGTGGCCGAGGCCCGCGAAGTGCTGGAGCAGCAAGTCGGGCCGGTGGTGCTAGTGGGCCACAGTTCAGGTGGCGGGGTGATCTCGATTGCCGGCGACCGCGACAAGGTCAAGTCGCTGGTCTACGTCTCGGCGCTGCAGCCGGAAGTGGGCGAGAACATGGCCCAGTTGATCGGCTCGATGCCGGCGCCCAGCGATGACATCAAGGCCAGCCGCGACGGTCATCTGTTCTTCGACCGCACCAAGTTCAACGCCGACTTTGCTGCCGACCTGACCACCAACCGCACCGACTTCATGGCCGCCTCCCAAGTGCCGGCGACCACCGCCTTGTTCGGCGGCACCGTATGGGCCGCGGCCTGGCACAAAAAACCGACTTATGCCGTGGTCTCCACCGAAGACCGCGCTCTGAGCCCGGACCTGCAGCGTTGGATGTACAAACGCGCGGGTTCCAAGGTCACCGAAATCAAGGCCAGCCACTCGGTGTACATCTCCCAGCCTGAGGCTGTGGCGAAGGTCATCGAAGACGCTGCTTCCGTTATCAAGTAATTCACCCCAACCCTGGAGCAATACCCATGAACACTGCACTCAAATCCCGTCTGAGCCTCGCTGCCGCGGCTGCCCTGATCGCCATGGCCTCCGCTTCGTTCGCTACCGCCGCCAGCGCCGCCAGCGCCGCCGACGCGCCGGAAAAGCCCGGCCGTTGCTACGGCGTCAACACCTGCAAAGGCACCAGCCTGTGCGCCACCGCCAAGAACGACTGCAAAGGCCTCAACAGTTGCAAAGGCGAAGGCGTGATCGTCAAGACCCCGTCCGAGTGCCTCAAGGCTGGCGGTACCTTGACTGAACCTAAATAACGCCTCACCCCCTTTAGGCGCGGGCGAACCCGCTCCTAAAGGGTTATTGGAGCCCCTCAATGTCGACATCCAATCCTCACTTTTCAGGCTACGGCCTGGGACTGCGCAAGGAGCATTACTGCGATTTCCTGGAGACCTCGGTGCCCGTGGATTTCGTCGAAGTGATCTCCGAAAACTTCATGGTCGCGGGCGGTCAGCCCCGGCATATCCTGCGACAAGTCCGCGAGCGCTACCCGGTGGCGCTGCACGGTGTGTCCATGTCCATCGGCACCGCCGAAGGGCTGGATGCGGATTACTTGAAGCGCCTCAAGTCGCTGGTGGATGAAGTCGAGCCCCTGTTTGTGTCCGACCACCTGAGTTGGTCGCGCAGCGCTGGCTTCAATTCCCATGACTTGCTGCCAGTGCCTTACACCGACGAGGCGCTGGATCGGGTGTGTGCCAATATCCAGCAAGCCCAGGACGTGTTGGGCCGCACGATGTTGTTCGAGAACCCCTCAAGCTACCTGGCGTTTGAAGGCGCCTCCATGACCGAATGGGAATTTATTGCAGCCATGGCCAAGCGCACCGGCTGCGAACTGCTGCTGGACGTCAATAATGTGTTCGTCAGCGCCAGCAACCACGGTTTCGACGCCCTGGCGTTTCTCAATGGCCTCCCTGCCGAGCGCGTGCGCCAGGTGCACTTGGCCGGCCACAGTCAAGGCCGTGAGATGTTGATCGACAGCCATGACAGCCCGGTGTGCACCGGAGTCTGGGAACTGTACGCCCAGGCCATGACCCGGCTGGGCCCGGTGGCGACCATGATCGAGCGTGACGATGAGATCCCGCCGCTCGCCGAACTGCTTCAGGAGTTGTCCATGGCCCGAACGTTGGGAGCGCAACGATGAACCTGGCGCAGCTACAACAGACCTTTCGCCGCTGGTTGGTGAGTGCGTCGGATGAATCCGCGCAGGCGCTGGGCAATCACCACGCCGGCCTGGCGGTGTACCAGAACAACTACCGTGCGCAGTTGGTCGGTTGCCTGGAGCAGGCGTTTCCCTACCTGCGTCGTTGGGTCGGGGAGGAAGCCTTCCTGGCCGCGAGCATCACCCATATCGACCGTCATCCGCCTCACGCCTGGACCCTGGACGCGTACCCGGAGGGCTTCTACGCCACTTTGAAAGAGGTGTTCCCAGGCAACCCGGATGTGCATGAGCTGGCCTGGATCGAGTCGGCCCTCAATGAAGCCTTTGTCGCCGCCGACGCACAGCCATTGGCCCTGGAGGCCTTGGCCGAGCTGGATTGGGACACGGCGGTGTTGCAGCTCACGCCGTCGCTGCGCTGCCACGGCCTGACCACCAATGCCGAGGCCATCTGGTCGGCGCTGTGGCAGGACGCACCGGTGCCGGAAGCGGTAATGCTGGCGCAAGCGGGTGGCTTGCTGGTGTGGCGACGGCAGTTCACGTCGCGTTTGCGCCAGGTGGATGCGTTGGAGCTACTGGCCGTGCAACACCTGCAGGCCGATGGCAGTTTCGCTGGGCTGTGTGAGTACTTGGTGCAACGCCTGGGGGAAGAAGCGGGCGTGATGCAGGCGGGTGAATACCTGGCCGGTTGGCTGGGCAGTGAATTGATAGTGGGAGTCCGTCATGTTTGATCGTCGTGGTTTTTTGCTGTTGGCGGCGGTGGTGATGGCCGCACCGGCATTGGCAGTGCAACAGGTCAGCATTGATGACGGAGAGATCCGCTATGCAGTGTTCGGGCCGGAGGAGAGCCGGGCGATCATTTTGCTGGCGGCGGATGTGAACGCGTTTGCAGCGATCACCGGACCGCTGGCTGCGCAAGGTTTCCGGGTGATCGTCCCGTACCTGCGCGGGCAGGATGAGGCGGTACAGGGCCAGGATGTGCTGGAATTGATGAACGCGCTGCATATTCCTGAGGCTGTGCTCGCCGGTGTGGACGTCGGCGGACGGGTGGCCATCCGTGCTGCGGCCTTGAAACCGAGCCGCTGCGTGGGCCTGGTCAGCTTGAACACCGCACCCCAGGCCGGTTTTGGCGAGGCGGTGGGGGTTATGGCGAAGACCGGGCACTGGCGAACATGAAACTACTGACAGCCAGCCAATCCACGCCTGAAAAAATTCGCCGCAGCCCTTAATCTAAAAGCCTTTGTCACTTGCGCGGATTGTCCATGTCTTCTGTTGCCGATGGGTTGCCCCTCAATAAACGCCTGCCGGCCGTGATTGCGATCTCCCTGGGGATTGGCATGGCGACCCTGGACACCGCCATCGTCAACACGGCGTTGCCGACCCTGGCCGAGGGGATTGGCACCGATTCCGCCTCGGTGATCTGGGTGGTGAATGCCTACCAGTTGGCGATCATTGCCACGGTGCTGCCGTTTGCGTCCCTCAGTGATGTGCTGGGGCATCGCCGGGTGTACCTCGGCGGGTTGCTGCTGTTTATTGTCTCATCGCTGTTTTGCGGGTTGGCCGGCTCACTGGTCACCCTGACGGCGGCGCGGGTGGTGCAGGGGCTGGGCGCGGCGGCGATCATGAGCGTGAACACGGCGTTGCTGCGGCATATTTACCCGTCAAACATGCTGGGTCGGGGGCTGGGGTATAACTCCCTGGTGGTGGGGCTCGCATTTACCCTTGGGCCGACGGCGGCGTCAGCGATTCTGTCGGTGGCGACCTGGCACTGGCTGTACCTGATCAATGTGCCGTTGGGTGTGCTGGCGCTGGCGTTGGGCCTGCGCTCGTTGCCGACCTTGCCGATGACCGGGCATGCCTTCGACCGCTTTGCGGCCGTGTTGTGTGCGGGGCTGTTTGCCTTGCTGGTACTCGGCCTGGGTACGGCGGTGCACGGCGCCCAGGGTGCGTTGACTTTGGGCCTGATCGCCGTGGCGCTGGTGTGCGGTGCAGGGTTGCTGCGGCGCCAGGCCGGGCACCCGGCGCCGATGCTGGCGCTGGACCTGTTCAAGCGCCCGGTGTTTGCGTTGTCTTCCCTTACCGCTATTTGCGCGTTCAGCGCCCAGGGCCTGGCGTTTGTGTCGCTGCCCTTCCTGTTGCAGGCGGTGCTTGGCCATAGCCAGGTGGAAACCGGCTTTCTGATGACACCGTGGCCCGCGGTGGTGGCGGTGATGGCGCTGGTGGCGGGGCGCCTGGCCGACCGCGTGAACCTGGGCGTGCTGTGCGGCATCGGTCTGTTGATGCTCAGCGTGGGCATGGCCGCGCTCGCGACCTTGGGCAGCGGCGCTTCGGCATTGGATATCGGCTGGCGCATGGCGCTGTGCGGGGCGGGTTTCGGCTTCTTCCAGTCGCCCAACCTCAAGGCGTTGATGACCAGCGCACCACTGGCCCGCAGCGGCGGGGCGAGTGGCATCGTGGCCATTTCGCGGTTGTTGGGGCAGACGTTGGGCGCGTCGTTGGTGGCCTTGTGCTTCCATCTGTCCATGGGCAGTGGTCCGCAATCTGCGCTGTGGCTGGGCTGTGGATTTGCCTTGGTCGGGGCCGTGGCCAGTGGTTTACGGTTGTTACCCTATGGGAAAAAGTGCTGATTAACGCTACCGTGGCGACCTGAGTATTTCGGAATGTTTCGGATTTATGTCCAGCCTGGCCCTCCGCACCGCTGATACCCACTCCCGCCGCGCCGCACTGACCCTGGCTTTATGCCTGCCCAGCGACGTGTTGCTCTACTTGCTGCTGCCGATGGAATCCCAGGCCTTCGGCATTACCCTGGCCCAGGCCGGTGTGCTGCTGGCAGCCAACCGCCTGGTGCGGATTTTCGGCTACCGCCATGTGCTCAATTTCTACGCGCGTCACGGCGACCGCCTGACCTGCATGATCGCCGCCGGCGCCGCAACCCTGTGCGCCGTGGGCAACTCGCTGTTGTCCGGCTTCGCCGCCTTGCTCTGCCTGCGACTGGTGTGGGGCCTGTGTTTTGCTGCGTTGAACCTGTCGACCCAAGTCTTGGCCACTTCGGAGCCAGCCGGTGCCGCACGCCGGGCCGGGCGTTCCCGCGCGCTGATTGCCCTGGGACCGATGCTGGCGTTGCCGTTGGGCGGCTGGCTGACACTGATGGCCGGGCCACGTCCGATCTTTCTGATTCTGGCCGGGTGCTGCCTGGTGGGCTTGTGGATGGCGCGCGGTTTGCCTAGGGCCGGGCATGATTTGCACGGCACGCCGGGGCGGCGCTTCAAGTGGCCGGACAGTGTGGCAATGTGGTCGTTTATCGAGGGGGTGGCGCTGGACGGCCTGTTTATCTTCGGGCTGTCGATCCAGGCACAGAAGCTCTTGGGCGGTGATGCGGTGCTGATCGCCGGTGGCTTGATGGCGCTGCGTTATGTCTCGGAAATGCTCCTGAGCCCCTTGGGGGGGCGCGCAGCCCAGCGTTTCGGCGCGACCTCGATGTTGCTGCTGTTTTCGTTCCTCAGTGCCCTGGCCCTGATCGCGTTCGGCAGCTACTGGGTGATTGTCGGTGCGGCGGCGGTGCTGGTGCTGCGCGCCCTGCAACTGCCGCTGGTGACGACATTGGTGGCCGAGCGCAACCCAGGGTCCATGCGCGTGTCGGCCCTGGCCTCGAATGCCGTGTGGCGCGATATCGGCGCCGGCCTCGGGCCATTACTCGCCGGCCTGTTGCTGCCGATTGCCTCGGCCCCCTGGGTGTTTGGCCTGGCGGGTGCTGCCATTGCCGTAAGTGCCGTGTTCTGTTGGCGGACAAAGATGCCCAACTGACGATATGGGGGGCATCAAGGAGACTGCGTAGGTGCGCTGGCCTAAGCGGTTTTAAAGGTGTCCAGCCACGCGGGGTCGAACCGGGTCTGCTCGGTATCGAGCCCCTGCGCCTGCATCTTGGCCTTATGTGCCTCGACCTCAGCGACCAGTTGCACCTGGGCGCTGGAGTTGGCGTCCAGCTCATGCATCTGCGTCAGGCCCAAGTGATAAAAGCGCAGCACCTTCAGCGCCGTCGGATCATTCGCCTGCACCCGCTCCGTGACCTTGTGCATTACATTGGTCACGCTCATCAGGTTGCGCTTGAGTTGCCAGCCATACACCGCCGCCGCCAGCCACGGCTGGGTCCAGAACGGGCCGCGCACCAGCGCCACCGTGATCAACACTCCGGCGAACACCCCGCCGACATTGAAGCGCAAGTTGTCTCCGCCAGGCTCGCCAAACAGCATCACCGCCAGGCTCGACAGCAACATGGCCAGGGCCAGGAACAGCACCGCCACGATCAACGTACTACGTCGGGTCTGTTGACGGAAGGTGACGGGGTCGCAGGGTTTGAGCTCGAACATCCGGTTCATGTCTCCAGAAGGGGCGGGCATCATCTCACGCCTGGGCAAACAAGTTGAACGTTGGCGCATAGCGGTTTCTCTAAACCTGTGTAGACCCACTGAGGTGAAGCATCATGTCCGACTACAACCAGCCACCACCCGGCACCCCGAACCCTGACCGCACACCCGGCGAAGAAGAGCGCGACAACGACGCGTTGCGCCCCAACGACCCGGCGGAGCGTCAGAACGATGACGTGGAACGCGTCGAGGAAGACCTGGAAAACCTGCATGACAAGGCCCGTCCGCTCTGAATGAGGAGAACGCCGTGAGTAATACGCCAAAAGGCCCGGCTTCGGGCGAGCATTCCAGTGGTAAGGACGAATTGGGGTTCGATCCCGATTCGCCGGATGTGTCGGATCCGCAGGTGGATCCGGTAGGGCCGGCGATTGCGCCGTTGGATAAGGACAAAAAAGGCAAGGATGAAAAAAAGCCGCCCTATGATCCATTGGGCGACTTGAAGCCATAAAGCGAGCCCCGCCCATGTGCGGGGCTTTCGTTTACTTGGGCGCTATCCAAGTGACGTCGGTAATCCCGAATTTCTCCGCCCACGGTCGAGTCGTCTTCTTCACCTGCTCATGCCCGACCCGCCCCACGCGGCTCACATGCGCGATATCGGCATCCACCGCCGCCCAGTGCCAGGCCTCGGCGTTGTTCATCACTTCGGCGCGCACCACAAAGGATTTCGGTTTGCCGTGCAGCTGGTAATTGATGGTGTAGATTTTTGCGGTACTCATGTTGCCTCCCTGTGTTGTTATAGATGGATAGGGCAGCGTTCTAAAAGGTTCATTCAAAATGACAATCTGCTCGTTGGCGCGGCATAGTGTCGCCTTTATCCCGTGCCGAAGGATTGCGCCATGTCACTGCTGACCCATAGCCGCCTCTACCTGCAACGCCTGGGCTATGACTCGCCGCCAGCGCCGAGCCTGCGCACCTTGCAGGATCTGCAACTGCGCCATGTGTGCAGCTTTGCCTTCGAGAACCTCTCCAGCCTGATGCGCTTGCCGGTGCCTATCGACCTGGCCAGCGTCGAGCAAAAAGTGCTGTTGGAGGGGCGGGGCGGTTATTGCTATGAGTTGAACCAGATGTTCCTGGCGCTGTTGCAGGAGCTCGGTTTTGATGCTCGCGGCATCACGGGGCGGGTGGTGATGGGTGGGCCGCCGGATGCGCGCACGGCGCGTACCCATCGTTTGAGCCTGGTGACCCTGGATGGCGTGCGTTACATCACCGACGTCGGCTTCGGCGGCATGGTGCCCAGCAGCCCGTTGCTGTTGGACACCGAGGTGGTGCAGGCCACCGCGCACGAACCCTATCGCGTGACCTTCGACGGGCACGACAGTTACACCCTGTGGGTGCAAGTGGCCAATGAATGGCGTGGGTTGTATGTGTTCGATCTGCAAGTGCAGGCGACCATCGATTATGAAATCGGCAACTGGTATGTCTCCACCCACCCGGACTCGGTCTTCGTCGGCCAGTTGAAAGTCGCGCGGTTGGCTGCGGGTGAGCGTCATACCCTGAACAACGCCAACTATGCAATTCACTACCTGGACCGGCCGAGTGAAAAGCGCACCCTCGTCAGTGCCGATGAGGTGCTGCAGCTGTTGACTGAAGTCTTCGGGATTTGCGTGCCGGTCAGGGCGGCACTGCGGACTGCCCTTGATGGCTTGACAGTGCCGAATTCATAGAAGCATTGAGATAGAGCCTTCGCTGAACCGTTTTACCTCCAAATTAGCGCAAATTAATTCGAACCTTTGGCATCCACCGGGGTTCGAACCGGTTCCTGAATAATTTGCTCACCAAACAAGGAGATGTAAAACGATGTCCAAGCTATTCGGAAAATTCCTCAAGGGTTCCTCGCTGCTGGCGCTGGTTGCTGCGCCTGCCGCGGTGTTTGCCGCACCGTCCACCGACCCGATTTCTACCTTCGGGATCCAGGGCAGCTACAACGATTTCAAATTCGAAGACGGCAGCGAAAGCGACAAGAGCCACATGCCTGAAGCTGGCCTGTTCTACAACTTCGGCAATAAGCTCACCGCTGAATCCGGCTTTATCTACCAGGCCGGTATCGAAGCCAAGTACGGTGAAAAGAGCGACAACAAACTGAAGGAAGGCCAGGCTGACCTGGACCTCGGTTGGCGTGCCGCGCTGGATGCGCGCAACTTTGTCGACGTGATCGTCGGCGGTGGCTACAGCTGGACGCGCTACGAGCCAGAGATCAACGACCTCGACGTGAAACTTACCAACAAGTCGCCGTTCGCCAAGGCGGCCCTGGGCTACAACCACCAGTTCGATGACATGACCCTGCGTGTCGAAGCGGGCGCCCGTCGCACTATCGACGGCCGCACCAAGCTCAAGGTGGAAGATTTTGGCAGCGACACCGTGGACCTCAAGGACCGCACCAACCCTTACGCCGAAGTCAGCTTGCTGATGAACCAGAAAGGCGACCTGCCGGTGGTCGCGGGCCTGTACTACACCCGCACCGAGTATAAGCTTGACGGTAATTCCGAGGTGGCCGACAACACCAAGCTCAAGCGTGATGAGTACGGGTTCAAGGTCGGTATCGCGTTCTGATACCGTTGCAATGGAAAACGCCCCGAATGTTCGGGGCGTTTTTTTTGGGGACAATTGCAGATCAACCCAACGCAGCAAGTTGTGCCACGGTCTCAGGAAAACGCGCCACCAGGCGAATCAGGGTGGCGGCCTGGGCATTTGGTTTAGCCCGGCCTTGCTCCCAGTTCTCCAGCGTACGCGTGTTGGTGCGCAGGTACATGGCGAAGACGGCACGGGAGAGGTTGAGCTGTTGACGCACGGCGACCACTTCCTCTGCGGTGAGCGGCTCCAGGTTGTTGAGATGAACCTTGTGGGTCCGCAGGGTGACTTTGCCTTGGCGTTCGCTTGTCAGGGCGTCGAAGCCTTCGACCAGTTCGGAAAAGATTTCACGTTTCATGATGTGTTCTCGCTTTGATTTCCCTGTCCAGCATGTGTTTTAGGGCTTTTTTGTGCTGTGGCGTCAGGTCGTCCTGTTCGTGTTTGCCGTACAGGGTGAATAACCAGAATTGCGTGCCGCCTGACCACCCGTAGTAAATGACCCGCAGGCCACCGCGCTGGCCTTTGTTGCGTCGTTCGTCGACAAAGCGAACCTAGCGTAACCCGCCTGTTCCCTCGATCACGTCTCCCGCTTCCGGGTTCTTCATCAACGCCTGTTGAAAACCGTGGAAAAGCTCGTCACTCAGATAGTCCTTGCGATGCCGCTCGAAGGCCGGCAGTTCGATAAATAGAGCATCCATGTTCTGTACGTAGCCTGCGTATAGTTTGGTGGCCCGCGCGCCTTGGGTCAAGTGACCTTGCTGTGGGAACTTTCCTAGAACGCAAACACCATACGGCGGCCTCCATCGGGTAGATGCCAGATAAGGAGGCAGCTGGAGGAGGACATTTCCGTGAGCAGGGGAGGGTAAAAGCACCGGCCCCAGAAACGCAAAACGGCGCCCGAAGGCGCCGTTTTGTTTACCGCATCCGCTAAGCGATCAAACGCCCAGCACCGCGTGCTGCACCAGGGTGAGCAACGGTTGTGGGTACACGCCCAGGAAGAACGCGAGCAGGGCGATGGCCAGCAGCATGACGCCACCGGCTTTCTGTTCCCAGTGCAACTCGGCATCCACACGGCGCAGGTTTGGCTCGATCAGGTACAGGGTGACCATCACGCGCAGGTAGTAGAACACGCCGATGGCGCTGCCCAGTACCAGGGAGGCAACCAACCACCATTCGTGGGCTTCAACACCGGTAGCGACGATGTAGAACTTGCCGATGAAGCCCGCCGTCAGCGGAATACCGGCCAGGGACAGCATCATCACGGTCAGTACGGCAGTCAGGTATGGACGGCGCCAGAACAGGCCGCGGTATTCATACAGGGCGTCGGCGTCACGGCCTTTGAACGGCGAGGACATCAGCGTGATCACGCCGAATGCGCCAAGGCTCGTGATCACGTAGGTGACCAGGTACACGCCCATGGCTTCCACGGCCAGGCCTTTGCTCGCCACCAGGGCGATCAGCAGGTAGCCGAAGTGAGCGATGGACGAGTAACCCAGCAGACGCTTGAGGTTGTTCTGGGTCAGGGCCAGCAGGTTGCCGAACAGGATCGACGCGATGGCGATCACGGTCAGTACGGTGCTCAGCACACCCGTGTTGGCGGCAGGGGAGATCTGAAACAGACGCACCATCACCGCAAACACAGCCACTTTCGACGCAGTGGCCAGGAACGCAGCCACCGGCGCCGGGGCGCCTTCGTACACGTCCGGGGTCCACAAGTGGAAGGGCACCAGCGACAGCTTGAATGCCAGGCCGATCAGCATCATGGCCAGGCCCAGTTGGGCAATCGGCGCAGGCATGCTGGTGGCCGCCAGGGCGTGACCGATACCGGTGAAGCTCAGGTTGCCAGCTTCTGCATAGAGCAGGGCCATACCGAACAACAGGAACGCCGAACCGGCAGCCGACAGCACCATGTACTTGATGCCGGCTTCCAGGGAGCGCTTGTTGAAGAAGGCGTAGGCCACCAGGCCGTAAGTCGGGATCGACAGCAGTTCCAGGCCGATGAACAGGCCCGCCAGGTGCTGCGCGCTGACCAGCACGATGCCGCCGGCCGCAGCCAGCAGGATCAGCAGGTACAGCTCTTCGCGGTTGCCTGGGTAACCGGTACCGCCTTCGCCAAGGTAGGCGTGGGCGAGGGTGACACAGGCCAGGGTCGCGACCAGGATCAGCGCGATGTACAGCAGTGCGAAGTCATCCACCATCATCAATGGCGTTACCGCCAGAGGCGCGACCTTGAGGGCCGGGATGATCGACAGCAGGGCCAGGTTGAGACCGGCACAGGACAGCAGGAACGTTTGCGAGTGATTGCGGCGCCAGGCGATCGCCAGCATCACCACCACGATGGTAAGGCTGGTAATCAGCAGCGGCGCAAGCGCGATAAAGTGTTGGATCGTGAATTCCATAGCGCTCTTACCGGGCCGAAGCGAGTTGAGAGAAGGCGGTGCCGAACCACTGCTGCACGCCATGCATCGTCGCGGCAGAAGTGTCCAGGAACGGTTGCGGGTACACGCCGATGTAAATCAGCAGCACCGCAAGGCCGAGCACCATGATCAGTTCGCGAGCATCCATCCCTTGCAGGACGGTGTCGGACTTGGCCGGGCCGAAGTAGGCGCGGTGGATCATGATCAGCGAGTAGACCGAACCGAACACCAGGCCGGACGTTGCAATGGCGCTGATCCACGGCGTTTGCACGAAGGCACCCATCAGGATCAGGAACTCGCCGATGAAGTTACCGGTGCCTGGCAAGCCCAGCGACGCGGCGGCGAAGAACAGGCTGATCGCCGGCAGGTACGCGATGCGTGACCACACGCCACCCATTTCACGCATGTCACGGGTGTGCAGGCGCTCGTACAACTGGCCACTCAGGATAAAGAGGGCAGCGGCCGAGACACCGTGGGCCAACATCTGGATCACTGCGCCTTGCAGTGCCAGTTGGCTGCCGGAGTAGATGCCGATCAGTACGAAGCCCATGTGGGAAACGGACGAGAAGGCGATCAGACGCTTGATGTCGGTTTGCGCAAAGGCCAGGAACGCACCGTAGAAGATCCCGATCAGACCGAGGGTCATGGCGATCGGCGCGAATTCGGCCGAGGCATTCGGGAACAGCGGCAGGGCGAAACGCAGCAGGCCGTAGGCAGCGGTTTTCAGCAAGATACCGGCCAGGTCCACGGAGCCGGCGGTCGGCGCCTGGGCGTGAGCGTCAGGCAGCCAGGAGTGGAATGGCACCACCGGCAGCTTCACCGCGAACGCGATGAAGAAGCCCAGCATCAGGATGTACTCGGTGGTCAGCGACATCTTGGTTTTCAACAGGTCGGCGTAGTTGAAGGTAATCACGCCGGTGTTGTTGAAGTTGACCAGTACCAGACCCAGGATCGCCACCAACATGATCAGGCCGGAAGCCTGGGTGAAGATGAAGAACTTGGTCGCTGCGTAGATCCGGGTTTTCTTGCCGTCCGAAGAACTGTGACCCCAGAGCGCGATGAGGAAGTACATCGGCACCAGCATCATTTCCCAGAAGAAGAAGAACATGAACAGGTCAAGGGCGAGGAACACGCCGACGACGCCGCCCAGGATCCACATCAGGTTCAGGTGGAAGAAGCCCACATGACGCTGGATCTCTTTCCAGGAGCAGAGTACCGAGAGGATACCCAGCAGGCCGGTCAGCAGGATCATCAACAGCGACAGGCCGTCGAGGGCCAGGTGCACGTTGATGCCGAAGCGCTGGATCCACACGTGCTTGAATTCAAGCGCGAAGGTGGGATCGACACCCGGTGCCGGAGCAAATGAATAGTCGCCATGGGCCCACAGCCAAAGGCCGAGTGCGAGTTCCAGGGACATGGTCAGCAACGCAATCCAGCGGGGGAGGGTGGCGCCGAAGCGTTCACCCATCCAGCAGAGCAGGCCGCCGATGAAGGGGATCAGGATTAGCCAGGGCAGAATCATGACAGGCTCGTTTCCTTTCGCAAGTTCGCAAAGTTCATATCAGACCGCTACCACGACGATGGCGCCGATCACCAAAACGGCACCTGCCGCCATGGAAGCTGCATACCAACGCAATTGACCCGTCTCGCTGCGGCTCAAGGCGGTGTGACCGGCCTTGGCGGCACGCGGGATCAAACCGATGGTTTGGTCAAGCGGGTCTTTACGCAAAATGTGGCTGATAGCCAGGTAAGGCTTGACGAACAGTTTGTCGTAGATCCAGTCGAAGCCCCAGGCAGCGAACCACCAGGCCGACAGGAAACGGCCAATGCCACTGTTGGCCACGGCTGTCACGAAGCGACGCTTGCCGAGGAACAGCAGGGCCGCCAACAGGATACCGGCGATAGCAATGGCGCCCGACGCGATTTCCAGGCTGTGCTGGGCTTCGCCGCCGGCATGACCGACGCTTTGTGGCAACACACCGTGCAGCGGCGGGGTGATCATGGCGCCAACGAAAGTCGACAGGATGATCAGCACCGACAATGGCAACCAGTGCGAGATGCCGTGACCTGCGTGGGCTTCAGTCTTGGCTTCACCGTGGAAGGTGATGAAGATCAGGCGGAAGGTGTACAGCGAGGTCATGAACGCACCCACCAGGCCTGCATACAGCAGGTTCTGGTTACCGCTGGCAAAGGCTTCCCAGAGGATTTCATCCTTGGAGTAGAAACCGGCGGTCACCAACGGCAGGGCTGCGAGTGCGGCACCACCGACGATGAAGCTGGCGTAGGCCAATGGCAGTTTCTTCCACAGGCCGCCCATCTTGAAGATGTTCTGCTCGTGATGGCAGGCAACGATCACCGCACCGGAAGCAAGGAACAGCAGGGCCTTGAAGAAGGCGTGGGTCATCAGGTGGAAGATCGCCGCGTCCCAGGCGCCAACGCCCAGGGCCAGGAACATGTAGCCGATCTGGCTCATGGTCGAGTAGGCGAGGATCCGCTTGATGTCGGTCTGCACCAGCGCGGCGAAGCCGGCCAGTACCAGGGTCACGCCACCGACGATGCCTACAAGATGCAGGATGTCCGGCGCCAGGGTAAACAGGCCATGGGTACGGGCGATCAGGTAGACACCGGCAGTTACCATGGTTGCCGCGTGGATCAGTGCGGAAACCGGGGTAGGGCCGGCCATCGCGTCCGCCAGCCAGGTTTGCAGTGGCAGTTGCGCGGATTTGCCCACGGCGCCGCCCAGCAGCATCAGGGTGGCCAGGGTGATCCAGAAGTCACCGACCTGGAATTTCTGCGGTGCCAGCACCAGCAGTTCCTGGATGTTCAGCGTGCCCACTTGTTGGAACAGGATGAACAGGCCGATGGCCATGAACACGTCGCCGATGCGGGTGACGATGAACGCCTTGAGTGCCGCGTTACCGTTGTTGCGGTTGCTGTAGTAGAAACCGATCAACAGGTACGAGCACAGGCCCACGCCTTCCCAGCCGAAGTACAGGAACAACAGGTTATCGCCGAGCACCAGGAACAGCATGCTGGCGATAAACAGGTTGGTGTACGAGAAGAAGCGCGAGTAACCCGCTTCACCGCGCATGTACCAGGACGCGAACAGGTGGATCAGGAAGCCCACGCCGACAACCACGCCCAGCATGGTGATCGACAGGCCGTCGACGTAGAGGGCGAAGTTGGGCTTGAAGCCCTCCACCGACATCCACTGCCACAGCACCAGGGTGTAGTGACCGCCTTCCGGCGGCGCCACGTTGAATTGCCAGATGACGTAGGCGGCCACAATGGCCGACAGGCCAATGGAGCCCACGCCGATCAAGGCCGAGAGGTTTTCCGACCAGCGCCCGCGAGAGAACGACAGCAGCAGGAAACCGATCAGGGGGAATACGAAAGTCAGAAAGATCATGTTCATCCGCGCATCTCACTGGCAGCGTCGATATCAAGCGTGTGGAAGCGACGATACAGTTGCAGCAGGATCGCCAGGCCAATGCTGGCCTCGGCGGCTGCCAGGCTGATCACCAGGATGAACATGACTTGTCCATCCGGCTGGCCCCAACGTGCACCCGCAACGATGAACGCGAGTGCCGCGGCGTTCATCATGATTTCCAGGCTCATCAACACGAACAGAATGTTACGGCGGACCATCAGGCCGACCAGGCCAAGGCAGAACAGGATGCCGGCGACCGCCAGACCATGCTCCAAAGGGATAGCAGGCATCGTCATTGCTCCTTGGCTTCGTTGCGGCCCAAGTGGAAGGCGGTGATGGCTGCAGCGAGCAGCAGCATCGAAGCCAGTTCGACCACCAGCAGATACGGGCCGAACAGGCTGATGCCCACGGCTTTCGCGTCTACGGTGGTGTGGCCGATGGCCTGGCCGCTCTGGTGAGCGAACAGCACATACAGCAGTTCACCCAGCAGCAGCGCTGCCAGCACAACCGGGCCGAGCCAGATGCCGGGCTTGAGCCAGACGCGCTCCTGGGCGACCGAAGCCGGCCCCAGGTTGAGCATCATCACCACAAACACGAACAGCACCATGATGGCGCCAGCGTAGGCGATCACTTCCAGTACACCGGCGAACGGTGCGCCGAGGCTGAAGAAGGTCATGGCCACGGCGATCAGCGAAATGATCAGGTAGAGCAGGGCGTGCACGGGGTTGGTGTTGGTGATCACGCGAAGCGTGGACACAACCGCGATACCCGATGCGAAATAGAAAGCGAATTCCATCTTTCTTCCTTAAGGCAGCAAGCTCTTCACGTTGATCGGCTCGGCTTCGTTTTGTGCGGCGCCTTTCGGCTTACCGGCAACGGCCATACCTGCAACACGATAGAAGTTGTAATCAGGGTTTTTACCGGGACCAGAGATCAGCAGATCTTCTTTCTCGTACACCAGGTCCTGACGTTTGAACTCGGCCATCTCGAAATCCGGTGTCAGCTGGATTGCGGTGGTCGGGCAAGCTTCCTCGCAGAGGCCGCAGAAAATGCAGCGCGAGAAGTTGATGCGGAAGAAGTCCGGGTACCAGCGACCGTCTTCGGTTTCAGCTTTCTGCAGGGAGATGCAACCCACCGGGCACGCCACGGCGCAGAGGTTGCAGGCTACGCAACGCTCCTCGCCATCGGGGTCGCGGGTCAGCACGATGCGGCCGCGATAGCGCGGCGGCAGGTACACCGCTTCTTCCGGGTATTGCAGGGTGTCGCGTTTGCGGAAGCCGTGACCGAACACCATCACCAGGCTTCGCAACTGGGTACCGGTACCCTTAACGATGTCGCCAATATATTTGAACATGGGTCAAATCCTCACTGAACCGCGGCCGCTGGCGTGTTCAACAACACAACGGCAGCAGTCACCAGCAAATTGATCAGGGTCAGTGGCAGGCAGAAGCGCCAGCTGAAATCCATCACCTGGTCGTATCGTGGACGCGGAATGGAAGCGCGCAGCAGGATAAACAACATGATGAAGAACGCGGTCTTCAGGAAGAACCAGAAGAACGCCAACTGCGGCAGGATGCCGAATGGACCGTGCCAGCCGCCGAAGAACAGCGTGACCAGCAGGGCCGAGATCAAGATGATGCCGATGTACTCACCAACGAAGAACATGCCCCATTTCATGCCGGCGTATTCAATGTGGTAACCGTCGGCCAGTTCCTGTTCCGCTTCCGGCTGGTCGAACGGGTGACGGTGAGTCACGGCGACGCCAGCGATGAAGAAGGTGCAGAAGCCGAAGAACTGCGGAATGATGAACCACAGGTTCTGCGCTTGGTACTCGACGATGTCGCGCATGTTGAACGAGCCGACCTGCACCACGATGCCCATCAGCGCGAGGCCCATGAACACTTCGTAGGACACGGTCTGGGCCGACGCCCGCAAGCTACCCAGCAGGGCGAACTTGTTGTTACTCGACCACCCGGCGAACAGCACCGCGTAGACCGAAAGACCGGCCATGGCGAAGAAGAACAGCAAGCCGATGTTCAGGTCCGCCACGCCCCAGGTCGGGGTGATCGGGATGATCGCGAAGGCGATCAGCAAGGCGCTCATGGCCACGACCGGTGCCAGGGTGAAGATCACCTTGTCGGCAAACGGCGGGGTCCAGTCTTCCTTGAAGAACATTTTCAGCATGTCGGCGGCGATCTGGAACATACCAAACGGGCCAACGCGGTTCGGACCGTAACGGTCCTGCCACCAGCCCAGCAGGCGACGTTCGACGAAGCTGAGCAGGGCGCCCGCGACGACCACGGCCAACAGGATCACGATGGCCTTGACGACCGAGATGATCACGTCGATCACTTCAGGGGTGAACCAGGTCATTGCGCTGCCTCCTGCAGACCGTCAACGGTTTTGCCAAAGATCGCCGGTGGAATACCGGCGAGGCCTTTCGGCAGTGCAACCAGGCCGGCACCCAACTCATCATTGATGCGCAGCGGCAGACGCAGGGTCTGGCCGGCCACGTTCAGGCTGAGCAGGGCCCCGTCGTTGACGCCCAGGCGGTCGGCTTCGGACTTGGCCACGGATACGTAGGCAGTCGGGATACGTTCTTGAACCGGTGCGGCTTTGGACGAAGTCTCTTCGCTGCCGAACAGGTGGAAGAACGGCACAACCTGCCAGGTGCCCTGGGCCGGGTTGAACGGACGCGGTACGGCGGCGAACCAGTTCAACGAGTCGCCCTGGGTTTCGATCAGGCGGGTGCCCGGGTCGCCAGCGCGGATGTGACCACCGACTTCGTCCTGGAACTTGTTCCAGGCCTGCGGCGAGTTCCAGCCCGGCGACCAGGCGAATGGCACCTGCTGACGCGGTTCGGCCGAACCCGAGTAGCCTTCCATGGAGAAGGCGAACGCGGTGTCGTTGTCTTGCGGGGTACGTGGTTCATGCACGCTGATATCGGCACGCATGGCGGTACGACCGGAGTAACGCAGCGGTTCACGGGCCAGTTTCATGCCCTTGATGCGGAACGCGGCGGACGGTGCAGCGTCGACGATACGTGCCAGCTGCGGCGCGCTTGCCGCAGCGGCGGCGGTGACGTGGTCGAGCTGGGTCCAGTCGATCGGCTGGTTCAGCAGGGTCGAGCGCAGGGCATGCAGCCAGCGCCAGCCTTCGTGAACCAGGATGCTGGCGTCCATGTACTTCGGATCGAACACCTGGAAGAAGCGCTGCGCGCGGCCTTCCTGGCTGACCAGGGTACCGTCGCCTTCGGCGAAGGTGGCGGCTGGCAGCACCAGGTGGGCGCGGTCGCTGGTAGCGGTCTTCTGGTGGTCGGCGACGATCAGGACCTTGGCGGCGTCCAGTGCAGCGTCAACCTTGGCGGCATCGGTGCGGGTGTACAGGTCGTTTTCCAGCACCACGATGGCGTCGGCTTTACCGTCGATGACCGCTTGCAGGGCTGCGTCCAGGGACTCGCCGCCAAGCATGGCCAGGCCAAGGCTGTTGGCTTCCGGCACGACCAGGCTGATGGAGCCGTTCTTGTCGCGCAGCTTCAACGCCTTGGCGATGTTGGCAGCGGCTTCGATCAGCGCCTTGGAACCCAGGGAGGTGCCAGCAATGATCAATGGACGCTTGGCTGCCAGCAGGGCGTCGGCGATGCGCTGGGCCAGTTCGACGGCTTCGGTGTCCAGGCCTTCGACAGCCGGTGCGCTGGCGTCGAGGGCGTGGGCCACGGCGAAACCGATGCGGGCCAGGTCGTCTGGTGCTGCGTGTACGCATTCTTCGGCGATGTCGTCGAGCTTGGTTTCAGCCAGGCTGGCGATAAACAACGGGTTCAGCGCGTGCTGGCCGATGTTTTTCACCGCGGCGTCGAGCCAAGGCTGGACGCGCATGGCGTCGGCCATGTCTTCGGCCTTGCCTTTGACCGACTGGCGCAGCGACAGGGCGATGCGGGCGGCGGTCTGGGTCAGGTCTTCACCGAGCACGAAGATGGCGTCGTGGTCTTCGATGTCGCGCATGTTCGGCACGGGCAGCGGGCTGTCGTTCAGCACCTGCAGGACCAGGCGGATGCGCTCCAGCTCACCGGCTTCGATACCGGAGTAGAAGTGCTCGGCACCCACCAGCTCGCGCAACGCGAAGTTGCTTTCGAGGCTGGCGCGCGGCGAACCGATACCAACGATGTTGCGGCCGCGCAACAGCTCGGCGGCTTTATCCAGGGCCTCGTCGGTGCTCAGCTTCGCGCCGCCGGCCAGCAGCGGCTGGCGTGGGCGGTCTTCGCGGTTGACGTAGCCATAGCCGAAACGGCCACGGTCGCACAGGAAGTATTGGTTGACCGAACCGTTGAAGCGGTTTTCGATCCGACGCAGTTCGCCGTAGCGCTCGCCCGGAGAGATGTTGCAACCGCTGGAGCAGCCATGGCAGATGCTCGGGGCGAACTGCATGTCCCATTTACGGTTGTAGCGCTCGGAGTGGGTCTTGTCGGTGAACACACCGGTCGGGCAGACCTCGGTGAGGTTGCCGGAGAACTCGCTTTCGAGCACGCCGTCCTCAACGCGACCGAAGTACACGTTGTCGTGGGCGCCGAAAACGCCAAGGTCGGTGCCGCCGGCGTAGTCCTTATAGAAGCGTACGCAGCGATAGCAGGCGATGCAGCGGTTCATTTCGTGGGAAATGAACGGGCCGAGGTCCTGGTTCTGGTGGGTACGCTTGGTGAAGCGATAACGGCGCTCGTTGTGACCCGTCATCACCGTCATGTCTTGCAGGTGGCAGTGACCGCCTTCCTCACAGACCGGGCAGTCGTGGGGGTGGTTGGTCATCAGCCACTCGACGACACTGGCGCGGAACGCCTTGGATTCTTCATCGTCGATGGAGATCCAGGTGTTGTCGGTGGCTGGGGTCATGCAGGACATGACGATACGACCACGGGTGTCGTTCTCGTCGGTGTATTGCTTGACCGCGCACTGGCGACAGGCACCGACGCTACCAAGCGCGGGGTGCCAGCAGAAATACGGGATGTCGAGGCCTAGTGAGAGACATGCCTGTAACAGGTTGTCTGCCCCATCGACTTCGAGCGCTTTGCCGTCTACGTGGATAGTGGCCATGGTTCAAAGTTCTTCGTTGGCCCGTTGTCAGCGGGCGTGGCTAATGGAATCTTGTTATTCATGGGCATCAACACAGCCTTTACGGCGTCAGCCCATGAGCAGTTGAAGGGCACGGACCCTTCGCCTTTTAAAGCGTTACGCGCCGACTACGATCGGCCTTGCCAGAGGCGGGACGGCGGCGCTGGTAGGCGCGATGCCGGCTTCGAACTCCGAGCGGAAGTATTTGATGGCGCTGCCCAATGGCTCCACGGCGCCCGGTGCGTGAGCACAGAAGGTCTTGCCTGGGCCGAGGAAACCGACCAGGCCCAGCAGGGTTTCGATATCACCCTCGCGGCCTTCGCCGTTTTCCAGGGCCATCAGCAGCTTCACGCTCCAGGGCAGGCCGTCGCGGCATGGGGTGCAGAAGCCGCAGGATTCACGGGCAAAGAACTGCTCCATGTTGCGCAGCAGCGAGACCATGTTCACGGTGTTGTCCACCGCCATCGCCAGGCCGGTACCCATCCGGGTGCCCACCTTGCCGATGCCGCCGGCATACATTTGTGCATCGAGGTGCTCAGGGAGCAGGAAACCGGTACCGGCACCGCCTGGCTGCCAGGCTTTCAAGGTGTAGCCGTCGCGCATGCCGCCGGCGTAGTCCTCGAACAGCTCGCGAGCGGTCACGCCAAACGGCAGTTCCCACAGGCCAGGGTTCTTGACCTTGCCGGAGAAGCCCATGAGCTTGGTGCCCATGTCTTCGCTGCCTTCGCGGGCCAAGGATTTGTACCAGTCCACGCCGTCGGCGATGATCGCCGGCACGTTGCACAGCGTCTCGACGTTGTTCACGCACGTCGGCTTGCCCCACACGCCTACAGCGGCAGGGAAGGGCGGCTTGGAGCGTGGGTTGGCGCGGCGGCCTTCGAGGGAGTTGATCAGTGCGGTTTCTTCACCGCAGATATAACGCCCGGCGCCGGTGTGCACGAACAGCTCGAAGTCGAAACCGGAGCCGAGGATGTTCTTGCCCAGCAGGCCAGCAGCCTTGGCTTCTTCCACGGCACGGTTGAGGTGCTTGGCGGCGGTGGTGTATTCGCCACGCAGGAAGATGTAGCCACGGTAGGTTTTCAGCGCGCGGGCGCTGATCAGCATGCCTTCGATCAGCAGATGGGGCAGTTGCTCCATCAGCATGCGGTCTTTCCAGGTGTTCGGCTCCATTTCATCCGCGTTGCACAGCAGGTAGCGGATGTTGATGGATTCGTCTTTGGGCATCAGGCCCCACTTTACGCCCGTGGGGAAGCCTGCACCGCCGCGGCCTTTGAGGCCGGCGTCTTTCACGGTCTGGACGATGTCGTCCTGGGCCATGTCGGCGAAGGCTTTGCGCGCAGCGGCGTAACCATTCTTGGCCTGGTACTCGTCTAGCCACACGGGCTCGGCATCGTCACGCAGGCGCCAGGTCAGCGGGTGGGTCTCAGGCGAACGCTTGATCAGGTTGGCCGGGCCGAAAGAAGTCAGGGTCATGGGTAGCCCTCGAGCAATTGGGTCACGCCAGCGGGCTGCACGTCACCGAATGTGTCGTCGTCGATCATCAACGCCGGCGCCTTGTCGCAGTTGCCCAGGCAGCACACCGGCAGCAGCGTGAAGCGGCCGTCCGGGGTGGTCTGGCCGAGGCCGATGCCCAGCTTGTTCTGGATTTCGCTGACCACGGATTCGTGGCCGCCGATATAGCAGACCATGCTGTCGCACACGCGAATGATGTGGCGGCCCACTGGCTGACGGAAGATCTGGCTGTAGAACGTGGCTACACCTTCAACGTCGCTGGCAGGGATGCCGAGGATCTCGCCGATGGCGTAGAGGGCGCCGTCCGGCACCCAGCCACGTTCCTTCTGCACGATCTTCAAGGCTTCGATCGACGCCGCGCGCGGGTCTTCGTAGTGATGCAGCTCGTGCTCGATGGCCGAGCGCTCGGTTTCACTGAGGGTGAAACGGTCTGTCTGGATAAGCGTGCTGTTCATGCTTAGCGGTCCACGTCGGCCATAACGAAATCGATACTACCCAGGTACGCAATCAAGTCCGCGACCATCTCGCCTTTGATCACCGAAGGGATCTGCTGCAAGTGGGCAAAGCTTGGGGTACGGATCCGGGTGCGGTAGCTCATGGTGCCGCCATCGCTCGTCAGGTAATAACTGTTGATACCCTTGGTCGCTTCGATCATCTGGAAGGATTCGTTGGCCGGCATGACCGGGCCCCACGAAACTTGCAGGAAGTGCGTGATCAGGGTTTCGATGTGCTGCAGCGTGCGCTCTTTCGGCGGCGGCGTGGTCAGCGGGTGATCCGCTTTGTACGGGCCGGCCGGCATGTTGCGCATGCATTGCTCGATGATCTTCAGGCTCTGGCGCATTTCTTCGACGCGCACGATGCAGCGGTCGTAGGCATCGCCATTGGCCGCCAACGGGACTTCGAATTCGAAGTTCTCGTAGCCCGAGTACGGGCGCGCTTTACGCAGGTCGAAATCGCAGCCGGTGGAGCGCAGGCCAGCACCGGTGACACCCCATTCCAGGGCCTCTTTGGTGTTGTACTGGGCGACGCCGATGGTACGGCCCTTGAGGATGCTGTTATCCAGCGCAGCCTTTTGGTACTCGTCCAGACGCTTGGGCATCCAGTCGATGAATTCCTTGACCAGGCGATCCCAGCCATTCGGCAGGTCGTGGGCCACGCCGCCGATGCGGTACCAGGCCGGGTGCAGGCGGAAACCGGTGATGGCTTCGATGACCTTGTAGGCGCGCTGACGGTCGGTGAACGTGAAAAACACCGGGGTCATGGCGCCGACGTCCTGGATATAGGTCCCCAGGAACAGCAGGTGACTGGTGATCCGGAAGAACTCGGCCATCATGATGCGGATGGTGTCGACGCGGTCCGGCACCTTGATGCCAGCGAGTTTCTCGACCGAGAGCACGTACGGCAGATTGTTCATCACGCCGCCGAGGTAGTCGATACGGTCGGTGTACGGGATGAAGCTGTGCCACGACTGACGCTCGGCCATCTTCTCGGCACCACGGTGGTGGTAGCCGATGTCCGGTACGCAGTCGACGATTTCTTCGCCGTCCAGTTGCAGGATGATACGGAAGGCGCCGTGGGCCGAAGGGTGGTTCGGGCCCAGGTTGAGGAACATGTAGTCCTCGTTGGTGCCGGAGCGTTTCATGCCCCAGTCTTCCGGACGGAAACGCGCCGCTTCCTCTTCAAGCTGTTGCTTGGCAAGGTTGAGGCTGAACGGATCGAATTCGGTGGCGCGGGCAGGGAAGTCCTTGCGCAGCGGGTGACCTTCCCAGGTGGGCGGCATCATGATGCGTGTCAGGTGCGGGTGGCCGGGGAAGTCGATGCCGAACATGTCCCAGACTTCACGCTCGTACCAGCTGGCGTTCGGCCAGATACCGGTCACGGTCGGGATGCTCAAGTCGCTTTCCGACAGGGCGACCTTGATCATCACGTCGCTGTTACGTTCCAGCGACATCAGGTGGTAGAACACGGTGAAATCGGCGCCGCTCGGCAAGCCTTGGCGCTTGGTGCGCAGACGCTCGTCCACGCCATGCAGGTCATAGAGCATGACGTACGGCTTGGGCAAGTTGCGCAGGAAGGTCAGGACTTCGACAAGCTTGGCACGCGCGACCCACAACACCGGCATACCGGTGCGTGTGGCCTGGGCGGTGAAGGCGTCAGGGCCAAAACGGTTATTGAGTTCGACGACCACATCCTGGTCGTCTGCCTTATAAGGCGGGATGTACAGAGCACTGCCTGTAGTCATGGTTTTTTATCGCTTTCGGTCAACGTAAAGAATGAAGCCAGGTTTTCGTTCTATAAAAGAATCGGTGCTGGATCAGACTTCGTCGGGGCTGCGCAGGTTGGTGACCTGAATACGCTGTTCGCGGCGCTGTTCCTTTTGTGACGGCATCTCGGCGCGGTAAACGCCTTGATCTCCGACAACCCAGGAAAGTGGGCGACGCTCCTTGCCAATCGATTCCTGCAACAGCATCAAGCCTTGCAGAAATGCTTCAGGGCGGGGCGGGCAGCCAGGCACGTAGACGTCCACGGGCAGGAACTTGTCCACCCCTTGAACAACGGAGTAGATGTCGTACATGCCACCGGAGTTGGCGCACGAACCCATGGAGATAACCCACTTCGGCTCGAGCATTTGCTCGTAGAGACGCTGAATGATCGGCGCCATCTTGATAAAGCAGGTTCCGGCGATAACCATGAAATCCGCCTGACGCGGTGATGCCCGGATAACTTCGGCGCCAAAGCGCGCGATGTCGTGGGGCGCCGTGAAGGCGGTGGTCATTTCCACGTAGCAGCACGAAAGACCAAAGTTGTACGGCCACAGGGAGTTCTTACGTCCCCAGTTGACCGCGCCACTCAGCACGTCTTCCAGCTTGCCCATGTAGATGTTTTTGTGGACTTGGTCTTCTAACGGGTCGGAAACGGTTTCCCGTTCGCCGATGGGGTACTGCTCGTTAGGAGCATCCGGGTCGATCCTGGTGAGATTGTATTGCATCGCCAAAGCCTCATTGTTTCAGCTTCGCTTGCCGCTTACGACGAGCTTCCGGAGCCCAGTCAAGGGCGCCCACTCGAAATAGGTAGACAAGGCCTGCCAACAGAATTGCTATGAAAACGAGGGCTTCGACGAATCCGGTCCAGCCGCTTTCGCGGACGGACACAGACCAGGCAAAGAGAAAGAGGGCTTCGATATCGAAGATCACGAACAGCATCGCGACCAGATAGAATTTGGCTGAGAGCCGCAAGCGGGCGCCACCTGTAGGCAGCATGCCGGACTCGAACGGTTCATTTTTGCTGCGGCCCCAGGCTTTTGACCCGAGGAGGCTGGAGACGCCGAGCATGAAGGCGCAGAGGCCGACAACACCGAGGAGGAAAATGGCAAAGCCCCAGTTGTGGGCCATGAGTCCTGTCGCTTCGGTCATGCTGGAAATCCTTAACAGAGAGCAAAGGTCTCTGAGCTCGAAAAAGTAACGATGCAGTGACGATATGTCGCACTGCAATCAATCGCGGTGATTTTATGGCTAAACACCGGGCAAGTAAAATTCCTATGGCGAAATTATTCGATGGAATAAGGACATAGTGCACCTTCTTGGGGCTGTAGCCCTTATGGTGTGGGCATTAGCGGGCTTTTGAACAATTAAGTTTTGTTTCAACTGTAACGAAGTTTTCACGCGCCAAATGATAATGACTATTGTTTGCATGGGGTTTAAGCGAATGTTTCTCGTGTGGCGCGGGAAGTTGTTGTTACTTGCTTGAAGGGCGCTTAGTTGTCGACGGGGATCTTTTAACCGATTTGATTCAGGTGAATACCGCTCTGGATCAATGTTTTGCACAAAATCTTCAGGTTGGACGCTTTCCCCTGTGGGGGCGGGCTTGCTCGCGAAAGCGGTGTGCCAGGAAAACATGTGCTGACTGAGCCAGTGCTTTCGCGAGCAAGCCCGCCCCCACATTTTGACTTTTTATTGTCAGGGGGGATTTTCAGAAAACAAAAAAAACGCCCCGAACCAGTCGGGGCGTGATTGTCGTGCGGCACTGCGGTTAGGTCTTCCTTGGGGCCGCAGTGGCCGTGTACGCGGTGCTTAGTGGAACTGCTCTTCTTCGGTCGAACCGGTCAGCGCGGTCACGGACGAGGTGCCGCCCTGGATCACGGTAGTCATGTCGTCGAAATAGCCGGTGCCCACTTCCTGCTGGTGAGCCACGAAGGTGTAACCCTTGGCGGCGTCAGCGAACTCCTGCTCCTGCAGCTTCACGTAGGCCGTCATGTCGTTGCGGGCGTAGTCATGCGCCAGGTTGAACATGCTGTGCCACATGTTGTGAATGCCGGCCAGGGTGATGAACTGGTGCTTGTAGCCCATGGCGGACAGTTCGCGCTGGAACTTGGCGATGGTCGCGTCGTCCAGGTTTTTCTTCCAGTTGAAGGAAGGCGAGCAGTTGTAGGACAGCAGTTGGTCCGGGTATTCCTTCTTGATGGCTTCGGCGAAACGACGCGCTTCGTCCAGGTCCGGCTTGGCGGTTTCGCACCAGATCAGGTCGGCGTACGGCGCGTAGGCCAGGCCACGGGCAATCGCTTGGTCCAGGCCGGCACGTACCTTGTAGAAACCTTCCTGGGTGCGCTCGCCGGTCACGAATGGCTGGTCGTAAGGGTCGCAGTCCGACGTCAGCAGGTCAGCGGCGTTGGCGTCGGTACGGGCCAGGATGATGGTCGGTGTACCGGCAACGTCAGCGGCCAGGCGGGCAGCGGTCAACTTCTGTACGGCTTCCTGGGTAGGAACCAGTACCTTGCCGCCCATGTGGCCGCATTTTTTCACTGAAGCCAGTTGGTCTTCGAAGTGCACACCGGCGGCGCCTGCCTCGATCATGCTCTTCATCAGTTCGTAGGCGTTCAGCACGCCGCCGAAGCCGGCTTCAGCGTCAGCCACGATAGGTGCGAAGTAATCGATGTAGCCTTCGTCGCCTGGGTTCTTGCCGGCTTTCCACTGGATCTGGTCGGCACGACGGAACGAGTTGTTGATGCGCTTGACCACGGTTGGCACAGAGTCCACCGGGTACAGCGATTGGTCGGGGTACATGGATTCAGCGGAGTTGTTGTCCGCCGCCACTTGCCAGCCGGACAGGTAGATCGCCTGGATGCCGGCTTTCACCTGTTGCACTGCCTGGCCGCCAGTGAGGGCGCCCATGCAGTTGACGAAATCTTTGTCGGGACGGAAGGAAGGCTTGGCACCTTGGGTCACCAGGTTCCACAGCTTCTCGGCGCCGAGTTTTGCAAAGGTGTGCTCAGGTTGAACCGAGCCACGCAGGCGGACGACGTCAGCAGCGGAATAAGCGCGGGTCACGCCTTTCCAGCGTGGGTTTTCAGCCCAGTCTTTTTCGAGGGCTGCAATTTGCTGTTCGCGTGTCAGTGCCATGGAAGTAAACCTCGTCGCGTCTTCTTGTGGTGGAAAAATCCATTTGCCAGCCCTGCATTCACATGCGTGGGCAGGGCTGCTCGCTGACCAGAAGCTTAGGCGGTCATGGCGGGTCTGGCGGGGAATGCGACGGGGTGAACGATTGGCGAGAGAGGCGGTAGGTAATGGCGGGCCGCGAACAGTCTGAGGGCGTCGTGGGCCCTTGGGTGTTCAACAGCGTGTAGCCGGGTTACCTGGTTAGCTTCCGTCCCTCGGGACAACTTCGTTCCAGTCGCAACCTCGTCAAACACGCCTTGTGGGCGGTACAGACACGAATCGGCTCAGGTGGGTAGCTTAGAGCGGCGATCCGAAGGCCCTTGCCAGGGCCCCTGATTAGCGGGAGCGAGGCCATCATGCCCATGCTTTTTTGGATCGTCAAATGTTTTGTAGTGCTTTTTTTCAAGCACTACATCTTTAGTCTAATACGACTCATCAGTCAGTTTTTGGTGCTTCAGTTCAGGGTGTCGACCTTGACCCGTAAAGTCAGGTCATCGCGGCCCTGGGTAGAGTAGCTGCGGGTTGTAGAGGATTTATCGGCCTGGGTTTCGCGATTGATGCCGGCCAGGGGAATCCACTCGCCCAGTCGACCGCTGACGGTTGTGTCGGTACTTTGCACATTCACTACATCGGGACGCTCCTGGCTCATGCGGTCACGATTGGTGCTGATCGCCAGGTGCACGGTCTCGCCAGTGACGCTGGCGGTGACGTAGAAGCCCTGGGTCACGTTGCGATACTGGGTCTGGTTCTGCAGACGGCCGTAGCTGTCCTGCTGGGTGGTGGTCAGCGGTACGCTCTGGCCTACCTGGATCAGCGCGGGCACACCTTCGCTGGCCTGAATCTGCTGGATCCCGCCGTCGCGGCTGGCGGTGCCGTAGCTGATGATGCGGGTCTGGCTGTCGCCGCTGTTCTGCTGGTTGTTTTCGTTGGTGTCGACGGTGATCAACAGGCGCTTGGCTGGTGTGTCCAATTGTGCAAGCAGGGCGCGCAGGTCCTGGATCTTGGCGGGGTCAGCGTTGACGATAAGTTGGTTGCCGTAAGCGCTGACGGTGCCGTCCTTGCCGATGAAGTTCTGCGCCACGGGCAGCAGGTCGGCACTGGTGCGGTTGCTCAGGTTGACGACTTCAGTGTCGGCCATGGTCGAGCAACTGGCGGTCAGGAGGAGGGCGGTGAGCAGGGTGCGTAGGGACATGTCCGTGATCTCTGCGAGTCATTTGGGCTTGATAGTGCCAGTTTGTCGGCCTGGTGGGTCGCAAGTTGAATCGTAGACGGCAAAATGCCCTGGCATGGCAGGGCATTGTTGGTGTTGCTGAAATAGCTATCGGGGGCAAGCCCCCTCCCACATTTTGACCGAGTACATCCTTGAGGATGTGGTCAAGTGTGGCAGGGGGGCTTGCCCCCGATGGCAGCGACGCGGTCTCGAATCAGCCCCCGCGCACCATATCGACATGGGGAATCCCGACTTCCAGGAATTCCCCGCTGACGATCTTGAAGCCCAGTCGCTCATAGAACGGCGCCGCATAGACCTGCGCACTCAGGAACTGCTTGGTCTGACCGCGTTGCTCGGCCACGCCGATTACGGCTTCCATCAGCTTGTCGCCGACCTTCAGCCCGCGCCAGTCTTTGAGTACCGAAACGCGCCCGATTTCGCCGCTGGGCAGCAGGCGCGCGGTGCCGATCGGAAAGTCGCCCTCGAATGCGAGAAAATGCACAGCACTCGCATCGTCTGCGTCCCACTCCAGCTCAGGTGGAACCGATTGCTCAGCGATAAACACCGCATCACGAATGCGCCGAATCTCGGCGATATCCTTTTGCCAGTCCGCGACACTTACGTGAATCTTATTCATCGGCAAATCCCAGGCTTCCTTGCTTGACCAATTCGCACAGCAGGTCGCGACCGTCTTCGTCCGCCAGCCATGGGGCGAGGTTTTCGGCGTGCAGCGCGTCGGCGGCGCAGATCAGCTTGAGCAATTCACGCAGCTTGCCCGGCAGGTAACGGCTCTGGCCGCTGGCGAACAGCAGCACATCATCGTCGACTTCCGACCAGGCCATGCGCGCGCTCGGATTGCGTACCAGGATCGCGCCGTCTTGCAGGCTGTTGACGAAATCCTCTTCGCCCAATTCTTCACCGGCCACCAGTTCAGGATAGCGCGGCTCGGTCATGAACTGGCCGAACCAGGTCAGCAGCATGCGCTCGTCACTCATGTGCTCGGCCAGCAGGCTCTTGAGCCGGTCGAGGGCGTCGCCCTGGATCTGGTGCGGGTCAGTGGCGGGCTGAGCGTCGGCGTCAGTGTAGCGCTCTTCATCCGTCAGGTACTGGCTGAGGAAGTCGGTGAAGTGGGTCAGCACTTCGGCGGCGCTCGGTGCACGGAAACCCACGGAGTAGGTCATGCAGTCGTCTTCGGCAATGCCGAAGTGGGCCAGGCGCGGCGGCAGGTAGAGCATATCGCCCGGTTCCAGCACCCATTCGGCGCTTTCTTCGAATTCGGCGAGGATGCGCAGGTCGGCGTGTTGCAGCAGCGGGCTCTCCGAACTGCACATCTGACCGATCTTCCAGTTGCGCTTGCCCTGGGCTTGCAGCAGGAACACGTCGTAGTTGTCGAAGTGCGGGCCGACGCTGCCACCCGGCGCGGCGAAGCTGATCATCACATCGTCGATGCGCCAGCTTGGCAGGAAGCGGAACTGCTCCAGCAATTCGGCCACTTCCGGCACGAACTGATCGACGGCCTGCACCAGCAGGGTCCACTCGCGCTCGGGCAGGGTGCTGAAGGCGTCTTCAGCAAAGGGGCCGCGACGCAATTCCCACGGGCGCTCGCCGTGTTCGATCACCAGGCGCGATTCGACTTCTTCTTCCAGGGCCAGGCCGGCGAGTTCGTCGGCGTCGATCGGGCTTTCGAAGTCAGGGATGGCCTGACGGATCAGCAGCGGCTTTTTCTGCCAGTAGTCGCGCAGGAATTCCCGTGCCGTGATGCCGCCCAGAAGTTGAAGAGGGATATCAGGATTCATGTGTAACCTATTGAAAAAAAGCATTTTTCAGACTGGAATAAAAACGCCCGGCGCGGCCGGGCGTCTCAAAGGTCTAGCGATGATCAGATGCGCTTGGCTTGCTCTACAGCGTTGCCGATGTAGTTGGCCGGGGTGAGCAGTTTCAGCTCGGCCTTGGCCGCGGCTGGCATGTCCAGGCCGTCGATGAAAGTTTGCAGTGCTTCTGGGCTGATGCCCTTGCCGCGCGTCAATTCCTTCAGCTTCTCGTACGGGTTTTCGATGTTGTAGCGGCGCATCACGGTCTGGATCGGCTCGGCCAATACTTCCCAGCACGCGTCCAGGTCAGCGGCAATCTTTTGCTCGTTGAGCTCAAGTTTGCTGATGCCTTTGAGGCTGGCTTCGTACGCGATCACGCTATGGGCAAAACCCACGCCGAGGTTGCGCAGGACGGTGGAGTCGGTCAGGTCGCGCTGCCAGCGGGAAATCGGCAACTTGCTGGCCAGGTGCTGGAACAGGGCGTTGGCGATGCCGAGGTTGCCTTCGGAGTTTTCGAAGTCGATCGGGTTGACCTTGTGCGGCATGGTCGACGAACCGATTTCACCGGCAATGGTGCGCTGCTTGAAGTAGCCCAGGGAGATGTAGCCCCAGATATCGCGATCGAAATCGATCAGGATGGTGTTGAAGCGCGCAATGGCGTCGAACAGCTCGGCGATGTAGTCGTGCGGTTCGATCTGCGTGGTGTACGGGTTGAAGCCCAGGCCCAGCTCGTCTTCGATGAAGGCGCGGGCGTTGGCCTCCCAGTCGATCTCTGGGTAGGCCGACAGGTGGGCGTTGTAGTTGCCTACGGCGCCGTTGATCTTGCCCAGCAGCGGCACGGCCGCGACTTGAGCGATCTGGCGCTCCAGGCGGTACACCACGTTAGCCAGTTCTTTGCCCAGGGTGGTCGGCGACGCCGGCTGGCCGTGAGTGCGCGACAGCATCGGCACGTCGGCGAAACGGATGGCCAGTTCGCGGATGGCGTTGGCGGTTTGGCGCATCAGCGGCAGCATCACGTCATCACGGCCTTCGCGCAGCATCAGGGCGTGGGACAGGTTGTTGATGTCCTCGCTGGTGCAGGCAAAGTGGATGAACTCGCTGACCTGGGCCAGTTCCGGCAGCTTCGCCGCTTGCTCTTTGAGCAGGTATTCGATGGCTTTTACGTCGTGGTTGGTGGTGCGCTCGATCTCTTTCACACGCTCGGCGTGCTCCAGGGAGAAGTTTTCCGCCAGGGTGTTGAGCACAGCGTTGGCTTCGGCGGAGAACGCCGGCACTTCGCTGATGGCGGGGTGAGCGGCCAGGCGCTGGAGCCAGCGCACTTCAACCAGGACACGAGCGCGGATCAGGCCGTACTCGCTGAAAATAGGGCGCAGGGCCTGGGTTTTGCCGGCGTAGCGGCCGTCAACAGGGGAAACCGCAGTGAGCGAAGAGAGCTGCATGGGGTGTTCTCGGACAGTCGGGCAACGAAATGGGGCGCGTATCATACATGAAAAAATCCGCCGGTCCGTTGCCAACTGACCGGCGTATTACGCGTAACGGCTTGAAAATGGCCTGCTGATGCGACTTATTCGTTGCGCATCAACGGGTAAAGCTCTTTGAGCAATTTGCGTCGGCTGATCACCAGCTGCCAACGATGACCGCCCAACTGGCGCCACAACCGCGCCGAACGAATACCGGCCAGGAGCAAGGCGCGGATTTTCGAGGCGTTATTCGGTTGCTGCAGGTTACGCATGTCACCGTGCACCTGGATGCGCTGCCGCAAGGTGCTCAAGGTGTCCTGGTACAGCGCACCGCAGGCTGCGATCACGTTTTCGTGGGCCGGGCCGAAGTGTTCCACCTGGGACTGAATCTGTGGCAGGCGCTTGCCGATGACCTCCAGCATGTCGTCGCGCTTGGCCAGTTGACGCTCAAGACCGAGCATCGACAGAGCGTAGCGCAACGGCTCGCGCTGCAAGGTGCTTGGGTCGCGCTCAAGCGCGCCGATCAGCGCGCGATAGCCTTCACGCAGCGCCAGATCGTCACCGCCGTAGACCTCCAGGGTGTCCTTGGGGTCGCGGATCAGTAGGCTGCCAAGCATGCAGGTGAGGCCGGCTTCAGTGACCTGGCCGGTCTTGGCGATCTTGTCCACCAGCACGGCGGAGAGAAAAACCCCGCCGAGTGCCGTCAATTGCTCCTGGGTCGGGCTCATGCCGGGTTGCTCCAGGCTTCGGCAACTTCTATCACGCCGCCGCCCAGGCAGATTTCGCCGTCGTAGAACACCACGGACTGGCCAGGCGTGACGGCGCGTTGCGGGTCGTCAAAGATGGCGCGGTAACCGGTGGCGGTTTTTTCCAGGGTGCAAGGCTGGTCGCTCTGGCGATAACGCACTTTGGCCGTCAGGCGGCGCGGGGTGCTCAGGTCGATCGGGTTGACCCAGTAGATTTCCGAGGCGAGCAGGGCGCCGGAAAACAGCAGTGGATGCTCGTTGCCCTGGCCGACGATCAGCTCGTTGTGTTCCAGGTCCTTGATCAGCACGTACCACGGCTCTTCACCAGCGTCTTTCAGGCCGCCGATGCCCAGGCCCTGGCGTTGGCCGATGGTGTGGTACATCAGGCCATGGTGGCGGCCGATGACTTCACCCTCGGTGGTCTTGATCTCGCCCGGTTGTGCTGGCAGGTATTGTTTGAGGAAGTCGCTGAAGCGGCGTTCGCCGATAAAGCAGATGCCGGTGGAATCCTTCTTCTTGGCGGTGGCCAGGCCGTGTTTCTCGGCGATCCTGCGCACTTCGGGCTTTTCCAGCTCGCCCACCGGGAACAGGGTCTTGGCGATCTGCTCACCACCGACGGCGTGCAGGAAGTAGCTCTGGTCCTTGTTCGGGTCCAGGCCCTTGAGCAATTCGGTACGACCATCGATGTCGCGTCGGCGCACGTAGTGGCCAGTGGCAATCAGGTCGGCCCCGAGCATCATGGCGTAGTCGAGGAACGCCTTGAACTTGATCTCGCGGTTGCACAGGATGTCCGGGTTCGGCGTGCGGCCGGCCTTGTATTCGGCCAGGAAGTGCTCGAACACGTTGTCCCAGTACTCGGCGGCGAAGTTCGCGGTGTGCAGCTTGATACCGATCTTGTCGCACACGGCCTGGGCGTCTGCCAGGTCGTCCATGGCGGTACAGTATTCCGTTCCATCGTCTTCCTCCCAGTTCTTCATGAACAGGCCTTCCACCTCATATCCCTGCTCCATCAGCAGAACGGCGGAAACGGAAGAGTCCACGCCGCCGGACATGCCGACGATGACGCGCTTCTTTTGTGTGTCAGAAGGGGCTGGATCACGCATAGGATTTCAACGGGTGTCTTGAAAAAGGACGCGATTCTATCAGGCTCAGGCCTTCAAGGCTAAAGAGAAGGGCGGATCAATTCGAGACTGTGGCGATGGCCGGCCAGATAATCATCGATGCAGCGGATGATCAGCTCGCTGCGCCAGTCGTCGCGCAAGGCCATCAGCTCGTCACGGGTCAGCCAGCGAGCACGCAGGATGCCTTCATCGAGTTGATAGTCTGGATGGTGTTTCAAGGCGTTGGCGATGAAACAGACCCGTTGATAAGTCACCCCATTGCTGGGGGCGGTGTACAGGTAGATCCCGACAATACCGGTGGCTTCGACGTCCCAGCCGGTTTCTTCGAGGGTTTCGCGCACGGCGGCCTCGGTCAGGGTTTCATGCGGGTCCAGGTGGCCCGCCGGCTGGTTGAGCACGGCGCGGCCACCCTTGAGTTCTTCGACCATCAAGAAGCGGCCGTTGTCTTCGACGATGGTGGCGACGGTGATGTGGGGTTGCCAGGTCATTCAAAACCTCGATTCGAGATGCGACGGTCTTTGGGCAGGATTGCAGTCAGTGTGGGAGCGGGCTTGCTCGCGAATGCAATGGGTCAGATATGCATCGGGCGACTGGCACACCGCATTCGCGAGCAAGCCCGCTCCCACACTTTGATCCGGTTTGTTCAGCAAAACCGCAGTGTCCTGAAACAGAAGCCCCGGCACAGGGCCGGGGCTTCTTTGCATCCTTACAACCTTACTTCAACTTGGCAATGGCCGCGTTGAGGGTGGTGCTTGGGCGCATGGCCTTGCTGGTCAGCTCCGGGTTCGGCGCGTAGTAGCCGCCGATGTCCACTGGCTTGCCCTGTACGGCGTTCAGCTCGGCAACGATAGTCGCCTCGTTTTCGCTCAGGGTTTTAGCCAGTTCGCCAAACTGCGCTTGCAGTGCGGTGTCTTCGGTCTGGGCATCCAGGGCTTGAGCCCAGTACAGCGCCAGGTAGAAGTGGCTGCCGCGGTTGTCGATGTTGCCGACTTTGCGCGATGGCGACTTGTTGTTGTCGAGGAACTGGCCGGTGGCCTGGTCCAGGGTCTTGGACAGTACCAGGGCTTTCGGGTTGTTGTACGTCACACCCAAATGCTCAAGGGAGGCGGCCAGGGCCAGGAACTCGCCCAGGGAGTCCCAGCGCAGGAAGTTCTCTTCCACCAGTTGCTGCACGTGCTTCGGTGCCGAACCGCCGGCGCCGGTTTCGAACAGGCCGCCGCCGTTCATCAGCGGCACGATGGACAGCATCTTGGCGCTGGTGCCCAGCTCCATGATCGGGAACAGGTCGGTCAGGTAGTCACGCAGTACGTTGCCGGTTACCGAGATGGTGTCCAGGCCCTTGCGGGTGCGCTCCAGGGTGAACTTCATCGCGTCGACGGGCGACATGATGCGGATGTCCAGGCCTTCGGTGTTGTAGTCTTTCAGGTAAGCCTGAACTTTCTCGACCACGACGCCGTCGTGAGCACGCTGTGGGTCCAGCCAGAAAATCGCTGGGGTGTTGCTGGCGCGGGCGCGGTTGACGGCCAGTTTGACCCAATCCTGGATCGGCGCGTCTTTGGTCTGGCACATGCGGAAGATGTCGCCGGCTTCGACCTTCTGTTCCATCAGCAGGCTGCCCTTGCTGTCGGTGACGCGGACTACGCCGTCAGCCTTGATCTGGAAGGTCTTGTCGTGGGAGCCGTACTCTTCGGCTTTCTTCGCCATCAGGCCAACGTTTGGCACGCTGCCCATGGTGGTTGGGTCGAAAGCGCCATTGGCCTTGCAGTCTTCGATGACCGCCTGGTAGATGGTGGCGTAGCAGCGATCCGGGATCACAGCCTTGGTGTCGTGCAGCTGGCCATCGGTGCCCCACATCTTGCCGGAGTCACGGATCATGGCCGGCATCGAGGCGTCGACGATCACGTCGCTCGGCACGTGCAGGTTGGTGATGCCTTTGTCGGAGTTGACCATCGCCAGGGAAGGGCGGGCGGCATAAACAGCCTGGATGTCCGCTTCGATCTGCGCTTGCTGCTCGGCCGGCAGGGCCTTGATGCGAGCGTACAGGTCGCCGATGCCGTTGTTCAGGTTGAAGCCGATCTGCTCCAGCACGGTAGCGTGCTTGGTCAGGGCGTCTTTATAGAACTCGGCAACGATCTGGCCGAACATGATCGGGTCGGAGACCTTCATCATGGTGGCTTTCAGGTGAACCGACAGCAGCACGCCTTGTTTCTTGGCGTCTTCGATTTCAGCGGCGATGAACGCGCGCAGGGCTTTCTTGCTCAGTACAGCGGTGTCGATGATCTCGCCGGCCTGTACCGAAGTCTTTTCCTTCAGGACGGTGGCGGTGCCGTCTTGGGCGATCAGCTCGATTTTGACAGCGTCAGCGGCTTCGATCTGTACGGCTTTTTCGCTGCCGTAGAAATCGCCATTGTTCATGTGGGCAATGTGCGACTTGGAGTCGGCAGCCCAGGCGCCCATCTTGTGCGGGTGCTTGCGCGCGTAGTTCTTGACCGACAGAGGTGCGCGGCGGTCGGAGTTGCCTTCGCGCAGTACCGGGTTCACGGCGCTGCCCTTGACCTTGTCGTAACGTGCACGGGTTTCTTTTTCCGCGTCGGTGGTTACGGTTTCCGGGTAGTCCGGCAGGGCATAGCCCTGGGCCTGCAGTTCCTTGATCGCGGCTTGCAGCTGCGGGGTCGAGGCGCTGATGTTAGGCAGTTTGATGATGTTGGCTTCAGGCGTAACGGCCAGGTCGCCCAGTTCGGCGAGGTGGTCCGGGATAGCCTTGGCGCCCAGTTGCTCGGGGAAGCTTGCGAGGATGCGCGCGGCGAGGGAGATGTCGCGGGTTTCCACGGCAATATCAGCGGAAGCGGTGAAGGCCTCTACGATAGGCAGCAGTGAATAGGTGGCGAGGGCCGGGGCTTCGTCGGTGAAGGTGTAGATGATCTTCGAGCGGGTGGGCATATTCGGATTAACTCTCTTCTTTGCTGAAAGCGTGCGCAGAAACTCGAGATGCGCCGGGTGGAGCGCGTTCGTTCAAAGTCATCCATGAGCGAAATGTCGAGGTTTCTTCGCGGTGATGTTGGGTTGCATCAGTCGAGCGTCAAGCGTTTGGACTATTGTAATAGTCCTGCTTTCTGGCTGAAGGCTACTGTCTAGAGCGGTCAGCCGTCGTGACTCTTTGGTCAGCGGCGGCATTATACATAGGTCGCTATGCTTACGCTGAGCCTTCATACAAAAGGTGTGTCGTCCATTGGTCTAAAGGTCGCAGGGCAGAAGTTGCTACCAAAGTCGCACGTTGTGCTCAAGATTGGCGATTTTGCCTTTTCTTTCAGGCTTGTAGGCGACAAATTATGCTGTTTTCGATGCAAATGAGCATGGCGTGAGGTTTCAGTCGCCATTTATCTGGAGTAGGCTCGAACGCAGCCAGATGTTCAATCCATAGATGGAGTTCAGCATGGGATACAAGAAGATTCAGGTTCCGGCAGTCGGCGACAAAATCACCGTCAACGCAGACCATTCTCTCAATGTTCCTGACCAACCGATCATCCCTTACATCGAAGGTGACGGTATCGGCGTCGACATCAGCCCGGTGATGATCAAGGTGGTCGACGCAGCTGTTGAAAAGGCCTACGGCGGCAAGCGCAAGATCTCATGGATGGAGGTGTATGCCGGTGAGAAGGCGACTCAAGTCTACGACCAGGACACCTGGCTGCCCCAGGAAACCCTGGATGCGGTCAAGGACTATGTGGTTTCCATCAAGGGGCCGCTGACCACCCCCGTCGGTGGCGGCATCCGTTCGCTGAACGTGGCCCTGCGCCAACAGCTCGACCTGTATGTGTGCCTGCGCCCGGTGCGCTGGTTCGAAGGCGTGCCTAGCCCGGTCAAGAAGCCTGGCGATGTGGACATGACCATCTTCCGCGAAAACTCCGAAGACATTTACGCCGGGATCGAATGGAAGGCCGGTTCGGCCGAAGCGATCAAGGTGATCAAGTTCCTCAAGGAAGAAATGGGTGTCACCAAAATCCGTTTCGACCAGGATTGCGGGATTGGTATCAAGCCGGTATCGCTGGAAGGCACCAAGCGCCTGGCACGCAAGGCCCTGCAATACGTAGTGGATAACGATCGCGACTCCCTGACCATCGTGCACAAAGGCAACATTATGAAGTTCACCGAAGGGGCCTTCAAGGAATGGGCCTACGAAGTGGCGGCTGAAGAGTTTGGCGCGACCCTGCTGGATGGCGGTCCGTGGATGCAGTTCAAGAACCCGAAGACCGGCAAGAACGTGGTGGTCAAGGATGCGATTGCTGACGCCATGCTTCAGCAGATCCTGCTACGTCCGGCCGAGTATGACGTGATCGCGACCCTCAACCTGAACGGCGACTACCTGTCCGATGCCTTGGCGGCGGAGGTGGGTGGTATCGGTATTGCGCCGGGTGCGAACCTGTCGGACACCGTGGCGATGTTCGAAGCGACCCACGGTACTGCGCCTAAATATGCGGGCAAGGACCAGGTCAATCCGGGCTCCCTGATTTTGTCGGCTGAGATGATGCTGCGTCACATGGGCTGGACCGAGGCTGCGGATCTGATCATCAAGGGCACCAATGGTGCGATTTCTGCCAAGACGGTAACTTATGACTTCGAGCGCCTTATGGACGGCGCGAAGCTGGTGTCGTCGTCCGGCTTTGGTGATGCGTTGATTTCGCATATGTAATCACGCAGGCATAAAAAACGGCCATCTCAAGTTGATTGGGGTGGCCGTTTTTTTATAACGCGCTGGACGCTCGGCGGCTGATCAGGCCGTTTGTTTCTTTTCTACGCCGCTCGCACGTACTGCCGGGCTCGCATCGGCTTCTGCTTTCACCGTATCGATATTCGCGGCGTGCAGCCCCTTGGGGCCTTGAATGATATCAAAGGTGACCGGTTGTCCCGCTTTCAGCGTTTTGTAACCATCCATGATAATCGCTGAGTAATGCGCAAAAAGGTCCTCGCTTTTTCCTTCTTCGTTAACAAAACCATATCCCTTGGCATTGTTGAACCACTTGACCTTGCCTTTGATCTTGACGCCAGACATACCCATATCCCTCTGCACCAGACTCCATCACTGGAGTATCATCCAGTTTATCCGTCCTAACCCGAATAAATAAGGTTGACTGCGCGGACCTTTTTTACCCACTGTGGGTTCTATTGGTTGTAACACCGTTTCGCCGATAGTCAAGGCGACCAGTCGGTCAGAGTTGAAATTCTGACAGGTCGCCCCCACCACTGTATTTGAACCACTGACGAACCTTTCTTTCCATGCATGCAAACAGCCAGATTCGACTAACATTCAATCAGGATCGACCGGATCAGGAACCTGATGACGACGGTTCTGCAGGCATTGCTGTTCAGGAGGCCAAGCCTGCCTTACAGGCGCCGCCGATGTACAAGGTGGTTTTGTTCAACGATGACTACACACCGATGGATTTCGTGGTCGAAGTGCTCGAGGTGTTTTTTAACCTGAACCGCGAGTTGGCGACCAAGGTAATGCTGGCCGTTCACACAGAAGGACGGGCAGTATGTGGAGTGTTTACCCGCGACATCGCCGAGACAAAGGCCATGCAGGTCAACCAGTACGCCAGGGAAAGCCAGCATCCGCTACTCTGTGAAATCGAGAAGGACGGTTAACGCCGACCACTTGGGTATGAGGTGAAGCTATGTTAAACCGCGAGCTCGAAGTCACCCTCAATCTTGCCTTCAAGGAGGCTCGTTCGAAGCGTCATGAATTCATGACCGTCGAGCACCTGCTGCTGGCACTTTTGGATAACGAAGCTGCCGCTACCGTTCTACGTGCGTGCGGCGCCAACCTCGACAAACTCAAGCATGACCTGCAGGAGTTTATCGACTCCACGACGCCACTTATTCCAGTCCACGATGAAGACCGTGAAACCCAGCCAACCCTGGGCTTCCAGCGGGTGCTTCAGCGTGCCGTGTTTCATGTTCAGAGCTCCGGTAAGCGTGAAGTCACAGGCGCCAATGTGCTGGTGGCGATTTTCAGCGAGCAGGAAAGCCAGGCAGTGTTCCTGCTGAAACAGCAGAGCGTTGCCCGTATCGATGTCGTCAACTACATCGCCCACGGTATCTCCAAGGTACCCGGGCACGGCGATCATTCCGAGGGTGAGCAGGATATGCAGGACGACGAGGGCGGTGAGTCTTCTTCTTCGGGCAATCCACTGGATGCCTATGCCAGCAACCTCAACGAACTGGCGCGCCAGGGGCGGATCGATCCGCTGGTGGGGCGAGAGCTTGAGGTCGAGCGTGTAGCGCAGATCCTTGCGCGTCGTCGCAAGAACAACCCGTTGCTGGTGGGTGAGGCAGGCGTGGGCAAGACCGCGATTGCCGAAGGCCTGGCCAAGCGCATCGTCGATAACCAGGTGCCGGACCTGCTGGCCAACAGCGTCGTCTACTCCTTGGACCTGGGCGCGTTGCTCGCGGGGACCAAGTACCGTGGTGATTTCGAGAAGCGCTTCAAGGCGCTGCTCGGTGAGCTGAAAAAACGTCCGCAGGCGATCCTGTTCATCGACGAAATCCACACCATCATTGGGGCCGGCGCGGCGTCCGGTGGCGTGATGGATGCTTCCAACCTGCTCAAACCGCTGCTGTCTTCGGGTGATATCCGTTGCATCGGTTCGACCACGTTCCAGGAATTCCGCGGCATCTTCGAGAAAGACCGTGCCCTGGCGCGTCGCTTCCAGAAAGTCGACGTTTCCGAGCCTTCGGTTGAAGACACCATCGGTATCCTGCGGGGGCTCAAAGGGCGTTTCGAAGCGCACCATGGCATCGAATACACCGATGAAGCACTGCGCTCCGCCGCCGAGCTGGCGTCGCGCTACATCAATGACCGTCACATGCCGGACAAGGCCATCGATGTGATCGATGAGGCAGGGGCTTACCAGCGCCTGCAGCCGGTCGAGAAGCGCGTGAAGCGCATCGACGTGCCTCAGGTCGAGGACATTGTCGCGAAGATCGCGCGGATTCCGCCAAAACACGTCAACAGTTCCGATAAGGAGTTGCTGCGTAACCTGGAGCGCGACCTCAAGCTCACCGTGTTCGGCCAGGATGCGGCCATCGATGCGTTGTCCACCGCGATCAAGCTGTCCCGTGCGGGCCTCAAGTCGCCGGACAAGCCTGTCGGTTCGTTCCTGTTCGCAGGCCCGACCGGCGTCGGCAAGACCGAAGCGGCGCGGCAGCTGGCCAAGGCCATGGGCATTGAACTGGTGCGTTTCGACATGTCCGAGTACATGGAGCGTCACACCGTGTCGCGCCTGATCGGTGCGCCTCCGGGCTATGTCGGCTTCGATCAGGGCGGTCTGCTGACCGAAGCGATCACCAAGCAACCGCATTGCGTGCTGCTGCTCGATGAAATCGAGAAGGCCCACCCGGAAGTCTTCAACCTGCTGCTGCAGGTAATGGATCACGGAACCCTGACCGACAACAACGGACGCAAGGCGGACTTCCGCAATGTGATCGTGATCATGACCACCAACGCCGGTGCCGAAACGGCTGCGCGGGCTTCGATCGGCTTCAGCCATCAGGATCACTCTTCCGATGCGATGGAAGTGATCAAAAAGAGCTTCACGCCGGAATTCCGCAACCGTCTGGACACCATTATCCAGTTTGGTCGCCTCAGTCATGAGGTCATCAAGAGCGTGGTGGACAAGTTCCTTACCGAGCTTCAGGCGCAGTTGGAAGATAAGCGCGTGCAGTTGGAGGTTACGGACGCGGCGCGCAGTTGGCTGGCGCAAGGTGGTTACGATGCGGCAATGGGCGCACGCCCAATGGCGCGTCTGATCCAGGACAAGATCAAGCGGCCATTGGCCGAAGAAATCCTGTTCGGCGAGCTTTCCGATCATGGCGGCGTGGTGCATATCGACCTGAAGGATGGCGAGCTGACCTTCGAGTTCGAGACCACGGCTGAAATGGCCTGATAGCGGTTGCAACAAAGCAAAAAGGCGCCGAAAGGCGCCTTTTTGCTGTCTCTGATTGTGCAGCGCAGTCTTCAGGTCAATAAAGATCAAATGTGGGAGCTGGCTTGCCTGCGATAGCGGTGGATCAGGAAAGGGTTCCTTGGCTGACACACCGCTATTGCAGGCAGGCCAGCTCCCACAGGGTTGACCAGTATCTGCTAAATCGCACGCACACAAAAACGCCCGGCATAACCGGGCGTTTTGTATTGACTTGCTTAGCGAGCGCGGTAAGTGATGCGCCCTTTACTCAAGTCATAGGGCGTCAGCTCGACGCGCACTTTGTCACCGGTAAGAATACGAATGTAGTTCTTGCGCATCTTGCCGGAGATATGCGCGGTTACGACGTGCCCATTTTCCAACTCCACACGAAACATGGTGTTGGGCAGGGTGTCGACGACAGTGCCTTCCATTTCGAAGCTGTCTTCTTTCGACATGCAGTAAAGCCCTCGGTATCCAGTGAATGGCCCGGTGCAACTGCGCCAGGCAAAAGCGGCGTGCATTGTGCCCGAAAAAGGGTGTTTAAGCCAAGGGGTTCTAGTTAAGCACGACCCATCTTTGATTAATTAGCAGTTCTATGGGCCGATATTGGGTCTTGTAGTTCATCTTTTTGCAGTTCTTGATCCAGTAGCCGAGGTACACAGCTTCCAGTTCCAGGCGCAAGGCTTCGCCAATTTGCCACAGGATCGCAAAGCGTCCCAGGCTACGGCGCTCTTCGCCGGGCTCGTAAAAGGTGTAGACCGCCGACAGGCCGTTAGGCAGTAAATCGGTCACGGCCACCGCCAGCAACCGGCCGTCGGCGCGAAACTCATAGAAGCGCGAGAACGGCAGGTCGCGTACCAGGAACGTGGAGAACTGGTCGCGACTGGGCGGAAACATATCGCCATCGGCATGGCGCTCTTCGATGTAGCGCTGGTACAGGTCGAAGTACTCTTCGGTGAACCGTGGCTTGGTTGGCATCACCGTCAGGTCGGCATTGCGCTTGAGGATGCGTTTCTGGTTGCGGTCCGGCAGAAACTGCGCCACGGGAATACGTGCCGGGACGCAGGCATTACAGTTCTGGCAATGAGGCCGGTACAGATGATCGCCGCTGCGCCGAAAGCCCATCTCCGACAGGTCGGCATACACATGCACGTCCATAGGCTGGCTGGGGTCGAGGAACAGTGTGGTGGCCTGCTCGTCGGGCAGATAGCTGCAAGAGTGGGGTTGAGTGGCATAAAACTTCAAACGCGCCAACTCGGTCATGATCAACCCTCGGATAAGCTTTGAAATAAGTGTAAGCCAGGAGCGCGGAAGTCGCCTAGGAAACCCACGGTCCAGCGTTGGGCTGGTCCAGATGGTCGCGCAGGAAACCTGCGAAGTCGCTGCGGGATATGGCGCGGGCACCCAGGCTATGGAGGTGATCGTTGGGCATTTGGCAGTCGATCAGTACAAAGCCCCAGGCCTGCAGTTGTCGGGTGAGTGTGGCAAAGCCAACTTTCGAGGCATTGTCGGCGCGGCTGAACATGGACTCGCCAAAAAACAGCTGGCCCATCGCCAGGCCATACAGCCCGCCCACCAGCGTGCCGTTGTCCCAAACCTCCACCGAATGGGCGTAGCCGCGCTGGTGGAGCGTCAGGTAAGCGCTCTGGATACTTTCGGTGATCCAGGTGCCGTCGGCATAAGCACGCGGTGCCGCGCAGGCCTGAATGACCGCCGCGAAATCCTGATCGAAGGTCACGGTGTAGCGCTGCTGGCGCAACAGTTTGCCCAGGCTTCGGGAGACATGCAGCTCGTCGGGGAATATGACGGTGCGCGGGTCGGGCGACCACCAGAGGATCGGCTGGCCCTCCGAAAACCACGGGAAGCAACCGTGGCGGTAGGCTTGTACCAGGCGCTCGGCCGACAGGTCGCCGCCAGCAGCCAGCAGACCATTGGGTTCGCGCATCGCCTTGGCGAGTGGAGGGAATGTCAGTGAATCGCGTTGTAACCAGGTCAGCATGGCATCCAGGCTTACGGAAGGGGAGGGGAGTGGCAGGTATGACACCTGCTTGCGCAGTGCTGATTATTGTCGACATGGGGCCATCGGGCCAGCCCGAATCGGCCATTGGCGTGGATTAGCATGAGCAGGTGTTTCTGCAACTCTATGTCGGGGACGTGGTCGTAATCGGGTCTGTGCGATGCAGGCCATTTGCCAAGCTTGCCTTGATTGATAAAAACAGCGCATAAGCCTTTGTCAGCAAAGGCAATGCATGCTCAAATTGAACATGTTGTGACAAAAATTTGGCTAGGCTGCCGAGTGAAGGGCAAGGGCGTGGCATCGCCGGCACAAACCCGTACAATGCGGGCATTGTGGCGCTTTCGTCATTTCATCCAGCAAGCGCCCAATGTTAAAAGTAGATTCAACGACGCACGTTCATTTTTCAGCTGCTCGGATTGGGCAGTATTTGCAGTCATTCAACAGATGGACGCGCTAAAGGCGCAGGAAAAGACCCGTTTTGAAGAAATCCGCCGCAACACCTAAAGCAGCAGTCGTGCCGGCCTGGCGCCAGCACCTGCACTATCGCCTCAAGGAAGGTGCGCTGATCGCTATCGGCGCCCTGTGCCTGTTCCTGATGATGGCCTTGCTCACTTACGGCAAGGACGATCCGGGCTGGAGCCACAACAGCAAGATCGAAGACGTGCAGAACTTCGGTGGGCCTGCCGGTTCCTACAGCGCCGATATCCTGTTCATGGTGCTGGGCTACTTCGCCTATATCTTCCCGTTGCTGCTGGCGATCAAGACCTGGCAGATCTTCCGCCAGCGCCACGAGCCGTGGCAGTGGAGCGGCTGGCTGTTTTCCTGGCGCTTGATCGGCCTGGTGTTCCTGGTGCTGTCCGGCGCGGCGCTGGCGCATATCCATTTTCATGCACCGACCGGCCTGCCGGCGGGCGCGGGCGGGGCGCTGGGCGAAAGCCTCGGCGACCTGGCGCGCAAGACCCTGAATATCCAGGGCAGCACCCTGATGTTTATCGCCTTGTTCCTGTTCGGCCTCACCGTGTTCACCGACCTGTCGTGGTTCAAGGTGATGGACGTGACCGGCAAGATCACCCTCGACCTGCTGGAACTGTTCCAGGGCGCTGCCAACCGCTGGTGGGCGGCCCGTGTCGATCGCAAGCGCATGGTCGCCCAGTTGCGCGAGGTGGACACCCGCGTCAACGAGGTCGTGGCCCCGAGCACGCCGGATCGGCGCGAGCAGGCCAAGGTCAAGGAGCGCCTGATAGAGCGCGAGCAGGCCCTGAGCAAACACATGTCGGACCGCGAGAAGCAGGTACCGCCGGTGATCGCGCCGGCTCCGCCCAAGGCTCCCGAGCCGAGCCACCGCGTGCAGAAAGAGAAACAGGCGCCGCTGTTCATCGACAGTGCCGTCGAAGGTACTTTGCCGCCGATCTCGATCCTCGACCCGGCCGAAAAGAAACAACTCAACTATTCACCGGAATCCCTGGCGGCCGTCGGTCACCTGTTGGAAATCAAGCTCAAGGAATTCGGCGTCGAAGTGTCGGTGGACTCGATCCACCCCGGCCCGGTGATCACCCGTTACGAAATCCAGCCGGCCGCCGGTGTGAAGGTCAGCCGCATCTCCAACCTGGCCAAGGACCTGGCCCGTTCCCTGGCCGTGACCAGCGTGCGCGTAGTGGAAGTCATCCCCGGCAAGACCACCGTGGGTATCGAGATTCCCAACGAAGACCGTCAGATCGTGCGCTTCTCCGAAGTGCTGTCGACGCCTGAATATGACAACTTCAAGTCGCCGGTGACCCTGGCCCTGGGCCACGACATCGGCGGCAAGCCGGTGATCACCGACCTGGCGAAGATGCCTCACCTGCTGGTGGCCGGTACTACCGGTTCCGGTAAGTCGGTGGGTGTGAACGCGATGATCCTGTCGATCCTGTTCAAGTCCGGCCCGGAAGACGCCAAGCTGATCATGATCGACCCGAAAATGTTGGAGTTGTCGATCTACGAAGGGATCCCGCACCTGCTGTGCCCAGTGGTTACCGACATGAAGGACGCCGCCAACGCCCTGCGCTGGAGCGTGGCCGAGATGGAGCGCCGCTACAAGCTGATGGCGAAGATGGGCGTGCGTAACCTGTCGGGCTTCAACGCCAAGATCAAGGAAGCCCACGACCGCGGCGAGACCATTGATGACCCGTTGTACAAGCGCGAAAGCATTCATGACGAAGCGCCGAAACTGACCAAGCTGCCGACCATCGTGGTGGTGGTCGACGAATTCGCCGACATGATGATGATCGTCGGCAAGAAGGTCGAAGAACTGATCGCACGTATCGCCCAGAAGGCCCGTGCGGCCGGTATCCACTTGATTCTCGCGACCCAGCGTCCGTCGGTGGACGTGATCACGGGTTTGATCAAGGCCAACATTCCCACGCGTATGGCGTTCCAGGTGTCGAGCAAGATCGACTCACGGACCATCATCGATCAGGGCGGCGCCGAACAATTGCTGGGCCACGGTGACATGCTCTACATGCCGCCGGGCACCAGCCTGCCGATCCGGGTCCACGGCGCCTTTGTTTCCGATGACGAAGTGCACCGCGTGGTGGAGGCCTGGAAGCTGCGCGGCGCACCCGAGTACAACGACGACATCCTCAACGGCGTCGAAGAAGCCGGCAGCGGTTTTGAAAACGGCGGCGGCGGTGGTGACGACGATGCTGAAACCGACGCGCTATACGACGAGGCCGTGGCCTTTGTGCTGGAGAGTCGTCGCGCCTCGATTTCTGCGGTGCAGCGGAAACTGAAAATCGGCTACAACCGCGCCGCCCGCATGATCGAAGCCATGGAGATGGCGGGTGTCGTCACCGCAATGAACACCAACGGTTCGCGTGAAGTGATCGCCCCCGGGCAGATGCGCGACTGATCCCGCACCGCGTGGCAACACGCGGCGCGCCCTGAATAATCAATGAGGACTCCCATGCGCCTTATCCGCATGCTGTTGTTGCCGGCACTGGCCCTGACTGCTGTTTCGGCTCACGCTGACCCGGCCTCCGTCGCGAGCCTGAAGAACCTGTTGGACAAATCCCAGACCCTGACCGCGCGCTTCTCCCAGCTGACCCTGGATGCCGGCGGCACCCAGTTGCAGGAAACCGCAGGCGAAATGGCCGTGCAGCGTCCTGGCCTGTTCTACTGGCACACCGAAGGCAAGGCCGAGCAGACCATCGTGTCCGACGGCCAGAAGGTGACCCTGTGGGACCCTGACTTGCAGCAGGCGACCATCAAGAAGCTGGACCCGCGCCTGAACCAGACCCCGGCGCTGCTGCTCTCGGGTGATGTGTCGAAGATCAACGACAGCTTCGACATCACCTCCAAGCAAACCAGCAACGTGATCGAGTTCACCCTCAAGCCGAAATCCAAGGACACGCTGTTCGATACGCTGTCCCTGTCGTTCGGCAATGGCGTGATCAACAATATGCGCCTGGTCGACAGTGTCGGCCAACGCACCGACATACTGTTCTCCGGGGTCAAGGCCAACCAGCCTGTGCCCGCCGCCAAGTTCAAGTTCGACATCCCCAAGGGTGCCGACGTGATCCAGGAATAACACGCTGCCCATGGACCTGTTTCGAAGTGACCCGATTGCCCAGCCATTGGCCGCACGCTTGCGTTCGACCAACCTGGATGAGTACGTCGGTCAGGAACACCTGCTTGCTCGCGGTAAGCCTTTGCGCGAAGCCCTGGAGCAGGGGGCGCTGCACTCGATGATTTTCTGGGGGCCGCCGGGGGTGGGCAAGACGACCCTGGCGCGGCTGCTGGCGAAGGTCTCGGATGCGCACTTCGAAACGGTCTCGGCGGTACTGGCTGGGGTCAAGGAGATCCGCCAGGCGGTGGAAGTCGCCAAGCAGCAGGCCGGGCAGTACGGCAAGCGCACCATCCTGTTTGTCGATGAAGTGCACCGCTTCAACAAATCGCAGCAGGATGCGTTTTTGCCCTATGTGGAAGATGGCACGCTGATTTTTATCGGCGCCACCACCGAAAACCCTTCGTTTGAATTGAACAACGCCTTGCTCTCGCGCGCGCGGGTCTATGTGCTGAAAAGCCTGGACGAAGCGGCGATGCAGAAATTGCTGCAGCGCGCCCTGAGTGAAGACAAAGGCCTGGGCAAGCGGCAACTTCGCGTCAGCGAAGAGGGCTTCAAGATCCTGCTGACCGCCGCCGATGGTGATGGTCGCCGCTTTCTCAACCTGGTGGAGAACGCTTCCGACCTGGCCGAAGACGGCAGCGAGATTGGCGTCGACCTCCTGCAAAGCCTGCTCGGCGACACGCGCCGTCGTTTCGACAAGGGCGGCGAAGCCTTCTACGACCAGATCTCGGCCTTGCATAAATCCGTACGCGGCTCCAACCCGGACGGCGCGCTGTACTGGTTCGCGCGCATGATCGACGGCGGCTGCGACCCGCTCTACCTGGCACGCCGCGTGGTACGCATGGCCAGCGAAGACATCGGCAACGCCGACCCACGCGCACTGAGCCTGTGCCTCGCCGCCTGGGACGTGCAGGAGCGGCTCGGCAGCCCGGAAGGCGAGCTGGCAGTGGCCCAGGCCATCACTTACCTGGCCTGCGCGCCGAAAAGCAACGCGGTGTACATGGGCTTCAAGTCGGCCTTGCGCGCCGCCGCCGAATACGGCTCCCTCGAAGTGCCGATGCACCTGCGCAACGCGCCGACCAAGCTGATGAAACAACTGGGTTATGGGGATGAATACCGCTACGCCCACGATGAGCCGGACGCCTATGCGGCCGGTGAAGACTACTTCCCCGATGACCTTGAGCCACTTCCGCTTTATCAGCCGGTGCCCCGTGGCCTGGAGCTGAAGATCGGTGAAAAGCTCAATCACCTCGCCGAACTCGATCGACTCAGCCCTAAACAACGGAGAAAGTAGTGTTCAAGACGATTCTAGCCGTGTCCGCAGCCGGCATCGCTGGTACATTATTGCGTTTCGCCACTAGCACCTGGGTCAGCGCCAACTGGCCGAAGCATTTTTATGCGGCGACCCTGGCGGTCAACCTGGTGGGCTGTTTGATCATCGGGCTGTTGTATGGCTGGTTCCTGTTGCGCCCGGAAGTACCGATTGAAATTCGGGCTGGCTTGATTGTCGGCTTTGTAGGCGGTCTGACGACCTTTTCATCCTTTTCACTGGATACGCTGCGCCTGCTGGAAAGCGGGCAGGCCCTGATAGCCTTCGGGTACCTGGGCATCAGCGTGTTCGGCGGGCTGCTCGCCACCTGGGCTGGCCTGTCCTTGACCAAACTTTGATAAACGAGAGACCGACATGCTCGATTCCAAACTGTTACGTAGCAACCTTCAGGACGTAGCGGACCGCCTGGCATCCCGTGGCTTTGCCTTGGATGTTGCGCGCATCGAAGCGCTGGAAGAACAGCGCAAGACCGTCCAGACCCGCACCGAAGCACTGCAGGCTGAACGTAATGCGCGTTCCAAATCCATCGGTCAGGCCAAGCAGCGCGGTGAAGACATCGCGCCGCTGATGGCGGATGTCGAGCGCATGGGCACTGAGCTGTCCGACGGTAAAGTCGAGCTGGAAAAAATCCAGTCCGAGTTGGATTCGATCCTGCTCGGCATCCCCAACATCCCGCACGAATCCGTGCCGATTGGCGAAGATGAAGACGGTAACGTCGAAGTGCGTCGCTGGGGCACGCCAACCGCCTTTGATTTCGAGATCAAGGACCACGTCGCCCTGGGCGAATTGACCGGCGGCCTGGATTTCGAAACCGCGGCCAAGATGTCCGGCGCGCGCTTTGCCTTGCTGCGCGGGCCGATTGCGCGCATGCACCGTGCCCTGGCGCAGTTCATGATCAACCTGCACACCGGCGAGCACGGTTACGAAGAAGCCTACACCCCGTATCTGGTGCAGGCGCCGGCGTTGATGGGCACCAGCCAGTTGCCGAAGTTCGAAGAGGACCTGTTCAAGATCAGCCGCGACGGCGAAGCCGACCTGTACCTGATTCCGACCGCCGAAGTGTCGCTGACCAACATCGTCGCCGGCGAGATCCTCGACGCCAAGCAACTGCCGATCAAGTTCGTGGCCCACAGCCCGTGCTTCCGCAGCGAAGCCGGCGCATCGGGCCGTGACACCCGCGGCATGATCCGCCAGCACCAGTTCGACAAGGTCGAGATGGTGCAAGTGGTCGAGCCGTCGACGTCCATGGAAGCCCTGGAAGGCCTGACCGCCAACGCCGAACGCGTCCTGCAATTGCTGGAGCTGCCGTACCGTGTGCTGGCGCTGTGCACCGGCGACATGGGTTTCAGCGCCGTGAAGACCTACGACCTTGAAGTGTGGGTGCCGAGCCAGGACAAGTACCGCGAGATTTCGTCGTGCTCCAACTGCGGTGATTTCCAGGCCCGTCGCATGCAGGCGCGTTTCCGTAACCCGGAAACCGGCAAGCCGGAGCTGGTGCACACCCTTAACGGTTCCGGCCTGGCGGTAGGCCGTACCCTGGTGGCAGTGCTGGAAAACTACCAGCAGGCTGACGGTTCGATCCGTGTACCGGAAGTGCTCAAGCCTTACATGGCGGGCGTTGAGGTCATCCGCTAAATGGAATTTCTGCCGCTGTTTCATAACCTGCGCGGCAGTCGTGTGTTGGTCGTCGGTGGCGGGGAGATTGCCTTGCGCAAATCCCGGCTGCTGGCCGATGCCGGTGCGTTGCTGCGGGTGGTTGCTCCCCAGATCGAAGACCAGTTGCGTGAACGGGTACTGGAGAGTGGCGGGGAGTTGATTTTGCGCGGTTATCAGGAGGCGGACCTCGACGGTTGCACCCTGATCATTGCGGCCACAGACGACGAGCCGCTGAACGCGCAAGTGTCCAGCGATGCCAAGCGCCGTTGCGTGCCGGTTAACGTGGTGGATGCGCCAGCCTTGTGCAGCGTGATCTTCCCGGCGATTGTTGACCGTTCACCGTTGGTGATCGCAGTGTCCAGCGGCGGCGATGCGCCGGTGCTGGCACGCCTGATCCGAGCGAAGCTGGAAACCTGGATTCCGTCCACCTATGGTCAGTTGGCGGGGTTGGCGGCGCGTTTTCGTGCCCAGGTCAAAGGCTTGTACCCGGATGTTCAGCAGCGTCGTGCGTTTTGGGAAGAGGTTTTCCAGGGCCCGATCGCCGACCGTCAGTTGGCCGGGCAGGGCGATGAAGCCGAACGCTTGCTGATCGAGAAGGTCAACGGCGCGCCACCCTACGCGCCGGGCGAAGTCTATTTGGTGGGCGCAGGGCCGGGTGATCCCGACCTGCTGACCTTCCGCGCCCTGCGCCTGATGCAGCAAGCCGACGTGGTGCTGTATGACCGCCTGGTCGCTCCGGCGATTCTCGAACTGTGCCGCCGTGATGCCGAGCGAATTTATGTCGGCAAGCGTCGTGCCGATCATGCCGTGCCGCAAGACCAGATCAACCAGCAACTGGTGGATTTGGCCAAGCAAGGCAAGCGTGTGCTGCGCCTCAAAGGTGGCGACCCGTTTATCTTTGGTCGGGGTGGCGAAGAGATCGAGGAGTTGGCTGCCCATGGCATCCCGTTCCAGGTCGTACCGGGAATCACCGCAGCCAGTGGTTGCGCGGCCTATGCCGGGATTCCGCTGACTCACCGTGACTATGCCCAGTCGGTACGTTTTATTACCGGGCATTTGAAGAACGGGACGTCAGACCTGCCTTGGCAGGATCTAGTGGGGCCGTCGCAGACCCTGGTGTTCTACATGGGTTTGATTGGCTTGCCGATCATCTGTGAGCAACTGATCAAGCACGGGCGTGCATCGGACACCCCCGCAGCGCTGATCCAGCAGGGCACCACGTCCAACCAGCGTGTATTTACCGGCACCCTGGCGGACCTGCCGCGGCTGGTGGCGGAGCATGAAGTGCATGCGCCGACACTGGTGATCGTCGGTGAGGTGGTGGTGTTGCGCGAGAAGCTCAAGTGGTTTGAAGGCGCGCAGTCCCAGGTTTGAGCCTTAAAAGCATCGGGAGCAAGCCCCCTCTCATATTGGAATGCATGCCAATGTGAGAGGGGGCTTGCTCCCGATGACGCCTTCAGACACAACACTGCATCTGGATCAGCCCCAGACAGCTCTGCCGTTTAGCCGCCCACGATCATGCGCAGTATCAAACGCTTGTAACGGCCCCTTCGGCACAATCCCCGTCGGGTTGATCGTGCGGTGACTGGCATAGTAATGCCCTTTGATATGCTCGAAATCCACCGTCTCGGCCACCCCCGGCCACTGATACATCTCCCTCAGCCAATTCGACAGGTTCGGATAGTCCGCAATCCTGCGCAGGTTGCATTTGAAGTGGCTGTAATACACCGCATCAAAGCGAATCAGCGTGGTGAACAGCCGTACATCCGCCTCGGTCAGGTATTCACCGACCAGGTAGCGATGGTCACCCAGATGATGTTCCAGGTGATCCAGCTCGGCAAACACATCCTCAAACGCACCGTCATACGCCTGCTGCGACGTGGCAAAGCCTGCGCGGTATACGCCGTTGTTCACGGCGGGGTAGATGCGCTCGTTCAGCGCGTCGATGGTCGCGCGCAGCGGCTCGGGGTAGAAGTCGAGGGTATTGCCGGTCAACTCATTGAACGCGCTGTTGAACATGCGGATGATCTCCGCCGATTCATTGCTGACGATGCGCTTGAGCTTCTTGTCCCACAGCACTGGCACGGTGACGCGCCCGGTGTAATCGGCAGTGTCAGCGGTGTAGCGCTGGTGCATGAAGTCAAAATCATCCAGCTTGTCGCCGGTCGAGCCGTGGGCCTTGTCGAAGGTCCAGCCGTTTTCCAGCATCAGCCAACTGACCACAGATACATCAATCAGGCTTTCCAGGCCCTTGAGCTTGCGCAGGATCAGGGTGCGATGGGCCCACGGGCAGGCGAGGGAGACGTAGAGATGATAACGGGCGGCCTCGGCCTTGAAACCGCCTTCGCCGCTCGGGCCTGGCGCGCCGTCGGCGGTCACCCAGTTCCGGCGTTGCGCCTGTTCCCGTTGGAATGCGCCGTCTGCGCTACTTTCGTACCACTGGTCTTTCCAGTGTCCTTCGATCAGCAAACCCATGACTGGCTCCTCGACTATTAAGCGTTGGAGCCCAGTCTAAAGGGCTGAGTTCGAACTAAAAGCGCAAAGACCGGGCGTTAATGATCGATTAAATCGATTTGTCTCGCGCATCCCAGTATTGCTGGGCCAGGATGAACGCCTGTTCGCGTGAATGGCCAAGGCCGCGCAACGCCAGGGCCATGGTCGCGATCAAGGCCAATTGCGGATAACTGTCTTCGACATCGCCGCGCCACAACGCCTTCAGGTGTTCCGGTTCGAGTGTGGCCGGTTTGACGTGGCGTTGGGCGGAGAGGGCGGCCCACTCCTCGTCCCAGCTTTCGCCGCCGGTGGTGCCGTACAGGTGGCTCGCCGAGTCAGGGTTGATCTCGATCTCGCCGCCATCACCCTTCACCACGATTACGTTGTCGCCGAGCAGGCCGCTGGCATCGCGGTGCACGCCCTGGTAACCGGGGTGGAAAATACTTTGCAGGCCCAGTCGGGCATTCAGGGGGTTGAGCAAACGCGCCAGGGAGTGGATAGGCGAGCGCAGGCCCAGGGTGTTGCGCAGGTCGATCATGCGTTGCAGTTGCGGCGCCCAGTCACCCAGCGGGATAAACGCCAGGTTGCCTTGCGTGTAGGCGCTCTCGACCTGCTGCCAGTTACGGCATAGCGGGATCTGCAAACCTTCCAGCAATTGCTCGGTGTACAGCCGCCCCGCCGTGTGTGCGCCGCCGCCGTGCATGAGAATACGCACGCCATTTTGCGCCAGGCACTTGGCCGCCAGCAGATACCACGGCAGATGGCGCTTCTTTCCGGCATAGGTTGGCCAGTCGACATCCACGTTCAGCGCCGGGGCGGCCAGGCGTTCGCGCACGGCCTCAGTGAAACCGGCGAGTTCTTCCGGGCTTTCCTCCTTGTGGCGCAGCAGCATCAGGAAGGCGCCGAGCTGGGTGTCTTCGACTTTTTCGTCGAGCAACATGCCCATGGCTTCGCGCGCTTCCTCGCGGGTGAGGTTGCGCGCACCGCGCTTGCCTTTGCCCAGGATGCGCACGAACTGCGCAAACGGGTGCTCGGCAGGGGTTTCGAGGGTCAGCGGGGCAAAGTCGGTCATAAGCAATTCGTCGGCCTGGGCAGGCCCGCCAGTTTGGCGGCGAGTTTGGCGGGAGTGCCGTTGAACAGTTTGTTGAGGTGCAGGCTGTTGCCCTTTTCCGGGCCGAGTTTCAAGGCCGTGTACTTGATCAACGGGCGTGTGGCCGGTGACAGCTGGAATTCGGCATAAAACTGGCGCAGCAATTCGAGGATTTCCCAGTGGGCCTCGGTCAGCTCCAAAGCTTCGGCGGCGGCCAGGGCATTGGCGACGTCAGCGGACCAGTCGTCCAGGTGGGCCAGGTAGCCGTCCTTGTCCAGTTCCAGGGTGCGTGCGCCTACGGTCAGGGTGTTCATAGCCAGGTGTTGACCTTGTCGTAGTCAATCGACAATTGCACGAAGCCTGGGTAGTCCACGCTGTCGGCCCAGTCCGGGAGCGGCAGATTGCGGGCCTGCATGTCTTCGGCCAGGACAAACACCTTCACGCCCTTTGTTTGCAGCGCTGCGTTGTGCAGCCCATAGGCGCCATCGCCGCAGAGCAGGATGGCGTCCGTGGCGCCGCAGATGCGCAGGCAGCTTGCGAGGCGGCTATCGGTAAACGGGGAATGGGATACCACATGTAGAGTCGACATCAGAGGGTAATCACCTGGTCGTAACGGTCAATCAGTTCGCAGATCGCTGCAGTGTCCAGCGGCTGGGCGTTGGCGGGTGTTGAGAGACCGCGCTCGGCCAGGCTGTGGCTGCAGGCGAACACTTCATCAATGCCGAACAGACCCAGTGCTTGAAGGTTGGCGCTGAGGTCTTTTTGCTGCACGGCTTTGGCGTCCTGGTGCGGCGCGAGCTGGAACACACCGTCATCGAGGAACAGCAGGCCGATCGGCAGATCGAAAGCGCCGCCGGCCAACACGATGTCCAGCGTTTCGCGGGCGCTTGGCCCGGACCACGGCGACTGGCGGTTGATCACCAAAAGAGATTTGGACATATCACGCCCCTCCAAAACAGATCAGGCGGTCGGCGGACTGGGCGGCATCGTGCAACTGCCCCAGGCCCGACAACGCCCAAGGTGCGTCGAGGTTGACCGCGCTGCGCTGATAACGCGTGGCTTCCTCCTGGTTGAGCACGCCGCGGCGCAAGGCGGCGGCAATGCACACCACGCCATCAAGCGAGTGCTGGCTGACAAACTCGCGCCATTGTCGGGCGATGTCTTGCTCATCTTGAGGCGCAACGATGTTGCTGGACGCGCTGTGCACGCCGTCCTGATAGAAAAACAGCCGCACAATCTCATGCCCGCCGGCCAATGCCGCCTGGGCGAACAGCAGGGCACGGCGCGAGGAGGGCGCGTGGGCGGCGGAAAACACTGCAATCGCAAACTTCATGGAACACTCTGCAAGCAAACGTGAGCCAATGATAAAGCCGCCGCCACGAAAAAGCCCGCCGTGATCAAAACGGTCACTGTCGGTGACCGTTCCGGCGATTGCCCTCAGGGGCAAGGCTGCCTAGTCTGTGGGCAGTCGAAACGGAAATGGAGTGCCCATGTCAGGTCCCTTGGCGTCCCTCAAAGTGCTGGATTTTTCCACCCTGCTGCCCGGCCCGTTTGCCTCCCTGATGCTGGCGGACATGGGCGCCGAAGTGCTGCGTATCGAGTCGCCCACACGCATGGACCTGTTGCGGGTGCTGCCGCCCCATGATCAGGGCACTTCGGCCAGCCACGCCTACCTCAATCGTAACAAGCGCAGTCTGGCACTGGACCTCAAGCAGGCCGAGGCGCTGGAGATCGTACGGGCACTGGTGAAGGACTACGACATTCTGCTCGAACAATTCCGACCTGGGGTAATGGATCGCCTTGGGTTGGGCTATGAGGCACTGAAGGCGATCAACCCCCGGCTGATTTATGTGGCGATCACCGGTTACGGCCAGACTGGCCCCTATAAGGACCGCGCCGGGCACGATATCAATTACCTGGCGCTCGCCGGAGTGGCCAGCTACACCGGGCGCCAGGACGCCGGGCCTTTGCCCCTCGGCGTGCAGTTGGCGGACGTGGGCGGTGGTTCGCTGCATGCGGTGGTGGGGTTGCTGGCGGCGGTCATCGCTCGGCAGCAGAGCGGGGTGGGGCAATACCTGGATGTGAGCATGACCGATTGCTCGTTCAGCCTGAACGCGATGGCCGGCGCGGGTTACCTGGCGTGTGGGGTGGAGCCTGAGTGGGAAAGCCATGTGCTCAATGGCGGTAGTTTCTACGACTATTACCGGTCACGGGATGGGCGTTGGATGTCGGTGGGCAGCCTGGAACCGGCGTTTATGCAACAACTCTGCACAGCCTTGGGCCGCCCCGAACTGGCCGCGCAAGGTTTGTCGCCCAAGCCGGAACAGCAAAAAGCCCTCAAGCAGGCGCTGCAGGTCGAGTTTGAAAAGCGCAGTTTTGATGAGCTGTGTGCGCTGTTTGCCGCGACAGATGCCTGTGTGGAACCGGTGTTGACCCTGAGCGAAGCCGTGGCGCATCCGCAGTTGAAGGCGCGTGCGCTGGTCAGCCAGGTGCCGCGGGGCGACGGCTCGACCCAGTCGCAGCTTGCCTGTCCGTTGAAGTTTTCCGACGGGTTACCGGCGCCTCGGCATATTGGCGTTGCCGTGGGCGCACACAGTGATGAGGTGTTGGTGGAGCTGGGGCTTAGTGCCCAGCGGATAGCCGAGCTGCGACAGGCCAAGGTGGTTGGGTAGTGCCTGATCTGACGCTTTCGCGAGCAAGCCCGCTCCCACAACCGAACGTGTTCTGACCTTGGAATACAGGCGAATGTGGGAGCGGGCTTGCTCGCGAAGAGGCCCTCACTCCACCCGAGTTTCCCCGGTAAAAACCAGCGTCTGCCGACACCTGCGACACAAATACCGCCGCCCCTGAGCCACCATGCCATGTCGCTGCGACGAAAACGGAAAGTCGCTATCGGCACACGGGCAACGATAGATATAGCGAGTCACCTGACGACGCTTCACCTCATAGGTATGGCAACGATCCGGCGGCAGTTCGTAGACCCCGCGCATGATCAATTGCCATTCCTCGCCATGGGGCTGGATACGTTCGCCAAACAATTGGTGGGCAATCAGGTGCGCGACTTCGTGGGCCACGGTCTGTTTCAGGAAGTGCTGGCTGTTTTCACGGTACAACTGTGGGTTGAAACGCAGCAGGTTCTCGTGCAAATGCGCGACACCGGCCTTTTGCCCACGCAGCTTGAGGCTGACCTGGGGGCGTTTGAAGCTTCGTTTGAAAAAGGATTCGGCTTGCAGGAAACAATCTTCGACGCGGGTATTGAGTTGCTCGGGCATGCTGTACATATCTCCAGAGACGTCCAGTATGCCGCAAAGCTGGGTGTTTCCGAATCTGTCAGGCGCCGAATGGTCATGCATGATGCACAAAGCCACCTTGCGGTGGCTTTGCCTGGGGGTTGAAAAGGTCAGTTGGTGTAGATAGGGCCCACGCCCAGGCCCCAGACGACCACGGTAAACGCCATGATTGCCACCAGGACCACCAGGCCCACGGCCAGTACCGAGCTGGAAAACAGGAAGCCTTCATCGGGGTCGATGTTCATGAAGGTCGGCAGCCCGACATAGAGCAAGTACACCGTGTAACAAATGGCCGCCGTACCCACGACCATGCCCAGCCACATATGCGGATAGAGCGCGGCCAGCCCACCGATAAACAACGGCGTAGCGGTGTAGGTGGCAAAGGCCACGCAACGCGCCATGCTGGGGTTGGCGTCGTAGGTGCGTGCCATCCAGTGGACAAACGCGCCCATTACCGCCACGCCGCCGAGCATGGCGGCGTAAGACATGAGGGTCATCCACAAGGCGCTTTCCTGGGTCAGCATCACCGGTGCGCGATTGCCGATGACCCAGCCGACCTGGGTGGTGCCGATAAAGGCGGATACGGCGGGGATCGCCGCAAGAATCAAGGTGTGAGTGAGGTACATGTGGCCGATGCTTTCTTCTTTATCGCCACGGATTTCCCGCCATTCCTGGTCGGGATGGGTAAACAGCCCCACGACGTGATGGATCATGCCAGTCACTCCTGTCGTTATTACCATCGCCCCCCATCGGAGCGCCCACGGGCCAAATGGCCTCAAAGGTCCGGATAGATGTGCGACCTCTAGTCGCAGTATAGGAAGTGATGACCGGAATAACTGTAGGGCCTTTAGAGCAAATTGCGCTGTAAACATTGAGCTTAATCGCGGCGAGGTCTTTTACCGCTAGCCCTTTTGATGGTTTTTTTGCGTAAAATAACCGGCTTTTCGTCACACACCTCTAGCGGATCCAAGCGCCATGGGCACTCTTACGGTCAACCAGAACAAACTGCAAAAACGCCTGCGTCGCCTGGCCGGGGAAGCGGTCGCCGATTTCAACATGATCGAGGACGGCGACAAGGTCATGGTCTGCCTCTCCGGCGGCAAAGACAGCTACACCATGCTCGACGTGCTGCTGCACCTGCAAAAGGTCGCGCCGATCACATTCGAGATCGTCGCCGTCAACATGGACCAGAAACAACCGGGTTTCCCTGAGCACGTGCTGCCGGCCTACCTCAAGGCGCTGGGTGTCGAGTATCACATCGTCGAAAAAGACACCTACTCGGTGGTCAAGGAGCTGATTCCGGAGGGCAAGACCACCTGCTCGCTGTGCTCGCGCCTGCGCCGTGGCACGCTGTACACGTTCGCCGACGAGATCGGTGCGACCAAGATGGCACTGGGTCATCATCGCGATGATATCGTCGAGACCTTCTTCCTCAACATGTTCTTCAACGGCTCACTCAAGGCCATGCCGCCCAAGCTGCGCGCCGATGACGGGCGCAATGTGGTGATCCGCCCGCTGGCGTATTGCAACGAGAAAGACATCCAGGCCTACTCCGACTTCAAGCAATTCCCGATCATTCCGTGCAACCTGTGCGGCTCCCAGGAGAACCTGCAGCGCCAGGTGGTCAAGGAAATGCTGGTGGACTGGGAGCGCAAGACCCCAGGCCGTACCGAAAGCATCTTCCGCAGCCTGCAGAATGTGATTCCCTCGCAGTTGGCCGATCGTAACCTGTTCGACTTCACCAGCTTGAAGATTGATGAGACCGCTGCGTCGCGCTTCGTCAATGTTGTGAACCTCTGAGTCGATTCAACGCTCTGACACACGGCGCTTGCGGGCGCCGTTTTCAATTCAATTGCTAGGAGAGGGCATGCGCGATTACAAGTGGCTGCACGAATACTGTCTGAACCGATTCGGTTCGGCGGCCGAGCTGGAAGCCCACCTGCCTGTACCCAAGACCCCGGCGCAATTGCGCAAGATCAGCGATGATCGCTACCTGTCGACCCTGGCGTTGCGTGTGTTTCGTGCGGGCTTGAAGCACAGCGTAGTGGACGCCAAGTGGCCGGCCTTCGAGCAGGTGTTCTTCGGTTTTGACCCGGAAAAGGTCGTGCTGATGGGCGCCGAGCACCTGGAGCGGCTGATGCAGGACACGCGCATCATCCGTCACTTGGGCAAGCTCAAGAGCGTACCGCGCAATGCGCAGATGATTCTCGACATCGAGCAGGAGAAGGGCAGTTTCGGCGCGTTTGTCGCCGATTGGCCGGTGACCGATATCGTCGGGTTGTGGAAATACCTGAGCAAGCATGGTCACCAGCTCGGCGGGCTGTCAGCGCCGCGCTTCCTGCGCATGGTCGGCAAGGACACCTTTGTGCCGAGTTATGACGTGGTGGCGGCGCTGAACGCGCAGAAGATTGTCGACAAGGCGCCGACCAGCCTGCGCGACCTGGCGACGGTGCAGGGGGCGTTCAACCAGTGGCATGCCGAGAGTGGGCGGCCGATGTGCCAGTTGTCGATGATGCTGGCGTATACGGTGAATCATTGAGACCACGTTGATGCTTTCGCGGGCAAGCCCGCTCCCACAGGGGAATGCATCCAAATGTGGGAGTGGGCTTGCTCGCGAAGGCTGAGTTTCAGGCGTCGCGGGCTTCAACCAATCGCCGATTCAACTGATGCCGCCACCGCACATACAACAACGCCGTACAAAACACCGCCAGGCTCGCCAGCATCTCAAGTACCCCGAACCACTGCCGGTTCGGGTCATAGGCCGCCAGCGCGCCCTTGATGAAGTACAAATTCACCACAAAGCACATCCACGAATGCCCGCGCGCGCTGCCCAGCAGCATGCCCGGCGTCAGCACCAGCAGCGGCACCAGTTCGATCAGCAGGATCACCCACGGCCGTGCGCCGTGCAGATCAGCAACGAACAGGTAGTACACGCACAGCAACCCCACCAAGCCGAAAAACGCCAGCAGGCTCAGCACGCGCGCCAGCTTGACCCGCGGCTCCAGCCACGCCTGGGGCGGCAGGACCTTAGGCTTTCTGGCCACGGCCGTTCTCCAGCAGCGTGGCGGTGGTGGCCAGGCGCAGGCCGAGTGCGCGGCACAGGGCGATTTCATGTTGATCGAGCAAGCGCTTGCCGTCAGGCCCGGCATGGTGGCTGGCGCCATACGGCGTGCCGCCGCCCTGGGTGTCGAGCAACGCCTGTTCGCTGTAGGGCAGGCCGGTGATGAGCATGCCGTGGTGCAATAGCGGCAACAGCATCGACATCAACGTGGTTTCCTGGCCGCCGTGCAGGCTGGCGGTAGAGGTGAACACCCCAGCCGGCTTGCCGACCAGGGCACCGGTAAGCCACAGGTTGCTGGTGCCGTCGAGGAAATACTTGAGCGGCGCGGCCATGTTGCCGAAGCGGGTCGGGCTGCCCAGGGCCAGGCCCGAGCAGTGCTTCAAGTCATCGAGGCTGGCGTACAGCGCGCCTTCCTCTGGAATACTCGGCGCCACGGCTTCGCACTCGGTGGAGATCGCCGGCACGGTGCGCAGCCGGGCTTCCATGCCGCCTTGCTCGATGCCCCGGGCAATCTGCCGGGCCATTTCGCTCACCGAGCCATTGCGGCTGTAATACAGCACCAGCACATACGGCGACGTCACGGCAGAATCTCCAGCACGTTTTCCGGCGGACGGCCAATGATGGCGGTGTCGGCGGTTTCCAGGATAGGGCGTTCCATCAGCTTCGGATGCTCGGCGATGGCGGCAATCAACTGTGCTTCGCTGAGGCTGGCGTCCGCCAGGTTGAGGGTTTTGTATTCATCTTCACCCGTGCGTAGCAGTTGGCGGGCGCTGATGCCCAGCTTGCCCAGCAACGCCTTCAATTGCGCGGCGTCCAGCGGGGTTTCCAGGTAGCGCACCACCGTCGGAGTGAGGCCGCGGGCTTCCAGCAGTTCCAGCGCACCGCGGGATTTCGAGCAGCGCGGGTTGTGATAAAGCGTCAGATCGGTCATGTGCGGGTCGCATCTTGCGTAAGGTGGCGGGTATTCTACCCGCGCAGCGACCTGTCCTTAAACCGTAAGAGGCGATAGGTCGCAGCCAACGTTCATTTTTGCGAAGGATTACCCCATGACAAGGCGACTGATCGGTGCATTGGCGATCATCACAACCCTGCTGCTCAGCGGCTGCGGTAACGATTACGGCGTTGACCAATATGGCAAGAAGGTAGCTTCCGAACGCCTGGACAAGCAATGGCTGGTGGTCAACTACTGGGCCGAATGGTGTGGCCCGTGCCGTACGGAAATCCCCGAACTCAATGCGTTGGCCGAGCAGTTGAAGGCGCAGAACGTAGGCGTATTTGGGGTCAATTTCGACAACGTGCAGGGCGAAGAACTGAAAGCCGCCAGCGACAAGCTGGGCATCAAGTTCACGGTGCTGGCGCAGAACCCGGAAGAGATTTTCGATATTCCACGCAGCGAAGCATTGCCGGTGACCTACATCATTGATGACAAGGGCAAGGTACGTGAGCAGTTGATGGGTGAGCAGACAGCGGAAGGGGTGTTGGCCAAGCTCAAGGCCTTGCGCGGCTAAAACCACGACTCAAAACACCTGTGGGAGGGGGCTTGCCCCCGATGACGGCATGTCAGCAATAATATATTGACTGATCCACCGCTACCGGGGGCAAGCCCCCTCCCACATTCAGCTTCCATCAATCCATCGATTGGGTAAATCAGCCTTCTTCGAGCCACAAGCGGATCGGCTTGCCTTCGGCCGGCCAGAACCGCGTCTGCTCGATGGGCGAGATATCCCAACGCTGCACGCCTTGCAGGGCCTGGAAGAAGCGGTGTTCCTGCTCCATCAGGGCCTCGGCGCAGAGTTTGCGGGTGCTGCCGATCTTGCCGAAGCTGAGGCTGTCGCCGTCGACGGTGTAGGGCGCAAACCAGTGGTTGCAGCCGCCATTGCCGTAGGCGCGGCCATCGGCGCCAAGGGTGACGGTCAGGTGCGCATAGTCCATCAGCGGGCGTTCACCAATCCATTCCACCACGTAGCTGTGATCCTGCTTGAGCTTGACCGAATCCCCGGCGCAACCCGTCAGGGCCGCACCGATGGCGGCGAGCAGAAGCAGGCCTCTCATTGCGCGGCCTTCTGGCATTTCGGGCAGCGGTGCTTGTCACCCTCGCTGGCCCAGCCCAGTTCGGCAATGCGCGCATTCGCGGCGGGTTGCAGCGGCTCTTTGGTCAGCTTGGTTTCCACCGCGAATTCGAACTCCAGCACGGCCTCGCAGCTGTCGCAGTTGACCTTCCAGGTGTGAATCTCCAACTCGCCGAACTTCGGCCCCTGGGCCATGGCGACCCACTGGCCTGCCGGGCGGATGGAGTAGCGCGCGTCACCTTCGACGGTGAGGCGCATCGACAGGGTTTTACTACCGCGCAAGGTGACGATCAGCACGTCGCCGTGCTTGATCGAACCACCGTTGCCAGTGACCTGATAACGGCCCGGCACCAGGGCGCGGCATTCGATCAGGGTGTGTTGCGGGCTCAGCAAACTGAAGCGGAAATCGTGTTCGGCCATGGATCCTCCAAATAGGCGCGGCATCCTATCACGGTGCTGGCTCATCATGAGCCCGGTATGTGACCGCTGATCATCCTTCGACAAGGTTCTGCGCCCGCCCATCGGCCCAGGCGGCAATGTTGGCCAGGGTGGTGCCGGCAATCGCCGCCAGGGCCTCGCGCGTGAGGAACGCCTGGTGGGCGGTGATGATCACATTGGGGAAGGTCAGCAGGCGCGCGAGGACGTCGTCCTGCAGGGGCAGGTCGGAGCGGTCCTCGAAAAACAGCTGGGCCTCTTCTTCATACACATCGAGTCCCAGATAGCCGAGCTGGCCGTCCTTGAGCGCCTCAATCAGCGCCGGGGTGTCGACCAGGCCGCCGCGACCTGTGTTGATCAGCATCGCGCCCGGCTGCATCTGCGCCAGGGAGCGGGCGTTGATCAAGTGCTTGCTGTCGGCGGTGAGCGGGCAATGCAGGCTGATGATCTGTGCCTGGGCGAGCAGTTCGGGCAGGCTCACGTAGCGCGTGCCCAGGGCCTGTACCTGCGGGTTGGGGAAGGGGTCATAGGCGAGCAACTGGCAGCCGAAGCCGGCCATGATTTTGGCAAACGTAGCGCCGATCTGCCCGGTGCCAACCACGCCGACGGTCTTGCCCACCAGGTCGAACCCGGTGAGGCCATGCAGGCTGAAATCGCCATCGCGGGTGCGGTTGTAGGCCCGGTGCAGTCGACGGTTGAGGGCGAGGATCAGTGCGACCGCATGCTCGGCCACCGCATGGGGCGAATACGCCGGTACCCGCACGATGGTCAGGCCCAGGCGCTTGGCGCAGGCCAGGTCCACATGGTTGTAACCCGCCGAACGCAAGGCGATCAACCGCGTGCCACCCTTGGCCAGATGCTCCAGGACCGGGGCGCTGAGGTCGTCGTTGATAAAGGCGCAGACCACTTCGTGATGCTCGGCCAGGGCTACGGTGTCCAGATTGAGACGGGCTGGCTGGAACTGAAGCTCCAGGCCAGGCGGCAGCGGTTCGCCGAGGAAACTGTCGCGGTCGTAGGTCTGGCTGCTGAAAAGAATGACGCGCATGGAAATGCTCCCTGCAATGACAAATGAAGGCACAGGCGTTTGTGGTGAGCGGGCTTGCCCCGCTCGCGCGATACGGCGAGCCGACAAGCCCGCTCACCACAAACGCCGGTACCTGTGCAAAATCAGGCGTTGACCCGCGCTTCACTGGCGAGTCGGGCGATGGCCATGTCCAGTTCGTCCAAGGCATGCTGGGCCTTGGCGTCGTCCTGCTTGAGCAGGGTTTCGGCGCGGTGGCAGGCGGCCCGCAGTTGCGGTACGCCGCAATAACGGGTGGCGCCATGCAGTCGGTGCACACGCTCGATCAGGGCGTTGTTGTCGTTGGCGTCACGCGCAATGGTGATGGCGAGTCGGTCGGCCTCCAGGGAGGCGAGCAACATGGCGAGCATGTCCGCCGCCAGATCCGCCTTACCGGCGGCCAGGCGCAGGCCTTCTTCATGGTCAAGCACAGGCAGTTGTACGCCGGGGCCGAGGCCATCCGCTACGCGTTCCGGGCCTTGATTGCGCAGGGCCAGGCCGGTCCACTTCAATACCACCTGAGCCAGCTGCCGCTCGCTGATGGGTTTGGTCAGGTAATCGTCCATGCCGCTTTGCAGCAAGGCGCGTTTTTCGTTGGCCATGGCGTGGGCGGTGAGGGCGACCACTGGCAATGGCGTGCCGCTGCGTTCGCTTTCCCACTGGCGGATCGCCTCGGTGCTCTGGCGGCCATCCATGCCGGGCATTTGTACGTCCATCAGCACCAGGTCGAAGGTGTCCTGTTTCACGGCGTCGATGGCGGCATAACCGCTTTCCACGGCACGCACCCGCGCGCCCATGTCTTCCAGCAGGGTCTGTACCAGCAGCAGGTTCGCCGGATTGTCATCCACGCACAACACGCGCGGCGCACGGCTGGACAACGGTTCGCCCGGTTCACTGCGCGACGGACGCGGGCTGATCAGGTCGGACAGCGCACGGCGCAGTTTGCGCGTGCACGCCGGCTTGGCCTGCAACTGGCTGTTGGGGTTGGGCACAGACTGGTTGAACAGCATCTGCTCGGTGGTGGGGCACAGCACCAGCACTTTGCAGCCCAAGTGTTCGAGGTCCCACAGGTGCTGGTTGAGGCGTTCGGGCGGGATGTCGTTGGCCGTCACGCCGAGCACCGCCAGGTCGATGGCCTGTTCGGTCTGATGGGCGCTGGTGATGCCGTTGGTCAGACTTTCCAGGCTATTGAACGGGGTGACTTCCAGGCCGCAGTCTTCCAATTGATGTTGCAGTGCCTGGCGTGCCAGTTCGTGGTTTTCCAGCACGGCGACGCGATGACCCAGCAGGGGCGCGGAAGGCAAGTCTTCGACGTCGTCGCGGGTCTTGGGCAGGTTCAGGCTGATCCAGAATTCCGAACCTTCGCCCGGCGTGCTGTCGACGCCGATTTCGCCGCCCATCTGCTCGATCAGGCGCTTGGAAATCACCAGGCCCAGCCCCGTGCCGCCGGGTTGGCGCGACAGCGAGTTGTCGGCCTGGCTGAAGGCCTGGAACAGCGCGCGCACGTCCTGGCTGGACAGGCCGATACCGGTGTCCTGCACGCTGATGCGCAATTGCACGCTGTCCTCCTGTTCGTCCTCGATCATTGCCCGGGCCACGATGGTGCCCTCGCGGGTGAACTTGATCGCGTTGCTGATCAGGTTGGTGAGGATCTGCTTCAAGCGCAGCGGGTCGCCGACCAACGCCAGCGGCGTGTCGCGGTACACCAGGCTCACCAGTTCCAACTGTTTGGCATGGGCGGCGGGTGCGAGGATGGTCAGGGTGTCTTGCAGCAAGTCCCGAAGGTTGAACGGGATGCTGTCGAGCACCAGCTTGCCGGCTTCGATTTTCGAGAAATCGAGGATCTCGTTGATGATGCCCAGCAGGTTGTCGGCGGACTTTTCGATGGTGCCCAGGTAGTCGAGCTGGCGTGGGGTCAGCTCGCTTTTTTGCAATAAGTGGGTAAAGCCAAGGATGCCGTTGAGCGGCGTGCGGATCTCATGGCTCATGTTGGCCAGGAACTCCGATTTGATGCGGCTGGCCTCCAAGGCCTCCTTGCGTGCCAGGTCCAGCTCAATGTTCTGGATCTCGATGGTTTCCAGGTTCTGGCGCACGTCCTCGGTAGCCTGGTCGATGCTGTGTTGCAGTTCTTCCTGGGCATTCTGCAAGGTCTCGGCCATGCGGTTGATGCCGGAAGCGAGCTGGTCCAGTTCCTGGCTGCCCAGGGGCGGCAGGCGGGTTTCCAGATTGCCGTCCTTGAGTTGAGCCACGGCTTGTTTGATCTGGCCGATCGGCGAATTGATCGTGCGGCTGATGCGCAGCGCCAGCGCGGCGGTGCAAATCAGGCCGATGGCGATCAGCAACAGGCTGGCGAACAGGCTGCGGTAGCCGCGCAGCAACATGCCGTTGTGGGACAGTTCCACCTCGACCCAGCCCAGCAGGCGGTCGGCTTCATCCGGGATCAGCTCGCCGGCAAGGTTGCGATGGCGCCCGAACACCGGCAGCAAATAGCGGGTGGCGTCATTGCCGGTGCGTTGCAGCAGGTGAGAGCTGTTGCCGACCGGCGGTTGGTTGAGCATGGTCGGGCCGGCGTGGGCGAGGGACGCGCGTTCGGGGCTCAGAAAGGACACGGCACGCACGTCCGGCTGTTCCAGGGATTGAGTGGCGATGCGCTCAAGCAGATCGGTGTTGCGCGCGCTGAGGGCGGGCGCGACCAGCGGCGCCAATTGCTCAGCAATCATCTCGCCGCGTTGCAGCAATTGGGTCTGCAGTTCCGAGAGCTGCATCCAGGTGAAATAGCCCCCCAACAACGAGGCCATCAGGCTGGTCGGTAATAAGGTCAGCAACAGTACGCGGCCTTTTATCCCCATTCTTGTCAGCACGCCACTCTCCTGCTACCACATTGATATCTACGAAATTGCGCGGGCATCCGGTCCGCGCCACCTGCGCAGTGTAGCCATTTGCGCGGCGAGGAATCTTGCAAATTAATGACATACGGCAATCTTCAAGGCATTTGGCGCGCGGTGGCGATTGCCTGTGGCGGGTGAATCTTGAATAATCAGTGATTGAGAATGACTTGCAGATACTAATGAATCCCGCAGCGATTGGCCTACCCAGTGTCCTGACCATTGAAGATGACCCCGTGCTGGGCGCCTATGTCCAGGAGCACCTGGGCCGCTGTGGTTTCCACGTCACCTGGTGCCAGAACGGCCAGCAAGGTCTGCAGATGGCGCGCAATCAAGTGTTTGACGTGGTGCTGATGGATATCCTGCTGCCGGGGCTGGATGGGTTGTCGATCCTGACCCACCTGCGTCAGAGCCATTCGATCCCGGTGATCCTGATGTCGGCACTGGGGGCCGAGGCCGATCGCATCAGCGGTTTCCGCCTGGGCGCCGATGACTACCTGCCCAAGCCGTTCAGCATGATCGAGCTGCGTGTGCGCATTGAAGCCATCCTGCGCCGGGTGGCCCTGGACCGACGCCCATTGCCGAGCCTGGCACCCGCACGTGACGATGCCCGCACCCTGCGCTTCGACGATCAATTGTGCGATGTCTTCCACCTGGGGCACTGGGCCGGCTTGACCCGCAGTGAATACCGGCTGTTGGAAACCCTGCATCGCAACGCTGAAGAAGTCCTCAGCAAACCCTTCCTTTACCAGCATGTGCTGCAACGCGGTTACGCGCCCCATGACCGCAGCCTCGACATGCACATCAGCCAGATCCGCCGCAAGCTCAAGGCCATCGGCTACACCGAGCGCGAAGTGCGTACGGTGTGGGGCAAAGGCTATGTGCTGAGCGGTGCCGATGACAGCCTTTGAACGCCCCTTGAAGCGGCTGCCGGGCAAGCACTCGTTGTTCTGGAAGCTGGCCTGCCTGTTGATCGCCTTCTGTTTGCTGATGATCTGGCTCAGTTGGTCGTGGGGTCGGTACATGGAGCAGAAGAACGCCTACCTGTCCGATGAAGCGCGGATCACGTTGAGTGGCTACGCAGTCGGTGCCGAGCAGGCGTGGAGTCAGGGTGGACGTGCGGGTGTCGACGCTTGGCTGCAGGCGATGGGCAAGCGTGAAACCACCTGGATAGGCGTGATCGGCAATGACCTGCAGTCGCTCAGCAGTTACCCGCTGACCGACAAGGAAAGCCAGCGCCTGACCTTTCTGCGTGGCCTGGATTGGCCGGTGAGCCGACATGTCAAAGGCCTGCCGTGGCTGAAAATCCCGTTCCCCGTCGACCCCAACGCGGGTTCGCTGGTGATCGAGTTGCCGCAGCGCTTCATGCCGGGGCGCTATCAGCTGTTCTGGCGGGTGGTGACCAATGGCGTTATCCCCGGTCTGTTTACCCTGTTGTTGTGCGTCGGCCTGTATCGGTTGCTGATCGTGCCCCTGAATCAACTGCGTGAGCAGGCCAACGCCTGGCGTGCCGATCAATTGAATACCCGGTTATCCCACGATGCGACCAGTCGCCGGGATGAATTGGGCGAGCTGGGCCGTGCGTTCGACCATATGTCCGAGCGTTTGCAGGGTACCGTGGTGTTGCAGCAGCAACTGCTGCGGGACATGTCCCACGAACTGCGCACACCGCTGAGTCGTCTGCGGGTGGCCTGTGACAGTGAGCAAGACCTGACGCAACTGCGCGAGCGCCTCGGCCGTGAGATCGACGCCATGCAACGCCTGGTCGAAGACAGCCTGCAACTGGCCTGGCTGGACACTGAACGGGCGCCGCTGCCTCAGGAAGATATCCAGCTGCAGGCCTTGTGGGACATGCTGCGCGAAAACGCGTGTTTCGAGAGCGATTGGCCGGCATCGCGTCTGCCGTGCCTGCTCGGCCCGGATTGCTGGGTGCGAGGCAACCTGAACGCGTTGGCCCAGGCGCTGGAAAACATCCTGCGCAATGCCATCCGCCACTCACCCGTGGGCGGTGTGGTCAGCCTGGATGGGCGTCGCGAAGGTGACTATTGGCATGTGTGGCTGGAGGACCAGGGCGGCGGGATAGATGAAGGGGATCTGGAGCGGATCTTCGCACCTTTTACCCGGCTGGACGGTTCACGCCCGGGCGATGGTGGCTTCGGCCTGGGCCTGAGCATCGCGCGCAATGCCGTGCAGCGCCAGGACGGTAGCCTCTGGGCAGAAAATACCGGGCAAGGGTTACGGGTGCATCTGCGCCTGCGGGCTTGCTAGGCGCGACGTTGTTTGCGTTTTTTCCATTGGTGGGCCACCCACCAGCGCCAATAGCCCATGGTCAGGCAGTACGCGATCGCGCCCAATACCAGCCCCAACACCACTGAACCCAGCAGGAACGGCTGCCATAACGTGCTCAATTGGCCGCTGATCCATTCCCAGGTCAGGTCATCCGGCAAGCTGCGCGGCGGCACATTCATCAGCCAGGCGCCGGTCATGTAAGTACAGATAAACACCACAGGCATGGTAATCGGGTTGGTCAGCCATACCAGGCTGACCGCGATGGGCATATTGGCGCGCACGGTGATCGCCAGGACGGCTGCCAGCAACATCTGCAACGGAATCGGGATAAAGGCCGCGAACAAACCCACGGCCATTGCGCGTGCGACCGAATGCCGGTTCAGGTGCCAGAGGTTCGGGTCATGCAGCAAGGTGCCGAGAAACTGTAATGACTTGTGTTCCCTGATACTGCTGGGGTCAGGCATGTATCGTTTGAATAAGCGCCGGGGCATAAGGGGTCCAGGTCAGTTCGAGGGGCAAGTATGCCCGCATTCTATAAACAGAAAATTCAGACTTTGTGACAAAACATCATAGGCCGTATTGGACAACCGGCTAAGACTGAGTGGATCACTCGAAAAGGAGGATCCATGAGGACAGGGATGTTCGCGTTTGCGCTGGGGTTGCTGGCCTTGCGCTTTTTACCGGCATTGCCGCCGACCGGTTGGCTGATCGCCCTGCTGGTGTTGGCCTTGATGCTGTTGCCGTTTCGCACTTATCCCTTGGCGTTTTTTCTGTTGGGGCTGAGTTGGGCCTGTATCAGCGCGCAGTGGGCGCTGGATGACCGTCTCAGGCCCGCGCTGGAGGGGCAAACACGCTGGGTGGAAGGGCAGGTCAGCGGGCTGCCGCAACAGACGGGCGATGGCGTGCGCTTCGTACTCACCGACAGTCGGTCGCGTAACGCTCGGTTGCCCAAGCGCATCCGGGTGTCCTGGCGCGGTGGGCCGCCCGTGCGCAGCGGTGAACGCTGGCGCCTGGCAATCACCCTCAAGCGGCCGGCCGGGTTGCTGAACTTTCATGGGTTTGATCAGGAGGCCTGGCTGCTCGCCCAGCGCATCGGCGCCACGGGTACGGTAAAGGACGGAGAGCGCCTGGCCCCGGCTACCGCCGCCTGGCGTGACAGTGTGCGTCAGCGCCTGCTGGCGGTAGATGCCCAAGGCAGGGAGGCAGGCCTGATTGCCTTGGTGTTGGGCGATGGCTCTGGATTGGCGGCGGCTGATTGGCAGGTACTGCAGGACACCGGCACTGTGCACCTGCTGGTCATCTCCGGCCAGCACATCGGCTTGCTCGCTGGCTTGATCTACGGATTGATCGCCGGCCTGGCGCGCTATGGGTTCTGGCCTCGAACCTGGCCGTGGCTGCCGTGGGCCTGTGGGCTGGCGTTCACCACGGCATTGGGTTATGGCTTGCTGGCCGGGTTTGGCGTGCCGGTACAGCGCGCCTGTGTGATGGTTGGGTTGGTATTGTTGTGGCGATGGCGCTTGCGTCATCTCGGGCTGTGGCGGCCGTTGTTGCTGGCGCTCAATGGGGTGCTGGTCCTGGAACCATTGGCCAGTGTGCAGCCGGGTTTCTGGCTGTCATTTGCGGCGGTGGCGGTGCTGATCCTGGCGTTTGGCGGACGGCTGGGGCCCTGGAGCCTATGGCAGGCCTGGACCCGGCCGCAGTGGTTGATTGCCATCGGGTTGTTTCCGGTCTTGCTGGTGTTGGGGTTGCCCATCAGCCTGAGCGCACCATTCGCTAACCTGGTGGCGGTGCCATGGATCAGCCTGGTGGTATTGCCGTTGGCCCTGTTGGGCAGCGCATTGCTGGTGCTGCCGTTTGTGGGGGAAGGATTGCTCTGGCTGGCGGGAGGGGCGCTGGATGCCTTGTTTAACGGCTTGGCGTGGCTCGCCGGGCGGATGCCGGCCTGGATTCCGGCCGAAGTACCGCCGGGGTATTGGCTGGTGAGTCTGCTGGGCGCCACGTTGCTCCTGCTGCCCAAGGGCGTGCCGTTTCGTGTGCTGGGCTGGCCGATGCTGTTGCTGGCGGTGTTTCCACCGCGAGCGCCGGTGCCTGACGGGCAGGTGGAGGTGACGCAGCTTGACGTCGGCCAGGGGCAATCGCTGATTTTGCGTACCCGCCATCACACCTTGCTGTACGACGCCGGCCCGCGCTCCGGAGCCTTTGACCTGGGGGCCCGCGTGGTACTGCCATCTTTGCGAAAACTCGGGATAGGGGAGCTGGACATGCTGCTGCTCAGCCACGCCGACGCCGATCATGCCGGTGGCGCAGCAGCCATTGCCAAAGGCATGCCGATCAAGCGCGTGGTGGGCGGAGAGACCGAAGGCCTGCCAATATCGCTCGGCACCCAGCCTTGCGTCAGTGGCGAGCGCTGGACCTGGGATGGCGTGACCTTCGAACTCTGGCAATGGCCTGACGCTATCAGCGGCAACGCGAAGTCCTGCGTTTTGCAGGTGCAGGCCAAGGGTGAGCGCCTGTTGCTGACCGGTGATATTGACCGCGCAGCCGAACAGGCCATGCTCGCGTCCCCCCTTGCTGTGCCCACCGATTGGCTGCAGGCGCCGCACCATGGCAGTCGCAGTTCTTCGTCCTGGCCCTTTGTGGAACGGCTTGCGCCGCGATCTGTGCTGATCTCGCGTGGGCGCAGCAACGCGTTCGGCCATCCCCATCCGCAGGTGATGGCGCGTTACCAGCGGTTGGGCAGCCAGGTGTATGACTCTGCCGAGCAGGGCGCCGTGCGTCTGCGATTAGGGGCTTTCGCGGCGCCGGTTGTTGCGCGCAGTCAACGCCGGTTCTGGCGCGAGCGGTTACCTTAGCCGAGGCCGATGGGGTCTGTGGTCTACGCACCTATATGGTAAAGTGGCGCACTTTTTCGAGGGGACATTCACTGTGTGGGAATTGGTCAAATCCGGCGGCTGGATGATGTTGCCGATCATCATGAGCTCTATCGCCGCACTCGGCATCGTCGCCGAACGCCTGTGGACCCTGCGCGCCAGCCGCGTGACCCCCGAGCATCTGCTGGGGCAGGTCTGGGGTTGGATCAAGAACAAGCAACTGGACAAGGAAAAGCTCAAGGAACTGCGCGCCAACTCCCCGTTGGGTGAAATCCTTGCTGCAGGCCTGGCCAACTCCAAGCACGGTCGCGAGATCATGAAGGAGTGCATCGAAGAGGCCGCCGCCCGCGTCATTCATGAGCTTGAGCGTTATATCAATGCTCTCGGCACCATCGCCGCGATGGCGCCGTTGCTCGGCTTGCTCGGCACAGTGCTGGGCATGATCGATATTTTCAGCTCATTCATGGGCGCCGGCATGACCACCAACGCGGCCGTACTGGCCGGCGGTATCTCCAAAGCGCTGATCACCACAGCCGCAGGCTTGATGGTGGGTATTCCTTCGGTGTTCTTCCACCGATTCCTGCAACGTCGCATTGATGAGCTGGTGGTCGGCATGGAACAGGAAGCCATCAAGCTGGTGGAAGTGGTGCAAGGCGACCGTGACGTCGACCTGGTTGGGGGCAAAGCGTGAAATTTCGCCGCAAGCAACGGGAAAACGTCGATATCAACCTCGCGTCGCTGATTGACGTGGTGTTTATCCTGCTGCTGTTTTTTGTCGTCACCACCACCTTCACCCGGCAGACCGAGCTGCGCGTCGACCTGCCGGAAGCCGTGAGCGGCTCGCCGGCCGAAGACCAGCAAGTCAAGCAACTGGACATCGCCATCAGCGCCGACGGGGTGTTTTCGGTGAACAACCAGTTGCTTGAGAAAAACGACCTGGCCAGCCTGATGGACGCCTTGCAGAAAGAGTCCGGCGGCGACACCAAGCTGCCACTGTCCATCAGTGCCGACGGCAAGACCCAGCATCAGGCCGTGATCACCGCGATGGACGCCGCCGGAAAGCTCGGCTTCAGTCATCTGCGCATGACCACCGTCGAGGCGGCGGGCCAACCCTGATGGCCATGTCCGATCGTTTGCTCAAGGCCTGGTACGAGGGCCATCCGGCACTCACGCTGCTGCGCCCGCTGGAGTCCTTGTACCGTGGGGTTGTGCAGCGCAAGCGTGCGCGCTTCCTGGCGGGTGAGGGCGAGATCTATCAATCGCCGGTGCCGGTGGTGGTGGTCGGTAATATCACCGTGGGTGGCACTGGCAAGACGCCATTGATCCTGTGGTTGATCGAACATTGTCGACGCAGCGGCTTGCGCGTGGGGGTGGTCAGCCGCGGTTATGGCGCCAAGCCGCCACAGTTGCCATGGCGGGTTGAAGCCAGCCATAGCGCCGAAGTGGCGGGTGACGAGCCTTTGTTGATCGTGCAGCGCTGCGGCGTCCCGTTGGTGATCGACCCCAATCGTAGCCATGCAGTCCAGGCGCTGCTGGCCAGCGAAACCGTGGACCTGATCCTTTCCGACGACGGCCTGCAGCACTACCGCCTGGCCCGTGACCTTGAACTGGTCCTGATCGACGCCGCCCGCGGCCTGGGCAACCGTCGTTGCCTGCCGGCGGGGCCGTTGCGTGAGCCGGTGGAGCGGCTGCAGAGTGTCGACGCGTTGCTGTACAACGGCGCCGTCAGTGATCGAGACGATGGTTTCGCCTTTCGCTTGCAACCCACGGCACTGGTCAACCTGCTGACCGGCGAGCGGCAGCCGGTGGATCATTTTCCCGCCGGCCAGCCGGTGCATGCGGTCGCCGGTATTGGCAACCCGCAACGTTTCTTCAATACCCTTGAAACGCTACACTGGCAGCCGATACCCCATGCATTTGCCGACCACGCGCCCTACAGCGCTGAGGTCCTGAATTTTACGCCGTCATTGCCGCTGGTCATGACCGAGAAGGACGCGGTGAAGTGCCGCGCCTTTGCCCAGCCCGACTGGTGGTACCTTGCGGTGGATGCACTGCCGTCGCGGGCGTTCATCGCCTGGTTCGACACGCAGCTGATGCGTCTGCTGCCTGCCCGTCTTTTGCCTTAAACTGCTGCTTTCCAGGAACCACTCATGGACACCAAACTGCTCGACATCCTCGCTTGCCCGATCTGCAAAGGCCCGCTCAAGCTCAGCGCCGACAAAACCGAGCTGATCAGCAAAGGCGCCGGCCTGGCTTACCCGATCCGCGATGGCATCCCGGTGATGCTGGAAAGCGAAGCCCGCACCCTGACCACCGACGAGCGTCTGGATAAATGACCACCGCCTTTACCGTTGTCATTCCTTCCCGCTACGCATCGACCCGTTTGCCGGGCAAGCCGCTGCAACTCATCGGCGACAAGCCGATGATCCAGCGGGTGTGGGAACAGGCCTGCAAAAGCAGCGCCGAGCGTGTGGTGGTGGCCACCGACGATCCGCGCATCATCGAAGCCTGCAAGGGGTTTGGCGCCGAGGCGGTGTTGACCCGCGAAGACCATAACTCCGGCACCGATCGCCTGGCTGAAGTTGCCACCCAGCTTGGCCTGGCACCGGACGCCATCGTGGTCAACGTACAGGGTGACGAACCCCTGATCCCGCCCAGCGTGATCGACCAGGTCGCTGCCAACCTGGCCGCCCATGGCGAAGCGCGCATGGCGACCCTCGCCGAGCCGATCGAAGACATCGAGACCCTGTTCAACCCCAATGTGGTGAAAGTGGTCAGCGACATCAACGGCCTGGCGCTGACGTTCAGCCGCTCGGTCTTGCCTTGGGCGCGCGACGCCTTCGCCAAGAAACCTGACGTATTGCCGGAAGGCGTGCCTTACCGTCGCCATATCGGCATTTACGCCTACCGCGCCGGTTTCCTGCATGACTTCGTCAGCTGGGGCCCGTGCTGGCTGGAAAACACTGAATCCCTGGAGCAACTGCGGGCCCTGTGGCACGGCGTGCGTATCCATGTGGGCGATGCGCTGGAAGCACCGCCGGCCGGTGTCGATACCCCGGAAGACCTTGAGCGCGTCCGTCGCCTGCTGGGGGGCCTGATGGAGGTTCTGTTTGTCTGCCTGGGCAACATCTGCCGTTCGCCCACAGCAGAAGGCGTACTGCGTCATAAATTGCGCGAAGCGGGGCTGGCGGGGCAGGTGGAAGTAGCGTCTGCAGGGACGGGTGAATGGCATGTCGGCAACCCGCCGGATCAACGCAGTCAGCGTGCGGCGTTGGTGCGCGGCTACGATCTGTCCGCCCAGCGTGCCCAGCAGGTGTCTCGCGCCGACTTTGCGCGTTATGACCTGATCCTGGCCATGGATCACAGCAACCTGCGCAACCTCAAGGCCCTGCAACCGGGCCAGGGCAAGGCGGAGCTGGACCTTTTCCTGCGCCGCTACGACGCCGAAGTTGACGAAGTGCCGGACCCGTATTACGAAGGTGAACAAGGCTTCGAACGGGTCCTGGACCTGATCGAACGCGCCTGTGATTTATTGGTGATCGAATTGAAGGGGCGGTTATGACCTTGCAAGTGCTTGCGCAGGTATCGCTCAAGCCATTCAACAGCTTTGGCATTGATGTCAGTGCCCAGTTGTTTGCCGAGGCCCACAGCGATGATGACGTCCGTGAGGCGCTGGCCTATTCAGCGGTGCACGCGGTGCCGCTGTTGGTGATCGGCGGTGGTAGCAACTTGCTGTTGACTCAGGACATTCCGGCGCTGGTCCTGCGCATGGCTACCCAAGGCATCCGTGTGTTGCATGACGACGGCACGCAGGTGGTGGTCGAAGCCGAAGCCGGCGAAGCCTGGCATCCGTTCGTGCTGTGGACCCTGGAACAGGGCTTCTGCGGCCTGGAAAACCTCAGCCTTATCCCCGGCACCGTCGGTGCAGCCCCGATGCAGAACATCGGCGCCTACGGCGTGGAGATCAAGGATGTATTTGCCGGCCTGACTGCTCTGGATCGCCACACCGGCGAGCTGCGCGACTTTAGCCTGGACGAGTGCAACTTTGCCTACCGCGACAGTCTGTTCAAACACGAAACCGGACGCTGGCTGATCCTGCGCGTGCGCTTTGCCCTGAGTCGCGCCAGCCACCTGAAACTCGACTACGGGCCGGTGCAACAGCGCCTGGCGGGGCAGGGGATCACCGAGGCGACGCCGAGTGACGTCAGCCGCGCGATCTGCAGCATCCGCCGGGAAAAACTGCCGGACCCGGCAGAACTGGGCAATGCCGGCAGCTTCTTCAAGAACCCGCTGGTGTCCCAGGCGCTGGCGGCTGAGCTGCAAGCGGTGTATCCGGACCTGGTGGCGTACCCGCAGGCGGATGGGCAGATGAAGCTCGCGGCCGGCTGGCTGATCGACAAGGCGGGGTGGAAGGGCTTTCGCGACGGCGATGCTGGCGTACACAAGTTGCAGGCGTTGGTGCTGGTCAACTATGGCGATGCCACGGGGCACGATATTGCGAACTTGGCCCAGCGTATCCAGCGCGACATCGCTGAGCGTTTCAAGGTTGATCTGGAAATGGAGCCCAACCAGTATTAAGTCCCTTGAAACAAAAATGCCCCGCATCTTTGGATGCGGGGCATTTTTTATTGCGTTAACAATCAGTCATCACGGCTCATGATGCCGAAGATCTGCAACAGGCTGATGAACAGGTTGTAGATCGACACATACAGGCTGATGGTCGCCATGATGTAGTTACGCTCGCCACCATGGATGATTGCGCTGGTCTGGAACAGGATGCACACCGAGGAGAACAGCACGAAACCTGCGCTGATCGCCAGTTGCAGGCCGCTGATCTGGAAGAACATGCCCGCAACCACCGCCGCCAGCAGCACGAAGAAACCAGCGGTGATGAAGCCACCCAGGAAGCTCATGTCCTTACGGGTGATCAGCACGTAGGCCGACAGACCACCAAACACCAGCGCCGTCATGGCGAACGCCGAGCTGACCACTTCCGCGCCGCCAGCCATGCCGAGGTAACGGTTGAGGATCGGGCCGAGGATAAAGCCCATGAAACCGGTCAAGGCAAACGCCGACACCAGGCCCCAGGCCGAGTCACGCAGCTTGTTGGTCAGGAAGAACAGACCATAGAAGCCGATCAGCACGACAAAGATATTCGGGTAGCCGACACGCATCTGCTGGGCCACGAACGCCATCACGCCGCTGAATGCGAGGGTAAGGGCGAGCAAGCCATAGGTGTTGCGCAACACGCGGCTGACTTCAAGCTGCTCAGCCTGCGCGTTACCATTCACTGCGTAATTCTGTTCGCGCATGGCGACACTCCTTCGATTTTGAAACGTTCAGTCGCAAAGATCATAACAGACGCTCTGTAACAAGCGATGGCAAGAGTTTGACAGTGTGTTTCATTCGGGTATTATGGCGCCCGCTGAGACGGGATGGGCTACTATAATCCTGTGATGCACAAGGGAAATTGGCAGAGTGGTTGAATGCACCGGTCTTGAAAACCGGCGGACGTTAATAGCGTCTCCAGGGTTCGAATCCCTGGTTTCCCGCCAAGATTCAAACGAAAGCCCCGCACTAGCGGGGCTTTTGTGTTTCTGGGGTTTGACGATGCTTTCAGTTAAACACCTAATCGTTTCCGCATCATTTCAGGCAGTTTCCGCAACTCGATGTCAGCGGGTCGGTTTCACGATCTCCCCGACACGCCTGTAAACCGTCTCGGTTATGCGTTTGTCGGTATGCCCCAGCAGTCGGCTGGCATCACCCAGGTCCAGGATTTCGCTGGCCGCTTTCGGGCGGATGTCACGGAACTGGAACTGCCGAATACTCGCGGCCAACACTCCATCGCCTGCGCCCCTGGCGATGACGATTGCCTTGTCGCGCGCATCGTCAAAACGCAGTCGCAGCATGTGCTTGGTCACTTGCCTCCCGTCCTCCGTGACGATCAGATAAGGGTTTCGAACCCCTCGCGCGCGTCTCTGCGCAATCAGGCGCTCAACCAGCATGCCCAAATCATTCAGCGCACCGGCGGCCGTCAGGCGGATCCGCAGCTTCTTGGACGTCTTGCCTTGGGATACCTGCAGGAACTCGTTAACCACGTCGGCCTCCCGCATTGACAGCGTGTCAGCCGGGCGCTGGGCAGTCAGGTATGCCAGATCCATTGCATCGCGCAGCTCTGAGGCTGCCACCGCGTATACGGCGCTCCAGATTTCCTCGCTGGCGTAGAAGTCGCGCGGCGCCTCTTTGTTCTTGCGCACACCGGCGGCGGGGTTGGCCTTAGTCAGTCCCCACTCGCGTGCGATGTTGTAGATGTGTGACAACAGGGAGATCTCCCGGTTGGCTCGAACCTTGGCGGTGCGACTGTCGCGGTACTGCGCAATAATCTGCGGCGTAACCGCATCGATAGGCGCGTCACTGAACACATTGCGCAGCTGTTTCAGGCTCAGTCGGTTATCGCTTTGCGTTTTGGGCGCCTTGCCCGGGATGATCTCCCGTTCGTACCGGTCAAACACTTGGCCCAGCAGAGCGTTCTTCTTCGGTACCGGCTTGCAATCGAGCTTTGCCCATTCAGCCTTGGCGATGTCCAAGTCACCCCCGAGCGGGATCTCTACCCGCTTCCCGTCTTCATTCCTCCCGTCGTAGTAGTACCCAACCCACTCTTTACCGCCTTTCAGCGTGCGCACGCGCCGAATCATTCGCGGCGGCAGGTCCCTGTTCGCCGCCTTTTTTGCTCGCATCGATTTATCCTACTTTTGACAGATCCAGTGACCAGGCTTCGGCCGCGACATTCTCTGCTGATGGTTTTACGCCTGCCAGTTTCATGCGGGCGTAGACGCGGCCTACTACAGGTCGGCGCGCGCGGGTCAGCACATACTTCCAGCCGTTTCGATTGAGCCAGGCGATCTGGCCTGACGGGATCATGTAACCGGTGATTGCCGCGATCTCTTCCTCGGCAAGGGTTTCGCTTTGAATTTCCATAGTGGTGTCCTTGCCGCGCTGGGCGGCAGAAAGTGGCCCACCGCTTTGCGGCAGGCACTTGTGCTTTAATGAGAAAAATTCTTACAGGTGGCGCGAAATGGATAAGGCGTTTAGAAATCCTTTGTTTTTAACTGGGATCCCGTTGGTAATCTGCGGCATTGCGATCACTGCGCCAGTCCTGTGGATTACCGGTTTGGTTTTGATGGTTTGTGGGTTGGCGAAGAGCAAGAAACAGCCTTGATGCTCACCGGCAGGCATGCAGGGGGATGGAGTAATGGCGTTTTGCCTAGATATCTGAGTTGCTTTGATGGGTGTAAAACAGGGAATCAACCCATTCACTTGCCAGGAGGGCGTGTGTCACACCAAATAGATGTTCCGATTGCCCACGCATATCGGGGTCACACGATGTTCCTCAAGTTCGACTGGCGACGCCCGAACGATGACGCCCCTGTGGCGGCCAAGATCATCGAGCCCGCTCCAATCGACGGCTTGGGCGAAGTTGCCGCTGTACTGGAAGGGCCATGGCCTGATTATCCAGCGGCACTGGACGAAGCTATCGCCGCTGCTGAGCGCTGGATCGACAGCCAACTGCCTTAAGCCGGCTCACCGCCAGGCATGTAGGGGGATTGGGGATAGGGCTTCTGCGTTTTCTTCAGCTTGTTCCAGTGCCGCCAGATGTTTTCCTCGGGCACCTTCTTTTGCAGGGTGAAGTCGCAGTCGCGGCAGATCACCCAGCTCAGCCCGGCGCTGCAGCTGCTGTCCAGTTCCAGGTTGTCGCTTGCGCACTCAGGACATGGTTTCAGTTCGTCGCTCATTAATTCGACTCCCCCGCGATTGTAATACCGGCCGCTTTAATGGCCATGAAGCAGCCGTTACGCATGCGGATCTTTGCGTGGTGGGCATCAAGGAAGCTGTCGTCGATGGCATCTTCTGGCGGTTCCGGCGAAGGGCCAACTGTGGGCAGGGCCACCACCAGAGTTTCCCGAGAGCGTTTGAACCAGTACCAGGCTCGAGCAACGCGCGGCAAGCTGTAGCTATCGCCCAGGCGCTGCAGCTTGATGAACGCCACGGGCAACTTGCCGTTATCGTCGCTGAATGCCTGCTCGAATTGATCCTGCATTGTCTGCGTCATGGCCTTGGCCCCTTGCAGATGAACACTTAGGCGAACCAGAGGGTGGCGATCATGGCGTCACCCGCTTGCGTACCCACACGCACATAGGGCCGTCGTCGGTATCGTGAATCGAGAAGATGAACCAGCCATCGCCAGGAGGATTGGTGGGGTTCCAGGCTGCACAGTCGGCGATACCTTCAGCAAGCCAAGACGCCTGCACGTCCTCTGACGCGTCGTATTCGAAAGCCAGTTCGCGTACTTCCAGGCCGCGCGAGTCAAACCAGGCGTATGGGATCAACTCGTCTTCGGTGGATGGCCAGGCCGGGTGGGTCCAGTAGCCATGTTCGTCACGCTCAACGGGCAGCGGCTGGATCAAAACGGTTTCTTCAGGCATACCGGGTTCCTTGCCGCTATAGCGGCTGACTTTGAAGGGGGAGGGGTTACTTACGGAGTGTTCGAACTGCGGCGTCGTATTCGAGCGGATCGCCGTTTGGGTATTGCTGAACGATTTCCATCAGGCGCTCGCGCTCAGGATCGACAGGCAGACCAACCGCTACCGGCGCGGGCTGCTCGGCGTAGGTCAGCGCTCGCACTTCGTACGCGGGGTCTTCAACGGCCCACCCAGGTTTGTATGTGAACAATCCTGGCTTAACTCCACCGCCGGTCACTTCCCACGCCACAGGCTCGCCCTGGGGCTGGCGCTTCAACGTTTCGATCTGTTCGTCGCGCTGGTTGAGCAGGAGTTGCAGGGCGTCCCGCTCGGCGGTGACGCGATCGAGGTCAGCTTGCGGCGGCATGGGGGCGGCTGAGAGCATGGCAGCCCAGCAAAGCTTCGCGCGGAAAGCTGCTTGCTGGCATCCGCTCATCTCTTGGTACTGCTCCCAGACTTCCTCATCGGAAAAGCACTCGTCTGGAACCGATTCGAAGCCGTTTATTACCATGGTCTCGGTCGGTTCAACCGGTACCAGTTTCCATTGACTGCTCATACAGCCTCCCTCGTTACCAGATCATGGGCATTCACACCCAGCGGCGGGTTGTCGTGTCCGGGACAGCCATTACCCGTGAAGTCAAAGCCTTCACATGGTGGCCCGAATGGCAGTACTTCCTTGCCCTGGGCCAGCGCTTCGAGCAGGTGATCCTTCGCCTCGTCAGCGGTGCAATCACGTCCATCCATGCGGAACATACCCTTGAGCTGGCGCTTGCTGAAGTCGCGAATTGCGCCGCGCACGCTCAGGTGAATGTGAAAGGTGCGGCCATTCGGCCCGAAGGGATCAGCCGGTTTGTTTTCTGTATGCATGGGGAGTCCTTGCCGGGCCATGCCCGGGCGGTGGAGGATGGTGAGGGATCAGCTACAGTTGAATGGTCATTCACAAGGAGTGCAGAAAATGGCATGTCGAATTTGCAATGAACCGGCTGAGGACATTGCTCCACTTGGCGATTATCAGGATTGGAACTGCGACGGATGTGGCCGGTATCGGATATCTGGAACTCTTCTGGCTGAGCTGGATGCAAATAAACAGAGCCTCGAGGTGGAGGCGACACGGATTTGGATTGCAACCAATCGGGCAACAGGTGACGTACCAAACCTTTCAACGTTCGCAGCAAAACAACACAACCTGATAAGGGGTTAGGCGGCGCGTGCTTGGCGTTCTTCGGAGCGCCATGGGTCGTTGGCCCTTGCCAGCGCAGCCATCGGCGGCGGGCTGACGCTGTTGCCGCACATGTGCACCTGTTGTGTCTTGGTGAACGGCTTGCCGTCGGCGCCGTGGCTGATGATGTAGTCGGCCGGGAAGCCTTGGGCTTTGTACAGCTCGGTCGGCTTCAGCATCCGCAGGCAGATGTCGACGATCACATAGGGCGTGCCCTTAACCATCACTGTGACCATGGCCAGGCGGTCCTTGGTGGTGATCGTCGGCGCCGGCGAGTCGCAAGCGCTGATGTTCTCGGTACCGTAGTAGCTGATCAGGAAAGCGGCTACGCGGAGGGCACCGGCTTCGTGTTCAGGCGAAAGGGTGAGCGACACCAGCGAGCTCTTTCCCCCGCCACCGGCAGTAATGGTCGGCGCCGGCTCCTCCAGGCCCTGGCCAATGCTCCCGCCTAATACTCGCTCCATGAATGCGCTGACCAGCCCGTGGTGCTGGCCACCGGCGCTGACGGTGTGCAGCGGGTCATTGAGGTCGCGGGCATCGCAGTTGCCACGCAGGTGCACCAGGTTCGCCACGGCCAACTGCTGCTGGCTGCCGGTGTTGGTGACCGTCGTCATGGGTTCGTGCATACCCTTGGCGTGCGTGGTGTTGAATCCGCCGTTGGCCTGGATCATCACCGCGGCGCTGACGGATTGGCCGCCGCCGCTGGCAGTGACGGTGCCCACCGGGCCGCAGATGTCATTCACCCCGTGGGAGCGGCGCTTGTTTGCGCCGGATCTCTCGCCGTGGCCGGCCTGGACGATACAGGCCGAAGCCAGTGCGTGCTTCACGCCGCCGGCGACAACCGTGCCCAACGGTTGATCCACGCCCGGAACCCGTGGCTCTTGCCCTGGGCGCTCCCCGTAGCCCGACTGAATCAGCGTGGGACTGATCAGCGTAAGCTCGCCGCGATTCGCGCAGGTCACCGTAGGCAGTGGGTCGAGCGGGTCATTGATTCGGTCGCTACCCTGGTGCGTTGCTGGCGCGATCACCGGGCTGACCACGGAAAAGGCGCCACCCTTTGGATAGGAGGTGACTGTGCGCAGCGGCTCATCGGCAGACTGCACGGATTCACCCGACCAGTTTGCAATCGGCACAATGAACGGCGCCGGGCTGTCGATGACGAATTTCTTCATGCCCTTGGCGACGCGGCGCAGCGTTGCGTCGGCCAGATCCTTCTTGCGGCCGAAGATGCTTTTGCCCAGGTCCGTGAAGTCGATGCAGTCAGCAGCGGTCTTCCACTTCTGCTGGCCTTTGGCGGGGATCTTAGCATGGGTCGGCTCAGGCCACACGATCGGCTGGCCGTCGCACCGGGCGATCATGAACAGGCGCTCCCGGCTGGTCGGTGCACCGAAGTCGCATGCCCTGATCACCTTCCACTCCACGACATACCCCATCCCTTCCAGCAGCGCCACAAACCGGCGCCAGGTGCGGCCACGCTGCTTCGGATCAGGGACCAGGAACTGGTTCGATACCGGCACTTGCTCGCCCGGTGCGGCGATTCGGTTGGTGGTCTTTCCCTTCTTGATCGGGTGCGGCACCTGGTCCAGGGTCACCACCCGCCCGGTGGCCTTGTCACGCTTGGCGATCAATCGGCCCCACTGCAGGATCTGCTTCACGTTTTCCAGGCTGATCACCCGGGGGCGCTTCTTGCCTCCCCACTTGAGGCCGATCCAAGACAGGTTGCGGATTTCGCGTTTGCGCGGCTGGCCGCCGGCAGCCTGGCTGTGGTGGGTGCAGTCCGGCGACATGTGGAACCAGCCCACGGCCTTGCCGCCGCATTCGGTGTCCGGGTCACCATCGAACACGTCGGTGGTGAAATGCTTGGCGCCTGGGTGATTCATGGTGTGCATGCTGATGGCTTGAGGGCTGTGGTTCTTCGCCACATTCACCGCGCGGCCCAGGCCCATCTCCAGGCCGGTGCCGGCGCCGCCGCCACCACAGAAGAAGTCGACAACGATCTCATCGTCCTGAGGGTTGAAGCCGAGCCCGTATTGGGTTTTGAAATCGAAGGGGTGTTTCTTCTGTTGTGCGGACATAGGGGATCCTTGCCGAGTCATGCCCGGGCAGTGAGTTTGGATGGGCTGGCGGGGAGCGCGGTTTTGGAGTAAAGGTTTCTGAAAACAATGGAGCGACAAAATGCTATCGACGAAGCTTGTTTTCACCGTTCTTGTAGCCGGGTTTTCGTTAGGGTCGTGTTTACTCTGGGTAAAATCGGCAACAGTCGAGGTAATTCACGATGAGAGTTCGTCTGGCATGGCTGGCGTGTTACTAACGAAGGAGTCTTCCAAAGGCAGAGTCGACATCCTCAAAACAGCCGATGAACAAACGAAGTGGAACAAGTTAGCTGCAGGCTGTGCTGCTACCGCAGCGATATGTCAGGTCGCTTTGACGTGGATGACGTACTGAGGCTATTCACAAAGACCATATGCGGATGAGCAGCTATTCTGGCTATCGGTGCGGGCGATCAGGTCGACCATGTCGAACTGGCGGCCGCCGCGCGCGGTGTTGCTCCAGTCGACGATCCTGTCAATTCCGTGCGTGACGGCCCTGACTTTGTCATCTGACCGGACGGTGGGGTCGGTCACGGTGGCGAAGAACGTAGCCGCTCCTCGCTTGCTGGCAATGCTCACCAGTCGCTCCCACTCACGCACCCGGTCAACTTCCTCTGGCCACCTGGCCGCGATCTGCCGGAGCTCGTCCTTCGCGCACATGATGCAGGGCATACAGCCAACCCGATTGCAGCCTTGCAAGTAAAGCGGGTTTGGCTTGATACCGGCTGCCCGGTGAGCTTCGAATACCGAATCAACCGTCCACTTCAAGATTGGACGGTAGTTGAACAGGCCGCCTCCAACCTCATCGCACTCTGCAAGGTACCTGCGGGCCGGCGATTCATCAGCCCGAACGCCTTGCCAGGACAGCAGCATGTTCTCGCCATCCATAAGCGGCAAGTAGACCTGCTCGATGATTGGATTGCGCTTGAGTTCGTCGGTGCAGAAGCGCGCCTTGGTGCTGGGGAATCGGCCTTTCCAAAGGCACAGGTCCAGGAACGGGTTGCCGGTTGGGTGTAGAACTTCCAGAGCGCCCAGCACCACGGATTCGGCAACACCCTTTTCGCGCCATTTCGTTTCGATGAATTTGCGCTTGCCGGCGATCTGCCTGGAAAAGTCAGCCTTCACCCAGCGGATTGGAACGCCTGTGGCTTCGGCCAAGTAGTGGAGGTAGTCGTAGGTCTCTGGATGCTCATGCCCGGTATCAGCCACTACAGCGCTGAGGTTTGGCACCTCCAGCTCGCGGGCGACCAGCAACGTAGCCGTGCTGTCTTTACCGCCGCTCATGCTGACGATGTTGTGAGTAGGCATAGGGGATCCTCGCCGGCTGGCGTGATTCGTTGATATGGGGTATTACGGGTTACCGGCATGGGGCCGGATCAAGGAGATATGCTGTGGATTTATTCACCCCGCAAATAGGGGGCGATAAGCTTCACCAACATTTTCGCCGTATTTGCGAAGATCTGCCGAGCAATGAATATTGCCGAAAAGTTATAGAGCAATGGGCGGACGGATTCCCAGATAGGGACGGTAAATTCGTAAAAGAGTTTCAAACCACATTTAACTCTAGTTTCTGGGAGATTTACTTACATGCTGCTCTTCGTGAGCTTGGGGCGGAGTTCGACTGGAGTTATTATGCGCCGGACTTTGTGTTGCGGATAAAAGGTTCTGAGTTTTTGCTGGAAGCTACAACTGCTAACGCAGCGAAAGACAGCCTCCCGGAGTGGAGTAAGTCTCTTACTCCGCCCCAGCTTGGGGAGATAAAGTTCAATGAGCTGAATCGAGTGGCAATTATTCGATTGGCGAATGCCTTTATGAATAAGTCGACCCATTATCTTGATAAGTATTCAAAACTAGAGCATGTTAAGGATAAGCCGTTTGTTATAGCGATCGCTCCGTTTGAGCAACCTTGGTTCAATCTGCAGGTTTTTCGAGCGATCGAAGCGCTGTTGTTCGATTTTTATGTAGATGAAGATGAGTATATGGCGAATCCAAGTCGCTTTCCTGATGGGCCCGAGTCGAAAAGCTTGGGTAGCGTAGCGAAAGATAATGGATCGGAAATAGAACTAGGTTTTTTCGACTGCGATCGATTTAGTCACGTTAGCGCTGTCGTTTTCAGTAGTACTGCTACATGGGGTAAAGTTGAAGCATTATCTGGAAATCCCATGTCCGTGATCGCTACTCACTGGGAAACACCGGAGGGTATTACTCGGGAAGTTTCGAGCGGCGGGAAAATTGTTGAGTCTATAACAGACGGCCTTCGCGTATACCACAATCCCTACGCGAAGCATCCGCTTTCACCCGAAGCTTTCCGCAAGGAGAGATTGGTGCAAGTGTGGGCCGACCCTGATGCGCGCGAGATGGTTTTTGAGGAAGCGGAGAAAGCGTTACATCTCAGGCAGGCAATGATTATTAACCAAACGAAAGGTTTCGGGGAAGCGTCAGAACTAGAGGAGTGAAAAATCAAGATTGGTGTCGTTTACGGTCATTCCGTCATCACCCGAATCTCGGCTCAGCTCGCGCCGGCTGGCTTTTTCAAATTCACGCGCTACTTTTTCGCTAATCACGATTTCGTGGCGCGGATACTGCAAGAACTCAACCAACTCGTGGTCGCCCATCAAGTCCATCTTCATGATGGCGATCTGCAAAACCTCGCTGATGATTGGCGTCTTGCCTCTGGTGCAGATCCGCTCCATGGCCTGCTCGATACCCGGCCTGACCCTGTGCCGCAATTCCTTTTCGGCGACCGCCAGGCGCTTCTGCGCAGCCTTGGCCGACCGTTCCTGTACTGATTTGGCCATGACCTACCTCTTCTATTCCGCGGGCCGGCAGTGCGAGCCAGGTTTGACGTTTGCGTTGCTGGATGCGGGCTATGCGGCGCATGAATCGACCTTCACCTGGTGCCAAGCGCCGATGGCTTCGAAGATACGCGCGGCGTGTTCCTCGTCCAGCGACAGGGTGTCTGGTATGGCGATCCAACCCGAAGCCACCATCTGGCTTTGATTGGCCTCGTCGCGCAGCTTCATGTAGCAATGCTCGATTACGTCCTCGAGGTGGTCGGAGAGATAGACGCCGTCGGGTGCCACCTCAACCGACTTGCTGTACCGGTCGCCGCGGGCGTCGATGCAGAGGGCGCTGAGGTAGATCGTCCAGCGGTGGGGGATACCGCAAACGGCCTGGCCAATCTTCCCCGGCGCGATGTTCTTCAGCGATTTGTAATTGATCATGCCCTGGCGGCCGCTGGGGTCGATGTTGACCACCGCGACATGGTTGGAGGCCAGTAGCGAGCGGCACGACCGGGCGATGCGTGTTTGCAGGTTATGCGGCTTGCGCTTGCTCATAAGGCCTCCGCGAGTTTGCGCAGCGCCTTACGCTCAGCCCTGGAAATCGGAGGCTTGCGGCGCTTGAGTATGGTTTCGGGATCGATCTTTTCCGAGCGCTTCGCCGGGTCTGGATTGATCGCCGGACTATCGCCGATGGTGTATTTTCCGCCCGCTGCCAGGTGCCGACGGACCTGACTGGAAAGTTCCAGCGCTTTCTCGCGCCGAAACTCGATGTCTGATTTCAGGTTACTGATCATGATCAGGCTCCTAGGCGATGGGCTTGCGCCCGAGCTTTGTCCGCTACCTCATCAACCATGCGATTCAGCTCCAGGTTGAACTGGACCAGTTCTCTGTGCAGGTTGGCGATGTAGGCTTCGTCGCGGTAAATCGTCTCGATGTAGAGCTGACAATCCTCATCCTGACGCGAGTCGAACGAAATAAAGTCCCACCATTTGCGGCCGGTAACGAACATGCAGCCCTGGACCTGCGGCATGTGTTCTTCGGGCATTCCTTCCAGCCAAGTCCTGATATGTATCGCTTCGTTGAATGGGCACTTCGATTCGGTGCCCCCATCATCATTTATCAGGCCGTCCGGCGAGCAGCCGAGCCAGTCGTACTTGGGGTGAACGATGAATTCGGAGGGTAGGACGATGTTGCCGGTCAGCATTTCGTAGGCGTCCTGGGCCTTTTGTTCTTCAGCGTGCCCCCATTTTAGGGAAGCGCTGCTGACGTTATGTTTGGACTTCTTTGCCAGTCGCTCGAAGCAAAGTTCGCGCATGTATGAGGTGCGAGCCCCCATTGGCTCGCGCTTCCCATTTTTGTCAGGCTTCCCCCAGGCCATCACATCTTTGAAGCGGCTGGCTGTCACGCGGCCAGATCGGTCCGCATGCCACTTCGCTGTGCCCTGAAGTTCCGTTCTCACTATGCCGCCTCCTCTGCGTGTGGCTGGTCGCCGTTGGTGCTGGTCATGTCCGTGAAGTCAGCATCGACGGTCGCCGCCATACTCTTGAGTGCTTCATGGCACTCCAGGCCGATTGCTGCGCGCTGCTTTGGCTTGAGGCCTGCCCACGCTGCTGCGTAAGCGTCGATGTCCTGGCGCTTTGCAACTTCCAGCAGGTCCGCGAATACTCCGTCGATTTCTGGAGAAGGTGATTTGGGTCCGAATGACACCCCAGCGGCGGCGGTGGTGTTCGCAGTTTGCTCAGCAGGAGTGATATCAATCTCGTTCCCGTATGAGCCTTCGAACTCGTCAGGCGTGTAAACACCCAGGATCACGTCAGGGCAAAATAGGCGAGCCCATTTCTTTGTGGCGAGGTACGCAATCTGCTGCTTTGGGTCGTCAGCCCATAGGGTGGAGTTTCGAGTTCGAGCTTGCGCCATGAGCGTCTCAAGCACTCGCGGTTCATCCTCCCCACGGAAGGTTGCCCAAACTCGGACTCCCAGTCCCACCTCGTCGAGCAGGCCCCAGCCAGGCACGCGATATTCCTTGTTTTCCGAGTTTTTCTTAACGAGGAATTTGCCAACAATGTTTTCCCAGGGGCCAAACCATTCATAGTGCAATCGGTCGATGGTGGGAGCCTTGGATGTGATTACGGCGTTGACCAATTGGGCTTCGTAACTCAGTGCGCCACCCTTCACGATGAACGTTTTCTGGGCTACTGCGAATGGGTTCATCTGCCACTGCATTGCCTGCAAGACGATTGCCATACAGTCGGCCCTGTTACCCCGAAGATGCTCAGGAACCGTCGTTTTTCCATCAGCCATCATGGTCGCAAGATCAGTCATCGACCTCATGGTGCCGGGGTCAAGGATGAGCGCTGCCGCGTTGTGCGATGGATCGTGGTATGTGGCGAGGCCTGTCTGTGCTTGGGGGTCTGTATCGGTCATAGCGCCCTCCGTAGCCAGCATGAGGTTTGCTGGCTGTGAGATGGAAAGGGTGGTTAGAAGCGGATGGCACGAAGCCAGGCGCGAGCGGTTTCGAGGTCTACGTCAAAGCCCAGCGCTACAACCTCGACAATGTCGTCAACTGCCGGCGCGGTCGTAGTCAAATCGTCCTGTTCAGCGCTGGTCGCCTGTGAGCTGACTGGTGCGACCTCGGCCTTCGCTTCGATCGACACGGGAACCGTAGCAATGACCGGGGCCGGCGCGGCAGCTTGGGCGCGCAGACGGGCCAGCTCTTCCTGGTCGCGCTGATACTGCGCGTCACGTTCACGCTGCTGGCGCTGCTGTGCTTCCATGTCGCGGCGTTGCTGGTCCAACTCGTCCTGCTGCTTTTTCAAGCGCAGACGATCTTCCTCGGCCCGCTGCTTACGCAGTTCTTCAGCCTCAGCGTCGGCGATGCGTTGCTTCTCGCGCAGTTCGTCCAACTCTTTCTGCTGAGCCAGCAGCTTGGCAGCAGCTTCCTCTCGATCAATGGCAGCCTTGTGTAGCGCTTCCAACTGCTCAATTGCGTTGTCGCGAGCGATGGTGCCTTCGGCTTCAAATTCGCCATATTCTTCGGGCAGGATGACCGACTCCTTAACGCCTTGCAGAATTCCGGCGACGTCTGCAGCGCTGCGGCTTGCGTATGCGGCAGCGACAGAACTGAAGCGGGTAATTTTCGCCCGGATAGCTTCGACACGCTCAGCCTCGACACGCTCTTTCTCGGCCTTAGCGTCGGCGACGCGTTTCTCTTCGGCCTTGATGGCTTCATCGATTGGCTCTTCAAGCACTAGGACGCGAGCTTTCAGCGCTTCACCGAACTCCTTAACTTGGTTGACGCGAGCCTGTGCTTCTTTCACCTTCTGCTGATATGGCACCAGCGCGGTCTTGGTGGTGTTTGCCAGCGCATAGCGCACGTCTCGGATATCGACGCGGACTTCCTTCGCATTTGCCAAGCCTTCGCTCGTCGAGCAGTCAACGACCAGCTTCGCGTAGGTTGTTTCCAAGCGAACGATTTGTTCTTCGTGTGGCCGATATTCAGCGATGTCGGTCACCGCCACGGCAGGGGATACAGCCTTTTTCGCTTCTTCGGCTTCGCTCATTTCGAGCGATTCTTGTGCAGGTGCTTTTTTAGGATTTGTGGACATGACGATCCCTCGCCGCGCCTGGCGCAGCATTGAAAGTGTTGTGGTGGGGTGGCGCCGTTAAGCGGCGGAAACGATAGAGGCGTTGTAGTTGGCGTAAATCTTGTCGATGCGAGCGCGGAAGTAGCGATGTTCGCTGTCGTCGATAACGCGCAGCATGAAGGCCAGGGTGACGCACGATGTAGCAGCTGAGCTGGCATTAGGCTTGCCCAGGTCGCGGATCATGTTTTCGATCTCGCCCTCGATCCAGCTCACAGCGTTCTGATGATCTCGCTGTGCGACGTTCATTCGGCACCTCCTACTGGCGGGCAGATAAGCTCCATTTGAGCCATAACGGCACCTATGCGCAGCTTGAGACTGGCGCGCTCTTTGATGCGCCGAGCCTCGCGCTCAGCGAGGTCGTCAGCCGTGTACTCGTGGAACAGGTCGACGTGCTGCTTCTTGCCAAAGTTGGGCAAGTCCCAGCGCCTGTCGGATTCTCTGGCCTGGGCGCTATCCGCGTAGCTGGTTGGCATCGTGGGTCTCCAGGCGCCGAGCCAGGGCGCAGGCTTCGTTGTGGTTGCGGCGAAACCCCTTCACCTTGCCGGTGGACGAGTCGACGACGTGGAAGAACTCATTGCCGGCCGGGATCACCCGAAACAGCGGCGAGGTCTTCGGTGCACTGGAGCCGACCAGGCCGAGGCAAAGCGCCAAGGCCATATTGCGGCGCTGATTCATTGCGAGCGCTACGTCGCAGTAAGCGTGCTGACTTTGATTCATGGTCAACTCCATTCGTTGGTTCACCTGTATTCGTCAACACTCATGCCTCCCGCTGGTTGCCGATGGGCGCGGGGGAGGAGTGCTGACGTAATAGAGGTGGGGAAGGGGAGATGCCGGTCTTTCCCGGCTGTCATGGCGCTGGTTGTTCAGTCGTACAGGCCATAACTGAAATCGTGCTCGTCGCAATCGATCACCAGCTTCGCACCACCGAAGTAGAGGGCCGCAGTGAGCTTTTCCCACTTCTTGTAAATCATGAAGTTGCGGCCAATGGGTGCGCCGTCCAGCTTCGCGCTGTAGACCTCACCGAAGTCGTAGCCCCGCTCGTTCTGGCCCTTGACGCTGATGCTGATCCGATTTGCCAGCTCCCATTCGGTGCGCTTGGTACCAGAGGAGTATCGAGATGACGAACTGCGCTCTTCCGGCTGTGGGTCAAAGCAGATGTGCATGTGCTTGCTGCTGCCGATGTAGTCGTTTTCAGCCTCACGAATGGTGATGTGCGGGCTCTCCCATTGCTCGTCGGTTGCACGCTCTTTGTTTTCTTCGATGAAGGCATTCAACAAATCGCTCAGGTTTACGAATTCCGGCACGATGTCGTCTTTCAGCGCATCGTCGATCGCTGCTTGCGAACGACGGAGCATTTCGCCTGTAACGCCTGAAGACTCCCACTGTGTTTTCAATGCGGTAGCGATCAGGTCGTTGTAGCGAGTCAGCTCAAACAGATCGCTCACGTTGGATGGCAGCGCATCTTTAATGGCCTGGCTGACCAGCTTGCCCATGTCGCTGTAGCTGCGGAAATTGTCTTTGATAATGTCGGTGAACATGCTTTCCACATGCTTATCGATGATTTCTGCTGGCTTGGCGCTGTCTGTGAATCGGGTTACGCCATCCATCAGCATGGATTGAAGTGTTTGCTCGTTCATTTGGTGCTCCGTGCTTGATCGGTTGTTTTCCCAATGCACCCGACCGAACTGCAGTTGGGTGCATCAGTGAAAACTTCCGCGGTAACCCGCTACTGGCGTCGGTCACCGGCTTGAATCAAATGTCACTCCAGCCGCGGGCCTTTCGGCTTGTTTTCCCGCTGGATAACTTTTCTTGGCGCTTTACGCTGCACGCCCGGGTCAGTTGCCAACCCTCTGAACCGTTTAGGCCGGTTCATCGCTGCCTTTGAATCTGGGCCGGTGGTGATCCGGCAAGGGGTGTCGCTAAAGAGCTTCGAGCCTTCGGCTCTGGCGATCCGCTGTGGCGTCTCGATGGGTATAAATATAGGCAATCCCATATTTATCGTCAATGGGTATTCCCATATATTTTATGGGAGGCGATAAAAAACCCGCTCATTGGCGGGCTCTTTTATGAGTCGCAGTACTGGCGCCAGCCGATCCTGACGGCACCGTCATCCAAATGCTCGACGCTAATGCCGGCGGTGTCGCCGATGTCTTGGATGACCTGGCGCCAGGCTTCAGGGCTTTCGTCGTCGCGTCTGGAAACCTCGACCAATTGAATTCGCTGTACCCGGGGAGAGGTGATCAATCCTTGAAGGCGGCGGCCCACAAGCTCGTAGGAATTTCTCGGTTTGGTTGTGGGGTAGGGCGTCTGGTGCATTCTTCGCTCCTTGCGAGTGCTGTATTTATATACAGTATTGGTGCTGACATGCCTTGGCAAGAGGGCGGCAATAAGTTTCATGCACAAATGCATATTTTTGCGGGGGGGGGCTTCCTCGTGTGCATTGGAGCAATGAGCTAAAGGTGGATGGTTGCCAGGATCGCTGAATCGCGAACAAAGAAAAGCCCGCGATGGGGAGTAGCGGGCTTAAAGGGATGATCGCTAGGAGCTGTGGTTACCATAGGCGCCCGACTGTGAAGGGGTGTGAAAGGAAGTGGCTCATTAGCCGTGCGCATCATTTATGGAAAATTATCTGTTGTCGGTACCCGTTCTCCCCCATCGGTAAAGGGTACCTGCTCTCATCTGTCAGTGAGCGCAATCGCTGTGAGTGTGTAGATTGACTGAAAAGTACCTGGCACTCAGCGGCATCAAAAAATCGTCTGAGCAATGGAAGGACCAAATGGGTAAGTGGCTTGTCAATTTTCAATGAAACCGTAATCAAATCAAGTTGATCGGTCAGGTCTCGATACAGGTCTATGACCATTAGGCTCTCGCTCACGGCAGACGAATAGACATGAACGTCACCAGCACCAATATGTGTGTCTTCGAAGTAGTGGTTGTACAGCTTGGCAATGTCTAGCTCGATTCCAGCGGCGCTCAAAGCGGCTTCTAAATCCGCATTGGGTGAGTGCTCGTCCCCTACCCATGAAACTAAATCGGACATTGATACGCAGATGTCGAACTCATTGGCATAGACGATGGAAGGCATTGGTGGCAGACCTAGATGATGAGTTTGGCGGTTACGCCGGAGGCATGAATCACGACGCTGAGGATAGGTTAAAGGTCTGTATCAGTAGGTAGTCACGATCGCCTGGGCGAGTTGCATATCGGACATGAGGGGCGATCTATAGCTCAATCGGTAGTGTCGGCACGCTTGCTCAAACTGGGCGCCGCGAATCTCGCCATCCGAACCTATGTAGGCGAGGGCGTCGGTCTTAGCTGACTTGAAAACCTTTGGCGGCTCGGTCGTTAGGGATGTGGTCGCCCCAATTAAAATGGTTGGCGCGGAAATTGTGAGGAATATCGCGGCAGCGATAGGGTTGGCGCCATCACCTGATGCGGCCTGCGTGCTGACCGATGCCAGTAGGGCTATCGCCAGTGTCTTCCATAACTCCATGCTTCATTGCTTCCATTGCGATCTAAGGGCGCCACCATAGCAGGGTAGTGGCTCGCCAGAAACAAGAAGCCCGACGCAGGGCCGGGCTCGATGTAACCGCATCAGAAACTAACGATGCTTGTTCTTGTGTTTATGCTTGTTGTTGCCTTTGTGCTTCTTACCATCCGACCGATGATTGCTCTCATCATCCGCCAGGTTGTTTCCAAGCGCGCCACCCGCAGCGCCGCCTAGACCTGCACCGATCGTCGAGCCAGTCGTGCCGCCGAGGCGATTACCGATGAGCGAGCCACCAGCCGAGCCGATACCGCCACCTAATGCGGCTTCAGCTCTGTTGCCTCTCTGAGCACCGACAGCGCTGCCCGCAGCACCACCTACGCCGGCGCCTACCGCCGCTCCCGTTGAGCCGCCGAGCTGTTGACCTACGATGTTGCCAAGTGCACCACCAACGCCGCCTCCAAGAGCGGCTGTGCCATCTCCGGCTGCCATCGCTCCTTGCGAAATGAGGACACCCAAAGCTAGGGCGGGTAGTGTCATTTTCATTTTTTGAACCTCTATGGGTTGTCAGCAGGCGCTCACGGTTTAAAGCACGCCTAGTATTAGGACTGGAGTAGAAGTTTGTAGTTCTCTGCGTGCGGTACCTGCGGGCGAATGGTTGTAACAAGATATGCCGTGACGGATTCGGCTAAGGAGGGCGGGCTTAAGCGGGTGCTAAAAATGGGGATGACCAAAGGAGCCGAGTGTGAACGGGCAGAGACAAGAAGCCCGGCGCTGGGCCGGGCTTTGTTTAAAACCTCATCGTCGATTGCAGGTCTATTCCCTGTGAGGGTTTCACTGCTTCAACGAACATCAGTCTCGGTCGCCCAGATGCATCACATTCATACTGACCTTCAACTAACACTTGGGCGCCCAAAAGCTTCTGACCTTGCTCGCTTGTGACTGTAGGCATCACGCAACGCACCGTCCCTATGTCAAGCACGTTTCGAAGATGAAATCTTCCCGAGTCCAGGTCTATTTCTCGGACCTCTCCGACAAAGCGGCCATATTTTTTTATGTTGGTAACCGGCTTCTGCAATGCGTCCCTTAGAACCACCCGCTCACGAGCAGTGAGAGAAGCTACTCTGGCGTCCGGCGAGGAAATATCGACAGTGTGAATGCCTGCCCGGCCGGTTGGCGATAGCTTGAATACGGTCTCAAGGCTCGCATCCCGCATGGCGGGATCGGGGATCAGTTCATTGATTGCGCCACTAACCCTTTCATCCCCAATAAATTCAGGGATAGCGGGCAATTGTCTGATGGCCTGCTTCAGTACAGAAAAGATCAGTTCAGGCTCGTCGCTGTCGAGGATGGAAGGAATTTCAGAAAGAGTGAAGCCGGCATAAATGCTGCCAGGTGCGAAGCCGGTGAATCGAAGATCCAGGTTATTCGACAGTTTCTTTGCGTCGCGGTCAGAAAGGTCAAAAATGGATCGAGCAAGCATCTTCAGCTGTTTTTCTGCAGAGCCACAAAGCCAGTTAAAAGCATGGAGTCCAGGGGTTGAGGATGCGGTGGAAGGGCCTTCGGCATGGAACACCAGATCTGAGGTGTCATAAATTTTGGCCAACGGCATCTCTTCTTCGTAGAGATCACGAAGCTTGCCTTGAAGAAACTCAATCATTTGGCCCAGTTCGACGCCGTGAACAATCTGCGTCTGCTTGGCTGCGACGATCTGGTCCTGAAACACTGACGCCCTTTTATGGACCTGTTCTACCCAAGTTCCCATGCTTCCACCTCAATTACGCCGCGCGCGTCCTTTTCGTGAAGCCCCTTGTCATGCGCTGTTTTGGGGCCGACGTACTGAAAAAACTGTCCTAGATTCATGCATCCTGCAACCATCAGACTGACATAGAAATCAGCCCTAAAGGAGTTCTTGATTCGAGCGTTCTCAGCTGAGTTGTTTAAAGCCATCAGTTGAACGTGGGCGATCACCATAGGGGATGGCAAGTATACGGTCGCCTCTATATCAGCGGGGTGCTCTTTGTCGGAGAAAAAACTACCACCAAGCACCAACTGAAGCCCAAACGCTTTTCCTCGAAGCTCACCGTCAAAGAACGTTTTGACTTGGTAGTAGAGATCTGACCTGTGCTGATTGAACAGAAAGCGCTGCTCAATATCGCGTAAGGTCCCGACATGGATGCCACCAGGGAGTAACCCTCTGGCATCTAGTGCAGGTATAGGCATCCAATCCTCTTAGCTGATTCCTGTCAATTTGGTTTCCGCTCGTCCGCGTTGTTTGCTGGGGCGGCGAAGCATTTGGAGCTCAGTAAAACTTCTGCAGCGCCTGAACAACCACGCCTACGATCCGACAGTTCTCGTCGACTGCCTCGATCGGGTAGCTCGGGTTCAGCGGCTTCAGGAACAGCCGGCCGCCGTCGCTCACCAGCTTCTTGAATGTGGCCTCATTGCTGTCCGGCAGCTTGGCCACCACCAGCTTACCTGGTGCAACCTCCGCTTCAGTGTCCACCAGGATCAGCGTGCCTTCGGTGATGCTCTGGCCGGCGGGCGCAGTCATCGAGTCGCCTTTGACTGTCAGCCAGAACGCCGGTCCTTTGGAGTCGTACTCCGAAAACTCATAGGTGTCCGAGATTCCAGCTGGGTAGGGTTCCACTGCTTCCGCCCAGGCGCCGGCTGCAACCCAGCTCACTACCGGGTAGCGGAATGATTTGGTGGGCTGGGCGGCAGGGGAGACGTTTGATTCACCAGAGCCAGACGTTAACCCAGGAGCCAGCATTGGCCCGATCTCGTCTGAGAGCCATTTGGCGCTCACCCCACATGCGTCGGCGATCTTCACGACGTGTGCGGTGGCTTTCGATTTTCCACGCTCAAGGTCAGAAATCGACGTCTGCGTGATACCAGCTTTAGCGGCCAATTCGCCCTGGTTGAGCTTGGCGTGCCGGCGCGCTGCCTTTAAACGATCTTTGAATTCCATCCGGCGAGTATTACGGGTGCTCCCATATCCTTGCAAATCGGTATTCCCATAACCTACTATATGGGTATTCCCGTATGGAGGGGCAGCATGAACACTATTTATAAGGACCTCGTTGCCTTCTTCGGCACTCAGGAGGTCACGGCCGAAAAGCTCAAGGTTGATCAAAGCACCGTTTCCGGTTGGGTTCGCGAGAAGCACGGCATGTCTCCAGTGGTTGCCAAGCGAGCGGAGGCGTTGACCGGAGGTGCTTTCAAAAAAGAATCCCTTTGTCCGTCGTTTCCATGGGCCGAGATGGCCGCCTAAGCGACATCCCTGTCCGCCGTTCCATGAAGCCAGATTAGAAGAGAGCCGTCCCCATGCAAACGTCCAGTTCCAGACACACCGTACAAACCCGTGATCAGGTGCTGGTCGCCCATGCTCAAAACCAGATCGCCCGCACCAGCTTGAGCCAGGACGATTTCGCCCAGGCGCTGAGTCGCGAGATCTATCTGACCGTTCCCACCTTGAAGATCGAACTGGCGAAGGTGCCAGATTTTGACGAGCTGGCCCGGCAAAACGATGTGGGTGAGTTCATCAAGGCAACGGGTCGCTGGCTCAAGCGCGTTCAGCGCTGGCTTTCCGGCGACCAGGAAATGCCTTCCTGGCTGGAAGAGTCGTGGGTCAACGCCCTTGAGCCTGAATTCCGGGACCACTGCGTAAACGAGCTGGCAAGCCGACACGGCCTGACCGGCGCCCGCCAGATGACCAGCGACCAATGCGCAAACAAGAGCTTCGGCGCGCTGATCCGCGCCCTGGGTGATGTGATCGACACCGGCAGCGAAGTTTTTGACGACCAGGTGATGTGCGAACTGGATCTGCCGCACTTGCCAGCGTTCGCCAAGCAATGCCGCCAGGTTGAAGCGAAGGCGGGGGAGTTGGGGCGTAGAGCTGAGCAGTTGCTAGCGGCGGCCCGGCCACTGAAATCCATAGCCTGAATTACAGGCACAAAAAAGCCGACGGTCGAGGTCGGCTTCTTCTACAGCTGTAAGCGAGAGAAATCATGCCAAACATTGTTCCGATACACAACCCTCGGGGGTTCACCCGAATGGACAACCAGATGATGGATGGCTTGATGGCCATCGATTTGTCGGCGCGCGAAATGAAGATCGTTCTATACGTGGCAAAGGCCACCTTAAACTTCAGCGCGGGCGCACATCGCATCCCCGCGGTCGATATCGCTAAGGCAACCCACATCCACCCTGACACGGTGTCGAAGGCTATCTCTGGCCTGCTGCGTCGTCGCGTGCTGTACCGTGAAGGCGGTGCGCGCGGCGACATCGGAGTTTGCGACCCAAAAGAGTGGATCTTCGTAGTAGAGCCGAAACAGACCATATCGTCTGATTCGGCTCAAGTGGTCCGAATCGGCTCAGCCGCGAAACAGACCAAAACCGACGACTCCCTTCTTTATACAAAGAAAGAACCCCTATTAACTCTTTCTTCGAAAGAGATTAATCCGCCCCAACCAAAAACCGAACCGGCGAAGGTTGATCGCAAGGCTCCATTCGGCATGGCGCAGTTGCTGGCCGACAACCCGCACAGCATCCCTGAGCAATTGCTGGCCGACTGGCTCACCCAGCGAAAGGCCAAGCGCGCTGCCGTGACCGCAACTGTCTGGTCAACCGTGAACTCCGAGCTGGCCAAGTGCGCCGAAGCCGGGATCACCGCCGACGACGCAATCACCGAGGCGCTGAATTCCGGCTGGCAGGGTTTCAAGGCCTCCTGGGTGATCAAGCGATTGGCTGAGTCCGCACCACCACAGGCGCCACAATCTCGCCACACCGGGTTTGCAGAGCGCAACTACACCGATGGACTGATCCAGCGTGAGGACGGTTCCTATGCGATCTGAGTCCGCTGAGCAACCCGCTCCTGAGCTACCGCCAGGAACACGCATCCAGCCAGGCGACTGTGAGATTCACGGTGCTTTCGAGCAAAAGGTATTCCCTGTGCTGGGCAAGGAGCTGAAGAGCGCCTGCCCTGAGTGCAGCCGGCTCGCGCGCGAGAAGACCGAGGCCGCCGAGTTGGCGAACAAGGCAATGGAGCTGCGTATGGCCATGGAGCGCAAGCTCGGCGCCGCATTGATCCCCAAGCGCTTCGCCTCGAAAACCCTGGACGGCTACATCGCCATCACCGCAGAGCAGCGCAAGGCATTGAACACTTGCCGCCGGTATGCCGCCGAGTTCAAGCAGATCGCCGAGGCCGGTCGATGCTTGTTGCTGTTGGGCAAGCCCGGTACCGGCAAGACGCATCTGTCTGTGGCGATCGCCAACGAGATCATGGCCAGGTCCAGCGCCACGGCTGTGTACCGCACCATCGGTTCTGTGCTGCAGGCGATCCGGGCGACCTACGACCGCACCAGCGACCAGAGCGAAAGCCAAATCCTCGCCAGCTTGATCAGCCCCTCTCTACTCATCCTGGACGAGATTGGCGTCAGCAAGGAGAAGCCCAGCGACTTCGAGCTGACCACGCTGTTCGCAATCATCAACGGCCGCTATGAGCAGATGCGCCCCACGGTGATCGTTTCCAACCTGGAAGCCAAGGCGCTGCCGGATGCCATTGGCGACCGGTGCATTGACCGGCTTCGAGAGGGCGGGGTGATCGTTATCCCGTTCGAGTGGGAATCACAGCGCGGCAAGGAGGGCTTCTGATGTCCGACAAAATCTCAGTCAACTGCCAGGCCAAGCTCTCCGAGGTCATCACCAAAATCAGCGCCATGTACAAAGACAAGAAGTTTGTCGTGGTGACCCTGCGCGCGGGTAAGGACCGAACGCTTGACCAAAACCGGCTGTGGTTTGGGATGTACAAGCGCATCGCAGAAATGACTCAGATCGGCGACCCGGCCGATGCCCGCCGTTACTGCAAGCTGCACTTCGGCGTGCAGATCCTGCTGAACGAGGACGCTGGCTTTCAGGCCGAGTGGTACCGGGTCATGCGCCATCTGCCCTACGAAACGAAGCTGGCCATGATGGGCGAGTGCCATTTGTTCGGCCCCGACGGTTTCCCAGTGACCAGCCTGTTCAATCGCGCCCAGGGCATCAATTACACCGACCGCATCGCCACCTATTTCACAGGCCAAGGTGTGGTTTTCACTGATCTACTCAGCAAGGAGGCTGCATGATCGTCAAGCAACCCAAACCTAAGAAGTGCAAGAACCCGGCATGCGGCATCAGCTTCCCGCCGCAGCGGCTCGGCCAGGCAGTATGTAGTCCGAAGTGCGGTCTGGCCATCAAGGGCGTGAACCAGGCGAAGGCGCGCAAGTCGCTGGCCGATATCGGCCGCAAGGAGCTGCGCGCGGCAAAGGTGAAGATCAAGTCGCGCGCCCAGCACATGAAAGAGGCGCAGGCCGCCTTCAATGCCTGGATTCGCGAGCGGGATATCGGCCTGCCGTGCGTAAGTTGCGGCCGGCACCACAACGGCCAATGGCACGCCGGGCACTACCGCACTGTCGGTGGCAACCCAGAGCTTCGCTTCGAGCCGCTGAACGTGTGGCGCCAGTGCGCGCCGTGCAACAACCACAAATCGGGCGACATCGTGAACTACCGGCTGGAGCTGGTGAGGCGAATCGGCGTCGAAAAAGTGGATTGGCTGGAAGGGCCTCATGAGCCCCGGCGCTACACCATTGAGCAGTTGCAGGCCATCAAGGCCGACTACCGAGCCAAAACCCGTGAACTGAAGAGGGCTGCAGCATGACCTATCGCAACGTTGTTTCAGCAGTAGTTCGAGCCCTCGCGGCCGAGACCATCAGTTCCGCCGGCGGCTGCGACTTTGAGCCGAAGGTGCAGTGCGCCAAGCAGAAGGGGGAGATCGTCGGCAAGGAGGCGGCGTTTCTTCAGGACTGCTGGGTGTTCGGTCGGCTGCACAAGGCGCTCACCCCGGCGCACTGGCGGGCACTTGTGGCAAAGTACTCGACGCACCAGGAGCGCAAGCATGGCGCCATCCTGGAATTGCTGAACTCGGTGAAGACACCGGCGCCGAAGCGCTTCCGGGAATGCGCGGTGCTGACCTGGGCCATTCCACAAGTTGCCGGTGCCGAGGGCAAGCGCTCCGCCGCGGTGCTGCCGGCCGCCTGGTACGACATTACGAATTGGGATAACGACGGCAAGCCAGAGTCAACTCGGTATCGTTGGCGTTCATCCATACGAAATTCTTTGGATGGCCAGGTGAATGAGGCGCTGATGGTCGCTCAAGAGATCCTTGACGCCGAGGGGCTAATGGAGAACCTCATGGCATCATAATTTGCTTCGACAATGAACTGGACAAATGACCTGTACGACGTCAGCTTTGAGATGGGCAGGAGGTGGTTACAGGCTTCCCGCCGACAGGTTTTGATGGACTACAAGGACTCGGTGCCTGGCGTTCTAGTCCTATCCCGCGCTGAAACCACCTTGTGCCAGCCATTTTTCTAATGGTTCCGCTTTCAGGGGTTTTGCTATCAGGTATCCCTGAGCCTCTGAACACCCCCAGAGCGTGATTAGGTCCAGAATGCTTTGGGTTTCGACGCCCTCTGCTACGACTCTATAGCCTAATCCTCTAGCAAGCTCGATGAGTGTCTTAACTAGCCGTTTATCTTTTTCGTTCGTGTTGAGGTTTCTGATTAGTGACTGGTCTAATTTAACGGTACTCACAGGCAGTTGTCTTAGATATGTCCAGTTGCTGTAGCCTGTGCCGAAGTCGTCCACGGAAACTTCAATGCCTAACGCGCGGGCGCGGTCAAGCTGCTCAATAACTGTCTTCGGGTCTGACATGAGCATGCTTTCCGTGAATTCAAGTTCTAGATTTTTCGGCAGAAGGGTGCCGTTTTTTATATATTCTGTAATTTTATTTAAGAACTTAGAGTTATCAAGATCACTGGCAGTGACATTCATGGAAATTCGTAATTCAATACCTTTGCCAAACCACTCCTTAGCTTGGTTAACTACAGCGTCAAGTACCCACAGGGTAATTGAATGTATCAGCGCAGTTTTCTCTGCTAGTGGGATAAACTCTGCGGGGCTGATAGGTCCGAGCGTAGGATGATTCCATCGGATCAATGCTTCAACATTTTCACATGCTAGACTAGGTAATGTGACTTTCGGATGGAAAACCAAGCTCAGTTGATCTTCAGACCGAACTGCATCAGACAGGGAACTCAATAGGGCAAACGCTCGCTGCTGAGCTGCGTCTAACTTAGGTTGATACATCGCCCAGCCCAAGTTTCGAACCCTGGCGTCATCAGCTGCCCCTACCACTAACCGTAACCAGTCCCTCTCTTTTGCATCGGCGATTTTCAATACTCCAATACCTGTCTGCATGAGAATTGGGATTCCTTGACAATCCACCGGTTCGTCGAAATTTGAAAGAATTTCAAGGCAGAGACCTTCCACCGGCTGGCCACTTTCTAAGAGAAACCCAAAACGCGTTGGACTGATTTTGTACAAGAGAGAGTTCTTAGGTAATAAAGACTGAAGTCTACCCTTAACGCTGAGCATTAAATTTTGAGAAAAGCTGTAGCCGAGTGCTTTTACTACGTCATTCAAAAATTTTGGAGATATAACGTCTACGGCAAAGAGATCGTGCTGAATACCACTAGAGCTTGCGAGTCGAATATCTTCTTCCAGTCTGAGTCGGTTGAAAAGGCCGGTAGGCTGATCAATAAAATTACGGGAACGTAAACCCATAATCCGCAAGACAACGAGTTGAGCGAAATAAACGAGCATTGCTGCATCTCGTTTGCTCATTGGTTCTCGAGGTGAAGTATCTATTATGCATAGGCTACCCAGAGAGAAACCATCACTTGTGAGAAGTGGCGCGCTAGCGTAATAGCGAATGAAGGGCGCGCCGGTGACCATGGGGTTATCTTTGAAGCGCTCATCGTCCTTCGCGTCCAAAACCTCTAAAGGCTTTCTGTCGTGTAGCGAGTGAGCGCAGAACGAAACGTCCCGTGGTGTAGTGTATTCTTCGATTCCAATCCGAGCCCTGAACCATTGACGGTGCTTATCGACGATAGAAATTAGCGCGATGGGGGCACTGAAGTATTCTGAAGCCATCAAAATCATTTTTTCGAAGACTTCATCGTCTTGTTCATTTTGCGGGCAGAGAGCCTCAACGCGTTTTAAGCGTTGTGCTTCGTACTCAGGAAAATGGGCGTTCACGTCCATGATCAACCTCTTGCATCACGACCATATGGCTAAACGGTATCATATCCCCCTGCAGGCCTACGACTCCATTTACCTATCGCTCCAATAGGTTAGACCCGGTCACACGTATGGCGCATGCCTCGGATACGACTGTTTTGCCGTTCGAAAGAATTTGGCAGAAATTTGGAGAACTCAGGAAAGTACAATCGGCGGAGCTACAAGAAAAAACTGATACCCAAAAAAATGTTGCACTGAGTGAGAAAATGAGAGACTATTTGTTCATCCTATCGATCTTGCGCGTGAGGGACTCACACTTGAAAGCCCGGCTTGCATGTCGGGCTTTTTGTTGCGCTCAGTTTGTGCAAGGTCGAAAATAGAGCTTCCGACTATAAACTGGGAGAGCGTCATGGTTTTGCGTGGCATGGCACAAATGCATGTCGACGACTTGGCGGAACGGTTCAAGAAGTTGGTTGTAGGGCAGGCTGACAACGCGGATATTCAGTTTGCGTGGGTTGTTTTTTATCAGGGCAGAATGTTCGGAGCTTATTCAACGGCCGAGCTTGCACTGAAGAAAATAACGGACATTGAACACTGCATAAGCATCGACGAGGCCCCAGTCCCTCAAACTTCAAGCGACTAAAGTTTTTATGAAGCCCCGCCTAGAGCGGGGTTTTTTATTGCCCATGGAAGGGCGATTCAGCAAAAGGAATTTGCAGATGTTGAAAGAAATCAGATGCGGTAACTGCAACCGACTTCTCGCCCGTACGGGTGAGTTTACAGAGCTCCAGATCAAATGTTCCCGATGCGGGACGTTGAATCATGTGAAGGCCACGAGCCTCGAGCAATCGCCTTTGAGCGACATGAATGCGGAATCCTCCGCGAACAATCAGTCGACTCAATAGGTGAAAACATGGAACCAGTACAAATCGGCAGCCGTTTCAAATCTGTGGCAACCAGCTACGCCGAGGCAATTTTCACTCCGGCACAGAACGTGAATGGCGCTGTAGTTCGGACAGCTACGATGATAAGCCCCGTCGGGAACGGATTTATTAGTACCGGCACGACCATTCCGGAAGGACGCTGGGTGACCAACGTGCCCGTTATCTTGTCCGCCGTTAGCGGTTCTTCCACTCTTCCATTCTCTGTGACCATTCCTGCGGGTCAGGGCCTGTGGGTAGCAATGACACAGAATGGTGGCGGTACGGCCTACGTGACCTACGACCTTCTGCCTTAAGGCGCGATGGGCTGCTTATGCAGCCGTTTGCTTTTCTCCTGTCCACTACTGACAGGCCAAGGCCCCGGCATTTGCCGGGGCCTTCTTTTTTTCGGCTCCACCACACCCATTGCTCTGAGCTGGGAGTGCTGCTGGGGCTGACCTATTCAAACATGCCCCACGGAGTCGAGCGCATGGAGTATCTACAGCGCCTGCTCGACAAGATCGACAGGTTCGAATTACTGATTGCGGGCCTCGTTGGGGCAGTGATCGCCAGCTGGTGGCACAAGGACGACCTGAACGACTGGCGTGCGTGGATGATCTTCCTCATCACCGGCATGGCCTGCTCGATCTACCTGACGAGCATGGTCAGCACTTACCTGGGTGTGACCGAGCCGAAGATCGTCGCCGGCATAGGCTTCCTGCTGGGTGCCTTCGGCGGCTCGCTCCTGGCGGCCATCAATCGAGCCATCAAATCCGCTGACCTCTGGGCGCTCATTCGCCAGCGGTTCGGGGGAGGCAATCCACCATGAATCTTGAACTGATCAATTCCATCGCCTGCGGCCTTATCGCCCTGTGGGCGGCCTGGTGCGTACTGAGCGGGAAAGTGAGGGACGGCATTCTCGGGAAGCTGATCTACTCGACGATCGCCATCAGCGGCTTTGTCGTCATGGCGCGCAGCCAGAACATCTTCTTCGGCCCGACCACCGCCGGCCTGACGCTGCATGTCGCCCTGGCCTTGGCCGGTGCTCGACACATCTTCATGGTTACGTACTGGCAGCGGGTAAAGGTCTGGCTGTGCCTCACACTGAACTGCGAGCACTGCCTGCACTGTGACAAGGCGCCTGGTGGTATCGAGCGCCGGGGCAAGTAATCCGCGCCACGTTTTCGAATGCGCCAAATCGTGGCGCGAGGTTCTCAGATGAGCAACGTCACCCTCCTGCGTCACGCGCTTCCGATGAGCCATGACATCAACAAGGCCCTGACAGATATGGACAATGCCATCGCCAAGGCAATTGACGCTGCGAAGGCTGCCGGCCTCCCACAGGGGATTATCGTCGCGGTGCTGCACGGGCAAACCCATTCGCAAACCGCGATTATGGTCGGGTAGGTCTGCCGCGGGTGAGTACGAGATGGCCTCTACATTTGCTTGTATGTGGGATGGTGAACTGATTGACTGTGGTGGCATACTGCCTGCCCAAACAGGACAGGAGGTTTACATGGATTTATTATCAGTCACCCCGGATCAAGTTGACGCTTTACACAATCTGAAGTTCGACGGGGAACGGATCAAAGAGCACGCCAAGAAATTCATCGCCAGGCTTTCGGCTGTTTGCCAAGAGGAGACAGTAAGGGAGCGCTGGGGAGTCAGTTTCATGGTCCAACCGGACGGAACCACAGTGGAGCTTGAGACGCCTTTTGGCGACGCGAAGGCTCAGCTTAGCCTTCTGGTCAACGGTGAGTCAGTAGAAGGCGTATGGGGTGTTCGCCGCAAAGGCTTCAATGAAGAGGGCGAGCCTGTATTTTTGCGGGTAGCTTCGTTCCGGGTATCGAAGAGTGGAACGATTTATCTTGGTGAGACGGACGAGCGGCCAATCAGTTCTCGCACGCAATTCGTAGCCGGTGAAGATTTATCGGCTTATCAAGTGATGGGCGCAATCATCTATCTTCTTGGCGCCCACTAAGAAAGTTGTGCCATATAGCCCCGCCTAGTGCGGGGCTTTTTATTGGGAGAGGAAATGGATAGACCATACCCTCCATCCTCACTTCTTGAGCTGTCCGAGCTTTCCGACTTTGGCATCCGACTGGCCCCAGCTTCCGAAGTGTGGGAATGGCTCCAAGCCGAGATCCTTTCCAACACCGGTAGCATTCACAACGAAGACCATGCCCATCTACTGGATGCAGACATCCGGGTCATGTGGGCATCGTCGAGCTTCGAGAAGCAGGGCAGGACAGTGCTTGGCCAGGCCGAGCAGGTAGCGTTTCGTGCCGGCGGCTGGCAGAAGGCGCGAATGAAGCAGCAGATGTGTGATTGGTTCGGCGAGGTGCCGGCCTTCATCATCACCCTGGCTGCTGACTACTGCGCCCAGTGCAGCGACCTTGAGTTCTGCGCCCTGATCGAGCACGAGCTTTATCACCTGGCTCACGCGACCGACAAGTACGGTCAGCCAGCATTCACCCAAGACGGTGCACCAAAGATCAAGCTGCAGGGCCACGACGTAGAAGAGTTCGTTGGTGTTGTCCGCCGCTACGGTGCGAGCCCTGACGTCCAAGCGTTGGTGGATGCTGCAAACAGTCCTGCTGAGGTGGGGAAATTGAACATTGCGAGGGCCTGCGGAACCTGTCTGCTCAAGCTGGCTTAATCCTTGACAGCCCTTGACGGAAAATGAATCTATGGCAGCCCTGAAAGATGAGGTGAAGGCCTTTATTGTCCAAGCCCTGGCCTGCTTCGATACCCCCAGTCAGGTTTGTCAGGCCGTCAAGGAGCAATACGGCATCGAGGTATCCCGCCAACTGTGTGAGCGATACGACCCAACCAAGTATTCCGGTCGTGACCTCGGGCAGAAGTGGAAGACGTTTTTTGAAGAGTGTCGCAAGCGATTCAGGGAAGAGACAGTAGATATCCCGATAGCCAACCGCGCCTTCCGCCTTCGAGCCATGAACCGCTTCGTGGAGAAGGCTGAGACGATGAAGAACATCGGTTTAGCTATGCAGATCCTCGAACAGGCCGCGAAAGAAACCGGTGACATCTACGTCAACCGGGCCAGGAAGGAAGAGGCGGGCGATGAACCTGTGATCCCGACCCGCATCCAGGTCGATGTGGTGGATGCGAGGAAGCCGAATGCCGAGCCTTAACGTTCCGCAGGCTCAGTTCCTCACGCTGCCTCATAAATTCCGTGCGTTCGTTGCCGGATTCGGCTCAGGCAAGACCTGGGTGGGATGCTCGGTACTGAGCAAACACTTCATGGAGTGGCCCGGCGTCAACGCTGGTTACTTTGCACCGACTTACCCGCAGATCCGGGACATCTTCTATCCGACTATGGATGAGGTGGCTTACGACTGGGGATTGAAGACCAAGATCAACCAGGCGAACCATGAAGTTCACATCTACAGCGGACGGCAGTATCGCGGCACTGTGATTTGCCGGTCGATGGAGAAGCCGCAGACCATCGTGGGTTTCAAGATCGGCCAGGCACTGGTAGATGAGCTGGACGTGATGAGCTTGCTGAAGGCTCAGCAGGCCTGGCGCAAGATCATTGCGCGGATGCGTTACAACTTGCCCGGGCTGAAGAACGGCGTGGACGTAACCACGACGCCGGAAGGCTTCAAGTTCGTCTACCAGCAGTTCGTGAAGCAACTGCGTGACAAACCGGCGCTGAACGGCATTTACGGCCTGGTGCAGGCCAGTACGTTCGATAACGAGCTGAACCTGCCGGATGACTACATCGCATCGTTGATGGAGTCGTATCCGCCGCAATTGATTCAAGCCTATCTCCGTGGGCAGTTCGTCAACCTTACGTCCGGCACGATTTACACGGCCTACGACCGCAAGCTCAACGGGTGCTTCGATACCGTGCAGCCTGGCGAGCCGCTGTTCATTGGGATGGACTTCAACGTCGGTAAGATGGCGGCGATCACTCACGTCAAGCGCGAACAAGGGTTGCCCAGGGCCGTGGATGAGCTGATCGACGGGTATGACACGCCCGACATGATCCGCCGCATCAAGGAGCGCTACTGGCAGCACGACGGCAACGACTTCAAGAAAACGTGCGAGATCAGGATCTACCCGGACGCCTCGGGCGATTCACGCAAGTCCATAAACGCAAGCATCACTGACTTGGCCATGCTCAAGCAGGCTGGGTTCGCGGTCATTGCTCCAGCGGCAAACCCGCCGGTGAAGGACCGAATCAACGCAATGAACGCCGTCTTCTGCAATGCGCAGGGCGAGCGCCGCTACCTGGTCAATCCGTTCACCTGTCCGACCTACGCCGATGGCCTGGAACAGCAGGTGTGGGGCGCGAACGGGGAGCCAGATAAAACCGCCGGCATCGATCACGCGAACGACGCCGGCGGCTACTTCATCCACCGCGAGTACCCGACCATCAAACCGGTCACCGCTATCAAAATGGGATACGCCCGATGAGCAACGACGTCTCCTTCAAGCGGGCGGAATACACGGCAGTGCTGGACCGTTGGGCGACCGTTCGCGACGTCTGCGCGGGCCAGCACCGGGTAGTCGATCGGCTGCCGTACATCAACGCGCACGACAAGTCGCCGGAGAACGAAGACCGGAACCGTGCTTACCGCGAGCGGGCGGTGTTCAAGAACGCCACCGGGCACACCCGTAACGGGCTGTTGGGCCTGGCCTTTCATAAAGACCCGACGCTCACGGTACCGAAGAAGCTGGAATACCTGCAGGACAATGCCAACGGCTCCGGTGTGAGCATCTACCAGCACTCGCAGGGCACGCTGGAGAAGGTGCTTGAAGCTGGCCGCCACGGCCTATACGTCGACTATCACCAGGATGACGGCATTGGCGGTCACTCGGTGATCCTGTCCTATTGCGCCGAAGACATCATCAACTGGCGCACGGGCATGGTGAACGGTCACAGCGTGCTGACGCTGGTGGTGTTGCGCGAGTCTCCGGAGATTCCTGATGGCTTCGGTTACAAGACAGCTGAGCAGTACCGGGAACTGGCGCTTGAGGACGACGGTTTCGTTTGTCGTGTTTGGCGCCGGTCCGGGCCGAAAGGTGGCGGGCCGCTGGCGGTCATCGAAGAGTTCAGGCCGGAAGGCGTCACAGGGCGTCTCAAGGAGATCCCTTTCACCTTCGTCGGCGCGCAGAACAACGACCCAAGCATCGACGAGTCGCCGCTGTATGACATCGCCATGATCAACCTGGGCCATTACCGGAACAGTGCCGATTACGAAGACAGCGTCTTCTGGTGCGGCCAGGCCCAGCCGTGGATCTCTGGCTTGGACGAGCAGTGGCGCGACTGGATGGAGAAGAACGGCGTCTATGTCGGCTCCAGGGCGCCGATGATGCTGCCGTCCGGTGGCCAGTTCGGCTACGCGCAACCATTGCCGAACACTTTGGTCAAGGAGGCTATGGCCGACAAGAATCAGATGATGATCGAACTGGGTGCCCGGATGGTGGTGGCGTCACTGACCGCCAAGACCGCAACGGAGTCCCGCGGCGATCAGTCGGCATCTACTTCGGTTCTGGCCGGCTGCGTGGCAAACGTCAGCGAGGCCTACACCCGGGCGATCATGTGGTGCTGCGCCTACATGGGCATTGCTGACAAGAAGGTCGCCTACCAAGTGAATCAGGAGTTCGTCGAACTCACGGCTGATCCGCAGATGATCACGGCCTTGGTTGGCTTGTGGCAGCAAGGCGGCTTCGCCAAGGCAGACCTTCGGGCCTACCTGCGCAAGCTGGGCCTGATTGCGCCAGAGCGTACAGACCTGCAGATCGACGGCGAATTGCAGGAGCAGGGCGACGGTCTAGGTCTGGACGATGAGGACAAACCAAATGGCCGCAAACCAAGCAATCCTTGACGCCACGATCCGGCACGCGGTCTTCCTCGAAAAGCTCAAGGCGGGGGAGGTGGGCAAGTTTGCACCCTTCCTCAAGGAGATTGACCGATCTATACGGGATCGGCTGACCCAGTCGGACCTGAGCGAGTACAACGTCAAGCGCCTGGAAGCGTTGCTGAAGGAAGTGGATAGCCTGCTGCTGGGCATCCTCGACCGCTACAGCGCGCAACTGAACCTGGACCTGGTGGACATCGCCAACTACGAGGCCGAATTTGAGGCGACAAACCTTGCCAGGTCGGCGCCGGTTGGCGTGTCGCTCGATGTGGTCGCACCAACGGCTGCTGCGATCCGTTCGGCAGTGCTGACGAATCCACTCAGTGTGCGCGGCACAGGCGGCGGGAAGCTGCTGAAGGCCTTCATCAAGGGTTGGACCGGTGCAGAGCGAGAGCGCGTCACCGGCACCATCCGGCAAGGCTTCTTTGAAGGGCAGACGAACTTCCAGATCATCCGCAATATTCGCGGCACCAAGGCTGCCGGCTACAAGGACGGGATACTCGCTACCACCAATCGCAATGCCAGCACCGTCGTGCATACCGCCATTCAGCATGTGTCTGCCCAGGCGCGGATGGAGGTGGCCAAGGCCAACACGGATATCGTCGAAGAAATCCAGATGGTGGCAACGCTAGACAGCAAGACAAGCCAGCAATGCCGCTCGATGGACAAACGTAAGTTTCCAGTGGATTCCGGCCCAAGGCCGCCGTTCCATCCAAACTGCCGCACCACCTTCATCCTGCTGACCAAGCTCAGTGCCATGTTCGCCAAGGGCGCTACCCGTGCCTCAGTAGGTGCCAATGGCGGCCAGCAGGTAAGTGCAGACCTCGATTATTACCACTGGCTCCAGCAGCAGCCGGCTGCGTTCCAGGACGTTGCTATCGGCCCAGTCCGGGCCAAGCTGTTCCGGGAGGGCGGGTTGACGGTGGAGCGCTTCGCCGAACTGCAACTGGACCGCAACTTCTCGCCGCTAACACTGAAACAGATGAAGGGCTTGGAGCCTTTGGCGTTCGAACGCGCCGGAATTTAACCGAACACATTCATTCAGCCGGCCTTGAGCCGGTTTTTTTATGTCCGTCAGGCGGGCAAAACATACCCAAGGGGTGCATCAACGTGGCAGACGAAAACGAAATCGACCTGGAAAACCCGGCAATCAAGGCCGCTATCGCGACTGCCGTTGAAGCATCCGTTTCCGGATTGAAAACCAAGAACTCGGAGCTGCTGGGTAAGCTGAAGGAAACATCCGGCAAGCTGACCCAGTTCGAAACCCAGTTTGAAGGCATCGACATCGACGCAGTCAAAGGCCTGCTCAGTCGTGCTGGCCAGGACGAAGAAACCAAGCTGCTGACCGAGGGCAAGGTGGACGAGGTCTTCAACCGCCGCACTGAGCGCCTGCGCGGTGACTACGACAAGCAGTTGAAGACCATCAGCGAGCGCGCTGAGAAGGCTGAATCTTTCGCTGCCAAGTTCCAGGGCAAAGTCCTGGGCGACTCGGTACGCGGCGCAGCACTTAAGGCCGGCGCGCTGCCGGAAGCAACAGACGACATCATCCTGCGCGCCAAAGGCGTGTTCACCCTCAACGAAGATGGCGATGCGGTCGCCGTTGATGAATCTGGCCAGGTCATCCTCGGTAAAGACGGCAAGACCCCTCTGACTCCGCTCGAATGGGCGGAATCTCTGCGCGAAAGCGCACCTCATCTGTGGCCAAGGGCCTCAGGGACATTTGCCCCGGGCGGGGGTGGCGGCAAGGCTGCATTCAAGCGCTCCGAAATGACCTCCGAGCAGAAGCGTGATTTTCAGCGCAAGCACGGCCAAACCGCATATCTCGCATTGCCCAAGTAAGGGGATTGACCCATGGCTACAACCGTTAACAGCGACCTGATCATCTATAACGATGAGGCGCAAACTGCATACCTAGAGCGTGTCCAGGACAACCTGGATGTGTTCAACGCGTCGTCCAACGGCGCGATGGTGCTGGATAACGAGCTGATCGAAGGCGACTTCCGTAAGCGTGCGCTCTACAAGCTGAACGGCTCGCTGGAACACCGCGACGTCAACTCTGACGGCAAGGTAACTGCCAAGAAGATCTCCGCCGGCGAAGCTGTGGGCGTCAAGGCTCCATGGAAGTACGGTCCGTACCAGACCACCGAAGAGGCATTCAAGCGCCGCGGTCGTCCGGTCGAGGAGTTCTCCCAGATTGTCGGCGCCGACGTCGCTGATGCGACCCTGGAAGGCTTCATCCAGTACGCAACTGCTGGCCTGCGTGCCGCCATTGGCTCCAACGCTGACATGGTGGTTTCGGCCAACATCGAAACCGATGGCAAGAAGACGCTGACTCGCGGTATGCGCAAGTTCGGCGACAAGTTCGGCCGTATTGCTCTGTGGGTCATGCACTCCAGCGCCTACTTCGACATCGTCGACGAAGCCATCACCAACAAGATCTACGAAGAAGCTGGCGTTGTGATCTACGGCGGCCTGCCGGGCACTCTGGGCAAGCCTGTACTGGTGACCGACACCGCGCCGGCGGATGTGATCTTTGGCCTGCTGCCAAACGCCGTAACCATCACCGAGTCGCAGGCCCCGGGCTTCCGTTCCTACGAAGTGAACGACGAAGAAAACCTGAGCATCGGCTACCGCGCGGAAGGCACCGTGAACATCGATGTGCTGGGTTATAGCTGGAAAGCCACCACTGGCGGTTCCAACCCAACCCTTGCTGCCGTCGGCTCGGCTGCCAACTGGGTCAAGCACGCGGGCAGCAACAAGGTCACCGCCGGCGTGATGATCACGCTGACCGCAACGGCTCCTGTTACTGGCGGTTAAGCCTCAAACTCAGCGCGCGGTCAGCAATGGCCGCATTGGAGAAACACATGGAACTGACTTACAGCAACCAACTGAGCGGCTTCGACCCGGAGAAGCGTTACCGCAATCCGGAACACTTCGATAAGCCCGAAGCCGGCGTGACCAGCGTGCTGGTGATTGGCGATTGGCCGAGCGTGGTCAATGCGTACGATGCAGCCGGCATCGATGTGTCGGTGAAGGAAGCCAAGCGGGTGCAGATTGTTGGTGCGGGCAACCAAGCCGAACTGGAAAAGGTGATCGCGGCTTTGCGTGCTGAGCATGGATCGATCCAGATCCTTGTTGACGGCATTGAAGCTGGCGAAATCCATCGTCCAGAGTCCGGCGACCTGGCGTTTCGCTTGTTTGAAGTGCTGGGCGCCATCCATGCTTCGGTTGGTGAGTTGACCACTGAGCGTGACGGCTTGCTGCTGACGATCGATGCGCTGCGCGGTGAGATCGAATCGCTCAAGAAGGGCGCTGCCGCACCTGGTGATGAGGCCGGTGAAATCACGGCGCTCAAAGCAAAGCTCGACGAAGCCAACGTCCAGTACCGGGCCAACGCCTCGAAAGAATCCCTGGAAAAGCTCGTCGCTGAGCTGCCCAAGGAGTAATACTGCTGGTTGTCGGTGATCCGGCGGCCAATCTTCAAACCATCCAGCGAGTTGACGCATGACACTGATCATCGAGGACGGCACCGGCAAGCCAGACGCCGAAAGCTATGCGAGCGCCGATGAGTTGGCCATGTATGCCGTTAAATTCGGCACGGTCATTCCTGAGGGTGTTCCAGCGCAGGAAGCGTTGCTACGCCGGGCCGCCTTGGCGATGGATGGCATGACGTGGAAGGGGCGCAAAAACAGTAGCGAGCAGGGCCTGTCCTGGCCGCGCCGGGAAGTGCTTCTGGATCATGAGATCAAGCCGAACAACTACCTTCCGGCGCGGATCCAGTACGGGCAGATGGCCCTGGCTGCAGAGATTCATCAGGACGATATCGATCCGGTAGAGAAGCGCAAAGGCGCTGTCTTGCTGGATCGTGTTGAAGGGGCTGTAACGCGGCAGTACGCGGCTATCCCGTCCACCAGCAACCGGCTGTTGCCGGCGGCACCGGATCGGCCGAGCGCCACGCAGTTTGCCGACTACCTACAAAAGCGCGGACTGTTCGCTGTCCGGGCTTAGATGAGTCTCGCCTGTTGTTCTAAATAGTCCTGTTTTTGAGCTGATGGAGGTAGCCCGATACCTGAATTGGATTCAAGAAACCCCTCAACGAACTCCTTTACTCCAACCTTGGAGATACGGTTCCTATATTCCTCGTCTGAGCTGTCTCGCCATTTTGCATTCGCATAGTTTCCCAGCGCCCCTCGTGCAATTTTGGCAATAGCTTCGTCTTCCTGCTCTAGTTTCAAATCCTTCATCGCCTCAATCCTTTTAGGTTTGTCTTTGTTAAGTGATAAAGGTATCACCATGACCTTCTACGACGAAATGGCCGTGATGGCTCTGGATATGATCACAGAGTTTGGACAGCCCGTGACCATCAGCAAGACTGAACCGGGCGACTACGACCCGGATATCGGCGGCGAAGCGCCGGGCGTGCCCATAGAGCACATCGCCCAGGGCATCCTGCTCGACTTCACCGGCCAAGAATTTCAAAACAACAGCCTCATCCGGCAGGGCGATAAAAAGCTCAAGATCGCCGCGCAGAGTTTGGCGTGGGTGCCCGGCTTGCTCGACAAGGTCGTCGCCCAGGGCCGCACCTGGTCAATCGTTCCGCCGCTGAAAGAGGTCAACCCGGCCGGCACGCCGATCCTATATGAGCTGCAGGTGCGGTCGTGAGTCGGGCGGGCGCCGGGCAGTCCGGCAGCTTTGCCCTGAGTCTGGCTGAGTTCGCAACCCAGGCCAGCGAAGCCATCGACGCAGGCGTGCGTGAAATCATCATCGAGGTCGGAAGCAGCCTGATCCGCATGTCTCCCGAGGGTAACCCGGAGATCTGGGCGCAGAACGCAGTGGCCACCCAGTACAACAAGGCCGTCGACGATCACAACAGCACGCTGCGCAGTGATCCGGCCAACCTCACGAAGGGTGGCAGGCTGAAGAAGGGCCGTAAGCTCAACGACGGCATGGACGTAAAAGCGCCCGAGGGCTACGTCGGTGGCCGGTTCCGCGCGAACTGGCACATCTCGCTCGGCGTGGTCGAGAACGTCACTTTTGACGAGGTAGACCCGAGCGGAGCCGAAACCACTGCTGCTCTGGTCGCTGCGATGAGTGACTTCACCGTCGGCCAGATGGCCTACATCATCAACAACTTGCCCTATGCCATCCCGCTGGAGTTCGGCCATTCCACCCAGGCCCCTGGCGGCATGGTCCGGGTAACCGTCGCTCGCTTCCAGCAGATCGTGCTGGAGGCCATCAGGAACAACCAGGTATGAGTCACGCAATCATCGCCTCGATCTATGAGGCCAAGTTGATCGCCTGGAATGCTGTCAGGTCGGAGAAGCTTAAGATCGTTTTCGAGAACACGGCCTACACGCCAGCGGCGGGCGAAACCTACCTGCGGGCGTTCACGATCCCAGGCGACACCGCGAGTAACACGCTCGGCGGCGATCACCGGCTGTTCACCGGAGTGTTCCAGGTAAGCATCATCGCGCCGGCGGGCACTGGCAAGACCAAGACGAACCCCATTGCGGTCGAGCTGGTCGGCTTGTTCCCGCTATACGCCAGGGACACGAAGGGCTCGGTCACCGTGGTGACCATGTCGCCAGTCGACCCGGGCCCTGGCATCACCGGTGATTCCACCTACACCATTCCAGTCTCGTTCTTGTACCGAGCCGACACCAATTGAGCGGCTCGCGCTAGAATCGCTCCACGTAAATGGGTAGGTAGGGGCGTCACCATGGATGAAGATACAAAAGCGCGATTACAGTGGCTGGATGAGTCAGCAGATGATCACGCCTGGAACAACCGCGACGAGATTATTGCCAGCGACAAGTGCATCTGCACTGCGTGCGGGGAATGGTCTACGCCGAGTCAAATTACGAAGTGGTATCTGGAAAAGCATGCCTGTTGTCCTTCCTGCGGCCTTACCGGCGTCGTCATTGGTTCCAAATCTGGGCTGCCTCTTGAGGCTTATCAAGACTGCCGTAATCCTGAATAACGTAACCGCCAAATAATTCGCCCATTGGGCAATCCCAAGAACCCGCCATTGAGCGGGTTTTTTCACATCTGCAAAGAGGAAATACCCATGGGCTACAAAATTCCGGACGGCGGCACCTTCCAGCACGGTGCCACCTATGGCCCGGACATCCCGTTTTCGGCACTGAGCAACGCGGCTGAGGCTGTGGCCACTGTAACTGGCGGTACGCTCGCTGCTGGCGACATCGTGATTGTCACCTCTGGCTGGACTCGCCTGGGTAATCGGGTTGTGCGTGTGAAAGCTGCCACTGCCACCGCCATCACCCTCGAAGGCATCGACACCACCGACGTGCAGGTCTACCCGGCTGGCTCCGGCATCGGCTCGCTGAAGAAGGTGCTGACCTGGGTGCAGATTCCGCAAATCACTGACGTGGCTTTCGCCGGTGGCACCCAGAACTATCTGGACGTGGTGTTCCTGGAAGACAAGCAGGGCCGCCAGATGCCAACCGACAAAGCAGCGGCCAGCTTGGCGCTGACCATTGCTGACGACCCGGGCCAGGCGTTCAACGCCATCCTGCGCGCAGCGGATGCCAGCCAGACCATCCAGGCTGCGCGCCTGAACCTGCCGGGCAACGACACGCTGTTCTACGGTGCCTTCACCTCGTTCTCCAACCAGCCGACCGTGTCCCGCAGCAACTTGCTGACCCGCACCGTCAACCTGGCGCTGCAGGGCGAGCCGACCCGTTACCTGACTGCGGTGGCGTAACCCATGGCAAAGATCAGAATCGCCCAAAACCCAACGTTTAAGGCCTTCGTGTCGATTCCGATTGTTGGAGGTGATCCCGAGAAAATCGAGTTCACCTTTAAGTATCGGGATCGCCCTGGGCTTGCCGCTCTGTTTGATGAGTGGAATCTGAAGCGCGATGAAGCTCGGACCGCCTTGGGCGAAAGCCCAACGCTTTCCGAAATCGTTGCTGCTGACACTGAGCAGCAGTCGCAACAGATCAAGGACCTGGTGGTCGGCTGGGGCTTCGATGACAAGTTCGACGACAAGAGCATTCGTGCGCTGGTGACGTCCTGCCAGGGTGCTGCTGAGTCGGTCGTGAATGCCTACCAGAACGCGTTCAATCAGGCCCGGCTGGGAAACTGACGGACGCCGCCCGCGCACTGTACGCGCCGGCGGCACCTATTGAGCTGATGGGCCTGTTCGGGCTTGCCCCGGGCGACCTTGAAGAGGTGGTCGAGGTCTGGCCCTGCAACTGGCCGGCGTTCCTCCTGTTCAATCGCATGTCCACCCAGTGGCGAGCAGGCACCGGCGGCGCTATCGGCCTCGACTACAGCAGCATTCGCGACGTGGCCGGATTCCTCGGCATCAAGAAAAAGAAACTCGCTGAAATCTTCCCTGACCTTCAGGTGCTGGAAGGCGAAGCCCTGCGCGTTATGGCGGAGGAAAGGGAAAACAGCCCGTAACCACGGGCACTTATTCAAGGTGAGTCGATGAACATTGCAGAACTCGGCGTCAAGATCGATTCGGCCGATGCAATCCAGGCAAAAACGAGTCTGGATGAAATGGCGAAGGCCGGCGGCCGGGCCGAGCAGTCCGCCGTTTCCCTGATGAACGAAATGCAGGCGCTGGAGAAATCGCTTTCCACCAGCGCCAAGACCACCCAGGACCTGGCAAAGCAGCGTGACGCCCTCGCCAACCTGACCAAGACCGGCGCCTATGGCGAGGCCGAGGCGGCGAAGATCTCGGCTCAGCTCGATAAGCAGCAGATCGCCTTGGCCAAGTCTGCCCTCGACGAACAGAAGGCTCTGAACAGCCTGCTGGGTGCCATTGACCCAGCTCGCGCTGCACTCGCCAAACTGGACACGCAGGTCGAGCAGCTTGGCAAACACCTGGATGCCGGGCGGATCAGCCAGGACCAATACAACAGCGCTCTGGGCAAGATCGATAAGGATTACGCCAAGCTCGAAAAGACCGCCACCGGTTTCGACAAACTGCGTCTCGGCACCCGCCAGGCTCAGGAAAACGTAGTTCAGCTTGGTAACGCGCTGTCGTCGGGTGATTGGGGCAGCGGCGTTCGCGCAGTAGCTCAGTTGGGTGCCGGAGCTGGTGCCGGCGCTGCCGGCCTACTCGCCATCCTGGCGCCGCTGGCCTTGGCTACCGCAGCCGTGGGCGGCCTGGCATATGCCTACCACAAAGGCAGCGAAGAGCAGGACAGCTACAACAAGTCGCTCATCCTGACCGGCAACTACGCGGGCTTAAGTGCTGGTCAGTTGGGCGATATGGCGCGCCAGGTCAGCGCAACAGTAGGAACAACCGGCCAGGCCGCAGCCGTCCTGGCGTTACTGGCGGATAACGGCAAGATCGCCGGCGAGAGTTTTGCTGGCATTACCCAGGCCGCCGTTTCGATGCAGGAGGCGACCGGTAAAGCCGTCAGCGAGACGGTATCCGAGTTCGTCAAACTTGCTGACGATCCGGTAAAGGCATCCGCAGCGCTGAACGAGCAGTACCATTACCTAACTGCCTCGGTTTACTCCCAAATCGTCGCTCTGGAGAAGCAAGGCGATCACGCCGCAGCGGTAAAGCTCGCAACCGATACTTATGCTGATGCGATAAATGAGCGCACTCCAAAGATTCTGGCGAACCTAAGCCTTTGGGAAAAGGCGTACAACGCAGTCGCGCACGCTGCTGACGGCATCAAAAATATCGGCCGACGCGACATCAATTCGGACATCGAAAGCGCGAAAGCTGACCTTCTTGAAGCGCAGAGCATGGACGGTTTGTTCCAGAACAAGAAGTCCAAGGATGCACTGATAGAGTTCCGGCAGAACCGTCTGAACATGCTGGAGGACGAGAAAGCGGCCCAGGCCGATATCGCTAAGTGGGAGGGTGAGCAGGCCAAGGCCCAGGGCGAAGCACTGTCGTCCATGGCAAAGATTGATGCTCTGACGAAATCATCCTGGACGAATGAGCAGAAACGAGCCGATGCGCTCAAGGACTACAAAAAACAACTCGACGATATCCGCAAGGTAGCGCCGAACGACCCGCGCCTGGCCCAAGCCACGGTCGATAAAAACATTGCCAATATCAACGACAAGTTCAAAGACCCGAAAGTCGCTGGTGCCCAGGTCGATTTGACCAGTTTCAACAACGCCAAAAACGACCTGGCGGCGATCACCGACACCTACAAAAACTACCAGAAGGAACTGGAAGCGGCGCAAAAGGCTGGCCTGCTGTCCGAGGAAGACTATCTGCTGCGGCGCCAGGCGCTGATCGGGAATCAGCTCGACCAGACAACGGCAGCCTACGAAGCAGAGATTGCGGCGCTTGAGGCCGCCAAGGGCAAGAAGTCCACTTCGGCTGCGCAAAGCATCCAGCTGGACCAGAAGATCGCCGACGCGCGCGCAGGGATGGTCAAGGCGCAGAAGGATGCCGACAGCCAGCTTGAGGTGTTGGCGACCAACGAGACTGGGCGACTCGCCAAGCAGGAGCGGGCGATCAGCACATATGTGCAGGCGCTCGGGCAACAACAGCGCGCCCTGGAGCTTGCCGGCCAACGTGCAGTTATCGGCGTTGGGCAGGGCGATCGCCAGAACGCACTCAGCGGTGAGCTGAACAGCCAGCAAGATCGGTTCGCTCAGCAGTTGCTGGAGTTGGCCAACCAGAAGTCCGATCCGTCCCGAAACATGTCGGAGGAAGAGTTCAAGCGCAAGTCGCAGGCGCTCGTAGACGCGAACAAGGCCGCCACCGACCAGATCCGGCAGAACTATGCGGATGTGGAGAATGCTCAGGGCGATTGGACGAAGGGCGCAACGGCAGCCTGGGATAACTACCTGGATTCGGCGCGCAACATCGCCGGGCAAACCAAAAGCCTGTTCGGCAACGCCTTCAGTTCCATGGAGGATTCCATCGTCAGCTTTGCCATGACCGGTAAGGCGTCGTTCTCGGACTTCGCCAAATCGATACTGGCCGACATGGCGCGCATCGCGACCCGCCAAGCCAGCTCCGCATTGCTGGGCAGTCTGGTGGGCGCGGCGGCAAGCTACCTCGGAGGTAGTGCTGCTGGCGGCGGCAATGGGCTGGCTGCTGGGTCTGCTGGCGCCACATCGTCAAACCTCGGCGCCTCTTCGGCCGGCTACTCCAACACCTACTTCCCGCAAGCCAAGGGCGGCGTGTGGTCGGGCGGTGTGCAGATGTTCGCCGACGGCGGTGCATTCACTAACTCCATCGTCAGCAAACCTACGGCGTTTGGCATGGCCAATGGCAAGACCGGCGTCATGGGTGAAGCTGGTGAGGAGGCGATCATGCCGCTGACCCGGACGTCGAGTGGCAAGCTTGGGGTTATGGCAATGGGCGGCGGCGGGGCTGGCGGAACGCAGATCAATGTCGAGGTACATATCGACGGCGACGGAAACGCATCATCAACCGCTGACGCGCCTGGCTATGACCTCTTCGGCAAGGAGCTGGCGACGTTCGTTGAGCAGAAGTATCAGGAGCTGCGGAGTAGGGACATGCGCCAGGGTGGCGTGATCAACAACGCAATCAAGGGGCGATGATGGCTATCGAACGATTCACCTGGGCGATAGAGAAGGGCGCTGAGGGCGATATTGCCCAGCGCGTCCGCTCCAAGCAGTTCGGCGATGGATACGAACAGTCGGTAGAGGACGGCCTCAACAACCGGTCGCAATCCTGGCCGGTGACCTTCACCGGTTTGAAGGGGCGCATCAAGGACATCATGGCGTTCCTAGACCGGCACAAAGGGGCGAAGGGCTTCCTCTGGGAGCCGCCCCTCGGTGAGCTGGGGCTCTATAAGTGCAACGGTTACAAGCCAGTCCACCGCGGCGGCCAGGTCTACGCAATCACCGCGACTTTCCAGCAAACCTTTCATCCCTGAGATAACTGCCCATGGCACTGATCACGGACATCCAGAAACTGGAGCCCGGCGGCGAGATTCGCCTGTTCGAAATTGACGGTACCGAATACGGCGCCGATTATCTTCGCTTCCACGGTCATGCCATCCCGCATACGCCAGAGGAATTGCTGGCCTACGAGGGCTCCGAAGATGATCTACCCGCCAAGTCGATTATCTGGCAGGGCCAGGAGTACGCGGCCTGGCCGGTGCAGATTGAGGGTATCTCCTCGAGCTGCGACGGTACCGCCTCTCGGCCGACGTTCGCCGCCGGCAACGTCAACGGGCGTGTCACTGCGCTTTGCCTGGCCTTCGAGGACATGCTCAAGTTCAAGCTGACGGTGCGCGAGACCCTTGCCCAGTACCTGGATGCGGCCAACTTCCCCGAAGGTAACCCAACTGCCGATCCGACTCAGGAAGGCCTGGAGATCTGGTATATCGACCAGAAAACCAGCGAGGATGGAGAAGTGGTGATGTGGGAGCTGTCCTCCCCAGGCGAGATCGACAACCACGGGCTGCCTGGCCGGCAGATGACGACGTTCTGCCACTGGGCCATGACGGGGGGATACAGGGGCCCTGACTGTAACTACACGGGGGCAGCGATGTTTGATGACGAAGACAATCCTACAGATGATCCAGCGAAGGATGAATGTAAGGGGTGCCTGTCCTCATGCAAACTCAGATTTGGCGAGAACGAAGAGCTAAATTTTGGGGGATTTCCTGCAGTAAACCTGATCTCAAGGAGTTGATACAATGACTTGCGCGGCTAGGGTAGCTCCCGAAAAGCCAATACCTAACGGGCCTGCTGCGCTCCTCAAGTTAGGTTTCATACTGTAGGGGTGTGAAAATGGGTCGACCCGTCAGAGATATAGCCGGCGAAAGATTTGGAAGGTTACTTGTAGTGGGCCGCGACGCCAACAAACCCAGCAAGGCTGGGGCCTACTGGAATTGTGTTTGCGATTGCGGGAAAGAGAGCTCTGTTCGATCAGGGCCGCTGGTAAACGGCCAGTCCACGTCATGCGGTTGCCTGTCAAAAGAGCTTACAAGAGCAAGAAGCATCAAGCACGGAATGGAGGGGACGCCGTCTTATCAGCTTTGGGATGGGATGGTCCGAAGATGCTCCAACAAAAACCATGCAGCTTATGAAAACTACGGCGCTCGGGGAATCAAAGTATGCGATCGCTGGTTGGAGTTCTCCAATTTTTATGAAGACATGGGTGTTCGCCCTGACGGCATGTCGCTCGATCGTATCGACAACAATAAAGGCTATTCACCCGACAACTGCAGATGGGCTACTCATAAGCAGCAGTGTAGAAACACTCGGTCAAACCATCTGAAAACTCTTTTCTGTGAAACTAGGACGATTGCAGACTGGGCCGACGAGTTCAGCCTCTCGTACAACATTGTTTATCTGCGCATCCGAATGGGCTGGCCGATAGAAAAGGCTGTTCTCACCCCTCCAACTCGATAACAACCAATGTAAGGGTGCTACGGCGCCCTTTTTAGTGGGCGCGAATAATGCGAAAACACATCATCACCGCCATCCAGGCGCACGCGGCGGCCCAGTATCCGAAAGAATGTTGCGGCCTGCTGCTCGCCATCGGTCGCAGGCAGAAGTACTTCCCGTGCCGGAACATCGCCACGGAGCCGAACGAAGAGTTTCGGCTTGATCCAGAGGACTACGCCGCGGCGGAAGACGTGGGCGAAGTGATCGGCATCGTTCACTCGCACCCGGACGCCACCAGCAGGCCGTCACCGCATGACTTGGCCATGTGCGAGGCCACGGCGCTGCCCTGGCACATTTTGTCCTGGCCCGAGGGAGACATGCGTACGATCACGCCGACGGGCAGCACGCCGCTGCTCAATCGGCCGTTCGTACACGGCGCCTGGGATTGCTGGCAGGTATGCGCTGATTGGTATTCCCGCGAGTGGGGCCTGGAGTTCGAAGCCTTCCAGCGCACCGACGGTTGGTGGGAGAGCGCGGACAACACAAGTCTGTACGAGCAGCACTACGATGCGGCCGGTTTTGTACGCGTCGACCGGCCGGAACGCGGTGACATGATCGTTATGCAGGTTGGCCGGACGGCTCACCCGAACCACGCTGGCATATACCTTGGCACAGATCCGTCGCTACCTGGTGAGGACTCAGGCGTTTTCGGACCTGGCCCGTTCCTGCTGCACCACCTGTACGGCAGGCCGTCCGAGATAATCGTCTACGGCGGCCCTTGGAATGACCGGACACGCCTGATCCTCAGGCACAAAGATGCGCAGAACCATAAAGTTTCCATATAGGCACAGTGAGATCGAGTTCTTCAGCTTCAGAGTGTCGCAACGGCTTTGTTTAACTGCGCTTTGCGTAGCAAAACTGTTTTTCCTCGGATGCCCTCAATTTGCGCAAGGAGATGCCGATAGGATTGCTATGACCTGAGAGGCAATTTCCTATGTTCAACGCTAAGCTTAAAAAGCAGCTTCAATCACAAGAAAGCGAATTGTTTGAGCTACGCCAGCTACGCGATGGCCTGAGCCGTGAAATGTTGACGTTGAGTATTGACTCGACGTTTAAAATTACGGGATGCAACGAAAACTTTGGAGCGGCGTTGGGGTACCCCCCGGATCGACTTCTAGGTCGTGCCATGGCAGAGATTGTTCCACCGTACGTCTCCCAATTGCCGTGCTTTCATAACTTCCGAGCAGCAGTTGCTGCAGGCAAGTCTATAACTGACGATTACAGGTACCTTCATGCTGATGGTTCATTGGTATGGATTCATGCTCATTGGCAGCCGATCATGGATGCGAGCGGCCAATTGAGTCATGTCACTTGCTATGCGACAAATATTACGTCACGAGTTGAAAAAGCCTCAGAAAATGCTTCATTCATTGAGGCGTTATTACGTTCTACGGCGGTAATCGAGTTTGATCTCTCTGGACATGTACTAATGGCAAACGATCAATTTTTACAAGCCATGGGTTATAGCCTGGGACAAGCGAAAGGGAGCCACCACCGTATTTTCTGTAAACCAGAACAAGTTTCCTCCCAAGAGTACAAGGATTTCTGGTCAACTTTGAACAGGGGTGAGTTCGTTGCTGGCCGATTCGAACGTATAGACAGCCGCGGCCAAACGGTATGGCTGGAGGCTACCTATAACCCGGTTTACGACACCGAAGGGAAACTTTGTAAAGTGGTTAAGTTCGCGACGGTAGTATCCGATCAGGTGGCCCGCGAGCAAGAAGTCAGCGGGGCAGCTCAAACGGCATTTGAAATATCTCAGCAAACTGATGTCAGCGCACAGCGAGGAGCAGTCGTAGTCAACGATACTATGCATACAATGCGCAAAATTGCCGTTGACATGCAGGCGGCCTCCGGTGGAGTAGAAGCGCTGGGCAAGCAGTCACTGTTGATCAGCTCCATTATTCAGACAATCAGTAGTATCGCCCAGCAAACCAACCTTTTGGCTTTAAACGCAGCGATTGAAGCTGCTCGCGCAGGCGAGCAAGGTCGAGGCTTTGCCGTTGTGGCTGATGAGGTCCGACAGCTAGCTGGAAGAACCAGCACAGCTACCGAAGAAATCGCTTCAGTTGTGCTGCAAAACCAGAAACTGGTAGATGAAACCGTCGCAGAGATGGCAAATAGCAAATCTCAAGCCGAGCAAGGCCTTGAACTTGCCACTCAGGCAGGCCAGGTTATTGTTGAAATTCAAGATGGCGCCAAGCGAGTGGTTGATGCGGTGGGTAGGTTCGCTACACAAGTGGCTTAGCAATTGAGTTGGCTCTCTAAAAGGTTTAGCGAGGGTTTGACGCTCATCTGGTGGGCAATCATTGCAATAGGACTGCATTCCAATACGCCCTATTTGCGAGGCTAGATAAAACTGTGGTTTATCTGGAGGCCGATTAACCTCCTCTGAACCCTAAGAGCCACGCATATGCGAGGCTTCCGTTTTTGCCCCTTTTTAGGTGATAAAGTCCTGAGAAATCAAAGAGGGAACGACATGCGGATTTTGATAGCGGCGGTAGCGGTGGCGATGCTGGCGGGGTGTACAACACCTGGCGACCTGAAGGCGGGAAAGGCGACCATCAGTGCGTCGTCGAGTAAGGCGCCAAAGCAATATGCCCTCTGCGTAATGCCGAAATGGCAGGACGCTCGCTCAGGCGCCACGATGACCGAAACCTCGACTGGTTACAGGCTAATCGTTGCTACTGACTCGACAGCCGAGGAGCTTCTAGAGGTGAACCGATCCTCAAATGGAAGCAGTGTTGCGCTGTATCAACGATTGTCCTGGGCTCCCGGTTACGGTAGATCAGCAATTGAGAAGGCCGTCCGCGGCTGCCTGTAACGAACAACCACATCAAGCCGCCTACGGGCGGCTTTTTCATGCCCGGAGAAAGCCATGACAGCGCTTGTAATCGAATACCAACCACTCACTACAATCCTGCTCTTTGGTCAGCTACGCCAATTCGGTCGTTCTTTCAGGCTGTCCGTAAGAACAACCGCAGAGGCGATCAAGGCTCTCTGCGTGCAAGTTCCTGGCTTCGAGCGCTTTTTGTCGAACGCCAAGTCCCGAGGGATCGAGTTCGCGGTGTTCAGGGGGAAAAAGAATATTGGAGAGGGTGAGCTCTCCTTTGGTGGAGAGGGAGACATTCGCATTGCCCCGGTGATTACTGGTAGCAAGCGGGCGGGGATTCTTCAGACGATCGTTGGTGTAGTTCTGCTCGCTATTTCGTACGTATTCCCGGTTACCGCACCGTATCTGGCGCCCGCAGGCATCGGCCTCGTCGCAGGCGGTGTTATCCAGATGCTCAGCCCCCAAGCCGGCGGCCTGAAGACCAGCGCAGCGCCCGAGAACACCCCCGGCTATGCCTTCGGTAGCGCCAAGAACACCACGGCATCCGGTAACCCGGTACCGCTCTGCATCGGCGAGCGCCGGTGGGGCGGCGCGATTATCAGCGCTGAGATCTACGCAGAAGATCGCATGTAACTATCACTTGCAGCACCGCAGCCGCCCATGAGGCGGCTTTTTATTGCCTGGAGAAAAGCATGGGCGCAGCACACAAAATCGACGTTTATGGCGCCAAGGGCGGATCGGATAAGCCCAAAACACCTACTGAAGCGCCGGATAGTCTGCGCTCCGTCGCCATGGCAAAGATGCTGATCGCCGTGGGCGAGGGAGAGTTCGAAGGCACACCTACCGCGCGCGATATCTTCCTCGACAACACTCCGCTTCAAGACCCCCAAGGCAACATGAACTTCCCGAACGTTAAATGGGAGTGGCGCACCGGGGCGGTAGACCAAACCTATATCCAAGGCATCCCGTCGATCGCGAACGAAACAACGATCGGTACGGAGTTGCGCAGTGGCACGCCCTGGGTTCGAGCCATCACCAATACTCAGCTTTCTGCTGTGCGCGTGCGCTTTGCCTGGCCGGCCCTTCAATCGGTCGACTCGGGCGGGAACATCAACGGGTACACGATTGGCTACAAGGTCGAGTTGGCAACTGACGGCGGTGCCTACCAGGAAGTGCTGAATGAGGCCGTGTCCGGAAAGACTACAAGCGTCTACGAGCGCACGCGCCGCATTGATTTGCCAAGGGCGAGTTCAGGTTGGCTGATGCGGATCACTCGTCTGACCGCGAACCAGAACAACAACGAAATCTCCGACACCATGCAGATTGCCGGCTTCACCGAGGTGATCGACGCGAAGATTCGATATCCGAACACCGCGCTGCTCTTTATTGAGTTCTCGGCGGAACAGTTCCGCAGCATCCCGGCCGTGACCGTGGGCTGCAAGGCTCGAAAGTGGTCTGTACCGAGCAACTATGACCCGGCATCGCGGACATACAGCGGTGTGTGGGACGGAACCTTCAAGGAGGCCTACACCAACAATCCGACTTGGGCGACGCTCGGCATCACAACGAATGATCGCTTCGGCCTGGGTCGCCGCATCAAGCCGTGGATGGTGGACAAGTGGGAGCTGTACCGCATCTCGCAGTACTGCGACCAGATGGTGCCGGACGGAAAGGGCGGCCAGGAACCACGCTTCGTCTGCAACCTGAACCTGCAGAGCAAGGCCGACGCATGGTCGCTGCTGCGTGATATCTCGGCGATCTACCGGGGCATGACTTACTGGGCCCAGGGCCAGGTGTTCACCCTGGCAGATATGCCGCGCGCAACCGACTTCGACTTCGCCTACACCCGGGCGAACGTGATCGATGGCAAGTTCACTTACTCCAGCGCATCGGAGCGCACCCGCTACAGTCGTGCCCTGATCAGCTACGACAACCCACTCAACAACTACGACACGGACGTCACACCGGTCACCGATCCGAAGCTACAGCGGCGCTACGGCGACAACCCGCTGGAGATCAGCGCAATTGGTTGCACCCGCGAGTCCGAGGCCCAGCGCCGCGGTAAGTGGGCGTTGCTCACGAACTCGAAGGACCGAGCCGTAAACTTCAAGGTTGGGCTCGATGGTCGTATCCCGCTGCCAGGCTACGTGATCCCGATCGCTGACGAACTGCTTGCAGGCCGGCCGGTTGGCGGGCGTATCTCTGCGGTAAACGGCAAGGTCATCACCCTGGACCGCGACACCCAGGCCAAGCCCGGCGACAGGTTGATCCTCAACCTGCCAGACGGTAGGTGCGAGGGCCGTACCGTGCAGCTGGTAAGTGGCCGACAGATCACTGTGACCGTTGCCTACTCCGTTGCGCCTGAGCCCGAACTGGTGTGGGCGCTGGATGCCGACGATCTGGCAATCCCGTTGTACAGGGTGGTAAGCGTGGCCCGGCCGGAGCCAGGCGTGTTCGAGATCTCGGCCGTGCAGTATGACCCGAGCAAATTCGCGCACATCGACACCGGCGCGCGCCTGGAAGAGCGCCCAATCAGCGTTGTGCCGATCACCGTCGTTCCGGCGCCGGCGAGCGTCACGCTGACGTCGAGCTACGCGGTGAACCAGGGCATCGCTATCAGCACCATGAACATATCCTGGCCCGCCGTGACCGGAGCGGTCGCCTATGACGTGGAGTGGCGCAAGGACAGTGGCAACTGGATCAAGCTGCAGCGCACGGGCACTACAAGCGTGGATGTCACCGGCATTTACTCGGGCGCCTACCTGGCCCGCGTGCGTTCGGTGAGCGCCTTCGAAATCTCGTCGATCTGGAAGAACTCCGACCTGACCAACCTGGAAGGGAAGGTAGGCTTGCCGCCGGCGGTTTCGTTCCTGACCACCACCAGCGAACTGTTCGGCATCGGCATCAAGTGGGGCTTCCCCGCTGGCGCCGAGGATACCCAGCGCACGGAGCTGTGGTATGGCCCGGCCAATGACCTGGCGGCGGCAACCAAGCTGGCCGACCTGGCTTACCCGCAGGCCGATTACCGGATGCAGTCGCTTCTGGCAGGCGCAACCTTGTTCTTCTGGGCGCGCCTGGTGGACCGGACCGGCAACGTCGGGCCGTTCTATCCGGTCGGTAACGGCGTCATAGGGATGGCGAGCGCAGACGCCGATCCTGTGCTCGACTTGATCGCCGGCCAGGTTGGGCGCACTGAGCTTGGTCAGGACATCCTGGACGAGATCGATAAGATCCCAGGCTTGCAAGATCAGATCAACGCCTTGGACGGTCTGAAGGGTTACGACAAGGATGCCACCTACCTGAAAGGTCAGATGGTCGTGGAGGGCGGGAGGATCTATCAGGCCGTCCAGAGCGTTCCCATCAATACTCCGCCGCCCAACGCTACCTACTGGCTTGATGTTGGCCAGTCGGTAGAGACTGCGAATGGACTGGCACAGCAGGTATCCACCAACACCGCCGATATCACCGAGTTGGACGGCGTGGTCACCGCCCAGGCATCAAGTCTTCAGGTGCTGCAGGCGGCGTACAGGGATGACACCGGCGAAGGCGAACTCGCGGATGCGCTACAGGGGTTTAACGCCAAGGCGAGCTTTGCGCAGGAGGTGAGGACCCAGGCCACGAAGAACGCGGCCATGGTTCAGCGTACGACTGAGTTGGCCGCCGAGGTGGGCGATGTCAGCGGATCTGTGACCGACTTGGAAAGCGTTGTGGTCAACGATCGCCAGGCCACGGCCCAGGCCATCCAACAGATTGGGGTGCAGATCGGTGATAACTCAGCTGATATCCAGACGGTAAGCCAGGCCCAGGCCAGCACCGATGGCAAGCTCTCCACCATGTGGTCGGTGAAGATGCAGCTCAACCAAAACGGGCAGTACGTCGCGGCGGGGATTGGGCTTGGCATCGAGAACGTGGATGGTCAGTTGCAGAGCCAGTTCTTGGTGAGCGCTGACAGGTTCGCTGTGGTGAACAACATCAACGGGAGTCTTTCTTCGCCATTCGCGGTGGTGAACGGTCAGGTTTTCATGCGCTCAGCCTTCATCCAGGACGGCAGCATCACCATGCTGAAGATCGGAGAGGCGCTGCAGTCCGACAACTATGTCGCTGGTGTTCAAGGGTGGCGCCTCGATAAAGCCGGAAACTTGGAGTTTAACGGCCCGGCACCTGGTGGTGGTCGCCTGACGATGACCAATCGTGCAATCAAGGTGTACGACGAAAACAACGTCAAGCGGGTGCAGTTGGGGGATCTGACAGCATGATCGGAGGAATCAGGATATGGGGGCCTACTGGCCTCCTTGAATTGGATGAGAACTCATTCACCGTGAGGGTTGTTTATTCAGCCCTTATCGGCACGGTGGGCAGTAGTACTTTTGTATCCATCCCCGGAGTGAAACCCTCTACTCATATCGGGATATGTTTGCCTAATGGGCAGTACTCAGGGGACCCATCCGGCCAAGACGCAAGTTTGTCTCAGTTCGATGTACAGATGCTTACGGACGGAGTTCAGGTTTGGTTTAGAAATAGAAATATGCCAACCGGCAGAGTTGGGATATCAGTTCAGCGACTTCTAGTATTCAGGTATAGATGATGTCACATGGACTAACATTTAATAATAACTCAGATGTTGTAACGCTTGACTCTGAGTTTGCACGGCTGGTTGTTATACACAAAGGGATCTATGGGCCGGCTGGCGGTGATTTTCCATCGGTGATCACGTCGCAAGAACCACCGTTAATTTTTGTCAGACCTTCAACCGGGGGCTTCCAATGGGTGAGCCTTAAGGGCTCTCCCGGAAACTGGACGGGGTTCATCAACGGGGCAAGCGGAGGGTCTGGGTCGTTTTTTGTTGCGGCCTATGAGTCCGCACCAACTGCCAAATATGGTCTCAGGTTGTGGGACGGAGACGCAAAACAACTATTCGACAATGGAACGCCTTGTGCACAGTTTACGGATGTAGTTGCTGGCTGGGCTTATGGGGGCGCATCGAATCCTTCTGTAGGGCGATGGATTTCCACGTTCTATGCCGCTGTTCCTTTGAATACCGGAAACTACATGCTGATCAATAATATTGCGATGAATATACCGGGCGGAAGCACCTTCTCGCTTCTTTCTTGTTTCTGGGATTACGCAAACAATCGTGTCGTTGCTCAGCTGCAAAACATTGGGGATTTTAACGGTTCAAGTTTCTTCCTGCCGTTAATGTTTGCAAAGCCAATTTCTTAGGAGGCTTAAATGGCCTGGTATAAAACAGGAACTGTTGCCGTTGCGGCCGACAGTAACGCGGTAATTGGCACCGGCACGGCATTTATAGCAAACGCGCGAGTGGGTGATGCTTTCCGTGGGCCGGACGGCCGGTGGTACGAGATCACCAACATCGCGAGCAATACGGCGATTTCCATAGCCCCGAATTACCAAGGGGCGACAGTCGCTGCAGGGGTGTACACCATTGCGCCGATGCAGGGCTACGTCAAAGAGTCGGCGGATCGACTGCGTGCAATCACTGATCAGTTCAAAGACTTGGATCAGGAAGTGGCCAATGCACAGGCCTCGGCCGCCGCGGCGAAGGCTTCAGAAACCAACGCCAAGACATCCGAGACAAATTCCAAAGCATCGGAAACCAATGCTGGCGCCTCGGCGACCACCGCTAGCGGTGCTGCGACATCTGCAACTGCGTCCAGGAACGCAGCAGCACAATCTGCGACCAATGCGGCCACCTCTGCGTCCAATGCGCTGACACAAGCCGACCGGGCGAAGACCGAGGCCGATAAGCTTGGCAACGCCAATGCCTTCCTCGCCGCGGTTGACTCGGTTTCCGGAGTGGTGCCTCGCTTTAAGGGCGCTGTTCAGGTTGGATCTTCTGGTGGCCTAACTCTTCGCCGAGAAGATGTCACAGATCCAAACTCGACGGCGAATGTAAGGTTTGTTTACTCAGCTGATAACAGTGTGCGGCTGATTGATGATGCTCAAGGTTTGACCCGAATTCAGATAGGCGCGCTTGGTGGAACTCTTTTTGGTGGTGTTCTTACTACCAATGGCGGCGGAGTGAATATCAGGGCTACTGCGGACACAGAGTATGCGTTTCTTTGGTTCAGTGATAAAGCAGGCGGAAATCGAGGTGCGGTTTATTGTGAGCCGTCAGGCGCTCTGAAACTTTCCCCAGGGTATGGACAGTCTGGCGCAGGTCCGGATGTAACCATCACTAAGGCTGGCGTGCTGGTCACTGGTGCGGGTGTGACTCTAGGTGCTGGCGTTTCTATAACAACTTCCGGGGATATTATTTCCAGTATTTGGGCTGGCGGAAACCTCTCTGGGTTTATTGCGTTTATTGATAGAAAGGTTGATCTCAAGCTTGACTCGGCGGCCGCCGATTTTGCAATTATCTATCCCAACGGTGGCACTGCAGTTGCTCCGGGGAACATTGTTTCGGCATCTAGATTTACCTCAGACAACCCATTTCCTGGGTTTCATGTGATGACCATTTTGGAGGTCCTAATTGGGGGCATCTGGTCAGAACCCAGGCTTGACGGTAATGCGGGTAGCGGGGGCGCATCCTACGGCGCATATGCACAGCAGATCCTGCCGGCGGACAAGATCATCTGCCAGGCTGGTGCGAGTGGCGTTGCATTGCCCAGCGCTTCTACCGGAGGTGGACATGGCTATACAGGTGCAGTTCTGACCACCGCACCAGTGCGCGTAAAGGTCTGGAAACTTAAGGGGGCGATCTAATGATTCGATTTTACGCAAGGGTAGGCTCGAACTTTTTCGAGGGCGACGAGACGGACAAAGGCCCTGATGAAGGCTGGATCGAAATGGAAGGGGAGAGGCCCCAGGGCGATAACAGCATGGACTACACGGCTCAGGCCGATGGCACATGGGCAATTACCCAGGAGACGCTGATCGCAAGGTTGAGCGTGTTGGAAAACGCTTGGCGTGAAGAGCAGATGCCGATCGCCCAGCAGACGGTTACAGCAATCGACTTTGGCGAAGAAGACATCGTTGGCTCCATAGAAGACTGGAAGCTGTACTGGCGCGCCCTGCGCAAGTGGACAGCGGACAACCCTGACTTCCCCGACATGAGCAAGCGACCAGTTCAGCCAGCCTGAGCCGGTAAAGAACACACCAGCCGCCTTGAGCGGTTTTTTTGTGCCTGGAGAAAAGCATGCCGATCACTGAGCAGCAGTTGCTGCAGATCCTCCCTAACGCCGGCCACCAAGCCGGCGTTTTTGTTCCTGCCCTGAACACGGCTATGAACCGCTATGGCATCGTGGGCACCGCGCGCGCAGCTGCATTCATCGCCCAGGTTGGGCACGAATCCGGCCAACTGCGCTACGTGCGCGAGATTTGGGGGCCCACTGCGCAGCAGCTCACGTACGAAGGCCGTGCCGATCTGGGAAATACCGTCAAGGGTGACGGCTCGAAATACCGAGGGCGCGGACTGATCCAGATCACCGGGCGGGCGAATTACGCTGCCTGCGGCGAGGCGCTGGGCCTGGACCTCATCAGCAACCCGGAACTGCTCGAGCTGCCCCGGCACGCGGCGATGTCTGCGGCCTGGTTCTGGTCCACCAAAGGGCTGAACACGCTGGCGGATCAGGGCGAGTTCACGAAGATCACGCGACGCATCAATGGTGGGCTCACCGGTCTGGACGATCGCTTGCAACTGTGGGAGCGGGCGAAAAAGGTGCTGGCATGACGCCTGTGCAGAAGCTGGCCGGTCTGTTGATGCTGATCTTGGTGCTGATGTCCGCCGCCGCCGGCGTCACTTGGCAGGTACAGGACTTTCGGATGGGCGAGAAGCTCGCGAAGCAGGGCGCGACGCACCAGAAAGCCCTTGATGCCATCACCAGCGAGGCCTGGCGTCAGCAGCAGGCCGAGCAAGACAAGCGTCTGGCCACCGAGCAACAGCTTGCCGTCCTGGACCAACAACACACCAAGGAATTATCCGATGCCCAGCGTAACCAGTCTCTTCTGCGCGATCGCCTTGCCACTGCTGATGTGCGGCTGTCAGTCCTCCTTGCCGAGGATCCAGCCGGTGGCTGCAACGTGCCTTCCACCCCCGGCGCCGTCGGCGTGGTTCATGCAGCCCGTCGAGCCCAACTTGACCCAGCGCATGCTCAACGAATTATCGCCATAACTGATGAAGGTGATAACGGCTTGATAGCGTTACGAGCATGCCAAGATTACGTCCGAGCTATCAAACACTCATATTGAAACTCAAAAACTCGAATGTGAGATAAGGCGTATTATTCGGATTCATTCAGCAGCGGGGGGTAGTGAAAAAAACGCATCCGATCAACGTTGCAAATAAAGCTAACGTCTCTTCCAACTCAGGGTCTTCAAATAATATCGAGCACGAATCTAGCGCGCATAGAGCCCCATAAAGCTGCCCATCGGGAAGGAAGATGGGAACACCTGCATAGCTTTCTATCGCATACCGTTTAACCACCGCACGACTTGAATATCTGCCGTCTTCGCTGATTTTAGGAATAAAAAGTGCCTTAGGATCTCTGCGGAGCTCGCTGCAAAGCGTGATTTCCAGCTCTAGCGTATCACCAGCCTCTATCCCCATATGCATCGGGTCGTAAGCTGAGCAGACGACCCAGTCTGTTTCGGTGAACTTCGCGATCCCGGCAAATCGCATTCGGGTCAGGCGTGTTACAAGCTTTAAAATGCTAGTGATAGCTTCAATCTCAGCCAACGCTGAACGCTCGTCTAAATTCAGCACAGAGTGCAAGCTGATTTCGGGCTTATTCATATTCCACCTGTGCTGTATTTGATTGGGCGCGCGGCATTGGCGTCTGAGAGATCCTTCTACCAACCGAAAATTGCGGTTGGCCGACTTACTACGTCCTGAATCGAAGAACCAAATCGTTTAGGTTAACGGCCAAGCGAGAAAGCTCGTTGCTCGCTGTAAGCGTCTGGCGGGTGCCTTCACTACTCTGCACTGCAAGGTCGCGGATGCTTATCAGGCTACGATCAACATCCCGCGCGACGTGAGCTTGTTCCTCGGATGCGGTTGCAATTTGGATATTCCGATCGTTAATTTCGAGCACGGAATCAATAATTTGCCGCAGCGACTGGCCCGCTTGTTCTGCAGTATCTCGCGTGCTGTAGACCTCGGATGTGCTTTTTTGCATAGATTCGACCGCGGCAGAAGAGCCTGCTTGAATCGTGGATATCATCTGTTCAATTTCTTGCGTCGATGTTTGCGTTCGGTGTGCCAGCGCACGAACTTCATCTGCCACTACTGCGAAACCGCGACCCTGTTCTCCTGCACGAGCCGCTTCTATTGCGGCGTTCAAAGCGAGTAGGTTGGTTTGCTCAGCAATCGCCCTGATCACGCTCAGAACTTTACTAATGTCTTGAGCCTGGTCTGCGAGCTCTTTCACCTGATCTGATGACACCTCAACCAAGCCTGTCAAGCCGCGCATCGCTGTCAAGGTCTCAGTGACTTTTTGATTGCCGAGATCTGCAGATATGCTTGATTGCATCGCTGCTTCAGATGTGGAATTGGCGTTACGTGCAACCTCTTCAACAGCCGCACTCATTTCATTTACCGCGGTAGCAGCTTGCTCGATTTCGCTATTTTGCTGCTGAAGTGTGCGATCAGCGCTTTCAGTGATCGAGGTCATTTCGACGGCCGCGGTACTCAGTTGGGTTGAAGCTCCCGAGATTTCTAAAATTGTGTGTCGCAAATTTTTCTGCATAAGATTCAGCGCATGCATCAATCGCGAAGCTTCATCTGAACCTGTTACATCAAGATCGTGGGTAAGGTCGCCAGCAGCGATCTTTTCCGCCAATTTAAGTGATGAACTGATTGGACTTACGATGCTCCTAGTGAACAAGATCGCCAGTGCTATGGTTAAGACAAATGCAACGATCAGCACTGCTACCAGGACTCTTACGCTATGGTTATAGACGTCGGTCGCGTCTACTCCAGACACCACGGCCTGGCGTGCATTTTGCTCTCGCAGTAGTGCCAGCTGTTCTTGATAGGCCGTAGCTCTTTGTGCCTGCTCTGTGTTGGCAAAATTCACAGCCTGATCATGATCAGATGAATCCAAAGCGATTACTTTTTTGAGGCCGTCGACGTAAGCATTCATAGCCTGGTTGGCCTTCGCGAACTGGATTTCGTCCTGCTCTCCAGACATCAAATGTGCACGATAGAAATCAGTCTTCACCTGAAGTGTCTGTATAGCTTCTTCGACCTTTGACAGCGAGAAATCATGCACCTCTGCCGTGGTACTTGAGAGCATGCGGATACTTTCAAGACGGGCGTGGAGGAGGGCGATCTGAATATCGTCAATGACCTGAATGCTTGGAAGGGAGTTTTGCTCAATGGCCTGTTCTGTAGCGCGTAGCCGATCAATTTGCAGATAAGAGAAGCCCGCCAAGCTGATCAGTAGGAATGTGATTAAGCCAAAACAGACGAAAGCTCGCCGCGCGATACTCAAGGATCTCAATTTCATTTAGGCCTCCGAGGGCCGGATTTAGTAGCGTGGCATTTCCACGTAATTTCAAGGATCACGAACGCAGGCAGCATTTTCGTGCGGCACAGTGACTTCCAGCTGCAGCTTGCAGGCATATACCTGAAACGAGGTATGCAAAAAAATGTATTGGAATGATAGATGTGCTAAATAATTGCGCGCTAAGTAATTTAGTGTGCTCTCGCTATGTGCGGTTCAACATTTTTTTGGCTACGACACGTCCGGGGCGTGCCATGCTAAAAGCGAGCATTTACAAGCACAGCACATGGCAGGACTCTCTAGACATGCTGTCGTATGGAGGGCGTTTGGATTTGGACAGAGCACTATGGACAAGCGGCTTGCAGGTCTTTCATTTCTACTTACCCTTGGTTGGGTGACCGCTGTCGTGTTCGTCATGTGGTTTTTCAGCGGATAGATCCAGTTCAATAAGCTCTGAGCCCTGGTTCCTAACGTTGCCCACAGCCTTGCTAACAGGGAACCACTCAAACTCTTCAGTGGGCTGGCATAGGTCCTTTGCGATTTCTTCCGCGCGTGCAGGCGAAATATCAGGATCAAGCCATTCGTTGGCGTGCTCCGGAGTAAGAACCAATGGGCGGCGGTCGTGAATATCAACCATGCCCTGATCGCTGGCAGCAGTGATGATGACGAAACCGTCACCTTCGTGCGGGTCAAGGCCTAGGTGTACTTGGGCAAGTGCTCCGAAGAACATCGGTTTTCTGCTTTTGAGCCGAATGAAATATGGCTGCTTCTTTTTCGGGTCGTCCGGGTCTTTGACCCACTCATACCAGCCTTCGCTAGGTACGATCGCACGGCCAGTCGGCCAAAGCTGTTTGAAAAATTTACCAGTCGTGACGGTTTCTACCCGAGCATTTATCGGGTCAGGCCGTTTGCCTTTAGCCCAGAAGGGCGCCCACCCCCAGTGCACAGCGTCAATGTGCAAGCCATCCTCTTTGCTGTGCAGCAGTTGCACACGCGTCGACGGTGCGACATTGAACCGGTTTATTGGCTCGGCGTCGTAGCCACTGAACAGCTCGATCTGAGGGCTCAGCTCCTCGATATAGATCGCCATCCCCTCGTACTGCACGAATCGACCGCACATAGCCACACCTCCGCCCGTCGAAATCCCCTACAGAGAAATTGACCGCAAGCCTCGTACAAAGTTAACTGTACATTCGTACAGTATTTGCACAAGGCATTGTCATGAGCTTCAACATCCTGGGTCCAATCGCCGGCGGCGGCGCAAAACTGCCGCTCTGCTCGTTTCACGTACCTGCCGGCTTTCCGTCCCCTGCGGCCGATCATATTGAGCAGCATATTTCCCTGGATGAAGTACTCAACATCAGGGCTCCGCACGTCTACCTGGTGATGATCACTGGCGAAAGCATGCAAGGCGCCGGAATATTTGAGGGTGATCTGGCAGTGGTGGACCGATCCATTGAGCCGGCCCACGGCCATATCGTGGTGGCGTTGCTCAACAATGACCCTATGTGCAAGCGACTTTGCAAGCGTGGCAAAGAAGTGATTTTGCTATCAGAAAACCCAAAGTACCCGGCGCGCTACGTGCTGGAAGGCGACGAGTTATCAATTTGGGGCGTGATCACCAGCACTGTGCGCAGCCATGTCTAATCCGCCGGTATTTGCGCTGATCGACTGCAACAGCTTCTATGCCAGTTGCGAGCGAGTGTTCCGGCCCGACCTGGCCAAGACGCCTATCGTGGTGCTCAGCAACAACGACGGCTGTGTCATCGCGCGAAGCTACGACGCCAAGCCCTTCATCAAGATGGGCGAACCGTATTTCCAGATTAAGCACAAGCTCCAGCAGAACGGCATTGTCCCGTTTTCGTCAAACTACGCCCTGTACGGGGACATGAGTGAGCGGGTCATGACGCTGATCGAGAGTATGGTGCCCGCCGTCGAGATCTATAGCATCGACGAAGCCTTCGCCGACCTCACTGGGATCGGTGAACTTGACGCGCTCGGCAGACAGATCCGAGCCCAAGTACTTCGTTGTACCGGCATTCCCGTTGGTGTCGGCATCGCCAGTACAAAGACCCTAGCCAAGCTGGCAAACCATACGGCTAAACGCTTGCAGGCTCAGACCGGCGGAGTCGTAAACATTACTGACCCAGTAAAGCGTGATTGGGTGCTGCGCAATACGGACGTATCTGAAGTTTGGGGTGTTGGCCGGAAGATGAAGCTTCACCTTGACGCACTGGGCATCAAATCAGCGATGGACTTGGCCAAAGCCGATCCCTGGACGCTCCGGAAAAAATTCAGCGTGGTGATCGAGAAGACGGCGCGGGAGCTGGCTGGCACCTCGTGCCTGGAGCTGGACGAGCCCGATCCGCCGAAGCAGGAGATTTGCTGCAGCCGCATGTTCGGCAAGCGGCTGACCGACCTGGCGCCTATCAAGGAGGCCGTGGCCACCTACATGATGCGTGCTTCGGAAAAGCTCCGCGCCCAGAACTCGCTCTGCAAAAAGGTCCGCGTGTGCATCCGCACTGGCATGTTCAATCCGGACGAGGCGAAGTACGCGAACGGGGTGGTGGTAGATATGCCGTATCCAACCGATGACGTTCGGCTGCTCACCAAAGCTGCTGTTGATGCGCTAGACCGTATATTCCGGCCAGGATTCAACTACAGCAAGGCCGAGGTGATGCTGCTCAACCTGTGCCAGCCAGGTGAATACACGGATGATCTGTTCGCGGTGTCTCAGCCTGCCGAGGCGACCAGAGTGATGACCGTACTGGATCAGATCAATGATAGATGGGGAAGGGGAACGCTAAGGTCGGCCAGCGTGCCTACGAACCCCGATTGGGGCATGAGGCGCGAGATGATGAGCCAGAGCTACACCACCAAGCTCGATCAGCTCTGGTCGGTGGCCTGCAAGTAACAATTACTCCGGCGCCATGAGAACTGCGAGCGTCAATTTGATGAACTCTTCGTTGCCGTCGATGGTGTACAGCGCACCCCGGATATTTTCTGCGACCTCGGCGGAGCCACGCTGCTCAACCCAGTTCGATAGCTCCATGATGGAAGCCTCAAGGGCCAGCTGGTTTTCGTACAGTTTTGAGAGCAGGGAAGGGAGTAGGTCTGAATTGGGCATAGCTGTTCCTCCGTAGATTGAACAGCGTAGCAGGCGATGAAATAGGGTATTTGATTTGAGTCGGCAGAACGCCGGAGAGAGGGTAAATCATTTCCGCAACTGTGCATGCGCCCTTTGATCTGCGGGGCTTACAGGAAAGCAAAAAGCGTCCAAGTGCGGAAACGATGCACAGCTAACGTATTGATTTTAATCGTTAACTCGGCAGTCTTGAAAACCGGCGGACGTTAATAGCGTCTCCAGGGTTCGAATCCCTGGTTTCCCGCCAAGATTCAAACAAAAGCCCCGCGATTGCGGGGCTTTTGTGTTTCTGGGATTAGGTGGTGGAAGATCAGCTTTTACTCGTCATCTCTTTGTTTTTTTACTACTATTGTCCGTCTGTGCGCTCAAGGAAGAGAGGCTGAGCGCCTTGAGTCTGGTAGAGAATTTACACTCGAAGATTGAGTGGGTTATTGCTTTTACCCAGAACCTAACGACTCAGCCAACCATAATGACCTCTTGGTGAACCCGATGGATAAAATGTGTGGCATCGTTGTAGTGGTAGGACTTGCCCTCGCGGGATGCGCTACGAAAACTCCAGAAAAAAAACCTGAAGTGACTCCACCTCCCGCCGTCGTCCATGAAGCACCACCTGAAGTCGCACCTTCGTCACCACCCAATTGGACTGTGCGATATGAGGCTGCACCTGCTAACGCGGCGGCCCACGCCTCTCCAGAGTCCGCTCAGCCGGAATCAGAAACAGACTTAAACCAGAATCGCGCTGAGCAATGCCGTAAAGAGCTGGATGTCTTAAAGGTTTACAACAAAGCGTCCTACGTTAAATACGAGGCGGAATACCAAGCCATTGCTGCCAAGACGGCTAAATATATGGAAATCAAGGACTCGTTGGGTTCCGATTTGAACTATATGGTTATGCCCGCGTATCAATTTCAAATTCGTGAGTTCTGCTTCCGCGTGAAAACCCGGCTGTCGGAGCTTGTGCTTCGCCAAGCCAAATAATTCAGGCGAACCCGCTGCGAGTGGTTTCTGGTCTAGAGAGGTCAGGTGGGGGCCGTAAGGCTTAAAAACCCTGTTGACGTATCCAAGACCACAAAAGTTAATGCCTCGACTTGTCGGGGCATTAACTTTTAGGCGGTGCTGGCGGCGTTTTAACACAGCCAATGCCGACACTCAGCGTGCTACAGATAGTTCATTACAAAGGTAACCGACGCGTTGGCAGTGCCGGCCTTCAGTTCGCCGTCAGCCAGGCGGTAATAAGCCGCAGAAAGAGGGATTTTGAAGCTTGTGCCTGTGGTACTGAAGCCATTGAATGGGTAGGTAGTACCCAGGACAATAGGTTTACCGGTGTCGTCCATCAGTTTCAGGCCGATGCCTTTTGCGGTCGAACTGGCGTTCAACGCTACGATGCCTTGTTGCTGATCAATCACTTGAGAAGTGGCTTTAAGGGCATAGGTGACCTTCTGGATACCTGTCTGGCATTGGTTAAGACCAATGTTGAATCGAACGCTTTGTGACGTATCACCAATCTTGCTGAATTCATCAAGGTAATAGTCATCTCCCATTTGAACAGAAACATCTGGGGTCTCGCAGGATGCAGCGTTCAAGATGATTGGGTTGGTCAGGTTAACCTTCACAAGATCAATATCGCCGTACCGATGCGCTCCCAGGTTGCCTGCGGGAACCTCATTTTTCGATGACAGTTCACCTGATTTAGTAATTTCAAGGGTGTACGTCCTGCTTGGGTCCAGGTAATTCCCGGACATAACCCTGTCTGCACTTAAATAGCCATTTTGTGAGGTCTTGATTTTCATTGACAGCCCTGTTTTACCCAGGGGGAAAGTAGTACCAGTCTTAACGCTACCAAATGTCGGGTTCAGACTAAAGATAAAGGGTGACGATACAGTGCAGTTAAAACCCTGCTTCGGTGCTGTGATGGTTTCTTCGTACACCACCGTGCCTGCGGGCGTATCTCGAGGGACCGTCAAGGTAATTGGCGCGGCGGCGTAGTTAGCCGTGAACGTTTCACCCTGGGTGAAATTGCAACTCGCGGCCATCGTATCCGCTGAATAAGCAGACATAACCGCGGCGGCGGTACTCAGCAGTGCACGCAGTCGGCGTTGTTTTTCTGAAACACACATTTTGTTCACGGCCATGATAGAGGCAAGATGGACGAGCACCCTATCGATCAACTACGGCTGAGAAAATCAGGCGATTCTTAGAGTGTGTGCCGCGATGACGCTATTTGCAGTGGAAGGGGCCGCGGGAGGAGGTCAATCATTTGCACACCTTGATACTTGCCCGCGACTTGATTGGTTTTCGAGCCAGGCAGGTTAGGTAAAACCATCGCCAGCCCGGCTGTTGATTAGTTCCACCGCTGCCTTTTCACCCGATACATCTCCCCATCCGCATGACTCAACAGCGTATCTGCATCCTCTCCATCCGCCGGGTAAAACGCCACGCCAACACTGCAGGACGGCATCTTAACCCCGCCAAACTCGGCACCCAGTGGCTCAGCCATGACTGCAAGTATCTGCGCCACCTTGCCGGCCACCGCATCCTGCGACTGGATATCCGTAATCAACACCGTGAACTCATCCCCGCCCATCCGGGCCACCAGGTCGCTCTCGCGCACGCAGCGCTCCAGTCGTCGGGCAATCACACAGAGCACGCGATCGCCCATGGCATGGCCATGCACATCGTTGATGCCCTTGAAGTCATTGATGTCCAGGAACAGCAGCGCCAGGATCTGGTTATGAAGCTGTGCGGCCTTCAGGGCGTCGTCCAGCCGAGCATTGAACAGCGACCGGTTGGTGAGGGCCGTCAGCGGGTCATGATGGGCGAGGAAGCGTAGTTCTTCCTCGGCCTGGGTGAGTGCGGTCACGTCCCGTGCGACGCCGATCCGCGCCCCGACCTCTTCGGACCAGAACGCCGCCCACAGGATATGTACGACGCTGCCATCCTTGCGGATATAACGGTTGCGGAAGTCGACATGGGGTTGGCCGTTCATGACCCGGATAATGGAGGCGCGAGTGCGTGCCAGGTCTTCAGGGTGCATGTAGTGAGTGATCAGGGTACCCACCAGCTCATTGGCGCTGTAGCCGAGCAGTGCCTCACAGGCATCGCTCACGAAGACAATCTGGTTATCGCCGTCGACGACGAAGACCGTATCCAGCATCAGGTGGATCAGTTTGGGATAGAGGGCTTCCAGGTCAATGGGCATTGGCAGTCAGGCGTCTGATTCATAGGGGCTGATCATAGCCCGAACACGGCGAGTGGCGGCGAGACGTGCGGTGATTTTTTGATGTCCTGCATCACGGGGGCTGTTTGCCCGGGGTGTTCACAACACCTGGTCAAACGTATGATCGGGCCGAGCGCCCTATCCGGTCGCTGAGACTCACCCCCTTTTGAAGGACATGAGCATGCAAAAGCACTTCGGTAATTCAGGCCTGTTCAAGGCTGCTTCGTACATCTGCGACGAAACCCTCGGCAGCGGCATCGCCGGCTGGGAGTTGAAAAACAGTGCGTTGAATACGAAGGAGTTTTTGATATGTCCAAAGAATTACTCGGAGTTTCTGCTCTAGGGTTGATGGTCGTCGGTGAGTTTTGTGCAATCTACAGTGAGGTAGTCACCGCCAGGCTGGCCCAAGCCAGCGACGGCTCATGGCAAGCTTTCATCATGCCGGTGGTGGTGATGTGCTTCGCAGGACTTTGTCTGTTGGGGGCTTATTGGCTGGGTTATCTGGCAGTCGGTGATATCTGGGTGGTCACGGTGGTTTCCGTGACGTCGTTATTGCTGCTGGAACCGATCGTGATCTGGGCGCTGTTCCAGGAGTTTCCCGGCCGAGGCGCGATGATCGGGTTTTGCCTGGGAGCCTTGGGCATGCTGGCCACTGTCTTGCTGTAACGGCACGCTCTAGCCCGGCATTTGGATGTCGGGCCAGATTAGAGTGAGCAGTGGGCAATACCTTCCACCGCCGCAAGGGCGGCTGAGTATTAAAGCCGTGACACGCAACTCAGCAAAAAAGCTGCGCCACCGAAAGCAGGCAAATCATCTGGACAACCATTTGCGCACGAATTGGATGTTTCATTGCCGTGACCCTGATTACAGTCGTTACAGTAAGTATAGAGACAGAATAGAATTATTCAGAATGTAAGCCCATTCATCTGCCCAGCGGTCTCTGGTTACAACTCTCTGCCCCCGGTCACTGCACTTTTCTGGATTTCTCCGCTCTATCCTTGTCCCAGCCCCGCCGATCCCCGCGTGGGCGGATGAATCAGATCGGGTGCCGATGGATCGCACGTTTCCTTGTTTCAATCGTCGACGGATGCGCCAGCCCTTGCTGCTGGCGGCCTTGTTAATGCTCTGTGCCAGCGGCTGCAGCCAGCAGCAGGGGCAGGATATCGTCAAGCAGTTCAGCAATGGCAAGCCCGATGAGTTCTTCCAGACCAGTGTCGATCGTATGGCGACGCTGGGCATGCGCGACAATCTGCAAAGCCTGTATTTACTGATGAGCAAACTCTATCTGCGTAATCCCAGCCAGTGGCGGCAGTCGGGTTACCCGGACGCGGTGACTGCGGCGCGGGAGATTCGCCAGGCCATCGAGCAACGTCGCGCACTACCGGCCCTAGGGGAGCGTCGTGACCTGGCGGCGCTGAGTTACTCCTTGAGCCCTGATTTCAAAGGCGACCGGGTCGGCGCCTTCATCTACGCCATCGGCAGCATGATCGTGACCGCCCACGGTGGACGCACGGAGTTCTACATCACCGATTCAATCAACCCGCAGTTCGTCAGCAATGCCGCGCGCAATATCGAGAAGGCCACGTGGCTGCTGAGCAAACGTCAGGATGCGAATGGCGTGCTGCTGCTGTTTTCCAACGAAATTTCGGAGGAGGGCAGCAACCTCAGCTTCGCGGTGGAGTTCGGCAAGATCGTCGCGCGTCTCGATCTGCTGACCCAGATGCTCGATGAACGCTACCGGCGTATTGGCCTGAACTATGCGCAGAGCTTGTTGCTGATGAATTTTCTGCCGGTGCAATAAACAGGGAAACGTCAGCATAAAGGTACGGTGCTTCCCTTTTGCGCGTAGGAATCGGCCTATCTTGCTGCCCACTGCTTGAAACACCCCTTGGTCATCAATAGCCTCGGATTTTTCTGAAATATGAGGCCTTTACCATGGGTAAGCGGAAAACGGTTTGGCCTACTGAAAGAGAAATACGCCTGCGCTTTATCTTGTTGGCTGTGATCGATGCGGCGAGTATTCAGGGTGTCTGCGCCGAACTGTTGTTGACTGCGCACGAACTCCTGCGTGACTCGCCCACCGAGGCGCAATTGCTCGATGCACTGCGCGGGATACTGGCCACGGATGAAATGTATGGATTCCGATTGGCTCCGGGATCAGAAGCAGAAGAATTGATGCAGGTGCTGAATATCCCCGACAGCTGAGGATTTTGTGTGGGAGGCGACAACGTCCTGGATGGAGTCGCGCCCCATACGGATGTGAACCTCCTATGTGCCAGGTCAGCTTCAGCTGTGTCACGCAAAACAGCCCAGGAGGTCAAAGCGTTAATAAGGCGTGACCTGGCGTGCGTCCCAGCCTTCCCACCACGTGCCCCCCGAACTCCAAGGACCTGCCCGATGCTGTTGCGCCACCCTCCGTTCCTGTTTGCCGCCCTGACGTTAAGCTCGCTGGTGCACGCCGAAGACCTGCAATTGGCCCCGGTCGAAGTCACCAGCAGCGAAGCCAGCGCTGGTGAAGTGGCCGAGGCGCAGATCAAGAGCGTGCCCGGTGGCACCAACTACATCGACATGGATAGCGTGCAGCAGGGGCGGGTGAGTACCAACGAAGACGTATTCAAGTACCAGGCCGGGGTGTACGCCAAGGCGGCTAACAACGAAGGGGTGAAGCTCTCGATTCGCGGTTCGGGCCTGAACCGCAGCCCCGGGTCCCACGCCTCCGGCCTGTACGAAATGTTCGACGGCCTGCCGTTGACCGGTCCTGGCGGCACCCCTTACGAGCTGAAAGACCCGTTGTGGCAAAGCCGGGTAGAAGTGCTGCGCGGCGCCAACGGTTTTGACCAGGGCGCGTTGGCCCTAGGCGGCGCCGTCAACTACGTGACCCGCACGGGCTACGATGCGCCCAAGCTGCAACTGCGCTATGAAGCGGGCAGCAAAGGCTACGCCCAGCGTGAGATCAGTTCCGGCCAGGTGCTGGGGGATGCCGACTATTACATCAGCCTCACCGATTCCGAATCCGACGGCTACCAGCACCAGAGCGCAGCAACTAGCAAAGGTGTGGCCGCCAACTTCGGTTACCGCTTCAACCCGGACCTGGAAACCCGCTTCTATTTCCGCTACCGCGAAACCACCAACGACACGCCGGGCAAACTCACGCGATACCAGATCAGCCACGACCCGCGCGCGGCCGCCAGCCTCAACGCCGCCCGTGACTCCAAGCGCCTGCAGCCGGGCTCGACCTGGATCGCCAACAAGACCACCTTGCAGCTGGACGATAATGCCCGCGTCGAAGTCGGCCTGGCGTACCACGATTACCCGATGGACCTGCGTGAAGGCACCAACCGCCTTAAAGTCGCCTACACCGATATCAGCAGCACCCTCAACTACATCCGTCAGGACACGCTGTTTGGCCACGACAGCAACACCACCGTCGGCCTGCGCACCACCCAGGCGATGCCCAACAACGGCGCCTCGGAATATGTGCGCACGCCTGCCGGTAATACCGCTGGCTACGCGCCCGGCACCAAGACCCGTGACTACAGCTACCTGGGCTCCGACACCGTGTTGCACATCGGCAACGATCTGGAACTGATTCCCGACCTATGGCTGACCACCGGCCTGGCGGCGATCTACACCCGTCGCGAAACCCAGGTCACCTATCCCGAAGGCCAGGCGCCGCTCAGCCAGCACGACTGGGACTACGCTCCGCGTATCGGCCTGCGGTACGACTTCACCCCGCACCTGCAGGTGTACGGCAACCTGAGCCGATCGGTCGAGCCGCCGCATGCGTGGTCGATGATTTGGGGTTCGAACAAATACTTCCCCAAAGACAGCGGCCCGGCCACCGGCCTTCAGCGTGAAGGCGTGAGCCTGAAAAACCAGACCGCCACCACCCTGGAAATCGGCGGTCGCGGCGAGCAATGGTTCGGTCAGTGGGACCTGGCGCTGTACCGCTCTGAAGTGCGCCACGAATTGCTCACGGTGGAAACCCAGGCGCAAACCGCCACCCGCAATGCCATCGTCGCAGAATCCAACGCCAGCCCCACTGTGCACCAGGGCGTGGAACTGAGCCTGCTCAGCCCGTTGTGGGAAGGCGGCCATAACGGCCAGCTCACTCTGCGCCAGGCCTACACCTTCAGCGACTTCCACTACCGTGATGACGACCGCTTTGGCGACAACGCCCTGCCGGGCATCCCCAAGCACTACTATCAGGCGCAGGTGCGCTACAGCCATCCGACCGGTTTCTACACCAGCCTTAACACCGAGCATTCATCAAGAGTGGCAGTGGACTACGCCAACTCCTACTACGCCGCGTCCTACACGGTGCTCGGTGCCACCTTCGGCTACGACGCGCCCCGGCAGGATTGGCAAGCCTGGGTCGACCTGCGCAATCTCACCAACCGGCGTTACGCCAACACCGTCACGCCGGGATACGACGATAAAGGCCTGGATGTAGCGCGTTCCACGCCGGCGGATGGCCGTGGCATCTACACCGGTGTGTCGTGGAGCTGGCGCTGAGCCCCTTGCCCAAACCCTGTTTTACTGGCATTGTCTGCGCAATTGGCAATTATTCCCATTTGAGATCTTTTTGCGCATGCACGACATTCCGGCCGCGCCAGGCGACTCCGTCCGGCAGCAGACCCTTACGGCGATGTACAGCGAGCACCACGGCTGGTTGCACGGCTGGCTGCGAAAGAAACTCGGGTGTTCCCAGCATGCAGCGGACCTCGCCCATGACGCCTTCATCCGCGTCTTGATGCTGGCCGAACCTCAACAGATCAAAGAGCCCCGCGCGTTCCTGGCCACCACGGCAGGGCGGTTGCTGATCGACGGCGCCCGTCGTCGTCGCATCGAAAAAGCCTACATGGAAGCCCTGGTGATCCAGTGCGAGGACGCTGGCATGCCCGACCCGGCCGCGATTCATGTCGCGCTGCAAGCCCTGGAACGTATTGCGGAGATGCTTGCCGGGCTGCCTGCCAAGGCGCGCGAAGCGTTCCTGCTGAGCCGCCTCGACGGGCTGACCTACAGCGAAATCGCCACACGCCTGGACGTGTCTGCCAGCACCGTCAAAAACTACATCTCCAGTGCCTTGGTTCACTGCTACCACAGCCTGCACCCGGCAGACCCGCTGGCATGAGTTCCGAACAGATCATCCAACAAGCGGCGCAGTGGCTGACCCGCCTGCATGACGAAAACGTCACCGAGGCCGACCACCAGGCATTCAACACCTGGCGCCAGGCCGACCCGCGGCACGCTGTGGCCATCGAACGCATGGGCGCAGTATGGGGCAGCCTCGACACGCTGCCGGCCAAGCCCGCACGCATTGCCTTGAACCGCGCATTCGCCCCGCGACGTGCGCGAGGTGCGCAAGCGGTGGGCTTGCTCGGCGTGGTCCTGTGCGGCTGGCTGGGCCTGCAACACCTGCCGGTCTGGATGGCCGACCAGCGCACCGGCGTCGGCGAGCGCCGGCAGATCGCCCTCGAAGACGGCAGCCAGTTGCAGCTCAACAGCAATTCGGCGGTCGACGTGAAATTCGACGGCCATCAACGGGTCATCGAGTTGCTGCAAGGCGAACTCTGGGTGGACGTGGCCAAGGATGCGCAACGGCCGTTCGTGGTGCGTACCGACCAAGGTACGGCCACGGCATTGGGCACGCGTTATCTGGTCAAACGTGCAGCGGATGGCACCACGGTGGTCACGGTGATCGAGTCCAGCGTCGCGGTCAAAGGCGCCACCCGCGACGGCGTCAACGTCACCGCCGGCCAGCGTTCGGTCCTCGATCACGGCCGCGCCCAGCCGCCGCAAGCCATCGGCAACAGCGACCCGGACGCCTGGACCCGTGGCCTGCTCAAGGTCAACGATCAACCCCTGAGCGACGTGCTGCAAACCCTCGCCAGCTACCGCCATGGCATGCTGCGCTTCGACCCTCAGGCGTTGCAGGACCTGCGGGTGTCCGGTGTGTTCAAGCTGGATGATACGGCGGCGGCGCTGTCGTCACTGGCGGACAACCTGCCGATCCAGGTGGAGTACTTCACCGACCTGCTGGTGGTGGTCAAGCCGCGTTAGCCTTCGTGCTGGCGCAGGCGTTTGTACAAGGTGTTGCGGCTCACCCCCAGCTCCCGCGCCAGGTGGGAGATGTTCCCGCCTGCCGCCTTCAAACGCTGGTTCAGATCGATGCTGTCATCCAGGTATTCACTGGCGGGCAGCGGTGGATCTACCTTCAAGTCCACAAAAAAATCATCTGGCAGGTGTTCCGCGCGGATCGGCTGTTCCTCAGCCATGGCCAGCGCCACCTGCAACACGCTGCTCACCTGACGCAGATTCCCCGGCCACGGGTGCTGTTCGAATAACGCCAGCACTTCGGCGCTGAGGCCTGCCCATTGAGTCGGCTCGCGGTGTTGCTGCCACAGTTGTTGGAACAGTGCCTGCTTATCGGTACGTTCGCGCAACGGCGGCAGTTCCAAGGTCAAGCCGCCGATGCGGTAGTACAAATCCTCACGAAAACGTCCGGCCTGCACCAGCTCGCGCAGTGCACGGTTGGTGGCCGAGATGATTCGCAGATCTACCGGGAACAGCTCGCTGCTGCCCACCGGCTGTACACAGCGCTCCTGCAGCACCCGCAGCAAACGGGCCTGGGTCGGCAGGGGCATATCACCGATCTCGTCGAGAAACAGCGTGCCCTTGTCGGCCTTGCGGATCAGGCCGATGCTGCCTTTCTGATTGGCGCCGGTGAAGGCGCCTTTTTCATAGCCGAACAGTTCCGATTCCACCAGCTCGGCGGGAATCGCCGCACAGTTCACCGCGATAAACGCCTTCTGGCTGCGCGAACTGGCCTGGTGCAGGGCTTTGACGAACACTTCCTTGCCCACGCCGGTTTCGCCATGGATCAGCAGCGGAATGTCCTTTTCCAGTAAGCGTTCAGCCTGGCGCACGGCCTTCTCCACGCGTACATCGCCGAAGTGCAGGGTCTTGAGGCCAATCGACGCAGGCGTCGGTGGCGTCGGCTCGGTGAACACGCGCGCCTGCACGGGCATCTGCTTGGGGCGTCTCAACACGCATTGGAAGCGGTTGCGTCCTGCGGCCTGCAGGGAGAAAGGCAATCCTTCCGGCTGGTTCAACAACTCCAGCAATGACACCTTGAACAAACTGTCGATCATCACCCGCGACAAGCTGATGCCCAGCAGGTTGTCGGCACGCCGGTTGGCTGACAGCACCTGACCGCTCTCATCGAAGATCAGCAGGCCGGCCCACTGGCTGTCGAGGTTGCTCAGGCCGGTGTTGAAGGTCAGTTGGAAGTGCTCGCCGCGAAACAGGTTGAGGATCAGCCGGTTTTCCACGGTCTGGCTCATCATCTTGACCATGCCCAGGGTGTGCGAGGGCGGCAGGTAGCTGTCGCTGGACACATCCAGCACCGCGATGATCTCGCGCTGCGCATCGAAAATCGGCGCCGCCGAGCCGGTCATGAAGCGGTTGGCCTTGAGGAAGTGTTCATCGTGCTCGATATGCACCGCCTGGGCACAGGCCAGCGCGGTGCCGATGGCATTGGTGCCGCTGGAGCGCTCCATCCAGCTGGCGCCGGGGTTGAAGCCTCTGGCCAGCTTGGGGTCGATAAATCGCTGGGTGCCCCAGCTGGTCAGCACCTGGCCCTGGTTGTCGGCCAGCATGATCAGGCAGTTGGAATTACTGAGGATGTTTTCGTAGTAGGGCAGCACTTCCTGATGCGTGGTCTGTACCAGCGAGTGCTGGCTTTCCAGCAGTTGACTGATGCCCTCGGCGGGGAGCTGGTCGAAGCTGGGCGTGCTCTGGTGGTCCAGGCCGAAGGCGCGGCAGCGGCGCCAGGATTCCTGGATAAGGGTGTCGTGAGCCAGTGGTTCGGCCATGGGGTGACCTTCGTTTTTATTGTTATTGGGCTTGCACAATCTGCCTGGAAAAACCGCTCCCACAGTTGCCCTGTGTTGTGCATGAGAGTGTTGTTCAGAACTGTTCATTGTCAACCCCTGAACTGTTCAATTGTTCAGTCAGATTGTTCACTCTCGAACATCGCTTTCACCCCATTTCCTTGCACATCAAACACTTGTCGTTTTGGCACGAAACTCGCTCTGACAGCTGGCCAGATTCATTCCAATAATAAAAAAGGTCGTGTCATGTCATTGACCCTGGAACATGTCTCCCGCGTTGTCGAAGGCCAGACCTGGATCGACGACGCCACCCTGCGTTTCGAAGCCGGTTCCTTTAACGTCTTGCTCGGTCGCACCCTGTCCGGCAAGACCAGCCTGATGCGCCTGATGGCCGGCTTGGATAAGCCCAACAGCGGTCGCATCCTGATGAACGGTGTGGATGTCACGCAAAAGCCGGTGCGCCTGCGCAACGTGTCGATGGTCTACCAGCAGTTCATCAACTACCCGACCATGACGGTGTTCGAGAACATCGCCTCGCCGTTGCGCCAGGCCGGTGTGTCCAATGAGCTGATCCAGAGCAAAGTGCTGGAAACCGCGAAGATGCTGCGCATCGAGAAATTCCTCCAGCGTCACCCGCTGGAACTCTCCGGTGGCCAGCAGCAGCGCACGGCCATGGCGCGCGCACTGGTCAAGGACGCCGAGCTGATCCTGTTCGACGAACCACTGGTGAACCTGGACTACAAACTGCGCGAAGAACTGCGTCAGGAAATGCGCGAGCTGTTCGCCGCGCGCCACACCATCGCCATCTACGCCACCACCGAGCCCAACGAAGCGTTGGCCCTGGGCGGCACCACCACCATTCTTCACGAAGGCCGGGTGATTCAGAGCGGCAAGGCTGCCGAGGTCTATCACCAGCCGCAGACCGTGCTGGCGGCCGAGCTGTTTTCCGAGCCGCCGATCAACCTGATGCCGGGGCGTATCAGCGGCAATGAGGTGAGCTTTGCCAATTTCGTGCACTTCCCGCTGAACGTCGATCTGCGCCCGATTGGCGAAGGCGAATTCCGTTTTGGCGTACGCCCCAGCCATATCAGCCTGGTGCCAAGCAACGATGACGATCTGGAGCTGGCGGTCACCGTGGAAGTCGCGGAGATCAGTGGTTCGGAAACCTTCCTGCATGTGCGCAGCGAACATTTCCTGCTGGTACTGCACCTGCCGGGGGTCCACGAATACGACGTCGACGCGCCGATCCGCGTGTATATCCCCACCCATAAACTGTTTGTGTTCGATGGGCAGGGCCGTTTGGTCCAGGCCCCCGGGCGCCGTGTTGCGAGGGTTGCCTGATGGCCGAGATCCATTTGCAGAACCTGGCGCATAGCTACAGCCCTACGCCGAGCGGTCCTGAGGACTACGCCATTCGGGAAATGAACCATGTGTGGGAGCAGGGTGGGGCCTACGCCTTGCTTGGGCCGTCGGGCTGCGGCAAGTCGACCCTGCTCAACATCATCTCCGGCCTGCTCCGCCCGTCCGAAGGCCAGGTGCTGTTTGACAGCAAAGTGGTCAATGACCTCACCCCGGAAAAACGCAACATCGCCCAGGTGTTTCAGTTCCCGGTGGTGTACGACACCATGACGGTGTTCGACAACCTCGCGTTCCCGCTGCGCAACCAGGGCATGGCCGAGGCAAAAATCCACAGCAAGGTGCAGGAAATTGCCGAAGTTCTCGACCTGCAGAACCTGCTGACCAAGAAGGCCCGCAACCTCACCGCCGACGAGAAACAGAAAGTCTCCATGGGCCGTGGCCTGGTGCGTGACGACGTGTCGGCAATCCTGTTCGATGAACCGTTGACGGTGATCGATCCGCACCTCAAGTGGAAACTGCGACGCAAACTCAAGCAGATCCACGAGCAGTTCAACATCACCATGGTCTACGTCACCCACGATCAGTTGGAGGCCTCGACCTTCGCCGACAAGATCGCGGTGATGTACGGCGGCCAGATCGTGCAATTCGGCACACCCCGCGATCTGTTCGAACGGCCCAGCCATACTTTTGTCGGCTATTTCATCGGCAGCCCTGGGATGAATCTGATCGAGGTGCAAGCCGAGGCGGGCGGGGTGCGGTTTGCCGACACCCACCTGCCATTGCCAGCGGCCTTGCAGCAACGTATTGCCAACACCGAGTACAAAAAGCTGCAGGTCGGTATCCGCCCGGAATTCATCCACGTGTGGGACGAGTACAACCCTGACGCCCTGCAGGCCGATATCACTCATCTCGAAGACCTCGGCACCTACAAGATTATTACCCTCAACCTCAACGGCGCGTTGCTCAAGGTACGCCTGGCCGAAGACAAACCCGTGCCCGAAGGCAAGGCCTCCATCAGCTTTCCCGCGCAGTGGTTGATGGTGTACGCCGACGATTACCTGCTGGAGGTGCAGCCATGAACAAGGTGCAAAACAACAAGGCCTGGTGGCTGGTGCTGCCAGTGTTCCTGCTGGTGGCATTCAGTGCGGTGATCCCGATGATGACCGTGGTCAACTACTCGGTGCAGGACATCTTCGACCAGTCCAGTCGCTACTTCGTCGGTGCCGACTGGTATAAGCAGGTGCTGCTTGACCCACGCCTGCACGATTCGCTGCTGCGTCAGTTCATTTACTCGGCCTGCGTGTTGCTGATCGAAATCCCGTTGGGCATCGCCATCGCCCTGACCATGCCGACCAAGGGCCGCTGGTCTTCGCTGGTGCTGATCATCCTCGCCATCCCGCTGCTGATCCCATGGAACGTGGTAGGGACAATCTGGCAGATCTTCGGTCGCGCCGATATCGGCCTGCTGGGTTACAGCCTCAACGCCCTGGGCATCAGTTATAACTACGCCGCCAACACCATGGACGCCTGGGTAACGGTGCTGGTGATGGACGTATGGCACTGGACTTCCCTGGTGGCGCTGCTCTGCTACTCCGGACTGCGCGCGATTCCGGACGTGTACTACCAGGCTGCGCGGATTGATCGCGCATCGCCCTGGGCGGTGTTCCGACATATCCAGTTGCCGAAGATGAAAAGCGTGCTGCTGATCGCGGTGATGCTGCGCTTTATGGACAGCTTCATGATCTACACCGAGCCTTTCGTCCTCACCGGCGGCGGTCCGGGTAACGCTACTACGTTCCTGAGTCAGACGCTGACCCAGATGGCTGTAGGCCAATTCGACCTGGGCCCGGCGGCGGCATTCTCGCTGGTGTATTTCCTGATCATCCTGTTGGTGTCCTGGCTGTTCTACACCGCCATGACCCACTCCGACGCCAACCGCTGAGGCCGCCAACATGAGTAAGCGCAAGGTTATTCCGCTGCTGATCTACATCCTGTTCCTGCTGGTGCCGATCTACTGGCTGCTGAACATGTCCTTCAAGAGCAACACCGAAATCCTCGGCGGGTTGACGCTGTTTCCGCAGGATTTCACCCTGGCCAACTACAAGGTGATCTTCACCGACCCGAGTTGGTACACCGGCTACCTCAACTCGCTGTACTACGTAAGCCTGAACACGGTGATCTCCCTGAGCGTGGCGCTGCCGGCGGCCTATGCGTTTTCGCGCTACCGCTTCCTGGGCGACAAGCATCTGTTCTTCTGGTTGCTGACCAACCGCATGGCGCCACCGGCGGTGTTCCTGCTGCCGTTCTTCCAGCTGTATTCGTCCATCGGGCTGTTCGACACGCACATCGCGGTGGCGCTGGCGCACTGCCTGTTCAACGTGCCGTTGGCGGTGTGGATCCTTGAAGGCTTCATGTCCGGCGTGCCCAAGGAAATCGACGAAACCGCCTACATCGACGGCTACTCGTTTCCTAAGTTCTTCGTGAAGATTTTTATCCCGTTGATCGGCTCCGGCATCGGTGTCACCGCGTTTTTCTGCTTCATGTTCTCCTGGGTCGAACTGTTGCTGGCGCGCACCCTGACCTCGGTCAATGCCAAGCCCATCGCGGCGGTGATGACCCGCACGGTGTCGGCGTCGGGTATCGATTGGGGCGTGCTGGCGGCGGCGGGGGTGTTGACTATCCTTCCCGGCATGCTGGTGATCTGGTTTGTTCGCAACCACGTGGCCAAGGGCTTTGCCCTGGGCCGGGTCTGAGGAGTCGATGATGGAATGGATGGCCTGGACCACCCCCACCGCGCTGTTTTTTGGTGCCATAGCCCTGATCCTGGCGGGCATGACCACTTGGGAGCTGCGTTCTCCGAGTATTCCCCGGCGTGGGTTCTTACCGATCAGCACCACCCGTGGTGATCGTTTGTTTATCGGTCTTCTCGGCAGCGCCTACCTGCATTTGCTGGTCATCGGCGTTACCGACTGGAGCATCTGGGTGGCGTCCGCGCTCTCCCTGGTATGGCTGTTGAGTGTGATGCGTTGGGGCTAGTGCCCTTATGAATAAACAACCTGGAGGTCTCTATGTTGAATAAGAACAATAAGCTGCGACATAGCATTTCATTGGCCGCCGTACTGGCCCTCAGTGGTTTGAGCGCCTCGGCCTGGGCCGATGCGTACGAAGATGCTGCAAAAAAATGGATCGGCAGCGAGTTCAAGCCGTCCACCCTCACGGCTGAACAGCAGCTTGAAGAGCTCAAGTGGTTTATCAAGGCTGCGGAACCGTTCCGTGGGATGAAGATCAACGTGGTGTCGGAAACCCTCACCACCCACGAGTACGAGTCCAAGGTGCTGGCCAAAGCCTTCAGCGAAATCACCGGCATCAAGCTGACCCACGACCTGCTGCAGGAGGGCGACGTGGTGGAGAAGCTGCAAACTCAGATGCAGTCCGACAAGAACATCTATGACGGCTGGGTCAACGACTCGGACCTGATCGGTACACACTTTCGCTACGGCAAGACCGAATCCATCACTGACCTGATGGCCAACGAAGGCAAGGACTTCACCTCGCCGACCCTGGATATCAAGGACTTTATCGGCATCTCCTTCACCACCGCGCCCGACGGCAAGATCTACCAATTGCCCGACCAACAATTCGCCAACCTGTACTGGTTCCGCGCCGACTGGTTCGAGCGTCCGGAGCTGAAAGCCAAATTCAAGGAAAAATACGGCTATGACCTCGGCGTGCCAGTGAACTGGTCGGCCTATGAAGACATCGCCAAGTTCTTCAGCGAAGACGTCAAGGATATCGACGGCAAGCGCGTGTATGGGCACATGGACTACGGCAAGAAAGACCCGTCCCTCGGCTGGCGCTTCACCGATGCCTGGTTCTCCATGGCCGGTGGCGGCGACAAGGGGCTGCCCAACGGCTTGCCGGTGGACGAGTGGGGCATTCGCGTGGAGGACTGCCACCCGGTCGGTTCCAGCGTTACCCGTGGCGGCGACACCAACGGCCCGGCCGCCGTGTATGCCACCCAGAAATACGTGGACTGGATGAAAGCCTATGCGCCACCGGAAGCGGCGGGCATGACCTTCTCCGAATCCGGCCCAGTGCCGTCCCAAGGCAACATCGCCCAGCAGATCTTCTGGTACACCGCGTTTACCGCCGACATGGTCAAGCCAGGCTTGCCTGTGGTGAATGCCGACGGCACGCCGAAATGGCGCATGGCGCCATCGCCCGTCGGACCGTACTGGGAAAAGGGTATGAAGAAGGGCTATCAGGACGTGGGCTCCTGGACGTTCCTCAAGTCGACGCCTGAGAAACAGAAGCTTGCGGCCTGGCTTTACGCGCAGTTCGTGACCTCGAAAACCGTGTCGCTGAAGAAAACCATCGTTGGTCTGACACCGATTCGTGAGTCCGACATCAACTCCCAGGCCATGACCGACATGGCACCGAAACTGGGTGGCCTGGTGGAGTTCTATCGCAGCCCGGCCCGAACCGAATGGTCGCCGACCGGCACCAACGTGCCGGACTACCCACGCCTGGCACAACTGTGGTGGAGCAACATCGCCGCCGCCGCCAGCGGCGAGAAAACCCCGCAACAGGCGTTGGACAACCTGGCCAAGGAACAGGACGCCATCATGACGCGCCTGGAACGCTCCAAGGTGCAACCGGTGTGCGGCCCGAAAATGAACCCCGAGCGTGACGCGCAATACTGGTTCGACCAGCCGGGCGCGCCGAAGCCGAAACTGGCCAATGAGAAGCCGAAAGGCGAGACCGTGAACTACAACGACCTGCTCAAGCAGTGGGAGGCGGCGCGTAAGTAATTACGTCGAGTGGCAAAGAAGAACGGCACGCTTGCGTGCCGTTTTTTGTGTTCGGTGGTTGGGCTGCATTCATCAGCAGGTCCAAGACCGTGCAGCAAGTTGTGGCTAAAGTGCTGCGTATTCATACCACCGAGGTGGAAAACGCTTACGCCGCCTGCGGCTGAACCTGCAACGCGCCCTCTACCTCCTTGACCAACCCACTGGCCAAAAACAGCGGTGCCAGGCGTTTATGCAGTTGCGGTTCAACAAACTCCTTCACGGTGTCCAGCGCCAGTACACCGCTCAACGGCAACTCGGCCTTGGTGTACGACAACCAGGCTTTCTTCAGCGCCTGCAGCACATCGCTGCCCGCCGTGGATGCGAAGCGGCGTTGGGTGGGTTTGCCGTCGAAGGTGAAGGTGTGCTGGAACTCATAGCCGGTTTCATCACCTTGGCTGGTCGTGCAGCGGATGCAGCTGCACGGGCCGTCGCCGAAGGCGCTGCGCAGGTAGGCGTTGAAGTCCACCACGGGTTTGAGTGACAGGCGCTTATCCACCTCGAACAGGTCCCCGGTCATTTTTTCGTCAGTGTTCAACGTCCATTTCCTCGCAGGTTCGGCAGTTTTTCAAAGCGCGGCACAATACCAGCCGAGCGGGTGTTTGTGGGTGATTTGCATAACAATAGATCCCGATATTCTTTTCCTGTCTTAAAAATCGCCGCTAGGCTCCATCACCTTTTTAAAAACGCGGCAGACTCCTATGACTTTCAAGCGTTCTTCCCTGGCCCTGCTGGCGGTTGCGACAGCGTTGATCAGTATCGGCGCCCAGGCCGAAGGCAAGATCAGCATCGCCCAGCAATTCGGCATCGGCTACCTGATCCTCGACGTGGTGCGCGACCAGAACCTGATCGAAAAGCACGGCAAGGAACAGGGCCTGGACATCAAGGTGGAGTGGAGCAGCATTTCCGGCGCCACCGCGATGAACGAGTCGCTGCTGGCCGGTGCGCTGGATGTGGTCTCTGCCGGTGTGCCGCCGATGCTGACCCTGTGGGATCGCACCAAGGGCAAGCAGAACGTCAAGGCCATCGCCTCCCTCGGCTCGATGCCCAACTACCTGCTGACCAACAACCCCAACGTGAAGACCCTCAAGGATTTCACCGAAAACGACCGCATTGCCGTGCCAGCCGCCGGCGTGGGCTTCCAGTCGCGCACGCTGCAGATCGAGACCGCCAAGCAGTTCGGCGATGCCCACTACAAGAAATTCGACGACATCTCCATCAGCCTGGCGCACCCCGACGCGACCGCCGCGTTGATTGCCGGCGGTTCGGAGATCAACTCACACTTCTCCAGCCCGCCGTTCCAGTATCAGGAATTGCTCAATCCGAATGTGCACAGGGTGCTCAGTTCCTACGACATCCTGGGCGGTCCGGCGACGTTCAACGTGCTCTACACCACGCAGAAATTTCATGACGAAAACCCCAAGACTTACAAGGCGTTCTATGACGCGCTGGCCGAGGCCGAGAAGATCATAAAGGCCGACAAACCGGCTGCGGCCAAGGCATACATCCGCGTAGAACAGTCGAAACTGCCGTTGGACCTGGTGGAGCAGATCGTCCAGGACCCGGAAATCGACTTCACCATCGTGCCGCAGCGCACCTACCTCTATGCCGAGAAATTGCAAGCGCTGGGGGTGCTGAAAAACAAGGCTGCCAGTTGGAAAGACTACTTCTTCGAAGAAGCCCATGGTGGCGATGGCAGCTGATATCCGCGAAGGGCGTGCCACGGCGGGCATGGCGAATAGCTGTGGCGCCAGGCAATTGTGGCGAAGGCCTGCCTAGCGGAAGAACTCCCCTGGCGTCGCCTCGAACTGCTGGCGAAACGCATTGATAAACGCCGAGGTGGATTCATACCCACAGGCCAGCGCCACATCCGTCACGCGCTCGCCCTGCTCCAGGGCGGGCAGGGCAGTCAGCAATCGCAAACGCTGGCGCCACGCCCGAAAGGTCAGCCCGGTATCACTCAGAAACAACCGGCTGAGGGTCTTCTCGCTCACGCCCAGCTTCTGGCTCCACTGACTCAATGTGGTTTGCTGTTCCGGGCGCAGGTTCAAGCTGCGGTAGATGTGGCGCAAACGCGGGTCCAGGGGCAGTGGTAGCATCAGGTCCACCTGAGGCGCCGCCGCCAGTTGGTCCAGCACCACCTGGGCCAAGCGCCCATCCGGCCCATCCTCGGCATACTCCACCGGAAGTTCGCTGAAGCTGCGGATCAATTCCCGCAGCAAACTGCTCACCTCCAGCACATGACAGCGTTCGACCGCCCAGGCGGTGACGCTGCAATCCAGGTACAAGCTGCGCATTTCCGTGTGGGGCGAACTGAACACGCGGTGCGGCACACCTGCCGGGATCCACACCGCACGCTGAGGCGGTGCGACGAAGCGGCCGACGCTGGTCTGGATCTCCAGCACCCCGGAAATCGCGTAGGACAATTGCACCCACGGGTGGCTGTGCCGGCGGGTCAGCGCACGATTGGGCAAGGATTCGGTGCGCCCGTACACCGGCCGCGGCAGGCTGGAAAGCCCAGGCACACTGCGGCGGACGGTCTTGTCATGTCCTTTAGGCGGCATTTAGTGGCTCATTGGCGTTAGTCGGTAACAAGGCGTTACGTTAGAGTCGCGACGACGCTCTTGGCAACCCCCGGAAGATCCTGCTTATGACTCGCCCCCGTTTTCTGCCTGACAACTTCACCCTGACCCTGATCGCCACGGTGATCCTCGCTTCCCTGCTGCCCGCCAGCGGCCAGACTGCCGTGGCCTTCGGCTGGGTCACCAACCTGGCGATTGCGTTGCTGTTCTTCCTGCACGGCGCCAAGCTGTCGCGCCAGGCCATCGTCGCCGGTGCCGGCCACTGGCGCCTGCATCTGCTGGTGTTCAGCCTGACCTTTGTGCTGTTTCCACTGCTGGGCCTGGCGCTCAAGCCGCTGCTGTCGCCGCTGATTGGTAAAGACCTGTACATGGGCATGCTTTACCTCTGTGCCTTGCCGGCCACGGTGCAATCGGCGATTGCCTTCACCTCCCTGGCGCGGGGCAATATCCCGGCGGCGATTTGCAGTGCGGCGGCGTCCAGCCTGTTCGGGATCTTCCTTACGCCGTTGCTGGTGACGCTGCTGCTCAACGTACACGGCGAGGGTGGGTCTACCGTCGACGCGATCCTGAAAATCAGCGTGCAATTGCTGTGGCCGTTCATCGCCGGGCAGATCGCCCGTCGTTGGATCGGCGAATGGGTTGGCCGCAATAAATCCTGGCTGAAGTTCGTCGACCAGGGTTCGATCCTGCTGGTGGTGTACGGCGCCTTCAGCGAAGCGGTCAACGAAGGCATCTGGCATCAGATCCCGCTATGGGAACTGGGCGGACTGGTGGTGGCGTGCTGCGTGTTGCTGGCCTTGGTGCTGGTGGCCTCGACCGTGCTGGGCAAGGCCTTCGGCTTCAACCAGGAAGACCGCATCACCATTCTGTTCTGCGGTTCGAAGAAGAGCCTGGCGACGGGCGTGCCAATGGCCCAAGTGTTGTTCGCCGGAGCGACCATGGGCGTGCTGATCCTGCCGCTGATGCTGTTCCACCAGATCCAGCTGATGGTCTGCGCGGCGCTGGCACAGCGTTATGCCAAACGTGCGGAAAGCATTCCGGAAATGATGGGGCAGGTGGATCCTTGAACTACGTCACAGCGTTTGCCGAATAAACTCAAGTAAGCGGCGGGCCCGACGACTACCTTCTTAACCACCCAAGAAGGAGCGTCGACATGAACGTTAAGCGTTTTTCACTGATGACCGGCGTTCTTGCGGTATGGGCGGGGGCTTGCATGGCGGGATCCTCTGGCGTCATTCAGTTTCACGGCAGTGTTGTCGAGCCCAGTTGTCATGCGGCGTCGCTGGGTGGGTCGACGCTGGAACTCAAGGGCTGCCCGCAGGCCCTGCGTAGCAGCCATTTCGAGGTGCGGCCGGTGCGCACGGTGAAGGCAGTGGGCAACGCGCAGGCTGACGTCAAGTTAGTGGCCGACAGCAATGATGGGCGCTATTACGACCAGCGGTATGTACTGGTGGATGCCCTCGGCAAACCCATTCAATCGGGGGCCTACGTGGTTACCCTGACCGCGCCGTGACGCCACCGAGGTTGTTTTGAGCTGGATCGGCGTCAACAGCCGCGCCAGAAACCTATAGAATGCTCGGCGGCGGCGCTTGTCCTGGGTGGCCGCTTGATCACCGTCAGAGTACCGCGCCGTTCAATGAGCCTTTCAGCCGCAACGCCCCAAGCCAATTGGCAACCGGTCATCGCCCTCGCGTTGGCCGCCTTTGTGTTCAACACCACCGAATTCGTGCCCGTCGGGCTGCTCAGCGCCATCGGCGCCAGCTTCGACATGCCTGTGTCCAGCGTCGGGTTGATGCTCACCATCTACGCCTGGATCGTGTCGCTGACCTCGCTGCCGGTCATGCTGCTGACCCGTAACGTTGAACGGCGCAAACTGCTGATCGTGCTTTTTTGCATGTTTATCGTCAGTCACATCCTTTCCAGCGTCGCTACCAGCTTTGGCATCCTGATGCTCAGTCGCATCGGCATCGCCTTGTCCCATGCCTTGTTCTGGTCGATCACCGCATCGCTGGCCGTTCGCCTGGCACCGGAAGGCAAGCAGGTGCAAGCCCTCGGCCTGCTGGCTACCGGTACTTCCCTGGCGATGGTGCTGGGTATTCCGCTGGGCCGCCTGCTCGGCGAAGCCATGGGCTGGCGCACGACGTTCCTGGTGATTGGCGCCTTCGCCGCTGCCCTGGTGTTCTGGCTGGCGCGCACCTTGCCGCTGCTGCCGAGCCAGAACTCCGGCTCCTTGCGCAGCCTGCCGCTGTTGTTCAAGCGCCCGGCGCTGGTGGCGTTGTACGTGCTCACCGCCATGACCGTGACCGCGCAATTCACCGCCTACAGCTACATCGAGCCCTTCGTCGAAGGCGTCGCCGGCATGAGCGGCAGCGCGGTGACCCTGATCCTGCTGGTGTTCGGCGGCGCCGGCATCATCGGCTCGCTGTTGTTCAGCCTGGTGCACCGCTTCAACCCGCATGTGTTCGTGGTCGGCGCGGTATTCATTCTCGCCGCGTGCCTGGCGCTGCTGCTGCCGTTGAGCGGTGCAGAATCCTACCTGGTGGTGCTGAGTGTGTTCTGGGGCATGGCGATCATGGGCTTCGGCCTGGCGATGCAATCCAAAGTGCTGGTGCTGGCCCCGGATGCCACCGACGTGGCCATGGCGATGTTCTCCGGCATCTACAACATCGGCATCGGCGGCGGCGCCCTGGTGGGCAGTTGGGTCGGCAGCCAGTTCGGCTTCGCCTGGATCGGCGCGGCGGGCGGGTTGCTGGCGGCGCTGGCGTTGATTGGGTATTGCCTGGCGATCCGCCGGTTTGGGCAGGGTGTGGCGCGAGCCTGAGTCAAACTCCCGCGCCACCGTCAATGCATTCAACGCATGCATCGGGCCATTGTGAATGGCCCTCAACAGCGCTTTGGCCGGCCCTGTCGGTTCCCTCCAGACGTTAAACGTTCAAAAGCAGTAATCCAGACAAGTCTTACACAGCAATTTGATACCCATTGCTACCGTCGCCCAAGACCGCCCACGGCCTGTGGTGACGGCACTTGAACAGCAATGGAGTCGATTGTGCAAAAGCGTTTGACCGCCGAGTTTATCGGTACTTTCTGGCTGACGTTCGGCGGCTGTGGCAGCGCCATCCTGGCGGCGGCTTTCCCGGAACTGGGCATTGGGTTTGTCGGCGTTTCGCTGGCGTTCGGGCTCACGGTGCTGACCATGGCCTATGCGGTAGGCGGAATATCCGGTGGGCATTTCAACCCGGCCGTCACTCTTGGCTTGTGGGCGGGTCGCCGTGTAGCGGCCGGTGAAGTGCTGCCGTACATCGCGGCGCAGGTTGCCGGTGCGATTGGCGCTTCTGCGGCGTTATACCTGATTGCCAACGGGCAGCCGGATTTTGCAATAGGTGGCTTTGCCGCCAACGGTTATGGCCCATTGAGCCCTGGCCTCTTTGACATGAAGGCCGCGCTGCTTGCGGAATGCATCGCCACGTTCTTTTTCTTGTTCATCATCATGCGCGTGACCTCGTCGGGCGCTGTGCCTGGCTTTGCACCCATTGCGATTGGCCTGGCGCTGACCTTGATTCACCTGGTGCTGATCCCGGTGACCAATACTTCGGTGAACCCTGCACGCAGCACCGGGCCGGCGTTGTTTGCCGGGGGCGAGTACCTTGCGCAGCTTTGGCTGTTCTGGCTGGCGCCGATGGTCGGCGGGGTGATGGGAGCGTTGGCGGCGCGTTCGTTGGGTGAGCGCGACAAATCAGCGGGTCCGCCGCAGCCAGCGCCACCGTGCGATCAGCGGCGGGTGGGTAGATCCACACCGTGTTGATCTGACCGCTTGAGGTCCTTGGCTTCCTGGCCAACCAGCTTCATCTGGCGGTCCCAACCTTCGGTGAACACGGCGCCCCAGGCGCCGAGGTCGAGGCAGGTCACGTATTTGGGCTGGCTGTAGGTCATCGGCGCGACGCGCAACCGTTGGCTGATGCCGTTTTTGGCCAACCTGCTGCAACGCCCGGTGGTGCGCAGCCTGTCACCGGAGGTCTCGGCGCTGGGCGCGGCGCATCTGGCGGGAAGGGCGTTGGGGGTGCGCGACAGCCAACCACTCTCCAACTGTTGCGCCGCGGTCCACCTGTGGGAGCTGGCTTGCCTGCGATAGCGGTAGATCAGCAATGGGCAAAGCGGCCGACCCACCGCTTTCGCCACCGGATCTATCCTTGTTCCGCCCTCAAGGTTTCCAGGTCTGTACATCCTTGGCGTCCACGGCCTTGGGCAATAAGCCCGCCTTGAAGAAGGCATCGGCGATTTTCTGCTGTTCGCCCAATTGATCGATCTTCACTGGCTGCACTTGATAGCTGCGGTGCGCATTGGCTGCTTCAACCGTCGCTACATCCAGGTTGCCCCACAGCGGGCCAAGTACTTTGGCCGCGTCTTGCGGGTGGGTTTTCACCCACTGGCCGGTCTTTTCCAGTTGTGCGTACACCACTTTCAACACGTCCGGGTGGGCCTTGGCGTACGGCGTGCCGGTGAGGTAGTAGCGCTTGTAGCTGGCCAGCCCCGCGCCGTCCGCCAGGGTACGTGTTGGCAGTTGGCGCTGCACGCTGGTGAGGAAGGGTTCCCAGGTGACCCACGCGTCCACCTTGTCGTTCTCGAACGCTGCGCGACCGTCGGCGGGGGACAGGTAGGCCGGTGTGATATCCGAAAATTCCAGGCCCGTCTGGGCCAACGCGGCAATCAACAAGTAGTGGGTGCCCGCCGCCTTGGTCACGGCGATTTTCTTGCCTTTGAGGTCCGCCAGTTGCTGGATCGGCGAGTCCTTGCGCACCACGATGGCCTGGGCTGAAGGCGAGGGGGCTTCCTGGGCGAAGTAGGTGAGCTTGGCCTGCGCAGCCTGGGCGAAGAGCGGCACGGTGTCGGCCACGTCGGCACTGATGTCGACGTTGCCCACGTTCAACGCTTCGAGCAGGGGCAGGCCACTGGGGAACTCATGCCAGCTCACGTCGATGTTGTCGGCCTTGAGGGCTTTTTCCAGGGTGCCCTGGGTTTTCAGCAGGGTGATCAGGGTCGAGGATTTCTGGTAACCGATGCGCACAGTTTCCTGGGCCTCGGCGCTGACCGCAACGGAGAAGGCCAGCAACCCTACTACCGCAGCGAGGGGACGACGTATGGACATGGCATGCTCGATTTTTGACGAAACAGTATTGAGCTTAAAGTTCTAAAAACTATTCGTTAAATACTTTTTCGATCTGAACTTAGGACGCTTTTTCCACCTGCCTATGAATTGAGCATAACCATAGAATTATAAGATTCTTTCATCATTTCCAATCATTAATATAATCGAATCAACTTTGCTGCCAGGCCTTAAGCGGTTTTTTGGCATATGCAGTTCTCTTCATTTCTTCCTCGCCAAGGCCTCCCATGACGTTCAAAAAACTAATCGTCGCCGCCAGCCTGCTGTTCGCCGCGACCGCGGCCCATGCCGAGCAAACCCTGGACATCAGCTATCAGCGCTCATCCACCCTGTGGATCCTGCTCAAGCAAAATGGCCACTTGGAGCAGCGCCTCAAGCCCCTGGGTTTCACGGTGAACTGGCACGAGTTCAGCACTGGCTTGCTCAGCTCGCTGAACGCCGGCAGCGTCGACCTGCACGCCGACGTGGCCGACGCCTTTGCGCTGTTCACCCAGGCTGCCGATGCACCGTTGACCTACTACGCCCAGGAAAACTCATCGTCGAGTGCCCAGGCGATCATCGTCCAGGATCAATCGCCGATCCACAGCATCGCCGACCTCAAGGGCAAGACCGTCGCCGTGTCCAAGGGCTCTGGCAGCCATTACCTGCTGATATCCGCGCTGAGAAAAGCTGGCTTGACCCTGGCCGATATTACCCCGCGCTACCTGGAAGCCCCGGACGGCGGCGCCGCCTTCGCCAATGGCAGCGTGGACGCCTGGGTGATCTGGGACCCGTTCCTCGCCACCCAACAGCTGGATCACCACGTGCGTGTCATCGCCGACGGCAAGGACGGCCTGGCCGACTACAACCGTTTCTACTTGGCGACCACGCGATTCGCCAAGGCCCACCCGGACGTGTTGCAGGTGACCTTCGATACCCTGCGCGAGACCGGCCAATGGGCGAAGGCCCATCCCAAGGAAGCTGCCGAGATCCTCGGCCCGCTGTGGGGCAATATCGCCCCGGCTACAGTGGAGCGCGCCAATAGCCGCCGCAGCTACGACATCATCCCGGTGAAGGTGGAAAACCTCTCCGAGCAACAGCGCATCGCCGACACCTACTACGCCGCCAAGTTGATTCCCAAGCCGTTGAAGGTCAGCGCCATCACCGTGTGGACACCCAAGCCATGAGCCGCCAAATCCATTTATCCGCGTTTTTGTTGAGTGGGCCGGTGGTGCACAGCCATGCGGTGTGGCGCCACCCCGAAACCGTTGGCAATTACCTCGATCCCGAGTACTACGCGCGGGTCGCCAAGGTGGTGGAGGAGGGGCTGTTCGACTTCCTGTTCTTCGCCGATCGCCTGGCCGTGGGTGATCAGATGGGCGGCTCCCGCGAGTTCGCCTTGCGCTACGGCGCCCAGGACGCCACGCGCCTGGACCCGTTGCCGATCCTCTCTTACCTGGTCGGCAAGACCAGTAAGCTGGGCCTGGGCGCGACGCGTTCCACCACCTATTACGAACCGGCGCACATCGCCCGTGAATTCGCCACCCTCGACCACCTGTCCAAGGGGCGGGCGGCGTGGAATATCGTCACCTCGATGAACGACAGCGAAGGGCGTCTGTTCGGCAAGGACAAGCACCTTGAACACGACCTGCGGTATGACCGCGCCGATGAGTTTGTCGAAGTCGCACTGAAGCTCTGGAACAGCTGGGGCAACGGCGCGCTGAAGCTGGATCGCGAAAGCGGCGTGCTGGCGGACCCGGAGTTGATCCGTTCGGTGCAGCATCAGGGCGAGTGGTTCAGGGTTGAAGGCCCGTTGAATATTCCGCGCACGCCCCAGGGTCGGCCGGTGCTGATTCAGGCCGGTTCTTCCGGGCGTGGCCGGCGCTTTGGCGCGCGTTGGGCCGAGGCGATTTTCACGATTCATCCGCACTTGGCGGCCATGCGTGCGTTTCGCGATGACGTGCGTGCGCAGGTGGTGCAGCAAGGCCGTGAGGCTGACAGTTGCAAGGTGCTGACGGCGGTGATGCCGTTCATTGGTGGCAGCGAAGCGCAAGCCCGCGCCAAGCGCGATCAACACAACGCGCTGGCACGGCCGGAGCTGGGGCTGGTGACCCTGGCGTCGCAGCTGAATGTAGACCTGTCGCCATTCCCGCTTTGCGCGACGCTGGCCGAGATCGCCCAGTCGCCGCTGATCCACCCGGCCGCCGCTGAAAAGCTGTTGATGCAAGGGCCGGAAACCACCCTCGAACAGCTCGGGCGCATCTTCGCCAGCAGCGTGCGCGTACCGCAATTAGTAGGCACGGGCGCGCAAGTGGCCGAGCAGTTGGCCGAGCTGTTCGAACAGGGCGGTTGCGACGGGTTTGTGATCTCTCCGGGGTATTTGCCGGGTTCGTTCACCGAGTTTGTCGAGAGCGTGATCCCGCATTTGCAGCGCAAGGGGCTGTTCCGCACCGCTTACGAAGGGTCGACGTTGCGTGAGCACCTGGGCCTCTCCGAGCTTACTGGCTGAAACGCAAAGCTCGCTCCTACACACCGCACTACCGCACATAAAGGGATTCTTCTGTGGCTATATTCGATCATTTGACCCGCCGCCGCCTGCTCGGCCTGGCCGGCATCACTGTGGCCAGCCTGTCGCTGCCACGCTTGGGCGTTGCCGCCGACGAACATGCCGGTCACAACACTGCCCAGGAGCCCGCAGGCACCGGTGAGTTCATCCGCCTCGACGCACCGCGCAAGCTGAAACTGGCGGTCAACCTCAACGCCGTGTGCCTGGCGCCAGTGGTGATCGCCCATGGCCAGGGGTTTTTCACAAAGCACAATCTGGACGTAGAGCTGGTCAACTTCGGCAACTCCACCGAAGTGCTGCTGGAGGCCATCGCCACCGGTAAAGCTGACGCGGGCGTGGGCATGGCGTTGCGTTGGCTCAAGGCGCTGGAGCAGGGTTTCGATGTGAAGCTCACCGCCGGCACCCACGGCGGCTGCCTGCGTTTGCTCAGTGCCGTGAACGGCGCTGTGGCCAAGCTGGAGGACCTCAAGGGCAAGGCCATCGGTGTGACCGACATGGCCAGCCCGGATCGTAATTTCTTCTCGATCCTGCTGAAAAAACACGGTGTGGACCCGGTGCGCGATGTGGAGTGGCGCCTGTATCCCGCCGACTTGCTGGGCACTGCGCTGGAGCGTGGCGAAGTGCAGGCAGTGAGCGGCAGTGACCCGTTCATGTACCGCCTGATCAAGTCTGGCGTGGCGCGTGAACTGTCTACCAATCTGGTAGAGGAATACGCCAACCTCAGCTGCTGCGTGGTCGGCGTCACCGGCAAACTGGTGCGTGAAGACAAGCGCGTGGTCGCGGCCTTGACCCAGGCGATCCTCGAAGCCCACGACTATTCCGTGCAGCACCCGGAAGAAGTTGCCAAAGGCTTCCAGGCCCATGCATTGAATACGTCGATAGAGGAAGTGCAGGCGATCCTCCACGACCACACCCACGGTCACCACGCGGTGGGCGCGGCATTGACCAGGGAAATCCTCACCTACGTCACCGACTTGAAAACCGTCGAAGTGATCAGCAAGAGCACTGACCCGGTGGAGTTTGCCAAGGAGATCACCGCCGATGTCTTCAGCTGATGCGACAACCCTGAACCCGTCCCTGGCGTTCAAAGTCCGGTGGCAAGGCGTGGCGGTGGTTGGGGCCTGGCTGGCCGTCGCGCTGCTGATCAGCTTCTGGCCCAACGCGACGCGTAATTGGCCGATGACCCAAGGCCTGGCCAACCTGTGTGTGGGTATTGCGGGGCTGTACGTCGTGTTGAGCCTGTTGGGGCGCACGGTATCCAAGCTTGGCCAGCGCTTGCGCAATGCCGGTCCTTGGCTGATCGCCTTACCGGTGCTGCTCGGGGGCTGGGAGCTGTTGACCGCCAAACTGGCACTGTTGCCGGTGCCGTTTTTTGCGCCGCCCCAGGCGTTGCTGGCGGTGTATATCGAAGACTACGCGCGCCTGGCCGACAGCCTGTTGCACTCGGCATTGCTGCTAGGCTCGGGCGTGGCGCTGGGGACGATCACCGGGTTTATCGCCGGGGTGGCGATCGGGTGGTCCACGCGCATCGGTTACTGGCTGCACCCGGTGTTGCGCATCCTCGGGCCGGTGCCGTCCACGGCGTTGTTGCCGCTGTGCTTTTTTCTGTTTCCCAGCAGTTGGAGTGCCAGTGTATTTCTGATCGCCCTGGCCACCTGGTTTCCGGTCACGGTGCTGACCTGGTCTGGCGTGGCGAGTGTGGACAAAGCCTATTACGACGTAGCCCGTACCCTTGGTGCCAAGCAGGCTTTTCTGATTTTCAAGGTGGCGATTCCCGCAGCGTTGCCGCATGTATTCGTCGGCCTGTTCATGGGCCTGGGGGCGTCGTTTTCGACCCTGGTGGTGGCAGAAATGATGGGCGTCAAATCCGGCATCGGCTGGTACCTGCAATGGGCCCAGGGCTGGGCCGCCTACGCCAATATGTACGCCGCCTTGCTGATCATGGCGCTCGCTTGTTCGGGGTTGATCACCGGGTTGTTCCTGGTGCGTGACCGGTTGTTGGCCTGGCAGAAAGGATCGATGAAATGGTAGCCCTGGCACACGCAGTATCGGCGTCGGAAAGTCTGGCGCTGCGGATAGAAAACCTCAGCCATGGTTTTGCCCTGGACGGCCAGCATCTGCCGGTGCTGGAGCGGGTTTCGTTGGACGTGGCGCCGGGCGAGTTCGTGGCGTTGCTCGGGCCTTCGGGGTGCGGCAAGTCAACCTTGCTGCGCCTGGTAGCCGGCCTGGAGCCCGCGGACTCCGGCCGCTTGCTGGCCGACGGTGACGCGATCACCGGTCCGGACCCCAGCCGTGTGGTGGTGTTCCAGGACCCGACGCTCTACCCGTGGCGCCGTGTATGGGACAACGTCGCTGTTGGCCTGGAAGCCCAGGGCCTGCTTAAGACCCATGCGGCCAAGGTTGATGAAGCCCTGGAAAAAGTCGGCCTCAGCCAGTTCGCCCGCGCCTATCCCCGGCAGTTGTCGGGTGGCATGGCGCAGCGAGTGGCTTTGGCCCGTGCACTGGTCAATCAACCACGCCTGCTGATCCTCGATGAGCCGTTGGGCAAGCTCGACTCCCTGACCCGTATCACCCTGCAAAAGGAGCTGATCGACTTGTGGCAGCGCCAGGGCTATACGGCTTTGTTGGTGACTCACGATGTGGAAGAAGCCTTGCTGCTGGCCAATCGCGTGATTGTCTTCAGCGATCGCCCCGCCAGGATCCAGGCACAACTGACGATCGACCGCGCGTACCCCCGGCACCGCGACGATCCTTACCTGGTGGACCTGCGACGGCAGATTCTGGGCCTGCTGGGGTTGGGTGAAAACTGGTAGCCGACGGCGCTACTGTGTAGGCCCTACCTGTGCGCATCGAAGCGCGGCAAAAGATCGGCAAGGCGGTGCAGGGGGCAGCCGCGACCTGCATTAATCACAGGCGAAAAAAAACCGGCTGATCAGGCCGGTTTGGGGTTCCCGCCAGCAGCGCGGGGTTAAACGTTGTTGCCTTGCAAGCGATCAGCACCGCCTTCAGCCAGGCCACGTTCCTGCAGACGATCAGCACCGCCTTCAGCCAGGCCGCGTTCCTGCAGACGATCAGCCCCGCCTTCAGCCAGGCCACGTTCCTGCAGACGATCAGCCCCGCCTTCCGCCAGGCCACGTTCTTGCAGACGATCAGCACCACCTTCGGCGATACGACGTTCCAGCAGGCGGTCCGAACCGTTTTCGGCAACGCGGTTACCTTGCAGGCGGTCCGAGCCACCCTCTGCGACACGATTTTCGATCAGGCGATCCGAGCCGCCTTCAGCAACGACAGGGTGAGCAAATGCGTTTGCAGCGAGTACCGAGAAAGCGAGGCTAAGCAAGATTTGGCGTTTCATGAGGGTGTGCTCCGAGTGTTTTAGTTGGGTTGTTGCTGGTATGGGGTTGATGTTACGCGTTGCATTTTTTAAGAGAACTTCATTGGGCTGATGGTGACTATCGACGTCAGCGATGGCTCGTTCCGCCGAGCCATCGCAGGGCCGGTCAAGGCATCTGCGGCAGTTCCTGCGGGCGCAGGTCGAACACCAGCACCTCGGCGTCTTCGCCGTGGCCCAGGCGGATCTGCCGTTCATCCCGCACACGGGCACCGTCGCCTTCCTGCAAGCGTTGGCCGTTGACTTCAACGCTGCCTCGGGCCACATGGATGTACACATGCCGATCGGGCGCCAGGTCCAAGGTTGCGGCCTCGTCGCCGTTGAACAGCCCGGCGTACACCTGTGCGTCCTGGCGCACGCTGAGGGAGCCATCGCTGCCGTCCGGCGAGATGATCAACTGCAGGCGCCCACGTTTCTGCGCCTCGCTGAAGTGCTCCTGCTGATAGCGCGGTTCGGCGCCGGCTTGATTCGGCACGATCCAGATCTGCAGGAAGTGCACACCACGGGTCTGGCTGTGGTTGAACTCGCTGTGGGCCACGCCGCTGCCGGCACTCATCAGTTGCACATCACCTGGGCGGATCACCGAGCCCGTGCCCAGGGTGTCTTTGTGTTCCAGCGCGCCTTCCAGCACATAGGAGAAGATCTCCATGTCGCGGTGCGGGTGCTGGCCGAAACCTTTGCCGGCCGCGACGCGGTCATCGTTGATCACCAGCAGGTCGGAAAAGCCTTGTTCTTTCGGGTTCCAGTAGTTGGCGAACGAGAAGGTGTGGAACGACTTCAACCAACCGTGATTGGCGGCGCCGCGTTCGGAAGCTTTGCGAAGGGTCAGCATGGTTTTGTCCTCAAGTGGGAGCGGGCTGCGACATGCAGGGCTCCGGCGTTGAGAAGAAGGTTAATGGTTACTGAAACATTCATTAAGAAGATGAAAACTGAATAACTGTCTCTCGTGAGTTGACAGTGGTGGACGTGCCATAATGCCGTCCGCACTCCTTGACGATGGATCCTCCCCGATATGAAAACCGTGGCCATGGCGCTGTTTCCGGACTTCCTCCTGCTCGACATGGCCGGGCCGCTGGAAGTATTTTCGATTGCCAATCGCTACCTGCCGGCGGCGGAGCACTACCGGATCCTCACCCTCGGCACCGAGCCCGGCCCGCTGCGTGCCTCCAATGGCGTAGCGGTGCAGACTGATCTGTTACTGGACCAGGCCCAGGACGCCTATGACCTGTTGCTGGTGCCCGGTGGTCCCGGTGCCTACAACGAATGCCACCCCGCGTTGCTGCCCTGGCTCAAGGCAGCAGCCCCGCGGGCGCGGCGCTTCGGTTCTATCTGCACCGGGGCCTTTGTGCTTGGGCATGCCGGACTGCTGGACAATCACCGCGTGACCACCCATTGGCACTACACCGAGCGGCTGATCAAGGCGTTCCCCAAGGCTATTGTCGAAACTGATCGTATCTATTTGCAGGACGGTCGCTTGATCACCTCGGGCGGCGTTACGGCCGGTATCGACCTGGCACTGTCGGTGGTGGCCCAGGACCACGGCAAGCAAGTCGCGGTGGACGTGGCCAAGGTGCTGCTGGTGGTGATGAAGCGCCAGGGCGGGCAAGCCCAGTTCAGCCCGATGACGGCGGCGGTTGCGCCTCAAGAAACCGCGATTACCCGTGTGCAGAACCATGTGCTCGAACATCTGTGCGAACCCTTCACCATCGAGTCCATGGGCGCGTTGGCTGGCATGAGTGCGCGGCATTTTGCGCGGCTGTTCGCCAAGGAGGTGCAGATGACGCCCATGGCGTTCCTGCAAGGCGCGCGCATCGACCGCGCCCGGCAGTTGCTGGAAACCACTGACCTGCCGCTCAAGACCGTGGCGTTCCACGCAGGCTTCGGCAGCGTGCGGCATATGCGCTTTTTGTTCAGCGAGAAACTGGGCCTGAACCCGACCCAATACCGACAACAGTTCAGTTAACGACAGAATGTCCGTGTTGCGCACCCGAATGTCCGTGTCGCTCCCCGTGCCAGCATTGTCCTGCCATCCCCAGGTGGCAAGATAGCGTCAGGCCCATGGAAAAGGATGCGCAGACGCCCAAGGCCGGGCGTTTCAGCGCTTTTACACGCATGAATAACCCTCAGGCGATTGACATTAATGGCACGCAGCGCTTCGGCGCTTATGTCTTTCACCGGCAACAGCGGCGGGTCAGCAAGGCTGGCTGGCCGGTGCCCTTGGGGGGACGTGCGCTGGATATCCTCACGGTGTTGCTAGAAACACCCGGGCAATTTATCAGCAAGGCGACGTTGATCGAGCGGGTCTGGCCGAACAGCGTGGTGGAGGAGAACAACCTGCGCGTGCACATCGCAGCACTGCGCCGTGCCCTCGATGGGCAGCGCTATATCCTCAACGACCCCCAGCGTGGCTATTGCTTCGCAGTCAAGCTGCAGGGAGGGCTGCCAGCCACGTTGCCCCGCCACAATCTGAGCGCACGGCTCAGCGCGGTGATGGGCTGCGAGGCATTGCTGGGTGTACTGGTGCGGCGTCTGTCCGGGCTGCAGTTGATGACGCTCACCGGCTGCGCCGGCGTCGGCAAGAGCACCCTGGCCCTGGCGTTGGCCGAACGCGTATTGCCGCGCTACCGGGATGGCGTGTGGTGGGTCGACCTGGCCACCGTCGAGGCGCCGGTGGCCATGCTGCGCCACTTGGCCACGGCATTGCATCTGGAGCCCATCGCCAGTGCCACCGAGCTGGGCCATCAATTGGCCTCCCGCCAGCTCTTGCTGGTGCTGGATGGCGCCGACCTGCTGCTGGGCGCGTGCCGGCACCTGGTGCGGGTGCTGCGCGAAAAAGCGCCCCAGGTCAGCGTGCTGGTCAGCAGCCGTGAAGCCCTGCATGTCGCGGGCGAGTGGGTGCAACGCGTGCCCCGGTTGGCAGTGCCTGCACCGTCGGCGCTGGGCAGTGTTGAGCAGGCGATGGCGTATCCGGCCGTGCAGTTGTTTGCGGCGCGGGCAAGCGCCGGTCAGCAGGGGTTTGTGCTGCGGCCCCAGGACCTGGCGCCGCTGCGCGATATCTGCCGGCGCCTTGATGGCATCCCACTGGCCCTTGAACTGGCCGCCGCCCAGGTCGATGCGCTCGGCGTGCGCGGCTTGCAGCAGCAACTGAGCAAAGGCTTGCAGGTGCTGACCCGCGGCCGGCGTACGGCGGTGGAACGCCATCAATCCCTGACTGCCGCCCTGGACTGGACCTACCAACGCCTGAGCCTGCCGGAGCGCTGGCTGTTCCTGCAGTTGAGTTTGTTCAAGATGGCCGTGACCTTGCCCACCTTGAGCAAGCTGGTCAGCGGGACTGAATTGGAGCACGCTGACCTGTCGTACCTGCTGGGGCGCTTGGTTGATACCTCGCTGCTAAGCCTTGAACCTGGCCCGGGCCTTGCGCGCTACCGCCTGCTCAACTGCGTGCGCAGCTATGCCCTGGCGCAGCTGCGTGACCCGGAGCAGGTGGCGCGCTTGCAGCAGGGTTATGGGCATTACCTGGGGCCGTTTTCAGGCCGGCCGTTTGTCCTGCAACTCGTCGAGCAGGCGGCGTACGCGGACTAGGTCAGGGGTGGCAAAACCTTCAGTGAACCGCGCGTAAATCGAGCTCAGCAAGTCCCGTGCAGCCTCTAGACGGCCTTGGGACTGCCACACACCCGCCAGTGACGTTGCACAGCGCAATTCCCAGGCCAGCGCGCCTTGCTGGTGCGCCAGGCCCAGGGCCTCCAGCAACAGTGCTTCGGCTGCGTGGGCATCGGTCATGCTTTCGGCGTGTACCCGCAGGATTTCCGGGGTGCACCAGCCCGCGTCGCCGGCGCGGGCACGGTCGAACCCGGGCGCGTCCACGGCGTGGGAACCCAGCGTGACAAGGATGTCCTCGATCAACCCCAGGCCTTGCAGGTCCTTGTGCCCGAGGATTCCCGCGTAGTGGCCTGCCCAGGTCTTGAATAACTGCACCGAATGCTTGTGGGCGTGTTCCAACAGCAAAGCCTGCAGGGTCTGGGCGGCGTCTTCGTCACCGTTGTAGCGGGCGATGACCACGCCCGCCAGGGCCAGGGTGTAACAGATTGAGGTGCCATGATTGATCTGCTGCGCCAACCCCAGCGCTTGGCTGGCGGTGCGCCAGGCTTGCTCGGGAAAGCCTTGCAACCACAGGATTCGCGCCAGCACCGTGAGTGAGGCGACGCTCTGGTCGTATTGCACACCGATGCCGTGGGCAAACCGGTTGAGGTGGCCACTGTGCGTCATGCGTTGGATCACTTGCTCGGCATTGTGCCGGGCGAGTGCCTGGTTGCCGTTGTAGTGCTGGGCCAGTACGCGCAAGCGCTGGGCGCTGATGTCCAGTTGCGGGTCGGTGCGTGGGTCGAGACGGTCGAACTGCAGACTGTGCGCCAGTGCCTGGCGATACTGGCCAGCACACAGGTTCACCGCCATATGCCCGGAAACCGCACGCAATTGCCCTGGGACATCTTCGCTCGCGTCGGCCAAACGCCGTGCACTGACAAACGCGGCAATGGTCTGCGGGGCACCGCCCATGGCGTGATAGGACAGGCTGCCCAGCGCCAACTGCAGTTGCATCGTCAAACGGGGGCAGGGCGAGACGGCCTGGTCCATCAACGCCAGCGCCTTGTCCACGTACAAGCGGTGTTCCCTGAGCAACGACAACTCTTGCCACAGTGGCATTGCGCTGACCGTCAAGCGGATCGCCAGCAGGTGTTCGCCCTCCTGCGCGAGCCCCCAGTCGAGGGCCGAGCGGATATCTTCACGCAGCGGTGCATAGCGGTCGATCCAGGCTTGAGTGGCGACCGACTCCCAATCCTCGCGCGCCTGTTCCATCAGCGCCAGGCAGCGCTCGACGTGGCGGTCGCGGGTGGCGTCCAGCTCTTGGGCAACGCTAAGCTTTTCCAGGGCGTAGGTGCGGGTGATGTCCAGCAGGCGATAGACCATCTCGTCATCACCGGCTTCTACATTGAGCAACGACTTGGCAACCAATTGCGTGATCGAGGCCAGCACCTCGGTCGGCGCGACCTGTCCCCCGGCAATCACCGCCGCCGCGCTGGCCAGGCTGAACCCGCCGCGAAACACGGCCAGGCGACGCAGGCAGATCTGCTCGCAGGCCGTGAGCAGTTCAAAGCTCCAGTCCAGCGTGGCCCGCAGGGTTTGATGGCGGGGCAGGGCACTGCGCCGACCGCGGGTCAGCAAACGGAAGTTGTCCTCCATTTGCACCAGTAGACCTGGCAAGCCAAAGCGTTCGATCTGCGCCGCCACCAACTCGATCGCCAGGGGAATGCCGTCCAGGCGCTGGCAGATATCGATCGCCAGCGGCAGTTCGGCGTCGCTCAGTTCAAAGCTGTCCTGGTGGGACATGGCCCGTTCGATCAACAATTGCAGGGCCGGATAGCCCAACGCCTGGGCGCGGTTGCCGGTGGCTGGCGGGCAAGCCAGGGGCTCCAGGCGCTGCACGTACTCACCTTCGGCGCGCAGTGCCTCGCGGCTGGTCGCCAGGATATGCAGCCTCGGCGCGTGGCGTAGCAGGGTTTCGCTGATCAGGGCGATGTCGTCCAGCAGGTGCTCGCAGTTATCGATCACCAGCAGCACCTGGCGTTCCTGCAGGCTGCGGGCGAACGCGACCAGGGGCTCATGCTCAGTGTGGGTGAGGTCGAGCAGCGCTGCGAGGTTGGGCAAGATCATCGACGGCGCACTCAGCGGCGCCAGGTCCAGAAAACGTATGCCGTCGCGGTAATGCCCGATCAGCAGTTCCGCCACCCGCAGCGCGACAGTGGTCTTGCCGATCCCGCCGGCGCCGGTGAGGGTGATAAAGCGCTGTTCGGGCAGTTGCTGCACCAGGCTGTCGATCAGGGCCTGGCGCCCGAGCATCCGGGTACGGCGCAGCGGCAGGTTGTGGCACGTGCCTTGCGGGGCGCCCTCGGTGGGTAGCGTCATCGGTTCGATGCTCAGTGGCGCAACAAAACTGTAGCCGCGCTGGGCGACGGTCACGATATAGCGCTGCCCGGCCTGGCCATCGCCCAAGGCCTTGCGCAACGCCGCCATATGCACCCGCAGGTTGCCGTCTTCCACCACACTTTTGGGCCAGACGCGGGCGATCAATTCCTGCTTGCTCACGACATTGCCGGCCTGTTCGAGCAGGATCAGCAGGATCTCCACTGCGCGCCGCCCCAGGCGCAACGGGCGACCGGCCTCCAGCACCAGGCGCTGGCGCGGGTGGATGCGATAGGGGCCGAAATGCACAGCCTGGTCGCTGAGGTCACTCATGGAAGGCCATGCTCGAAAAGGACAGAGCGGCCAGCATATTCCAGGTAAGCACCGACCACTAGGCTGCGATCACTTGAGGCTTATGGCGTAAGTAGCGATTTCGCCAGGTCATGGGATTGACGCCTTCGCTGCGGGTGAACATATGGCAAAAGTGCGCTTGGTCGCAAAACCCGCATTCCAGGCTGATTTGCGTCAGGCTCAGGGATGAACTGGTGATCAGTTCCTTGGCCCGTTGGATGCGCTGTTGACGGATCCACTCCTGCGGCGACAACCCGGTGGTGCACTTGAACGCACGGGAGAAATGGCTGCGTGACAACGCGCAGGCCTGGGCCAGGTCGGCAATGGCCAGGCTTTCGCCGAGGTTGGCCAGGATCAGTTGCTTGGCGATGCGCTCGCGCCGAGGGCACAGGCCTCCGGTGGCGGACAGACGAGGGGCATATTGCTCGAGTCGGGCCATGACAAATATCCGCAGTCGATGGGAGCGTTCCCGGTGGATGGATGCAGTGTAGACGGGGCCCATCTTGTTGCCGGACCATCCGGCTGACGAGTTAATCGTTGTTAATTTCGCCAGGTGCCGAGCTGGAAAAGACAGCACAGGCATGCAATGCAGGGCGCTTTTCCCATGCTTATCTGTAGGCTTGCCAACCGTTTGGACATGCCCCTATGAACCGCAACGACCTGCGCCGCGTCGACATGAACCTGCTGGTGATTTTCGAAGCGTTGATGTTCGAGAAGAACCTGACCCGTGTCGCCGAAAAGCTTTTTATGGGGCAGCCGGCGGTGAGTGCGGCCTTGGGGCGTCTGCGCGATCTGTTCGACGACCCGTTGCTGCTGCGTAACGGGCGGGGCATGGAACCCACGCCACGCGCCGTGGCGATACTCAAGGAGTTGCAACCGGCCATGGACACTATTTCCGGCGCCGTCAGCCGTGCCAAGGATTTCGACCCTTCTACCAGTTGTGCGGTGTTCCGCATCGGCCTCTCGGACGACGCTGAATTTGGCCTGTTCCCACCCCTGCTTAGTCAACTGCGCGAGGAGGCCCCAGGGATAATCGTGGTGGTTCGCCGGGCTAATTACCTCTTGATGTCGTCGTTGCTGGCCAGTGGGGAGATCACGGTAGGGGTGAGCTACACCACCGAGTTGCCGGCGAATGCCAAGCGCAAGAAACTGCGGGACATTCCGTGCAAGGTCTTGCGTGGGGATGACGGTGCTGCACCGCTGACCTTGGATGACTACTGTGAGCGCCCCCATGCGATGGTGTCGTTTTCCGGGGATTTGAGCGGCAACATTGACCTGGACCTTGCGCGCATCGGCCGGGCGCGGCGGGTGGTGTTGGCCGTGCCGCAGTTCAGCGGGTTGCGGGCGCTGCTGGCGGGCACCCAGATTATCGCGACGGTGCCCGATTATGCGGCGTGTGCGTTGACCGAAGGCACCGCCTTGCGCGCGGAGGACCCGCCGTTCGCCATCGACGCGGCGGAGTTGTCGATGGTGTGGAGTGGGGTGCATGACAATGATCCGGCGGAACGCTGGTTGCGGGCGCGGATTGGGGAGCATATGGCGCGGGTGGTTTGATCTTTTGAGTCCATATCCATTTCTGCGGTAACGACTGCTATTGGTTCCGCCCTTGCGCACGCTCCAAAGCCTGCGTTCGGTCAGCGTGTTTTACGGGGGCGCCGAAGATCAAAAACCAAAGCGCGGCAGTCTTATAGCCGACCGGTATTGTGTGATCGAACTCGGTCAAAAACTGTGGGAGCGGGCTTGCTCGCGAATGCGGTGGGTCAGTTACAGATATATCAACTGACCCACCGCATTCGCGAGCAAGCCCGCTCCCACATTTGGGTCTGCCTATATCAGCCGATATCTTGCTGCTCTTGATCTGGCTGTTGATCGTGATCTCGGGCAACCCCACCAAACAGCACGTACATCCAATTTTCCCCACCGCACCCCCGGCAAACTCCCCCTCATCGCTGAAACATCAAGGCAGAGGGACATCCCATGGACCCAGCAGCAAAACCCGGCCCCGACGAAGTCGTCACCCTCGTCGTCAAACACCTGATCAAACAAGGCCATGAAGCCGACTACGAAGCCTGGCTACGCCGCATCGTGCGCATCGCCGGCGACCGTCCTGGCCACCTCGGTGTCGACGTAGTGCGCAGCAAGCAGGGCAAACTGGCACTGTTCACCTGCATATTGCGCTACCGCTCCACCGACGACCTTGAAACCTGGCTCGACTCTCCCGAACGCAAGACCTTGATCGCCGAAGCCACTCCGATGCTGGCCGAAGGCGACAACACCGAAATCGGCGCGGTTAACGAATTCTGGTTCAACCCCGAATCTGAAAACGCCGCCAAGCCGCCGCGTTGGAAACAGGCGGTGGTCACCTTGTGCGTCATCCTGCCGCTGACCCTGCTGGTACCCATCGTGTGGGGCCCGGTATTGCGCCTGCACCCGTTCCTGTCCAACTACGTGGTCGCCACGTTCCTGGTCACCGTGACTATCGTTGTGCTGGTGGTCTACCTGTTGATGCCGGCGGCCACCCGCCTGTTCGCTCCCTGGCTTGAAGCCTCTGTAAAGGAAACCCTATGAACGCCGATCTGATTCTGTTCAATGGCCAGTTCCACACTGTGGACCGTGAAAACCCACGCGCCACTGCCGTCGCGATCCGCGAGGGGCGCTTTGTCGCCGTGGGCAGTGACGGTGAAGCCATGGCCCTGCGCGGCAGTGGTACCCAGGTCATCGACCTCAAGGGCCGTACCGTCATCCCCGGCCTCAATGACTCCCACTTGCACCTGATCCGTGGCGGCTTGAACTACAACCTCGAACTGCGTTGGGAAGGCGTGCCGTCCCTGGCCGATGCCCTGCGTATGCTCAAGGACCAGGCCGACCGTACGCCAACCCCGCAGTGGGTGCGCGTGGTGGGGGGGTGGAACGAGTTCCAGTTCGCCGAAAAACGCATGCCGACCCTCGAAGAGTTGAACCAGGCAGCGCCCGATACGCCGGTGTTCGTGCTGCACCTGTATGACCGCGCCTTGCTCAACCGTGCTGCGCTGCGCGTGGCCGGCTACACCAAGGACACGCCAAACCCGCCGGGTGGCGAGATCGTGCGTGACAGCCACGGCAACCCTACCGGCATGCTGGTGGCCCGTCCCAACGCGATGATCCTGTATTCGACGCTCGCCAAAGGCCCGAAACTGCCGCTGGAATACCAGGTCAACTCGACTCGCCAGTTCATGCGTGAACTCAATCGCCTGGGCCTGACCAGCGCCATCGATGCCGGCGGCGGTTTCCAGAATTATCCGGACGATTACGCAGTGATCGAGCAACTGGCCAAGGACGAACAGTTGACGGTGCGTATCGCCTACAACCTGTTCACCCAGAAGCCCAAGGAAGAACTCAGCGACTTCAAGCAGTGGACCGGCAGCGTCACCCTGCACCAGGGCGATGACTACCTGCGCCACAACGGCGCGGGCGAGATGCTGGTGTTCTCGGCGGCGGACTTTGAAGACTTCCTTGAGCCACGCCCGGATTTGCCGTTGAGCATGGAGCAGGAGCTGGAGCCGGTGGTACGCCACCTGGTGGAGCAGCGTTGGCCGTTCCGCCTGCACGCGACCTATGACGAATCCATCTCGCGCATGCTCGACGTGTTCGAGAAGGTCAACCGCGACATCCCGTTCAACGGCTTGCCGTGGTTCTTCGACCACGCCGAAACCATCACCCCGAAAAATATCGAGCGTGTGCGCGCCCTCGGCGGGGGGATCGCGATCCAGGACCGCATGGCATTCCAGGGCGAGTACTTTGTCGAGCGCTACGGCGCCAAGGCCGCCGAAGCCACGCCGCCGATCAAGCGCATGCTCGCCGAAGGCGTGCCGGTCGGGGCGGGTACTGATGCCACGCGGGTGTCGAGCTACAACCCGTGGACTTCGTTGTACTGGATGGTCAGCGGCCGCACCGTCGGTGGCCTGGAACTGCACGCCGAGGGCCTGCCGCGCCTCACCGCGTTGGAGCTGTTCACCCATGGCAGCGCCTGGTTCTCGTCCGAGCAGGGCAAGAAGGGCCAGATCAAGGTCGGGCAGTTGGCCGACGTGGCGGCACTGTCGGCGGACTTCTTCAGCGTCGACGAAGAGGCCATCAAGTGGATCGAGTCGGTACTGACCGTGGTCGGTGGCAAGGTGGTCTACGGCGCCGGTGACTTCGAAGATTACGCACCGCCGCGCGTTCCGGTGCTGCCGGACTGGTCGCCGGTGGTCAAGGTGCCAGGGCACTGGCGCCCAAGCTCGCCCTTGCAGGCTCAGGTGCACCAATGCAGCGGCCCGTGCGGCGTGCATTCCCATAGCCATGAAAAGGCGCGCCTTTCCAGTGTGCCGGTCAGCGACTTCCAGGGTTTCTGGGGGGCGTTTGGCTGCTCGTGCTTTGCCTTCTGAATTCCATACATCCCTAAAGGAGTTACCCCATGCCTTACTCGCGCTTGAACAAAGATGACGCCGTGGTCCTGTTGGTCGATCACCAGACCGGCCTGATTTCTCTGGTACAGGACTTCTCCCCGAACGAATTCAAGAACAACGTGCTGGCGTTGGCTGACGTCGCCAAATTCTTCAACCTGCCGACCATCCTGACCACCAGTTTTGAAAGCGGTCCCAACGGTCCACTGGTTCCAGAGCTCAAAGCCCTGTTCCCGGACGCCCCGTACATCGCCCGCCCTGGCCAGATCAACGCCTGGGACAACGAAGATTTCGTCAAGGCGGTCAAGGCGACCGGCCGCAAGCAGATCATCATTGCCGGCGTGGTGACGGATGTGTGCGTCGCGTTCCCGACCCTGTGTGCCCTCGATGAAGGCTTTGAGGTGTTCGTGGTCACCGATGCCTCCGGTACCTTCAACGAAACCGTGCAACAAGCTGCCTGGGCGCGCATGACGGCCGCCGGTGCGCAACTGGTGAACTGGTTCGCCGTGGCCTGCGAGCTGCAAGTGGACTGGCGCAACGACATGGAAGGCCTGGCCAACCTGCTGTCGCCGCGCATTCCCAACTACCGCAACCTGATGAACAGCTACTCGGCGTTCACTGCCAAGTAACTAGCCTTCAAGGATGTAGGTAATTCCCTGTGGGAGGGGGCTTGCTCCCGAATGCAGTGTGTCAGTCCCAGCATCTGTGACTGACCCACTGCATTCGGGAGCAGGCCCCCTCCCACATTTGTTCGTGTTTCCCTATTTTGGTTTGTGGCGTGCCCACTAAACCGCTATAAAAACCGCAAATGTCCACCGAGAAGCGACAATGAACCCCTTCGAAGACATGCGCCTGTTCTGCCAGGTCATGGAGTCCGGCAGTTTCACCGCCGCCGCCGAGCAATTGGGGCTGTCCAAGCAGTTCGTCAGCCGCCGCCTGATCCAACTGGAAGACCGCCTGGGCGTACGCCTGCTCAACCGTTCCACGCGCCGGCTGGACGTCACGCCACTCGGCCAGAGCTACTACGAGTCCGCCTTGCGCCTGCTCAGTGAAGTCGAGCAGGTGGAGCAGGGCATCGCCGGCCAGAACAGCGAACCCCGCGGTACCATTCGCCTGAGCGCGCCTTTGTCGTTTGCCATGGCCCACCTGGGTTGCCTGTTGCCGCTGTTCCTGCGGCGCTATCCCCAGGTCGCGGTGGAGGTGGACTTGAGCGACCGCCCCGTGGACCTGATCGGCGAAGGCTACGACCTGGTGCTGCGCATCGGCACCCTGGAAGACTCCACCTTGATTGCCCGTCGCATCGCCAGCATTCCCCGGGTGTACTGCGCCAGCCCCGACTACCTGGCCCTGCGCGGTACGCCGCATAAACCCGACGACCTCGCCGAACACGATTGCCTGCCCTACGGCCATGGTCGTCAGGTGCAGTGGCGCTTCAAGGGCAAGGTGCAGGCGCTGAACGTCAGCGGGCGCATGCGTGTGAACAACGGCGACCTGCTGCGCGACACGGCCATCGCCGGCCTGGGCGTGACCTACCTGCCGACCTTTATCGTCGGCGACGCGTTGAAGGACGGCCGCCTGGTCACCGTCCTCGACGAATTCGCCCCCGAGGCCCTGACCCTGTCAGCGGTTTACCCGCAACACCGGCAAGGCTCGCGGCCGGTGCAGGCACTGGTGGAGTTCCTGCGTGAACGCCTGGCTAGCGGCTGTTGAACAGCTGGCGGATCAGGTGGGGCGTGCTACCGGTCCAGCGCTTGAATGAACGGCGAAAGTTTGCCGCGTCGTTGAAGTTCAGGTACGCCGCCACTTCGTCATTGCTGTAACCCTTGACCTGATACAGGTGCAGCGCCACCTGCTTGCGCACACGGTCAACCTGCTGCTGAAAGCCGGTGGCATGTTTATGCAGCTTGCGCTTGAGGGTCGCCGGGCTCATGGCGAAGGCGTGCGCGGCCTGTTCCAGGCTTGGCGGCTGGCGCACCTGCTCGCGCAGGTAGTCGTAGAGACAATCAAGAAAACTGCTGGTGAAGCCCAGCTGTTCGATCTGCTCGCGGGCGTGTTGGCGCGCGACTTGGCCTGCGGTGGCCGAGGCGCCGGGCCACGCGCGGATGAGGTGTTCGCGGGGGATGCTCAGCATGTCCTGCGGTCGCTCGAAACGTGTGCCTTCCCCTAGGTGCACCCAATACTGTTCGACATAACGCGGTTCGGCATGGCTGAAGCTGGCCGTCCACGGCAGGCGCTCGCCGCTGAGCCATTGGCTCATGGCAACCAGTGAGGTCATGCTGGCTTCGAGCAGGAAGCGCCAGTGTTCACCGGCGCCGCAACTGTCCAGCCAGTACAGGTAGGCGTGGTGCTCATCCAGCTCCAGTTGCAGGGTGACCAACGGGCTGAGCAACACCTGTTGCTGGATCAGAATGTCCAGAGCCTGATGCAGGTTCTGTGCATGACCCAACGCGTGGCTGGCAGCGCCGTAGTAGCCGGGCAACAGGCGTTGGCCAAACAGAAAACTGCTGTCATCCGCGTCCAGTAACTTGCGACTGTTGCCGATCAATCCGAGGAACTGCTGCGGGCTCAACCGCGCAGTGCCGGCCAGGATGTCTTCGTGGAACAAGCCGGTGCCGCGCAGCAAGCGATGGCTGTCGATGTCCCGGGACAGGGCCAGATCGATCAGCGTGGCCGGTTGGTAGTGACCGGGAATAAAGCGGCTGTCGGCTTCGTACCAGCTGGTTTTGACGGCCATCTCAGGCGCTTTTCGCCAGGGGCTGCTTGGCCCTGGCCAGGGCCAGGTTGAGGCGCTTGAGCAGGTCGTGGGGCGGCTCGTTCAGGGCCATGACCACGGCAGTGGTCGCCGCCAGTTGCAGACGTTCACCGTGCAGCCGGGTTTTGTGGGCCAGGCCGCGCACTGCCTGTTGCAACTCCAGCGCCAGCGCCTTGGCCTGGCGCTCGCCGGTATTGGGCAGCAGCGCCACAAACCGATCGCCGGCCAGGCGGCACAGCAGGTCCTGCCGGCGCAGGTTGAGCAACAACAAATGGCTGAGGGCCTGCAGCACCGCGTCGCCCTCGGCATGCCCGTAGGCCTGGTTGATGGCGGCGAAGTTGTCCAGGTCCAGAGCCAGCAGCGACAGGGGTTGTTGCTGGGTGTGGCTGTCCTGCAGGCTGTCGGCCAGCTGGCGCTTGAGGTAGTCGGCACCGGCCAAGGGGGTGAGTTTGTCGAACAGCCGATGCTCGCGAAACAACCGCTCGCGCTTTTCCATCTGCGCACTGATCGCCAGTTGCTCGCGGTGCCAATGGTAGATGCCGATGGTCAGCAGGATCATGCCCACCGGCATCGGTCCGGATTCCAACCAGTGGTCCCAGGTGATGCTGTCGGGCAGGCGGATGAATTCGTCGAGGCTGTCGATCCACCAGGAGAAAAAGATGCATGACAGGCCTAGCGCCAGGTAGTTGGTGACGCGCCCGGCGGGGCGGCTTTTCAGCACCAGGCCCAGCCAGACCAACGCCAACAGCGCGGAGCCGCCTTCGCCGACGATATCCAGCCACACCCATTCGCTGAAGCTTTTCAACTCGCCGCAGGCCAGGTGCAGGATCAGCCCGAGGTTGGCCGCGATCAGCAACAGGGAGAGTTTCCAGCGGTGGGGCTTGAGCACGGAAAACATGGCCGCGAGTCCTTGGGCAAATAAGCGATGGGCGCCAGCACAGCAGATGGATGTGACGGTTGCGTGACGGTGGGGAGGGGTCGAATCAGCTCATCCGTCCAGGCATTGAAAATCAAAAATGGGGGAGGGGGCTTGCCCCCGATAGCGGTGTGTCAGCGGAAAATCAGGTGACTGACCTACCGCCATCGAGGGCAAGCCCCCTCCCACAGTTGATCTTCACAGGTCATATCAGCTCATTTCACATCGAATCCCAGCGTAGAGCCCTTGTTTACGGGCCTTCACGCCACCCCTTGTCACAGAACCGTCATCCCCCACCCCTAGCGTGCCCTTCCAGTTGCCGGGCCTCTTGCCTGGCGCCAACGGATTCTTGGGGAGGATTGCATGTACAAGCGCACCGGGCTCGTCGGCTTCACGCTTACTGCCTTGGCCCTGGCAATTGCCAGCGAGCGGCTTTCGGCGGCCGAAGTGAGCAACACCGAGCACGTCGAAGTGGTCGGCCAGGCGGCAGCCATGGATCAGGCGCTCAAGGAGCAACGCAGCGCCGACAGCATCAAGAGCGTGGTGCATGCCGACGGCGTGGCCCAGTTGCCGGATGAAAACGTCGCCGAAGCGGCGCAGCGCCTGCCGGGTATCAGCGTGGAACGCGACCAGGGCGAAGGGCGCTTTGTCAGCGTGCGCGGCCTGGGCCCGGACCTCAACAGCGTGACCATCAACGGCACCCTGGTGCCCGCCCCGGAAAGCGCACGCCGCGCGGTGGCCCTCGATGTGCTGCCTTCGGAGCTGGTGCAGTCGCTGTCGGTGATCAAGACCCTCACCCCGGACATGGACGCCAACTCCCTCGGCGGCACCGTGGATGTGCAAAGCCTGTCGGCCTTCGACCACAAGGGCCTGTTCTACACCGGGAGCACCGAAGCCAGCTACGACAAGAACAGCCACCAGACCAGCCCGAAATTCTCCGGCGCTGCCAGCAACCGTTTCAGCCTCGGCGACGGCGTCGACAACTTCGGTGTGGCCGCCGCGCTCAGTTGGCAGAAGCGTGACTTCGGCTCGGACAACGTCGAGACCGGCGGCGCGTGGGATTTCACCAATGGCGCCAAGCTCAACGAATTCGAACAGCGCGACTACGACATCAGTCGAGAACGTGCCGGTGGCGGTCTGAACTTCGACTACAAACCCGATGACCTCAGCAGCTACTACCTGCGCACCCTCTACAGCAGCTACAAAGACACCGAGACCCGTAACGCCACCAGCATCGAATTTGCCGACCCACTCGCCGCCGGCGAACTGGGCGATGCCGAGGCCAAGCGCAAGCTGAAGAACCGCGAAGAGACCCAGAAAATCCAGTCCTATGTGTTCGGTGGCGAGCGCATGCTCGGCCTGTGGACCCTGAGTGGCCAGGCCGGCTACAGCCAATCCAGTGAAGACAGCCCGGCGCATATCGCCGGCGCCACGTTCGACGGCGGTGACTTTGCCAACAGTGGCTTCTACGACAAAGACACGCCACGCCCGATCATTGGCAACGGCTTCTATGACGCACGCAACTTCACCCTCGATAAGGTCGACTGGGAAAAACAGAACACCAAGGACACCGAGAAAAACCTGCGCCTGGACCTGGCCCGCGACTACGACCTGAGCGGCTATACGTCCCAGGTGAAGTTCGGCGGCAAGGTCAGCCGTCGCAACAAGGACAACGACCTGGAAGCCTGGGTTTACAAAGACTTCGACACCCTCGGTTTTACCGACGACCAGCTCAACCTCAGCCAATTCCAGAAAGGCAACGTGGACTACCGCCTGGGTAACTACGGGCCAGGCATCAGCCCCAGCAGCATCAAACACCTGATCGGCAACCTCAACGCCGCAGACTTCTATGACGAGACTGAATCCCGGGTCAACGACTTCACCCTCCGTGAAGACATCAACGCCGGTTACCTGATGAACACTATCGATATCGACGACTGGCGCTTCATCGCCGGCCTGCGTTACGAAGGTACCGAGTTCGAAGCCAAGGGCACAGGCGCCACCGATGGCGTGTTCACGCCCACCGAGACCAAGCGCCGCTATCACCACTGGCTGCCGGGCCTGCATGCGCGCTACCAGATCGACAAGAACACCCAGGTGCGCGCGGCCTGGACCAAAGCCGTGGTGCGCCCGACCTTCGGCCAATTGGCGCCGGGGTTTGTCATTGACGATGACGAGGCCACCTTCGGCAACCCGGACCTCAAGCCCCTGGAATCGAGCAACCTCGACCTCGGCATCGAGCACTTCATGGGCCGCGCCGGCACCGTCTCGGCGTTTGTGTTCTACAAGGACATCAAGAACTTCGTCTACAACACCGACCTGGCCGGCAGCGGGGCCTGGGCCAACTTTTCCGAGGCGCATACCTATGCCAACGGTGACAGTGCCAAGCTCTACGGCCTGGAACTGGCCTACTCACAGAAATTCGATTGGCTGCCTGCACCGTGGAACGGCCTGCTGATCGGTGCCAATACCACGTTCAGCCGTTCCAGCGCCGACATCGAAGGCTTCGACAGCGCCAGCGGTTCGAATCGCAAACGCAACATCAGCCTGCCTAACCAGTCAGACACCGTCGGCAACCTGATGCTTGGCTGGGAAGACGACAAGCTCAGCCTGCGTCTGTCGGCCAACTACAAATCGGCCTACCTCTACGAGCTGGCCTCAATCAACGACAAGGCCCACGACCTGCACGTCGACGCCCAGACCTTCGTTGATTTCAGCGCGCGCTACTCACTGACCAAGAACCTGCAAGTCAGCTTCGAGGCCCAGAACCTTACCGATGAGTCGTACTTCGTCTACACCGGCCACCGCAGCTACAACGGCCAGTACGAAGAGTACGGCCCGACCTACAAGCTGGGCCTGACGTTCACCCACTTCTAACTCGCCATTTTTCCACTGTAGGCGCGAGCGAATTCGCTCCTGCACGACAAGGATTTTGATTGTTCATGAGAATGTCCAAGCTCTACCTAATGATGGTGTTGGCCGCGTGCTCGCCGGTCATGGCCGCCGACCTGGCGCTCACCCCTTGGGCGCCAAGCCTGAATGCTGACGCGGTGACTTTCCTGCCGGGCCGCACTGAGCGCCTGGCCGCCGGTACCCGCAACGGCCTGCAACTGCTCGACGGCAAAGGTGCCGAACTGGTCCGCTTCAACGGTAATTTCAGCAGCCTTGACACCCGCACCGCTGGCAACCAAGTGCTGGTTGCCAGCCTCGACAACGACCGCCAGCAAGCGCTGTTGGTGAACCTCGATGCCTCGGCTAAAACCTTCGGCAAACCGCTGTACCTGCCGACTCGCGACTACCCGGTCAATGGCCTGTGCCTGTTCCGCGACGCAGCCGCCAACCTGTTTGTGTTCCTGGTGGGAGACGAGGGCAAGGGTGAACAATGGCTGGTGGGCAATGGTTCGACGCTGTCAGGCGAGCCTCAGCGCGTGCGTGGTTTGCCACTGCCGCCGTCGGCACAGTTCTGCCAGGTGGATGACGCGACCCAGCAGTTGCTGGTCAATGAAGAAAACGTCGGCTGGTGGGCCTACCCGGCGCACCCGGAGGCGGAGGTGAAACGCACGCCGGTGGCGCTGTTTGACGCTCCCAAACGCGAGGCTGGCGCCATGGCGTTGGTGCCGGGTGGGCTGGTGACGCTGGACCCGAAGACTGCCCAACTGCATCTGTTTCAGCACACCGGCGAGCGTTGGGTGGAACAGGGCAGCCTGACGCTGCCGGGCCTGAAAGAACCGGAGCAACTGAGCGTCAACGGCCAGCAAGTGCTGGTGCGCGATGACGACACCGGTCGGCTCTACCAAGGCCAACTCGACTGGCAGCCCAAGCCTGTGGCCACCGAGTCGGTATTGCCGGAAGTCGCCGCTCTGCGCCAGACCGACCCGGTCGGTCGCCAGGGCGATGCGGCGGATGATCCCGCAATCTGGATTCACCCCGAACAACCGGCCCGCAGCCGCGTGCTCGGTACCAACAAAAAACACGGCCTGCTGGCCTATGACCTCGACGGCAAGCTGTTGCAGGAGCTTGCGGTCGGTCGCCTGAATAACGTTGACGTGCGCCCCAACTTCAAGCTCGGGGCGCAGACCGTCGACCTGGCCGTGGCCAGCAATCGTGATCACAACAGCCTGAGCCTGTTCAGCATCGACCGTCGCAGCGGCGAACTGCGCGAAGCCGGTGAAGTGCCGACGCCACTCAAGGAAATCTATGGCATTTGCCTGTTCCAGCCCGCCAGCGGTGAGATCTACGCGATTGCCAACGGCAAGGACGGCACCTTCCTTCAATACCGCCTGAGTGCACCGGACGGCCGGGTGCAGGGCGAGTTGGTGCGCCAGTTCAACGTCGACAGCCAACCCGAGGGCTGTGTGGCCGACGACCAGCGCCAGCGTTTGTTCATCGGTGAAGAAGACGTCGGCGTCTGGGCGGTGGATGCGCGTGCCGACCAACCGGCCACGCTCACCAGCGTGATCAAGGTCGGCCCGCAGCTGCATGCGGATGTCGAGGGCCTGGCGTTGTACCAGAGCGATGAACGCGACTACCTGGTGATCTCCAGCCAGGGCAATGACAGCTACCTGGTGCTGGATGCCGAGCCACCGTTCGCCATGCACGGTGCCTTTCGCGTCGGCCTGAATGCGGCGGCAGGGATCGATGGCGCTTCCGAAACCGACGGCCTGGAAGTCACTGCCATCAACCTTGGCGGCCCCTGGAGCAAAGGCCTGCTGGTGGTGCAGGACGGGCGCAAGCGCATGCCCGAACAGACCCAGAACTTCAAGTTCGTGCCCTGGGCCGACGTGACCCGCGCGTTGAAATTGCCGTAGGCGTCATCACCCGGTCATCACTTTTTAATCGAATAGGAGCTTAACCATGCACGCGACGATGGAACATATGACGATCTGGGGCTTGATCAGTGACGCCAGCCTGTTGGTCAAGGCAGTGATGGTCACATTGCTGCTGGCGTCCTTGCTCAGTTGGTACCTGATCATCCAGCGCGCCAGTGTCCTGCGACGCCTGGAGCGGCAGTTGAAAGGTTTTGTGCTGCGCTTTCGGGCTGCGCCTGACTTGCAGCCGCTGTACCGCGAATCCGTGCAGGCGGGCGAGGGTGGCGTTGCGCCGATCTTTATCGCGGGGGTGCAGGAATATCAGCACCTGCAGGGCCACGACCCGGCGGTGCTGGAAGGTGTCGAGCGCGCGCTGCAGGTGGCGATCACCGAGCAGGAAATCGAGCTGGAAAAGGGCCTGCAATTCCTCGCGACTGTGGGTTCGGTCAGCCCCTACATCGGCTTGTTCGGCACGGTGTGGGGCATCATGAATTCCTTTATCGGTTTGTCCCAGGTGCAACAGGCCACGTTGTCGACGGTAGCGCCGGGCATCGCCGAGGCATTGATCGCCACTGCCATCGGCCTGTTCGCGGCCATCCCGGCGGTGATCGCCTACAACCGTTTCGCGGCACGTGGGCAGACCTTGCTGACTCGCTACTACGCCTTTGGTAACGAACTGCAAGTGCGTCTGCACCGCACCTTGCGCGGTACGCCGATCAACCTGGCCGTGGCCGCCTGAACAAGGAGCAAACCGATGTTGACCAGGCCACAACGCAAGCACGGGCCCAAGGCGGAGATGAACGTGGTGCCTTACATCGACGTGATGCTGGTGCTGCTGGTGATCTTCATGGTCACCGCCCCGATGTTGACCCAGGGCGTGAAAATCGAGCTGCCCAAGGTCGCCGCCGAAGCACTGGCGAGCGATACGCGCCAGCAGATCCTCACGCTGTCGGTCAAGGCTGACGGCGGCTACTACTGGAACCTGGGCGGCGAACTCGACACCACGCACCAGACCGACAGCGCCGTGACCCTGGATGAAATGGGCGCCAAAGTCATGCAGGTGGTGGCGGCGCGCAGCGACACCCAGGTGTACATCCGCGCCGATGACAACGCCGGATACGGCAAGGTCGTGGCGGCCATGGCGGTGTTGCAGAAGGGTGGTGTAAGCAACCTGGGGCTGGTGACCGAGGCCCCGCAATGACGGCGATGATCATGTACAGTCCGCTGCTGACGATGGCGCCCCCGGCGTTTTCCGGGCTCTGGAGAAACAGCTTGGCGGCCAGCCTCGCGGTGGCGCTGCATGTGGGGGTGCTGGCGGCGCTGATGCTGGGTTGGTCGACGGAAGCACCCACGCTGGAAGCGCCAAGGGTGATGCATACCCAGTTGGTGATAATGCCGCCAGCGCCAGCGCCAGCGCCAGTGCCAATGCCTGAGCCGGCGGCGGTCGCAGCGCCTGCGCCGGAGCCTGTCGTGGTTCCCGTGCCGGCGAAACCGGTCGTTGATCCACAGGTCCAGGCACAAAAACTGGAAAAAGCCGCGTTGGCGCGCAAGCGGGTTGAGGAAAGGAAGCTGGAGCAGCAACAGCAACAGCAACGCGAGGCCGCTGAGGAACGCAGCCGCGAGCTGGAGCAGCAGCGTCTGGCCCAGGAGCGCCTCGCCGCTGAACGCGCACGCCCTGCAGCCCCGGCCGCTGCGCCGGCATTCGACAGCCGCCAGTACCAACCCTTGAGCAAGGAGGCGCCGGACTATCCGGAGCGTGCCCTGGACAAGAACATTGAAGGCGATTGTTCGGTGGAGTACACCGTCAACACCCTGGGCCGCGTGGAAAACCCCAGGGTGCTGGACGGCTGCCACCCACTGTTCATGCGGCCTTCCCTGGCGGCGGCGAATACCTTCCGCTACCAACCGAGAATGGTGGATGGCAAGGCAGTTGCGGTGCCGGCGGTGCGCAACACCTTCCACTACCGCATCAAATAATCCTAGATTTTTACCGCGTTAGGCGTTGGTGAGATTCGCCTGTTCGGAGCCCGCCGCATACCGCTCCAGATCTCATTGCGGCTGTTGGTGGAAATCGCCGACGTACGCGGCGACAACCTCACGCTCGGGTGGGTATACAAAGGATGCCCATCCCGCAACGCCTCGTGATTCAGCAACCCGCCCCGCGCGATCTGGCTCACCGGGCTCATGTACGTTCCTTCTGGCGTTGGACGAAGACGGCTTTGCCGATGCCTTGCAATACGGCGTCGTTCTGCGGGGTGTGTACGCGGCTGCACAGCACGTCGCGGTAATGCCGTTGCAACGGACTATGGCGCGACAGGCCGGGGTTGCCCGAGGCTTCGATGGCCAGCTCCACGGCGCGGATGGCGTTGTGGGTCACCAGGTATTTCAACTGCGCCGCGTTGGCGGCTGGCGTGTGACCTTCGGCGGCAGCGTCAAGCAGGCTGCGGTTGGCGAACAGCAGGGTGTCGATATGGCCGACGGTTTCCTGGAACCGCGGCAAGCTCGACAGCGCAGCACCGAGGTTGGACGGCGTACGCGCTTCCAACCAGTTCACCAGCCAGTCCCGCGCAGCCTGGGCCACGGCGTCGTACACCGAGGACAGCAACACCGACATCCACAGCAAGCCTTCGCCATCCAGCTCCGGCGTCGGCGCGCTCCACGGGCTGACGCTGACGGCATGGTCCAGCGGCACCAACACGTTGTCGAGCACCACTTCATGGCTGCACGTAGCCCGCATGCCCAGGTGGTCCCACGTGTCGATGATGGTCACGCCGGGACTGTCTTTGGGCACCAACCAGGCGCCCACCAGTGGGTCGGCATCATCACTGCGGCCCCACACGCTGAGCCAGCTCAGGCCGTGGCTGCCGGTGGAGTAGACCTTGCGGCCGCTGATGCGCCAGCCCTCGGCGGTGCGTATCGCGGTGGTCGCCGGCAGACCGCCGCGGGCCGGGGTGCCAAGGTCGGGTTCGACACGCAGGGCGTTGATCAAGGCGCCGTTGCGCACGGCGTCTTCGGCCACTTGCGTGCGCAGGTGGGCGGGCCAGGTCTTGCTGTCTTGCAGTCGCGTGTGCTGCAAGTACTGCATCACCAGGATCAGTGCCGTGGACGGTTCGCCCTTGGCGATCGCACTGATGGCCTTGCGCGCCTGGAGCAGGCTGGCACCGCCGCCGCCAAAAGCCTTGGGCACGGTGAAGGCGACCAGGCCATGTTGGTGCAGCAACTGGAAGTTGGCGTGGGGAAAGGCGCCGCTCTCGTCGTAGAGGTGCGCGGTGCTGGCCAGCTCGACGGTGAGACGTTCGAGCAGGGCTTCGAAGTGGGCGACTTCCACGGAGCGTAGGGCAGGGTGCGAGGATTGGCTCATGCCAGCGCCTGCTGCTGCGCTTCAACCTCGGCGGCGACGCTGTAGCGGTCGGAGCCGCCTTTCTGGCTGTTGGAACCCAGGTCACCGAGTTCCGGGAACGGCGCATCCAGTTTCAAATGCCGTGGCTCGCTCATGTTCTGCTCCTATTTAGCGCGATGCTTGGGAAAGAGGGACACGCTTGGCGTTGAAGCTCTTGTCGAAGCCCTGAGACACGTCGATGTGCTTGAGCAACAGGCCCTCTTTTTGGTAGGTGTCGGCGGTTGTTTGCAGGCCGCTGATAACCGCATCGTCGATGGCGACCGGTGTCAGGTGGGTGTCCTTGGCCACTTCGACATGCACATCCAGCGGCAGGCCGGTGATCTTGGCTTGAGCGGCCGCGTATTCATGAGGGTGCACGTTGGCCCAGGCATAAGCGCGGTCGACGCGGGCGACAAAGTCATCCAGTTGCGGGCGCTTGTCGGCGATGGCTTGGCGGGTGGCCGCGAGGTACAGGTGATTGCTCAACAGCTTGTTGCCACTGATCAGCACGCGGGCCTGGCTTTGCGAGGTGACCACGGTGGTGTACGGGTCCCAGGTGGCCCAGGCGTCGGCAGTACCGTTATCCAGCACCAGGCGCGATTCGCTTGGTAGCAGGAAAATGAACTGCACATCCTGGGTGGTCAAGCCGGCGGTGGCCAGGGCCTTGATCGCCAGGTAATGGCCGATGGAGCCGCGCCCGGTGACGATCTTCTTGCCCTTGAGGTCGGCGACGGTCTTGATCGGTGAGTTCTTGGGGACGACCAGGGCGGTGGTGTTACGTCCCTCAGCGTGAATGATGCTGACCACCTTGAGCGACGCACCGGCACCCAGGGCGAACACGTAGGGCGCATCACCGAGGGCGCCGATGTCTACGGCCCCGGCATTCAAGGCTTCGCCCAGGGGTGAGGCGGAGGGGAACTCCGCCCAGCGAATGTCGTAGGGCACGTTTTCCGATTCGCCGGAAGCTTCCAGCAGTGCTTTGATGGTGGATTTCTGATTGGCTACGCGCAGCGGTTGCAGGTCGGCGGCGTGGCTGCTGCCGATCAGGCCGAAGGCGAGTGCGGTGCCCAGGAGCAGGCGCTTGAAGGGGGTGGTAAAGACCATGGAATGCAGGCTCCAGGCAGATCAAGAAAAGGTTCGTTTACCTCCGCCTGGAGAAGGGGTCGGTGCATGGTTAACGTTATGCCTATAAGAACTGGCTGTGAAGTTCTTTTTGGTTATATGGTAATTATGAAAATATTTGATTAAGTGTGAGCATATTATTCTCTAAGCGTATTTTTTTGGTGTGCTTCGGGTCAGGGTCAAGTTGCCCTCCAGGCCCCGATAGTGGGCGCCGCCCCGTTTGTTCAGCAGGCAGGCGTAGTCGTCGCTTACGCCGGGAAAACGAGGGACGCGTTGACGTCATGGCGACGCCCTGTAGGAGCGAGCTTGCTCGCGAAAACCGTCAACGAAAACGCGGGCATCCGGATTAAAGCCTGCGCCGCGTGTGGGCGCAGGCAGCTTGGGGGATTTCAGATCACATAGAAACCATGGGTGCCGTCGCGGGCCAGTTGGTCGACCAGGCCGAATTCCCAATCCAGATACGCCTGCATGGCTTCCTTGGGATTGTCGGTGCCTTCGTACGGACGGCGGTAGCGGTCGATGCGCGGTGAGGCCAGGTGAGTTTCACCTTCTTCGAGTGGCAGTTGCGCGTCGATCCAGCCGGCGGTGCCGCCTTGCAGCAGGAACACGGGCTTGCCGGTGATGGCTTCGACATCAGCTACCGCCAGGCGCGCCAGTTGGCTGCTGCCACACGTCAGCACATAGCGTTGGGCGGTGGGCACCTTGGCCAGGGCCTGGGGCAGTTGTGCGCGCAGGGCCCACCAGGCGCCGGGGATGTGGCGCTTCACGTAGTTGGCGCTGGCAGTGAAGTCCAGTACCACGGTGTCGCCATGGGCCTGCCATTCGACGAGGGTATGGGGGCTGATCAGTTCGGCCTGGGGCGGTGCCGGCACTGGTGCGACCCAGGCGCCTTTCTCGCTGAATTGCGCGGGCTGCAGGTTATCCAGCACGTACACTTCCCAACCCAGTTGGGCCAGCCAGGAGGCGGACATGTTTGCGCGCACGCCGTCGTCATCCGCCAACACCAACCGCGCGCCACGCACACTGGCGACGTGGTCGGTTTCCTGCACCAACTGACCGCCTGGCGTGGAGCGCGCGCCCGGCAGATGCCCGGCGTCAAATTCTTCCGGAGTACGTACGTCGAACAGGTAAGTCGTGCGTTTCTGCTCCTGCTGCCAGGCGTGCAGATCGGCCAGAGTGGCACGGCCGACGCGAGCCTTGTCGGCAACCCGACGCGCATCGGTAGCGGCGAGCTGGCGGTGCTCTTCCGAGGTCGGCGCAAAGCGGCGCGACTGGCCGTGTGCGAGCGTCTGCCCGGCCAGTGTCCAGCCGATGGTGCCGTTGCGCAGCGCCGAGACGGGGTTGGCCACGCCGGCATTGATCAGCGACTGGGTGCCGATAATGCTGCGGGTGCGCCCGGCGCAGTTAACGATGATGCGGGTGGCCGGGTCCGGCGCCAGTTCGCGGGCGCGCAACACTAACTCGGCACCTGGCACGCTGATGCCGGTGGGAATGCTCATGGTCTGGTATTCGTCAAAGCGCCGCGCGTCGAGCACCACCACATCGGCCTGGCTGTCGAGCAGGGCCTGTACTTCTTCGGCGGCCAGTGACGGCGTGTGTCGTTCGCTCTCCACCAGTTCGCCAAATGCCTTGCTCGGCACGTTTACGTCGATAAACAGCTCGCCCCCGGCTTTGCGCCAACCGTCCAACCCACCTTCCAGCAGGCTGACCCGGGTGTAGCCCAACTCGCCCAGGCGCTCGGCAGCACGGACAGCCAGGCCTTCGCCGTTGTCGTAGACGGTGACCTCGGTATCGCTCCGCGGGATGCGTGAATACACCTCCAGTTCCAGTTTCGACAGCGGAATGTTCGCGGCAAACAACGGATGGGATTCGGCGAACGGCGCCTCTTCGCGCACGTCGACCAGGGCGACTTCTTCACGGTCCAACAGGGCCTGGCGAATCTGCGCAAAGCTGCGGGTCGATACGGGGGTCATAGGGCGGGGCTCTTTTCTTTGGACAAATCCCAGATGTTCGGGAGGAAGGCGTTGGAATAACCGGAGATAAACAGTTTCTCGCTGCCGTCGGGCTGGTACACCGCGCGGCGCACCGCACCGATATTGGCGCCGTACACGTGGATGCTGATCGACACCTGGTCGCTGTGGGCGTTGCTCACCTGGTGAATGTCACCGACCTTGGGCGACACAGCCTCGACTTGGCCCGGCACCAACCGGACCGGCTTGCCATCGGCAATCAGGCTGCCATCGGGGGCGCGTTCGAACCCTTGGGAGAACTCCGAGCCGCGCAGCATCCCGATCAATCCCCATACCCGGTGGTCGTGGATCGGCGTGCTTTGTCCTGGTCCCCAGACAAAACTGACGATGCTGAAGCGCGAGTCGGCATGCAGCAGGAATTGTTGATAGCGCTCGGGATCGGGTTGGGCGAACTCATCGGGGAGCCAGTCATCATGGCTGACCAGTTGCGCCAGCAACTTGCCGCCACGGTGCAGCAGGTCGCCCTCGCGTGGATTGCCGTCGATCAATTCCGCCAGGGCGCCTATGAAGGCTCTAAGTCTCTCGGGGTGTCGGGCCTGGGTCATGACAATTCCATCGTGTGGTCGGTAATGATGGGTTTATATAAGCATAATGTTTATTGTTAATATGCTATTTCTTAATGATTAGCTTATAGCCGAAGGTAATTTAGAACCGATCTGAATAGTGTAAGACGTTATCGATCACAGCGCGGGCTATCCAGACTTCGTTCCTGCAACTATGCTTCCCACACATCTTAATGACTGTTCTCTATGTGCGGCCCAAATGAAAATTGACGATATCGATGCCTTTGTCGAAGTGATTCGTTGCCAGTCCATCAGCCATGCCGCCGAGTCGTTGCAGCTGACCCAGCCGGCTATCACTCGCCGGGTGCAGAACTTCGAGCAGGCGCTGGGGGTGGAGCTGTTCGACCGCAATACCAAACCCCTCAAGCCTACGCAGATCGGCACCCGGGTCTACGAGCAGTGCCGGCTGATCCTGCGCGAGATGGACGCCCTGCGTGAACTGGTGGCCACTGACGCACCCCCCACCGGCCTGTTGCGCCTGGGTGTGCCGCAGACCATAGGTGATGTGGTGCTGCTGGACGCGCTCAAGCACCTGCGTACGGAATATCCGGACCTGCGCGCCCAGGTCGCTACGGGCTGGGGCAGCCAATTGGTGGGCAAGATCGAGCGCGGCGAGTTGGATGCGGCGGCGGCACTGTTCCCGGCGGGCAAGATCTTCCCGGACAACATCGTCGGCGAGTCGATCGGCAAGATGGAGCTGGTGGTGGTCTGCGCCAAGGCGCAACTGCCGAAGAAGCCCTGCAAACTGGCGGATGTGTACCAGAACGGCTGGATTCTCAATCCGGATGGCTGCGGTTTCCGCGCGGGGTTGCAGCGGACCTTGTCCGATCAGGGGCTGGCATTGCGGGTGAATCTGGAGACGTTTGGCACTGAGCTACAACTGGGGTTGGTGGCGGACGGCCTGGGCCTTGGCCTGGTACCACGCCCGTTGTTGGAGCGCAGTGTGCACCGTGAGCAACTGGCGGTGATGCCGCTCAAGGATTTCAAGCCGGTGATGGATCTGTGGCTGATCTATCCGCACTTCCTGGGCAACCTGCAAGGGCCGGTGGATGCGTTTGGCAAGTTAGTGGCTGCCTCGTTGCACCCGATCAAGCATGCAGCTTGATATGAAAAATAATAATAATTAGCTTAGATTAAAATGTGCTTTTTATTATTTTTTTGCATCCCATAGGCTTGCCTGGAAGTCCTTAAGGCCATCCAGGAAGTTTTGCCATGAGCAGCGTCACCTCGATTTCCAACGTTTCCAACCCTGTACGCCAGCGCGTCACTGCGGAAGAATGGGAGGTGCGCGTCAAACTGGCCGCCGCCTATCGCCTGGCGGCCTTGTACAAGTGGACCGATCACATCTACACCCACTTCTCCGCTCGCGTGCCGGGCCCCGACGCGCATTTCCTGATCAATGCATTTGGGTTGTTGTTCGATGAAATCAATGCGTCCAACCTGGTCAAGGTCGACCTCGACGGCACTATCGTCGACGACCCTACCGGCCTTGGCATCAACTACGCCGGCTATGTGATCCACAGCGCCATCCACGGCGCACGCCACGACCTGCAAGCGGTGCTGCACACCCACACCCGCGACGGTATTGCGGTGTCGGCGCAAAAAGACGGCCTGTTGCCGATTTCCCAGCATTCCATTGGTTTCTCCGGGCGTGTGGCGTACCACGGCTATGAAGGCATTGCCCTCGACCTGGACGAGCGCGAGCGATTAGTCGCGGACTTGGGCGACAAAAGTGTGATGATCCTGCGTAATCATGGGTTGTTGACCGCCGGCGTTAGCGTAGAGCATGCGTTTCAGCAACTGCAGCAACTGGAGCGGGCCTGCAATATCCAAATCGCAGCCCAGGCAGCGGGGAATGCGGCGTTGATTTTCCCCCCAGTGGACGTGGTGGAGAAGGTCGAGCAACAGGCCAAGGCGAACGCCAGCGGCGAAGGACCGGGCGTGGCGCGGCATTGGAATGCGTTGATTCGGCAGTTGGAGCGCAGTGATACCGACTACAAGAACTGAACTTTCCTAAGGGAGCTGGCTAACCAGCTCCCCTATGAATCAAGCCACTTGCTGGGCCTGTTCGCGTTCAGCGATCAGCTGACGGGTGAGAGGAATCAAGCGCTTGCCATAGTCGATGGCATCATTCAAAGGATCAAACCCACGAATCAAGAACGTGGTAATCCCCAGGTCGTAGTAATCCACCAATGCCTCCGCGACTTGCTCAGCCGTGCCCACCAGTGACGTTGAGTTGCCCTGTGCCCCCAGTAGCCCTGCAATCCCCGTCCACAAACGCTTATCCAGCCGCGATCCCTGCGCCGCCGCCGCGAGCAACCGGCGCGAGCCTTCGTTCGGCGGTTCACGTCGGACAAATCCATTTTTCTCTGCCAGCTCGGTGGCCTGCTGCAAGATGCGGTCGGCCCGTGCCCACGCCAGTTCTTCGGTCTCGGCAAGGATCGGCCGCAACGAAAGGCTGAAACGAATCGTGCGTCCATGCCTGGCCGCTTCGGCGCGTACCTGGGTCACGATCTCGCGCACTTGTTCGTAGGTTTCGCCCCACAGCGCGTACACATCGGCGTGTTTGCCCGCCACTTCGATCGCGGCTTTGGACGCACCGCCAAAATACAAGGGGATGTGCGGTTGTTGCGGTGACTTCACCGTGGAATGTGCACCTTCGACCTGATAGTAGGTGCCCTTGAAGTCAAAAGGTTGTTCGCTGGTCCATTCCTGACGCACCACGCTCAGGTATTCATCGGTACGTGCGTAGCGTTCGTCCTTGCCGATGTGGCTGCCATCGGCACGCAATTCGCGGTCGTCACCACCGGTGATGATGTGCACTGCCGTGCGCCCGCCGTTGAACACGTCGAGCGTGGCGAATTGGCGCGCCGCCAAGGTAGGCTGGGCGAAACCGGGGCGATGGGCGATGAGGAATTGAAGTTTTTGCGTCACGCTGGCGGCATGGGAGGCGATCAGCGTGCTGTCCGGGCTGTTGGAGTGAAAGGCCACCAGCGCGCGGTCGAAGCCGGCTTGTTCGTGAGCGCGGGCCACGGTCTCGATGTAGTCGGGTTGCAGGGTAGGGCCGCTGCGTGGGTGAATTTCGGAAGCGTGATGGCCGCCAATGTAGCCGATGAATTCGATGCTCATGGTCTGTCCTGGTTCAGTGCGTGATGGACACCTCCACCGGGCAGGGGGTCGGTTATTCGCCTCTAAAGTAGGGGCCGAAGCCAGGGCTGTAAAATGCCGATTGGTTCTATCCTAATTATTAAAATGTTGAATCATAGGTGGGTTGATGTATCAGTAATTTGCATCTGTATCCCGCACCGGCAACACCGGTCTCTGAGGCTTAAAGCCCCAGGCGTATCTCGGCACACAACCCACCTTGCGGCCGATTGCTCAAGGTCAGCGAGCCGCCTATCGCGACTGCCAGTTGTTGTGCAATCGCCAACCCCAGTCCGGTGCCACCGGTGCCGCGGTTGCGTGAACTTTCGACGCGGTAGAATGGCTGCATGACCTGAACCAGTTCGTCTTCGGCAATTCCGGGGCCACGATCCAATACCTTGATCGACAATTCCCCGTCCGCCGTCGAGCCCACTTCCAGTTCGGCACTGCCTGCAAACTTCAATGCATTGTCCACCAGATTCACCAGCACCCGGCGCAAGGCGTGGGGGCGCGTGTCGAACACGACTGCGCTTTTTCCCGTGAGGCTGACCTGTTTGTGCATGTCCTGGTAGTCGAACACCAGGCTGTCGAGGAACGCATCGAGGTTGATCCGGTGGCTGGTTTCGGTAGCGCCGTGAACGCTGCGCGCATAGGCCACGCCTTCGCGTACCAGGTGTTCCATCTCGCCCAGATCACTCCAGAGCTTGTCGCGTTCGGCGCTATCTTCCATGAACTCAGCGCGCAGTTTCATGCGGGTGATCGGGGTTTGCAGGTCATGGGAAATCGCCGCCAGGATCTGCATGCGTTCCTTCAAGTATTCGGCGATGCGTTTTTGCATTTCATTGAACGCGGCAGCGGCGTGGGCAACTTCGGTTGGCCCCTGTTCGTCCAGCGGTGTGGGATGGGCGTTGGGGTCGAGGGTTTCCACGGCGCGGGCCAGGCGGGTCAGCGGGCGGATGGCCAGGCGCACGGCGATCCAGGTGCAGCCCAGCAACAGAGCCAGTTGCAGCACCAGTACCACCGGCAGCCAATAGGCGACCGGCAGGGCGGCGGGGCGCACGTCGATGGTGATCGGGCTGCCATCGGCCAGGTTCAGGTGCGCCTGGAAGTGCTTCTGAATACCGGGGATGTCGCGGAACGTCAGCGCGTAGTGTTCACCTAGCGCATCCGCGATCGAGGTGGCGGCCATGGGCACATCATCGCTGCTCATCGGTTCGCCGGTCTCGCCCGCGTTGAGCAGGTAGCGATAGTTCTGACGGTCGAGACGCGGCAACCAGCTGGCCCGTTCGTTGACCGGCAGCCGGTCGAGGATCGCCACCGAGGTGGACACATCGTTTTCCAGGTTGCCCAGCATGGCGGTGCGCGCGCTGATGTAGCGCTCGTAGAATTGCGCACTGAAGGACAAGCCATGGGCGCACACCAGGCTGATCAGGAAGATCAGCGACAGTTGTGATGCCAGGGTGCGCGGCCATCCCAACCTGAAGGTCATTGCTCGGCCCCGAGGATTTCCACCGGCAGGGAGAACACGTAGCCCTCGCTGCGCACGGTCTTGATATAGGCCGGTTCACGGGCGTCATCCAGCAGACGTTGACGCAGGCGACTCACCAGCAGGTCGATGGAACGGTCGAACAGGTCGGCGTCGCGGCCCTGGGTCAGGTTAAGCAACTGGTCGCGGTTGAGCACGCGTTGCGGGTGGTCGAGGAACACCCGCAGCAAGCGGTATTCGGCACCGCTCAGCGCCACGAGGGTGTCATCGTCGTCGAGCAGATGGCGGGCGGTGGTGTCCAGGCGCCAGCGACCGAAGCGGATCAATCGTCCGGTTTCACTGACCACAAGGTTCGGCGGCAGCATCCGCGTGCGGCGCAATACGGCGTTGATACGCGCCAGCAGTTCACGGGCGGCGAAGGGTTTGACCAGGTAGTCGTCGGCGCCCATTTCCAGGCCGATAATGCGGTCGGTTTCATCGTTGCGCGCGGTGAGCATCAGCACCGGCGTGGCCTTGTGTTTGCCGACTCGCAGTTCGCGGCACAGCTGTAGGCCGTCATCACCGGGCATCATGATGTCCAGCACGATCAGGTCCACCGGGGTGGTGTCGAGGAAGCTGCGCATCTGACGGCCGTCGGCGACCACGGTAGTACGCATGCCGTTCTTCTTCAGGTAGTTGCCTACCAGTTCGCGGATCTCCCGGTCGTCATCGACGATCAGAATGTGATCGACATGATCCATGCTGTGCCTTCCTCGTTAATTACTCATTGGGGCGCAGTCTAGCCACTGTCGGCGCCTTTGCCTTGTGCCCTTTGTATTGCAGTGTATCTGGCGATAAGGAGATACACGATGAAGCAAAATTGCGGCGTCAATGCTCAAGGGGAGCGCAAGCGTTGAGCGACGTCCTACGCGCTGCGGGCATAAAACGATGGATTCACTTGAACGTAATCGCTCGAATTCCCGGCTTAAACGCACATCCGGTTATGTGCCCAAGGTCGCAAGATCAGGCTTCATTGCCTGATGAGAGCGCATTCATGACAGCCATTACCTCGCGAGCGAGCACCACATTCCAGACGATTGAACAGTTTCAGCACCGAGATGATCGCGGTGGCGGCATCCAGCACAACGGATTACCGTCCAAGACGCCCGAAGAAGCAACCGCACGACTTTGGCGTGGGAGTGCTGGCTGGCCGGATAAGAACGGCGACGGCCGTTATGATGTGACCTATACGTTTCGAGAGCCTCCCGAGGACAAGCATCAAAGACAGCACAATAAATCCGGGTTCACTCACGTGCTCGAAAATCAAAGGCAACAGACCCGGCGCAGCTTGCAATCCATTGCGGATGTGGCAAACGTGAGGTTTACCGAGGGGCCGAAAACGGCGAGCAGCGAAGGTCACATCACCCTCGGCAATTACGCTGATTTGTACAATAAGAAGGGCCAGTCCGTTGCGGCTTATCCTCAGACGTCCTTGCCCAACCCCAAGGACAGATTCAGCGGCGATGCTTGGTTCGTCGATACAAAAGACGATCAGAGCGTGCCGAATGCGTCCCACGGTGATGCAGGTCGCTTCACCCTCGTGCATGAGTTAGGCCATGCCTTGGGATTGAGCCACCCTAGCCAATACGACGTCAGTTCCGGGTCTGCCAAAGCCGGGTATCTGGAAGACTCCGAAAGCCATACCACCATGAGTTACCTGGGCGAACGTCACGGCTATATGAATCACGGCGGCATCCGCGCGTCGGCGCCGCAACTTGACGATATCAGCGCCTATCAACAGGAATACGGCGCCAACCATGAAACCCGCAAGGACGACACCACCTACGGTTTCAATTCCAATACCGATCGGGATTTCCTCAGCGTCAAGGCCGACCAGGACAAGATGGTCGCTGCCATCTGGGATGGCGGCGGCACCGACACATTGGACTTCTCCGGCTACCAGCAGGACCAACAGATCAGTCTCAAGGCCGGGACGTTTTCGGATGTCGGCGGCCTCAAGGGCAATGTCTCGATTGCCTATGGCGTGACTATCGAAAACGCTGTGGGCGGCTTCGGCAATGATTTGCTAGTGGGTAACGACGCGGCCAACACCCTCAACGGTGGAGAGGGCAACGACCGCATATATGGGGCGGGCGGGGCGGACATCTTGTGGGGCGGCAAAGGCAATGACGTCTTTGTCTACGGGAAAACCAACGAGTCGACCCGCGACGCGCCGGATCAGATCATGGACTTTGTCAGTGGCGAAGACCGCGTGGATGTGTCCGGGATCCGCGCGACGCTGGGCGACAAGCCGCTGACGTTCGTGCGTGCATTTTCGGGCGCCAGCGGTGAAGCGATGGTGACCTATGACCCGGCAGTTCAGAGGAGTACGTTGCAAATCAGCGGCAAACCTGACGAGCCGGCCTTTCTCCTGGTGGTCCACGGCAAATTGCAGCAGAGCGACATCGTGAGTTGATTCAGCCGGTGCTTCGCAACAGCGTCTCAAACAGCTGCTGCACCCGTGGCTCATCACTGTGGGCCACATTGAAGCGCATCGAATCACGCTGGACCGGGTCGTAGCCAAACAGCGCGCCCGGTGCCAGCACCATGCCCTGTTTCAATGCCGCCTGGGCCAGCAGCTCGCCGTTGACCCCAGGCGGCAGCCGCGCCCAGATAAACATTCCGCCTTCGTAACCCATCGGCAGCTCGCAGCCGCAACGCTTGAGCCATTGCTCCACGCGTCCACCGGCCTCCATCAAGCGCTGCACCATGCGCTTGCGGTGCTTGGCGTAACTGCCTTCGCTGAGCATGCGGTACACGACCTGCTCGAACAGCTCGGAGGTCACGCCGCCGCTCATCAGTTTCATGTTGGTGAGGTTGGCTGCCAGTTGCGGTGCGGCCACCACAAAGCTGACGCGGGCGTTGGCGCTGAGGATCTTGGAGAAGCCCGACAGGTAGGTGACCTGGTCCAGGCCGGCGAGGGCGGCCAGGCGCGGCGGCGGGTTGGGGTGCAGGTCGCCGTAGAGGTCGTCCTCGACGATATGGCAGTGGTAGCGCTCGGTCAGTTGCAGCAGGCGGAACGCCTGGCCGGGGCTTAAGGAGTGGCCGGTGGGGTTGTGCAACACGCTGGTGGTCAAGTACAGGCTGGGGCGATGCTCGGCCAGCAGCTGTTCGAGGGCCGTGAAATCAAAACCGTCGGGGCGACGCGGGATCGTCACCACCTTGACCCCGTGCAAGGCCAGGTTGGCGTGGAAGTTGAAGTAGCACGGTGCGTCGAGCAGGACCGTGTCACCGGGACGTGCCAGCAGGCGCATCAGCATGTCCAGGCCTTGTACGGTGTTGGGAGTGGTGATGATTTGTTCCACCGACACCGACAGGCCCTCGCCGTGCAGCTTCTGTTGCAGCGCCTGGCGCAAAGGCAGCAACCCGGCCGGTGTGCCCAGGCTGGCGATGCGCAGCGACGGCGCCCGCACCACGCTGCGCAGGGTTTGGCGCAGGGCTTCGCTGTCCAGCCAGGTTTCCGGCAGGTGGCCGCCGCCGGGGCGCAGGTCGCCGTGGGCCGTCGCAAGCGGTCGACGCAACACGCTGAGCAGGTCCTGTGGCAGCAGATCGACCCAGTTCGAGGTTGTCGGGCGTGCACGGTCTGTCGCGACGAAATAGCCACGGCCTTGACTGGAAGTGAGCAGGTTGCGCCCGCGCAGGCGGTCAAGGGCCTCATTGAGGGTGAACTTGCTCACACCCAGTGTCTCGGTCAGTTCGCGCACCGAGGGCAACTTGCTGCCGGGCGTCCATTCGCCGTTTTCGATGGCCTGGCTGAACGCCTCTACGATCTGTAGCACCTTGGGGGTGCCTTCTACAAAGGTGATGGCTGATACGAACACGCGACGTCCTTGCCTTTGCTGGAAGTTTTACCGGTAAAGTTCGGGCGGATTAGGCCTCACTTTACCTGCCTTGCGCAATGCCAACTGCCTAGACTGCGGGCTCCATCCTCCAGGTCCCCGGCCATGACAAGTGCGTTAACCCTCTCCTCGTTCCTGTATTTCCTGCTGTTTTGCGCCACCATGACCTTCAGCCCCGGCCCCATGACTCTGCTGTTGTTGAGCCTGGGCGTGCGTGACGGTCTGCGCCGTTCGATCCCGGCGCAGATCGGCGCCAGTGTGTCGTACCTGATTTCGATCCTGATCTTTGCCGTGGGCTTTTCCGAGTTGATCAAGGGCTATCCGGTGATCACCCAGGTTATCCAGGTGGTCGGCGTGGCGTACATCCTGCATCTTGCCTACAAACAGTGGACCAGCAGCGGCGTGGTGATCGAACGGATCGGCCAGGTCGAAGCGGCGCGCAACCTGTTTAGCAAGGGCTTGCTGACTGGGTTCTCCAATCCCAAGACCCTCATCATGTTCAGTGCCGTGTTCCCCCAGTTCGCCGGTACCGGGGCGAGCCGTTCGACGGTGGACATTGCCATCCTTGGGCTGACGTTCCTGTTGCTGCAATTTGCCAGCGGCTGCCTCTATTGCTACTTCGGCCAGCGCATCAAACATGTGCTGGAAAACCCCAAGCGCCGTGTGTTGTTGCAGCGCATCACGGCCGTGTTGCTGCTGGGCGTGGCAATGATGCTGGCGCGGGGCTTTGCCCACTGAGTCTTGAGTTAACGAGCAATAGTGGCGATCTGCCGTTGCCCTGATAGACTCCAGGCATTCATTCAGGATCTCACCCCACCATGTCAGCTGCAGAAGGCACCGGACTTCCGCTCGCTTCTCGGTTGTACAGATCCCGTACCCTCGGGCTGACGCTCGGATTTGTCTGCGTGGTGTTCGGGATGTATCCCCTGGACCCGGCCTGGTGGGTGTGGGCCTGGATGTTGATCAATGCCTTTGTCTGGCCGCATGTGGCTTTTCAACTGACGCGGCGCAGCGCCAGCGCCCTGCGCAGTGAACGGCGCAATCTATTGTTCGATTCCTTTTGTGGTGGGTTCTGGGTCGGCGCCATGCACTTCAACCCGCTGCCGAGCGTGACCACCTTGTCGATGATGAGCATGAACAACGTGGCCATCGGCGGCCCGCGCTTCATGCTGGCGGGGTGGGTGGCGCAGGCGTTGGGTCTGGGCACTGCGTTGCTGATCTTCACGCCCGCATTCATCGCTGTGACCACCCAGGCGCAGCTCTACGCCTGCCTGCCGATCCTGATGCTGTATCCGCTGGCCTTAGGGTGGATCTGCTACCGTCAGGCGCTGACCCTGGCACGACATAAACGTGAACTGCTGGCCCTTAGCCGCACTGACAGTCTGTCCGGGCTGCTCAACCACGGCGCCTGGAAGGATCACCTTGAGATCGAGTTCCAACGCTGTCGCCGCGATTCCATGGGCGCCGTCATTGCGCTGATCGACATCGACCATTTCAAGACCATCAATGACACCTACGGCCATGTCACCGGCGATATCGTCCTGCGCCAGCTCAGCAAAGTGTTGCGCCAGAACCTGCGCGCCACCGACCTGGCCGGGCGTTACGGGGGTGATGAGTTCTGCGTGATCCTGCCGGGCATGCCGCTCAACCGCGCCACAGAAGTGATGGACGCCTTGCGCGATCGCTTCAACGCCTTGGCCTACGCCCAGGACCCGACCCTGCGCGTCAGCCTGAGCATCGGCCTGGCGCCGTATCAACCGACCCACGCAGATTCGACCAGTTGGTTGAATGACGCCGACCAGGCCTTGTACGACGCCAAAAGCAGTGGGCGGAACCGCGTCAGCACGGTACAGGAGGGTTGGTTGCGATCGGTCTAGTGGAGTAGGGTGTCACGGCACCTTCCAACAAAAAACAAGGATCGGTTCATGCTCTTCAACTTCCCCCGTACCCTCCTGGCCGCCACCCTGGCCATGTCCTTCGCCGTGCCGGCCTACAGCGCCGAACCCCACAAACAGATCCAGGCACACGCCGAGCAGTACAAGGCCGACGCCCTGAAATTGCTGGAGCGCCTGGTGAACATCGACTCGGGTTCCGGCTATGAACCGGGCCTGACGCAAGTGCGCGACATTGCTGTGGACGAGCTGAAACAGCTGGGTTTCTCGATTGAGCTGGTGCCGGATAAAGCGGCCAACAACAGTCACGTGGTTGCCACCCTCAAGGGCACCGGCAAGGCCAAGATCCTGCTGATGGCCCATATGGACACGGTGTTCAAGGAAGGCTCGGCCGCCGAGCGTCCGTTCCACATCAAGGACGGTCGCGCCTATGGCCCTGGCGTGATGGATGACAAGGGTGGCATCGTCGCCGGCATCTACGCGCTCAAAGTCCTCAAGGACCAGGGCTTCAAGGACTATGCGCAGATCACCTTCCTGCTCGACGCGAGCGAAGAAACCGGCTCCGACGCCGCCTCTGATCTGATCCGCAAGACCGCCAAGGCCCACGACGTCACTCTCAACCTCGAACCCGGCCGCCCAGCCGATGGCCTGGTGGTCTGGCGCAAAGGCAGCGCCACCGCCGTGGTTGAAGTCAAAGGCAAAGCCGCCCACGCCGGCGTCGCCCCGGAACTCGGGCGTAATGCTGCGATGGAAGCGGCGCACCAGATTCTGCAACTGGGCAAGCTGGGGGATGAAGAGAAGAAAACCACCATCAACTTCACCGTGATCAAGGCCGGCGACCGTACCAACGTCATTCCCGACCAGGCCACCGCCAAGGCGGACGTGCGCGCGGCGTTGCCGGAGGAGTTTGACCGCATCGAGAAAGACCTGGCCCGCGTATCAGCGAACAAACTGATCCCGGAAACCGAAGTGAAGACCAGCTTGCAGCGTGGGTTACCACCGATGCCGCAGACGCCGGAATCGGACAAGTTAGTGGCGATTGCCCAGGGGATTTATGGGGAGTTGGGCAAGAAGCTGACGATTGAAGGCAGCGGTGGCGCGGCAGACGCGAGTTTATCGGCTGGGGTGGGGACGCCGACGTTGGATGGGTTTGGGATTGTCGGCGGGAATATTCATACCCCGGAGGAGTATGCGGAGGTTGAGAGCGTGGTGCCGCGGGTTTATTTGCTTAGTCGGATGATTATGGAGCTTTCGAAGCGGTGATTTTCCGCTGATTGGCTTGCTTTTGTGGTGGGCAGGCTTGCCCTGCGTTGGGCTGCAGCGGCCCAACGCAAGCAAGCTCGCTCGCCACCGGGGATTTTTGCCTTGAGGGTGGCGTTACCAAGTTGACTGGTCTTCGAGGTTGGCTTTTTGGAGGTCTTCTTTCCAGACTTCGTTGGCTAGTCGGTAGATGTCGACGAAGAAGCCTCGGGGGTCGGCTATTTCTGTTTCGTTCCAGGCCATGGTTATGTATTCGTCGTAGTCGTTTTCAAATTCTTTCGCAAAGTCAAAGTCGGGGTTTTCGAGCGCATCCCTGAGAGCAGAAATCAATATAAAACGATGTCTGTATGAAAGGTACATAAGGTCTTTTAGGATAAAAGAAATTATGATTTTTTCCCTGTCTTTATGATCGTTAGGATCATGCTTCCATAGCTCTTTTCCAACCGTTTCCTCAAGGTCGTATATCGATAAGGCTCCTAATAAATGAGAGATATTAGGAGCGTATGGAGTGTTCATGAATGGGCATTTCAGCATGGTCTGCTCACTTCGGGAAAGCGGTGAATGGTCGAGTCGGATTGTTTCGATCAAATCTGATTTCTGCTCTTTCCATGGTTTCAATGTATCTAGGGTTGTTCACGTCCCTGCGGTTAGGTTTGTAGCCTCGTCCAGCCCCAGGCAGTTCGACCACGACCACTGGGTTGCCTGCTCTATCAAAACCTGTGGGAGATGGCGAAGCGCCCTGCATCCTGCCCATGGCCTTGTTTATAGCGTGGAGTTGCATTTTCCAAGAATTAAACTGGGAACTGGAGCTGATATTTCCTCTTTCCCCAGTCGTTGGATTTGTTCCATCAATAGATCGTTGTTTCAACGCGCTATCTGGTATCTCTGGACCATGCTTTTCAACTGTATGCATATCGTATTCCTGCTCCCACCCCAGCACCCTTCGTTTTGCATTTGCCTCTGTCAGTGCATCTATTCTCGACTGTCGATTAGTTCGCGGCAGTTGAGGTAGAGCAGGTGCGCCTTCATCAACGCTAGGCTTCGGAAGGGTAGTAGGACCGTTAGGTTCACACCCGTCGCCAGGACAGGTACTCAGTCCCAGCGGATCTATCCAGCCCGTAGGGTTAGGCACATATTGGTAAGGATTGATCCCACCCGCCAACTTCACCGGGTCCGGCGTGAGGTAGCGACCAATATCCGGATTGTAGTAGCGATGGCGGTTGTAGTGCAGCCCGCTTTCTTCATCGACGTATTGGCCCTGGAAGCGCAGCGGGTTGTCGATTTTTCCGATGTCGAGACGAGTGATTTCGCCGTAGGCGCGGTAGTGGGCGGACCAGACGATTTCGCCGTCTGGGGCGGTGAGTTCCTGTGGGGTGCCGAGGTGGTCGAGTTGGTAGTGATAGGGTTTGGTTTCGTTTGGACCAAAGCCTTCCAGTAGCGCCAATGGCCTGAAGCTGTCGGGTTCGTAGAGGTAACTGCGATGGCGATCCGCGTGGTGTTCGGCGATGAGTGTGTCGCCCTGCCAGAAAAACTCCGTAGTGATGCCCTCAACGGTTTTGCTGATGCGCCGCCCAAACGGGTCGTAGCAATAGCTGACAGTCTGGCCATTGGGTTTTTTAATGCCGATCAGACGGTGCTGGCAGTCGTAGCGGTATTCGGTGACGAGCGCGTGGCCTTTGCCGCGTCGTTGGCGGATAAGGTTGCCGAAGGCGTCGTAGTCGTAGTGGTGGTCGCCCTGGATCATCAGGCGATTGCCCGCCACGATGTCGGGGCCGGGGCGGTTTTGCATGAGCAGGTTGCCAGCCGGGTCGTGGGCGAAGCGTTCTTGCTCGCCTTGGGAGTGGTCGGCGCGGGTGAGGCGGTTTAGTGGGTCGTAGTGGTAGTGATGCTCGCCTTTGCGAGTGTCGAGGAGGCGGGTGAGGTTGCCGGATTGGTCGTAGTCGTAGTGGCATTGGTAAAGGGTGTGTTGTTGCTGGGTGACGGCGTGGGCGTGCAGGCGTTGCTGGTCGTCATAGTGGTAGTGGCTGATCAGTTGGCCTTGTTGGCGTTGGAGTTCCTTGCCGGCTTTGAATAGATGAGAAGTAAGGCTTTCACCGTTCAGTTCGACGGTCGCGAGGTGGCCGCCTTTGTCGTGGTTGAAGGTGAGACGGTTGTTGTCCGGCAGGCGCAGGTTTTGCAGTTGGCCGCAGGCGTCGTAGCCATAGCGCAGCGTGCCCCAGCCTTGGTGTTCGGCGGTGAGACGGTTTTGGCTGTCGTACTCGTAGGCCAACGCCCAGTGGCCGTTTTCGACGCTTAAGAGATTCCCCTGACGGTCGTAGGCGTAATCGACAAGGCTGCCGTCGGGTAGGGTTTTTCTTACGAGTCGACCGGCATGGTCACGCTCGTAACGGGTAACCAGCTGACTGCCGTCATCGCCGTGTTCGGTCTTCTCCTGAAGGTTGCCGTTGAGGTCGTAGACGTAAGCCGTGCGCTGGCCATCAAAGCCGGTTTCCTGTTGGATCAGGCCGTTGCTGTGGTATTGGAGTCGGTAGGTTTCGCCCACCTCATTTTCGATCTCGGTCAGCAATAACCTAACGTTGTCGTACCGGTATTTGACCTGGGTGCCATCAGCGTTGATGCGACGGCTGATCAGGTGCAGGCCGTCGGCGTATTCGTAGCGGGTGAGGTGGCCCAGTTCATCGCGTTCGGAGGTGATTTTTCCGTAAGCGTTGTAGCTGTATTCCCGTGTGGCACCGCCGGGCTGAGTCAGTTTCAGTAAGCGGCCTGCTGCATCCCATTGATACTGGGTCAGCGCCCCATGCTCATCTTCACGCGCAACTTGCCGCCCAAGGTCGTCATAGCGATAGCGCTTAACGCCACCGTTCGGCAACTGCTCCTCAAGCAACTGCCCACGCTCATTCCACACCAGCCGATGACAGCTGTGATCCGGATACCAGACACCAACCAGCTGCCCATATTTGTTGTAGCTGTAGTCAGTAGCGTTGCCGTCAGGATCGGTCTTGCGCGTCACGTCACCCTGGTCATTACGCTCATATTTCCAGACCGCCTGACCCCGCCTTACAACCCGTACGAATCCATTGTCATGCTCGTAGGTCGTCGGCTCATCGTCCCCAGGAAACAGCGCCACCAAACGCCCGGCTTCGTCGTACTGATACGCCGTGATCGCTCCCAGCGGATCCTGCTCAACCGTCAGTCGGCCTTTGTCATCGTAGGACTTAAAGTGTTGGGCACCGTCAGGGTCCACGCGCTGCACCAGCCGCGCCCGCAGGTCATGCACGTAGACTTCCTGGCTTCCGTCGGCGTTAAACACCGTGACCTGCCCGTTGTCATCCCAGGCGTACCGCGTGTCCATTTGCGAGAAACTGGCCCAGTGCCGGACACACCGAGCGGCCTTGCCAGCCCGTTCCCACGCCCAAAAGAAACTCGCTCCACCGGCCAAGCCACGCTCAAGAATCACGTGCTGCTCGTCGTACCGATAAACCTCGCTTTCGCCTACAGCGTTGGTCGCACAAACCAGTCGTCCACCAGCGTCATAGGCGTAGGAAACAACGTTCTGCTCCGTCACCCAGACAAACGGGCCGTCATCCACAGCCCGCTCAATCTGGTAATCCACCGCCACAATGCGGCCCGACGCATAGCGCAAAAACAACGAGCGCCCGACGCCGTTATCCAACCGCTCAATCTGCCCCAGGTAATTACGGGAAATGCGCAGCCGGTTGTCATACGCATCGCTGATCGCTGTCAGCACACCGTCGCGAAAGTGGTAGAAACGTGACCCTTGAGACAGGACTAACTCATCGGGCACAGCCCCCAGGTAGATCGCCGCTTCGGCCAGGCTGTTGGTGATCGCGGGCCGAGAAGCGGTGGGCAAGGGCAGGGTGGTCGAGCGATTTTCATGATCGGTCCACACCACCGCATCGCCGGAAACACTCAGCCGATGCGCCAGCGAGTGACTCCAGCCAAACCCCAACCCGCAGTCCATTTCCACCGCACTGGTGCGGTACAAGCGGGTCCACTCAAACGGCAAGAGTCCGTCCAGCGTTCCATCGGTGAGGGTCAGCAGTTCCTCGCCCGTGACCATGGACACCGGGCAACCGTTGGTAGCGGTCTTATCCGAAGACGCAGCGGCATTCCCAGCCGGGTTCCGAGCAGAAGCAGGCACATCGTCGACAGGCTCCTGCCGCACCAACACCGTCCGTTGCGTGGCCTTGTCCCGAACCAGCGGTACCGGGTTGGCAACCACCTGATCCCCAACCTTCAATGGCACATCCGGAATTACCCTGATCGGCGTCGCCGCGCTGCCCAGCAACAACGGCTTGGCCGCTTCGACATGCGCGTCCAACCGAGGCCCGACGAGCTGATCGGCCAGCCTCTCCAGCCATCTACGCGTGCGGCCGGATTTGATATGCCCCACCACCTGGGGGCCCAGGCGCAGGGTCACACCCATGGCGCCTGCAACCCTCACGAGCAGCAGCCCGATCAATACATCGCCGGTGATTTCCCCCATCACCTCGTTCATTTCTTGCGGCGGCAACATCCGTATCCAACTGGATATCGCCGACACATAGATAAACACCAGCGGTTCATCGCTGAGCACCAGCAGTCCGCGGCCAATGGCCTCCTTGCCCAGTTTCAGCAGTTCATCAAGTTCGGTCTGGGTAACGTATTGCAGCCACTTCTCACTGTGGGTCTGAATATCCGCCAGCAGGCCATACAGTTGCGTGAAGTTGTCCCAAAGGCTGTAAAGCGCCTTACCCACTCCCTTAAGAAACGCCTTCTCCAGCATCCTGCGTTGATCAAGCGGGTGAGCGTCTGTGTAATCCTTCCACTGCGCTTCGTAGGTACTTTCCCACGCTTCGCGCAGGCGAACTTCCAGCGCGTCAATCACCGTTTGATAAGACGCATACAGCGCCTTGACGTGGTCTCTTGAGACATTGGGATAGAAGCTGACGCGGTACTGCTGGTCGCGCTCACACTCGTCGACTTCGAGAATGCCGCTCGGGCCGATGGTCTTGTGGATCGGCTCGCCCAGTGGGCCGCCGTTGGGGTCGACGCGCTGAAGCACCACTGGCGTGTTGCCGATGGGTACAGCTCGCGTGCTTTGAAATATGTGCACCAAGGTCAACGTGCCGGTGGCCTGGCAAGTAGCGACGGTGCTGCTCGGAAAAAGGGAGCGGTTGATCGGCGCGACCAGCGCCACCTCATCCCCGACCTTGAAGACCTGTTCAATATCCAGCGCGGAAAAGCTCCAGAAGCTTTCCGCCCAGTCATCAAAAGTGTTCAGGCAATCCCGGAAGTCGCGAAAGACGCCCTCGATATCGACCGTCTTCACATCCATTGGGGTCAGGGCCAGCCTGCCAATGGCCGGGTTCAAGAAACCGCTCCAATAACAAGAAAATCCATCTGCAATCCCTCGCACTGTGTAGTCAGGCGAGGGACTTTGCAGAGGTTCCCGGAGGAGGGGAGTAGAGCTTATCCGGCAGTTATGTGGGAAGTTTCGACAACTCTCGTCTTCTCACGCCCCAGCACCAGGCTGCACAACGCCGGCAGGAACAACAGCGTCAACACCGTGCCCACCAGCACGCCGCCGATCAGTACGTAGGCCAGGGACGACCAGAACACCGACAACGTCAGCGGAATAAACGCCAGCGCCGCCGCCAACGCGGTCAGGATCACCGGCCGCGCACGCCGTACGGTGGCCTCGATGATTGCCGCGTGAATCGGCATGCCGTGGTCCTGGTTCTGGCGGATCTGGTCGGTAAAGATCAGTGTGTTGCGCATCAGGATCCCACCAATCCCGATCAGGCCCAGGATCGCGTTGAAGCCGAATGGCTGGTTGAACAGCAGCAACGTCGGCACTGCACCGATCAAGCCCAGCGGCGCAGTGGCGAAGACCATGAACATCACCCCGAACGAACGCACCTGGAACATGATCACCGTGAGGGTCAGCAGGATCATGATCGGGAACAGCGCGGCCAGGGCAACGTTAGCCTTGGCGCTTTCCTCAACCGGGCCGCCAATATCGATCTGGTAGCCGGCGGGCAGTTTGGCGATCAGCGGCTGCAGGTCTTTGTACACGGCCATTTCCACGTCGGGCGGTTGCACGCCGTCGATGATATCGGCGCGCACTTCCACGGTGGTCGCGCGATTGCGGCGCTTGAGGATCGGTTCTTCCATCACCGCCTGGAAATGTCCGACCTGGGCCAGCGGCACAGAGGTGCCGGCGCTGTTGGTGAGGGTCATGTTGTTGAGGTTGCCAAGGTCCTCGCGCTGGCCGCCCTGGGCGCGGGCGACCACGGAGACGGTGCGGTTGCCTTCGCGCACTTCAGTGATCGGGTTGCCGCTGAGCAGGGCATTGAGCTGGGATTTCACCTCGTTGGGGGTGAAGCCCAGCAGGCGCAGACGGTCTTGGTCCAGCACCAGCCGATAACCGCTGGTGCGCTCGCCCCAATCGAGGAAGGCGTCCTTGGTCAGTGTGTTGGCGGCGACGACTTTGCGCACGTCTTCGGACACGCCACGCAGCACATCCAGATTGGGTCCAGAGACCCGGAACACCACCGGGAACGGCACGGGCGGGCCAAACAGCAGTTGGGTTACGCGCACCCGCGCCGAGGCAAACTCACCCGCGGCAATCCGTTCCCGCATGCGCAGTTTCAACGCGTCGCGAGCATGAGAGTCGGGGGTTTGCACGATCAGCTTGGCAAACGCCGGGTCCGGCAGTTCCGGGTTCAACGACAGGAAAAAGCGTGGTGCACCGCCCCCCACATAGGTGTCGACCAGGGTGGTTTGCGGCTCTTGCAGCAGGGCTTTTTCCAGCCGCGCGGCCACCGCTTCGGTGCTTTTGAAGGCGCTGCCGGGCGGCATGTACACCTCCAGAATCAGCTCGGAACGGTCGGAGTTGGGGAAGAACTGCTTCTTCACCACGCCCATGCCCGCCACGCACAGCACAAACGCGCCGACGACCAGCCCCGTCACCAGCCAGCGGCGCCGCACGCAGGCTTGCACCAGGCTGCGCAGTTTCTGGTAGTAACGCCCGGCGTAAATCGCATCATGGCCGCCGGGCACCGGTTTGATCTGCGGCAACAGCTTTACGCCCAGGTACGGCGTGAAGACCACGGCCACCAACCACGACGAAATCAGCGCAAAGCCGACGATCCAGAAAATATTGCCGGCATATTCCCCGGCCCCGGAACGCGCAAACCCCACCGGCAGGAAACCAATGATGGTCACCAGCGTACCGGTCAGCATCGGCGCCGCTGTGGAGCTCCAGGCAAAGGTGGCGGCGTGGATCCGGTCGAAGCCTTCCTCAAGCTTCACCACCATCATCTCGATGGCGATAATGGCGTCATCCACCAGCAAGCCTAGGGAGATGATCAGCGCGCCGAGGGTAATGCGGTCGAATTCGCGCCCGGTCAGCAGCATGATCACAAACACCACTGACAAGGTCAGCGGCACAGCCGCCGCCACCACCAACCCGACGCGGAAGCCCAGGGCCAACAGGCTGATCACCATGACCACGGCCAGGGCGACGAAGAATTTCAGCATGAATTCGTTCACCGCCAGGCGGATATTTTTTGCCTGGTCGGAGACCTTGGCGAAGTTCACGCCCAGGGGCAGGTCGGCCTGAATCTTCGCTTCCTGGGCCTTGAGGCTCTTGTCCAGTTCCAGGCCGTTCCAGTGTTTCTCCATGATCACACCCAGCATCAACGCCGGGTCGCCCTGGTGGCGGATGCGGTAACTGGGCGGGTCTTCATAGCCACGGCTGACGGTTGCCACATCGGCGATGCGCAGCACGCGGCCGTTGACTTCCAGCGGTACGTTTTCAATCAGTGACAGGCTGTCGAACGCGCCGTCGATGCGGAGATAGGCGCGAGCCCCGGCGGTCTCGACGAAGCCCGATGGCGCCACGGCATTCTGTGTGGCGAGGGCGGCAAAGATCTGGTCCGGCTTGATGCCCAGGGTCGCCAGGCGTTCATAGGAGAACTCGACAAACACGCGCTGTGCCTGTTCGCCGAGGATGTTGACCTTCTTCACGCCCGGCAGGTTGAGGAGACCCTGGCGCAGTTCTTCGGCCATCTGCACCTGTTGCCGATGGGGCAGATGTTCGGCCTCCAAAGCGTACAGCGCGAAATACACATCGGAATATTCATCGTTGAAGAAAGGCCCGATCACGCCCTGGGGCAGCTTCGCGGCTTCGTCGCTGAGCTTTTTGCGGGTCTGGTAGAACAGGTCCTGGATTTCGCTGGGGCGTGTGGACTCCTTGTAGGTCATGCGCATCGATACGAAACCCGGTTGGGCGATGGTCTCGACGCGGTCGTAGTAGTCCAGCTCTTGCAGGCGCTTTTCCAGGCGATCGGCCACCTGTTCCTGCATTTCCTGGGCGGTGGCGCCAGGCCAGGCAGCGGTGATGGTCATTACCTTGACGGTGAAGGACGGGTCTTCGGCGCGCCCCAGTTTGCCAAACGAAAAGATCCCGGCGGCGAGGATCGCAATGATCAGGAACAACGTGACCGCACGATGCTTGACCGCCAGTTCGGAAAGGTTGATACCGCGCATGCTCAGTTGTCCTGTTTGCGGTTGAGGGCCAGCACCTGGGCGGGCAGCAGGCGCACGGCATCACCGCTGTGCAACAGGTGTGCGCCGAGGGCAACGATGACTTGGCCGGGGCTTACGCCGCTGTCGAGCAGGGCGTCTTCCTGGCCAAGACTGGCGACTTTCACTGGCGCGAAACTGACCTTGTCATCTGCGCCGATCAGCCAGACGCCGGTGCCTTGGCCTGAATCCAGCAGGGCACCGATGGGCACCCGGGTTTGCTGCGCCTGGCCATTGCCTTGCAGGCGTACGGTGATGGTGGATCCGAGGGCAAAGCGGTCGACTGCGCCGTGCAGGACGTAGCGGGCGCGGTAGGTGCGGGTGGTCGGGTCGGCGCTGGCGGACAGTTCGCGCAGGGTGGCGGTCACCGCCTGGTCCGGGGCCCCAAAGGGGAAGGCCAGGGCTTTCTGCGCGGCCTGGTCGCGCTGGTTTTCCGGCAGGTTGACGATGGCTTCGCGCGCGCCGTCATGGGCCAGGCGTGCGACGATCTGCCCCTCGGCGACCACCTGGCCACGGTCCACTCGCACGTCGGTAATGATGCCGTCGCCATCAGCCTTGAGCACGGAGTAGGTACGGCGGTTTTCAATCTGGCTGGCGTCGGATTGTGCCGAAGCCAGCTCGGCTTCGGCCACGCGCAGGAGGGTCGCCGACTGGTCGAAGATCTGCCGCGACACGGCGCCGGTGCTGGCCAGGCGCTGGTAGCGGTTTTCGTCGTCACGGCGCTGGCGCAGTTGTGCCTGGGCGGCATTCACGCGGTTCTTGGCCGAGCGCAGGGCCAGTTCGAAATCGCCGATGTCCAGTACCAGCAGCGTGTCGCCACGGGACACGTGCTGGCCGGGGTCGACCTTACGCTCGATGACCTTGCCGCTGACCCGGAAGCCCAGGTCGCTTTCGGTGCGTGCCGCAACCACGCCGGTATAGGCGCTTTGCTGGGTGCCGGCGGCTTCGACTTTGGCCGCGAGGACCGGGCGCGGCAGTGGGGTTTCAGCGGCGGTGTCGGCCTTGCTGTTGCAGCCATTGAGGATGATCAACAGGGCCAGGGGCGTGAGAAGACGCAAGGGAAGAGGGTGCATGGCGGGCTCCGGGGTAACCGTTGGGCAAAAAATTATGGACATAATTTTTTACGCATATTATGGTCGAAATATAAATTAATCCAGCCCCCGGATGCTCCTCATGACAAACGCCCCGGCGCCATCGCGAAGCTTGTTGTTTTTATTGGTGGCCCTGACGGCGCTGGGTGAGGTGTCGACCCAATTGATCATTCCCGGCCTTGGCGCCATCGAGCAGGCACTGGCCGCTCCAGCGGGCTCGTCATTGATGGCGCTGTCGGCGTTTGTCGCCGCATTCGGCCTCGGGCAATTGCTGTTTGGCCCGCTGTCGGACCGCATCGGCCGTCGGCCGGTACTGATCGGCGGTCTGGTGCTGTATGGGCTGGCGACCTTATCGATGCTGTTGGTCGATGACATCGAGCACTTCATCGCCGCCCGCGTGCTGCAAGGCCTGGGCGCGTGCGCCGCGTTGGTACTGGCGCGCACGGTGGTGCGCGATGTATGGAAGGCAGAAGCAGGGCCGGCCCTGGCATTGACCATGATCGGCATGCTCTACGCCATCGTGGTGGCGCCGATGGTCGGTGGCCTGCTGATCAAATGGCTCGGCTGGCGTGCGCCGATCATGCTGGCACTGGCGATTGGTAGCGTGGTGCTGTTACTGGTCCTGCTGTTCTTTCGCGAGAGCAATCACTACCTGGACCCCAAGGCCGGCCACTGGCGCTCCCTGGGCGGGCAATACCTGGATCTGCTCAGGGGGCGCCAGTACCGTGCGTTCGCCGTGGCGCTGGCGTGCACCTATGGCGCCATGTTTGCGGTGATCGCGGGCTCGTCGGCGGTGTTTATCAACTTGCTGGGCTTCAGCAGCCTTGAGTACGGCATCAATTTCGGCCTGATTGTGTCGATGCTGATCGTTGGTTCCACCTACACCCGGCGCAACATCATGCGCCTGGGCCCCCAGCGGATTGTGACAATGGGCGTGGCGATGGTGGCCGCTGGCGGGGTCTCGGCCGTGGTCATTTATGCGCTGTTCGGCCTGTCGGTGCTGGGTCTGGATATTCCGATTGCGCTGGTGACCCTCGGCGGCGGCCTGGTCTTGCCAGGTTCGGTGACGGGCGGGGTAATGCCCAACGCCCACCGCGCGGGCCTGGCAGCCGGGCTGATGGGGTTTGCGCAAATGTTCGGCGCCACCTGCAGCGGCGTGCTGTTGAGCCTGCTACGCGATGGCAGCGCCACGCCGATGATCGTCATCCAGGCGTGCTTTGCGGCGACGGCCTGTGTGGCGTTTCACCTGTTGCGTCAGCGTCAGGCCAACGGATTGTCCTATACATAGGACAGTTACGGCCGTATCTGCCGGCTAGTGCTCAACGGCCCGACGTCTTATGGTGGACTCACTTTGGAGGATCACCATGAAAAAACTCATCGGCATCTACACCAGTCCCCGCGCCCACTGGGTGGGCGACGGCTTCCCGGTGCGCACACTGTTTTCCTACGACACCATGGGCAAGCACATCAGCCCATTCCTGCTGCTGGACCACGCCGGCCCGGCCGACTTTACTCCGACCGAGCAACGACGCGGCGTCGGCCAGCATCCTCATCGCGGCTTTGAAACCGTGACCATCGTCTACGACGGCGAAGTCGAACACCGCGATTCCACCGGTGCTGGCGGCAAGATCGGCCCTGGCGACGTGCAATGGATGACCGCCGCCAAAGGTATCCTCCACGAGGAATTCCACTCCGCCGCCTTCGCCCGCAGCGGCGGGAAGCTGGAGATGGTGCAACTGTGGGTCAACCTGCCGGCCAAGGACAAAATGGCCGACGCCGGTTACCAGACCCTTGTCGACGGCGATATTCCGGTACTGCCGCTGGCCAACGACGCCGGGCAACTGCGCCTGATTGCCGGTGAGTTTGCTGGCACCCAGGGCCCCGCCCGTACGTTTACGCCTATCGACGTGTGGGACCTGCGCCTCAACGCCGGCAAGCCAGTCACTCTGGACCTGCACGCAGGGCGCAACACCGCGTTGGTCATCCTGCGCGGAACAGTGCTGGTCAATGGCGAGGAAGTCGCGCGCCAAGGGCAATTGGCGTTGTTCGAGCGCGATGGCAGTCAACTCACACTGGAGTCCAATGACGACGCCAAGGTGTTGCTGCTCAGCGGGGAGCCCATCGACGAACCCATCGTCGGGCATGGACCGTTTGTGATGAATACCGAGCAGGAGATTCATCAAGCGTTTGCTGATTTTCAATCGGGCAAGTTTGGGCAAATGCAAATATAACGGCCCCGTGTAATCCAGTGTGGGAGCGGGCTTGCTCGCGAATGCGGTGCATCAGTCACAGAAACATTGACTGGCCGACCGTATTCGCGAGCAAGCCCGCTCCCACATTTCGTTTGTGCTATACCCGATAACTCCATTTCATGCGATCTTCTGCGCATTCGCCCTGGAGTCGCCTGGATGCCCTCATTTATCGCTGATCACCCGATGCTGTGCGCCCTGGCGCTGATCTTTATCGACATCGCCGTGTGGCGTCTTATTTCCGTCAACCTCGCCAACTGGAAGCTGGCGGCGCGGTTGGCGATTTTTGCCGTGTACAGCGCCGTGCTGTTCAACGACGGCATGAACCCCATGCAAGTGGCGCCTTATGCGGACAACACCGCCTTGCACCTCTCGGCCACTGCCTTGCAGATCGGTTGGTGGCTGTTTGCGGCGCGCACGCTGACGGTGTTGCTGGGTGCGGTGATGATGCAGCGGGTCGGCCACACCGGGCGCCTGTTGCAAGACCTGGTGGGGGCTGTGATCTTCCTGATCGCGATCATCGCCGCCATGGCGTATGTGCTCGATTTGCCGGTCAAAGGTGTGCTCGCCACTTCCGGTGCGGTGGCGATCATTGTCGGTCTGGCATTGCAGAGCACGTTGAGCGACGTGTTTTCCGGGATTGTCCTCAATACCACCAAGCCGTATCAGATCGATGACTGGATCTCCATCGATGGCACCGAAGGCCGAGTGACTGACATCGACTGGCGCGCCACGCGCCTGCAAACCTCTCAGGGCAGTCTGGCGGTAATCCCCAACTCCCTGGCGGCCAAGGCCAAGATCATCAACTTCTCGCGCCCGGCGGACATGTTCGGCCTGTCGGTCAGCCTGCAGGTCAGCCCCCATGCGCGCCCGCAAACCGTGATCGAGGCGCTGGAGCGGGCGATGCAAGGGTGTCGGCCGCTGCTGGGCAATCCGGCGCCGAGCGTGGCGTTCAAGGCCTCGGCCAGTGGCGGCGTCGAGTATGAAATCAGCGGATTTGTACCCGCCATGAGCCTCAAGCGTGAGGTGCGCAACCAGCTTTACGACCTGGCCTTCAGGCACCTGCAAGCGGCCGGGGTGGGATTGCTGTCGGCCACCGAAAGCAGCACACCGCCGGCCATGTCCGCGGCGCGCGCATTGCTCGAACGCTCGTCGATTTTCTCCACCCTGCGCCAGGAAGAGAAAGACACCTTCAGCCAGAACATGACCCTGAACGCCTACCGCGCCGGCGAGATGATCCTGCCGGCGGGGGAGGTCAGTGACCATTTGTTTATTGTCGAGTCCGGCGTGGTCTCGGTGATGCTGACCAAGGGTGGGCACAAGGTCGAAGCAGGACGGATGGGGCCGGGCGAGGTGATTGGCGAGGCAGGGATCCTGTCGGACCAGGCGGCGCTGGCGGACTTCTCGGCCAAGACGTTCTGCACCTTGTATCGCATTGAGAAGGAATACCTGAAACCCTGCCTGGATGCGCGTCATGACATCAGCGAGGCCATGAAGACCCTGCTGGATTTCCGCCTGCACGCCGCGCAGGCCTTGACCCAGGACGCGCCGGTGGTGCCGGTCAAGAAGGGGTTCCTGCAATGGTTGCGCAATCGCGGATTGTAGTTGATCAAGGCGCCATGGCAATGCGGTAACGCTGGTCAAAATCCTCGGCCAACTGCGCCAGCGTCACGTCGCCCAGCCGTGCCAGCAACAGCGCCTGGGCCTGATCGAAGGCATCCGTCAGCGCTGCGTTCACCGCTTGTTCGACCAGGCACTCCGGGTGGTCGGTGGACAGGCCGATGGCGAATATCGACGGCGTGCCCAGGGCGCTATGAATGTCCAGCAAGGTGATTTCATTCAAGGGTTTACCCAGGCACCAGCCACCCTGGTGACCTTTTTCCGAGCGTACATAGCCCTTTTCCTTCAGCAGCCCGAGGGTGCGCCGCACCACCACCGGGTTGGTGCCCAGCATCTGCGCGATGGTCTCCGAGGTGGCGCGCTCCTCATGTCGGCCCATATGGATCAGCACGTGGAGCATGCGCGAAAGTCGGGTGTCGTTTCTCATCGATAGGCCTCAGGTTGATTCGGACGAAAGTATCGTTCGTAACCTAAAAAGTTGCGAGACTATTGACGCGGTATTTTTATGTAACTTATGGTGTGTCGTGAAAGCGTTCGGATAACCGGATGCACATGACCGGGGGTCACCTTCATGCTGTACGACGTCATTATCGTGGGCGGCAGTTATGCCGGCCTGTCAGCGGGCCTGCAATTGGCAAGGGCACGGCGCCAAGTGTTGGTGATCGATGCGGGGCAACGGCGCAACCGCTTTGCGGCGACTTCCCACGGTTTTCTCGGCCAGGACGGTCAGGCCCCGGAAGCCATCGCTTCGCAGGGGCGCGGCCAATTGATGGCCTATCCGACGGTCACTTGGGTCCAGGACCGCGTGATTCAGGCGAGTGGAGAGTCGCAAGGCTTCGCCATTGGCACTGAATGCAACGGCACGTTTCACGCCAAGCGCCTGATCCTCGCCACCGGGGTAGTGGACGAGTTGCCCGCCATCGAAGGCCTCGAATCACGGTGGGGCAAGCACGTGTTCCATTGCCCTTACTGCCACGGCTACGAGCTGGACGAAGGCCACATAGGCGTCTTGGCCACCTCAGCCTTGGCCATGCACCACGCACTGATGCTGCCGGATTGGGGCACCACCACCTTATTCACCAACGGCGTATTCATCCCGGATGCCGAGCAACAGGCACACTTGGATCGACGCGGAGTCAGCGTGGAATGCGGCGCGGTACGGCGCATCTGTGGCGAGCGCGCCGACCTGGAGCTGGACGATGGGCGGCTGTTCAGCCTCGATGGGATCTTCACGATGTCCCGCACCCGAATCAGCCCTTTGGCCGCGCAACTGGGCTGTGAGCTGGCGGACGGCCCAACCGGTCCCTACCTGCACACCAATGACATGCGCCAGACGTCCCAGCCTGGCGTGTTCGCCTGCGGCGATGCGTCCCTCGCCGCCGGTTCGGTCGCGCTGGCCGTGGCGGAGGGCGTGCGCGCCGGCGTGGGCGCGCATTTTTCCTTGATCAACGGTTGAGGTGCACCGGGCTGTCGGTGGACAGCGAGGCCTTTACCGCCAGGGCATGATCGGTGATCAGCACTTCTTCGCGGCCTTCGCTCAGGGCTTGAAGCGCTTCAGCCATCCACCAACTGCTGGAACAGCGGCGTCAGCAGGTCGATCAGCACCTGTGGATCGGCCTTGGCCAGCGCCGACAACTCCAGCATCTGGCGCATGACCTGGAAACCCGACACCAGGGCTATCACCAACGCGGCACGCTCTTCGTGGTGGGCGCCTTTGAGTGCTGCGGCCATGGTTGCCTGATGACCTTTTTCCACTTGCTCGCGACCGAAGATGGCTGCGCGTTTGCTGGACGCCGCATGCAACATGATCAGGAAACCTTCCAAGGGCTTATTGCCGGCTTCGGTGAGGCTGACCAGTGCGGTGGCGATGGTACGGCCGAGGTTTTCCGAGCTGAGGTTGCCTGGCGTCAGGATGATCGGGCTGGCCAGGGTCTCGGCGATCACTTCGGCAAACAGCTCTTCCTTGGACCCGAAGTAGCGGTTGACCAGCATCTCGGTGAGCCCCGCGCCAGCGGCGATCTCGCGCACCCCGGCGCCGTCATAGCCCGATTGGGCAAAGGCCTTGCGCGCGGACAACAGGATGGCTTCGCGGGTGACGGCGGCATCGCGCCGTCGTGGAATCGGGTTGGGCATTGGTGTCCTGATAGGGCGGGTATCGGTGGGTGCGCAGGTGATGCGCGCCGACAGGATGCTCTGCAATTGCGCGTCGGTCCAGTTCGGTGGGCTGGCCCACATATGGCTGATCTGCTCGACACACGCGTCGTACTCTTTAGGCGTCGGCGAGCTCTTGGCGTACTCCTTGCCAGCGCGTTCGATAAAGGCGGCGAAGTTTCTCAGCGTTCAGCGGCTTGAACCGCAGAAAAAGACAGCATCAGGCAGGCAGAAGTTACGCCGCCTTTAGGGCCGACGATGGAATAAGCCTGCACACGCATACACGATCATTCGGCGAGGGTGATTTTGTTCAATACCCCGGCCGACTCGCCGTTTACCGTGGCCTCACCATCACGGGTTCGAATAAAAAGGAACTGCAATGAGCTTGATCATTTCCATGGCTGCCTTCGCCCTGGCCACGTCCATCACGCCAGGCCCGGTCAATGTGGTTGCGCTGAGTTCGGGGGCGCGCTTCGGCTTTGTCGCCAGCCAGAAGCATGTGTTTGGTGCTGCTGTGGGCTTCACGTTGCTGTTGGTGTTGATTGGCCTGGGCTTGCATGAGGTGCTGGTACGCTGGCCGATATTGACCCAGTTGATCCAGTGGGGCGGGGTGGCGTTCCTGCTGTACATGGCCTGGAAACTGGCGGCGGACGATGGCCGTCTCGACGCCGAAGGTAACGCCACCGCGCCATCGATGCTGTACGGGGCGATCATGCAATGGCTCAACCCCAAGGCCTGGCTGGCCTGCGTGGCGGGGATGGGCTTGTTTGTCGCGGATGGCGATGCCGCACAGGTCTGGCTGTTTGCGGCGCTCTACCTGGTGATCTGCTACCTGTCCGTGGCGTGCTGGGCCTACGCCGGGACGTTCCTGCGCCGCTACCTCGGCAACCCTCGGGGTGTTCGCGTGTTCAACCGCTCAATGGCTGCGTTGCTGGTGGCCAGTGTGGGTTATTTATTGATGGCTTGAGCCGGTCGCGGTACTGCCCCGGCGTGGCGGCGAAATGCTGTTTGAACGTGCGCTGGAAATGCGCTTGGTCGGCAAACCCCGCGGCCAGCGCGACATCGGCGATCAGCTCACCCTGGCGCAATTGCGCGCGGGCAAACTGGATACGCTGGTTGACCAGGAATGCGTGGGGCGTCAGCCCGTAATACTGCTTGAATGCACGGATCAGGTAGGACGGCGACAGCTCGGCCGCCACGCAGATATCTTCCAATCTGAGTGCGTCGGTGCAGTGTTCGCGGATGTAGTCGGCGGCGCGTTCCAGCTTGTGGTTGACCTCGCGCACCGGCGTGTCGGAGGGGTTGAGGCGCTGTTGCACTTCAGTGAAGTAACTCACCAGCGCGCTCTGTTTTTGCAGGTGTTCGGCCTGTTCATCCACCAGTATCCCGTACAACTCCAACAGGCCTTCGTAAAGCACCGTGTCCCGGGTGTAGGGCGTGTTGAAGGGCCGATAACCCTGCTCCGTGCTGAAGCCCAGTTGGTGCTGCAAGTCCGTCAGCCAGGGCGTGTCGATGTACACCATTTGGTAGGACCACGGCTCATTGGCGATAGGGTTGCAGGCGTGTACGTCGCCGGGGTTCATCAACACCACCGTGCCGGCGCTGATCTCAAAGGTGTCGGCGCCGTAGTGGTAATAGCTGCGCCCCGTGGTGACCACGCCGATGGAGAAATGCTCGTGCGCGTGACGGCTGTAGGTGACCTTGCGCCCATCGGCAATGGTGCGTGCTTCGACGAAGGGCAGGCGCTCGTCGCGCCAGAAGCGCGGCGAGCGTGAAAGGTGAGCGAGGCTGTTCGGCGACATGGCGGCGGGTCCCTCCCTTGAGCGAGTGAAGGGATCATTGCACAGACCGCCACCGTCGTCAGCTCAGAAGTCCCATTTGGTCGCCAGTTGCAGGCTGCGCGGTTCGCCGTAGAAACCGGTGCCGAAGTTGCCCAGGCCGGTGTAGTACTTTTTATCGAACAGGTTCTTCACGTTCAGCGTGGTGCTCAGGTGCTCGTTGAAGCGGTAGCGCGCCATCAGGTCGACCAGGTAGTAGCTGTCCTGGGTGATGCGCGCGTACTGGCCGAAATTGACCGTGTCATTCGGGTTAGGCTGGAACACGTTGCCGAAGAACTCGCTCTGCCAATTCACGCCGCCGCCCACGGTGACATTCTCCAGCGCGCCGGGCAGGCGGTAGGTGCTGAACAGACGCACCACTTGCTGTGGCGTGGTGGTTTGCAGCACCGAGCTGTACACGTAGCCGTTGTTGGCATCGCGGGTGTGCTGGTAGGTGTAGCCCGCGGAGACGTTCCAACCGTCCAGCACCTCGCCCGACAGTTCCGCCTCGAAGCCTTTGGTGGTCGCACCGGCAATCGGGCGATACACCGAGTCGGTCTCGAAGCCCGAGACGTACTCGGCGACATTGTCCTGCTCGATGCGGAACGCCGCAAAGCTGGCGTTCAGGCGGCCCTCGTAAAACGCGGCCTTGATCCCGGCCTCATAGGTATCGCCTTCGATGGGGTCAAGCAGCTTGCGATCGGCGTCCTTGCTGTTCTGCGGGCGATAGATCTGGGTGTAGCTGGTGTACACCGACCAGGTGTCGTTGAGGTCGTAGACGATCCCGGCATACGGCGTGACCACGCCGCTCTGGTGGTAGCGGGTGCGGTTGTCGCCTTTGGTCGGGTCGTAAAAGTCCGTGTTGTCGGTGCCGCTGAAATTGCTCACGCGGGTGCCAAGGATTACCGAGAGGTCATCGGTGGGTTTCAGGCGTGTGGCCAGGTAGGCACCGGTCTGGCGCTGCACGATATCGTTCTGGCCGCTGCGCGGGATGTCCGGTTTAGCGTATTCGCCGTGCCAATCGAAGATGCTGCCGCCTACGGGCGGGTAGACCGAACCGTACACCGGCACATCTTGTTTCGAGCGGGTGGTCATGAAGCCCATGATCAACTCGTGTTCACGACCGAGCAGGCTGAACGGCCCGCTGAGGTTCACGTCCAGGGTGTTTTGCACCTGGTCGCCCTTGTACTTGCCCATGAACATGTACATGTTCTCGCCGCTGACCGGGTCCGGGTTGCCGCCGCTAGCGGAGGCGAGCAGGGTGTCGTGCTGGCTGCGCTTGCGGTCGAGGCTGACTTTGAGCGACCAGTCATTCGCCAGCTTCTGCTGCACCGAGGCGAAGAGTGTCTGGTTGTTGAAGTCGCGACGGCTCCAGTCGGCGGCTGGGTTGAACGAGCGCGAGAAGTCCGTGCGCGAGCCGTCGCTGAAGTACATCGGGAAACCGGTCCAACTGGCACCGCGGGAGCGGGTGTCTTGCTGATCGATGCCGAAGGTCAACAGGGTGTCGGGCGTGAGGTCGGCTTCAAGGATGCCGTAGGCGATGTCCTTGGTGTTCTGGTAGTGGTCCAGGTACGACTGGCGATCCTGGTACACGCCGACAAAACGCCCGCGCACGTTGCCGGACTCCGTCAGTGGGCCGGAGATGTCGCCTTCGGTGCGGTAGTTGTCCCAGGAACCGAAGGTCTGGGTTACCGAGGCCTGGAAGGCAGCCGTAGGCTTTTTGCGGATCAAGTTGACCGTGGCCGAAGGGTCGCCGGCGCCGCTCAGCAGGCCGGCCGACCCCTTGATGATTTCCAGGTGGTCGTACACCGCCATGTCGGTGCTGGTGGTGCCGTAGTCATATACGCCGTCATAGGTGGAGTTGACACCGTCGTACTGGAAGTTGGTGATCGGCAGGCCACGGCTGGAGAACTCCCAGCGCTCGCTGTCGTAGTTCTGCACGCTCACGCCGGGGGCGCGGCGCAGGGTGTCGGCGATGCTGTTGGTGCCCTGGTCGTCCATCTGCTGGCGGGTGATCACCGTCACCGATTGCGGGGTTTCACGCATCGACAGCGGCAGGCCGGTGGCCGAAGCCATGGAGCCGGTGGTGTAGGAACGGGTGTCTTCGGTGGTGGCGCCCAGGTCCTGGCCGGAAACCGTGGTGGCACCCAGCTCCAGCGCGCCGGTGTTGGCGGGAATCGGGTCCAGCACGTAACCGTTGTTGCCTTGGGGCAGGGCCTGCAGACCGCTGCCCTGCAACAGGCGCTGCAAGCCGGCCGCCGGGGTGTAGTTGCCGTTCAGGCCGGGGCTGGTCTTGCCGGCGGCGAGGCTGTTGTGGCCGGCGATGAAAATGCCCGACTGCTCGGCGAAGCTGTTCAACACACTGACCAGGGAGCCGGCGGCGATGCGGTAGGCACGCGCGGCCTCCTGGCTTGAAGGCGAGTCGGCGGCGTGCACCATCGGCGCGCCAAGGCAGAACAACGAAGTGGCCAGCGCCAATGGGCACAGCGCGAAGCGAGCAGGTTGCGACATGGATGTTTCCCTTTGGATCAAATCGATCGGCGAATTGAAAGCGTCTGCAGGGTTAACCGAACGAGTGTTGAAAAAGGGAACTGGCGGTTGAAGATTTTTTACAGCGGCCCGACCGATACCCACCACGGCAACGGCCGGTCGACCCGAATCGGCAGCGCCGCCTGCAACAGGTGCAGGGCATGATCGCTGTCCTTGAGCGGGAACGAGCCCATCACCGGCAACTGCGCCACCGCCGGATCACATCCCAGATGGCCGGGGCGATAACGGTTAAGCTCGGTGATCAACTGCCCAAGCGGCAAGTTGGCCGCCAGCAGCACGCCACGGCTCCAGGCCTCCCGCGCTTGCGAGGCAGTCGCGGTGGGTTTGAAGCCATCGCGGGTAAAGGAGGCTTGCTGGCCCGCTTCGATGATGCGCACATGCCGGTCTTGGGTGGTGATCTGCACGCGGCCTTCGAAGACATTGAGCTGGGTGTGATCGTCGCCTTGCAGCACACTGAAACGGGTGCCCAGCGCCTGCATGCGCCCGTGTTCGGTATCGACCAGAAACGGCCGACGGGCATCCTTGGCCGTGTCGATCAATACCTCGCCAAAGCGCAGAAGCAGCAAGCGTTGCGCCGCATCAAAACGCACATCCAGCGCACTCAACGCGTTCAGCCACACATGGCTGCCATCGGCCAGCAGGGTATCGCGGGTTTCGCCGCTGGTGGTTGCATAGTCTGCGCTCCAGCCGCCCACCAGTCTGGGCAGGGCGGTGTTGCGCCAACTGCCCCAGGCCAGCGCCGAGCCGCCGCACAGCACCAGCAGGGTCTTGAGCGTCTGGCGCCGCGAACTGCGCAAGGCGCGGCTGGCTCCCTGGGCTTGTTCCTGCAGCGGGGCAAAACGCTGGCTCACCCGCTGCACGTACTGCCAGGCCGCCAAGTGTTCAGGGTTTTGCGCGACCCAGGCCTGCCAGCGCAGTTGCTCCAAGGCGCTGCCGTGGTCCTGCAGGCGCACATACCATTGCGCGGCCTGCTCAAGGCTGGCATGGCTGAGCTTGCCGGAGGCGTTCATTGCACGAGCATCCCGTCGAGTTCGGCTTCCAGGATTGCGCAATGCAGCAGGGCCTGGGCCATGTACTTCTTGACCATGCGCTCGCCCACGCCAAGCTGCTCGGCGATCTGCTTGTAGGGCAGGCCGTGTAACTGGGCGAGCAGGAAGGCTTCGCTGACTTTCTTCGGCAGTCGCGCGAGCATGGCGTCCACCTCAACCAGTGTCTCGACGATGATCGCCCGTTGCTCCGGCGACGGTTGCAGCGCTTCCGGCCGTTCGGCCAGCGTTTGCAGCCACGTGCGTTCGAGCTGGCGCCGGCGCCAATGGTCGATGCACAGTCCACGGGCGATGGTGGCCAGGTAGGAGCGTTGGCGGACGGGGTCGGTCTCGGCCGGTGGGCGGCTGAGAATCCGGATAAACGTGTCGTGAGCCAGGTCGGCGGCATCCCAGCGGTCGTTCAGGCGCCGGCGCAGCAGGCCGAGCAGCCAACCGTGATGGGTGCCGTAGAGGTGGGTAAAAGAAGTCGACACACTGCCCGTCCAGCTCAAAAAAGCATGCAAATAAGAATTGGTCGCGATTAAAGCAAAGCGTCGGGCTGCGTGCAAATGATTAAAACCGCTCAGCCAGGCCAACGATGCCCTTTGAAGGCGCGAGCTTGCTCGCGAAGAACGTGAGAGATGACGCAGCGCTATCGGGCTACCCGGGGTGGCCTATTGGTTATTCGCGAGCAAGCGCGCTTACCAAAAACCAATCCGCGCTGCTATTGCCGCTGCAAGCGGCAGTCACAGCGGTTTAGACAGAAACACCCGGCTGCTGCCTTCAGGTGCGCAGGGCACTTCACCGAATTTCACCCACCCGTGCTTCTCGTAGAACCCCGGCGCCTGGAAGCTCAGGGTGTAGAGCACCGCATTGCGACAACCCCGCCGACGGGCTTCGTCTTCGAAGGCTTGCAACAGTTGGCTGCCCAGGCCCGACCCCCGCAGGTGTTCGGGCAGGTGGAAGAGGTCGAGAAAGGCCATGCCTAGCGTGGTTTTACCGGTGATGCCGCCGACGATCTGCTGGGTGGCAGGGTCTTTGATCAGCACCGTCTGCGGCTGGCGATCGTTGTAGCCCGTGATGCTTTCGTTGAACGCCGCCAGGCCGCTGCCGAGGAGGCGCTCGACTTCGGGGTTGGGCTGGTCGCTGATTTCAATCAACGGTATGTCCATCGTCAGAGCGCCCTGACCATTTCATGCCACGCCATTCCTCCGTGATCCGATGGCGAAGGGCGCACATAGTCATAACCCATGCGCTCGTACAACGGCACGTGCTGTTCTTTGCACATCAAGTGAATCGTCTGTTTGCCCATCCCGCGCATACGCTGCACGAACTCAGTCATCAACGCCTTGGAATAATCCTTGCCTTGATGCGCCGGGTCGACCACCACCGACATGATCACGACGTTTGGCGCCTCGGCGCAGTGGCCTACCAACTCCTTGAACGCCTCGTCCGACATCACCACCTCATGGGCGCACCCACAGTTGATGAAACCCACCACTTCGCCCTCGGCTTCCAGGATCAAAAAACCTTGCGGGTATTGCGCAATACGCGTGGCGATCTTCTCCAGCGTCGCGGCTTCGTCGCCTTCGTAGGCGCTGATTTCGATGTCAAAGCAACGCGCGGCATCGGCGGGGAGGGCGGTGCGGAAGGTGAGGGCGGGCATGGTATTTCCTGAGGCATTGAGCGAAAGGCCCCATCATAGAGAAACATCCTGTGCCTGGCACTGAAACGCTCTCTCCCAATACTCGATAAGCTGAAGGCGATACCCTGCTGGCCGGTTTCGGCGCAAATCCATCCGGTGTGCCAGCGCTCGGCAATACGGCCGCGCTCCAGTACCGCTGCGCAGGGTGAGGCGTGCTTCCCGCTCCCCCTAGAACTCCCCGGAATACTTCACCGCTGCTGCCGCCCGCGACGGCACATCCAGCGTGCGCAACAACGACGACACATGGATGCGCACCGTAAACGGCGAGATTTCCAGGGCCTTGGCGATTTCTTTGTTGGTCTTGCCCTGCGCGATCAGGCGCAGCACGTCCTGCTGACGGGCGGTGAGGGCGTAGGTGTCCAGTGGCAGCAAACCGGAAGGGGCAAACTTGACCAGCACTTCACCTTCGCGGATGGCCAGCAGCGCCTGGCCGATCTCGTCGGGGGCGATGTTCTTGCCGATAAAGCCGTCCGCGCCCAGGGCCATCACCTGATCGATCAATGCCGGGTCATCCACCATCGACACCACGATCAGTGTAGTGCGCCGCAGTTGCTGGCGCAGTTCGACCAGTTGGCTCATGCAGGTCAGGCCGGGAAAGCGCAGATCGAGGATCAGCGTATCGACCTCGCCGCCTTCATGGATCAGTGCGAGCACCCCGTCAAGGTCCCCGGCTTCCTGCACCACGGCGTCTGGCAACAAGCGCTGCACCGTGCGCAGCATGGCTTCACGAAACATCGGATGGTCATCGGCGATGATGATGCGACTGCTCATGTGGGTGCTCCTTCCTGGGGCAAGGGTGTGCAATTGCATGCTACCTTACCACCGCGCCCAGGGCCTGCCTGTGGTGTGTGAAGGAATTGATCACTGCCGTACAAGGACGTAACCCCATGAGTCTTGAGACCAACTCCGAACTCGACCAAGCCAACCTGCGCATCGTGGTGGCCAGCATTGCGATTGTCTACATCGGTGCATTGGGCTTCCTGCCCGGACAGTCGGTGGACACCTACCTGCCGGTGATCCTGTATATCTTTCTGTTCCTGCTGGCCTCCATCGTGTTGCGCCAGGTGATCGCCCGATGGCCCGGACATTACCCGGCGCGGCGGATCTTCGGCATGCTTCACGACTACACCGGCACCTCGTTCGGCATGGTGGTCGGTGGTGAGGCGGCATTGCCGCTGTATGCGGTGATGGTGTGGGTCAACCTCGGCAACGGCATGCGTTACGGCTCGCGTTACCTGGCGATTGCCACGGCGTTGGCGCTGCTGGCGCTGCTGGTTGTGTATCGATTGACGCCGGTGTGGCAGGCACAACCCTTTATGGTGCTGATGCTCATGATCACCAGCACGGTAATCCCGGTGTATGCGCACATTCTGCTGGAGCGCACGCGCAAGGCGTCGGAGCAAGCCATCGCCGCCAACCTGGAGAAATCCCGTTTTCTCGCTCAGGCCAGCCACGACCTGCGCCAACCCATCCATTCCATCGGCCTGTTCACTGCCTGCCTGCGCGAAGCCCGGCTGGGCGACGAAGAACGGAGGCTGGTGGACAATATCGACCGCTCCCTGCTCAACGTGTCGCAACTGTTCCGTTCGATTCTCGACCTCTACACCCTCGACAACGGCCGCCTGATGCCCAAATACCAGGCGGTGCACCTGGGCGAGTTCCTCGCCGACCTGGTACGCCAGAACGCCGAAGCTGCGCGCTGGGCCGGCGTGGAGCTGCGCCTGCGGCCGTGCGCGCACTGGGTGCTGGTCGACCCGGCGCTGCTGGCGACCATGGTGCAGAACGTGCTGTCCAATTGCTTCAAATATGGCGCGCATCGTCCGGTGCTGATCGGCGTGCGCGTTCGCGACGGCGGCTTGGCGGTGGAGATTCATGACCGGGGGCGGGGAATTGCCGAGGAGCATCTGTCAAAGGTCTTCGAGGAGTTTTATCGGGTACGCCACCTGCGTGACAAAGACGTCGAAGGCGTGGGCCTCGGGCTGTCCATCGTCAAGCGCCTGGGGCAATTGATGGGCGTGCAAGTGAGCCTGCGCTCACGGGTTGGCCATGGCACCTCCGTGTGCCTGTATGGCCTCACTTTGGCCACTGCACCGCGGACTACGGCACCGCGTGACGACACGCGCCAGGCCGGGTTGCTCACGGGTTTGAAGGTGTGCCTGGTGGAGGATGACCACAACGTGCTGCTCGCCACCCAGGCGCTGCTGGAGCGCTGGGGGTGCGAGGTGCAGGCGGAGTCGTCTGGGCGTGACCTGGTCAGCGACTGCGACATCATCGTCGCCGACTATGACCTGGGTAATCATGCCACCGGTATCGAATGCATCGACGCCCTGCGCGCGCAACGTGGCTGGGCGGTCCCGGCGCTGATCCTCACCGGGCACGATGTGGAGAAAATCCAGGCCGCGTTGCACGACCGTCAGATCGCCATTCTCTCCAAACCTGTACGCCCCGCTGAACTGCGTGGCAGCCTGCGGGACCTGAGCCAGGAGTCCGTTACTGGGTGAAGCCCTGCAGTGGGTTGCCGCGTGCGCCTTTGGGCTGGCAGTAGGCGGCAGGCTTCATCAGGCCAAAGCTTGCGACCGCAAACGCGCCGCCGCTGGCACCGCTGGGCACCGAGCAGTTGTACTCGCCAGACGCCGCGGTGGCCACGTAGTAGGTGGTCATCGAGTCGCTGCGTACGTTGGAGATACGCTTGACCGGCTCGCCCAGGTTGGTTTCCGACAGGGTCTTGAGGTGGTCTTCTGTAGGCTTGATGTTGCTGCAGCCGGCCACGCCGATGATCAGGGCACCCAACAGGGTCAGGCGAGTAACAGAGGATTGCAGTTTCATGGTGATTCTTCCTTGGGGTTGTTATGGTTTTTCCAGCGCACAACACGCCCACGCGCAAGAAATGCACGGTGCCGGAGGAGCGTTGGAAGTGTCGGGGAATATAGCGCCGCAGGGGGGAAGGGTCGATTAGCACAGGTGTGCTAATGGCACGATGATTTCATGGAAATCGCGTGAAAGGCTGAAGATAAAACCTGCCACTCCAAAGGATGCCCAGGTAGCGTTCGCTACCCGCTTGCAAGCCATTCGCACTTTCGGCAGGCGCTTCCTGACATGGATCTCACGTAGCAGCCGTAAGAAAGCGTTTTCACCGTTAAATGATAAAGCCGTCCCGGATGGCTTTCTGTTCAACAGAATCGGCCAATAGCGCAGTTCAGCATGAGTTTTTGCTTATAAAGCGATACTCAACAGCCCACCCATGACGCCGCTGCCGAGTACCACCAGCCACGGCGCAACTTTCCAGAACATCAACGCAACCAGCGCCACAAGGGCCAGGGCAAAGTCCTGCGGGGCGTGAATCGCACTCGTCCATACCGGCTGATAAAGGGCGGCGAGCAACACACCGACCACCGCCGCATTGATGCCCATCAGCGCCGCTTGCGTGCGGATGTTGTGCCGCAGATGCTCCCAGAACGGCAAGGCGCCCAAGATCAACAGGAAAGAAGGCGCAAATATCGCCAGCAGGCAAACCAGGCCCCCAAGCCAACCGTTGGGCGCTTGGTTCATCGACGCGCCGAGAAATGCAGCGAAGGTGAATAGCGGCCCAGGGATGGCTTGAGCGGCGCCATAGCCCGCCAGGAATGCATCGTTGCCGACCCAGCCAGTAGGTACGACTTCAGCCTGCAACAGCGGCAGCACCACATGTCCGCCACCGAAGACCAGCGAGCCAGCGCGGTAGAACGCATCCACCCTCGACAACATTTGACTTGGAAACCACGTTGCCAGGAGCGGCAGCCCGAGCAACAGAGCACAGAACAGAACCAGCCAAAACATGCCGGCACGACGGCGGATGCGAATGGGCAGCGGATCACGGGCTTCGCTCGGCTCGGGCTTGAAGAGGCACAAGCCAATGATCGCACCCATCGCTATGACCCCGACTTGCCCCAACGCGGAGGGTACGAGCAGCACGAAGCAGGTTGCTGCTGTCATGATGGATCTACGCGGTGTATCGGGACACAGATTGCGCGCCATCCCCCATACCGCCTGCGCGACCACCGCCACGGCTACCACCTTTAACCCGTGCAATACGCCAACGGGTATGACATCGCCATAACGGGCTATGCCCAACGCAAAGAGGATCAGGGCAATCGCGGAAGGTAAAGTGAACCCCATCCACGCCGCCAGCGCGCCACCGTAGCCTGAGCGAGAAAGCCCAAGCGCGATGCCGACCTGACTGCTTGCAGGCCCTGGTAGAAACTGGCAAAGGGCGACCAGATCCGCATAACTGCGCTCGCTGAGCCACTGTCGACGCACCACGAACTCGTCTCGGAAGTAGCCCAGGTGGGCGATTGGGCCACCGAAAGAGGTCAGGCCCAGGCGCAGGAAAATTAGGAAAACTGTCCAGTGGCGGCGGTCAGTCTGGCGGGTGTCGGTCATGTTGATTGATTCATCATCGGCCTATTCAACAGACATTAATCGAAAATTGTTAACGAAAGACAATACTCAAGCTGCGCGCATCACAGGATGCAGAGGCCTGCTGAGTCTTCACCGAGCGGATTGAGCCCGAACGTGGCACGAGTGATGCGACGGATGAACTCGCTAACAGAGCAGCAAAGGCCAACGACAGACCGAAAGACCACTCCATTCATTTTCAGTCGGCGACGTCTTCCGGCGAAACCACCCAAACACTGCAAGGCATTTTGTATAACAGGTGTTCCACGGTGCTGCCGATCAACTGACCGATCCCGCGATGGACGACGCGTCCCATGACAATAACGTCAATGTCATAAGCATCCGCATAGCTGGAAAGCACCTTGGCCGGGTTACCCATGATCATGTGCTGGTTTTCCGCCGGGATGTTATTGCGCTTGGCCAGCTCATGGAAAGCATCGCTTTGTGCATCGAACAGCGCCTTGGCGGCGCTTGGAGAGAAGAACGCGGAGGCATTGTTGAAACCGAACTCGGCGGCGCTGATCGAGGACAGGTCGTGGGCGTAAATAACGTCCAGCTCAGCATTACAGTTGCTCGCCAGTTTTGCCGCTTCGTGCAGAATTCTGTCGTTAAGGCCTTCGTAGTGGTCATTGCGATGGAACGGGTCGACCGCAGCAACGATTCGCCGTGGAAGGGCGTGGTGCAGATGACTGACAAAGTGCAGGGGCACCGGGCATTCGCGTAGCAGATGAATATCCAACGGAGTGAACATCAGGCGTGACAGGACTGACTCGTGCTCCAGAGCTTTCACCAGTGCTGTCATGGGTTGTTCCCGGAGGTGGATGAGAATCTCTTGCAGGGGGCTTTGCACCCACACCACTTCAGTGGTCACGTGCACGCCGAGCTTGCGCAAGGGGCGGGCCTGATCCTCTAGCCATTGGTGGTGGCGCTCGACATATCCCAAGCGCATCTGTTCCAGAGCTTGCTCATTGACCAGGCCAGCAGTCGCCAGCCCCTCCAGATAGTCGAATGCCACGATGTGCAAGGCGGCGTCCGACGCCTTGGCCAGAGCGGCAGCGCGCTCGAAGGCCGGGCTGTTTTTCATGAGGGGCGAAACAACCAGCATGAAACGTGATTGCGCAGACATGGCAAATCTCCCATTGGTAATCGCTCAAACGCTCGCCAGTCGAACGTCCGGGCAGTGAGCCTTGCGCCTAGGGTGGCGCTGGCTACGCCAACGGGCTTGATTTTTGTCAAAGAGACGAGTGAGAGCGCCGGTCAAACGATCTGCGGCAGGCGCTTTGATTCTCTGATTGTTGACCATTATCAATCTGCGGTTGGTCGCCCTGGCGCAGTCTCGGGTGAGTGCAGCACTCACGAACTCGATCTGCGTAGGAGAACCGATGATGGCCACCATGAAAGCCGCAATATTCGTTGAGAAGAACCGCATCGTGCTCGAGGACAAACCGATCCCCGAGGTCGGCCCGCTGGATGCTTTGATTCGCATCACCACCACGACCATCTGCGGCACCGATGTGCATATCCTTCGCGGCGAGTACCCGGTGGCCAAAGGCTTGACCATCGGTCACGAGCCAGTGGGCATCATCGAACGGCTGGGTTCGCAGGTGCGCGGTTTCGTCGAGGGACAACGGGTCATCGCTGGGGCAATTACCCCAAGTGGCCAGAGTTATGCCTGCCTGTGCGGCTGCGCCTCACAGGATGGCCCCGACACCCGGCACGGATTTCGCGCCACGGGTGGCTGGAAATTCGGCAATATCATCGACGGCTGCCAAGCCGAATACGTGCTTGTACCAGATGCACTCGCCAATTTGTGCCCAATCCCCGATGGTTTGAGCGATGAACAGGTGCTGATGTGCCCGGACATCATGTCCACCGGGTTCTCTGGGGCGGAGCGCGGTGAGATCAATATCGGTGACACAGTCGCCGTATTTGCCCTCGGGCCGATCGGTCTGTGTGCCGTGGCCGGTGCACGACTTAAAGGGGCCACCACCATCATCGGCGTCGATGCCGTGGCGCAGCGCATGAGCGTCGCCCGTCAGTTGGGCGCGACCCACGTGGTGAATTTCAAGGAGGCAAATGTGGTCGAGCAAATCATGGCCCTGACCGATGGCCGGGGAGTCGATGTCTCGATCGAGGCTCTGGGCACCCAAGGTACGTTTGAGTCGGCATTGCGCGTGCTGCGCCCCGGCGGCCGGTTATCCAGCCTGGGGGTGTACTCCAGCGACTTGCGCATCCCGCTCGATGCCTTTGCCGCCGGCCTCGGTGATTACAGCATCGTGACGACGCTGTGCCCCGGTGGCAAAGAGCGGATGCGCCGGTTGATGGCAGTGGTGCAAAGCGGTGCCGTCGATTTGTCGCCGCTGGTGACTCACCATTTCAAGCTCGATGACATCGAGGCGGCCTATGAGCTGTTTGCCAATCAGCGTGACGGTGTGATGAAAGTGGCGATAACGCCTTGAGAACGTCTTTCGCAGGTGTTCATGAACTTCGAGATCACGCACTCACAACCCGCTCATTACTGGGATCAGGGCCACCATGATTGAAACCATTGGCATGGCGGGGGCGGCCGCCGCGCTGGGGATCGGCATGTTGATCGGTCTGGAGCGCGAGCGCCACAAAGGGACCGGAGATACCCGCGACTCCGCCGGATTGCGGACGTTCGCGATCACCGCGCTGCTGGGATATGCGGCGATGCAGGTGGGAGGGGCGTTGCTGGTCGGGATGGTCGCGATCAGTCTAACCGCGCTGGCGACTGTCGCCTATTGGCGAAGTCTGAGTGACGACCCCGGCGTGACCAGCGAAGTGGCTTTGCTCACCGTGCTGATCTTGGGCGCGCTGTGCAGTACCGCTCCCGAACTGGCCGTCGCTATGGGTGTGGTGGCGGCGGGGCTGCTGACGTATCGGGAGACACTGCATCATTTCGCCAAAAGCCAGTTGACCGAGCCTGAGATGCGCGATGGACTCGTCTTGCTGATTACGGCGCTGGTGGTGCTGCCATTGCTGCCGGATCGTTACATCGGCCCTTATGCAGCCCTCAATTTGCGCACCGTCTGCAGCTTGACTGTTTTGTTGATGCTGGTGGGCGCCGCGGGGCATATTGCGGTGCGTACGCTGGGAACTCGCTACGGCTACGCTATCAGTGCGATCGCCTCCGGATTCGCCTCCAGTACCGTGACCATCGCCTCGATGGGACATCGCGTCGCCACGGAGCCTGGCAATATCCGCGCCCTGAGTGCTGCGGCGATATTGTCCAATTTGGCCACCGTGATTCAGGTCGGGCTGATTTTTGGCCTGGTTGATCCCGCACTGTTGCGCAGCATGTGGGGGCCATTGGCCTGCGGATTTGCTGTCACGGGGTTATATGGCGCATGCCTGATGTTTCCCGTCCAGGCCGGGGGCGCCAACGGGCCGATCAAGGTGGGGGGCGCATTCGATCTCAAGCTTGCCTTGATTGTGACGTTGACCATGACCGGTATCACCCTGGTTTCATCAGCCATGCTGAGCCACTTCGGTCAGGTCGGGATAATGTTGACTGCGACCTTGACCGGTTTTGCCGACGCGCATTCCTCCACAGCGTCCATCGCCTCCCTCGCCAAGGCCGGCTTGTTGCCGTTCGATGCCATCGTCGGCCCTGCGCTGGTTGCTGTCAGCAGCAACTCTTTGAGCAAGTGCCTGATGGCCTGGGTCAGCGGTGGCAGACGATTTGCCGCCTATGTTATCCCGGGCCAGGTGTTGCTGACGCTGGCCATGTGGGCGGGCACCTTGCTGCATTGAGTTCGGCCGGTATGTCCAGAACGCTGAAACGGCAACCGTTGCCACCGTTTCTCTTGGCCTGGTACATCGCGCTGTCGGCTTGGGCGAGCAGATCATCCACACTGCTTCCATCGCCGTGAAACAGGCTGATACCGATGCTTATAGCGGTTTCGATCCGATGATTGTCCACCATGAAAGGCTGATGGATAGCGGCGACCAATTTGTTCGCCAAGGGCTCAAGTTGGTCAATCTGGTCCACGCCGGAGATCAGGATCGCGAACTCGTCACCGCTCAGGCGGGCGACCACGTCGGAGCGGCGCACTGACTGGCCCAGGCGTTCAGCCACCGCGACCAACAGCCTGTCCCCGCAAGCGTGGCCGAGGGTGTCGTTGATGGATTTGAAGTGATCCAGATCGATAAACATCAGCGCCAATGGCTGCTTGTATTTGATCGCACCATTGATTGCCTGGTTGAGCAGGTTCAGGAACAGCAAGCGGTTGGGCAACCCCGTCAGAGCGTCGTGGAATGCCAGTTGCTGCATGGCGGCGCGCTCTTCGTCTATGAGACTGAAGTTGTGCAGGATGGCGATGAAGTGCGTCACCACACCGTCCTGGTCGAGCACCGGAGTGATGATCTGATTGACGGTGCAGGTGCCTCCGTCCTTGCGCCTCTCGACCATTTCGCCTTGCCAGCTCAGCCCCGCCATAATCGTCATCCACAAATTGCGATAGAACGTAGTGCTTTGTCTGCCTGAAGACAGCAGATGCGGGGTCTTGCCCACCAGCTCTTGCTTGGAATAGCCGCTCATCAGGCAGAATGCTTTGTTGAGCCACACGATGCTGCCACTGCGTTCGGTGATTAGCACCGGGTTTGTTGCGGCGTCCAATGCCCTTACCAACACTTGCTGGTCATTTTCGATCATTGCCTATTCTCTCTGCAGACACAGGACGCTTTGGTTCAGGCTATGAGGGGGCGAGGGGGTACTTGTTGATCAATATCAACTTTATTCGGGGCGATGTTCACCCTCACGACTGGCATACCTGACAAATATCAAACAGCTGAAGCCTGTAACGCTCAACCTAGAGCAATAGCCATCCAGATGGCCCCGTCCCGAGGTGCCCCATGTCACAGATCCAGCGTTTATTATTGATTGCCCCTCCAGCCATGATCCGCACTCCAGCCTTTGAGCGTGCCACGGCTCTGGCTCGGGCGATGCAACTGCCGTTGCACATTGTCGCGTTTGATTATCTGCAGGCACTAGCGGTCGCCGGCCTATTTGCCCCCGAACAGATGGGTGTAGCGCGGGAAGGGTATTTGCAAACTCATCGACAGTGGCTTGCGGAACAGGCCGAGCTGATGAGCAAACATGGCGTTGCAGTCTCCAGTGAGGTGGTGTGGGTACAGCATCCTTATGAAGAAATCCTGCATTTCGTCAGCGAGCTGCCGTTGGCACTGATCATCAAGGATGCTCACGAAGAGTCGGCGTTGAAACGGATATTTTTCACCCCGCTGGACTGGCAGTTGCTGCGTGATTGTCCAGTGCCGGTGCATCTAGTGATCAATGACCTGCATGCTCGACCTCGCCAGATCCTGGCTATTGTCGATGTCCTGCGCAGTGAAGAGCAGGATCAGGTATTCAACGATCAGATTATCGATGCCGCCGTGAAGCTGGCCGAGCAATGTGGTGCCACATTGGAGTTGGTGCATGTCTATGACTGGATGGCGGTGTATGCGACGGACATGGGCGTTGGTGCGTTACCGCTGGCCACGGGTCTCTATGAGGCGTTGGGCAGCGCAGAGCGTGAGGCGTTTGCGGCGCTAGCCGAGCGCCATCATGTTGCACCGCAGAACCGTCACTTTATCGAAGGTGCGGCGGTTCCAGGCATTTGTGAGTTCGCGACTAAACACGCTACGGACGTGATCGTCATGGGGACGGTGCAGCACCATGGCTTGAGTAAACTGTTAGGCACAACCGCCGAACAGCTCTTGCATAGGGCGCCTTGCAGCGTATGGGCGATCAAACCGTCGCGCGACTGATACGTGGCCCAGCCGGCAGGGCAGGCCGGCACTCCACGCCTACGGCGTGTCCCCTACCTTTAATGACGCGGCGCCCTTGAGCAAAGGCGCGCGTTATCGCGGGGCAACTGTTTACAGGTGAAGACGATGGATAACCTGAGATGAGTTGTCGGGGTCGCTAGACGTGTCGAACCCCAAGCTTCTTGCCAGGTCACGCATCGGCGTATTGCTTGCCGCGTCAATCGAGTACATCTGGGTGAAAGCGTTGCGACGCGCCGCCTTGATCAAATGCGTCATCAGATGCGTGCCCAAACCCAGATGCTTCCACTCATCAGCAACGGTGACTGCGCATTCACATACATGTTCTCCGGTGGCGGCATACCGACTGATACCGATCTCGGTAAGCTTGCCGTTATCGTGAGTCAGTGCGATGTAGGCCATGCGCTGGTCGTTGTCAGTGTCCATCAACTGATCCAGCATCGCTTTGCTCGGCTCATTGATCTGGGCAAGAAATCGCATATGCCGCGACTCGGGAGACAGGCGCTTGATAAACGCATACTCACGCTCGCGGTCTTCATCCGTGAGCGGCCGTATCAGCACATGGCGGCCGTCTTTAAGGGGTTCGATCCAATGGTGGCCGGCCACTTTGGCGTAGACATCAACGGCGCGTTCATTGTGTTCTTTGACGGTTTGCATGAAAAACCTCCATCCAGTTCAGATCGGCGCGCCGTGATTACCGCGCGGGTCATACCTTTCTACGTCGATGGGGCGGCCTGATTCTGATCTGGATCAGAAACCCGTGAGGCCGGTGCTCAATCGTGAGGTACTTATTCAAACTGTCGTCGTGATGACAGTCGGGGGAATGCGCCTGATTGCAACGTTTTCCACGGCGCTGGCTGCCGCGCGTACGCGATGGGGCGCCAAGTGTGCGGGCGTTAGAGGACGGTCGGACGATTGCAGCCTGATACCAGTTGTTTAAGGCCCTCCATGTCCTGAATCTTGACGTTCCGGCCGGCAATATCCACCAGGTTCAGGTCTCGCAGGTGCGCGATACCCCGGCAGATGGTCTCCAGGCGTAGTCCTAAGTAGGAACCGATTTCCTCTCGGCGCATTTTCAGAACAAAGTCCTTGGGGGAATAACCGCGAATGCTCAAACGTTGTGAAAGGTTGAGCAGGAAGGCCGCTAGGCGCTCGTCCGAGTTCATGTTGCCCATGAGCATCAGCATTGTCTGGTCACGCACGATTTCCCGGCTCAACAGGCGGTTGAGGTTGTGTTGCAGCGACGGCAGGCTCTGCGAGAGTTTTTCCAGTTGCGCAAAGTGGATGGGGCACACTTCGCTGTCTTCCAGGGCAAACGCGCTGCACGCATGTATGTCGGCACTGATAGCGTCCAGGCCCAGCATCTCGCCAGGTATCTGAAAGCCGGTGACCTGCTCACGACCGTCGACTGACACCATGCTGGTCTTGAATGAACCAACTCGCACGGCGTAAAGCGAGCGCAAGGGGTCGCCGGTGCGGTACAACGCCGTACCTTTTTTGATCTTGAAGCGCTGGACGATCAGTTTGTCCAAGCGCTTCACTTCATCGCCCGATAGCCCTATCGGCAGACAAAGCTCTAGAACACTGCACTGTGAGCAGGCTGATTTGAGGCTCTGGACTTGTAACGGACGGGTTCCAGTCATCGGGTCTCGCTCCGCCAGGTATCTCCTGAGCATAGCGGGGGGCGTGTGGGTCCGCACTTAATTTGCCCTTTTTCAGGTTAAAGGTGACGAGTGGAGAAGAACGCTATTCGAACGAACAGTCCTGCCGTTCCATGCTGCCCAAATTGATGGGTGCATCTGAACCGGCAGCGCGCCTTGCTCGCGGCCCGTTATTTACTTGATAAAGATCAGAGTCTGCCGTGGGCCGAATCCGATACTGCAGTCACAGCGCCGCCTGCAGTCCGAACAGGATGTCGGGTTTGCAGTCGGGTACAACGCTGTTGTCAGGAGACCGCGGTGATGCAGAAACTTAAACGTATTTTATTGATCGTACCGACCGAAATGACCCGTACTCCAGCATTCGACCGCGCGCAGGCGCTGGCCTGCGCCACCGGAGCGTCGTTGCACATGGTTGCGTTCGATTACGTCCAGGCCTTGGCGGTAGCAGGCTTGTTCGACCATGAAGCCATGACGCGTGCCCGAGAGGGTTATTTGCAAGTGCATCGGCATTGGTTGGAGCAGCAGGCGCGCTTTGCGGGAGGACAGGTGACCAGTGAGGTCGTCTGGGCTAAAGCAAGCCCTGGCCATGTACTCGATTATGTGAACGACTTCCATGCAGATCTCGTGGTCAAGGATATTCACCACGTGCCTGCACTGGGGCGGGCCTTTCACCAGCCACTGGACTGGCGGTTACTGCGCGAGTGTGAAGCGCACTTTCATCTGGTGACCGAAGCCAGGCACCCCAACCCTCTGAAAATACTCGTTGCCATCGACCTGTCCCACCTTGAAGAGTTGACTCAAGGTGTCAATGAGCAAGTGCTTGAACTGGCGTCGACACTGGCAGCCTCCTGCGGTGCCAGGTTGCACCTGCTCAGTATCAGCAACTGGTCGGTTGTGGGAGACACATCGACGAGTGTGTCCACGCTGAGTCTGAATGAAAGCCTTAGGGACGCGGTCAATGACGCGCAGGAGGAGGCGTTCGAGGTGCTTGCGTCACGCTACGGGATTGACGGCCACCGCCGTCACCTGCTGACGGGCATCCCCCACGCGGTCATTGAGCGGTTCGCCCAGCAGAATGAATTCGATATCGTGGTGCTAGGCGCCAGCCATGCTCGTGGCGGCGACATGTTCATCGGCAGCACAGCCGAGCGCTTACTCAATCACCCGCCGTGCAGCCTGTTGGTTGTGCAACCGTTAGCCTGAGCATGCACGTGCGTCAAATTTCGTTGCATCGACGCTTTATCGCCGTTCTCTGCCGCTCATGTCTCGACTAAAAGCGGCGCGCAATCGCGCTATCACGTGCAGGACTGACTCTCCTTGAACCTGCGGTGGTGCCGCGCTTTCTCCAAACTCACGCCATACAAACAGCGTCAATTCGGCCCCGTCGGTCAATGTCTGCGTCAGTTGCTGTGTGCCAAAACCTTGCAGCAACCGATAACGCTCATCTTGCCAGAACGCGTCCTCCACCCAGTCGTACACCGGAATGAAATGAAAGTGCAGCGCAAATCCCGGCATGTGCCCATAACGGCTGATATACAGCCATTTCGGTTTGAGCTGCGCCTCCATCACTCGCTGGGTTTTTGCCAGCAGCCCACCCAACTCGGCCAGCGCCGCTTCCGGCATGTCGGCCAGGGAGTGAATCGGCGCCTTGGCGCCTAGCATCAGGTAGCCGGGCAAGGATGAAGCTAGGTGATGGTTGAGCAGCCAGTGTTCGGTTTCGTGAAGGACATAGGCGGGGTCGATCTGCATAAGCGAATCCCTGTTAGCGATGCGGGGAGGATACCTGTATCCCTGAAAAGTGATGGATCTGTGCCTATCGCCCGCGGGTCCAGATGGATAGCCTCAAGCCCCGCTAATCAACCACCGAGCCCACCATGGACCTCACTGCCGTCCCCTTTGGCACCACTGACTGGACCACGGTCGAATCCGTGACTTACCCAGGCATTACCGGCAACGCTTTATGGCGCACCTGCCACTTCGGAACCACCCGCGTGCGCAAGGTTGAGTACACCCCCGGCTACTTGGCTGATCACTGGTGCTGGAGAGGGCATATTCTCTTGTGCCTGGAAGGCGAGTTGCATACGGAACTGGAAGACGGCCGCCAGTTCACCCTGACGGCCGGAATGAGTTACCAGGTGGGCAATGACATGGAGGGCCATCGCTCGTCGACGAGCGTAGGGGCGAAGCTGTTTATTGTGGATTGAGGCGGTATAACGGGTTGTTCAGCCAGTTGCGGATGCAAGCGCAGGCCGCTCACCACAGAGCTCCCATGCCCTCAATGCATCTTGCTGTGGTCCATCCCATCCACGCCACGGGCCGGGGCCTTCACTTCAATCGCCTGCTTCTCACCCTTGGCGTTTTGCACGGTGAGGGTCAGCGGCACCTGGTCGCCTTCCTTGATCTGGCCGGTCAGGCCCATCAGCATCACGTGGTAGCCGTTGGGGTCGAGGGTCACGGCCTTGCCGGCGGGCAGGGCCACCGAGTCCACCGGGCCCATGCGCATCACGTCGTCCTTCATGCTCATCTCATGGATCTGCACGTCCTTGGCCACCGGCGAGGCCACGCTCAGCAGTTGGCTGTCGCTGTCGGCGGTGACGGTCATGAACGCGCCGCTGGACGGCTGGCCCGGCACCGTGGCGCGTACCCACGCGTCGGTTACTTGCACCTGGGCACTGGCGTGGGCGGCAAGGCCCAGCAGGGTCAGGCCGATAAGGGTACGTTTGAGGTGTTGAACGGCAGTCATTAGCAGACCTCCATGACGGTGAGCAGGTCTTCTGCGCACTCTTTAGCGGTAAGGGATGCCTGCAGGCCCAGGCGCAGGTTGCCACGGGTGTCGAACACGAAGCTGGTGGCGGTGTGGGACAGGGTGTAGGTGTCGCCGGCAGGGATCTTTTCATAAAAGATCCCGAATTCCTTGGCGGCCACGGCGATTTCTTCCGGGGTGCCGTACAGCGCTTCGAAGCTGGGGTCGAAGGCTTTGACGTACTTGTCGAGGATCTCGGGGGTGTCGCGTTCCGGGTCCAGGGTGATGAACACCACCTGCATGATTTCGCCGTCGCGACCCATCAGTTTCTTGGCCTGGGCGGCGCGCGCCAGGGTGGTCGGGCACACGGCCGGGCATTGGGTGAAACCGAAGAACACCACCGGCATCAGGCCACGGTACGAGCTCAAGGTGACGGTTTCGCCGTCGGTGTTCTTGAGCTTGAAGGTACGGCCCATGATCTTGTCGCTCAGGTCCTTGCCGTACTTGAAGTTCAGCTTCGGGCTGTAGTCACAGCCGCCCAGCAGGCTGCCCAGGCCCAGCAGGCCCATTCCGGTCAGCACTTTGCGGCGGGTGAATAAGGTACTCATCAACTGTGCATCCTGTGAAACGCCTGCATTGCTCTGGATCAATACGTCAGGCTTTGAGGGCGTCCAGTCTACCAACCCTGGGAAGTGCACGTAATCTGCGACGTTCTGCCACAGGGGCAGGCGGCACTTCATCCTTTGGCGGCTCTGGTGGTAGAGTCGCCGCCATGAAATTGAGCCACCCCGACCGTTCCCTGATTGCCTGGGCCTTGTACTTCTGCGTGCTGATGAACCTGTTCGTCTGCGGTTTGGGGCATGGTCAGATGATGGGCCAGACACTGAATGGCATCGGTGGGGCGTTTTGTTCGGTGGACGGCAAGCAGGCGCCACTTTCCGACAAAGGGTTGGGCAGCCCGTCTTCCAGCAACATCTCGAACTACTTTGCCTGCCCGGTCTGCAACGCCTTGACGGTTGCCCTGGTGTTCTTGGTCGGTCTGGCCTGGTTGCTGGGGCTGGGGCAAACTCCACGGCCCGCCCATGAACGTCGCAACAAGGCGCCGCCGCGTTATTCCTGGCCTTCGGCCAACCCCCGCGCTTCCCCTGCATTCTGACGTTTGCCTTGGGCTTCCTGAGACCAGGAGGCATTCCATCGTCATGACTGTGAGTGCGTTTCATGAACCACCTGTTGCCCGCAGGCGCCAGCCGCCTGGTCAGCAAGGCGTCCCGCCGCCTGCACGCGGTACCGACGCCGCCTGAATACCCGAGCAATTCCCGCAACTTCGTGCACCTGGATGCACGGTTATTGCCGTATTGGCACACCCTGTTCGATATCTGCCCGGCGCTGCTCAAGCTGGATCCGCCCGAAGGGTTGAACCTGTTCCGCAGCTTCATGACCTGGGCCTACCGCAACCGGCCGCCGCAGGACTGGACCTATCACCTGAATGTCTGCCGCTGGCTGCTGGGCTCGCCGTATCGGTCGCAGATCGACGACGAGCCGATCGAGGCATTCATGGCGGCGGCCGCCGCGTGTTGGGTCAATACGGACGAAAGCCAGGCCCAGGGCGTGGCGCTGGCCTGGCAGTCGTCGAGGGTTGTCGATTGGAAAGACGCCCGGAGTGCCGGGGTCGAACAGCAGGCGCTGCCGCCGCCACCGTGGGATTTCGCCTGGTGCCCGTTGAAGGCGCCGGGTGGGTTCAGTGGGTGGTTGGCGGTGCCTTGACATGCGGCTGAATACCTTGAAGTGACACGTGGATTGTTACGCAAACTGAAAAAGTGAATAGCGGTTTTGACGGCTTTTTCCCGTGGGACCAAGCCTATACCGTGCGCGCTCCCGTCGAATGTCACACGTTAGAGGCCTGCAACAAGAACAGGCTGAACGCCGACGGTGTCGCCTCAATCACTTCTCGGAGCCTTCATGAACCACAAGACTTGCCTGGCGCTCGCCGTCTCCCTCGGCGCTGCGCAGCAGGCGGCTGCGTCGGGTTTTATCGACGACAGCAAAGCCAGTCTCGACCTGCGCAACTTCTACTACAACCAGGACACCCGCAACGCCAAGGCCGCCTCGGACAAGGAGTGGGGCCAGGCCTTCATGTTCAATTACCAGTCCGGTTTCACCGAGGGCACGGTCGGCCTGGGCCTGGATCTGCAAGAGTGGTACGGCCTGCGCCTGGACGCCTCGGGCCGGGCCGGCAAGGCCGGTGCAGACAACACCCCCGGCAGCGTTTTCCCGCTGGACGACGGCAAGGCCGTCCATGATTTCAGCAAGACCGGCGTCACCGGCAAACTGCGTATCGCCCAGACGCAACTCAAAGCCGGCAACCTGATGCCCAAGCTGCCGGTGCTGACCACTGAGGACGGTCGCCTGTTGCCCCAGACCTTTCGGGGCTATCAGGTGGAGTCCAAGGACTTCAGGGACGTCAATCTGATCGCGGGCAAGATCGAGCAGGTGATGGACCGGAACTCCAGTAACGGCCAAGGCTTGTCGATTGCTGGGGCCAATGACCCGGTCAAGGGTAAGGCCAGCAACCAGTTCTACTACGGCGGTGTGGATTACGCCGTGAGCAAACGGCTGCAGGTGCAGTACTACTACGCCAGCCTGGAGAACTTTTACCAGCAGCATTTCCTCGGCTTGGTGCATAACTGGCAACTGCCGGTGGGCCAACTCAAGAGCGACCTGCGGTATTTCTACAGCACCGCCGACGGCAAGAATGGCAGCGTTGCCGGGCGCGGCGAAGGTTATGTCAGCTCGGGCTACTACGGGCCTGGCGTCAACGCCGGCAAAGTCGACAACCGCTTGTGGAGCGCCATGTTCACCTATGCCTTGAGCGGGCATTCGCTGAGCTTGGGCTACCAGAAAACCACCGGGCAAAGTGACTTCCCGCACATCAACCAGGGCCAGGGCCGCTCGCTCTACCTGATCACCAATTCCCAGTCGCTCAAGTTCGTGAATGCCGGTGAGCAAGCCACGGTTGGCAGCTATGCCTATGACTTTGCCGGCCTGGGCGTGCCGGGGTTGCGCTCCAGCGTGACGTATATCCACGGCAGCCACATCCGCACTGTCGGCCGCGACAACAGTGAGTGGGAGCGTGACCTGCGCCTGGATTACGTGATCCCCACCGGCACCTTGAAAGGCCTGGGCTTTACCTGGCGCAGCGCGGTGCTGCGCGGCAACGACACGGCGGACAAGGACGAGACGCGGCTGATTGTCAGCTACAGCATCCCGTTGATGTGATGGGTTGACCGGAATCAAGGTGTGCACGCTGGCAGGTCGTCACACTGGTGTTCCGGTACCCCCCGCGAGGCCATCATGCCTTACCTACTGTTTCTGCTGGCGCACCTCTTCGCTGCGTTGATTTTTATCGGCACAGTGTTTTTCGAAGTGCTGATCCTGGCACGCCTGCACCACCAATTGCCTGCGCGGGTGATGGTGCTGGTGGAGCAAGGCGTCGGTCAACGCGCCAGGGTGATGATGCCCTGGGTATTACTGGTGCTGTTCGGCGCGGGGCTGGGCATGGTCTGGCTGCGTTACTTGCCAGTGCTGACCGCGCCTTTCGCTTCGTCCTTCGGGACTTTGCTGACCGTTAAGTTGACCCTCGCCGCCAGTGTGCTGCTGCACTTTCTGCTGACAATGCTGCGTATGCGCCTGGGGCGTGTAGGGCCGCGCTATCTGCGGTTTGTGCACTTGAGTTTGTTTGCGCATATGGTTGCGATTGTGGTGTTGGCCAAGGGCATGTTTTACCTCACTTGGTAAAACCCTCGATAGATAGACCGATAATGAGTTGAGGAGCCGTGGCATGCACGTACTGGATCGGCGCAAGGCAATGTCGATTACCCCGTTGTTGCGCCTGGCCTTCCGGCCATTTTTTCTCGGCGCGTGCCTGTTGGCGGCGCTGGTGGTGCCGTTGTGGCTGTTGGCCCTGGGCGGGCTGACTGGCGAGTGGCAACCGGCCGGCGGCTGGCTGGCCTGGCATCGGCATGAGTTGCTGTTCGGCTTTGGCCTGGCGATCATCGCCGGTTTTTTGCTGACGGCGGTGCAGACCTGGACCGGGCGCGCCGGCCTCAGCGGGACGCCCTTGGCGGTGTTGGCGGCACTGTGGCTGGCGGCTCGCGTGGGCTGGTTGCTGAATGTTCCGATGCCGTTGCTGGCCGTGCTGGAGTTGAGCTTCCCATTGGCAGTTGCCGGGGTGATGGGGTGGACGCTGTGGAAGGTCCGGCAGACGCGCAATTACCCGATTGTGCTGGTGCTGGTGTTGCTGGCCTTGGCTGACGGGCTATCGCTGTCCGACCCAGCGTTGCAGCGCCAGTCGGTTCTGACCGGCTTATGGCTCGTCGCGGCGATGATGGGCCTGATCGGTGGCCGTGTGATTCCGTTTTTTACCCAGCGTGGCCTGGGCCGGGCCGAAGCCGTCAAGCCCTGGCCGTGGTTGGACCACCTGTTGCTGAGCGGGTCGATTCTGGTGGCGCTGTTGTATGCCAACGGATGGGCCTTGATGCCTAGTCTCTGGGTTGGCGTGCTATTCGCCGCGTTGGGCCTGGGCCATCTGCTGCGCTGGCTGCGCTGGCAGGATCGCGGCCTGTGGCGAGTACCGCTGCTGTGGTCTCTGCACCTGGCCTATGCCTGGCTCGCGCTGGCGTGCCTGGGCATGGCGCTGTGGCATTTCGGTGCCGCCTTCAATCCAAGCCTGGCGGTGCACGCGCTGACCATTGGTGCGATGGCTGGGTTGATCCTGGCGATGATCGCACGGGTCAGCCTGGGCCATACCGGTCGACCGTTGCAGCCGCCACCAGGCATGACGCTGGCTTTCGCGTTGCTGAACCTGGCGTGTGTATGCCGCGTGTGGTTGGTGCTGGTTTGGCCCTTGGCAGCCCTGTGGTTGGCAGGATTTTGCTGGTCCATTGGGTTGGGCCTGTACCTGTGGCGCTATGGACCGATGCTGTGGCAGGCGCGGGTCGATGGGCATCCGGGCTAGGAGAGGTCAATGTCTTCTGTGTTGTGGATGGTTCATCGGTTGACGGTCCTCGCCAAGTCGTTGTGGTGAACCGCGATGCGGCGTCATGCCGCGGCGGAGTGTTGACCGCGGTCAAGGGATAGCGGCGCGGCAGTTCCCACACTGTGGCGAACTTTCTGGAGGACCGCGCCATGCCCCTGTCCCTTGCGCAATTGCGCCGCAACTACACCCTTTACGGTCTTCGCGACGATTGTGCGCAGGCCGACCCGTTGGCATTGTTTGGCCAGTGGCTGGACCAGGCACGCAAGACCGAAGTGCCCCCGGCGGAAGCCAACAGCATGGCCCTGGCCACGGTGGACAGCCACGGGCATGCCCATTGCCGCATCCTGTTGCTCAAGGGGTTCAGCGTCGACGGGTTTTTCTTTTTTGGTAATTACCAGAGTGCCAAGGGCCAGGAGTTGGCGGACAACCCCCATGCCGCCATGACGTTTTTCTGGCCGGGCCTGGAGCGTCAGGTCCGTATCGAAGGGCCGGTGGTGAAGGCCGCTGCGCAACTGTCGGACGACTACTTCGAGGCGCGTCCGACCGCCAGCCAACTGGGCAGCTGGGCCTCACCCCAGAGCCAGCCCCTGGCCCATCGCAGCGAGTTGGAAGGACGCCTGCGTGAGGTCACCGAGCGCTTCGCCGGGCGCCAGCCGCCTCGGCCCGAACATTGGGGTGGTTTCTGCCTGCAACCCCGGCGCATCGAGTTCTGGCAGGGCCGTCCCAACCGTCTGCATGACCGCCTCGACTACCGCCTGCTGGACGGCGAGTGGCAGCGCACGCGCCTGGCTCCCTGACGGCATACCTCCTTCGAGGAATAGGCCCTGCGCTCATTGCGGCGCAGGCTGGATGCATCTTTTCAATACCTGGAGCCTGGACCATGGCCCATCTGACCCAACGCAGTTTTGTCTCCCTGCATATCGCGGTGCTGACCATCAGCGATACCCGCACCTACGACACCGACACCTCCGGGCAAACCCTGGTGGACCGCCTGAAAGACGCCGGACATAGGCTGATCGACCGTAGCATCGTGATGGATGACATCTACCAGATCCGCGCACGGGTCTCCCAGTGGATCGCTGACCCTCACGTACAAGTTGTACTGATGACCGGCGGCACTGGCTTTACCGCCCGTGACAACACCCCTCAGGCCGTGCTGCCGTTGCTGGACAAACAGGTAGACGGGTTTGGCGAGTTGTTCCGGCAGGTGTCTTTGGCGCAAATCGGCATGTCCACCTTGCAGTCCCGCGCCCTGGCAGGGGTCAGCAATGGCGTGCTGGTGTGCTGCATGCCCGGTTCGCCGGGCGCCTGTCGGACTGCCTGGGACCAGATCCTGGTCGGCCAACTGGACAGCCGCACCGGCCCGTGTAACTTCGCGCCGCACCTCAAGCCGCAACTCGATCAACCGCTTCAAGCCTGTGGGGTACGGTCATGAGCCTGTGCGACAGCGGCGACCTGCTGCCGGTGGAGGAGGCCATCGACCGGTTGCTGGCTCAGGCACCGCCACCACCGCCCACTGAGGTGATTGCGTTGACCGAGGCCCTCGGGCGTGTCACTGCCGAAGAGGTGTTTTCACCGATCGACCTGCCGGGCTGGAGCAACAGCGCCATGGACGGCTATGCGCTGCGCGCGTTCGATGTGCCGGAGCAGGGCGGTCATTTGCAAGTGGTTGGACGGATCGCCGCGGGGCATAGCAGTGACGTGCCGTTGCAGCCGGGGCAAACCGTGCGGATCTTTACCGGTGCGCCGCTGCCCCCAGGTGCCGACAGCGTGGTGCCCCAGGAGCGCTGCCGCGTTTACGGTCAGCGCATCTGGTGCCCGCCGGTGCGCCTGGGCGAACACGTACGCAGGCGCGGCGAAGAGTTGCAACGCGGGCAGCGTGTGATGAGTGCCGGTAAACGCCTGCGTGCCCAGGAAATCGGCTTGCTGGCGGCCGCGGGCATACCGCGGGTCAAGGTCTTCCGGCCACTGCGCGTGTGCCTGCTCAGCAGCGGTGATGAACTGCGCGAGCCGGGTGAGTCCCTGGCGCCAGGGCAGATCTACAACAGCAATCGCTATCTGGTCGCGGCGCTGCTGCGCGGCTGGGGCGTCACGGTTCACGATTACGGGGTGATGGCAGACGCTCTCGCGGCCAGTCGTGATGCGCTGCTGCTGGCCTCTTCCGAATGCGATTTGCTGCTGACGACTGGCGGTGTGTCGGTGGGCGAAGAGGACCACCTCAAGCAAGCGATCCAAGCGCTGGGCAAGATCGAGTTCTGGCGCTTGGCAATCCAGCCCGGCAAGCCGCTGGCGTTCGGTCAGGTGGCGGGTAAACCCTGGATTGGCCTGCCGGGTAACCCGACGGCTGCGCTGGTGACCACGCTGATCGTAGTGCGCCCATTCCTTTTGCTTGCTCAAGGCGCGGAGCGAGTGTTGCCAGTGTCCATCAGCGTGCCCGCCGCGTTTGAATGGGTGAAACCCAACAAGCGCCGCCAATACCTGCGCGCACGGCTGAGCCCCGGCAGCGACGGGCAATTGCGCGCCGTCCTGCACCCCCAGCAAAGCTCGGCGATGCTCGTCGCCGCCTGCTGGGCCGATGGTCTAGTGATCATCGAGCGCGAGCAGCAAGTATCCAAGGGAGCGGCAGTGTCTTTCCTGCCCTTCACCGGTTTTGAATAAGGAGCGGTCATGCAACTGGTTTGTCCGGCGGGTAACCTGCCTGCGCTGAAAGCCGCCGTGCGCCAAGGCGCCGATGCGGTGTACGTAGGGTTTCGCGATGACACCAATGCTCGGCACTTTGCGGGGCTGAACATGGACGACAAGCAGTTCGATGCCGCTGTCGCCCATATCCGCCAGCACCAGCGCAAGCTCTATGTGGCGGTCAACACCTACCCGCAACCGAAGATCTGGCCGCGCTGGCAACGCGCAGTGGACCGTGCCGCCGATCATGGCGTCGATGCCTTGATCGCGGGCGACCCTGGCGTACTGGGCTATGCCGCGCGACGCCATCCGCACATGGCGTTGCACCTCTCGGTGCAAGGCTCGGCCACCCATGCGGCAGCGTTGAAGTTCTACGTCGAACACTACGGCATCCGCCGTGCCGTGCTGCCACGGGTGCTGTCCCTGGCCCAGGTCAGACAGGTGGCGGCCAGCGGCACCGTGCCCATTGAGGTGTTCGGTTTTGGCAGCCTGTGCATCATGGCTGAGGGGCGTTGCCATTTGTCGTCGTATATCACCGGCGAGTCGCCCAACCTCTGTGGCGTGTGCTCGCCGGCCAAGGCCGTGCGCTGGAGCGACGACGCCGACGGCCTCAGCGCACGGCTCAGCGACGTGCTGATCGACCGCTATACCCCGGACGAACCTGCTGGCTACCCGACCTTGTGCAAGGGCCGTTTCCTGGTGGGCGGCAAGCGCTTCCACGCGCTGGAAGAACCCACCAGCCTCGACACCCTCGACCTGCTGCCCGAACTCAGCGCCATCGGCGTGGAAGCGGTAAAGATCGAAGGCCGGCAGCGCAGCCCGGCCTATGTGGAGCAAGTCACCCGTGTGTGGCGTGCGGCCCTCGACGCCCACCGCGCCAACCCCGCGAGCTTTGTGGTCAAGGCCCCATGGCGCCAGGTGCTCGCCGGGCTTTCCGAAGGCAGCCAGACCACCTTGGGTGCTTACCATCGTGCGTGGCAGTGAGGAGACACAGATGAAACTCAGCCTGGGACCGGTGCTGTTTTATTGGGACAAAGCTCACCTGGGGCGCTTCTATGCCGACATGGCCGGCTTGCCCCTGGATGTGATTTACCTGGGGGAAACGGTGTGTTCCAAACGCCGCGCGTTCAACCTGGATCAATGGCTGGGCCTGGGCCGCGAATTGCAAGCGTGCAGCTCGGCGCAGATCGTATTGTCGAGCCTCACCTTGATCGAAGCCGCCTCCGAACTGTCCAGCCTGCGACGGCTGTGTGACAACGGCGATTTTTTGGTGGAGGCAAACGACATGGGCGCGGTGCAGTTACTGATCGAGCGCAAATTGCCCTTTGTCGGTGGCCCGGCACTCAATCTCTACAACGGCCACGCGTTGGTGCAGTTGCTCGATGCGGGAATGCAGCGTTGGGTGCCGCCAGTGGAGTGCTCCCACGATCTGATCGCCGATGTGCTGGAGCAAGTGCGTGAACTGGGGAGGCCATTGCCCGAAGTGGAGATCTTCGCCTACGGGCATCTGCCCCTGGCGTACTCGGCGCGTTGTTTCACTGCGCGGGCGGAGAACCGGCCGAAGGATGATTGCCAGTTCTGCTGTATCAACTATCTGGATGGCATGGCGTTGACCAGTCAGGAAGGGCAGGCGTTGTTTACCTTGAATGGGATTCAGACGATGTCTGCCGATGTGACCAACTTGCTGGCTGACTATCCCGGTTTGGTTTCGTGTGGTGCCGATTTACTGCGCCTGAGCCCGCGGGCTGAAGGGATGGCTGATGTGGTGCGTGCCTTTGATCAAGTGCGCCAGGGAGCCCTGCCGCCGTTGTTTGTGGACGGGTGCAATGGTTATTGGCATGGGCAGGCAGGAATGTTGCGGGTTGAGGAGGTGGTGGGGTGTTGAGTCGCAAGCAGTGGGTGCTCAAGGGCGTGGATCGGGTGTTGCCGTTGATTCGGCGGGTGCCGTTTGCCGCGCAGCGGTTGGTGTTGGAGCAGGGGCTTAATCGGTGTTTGGCGGAGCCTTTGCGCGATGGAGGTTTCGATCTGCTGCGTGGGCGTTGGATGTGCCTGCGTGTTGCGGATTTGGGGGTGTGTTGGTATCTGACGTTGGGACGGGAGGGGTTGCGGGTGGCTTCGAAGGCTGCTGCCGAGGTGACGATCAGTGGGAATTGGCGGGAGTTTTTGTTGTTGGCCAGTCGGCAGGAGGACCCGGATACGTTGTTTTTTCGGCGGCGATTGGTGATTGAAGGGGATACGGAATTGGGGTTGGGGTTGAAGAATCTGATTGATAGTCTGGATTCGGATGTGTTGCCGGGGTGGTTGTGGTGGGGGTTGGAGAGGGCTGGGTTGGCTGTTTGACTGTGGGCATATCCGTTGCTGCGGAACCCATACCCGCGATCACCCCAATAACGGATATGCCCACAAGCCCCTGTCACCCCGCCTGCCTCAGATGCTCCATCGCCCAAACCGCCGCCTCCACCCGCGACCTCAACCCCAGCTTATGCAGCACATTCTTCACATGCACCTTCACCGTCCCCTCGGTAATCCCCAGCTTATGCCCGATCACCTTATTGCTGTACCCCCCGGCAATGGTCCTCAACACCTGCCTCTCCCGCTCAGTCAGCTCCACCGCCGCATGCGGCTGCGGCGAACGCAATGCCTGGGCCAGTACGCGGGTCAAGCCAGGGCTGATCACCAAGGCTCCCTGCAAGGCATCACGGATGAACTCCACCACCAACTCCGGTTCCATGTCCTTGAGCAGATAACCATTGGCATCCAGTCGTAGCGCATCACGAATATCGTCCTCCGCGTCGGACACGGTAAACAGCAGCACCTTCCCCGCATAGTTCATGGCCCGCAGGCGACGCAGTGTCTCCAGGCCTTTCATGTGCGGCATGTTGTTGTCCAGTAACACCAGGTCCGGTTGCAACGTAGCGATCTGATCAAGGGCCTCCTGGCCGTTACCGGCCTCACCAACCACGTGCAAATCGTCTTCCAGTTCAAGCATCTGACGCATGCCGTGACGCATCATCGGGTGGTCGTCGACCAACAGGATTCGGTGGCGAATAGCGGTGTTCATGAGGCGGTGCCTTGTAGAGAGTGGCCAAGAAATTCCGGCTGGAAACGCAATTGCACCCGCGTGCCCTGGGGCTCACGCGGGCTGATGTCGAGATGGCCGTGCAGGCTGCGTGCGCGCTCGTCCATGATGGTCAGGCCGTGGTGTTCGCGTTGGTCGACGTCGCCGCCGAAGCCACGCCCATCGTCTTCGATGCAAAGGCTCACGGTCTCACCAACCTGGCGCAGTTGCAGCCAGGCATTTTGCGCATGAGCGTGGCGCAGGCAATTGGACAGGGCTTCGCGGGTGATCTGCAGCACGTGGATCTGTTCACTGGCCGACAGCTGGAATGCCAAGGCGTCCACGTGCAGGTGTACCTGGAACTCGCCACGGCGGGAGAACTCTTCGGCGGTCTCCCGCAGCTCCTGCACCAACCCGGCGTCATGGATCTGCAAGCGGAAGGTGGTGAGCAGTTCGCGCAGTTGGCGGTAGGCGTTATTGAGGCCGTCACGCAATTCACTGGTGACGCAGGCCAGGGTTTCCACGGGCTCGCCACGGCGGATCAGGGTCTGCATGCGGCTCACTTGTAGCTTCATGTAGGACAGTGCCTGGGCCAGGGAGTCGTGCAGTTCGCGGGCGATGATGGTGCGCTCCTCCAGCAGTAACAGGCGGTGGTCCTGTTCCCGCTGGCGCTTGAGAGACAGCGAGGTGCCGATCAGGTTGGCCAGGGCCTGGATCAGTTGTTTTTCCCAATCCTGCGGGGGGTGGCCGTCGAGGAAGTGCGCCTTGAGTTCGCCCAGTTCTGCGCCCTGGTTGCTGATGCTGAATACCTCTGGCGGCGCCGCGTGGTGGCGTTCGCACGTCGCGCAGTCGCCGATCGCGCAGACGTTGCGGCTGTGCTCGCCATGCAGCGCCAGCATCTGCTGCGCCGGTGCGAGGAAGTGACCTTGCAGGCACAGCGACAGGCGCAAGCCCGGCAGGCGTTTCTGGAAGCGCCGGATCAGTTCATCCAGGCCTTCGGCATTGGCCAGGCGCGTGGCCAGGCTGCGGCTGCTCTGGTAAAGCAATTCCAGGGCGGCATTGGCTTGTTGCAGGTTGAGAGTTTTGAGCTGCACCTGGGCTTCCAGAGTGCGGTGGGAGGCCTCGATGGTCTCGGCCATGGCGTTGAAGCTCAGGGCCAGTTGGCCCAGTTCGTCCTCGGAACGGTGGTTGACGCGGGTCTGGTAGTTGCCATCGCGAAAGCGCCGAGTGGCGTGCACCAGTTCCTGCAAGGGCGTGACCACGCCGTACTGCAACTCGTAGAGGCCGATCAGCAGGATGATCAAGGTGCTGAACAACGCCAGTCCCTGGATCGCTTGCTGCCAGCTTTGCTTGTGCTCGCTCTGTTGCTGCAACAGGCTGACGAACTGGTTCAGTTGCTCGACGAACGCCGGCGCGCTGGCCTGGAACAGCACCGCATCGCCGCGCATCACCGCCGGGCGCAGCTCGTCGTTCCAGCGCCGCTGGATCTGCTGGTAGCTCTGTAGCAGGGCGCTGTGGGGGCCGTCTTCGAGCACCGCCTTGAGCGACTGGCTGTCGAGGCGCCGTTGCAGGCTCTGGCTGACCTCGGCGACCTCATCCGGGCGTGCACCGGCCGCCAGTTTCCAGCTGAGGTGATAGGTCTCCATGCGCACCGAGCCCGCGGTGTTGATCGCGGCGGCGTCGCCCTGGCTGAACCAGGCGATCAGCCCGGCGCTGAGGGAACTGGCCAGGGCCAGGATCGCAATCAGGATCACCGCCAGACCGGCGCGGGCGGGCAGGGAGCTGCGCAGCCAGTCAAACATGACGGCACAGTTGAAGGGGGCAGCAGAGCAGCATGGTCGCACCTGGAGCGGGAAAGGGGGGGAGATGGCCTTCCCTGGCGCACTACCTCTAAAGAATTGCCGGCGAACCCTCCCACGGACAAAAGCCGGCACAAGAGAACAATCCATTGATAAATAAAGGCTTTCTCTTGTCTTGCGGGCTACCTCCTTGGAGGTAGACGGGGCCAGCATAGCGCCATACCCAACCGGCCCACGTTGATCTGGGTCAAGTTCTGCGAGGGGGTCGCCCCTAACCTGCGCTCATGGAATCACTTTCTGGAGCGCATACCGTGACTCAACCCCGTATGAGACAAGGCCTGGTGCTGGGCATGAGCACCCTGGCCTTCACCGTCTGCTTTATGGTGTGGATGATGTTCGCCGTGCTCGGCGTGCCCATCAAGGACCTGCTGCAACTCAACGAAACCCAGTTCGGCCTGTTGGCCGCCACCCCGGTATTGACCGGTTCCCTGGTGCGCCTGCCCCTCGGGTTGCTGACCGACCGTTTCGGCGGGCGCATCGTGTTCTTTGTGTTGATGCTCGCCTGTGTACTGCCGCTGTACCTGATCACCTACGCCACGGCGTATTGGCAGTTCCTGGTGCTGGGCCTGTTTGTCGGTTTGGCCGGCGGCTCGTTTTCAGTAGGCATCGCCTATGTCGCCAAGTGGTTCGATAAAGAGAACCAAGGGTTTGCCATGGGCGTGTTCGGCGCGGGTAATGCCGGCGCTGCCGTCACCAAATTTCTGGCCCCGGCGCTGATCGCCCTCGGCACCTGGCACCTGGTGCCCAAGGTGTTCAGCGCGATCCTGTTTGTCACCGCGCTGTTGTTCTGGTTCCTCACCCGCGAAAACAAGGCCCACCGCAGTGCTGGCGGCGCCACCCTGCGTCAGCAACTGCTGTGCCTCAAAGACCCGGCTGTGTGGCGCTACTGCCAGTACTACTCGATTGTGTTCGGCGGCTACGTGGCCCTGGCGTTGTGGATGACCAAGTACTACGTGCAGGAATACGGCTTCAGCCTGCAAAGCGCCGCACTGCTGGCCGCGTGTTTTTCCTTGCCTGGCGGTGTGTTGCGGGCGGTGGGCGGCTGGATGTCCGACCGCTGGGGCGCACACAGCGTGACCTGGTGGGTGCTGTGGGTGAGCTGGATCTGCCTTTTCCTGCTCAGCTATCCGCAGACGCAGTTGCAAGTGATGACCGTCAACGGGCCCGTCTATTTCCATCTCGGCCTCAACGCCACCCTGTTCACCGTGCTGCTGTTCGTGATGGGCATCGCCTTCGCGTTCGGCAAGGCCTCGGTGTTCAAGTACATCGCCAATGACTACCCGCAGAACATGGGCGCGGTGTCCGGCATTGTCGGCCTGGCCGGCGGCCTGGGCGGCTTTGTACTGCCGATTCTATTCGGCGCCCTGGTGGACCTCACCGGTGTGCGCTCCTCCTGCTTCATGTTGATGTACGGCGTGGTCTGGGTCTCCCTGACCTGGATGTACATCAGCGAGATCCGTAAACAGCCGTTGCTCGGCAAACAAGCGCTCCAAGGAGAATGATCATGTCTATCGCGCAAAAGCCCGAATCGGGGCCGGTGATCCACGACTGGCGCCCTGAAGACCCGGCGTTCTGGGGCGCCAGCGGCAAGAAGACCGCCACCCGCAACTTGTGGATTTCGATCCCTGCGCTTTTGCTGGCCTTTGCAGTGTGGATGGTGTGGAGCACGGTGATTGTGCGCCTCAACGCCATTGGCTTCAGCTTCACCACTGACCAGTTGTTCTGGCTCGCGGCGCTGCCGGGTTTGTCCGGCGCGACGTTGCGGGTGTTCTACTCGTTCATGGTGCCGATCTTCGGCGGGCGCCGCTGGACCGCCCTGAGCACCGCGTCGCTCTTGCTGCCGTCACTGTGGATGGGCTTTGCGGTGCAGGATCCGAACACGCCTTACAGCGTCTTCGTGTTGATCGCCTTACTCTGCGGTTTTGGCGGCGGCAACTTTGCCTCCAGCATGTCCAACATCAGCTTCTTCTACCCTAAGGCCCAGCAGGGCACCGCCCTGGGGTTGAACGCCGGCCTGGGCAACCTGGGCGTTTCGGTGATGCAGTTCTGCGTGCCGTTGGTGATCACCTTTGGGGTATTCGGGCTGATCGGCGGGCAACCGCAAACCCTGGCGGACGGTAGCCAACTGTGGCTGCAGAACGCCGGCTTCATCTGGGTGCCATTCATCATCCTCGTCACCGTGGCGGCGTGGTTCGGCATGAATGACCTATCCAGCGCCCGCGCGTCGTTCAGCGACCAGGCGGTGATCTTCAAGCGCAAGCACAACTGGCTGATGTGCTGGTTGTACCTGGCGACTTTCGGTTCGTTCATCGGCTTCTCGGCGGCGTTTCCGCTGCTGATCAAGACCTCGTTTCCGGACGTGGTAGCGCTGAAGTTCGCCTTCCTCGGCCCACTGGTTGGCGCACTGGTGCGGCCACTGGGCGGCTGGCTGGCCGACAAGCTGGGCGGCGCGCGAGTGACCCTGTGGAACTTCGTGCTGATGATCGTGATGGTGTTCGGCGTGCTGCACTTTTTGCCGCAGAACCAGCAGGGCGGCAACTTCTACGGTTTTCTCGGCCTGTTTATGCTGCTGTTCATCACCACCGGCATCGGCAACGGCTCCACCTTCCGCATGATCCCGGTGATCTTCCGCACCCTCCACGAAAAAGCCAGTGTCGGCAAACCCGCCGCCGTGCGTGAACAGGCCTTGAAGGACGCCAGCAAGGAATCCGCCGCCGTGCTCGGGTTCAGCTCGGCCATGGGCGCGTTCGGCGCGTTCTTCATTCCCAAATCCTTCGGCAGTTCCATGGCCGCCACCGGCAGCCCGGCCATGGCCTTCTACCTGTTTGTCGGTTTCTACCTGAGCTGCATCGTCGTGACCTGGTGGTGGTACGCCCGCAAAGGCTGCGCCACACCCTGCTAGTCCGACCCGAATTCGCGGGGCAACGCACCCCACGGCACGCCTGATGAGGAAAGCATCATGAGTCACCTACTGGATCAACTGCGGTTCTTCAACCGCAAGCAAAACGAGTTCTCCGAGGGCCACGGCGAGACCCGCAAAGAGTCCCGCGATTGGGAGAACGTCTACCGTTCGCGCTGGCAGTACGACAAGATCGTGCGCTCCACCCACGGGGTGAACTGCACCGGTTCCTGTTCGTGGAAGATCTACGTGAAAAACGGCCTGATTACCTGGGAAACCCAGCAGACCGACTACCCGCGTACCCGCAACGACTTGCCCAACCACGAACCCCGAGGCTGCCCGCGTGGCGCCAGCTACAGCTGGTACATCTACAGCGCCAACCGGCTCAAGTACCCGAAAATTCGCAAACCACTGCTCAAACTGTGGCGTGAAGCGCGCCTGACCCTGGCCCCGGTAGACGCCTGGGCGAGCATTGTCGAGGACAAGGCCAAGGCCGAGTCCTACAAGAGCAAGCGTGGCATGGGGGGATTCATCCGCTCCAACTGGGACGAAGTGAACGAGATCATCGCCGCTTCCAACGTCTACACCATCAAGCAGTACGGCCCGGACCGCATCGTCGGCTTCTCGCCGATCCCGGCCATGTCCATGGTCAGCTACGCCGCCGGCTCACGTTACCTGTCACTGCTCGGCGGGGTGTGTCTGAGTTTCTATGACTGGTACTGCGACCTGCCACCGGCTTCGCCGATGGTGTGGGGCGAGCAGACCGACGTGCCGGAATCGGCCGACTGGTACAACTCCAACTACATCATCGCCTGGGGTTCCAACGTCCCGCAGACCCGTACACCGGACGCGCACTTTTTCACCGAGGTGCGCTACAAGGGCACCAAGACCGTGGCCATCACCCCCGATTATTCGGAAGTGGCCAAGCTCACTGATCTGTGGCTCAACCCCAAGCAGGGTACCGACGCCGCGTTGGCCCAGGCCTTCAATCACGTGATCTTCAAGGAGTTTCACCTCGACCACCCAAGCCCCTATTTCACCGACTACGCCAAGCGCTTCACCGACTTGCCGGTGCTGGTGATGCTCAAGCCCGTGACCGGTTTTGCACCGGGCGCCGGGTTCCAGCCTGACCGCTTCCTGCGTGCCTCGGACCTTGTGGACAACCTTGGCCAGGACAATAACCCGGAATGGAAAACCATTGCCCTTGACGAAAGCGGCGAGCTGGTCTCGCCCCAAGGTTCCATCGGCTATCGCTGGGGCGAGAAGGGCAAGTGGAACATCCTCGCCAAGGAAGGCGGGGAAGGTCGCGCCATCGACCTCAAACTGAGCCTGATGGGGGCGGACGTAGCGGAGGTGGGCTTCCCGTATTTTGCCGGCGAATCCCACGAGCACTTCCAGCACGTGGCGGGCGATGCCGTGCAGTTTCGCCGCGTGCCGGTGCACAGCGTGACGTTGGCCGATGGCAGCGTGGCCAAGGTCGCCACGGTGTTCGACCTGTCGGCCGCCAACCTGGCCATCGACCGTGGCCTGGGCGGCAGCAACGTTGCCAAGGACTACGACGACGCCAGTGTGCCCGGCACCCCGGCGTGGCAGGAAGCGATCACCGGCGTCAGCCGCGAGAAAGCCATCCAGATCGCCCGTGAGTTCGCCGACAACGCCGACAAGACTAAGGGCCGCTCGATGATCATCGTCGGTGCGGCGATGAACCACTGGTACCACATGGACATGAACTACCGCGGGCTGATCAACATGCTCATGCTCTGCGGTTGCGTCGGCCAGACCGGCGGCGGCTGGGCCCACTACGTCGGCCAGGAAAAACTGCGCCCGCAATGCGGCTGGCTGCCCCTGGCGTTCGGCCTAGACTGGAGCCGCCCACCCCGGCAGATGAATGGTACCAGCTTCTTCTACGGCCATAGCTCGCAGTGGCGCCACGAAAAAATGAACATGCACGATGTGCTCTCGCCCATGGCGGACAAGTCGCAGTTCCCCACCCACGCCCTGGACTACAACATCCGCGCCGAGCGCGCCGGCTGGCTGCCGAGCGCGCCGCAACTCAACACCAACCCGTTGCACATCTGCCGTGAGGCGGCTGCTGTTGGCATGGATCCCAAAGACTATGTGGTCAAGGCCTGGCAGGACGGCACCCTACGCTTTGCCTGCGAGCAACCGGACAGCCCGGCGAACTTCCCGCGCAACATGTTTATCTGGCGTTCCAACCTGCTCGGTTCGTCGGGCAAGGGCCATGAGTACATGCTCAAGTACCTGCTGGGCACCAAGAACGGCGTGATGAACGAAGACATCGGTTTTGGCGGCGAAAGCAAGCCCACCGAAGCCGAGTGGGTTGACGATGGTGCCATCGGCAAACTCGATCTGGTGACCACGTTGGACTTCCGCATGTCGTCCACCTGTGTGTATTCCGACATCGTCTTGCCGACCGCCACCTGGTACGAAAAAGACGACATGAACACCTCGGACATGCACCCGTTCATCCACCCGTTGTCGGCAGCTATCGACCCGGCGTGGGAGTCGCGGTCCGATTGGGACATCTACAAGGGCATCGCCAAGGCGTTCTCGGCCATGGCGGTCGGCCACCTGGGTGTCGAGAAGGACCTGGTCACCGTGCCGCTGATGCATGACAGCGTCGGCGAGTTGGCCCAGCCTTTCGGCGGCACTGACTGGAAAAGTGCCGGTGTGGCACCAGTGCCGGGCAAGAACGCGCCGAACATGGCGGTGGTGGAGCGCGACTACCCGAATATCTACAAGAAATTCACCTCCCTTGGCCCGCTGCTGGAAAAACTCGGCAATGGCGGCAAGGGCATCAACTGGAATACCGATGAGGAAGTGAAATTCCTCGGTGAACTGAACCATCACGAAGGCGACGCGGGCATCAGCCTGGGGCGGCCGAAAATCGACACGGCCATCGACGCCGCCGAAGTGATCCTGTCCCTGGCCCCGGAAACCAACGGCCACGTGGCTGTCAAGGCCTGGGCTGCGCTGTCGGAGTTCACCGGCATCGACCACAGCCACCTGGCATTGCCCAAGGCTCACGAGGCGATCCGCTTCCGCGACATCCAGGCGCAGCCACGCAAGATCATTTCCAGCCCCACCTGGTCGGGCCTGGAAGACGATCACGTGAGCTACAACGCCGGCTACACCAACGTCCATGAAAACATCCCATGGCGCACCCTCACCGGGCGCCAGCAGTTCTACCAGGATCACCCGTGGATGCAGGCATTCGGCGAGCAGTTGATGAGCTATCGACCACCGGTCAACACCCGCACCATCGAAGGGGTGAAGGGCAAGCGCAGTAATGGCGAGACCGAGATCGTACTGAACTGGATCACCCCGCACCAGAAATGGGGGATCCACAGCACCTACAGCGACAACCTGCTGATGCTCACCCTGAGCCGTGGGGGGCCGATCGTGTGGCTCTCGGAAATCGACGCCCAGCGCGCCGGTATCGAGGACAACGATTGGATTGAGTGCTTCAACGTCAACGGCGCGCTCACCGCCCGTGCGGTGGTGAGCCAGCGGGTCAAGGAGGGCATGGTGATGATGTATCACGCCCAGGAACGCATCGTGAACGTGCCGGGTTCGGAGACCACCAAAACCCGCGGCGGCCACCACAACTCGGTGACCCGCGTGGTGCTCAAACCGACCCATATGATCGGCGGTTATGCCCAGCAGGCCTACGGCTTCAACTACTACGGCACGGTCGGCTGCAATCGCGATGAGTTCGTCGTGGTGCGCAAGATGGCCAAGGTCGATTGGCTCGATGGCTCCGACGGCGATGATCTGCCACGCCCATTGCCGACCGATATCGAGGAGAACTGAGATGAAAATTCGCTCACAGATCGGCATGGTGCTGAACCTGGACAAATGCATCGGCTGCCACACTTGCTCGATCACCTGCAAGAACGTGTGGACCAGCCGCGAAGGCATGGAATACGCCTGGTTCAACAACGTCGAATCCAAGCCCGGCATCGGCTACCCCAAAGAATGGGAGAACCAGGACAAGTGGAAGGGCGGCTGGATCCGTAACGCCAATGGCACGATCAACCCGCGTATCGGCGGCAAATTCCGCGTGCTGGCAAACATCTTCGCCAACCCAGACTTGCCTAGCCTGGACGACTACTACGAGCCGTTCGACTTCGACTACCAGCACTTGCACACCGCGCCCCTGGGCGAACACCAGCCCACCGCGCGCCCGCGTTCGGTGGTGTCGGGCAAGCGCATGCAGAAAATCGAGTGGGGGCCCAACTGGGAGGAGATCCTCGGCACTGAGTTCGCCAAGCGCCGCAAGGACAAGAACTTCGACCAGATCCAGGCCGATATCTACGGCGAGTACGAAAACACCTTCATGATGTACCTGCCGCGCCTGTGCGAGCACTGCCTCAACCCGGCATGCGCAGCGTCATGCCCCAGCGGTGCGATCTACAAGCGTGAAGAAGACGGCATTGTGCTGATCGACCAGGAAAAATGTCGCGGCTGGCGCATGTGCATCAGCGGTTGCCCGTACAAGAAAATCTACTTCAACTGGAAGAGCGGCAAGTCCGAAAAGTGCATCTTCTGCTACCCGCGCATCGAAGCCGGCATGCCCACGGTGTGCGCCGAAACCTGTGTCGGCCGTATCCGCTATCTCGGTGTTCTGCTGTACGACGCCGACCGCATCAGCGAAGTCGCCAGCACCGCCAACGAGCACGACTTGTACGAGAAACAGCTGGAGATCTTCCTCGACCCGAATGACCCGGCTGTGATCCGTCAGGCCCTGGCCGATGGCGTGCCGCAGTCGGTGATCGACTCGGCGCAGCGCTCGCCCGTCTACAAAATGGCGGTGGACTGGAAGCTCGCGCTGCCGCTGCACCCGGAATACCGCACCTTGCCGATGGTCTGGTACGTGCCGCCGCTGTCGCCGATCCAGAACGCCGCCGCTGCCGGCACCGTGGGCATGAATGGGGTGATCCCGGATGTGGACAGCCTGCGCATTCCTTTGCGTTACCTGGCCAACATGCTCACGGCGGGCGATGAAAAGCCGGTCAAGCGTGCCCTCAAGCGCCTGCTGGCAATGCGCGCCTTCAAGCGTTCCCAGCAGGTGGACGGCGTCCAGGACCTGCAAGTCCTTGAAGACGTGGGCTTGAGCGTGCCGCAAGTGGAAGAGATGTATCGCTACCTGGCCATCGCTAATTACGAGGACCGCTTTGTAGTGCCAAGCGCCCACCGCGAGGACGCCATGAGCGATGCCTTCGCTGAGCGTTCGGGCTGTGGTTTCAGCTTTGGCAGCGGCTGCAGCGGCAGTTCCGACACCAATATGTTCGGCGCGAAGAAGGCCAACCGCCGCGACGTGTTGAAAACCGTACAGATCTGGGAGGACTGAACCATGCGCATTCTTAAAGTGATCTCGCTGCTGCTGGACTATCCCACGGAACACCTGGTGAGCGGCCGCGATGAGCTGGAGCAGGCGATTATCGAGTCACGGGAAATCAGTCCCAAACAACGCGGCGCCTTGTTCGAACTGCTGGAGCTGATCTGCGCTAACGACCTGATGGATGGCCAGGAACACTACGGCGCGTTGTTCGGGCGCGGGCGTTCGCTGTCGTTGTTGCTGTTCGAGCATGTGCACGGCGAATCCCGCGACCGTGGTCAGGCGATGGTCGACATGATGGCCCAGTACGAGGCGGCTGGTTTTGCCATCGGCGTCAAGGAGCTGCCCGACTTCATCCCGCTGTACCTGGAGTTTCTCTCCACCCGCGAGGACATCGAGGCCCGCGAGGGCCTGGCGGATGTGGCGCACTTGCTGGCGTTGCTCGCGGCGCGCCTCGAAGAACGTGAAAGCGCCTATGCCAGTTGCTTCCGGGCACTGCTGCAAATCGCCGGCGCCGAGCCGCACCAGGCGGTGGCCGAAGTGCGCGCCCAGGTCGCTGCCGAGCCGCGTGACGACTCCCTCGAAGCCCTTGACAAGGTGTGGGAAGAAGAGGCCGTGGACTTCATGCAGGCCGAACAGCAGGACCGTTGCAGTGCGCTGCCGAGCGCTCCGGGCAAGGCGCGGGAAGAAAGCGCCGTGCCGTTGCACTGGGTGGATTTTCAGCAGGAAGGGCGGGCCGTGCTGCCTGCCGGGGAGGTGGGTAATGTCTAAGTGGAATTTGCTGGTATTCGGGGTGTACCCTTATGTGGCCCTGGCGATCTGCCTGTTGGGCAGTTGGGCGCGGTTCGACCTGTCGCAGTACACCTGGAAGGCCGGCTCCAGCCAGATGCTGAACAACCGTGGCATGCGCGTGGCGAGCAACTTCTTCCATATCGGCGTGCTGTTTGTGCTGGCCGGGCACTTTGTCGGCTTGCTGACGCCCGCGTCGGTGTACCACCACGTGATCAGCACGGAAAACAAGCAACTGCTGGCAATGGTCTCCGGCGGTTTTTTCGGCCTGCTGTGCCTGGTGGGGTTGCTGATGCTGATCAAGCGTCGTCTGAGTGACCCGCGTGTGCGGGCTACGTCGAGCGCGTCCGACATTCTGATCCTGCTGGTACTGCTCGCGCAGTTGCTGCTGGGCTTGCTGACCATTGTGGCCTCCACCGGGCATATGGACGGCTCGGTGATGGTGATGCTCGCCGATTGGGCGCAGAACGTGGTGTTGCTGCGGCCAGTGCAGGCGGCGGAGTCGATTGCACCGGTGTCGCTGATCTACAAGGCCCACGTGGCGCTGGGTCTGACCCTGTTCGTGCTGTTCCCGTTTACCCGCCTGGTGCACATGGTCAGCGCGCCGGTCTGGTACCTGGGCCGTCGTTATCAAATCGTGCGGCAGAAGTCGTGAGGAACACATGATGACCCAGCCTGAATTGATTGCCAGCAGTGAACAGGAATGGCCCATCGTCAGCGTCAACGGCGTGTCGATCACGCCCGAGGCGATGGCCCTGGAGCTGCAATACCATCCTGCCGAAAGCCGCGAAGCCGCGGTGTACCTGGCCGCTCGCGCGCTGGTGATTCGCGAGCTGCTGCAACAGCGCATCACCGAGTTGGGCCTGGCGGTGGACATCGCCCCCGGCGAGAACGAAGAAGAAGCCGCCACGCGCTTGTTGCTGGAGCGCGAGATCACCGTGCCGCAGTGCGACGAGGCGACCTGCCGGCATTATTTTGAAAGCAATCGTGGGCGCTTCCACAGCGCACCGTTGCTGGCGGTGCGGCACATCTTGCTCGAATGCGCGCCGGACGATGCCGAGGCACGGCAGATGGCCCATGTGCAGGCAGAAATCCTACAGCTGAGCCTGGCGCAGACACCCGCCAGCTTCGCCGAACTGGCGCTCAAGTATTCGGCGTGCCCGTCCAAGGCCCAGGGTGGCTCATTGGGCCAGATCAGCAAGGGCCAGACCGTGCCGGAGCTGGAGCGCCAGTTGTTTACCCTGGCGCCCGGCCTGGCCGATAAGCCCTTGGAAAGCCGTTACGGCTGGCATGTGATCAGCGTCGACCAGCGCATCGAAGGCCAGCCGTTGCCTTACGAAGCAGTGGCGGGCGCCATTCGCACCCAGTTGCAGCAGGGGGTGTGGCAGAAGGCGCTGGTGCAGTACCTGCAAACCCTGATTGGCGCCGCGGACATCCGTGGTCTCGCGCTGCAAGGCGCCGACTCGCCGTTGGTGCAGTGACATGAGCCTGGTGGATGGGCTCGGCCGTTCAATCGATTACCTGCGTCTGTCGGTGACCGACCGTTGTGATTTTCGCTGTGTGTACTGCATGGCGAAAACCATGACCTTCCTGCCGCGCCAGCAGGTGTTGAGCCTGCAAGAGCTGGAGCGCCTGGCCCGGCTGTTTGTGGGCCAGGGCGTGCGCAAGATCCGCTTGACCGGCGGTGAACCTTTGATCCGTCCTGGCATTGTGGGGTTGTGCCGCACTATTGCTGCGTTGCCAGGCTTGCGTGAGTTGGTGATGACCAGCAATGGCTCACAGTTGGCGCGGCTGGCGCAGCCGCTGGCGGCGGCGGGGGTCAAGCGCATGAATATCAGCCTCGACAGTCTGGATCCCGTGCGGTTTCGGGCGATCACGCGCAACGGTGATTTGCGCCAGGTGCAGGAGGGGATAGAGGCGGCGCGGGACGCCGGGTTCGAGCGGGTCAAGCTCAATTGCGTGGTGATGAAAGGGCGTAATTTTGATGAGGTGCCCGCGTTGGTGCGGTATGCGATCGAGCAAGGGATCGATATCAGTTTCATCGAAGAAATGCCTTTGGGGGATGTAGGGCGTTCGCGGGGGGAGGCGTTTTGTGCCAGTGATGAGGTGCGGGAGGTGATCGCTCGTGAGCATCTGTTGCTCGACACTGCGGAAAGCAGTGGGGGGCCGGCGCGGTATGTGCGTTTGGCGCGTTACCCCGACACGCGCATCGGGTTTATCTCGCCCAATTCACAGAGTTTTTGTGGGAGTTGTAATCGGCTAAGGATGACGGTGGAGGGGCGGCTTTTGTTGTGCCTCGGGCAGGACGACGCGCTGGATTTTCGTGAGTTGCTCAGGCGGTCTCCGTTGGATGATCGGCCGTTGGTTGAGGCGTTGCATCGGGCGTTGAGGGGAAAGCCAGCGCGGCATGATTTTTCGGGGGCGGGGGAGGTTCAGGTGGTGCGCTTTATGAGCATGAGCGGTGGGTGAGGTTGGGGGGCACCGTAAGGGCGGAACCATGGATAGCCGTGACGGAATAAAGGGATATGCCCCGATCAGAAAACGTTGATCCCGATCAAGGGTTTCCAACGCTTCTCTCCGTAATATCACTGCATATTGTGTTTTATGTTATCGGATTGTCTATATGTAGTGTTTGGAGCTTCCAATGCAAAGCACGCTCACCCCGCTCACCAGCACCCACCTCCACAAACGCGACGGCAGCCTGGCCCCCTTCGACGCCGAAAAAATCCGCCAAGCCCTGATCGCCGCCGGCACTGCCACCGCGGAGTTTCAAGCGAACGACGCCGACCTGTTGCTGGGCGCAGTATTGGCACGCCTAAGGGGCATCGAACAACTGGACGTCGAACTCATCCAGGACAGCGTCGAACGCGTGCTGATGGACGCCGGTTACTTCCAATCGATGCGCGCCTACATCGTCTACCGCGAACAACACGGCCGCATGCGCCGTGACCGCAAGACCCTGGTAGAGGTCGCCACCTCCATGAACGAATACCTCGATCGCGAAGACTGGCGCGTGCAGGCCAATGCCAATCAGGGCTATTCCCTGGGCGGATTGGTGCTCAATGTGGCAGGCAAGGTCACTGCCAATTACTGGCTGGACGAGGTCTACAGCGAGCAGATCGGCCGCGCGCACCGCGAAGCGGATCTGCATATCCATGACCTGGACATGCTTGCCGGCTACTGCGCCGGTTGGTCACTGCGTTCGCTGTTGCACGAAGGCCTAAACGGTGTGCCGGGCCGGGTCGAAGCGGGCCCCCCCAAGCACTTGAGCAGCGCCTTGGGGCAGATGGTCAACTTCCTCGGTACCCTGCAAAACGAATGGGCCGGCGCCCAGGCCTTCAGTTCGTTCGACACCTATCTCGCACCCTATGTGCGCAAGGATCAACTGAGCTACCCGCAAGTGCGCCAGGCCGTGCAGGAGTTCATCTACAACCTCAACGTGCCGTCGCGCTGGGGCACCCAGACACCGTTTACCAACCTGACCTTCGATTGGGTCTGCCCAGAAGATTTACGTGAACAGGTGCCGGTGATCGGCGGTGAAGAAATGCCGTTTGCCTACGGCGACCTGCAAGCCGAAATGGAGCTGATCAACCGCGCCTACATCGAGGTGATGCAGGCCGGGGATGCCAAGGGCCGGGTGTTCACCTTTCCGATTCCCACCTACAACATCACCCATGATTTCCCCTGGGACAGCGACAATGCTGACCGCCTGTTCGAGATGACGGCGCGCTACGGTTTGCCGTATTTCCAGAACTTCCTCAATTCCGATATGCAGCCCAATCAGGTGCGCTCGATGTGCTGCCGCCTGCAACTGGACGTGCGTGAATTGCTCAAGCGCGGTGGCGGGCTGTTCGGTTCGGCGGAACAGACGGGCTCCCTGGGGGTGGTGACAATCAACTGCGCACGCCTGGGCTACCTGTTCAATGGCGACACCTCAGGCTTGCTGCAACGCCTGGACAGCCTGATGGAAATGGCCATGGAAAGCCTGGAGGTCAAGCGCAAGGTGATCCAACACCACATGGATGCGGGCCTGTATCCCTACACCAAGCGTTACCTGGGCACGCTGCGCAATCACTTCTCCACCATCGGCCTTAATGGCATGCACGAGATGCTGCGCAATTTCAGCGCTGACGAGGAGGGCATGCACACCGAACAGGGCCGCGCCTTTGCCCTCAAATTGCTCGACCATGTGCGCGCCACTTTGCTGCGCTTCCAGGAAGACACCGGCCACCTCTACAACCTTGAAGCCACCCCGGCGGAAGGCACCACCTACCGTTTTGCCAAGGAAGACCGCAAGCGCTACCCAAACATCCTGCAAGCGGGCAGCGACATCGCGCCGTATTACACCAATTCCTCGCAACTGCCGGTGGGCTTTACCCAGGACCCCTTCGAAGCCCTGGAGCTGCAAGACGAACTGCAATGCAAATACACCGGCGGCACTGTGTTGCACCTGTACATGGCCGAGCAGATCTCGTCGACCCAGGCCTGCAAGCAATTGGTGCGCAAGGCGCTGGGGCGTTTCCGGCTGCCGTACCTGACGGTGACGCCGACATTTTCGATCTGCCCGGTGCATGGCTACCTCGCCGGTGAACATGAGTTCTGCCCCAAGTGCGATGAAGTCCTGGCCCTGTAGGAGCGAGCTTGCTTGCTCCCGTATGAAGCCATTCAACTCAACTCCACCCCAAGGAGATTCACCATGCAAACCTCCCAGCCACAACGCCAGCGCTGCGAAGTCTGGACCCGAGTAATGGGTTACCACCGGCCGGTGTCGGCGTTCAATCCAGGCAAGCAATCCGAGCACAAGGAGCGTGCGCACTTCACTGAAACGGCCGCTGCGGCCGGTCGCCAATGAGTCGAGCGCTGCGGGTCGGGGGCCTGGTGCCCCTGACCACCCTCGACTACCCCGGCATGCTCGCCTGTGTGCTGTTCTGCCAGGGCTGTGCCTGGCGTTGCCGTTACTGCCACAACCCGGACCTGATCCCGCCGCGCGCGAGCACGCAAATGGATTGGCGCCGGGTGTTGCTGTTTCTGCAACGGCGCCGAGACCTGCTCGACGCCGTGGTGTTCAGCGGCGGCGAGCCGACCTTGCAAGAGGGTTTGCCGGCGGCGATGGATGAAGTCCGGGCGATGGGTTTTCACATCGGCCTGCACAGCGCGGGGATCAAGCCGGCGGGGTTTGCCCATGCTTTGCGGCATGCCGACTGGGTTGGTTTTGACGTAAAGGCCCTGGCCGAAGACTGCCAGTCGATCACCCAGGTCAAGGGCAGCGGCGCCGCCAACTGGCGCAGTCTCGATATTTTGCTCGCCAGCGGCATGGACTACGAATGCCGTACCACGGTGCATTGGCACCTGATCGACCCAGCCCGCCTGCTGCGGCTGGCCCAACGTTTGCAAGCCCGTGGCGTGCAGCGCTTCGCCGTGCAGATGGTGCGCACCGCCAGCATGCTCGACACGCAACTGCCGAGTTCCCCGGCACAGGCTGCGTTACCGGAGCTGTGGGGCCGCTTGCGTGAGTTGTTTCCCGCGTTTGTATTACGAGGGTGACCCGCGCCCTCAACCGCGTTTTTATCGATGCTGCCCCTGGTGGGCAGGTGTTCATCAAGGAAGGTTCAGAATGAAGCAGTTAACCACGGCACAACGCATTGTCATCGGTTTCGCGATTGCGCCGCTGGCTCTGGTCGGTTTGGTGTTCTACGCCCTGCACGACCTCGCAACCCTCAAGCAACAATCCGAACAGATTGTGCAGCAGGACTGGCCGAAAATAGCGCCGATCATGGTGATCGCCACCGGCGTACGCGATAACGGCCGCAACACCCGTGACTTGCTGATCGACCAGGACAACCAACAAGCCCAGGAAGCCATCGGCACCACCCGGCAACGCATCACCGAGGCGTTCGCCACCCTTGAGCCGCTGCTCGATACCGCCGAAGGCAAGGCCGCCTATGCGACCTTGAAAACCCATCGGGAAGCCTATGTGGCCGCTTTCACCCAGGTGCAGGCGCTGATCAAGCAAGGCGCTCGCGAACAGGGCCTGGCCCAGCTGAAGCAACAGGTGATGCCCGCCGAGCTTGCGGTGTTCAAGAGCCTGGACGCGTTGATGGCCATGCAGGGACGTCTGTTCGCTGAACGCGAGCAGGCGGCGCAGGTCCTGTACGACGAGGCCCGGCGCAACATGATCGGGTTGTTCCTGTTGTGTTTGGCCCTGGTGGTTGCCGCCGCGATTATCGTCACCCGCAGCGTGATTCGCCCATTGGGCGGCGAGCCGGACGAAGCCGCGCGCGTGCTGAGCCATATTGCCCAGGGCGACCTGACCATCGTGGTGCCAGTGGGCAACAGCGCCGAAGGCAGCGTGATGCGCAACCTGCACCAGATGCAGCAGAACCTGAACCAGATGGTGCGGCACATTGCGACGTCGGTGGACGGCGTGGCCAGTTCCTCCGAAGAACTGAGCGCGGTGAGCAGCCAGACCAGCAGCAGCTTGCAGTCCCAGGGCCAGGAGATCGAACAGGCGGCGACGGCGGTGAATGAAATGACCGCTGCCGTGGATGAAGTGGCGCGCAACGCGGTGAGCACCAGCGAGGCTTCGCGTCTGTCGGAACAGACCGCCCAGCGCGGTCGTGCCCAGGTGCAGGAAACCGTGGCGTCGATCAACACCCTGGCCACCGGCGTAGTGGAAACCTCCGAACGCATCCAGCAACTGGCGGGCCGCGTACAAGACATCAGCAGTGTGCTGGAAGTGATCCGCAGCATTGCCGACCAGACGAACCTGCTAGCCCTCAACGCCGCCATTGAAGCAGCGCGGGCTGGGGACGCCGGGCGTGGGTTTGCGGTGGTGGCTGATGAAGTGCGGGCGTTGGCCCATCGCACCCAGGCTTCGACCCAGGAGATCGAGCAGATGATCGGCAATATCCGCCAGGATACCGAGCATGCGGTCGCGGCCATGCACAGCAGCAGCGAGCGCGTGCAGGCGACACTGAGTGTGGCGCAGCGTTCGGGTGAAGCCTTGGATGAGATTACCCGGTCTATTTCGCAGATCAACGAGCGCAACATGATGATTGCCAGCGCCACCGAGGAGCAGGCGTTGGTGGCGCGGGAAGTGGATCGCAATCTGGTGGGCATTCGCAATCTGTCGCAGCAGGTGCTGCAAGGGGCGTTGCATACCGAGACGGCGGGGCATGACCTGGCGGGGATGGCGGGGGCGCTGCACCAGACCGTGGCGCGCTTTAAAGTGTAGCCAGATACCGGCAAAAAACTGCACTTCGCCAGGGCGTGAATAGCGGCGGCGAGCATCGAAACAGTGCGTGATCGAGAGTGAGGCTGGGCGCTTGATTTCGGTCAAGGCAGCATGGGTGTTTTAACACTAGGGTGTGAACACCGTCTCCAACAAGGCAAATGCCATGGCCAAGCCTTTTCCGCTGCACCCCAAGCATCCCGAGCGTATCTGCTGGGGGTGTGATCGCTACTGCGCTGCGAGCGACCTGGCCTGTGGCAACGGAGCCGACCGCACCATGCACCCTGCGGAGATGCTCGGTGATGACTGGTATGAGCACGGCGACTGGGGCGTTACGCCCGAGCCGCCGGATAAGGATGAGCCGTCAGCTGCTTGAGCGGGGTTTATCTTTACTGGGCTTATGGGTATCAGCAGGCTTGGCCGGCCTGGGCGGCTGCTTGTCGGTGTCTTTGGTCTTCTTACTGCTGTCGGAGGGGCTGCTGGGGTAGGTCCCCGGCGGCAGGGCAGAACCGGCGGCACCGTTACCATTCAAGGCGTTCGCGGCTGGCTCTGGGTTATCGCCGAACGCGGCGAGGGCGGGGCCAGTGAGCAAAGCGGACAGGCCGACAATGAGTAAAATCCTTTGGGACGATCTGGTCTTCATGACGCAATCCCCTCGTGTGATGGTTCCAGAGCCTGGATTACTCTCAGGCCCTGGTCATGCCTCGATCAAGCCGCCATGGGCTTGGTCGACTGCAACTTCTTGTGCGCTGCTTTCATCGCTTCCATTTCGGCGCCCAGTTCTTCCAGCAGCGCTTTGCCTAGCAGCTTTTTAGCTTGCGGGAACATCTCGGTTTCCTCTTCCTCGATATGGTGCTCCAGCAATTCCTTGACCACTTTGACGCGGCCGGAAAACTCCGTTGTCGAAGGCTCGGTCTGCTTCAGGTCCGGCAGTACCAGGGTGTCAACGGTGCGATGCTCTTCCTTGGCCTCGTGGTACATGATGTCTTGTTCCTTGCCACCAGCCTTCCTGAACGCCGGGTAGAGGATTTCTTCTTCCAGCCTGGTATGCAGGCTGATTTCGGCTTCCAGCTTGGCCAACAACTCAGTGCGTTTTTTCACCCCACGTTCGGTGGATTCACTCAACTGAGTCAACAGGGCCTTTACGCGTTCGTGGTCGGCTTTGAGCAGGTCAATCGCATTCATGGGTGACACCTCACGGGGAAATCAGGGCGTGTCGACATGCACACCTCGTCCATGACAGGAGTGCATCAGTTGTACCAACTTGAGCTGTTTTTAATTCGTGAGGAAATTCAAAGGCCTACGATGACATGGCGACTGAACCTGTCGTGCAGGTTGCATGGTCGGTGCGGTTGCACGTTGCATTCCACAACCCCGGGACATTCGCGCAAATTTTAATGAACCCTCGCGCTAAACACTTGACCTAACGTGTACGACCTAGGAGGTGAAGCATGGAAATTCAATATATCTGGATCGGTTTGGCGGTGGTTCTACTGCTACTGGAATTGTGGGCGATCAATATCGTATTGCGCAGCACTGGGGGCTGGGAGACCAAAGGATTGTGGGTGGTGGTGCTTATCTTTGTGCCACTTTTGGGCCTTATCGCTTGGGCGATGTTCGGGCCGAAACGCGAAATGCCGCAGCAGCATAAAAGCTGAGGCAGGAGTCGATAGAGAACAGGCGCCGTCGAGGCGCCTGTTTTCGTTGCGCGGTAGGCTTATCAGCCTGCCAATGCCTTGGCGATCGCCTCATTGAACGCCGGCAGATCATCCGGGGTGCGTGAGGTAATCAGGGTCCAGCCATTGGCTTTGCAGACCTTGACCTCTTCATCGACCCATCCGGCGGCTCCGGCGTTTTCCAGATCGATGCGCACGCTCTTATAGGAGGTCAGGGTCTTGCCTTTGATCACACCGGCATCGATCAGCGCCCAGGGGCCATGACAGATTGCCGCCACGGTTTTGCCTGCCTTGACGAACTCGTTGATCAACTTCTGCGCCGCTGCATCCTGGCGCAATGTGTCAGCGTTGACGGTGCCGCCAGGGATCACCAGTGCATCGAAATCACTGCCCGACAGCTCGGACAGCTTCGCATCGGACTCAGCCGTCGTGTCCTTCTCGGTATCGCCGACGAAGGTCTGGGTGATGCCGCCTGTGCTGGAGCCGTGGGTCACTGTCGCGCCATAACCGCGCAGCGCTGCCAATGGTTTGAGCAGTTCATCGCGCTCGATACCGGTGTTGGACGTGATGACCAGAATCTTCTTGCCGTTAAGCTTTGAACTCATGATCGAGTGTCTCCTGATGGGTGTACGAAGGATGGGATATGGGAGAGTTGATCCGGGTCGGGTGGCAAAGGTTTAAATTAATTTTCAGCAAATTTGCACCGGGTTGGCGCGGGCAATTTCCTTGAACTATCCAGGGCCACAGGCTTCTGCTGCATAGGCGCTCGATATCTTTTTACCCGCGCCATTGATTGGAGAACCACCATGACTGCCGATAAGACCCCAGCCCCCATCAGTTCCGAAGAAACTCAGAAGGGCACTGATAAAGCCACAAAAGGCCAGACCCTGGAACGCCCGAATCCCAAGACCGAAACCGTCGATAAAGTGCTGACGCCCACCTCGATCAAGGACACCGAGCGCCAGACCGATGCCATCAACGAACAGGCCGCCAAGGCCGAGCGCAAGCTGGGCCACTGAACATGGCCCGTTCTATCTCTGCGTCGGAGTTGGGCATCGAGCTCAAACCTGGCGATGACGGCAGCCTGTTCAAGTGGTTTATCGCCAGCTTCCTGATGGGCAAGCGGATCCAGGCACCGATTGCCGCACAGGCCTACAAAGTGATCGTTGAAGAGCAAGGCCGCGATACCGCGCGTAAGCTGCAGCACTGCACGTCGCGTGAGTTGGTAGCCATGCTCGGACGCGCGCATTACGTGCGCTATGATGAAACCACCGCCCAACGTTTACTCGACCTCAGCGCCAAGTTGAACGCCGAGTATGCCGGCAAGATCACTCATATGCGCAGTGCCAGCGAGAGCCGAGAGGCCTTCGAAAAACGCCTTGGGGCGTTCGACGGGGTCGGGCCCAAGACCATCGAGATTTTCATGCGTGATGCCGCCAAGGTGCTGTTTTGACGGCAACGCTGTTTGTGGGCTGTGCCGGCTGGAGTTTGCCGCGTGAGTACTGGGCAGCATTTGCCGAGGAGGGCACGCATTTGGAGCGTTATGCGTCGCGCTTCAATGCGGTGGAAATCAACAGTTCGTTCTATCGCCCGCACTTGGCGAAGACGTACGCGCGGTGGGCGCACTCGGTGCCGTCGGGCTTTCGTTTTTCGGTCAAGGTGCCCAAGCGCATCACCCATGAATTGCGCTTGCATGGCTGCCAGGCCGCACTGGAGGCGTTTCTTGGGCAATGTCTGCAACTGGGTGAAAAGCTGGGTTGCCTGCTGGTGCAATTACCGCCTTCGTTGCAATACGAACCGAGTGTTGCCGACGCATTCTTCACGGCGTTGCGCCAACGTTTTACCGGTGACGTGGTGCTTGAACCACGGCACGCGAGCTGGTTGGCGGCTGAAGAGATGATGCAGGCTCTGCAGATCGGGCGGGTGGCTGCCGACCCGCCGGTGATCCCGGCGGGAGAGGTGCCGGCCGGTTGGCAAGGCGTGCATTATTGGCGTCTGCACGGAACACCGCGTGTCTATCACAGTGGCTATGGGGCTTCACGCGTTCAGGCGTATGCGCGTGTGTTGAGCGCGTCCGTAGCGGCTGGTATTCCTACCTGGTGCATCTTCGACAATACTGCCAGCGGCCTGGCTACGCCGGACGCGCTGTCGCTACTCGACGTCCACTCGCAGCACTTCCAACCCTAGCTGCTCATACGCCTCTACACTGGGCACATGCCATTCGGTGATCAGTGTGTGAATGCGGCTGCACGGCGCCACCACAAAGGGCTCCACGGCGCCGAGTTTGTCCGCCATGGTCACCGCCACCACGTGGGACGCACTGTCGAGCAAGGCTTGCTTGACCGCCACCTCATCGAAGTGCAACGAGCTGATGCCCACTTGCGGATGCAGTGCGCACACGCCGGTGAATAGCACGTCGGCCTTGATGCCCTGGATCATGCGCACGGTTTCATGGCCGCTGGTAGACAGCGTCGCCGGGTTGAGCTGGCCGCCCGTGAGGATCACCTTTACGTCAGGGTGGTCGGCCAAGGCGATGGCGATCATGGGGGATGTCGTAACCACAGTGAGACGCATCGAGCGTGGCAACGACTGGGCAATCTGCAGCGTGGTAGACCCGGAGTCGAACAGTACGATTTGCCCCTCTTCCACGCGGTCGGCAGCGAGCCGGGCGAGGTGACGCTTGGCCTCGTTAGTCTCGCCGACACGGGTGAAGAAGTCTTTGCCGGTGTCCTTGGGCCGGGGCAGGGCGCCGCCGTGTACGCGTTGCAGCAGGCCGGCGGCGGCGAGTTCGCCGAGGTCGCGGCGGATGGTGTCCTGGGACACTGCAAAGTGGTCCACCAGCTCCGAGGCGGTGACTTTGCCGTCACGTTCCAGCAGCAACAAAATCTTCTGCTTGCGCAAAGAAGGCAGGTCGATGGCTTGATGAGTGGTGTGCATGGTTTTGCGTCTTTTTGCGTGTTTGTGCGAGATTAGTCGCGCTGCGATCTAAACGCAATGGCTGGTTGTGCGGCTGATGGGCGGTTACTCTCAGCATTCAGTTCAGGGAGAGGTGACCTAGATGCCGTTGATCACAACCATCGAAGATTTACGCAAACTCGCGCAAAAACGTGTCCCACGGATGTTCTACGACTACGCCGATTCCGGCTCCTGGACTGAGAGCACTTACCGGGCAAATGAAAGCGATTTTGCCTCTATCAAGTTCCGCCAGCGGGTGGCGCGCAACATTGATGAACGCTCGATCCGCGCCACGATGATCGGCCAGGAGATGGCCATGCCGGTGGCGCTCGCACCCACCGGGTTGGCCGGCATGCAGCACGCCGATGGCGAGATTCTCACCGCCCGCGCCGCCGCCGCGTTCGGCCTGCGCTACACCTTGTCGACCATGAGCATCTGCTCCCTGGAAGACATTGCCGAGCACGTCGGCCAGCCGTTTTGGTTCCAGTTGTATGTGATGCGCGACCGCGCCTTTATCGAACAACTGATCGAGCGCGCCAAGGCTGCCGGCGTGGATGCGCTGGTGCTGACCCTCGACCTGCAGATCCTCGGCCAGCGCCATAAGGATCTGATCAATGGCCTGTCCGCACCGCCGAAGTTGACCCTGCCGAATATCCTCAACATGGCCACCAAACCGCGCTGGGTGATGGGCATGCTCGGCACCCAGCGTCGTGGCTTCGGCAATATCGTCGGGCACGTGAAAGGTGTGGCGGACATGAGTTCGCTGTCGTCCTGGACCGCCCAGCAATTCGACCCGCGCCTGAGCTGGGACGATGTGGAGTGGATCAAGAAGTGCTGGGGCGGCAAGTTGATCATCAAGGGCATTCTCGATGTGGAAGATGCGCACCTGGCCGCGAATGCCGGTGCCGACGCACTGGTGGTGAGCAACCACGGCGGTCGTCAACTCGATGGCGCGCCTTCGAGCATTAGCCAGTTGCCGGCGATTGTCGAAGCGGTGGGCGAGCGCATTGAGGTCTGGCTCGACGGTGGCATTCGTTCCGGCCAGGACGTGCTCAAGGCGATGGCATTGGGCGCCAAAGGCACCATGATCGGTCGCCCGCATTTGTATGGTTTGGGGGCGATGGGCGAGGCAGGTGTAACCAAGGCGCTTGAGATTATCGCCCGAGAGCTGGACGTGTCGATGGCGCTGTGTGGGTATAACGATATACGCGATGTGAGTCGCGAGATTTTATTGCCGGGGACATTTCCCGAAAGCGTTTACTGAGCAAAAAAATCGTAAAAATATAAAAAGAGTTGTCCACGAAAACCGTGGGTATCTCTGTGGATAACTTTGCGAAGCCCCGGCAGGGTTGGCGATTTATGCAGAGATCATTATTTGATCAACTTCTGATTTGGCCCCGCATGGGCTGGGTTTGCGCTTGACACGCAAGCGCGAACCCAGTGCCGGAAAGCGTTTTATGAGTCGCGATCACGGCCTGTGGAGTGCGTGACAACGTGGGGTGGTGCCTTCGCTTGCATCAGTTTGTCCAGCGCCTGGCCATAACTGCGACCGGCCAGGCTCATGCTGTTGTTATGGCTGGCACCGGGCACCAATAACAGCCGCTTTGGCTCCTGGGCGGCTTCAAACAGCTGCTGGCTGAAGCGCGGCGGCACGTAGCGATCGTCAAGGCCATGTACCACCAGCAGCGGCATACGGATATCGGCAATCTTGTCGATGGAATTGAATTTTTGCGACAGCAACCAGCGCACCGGCAACGACGTATTCGCCACGGCCGTGGCCACATCCGCCAGCGATGTGAAGGTGGACTCGATCACCAGGCCGCGCACCGGCAGTGGTGTTTGTCTGCCCAGTTCGGCAGCCAGGTCGATGGCCACCGCGCCGCCCAGGGAATGTCCGTAGATCAGGCGTTTGCTTGGGTCCGGTTGCAGTACCTGGAAACGCTCCCAGGCAATGCGTGCGTCTTCGTACACGGTGGTTTCCGACGGTAATTCGCCGCGGCTCTGGCCGAAGCCGCGATAGTCGATGGCCAGTACCGAATAACCCAGGGCGTGCAGTTGCTCGATGCGAAACAGTTGCCCGGTGAGGTTCCAGCGTACGCCGTGCAGGTAGAGGATGGCAGGTGCGTCCTTCTTGTCCGCCGGGTACCACCAGCCATGGATATTCTGTCCGGATTTGAAACTGGCCGGCTTGAGTTCGAACTCCTGCACCGCCTTGGGCAAGCCGCTGTACCAACTGGCGGTGCCCGGCTCGATGCGAAACACCAGTTCGCGCTCCTTGTGTTGCAGCACGGCGCAACCCACCGGCAGACCGACGATCAACAAGGCCATGCACACCATGGGAAACCAGCGCAGGCTCAGGCGCGAGAGGAAACGAGAGGACATGAAGGTTCCAGGAAAAAGATGAATCAGGGGTTTTACCAGATGGCCCAACCAGGCAGGAATTATTTCGACAGCCGTAAACGGGTATTCCTTGCAAAGTGTTACACCATTGAACAACGCGTGCCGGGGTTGTTAGGGTGGGCGGCCCGAACAGGAGAGCAAGCACATGGAATTCACAGGCAAAACCGCACTCGTCACGGGTGGCGCACGCGGGTTGGGGCTCAGCTATGCACGGGCTTTGGCCCAGGGCGGCGCGCGGGTGGTGATCAGCGATATCGGCGCCGATAATGCCGGCGTTGGCAGCGATGCTTCGGTGGTCCAGGCCGCGGCAGACACCTTGCAGGCCGAGGGCTTGAACGTGATAGGTCACGGTGGCGACCTGTCCACGAACACCGGCTGCCAGCAACTGATCGCGTACGCCATCGAAGCCTTTGGCCAACTCGACATTCTGATTCACAACGCCGGCTGGGTCGGTTACCAGAACATCGCCGACCTCGACGCCGCGTTCCTGCAACGCGCCATGGACATTAACCTCTATGCGCCGCTGTGGCTGTGCAAGCATGCCTGGCCGCACCTGCTGCGCTCATCCGCGCCGCGCATCATCCTCACCACTTCCGACCGCGCCATGTACACACAATATGAGCAGACTGGACTGGTGGCCTACAGCGCGGGCAAGATGGCGCAACTGGGGATCATGAACGCGTTGAGTCATGAAGGTGCTGAGGCCGGGATCAAGGTCAATGCGATCTCGCCGGTGGCCAAGACGCGCATGTGGGGCGTTACCGAAGAACCGGATGAACTCAAGCCCGACTGGGTGACGCCGGGGGTGGTGTTCCTCGCCTCTGAGCAATGCCAGGACAGCGGTTACATCCTGCGCGCCAGCAACGGGCAATTCACGGCCACGCGCTTCACCGAGAACCCCGGGGTGGACTACCCGCGGAACCTCGCACGGATCAAGGCGAGCAGCGCAGAAGCAGTCGCCGCCGCCTGGAACAGCATCAAACAAGCACAACCCCTTTCTTGAGAAACCCGAGCATGGACAACAGCCCCGTTCGCATGACCGCCGAAGAAACCCTCTCGGAAAACTGGTACCTGCTGAAAAAATACAGCTTCGACCTGCGCCGCCGCGACGGCAGCTGGCAAGCCCAGACCCGCGAGGTGTACGACCGCGGCAATGGCGCGACCATCCTGCTGTACAACCGCGAGCAGCGCACGGTGTTGCTGATCCGCCAGTTTCGCATGCCGACGTTCGTCAACGACTATCACGGCTACCTGATCGAAGCGGCGGCCGGTTTGCTCGACAATGCCACCCCCGAAGAACGTATTCGCCTGGAAGCGGAAGAGGAAACCGGGTATCGCGTGGGGCATGTGGAGAAGATTTATGCAGCATTCATGAGTCCGGGGTCCGTGACGGAGCGGATTCACTTTTTCATGGGTGAATATCAACCAGGGGATCGGGTGGGGAGCGGTGGCGGCCTTGAGGAGGAGGGTGAGGATATCGAGGTGTTGGAGTTGGGCTTTGATGAGGCGTTGGCAATGGTGCAAAACGGCGAGATTGTGGATGGGAAGACCATCATGTTGTTGCAGCATCTGGAATTGCGGATGCTCAAAGAAGGGTGGTGAGTTGGTTGGTTAGGGTGTGAACACTCATTGTGGTGAGCAGCCTTGCCCTGCGTTGGGCTGCGGAGCAGCCCTGAAACAAACACTGCTGATTTAACTGAAAAAACCATTGCCTGGATGGGGGCCGCTGGGCGGCCCAAGGCGAGCAAGCTCGCTCACTACAGGACGGTAGATTAGGTTGAGTAATCATATGAAGAAAGACTCAGTTGAACTTTTCATAATCTTGGGCACCGAGTGATGCTAGCCACTTTTTAAAGAATTCAATTTGTTCTTGTGGATTGTTAGTAAGGTTTTCTTCTTCGTAATCGAACAGGTGAACGATGTTTTCGTTAGTGGCTTGCTTGCCTAGCGTCATTTCGTATGCGACAAGGCCAGCGCTCATTTGAGATGCCATTCTTGAAGGCTTGACATTCAACTTCGCGCCTTTGCATAGAAATGTTATGTGGGGGAAGTCTGCCCTGATTTTTGCGAGGCAGACATACATGTCTCTTCCTTCGTAAACTGTTTTGAAATTATCAGCCTCTGAAAAAATCATGATTGATTTCGATGTGTCATATTTTACAGTCACTTCTTTTTTCTGACTGCCGATTATTGCGAGTATTTTTTGTGTTTTCATGTTATTTCCTGTTTGGGTTCGGGATCGAATAACCTACATAACTTCCATCGGCTTTGAGTGGTGTAGCAAGGCGAGCAGCGCAGAAGCAGTCGCCGCTTGGAACAGTATCAAACAAGCACAACCCCTTTCTTGAGAAAACCGAGCCTGGACAACAGCCCCGTTCGCATGACCGCCGAAGAAACCCTCTCGGAAAACTGGCACCTGCTGAATAAATACAGCTTCGACCTGCGCCGCCGCGACGGCAGCTGGCAAGCCCACACCCGGCGAGGTGTACGACGTTGCTGATCCGCCAGTTTCGCATGCCGACGTTCGTCAACGACTATCACGGCTACCTGATCGAAGCGGCGGCCGGTTTGCTCGACAATGCCAGCCCCGAAGAACGTATTCGCCTGGAAGCGGAAGAGGAAACCGGGTATCGCGTGGGGCATGTGGAGAAGATTTATGCAGCATTCATGAGTCCGGGTTCGGTGACGGAGCGGATTCACTTTTTCATGGGTGAATATCAACCAGGGGATCGGGTGGGGAGCGGTGGCGGCCTTGAGGAGGAGGGTGAGGATATCGAGGTGTTGGAGTTGGGCTTTGATGAGGCGTTGGCAATGGTGCAAAACGGCGAGATTGTGGATGGGAAGACCATCATGTTGTTGCAGCATCTGGAATTGCGGATGTTGAAGGACGGCTGGTGAGTCAATTTTTGTCGTGAGAAGGCTTGCCCTGTGCCGGGCTGCCCAGCAGCCCTAAAAACGGTCAACACGTGTTCACTTGAAAACACCCATCGTCTGGATCGGGGTTGTTTCGCGGTCCAGCGCAAGCAAGTAGATTGTTTAAATGGCGGATTATCGTAAGATCTAGTTGGATTCCTCGTGAGGCAGACGGCGGTTGTTAACGGGTTTGCAGAGACTCGGCCCACTTATTTCGATAAGCGATCTGCTCATTGATATCGTTTGTAAGATTGCTTTCTTCGTAATCGAATATACGAACGAGTTCCGCATCGGGCTCACTCATTGTTACGTCATAAGCAACTAATCCGCTTGACATCTGTGAGGCCATTGCAGAGGGGTAGACACTCACCTTTGAACCTTTACACAAAAAAGCTATTTCACTGAACTCTCTTCTTAATAATCCAAAGCATGTATATATATCTATGTCAGAGTATGTTTTTTTTGTGCCGTCGGTAAATGTTATAGAAAGTGTTGATGTCGCTCTGTCAATCCCAAGTGTAGCGGTTTCTCTTTGGGTGTTTTTGATTATGGTTATGTCGAGTTCTTTCATTGGTCATTTTCTATTTGGATTAATGAGTGAGTAGCCTTTATGCGTTCCATCATCGTGGACGGGTGTGGCTCCTAGAATATCCTTGGTATCTATCCGGTTTGGTATGGCAATTTCGCGCTCCTTTTTATAGTCGGATAAAATGCCTAGTTCTTTGTTGACATCCCGACCCGGAATTTTCTTTAGGGTGTAAAGATAGCCTTCCTCAAACCCAAAGGATGTTGCGAACGTCAACCCTTGCTCCCTTGATATCGATGTGCTCACAAAATTGCTTGGTGGACTCGCATTGTTTTGCGAGTGTAAGTATAGGTCAGTGCTTTTTCCTCTGCTCTCAAAGCCTGTTTCAAAAATTTCGTCCGGGTGCCTTGAGTCCCCTCGATATAAATATTCTTGTTTTTTACTTGATGCTGGTAGCGAAGGAGTGCCGTCGTCTACGTTCAGCTGTTTATTTGAGTTTTCTGTGTTTGTGTGTGGTTTGCATCCATCCCCGCCGGGACACGTGTTCAAACCCAGTGGATCAACCCAGCCCGTAGGGTTGGGCACGTATTGGTACGCATTGATCCCACCCGCCAGCTTCACCGGGTCCGGCGTGAGGTAACGACCAATATCCGGATTGTAGTAGCGATGGCGGTTGTAGTGCAGCCCGCTTTCTTGGTCGAAGTATTGGCCCTGGAAACGCAGCGGGTTGTCGATTTTTCCGATGTCGAGACGGGTGATTTCACCGTAAGCACGGTAATGGGCGGACCAGACGATTTTGCCATCGGAGGCGGTGAGTTCCTGCGGCGTACCCAGGTGGTCGAGTTGGTAGTGGTAGGCCTTGGTTTCCTTTGGACCGAAACCTTCCAGTAGGACCAGCGGGCGAAAGGTGTTCGGCTCGTAGAGGTAACTGCGGTGGCGATCCGCGTGGTGCTCGGCGATCAGTGTGTCGCCCTGCCAGAAAAACTCTGTAGTGATGCCGTCAACGGTTTTGCTGATGCGCCGCCCAAACGGGTCATAGCGGTAGCTGGCGGTCTGGCCATTGGGTTTTTTAATGCCGATCAGACGGTGCTGGCAGTCGTAGCGGTATTCGGTGACGAGTTGATGGCCTTTGCCGCGTCGTTCGCGGATAAGGTTGCCGAAAGCGTCGTAGTCGTAGTGGTGGTCGCCTTGGATCATCAGGCGGTTACCCGCCACGATGTCCGGGCCGGGGCGGTCTTGCATCAGCAGGTTGCTGGCGGGGTCATGGCCGAAGCGTTCCTGGTCGGCGCGGGTGAGGCGGTTTAGTGGGTCGTAGTGGTAGTGATGCTCGCCTTTGCGGGTGTCGAGGAGGCGGGTGAGGTTGCCGGCCTTGTCGTAGTCGTAGTGGCGCTGGTAAAGGGGGTGTTGTTGCTGGGTAACGGCGTGGGCGTGCAGGCGTTGCTGATCGTCGTAGTGGTAGTGACTGATCAGTTGGCCTTGTTGGCGTTGGTGTTCCTGGCCGGCTTTGAATAGATGAGAAGTAAGGATTTCACCGTTCAGTTCGACGGTCGCGAGGTGGCCGCCTTTGTCGTGGTTGAAGGTGAGGCGGTTATTGTCCGGCAGGCGTAGTTTGTGAAGGTGGCCGCAGGCGTCGTAGCCGTAGCGCAGGGTGCCCCAGCCTTGGTGTTCGGCGGTGAGACGGTTTTGGCTGTCGTACTCGTAGGCCAACACCCAGTGGCCGTCCTCGACGCTTAAGAGGTTGCCTTGGCGGTCGTAGGCGTAATCGACAAGGCTGCCGTCGGGTAGGGTTTTTCTTACGAGTCGACCGGCATGGTCACGCTCGTAACGGGTAACCAGCTGACTGCCGTCATCGCCGTGTTCGGTCTTCTCCTGAAGGTTGCCGTTGAGTTCGTAGACGTAAGCCGTGCGCTGGCCATCAAAGCCGGTTTCCTGTTGGATCAGGCCGTTGCTGTGGTATTGGAGTCGGTAGGTTTCGCCCACCTCGTTTTCGATCTCGGTCAGCAATAACCTAACGTTGTCGTACCGGTATTTGACCTGGGTGCCATCAGCGTTGATGCGACGGCTGATCAGGTGCAGGCCGTCGGCGTATTCGTAGCGGGTGAGGTGGCCCAGTTCATCGCGTTCGGAGGTGATTTTTCCGTAAGCGTTGTAGCTGTATTCCCGTGTGGCACCGCCCGGTAGCACAACACGGATCAACCGACCTACGCTGTCCCACTGATACTGGGTTAGCGCCCCCTGTGCATCTTCACGGGCAACCTGTCGCCCAAGGTCGTCATAGCGATAGCGCTTAACGCCACCGTTCGGCAACTGCTCCTCAAGCAACTGCCCACGCTCATTCCACACCAGCCGATGACAGCTGTGATCCGGGTACCAAACACCAACCAGCTGCCCATATTTGTTGTAGCTGTAGTCAGTAGCGTTGCCGTCAGGATCGGTCTTGCGCGTCACGTCACCCTGGTTATTACGCTCATATTTCCAGACCGCCTGACCCCGCCTTACAACCCGTACGAATCCATTGTCATGCTCGTAGGTCGTCGGCTCATCGTCCCCAGGAAACAGCGCCACCAAACGCCCGGCTTCGTCGTACTGATACGCCGTGATCGCACCGAGAGGATCCTGCTCAACCGTCAGTCGGCCTTTGTCATCGTAGGATTTAAAGTGTTGGGCACCGTCAGGGGCCACGCGCTGCACCAGCCGCGCCCGCGGGTCATGCACGTAGACTTCCTGGCTGCCATCGGCGTTAAACACCGTGACCTGCCCGTTGTCATCCCAGGCGTACCGCGTGTCCATCTGCGAGAAACTGGCCCAGTGCCGTACGCACCGTGCAGCCTTGCCAGACCGTTCCCACGCCCAGAAGAAACTCGCTCCACCGGCCAGTTCGCGCTCAAGAATCACGTGCTGATCGTCGTACCGGTAAACCTCGCTTTCGCCTACAGCGTTGGTCGCACAAACCAGTCGTCCACCAGCGTCGTAGGCGTAGGAAACAACGTTCTGCTCCGTCACCCAGACAAATGGGCCGTCATCCACAGCCCGCTCAATCTGGTAATCCACCGCCACAATGCGGCCCGACGCATAGCGCAAAAACAACGAGCGCCCGACGCCGTTATCCAACCGCTCAATCTGCCCCAGGTAATTACGGGAAATGCGCAGCCGGTTGTCATACGCATCGCTGATCGCTGTCAGCGCACCGTCGTGGAAGTGGTAGAAACGTGACCCTTGAGACAGGACTAACTCATCGGGCACAGCCCCCAGGTAGATCGCCGCTTCGGCCAGGCTATTGGTAATTGCAGGTCGCGAAACAGTCGGCAAGGGCAGGGCAGTCGAGCGATTTTCATGATCGGTCCACACCACCGAATCGCCGGAAACACTCAGCCGATGCGCCAGCGAGTGACTCCAGCCAAACCCCAACCCGCAATCCATTTCCACCGCACTGGTGCGGTACAAGCGGGTCCACTCAAACGGCAAGAGTCCGTCCAGCGTTCCATCGGTGAGGGTCAGCAGTTCCTCGCCCGTGACCATGGACACCGGGCAACCGTTGGTAGCGGTCTTATCCGAAGACGCAGCGGCATTCCCAGCCGGGTTCCGAGCAGAAGCAGGCACATCGTCGACAGGCTCCTGCCGCACCAACACCGTTCGTTGGGCCTTATCCCGAACCACCGGCACCGGGTTGGCAACCACCTGATCTCCAGCCTTCAACGGCACATCCGGAATCGTCTTGATCCTCGTTGCCCGGCTACTGAGCAATATCGGCTTAGCCAGCTCCGCGTGGTCATCCCCACGGAACCTCCCGAACTGCCCAGCCATATGCTCCAACCACTTACGCGCTCGCTGAGACTTGATGCCGCCCAGCACCTTCGTACTCAAGCGCACCGCCATCCCCATTCCTGCGGTAGCAAGACACAGCAGCAAATTGATCAATACTTCAGCGCTGATTTCCCCCAGCAACTCGTTCATATAAGGCGGCGGCAACATCCGCACCCAGCTGACCATCGCCGACACATAAATGAACAGCAGCGGCTCATCGCTCAGCACCAACAAGCCCTTTGCGATGCTTTCGGTGCCGAGCTTCAACAGCTTTTCAAATTCATCCTGGGACAGGTAATGCAGGAGTTTTTCCGCGTAACCCATTGGGTCCGAAAGCCACTGAAACATCTGCTTGATGGTGTCCCAGAGCGCATACAACGCCTCACCAAACCCCCGAGCGTAGGCTTGGTGCAGCGAGAGATAGCGTTCCAGGAAGTTGGCTTCGGAATACCCCTTCCACAGCGGTTCAAACGTGGTGGTCCATTCAGCGCGCAGCCAACCTTCCAGCGGCGCGATAACCGACTGGTAAGAGGCGTACAGCGCCTTGAAATGCGCTGTGGAAACGTTGGGGTAGAAACTGACCCGGTACTGCTGGTTGCGATCACATTCAGTGATTTCGAGAATGCCGCTCGGGCCAATGGTTTTATGGAGGGGCTCCCCGAGCGGGCCACCCGTTGGATCGATGCGTTGCACCATCACGGGCGTATTGCCAATGGGCACGAACCGTGAACTCTGGAACATGTGCACCAGGGTCAACGTGCCGTTGGCCTGGCAGGTTGCGGTGGTGGTGCTGGGAAGCAGGGAGCGGTTGATCGGCGCGACCAGCGCCACTTCATCCCCGACCTTGAAGACCTGCTCGATATCCAGCGCCGAAAAGCTGAAAAAGCTTTCCGCCCAGGCATCGTAGTGATTGAGGCAGCGCTTGAAGTCGCTGATGACCGATTCAACGTCTCGCGTCTTTGAATCCAGGGTGGCCAGTACCAAATAGCCAATGGTTTGGCTGGTCACTTCGATCATGAGGCGGCCCCATCAACCGGGGGCCAAACAAACAACGCCATCCGCAATCCCTCGCACTGTGTACTCAGGCGAGGGACTTTGCGGACCTTTTCACGGGAGGGGAGTAGAGCTTATCCGGCAGGCATGTAGGACGTTTCGACAAACCTTGTCGTCCCTCACACGACTAGCGGCTATTGTCAGAAATTTCCCACAGGAGTACAAATGTACTCCATGACAACTCTAACGCCCCGCCGTACCGCCATCCTGACCTTCATCCGCGACCGTATCGCGCAGCAAGGCCAGTCCCCCAGCCTCGCCGAGATCGCCGAGGCGTTCGGCTTTGCCTCGCGCAGCGTGGCGCGCAAGCATGTGCTGGCGCTGACTGAAGCCGGGTTTATCGAGGTCAACCCGAACCAGGCACGCGGTATTCGCTTGCTCAATCAACCGATGCGTCCGCAATGGCTGGATGTGCCGGTGCTTGGCCGTGTCGCTGCAGGCTCGCCTATCGGCGCCGATGCCGAGGTGCATAGCCGCCTGCAACTTGACCCGTCGACCTTCGCGAAAACCCCGGATTACCTGCTGCGCGTGCAGGGCGATTCGATGATTGAGGACGGCATTCTCGATGGCGACCTGGTGGGCGTGCGCCGCAGTGCCGAGGCCTTGAACGGGCAGATTGTGGTGGCGCGCCTGGACGGTGAAGTGACCATCAAACGTTTCGAACGCCATGGCGACAGCGTGCGCTTACTGCCGCGCAACCCCGCGTATCAACCCATCGTGGTCGGGCCCGATCAGGACCTGGCGATCGAAGGGGTGTTCTGCGGTCTGGTGAGGCAAGGTTGATGGGCGCCGTGGTTGCACTGGACACGCTGTTCAATGGCGGGCGTGTCTGGAAAGGCCGGCCTGCCACGCCGCCAGCCAGTGTGCACCCCACCGGGCTGGCGGCGCTGGATGCGGTGTTGCCCACGGGCGGCTGGCCGGAGGCGGCCCTAAGTGAAATCCTCATGGCCAAGGAGGGGGTGGGCGAACTGCAACTGGTGCTGCCGACCCTGGCACGCTTGTCAAAGGCGCGGGAGCGCATTGTGCTGGTGGCGCCGCCCTATACACCGTACCCCCATGCCTGGCAGAACGCCGGGGTGGATCTGCGCTTGCTTTCGGTGATCCAGGCCGAAGAGCGTGATGCCCTGTGGGCGGTGGAACAGTGCCTGCGTTCCGGCAGTTGCGGCGCGGTGTTGTGCTGGCCACGCAAGGCCGATGACCGCGCGCTGCGGCGCCTGCAAGTGGCGGCGGAAACCGGGCAGACCCTGGCCTTTGCCTGGCGCGCCTTAAGTGAGGCGGTCAACTCATCTCCCGCCGCCTTGCGCCTGGCCGTGGAAGCCAAACCCGCGCAGGTGCGCGTGCTCAAGTGCCGGGGCGGCCTGGCCCATCCGGCGCCGATTACGCTGGCGGGGCATTGAGGTTGCCATGCGCTGGGTGTGTATTGTCTTCCCGCAATTGGCGCTGGACGGAGTGCAGCGTGCGCATCCCGAACCGGAGCAGCCTCTGGTCTTGCTGGCCGGCACGCCACAGCGGCGTGTGCTGCAAACGGTCAATGACGCCGCCCGCGCCTTGGGCTTGCGCCCCGGTCAATCCCTGACAGCTGCACATGCCCTGGCCAAGACCTTTGCCAGCGCCGAATATGATCCCGCCGAGATCGAACGCTACCAGCAGTTCCTCGCCGCCTGGGCCTATCAGTTCAGTTCTCAGGTCAGCCTGTATTATCCACGCGCTTTGTTGTTTGAGATCGAGTCGAGCCTGGGGCTGTTCGGACCATGGCCACGGTTCGAAGCGCGCTTGCGCAGAGAGTTGACCGAACTGGGTTTTCGCCACCGTATCGTCGCGGCACCCAACCCGGCGGCGGCGCGGGTGCTGGCAAATATCTACGATGGTTTGGCGGTGCAGGATGACGGCTTGATGCAGGCCCTGGCGCCGCTGCCCATCGACCGCGCCGGTCTTGACCCGCAGGCCGCTACGGCCTTGTCGCGCATGGGCCTGCGCACATTGGCCCAGGTGCAGGCGCTGCCTCGGCATACCCTGGCGCGACGCTTTGATGCCGGCTTGCTCAAGCACCTGGATGCACTGGTCGGGCACCGGCCGCTGGGCCTGGCGTTCTATCAGCCGCCGGACCGGTTCGATGTGCGTATCGAGCTGAATTTCGATGTGCAATCCCATCAGGCGTTGCTGTTTCCTTTAAGGCGTTTGACCGGCGATCTGTCCGCCTTCCTCTGTGGTCGCGACAGTGGCGTGCAGCGCTTCGACCTGCACTTGGAGCACGCCCAGGCGCCCGATAGCGTGATCAAGGTCGGCCTGCTCAGCGCCGAGCGTGAACCGGCGATGCTGTTTGAACTGGCGCGTGGCCGCCTGGAGCAAGTCCAAGTCACCTCACCGGTCCGCGGCTTTCGCCTGGTGGCCCAGGACCTGCCGGTGTTCGTGCCCCAGCGCCAGGACCTGTTCGACGACCGCCCGCAACAAACCCTGCCATGGGAGCAACTGCGCGAACGCCTGCGTGCCCGCTTGGGCGATGAAGCGGTGCAGGGCCTGCGCTTCCACGCTGACCACCGACCTGAATGCGCCTGGCAAGCGGCTGCGGATAAAACCCTGTGCCCAACCCTGAACAACGTGCAGCGCCCCGGCTGGCTGCTGAACGAACCGACCTTGCTGGGCGAGCAGGGTGTGCAGATCCTCATGGGGCCTGAGCGCATCGAGTCCGGCTGGTGGGACGGCGCCGATATCCGCCGCGACTACTACCTGATCCTGACGCGCGCCGGTCAGCAAGGCTGGGCCTTTCGCACCGTGGGGCAGGGCGATGGATTATGGTTGCAGGGTTGGTTTGCATGAGTTACGCCGAGCTGCACTGCCTGTCCAACTTCAGCTTCCAGCGCGGCGCCTCCAGTGCGCTGGAGTTGTTCGAGCGCGCCAAGCGCCAAGGCTACAGCGCGCTGGCGATCACCGACGAATGCACCTTGTCCGGCATTGTGCGCGCCTGGCAGGCGGCGAAGGCGGTGGAGCTGCCGCTGATCATCGGCAGCGAGGTGCGCATCGACAACGGCCCGAAACTGGTCCTGCTGGTGGAAGACCTCAGCGGCTACCAGCACCTGTGCCGCTTGATCACCCTGGCCCGGCGGCGTGCCGAAAAAGGCAGCTATCGCCTGCTGCGCGAGGACTTCGATCAACCGCTGCCCGGCCTGCTGGCGCTGTGGGTGGCCGAAGACAGCGACACCCAGGCCGATAGCCAATGGCTGCGCCGCACCTTCGGTGAGCGACTGTGGCTGGCGGTGCACTTGCACTGCGGCCAGAACGATGCGCGTCACTTGGAACAACGCCTGCAACTGGCCGCCAGCCTGCACCTCCCCGCGGTGGCTTGCGGCGATGTGCACATGCATGCGCGTGGCCGCCGCGCCCTGCAAGACACCATGACTGCCATTCGCCATCACGTACCGGTGGCCGAAGCCGGCACGCGCCTGCACCCCAATGGCGAGCGGCACCTGCGCAGCCTCGACGCCCTGGCCGCGCTGTACCCGCAAGCCTTGCTCGACGAAACCGAGATCATTGCCCGCCGCTGCACCTTCGACCTCAGCCAATTGCGTTATCACTACCCGCGCGAACTGGTGCCCGCTGGCCACAACGCCCAATCCTGGCTACGCGCCGTGACCGAAGAAGGCATCGCCAAACGTTGGCCGCAAGGGGTCGACGCCAAGACCGCGCAGCAGATCAACAGCGAGCTGGAGTTGATCAGCGAGCTGGGCTACGAAAGTTACTTCCTTACGGTGCACGACATTGTGCAGTTCGCCCGCAGCCGGTCGATCCTGTGCCAGGGGCGCGGCTCGGCGGCGAACTCGGCGGTGTGTTATGCCCTGGGCATCACCGAGATCGACCCGAGCCTGACCAGCATGTTGTTCGAACGCTTCCTTTCAAGGGAGCGCAATGAACCGCCGGATATCGACGTGGACTTCGAACATGAACGCCGCGAAGAGGTGCTGCAGTACGTGTTCCAGCGTTACGGTCGTACCCGAGCGGCGCTGACGGCGGTGGTCAGCAGTTACCACGCGTCCGGCGCGGTGCGCGATGTGGCCAAGGCCCTGGGGCTGCCGCCGGACCAGATCAACGCCCTGGCCGACTGCTGCGGGCGCTGGAGTGACGCAGCGCCCCCGCTGGATCGCCTGCGTGAAGGCGGCTTCGACCCCGACAGCCCGATCCTGCGCCGCGTGCTCACGCTGACCCAGCAATTGATCGGCTTTCCCCGGCACCTTTCCCAGCACCCGGGTGGCTTCGTGATTTCCGAATACCCGCTGGACACCCTGGTGCCGGTGGAAAATGCCGCCATGGCCGAGCGCACCATCATTCAGTGGGACAAGGACGACCTCGATGCCGTCGGCTTGCTCAAGGTGGATATCCTCGCCCTGGGCATGCTCAGCGCAATCCGTCGCTGTTTCGACTTGCTGCGCCGCCATCGCAACCGGGACCTGGCCTTGGCAACCATCCCCAAGGAAGACCCGGCCACTTACGCGATGATCAGCAAGGCCGATACCATCGGCGTATTCCAGATCGAGTCGCGGGCGCAGATGTCGATGTTGCCCAGGCTCAAGCCGCAGAAGTTCTACGACCTGGTGATCGAGGTCGCCATCGTGCGACCTGGGCCGATCCAGGGTGGCATGGTGCACCCGTACTTGCGGCGGCGGAACAAGGAGGAGGAAACCACTTATCCTTCGCCGGAACTCAAAGTTGTGCTGGAACGTACCCTGGGCATCCCGCTGTTCCAGGAGCAGGTGATGCAGATCGCCATGGTCGCCGCCGACTACGGCCCAGGCGAGGCCGACCAGTTGCGCCGCTCCATGGCCGCCTGGAAACGCCACGGTGGCCTGGAACCGCACCAGGAACGCCTGAGCACCGGCATGCTGAAAAACGGTTACAGCGAAGCTTTTGCCGCGCAGATCTTCGAGCAGATCAAGGGGTTTGGCAGTTATGGCTTCCCCGAATCCCACGCGGCCAGTTTCGCCTTGCTGACCTACGCCAGTTGCTGGCTCAAGTGCCATGAGCCGGCGGCCTTCGCCTGTGCGCTGATCAACAGCTGGCCCATGGGGTTCTACAGCCCGGACCAGATCCTGCAGGACGCACGGCGCCATCGCTTGCAGATCCGGCCAGTCGACGTGCAGGCCAGCGACTGGGATTGCAGCCTGGAGCCGATCGACGGGGCACAGCCGGCGATTCGCATGGGCTTGCGCATGATCTCGGGGTTTCGCGAAGAGGACGCGCGGCGCATCGAAGCCGCACGCCACCGCCGGGCATTCAGCGATATTGCCGACCTGGACGATCGTGCCGGGCTGGATGCACGCGCCCAGGCACTGCTGGCGGATGCGGGTGCTTTGCGCGCCCTGGCGGGCAACCGGCACAAGGCGCGCTGGGAGGTCGCCGGTGTACACAAGCAACTCGGGCTGTTTGCCGGCCTGCCGAGTCCGGACGAAGCCGTGGTGGAGTTGCCGTCGCCCACGGTGGGTGAGGATTTGCACGCCGACTATGCCACGATCGGCACCACCCTGGGCCCGCATCCGTTGGCGTTGTTGCGTGCGGAACTGCGCAAGCGACGCTGCCGCAGTTCCCAGGAGCTGATGGCGGTGGAGCATGGGCGCAACGTCAGCGTTGCCGGCCTGGTCACCGGTCGTCAGCGTCCCGGCACAGCCAGTGGGGTGACTTTTGTCACGCTGGAGGATGAATTCGGCAATCTCAATGTGGTGGTTTGGCGCGATCTGGCTGAGCGTCAACGCCAGGCGTTGGTGGGCTCGCGTCTGATGAAAGTGGATGGGCGCTGGGAAGCGGTGGGTGAAGTGCGGCACCTGATCGCCGGGCGCCTCACCGACCTGACGCCGTTGCTGGAAGGCATCACTGTGCGCAGCCGGGATTTTCATTAGGGGCTGTGGTTTCTGCGGGCATTCCTCCCTAAGTTATATAAGATGAAACCATCAGCTTCTGACGCGCTCCAAATTTCGCAGCTGTCTTTTCTTTGCGCAGAGTTCAATGATGCAATTTTTATCCAACCCTCATGGCTGTGAAGGTTGGGCCGGTGAAATGGCCCAGCGAATCCGCGCTTTCGATTGGGCAACCACCGACCTGGGCCCTATCGACAAATGGTCCACCAGCCTGACCTGCACCGTGCAGATGATGCTGGCATCACCCGTGCCCATGGTGATGCTGTGGGGGCAATGGGGGTACATGATCTACAACGACAGCTATTCGGTCTTTGCCGGTGGTCGCCACCCGTACTTGCTGGGAACGCCGGTAGAACTGGGGTGGCCGGAAGTCGCCGAGTTCAACCGTCACGTGGTGGACACTTGCCTGGCAGGCGGCACGCTGTCATTCAACAACAAGGACCTGGTGCTGTTGCGCAACGGCAAGCCAGAAACCGTATGGCTGGACCTGTATTACAGCCCCGTCGCCGGCGACAACCAGCAACCGGCGGGGGTGTTGGCGATTGTGGTGGAGACCACCGAGCTGGTGAAATCCGAACAGGTGCGCCAGGAGCTCACGCACAACCTGGAGCAACGAGTCGCCGCTGAAGTGCAGGCGCGCTCGGCCGCCGAGGACCAACTGCGTCAGTCACAGAAACTCGAAGCCATCGGCGGCCTGACCGGCGGTGTGGCCCACGACTTCAACAACCTGCTGCAAGTGATCGCCGGCAACCTGCATTTGCTGGCCCGCCACGAACCGGACAACGCCCAGGTGCAGCGCCGTGTCGCCGCGGCCATTGCGGCGGTGGAGCGCGGGTCCAAGCTGTCATCGCAATTGCTTGCGTTTGCCCGTCGCCAACCTTTGTCACCGGCGGTCTACAACCCGCAACGTATCTACGCAGGCCTCGGCGAGCTGCTGCAACGGGCGCTGGGGGAAACCATCCATATCGATGTGCAACTGCCCCAGGACTCGTGGTTTATCAACGTCGACCGCAACCAACTGGAAAATGCACTGCTCAACCTGGCGATCAATGCCCGGGACGCCATGAACGGCGAGGGCGTGATTCGTATCACCGGCGAGAACATCATCCTTAATCCGGACGATTGCGCGGGTAAAGGCATCAAGCCGGGCGAATATGTGCGCCTGGCGGTCATCGACACCGGTGTGGGTATGTCCGAGTCCACGTTGAAACGTGCGTTCGAACCCTTCTTTACCACCAAGCGCGAAGGCCATGGCACCGGCCTGGGCCTGAGCATGGTGTTCGGCTTTGTGCGCCAGAGTGGCGGGCATGTGGAGATGTGGAGCGAGGAGGGCAAAGGCTCGGTGGTGCAGATGTATTTCCCTCACAGCCTGGAGCCGGAAAGCCTCGATGTGCATATCGACCAACTCCCCCTTAGTAGCGGCCAGGAAACCATCCTGGTGGTCGAGGACAATGAAGGCGTGCGCCTGACCGTCGTCGAGTTACTCGAACAGTCCGGCTACACCGTGCTCACGGCCGATGACGGTGACCAGGCCATGCTCAAGCTACAAGCCGGTTTGCAGCCGGAGCTGATTTTCACCGATGTGGTCATGCCCGGCCGCGTCAAAAGCACCGACCTGGCCAACTGGGCGCGTGCGCAAAACCCGCCGGTGGCAGTCCTGTTCACCTCCGGCCACACCCGTGACATTCTCTCCAGCAATCATCTGCTGAGCGCCGATATTCATCTGCTGAGCAAGCCCTACAGCCCCGAAGCGCTGACGCAACGGGTGCGCAGCGTGCTCACCGCCCGACAAGGTTGTCCATGACTTCACAGCGCAACACGCCTGCAATCACTGCCCAGCAAACCGGTTTCGTCCGTGTGCGTGGCGCCCGCGAACACAACCTGCGGAATGTTGATGTGGATATTCCCCGGGATGCCTTGGTGGTGTTCACCGGCGTGTCGGGTTCCGGCAAGTCGTCCCTGGCGTTTTCCACGGTGTATGCCGAAGCGCAGCGGCGTTATTTCGAGTCGGTGGCGCCGTATGCCCGACGGCTGATCGACCAGGTGGGCGTGCCGGACGTGGACAGCATCGAAGGCCTGCCGCCCGCCGTGGCCCTGCAACAGCAGCGCGGTACGCCGAGCGCGCGCTCATCAGTGGGCAGCGTGACGACGTTGTCGAGCCTGATCCGCATGTTGTATTCCCGCGCCGGCAGTTATCCGCCGGGACAGCCGATGCTGTACGCCGAGGACTTCTCGCCGAACCTGCCCCAGGGCGCGTGCCCGCAATGCCATGGCTTGGGCCGTGTGTATGAAGTGACCGAAGCACTGATGGTGCCGGACCCCTCGCTGACCATCCGCCAGCGCGCGGTGGCATCCTGGCCGTTGGCGTGGCAAGGCCAGAACCAGCGGGACATTCTGGTGACCCTTGGCTACGACGTGGATATCCCCTGGCGCGACCTGCCGAAAAAACAGCGCGACTGGATCCTGTTCACCGAAGAAACTCCCACCGTACCGGTCTATGCCGGCTTTACCCCGGAGCAGACCCGCGATGCGCTGAAACGCAAACTGGAGCCGAGCTATCAGGGCACCTTCATGGGCGCCCGGCGTTACATCCTGCACACCTTCGCCCACACCCAGAGCGCGCTGATGAAGAAGCGCGTGTCACAGTTCATGCAGGGCAGCGCCTGCCCGTTGTGCGAGGGCAAACGCCTGACCAAGGCTGCGCTGTCGGTGAAGTTTGCCGGGGTGGACATAGGTGAGTTGTCACAGTTGTCATTGGCGCAATTGGCCGAGTTACTGCGGCCAGTGGCGGCGGGGCAGGACACGATGAAACTCTCGGTGGAAAAACGCCTCGCCGCTCAGCGTATTGCCCAAGACTTGCTGGAGCGGGTCAGCACCTTGACCGAGTTGGGCCTGGGTTATCTGTCCCTGGAGCGCAGCACGCCAACCTTGTCGTCCGGCGAGTTGCAGCGTCTGCGCCTGGCCACGCAATTGGGCTCGCAGTTGTTCGGCGTGATCTATGTGCTGGATGAGCCTTCGGCAGGCTTGCATCCAGCGGATGGCGAGGCACTGTTCACCGCACTGGACCGTTTGAAAGCGGCGGGCAATTCATTGTTTGTGGTGGAGCATGACCTGGAAACCATGCGCCGCGCCGACTGGCTGATCGACGTTGGCCCGGCGGCCGGCGAACATGGCGGCCAGGTGCTGTACAGCGGCCCGCCTGCGGGGCTGGCACAGGTGCAGGCGTCGCAGACCCGCGCCTATCTGTTCGCTGAAAAGCGTGTCTCCAAGCAAGAGCGCCGTGATCCCCTCGGTTGGCTGACACTGCAAGGTGTGACGCGTAATAATCTCAAGGACCTGAATGTCGATTTCCCGCTGGGCTGCTTCACGGCGGTCACCGGGATTTCCGGGTCGGGCAAGTCCAGCCTGGTCAGCCAGGCGCTGCTGGAACTGGTGAGCGCCGGTTTAGGGCGCGTGGTGGAAAATGACGAAGAACCAAGCCTGGAAGACGATGCGCCGCAAACCAGCGGCGGGCACATCCACGCCGGTCTGGAGCACATCCGCCGCCTGGTGCAGGTAGACCAGAAACCCATCGGCCGCACTCCACGTTCGAACCTGGCGACCTATACCGGGCTGTTCGACAATGTGCGCAAGCTGTTCGCGGCTACACCGGCGGCGAAGAAACGGCACTACGATGCCGGGCAATTCTCGTTCAACGTCGCCAAGGGGCGATGCCCGAACTGCGAAGGGGAAGGGTTTGTCAGTGTCGAGTTGCTGTTCATGCCCAGTGTGTACGCGCCATGCCCGACCTGTCATGGGGCGCGCTACAACCCCGAGACCTTGGCGGTCAAATGGCAAGGTTTGACCATCGCCCAAGTGTTGGGGCTGACGGTCGAGCAGGCGGTCGAAGTGTTTGCCGAACAACCGAGCGTGCAGCGCTCGTTGCAGGTGCTGCGGGATATCGGCCTGGGCTACCTGCGTCTGGGCCAACCGGCCACCGAGCTGTCGGGCGGTGAAGCGCAGCGCATCAAACTGGCGACCGAGCTGCAACGCAATGCGCGGGGCGCGACCTTGTACGTGCTGGATGAGCCGACTACAGGCCTGCATCCACGGGATGTGGACCGCTTGCTCAGCCAGTTGAATCACTTGGTGGATGCGGGGCATACGGTGGTTGTGGTGGAGCATGAGATGCGCGTGGTGGCGCAGAGTGATTGGGTGATAGATATCGGGCCGGGGGCAGGGGATTTGGGCGGGGCGGTGGTGGCCAGTGGTACGCCGCAAAAAGTTGCGAAGAGCAAGAAAAGCCGGACTGCCGCCTTCCTGGCGAAAGCACTCTAAACCTGTGTAGGCGCGGGGCTTGCCGACAAGCCCGGCGCCTATACAAAAGCTGTCAGGTCTGTTGGATTTGCTGCTTGGCCTGCCTCACCACATTCTCCACGGTAAACCCGAACTTCTCCTGCAACTTGGCCAACGGCGCGGACGCACCGAAGCTGTTCATCACCACCTTGGCGCCGGTCTGGCCTACATAACGGTCCCAGCCCAATGGGCCTGCCTGTTCCACCACGACCCGCGCCTTCACCGCCGGCGGCAGCACACTGTCGCGATAGGCCTGGTCCTGGTCTTCAAACAATTCCCAGCTGGGCATGGACACCACTTGCGCGGCAATCCCTTCGGTCTTCAGCTGCTCATAGGCCGCTACGGCCAGGCCGACTTCGCTGCCGGTCGCCAACAGCAAGACCTTGGGATGGTCGGCAGCGGCCAGCACGTAAGCCCCCTTGGCCGCCCCGGACGCCGCTGCGTACTTTGTACGGTCCAGCGTCGGTAACGGCTGACGCGACAACACCACGCAACTCGGCCGATGGGTTTGCGCCAGGGCAACCTTCCACAGCTCCAGGGTTTCATTCGCATCGCCCGGCCGCAGGGTCAGCAGTCCCGGCGTGGCGCGCAACTGCGTAAGGTGTTCGATCGGCTGGTGCGTCGGCCCATCTTCACCCACGCCAATCGAGTCATGGGTAAACACGAACACCACCGGCAACTCCATGATCGCCGCCAGGCGGATCGGCGGTTTCATGTAGTCGCTGAACACCAGGAACGTCGAGGTGTATGGCCGCAGGTAGGACAGCGCCAGCCCGTTGGCGATCGCGCCCATGGCGTGCTCACGAATGCCGAAGTGCAGGTTGCGCCCGCTGTAGTCGTCGGCACTGAAACGCCCGGCACCGTCAAAGGTAAGGTTGGTCTTGGTCGACGGTGACAAGTCCGCCGAACCGCCCAGCAGCCAGGGGACCTGTTCGGCGAACGCATTCAGCACCTCGCCGCCAGCGGCGCGGCTGGCGATGCCCTTGGGGTCGGTATCGAAGTCCGGCAGGTGCTTCTGCCAGTGTTCCGGCATTTCCCCGGCACGCATACGTCTCAATTCATCGGCCAATTCCGGTTCGAACTGCTCCAGCAAGGACAGGTGTTCGGTCCATTTTTCATACAGGGGCTCGCTGCGTTCAAGCAGGGCATCACGCAATTGCGCGCGTGCTGCTTCGGGGACCAGGAAGCTCGAGTCCTCGGGCCAGCCATACGCCGACTTGGTCAGGCGAATTTCCTCTTCGCCCAAGGGCTCGCCATGGGCGGCGGCCGTGTTGTGTTTGTGCGGTGAGCCATAGCCGATCACGCTGTCGACCACAATCAGCGTGGGTGCGCCACGATTGCAATGAAAGGCTTCCAAGGCATTGCTCAGGGCTTGCAAGTCGTTGGCATCGGTAACGTGCAGGGTGTGCCAACCATACGCCTGGAAGCGCTGGATCACGTCTTCGCTGAACGCAAGTTCAGTGTGGCCTTCAATGCTGATGGTGTTGTTGTCATAGATCCAGCACAGCTTTTCCAGCTTCAAGTGACCGGCCAAGGACGCGGCTTCACCGCTGATGCCTTCCATCATGTCGCCGTCGCCGCACAGGGTATAGACGTTGTAGTCGAACAAGGTTTTTTCTTCGCGGTTGAAGCGCTTGGCCAGCCAGCGCTCGGCCATGGCCATGCCGACACTGTTGGCACAGCCCTGGCCGAGCGGGCCCGTGGTGGTCTCCACGCCAGTGGTCATGCGGTATTCGGGGTGGCCGGGGGTCTTGGAGCCGGCTTGTCGAAATTGCTTGATATCGTCCAGGCTGACCGCGGGTTGGCCGGTGCGCTCGCCGTTGGCATCCAATTCCACTACGCCGGCCAGGTGCAGCAGCGAATACAGCAGCATCGAGGCATGACCAACGGACAACACAAAACGGTCACGGCTGGGCCAGTCGGGATGCTGGGGATGATAGCGCAGGAAGCGGCTCCACAACGTATACCCCACCGGTGCCAGGCCCATGGGCGTGCCCGGATGGCCGGAATTGGCCTTCTGCACGGCGTCCATGGCCAAGGTGCGAAGGGTGTTGATGCATTGGGTGTCGATATCAGTGGCAGCATGAGTCATGAAACCGGTCTCCCTCGGTTGGCTATCTAGAGTGGAGGGCAGGGGGCGGCAAAGGTTTGATCCAAACGCCCGCGCTGCGACGAACGGGGCTGTATTGACCCCGGACATGACAAGACCCCTCGCAATGGTCTAGCTTCTAGGGCGTAAGCCATTGATCAACTTGCGGAGGTACGCCATGCCAGTGAAACACGACCTGTATCAGGACTTGGGGTTGAGCAAGGAAGTCGTTCACGAACGCAGGGCGAGCGATAAACGCCTGGACTCGCTGCTCACTCAATACGATGACGCTGATAAGGAGGTGCTGAAGGCAGAATCGGCAAGCGCCAGCGATGAGGATGTGGAGAAGCTGAAGAAGAAGCGGCTGTTGATCAAAGACGACATTGTCGCAAAGCTGGGGTAAACCAAAACGCCTCCCCTGTAGGAGCAAGCTTGCTCCTACAGCAGGGACGGACATATTTGTTCAGAATTGTCTGGGGGACAGGATGCTTCTCTCTGCCTATCATGCCGACCGCCCACCCGGCTCTGGGGACTGTTGCGGCGCAAGGATTGTGCTGGTGAGTCGGGTGGGCACTTCATTTCAGGCCAGCAGTGCCTTTGTGCATTCATCGATAGAGCGTTGCTGCGTCTCGCCATACAGCTTCAATTCATCAATCGTCCGACGTCCTAGCGCCTTTTCAAACTCGGCCCGATTCGAGTTGGCCGCGTAGTGACTCTGGGCTGCATCCCCCAGGTTCGACTGAAAAATCCCCGCCGCACTCACCGGTAGGAAATCCTCATACACCAACGGCTCCACATCGATGTGGCCGGCCTCGACCAGCGCTTCCAGTGTGCGCGGTTGAGCGGCAGTGCCGCGCGCCGCCAAACCTTGTTCGGTGGCGAAGTAGCGGAAGTAGGCCAAGCCCTGTTCGCGCATCTGTGCGTGGTTATCCGGGAACGCCTGGAAATGCCGTTCCATCAATTCGACATAACGTGCAGCGTTGCCCTCATTGGGAAAGGCGCCCAATTCGTCGCGCGCGGCGTTCAGCAACTGGTCGTACAGCGCGCGGCCTTTGGGGGTGAGCGCCACGCCGCGCTGTTCGATTTCGCCAAAGCGCGCACTGTGGCTGCCTTGAGCGTCGGTAAAGGCGATGGGTTCGTCGAGGGCCTTGAAGCTGGTCTGGCGCAGCAGGATCGGGCAATGCCGGCGCGGTGGGCCTTCGATCACAGCCTTGGGGGTGATGCCTTTGCCGGGCATGGCGGCCTGGACCTGGTCGATGTCCAGGGTGCGCGGGGTCAGGTGGTTGATATGCGGGCCTTTGAAGGCGACCACGTCGGCGATCAGGCGGTGCTGGTCGCTCAGTTGCTGGTACTGCGCGCCGGTGACGGTGGCGGTGTGGTGCCAGCGGAAGGTTTCCAGGGCCTGGCGGATAAACTCATCGGCGTCCTCGGCGTTGAGGCCGCCGTCCTTTTCCGCTTGTTCGATCAGCGTCAGGGCGCCAGGGGTGAAGATCGAGCGCTTGGCCAGCGCGGTTTCGGCGAAGGCGCGCAGGTCGGGATTTTCGATCAGTTCCAGGCGCAGCAATGAGGTAAATACCCGAAACGGGCTGGTTTGCAACGCCTGTTCATGCACGGCGCGAAACGCGGTGGAGTGCACCGGTACGCCGGCCGGTGTCAGGTCGTAGTAGCCCACCGGTTGCATGCCCATTACGGCAAACAGGCGGCTGATGGTCGCCAGCTCTGCCGCGGTGCCCAGGCGGATCGCGCCGTGGCGTTCCATGTCCAGGCGCTGTATTTCGCCGGTGCGTTGCAGCTGCTGCGCCAGCTGCGGCTGGGTGTCGAGTACGTGGGCATTGGTTTCGGCCACCAGCTCCATCAGGGCGCCATACAAGGGAACTTCATCTCGGTACATGTCGGACATGGCCTTGGAAAAGCCCCTACGGATTTGGTCGGGGCTGACATGTGCGGTGCTGGGCATAGAAAAATTCCTGATGGCTATAGCGGTAGAGGTGGCCTTGGCCTGGATTTTGTTGAGCGCAAAGCACCCTTGCAAACGAAGATTCCTCAGGACTTCATTCTGCAAATGAATGAGATGACGTGAATATGACAAAAAACAGCCCGTGAGAAATTTCATTTAACGGCGGCTTTCCTAACTAATTCTTCACGGATTCCGCCCTGGTCGGCATGAAAGAATCGTCACGTTTGCAAGGATGAAAACGCCGTTATGCACACCAGACACATAAAAAAATGTTTAGGGGCTGTCGTTAATGAAAATTTCTACACTGGCGTTGTCGATCACCGCCGCCGTTCTTGCACAACAGGCGTTCGCTGATGATTTCGGGCTCGGTTCGCTGGGCACCGGCAACGGTCACAGCGGCTTCTTGGAAGACAGTCATGCGGCCATCAGTTCGCGGACCATGTACTACAGCGCGGATAACCGCTCGGGGACCAACAACGACCTGCGCGAAGCCGCAACCGCGCTGCGTTTTGACTACAAATCCGGTTTCACCCAAGGCTCCATCGGCTTGGGCTTTGACGTCATGGCTTTCGGCGCGCTGCGTCTGGATGGCGGTGATGGCCACACGGCGGGCGCGGGCCTCTCGGGCAACGGCAACAGCTTCTTCCCGACCAAGAACAACGGCACCGAGCCTGCGGATTCCTTCGGTCGCGCGGCGGGCAACGTGAAGTTCCGCATTTCCCAGACCGAATTGCATGTCGGTGGCGGCTTGGCGCCGGTGTTGCCGATCCTGGTTTCCAACGACAGTCGCGTGGCTCCGCAGACCTTTGACGGCGGCATCCTCACCTCCAATGACATCCCCAATGTCACCTTCACCGGCGGTGAACTGAACCGCGCCGAAGGCCGTGCTTCCAGCAACTCCACGGGCTTGAGCGTGGCAGGCGGTACCCGCGACAGCGACAGCTTCAAATTCGGTGGGGTGGACTACAAACCGTTTGGTTCTTCCGACAACGTGATCGCGAAAAACCTGACGTTGCAGTACTACTACGCGCAACTGCAGGACTTCTACAAACAGAACTACTTCGGCCTGGTCCACGTGCTGCCGCTGGGCAATGATCAGTCGTTCAAGACCGACCTGCGCTACTTCGACAGCTCCAGCGACGGCAAGAACGGCGAGAGCGGTTACCAGTTCAACAACAACGGTGGCTACGCCAAGCACGCCAACGAAGTGGACAACAAAACCTACAGTGCGGCCTTCACCTACCAGTTGGGCGGCAGCAGCCTGATGCTTGGCCACATAGGCGTGGGTGATGACGGCGGCTTCGTGTGGGTGAACCAGGGCAGCCTGGCCGACCCGCACGCACAAGGCGCCGGCGGCAGCGACTTCTACCTGTTCACCGACGCCGTGGTCGGCCAGTTCTCCCGTGCGGGCGAGCAGGTCAACTTTGGTCAGTACTCGTATGACTTCAAGGCCTATGTGCCGGGTCTGAAGGCGTCCGTGGCTTACCTGGACGGCAGGGACATCAAGTCGAAGGTGGCCGGTGGCCCTGACCAGAAAGAAAACGAAGCCGACTTCCGCCTGGACTACGTCGTGCAGGCCGGTCCGCTGAAAGGGTTTGGTACGACTTTCCGTACCGGCACCTATCACGGTAAAAACACCGGCACCGCCGACCAGGACCAAACCCGCCTGATCTTCAACTACACCTACGCGATCTTCTAAGTCTTCATGTGCGCCCGGACGTCATTGGGCTCTACACTGCCTCTCACTGGGTAGGCGATGGAGGACCCGATGACGGCCACACCCGACAACCGGATACTTGGAACCCTCGAAGGCCAACGCTTGGCGCAGCAGGATGCCGAACGTTGGCGCGAGTGGGGCCCTTATTTAAGCGAACGCCAATGGGGCACGGTGCGCGAAGACTACAGCGCCGATGGCGATGCCTGGACTTACTTCCCCCATGAACACGCGCGCAGCCGTGCCTATCGCTGGGGCGAGGATGGTTTGGCGGGATTCAGCGACAAGGCGCAACGCTGGTGCCTGGGCCTGGCCCTGTGGAACGAGCGCGATGCGATCATCAAGGAGCGCTTGTTCGGCCTCAATAACGCCGAGGGCAACCACGGTGAGGACGTCAAGGAACTGTATTTTTTCGTCGACGGCGTACCGAGCCATGCCTATATGCGCATGCTCTACAAATACCCGCATGCCGCCTTTCCCTATGACGACCTGATCAGCGAAAACGCCCGCCGTGGCCTGGCGGATGCCGAATACGAGATCCTCGATACCGGCGTGTTCGAAGACAACCGTTACTGCGATGTCAGCGTCGAATATGCCAAGCATCAGCCCGACGACATTTTCATGCGCGTGACTGTGCGCAACCGTTCGGAGCAGTCGACGCGCGTGCAGGTAGTGCCTCAACTCTGGGCGCGCAATGACTGGAGCTGGACCTTCGACGCGCCCAAGCCGCAATTGACGATGGACGGGGAACAGGTGCTGGCGCGCCACCCTGAGTTGCCTGATCGGCATCTCGGCGCCTGGGGCCAGGACGGCGTGGAGTGGTTGTTTTGCGAGAACGAGACCAACGTTGCGCGGCTGAATGGGCAGCCGGCGCCGGGACCGTTCAAGGACGGGATCAATGATTACGTGGTGGCGGGTGTGCAATCGGCGATTCGCCGTGACCGCGGCACAAAAGTCGCGGCGCGCTTCATCCTTGAGCTGGCAGGCCTGGAAAACAAAACCCTCTACCTGCGTTTCGCCCCCGTTGATGCACCGCAGGTCAACGCCCGCAAGCTGTTCGAACAGCGCCGCCAGGAGTCCGATGACTTCTATGCCGCCTTGCAACACAACATCGCCGATGAGGATGCGCGCAATGTGCAGCGTCAAGCCTTGGCCGGGTTGCTCTGGTCAAAGCAGCTCTATTATTTCGATGTGAACCAATGGCTCGACGGCGACCCGGCACAACCCGCGCCGCCGCCCGAGCGCCTGCATATCCGCAATACCCATTGGCGGCACCTGTCCAACTTCGACATCCTCTCGATGCCTGATACCTGGGAATACCCGTGGTACGCCTCATGGGACCAGGGCTTCCAGGCGGTGGCCATCGCGCTGATCGATCCGGGATACGCCAAGCAACAGCTGTTGCTGTTGGTGAAGGACCGTTTCATGCACCCCAACGGCCAGTTGCCGGCCTATGAATGGCGCTTCGACGACGCCAATCCGCCGGTGCATGCCTGGGCCAGTTGGCGTGTCTATCAGCAGGACAAAGCGCTGACTGGCGTAGGCGATATGGATTTTCTTGAGCGAATTTTCCACAAGCTGCTGCTGAATTTTTCCTGGTGGGTCAACCGTAAGGACGCGGAGGGACGCAACCTGTTCCAGGGCGGCTTCCTCGGGCTGGACAATATCGCGTTGTTCGATCGCTCAGCCGCGTTGCCACCGGGTTACCAGCTGGACCAGGCCGATGGTACGGCGTGGGTGGCGGCCTATGCGCTGGACTTGATGCGCATCGCCCTGGAGCTGGCCAAGCGCAATGGCGTGTACGTCGACATTGCCGTGAAGTTCTTCGAGCACTTCCTGTATATCGCCGGCGCCATCAATCGCGTCGACGACAGCGCGGAAGGCCTGTGGGACGAGCAGGACCTGTTCTTCTACGACGTGCTGCATCGGCCCGACGGCGCGAACGAGCCGGTGCGCCTGCGTTCGATCGTCGGGCTGATGCCGCTGTTTGCCGTGTTGGTGCTGGAGCAGCGCGAGCATGAAGGCCTGGAAGGTTTGCGCGAGCGTTTGCTGGGGTTTATGAAGCACCGGCCGGACCTGGCCAAATTGGTCTCGCGCTGGAACGAGCCGGGGCAGGGCAATCGCCTGTTGCTGGCATTGTTGCGTGGTGAGCGCACCAAGGATTTGTTGCGGCGCATGTTGGCTGACGAAGAGTTCTTGTCGGCGTTTGGCGTGCGCTCCCTGTCCAAGGCGTTCGCCGAACAACCGCTGGCGTTGAAGATGAACGGCAACACCCTGTGTGCGAGCTACCAACCCGGCGAATCCGACTCGCGGTTGTATGGCGGGAATTCCAACTGGCGCGGGCCGCTGTGGATGCCGGTCAACTACATGCTGATCGAGTCGTTGCGAGAGTTTCACCGCTACTACGCGGACAACTTCTCGGTGGAGTACCCGGCCGGCAGTGGTTACCTGTCCTCCCTGGAGGACGTCGCCAACAGCCTCAGTCAGCGCCTGACGCGTCTGTTTCTGCGCGACGAAAATGGCTCAAGGCCGTCGATGGCAGGGTACGCCCAGCTGGAAGCTGACCCGGCCAGCCGCGACCTGGTGTTGTTCCACGAGTATTTCCACGGGGAAACCGGGCGCGGACTGGGCGCGTCCCACCAGACGGGGTGGAGCGCGCTGGTGGCGTTGCTACTGCAGCCAGGGGCTTGAGCTTCTTTGTGGCGATTGTTGTGGTGAGCGGGCAGAGCGCTGAACTACAGGCGACGCAGGAAGGATTTAACGATGTGCCGGGTGGCGTCGGTGGTGTCCAGTTCATCCATGGCGCCATAAGGGTGCCACTGGCAATCGATTATTTCATTGCAGGGTTTTGCATCGGCGATGTTCACCACTGACGCTTCGAACACGTGGTGAACGGTGTCGCGCGCCTTCAGTTCCTGCAAGTACAGCAAGCCGTCCACGTTCAATCCGGTTTCTTCTTCCAGTTCGCGTTCCGCCGCGCCGACCGGGCGCTCATTGCGTTCGACCTTGCCGCCCGGCAGCGCCCATTTCGATCTGGCCTTGCGTACGAAGAGGATATGCCCCTCGTGTTCGCAAATGACCGTGGCCCTTATTTTCATCGTCTGTGCCCCCGCAGTGGGATGAATGTCATAAAAGTGTAATGCAATTGTCATGCTAAGTGGTTATGGCGCTGACGCGTGGGGTTGTGGATACTGCCCGATTGATCAAAACGGACGAGGAGAGCAGATGAGCACCGTACGCTGGGGCATGATCGGCTGTGGCAGTGTCACTGAGTTAAAGAGTGGACCCGCTTTCTACAAAGCGCCAGGTTCGGCGCTGGTCGCCGTGATGGGGCGCCGTGAAGAGGCTGTGCGCGATTATGCGACACGCCACGGGATTGCCCGCTTCTACACCGATGCCCAGGCCCTGATCAACGATCCCGAAGTGGACGCGGTGTACATCGCCACGCCACCCGACAGCCACCTGGAATACAGCCTGATGGTGGCCGCCGCGGGCAAGCATTGCTGTGTCGAAAAACCGATGGCATTGAATGCCGAGCAAAGCGCATTGATGCAGCGCACCTTCGAGCGTGCCGGCCTGCATCTGTTTGTCTCGTATTACCGCCGTTCACTGCCGCGTTTCCAGCAAGTGCGCCAGTGGCTGCAGGACGGGCGTATTGGCCAATTGCGTCACCTGACCTGGACCTTGTGCAAGCCACCGGGCGCCGACGATGCCAGCGCCGCCAATTGGCGCACCGACCCGCTCATTGCCGGTGGGGGTTATTTTGCCGACCTGGCCAGCCATGGGTTTGATCTGTTCCAGTACCTGGCCGGGGATATCGTCGAGGTCTCGGGCTTTACCGCGCGACAGGCCGGGCGCTACGCCGCCGAGGATGCGGTGACCGCCTGCTGGACGTTCGCGTCCGGCGCGCTGGGCATGGGCTGCTGGAACTTTGTCGCCGACCGCCGCGAAGACAAGGTCGAGCTGATCGGCAGTAAGGGGCGCATCACGTTTGCAGTATTCGAAGACCAGCCGCTGCGCCTTGAAGGCGAGGTGGACGAGGTGCTGGAGGTGCCTTGCCACGCGCATATCCAGTGGCATCATGTGCTGGCCATGAACGCCCATATTCGCGGGGAAGCCGAACACCCCTCACAGGCAATCGAGGCGTTGAAGACCGATCGGATCCTCGACAAGGTGCTACAGCGTAACCCCCATCATCCTGGCTAGGTACGATAGGGTTGTGTTTTTTCAAGGAACAGATGGATGAAATTCTGGATGATGGCGTGGCTGGTCATTGCCACCAGCGCAATGGCCGCACCACGAGAACAACGCCCGGCAGGGGATTTTGATTTTTATGTGTTGTCACTGTCGTGGTCGCCCACGTTCTGCCTGACGCACCCGAGCAACGAGCAATGCACGGGTAAAGGCTACGGCTTTGTATTGCACGGGTTATGGCCGCAGTATGCCCGAGGCGGGTGGCCGGCGTCGTGTGACCCGCAATCGCGGCTGTCGGCCGAAGACATCGCCAAGGGCGCGCTGATGTTTCCCACCCAGGCATTGCTCAAGCATGAGTGGGCCAAACACGGTACGTGCAGCGGCCTGGGACCCACGCGTTACCTGGACGCCACCGACGCGGCGCTGGCCACGGTGCAGATCCCGCAGCAACTGCAGCCATTCAATGTGCCCAATTACCTTGAAGCACGGGACATCGAACAGTTGTTCCGCCAGAGCAACCCCGCCATGGGCGATCACAGCATGGCGGTGATCTGCAAGGGCAAGGTGCTGTCCGAAGTGCGCGTGTGCCTGAGCAAGGAACTGCGCTTTGCCGGCTGCCCCAAAAGTGTGAAAACCCAGTGTCGCGGCGGTGATATTCGTATTCCGGTTCAGCGCTGATCCGGCGTCTGGAGCGCGTGCAACGCAATGGTTGCCGCGGCGTTGGCCGTTGGCGCCCCGGCGCGATCTGCCAGGTAACGTGCTGGCGGCTGGCCTACCGCCTTGCGGAACATGGTGATGAAGCCGCTGGCGTTCTCGTAGCCCAGGTCCAGGGCGACCCGCTGCACACTGTCGCCCCGGGCCAGGCGTTGCAGTGACAGGATCACATGCAACTGCCGGCGCCAGCGGCCGAAACTCAAGCCAAATTCTTCCAGCAACAGGCGCGTCATGCTGCGCTCGCTCATGCCGATGCGCATGGCCCATTGGCCGAGCGTGGTCTTGTCGCCGGGGTCGGCCAGCAGGCTGTCGGCCAGGCGCCGCAAGCGCGGATCCCGGGGCATCGGCAGGTGCAGGTCCTCGATGGGCGCCTGGGCCAGCTCGTCCAGCAGTGTGCGGATCAGGCGCCCCTGTGCGCCGTCCTCGTCGTACAGTTGCGGGAAGCTTACGGCCTTGCTGATCAGTTCATGCAACAGGCCGGACACCGACAGCGTGCAACATTGCGCGGGCAGGGCGCCGGCGGCGTCCGGGTCGATCAACAGGCAATACACCTCCGCTTCGCCGGAACCGCGCGCCGCATGGGGCAGGCCGCCGGGAATCCACAGCGCGCACTGGGGCGGCACGATCCAGATGCCAGCCTCGATCTGGCAATGAATCACCCCGCGCAGGGTGTACATCAGCTGCCCCTTGCGATGGGAATGCGGGGCATGCTCCCAGCTCTCGGACGTGCTGGTGGCGTTCACGGCCACCACGGCGCGCGGGAGCAGGTCGGCGTCCCTGACTCTGGCGGGATCACGATGATCAAGGCGGTGGCGTTGCATGACGGCTTCACGTTTTGGCTGAATTGCGAAACATTCTGGCTATTCTGTGCAATGCCGTCCAGCGGGTTGAGCCTTATGATGAGATTCACTCTCATCAACGGCTACTCAAGGGGCTTTGCCATGCGACTCGACAGTTCAACATTCCCAGTGGTGAAAATCGTCTTCGATGCACCCAACGAGGGCGGGCCGGAAGATGCCTTCCTGACCTTCGAAAGCCTGCTGGCCCGCCAGCAATCCTTCGTGCTGCTGCACGAGAAATCCGTGGATGAAAACAACCACGAGCACTCCCACGAGGAGCGCAAGCACGCGTCGATCTGGATGAAGAAAAACAAACAGGCGCTGCGCACCTACGTCAAAGGCATGATTCAGGTGGAGCCCAGCGCCGCGCAACGCTTGGCGCTCAAGCCGTTTGCCGCGATGTTCGGCAAGGCCTGGGGCTACCCGCTGCTGGTGGTGGAATCCAGGGAAAGCGCCTGGGCACTGGCGCGGGATGTGCTGGATGAGCGGGTGTCGGATGTGGCGCACTTCTAACCGCTCCTACAGGGGGATATGGCTCAGTCCACGCAGATCGCCCGCCCCAGCTTGCCTTTCTCCACCGTCGCCGAGCAGCCGAAGTGGCTGTTATCCACCTGGCAGGTGCCGCTGATCGGTGTGGTGCCTGTTTGCGTGGTCACGCTGGTCTGGCACTCACCCTCGCACTGGCTCGAATCGGTGCACGCCTTGCCCGCGTCCCTGTACGGCGTGATGCACTTCCAGGTCTGCAACTTGCCGACTTGCTTCATCGTGCCGCCGCCGGCCAGGCATGTTGACGCGGCGGAGTCTTGGGCGGGGGGCGTGGTGGGCGTGGTCGTGGTGCAAGCCGATACCAACAGCAGGGCGGCCAGGCCGATCATCAATTTCATGCAAAAGTCCTCATGGAGTAAGCGCAACGGTGCAGTGTACGGGCATTTGGACTACTTTGATTGACGAGCGATCCCTACCCGGTACTGGCCATGCGCACGTTATGGAAGCGGTATATGGCGTTGTTGGAAAACGATCTGAGCACGCAGATCTTCGACAACGTGAAAAACTTGCTGGTGTGTGCACTGCTGTTTGCGGCGGGGACGAATACGTTGCTGGGTCAGCGTGACTTGTTTATCGGGGTGTTTGCCTCCAGCGTGGCCGGCTGGGGCCTGATCATCCTGTCGACGCTGTTGATGCTCCTGAATATCAGCGACGGTATTCGCCGGCTCGCCAAGCTGCGTTATCACCTGGCGCTGCAGTTATTGTTGATCCTTGTCTACCTGGTGATCGCCGAACGGGTGGTCGAGATTGTGTGGGGCTTTCGGGCGCATTGAAGTATCCTCCGCGACCCGTTTGCCAGTGATTCAAACACAGATGACAGGACAAGACATGCAGGCGATGCTCTCGTCGATCCTCGACGAAGTGCGCCCCCTGATCGGCCTCGGCAAAGTCGCCGACTACATCCCCGCACTTGCCGATGTGCCCGCCAACCAACTCGGCATCGCCGTTTACGGCAACGATGGTGCGGCCTACTGCGCCGGTGATGCCGATACGCTGTTCTCGGTGCAGAGCATCTCCAAAGTGTTCAGCCTGGTGCAGGCCATCGACCACGGCGGCGAAACCATCTGGGAACGCCTGGGCCACGAACCTTCGGGGCAGCCGTTCAACTCCATGGTGCAACTGGAGTTCGAACGCGGCCGCCCGCGTAATCCGTTCATCAATGCCGGCGCGCTAGTGATCTGCGACATCAACCAATCGCGCTTCGCCGTGCCGATTTTGTCGATGCGCGACTTTGTGCGGCGTCTGTCCGGCAACCCGCAGATCCTGGTCAACAGCGTCGTCGCCGAGTCCGAAGCCCAACACGGCGCGCGCAACGCGGCCATGGCCTACCTGATGAAGTCGTTCGGCAACTTTCACAACGATGTCGATGCGGTGCTGCACAGCTATTTCAATTATTGCGCGCTGCAAATGAGCTGCCTGGATTTGGCCCGGGCCTTCAGTTTCCTGGCCAACGAAGGCGTGAGCGCCCACAGCGGCGAGCAGGTCCTCACCGCGCGCCAGACCAAGCAGGTCAACTCGATCATGGCCACCAGCGGGCTCTATGATGAAGCGGGAAATTTTGCCTATCGCGTGGGGTTGCCGGGCAAGAGCGGGGTAGGCGGCGGGATTGTCGCCGTGGTGCCGGGGCAGTTTACGGTGTGCGTGTGGTCACCGGAGTTGAACGCGGCGGGGAACTCGCTGGCGGGGATGAAGGCATTGGAGTTGTTGAGTGAGCGGATTGGGTGGTCGGTGTTTTAGATCGCGTCGGATGGCAGCACTCAGGCCGCTCAGGCATAGATGGGTAAACGTCCAACTTTGTGGGGTCAGTTCACTCTGCGTGGGAGCGAACTCTCTCCCCCTGTGGCGGGGACCTGTTCAGTATCTGCGTTGCTTCATTTTGAACGTCTCTTCGGCATCGGAAAAATCATGCTGACCTCTCCCTGATACTCGCGATACCTGTCTCCAAACAACACCGTCAGATCCTTCTCTTCAAAGTAGGTGCCGATAAAGAGATAGACCGTCAGCCCCATCGCAAACTGTAAATGACCGACCGTCATGTCCGGCGTAGCCCAAAAGGCAATCAGGAACCCAAGATACAGCGGGTGACGAATGATCTTATAGAGCAGCGGGGTCCTGAACACTGGCGCGTGTTGCGCTGTGTCGCGCCAGCGGTCAATCGCTTGCTTGAGCCCGAAGAGTTCGAAGTGGCTGATCAACAGCGTCGCCAATAACACAATGGCCCACCCCGCCCAGAACAGCCCCGTTATCAAAGCCCTCGCCCAGGCTGTTTCGATATGCCATACCTGATAGGTGATGGGGTGCCACAGCCAGAACATCACCCCCAGTACCAGACTGCTGAACAACACATAGGTGGAGCGTTCAGCCGCCGTCGGAATGAGTGCAGTCAACCTGCTCTTGAAGCGTTTACGCGCCATGACACTGTGCTGTAGACCAAACAGGATGATCAGCAAACCGTTGATCAACGTTGCCAGAGGCCAGTCGATAAGTCGCCCCGCGTTGATGTTCTTGGGCACCACGACGCTGCCCAAGAACCCCATCAGGTATAAAAAGGTGAGTAGGAAAACCACGTAGCAAGCGATGCTGTACACCAACCCGACCAAGCGCGCGGGGAGGCTGTCGGCGTGTGTTTGTGGGTTCATGGACGATTCCTTTCGCACATGGTAAAGGCGTGAGCCAGACGAGGATTGAGTTCGACTGGCTCAGGCTAGCAGGGTGCGTCGGTTCAGTAACCTGTGAGTGTTGACAGCTCTTTAGAGTGTTTAGCGATTCAAACGATGTTCAACCGGTCCAACAGGCTATACCACGCCACCCCCGCCCCGATGTAGAAACGCTGCAACCCATGCATCGGTAGCCGTTGCAACGGTGTCACCGGGTAGGCGAACTCCGCCTGGCTGTCACACAACTTGCCCGCCAACTGTTGCCCCAGGCTGGTACACAGTGCGATCCCGCGCCCATTGCAGCCCAGTGCCAACGTTAAACCCGGCGCGGGCTGGTGAACGTGGGGCATGAAGTCCCGCGTGATCGCGATACGTCCGGCCCAGCGATACTCGAACTGCAGTGGCCCCAACTGCGGAAACAGCAGCGCCAGCGAGCGTTCCAGGTGGGCGAAATCTGTCGGTGAAGTGGGGTCGTTGAACAGTCCGCGGCCGCCCATCAACAAGCGCCCATGGCTGTCCTTGCGAAAGTACAGCAGCAGCCTTTGCGCGGTGGAGACGGTTTCCTGGCCCGGCAGGATGCGCTCGGCGACGCTGCCACTCAACGGTGTGGTAGCGACGATAAAGCTGTTTGCCGCAAGGACGCTCTGCGCCATGCCCGGCCACAGGTTGCCGCTGTAGCCGTTGGTGGCCAGCACGACTTGATCGGCCATGACCCGTGCACCCGAAGCCGTCTGCAATTGCCAGCCCGCTCCCTGGCGCCGCAAGTCTGTCACCGCGCTCTGCCCATGAATGCGTACACCCGCCGCCAATGCCGCGCCCACCAATCCACGGGCATACGCCAACGGTTGAATCGCCCCTGCACGACCATCCAGCCAGCCGCCGGCAAATGCGTCACTGCCCATGCGTGACGCCACCGTCGACGCATCCAGACGCTGCACCGGCACACCGCGCCGCGCCCACTGATCCGCTCGCGCGTGCAGCCCGGCGACGCCTTTTTCGGTGTATGACACCTGCATCCAGCCCTTGCGTACCGGCGCGCAATCAATGCCGTGCTTTTCGATCAGCTTGAACACCAGGTCTGCTGAACTCGACACGGTCGAGATCAACGGTTCGGCGCGCTCCGGCCCGAACATCTGCACCAGTTGCTCGGGGTCGTATTTGAGCGTGGGATTGACCTGCCCACCATTGCGTCCAGATGCCCCCCAGCCGGGCTCATTGGCTTCCAGCACGCACACGCTGACACCACACTCGGCCAAGTGCAGTGCGGTCGACAAGCCGGTGTATCCCGCCCCGACAATCGCCACATCCACCTTCATCGACTCCCTCAACGCAGGTGTCGGCACCACCGAGGGCGCCGTCGCGGACCACAATGACTTCATGACAGGCTCCGCGTATCGCCAGTGGGGTGCAGCACCCGCCGCAGGAAATCCTGGGTACGCGGATGCTGCGGATTGCCCAGCACCTGTTCCGCCGCACCACTTTCGACGATGTAACCGCCATGCAGGAAACACACGCGGTCGGCGACTTCGCGGGCAAAGCCCATTTCGTGGGTGACCACAATCATAGTCATGCCTTCGTCGGCCAAGGTGCGCATCACCGCCAGCACATCGCCCACCAGTTCCGGGTCGAGGGCGGAGGTGGGTTCGTCGAACAACATGGCGTCGGGTTTCATCGCCAAGGCGCGGGCGATGGCCACGCGTTGTTGCTGGCCGCCGGAGAGTTGCTCCGGGTAAGCATCGGCCTTGGCGCTCAGGCCGACCTTTTCCAGCAACACCAGGGCTTCTTCGCGGGCTTGCGTGGGCGGTTCGCCTTTGACGTACACCGGGCCTTCCATCACGTTTTCCAGCACGGTGCGATGGGGGAACAGGTTGAAGCGCTGGAACACCATGCCCATGCGGCTGCGCAGGGCGTGCACGGTCTTGCTGCCGCGCTGCACGGTTTCGCCGAACACGGTGATCACGCCGCCGTCGTAGGCTTCCAGTGCATTGATGCAGCGCAGCAGGGTGGATTTGCCCGAGCCCGAGGGGCCGATCAGGCACACCACTTCGCCCTTGGCCACGTTCAGGTCGACACCGTGCAGTACGCGGTGGCTGCCGTAGTGTTTGTGCAGTTGGTGAATGTTGATCATGCTTTTTTCCTCCGACCCAGGTGTTGTTCCATGCGGCGCAGGCCATACACCAGCGGCAGGCTCATCAGCAGGTAGAGCAGGGCGACCAGGGTGTAGACGGTCATGTTCTGGAAGGTCGACGAGGCGATCAGCTGGCCCTGTCGGGTCATCTCGGCCACGGTGATGGTCGACACCAGGGACGAGTCCTTGAGCATCATCACCAGGGTGTTGCCGTAGGGCGGCAGAGCGATGCGAAACGCTTGTGGCAGGATCACCCGGCGCATCATCAGCGCCGAGCGCATCCCCAAGGCTTCGGCAGCTTCGCGCTGGCCTTGTTCGACGGCAATGATGCCGGTACGGAAGTTCTCGGCCTGGTACGCCGAGTAGGCGATGCCCATGCCGATCACACCCGCATAGAACGCGGTGAGGTGTACGCCCATGTCGGGCAGTACGAAGTAGATGTAGAACAGCTGCACAATGATTGGCAGGCCACGGATCACGTTGATGATGGTGCTGGCCGTCCACGACAGTGCACGAATCGGCGACAGCTTGAGCAGCGCCAGTACCAACCCGAGCGCACTGCTGAGCAGGAACGACAGCACGGTGATCTGGATCGTCACCCAGGCGCCTTGCAGCAGGATCGGCAGGAAGTCCAGGGCGTTTTGCAGGAACTCAGCCGGCTTCATGGGCGCACCTGGGTATCAAGTCCCCACTTCTTGAGGATGCTGTCGAGGGTGCCGTCAGCCTTGATGCTGGCGATGGCGGTGTTCAGGCGCTCCAGGGTTTGTGCATCGCCCTTGCGCACCACCAGGCAGACTTCGCCGACGTTGCTGGGCGTGTAGTCAGGAGCGAGCTTCACGCCTTTGAACAGCTTCTGGCGGATCTGGTAGGCCACCACTGGCTGGTCGCCCACGGCGGCCTTGATGCGGCCCAGGGAGAGGTCGCGGACCATCTCGCCGATGGAATCGTAGGTGCGGATCTCCTTGAAGATGCCGAGCGTGTTCAGCTGGTCATAGAAGATCGTGCCGGCCTGCACGCCGACCACCTGATCCTTGAGTGGCATGAGATCAGGGTAAGCGGCGTTGTCGTCGGCATTGATGATCAGGCCTTCACCGTACGCGTAAACCGGGGCGCTGAAGTCGACGACCTTGGTGCGCTCTTCGGTCTTGAGCATGCCGGCGGAAATGAAGTCGAGCTTGCCAGAGGTGAGGGAGGGGATCAGCGCGGCGAAGTTGGTCTGCTCGATCTGGCTGGTGAAACCGCCGGCCTTGCCTACGGCTTCAGCGACATCAACCATCACGCCCTGAATGCTGTTGCTCTTGATGTCGAGGAAGGTAAACGGCGAACCACTGGCCGTTGCACCGACTTTGTAAGAGGACGCACTTTCTGCGTGCACGGCGGTAACGCAGAACGTGGCGCAGAGGCCGAAGGCAAGGCGGCGAAACAAGGGCGAAAGACTGTTCATCGGGTTACTCCAGAAGGAAAACGGAAAGTCAGTACCGCAAGCGGCTGCCGATGAAATCGCAAGCTCTGTGCCATTTCGATTAATAAAAATCGTATATCGCTGCACAAAATAGAAAAAATGAAGCAGTCGTATCGATATGCGATATTAGATGGTCTATTTTTGTAATTTAAGGTAGAAATATCGCCACGCCTGATCGACCTGACCACGAGTACGCCATGTCCGAAGATCGCAACAGTCTGCACAACCAATCCCTGGAAAAAGGCCTGTCGGTGCTCAAGGCATTCAGCGCACAGCGCCGCAGCATGAGCCTTGCGGAGGTGGCCGAGGCCGCCGGCATGACCAAAAGTTCGGCCCAGCGCATGGTATTTACGCTCGAAAGCCTGGGTTACCTTCGGAAACACTCGCGCACACGGCATTACCAACTCACACCTCGGGTGTTGGAGTTGGGCTTCAGCTATCTGGATGCGCATTCGTTGATCGAGGTGGCCAACCCGTTTTTATCGGAACTGACGCGATTGACCGGCGAGACGTCGTGCCTTACCGAGCCTGCGGGCTACGACATGACCTACATCGCACGCTTCGTCAGCTCGGGTTTCGTGCCGGTGCACATGCCGATTGGCTCGCGGGTACCGATGTACTGCACGGCGTCGGGGCGGGCGTATTTGAGCGCGTTGCCGCAGGAGGAGGCGTTGGTGTTGATCGAGAACAGCCAGCGCATTGCGCATACCAGCCAGACATTGACCGAGGTCGACAGGATTCTGGAGTCGTTGCAGCAAGTGCGCGAGCAGGGCTATGCGGTAAATGGCCAGGAGCTGTTCCTGGGCGACATGACCATCGGCGCGCCGGTACTGGGTGCCAATGGCCGGCCGGTGGCAGCGGTGCATGTGGTGGCGCCGACCAGTCGGTGGAGCAGGGCGGATGCGCAGAAGCAACTGGCGCCGGCGTTGTTGCAGTGTTCGCGGGCGCTGAGCAATTCAGCGCGGAACCTCGAATAACCGACAACCTCTGTAGGCGCTCGCGAAAAACCAACAGGCACCGCGTGCATCCAGAATGCCCGCGTCTTCGTTGACGTTCTTCGCGAGCAGGCTCGCTCCTACAGTAGGGTGGGTTGGCATCAAAAAAAATGCGCCCCTCAGGACGCATTTTTTGTTCGGTCAACGATTGCCTATTCAGGCAATTGCATCCCAGGCACGATCACCGTGCTCGTCTTTGATCCGCGTCGGCAAGCCCATCACGTCCAGCGCTTTCAGGAACGGCTCGGCTGGCAGTTCCTCGACGTTGGCCATGTGCTTCACATCCCATTCGCCACGGGCGACCAGCAGCGCAGCGGCCACCGGTGGTACGCCTGCGGTGTAGGAGATGCCCTGGCTGTCGGTTTCGGCAAAGGCTTCTTCATGGCACGCCACGTTGTAGATGAACAACTCGCGTGGCTGGCCATTCTTGGTGCCCTTGACCAGGTCTCCAATGCAGGTTTTGCCGGTGTAGCCCGGTGCGAGCGAAGACGGGTCGGGCAGCACGGCCTTGACCAGTTTCAGCGGCACGACTTCCAGGCCTTCGGCGGTGGTGACCGGCTTCTCGGAGAGCAGGCCGAGGTTCTTCAGTACGGTGAACACGTTGATGTAGTGTTCGCCGAAACTCATCCAGAAACGCACGTTGGGCACGTCGAGGTTTTTCGACAGCGAGTGCACTTCATCGTGGCCGGTGAGGTAAAGGTTCTGCGAACCGACTACCGGCAGGTCGTCGGTGCGTTTGACTTCGAACATGGTGTTGCTGGTCCACTGGCTGTTCTGCCAGCTCCACACCTGTCCGGTGAACTCGCGGAAGTTGATTTCCGGGTCGAAATTGGTGGCGAAGTATTTGCCGTGGGAGCCGGCATTGACGTCGAGAATGTCGATCGAATCAATGCGGTCGAAATGCTGTTGCTGCGCCAGCGCGGCATACGCGTTGACGACACCCGGGTCGAAGCCCACGCCAAGGATGGCGGTGATGTTCTTCTGTTTGCACTCTTCCAGGTGGTTCCACTCGTAGTTGCCGTACCACGGCGGGGTCTCGCAGACCTTGCCCGGCTCTTCGTGGATGGCGGTGTCGAGGTACGCAACGCCGGTGTCGATGCAGGCCCGCAGGACCGACATGTTGAGGAACGCGGAACCGACGTTGATGACGATCTGCGATTCGGTCTCGCGGATCAGGGCCTTGGTCGCTTCCACGTCCAGGGCGTTCAGCGCGAAGGCTTGGATATCGGCGGGAACCTTGAGGCTACCCTTGGCCTTGACGCTGTCGATGATGGCCTGGCATTTGGAGATGTTGCGCGACGCGATAGCAATACGACCGAGTTCGTCGTTGTGCTGCGCGCACTTGTGGGCCACCACCTTGGCGACACCTCCTGCACCAATGATAAGAACGTTCTTTTTCAATTGCTTTATCTCTCCTTTATCCGCCAGCTTACGAAAGGCTGGACAGGTAGTCGTCGTAACCAAATTCACGAACCACTTCGACAGTACCGTCGAGTTGTTTCACTACGATGGACGGCATTTTCAGGCCGTTGAACCAGTTTTTCTTGACCATGGTGTAGCCTGCGGTGTCGATGAACGACAGCCGATCGCCGATGGCCAGCGGACGATCAAATTGATACTCGCCGAAAATGTCCCCGGCCAGGCAGGATTTGCCGCACACCATGTAAGTGTGTTCGCCATCGCTCGGTGCCAGCTTGGCATTGAGGCGATAGATCAGCAGGTCCAGCAGGTGGGCTTCGATGGAGCTGTCTACCACGGCGAGGTTCTTGCCGTTGTAGAGGGTGTCGAGCACGGTGACTTCCAGGGAGGCACTGTTGGTGATCGCCGCTTCGCCGGGTTCCAGGTACACCTGCACGCCGTACTGTTCGGAGAACGCTTTCAGGCGCGCGCAGAACGCGTCCACCGCGTAGTCTTCCCCAGTGAAGTGGATGCCGCCGCCGAGGCTGACCCACTCGACCTTGTGCAGCAGCGCGCCGAAGCGTTCTTCGATCACGCCCAGCATCTTGTCGAACAGGCTGAAGTCGCCGTTCTCGCAGTTGTTGTGGAACATGAAGCCGGAGATCTGCTCGATCACACCTTCGATCTTCACCGGGTCCCATTCGCCCAGGCGGCTGAATGGACGCGCCGGGTCGGCCAGCAGGTAGTCGGAACTGCTCACCTGTGGGTTCACGCGCAGGCCACGGGTCTTGCCTTCGGAACGTTCGGCAAAACGCTGCAGCTGGCTGATGGAGTTGAAGATGATCTTGTCGCAGTTATCCAGCATCTCTTCGATTTCATCGTCGGCCCAGGCCACGCTGTAGGCGTGCGCCTCGCCTTCGAACTTCTGGCGACCGAGCTTGAGCTCATACAGCGACGACGACGTGGTGCCGTCCATGTATTGCTGCATCAGGTCGAACACCGACCAGGTGGCAAAGCACTTGAGCGCCAGCAACGCCTTGGCGCCGGACTGCTCGCGCACGTAAGCAATCTTCTGCATGTTGACCAGAAGCTTCTGTTTATCGATGAGGTAGTACGGCGTTTTGATCATTTTTGAGAGCCTGCGGCGGTGCCTGCCAAAAAAGGACACGCATTGTGCCCGCACTTGGATTGAATCGAAAGGTTAGTGGGCGGATTTTGCGTGCCCGATTTTTCCAGACTAGCCCAGGAGTATGACTGTCTATGGATAGACACCGGCCCACATTTGGATCGCTGTTCATCCTGCTGCAGGGTATTTGCTGTCATCAAACCGTAACCCTCCCACCACCGTCCTGCCATATTCCCCCGCTAGTGTCCTCGCCAATGAGATCGATCTCAAGCGAGTGACAATGACTGACCTGAAAGACGTAGCACGGCTGGCTGGGGTATCCCGCGCCACCGCCGCCCGTACCTTTGCTTCCCCTGACCAGGTGCGCCCGACCACCCGTGAGCAGGTGTTCGCCGCCGCCCGTGAGCTGGGCTTTCGCCCCAATCTGCTGGGCCGCCAACTGCGCCTGCAAACCACCCAGTTGATTGGGGTGGTGGTGCCCAACCTGCTCAACCCGGTATTCGCTGAACAGTTCCAGGCCATGGAACGTGCGGCGCGGGCGCGCGGCTACAGCCTGTTGCTGGCGACCACCGACTACAGCAGCGAACGCGAGTGCAGTGTGGTCGAAGAGCTGCTGCGCCAGCGTGTCGACGGCCTGGTGCTGACGGTCACCGATGCCGAAAGCAACAGCGTGCTCAGCAGCCTTAACACCGAACAGACCCCGTTCGTGCTGGCCTACCACCAACCGAGCAACCCCAACTACAGCGCCGTATCGGTCGACAACCGCGCCGGCATGGCATTGGCTACCCGTTATCTGCTGGATGCGGGCCATCGACGCATCAGTATGGTCGCCGGCCCCGCGTTGCAGTCCGACCGTGCCCGCCTGCGCTACGCCGGTTATTGCGATGCCATGCTCGAATACAGCCTTGAGCCCCGCTCAGTGATCGAAATGCCGGCCCACACCCAGGCCGAATTCGCCGCCATCCAACCCGTTCTCCAAGGTGCTGATGCGCCCACCGCGCTGGTGTGTTCCAACGACTTTCTGGCAATCAGCCTGATCGCCGAACTGCGCCGTAACGCCTGGAACGTGCCCGAACAACTCTCGGTGATGGGTTTCGACGGCATCAGCCTCGGCACTCAGATGCACCCGACCCTGTGCAGCGTGGTGCAGCCCATCGCCTTGCTGGCCAGCACCGTAATTGACCAACTGCTGGCGCAAATCGCCGGCAATGCCCCGACGTCCCATTGCCTGCCTTGCCATATCCGGCCGGGCGACAGTACTCAACCCCACGAGGAAACCCACGATGCGCGCACTCAGTAAAACCCTGGCAGCCGTGCTGCTCTGCGGTGCGGCCAGCCTGGCCCAGGCCGCCGACACTGCAATCTGCTACAACTGCCCGCCGGATTGGGCCGACTGGGGCACCCAACTCCAGGCCATCGCCGCCAGCACCGGTGTGCAAGTGCCGCTGGACAACAAGAACTCCGGCCAGTCTCTGGCACAGTTGGTGGCGGAAAAAGCCGCACCGGTGGCGGACGTCGTTTACTACGGCGTGACCTTCGGCCTGCAGGCGCAAAGAGCTGAAGTGGTCGACACTTACAAACCCAAGGCCTGGGACCAGATTCCTGCAGGTTTGAAAGACCCCGCCGGCCATTGGTTCGCGATCCATTCCGGCACCTTGGGCATTATGGTCAACGTCGATGCGCTCGGTGGTTTGCCGGTGCCGCACAGTTGGGCTGACCTGCTCAAGCCGGAATACAAAGGCATGGTTGGTTACCTCGACCCGTCCAGCGCCTTTGTCGGCTACGTCTCGGCAGTGGCGATCAACCGCGCCATGGGCGGCGACCTGGACAACTTTGCGCCGGCCATCGATTACTTCCAAAAGCTCGCGAAAAACACGCCCATCGTGCCCAAGCAAACGGCCTATGCGCGCGTGCTGTCTGGTGAGTTGCCGATCCTGGTGGACTACGACTTCAACGCTTACCGCGCGCGCTACAAGGACAAGGCCAACGTCGCCTTCGTGATCCCGGAGGAAGGCAGTATCAGCGTGCCCTATGTGATGAGCCTGGTGGCTAACGCGCCGCACCGCGCCAATGCGCAAAAGGTCCTCGATTTCGTGCTGTCGGACGAAGGCCAGGCACTCTGGGCCAAGGCCTACCTGCGCCCGGTGCGCCCGATGAAAATGCCGGCTGACGTAGCTGCACAGTTCCTGCCCGACAGCGACTACGCCCGCGCCGGGGTGGTGGACTACGAAAAAATGGCCGCCGTGCAGGAAGCCTTCGCCGCCCGTTACCTGAACGAGGTCAAGTAAGTGGCAGCATCGTCAAGACATGCGGTCTGGGCGCTGGCCCCGGCCTTTGCGGTGCTGCTCGCGTTCTGGCTGTTGCCGCTGGCGCACTTGGTGGTGCTCGGTGCCGACAGCCGCGACAGCAACGGCAGCGGGTACTGGCAGGTGCTCAGCAGTGCGCAGTACTTGGGCAGCCTTGGGCAAACGTTGGTCCTGGCCGTGGTGGTAACGCTGGTCGCGTTGGTGATTGGCGGCATCAGCGGGGTATTCCTCGCCCGGCAGCAGTTTTTCGGGCGCTCGGCGTTGGTGGCATTGCTCACCTTTCCTTTGGCCTTTCCCGGTGTGGTGGTGGGCTTCCTGGTGATTTTGCTGGCTGGCCGACAAGGCCTGCTGGCCTCACTGGGCCTGCAACTGGTCGGCGAGCGCTGGATTTTTGCCTATTCGTTGGCGGGACTGTTTGTGGGCTACCTGTACTTCTCGATTCCACGGGTGATCCTCACGGTGATGGCCGCGTGCGAAAGCCTTGACCGCAGCCTGGAGGAGGCCGCGCATTCCCTCGGCGCCGGGCATTGGCGCGTGGTGTGCGACGTGATCGTGCCGGGCCTGGCGCCCGCGTTGGCGTCTTGCGGCGCGATCTGTTTTGCCACGTCCATGGGGGCCTTCGGCACGGCCTTTACCTTGGGCACGCGACTGAATGTCACCCCGGTGGCGATCTACAACGTATTCACCAACTACGCCAACTTTGCCGTCGCCGCTGCGCTGTCGGTGGTGCTTGGCGTGGTGACCTGGGCGGTGTTGCTGCTCACGCGACGCCTGGTGAAAAACGCGGGAACTGTGCTGTGAAACGCTCATCACTGTTTGTGCTGCAACTGCTGTTCACCCTGCTGGTGTGTGCCTTCATGTTGGTGCCGGTGCTGATGTCTTTGCTGGCCGGCTTGACCCGCAACTTTTTCGTGGGGCTGTCCAGTGGCTTGACCTTTGATTGGTTGATCCAGGTGTGGCAGGCCTATTCGCCCACCGTGTGGTTGTCGCTGCAATTGGCGCTGGCCTGCGCGCTAGGTGTCTGCGTGATCGGCGTGCCGGCGGCCTACGCCCTGGTGCGGATGAACAACCGCTTCAGTCGCGCCTTCGAAGAGTTGATGGTGCTGCCGGTGGCGATGCCGGGGTTGGCCAGTGCGCTGGCCTTGCTGCTCACCTACGGCCAGTTCGGCAGCTTTCGTAGCAGTTGGCTGTTCATCCTGGTTGGCCATGTGCTGTTCACCTTGCCGTTCCTGGTACGCCCGGTGATGGCGGTGATGCAACGCCAGCAACTGCCGCTGCTGGAGGAGGCGGCGGCCAGTCTGGGCGCGGGTCCGATCAAACGCTTTTTCAGCGTGGTGGTGCCCAACTGCCGGGCGGGGATTCTGGCGGGTGTGCTGATGGTGGTGACCTTGTCCCTGGGTGAATTCAACCTGACCTGGATGCTCCACACCCCCATGACCAAGACGCTGCCCGTGGGCCTGGCCGACAGCTATGCCTCGGCGCGCCTGGAAATCGCCAGTGCCTACACCCTGATCTTTTTGCTGATGATCTTGCCGCTGCTGATTGCGTTGCAGGCCATCAGTGCCCGTTTGTCCCGTGGAGAACGTCGATGACCGCTATCACTATCCGCCTGCAAGGCTGTCGCAAGGCGTTCGCCGACGGCACCGTGGCCGTGCATGACTTGAACCTGACCGTCGAGGGCGGCGAAACCCTGGCGATCCTTGGCCCATCCGGCTGTGGCAAAACCACCACGTTGCGCCTGATCGCCGGCCTGGAGCGCCCGGATGTGGGCCAGGTGCTTTTCGGCGATCAGGACGTGACCCGCCTGCCCATCGAGCGCCGCGATGTGGGCATGGTGTTCCAGAACTATGCGCTGTTTCCCAACCTGAACGTGGCGGGCAACATTGTTTATGGCTTGAAGATTCGTGGCATGGGGGGAGTGGAGCGCGAGAAGCGCTGCGAAGAGCTGCTGGAGCTGGTGGGCTTGCAACACCACGGCAAGCGCAGCATCCACGAACTTTCCGGCGGCCAGCGTCAGCGCGTAGCACTTGCCCGCGCCTTGGCGCCACGTCCGAAAGTGCTGTTGCTGGACGAACCGCTGGCGGCCCTCGACGCGCAATTACGTGAGCGCCTGCGCAGCGAACTGAATGACCTGTTGCGCGGTCTTGGCATCACCTCGGTGTTCGTCACCCATGATCAGGGCGAAGCCATGGCCCTGGGCGATCGCATCCTGGTCATGGAGCACGGCCGTGTGGCGCAACTGGCCAGCCCGCGTGACATCTACCACAAACCTGCCAACGCCTTTGTCGCCGGCTTCGTCGGCAACCTCAATGCCTTTCCGGTCATCGAACCGTCGGCCCATGGCTTGAAAGTCTGCGGCGGCGAGTTGCCGTGGCACGCCGCCGAGCTGCCCAGCACAGTCTATTGCCGCCCCGAACACCTGAGGGTGATGGAGGGTGAGGGGCACCTGCACGGCCACCTGCTGGCGCAGTTCTTCCAAGGCGCGCAAAGCCGCCTGCTGGTGGATGTGGGCGGCCCGCAACCGCTGTTGGTCGACAGCAGCGACAACCAGTTGTACGCCGTCGGCGCGCCAATTGCCCTGGCGATTGCGCCGCACATGTTGTTCACCCTGAATGCTTGAGAATCTATTGTGAATCGACCGTTTCTTGTCGCGCAGATCAGCGACCTGCACCTTAAAGCCGGCCAGCGTCTCACTTATGGGGTCGTCGACACCTTGGGCGCATTGCGTCGCGCCGTCGACCACCTGAACGCCAGCGACCCGCGCCCCGATATTGTGGTGATCAGCGGTGATCTGGTGGACTTCGGCCGCGCCGATGAATACGCCGTGCTGCACCCCGAACTCGCCCGACTGCACATGCCGTACTACCTGGTCCCCGGCAACCACGACAGCCGCGGGCCGTTGCTGGAGGCGTTCCGTGATCACGCGTATTTGCCGTTGTCCGCAGAGGGTCCATTGGACTGGGTGGTGGACGAGCATCCGCTGCGCCTGATCGGTCTCGACTCCACCCTCCCGGGCAGTCACGGCGGCCAGCTGCATGACAGCCAATTGCAGTGGCTGGACGCGCAATTATCCTTGCGTCCGGAGGCGCCGACCTTGCTGATCCTGCACCACCCGCCGTTCATCAGCGGCATTGGCCATATGGACCGCGAACCCTTCATCAATGCGGCCGCGCTGGAGCAGGTCGTTGCCCGCCATCCGCAAGTGGAGCGCCTGCTCTGTGGGCACTTGCACCGCCCCATGCAGCGCCGTTTCGGTGGCAGCTTGAGTTGTGTGTGCCCCGGCACCTCCCACCAAATCGTACTGGACCTACAAGAAGCGGCGCCCGCGCATTTCAACCTGGAGCCGGCGGGCTATCTGTTGCATCGCTGGGAGGCGCAACAGGGTTTGATCAGCCACAACGGCGTATTCGGGGACTACCCGGGGCCGTATCCGTTTTATGACGCTCATGGGTTAATTGACTGAGGTTGTGATGAAAGCCACTTTGAATGTGTTAAGCGTGTTGACCGGCAGCCTGGGCGTTGCCCTGAGCCCTTTGGCGTCGGCTGATTTCTTGAGCGACAGCAAAGCCAACTTGAGCATGCGCAACTTCTACTTCAACAACGACAACCGGGATGGCACCGCCGCCCCGTCGAAGACTGAAGAGTGGGGCCAGGCGTTTATCCTCAACTACCAGTCGGGCTTCACCGACGGCACCGTGGGGTTTGGTCTCGATGCCATCGGCATGCTCGGCATCACCCTCGACAGCGGCGCCGGTCGCCATGTGGGCAGCTCGATGATCCCCAACGATGACGGCAAGGCCACCGATAACTGGGCCCGAGGTGGCGCCACGGCCAAGGCACGTTTTGCCAAGAGCGAACTGCGCTACGGTTACCTGCGCCCGAACCTGCCGATCCTGGTGAGCAACGACGGCCGCCTGTTGCCGCAGTCGTTCGACGGTGGGCAAATCACCAGCAAGGACATCGACAACCTGACCCTGATCGGCGGCCAACTGCAACACACCACCGGCCGTGGCTCCAGCGACCGTAGCGGTCTGGCGGTGGCGGGCGGCACCCAGGAAAGCAACACATTCAACTACGCCGGTGCCGATTATCAGGTGACCAAGGACCTGATGCTCCAGTACTACTACGCCAACCTCGAAGACTATTACCAACAGCACTTCGCCGGGCTGATCCACGTGTTGCCCCTGGGCGACTACGGCTCGTTGAAAACCGACCTGCGCTACTTCAAGACCACCTCCGACGGCAAGAACAGCAGCGTCGCCGGCCGTGCCGAAGGCTACAAGCTCGGCGGCTACACCAAGAACGGCACGGGTGAAATCGACAACAACACGTGGAGCGCGGCGTTCATCTACTCCCTGGGCCCGCACGCGATCACCGCCGGTTACCAACAGGTCTCGGACGACAGCAACTTCGCCCAACTCAACCAGGGTGGCCTGGTGAATAAAGGGGAGGGCGGTTCCAGCCTGTACCTCTATACCGACCGTACTGTGCAAACCTTCATCCAGGCCGGCGAGCGCACCGCCTTTGCGCAATACGCCTATGACTTCGCGTCACTCGGCGTACCGGGGTTGAAAGCCTCGGTGATGTACTTGAAGGGTGACCACATCCTCACCGCCAGCGGCAACGATGCGAGCGAGTGGGAGCGGGACATCTCGTTGGATTACGTGGTGCAGAGCGGGACGTTCAAAAACGTCGGGTTTGGCTGGCGCAACGGTGTATCGCGCAGTGAAGTGGCGCGGGATCAGGATCAGAATCGGGTGTTTGTAAATTACTCGATTCCGTTGATGTAACGTCCCTTCAAACACCGCAAAGCCCAATGTGGGAGCCGTCGAACCCAGTGAGGTCGCGATGACCGCAGCACTGTCGATAGAGATGCCGCCTGACACACCGCTATCGTCGCCTCGCTGAAGCTCGACAACTCCCACTTTCGCGCTCTGTCATTGAGCCTGCAGCATCCGTCTCAGCTGTGCCTCAAGGTTTTTGTGTGGGTGGCCGTGTCATCAGCCACTTGATCAAAACCACAGCGAAGGTAGAAAGCTGCCGCCTCAGAGGAATCGGTGGACAGACGTACCTGGTAAAAATGCACGGCAGCGTTTTCCAGCAATTGATGCACCAAGGCCTTTCCAGCCTGCCGCCCACGGTGATTGCGCTCTACGTAGACCCGGCGAAGCCGTCCAACGCCCGGTCCCGCAAAGGGATCACAAGACAGACCGCCGACTGCGATCAACTGCCCTTCACAAAACATCCCTAGAAAGCATTCACCCGGTTGATCAAATCGATGGGTGCCATCTTCCCACTCTGTGATCAATCGTGTCAGGAACCTGAAACCTTCGGCGACTGCCTGAACTTCGAGCGCGCGGATCTGCACCGGAAGTTGCTCCAGTTTACGTATCGAGACGTTTGCGTTGCGCTGACTCAAAGGAACTGTCCGTGAGGCCAGATTGCCTTGGACTCAATGCAACTGTGTGCCTGGTTCTGTGCTTTGAAGGGGGTATCGAGAGTGCCCAGCGCAATCGATATCCATTTTGGGTACTTTCCTTTTGCGTCGCTCCAGAACGGCGGTGAACCGCATTCCGAGCAGAACTGACGGGTAATATCTGGTGAGGACTCATTGCTTTTCAGCGCGTCACGCACAGCCTGGATAGTCACTTCTGATCGGAGCGCGCTGGCATACGTTGCGAACGCAACGCCATGGCCTTTCTGGCATTTTTTGCAGTGGCGGTGGGTGGCGGCCTTGAGCTGAGCAGTGACTTGATAGGTAACTGCGCCGCGGAGGCAGCTACCTCGGGTAATGGCATCCATGGGGGCTGTCCAAAACGTTCGTCCGACACTATACCAATTAGGACTAGCAATACTAGCATTCCAAGGGCTATGGAATCTCAAGAGATGCCCGTAAGGTTTTGCAACTAAGTCTCCCGAATCTGAAAGTACGGATTGAGCGTTAAGCACGTATTCGGTTTTCGGTATTACTACAAGCTGTTCAGTGGATTAGCTGGAGTGATGGCGTTATGATATCCTTTGAGCGTTTGTGGAGTTTTGTTGTGGTGTGATGCACTGATGGTTTTAATATTAAATATCGAGTAAGCGCATTTTTCACGTGCGAGTACTGACGTGTCCTAGGGAGTGGGTATTATGGTTAATTGGAATATAAAAGTAGGTGAGACTTTTGAGTTGCCCGTAAAAGAAGGCGAGATGTTGATCGCCGCAGGCAGTACGCATTGGAATGACTTTGGGTATAGTTACAATGTCGGTGTCAGGGTAATGTACCACGGAAACGTCATTTATTTTTCACTGTACCTTATACCGTTTGATAAAACGGGTCGAGCAATTCAGCGCGTGTCTGAGGCTCTCGCTAATGGGTGCGACAACTTTGTCTCGATTATGGCAAGCCCCAAGTCCTATAAAGAATTGGCGGCCTCGCTTGAGTTTGCTGACTACGTTTCGCTGCTTCGCTATCTGAATGATGTGTCCGCCATTAAATATATAGCCCGGGAAAGAATTTCGTTCGTCGATGGGGTGGTGAATTCAGAACCCTTTCGGCTGGGTGTACTGCGATCATCAAAAGCATTTATGTCACTTTTGAACGGTGTTGAAAGTTCTTTTACAGTTGAACCGGACGAAGACGCCCGGAAAGTATTTGATATTGACGTGAAAGTGCCCGGGTCGCTGGAATCATTGAGCATGAAGTTTCGGTATGTTGATCATGAGTATTTTCAAGATCGGGTCCATTGCATCATAGGTAAAAATGGAGTCGGAAAAACTCAGCTGCTGAGAGGGATCGTGATTGCGTCGGCCCGTTCTCATGATCAGTTGCACTCTAACGGTCCCACCACTGTGCTCAGAGACCGCCAAGGAATGGCTATTGAAGATGAGGGATGCATTATAGGTTACGGCGTTGACGGCTTTAACTTTAAACGAATCGTGGCTTACAGTTCCGATTGGGCGACAGTGCTGCCTGTTGCCGCGGACGTGGGCCGGTTTGATTTTAAGTTTTTCAATTTGGGTGTTGAGGCTAGTACCGATGATTATGCAGATAATCTATCTTATTTGCTCGCTTCCATTGTCAGGGTAAATGAGGGAGGTTTGAGCTTGTCCAAGTGGGACATCCTCAGCAATGCTCTAAGCGGGGTCGCAACAATGGAACGCTTGGCTATTCCATTGCTTGATAGTTGTCCAGATTATTGTTGTTTTAAAGATGTGGCCGGGGGGAAGTGGGCGTACATATCCAAACTATCTGGCGAGCAAAGAATATTAGATACACTTGGAAGTATTGATAAATCTAGGGATCCAAGCTTTTTCTCTTTTGCGGCCCAAACACCGATTAAATTGAGCAGTGGGCAGCGAAGTATGTTCAGGTTTGCGTTGCATTTTATTGCGCATGCGGGTTTTGGCACCTTATTAATTATTGATGAGCCTGAAACATATTTACACCCTAACCTAGTTAGCGATTATATGATGCTGCTTTACAGTATCTTGGAACAAACGCGGTCTGTTGCAATTGTCGCGACGCATTCGGCGTATGTGGTGCGGGAAACACCTACGCATTGCGTGCATGTGTTAAAGAAAATCGACGGGGTGGTCAAGGCGCATCATGTATATGTGAAAACATTGGGGGCGAGCGTGTCTGAACTGTCATATGCGGTGTTTGGTGATAGTACGGTATCCGCTTATCATGAAAAAATTAGCGAAGCGATCTCTAAGTCTGGGCTTTCCTTCGAGCAAGTCATTCAGTCTTATGGCGATATTTTTAGTGCGTCTATGTTGGTTGAGATCAGGTCGCGCTTAGAAAATTCGCAAGGCGACTGACCAATGAATACGTTCGATTACGTCAGCAGGGATGATGCTTTTAGTTTGAGGGAGTTGGTGTGCCGATACGGCTCGCTGGCGGGTAAGAATAAAGTTTTGGCGGCCGCGTACGCTCAGTATGTTTTAACTCAAGGGGACCCACAGATGGGATCGATTGGGTTGACTGAGGAACAGGCAAGATGTTTTTCAAGCGCTTATAATAATAAGTCACGGAAGTTTGGGCTCTCTTGGATTGAAGGTCTGACAGCGCACCGTCTTAATACCTGCCCTATGTGCGGGGGGCTGGGTGGAAAAACAGTTGAGCATTACTTACCTAAAGGACCTTATCCAGAGTTTTCTGTGTTTAGCTATAACTTATTTCCCTCCTGCGAGTCTTGCAATTCAACGCGAGGGAGTAGGCATAAAAAAGGCGTTGCGTATAAGTTGCTACATCCATTTTTTGATGTGGATATTTTGTCCAATGTTGTACTTGTTACCGAGCTCGACTTGAGAGTCGGTGGTGCAGGATTTAATCTTGTTTTTAATGAGAGTGCGTTTACTGATGTTGAGATAAGAAGAGTCAGATTTCACATTGATATGTGTTTGGATGTCAAGGCGTTTGAAGGGGTTAGTCGTAGTTATTTGGATGAATGCTCTGTAAGGGCGCGGATGAGTAATACATATCAAAATTTTAACAGTTCACTCCGCACCGAAGTGCAGATACTTGAGGGGACTAGTTCTGGGAACAGCTGGAGGGCGGCACTTTTTAGAGGGCTGCTCTCAATGTCAAAGAGTGAAGTTGAGGCGGCTATCAGTGTTGCTTTTAGATGAATGGGCGTCAGCTACCTTACACAAGTCTCACGCTGCCTTTGCCTGTCATAGTCATGGGGGCCTATTTATCATATGCCAACCACAAACGTACAAGAATCCCCCCAACGCCCCTCAGTAGACTCGCCGCACTCTTTCTACTGCAGGTCTCCCATGGACATCTTCCTCTACGCCTTCAGCGTCATGTACAGCCCCGGCCCCGTAAATTTCATGGGCCTTAACGCCGGGCTCACGGGGCAGTTCCGTCGCTCCACCGGGTTTTTCGTCGGCGTGGGGTGCGCGATGCTGGTGTTGTTCATGCTGTTCGGCTACACCGGCGAAGCGATCATTTCTCAGGCGGCGTTGCCCTATATCTCATTGATTGGCGGCGTGTACACCTTGTACCTGGCTTATCAGGTGTTCACCGCGCGCACGGTGGTCGATGAAGAAGCCTCAACCGCTCCGACCAGGACCCTCACGTTCTGGAACGGCCTGGTGATCCAGTTGCTCAACCCCAAGGGCATCATGGCGGTGCTGCCAATCACCAGCGTCATGCTGCCGGCGGCGCATATCACTGGGGTCTCGATTGCGGCGGTGTCGGGGTTGCTGGCCTTTGGCGCGTTTGGCGCGCCGTGGATCTATGCGTTGCTCGGCGCACTCCTGGGACGGCGGATCAACGGGACGTCAGCGTTTACGGTGTTCAACCGCTGTATGGGCCTGGCGCTGGCGGTGTGTGCGTATTTCATGTTTCACGCGTTCTATCTGCATCTGGTCGCGACATGAAGGGCCCTGGGCGCCTCGGTAGCCTGCATAGACCGAGGTGATGCAATCGCAGGCAAGCCAGCGCCCACAGAAAAGCTGTCCGGATTCTATAGATATTTGAGCCAGGCCAGGTCGCGGCGCCGCGCCTTCAGCCCGGCGAACCAATGTACCGGCGGGTACAGCGCCAGCGGCAGCAGCAGCGCCACCAGCCAAATGGCGCCCATGCCGTCAAAGCCGAAGTAGTTGCCGTGATTCAGGCCAAACAGCGCCACGCACACGACGTAGAGGATTTTCAGCACATACAGGTGCAGCAAATAAAAGAACATCGGCGCCGCCCCGAAAGTGGCGAGCATGCTGATCCAACGCTTGGCCCCAGCTTTTTCAAACGCCAGCAACAGCAACAATCCGATACCCAGCGTCAGGGCCAAAAACAGCAACGAAGGCGGGTATTTGGTGATGTTGAAAAAACTCATCAGGGTCTGCACGCCGTTGTCATAGGCTTGCCATGGTGTGTCGCCATACCCATTGGCCGCTCGCACCACCACGAACCCCACCCACGCACTCACACCGCCGAGCAACAGATAACGTTGGCGCAACGTCGGCTGCATGCTTTTGGCAAACCACGGGCCCAGGCAATAACCCAGGGCTATCACACCGATCCACGGCAGCACCGGATAAGTGATGCGCAGGCGCAGCGAGTCGCCCACCTCGATCCAACTGCGCTCATGCAGGATCGCCCATGGAACATGCAGTGCCGAACCGGTCTCGAAGTGCAGCCCGTCCAGCAGGTTGTGCCCGGCGATAATCACCACCGCAAACGCAATCAACAGCGGACGCGGCAACCACACCAGCGCAGCAAGGGCGATCATGCTCACGCCAATCGCCCAGATCACTTGCATGTAGATCACGCTGGGCGGCAACTGGAAGGTCCACGCGAAGTTGACCAAGGTGAATTCCAGCACCACCAGAAACAGCCCGCGCTTGAACAGGAACGCCGACACGTCGCGTCGGCCCTGGTATTTCTGGCCATACAGCCAGGCCGATAACCCCGTGAGCAACACAAACACGGGCGCACACAGGTGGGCGAGGGTACGGCTGACAAACAGCGCAGGCTCGGTGCTGTCGATGGTCATCGGGTCGCTGACCTGGCGGTGCAGCAGGAAGGTTTCGCGCACGTGGTCCAGCAGCATGAACAGGATCACCAGGCCGCGCAGGGCATCGATGGAGAGCAGGCGTTGGCGCAGGGGAACAGCATCGGTCATGGGCGGGGTCACAGGGCAGGGCGGAAGTGGGGTGTTATCCTATAACATTAGTGTGCGCGTTGCTGCGATTCGTTGCTCAAATTTGAATGCGATCAGCTCTTAACTGCTACCGGGGGCGGGGGATCGGCATGTCGTCTTCGCTCCCTCTGCCTGTCCAGGCGTTGTATTGCGAACATCGCCGGTTTCGGCAGCGAGCCGCACGCAGTCAAGTGCTCGGCAACAGTGGACTTCTGATCCGCAAACACGGTCCACTGTAGGCGCCGGCGAGCCGGTTCCTACAGGAGATAGCCCCGTGAGTGCGACCCAACACACCCCACAATCCGTCATCGAGTTCTGGAAACACGCCGGCCCCAAGCGCTGGTTTGCCAAGGACGAAGCCTTCGACGCCCGCTTTCGCGACACCTTCCACACCACCCACCTGCAAGCTGCCCGGCGTGAACTCGAACACTGGCTGGACTCTGCGCAAGGTGCCCTGGCCCTGCTGATCCTGCTCGACCAATACCCGCGCAACGCCTTTCGCGGCACCGCCCATATGTTCGCCACCGACCCGCTGGCACGCTTGTACGCCCGCCGCCTGGTCGACGCCGGGCTGGATCAACAGATCGACCCGGGGTTGCGCGCATTCTGTTACCTGCCGTTCGAACATTCGGAAAACCCGGCGGACCAGCAGCGCTCGCTGATCCTCAACCAGGCATTGGACGCCAGCACCTACCATTGGGCCAAGGAGCATGCCCGGATCATCGAGCGGTTCGGGCGCTTTCCTCATCGGAATGAGGTGTTGGCTCGGGAGACCACGGAGGAAGAACGCGCCTTCCTGGACGAGGGTGGGTTTGCCGGCTAGGCCAGTATTCCGCCAAGGAATGCCCCCATAAAAACAGCGCATTGTCTTTCTTGCGGCACATCTCGTAGCGTGGTGTTCCCCTCAAGGAGAATCGTTATGCGCCTGTATGTTGACCATATGTACACCAGCCCCTACGCCCTGTCGGTGTTCGTCACGCTGCGCGAAAAAGGCCTGGCGTTCGACACGATCACCCTGGACCTGGATGCCGCGCAACAGCACGCGGCCGACTTCGCCCGCCTGTCCCTGACCCAACGCGTGCCGACCTTGGTAGAGGGCGACTTCGCCTTGTCTGAGTCCTCGGCGATCACCGAGTACCTGGAGCAAGCCTACCCCGGAACGCCGGTGTACCCGGCCGACCCAAAGCTGCGGGCGCGGGCGCGCCAGATACAGGCTTGGTTGCGCAGTGACTTGCTGCCGATCCGCCAGGAGCGTTCGACGATGGTGGTGTTCTACGGGCAGAAGATGCCGCCATTGTCCCCAGTCGCTGAAGCGGCGGCGGCCAAGTTGATCAGTGCGGCGCAGGACTTGTTGGTCGGCAACCCAGCGTATCTGTTCGGCGACTGGTCAATCGCCGATGTGGACCTGGCCGTGATGCTTAACCGCCTGATTCTCAACGGCGACAGCGTACCTGCCGAATTGGTGGAATACGCGCAGCGCCAGTGGCAGCGGCCCTCCGTACAGGCGTGGGTCAATCAGCATCGTCCTGCGCTGTAGAGCGCTCAGAGATTTGCAGGACCCGGCGATCCAGGTCCTCCCAATCCGCCATGCCCAGCACCCGCGTTGTGTTCAGGCCGCGCAGGTAACCGCGCAGTTGTTGGGCGCTGGCGCTGACTTGATCGTTGTCAGCCGCCTCGTCCAACAGCACGTTTTCATAATCGACCAGGTAATCGGCGACCCGCTCGCGAAACTCCGGTAGTACGGCTTCGCGGATGCGGTCGAAGGTTTTCTGGTGGGGCTTCATGGCGGGGTCCTTATAAGTTTTATGTCAGCACTATCGGTTCAGATAATAGTCACCATCATGGAACGCAAGTTCTGTTTTTGCGGGAAAAGCGCAAAATCACCCCATCGAGATGCTGTTCAAGGAAATACGCGATGAGGACGTTTATTCAGCTGGCTTTGATGACTTTGATGCTCGGCACGGTTGCCTTCAACAACGCGGCAGTCGCCGATGATCTGCGCACGCGCCATTTGCTACCTGTCAACGGTAGCGTAGAATCCCTGCAGCACGCGCAGTCGGTGGGTGTATTGCTGAGTGACAACACCCGCGACAACCTCAGCTACCTCGAACGCTACCACGACATGGCCTTGAATGGCGCCAGGGATGCCCTCGACGGGCGTATCCGCCAGGCGTTCGTCAACAGCTCCGACCCGGAGCTGGCCATCGATTGGTTGATGAGCTCGCTGCAAGGCACCTTTTTGTCGGTGACGGTCTACGACAACCTGGATGCCCTGGTGCAGGCTCACCCCGATGTGGTGGTGATGCTCGATACCCATAACCAGTTGCTGACCCAGCGTAACGACCAGGTCGAGGCGCGTTTCATTGCGCGGTTCTACGATGCGAACCTGCAATACATCGCCAAGGCCGAAGGCTCGGTGCACAAGCAGGTGCCATCGGTGTGGGTACACGATAAGGCCGCGCCGGAAATTGCCGCGCAGATCGAGCAGCAGCGGGATGTGCAACTGGATGCCTTGAAGCAGTTCGATGCCTCGCTCAAAGCGTTGGTTCGTGCCGGTTGATGTGAACCTTTATTTTTTTATCGTCAGGAATTTTTGATGCGCGCTTTTTTCGCCCCGGCCTTGGCCCTTGCTTCCTTGTTGTTGGCCGGTTGTGTTTCCGCCCCCAACGCTCCAACCATGACCTTCCAGACCAGCAAAACGCCTGAAGCCTATGTGCAGTGTGTGCTGCCCAAGCTGGAAAAACACGGGATCGCCGCCACCGTGACGCAGAACTCGCGCCACGCCAAAGTGGTATTGACCAGCAAGATTGCCGCCGATGATGTGCTGGAAGCCTACAAGACCCAGGACGGTGGCAAGGTGTTCCTGTATGAGCGCAAGCCGCTGGCGTCGACGATTAAGCCGTCGCGATTGGAGCTTGCCGCACAGGAATGTAAGTAACACCGCCCCCAGTGGGAGCGGGCTTGCTCCCACATTTTGAATGTGTGTCAGGCCTAGGGTTTGGCTTCGTTGCTGAAGGCGTTGACCGTCTTGACCAACCCCTGCGCCGCCAACGCCACCAGCTCCCCACCTTTTTCCACTGTCGCCAGCGCCGGATCCGAACCCATGCGTCCGTCCGGGAAGCGTGCGCGGAAGTCCAGGGCTTCACGGATCGGCCCGGTGTTGGCAATTTGCGGCGAGTAATCCGCCGTCTTGATCGCGTCCGGGTAGGCCCATTGGGTCACTGCAATCTCCGAAGGCGTGGCATGGCTGCCATGGCCCACCGGGAATTGGCGTTGCGCCAGGTCGTTCACACCTTCCAGGTCCCACCAGTTCACCAGCTTCAAGGCAAACCCGGCCGGGCGGCGGGCGAAGCTGGCTTCGGCGTACAGCTCGGAAAATGCGGCTTCAATGGTGGCGATATTGCCGCCGTGGCCGTTCAGAAACAGGATCTTCTCGAAACCATGCCCGGCCAGCGAACGCACCCAATCGCCAATCGCGGCGATAAAAGTGGAAGGGCGCAGGGAAATGGTGCCGGGAAAGCCCAGGTGATGCTGGGCCATGCCGATGTTGAAGGTGGGGCCGATCAGGAGGTCGGCGTTCTTCTGCGCTTCATGGGCGATGATTTCCGGGCACATCCAGTCGGTGCCCAGCAGGCCGGTGGGGCCATGCTGTTCGTTGGAACCGATCGGAATCACCACCGTGCGGTTGCGCTCCAGAAACTGCCCGATCTCGATCCAGGTGGATTTGTGTAGAAGCATGCGACGCTCTCTTTTATCTATGGGGACAGGCTATCCGCCACGGATTGTACGACTACTCGCCACCTGTTGGGGTTTGCAATTGAGGTAGGTCGAAGACTTCAACCAGCGCTGGTCGGGGTACCACGAAAACATGAACTGCCCATCCTTGAGCTTATCCACTACCTGGCGCGCCACTTGCGGGCGCACGGCCGGGCAACCCTGGCTGCGGCCGATACGGCCTTCGCGCTTGCTCCACAGGGGGCTCACATAGTCGGCGGCGTGAATCACGATGGCACGATCGCGGGCCTGGTCATTGAAGCCCGGCTCCAGGCCGTCCATGCGCAGCGAGTAGCCGTGGGTGCCCAGGTAGCTTTCCTGGGTGCGGAACAGCCCAAGGCTGGACTGGTGGCTGCCTTCCAGGTTGGAGAACTGTGTGGCGAAGTTCTCCCCAGATTTGGCTCCATGGGCCACCAGGTCGCGCAGCACCAGGGTCTTCTTGCGCAGATCGAAGATCCACAGCCGACGGGCGGTCGATGGCTGGGAGTAGTCAATAACCGCTAGGCGCTCGGAACGTTCTTCGCCGTTATTGACCGCACACTGCACCGCGTTGAGGGCGCTTTTGAGTACGGTGGGATTGAGTTCTGGAGCCGAGCGCGCCAGGCTGCTATACAAGTTAGGAGAGGTCTGATTGGCAGCAAGCGCAAAATTGCTCAGCGTAGCCAACGCCACGGTCATCAAACCGAGGCGGCGCATGAAAGTCAGCATCTACGAAGTGTCCCCCGGTGTGGATTGGAGCCTGGTCAATTGTTCAAAAAACACGCATGTTACTTGAGCATTTGCCTGCTCGTTGCACCATTGGTCGCGACAGCCGTCGCGCTGCCGGTCGAGCCGTTGCCGGTGACCACGCCGGCGCCGGTCGATCTGGCACCCGTGCAACAGGCGTTGGCGCAACTGCCCAGTGTCTGCCCGGACCTGGCTCGGCAGGTCGACGCCGCCGCCCAACTGCGCCTGCAAGCCTTCTACCAGCAGCAAGGCAACATGCCGCTGTGGTCCGCCGATGACCGTCGGCAAGCCCTGCAATCTCAGTTGCTGATGCTCGCCGATGACGGCCTGGACCCTACCCACTATAGCTTGCCTGTGCCAGATGCCACGGCCAACGTGCTGTGCAGCGATATCACCAGCAGCCAGCACTACCTGCAAGCCCTGCAGGATCTTCATTACGGCCGCCTGCAGCAATCGCGCTTCGAACCGCTGTGGCACGCTCAACCACCCACCCGCGACCCCAACGTCGAAGTGCTGGCGTTTGCGGCCCAAGGTCTGCAAGACATGGCCCAGGCGTTCGACCAGGCACGGCCCAGTGCCGATTTGTATCGCAGCCTGCGCAACGCTTATTCCACCGTGCGCCAGCAACCCTTACCGCATTGGGACCCTGTGGCCAGCGGCCCGCTGCTGCGTCCGGGCATGGAAGACCCCCGCGTGCCGGAGCTGGCGCGGCGCCTGATCAGTGGCGGCTACCTGGCCAACGCGCCCAGCGGCAAGCAGTACGGCGATGAACTGGTCAAGGCGGTCAAGGCCTTTCAGCTCAGCCATTCGTTGCAGGCCGATGGGGTGATCGGCGCCGGCACCGTGGCCGAATTGAACATCAGCCCGGCGGTGCGCCGCGAACAACTGCGCATCAACCTCGAACGTTTCCGCTGGCTGGCCCAGGACTTGGAGCCCGAAGGCGTGTTGGTCAACGTCGCTGCCGCGCAACTGAGCGTGTACCAGAGCGGCATCCCGGTCTGGCAAACCCGCTTGCAAGTCGGTCGCGCCGAACGTCAGACGCCGCTGCTCAAATCGCGCATTACCCGGCTGACCCTCAACCCCACCTGGACCATCCCACCCACCATCATGCGCGAGGACAAACTCCCGGCCATCCGCCTCAACCCCGAATACCTGCGCCAGCAGAACCTGCAAGTACTGGACGCCGAAGGCCACCCGCTGACTGCCGAACAGGTGGACTGGGCCCGACCCGGCAATATCCTGCTGCGTCAGGAAGCCGGTCCGCGCAATCCGCTGGGCAAGATCGTGATGCGTTTTCCCAACCCGTACTCGGTGTACCTGCATGACACGCCGAGCCAACCGCTGTTTACCAAAGGACCGCGGGCATTCAGTTCGGGATGCGTGCGGGTCGAGCAACCGTTGTTGCTTCGGGATTTACTGGTGAGCCCGGCTGAGCGCGCCCGTACCGATGAGCTGCTGGCTACGGGCCTGACCCATGAGTTCAGGTTGGCCACGCCGGTACCGGTGCTGTTGAGTTATTGGACGGTTGAGGTCAATCGCGAGGGCGGGTTGGTGTATGCGCCGGATATCTATGGGCGGGACCTGGTGTTGATGAAGGCGATGGGGAGCGTGCTTTGAGCGTCGCCAGCACTCTTGTTACCGCCTCATCCGGCGTCATGAGTGCGGTGTCGAGCGTCATCGGCACTTCGGCCCACGCCTCGTACTCATGCGCCAGCACCGACTCCCAAGGGGGTGGAGCCAGGCCGGGAATATCTCCCGTGCGGGCTTCCACCCGCCGTTGATGTTCCTGCCGGTCAGAACAAATCACCCGAATATCCAGCAACTGCGCACCTGCCATTGCCGCCGATGTTTTCCACGCCTCCCGGCTTTCCTTGACCGGGTTCACGCAGTCAGCCACCACCGCATGCCCCAATCGCAGATTGCTCAACGCCAAGGCATTCGCTACCCCATAACCGCTGGCACCCACATCGCTCGCCAACACGCCCGCGTCACGGATCGCCTGCTCAATCACATCGATGCGCAGGTACACTGCGCCGATCTGGCCTGCCAGCGCCTGGGCGATGGTGGTCTTGCCGGTGCCGGGCAGTCCGCTGAAGACAATTAGCATGGGTGGCTCTCGATAAGATGGGTGCGGTTCAGGGTATCCTTCAGTTCCCCATCGGTCGACCACAGGAAAGCCCATGCCTCTGCCGTTTGTGAAAATGCACGCCCATGGCGATGATTTCATCATCATCGATCGCCGGGGCCTGCACGATCCGATTACCGCGAAAGTTGCCCGCCAACTCGGTAACCGCCACACCGGTATCGGTTTCAACCAACTGGCCGTGCTGCTCGATTGTGATGACGCCGCCGCGCGCATCAAATTCTGGAACCCCAACGGTACGCTGCTGGCCACCTGCGGCAGTGCCACCCGTGGCGTGGCTGACCGTCTGATGCATGAGGCGGGCACGGATTCGGTGGTGCTGCGTACTGACCGCGGCTTGCTGACCTGTGCGCGGGCTGCGGGGCGGCAAATTTCGGTGAACATGGGTGAGCCGTCGCTGGACTGGTCGGCCGTGCCGCTGGCCGAGGCCATGGATACGCTCACCTTGCCCATCGATGGCAACCCGGCGGCGTGCAGCATGGGCAATCCGCATTGCACCTTTTTCGTGGAAGACCTCACGGCTGTCGACGTGGCGATCGTGGGCCCGGCGCTGGAAATTCACCCATTGTTCCCAGCCAAGACCAATGTGCATTTCGTGCAGGTGCTCGACCGTGGTCATATCCGCCTGCGCATCTGGGAGCGCGGCGGTGGCGTGCCGCTGGGTTCCGGGTCGTGCTGCTGTGGCGCGGTGGTCAATGGGATCCGCCGTGGCTTGCTGGACGCCACGGTGCAGGTGCACTGCGACGGCGGCACGGTGACTGTGCACTGGGCGGGCGAGGGGGCAGTGGTGCTCACAGGCAGCGTGGAGCCGGTGATGCAGGGCAGCGCCTACGTAGGCTGAAAGTTGACGGTAAACGTCGTGCCGCCCGTGACACAGGAACTCACCGCTACATCGCCGCCATGCACCCTGGCCAATTCGCGCACGATGTACAGGCCAAGGCCGACGCTGCGTACGTCACTGCCCTGATCGGTACCACGTGTCATGGGCTCGAACAATTCGGCCAGCAACGCTTTCGGGATCACTCGGCCGTAGTTATGTACCGACACTTCGCACCGGTTATCTCCCAGGCGTGAAGTGATGGTGATTGGTCGTTGCGGGTCACCATACGCCACGCTGTTCGCCACCAGATTACCGATGATCTGCTGCACGCGGTCGGCGTCCAGACTGGCGTCGCCATTGCCATCGGCGAGGTGCACCAAGGATGCCTTGGGAAAGGCCACGCGCAGTTCATCCACAGCACGATGAATCACCTCATGCAGGTCCAGCGGCGCTGCCTTGATGGTGATGCCCTGGCCGACGCGTGCCTGGGTGAAGTCCAGCAGGTCGGCGATCATGCGTTGGGCACGCTCGGACGACTGGCCGATATGCCCGAGCAGTTGGCGTTCCTTGGTCGTGCGTTCGCCCCTTGCCAGAAAATCCGAGGCCATACGTATGGCGGTCAGCGGGTTTTTCAGGTCATGGCTGACAATCGCCACCATTTGCTCGGCAAACCGTGCGCGACTCTGGGAAATGGCATAGGCCTCGTGCAATTCGGCCTGGGCGTGCTGCAGGGCAAGTTCGGTGTCAGTCTTTTCCTGAAGCAAGGCCTCGGCCAGTTTGCGTGCATTGAGCAGCTCGCGCTCGTACTTGTCACGATCAGTGGTGCCGAACAGCGCCAGGTCGTGTACCACGGCATCGGTCTGTTCTCGCTTGATACCGTTGAGCAGTACGGTCACTTTGTGGCCGTCACGGTGCAGCATGTCGAGTTTCACTTCGGTGACGCTGCCGCGCATGCGCAGCATCGGCGCCAGATGGGTCTGGTGGAAGATTTGCCCGCCCATGGTCAGCAAATCCTGAAAACGCTTGCCGCACAGCTCAGTCGTGCTGAACCCCAGCCACTCGCTGAACCGCGCATTGACTTGCAGGATCGTGCCGTCCTCTGCCGTGACGGCGAGGGCGCAGGCGGCGCTGTCGAACAGATCAGTCGGCACGTGCAGCCGCCCAAGGGGCCAGGAAGCTGTGCATGGCGGTTGCACAGGCGTGCGGCGCGCTCATGTGCGGGCAATGGCCGACGTTGTCCACCAGGCAATAGGTGCTATTGGGCAACACGCTGTGCAGGTATTCACCTACGGCGACCGGGGCAATCAGGTCGTCGCTCGATTGCAGGACCAGTACCGGAGTGGCCAGGCCGATCACGTCCTGGCGGTTATCCGACATGAAAGTCACCCGTGCAAATTGCTTGGCGATCTCAGGTTCGGTGCGGCAAAAGCTGTCGGTCAATTCCTGGCTCAACGCCGGTTGCCCAGGCGCGCCCATGATCACCGGCGCCATGGCGCTGGACCAACCGAGGTAGTTGCTGTCGAGGGTGTCGAGCAGGTCCTGGATATCGCCCCGTTTGAAGCCGCCGACATAACCGTCGGCGTCGATGTAGCGCGGCGAGGGGCCGATCATGACGTGGGCGGCAATACGGTTGGGGGCCTGGCGGTCGGCGAGGGTGCTGATCATGGCGCTCACCGAATGGCTCACCAAGATCACTGGGCCCACGGCGAAGGCGTCAATGATCTCGTTCAAATCGCGCGCGTAACCGTCGAGGGAACTGTATTTGGCCTTGTCGAACGCACTGAGGTCCGACAGGCCGGCGCCCACCAAGTCGTACATCACCACGCGAAAACGCTCGGAAAATTGCGGGGCCAGGTAGTTCCACATCGCCTGGTTGCAGCCGAAGCCGTGGGAGAACACCAGGGTCGAACTGCCGTTGCCCATCACACTGACATTGTTGCGGTGGCGTAGATCCATGGGCTTTCCGGTTGTGGCGTTTTGCTATGCGTGAAGGGAGTTTAAATAGTCAACGGCGTGGGGTCACGCGATATAGTGCGGATAAGGTAAAGTCGCCGCCTTCAGGAAGAAACTTCAGGTAACAAAACATGATGGCGATTCTGCGGCAATCCGTCTTGAGTCTGGTGGCGCTGGTGTTCTTAGGCCTTTTGAGCACCGCCCAGGCGGACACTTCACCGATTGGCGTCGCCCTCGACCAACGGGTGATCGACCTCACCGACACCCTGGATGCCAGCACCACCACCCGTCTGAAAAACCAACTGGCCGACCTTGAGCAGCGCAAGGGCGCGCAGGTGGCCGTGCTACTGGTGCCCACCACCGGCGGTGCGAGCATCGAGGATTACTCCAATCAACTGTTCCGCGCCTGGAAGTTGGGACGCAAGGGCGTCAATGACGGCGTCCTGCTGGTGGTGGCCAAGGAGGACCGTAAGGTGCGTATTGAGGTGGGGTACGGCCTGGAGGGTACGGTGACTGACCTGCTGGCACACCGCATCATCGAAGAACACATCACCCCGGCCTTCCGCCAGGGGGATTTTGCCGGCGGTGTTTCCCAGGGGGTAAACGACTTGGTGGTGCTGGTGGACGGCGGCGACCTACCCCAAATCGCCGGGCCAGGGGCGAATCCTCAGTTCATTGCGATAGCGCTGGCGTTTGTCATCGGCGCCATTGGCGGTGTGCTGATCAGCGCCGGTAGGCTTCACTGGCGCCGCGCCTTGATTGCGATGGCGGCCGTCACCGTGCTGCTGGCGATTTTTGGTGGGGGCCGCGACTGGCTGATGTTCCTGCTGGTGCTGCCATTGACCCTGCTGATCGGCGGCGCGACGTTTGGTGCGTTGTGGATGGCCCGCTCGGTGTTTTACGGCGTGGTTGCGCTGCTGGCCTACATCCTTGGGTTGGTGGTGGTTGATCAGCGATATGCCGACGTCAACTTCATTCATTGGTTGGTGTTTCCGCTGGGTGCGTTGCTGGCGTTGGGGTTGTACCTGGTCCTGTTGATGATCATGAAGGACGCCTGGAAGCAGAGCCGCGTAGGGTTTATTGCGCGACTGGTGGCCGCGGTGGGGGTGTATGTGGCGGCGGGGATGCTGATGGAACTCGGCCGTAACGGTTGGTTGTACGCCTTCCCGATAGCCTCGTTCGCAGCGCTGTTCATTTTTGGCAAGACCAGCGGCGGGTCTGGGTCCGGGTCGAGTGGTGGCTCAAGCTCGGGTTCCAGCAGCTCCAGTTCCAGTAGCAGTTCTTCCGGTGGCGGAGGCTCCAGTGGGGGTGGCGGGGCATCCGGAAGCTGGTAAAGGCGCCAGGCTGCGTGTAATCCACCGATCTCTGCACGCCGCCCCCGGGCTGGACGTGCGCAGACCGCTTCGCGGCTGCCGCGTCATCCCTTCAATAAATAATGCAAACAGCTCCGCCAGGGGATAGTCCGCCCCGCTGTAGAAGCGTCAGGTCAGGACGATGTAGTCATTCTGCTGGCGGATCGGCTGGTGCGGGCCCTGTACCAAGTGAACATAGCGACCGTCCACCAGATCGATCGGCAGGCAATCATCGATATCCAGTACGCCGTCGGTGTGGGCCTGGGACCACTGGCGCAGCATTTGTTGCTTGCCCTTGCTCGTAGCCTCCTGTTTATTGCGGGCCACCACCAACAGGTAGTGGTGGGCTTCGCCAAAGCTGTTGGCTTCATAACCGCCAAGGTTAATGAAGTACAGGTGATGCGCGCCGGCAGCAGGCGCCAGGGGGCTGAACTCGACTTTCCAACCGTCGACGCCATCCACCGCCATCCACGCATCGATATGCATACCCTTGGGGCCGCCAAACCAGCCATCGCGCAATTGCGGGTAGGTGGCCTCCAGCGTGTCCGCGACAACAAATACCACATCGTGTACTTCAATTTTCGCCCGGGGGTGCTTACCCCCGAGCATGACGACAAACAGCATTACAGGTTCTTCCTGGCGACTTGGCAGAGGCTAACCATACTTCGATTGAACCCTTTTGTCCGGCCAATGCCACACTGTTAATCCGCGAACTCATGAGGAGGTTGTCATGCGCACCATCGATCTGGCGGGTGTTCCCGTTCCTGTTATCGGCCAGGGAACCTGGCGCATGGGCGAAAACCCCGACCAGCACCGCGCTGAAGTCGCGGCGTTGCAATTGGGCATCGACGAGGGCATGACCCTGATCGATACCGCCGAAATGTACGGCGATGGTGGCGCCGAAACAGTGGTCGGCGAAGCCATTCGTGGCAAGCGCGACCAGGTATTTCTGGTGAGCAAGGTCTACCCGCACAACGCCAGTCACAAGGGCGTGCCCCGCGCCTGTGAAGCCAGTCTCCAACGCCTGGGCACGGACTACATCGATCTTTATCTGTTGCACTGGCGCGGCCAGTACCCCCTCGAAGAAACCGTCGAAGCCTTCGAACGCCTGCGCGAAGCCGGCAAAATCGGACGTTGGGGGGTGTCCAATTTCGATGTGGCCGACCTGCAGGAACTCGCATCCCCGGCCTGCGCCACCAACCAGGTGCTCTACAACATCGAAGAGCGTGGCATCGAATTCGACCTACTGCCGTGGTGGCAACAGCATCACTTGCCCTTGATGGCGTATTGCCCGATCGCCCAAGGTGGTGAGTTGTTGTCCAGCCCGACCCTCAAGCAGATCGCCCACCGCCATGAGGTCACACCCGCGCAGGTCTCCCTGGCCTGGGTGTTACGCCAGGATGGCGTGATCGCAATCCCCAAGGCCGTCACCCCTGAGCACGTGCGGCTCAATGCGGCCGCCGCCAAGCTGGTACTGGATGAGCACGACCTGGAGGCGATTGATCGCGTGTTTGGCGCACCCAAACGCAAACATCCACTGGCGATGGTTTAGCCCCTTCGCAGGGACGGCGCCATCCTTGGCGCCGTCCCTGCGTCAAGCCGGTTTAACCTGCAACCGGGCTACGCCAGTCATCTGACCCTGATGTGCCGGACACTTCGTGGGTCCACACGATCTTGCGATAGGTGAAGTAAACGTCTTCCAAGTGAGTGAAATGAGCGTTGTCCGGATCCTGGCAGTTCGGCATGCGTGACTGGATGTCCACGATGGTCGCCCCCTCCAGTTCAATCGTAAAGTAGTGCTCCTGGGTGCCGGCCGACGAGGTGCGCAACCATTCCAGCCGGCACTTGACCTCTTCGCCGCTGGTCAATGCACTGAACAGCAACGGTGAGGATTTATCGAAGACTTTGCTGATCATCATGGGCTTATGCACCCTCTGGCCCGTTGGTTGGCCGGATTGAGGGTCACGCGGAATGATCACCTGGTGAGAAAAGGCCTGGACCAGGATCTGGTCCTCATGGCCTTCCTGATAAATGTTACCTACCGAGTCCTGGGTAAACGTGCCTGCCGTGATCAAACCTTGTTTGACGCCGGTGACGGAGAGATACGCGGGTGTTGGCATGACGGGTTTCCTTGTCTGATTGAAGAGGTAGTTCCAACCGATAATTACGCGGGTTGGGAAAGGTGCCTAGTACAAGAACCGTGCCTGAAAGTACGCGGGCCAATAAACATTGAGGTGTGGCGTTATATAAGTTCGTTTTTTGGATTGTGTGGGATGAACTTTGTGGGTGTAAACCGTATTTAATTGCGCAGCTGTGCGCATTTAGTTGCTCAGTTGGAAGAATGGTTGAATGTCGAAGTTGTAAGGTCAAGTTGAGCGCATAAGCATGAATGGGTGCGCAAAATGCTGCGCAGTGGCCCATTTAATACGGTTGTAGGAAAAGGATTAAGTGTCATTCCGTCGCTTGCTGAATGATTTGGGCGTGGCTAAGGTTCGGGAACTTTGCAGAAGTTAGGGCAAGGTTCAGATGCCTTCTAATCCGTATTTCAAGTGCGGTTAGTGGGCTGCTCCCGTCTTGGTTAGTTGCGCCTGGTGCGAAATGTCTTATTCGGACACGCTGTGTGATTATTATCTTGAAGTTGCAAGGTCGCCTTGTTCGCAAACATGTTTTGCGGGCGGCGATATGCGCTTTTCAAGTGAATATGAATGCCTGGAATCCGAGTTGACCAAGGCGCAATCCATTCATGGCACCCGCCAGCCTGATTGGCACAAGATCCTGGAAACCAGCGAACGCCTGTTGCGCCAGCAATCCAAGGATCTACGCGTGGTGGTGTGGATGACCTGGGCGTTGTACCAACGTGAGTCTTATCCAGGCTTGCTGGCGGGTCTCGGGTTGCTGCGCTATCTCTGTGAGCATCATTGGGTGGAGAGCTACCCCGAAAAACTGCGTACCCGAAGCGCAGCATTCGCCTGGCTGGTGTTGCGCATTGAGCCTCTGTTTGCACAGGGCCTGCCACTCCAGAACCAGCAGCTGTTGTTCCGCGCCGTGCTTGAGCACCTGACGAGCCTTGAAGAGCTGTGGGGCAGGCACTTGGGGGACGACGCGCCGCTGCTGCTGCCGATTCGCAGGCAATTGGCCCAACGGCTGGAGCAGGCGCTTCAGGCTGATGCCCCGGCAGCAGGCTTGAGCGGCGTCATTGCCCAGGTCAAGCAGGCGACCAGTCAATTGCTCAAATCCGAGCCCGTGGTGGACAACGAAAAAGACGCAGGCAAGTTGCTGCGCACTTTGCAGGAGCAGGCCCGTCCGTTGTGTGCCTGGTGGTTGCGCCAGAACGCCACCGATCTACGCGCCCTGCGTCTCAACCGAACGTTGAACTGGCTCGTCCTGAGCGGATATCCGGACGCCGACAGCGAACGGGTTACCACCCTGCGTGGGCCAGCCCCTGAAAAACTCAAGCGTTATCAGGAGCGTTTTGCTCAAGGGCATCACGCCGACCTGGTACTTGAACTCGAAGCCAGTCTCGCCGGTGCGATGTTCTGGTTTGACGGGCTGCACATGCTCTGGCAATGCCTGGAAGCCTTGCGGGCCGAACAGGCCATGATCGAGTTGGAAGTGACCTTCGCCTTGCTGCTGCAACGTCTGCCGGACCTGCCGTCCTTCTGTTTTCACGACGGCATCCCTTTTGCCGACGCCGCCAGCCGTGACTGGATCACGCTGCAGGTCAGCCGTCATCTGCAAACACCCGAATCAGCCGCCGTGGTGATTGATACCGAAGCCGAGCCTTGGGAGAGCGCCTTGCAGGCAGTCGCACCCCGGTTGCGACAGGACGGGCTCAAAGCCGCGATCCATGAACTCAAACAAGGGATGTATGCCGCTCGCAGCGAACGCGCGCGATTTCATTGGCGGCTTGCCCAGGCGCGCCTGTGTGTGCAGGCCGGCAAGCATGAGCTGGCGAAGATCCAGCTCGAACACCTGGACCACGAACTGCAACACACAGGTCTTGAGCACTGGGAGCCGGAGTTGGCCCTTCAGGTCACCCAGCTTCTGTATCGCTGCTGCGACCTGTTGCCACAAAACCACGCAGTGCGTGAGCGCAAGGAAGACACCCATCGCAGGCTGTGCCTCTTCGATCTGGAAGCGGTACTTGAATAGGCTTTCGAGCCACTGAATAAGGAAATACACCATGGCCAAAAACGTTTCGGTCGCCCCCAAGGAGCGTATCAACATCACTTTCAAGCCCGCTGTAGGCGGGGCGCAGGAAGAAGTCGAGCTGCCGTTGAAGCTGTTGGTGCTGGGCGACTTCACCCAGCGTGAAGATGTGCGCAAGCTCGAAGATCGAAAGCCAATTGCGATCGATAAGAACACCCTGGATGACGTGTTGGCCAAACAGGCGTTGAGCCTGACGCTGAACGTGCCTAACCGTCTGCAGGAGGATGCAGACGTTGAGGAACTGGCCATTCAGGTGAGCATTAATTCCATGAAGGATTTTAATCCCGCGAACCTGGTAGAGCAGGTGCCCGAGTTGCACAAGCTGATGGCGTTGCGCGAGGCGTTGATGGCGCTCAAAGGCCCGTTGGGCAACACGCCGAGCTTTCGCAAGGCTATCGAGCAGGCCCTGGCCGATGACGATTCCCGTGCCCGGGTATTGGCGGAGCTGGGGCTGGACACGCCTGACGCCTGACATTTTTCAGTAAAAGGACACTGACCGCATGACAACACAACATCACTCACTGCCTGCACAAACCGCTGATCAATACAGCATTCTCGACAACATCGTTGCACAGACTCTGCTGAGTGCGGACGACGAGGCGTATGGCATTGCCAAGCGTGGCGTCTCGGCGTTCATCGAAGAGCTGATCAAGCCGCAGAACCGTGGTGAGCCCGTCAAGAAGCGGCTGGTGGATCGGATGATTGCCGAGATCGACACGAAGCTCAGTCTTCAGATGGATGAGATTCTGCACCACCCGGATTTCCAGGCCTTGGAAGCTTCCTGGAAAGGTTTGCAGTTGTTGGTTGATCGCACCAATTTTCGCGAGAACATCAAGATCGAACTGCTGAACATCTCTCGGCAAGACCTGCTGGAAGATTTCGAGGACTCTCCGGAAGTGACCCAGTCCGGGCTGTACAAGCATATCTACAGTGCGGAATACGGTCAGTTCGGTGGTCAGCCTGTGGGCGCGATTATCGCCAATTACTTTCTGTCCCCCAGCGCACCCGACGTGAAGCTGATGCAATACGCATCCAGCGTGGCCTGCATGGCCCATGCGCCGTTTATCGCAGCTGCCGGGCCTGGGTTCTTCGGGTTGGAAAGTTTCACCGGCCTACCGGATCTCAAAGATCTGAAAGACCATTTCGAAGGCCCTCAATTCGCCAAATGGCAAAGCTTTCGCCAAAGCGAAGACGCACGCTATATCGGCTTGACCGTGCCGCGTTTCCTGCTTCGTACGCCCTACGATCCCCTTGAATGCCCGGTCAAGACCTTTGCTTATCAGGAAAACGTGGTCAATAGCCATGAGCACTACCTGTGGGGCAACACTGCCTACGCCTTTGCTACGCGTTTGACCGACAGTTTCGCGCGCTTTCGCTGGTGTCCGAACATCATCGGCCCGCAAAGCGGTGGCGCGGTGGAGGATTTGCCGCTGCATCACTTCCACAGCATGGGTGAAATTGAAACCAAGATTCCGACTGAAGTGCTGGTTTCCGATCGGCGTGAATACGAGCTGGCGCAGGAGGGCTTCATTGCCTTGACGATGCGCAAGGGCAGCGACAATGCGGCATTTTTTTCCGCCAGTTCGGTCCAGAAGCCGAAACACTTCGGTCTCAGTCCAGAAGGCAAGGAGGCCGAGCTGAATTACCGCCTGGGCACTCAACTGCCCTACATGATGGTGGTGAATCGCCTGGCCCACTACCTCAAGGTCTTGCAGCGTGAGCAATTGGGGTCGTGGAAGGAGCGCACCGACCTGGAGCTTGAACTCAACAAGTGGATTCGCCAGTACGTCGCCGATCAGGAAAACCCCAGTGCCGAAGTGCGTGGGAGGCGACCCTTGCGTGCGGCCCGCATCGTTGTCAGCGATGTCGACGGCGAACCCGGTTGGTACCGCGTCAACTTGAGTGTGCGCCCGCATTTCAAGTACATGGGGGCGGATTTCACATTGTCCTTGGTCGGCAAGCTCGACAAAGAATGAGCAGAGGCCAGGGAATGCCCAATCACCAGAGTCTTTTCCAGCGCCTTGAACGCCCGGCTACTCCCGCAAGTGCCGTGACATCCGTCGCGAGTCACCTGGGAAAAATGCTCAGCATCCGTGCGGGCAGTGTGCAGACGCTGCCGGATTACGGCTTGCCCGACCTCAATGACATGAACCAGAGCCTGCATGAGTCATTGGCTCAGTCACGCTTGTTGATCGAGCGATTCATCCGCGCCTACGAGCCGCGCTTGAAGGATGTGCGGGTCAAGACGTTGCCGAGGGACCATGACCCGCTGGCCCTGGCCTTCGCCATTGAAGCCACGCTAGTGATTAAGGGCACCCAGCACCCCGTAGTGTTCACCGCTCGGCTAGGCGACTCCGGTCGGGTAGAGGTCTTGCCGGATGTCGTTTAATCGTTATTACCAAAGCGAACTCAGCGCGTTGCGACAACTCGGGCGGCAGTTCTCCGAGCGTAATCCTGCGCTCGCTCCGTTTCTCGCAGAGGCCGGTCAAGATCCGGATGTAGAGCGTCTGCTGGAAGGCTTTGCGTTCCTTACGGGGCGCTTGCGCCAGAAACTCGATGACGAGCTTCCAGAACTGACCCACTCGCTGATGCATTTGCTCTGGCCCAACTACATGCGCCCGATGCCTGCGTTCAGCATGCTGCAGTTTGATCCGTTGAAGCACTCAGGTCCTGACGTGTGCGTAGCGAGGGGAACGCCGGTTGAGAGCGCCGCAGTCAATGGCGAGCGATGCCGTTTTCGGACCTGCTATGCCACGCAGGTTCTACCGTTGCGACTGAGCGCCTTGGAGTATGGCTCCCGAGCAGGACGGGGGATGTTGAGTCTGCGTCTGGAGATGAGCGCCGAAGGGAATTTCAGTGAATGGACCCTCAACCGGTTGCGCCTGCATTTCGCCGGGGATCGCTACATCAGCCAGGAGCTGTACCTGAGCCTGCTGCGTCATCTCGAGGGTATCGAGCTGCTGCCTTTGGGCCACGATGGCCTACCGGTCAATGGGGTTGATGGTCAGGCGTTATCGCTACGACTGGGTGCCGACCAGGTCCAGCCGGTGGGTTTCAGCGAGGAACAGGCGTTGATCCCGTATCCGCAGAATACCTTTCCGGGGTATCGCCACCTGCAGGAGTATTTTGCCTTCCCTGACAAGTATCTGTTTGTCGATGTGGGGGGCCTGGGGGTACTGCAGGAATTACCTGGCGAATTGCTCAAGCAGGTCAGTGGAGTGATGTTGCGCTTCGAGTTGCGCAGTCCATGGGGTGAGTCCCGGCAGCCCACCCTGGAGAACGTCAAACTGTACTGCACCCCCATCGTGAACCTGTTCAAGCATGATGCAGTGCCCATCCGCCTGGACGGGAAGCAGGATGAGTACCTGCTCGTCCCCGGTGAGTATTCACGGGAAAACGCGAGCGTATTTTCCGTTGACAGTGTCACAGGGTGGCAACCGGGTGGGCGTGGATACAAGACCTACGTGCCCTTCGAATCCTTCGAACATGATGTCGATAACGACCTGTCGGATGGCCCAGGGAGTTACAGCATTCGTCAACGGCCATCGACACAACATGCAGGCCTTGAGACCTGGCTTGCGTTTGGTAACGGTCCTGAGTCAGCGCAACAAACACTGTCGATCGAGTTGACGTGTACCAATCACAATCTGCCTCGGCTATTGCAGCTTGGGGACATCAACCTGCCTTGCGAACAGACGCCAGAGGGGTTGTCGTTTCGGAATATCTGCGCACCGACGGCCAGTTTCCCGCCCCCCTGGATCAGGATTTTCTCTGGCGGTTGATCAGCAACCTGTCGCTCAACTATCTGTCGTTGAGCGACATCAATGCCTTGAAGGTGATCCTTCAAACCTATGACTTACCGCGCTACCACGACCGACAAGCGCAGAAGATCAGCGAGAGGAAGCTGGGCGCAATGCGATCCGTCAGTCATACGGCGGTTGACCGATTGCACCGTGGCTTGCCGTTTCGGGGGATACGAATTGATCTGAGCATCGATCCCCAAGGCTTTTTGGGGCATGGCGAAGTGTTCGTCTTCGCGTCGGTACTCAACGAATTCTTCGCGCTTTACGCCAGCCTCAACGCCTACCACGAACTAAGAGTCATCAGCACACAAGGAGACGTGTACCTATGGCCACCACGGATGGGGCAGCAGCCCCTGCTTTGACGCGATTGTCCCTGAGCATCCGCGAGTACTCGCTATTCCAGGCAGTTTTGCAGGTGATCAAACGCTTGCGCGTTGCCCATCCGCTGTTGGATGAAGACGCGTTGTATGACCTGTTGGAGTTTCACGCCAATCCAGGTCTTGGCTTTCCCGGTCACGATATTGACCGGGTGGAGTTTTTCATCGAACACGAGCAGTTGCGTGCGCGTCTTCGACTCAACCTGTTGGGCTTGTGTGGCGCGGGGTCGCCCTTGCCGGCGTTTTATGGCGAGCAGGCGTGTGCCGACGGGGTGGGTGGCAATACCACGCGAGATTTTCTGGACGTGTTTCATCACCGTCTGCAACGACTGATGCTACCCGTCTGGCGTAAGTACCGTTACCGGGCGCGTTTCCAGGCAGGCGCGCGTGACACGTTCTCCGAGCAGATGTTCGCGTTGATCGGCCTGAGCGGACAGCAGATTCGCAGTATCGCGCGATTGAACTGCGAACGGCTGCTGCCGTACCTCGGGATGCTTGGCCTCCGGTCGCATTCGGCATCCTTGATCGAGACGGTGCTGCGCTACTACTTCAAACACCACCGCTTGTTCATTGAACAGTGGGTACTGCGCACGGTGGTCATCGACGATCCGCAGCGAAACCGGCTCGGCAACGCGAACAGTGTGCTCGGTCATGACCAGGTGCTGGGCTGCCGGGTGGCCGACCGTAGCGGCAAGTTCAGGGTGCATCTGCAGGGCCTGGGTTGGCAGCAACTCCATGGGTTTCTGCCCACTGGGGCCGACTACCCGCTGCTGTGTTCGCTGGTGCGCCTGACGGCTCGGGATCCATTGGAATATGACCTGCGCCTGGTGCTGGCCAAGGAAGAGATCCGACCGTTGCACATTGGCGAACACAACGTCTGCGGCCTCGGCTGGACCAGTTGGCTGGCACATGAGTGCGCCGATGGTGTGGTCATGGTGTCGGGCAATGCTCATGAAGGATGAATCATTATGATGAATGTGGATCTGCAACAACTTATCCAGACATTGACCGCCCAGGCTCGCCGGGATTTGGTGCGCGCTGCTGAACGCTGCGTGACACGCGGGGGCAGGGAAGTGTTGGTGGAGGACCTGCTGCTGGCGCTGCTGGAGCATCAAGACGGCCTTCTGGTACGGGCAATGGCGGATGCGGGCATTGAGGCCGGCGAGCTGCAAGCCACACTGCAACCGAAGGGGGAGGCCAGTGCTTCGCGCAATCCAGTGTTTGCCCTGGCGCTTGTGCAATGGCTGCAACAGGCCCTGATGGTTGCCCATGTGGAACTGCGCCAGGCTGAGGTCGATCACGGCGCCCTGCTGTTGGCACTGCTGCGTCACCCGCTGCAGTACGCGGGGAGTGCCTATCAAGTGTTATTGAGCCGGTTGGACGTGCAACGGGTGCATGGTTTCGTGCTGGGCCAGGCGCCTTGCCCAGGTCCTGCGCCGACGGTTGATTCATTGCTGGAGCGCTTTACTCACGACCTGACACGGCAGGCCCGTGAAGGACGTATCGATCCGGTGTTGTGCAGGGATGCTGAAATTGGCCAGTTGATCGACATCCTGATGCGCCGGCGCAAGAACAACCCAATACTTGTCGGAGAAGCCGGGGTCGGCAAGACGGCCGTTGTCGAAGGCCTCGCGTTGCGCGTTGTCACTGCGCAGGTGCCGGAACCTCTCCGGGATGTGCGGGTGCTAACCCTGGACATGGGGCTGCTACAGGCCGGCGCGAGCATCAAGGGGGAATTCGAACGGCGCCTCAAGGGCGTGATTGACGAGGTCAACGCCTCGATGAAACCGGTGATCCTGTTTATCGACGAGGCGCATACGCTGGTCGGGGTGGGCGCCCAGGCGGGCGCGTCCGACGCCGCTAATCTGCTCAAGCCAGCCCTGGCCCGTGGCGAACTGCGCACCATCGCCGCCACCACCTGGTCGGAATACAAGAAATACTTCGAAAAAGACCCCGCACTGGCGCGGCGCTTCCAGTCTGTATTGGTTGGCGAGCCTAGCGTCGAGCAAGCGGTTTCGATCCTGCGTGGACTGGTTTCGGTGTATGAGCGCAGCCATGGCGTTTACGTACGGGACGACGCGGTGGTAGCGGCGGCGCAGATGAGCGCGCGTTATCTGTCCGGGCGTCAGTTGCCGGACAAGGCAGTGGATGTATTGGACACCGCCTGCGCTCGCTTGCGTACCCGTCGGGACACGGCGCCGGAGGCATTGCAACGCTTCTACGCGGAACAGGCAGAAGGTGTGCGGCAGCATCAGGCAATAAGTCGTGACAGGCAGGAAGGGCTTCCCGTGGATGAGCAGGTGTTGCACGGACTTAACCTGCGCATGGAGACGATGGAAAGTGAACGTCAGCACTTGGAGCAGTGTTGGCTGGAACAGCCAACATCGACGCAGCAGGTGTGCCCGCGCCTGGTGGCCGAAGTCATCAGTGGCTGGACCGGTATCCCGGTTGAACAACTGGCATTCGAACACAGTGCACGGGTGCTGGGCCTAGCCGATGCGCTGCGCGCGCGCATTCTTGGCCAGGAACACGCGGTGCAAGCCCTGGACCGCAACCTGCGCGCCGTTGCCGCCGGGCTCAATAAGGTCGATGCGCCGGTCGGAGTATTCCTGCTGGTCGGCCCAAGTGGCGTCGGCAAGACCGAGACTGCGTTGGCCCTGGGTGATCTGTTATATGGCGGTGAGCGTTTTGTTACCACCCTCAACATGTCCGAATTTCAGGAAAAACACTCGCTGTCTCGCTTGATTGGGGCACCGCCCGGTTATGTCGGTTTCGGCGAGGGCGGTGTGCTGACCGAAGCCGTACGCCAACGCCCATATTCGGTGGTGCTGCTCGATGAAGTCGAGAAAGCCGACCCGGAAGTGTTGAACCTGTTCTATCAGATTTTCGACAAGGGCGTGGCCAATGATGGGGAAGGCCGGGAAATCGATTTTCGCAACACGCTGATCCTGATGACTTCCAACCTGGGCAGCGAGTGCATCGGTGAGCTGTGCGCAGGTGGCCAGCGACCTGAGATGCACGTGCTGCAAGAGGCAATCCGTCCTCTGCTGCGTGACCACTTCAAACCCGCGTTATTGGCCCGAATGCGCGTGGTGCCGTATTACCCGGTGACGGGTGAGATTCTGAATGATTTGACCAGGCTTAAGTTGGAGCGCCTGGGGCAGAGGTTAAGTCTGCGCAAGCTGGCGTTCAGCTATACGCCAGACCTGGTTGCACACATGGCCGAGCATTGCTCCCACGGAGACAGTGGCGCTCGTTTTATTGACCAGTGGATCGAGCTGCATTTGTTACCGCAGGTGGTGGACCGCTTGCTGCGGGCGATGGCTCAAGATGAACCCTTGACGCATGTGCATGCGTACCTGGCGGGGAATGGCATGCCCATCTGTGAGTTCAGCCAATGAGGGACGACCGGTCCAACCAGGAACCCCATTCGCGGGCTTACGCCGACGCGCTGCTTGGCTGGTTCATTCGGCTGGGTATCGATGGCGACGAAGCCACGTTGCCCGGTCTATGTGTTACGGCGGTGGCGCAGTTGAGCCAATGCGAACTCAGTCAGTGGTACTGGCGAGATGAGTCCACTGGCCGGCTTGAGCTGATTGCCCAGCATTTGTCCGGAGCGCTTAGCTCCGGCGATCCGGTCGGCACCAAGGACTTTCAGCATGAGCAGATGCTGCGCCATGTACTCAGTCATCAGATGGCCCTTAGCTTGGAAGATCCCACCGACAGCGTGTATGAATGCGGGTTTCTGCCAACGCTGGCATCCCCCTGGAAAGCGCTGTCCTGCGTGCCGTTGTTCAACCGCGGTAAGGCCATCAATGGCGTGTTGGTATGCGCCAGTCAATGCCGGAAAAACTTGCAGGACTACTCTGTCTCCTTGAGCCAACTGGGCAGTTTTGCCTTGATGCAGCTGCTTCTGCTGAAGCGTCAGTGTTCCACAGGAAGTATCGCCCTCCAGAATGACTGTACACCGGCCCCCCGTGCAGAATTTGGGCTGATCGGCAGCAGTTCGGCGATGGATGAAACGTACCGCCTGATCGGCAAGGTCATGCAGACGCCTTACACCGTATTGCTGCGTGGCGAGACGGGGACAGGCAAAGAGGTGGTGGCGCGGGCTATCCACGCTGCAGGGCCGCGCAAAAGCAAAGCGTTCGTGGTGCAAAACTGTGCGGCGTTTCCGGAAGGGTTGCTGGAAAGCGAACTGTTCGGCTATCGCAAAGGGGCCTTCACGGGGGCTGAACGCAACCATGTCGGGCTGTTTGACGCGGCGCATGGTGGCACGCTGCTCCTGGACGAAATCGGCGACATGCCGTTGTCTCTGCAGGCCAAGTTGCTGCGGGTTCTGCAGGAGGGCGAAGTTCGCCCGCTGGGCGCCAGTGCGGCACACAAGGTTGATGTGCGCATCATCGCTGCGACGCATCGCGACCTCGCCGCAATGGTAGCCCAAGGCAGTTTTCGCGAAGATCTCTACTACAGGCTGGCGCAATTTCCCATCGAACTGCCGCCCTTGCGTGAACGCGACGGGGATGTGTTGTTGCTGGCGCGGGAATTTGCGCAACAGGCTTCCATTGCGCTGGGACGTGTACCGGTGTCGTGGTCCAGCGCGGCCCTCGACCAACTGTCGAGCTATGCCTTCCCCGGCAATGTCCGTGAGCTCAAATGCCTGGTGGAGCGCGCAGTACTGCTCTGCGATGACGGAGTGATCCTGCCGGTGCATCTTTCCTTGCCTGCACCACCTGCCAATACCTCTGTCGATGCGACGTTACGCCAACGCTTGGAGCGGGTAGAGCGGGTGTTCCTGATCGATTGCTTGCACAAGAACCGTGGTAATCGCACCCGAACTGCGCGTGAGCTGGGCGTCGCCCGCCGCACGCTGCTCTATCGCCTGGCGCGTCTGAAAATCCCCGTTGGCGATGTCCGTGAGGAGTGCTGAGTGGGGACGTGCTGGCACCTGGTTTTCATGGGAGATACCTGATGTTTTTTCATCCATGGCAAGCCCTGTTGCTTGCGCTGTGTTTGTTGAGTGGCTGTAACGCCAATTATGTCTTTGACGATGCCGACTACCGCCCCTTGGGTGATCCCCAGGCGGTCCGTCGTGGGCAGTGAGCAGGAGAGTTCTGCCATGCAATTAGTGTTTGAAGTCTGCAGTGTCGTGAACGGTGAACCGTTGGCCCGCAAGACGTTTGAGGGGGTTGGCGGTGTGATCGGCCGTGGGGTGGGGTGTGACTGGATCATCCCCGATGCCCATCGCCTGATCTCCAGTCATCATGCCCTGGTCAGTTATCGAGAAGGTCACTACTTCCTGACGGATATCAGCAGCAATGGCATCACGGTGTCAGGCAGCATGGAACGCCTGGACAAAGGGCAAGCGCGGCTGATCACCGAGGGGGAAGTGTACCAACTGGGCCAGCTGGAAATTCGTGCTCGCCTGGTGGCCAATGAACGGCGGCCCTTTGCTCGGAATGACTTGATTCCAGACGACGCATTCCTCGGGCTTGACCCTCTTCATGCACTGGATCGCGAGCAATTGTGCGTCGACTCATCGGCAGAATTGGATGCCCTGGATGCGTCAACGCAGGTGTCTCCCCAATCCCACATGCAAGGGCCTGTGGATCGCGATCATCTGGTCGTACCGACATGGGCCGCACCCGACAGGCAAGTGAACCCTCCCGAACCCGTCATCGCCGCGCCTGCTGCCTCGCAAGCGTTCTGGCCGCAGTTCGCGCAAGCATTGGGCCTGCCACTGGACACGCTTGATACGCCAGGTCGCGAAGCCCTTGCGATCAAGGTGGCAGGGCTGCTCAGGCACGCCATCGAAGGGCTGCAGCAAAGCCTGCGAACGCGCGATGAGCTCAACAGCGAGATCAACGTTGCGTTGGTCTCCCCAGTGCTGAACATTCGCAACCCGTTGAAAGTCTGCGCCGACAGCCAGGCTGCCATGGCGTCGTTGTTGGGCACTGGTGAGTCGGGTGAACTCGCTGCCGAGCAAGCCGTCGCCGAGGCCTGTCGAGACCTGCAAGTTCATCAGCTGGCGATGGTCGTGGCCTGCCGGGCCGCGGTACGGGGTGCACTGGCAGCCTTTGCGCCTGGGCAGTTGTTGCCGTGTTTCGAGCGCGAGGGCAAGCGCCCCAGGTTTTTCACCGAGGCGGCCCATTGGCGGAGTTACCAACGCCACTATCGACGACTGGTTGACGAAAACTCCTTGGGTGATCAGTTGCTGCGCAATGACTTTTCCAATGCCTACGGGGAGCAGGTACGCCTGGTTTCCACCCTGAATGTAGGGTGCCCAGGATGACGTTCAGGTACCGAATTACTGCCCTGTCACGGGTGTCAGCACTGTGCCTGTTGGCCGGATGTAGCAGCCTTTCACCTTTTTCGACCCTGACCAAACTCGACCTGACGTTGATCGCAGGTGATGAAGTCAACCCCGACCTTCACGGTCGCCCGTCACCCGTGGTGGTGCAACTGCTTGAACTGCGGCACCCCGTGGCCTTTGAAAACGCCGATTTTTTCAGCCTGTACGACCGCGCCGAGCAGACGCTCTCCAAGGATTGGGTCAGCGGCGAGGAATTGGAATTGCGTCCTGGTGAACAGCAGGCACTCAAGCTCAGTGTCGAGCCGCATAGCCGCTACGTCGGCGTGCTGGCGGCCTATCGCGACTTGCCTCATGTGCAATGGCGGCTGGTGCTGCCGGTGGCGCCGGGGCAATTGACGCGTGCCGACATTGTGCTGGACCAGACGGGCCTGCGGATGGCAGCCCCTCAGACTGACAGGGCGGAGAATTGAGATGCTGGTCCATAACGTTATCTGGCAAGAGGGCATGCTGTTGCGGCCCCAGCACTTGCAACACAACGACCGCTACTACCATCGACAGCTCAACCGAACTCGGTTGCTGAGCAGTGATGCGTGGGGGTTCCTGACCCTGGACCTCGATTTGCAGTACCTCAATCTGGGCAAGGTGGTTGTCAACCAGGCCAGTGGAGTATTGCCGGACGGCAGCTTGTTCGAGTTGAGCGGCGCGATGGAGCCCTTGGTGTTGCAGGTGCCTGCCAACGCGGGCAGGCAAGCTGTTTACCTGGCGTTGCCGCTGGCGACGGAGAATCAGGTCGAAGTGCGCAGGAAGGAGCAAAGCGATGTGCTGGCACGCTACGTCGCCTGTGAAACAGAGATCGGCGATTCCAACGCTGGCGCCGATTCGCGTTGCCAGATCAACTGCGCACGCCCGGACTTGCGCCTGATGCTGGGCGAGGGGCCCAGTGATGCGTTCTACGTGAAACTCCAGGTCGCCCAGGTGCAGGATTCGACGCGCGAAGACGGCGTAAGCCTGGATGCGGATTTTGTGCCGACGTTCATCTATCTCCAGGGCACCGGTTATGTGTCGTCATGCATCAAGGAGGTGATCAGCCTGCTGGCGACGCGTGGCGATGCGATTGCAGCGCGAATCCAGGGGAGTGGCGCCTCGACAGGCGCACAGGTCGGCGACTTTCTAATGCTGCAACTGATCAATCGTGCCGAGTTGATCCTGCGTCACTACCTGGTACAGGCCCAGGTGCGACCGGAGCGGCTGTATCGAGAGTTGCTGTCGATCCTCGGTGAGCTGTCGACGTTCGCCAACGACAACAAGCGCGCGCAACTTGCCGTGCACTACAGGCATGGTGATCAGGGGGCGAGCTTTCGTGGGCTGATGGAGGGGCTTCGCACAGTGTTGTCGTCGGTGCTGGAGCAACATGCCATCGAGCTGGTGTTGCAACAGCGGCAATACGGGGTGCTGGTTTGCCCGGTCAGCGATCTCAAGTTGCTCGGCACTGCCACATTCATTTTGGCCGCCACCGCCCAATGTGATTCGGAAGAGCTTCGCCATCGTTTGCCAGCGCATCTCAAGATCGGTCCCGTGGAACGGATCCGCGAGCTGGTGAACCTGCACCTGGCCGGTATCAAGGTACAGCCGCTGCCGGTCGCACCGCGGCAGATTCCATATCACGCCGCCAAAACCTATTTCATGCTCGAACTCAGTCCGCGTGACATCGCGCAGTTGGAGCAGTCGGGTGGTTTTGCCTTCCACGCGAGCGGTGAGTTCGCCGAGCTGGAACTCAACTTCTGGGCTATCAGGAACTGAATACCATGACGATGGACAGTGAATACCCGCTGGATGAAAAAACCGTATTGCTGGACCGTGATGGGCTCGGACCGGCACGGGGACCCGTTACGGACTTCCCATCGCCGCCACGCTTCGAGCAGTTGGAAGATCGGATGATCTACGCCGCCAACCTGCCGGGGCAGCGTTTCAAGATGGGCACCAACATGCTGTTGGCTGCGGCCTGGGAGCTCCTGTCGCAGGTTGCCCAGCTCAAGGCCAGCCCCGCTCGGGAAAGCTTGCAGGCGCTCAATGACCAGCTCTCATCGGCCATCAGCGCATTTGAGGCCCATGCCTTGCACCTGGGGGCAGAGACCAGCCAGGTGATGTCTGCACGCTATGTGCTGTGCAGTGTTATCGACGAGGCAGTAGTCACCACGCCGTGGGGAAGTTGCAGCGATTGGTCCAAGAGGAGCCTGTTGAGCCGCTTTCACAACGAAACCTTCGGTGGTGAAAAGTTTTTCCAGTTGCTGGAGCGTTTGTCCCGCGATCCCGTCAAGCACATTGCCATGCTCGAGCTTATGTACCTGTGCCTGGCGTTGGGATTCGAAGGCAAATACCGCGTCATGGAGCGGGGAAGGGGGCAACTCGAAGCGGTTCAGGATGCTGTTTACCGCCAGATCAGGCATGTGCGGGGTGACCGGGTGCCGCTATCCATTTCCCCAGAGAGGGGGAAGGCTCCTCGCGGACGAATACGCATCGTCTCTGCCATGTGGGCCGCTGTCGGTGTGCTGGCCTGTTTACTGGTGATGTATTCAGGGTTTGCCTGGGTGCTGAGCCAGGAGCGCGAGGCGGCACTGCAACCTCTTCAATTTCCGGTGTCAGGCCTGTCTCGGACACCCTCGTAACGCAGGGAGCAATGGATGAACGCATTCTTCAAAGGCGTGGGTACGGTGCTACGTAAAAGTTGGGTATATAGCTTGCTGCTGGTGCTGTCCTGTGCGCTGCTGGTGTGGTTCTTCGGGCCGTTGCTGGCGGTGGATGACTACCGTTTCTGGCAAAGCCCGACGTCCCGTTTGCTGACCATCAGCGGGTTGCTGTTGCTGTGGGGGCTGGCGATGGTCGGGATGGGCGCGCGTCGTACCGCTCGGTTGAATCAGCCTGAAGAGCATGAGCGCCATCAGCGGCAGGCATTGATCAACGAGGAAATACGACAGGTACGGGCGCGCTTCAAGGAGGCGCTGCAGGCGTTGAAAACCTCACGACGCTACGGTGAGCGCAGTGAGCGTTGGCGAGACGAGTTGCCTTGGTATCTGTTGATTGGCGAGCAAGGCAGTGGAAAGACCAGCCTGCTGGCGGCCAGCGGCTTGCCGTCCCCATTCGACCACCCCGACGCGGCGCCCCTGGGGGCTACGTCTTGGTGTGACTGGTATTTTGCCGAAGACGCCGTTCTGGTCGAGGCTGCGGGCCGTTACTTGGGCCAGCCGGACCCTTCAGTGGATGCAGCCGGATGGTCGACGCTGCTTGATCTGCTCAAGTGGCGGCGCAGGTCGCGGCCACTCAATGGCGTAGTCGTCACGTTGTCGGCCGACACACTTTCAAGCAGCAACGAGCACGACCTGGAGCGTCATGCCCGCCATGTGCGTACGCGCTTGCAGGACATCCAACAGACACTGCACGTGGATGTGCCGGTGTATCTGGTATTGACCCAGTCTGACCGGTTGGCCGGTTTTGCCGAGTTTTTTGATGCTCAGCAGGGCGATGGCACAGAGCAGGTCCTGGGAGGGGACCTGGGTACGGACTTCGCCCAGGTGAGAGACGTGTTCGAGAACCTGTTGCAGCGCCTGGGTGGAGACCTGATTCCGCGCTTGCATCAAGAGCGAAATGTCGAGCGCCGAGGGCACATGCTTGATTTTCCCCGGCAGGTCGCACGCATCGGTGACGCCCTGTGCCTGTTTATCGAGGCGGCGTTTTCTGTCAACCGCAATCAGCCGATCAATGCCCTGCGAGGTTTCTACCTGACCTGTGCGAAGACCGTCGATGTACGTCCGCATTTTGTCCAGGGGTTGTTTAAACGCGTGATATTTGCCGAGGCCGACCAGGCCGGACTGCTGACCCCGGAGCGGCAGCGCATACATCGGCGCCACGGATGGATGGCGCTGGCAGCGACTGTGGTCATCGGGACAGTGGGGGCGGTGTGGGCGCACAGTTACTCGTTCAACCATCAGCGCCTATTGCAACTGACGGGACTGATCCACACCCAGACCGGCACCCCGCCAGGGGCGGACGAGAGCCATGCGTTGCTGACGCTGCTGGACAGTCGCCTGGCGGCAACCCAAGTGTTTTCGCCACAGGCGCAAGCTCGGTGGATCGATCGGGCCGGCTTGTATCAGGGCGCGCTGAGTATTGCACCGCTGGCCGCAGCCTATGAGCACACCTTGCAGCAGCGGTTTCTGCCATACGTGGCCACCGTGCTCGAAGGACGCGTGCGAGGCAGCCTGGGTGACCGCGAACAACTGCTGGATAACCTGCGTGCCTACCTGATGCTCAATCTGCGTGAGCGGCGTGATAACGCCTGGCTGGCAGAGTATGTGTCTGGCCAATGGTCGGGCGACTCCTCGGCGAACAAGCGCCTGAATGAGCACTTTGCTCGGCTCCTCGAACAACCGTTTCTGGCGCCGTTGGATGAAGCGTTGGTCGCCAGGGCGCGCCTGGTATTACGCGGGGAGTCACTGGCGGAGGTGGTCTACCGGGCGCTGCGGGAACAAGCGCGGAACCTGGAGCCTTACCCTCTGGCCGAAGGCCCGGCGTTTTCCAGGGTTGAACCGCCCATACCGGGGTTTTACACCAGGAAATACCTGCAGTTATTCGAACAGCAGGGCACTCAGATGGTCCATGCCATTGCTCAGGATAATTGGGTCCTTGGAGAGGGCGGCGATCTCGGCGCAGCAGATTTGCGCAGGCTGATGCTGGTGCTGGAGCAGCGCTATTTCAGTGAATACGCCGACGTCTGGAGCGACGCCCTAGGTCGGATCAGATTGCGCGAAAGTGGCAGCCTGCAACAAGGCGCTGAATATCTCGCAAGCCTTACATCGGCTCAATCGGCCCTGGTGCAGCTGTTGCAGCAGGTGCGCGAAAACACACGGTTAGTGTCGGTCTCCGATCGACTTGAAACGGCAGTCCAGCCAGTCGCCGGGCTGGGCGCGGTGACGTCCAGGAGCCTGTCCCGCGCGGGGCTACCGGATAATGCCCGGCGTGCCTTGCAACGCCGCTTCGAGCCCTTGCACCTATTGCTCGACGAACAGCAGAACCCAGGGGGCGAGTTGACGCAGGCATTGCGCTTGCTGGATGAGCTGCAGTTGCAATTGTCGGTAGTGAGCCGGGACAGTTCACCGGAGCAGGCAGCGTTCAAAATGGCCAGGCAACGCATGGATGGACAGCAGCCCCTGCTGGGCAACCTGCGTGATACGGCGGCTCGCTTCCCGCAGCCGCTCAAAGGGTGGTTCGAAGGTATTGCCGACCAAAGCTGGCGCCAGCTGCTCGATAACGCCTACGGGTTTGTGAATCAGCACTATCAAAACGAAGTCTATGGCTTCTATGCGAAAGCCATTCAGCGCCGCTACCCATTCGATGCGCATGCTGGCAGCGACGTTGCCCTGGGCGATTTCCAGGCGTTTTTCAAGCCTCGGGGTGCCATGGCACGCTTTTATGAGAGTTACCTGCGGCCGTTCGTCGTCGTTGAGGGCAACCGCTATCGCCTGCGGGGGATAGAAGGGCGCAGCCTGCCGATGTCGCGCTCGTTACTGGAACAACTGACCAGGGCGCAGATCATTCGCCAAGGTTTTTTCACCGAGGATCAGGGGGAGTTGGCCGTACGGTTCACGCTGGCGCCCTATAGCCTGGACCAGGCCGTCAGCCGGGCGACGCTACGGGTGGGTGATCAGCAGTTGGAGTACCGCCACGGCCCGATCGTGCCGGTGGCGTTCCATTGGCCAAACGAGGCGGAGAATGGTCGCAGCAGCCTGGTGCTGGAGCGTGGTGCCGAGCGGCCATTGGGCATTGAGAAAGACAGTGGCGCCTGGTCGTTGTTCCGGTTTTTCGACCTGATGCAAAGCGAGCCCGCGAGCGGCAGGGATGCGCAGGTTCTCAAGGCTGACCTGGCCGGTCTGCGGGCCAATTACCTGCTCACCAGTCAACGTGACTCGAGCCCATTTCAGATGGCGACATGGCGCACCTTCCGCCTGCCGGAGCAACTGTGAGCGGTGCACAGCCCTGGCGGAGTGCCGGGCGCACGGCGCAAGGCAAGAGCCGCACACTCAACGAGGATGCGTTCCTCGATTGCCCGCAAAGTGGTTGTTGGGCGGTGGCGGATGGTATGGGGGGGCATCATGCCGGGAATGTAGCCAGCCAACGGGTGGTTCGCAGCCTTGCTGCACTGCCCGGCCAAGGCGATTTTGACCAACGCATCGAGGCCGTTGGGCGGTGCCTGCGAGGCCTCGACAGCCAGTTACAACCTGCCGATGGCGTGGCGGGCATCATGGGCAGTACGGTGGTGGTTTTGTTACTGGAGCACCATCGCGCCGCCTGTGTCTGGGCAGGGGATAGCCGATGCTACCTGTGGCGAGGGCAGCGGCTGTATCAACTGTCGCGGGACCACTCTCTGCAGCAGCAACTGATAGACACGCAACAGTTGAGCCCGGAACTGGCCCAGGCTCATCCTGGCGCAAGAGCCTTGACCCGTGCGGTGGGAGCCAGGCAGCCATTGAGCCTTGAGATATTGGAGCTGCGCGCCAAGCCCGGTGATGTGTTTTTGTTGTGCAGCGACGGTCTGTACCAGGGGCTCAGCCATAAGGAGTTGGGGAGTGCCATGAGCGCAGGCACGCCACGGCAGGTGGTGGATCGGTTGTTCCGTGGCGTGCTGCAGGGGCCGGCACGGGATGACCTGACCGCCGTGGTAGTCCAGCCATGAGCGCAGCGGCAGGTCCGCCGAACTTGCTGGCGGGGCGCTATCAGCTTGAGCGGATCCTCGGCACCGGGGGCATGGGGGTGGTCTATCGCGCGCGGGATCTGCTGCATGAAGCTTTCGGCGAGCCAGACTGCCGTGTGGCGCTGAAATTGTTAGGCGAGAGCCTATCCGCCTCCACCGACGCGCATGTGCTTCTCTACAGCGAGTTCGCCCTGACCCGAAGCCTGCGCCATGATCACGTGGTGCGTGCATTTTCGTTCGAGGTAGACACAGCCCTCCAAGTGGCATTCTTCACTATGGAAGTGATGCCTGGACTGACCCTGGATCGCCTGCTCCAGGAGTGTCCTCAAGGACTGCCATGGCAAGAGTTGCAACCCATGGCCCTGCAACTGCTGGAAGCACTGGCCTACACCCACCGGCAGGGTGTCCTGCATGGCGATGTGAAACCGGCGAATATCATGGTTGGGGAGCAGGGGCTACGCTTGTTCGATTTTGGCTTGGGTCACGCGCAAGCCCAGGCAGAGGCGGGCTTGCCGGCTTTGAGCCGCAACCGGCTGAATGCCTGGACGCCGGCGTATGCGGCACCGGAGCTGATAGCAGGAGGATTGCCGTCGGCTAGCGCCGACTTGTATGGGGCGGCCCGGGTGCTCTATGAGATGGCCGAAGGACGGCGGCCTGTAGAGCCTCAACGCAATCAACGATTGCCGCGACCCAGGCAACTGCCCAGGCAGTACTGGCCGTTGTTACGTTCAGCATTGGCCATTGACCCTGTGCAGCGAACCGTCGATGTTGCCGAGCTGTGCGAGGGCTTGGCAGCCCGTCGGTGCCTATGGTTCAGGGGCTAATGCGTCAACCGGCCACATCATGTATCCGGCAGTATTCGTCCCAGCTCAGCCCCGCCATCTGTGCTACTTCCTTGTGGACGTCAAGGCGTTGGGTTTCAAAGGCTTCGGGGGACTCGGCGGTCAGTTTCAGCGTCAACTCCCAAGCAAACAGGCCCTGACGTTCGGCTTCGGCTTCGAAGGCTTCATGCAGCCGTTCGGCGCGGTAGTGTGCCAGGGTTTCGCCCTTGGCTTGTGCGGCCAGCGGGTTCAAGGTCTCGAGTTCTGCGGCAACATCGGGGTGTTCGTTGAGGAATCTGTCCAGTGCCAACTGGTGGTTATCGCCGGGTGGTGACAAGGGCTTACTCCATTCAATGGCCGGGCTTTGGTCCGTGGCCTGCCGCGAGGCGGCGGGTGCGTTTGTATCGCCGGCGGTTGGTCCAGGCACGCATAGGATTGAGTAAAAACAATAACAGGAAGGTCATCAGCACCGAAGCAGATTTAGTGAGTGGCCCACGTCACAAAACTCAATTACTTTTGAAATCTGAGGAATTGACTGTCATCCATTATGGAAAAACATCTGGATAAATGGCAAAAGGCTTTCGCTCAGCGTGCCTTGACGTGTAGCGTTAACCCCGTATTTCCGGCCCTGCCTTTCAGGGACAGTGGGCGATGGGCAGAGGGATCGGTCATGGCGCAAACGCTGTTCAAGCTTTTCTTCACCCAACGTCTGGCCGCCTTGGCCAGCACGGAGTCTCTTCGAGCGATCCGCGAAGGTTTGTTGTGGATCCTGCCTTGCCTGCTGGTGTCTGCCGGTTTCCTGATCCTGTCCGAATGCGCGCGGATGCTGGGTTTCGATGCGCAAGTGGTGGCGTTCTTCGCTGGCTTGCACAATCAAATCAGCTCTGTGATCCCGCTGCTGGTCGCTGCGTCCATCGGTTACATGTTGGCAATCCAGCATCGATTGCCGCAACTGCCGGTGGCGTTCCTGTGTCTGGCCCATGTAGTGGTGGCAACGTTTATCCTGCGTGAATACCCACGCGCTTCGGCCACTTTCGTCCTGTTTATCGCGATTGCTTCGCCGCTGTTGAATGTGCCGGCGATTGCGTGGCTGCACCGTTACCGCTGGACTCGGTTGGTCAATGAAGACCTGGTGGGGCACAACCTGCGGGGCACTATCAATATGGTGGTACCGGGCGCCATCACCGCGCTGGCGTTGGTGGTGGTGTTGTCTTTGCTGCTGCAGATTCCTTACGTGGCGCAATTCCAGGGGCCCCAAGTACTCCATGCCCTGGAGTCGCCTTACGGCAGCGGCCTGTTTGTGACCCTGATGAATTCGCTGCTGTGGTTCTTCGGCATCCACGGTGTGTACGCCATGCAGCCGCTGTTCGATGTGCTGGACCAGGCGGTGGCGCTGAACGGTGCGGCGTCGGCGGCGGGCGAGCCGATCAACTACCTGTTGAACAGCGGCCTGTTGGGCAGCTTCGCGTTTATCGGCGGTTCGGGTGGAGCTTTATGCCTGTTGCTGGCGATCCTGCTGTTCTCCAAGAGCCAGTCCATGCGTTTGTTGGCGATGGCGAGTCTGCCGCTGTCACTGTTCAACGTCAGTGAGGTGCTGTTGTTCGGTTTGCCGATCATCCTAAACCCGCGCTTGTTCATTCCCTTTCTGGTGGTACCCGCGTTGAATGCCATGGTGGCGTTGACGGTGGTGCAGATGGGCTGGGTCTCGCCGGCGGTGGTCAGCGTTCCACTCACAGCGCCGGTGCTGCTCAATGCCTACCTGAGCACTCATGGTGACTTCGCGGCGGTGGCGCTGCAACTGACGCTGCTGGGCCTGGGCACGTTGGTGTATGCGCCGTATGTGCTTGCGATTCATCGCCAGGCCACCGAAGGCGGCACGGTCTACCTCAAGTCTCTGGACATGACCTTCCGTGGTCTTGAAGAAAAGGGCCGGCTGCGTGAGCTGGATCCGGTGCTCGCCTCCCACAAGGCCCTGGCGCGCCAGGCCAATGAACTGAGCCGCATCCAGCAAATCAGCGACTACGATTTCTACCTCGAATTCCAACCACAAGTCTCGACGCGCACCGGCCTGTGCACCGGCTGTGAAGCGCTGATGCGTGCCCGTGACGCCCAGGGCAAGGTGCATTCGCCTTGGGAGTTCCTGCAATGGCTGGCCCAGGCGCAGTTGATGCCGGACGTGGATGTGTGGGTTGCGTCCCAGGCGGTTCGCCAGTACCAGAAGTGGCAGAAACTCGGCTTTGTCCTGCCGATGACTATCAATATTTCCAGCGCGACGCTGACCGACGCCGCCTATGGTGAACGCCTCGTAGAAATCCTGGCCCAGGCCCACGGGCACGTCTCGGTGGAGATCACCGAAGACGCGCTGGTCGGCGATATTCAGGTCACGCGCCAGACCATCCAGAAGCTGCAGGCCATCGGCGCCAAGGTCTATATCGATGACTTCGGCACCGGTTTTTCGGCCTTGAGCTACCTGCATCAGTTTCCAGTGGATTTCATCAAGATCGACCGCAGTTTCGTGGTGGCCCAGCGCGACCCCAAAGGCGCCCAAGTCATGACTGGCATGCTGCGCTTCTGTGAGGCGCTGAACCTGGGTGTGGTGGTGGAAGGCGTGGAAACCGCCGAGCAGTTGGCCTTTCTGAACACCGGCGCCGAATTGATTATCCAGGGCTGGTATTTCAGCAAGGCACTGCCGGCAGATCAGTTGGAAGACTTTGTGCGTGAGCGCGCCGCCTTGGCGCAAGTCTAATACCCGCGCTGGGTCTGTTCGATCTCCTCGACCAACCCGTCGATTCCCGCCAGGCGCGCACGGTTGTCGTGGTCCCAGGGGTGAAAGCCGGGTTTGAAGTAATGCAGCCACGGCACCAGCATCCGTGGGAAAACTCCCTTGGGCCCATACAGAAATTTCAGCATGCGCCAGAAGCCTTTCAGGTGCCCGCCGGACTTGCGGTCAGCGATCAGCAGGCGCAGGTGGAAATCGAAGACCACCAGCCAGAAAAACACCGTGGTGGTGAGCATGGTCCCGGTACGCAATAAATAGCGCTTGGGCCCGGGCTTGATCACGGTGTTCCAGACATCGAAGGCCACCGCTTTGTGTTCGGTTTCCTCCAGGGCATGCCAGTACCACATCTGTTGGTAGCCCTTGAGTGAATCGCCGAAGCGAGACGGGTCGCTCAGCAGGATTTCGGCCAGCATCGCAGTGTAGTGTTCAAGGGCAATGGTCACGGCCAGGTTGAAGGAGGCTGGCAGGTGTTTTTTCTGCAGGTCGAGGATGAACTTCAACCGACGGTCCAGCGTGTGCGCTGGTAAGCCGGCCGCTTGCAGCAGATCGTTGTAGGCCACGTGTTCGCGGCTGTGCATGGCCTCCTGGCCGATAAAACCCTGGATCTCTTTCTTCAGCGCTGGATCGTCGATGCGTTGGCGGTAGTGGCGCACGCTGTCCATGAAAAACAGCTCGCCCTGGGGGAATAGCAGCGACAGTGCGTTGAAGAAGTGCGTGATGAACGGCCCCTGTTCATGCCAGTTTTTGATGCGCTCGGCGGGCAGGGCGAAATGAATGTCACGGCGGATCGGCAGCATAGTGCGTGCTCCTGTTCAGAGACGAGGCTCGTCGTTGGTTTCAAGCACCGGTGTGCGGGGTTTCGGCGCCATGCGCTGGCTGGCGAACACCACCAGGGCTTGATAGGCCGCCGGCAGACAGCGGGCGAGCAGGTCGAGGAAATAGGCGTCGCGGCCGATCAGCACGCGACGTTTGTTTTTACGCACCCCGTGCAGGATCACCTTGGCGGCCTGGTCGGGGTCGGTGATGAACAGCTTTTCGAAGTCGGCGCGGGCCTGCTGCTCGCTGTGGATCAGGAACCCGGTCATGTTGGCGTCGATACGGCTGCTGCGGCAGATATCGGTGCGTATCCCACCGGGGTGCACGCAGGTGGCCGATACGCCGCAACGTTGCATGTCCAGCTCTTGGCGCAGGGATTCGGTAAAGCCACGCACGGCAAACTTGGTGGCGTTGTAGCCGCTCATGCCCGGTTGGGCAAACAGGCCGAACACGCTGGAGGTGTTGACGACATGGCCTTCTCCTGAGGCTTTCAGGTACGGCAGAAACGCCTTGGTGCCATGGACCACTCCCCAGAAGTTGATGCCGACAATCCATTCCAGGTCGGCGTAGTCCACACCCTCCACCGTACTCGACAAGGCCACCCCTGCATTGTTGAAGACCAGGTTGACCCGGCCGTGTTCGGCCACGCAGCGCGCAGCCCAGTCCTCCATGGCCCGGCGATCGGACACATCCAGCACCTGGGTGGTGATCAGCACGGGGGCCAGGGTGGAGGCCTTGATCAATGCCAACGTCTGTTCCAGCCCCTGGCTGTTTTTGTCCGCCAGTGCCAGGTGGCAGCCTTCCCGTGCCAGGGCCATTGCCAGGGCGCGGCCCATGCCGGATGCCGCGCCGGTAATGGCCGCTACGCGGCCGTTGAATGACTTCATGACAGGCTCCCTTCGGCAGTGGAATGGGCTGTAGGCACAGGACGGTGGGGCGCATGGATCGGCACCCGACTGGTCACATAGTCCTTGAGCGCAAACTGGCGGGTGACGCGTTTGAAGCGCCAGGTCGAGCCCGGCCACAAGGTGGTGTTCTTGCCCGTGCGCGGGTCCAGGTACCAGCTTTGGCATCCGCCGGTGTTCCAGATGGTGCGCTTGAGTTTGGCTTGCAGCTGTTGGTTGTAAGCGCTCTCCACGCTGGGTTTGACGTCCACGCTGGCGATGCGATGTCGCTGCATTTGCTCAAGTGCATCGAGAATGTAGGTCACCTGGGCTTCAATCATCAGGATCATCGAGTTGTGCCCCAGGCCGGTGTTGGGCCCGACGATCAGGAACAGGTTGGGATAGCCGGGCACCGTGGTGCCCTTGTAGGCATGGGCGCCGTCTCGCCAGGCATCCATCAGGTCCACGCCGTCGCGCCCGATGATGCAGTCGCGGGGCAGGGGGTCAGTGGCCTGGAAGCCGGTGCCGAAGATCAGGCAGTCGGCTGGGTGCTTGATACCGTCGGCAGTGATCACCCCGTCTGCTTCGATGCGCAGCACGTTGTCGGTGACCACTTCGACATTGCTTCTCGACAGCGCGGGGTAGTAGTCATTGGAAATCAGCACGCGCTTGCAGCCGATGGTGTAGTCCGGGGTCAGGGTCTTGCGCAGGGAAGGGCGTGCCACTTGTTTATGCAGATGGCGCAGGGCAATTTTCTGCACCATTTTCATCAGCCGTGGGTGCAGGGCAAAGCCGACCACGCGGCCTTCCAGAGCCCAATAAAAGGCACTACGCACCAGGCGTTGGGTGAAGGGCAGGTGCTTGAACAGCCAGCGTTCGAGAGGTGAGATTGCCCGGTCCGGCTTGGGCATGATCCACGGTGGCGTGCGCTGGAACAGGTCCAGATGAGCCACTTGGGACGCAATCTGCGGCACGAACTGAATGGCGCTGGCGCCGGTGCCGATCACCGCCACGCGCTTGCCCTTCAAGGAGTACGCGTGGTCCCACTGCTGTGAGTGGAAGCGTTTGCCCTTGAAGCTGTCGAGTCCCGGGATATCCGGCAGCGCCGGACGCGACAGGCCGCCCATGCCCGACACCAGCACCCGCGCGCTGACCTGGCGGCCATCACTGAAGCGCAATTGCCAGCGCTGGTGTTGCTCATCGAATACCGCCCGCTCAAGGCCCATGCCGAAACGCAAGTAGGGCGCCAGCTCGTAGCGCGTGGCGCATTGCTCCAAGTACGCACGGATTTCTGCCTGGGGCGCGAACTGCCGCGTCCAGTCCGGGTTGGGCGCGAAGGAAAACGAATACACGTGGGACTGCACATCGCAGGCGCAGCCTGGGTAGTGGTTGTCACGCCAGGTGCCGCCGAGGGTGTCGGCCTGCTCGGCGATAAAGAAGTCGGTGAACCCGGCCTTCTTGAGCTTGATCGCCATGCACAAGCCGGCAAAGCCGGAGCCGATGATGGCGATATCGATTGAGTCGCTCTGGGCATTCATAAGCATTCCTTCATGGGCATCGGGTGTGCTCCTTTTCTTGTTGTGTCTTTTAGATAGAACACCATTGCAAAGAAAAATTGAATTACTTATTTTAAAAAAGATTTTAAATAATCTACCTGAAAATATCACCTACGCTAGTCCCAGGTTCCTCATGTGCGACTTGTCCGACGGACAGGCGCGATATTCAGGTCCAGGGTGTGGGCGATAGCTGAGGCTTTGATCAATTCCGGTCAGGTCGACAGCAGCAGGGAAGCAGAGGACCGAGCTATGGCTGTTGAATGGGTTATCGCTGCGGCTGTATTGATAGGCGCGAGCGCCATTTCATGGGGGTTTAGTGCGTGGATGACTCGGCGCATTGAAGCCGCCGTTCCGGGCAGCGGGCGTTTTGTGGAGGTGGACGGCGAACGCTTTCATTATTACGAAGAGGGCAAGGGCCCACCGCTGCTGATGATTCATGGGCTGATGGGCAGCAGTCGCAACCTGACGTATGCCCTGTCCGGGCAGTTACGTGAGCACTTCCGCGTTATCACGCTCGATCGTCCTGGATCGGGTTACTCCACGCGTCATAAAGGCACCGCTGCGGACCTGCCGGCCCAGGCGCGGCAAGTGGCGGCCTTTATCAATACGCTGGGCCTGGATAAACCCATAGTGTTGGGGCATTCCCTGGGCGGGGCGATTTCCCTGGCGCTGGCCCTTGACCATTCCCACGCGGTGTCGGGGTTGGTGTTGGTGGCGCCACTGACCCATCCACAACCCACTTTGCCGCTGGTGTTCTGGTCACTGGCGGTGCGACCGGCTTGGCTGCGGCGCTGGGTGTCTCACACCCTCACGGTGCCTATGGGCCTGTTGACGCGCCGTGCCGTGGTCAAAGGCGTGTTCGCACCGGACAGCGCCCCCGACGATTTTGCCACCCGTGGAGGCGGGCTGCTGGGCATGCGCCCCGATAACTTCTATGCCGCGTCCAGCGAGATCGCCCTGGTCAACGACGACCTGCCGGAGATGGTCAAGCGCTACCCGCAATTGACGCTGCCCATCAGCCTGATCTACGGCGCGCAGGACAAGGTCCTCGACTTTCGCAAACACGGCCAGGCCCTGGCCGATAAGGTCCCAGGGCTGAAGCTGCAGTTGGTGGAGGGGCGCGGGCACATGTTGCCGATCACTGCCACCGCGCGGGTGGTGGAGGCGGTGCAACAGCTGGCGAAGCGTGCGCGGCCAGCGCAAACCGCAGCTATCCTGCATCCTCCGTTCGCCCTGACAAGCCAATAATCGTGGCACTCACCGCGGGTTGTACCGTCCGAAATGCTTACCCTAGAGACCTGACCAAGCGGCTGCAAAAGAGACTGTCCGGTCACACAAAAAAGGCCTCGAAAAACTAGTTGACGACCTAACGATTCCGCGCTATTTATTTAAAAAAATATTTCAATGTTTCTTTTGAAATGATTTTTGAAATGCCTAAGAGCGAATAAAAATGAAAAAAACGTCTTTTATCGCATGGTTGATTGCTCGGAGCATCCAACGCTCCCTGAACCTGTTTTCCGCCTCCCTACAACGGAGGCTGCCATGAATCAGACACTGGCAGCTCCAAGCATCTGGACCGACGGCAAGCGTCACCTGTGGTGGTTGGGCATCATGCCCTTGGCCACGCCTTTGTTGTCCGGCGCTTTGGCCATCACCACCGGTGTCCAGCAGCTCTGGTGGGTCGGTGTATTGGTGATCTTCGGCCTGATCCCGCTGATCGATGGCTTGCTCGGTGAAGACGTGAGCAACCCGCCCGAATCCGCCGTCAGCCATCTCGAATCGCAACGTTACTACCGCTGGATCGTTTACACCGGCGTGCTCTTTGTTATCTCGTCGGTGGTGATCACCGGTTGGCTCGCCGCTGGCGGTATCGACTGGATCATCCAGGGTGGGCTGTTGCAGGCTGCCGCTAGCCTGGAACCGTCGAGCGGTTTGTCCCATGCGGCCAGCTACATCACCACGCGTACTCAACTGCATGGCGAAGTGAGTGCGTTCACTTACCTGGGCATGGCCATGTCGACCGGCGCCGCAACTGGCATCGCGATCAACACCGCCCATGAACTGGGGCACAAACCCAATGCGCTGGAAGTGTTCCTGGCCAAGGTCACCCTGGCTCCGACGTTCTACGGTCACTTCTACACCGAACACAACCGTGGCCATCACGTACGCGTTGCAACCCCAGAAGACCCAGCCAGTTCGCGGCTGGGGGAGAGCTTCTGGGCCTTCCTGCCACGCTCGGTCTGGTTCAGTGCCCGCTCGGCCTGGAATCTGGAGCGCGAACGCCTGCGCAAGCTCGGCCTGCCGGCCTGGCACTGGCAGAACGGCGTGCTCAGCGCCTGGATGTACAGCGTGGTGTTGTGGGGCGCAATGATCGCCTGGCTGGGGGCAGCAGTGATTCCTTTCCTGATCATCCAAGGCATCTACGGTTTCTCGCTGCTGGAAGTGGTGAATTATGTAGAGCACTACGGCCTTAAACGTCAGAAATTGCCCAATGGTCGCTACGAGCGTTGCTCGCCACGGCATTCATGGAACAGTAATCGCATTGTTACCAATATCTTTCTGTTCCAGTTGCAACGGCACTCGGATCACCATGCCAACCCCACACGTAGTTATCAGTCGTTGCGTCACTTTGATGAGTCGCCGCAACTGCCGTATGGCTATGCGAGCATGATTGTCTGGGCTTATGTGCCTTACTTGTGGCGACGGCGCATGGATCACCGGGTACTGAATCATTACGCGGGGGATATTACCCTGACCAATCTTCAGCCGTCACAGCGCTTGAAGTATCTGGAGAAGTACAGCAACAGCGCCAAACCGTTCTAAGTTCAACTTTACAGTGTTTGTGTACTCGGGGTCTGGATGCCGCGCAGGTCTTTATCGCCCGCCCGTTTCCAGATCAGTTGCCAGAAAGTTGTTTGACCCGAACAAAAATAATTAAAGGGAAGGACGTACACCATGCAATCACCTGCCACCTTCACCACCCATATCGTATTGGCTGCGCTGGGCCTGATCGCCTATCACCAGGCCCAGGCCGCCCGTATCGAACCCGCCGGCAGTGCGTTTACCGCCCAAGGGCCCATCAGTTTTTCAAAAGGCGCACTGATCAGCGCTGATTGCACCATCAAAGTGGCCGGCAAGGTGGCGGCTGATGGTTCATCGGTAAACGTCGACAAAGTCGAATTCGACGGCGGCCTCAAGTGCAGCCGGGTTGAAGCCATCAACTTGCCTTGGGTACTCGTCGCAAAAGATACCAAGAGTGGTTCCATGTCGAAGATCGCCGTGGATATCCATGCCTTTGGTTTGGGCGGCAAGTGCGGGCCATCCACTGCCGACGGTACATGGGACAACGCCACCGGCAAGTTGGAAGCCACGAATGTGCCCATCGGCGAAGACTGCAAAATCAAGACGGTATCTATCAAGATGCCGCCGACCTTTAAAGTTGTTGAATAACCGCCGGATGTTGTTGCGGTAATTGAATTGAGATTTGGCTGGAAAGGGAAGTTCTGCAGTTTCACCGTGACCTCTCGATCATGGCCATTACCCCTGGCGAAATGAATTCGCCATAACATGTGAGGAAAAACAATGAAAAGCTTGAAAACTCTCGTGTCGTTGACTGCTTTGACTGTTTGCATGGGTGCTGCTTCGATGGCGAATGCCTACAGCATCAGTCCTGTCAGCACAAACTTCTCCGCGCCAGGCACCATTTCGGTGAAGTCACCGTCGTCCTTCCAGGCCACCGTTAACTGTGGCGCCACCTTTACCGGGAACGTCGATGCGACCGGTGTTGCCAAGATCACCAACGTCGCCGTCACCGGTGGCGGCCTGTGTGCGCTGCCTAAAATTACCGGCTTGCCTTGGACGTTGACTGCCACCGGTCCTGCTGCCGGGTCAGTGACCAACGTCGGCTACACCATTGCCTCTTCGATTCTGTATCCCGCCTCCAATTGCGGGCCTTCCACCATCACCGTGGGCTACAGCGGTGGTGTGCTGACCGCTACCAACCAGACCCTGAGCGGCAGCTGCACCGTGGTAAGCCTGAGTGTTACCCCAAGCCCTGCGCTGACCATCGTGCCTTGAAGAAGGCCTGAGAACAAAGGGTTGATCACCCGGTGAAAAACTGGCGCCTCGACAGGGCGCCAGTTCATGAATTGCAAGCCGCAAGACGAACCGGCAGGGCTGGCTCAGAGATAATAATAAGGAGTGCCGCATGAATAATAAGAAACAACATGTGCAGGTTTTGCTGGGGCTGGCGTTGATGGGCGGGGCTATGGCGACGGCACCCGCACAGGCCGGCGGTTTTTCAACACCGACCTACGGGGCGCCAGGGTGGGGCCGGGCATTTGCCGGTGGTTCACTGTTTAAGAACGACCCGAGCTCAGCGTACAACAACCCGGCGGCCATGGCGTTTGTGGAGCACAACGTTGCGCAATTTACGGTCGACTACGCGCGCATCAAGATCAAGTACAAGGGCGATGCCTCTGATTATGCGGGCAACCCCATTTCCAATACGCCATTGGATGCCAATGGTTTTCCCGATGGGACGGCGACTACGGTCAATAACAATGACGGTGGGCAGGGCGGGTTTACGGCCTGGTTGCCAACCGGGTTCATGGTCATGCCCCTCGGGGATCGCTTCGCGTTCGGCTTGAGCCAAGTTGTGCCCCAGGGCATGCGCTCTACCTGGGATGAGAACTCGAAACTGCGCGACTTTGCAGTGGACACCAAAATCGAAACTGTGGGGCTGACCGGCTCGCTGTCCTTCAAAGTGAATGATCAGTTCTCCATCGGAGGCGGGGTGATCGTTCAGCACAGCAAGGGGTTCGTCAGCCAGAACGTCGATTTGCTGTCTGCCGCTGCAGTGTCCGATTCGGTGCTGGGTGGTATCAATTTCCCATCGGATGTTGGCCATGCGTTGATGCGTGTCAAAGTTGACAATATTTCGGCGGGCTGGTTTACCGGCGTGGTCTGGAAGCCCACAGAACGAGATACGCTTGGCTTGAATTACCACGCCAAGATCAAGAACAAGATGACCGGCAAATACAATATTTACGCCGATCAGTTTTCCTACAACTTGATGACCCAACCGAGCCCGTTTGGCGGTAGCGGTACGTTGGTGAACACCGCTTATCCAGGGTTGGAGTTGGCACCGGACGGCGCCCACGCCAGCGTGCAGTTGGACATTCCTGCCACGGCGGGTCTGGACTGGGTACACCAGTTCAACGATCGTTTCACCTTGGGAGCGAGCGTGACCTGGACGGAGTGGTCCTCGTTCAAGGACCTGACGCTTAACTCCGGCGGCACCACTATTGTGTCCATTCCCTACAACTACAAGAACACCTGGATGTACTCCCTCGGTGGCGACTATCGGGTTACCGATGAGCTGACCTTGCGTGCAGGTGTCGCCCTTGATCAGACACCTACCCGCAATTCGACTCGCGACCCGCGAATCCCGGATGGCGACCGTACATTCCTGTCGTTGGGGGCCGGCTACGACGTGAAAGCAATCAAGGGGCTGAGTGTTGACTTGGCCTATTCCCACCAGTTTGTGCAAGAGGTCAAGCTCAAGACCCAAAACGTCGATCGCCTCGGTGGCGCAAGCCTGAATGGCAAAGCCGAATCTTCAGGTGATGTTGTTTCTGTTTCGGCTACCTACGCGTTCTAGTTCAATGCCCCAACATTAGGGATAAACGCGCCAAGCGCATCTTGGTGCGTTTATCCTCGATGTTTCTTTTTAACGGGATGCTCGCGTAACCCGTTCATGTCTCCTAATTATCTCCACGTGAGAAATTAATAGTTGTTGGCAACTCTCCCGTTTTTTCAAGCGTCGATCGGCTGCGCGTTTAGTTGCGTGGTTTGGTACTACTCATCACTCAGATTATTCCTATTTCAGCTCATGTTCAGATGCAAGAGATTTGTTCTACCCGAACCGCAATGGTTTCAGGGAAGAACAATGTAGGTCGAACAGAGCGTTGATGATTTGGCTGTATCAAGAGAACTGTGGTTTACGCAGGGCTTTTTGAACATGGCCATTACTCCAGGCGATTCAAACTCGCCTTTATCGATGAGGAATAATAATGATGAACTTGAAAACTCTGGTGTCGTTGTCTGCCCTGGCTGTGTGCATGGGGGTTGCTTCTATGGCCAATGCGTACAGCATCACTCCTGTCAACACCAGCTTCTCCGCGCCCGGCACGATCTCGGTGAAATCGCCATCTTCCTACCAGGCGGCGGTCAATTGCGGGGCGACCTTCACCGGTAACGTCGACGCCGCTGGCGTTGCCAAAATCACGGATGTGGCCATTACCGGTGGTGGGCTTTGCAGTCTGCCCAACATCACGGGCTTGCCTTGGACCCTGACGGCTACCGGTCCAACAGCAGGTTCAGTGACCAACGTCGGATACACCATTGCGGGCTCGATTCTGTACCCAGGCTCCAATTGTGGCGCGTCGACTATCACTGGCAACTACAGCGGTGGCGTATTGACGGCGACCAATCAACCCCTGGCAGGCAATTGCACCGTGGTGAGCTTGAGCGTCAAGCCAACCCCGGCGTTCACCGTTGTTCCTTGAGGATGGCGTGAGCGCAAGGGGCTGATCGCCCGTTAAACGACAGGCGCCTCCAAAGAGGCGTCTGTTGCGACTGCGTGCCCCAGGGCATGCGCTCCACCTGGGACCCAGACTCGAAAGTCCGTGGGTTTGACGGGAGCCTTGTCGTTCAAGGTCAACGACCGGTTCTCCGTTGGCGGAGGGATGATTGTCCAGCACAGCAAGGGGTTCGTCAGCCAGAACGTCGACGTGTTGTCAGCGGCGGCGGTGTCGGACTCTGAACTGGGCGGCATTCCTTTTCCGTCGGACGTCGGCAGCGCGCTGATGCGAGTAAAGGTCGACAATGTGTCAGTTGGCTGGTTTTCCGGTGTGGTTTGGAAACCCACGGAAAACGACTCCCTGGGCTTGAACTACCACGCCAGGATCAAGAACAAGATGACTGGCAAGTACAACATCCATGCCGATCAATTTTCCTACAATCTCATGACTCAACCGAGTCCCTTCGGCGGCAGCGGTACGCTAGTGGGCGTGGCCTATCCGGGGCTTGAGCTGTTTCCGGACGGTGCCCACGCCAGCACCCAATTGGACATTCCTGCCACCGCAGACCTGGATTGGGTACACCGATTCAATGACCGACTCACCCTGGGCGCGAGTGTGGTCTGGACGCAGTGGTCATCGTTCAAGGACCTGACGCTCAGGTCTGGGGACATCACAATCGTCTCTATTCCCTACAACTACAGGAACACCTGGATGTACTCCCTCGGTGGCGACTTCCGTGCGACCGATGAACTGACCTTGCGCGCGGGTGTGGCCATTGACCAGACACCAACGCGCAATTCGACCCGTGATCCGCGCATCCCGGACGGTGATCGGACCTTCCTGTCGCTCGGTGCAGAGTATGACGTTAAGGCAATCGAGGGCCTGACCCTCGATGTAGCTTACTCCCACCAGTTCGTTCAGCCGGTGAAGTTGAAGACCCAGAACGTCGACCGGCTGGGGGCGGCAAGTCTGGATGGCAAAGTGAATGCCTCCGGCGATGTCGTGAGCCTGTCGGCCACCTATACGTTCTGACCTTTCAGGGCGGTGATCCCTTTAGATGACGGGTTGACCCGGCGGCCCATTCAGCCGCCGTTTTTTTCGTGCAGGCGTTAAATAAATATTTCAAAACAAAATTTGAATATAGTTTTCGAATTTTGTAGTGTGGCGTTACGCCGCATGTCATCCGACCTGGCGCACGTAGGTCGTACCCTGAATCGAGTAGAGGTATCTCCATGGTTATCTGGTTACTGGTGGGTTTCGCAGCAGCGATCGCCCTGGCATATCGACAAGCTGTCGCCACCTTATGGTTGGTCACGGGCCTGATCTGGCTGGCAGCGGGTTACCTGTTCAACGTGGTGGCCGGTTTCGGCACCGCTGTCGCGGCGATACTGGTAGTGGCGCCCGCGTTGCTGATGACGATCAAACCCCTGCGCCGCACCTTGCTGACCCGTAGGGCCCTGGGCCTGTTTCGTACGATCATGCCGGCGATGTCTGACACTGAACGCGCCGCCATCGAGTCCGGCACCGTGTGGTGGGACGCCGAGCTGTTCAGCGGCAAGCCCAATTGGCAGCGCCTGCTGCAAGCGGCACCGGCTAGCCTGAGCGCTGAAGAGCAAGCCTTCCTCGACAACGAAGTGGAAACCCTGTGCGACATCGCCAACGACTGGGAAACCACCCAGATCTGGCAGGACATGTCGCCCGAAGGCTGGCAGTACACCAAGGATGCCGGGTTCCTTGGCATGATCATTCCCAAGCAATACGGCGGTAAAGGCTTCTCCCACTACGCGCACTCCCAGGTGGTGATGAAGCTGTCGACCCGTTGCTCGGCGGCGGCGATTTCGGTGATGGTGCCCAATTCCCTCGGCCCGGCCGAACTGCTGCTGCATTACGGCACCGATGCCCAGCGCAATTACTACCTGCCGCGTCTGGCGAGGGGTGAAGACATTCCGTGCTTTGCCCTGACCAGCCCGTATGCCGGCTCCGATGCAGGGGCAATTCCCGACCTGGGCATCGTCTGCAAAGGCACCCACGAGGGCGAGGAAGTTCTGGGCTTCCGTGTGACCTGGGACAAGCGCTACATCACCCTGGGCCCGATTGCGACGGTGCTGGGCCTGGCGTTTCGCGCAGAAGACCCGGATGGGTTGCTCGGCGCTCCCGGTTCACTCGGCATCACGTGCGCACTGATCCCAACGTCCCATCCCGGCGTCAACAGTGGCCGCCGTCATTGGCCGCTGAACGCGGTATTCCAAAACGGTCCTACCACCGGCAAGGACGTGTTCATTCCGCTTGAGTGGGTGATCGGCGGTCGCGAGCAAGTCGGCAACGGCTGGCGCATGCTGATGGAATGCCTGGCGGCCGGCCGGGCGATTTCGCTGCCATCGGCCAACGTCGGCCTGGGCAAGGTGGCGGTGCGCGGCACCACCGCCTATGCCGCGATGCGCAAACAATTCGGCCTGCCCATCGGCAAGTTCGAAGGCGTACAGGCACCCTTGGCGCGCATGGCCGGGCACTTGTATGCCTGCGATGCGGTGCGCAAGGTCTCGGTGGCGTCCCTGGACGCGGGTGAGAAACCGTCGGTGATCTCGGCCATTGCCAAGTACCACGTCACCGAGCGTGCGCGGATCATCGTCAATGACGGCATGGATATCGTCGCCGGCAAGGGCATCTGCATGGGCCCCAACAACTTCCTGGCCCGTGCCTACCAGCAAAGCCCCATTGCCATTACGGTGGAAGGCGCGAACATCATGACGCGCTGCCTGATCATCTTTGGCCAGGGCCTGATCCGCTGCCATCCCTATGTGTTCCGCGAGATGGAAGCTGCGCGTAATCCGGACCGGCGCAAGGCGCTGGAAGCCTTCGACAGTGCCATGTTTGGCCATGTGAGTTTTGTGTTGGCCAATAGCGTACGTGCAGCGGTGCATTCCCTTACAGGCGGGCGGTTGATCGCTGCCCCGGCCAAGACCGAGCCGGCACTGGCATCCTACTACCGCCAGGCCAATCGCCTGTCAGTGGTACTCGCGCTGATCTCGGACATTTCCATGGGCGTGCTGGGCGGTGCCCTCAAGCGTAAGGAAAGTATCACTGGGCGCCTGGGGGATATGCTGTCGCAGTTGTACATCCTGTCCTGCGTACTCAAGCGCTTTGAGGACGACGGCCGTCCCCAGGCGGATCTGCCGTTGGTGCATTGGTCGGCCCAGGATGCGTTGCTGCGGGCCCATGAAGCGCTGGCGGAAGTGCTCGACAACTACCCGTCGAAACCTGCGGCGGCGGTGGTGCGTGGCCTGACATTCCCGTTCGGGATCCCACTGCGCAAACCGTCGGACCGTCTGCTGGCCCAGGTGGCCGACGTGGTGCAGACACCAGGCGAAACCCGTGACCGCTTACTGGCCAACTCCTACATCCCACGTCCGGAAATCGACAAGCTGGCCTACGGCGAACTGGGTTTCCGTCTGTTGCCGCAGGTGGAGCTGATCGACGCGCGACTCAAACCTGCTGTCAAGCAAGGCCTGATCGAACCGATGCCTATCTCCGCAACGGCCTTCACGGGCTGGCGCGTCAGGGCGCGGGCGCTGGACCTGATCAGCGACGACGAAGATACCTTGCTCGGGCGCTACGTGGAATACGCCGATCACGGCATCCAGGTGGACGACTTCCCGCAGGACTTCGGGTTGCTGGAGGCATTGCAGCAGCGCAAGCAAGCGCTGGAGCCCGTGCCAAAGCGCCGAACCGCCCAAGGTGAAAACGCCTCGGTCAATTGAGTGGCACTGAATGTACACGGTCAGTGTGGGAGCTGGCTTGCCTGCGATGCAGACGACTCGGTGCATCAGAAACACCGAGGTGATGCCATCGCAGGCAAGCCAGCTCCCACATTGATCGGGTTTACACGTCAAGACAGTGGGTTTACCTATGAGTGACAGCTACCTTACTTTCGTTAATTCCCCTTGGGGCCGTCGCTTGGCCCAGGCCGTTGGTTTACCGCAACCCTTGCCACTGCAACGTCACCGCAGCGGCCAGCAGGGCATGGCCAATCCGGTGATCGTCGCCGGAGCAGGGCGCCTGGCCGCCGAGGTGCGGCGGATTTTCGCGGCTACCGATACCGTTGTCGGCACCCCGGCCACGCTCAAGGCGCCTTCCACGGTGAAGGTGCAGGGCGCTGTGTTTGATGCCAGCGCCGTGGCCGATCTGCAACAGTTGGACGAGTTGTATGTGTTCTTTCACGCCAACGCCAAGCGCCTTGGCCACCACGGGCGCGTGGTGGTGCTCGGCACCGCGCCGGAACAGTGTCAGGATTTGCCCCAGGCTATCGCCCAACGCGCCCTCGAAGGCTTGGTGCGCTCGCTGGCCAAGGAGCTGCGCAGGGCGATCACCGTGCAGTTGATCTACGTGGCGCCCGGTGCCGAAGACGCGCTGGACAGCAGCTTGCGTTTCTTCCTGTCGCGCCGGTCGGCCTATGTGTCCGGGCAGGTGGTACGTCTTGAAAAGCCCGTGGACGGTCATGTCACGGTCAACTGGGACAAACCCTTCGCCGGTCGTCGCGCCCTTGTCACCGGTGCTTCTCGTGGCATCGGTTTGGCGATTGCCCAGGTGTTGGCGCGGGACGGCGCCCATGTCGTGTGCGTGGACGTGCCCCAGGCCCAGGCGTCGCTGCAACAGGCGGCGGACAGTGTCGGCGGTTCTGCGCTGCCCCTGGACATCACCGCGACGGACGCCGCCGCATTGCTGCAAGCCCATGTCAGCCAATACGGCGCTTTTGATGTGGTGGTGCATAACGCCGGGATCACCCGTGACAAGACCATCGCCAAAATGACCGAGGCCGCCTGGCGCAGCGTGCTGGCGGTGAACCTTGAAGCGCCGTTGCAACTGAGCAATGCCTTGTTGGACAGCCAAGGCCTCACGCCTGGGGGCCGTATCGTTTGTGTCTCGTCGATTTCCGGCATCGCCGGCAACCTCGGGCAAAGTAATTACGCCACTTCCAAGGCCGGCGTAATCGGCCTGGTGCAGGGCCTGGCACCGCGTGCGGCGGCGCAGCAGGTGACGGTGAATGCGGTGGCGCCAGGGTTCATCGAAACCCAGATGACCGCAAAGATCCCGCTGATGATCCGTGAAGCCGGGCGGCGCATGAATTCGCTGTCCCAGGGCGGGCAGCCCATCGACGTGGCCGAGACCATCGCCTGGCTGGCGCATCCTGCTTCCGGCGGGGTCAACGGCCAAGTCGTACGGGTGTGCGGCCAAAGCCTGCTAGGAGCCTGAGCCATGGACTACGTGACGCAGATCATCGATCCGCCGCCCTCACGCACCCGCTTGCTGCTGGACGGCGTGCGTGCCTTGCGCAAACCCAAGCTTGACGGTGCGCCCGTGCTGCCCAAGGAGCGCCTGGTGCGCTCGGCGGTGACGTTGTCTGCCGGCGACATCGCTGCTTATGGCCGCGCCTGTGGCTTTCGCCGCGAGCAGGGCGTGCCGTTGTGCTATCCCCATGTGCTGGCGTTTCCGTTGCACTTGATGCTGCTGACCCGTCCCAGCTTCCCGTTCCCGGCCAGTGGCATGGTGCACCTGGCCAATCGCATCCGTCAGCACCAGCGTTTGCACGAAGGCCAGGCGTTGCGCATTGAGGTGTATTGCGAGCGTTGGGTTGCCCATCCCAAGGGGCAGGCGCTGAGTATTGCCACCCGTGCCTACGGTGCCGACACGCTGGTATGGGAAAGCGACAGCCTGTACCTGCGCCGTGATGCGAAAGACCCTGTCGGCGAGCCCTGGGAGGACGCTTTGCCGTTGCAGGAGGAAGGCTTGTTACGTACCCAGCGCTGGGTGTTGCCCGCCGACCTGGGCCGGCGTTTTGCCAAGGTGTCGGGGGATTTCAACCCGATCCACACCTCGGTGATCGGCGCCAAACTGTTCGGCTTTCGTCGCGCTATCGCCCATGGCATGTGGACGCTGGGCCGCGCGCTCGCTGCCCAGCAACCGCCCGGCGGCCTGGACCAGGCCGAGGCCCATTGTGACTTCAAGTTACCGATCTTCCTGCCCGGCCAGGTCGCGCTGTGGCGCCGCCCGGTGACCGGTCCGCGCCGCGAATTCGAAGTGCGCAATTTCGCCGGTGACAAACCCCATATGCGTGGCCTTTTCATTTGGAAAGAGAACCTGGAATGAGTGAATACAGCTTCAACCCGGCCCCGGTCCGACGCGTGGCGATCATCGGCGGCAACCGCATCCCTTTTGCTCGCTCCAACACGGTATACGCCCACGACAGCAACCAGGACCTGCTGGTCGCCGCCCTGCAAGGCTTGGTCGACCGCTACAACCTGCACGGCCAACGCCTCGGTGAGTTTGCCGCCGGGGCGGTGATCAAACATTCGCGCGATTTCAATCTGGCGCGAGAGTCGCTGCTGTCTACCACGTTGTCGCCGGATACGCCGGCCTACGATGTGCAGCAAGCCTGCGGCACCGGGCTGGAAGCGGCATTGCTGGTGGCGAACAAGATTGCGCTCGGTCAGATCGAGGTGGGTATCGCTGGTGGTGCCGACACCACCTCCGACGCGCCTATCGGCATCAATGAATCCCTGCGCCACACCTTGCTCGCGGCCAATCGAGCCAAGGGCATGGGCGACAAGCTGAAGACATTGCTAAAGGTGCGGCCAGCGATGTTTTTCAAACCGCTGCTGCCACGCAATGGCGAGCCCCGCACCGGTTTGTCCATGGGCGAACACTGCGAGGAAATGGCCAAGCGCTGGCAGATCAAGCGCCTGGCCCAGGACGAGTTGACCCTCACCAGCCATCAGCGCCTGGAGGCGGCCTACAAACGCGGCTTCTTCGACGACTTGATCAGCCCCCATCGCGGCCTGGCCCGCGACAATAACCTGCGCGCCGATGCCAGCCTGGAGAAGCTCGCCGGCCTGTCCCCGGCCTACGACCGGCAAAACGGTACGCTCACGGCCGGCAACTCCACCCCCCTGACCGATGGCGCCTCGGTGGTGCTGCTGGCCAGCGAAGAATGGGCGGCCGCCAACGGCTGGCCGGTGCTGGCTTACCTGCGCACCGGCGAAACCGCGGCGGTGAACTTTGTCGATGGCACCGAAGGCCTGCTGATGGCCCCGGCTTACGCGGTACCGCGCATGCTGGAACGTGAAGGCCTGAGCTTCAAGGACTTTGACTTCTTCGAGATCCACGAAGCCTTTGCTGCCCAGGTGTTGTGCACGCTGAAGGCCTGGGAGGACCCCGATTATTGCCGCGAGCGGCTAGGCTTGGACGCGCCCCTGGGCACCATCGACCGCGCGAAGATGAACGTCAACGGTGGTTCGCTGGGTTGCGGCCATCCCTTTGCGGCCACGGGGGGCCGGCAGTTGGCGGCGCTGGCCAAGATCATCCATGAGAACGGCGGCGGGCGCGGCCTGATATCCATCTGCGCGGCGGGCGGGCTGGGCATTACCGCCATCGTCGAAAAGTAGCTCTATCAAAAACAACAACAAGGAGACTGCCATGAACGCTGTAAGCCTGGAACACACCGAACGGATCTGGTTGAACGCTTACCTGCCCGGCGTCCCGGCGGATATTGACGCCGGTATCGAGGACTACCCATCGTTGCGCGAGGTGTTCCTGGAACACCTGGAGAAGTTTCGCGAGCGGGTGGCGTACGTCAGCATCGGCACCGAAATGACCTACGCCGACTGGCAGGTGCAAGGCGTTGCGTTTGCCGCTTGGCTGCAGGGGCAGGGCGTCAGGAAAGGCGAGCGTGTGGCGCTGATGATGCCTAACTGCTTGCAGTACCCGATCTGCCTGCTGGGCACGATCCTGGCTGGGGCGGTGGTGGTCAACGTCAACCCGCTGTACACCTCCCATGAACTCAAGCACCTGCTCAAGGACAGCGGCGCGGAAACCGTGGTGATTTTCGAAAACTTCGCCCACACCCTGGAAAAAGTCATCACCGGCAGCAGCGTCAAGCGCGTGGTGATCGCGGCCATCGGCGATTTGCTCGGTACGTTCAAGGGCGCGGCGATGAATTTCATCCTTCGCCGTGTGCAAAAGCAGGTGCCGGCGTTCAATCTGCCTGGCTCGGTGCGCTTTAATCAGGTGTTGAAACAGGGGCGGGCGCTCAACCATTTCCCGGTGGAGATGCACCTCGACGAGCTGGCCTTTCTGCAATACACCGGCGGCACCACCGGCGATGCCAAGGGCGTGATGCTCAGCCACCGCAATATCATCGCCAACCTGTTGCAAGCCAAGGCCTGGGTGGGGGATCAACTGGACCAGGACAAGCAGGAAACCAACGTCACCTTGCTGCCGCTGTACCACATTTTTTCGCTGACGGTGAATTGCCTGATGTTCATGTGCCTGGGTGGGCGCAACATCCTGATCGCCAACCCGCGGGACGTGAAACGTGTACAGATGATCCTGCGCAAGGAGCGCTTCAATGGGATTGCCGGGGTCAACACCTTGTTTAACGGTTTGCTGGAGAACGAGGCGTTCTGCGCACGGGACTTTTCCGACCTGCGCATGGTGATCGCCGGCGGCATGGCCACGCACACGGCGGTGGCCAAGCGCTGGAAGGAAGTCACTGGGCTGCCGATCATCGAAGGCTATGGCCTCACCGAGTGTTCGCCGGTGGTGAGCATCAGCCCGATTGACATTGCGCGCATGCGCGAGATGGAATTCACCGGCAGCATCGGCGTGCCGTTGCCCTCGACCTGGGTGCGGTTTGTCCGCGAAGACGGTGAGTTGGCTGAGATTGGCGAGCAGGGCGAACTGCAAGTGCGCGGGCCCCAGGTGATGCAAGGTTATTGGCAGCGCCCCGAGGCCACTGCCGAAGTGCTGGATGCCGAAGGGTGGTTGTCGACCGGTGATATCGGGGTGATGGACGCCCGTGGTTACATCCGTCTGGTGGACCGCAAGAAGGATATGATCCTGGTCTCCGGTTTCAACGTTTACCCCAATGAAATCGAGGACGTGGTGGCGCTGCACCCCGCAGTGGCCGAAGTGGCGGCGATTGGCGTAGAAGATGGCGTGACCGGTGAGAAGGTCAAGATCATCGTGGTGCGCAAGGACCCGAACCTGACCCAGGAACAGATTCTTGCCCATTGCCGCGAGTATCTGACAGGTTACAAAATGCCCAAGTATGTGGAGTTCCGCACCACCGAGTTGCCCAAGACCACCGTGGGCAAAGTGCTTCGTCGGGCGCTGCGCTGAGTTGAAGATTTAGGTGATTCAAGTGTGGGCGCTGGCTTGCCTGCGAGAGCGGTGTATCAGTCACATCGCTATCGCATTCAAGCCAGCTCCCGCAGGGTTCGGTGGGTTGGTTTAGAGTGCGTTCACTGTTACCCAGCGTTCTTCGAGGGCAGCTACGCGAATCGCCGTCGCCAGCCGCTCCACCTCCCACGCTGCTTCGAAATCAGTGCCATCCGCGCCTTGACCGGCTATGGCCATGATCAATTCCTGCACTTCCAGCGTCTTTAGTTCGTTGTACCCCAACTGATGCCCCGCCGCCGGACTGAACGCCGCATAACCGGGCAGGGCCGGTCCTGCGAGCACGCGTTGGAACCCGTCCTGGCCCACGCGACACACCTGCAATTCATTCAAGCGCTCCTGATCGAACGCCAGTGTGCCTTTCGTCCCGCTGATCTCGAAACTCAGGTGGTTCTTGTATCCGTGCTTCAGCCAACTGCTGCTCACCGTGCCGCGCGCGCCGTTGGCGAAGCGCAGCAGGGCATGCACCTGGTCATCCACCGCGATGGGTTTGAGCTGCGCGCTGCCGGTGATGGCAGGTCGCCGGGCGTGGACGGTCTGGGTATCGGCACACACACTGACCACATCACCGAGCAGATAGCGCGCCATCGACAGCAAGTGGCTGCCCAGGTCCGCCAGGGCGCCGCCGGCATGCTCGACTTCGCAACGCCACGACCATGGAGAGGCCGGGTCGGCCATGAAGTCTTCGCTGAACTCACCCTGGAAGCTGATGATTTCGCCCAGTTCGCCACCGGCAATCATCTGCCGCGCCAACGTAATCATCGGGTTGTGCTGGTAGTTGTAGCCCACCCGCGTGACGACTCCGGCGGCACTGGCGGCGCGGCGCATGGCGTCGGCTTGTTCCAGGCTCACCGCCAGGGGTTTCTCGCAGTACACCGCCTTGCCCGCCGCGATGGCTGCCATGGCCATGGGGTAGTGCAAATGGTTGGGAGTGGTGATGGCCACTACGTCGACATTGGGATCATTGATCAAGGCTTGCCAGTCGCCGTGGGCCTGGGCAAATCCCCACGCCTTGGCGCAGCGTTGTGCGCGTTCGGTGTCGGCGTCGGCCAGTGCCGCCAGCTTGAGGTGTACCGGCAGTTCGAATACCGCGCGGGCGTTATTGAAGGCCAAGGCGTGGGCACGCCCCATGAAGCCTGTGCCGATCAAGCCGATTCCGAGTTCACGCATTGCCGTGGTCCTTTGGATTATTGTTTTCAGTGGGCTTATTAATGGAATAAAAATTCTCTAAATTCAATAGATGGAAAAAAAATTCATTGAGGCCCCGACGATCACCCCGGCGAATGCAGTTATATTCAGGCTCTGACGAAAGCGGCTCAGTTAACAAAAGATAACGTAGCGCCGATTGTCAGACGATTCGAAAGCCCGCTAGGATGGCCCCTGCTTCCTCCAGGCGCTCTAGATTGCAGGTTTCAAGGCCCCGGAAGGCAGCGATAACAATAATAAATGGGAGAAAGGTCTATGAGTGAGCCTGTCATGGGGTGGGTTGTCTGCCGCCCACGCGCCGCACGCAGGGTTGCGATGCTGGCCGCAGCGCTCTCGCTGTTTGGCGCTGTCGCGTTGCCGACGGTTGTCCAGGCCGCCAGCGATACCTCTTTTGCGATTGAATCCCCCAAGGCCGCCAAAGGCCTGATGATCGATGTGGTCCATGCGGGCAAGCGCCTCGTGGCGGTTGGTGATCGCGGGCACATTCTCTATTCCGATGACCAGGGCAGCACCTGGACCCAAGCCAAAGTGCCCACCCGGCAGTTGCTCACGGCGGTGTTTTTCATCGACGACAAGCAAGGCTGGGCGGTGGGCCATGATGCGCAAATTCTTTCCAGTTCCGACGGCGGTGCCACCTGGACCCAGCAGTACCAGGATCTTAAGCGCGAAGCCCCGTTGCTTGATGTGTGGTTCAACGATGCCAATCACGGCCTGGCCGTCGGCGCCTATGGCGCGCTGATCGAAACCACCGACGGCGGCAAGACCTGGGAAGACGTCAGCGACCGCCTCGACAACGAAGACCAGTACCACCTCAACGCCATCGCCTCCATCAAGGACGCCGGCCTGTTTATCGTCGGCGAGCAGGGCAGCATGTTCCGCTCCAGCGACGACGGCCAGACCTGGGAAAAACTCGAAGGCCCCTACGAGGGCTCGCTGTTTGGGGTGATCAGCACGGCGCAACCGCGAACCCTGCTGGCCTATGGCTTGCGCGGCAACCTGTACCGGTCGACGGATTTCGGCAGCACCTGGGAGCAAGTTGAGCTCAACGCCGCGCGGGGCGCGCTGGAGTTTGGTTTGTCCGGCGCGACGTTGCTGGAGGACGGCTCGATTGTTGTCGTCGGCAATGGTGGCAGCGTGGTGGTCAGCCATGACGACGGGTTGACCTTCAGCGTATTCAACCGTCCGGACCGGATTTCCCTTTCGTCCGTCACGGCGGCAGGCAATGGCAACTTGATTCTGGCCGGGCAGGGTGGCGTTCGCGTCGCTAAAGCCGATGGCGCCGAACCGACAAAACAATAAGAAGGCGGGGAAAGAATGAGCAGTCATCACAACGATAAAGCGACCTTTCTTGAGCGCCTGATCTTCAACAACCGCCCGGCAGTGATCGTGATCTGCCTGCTGGTGAGCATTTTCCTGTTCTGGCAGGCGACGTTGATTCGCCCCTCCACCAGTTTCGAAAAGATGATCCCGCTCAAGCATCCCTTCATCGAGAAGATGATGGAACACCGCAATGACCTGGCGAACCTGGGCAACACGGTGCGTATCTCGGTGGAGGCCAAGGACGGCGACATCTTCACCAAGGAATACATGGAGACCCTGCGTCAGATCAACGACGAGGTGTTCTACATTTCCGGGGTCGACCGCTCGGGCCTGAAGTCGCTGTGGAGCCCCAGCGTACGCTGGACCGAAGTGACCGAAGAAGGCTTTGCCGGCGGTGAAGTGATTCCGCAGAGCTACAACGGCTCGCCGGAAAGCCTCGATCAACTGCGCAACAACGTGCTCAAGTCCGGGCAGGTCGGGCGCCTGGTGGCCAACGATTTCAAATCGAGCATCGTTGACATCCCACTGCTGGAGTCCTACCCGGACCCACAAGACCAGGGCAAGTTGCTGGCCCTCGACTACCGCAAGTTCTCCCATGAACTCGAAGACAAGATCCGCACCAAATTCCAGGAGCAGAACCCCAACGTCCAGATCCACATCGTCGGTTTTGCCAAGAAAGTCGGTGACCTGATCGATGGCCTGATCATGGTGGTGCTGTTCTTCGGCGTGGCCTTTGGCATCACCCTGGTCCTGCTGCTGTGGTTCACCAACTGCCTGCGCAGCACCATTGCGGTCTTGAGCACCACCCTGGTGGCGGTGGTGTGGCAACTGGGCCTGATGCATGCCGCCGGTTTCGGGCTGGATCCCTACTCGATGCTGGTGCCGTTCCTGATTTTCGCCATCGGTATTTCCCACGGCGTACAGAAGATCAACGGTATCGCCCTGCAATCGAGCGAGGCGGACAACGCGCTGACCGCCGCACGCCGCACCTTTCGCCAATTGTTTCTGCCGGGAATGATCGCGATCCTGGCCGATGCGGTGGGCTTCATCACGCTGTTGATCATCGACATTGGCGTGATCCGTGAGCTGGCCATCGGCGCCTCTATTGGCGTGGCGGTGATCGTGTTCACCAACCTGATCCTGCTGCCAGTAGCAATTTCCTACGTCGGTATCAGCAAACGCGCAATAGCCAAAAGCAAGAAAGACGCCAATCGCGAACATCCGTTCTGGCGCCTGCTGTCGAAGTTCGCCAGCCCTAAAGTCGCGCCGGTCTCGGTCTTCCTGGCCCTGATCGCCTTCGGTGGCGGCCTCTGGTACAGCCAGAACCTCAAGATCGGCGACCTGGACCAGGGCGCGCCGGAGCTGCGCCCGGACTCGCGCTACAACAAAGACAACAACTTCATCATCAGTAACTACTCCACCAGTTCCGACGTGCTGGTGGTGATGGTCAAGACCAAGGCCGAGGGCTGCTCACGCTATGAAGCCATGGCGCCCATCGACCAGTTGATGTGGAAGATGCAGAACACCGAGGGCGTGCAGTCGGCGATCTCGTTGGTCACCGTGTCCAAGCAGATGATCAAGGGCATGAACGAAGGCAACCTGAAATGGGAAACCCTGTCGCGCAACCCGGATGTGCTGAACAACTCCATCGCCCGTGCCGATGGCCTGTACAACAACAATTGCTCGCTGGCGCCGGTGCTGGTGTTCCTCAACGACCACAAGGCTGAAACCCTCGACCGTGCGGTGCATGCGGTGCAGGACTTTGCCAAAGAGAACAACAAGGACGGCCTGGAGTTCATCCTTGCCGCCGGTAACGCCGGGATCGAAGCGGCCACTAACGAAGTGATCAAGGAGTCCGAGCTGACGATCCTGATCCTGGTGTACCTGTGCGTGGCGACGATGTGCATGATCACCTTCCGCTCTTGGGCAGCGACGCTGTGCATCGTGCTGCCGCTGGTGCTGACCTCGGTGCTGGGCAACGCGCTGATGGCGTTCATGGGCATCGGCGTCAAGGTCGCGACCCTGCCGGTGGTAGCGCTCGGCGTGGGCATTGGCGTGGACTACGGCATCTACATCTACAGCCGCCTGGAAAGTTTCCTGCGCGCCGGTTTGCCGTTGCAAGAGGCGTACTATCAGACGCTCAAATCCACCGGCAAGGCCGTGTTGTTCACCGGCCTGTGCCTGGCGATCGGCGTGTGCACCTGGATCTTCTCGGCCATCAAGTTCCAGGCCGACATGGGCCTGATGCTGACGTTCATGCTGCTGTGGAACATGTTCGGCGCACTGTGGCTGCTGCCGGCACTGGCGCGGTTCCTGATCAAGCCCGAGAAACTGGCGGGGCAAAAGGGTAATTCGTTGTTTGCCCACTGAACCAGGGCGTGAGGGCGTCTTCGCCCTCACGCTCGGTTGTCACTGACGGGGGCGTGGGGCCTGCACGATCTTCAGGAATATCTGGTCCACCGGCGGGGTGATCAGTACGTAGAGAACCCGCCTGAGCGGCACGGCGGACGGTTCCGGCTGCTGGCGCAAATGGGCCTGCACGTGTTCCTTGAGCAAATCCTTCTGTGTGTATTTACGCTGTTCCGCCAACTTCAGGTGCGCCCGCGTGTAGTGCGCGGGCGGGGCGTCGGCGCTGGCGTAGTGAAAGTGCGCATACCACAACACCACCGGCGGTTTTTTTGCCTTGTCATACACGGCGTATTCGGTGAAGAAGTCGCCGCTGAGGGTCGGACGTTGCAGGTCGGCCACGCTGGTCAGGTTGATGTCGATCTGGTTGTGTTCCCATAGATAATTGAGGCTCTCCTGTGTTGGCCATTGGCGCTTATACGCATTACTGCATAAACGCTCTGCCTGCCGGGTCATGTCCCGCGCTTCGTCCCTGTATTCATCGATCAGGCGCTGTACCGCCGGTTTTTGCTCAAGGTGTTCGCGTAGCAATTCATCGGCCAATGCGGTGAGTTTTGCAGCTTGCCCGGTGAGCAGTTCATTCCAGTTGCCGGGGTCAACGTGTTGGCGGGTGAGGGCGGAATCGAGTTTTTTCTGCTCGGCTTCTATCAGTTGACCAATGCCTTTGCGTTCGTTGACCAACGCCACGGCCAAGCCTTTGATTGTCGCCAGTGATCGACCCGTGGGCGCGGGTTCTGCCGAGGCTGCGGGCGTGTCGGAGGTGGCCTCCCAACCGTCTTCATGCCGGTTGAAGGTGGCAATGGTTTCGCCGGTCGGCGTATCGACGATGGTGAACTGCTCTTCAAGCTGTTGCGCATTGGTCTGCTTGAGGTCCCCGACCAGGTATTTCTTCTTGCGCGTTTTGAATACCCGTTTGGAGGCCGGCTTGGGGCGCAGCGTCTTGGACAAGGGTAATTCGACGTCCAGCGCTTCCTGCTTGCTCACCACGCCTTCCAATTCGGTTTGCGCCAGGGCCTGGGCATATTCAAGGCCTGTCAGCAAGCGCTCGGCCTCCGGGCGCAGGCAGCGTGGATTGATGATCTTGAGCGCACGAATGCCCTCCTCATAACGGCGGTACTCGTTGAGGACGGTTTCATACACGTCCCGCTGATCGGCAAGCGGGTACTCGGCGCCACTGCGCACATCGATGTGAGACTGCAGCGTTTCAAACAGGTCGGTTTGTTCGAGGCGATCGAGGTAAAACCGTTCCAGGGGCACCACCGACGTATGGGTCTTATCAAGGCTGGCGGCGGTGAGATAACTCAGCGTATTGAGCTTCAGGTTGTCGGCAAAAAAGTTCTGCGGGAACTGGATCCGAGACAGCTTTTCCTGGCGTATGGCGCGCCCCGCCACCGAGTCTTGCGCCAGCTGTTCGAGGGTCTGCTCCATGGCCGTGGAGACCTCGGCCATGTGCTGGCGGATGTTTGCCGATTCAACGGTGTTGCTGATGTATTCCTCATAGACCGTGAAATCTTCCAACAGATTATCGATAAACATCCTGCGTGCCATGTGCTCCATGGGCTCACCCGCCCTGGAAAAACGCATGGCGTTCAACCGGTCCAACAGCAGCGTGTGGATGGCCAACTGTTGATCCCAAATGGTTCCCAGGATTCTGGCCCGCTCCTGTACATGCGTACCGGCGCCCCCGACCCGTTCGAGTTCTTTGCCCACTTTGACCATTTCCATGCGTGGGGACAGTGACTGGGCAAACTGATCTTCCAGGTTTTGCAACAAGATCTTAAACTCGGTGCGCCGCGCCTGGTGTTCCAGGATTTCCCGCTGATGGCGTTCCGCAAGCGCCGGTTTTTGTTGGGAAGTGGCTTTTTGCAGAAGATCCCACACCAATCGCACGGTTTTGCGTTGGTTCTTCAAGGCTGTGAGGGCGCTCAGCATTTGATCCATTGTTGCCAGGAACGGCGGCATCAAGACGTTGATTTCTGAATTGAGTGCTTCCCCGCGCGCGATGAGTTCGGCTTTTCTACGTTGGTTTTCCTCACGCAAACTCGCCATCCGCTTGGGACCACCGCCTAGCAGTTTCAGGCCACGGTCCAATGTCCAATGCCCCTTGCCGTCGGTCTTCAGCTTGATGCCTGGGTGGTCGGGTTTCTGTGGGTGAATGATGAAGACATCGCCAAACCCCGGTGTAATGCTGACCCTGAACAACAGGCCGCCGACCGAGGCATGCCATAGGCCGTCGATCCTGTACAACCCTTGGTGAGGGCCGATGCTGATCGGGTTCGGCGGCGGCGTAGGCCAGGCAATGTTGACCGCGCGCAGCGTGTTCAACAGCTTGCTCGCGGCCGCATCACCGGCCACCGATTGGTCAAAGTCCAGCAGCGTACGGCCTCCACCGGGAGGTTCGGAAGGCACGCCAATCTTGCCGTGTTCAATCAGGACCGTTCGCGCCAGCGGTGAGCCAGCCGGCTTGCGTCTGAAAGGCTGGCGCGTCATGACCTGTGTATCCGGCGCCGCGGTGTCGGGTGCCACAGTCACCGAGCCATGGTGCAACAGCAGCATGGCGATGTTCTGCAGCAGGTCAACCCAAGCCAACTCCCTTGCCGTCGGGTCATGGCTCTCCAGGGCCGGCACGTCCTGCGTGAGGCTTTGTACCAGTTGCATCAGCCAGCCGACGGCCGCCAGCGGCCCGCGTACGGCCATCAACAGCGTGTTGAACCCCAGTTGCATGCCTTCGATTATCAGTGCCCAGCGACTTTCCCTGTTGGACGTCGATGCGCGTTCGGCCTGGTCCAGCAACTGCCGGGTTTCACTGCCGAACAGGTACTCCATCAGGCGCCCATTGTTCAGCGCCTGGAGGATTTCATCGCTGCTCTCGTCACCAGCGCCAGCCAATTGGGCAGGCTCGGGAACGCTGGGCAACGGGGCGAATTCCGAGCCCATGCCGACTCTGACAATGTGAGGCTGTGTGAATCCGCCGTTGCTATAGATGGCTCTCGCGGTCTCCGGCAGCCAAGTCAAGACGCTGTCCTGCAGCGCGCCCGGCACTGCGATGGCTGCCAGCAGGCTGTCGCGATTGGCAAACTCCAGCAGTGCGTCGCGATAGGCGGGACGATACAGCACGTGCGGCCCTCGCTGTGTATCGCGGGGTTCGATGATGAACATATTCTGTACGACGTCGGCCGTGGCGCCGGGCTTGCGCAGGAAGGCCAAGGCGCGGATGACAATGGCGTCATCGTCGACCTGCTGCGCCAATGGCTCAGGGTCGAGCACGGCATTCACACAACGAACACCGCGATGGGTCAGGCCCGCCTGTCCTTTGATCTTGTGTTCCAGCGCCTGGGTTTTCAGATGAACCGGGCGCTGCTGTTCGAACAGGCGTTGGCGTTTTCGCGCGACGTCGGTATCGCTCATCAGCGCCTGGCGTAGGTAACGAGGGTAGTTTTGGCCGATGTCGACACGCTGCACCAATTGGCGGATGTAATCGTCGGTCAACCAGGCTTCGAGTTCACGACCCGCGCGATGGCGCAGTGTCATACGGCCTTTGGGCGCACCCGACAGGTTTTGCAGGGCCAGATCGACCAGGCTTATGCAGACCGGTTCGACGTAGCCACCGGCCAGTGTGCCGACCGGGACGTGGAAGGTCAGTTCCAGGTCATCTGCGTTGTACCCGGCTACCCGCGCAGCGTCATCGCAATGACGTCGGCCGCCGAGCGCCTGCGCGCGGTCCAGGCACAGTTGGTGATTCAAGTGCTCGGTGGCATAACTGCGCAGCGTTTCTACGCCAGCGAAGTCTGAGTCACCCAGGGTCAGTCGGCGTATACCGGCTTGCTCCAGCAGGCACTGATGATAGGCCAGACGGTCGGCGGTGCTGGCGCGCTGCAGCCAGCCAGGCAAGCCTGCCTGGATCGAGGCCAAGGTGGTCCGTGGGGTGCTGGATGAGGCGCTGAACAAGAGCGCCGGGTCGGTGGCCGTGGCAAACACGTCCTCCAGGGCTTGCACGCTGGATGTGCCGGGCAATTCAATCGCGGCCAGGTTATCCAATTGCTGGTTGATGATCAGTGCGGCTTGCACCTCGAAAATATTGCCGTCGGGCTCGTACTGCTGCCAGGTGATCCTGTCGGCGCCGTAACGTTGTTGCATGCTTGCACCCCATGCCTGGCCGAAGGCATCGAGGTCGGCGTATGCCTCGATTTCTCCCGATACGCGACACAGCAACACCTGCGCCTGGCAGACCACCAGGAGGTCGATGGCTTGCAGGGTGAGTCGGCTGCGAGCCTGGTCCAGATGCGTTTCCAGGGTATAGGCGTGTACCGCGCCCTCACGCCCTGGCCGGCGTGCACGGGTGGCGCGGTCGGGGTAGCGGGCCAGCGTGGCCAGGGTTTTCAGTGCGGGCATCGCGGCGCCGGCCTGGCCAATCGCCGAATCCAGCAGCGAGCCTTGCAGGACCTTGGCCAACCATTGCCAGCGACTGCCGCCGGCATCGCTGTCCTGGCTCCAGTAGGTTGCCAGCGCGTCTTGGAAGCCGATGAACAGTAGTGTCGGCAGCTCCCGGATGACAGCTTCGATCACCGCCAGGTCATAATCGCGAGCACCATTGCCTTGAAAGGTGAGGCGGGCGCCGGTGGCATCGGCCAGGTAGCAATCCAGGTTGTTGCGCGCAGACAAGTCCGGGAAACTGCCATCGGCCATGTAGCCCAGCGTCACCTCCAGCAGCGGCAATAGGGCGCGGCCACCGCCGTCCCGCGGTACGGCCAGTCGCAGTTCACCGACGGGATGCGCCAGCGGCGGGTAGTGTTCTTTCAAGTGGGTGGTCAGCATCTGCGCGGTGACTGAGCGTAACGTCGGGCGGGTGCGAAACTGGGCCTCAACCGCTTGTCGGGTCGGGTGTGCGGCAGGTGGGGTGTTGGGGTCTGTCATGGGTATTCCTTTACGCGGGATAGGACATGCCCAAGCAAGGTAATGCGCAGCGCCGCGACCCGGTGGTAGCCCGTTATGGTTTAGGCCCTGGCGGCAAACTCGCCTATGATTAGCCCTTTGAACCTGATGAAAGACTGTGATGACTGATAATTTGCCTGCCGTCCTTGAAGCTTCCGACATGCTTGAAATCGATGGGCTGCATGCCTTCGACTTCGTGCTCGATAAAGAGAAACTGCTGATCATCGCCATGGACGGCCGCGCGGAAAAACGCTGGTGCTTCAGCCTGGAGCAAGTCCAGGCAGCTACCTTCGATGACACCTTGCAAAGCTGGACCCTTACCGGTGAGTCGGGCGAGCACCGCCTGATCTGCATGAGTGCGTTCACCGGCAACAATAACAACGAGGAGCAAGCGGATGATGATGCGTAAATTCTGGCCCCTGCTGATGGCGGGCAGTGTCGGTGCGATGTCGGTGCAGGCCGCGCCGGCCGAGACTTACGAGTTGCTGGTGGGTAGCTACACCGCGGGCAGCAGCGAAGGGATCTATCGCCTGCAGTTCAATAGCCGGACCGGTCAGTTCAGTGGCAAGCCGGTACTGGCCGCGAAGGCTGCCAACCCGTCGTGGCTGACGGTCTCCAAGGACCAGAAACACCTGTTCGTGGTCAACGAAAACGGCCCCGGCCAGAACGACCCGGTCGGTCGCGTCAGCAGCTACAGCATCGATCCGCAGAATTACCAGCTCACCTTGATCAATCAGGTGCAGAGCCTGGGCAACGAGCCGACCCACTCCAGCGTCGCCGCTGACGGGCGCTATGTGTTTGTCGCCAACTATTCGGTACTCGAAGACCCGGGTGGCAGCCTGGCGGCCCTGCCGGTCGATGCGACGGGCAAGCTATCAGCTCCCGTGCAACTGAGCGGGCATCCGTCCAGCCGTGTGAACCCAGAGCGGCAGGCGTCCAACCATGTGCACTCGGTAGTGTCGTCGCCAGATGGCCAATACGTGTTCGTCCAGGACCTGGGCGCAGACAAGGTGTTTGCCTACCACTACGACCCCAAGGCCAACCCTGAACTGCCCTTGACGCCGGCCAGCCCGGCCTCGGTGCAACTGCCGCCCGGCAGTGGCCCACGGCACCTGCTGTTCAGTGCAGATGGCAAGCATGCGTGGTTGACCACCGAGATGAGCGCACAGGTGGCGGTGTTTGATTACAAGGACGGCCAATTGACCCAGACCCAGCTGGTGGACTTCGCCGCCGGACAGCCGGTGTCGGACAAGGCCGGCGCCGCGTTGCACGCGTCCAGTGATGGCAAGTTCCTCTACGTGAGCAACCGCGGTACGGCCAACCAACTGCTGGTGTTCAGCATCGACCCGGCCACCGCGCACCTCAAGGAGCTGCAACGCCGTCCCGTGGAAGGCGACCACCCGCGCGAGTTCAGCCTGGACCCGAGCGGCCGGTTTTTGCTGATCGCCAACCAGAAAAGCAATGAAATCGTGGTGGTCGAACGCGACCTCAAGACCGGCCTGCTGGGTAAAACCGTGCAGAAAATGCCGATCGATGCGCCCAGTGACCTCAAGTTCCTGGTGCGTCAATAAGCCACAGGCCTCGCGATGCGGGGCCTGAGCCTTTGTATTAATTCTATTAATAGCGGCTACTGTTTCAAAGCATTTCTAAGGCTTAGCCCTCGGGCGTAAGTTTGGTTCCAAGGCCTTCCCCGGCCACTCAACCAAACGAACACAAGGGTTACCGACATGAATTTGAATCTCTTCTCCATCATCGCCGCTTCCGCTGTTTCCGCCACTGTTGCGCTGCCAGCAGCAGCCAGCGTGGAAGTCACCGGCAAAAAATCCAGCACCAGTGCCTACACCCAGAAATACCTGCAACAAAGCGCCAACTTCTACGCCGCACTCGATCACAAAACCCAGCAATAACCTGCACACCCGCAGACGCCAAACCACTGGAACGAAGCCTGGCTCGTTCGAGTGGTTTGGCGTTTGTGCAGGCGTGGAAGAAAAATGATTGATATCACATTGCCATGTGTTTAAATTTGACGCTCAACTTTTGACGCTTTTCTTCATGGAATCGACAGCATGGCAATCCGACTCGCCGCACTCATACTGGCCCTCTATTCCGCGCCCATCCTGTCTTCCGTGCAGGGGGTAGACAGTGAGCCTGAGATTGCCCGCGAGCGCTTGTTGGATTTGGCCCAGGGCTAAACCTTCGCCATCACCGCGACAAACAGCGGCGATTGCAGAAATCGCTCCAGCCAATGCTGCAAGCGGGGGTACGGGGCACTGGCAAACCAGTCCCGATCCACATGGGCAAACTGCCGCACGAACGGCGCCAGGGCCATGTCCGCCAGGCTTGGATGATCCGCCAGCAAATAGGCGCGGCCCGCCAGTAATGCTTCAAGCTTGCGCAAAAATACTTCGCCCTCGGCCCGATAGTGTTCCATCGGCAGTTCCGGGTAGCGTTCGGCGTACTTGTATCGATCCAGGTGATACTTGAAGCCTTGGTCATTCTCGGCAACAAGCGCCAGCACCGCCGGATCACCCTGCAGTAACCAATCCTGCGGATCATGCTGCGCCAGCGCCCATTGCATGATGGCCAGGCTTTCCTCGATCACCTCGCCCGCCACACTCAACACCGGCACCGTGCCCTTGGGCGACAGCGCCAGCATCTCGGCCGGCTTGGCCTTCAGGCTGACTTCAATGATGCGCACGGGCACGCCGCTGTAGCGCAAGGCCAGCCGCGCACGCATGGCATAGGGGCAGCGCCGGAATGAATACAGCAGCGCCTCGCTCATTTGACCTCCAGGGTGCTCAAGCCATTGCCCTGGCGCTTGACCTGAATCTGCACAGGAATGCGTTCGTGCATTTCCTGTACGTGGGAGATCACCGCAACCTTACGGCCTTGAGCCTGCAAGCCATCCAGCGCATCCATCGCCAATTGCAACGATTCCGGGTCGAGGCTGCCGAAGCCCTCATCGATAAACAGTGACTCGATCTTCAACGTGCTGGAAGCCATCGACGCCAGGCCCAAGGCCAGCGCCAGGGACACCAGGAAGGTTTCGCCGCCGGACAACGAATGCACCGAGCGCAATTCATCGCCCATTTCCGTGTCCATCACCAACAGGCCAAGCATGCTGCCGCCACGCTTGAGGCGGTAACGCCGCACCAACTGACGCAGTTGCACGTTGGCGTGGTGCACCAACAGGTCGAGGTTGTAGGCCTGGGCGATCTTGCGGAAGGTGTCGCCGGTGGCCGAGCCGATCAGCGCGTTCAGGCGTGCCCAGCGTTGCCACTCGTCATAGGCTTTGGCGATGTGCTCGGCGAAGGCCTGGTTGGCCTCCTGGCGGCGCTGGTCTTCGGACTGCCGTGCGCGCAGTTCGGCGCAGATTTTCTCGCCTTCGGCCAATTGCTGGTTGAGCGTTGCCAGGGCGCTGTCCAAGGCTTGGGCCTCAAGATTGCCATTGTGCAGGGCCTGGTGGTCGGCGAGGCGCTGTTCGCGTTCTTGCAGCAGCACCTTGGCCTGTTCGACGGCTTTTTCGCTGAGCTGCAACTGTTGGCGCAATTGGCTGACCTGGGCGTCATCGTAGGCCAGCAAATGGCTAAGCCCTGCGTCATCGAGTTCCGGGTGCAGGGCACGCCATTCGCTGATGCGCGTGGCGAGGGCATGGTGTTCGGCCTGCAACGCGTGTTCGCGTTCCTGCTGGGCCTTGAGGTCGGCGGCCAGTTCGATCAGTGCATTGTGGATCTCTTGCAGCTGTTTGTTTGCGTCGGTTTCGCTTTGACGTGACTGGGTCACGGCCTGTTCCAGCTGCTGCTGCCAGTGTTCGGCGCTGGAGTGCTCGCCCAGTAACGCGCTGAGTTTTGCCTGGGCCGTTTGCTGTTGGCTCGCCAGCTCGTTGACCTGCTGGAGCAGGGCGTCGAGTTGTTGCTGGCGATGTTGCTGGTGAGTCTGTTCCTTCTCGATCGCCTGTTGGCGATCTTGTTGCTCAGCCAGCTCATCGCGTTGATGGCCCAGCTGTTCCAGGCGCTGGTTGACCTGCTGGTCCAGCTGCATGAAGGTGGCGGCCGGCTCGGCGCGCAGACCTTCCAGGGTGTCCGCGGGCAGCAGGTTGGCGAAGGCGCTCAGTTCCTGGTCAAGGCGTTCGCGGTCACCGGCCAGCTCGCGTTGCTGGTCGACCAACAGTTGACGGGCTTGCTGGCTCGCGTCCTGGGCGGCTTGCAACTGCTGCTGCAGGCGCCCGGCGTTTTGTTGCAGATTAAGCAGGGCGCCTTGGCGTTGTTCGTCCTGGCTGATGCTCTGGGTCAGTTGGCCCAGTTGCTGTTCGAGCCAGGCGCTGCGTTTCGCAGTTTCCTGGTTGAGCAACGACGCGTACAGCGGGTGTGCATCCAGGCTCGGCTTGAGTGCTTGCTGTTGCGTCGCCAGGTGTTCCTGCTGTTGCAGGTATTCCTTCTGCTGGGCGATCAAACCGCCCACTTCGCCACGCAACTCGGTGAGCTTTTCCTTGAGTGTATCGACCGCTTTCTGCGCCGCGGCTTCTTCGTTTTCGTCATGACGACCGAGGCTTTGCAACAGGGCTTCGGGCTGGTGGTACGGATGTTCGTGGCTGCCGCACACCGGGCAGGGCTGGTCGTCCTGCAACTGCTCGCGCAACTCTTCGACGCTGGCGCTGCGGGCCAGGCGCTGGCGTTCCAGCAGCTGTTTGGTCACGTTTAGCGTCTGTTCGGCAACGCTCAGCTCTGCCTTGGTTTGCAGGCCGGCCTGGTTCAACTGCTCGCGCTGCTGTTGGGCATCGGTGAGCTTTTGCGTCAAGGTAGCGGCTTGTTGGTCCAACTGCTGCTGGTTGTCCCACAGGCGTGTCAGATCTTCGAACGCGCGCTGCTGTTTGCGATTGTCTTGCAGCAGGCTGGCCAGTAGTTGGATCTGTTCGGCCACGGCGTGAGGCTCGGCACCGGCCTCCTGATACAGCAGGTCCAAGGCTTCGCGTTGCTGGGTGAACTGTTCGGCGGCGCTGGTCGCACGTTGCTCCAACTGCGGCAGTTCGGCTTGGCCTTTATTCAGGCGGTTGCCTATCAGCATCAACTGTTGCAAGCGGTCGCGGTAGGCGGTCCAGGCGTCGCTCAGCGGTGCCAGCGCCGCGCTGCGGTCAAGCTCGGTGCTCAGGCGTTGCAAGCGTTCGGCGACCTGGTTCTGTTTTTCCAGCAGGCCAGTGAGCTGGCGCTGGCCTTCGATGCAGGCGCTTTCGTGTTGCTGTTTGTCCTCGATGCGCTTTGCCAACTCTTTGGTCAAGTGGGCGAGGGTGCTCTGTTCTTCGAACGCCTGGCGCAGCAAAGGCACGGCATCAGCCTGGTTTTTCAGGGCTTGCGCCAATGCGGTTTGCGCGCTGGCTTGCTGTTGTTGGGCCTGTTCCTGGCGAGTATGCAGTTCGCCTTGTTGTTGGCGATGCAACTGGATCTGCGCGGCCAGCGGCGCAAGCAGGGTGCTCAGCTCTGCCTGGCGCGCAAACTGGTGACGCTGTGGCGCCAACTGATCCAGGCGGCTCAGGTCGTCACGTTGCTGGCCCTGGTTATCCCACTCGGCCTGCGCCCGCTGTAGCTGTTCGGTAGCGGCGAGTTGGCGCTCTTGCCATTCGCGCAGTTCCTTGAGCCAGGTGTGCTGCAACTCCAGCTGCTTGAGCTGGGCTTGCTGGGTCTTGAGGTGTTGTTGCGCCGCGTCGAATTGCTGATCCAGTTCGGCACGGGCTTCGGCGGCCAGCGGCACCACACCGGTCGCCTGGTCCTGTAGCTGTTTATGCGCTTCCCTGGCCTCTTTGGCCTTGTCGAACGCGCGCCGACCGAGCTGGGTGTAAAGGGCTGTGTCGGTGAGTTTTTCCAGCAGTTCGCTGCGCTCATTGTCGTTGGCCTTGAGGAAGGCGCTGAACTCACTTTGAGCGAGCAACACGGCACGGGTGAACTGTTCGAAGTTCAGGCCCAGGGCCAGTTCCAGTTGGGTCTTGTATTCGGTTTTCTGGCTGGCCAGCAGTTGGTCGCTGTCCAGGTCGATCAGGCTTTGGCGGCTGTTCTGCAATTTGCCGCTGGCTTTGTCCCGTGCGCGGTTGGCTTCCCAGCGTGCGCGGTAGCGACGGCCACTGACGCCGACGAAGTCCACCTCGGCATAACCGCCACCGGTGCCACGCCGCAGCAAGGTGCGCGGGTCACCAATGGAAATGTCGCTGTCGGCATCCGGCATCTTCGCCTGGCCGGTATCGCCCAGGCGCGGCACCGCGCCAAACAGCGCCAGGCACAAGGCATCGAGCAGGGTACTTTTACCGGCGCCGGTCGGCCCGGTAATCGCGAACAAACCGGCACTGGCCAGCGGCTCGGCGGTGAAGTCGATCTCAAACGGGCCCGCCAGGGAGGCGAGGTTTTTCAGGCGGATGGCGAGGATCTTCATGGCTGTTCGCCCTCCTGTTGCACTTCCTGGAGCAGCACGGCGAAGTCCTTCAAGGTCTGTTCATCCACGTCACTGCCATAACTGTCCTGCCAGGCGCGGCTGAACAATTCCTGGGGCGTGAGCTGGTCGAGATCGATCAGGCGGTCGTCGCCTTCGTCCTCACGGCTGCCGGTACCGGCGTATTCGGCGGCGATGCGCACCAGGCGCACGGCCTTGCCTTGCAGGGTGCTTTCGATCTGCTGACGCAGATCGGGTTGTGGTTCATCCAGGCGTACGCGAACTTCGAGCCAGGGGTGGCGCTGGGTTTCGGCAAGCAGGTCGATATCCGGCAACTCGGCCAAGGCCTTGAGGATATCGGCCAGGGGCGCGGCTTCCAGGCGTTGCAGGTCGACCGAGCGGGGGATCAGCAGCGGTTCGACACTCACCAGGCATTGGCCCTGAAACGTCACGTCGAGAATCTGGTGTTTATAGCCGATTTCGGAAAACGACAGCGGAATCGGCGAGCCGCTGTAGCGAATGCGTTCTTCGCCATTGACCTTTTGCGGCTTGTGCAAATGGCCGAGGGCAACGTAGGCGACACTTCTATCGAACAGGCTGGCCGGCAGCGCCTCGGCATTGCCGATGATCAGGCTGCGCTCGGAGTCTTCCGACACCGAACCACCGGCCATGTGCGCGTGGCTGATGGCAATCAGCGCCTGGCCTTTTTTGCGCTTGGCGTTGGCGGCGGCGATCAGCCATTCATGCACCTGGCCGATGCCGCGCAGGTAGTCGTCACCCAAGTGCGCACCGGTGACTTCCGCCGGACGCAGGAACGGCAACGCCAGGCACCAGGCGGCAATCTTGCCTTTGGCATCCGGCAGCGGGATCAGCAGGCGTTCGGCGTCGAGTTGGCCGTCATCCAGCCACAGCACGCGGCCCAGCGCATGGGTACGCAGGCGCCGCATCAACGGCGCGGGCAGCTCGATACGCGAGCCGGAATCGTGGTTGCCGGCGATCATCACGATGGTCAGCTTGGGGTTCTGTTCATGGGCGCTGATGATGAAGTCATACAGCCGCTCCTGGGCCTTGAGGGGCGGGTTGACCGTGTCGAAGATATCACCGGCGATCAGCAGCACATCCGGGAGATGGGTTTTCAGTTGGCCCAGCAGCCACTCAAGGAAACAGGCGTGTTCGAAGTCGCGTTCCTGGCCATGGAGGTTTTGGCCCAGGTGCCAGTCGGAGGTGTGAAACAGACGCAAGGCGAACTCCGTGGAGAATATGAAAAGGAAGGGAGTTTACCTGCAAAAACACATTCGGTGCCCGCGGGAGGCCAAGATCCAGTGTGGGAGGAAGCAGGCTATTTGGGATACAACGGCGGCAAACTGGTGGTATCCGCCGCCGGGTCCAGTTCACGTTCAGCTATCGGAATCGCTTTCACGGCACGCCACAAGTCCTCACCCAGCCAGAAATGCCCACTCTCGCTGTACAGCGCGCCATTCAAGCCATCCAATGCATCCGACAATGGCACAAATCGCGCTGCCATGTCCGCGAGCGTTTCCGGCTGCTGCCGCGCCCAGGCGTCGAGGGCCTGGCGGGTGGCTTGCGGGTCGTTGGCCTGGGTGGCGCGTTTAAGGTCATCGAGCAGGGTGCGCGGGCTCGGGCCCGTTTGCGCGGCACGTTGCACGGCCGGTTGCCGGCGTGCGCGCCACCACAGGCCAAAACCCAGCAGGGTGGTGCAGGCGAAGAGCAACGTGCTCAGTTGCCACAGCCACAGGCGTTCATCATCCGGCGCGGTGATCACCGTGGGCGTGGCGGGAGTGTCGACGGCCAGGCTCGGGTTGATCGCCACTTGCAGGGTGCGCGCGGGCAGGCTGGTACGCTCCAGATGATCTTCGTGGGTGTTCCACCACACTACGTCCACGGCGGGCAGGTCCATGCTGCCTGCGAGGGTGGGCACCAGGGCTTCGCGGTCTTCACGGCTGCCGATCAGGCCACGGTCGTTGGTCTGGTTGCCGAGCACCGGTTGGTCCGGGTAGCGGCGCAGGCCGTTGACGTCGGTGCTGGGCAGGGCCGGCAGTTGTGCGCTGGACAGGCCTTCGGCCTTGACCGTGAGGCTGCGGGTCAGGGAGTCGCCGACCTGCACATGCTCAGGCGCCGGGTTCCAGTTTTCGCTCAGGGTCAGGCTGCGTGCCGGTAGCCATGGGGCGTCGGCGGGATACAGCGCGGGCTTGGGTTTGACCACCAGCGGTAACTCCGCAGAGCTGACGTGAATCAGCTTGCCCGGCTTGGTGCCTTGCAGGGTGTTTTCCTGCGGTGGGCGCGACTCCACCAGCGTGGCGCTGAAGGTCTGCGCCGGAATCGCCAGGGTGCCGCTGTGCTGCGGATAGATCGCGTAGCGGGTCTCGATCACGCCATGGCGGATACTGTTGATGACCTTTTCGTAGGTGCGGGACTCGCCCAACTGCTCCACGCGCGCATCGGCAATCTGCAGGGGGGTGAGGCTGCTGTCATCGTACAGCGACACCGAGTGGTAGACGCGTACGGTCAACAGTGCCTGGGCCTGGACGTAGACACTGGTCTGGTCGAGGTTGGCCTCGACAAACACCGGCGCCAGCTCGGCGGCGGTGTTCTGGCTGGCGGTTTCGACCACTTGCAGGCTGATGGGCTGGGTCTTGTAATCGCCCACTTGCAGGGGCGGGATGACCACTGTGCCGTTTTCCTTGGGCAGCAGGGTGATGATCCAGCGCGTGGTGGCGTGGTTATCGCCGCCCAAGGTGGTGAGCTGGTTGATCTGGCGGGTGCCGCTGACTTCGAACTGCGCATCCAGCGGCGACAGGTCCGGCTTGCCGAACTGCGTGACATCGCTGGACTCCACCGTCAATTCCACCGTTTCCCCGGAGTTGACGCGGCTGCGGTCGACGCTGGCGGTCAGGTTCGCCGCCTGGGCGTGGCCTGCCGAGAGGGCGAGCAGGAGCAGTAGGGTGGTGCGGCGGCTCATCGAGTCTTGTCCTGATGTTGTTGCTGTTCGTACCAGAATTTGCGGCGCAGCAGTTCACCGGGATTGTCCGGGATCTCCTGCAGCCATTGCTCCAGGGCCTGACGGTGTTCACCGTCGAGGCTCGCGTTGTCGGGGCGCAGCGGCGGGGTGGTGGTCTGTTCGTCGCCCAGTTCGCTGCCGGGCACTTCGTTGCCTGGGGTTGGCGATGGACTGCCGGCCTGGGTGTCGTCAGTACCGGATTCGCCCTGGCCCTGGGACGACGGCTCGCCCCCCGTGGCGTTTTGCCCACTGGCGCCCGGTTGCGCAGTTTGGCCGGGTTGAGTGGTTTCGTCATCTTCGTTTTTTGCCGGCTGGGTCGGTTCCGGTTCGTCGCGTTCCTGCACCAGTGCTTCCACCAACGCCTTGTTTTTCAGGGCGGGCTGCAGGTCGGGCTGGGCTTCGAGGGCCTGTTCGTAGGCATCGATGGCGGCTTCCAGCTCACCGGACCTGGCCAGGGCGTTACCCCGATTGTAGTGGGAGTAGGCGTCATTGCCTTCGGCAAACAGCTTGATAGCCTCGGCGTAGTTGCCGGCTTCGTAAAGCGCCACGCCTTTCCATTGCGGGTCTTCGAAGTGTTCGGCGGCTTCGGCAGGGCGTTTTTTCTTCAGCAGGTATTGGCCTTGCTGGTCGGGACGCAGCCACAGGTCCTGCAAGCTGAATGCGTAGCTGGGCTGTGGTGCGCTCAACAGCAGTAGGGGCAGGCAGAACAACCAGCCACGCCGCCCGGCACAGGCAGCGAGTAGCAACAGGGGCAGGAGCAGCCAGTAACCCTGGTCGGCCCAGGTGTCCAGGCGCAGCAGTTGGCCATCGTTGCGCAGGGTCTGCGGCGGGTCGAGCACGCCGAGTTGGCGCAGGTCTTTGTCGTCCAGGCGTGCCGCGCGGTAGCGCCCACCCATTTCACTGGCGAAGGCCTTGAGCGTCGGGCTGTCGAGGCGCGGCACCAGGATCGCGCCTTGTTCGTCCTTGAGAAATTCACCGCTTTCCTGGGTCACCGGCGTGCCTTCACGGCTGCCGATGCCGAGGATCGACAGGGTGGGCGATTGTGCGTTTTGCAGCAGCAGGCGAATGCCCTGGCGTTCCTGTTTGGACAGCGAAGAACCAATCAGCAGTAGGCGTCCCTGGCCGAGGCCACCTTGCTTGAGCAGGCCGAGGGCTTTCTCGACGGCCAGGTCGGCGCGATGGCCGGCCTCAGGCATGATCGAGGGGCGCAGGGCGTCCAGCAGGTTGCGGCTGGTGGCCAGGTCATCCGACAGCGGCACCAGGGTGTGGGCGCTACCGGCGTAGACGACGATGGCGGTTTGTGCGTCGGTACGCGCCTGCAACACGTCATATAGCTTGCGCCGTGCCTGCTCCAGGCGGTTAGGCGGGCTGTCGGTGGCGAGCATTTCCGGGGTCAGTTCCAGCAACACCACCAACGGATCGGAAGGCTTCTGGCTCGACTGCTCAACACGCTGCCAGCTTGGGCCGAGCAACGCCAGCACGGCCAACAGCCAGGCAATGCCCAGCAGCACCCACGGCGATTTGCTCTCGCGGCCGTTTCCACCCCTGAGCAACACGGCATGGAAGGCCGCAGGCAAGATCATCTGCCAGCGCCCGGCGCGCTTTTGCCGGTGCCACAGGTGCCACAGCAACCAGCCGAGCAACGGCAGCAGCAACAACCAGCCGGGGCGGAACCAGTGCGGCCACAGGTCGATCATCGACGCCTCCGCAAACGCAGGCGTTTGAGGCGTTGGCGCCATTCCGGGTGTTGTTGCAGGAAAATCCCCTTGCTCGACAATTTGTTGAACAACCGTTGCAGGGCGTTGTTCGGCCAGCGTTCTTGAATCACCAGCAGCATGCTCAGCACCAGCGCCAGGGCCAGCGGTGCGCTGTACAGCGCCAGGGCCGGGCGTGCCTGCGTCGGTTGCTGTTCGACCGGTTCCAGTTTGTCGAGGGTCTCCTTGATCGCTTGCAATTGCTCACCGTCACGGGCGCGGAAGTATTGGCCGCTGGTGACGTCGGCGATGGCCTTGAGCGCTGGCTCGTCGAGGTCCAGGCTCGGGTTGACGCCGAGGATGCCCAGGGAGCCGGTTTGTTCCGGGTCGGCGCCGATGCCGATCGGATAGATTTTTACCCCTTCTTCAGCGGCGAGGCGCGCGGCAGTCAGCGGGTCGATCTGCCCGGCGTTGTTGGCGCCGTCAGTGACCAGGATCAGCACGCGGCTCTGCGCCGGGCGCTGGCGCAGGCGTTTCAGGGCCAGGCCGATGGCGTCGCCAATCGCGGTGTTCTTGCCGGCAATGCCGATGCGCGCTTCATCCAGCCAGGTGCGCACGGTGCGGCGGTCAAAGGTCAGTGGAGCTTGCAGGTAGGCTTGGCTGCCGAACAGGATCAGGCCAACCCGATCACCTTCGCGGCCCTCAAGAAAATCGCCGAGCAGGTGCTTGACCAGGCTCAAGCGACTCACGTCTTCGCCCTGCCAATGCATATCGGGGAAGTCCATGGAGCCGGACACGTCCACCGCCACCAGCAGGTCGCGGCCACTGGCGGCGATCGGCAGCGGTTCGCCGAGCCATTCCGGGCGTGCGGCGGCGGTCAGCAGCAGCAACCACAGCACCACGAACGGTGCTTGTTGGCGCCAACCGGGCAAGTTGATGCGGGCGCGACGACGGGCCAGGCCTTCGAGGTCGCTGAGGTAGCTGACTTTCAAGGCGGGCTCACCGCTGTCGGCGGCCGGCAGCACCAGGCGCATCAACCACGGCAAGGGCAACAGGGCGAAAATCCACGGCCAGGCGAACTCAAACATGTTTGCGAATCCAGGTGTCGACGGCTTGGGTCAGGCCGGCGATAGCCTTGTCGTCCAGTTTGCATTCGGGTTTGTAGGCGCCCTCTACCAATACCATCCAGCGTGTGAGGCCGGCGGCGGGGCAGCGGTTATCGAGGAACGCCAGCCATTTGCGGCCGTTGAGGGTGTGGCTCTGGCTATAGGGATAATCGTTGCGACACAGCCGTTTGAGCAGACCGTTGAGCTGTTGCAGCCAGGCGCCGGCGGGCGCGCCATCGTAAGGCTTGGGCATTAGCGCAAGCTCTGCCAGGGCGGCGATGCGCAGCGGGTCCAGCGGCTGTTCGGCGCGGGCGATGGGGCGGCGGGCCGGCAAAAAGCGGCGCAGTGACCACAGGCCCCAGCCGAGCAGCGGAATCACCAGCAGCAACAGCCACCAACCCGGCGCGGGCGGCCAGAAGCCGACGGCGGGCGGGGCGATCAACGGCTGCAGTTGGTCAAGGCTGCTCATTGTTTTCTAACCGGGCGTTGCGGGTTGAGGTATTCGCGCAGTTGCTCGACCATTTCGCTCTGGGTGCTCAGGGGCATCAGCAGCACACGCAGTTTCTGGGCGAGCAGCTCCCAGCGCGCGATGCGGGCTTCGGCCTGGGCCTTGTAGGCCTGGCGCAGATCGAAATTGAGCGTATCCAGTTCCAGTTGAGCACCGCGCTCCGCGAAGCGCAGCAGCCCAGCAGCGGGCAGGGCGTGGTCGAGTGGGTCGGAGATCGGCAACAGCAGCAGGTCGCAATGCCGCGACAATAGGCTGAGTTGTTGCTCGGCGCCTTCGGTCAGCGCGCGTTCATCGCAGATCACAATCACCAGGCTACCGGGGCGCAACACTTCGCGGCCACGGCGCAAGGCCATGCCGAGGGCGTCGGCTTCGGGGCGGCTTTCGGTGCTCAGGCTCTGGTTGACGCGCACCAGGCGGTTGAGCAATTGCAGCAGGCTTTGCTTGCTGCGGCGCGGCTTGATTTCGTAGTGCTCGTTGTCGCCGAACACCAGGCCGCCCACACGGTCGTTATGCCCCAGTGCGGCCCAGCCAATCAGACTGGCGGCCTGTGCGGCCAGCACCGACTTGAACATCTGCCCGGAGCCGAAAAACAGCCGGCAGCTTTGTTCCACCATGATGAAGATCGGTCGCTCGCGTTCTTCATGGAACAACTTGGTGTGCGGCTCTTGGGTGCGCGCCGTCACACGCCAGTCGATGGTGCGCACGTCGTCCCCGGCCTGGTACACGCGCACCTGGTCGAAGTCCACACCACGCCCGCGTAGCTTGGAGTGATGCAGGCCGATCAGCGGGCTGCGCTGGCTTGGCGTGGAAAACAGTTGCACTTCGCGCACGCGATGGCGCATCTCGATCAACTCGCTGAGCGTGACGCGGATCCCATCGCTTGCGTTCATGGGTTTCAAGCGACAGCAACGACGTCGAGAATGCGCTGCACCACACGGTCCTGGTCAATGCCGGCGGCTTCCGCTTCGAACGACAGGATGATGCGATGGCGCAACACGTCGAACAGCACCGCCTGGATATCTTCCGGGCTGACGAAGTCGCGACCGGCCAGCCAGGCATGGGCGCGGGCACAACGGTCGAGGGCGATGGAGCCGCGGGGGCTGGCGCCGTAGGCAATCCATTCGGCCATTTCCAGGTCGAACTTGGCGGGGGTGCGGGTGGCCATCACCAGTTGCACCAGGTATTCCTCTACGGCATCAGCCATGTACAGGCCGAGGATTTCCTTGCGCGCGGCGAAGATCGCCTGCTGGCTGACACGGCGCTCAGGCTTGGTTTCGCCGTTGAGGGCTTCGCCGCGGGCCTGTTGCAGGATACGTCGCTCGACGGCGGCGTCCGGGAAGCCGATTTTCACATGCATCAAGAAGCGGTCGAGTTGGGCCTCGGGCAACGGGTAGGTGCCTTCCTGCTCGATGGGGTTTTGCGTGGCCATCACCAGGAACAGCGGCGACAAGTCATACGTGCTGCGCCCGACGCTGACCTGGCGCTCGGCCATGGCCTCCAGCAGGGCCGACTGCACCTTGGCCGGCGCGCGGTTGATTTCGTCCGCCAGCACCAGGTTGTGGAAGATCGGCCCTTGCTGGAACACGAAACTGCCGGTTTCCGGGCGATAGATCTCGGTGCCGGTGATGTCGGCGGGCAACAGGTCGGGGGTGAACTGGATTCGATGGAACTGCGCTTCGATGCCTTCCGCCAACTCTTTGATGGCCTTGGTCTTGGCCAGGCCCGGCGCGCCTTCCACCAGCATATGGCCGTCGGCGAGCAACGCGATCAACAGGCGATCGATGAGTTTTTCCTGGCCGAGAATCTGCGTAGAAAGAAAGGTTCGCAGCGCAAGCAGCGCTTCACGATGTTCCATCGATGACGGTTCCTGGAGAGATGAGCCCGGCGGTCGAGCAAAAACGCCGGGCTTGGGAGGCTTACTTTAATGCATCGAGGGGGGTGGCGACTAACGGCGTAACGGGTATTTTTGGCAAAACTTGTAGGATTTTTGTGTGGGAGGCATCACGCGCGGACGTAGGTGCCAGTGCCTTTGAGGATGTTTTGCAGGGTTTCTTCGACTTCGGCCAGATCCGACGCGGCTGTGGCGTGGGTGATCTCAAGGTGATCCTTGCCGCCCAGTGCATCGGCGTCACCCGCCGCCAGCTCGACCCGTAGCGTGGTGTCACTCAGCGTGATCTTCAGCCCATCCAGGGTCGATGGCTCGTAGTCCCAGGTCAGCTCCACTTCGTCTTCATCCGGGTAGCGGGTCAGCATGAACATTTCGCCGTTCTTGCCGTGACAGCAAAGCATCGCCATGTTGTCCTCTTCGTCATCGCACGGGGTGACCATCAGGGCGTCGGTTTTCAGCTGCAGCATGGGGAATCCTGGTAGGGGGTAGGGCGTAATAGGGGCAATTGTGCCATTGCGGCGAATTTTGTGCTGCATCCTGTGTCAGACCCAGTGCATGACCTGACGGGCAATATCAGTCATTTCTGGTACTCGCACGCCTTGAAATAGCCGGTTTTTTTGCCGGATGTTGCGGGTTGCCCAAGTCGCAACCCTACGCCTGCTTACCGATGACCGAATATGTCGCAGCGTCGCAAGCAGCTGGCTTCCCACACTCGTTAAGCTGCGCAACGGATGTGCCCTGTGCCGGGAGTCTGACCTGCCCGTCGTACCGTCGCCTGGTAAGGCGCATATCCAATGGAAGTTGTATGTGACCTGACTGTCTTGTCCAGCTTCACTCACCTGTCACGCTGAATTCGCTATGGTTAACCTGCGAACAGCGCTGACGGTCTCCCCGCAAGGGGATAACACGCGACGCTTCCATCAATAACAAGCCCAAGCGGAGTACCACAGATGGCGTTCTTCACCGCAGCCAGCAAGGCCGACTTCCAGCATCAACTGCAAGCGGCACTGGCGCAGCACATCAGTGAACAGGCACTGCCACAAGTGGCGCTGTTTGCTGAACAATTCTTCGGCATCATTTCCCTGGACGAACTGACCCAGCGTCGCCTTTCCGACCTGGCCGGTTGCACCCTCTCTGCGTGGCGCCTGCTTGAGCGCTTTGACCATACCCAACCGCAAGTGCGGGTCTACAACCCCGATTACGAACGTCATGGCTGGCAGTCGACCCATACCGCGGTTGAAGTGCTGCACCATGACCTGCCCTTCCTGGTGGACTCGGTCCGTACCGAGCTGAACCGCCGCGGCTACAGCATCCACACCTTGCAGACCACCGTGCTCAGCGTACGCCGTGGCGCCAAGGGCGAGTTGCTGGAAATCCTGCCTAAAGGCACCCAGGGCGAAGGCATCCAGCAAGAATCGCTGATGTACCTGGAAATCGACCGCTGCGCCAACGCCGCCGAACTGAACGTGCTGAGCAAAGAGCTTGAGCAGGTGCTGGGCGAAGTGCGCGTGGCCGTGGCCGATTTCGAGCCGATGAAAGCCAAGGTCCAGGACCTGCTGGCCGGTATCGACGCCAGCCAGTTCAGCATCGACGGCGAAGAAAAAGCCGAGATCAAGAACTTCCTGGAATGGCTGGTGGGCAACCACTTTACCTTCCTGGGCTATGAAGAATTCGTGGTACGTGACGAGGCGGATGGCGGTCATATCGAATATGACGCCGATTCCTTCCTCGGCCTGACCAAGCTGCTGCGCGCCGGCCTCACCGCCGACGACCTGCGCATCGAAGACTACGCCGTGGCCTACCTGCGTGAGCCGACCGTGCTGTCGTTCGCCAAGGCCGCGCACCCGAGCCGTGTACACCGTCCGGCGTACCCGGACTACGTGTCGATCCGTGAGATCAGCGCCGACGGCAAAGTGATCAAGGAACACCGCTTCATGGGCCTGTACACCTCCTCGGTGTATGGCGAAAGCGTGCGGGTTATTCCGTACATCCGTCGCAAGGTCGCGGAAATCGAACGCCGCTCCGGCTTCCAGTCCAAGGCTCACCTGGGCAAGGAGCTGGCTCAAGTCGTTGAAGTGCTGCCACGCGACGACCTGTTCCAGACCCCGGTCGACGAATTGTTCAGCACTGTGATGTCCATCGTGCAGATCCAGGAACGCAACAAGATCCGCGTGTTCCTGCGCAAGGACCCGTACGGTCGTTTCTGCTACTGCCTGGCCTACGTGCCGCGCGACATCTATTCCACCGAAGTGCGCCAGAAGATCCAGCAAGTGCTGATGGATCGCCTGAAGGCCTCGGACTGCGAATTCTGGACCTTCTTCTCCGAATCCGTGCTGGCCCGTGTGCAGCTGATTCTGCGGGTTGACCCGAAGAACCGGCTGGACATCGACCCGCTGCAACTGGAAAAAGAAGTGGTGCAGGCCTGCCGCAGCTGGCAGGACGACTACTCCAGCCTTGTCGTCGAAAGCTTCGGCGAAGCCCACGGCACCAACGTGCTGGCTGACTTCCCGAAAGGCTTCCCGGCCGGCTACCGCGAGCGCTTCGCCGCGCATTCCGCCGTGGTCGACATGCAGCACCTGCTGAGCCTGACCGAAGCCAACCCGCTGGTGATGAGCTTCTACCAGCCGCTGGGCCAGGTTTCCGGCCAGCGCGAGCTGCATTGCAAGCTCTACCACGCCGACACCCCGCTGGCGCTGTCCGACGTGTTGCCGATCCTGGAAAACCTCGGCCTGCGCGTGCTGGGCGAGTTCCCGTACCGTCTACGCCATGCCAATGGCCGTGAGTTCTGGATCCATGACTTCGCGTTCATCGCCGCCGAAGGCGTGAACCTGGACATCCAGCAACTGAACGACACCCTGCAGGATGCGTTCGTGCACATCGTGCATGGCGACGCCGAGAACGATGCGTTCAACCGCCTGGTACTGACCGCGGGCCTGCCTTGGCGCGATGTGGCGCTGCTGCGTGCCTATGCCCGTTACCTGAAGCAGATCCGCCTGGGCTTCGACCTGGGTTACATCGCCAGCACCCTGAACAACCACACCGACATCGCCCGCGAGTTGACCCGGTTGTTCAAGACCCGCTTCTACCTGGCGCGCAAGCTGACCGCCGACGACCTGGAAGACAAGCAGCAACGCCTGGAACAAGCGATTCTCAGCGCCCTGGACGATGTTCAGGTGCTCAACGAAGACCGCATCCTGCGTCGCTACCTGGACCTGATCAAGGCCACGCTGCGCACCAACTTCTACCAGACCGACGCCAACGGCCAGAACAAGTCGTACTTCAGCTTCAAGTTCGACCCACGCGCCATTCCTGAACTGCCGAAGCCCGTGCCGAAGTTTGAAATCTTCGTGTACTCGCCACGCGTGGAAGGCGTGCATCTGCGTTTCGGCAACGTCGCTCGCGGCGGCCTGCGCTGGTCCGACCGTGAAGAAGACTTCCGGACCGAAGTGCTCGGCCTGGTAAAAGCCCAGCAAGTGAAGAACTCGGTCATCGTGCCAGTGGGTGCGAAGGGCGGCTTCCTGCCGCGTCGCCTGCCATTGGGCGGCAGCCGCGACGAGATCGCGGCCGAGGGCATCGCCTGCTACCGCATCTTCATTTCGGGCCTGTTGGACATCACCGACAACCTGAAGGATGGCGCCCTGGTGCCGCCGGCCAACGTCGTGCGCCATGACGACGATGACCCGTACCTGGTCGTCGCAGCGGACAAGGGCACCGCGACCTTCTCCGACATCGCCAACGGTATCGCCATCGACTACGGCTTCTGGCTGGGTGACGCGTTCGCGTCCGGTGGTTCCGCCGGTTACGACCACAAGAAAATGGGCATCACCGCCAAAGGCGCGTGGGTTGGCGTGCAGCGTCACTTCCGTGAGCGCGGCATCAATGTGCAGGAAGACAGCATCACCGTGGTCGGCGTCGGTGACATGGCCGGTGACGTATTCGGTAACGGCCTGTTGATGTCCGACAAGCTGCAACTGGTCGCGGCGTTCAACCACCTGCATATCTTCATCGATCCAAACCCGAACCCGGCCACCAGCTTCGTCGAGCGTCAGCGCATGTTCGAGCTGCCGCGTTCGGCCTGGACCGACTACGACACCAGCATCATGTCCGAAGGCGGCGGTATCTTCTCGCGCAGCGCGAAGAGCATTGCCATCTCGCCACAGATGAAAGAACGCTTCGACATTTCCGCCGACAAGCTGACCCCGACCGAACTGCTGAACGCCTTGCTCAAGGCGCCGGTGGACCTGTTGTGGAACGGCGGTATCGGGACCTACGTCAAGGCCAGCACCGAAAGCCATGCCGATGTAGGCGACAAGGCCAACGACGCGCTGCGCGTCAACGGCAACGAGTTGCGCTGCAAGGTCGTGGGCGAGGGCGGTAACCTCGGCATGACCCAACTGGGTCGTGTGGAATTCGGCCTCAATGGCGGCGGTTCCAACACCGACTTCATCGACAACGCCGGTGGCGTGGACTGCTCCGACCACGAAGTGAACATCAAGATCCTGCTCAACGAAGTGGTGCAGGCGGGTGACATGACCGACAAGCAACGCAACCAGTTGCTGGCGAGCATGACGGACGAAGTCGGCAACCTGGTGTTGGGCAACAACTACAAGCAGACCCAGGCCCTGTCCCTGGCTGCGCGCCGTGCCTATGAGCGTGCCGCCGAGTACAAACGCCTGATGAGCGACTTGGAAGGCCGTGGCAAGCTGGACCGTGCCATCGAGTACCTGCCGACCGAGGAGCAGCTCACCGAGCGCGCCGCGACTGGCAAGGGCCTGACCCGTCCGGAACTGTCGGTGCTGATCTCGTACAGCAAGATCGACCTCAAGGAAGCGCTGCTCAAGTCCCTGGTGCCGGATGACGAGTACCTGACCCGTGACATGGAAACCGCGTTCCCTCCGAGCCTGGTCGCCAAGTTCTCCGAGGCCATGCGTCGCCACCGTCTGAAGCGTGAGATCGTCAGCACCCAGATCGCCAACGACCTGGTCAACCACATGGGCATCACCTTCGTTCAGCGGCTCAAAGAGTCCACCGGCATGAGCCCGGCGAACGTGGCCGGCGCCTATGTGATCGTGCGTGACATCTTCCACCTCCCGCACTGGTTCCGCCAGATCGAAGCCCTGGACCACCAGGTTTCCGCTGATGTGCAACTGGAGCTGATGGATGAGCTGATGCGCCTGGGCCGCCGCGCTACGCGCTGGTTCCTGCGCAGTCGTCGCAACGAGCAGGACGCTGGCCGCGACACCGCGCATTTCGGTCCGCACCTGGCGGCGTTGGGCCTCAAGCTCGACGAACTGCTGGAAGGCCCGACCCGTGAAGGCTGGCAGAACCGCTACGGCAAATACACCGAAGCCGGTGTGCCGGAGTTGTTGGCGCGTATGGTTGCCGGTACGACGCACCTGTACACCTTGCTGCCAATCATCGAAGCGGCTGACGTGACCGGGCATGATGCCGCCGAAGTGGCCAAGGCCTACTTCGCCGTCGGCAGCGCCCTGGACCTGCCATGGTACCTGCAGCAGATCAGTGATCTGCCGGTGGCCAACAACTGGCAAGCCCAGGCCCGCGAGGCCTTCCGCGACGACGTGGACTGGCAGCAGCGCGCGATCACTATCTCCGTCCTGCAAATGGCCGATGCGCCGCAAGACATGGAAGCCCGCGTGGCCCTGTGGCTTGAGCAGCACAAGGACATGGCCGATCGTTGGGTGGCGATGATGGTTGAGATTCGTGCCGCTGTGGGTACGGACTACGCCATGTACGCGGTGGCCAACCGTGAGTTGCTGGACCTGGCGTTGAGCGGCCAGTCGGCGTTGCAAGCGGTTTGATTTAACTGCAAGACAGAAAGCCCCGTATCTTGAGATACGGGGCTTTTTTTTGACTTAAAAACTGGCATGACCCAGGCAAGGCTGGATGACTCTTTTCAAGCCGTTGTTATTGGCTGGTAATAAGAAGGTCGCGGTCAGCGGCTTGTCGCCTTCGTTGGCAGGCGCTATTGAGAGTTTTAGTGTTTGACCGCGTGAGGCATCGCTGGCCCAGTAGGCTAATTCGTCAGGCGCAACGGCAGTACTGAGCGCAAATACCGTTCCGATCTGGAACGCCCCGCCGTGGGTCCAGACACCGTTTACCGGGTGATCGATGGCGGTGCGTGTTGCCGTGGTGATGCGCAATGGCCCATTTGCGCTGGCGTCTGGACCTTCGAATGGCGCCGCGTCAAAGCCCAGCGAGGCCGGTGTGATCTGCAGTGCAGCGCTGGCCGTCGGGCTTTGCGGGGAGCAACTGATCTCAAGGCTGGCCTTGACGTGATAGTCGCCGTAAGCGCTGCCACCGAAAGTGCGGGCGGTTAGCATCGGGCTATTGGCGTAGGGTTGTTCAAGCAGCCAGACGGGGGCTGCCGGGGTGATGATGTAAGTCCCGGCCGTTAACGCGTCGCCCGCCCATACATAGGCATTGAACTGCGGAATGAAGAGGGCGGTGACCAGTGCGAAAGTGAGGGCTTGCATAACGCTATTCATCCGAGTTCAAGGCTGTAGGGATGAATACAATTGTGCAGTGCCATGACCCTCCGGGCTGTCGGCGATTTCGGAGATCACCGCTGTATTCGTAGTCAGTCAGGGTGGGCTTTATGGCACAGCCTGGCTCAGCAATTTGGCTTCCAGGTGATCCAGGTGTTGGGTCATCAGCGTCACCGCGGTGGTTGAGTCGCGCCGCTCCACCGCATCCACAATCGCCGCATGCTCCTGCCACGCGCAATACGTGCAGGCTTTGGCTTCAAATTGCGCAATGATCAACGAGGTCAGTGGCACCAGGCTGTTGAGAAACTGTGCCAGCGGTGCATTGCCCGCCACGGCCGCCAGTTGCAGATGGAATTCCCCGGATAACCGAATCGCCGGTCCACGCTGATCACGCTCAATGTACTCGCGTTCCCGTGCGATCAGCTCGCGCAACTGGCGGATCTGTAGGGGTGTTGCTTGCGCACAGGCCAATTGCACCACGGTGATTTCTGTCAGTCGCCGCGCTTCCAGAATCTGCCGCGCCTGCTGCGTGTCCGGCGCTGCCACCTGGGCGCGCTGGTTGGGGCGCAGGAGGATCACTTGCTGATGGGAAAGCTTTGCCAGGACGCGGCGAATCACACTGCGGCTCACGCCAAAGATCTCGCCCAGGCCTTCTTCGGTAAAGCGGCTGGCCGGGGCGATACGCTGTTCCAGGATGGCGTCGAACAATCGCGGATAGATGTCGTCCACCGAAGGCTTTTTACCGGCGACCAGACGCAGGGTTGGGAGGATAGGGTCGTAGTGCAAGGCGCGAGCGGTCATGGCCTGTCTCCAAAAAGTCAGCTGCCCAGATGGTCGTCCGGGATGTTCAAGCGAATGCCCATGCGCAGGCCTTCCTGAAGGATGTGGCGACGCATTTCGGCGCTGGCCAGGGCGCTGTTCTTGTTGCGGATGGCGCGCACAACGGCTTCATTTTCCTGCAGGCGTTCGGCCAGGTGCTCTGGCGAGTTGCGCAGCACCTGGGCGCTTTGCTTGAGTGCGTTGCTGGTCTGTTGCACCACGTTCTGGAAGATCGGGTTGGAAGTGAGGGCAAACAGCTCTTCGTGAAAACCGATGTAGGCGTTCATTCCGGCCTCTGCGTCGCCGGCGTCGAGGGCCTCGCGCATGTCCATCAAGGTCAGGCGCAGTTGGCCCACCTCTTTGCTGCTGATGGACTGGGCCACCAGGCCGACAATGAAGGGCTCGAGGGTGTAGCGCAGTTGCAGGATGTCTTCCAGGCTGGCGTCGGCCACCGCGTCGCTGGCGTGCGGTTCGCTGATATTGGTCTCCAATACCACCACGCCCTTGCCGGGCATGGAGCGCACCAGGCCGAGCGTTTCCAGCACGATCACCGCCTCACGCAGGCTGGGGCGGCTGATACCCATTTGTTCGGCCAGTTCGCGTTGGCCGGGCAGCATTTCGCCGCGACGCCACTGCCCGCGGGCCAGCGCGGCGCGGAGTTTTTCTACGACTGAATTGACGACGGTTGAGGTGCTGATCACGCCGTTACCTCCTTGATGTTGCGAACAGGGTTGTCAAATTGACGACGGTTAAAATGTGGGAGCGGGCTTGCTCGCGAAAGCAGTGTGTCAGTCACCCCATTTGCAGGCTGAACTACCGCATTCGCGAGCAAGCCCGCTCCCACATCTTGGCCTGTGTCGCTCATGAAATGGATCAAAACTCCTGATGCGCCGGCACGACCGGCTTCTTGGCCTGGAAGGCATAGCCTTGCTGGCCGTCCAGCACCTTGTTGGCGCGCTGGATATCGATGTCTTTTTCCCAGCGGGCGATGGCGACGGTGGCGACGCAGTTGCCGATCAAGTTAGTCAACGCGCGACCGATGCCCATGAACCAATCCACCGCCAGCACCAGCACCAGGCCCACCACCGGGATCGCAGGGATCGCCGTGAGGGTCGCCGCCAGGATCACCAGCGCCGAGCCGGGAATCCCGTGGGCGCCTTTGGAGGTGATCAACGACACCAGCAGAATGGTCAGCAGATCCGTCATCGATAGCGGTGTGCCGGTGGCATTGGCGATAAACACGATGGCCAGGGTCAGGTAGATGGAAAAGCCGTCGAGGTTGAACGAGTACCCCGTCGGAATCACCAGGCCCACGGTAGAACTGCCGATGCCCAGGTGTTCGAGTTTACGCATGATCTGTGGCAGCACGGCGTCGGAGGAGGCGGTGCCCATCACAATCAGCAGTTCTTCACGCAGGTACTTGAGCAGCGGCAACATGCGCAGCCCCGACAGGCGCATCACCAGACCGAGGATCAGCCCGACGAAGGCAAAGCACGTCAAGTAGAACAGGCCCACCAAACTGCCCAGGTGTTGCAGGGAGTCCAGCCCGTAGGTGCTGGTGGTGAAGGCGATTGCGCCGAACACACCGATTGGCGCCAGGCGCACAATCATGCCCATGATGCGAAAGATGATGTGGCTCAGTTCGTTGATCAGTCGCGAGATGCCCGAGGCTGCTTCGCCGACCAGGTTCAACGCACTGCCGAACAGCACCGAGAACAGCAGCACTTGCAGCACGTTGTTGTCGGCAAAGGCGCCGATCACCGAGTTGGGGATCAGGTCCATGAGGAACTGGCTGGTGCCACGGATGTGCTGACCCTTGTCTGCCAGTTCATTCAAGCCGGCCGACGACAGTTGTTCCAGATGGATATTGGCGCCGGTGCCGATACCGGTGCTGAAGGCCATCACCAGGCCGATCACCAGAGCGACGGTGGTGAGGATTTCAAAGTAGATCACGGACTTGAGGCCGATGCGCCCGACTTTCTTCAGGTCGCCGGCGCCGGAAATGCCGCTGACCACCACGCAGAACACGATCAGGCCGATCAGCATCTTGATCAGCTTGATAAAACCGTCACCCAGGGGTTTGAGTTGCGAGGAGAATTCGGGAAGGGTCAGGCCGCAGATTATGCCGAGCATCAGGCCAATCACGACTTGCAGGAAAATCGAACGCGAGCACCATCTGAGCATGGGAGGGATCTCTATTCGGTGCCCTGGTGGTTCCAGGGCTTAATTGTTGTGGTCTTACCGGTAAGTCCAGTGCGGGGCCAGTCTACGCCCGGTATTTTTGAAATCACAAGCAATTATTTGGCGGTTGACAGGTCCCGGTCTGACCAGTTGGTCGGTAAGGTCGAGGCTTGAGCGGTTGGCGCGGTGGAAATTTTTTCGCTTATCATCCACCGCTCGGCACGTGAGGTGATGGATGGACACACCAGGACTGACCACTGACGACACCGGGCAGACCCACTGCACCTGGCGCATGGCCGCGCCGGAATACCCGCGTTATCACGACCAGGAGTGGGGCGTGCCGGTGGCGGATGATATTCAGCTGTACGAGAAGATCTGCCTGGAGGGCTTTCAGGCTGGCATGGCGTGGATCACCATCCTGCGTAAGCGTGAGCAGTTCCGCGTGGCGTTCGAGGGTTTTGATTTTCGCCGTGTGGCGCACTATGGAGAGGCGGATATTGCGCGGCTTATGCAGGACCCGGGCATTGTGCGCAATCGGGCCAAAATCGTTTCCACCATCAACAACGCACGCAGGGCCTGTGAGCTGGTGGATGAGACCGGTTCCCTGGCGCGCTGGTTGTGGGCGTTTGAGCCCGGTGAAGATGAGCGCCCGACCGTGGTGGACATGGCTTATTGGACGGGCAACCCCACTTCACCGGCTTCGGTGCGTTTGTCGAAGGCCTTGAAGAAGCGCGGTTGGACGTATGTGGGCCCGACCACGATGTATGCGTTGATGCAGGCGATGGGCATGGTCAATGATCACTTGGAAGGCTGTGTGTGCCGGCCACGGATCGAAGACCTGCGCCGGCAGTTCCAGCGACCTTGAGGCTTACTGCTGGAGCGGCGTCAGCACTTCAGCGTTGTCATCCAGCACCATCACCACCAGCAATCTGGCCGGTTTTGTCTGGCTGGCATTGCTCGACTCAAAGTGTCGCGAACCCGCAGGTTCGTAGAACGATTCGCCGACCTGGTAGGTTCTCGCTTTCTCATCATTCACCCGCGAAGTGATCGCGCCTTCCAGCACATAAGCCACGGCAGTGCCGGTGTGGCTGTGGGGCATGGTGGCCTGGCCTGGGGCGTAATCGACGGTGAGCATAATGGTTTTCTTGCCGGGCACATTGGTCAAGGCATGGGTTTGAAGCACCTTGATCGACTCCTGGTTGTAAACCGGTTCGTGGGCAAAGGCGCCGAGCGAGGCGAGCATCAGCGAGGCAGCGAGCAATCGTTTCATGGTGAGGTTTCCGAGTCATTCGAGACCTCTTCACCCTACGCCGCCGTGCCTGGGGGACCAATGACCAATCCGGAGGAAAATCCACTAGCCAATCTGCAGCAGGATATCGCGTACCTTATCCAGCGCCGGGTCGATGTCCAGGGTCTCGATGGCGCCGAAACCGATGATCAGGCCAGGACGTATGGGCGCATCGTGGAAGAACACGTCCAGGGGGTACACGCCCACTTCTACACGGCGTGCCAGTTCCATCAGCAACGGGATGTTCACCGGCACCTTGCACAACGCCGCCATGTGGAACCCGGCCACGGTAGGCACCGCTTCGAACCAGGGCGACAAGTCGCCCGCCAGGCGTTGCAGGATGCGTTCACGGCGCCCGGCGTAAACCGTGTGGCAGCGGCGGATATGCTTGAGCAAGTAGCCTTCACTGATGAATTTGGCCAAGGCCCATTGCGGCAGCGTCGAGCTGTGCTGATCGGTCAATTGCTTGGCCTTGAGGACCGCGCCGTAAATGGCCGGCGGCAGCACCGCGTAACCCAGGCGCAACTCCGGCAGCAAGGTTTTCGAGAAGGTGCCGACGTAGGCCACCACGCCACGGGTGTCCAGGCTTTGCAGGGAGTCGGTGGGCCGCCCCTCGTAGCGAAATTCGCTGTCGTAGTCGTCCTCGATAATGATCGCACCCAGCTCGAACGCTCGCGCCAGCAAGGCTTCACGGCGCGCTGGGCTCATCGGCATGCCGAGGGGAAATTGGTGGGAGGGCGTCACGTAGATCAGTCGTGTGCCGTCGGGAATTCGGTCGACGCGAATGCCCTGTTCATCCACCGGCACGCTGACGACGCTGGCCCCCATCGCCATGAACATCTGGCGTGCGGGGCTGTAGCCGGGGTCTTCCATGGCAACGAGGCTGCCCGGTTCCAGCACCACGCGGGCGATCAGGTCCAGCGCCTGCTGTGCACCGTTCGTGACCACGATGTCGCTGTCACGGCAGTTGACCCCGCGGGAGAACGCGATGTGTCCGGCGATGGCGCTGCGCAGCGCCGGCAAGCCTTCGGGCTGGCTGTAGAAACCGCTGTTCTGGGCGATGCGCCGTAAGGCGTCCTGGGTACAGCGACGCCATTCATCCTGGGGGAACTGGTTGCGGCTGGTGGCACCGCCGATAAATTCGTAACGCAGCGTGCTGTCACGGGTGGGGTGACGCATCGGGGAGGGCAATGACTGCCACTTCGCGAGGTTGGCGGCGCAGGCCAGGTCGGTGGCGCCTTGCTGGCGTTCGGTTTGTGGCGCTCGGGCATTGACGAAGGTGCCACGGCCGGTCTTGCCGATCAGTAATCCTTCGTAGGTCAGGGTGGCGTAGGTGTCCGACACGGTCTTGCGCGACACCCCCAGCTGTTGGGCGAGCAAGCGGCTGGGCGGCAACTGCGCACCGGCGGCCAGGCGCCCGGAGCCGATGGCTTCACGCAACTGTTGATACAACTGTTCGGCCAGATCCTTGCGACCGTTAATGACAACGTGCAATTCCATGTCTTACCCCGTGCATTCACTCGGGCCAAGAGTACGCGCGCATGCCGCAGGTGCAAAATGGTCTCTGCATAAACCGTCTGATTGGCTATAGGGCTTATGTCGTGTGGGCTCTAGGCTGGATTGTGATTGCACCCACTGACAGAGAACCATCGCCATGGAACCCCGCCTGGATTACTACACCGCTTCGCCGCAAGCGCTCAAAGGCATGCTCATGCTGGAGGCGACGACCTTCGGCTTGTCCATCGAAAAGCACTTGCTGGAGCTGATCAAGATCCGGGTCTCGCAGCTCAACCACTGTGGTTTCTGTACAGATATGCACTCGATGGCGGCACGTCAGCGCGGCGAGACCGAGCGGCGCTTGTTCGCGGTGTGCGTATGGCGTGATTCGCCGTTCTTCACGGCACGGGAAAAGGCCGCGTTGGCTTGGAGTGAAACAGTCGCGACGTTGCCGACCTCGACGGTATCGGATGAACTGTTCGCCGCCGTGCGGTTGGAGTTCAGCGAGCAGGAACTGGTGGACCTGACCATGGCGGTGTCCAGCATCAGTGGCTGGAACCGCCTGGCAGTGAGTTTTCGGCAGCCGCCGCCAAATGCTTGATCAGGACAGGAAGCCACCGTCCACATTCAGTGACACGCCGGTGGTGTAGCTCGATGCATCGCTGGCCAGGAACAGCACCGCGCCGGCCATCTCGCTCGGGTCGGCCACGCGCTTGAGCGGGATCTGCGCCAGGGCCATTTTCAGGATCGCATCGTTCTTCACCAGCGCCGAGGCGAACTTGGTGTCAGTCAGGCCCGGCAGCAGGGCGTTGCAGCGAATGCCGAATGCCGCGCATTCCTTGGCGAACACCTTCGTCATGTTGATCACGGCAGCCTTGGTCACCGAGTAGATGCCCTGGAACACGCCCGGGGAGATTCCGTTGATCGACGCGACGTTGATGATGCTGCCGCCACCGTTCTCGCGCATCAGCTTGCCGGCTTCCACGGACATGAAGAAGTAGCCACGGATATTCACGTCAACGGTCTTCTGGAATGCACCGAGGTCGGTGTCCAGCACGTTGCAGAACTGCGGGTTGGTCGCCGCGTTGTTGACCAGGATATCCAGGCGACCGAACTGCTCGCGGATGCCGGCGAATACCTGGGTAATCTGCTCCATTTCACCGATATGGCAGGCCACCGCAGTGGCCTTGCCGCCGTCGGCGATGATCGCATCAGCCACGTGCTGGCAGCCTTCCAGCTTGCGGCTGGACACGATCACGTGGGCGCCTTGCTGGGCCAGCAACTTGGCGATGGCCTCGCCGATGCCACGGCTGGCACCGGAAACAAAAGCGATTTTGCCGTCGAGGTCGAACAGGTGGGTCTTGGACATAGCGGTTCCTTAAAGGGACGATTTGCTGATGACGTTCAGGCTCATCTGCTCCAGCAGCTTGTTCATGTGAATGAACTGCGCAAAGCGTTTGTCCTGGGTCTGGCCATGGAAGAAGCGGTAGTAGATCTGCTGCACGATGCCGGCCAGGCGGAACAGGCCGTAGGTGTAATAGAAATCGAAGTTGTCGATCTGGATGCCCGCGCGCTCGGCGTAATAGTCGACGAATTGACGGCGGGTGAGCATGCCGGGCGCGTTGCTCGGCTGGCGACGCATAAGTTGCACCGGCGCTGGGTCGGCCGCTTCGATCCAGTAGGCGAGGGTGTTGCCCAGGTCCATCAGCGGGTCGCCGAGGGTGGTCAGCTCCCAGTCCAGCACGCCGATGATCTGCATCGGGTTGTGCGGGTCAAGAATCACGTTATCGAAGCGGTAGTCGTTGTGCACGATGCTTGAGGTCGGGTGGTCGGCCGGCATCTTGTCATTGAGCCAGGTGCGTACGGTTTCCCAGCTTGGCGCGTCGGGGGTCAGGGCCTTTTCGTAGCGGTCGCTCCAGCCACGGATCTGGCGCGCCACATAGCCTTCGGGTTTGCCCAGGTCGCCCAGCCCGCAGGCGCTGTAGTCGACCTGATGCAGCTCGACGAACTTGTCGATAAAACTCTTGCAGAGTGCCTCGGTCTTGGTTGCGTCCAGGCCCAGTTCAGCTGGGAGGTCGGAGCGCAGGATGATGCCGTTGACGCGCTCCATCACGTAGAACTCGGCGCCGATCACCGACTCGTCGGTGCAATGCACGTAGGCTTTGGGGCAATACGGGAAGCCGTCTTTGAGCTGGTTGAGAATGCGGTATTCACGGCCCATGTCATGGGCGGACTTGGCTTTGTGGCCAAAGGGTGGGCGTCGCAGCACGAATTCCTGACCGGGGTATTCCAGCAGGTAGGTCAGGTTCGACGCACCGCCCGGAAACTGGCTGATCGTGGGCGTGCCGCTCAGGCCCGGGATATAGGCCTTGAGGTAGGGATCGATCAGGCTGGCATCAAGTTCTTCGCCTGGGCGAATCTGGGTCGATTGGTCGTTCAGCGCCATGCTTATCCCTTCTGCTTATTCTAAAGGCCTCGGACTATTTCCTAATCTAATGCGCACCACCGCCCAGCGACAAGGTCGGGGCGGCTTAATAGGTTAGCGTGTTGGACGATGATCAGCGTGCCTGATCGGTCATTTAGTGGGCGGGGGCAGGGCGACCGGCGTGAGCACCGGGCGGCCGGCGAAGTATTCCACCAGGTTGTCGGCCACGCGCTGCACAGTGTCGTGGGCGGCCTCTGGCGACAAGCCGGCCACATGCGAAGTGAGCACGGTATTGCTGAGCTTCTTGAGAGCATCGGGCACTTGGGGTTCGTCGTCGAACACATCCAGTGCTGCGCCACCGATGCGGCGTTGTTCAAGGGCGGCGACCAGGTCGGCGGTCACCACTACGCTGCCACGGCCGATGTTGACCAGGTAGCCATTCGGGCCAAGCGCATCCAAGGCGTGGCGATCGATCAGGTGGCGCGTGCTGGCGCCACCGGGCGTGGCCAGGATCAGGAAATCCGAGGTGCGCGCCAGTTCCACCGCCGTGGCGCAGTAGGTGTAGTCGACGTCGTCGCGTGGCTGGCGGTTGTGATAACTCACCTCCATGCCGAAGCCCTGGGACGCACGCTTGGCGATTTCCAGGCCCACCGCACCCAGGCCGAGGATGCCCAGTTGCTTGCCGCCCAGGGACGGGCGCATCACCTTGGGCCATTCACCGCGGCGTACTGCGGCGTCGGTCTGCGGGATGCCGCGCACCAGCGAGAGCAGTAATGCCATGGCGTGATCGGCCACCGATGGCGCGTTCACCCCTGCGCCATTGGTCACGACGATCCCGCGATTGCTGGCGGCTTGCAAGTCTACGTGTTCGTAGCCGGCACCTATCACGCAGATGATTTCCAGCTGGGGCAGGGCGGCGATTTCCTCGGCGTACAAACCCAGCGGGCCACGGGTCAGCACGGCCTTGATCTGGCTGCCGTGGGCCTTGATGGCCTCGGCGCGTTCGGCGGGTGTCGGTGCCAGAATCACATGAAAGTCGTTGCCCTCGATGATGGGCAGGTATTCATTGATGGTTTCAACCAGGACCAGAACAGTGGCGGTCATCGGAAGGCTCTTCCTGAAGGGTTTGAGGGGCTGAGTATGCCGTATTTGAGCGCTCAGAAGCTGATCTCGAAGGCGCTTGCACGCGTCACAAACGTGCCGGCCAGGGTGGCATTGTGGTGTTCGATAATCGCCTCGGCCTTCAGCGCCGGCGTGTCCATGCAGGTATGACCGTCTTCTGGCAGTACCACCGAAAACCCCAGTTCCACGGCGACCCGGCAGGTGGTGTCGATGCAGAACTGGGTTTTCATGCCTGCAATCACCAGCTCGTTGACCCGCGCAGCTCTCAATTGCTGTTCCAGGTCCGTGCCCAGGAAGCAACTGGGGCGGGTCTTGTTGAACAGGTGATCGCGGGATTCGTCTACCTCCAGTTCATGCCACAGCTGCCAGAGCGGGCTGCCGGCTTCAATCGGTGAGCCGGCCGGGCCGGTGTGGCGAGCCACGAAGATCGGGGCGCCGGCATCGCGCGCGCGTGCTATCAATTGGTTGAGGGTGGCGAGTACGCGTTCGCGCTCGAAGGGTTTTTCCGGACCGTCGTATAAACCGGTTTGCATGTCGATGATCAGCAGGGCGTCAGCCATGGTGTTGCTCCTTGTGATTGCCACATGGGCGGAGCAATAAAAAGGCCCCGTCCATTGCTGGCGGGGCCTTGGGTTGAATCTGTGAAGTGTCTAGCTCAAGCACTCACAGCCACCGCGCGACCCGCCGGAAGCGGTCGTGGTGGTGGTACGGGTGAGGGCGAGCTGGATAAGGTTCATGGGCCGATCATGCTGGGACGGGTGAAGGGCTGTCAACGGGTAACAGGGCCTTTCGTGCAGCAATCAGGAATTCATCCGACAGGTCATTGCCACGTGTCGCACGTGCCAGTGTCACTGCTCCGATCATCATTGCGTACTTTGCGAGCAGGGCCTGGCGGTCTTCATCGTGCAACTGCGCGAATATATCCAGCGACTTTTCGACGCCTTCGATAAACGTATGTTGCAAGGCCGTGTCGGCGGGCTCATGGCACATGTCCGGGGCGAATGCCGACACTGGGCAGCCGTCTCCGGGGTTATCGCGATGGGTGGCGGTCAAATAAGGCCCCATCACGGCCTCACGGGCCGCCTGCTGATCTACGCTGCGATCGATTTTTGCCTGCCAGCCCAAGTTCGCTTGCTCGAATGCCTGCTGGCAAGCTTCGGTGGCGAGGGCTTCCTTGGAGGCGAAGTGCCCGTAGAAACCGCCGTGGGTCAGGCCGGCTGCAGCCATGACGTCCGACAGGCTGATACCGTGCAAGCCGCGTTCGCGAAATAGGTGCGTGGCGGCCTCGACGATGATTTCGCGGTTGAGTTCGGCTTGTTTGCGTGAAACGCGAGGCATGGCAGGGCTCACAGGAAGAAGGGCGGGTGCTGTATGAAAACTACAGGAATGGGTGCCATTCTTAAATAGATTTATGCGGGCATGTATTATTCCCGAGAGGCCGCTCCGTTGCGCCCCTTTTGCGCATTGGGGCGCAACCGCTGTCAGGCGATCACTGTTGGGCGCTGCGTCGCGCCTTGTCTTGCTCTGCCTGTGCAATAGGCATGAAATTGTAGGTAGGAAAAAATTCCGTGGTGTACACCCCCCACGCGCTGTTTTCGATTGCCAGGTTGACCTCTGCCAGGCGCGAGGCCGGGAGACGGAGCACGACGACCTGTCCAATGCCCATGGTGATGTTCCAACTCAGTACTTCCACCCCGGGCGGTGGAAATACCGCGTGGAACGCCTGCCTGGCCAGTTGCGTTTTTAACTCGCCCAAGGGGCGGGATTGATCATGTTTAAGAAATACGGTCAACATGACGGCGTTATCGGCAGTGATGGGCGTAGTCTTTTCATTCAGCGCAACAGCGGTTTGTGCAGTCGCTGAAACTGGCAATAGCGCGGCGGCCAGTAGTGCAGGTAATAACAATAAATGGAGAGGGTTACGTTTATTCATGGTTGGGCACCTTGCTCATTGTTGTTTGTATTGGCGATGTTTGATTAATTCGACATGGCGGTCTTGATTGGACCTTTATAGGGGGCGTGCACGACATAGATACGTACGGGCGGTTGCGTGGGGATCATGTTGCGCGGTACTTCGCGAGAGTAAGTGAATTCACGGTTATCAAGTTTCTCCAGGCGCCTGACGATTGTTCTGTTCGGGCCGAGATCAGGGAACAGGATATGGGTCTTGCGGTCTCCCGTGACCATGAAATACCCGCCGCCGCCATCGGCATGCTTTGAACGGCCGGTGTCGGTGTAGAAGAATTCATAGCGATTGCGCAGTGGATCCCACATTGATATGCCAACGACGCCGGGGTAGTTGGCCTTGACGTCTTTGTCCGGTTCCCCCTCAACATAGACTTTGGTGGTCAACCATTGCGCAGAAGAGGCCAGCGCTTGAATGTCCGCTTCAGGTTCCAGCTGTTCTGCACTATTGGCGTGCGCGCTGAACATGCATGAGAGTAACAGACTGATGAGCACACATTTAAATCTTCGCATTGTCGAATTCCTGTTGTTTTCAATAAGCGACGTTGTTTTTTTGTGGGGTCTGCTGCGGGTGATATTAGTTTCAACGTGGGTGGTTGCTCAATGACTATGTAGGGTTGTGTAACAATTAACGCCGCACTTTGCTTATTATTTTAGTTGGATAGCTATTTGCGTCTGATTGGGTTGTAGGCCGATTCTCTAAATAGGCCAAGTTCAGTTTAAACGCGACGACTTGGGTGCAGCCGTGAAGAGCACTTTCCGCTCGCGCCAAATGGTGTTGGCATGCCCGCAACCTTCGCTTATGGCGGCCCTAGAGCGCCTGCACCGGTACACCGTTCCTCAGCTAAGTCTTTGCTTATTCAAGAGAATCCCGGACAATCACGGCCCTTCTATGGTCGGGGCGCTGCCTGTCAGGTTTTTCTGACTCGTCCCGGCTATGTAAATGCGGAGATCCGACCGGATGAATGATCAGGCCAATAGCGTCGACGAACGCTATGCAACGACACCTGCAACCCTCACGAGCTGGAGCCGCCAGGACACCACCTGGATGCTTGGCCTGTTCGGCACCGCTATTGGCGCCGGTACCCTGTTCCTGCCGATCAACGCCGGCCTGGGCGGCTTCTGGCCCCTGGTAATCCTTGCGTTGCTGGCGTTCCCGATGACCTTCTTCGCCCACCGTGGCCTGACCCGTTTCGTGCTGTCTGGCCGTGAAGGCTCGGACATCACTGACGTTGTCGAAGAACATTTCGGCATCAAGGCCGGCGCGCTGATCACGTTGCTGTACTTCTTCGCGATCTTCCCAATCCTGCTGATCTACAGCGTCGCTTTGACCAACACGGTCGGCAGCTTCATGGAGCATCAACTGCACATCATGCCGCCGCCACGGGCGATCCTGTCGTTCGTGCTGATCCTCGGCCTGCTGGCCGTGGTGCGTTGCGGCGAGCAAGTGATCGTCAAGGCCATGAGCTTGATGGTGTACCCGTTTATCGTCGCCTTGCTGTTCCTGGCGGTTTACCTGATCCCGCACTGGAATGGCGGCATCCTCAGCACCGCCAGTCAGGTCCCGACGCCGTCCGCCCTGCTTAACACCTTGTGGCTGGCGATCCCGGTGATGGTGTTCTCATTCAACCACTCGCCGATCATCTCGGCCTTCGCGGTGGACCAGAAGCGCCAGTACGGCATCCATGCCGATGAGCGCAGCTCGCAGATCCTGTCCCGCGCGCATCTGTTGATGGTGGTGATGGTGCTGTTCTTCGTGTTCAGCTGCGTGCTGACCCTGTCGCCGGCGCAACTGGCCGAGGCGAAGGCACAGAACCTGTCGATCCTGTCGTACCTGGCCAACCACTTCAATAACCCGACCATCGAGTTCGCAGCCCCCTTGATCGCGTTTGTGGCGATTACCAAGTCGTTCCTGGGGCATTACATCGGTGCCAGTGAAGGCCTCAAGGGCCTGGTGTTGAAGACGGGTCGTCGTCCGGGTGCGAAGCGCCTGGATCGCATGACCGCCGCCTTCATGCTGGTGGTGTGCTGGATTGTGGCGACATTGAACCCAAGCATTCTCGGCATGATTGAGGCGCTGGGCGGTCCGATCATTGCTTCGATCCTGTTCCTGATGCCGATGTATGCCATCCGCAAGGTGCCGGCCATGGCCAAGTACCGTGGGCAGGCGTCCAATGTGTTTGTCACGGCGGTTGGTCTGGTGGCGATCACTGCAGTGGTTTATTCGCTTTTTGCTTGAGCCTGATGCGGTCTATCCGACTGCGCAGGGTTAAAAATGTGGGAGCGGGCTTGCTCGCGAATGCGGTGTATCAGTCACATCATCCGGGACTGATACACCGCATTCGCGAGCAAGCCCGCTCCCACAGTTGATTTAGGGTGTTGCCGATGCTGTTTTGCAGGCATAAAAAAACGCCGCGTACCTTGCGATACGCGGCGTTTTTTATGTCAACACACCCTTAGGCTTGAATCACCGGGATGTTGGCGCTTGCTGCGATCTTGCGGAACTCAGCGATCTGATCGAAGTTCAGGTAGCGGTAGACGTCACTGGCCATGGTGTCCAGTTTCGCTGCGTAGCCCATGTACTCTTCGACGGTCGGCAGGCGACCCAGGGTAGAAGCTACTGCCGCCAGCTCGGCCGAAGCCAGGTAGACGTTAGCGCCGTCACCCAGACGGTTCGGGAAGTTACGGGTCGACGTCGACACAACGGTCGAGTTCGGTTCTACACGTGCCTGGTTACCCATGCACAGCGAGCAGCCCGGCATTTCCATGCGCGCGCCAGCCTTGCCGTAGATGCCGTAGTAGCCTTCTTCGGTCAGTTGGTGAGCGTCCATCTTGGTCGGAGGCGACAGCCACAGACGGGTAGGCAGCTGGCCCTTGACTTGCTCCAGCAGCTTACCGGCCGCGCGGAAGTGACCGATGTTGGTCATGCACGAACCGATGAACACTTCGTCGATCTTCTCGCCGGCAACGCTCGACAGCAGACGGGCATCGTCCGGATCGTTCGGTGCGCAGAGGATCGGCTCGTTGATCTCGGCCAAGTCGATTTCGATGATTTCAGCGTATTCCGCGTCGGCATCGGCTTCCATCAGCTCAGGGTTCTTGACCCAGGCTTCCATCGCTTGGGCGCGACGTTCCAGGGTACGTGGGTCACCGTAGCCTTCACCGATCATCCAGCGCAGCAGGGTGATGTTGGAGTTCAGGTACTCGGTGATCGACTCTTTCGACAGCTTGATGGTGCAACCGGCAGCCGAACGTTCAGCCGAGGCGTCGGACAGCTCGAAAGCCTGCTCCAGCGTCAGGTCGTTCAGGCCTTCGATTTCCAGGATGCGGCCGGAGAAGGCGTTCTTCTTGCCTTTCTTCTCTACGGTCAGCAGACCCGACTGGATCGCGTAGTAAGGAATGGCATGAACCAGGTCACGCAGGGTGATGCCAGGTTTCATTTTGCCTTTGAAACGCACCAGGATCGATTCCGGCATGTCCAGTGGCATGACGCCAGTGGCTGCGGCGAACGCGACCAGACCGGAACCGGCCGGGAACGAGATGCCCATCGGGAAACGGGTGTGGGAGTCACCACCGGTGCCGACGGTATCCGGCAGCAGCATGCGGTTCAGCCAGCTGTGGATGATGCCGTCGCCTGGACGCAGGGATACACCGCCACGGGTCATGATGAAGTCAGGCAGGGTGTGGTGGGTGGTCACGTCGATCGGCTTTGGATAGGCCGCGGTGTGGCAGAACGACTGCATCACCAGATCGGTCGAGAAGCCCAGGCACGCCAGGTCTTTCAGTTCGTCACGGGTCATCGGACCGGTGGTGTCCTGGGAACCCACGGTGGTCATCTTCGGTTCGCAGTAGGTGCCAGGACGAACGCCTTTGCCTTCTGGCAGACCGCAGGCCTTGCCGACCATTTTCTGTGCCAGGGTGAAGCCTTTGCCGGTGTCGACAGGCGCTTCCGGCAGCTTGAACAGATCGGTTGGGCCCAGGCCCAGCTCGGCACGGGCCTTGTCGGTCAGGCCGCGACCGATGATCAGCGGGATACGGCCGCCGGCGCGGACTTCGTCCAACAGCACCGGGGTCTTCATTTCGAAGGTGGTGATGACTTCATCGGTACCGTGCTTGCAGACTTTGCCAGCATGCGGGTACAGGTCGATCACGTCGCCCATGTTCATGTTGGTAACGTCGAACTCGATTGGCAGTGCGCCAGCATCTTCCATGGTGTTGTAGAAGATTGGAGCGATCTTGCTGCCGAAGCAGAAGCCGCCGGCGCGCTTGTTCGGCACGTAAGGCACGTCGTCGCCGAAGAACCACAGTACGGAGTTGGTCGCGGATTTACGCGAGGAACCGGTACCGACCACGTCACCGACGTAGGCGATCGGGAAGCCTTGGCCGCGCATCTCTTCGATCTGCTTCATCGGGCCGGTCTTGCCTTGCTCGTCCGGCACGATGCCTTCACGGGCCATTTTCAGCATGGCCAGGGCGTGCAGCGGGATGTCAGGACGGGACCAGGCATCAGGAGCCGGGGACAGGTCGTCGGTGTTGGTTTCGCCGGTGACCTTGAAGACGCGCAGGCTGATTTTGTCGGCCAGGGTGGGGCGGTTGCGGAACCACTCGCCGTCGGCCCAGGACTGGATCACGGCTTTGGCGTGTTCGTTGCCGTTCCTGGCTTTTTCAGCCACGTCGTGGAACGCATCGAACATCAGCAGGGTGTGCTTGAGTTGGGCGGCGGCGACCGGAGCCAGTGCGGCGTCGTCCAGCAGCTCAACCAGGGTCACGATGTTGTAGCCGCCTTGCATGGTGCCAAGCAGTTCAACGGCGCGTTTTTTGTCGATCAGGGGGGAAGTGGCTTCGCCCTTGGCCAGGGCAGACAGGAAACCGGCCTTGACGTAGGCAGCTTCGTCAACGCCTGGTGGAATGCGGTTGGTGATCAGGTCAACGAGGAATTCTTCTTCGCCAGCCGGAGGATTTTTCAGCAGCTCGACCAGGCCTGCGGTTTGTTCGGCGTTAAGCGGCTGGGGAACAATACCCAGGGCTGCACGCTCTTCGATATGTTTGCGGTAGGCTTCAAGCACAGTTATTACCCTCATCAGTGGTCCCACGGGACGCTCATCCAGAAATGAACGGCACGCATGCGCTCAGGGGCTTTTTGGGCCGCAAAGCCAGCGCTGCCGGCATTCCTCACAGAAGCTGCTTTCAAAGTTTTACGCCTGCAGAACGGAGCTGATGAGGGTTGGCGAGGGCTCTGACCTACCGAGTCATGGACCATCGCCAACACCGTTCTGAAGGAACGACTGTGCTCGTGACGCTTTGAAAACAGCTTCCAGCGGATTATTGGCGCCTTACAAGGCCGGATGATTCTACGGCAAAAAATTTCTAAAGGTAAGTTGCCTCACCAAGTTTGAAGGGTGATCACGCTTAGACAAAGGGCTAACATGGCGCATTGTTTCGCTGATTTGCGTGTCGTTGCCCATGTCCAACCAAACCATCAAGACCCCCTGCGTCGGCCTGTGCTCCACGGTCTACGGCGATCTCGTGTGCCGTGGCTGCAAGCGCTTCCACCACGAAGTGATCCAGTGGAATGGCTATAACGAAGAGGAAAAACGCGCGGTCTGGCTACGCTTGGAGCAGCTGTTGGTGCAGGTGATGGCCGGCAAGCTGGAGGTGTTCGACCCCAAGACCCTGCGCGACCAGCTGGAGCAGCGCAAGATTCGCTTCGTGCCGCACCAGTCCGAGTATTGCTGGGCATACCAGTTGATCGCCCGTGGTGCGCGGGTGATTTCCAACTTGGAGGCTTACGGCATGGTGCTGTTGCCGGAATTTCGCGACTGGCCCTTGCCGGACCTGCGTGATGCCATTGATCGGGAGTTTTTTATCCTGTCGGAGGCGCACTACCAGCGCTATATCGCGCCAAACTTTCTCAAAGATGTATTTTCCAACGGATAACGCGCCACCCAATGTGGGAGCGGGCTTGTTCGCGAATGCGGTGGATCAGTCAATTATTCATTCACTGACACACCGCATTCGCGAGCAAGCCCGCTCCCACAAAGTTGATCGCAGTTGTTCGGAAGACCCCGTCAGGCCTTGGTAGCCAGTTCTCCCAGCTGATCCATCAGCGTGTCGGGCTTGAGCACCAGCACATCGCTTTCCACGGCATCCAGTATCACCTCCGCCGTATTGCCGATCAGCGCCCCGGTAATCCCGGTGCGCGCCACCGTGCCGATGATTGTCACGGCTGCCTGCCACTTATGGGCAGCGAACGTGATCAGCACATCCGCCGGGCCTTCCTCAATGTGCAAGTGTGAGTCGTCCACATCAAACTCTGCCTGGAACGCCTTGCATTGCTCGCGATAACGCGCCTCGATGGTTTCTTTGAGCTGAAACGTCGGGTCCGCCGCCGACAACATCGGCGACGGATGGGCGCTGATCACATGCAATTGCGCCTTGGCCAAGCTGGCGATATCAAAACCATGGTCAATGATCGCGTTGTGCAGGGAGCGGTGCTCGCCATCGGTATTGCCGACATCGATGGCCGCCAAAATCACCCCGCCGGTCCATGGCTTGGCGGTCTTGACCAGCAGCACCGCTGTCGGGCAATAGCGCAGCAACTTCCAGTCGGCAGGCGTCAGCAGCGCCTTTTTCAAGGGACTGTCGGGGAAGTGTTGCTTGATTACCAGCCCGCAACCCTCCGCCTGCTGCACGTCGATAATGGTTTCATGCAGGCTGGCATTCCAGGCCTGCTCGGTGCTGACGCTGTAGCCGTCTTCGTGCAAACCCGACTTGAGCAGGGCCAGCAGCGCCGAGTGCTCGTGCTTCTTGTCGCAGACCAGCAAATGCAGGTGCGCGCCGGTGACCCCAGCGATCAGCTTGGCACGCTTGAGGGCCAGGCTTTCCGAATGCTCGGGCTCGATGACCACCAGGATGCTGCGGATGGCTTGCATGGTCGGGATCTCCAAAAAGGGTGGGCCTGGAACAACTATAGTTGCTGCACGGCAGACGTCATGTTGATGCACATCAAGGCCGGTGGCTGGTGGTCTGCGGCGGGGTCGGTATAATCGACGGCCTTTTGTGATCCTTTTGCCCGTGAGCCCGATGAACCTGCCAGACATCCACGAATTCCTCGGTTGCCGCACCCCTGACGCCTGGGTCCAGGCCGCGCTGGCCGATCAGGACACCCTGCTGATCGACCACAAGAACTGCGAATTCAAAGCCGCCAGCACCGCCCTGAGCCTGATCGCCAAGTACTACAGCCATGTGGACCTGATCAACATGATGTCGCGCCTGGCCCGTGAAGAGCTGGTGCACCACGAACAAGTCATGCGCCTGATGAAAAAGCGCAAAGTCGAGTTGCGTCAATTGAATGCTGGCCGGTATGCCTCGGGTTTGCGCAAAGTGGTGCGCACCCATGAACCTGTCAAGCTGGTGGACACCCTGGTGGTGGGCGCTTTTATCGAAGCGCGCAGTTGTGAGCGTTTCGAAGCCTTGGTGCCGCATTTGGACGAAGAACTCGGCAAGTTTTACTTCGGCCTGCTGAAAAGCGAGGCGCGGCACTTCCAGCGCTACCTGAAGCTGGCCTACCAATACGGCGACGCCAAGGACGTCGCCCAGGTGATCGAGCGGGTGAGGGCGGCCGAGCAGGAACTGATCGAGTCACCCGACATCGAGTTCCGCTTTCACAGTGGCGTGCCAGCCTGAGGCCACGGCCGCGCCGATCAGCGCGGTGATTCCGGCGAGCAGCAGGATCACCTGCTGTGTACCCAGCGGTGCTGCCAACACTGCTATCGCCAAGCCTGCCAAAGGTTGCGGCAGGTTGTTGAGCAAGGTGATCACGCCCACGGTCTTGCCGAAGTCCTGCACGGGAATCACCCGCTGACGGGTGCTGCGCAGGTAGACGTTGAACATCTTGTCGAAACCGGTGACCAGCAGGAAGCCCACGGCGTATAGCCATATGCCGGGGCTGATCGCCATGATCACTGCACCTACCGCAATCATCGAATACGACAACCCGCCCAGCACCCTCAGCGGGAGCCCGGCCCGCGCCAGGTAAAACAGAATCCCGATGGTCACCAAGGCGCCGGCTGCCTGCAGCAGGGCATAGGTGTCCTTGTCTTGCGCAAATTGGCCGGTCACCATCGCCGCAGATGTGGCCAGCGTGACACCAATGATCAAGTTGACGCCCACGGCCAGCGTAATGATCCGCTTCAGTTCCGGCAGGCTGCGGATATGCCCGAAGGCAATCTTCAGTGGCTGCAGCCAGATATCCCGATGCTGCTCGAACGTTTCCAGCTGTGTCGTGTTGGAGCGTTGCCACGCCCGCATTGCCAGGTCGGCCAATAAAAACAGCCCGGCCACCCCGAGTACGACCCAGTGCCAGGCCCACACTTCCAGCATCAGCGCGGCCACCAAAGGCCCGAGCACCAGCCCGCTCTGGTCAGCAATCTGCGAATAGGAAAGCGTCTTGGCATAGCTGTAGTGGGGAAAGACATGAGGCATCAACACTTCCCGCGCCATGATGCCCTGGGTCGTCAACACGCCGCAGAGCGCCGAGAGCAGCACGATCCAGAGGATGCCGTCGAAGACCCCGTACAAAACCACGGCCACCCCGCAAGCCAGCGCCCGGCAAACCTGGCTGATATGCAGGATGCGCACCGGCGCGAACTTGTCGCACAATGCGCCACACACCGGGAACGCGAGATAACGCGGCAGCGACTCGACAAAGAATGCAAGTCCAGCCCAAGCCACGCTCTGGGTAGTCTGGAACACGATCAAGGGCACGATAAACAGCAGAATCTGGTCGGCCAGCCGCGACAAGAACAGCGAAACAAAGAACGCCAGGTAATCCTTGCGCATACAACTCCCTGTGGTTGGCGTTAAAGATTGCAGGTTATTTGTTAAAAACTCTTAAAAACATGAACCTTCGTGGCCAATCCTGGCCAGCGGCTTCAGTTGTCCAGCTTGCCACCTATAATGCCCGCTCTTCAATCCGTGTCTGCAGACTGAGAACTTATGGAAAACCTGGGGCTGGGCAAGGTCTTGCTCGTTGAGGACGACGAAAAACTGGCAGGGCTGATCGCGCACTTTCTCGCGCAGCATGGCTTTGAGGTACGCGTGGAGCATCGGGGCGATGAGGCCTTGGCGGCGTTTCTCGCGTTCAAGCCGAAGATCGTCGTACTTGACCTGATGTTGCCGGGCCAGAGTGGCCTGCATGTGTGTCGCGCAATTCGCGCGGTGTCCGACACGCCGATCGTGATCCTCACGGCCAAGGAAGACGACCTGGACCATATCCTTGGCCTGGAGTCCGGTGCCGACGATTATGTGATCAAGCCGATCAAGCCCCCTGTGTTGCTGGCGCGCCTGCGTGCCCTGCAACGACGCCAGGCGCCGGAGCCGGCGGTGCGCGGGGCGCTGGCCTTCGGGCGGCTGGCCATCGATCGCAGTTGCCGCGTGGTCAGCCTTGGCGATGACAAGATCGACCTCACCACCATGGAGTTTGAACTACTGTGGCTGCTGGCCAGTAACTCGGGGACGATCCTGTCCCGCGATGACATCCTCAACCGCATGCGCGGCATTGCGTTCGACGGGCTCAACCGCAGTGTCGATGTCTACATCAGCAAACTGCGCAGCAAACTCAACGACAACCCGCGCGAACCAGTGTGCATCAAGACCATCTGGGGCAAGGGCTACCTGTTCAACCCGTTTGCGTGGGAGGCCTAGATGCTGCGGCTCTATATCCGCCTGTACATCATCCTTGCGCTAGGCCTGGCGGGCGCTATCTGGCTGGTCAACTACACGTTCGACGAGCTTCTTCCCGAGGCCAACGAAACCTATAACCGCGAGGCCATGCGCGGCCCGGCCTATGCTTTGGTCGAGCAGTTGCGACCCTTGCTCGGTGATGCCCGCCAAGCGCGTCTGGGCGAGTTGCAACCCCATTACGGTCTGCACCTGAAACTGGTCCAGCGCGATGACCTGGCGCTGAACCCGCGTGAGCAACAGTTGCTGGCGGCTGGGCAGTTGGTGGTGCGTGGCGATTTCATGGAGTTCATCGCCAATCTCGACGGCGGCCCGCAATTGCTCAATATCAAGCTGCCCGACGAGCCTAAATGGCTGTACTTGTGGGCCTACAGCCTGTTGGGGCTGAGCCTGGCGATCGTGCTGTATTTCTGGGTGCGGCCGCACTGGCGCGATCTGGAGCATATCCGTCTGGCGGCGCAACGTTTCGGTGACAACGAGCTCAGCTCGCGCATCCTGCTGCCGCGCCGTTCCACCGTGCGTGAGCTGGCGGGGCACTTCAACCAGATGGCCGAGCGTATCGAAAGCCTGATCGCCAACCAGCGCGAACTCACCAACGCCGTGTCCCACGAACTGCGCACGCCCATTGCACGCCTCTCGTTCGAACTCGACCAACTCAAGCAGCAGGCCGACCCGCGCCAGCGTGGCGAATTGATTGCTGACATGTATGCAGACCTGGGCGAACTGGAAGAAATGGTCTCCGAACTGCTTACCTATGCCAGCCTGGAACGTGGCGCCACCCAGGTCACACGCGAAAGCATCGAGGCCCTCAGCTGGCTCGACAGCGTGATCGGCAGTGTGGCCCTGGAGGCCGAGGCGGCGGGTATTCAATTGTCGTTGCGCACGTGTGAGGTGGACTTTATCCAGATCGAGCCACGCTTTATGGCACGTGCGGTGATCAACCTGTTGCGCAACGCCATCCGCTACGCCGAGCGTCGGGTGGAAGTCTCGCTGGTCAAGTTCGGCAGCGGCTACGAAGTGCGGGTGTGTGACGACGGGCCCGGCGTCCCGGAGGACGGCCGGGCGAAGATTTTCCAACCCTTCATGCGCCTGGACGCGAGTCGCGATCGCCGTACCGGCGGCTTCGGCCTGGGCCTGGCGCTGGTGCAGCGGGTGTCGCAGTGGCATGGCGGCCAGGTGCAGGTGTTGGACTCGGAATGGGGCGGAGCCTCATTCCGAATGACGTGGGCGTACGTTGAGTCATAGGGTTATCGAGTGAATTGGCGCGGCCTATAAGTGATTCTCAGGTCGTCATGTATAGGAGGCAGGCCGGGCGGAGCGATATTGATCCTGATGGTTTGACCATGGTTTTTTTGGATGTGCGGAATGGCTTTTCCATTAAATAAACCTTCCGTCAATAGATCGGTGGCTTGCTCAATAACTGCCGACGTCCCATTGGGATAGTTTCGCAACACCTCATTTCGTACTCCGTTTCGTATGGCGGTTACGGATGTCGAGCCATGCGTCAATGAGACGGTCCCTTCAAACGCCTTGACCGGTTTGTTTATTTCTTGTTGAAAGAGGCGCCCAAATGCTTTGCCTCTGCCTTCAGCGGAGTAGCACACCAGAAGGCGTACGTTATCGGCAGAAGTAAGGTCCACACCCTTTGCTCTCAGCAGCTTCGCTAACCCAGGCGCATCATAAAGCGTGTTGTCCATGATTATCTTCGTACCGTCACCTGTGATCCGCTCAACCCAATTTCGTTTGATACCGTGTGCGACGACATTGAGGCGGGTCGTGCCTTTATAGGTATCCGTGAAGGTATGAACTTCATTGCCAATCAGTTTCAGATCCCTCATCGGCCCGCCCATTTGAATGACATTGTCGCGGCTCAATCCTATGTCCAGTGCGCGCTGCTGAGGTGTCATGGCAGGTGTGCTTGTGCCGGGCGCTGCAGACACCTGTGGCTTGAAGTCCTCCAAGGGCTTTCCATACGTTTTGTTGGTCTTTGGATCTACCGCATACCATTTGCGGGTTGTTCTATCGAACCTTGCTGGTGTGGAGAATTCGGTAAGGCCTCTTTTGTAAGTACCTTGCGCGATGTCAGGTTTTCGGGCGAGGTCGGAAAAGTCATATTGCCCGGTTTTTCCTGGCGAGAACTTATGGAAATTAGCGTTGAGCCCACTGGAAGGCTGAACCGGTGTTTGTGTAAACAGCCGTCGTCCGAAAGCTTTACCGCTTTGTTTCAACGCGCTATTCACCGGCTTGGCTGCTGCGCCAGCAACCTTGCCCAGACCCGCGGTGGTCAAGTACATGACACCATCGAATACGATGTCGGACGCCACCGCAAGCCAATCGCCGTTGAGCACGTTTCTGATGGGGTTCACGACAACCATCGAGGCGAACAGTAACTCTCTGTTCGTTTCGAACTCTTCATCTTCTTCGTCAAATCGCGTTGTGTGGCCGCTGGCATTCACCAGTTGTTCAAGCTCGACATCACCGAGGGTGTGCTTGGAGAGCAACTCCCCCAGAAACTGACTGCGTGCACTGTTATACGATGCCGGGACACTGGCGTCTGCCGGCGGCGTGATGGCTTGTAACTTATGGCTGTCGGTCTGCGAGACGCTAAATGGCGTGATGGCTGTATTGGAGAATTTCTCTCCTGCCAGATAAGGTGTGGGCGCCTTGATCCATGGCCCTTGAGGGCCTGGAACGAATGCGCTGCCCAGATCATCGCGGGCTTTCAGATAGTTGTGTTGCGGGCAAAATTCATAGAATTTTACTTTGTTCTCATGCGTTGACTTGATGATCAACGCGCGCTTGCTCGGATCTTGACTCGGCGTTGATTGGTCGAGACTGACGGCGCCGGACTTGGTGATGACTCGATGTTTGATGACGGTGCCTTCAATGAAAATCTCGAGTTTTCCATATTCCAGCTGCTTTCTATCGCTGATCGGTTGTTGTGCAATGAGATGTTTGCTGAGGGTGACCAGCCCGCTTTCCCTGCGTTGCTGATAATTGGCCACAGCAAGGCGGTGTACGGACTTGATATCCGGGAGGTGGTGAAGTAATCCGGTGGTTGTTCCTGGAAGCGCCTGTTCTCTCAATGAATACCATGTGTTGTCCTCCTGCGGGGCTGGCGCTCGGCCTGAGAGATAAAGGTCCAATAGGGAATAAGGGCCCGTGTTGGTATGTAATATATCGTTGTTGAGGGCGTTATTCGCCCGCGCCTGGGGCGTTGTGAGCACGGCCAGTTCAAAGGGCACATTCTTATAGCGCTTCCCCAGTTCTTCCAGTGCCTGGTCTTTGAGCAGTGGAACCTTCGCGGTGATATCCCCGGGGGTTGTTTGCAGCTCGCTCATGACCTCGGAGAACGCTTTCTGCGCGGTGTCCAACTGCTCGTCTGAATAGCGCCCTGTAGGCGATGGCGAGAGGACGCCATGCACTAACGCCCAATCGATGACCATGTCTAATTTGGCCGCATTCAATAGCGCTTGGTCTTCTGTAGCAACCGGATCGATTGCCGCGTATTTGACGACTTCAGCAAAGCTCATGAGGGAACTGCTGCCAGGGCTCTTTGCTTCTATGTAGGCCACTGTGGCTTTCAGGGTGGCCCACGCCGGTGAACCGTAAGTCACATCAGCGGGGATGTCCTTGACCAGCAGTTCCGGCGCGGCACTTGATAGCAGCATAAACGCCGCCACGGGGGCCATCCTGGTCGTGCAACGGCCACTTTCGGCCAAATGGGGGATCAACGCTTCCTTGATGTGACTCAGCGGCTGCCCATAGAAACGTGGGGCCGCGAGGTCGAAACCGGCACATTCATTTCTCTTCGACACATCATGGGCCGTGGGTGCATCCAGCCCCAACAGGATCGCCGCGAGGGTCATGTCAGAGCCGTCGGTATCGCCAGCGACGCCCATTTTCCGCTGTAGGGCAGCTTCCAGCGTCCGGGCTTTTGGCGAGCGAAGGATGTCTTCTACGATTTCTCGTGGGGCGTTCAGCTCGGCGTCTGTCCAATGGCGATTTTTCGTCAGGTAGGTAAAAGCCCCTCCTTCATTGTTCACGGCGTGCGAAGCACCCAAGTCCGGTAGCTTGAGGTTGTTAAAGCGTATGTGGCTGTAGAGCTGCTTTTTTTCATCCAGCGTCAGTGCCGCCGCCCAGCTCAAGGCGCCGGTGAGATTGCCATGGGGGATGGAAGGCAAGGGCCCGCGTTGAATGGACTTGATCAAGTTGTTGATGTCGTCTTTGGTCTGCGGAACGATCCACCCCTTGTCGGTGATGAATCGTCTGAGGCTGACGCTGGCCTCCGGTGCCAACTGCTCATCCTGAACGTACCAGGAAGTGGGGTCCACGTTTAACTTGAACGCGTCACTGTCGAGCATTTGCGCAATCAAGGTTTTTTCGTGTTGCGCAGCCTGTTCTGAGGTGTGTGGCGAATCAATGAAAGAGGGAGGGCTGTCGGTCGCGTTGGCAGAGGCGGGGGGTGGCGTGATTGCCGTGGACAACAGTTGGCACAGGCGGGTGTTGTTACGAACATCGCCCCATTCCCTCTGCTGCTGTTCCAGCGCGGTCTCTGAGCGCAGTTCAAATTGTGCGGGTGAGAGCACCGCATCAGGCAGGGGAAAGGTGTTAGCGTGTTTGACGTCATTCGCGCGTTCTGTGAGCGCTTCACGGCTATGGGGCACCTGCTCGCCATAGAAGGCCGCAATGTCTTTGAGGTCAGCGGGGCGCGTGGCATGCGTAACGGGGTCGGACCGACCGGGCGAAGGGACAGAGACGCAGATGTTGCCCGCCGCTAACGTTTTGGACGTCTGCATGATCAATGGCCACGAGGCAGGCAACGACTGGCCGTCGCTGAACTGTGCCCCCAGCGCGAGGATGCTGGCGCGCGCACCCGCTTCACCGGATGCCGAGGGCTTGGCGTAGGCCTGTATCCAACCGGGCGTGGTGTCGCTCGGGGGGAAAATGCGAAGGGGGCGGGATAGGTCAACGCGATTGGCGTGGGCCCACTGCTTGAAATCGTCACCCGCCACTAGGCTGTCGAGGTGGTTTCGCCATTGCCCGAACGTAGAGTCGACAGGCACAGGGTAAACGGCCTCACTTCCGGTCACCGGTAAGGGCAAGTCTTGGGCTGCGCGGGTTAGCGCGGCGGCATAGGTTCCCGCCAATTCTGCGTCGGCTATATACCGCGGGGTACTTTTTATGAGTTCCAACCAGTCAGGTGCTTGTGGGGCCGACTGAGGTGAAGGGGGTTGCTGTGCATCCGGTGGTGGGGACTGGTACGTGGCGGCCGAAACAGTAGCGGATTGAGTCGATGAGACCATCAGTAAACTCCAGAAGAACGACGATAGCGACTGCGTGTTTTCCCACATGCAGCAGTGACTATTCGTCGCAAGTGCCAGGCCTCCGGTTCCCCTCTGCTCAGTGAGGGGATATTTCACTCCTCAGGGGTTGAGCGTTGATGCCGACTTCCCCCTCAAAAGCTGTATTCCAGCACACCCATCACCGACGTCTGCAACCGACGCTCCACGATCGGGCTCTTGCCGGCCTCATCCGCCAGGTACTGCACATCCAGCAAGGTCGAGAACTGGGTGTCCTCGCTGATCGGCAGGCTCCACACCAGGTTCATGCCATTACTGATATTGCCCGCGCCCGCCTTGTAGGTTTTGAAGCGGCTGCGTGCGGCTTGGCCGGTGGTCACGCCGTACCAGGTCTGCAAGTAGTCACGGTCCCCGAAATGGCTGTTGAGGCTGGCGTCGAGGGAGCCGAAACGGCCTTCATACAGGTTGGTGCCCAGGCTCAGTTCCACGTGGGTGAACGCCTTGCCGCTGTCCTTGTGGTCATCTTCCTTGAGCGCATGTTCCAGGGTGGCGCCAACAATCACGCCGCCCAGGTTGTAGCTGGCACTCACACCCAGTTGCGGGCGTGACTTGATCTCGCCCATGCCTTTGAGACGCTTGGCGCCGAGGTGCATGGACGTGTTTTTGTCCTTGCGCGAAGCACTGGCACCGACGTAGGCCTCGAAGCTCAAGGCATTGCCTTCGTAACCCCAGCCCAGGCCTTTGTCGGTGTCGAGAAAAAGCCCCCAAGGGCTGACGATGGCACCACCGAGCACGGGAGCAGTCATGCGCTCATCGCTGCCGCTGTAGCGGGGCAGGTTGGCCACACCGGCGTTGAGGCTGTAGGTCCAGTCCTCGGCCAGGGCGCTGTTGGCTCCGGCGAGTAAACACAGGGAAGTCATGGACAGGCAGAGGTTTTTGGGGCTCATCAGGGTTTTCATGTCAGTCAGAAACTCAAGGGTGGATGGGTACGTTTGAAGGCGTAGCCCGAAGCGCTCAGGCCATTGATCTGGCGGCTCACGGTGTCGCCCAGGCCATAGCCGGTCCCGGCCAGTACGGCGTGGGCGTTGTCGACGGGCAGCAGGATGTAGTCGGTCAGCGGCTCGTCATGCAGTTGGCCGCGAATCACCAGGAAGCCTTCTTCGAGGCGCACGCTGATGCCGCTTAATGGCGCGTCGGGCTCAAAGCTGTTGAGCACCTGATAGGTGCCGACCGTGTCGGCCCAGGCCATGGGCAGCGGCGGCGGGTCGATGCGCTCACCGATGGGGATGCGTTGGCCGTGGCTGCGCGCGGTGAGCATCTGCCGGCCTTGCACGGTGATCACGTCGAGTTGTACGTGGCCCAGTTCACCGAGGTCCTTGAGCCAGAAGCCGAAGAGTTTCTTCTGCGCGCGCAGCCAGCCCTGATCGTCACGCAGCAGTTCGAAGTTGAAACCCGCCAGTTCGCCGCGCAGCCGCTGCTCATCATCCTTGATCCTGAAGACGCCCCAGGCGGTTGCGTAAAACCCGGCCAGGCGCTGACGGTCGATGGCTGTCGGCACTTGGCGCAGCTTGAGCCCATGGCGGGGTGACTGGCAGTCGTCGCTGCACACAGGCGTGCCGGTTTGCGCTTCAAGCATCAGGCGCAGGGTGTCAGTGGCCAATCTGGCGACCAGGTCTTCGGCATTGCTGTCGTTGGCCATGATGATCACTGCCAATTGATGGTCCGGCAGCAGGCTCAGCTGTGCGGCGAAATCATCGCCACCGCCGCTGTGCTGGTAGGTACGCACCCCAGGACCGACCGGCGCGTCACCACAGGGCGCCAAAAACCACGCCAGGCCGATCTGGCAGTCGAAGTCCAGGGCATTGCCGGTGTTTTGCTGGGTGAACATTTCATCGATGGAGCGGCTTGCCATTACCCGCTTGCCCTTGTAGAGGCCCTTGGCAAATAGCATCTGCACGTAATGGCTGAGGTCCTTGGGGCTGGCCCACAAGCCGCCGGCGGCGATGTCGCGCAGTTGCGCATCGGTGCTGGCGACGCCTTCCTGATAGCCCAGGGCGCGAAAGCCTACTTGGGCAGCGGTCCCGACAAAGCTCGCGCGATCCATCTCCAGCGGCTTGAGCAGGCTGTGTTGCATTTGGGCTTCAAACTCCTTGCCGCTGCTGCGCTCGATCGCCGCGCCCACCAGCGCATAACCCAGGTTGGAATAGGCCACTTGTGTGCCGGGCGGTGTGCTCAGCCAGACACCGGACAGGCGCATCGGCATCTGCCCCATGGCGTAGCTGTTGCGCAGGTCTCGCAGGTGTTCACTGGGCAAGCCGGACTGATGGCTCAGCAGGCGACGCAAAGTGATGTCGCGGTCGGCGGCCTGCTGGTCGGCGTGGAAGCGCGAGCGCACATAGAACTCGCGCAGGGTCTGCTGTAAGGGGGCGTCCAGCGTCAGTCGCTGTTCTTCAACCAACTGCAGGGCCGCGCTGGCCGTGAGCAATTTGGAGATCGCACCGGCCCGGAATGCCGTGTTTGGCGTGACAGGCAAGCCCTTGGCTTTGTCGGCCATGCCGAACCCGCGCGCCCAGATCAATTCCTGGCCGTTGACCAGTGCTATCGACAGGCCCGGGATGTTGTCCTGGGCCATGTCCCGTGGGATCCGGGTTTGCAGGTAACGGATGATCGCGCTGTAGTCACCCTTCGCAATTGACGGAGGGGCCGGTGACTGCCCGTGGCAGCCAATACTGCCCAACAGGCAACCGAGCAACGGAAGACCGCGCAATGTGCGAAGCATGACGAGCACTCGACAGGTGATTTGGATGCTCGCATGCTAGGGGCGCAGCGCTCGCCGGTCTTTTGCAGCTTTGTCGAGAAACTGTCAAAGACTGTTAACGGCCCTTGCGGTTAGGCTTAGGCGCTGTGCGGCATCAACGTGGCGATCAACGCACGAATGGTGCCGGGCAACGCCTCCAGCTCCCGCACCAGGATGCTGCGCTCGCGAATCGCCCAGGGTTCATCCAATTGCACTGCGATCAATTGCATGGTGCGGCTGTGACGCACGGCGGCCGACTCTGGAATGATGCCGATGCCCACACCGGCTTCGACCATTCGACAGATCGCCTCGAAACTCGACACTTGGATACGCAGCGACAAATGCTTGCCCAGCCGCTCGACATGCTCGCGCAAGAAGCTCAGCAAGGTGCTGCCTTCGTGCAGGCCGATGTGCTGGTAAGCGAGGGTCTGTTCCAGCGTCACTGACGCTTGCCCCGCCAACGGGTGCCCGACCGGCACCATCAACACCAGTTTATCCGTGCTGAAATGCAGCACCTGCAACCCCGAGGCTTCCACAGGCCCGGCGATGATGCCCATGTCGCTGGTGCCATCGAGTACGCCGCGCACGATGTCTCGGGACAGGCGTTCCTGAAGGTCGACGGTCACGCCCGGGCGTTCTGATAGGAAGCCCGCCAGTACTTCGGGCAAGAATTCGGTGACCGCGGTGGTGTTGGCGAAGATGCGGATATGCCCGGCTGAATCCACGCCGTACTGGGTGAATTCGCTTTTGAGGTAATCCACCTGACGCATGATCAGCCGCGCATGGTGCAGCAGGCGTTCACCGGCCGGGGTGATCTCCACGCCACGGCTGTCGCGGTACAACAGGCGGGTGTCGAGCTGGCCTTCGAGGGCTTTGATCCTTGCGCTGGCGGCGGCCGGCGAGAGGAACGCGCGCTTGGCGCCTTGGGTCAGGCTGGGGGATTCGGCGATATGGATGAACAGGCGCAGGTCGGCCAGATCGAAGTGCATGCGTGACTCCTGGGACAGGACGGCGGCGTTCAGCATAACCGAACGCCGGTTTATTGAAATGCAAATTCTCAGAACGGCTGCAGGCTTGCATGATCCGGGGCAGACACTCACCGCCCGAGGACCTGCACCCGATGAGCGCCACCGATTGGATCGGCCGAAGCGAAACCGCCCACGACCACCTCAGCCATAACCTGCTCAAGCGCATCGCCGCCACCTTCGGCGAGGCCGTTCCCGAGGATGGGACGGACATTCCGCCGCTGTGGCAGTGGTGTTTCTTCCAGGACCCGCTACCCGAAACTGCCCTGGGCACTGACGGCCACCCGGCCCGTGGCGGCTTTCTGCCGCCGGCCGATAACCGTCATCGCATGTGGGCTGGTGGGCGCATCGAGTTCCTGCATGCGCTGCGTGCAGGCGAGGCGGCGACGCGCGTGTCGACCATCGTCCAGGTGGAAGAAAAGACCGGTCGCACCGGCTCGCTGCTGTTTGTCACTGTGCGCCACGACTATTCCCAGGACGGCCGCCTGGCGATCCGCGAGGAACAGGACATCGTCTATCGCGAGCCCACGCCGCCCAAATCCGGCAGTGGTGACGCGCTGGAGCAGGGCGGATGGTCTGAAACCGTCGACCCCACGCCAACCCTGCTGTTTCGCTACAGCGCCGTGACCTTCAACGGTCACCGCATTCACTACGACTACCCCTACGTCACCGGCACCGAAGGCTACTCAGGCCTGGTGGTGCATGGTCCGTTGATTGCCACCCTGAGCCTGCGCGCGTTCTGCCGCGCCAACCCTGGTGCAACCTTGCGTCGTTTTACCTATCGCGGCGTGCGCCCTTTGATAGCGCCGCAGCCGTTTGAAGTGGGCGGCCGCGTGATCGAAGCCGGTGTGGCACAGCTGTGGGCCGGCAACGTCGAGGGCCTGGCGCAGCAAGCAAGCGTGCATTTCGAATAATCCAAGAACAACAGGCGGAGCGCCGGTAATGAACCCCAATGACAATGAAGAACTCAATGCGATCCGCGAAGGCGTGCGCGCCTTGTGCGCGGAATTCGATGCTGCGTACTGGCGCAGGATTGACGAGGAAAAGGGCTTCCCCGAAGCCTTCGTCAAGGCGCTGACCGACGCCGGCTGGCTGTCGGCGATGATTCCTGAAGCATACGGCGGCTCCGGCCTGGGCCTGGCTGAAGCGTCCGTGATCCTTGAAGAGGTGAACCGCTGCGGCGGCAACTCCGGCACTGTGCACGGCCAGATGTACAACATGTTCACCCTGTTGCGACACGGCAGTGAAGCGCAGAAACGTTTCTACCTGCCCAAGCTCGCCAGCGGCGAATTGCGCCTGCAATCCATGGGGGTGACCGAGCCCTCCACCGGCACCGACACCACCAAGATCAAGACCACGGCGATCAAACGTGGCGACAAATACGTGATCAACGGCCAGAAGGTGTGGATCTCGCGGGTGCAGCATTCCGACCTGATGATCCTGCTGGCGCGCACCACGCCACTGGCCGAGGTGAAGAAAAAATCCGAAGGCATGTCGATCTTCCTGGTGGACCTGCGCGAAGCCATCGGCAACGGCCTGACCGTGCAGCCCATCGCCAATATGGTCAACCATGAAACCAACGAGCTGTTTTTCGACAACCTGGAATTGCCCCTGGACAGCCTGATCGGCGAAGAGGGCAAGGGCTTCAAATACATCCTCGACGGCCTCAACGCCGAGCGCACCTTGATCGCCGCTGAATGCATCGGTGATGGCCGCTGGTTTATCGAAAAGGCCAGCGCCTATGCCCGCGACCGCGTGGTGTTTGGCCGGCCCATCGGGCAAAACCAGGGCGTGCAGTTTCCGATTGCCGAAGCGCATATCGAGATCGAAGCCGCGGACCTGATGCGCTGGCGTGCCTGCGAGGAATACGACAGCGGCAAGCAGGCTGGCGCGAGCGCGAACATGGCCAAGTACCTGGCGGCCAAGGCGTCGTGGGAAGCAGCCAACGCCTGCCTGCAGACCCACGGCGGTTTCGGCTTTGCCTGCGAATACGACGTGGAGCGCAAGTTCCGCGAGACGCGCCTGTACCAGGTGGCACCGATCTCCACCAACCTGATCCTGTCCTACGTGGCCGAGCATCTGCTCGAACTGCCACGCAGTTTCTGAGGGGCCTGACCATGAGCCATACCCAAGCCTTGTGTCGGTTCCTGGCCGAACTGAACGCCGCGCAACTGCCTGAAGAGGTGTTGGCGCGCACCGAAGACCTGTACCTGGACTGGCTGGCCTCGGCGCTGGCGAGCAAGGGTGCGCACCCGATTCCGTTGTTCGAACGTTATGCGCAGAAGATGGGCCCCGGCAGCGGCCCGGCGCAGGTGATCGTCAATGGCGGCAGCAGCAGCGCGTATTTCGCTGCGCTGGTCAACGCAGCTTCATCCCATCTGGTGGAGCAGGACGACCTGCACAACAGTTCCGTCCTGCACCCGGCGACTGTGGTGTTCCCGGCGGCACTGGCGGCCGCCCAGGACCTTGGCAAATCCGGCAGCGACTTGCTGCTGGCGTCGGTGGCCGGTTATGAAGCCGGTATCCGCATCGGCGAATTCATGGGCCGGTCCCATTACCGCATCTTCCACACCACTGCCACCGTCGGCACGCTGGCCGCCGCCGTTGCCGTCGGCAAATTGCTGGATTTCAATGAAGAACAATTCATCAACCTGTTGGGCAGCGCGGGCACCCAGGCTGCCGGGTTATGGGAGTTCCTGCGTGATGCCGCCGATTCCAAGCAGCTGCACACCGCGAAAGCGGCGGCGGACGGCTTGCTCGCCGCGTACCTGACGGCGGACGGGTTGACCGGTGCACGCAATATTCTTGAGGGCGACCAGGGGCTGGCGGCGGGCATGTCCACTGATGCCGAGCCTGCCAGACTGTCCGCCGACCTCGGCAGCCGCTGGGCGTTGCTGGAAACCTCGTTCAAGTTTCATGCGTCGTGCCGCCATACCCATCCTGCCGCCGATGCGCTGCTGGACCTGATGCAGCGCGAAGGTCTGCACGCCGAACAGATCGCCCGCGTGGAAACCCGCGTGCACCAAGGCGCCATCGATGTGTTGGGCCGCGTGACCGTGCCTGCTTCTGTGCACCAGGCCAAGTTCTCCATGGGCACCGTGCTGGGCCTGATCGCCGTGCATGGCAAGGCCGGGCTTACGGAGTTCCATGAGCTGGCGTTGACTGACCCAGCCGTCGCGGCGTTGCGCGACAAAGTCAGCATGACCCTCGACCCTGAAGTCGACGGCGCCTACCCCCAGCGCTGGCTCGGCCGTGTCACCGTCACCACGCTGGAGGGTCGCACGTTGCACGGCGCTATCGACGAACCCAAGGGCGATCCGGGCAACACCCTGAGCCGTGCGGAACTGGCGGATAAATTCCAGCGCCTCACCCAGTTCAGCAACGCCCGCACACCGGCCCAGGCCAATGCCCTGATCGACAAAGTCTGGGACCTGCGCAACGCCGTATCCATGGCCGATTGGCTTTGAGGAACCGTCATGACTAACCCAAGACCGCTGGACGGCATCACCGTTGTCAGCCTGGAACACGCGATTGCCGCGCCATTCTGCACCCGTCAATTGGCTGACCTGGGCGCGCGCGTGATCAAGGTCGAGCGCCCCGGCGCCGGCGACTTTGCCCGTGGCTACGATGAACGTGTGCGTGGCCTGGCCTCGCATTTCGTGTGGACCAACCGTTCCAAGGAAAGCCTGACCCTGGACCTCAAGCAGGAGGAGGCCGGTACGATTCTCGACACACTGCTGGCCGACGCCGATGTACTGGTGCAGAACCTGGCACCGGGCGCAGCCGCGCGCATGGGCCTGTCGTTCGAGGCGCTGCACGAGCGCTTCCCGCGCCTGATCGTCTGCGATATTTCCGGCTACGGCGAAGGCGGCCCGTACGAAAAGAAGAAGGCCTACGACCTGCTGATCCAGAGCGAGGGCGGCTTTCTTTCCGTCACCGGCGGCCCCGGCGAAGACCAGATGGCCAAGGCCGGTTGTTCCATCGCCGACATCTCGGCAGGCATGTATGCCTACAGCGGCATCCTCTCGGCGCTGCTGCTGCGCGGCAAGACGGGGAAGGGTAGCCGCATCGACGTCAGCATGCTGGAAAGCCTGGTGGAATGGATGGGCTACCCGATGTACTACGCGTTCGACGGCGCACCCCAACCCCCGCGTGCCGGGGCGGCGCATTCGACGATCTATCCCTACGGACCGTTTCCCACCGGTGACGGCGGGACCGTGATGCTCGGCCTGCAAAATGAGCGCGAATGGGCGGCGTTCTGCGACAAGGTGCTGCTCACCCCGGCATTGGCGACCGACGAGCGTTTCTCCGCCAACTTCAAGCGCTCGGCGAACCGCGAAGTGCTGCGTCAGATCATTGTCGATAGCTTCGCGCAGTTGGATGCCGAGGCGGTGATCCAGCGCCTGGAAAGCGCGCAGATCGCCAGCGCCCGCGTCAACGATATGCAAGGCGTGTGGGATCACCCGCAACTCAAGGCGCGTGACAGTTGGCGAGCAGTCGACAGCCCGGCCGGTCCGTTGCCGGCGCTGCTACCGCCGGCCCGCAATGCCGCCTTCACTCCGCGCATGGACGGTGTTCCAGGCTTGGGCCAGCACAGCCAGGGCATTCTCGACGGGCTCGGTTACTCGACAGATGCCATCGACGGCCTGCGCGCGCGCGGCGTTATCTAACCATAAGGAATTCAACAGATGCCCAAGCCACTGGTACGTTCGGCGTTGTTTGTGCCCGGTAGCCGACCGGAGCGATTCTCCAAAGCCTTGGCCAGCGGTGCCGACGCAGTGATCGTGGATTTTGAGGATGCGGTGGAAGAGCCGCTCAAGCGTCAGGCGCGGGATAACCTGGGGGCGTTTCTGACGGCCAACCCCGCCGCTCAGGTGTGGGTGCGTATCAACGCGCCGGAACATGCCGAGCATTTTGAGGATGTGGCTTTCTGCAAGGCTCATCCGACTGTGGCGGGCGTCCTGTTGCCAAAGGTCGAGAGCGCATCCCAGGTCGCCGTAGTGGCGGCAACCGGCAAAGTCATTTGGCCGATCATCGAGAGTGCGCGTGGTTTGTTGGCAGTGGCCGAGATCGCCCATGCACCGCAGGTGGAACGCCTGTCATTCGGCGGGCTGGATCTGGCGCTGGACCTGAACCTGAGCAGTAATTCGCCTGCCGCCCAGTTCGCCCTGGACCAGGCGCGGCTGGTGCTGATTGTGCATTCCCGCGCTGCGGGCCTGGTTGCACCGCTGGATGGCGTGCACCCGGCCATCGACGATCCTGAAGGCCTGCGCCGCTCGATCCGGCATGCTTATGAGATGGGGTTTGCCGGCGCACTGTGTATCCATCCCAAACAGGTGGCGGTGATTCACCAGGCATTGGCGCCAAGCGCCGAAGATTTGGCCTGGGCCCGGCGTGTGGTGGATGCCGGAGCCCATGGGGCAGGCGCCTATCAGATCGATGGGCAGATGGTGGATGCGCCGGTGTTGTTGCGGGCGCAACGGCTGTTGGCGGCTCTGCTTTAGCGTTCGTCCAGGCCGAACGCAGGTATCAAAAAATCGAAATTCACTACACGCGTGACATCAGGCACCTTGCCCTACAACACAACAATAAGAAGGTGATTTCCCATGCTCAAGCTTTCTCGGGCGCTGCTGTGCGCCGCCACCTTGTTCGCCGCGGGCCTGGCCCAGGCGGCGGACCCGATTGTCATCAAGTTCGCCCACGTGGTCGCCGAAAACACCCCCAAGGGGCAGGGCGCGCTGCTGTTCAAGAAGCTCGCGCAAGAGCGCCTGCCCGGCAGGGTAAAGGTCGAGGTGTACCCGAACTCGTCGTTGTTCGGCGATGGCAAGGAAATGGAAGCGCTGTTGTTGGGCGATGTGCAGATGCTGGCACCGTCCCTGGCCAAGTTCGAGCAATACACCCAGCAAGTGCAGATCTACGACCTGCCATTCCTGTTCAACGACCTGGCCGCTGTCGACCGTTTCCAGGCGGCCCAGGGCAAGGCACTGCTGACAGCGATGCAGGACAAGAACATCCTCGGCCTGGCCTATTGGCACAACGGCCTCAAGCAGCTCTCGTCGAACAAGGCGCTGCATGAACCCAAGGACGCCCGAGGCCTGAAGTTCCGCGTACAGGCCTCCAGCGTGCTTGAAGAACAGTTCAAGGCCATCCGCGCCAACCCGCGCAAGATGAGCTTTGCCGAGGTCTATCAAGGCCTGCAGACCGGCACAGTGAATGGCACCGAGAACACTTGGTCGAACTATGAAAGCCAGAAGGTCAACGAGGTGCAGAAATACTTCACCGAGTCCAACCATGGTCTGATCGACTACATGGTGATCACCAACGCCACGTTCTGGAACGGCTTGCCACCGGATATCCGCAGCACTCTGGAGCAGATCATGGTCGAGGTCACCGTCGAGGTGAACAAGCAGGCTGAAGCGCTGAACCAGTCGGCCAAGCAGAAGATCATCGATGCCAAGACCAGCGAAATCATCGAACTGACCCCGGAGCAACGCCAGCTATGGCGCGAAGCCATGCGCCCGGTGTGGCAGAAGTTCGAAGGGGAAATTGGGGCTGATCTGATCAAGGCGGCGGACGCGTCCAACCAGTAGCGCAGATTCAGTGGGGGCGCGGGCCTGCGATTGCGGTCTGTCTGTTGATACAACGGGCGATTGATCCACTGCTGTCGCAGGCAAGCCAGTTCCCACCGTTTGATCCGATTTCCAACCCGATACCTATTCCCGCTTCGCGAGGTTTTGCCATGCAAACGCTAAGGCGCGTCTGGGAGCACCTGGAGGAGGGCTTTATTGCCTTCCTGCTGGCCGCCATGACCCTGGTGACATTCGTCTACGTCATGCTCAACAACATCTACACGCTGTTCTTTGCCCTGGCCGACAAATGGGCGTGGAGCAGTGACTTCTTCGGCGCCCTGGGCGACCACACCATGACCTGGGCCCAAGACATGACCTGGAGCGTGGCGCTGACCAAGGCCATGTTCGGCTGGCTGATTTTCTTCGGTATTTCCTATGGCGTACGCACCGCCGGTCACCTTGGCGTGGATGCGCTGGTCAAGCTGACCAAGCGCCCGGTGCAACGCGTGCTCGGCATGCTCGCCTGCCTGTGCTGCCTGGCCTACGCCGGGTTGTTCATGATCGCCAGCTACAAGTGGGTGAGTGCGGTGATGGGCGCGCATATCGGTGCTGAAGACCTCGACCAGTACGGTATCGACGTCGGTGACATCGTGGTGATCGTGCCCATCGGATTCGCCATGGTGTTCATCCGCTACCTGGAAATTTTCTACCGCATCTTTACCCACCGTCAGGTCGGGTTGGGGCTGGCCGACGAGGCCGGTGAGGCCAGCAAGTTGGCCGGCAGCCATGAGGAGCGTCACTGATGGCCGTGCTCTGTCTGTTTCTGCTGTTATTCGTGTTCATGTTTCTCGGCGTGCCGATTGCGATTTCCCTGGGACTGTCCGGCGCAGTGTCGATCCTGATGTTCAGCCAGGATTCGGTGAGTTCCCTGGCGATCAAGCTGTTCGAAACCTCCGACGCCTATACCTTCCTGGCGATTCCGTTCTTCCTGCTGTCCGGTGCGTTCATGACCACCGGCGGCGTAGCGCAGCGTTTGATTGATTTTGCCAACGCCTGTGTCGGCCATATCCGAGGTGGTCTGGCCATTGCGGCGGTGCTGGCGTGCATGCTGTTTGCGGCATTGTCAGGTTCGTCCCCGGCGACGGTGGCGGCGGTGGGCTCGATCGCCGTCGCGGGCATGGTCCGTTCCGGTTACCCGAAGGCGTTCGGCGCGGGCATCATCTGCAACGCGGGCACCTTGGGCATCCTGATTCCACCGTCGATCGTGATGGTGGTGTATTCGGCGGCGACTGAAACCTCGGTCGGCAAGCTGTTCATGGCAGGGGTGATTCCCGGGTTGCTGCTGGGCCTGATGCTGATGATCGCGATCTACATCGTCGCGCGCATCAAGAAGCTGCCGGCGCAGCCACGGGCGACCTTTCGTGAATGGCTGACCTCTGCACGCCGGGCATTCTGGGGCCTGTTGCTGCTGGTGATTATCCTCGGCGGCATCTACAGCGGGATGTTTACCCCGACCGAAGCGGCGGCGGTGGCGGCGGTCTACTCGGCGTTTGTCGCGCTGTTCATCTACAAGGACATGCAGCTGCGCGACTGTCCCAAGGTGCTGCTGGAGTCCGGGCGCCTGGCGATCATGCTGATGTTCATCATCGCCAACGCCATGCTGTTTGCCCATGTGCTGACCACCGAGCAGATCCCCCAGGAAATCACCGCGTGGGTGCTCTCCGAAGGCCTGACGCCGATTGGCTTTTTGATCATGGTCAACGTGGTGTTGTTGATTGCCGGCAGCTTTATGGAACCGTCCGCCATCGTGCTGATCCTGGCGCCGATCTTCTTCCCGATTGCCATGAAACTGGGGATTGACCCGATTCACCTGGGGATCGTGATGGTGGTCAACATGGAAATCGGGCTGGTGCATCCACCGGTGGGGCTGAACCTGTTCGTGACGTCGGCGGTGACCGGATTGACGCTGGGGCAGACCATCCGCGCGGCGTTGCCGTGGCTGATGATTCTGTTGGTGTTCCTGATCATGGTCACGTACTTGCCGGTCATTTCGCTGGCGCTGCCGCACTGGCTCGGTATGTAGATTCCGGAACCCTGCAGCACCCTGTGAGAGCCGGGCTTGCCCGCGATAGCTGTGTGTCATTTGCCCAATTTACCGGCTGACACGCCCTCATCGCGGGCAAGCCCGTTTCCCACATTTGATGTGTGCCAGTGCTTAGTGGTCCATCGCACTCAAGATCGCATGAGCCACCTTCACCCGCTCGGCAATCGGGTAGTTCTTGTTCGCCAGGATCACCACGCCCATGGCCTTGCTCGGCACATAGGCCACGTACGTGCCAAACCCACTGGTGGAGCCGGTTTTGTTCAGCAGTGTGTCGGCGTGAGGCGCCTGCGGTGGGGTCAGCCAATTGACCGGATTCGGCTCCATGGCCATTTTTGTCGAATTGCCGTCCAACAAGGCGTCCAGCTTGATCGGGTAGGGATACATTTCCCAACCCAGGCCCTGGGTCATGCCGTTTACGTTGTAATAACCCGTGTGAGTGGTGGCGATCGCTTGCTGCAAGGGTTTTTCCAGGCTCGCGGGGTTTATGTTCACACTCACGTAATGCAGCAGATCGGCGGCGCTGGTTTTGATGCCATAGGCTTCGCTGTCCATGGCGCCGGGGCCGACGCGCACGGGTTTTCCATCCTTGCCATAGCCCTGGGCGTACAGGTTCATCTGGCTATCAGGCACGTTGACGAAGGTGTGCTTGAGGCCCAGTTTTGGCAGCAGGGTTTTCTCCATCACCTGATCAAAGGGCTGCTTCAGACTTTGCGCTGCCAGGTAGCCGAACAGGCCCAGGCTCGGGTTGGAGTACAGGCGCTGGGTGCCAGGGGCAAAGTCGGGTTTCCATTGCTGGAAGTAGCTGATCATGTGCTGGTTGTTGTCTGCCTCGCGGGGGAATTGCAGGGGCAGGCCGCCAGGCGTGTAGGTGCCCAGGTTCAGCACGCTGATGTGGTCGAACTTGCTGTTGCGCAACGCCGGAAGGTACTGGCTGGCCGGATCGCTGAGGGTCAGTTTGCCGCTTGCCACGGCATAGCCGGCGAGGGTGGCGGTGAAGGTTTTGCTCACCGAGCCGATTTCAAACAGGGTGTTTTCACTGACGGGCTGTCTCGCGTCTTTGCTGGCGACGCCGTAGTTAAAGTATTGCGTCTTGCCATCCTTCACGATACCGACGACAAGGCCGGGAATAGACTGTTGCTGCATCAGCGGCTTGATGCTGGCGTCCACCACGGCGCGCAGGTCGTCGGCGGCCAGGCAGTGGCCGGCGGCGAGAAACAACGCCGCGGCGCCTAAATTACGCACGCCTGACAGGGGGAGTTGAGGCATGATATCGCTTCCATGAGAGTGGTCGTTTGATTGAGGAGCCTGCGCAGGCGTGGCCAATGTAGGCAGTTCGCAGGCTTTGGGCAAACGATCATATCTCGCACCTGCCATTAGAATAATTAGGGTCACACATGTTGCGCTCCCATCTTCCCCTCAATGCCTTGCGTGCCTTCGAAGCCTCGGCCCGGCATTTGAGTTTTACCCGCGCCGCGATTGAATTATGTGTGACCCAGGCGGCGGTCAGCCATCAAGTCAAAAGCCTGGAAGCGCAACTGAATGTTACTTTGTTCAAGCGCTTGCCCCGTGGCCTGATGCTCACCAGTGAAGGCGAAACCCTATTGCCGGTGGTGCGAGACTCGTTTGACCGCATCGCCCAGACCCTGAGCCAATTTGAAGGCGGACATTACCGCGAGGTGCTCACGGTCGGCGCGGTCGGCACCTTTGCCGTGGGTTGGTTGCTGCCACGGCTGCCCGCGTTCCAGACGCGTTACCCTTTTATCGACCTGCGCCTGTCCACCCACAACAACCGTGTTGACGTGGCTGCCGAAGGCCTGGATTACGCGATCCGCTTCGGCGCGGGGGCGTGGCACGGCACCGAAGCCTGCGAGCTGCTGGAAGCGCCCCTCACCGTACTCTGCGTGCCGCAATTGGCCGAGCAACTGCATGCACCCGAAGACGTGTTGAAACACACCTTGCTGCGCTCCTACCGCGCCGATGAATGGAGCCTGTGGTTCCAGGCCGCCGGTTTGCCCGCCGATACCCTGGTGCCGCGCAGCATCATCTTTGATTCTTCACTGGCGATGATGGAAGCCGCCTTGCAAGGCATCGGTGTGGCACTGGCGCCGGCGATGATGTTTTCGCGGCAACTGGAGAACGATGTGATTCGCCAGCCGTTCGACGTCGGCATCAGCACTGGCAGCTATTGGTTGACGCGTTTGCAGTCGCGGACTGAAACGCCAGCGATGCTGGCGTTCAAGGGGTGGATGCGTGAAAGCGTAAACGCTTAGACCAGGTATTTATTGAACCAACCGAGTGTTCTTTCCCACGCCAGCTTCGCCGCCGCCTCGTCGTAGCGTGGCGTCGAATCATTATGGAAGCCGTGGTTGGCGCCCTTGTAGATATACGCCTCATAGGGCGTACCGGCCGCCTTGAGCGCCTGTTCATAGGCTGGCCAACCTTCGTTGATCCGCGTATCCAGCTCACCGTAATGCAGCATGATCGGCGCCTTGATCCGTGGCACGTCCTTGGCTTCCGGCTGGCGTCCATAAAACGACACCGCCGCGCCCAATTCCGGGTAGGCCACGGCCGCTGCGTTGGTCACGCCACCGCCATAACAGAAGCCGGTAATCCCGACCTTGCCAGTGCTGCTGTCGTGGTGCATCAGCCATTCGATGGCGGCGAAGAAGTCGTTCATCAGCTTGGTCGGGTCGACGGTCTGTTGCAGGGCCACGCCTTTTTCGTCGTTGCCGGGGTAGCCGCCGACCGAGGTCAAGCCATCCGGGGCCAGGGCGATGAAGCCGGCTTTAGCCAGGCGCCGGGCGACGTCTTCGATGTAAGGGTTGAGGCCGCGGTTTTCGTGGACCACCACCACCGCCGGCAGCTTGCCCATGGCTTTGGCCGGGCGCACGAGGTAGCCGCGCACGCTGCCGTTGCCTTTGGGCGAGGGGTAGGTGATGTAGTCGGCGACGATGTCCGGGTCGGTGAATTTCACTTGCTCGGCCAGCGCATAGTTGGGGCTCAGGGCCGCGAGCAGAGCCGAGGCGGTCAGGCCGCCAAAGGTGAACAGCGCGGCGCGGTCGAGAAATTCGCGGCGATTGATCTTGCCGTGGGCGTAGCCGTCATAAAGCTCCAGCAGTTCGGGGGCAAAGTCTTTCGCGGTGAGACGAGTCATCGGTGCATCCTCGATTAGCGGTGGCGGTCAATGTAGCCCAGGATCAGTCCTCGCGACCATGGGCGGTAGCGGCCAATTGACCGGTGTCGACACGCACGAAGATTGAATCGCCGAGGGCGGTCAGCACGTCGCCGGCGTACACCTCACAGATCACGCGGGTCTTGCGTCCGACCTCACCGTCGGCCCGCGCGCGCAGGGTCAGGGTGACCCCCATGGGCGTTGGCTTGATGAACTTGATCCCCAGGTTGCCGGTGACGCAGTCGATGCGCGGCAGGCTGCCGGGTTCGCGCCCTTCGGCGCGGTAGTGGTAGGCCATCGCAGTCCAGTTGGAGTGGCAGTCCACCAGCATGGCGATCAGGCCGCCGTAGACCAGGTCCGGCCAGCCGCTGTAGCGGGCCTCGGGCAGGTGTTCGGCGACCAGGTGTATTCCGTCCGCGTCCCAGCGGCTCTTGATGTGCAGGCCATGGGGGTTACTGCCGCCGCAGCCGTAGCAGATGCCTTCCGGCGCGGTGATATCCTGGAGTGAAGGGGCGTGCATGCAGCGTCCTTATTAGTGTGGGCCGACTACTCTGTTTAGCAGGACAAACGCCTGAATGGAATAAATCCCTGGTAGGGCGTGTCAGCTCAGTACCGGTGTCCCTTCCTCTGCGGAGCGTTGCATGAAACGTCTAATGTCCCCGGTCGCCGTACTGGCCCTGATCCTTGCTTATGTTTCCAGCGCCCAGGCGGTGGAGTACAAGGACGTCAACCGCACCGCCAGCCAGATCAGCTTCACCTACACGCAATTGGGGCAGCGGGTATACGGCACCTTCAGCGAATTTGAAGGCACCTTGACCTTCGACACGCAACAGCCGGAGGTCGGGCAAGCGGTGCTCAAGATCCAGCTCGCCAGCATCGACGCCGGCAGCCCGGATGCGAACGACGAACTGCAACGTGCTTCCTGGTTTGATACCGCGACCTATCCGGTGGGCGTGTATGAGTCCACTGGCGTCACGGCCCTGGGGGACAACCGCTACACGATCAGCGGCAACCTGACCATCAAGGGCACCACACACCCCGTGAAGGTGGACGTGGTGCTCAAGGAGCACGGTGGCATCGGTGTGTTCGACGGTGAGTTCGTCCTCAAACGCGGCGATTTCAAGATCGGCGAGGGCGAGTGGGCCGGTAACAGCGTGGTGTCCAACGACATCAACATCAAGTTCAAGATGGTCGCACCGCAGCGTTAATGGGCGAATTTCTTTGCGCCGGCCACGCAGCCGATCACCGCGACGGTCACCAACACCATGCCCAGGCTGACCTGCTCATGCAGCAGGCCCGCCGCGAGTGCCAGGCCGAAAAACGGTTGCAGCAATTGCAATTGGCCAACGGCGGCGATGCCACCCTGGGCCAGGCCGCGGTACCAGAACACAAAGCCGATCAGCATGCTGAACAGCGACACGTAACCCAGGCTCAGCCAAGCCGGCAAGCTGATGCCACTGAAATGGGTGGGGGCGAGGACCAGACTCAAGGGCACCACCACGGGGACCGACACTACCAGCGCCCAGCAAATCACCTGCCAGCCGCCCAGGCTGCGTGACAGCGTGGCGCCTTCGGCGTATCCCAGGCCGCAGGCCAGCACCGCCAGCAGCATCAGCAGGTCGCCGGCCGGTGCGGCGCTCAAGCCTTGGGCGAACGCATACCCCATCACACAGACACTGCCTAGGATCGAGAACATCCAGAACACCGGACGTGGGCGCTCGCCGCCGCGCAACACGCCAAACACCGCGGTGGCCAGGGGCAGCAGGCCAATGAATACGATGGAGTGGGCTGACGTCACGTATTGCAGCGCCAGGGCGGTGAGCAAGGGAAAGCCGATCACCACCCCAAGAGCAACGACCACCAGCGGCCCCCACTGATTGCGCGCAGGGCGTTTTTCCTTGAACAGCCACAGCAGGAGCACACCCAGGGCGGCGGCGATGGCCGCGCGGATCATGGTGAGAAATGCCGGGTCGAATTCCATCACGGCCAGGCGCGTGGCGGGTAGTGAACCGCTGAAAATCACCACGCCGATAAAGCCGTTGATCCAGCCTTGGGTGCGGGTGTCCAGGGTGTTGATAGGGGAGGTACGTTCCATGATGGCGTGCTCGAAGCCGGAGGGGTTGCGTTCAGGTCATCCTAGGGGCGAACATTAAGACAATCAAAAAATTGTCATGGATACATCCGAATGCCGCGCGCCCGCTACAAGTCCCTGGTCGATACTTTTGCCGCCGCCATCCGCCGCGGCGAAATGCCGCCTGGCATGCGCCTGCCGACGCACCGCCAGTTGGCCGCCGACCATGGCTTGGCCTTGGTTACCGCCAGTCGCGTGTACACCGAGCTTGAGGCCATGGGCTTGGTCAGCGGCGAAACCGGGCGTGGCACCTTCGTGCGCGAGATCTCGTTGCCGCCAGGGCAGGGCAGTGGACAGATGACGGTGACGGCGGGGATGCTCGATCTCAATTTCAACTACCCCGCGTTGCCGGGTCAGGCAGATTTGTTGCGTACGGCGCTGCGCCAACTCGCGCTGTCCGGCGACCTTGAAGCGTTGTTGCGCTATCAGCCCCATGCCGGGCGCCTGCATGAGCGCGCGGCGTTTGCGCGGCATTTGCTCAGTCGAGGGCTCACCGTTGACCCCGAACAAGTGCTGCTGACCAGCGGCGCCCAACATGGCCTGGCGGTGACGATGATGGCGTTGCTCAAGCCCGGCGATGTGATTGCGGTGGATGCATTGACTTATTCGGGGTTCAAGGTGCTGGCCGAGACCCTGCACCTGGAAATTGTCGCGATCCCGGTGACGCCGACCGGCCCGGACCTGGAGGCCTTGCAAAACCTGTGTCGCAAGCGGCCGGTGCGTGCCGTGTACAGCATGCCGACCTTGCACAACCCCCTCGGCTGGGTAATGGATCTGGCCCAGCGCGAGCGCTTGGTCTCCATCGCCCGTCAGCACAATCTGATGATCATTGAGGATGCGGCCTACGCGTTCTTGGCCGAAAACGCACCGCCACCCGTGGCGACCCTGGCGCCGGAACGCACGGTGTATGTGGGCGGGCTCTCAAAAAGTGTCGCGACCGGTTTGCGCGTGGGGTTTGTCGCGGCGCCGAGCGATTGGGTGAAAACGCTCGAGCGCGCCATCATGGCCACGACCTGGAACGTGCCCGGTGTGATGAGCGCCATTGCGGTGGCCTGGATCGAAGATGGCACCGTGGCACAACTGGAGGCGCAAAAGCGCGAGGACGCCCAGGCCCGCCAGGCCCTGGCTGCGCGGGTGTTGAAAGGGCTGGCCTACACCAGCCATCCCTCGTCGTATTTCTTATGGTTACCGTTGGCGGAAGACGCCCGGGCCGATCAGGTCGCCATGACGTTGCAGCGCGACAATATTTCCGTGTCCACCGCCGAGCCGTTTGCCGTCTCGGCCCATGTCCCGCATGCGCTACGCCTGGCCTTGGGCTCGGTAGCAATGCCAGCCCTGCATGAGGCATTGCTCAGCGTGCGCAAGGTGGTGGAATGGTGAGCCGCGCTCAACGGCTCACCGATCGGCATCAGTACTTGTAGGCCTGGCGTCCGATCAACAGCCATTTGCCTTTTTGCTTCTGCCACACCTGGAAGTTATCGATATCAGTGGGCACTTCCACGCCACTGTTCACCGCCAGCGCATGGAAGTGGTTGCGTACCAGCGCGGTGTCGCCTTGCAGGGTGATGGTCTGGTTCTGCATTTCCAGGGTCTTGAACGCGCTGGTATGGGTTTCCAGGTCGGCAATGAATTGGTCTTTGTTCTGCACCTTGCCGCTGGAGTGGCCGTAGGTGAGCTTGTCGGACGTCAGCGCATGAAGCTGCTTGAGGTCCAGGTGCAGCATGGCTTGGGTCAGTTGGTCGACCGCTTGGGCCACCTCCTTTTCAGCAGGGGCAGGCGCTGCGGCGACATAACCCGTAAACAGGCACAGAAAGCCGATCAGTACTTTGACGTTTGGCATGGATGTTTCCTTATTGTTGTTGAAGTGGCGGACAACATGTAACTGTTTGTGTCGTCGTATAACATTGCAATATCCAAGCTGATTTTGGAAAGTGATTTTTTGATTATTTACGCAGGTCTTGCTGGGAATGGGTTTTGAGATCGTATTGTTATTGTACGATGTCTCATCACTGGTTAAGAATGGCGTCCCGTCTAACAATAAAATAACGGAGACACACGATGGATCTTCCTCCTCTGCCCACGCGGACCGACCACACTCGGCGCGTCTTCCTCAAGCGTTCCTTGGCTGTTTCCGCATCGGTGGCGGTGCTGGGTAACTTGCCTCGCCTGGCAGATGCTGCCGAGCCGTTGAGCCAGCGTTATCCGGACCCACTGATCAAAGTGCTCGATGACAGTTTCCTGGAGTTGCGCCTGTTCAACGCCAGTGTCGAACGGTTGGCAACCGGTTTGCGCTGGGCCGAGGGGCCCGTGTGGATCGGCGATGGCCGCTACCTGCTGGTCAGCGATATTCCCAATAACCGTATCGTGCGCTGGGACGAAGTGACCGACAGCCTGTCGGTGTACCGCGAAAATGCCAATTTCTCCAACGGCATGTGCCGCGATCGCCAGGGCCGCCTGCTGGTGTGCGAAGGTTCGACGACCACCCGCGAGGGCCGGCGAATCACCCGTACCGAACACAATGGCAGCCTTACAGTGCTGGCGGACAGCTTTGACGGCAAGCCTTTCAACTCACCCAACGATATCGTGTGCAAGCGGGATGGCTCGGTGTGGTTCACTGACCCGCCGTTCCAGACCAGCAACAACTACGAGGGGCACAAGATCGCACCCACCCAGCCCCATGGCGTTTATCGCATCGACGGCGAAAGCGGCACGGTCACGCGGGTGATCGACGACCTCAACGGACCCAATGGCCTGAGTTTTTCACCGGATGAAAAAGTCTTGTACGTCGTGGAAGGTCGGGCCAAACCCAACCGACTGATCTGGGCCATCGACGTTAAGGACGACGGCACGCTCGGTGCCCGTCGCAAGCACATCGAAGGTTTCGACTACGCAGCGCTGGACGGCATCAAGTGTGACGAGAACGGCAACCTGTGGTGCGGTTGGGGCGGCAATGGTGACCCCAAGGCTGACCTGGAAAAACTCGATGGTGTGCGCGTGTTCAATCCACAGGGCAAGGCCATCGGGCATATCTCGCTGCCCGAACGCTGCCCCAACCTGTGTTTTGGCGGCCGCGAAGGCAACCGCCTGTTCATGGCCGGCAGCCATTCGATCTATTCGTTGTTCGTCAATACGCGGGACGCCGGCTTCGGCAGCTAACGTGTAAAAAAACACGATGGGCGTCGGTTGGCAGGCGTTCATCGTGGCATTTGGCGCTATGCTGCTGGCTCCTGAGGCATCAGAGCGTCACGCAAATGGACTTCAATTGGCACAGCGACGCCATCACCCGCAGCACCCCCGTGACCCCACACTACAAAAACACGCAAAACGTACGCCGCTTCATGCTTGAGCACTGCGGTCCGGGGTTCAAATTCGATCGTCCCTTTATGGCCTGGATTCGCAACGACCAGCCCAAGACCCTGGGCGACGTGGTGGATGAGTGGCTGCGCCGAAACGAGGATTCACGCCCATGACACCCGATGAGAAATACCAGGCCGCCCAGCAACGCCTTGGCTATCAGTTGGACGAATTCAAAATCGGCGGTAACTACACGCCGTTGGTTCGCGACGGCAACCACCTCTACATCAGTGGCCAGATCCCCCGCGTCGGCGATGCGATCGTGCTGCCGGGCAAGGTTGGAGCAAGCCTGACCGTGGCCCAGGCGCAAATCGCCGCCGGTATCAGTGCCTTGCGTTGCTTGGGGTTGCTCAAACAGGCGTTGGGTTCGCTGGACCAGGTCAGGGCGATCCCGCGCATCACCGTGTACGTGCGCAGTGCCGAGGATTTTGATCAGCAGAGTGAGGTGGCCAACGGCGCGTCGGATTTGTTGCACGAAATTCTGGGTGCCGCCGGGGCGCACACGCGTACGTCGGTGGGGGTGATGCAGTTGCCGAAGTCGGCGGCGGTGGAGGTCGATATGATTGCGGTGGCACACGGTTGAGCGACCGATGATTACCCAGGGAATGGCGGTACTGATTAACTACGGCACGTATCTGGCGCCGGGCCTGCTGCTCTTTGGCCTGTGGTTCGCACTCACGCCCAAGTCGCTGACGGGCATGCGCATCCTGATTCTGTTGGTCGCGTTTGTGCTGATGCGCGATGTGATGACCCCTTTGGGCATGTGGTCGCTTGGCAGCGCGGTGCAACTGGCATTCACGGCAAACACCTTTGTATTGGCAGCGCTGGGTGGCTTGTCGGTGCTGTTGATCGCCTTGCTCGTGCGCGTGGCGCCAGACTTGTCGCCACTTATCCTCTGGTCCAAGGGGCATCGCGCGTCAGGCCTTACGGTCGGGATCGCCGTCGGGTGCCTGATCGGTGTGCCGCTCCGGTTTTACCAGGGTATCGAGGCGTCAGCGATCCCGGGTTATTGGGTATGGCTACCGGGGATGGTCGTCCTGGCCTACGGCGCCAATGCATTGGAAGAAGTGTTGTTTCGCGGTTATTTGCAGGGTTATCTGGAACAGCATGTCGCGCCCTTACGCGCCGCACTGGCCAGCGGCGTGGCGTTTGCGGCTTGCCATGCGTTCCTGGCACTGAGCGTCACCCAGTTGGGCTGGCCGGTGTTGTTGTTCACGCTGATCGAAGGGTTGGCCTGTGCGCTGGTGCGCATGCGCTACGGGGTGTTGGCGGCGACGCTGACCCATGGCACGGCAATCCTGCTGGTTGCGGTGCCTCAGATGGCTTGATGTGAAATGCAGGTGAAAATGTGGGAGCTGGCTTGCCTGCGAAAGCGGTGGGTCAGTCGGCATATCTGGCACTGAAAGACCGCATTCGCGAGCAAGCCCGCTCCCACATTTAAACTGCGTTCCAGGTTGGGATCTGGCGTTTACTGCCGGTGGCTTCATGGTCGAAGCACCGCCCAATCGATTTGAAATGCCCTCAAACATGTGGGAGCTGGCTTGCCTGCGAAAGCGGTGGATCAGTCGGCATATCGGTCACTGCAAGACCGCCATCGCAGGCAAGCCAGCTCCCACAGTTGGACCGCGTTCTGGCGTGTACTGTCGATGGCTTTATAGATTGATGCACCGCTCAGTCAATTTGAAATGCGGTGAAAAATGTGGGAGCGGGCTTGCCTGCGAAAGCGGTGGATCAGTCGGCATATCTGTCACTGAAAGACCGCCATCGCAGGCAAGCCAGCTCCCACAGTTGGACCGCGTTCTGGCGTGTACTGTCGATGGCTTTATAGGTTGATGCACCGCTCAGTCAATTTGAAATACGGTGAAAAATGTGGGAGCGGGCTTGCTCGCGAAAGCGGTGGGTCAGTCGGTATATCTGTCACTGAAAGACCGCCATCGCAGGCAAGCCAGCTCCCACAGTTGGACCGCGTTCTGGCGTGTACTGTCGATGGCTTTACAGGTTGATGCACCGCTCAGTCAATTTGAAATGCGGTGAAAAAATGTGGGAGCGGGCTTGCTCGCGAAAGCGGTGGGTCAGTCGGTATATCCGTCACTGAAAGACCGCATTCGCGAGCAAGCCCGCTCCCACATTTTGATTGCGTTGAGTCAGTTACATCGGCGCCAACGGCGGTGTGCGCGGTGGAATCTGGCGTTTGCTGCCCGTCGCTTCATACGCCGAGGCAAACCGCAGCAGCGCCGAATCATCATAGGCGCGCCCGGCGAATGTCAGCCCTATCGGCATGCCGATATCCGCCATTACACCCATCGGCACGGTAACGGTCGGCACGCCCAGGTGGCGGATGGCGAGGTTGCCGTTAGCCACCCAGACGCCGTTGCTCCAGGCGATGTCGGCAGAGGCTTCGTTCACGTCGGCGTCCGCCGGGCCGACGTCGGCGACGGTCGGGAACAGCACTGCGTCGAGACCGAGCTTATCCATCCAGTCTTCCAGGTCGATCCGCCGGGTCTGTTCCAACCCGCGCAGGCCATCGGGGACTGTGCTGATCTCGTTCCACGGGGTGATGCCGCGTTCGGCCATGCGCACGTATTCGTCCATGCCGGCGGCCAAGTCGTCCTCACGGTTGGGCAGGGTGCCGGGGTCGTGGGGGAAGATCTTCGGCCCGTCCACATCGGCCAAGCGGTTGAGCGCCGGGTCGTTGTTGGCGCGCAGGAAGTCATCGAAGGCCCAGGCCGACAGTTCCCACAGTTCATCGTGGAGGAATTCCTTGGACACCAGCCCCCGGGTGAACACGGTGGGTGCGCCAGGGCGGTCGCCTTCGCAGTTGGACACTAGCGGGAAATCCACATCGATCACTTCTGCGCCGGCGGCTGTCAGCGCCTGGCGTGCGTCTTGCCACAGGTCGATCACGCTGGCGCGGGTGTTGATTTTCTGCCCGGTCGGGCCACCGATCCCAGGTTTTTCGCTGGTGCCGGCGTCGGGGTCGGCGTTGATGTACATGCGCGGCACGCCAAAGCGTTTGCCGGCGAGGGACTCGGCAGTCGACGCCAATTCAGCGTAGGAAGCAGGGCGTACCGAGGTGACGCTCGGGATCGGCACCCACGGCTGCAGGCGCCACAGGTCGCCACGGGTGTCCGGGTCTTCGGCGACCACCACGTCGAGCACTTCCAGCAGGTCGGCCATGGTGCGGGCGTAAGGCACCACCACGTCCATGGTCGGCGTGAGCGGCCAGTTGCCGCGCACCGAAATCACCCCGCGAGACGGGGTGTAGGCGCACAGGCCATTGTTGGACGCCGGGCCGCGCCCGCTTGACCAGGTTTCTTCTGCCAGGCCAAAGGCCGCAAAGCTCGCCGCCGTCGCGGTGCCAGCGCCGTTGGACGAGCCGGAGGCAAACGGCGCGGTCAGGTAATCGGCGTTATACGGGCTTTCTGCGCGGCCATACACGCCACGTTGCATCCCGCCATTGGCCATCGGCGGCATATTGGTCTTGCCCAGGCAGATGGCACCGCCGGCGCGCAGGCGCTCGATGGTGAACGCATCACGCTGGGCGACCAGCTTGGCAAACGCCGGGCTGCCGGATGCCGCAGTCAGGCCCTTGACCAGGTAGCTGTCTTTGGCGGTGTAAGGAATGCCATCCAATGGCCCCAGGGTTTCGCCTTTGGCCCGGCGTGCATCGGACGCCTCGGCTTCCTTCAGCGCTTCGGGGGTGCGCACCACCACGGCGTTCAAGGCGGTGGCGGTCTGCGGACCGTCATAGGCATCGATCCGTGCCAGGTAGGCTTTTACCAGTTCTACGGCCGTGGTCTGGCCGGATTCAAGCGCAGCGCGCAATTGGGCAATGGAGACTTCGGTAACTTGCATCACGTTTTTTCGCCGCCTTCAAATGGGGGTATGGCGGCAGTCTACGTACAGATATTTCACAAAACCAGCGTCGCATAATCCGCATAGGCGCCGCGCATCACCTGCCACGTGGCCTCGTCAGCGGGAATCAGGTGTTCGATACGCAGGGAGGTGAGGGTGATGTCCTGGGGCATGCCGAAGGTGGTGAAGGTGGACAGAAAATTCAGCTCGCCCTGGCTTGAGCGCACACGGGTCAGCACCAGCGGTGGCAGGTGCGCAGGCAGGTCGGTGTTGGCGGGTGTCGGCAACCCCGCCAGCAGCGCCGCCAGTTCGGGGTTGCCCAGCGCTTCTCGGGTGGCGCGTTGCCAGGCCAGGATGCGGATCTCGTCGGCATTGATCAGATGATCGCCCAGGCCGCCAGGTTGCAGCAGCGTCGTCAGCAAGTTCACGCCCTCGGCCGCATCCTGACGAATACCCACCAACTCAAATAACACGCCGGTACTGGCATTCGCCGCCAGCACTTGCCACTGGCTGCCCAACAGAATGGCCGGGGCTGGATTGTTGGCGTGCAGTACATGGCTGACCGCTTCACGAATCGCCGCCATGGCGGGCGAGGCGAGTGGGGTGGCGGCATAGCGTGGGGCGTATCCGGCGGCGAGGAATATGCGGTTGCACTGCTCCAGCGGTGCCTCCAGCGCGGTCAACAGGTTGTGTAACGTTCCGGGACTCGGCTTGGCGCGTCCGGTTTCGATGCAACTGAGGTGGCGCTGGGAAATGCCGGTGATCAGGGCCAGGTCGAGTTGGCTCAACGTGGCGTGCCGGCGCAATTGGCGCAGTTGTTCGCCGGCAGTAACAGGGTTGTCCATGGCGGAATCATGACCTCCGAGGTCATTGCGAAGGGCCGAACCCTATCACTAACGTGGGCCTTTATCACTTCAAGGACGCGACCATGAAAAGACCTTATGTTGCCCTGGCTGGTTTGCTCGGGTTTTCACTGTACACCCTGGCGACGATGCTCACGGCTGATCAGTCGCTGCTGGCCTTTGGACGGGAGCTGCTGTCACGGCCGGACACCGCGCAAGTGGTGATCGACCTGTACCTGATGGCGGTGCTGGCATGTGTATGGATGTACCGGGATACGCAGCGGCGCGGTCGGTCGGTGGCGTCGGTGCTGCCCTATTTTTTGCTCACGGCGGTGTTTGTGTCGGTGGGGCCGTTGCTTTATCTGGTGGTGAACGGAGGCCGGGATGAATGAGCGTTTGCACCTCGATGCGCGGTGTGTGCTGACGGGGGCGGTGAGCGTGCTTGCGTTCGTCACGAGCACGCTCGTTGACGAGCTCTAACCGTAGGAACTGGCGCCGGTCCGGTCCACCAGACGAATACTGTCGCGCCCGCCGCGCTTGGTTTCATACAGCGCGGTATCCCCTTGCTCAATCAACGCCGCCAGGCTCGGCGGCGGTTGATCGAACAGGTTGGCGCCGATGCTCAGGGTCACTGGCGCCGGGGTGTTGAAGGTCTGCGAGGCGAGTTGGTGAAACTGGTCGCGCAGGCTGCTGCCCAGTTCGACGATCTGTTCGGTGGACGCCGGGTTGAGCAGGATCACGAATTCATCCCCGCCCAGGCGTGCCGCCAGCGCGCCCTGGGGCACCACGCCGCGGATCATTTCGCTCAAGGCGATCAGCAGGCGGTCGCCGGCGGTATGGCCGTGGAGGTCGTTGACCGATTTGAAGTTGTCGATGTCGATCAGCAACAGCGCTCCCGGTTGCGCCGGCGACACTTGGGCAAGCAGGCGCGGTGCGCGCAGGTCGAGGGCGCGGCGGTTGTAGAGGGCGGTCAGCGGGTCGCGGGCGGCGAGGCGGGCGATCTGTTGTTCGCGGCGGTAGCGTTCGGAGCCGGTCATCGACAGTGCAATCAGCATGATCGCCATGGCGCCTTCCACCAGGGAAATCTGAATGATCTCGCCTTTGAAGGCGGCCAGGTCGATCAAGGTGCCGGGGATCAGCACCGACAGCGCCTTGGCCACATAAAACCCACCATGAATCAGCAGCACATACCGCAACTGCACCGCGCCGATGCTCAAGGATTTGCCGTGGGGCCGTAGCAGGAAACTGGCGCGCAGCGTCGGCAATGCCACTAACAGTGACTGCACAGCCAGCATCGCTTTGGACCATAAAGGGTCGGCCGGCAACATCAGCATGCCCAGCCAGACCACCAGCATCAGCAGCCACAGTCGCGACAGGCGCGTTTGGGTGAACCGCGCCACGCCGAGCAAAAACAGGAAGTGCGCAGTCACCAGCAAGCCGTTGGCAAACCAGATGCCGATCATCAGGTAGCCATTGATGCGCAGCAGGGCGAGGGTTGAACCGATGCAGATGGTGGCGAAACCGGTGCTCCAGCACAGCAGCGAAGGTTCGCGCACGCTGCGCCATTCAACGGCCAGGTACAGGGCGGCAGCGGCTGCCAGGGCAACGGTGAGTGCCAAAATCGTAGGAGGGTCGAGCGTCATTTCTTGCCGGGTCTGCCTGGTGTGCGTTTAGAACCGGGATTGTAAGCGCACACGCAGGTTTTTCAGAGCGTTCATCGTGATGGCACACAGCCAGGCGATGATCGGCAGGTCAGGCGCCTTTGGTCGTGGGCAACAAGACCGTGAGGATGCCCACCAACGGCAGGAACGAGCACAGTTTGTACACGTACTCGATACCGTGGGTATCGGCGAGCAAACCGAGCAACGCCGCACCGATCCCGCTGAAGCCGAACATCAGGCCGAAGAAGACCCCGGCGATCATGCCCACGTTGCCGGGCACCAGTTCCTGGGCATACACCACGATGGCCGAGAAGGCCGACGCGATGATAAAGCCGATCACCACACTCAGCACCGCCGTCCAGAACAGGTCGACGTAGGGCAGGGCCAGGGTGAACGGCGCGGCGCCGAGGATGGAGAACCAGATGACTTTCTTGCGGCCGATCTTGTCGCCGATCGGGCCGCCCGCAAAGGTGCCGACGGCCACGGCGCCGAGGAACAGAAACAGGTACATCTGGGAGCTGGAAACCGACAGCTGGAATTTCTCGATCAGGTAGAACGTGAAGTAGCTGGTCAGGCTGGTCATGTACCAGTATTTGGAGAACACCAGCACGGCCAGCACCACCAGGGCAAAGGTCACGCGGCCTTTGGACAGGCCGTGGGTGGCTTTGCCGCCTTGCTTGAGCTTGAACAGGTTGAGGTGGTGGCGGTACCAGCGACTCAGGCCGTACAGCACAAGGATGGCGAACACCGCAAACAGCCCGAACCAGGCGATATGGCCCTGGCCGTAGGGAATGATGATCGCCGCCGCGAGCAACGGGCCCAAGGCGCTGCCGGTGTTGCCGCCGACCTGGAACGTCGACTGCGCCAGGCCGTAGCGCCCGCCGGAGGCCAGGCGCGCGACGCGGGAGGTTTCCGGGTGGAAGGTCGACGAGCCAACGCCGACCAAGCCGGCAGCGAGCAGAATCGCCGGGAAGCTGCCGACAAACGCCAGCATCAGAATGCCGATCAGGGTGCACACCATACCCGCCGGCAGCAGCCATGGTTTTGGGTGGCGGTCGGTGTGGTAGCCGATCCATGGCTGCAGCAGCGAGGCGGTCAGTTGGAAGGTCAGGGTGATCAGGCCCACTTGGGTAAACGACAGGCCGTAGTTGGCCTTGAGCATCGGGTAGATCGACGGCAGCACGGCCTGGATCAGGTCATTGATCAAATGCGCGAGGGCGCAGGCGCCGAGGATACGCATGACCAAGGGGCTGGCTTGGGGTGTCGTGGTTGCAGCGGCGGGTGACGCAGTGAGGGTCGACATGCAGGCATTCCATACAAGGCAGCTAATCAGAGGCGGCCACTTCTTAAGGCGGCCATCCATTACAAAATGATTCGGCGTTCATGCTAGATTCGTCAGGAATGCCTGTCTCGCGTAATTCGGGCGACAACTATCGCAAAAAGGGCGAAATGATTAAACCACTGAACGAATTCCTCCAGGAAATCAATGAAGGCGCCTGGGCGGTCATCAGTTCCGCCACGGATTACCCGGAAAACTGGGTGATCCCCGAGCATAGCCACGAGAAGCACCAACTGCTCTATGCCATCGAAGGCGTGATGGTGGTGTACTCGGCGCTCAACCAATGGACGGTGCCGCCCAATCGCGGGATCTGGATGCCCGCCGGGCAGGTGCATTCCCTGCGTTGCGTGGGCACCCTGAAAATGCGCAGCGTGTTTGTGCGCCCGGATCGCTTCCCGAACATGCCCGGCGAGCCGAAGACCGTGAGCATCTCGCCGTTGCTGAGCGAGCTGATCAAGGCGTCGGTGAGCCTGAAACCGCCGTACGCCGAGGACTCGCGGGACGCGCGGATCATGCACCTGATCCTTGACGAACTCGCCATCCTGCCCGCATTGCCACTGTCTTTGCCCCAGCCCGCCGACCCGCGCCTGCAGCGCATCTGCCTCGCGTTGCAAGATGAACCGGGTGACGCTTCGACTGTGGCGCATTGGAGTGAGCGCCTGAGCCTGGACCAGAAAACCATCCAGCGCCTGTTCCGCAAGGAAACCGGCATGACCTTCGGCCAGTGGCGCCAGCAGGCGCGCTTGCTGCTGGCGTTGGAGCGCATTGCGGTGGGGGAGAAGGTGATCGATATCGCCCTGGAGCTGGGCTATGAAAGCCCGAGCGCCTTTACCAGCATGTTCAAGAAGCAGTTCGGCAAGACGCCGAGTCATTTCTTCAGGTAGCACCCTGCGTGACGTTGGCGTGCAGGTCCAGCAGGCCGTTGAACCCGTCGAAGTCCAGCGGTCGGCTGAGGAAATAGCCTTGGCCCTCTTCACACGCCACGCTCTTGAGCATTGCCAAGTGCTCAGCGGTTTCGATGCCTTCGGCTGTCACCGTCAGGGCCAGGGCTCGGCCCAGACCGACAATCGCGTGGATGATTGCCTTGTCATCGTCGCTTTCTTCCAGGCGGGTCAGGAAGCTGCGGTCGATCTTCAAACCATCGAATGGGAACGCCCGCAGATAGCTCAGGGATGAGTAGCCGGTGCCGAAATCATCCATGGCGATGCGTAGGCCCAAGCGCTTGAGCGTGTGCATGACCTCCAGTGCGCCGCTGGCATCTTCAAGCATGACGCTTTCGGTGATTTCAAGTTCCACTCGCGCCGGGTCGATACCGGAGACCGCCAGTGCCTGGCGTGTGCGCTCCACCAGGTTGCCCCGCTTGAACTCGGTGGGTGACAGGTTCACCGAGACAAACAGATGTTCCGGCCATTGGGCAGCGCACGCGCAGGCGGTTTCGAGTACCCAGTCGCTCAACGCCAGGATCAGCCCCGATTCTTCGGCAATCGGGATGAAGGTGTCAGGTGCAATCAGCCCACGCACAGGATGCTGCCAGCGCACCAAGGCTTCGGCGCCTACCATTTGCCCGTCGGCGATGCGATAGCGCGGCTGGAAATACAAGCGCAGCTCGCCGTGCTTGATGCCGTAGCGCAGATCGCTCTCCAGGCGTCGACGTTCGATGATCCGCGCGTTCATGTCGCCGGAGTAGAACCGCCAGGTATTACGGCCTGCCGCTTTGGCTTCGTACAGGGCTATGTCAGCGTAGCGCAGCAGTTCCGCGGCCTCGCGGGCATCGTTGGGGGCGATGGCGATCCCGATGCTGGCGCTGACGAACACCTCTTGCTCGTCGATTCTGATCGTGCGCTCTATGGATTCGATCAGGCGCTTGCACAGGATTTCGACTTCGTCTTGCGTACCTGCATCCGTCAGGATCAATACAAACTCATCACCGCCAATACGGGCGACCAGATCGCCATGGCGTACGCAGTCGGCCAGTCGGGAAGACACTTCGTTGAGCACCCGATCACCAGCAGCGTGTCCAAGCAGGTCATTGACCGGCTTGAATCGATCGAGGTCCAGGCTGAGCATGACCAGGGGCTGCTCCGAGGTGGGCATGGCCTTGAACTTGCCTTCCAGGAACGCTTGCAGCCGCGTGCGATTGGGCAGCCCGGTGAGGGCGTCATGCTGGGACAAGAACTCGATGCGTCGACGGGCTTCGACTTCTTCCGTCACATCGGTGGCGGTGCCGCGAAACCCGCCACACGGCATCTGCCGTGCGGACAGCCGGGTGCTGCGTTCCAGCCCCAGTGCATCGACGTAACGACACTGCACGCTGATATCCGGGCGACGCCCAGGTGCGCTGAGCCACTGGGACAGCAGGCCGGTTTCGGTTTCCAGCAAATCGTTTATCGTGGCGCCGATCCAGGCATCGCGCACCAGCCCGGTCACACCTTCGAAGCGTTCCGACAGGTAGGTAAAGCGCCAGTCGCCGTCGATTTCCCAGACCCAATCGGAACTGGCTTCCACCACATCGCGAAAACGTGCTTCGCTGGTGGCCAGGGCATTCTGGCTGTTCTGCAGCGAGGAATGGCTGGCGTCCAGGGCGAGCGCGGCCGCCGTCGTGCGGCGCGAAATGACCCAAGACATCAAGCACACCAGCAACGCAGCCAGGCCCAACAAGGGCAGGCCTACACCCATCAGGCGCAAACCGGGGCGAGCCGGCTCCCAGTGCAGGCTGCCGGCCGCACCGTTGTCGCCGAGGGGCAAGAGCAAGGTCTTGCCGATTTCATCGGGGGTAGCGATGTGCAGTTTGTCCACGCCGAATTCATCGCCGATCGCTGTCAGTTTTGCGCTGTCGAGGATGTCGACAAAGATCAGCACCGACGCCGGTCGGCCGTCGGGCAACACCGTGGGGTCGGTGCCGGGGGTGATGGCGGCGGCGGCCACCAAAGCAGGGCTGCCGCGCACGTTGATAAAGGTCGTGGCGGATGTCTCGCTGTCTGCACCGGCGCGAGCCTGCTCGATAATTCCAGTGATGGGCCCGCCGAGCCACTGGGTGAGTTCGACTGTCTGCAATTGGCCGTCAACGACGGTATACACCGTGCGGTTGGCGTCGTCGACCACGAACAGGCCTTGAAAGCCGAAGTCGTCGAACAGCGACGCGCCGATGTTGCCCCGGACAAAGGCCCAATCGTCGTCCACTTTCACGTGCAGGTGCCGGTAGGCATCACTCCAGAAGGCGTAGTCCTTGACGGTCACCCGCAGGGATTTTTCCAGAGACTGCACGGCTCTACGGGTGTAGAACGCGCTTTCAACCTGCTCGGAGCGGTCCAGTTCTTGGGCAAGGAAAATCAGCGAGTAAGCGGCGGCTGCAAAGACCACGGCCAGCAAGGCCATGAACCTGAAGAGTGAGGTGCGCGCCAGCGACAGGCTGGTGCGATCGGACAGTGAGCGGACGATAGGAGCGAGAGAGTTCGGCATTGTTTCCCGCAGGGCGTCGCTGCAAGTCAGGGGGTATCACGTGCTATCGGCTGCGCCGGGAAAATATTGAGACCGCTGGCGCGTGCTGCCAGCCACGGCGACCGATGGCATGCTGGCGTCGTTCGCGCGCCTGGCGGCGCTGCTCGATGAGCCTGAAGCCAGCCCCGTGCTAGCACCATTGATCCAGCGTGGCGTTCAAGGTGGGCTATGAACGCCCTTCGCAGTTCAGCCGTGAGTACGCCGGTCAATGATCGGACGTCAAATTAGCAAAGAATATGCAGCCGATCAGTCGCGCAAACAGGCTCAGGGTTTCTGGCAGGTTGGGGTCTTCAAACAGCATCGCCCTGGAATCGAGCGCACACAGCGCGCCAAAAAGGCGGCCATCGGGCAGAAAGATCGGGGCGCCGGCGTAACTCTCGATGGCGAATTGCTTGACCACCGGGCGGGCGGCGTAGCGGCCGTTCTGGCTGATCTGCGGGATGAACAAGGTTTGCGGGTTGATGCAGAACTCGCTGCACAGGGTGGTTTCCAGGGCGAGCACGTCGTCGACATGGATGCCCAAGTCGATGGTGTCATGGACTGAACACACCACCCATTCCAGGTCGGTGAATTTGGCGATGCCGGCGAAGCGCATCCCGGTCAGGCGGGTGACCAATTGCAGGATGCTGGTGGTGGCTTCTATTTCGGCGATAGCGGCGCGTTCGTTTGCGCTGAGTAAGGACTGCGAAGCGGTGACGCTTGGAACCATGGGTGACACTCCAATGGCAGGGTGGCCAGGGCCACCCTGTATGTTCAGGTTTTAATTGATGCGCGGATGCTGCTCTACAAGGTTCTTGCGCTTGGCTTCCAACTCGGCAATCTCGGCATCGATGTCTTCGATCTTCTGCTCGATGTTGTCGTGATGTTCCTGCAGCAATTCCTTGGCTTCTTCCATGTCCGAAGCCGCCGGTGCGGCGCCACGCAGCGGCTTGTTGGCGGTTTCCTTCATGGTCAGGCCGGTGATCAGGCCGACCACGGCAAACACCATCAGGTAGTAGGCGGGCATGTACAGGTCGTTGGTGCTTTCCACCAGCCAGGCCACGGCGGTCGGGGTGAGGCCGGCGATCAGTACCGACACGTTGAACGCACTGGCCAGCGCACTATAGCGCAGGTGGGTGGGGAACATTGCCGGCAACGTCGAAGCCATCACGCCGATGAAGAAGTTGAGGATCACGGCGAGGATCAGCAAACCGGCGAAGATCAGGCCGATCTTGCCGCTGGTGATCAGCATGAACGCCGGGATGGACAGGAACAACAGGCCGATACTGCCGGCAATGATGAAGGGCTTGCGGCCGATCTTGTCGCTGATAAAACCAATGAAAGGCTGCACGAACAGCATGCCGACCATAATCGCGATGATGATCAGTACGCCGCTGTTTTCTTTGTAGTGCAGGTTGTGCGACAGGTAGCTCGGCATGTAGGTGAGCAACATGTAGTAGGTCACGTTGGTCGCCGCAACAATCCCGATGCAGGTCAACAGGCTACGCCAGTGCTTGGTCGCGACTTCCTTGAACGAGACTTTGGGGCCGTGTGTCAGGCCTTCGCGGTCACCTTGCTCCATTTTGTCCATGTGCTGCTGGAAGGCTGGGGTTTCCTCCAGCGCATGACGCAGGTACAGGCCGATGATGCCCAACGGCAGGGCAAGGAAGAACGGCAGGCGCCAGCCCCACGACTCGAAGTCGGCTTCGCCCAGGATGCTGGAAATCAGCACCACCACGCCCGCGCCCAGCACGAAACCGGCGATGGAGCCGAAGTCGAGCCAACTGCCGAGAAAGCCGCGCTTGCGGTCCGGGGCATACTCGGCGACGAAGATTGACGCGCCGGTGTATTCACCCCCTACCGAGAAACCCTGGGCCATTTTGCACAGCAACAGCAAAATCGGCGCCCAGATGCCAATAGAGGCGTAGGAGGGGATCAGGCCGATGGCGAAGGTGCTCAGGGACATGATCACGATGGTCGCGGCAAGGACCTTCTGCCGCCCGTACTTATCGCCCAGTGCGCCGAAGAACAGGCCACCCAGTGGGCGGATCAGGAACGGCACGGAGAAGGTGCCGAGTGCGGCGATCATTTGTACGCTGGGTGAGGCGTCCGGGAAGAACACCTTGCCCAGCACATAGGCGACAAAACCGTAGACGCCAAAGTCGAACCATTCCATGGCGTTACCCAAGGCTGCGGCGGTGATTGCCTTGCGCACCTTGGTGTCGTCGACGATGGTGATGTCTTTCAATCCGATGGGCTTGACGCTTTTCTTACGTAATTTCATGCGGAGCACTCTAAAGCAGAACAGGGGAGGTGCCATCGTTGCGATGGCACCGCTCTGTCAGTTCAGATACAAGCGGACATGAAATAATTCAGCTCTATTTGCGTTTTTTTGCAGAAAGCTTGAACTTTACAGATTCACAGGGGAGTAATCCGTATGTCGGCCGTCGCGTCACGCCTGATCTACCGCCCACCCCAAGCGTGCGACGTGCAGCGATTGTTCGCGATCTACGGCGATCCGCAGACCAATGTGTTCAACCCCTCTGGCCCCATCGCCAGTCTTGAGGGGGCGCAACGCTTGCTGGATAAATGGCTTGAACAATGGGCCACCCAGGGCTACGGCTGGTGGGCGATTGCACGCACTGAAACGCCGCATCACATCATAGGCTTTGGTGGAATCGCGCCGCTCGACTACCTGGCCGAACGGCGTATCAACCTGGGGTACCGTTTTGCGGTGCAAGCCTGGGGGCAGGGCTACGCCACCGAGTTGGGCCGTGATGCCTTGGCGCTGGCATTCCAGACGCTCGGCCTGGGCGAGGTGTTCGGCCTGGTGCGACCGGACCATGGGGCATCAATCCGCGTATTGGAAAAGATCGGCATGCAGCGTTTCGGCGTGCTCGATGATGTGCCGGGGAAGGCACCAAGCCTGGTTTTTCGGATTTGTCATCCTACAACTGATTTTTCCTGATATTTCAAATACCCACGCAATACCGGGATAAGCGGCAATCTTTCAGATTGACAGCGTTCAGGCGTCCCGATATAAAAGCCACAGTTGTACGACGACATATGACGTTACATATGTCCTATCTAACAAAAATAAAAAGTGATGCCATGAACTTGAACGAGCCCATCAACGCGCACCGCGTTGGCCAAGCTGTAGGCAACTATCGCTGGACCATCTGCGCGATGCTGTTTTTCGCGACCACCGTCAACTACCTCGATCGCCAGGTGCTCAGCTTGCTGGCGCCTCAGTTGTCGACGCAATTTGGCTGGAGCAACACTGACTACGCGAACATTGCGGCTGTGTTCCAGTTCGTCTACGCGATCTCCATGCTGTTTGCCGGGCGCTTTGTCGACAAGATCGGCACCAAGGCGGCTTATGTGGTGGCAATCGCCATCTGGTCCACGGGCGCCATCATGCATGCGTTCTCGGTGCCCATGGGCGAGGGCATTGCGGCCATCAGTGGTGCGATTGGCCTGGCGGTGATCCCGGTGTCGATTGCCGGTTTCATGTTGTCCCGTGCGGTACTGGCGATTGGCGAAGCGGGCAACTTCCCGATTGCGATCAAGGCGACTGCTGAGTATTTCCCCAAAAAGGAACGCTCGCTGGCCACGGGTATCTTCAACTCCGGTGCCAACGTCGGCGCAATCCTGGCGCCGATCTGCGTGCCGTTGATTGCCGGTCTGTGGGGGTGGGAAGCGGCGTTTATCGTGATCGGCGGCCTGGGCTTCGTGTGGGTTGTGGTGTGGATCGCGCTTTACCAGAAGCCGGAGGAGCAGAAACGCCTGTCGCCCGAAGAACTGGCGTATATCCGCAGTGATCAGACCGTGCAGCCCTTCACCCCAGCGCCGGCCGGCGCCCCGGAAAAGAAAGTCTCCTGGTTCAAGTTGCTCACCTACCGTCAGACCTGGGCGTTTGCCTTCGGCAAGTTCATGACGGACGGCGTGTGGTGGTTTTTCCTGTTCTGGCTGCCCACCTACCTGTCGGCGCAATACGGCATGAAAGGCGCCGATATCGTCATGCCGCTGGCGGTGCTGTACAGCATGACGATGGTCGGCAGCATCGGCGGCGGCTGGTTCCCCAGCTACTTCATGGCGCGCGGTGATGCACCCTACGATGGCCGCATGAAAGCCATGCTGGTGATCGCGCTGTTCCCGCTGGTGGTGTTGCTGGCACAGCCGTTGGGCTACATCAGCTTCTGGGTGCCGGTATTGCTGATCGGCGTGGGCGCCTCGGCGCACCAGGCGTGGTCATGCAACATCTTCACCACCGTGTCGGACATGTTCCCGCAGAAAACCGTGGCCTCGGTGGTCGGTATCGGCGGCATGGCCGGCGGCCTGGGCGGCGTGGTAATGACCAAGATCGGCGGTTGGGTGTTCGACTACTACAAGTCGGTCGGTGACATCCACACCGGCTACATGATCATGTTCGCCATCTGCGCGCTGGCCTACTTGGTGGCCTGGAGTGTGATGAAGACACTGGTGCCGCGTCACAAGGAAATCACTGACCTGTAAGGTCCGATGTCCCGCGCCGCAACGGCGCGGGCCTCTTTCACAACGCACGCGCCCAGGTCTGGCTGACCAGGGATTTGCCGAAGCTGTCCATCGTTTCTTCCTCGACCAATTCGAACCCGGCTTTCTGATAGAGCTTGCGCGCATCGCTGAGGACGTCCACCGTCCACAGCTGCATGCGCTGGTAGCCGACCTGCCGGGCAAAGCGTACGCACTCATCCACCAGCCGTTGGCCGATACCCATGCCCCGCGCGCTGGCATCCACGTAAAGCATGCGCAGCTTGGCCGTGGTGTCGTCGTGGCGGATCACGAACACCGAACCCACCACTTCAGCGTCTTTTTCCGCGATCCAGCAACGCTCGCAGGTGGGATCAAACGCCCTCAGGTATTTGGCGACAGTCTCCGCCACCAGCGCTTCGAACTCCCAGTTCCAACCGTATTCACGGGCATACAACGCGGTTTGTTGCTGCACCACCACGCCCATGTCGCCGGGTTGAGGATCGCGCAGCAGGTAGTTGGGCGCCGTGCCTTGCAGCAGGGCCTGGATGCGTTTCATGGCGTCGGTGAGTTGCCGCTGTTGTGGTTCAGGCAAGTTCTCGAGCAGGGTGATGACTTCGTTCTGGGTCTGCTGTTCCAGGGGCTTCAGCACCGCACGGCCGTGGTCGGTGAGATGCAGTTGCACCGCCCGTGCATCGGTAGCGGAGCGGACTTTCTGGATCAGGCCCTTCTTTTCGAAGCCACTGGTCAATCGGCTCAAGTAGCCCGCGTCGAGGCTGAGCATCTGACACAGGTCCGCGCTGGTGAGATCGCCGCGGGTAGACAATTCGTACATCACGCGGATTTCGGTGAGCGAATAGTCGCTTTGCAGCAGGTGTTCCTGCAGTACGCCGATCTGGTGGGTGTAGAAGCGATTGAAACTGCGCACGATGCCGGCGCGTTCGACAAGCAAGGGAGTGGACATGCTGAAATGCTCGAATAGTTGCCTGAAGCAATTATATTGTCGCTTCAGGCAACCATGTCAAACGGTTTGCTTAGCGGTTACGTGTCACCCGCCAAATGGTATTGGCCAAGTCATCGGCGATGATCAGCGCACCTTTCGGATCCACCGTCACGCCGACCGGGCGCCCACGGGTCTTGCCGTCGTCGCCGCGAAAGCCGGTGGCGAAGTCGATCGGCTCGCCGGACGGTTTGCCGTTGCTGAACGGCACGAAGATCACTTTGTAGCCCACCGGGTTGTCGCGGTTCCAACTGCCGTGTTCACCGACGAATACGCCGTCTGCAAACTGCTCGCCCATTTCGGGGATAGAGAAGTCCACGCCAAGGGCTGCCACGTGGGAGCCCAGGCTGTAATCCGGCTTGATCGCGGCGGCAACCTTGGCCGGGTTCTGTGGCTGGGCGCGCGGGTCGACATTCTGGCCCCAGTAGCTGTACGGCCAGCCGTAGAACGCGCCTTCACGCACGGAGGTCAGGTAGTCCGGCACCAGGTCGGGGCCCAGTTCGTCGCGTTCGTTCACAACGGTCCACAGTTGACCGGTGTCAGGCTGCAGGGTCAGCGCTGTCGGGTTGCGCAGGCCCGTTGCATAAGGCTTGTGCGCGCCGGTTGCGGCGTCGATCTGCCAGACCATCGCGCGATCGATCTCCACTTCCATGCCACGTTCGGTGATGTTGCTGTTGGAGCCGATACCCACGTAGAGCTGGCTGCCGTCAGCACTCACCGCCAGGGACTTGGTCCAGTGGTGGTTGATCTGCGCCGGCAGGTCGGTGACCTTGGTGGGTGGGCCAGCGGCCTTGGTCTGGCCGTCGGCGTAGTCGAAACTCACCAGTGCATCCTGGTTGGCCACGTAGAGCTTGCCGTTGGCAAATGCCAGGCCGTATGGCGCGTTGAGGTTTTCGGCGAACACGGTCTTGAGTTCATAGGTGCCGTCACCATCGGCGTCACGCAGCAACGTCAGGCGGTTGCCGCTCTTGACCTTGGTGTTGCCTTCGGCCTTGATCAGGCTGGCGATCACATCCTTGGGCTTGAGCTTGGCCGCGCTGCCGCCACGGCCTTCGGCAACGAGGATGTCGCCGTTGGGCAGCACCAGGGTCTGGCGCGGGATGGCCAGGTCAGTGGCGATGGCGGTGACGCTGTAGCCTTGCGGCACCTTGGGTTTCTGTTCGCCCCAGGGGGCGGGCTCGGCAATCTTCATGCTGGGTAGCAGGCTGCTTTGCTGTTCCGGCAACTTGGGATCGGGGCCGCGGGCCTGGGTCTTGTCGCCTTCACCACCACATGCGGTCAGCAGCAGCGCAGCGCTTAATAGGGTCAGGGTGCTGGACGTTTTCATTTAACACCTCCCGAGCGCAGGCCGGTCCAGGTGGCCGCCAACGTCAGCAGCAAGACAATGGCCGACAGGATCAGGCCGCCGGGCATCGAAGCGTAGGCGTCCTTGGCGTGTTGGAAGGCATTGACCAGGCCGAGTATCCAGGTGGCCAGCAGCAACAGGACATATCGTGTGGGTTGCCCGGCCTTGCGTTCGGCACGGAGCAGGTTGACCAGCGCAAACAAAAACGCAAAGCCTGCGAATACCAGTGCACCGGCAATCAGCCAGGCCGAGAAGTTGGCCCATTGAATCTGGTAGGTCTGGGTGTAAGCAATGTCGCTGAGCAAGGCACCGAGAAACAACGGCACGGTGCCGGCGAGCAAGGTCGCATGCAGCGGCCCGGGTGCGTATCGGTAGGCGGGAAGGGTAGTCATAGGGGGGCGGCTCCTTGTTGTACAACGCCCCTGGACGGGGCAGCGCATAAGAAGTGAACGCAGCGTGTGTGAGAAAGTTCAGCGTGAAACGTTTCGAAATAGTGGGAACCCTCTAGGGCGGCGCCGGCCTAACGCCGTATCATTCCATTCTTTGCTTTCGCCAGGCGCCTCCATGACCCACCCCCGCATCGGCTTTGCGTGCCAGTACCGACATCCCGAGCGCCTGCTGTCCGCCAGTGCCCTGAAGTTGATCGAGGGTCCCTTCAATCCGCGCACCACCACGTTGCGCTGGATGGACAGCGTCACGCCGCAAGTGGCCCGCGACAAGCTGGTGGAAGTGGTCACTCACAACCTGGCCGCCCAATTGCGCTTGCTGGCCTATGTCGCCGAACTGCCGCCGACCTTGCGCATGCTGCGCCTGAGCAGCGATTTGCTGCCGTTTTACAGCCACCCAAAAGTCGCCGCCGTGTACACAGACCCGGCCATCGAGCGTCAATTGGAGGAAGGCTTCGCCGCCATTGGCGAGCTGGCGCGCGCGTCGGATATCCGCCTGTCGTTCCACCCCGGCCAGTACTGCGTGCTCGGTTCGGAGAACCCCGGTGTGGTGGAAAACAGCCTGGCCGAGTTTGAATACCACGCCGACATGATCCGCATGATGGGCTACGGCCAGCGCTTCCAGGACCTCAAGTGCAACGTGCATATCGCCGGTCGCCTGGGTGTGGAAGGCACTCGCGCGGTGTGGGCGCGGCTGTCGGAAGTGGCGCGCAACTGCATCACCTTCGAGAACGACGAAAAATCCTATGGCCTCGACCATTGCCTGCAAGTTGCCGACCTGGCGCCGGTGGTGCTGGATATCCATCATTGCTGGATCAATGAAAACGAGTACATCGACCCGCACTCGGAACGGGTCGCCCGCGTGATTGAAAGCTGGCGCGGTGTGCGCCCTACCATGCATTACTCTCAGCCCCAGGAAGTCTTGCAGGCGCTCGGTTTCGACGCCGAGCACAAACTGGAAATGGATGCGCTGTTGAAGGTGGTCGCCAAGCGCGACCTGTACGCCCACAGCGCGCAAATGTGGAACCGCTGGACCAACGACTACGCGCTGCAGTTTTTCGATCGCTTCGACATCATGCTGGAGTCCAAGGACAAGAATGTGGCAGCGTGGGCGTTTTATGAGCATTTCAAGCGACGTTCAGTTCAGTGAGGGAGCCTGCAACCATGCCAACCCTGCAGCTATTGTGCGGCACGATCGCCTCGGGCCAATCAACGTTCGCGTGGGAGGAGGGGGGATTGAGGTGCTTCGTTCGTGAGTGCAACGCATTTTAACGGCGTCGACGCCGAAGGTTTTATCCTCACAATCCCAGAAACGCCCGTGCAGAGCGAGTTTCAGTCATTGCTTGAAGATGCCTGCACCGCGCTCTCGCACGAAGAGCTAGGAGTGGAGGGCATCTACCTCTATGGCAGTGTGGCGCGCGGTGATGCCGTCCCTGGTGTTTCCGATCTTGATCTCACGCTGGTGCTGCGCCAGCCGCCGACTTCACAGGTACTGGAACGGTTGGAAGCAATCCGGCGCGACCTGGAGCGCCGGCATTCGCAAGTCACCAAGGTCGATTTCGATATTGGCAGCCGTGGGGAAGTAGTGGCGGCCGAAAACCTGAACAGCTGGGGATTCTGGCTCAAGCACCATTGCCGATGCGTGTGGGGGGAGGACCTTGCGCTGCACGTTGAGCGGTTTCGGCCTTCCGTGGAAATTGCCTTGGCCATGAACGGTGACTTCGAAAAGGTTTTGACCGACTACCTCACACGCATCGCAGGCGCCGACAGCGAATTGGAGCGGCTTCGCTGGCAGCGTGAAGCGTCACGCAAGTTGATCAGGGCGACCCATGTATTCCGTTCGCCCGATGCGGCTACGTGGCCGCAGACACTCGAAGAGCACGTTGCGCTGTTCGTCCAGGGGCATCCGACGATGATGATTCAGGTGGCGTTCTTCCTGTTTGAAGCCCGCAACCCGAGTGCCGATGGTGAAAAATTCTCCGTCCGACTTCAGGCCTTTCTGAGCTGGATAGTTTCACAGCGAGCGTAGTGCTACGGGTGCTCGCTGGTATAACCAAACCACACGGGTCCTACGACTTGAACCGTCCCACCAGCCCATTCAACTCATCCGAGAGGTTGGACAACCGCCCCGAATCGTCCTGCGCCGAGTTGGCCAGGCTTTCCACCAGGCGGGCCTCGTCGTAGATCTGCTGGATGTGCCGATTGATCTCTTCCGCCACGCTGTGTTGTTCCTCGGCGGCGGCGGAGATTTGCAGGTTCTGGTCGCGGATTTCGTTGACCGACGTCTGGATGCCTTCAAAGCTGTCCCGCGCGCTTTCGATGGACGACACGCTGGCCCGCGACAGGTCCAGGCAACTGCCCATCTTTTGCGTGACTTCCTGGGTCTTGTTTTCCAGGGTGCCGAGCAGTTGTTCGATTTCGCCGGTGGAGTCGGAGGTGCGTTTGGCCAGGGCGCGCACTTCGTCGGCCACCACCGCAAAACCACGGCCCTGATCACCGGCACGGGCGGCCTCGATAGCCGCGTTGAGCGCCAGCAGGTTGGTCTGTTCGGCAATCGCACGGATGGTGCCGAGGATCTGGTTGATGCTGCGGCTGCCGGCTTCCAGTTCGACCATGGCCTGGGATGATTCCGTCAGGCGGCGCCCCAGGCGGTTGACGTTATCGGTGGTGACTTCGATCTGCTGCTTGCCCTCGGCCACGCGACGGTGCCCGTTCTCGGCGGATTCCGCCGCGCCGCTGCAGGACCGTGCGACTTCGTTGGCAGTGGCGACCATCTCGTTGAACGCAGTGGATACAAGCTCGACCGCCTCACGCTGGCGTCCGGCCGCCTCATTCATATTGTGCGCCACCTCACTGTTGACCTTGGAGGCGTTCTGCAAATTGGCCGAGGCCGCGCCGATGTGTTGGATCAGTTGACGGATCGCCGCGAGAAACTTGTTGAACCAGCCCGCGAGTTCGGCGGTTTCATCCTTGCCCTGGACCTGCAGTTCGTGGCGCAAGTCGCCTTCACCCTGGGCAATGGACTGCAAGCCGGTGCTGACCTGCCCGATAGGCTTGACGATAACCTTGGAGAAGGCCGCCGCGATCAGTCCGAAGATCAGCACCAGCACACCGACAATAAGGGCGGTGAGGTAGGTCATGCGTGTGGCTTCGGCCATGACTTCACGGTGTTCGATCAGCCCGATATAACGCCAGCCTAGACCGGGGGACGTCCACACGTTGGCCATGTAGTGCACGCCGTCGATCACCACGTCAGTGGAGCCCTGTGGTGTCTCGGCCAACTGTGCATAGGCCGCGCCCAGGTCCTTGAGCGGCTTGAAATTGTGCGCGGCGTTGCGCGGGTCCACCAGCACCACGCCGTCTTCGACCAGCATCACGTAGCCGCTTTCGCCCAACTTGATGCTCTTGACCAGTTCGGTGAGGTTTTTCAGCGAGACGCTGACCACGAATACGCCCTTGGCCTTGCCGTTTTCCAGCAGGGCGCGCGCGGTGCCCACCAGGGCGACGTCGTCTTTGTCGTAGTAATACGCGGGGGTGCGCACGGTCTTGCCGGGGCTGGCCATGGCTGCTTTGTACCAGGGCCGGGTGCGTGGGTCGTACTTGGCCAGTTGCGGGTCATCCGGCCATTTGGCGTAGGTGCCGTCTTCCAGGCCGATGGACAGGATCGCTGCTGCTGGGTGTGTGGCGCCATAGCGCGCGAAGCGCTCGACCACCGTTTGCGCTTCGGCGGGCATGGGCTGGCTGGCCGCGTCCGCGGGCTGATAGTTCTTCAGTGTGTTGACGGAGGTGTATACAGAATCGGTGGCCATCTGATCGACGTTCTGCAGCGTGCCGTCGAAGAATTGGCGGATGTTGCCATCGATCTGGCGGATTTCCCGGGTGCTGCCGTCGATGAACTGATCCACCGCTTCGGTTCGTGCGTTCATGACTGAAATCACGGCCACCAGGCTTACCGGAATGAAAGCAACCGAGACAAAGGCGAGTACCAGCTTATTTTTTATTTTCATCGAGACGACCATCAGCGTGAAGGGCGGCCAAATCGTCGCGCGCCTGTAGCAGGCTTGCGGCGATTTGCTATCACTGCTGTTTCGGCCCGTAGCCGGTAAATCTTTAGGGTTTTTTGTACACAATACAAAGTGCTTATTGTTCTGTATCCAATCAGTACACATCACGCAAATAACGCTTCTGCTCACTCAGCTGACGCCAGTAATCCACGGCACCCTCAACGCCAAGCCCGCCGTGGGTTTGCGCGACGTGGCGCAGGGCCTGGTCGACATCTTTCGCCATATGGCTGGCATCGCCGCAGATGTACAGCTTGGCGCCATCCTGCAACCAGCGCCACAGCTCGGCACCCTGTTCGCGGATGCGGTCCTGCACGTAGACCTTTTGCGCCTGGTCGCGGGAAAACGCCAGGCTCAAATGGCTGAGCAGGCCGTCGCGTTGCATGCCTTGCAGTTCATCCTGGTAGTAGAAATCACTGGCCGCGTGCTGTTCGCCGAAAAACAACCAGTTGCGACCCTGATGACCCAGCGCGCGACGCTCCTGCAAGAACGCACGGAATGGGGCGATTCCTGTACCGGGGCCAATCATGATCATCGGCACGTCGCCGTCAGTGGGTGTGCGGAAGTGTTTGGAGGGCTGCACGAACAGCGGCACTTCGCCGTCGCCGACACGGTCGGCCAGGAAGGTCGAGGACACACCCTTACGCTTGCCATACCGCACGGCAGCCACGGTGAGGTGCACTTCATGGGGGTGGGCCTTGGCGCTTGATGCGATTGAATACAGGCGCGGTTGCAGGCGTTTGAGCGTGCCCAGCAGCTCATCCGCCGAACACTCGATGGGGTATTCCTGTAGCACATCCGCCAGTTGCCGGCCCCACAGCCAGTCATTCAGTTCGGCCTTATGTTCGGGGTTGAGCAAGTGCTTGAGGCCAGGGTTGGCGCTGCGCTCGGCGATGAAAGCGAGGGTGTCGCTGCTGGGCCGGGCGATTTCGAAGTGCTGAGTGAGGGCCTGTTGCAGGGGCACGTCGCCGAACGTGTCGATGTTCACGCAGGTACTGGCCTTCAAGCGGGTGAGGTCGAGCAGTTCGTTGACCAGTTCGGGGCAGTTGCGTGGCCGTACGCCCAGCGCATCGCCGGCTTCATAAGTCAGCCCGGAGTCGGCCAGGTCCAGGGCGAACTGGCGGGTTTCCTTGTGGGCGCTCAGCGGGTTGAGCTGGCGGTTAAGCAGCAGGCGTGAACCATACAGCTTGGTTTTACCCGCGGGTGTGGCGAGTGCGACGGGTTTTGCCGGGGTGAGGGTTTGCTGGAAGCGCACCAGCCAGGCATCGGCCAGCGCTTCAAATTCGGTATCGCAGTCGACGCGTTCCAGCAGGCGGGTGGCGCCCAGTTCCAGCAGGCGTTGGTCGAGTTGTTTGCCGTGGTTGCAGAACTGGTCGTAATTCGGATCGCCCAGGGCCAGCACCGCGAAGCGCAGCGACTCCAGGCGCGTCTCGGCGGTGCTGAGGCTGTGCCAGAAACCTTCACCGTTGTCCGGTGGGTCGCCGTCGCCAAAGGTGCTGCTGATCAACGCCAGGGTGTGGGTGCTCGCCAGTTTGCTCGCCGGGAAGTCCGACATCGCGCTCAGTTCCACGCTGATACCCGCGTCGCGCAGGCGCTTGGCAAAACGTTCGGCCAAGGCCTCGGCGTTGCCGGTTTGCGAGGCCCACAACAAGGTGACGGCCGGGGAGGGGGTTGCGAGGGATTCTGTAGGGCTGAACAGTGCGCCGAGCAAGCCGTTCAGCCACAGCCGCGAGGCATCCGCCAATGGCGCATTCGTGGGCATGGTCGGGATGCCGACGGCCTGGCGTGCGGCGTTGGCTTGCAGGCCGCTGAGGAAGCCTGCGAGGTAGGTGCGCTCACTGTCGCTCAGTGGCGGCGCTGACAGGTGGCGGATGCCGGCGATTTCGGCGAAGGCGTCGAGGCGCGACATGGCGGTGTCCTCAGCTACAGGGGAAGGGCGGTCGAGGGACTGCAGGCCGATCAGCTCAACGCGGGCCAGGGCGACGGCGCAGCATTTGAACTCCGGTTGCAAGGAGATCGGGTCGACGGCGTCGTTGGTCACCGCGTTGATCGCCAGGTTGTCGCCGAACACATCGTTCCAATGGAAGGGCGCAAAGCAGTTGCCTGGCCGCACGCGGTCGGTGATCACGGCGGGCAGCACCGCGTGGCCGCGGCGGGAACGTATTTCAACCCGGTCCTTGTCTTTGATGCCCAGGCGGGCGGCGTCTTCGGCGTGCAATTCGACGAAGGGGCCGGGGTTGAGTTTGTTCAGGGTGGCGACCTTGCCGGTCTTGGTCAGGGTGTGCCATTGGTGCTGCACACGGCCGGTATTGAGTACAAAGGGGAACGCCTCATCGGGCAGTTCCGCCGGCGGCATATGGGGTCGGGCGAGGAACTGGGCTTTGCCGTTGTCGGTGGCGAAGGTGACGGGGCCTTTGTCCACGTAGCGGATCGGGTTGCGGTCCGCTGCAGCGTCCGATGCGCAGGGCCATTGCAGCGGCTTCTCCCGCAGGCGCGGGTAACTCGCGCCGCGAATGTCGTAGCCGGTCTTGGGGTTCCAGGCGCGTTTGATTTCCTCAAACACCTCGGACGCCGAGGCGTAAGTGAAGGCCTCGGCAAAACCCATCTCACTGGCGACCCTGGCGATGATCTGCCAGTCGGGCAAGGTTTCGCCGGGGGCGTCGACGGCCTTTTGCATCAATGTCAGGTTGCGCTCGGAGTTGATCATCACCCCTTCGGCCTCGGCCCATAGCGCGCCGGGCAACAGGATATCGGCGTAACGGTTGGTCTCGGTGTCGAGAAAGGCGTCCTGGGTGATCACCAGCTCGGCGGTTTGCAGGCCCTTGATGACGGTTTGCCGATTGGGCACGCTGGCGACCGGGTTGGTGCAGATGATCCAGCAGGCCTTGATCTGCCCGGCGGCCATCTGTTCGAACATCGCCACGGTGCCAGCCCCGGCCTGGCGCGGCAGGCTGTCAGGGGGGATCTGCCACAAGTCCTCGATAAAGGCGCGGTCGGCCTCGACCAGCACCGAACGTTGCCCCGGTAACCCAGGGCCCATGTAGCCCATTTCGCGCCCGCCCATGGCGTTGGGTTGACCGGTGAGGGAAAACGGCCCGCTGCCTGGTCGGCAAATGGCGCCGGTGGCCAGGTGCAGGTTGCACAGGGCGTTGGTGTTCCAGGTGCCGTGGGTGCTCTGGTTGAGGCCCATGGTCCAGCAGCTCATCCACTCCGCGGCCTGGCCGATCCAGTCGGCGGCTTGGCGGATATCCGCTTCGGCCAGGCCGGTGATCACGGCGACGTGCTCTGGCGAATAGTCCTCCAGGAACGCGGGCATCGCCTCCCAGCCGTCGGTGAAGGCGGCGATAAAGGCAGGGTCGGTGTGGCCGTTTTTCACCAGCAGGTGCAGCAAGCCATTGAGCAGCGCAAGGTCGGTGCCGGGTTTGATCGGCAGGAACAGGTTGGCCTTGTCCGCCGTGGCATTGCGCCGTGGGTCGACCACGATCAGCTTCGCCCCGGCTTTGACCCGGTCCATCATGCGCAGGAACAGGATGGGGTGACAGTCAGCCATGTTTGCGCCGATCACGAAGAACAGGTCGGCCCGATCGAAATCTTCATAGGACCCTGGCGGGCCGTCGGCGCCGAGGGAGAGTTTGTAGCCACTGCCGGCGCTGGCCATGCACAGCCGAGAGTTGGACTCGATGTGGTGGGTGCGTACGAAGCCCTTGGCCAATTTGTTGATCAGGTACTGGGCTTCCAGCGACATCTGCCCTGACACATAGAACGCCAATGCCTGCGGCCCGTGCGTGTCGAGGATGTGGCGCAGGCGGCGCGCGGTTTCGCTGATGGCTTTGTCTATGCCGATACGCACCGGGTCATGCTCCCGGGCCTGGCGGACATATGCGTTTTCCATGCGGCCGGAGTCGGCGATGGCTTGCCCGCAGGTGGTGCCCTTGGTGCACAGCCGGCCGAAGTTGGTGGGGTGGGCCGTGTCGCCGATCACCTTGACCACTTTATTGTTTTCTACCTGCATGACGATGCCGCAGCCCACGCCACAATAGGGACACACACTGCGTATGCTCTGATTGGCCATCTAAAACCTGCGTAAACAAAAAAGGCGCCTTGCAACCCTCCGTTGAGAACGGGGATTACACGGCGCCTTTGTCGTGAGAGGGCAGTCAGCGTTGACTGCTCGGTTGGGGTGTTCCTAGCAAGTCACGCGCCAGGTTGTCCAAGGCGCGGTTTGTTGAGGAACGCGGCCTGTCGTGATGAGCGGGCCTGCCCCGCACCGGGCTGCGCAGCAACTCTCCTGAGACCGAGGCGCGGGGCAAGTCCGCTCACCCCAGAAAACGGTTCGGCAGAGGATGGGGTGTGCACATTTATGAAGCGGGGCGCACCAGTTGGAGGCGCCGCGGGCGGTGTTTTAGCGTGGGTTGTCGACGCCAGCGGCGTTGCAGCGGGGTATCCGACGGCTTGGCACAGACCCTGCAAGCTCCCCCTCAACCCACTTCGGTCAACGACGATCGACACCAGGGGCAATAGCGGAGAATCCGGCGCAGTCGCCTGATCCGAACCCGCATAAGAACAGGCAAAGACGCCTGGAACCGCAAGGTTTCAGGCGTTTTTTTTTGCTTTTTTAATCCGTGATGAGCTTTGTCGGGTGCTTTATATGAACAATCTCAAAACTTTGATCGTCGTCGGCAATGGCATGGTCGGCCACCACTGTGTGGCGCAATTGATCGATCGCGGCGCACTGGATCACTACCGTTTGCATGTGTTCAGCGAGGAGCCGATGCGCGCCTATGACCGGGTGCATCTGTCCGAATATTTCAGCGGGCGCGACGCCGAGTCGCTGGCCTTGTCCGACGCCTCGTTGTACCAGACGCCGGGTGTAACCCTGCATCTCGGCGTGCCGGTGTTGGAGATTGACCGCGCCCGCTGCGAGGTGATTACCGCTGACGGCTGCGTCGCCTATGACAAACTGGTGCTGGCCACCGGCTCCTATCCGTTCGTGCCACCTATCGACGGCGCCGAAGGTGATTCACGACTGGTGTATCGCACCCTTGAAGACTTGGACGCGATCCGCAAGGCCGCCGCCAATGCGCGGCGTGGCGTGGTGGTGGGCGGAGGCCTGCTGGGGCTGGAAGCTGCCAACGCGCTGAAAAGCCTGGGCCTTGAAGCCCATGTGGTGGAGTTCGCGCCGCGCTTGATGCCGGTGCAACTCGACGACTTTGGCGGCCTGGCGCTCAAGGCGCAGATCGAGCGGTTGGGCGTGGGGGTGCATTTGTCGCGCGCCACCCAATCCATCAGTGCGGGCGAGCACTACCGTTACCGCATGAATTTTGCCAATGACGAGTTCCTCGAAACCGACCTGATCGTGTTCTCCGCGGGCATCCGCGCCCAGGACGCGTTGGCGCGGCAGGCGGGCCTGGACATCGGCCCGCGCGGCGGCGTGGTGATCAACGATGAGTGCCTGAGTTGCGACCCGAACATCTACGCAATTGGTGAGTGTGCCTCTTGGAACGGCAGCCTGTTCGGCCTGGTCGCACCGGGCTACCAGATGGCCCGAGGCGTCGCTGCGCTGCTCTGCAAGCAGACCGCCGAGCCGTTTGTGGGTGCCGACATGTCGACCAAACTCAAGTTACTCGGCGTGGACGTGGGTTCTATCGGCGACGCCCATGCCCACACCCCCGGCGCCCGCAGCTATCAGTTCATCGACGAAGCCAGCGCCAGCTATCGACGCCTGGTGGTGGATGCCTCGGGCAAGCAGGTGATCGGCGCCGTATTGGTGGGCGACAACAGCTACTACGACACCCTGCTGCAATACATGCAGAACGGCATCGCACTGCCATCCGAACCGGCCAGCCTGATCCTGCCATCCGCCGCCGGCGCGCCGACCCTGGGCCCTGGCGCGTTGCCGGAATCGGCCACCGTGTGCTCTTGCCATAACGTCACCAAAGGCGCGATCTGCTCGGCCATCGACAGCGGCTGCAGCGACCTCGGCCTGCTCAAATCCCAGACAAAAGCCTGCACCGGTTGCGGTGGCTGCGCCGGGTTGCTCAAGCAAGTGTTCGAGCATGAGCTGATTGCGCGTGGCGTCAGCGTCGACAAGAGCCTGTGCGAACATTTCGCCTATACCCGGCAGGAGTTGTACGCCCTGGTGCGCGTGGAAGGCATCATTACCTTCGACGAACTGCTGGCCAAACACGGCCGTGGCCATACCGGTTGCGACGTGTGCAAACCGGCGGTGGGTTCGATCCTGGCCTCGTGCTGGAACCAGCCGATCATGGATGCGTCCCTGGTGCCGTTGCAGGATACCAACGACACGTTCATGGCCAACATGCAGAAGAACGGCACTTACTCGGTGGTGCCGCGTATTCCGGGCGGCGAGATCACCGCGGATAAACTCATTGTGATCGGCGAAGTGGCGAAGAAATACGACCTCTATACCAAGATCACCGGCGGCCAGCGTATCGACCTGTTTGGGGCGCAACTGCACGAACTGCCGGATATCTGGAGCGAACTGATCGCCGCCGGGTTCGAAACCGGGCACGCCTACGGCAAATCCACGCGCACGGTGAAGTCCTGCGTGGGCAGCACCTGGTGCCGCTACGGCGTGCAGGACAGTGTGAAAATGGCGCTGCAGATCGAAGACCGCTACAAGGGCCTGCGCTCGCCGCACAAACTCAAGTTCGCGGTGTCCGGGTGTACCCGCGAGTGCGCGGAGGCCCAGAGCAAGGACGTCGGCGTAATCGCGACCGAGAAGGGCTGGAACCTCTACATCGCCGGCAACGGTGGCATGCGCCCGCGTCATGCGGAACTGTTCGCCACCGACCTGGACGACGCCACGCTGATCCAATACATCGACCGTTTCCTGATGTTTTACATCCGCACCGCCGACAAGCTGCAACGCACCTCGGTATGGCGCGAAAGCCTGGAAGGCGGCCTGGATTTCCTCAAGGATGTGATCCTGCACGACAGCCTGGGCCTGGGTGCCGAGCTGGAAGCGCAGATGCAACAAGTCGTCGACCGTTACGAATGCGAGTGGGCCAACGCCCTCGCAGACCCGGAAAAACTCAAGCGCTTCCGCACCTTCGTCAACGACAAACGCCCCGACCCGGACATCCACTTCGTCCAGGAACGCGGTCAGCGTCGGCCGATCATGGCGGCCGAACTCAACCTGATTCCCGTCACCGAGGAGATTGCCTGATGAGTCAGCTCAATACCCAACGCAACCTGGCCACCTGGAAACGTGTGTGCAGCGAGTCCGACCTGGTGAGCAATTCCGGCGTGGTGGTGTGGTTGGACGGCGCGCAAGTGGCGCTGTTCTACCTGCCGGGCGCGCAGGACCAGACCTTGTACGCGATTGACAACCATGACCCGGAATCCGGTGCCAATGTTATCGGACGTGGCTTGATCGGCAGTATCAAGGGCGACCTGGTGGTGGCGGCGCCGATCTATAAGCAGCATTACCGCTTGGAAGATGGGCAATGCCTGGAGGCACCGGACCAGCGCCTGCGGGTGTGGCCGGTGCGGTTGAACGGTGGGGGGGTGGAACTGGCACTGGATTGACGCAGTGTGGCGAGCGGGCTTGCCCCGCTTGCCACAGGAAACGTAGATGGCCCTAGGCGATGCCCTCCGTCGCACGCACTGAATCGGCCTTGATGTCCTCTGCAAACTTGCGCATCAACCGCACCAGGTTGTCGAAATCACCTTCCTCCCAAGTGGAGAAGATCGACACACCGATCCTCTCCCGCGCGTCATCGACACGGTCAGTCATGGCCTTGCCTTTATCGGTAATCACCGACTCTCGCACGCGGCGATCAATTGCGCTTGCCTGGCGCAACACCAGGCCCAAGCTTTCCAGCTTGGTCACCTGCCGGCTCACCGTGGTGTAGTCGCGGCCTACGCGGTCGGCCAGTTCGACCACACCAATCGGACCCAGCCGCTCTACCAGCACCAGCAATGGAAACAGGGCGCGGTCCAGGGAAATCCCAGCTTCGCGGACCATCGCCTCGTCGCGTTGCGGGCGGTTCATCACCCCCACGATCTCAACTAATGAGCCATGCAGGTCACGCAGTTGGGCAGATATATGTGCGTTTTGCACATTTTTTATTGACACAGTGTTGGCCTCTCTTAATATGTGCGTATTGCACATATAGGTGATCCAGTATGAAAACGCAATTCGCTGTCGATGTACTGATTTGCGGTGCCGGTGCCGCTGGCCTGACCTTGGCGATCGACCTGGCGAGAAGGGGCATCACCTTTCGTTTGATCGAAAAGAACCAGCAGCCTTTCCCCGGCTCCCGTGGCAAGGGCATCCAGCCCAGGTCTCAGGAAGTCTTCGAAGACCTGGGGCTTCTCGATCGTTTGATGGCCGTGGGTGGAGTCTATCCGACTGACCGGCGCTACCGCGACGATGGCAGCTACCGCGACGTCGAATTCACCCAAACCAACGCCCCGACACCCGCTGAGCCCTACCAGCAACCGTTGATGGTGCCGCAGTTTTTGACCGAACAGGTGATGCGCGAACGTTTGCTTGAACTGGGCCACCAGCCTGAGTTTGGTTGTGAGCTGGTGGGGTTCGAACAGGATGCCGAGGGCGTCACCGCGCGACTGCTCGGCAAGGCCGGCGAAGAAAGCGTTCGCGCACGTTGGCTGGTGGGTGCCGATGGCGGTCGCAGCTTTGTCCGGCACGCCCTGGATATCGGCTTCCCCGGCAAGACCCTTGGCGTACACGCCCTGGTGGCGGATGTGGTACTCAGCGGCCTCACACGTGATGCCTGGCACCGCTTCGGAGAGGGGGATGGGCAGCGCCAGATTGCGATATGTCCACTGGCCGGCACCGACCTGTTTCAGATCCAGGCGCCGATCCCGGCGGATGTCGACATCGACTTCAGCGCCGAAGGGCTCACGCACCTGCTCGCCCAGCGCACCGGCCGCGGCGGTCTCCAGGTACACAGCGTGACCTGGTCGTCGGCCTACACCATGAACGCACGCTTGGCTGATCAATACCGCCAGGGCCGGGTGCTGCTGGTGGGGGACGCCGCCCATATCCATCCGCCCACCGGTGGCCAGGGCCTCAATACCAGTGTGCAGGACGCCTACAACCTCGGCTGGAAGCTGGCTGCGGTGGTGCAGGGAGCGCCCGATGGTTTGCTCGACACCTACGAACAGGAGCGCCGGCCGGTCGCCGCCTCGGTGCTCGGTTTGTCCACCCAACTGCTCGGCGAGATGAAGAGCGGCGAGCTGCGGCGGGGCAGGGAAGTGCACCAACTGGACATCGGCTACCCCACGTCCTCGCTGGCGTTGCAGCACCCCGTGCGCAACGGCGTTGCCGCCGGCGACCGAGCGCCGGACGCGCCGGTCCGGGGTGTCGCTGGGCAGGCATTGCGGTTGTTCAACCTTTTTCAGGGACCCCACTGGACACTGCTGGGCTACGGCGTGGCGGGTGGCTTAGTCAAGGCGCGGCCTGGTGTGCAGATTCATACGGTTGGGGCCGGCGGCGAGCTGATCGACGACCAGGGGCACTTTCAACGCATCTATGGGCTGGCGATTGGCGAGTGGGTGCTGGTGCGTCCTGATGGGTATGTTGGGGCGGTGGTTTCTTCAGCGCATGTCGATACGCTGGAAGACTATCTTCAGCGGGTCCAATGCTGACGCATTCGGTGCACCGAATGCATGACGGCTCCACTCAGCAATGAGCCAGTATTTCGTCGGTCTCTACAACCCCGGCATAGTCCATCGCCAGGTTGCTCAGCGACAACGCATGCACGTCTTCAGCAGGCCAAAGGCGCCCGGATAAATCGACTTGATCGAAGGTGTAGCAGGCGTCTGAAACCACCGTCACCGCAAAGCCCAGGTTGCCGCCTGAGCGTGCCGTGGACTCGACCGAGTTGTTGGTGATCACGCCGGCGATCACCAATTGCCGGATCCCACGCACGTGCAGCCAACGCTCCAACCCTGTCGCGGTGAACGCATCCGGAACGTTCTTCTCCACCACATGCTCCAGGGCAAGCGGTTGCAGCGCGGGCTGGAACTCGCACCCCGGCTGGCCCGGCCAAAACACCGAGTCGGGCGAGCGGGACATGTGCCGGATGTGCACGACCGGGCGGTTGGATTGCCGCCACGCCTTTAGCAGGCGCTGCATCTGCACTTCAGCATCCGCGTTGTTGCGTCGCCCCAGCTTCGGTTCGTTCATGCCTTGCTGCATGTCGATGATCAGCAGTGCGGCGTTGGTGGCTAACGGTTGCATGGCACCTCCCTTTGCGTGAGGCTCGAAACATATCAGCCTGCGTGTGCTTCCAGACAGCGAATTTTTCGAAGCCTGAAAGGTGGCGGAGTACTGAATGAAAAAATAAATCCGTTACCTGTATTCGCTACCGTTGTTGTCCAGAGTACGAAGCAGGAATACTTCAATGATCCGCAAGGCATTACCCTCTGATGCAAAGACCATTGCCCAGGTGCATATCAGCAGTTGGCAAGCCGCGTATCGTGACCTGATGCCTGCTCAATACCTGAGTTCGCTGGAAGCCACCCTGGCTCAGCGTGAATCCTTCTGGATGCGCGCGTTAGAATCGGATGAGTCCCACGTGTGGGTCGCGCAGGTGGATAAGCAAGTCGTCGGCTGGATCTCTGTGGGCGCCAGCCGTGACGAAGATGCCGCTGGGGCAAACACCGGCGAGGTCATGGCCATCTACGTGTTAGCCCGGTATTGGCAAACGGGCGCCGGGCTGGCCTTGTGGAAGGCCGGCCTGCAGACATTGAGGGAGTGTGGATTTCAGGGGGTGACGCTTTGGGTGTTGAGCCTTAATGAAAGAGCGATCCGGTTTTATCGCAGGGCAGGCTGTGTCGCGGATGCCGGCAGTGAGCGCAACCTGATAAGGGGCGGCGTGACACTGGAGGAAGTCAGGTATCGGCTGGCTTTTCCTGCACAACAAGGAGACGTCCATGACGGACCATGAATTTGAAGCATTTTTGGCGCAAGTGATGGATGAGCTGTCACTGAAACAGACGGAGTTGAGCCGGGTTTACGGGCTGGGCGAAATGGCCCGCTGGTGGTTCGAACAATCCAAGGGGGTACTCCAGTTCTTCGACAGCCACGACAGGCTGGCCGTCGTGGCAGACGTCGTAAGCATCGGCAGCTACTCGGGTAAATTCAGCACCTGGAAATGGGCCTGGAGCAACCCTAGCGTCGACCCTGCATTGCGCGAGGCCGCGCTGCCACTCAAGCAGCTTCAAGCCATCACGGGGTTTGACCTGTTTGGCGACGACCAGGCCTTTGCCATTCAGGATGAAAGCATGGCCTGGGAACTGACCGCCGCAGCGGTTCATCACCTCCAGGCGCAAGGGTGCTATCGGGGGCCGTCCGGTCCCGATGGGCCGACGACCTTCCTGGCGATCACGTCGATACGAACGGTTCAATGACCCAAGATACTGCGTGGGGTGGCTGAACGTTAAAACAGACCTACCTTATCCCTGCGAAATCGTGATAAATCAAACTCCCGTTTTCAACGCAAAACATCTCAAGGACGCCCATGAAATACGATGATGCAAGCTGGCACCATGGCGGAGACTTTCCAGCAGGCCAACCACCGGAACATGGCGGCACACACATAGCGCTGTTCTTAAGATGGTGTTTTATTAAAGGCTGGGCTGGCGACTTTCACGCCGAGGAAGAGCCTGAAGCCGTCGCCCGCGTGATCAGCGGCGAACTCTCCGCCACCGAGTTTCTCTTCAGGTATTGCGATGGCAAATTTACCGAGGAGGACTTGAACGACGCTGGAAATGAGATTGCGCAACAGTATTACGGGAGCAATGGCCTTTACCTTCAAGACTACGCCGACCACTTTGGCAACTTGATGTATGTTGCCCCGGAATCCGCGCACGATTTTAAGGCGTTTTCCGCGATTCTGGATGCGCGGGTTAAGAGTGGCGTGCTGATTAAAGCAGAGGCGTAACCGTGCTCCTAGGCGAAAACAATCGCTGATCGGCTCTGCGCCGCACATCCTTCATTACCTGTATGGCACACAGAAGTGTTCGCTTCGGGTCTAAAGCGGTCAGTCGTGACCGGCTGCTTTCGACCCAAAGCAGTCATCTGAACCGCATTGATCGACAGAAATGTCCACCGCCAATCCTAAAATCGTGAAGGTGGCTCATTTCCGGTCTTGATATTCGAAAAGACCTCATCTGGATCTGCCTGACACCAATATCTGAACAGAAGGCGAGGTTCGGCATTTCCGAAATATTGATCAACGGTGCTTTCGGGCGGCACGGTCAATTTAGGTGCTGGCCATTGCTGCGCTAAAACACCTATTGGTTTGTCAGACGACCAAATAATCCAAGTAGCCTTGCCTCCATTGATACCCGGTAAGTAGCCGGCTTCTTGTATCACTTCGATTAAGGCGCGCAGCGTTGCTGATGGATCGAGTGTGATCGACGTCGCATGGCTTCCCAGATCATCTCCTGCATGAACGCTATCTCGATCAATGGCAACTTCCAACGTGACTACTCCTTTTTTACCGCTGTGCTGTCACTAGATTGTCCAGCGTAGAGACATCAACGGCTACCTGTCCACAGTCTGCTTTTGGCCAAAAGCAGACGCTCAAAAATGGCAGGTATTGCACAATTGTGGTCATAAGGTTACTAGGAAAATGGCCCCCGCTGTTGTTGCAGGACTCGGACCATTACCTGCGTCCTGCGGCTAACTGGGGGCCATTTCTCGCAGCAACGCGGCTTGCGATGAAACGGCAACAGACCCTAGAGCTGAAAGCGCGAGATGTTCTCTCGCAATGTCACGCTGGTGCGTGCCAGTCCTTCGCTTTCCTGCTGAGCGCTGCGGAAGGCTGCAGCGGATTGCTCGGCGCTTTCGCTGACGGTCACGATGCCCCGGCTGATCTGCTCGGCAACGGTACTCTGCTGCTCGGCGGCAGCGGCGATTTGGTGGTTCATGCCGTTGATCCGCTCGATCATGGTTACGATCGTGCTTACCGCGTCACCGGCCTCGGAAACGCCGGACACCGACTGCGCACTGGAGCTCTTGCAGCGTTGCATATGCTGCGAGGTCTCGTCGGCAATTTTCTGCAGACTGGCGATCAGCCCCTCGATCTCTGAGGTGGCCTTCTGGGTACGCTGTGCCAGGCTGCGCACCTCGTCGGCTACCACCGCGAAGCCGCGTCCGGCCTCGCCAGCACGGGCAGCTTCGATGGCTGCATTGAGGGCCAGCAGGTTGGTCTGGTCGGCCACCGACTTGATCACTTCAAGCACGCCGCCGATATTGCCGGTTTCATTCTTCAGCCGGCCCATGGCCATGTTGGACTGTTCGATTGTCTCGGCCAGCTCGCTGATCATGTTCACGGCATCTTTGGCCTTCTGCTGGCTGTACAGGGCCGCGCTATCGGCCTCGCTGGCGGCACTGGCGGCGGATTCGGCGTTGCGCGCGACATCCTGCACGGTGGCGGCCATTTGGTGAACGGCGGTGACGATCTGCTCGACCTCGCACTGTGCCATGGCCACGCTTTCGGCGTTTCTCAGGCTCGATTGGCTAAGCTCCTGGCTGGATTCGGCCACGGTCTGTGAGGACAGGTTTATGCCCTTGGTCATGTCCCGCAGGTTCTCCTGCATGCTCAGCAGGGCGGCCATGATGCTGGCTTGTGGTGGCTCAATCGTGCGTTCGCTAGCGCGCAAATCGCCGTTGGCAACCCGTTGGGCGAGCTGGTTGAGTTCACTCGGTTCGGCACCCAGCGCGCGCAGCAGGTTGCGGCTGATGACGTAGCCCAGTACCGCTGCTAGTAAGACGGCCAGCGCAGTAATGGCGAGCAGAAGGTTGCGTTGTGACAGATAGTGTTCGTCATTTTCGCTGACCTGCAGGTCTGCTCTCTGGTTGGTGTAGCGCAGGTATTCGCCAATTGCCTGTGTCAGCTCGGCCAGTAATGGTGTGCACTGCTCGCTGACCATGCGCAGGGCCTCATCGTTTTCACCCTTGAACAGGTGTTCGGCAATGGTGTGCGCTACCGGTTCGTAGCGGCTCTCGACCTGCTCGATGGTTGAGAACAGTTCACGTGCTTTGGGCGACACATCACCATGGTTATCAGTTGCCTGGCGTAGCGCGGCGAGGCTGCTGGCCACCAATTGTTCGTTGGCGGCAATCGCGCCTCGCTGCTGTCCTCTCGCGGTGACATTGCTGTTTAAGGCGATGTTACGCAGGGCAATCGCACGCTGGGCGGCGGCGTCGTTCAGTGTGTTGGCCAGGCGGGTACGTGCATCAACGCCATTAACGTAGAGAAAAAAGTCCTTATTGCTGTTAGCCAGGGCGTACAGCGAGATAGCGGCGATCAGCAACATAAACGCGAGCAGGCTGGCATAGCCGGCATAGAGACTGGTCCGTGTAGAGAGCCGGGGAGTGTGCGTTGGCATGATGTACCTGCGTAGTGGGAGGAGCAATTTAGGGACACCTGCAAGGGTATGTATTCGCCCTTGGTCCGCATCCTGCGCAGGCATTCTTTTGTTCGACGGCAACGAGTCGCGGCGTTATTTCCTAGCTGGTGTAATCTTGTACAAGAATTTGTTCTTGTACAACTCTTGTACAACTATATCGGAGTGATGTCGTCATGACATCACTCAATCCCGATGAACGGTCAGTAACCTCCGGTTTCTGGCAAGCGCCAGGAATAGAGGTCCGGCTATCGGGCTGACTACTGTTTGGCGGCGATACAGCCCAAGGCCCTCTTTGGGCCGATAGAATCCTGCGAGCGCTGTAAAAATGCGTAGTGCTATTTCTGTACAGGTATTTTGTAGGGGGGTGAGCCAGGGCACGCTAATTGTGAGCATGCTTTCGCTAGGGGCTATTGCCGTTTCGTCGCAAGCCGAGTTGCTGCGAGAAATGGCTCCCGGTTATGGGGGGCAGGTTTGCCCGGAGTGCGGCGAGGGGGTTATGCAAATGGCGAGCGATGGCGTTGACTGCCCCACTTGCGGGACATTCATGCCGGCTGGCCGAGCATGAGAGGGACTAGCGGATTGATCGACATGAACGTCTGATTGGCCGATTTTGCCAACTTATCAGCCGCCGTTTATCTCCGACGTTAATGTCTGCTTTTGGCCGAAAACGGCCCATAGCGACATGCTCAAACCACAGTGGGCCGCAGCGCGTGCGCCAGATCAATCAATGCGCGTAATCGCGGCGGTACGAAGCGATGGCCCGAGTAGTAAAGCCTCAAACCGCCGAACGACGGGCACCACGGTACCAGCACGGGCACCACGGTACCAGCACTGGCACCAGGGCGCCGCTGGCCAGTTCTTCCTGTATGAACCACTCGGAAATGAAACCGATGCCAAGGCCCAACACCACGGCCTGTTTGATAGCCAGCATCTCGTTGAAAATGAAGCGCACCGGCAGATTCATCTGCAACTTTTCACCGTTTCGCTCCAGTTCCCATTGGTAGAGGCCGCCGTGGGCCATGCGCATGCCAATGCTCTGGTGGCTGAGCAGGTCTTGCGGATGCTCGGGCACACCCTGGCGTTCGAGATACTCGGGCGTTGCCACCACAAGCATTCGAATGTCATCTGACAGTTTTACGGCAATCATGTCTTGTGGCACCGACTCTGCCAGGCGAATCCCCGCGTCGAAACCTCCGGCGACGATGTCGACCATGCCTGATTCGCTGACGATGTCGATGCGCACGTCGGGATAGCGCTGAGCGTACTGCTTGAACAGCGGCTCCAGCAGCAGATAGGCCCCGCCATGCGGTGCATTGATACGCAGTGTGCCGCTGGGCTTGTCGGGGCCGACGCTGGCCTCTTCGCCGGCACTTTTGATCTGTGCCAACGCCGGGGCGATGCGTTCCACATAGCGTTGCCCGATGTCGGTGAGGGCAACGCTGCGCGTGGAGCGATTGAACAGGCGCACCTTCAGGCGCGCTTCCAGGCCGGCCACCGCACTGCTCACGGCGGTGGTGGACATGCCCAACTCTTGTGCTGCGCCACGAAAGCTGCTGCGGCGAGCAACGGCCAGAACCACTTCCAGTTCGGTCATTCCTGTTCTGTGCATGGATTGTCCTGAAATTGCGGATGCTTCATAAGTCAAAGGATAGCTTATCGGAACAATGGTCCCTTCTTAAACTTCCTTCACAGAGGCTCGGCTCAGGCGAGTCATTTTGAGCGAGGAGTTGCCATGCAACGCATTGAACACATCTACATCAACGGTGAGTTCGTCATTCCACACGGTCAGGAATGGTTCGACCTTCATAACCCGAGCACCGAGGAAGTCATCGGTCAGGTTCGGCTGGGCGATGCGCTGGACGCACAGCGTGCCATCGCCGCCGCCAAGGCTGCGTTCCCGGCGTGGGCGCTTACCAGCCGGGAGGAGCGCATTGAGGCACTGCGACGCATGCACCGGGCCGTGGCGGCAAAGGAGGAAGAACTGCTGGAAGCCATCCTGGTGGAATATGGCGCACCTATGGCCCGCGGGCGCTCGATGGCGACTTATGCGGCTGACGTGATCGCGCAAGCAATCAATGTACTGGAAGCGTTCGAATTCGAGGAGCAGGTCGGCATGGCCAGGGTCATTCTGACGCCCCTGGGCGTTACCGGTCTGATCACACCCTGGAATAGCAATGCGGGCTTTATCTGCAACAAGCTGGCCACCGCGCTGGCGGCAGGCTGCACCGCCGTCATCAAGCCCAGCGAGATGAGCGCGTTGCAGACGCAGGTCGTGGTCAGGGCGTTGCACGAAGCGGGGCTGCCACCGGGTGTATTCAATATCGTCAACGGACGAGGCAATGTGGTCGGCGAGGAAATCGCCCGTCACCCCGACGTTGCCAAAATCTCGTTCACGGGGTCGTCCGCTATCGGCCAACATCTGGTCAAAACCGGTGCTGACACCATGAAGCGCGTGACGCTGGAACTCGGCGGCAAGTCGCCCACCGTGGTGCTTGACGATGCGGATTTCCAGGCAGTCATGCCGCTGGTGTTGCAGGCCGGATTTCTCAACAGTGGCCAGGCTTGCATCGCGGGCACTCGCATCCTCGTGCCGCGCAGCCGGCTGGCAGAGTTCGAGCGGATTGCCAAGGAGGGTGTCTCACAGATTCAATCGGGCGATCCGCGCAACGCCGACACCGACATCGGCCCCATGGTGAGCCAGAAACAGTGGGAACGGGTGCAGCGCTACATCCGTATCGGCCAGGAAGAAGGCGCGAGGTTACTGTCGGGTGGCGAAGGGCGCCCGGAAGGCTTGCACGCCGGATGGTTCGTGAAGCCCACGATTTTCACTGAGGCCAACAACCGGATGCGCATCGCGCGTGAGGAAATCTTCGGCCCCGTGCTGACAATCATCCCCTACGAGGATGACGCTGATGCGATCAGTATTGCCAACGATACGGACTATGGGCTGAGCGCCCTGGTGCTGGGAAAAAGTCCCGAGCGTTGTATGAACCTCGCCCTTCAGATCGATTCGGGACGCGTGCTCATCAACACCCTGGCCCACGAACCGCGCGCCCCCTTCGGTGGATTCAAGCAATCAGGCCTTGGGCGCGAAATGGGCAGGTGGGGGATGAGCGCGTATCTGGAGCCGAAGACATTGGTCACCTATGACCCGTTGAAATGACCAGTCGGGTTCCAGTCCGGGCGTGCTGGGTGGATAGAGTCGGAAGCAGGGCGGCAATCGTTCCTGGTTTCCAGCAGAGCTGGAGGCTGAGGTGGATCGAGTGATCGCTTCTGGCCGATAGCTCCCCCTCAAAACGGTCACCAATAAACACTGCTAAACCACGCTCTCCCGATAAACACCCCTGACATGCCCAACCCCTGCCGCCTGTAACCGCGCCACCAAATCTTCCCGCGCCGCGCGCCCACCTGTGCGCACGTCTTTCTCGACGGTGCCCACGGACTGCCAGTGTCGGTCCAGGCATTCGGCGGTGGCCAGGCGAGCGGCGTGGTTGGCGGCGTCGGGTTCGGGCGACTCCGCTGCATTGGGCGTAGGCGCAGGTACTTCCGTTTTTGTCGATGAGCCGAACAGTTTCTTGAAGAAGTTCATGTGCAGTCCGTTGCTGGGGTATCGGCGCTTCAGGAATAGTTGAGCGCGCTCACATAGGCACGAAACATATCAGCCATGCCATCGGCGTAAACAGCGATTTCTTCAGGTGTGCGTGGACTGCCGGAGAAATCCTTGCCGACCGAACTGAGCGTGGTCAGGATCAGATCGCAGGCCAGTGTGCGGGTTGGCTCGGTCACCTCGGGCAATAACTCCAACATGAACGCCTCGAATATCTGCTGCCCCGCTGCGCGCACTTCCAGGGCTTCCGGAGCATCGCGATAGAGCGGCGCCGCGTCATTCAGCGCGACGCGCATCGGGGCCTCTTCGCATTCTGATCTGATGAAGGCATGCACCAGTGTGCGCAGGCGATGCAGCGGTGCCTCGGCATGTTGCGCCAGGATGCCGCGCAGCATCTGGGTGGTTTGCTGCCACTCGTCACTCTGCAACCTGAACAGAATTGCCGCCTTGTTCGGAAAATACTGGTAAACCGAACCCACACTCACGCCAGCCTTCTCCGCGACCCGTGCGGTGGTGAAACGGGTGGCACCTTCCTTGGCCAAAACCTGAATAGCCGCTTCGAGAATTGCCGCCACCAACTCGGTGGAGCGTGCCTGTTGTGGCTGTTTGCGCGTGGAAATACGCGGGGTCTGGCGGGTGGTCATACAGGGTTCCGGAGGCAGGGCTAATGCGAATAGCGGACGCGATAAATCACTCGCATACTTTTAATGCGACGAATTAGTCGCATCTTAGTCCCAACTCTACGGAAATCAATTATGTCGAGCCTGTCCACTGCGCCTTTGGCGCCCCTGATCGAACGGTTGTATACCCAAGCCGGCGCCGCTACCAGCCCAGTGCTGAACACGCTGTCGAAGGATGAGCGCGAGCGGCTGATGCACAGCAAGACCGAATATGTGGCGCTGTATTCGATGCTCAAGGACCTGTGGCTACCGGTGTCGCGCGACACCGGCAAACTGCTCTACATGCTGGCGCGCAGCATTAAGGCGCGGTCGATTGTCGAGTTTGGTACCTCGTTTGGCCTGTCCACATTGCACCTGGCTGCTGCGTTGCGTGACAACGGTGGTGGTGTGCTGATCGGCAGCGAATTCGAAGCTTCGAAGATCGCCCTGGCGCGCGAGCATTTCATCGAAGGCGGCGTGAGTGACCTGATTCATATCCGCGAAGGCGACGCGCTGGTCACCCTGGCCAGCGACCTGCCGGACAGCGTAGACCTGCTGTTGCTGGACGGCGCCAAGACGCTGTATGGCGACGTGCTCGGCCTGGTGGAAAGCCATCTGCGCCCCGGCGCACTGGTGGTGGCGGATAACACCGATTACTGCCCTGAATACCTGGCCCATGTACGCGCACCGGAGAACGGCTACCTGTCCGTGGCGTTTGCCGATGACATCGAACTTTCAATACGCCTGGGCTAATCGCGGACGCAACTCGTGCACGTATTTGCCACTGGAGCCGCCGGCTGGGTGGGTTCCGAATCAGCGCTTGCTGAACGCCAGCCGCGCAGCGAACAACACAAAGATCATGCCGGTGGTGCGGTCCATCCACTGAATGACTTTTTCACGGCGCAGGAAACCGGACAGTGGTTGCGTAGCACCGATCAATACCAGTGACCAGGCCAGGCCGAGCAGCACATGGATGCTGACCAGACCGAATGTCCAGAGGATCAACGGTTGGCCCTGGGGGATGAACTGCGGCAGGAACGACACGTAGAAAATCCCCACCTTGGGGTTGAGCACGTTGCCCAGCATGCCCTTGACCAACCAGTTGCCCGCGGGCTTGGCATCCGCCCCGGCGTTGGTCAATGAGCGACGGGGACGCAGCAACATGTTCAAGCCCAACCAGGCCAGGTACGCGGCGCCGCAGTACTTGAGCAGGTTGAAGGCGACTTCCGACACCGCAACCAACGCCCCCAGGCCAAACGCAACCGCTGCGCCCCACAGCAGGCAACCGGCGTTGATCCCCAGCATGGCTTGCAGCGCCTGGCGCTTGCCTTCGACCGTGGCGGTCCTGAGCACCAGAGCGGTGTCGAGACCGGGCGTGAGCGTCAGCAGTGTGGCGGCGAAGGTGAAGGCGAGGAGGTTATCCGTGATGGACATGGGCGGGATTCGTGCTGGGTGGAGGTGGTGCCCAAGCATATCGCCATTATCGTGTGGTTCGCGATTTTCTTGTGGCAAACGCGCTCACCCCAGGAAGCGCGCTTGCCACGACACGTTCAGTGCAGGCTCAGCGGTTGAAGCGCTCGACCAATGCGTATTGGGTGGACGCGGTGTTCGTCAGTTCCTTGCTCAGGTCAGTGGATTGATGGGCTTGTAGCGAGGTCTGGTCGGCCAGTTCGGCGATGGTGGTGATGTTGCGGCTGATTTCCTCGGCGACGGCGCTCTGTTCCTCGGTGGCAGCGGCGATCTGGGTGGTCATGTCGGTGATATGCGACACGGCTTCGCTGATGCCCACCAGCGCCTGGTCCGCCTCAAGCACCCAGGCCACACCTTCCTGGGCCTGGCGTTGACCGTTTTCCATGCTTTGCACGGCGTTGTTGGAGGATGCCTGCAGTTGGGTGATCAACCCGTGGATCTGGGTGGTGGACTGCGACGTGCGCTGCGCCAGTTGGCGCACTTCGTCAGCCACCACGGCAAAACCACGGCCTTGCTCGCCGGCCCGTGCGGCTTCGATGGCGGCGTTGAGGGCCAGCAGGTTGGTCTGGTCGGCAATGCCTTTGATCACGTCCACCACGCTGCCGATTTCGTTACTGTCCTTGGCCAGTTGCGCCACGGTGACGCCGGTTTCGCTGACCACCGCAGACAAACGCTCGATCGCCTCACGGGTATCCCTTGCCACTTCACGACCGCGGCCCGTCAAGACGTTGGCCTGCTGGGTGGCGTCGGCGGTGCGTTGCACGTGGCTGGCGACTTCCTGGGTGGTGGCGGCCATTTGGTTGACGGCGGCCGAGACCTGTTCGGTTTCAACGCGCTGACGGTCCAGGCCTTTGGAGCTGGCGGAGGCCAACTGATCGGATTGCCCGGCCAGGGCACTCAGTTGCTCGGCGCTGTCCTGCAAGCGGGTGAGGCAGGTCTTCAGGCGCGCGTTCTGGCTGAGGAACGCCGTTTCGAGGCGTGCCTGAGGCCCACGTGCGTCGCTGTACATCTGCGCGATCAAGGCATCCGAGGTCGACGGCTCCACGCCGTGCAACAGCCGCAACGTGCTGCCTTGACGCCAACGCGAACAGAGCACGCCCACCGGTACTGCGACGGCAACGGCCACAGCGATGGCGACGGGCGCACTGAGGAACATGCCGGCGAGGCTGCCGGTAAGCCCAGTTGCCACATATGGGACACAATTGATAGCGGCCGGCAGCCAGGCGTCCTGGCGAGGAACACCCGGTTTGCCCTGGCTTATGCGTCGGTACAGGGCCTGGGCCCGGCGGATCTCATCGGCCGTGGGCTTGACCCGCACGGACTCGAAACCGACGACCTTGCTGCCGTCGAAAATGGGCGTGACGTAGGCATTGACCCAATAATGGTCGCCGTTTTTCGAGCGGTTCTTGACGATACCCATCCAGGGCAGGCCCTGTTTGAGCGCGCCCCACATGTGCGCAAACACGGCGGGGGGCACATCCGGGTGACGGACGATGTTTTGCGGTGCCCCAATCAGATCCGCACGTTCAAAGCCGCTGATATCGACAAAGGCGTCGTTGCAGTAAGTGATGACACCTCGGACATCTGTGGCGGAAATGAGTTTTTGCGAAGGCGCGAGGGAAATCTCACGCTGTGTTACGGGCTGGTTATTGCGCATTCCGACTACTCCATGGTTGCACTCAGTCCATCGGCGCCATCTGCGAAAAGGTTAATTCACATTGGTCAATTCGCCAGCCACTGGTCAAAAGCCTGAAACTTCCCGATGAAACCCCTCATAATGGCGGCCATTTTTGTTTAGCCGTTATTCTGGTGTGCCCCCATGGAAATCAAGGTCAACTTTCTCGACAACCTCCGACTTGAAGCCAAGTTCGACGACTTCACGGTGATTGCCGACCAGCCCATCCGCTATAAAGGCGATGGCTCGGCACCGGGGCCGTTCGATTACTTCCTGGCGTCGTCGGCGTTGTGCGCGGCGTACTTCGTGAAGTTGTACTGCCAGACGCGCAATATCCCCACCGAGAATATTCGCCTGTCGCAGAACAACATTGTCGACCCGGAAAACCGCTATAACCAGATCTTCAAGATCCAGGTCGAGTTGCCCGCGGACCTCTCCGACAAGGACCGCCAAGGCATCCTGCGCTCCATCGACCGTTGCACGGTCAAGAAAGTGGTGCAGGCCGGGCCTGAGTTTGTCATCGAAGAAGTCGAGAACCTGGACGCCGACGCCCAGGCCTTGTTGATGCCCAACTCAACCTCCGAGGGCGGCACCTACATCGCCGGCAAAGACCTGCCGCTGGAGCAGACCATTGCCAACATGTCCGGCATTCTCGCCGGCTTGGGCATGAAGATTGAAATCGCGTCGTGGCGCAATATCGTGCCCAACGTGTGGTCGCTGCATATCCGCGATGCGCATTCGCCGATGTGCTTCACCAACGGCAAGGGCGCGACCAAGGAGGGCGCCTTGGCGTCGGCACTGGGCGAGTTCATCGAGCGGCTCAACTGCAACTTCTTCTACAACGATCAGTTCTGGGGTGAAGAACTGGCGAATGCGCCATTCGTGCATTACCCGGATGAGCGCTGGTTCCAGCCGGGGCCCAACGACGAGCTGCCAAGTGAAATCCTCGACGCCTATTGCCTGAAGGTCTACAACCGCGAGGGCGAGCTGCGCGGCTCGCACTTGTTCGACACCAACTCCGGCAACGAAGAGCGCGGCATCGTTTCGCTGCCGTTCGTGCGCCAGTCGGACGGCGAGGTGGTGTACTTTCCGTCCAACCTGATCGAAAACCTATACCTGAGCAACGGCATGAGCGCTGGCAACACCCTGGCCGAAGCCCAGGTGCAGTGCCTGTCGGAGATCTTCGAGCGCGCGGTGAAACGTGAAATCATCGAGGGCGAGTTCGCCTTGCCGGACGTGCCGACCGAGGTGCTGGCCAAGTACCCAGGCATTCTCGCCGGTATCCAGGGCCTCGAAGCCCAAGGCTTCCCGGTACTGGTGAAAGACGCGTCCCTGGGTGGTGAGTTCCCGGTGATGTGCGTGACCCTGATGAACCCGCGCACCGGTGGCGTGTTCGCCTCCTTCGGCGCGCATCCGAGCCTGGAAGTGGCGCTGGAACGCAGCCTCACCGAACTGTTGCAAGGTCGCAGTTTCGAAGGCCTGAACGACTTGCCGCAACCGACGTTCGAAGGCCAGGCGGTGACCGAGCCGAACAACTTCGTCGAGCACTTCATCGACTCCAGCGGCGTGGTGTCGTGGCGCTTCTTCAGCGCCCAGTCGGACTACGAATTCGTCGAGTGGGACTTCACGGGCGCAGGCGAAGACTCGAATGCCCAGGAGGCCGCGACCTTGTTCGGCATTCTGGAAGGCATGGGTAAAGAGTCCTATATGGCGGTGTACGAACACCTCGGCGCCACCGCGTGCCGCATCCTGGTGCCGGATTACTCGGAAATCTACCCGGTGGACGATCTGATCTGGGACAACACCAATAAAGCGCTGTTTTTCCGCGAAGACATTCTCAACCTGCATCGCCTCAACGAGGAAGAGCTGCAAGCGTTGGTCGAGCGCCTGATCGAGAGCGAACTGGACGACTACACCGATATCACCACGCTGATCGGCATTGAGTTCGATGACAACACCGCCTGGGGCCAACTGACCATCCTGGAGCTGAAGCTGCTGATCTTCCTGGCCTTGCAGCAGTATGAAGAGGCCAAGGAGTGCGTGGAGATGTTCCTGCAGTACAACGACAACACGGCTGAACGTGGCCTGTTCTATCAGGCGATGAATGCGGTGCTGGAGATGGAGCTGGACGATGACCTGGAACTGGCGGATTACGAAGCCAACTTCCGTCGCATGTTTGGCAATGAGCGGATGGATGCGGTGATTGGCTCGGTGCAGGGCGACGTGCGCTTCTATGGTTTGACGCCGACCAGCATGAAGCTGGAAGGGCTGGACCGGCACCAACGCCTGATTGAGAGTTACAAGAAGCTGCACTCGGCTCGCGCCAACATCACCTCAGCCTGACGCTGACCCCTGTGGGAGCTGGCTTGCCTGCGATGCAGCCACCTCGGTGTTTCAGATGTATCGCGGTGATGCTATCGCAGGCAAGCCAGCTCCCACATTTGATCGTTTTCTGCTGTTAGATTTTTGCCAGGGCTTGGACTAGGTCCACCCGTACGGGCCGTTGCGTACACCCGCCAGGCACGTTAGCGGGTCGGGTTCAGTACCTGCTGCAAGCGCGCGACAACGGCGGTACTGGCGGCTTGCATCGGCGCACGCAATTCGCTGCCGATCAAGCCTTGCAGGGCCAGCGCGGCTTTTACCGGTGCGGGGTTGGGCTCCATGAACATGGTGTTGATCAGTGGCAGCAACTCGAAAAAAGTCGCTCGCGCCTCTGCCAGCTGATTGTCCCGCACCAACTGGCACAGCGCCACGAACTGCTCGGTCTGCAGGTGAGCCGAAGCCGCAATGGCACCGGTCGCACCCAGACACAAGGCGTTGAAGATCTGCTCGTCTTCACCACACAACACCTCCACATCACCGCTGGCCAGCAGTGCAAGGGTGTTGCCAAGGTTGCCACCACAATCCTTGATCGCCACGATGCGTTCATGGGCGACGATGTTCAGCAAGGTGGCTTGCTCGAAGGTAGCGCCGGTGCAGTAAGGAATGTCGTAGAGAATGATTGGCACGCTGGAGGCATCGGCCACGGTGCGGAAGAACGCCTCCAAACCCGCTTGGGACGGGCGGATGTAACTCGGTGCTGGCACCAAAAGCCCCGCCACCGGGCGTTGCAGGATTTCGCGCTGGAACTGCAGCAGCTCAATCTGGTTATAGCCCGCCAGACCCATCACCACGCGGTGCGCCGGTACCCATTGCAACACCGCATCGAGCACCGCCAGTTGTTCCTGGCGACTCAGCGCCGCCGCTTCCCCAGTGGTGGTGCACACCATGATCCCGGCCACGTGTTTCTCCAGCAAGTGGCTAACCAGACGGTGCAGGCCGGTGAAGTCGATGGCGCCGTCATGGAACGGCGTGACCACGGGAACCCAGATACCTTGAAACGATGACATGCACTTTCTCCTGATGATTGACCGCTGGAGTCACCGTCAGAAGGGCAGAGGGGAATTGTGCGAATCGGGCTCAATGTCCTGTCAGCTCATCTGACGGGACAGCGCGCCCCGGTCACATGAGCGACTGTTTCTTCGATTTGAGGGCGTGCGCAACGCAACCTTGTGCCTTGGCAAGAGAGCCAATGGCGAAAGGGTTGACGGAAGACGTTGCAGACATGGGATGACACACCCTGAATAAGGCCCCCATCTTCATGGAATATTACGAAGCGTGTCAACGGGGCGCGTTTGAGTTTATGCAGCCGTCGCCGGATATGTGCGGGTCGCAATTATGCGGCCGTGCTTTCAACCAGCCGGTAGTCTATCCACACACTCCGGGAGAACCTCGATGATCCGACGCGCGTGTTTGGCCGCTTTGCTGACCCTGTCTGTCTCGACCGCCTTTGGCGCCTCGACCTATGATCATCTGTATGCCTTTGGCGACAGCTACTCCGACAATGGCGCGGGCGAAGCGCTCACCACCCGGCTTACCGCGCAAAAGGTCAAAGACGCCCAGGCACTGCCCGGCCCACTGTACTGGAAAGGACGCTGGAGCAATGGCCCGACCGCCGTTGAAGGTTTGTCCCAGGCATTGACAACACCGTTGACCGACTACGCGGTGGGCGGCGCCAAAAGTGGCCACGGCAATTACTACACCTGGATGATGCCAACCCAGGACACAGGCTTGCTCGGCCAAGTCGCCGAGCATTTGCAAGCCGCCAAGTCCCACAAGGCCGACCCCAAGGCGCTGTATTTCATCTTTATCTCGGCCAACGATTTTTTCGAATGGGCCGACTTCTCCCATCCTGAAAGCATTGAAGCCCTGAGCGAATCGAGCCTGGCCAACATCCGCAGTGCCACCGAGCAACTGGTGGCGGCGGGGGCCAGGCATGTCATGGTGGTGGGTACTACGGACCTCAGCCACGTGCCCGCCGTGGTGCAGGGCAACCACGTCGACAACGCGAAGAAGTACCAGCAATTGCTCGCGCAGAAATTACCGTCCGTGTTGGCGCAGATCGGCGTGGCGAAGGTCACTTACTTCGACCACTTGGCGTTCAGCGACGCGCTACGTGCCAATCCGCAAGCCAATGGGTTCACGGACCTGGACGCGCCGTGTCAGCCCACCTACCCGGAAGTAAAACCGGTGTGTGCCAATGCCGATGCGCATTACTACTGGGACGAATGGCACCCCACCCGCGAGGTCCACGCCCTGGCGGCCAAGGCCATGTTCAAGGCGTTGCCTTAGCCCGCGGCCACCGCCTCTTCAATCGCGGCGATGTCGATCTTCTTCATGGTCATCATCGCATCGAATGCGCGCTTGGCCGTTGCTCGATCCGGGTGGGTCACGGCGTCCGTCAACACGCGCGGTGAGATCTGCCACGACACGCCCCACTTGTCCTTGCACCAGCCACAGGCGCTTTCCTGGCCGCCGTTGCCGACGATGGCGTTCCAGTAACGGTCGGTCTCGGCCTGGTCATCGGTGGCAATTTGAAATGAAAACGCCTCGGTATGGGGAAAGATCGGGCCGCCGTTAAGGCCGATGCACGGGATGCCCAGCACCGTGAAATCCACGGTCAATACGTCGCCCTGTTTACCCGACGGGTAATCGCCGGGGGCCAGGTGCACGGCGTTGACCTTGCTGTCTGGGAAGGTCTCGGCGTAGAAGGTTGCCGCCTCCAGGGCGGTGCCGTTGTACCAGAGGCAGAGGGTATTTTTGCGGGCCATGGTCGGTTCCCATGAAGAATCGGTGTGTGAAGTTTAGACGACGCGTTCGTCTCTGCTCACACCGTGATCCGCCGGGCGGCCACGCCGTCCTTGTAATCCAACTGCTCGGGGCGGCTGCGGGACACGCCGATCAGCGTGTCCCCAGGCTCGCCGCGACCTTCGATCAGGGCTTTGCCCAGTCCTTTGCTGGTGCCTACTACCAGGGTTTTCATCGAATCTCTCCTTGATCTGGCTGATTGTTATGGGGGGCAGTCATGCGAGCAGACGATGCTTTGGTCGGCAATCGAGAGGCTGTTTCCAGATGTTATTAAGGGGGGGCAACTCAGTCTTGGCGTTGGCCGGTTGGCAGGTCTAGCCTGCGTAGATGAAGCGGACTTTATTGCGTTTTTGAGGTGGTTATTTATGCCGACTCGGTATAAGAAACTGTCAGTTCTTACAGGTTACACCGTGTGTATTTGGTCCCAATGTTCAGTAAACCTTCGCGCTAACAACTAAGGACGATACGGGTCATGAGCACATCGAACGGTAAAACCTCGTTTATCTATGCCGCTATCGTCATCAGTGCCTTCATCTCTACACTCGCCCCCGCAGACGAGGTTTACAACAAGGCGGGTCAGTATAAATATACCGCTCCCAAGTGGGGAGATATTAGAAGCATTCGGGTCACTTTGATTGGGGGGGAGGTGGTGGTGCTGGCGGTGGTTCCAATACTGGTAATTTTGTGGAGACGTATGTGTCTAATTTGGGCATAAATGGAATCTCCGGTGGTGGTGGCGGAAGTGGTGCAACTACAGTCTGCAACTTTTATCCTCCTTCAAAGGACCTTAATGTCCAGGCCATCACTATTAATGTTGGCGCTGGAGGTAAGGGGGGCATGGGAGGTGCTACCGACGATTCTGGAGGACATAAAGGGGGGGATGGAGGATCTAGCAGTATTACGACGGTTAATACAAACGTAGCGGCGTATACCCCGGTATATGGGAGTCAGAGTGGTGTGATCGCTGCTGGAGGCTCAGGTGCTACTGGTGCTTTTGAACGTTCAAGCGTCACTGACAACGGTGCGGGTGGTGCGGGAGGGGGGCTGAGTGTGGAGTGTCGCAAGCCCGACGCTGTTCCTGAGTCAGCCACGCCAGGCCGTGCCGGTGAAAGCGGAAAAAGGGATGTACCAGGTGCTGGAGCATCGGGAAGCTCCTTGGAGGCTTGTAAAGGGGCTGGCGCAGGAGGCAAAGGAGGTCTAAATGGTAGCGTCGCTGCTGCTTCAACGCCCGGACTTCCTGGGGAGAGCGGCTCAGATGGTTGCGTCATTCTAGAGCTCGTAAAATTTTGAAGGTGTTTGATTAAAACCAAATTGCCAGAAGGTAGCTGACCTCAAGAGCGGTCGGGCTTTGCAAACAATGCATTGCTCAAGCCCGGCGCGCCATCAACAACACCGTCGCCGCCGCCGACAGCAACCCCGCGCAGCACCGATTGAAGATCCGCTTGCCCCGAGGCTCGGCAAACCAGCGCCGCATGTGCAGGCCCATATAGGCGTAGGCGCTGATGGCGATCCACTCCAGCACCAGGAACATCGCGCCGAGCAGCGCGAATTGTGGGGTGACTGGCTCGCCGGGGACCACGAATTGAGGCAGGAAGGCGGTGAAGATCAAAATCGCCTTCGGATTGCCCGCCGCCACTAAGAACTCCTGCCGCGCCAACGCCCACAGTCCCACCCTGGCCGTGGCCGATTGCGCCTCTGCTTCCGGATTGGCGCGCCACAACTGAAGCGCCAGATAAAACAGGTACGCCGCGCCGAGTATCTTGATCCCATAGAACAACAACTCCGACGTTTGCAACACCACTGCCAAGCCGGCCGAAGCGAGGGCGATCATCCCGGCAAAGGCGAGCAAGCGACCGATGCCGGCCAGGCATGACGTGCGGTAGCCGTAGCGCGTGGAATTGCTCACCGACAGCAGGTTGTTCGGGCCGGGCGCCATGTTCAGGGCAAAGCAGGCGGGGAGGAAAAGGGCGAGGGTGGCGAGGTCCATGGCGGCTCCGGGTTCGCGTGGGCGGGGAGCTGTGAGGATAAGGGCAGTGGACGTCGTTGGACAGCCTCAGCCGTTCGTGTTTCCAGCTATTGCGCAATGTTCGACACCGTATGAACGACCGCCGTCACCATTGTTTCAACACTGTTAGCCCCGTCGACCCGTAAGATCGGGGCCGTCAGTTGTGATAGCCACGCCTCGTGCAACGCCCGGTTGCGCCCCGAGAAATTCGGGTCGTCATACTGCGAAGCCCATTCCCGAAAGGCCAAGTGGATCTGATGCATATCACCTTCGGGTGCGATTCGATCTCCATAGCGCGCCTTTTCGCGGGCAGCCAGTCGTTCCAGGCGTAGGGGCGTTGGCGTGACGACGAACACAATCACGTCTGCATCAGCAATCAACGCGTCTCCCCAGACCATGCAAGAGCCGGTCAGCACCCAACCGTCGTCACCGAGTGCCTGTTGCATCAGTGACACGCGTTCGCTGGGTGGCCGCTTGGTCGTGAACGGAGGGTCGGTGGGCATCCAGTAGAAATCATCGACATCGACCTGGCGCAGACCGAGCCGAGTGGCGAGGTGTTGTCCCAGTGTGGTCACGCCGGCGCATGAAGCCCCTGTAATGTAGATCCGCATGTGTCCTCCATTCATGCACGACAAGCTGTTCCAGCCCCGTTTATGTAGATGAGGGCTTGTCAGATGACCATTGGCTACAGTGTGAAGAGTAGGGCCATGGGCATCCGTTCACTCTGCTGTTGGGTGTCGCGCTCGTATCCCAGGCGCCTAGGTTTGCGCAGTCCAGACTGCTAGTTCGTACCCATCCGGATCCATGAAGTGGAACCGGCTTCCACCAGGAAACGTAAATGTCTCGCGGGTAATGAGCGCATCCAGGGCTTTGAGCCGCTGCTGCGTCCCATGGAGATCATCGGCGTACAAGATGACCAAAGGCCCACCCGGCCGCACCGGCTCCCCCGTTGTGAATCCCCCAGTCAGACGGCCATCGCTGAACTCGGTATAGGTGGGGCCGTAATCGACGAAGGTCCAGCCGAACGCACCGCCGTAGAAGGCTTTGCTCCGGGCAATATCGCTGACATTGAATTCGATGTTGTCGATTTGTCGGTCTTTACCTTGAGTGCCCATGCTTGCCTTCCTGGCTGATCTTCAGAGCAGCGAGTGTAGCGTGAACCCATGCCTGCATGAATACGGGAATCGTGCCTATGATGGCCTCGACTACAGAATTGATCGGAGTAGACAGCGTGTTGAAGATTGGAATCCTGGGCGTCGGCGAGTTGACGGAGAAGGTCGTGATCGGCCTGCGTCGCAGCGGGTTTGAGGGGCGGGTGTTGCTGTCGCCGCGCAACCAGGAACGTGCGCAGCAACTCGCTAAACAGTGGAACTGCGAGGTGAGGGCCGACAATCAACAGGTCGTCGATGGCGCCGATCTATTGGTGCTGGGTGTGCGCCCGGAGGTGGTTCAACAGCTTTCTGATGAAGTGCAGCTTAGACCTGAGCAAACGCTGGTGTCGTTGGTGGCTGGATTGAAGCTTGTGGAATTGCAGCGCCGTTTCCCGCGGGCGCGTGTGGTCCGTGCCATGCTGTCCTATGCCGCCCAGATCAACCAGACCACGGTGGTGGTCACGCCCGGCGGTGAACCCCATGCAACGCTGCTGGGCGCGCTGGGGTCATTGGTTGTTTTGGACGAGGAGGAGGCGTTCGAGTTGGCCACTGTCGCGGCCTGCATGAACGGCTGGTTCTATTTCTTCCTGAGCGATCTTCAGCAGTGGTTTACCGACAAAGGCCTGTCCAGAGAGCAGGCCGTCCAACTGGTGATGGGCAACCTGCAAGACTGCCTGGCCAGCGCCCGCCACCAGCCGTCGACCAGCCTGGAGGCGTTGGGTCGCGCCATTGCCACACCTGGCACCTTCACGGCGGCGGGGCTGGAGGTGCTCAGAGATAAAGGCGCGACGCAGGCATGGCGAGAGGCCGCTGATGAGGTGCTTGAGCGCCTGCACAAGCCTGCGCGTTTATAGCCGGTGATGTTCGAGCAAGAAGTCCACAAACACGCGGATCCGCGCCGGCATGCTCGCACCGCCCACAAACACCACGTGGATCGGCTCCCTGTCGCCAGGGTTCCAGGGCTCCAGCAGCGGCACCAGGTGACCGCGTTGCAGGTCCTCTGCAACCGTGAACGTGCCGATGCGCGCGATACCGGCGCCTAGTCGCGCCAGTTGAGCAAGTGCTTCGCCACTGCTGCATTCGATATTGCCGTTTATCTTCAGCGAAAACGTCTTGCCGTTCTGCGCGAAGGGCCAATCGGGTTGGGCCCGGCGGAAGTTGAAACGCAGGCAGTTGTGCCGCAACAGATCGTTCGGCTCCAGAGGCGTGCCGTGTTGCTGAAGGTAGTCAGGCGACGCCACCACGACCTGGCCGGTGTCGCCGATGCGGCGCGCCGTCAGCGGGCTGTCTGGCAGGTCGCCAAAGCGTATCGCGACGTCGGCTTGGCCGCCGAGGATGTCGACTATTTCGTCGCCCAAGGTCAGGTCCACCACAATGTTCGGATAGCGGGCGCTGAACGCTGCCACCAGGGGCACGATGGCCATGCGGCCGTGGCCCAGGGCCGCACTGACCCGCAACCTGCCTTTGGGGGCACCCTGGTCGGCGATGGCATCCTCGACTTCGGCCATGTCGGCCAGGATGCGCCGAGCGCCGCGAAGGTAAACCTCGCCTTCGGCGGTGAAGGCGATGGCTCGGGTCGTGCGAATGAGTAGGCGGCTGCCCAGGCGCTGTTCCGTGCGCGCGATGACCCGGCTGACGGCTGAAGGTGTCAGTCCCAGTGCCCGTGCCGCGGCCGAAAGGCTGCCTTCCTGCGCCACCATCGCGAATACAGCCATCTCACCCGACCTGCCGTTGAAATCCATTTTTGCCTCGCGCGCAAAGGTGATTGCCAATTAAACGGTCTAGTGCCGTTAAAGCGTAGATCGTAGCATTTGCGGCATAAATGAGGAGTCTTCCATGCGTATCAATCCACCCCTTGTAGCCCTTGCTGTCGGTGCCTTTGGCATTGGCGTCACTGAGTTCGCGCCCATGGGCATGTTGCCCACTATTGCCAATGACCTTGGCGTTTCGATTCCCACTGCGGGGCTGTTGGTCAGCGCATACGCCCTGGGGGTATTGCTCGGCGCGCCACTGATGATCTTGACCACCGGCAAGATTCCCCGTCGTCACTTGCTGGTCGGCCTTATGGCCATTTTCACCCTGGGTAACGTGATGTCGGCGCTTGCAACCGGCTATTACGACCTGCTGATCGCCCGCGTCATCACTTCGCTCAACCATGGCGCGTTTTTTGGCGTCGGCTCCATCGTCGCCGCCAGTGTGGTCGCGCCGGACAAGCGCGCCGGAGCCGTCGCGGCGATGTTCATGGGCCTGACCCTGGCGACCATTGGTGGCGTGCCACTGGCGACCTGGTTTGGTGAACTGCTTGGCTGGCGTACGGCGTTCTGGGGCATTGGCGGACTGGGCCTGGTGACCATGGTCGCGCTATGGTTCGCGCTGCCAAACCTGCCGCTGCCGAAAAGCGACGGTGTGCTGGCCGAAATCAAGGTGCTGGGGCGCGGTTCGGTACTGGCGGCACTGGCCCTGACCGTGGTGGGTTCCAGTGCTATGTTCACCGTGTTTACCTATATCGCGCCGATCCTGAGCAACGAGACCCATGCGTCTACCCCCTTTATCACGGCCATGCTGGTGTTGTTCGGTGTCGGGTTGACGCTGGGCAATATATGGGGCGGCAAGGCGGCAGACCGCTCGATCGACCGGACCCTGATCGTTTCGCTGAGCGCCCTGATCCTGGTCCTGCTGGCCTTCGCATTCCTGATGCGTTGGCCGATACCCGCAGCGGTGAGCATCCTTATCTGGGGGATCGCCAGCTTCGCAGTCGTGCCGCCTTTGCAGATGCGCGTGATGGAAGCGGCCAAAGACGCGCCGAATCTGGCTTCGGCCGTGAATATCGGCGCCTTTAACTTCGGTAACGCGATTGGCGCCGCAGTGGGAGGCGCGGTGATCAACGCAGGGCTGGGCTATCCGGCGATCTCCCTGGCCGGCGCCGCGATGGCGGGCTTGGGGCTGTTGATGGTCGTGACGTTCGCCTGGGGCGCCAGAGGCCGCATGGCTGCGGCGGTCTAGGAAATCGAGTATCGTTGGCCGCCTCAGCTGCCAGCCTGGTGCAGGCGCAGCGCATGATCGATGGTTCAGGGACGACTGGAATGGCACTCAGGGTGATGGTGATCGGCGGCTACGGTAATTTCGGCAGCATCGTGTGCCGACATTTGGCCGCAGCGCCGGGCATTGAGCTGGTGATCTCGGGCCGTGATCCACACAAGCTGCAGCGCAAACTCGACGAGTTGAATGCGCAGCCCGGCACTGTCTGCGAAGGCTGGTGTGGCGACGCGATGGGGGCCGGATTCGCGGGTGTTTTACTGTCGAAGCATATCCAGTTAGTGATTCATACCGGCGGGCCGTACCAAGGGCAGTCCTATGCAGTTGCCCTGAGCTGCATCGAAGCCGGGGTGAACTACTGCGACCTGTCCGACTGCCGCACCTTCGTCAATGGCGTGGGCGTGCTGGACGTGCACGCCAAACAGGCGGGCGTGGCCATTCTCAGTGGTTGCAGCTCAGTGCCGACGCTGTCGTCTGCGCTCATCGATCAGTACCGGTCTCGCTTCTCGCGCATCGACTCGATCGAACATGGCATTTCCTCGTCGGCCAAGATGCCAGGCCTGTCGACAATCGAAGGTGTGCTGGCCTACGCGGGCAAACCGATCAAGCAACTCAGGAATGGCCAGGTACACGAAGTGCTGGGTTGGCAGGACCTGACGCTGCGCAAAATGCCGGTGTTGGGCACGCGAGTGCTGGCCAATGTGGATGTGCCGGACATGGACATCTTCGCCGGTCGGTATGGCGCCCATACCTTGCGCTTCAAAGCTGGCGCCGGGCTCAAATTGGGGGGTGTCGCCAACTGGGTGCTGGCTCAGGCACTGAAGCTGGGAGTGGTACGGGATCATGTGGCCTGGGCGGCGCGGTTGCACCGCCTGGGCACCTGGTTCGAGCGATTTGGCGACGGTAAAAGCGCGATGTACATCGATGTGCAGGGCTTGGGGACCGACGGCAGACCTTTGTCATTGACCGTGCAATTGACAGCCTTGAATGACAAAGGCCCGGAGATCCCCAGCTGCGCTGCCGTGGCCCTGGCCATCAAAATCGCTCAAGGTTACGTACCCATGCCTGGCGCGCGACCGTGCGTAGGTGAGATCACCGTGGATGAATACATGGCCGCGATCAACGATCCGGCGAACCTGAGTCTGGCCGTGCGGTTCTCTGACGAGCAGCGCTTTTAACGCGAAAGCACGGGCGCGCTGCTTTTGTCCTCGGGCCCCACGTCGTGCAAGGAAATCCGCGAAGTTTCCGGCAACGCCAACCCACCGGCCAACGCCAGCAACGCCACCGCGATCAAGTAGAACGCCGGTGACAGATTGCTGCCCGTGGTGCTGATCAACCAGGTCGCCATCAACGGCGCGGTGCCGCCGAAGATCGTATAGGCCAGGTTGTAGGTGATCGCCGAGGCGGTGTAGCGCGTACGGGTCGGAAACGTCTCCGACAGCAAGGCTGCCGTGACCACGCCACACAATACCGCCCCCACCGCCAGCAACATCACGCCGACAATGGATGCCGCGAACGAACCGGAGCTGGCCATCAGGAACGACGGATACACCACGACCATCAACAACACACAGGCCGTCATCACGGTGGCGCGCCGCCCGACTCGATCGGAGTACAACCCCGCCAAAGGGCAAATTGCCGCGGCGAAAATCAATGCAATCAGCGACACCAGCAACGCCATCGCCCGACTCAAGCCTCCTGCCACCTGCAGATACGTCGCGAAATACGTGGTGAACATATAGAACGACAGCGCCGTCAGTGACACAAAAGCGCCCAGGCAGCAGATCGCCGCACCATGGTTGCGCAGGGTTTCCTTGAGCGGGGAGTGGGCGACGGTGTGTTCTTCCTTAACGGCCTGGAAGGCGGGCGTCTCGTCCAGCTTCCAGCGCAGGTAAAGCCCCACCAGGCCGAGCGGCGCGGCGATCAGGAACGGCAAGCGCCAGCCCCAACTGCCCATGGCCTCGGCTGACAACGACGCTTCCAGTGCATACGCCACCACCGCGGCGGCGGCGAAAGCGGAAAACGTCGACACCGGCACGAAGCTGCCATACCAGGCGCGCTTGTCACTGGGCGCGTGCTCCATCAGATAGGCACAGGCCCCGGCGTATTCGCCCCCGGCGGAGAACCCTTGGGCGCAGCGAATCAGCGACAAGAGGATCGGCGCCGCTACGCCGATGGCGGCATAGGTCGGCAGCAGGCCTATCAGGGTAGTGGCACCGGCCATCAGCAGGATCGTCATGGCCAGGGTACGCTTGCGGCCGATGCGGTCGCCGAGCATGCCGAAGAAAATCCCGCCCAGTGGCCGGAAGGCAAACGCCACGGCGAACACGGCGAAGGTTTTGAGCAATGCCGCGCTGGCGTCGCCGCTGGGGAAGAACTGCTGGGCGATGGTCGTGGCGAGGAAGCCGTAGACGGCGAAGTCAAACCACTCGACAAAGTTACCGATGCCGGCGGCGATGATGACCTTTCGCAGAGTCTGGGGGCTGACCTGTTCGGTGGAGGGGCTCGTCATGGGGGAAGGCCTCGGGATAGCGATGGGGATGACTGATTATCGGGTCAGGCTGTTGGGCGGCGGGGCCCAAAAGAGTCGTCCGCGTAGTCAGCAGCGACTTGCGGGTATTGGGGGGAGGCAGGAATTGGGCCAGGTGAGGCAAGGAGCCTGTGCGCAACTGTGATTAAGACTTTAACAATGGTTTACATCGCTGAACCTTTGATGCCGGTATGGTTTGTGGCTACTGGCAAACATCATGGTCGCCTCGACCTACAATCCCGCCTTGCGCATGCGGGTCGAGGATTGCCTGACGGCGGGGTTCAGCAGCACCTGTGTCGCCAGTAGCGGGACATTGATTATGTTTCCATCCTGGTTGATGCACTCGGTACGACGCTTTAAGGGAACGCGGCCACGGATCTCGATCGCGTTCAACTTCGGTACATGATGCCCCTTAGGTTTCACTGATGGAAGCGTCTGCCCAACGCATCCAACCGCACCGCAATCGGCGGCAGCTGCTCACTGCTGCGAGCCAGGGTTTCCACATCGTTGGCGGTGCTTTGCGCAATGCTCTGCACCGACTGCAACCGCCCGACAATCTCCAGGTTCGCCTCGGTCTGCTCGCGGGTGGTGGTCACGATTCGCCCGTTCAGGTCGTCGATCTGTGCGATGTCGCTGCCCACCGCGCGGAGCATATCGACGGCGACCTGGCTGTCTTCCACGCAGCGGTCCACGCCTTGGCGGCTGTCGTGCATGGCTTCCACGGCCTGGCGGCTGCCGTGTTGCAGGCTCTCGATGATGGTCTTGATTTCCTGGGTGGACACTGCCGTGCGCTGCGCCAGGTTGCGTACTTCGTCCGCGACCACGGCAAAGCCACGGCCTTGCTCGCCGGCGCGGGCGGCTTCGATGGCTGCGTTGAGGGCGAGCAGGTTGGTCTGGTTGGCGATGCTGCTGATCACATCGAGCACGGTGCCGATCTGCTCGGCCTGTACGGCCAGGCCTTGCACCGTTTCATGGGTGCCGTTGAGGCGTGAGGCCAACTGGGTGATTTCCTGCTGGGCGCGGCCGACACTTTCCTGGCCACGCAAAATCTGTTGGCTGGCCTTGCCAGCGTGATCCACCGCCTGTTCGACATGCACGGCGATGTGGCCCATGGCGTCTTCCATACGCTGCATGGAACCGGTCATCTGGGTGATTTCCGCCAATTGGTGCCGCGCGCCTTTTTCCAGGGTGCCGCTGGCGCTGGCCAGTTCCTGGCCGAGTTGGCCAAGGCCGTGGGAGTCGCGGGCAACGCCGTCTATCAGGTGGGTGATCTGTTGCAAGAAGTGATCGAAACGCTTGGCCAGGGACATGTGCACCTTGCCTTCGCCCTGGGCGGTTTGCGCCGAGATCTGTGTGGTGACGGAGAGCATCTTCTCGAGCATTTCCTGGCTCTCGACCGCTTCGGCCTGGCTGTGCACGGCCAGGTACAGCAGGGCGACGGTCTCCATCACCACGTAGAAGGCATGCACGAACACCATGGTCCAGCCGCCGTGATGCTCCATCACAAACACCGGAACGCCTTGATGTTGCAGGGCATGGAATACCACATGGTGCACGGCGATGGTGGCGGCGGCGACCAGGATCGGCAGCCAGTCGCGATAAAACGTCAGCACCGCCAGCAACGCGAAGATCCCGAAGTGCGATTCGATCACGCCCTGCGCCTGGTTAATGTGCAGCGCCGCCATGACCATCAAACCTGCGCCGAGGGCGCAACGCATCACGCGGCTGCCGCCTATCGCACGGTAGAGCAGTGTGAGCACCACGCTGGTACTGCCGCCAACAATGATGGCTTGCATCAAGGTGTCGTGCCAGAACGCCAGGCCCAGGGAGAACAGGAACATCAGCCAGACCAGCGCCAGCATGATGCGGTCGGCTTTGCGGTAGTGCTCGAAAAAACGCGTGCGAGTGGGCATTCACACTTACTCCATGTGGTCTGGCCGAATCAAAGTGAGGGGCAGGGTGGAGCGAATCAGATATTTTTTTGGTTTTTATTGGAATCAGTGATGCCAACCGTATATCGGCATCAGGAGGCGGGACTTTAGGTGCGGCTACCCGGACGGGTAGCCGCTTATCGGGCGATGGTCAGAAGCTGTATTTGGCCGTGACGCCAAAGCTGCGCGGGTTACCGTAGGTGTCGTTAGGACCCCAGATCGGGCTGTTGCCGATGGCCGAGTAGTAGGTGCGGTCGAAGATGTTGTTCACGTTCAGCTGCAGGTCCAGGTGCTTGTTCACCTGGTAACCGGCCATCACGTCTGCCACGGCATAGCTGCCTTGTTCCAGGCGATAGGTATTGCTGTTGGCGAGTACCACATCGTTGTACATGCGGCTCTGCCAGTAGACATTGCCTCCGAGGCGCAGTTTTTCCAGTGGGCCCTGGAAGCGATAGGAAGTGGTCAGCTTGAACAAACGTTCCGGGGTGTCGGTGTCGAAACGCTGGTTGTTGTTGGACGCGTTAGTGTCCTTGATGTAATGCGCACGGGTGTACGTAAACCCGCCGCCGACTTGCCAGTTTTCGGTGAGTGCGCCTTGCAGTTCTAGGTCGATACCTTGGCTGCGTACCATACCGGACGCCTCATAGCAGGTCATGATCGGGCAGCCCGCTTGGCTCTCGGGCAGGGTAGCGCGGTTTTTCTGGTCGATCTGGAACACGGCGAGGCTGGCGTTGAGTGCGCCGTTGAAGTACTCGCCCTTGATACCGACTTCGTAGTTTTCGCCGACGATAGGCTCAAGCGGCTTGTCCGAAAAGTCCCGGTTTGTCTGCGGCGTGAAGATGTCGGTGTAACTCGCATAAACGGAATATTGGTCGTTCAGGTCGTAGATCACGCCGGCGTAGCGCGTAAGGTTGCGGGTGACTTTGTAGTCGCCGTCGCCCTGGCGGTCATCGTAGTCGTACCAGTCCACGCGGGCACCCAGGATCACCTTGAGCGGGTCGGCCAGGTTCAGGCGGGTGGTCAGGTAAACGCCGTCCTGGGTGGTGATGTTGTGGCCTTTGCCGTTGCGCACGAAGTCCGGTTTTGCCCCATTGAACGGGTAATTGGTGTCGTAGGGGCTGTATTCCTTGGACGTGGCGTCATAGACGCGTTTGCTGGTGCCCACCACCACTTCATGGGTGCGGCCGAAGGCTTCGACCGGGCCACTGAGGAACGTGTCCAGGCCGTACTGTTTGTCGTCCTGGTGCGATTGGTAGGCGGTGCGCGCCAGCGTGGTCTGGTAGCGCGACTGGTAGGTGCCGGTGAACACGCCATCCAACTGTGATGACGAGCCGGCGATGTGGAGCTTCCAGTCATTGGCGAAGCGATGTTCGATATCACCGAATACAGTGTCGATGGTGAGCTTCTTGTTTTCCCAATCGGAGCCGGGGTTGGTGGAGCGGGGCAGGTTCAGGTGATGGCCGTCGGTGCCGATGGGCAAGCCGCCCCAGAAGAAGTTGGTCTGGTCTTCCTGGCGCGAAAAACCCAGGGTGGCAGTGGTGTTTTCGCTGAGGTCGGCTTCACCGATGGCGTAGAACAGGCCGTGGTCGCTTTCTTCTCCTTTGCGAAAGCTGTTGGCGTCGCGGTAGGAACCCACCACGCGGCCGCGCAGGGTGCCGCTGTCATTCAAGGCGCTGGAGGCGTCGAACTCGCCGCGATAATCGTCCCAGCTGCCGGCGGCACCGGTGATCGACACCTGCGGCGTGGCGGTTGGACGCTTGCGCACAAAGTTGATCGCCGCCGACGGGTTGCCGGCGCCGGTGACCAGGCCCGTGGCGCCGCGGATCACTTCCACACGGTCGAACATCGCCAGGTTGGGCTGCACACTGTTGGCGTAGCCGGAATAAGAGCTGGGAATGCCGTCGAACATCATGTTGTCGATGTCGAAGCCACGTGAGCTGTACGTATGTCGACCGGGGCCGCTGGACTGGCTGAGGAACAGGCCTGGCGTGTTCTTGACCACGTCGTTGACGCTGGTCATGGCCTGGTCGTCCATGCGCTGGCGGGTGATCACCGTGACGGCTTGGGGCGTCTCGCGCATGGTCAGCGGGAGTTTGGTGGCGGTCGCCATTGCTCCGGTGGTGTAGGACTGGGTGCCTTCGGTGGTCTGGCCCAACTGTTCACTACTGATCTGGGTGGCGCCCAATTCCAGTGGGGCGGCTTTTTCCGCCTCAGCGGCAAACACCGCAGGTGAACTTGCAAGACAGACGGCCAACGCCATCAGACTGGGTGAAAAACCTTTGCCGCCGTGTTGTTGCACAGACATGAAACTGACTCTCCCCGAATGCCTTCCGTGGCGAATAATAAAAGTGTTGATAATTATTCGCATCAGTGTGACATGTTGATCTTTTGGGAAAAAGGCTTCAGAGAGAATTGGTTAACGAATTTTTCACCTCCGTGTGACGGCAAATCGCCATGCCGTCGCCCTGGAAATGCGGCGTGCGCAGCGCTTATTCACGCAAGGGGATCGCCACTCGACTCGTCGCCTTGACCTCCCTCAGCGCCAGGCTCGATTGAATCGACGCAATCCCCAACTGCCGCCGTAACACGCTCTCGACAAACTCGCTGTAGCTGTCCAGATCTTCCGCCAGCACCTGCAACAGATAATCCGCATCACCGGTGATCTTGTGGCAGGACAACACTTGCGGCAGTTCCTTCACCACGGCTTCAAACGCATCCGGCGCATGATCGGTATGGATCGCAAAACGCACATGCACGAACGCCATGATGTCCAGCCCGAGCATCTTGCGGTCGAGGTTGGCCTGGTAGTCTTTGATCACGCCTTCTTCTTCCAGGCGTTTGCGTCGCCGCCAGCAGGGCGTGAGGCTCAGGGATAGACGCTCACTCAACTGGGCGTTGGAAATACTCGCGTCTTGCTGGAGCAGGGCAAGAATGGCGAGATCGGTATCATCAAGCGTGACCTGCTTGGTTTTATTTTTCATAAGTTCGCGCCAGGTAGGAAAAAATTCCCGATAAACCTATCAGTGGCGCAAGTAAAAGCAAAGAAAGCCCACGCCAGCCAGAACAAAATAGACCCTGTCTTTTACTGGCGGATGCCCACCCATGTTGACTGTTTTTAGCGAAACCCACCGTTTGCACCACGGCACCGAACTCAAAGACGGCGTGCTGAAACCTTCATTCGAACAACCGAGCCGCGCCGACACCGTGCGTGACCGCGTCAGGCAGGTTGGCCTGGGCGATATCATCACGCCGCGCCGCTTTGATCGGGCCTGTTACGTCAACGCCCACAGCGAGCGCTATGTGACCTTCCTGGAAACCGCTTGGGCCGAATGGACCGCCATCGGTCGCAGCCATGACGCATTGCCCTTGGTATGGCCGGTCCGTGACCTGGCCAACCAGCAGGTGCCGGAGTTTATCGACGGCAAGCTCGGTTTCTTTGCCATGGACGCAGGCTCGCCGATTACCCGCACCACCTGGGATGCGGTCAAAACCAGCGCGGACATCGCCTTGACCGGCCTGGCGCTGATCGGCGAAGGCCATCAGAGTGCGTTCGCCCTGTGCCGCCCACCGGGCCACCACGCGGCCCGCGAATACATGGGCGGTTATTGCTACCTCAACAACGCAGCGATTGCCGCACAGCACGCCGTGACCCAAGGCGCCAAGCGCGTGGCGGTGCTGGATGTGGATTTCCACCACGGCAACGGCACGCAGAATATTTTCTACGATCGCCCGGACGTGCTGTTCATTTCCCTGCATGGCGACCCGGCGGTGTCTTATCCGTATTTCTCCGGCGCTGCCAACGAACGCGGCGCGGGCGCGGGCGCGGGTTTCAACCTGAATTACCCGCTGCCCAAAAACACCACCTGGGATCACTACCAGACCGCCCTGATCGATGCCTGCCGGCAACTGCGCGACTTTGCCCCCGACGTGCTGGTGATCTCCCTGGGGGTCGACACCTTCAAGGACGACCCCATCAGCCACTTCCTCCTCGACAGCCAGGACTTCCTCGGTATGGGTGAAATCATCGCCAGCGTCGGAGTGCCAACCCTGTTCGTGATGGAAGGCGGCTACATGGTCGATGAAATCGGCATCAACGCCGTCAACGTACTGCACGGTTTCGAAAGCAACACCCGATAACAACAATCCGTCGTATTTTCTTCTGCCAAAACTCAAAAACATAACAAGAGGTTTTGTGATGAAAACAACCACGTCCGGGCTTTATGAGAAGCCTGCGTTGCAACGCACCCTGAGCAACCGCCATATCCAGTTGATGGCCATGGGCGGTGCAATCGGCACCGGTCTGTTCATGGGCTCCGGCAAGATCATTGCGCTGTCCGGCACCTCGATCATCCTGATTTACATGATCATCGGGCTCTTTGTGTATTTCGTCATGCGCGCCATGGGCGAACTGCTGCTGTCGAACCTCAACTTCAAGAGCTTCGCCGATTTTGCCGGCGCCTACCTGGGGCCGCGCGCGGCGTTTTTCCTGGGCTGGTCGTATTGGTTGAGCTGGAGCGTGGCGGTGATCGGGGACGCGGTGGTGGTCGGTGGCTTCTTCCAGTACTGATTCCCCCATGTGCCGGCCTGGATGCCGGCAGTGGGCATGCTGCTCACGTTGTTTGCGTTGAATGTATTGACGGTCAGGCTGTTTGGCGAAGTGGAGTTCTGGTTCGCGATCATCAAGCTCATTGCCGTGCTGACCTTGATCGGCGTGAGTGGGGTCCTGATCGCCAGTTCGTTTGTCTCGCCGACCGGAGTCACGGCTTCATTCACCCATTTATTGGACCCGCAGGCCGCGTTTCCCAATGGCCTGTTCGGCTTTTTTGCCGGGTTCCAGATGGCGATTTTCTCCTTTGCCGGCACCGAGCTGATCGGCACCGCCGCCGCCGAAACCCGTGCGCCGGAGAAGACGCTGCCCAAGGCAATCAACTCGATCCCGCTGCGCATCATCCTGTTCTACGTGCTGGCCCTGGCATGCATCATCGCGGTGACCTCATGGCAGCACGTCTCGCCGAGCAAGAGCCCGTTCGTGGAGTTGTTCCTGGTGGCGGGGTTTCCGGCAGCGGCGGGCATCGTCAATTTCGTCGTGCTGACCTCGGCGGCATCGTCGGCCAACAGTGGCGTGTTTTCCGCCAGCCGCATGTTGTTCGGCTTGGCAGACCTGGGGGATGCACCGGGGATCTTCCGGCGTTTGTCCAAGAGCAGCGTGCCGTTTATCAGCCTGGCCTTTACCACCTTGCTGATGTTGCTGGGGCTGGTGTTGCTGTTTGTCGTGCCGGAGGTGATGACCGCCTTCACCATCGTGTCAACCGTGTCGGCAATCCTGGTGATCTTTACCTGGTCGACGATCCTGGCGTCCTACATTGCCTACCGCAAAAAACGTCCGGACCTGCATGCCAAATCCCTCTACAAGATGCCTGGTGGGGTGCCGATGGCCTGGTTCTCGCTGGCGTTTCTCGCGTTTGTGCTGGGCCTGCTGGCGTTGCGGCCGGATACACGCCTGGCGCTGTGCGTGATGCCGGCCTGGTTTATCTGGCTGTGGATCGCCTACCCGTTCTCGCGCTTTCAGGGTGCCAGTTTGGTAAAGACATAATCCCGATCCTTCACCAATGCCTGGTGGCACGCAAAGCACGTCTGGTGCTGCGCTTCATCGGCCGGCTTGCCATTGATGAACCGGCCGAACCCCCAGCCTCCGGTGGACGCGTATTTCTTCGAGTCCTTGACCATGAACTGTACCGTGGTCGCCGCGCCGGGGATGGACGCAGTCTTGAACTCCGGCGACTGTTCATGCTTCCACGCCAATTTGGCCAGGACGGTGCCATCCGGGAAAGGCAGCTTGCCCTCTCGGTAAGCCTTGAGCGCGGCACTGTTGCCCAGCACCACGCGCAGCTCGTTCAACGGATCCGCCTCCTGGGCGGGCGCCACCAATTCCCATTGGCGGTAGCCGTCGGGAATGGTCACGCCGTAGATCGGTGACGGAGCGCTGTCGGCCAATGCACAGGCCGAACTCGCCAGGGCCAATGCGGCTATACACAAGCGCTTCATCACAGGTGATCCGCGTCAATGATTGCCTTGGCAAACGCTTCGGGCGCTTCCTGAGGCAGGTTGTGGCCCACACCGCCGTTGATCAGGCGGAACGCGTACTTGCCGGTAAAACGCTTGGCGTAATCTTCAGGTTGAGGGTGCGGGGCGCCGTTGGCATCGCCTTCGAGGGTGATGGTCGGCACGCCAATCGACGGCGCCTGGGCGAGTTTCTGCTCCAAGGGCGCGTACTGCGTTTCCCCCTGCACCAGACCCAGGCGCCAGCGGTAGTTGAACACGGTGATCGCGACATGGTCCGGGTTCTCCAGGCCCTTGGCGCTGCGGTCGAAGGTGGCGTCATCGAACTTCCATTGCGGCGAAGCCAGTTGCCAGATCAGCTTGGCAAAATCGTGGGTGTTCTTCTGATAACCGGCGGCACCGCGCTCGGTCGCAAAGTAGAACTGATACCACCATTGCAGCTCGGCTTTAGGCGGCAAAGGATTCTTGCCCACCGCCTGGTTGCCGATCAGGTAACCGCTGACCGACACCAGCGCCTTGACCCGCTCCGGCCACAGCGCTGAAACGATGTCCGCCGAACGCGCGCCCCAGTCGTAGCCGCCGAGTACGGCTTGTTTGATCTTCAGCGCGTCCATGAAGTCGATCACATCACTGGCCAGCGCCGCCGGTTGGCCGTTGCGCAGGGTCTTGTCCGAGAGGAAACGGGTGTCACCATAGCCCCGGGCGTAGGGGATCAACACGCGATAACCCTTGGCCGCCAGCAGCGGGGCGACCTGGGCGTAGCTGTCGATATCGTAGGGCCAGCCATGCAGCAAGATCACCGCCGGCCCCGTGGCCGGGCCAACTTCGGCGTAGGCCACATCCAGCAGACCGGCCTTGATGTGCTTGAGGGCACCGAAGGCCGTTTGCGCGCTGGTGACGGCGCGGGTGGGCGCGTCGGGCATTTCGGCATGGGCCACGGCCAGCACACCGAATTGCGACAAGGCCAGGGCCAGGAAAAGGGATCGGTGTGTGAAGCGGCGAGTCAATTGAGCGTGCATGGCGAGCCTCCTGCGGCTGAATGTGTGCCTGCTGCTCAGTTGAACGCCGCGTTGTATCTGTGCTGTTTCAGGAAACCGCTTGAGTTAAAGACGGTGTATCCCAGTGGGCTCTGTACACATTGCGATACAAACCCCGCGCTACGACAGCACGATCTCATAAGGTTCGCGCATTCTCTCCAGCAGCACCTGGGCCAGCATGGGCGCCAGGCCGATCGCCGGATCACCGGCCAACTGGCTGGCATAGGCGTGGGCGGCGTGAAGCTTGCGCGCCACGCTCCAGGTGTCCAGGCGCACCTTGCGTGCGCGTTGCCAGGGGATGATCGCGCCTTCGCGAGCGGGCCAGTGCCAGGCCCAGATCGGCAGTTCATACAGCTGCGCGCCCACCAGGGCGCAGGCCTTGGCGCTGGCGCGGCCGACGCTGTCGTGGTCGTCATTGCCGTCGTTGCGCCAAGTACTGAACACCACATCGCCCGACTGCAGGTAGCGCGCAATGAACTGGCTCAGTTGCGGCTCACGGGAGGCGAGGGCGTTGTCGCAGAAACCGCCTCGAATCCACTTCAGGCTGTGCAAGGGCATACCGAGGCGCCGCAAGGCTTCAGCACTTTCCTGAGGGCGCACCACACTGAGGCGGCTGGCCGGCCAGACGTTGGAGCCAGGATGGCTGGCACTGCCATCCGTGATGGAGATCAGTTGCAGCGGGTGTTCCAGCGTGCTGAGCAGTTGCAGCAGGCCGCCACAGGCCAGCACTTCGTCGCCGGGATGGGGCGCGACGATGACCACGCGTGCGCCGGGTGGCACCAATGAGGACGGGGAGATAGGAGGAATTTGCGCCAGCTGCGGTGCGCTGTTCCAGATTTGCTCAGGGCCGCGACGGCCGTCGCTTAAGGAAGCAAGCTTCATGGGGTGTCACATCCTTGTCGGTTGATGCTGGGTCGTGGCCCGTTGACGGGACGACGCTCTTTTTCCACCACAGGCTCTGCCGCAGTGGTTGCATGGCACTCCAACCCTGGAACGCTAGCAAGGCGTCATCAGCATAGACAAGGATTGGTCGGTTTTACATTTTGTAATGTCGCTTTTTTCAAGTGGCGAGCATCAGGCTCTTCAAGTAATCCCCGAAACCGCCCTGTGCGCGGGCATCCAGGCGCGCACTGGTGATCACTTGCGGGGAATGGCTCCAGGCGATGGAGGCGCCACACAGCTCCAGGTTACGCACCAACTGCACATCCTCATGGCACGGCAAGGGTTCGAAACCACCGGCGCGGACATAGGCACTGGCGCTCACCCCCAGGTTGGCACCGTGGATATGCCGGTGACCGTCCCGCGCCTCGTAACCCTGGTGATAACGAATCTGTGCGGCAGGGTCAAAATCCTCGCTCCAGGTGTCCACAGTGACCGTGCCACACACGGCATCGGCGCCCAGCGCCAATTGGGCCACCAGCCAATCAGGCGCCACGCGGCTGTCGGCGTCGGTGCACGAAATCCAGCGGGCGCCCTGATTGAGCAGATGCCGCGCACCCACGCCACGCACGTGACCCACATTGCGTGCCTGGACTTCCAGGCATTGCACCGGGTAGGCCTGGGCAATCGCGGTGCTGCCGTCGCTGCAACTGTCCAGCACCACCAGGACCAAGACGGTTTCACCCAGTAAACCCGGATGGCTGGCCGCGATCAGAGCCGCTTTCAGGCAGTCGCCCAGCAGCGCCTCTTCGTTGTGTACCGGGATCAGAATGCCGATCATCGCAAGCCCTCAAGGGTAGCGACCGAAGTGCCGTCGCGGCTCCACAGGTCGAGAAGGAAGTCGTGTTCGTGATGAGTGGCCACGCGGGGCATGTCCAAACGCTCGTGGAGCAGGGCGTGCACCTGTTCGCCAGTGTGCGGGCAGCCTTCGATGACGGGGCGCCAATGGCAGGCCAGTAGCTGACCGTCGACGGTCAACGACGCGCGGGCACGATCAATAAGTGCGCACAGGTCATCGGCGTCGAGGTAATAACACAACTCGCTCAATACGATCAGCTCGAACTGGCCCGTGGGCCACTGTTCGGGCAAACGGCTTTGTTGCACCTGGGCATGCGAAAAGCCCAACAAACGACTGCGCGCCAACGCAACGGCCGCCGATGCCGTGTCGCAACACAGCAAGCGGTCACAGCGGGCTGCCAGCTCGAAGCTCAGTTCGCCATTGGCGCAACCGGGCTCGAACACCGAGGTGTAGCGCGCACGCGTGAGCAGTGCCAGGGTCAACGCGCGTTTGCGGCGCTCGTACCAGCGTTGACGGAAGGCCCAGGGGTCGTCGTTCCCGGCGAACAGTTGGTCGAAATACGGGGTAGCCACACTCATACGAATACCACTTCAAAAGGTTGCAGCAGGCGCTCCACCACGTAGGGCGCCAACACGGGCCCCAGACCGATCTGCGGATCGCCCTCCAACTGGCTGGCGAAGGCATGGATGGCGTGGCGTTTGCGAGCTACCGCTTCACAGCTCAACGGGATTTTGCGGGCGCGGTGCCAGGGCACCTGGCTGTCTTCGGGGGTTGCCCAATGCCAGGTCCACACCGGCAGTTCATACAGGGTGGCGCCTACCGCAAGGGAGGCCTTGGCGCTGGCACGGCCGACGGCCTCATGGTCGCAATGACCGTCTTCGCGCCAGGTGGTGAACACCACGTCGGTGGGTTTGAGATAACGCTGAATGAAGGCCGTCAGTTCTTCTTCCCGCGCTGCCACCTTGCTGTCGGTAAACCCTGCGCGCAGCCATTGCAGACTGTGCAGCGGCAAGCCGAGACGATGCAGGGCCTGCGCCGATTCCTGGGGGCGCACGACACTCAAACGCTCAACCGGCCAACGCCGCGAGCCCGGATGACTGGCACTGCCATCGGTGACCGAAATCAGTTGGATCGCTCGGCCCAGCGCGGCCAGACCCTGCATCAGGCCACCGCAACCCAGCACCTCATCATCTGGGTGGGGCGCAACGATCACCGCCCGATGGCCTTCGGGCACCAACTGCTCAACACTGATCCACTGCAGTTCGGCCAGCTTTGACGACGCCTGCCAGCGATGCAGCGGCGTGCCTTGGCCGACGATCGGATTGGGTTTCATAATTGCCACCTCCCTGGGGGTTCACCGGCGACGCATTCGCCGAGGCTGGCCAAGTCGCGTTCGGCGTGACTCTGGCGCACATACACCGGCAAGTCCGCCATCAACTGGGCGAAGTGCGGATCCTTGCAATAAGGCCCGGCTCCGACGGCCCGGCCGACGTGGCGCATGACTTGCTCGACCGTGTCTTCGATGCAGGCCCGCGTCTGTTGGGCCCACATCCTGGCATTGGCCTTTGGGGCGTGGTCGACCCGTTCCGCGCTGGCGCGCAGTACACACGCGGCACTGTTCAGCGCGCTGTCGACCGCGCCAAGGTGGGCGAGGGCATGGGGCTCAGGGCGCTTGCTGCACTGGTCACGCAGGACTTCCGCCAGGCGTTGCGCCGCGCCGTACCAGCAGGCGGCAATGCCAATGCCGCCTTGCCAGAAACCCGGGCGGGCGAGGTAATCCCCCGGTCCGCCCACGGCGATCCCCCAGGCTTCGTCAAACACGACGTCCACACTGCCGGTGGCGGCCATGCCCACGGCGTTCCAACCTTCGTCCGACACGATGATGCCCGGTTGATCCATGGCAACCGCCACCAACTGCTGGCGGTCTTCTTCGTCCCAGGCCGTCAACAACCCATGGCTGACCACCGCCGCGCCGGAGCACCAGGCCTTACGCCCTTGTACCTTAAGGCGATGGCCGTCTTTGAACACGCGCACCTTGGCGGTGGGGGGCTCGGCTGCCCACATGCCCCAGGTGCTACCCAAGGGCGGTGACGGGCTATTGAGTTCAGCCATGATTGCCAGCGCATCGGTGTGGCCTTCGAACAGCTTGCACAAGCGCAGGTCATGGCCTGCCACCTGCGCCAGGCGACTGAACCGTTCGAGCGTCTGACCGCTGCCCGGCAAAGGCAGTTGGTCCAGGCCTTCTTCCTGAAGTGCCTTCAGGGCCGCGCCCAGGGCGTGCGTGTCCGCATAGCCCCGGTAGCCTTGAAGGATTCCATGCGGAGCCATGTCACACCTCGTCTTCACGCTGCAATTCAAACAGGAGCAACGAACGGCCGGTCACCGCGTACTCATGATCGAAATCAAAGCGCTCCTGGCCCCGCACTGCTGGGGAATTGGTATCAAGCATGCAGGTCCAGAACTCGCCTTCGGGCACCGGTGGCAGACGGAAATTGACCATGTCGTGATGGGCGTTGACCACCAGCAGCAAGGTGGCATCCGCGCCGGCACGGCGGATCCCGGTTTCCTGCGCACGGCCATCCATCAGCATCCCCAGGCAACGGCCGTGGCTGTCTTCCCACTGTTCGGTGGTCATTTCATTGCCATCCGGCGCGAGCCAGGTGACGTCCTTCACGCCGATGTCTTCGTTGTAGTCGCCCACCAGGAAGCGTCCACGCCGCAGAATCGGGTAGGCCAGGCGCAGTTTGATCAGGCGTTTCACAAACTTGAGCAGGGCCTTGCCGTCGTCGTCCAAGTCCCAGTTGACCCAGCCGATCTCGCTGTCCTGGCAGTAGGCGTTGTTGTTGCCGTGCTGGGTACGGGCGAACTCATCACCCGCCACGATCATCGGTGTACCTTGGGCCAGCAGCAGGGTGGCGAAAAAATTGCGCATCTGGCGCAGGCGCAGTTCGTTGATTTCCGGGTCATCGGTCGGTCCTTCGACGCCGTGGTTCCAGGACAGGTTGTTGTTGCTGCCGTCCTGGTTGTTTTCGTCGTTGGCTTCGTTGTGCTTGTCGTTGTAGGACACCAGGTCGTGCAGGGTGAAACCATCATGGGCGGTGATGAAGTTCACCGAGCTGTAGGGGCGGCGGCCCCGATGGTTGAACATCTCGCCCGAAGCGGTCATGCGCCCGGCAAAATCCGCCAACTGGCCGTCATCGCCTTTCCAGAACGCGCGCACGGTGTCGCGGAAACGGTCGTTCCATTCGACCCAGCCCGGTGGGAAGTTACCCACCTGATAGCCGCCTGGGCCGCAGTCCCAGGGCTCGGCGATCAGTTTGAGCTGGCGCAATACCGGGTCCTGGCGACAGGCGACCAGGAAACTGTGGCGCTCATCGAAACCATCGCGGTAACGGCCAAGAATAGTCGCCAGGTCGAAGCGGAAACCGTCGACGTGCATCTCATTGGCCCAGTAACGCAACGAGTCGGTGACCATCTGCAACACGCACGGATGGCTCAGGTCCAGGGTATTGCCGGTGCCGGAATCGTTGATATAAAAGCGCTTGTCATCGGGCATCAGACGGTAGTACGACGCGTTGTCGATACCGCGCATGGACAGGGTCGGGCCGCGCTCGTTGCCTTCGGCGGTGTGGTTGTAGACCACGTCGAGAATCACTTCCAGCTTCTGCTCATGCAGGTGCGCGACCATTTCCTTGAACTCGGCGATCTTGCCGCTGGCCAGGTAACGCGGGTCAGGGGCGAAAAACGCGATGCTGTTGTAACCCCAATAGTTCGTCATGCCTTTTTGCAGCAGGTGCTGGTCATTGACGAAGGCATGCACGGGCAGCAATTCGACCGACGATACGCCCAACTGGCGAATGTGCTTGAGTACGTCGTCTTCCATCAGCCCGGCGCAGGTGCCGCGCACGGATTCGCCCACGGAAGGGTGGCGCATGCTGATGCCGCGCAGGTGGGTCTCGTAGATGATCGTGCGATCCCATGGCACACGCACGGGTTGGTCATTGCCCCAGGTGTGTGCCGGGTCGATGACCTTGCACTTGGGCACGAAGGGCGCACTGTCGCGTTCGTCGAAACTGAGGTCGTCGTCCGGGTGGCCGATGGTGTAGCCAAACAGTGCTTCGGACCACTTCAGTTCGCCCACCAGTTGCTTGGCATAGGGGTCGATCAGCAATTTATTGTGGTTGAAACGATGGCCATTGGCCGGGTCATACGCGCCGTACACGCGGTAGCCGTAAATCAGCCCGGGGTGGGCGTCGGGCAGGTAACCGTGGAAGGTTTCGTCGGTGTATTCCGGCAGTTCGATTCGCTCCAGTTCCACTTCGCCGGAATCATCGAAGAGGCACAGCTCGACCTTGGTCGCGTTGGCCGAGAACAAGGCAAAGTTGACGCCCAGGCCGTCCCAAGTGGCGCCAAGGGGGAAGGGCAAACCTTCACGAATTCGCGACGGCTCATTGCCCGGCGTCGAAGGGGTTTTATCGGGTTTGCGCATTGAGTTGCTCCTGCAAGGGTCTTTTTTCAGGCCGAACGCGGCCTTGCTGACGATATTTCAGCTGAGAGTCTGGTAGTTGAAATCACCTCTTGCCGACAGCGTCGGCAAGAGGTGAGGGGTCAAGGCTTGGGCTTTTTCGGCGCGACTGGCTTTTTAGCGGCCGGTGGCGCCGGCTTGCTGGCCGCGGCCGCCGCGGGCTTGGCTTTTGCCGGCGGCTTGGGGGCGCCAGCCTTGGGTTTGACGGCTGCCTTGGGCTTGCTCGGCGTCAGCGCTTCGGCCTCCGCCAGTTTGCGCGCCATCTCCCAGTGCCGCGCATCTTCACCATGGGGTTTGCCTTCGGACTCCCAGATCTGATGCGCCAGTTCGCGTATGCGTTTGTCTTCAGTACTCATCACAATGCTCCTCACAGAAAATTTTCAGCTTTCTTGATCATCAGGATTGATAAAGAAATTGACCGGGAAATCCCCCAGGGCAGCGCTAACCAACAGCTCCTTGTCTGGTGTGACTGCGCCTGTATGAAAAAGTCCCTTCCAGTTTTGAGTTGTCGCGGCGAACGGTAATTTCACCCGTGTATCGCCCCAAACCTGCGCATTGATCTGGGGATGCACACCGTTTTCAAGCAGGTCATGGGGCCAACGTGGCACCACCACCAGCAAGCGTTTGCCCTGGTGTTCGCGACAAAAGGCGACCACCCGCTCGGCGTGTTTGCCGACCACTTCCAGCGGTGTGTAGGTGGCGCTGCGGAACAGCTCGGGATGGGCCATGCGCACGGCCAACACCTGAGCAATCAGCGCCTGTTTGATACGCCCGTCACGCCAGTTGAACAACAGTTCGCCGATATCCGCAGGGGTAGCCAGCGCCTCTTGCCGTGCACTGAAATCCACCGGGCGACGGTTGTCCGGGTCTACCAGGCTGAAGTCCCAGAACTCATCGCCCTGGTACAGGTCCGGTACACCTGGCACGGTGAGACGAAGCAAGGATTGCGCCAGGCCATTCAGCGCACCGGCAGGGGCGATCGCTTGAGCAGCATTGCCGATGGCGGTCCGTAGAGCGCGGCCGTCCTCGCTTAGCAGCAGCCGTGAAAGGAACGCTTCGACGCCTTGTTCATAAGCCTCGTTGGGCGCGCTCCAGCTGCTCTGCAACTTGGCTTCGCGCAGGGCTTTTTGTTGCCACTGCCACAGGCGCTGCTGGTAGGCAGCAAAGTCAGCGCCCTGATCCAGCGGCCAACTGCCCAGCAGGACCTGATACAGGATCAATTCATCGCCGGCCGACGGCGTGCTTGCATCGGTACGCAACGGCGCGGCGAGGGTGCGCCAATGCTCCACCTGTTCGACGTACCACGGCGCGCATTCACTCAACACCGCCAGGCGTGCGCGAGTGTCTTCGCCGCGCTTGTGGTCATGGGTGGCAGTGGCCAGCAGGTTGTCGGGAAAAGTCTGCAGGCGCTGCTGGTTGACCGCATGAAAGTCGCTCAATGGCGCGCTGAACTGTTCCGTGCTGAAGCCCACGTCGTTGCGCGACAGCAGTACCGCCGAGCGATAGAACGCGGTGTCTTCCACGGCCTTGGCGGCGGCGGGGGAAGTCAATTGCTGGAAGCGCACACAAGCATGCTTGAGGATCTTGCGTTCACGGCCCACCGGGCGATTTCGCCAGGGCTCACCGCCCAGCCATTTTTCCAGGTGGTCGAGCACCGGCCAGTCGCCTTCGCCCAGGGTTGTGCGTGCGCCGTCCATGGCTTGCTTGAATAGCGTGTCGTCAGCAGCGCTGCGCCCACGCGCGCTGATGTAGGTGCGGTACACCGGGAAATGCACAATCAGTTCCTGCAAGGCACGGCGGATGGCACCTAGTGTCAGGTCGCGCGTCATCACATCGTCGCGGGCCACTTGCAGCAGGGCTTGTGCCACGCTTTCAAAGTCGCCGCCTAGGGAGCCGTTGAGGATTTGCTGGCGCGCCAGCCGCGCTTCTTCGATGAACGCCGCAGGCCGTTCACTGTGACGGGTCCACAATTGGGCCAAAGGCTCGAAGCCGTCCGGGTGATGTTGCAGCAGGGACAGCTGGTTCATGAACTCGTAACCGGTAGTGCCGTCCACTTGCCAATCGGTGCGCAGGGTTTCGCCTTCGCCGAGGATCTTCTCCACGAAGATCGGCAAATGCCGGTCCGGCGCCAGCGAATCCACCCGGCGGCGCAGTTTGCGGCAATACCCGCGCGGGTCGGCGAGGCCGTCGATATGGTCGATGCGCAGGCCATCCACCAGGCCTTCGCTGATCAGTTCAAAGATCTTGCCATGGGTGGCTTCAAATACCGCGGTGCGCTCTACGCGCAAGCCGCCCAACTCGTTGACATCGAAGAAGCGTCGCCAGTTGATATCGTCGGCTGCGGTGCGCCAGCTGGCGAGGCGATAGGCCTGTTGTTCGAGCAGATTATGCAGGCGGTCGAAGTCGAACGTCGCCAGCTGCGCCTCGATGGCCTGGCGTACGGGTTCTTCAGTGGCCCGTTCGGCCAGTGCCTGTTTGAGCCAGGCGGCTTCGTGGTAAGCATCGTCCTGGTAGGCCAGGGCGCTGAAGCGGTCGGACAACGGCCTGAGTAATTCATCGTTACCCAGGATCGTCGCGTAATCCCGTGGGCATATCGGAAAACGATGTTCGTAATGCTCAACGTAGAACGCGCCGTGGGTCGCATCAAACTGCAGGCTCACGGTGCCGTTCTGCAAGGCTTCGCCGTAATCGCTGCCAAGGAACGGCATCAGTAACTGGCCTTTGAGCAGCGGGTCGGGCGAGTGCCACTGGATATCGAAGAACTCGCTGTAGGGGCTCATGCGCCCCCATTCCAACAGGTCCAGCCACCAGGGATTATCCGCACCACCCACCGCCATATGGTTGGAGACGATATCGAGGATCAGGCCCATCCCGTGTTCACGCAACGCGGCGACCAGACGACGCAAGGCGGCTTCGCCTCCCAATTCCGGGTTCACGCGGGTGGGGTCGACCACGTCGTAGCCATGCATGGAACCGGCGCGGGCGCTGAGCAGCGGTGAAGCGTACAGGTGGCTGATGCCAAGGCGGGCGAAGTAGGGCACCAGCGGCACCGCGTCGTCCAGGGTGAAACCTTTATGGAATTGCAGGCGCTGGGTAGCGCGCAGGGGCAGTGCTTTCATCGGTCACGCTCGTAGGCTTGGTTGCGCGCGACGGCCAGCAGTTCGAGGCGGCGTGCTGCGCCGGCATTGTCGAGCAGGCTTGACGCCTCGCCCGGCAGGCGGCGGCGCCAATTAGGGTGGGTGTCGGTGGTGCCGGGGAGGTTGGCCTGTTCCTCCACGCCGAGGGCGTCCTCCAGTGGCAATAGCACCAGCGGGGCGCGGGTATGGCCGAGGTAACGCACGCTGGCGTCGATCATATGGTCGGTTTCATTGCGGATTTCTTCGACGAAGTTCTGCGGGTCCTGGCTCAAGGCCTGGCGCAGCGCCTGGCGTTCGCGCAGGCGGTGTTCGCTCCATTGCTCCACTGTGGGCGCATCGATCAGGCCAAGCTGGACGTTCCAGTCGATATCACGGCTGTGCCACCAACCGTTGAGGGTCGGCAGGTCATGGGTGCTGGTGGTGGCCAGGGCATTGTCCGGCCAGTCGAGGATCGGCTTGAACTGCCCGTCGTGGTTTTGCTCGAACAACAACACGCGCATACCCAGGATCGAGCGCGCGATAAGCTTTTCGCGCAGGCCGTCCGGTACCGTGCCCAAGTCTTCTCCGAGCACGATCGCGTGGTGGCGGTGGGATTCCAAGGCCAGCAGGCGCAGCAGGTCGTCCACTGGGTAATACAGGTAGGCGCCTTCACGCGGCGAGGCACCCATGGGGATCACCCATAGGCGTTGCAGGCCCATCACATGGTCGATGCGCAAGCCACCGGCATGGGCGAAGTTGGCGCGCAGCATTTCGATAAATGCACGGAAACCATGGCGCTTAAGGCCTTCTGGGGAGAACGCGGAGATGCCCCAGCCTTGGCCGGCACGGTTGAGGATATCGGGTGGCGCGCCCACGGTCAGATTCGCAAGCAATTCGTCCTGGCGACTCCAGGCCTGGCTGCCACCGCCGTCGGCGCCCACGGCCAGGTCTGCAATCAAGCCGACGCCCATGCCACTGCCGCGGGCAGCTTGTTGCGCACGTTCCAGGCAGCGGGCGATCAGCCACTGGCTGAAGGCGAAATAGCCGATCTCATCCGCGTTTGCTGCGGCGAAAGCGACCAGCGCCGGGCTCTGCGGGTTGCGCCAGTCTTCGGGCCAGTGGCGCCAGTCGAGGTCTTCACCTTTGGCGGCACGCGCCGCTTGCACGGCTTCGAAGCGACAGTGGTTTTCCAGCGCTTCACCACCGGCCTGGCGGAAACTCAAGAAGTCGGCGTGTTGTGGATGCTGGCCGTGGCGGAAGTCCTCATACAGCGCCCGCAGCAGGCGTTGCTTGGCCTTGGCGGCCGTGGGCCAGTCGATGAGGGTGTGTTGTTCCAGGTCGTGCAGCTCATCCGTCAGGCCTAAAGCGTCGATGGCATTGCGCACTTCGCGCTCACCCAGGATGCAGCCCGGCGAGGCGTACAAACTGTTGAGGAACAAACGACTCGACGGCGAATACGGGCTGTAGCGCTCGGTGTCGGCGCTGAACATTGCGTGCATTGGGCTGATCGCCAGGGCATCGGCACCGCGCTCGGCGGCCGAACGGGCCAGGTGTTCCAGGGCCAGGGTGTCGCCAAACCCGCCATCGCCCAGGCGGCGCAAGCTATACAGTTGCGCGCTGAGGCCCCAGGCGCGGGCCGGGCGGCTGTCGACGGCCTCGGCCACGCTGTAGCAATGGGTAGGCGCGACGGCCAAGGTGAAGGTCTGTTCGGCGATATGCACCTGGTGATAACCGAGTGCGATGACGCCCGGCAGCACCGCGTCGCCATCGAGGCGCAGATCCAGGGTTTCGCCGTCTTCGAGGCTGACTCGACACAGGGTGTCGGGTTCAAAGTAGCGGGCCAGGTCCAGGCCTTCGCCGCTGTCGATGGTCATCAGCGGCGGCAGGTGTGTGTCTTGTTGCGCTCGTTCCAGTTCGAGCAGGCTGGCGTCGACCTCGGCATCGCTGTCGGCCGGGTGGCCCAGACCTTTGAGAACGGCGCGCAGGGCGTCGGGTTTTACACGTTGCGGGCGGCCGTTTGCGTCGATCCAATCGACGGCCAGTCCCGCTCGGCTGGCGAGGATTTCCAGGTTCGCTTCGCTCAAGGGTGCTCTCCAACAGGGGATAGGGTAACGCGTGCGCTGTACGGCGGCAGGTGGGCACCGAGGTTGGCAGGCGTTTCGAAAAGGACAGGCCCCGCGGCCGGATGATCCAGCGGCGTGGCACTCAGGTTGAGGTCGATCTGCAGCAGACTGCCATTACCCAGGCGCCAGCGCGCGCTGACGGCACCGTCGGCCAGCACCTGCGCGCCCAGCGCGAGGCTGCCCGGCACGTGCGGCACGATGTGGTGGTGGCGCAGGTTCAGCAGTTGGCGGTAGAGCTGGGCGTGTGGATGGTCTGCAAAGGTCGGGGCCGACTGCTGGAAAGTCGCCAGCGCATTGGGATCAGGGATGCGTTCACGTCGCTGCGGGTCATGGAACGCGGCGAAGTCGGCGAACTCGTTACGACGGCCTTCGCGTACGGCTTCCGCCAGTTCGCCATGGTGGTCGGTAAAAAACAGGAAGGGCTCGCTGGCGTTGACTTCGTCGCCCATGAACATCAGCGGGATCATGGGTGAGAGCAGCAGCAGGGCCGTCGCCGCCTCTAACGCCTGGGGCGAGCACAGTTGATGCAGGCGCTCGCCCAGGGCACGGTTGCCGATCTGGTCATGATTCTGCAAAAACGCCACAAACGCGCTCGGCGGCAGGTGCCCGCTGGGTTCGCCGCGTTCATGGCCATGGCGAGTGGTATGGCCCTGGTAGATAAAGCCTTCGCCCAGGCAGCGCGCCAGTTTGGCGGTAGGCGCCTGGGCAAAGTCGCTGTAATAGGCGTCGGTTTCGCCGGTCAGCAGTACGTGTAGGACGTTATGAAAGTCATCATTCCATTGCGCGTCAAAATCGTGCTGCAGGAGGCTGGCTTGATTAAGTTCGTTTTCCAGCATCAGCCAGACGTGTCGGCCCGTGTCGACTTGCTCACGAACGCGGTGAGCCAGTTGTTTGAGAAAGTCCGGGTTATCGATGGCGTGTACGGCGTCCAGGCGTAGGCCGTCGAAGCGATATTCGAGCAGCCACATCAAGGCGTTATCCAGGAAGAAGTCCCGTACTTCACGCCGATCGAAGTCGATACCCGCGCCCCAGGGCGTGTGCACGTCTTCCTGGAAGAAGCCTTTGGCGTATTGGCCAAGGTAGTTACCGTCGGGGCCGAAGTGGTTGTAAACGACGTCGAGGATTACCGCCAGGCCATGTTCGTGGGCACTGTCGATCAGGTGCTTGAGTTGGTCGGGCGTGCCGTAGGAGGCTTGGGGCGCGTAGGGCAGGACGCCGTCGTAACCCCAGTTGCGTTCACCGGGAAATTGCGCCAGCGGCATCAATTCAATGGCAGTCACGCCCAGCTCGGCCAGGCGTGGCAGATGTTTCTCGACGCCGGCATAGCCGCCCATCGCGCCGACGTGCAGCTCATAAATGACGGCCTCGTGCCAGGGGCGGCCTTGCCACTGGCTGTGACGCCATTGATAGGCGAGGGGATCGACCACCACGCTCCAACCGTGTACATCCGAGGCCTGGGCCCTGGAGGCAGGGTCGGGTACATCCATTTCCCCGTCGATATTGAAGCGGTAGCGCGTGCCCGCCGGGCACGCTATTTCAGTTTCAAACCAGCCTTCTGCCTGGGGCAGCATGGCGACGGACTTGCCGTTTTCCAATTCAACGCTGACATAAAACGCGTCTGGCGCCCACAAGGCAAAACGCGTGTGTTGCGCGTCCAGCATGATTGCGCCGTGGGGCCAGGTTTCCAGAGTCCGTAACGGCATCTATAGAGACCTCCCGTTGGTTATTTAGCGGATTTCCCCAGTGCTTTAGCCACCAGTTGCTCATACAGTTCGGCGTAGGGTTCCACCGCCTGGCTCCAATTGAACGGTTGTGTCATCGCCCGGCAGCGCATGGCATTGAGCAGGCCAGGGTAGGCAAACACCTTGAACGCGCGGCTCAAGGCTTCTTTGTAGCTGTCGACCGTGGATTCATTGAACAGAAAACCGGTCACGCCATTTTCGATGGTGTCAGCCAAGCCGCCGGTATTGCGCGCGACCGGCAGCGAGCCGAAGCGCTGGGCATACATTTGGCTCAGGCCGCACGGCTCATAGCGCGACGGCATCAGCAGGAAGTCACTACCGGCGAACATGCGCCGAGCATCGGTTTCGTTGAAGCCGATGCGCACACCGATCTGGCCGGGAAAGCGCAGCGCCAGTTCACGCATGGCATTCTCTTCTTCCGGCTCGCCGCGACCGATGATCGCGATCTGCCCACCTTGCTCGACAATAAAGCTGGCAACGGCTTCAGTCAGGTCCAGGCCTTTCTGGAACACCAGGCGTGAGACCACGGCGAACAGTGGGCCGGTGGATTCACTCAGGCCAAACAGCTCGCGCACTTGAGCGGCGTTGACCGCTTTGCCCTCCCAGTCGCCTATGTTGAAGTTGTGGGTTAGGTGCGGGTCGGTGGAGGTTTCCCAGCTGTCTTCAATGCCGTTGGGAATGCCGCTGAGCAAGCCTTGCTGGGTCTTGCTGGCCAGAAAGCCATCCAGGCCGCAGCCGAATTCAGGGGTGGTGATTTCCCGGGCGTAGGTGGCGCTCACCGTGGTGATGTGGCTGGAGTACGCCATGCCGGCCTTGAGGTAGGACATCTTGCCGTAGAACTCCATGCCTTCCTGCTGCAGGGCGTGGGGCGGAATGCCCAGTTCCGGCGTGGAGGCCAGGCTGATCACGCCTTGGTAGGCCAGGTTATGAATGGTGAACAGCGTCGGCGTGCGTGACCCACGCCAGTGCATATACGCCGGCGCCAGGCCAGCGGGCCAGTCATGGGCGTGCACCAGGTCCGGGCACCAGTGGATCTGCGCAAGGTTAGCGGCCATGTCGGCGGCGGCCAGGCCCAGGCGGGCGAAACGAATGTGGTTGTCCGGCCAGTCGCGGCCGTTGTTGGCGCCGTAGGGCGTGCCTTCGCGCTCATACAACTCGGGGCAGATCAGTACATAGATGACCAGGCCGTCCTTGAGGTCCATTCGCCCGATCTTGCAGGGTGGCAGCGCGGCGTGGCCACCCAGCTCACCGATGATATGGATCGGGTTATCGCTTTCCATCACCTGCGGGTAGCCCGGAATCAGCACCCGCACATCGTGCAGGTGGGCCATGGCGCGGGGCAGGGCCGCGGACACATCGCCCAGGCCGCCGGTCTTTACCAGGTCGGCGAATTCGGAGGTCACGAACAGGACTTTCTTGCGATTAGGATTCTGACTCACGATCGGCCGCACAGTGGTGGGCAGGTCGACCAGCGAAGGTCCCCCTACCGGCTGACTGACACGCTCTCCCTGAATATTTACAGCGGCACTGATCATAGTTCTCTCCCACATGTTGGTCGGCTAATGGCCCGCTGCCACTAGCTCCGATGACCGCATCCTGCGGCCAGGCGCGCAAGCACTGTACAAACTGGCAAGGCGTATGCCAGTTGCACGGTTAGCCAAAAAAGATTGGATGGACGGGCATTTCGCGTGAATCACGCGTGCTCGCCTACCTTAAAACTGGACCTACGGCAGAGTTGGAAAGTTTCGATTTTTTGCGGGGTTTTTGTTTTGGAACGGACCCATCGGTCATCAGTCTAGGACATATCCTAGAGCCCGTAGGGTTTCTACGAAGATTTTGTAGGACAAAATACTTGTAACGATATGCTGCTTTGAATTCGGCCTTTAAGCCGCAGGCGCGAGCGTGCTCGCGAAAACCATCGCGGCGCCGCTGCGCATCAGGTAGAACGCGGTGCTCTCGGGCTTTCCGCGAGCACGCTCGCTCCTACAGGGGGCGTTATGGCAATCACACCATGGGGCGCACGCTCCTGATTGGTGCGTCAGCCCAGCACGCGAATGGGCGCGCCGTTCGCCCACGCTTGAATGTCTTCGATCATCTGCGCGTAGAACTGCCGATAATTCTGTTCGCTCACATACCCCACATGGGGCGTGGCCAGTACGTTTGGCAGGCGACGGAACGGGTGGTCCACCGGCAAGGGTTCCTCGGTATACACATCCAGCGCCGCTCCTGCCAGGCGACCGCTTTCCAAGGCCTGCACCAGCGCCGACTCATCCACAATCGGCCCACGGGCGGTGTTAACCAGGCGAGCGCTCGGTTTCATCCACCCCAGCGCCTCGGCATCCACCAGCCCCCGGCTGCGGTCACTGAGCACGAGGTGCACGGTAAGAATATCTGCCTGTTCAAACAGGGCTTGCTTGCTGACCCAGGTCACGCCCGATTCCGCCGCACGTTCTGGCGTAAGGTTTTCGCTCCAGGCAATTACCCGCATGCCGAACACCTGGGCAAACTTCGCCACTTTCTGGCCAATGCTGCCCAGGCCGAGAACCCCCAGGGTTTTGCCGTACAGATCGCCACCCAGGCCAACCTGCCAGTGGCCTGCACGCAAGGCGTTGGCCTCGGCCAGCAGGTTGCGCGTAGAGGCCATGATCAGCGCCCAGGTCAACTCCGGTGCTGCGTGTTTATAGCTGTCGGTGCCGCATACCGTGATGCCCAGCGCCCTGGCAGCCGGTAGGTCAATGGCTGCGTTGCGCATGCCGCCGGTCACCAGCAGCTTGAGCTTCGACAAACCTTGCAGCAGGGCCTTGTCGAAGGTCGAGCGTTCGCGCATCACGCAAATCACCTCGAAACCCTTCAAACGCTCGATCATGGTGGCGGTGTCCGTCGGGTAGTCGTGCAGGAAATGCACCTGGCCCACGGCCTCTAGCACCGACCAATTCACCACGTCACTGGCCACATGCTGCCAATCATCAATGACTGCGATCTGTACCGACATTCACGAGTGCCTCGTTAAAGGTTGGATTAAAGCGCGTTCAAGCCCTGCAACAGCGCCGTGTGAAACCGGGCCGGTTCCTCCATCTGCGGTGCATGCCCCAGGCCCGGGAATTCCACCAGGGTTGCATGAGGAATCAATTGGGCCACTTGTTTGCCCAGCACGGCATAGTCACCAAGCTTGGCCTTGACCGCCGGCGGCGCGACGTCTTTGCCAATGGCAGTGTTGTCCGACGTGCCGATCAGCAGCAGCGTGGGCATCTGCAGGTTCTTGAACTCGTAGTACACCGGCTGGGTGAAGATCATGTCGTAAATCAACGCTGAGTTCCATGCGACCCGCGTATGCCCCGGACCGTTGCTCAGACCGGCGTACATGTCCACCCAACGCTCGTACTCGGGCTTCCAGCGCCCGACGTAGTAGGTGTTGAGCTGGTAGTTTCGAATGCCGTCGGCATTGACTTTCAGCTCACGCGCATACCATTGGTCGACGGTGAGGGAGGGCACCCCCAGCGCCTTCCAGTCTTCCAGGCCGATGGGGTTTACCAGGCCAAGCTGCTCGGTCTGCTCGGGAAACATCAGCGCGTAACGCGTGGCGAGCATCCCACCGGTTGAATGGCCGATGACGGTGGCCTTTTGAATGCCGAGCTTTTCCAGCAGTTGATGGGTGTTGGTCGCCAACTGTTGGAAGCTGTATTGATAATGGTCGGGCTTGCTGGAACTGCAGAAGCCGATCTGGTCCGGCGCGATCACCCTGTAACCGGCGTCGCTGAGGGCCTTGATCGAGCTTTCCCAGGTGGCGCCGCAGAAGTTCTTGCCATGCATCAGCACCACGCTGCGGCCGTTGGCCTGCCCTTTGGCGGGCACATCCATATAACCCATCTGCAGTGACGTGCCTTGGGATTGAAATTCGAAATGCTGAAGCGGGTAGGGGTATTCAAAGCCTTGCAGCTCGGGACCGTACGTAGCGGCGAATGCCGGGGCGGCGGTGGCGGCGAGCAGGCTGGCGATGCAAAAAGCGCGGGTCAGGGGCATTGGCAGGGCTCCGAGAAGGGTGCTCGGATGCTGTTGCGAGACGATTAAGTGGGGATTAACACCCATTGCAACGCCACGGCAGCCAGCACGCCATAACGCACGCTTTTGGCCAGGGTCACCAGCAATAGGAATCGCCATAACGGCTCGCGCATCACCCCGGCCACCAGGGTCAGCGGGTCGCCAATGATCGGCACCCAACTGAGCAACAGCGTCCAATGCCCCCAGCGCTCGTAATGATTGCGAGCCTTGTCCAACTGCTTGTCGCTGACGGGAAACCAGCGTCGTGTCTTGAAGTGCTCAACCCAGCGCCCCAGCCACCAGTTCACCACCGAGCCCAGCACATTGCCCAGCGTGGCAATGCCCAGCAACAGCCACAGGCTGTAATGCCCGCTGAGCAGCAAGCCCACCAGCACGGCTTCCGATTGCAGTGGCAGCAGTGTCGCGGCGCCAAAGGCGGCGAAGAATAACCCCAGATAGCCCGCGATCATTGCGCCGGGTATTCAGCCACCACCACGTCTTTGCCCTCGCGGGTCAGGCCGATGACTTGATAGGCCTCGCTGCGGCCTTCGACTTCCATGCCGGGTGAGCCCATGGGCATGCCCGGCGCGGCGACGCCCAGCAGGTCGTCACGTTTGCGCAAGGCCAGCACCTGTTCGGCAGGCACATGGCCTTCGACGAACTTGCCGTCGATCACGGCCGTGTGGCACGAACCCAGGCGCGGCGCCACGCCCAGGCGTTGCTTGACGGCGCTCATGTCGGCTTCGACGTGGTCATTGACCTTAAAGCCATTGCTTTGCAGGTGGCTGATCCATTTTTTGCAGCAACCGCAGTTGGCGTCGCGGTGCACGTCGATGGGGATCAGCTCGGCAGCTTGGGCCAGGGTAGTGGTGAAGAGGGCTGACAGCAGGGCCAGGCGCAATGTGGTTTTCATAGAAACTCGCGTGTAGGAGATGGCCGTTGGGATGGCGGCGATCATGACGCTGTCATCGCAGGCAAGCCAGCGCCTGGCCGGTGGGAATGTTTCCAAATTATACGAAGGGTGGGTTTTCCAACCGGTGTTTGAGCTGATCGAGGGCGACGGCCGACAACTCGATCATGCGCTCATGCAAGGTGGCCAATTGCAGCTCGGTCTCGTAGGTCAGCACCCGCTTGAACAGCGTGCCGCCCTGATGGGGCAGCAGGAAGTAGTGGATGGAACCATCAACGGCCAGGGAGGTGAACACCGTCTTGAATTCGCCAGGGCGCCGGGCGATCTGCACGCGGTAACTCATGGGGACGCGGACCCCCAACAAGTCGATGAATTCGGTGAAGCGCGCACCGGCAGGCAGTGAGCCGGTGGTGCCGGTATCGGCACTCAGGGACGTGGGATGCCATTCGTGCCAGCGATCCGGTTGGGTCACATAGTCATAGACAGCATCGATGGGGGCCTTGATAAAGCGTTCCTGACTGATCCGCTCCAAACGGACCGCCTGCTCGGCAGCTCGCATGGCACACCTCCTGTGTTGCGACTAGGAGCTGTCAGAATAGTCCCACTCCCGCACATTGCACGGGAGTGTTTCAGCCGTTTATCAGCACACTTTGAATCGACCCATCAGCGCGATTACCCGACCATTCGCATCCAACAGGCTTTGCGTGTTGGTTTCGGTGGCATGGCCGCTCTGCACCAGCTCTTCGACCATTTGTCGGATCTGCACCATGCTTCGGTTGATCTCCTCGGTTACCGCGCTTTGCTGCTCGGCCGCCGTGGCGATCTGGGTGCTGAGGTTGTTGATGTGGCTGACAGAGCCGGCCATTTCATCCAGGCCGGTGTTCACCCGCGCCGTGGCATCCGCCGCCGACTGGCAGCTGGCCTGGGTGTTTTCCATGGCCGCTACCGAGGAGCTGACGCCGGCAGTCAGGCGCGTGAGCATTTCGTTGATCTGCGAGGTGCTGGCCTGAGTGCGTGCGGCGAGCGCGCGGACCTCGTCGGCCACTACTGCAAATCCACGACCCTGCTCGCCTGCGCGCGCAGCCTCGATGGCGGCGTTAAGGGCGAGCAGGTTGGTCTGGCCGGCGATCGCACCGATTACGCCAAGGGTTTCGGTAATGCGCGCCGCGTCCTGGCGCATGTTTTCCACGCTGTGGGTGGCGCTGGACACTTCGCCAATCAAGGCGCTGACGCTGTTGGACGCTTCACCCACGACGACGCGGGAACGGTCGGCATGCTCATTGGCACGCTGGGTGAACGCGGCGGTTTCGGCGGCGTTTTGCGCGACGGTGTCAGCAGTGGAGCTCATCTCGGTGATGGCCGTGACCGTCTGGTCGGTCTCCGAGGCATGCCGCACCAGGATCTGGTTGGTGTGCGCCGAGGTCCGCTGCAGTTGTTCAAGGCTCGACGACATGGCGCCGGTTGCTTGGGTGACTTCGCCAATCATGTTCTGCAGGTAGACGATAAAGCGGTTTACCGAGTGGCCGATGGCACCCAGTTCGTCTTCAGCGCGAATGGTGATGCGTCGCGTAAGGTCGGCATCGCCGGTGGACAGTGCGTCGATATTGGTTTTCAGCGACTTCATGCGCTGCACCAGTTGACGGATCGCATACACGGCGAGCAGCACCAGCAACAGCACCATGGGGATTTGCAACAGGGCCAGGGTGCCGAGAACGTCATCGCGCTGGGCGGTAATCAACGCGGTAGGCAGGGCGGTGGCAAGGAACCACGGTGTGCCTGCGATCGGGCGCATATAAAAGGTGCTGGCCACGCCCTGGTTGTCGAACTCGCTGCGTTGCAGCGCCTGGTCGCGTTGGGCCAGGGCTTTGCTGACCTGGGCGGCGAACGCGGAGGTGCCGGTGAGTTCGCTGATGTTCTTGAGCACCACCGGGCTGCTGATACGCGTGCTGTTGCTGATGATCTTGCCGTCGCCTTCGACGATCAGCATTTGCCCGCCGATGTCTTTCTCTTTGCTGGCCACCAGGTCATTGAAAAAGCCCAGGGTCACGTCGATGGTGGCGACGCCATAGGGCACGCCGTCGCGCTGGATGGCCATGGCGCAGTTGGTGCGCGGCTCCTGGCTGGCGTCGTCCTTGTAGGCGGCGGCCCAGGCGCACTGGCCGCGTGGCGAGGCCAGGCCGCCTTTGTACCAGCTCTGGTCGTAGTAGTTGGGGGCGGGGTCGCTGTTCCAGAAGGTATTCACCGCCAATTTGCCCGAGGCGTCGCGGTGCCAGAAGGTGCTGTGTTTGTTGCGCCCCGGTGTGCGCTGGTTAGGCAGCGGCCAGATCCCGCCACCGAAGACTTTCAGCTCGCCATACTGGTCGACCAGGCCAGGCAGGACCTTGTCGATGGCATCGCTGTCGAGCAACGGGACGGTCTGGGTAATGCTGCGTTGCTGGGACTGAACCTTGTTCAGCTCGCCCTGGATCTGTTCAGCCACCTCGGCGATGCGGTTGAGCACCACCTGCTCTTCGGTGTGACGCAGCGTGGGGGCGACCAACTGGCCGATGCCCACGACGGTCAACACAAATAACACCAGGACGAACAGCACCAGGAACAGGGTATAGCGGGCTTGGATGGAGCGCAGTGGGGGCATGGGGTCGTCCTTACGAAGCGTTTATTATCGACGCGGCTTTGTTAGAGCTTCGTAGGGCTATCGGCCTGGGTGGAAAGAGCTTGAGGTACGATCGTGCAAGAAAAGCGAGCGCCTGTTGAGGGCGCTCCTTCGTTCAGATATCCAGCATGGCCATCACCGCTTCCGGGTAGCGCAGGCCGGCGGTCGCTTCAACGGGGAAGATCGCCTCCAGCGTTGCCAATTCGGCCGGGCTGAGGCTGATCGCGAGGGCTGCCACATTCTCTTCCAGATACTTACGCTGCTTGGTGCCGGGAATCGGAATGATGAAGTCACCCTGGGCCAATACCCAGGCCAGCGCGAGTTGCCCGGCGCTCACACCTTTGTCGGCTGCCAAGGCCTGTACCTGCTTCACCAACTGCAGGTTTCTGCCGAAGTTTTCGCCCTGGAAGCGCGGGCTGAAGCGACGGTAGTCATCGGCGCCGAAGTCGTCCGGGCTTTGCAGTGCGCCGGTCAGAAAACCACGGCCCAGCGGGCTGTAGGGCACAAACGCAATGCCTAAGCGTTGGCAGGCGGCGAGGCAGCCGTTGTGTTCCTGGTCGCGGCTCCACAGCGAATACTCGCTTTGCAGGGCGCTGATCGGGTGCACCTTGTGGGCGCGCTCCAGGGTGGCGGCCGAGGCTTCGCTCAAGCCCAGGTAGCGCACTTTGCCCTGTTGCACCAGCTCGGCCATGGCACCAACGGTTTCTTCGATAGCAACCTGTGGGTCGATACGGTGTTGGTAGTACAAATCCAGCGTCTCCACACCGAGCCGCTGCAGGGTGCCGTTGATGGCTTCGCGGATGTACTCCGGCCGGCCATCCACGCCACGCGCTGCCGGGTGTGCCGGGTCGCGCACGATGCCGAACTTGCTGGCCAGGAACACTTGGTCACGCTTGCCGGCGATGGCTTTGCCGATTAATTGTTCATTGGTGTGAGGGCCGTACATATCGGCGGTATCGAGAAAGCTGACGCCCAGTTCCAAGGCGCGGTGCAGCGTTGCAGTGGCTTCCCGCGTGTCGCTGCCGGGGGTATAGAAATCGCTCATGCCCATGCAGCCGAGGCCGATGGCGGAGACGAGGGGACCGTTGTTACCGAGTTGGCGAGTGTGCATGGGGGAACTCCTTGTTGAGAAGGCCTGCATTGTCACGCTGGACAAAATCGGGATAAACCGGCTAAAAGCGCTAACACTGTTCGTAATTTCTAAATAATCAGCTCAAGGAGCCGGCGTTTGGACCGTTTCAACGCGATGCGCGTGTTCACCCGGATCGTCGAACTGCGTGGCTTTGCCAAGGCTGCCGACAGCCTGCAACTGCCCCGCGCCTCGGTGACGGTGCTGATCAAGCAATTGGAGGCGCACCTTGGCGTACAGCTGTTGCAACGCACCACGCGGCAGGTCAGCCCTACACTGGATGGGGCCGCGTATTACCAGCGCTGCGTGCAATTGCTGTCGGACCTTGAGGAAACTGAAGCGGTGTTTTCCACCAGCCGCCAGAGTCCACGTGGGACTTTGAGCGTGGATATGCCCTCGGGCATCGGCCGTTTGATCGTGATCCCGGCATTGCCGGACTTCACCGCGCGGTATCCGCAGATCGAGTTGGAGATTGGCCTCAATGACCGCCCCGTGGACCTGATCCGCGAGGGTGTGGACTGCGTGCTGCGCGGTGGCCTGGCCCTGGATGAATCGCTGGTGGCGCGGCCTCTGGCAATGATGGATCAACTGACCCTGGCAAGTCCCTGCTACCTGCAGCGCAGGGGTGTTCCCACGTCTTTTGAAGACCTGGCCAACCATCAGATGGTCGAGTACGTCTCCAGCGCCAGTGGCAAACGGTTTGGCCTGGAGTTCGAGGTGGGTGGCGAATGGCAGACCGTCAACCTGCCAAAGGGCCTGGCGGTGAACAGTTCCGATGGCTACTTCGCGGCCTGCGAGGCTGGGTTCGGCTTGATCCAGGCGCCGCATTATCACGCCATGCGCCAACTGGCCGCGGGGACGTTAGTGGAGGTGTTGCCACGGTTGGCGGTACCGAAAATGGCGCTCTCGGCCCTCTACCCGCCGCATCGTCAACTGTCCCTGCGCGTACGGGTGTTCGTGGACTGGCTGGTCGAACTCTGCGCCACGCCCGGCACCGGGTTGCGGCGCTAAGCCTGTGCCTTGCGATAAGCGCCAGGCTGTTGCCCAGTCACTTTGTGAAACGCCCGGGTAAACGCCGCCACCGACTGATAACCCACCGCCACTGCAACATCCGCCACCGTCTGGTTCTGCTTGAACAACTGGCAGGCATGGCGCATGCGCATCATCAACAGCACCTGCCCCGGCGATTGTCCGCACAGTTCATTGAAGCGCTTGAAAAACGCCGAGCGCGACAACCCGGTGCAGGCGGCCATGCTTTCCAGGGTCCAGGCATCGGCCGGGCGGGCGATCAACTGTTCCAGCAGGTCGGCAAACGCCGGCTGCCGCGCCAGCGCGGCCAGGCCACCCAGTGCGCTGTTGTCCAGCACCTGTTGGCGCAGGACGTACAGAAACAGCAGGTGGCAAAGCCGTTCAAGCAACGCGGAAGAGGGCGCAGGCAAGCGCTCGCATTCTTGCAGGATCAGTTCGAACAGGTTGCGTGCGGCGGTCAGTGAGGGATCGCCCGCACGCAAGATGATCCACGCGGGCAGGGTGTCGACGATCATCGCTGACAAACCGGACTGGAAGTGAAAAAAACCACACACCAGGCCGACGCCATCGCTGGCGGCGCTGTCCAGGGGCACCATTGGCACGCGGGGACATTCCTGCGCGCCCGCCGCCGTGGGTTCGCCGGAGAGGCGATATTCCAAGTCGCGCAACAGGAACACCGCATCGCCGTTGTCCAGCCGATGGGCTGTGGTGTCGCCGTCGATATGCAGCCAGCACCGGCCCTGTACGATCAGGTGGAAACTCGCGCTCGCCAGGCCATGGGTGCTCGCATGCCAATCGCCGCAGTAGCGACCCACATGGAACAGGCTGGTGTCGAGTTCAAGGCTGTCTAATAACCAATCGACAAGTGCACTGGACGAATTCATCTAAGGGAAAGACTCAAGAGCAAGTAATCGCTACTTTAGACTATTGAGGCGATTTTTTATAACCAACAGACTTAGTACACGAACCCATCAGGAGACACCTCCATGTCCCGTGTACCCTTGCTCACCCTTGAAACTGCGCCTGAAGCGGCCAAGCCTTTTCTGGAAAATGCACTGAAGGGCTCCGGCTTCATTCCTAATCTGCTTGCGGTGTTGGCCAATGCCCCGGCTGCATTGGAAACCTACATTACCGTTTCCGGCTTGAACGCCAAGGCCGAATTGAGCCTGGCCGATCGCGAAGTGGTGCAACTGATTGCCGCCACCACCCACGGCTGCGATTTCTGCGTGGCCGGCCACACTGCGGTGGCGCGTAACAAAGCCAAACTGCCTGAAGAGGTCATCGACGCCCTGCGCCAGCGCGGCGAACTGCCCAACGCCCGCTATGAGACACTCGCCGCGTTCACCCGTGAAGTGATCGCCACCCGTGGCGATGTCAGTGACGCAGGCTTCGAAGCGTTCCGCGCCGCCGGTTACACCGAAGGCCAGGCCCTGGAGGTTATCCTGGGTGTGAGCCTGGCCACCCTGTGCAACTTCGCTAACGTGTTTGCGCGTACCCCGTTGAACCCGGAGCTGGCGCAATACCGTTGGGAAAAACCGGCAAGCTGAAGTGGGTCCACCTGCTGCAAAAGGAGAAACAGGAATGCTTGACCCAATCTTGAGCCGTTGGCTCGATGTCCAGGCGCAAGCCTTGGACGTGGGCAGTTGCGATCCACAGGAAGTGCTGCCACGGCTGGCAGAGGCCAACGTATTGCGTATCGGCGTGCCGACTCAACTGGGCGGCCTGGGCGGCGATGTGACGGGGGCGGTGGAAGCCATTGCCAACGTTGCCAGTCATTCCCTGGCGGCGGCATTCGTGTGCTGGGGCCAGCGCTCGTTTATCGAATATTTGCTCCACAGTCCGAATGCGCGGCTGCGTGAACAGCTGCTGCCGGATTTGCTCAGCGGCAAGCTGGCGGGGGCGACGGGGCTATCCAACGCGATGAAGTTCTTGTCGGGCATCGAGACCTTGCAGATCAGCGCCGAACCGTTCAACGATGGCTGGACCCTCAACGGCCGCCTGCATTGGGTGACCAACCTGCGCAGGAGCGGTTTTGTCGCGGCGGCCGCCGTCGAGCTGGCGGAGGGTGGCGCGCCGTTTATCCTGGCGATCCCTGACTCGGTGGCGGGCTTGCAGCGTTCTGGCGACCTGGATCTGCTCGGCTTGCAGTCAAGCAACACGGCCGCACTGGATCTGGAAGGCGTGGAGCTGAGCCGCGACTGGTTGCTGCATGAAGACGCACGCAAATTCCTGCCAGCGGTGCGTCCGGCGTTTCTGGGCTTGCAGTGCGGGATGTCCATCGGATTGACGCGCCGTTCCCTGGCGGAAGTCGCCAACCATTTGGGCGCGACTCGCACGGTGCTTCGCGAAGAGCTGGAAACCCTGCGCGCGACCCTGGATCAGTTGGTCAGCGATTTGAAAAGCGGTATGCGCGCCGGACGTTTTGCCGCCGAACCGGTGCCGTTGTTCAAGCTGCGCATCGCCCTGGCGGAGACCGCCGCCAGCGCCGTGCAATTGGAGTTGCAAGCCAGCGGCGGCAAGGCCTACCTCACGGCGCACGGCAGTGGTTTTGCGCGGCGGTGGCGCGAGTCGGCGTTTGTGCCGATCGTGACCCCAAGCCTGGTGCAATTGCGTACTGAGCTGCAGCGTCAGGCCAACCTATGACACATGCCGTATTAAGCGCCCAGGGGATTTGCCTGGGGTATGCCAGTGGGCCGGTGTTGCAGGGCTTTGACCTGCACTTGCAGCCAGGCGAAGTGGTGTCGATCCTCGGCCCCAGCGGTGTGGGCAAGTCCAGCCTGTTGCGGGTGCTTGCCGGTCTGCAGGCACCGCAGGGCGGCAGTGTGCGCGTGTTGGGCGAGCCCTTGAATGGCCCTCATCCGCGCGTAGCGGTAGCGTTCCAGGACCCGAGCCTGCTGCCCTGGCTGAACCTGGAAAAGAACGTCGCCTTCGGCCTGGATTTCGCCCGTCAGCCGCATCTGGATCATGACGAGCGCCGCCGCCGAATCGACCATGCCATCGCGGCTGTCGGCCTGGAACACGCGCGCCAGCAGTTCCCGGCGCAACTGTCCGGCGGCATGGCCCAACGCACTGCATTGGCCCGTTGCCTGGCGCGCCAGCCCCAGGTGCTGTTGCTGGATGAGCCCTTTGGCGCCCTGGATGAAGTGACCCGCGCCGACATGCAGCATCTGTTGCTCAAGGTCAACCGCGAGCAAGGCTCGGCGGCCGTGCTGATCACCCATGACATTGACGAAGCGCTGCTGCTGTCCGATCGCATCCTGTTACTGGGTAACCGCCCGGCGCGGACGTTAGGCGAGTGGCTGATCGACCTGCCGCAACCACGGGAAGAACAGGTGGAGGCCATTGGCGCGCTGCGTATCGACATCCTTAAAACCTTACGGCAGGCGAGCCGCCCTCAATCCAACCCCCTTGATCTGCTGGAGCCTGTCCATGTGCCTGGATGACCTGACTCACTCGCGCCGCGATTTTCTCAAACTCTCCGCCGTGCTCAGCGCAGCCGGCGCCTTACCGCTGCTCAGCAGCTTGCAAGCCCGCGCAGCCAGTGAGCCGGACGCGCCGGTACGCATCGGCTACCTGCCGATCACCGACGCCACGCCGCTGCTGGTGGCGCACAACAACGGCCTGTTCGAAGCCGAGGGCATCAAGGCCGAGCGCCCGGTGCTGCTGCGCAGTTGGGCGCAGGTGATCGAGGCGTTCATCTCGGGCCAGGTCAATGTGATTCACCTGCTGTCGCCGATGACCGTGTGGGCGCGCTACGGCAGCAAGGTTCCGGCCAAGGTCGTGGCGTGGAATCACGTGGGTGGTTCGGGTTTGACCGTGGCGCCGGGCATTACCGACGTGAAACAACTGGGCGGCAAATCGGTGGCGATTCCGTTCTGGTATTCGATCCATAACGTGGTGGTGCAGCAGCTGTTCCGCGACAACGGCCTCACGCCCGTGGCGCGGGCAGCGGGCAGTGTGATTGCGGCCAATGAGGTCAACCTGATTGTGTTGCCCCCTTCGGACATGCCACCGGCCCTGGCCAGCCAGCGTATCGACGGCTATATCGTCGCCGAGCCGTTCAATGCCCTGGCGGAAAACCTCAAGGTCGGCCGCGTGCAGCGCTTTACCGGCGATGTGTGGCGCAACCATGCGTGCTGCGTGGTGTTCATGCACGAACACGACTTGGCCAATCGTCCGCAGTGGTCGCAGAAAGTCGTGAACGCCATCGTCAAGGCGCAGGTCTGGACCCGCGACAACCGCGAAGAGGCGGTGAAGCTGCTGTCCAAGGACGGCCCGAACCGCTACACCCCGCATGCCGAGCCGGTATTGAGCAAGGTGCTGGCGCCGGCCGCCGGCGACCGCGCAGCTTACCTGGCCGACGGTGCTATCCAGCACGGGAATTGGGATGAACACCGCATCGATTTCCAACCTTACCCATTCCCCAGCTACACCGAGGAGCTGGTACGTCGCCTGAAGGACACGCTGATCGAGGGCGACAAGAAATTCCTCGCCGACCTGGACCCGGCGTTCGTCGCCAAGGACTTGGTGGACGACCGCTTTGTGCGTAACGCTATCGAGGCTGTGGGCGGCATGAAGACCTTTGGTTTGCCGGACGGCTACGAGCGGCATGAGGAGATCGGCGTTTGAACAACCGTGAACTCCCGGGCTGGTTGCTCGGGCTGAGTGGCCTGGCGGGGTTGTTGTTGCTCTGGTGGCTGGGGGTGAAGGTGTTTGGCGCGACTGACGGGTTGTCTGCGCGTTTTTCCGTGGCCGCGACCTTCACGAGCTTGTGGGAATTGCTGGGGCGCGGTGAGCTGTATCTGCACATAGCGGTGAGCCTCAAGCGCATCTTCGTCGGGCTGTTCCTGGCGTTGCTGGTGGGTGTTCCGCTGGGGTTGGTGGTCGGCAGTTCGCGCAAGCTGGAAGCGGCGACCACGCCGGCCTTTCAATTCCTGCGCATGATTTCGCCGCTGTCATGGATGCCCATCGTGGTGATGCTGATGGGGGTAGGGGACCAGCCGATCTATTTCCTGCTGGCGTTTGCCGCCGTCTGGCCGATCATGCTCAACACCGCTGCCGGCGTGCGCCAGTTGGACCCGCGTTGGCTGCAACTGAGCAGCAGCTTGAGTGCGACGCGCTGGGAAACCTTGCGCCGGGTGATCATTCCCGGTGTGGTCGGGCACGTGCTGACCGGCGTACGCCTGGCCATCGGCATTTTGTGGATCGTGCTGGTGCCCTGCGAAATGCTTGGGGTCAGTGCCGGGCTGGGCTATTACATTCTCGATACCCGTGATCGGCTGGCTTACTCGGAGCTGATGGCGATGGTGTTGCTGATCGGGCTGTTGGGTTTTGCGCTGGATGCCTTGGCGCGCTGGCTGCACCAGCGTTGGGTGCACACTGGCTGATTGGCCGAGCCAAAGTTTTTCATCGCCTGTAACATGAGCGCCTGTCGGACCTGTTTACCCTGGGGGGCAGGGCAGGTTCGGCGCTTCATTTTTCAGGTTCAGGAACCCGTCATGACACAAAAGCAACGTTTGAAATATTCGATTCTGATTGCCCTGGCCGTATTGGCGACGATGTTTGGCCTGTCCTATTTGCAGAACACCGGGGTCATCAGTGAGAAGACGTTCCAGACTATCGCCATTGCCGTTGCAGTGGTCGTGGTGGTGATCAACGGCATCATGCGCCGCAAGGTCAAGCTCTAAAGGGGGTCAGGCCCGGCCTTCGAGCACCTTGGCAGCCTCTTCATGGAGCGTGTAGGTTTTATCCGCATTGAGGGTGATCACGCCCTCGCTGCACAGGCGCTTGAGCACCTCGCGCACGCTGAGAAATGACAATGGGATGCCCAGCTCAAGCAGATGGCTGTGCACACCGCGTACCCCAAGGGTGCGCTGGTTGTCGGCGGCGGTGAGCAGGGCGTCGATGACCTTCAGCCGGATCAGACTGGTGCGCAAGCCAAAACACTTGAGCAGGTGGCGGATGCGCTGATTGCCTTGCTGTTCGGGCGATTTGTCGAATGCTTGTGCGCCGTTGCCAAAACGGGTCTCGGCAGCCGGTGAATGTCCATCCGTGGGCACTTGCGGGTTATACATGCAAAAACTCCTTATCAGAGCCTGATCAGGAAAAAATGAGCGCTCTTGGTTAATAAGACGAACGAGCGAGCAAAATCATGAAGTCCCGAATGTAGAAATTTTGTCGGTATCGGTTTTGTCACATTCGCGCCGCCTTAAATAAACGCCCCCTCGCGCTAAATTATCCCCGCTGGTTTGCGTTCTTACGGTGGGGTTATTACCCCTTGTGAGACGGTTAAATCTGACGGTGGAGTCTGCGTGATTATTTCCAATGGGTTGTCCAGGGTAGGTATGGTCGGAGTGTTGCTGGGGTTGAGCCTGGCCGCTTCGGCGCGGGAACAGGTGACGCAAGCCTCGGCGGATATCCGTCGCACCAGTTACGGCGTGCCGCATATCCGCGCCAACGATGAGCGTGGCCTGGGCTTCGGCATTGGCTACGCCTACGCCCAGGACAACCTGTGCCTGCTGGCCAATGAAGTGGTCACGGTAAATGGCGAGCGCGCCACGTTCTTCGGCGCCGAGCAGGTGACCCTCGAAGCGCGAAACAACCTGGCCAGTGACGTCTTCTTCACGTGGTTGAATACGCCGGAATCGGTCGCCACGTTCTGGAAGGCGCAGAGCCCGCAGATCCAGCAGCGCATCGAAGGTTACGTGGCCGGCTACAACCGCTACCTGAAAGAGCAGGGCGCTCCGGCGCAGTGCCAGGCCGCGTGGGTGCGGCCACTGGTGCCTGAAGACTTGGTCAAGCTGACCCGTAGGCTATTGGTGGAAGGTGGTGTCGGCCAATTCGCTGAAGCCCTGGTCGGCGCGACGCCGCCCCAAACCACCACCGGTGTAGCGACCAACGCCCAGGCCTTTGAACTGGCCACCGCCAATCAGCAACGCTTCGCCTTCGATCGCGGCAGTAACGCCGTGGCGGTGGGCCGTGATCGCTCGTTCAATGGACGCGGCATGCTGCTGGCCAACCCGCACTTCCCGTGGGTGGGCGGCATGCGCTTTTATGAAATGCACCTGACCATCCCCGGCCAACTGGATGTCATGGGCGCCGCGCTGCCTGGGTTGCCGGTGATCAATATCGGCTTCAACCAGCATGTGGCGTGGACCCACACCGTGGACACGTCCAAACACTTCACCCTGTATCGCCTGACCCTGGACCCGAAGGATTCCACGCGCTATATGCTCGATGGCAAATCCGTTGCCATGGATAAAACCACGGTGACGGTGCAGGTCAAACAAGCTGATGGCAGCCTCAAGGGGCAGTCGCACACCGTCTATAGCTCGCAATTCGGCCCGGTGGTGCAATGGCCGGGCAAACTCGACTGGGACAACCGCTACGCCTTCAGCCTGCGTGACGCCAACCTCGGCAACGACCGCGTGCTGCAACAGTGGTACGCGATGAACCGCGCCGGCAGCCTCGACCAATTGAAAACCTCGGTGCACACCCTGCAAGGCATACCATGGGTCAACACCGTGGCCGCCGACGACCAGGGCCAGAGCCTGTACATGAACCAGTCGGTGGTGCCCAACGTCAGCGCGGCCAAGCTCGTGCAATGCAGCGACCCACGCGCCGGCCTGCAGATGATCATGCTCGACGGCGCCCACAGCGCCTGCGCCTGGGACGTCGACCCGCGCGCCGCGCAGGCCGGCATCTTCCCGGCCGATCAGTTGCCGCAGCTGCAACGTACCGACTTCGTGCAGCACTCCAACGACTCGGCCTGGCTGGCCAACCCCAAGGCGCCGCTCACCGGGTTCTCCCCAGTGATCAGCCAGGACCACATCGGCCTCGGCCCGCGTGCGCGTTTTGCCCTGCAGCGCCTGCAGTCCCTGGATAAACCGATCAGCGTCACCGACCTGCAAAACATGGTGATGGACAACGAGGTGTACCTGGCCGGCCAAGTCATGCCGGACCTGCTCGCCTTCTGCGCCACACACCTCGATGCCGACGCCACCACCCTGCAGCCCTTGTGCGCCCGCCTGAAAAGCTGGGACCAACGCGCCAACCTCGACAGCGGCATCGGCCTGGTGCACTTCATCAACCTGGTGGAGCACCTGCAGCAGATCCCCGACGCCTGGCGTGTCGCCTTCGACCCGGCTCAGCCCCTCACCACCCCACGCGGCCTCGCCATCGACCGCACGGATGTCGCCAAAGCCCTGCGCGAAGCCATGCTGGCGTCCACCGCCGACGTCGCCAAACTCGGCCTGACCGCCAACAGCACCTGGGGCGACCTCCAAGTCTCCGGCCAAACCCCGATCCACGGCGGGCCGCAGGAACTGGGGATCTACAACGCCATGCAAACCGTACCCCGCGACGACGGCAAGCGCGAAGTCGTCAGCGGCACCAGCTACCTGCAAATCGTCACCTTCGACGACCAGGGGCCCCATGCCCAAGGCGTACTCGCGTTCTCCGAGTCGAGCAACCCAGCGTCCAAACACGCCAAGGACCAGACCCAAGCCTTTTCCCAGAAAAAACTCAGCCCGCTGCCCTTCACCGAAGCCCAAATCAAGGCCGACCCGCAGTACCAACACCTGCACATCAAAGAGTAGGGCAGCCACGCAACCCCTTGATGCCAATACGAAATATTTTTGAAATCAAGGGGTTGCACGCATTGGCAAATACGTACATAATGGCGCCCATCGAACGCATCGAAGCATTAAAAACTTCAATGTATTCAATGAGTTAGAGTAGAGGCAGGGCTTTACCGTCCACTCAAGTTTTTACGCGGTGAGTGTCAGCAGTCAGGACATTGATCGTTTGAGGCCGAGTAGCAAAATGGTTATGCAGCGGATTGCAAATCCGCCTACGCCGGTTCGATTCCGACCTCGGCCTCCACTCTTAGAAACCCCGTAGATTAACGTCTACGGGGTTTTTTATTGCCTGCGATTTGGGCATCGCTTCCGCAATTTTTCGGATCGCTTCCGTAGCCCTACCTTTTTGTCGGGAAATCTGAGACGCGCTATCGGTATGCCTCTCCTCGATTGGACGTGGGATTGTGCTTGAGACTAAACAACCTGAGCGTCCATTAACGGCCAATTCCAGCCGGTCGCAACGGGCAGAAATCGGCCAAAAGCAGACGGTGACGTCGAGGAACAAGATCCAACCTGAACCTGAGTCGGTGTAGCACTGGGGTGATAGACAGACCAGTGGCCAAATAGTAGCATCGAGGGAGAAAATCATAATAACTGCTTTAGAATGGAGTCTGATGTGGCGCTAACTAACTCTTATGTGCAAGTGTACGGACAATTACCTGATCTTTTCAGCCGCATACGGGAAGCTGGTGCTCCAGATAAGTTCACTTCTCAACACTTGAAAGACTGGGGATACACCTCATCAAACTATCGCGCTGTTATTCCTCTATTAAAGTCCTTGGGTTTTCTAGCTCCCGATGGCTCTCCTACAACTAGATACCACGACTACCGCAACAATGCACAATCGGCAAGTGTGATGGCGGAAGCATTAAGAGATGCTTATGGTGATTTATTCAATATCAAAGCCAACCCAACGCAAAATGATAGAGCCCTAATCGAGGGGAAATTCAAAAGCTCGCACAATGCCTCCCCAAACACCGCAAAAATGATGGCAAACACGTTTTATTCGTTATTGGGGCTTGCTGACTTAACCATCGCTACAAATCAAGGTGGCAGTGCAAAGGAAAACGTTCGGGTGGAGATTGCGGATTCTCAGCCGATGCAACAAAATGAACAGCAACACAAGTCTGCACGACCTTCACTTCATTATAATATCCAGATCCACCTGCCCGCGACAAAAGACATCGAGGTTTTCAACGCAATCTTTAAATCCCTAAAGGAGCATCTGCTTGACTGACCTTAAGAAAGATCTGCGTGATTTTATGTTCCGGGGAATCATGTTTGAGTCTGAAGCTAGCCAATTCCAATCGGCTGGCATACAGGTCGGTGCCGATCAAGGAGACGCAGAACAAAGACTGTTATCCGAAGGCCTTTCTGTTTTCGGTATATCCAGAAGAAACAATGCATTAGAAATGGCGAGATTATATGCGATTCTGCATTGCTTTGAAAACGAAGTTCGCTCGTTGATTAGTGAGACTCTGGAAGAAAAAGAAGGCCCAGACTGGGCAGATAAACTGCCCTCGAAAGTACGCCAGCACGCCACATCCAGGCAAAATACTGCACTTACCGATTCTTGGCTAGAAGGAGAAAAAACAGACATCCTAGGATTCGTTGATTTTGGGCAGTTATCTTCAATTATTCTAGAAAAATGGAGTTATTTTGAAGCCCTAATGCCTTCCCAACACTGGTTGAAGCAGAGAATGGACGAATTGGAAAAATCAAGGAACTTTATAGCCCATAATCGCATGCTGCTACCTAGTGAATTCCAACGAATCTACATGTATATAGCCGACTGGAATAAAGTTATCGGGCTTTAATCCTGTGTCTCGATTTTTAAAAGTGCACAAACAAGTTATAAAAGGCTACATCTAGGTAGTCGTCCGTTGAGAGTAGCTTTGCTTTGACCTCTGCCGTTGCCGGAGGAAAGTTTCTGTCCTATTACTGCCTGCCAACCACTAATTCACTATCAAAATAGGGCACACCGTGAAATTTCTTTATATCGTCGGACTAACAGATCTCCAAATCTCACAAACACTGGTTCGACCTATAAAGGTAGCAGACGACACATTCATCACAAATAATGCAAAATATGTAAAATCTCTAATCCCTCCTCAGCACATACCTGTTCTAGGCCTGCTCGAATACAATTTCCTGACCAGTGGCAGGCCGGTAATTTATAAAACTGGATCTGTACTTGTCGAAGAGGGGGCGCATATAGAAGTAATAAACTTACTTAGAGGTGCACATGGTTTCTTACTCTCGCTCTGGATGTATCGCGACTCTAGTGTAAATTGTGATACGGGATTTGCTATTGGTTTGGACAGTGACGGCATGCATAGTAACACCTTGAACTTCCATTACTCTTTCGCGAATGGAGATAAAGGTGTTACAACGATAAGTCAGCATGACCTTGAGCGTGTATGTGATATTTCAGACAAGTATTTCAGAGGTTTAAAAGAACAAGACGATCTACCCCGAACAGTTCTGCAAAAGACCACAGGCAGAATTAATATCTCCACCTACCATCTGCAGATGGCACGTTCCGCGCGCGACCTTGCAATAAAAATCGCCACTTACTGCTCTTTCTTTGAATCGCTTTTTAGCACTAACACTATGGAGTTATCGCATCAACTTTCAGAACGCATCGCGTTTTCAATGACAAACGACCCTCATGAAAGATTAGAAATATTCACAAAAACCAAAAAAGCGTATGGTGTTCGATCCAAAACCGTGCATGGAGACATAATCCAGCCAAGAGAGTTAGTGGGACTTATAGAAACAGCAGGGCATTGTGACGTTATTGCACGAAAAATATATACCAAAGTAATTACCCAGCCTGAAACATACAAACTATTCGAAAGTACAAACGAAAAAATTGACGATCATATGAGGAATTTAATATTCGGAATCACAAAGGCATTTTGAAGACATCAGAACCACCTTCTTTGGGTGGAACCACGTTTGTTTGAAGCCGATCGCGCTGGACCGGGAGAGTGGTTACGAGAGAAAGGTGGGCTGTACCAGTTCGACTTTTTGAAGTCCACAGTGCGCCTAGTAGGGGAAAACCGTTCTTGCGTCGCTCATAGCTTTGCAGGCATCGAATGACTGCTTTTGGCCGATTGTGTTGAAAAAGTCGGTTTGCTCGAACCACCCGCGTATTGACTCGTGAAAACGCCTTGTCTGCGCGCTGCTACGTGAAATCTGAGCTAGGAAGCCACTGCCGAAAGTTAGGATTTCAATCTACGACGCGTACTTTTCTGCCCTGGAAACCGAGGCCGACTTTTTCAACAGAATCGGCCGATTGCTGCCCGTCACAAACGGCAAAAATCGGCCAGAGGCAGACACTCGCGATGAGTCTAGAAATCCTAGGGCGATTCAGCTCGTCGGAACCCGCTCATCAAGTCCCGCGTTAACAATAAGCACTGCACTCTCCGTTATCTGCGCCACGCCGAACGTGCTCTCACGACTTTTTCGCTAGCTCCACCGCCGACGTTATCGCCGCTCGCGCCTGCGGACTGTTTTTCCAACATGTCGACCCTAATGCCGCCGATGCCTGCGCCAGGATGTCACTGACATCCGCTTTCCCCAGGACATCCATCGAATCGATCCCCATCTGCTCCAAACGAGTCACAACGGTGGGGCCTACGCCCTTGAGGGCAAGCAGCGCTGTTCTTTCTTCCAATGAAAATGGCATTCGGACATTCCTTTTTTGACGCTGTTAATCAGCGTATTTAACCGACCTCGGCCCTGACGATCCTCTGGTCTTTAACCTCTGCTGCATACGCCCCAATTTTCTCCTGCTGCACCGCCAGCAACGCGCAGACTTTCATCAATGCTGCCGCCTCATCCGGCGTCTTGCCGCTGGCGGCCAAGGTGGTCAGCTCAACCACCGACCAGCCAATCACCGCCGCTGCATCCTCCAGGTCGTAAAACAATTCCTGCTGAGCAGTCCTGGGCCCGTCGAGGCCTTTTATCAATTCATCCATTTATGCTGCCTGCCGTTTCAGTTCAAGCGCCCGCTTACGGAACGAGATTGTCGTCGAAGTCTTCACGCTCTAGGGTTGTGTAAGCCTGCTGGCGAATCCCGCCTTCGGAAGAGGTACAGAGTCGACGTGTGGCTTTCTTTCCCTGCGGACGCACGACTATTCCCTCGCTCATCTCGGGGTCGTTGGGTTCTCCGGGGGTAAAGTTTGTGCGCACCATACGGTCGAAAACCGCGTAGGTTACCCCATGATTGGTAAAGCGCAGATGTGCCTCGCCGCCACCTGAGTAGCTCGTGGAGCTGAGCCAGAAGTGACCCTTCGGTGGGCTGGGTGTTTCGGGGTAGGTCAATTCGATTTTGCCGGGCGTGCCAAAGCGGTATTGCACATAGCCGGTTGTCGCTGAGAACCCTTGCGATGCGCAAATCGAGATCATCTTCGGCCCGGAGTCGCATCCGAATAATAGTGTTTCTTGCGCCTTACACAGATAGCGCTGTTCCGACGTTCCGGCAAGCGCGTCGAATCCTGTGGCTGCCATCGTCAGCAAGCAAATTCCCTTTAGCGTCGCGACTTTAATTCCCATCAGGGTTCCCGTTTTTTTACTTGGAAAATTGATCAGCAGTTATTCTGGCTGGCTGCTTGGCGAGGCAGTGTGGCTTCCCGGTCACGCGTGTGTAAATGCCTTACTTGCCCCCAGTTACATCCAGAAAAGTCCCGGTAATAAACGACGCCTCCGCGCCCGCCAACCACAGCACAGCCCGCGCGACTTCTTCGGGCTCGCCGCCGCGGCCCATTGGAATGCTGTCCTTGACGCGGTCCACGCGACCCGGTTCTCCGCCGCTGGCGTGCATTTCGGTGTAGATATGCCCTGGGCGAACGCAATTGACGCGGATGCCTTCGCGCGCGACTTCCTTGGACAGCCCGATGGTGAAGGTTTCCAGTGCTCCCTTCGACGCTGCATAGTCGACGTACTCGTTGGGGCTGCCCAACCGCGCGGCGCCCGAGGAGACGTTAATCACGCTGCCGCCGTTGCCGCTGTGTCGAAACGACATGCGCTTCACGGCTTGTTGCGCGCAGAGCATCGGGCCGATGGCATTGATCGCGAAGATGCGTTGCATGCGCGCAACGTCGAGGTCTTCAAAACGCGATTGAAGCGCGATGATTGCGGCGTTGTTGACCAGAACGTCGATGCGGCCGAACGTCTCGTCGATGGCTCGGAACAGATGCGCGACCTGTTCCGGGTCGGCACTGTCGGCGCGTATGGCCAAGGCGCGTCGTCCGAGCGCTTGCACGTCAGCCACCACGCCGAGTGCGGCGGCCTCATTGTTGATGTAGCTGATGGCGACGTCGTAGCCTTGCGCCGCCGCGAGCCGCGCCGTTGCCGCGCCTACACCCCGGCTTCCGCCGGTGATCAGAATCAGGGGAGCTGAAGAGCCGGTAGCCATGTCTTGAACCTTTTTGTGAGGGAGGTGAATCTAGCCGATGAGCATCGTGCCGGCGGCAATTACCGCGCACGCCAGGACTTTGCGGACAGTCAGTGCCTCGCCCAGGAAGAAATAACCGATTAATGCCGCAAACAGTACGCTGGTCTCGCGCAAGGCGGAAACCGAGCCCATCGGCGATTCAGACATGGCGTAGATCACAATGCCGTAGGCCAGCAGTGAGACCAGCCCACCCATCAAGGCGGGGATGAGCCCCGGGCGCGGGGCAAACAGGCTGCGGGCACCGCGCAGGCCCATGTAAACCAGTGGCATCAGTACGCCCCAGAGGGCGCACATCCACGCGGTATAGGCCATCGGTGCACCGGAGAGTCGTGCGCCTACGCCGTCGGTCACGCTGTAGGCTGCGATGAAAAATCCCGTGCCCAAGGCGTAAGGCAAGCTGGGGACCGCGAGCCTGCGTTGCCTGAAGGCCAGTGAAATAATGCCGCCCGACACCAGCGCAATGCCGAACAGGGCGCTGGTGCTGAGGGTTTCGCCAGCAAATGCCAAGGCGAACAATGTGATCAAAATGGGCGAGGAGCCGCGGGCGATCGGGTAGGTTTGCCCGAGATCACCCACTTTGTAGCTGCGCACCAGGAACAGGTTATAACCGACGTGCAAGACACCCGAGAGTGCGGCGTAAGGCCAACTGGCGGCGGCGGGCGCTGGAAGGTACAGCGCAACGCCAATGCTGACGAGGGCAACCGACAGACACATCACGGTCATCGACCAAAGCCTGTCGGCGCCGACACGCAACAGCGCGTTCCAGCTGGCGTGCAAGAGGGCGGCGAAGAGGACGAGTATTACGATAGGAAAGGGCATGCGTCATGTTAAGCAAGCTGGCGGTTGGACAACAGCGAAGTCCCTTCATCGTGGCATGAGTCATTGCTCATGCTGTCAACGATAGTGTTGTTGGGCCTGAGTCGACTCCGCCAGCAGCCAGTTGCGAAAGCTGACGATGTGAGGCTGGGTTTCGATCCCTTTGGGGCAGACAAAGAAATAGGCGACCGGTGAGGCAAACGGCACATCGAACAACCTCACGAGGCTGCCATCGTTGATTTCGGCCTCCACGTGGCCGCTACGCGCCAAGGCGATGCCCTGACCCAGCAAGGCCGCTTCTATGGTCATGTTGGTGTCAGCAAACCTGACGCTTTCCTTGAGTGCCGCAACGCTCACGCCGACGTGCTCGAACCAGGCTTCCCACTTGGGCACCAGGTCTGCGCCGTCACGCATCAGTAGCGGGTAACGCAACAATTCGGCGGGCTCGTGCGGGGCGCCAAAACGGTTAAGCAGGTCAGGGCTGGCCACCGGGAAAATTTGCTCCCTGAGCATGAACTCCGAATGCAAGGCCGGGTAATGACCGTTGCCCAGACGAATTGCCACATCTGAATCCGCGCTGGAAAAGTTGATCGCTTTGTCACTGGTTTCCAGCGTGATCAGAATTTCCGGGTGCTGCTGCGACAGGCCTGGCAACCGGGGCAGCAACCATTTCAGAGCGAAAGAATAGGTGGTGCTGACCTTGAGCCGAACCCGGCCTTTTTGTTCTCTAAGGTCCGTCAATGTGGTTTCCAGGTTCACGAAAAACTCGCGCACGATGGGCGCCAGTGCGGCGCCGGCTGGGGTCAACCGCAAAGATTTGCCGCGCTGGAAGAGTTGTAACCCCCAGAGGTCCTCAAGGTGTTTGAGTTGATGGCTGACGGCGCTCTGGGTCACATGCAACTCTTCTGAGGCTGAAGTGAACGTCGCATGTCGGGTCGCGACTTCGAACGCGCGAAGCGTGGCAGTGGGGGGGAGATCTCTCATTGGTGGGTCCCGGCGAGCCTTCTGGCAATCAGTTTTTCCATGAGTGGACGCTCATGCTAATTGAAAGGTGTGCTCTCATTAAAGCCGGACAGCCTGGCAGCGGCCGCAGAACTGACGGCACCTTGTACCGCCGGGCTTACAAACCCTACCATCAGGTTACACGATAGCCATGACGCACTTGAGTTGGCGCTGTCTTACCCAGCGAGAAGTCAATCTCGTCACGTAAGAGAGTGTGGTTATGAAGTTGAGTTATCTAACCAAAGCGGCGGTCGTGGTCGCGCTATTGTCGACCCTGTCAGGCTGCTGGATATTCATGCCACCGGGGGGTGGCGGCGGGCATGGTGGCGGACATGGTCAGGGCGGTGGCCCTGGCCCAGGAGGCGGTCCGCGCTAAGGAACCGAAGCCGGAGGCAAGCCATGCGCAATGGCTTGCCTCTTTTTTTTGCCGTGAGAAATCCCAGGCAAAGAAAAGCCCGCGTGGGGAGCGCGGGCTAAAAGGATGTTTGTTAGGAGCTGGGTTCACCATAGGCCCCCGTCTGTGAAAGGTTTGTGAAAGCTTTGGCAAAAAAAAGTGTATGCCTCAATCGTGAGGTGGCTGTACGGGGCAGGGCAGGCCATAACCCTCTACTGTCGCTGGCATACCCCTGTGTTTGGATGCCGCGTTATGTTCATGTCTACCAGCCTGTTATCAGCCTTTGTGCTGTTTGCCTTCGTGTCCTCGATCACACCGGGGCCCAATAACACCATGTTACTTGCGTCGGGCGTGAACTTTGGGTTTCGCCGATCGATGCCCCATGCCCTGGGGATCAGCATTGGTTTCATGCTGCTGGTGATTTCGGTGGGCCTGGGGCTGGGCGAAGTGTTCAAGGTATTTCCGTGGGCCTACAGTGTGTTGCGCTACGTGGGCGCGGCCTATCTGTTGTACCTGGCGTGGAAGATTGCGACGGCGGGCGGCATGTCCGACAGTTCTGATGAGCAGGGCAAGCCGATGACGTTCCTCGGTGCAGCGGCGTTCCAGTGGGTGAACCCCAAGGCCTGGATCATGGCGCTGGGGGCAATCACGACCTATACGCCGGCCGAAGGTTATGTGACCAATGTGCTGGTGATCGCCCTGGTGTTCGCCGTCGTCAACCTACCCAGCGTCTGTGTGTGGGTCGGGTGCGGCAGCGGCTTGCGCAATGTGTTGCGTGAGCCGCGCTGGTTGCGGATGTTCAATGGGGCGATGGCGGGGTTGCTGGTGCTGTCGTTGTACCCGATGCTGTTTGCCGGCTGAATGTCAGACCGGCGAGATGGTCGCCAGCAGGCCGATGCCGATGGTCAACACCAAAAAGCCGAACAGGAAAAGTGCCATCTTGGTCATAAGGCCTCCAGAGGGAAGGGAGTTGGGATGGCGCTATTGTCCGCCCAGGTGGCGTTTCGATACAGATGCAGATAGTAAAGAAAAAACCGTATCAGATACCTCTGGCCCCGTTAAGCCGGGGGCTTTGATCGTTTGGGTTATTTTCAAGATCAGTGCCTGAGACAGCCAACGCATTTGCCCCTAAGATGGCGCCCATTGCATCAACAATAAGAGTGGGCCAACCCTCGATGGAAAGACGTCAATTCAGCGGTGGCATGAAAGGCAAGAACCTGCGCTACCTCAACGAAACCTCACAGCCCGCGTCGGTTGCCCGCGTTGGCTTCCTGTTGCTCGAACATTTTTCCCTGCCCGCATTCACCCAGACCCTCGACACCTTTGTCACCGCCAACCTGCTGCGTCCCGACCTGTTTGCCTCGCGTACCTTCGGCTGTGACGATGGCGAAGTCATCAGCGACCTTGGCCTGGTGATCCGCCCCGATGCGCGTATCGACGTGGCGGCCCTGCAAGACCTTGAGCTGCTGGTGATCTGCGGCGGCTTTCGCACGGAACTCAAGGCCAGCGAAGACTTCATCCATCTGCTGCGCGGCGCCGCCGAGCAGGGCATCAGCCTCGCCGGCCTGTGGAACGGTGCCTGGTTCCTCGGGCGTGCCGGGTTGTTGCAAGGCTACCGCTGCGCCATCCACCCGGAACATCGCCCGGCGCTGGCTGAAGTGTCCAAGGCGACCCACGTCACCAGCGAACCCTACGTGATTGACCGCGACCGCCTCACCGCCTCAAGCCCGTCCGGTGCCTTCCATATGGCGCTGGATTGGATCAAAGGTTTGCATGGCAAGGCATTGGTCGAAGGCATCGAAGACATCCTGGCCTTTGAAGAATCCCGCTACCGGCGCATCAAACCCACGGAAAACGTCAGCGTCAGCGCGCCCCTGCGTGAAGTGGTGAAACTGATGGACGCCAACCTGGAAGAACCCCTGGAACTGGATCAGCTCGCCGTCTACGCGGGCCGGTCCCGGCGCCAGTTGGAGCGGTTGTTCAAGGAACAACTGGGCACCACGCCGCAGCGCTACTACATGGAACTGCGCGTGACCGAAGCGCGTCGCCTGTTGCAGCACACCGAGCTGTCACAGGTTGAAGTGCTGGTGGCCTGTGGATTTGTCTCGCCGAGTCATTTCAGCAAGTGCTATAGCTCATACTTCGGCTATCGCCCCTCGAAGGAGAAACGGTTGGTCAAGTAGCCTGCTCGCTACAAGCGATGTCAGAACCGATCCAGGCGATAGGGCGCCACTGACGGTGCTTGGCCCGTCCTCGCCAACGCCCCAACCCACTCGGCCGTCACCGCCGCCTGGGTCAAACCCAAATGCTGATGCCCAAACGCAAGCAGCACCTTGCCGTCACACACCCGGTCAATCACCGGCAGTGAATCCGGCAGCGACGGCCGAAACCCCATCCATGGCGTTGCACCTTCTGCACTCAACTCCTCGCGAAACAACCCCTTGCTCAACCGGTGCAACTGCCAGGCGCGCGCCATATTCGCCGGGCGATCAAGGCCGGCGAATTCCACCGTGCCAGCCAGGCGCAGCCCGTCGGTCATGGGCGTCATGATGAATTTGCGCTCCAGGGAGGTGACGGCAAACGGCAGGCGATTGTGTTCATGGGGCAGCATCAGGTGGTAGCCGCGCTCGGTGTCCAGCGGGACTTTTTTGCCGGTCAGGGCGGCGGTCAGTCTGGCCGAGTGGGCGCCACAGGCGATCAACACCTGGCGTGCGGTCAGCGGTCCCTGGTCGGTGGTGAGTGAGACGCCGTGCGCGTCGACGCGGCCATCCAGCACCTGGCGTTTAAGAAATTGCACACCACTGGCCTTGGCCGCGTGCACCAGTTCGCAGACCACGTGGTAGGGATCTAGAAAGTGCCCGGTACCTGGGAAAAACAGCCCGCCCTGGAGGTTGTCGCTCAACTGCGGTGCGGCTTGGCGAATGGCGTCGCCAGACCAGAAATCCACCGTCACCTGCTGCTGTTGCATGCGCTGCTGCAAGGCATTAAGGGCGTCCCGTGAACCCGCGCGCTCAAACACCAGCAGCGAGCCGTCCTCACGCAGCAACTGCGGATGCCCGATGCTGTGCAGCAGGCGCTGCCACGCCCCCAGGCTGCCTTCATTGAGCGTGCGGATACCCGCCACGGTGCGCTGATAGCTCGCCGGGCGCAGGTTCAACAGCAGGCGCAAGAACCAGGGCAGGGCGTGCGGCAGGTATTTCCAATCCAGGCGCAGCGGGCCCATGGGGTCCAGCAGCATGCCGGGCAACCGCTTGAGGATCGACAGGTCGGCGATGGGGAACACCTGTTCGGTCGCCAGGTGCCCGGCGTTGCCATACGACGCGCCCATGCCGGGTTCCTGTTGGTCGACCACCCACACTTGCTGGCCTTGGCGTGCCAGTTGCAGGGCGCAGGCGACGCCGATGATACCGGCGCCGACCACTACGATATCGGGATCGGACATGGCCTACGCCTCCCTCTGGCCATCAAGCAGGCGCCGCAGCAGCAAAGGGTTACCGTGCTGGAGCGCGTCAGGCAGCAGTGCATCGGGGAAGTCCTGATAACACACCGGTCGCAAAAACCGCTGGATCGCCGCCGTGCCCACCGACGTGCTACGTGAGTCCGACGTGGCGGGGAATGGGCCGCCATGAACCATGGCATCACAGACTTCCACACCCGTCGGCCAGCCGTTGACCAACAGGCGGCCGGCCTTGCGCTCAAGCACCGGCAGCAGGGCTTTGGCGCTTGGCAAATCGTCGTCATCCAGATGCAGGGTGGCGGTGAGTTGACCTTCCAGGTGTTCGGAAACCTGATGCATCTCTTCGTTGCTGGCGCAAAGGACTATCAATGAGGCTGCGCCGAACACTTCAGCCTGCAACTGTTCATTGGCTAAAAAATCCTTCGCCGGGGTCACGAAAAGGTGAGCCTGGCCCTGGTTGGGGCCTTGTGCCGCCAACCCCTTCGCCGCCACCCTGGCGTGTTCAGTCAGTGCTGTCACGCCTGAATCGTAGGCCTTGAAAATATCGGGGGTCAGCATGGTCTGCGCTGCACAGGTGGGCAGCTGCTCACTGGCCGTGCTGATGAAGCGATCCAGCGCAGGCCCTTGTACGCCAATCACCAGGCCTGGGTTGGTGCAGAACTGCCCGGCACCCTGGGTCAACGACCCCACGAAGCCTTTCGCCAACCCTTCGCCGCGCGCCGCCAACGCGGCTGGAAACAGGTACACCGGGTTGATCGAGCTCATTTCTGCATACACCGGAATCGGTTCGGGCCGTGCCTGCGCCGCCTGTGTCAACGCCACGCCACCGCTGCGCGAGCCGGTAAAGCCAACCGCCTTGATCCGCGGATCGGTGACCAGTGCAATCCCCACTTCGCGGCCCGAACCGTAAAGCAACGAAAACACACCCTCGGGTAAACCACAGGCCTGGATGGCCTGCGCCACCGCCCGGCCCACCAGTTCACTGGTGCCCGGATGCGCGCCATGGGCCTTGACCACCACCGGGCAACCGGCGGCGAGTGCGGAGGCGGTATCGCCCCCCGCTACGGAAAAGGCCAGGGGGAAGTTGCTCGCACCAAACACGGCCACCGGGCCCAGTGCAATATGGCGCTGGCGCAGGTCTGGACGAGGCAGAGGCTGGCGCTGCGGCTGTGCAGGATCCACCCGCACATCCAGCCATTCCCCGGCGCGTACGGTGCGGGCGAAGGTGCGAAGTTGGCCGCAAGTGCGCCCGCGCTCGCCTTGGATACGCGCACGTGGCAGGCCGGTTTCGGCGACGGCGCGCTCGATCAGTTCATCACCCAGGGCTTCAATGTGCGCGGCGATGGCTTCAAGGAAGGCGGCCCGAGCTTCCAGCGAGGTTTCGCGGTACCCATCAAACGCCGCCCACGCCAAGGCGCAAGCCTGGGCGACATGTTCGCGGTCGCCGCCCGGATAGGCCGGTTCCATGGGGGTATCGGTTGCGGGGTTAACCGCCCGGATCGCCTCGCGATTGCCGGTAGTGGCGTGCTGACCGATCAGCATCTTGCCCGTCAGAGTCATGGGATCGTCCTGGTAGAAATGAGGGTGGCCGCTGCGAGAACCGCAGCGGCGCGCAAGGGAATCAGGCGACGTTCTGTTCCGCCGACCAGTTGGCGTACCACTGGCGGAACAGCGCGTACTGGTGTTCGGCGTAACGGCGTTGCGCCTCGCTGAGTACGTCGGTCTCGTTGAAGTGCAGGGCATAGCCCTGGTCGCCGTTCAGCACCATCAAATGCTTGTAATACAGCACCAGGTCGCAGCCTTCATCGAAGGACGACAGCACCGCCAGCGCAGCCTCCAGCTCACGGGCCTGGCGACGGGCCTTGGCATCGCCCTTGGCGGCCTTTTTGCTCAATGCCACCAGTTGCAGCACTTCCCGTGGCAAGGCGTTACCGATGCCGGTGATGGCGCCGGTGGCGTTGCAGTTGACGAAACCGTGTACCACCTGGGTGTCCACGCCGACCATCAAGGTCACATTATCGTCCTGGGAGGTGATGTGTTCGGCGGCGTAGCGCAGGTCGGCACCGCCGCCGAACTCCTTGAAACCGATCAGGTTCGGGTGTTCGCGGCGCAGTTCGAAGAACAGGTCGGCGCGGGTGGCGAAGCCGTAGTAGGGGCTGTTGTAGATCACTGCCGGCAGGTCTGGCGCGGCCTTGAGGATCGCCGAGAAGTGCGCCTTTTGTGCGGTGGCGGATGCACCACGGGACAGCACGCGAGGAATCACCATCAGGCCATGGGCGCCGACCTTGGCGGCGTGGGCGGCATGGGCCACGGCTTCGCGGCTGTTGACTGCACCGGTGCCGACGATGGTCGGTACACCGGCGGCCACCAGACGTGCCACGCCTTCCTGACGTTCGGCCTCGGTGAGCAACGGCCAGTCGCCCATGGAACCGCAGTACACCACGGCGCTCATGCCGATATCGATCAACTCGCGGCCCTTGGCGACCAGGGCGTCGAAGTCCGGCTTGCGCTCAGCGGTGCACGGGGTCATCAGGGCGGGGATGCAGCCGGTGAAGATGTTGTCGCTCATTGTTCTAGCTCCTTGGAACGTTCAGTACAAACAGGGGAGGGCTCAGATGCCCCAGGCAAAAGGGTCGCGCTCGTCGATCAGCAAGGTGCTGTCGGCGGTCATGTACGCGTTGCCAGTGATGAAGGGGCGTACGCGCTCGCCGTCCCACTCATAGTGGCCTTCGAATTGGCTGCCGGTGATGCTGGCTTGGGTCCAGGTTTCGCCGGGCTTGAGTGTGCCATCGGCGGCCAGACAGGCCAGTTTGGCGCTGGTACCGGTGCCACAGGGCGAGCGGTCGTAGGCCTTGCCGGGGCACATGACGAAGTTGCGGCTGTCGGCCCGGTCGTCATCGGCGAACAACTCGATGTGGTCGATCAGTGCGCCGTCTGCACCGTGAATGCCTTGATCTTCCAGGGCCTTGAGCATCGCCCAGGTGTAGTCGGTGAGCGCATCCACGTTGTCCATCTGCAGGCGTTGGCCATGGTCCGACACCAGGAAAAACCAGTTGCCGCCCCAGGCGATATCGCCGTAGACCACGCCGTGGCCGGGCACCTCCACCGGCACCTGTTGGTGCAGGCGATAGGCGGGCACATTGCGCAGGGTCACGGCGCCGTCTTCGTGCAGCGTTGCGGCAACCGGGCCGACGGGTGTGTCGATGGTGTGCACGCCGGGCTGGATGCGTCCCAAGTGGTGCAGCGACGCGACCAGGCCGATGGTGCCGTGGCCGCACATGCCGAGGTAACCGGCGTTGTTGAAGAAGATCACACCGCAGATCGCGCCCGGCGTGACGGGTTCGCAATACAGCGCGCCGACCAGTACGTCATTGCCACGCGGCTCCAGCAGGCAGGCGCGGCGCCATTGATCATGCTCGGTGCGCAGGCTGTGCAATTGATCGGCAATCGTGGCGCCGCTCAGCGCCGGGAAACCGCTCATGACCAGGCGCGTCGGTTCGCCGCCGGTGTGGGAGTCGATCACATGCAGTCGCTTCATAAAATGCTCCTGAATCAGTAGGTCGCGGGCGTCAGCGGGGCGTGAGGCTCGTCAACCGCTTCGCTTTCATCGGCTTCGTGTTCCAGCCGTACCAGGTGAGCCGGTACGCCCGTCGCGGCGCCCCAGTAATAAATGCCCAGTGCGCAAGCCGCGACGACTATTGTGTCGAGCGGATGGCCGATCACGCCGATGCCGCCGAAACTGCCGAGCTTGGAGAGCAGGATGGTCACCGCGTAGAAGCCGATCAGCCAGGCAGACGAGCGCACTTGTTGCTTGATGTTGAGGTGTGCGGTTGGCACCCAGCGAGCACACAGCAGGTACACCACGAACATCAGGATCTGCAGGCCGAGCAGCCAGGAAACCGTGTTCCAGCCGGACCAGTACACAATCAGCGCGGCGATGATGAACGACAGCGGACCCAGCACCGCCATGCCCTTGACCCGGAACGGCCGCGCCATCTGTGGCGCATTGCGACGCAGCGCAGCGACGGTGACCGGCGCCACGGCGTAGCTGAGGATCAAGGCTGCGGACACCACATTGATCAGCGCTTCCCAGGACGGAAACGGCAGGGTCCAGAACACTGACAAGGCGAAGGTGAGCCATAGCGCCGGGCGGGGAATGCCGGATTTCTCATCGATACGCGTGAAAATCTTGAAGAACGTCCCGGTCTGCGCCCAGCCATACACCACACGGGGAGTCGCGTTCATGTAGATATTGCCGCAGCCGCTGGGGGAGATCACCGCGTCGGCCACCACCAGGTAGGCCAGCCAACCGACGCCCAACGCCAGGGCAATGTCCCGATAAGGCAGCGCCAGTTCCTTGCTGATCCCGGCCCAGCCGTTGGCGAGCATTTCCGTGGGCACGCCACCGAGGAAGGCGGTTTGCAACAACACGTAGATCGCTGTCGACAGCAGCACGGAAAGGATCAAAGCAATCGGAATCGTGCGTTGTGGGTTCTTCACTTCACTGGCCACCGAGATGATCGGCGTCAGCCCCAAGTAGGCAAAAATCACCCCGCCGGCCGACACCGCCATCTCGATGCCCGACAGCCCAAACGGCGCGAAACCCTGGACCTGGAAGTTCGCCGGTTTGAAGAAGGTGAACAGCACACCAATCACCAGCAACGGCACGATGAATTTGAATACGCTTACCAGATTGTTGGCGATGGCGAAGGTCTTCACGCTGCGGTAGTTGAGCACGAAGAACAGGCACAGCAGGGCGAATTGCACCAGCCAGCCGAGGGTCGTCGGGTCGCTGGAACCGGCCTTGGTCAGCTCTGGAAACCACGCCGCGGCGTATTGGCGCGAGGCGACGACTTCGATGGCCACCAGGCTGGAAAACGCGATCAGGGTGATGAAGCCCATCAGATAGCCCAGCAGCGGGCCGTGTGAGTAAACCGGGTAGCGCACAACGCCGCCGGCGCGCGGTAATGCCGCGCCCAACTCACAGTACACAATGCCCAGCAGCAGCACCGCGAACCCGCCGATGAGCCAGGAAATGATGCCCGCAGGACCCGCAATTGCAGACACGTGACTGGCTGCGAACAACCAGCCCGAACCAAAGATGGCACCCAACCCGATAAAGGTCAGGTCCATCAGGGAAAGCTGTTTCTTGAACTTGCCTTGAGCTGACATAGCGTCGCCTTCTTGTGAGTTATTGGATAGGCATGCAGTGGCCATACAGTGAACTTCCAGACGGCGGCGCGATTGATGTTTTTTGCCGGCATCGATGACGAAATCAGCACAGTTTTGCTTTCTCGACAGGGGGGCGAGCATCGGGCAATCTGCTACCCGTGAAGGCAACCAGTGGGGATCAACCGTCATGATGCAGAGCGCGTTTGCGACCCTTTGCCAAGGGAGCAGCCCCCAAGACATCGAACAGTTATTGGGCAGTGTCGCGCAGCTATTGCCGATGCTGGACGTGATCCCCAATGCCGCGATTTTCATCAAGGACACCCACGCCCGATACGTGCTCGCCAACCGCACCCTGGTGCAGCGCTGTGGCCTCAAGCAGTTGCAACCGCTGTTGGGCAAGACCAGTGCCGAAGTCTTCCCCGCGCAATTGGGGCCGGGCTACACCGAGCAGGACCGACGCGTGCTGGAGCAGGGTTTTGTGCTGGAAGATCAGCTGGAACTGCACCTGTACGGCACCCGCGAACCCGGCTGGTGCCTGACCCACAAGTGGCCGCTGTACAACCACACGGGCGCGATCATTGGCCTGGCCGGTATCTCGGTCGACCTGCAAACCGCCAGCGAAAGTCACCCGGCGTACCAGCGGCTGGCCGCCGTGGACGCGCACATCCGCGCGCACTTCAACCGTCGCGTGACCCTGGGTGAATTGACGCGGATCGCCGGCATTTCAGTGGCGCAGTTGGAGCGCTACTGCAAGCGCGTGTTCCACCTCACGCCTCGGCAGATGATCCAGAAAGTGCGGCTCGAACATGCGCACCGGCTGTTGCACACCGACCTGCCGATCACGGAAGTCGCGTTGCAGTGCGGGTATACCGACCACAGCGCCTTTACCCGCCAGTTCAAGGCGTCGACGGGGTTTACGCCGAGGCAGTATCGGGATACCCGTTAAGTATCCGGTGGGCGCTTTGCTGTGGGAGCTGGCTTGCCTGCGATGCAGACGCCCAGAGGGATCAGGTAGATCCGGTAGACGCCTTCGCAGGCAAGCCAGCGCCCACATTTGATTGCGCCCAGTCTGTGAAGGGGGCTCATTCCAATGCAACGAATGGCCCACACCACCCTCATATGTTCACGAGCAATGCTTTACGACAACAGGTACCAGACTTATGACGGCGGCTGAAAACAACCATGTGAACTGGCTGGTGGAACAATCGATGCTGCACGCGGCACGCCAGCGCGCCAGGCTCTATTCGGGCCAGGGCCGGTTGTGGCAGCAGCCATACGCGCAGACTCGGCCCCGTGATGCCACGGCCCTGTCGTCAGTGTGGTTTACGGCGTACCCGGCGTCGATCGTTACCCGCGAGGGCGGCACGGTGTTGGAGGCGCTGGGGGACGAGGCGCTGTGGCATGCCTTGTCGAAGATCGGTATCCAGGGTATTCACAATGGCCCGCTGAAGAAGTCTGGTGGCCTGAAGGGCACGCAGCACACGCCGACCATCGATGGCAACTTCGACCGCATCAGCTTCGAGATCGACCCCGAGTTGGGCACCGAGGCCCAGTTGCAGGCGTTGACGCGCATGGCCGCGGCGCACAATGCGGTGATCATCGACGATGTGATTCCTTCGCACACCGGCAAGGGCGCAGACTTTCGACTGGCCGAGATGGCGTATGAGGACTATCCCGGCCTGTACCACATGGTGGAAATTCGCGAAGAAGACTGGGCGTTGCTGCCGGACGTCGTCGAAGGCCGTGATGCGCAGAACCTCAGCCCCGCCCAGGTCGACGCGTTGCGTGACAAACACTACATCGTCGGCCAGTTGCAGCGGGTGATCTTCTTTGAGCCCGGCGTCAAGGAAACCGACTGGAGCGCGACAGACGTGGTGCAGGGCGTGGATGGCAAGCCGCGCCGCTGGGTGTACCTGCATTATTTCAAGGAGGGCCAACCGTCGCTGAACTGGCTGGACCCGACCTTCGCCGCACAGCAGATGATCATCGGTGATGCGCTGCACGCCATCGACGTGATGGGCGCGAAGATCCTGCGCCTGGACGCCAATGGTTTCCTGGGGGTGGAACGCAAGCTTGACGGTACGGCCTGGTCCGAGAGCCATCCGCTGTCGATTACCGGCAACCAGTTACTCGGCGGCGCAATCCGCAAGGCCGGCGGCTTTAGCTTTCAGGAGCTGAACCTCACCGTGGATGACATTGCGTCCATGTCCCATGGCGGTGCCGACCTGTCCTATGACTTCATCACCCGACCGGCGTACCAGCATGCGCTGCTGATGGGCGATGCCGAGTTCCTGCGCCTGATGCTGCGTGAAATGCACCGCCAGGGCATCGACCCAGGCTCGCTGATCCATGCGCTGCAGAACCACGATGAATTGACCCTGGAACTGGTGCACTTCTGGACGCTGCATGCCCATGACACCTTTCTGTACCAGGGCCAGACGTTTCCCGGCAACATCCTGCGCGAGCACATCCGCGAGCAGATGTACGAGCGCCTGGCCGGCGAGCATGCGCCGTACAACCTCAAGTTCGTGACCAATGGCGTGTCGTGCACTACGGCCAGCATCATCACGGCGGCGCTGGGCATTCGTGATCTGGAGGCGATCACAGCGGCGGATATTCAGCAGATCCGTCAGATCCATTTGCTGCTGGTGATGTACAACGCCATGCAGCCTGGGGTGTTTGCCTTGTCGGGGTGGGACTTGGTGGGCGCGCTGCCGCTGGCGGCTGAAGAGGTCGAACACCTGATGCAGGATGGCGACACCCGCTGGATTCACCGTGGTGCCTATGACCTGGTGGATCTGAACCCGGATGCGCAGCTTTCGGCGGGCCATATGCCGCGTTCGAATAGCCTGTATGGCAGCTTGAACACCCAGTTGCAGGACCCCGAATCCTTTGCCTCGCAACTGCAGAAAATCCTCGCGGTACGCCGTGCCTATGACATCGCCGCCAGCCGCCAGATCCTGGTGCCAGAGGTGGAAAACTCGGCGCTGCTGGTGATGGTCCACGAATTGCCGGCCGGCAAAGGCACACAAATCACTGCGTTGAATTTCGGTGCCACGGCGATCACCGAAACCCTGCACTTGCCGGATATTGCTGCCGGAATGGTGGTGGACATCATCAACGAGCGGGTGGAGGGCGACCTGACGGCGGAGGGGGCATTTACCATTACCCTGGATGCGTATGAAGGGTTGGCGCTGCGGGTGGTCAGCAGCTCGCCCCTCTAACGTTGACGCACCCTTTTGTGGTGAGCGCGCTCACCACAAAAGATCGCAAGTTGTTTCGGAGTTTCCTTACGTTGCCTGAATAAAGTCGCATGTTAGTGTCCTGTTCATTACGTGCCTCTTATTAGTATGGCGACTCAAAGGAACAGGAATGCGATCTCTGTCGGTATCCAGTGAAGAACAGTTAACTGCACAACTTCCGCGTGCAGCATTAGTGGTCAGTCTCGCCACTCGGCAAGAAGAAATACGTGAGGTGCAACGCCTGCGTTATCGAGTATTCACCGAAACGTTCCAGTTGTCTGAACTCGAAAATCCAGAGGCGTTGAATACCGATGAGTTTGATGACTACTGCGACCACTTGCTGGTCCGCGACGCCAGTACTTCAGCCGTGGTCGGCACCTACCGCTTGATGGGCCCGGCCGCTGCACAGCGCATGGGGCACTACTATTCGGAAAGGGAGTTCGATCTCAGTGGGTTGGCGTCGTTGCGCGCCAGGACAGTCGAAGCCGGGCATGCCTGTGTTCACCCCGAGTACCGCAGCGGCAGCGTGATCATGATGTTGTGGTCGGGCCTGGCGAAGTACATGGAACGGGAGGGTTGTGATCATTTGATGGGCTGCGCAAGCGTGAGCCTGTCCGACGGCGGCCACGATGCGGCAGCGTTGTATCGCGGCTTTACCGCGCAGAATCTGGCGCCCGCCGACTATCGCGTAACGCCCCACCTGCCTTTCCCCCTTGATACGTTCGAGCCCGGACATGTACCGCGCGTCCCCCCGTTACTCAAAGGTTATTTACGCAGCGGGGGTTGGGTCTGTGGTGCGCCGGCCTGGGATAAGGAATTCAATGTAGCGGACTTCTTTATGTTATTGCCGCTGTCGAAGTTGGACAGCCGTTATGCGCGACATTACTTGAAGCCTAAACAATCATAAGGGTTGATCAATATGTTCCTGAGTGAAGAAAGAGATGCGGCTTTAGCCTGTATTCCGGACGTGGTGGCTGTTCTAGAAAAGACCTCGCTTATTGAACTTGAACGCGGTGAGTCCAAACAACTGGCCACGTTGTTTCGAACTGTCGGCGCTCCAGGGCTTTCCATCGCCAAGGCACTTGGCGGTGGAGGGCTTAGTGCCGTCAACTTGGCCCAGGTGCATACCTGGGTCGGCGCCCATTGCCCTTCATTGGCGGTGATGATGACCATGCACCATCACACGGTGGCCGGCATGATGGCAGCCAGTCGTTTCTTTCCCGATATTCAGGGGGTGCTAGGCCTGGTCGCCCGCGACAACCTGTTGGTTGCCTCGGGTTTTGCCGAGGGCCGGGCGCACGCCAATATCCTTGAGTCCACGCTGTCCGTTGAAAAGACCGCCGCGGGTTATCTGGTGAGCGGCAGCAAGAAGCCGTGCACGATGACCCATCACTTTGACGCGATTACCTTTGGCGTCAACTACGTCGACCCGCAAGGCCAGACGCATATCGGTATCGGCCTGGGGTTGGCGGGTGATCCGAACATCCAGCGCAACAAGTTCTGGTCGGTGCCGCATTTGCAGGCAGCCGATAGCCATGAAGTGATCTTCAACAAGCTGTTGGTGCCAGAGGCGATGATGTATTTCAGTCAAGCCGTGGATCACCAACTGGACGATGTGCAGCAGGGCACCGGTGAGCACTTGTTTGCGATCTGGTTCCAGCTGCTCGCCTCGGCGTCCTACCTGGGCATGGCGTCTGCGCTGGCGTCGAAGGCATTGGCGTGCAACAAAGGTTCGCAGGATGATCGCGCAATGCTGCTGATCGATCTGCAGGGCGCGACGATGGCGATACGTGGGCTGGCGGACGCGATCGACCAGAACCGGTTCCTGCGCGCTGACCTGGCGCGCGCGCAAGCCACGCGGTTTGCCGTGCAGGAGGCGATCAACCGTATCAGTACGCGGGCGTTCGAAATCCTCGGAGGCATGGCGTTCATGTCCTCCGAGGAAGTCGCTTACCTGTTGGTGGCAACACGGGTACTGGCGTTTCATCCGACTTCACGGCTCGCCAGTGTGCCGTTCCTGTGTGAACAGCTGAGTTAGTAACGTTGCGGCACGATGAGTTCCGGTGGCGTCGGGCTGCGGGAGTAATCCTCCTGCCGCACGCGCTGCGGCAGTTCGATCACCGGTAACTCGACCTCTTCATATGGCATCTGCCCGAGCAAGTGGTGGATGCAGTTGAGGCGAGCCTTCTTCTTGTCATCCGCCTGCACCACCCACCACGGCGCTTCGGCGATGTGGGTGCGTTCGAGCATGATTTCCTTGGCCTTGGTGTAGGCCTCCCAGCGCCGACGCGACTCCAAGTCCATGGGGCTGAGCTTCCATTGCTTGAGCGGGTCGTGAATGCGGCTGAGAAAGCGCAGGTGTTGTTCCTGATCGGAAATCGAAAACCAGTACTTGATCAACTGAATACCGGAGCGGGCAAGCATGCGCTCGAACTCCGGCACGGTGCGGAAGAACTCTTCATACTGGTCCGCGTTGCAAAACCCCATGACTTGCTCGACGCCGGCACGGTTGTACCAGCTGCGATCGAACAGCACGATTTCGCCTGCGGCCGGCAGGTGTGAAACGTAGCGCTGGAAGTACCATTGGGTCTGTTCGCGGTCATTCGGCGCGGGCAGGGCGGCGACCCGGCAGACCCTGGGGTTCAGGCGCTGAGTGATGCGCTTGATGACACCTCCTTTGCCGGCGGCATCGCGTCCTTCGAACAGGATCACCACCTTGTGGCCGGTCTTGACCACCCAGCTTTGCAATTTCACCAGTTCGCCCTGCAGGCGGAACAGTTCGCTGAAATAAATCCTGCGCGCGGCTTTTTCACTGCTTTCACCCTCGTGCTCGTCAAACAGCGCGTTGAGGTCGTGCCCATCTTCGGACAATTCCAGTTCCAGCTCTTCGTCACTGTGATCCAGCAGCTCACGGTGGATGCGCTGCATCAAGGCGTCTTCTATGGAGGACATGGGGCGGAACTCGCGTGGGGGGGGATGGCAAAGTCTTAGTCGCATTTTGTTACTAACCAATGACATCAAATCCCGTCATTGCGGGGGGAGAGGGGGACAAACAGGCGTTTTGCCACTCCACGTTCATAAAACCGTAACAAGATTGTTGCAGAGTTGCCGGGCCCGAAATCACAAGGATTTTCCTTAATGAAACGTCTGATGAAGTCTGCTGCACTCGCCGTTGCGGTTTCTCTCAGTGCCACCTCGGTGTTTGCTGCCGAGAGCATCCGCCTGACCGGTTCCGGTGCGAGTTTCCCGGCACCGATCTACCTCACTTGGTTCAAGGATTTCAGCAAGAAAACCGAGGGTGTCACCGTTGACTACCAATCCAAGGGTAGCGGTGCGGGTGTACAAGACTTCCTGAACAAAACCGTCGACTTCGCCGCCAGCGACTCGGCCATGAAAGACGAAGACATCGCCAAGGTGGCCGAAGGCGCGCAACTGCTGCCGATGACGGCCGGTGAAATCGTGTTGGCCTTCAACCTGCCGGGCAATCCTAAAGAGCTCAAATTGCCTCGCGATGTGTACTCCAACATCTTCCTGGGCAAGATCACCCAGTGGAACGATCCTAAGATCGTCGCCGCCAACCCAGGCGTGAAACTGCCTGACATGCCGATCACCGTGGTCGTGCGCGCCGACTCCAGCGGCACCACCGCTGTGTTCACCAAGCACTTGGCCGCGATCAACCCTGAGTTCCAGAAAGACCTGGGCGAAGGCAACACCGTCAATTGGCCAGCCAGCGACAAATTCATCAAATCGCCGAAGAACGACGGTGTGACCGCCACTGTGCGTCAGACCCCAGGCGCGATTGGTTACATCGAATACGGCTTCGCCAAACTGGCCAAGGTTGACTTTGCCCAGTTGCAGAACAAGGCCGGCAAGTACGTCGTACCGAACGCCGAAAGCGGCGCAGAAGCCCTGGCTGCGGTGAAAATGCCGGAAAGCCTGGTGGCCTGGCTGCCGGATCCGGATGGCGCCAAGTCCTACCCGATCACTTCCTACACCTGGATGATCTTCCGCAAGGACAACGGCAACCCGGCCAAAGCCAAGGCCATGCGTGAAATGGTTGAGTACAGCCTGACCGAAGGCCAGAAAATCGCCGACTCGATGGGCTACATCCCACTGCCGCCATCGGTTGTCGATCAAGTTCGTAAAGCTTCCGCCAACATCCAGTAAGGCCGCCAGGCGGTTCCCGGCATGGGCTTTCAGCCATGCCGGGAGCGTTCCCCCCTTGTTCCGGAATTAGCCAATGAACACACCTTTTGTCGTACCGGTTAACCCGGATTCTGCGTGCCAGCCACCCTCTACGAAGGATTTCCTGGTTGACCGCACCTTCCGTGCACTTGCACGCATAGGCGTAGTGCTGGTGCTGGCGCTGGTTTTTGCGCTGGTCTTCGAAGTAGGGCGCAAGGCACTTCCCGGCATGGAAAAGCACGGTTTTGATGTGCTGTTCGGCAGTGTCTGGGACGTTAACCAAGGTAAATACGGCATTCTGCCAGCTATTTGGGGCACGCTTTACAGCGCCTTTATCGCGTTGCTGATCGCAGGTTTTTTCGGCGTCAGCATGGCGATTTTTCTCACCCAGGATTTCCTGCCGGCAAAACTCGCGGCGGTGTTTCGCACCATCGTTGAATTGCTCGCCGCCATCCCCAGCGTGGTCTATGGCCTCTGGGGCATTTATGTGGTCATCCCGGCCATCCGCCCGCTTACCGCGTGGCTGAACACCGAACTGGGATGGATCCCTTTTTTCGGCACGTCCCTCAGCGGGCCGGGCCTGCTGCCGGCGGCGCTGGTACTGGCGATCATGATTCTGCCCACCATCGCCGCCGTTTCCCAGGACGCCCTCACCGGTGTGCCGATGAAAACCAAGCAAGCTGCCTACGGCATGGGGACCACGCACTGGGAAGCGATTCTCAAGGTGATGGTGCCATCCGCCGCCACCGGCATCTTCGGTTCCCTGGTGCTCGGCCTCGGTCGCGCCTTGGGTGAAACCATGGCCCTGGCCATGTTGGTAGGTAACGCGAACAACATTTCCCTCTCGCTGTTTGCACCGGCCAACACGCTGGCGGCCTTGTTGGCACTGAACTTCCCCGAAGCCGGCCCGAATGAGATTGAAGTGTTGATGTATGCCGCACTGGTCCTGATGTTTATCACGCTGCTGGTAAACATCATCGGTTCGATGATCATGGTCTACGCCCAGCGGGGTACCAAATAATGACTGATCTCTCTACGCCCATCGTCGCCATGCCGAGCCTGCAGCGGCGGTTCGAAGGCCGTGCCTTGCGCAGCCTGGTGCTGACCACGCTGGTGTGGTTCGGCGCGCTGCTGGCCGCCGTCCCGCTGATTTCCGTGCTCTACATGCTGATCACCCGTGGCGGCGCGCGCCTGAGCCTGGAAGTGTTCACCGAGCTGCCGCCCACCGGCTTCGAGACCGGCGGCGGCTTCGGCAATGCCATGGCTGGTACGTTCGTGATGGTCGGTATCGCTGCCGCCATTGCCGTGCCGGTCGGCATCCTGGCCGCGATTTTCCTCGCGGAGCTGGGGCCGGACAGCAAACTGGCGAACGCCTCGCGCTTCGCCGCGAAGATGCTCACTGGCTTGCCGTCGATTCTGGCGGGTGTTTTCGCCTACGCCCTGGTGGTGATGACCACTGGGACTTATTCGGCACCGGCCGGTGGCGTGGCGCTGGCCGTGCTGATGCTGCCTATCGTGGTGCTGACGGCTGAAGAGTCGATGAAGATGGTGCCCAAGATCATGAAGGATGCCGCCTACGGTATGGGTTGCACCCGTTCGCAGGTGATCTGGAAAATCGTCTTGCCCACCGGCATGCCGGCGATCCTGACCGGTGTGATGCTCGCCGTTGCACGTGCTGCCGGCGAAACCGCACCGCTGTTGTTCACCGCGCTGTTCAGCAACTACTGGATCTACCACGACGGCAGCCTGGCAGTCATGAATCCGACGGCATCCCTTGCCGTGTTGATTTACAACTTCTCCGGCATGCCTTTCGATAACCAGCTCGAGCTCGCATGGGCGGCCTCGTTGGTGCTGGTAATGATCGTGCTGGTCGTGAATATCGTGAGCCGTATCTTCGGCAAGCCCAAGTACTAAGAACGGGAGCACCTGAATTTTGAACGTATCAACTGCGCAAAAAGCCGCTCCGTTTGTCACCCAGGCGCCTGTGGTCATGGACTGCAAGCTGGACAAGATTTTCTACGGCAACTTCATGGCGGTGCGTGATAGCCATGTGCCGATCGAGAAGAACAAGATTACCGGCTTCATCGGCCCGTCCGGCTGCGGCAAGTCCACCGTGCTGCGTAGCCTCAACCGCATGAATGACCTGGTAAAGGGCTTCCGTTTCGAAGGCCATGTGCATTTCCTTGGCCAAGACGTTTACGGCAAGGGCGTGGACCCTGTGGTCGTGCGCCGTTATATCGGCATGGTGTTCCAACAGCCCAACCCGTTCTCGATGAGCATCTTCGACAACGTGGCCTTCGGCCTGCGCCTGAACCGCTACAAAGGCGACCTGGGCGACCGCGTCAAACACGCCTTGCAAGGCGCGGCGCTGTGGGATGAGGTCAAGGACAAGCTCAAGGTCAGCGGACTGTCGCTCTCCGGCGGCCAGCAACAACGCCTGTGCATCGCCCGTGCCATCGCAACCGAACCGGAAGTGCTGTTGCTGGATGAACCGTGTTCGGCACTGGACCCGATTGCCACGCGCCGTGTCGAAGAGCTGATGGTCGAGTTGAAAAAGGATTACACCATCGCGCTGGTCACCCACAACATGCAGCAAGCGATCCGTGTGGCGGATACCACCGCGTTTTTCTCGGTGGACATTTCCCAGGGCACCCGTACCGGTTACCTGGTGGAAATGGGCCCGACCGCGCAGATCTTCGAGAACCCGCGTGAGCAAATGACCGGGGACTACATCAGCGGCAAGTTCAGCTGACCCATGCAGCGTTTTTCAGGATTGCCAATGCCTGCAACACATCGTCTTGACCTGGCCGCGATTGAACGCGCACTGCGTGAGGTCCAGTCGCGTTTTGCCCAGCTCAGCCAGGACTTCACCGAGCCACGCGACCCATTCACAAACGAAGTGCTGCAGAATGTGCTTGAAGGTTATGCCCTGATTGACGACTATGTTGCGCGCGGTGTCGACCTGTTTGACCTCCAGCAACTGAACCTGATGCTGGAGATCAATGCCACGGTACTGTGTGGCAGCGACCCGGTACGCCGGCAGGAATACGCGCAGCACCTGGCGGCGACCGAAGTGCACTTTTTCAACAATGTCGAAGGTGGCATCAAGGATCTGTACAACTGGTATTGCAAGCACCATAACGAATCCGTATGGAAGCGAGCCGCAGGTGTCTACGTACGGGTCCTGAGCAAGCCGCAGTTGTTCATTGAAGGCAATCACCGCAGCGGGTCGCTGATCGTCAGCTACCTGCTGATGCGCGAGGGGTTGCCGCCTTTCGTGCTGACGCTGGACAACGCCGAGGGCTATTTCAACCCGTCCTCGGTGATACGCAACTCCGCCAAGCATGGCGTGATGGCTTTGTACGAATTGCCCAAGATCAAGAAAAAATACGCAGCGTTCCTGGAAGATAATGCTCCGGATCCAACAGAATTTTTCCTGAGCGACACACCTGCGCCCGCCCATCAGGGGGGCCGTTGATGGGAAGGTACCCAGTGCTCGACACGATCAAGCGTGTGTTCAAGCGTCAGCGAATCCGTATTTCGTTCGACATCGACGACACACTGGCCTGCCAGCTCCACCACAGTGCGACCGAACACAGCCGCTTGCCGGCGTGTGTGCACCGTTGGTTGGGCGAACCCCTGCGCAGCGGCACCCGTTCCCTGACCCGCGAGCTACGTCGCCAGGGCTGCAGTGTCTGGGTCTACACCTCATCCGGCCGCACCCCGTCCTACATCCGCCGCTGGTTGTTGCTGTACGGCATCCACGTCGACGGCGTGGTTAACAGCGTGCGCCATAACCAGGCACTCACGGAGCGCGGGTTGACGAGCACCCCGTCGAAATTTCCGCCGGCCTTCGACATCGACTTGCACGTCGATGATTCTGAAGGCGTTCAGCTTGAAGGTTTCGACCACGGGTTTCGTGTGGTGGTGGTTGACCCGCAAGACGAGCAATGGGCGCAACGGGTGTTGGAGGCTGTTGCACAGGTCCAGGCACAATTGGCTCGCCAACAGCCGCTGAGGCACAAGGTGCCGGTGCGGGCTTATCCAGGCCTGACGGTGAACGGTTGAAGCAAAAAGGGCAACTGAAAGATCAGTTGCCCTTTTTGCTTACTTGGCGTTCAACGCCCCAAGAAACTCGGTATGCCGTAACACCTTCGAAAACATCGGCAGTGTGAAGTTTTCCGCCGCTTTTTGCTGTTCGTCGGTGAATGTCGCTGTACAGTCGGCCAGAGTCACCACGTTATAACCCTTTTCATAACCTGATCGAACCGTGCCTTCGACGCAGCAGTTGGTCAGGAATCCTGCCACCACCAGGTTGTGGATGCCATTGTTGCGCAGCACCAGGTCCAGTCCAGTGGTAGCAAAACCATCCAGGCCGCGCTTGCCTTCCACAAGAATATCGCCAGGTTCACGGCTGATCGCATCGGTGATGTCTGCGCCCCAACTGCCGGTGCGGAACGCGCTGCCATCGGCAACGCCCTTTAAAATCCCGTAGTCGCGTGTCGTCAGCTCCGGATAGCCCTCCGCGAACTGAATCGGCAGGTGAATGATCTTCACGCCCAGTTGGCGCGCCTGTTGCACCGTGGTTGCGGTATTGGCCAGCATGTCGGTCGCGTGCATGACGTCTTTGACGGCGTCATGGAAGACGCCACCGGGAGTGGTGAAATCGTTCTGGAATTCGATCAGGACAAGGGCGGTGGCGTGGGGATTCATGGTGCGTCTCCGATAGGTGGGTTCAAACACTGGGTTCGGGTGTCAAGCATAGAGCCGGGATCGCAGTCTGGCCGATTTTGTAACGCGCATACCACCGGTTGTACACCGGATTGATCACCCGCAACGGCACCCGGTGGTGGTGACGAGGCCACAGGCGCAGCGTTCACCATTCGTCTAATGCCCGGCACTCTGAAGAATGTACTGTCTCTGAATAATAAGCACGGATACCCCGAGCGTAAGAAAGGAGAGCCCGTATGGAAATCAATGAAAACGCCCCAGGGAATATTTCACAGCAAGCAGTAACCCGCGGCACAGATAATGAAACAGGGCACGATCCAAAGCGCGATGACGACAATATCCCGCTGCCGCCGGACGACGAGGCACCGCTTGAAGAGGATATGTCTGACGTGGACGCTGCCGATTCGGTAGCGAGCGAGCATCCCGACCACTGATGTGCCTCCCAGCACAACAATTCCGACGTGTGCGTCGGGATTGTTGTTTATGCCCGTGGGGAGGGCATCAGGATCGCCGAGCAAGGGCCCAAGTGACGCCCATGAGCCGGCTGTTTTCCTCTGGATGCTACCTAGATCACTGATCTACCGAGCTTTTTCGCCAGCCTCGCAGCGCGAGAAAGCTGTCGTTCGACCTTGCGTCAAAGCGACTGGATCTATATATTCCCAACCCTGCAACACGCGCTGCCGCCCGAATGGCGAAACTGGTAGACGCATGGGACTTAAAATCCCCCGCTCGTAAGGGCGTCCCGGTTCGATTCCGGGTTCGGGCACCATCATTTGGTTTCACGACCTCTCAGGACGTCGCTGCAGCCCGCATAGAACCTGCCTTGTGCAGGTTTTTTTGTGGCCCGGTTTTTTGCCGGATGTACGCCCTGTTCGCGGGGCGCTGTAGCGCTGCAACAGGCGATTGCAAACCTTGCGGGCAAATGGCAGGTGGCCCCGTGGCGCCATGATTACACGAACGGCTGACCACTGAACCCGCGCGGCAAACGCTGCAAGCCTGGCAAGTCGGTAAGGCGCTGCGTCCAGGCACTGCGCCAGTCGATATTGGTGTGGGTCTTGGCTTTGCGATTAACGCGTCGGGCCGCATTGCGCTGGGTGCGGCGGGCATCCTTGTAGGCGTCAGTGTTGCGGCAGGTACGACATTTGACTCGGTTCAGCTCGGTGCTGGAAGGGAGGTTGGTGCCGTGGTGACCACAGGCCAAGTGACCTGCAACCTTGAAGTGAATGACCATGTAAGCGTCTCCTTCTCGGGGGTACGCACATCGCTAGACCCTCAATGCGCGCGGGGAGGGCGGGGCGGTAAAAACCTCGACACCTAGGGTTAGGACCCCAACAACCAGGCAGCGTTCGGTTTGGGCGACAGGCCTGTTCAAGTCTGGCACCTGAGGCTAACCTGAGACGCTACCCATCAATAATAAGGAAGCAATGATGAGCGTCGACACCCTGCCATATGAGGGCAGCTGCCGTTGTGAGCGTGTGCGTTTCACCGTGAGTGCCGCCCCGGTGATCACCATGGCCTGTCATTGCACGGGCTGCCAGAAGATGTCTTCCAGTGCGTTCTCACTGAGCGCGTTGATTCCCGCCAGCGGTTTCACGGTCACCCAGGGCTGCCCTGTGATCGGCGGCCTGCAGGGCGTGGATCGCCATCATTTCTGCCCCCATTGCATGAGCTGGCTGTTCACACGGCCCCATGGCATCGATGAATTCGTCAATGTCCGCGCCGCGTTGCTGGATAACGCCAGCGGTTACGTGCCTTTCATGGAGACTTGGACCCGCGAGAAGCTGCCCTGGGCATCCACCCCGGCCGTGGAAAGCTTTGCACAGTTGCCCGAGCCGCACGAGTTTGCGCGCTTGATGCAGGCCTATGCCGAGTTCAGTCGATCAGCGCCAGCAAGTCCGTAGTGCCCACATCCAGCCCCGCCTGGGTCAGCAACGTCGTGGCCTGGCCCCGGTGGTGGGTCTGGTGATTGAAAAAGTGCACCAGCAGGCTGAAGAAATCCTTGTCGGCGCTCACGCCGCGCATATTGCGGTAATGCAGGCGATGGTCCAGGTCGGGCTCCTGCACGCTGTGGCTCCAATCGACAATCAACTGATCCAGCCAGGTGCGATGGGCTGCCAGCTCACGTATATCAGCAAAAGCCAATTGTTTGAGATCGGCAGGCGTAGCAATAACGTGCAGCGGAGCCAGCGCTGTGAAGCCTGCTGGATGCTGCGCAAAACGCTTGAGCCAGACGGTGTCGCCCAGGACCAGATGGTTCAGCGTGCCGAGGATCGAGCCGAAAAACGCCTGTCGATCCATCGCCAGTTCCGCGTCCGTCAGTGTCTGGGCCGCGTCATAGAGCTTGCGGTTCATCCACTGGTTGTAATTCGCCATCAGCGCGATGTGCTCAGTCCGGTTCACTTGGGTTTTCTCTCAAAGTCGCGGTAACGCCATGATAGGCCGTGCCCGCCCGGCGGTCATGGTGTTCCGGCAGTGTCGGGCTATGGTTGTTAGACGCCAACACTGCGCCCTGGGAGGGTGACACCATGAACACCAGTGATTTACTTGAACAACTTTTGCGCGCTGGGCAAGGCGGCAGTGCATCATCCGGCGGACTGGGTGGGCTGCTCGGTGGGTTATTGAAAGGCACCCGCACTGGCAATGCATCGGCCGGTGGCGGTCTGGGTGATCTGTTGGGAGGCCTGGGTGGGATGTTGGGCGGCACAACCGCTACTCGTCCCGCTCAAGGGCGTTCCGGTGGGATGAACTACGCGGCGTTGGCCTCGCTGGGAATGGCCGCGTTTCAGGCCTATCAAGCCTGGCAGCGCCAACAAGCCAATGCGCCGCAACAAGCCTTGCAGACAGTCGACCAGCTCGACGGCCCCGCAGTCGAGGCCCACAGCCATGCGGTATTGCGTGCCTTGATCGCCGCTGCCAAAGCCGACGGCCGTATCGATGAAAATGAGCGGCAACTGATTTCCAATGAGCTGGGCCGGCATACCGAGGACCCGCAACTGCAGCAGTGGCTCGACGCTGAAGTCGCCAAACCGCTGGATGCTGCGGATTTCTCTGAGCTCGCCGGCGACCCAGCTGTGGCGGCCGAGGTGTACCTGGCCAGTGTGATGATGGTGGACGATCAGCAGGACGCCGAACGCAATTACCTGGATGAGCTGGCCGGGCAGTTGCAAATCGACCCGCAATTGCAACTGCACCTGGAGCAACAAGCCAAGGCCTAGAACCGCAGCGTGGCGCCGGTGGTAAGCCATTGCGTGTGGTCACCGACCAGGCTGCGTCCAACCACCAGGTCCACGTCGACCCGCTCGCCGAAATGAAACCTGGGCCCAGCCTGCCACGCCTGGTCGCCGCCATCCTGGCCGTAGCGCTCGGCGACCAGCGTCAATGAATGCGCCACCTGGTACTCAAGGCCGGTGCCCCAGGTCAGTCGGTGTTTTTGGTCTCCGTCGTTGTAGGTGTGGGACCAACCGGCATTCAAATTCAGGCGCACGGGTGCCAACGGCTGCCACGTCAACGGGATGTTGAAGTCGGTGCCTTCAAAGCCGTGCCGACGGCCTTGTGCAAAGTGCGCGCCGGCCGACACGGCCATTTCCAGTCCCAGGTCTTCCCGCGACCAGACGTGTGCCTTGAGCTGTGGGTTCACCTGGGTTTCACCCTTGCCTGCGCTGGTAGCGCGGGAGAGGGCTGCGCCCCATTGCACCGAAGGCAGCGCGGCAAAGGTGCAGGCAGGCGACAGCATTTCAGTGTGAGTGCTGCCATCGTGTCGGTTGGCGGTGTGCCAGGCATCAACGTTGCATTCGCCTGGCGCATTGATCGCGCCGTCGTCGACCACATAAGAACCGCCGGCCGCGTGGGCCTTTGACAACAAGGCAATCGTCAACAGGATGCCCAGGGTCAGCCCGATAAAGATCAGGTTGCGCCGCAACGCGCGACGCTTGGCCGGTGGTAGTAACAACAGGGTGGGGCGTGCGCCGTGGTAGCGACGCGCTCGGTATTTGGCAAACCCGTCCTGGCGGGCTGGAGTGTGTTTTTTGTGCATGATGCACCTCGCATGAATTCAGCTTTCTACGCTCAGCACCGAAATGCCGCTGGCTTTGGCCTGGCAGACCAACTCGCAGGTATCATCACCGCCGGGTAGGGCGATGACCACGTCTGGGCGGCTGTCGGCCAGCATGAAATGGTTGCGCTGGCGTTCCGCCTGCTTGCCGTGGCGTTGCCAGTTGGGCGGGTAGCGCACCACGTCGATACCCAATTCCCGGGCCCAGTCCTCAACGTCACTGCCGAGGAATTGATTGCCGCCGTGGATCAGTACCTGCACCGGGCGCAGGCGGTGGTAAGCGTCCAGCACTTGGCGGGACATTTTGGTGTCGGCGTAATGACGACCTGCACAGATCAAGACGCGCATAAGGTGATTCCTTGTGTTGCACGGTGGCGGCCGGGCGACCGCCACCGTTTAAACGGCGGGGGAGATCAGTACCACTGCTTGAAGCGGCGGATGTAGATCGTCTTCATCAGTTGGGCCACGCAGCAGTAGCTGATCAGGGTGCCTACCAGCCATGGGAAATACGCCATTGGCAGCGGTTGCAGGCCCACCAGGGTGCCCAGTGGCGAGAACGGCAGGTAGATCCCCAGCACGATCACCACGCAGGTCATCATCAACACTGGCCAGGCGGCGGTGCTCTGGAAGAACGGGATCTTGCGGGTCCGCAGCATGTGCACGACCAGGGTTTGCGAGAGCAGCCCCTCGATGAACCAGCCGGACTGGAACAGGGTCTGCACTTCCACACTGTTGGCCGCGAACACGAACCACATCAGCGCAAAGGTGGTGATGTCGAAGATCGACGAGGTCGGCCCGATCCAGATCATGAACCGACCGATGTTCTTCGCATCCCACTTGCGCGGCTTGGCCAGGTACTCCTTGTCCATCTTGTCCCACGGCAAGGCCAGCTGGGAGATGTCGTACATTAAGTTTTGCAGCAGCAAGTGGATCGACAGCATCGGCAGGAACGGAATGAACGCACTGGCCACCAGCACCGAAAACACGTTGCCGAAGTTGGAGCTGGCGGTCATGTTCAGGTACTTCATGATATTGCCGAAGGTTTCGCGGCCCTTGAGCACGCCTTCTTCCAGCACCATCAGGCTCTTTTCCAGCAGGATGATGTCGGCCGATTCCTTGGCGATATCGGTCGCTGTGTCGACCGAGATACCCACGTCGGCATCGCGCAAAGCCGGTGCATCGTTGATCCCATCACCCAGGAAACCCACAGTGTGGCCGTTGGCTTGCAGCGCCTTGAGCACGCGGGACTTCTGCAGCGGCGTCAGCTTGGCGAACACGGTGCGTTCTTCTACGCGGCGCAGCAGCGTCGCGTCGTCCATGGCTTCGATTTCGGCACCGAGCAGCGGCTGGCCTGGCTCGAGACCGACCTGACGGCAGATCTTGCTGGTGACCACGGCGTTGTCGCCGGTCAGCACCTTGATCGCCACGCCGATCTGTTGCAGTGCAGCAATCGCAGGGCCGGCGGTTTCTTTCGGTGGATCGAGGAAGGTGAGGAAGCCCTGGATCACCAGATTGCGCTCATCGGCGGTGGTGTACTGCTGGCGCGCCATCGATTTAGGGATGTGGCGGGTGGCGACCACCAGCACACGGAACCCGTCTTCGTTGTAGTCGTTGGCAATCGCCAGCAGTTCTTCACGGCGACGCTCGTCCAGCGGCACGGCGGCGCCCGCTTCCATGACATGGCTGGAAATGCTCAGCATCTCTTCCACGGCGCCTTTGCACACCAGCAGTTGGTCGTCGGCGGCATCCTTGACCACGATCGACAGGCGACGGCGGACGAAGTCGAACGGCAACTCGTCGATCTTGCTGTAGGCGAACGGCACCTTGAACTTCGGGTTCTGCTCCGAAAATTCCACCACCGCCTGATCCATCAGGTTCTTCATGCCACTTTGATGATGGCTGTTGAGCCAGGCCAGGGACAGTACGGCATCATCACGCTGGCCAAAGGCGTTGACGTGATGTTCGAGGATGATCTTGTCCTGGGTCAGGGTACCGGTCTTGTCGGTGCACAGTACGTCCATCGAACCGAAGTTCTGGATCGCGTTGAGGCGTTTGACCACCACCTTGCGCTTGGCCATGGCGGTGGCGCCCTTGGCCAGGTTGGCACTGACGATCATCGGCAGCATTTCCGGGGTGAGGCCGACGGCCACCGCCAGGGCAAACAGGAAGGCATCACCCCAGTCGCCCTTGGAGAAGCCATTGAGCAGGAACACGATCGGCACCATCACCAGCATGAAGCGGATCAGCAACCAGCTGACGCTGTTCACCCCACGGTCGAACGCAGTTTGCACCCGGGAACCGACAATCGCCTTGGCCAGGGAGCCAAAGTAGGTGCGTGGTCCGGTGGCGACCACCACGGCTTTTGCACGGCCGCTGACCACGTTGGTGCCCATGAAGCAGATGTTCGGCAGGTCCAGCAGGTTGCCCTGGTCGGCGGTCACCGGCCCGGCTGATTTTTGCGTGACGTTACCCAGGGTGTCGTACTTTTCCACCGGCAAGGCTTCACCGGTCAGCACGGCCTGGCTGATGAACAGATCGCGGGATTCGATCAGACGGATGTCCGCCGGAATCATGTCGCCGGCCGACAGCTGCACGATATCGCCAGCCACCAACTCGCGCATCGGTACTTCGCGCAGGGTGGGTGGCGAGCCCACTTGCTCACGACGCAACACGGTGGCCGTGGTGCGTACCATGGCTTTCAAGGCTTCGGCGGATTTGGCCGAGCGGTGCTCCTGCCAGAACCGCAGCAGGCTGCTGAGCAGCACCATGGTCATGATGATGATGACTTTGGTCGGGTCAGCCTCTTCGCCTTCCCGCATCGGCAGCCAGCAATCGGTGAAGAAACTGATGCCCCCCAGGGTCAATAGCACATAAATGAACGGGTTGTTCAGTGCCTGCAGGAACTGGACGATGGCGTGAGGTGGCTTGTCGTGGGCGACTTCGTTATAGCCTTCGCGTTGCAGGCGGCCGCAAGCGTCCAGTTCGGTCAAGCCGTCCTGGGTGGCACGCACGTTCGCCAGGGTGGCCGACAGGCCGTTGTGGGCTTCGCGGGCGGCACGCATCGACAGTTTGGTGTCGGCGTCAGTGCCATTCTTTTTGTGCAGAGGCGTGTTTTTTACGGCGCTCATTGTCTGTACTCCTGTCGCCAATTTTCGACAAAACATACCCGGTACTTACCTGAGGACAGGCGAGCGAAAGCATGCCGAGTCGCTAACTTCGCGATCGGTTTAAATAAGGTGTTCATCTAACTTCTACAGGGCCCGCTAACAGTGCGTTAGTTAACTAGCGCGCAGCGGGCTACTACTGGACGTGTTCATAAAGAACTCCAGGAAATTGATCAGGAAGTTGCTGTTTCCAGCCGGGTCAGGCGGCGCGAGCGCTCACATAAAGACCGAGCATCAAGCTGGCTTGTGCCAGGCTGGAAACCTTGGGTCTCTGCGGGTCTTGAGGGTCGGCGTGATCCCAGTGCTGCACCCGTTGGCCGCTGTCCGGGCAGATACGCCAGTGCGCCAGCGGGTAAGCCGGGCGTACTTGAGGGGAAGGTGCTGCAAAAGCGGAGCGGGCAGGAGAAAAGCCTACGGGCTCACGGCACAGCTTGGCGCGCAGGGCGGCCGCTAGTGCGCGTACATCAGGCAAAACAAGGGCTTTGAAGGTCATAACACACCTCGGGACCGGACGGGCGACCGGCGAGGCAGTTACGGTGGAGCATCGAGCTCTAGCGCAGCTTACCGGACCGGTGTGGCGAGTCCTGTCATATTCTGGGTTTGGCGCCCGATGCCCGCAGAGGCGGTGCTCGGACAGCGACTAGATACTGTGTCCATTGGCTTCTTTTGTGAGGTTTAAAAAAGGCCCCAGTTGCGGGCACGGGCAATCTACTCAGACGCTTACAAAATGTCAACGCATGAATAATTAAATTGTCCGGTGTTCAGAGTTCATTCAGACAATCGGCATTCGAAAGTTAGTGGATATATAACTTATATACCCTGTGCGGCGAGAACGGCCAGATAGATCAATACCACGCCACAGGTGCCATAACTGATACGTTGCCACAACGGTGATGCGTTCTGGCGCAACACATTGACCAGCGCCGCGATCAGAAAGCACGACAGCACCGACGCCAACATGAACCCGGCAAAGAACATCAGCGTCTGCCCGTGGCTGGGCGTGGTGCCAACGATGCCTGACAACGCGCTGCCCAACGCGCCCCAGTAGACGATGTTTTTCGGGTTGGCCAGTGAGATCGCTGCGCCAACTGCCAGCGCATTTTGCCGGGTGCTGGCGGGTGCAGCGTCTGACTCAGGCAGCTTCCAGGCGTCGATCAGGCTGCGGATGCCGAGCCACGCCAGGTACAGCGCACACACCACTGTCAGCGGCACGCGCACGGCATCATGCTGGATCAGCAGGGCGATGCCGGTCAGGCCGATCACCGCCCACACCGCATCGCCCACCAGTGACCCAAACTGCACCAGCAAGGCCGGTGTGAAGCCATGCAGCAAGCCACGGCGCAGGGTCTCTGCCAGCACCGCGCCGGGCGAGAGGCAGAACACAAAACCAAATACCAGTGCGTAGAAAAAGATCGTCAGCATGCCCACATTCCTTCAAGCGATGGCGGGCAGTGTGAGGGCGCGCCGAAGCGCTGTCTTGGATCAGATTGCGCTGTTCAGCGCGTCACCGCGCGTTGATAAACGCCCGGCGTAATGCCGTAGGCCGCGCGAAAATGCCGGTTAAGGTGACTTTGGTCGGCAAAGCCCAGGGTATGTGCGGCCGCGCTGGCGGGCACCCCATTGCGCAGGAGACCTTTGGCGCGACGGGTGCGCAACTGCATGGCCCACTCACGGGGCGTCAGCCCGGTTTCTTTCTGGAAGGCGCGCAGCAGATGGAATTTGGACAGCCCCAGTTCGACGCCAAGATGATCGAGGGTCAGCGGCTGATGCAATTGTGCGGCGAGCAGCTCCTGGGCGCGGTTGATCAGCGGCTTGCCGGTGTTGGCGCTGCCTGGCAGGCGCACACCGCTGGTGTTCACCACTTGGCCCAACAGCAGCACCAACGCCTCTTCATTCAGTTCGCGAACCAGTGTGTCGGTACTCAGTGCCCCCTTGATCGCCGCCGCCAGTCGCTGCGCGAGGTCGGGCTGGAAGCACAACGACCGATCAAACTCCAGGTGCGCCAGCCCAAGGTCCGCCGCCAGTTGATCTGCGGTGGCATACAGGCTCACAAAGTGCCAGGGCGCGCCCTCTGCTGCGCCGCCGCCCTGAATCTGGCCGGGGTTGTACAGGGTGATGGAGCCGGGCCCTGCGTCGAACTCCCGACGGTCGAGCCAGACTTTTTCTTCGCCCAGCAGGTTCACGCCGATCACGCATTCATCATGGCTGTGGCGGGCAAAGGTCAGGCCGGTGCAGGCGGTACTGCTGATTTCATAGTTGCCCAGCCAGGCGTGTCGCACGGCGCTCATCGATTCAACTCAGTCAGGGGGCAGGTACGAGCATACGCTGGCAGGCGGGCTCAGATCGACCGTTGATTGACGCGGTGCGAGAGTTCTTCGGCGCTTTCCTTGCGCTCCGAATAGCGGTCCACCAGATCCGGACGTTCGCGCAGCAGCAGGGTGAACTTCATCAGTTCTTCCATCACGTCCACCACGCGGTCATACAGGGCGGAAGGCTTCATGCGGTCCTGATCATCGAACTCCATGAATGCCTTGGGCACCGAGGATTGATTGGGGATGGTGAACATGCGCATCCAGCGCCCCAGCACTCGCAACTGGTTAACCGTATTGAACGACTGGGAGCCGCCGGACACCTGCATCACCGCCAGGGTTTTGCCTTGGGTCGGGCGCACCGCGCCAAGGGCCAGCGGCACCCAGTCGATCTGTGCCTTGAACACCGCTGACATCGAACCGTGGCGCTCGGGCGAACACCACACCTGGCCTTCGGACCACTGCATCAGTTCCAGCAGCTCTTGGACTTTTGGGTGGTCACGCGGTGCATCGTCGGGCAGTGGCAAACCGCTGGGGTTGAAGATGCGCGTTTGCGCACCGAAGTGCTGCAGCAGGCGTGCGGCTTCCTCCACCAGCAGGCGGCTGAACGAGCGCTCCCGGGTCGATCCGTAGAGCAGCAGGATGCGCGGTGGCTGGGCCACACCGTCCGGTTTTGGCGGGATCAGTGACGGGTCCAGGTTGGGCAGGGTGGTCATGGGGCCTCCGACTGCAACTGTGCAATGCGAGCGAGTTCTGTCTTGAGTTCGGCAGGGCTGAGCTCGGCAAAAGGCAGGATGAAAAACGCCCGGCAGCGCGTGGCAATGATCTTTAACGTGGCGTCGAATGCCGCCTGCACACTCGCGTCGTCACCCTGCACGTCCGAAGGGTCTTCCAGCCCCCAGTGCGCCTTCACCGCCGGCCCGAAATACACCGGGCAAGCCTCGCCGGCGGCCTTGTCACATACGGTGATCACCACGTCCGGTGGGCTGCCTTCGAACGCGTCGTTGCCTTTGCTGTACAAACCTTCGGTGCTGATGCCGGCGGCCTGCAACGTGCTCAGGCTGCGCGGCAGGACCTGGCCCTTGGGAAAGCTGCCGGAGCTGATCGCCTCGAAACCTTGTGGCGCCAGGTGGTTGAACATCGCTTCGGACAAGATGCTGCGGCAGCTGTTGGCGGTACACATGAACAGGACTTTCATCGAGGTGACTCCGTTAGAAACTCAGGCGCAAAGCAAGGGCGGCGAGGGTGATCAACAGCACTGGCAGGGTCAGTACAATCCCGACCTTGAAGTAGTAGCCCCAGGTGATGGTGATGCCCTTGCGCGCCAGGATATGCAGCCACAGCAAGGTGGCGAGGCTGCCAATCGGGGTGATTTTCGGGCCCAGGTCGCTGCCGATCACGTTGGCGTAGATCATGGCCTCCTTGATCACGCCCACGGCATGGCTGGACTCGATGGACAGCGCGCCGATCAACACCGTCGGCAAGTTGTTCATCGCCGAGGACAGCAGCGCCGTCAGCACACCGGTGCCCATGGCTGCGCCCCACACGCCATAAGTGGCGAAGGTATCGAGCCAGGTCGCCAGGTAGGTGGTGAGGCCGGCGTTACGCAAGCCGTAGACCACCAGGTACATGCCGAGGGAAAAGATCACGATCTGCCAGGGTGCTTCCTTCAGTACTTTGCGCGTGGAGATCTTGTGGCCCTTGGCGGCGATCACCAGCAGGAGCAAGGCGCACACGGCGGAAATCGCGCTGATCGGAATGCCCAACGGTTCCAGGGCAAAGCAGCCCACCAGCAGGATGCCCAGCACCCACCAGCCGGCGCGGAAGGTGGCGCGGTCGTGGACCGCACTGGCAGGGTCGTCAAGGTCGGCGGGGTCGTAGGTCTGCGGAATGTCGCGGCGGAAGAACCACAACAGCACCGCCAGCGTGGCCGCGACGCTGACGAAGTTAACCGGCACCATCACGGCGGCGTATTCGTTGAAGCCAATCTTGAAGTAGTCGGCCGAGACAATGTTCACCAGGTTCGACACCACCAGCGGCAGGCTTGCCGTATCGGCAATAAAGCCTGCGCCCATGACGAACGCCAGCGTGGCCGCCGGAGAAAAACGCAGCGCCAGCAGCATCGACATCACGATCGGCGTCAGGATCAGCGCCGCACCGTCGTTGGCGAACAGCGCCGACACCAGTGCGCCGAGCAACACCATATAGGCAAACAACCGTCGGCCGCGCCCTCGTCCCCAGCGCGCTACATGCAGGGCGGTCCAGGCAAAGAAGCCGGCCTCGTCCAGCAACAGGCTGATGATGATCAGCGCGACAAAGGTCCCGGTGGCATTCCAGATGATGTGCCACACCACGGGAATGTCCGCCAGGCTGATCACGCCGCAGGCCAAGGCCAGGATCGCGCCCATGGTGGCGCTCCAGCCAACGCCCAAACCTTTGGGCTGCCAGATGACCAGGACGATGGTGAAGATAAAAATGGCAATTGCGACAAGCATGAATAAAGGCTCCGGTGGCTCAGCAGCAGGTGCTGGCCCGTTGTGGTCTGTCGCCCATTGCATCCAGACGCTGTGCGTCGCTGTGCAACCATGGCTGGTTGGCTTGCTGGGTGATGTGCAGCACCTGTGTCACCCACTCGGGCAGCGCAGGGTTGATGCGGTAGTAGATCCATTGACCCTGACGGCGGTCCAGCAGTAACCCGCAACTGCGCAGTTGCGCCAGGTGGCGGGAGATTTTGGGCTGGCTGTCGTCCAAGGCATGGATCAGTTCGCACACGCAAAGTTCGCCTTCGCGCAGGATCAATAACGTCAGGCGTGCACGGGTGGCATCGGCCAGGCATTTGAACAGGGTGGGGGGGGAGATGGCGTCCGACATGGCCAAGGCCTTTGCATATTGAGTTATTCGAATATACGAATATCCATATATACAGTCAAATCCTGTTTCAATTGACATGGATCAAATGCCTTGAAATCCGCCACAAGTGTTTGAAATTAAAATGAAACACGAATGTCCTAAAGTGCCTGTCCATTGCTGAAGAAGGATAAATCCGCGTGACCCGTGCCACTCGCAACCTGCGCAAGACCCTCGATTCCGTCGCGGACAATAACGAAACCGCCGCGTTCGACCTGATGCGCGCCGTTGAAAAACTCGGCGATGAAGTGCTGCGCCAGCGTTTGCTCAACACGATTCACCGGCTCAACCAGGATGCCTATGAGCTGCGTGAGGCGCGCGACTCGGTGGAGCAGGTGTCGGTGAGGCTGGCCTGAGCAAGATCGTTCAAGACAAGCCCGTTGTTGCGCTGGCATGCTTGTCGACTGTTTGTTGATGAGCCGTTTCCATGCCCACTGCCTTACCTCATTACGCCTTCGCTCGCGGCGCCATCGCCGTCATTCCCCTGTCCCTGGCCTGTGCGCCCTGGGGGCTGCTGGCCGGTTCCATGGCCATCGATGCGCAATTCAGCCCTTTGCAAGCCCAGGGTTTGTCCGCCATTGTGTTTGCCGGTGCTGCGCAACTGGTCGCCATCGGTATGGTCAAGAGTGGCGCCAGCCTGATTTCCATCGTGTTGACGACCTTGCTGCTGACCTCTCAGCATTTGCTCTACGGCATGCACCTGCGCCCGGTCCTGTCACCCCTCAAGACGCGCTGGCGCATGAGCCTGGGCTTTTTGTTGACCGACGAATTCTTTGCACTGGTCAGTCACTATGACCGCGAGACGTTCAACCGCTGGTATGCCCTGGGCGTTGGGCTGACGTTCTATATCATCTGGAACCTGTTCACCCTGGCCGGCATCGTGCTCGGCAAAAGCCTTCCCGGCCTTGATCAACTGGGCCTGGAATTTTCCATCGCCGCCACGTTTATCGCGCTGATCACGCCGGTGGTGCGCGACATACCCACGGTGGTCTGCGTGGCCGTGTCGCTGCTGTTTTCGGTGTGGTTGAGTTTCCTGCACTGGGAGTCGGCGGTGGTGGTGTCCGGCTTGCTGGGCATGAGCGCGGGTTATGCCTGCAAGCGACTGGGAGTAGGGCAGCAATGATCTACATCATGATTGTGGCCATGGGCCTGGTGGTATTTTTCAACCGTTACCTGTTTATCGAACCGCGCCTGCCGGTGCGCCTCAACCGTGGCGCGCGGGAGTTTCTCGGGTTTGCAGTGCCGGGCATGCTCACGGCGATTTGCGGGCCGATCATTTTCCTGGCGGACCATCACCTGAACCTGAGCCCGGCCAACCCCTACCTGCTGGCGGGTATCAGCGCCGTGGGGCTGATGTTCTGGACGCGCAATGTGCTGGTCACCGTGCTGCTGAGCATGGCGCTGTTTTACCTGTTCCGCTGGTTGCTCTGAGCCCAGGCGAAAAAAAGCCCGCGGGAGAGCGGGCCGAAGGGAGACTACTAAAAATGAGCGTGGTCAATATAGACCGCGCCTTCTCCCTTTACAGTGAAACAAAGTTCATGCGGCCGTCAGTCCAGCCCGCGGCAATGGTACAGTCGCGTTTTTTCCAACGGAGCAATGGCATGCACAAGGTGGTAATTGGCGCACTGGTACTGGCGGCCCTGGCCGGTTGCGCAGGTTCGAAGATGAAAGAGGCGCGCGCAGGCACGCCCTACAAGACGCTGGCTTCGGACAAGGCCACCCTGGTCGTTGCCGAATGCGTGCAATTCGGCTGGCAGGACGAAGGCGTGTTCGGCGTTGATGCCGGCGGCTTCAAGGAGCCAATCGAGGCGGGCGGTTACAGCGTCTACACCACCGCTGGCGATTACTTCGTCGACGTGCAAAGCGCGGGTGCCGGTTCCACGATCAAGTACTATGCCGCAGAAGACAATATGCCGGCCAAGCGCCGTTTGGCCGCACTCGCGACCTGCCTGTAATCCATTGCCTTAGTCGAATTAGGAAATGCCTGGCACGACAGCCGTCGGGCATTCGCTTATGATTCACCCGCTCGCCCGACATGATGGCTCTTTACCAGTACACGGACGTCGAGGCCTAAACGTCGGGCGAGCACCTCTTCCTATCTTCAGCGCGGCATGTAACCCAAGTGCCAGCGACGGGGAATCTTCAGCGACACCAACCCCAGCAACCCTGCCAGCACGCCGCTGACCAGCAGCGCTTTCAAGCCCATCTGGTGTTCCAGCAGCGCGCCAATCACCGCCCCAACGAACATGCCAGCCCACGGGATCAACTGCACGCGCCAACCCATGCGGCGCTCCCCGAGCAGCCAGCGTCCCAGCCCGCGGCCAAAGCGTGAGAGCGCTCCGGTGACGTAAGTCAGCCCGACCGGCAATCCGTTGACCTCTTCCACTGCAGCATTGAGCATGCCCATGGCGATGATCGCCGCCAGCAGCGCGGGCAACGTATCGCTGGAAGGCAGCCATGCCGCACCGCACAACAAGGTCGCAATGCACAACAGCAAAGGTAAGGCATGACGGCGGCTCATCCGGCTGACCACCACACCCAGCGCATTACCGACCACGAATGTTGCGACCAGCAACAGCAGGCGCCCGGTCAGTCCAAGATCCCCCTCGCTGATCGCTACCGCCAGGCGCGTGGTATTGCCGCTCATGAACGAAACGAAGTCGCCGCTCGCCATGAAACCGATGGCATCGGTCATGCCTGCCAGCACTGAAAGGCTGGCCACCAGCATCAGCCCGACCCGACCACGCCAGCGCTGTCGATGGGCGAGTGCAGCATTGACGTAAGGTTTGCGGGGCGAAGGCAGCATAGGGCCGGGTTCCTCGATGAGATTATCCGGCCACTACCGTAGGACGCTTTACGCGCGCATGCAATGACCTCAGGCAGGCGTCAATGACCAACCTGTGTGGTGCCAATCCAGGAAATGGGTTGGCTTGATCGATTGGATGAACGCGGCGTCATGGGATACCACCAGCATCGCCCCGTTGAAACCTTGCAGCGCCTGTTCAAAAGCCATCACCGACTCGAGGTCCAAATGGTTGGTCGGTTCGTCCAGCAACAGCAGTTGCGCCGGTTTGTCACCCCATAAGGCAATCGCCATCGCGGCCTTCAAGCGCTCTCCGCCGCTGAGTTGCCCGGTGGGTTGGGTGACGCGCGAGGCATCCAGGTGCAGCAACGCCAGGCGCGTGCGCAACTCGGCTTCGGCCAGTGGGGTGTCGAGCAGGTTGAGGTGTTCGACGATGGAGCGTCGATCGTCCAGCAGCGCAAGGTGTTGGTCGATGTAGGCGCAGGGCAGAGGCACACTGCATTCACCCGCGACAGCCTGCCACTCACCGGCCAGTACCTTGAGTAACGTGGACTTGCCGCATCCGTTGGGCCCACGCACGGCGACGCGCACCGGACCTGCGAGATGCACAGTGAGGTCGCTTGACGGTAACCACGGCAATTGTACGTCGATCAAGGACAGCACCTGCCGTCCGTTGGGCACCGCTGATGCAGGCAATGCCAACAGCGTCGGCGTTTCCTCTTCGACCCGTTCATAAGCCTGGCGCACCTGGGCATCCAATTCGTGCTTGTGCTGCCAATGCGCACTGCGCACGCTGCTGACGATCTGCGTGGCGGCGCCTTTCCAGCGCGCCTTGGTGAAACGGTCGACGTTGGCGGTTTCCGCATGTTTGCGTGATCGCGCGGCGTTGCGTTGCAGGTTATCGTGGTCTTTTTGCAGGCGCCGCCGCTCGCGGCTGCGCTCCAGGCGCGCATGGTCCAGCGCGGCGATGGCGGCTTGTTGTTCCGCATCACGCTGCCGACGGTAGGCATCATAGTTGCCGCCATACACGCTGACACCAAGGGGCGACAGTTCAACGATGCGCGCCATGGCGTTGAGCAATGACCGATCATGACTGACCACCACCAGGCCGCCACGCCAATCGCCAAGTGCACGCAGCAGCCAGGCGCGGCCATCGTTGTCGAGGTGGTTGGTGGGTTCATCGAGGACCAGCAACGGCGGCGCGGCGAGCAGCGCGCCGATGATCGCGACCCTGGCCAACTGGCCGCCACTGAGTTGATCGGCTGGGGTATCAAAAGCCAGCTGCGATAACCCCGCAGCATCCAAGGCATTGCGCAAACGTTCGGCCAAGCCCCAGCGGTCGTCGATCAATTCCAGGTCATCGGGCTGTGCGGCGCCTCGGGCCATGCGGTCAAGGGCGGCCAGTATCGCAGCGGTGCCGGTGAGGTCGGCGACGGTTTCCCCCGGCGCAACCACGACATTCTGCGCAACGTAGATAGTACCGGGCGGGCCACTCAGCGTGCCGGAGGAGGGCGACAGCAGCCCGGCGATCAGCTTGGCGAGGACGCTTTTGCCCCGTCCGTTACGGCCGACTATACCGGTAGGGGTGTGATCGATGGACAGGCACAGGTCATCCAGCAGGGTTTCGCCATTGGCGAACTGGACACTCAGGTGTTGCAGGGAAACAAGCGTGGGCAGCCGGTTGACGTCAGTCATCAGCACCTCCAAAAAAATGTCGGACAGGCCAACAAGCGCGCCAGGCGGCTCGTTGCAGATACATTTTGGAAGGCTTAGTTGTTCACGTCGGCGGTCGTCCTGCGGATCAGAAGGGAGGCCAAGCCTAACCCGTCTTGGCTTTTTTCGGCAAGTCCGCCGCCAGTTGCTCAAGGAACATCGCCAAGGCCACTTCTTCAGCCTTGAGCCCTTTGCGCAACCGCGGCTTGGGCAGTTTGGAGAGTTCGCCGAGGCTGAAATGCTCCAGCACCGCAGGGTGGATGTAACACTTGCGGCACACCGCCGGGGTGTTGCCCAGCTGCTTGGCGACATCCTTGACCATCGCCACCACGTGCCTTTTGGCATCGGACTCGGGCTGCCACTCCAATTCCCGCAACACGGCCAACGCCATGGCGGTGCCGGCCCAGGTGCGGTAGTCCTTGGCGGTAAAGTCGGCGCCAGTGAGGCTGTGCAGGTAGTCATTCACGTCGTGGGAGCTGACGGTGTGGCGCTCGCCATCCTCGTCCAGGTACTGGAACAGGTTCTGCCCTGGCAATTCCAGGCAGCGCTTGACCACCGTGGCCAAGCGGCGGTCCTTGACGCTGATCTGGTGCTCCACGCCACTCTTGCCGCGAAACTGGAACTGGATTTCGCTGCCTTTCACATCCACATGGCGGGTGCGCAGGGTGGTCAGCCCGTAGGATTTGTTGTCCCGCGCATACTGGGTATTGCCGACGCGGATCAGTGTGGCGTCGAGCAGCATCACCACCGTGGCCAAGACTTTTTCACGGGTGAAGCCGGGTTCGGCGATTTTTGCCTCCAACTGCTTGCGCAATTTCGGCAGGGCGTTGCCGAACTCCTGCAACCGGGAGTACTTGTCACTGTCGCGCACCTCGCGCCAGCGTGGGTGATAACGGTATTGCTTACGGCCACGGGCGTCGCGGCCGGTGGCTTGCAGATGCCCGCGCGGGTCGGCGCAGATCCATACGTCGGTGTACGCCGGCGGGACCGCCAGGGCGTTCAGGCGCTTGATCTCCTCGGCATCGGTAATGCGCACGCCCTGGGGGTCGAAGTATTGGAACCTGCCCCGCACTGTCTTACGGCGGATGCCGGGCTGGGTGTCGTCAACGTAATGCAGGTCGCGGGGCAGTGCAGAGTCAGACATGGGGCAGGTTCCTTGGCAAAAATCAGGCCGGTATGTCTGATGGACCGCAGCGGTGTGCGGTCGTGCCAAAAGGTTGCTTACGCCAAGACTGCGACGGCCTTGATCTGTGCCCACAGCCTCTGGCCAGGGTGCAGTTGCAGCTGGTCGCGGGAGAAGCGTGTGATGCGCGCCAGCAACGGCGTGCCACAGGCGTCCAGGCGCACCAGCACGTGCGCGCTGTTGTCCGCGGAGATCTCCTGGGTGACCGTTACCGGCAGGCGGTTGAGGATGCTGCTGTGTTCCTCGGCTTGCAGGCTGAGGCTGACATCACGCGCCTGCACCTTGATACGCAGCGCTTTGCCCACCGCCAACGGCGCATGGGCCACGCGCATGTGCAAGGCGCTGGCGGGCAGTTGCAGGGTGAGCAACTGATAGTGAGGGTCATAGGCACTGACCGCGCCGTCGATCACTACACCCGCGTCGTCGCCCCGCGCCAGGGGCAGGTCAAGCCGCGCCAGGGTTTCGCCGATGGGCCCGCTGGCCAGGGCCTTGCCGTCGCTGAGCAAGACGATGTGATCGGCCAGGCGTGCCACCTCATCCTGGGCATGGCTGACGTACAGCACCGGGATGTCCAGCTCATCGTGCAGGCGTTCGAGGTACGGCAGGATTTCGCCTTTGCGCTGGCTATCGAGGGCGGCCAAGGGTTCGTCCATCAATAACAAGCTGGGGCTGGTGAGCAACGCGCGGGCGATGCCAATGCGTTGGCGCTCACCGCCGGAAAGGTGCTGGGGATGCCGATCAAGCAGGTGGCCGATGCCGAGTAACTCGGTGGCCTGGGCCATATCGACACGGCGCTGCTGGCGGGGAATACGTTTGAGGCCGAATTCCAGGTTGGCCCGCACCGACAGATGCACAAACAGGCTGGCTTCCTGAAAGACGTAACCCAGCGCGCGTTTATGGGGAGGCACGAACAGCCCGTTACGGCTGTCTTGCCAGACGTCATCATTGATCTGGATAAACCCGTCTTCGGCACGCTCCAGCCCGGCGATGCAACGCAGGCAGGTGGTCTTGCCGGAACCGGAATGCCCGTACAGCGCAGTCACACCGCGACCAGGCAAATGCAGATCCACATCCAGGGCAAAGGCCGAATACTTGAGGTACAGGCGTACATCGATCATCGACATCAACTCCAGCCCATCTTGGTTTTACGGCTGGAATAGAGCGCCAGCAACACCAGGAACGCGAACACCACCATGGAACCGGCCAACCAGTGAGCCTGGGCATATTCCATGGCTTCAACATGGTCATAGATCTGCACGGACACCACCCGGGTCTTGTCCGGAATATTGCCGCCGATCATCAGCACCACGCCGAATTCACCGACGGTGTGCGCGAAACCCAGGATGGAGGCGGTGATAAACCCTGGTCGCGCCAAGGGCAAAATCACCGTGAAAAACGTGTCCCACGGATTGGCGCGCAAGGTCGCGGCCACTTCCAGCGGGCGTGTGCCGATGGCGGAGAACGCGTTCTGCAAGGGTTGCACCACGAACGGCATGGAATAGATCACCGAGCCGACGACCAGCCCGGCGAAGCTGAAGGTGAGGGTGCCCAGGCCCAGCCATTGGGTGAACTGGCCGACGTAGCCATTCGGGCCCATGGTCAGCAGCAGGTAGAAGCCGATCACCGTCGGTGGCAACACCAACGGCAGGGCAACGACAGCGCCGATGGGACCGCGCCACCAGGAGCGGGTGCGCGACAGCCACAGGGCGATCGGAGTGCCGATGACCAGCAGGATCAGCGTGGTCAGGGAGGCCAGTTGGACAGTCAACCAGATGGCGGAAAAATCGGCACTCGATAACGGCATTTACTTGGCCAGCTCGTAACCATAGGACTGGATGACAGCAGCGGCTTTAGGCCCCTTCAGGTAGTCGACCAACGCCTTGGCAGCGGCGCTGTCCTTGCCCTTGTTGAGGATCACCGCGTCTTGTTTGATCGGGTCGTGCAGGGCGGCGGGAACGATCCACGCCGAACCGCTGCTGACTTTGCCGTCTTTATAGATCTGCGACAAGGCGACAAAGCCCAGCTCGGCGTTGCCGGTGGACACGAATTGGTAGGCCTGGGTGATGTTCTGGCCTTCGACGATCTTGTCTTTGACCTTCTCGGTCAGACCTTCCTTGGCCAGCACTTGGGTGGCAGCGAGGCCGTAGGGCGCGGCTTTGGGGTTGGCAATCGACAGGTGCTTGAACTCGTTTTTCTTCAGCACGTCGCCTTTGGCGTCGACGTAACCTTCCTTGGCCGACCACAGCGCCAGGGTGCCGACGGCGTAGGTAAAGCGTGAGCCTTTGACGGCGTCACCTTCGGCTTCAAGCTTTTGAGGCGTAGTGTCGTCAGCGCTCAGGAATACTTCGAACGGCGCGCCATTCTTGATTTGGGTGTAGAACTGGCCGGTGGCACCGTAGGCGGCGACCAGTGTGTGACCGGTGGCTTTTTCGAAGTCGGCGGCAATCGCTTGGATCGGTGCGGTGAAGTTGGCGGCCACGGCCACCTGCACTTCATCGGCATGCGCCGAACCGAAGGCGAGGGCAGCGACCAGGACCGCCAGGCGTGAGGCGTGAATCTTCATGAAGCAGCTCCTCTGAGGGTGTACGGCGCGTTATGGGTCGAAGGTGTAACCGCTATGTATGGGAATATATAGCGGTTGGCCATTGCCGGTACAGTGCAAAGTTGCCGCGGGAGCAGGTTCTATGGGGTGATTTTGGCCAGCGCCTGCTCCGCCAGTTCGCGCGTCAGCGCGTAGGTGGTGGTGTCTCTGCCCAGGCGCAGCGCCTGGCCGGACCAGAGGTTGCTGAAGCCTGCTTCGTCCTTGGCTTTGAGCGGAATCAGTGCACCACCGGCGGTAGGGAATGCGGGAGCCGCGGGGTTGATTGGACCCAGCTCACGCATGACCCGGTTGACGATGCCTCGTGCCGGGCGACCGGTGAACAGGTTGGTCAGTGCGGTCTCGCTGGCCTGGGCATGGCGCAATGCGTGGTGGTGCGAAGGGGTGACATTGGCTTCAGGGGTAAACAGGTAAGCCGTGCCGATTTGCACCGCCGAAGCACCCAGGGCAAAGGCCGCCACAATCCCGCGCGCATCACCGATACCCCCGGCGGCAATCACCGGCACGCTTACGGCGTCAACGACTTGTGGCAGCAAGGCGAACAGGCCGATCTGGGTGTTGAGATCATCGCTGAGAAACAAGCCACGATGCCCGCCCGCTTCACTGCCCATGGCGATAATTGCATCGCAGCCGTGCTGCTCCAGCCAGATCGCTTCTTCCACGGTGGTGGCCGAGGACAGCACTTTCGCGCCCGTGGCTTTTACCCGGTCGAGCAAAGCTTTTTCCGGTAGGCCGAAGTGAAAACTGACGACCTCGGGTCGCAATTCTTCGATGAACTGGCAAGCCGCTTCGTTGAACGGCTCGCGGTTGGACACGGGTGTTGGCGCCTGAAAATCGGCACCCAGTTCGCGGTAGTAGGGTTCCAGCAGGTCCTTCCAGTGGCGGTCACGCGCGGCGTCGGGTGCTGGCGGTTGGTGGCAGAAGAAATTCACATTGATCGGACGTGGGCTGGCCTCACGGACCGTGACCAACGCTTCGCGCAGTTGCGCGAGACTCAGTGCTGCAGCCGGTAATGAGCCCAGCGCCCCGGCTTTACTGGCCTCGATGACCATGGCGGTGGTAGTGCCCACGGCCATGGGCGCCTGGATGATGGGCAGTTCGATCCCCAGCAGGTCGATAATGCGGGTGTCGGGCCAGGTGCTCATGGGATGTCTCTCCAGCGTTAATGAGGCTTTTGGCTGTTTTAACAGGGCTCACAACACCCGGCCACTCTGTTTTATTCACTGGACGAACGGAACGTTTCGTGGTGTGCCACCCGTTGAGAGCGTCACCCCGCACCGCATGAATCCGCTTATCAATGTGGGTTGCGTGGGTTTCCAAAGAGAAAGCACTCGCTAGGCCTTCGGCAACTGCTCCCGAGCGAGCAACTGCTGCTTGCGTTCCACACCCCAGCGGTATCCCGACAGATCGCCATTACTGCGTACCACGCGGTGGCAAGGAATGGCGACCGCAAGGCTGTTCGCGCCGCATGCCTGAGCGACTGCGCGGAAAGACTTCGGCGCGCCGATTCGTGCGGCGACTTGCGCGTAGCTGGCCGTGCTTCCCGGTGGAATGTCGCGCAAGGCTTGCCACACCCGTTCCTGAAAGGCCGTGCCGCGCAGATCCAGGGGCAGGTCCAGGCCGAGCGCAGGTGCTTCGATAAACCCCACGACCTGTGCCACACACTGTTCGAAGCGCTGGTCGGCGCCTACCAGTTCGGCCTTGGGAAACTGGTCCTGCAGATCGCGTACCAATTGGTCGGGATCGTCCCCCAGCAGAATTGCGCACACACCACGGGCACTTTGCGCCACCAGGATCGCCCCCAGCGTGCATTGACCGACCGCAAACAGAATCGCAGTGTTGGTACCGCCAGCCTTGTAATCACTGGGCTTCATACCGAGAAGCTGGTCAGCCGATTCATAAAAGCGGCTGTTGGAGTTGAAACCCGCGTCATACAAAGCCTCCGTCACCGAGTGCGAGGCTTTGAGCCCATCGCGCACCTTGCGTGAGCGATGGGCGCTGGCGTAGCCCTTGGGCGTCAATCCCGTGACGGCTTTGAACACGCGGTGGAAGTGGAAGGGACTGAGGTTGGCTTGCATGGCCAGCGCGTTCAGGCTGGGCGGGGTGTCAGCCTGTTCGATACGTCGGCAAGCGTCGGCTACCAGTTGCGCGTGGTGCGCAACCAACTGCGTCTGGTCCCCGGCTGCGCGTTTGCTGGCGCGATAACCTGCAGCTTCGGCCTGCGCCGCGGTGTCGAAAAATTCGATGTTTTCCGGGCGCGGCAAACGTGAGGCACTGCTGGGGCGACAGTACACACCGGTGGTCTTCACGCCGTAGACAAACAGCGCATCGGCCTTGGGATCGCGGGCCAGGATCGCTGCCCAGCGCGGGTCTTGTTCAGTCATCATGGTCGGCACTCTTGACGGATCGTTGGCCAGATTAATCGCGCCGTGCGCATCTGGACACTCCGAAGCTTGCGGTCAAATCAACCGGCAGTGCGAAACGTGAGGTTGATGCGTTGCGGCCCCATGATCGGATGCACACCGTCCTTGATCGGCATCACCCCGTGGAAGCGCAGGCGATCCACGCCACCCCAGACCACCACATCACCATGGAACAGCGAGACTTTCCGGGGTTTGTCACTGCGCTCATGTCCGCCAAACAGGAAGATCGCCGGTAGGCCAAGCGATATTGATACAACCGGTTCGCTATAGCGACGCTCGTTTTTGTCCTGGTGCAGGGACATTTTTGCGCCGGGCACATAGCGGTTGATCAGGCAGGCGTCGGGAGCAAAGTCGAAAAAACCGGCCTGTGCCGCCGCCTGCACCGCCAATTGACGCAACACCTCTGGCATTTGTGGCCACGGCTGTTGGCTGCGCGGGTCGACTGGCGAGTAGCGGTAACCGGACGTGTCGGTGGTCCAGCCCAGATCGCCGCAACTGCTCAATGCCGCCGACATGGTAAAACCGCCAGGTGTCACCATTTGCCGAAACGGTGACTGAGCCAGCACCCGTCGCAATTCCGGCAGAATGCGTTCAATCCAGGGTAGGGCTAGGCCCCGTAATACGTAGGACTGTTCGCCAATTTGCTCACGCCCTGCGGGTTGCTGCAAGGCGTCGTCGGCGAACAGGTCGGCGGTGGGGCCGGGCATTGGCTTACAGCGCCTTGCTCACATTGATGTCGGTGATTTCATCACTGGCATCGTGAATTTTCTCCAGGGCTTGCTTGGCTTCTTCCACGCTGTTGGTCTGCAGTTGGGCGAACTCAAAGCGGCGTTCGCCGTTGAGCTTGTACTTGATTACGTATTTTGTGGTGGTCACGGCTATTTCCTGTGAAGTGTGCGGATCAGCTCAGCTTGGAGCTGGTGCGCCGCACAATGCGGATCTTGTGGGACAACGCGGGTTTGCGGGTCACGCTGATTGCGCGGCGCGTGACCACGTCCAGGGTGATGTTCCAGAACCCGGTGCTCGGGGCGGTGATTTTGGCCGGGAACTTGTCGAAGGCGCCGCCGTGATAGGTGTGACGGCCGCCATTCTTGAAACTGCGAAAATTCGCATCGCTCATCAGACGGATATTACAAGTTTGCGAGCATTCGATGACGACAATGTCGCCCTCGTTGAGGTGCTCACGCTGATGGATGAATTTCATGGGTAGGGGCTCCAGAAGGGCTTTTTCTGAAAAATCAGAACGATACGTAGGTTAAGATGGAGTTTATCAGCCCCAGCACGTTTATTATCGGCCCGTCTTCAACGACGTCGACAATTTAAAACAGTTATTTACCGAGTTATCACGGATAAATCCTACGTGGGCGGGAGAAAATTACCATTCCCGCTGTCGTAGGATCTTTATCGGAGGTTTTAGTATGAAGTGGAGTGTGTTGGTTCTGGCCCTGGCGATTGGTGGGTGTGCTTCGGTTGCAGATATCAAGCAGACCCCTCCGACCTTGGCGGTTATTTCCGGGAAGAAGCCACAGGAATACGCCGCATGTGTGGTGCAGAAACTGTCGGCAACCCGTCGGCCACCGCAGATCGAACCGCATAAGGAAGGTGGTGTGCAGGTGATTGTGCCGCAAAAGTTTTCGGCCGATCCATCAGCGATTTTCGAAATTGATGAACGCTCCAGTGGTAGCAGTATCAAGCTCTACGAGAGCATGTCTAACGTGCCGATCCGTCCGGGTGACGTGAAGAAGGCTGGCGAGGACTGCATTTCCGGCTGATAACGCCCGTTTCACCCTGCGACTTCGAATCCGATAAAAAGCCTGGTCCCATGATTGCGGGGCCGGGCTTTTTTCATGGCTGTGTGTACGTAGATGGCAGTTCGCTATAATCTCGACCAAACGCCCCACGACAGTGTCTGCGCTCTTTCCAATTCCTACGACGATGAACCTATATGAACAAGATTCTTGCACTGATTGCGGTAATGGCACTCGGCGGCTGCACGACCACCTCTGACGTCTACCTGAAAAACGGCGAACAAGGGCTGACTATTGATTGTTCCGGCGAGGCCAATTCCTGGGCCAGTTGCTATGAAAAGGCCGACGCCTCCTGTGCAGGCACCGGTTACCGTATCGTCGGCACCGAAGGCACGCCTGCACTCAAGGAAAGTGAAAAGACCTTGGGCCAAGACGTAGGCAACTTCAAAGGTCGCAGTGTAGTCGTGGTCTGCAAGTAAGCATTACGCCTACATTTGAATATCGGCAAACTTGATGCCTAATCCACGGATAGTCTCCACCAGATCATCCAGGCGAGGGAAAGACTCAACCTCGTCCTGATCGTCCACCAGGAAAAAACTGCGGCCACCGCTTTTCTTGAAGAATACGATCCACTCCCCAAGATCGGCCGGGCTCTGGATGATGTGAGTGGCCGTTATCTGGCCTTCGGCCTGGCGAGCCATGACGTGTTCGCGTTTCATGAAAGACTTCCCCAAAAAGACGAATGCCGAGTAAACCTAGGGTTTGCGCGGCATTTTTGCATTGATTCGGTCGAAAGTTTAACGGATGTGAGCGGGCGAGTCGTGTTGGACGGTGTTTTTGTCTCAGCGGCAAATAGAGACTGAGAGTTACGCTGCGTTTGTAGATTCCGAATGGGTCTAAAAAACTAGTATTTCTCACAGTACTCAGTCAATTCCCGGTTAATTCACAATGGCACTCACTGGTCGGAACGTTATTCCTGACGCTTAGCGGTGCAGGTGAGCAACGTCTGACGACCAGCGGACAACGTAACGATGCGGGCAAACGAACCAGGTAGAAAGCGCGGGCATTCAAGGGAAGCGAGTAGAACGTTTACGCGCGTGACGTGCGGTATCGGTCGGATGCTTGAGACGATGGGAATGAGCCGGGAGGCGCTATCATGAGCGAAATGGATACAGTTAAAGTGTCGTACATCCCAGAGGAATTTTGCGAGGGAAATGCTAGTGAAGTGACGCGTGTAGTGAAATATAGCGCCGGAGAAGCGTACGAACTTGTGTCATTAGTAGGTGGAGTGGCAACGTACGAAGCGCCGACAAACGAAAATAACGTTGATAGCAGAGTTGTTCGCAACTCGATGATCGCGATGTTAGGCGCCTCAAACTATAGATCTAAGTACCCATCCTCTCTAAAGCACTTGTTCGTCGTTGACGTCACTAAATGGCAGCCGCCCGTAGTTGCTCCCGAGCCACCGAGGACCGAATGCCCAGCTCGGCCCGCAGAGTGGCCCCAACAATTGGACTGGCCCCCAGTTCGGCCCCCAGCATGGCCCCCTGGCATACAGTGGCCCCCAGAAGGCATGCCAGTCGAGCAGCTTATAGAGGTATCAATAAAAAATAATTCAATTCGGTGGGAAGAGTTTTACCGAGATCGGTATCAATGAGGTTACGGTTCCGAGCACGAAAAAGCCCCGTTAATCGGGGCTTTTTCGCGCAGCCTGCAAGGTTTACTTGCCTTTCGGCCGTTTGCTCGATGCATGCCCCGCTTCATCCACGAACACTTCAGCTACGGCGATAGCCTGGCTTTCGCTCGGAAATGCGCCGGCGACGCTGTCGCCGTGGAAGTTGATCAAATGCCAACCGTCCGCTCGCTGTGTGATCAGGTAGCCGTTCACGCCTTTTGGTTCTGACATCTATCAAATATCTCGTGGTGTGGTTCAAGGCCCTTATGATAGCGCCAAATACCGCAATCCAGCGCACGTTATTCCAAGTCAGTGTTCCGGTTGCAAAAGCGTGCTAAAAAGGGTGCAGCCCTTTGATACATTGAGGGGCAAGCGTCTTTCGCCGAGGCGGTGAGCATGCGCCTCGTAAGATCAGCGGAACTTACGCTGAGATTTTTTCTCTATGATGACATCGCAACGCCAGCAGGACCCATTGTAAGGTGACTGCGGCCTGATTAGACTGCGCCGAATTCCGTACGCACAGCCCTTTGTAAGGACTTATATGATCAAGAAATGCTTGTTCCCAGCAGCCGGTTACGGCACTCGCTTCCTGCCAGCGACCAAAGCCATGCCCAAAGAGATGCTGCCGGTGGTGAACAAGCCACTGATTCAGTACGGCGTCGAAGAGGCCCTGGATGCCGGTCTGAACGAGATCTCCATCGTAACTGGCCGTGGTAAGCGCGCGCTGGAAGACCACTTCGACATCAGCTACGAGCTGGAAAACCAGATCAAGGGCACCGACAAGGAAAAATACCTGGTCGGCATCCGCAAACTGCTGGACGAGTGCTCGTTCTCCTACACGCGTCAGACCCAGATGAAAGGCCTTGGCCACGCCATCCTGACCGGTCGCCCGCTGATCGGTGACGAGCCGTTCGCCGTGGTACTGGCGGATGACCTGTGTGTGAACCTGGAAGGCGATGGTGTGCTGACCCAGATGGTCAAGCTGTACCAGAAATACCGTTGCACCATCGTTGCAGTGATGGAAGTGAACCCGACTGAAACCAACAAGTACGGTGTTATTGCCGGCGACGACATTGGCGATGGCCTGATCCGCGTACGTGACATGGTTGAAAAACCAGCACCGGAAGATGCACCTTCCAACCTGGCAATCATTGGTCGTTACATCCTGACCCCGGATATCTTCAAGTTGATCGAAGAAACCGAGCCAGGCAAGGGCGGCGAAATCCAGATCACCGACGCCCTGCTCAAGCAAGCCAAAGACGGTTGCGTTATTGCCTACAAGTTCAAGGGCCAGCGTTTCGACTGCGGCGGCGCTGAAGGCTACATCGAGGCGACCAACTTCTGCTACGAACACTTCTACAAGACTGGCAAGGCTTACTGATTAACCCAATAAGCAGCCTGTTCTAAAAAAGCCACCTTAGGGTGGCTTTTTCGTTTTTCAGCCCCATGTAAGTCGGTATGCTGATTGCCTGCCGAGGAGAGTGAAATGGCCTACGATTTTGACCTGTATGTGATTGGCGCCGGTTCCGGCGGTGTTCGTGCGGCCCGTTTTGCCGCGGGCTTTGGAGCCAAGGTGGCTGTGGCGGAAAGCCGTTACCTGGGCGGCACCTGCGTCAACGTCGGCTGCGTACCGAAAAAGCTGCTGGTGTACGGCGCACATTTCGCCGAAGACTTTGAGCAGGCCAGTGGGTTTGGCTGGTCCCTGGGTGAGGCGAATTTTGATTGGGCCACCCTGATCGCCAACAAGGACCGCGAGATCAACCGCCTCAATGGCATCTACCGCAACTTGCTGGTCAACAGCGGCGTGACGTTGCACGAAGGGCATGCGCGGCTGGTCGATGCGCATCAGGTCGAGATCAATGGCGAGCGCTTCACCGCCAAGCATGTTCTGATTGCGACGGGTGGCTGGCCGCAAATTCCGGAGATTCCGGGGCATGAACATGCCATTGGCTCCAATGAGGCGTTCTTCCTCAAGGAATTGCCGAAGCGCGTACTGGTCGTCGGGGGTGGTTACATTGCCGTGGAGTTCGCAGGAATCTTCCATGGCCTGGGCGCGCAAACCACGCTGCTGTATCGCGGTGATCTGTTCCTGCGCGGTTTCGACGGTTCGGTGCGTACGCACCTGAAAGAAGAGCTGACCAAGCGTGGCCTGGATCTGCAATTCAATGCCGATATCGAGCGTATCGACAAGCAGGCCGATGGTAGCCTCAAGGCGACGTTGAAGGACGGCCGCGTGCTGGAGGCCGACTGTGTGTTCTACGCCACCGGGCGGCGTCCGATGCTGGACAACCTGGGGCTGGAGAACACCGGCGTCAAACTCGACAAGCGCGGCTTCATTGAGGTGGATGACCAGTACCAGACCGCCGATGCATCAATCCTGGCCATTGGCGATGTGATCGGTCGCGTGCAACTGACGCCGGTGGCCCTGGCCGAGGGCATGGCCGTGGCGCGCCGGCTGTTCAAGCCTGAGCAGTATCGCCCGGTCGACTATGCGATGATCCCAACCGCGGTGTTTAGCCTGCCGAACATTGGCACCGTAGGCCTCACCGAGGAAGAAGCGAAAGAGAAGGGCCACAAGGTGCAGATCTTTGAAAGCCGTTTCCGGCCGATGAAGCTGACCCTGACCGAGTGCCAGGAAAAGACCCTGATGAAGCTGGTGGTGGACGCCGATACCGATCAAGTGTTGGGTTGCCACATGGTCGGTCCAGACGCGGGTGAAATCGTCCAGGGCCTGGCGATCGCACTCAAAGCGGGTGCGACCAAGCAGCATTTCGATGACACCATCGGCGTACACCCCACGGCGGCGGAAGAGTTTGTCACCATGCGCACGCCTGTGGCCGACTGATCAATCCTCGGGCGTTGCCTCTGGCGCCGTCGCAACGGCGGCCGCCAGGCGCAATGCTTCAAGACTGGCCTGGGCCTTGATCAGGTCCAATTCCAAGGTTTTGTTGGCGTGCTGGTGTTCCGCCAATGCTGCCTGGCGTGACTGGCTCTCCAGCACGGCAACGCGCAGGCGCTCCTGCAGCAGGGTGCGTTCGCTGTCAATCAGGCCCACTTGTTCATTCAGCTTGAGCAGCTGGGCCTGATCTTTGCGGGATTGTTCCTGTAGCGCCGTCAACGCTTTCGATGCCACTCGATGCTCAATCAACAGTCGCTCATTGTCGCGATGCAGCTGGGTGATTTCATCCTGGCGCACCATGGCGCTCTGCTGCGCTTGGCGCAGTTCAGCCTGGACCTGTTGCAGTTGACCTTCGTGGCGACGCTGTTCCTGCTCACGCTGCTCCTTGATTGCATGGCGGTAATGCTCCAAGGCATCCCGGGCGTGTAAATGCTTTTCTTCCAGTGAGCGAATCTGCTCGTCCTTGTCGCTGATCCTTAACTCGTAATCACTGCACGCCTGGCTCAGCCCGGCGTTACGGGTTTGTTCGGTCTGCAGGCTGGTGCTGGCGGTTTGCAGCGCGGCGCTTTCCTCTGCAAGGGCGGCGGCCTGGATATCAAATTGTTGCTTGAGCTGGCTGTGGGCCTCTTCAAGGGCTTCGACCTGGGTGAGCAGGGCGGCTTTCTGTTGCTCGAACTGCGCCATGGCCAGATCGATAGGCTCCTGGGCTTTTTCCTTTAATCGTTGCGCCAGGCGCGCCACTAACTCGCCAAGCTCGTCGTCGATAGGCGCCTCGGTAATGGTGGCACGGGTCTCGCTCTCGTCGAGCTCCTTCAGATAGCGATGAATCGTGGTTTTCGAGCCCGTATTGCCCATTTCGATGCGTACGGCGTCGATGCTGGGGTTTTCGCCGCGGGCGAGGATTGCCAAGCGCGCCGTTTGAACTACTGCTTTGTTAATGCCGCCGCGAGCCATGGGGTCTCCGTCGATTTCGTATTGTGGTACATGGTATGTATATACGTATCATATCATGAACAAAATACGGTTTGAATTCATGATTTAACAGATGGGATATTGGCGTATTATCCCGTGTCATATGCGTTTAAACCGCGCAAACACCTGCCAGCCGTACGAATAGGCCTCCCATGAGCGATCTGGACCGTTATCTCGATGCCGCCACCCGCGATAACACGCGACGCAGCTATCGCGCCGCCATCGAACATTTCGAAGTGAGTTGGGGAGGGTTCCTGCCCGCCACCAGCGACAGCGTGGCGCGTTATCTGGTGGCGCATGCCGGGGTATTGGCGGTCAACACGCTGAAGTTGCGGCTTTCGGCTTTAGCGCAGTGGCACACGAGCCAGGGCTTTCCCGATCCGACCAAGGCGCCGGTGGTGCGCAAAGTGCTCAAGGGTATTCGCGCCGTGCACCCGGCGCAGGAGAAACAGGCCGAACCTTTGCAGCTCAAGCACCTGGAGCAGGTGGTGGCGTCCCTTGAGAGCGAGGCAAAGGCCGCGGCCCACGACCTGCCTCGGCTACTGCGCGCCAAGCGCGACACCGCACTGATCCTGCTGGGCTTCTGGCGCGGGTTTCGCAGTGATGAGCTGTGCCGTCTCGAGATCGAGCATGTTCACGCCACGCCCGGCGCGGGCATCAGCGTGTATCTGCCACGCAGCAAAAGCGACCGCGACAACCTCGGCAAGACCTATCACACCCCGGCGCTGTTACGCCTGTGCCCGGTGCAGGCCTACAACGAGTGGCTCAGTGCCTCGGCGTTGGTGCGTGGCCCGGTATTTCGCGGCATCGATCGCTGGGGCAACCTGGGGGAGGAGGGGTTGCACCCCAACAGCGTAATCCCATTGCTGCGCCAGGCGCTGGAGCGTGCGGGGATTCCCGCCGAGCAATACACCAGCCACTCATTGCGTCGTGGGTTTGCCACGTGGGCCCATCGCAGCGGCTGGGATTTGAAGTCGTTGATGAGTTACGTCGGCTGGAGCGACATGAAATCCGCCATGCGCTATGTTGAAGCGACGCCCTTTCTTGGCATGACCCTGGCGACGCAACCGCTACTTTGAGATTTCTTCTATTAATACAGTTTCCTGATAGGGAAAACCAATCGTCAGCATCAGGTTTGCCAATGAGCCATCGGCTCAGAGAGTGGGTAGGATTCACTTCATCAACTTTAAGCCCTTCTACAAAACCTGACGGAGAGTCAACGATGCCTATCATCAACAGCCAAGTAAAACCGTTCAAAGCTACCGCCTACAAAAACGGCAACTTCGTAGATGTGTCCGACGCCGATCTGAAAGGCAAGTGGTCCGTTGTGTTCTTCTACCCAGCCGACTTCACCTTCGTTTGCCCAACCGAACTGGAAGACCTGGCTGACAACTACGCCGAATTCCAGAAGCTGGGCGTCGAAATCTACAGCGTTTCCACCGACACCCACTTTGCCCACGCTGCTTGGCACAACACTTCGCCAGCCATCGGCAAAATCCAGTACACCATGATCGGTGACCCAACCCTGACCATCTCCCGCAACTTCGACGTACTGATCGAAGAAGCTGGCCTGGCAGACCGCGGTACGTTCGTGATCAACCCAGAAGGTCAGATCAAGATCGTTGAGCTGAACGACGGCGGTGTTGGCCGTGACGCTTCCGAGCTGCTGCGCAAAATCAAAGCGGCTCAGTACGTCGCTGCCCACCCGGGCGAAGTGTGCCCAGCCAAGTGGAAAGAAGGCGAGGCTACTCTGGCTCCGTCCCTGGACCTGGTCGGCAAGATCTAAGTCTGTGAAGTCTCAAGGGCGGTATTCCGCACTTAAGTAAGCTGCATCCGCCCCCAAAACGCCCGGGCGAGATTCGCTCGGGCGTTTTTTTGTCTGCAATAAACCGAATAAACAGGAAATCGCCCGTATGTTGGACGCCAATCTTAAAGCTCAGTTGAAGTCATACCTGGAACGGGTCACCCAGCCGATCGAGATCGTCGCCTCCCTCGACGACGGCGCGAAATCCCAGGAAATGCTTGCCCTTTTGCAGGATGTTGTCAGCCTCACGACGCTGATTACCCTGAAAACCGATGGTGATGATGCGCGTAAGCCGTCGTTCTCCATCAACCGCCCGGGTGCCGAGATCAGCCTGCGTTTTGCCGGCATCCCCATGGGCCATGAATTCACTTCGTTGGTGCTGGCCCTGCTGCAAGTCGGTGGCCACCCGTCGAAGGCCAGTGTCGAAGTGATTGAACAGATCCGCGCCCTTAAAGGCGAGTTCAGCTTCGAGACCTACTTTTCGCTGTCCTGCCAGAACTGCCCGGACGTGGTCCAGGCGCTCAACCTGATGGCCGTGCTCAACCCGAACATTCGCCACGTCGCCATCGATGGCGCGCTGTTCCAGGCTGAAGTCGACGAACGTCAGATCATGGCGGTGCCCAGCGTTTACTTGAACGGTGTGAACTTCGGCCAGGGCCGCATGGGCCTGGAAGAAATTCTCGCCAAGCTCGACACCAGCGGGATCGAAAAAGCCGCCGAGAAAATCAGTGCTAAAGACGCCTTTGATGTGCTTGTCGTCGGTGGTGGTCCAGCCGGTTCTTCGGCGGCCATCTATGCCGCACGTAAAGGCATTCGTACCGGCGTCGCTGCCGAGCGTTTTGGTGGCCAGGTGCTGGACACCATGTCCATCGAGAACTTCATCTCGGTGCAGGAAACCGAAGGCCCAAAACTGGCCAGCGCTCTGGAAGCCCATGTACGCCAGTACGACGTGGACATCATGAACCTGCAGCGCGCCAGCAGCCTGGTGCCGGCGAAAAACGCCGGTGACCTGCACGAAATTCGTTTCGAAAGCGGCGCGACCCTCAAGTCCAAGACCGTGATCCTGGCCACCGGCGCCCGCTGGCGCGAAATGGGTGTGCCGGGCGAGCAGGAATACAAGGCCAAAGGCGTGTGCTTCTGCCCGCACTGCGACGGCCCGCTGTTCAAGGGCAAGCGTGTGGCGGTGATCGGCGGTGGTAACTCCGGCGTTGAAGCGGCCATCGACCTGGCCGGCATCGTCAGCCACGTCACCTTGCTTGAGTTCGACAGCAAGTTGCGCGCCGACGCCGTGTTGCAACGCAAGCTCTACAGCCTGCCCAACGTTGACGTGATCACCAGCGCGCTGACCAGCGAAGTGAAAGGTGATGGCCAGAAAGTCACCGGCCTGGCGTACAAGGATCGCGACAGCGGCGAGTTCAAGACCATTGACCTGGAAGGTATCTTCGTACAGATCGGTTTGCTGCCCAACACCGACTGGCTCAAAGGCACCGTGGAGCTGACGCCGCGTGGCGAAATCATCGTCGATGCGCGTGGTGAGACTTCACTGCCAGGTGTGTTCGCCGCCGGCGACGTGACGACGGTGCCGTACAAGCAGATCGTGATTGCGGTGGGCGAGGGTGCCAAGGCTTCCCTGAGTGCTTTCGATCACCTGATCCGCACTTCCGTTCCGGCGTAAATCCGAAGCCGCAATGAAAACCCCATGAGCGATCATGGGGTTTTTTTCGTTATAGCGGTGCGGGCTGGATAATCTCGACCCAGTACGCGTCCGGGTCCTTGATGAAGGCCAGGCTTTTCATGCGGCCATCGGTCAGGCGTTTCTGGAAGTCGCAGCCCAGGGCTTCGAAACGTTCGCAGGCAGCGACGATATCCGGCACCGAGATACAGATGTGACCAAAACCACGTGGGTCGGTATTACCATTGTGGTAGGCAAAGTCGGCGTCGTTTTCGGTGCCATGGTTGTGGGTCAGTTCCAGGATACCTGGGATCGACTTCATCCACTGGGTACGCTCGGCGGCGTCGGCCGGAATCTGGGACTTGTCCACCAGGGCCAGGAAGTACAGGCTGAATTCGGCTTCCGGAAAGTCACGCTTTTCAACCAGGGAGAAACCGAGGACGCGGGTGTAGAAGTCCAGCGACTTGGTGATGTCCTTGACCCGCAGCATGGTGTGGTTGAACACGAAGTTCGTGGTGGCGGTGTCCGGCTGGGCAGTGACGCCCGGGAAAGTGTTCAGTTCGTGCAGGCTCATGGGCCCTCCAGAAAAAATGGGGCAAACGCGGCTCTGAAATGTGAGCGGTTCCTTGGCTTGCGGCTGGCGTCCGTGCAGCCGGACCATGATACGCAAGGCTCGCCCCAGGCGCCAAATGAAAAAGCCCAAGCAAGCCTTGCGACACATGGGCGCAGGGGCTCAAACTTTGGCGCTTGAACCTTGGGTGTTTTTCACAATGATTGCATTTCGTAAACCGCTGTTTAGCGTTGTGTGTGTGCTGTTGGGCAGTTCCTTCGTGCTGGCGGCCGACCCCGAAATTCATTGGCCCAGTGGCTGGCAGGTTGAAGAGGTTGTCCCGGATGGTGACGCACCTGCCAAACCCCAGCCGGTGTCGCGACAGCGTGCGATAAAGAATGATGAAAATGGCGCGACCTTGATGGTGATGGAGTTGACGGGTACGCCGATTGAAGCGGGGCATAAGGTTAATCTTCAAGGCGTACTGCTGGAGATGCGCAAGTCCATCCAGAAAGATTTTGCCCAAGGTGGTTATCAAAGTGTGTGCAGCAAGATGCGCCCTACAACATTGAGTCATCTTGACGCGTTGGAAACTACGTGTGTGATAACCGAAAACGGGCGTCACGTGCTGTCGCAAACATTGGTGGGCGCGGTTGATGCCGATAAGGCGTATGTTTTTTCATACGCAGGGCAGGCGGATGCGTACGAAGCCAGCAAGGACGAAGTCAGTTCGGTGCGCGATAGCCTCAAACTTTAAGTGTGTAATGTCCGGCGGTTCTGAACATAATGAAACGTTATTTAAGTTCGATTTCGAACCGTTGAAATAAAAAAGCCCCGCGTAAGCGGGGCTCTTTGTTAGTGCAGTGCGATCAGCCGCGAAGCCAGGAGTCTACAGTGGCAGCGCCGTACTGTTCTTTCCAGGCCTTGAGGCCACGGTGGTTGCCGCCTTTGGTTTCGATCAGCTCACCAGTGTGTGGGTTCTGGTAAACCTTGACCACGCGGGCGCGGCGCTGTTTTGGTGCGCTGACGGCAGCAGCGCTGGACTTGCCCGGGTTTGGATCAAGGATGGAAATGATGTCACGCAGGCTTTTGCCGTAGGTCTTCATCAGGCCCTGGAGCTTTTCTTCGAATTCGATTTCTTTCTTCAGGCCGGCGTCGTTTTTCAGGGACTCCAGCTGGGCAAGCTGCTCTTGAAGGGCTTTTTCGGCTGCGCGAAATTCGGCGAGTCTGGACAAAATAGGTACTCCAATAGTGTGTTTGGCTGATATCAACTGCAGACAAAGCTATAAGCCAAGCGCTTTAAGGCGACTCAAGAAAGAAGCCGTCTCGCGAGTTCTGCACAGGCTGAAAAAATTGTAGTAGTTAATGTGCTAAGAGTAAATCATGTCTTTTGGCTAAATAAAATTATTTCAGCGCAGGTAGTGCATGGCTATTCAATGGCTGACCAGTGATTGAATAAATTCGTCGCACGGCAATGGCTTTCCGAACAGGTAGCCCTGCAGGAAGTCCACGCCTTGGGCGGCCAGGTAATCGGACTGTTCAGGCGTTTCCACACCTTCTGCAACGATGCCCAAGTCGAGTTTGCCGGACAGTTCAATGATGCTGTCGAGAATATGCAGCGATAATGCATCCGCACCGATCATGGCGACAAAACTCTGGTCGATCTTCAAGTAGTCGACATTGAAGTTACGTAAATAGCCCAGGCTTGAGTGGCCGGTTCCAAAGTCATCAATAGCGATCATCACCCCCAGTTGATGCAGGGCGTCGAACAGGCGGCGGGTGATATCGGTAGGCACGATCAGCTCGCGCTCGGTCAACTCCAGCACCAGGGTGACCTGGCCGACGGGAAAGGCGGCGAGAAACTCACGGCAGTCATCCACCAAGGCCAAATCCTGGCAGTGGCGTGCGGTGATGTTGACGCCGATATGAAACCCAGGGCTGAAACGCGACGCGTGGGGCGACAGTTGTGCCGCGGTCTGGCGTAACAGGGCACGGGTCATGGGGACTATCAGGCCAGAGTGCTCGGCCAGAGGAATAAACAGGTCGGGCCGCACCAGGCCTTCTTTGGGATGTTGCCAGCGCATCAGTACTTCACATCCCGCCCACTCGCGGGTATCCCCCCTTACCACTGGCTGGAAATACGGAATGAACTCATTGGCACCCAGCGCCCGTTGCAATTCTTGAGTCGGTGCCGAGGAGCGCTTTTGCAGCCAGTGGGCCAAAAAACCCGCCAGCACGCCAAAAAACACGACCAGGCTGAACATTGCCGGGTAACGGGCCTGCATGTAGCGCCACACTTCGCCCGCCGGCATGCCTGCGTTGACGCTGTAGTGATAGCGTTCGGACGCCAAGTGCTCGTTAGCCACGGCAAATACCGGCATCGCCGTGTCACGAACCTTGCCATCAGTCCCCAGCCAATTCGGGCCAACTTGCAGTACCAGATGGGCGTATAGGTTGATCAGGCGCAGGGCGTTGGTCAGGTGATAGCCGTCGATCGAAGCAAAAGCGGCCTTGTCACCGTCAACCAGCCGGTAGACCAGCAGCGCGGTGTCGGGGGTCACCGGGTTGCCATTCATCAGCCATAACTGGCCGGCCACATAGTCATCCGGGTTGACCGGTGACATGTAGTTGCTGCCGAACAATGAGCTGCAATAGATGTTTTTTTGCCAGGACAGGGTGGTCGCACGCACAAAGGGCCTGCGAGTGACCTGTTCGCGCAGCGCCAGCTGTGCGCCGCTGTCACAGGGTTGCCCCGCCAATGGCAGCAAGGCCTGGGCGGCGAGGGCGGTGTTGTCGAGCATCAGGTCGAATTGGCGCACCGCCTCCTGCGCGGTCTGGGCCGAGCTTTGTTGCAAGGTACGTTCGGCTTGCCAGTGCAGGATGGCGACCCCGAGCGCAATCGGCAGCAGCGCACTCAGTGAGGTGATCAGGTAACGACTGGCGCGTTTTCGCGGGCCGTTGACGGTCAGTGGCATGGGGTGAACGGCCTGTTGCAGGAATCAGATTCAGTCGATGATAGATGGCCCGACCGAAATAAGCTCGCGGTACCTAACCATTTGGCCAGTATGCGTCGCTACAACGCCAGACCTTGGGCAATACGGATAAAAGCGAGCGTCGCCGGGGAAGACTGGCGCCGGTCCAGTACGGCGAGGCCAACCTGGCGCGGCACACGCGGGGATAATACGCGCTGTACGTAGCGAGGATCATGGCCGGCCGGCAACGACGCCTGCGCCACGACGCTCACCGCATCACCCCGGCTGACGGTTTCCAAGGTGCTCAGCAGTTGCGAGCAGCGATAACGCACATTCGGGGTCAGCCGCGCCTCGTCGAACAAGCGCACCACTAATTCAGTTGACCCGGCCTCGGTCAGCGCGAAAGGGTCGTTGCACAAGTCCTTGAGGCTCACGTGTTCGCGGCCAGCCAGCTTATGATCGGACGGCAGCAGCGCCACCATCTGGTCCTCGAACAGTGGGAAAGTGTCGAAGCGTTCCTGGTCCAGCACCACAAAGCCAATATCAACCCGGCGTTCATCGAGCCATTGGATGACTTGTCTGTCCGGCCCTTCATCCACGTGCACCTCAATGCCCGGATACGCCACGCGGAACCGGTTGAGAATCTTCGGCAGCAAGTAAGTCGAGGAGGTGGGGCCGAATGAGCCGATGCGCAGTGTCCCGCGTTTCATGCCCCGGGCGTCCGCGGCCTCCTGTTGCAAGGTGTTTGCCAGGCCTAGCATCGCCCGAGCGCGTCCCAGCAACTGCGCGCCGATATCGCTCAGCTCGACCTGGGCCTGGTGGCGCCTGAACAACGCCACCCCCAGTTCCTGTTCCAGGCCTTTGATCGCGTGGGACACTGCCGACTGGCTGATGCCGAGGCGATGGGCTGCGCTGGTAAAGCCTTGCAGCTCGGCCACGAGCGAGAAGATTTCAAGTTGAGTCAGGGTCATGAGTGATCACTCATTTTACGATGACTTTGTATTACCAGAACAATGCAGGCACCTTCAAGCCAGTAGAGCCCTATCCCGTGCATTCGAGCTCAGATCGCATCACTTATATGAAGTTGGCGGCTGTCACCATGATCTGGGGCGGTACCTTCGTGGCCGGTCGCTACCTGAGCGGCACGGTTGACCCTTTGCTGGCGGCCAGCCTGCGGTTCGCGCTGGCCAGCCTGGCCTTACTGGGATTCCTGGGCTTGGCACGCATCCCACTGGCCCGCCCAAGCCCCAGACAGTTACTGCAACTTGGGATGCTGGGTTTCTTCGGGATTTTTTTCTACAACCTGTGTTTCTTCTACGGATTGCAGTCCATCAACGCTTCGCGAGCCTCATTGATCGTGGCGCTTAACCCGGCGGTGATCGGCCTGGCGTCGCGTTGGCTGTTCAAGGAGCGCCTGGGTGCCAGCAACGTCGCTGGGATCCTGCTGTGTCTGACGGGTGCCGCCGTGGTCATTGTCAGTCGCAATCCCCACGTGCTGAATGAAGCAACCAGCAGCTGGCGTGGGGATTTACTCATCTTCGGGTGTGTCGTGGGGTGGGGCATCTATTCACTGTGTTCCCGTGGCTTGAACCAGAGCCTCGGGCCGCTGCAGACGGTCACCTGGTCGATACTGCTGGGAACCCTGATGCTCACCCTCACAACGCTGATCATGGGCCGCTTTACACTTGAAGCAATGGGTCGCCTGCAGACTGCGCAGGGGCTGAGCCTGGCGTACCTCGGCGTGCTTGGCTCGGCGCTGGCCTATGTCGGCTATTACGATGGCATCCGCCGTATCGGCGCGACACGTTCCGGCGTATTTATAGCGCTTAACCCCCTCACCGCGGTGATCTGCGGCGCCTTGCTGCTGGATGAACCGTTGAGCCTGCCCATGCTGATCGGCGGGGCGGTGATCCTGCTGGGCATCTACCTCTACAACAAACCCCTTGCACGCGCCAGGGCAATGGGGATTTGATAAGAGTACGGACAAATACGGTTACGCTGTGTAGAATCGATTTACGCATACAAGAATATGGACTTGCGCTCACGCAAGCCTAAGCCGTCAGAGACTGATGACCCCATGAAGCTACTCGGCTCCCCCCTCATCTTTGGTGACTTCCTCGCCCGCAGCGTGCGAGGCCTTTCCTGTGCGCCACCCTGCAACCTCATCCTTGCTCGCCATTAATACTGTGTCTATTACAAGAATGATGAGGTGCCACCATGGCAGATCTATACGAAAACCCAATGGGCCTGATGGGCTTTGAATTCATCGAATTCGCGTCGCCGACGCCGGGCACCCTGGAGCCGATCTTCGAGATCATGGGCTTCACCAAAGTCGCGACCCACCGTTCCAAGAACGTGCACCTGTACCGCCAGGGCGAGATCAACCTGATCCTCAACAACGAGCCCAACAGCATCGCCTCCTACTTTGCGGCCGAACACGGCCCGTCGGTGTGCGGCATGGCGTTCCGCGTGAAGGACTCGCAAAAGGCCTACAACCGCGCCCTGGAACTCGGCGCCCAGCCGATCCATATTGACACCGGGCCGATGGAATTGAACCTGCCGGCGATCAAGGGCATCGGCGGCGCGCCGTTGTACCTGATCGACCGTTTCGGCGAAGGCAGCTCGATCTACGACATCGACTTCGTGTACCTCGAAGGTGTGGAGCGCAATCCGGTCGGTGCAGGTCTCAAAGTCATCGACCACCTGACCCACAACGTCTATCGCGGCCGCATGGTCTACTGGGCCAACTTCTACGAGAAATTGTTCAACTTCCGTGAAGCGCGTTACTTCGATATCAAGGGCGAGTACACCGGCCTGACTTCCAAGGCCATGAGTGCGCCGGACGGCATGATCCGCATCCCGCTGAACGAAGAGTCGTCCAAGGGCGCGGGGCAGATCGAAGAGTTCCTGATGCAGTTCAACGGCGAAGGCATCCAGCACGTGGCGTTCCTCACCGACGACCTGGTCAAGACCTGGGACGCGTTGAAGAAAATCGGCATGCGCTTCATGACCGCGCCGCCAGACACTTATTACGAAATGCTCGAAGGCCGCCTGCCTGACCACGGCGAGCCGGTGGATCAACTGCAGGCACGCGGTATCCTGCTGGACGGATCTTCCGTGGAAGGCGACAAACGCCTGCTGCTGCAGATCTTCTCGGAAACCCTGATGGGCCCGGTGTTCTTCGAATTCATCCAGCGCAAGGGCGACGATGGGTTTGGCGAGGGCAACTTCAAGGCGCTGTTCGAGTCCATCGAACGTGACCAGGTGCGTCGTGGTGTATTGACCGCCGACTAAGCGTCAAAAAGCCCGGCCGAGGGTGACCCCGGCCGGGCTTTTTATTGCCTGCGCATCAGGTTTTGCGTTGATGCACCAGGTGCTTGAAGCCTTCAAACACCAGCACCATTACCGCCAACCAGATCGGGATGTAGGTGAGCCACTCGCCACCCTTGATGCCTTCACCCAAGATCAGCGCCACGCCTAACAGCAGGACCGGCTCAACATAGCTAAGCAACCCGAACAGGCTGAACGCCAGCAACCGGCTGGCGATGATATAGCTCACCAGCGCCGAGGCGCTGATCAGGCCCAGCATCGGGATCAGCGCATACAGTTTCGGGTGGGCATCCATCACCGCAAAGCCTTGCTCGCCACTCTGCACAAACCACCACGCCACCGGCAGCATCAGCGCCATATCCAGCCAGAGCCCACCCAGATGGTCGGTCTTGAGGTACTTGCGCACGATGAAATACACCGGGTAGCCGATGATCACCACCAGCGTTGCCCAGGAAAACCCACCGGCCTGATACAGCTCGTTGAGCACCCCGAGGGCCGCAAAAAACACGGCAATCCGTTGCAAGTAGGACAGTTGTTCGCCCCACACCAGGCGCCCGGTCAGCACCATGGTCAGCGGCAGCAGGAAGTACCCCACCGACACATCCAGGCTGCGCCCATTCAGCGGCGCCCACATGAATAGCCACAATTGCACGCCCAACAAGGCAGAGGACAGCAACACACCCGCAATCAAGCGTGGCTTGGCCGCCAACAGCTGCAGCAGCTCCCACACCCGCCGCCATTCGCCGCTGACGATCATGAACACCGTCATGCACGGCACGGTCAGCAACATGCGCCAGCCGAAAATCTCCAGGCCGCTCAAGGGCGTGAGCAATGATGTGAAGTAATACATCACGGCAAACAGCACCGAGGCCAAGACCGATAAAACAACTCCTTTAGACACTCTGTCCTCGCGAAAACCGTTGATACAAAAGATAAGGGGATTATGGAGCTTTTGGCGGGAGAGGGTTGCGCTGTTTTGGGGCGTTTTTCAGGAAATTTTATCGCCGCCTCTTGTAGGAGCGAGCTTGCTCGCGAAGAACGTCAACGATCACGCAGCGCTATCAGGTAGCCTGCGGCGTCCTTGGGTTCTTCGCGAGCAGGCTCGCTCCTACAGAGTGGAGGGGTTATGCGCGTGGTAAGCGACCGGAGACGAAGTGCCCCACATCATTGAACCCCGGCGTCGACGAATGCCCCGGCGTCACCAACGAATCGATAAACGCCTCATCTTCGGCGCTGATCTTCACCTCAAGCGCGCCAATATAGGCATCCCACTGCGCCTCCGTACGCGGCCCGACAATCGCCGAGCTGACCGCCGAGTTGTTCAACACCCAGGCAATCGCAAACTCCACGATCCCCACGCCACGTCCTTGGGTGTACTGCTGGATCTGCTGGGCGATGCGCAGCGATTCGACACGCCATTCGGTTTCCAGGATGCGTTTGTCCTGGCGCGCCGCGCGGCTGCCGGCCTCGGGGGTAACGTCGGGCGCGTATTTACCGCTAAGCACACCGCGAGCCAGCGGGCTATAGGGCACCACACCCAGGCCGTAGGCGGCTGCAGCGGTGATCTGCTCCACCTCGGCCTGGCGGTTGACGATGTTGTACAAAGGCTGGCTGATGACCGGCTTGTCGACGCCCAGGCGCTCGGCAACGCGAATCACCTCGGCAATGCGCCAACCGCGATAGTTGGACAGGCCCCAGTAGCGGATCTTGCCCTGGCGGATCAGGTCGCCAATCGCCGACACCGTCACTTCCAGCGGGGTGTTGTGGTCTTCACGGTGCAGGTAGTAGATGTCCAGGTAATCGGTGTCCAGGCGGGTCAGGCTGGCTTCCAGTGCGTTGAAAATGCGCTTGCGGCTCAAGCCGCTGCGGTTGGGCAAACCGTCCACCGGGCCGATGCCGACCTTGGAGGCCACCACCCAATCCTGGCGATTACGCACAATGGCTTCGCCGACGATTTCCTCGGAGCGCCCCCCGGTGTAGACGTCCGCCGTGTCGATGAAATTGATGCCCTGATCCCAGGCCTTGTCGATGATGCGCAGCGAGTCCTCGGTGTTGGTCTGTTCGCCAAACATCATGGTGCCCAGGGTCAAGGCGCTGACCTTCAAACCGGACTGGCCCAATGTGCGGTAAATCATGGATAACTCCTCAAGGCGGGAAATGTACCCATGCAATACCAGACTCAGAGGCTCTGGGACAAGCCCTGCGCGGGTTTCTTCATGTGCTCAGCAGTGTCTGGCAGCGCTGCTGTAAAAAGCGATGCAGCACCTTCACCCGTTCCGACACCTGCAGGCGGTGAGGGCACATCAGGTTGAAAGGGGCAGGCTCTCCTTGCCAATCCTCTAACAGCGCGACCAGTCGGCCGGCGGCGATATCGCCGATCACGTCGAGCCTGGCCTTGTAGGCGATACCGTGCCCGCCAAGCGCCCAACGCCGGACGATTTCTCCGTCATTGCTGAGGAAATCCCCCGTCACTTCAACCTCCTGTAGCTGATCAGCCTGACGAAACCGCCAAGTCTTGCTCACTTGGCCCTGGCGCATGTACCGCAGCGCGCTATGTCGGGACAGTTCCATCGGTTCGCGCGGCGTCCCATGACGGGCCAGGTAGTCGGGGCTGGCGCAGGCGACGCGGTGGTGATCAGGCGCGATCGGCAATGCAACCAGGCTGGAGTCCTGGGGCACTCCAAAGCGCAGGGCGATGTCGACGGTTTCGCGGAACAGGTCGGCGTTACTGTCGTTCAGCATCAATTGCAGGCGGATATTGGGGTGCTCGGCCTTGAACTCATCCAGCCAGCCCAGCACCACATTGCGCCCGAAATCCGACGGCGCGGCCAATTGAAGCAACCCACTCAACCCCTGGCTTTGTTGCTTGAGCGCTTGCTCACCTTCGGACAACGCCGCCAGTGCCACGCGCACGCTGTCGAGGTAACGCCGGCCTTCCTCGGTCAGGCGCATGCTGCGCGTGGAGCGTGCCAGCAAGCGGATACCCAGGCGGGTTTCCAGGCGTTTGAGGGCGATGCTTGCCGCCGCCGGGGTCAAACCCAGGCCACGGGCAGCGGCAGACAAGCTGCCTGTGTCCGCGGTTCGCACGAAGACTTCAAGGTCGAGGATCGAACTCATTTGTAAAAATCCTTTAAAGATCTTGTCCTTTTACCGGGATTTTTCGCGGATTGCCAAGCTGGGAAGATAAACGCTCACTTTCTCAATCAGGAATTTTCCCATGACCTCTTCCCTCAACGGCAAAACCGTCATCGTGATCGGCGGCAGCAGCGGAATCGGTGCAGCCGTGGCCCAGGCCGCCGCCGCACGAGGTGCGCAGGTGGTGCTGGCCGGGCGGCGCCTGGTGTCCGGCGTCGAAAACGGCCTGCGCAGCGAACCCGTTGACGTCACCGACGCGGCCTCGCTGCAACGCCTGTTCGAAGCGGTGGGGCGTTTTGATCACTTGGTCTACACCTCGGGGCCGAGTGTGCGGGCCAAAGCCTTGGTCGAAACCGACCTGATCGAAGCCCAGGAAAACTTCAATGTAAAACTCTGGGGCTCACTGCGGGCGATCCAACAGGCGCTGCCTTTTTTGAACGAGCACGGCAGCATCAGCCTGACGTCCGGGCAATTGGGGCGTAAATCAGTTGCAGGGCAATTCATCAAGACCGGCATCAACGCCGCGACCGAAGCATTGGTCAAGCAGTTGGCCAAGGAGCTGGCGCCGCGCCGGGTCAATGCGATCAGCCCAGGGGTGATTGATACACCGGCCTATGCGGGGCTCTCCGAAGATCAGCGCTTGGCGATGTTCGCCAAGGCCGGTGGCGCGCTGCCAGTGGGGCGAGTGGGGCAGGCGGAGGAGGTCGCGGCGGGGTATGTGCTGGCGATGGAAAATGGTTTTATGACCGGCGCCGTGATCGATATCGACGGCGGCGGTCTGCTCTGACGTGCGTGAGAGCCGGCAAGCCGGCTCTCACAGGCTTATGCCTTCAGGGTACGCGTCATCCGCAACGCCAACACGCTGCCGGCCACGATCACCGCCGCCAGCAGGTACAGCGCCATATCCGTGGACCCGGTGGCATCCTTCACGAACCCGACGATATACGGGCTGAGGAAGCCGGCCATCTGGCCCATGGAGTTGATCAACGCCAGGCCGCCTGCCGCCGCGCCTGCACTGAGCATGGCGGTAGGCACCGGCCAGAACATCGGCAGACCGGTGAGGGCGCCCATGGTGGCAATGGTCAGGCCGAGGATTGCAATAGCCGGGGTGGTGGCGAAGTTCACCGCGATCACCAGGCCGATAGCCCCCATCAGCATCGGCACCACCAAGTGCCAGCGACGCTCCTTGCGCAAGTCGGCGGAGCGACCCACCAGCAACATGAACACGGCTGCCAGCAAGTACGGGATCGCACTCAGCCAGCCGATCACCAGGTTATCGCTGAACCCCAGGTTCTTGATGATCGACGGCAACCAGAAGTTGATGGCATACACGCCGCTCTGGATGCAGAAGTAGATCAGGCCGAATGCCCAGATGGCCGGGTTCTTGAACACTTCGGCCAGGGAGTCCGTGGTTGTCTTGGGCTTGTTGGCCAAGTCAGTCGCCTGGTCGGCTTCCAGCACGGCGCGTTCGTGGGGCTTAAGCCACTTGGCGTTGGCGAAGCTGTCGCTGAGCAGGAAGTAGGCGAGGGCGCCCAGCACGACGGTGGGGATGCCTTGCAGCAGGAACATCCACTGCCAGCCCGCGAGACCACCTTGGCCGGCGGCAAAATGGTTGAGGATCCAGCCGGAGAACGGGCTTCCAAGCAAACCCGAGACCGGGATCGCCGACATGAACAGCGCCATGATCCGCCCACGGCGGAAGGTCGGGAACCATTGCGAGAGGTACAGCACCACGCCGGGGAAGAAGCCCGCTTCCGCGGCACCGGTAAACAGACGCAAGGTGTAGAAGTGCGTCGGGGTGGTGACGAACAGCAGGCAGGTGGAGAGTGTGCCCCAGACGATCATCATCAACGCAATCCAGCGCCGTGGACCGAATTTGGTCAACGCCAGGTTGCTCGGTACGCCGCATAGCACGTAGCCGATGAAGAAGATCCCGGCGCCGAGGCCGTACACGGTTTCGCTGAATTTCAACGCATCGAGCATCTGCAATTTGGCAAAGCCAACGTTTACCCGGTCAAGGTAGTTGAACAGATAGCAGATGAAAATGAAGGGGATCAGGCGCAGGGTGATGCGCTTGTAGATGGCGTTTTTATCGTCATCGGTGGCCAGTGGGGTCGTGGCGCTCTGTGACATGGCAGTCTCTCTTTATTATGATTTTTCGCGATGCGAGGGTAACGTTGATCGCCCACTGAGTCTCGGCCACCTGGCAGGCCGCTGTCTTTGTGCTTGCGCACAGCGAACCCTGCTTTGCGCTGTGCCTGTGAACAACCCCGCTTCTAAGGAATTAGCCCCATGTTTGAGCTGGATCATGACCTGGCGCAGGATATTGTCGATCGAACCATGGCGATCCTGCCCTACAACGTCAATGTCATGGACAGCCAAGGCCTGATTCTCGGCAGCGGCGAACCCGAGCGCATCAACACCCGCCATGAAGGCGCCCAACTGGTGCTCGCCAATGGCCGCGTGGTGGAAATCGACGGCCAGACCGCCAAGCACCTCAAGGGCGTGCAGCCAGGCATCAACCTGCCGTTGTTGCATGATGGGCGCCTGATCGGTGTTCTCGGCATCACCGGCGAACCGGAAGGCCTGCGCACCTACGCCGAACTGGTACGCATGACTGCCGAAATGCTGGTCAGCCACCGCCACCAACAGGCCGAGCAACAATGGCGGCGCCAGCGCTGTGATGACCTGCTGGCCTTGCTCCTGGCGGAAACCGGCGACTCGCCGCGCCTGGTGGACGAGGCCCAGCAACTGGGGCTCAAGCCGCAACTGCCGCGCACGCCATACTTGTTCGAACTGGGCGCAGGTCAATCGGCGGAAGCCCTGAGTACCTGGCTGACCTCGCGTTATCCGGACAGCTGGTGTGTCAGCTCGGCGCAATTCTCACTGCTGTGGTGCCGGCCGGCGGCAGTGCAGGTCGACAACCCGCGCTTGCTGGAAAAGCTCGATGCCCTCGGCTGGAACGTCCTGCGCGTGGCCGTTGGCGGGCAGGCGGACGGGCTGGCGGGGTTGCGTCGCTGCTATCGACGCGTCGGGGATCTGCTGGCCTATGGTCGCGATGTGCTACCGCAGTCGCGCCTGCTGACCCTTAACCGCTATCGCCTGCCGGTGATGCTCTGGCGCCATCGCAACGACGATGCGCTCGACGAGCTGCTCAACCCTCTGCGCAAAGTGCTCGCCAAGGACAGCAACGGCCAACTGCTGGCCACGTTGCGCAGTTGGTGCGAACACGACGGGCAAAGCCAGGCGTGTGCCGATGCGCTGGGTATTCACCGCAACAGCCTGCGTTACCGTATGGAGCGCATTGCCGAACTCAGTGGCGTCGACCCATTGACCCTGGACGGCATGCTTGCTCTCTACCTGGGTGTACAGCTGTTGCCCCAGGCTTTGTCGGAATGAACAACAAAGCGCCGCCGTACTTGTGCATCGGACCGGCGTCAGTAGCCCTGCCAACTGGCAGCATGGGCGTTATAAAAACCGGAGAAAGCCCATGAAAATCATCATCGCCCCCGACTCGTTCAAGGACAGCCTGAGTGCCGAAGGCGTCGCCCAGGCCATCGCGGCCGGGTTGTCCGAAGTCTGGCCGCAAGCACAGTTGATCCAGTGCCCGATGGCGGATGGGGGTGAAGGCACGGTGGACGCGGTGCTGGCCGCCTGCAAGGGTGAGCTGCGGCGTCAGCAGGTGAGAGGTCCGTTGGGTGGCACGGTTGAGGCGCGCTGGGGCTGGTTGGCCGACAGCCACACCGCCATCATCGAAATGGCCGAAGCCAGCGGCCTGCAACTGGTACCGCCGGGCCAGCGCGATGCGTGCACCAGCACCACCTACGGCACCGGCGAACTGATCCGCGCGGCCTTGGACCTCGGCGCCGAGCGCATCATCCTGGCCATCGGCGGCAGCGCTACCAATGACGCTGGCGCGGGCGCAATGCAGGCCCTGGGCGCGCAGCTGTTCGACGCGGAGGCGCAAACCCTGCCACCGGGTGGCCTGGCCTTGTCACGTCTGGCGCATATCAGCCTTGAAAACCTCGACCCACGCCTGGCACAGGTGCGCTTTGAAATCGCCGCCGACGTGAACAATCCCCTGTGCGGCCCCCACGGGGCCTCCGCTATTTTTGGCCCGCAAAAAGGCGCCAGCCCCGTGCATGTCCAACAGTTGGATGCGGCCCTCGGTCACTTCGCCGATCACTGTGCCAGGGTGCTGCCCAAGGATGTGCGCGACGAACCCGGCAGCGGTGCGGCCGGTGGCTTGGGTTTCGCTGCCAAGGCCTTTCTGGGCGCGCAGTTCCGTGCGGGTGTGGAAGTGGTGGCCGAGCTGGTAGGTCTGGAGGACGCCGTACGGGGTGCCGACCTCGTCATTACGGGCGAAGGGCGTTTCGATGCCCAGACCCTGCGCGGCAAAACCCCCTTTGGTGTGGCCCGTATCGCCGGCCAGCACAACGTGCCGGTCATTGTGATTGCCGGCACGCTGGGCGAGGGTTATGAACAGATGTATGCCCATGGTGTAGCGGCTGCTTTTGCCTTGCCTGCGGGGCCGATGAGCCTGGAACAAGCGTGCAGCGAGGCGCCGCGCCTGCTTCGTGAGCGGGCCTCGGATATAGCGCGGGTGTGGCGATTGGCATCGTCCAAGGGCTAGTGAGTGACCCCGATTGCGAGGTGGTCGATCCACTGTTTCTGAAACGCCAGCAACGCGGCCTTGGGCTGCTGCAGCTCGACCAGTGCGAGCATCGGATCGTCCACCGCGGTGCGCACACCCGACAACTCTTCCAGCGTCGCCAACCCGCAAAACGGTACGTAGGCTTCGCTGTAGCCGCCTTCGTGCACCAGCACCAGACGCCCCTGGCACAGGCGTTCGGCAGCCTGGCGCACGCAGCGAGTCATCAGGCGGAAGGATTCGCTGTGCAGCAACATGCGCGCGAGCGGGTCGACGGCGTTGGCGTCATAGCCGCAGGCGACAATGATCAGCTCCGGCTGGAAACGCTCCAATGCCGGCACCACGATCCGGTTCATCGCATGCAGGTAGGCGTCGTGACCACTTCCCGGTGGCAAGGGGATATTGATGTTCGCCCCCAGCCCTGCGCCACGGCCACGTTCCTGCTCGCCGCTGTAACCGGGGGGATAACAGCCGTCCTGATGCAGCGAAATCGTCAGCACATCCGCGCGCGCCTCGAAGATCGATTGTGTGCCGTTGCCATGGTGCACATCCCAGTCGATCACCGCGACCTTGCCCAGCCCATTGCGCACCTTGGCGGCTTCGATCGCGATGGCGATGTTGGCCAGGAAGCAGAACCCCATGGCGCTGTCCGCCAGGCAGTGATGCCCCGGCGGTCGTGACAATGAGTAGGCGTTATCTGCCAGGCCCTTGAGCACGGCGTCGACGGCAGCCATCGTCAGGCCGGCCGAAAGTCGGGCGATTTCGTAGCTGCCCGGGCCTATCGGCGCCTGTAATCCCAGGTCGCCGCCACCGGCATCGCTCAACGCCTTGAAACGCTGCAGGTATTCATGGCCGTGGACGCGCAGCAAATCGGCTTCGCTCGCTGGCGCAGCGCTGTGCATGTGCAGGTGATGGCCCAACCCGGAGACATCCAGCAGGCTTTTCATGCGCCGCTTGGTTTCGGGGGATTCGGCATGCCCGCTGCCGGCAGGTGGCTGTACCCAGCCGCCCACGGGCAAGGTCAATGCATGGGAGCTGGCGCTGTGCCAAAGGCTCATTTCATCAAAGAAAAACGCGGTGGTTCGGTTCATACAGGCTCCATTTCAACGACAGGTCCGGGACGGCTGGCAAGGATCATTGCCAACGACAGCAGCGTGATCACGGCGCCGCCCATCAACAGCACAGCAAAGCCGCCGCTGGCCTCGATGAGCCGACCCGCTATCGCCGGGCCGATGGCCAAGCCGCCGCCGATCATCAGGTTCGACGCGTTCATCAGCTTGCCGCTGTGATCGAGGTCGGCCAGGCAAGCAAGGATCAGGGGCAAGATGAAGGTCCAGGCGAACTTGAACAGCAGCGCCGCCAGGGCAAAGCGCACCAGGGTGGGTTGGCCCAGCAGGAGCAGCACCGCTGCCGCCATTAACGCGTAGCCCGCCAGCAGTAACTGCTGACGCGGCAGACGGGAGCCGATCAGTGACGTGCACGCGGCGCCGGCGATTCCCATGACCGTCGCAATGGCCAATATCTCGCCGCTGTGCTGTGGGGAAATCCCGGCACTGGCGCCCAGCGCGCCGATAAACGTCCAGACTCCGCCCAGGCTGATGTAAAAGGCCAGGACCGCACCGACACCCAGTAGGGCTTTGCGTCGTGTGCCAGCAGCGGCCGTCCCGATTGCTTGTGGCGCTGCATGGGCACAAGGAAAGCCGCGTGCCAGCGGCAGCAACAGCGCCATCAACCCTGCCAGGATCAGGTAGCAACTCTGCAGTCCATAACGTTCGAATAAACCCGGTAGTACCGCCAGGCCGACGGCGCCGACGACCAGTTGCCCGACCACCCATAACCCGTAGACACGGCTGGGGTTGGCGGTGGTGGCTGCGCTCGCCAGGCAGATGATCATCAACGAACCGCCCGCCAAGGCACTGACCAAGCGCAGGACCAGCAACTGGGTATAGGTGTCGGCAAGCGTCGACATCAGGTTGGCCGCAATGAACAACACGGCTGCGGCCAAGGCTGCCACTCGCCAGTTCACGCACCGCAGCCACCAGAAGGCGGGCAGGGTCGCCAGGCTCATTGCGCCCAGTTCGACGGAAAACAAGTCGCCGATCTGTGCCGGGCTCAATTGCCATTGGGCGGCCAACTGCGCCGCCACGGCAGGCGCAGTCATCAAGATGGTCGGGGTGATCGCGGCAAACAGCACGATGGCCGCCAGCCGCTGCCAGGGTGTAGGGGACGAGTTGTGCATGATCAAGCTCCAGAACAGAAGTCAGAACACATGGACCAGGCGCAACAACGCGTCGGTTCCTGCATAACCGTTGGCGGTGGCGACGTTTTGCGAGAGGCTGAACATCACTTGGTTCTGCTTATCGAGCCAATGCCCGACCTCGAACCCGACCTGGGTGTAGCGCTTGCGGGTGTCGTCGATCGACCGATTGTCGATGCGCAGTGCGCCACCCGTGGCCTGGATCAGGCGCAGGGCACCGTAGGTGACGGGCGTGAAATCGTAGGAGGCGAAGGCTTGCAGGCGGTACAACGGGTCTTGCTTGAGCTCGCTGCCCAGGTAGTCGTCATTCTTGCCGTACAGCTGGGCTTCGAGATTGGCTTCCAGTACCCACTTCTCACCGATGCCACGGGTGTAGTTGTAGACAAAGGTTGCGCCCCAGCGATTGGCGCCGGGGGACACATCCGGCTGCGTGCGGTGGTATTCGCCCAGCGGCAGCGTGATCAGGGTTAACAGGCCGCTGTAGGTGCGTGACGTCGGATCGTTGATGAAAAACAGCGTGCCACCCAACTGCGGGTCACCGAACCCGCTTTCATCGGTGCGCCGGCTGGCCCCTGGCAGCCGAGCATCGATATCGGCGAACGGCAGGATAAATTGCGGGGTGCAGAGGGTGCCGCACGCGTCAGTGAAATAGACCTGGCGGTAGGCGATGGCATTGACCTTGAGGTCGGCCTTGCCAGTGCTGTCGGCCAGGCCACGGAAGTCTTGGGCGCGAGTGCCAGGCAGGTACAACACGCCAAGGCTGGTGCCGGATGGTGCGCTGAAAAAATCGCGCGCGTTAAGATCGGCTGCTTGACTGTCCAGGCACAGCAGCGTGCCCCCCAGCAGCAGCGGTAGATGACGCAGATGGGTGTGAGTCATGGCAAGGCATCTCGTGTGATGGCGGCGTGCAGCGATCGGCTGAAAACGGGCAACAGTCGCCCGTGACCGTCAAAGCGACGGTGTGAGAACCCGTAGGAAAAGTGCTGCGGATCAGTCGGGCGGGGCGTGCATCAAGTGTGCGATGTGCGCTTTGTCCTTGACCCCGAGCTTGCTGTAGATAGCGCGGATGTGATGGCGCACCGTATTGGGCGACAAGCCCAGGTCGCGGGCGACTTCCTTGTACGTCTTGCCCTCGCCAAAGCCTTGGGCAACGTCGTTTTCCCGTGGGCTGAGCTGGGGCAGCACCCGGTGGCCCCGTGCGGCCAGCAGCAATTGATCGCCCACCCCCCAGACCTGGAGATGGATGTGCTTGCCTTCATACCCGCGTTCATCCACCGGCACGGGTAGCGTCGGGCCACTCCAGCCTGGCCATTCACTGAGCAACAAATCGACGAAACCGCGCTCGGCGCACTGCAACACCCCCCGCGCGTCGCAGACCGCCAGCGCCAGGTTTCGCGGGTTGCTAAGGGTTTCACGCATGGCCACCAGCGTACGGATCTGGTTCGCTGACACGGCCGCCACCAGATGCAGCATCAGATTATCGAGCAGAAGGCAATCTTGCGCGGTAAACCCCGGGGCCCCGGGCTTGCGGTACAGGGTCAAGTGATCACTGAGGCAGGTGTGTGGGGCGATATGGATCACGCACAACAACTGGCCGATCCCGTAGCGTTCTCCCAGCCAATTCAAGCCTGCACCGCTGCCGGGGTCGCGCATGTCAATGATCACAGCCTGACCGGGCGTAGCATGGGAGCGGCCGAAGGTCACATCCAGATGGCGGATCGACTGCCAGTCGGTCAGGTAACCCGGTGGCAGCTGATACAGGCAGCTGCTGTGTTCTTCCGGCAGATTATCGATCACCGCAGAGCGCCCCCACCAGGCGCAGTCGAAAGGCAGTAACTGGCTGATCCGCGCCAGGGCTTGTGGCTGGAAATGCTCGATCTCCTGGTGCTGGGCCAGTCGCTGCAGATCCAGGACCAGCGTGCTGAAGGCCTGCAACAGACCTGTGGGTTCAAGACGGCTCATGAGCGTTCCTCTGTGGGGCTTTCTTATTGTTCTGGTCACAGGGTTAGAGGCCGGTAGCAGGGCCCGGCCCAAGTATCGTTGCAGGAAAGGATGGCCGCTATCGTTCAGATGCAGGATGCAGCCGATTGATATGTGGGACGTTTCCGGGGTCGTCAGCGCAGCGCTTTTCCCCCTAAACTGCTCGGCCACGTGTCTTTCAAAGGATGAAACACAATGCACACGCCTGAACCTCATATCGTGATCCAGCGCTTCACCGAGGCCCACCTTGAGGGCGTCGCCGCGCTCTATAACGAACCGGCCGTGTGCCGTCAGGTGCTGCAAATGCCTTTCCAGTCGGTCGAGGCGTGGCGTAACAAGCTGGTACAGGACAACGAGCGGCGGCTGCAGCTGGTGGCCGTGCACGGTGGTGAAGTGATCGGCCAGCTTGGCTTGGAACAATACCTGCGGGTACGCCGAGCCCACGTCGGTTCATTCGGTATGGGCGTGGCGACGGCGTGGCAGGGCAAAGGGGTCGGCTCGCGCCTGCTGACGGCCGCGCTGGACGTGGCCGACAACTGGATGAACCTGCGCCGAGTGGAACTCACGGTGTACGCCGACAACGACGCGGCCCAGGCGCTGTACCGCAAATTCGGCTTTGAGGTCGAAGGCGTGCTGCGCGATTACGCCCTGCGTGACGGCCAATTTGTCGACACCGTGAGCATGGCGCGCCTGCGCACCTCGGTTTAATCCAGGGCAAACGCCACCGCAGCCTGCGCATGCAGCTCGGTGGTGTCCAGCAGCGGCAGGTCGCTGTGCTCGGGCTTGATCAACAGGCTGATTTCCGTGCAACCGAGGATGATCGCCTGGGCGCCGCGTGCGGCCAGGGACTCGATGACACCTTGGTAAACCTGGCGTGACGCATCGCTGATCACGCCGACACACAACTCTTCATAGATGATCCGGTGCACGGCCTGTCGCTCATCCGCCTCGGGCACCAGCACGGTCAGGCCCTGGGCCGTCAGCCGTGATTTGAGAAAGTCCTGCTCCATGGTAAACGCGGTGCCAAGCAGGCCGACGGTCAGCGTGCCGGCCTTCACGGCCGCCGCACCCGCCGCATCAGCGATGTGCAGGAAGGGGATCGACACCGCTGCTTCAATGCGCGGCGCGACCAAATGCATGGTGTTGGTACACAGCACCACACACTCGGCCCCGCCAGCTTGCAGACGGCGCGCGGCATCTTCGAGGATCAGTGCAGTGTCATCCCAGCGGCCGGCGTGCTGAGCCTGTTCCACCGGGCCGAAATCCACGCTGTACATCAACAGTTGCGCCGAGCGCAGCGGCCCGAGCTGGTCGCGCACGCGCTGGTTGATGATGCGGTAATACTCGGCGCTGGACTCCCAGCTCATGCCGCCGATAAGGCCGATGGTGCGCATGCGATGTTCCTCACTCGGAAAGTCGCCTCACCTTACCCATCGGCCGGCAATTAGTCATACGCAGTTGGCCGCGAAATGACCGGTGCAGTTTTACATGTCCAGGTTAACCCAGCCCGGCTTGGCGTCCTCCGGCGCCACCGCGTTGATGGGCTTGCCGGTCGCCAGCTCCACGCGCCGCGCCACCTCAGGATCATCGGCAAAGGGCATCAAGCTGGCATCGTCCAGGCTCTTCTGCGACTGACCGCGCAAGCAGTACTCCACCGCGCCATACAGGCACACCACCATCAGCAGGCCCCACATCTCAGGCGATCCGCGCATCAAGCTGCGCCATGTTCACGTCTGCGACCCGCACGGTACGCCATGTGTTGTAGGCCATCAGCACCATCCCGGTGAGGAAGAACACACCACCGGCAAATCGCACCACAAACCCCGGATGGCTGGCCTGCAAGGCTTCGACAAAGGAGTAGGTGAGGGTGCCGTCATCGTTGACCGCTCGCCACATCAAGCCCTGGGTAATCCCGTTGACCCACATCGAAGCGATGTACAGCACGGTGCCGATGGTCGCGAGCCAGAAGTGCAGGTTGATCAGGGACACACTGTGCATCTGCTCGCGCCCGAACACTTTGGGGATCATGTGGTACAGCGAACCAAAGGTAATCATCGCGACCCACCCCAGGGCCCCGGCGTGTACGTGGCCGATGGTCCAATCGGTGTAGTGGGAGAGGGCATTGACGGTCTTGATCGCCATCATCGGCCCCTCGAACGTCGACATGCCGTAGAACGCCAGGGACAGCACCAGGAAGCGCAGGATCGGGTCGGTGCGCAATTTATGCCAGGCGCCGGACAAGGTCATCATGCCGTTGATCATCCCGCCCCAACTCGGCGCCAGCAAAATCAGTGACATGGCCATGCCCAACGACTGCGCCCAATCCGGCAAGGCGGTGTAGTGCAGGTGATGGGGGCCGGCCCAGATGTACAGGGTGATCAACGCCCAGAAGTGCACGATGGACAGGCGATAGGAATACACCGGACGTCCGACTTGTTTCGGCACGAAGTAATACATCATCCCCAAAAAACCGGTGGTCAAGAAAAAACCTACAGCGTTATGCCCGTACCACCACTGCACCATGGCATCGGTGGCCCCGGAATACACCGGGTACGACTTGAACCAATCCACCGGGATCGCTAAGTGGTTGACCACATGCAACATGGCGATCACCAGGATAAATGCGCCGAAAAACCAGTTACCCACGTAGATATGCCGGGTCTTGCGCCGCACCACGGTGGTAAAGAACACGATGGCATAGGCCACCCACACCACCGCCATCCACACCGCTCCAGAGAACTCGATCTCGGCGTATTCCTTGGTGGTGGTGTAGCCCAGCGGCAAGCTGATCAGCATGATCACGATCACCGACTGCCAGCCCCAGAAGGTGAACGCTGCGAGCCTGTCCGAGAACAATCGCACCTGGCAGGTGCGCTGCACCGCGTAATAGCTGGCAGCAAACTGCGCGCTGCCGGCAAAACCGAAAATCACCAGGCTGGTGTGCAAGGGCCGCAAGCGGCCGAAGGTGGTCCAGGGCAAGTCCAGGTTCATTTCCGGCCACACCAGTTGCGAGGCGATCCACACGCCCATGGCCATGCCCACCACGCCCCAGACGATAGTGGCGATAACGAATTGACGGACGACTTTGTAGTTATAGGCCTGCCCGATTGATGCTGTGCTCATGCTCAGTCCTCCCACGGTTCCAAGTGGCGGCACTGTAGGAAACGGGGGCAAAACAAAACAGGCTCAGAAAAACCTCATTGTTGCGGATCAGTTTTAAGCCGTACGTTCAGCGGCCGCATCTGCCATGATCGGGCTTCGCAATCCGGCTCACCCAAGGAAATCTGCAATGGACGATGTACAGCAACTGGGCGAGATGCTTCGTCATTACGCCGACAGCGAAGCGCACAAAAAACAGCAATTTGACGTGCAGTCAGCCCGTTGGGCGCAAAAGCTCGATGAGTTGTTCGGCCAGATCGAGCAGTGGCTTGAGCCGGTAAAGACGGTCGGGTTGCTGGAGGTACACCGTGAAGCCTATGTTGCCAGCGGCCCCAGCGTGCCGGTGGATACGTCGACGTTCAAGACCGAGAAACTGACGGTGCAGATCACCGGCAAACCGGTGGAGTTCGTGCCCGATGTGATGGGGGTGGGTGGGTTGATCTCCGTGTCGGTCATGGGCTTGACCGCCGCGCGCCACGGCAGCGTTTCGTTGGTGTTGCCGGCGGACAAAAATGATTGGCTGTGGAAGAAGACCAATGGCCTGAAAGACCCGGACACCTTTGGCTTCGACGCGAATTTCCTCGCGTCGCAGCTGCAGAGCCTGATTCCACGCGAGAGGGCCTGAACATCTGGCGGTCGGCACAGGGTTATTTTCCCAGGATTAGCTATACCTAGAGCTCACCAATCCAGCGCCGACCGCCAGGGAGTTCACCGATGAAACTAACGCTATTGATCAGCACGCTGTGCATCACTTCGCTCGCACTGGCGGGTTGTGCCAGCAAAATCACGCAACCGGATGAATACTCCGGTTTCCTCTCGGACTACAGCCAGCTGAAAGAAGCCAAGTCGCCGTCTGGCGCTGAAGTGATGCGCTGGGTCGATCCGCAATTGGATTTAAACCGCTATAGCGCTGTGTATATCGAGCCAACGCAGTTTTACCCCAAGCCCCAGGCAACGGCAAAAATTCCGGACAGCACCTTGCGCGGTATCAACAATTACTTCAACCAGGCGCTCAAACGTGAACTGGTCAAGTCGCTGCCCCTGGCCGAGGGCCCCGGTCCGGGTGTGATCGTAGTACGAGCGGCCATTACTGCGGTCAGCAGCAAGACCGAGGGGCTCAAACCTTATGAGTTTGTACCGGTCGCACTGGTCGCTGCCGCGGTCAGTACGGGTACTGGCATCCGTGACCAGGAAACCACCCTGGGCACCGAAGCGCAGTTTCTCGACGGTGCCAGCGGCAAGGTGCTCGCCCAGGTGGTGCGCAAAGGCACCGGCGAGCCGCTGGCTAATGATTCGCAGGTGATGAAAGCCGAGGATGTGAAAGGCGTGATTGATGGCTGGGCGTCGGATCTGCACCAGTCCTACCTCAAGTTGAAAAAACACTGAGCCCCGCGCTGGCCGGCGTGTTGGGGCAACCACCGCCGGCCAGGCAGCCCTACTTGAGCGGCGTCAGAGGCGGTAGCTTCCACTGGCCGTTACCCACTTCCGGCTTGGGCAGGTAAATGCGCAGTACGGCATAGAAGGGCGCAGGCGGCGCTGGCAACCAGTTGCTCTGTTCAGCCTTGGGTGGCTCGTGGTGCTGCAATGCCAGGGTCAGCCCACCGTCGGCGTCGCGCTTGAGGTCAGGCAACATCCGCGAATTGATCAGGTAGCGTTTTTTGTGGTTGGGCACCAGTTGCCCGGTTTTGGCGTCGTAAATGGTCAGTGACCAGAAAGCATCCGCCGGTGGCAGTTGGTCTTTGGCAAAGTGGACGGTGTAGCTGTGACGTGCGCCGTTGGCCGGTTTGCCTTCGCTGTCGACCGAGTAGGTCATGTAGGCCACTTCGTCTGCCGAGTTGCCGAACAGGCGCAGGTTGGCCCCGGCGTATCGATACAGGTAATTGTTTTTCAGGCGGTCACGGCTGCCATGCAGTTCGCCGCTGGTTACTTGATGAGTATCGATCTTGTCTTTTTTGAATGCCGCAAATTCGGCCTTGGCGTCGGCTATGCCTTCTTCCAGGGCTTTGCGTTGTTCCGCGTTCAATTGGCTCAGCTTGAACGGGGCACCCGGCGCGATGCCTATCTTGGCAAAGCGAGCCAACACGTCTTTCTCGCTGTCCTGAGGCTTGGCGTACGCCAGCATGAAGTTCAGGTAGCGAAACAGCTGTGGGCTGTCTGTCATGGCGGCCGTGGGCTTGGGCCATTCGATTTTAGCCACCTTGTCCGGCGCCGGTTGTTTCACATAGCCGCTCAGCGGCTGCACCTTGTAGCCATTCTGGATCTGCTTGACTTTGGCCACGTCTTTTTCATCAAACAACTGCGTGCGGTAGAGCGCATACACCAGGTTGCTTTCGCTGTAGATCACCCGGTCTACGTCCACTGGCTGCTGGCCCTTCCAGTCAGGCCCCGCGACCATGTAGTGGCCGCCATTGTTGCCGGTACTGCGAGTGCCCAGGTAGGCGATGTTCTGGCTGTAAAGATCGATCAACTGCACTGAGTAATAACGATCGTCCTCGATCCGCGGCAACGTGAGCACCAGCGGCTCCCTGCGCAGATCCATCCAGACGAAGGAGTAGGGCGTGTCGGGGTTGGGCTTGAATTGCGAAGTGTCTTTAGGCCCCGGCACCTGAGCGGAATGCCCCATGCGGTTAATCGGCGTCTTGAAGCGCGTGCCGCCTTGGTCAACGGCCTGGGTGTAGAGCGTCTTGTACATCTCAACGACCGGATAGCCATATAGATAGGCTTCCTTGGCGATTGCCCGGGCTTCGCCTGGGGTGGCGGTGAAGTCGGCCCAGACGCCGTTGCTCATGAGTATCGAGAGGCTCGCCAACAGCAGGCGCGTCGGTTTTCCAATCATGTTGTTACGTCCTTCCTGAGTGCATTTTGAAGAATAAGGATGAATGGCGCGGGCAGGCGCTGAGTGTCCGGTTTTACGGGCCGAAGGTCACGTTAATCTATGGACGCCTGACGTAAAAATGCCGCCCATGGGGACGGCACTCACAAACCGGTATTAAAGCGCCTACAGCATCGATTTGACTTTGTCGCGTAACTGATCGATCGAGAACGGTTTGGCGATCACCTGCATGCCGTCCGGCACGTCGATGTTCTCGGCATATCCGCTGGCAAACAGGATGGGCAGAGCAGGGCGCAATTCGCGCACCTTGGCCGCCAGTTGCTTTCCGTCCATGTCCGGCAGGCCCACGTCGGTCATCATCAGGTCAATTACCTGCCCGGTGTTTTGCACCACTGCCAGCGCCTCTTTAGCATCGGCAGCCTCCAAGACACTGAATTCCAACTCCTCCAGAACATCGACGATGAGCATGCGCACGATGGCATCGTCTTCGACGACAAGGATGGTGGAAGGGGGTGTGGACATAATATGGAATTCCCAAAAAAGGCGAGGGTTTACACGCGGCCGTTTTGATAGGCCTCTTCCTTGAGTAAGCGCGCACTTATGACAAGTTCCCGCTGGCCGTAAAAACAATGCGATAGAAAAGACCAGAGAGAATAGCCTGTTCCTTTGTAGGAATCTGTACAAAACCGTTCTAGAAAAATGGTCTTGCTTGCGACTTTGGGGCAAACTCCCGGTTTTTCCGTATTTGGCCAAGGCATGCCCATGACTCCCGCGTCGTCCGTCGATGAACAGAGCTTTCGTACCCTCCTCAGCCGAAACGTGGCACTGCCCTTGGGTGTGGGCGTGCTCAGCGCGGTGTTTTTCGTCGTCTTGATCACCTATCTGTTGTCGGTGATCCAGTGGGTGGAGCACACCGACCGGGTCATCAATAACCTCAATGAGTCGTCCAAGCTGACGGTCGACCTGGAGACCGGCATGCGCGGTTTCCTGATCACCGGCGACGAGCATTTCCTTGACCCTTATGAAGTCGCCAAGCCGCGCATCATTGCGGACCTGCGCAACCTGCAGGAGCTGGTGGCGGACAATCCGCAGCAGGTGGACCGCCTCAAGCGCCTCGAAGCCCTGCAATACGAGTGGAACAAATACGCCCAGTCGATGATTGATATGCAGCGCGAGAGCGGTGACTACCGCAGCGCAGTCAAAGCCGGCCGTGGCAAGCGCCTGACCGACGAGATCCGCAAGGAATACGATGACGCGGTGGCGATGGAGCAGCAGTTCCGCATCTCCCGCAATGAAGAAGTCACTCGCACTACCGTGATCAGCGTCACCCTGTATCTGGTATTTGTGCTGGGCCTAAGTGGTTTCCTCGCGTATATCGGTCGGAAGAATTTAGTTTCATTATCAGACAGTTACAGCGCAAACCTCGCGTCACAACAGAAGATAGCACGCCGCCTTGAGCGACAGGCCTGGCTGCGTAATGGCCAGACTGAACTGGCCGAACAAGTGCTCGGCCAACTCACATTGAACATGCTCGGCCGCAATATCCTGCAATTCTTTGCCCAGTACATGGGCTCGGCTGTCGCGGCGCTGTATGTACGTGAAGAGCATGGTGGCCTCAAGCGTATCGCCACCTATGGCTTCTCCCGAGAGCAGGAGCAAAAGGAACAGTCGATCTATAGCGACGAAGGCATCGTAGGGCAGGCAGCCCAGCTGGACCGCCTGATTCGCCTGGACGACGTGCCGGTGGACTACTTCAAAGTCAGCTCCGGCCTGGGCGAAGGTTCGACCCGCAGCGTGCTGGTGATGCCGACCAGCGACGATGACCGCGTCAACGGCGTGGTCGAGCTGGGCTTCCTGCGCCCCCTGGAAGAGCGTGACGTCGAGCTGCTGGAACTGATCGCCGGGAATATCGGCACCTCCATCGAGGCCGCGCGCTATCGCCAGCGCCTGCAGGAAGTGCTGGCCGAGACCCAGCAGCTCAACGAAGAGCTGCAAGTGCAACAGGAAGAGCTCAAGACCGCCAACGAAGAGCTGGAAGAACAGTCCCGCATCCTCAAGGAATCCCAGGCCCACCTGGAAACCCAGCAGGCTGAATTGGAGCAGACCAACGAGCAACTCGCCGAGCAGACCGAAACCCTGGCCGAACAACGCGACGCCATGGACCGCAAGAACGTTGAGCTGAACAAGGCTCAACTTGAGCTGGAAGACCGCGCCGAAGAACTGGAGCGCTCCAGCAAGTACAAGTCCGAATTCCTGGCCAACATGTCCCATGAACTGCGCACGCCGCTGAACAGCTCGCTGATCCTGGCCAAATTGCTGGCGGAGAACCCCCAGGAAAACCTCAGCGCCGAACAGGTCAAGTTCGCCGAGTCGATCTATTCCGCCGGCAATGACCTGCTCAACCTGATCAATGACATCCTCGATATTTCCAAGGTCGAAGCCGGCAAGCTCGAAGTGCTCCCGGAAAACGCCAGCGTGGCACGCTTGGTGGACGGCCTGCGGGGAATGTTTGAACCGTTGGCGGCCGATCGCAAGCTGGGGTTCCAGGTGGACGTGCAGGAAGGTTCGCCGACCATGCTGTTCACCGACCGCCAGCGCCTGGAACAGATCCTCAAGAACCTGCTGTCCAACGCGATCAAGTTCACTGAACAGGGTGAGGTCAGCCTGTCAGTGTCCCGCGCGCCGGGGGAGGGCATTGCCTTCACGGTACGCGACTCCGGCATCGGCATTGCGCCGGACCAGCAGGAAAGCATCTTCGAAGCCTTCCGCCAGGCGGACGGCACCACCAACCGCCGCTATGGCGGCACCGGCCTGGGCCTGTCGATCTCCCGCGACCTGGCGACCCTGCTGGGTGGCTATATCAGCGTGAGCAGCGAACCAGGCAAGGGCAGTGTCTTCACCCTGGTAGTGCCGGAGCAGTACGTAGAACGCGAAGAAGACGCCGCGCCGATCGAGCAGCCCCGCCAAGTGGTGGTGGCGCCCGCTCCGGTTCCGACCCCTGTGAAGGTGTCCGCGTTGCCGGTAGCCGATGTTAGCCAGATCCCGCGTTTCGCCGACGACCGCGACAAGGCCCCGTTCGCCACGCGCTGCATCCTGGTGGTGGAGGATGAGCCAAACTTCGCGCGTATCCTCTTCGACTTGGCCCACGAGCTGGGCTACAACTGCCTGGTGGCGCATGGCGCCGACGAAGGCTACAGCCTGGCCGAAGAGTACATTCCCGACGCGATCCTGCTGGACATGCGCCTGCCTGACCATTCCGGGTTGACTGTGCTGCAACGTCTCAAGGAACACGCCAACACCCGCCATATCCCGGTGCACGTGATTTCCGTGGAAGACCGCGTAGAAGCCGCCATGCACATGGGCGCCATTGGGTATGCCGTCAAACCCACCACCCGCGAAGAGCTCAAGGACGTGTTCGCGCGCCTGGAAGCCAAGCTCACCCAGAAGGTCAAGCGCGTGCTGCTGGTGGAGGATGACGACCTGCAACGCGACAGCATTGCCCGCCTGATCGGCGACGATGACATTGAGATCACTGACGTCGGGTACGCCCAGGCCGCCCTGGACCTGCTGCGCACCCATATCTACGACTGCATGATCATCGACCTCAAGCTGCCGGACATGCTCGGTAACGAGCTGCTCAAGCGTATGGCGACCGAGGACATCTGCTCATTCCCGCCGGTGATCGTCTACACCGGGCGCAACCTGACCCGCGATGAAGAAGCGGAACTGCGCAAGTATTCGCGCTCGATCATCATCAAGGGTGCCCGCTCGCCAGAGCGCCTGCTGGATGAGGTCACACTCTTTCTGCACAAAGTCGAATCCCAGCTGTCTCATGACCGCCAAAAGATGCTCAAGACCGCGCGCAGCCGTGACAAGGTCTTCGAGGGGCGCAAGATCCTGCTGGTGGACGACGATGTGCGCAACATCTTCGCCCTGACCAGCGCCCTGGAGCACAAAGGCGCCGTGGTGGTGATCGGGCGTAACGGCCGTGAAGCCATCGACAAACTCAATGAAGTCGAGGACATCGACCTGGTGCTGATGGACGTGATGATGCCGGAAATGGATGGTTACGAGGCCACAGCCTTGATCCGCCAGGACCCGCGCTGGAAAAAACTGCCGATCATCGCGGTGACGGCCAAGGCCATGAAGGACGATCAGGAGCGCTGCCTGGCAGCAGGTTCCAATGACTACCTGGCCAAGCCGATCGATCTGGACCGTCTGTTCTCACTGATTCGCGTATGGCTACCGAAGATGGAACGCATTTAAGTGGAGCGAACTTTTTGGAAAAAAGCAGCGATATTGAGCTGCGCCTGTTGATTGAGGCGATTTACCTCAAGTACAGCTACGACTTCCGCGATTACTCCGGGGCGTCGGTGAAGCGCCGCGTGGCTCACGCGCTGCGCCAGTTTGATTGTGCGACCATTTCCGCTTTGCAGGAGCGCGTGCTGCACGACCCGGCGGCGTTCATGCAGTTGTTGCAGTTCCTGACGATTCCGGTAAGCGAAATGTTTCGCGACCCGTCGCACTTCCTTGCGATCCGCCAGGAAGTGGTGCCGCTGCTCAAGACCTACCCGTCGATCAAGATCTGGATCGCCGGCTGCAGCACGGGCGAGGAGGTGTACTCGATGGCCATCCTGCTGCGCGAAGAAGGCTTGCTGGAACGCACGATCATTTACGCCACCGACATCAACCCGGCATCGCTGGATAAAGCCAAGCAGGGCATCTTTTCCCTGGAGAACGTACGCGCCTACACCGCCAACTATCAGCAGGCCGGCGGTCAACGTTCATTTGCCGACTACTACACCGCGGCCTACGATTACGCAATCTTCGATAAGACGCTGCGGGAGAATGTCACGTTTGCCGACCACAGCCTGGCAACCGATAGTGTATTCTCAGAAACCCAATTAATTTCGTGCCGCAACGTACTGATTTATTTCAATAAAAAGTTGCAGGATCGCGCGTTTGGATTGTTCCATGAGTCGCTGTGCCATCGCGGTTTCCTGGTGCTGGGCAGCAAGGAGACGCTGGATTTCTCCGTGTACGGCAAACAGTTCGAACCCTTGGTCAAACAGGAACGGATCTACCGGAAACTATGAATCAAGCGGCTGCCAGCCCGGCATCGGTCCGGGGCATAGAAGCGATCGTCATCGGCGCATCCGCCGGTGGCGTGGAGGCGTTGCTGACGATATTCGCCGAGCTGCCTGCCGATTTCGGCTTGCCGATCATCACCGTATTGCACTTGCCGGACGAGCGTCGCAGTCAATTGGCTGAGGTGTTCGACCGCCGCGTGGCCATGCCCGTGGTCGAAGCCCGCGACAAGGAAGTGATCAAGCCGGGCACCCTGTACTTTGCCGGACCCGGCTATCACCTGTCGGTGGAGCATGACCGCAGTTTGTCCTTGAGCCAGGAAGACCGTGTGCACCACTCACGGCCAGCCATTGATTACCTCTTCGAATCCGCCGCCGATGCCTATGGCAAGGGCCTGCTCGCCATTCTGTTGACCGGCGCCAACCATGACGGCGCCCGCGGCTTGGCCCACGTGAAGCAACACGGTGGAACTACAGTGGTGCAAGACCCCACTGAAGCACGCGTTGCCGTCATGCCTCGCGCAGCCCTGGCGCTGCACACACCCGACCACATTCTGACGCTGAGCCGCATTGGCTCATTGCTGGCTTCCCTGGAATATTCCCCATGTTAAGTACTGTCCAGGCCAAACTGCTGATCGTCGACGATCTGCCGGAAAACCTGCTGGCCCTGGAAGCGCTGATCAAGCGCGAGGACCGCCAGGTATTCAAGGCATTGAGCGCAGACGAGGCCTTGTCCCTGTTGCTGGAGCATGAGTTCGCCATGGCGATTCTCGATGTGCAAATGCCCGGCATGAACGGTTTCGAGCTGGCCGAACTGATGCGCGGAACCGAAAAGACCAAGAACATCCCGATTGTGTTTGTCAGCGCAGCCGGCCGTGAACTCAATTACGCGTTCAAAGGTTATGAAAGCGGTGCCGTGGATTTCCTGCACAAGCCGCTGGATATTCATGCGGTGAAGAGCAAGGTCAATGTGTTTGTCGACCTGTACCGCCAAAGCAAGGCGATGAAACTGCAGGTCGAGGCCCTGGAGCGCAGCCGTCGTGAGCAGGAGTTGTTGCTGACACGCCTGCAAGCCACTCAGGCGGAGCTTGAACAAGCCGTGCGCATGCGTGACGACTTCATGTCAATCGTCGCCCACGAAGTGCGTACGCCCCTCAACGGCCTGATCCTGGAGACCCAGCTGCGCAAGATGCACCTGGCCCGGGACAACGCCGCCGCGTTCACCCTGGACAAGATGCACGCCATGGTCGACCGCGATGAACGCCAGATCCAGAGCCTGATCCGCCTGATCGAAGACATGCTCGATGTGTCGCGCATCCGCACCGGAAAATTATCGATACGCCCAGCGCGTTTCGACCTGGCCCAGCTTGTCAGCAACCTGGTGGAGAACTTCGCGCCTCAGGTCGCAGCGGCTGACTCGTCCATGGCATTGGTTGCCGACGGCCCGGTAGAGGGCCATTGGGACGAATTCCGCATCGAGCAGGTGGTGACCAACCTACTGACCAACGCGCTGCGTTACGGCGCAAAAAGCCCGGTCGAGGTGCGCGTGTACAGCGAACATGGCGAAGCCCGGGTAGAGGTGCGCGACCATGGGATTGGCATCAGCGCAGAAAACCAGAAGCGTATTTTCCAACAGTTCGAGCGTGTGTCCGCCAACCAAGTGGCGGCGGGCCTGGGCCTTGGGCTGTTTATTTCCGAGCAGATCGTTGCAGCCCATGGTGGCACCATCGAGGTCGAGAGCCAGATAGGCGAGGGCGCCTTGTTCCGGGTATGCCTGCCGTTGCAGGCCTCGGCATGAATTCAATCGTCACCTCGACGCAACCTCTGCGTGACCCCATGGTCGTAATTGCAGCAACTGACCGGACTAAGGCTTCCCATGAGTGAAGATGCACAAGATGTCGTACTGATCGTCGAGGACGACGAATCCATTATGTTTGTGCTGGGTGAATACCTGGCGGGCCTGGGCTATCGGGTGTTGAAGGCGATCGATGGGGAGCAGGCCTTTGAAATTCTAGCGACCAAGCCGCACTTGGATTTGATGGTGACGGACTACCGTTTGCCGGGCGGGATTTCCGGCGTGCAGATCGCTGAGCCCGCGATCAAGCTGCGACCGGAATTGAAGGTGATTTTCATCAGCGGTTACCCGCAGGAAATCCTCGACTGCAACAGCCCCATCACGCGCAACGCGCCTATCTTGGCCAAGCCGTTTGACCTGGATACGTTGCAGGAACACATACAACGCTTGTTGGCGTGACACGTCCTTGTGGCAATCTGATTAACCGCGTTGAACGCGCCGCCGACGCCATTTACATACGCGTCGAACAGCGGCGCCCGGTTGGTCGATTCCGTTCCAATGCGAACACCCTCTCCGAATTGATCACGTTAAATCGTCGTACGCTGAAAGGTCAGCGTCTGCCTTCGCCCACAGCGGACACTGCTGCTGTCTTTGGCAGCGGGTAATCACGCTCGGATCATTTCCCGCACCTTCACCGTAAGCAAATCAAAGGTAAACGGCTTGGTGATCAACTGCATTCCCGGGTCCAGGAACCCGCCCCGCACCGCCGCGTGTTCGGCATACCCTGTAATGAATAGCACCTTGAGGTCCGGACGGATCTGCCGGCCGATTTCCGCCAACTGGCGGCCGTTCATACCGGGCAGGCCGACATCGCTGATCATCAGGTCGATACGCTGGTCCGACTCGATGATCGGCACCGCCGTGTCGGCGTCACTGGCCTCAACGAAGGCATAGCCCAGTTCCTTGAGCACCGCACTCACCAGCACACGCACTGCGGGGTCGTCCTCGACAATCAGCACGGTTTCGCCGGCATTGGCAAACGGCGGCAGCGTCGGGTCAGCCGGCAGGTTTGCGGTGATTTCGCCGATAAATCGCGGCAAAAACAGGCTGACGGTGGTGCCTTTGCCCACTTCACTGTGGAGGGTGACGTGTCCGCGCGACTGGCGGGCAAAACCGTAGATCATCGACAACCCCAACCCCGTGCCCTGGCCAATCGGCTTGGTAGTAAAGAACGGATCGAACACCCGGCCCATCACGTTCTCGGGGATACCGCAGCCGGTGTCGCTGACGCTCAGTTCCACGTAGTCGCCCGGCGTCAACGTGCCATAGGCGGCAGTGAATACGTTGTCCAGATGGCGGTTGCTGGTTTCCACCAGCAATTGGCCACCGCCCGGCATGGCGTCTCGCGCATTGATCACCAGGTTGAGCAGGGCACTTTCCAGTTGGTTGGGGTCGGCTTCGGCGGTCCACAACTCACCGGTCAGGCGCATATCCAGCTTGATGCTTTCATTGATGCTGCGTTGCAGCAGTTCGCCCATGGAAACCACCAGTTGGTTGATCTCCACGGGTTTTGAGTCCAACGATTGCCGGCGGGAAAACGCCAGCAAGCGATGGGTGAGCCCTGCTGCACGATTGGCGGAGGTGACACCCAGGTCGATCAGGCTGTCGAGGTCGTCGAGCTTGCCTCGGGACACGCGCCTGCGCAGCAACTCCAGGCTGCCGATGATGCCCGTGAGCATGTTGTTGAAGTCGTGAGCAATGCCGCCGGTCAACTGCCCGACCGCTTCCATCTTTTGAGATTGGCGCAACGCTTCTTCGTTGTGGCGCAGTTGCGCTGTACGTTCCTCTACCTGTTGTTCGAGGGTTTCCAAGGTACGTTGCAGGCGCAACTCGCTTTCGCTCAGGTCGATCAGGCGATCGCGCGCTTCGTATTGTCTTCGCCGGCCGCGCAATGCAGTGCTGACCAGGCTGATCAGCGTCACCGGATGGAACGGACGTTCCAGGAATGTCACGTTGCCCAGTAGCCGGCTCAGGTGGCTCGAGCCATTCTGCTCGCTGCCGCCGTGATGGGTCATGAGGACGATGGGCAGGTCCGACCAGGCCGGTTGTCGATGCAGGTAGTCGAGCAACGGTGCCAGGTCAACGCCGCGCAAGGCTTCGGCAGCAATGATCAACAAGCCGCTGCCTTGTGCCAACGCCTCGCACAGGCTGTTCAAGTCGGTGGCGACGATACCGCTGTAGCCGGCCTCGTTGAGCATCATCAGTGCCAACGCGCCGTCGCGCCCCAAGGGCGCGAGGATGATCGCACGTTCGGAGAGAGGAGAAAGGACCGTCACTAGCCCTCATCCTTGAGCAGGGGAGAACCGGCACCCATGTAAGTTGGAATACCGCGTAAAACCCCTTGAAAGTTGTTCAGCGGCTCACCGACCGTCATGCCGCGACTGCCGATGCGGTATTCGCGAATCGTCGACTCATGGGTGCCGGTGCGTTTCTTGATGATCGAAATGGCGCGGCGCACTTCGCCAATGGCTTCGAAATAGCGCAAAAGGATCACGGTGTCGGCCAGGTAGGTAATGTCCACGGGTGCCTGCATATCGCCCACCAGCCCGTGTTGGGCCACCGTCATGAAGGTGGCAGCGCCTCGGCGATTGAGGTACAGCAACAACTCGTGCATATGCAGGATCAGCGCGTTTTCTTCCGGCATTGCCGCCTGGTAACCGTTAATGCTGTCGATCACCACGGTCTTGATGCCCCGTTCGTCCACGCAACGACGTACACGGTGCGAAAACTCACCGGGGGTCAGTTCGGCGGCGTCTACTTGTTCAATGAACAAATTACCGGTGGCCTGTAAGGCGGCAAGGTCGATGCCCATGTTTTTCATGCGCTCGAACAATAGGCCCAACTCTTCATCAAAGATAAACAGCGCGGCCTTCTCGCCCCGCGCCACGGCGGCAGCGGCGAAGATCATCGAGATAAGCGATTTGCCAGTACCCGCAGGCCCCAGGATCAGGCTGCTGGAGCCGGTCTCGATCCCGCCGCCTAGCAACGCATCCAACTCGCGGATGCCGCTGGTGAGGGTCTGGCGGTTGTAGCCGCCACGGTGTTCGGCGGCCACCAGGCGCGGGAACACATGCAAACCGCCCTGCATGATGGTGAAGTCATGGAAGCCACCCCGGTATTTCTGGCCACGGTACTTCACCACGCGCACGCGGCGGCGTTCAGCGCCGTAGTTGGGGGTCAGTTCCTCCAGGCGGATCACGCCATGGGCGACGCTGTGCACGGTTTTATCGAGAGACTCGGTGGTCAGGTCGTCGAGCAGCAAGACAGTCGCGTCATAACGCACGAAGTAGTGTTTGATTGCCAGGATCTGCCGGCGGTAGCGCAAGGAGCTTTGCGCCAACAGACGGATCTCGGAGAGGCTGTCGACGACCACGCGGGTTGGCTTGACCCGTTCCACCACCTCGAAAATCTGTCGCGTCGCTTCGCCCAGTTCCAGGTCGGAGGAATACAGCAAGCTCTGCTGGTGCTCGGCGTTGAGCAGACTCTCCGGCGGGGTCAGTTCGAAGATATGAATATTGTCATCGAGGTCCCAACCATGGGACATGGCGCCCTGGCGCAACTCACGCTCGGTCTCGGACAGGGTGATATATAACGAGGTCTCACTGTTTTTCGCGCCGGCCTGCAAAAAATGTAGCGCAACGGTAGTCTTACCGGTACCCGGTTCGCCTTCCAGCAGGAACAGGTGGCTGCGCGACAGGCCGCCGGCAAGAATGTCGTCAAGACCTTCGATGCCGGTAGCGGCTTTTTCACTCAACAGCTCGTTGGATGTAGACAAGGAGTGCCCTCGGTCACGTTCAAATAGAGGCGCGCGCCGGCTCGGCGTGCGCCATATTCACTTGACCGTAGTGGCTTCTGGCGGTTCAACGTTTCGTAGAATTTGTGCAACAAGGGCCTGGGTTTACACGTGTTTAACCTGAACCTACAGACCTTGTTGCAGCGCGGGATCATCCGGATTCTGTTGCTCAAGCTGTGCGAGCAGAACCTGGACGTTCTGCAACTGGCCGCTTTCCTTCCAGTAATTGATCAGCAGCACCCGTGCCTTGCGATTGGCAGGGTGACGCTGGACGACTTCTTCCAGTTGCCGCTGGGCCGCCTCCAGTTCCTGCTGGGCATGCAGGGTGGTGGCGAGGTCGTAGCGATAATCCTGATTGTCCGGTTCCAACTCTACGGCTTTAGACAGACCGAGCAGGGCATAGGGCCTCTCGCCGTGGTGCAACAGCCACATGCCCAAGGCGTGCTGCAGGTAGGCCGACTCAGGGTGCGCCGCCAATTGGCGTGCCAATAACTGGCGGGACTCGTCGGTCTTACCTTGTTTATCCAGTAACTCTATCTGCGCCACAACGGCTTGCAAGTTGTCCGGTTGCAAGCGCATGGCCTGCTCCAGGGCATTTTGCGCTTCCGGCAACAGAGCGCTGTGGATGTACAGGCGCGCCAGTTGAATCCAACCTTCGGCCGTTTCGGGCTGGGCCTTGAGCTTTTTCACGAACTCATCGAGGACCTGCTGCAATGGCCCGAAGTACAGACCCAGCGTGTCAGGTGACAGGCCCAGCAAGGCATTGGCGGCAGCAAATCGAACTGCTTGTTCGGGGTCGTCGAGCACCGGCCCGAGCAACAACGTGCGCTGGCCGGTCGGCACCAGGCCGACAATGCTGTGAATGGCCGCCTCGCGCACCAGGGGCGACTCGCTGGCCAGGTCTTTGTCCGCCAGCTTCAGGGCTTGCGGGCTGGGGTAGTTGGGCAGTTCTGCATGCAACGCAGCACGGCGCTCGGGGGACAGGTCCGGCCGGCCCAGTTGTTGGTACAACACGCGCGCTGCGCCAGGTTCGCCATTCCGCGCCTGTTTCAGGGCCTTGGAGTAACCATGGGCAATGGTGGGCGGTACGGCCACCGGGGTGGCACGGGAGAAATACCAAGTGATCAGCACAATCAACAGCAGGGCGCACAGGCCGACGATGGAGTAACGGCGTGACTTTGACATGCAGGCGTCCGAAAGCGTGGGCAGCAAAGCCGTCAGCTTCGGTCAGACCACGGCAGGTGTCAAACCCGCATCAGGTCAACACGTATTCCACCGGCTCCAAAGGCGGTGGCAGATCGGTTTCACCAAGGGCGGCCAATACTTCGCGCTCCAGCGTGCGCAGGAGGGCATTGCAGGGCAGATCGTTTTCGTCAAAGCCGAATGGGTCCTCCAGGTCATCACCGATTTCATCGAGGCCGAAAAACGTGTAGCTGACGATGGCAGTGAACACTGGCGTCAACCAACCCAACGGCTCGGCCATGGCAAACGGCAGCAGGATGCAGAACAGGTAAATAGTGCGATGCAGCAACAAGGTATAGGGAAAGGGCAGCGGCGTGCTCTTGATCCGCTCGCAGGACGCCTGCACCTGGCTGAGGCTGACCAGGCGCGCCTCCAACTGTGTGTAGCGCCATTCGCTGATCACGCCTTGTTCAGCCAATGCGCTAAACCGTGCGCCGACCTGTTGCAGCAGGTTGTCGGGCAGGTTGGGATGGTTGGCCTGGAACTGGCTCCACGGCTTAATGGCCTGGGCTTCATCTTCATGCCGCAGCCGTGCAACCAGGCCATGGGCGAAGCCGCACACGCTTCGCAGCAAACCCGCACGTTCGGCCGGATCCCGCAGCACTTGGGTTTCGCGGATCAACGAGCGCACATCGATGATCATCTGCCCCAGCTGCTTGCGACCCTCCCACCAGCGGTCATAGCAGGCGTTGTTGCGAAAGCTCATGAAAATCGACAGCGACAGCCCGAGCAAGGTGAATGGCGTGGCATTGACCTTGGAGAAATACGCCGGATGCAGGGTTTCCACCAGCACGATCACCGAGGCCAGCAAGGTGACTAACAGGCTGCGCAAGGCGATGCGCTTGGCTATTGACCCCTTGAGGGAAAACAGGATGCCCAGGAGGTTGGGTTTGGGTCGGACTATCATTCAGGGGCGGGCTTCTGTGTCGGTGCAGCCCATCAGGTTAGAAGCACGCACTGCGCCCGTCCAATCGATTGAGCTGACGGGCTGATCGGCGGGGTCGATGACTGGCCAAACCAGTCAGGCAGGTTGAGGGCTTTGACCATTGCCGCAGTGGCGCTCTGGGGCGACTATTTCGACGATTCGGACTGTTAAAGAGAATAACAATGCAGATTGAAAACAAGATCTTCCTGGTCAGTGGCGGTGCCTCGGGCCTCGGCGCGGCCACTGCTGAAATGTTGGTAGCGGCAGGTGCCAAGGTGATGCTGGTGGACCTCAACGCCGATGCCGTGGCGGCCAAGGCCCAGCAGCTGGGTGAGAATGCCCGCAGCGCCGTGGCGGACATCAGCCAGGAAGCGGCCGCCGAAGCCGCCGTGCAGGCCACCGTTGCGGCGTTTGGCGGGTTGCATGGGCTGGTGAACTGCGCCGGTGTGGTGCGTGGCGAGAAAATCCTCGGCAAGGACGGCCCTCACGGGCTGGCCAGCTTCGCCCAGGTGATCAACGTCAACCTGATCGGCAGCTTCAACCTGTTACGCCTGGCGGCCGCCGCCATTGCCGAAACCGAGGCGAATGCCGACGGCGAGCGCGGTGTGATCATCAATACCGCCTCCGTCGCCGCGTTTGACGGGCAGATCGGCCAGGCGGCGTATGCTGCGTCCAAGGGCGCCATCGCCAGCCTCACATTGCCTGCCGCGCGAGAACTGGCGCGGTTTGGTATCCGCGTCATGACCATCGCCCCCGGTATCTTTGAAACGCCGATGATGGCCGGCATGACGGAGCAAGTGCGCGAGTCCCTGGCTGCGGGCGTGCCGTTTCCGCCACGCCTGGGCAAACCCGCCGAATACGCCGCGCTGGTGCGGCACATCATCGAGAACAGCATGCTCAATGGCGAGGTGATCCGTCTCGACGGTGCTTTGCGCATGGCGGCCAAATAAGGAGGAGTTCCCATGACCGACCCCATCGTTATTGTCAGCGCCGTGCGCACGCCCATGGGCGGGTTCCAGGGTGATCTCAAGGGCCTGACAGCGCCGCAGCTGGGTTCCGCCGCCATTCGTGCGGCGGTCGAGCGTGCCGGTATCGCCACCGATGTCGTGGATGAAGTGCTGTTCGGCTGCGTACTGCCCGCTGGCCTCGGCCAGGCACCCGCACGCCAGGCGGCGTTGGGCGCGGGCCTGGACAAGGCCACGCGCTGCACCACCCTCAACAAGATGTGCGGCTCGGGCATGGAAGCCGCGATCCTGGCGCATGATTCGCTGCTGGCCGGCAGCGTTGATGTGGTCATCGCCGGTGGCATGGAAAGCATGTCCAACGCACCGTACCTGCTGGACCGCGCCCGCAGCGGCTACCGCATGGGGCACGGCAAGGTGCTCGACCACATGTTCCTTGACGGTTTGGAAGACGCCTACGACAAGGGCCGCCTGATGGGCACCTTTGCCGAGGACTGCGCGCTGCACAACGGCTTCACCCGCGAGGCCCAGGACGCGTTTGCCATCGCGTCCCTGACCCGTGCGCAAGAGGCGATCTCCCATGGCAACTTTGCCGCCGAGATAGTCCCGGTGCAGGTCACCGTAGGCAAAGAGCAGAAAACCATCCTGCATGACGAACAGCCCCCCAAGGCCAAGCTGGACAAGATCAGCAGCCTGAAGCCGGCGTTCCGCGACGGCGGCACAGTGACGGCGGCCAACGCCAGTTCGATTTCCGATGGTGCGGCGGCCTTGCTGCTGATGCGCCAGTCCGAGGCCCAGAAGCGCGGCCTCAAGCCCTTGGCCGTGATTCATGGGCATGCAGCGTTTGCTGATGAACCGGGATTATTCCCGGTGGCGCCGGTGGGCGCTATCCGCAAGTTGATGACCAAGACCGGCTGGAACGTGGGTGAAGTCGATCTGTTCGAGATCAACGAAGCCTTTGCCGTGGTCAGCCTGGTGACCATGAGCAAGCTGGACATCCCCCACGCCAAGGTCAATATCCACGGCGGCGCCTGTGCCCTGGGGCATCCGATCGGTGCATCGGGTGCGCGGATTCTGGTGACGCTGCTCTCGGCCTTGCGACAGAACGGCCTCAAGCGTGGCGTTGCAGCCATTTGCATCGGCGGTGGTGAAGCCACGGCCATGGCCGTCGAATGCCTGTACTAAGGACTGACCATGTTGCCCAATGAAGAACAACTGCAAATCAGCGACGCGGCCCGGCAATTTGCCCAGGAACGCCTGAAACCCTTTGCCGCCGAATGGGACCGCGAGCACCGCTTTCCCAAGGAAGCCATCGGTGAAATGGCCGAGCTGGGTTTCTTCGGCATGCTGGTGCCGGAACAGTGGGGCGGTTGCGACACCGGCTACCTGGCCTACGCCATGGCCCTGGAAGAAATCGCTGCGGGTGACGGCGCCTGCTCCACCATTATGAGCGTGCACAACTCGGTCGGTTGCGTGCCGATCCTGAAGTTCGGTAACGACCAGCAGAAAGAGCAGTTCCTCAAGCCCCTGGCCAGCGGCGCTATGCTCGGCGCCTTTGCGCTCACCGAACCCCAGGCAGGTTCCGACGCCAGCAGTTTGAAAACCCGTGCGCGTCTGGAAGGTGACCATTACGTACTGAATGGCTGCAAACAGTTCATCACCTCCGGGCAGAACGCCGGGGTGGTGATTGTGTTCGCCGTGACTGACCCGGCGGCGGGCAAACGGGGGATCAGCGCGTTTATCGTGCCGACCGATTCGCCGGGCTACAGCGTGGCACGGGTCGAAGACAAGCTCGGGCAGCATGCGTCCGACACCTGCCAGATCCTGTTCGAGGACGTAAAGGTGCCGGTCGCCAACCGCCTAGGGGAAGAGGGCGAAGGTTACAAGATTGCCCTGGCCAACCTTGAGGGCGGCCGCGTCGGCATCGCCTCGCAAGCGGTGGGCATGGCCCGCGCCGCCTTTGAAGCGGCCCGCGACTATGCCCGCGAGCGTGAAAGCTTCGGCAAGCCGATCATTGAACATCAGGCCGTGGCCTTCCGCCTGGCGGACATGGCCACGCAAATTGCGGTCGCCCGGCAGATGGTGCATTACGCAGCCGCGCTGCGTGACAGCGGCAAGCCGGCCCTGGTGGAAGCCTCGATGGCCAAGCTGTTCGCCTCGGAAATGGCCGAGAAAGTCTGTTCGGCCGCCTTGCAAACCCTGGGCGGTTACGGTTACCTGAGCGACTTCCCGCTGGAGCGGATCTACCGCGACGTGCGGGTCTGCCAGATTTACGAAGGCACCAGCGATATCCAGCGCATGGTCATCTCACGCAACCTCTAAGGAGCCGATACATGAGTTACGAAACCATTTTGCTCGAAGTCCAAGGCCGCGTTGGGCTGATTACCCTCAATCGCCCGCAAGCCTTGAACGCCCTGAACGCGCAACTGGTCAGTGAATTGAACCAGGCGCTGGATGGCCTGGAAGCCGACCCGCAAATCGGCTGCATTGTGCTGACCGGTTCCAGGAAGGCCTTCGCCGCCGGTGCCGATATCAAGGAAATGGCCGAGCTGACCTACCCACAGATCTATCTTGACGACCTGTTCAGCGACAGCGACCGCGTCGCCAACCGCCGTAAGCCGATCATTGCCGCGGTGAACGGTTTTGCCTTGGGCGGGGGCTGTGAGCTGGCGTTGATGTGCGACTTCATCCTGGCAGGCGATGGCGCCAAGTTCGGTCAGCCGGAAATCAACCTGGGCGTACTGCCGGGCATGGGTGGCACCCAGCGCCTGACCCGCGCGGTGGGCAAGGCCAAGGCCATGGAAATGTGCCTGACCGGGCGTTTTATCGACGCGGTGGAAGCCGAGCGCTGCGGGATTGTCGCGCGCATCGTGCCGGCGGATGAGCTGTTGGAAGAGGCGCTGAAAGTCGCCACTTTGATTGCTGGCAAGTCAGTGCCGATCAGCATGATGGTCAAGGAAAGCGTCAACCGCGCGTTTGAAGTGAGCCTGTCGGAAGGCGTGCGGTTTGAGCGCCGGGTGTTCCACGCAGCATTTGCAACGCAGGATCAGAAGGAAGGCATGGCGGCGTTTGTGGCCAAGCGAGCGCCGGACTTTAAAGACAGATAACCCGGTCTCCCACCTGCCACAAACCTGTAGGAGCCGGTAAGCCGGCTCCTACAAGTCGGGTTTACAGTTGGTAGTGCTTGAGTTCCCTGGCAATCACCATCCGCTGAATCTCGCTGGTCCCCTCGTAAATCTGCGTGATCCGCGCATCCCGGTAGTAACGCTCCACCGGATAATCCTCCAAATACCCATAGCCGCCATGAATCTGCATGGCTGACGAGCAGACTTTCTCCGCCATTTCCGAGGCAAACAGCTTGGCCTGGGAGGCTTCCGACAGGCACGGTTTGCCGGCACTGCGCAGTCGCGCAGCGTGCAGGATCAGCAAGCGGGCGGCATTGAGCTGGGTTTGCATGTCGGCCAACAGGTTGGCCACGCTCTGGTGCTCGATGATTGCTTTGTCGAACTGCACGCGATCACGGGCGTAAGCCAACGCCGCCTCAAACGCCGCCCGGGCGATTCCCAGCGCCTGGGCGGCAATGCCGATGCGTCCGCCTTCCAGGTTGGACAGGGCGATCGCCAGGCCTTTGCCACGCTCACCCAGCAGGTTGGCTTCGGGCACTGTGCATTGGTTGAGGGTGACCGCGCAGGTGTCAGAAGCGCGAATGCCCATTTTGTGTTCGGTGCGGTCCACCACGAAGCCGGGTGTTGCGGTGGGTACCAGGAACGCCGAGATGCCTTTCTTGCCCAGTTCAGGGTCGGTGATGGCAAACACGATCGCCAATTTGGCGCGCTTGCCATTGCTGACGAATTGCTTGGCGCCTGTGATCACCCAGTGACCGTCGCGCAGTTCTGCACGGGTGCGCAGGTTGTGGGCTTCGGAACCGGCCTGGGGCTCGGTCAGGCAAAAGCAGCCAATCGCTTGGCCGCTGGCGAGGTCAGCCAGCCAAGTCTGCTTCTGCGACTCTGTGCCGTAATTGAGGATTGGCCCGCAACCCACTGAATTATGGATACTCATCAGCGCACCGGTGGCGCCGTCGCCAGCGGAGATCTCTTCCACGGCGAGGGCGTAGGCGACGTAATCGACATAGGTGCCGCCCCATTCTTCCGGCACCACCATGCCCAGCAGGCCCAGTTCGCCCATCTTGGCGACCAGGGCATCGTCGATCCAGCCAGCTTTTTCCCAGGCTTGGGCATAGGGGGCGATTTCACCACGGGCAAAGTCACGTGCCATGTCGCGGATCATCACCTGTTCTTCAGTATATTCAATATCTTGCATGACTTAGTTCGCAACCTTCTTGAAGTTATGAAAGAAGCTTTCTACATGGCTGAGGGCCAGTCCGTGCAGAGTCGGTGGGTTCCAGCGCGGGGCCTTGTCCTTGTCGATGATCAGCGCGCGCACGCCCTCGATCAGGTCGCCGCGTTCGAACCATTGGCGGTCCAGGTGCAGCTCCAGGGCAAAACATTGCTCAAGGGGCAGGCGACGCCCGCGGCGCAGCATTTCAAGGGTAACGGCCATGGCCAGGGGTGAGCGGGTCTGCATCAGGTGGGCGGTGGTCAGGGCCCATTCGTGGCTGTCGGCCACGGTGACTTGTTGCAGTTGTTCAACAATGCTCGGCACATCCGGCAACGCGAAGAAGTGGTCAATGGCGGGGCGCAAGACGGCCAGGGGTGCGTCGGGGAGTTGCTGCACCGCCAGTTTGGCGAGCACACCTTGCAGGTCCTTGAGTGGCGAGTCGTGCCATTGCAGGCGGTCAAGCTTATTGTCCAGGTCGGCAAGCTTGCTGCTCTCAAGATACCAATCCGCCAGCCCGCAGTAGAGCGCATCGGCCGCACGGATCTGCACCCCGGTAACCCCCAGGTAAATCCCCAGCTCACCCGGAATACGCGGCAGGAAGTAGCTGCCGCCCACATCAGGAAAGTAACCGATGGCCACTTCCGGCATTGCCAGGCGGCTGCGCTCGGTAACGACGCGCAAGTCGGCGCCTTGCACCAGGCCCATGCCGCCCCCCAGGACAAACCCGTCCATGAGTGCCAGGACCGGTTTGCGGTAATGGTGGATGGCCAGGTCCAGTGCGTATTCCTCGACGAAGAAGTCCTGGTGCAGGGTGTCGCCATTCTTGAAGCTGTCGTAAAGCGAACGGATGTCGCCGCCGGCACAGAAGGCTTTTTCACCGGCGCCGCGCAGGACTACGGCGTACACCTGCGGGTCATCGGCCCAGGCTTTTAGCTGGGACGCCAGCCTGCGCACCATGTTCAGGGTAATGGCGTTCAAGCCGGCGGGGCGATTGAGGGTGAGGTGGCCGATATGGTTACGGACCTCGGCGAGGACTTCGTCCTGAAGTGTTTCTGCGTGGCTTGCCTCGGATGAAACCTGAGCAGTCATCGATAACTCCCTGCTTTTATTGTTCTTTATCAAGATGTTCGCGGACGAACCATCTCGCGATCGTACCAGTGCAAATTTGCCCAGTACAACCGTCAATCATGCAGGTTGTTTTTGCATTTATGCAGTGAATGGATGAGTGCCTCACGGCACCCGACTGGCCAGTACCTCACCGATGCTGCGGCGTCGGGCGTGGGTTTCTGCGGCGTGGATCAACGCTTCCAGCTCCGTGGGCTCTACATCGTAGAATTGTTCCATTTCGGACAGCGCCAGCTTCAGATCGTCGGCAGTAATCGCTGGGTCTCGAGCGGCCTTGGGGTTGCCCAAGATAGGCGCGGGTGTTTCAACGGCGCCTTTTGGGTAGCGCGTGCGTGTCGCGTTGTTGTAAACCAGCGCGCAGGCCAGCAAGGCGCCGGCACCGAGCAGCACGGCGCCCAATTCATACCAGCCCAGGGCGGCGGAAGCTGGGTCCGCCAACACCAGTGTCATCGCCAATCCGCCGGCTGGCGGATGCAGGCAACGCAGCCAGCACATCAGCACCACCGTCATGCCGGCCGCCAGGCAGGCGCCGCCCAGGGAGGGACCCAGGACGCGGGCCACCAGCAACGCAATCACGCCCGCGCACAGGTAGCTGCCAATGATCGACCAGGGTTGCGCCAGTGCACCGGACGACACGGCGAACAACAACACCGCCGAGGCGCCGAGGGGGCCGAGCAGGTGCAACGCCACCTCCATGCCAAACACTTGGGCACACAGCCAGACGCTGAGGAGGGTGCCCAAGGCCATGCCGATGGCGGCACGGCTCCATTCAGTGGGGCGGGTGTTGATAGCAGCGGGGAACCAGCGAGCGAACATTGAAGGGGGTCCATAAACAGCGGGCAAAAAAAAGGCTTGTCTGGTTGCCCGGAAAAGCCCTTTGAAGGTTCCAACATTTGGGGGAAGGAACCCGTGCAGTGTGCCCACCTTGGAAGAACCGCGCCAATGCATATTGATGCAGGTTGAGTGCAAAAATAATGAATTGAAGGCCGGCGCAGTCTTTAAGGTTGCGGCGGTTTGGCCAAGTGCAGCAGTACGTAAGGGTTGCGGTCAAACTCACCGACCAGGGTGGGCGTGATGCTGCGAAAGCGCAGGTCCTGCAAGCCTTCGTAATCCGCTTGACTCATCACCAGCCAGGCTGGCGCCTGGATGGGCTTCAGCTCGGCCGCTTGCTGAGTGAATAACGGTACTTGGTCGCAGTCGAGGTTGACCATGTATTTGATCGCCTTGGCGTCTTTGCCCAGGCCGTGCAACACCACGGGAGCACGCTGCTGCATCACCTGTTCATGCACCTGCAGGGTAAAGGTGCGTGTGTCATAGACACTGCGTTCCAGCGGTTCGACCACCAGGATATAAGTGGCCCATACCGCCAGTACCGCGGCAAAAGCCGGTCCGACCTGGCGCAGTTGCGACTTGAACAGCGCCAGCAGCGCCACTCCCTGCAGCCCCCCAAGCACGCCGTACACCCAGCCCAAATGACTCAAATGTTCCGGGTAGCGCGGCCGCGCGAAGAGCAATCCGGCGATCAACAGCGTCGGCAACAACGTCCAGATGCCCAGCATCAACCCACGCAACCAGGCAAACAACCGCCCGTGCGCCACTTGGAACGGATACGCCGCAATCATCGCCGCCATGGGCAACATCGGCAGTACATACCGCGCCTTTTTCGCCTGTGGGATCGACAAGCCCAGCATCACCAGCAAGCCTGCGGCAGCGCAGTACCACACCAACTGCAAGGCCGGCCCCGGCGCCCGGCGCCCGCTGATCACCATGGCCAGCAGCACAAGCACGGCCATCGGATACGCCAGGGCATAGTTGCCCAGGGAGCTGGTGAAGTAATACAGCACGCCGCTGGAACCTTCGCTGCCATCCATGCGCCCGAGGAACTGCATGCGAATCACATCCTGCATGAAGCGCTCGCCGCCACTCAGCTTGGCCATCAACAACAGCAAGCCGACACAGGCCACCAGCAACGCCAGCGCAAGCAATCCGAAGCTGAACAGTGGGCGCCATTGGCGGTTGATCAGGTAATAGCTGCACAACACGCCAGTGGGAACGACCAGCCCAATCGGCCCACGCACTGCAAAGCCGACAATCAGCAGCAGGTACAGCCAATGCAGGCGCTTACCTGCACCGAAGTGGTCGTGGGCGTACCCCAGATAGAACACCGCCAGGGCGATTGCGGCCAACATCTGGTCGAGGGACACCGCGCGGGTTTCGCTGATGAAACTGCTGCTCAGCAACAGCATCGCAATGCTCAACAGTCCCCAGCGCTGGGAGTAAGGGGCCGTCAGGCGGTACACCAGGGTGACGATCAACGCCGAGGCAATGGCCGTAGGCAGCCAGGCGGTAAAGCGGGTGACCTCGCCAAACGGCAAAGACACCAGCCACGTCATCAACGTCGAGGTAGCCAGGTAATCCGCGTAAGGCTGGCCATAGGTGGTCGGAAAGAAACCGGGCCCATGACGCAGCATCTCCTGGGCAAACAGCACGAAGCGTGAGTCGAAGCCGATGATTGCCTGATGCCAGTTGCCGGCGATGAACAGCAGCAACGCCAGCAATCCCAAGCCGAGGGATTGACGGCGGATCGCGGGGCTTAACAGCGACGGTTGGGCAGTGTTCACGTCTTAGGCTTCCACGACCTGCGGCAACCATTGCTGCTGCGGAATCGGCAACTGGCAGGAGTCGCCACGGCCGATCGGGTAGTACTGGAAGCCTTTGCGCGCCAGGCGCTCGCCGTCATAGAGGTTGCGGCCGTCGAAGATCACCGGGGTTTTCAAGCGCTGGTGGATCAGGTCGAAGTCCGGCGCCTTGAACTGCTGCCATTCAGTGCAGACGATCAGCGCGTCGGCGCCGCCCAGGGTGGATTCCGGGGTACCCATCAGCATCAGCCGTGGATCGTCGCCATAGATGCGCTGGGTTTCCTGCATGGCTTCCGGATCGAAAGCGCGCACGTTGGCGCCAGCCGCCCACAAGGCTTCCATCAGCACACGGCTGGGCGCGTCACGCATGTCGTCGGTGTTCGGCTTGAACGCCAGGCCCCACAGGGCAAAGGTCTTGCCGCGCAGGTTGCCCTTGAAGAATGCATTGATGCGTTCGAATAATTTGCTCTTCTGGCGCTGGTTGATGGCTTCCACGGCTTCCAGCAGGTCGCTGGAGCAGTTGGCTTGCTTGGCGCTGTGGATCAGGGCGCGCATGTCCTTGGGGAAGCACGACCCCCCATAGCCGCAGCCGGGGTAGATGAAGTGGTAACCGATGCGCGAGTCGGCACCGATGCCAAGGCGCACGGCTTCGATGTCTGCGCCCAGGTGCTCGGCCAGCTCGGCGATCTGGTTGATGAAGCTGATCTTGGTGGCCAACATGCAGTTGGCGGCGTATTTGGTCAGCTCGGCGCTGCGCAGGTCCATGAAAATGATGCGGTCATGGTTGCGATTGAAAGGGGCATACAGGTCGCGCATCACCTCGCGCACTTCTTCGCGCTCGCAGCCGATGATGATGCGGTCCGGGCGGCGGCAGTCGGCCACGGCCGAGCCTTCCTTGAGGAATTCCGGGTTGGAGACGATATCGAACTCCAGGTGCCGACCGGCCAAGTGCAGGGCTTTCTCGATATGCGCACGCAGGGTGTCGCCAGTACCGACGGGCACGGTGGATTTTTCCACCAGGATCACCGGTTCCTTGCGATGACGGGCCACGGCATCGCCCACCGACAGCACGTACTTCAAGTCCGCCGAACCGTCTTCGTCCGACGGCGTACCCACGGCGATAAACAGCACTTCGCCATGCTCGACCGCGAGTTTCTCGTCATGGGTAAAGTGCAGCCGCCCGCTTTCCAGGTTTTCCTTGACCATCGCCGCCAGCCCCGGCTCGAAGATCGTCACATGGCCCTTCTGCAAAGACTCGACCTTGTTCTTGTCAACGTCCATGCAGATGACATCGTGACCGACTTCGGCCAACACAGTGGCCTGCACCAGACCGACGTAACCACTACCAAATACACTGATTTTCATGGGGCATTCCTGGGACTTGTAGCGCTAGCACGACGAGAGTTGATAACCAGCACACCGAGGATGACCAAAGCCACCCCCAGGGTTTTTGAAATGGAGAAGTCTTCGTTGAACACCGGCAGGCTGGCCGCCAGCAGGTACACCAGGGCGTAGCTGATGCTCAACAGTGAATAGGCACGGCCCAGTGGCAGGTGCTTGAGCGCGCCGAGCCAGCAGAGCATCGACAGCGCGTAGGCCAGAATCGCCAGGAGCACCACGCCGAGGGCGTCGAGATCAATCTGGACGCTCAGCCACTGGTTGGGCAGCGGCAAGCGCGTCATGCTCCAGCGCATGCCCAATTGGGCGGCGCTGACCAGGCCGACACTGCCCAGGGCCAGGGCAAACCCTTGAACCCGGCTCATACGTGACGCCCCAGCAGCACGACACCGCCGATCACCAGCGCCACGCCCAACCAGTGACGGCCGTCGATGGGCTCATCAAAGACAAACCGCGCCACCAGTGTGACCAGCACGAAATTCAGGCTGAGCATGGGGTAGGCAATGCCCACCTCAAGGCGCTGCAACACCAGCAGCCACACCAACAGGCCCAGACCTAGGCACATCAGCGCCGACCACAACCACGGCGAACGCAGTTTCAGCGCCCAGCCGTCTGGCAGGTCACGCCAGCTTTCCACGGCGAATTTCTGCGACACCTGGCCCATGCAGGTCAGCAGGCACGCGGCCACTAACAGCAGCAAGGTGATCACGGCGTCACCTGCGGGAAGATCAGGATCACTATATTGCCTTGCTCATAGCGCTGGCCGTCGCTGGGCAACAAAGCGATTTCGGCTCGCTCATCGTCACCTTTGACGCGCATCACCACACCGACCGTGCCTTTTTTACGCGCATCGCTCATCCACTGCTGAACCTGAGGCATATCCACCTTGTGATGCCCGGCATCCGGGTAGGCGAGGCCGTATTTGACTTCACCGACGGTGTTGTAGAGCGTCACGTCCGGCCGTGCCAGGCGCCACGACAAGGCCGATGCGGCGCCGAGGTCATTGCTCAACAGTGCAGTGGCCGGTTGCAGTTCCTGCAGGTGATCGATGATGAATGGGTCGGGGGTCTTGTTGTAAACCACTGAGTGCGGCAGCGCGGCTGGCAACAGGGCGACCATCAGCCAGCTGCCAAGCACTGGCATCGCCCACAAGCGAAGCGGCTGTGCGGCCTGCAGCAGGTTGACCAGGATCCAGCCGAACAGGAATGTGAACACCAGTACCAGGCTGAGTGTTTCCTGACCGTGTTCATACACCGGTTTTTTCAGTTGGAACCAGCTCAGCGCCAGCAGCATCACCACGCCGATGATCAGGTTCAACCAGCCATTGATACGCACTGCGCGGTAACGGCCCTGGGCCAGTTTGTCGGTCAGGGTATTGCCCATCAACAACGCCAAGGGCAGCAGGCACGGCATGATGTAGGAGGGCAGCTTGCCCTTGGCCAGGCTGAAGAGCGCCAGGGGCATCAGCAGCCACAGCAACACAAAGCCGACTTTTGCGCTGCGTTTGTCCTGCCAGGCCTGCTTGAGCGTGGACGGCAACAACGCCACCCATGGCAGGCAGAACGCCACCAGCAACGGCAGGTAATACCAGAACGGCTCGGCATGCTGGGCGTCGTCACCGGCAAAGCGCTGGATATGCTCGTGCCAGAAGAAGAAGTGCCAGTAGTCGGGCTCTTGCAGGTGTACAGCCAGCGCCCACGGCAAGCTGATGACAATCGCCACCACCACCGCCACCAGGCCATAACCCAGCAGCTCGCGGAAACGCTGTTGCCAGATCGCATAGGGCAGGGCGATCAACACCGGGAGCAGCCACGCCAGAAAGCCCTTGGTCATGAAACCCATGCCGCAGGCAAACCCCAACAGCGCCCAGGCGCCGAGTCGTCCATTGCGGGTCGTGCTGTCAAAGCAAAACCACAAGGCCACGCCCGTCAGGTTCACCCAGAACGTGAACTGCGGATCGAGGTTGGCATAACCGCCCAGGGCCGCCACGCTGACAAAACTCATGTACAGCACAGTGCTGATCAGGCTCTTCTGCGGGTCATTCCACAACCGACGCGACACCAGGTACACCAACAGGATGCTCAATCCGGTGCTCAACGCCGACGCAAACCGCACGCCGAACAGGTTCTGCCCGAAGATCGCCTGGCCCAGCGCGATCATCCAGTAACCGGCCGCCGGTTTCTCGAAGTAACGGATACCCATGAAGTGCGGCGACGCCCATTTTCCGGTCAGCAGCATTTCCTGGCTGATTTGCGCATAACGGGTTTCATCCGGAATCCACAGACCATGGGTAGCCAGTGGCAGCAGGTAAAACACGCCAAACGCCAGCAGGAGCAGGGGCAGGGCCCAACGGCGAATCATGCCTGCTGCACTCCAAGCCAACCCTCGCGACCGGGCAAGGCGCCGCGCACCAGCTGTTGCTGGGGCAGGGTGGTCAGGTCCGCCGGCAACAACTCGCCCAACGGTTTGAAATCGATGCCGCGCTGCCCTGCCTGGGCGAGCAACTGGCGGAACTCATTGGCCATCAGAATCCCTTCTACCTCTGCGTGGATCGTGTAGACGTTGAGCTTCGACTCGGCAAAGCGGTCGAGGATGAACGTATTGAAGTCCTTGGCAGCCACTACCGGCCCGACGACTTCGTCGAAGGTCGGCAGGTCCACCGGAATCTGTGGGGTGCCCGCACTGCCATCGGCCAAGGTGGGACGAAACAGGCTAGTGCCGCGGCAATCGCTGTTGTAGCGAAAGTTGAACCCTTGCTTGGCTTGCACCACGCGTTCATCGGCGCGCCAACCGGCGGCCGCTGAACAGTCAATGCGCTCACCAAGGATGTCGCTCAGGCTCTCCACGCCGCGTCGAATTTGCTCGACCAACTGCGCTTCGCTCCAGCGCCCGGTGTTGGCCTGCCAGCCGTGGTGATCCCAGGCGTGCAGGCCGACCTCATGCCCGGCCGCCTTGGCTTGGCGCATCAGGTGCCCCAGGTCGCGACCGATCGGCTTGCCCGGCCAGGCGGTACCAGCCAGCAGGATATCCAGGCCATACAGCCCGACGGCGTTGGAGCGCAGCATCTTCCACAGGAACTGCGGGCGGATGAGGCGCCACAGGTGGCGCCCCATGTTGTCCGGCCCGACACTGAAGAAAAACGTCGCTTTTACCGAGGCTTCGTCCAGGGATTCGAGCAACCGTGGCACACCTTCACGGGTGCCGCGGTAGGTGTCGACGTCGATGCGAAGACCTGCATCCATTACTTTTTGTCCGCGATTTCGAGCATCGCTTCACGCAGGAAGAAATCCAGCGTGTTGCCGATGGTTTCGCTCATCTCTACGGTCGGCTCCCAGTTCAGCAGGCGCTTGGCGTTTTCGATGCTTGGCTTGCGGTGTGCCACGTCCTGGTAACCGGTGCCGTAGAACGCCTTGCTTTCCACGTCACGGAAACCGGCGAACGGCGGGAAGTTGCCACGCAGCGGGTGCGCTTCGAACTGGCGCAGCAGCTCTTCGCCCAATTGGCGGATGCTGGCTTCGTTTTCCGGGTTGCCGATGTTGATGATCTGGCCGTTGCACGCGTCGTTGTCGTTATCAATGATGCGCGCCAGGGCTTCGATACCGTCGGCGATGTCAGTGAAGCAACGTTTCTGCTCACCACCGTCGAACAGACGGATCGGCGTACCTTCCACCAGGTTCAGGATCAGTTGGGTGATCGCACGGGAGCTGCCGATGCGCGCGGAGTCCAGGCGGTCGAGACGCGGGCCCATCCAGTTGAACGGACGGAACAGGGTGAAGTTCAGGCCCTTGGCGCCGTAGGCCCAGATCACGCGGTCGAGCAGTTGTTTGGAGACCGAGTAGATCCAGCGTTGCTTGTTGACCGGGCCGACCACCAGGTTGGAGGTGTCTTCATCGAAGTACTGGTCCTGGCACATGCCATAGACTTCGGAGGTCGACGGGAAGATCACGCGCTTGTTGTACTTGACGCAATAGCGCACCAGCTTGAGGTTTTCCTCGAAGTCCAGCTCGAACACGCGCAGCGGGTTGCGGGTGTATTCGATCGGCGTGGCGATGGCTACCAACGGCAGGACCACGTCGCACTTCTTGATGTGGTACTCGATCCACTCGGTGTGGATGCTGATATCGCCTTCCACGTAATGGAAGTTCGGGTGGCTGCGCAGGCGCTCGATGGCGTCGGAGCCGATGTCCAGGCCATAGACTTCGTAACGGTCGTCACGCAGCAGACGCTCGGACAGGTGGTTACCGATAAAGCCATTCACGCCCAGGATCAGCACACGGGTACGCCGTGGCTTGCGGCCGGACTCGGCGCCGCGCAGCACGGAACCGTCCACCAGGCCCAATTCGTTGGCCAGGGAAGGACCGGCCAGGTACAGGCCGTTGTCATTGCGTTGGCCGAACTTGATCACCAGGGAGTCTTCACCGCAGGCAATGCGCAGCGGGTTGACGCTGATCACGCGGCCCGGCGCCTGGCCATCGTTGCCCTTGACCACTTCGGCTTGCCACACGATCAGCTTGTGCTCGCCGACCGCGCAGAAAGCGCCCGGATACGGTTGAGTCACGGCGCGAACCAGGTTGAACAATGCTTCAGCCGGTTTTTTCCATTCCAGCTTGCCATCGGCGGCGGTGCGGCGACCGAAGTAAGTGGCCTGGCTTTCGTCCTGGGCGGTCTCCGCCAGCTTGCCTTGAGCCAGTTGCGGCAGGGCGTCACGCAGCAGGTTGCTGGCGGCGTCGCGCAGTTTGGCGTGCAGGGTCAGGCCGGTATCAGTGCGATCGATCACGACTTTCTGTTGGGCCAGGATCGCGCCGGCATCGGCACGCTTGACCATGCGGTGCAGGGTTACGCCGGTTTCGCTTTCGCCATTGACCAGCACCCAGTTGGCCGGGGCGCGGCCACGGTATTTGGGCAGCAGCGAGCCGTGAAGATTGAATGCGCCGTTGCGTGCGGTGGCCAGCAATGGCTCGCTCAGCAGGTTGCGGTAGTAGAACGAGAAAATGTAGTCCGGGTTCAGCTTGGCGATGCGCTCGACCCACAGCGGGTGGTTCGCGTCTTCCGGAGCGTGCACTGGAATACCGTTGCGTGCGCACAGTTGAGCAACGGAACCGTAGAAGTTGTTTTCCTTCGGGTCGTCGGCATGGGTGAACACAGCAGCAATTTCGTAACCCGTGTTGAGCAGCGCTTCAAGGCCTGCACAACCAATGTCGTGGTACGCGAATACAACAGCTTTTGAACTCATGATTGGACCTGATCAGCAGAAGAAGTAGAAGTATGGGAAGACACCAGGCCGTCAACGACGACCACGGGAGCCGGTGCTGCCGGTTGGTTGCGCAGCACCTTTTCGATAAAGAAGCGCGGACGGGCGCGCACATCGCTGTACATGCGGCCCAGGTATTCACCCAAGAGGCCCATGCCGATGAATTGGCCACCGGTGAACACGAACAGCACGGCGAACAGTACGAACAAGCCATCACCGGCCCAGTCGGCACCAAAGGCCAGGCGCATGACGATCAACGCCAGGGCAAACAGCATGCCGAGCGCCGCCAGGCTGAAGCCGACGATGGACAGCAGGCGCAGCGGGGTGGTGGTCATGCAGGTCAGCAAGTCGAACATCAGGCTGATCAGGCGCATGGCGCTGTATTTGGATTCGCCATGTTCACGCTCGGCGTGGTGCACCAGGATCTCGGTGGTGTGGCGGGCAAAGCCGTTGGCCAGGATCGGGATAAAGGTGCTGCGCTCGCGGCAGGCCAGCATCGCGTCGACAATGGTGCGGCGGTAGGCGCGCAACATGCAGCCGTAATCGGTCATGGCCACGCCGGTGGAGCGCTGCACGGCCAGGTTGATCAAGCGCGAAGGCCAGCGGCGGAAGGCCGAGTCCTGGCGATTATTGCGCACGGTCGCAACCACGTCGTAACCGAGGGCGGCTTGGTCCACCAGGCGCGGGATTTCTTCGGGCGGGTTTTGCAGGTCGGCGTCAAGGGTGATCACCACGTCGCCCCGGCACTGCTCGAAACCGGCCATGATCGCCGCATGCTGGCCGTAGTTGCGGTTGAGGATCACCGCCACCACGTTGCTGCCGTCTTCAGCCGCAGCGTCTTCCAGCAGTTGGGCCGAATTGTCGCGGCTACCGTCATCCACCAGGATGATTTCGTATTCGTAGGCCAGCTGCTTGCAGGCCGCAGTGGTGCGACGCAGCAATTCAGGCAGGCTCTCTTGTTCGTTGTAGACCGGGATAACGATCGACACGCAATGAATAGGGTAGGGTTTCAAAGATTCATGACCTCGGGGTTAGAGCATCTTGGAGCGTGGAAACAGCAGCAATCATTGGGGCGAACGTCCAGGCCGCAGGTTAAGAAACGGCGCCAAAGGTGAAGCGTAATCAATAGGTTAGACGATATAGCGCGGCTTGCCGTGAAGTACTGTGTTTAAGATTAAGCGTAAAAATGTGGAACAGATATGAAAGGCGGATGAAAAACTCGTTTATTTGACAGGTAGACAGCTAGGGTTCAGCTAAGCAACTAACGGGTTGTCGACTTTAGTTAGTGGGGGAAATAGGAACTGTTTGTAGGACGTTTGGTTCAACTTGAGCGTCTACGCTCAGCCAACGAATTTTAGTGAAGAATCTTCTCTGCAATGCGCCCCAAGTGCCGGTAAAGTAAGCCGTCTCTTGCCAGGGTGATCGGATGAATAGCGTGCAGCTTTTACGCGGCCAATTGCGGCCTGCTTTGATGGGATCGTTGATGGCGTTGTTGATGAGCGTGGCCAGTGTCACGGCGGTCCAGGCCGATGACGGCGTGGCGCTGACCAGCATCGATCAAGTGCCGGACGGCGTGGAAGTGCGCGGCAAGCAGATCGCCGCCTACACCTGGGACGATAAACAAGGCAAGAACCTGCTGGTGCTCGCCGAGCAGGTCAGCGAGCGTGACGACGACGGCACCCAGTCGGGGTTCGTGTATGCGGCGCAATACCTGATCGACGGCAACCGCCCCAAGCGTGTGTGGATGCTCTACGACGACGTGCAGCATTGCGAATTCGACGCCGCCCTGCATTTTGACAGGGCGGCGACCAAGGTCACCGACCTCACCGGCGACGGCATCACCCAGGCCACCGTGGGCTATTCGCGAACCTGCACCAGCGATGTTAGCCCCAACGAATTCAAGCTGATCATGCATGTCGGCAAGTCGCAGAAATTCCGTCTGCGCGGCCTGGACCGCGTGGGGGCTGCCTGGTGGGACGAAGAGGCTGGCGCCTTGCGCGGCATGCCGTTGCCCAAGGATTGCAGCGTGGCCGGACAGCAGGCACTGGTCAGCCAGTACAAGGAGCAGGGCACCGAGTTGCCGTTGCCGGGTTGTTATGGCGATGAAAAGGATTTTGCCAAAGCCCCTGAGGCTTACTTGACGTTCATGCGTCAACACTGGTTCGCGCTGATGCAGAAGCAGGACAGCGACTGGAGCCAGACCCAGGTCCAGCCGCAGGATCCTACCGAAGATGACGACACGGCCCCGTGATTTTGTGCCTGGGCCGGTCCTGGGTTAGACTCGGCCTTCGCCAATTCACTAAATACCTCGATTAATCAAAGGCTTGTTCGAGGTATTTAATCCAAAGGCTGATCTACCTTGACTGAGTCTATCTGCAACCCGCTGACCCTTTACCTCACCCGCCTGGCACCCTCCAGCCAACTGACCATGCGCTACGTGTTGCAAGACGCGGCCGACCGCCTGGGCTTCGAGGACATTAACCTTGAAGACATCGACTGGCATCTGCTGCAGCCCGAACACGTGATCGCCCTGGTCGCTGCCTTGCGTGAGGACGGCTACGCGCCGAATACCTCATCGTTATATGTCAACGCGGTACGCGGTGTGATGAACGAAGCCTGGCGGCTGAACCTGATCAGCCAGGAACACCTGTTGCGCATGCGCACCGTCAAGGCTGCACCGGGCACGCGCCTGAGCCAGGGCCGCAACCTGCGGCGCAGCCTGATCCGCGAAATGATGGAAGTCTGCGCTGCCGACCCTCGGCCCCAGGGCCTGCGGGATGCCGCGGTGATCGGCATTCTGTATGGCTCCGGCATGCGCAAGTCGGAGTCGGTCAACCTCGACCTGGCGCAGATCAACTTCGAAGAGCGCAGCCTGCGGGTGATCGGCAAGGGTAACAAGGAGTTGATCAAGTACGCGCCGGACTGGGCATTCGCCAAGTTGCAGGCGTGGCTGGCGTTTCGCCGCGAGCAACTCAAGGAAGGCGAGCAGGACGACAGTTTCCTGTTCAACCGCATCCGCCGCGGCAGCCATATCACCCGCGAGCGCATCACCAAGCATGCGATCTACTACATCGCCCGCCAGCGCGGCCAGCAGGTAGGCGTGAAAATCATGCCCCATGACTTCCGCCGCTCGTTCATTACTCGGGTGATTGAAGAACATGACCTGTCGATTGCACAGAAACTGGCGCATCACACCAATATCCAGACCACCGCCAGCTATGACGTGCGTGACGACAACGAGCGGCGGCGAGCGGTGGATCGGTTTGATCTGTAACGTCCGGCATGATGAAGATCAAAATGTGGGAGCGGGCTTGCTCGCGAAGGCGGTTTGTCAGTCAAAGTCCGGTGACTGATACGCCGTATTCGCGAGCAAGCCCGCTCCCACAAGGGTTAGGTGTAAAGGTCAGAGGATAGGCTTGCCGCCCGTGACCGCATAACGCGACCCAGAGATATAGCTGCCTTCATCCGAGGCCAGCAGCACATAGATCGGCGCGACTTCCACCGGTTGGCCCGGACGGCCCAGCGGGGTTTCGCTGCCGAAGCTCTTCACGTCTTCATCGGTCATGGTCGCCACAATCAGCGGCGTCCAGATCGGTCCCGGCGCTACGCTGTTGACGCGAATGCCCTTGCTGCCGAGCAACTGCGCCAGACCACCCGTGAAGTTCGCGATTGCACCCTTGGTGGCGGCGTAGGGCATCAACGTCGGCTTGGGCATGTCCGAGTTGACCGACGATGTATTGATGATCGAACTGCCCGCCTTCATATGCGGCACGGCAGCCTTGCAGATACGAAACATGGCTGTGATGTTGATATCGAAGGTTTTCACCCATTCCTCGTCTGAGATCTCTTCAAGCGTTTCATGGCTCATCTGGAATGCTGCATTGTTGACCAGCACATCAATACGGCCGAATTGCTCGACCGTCTTGTCGACCAGCGACTGGCATACGCTTTTCTGCGCGATATCACCGGGCAGCAACAGGCACTGGCGTCCGGCTTCCTCGACCCAGCGTGCAGTTTCCCTGGCGTCCTCATGTTCATCCAGATAAGCGATGGCCACATCCGCGCCTTCGCGCGCAAAAGCGATCGCCACGGCACGGCCGATGCCACTGTCGGCGCCGGTGATCAGCGCGATCTTGTTGGCGAGCCGGCCGGAGCCCTTGTAGCTTTGCTCGCCGCAATCCGGGTAAGGGTCCATTTTTTTCTGCGAACCTGGCACGTTCTGAGCTTGCGGCGCGAAGGGTGGGCGAGGGTAGTCAGTCATTTCAATCTCCATAGGTTTCCAAAGGTGCTATGGGATTAGTAGTTTTGCGCCGGACGATAGTTGTAATGGATGCCATTGAAGCCCGACGAGTGGTTGGCTTCAGACTTATGCATACAGGGTGTTTCCACGCGTTGATGTTGCCCCATAGGCGCAGTCAAGATTCGAGATCCGAACCTGCTGCGCAGACGGGCAGCGATCAGGAGGAGGGCGGGGCACTGGCCAGGTGAGTGGGCAGGCGGCGCAAGGTCCACAGCGTGGTGAGCATCGCTGCGATGGCGCATAGCGCAATGCCTATCAGCATCGGCGCGGGTGTGTGATCGGCGAACACACCGACCACCGTCATGGACAGGGCTGCCGTGATCATCTGGATCGCCCCGAGCAGGGCCGAGGCAGAACCGGCCACCGCGCCATGATCCTCCAACGACAACACACCGGCTGCCGGCAGCAGCAGGCCGAGAAAGCCGAAGCCGATAAACAGCAGCGTCATCATCAAGGCCAGGCTATCGACCCATAGCGTGGTGGCCGCCAGCAAGGCCATGACCGCCGCCACGGCCACCACCGACCAGCGGATCAACGGCGCCAGGCCAAAGCGTGCAGTGAGGCGCGCGGTCAGCTGGCTCATGGCGAAAAACGAGGCGGCATTCAGGGCAAAACCCAGGCTGAACTGGGTCGGCGTCAGGCCGTAATACTCGATGTACACGAACGGTGCGCTGCCGATGAACACGAAGAAGGTCGCCAAGCCAAAACCACACACTACCGACAAACCGATAAAGACCGGGTCGCGCAACAACGCGCCATAGCTGCTGAACGCATTGCCCAGGGTTTTGCCCAATCGACGTTCGGCCGGATGGGTCTCGGGCAGTTGCACGATGGTCATCACCAGGCAGGCCACGGCAACGACGGCCAGCACGGCAAACACTTCACGCCAGCTCCACAACGCGATCACCAGGCTGCCGGCGAGCGGCGCAAGGATCGGCGAGACGCTCATCACCAGCATCAGCAACGCCATGAGCTTCGCCGCTTCATGCCCGGTGTACAAGTCACGCACGATGGCCCGCGGAATCACCATGCCCGCGCACGCACCAAACGCCTGCAGGGCGCGAAAGGCGATCAGTGTTTCGATGGTCGGTGCCAGCGCACACCCGACACTTGCCACGGCAAAAATTACCAGGCCTGCGTAAATCGGCGGTTTGCGCCCAAACACGTCACTGATCGGCCCGTAGAACAGCTGGCACACCCCAACGATGACGAAAAACACAGTGAGGCTCATCTGCACCAGCGCGGGTGAGGCATGCAGGCTTGCGCCCAGAGTCGGCAAGGCTGGCAGGTAAATATCGATGGCGAAGGGGCCGACTGCGGTGATCAAACCCAGCAGCAAGGCGAGGTGGGCGATACGTCGAGACATGGGGCAGTTCCGGGCGGAGCAAAGGTCGGTCAGCTTAAGGGATCTGCGCAGATCCGCAAACTTAGGCTTCAATAAGCAGTATGGTTGGCCGATAACATGACCAGCGAGGCTTCTGCGGTTGGGTTCCCAACCGACTGACCAGGCACGGGGATATATCAGCATGACGATCAAACTACGCCTGATGCTGTTGATAGCGACCGGACTGCTTACGGCCTTGATCATGAGCCTGGCCGGCTACCTGGGAAATACTCGGATGGGCACTGCCGTGCAGGACAGCGAGCTCAGCATGACGGCGCTGCGCAACCATATGGAAGCCGACATGATGCACGACGCCCTGCGCGCGGATGTGCTGTCGGCCATACTGGTGGGCCTGGGTAAAAGTACCAGCACGAAGGCGCAGGTCAGCGATTCGCTCAAGGAACATGCCGAGCACTTTCGCCAGGTGTTGGCGGATAACCTCAAGCTGCCGCTGGACAACACGCTCAAGGCAAACCTGGAAAAAATCAAACCCAGCCTGGACAACTATATAAGTACCGGCGAGCGCATCGTCACCCTGGCGCTGGATGACCCCGACGCCGCTCGGGGCGAACTGGGTACGTTCAACGCCGCCTTCAGCCAGCTTGAAGATCAGATGGCGACGCTCAGTGAGCTGATCGAAAACAACACCCAGCAGGCCAGTGTCGGCACTCGGCAGAGCATCAGTGCCGCCAACTTCACCCTTGGCGTGGTGTTGATCGCCAGCCTTATATTGCTGTTGGCCCAGGGCCGCTGGGTCATCCTCAGCATCATGGGACCGCTGCAAACGGCCAGCCGGATTGCCGACAGCATTGCTCATGGCAACTTGAGCGAACCGATTGTCGAACCCGTGCGCAAAGATGAAGCCAGTGCATTGATTCGCAGCCTCGCCACCATGCAACGGGATTTGCGCGGCATGATCGACGTGGTGCGCAGCAACGCCCATGGCGTCAATACCACGAGCGAGCAACTGAGCCACGGCTGTCATGAAGTGGCTGGCAGCAGCCAGCAACAAAGCGCGGCGGCAAGCGCCATGGCCGCTGCCGCGAGTGAAATGACCGCGAGCATTGAGGAAATCACTCGGCATGCCGAGCGAGCATTGGCCATGGCCAACCAGGCTGAAACACTGGCCAAGGACGGTGGCCAGGTGATTCATCAGGTGGTCAGCGACATGGACGGCATTGCCCGCTCCGCGCAACAGTCCGCCCAGGTAATCCGCACGCTGGACAAGGAGTCCGAGGCGATTTACAGCATTATCCAGGTGATCAAGGGAATCGCCGACCAGACCAATTTGCTGGCCCTGAATGCCGCGATCGAGGCCGCCCGTGCCGGTGAGCAGGGGCGCGGTTTCGCCGTGGTCGCCGATGAAGTACGCAACCTCGCCGGGCGCACCAGTGCCTCGACCCAGGAAATTGCCAGCATGGTAGGGCGTATCCAGCAAAGCACGCGCGAAGCCGTCGCCAGCATGGAGGAGGGCGTTGCTCAGGTCGATAAGGGCATGGCGGTGACCGCTGATGTGGAGCGCTCAATTCGTGAGATTCTCCAGGCCACCTTGAATACCACCGAGATGGTCAACGATATATCCCGAACCATCGGGGAGCAGAGCCTGGCCAGCAATGAAATTGCCCATCAGGTGGAGAAGATTGCGCAGATGTCAGAGAGCAACAGTCGCGTAATCGGCCAGACGGCGTCGACGACGGACGAATTGTCTAGCTTGGCAGGCCAGCTGTCACAGTCCGTCGATCGATTCAGACTCTAACTTATTGATTTAACTCAACTAAATAGTCATTTAGTTGAGTTGGATATCAGGCAGGGGCTCAGGATCGGGAGAGGGCAGACGTGCGTCGTTCGGCGATGCGCTCAACCGTTTGCATATGCTGCGTACCCCATTGGCACAGCCCGCCCAGCGCCGTAGCCAAGGACTGGCCGAAGGGCGTGAGGGAGTACTCGACCTTCGGCGGTATCTCGTGAAAGTCCACACGAGCAATGATCTCGTCGCGCTCCAACTCCTTGAGTTGCTGGATCAACACTTTGTCAGTCACGCCGCCAATCGCGCGTCTTAATTCGCCATATCGATGAACATTCTGCGCCAGGTTGAACAGAACCAGGGGTTTCCATTTGCCGCCAATCACCGCCAGCGCAGCTTCCAGGCCACAGTTGAATGAGTTGTTAGCCATGATGATGAAGGCTCCGAGGGGGTACTTACTAAAAGGTGCATACTATTCAAAAGAATAGCGCAGATCTACAGTTGGGCCTCAACCTTATTCATTGGAGCTCACCATGAGCAGGCTCATCGGCAAAATTGCAGTAGTTACCGGCGGCAACAGCGGCATCGGCCTGGCAACCGCCATTCGCTTAGCAACTGAAGGCGCAGAGGTCGTGATCGTAGGACGTCGGCAGGATGAACTGGACAAGGCGCTTGCACTGATTGGCCATGAAGCCATCGCCATCCAGGGTGACATTTCAAAACTCGACGACCTGGCGCGCATTTTCACTCAAATCAAAGCCGACAAGGGCCGCGTTGACGTGCTGTTCGCCAACGCGGGCCTGGGGGATTTCCAGCCGATCGGATCGATCACCGAGGAATCGTTTGACCGGACATTCGGCATCAACGTCAAAGGCACGCTGTTCACCGTGCAAAACGCGTTGCCACTGATGCACGCTGGCAGCTCAGTGATCCTGACCGGTTCAACCACCGGCACCATGGGCACACCGGCATTCAGCGTGTACAGCGCCACCAAGGCTGCGCTGCGTAATTTCGCCAGAAGCTGGGCGCTCGATCTGAAAGGCAGCGGCATTCGCGTCAACGTGCTGTCACCAGGCCCGATCTCGACACCAGGCCTGGACCTGGCGCTGTCAGGCACGGGACAAAAGGAAGCCATCATCGACGACATGACGGCGCAGGTTCCGTTGGGTCGTATCGGCAAGCCGGAAGAAGTCGCAGCCGCCGCATTGTTCCTGGCGTCGGATGAGAGCAGCTTCATGACGGGCAGTGAAATGTTTGTCGATGGTGGCTTTGCTCAGGTTTGAGCAAGACAGGGGTTTTGCCTGCTGAAATCTCACGGGCACTGCCCCTGAATACGCAATGCGACATTACGCATAATGTATATTATGTTAAATGATGTGTCAGGGTGGAACTTTCTATACTTGTGCTTGAGGTTACGCGCCACCACTTTTGTGAACGCTGCGAATTAACTGGATGGTGATTCAGCGCTCAGGAAATGGTATTCAAAACAGAAAGTTATGCCCGTAAATGGGGTTGCCGGCTGTGGTGATTACGGCAATTAAATGGACGGTGGAATCTTTGCTAATCTGTTGTTTTAATTCACAAAAGGTCATTTTTGCGTCTGTTCGTTATCAGTTTCAAAAAGAAGAATGGACGATTTCGCCCCCGAGCTTCCAACCTGTTGAAAAACCCCCGAAAAGCCCCTTGCGCGCCTTAGCGTCGATAGTTGTAAATTTCAAAAAATTAACTGGTCGATTATTTGATCAACCTAGCTTGATCTTTAAAAATTAGTCATTAAATTAAGATTGACCAGCGGCGTCATGGTGAGTTGATGTTATGAAGTATTTATACCCTGCCCCTTTATTCGGACAGGCGACGTCGTTTTTGTGCGCTCATGCCAGCGAGAATCCTGAGGAACGTTCCCTCATATCTGATTTCTTGTGCTCCACAAGCATAGTTGGCGCGGTAGAAAGCCATCAGTTGGTATGTGACTACTTGAAGCTGATAGCGAATACCCGACGCGGTGCTCTGAAGGATTATAAATCGGTAATCGAGAAGCTTCTTCTCTGGTGCTTTTTGGTCAAACGTAAATCGTTGCTTGATATCGAGAGTGGCGAATTATTAATATTTCTAGATTTTTTTGAATCACCGCCGGAAAGCTGGATTGCGCCAATAGGGAAAAGATTTTTGCACTCGCGGGAAGGTACCACTAATAATGACTCTTGGCGCCCATTCAGGTGTCAGCAAAATGACTCGGTGTGGTGCTGCCCACTTATTAACCATTTTTTTTCTATCAACAAAGTATTTTTCGGGCGGACAGTTCGCATTCCGAGGCACGCAAGAGTACGAGCACAACAGGCGCCGGTGGATCCTGGCAAACTCGAGGCTGCAGCTGCGAAATATTTGGAAATAATCTCGGGCTCCACATCACCAAGGGGTAGGCATGAGAAACAGCTATTTGTATTTGTTTGTGCATACTATCTTCAAACATCACTTCCGGCGTTCGCGAACTTGTCAGATTACCTTCATATGGAAAATTTTAAATATTTACCTGAAGGGCGATTTGAAATCTTAGCTAAATCACCCCAATTTGAAGTCCGACGAGTTCTCCCAGAAGAATTTAATCACTATTTTAGTCGCTACAAAACTCATCTGGGCCTTTCTCCGGCTCTAGATGCACAAGAGAAAGGCCCATTATTTCCTTCAAAGGGTTGGGATGCTCAGGCTAATCGCGACACGGTGTATGATTGGGGAGCGAGACTCCCTCGGGTCAAGGCATTAGGGATATCAGCTCCGAAGTTGTTGCAGCAGCTATCCAAAAGATGCTCTGATTTAGAAGAAGATATCGATCTCTATCCCAAAGACACCGGGCTGGATAAAAGCTCTTTGTATTATGAAAAGATTCAGCATGCAATAAGAAGCTTTGATCAAGAGCAAAATTTAATTGGAGCCGAATTAGAAAGCCAAAAGGGAATATTCGTTCCCCTTCCACTATTTAGATATCCTGTAGATGCAAGTAGGATTGCGTGGTATGTTGATTTTGATAACCTATTCAAGCTTTTAGGGTCGAAGAGAGATCTAGTTGTGTGCGATGAATATCTGTCGGAGCTTATTAAATTCATAAGGTTTTTATCCGGAGTTGGCTCACGCGCATCATTGCTTAAGTCTATAGCATATGAAAAATTCCTGCTTTGGTCACTGCTTGTGCGCGACTCACCGCCATCACAGCTGTTGGAGGATGATGCAATCGCTTTTTATAACTTTTGCTCTAGGCCGCCTGAGTCTTGGGTATGTAATAGGCGAGTCAGAAGGTTTATTAAAACTGACGATCCGTCTGTGTTGATTTCAAACCCCGAATGGAAGCCGTTTTTTATAGAGTCCAATTCTGACCATGCCAACTTTTCTATGCGTGCAGCTAGAATAATTCAGTGTTGTGAATCAGCTCAGGATTGGCTCCTCCTAAATGGTTTAGTGAGAACAAACATATTTCATACGTTAAGCTGTAAGCTTTGGGGAACTGGCTCTAGGCCAACCGCCGACAGGCTTTGAGGGCGCACACCTGGGACATGCTTGACGCGAACCATTCAACCAACTTGTGCCCAGTCGGCATCGCCATTCGACGTCTATGGTGATTGGACTGGGCCACAGCTCGGAAGCTGAAGGAAAGTCCTGCTCGACCACTTGATAAAGCCCATCCAACAGTTCGCAAACATCAAAGGTAAAAACGACGAAGCCGTTCGTGCTTGCTTACGACAAGATCGTCTACATCGAATTGCCGCGTGACGACCCCCTGCCCTCGCCCACGAATAAACCATCGGAGGCACCAGCTTTTGAGGTAAGTGAGGGAGTTACTACGCCGCAGGCTGAGCCCCAGAAGAAGCCAAAAGCCCCTGCCGGACTCGTTGCGAAGATTCTGGAAGACAACGCCGACGATGCTCGGCTATCCGTGAAGGTCGCCCCTTCCTCTGCGAGCTCTGATCGGGTTAGAAGCGATACGTCGGCCCATGACTGATGTATTTTCTGACCATTTGTACGGTTCAACTTACATCTCGAACGTTGTCAAATGACCAATCCGCCAGCCCCTCGCAACCTGCCATTAGGTAGTCAGCGCGTATCCCCAATGTAGGATCCGCCATGAACGCCATGAAATCTAAGGCCTGATTTTTCGCTACTGCGGGTAGCGAGTTCCACCAGGAGATCCGGATCGCGTGGTTCTCGCAACACGCGAGTGAGAATCTGAGCAGCATGTCCTCAATTTTTGCTCCACTGCGTCCTGATTTCGCTAAGGAGTGAACGAGTCGCTGGCAGCTCAGATTGCTTGATTCATGCCATGCCAGAACAAACGCCCAACCGTATTCTGTCGGAGCCGTAAAGAAGACCAGAAGATCCAGATCACTGGTTTCGGGCCCCAAGTTCTGTAGTTGGTGCCCTTGAAAATCAAAATCAGGAAATATCAGCCCCGAGGCTTGTATCGACCATCGAGACGTCGAGCCAAAGATGATGAATTTCAGCTCGGTAAAATCGCTGGCAGCTAGGCAATCATCGTATATTAGTTTGTGGCGCTTGAGTCGCTCAAAACCAAGGGACTGTCCATAGGCCGCACCGATCAGAAAATGGCGCTGTTCAGGTGTCAGTCCTGGGTGCTCGAGCATCTCAATGAGGGTCTTCGATGCGTTCTCTTTGACAAAATATTCTCGGCAGATACTGCGGTAAGCGTACAACGCCACCTGTTGGGGATCGACGGAAAGGGGACGATCATCAATGGGTGAGAAAAGTTTGTTGTCATGCTGCTTGCACATCCCTGGGAACGTAGACGCGCGATTCACCCCAATTTTTTTTGGTAGTGGTTTGCCTCCCGTTTCCTTCAGGGTCGACAGGTCGGCATTGAGTCGATACACATGACCATCTTCAGCAATCAGTCCCAGTTGCCCTCGCTTCTGTATGGAGTGGGCTGAGATGATCTCATTGCATTGTATGCCATCACTGAAATGTAGGCAGCGCCCCTTCTTGCTTTGCAGCTTCATCGCTGCCTGATGCGCGTTTGCGAATGACATATCTGGATCCTAGGGTACTCGGCTGCAGGCTCGGACTAGCCGCGATACCGCTGTAGCCCACATAGCAAGAATGGTTAGATGTGCAGTGCCACAACAAGCTGCAGAAAATCTGTCCATGCGGACACGGCGGGGATAGTCCATCACTTTTTCGCAGCATCTACCCAGTAGACATAGGTAGCTTCAACAGCATCGAGGCGATCCACTTTAGGTGTTGTCTTCAGTGCGACGGCCTTTATCGCAACCATCGCATGCTAATCTGCGCACTTGGCTTCCTAAGCCATGGGCTAAAACTCTCACCTATCATGATTTCAGGCTACTTCGAAATTGGCTCAACAGACACCAATTCCAAGTATTTGTATTTTTGCTTCTTCGCTGCTGCCTTTGCCTCCTGCTCGGCTACCAGCTTGCTCAGGCTGCTCGAGTCGTGAACAAAGACTTCGACTTCACCGTCATACACCTTCGATACATGCAAAGTCACACGTAGCTTAGACGTATGGTAACCAGTAATTTTCTTCGGGCTGGTGGCTGGACTCGGTGTTGGTGGGTGGACTTGCCCCTACAAAACCGGACACCAACTCCCCGTCAAATTGATGCTGCTGCCAAGCGCCTGAACTCCCTCGGTGAGCGATAGTTCAAGGCGCTGTGCGGATGCTGCTCGTTGTAATGCTCGAAGGCAATTGCCAGGTTGCGCAGCGCCGTTTCTCGATCCGGCTTGGGCATGTGCGCAACGTAGTCACGTTTGATCGTCTTCACGAAGCTCTCGGCCATGCCGTTGCTCTGCGGGCTGCGCGCCGGGGTGGTCACCGGCTGCAAACCGATCTGTCGAGCAAACAGGCGTGTCTGTTCGGCGGTGTACGCCGAGCCGTTGTCGCTTAGCCATTGAACCGGCGTTGCAGGCAGTTGATCACCGAAGCGTTTCTCTACGCTCTCCAGCATCAAGTCGCGGATGTCATCGCCGCTGTACCCGGTCGGACTCGCGACCCAGCCGATGGCTTCGCGGTCACAGCAATCCAGGGCGAAGGTCACGCTCAGTTTGGCGCCGTCCTCACAGCGGAACTCAAAGCCGTCCGAGCACCAACGCGTATCACTGGTTTGCACCGCAATACGACCCTCGTGCCGACGCGGCACGCCGGGCTGTTTGATGCGCCGCGTCAACAGCAGGTCGTGATCGCGCATGACCCGGTAAACCCGTTTCACATTGATCGCCGGCAGCGACTGGGTTTCACGGGCACGACGCAGCAATCCCCAAACACGACGGTAGCCATAGCTGGGCAGTTCGCTGATCTGTTGCTGGATTTCAACCACCAGATCAGCATCGTCCACAGGCCTGCGGCGCCGTACTTTGAGCGATACCGATTGCTTGATTCGAACCGTTAATTGCGAGCGCGCCACACCGAGACATTCGCTGACCAGCTTCACTGGTCGTCCCCCGGCAACAAGGGTGAGTGCGCAATCCATTTTCGCGACCGGGCGATCTCCACGGCCTCTTTGAGGATTTCTGCTTCCATCGTTTTCTTGCCCAGCATCCGTTGCAGTTCACGGATCTGCTTGAGCGCATCGCTCAACTCCGAGGCGGGCACAACGGCTTCACCGGCACTGACCGCCGACAGACTGCCGTCCTGATATAACTTGCGCCATAGGAACAGCTGGTTGGCATTGATGCCGTTGCGTCGAGCGACCACCGAAACGCTTTGCCCTGGCTCAAGACTCTCGCGAACCATGGCCAGTTTTTGCTCCGGGCTCCAGCGGCGCCGCCGCTCCTGGCCCAAAAGCTCCCCACTCTTGTCGTTGCTATTAGTCATAAACATAACCGTTTGCCTATCCCTTATCGTAAGGGGGAAACGGTGTCCTGTCTTTCATGGGGCTCGTTCAGTGGGGTAGATGTTGTATCAACTACTGGTGTTGTTGCCTTAGGCGTCACCGGATCCACACTGGCTCCGAAGAGTGCCTTTCGCATTTCCTCTTCACTTAATTCAATAGCCATAAATCTACCTTGGAAAGCACTGAAAGCTGTCACGGGTAGAGTGCCCGTCGTACTCGGATTGGTTATGTATGCAGGTGGTAGGTTCGACAGCATGGTTGATACCTGCGGATGCCGATGATAGCACCGCGATTACCCGCCCTGGTTTCCTCGACCACGAAGCTCTATCTCCATCGCCAGCTAGTACGTCGAACCAGCTGGCTTGGAACTAACCACGCGTAAAAGCATCCTGCGCGCAGTCAGTTAACTCTTCAGATCGCTAAGGATTGCTGCTCCTCATCGATACTCGGTAGGCCTGCCTGGCCGCCGAAGTCTTCCTCCTCTTCATCCAGGGATGTGCTACCAGCGGTTGACCATTCCCGTAGCTCTACTACGGCTGGAATCTTCTCCAGGGCATTGGTTGGTTCGATCCCGAGCTCCACCAAGCGCTGCAGAAGTTCTTCGAAGATTTCCTCTTTATGCATGCTCCAAGACGAGGCAAAGCAACGCCAAAACGTCCAGCCTGCACGTTCGAGGATACGTTGGCGATTCATGTCTGCCTCCCAGCGATCGGGGCCATGGAAAGCATCTCCATCACACTCGATTGCCAGACGATTATCGTTGGCTCCCTCGACGACCATGTCGAGCCTGAATGCCCCACTCTTCACCTGCGGGATGACGCGGTAGCCCCGTTCAACCAGTCTGCTGAAGACCTGCTGCTCAAATCCAGACTCGCAAAGCTTGATGAGGCCATCCTGATCGACCTCCTGCTCTGTGAGTGGTTTGCTGAAGTACTCCAGGAGTGTACGACGAACATCTTTCAGGGAAAGGTGATCCAGGGTCACCGATCGAATCAGGTACATCCTATCGCGTGCACGGCTTGCGGCTACGTTGAACCGCTGTTCAGCAGCAATGCCTGAAAGCGGATGGCAGTTCTCCGGATCTGCGACCATAGAAATGAAGATGATGTCGCGCTCGCTTCCCTGGAAGGTGCTGGCGTCACCACACGCAAATTCGCGAGCGTGGAGCTCCACGGCCGGGCATCGTTCCCGTACTAGCGAATCGATGAATTTGGCTTGTTCCATGCCCCCCAACAGTGTCACCACTCCAATCGAGCGACCCGCATACTTGTCGTCATTGATCAGTGCCTGGATTTCTTCAACGATGGCTTCTGCCTCAAGCTTGTTGCAGCCCTTCTTGTTCCTCACTCCGTCTTTGACATAAATGTCCACTAAAGGTGGATCGAGGCGCTCGGATGGTCGAGGGATTCGAAGGGGCTGAATCGCACCGCCGTAGAACTGGTTGGAATAGGAAATGATGGGAGGGACGCAGCGGAAGTGCTCACGTAACATGACCATGTGGCCAGCGAACACTCGCGATGCCAAATCGTAGAGCGATTTATCAGGCGTCATGTCGGCGCCATAGGGCTGGTCATTCAGGAACCGGTTACGAAGCTCGCCGATCCTCTTACCGGATTTGAAGCCGCCATCGGGAGAAACTTGCTTGTCATCCCCTACTACCAGTACCTTTTTGGCCCTGACGATAGCCGGCAAAGCCCATAAGTCTGACTGGCTTGCCTCATCCACAATCACCAGGTCGAAGGCGCCAATTTCTGCCGGCATGGATTCGGAAATCTTGGCGTGACTCATGATCCAGCATGGCACGGCGCCGGCAGCATCCTGCATGCACTGTTGAGCATCGCGGCGATAACGCTCCGCGTTCGGCCCTGTCCCCTGCCCTATCTTGCGTATCGCTGTCGAGTAGCCGGCTAATGCTTGCAGTACCATCGGGCTGGCATTGGCTTTAGTGGACAGCCAAGCCGCTCGGCTCACCACTTCCCGATACATACGTGCCAGGCCAGCTTCGAGTTTTACTCGCTTGCCATTTAGCTCGACGAGCTCATGACGCGCTTCGATGCTTTGCAGGTGAGAGCGTATTTGCGCATGCTGCCACGCCTCCTTCCAACTACTTGGGAAAGCCAGGTCTTCAGCTCCGTTTTCAACAGGAACGGTCAGCAACCGACCGGAAAGATTTTCCGCTCCAGCTGTCATCACCCGATGCGCGCCCTCCCTGACATAATTCAGGAGGCCACCGAGTTCTCTGATCCGCTGTAGTTCTGTCAGCAGGTCGACATACTGGGACACGACCCGATGCGTATCTTGATCCGGGCTGCCTAGGCACTCCAGAACGAATGTACGAAGCCGGCAGGAGATTGGGCTGTCGCCCGCGACTTTGGCCTGCAGAATTGCGAGTGAGGCGCCCGCCATGCTGAGATCTAATCGAGCAAGGTTTTGAGTGAGGTGATCCCGCAGGCGACGAATCTCGACGATTGTCAGCCTATGCATGTTATCGGGCGCATCTGCGAAGACCGTCTCGCAGAGTGGCTGTACTTTTTCGGCGTACAGTGAGGTGAGCTCGAGCGCAGCCTGAACTGTACTAACGGTGATCTCCAGTTGCCGCAGATGTGCCGTTCCCGCTTGAAGTCGCGGAATCCCCAGTGTCTCGGCCAGAGGGTTCCAACGCGCAGTGAAGGATCTCACGTCCGCGTAAAGCTTCAGGTAGTCCTGGACGATCTTCCACTGCTCGGCAGACTTTGGCGCTGAGCCATTGATCCGGACATTGCTGACGTGTGTCTTGGCTTGGGATGCTCCGAAGCTCATCAGACCAAAAGGCTTTCCTGTTTCGGTAGCTCTATCCACGGCCTCAGATGTTTTCTCGCAATCCAAGGCTTCCTCTGGGAATTCAACAAAGTTTTCCAGCATGACCTTGCGCCGTTGCATCAAGGCCTGGGCGGCTGGAAGCATGCCTACTAGGACTGAGATTTCACTGTCGTACCGTCCACCTGCCGCCTTGAGTCGCAGCTCCTGCGACCAAAGAATTTCGCAGTCCCCGTCGTCGTGCAGCGCCACAAGCTTTTCTTCGCAATGACCCAGCTCCAAATCTAGATTCTTGGCGGCAGCGACAACGGCTTCACTGTCGGATTTCAGGGGTATGAGATCCCCCTGACCTAGAGCATATTCGAGCGACTTTAGCTGGCAGAGTGAGCTGTGGAGCTTGCCGATCTCCGCAGCTGCCGGTAATTGCTCAACTTCAGGCAGACTGGAATTGATGTAGACAAGGTCACGCCCGAGGTCGCGACGGGCCTGTCTTAAGCCCCTACCGAACTCATCGTCAAAAGGCAGCGAGTGTTCGGGAGACAACGAAAGTTCGTCGTCAAACCAGGCGTACTGGTCGCCGCCCTTCATCAGAAGCTCAGCAAGCTCTTCCGCACGATACTTGGCATCGCCTACCTGGATATCGGAAAGCTGATTCAGGGCAATCTCATTGACGCGTCGATCAAGCCTCACCAGCTCGGTATGAGCAAGATCAATGGACTGGTGCAGGCGATCAATCTCACTCCGAGCAAGTGATGGATTGATTTGCGAAACTTGGTGTTGGATAGCCTCAATCGAGCCTTGGAATTGCCGGATACCCTCGCGGTCACTGGTCAGCAGCGCAACTGTCAGAGGCCGAACCTCAGCCGGTATTTTCGACTGGAGTACCTTCAGGGCCTGCTCGCCACGAGAGGTAACTAGGACACGTTTGCCAGTCGCCAGATAGTGGCAAATGATGTTGGCGATCGTATGGGTTTTGCCGGTACCAGGAGGGCCCTGAACGGCAACCCCTGGTGCGTGCTCCAGACGCTGAACGATAGTTACCTGCTCGTCATTGTATGGAAGGGGGAAATACAGTTCCTTGGGTTCAGCTCTAGATCCATCCATGCTTCGGCTGGAAAGCCCGCGGAAGTTAACGTGCTGGTAATCGATTGCAATATTCGAGGCCGGGGTCACCAACGCAAGTGGGCCGGCAGGAAGCTCGAGACATTCCTTAAGCTTCTCCCTGATCTTGCGAAGATCGTTGATCAGCCAGTTGCTGGGTTTGGGGCGAGCAAACACCACCCACGCATCGCTTATCTGGAGCGTGTCACCTGGTTCCGGGAAGCCCTGGGCTCCATCTCCCATCACCTCCAAATATTTGCCTTTGCTGTCGAGGCTTCTGGCCGAGAGCTTGAGCACGTCAGCAAAGGTCGATGGCAAGAATGGGTTCAAAGGGGAGTCGACATGTCTGCCTAGATGATCGCGAATAGCTCTTTCGCACTCGCTGGCGCCAGGTATATTGGCGTTGATCAGCGCATCGAACTCGATCATCGGCTCTGTGGCACGCGGGCGAACTTCGACCGCCATGCTCTCCTCGTTCAAAGAGATGTCGAGGGCTTGGGTCAACAATGGATAATTGAATCCCTGCTGCGCATCGTTGATCGTTAACGTCCAAGCGCTAACGCCCAAGCCCCATACCAGCTCGCGAGCAGATTTTCCCGTCTCCATCTGCTGCATCAATGCAAACATATCGCCATAGAGGCTAATGGTCTTGCGACGTGGTTTCTCAAGCTCAGCCCATTCGTGCCACAGGACAAGATACGCCGTAAGAGCAGCCGAAGCTTGCGCGCGTACCTCGGACTCCACTGCGGCGATATCTCCACCCGGATCTTTGTCTTGCTGCTCGCGGATTAACTGGAGGAGCACCTGCTCAGAGAGCGCTGGTGGCTTGGTGGGATTGTCGCTGGCTTTGATGACGGAGCTATAGCTTCCATCAACTGGTGCTGGAGCACGTAACTCTTCGAGCCGTTCGATTTGCAGCCAGACATTGTCGCCTGGGAACTGGAGATCGAAGTGCAGCCCAGGAAGACCTAGAAGGCCTGTCGGTGGATACACGTCATTAACAGAGCTCGATAGTTGATAGCGCGACGGATCAAGCTCCTTGAGGCTTTCCTCTGCGTACTCGAATAGTCGGCTGAGGAGCTCGTTAGGCGTCCGTTGCATGTTAATACTCCGATAATTCAGGGGGTGCGACTTCAACAGTCAATATAGAGTCAAGGATGCCATATTGCCTCTAGGTGTGGTTTTGAAATAATCGCTTCCTGACGAGTGTCCTTGAGAATCAGGCGGAGCCAAATCTAGCGATACGCAGATGACGTCGGCGGGCCAAACTATCAATGTCGTCAGCGGTCGTCTGGGCGTTAACCTTCTGGTCATTGACAGAAAAGTAGGAAAAAAGACCATCATGGTACCGAGCTGAGAGCCAGCATGCCCGGTGGTAATCCTTTTCTCGAGCGCTATCTATTCACGCACGACTGAAATTCTCATCCGTTACCGAGGAGTCCGCCCCACATATGGAAATTGAAGCGCTCAGCACCTATGCCAAGGGCGACCGATTCGAGGAGCAGGTCTTTGAGTTCCTGTCTCGTGAGATCAATGAAGGTCGCTTCTATGCGTTCCGACCTGAGTGCTGCAAAATTTTCAGGAAGAAGGGCTACTACTCGCGTGACCGAGAAGACTTCATTATTTTTGACGTTTCTGTCGAAGTATTCCTGCCAGGTTTCGAAACCCCATCGTTGCTTGTGCTCATCGAATGTAAGAACTACAGCGGCAAAGTGCCCGTGGGGGACATCGAAGAATTTGGTTCAAAGATAAGTCAGGTGGCCGGCTTCAATGCCAAGGGTATTTTTGCGTCCGCCAGTGCGTTTCAGTCCGGCACGTTCAACATTGCTCGGAACCGAGGCTTCGGTGTCTTGCGTTACTTTGATCAATCTCAGTTTCGATGGGAGCTTCCTCGTGCCCTGCTAACCGGGGCGCGGAGCGCTAGAGCCCGTAAGCGCGCAGAGATCGAATACGCCCTAACCCAAGCGGATTTTCGGCCTACCGTTTATAGCGCCTATGCCGTGACTCCTGCCGGCTTTACGGATGGTTGGGAAGGCATCTGGAAAGGCCTCGACCTTGAGAGTGCTTTTAAAGAGAGCGATCTTAGTCTGATTCGTCAGCCCACGCTTATCGAAACACCCAGGGTCGCGTTCATTTCGCGGGACAGAATAGATCGCTTGGCGCTGCAGGCTTTAAAATCCATTTCCTACATCCGGGGAGAGGTCGATCTTACTAAGCTAGTGTCCAGGGAAGCTGATGTCAGTGGACTGTCCGTGAGCTTCATTGAGGACTCGAGCTCAGCCCTCGGCAGTATCACGTTCAACCCGTTTGAGATCAAAATCTTCGGGGCAGATAGCCAATCCCACTTGGCCCGATTCACACTCGCCCATGAGTTGGGACATCACTTTCTAGGTCATAAACGCTACATGACACGAGAAGCCATCCGAGCGCAGGACATTGACCAGAGCCAGCTCATCACCATCCCTAAAGGGGAAGTCGAGCGGTTGGAGTGGCAAGCAAATACGTTTGCTTCATGTCTCTTGATGCCTAAAGAGGACTTTCAGGCTGCGTTTGGGTTGTTACTACAGCATCTTGGCATCCGAAACCGTGGTCACGGCCATCTGTATCTGGACAGTCAGAGGGACAACGTCATCCAGTTTCATGCTGTGTGCAATTCCCTGAGCGAATATTTTAACGTTTCGAAGACAGCGATCCGTTTGCGCATGAGGGCGTTGGAGCTGCTGGTCGAGGTAGGTCGGCAATATTGATTGATCAGCATCTGACGGGAAGTTTTTGCCGCATGGTCGGGCGGTGCTTGAGCGTACAGTTCTATATCAGCCCGCCACTCTCTTTCTCTCCGATCGATACCTAGCGCCCAGTTTCAAGCGCCAAGCTAAGGCCAGCGTACTAAACCTAGCTCCTTGAGCCGTAACGCCATTGCCGAATCGGATACTCCAAACTGCGTAGCAAGCGATACGACGTTGAGATTATTGAAGCGTTGGCACCGCGCCAGTGCCAGCTCTCGTTCCAAGGAGTCTGCCGAGGCATACAGCAGACCTTCAATGTTATGCGCATCGAGGTGATATGCGACCGTATCGTTAAAGTGAAGCTGGTCTCCACATAGGAATAGACGCCTGAAACGGTCAGCGACCAGCTTCGCAGGCATCAAAAAACAAGCCGCAAAGAAATCAGCCTCCCTTTCTTCAGGGTTTCGAGGCCCGCCGACTGGACGGCCATCTAACGCTCGATCCCTATGCATAACCTCACCTTTATGTAGGGCGAGGTGGCCGATCTCATGAGCACCCGTGAACAGTTTTACCGTCGGAGGGAATTCTTGGGAGATGGCAATGCGGTTCGCTTGGCGATCAATCAGACCTGCAATCTTAGGGCCGGAGCCGCCTTGGATGAATTTGGGGTCACCAAGATTCGGAAGCTCCCGATATTCAAAGCCGTACGCTAACGCCGCCTTCCTCGGATCACGCGCCTGAAGCGGGGTGATATCTTGATCGCCCCACAGGTGATATCGGTCGCGCCAGAGCATGCGTAATAGCTCGGATGCTTCTTGTTCGATACTTGGCATGTCCATGCAAATCACCGCATGTAGTGGTCATTGCTTGATAATAACCCAATATGTAGGGTTTTCAAGTCCCTCGAACATGCGCTGGTGGTGCTCGGCACACTGCTGCTAATTTGCTTTACTCGAGTCAGCCGCTTCGATGCCTGACTTAGCTCGGGTTTCCAATCGAGTGCGGGTGTCGAGCTGTATGAAAGTTGGCGGTAATGTGCTGTTCGCCAGCATCAAGGTGAGTCGCTGATGAGCCCACTGAAGCGCGGAGCATTCTTCATTGGGGCCTATCGGTTTGAGCGTGGCTCTGTTCATGGTCACTTCCTCGACGGTTTTGTGGGGGCTGTCTTTGGCCTCTCGGATGCAGGCGCAAATGTGGTGTTCGAATCGCTTCCCTCTGCCTCAGCCTCGGTAGCCTGCAGTCGCCGGAGTTGCTCATTCTCCGATTGGGCAGCGACAAGCAACAGTCTTGCCTCCTGCTCGCGCTCGCCGCTCTTGGCTGCTGCTTCATTCAGTGCCGTGGCGTCCTGTCGAAGCGTGGCGATCTGTTCCTGGAGCTGCTCAGTAACTCCAGCGGATTTCGCCTCCGCCAGCTTCAGCCCCTGGATCTCGCCAGTCAGTGTCTGTATGTGCGCCTCATGGCCGTGCAGCAGTTTCACCTGCTGCCTGGACTCTCCAAGCAACCGCTCGTTGTCACGATTTAAACGAGTTAGGTCATCCTGTTTTAGCACCAAGGTTTCCTGGAGTTTGCGCTTCTCCACTTGAGCCTCGTGGAGTTGGGATTCATGCCGGCGTTGATCCTGATCCCGCTGCTCTTTGACGGACTGCCGGTAGTGCTCCAAAGCACCGCGCGCATGAACATGCTTCTCCTCTAGGGAATGGATCTGTTTATCCCTGTCGCTGACCAAGGCTTCCAGGTCGGTACACCGTTGATTAAGCCCGGCATTGCGCGTCAGTTCTGCCTGAAGCGAGGACTGCGTGGTTTTTAGGTCTGCGGTCTGAGCCTCAATAGCTGATTGCTGAGTGTCGAGCTGCCTACGCGCTGCGGTCAGTTCAGTTTGCAGGCTGGCGATCTGCGCCTGGAGCTCTACACGCTCAATATCAAAGGCTGATCGGGACTGTTCGATCGACTCGTGGCCCTCCTCCATGAGTCGATCCAGAAGGCTTTCAACCATTGCCGAAAGTTCTTCACCCATGCGTTCGCGGGACGATAGTGGGCGTGGATCGTAGGATTCGATCTCCTTCAGGTACCGGGCAATGGTTGTCTTCGACCCGGTATTCCCCAGTTCCACACGCACGGCATCGATGCTTGGGTATGTACTCCTAGCGAGCAGAGACTGCCTTGCTTTTTGCACCACCGCCTTGTTAATGCCGCCACGAGCCATGTGAACTCCTACGATTTCGTACTGTGTTACGTGTCATGTAATTACGTGACACACTAACACCAATTTTGTGGATGTAAAGTCAAAGAATTAAAAAGCTATAATAGTGCTTTATGGCTTCTTGAATCTTTATCGCGCGCAGAAAACCCCAATATGGCGCGGGATGGCAGAAACGCTCCGATTTTGAAGGCAAAGCACGATGGAAAAGGCAGATCGGTACCTCAGCGCCGGTACCCGGGAGAACACACGAAAGAGTTACCGGGCGGCGATCGAGCACTTCGAAGTGACTTGGGGCGGGTACCTCCCCACGACTGGCGCGGGCGTCGTTCGCTACTTGGCGGAGTACGCCGACAAGCTCTCGATCAACACTCTGAAGCAGCGTTTGGCGGCCCTTGCGCAATGGCACATCACCCAAGGCTTCCCCGATCCAACCAAGACGCCTAATGTTCGCCAGATGATCAAGGGCATCAGGGTCGTTCACCCCGCAAAGGTGAAACAGGCCGCCCCGCTGCTACTGAAGCACCTGGAGCAGGCGGTCACATGGCTTGCAGAGGAAGCTGCAGCTGCGATTGAACGGGGAGATTACAAATCGCTGGTGCGTCATCGTCGCTCGGTGGCGATTATCTTGATTGGGTTTTGGCGTGGATTTCGTGGTGATGAGTTGGCCAGGCTAACGGTCGAGGATACCCAAGCCATAAGTGGTGAAGGAGTTACCTTTTTTCTGCCTTACACCAAGGGTGATCGCCAGCATGAAGGAACCACGTTCCAGACGCCGGCCCTTACAATGCTTTGCCCCGTGGAGGCCTACATCAACTGGATAACAGTTGCCGGTATAGCGAAAGGCCCTGTGTTCCAGCGGATTGATCGCTGGGGCAATCTATCAGGGAAAGCTTTGCAGCCGCATAGCCTGATTCCCGTGCTACGCCGCATTTTCAAAGAGGCAGGATTGCCAGCGGAACTGTATAGCAGCCACTCAATGCGGCGAGGCTTTGCAACTTGGGCGTCTTCCAATGGGTGGGACATCAAAGGACTGATGAGCTATGTGGGCTGGAAGGACATGAAGTCGGCATTGCGCTATGTGGATGCCAGCGTGTCGTTTGGTGGGCTAACCGTGCGGTCAGTGCCTCCAAGATTGGGCAATCACTAATGCCTGCTCCATACTCAACTTTCATATTGAGGCCAGTATTCTGCTACGCGGATTATCGCTTGCAAAGGTCTGCGCTACGTGGGTGCAATATCCACCCGATCGCCCATCCCAACATCAGAAGCGCTCTGATCTTGCTGAACAACTTCATATACGAATCTTAATCCGTGGTTTAAGACTGATTTTTGGCCTACATGGATGCGGCCCACCCATTCGCCCGCTTTGGCACAAGAAAGATGGCGGGCCCAAATATGTGAACTGGCCGATTCCTCAGTCTGCGGGCAATTTCTCCAATAGCTCACGTACACATTGTTGCATAGCCTGGGCGTTCCTAACGGAGACAGCAGGCAGTCTGCGCGCCGGAGCCGGGATAATCGGAGAGTCATCTAGGTTGAAAAGCCATACTTTGATTTTGCCATACTCTTTCCTGTTGATCGCCATACTCAGCTCATCGTAGCACCAGGGGCTCAGAGCATACTTGCGGCTCCAAAGGACAGCACAAACATCACTGCGGAGCACCGCTTGCTCGATTGTCGCGGAGATCATCTGATCTGGACGGATCTCGTCATCACCAACCAAGACCTCAATGCCCACGCTTACTAGGGCGGCGCGCAGGACATTCGCCATCTCGGCGTCCTGATGAGCAAAACTGATGAAAACCACCTTCGGGCGCTCTGATGATTCTCCTATCTGCATCCGATCCACGAGCAGTTGATTAGCGATCTTAATCGTATGATCAATGCCGTCAACGTCCTTCAAAATACTAGGATCAAAACCTGGATAAAGGCGTGACCAATCGCGACGGTCGTATACTCGTTGCGCTACACCTCCAAGGAATGCGAATGGAATGATCGGGATGCCTTTCGCCTCAGCAAGATGCAAAATCGTACTAGCTGTTTGCGAGACTTTTCCTCCTAGAGCAACAACTACATCAGCCTTTTCCAGCGCCTGAATCTGGGCCAGAAACCAAGGCTGGAACCATGCGTCTTCTTCATTGCTCTCTGGGCCAGGGTAATTCCAATCCTGAATTACGAGGCCGGGCCTCCCCAGGGTTTTACGTAAAAGATGCCGCTTTTCCTCAACCCTTGAATGAGTGGGACTGTGGAACTGGATTACTCCACCACTTTTAGCGTCCGAATAGCCAAGCGCTGCGTAATAGTCGACCGAATCAGGAAACGGGCTGCAAACTATCAGCTGTGCTCCTGCTTTAGCGAGAACGCGGCCAAGCGACAGCGAGGCTTGATGCAAGCGTGGAAGCTCAGCATCAGCATCAGCTGTTTCACCGGTTTGACCACCAATGACGAAGACGGATTTCACGCGAGAACTGAGTGGAACATCTGAAGATGATGGCTGCGCGAGCTGCGCTAATTCTGCCTCGGCCCCGAAGAGCCCAGCTCGAACAGTGTGAATAAAAAACGACATAGCGTTTCTAGCAGATAAATCTCGAAATTTACCTTTAGCGGCCCCTTCAATTTTTTCTTTTCGCGCGTCAGCGTAGTCAGAGATGCCTCGTATGGCCACGGTGCGTGGGGCCGGAGTACGCACGATTGCTGCATCATGCACACCCGCCGACTCCATTTCTAAGGCCGTTACTTTTCGATCATGTTCGCGGATGATCCAGTCCACAAATCCCTTTCCCTTACCTACAGCAGGCCCGCTTGCCAGTTTGCGATCATCACCGGCGAAGAGCTTGCAGGTGCCTCGAAGGGTCAGTTCGTTACTCGTAAGGGCGAGTTCAATTTCTTTTGAAATGAGCTCACCCCTGACTTTCTGAGTGTCTTGCTGCCACAGCTTGTAATGGTCGGCGCTGGTATGTGCAAATAATTGAAACCTATTGAGCAGTCGTAACGAGCTTTGAAACTGGTTGCCTGACGTAGTAAAGCTCCAGGTCTGGCCTTCTCCATGGGTCGCAGAGTTCGCCATGTACTCATTGACGGAGTCCGGTATAAAAACATCACCCGGTTCCATGTCATTGGCTAGCGATCCTGCTATGCCCAGAACCACAATATTGGAAGGATTCAGCTTCTCGATGAGAGCCGAAGTAAGCGTGGCTGATCGAGTGTTGCCCATCTTCCCAGCCGCAAATACCGCCACCTCAAAGCTTTTGTTAAGAGCAGGCGACTCGATCTTGCCGAAGAAGCCTGTGAGAGCAAGTCCGACCAGCTCTTGTGGCTTGAAGTCTGGCCCAAGCATCTCGATGACAACGTTAAACTCTTCGCTAAGTGCAACGTAAAGCAGAATATCAGTAGCCTTGTCCATAACTCGTTATCTTCCCTAATGCTGCTTTATATGGTCGGAGCCCACTGCTCACTTTAACCGCTTTGAAGCACCAAACGCCTGTATTTGAGATGCGCTGCTAGCCGGTGGGAAGGAGCTAAGGCGTTTCCCCTGTCCCCGCGGCCTAGGAGCAGCGAAATGCTCTATCTCATAAAGGATGGATATAGTCACACTCAGGAGGAGCGGTCTGAAGAGATCTAGCTGACATATCATCGATATCAAGAGACATGCGATAGGTACTCAATTTCATGGGATCAAGGTTCTCAAATGCATGCGAAAACCAACATTCTTGCGGCTACTTACAACTTAGGAGCTAGGTAACTCAAACCAAGGTGGTACGAGCTTCTTATCGCGCCATTCTTCAGTGAGTACCACGTTAGGAATCCCGCCCCAAACACCTTCATCGGCATGGTCGAGAACGATAATTTGTAGGCGACCTTCCGAGCTGTTGACTGCTGTAGCCAAGGCTCTGAAAACCTTGCGCACGGCTATTCGGTCTTCGTCGTCAAGCTCATGCTCCTCGTCAGTCTGGGCGGCGCGCTTTACTGGAAAGTACACCTGACTAGGCTGGTCGAAAATCAGAAAGTGAGGTACTGGATGCTCAACGGTTTTCTTGGCCAAGAACAGTTTCTGCAAGGCCAGCAACATCGCGACATGGTATGCGAGCCAGTTTGCGCCACTACCGATCTCCCATAGAAAATCATCACGCCCATCATGGCGCACCTTGATCGCAAGGTCAGTGATCGATAGACCGATTCGGGCATCCTTCCACTCGGCATCGAGAACCGGCGTTATCTGGGCGCAGTAATCACTCAGTGTGTTCAAGATCTTGCGAGTTTTATCTCGCACTTGGTCAACAGAAATCGATGGTGCTAGGGCTGCTATCTTGTTCTCAACCTCATTCAGCCGTTTTGCCAAGCCCTCGTCCTGTTGCGCCGTTTCATAGTTCCGAACAGCCTCCTGGAGCCGACCAAGATATCGATCGATGTCGGACTGGCGCAGAGCCTGACCTTTGGCCTGAGTGTCGAGGGCTTCAATGGCCTTGATCTCTGTTTTAATTGCTTCGAGCTCCTCAGCATCGATGCGCACCGCGCTGCGTAGCCGGACGAGCTCACTTTCAACCGAAGCAGATACCACGGGCGTTTGTTCCGAGAGCGTCTCTATGCCATGCAGTGCCTTACACAATGCGTCTAATTCACTAGACGCTGACAAAGTTTGTGATCCCAGAATACAGGGGGACGATTGCTCGACAACTAAGTCTTTCAGCCACGTCGAGAGCGACAGCCGCTCTTTCATGGTATCAAGCGCCTTGAGGTAAGCGTTGGCATCCCCCCGAATGCGGGTCAGCTCGTTAAGCTTTTGACGACCGGTAAACAGGTTCGCGGCGATGACGTCTTCCCGCTTTCTCAATTCGCCAATGGTCGTGATCGAAGCCTGAAGCGCCTCGAACTTGGGTGCTGCATCGCGAGAGGTTTTCTGCAGGATCGAACTGAGCTGCTGAATCGCGGTAGTCCAATCCTCCGAGAGCACCGCATTGTTCGGTACTAGCCCGTACTCTCGAGCTTGGTAATACCAACTGCGAGCCTCGGAGCGCAACCGCGCAGATGCATCAGCGAGCGTTTTGAGCTCTGACTGCAGCTGCTTCTGCTGACGCTCAAGATCTTTCATTTCCCAAGATGCAACCAGCGTTTGAGAGGTGACGGCACCCAGAATGAACGGAAAAATGTCCTTGAGCTTCTCACGGTGGCCGGTGGTATCAGCCTTGTAGAAAAGGACGTCAGGGTTAGCCACTATGTTTTGCGGCTGGAAGGTGAACGCCATCAAATCTCGGAAGCTCGGACGGGTTTTGAATCCGTAGCGAACGTCGTCTCCAAAACCAAGATTCGGCAGGCCCGACAACCTGTTCAGGATGTCCTTCACACTGCTTCGGTTTGTGTTTTTGCCCTCAATCCTTTCAGGTATAAAAATCTGATCACCTTCCAGGGCGAACATATCATCCGTTGATCGTTGCTTGCCCGGTTCAGCACGTGCGAAAAGCTTGAGTCCTTCGTCCGTATCCACGAGCAGACCAAACCACCCGCAGGTATTGCGAATAGTTCCAACAGGAATCCCACATTTTTCCGAGGCTAGGCAGTAATCGATGATCGGAATAACCGCCGACTTCCCTGCCTTTGACGAACCGCTGATCACGTTCACTGCTCCGGGCGTGAACGTCAACTCTCGATACTGAAGGCCGTTTTTTGGCCACAAAATCAATTTTATGATCTGGAGTTTCATTAAAAACCTATCCGTAGTGCAGCCTGGACTTCCTGAAGAGTTAGCGAACCACACCACCCGCCTAGCTTGTCAGCGTGCTTCCCAAGCTCCCTGACAGCCAGTGGAGTCCTTGAGGGATATCGCTTGGTCGTGCAGTCAACTGAAGCGGAAGTTACGTTGAGTGTCAGCAAACCGCACTCAAGTGCGATAGACAAACTGGACAGGGACGTGGGTCGCAGCATCAGCATCCTTCGTTGCAATGTCAGAAGCACCTCTTGATCCCTGGAGAATTTCGATGCGAACAGTCGCAATCCGGAAGAGGGATTTGTCCCTGACATTACTGTCCTGAGCGTTTCGTTAAACACAATCGGTAACACAGCGAAGAGTAAAGGCAGCTCCGGCAAACGACCGGCGCTCTGACGGACGAACCCTTTAACAAACTCCCACATCAGAATCGCACCGAGTGCAGGGTTCTGCACCAAGTACACCTCATCAAGGCTATTGTTCGCCTTGCCGTATAGTTTTGTAGGCTCCATCCTGGTCAACCTGTTGGGCTTATTGTGGTTGGTCGCACTGCGCAAACGGCGACCTTTAGGGGGGGGGCGCGAAGTGCATATGCATATTCAATGTATTTGCTTCGCCTGCGAGTTCGACAGAAGCGGCTCAGTCCAGCACATATCGAAAGTCAGTCATCGATCAATTCATTGAATTGGGGGTGCCATCCAATGTCTTTACGGTTTGAAAAATCGTGGTAAGTCCCGCGAACGAAAAAACCCGGGGAGTCGACGTCGTTAAGTTTGGCGTTGTCCACCATGCATCTGAGGTGCAGCAGCTGGCCTTTGTCGACGTCCGAAGCGGTAGCGTGGCTGGATAGCAGACGAATTTCCTTACTGAAAAACTGCCACTTTTTCAGCAAGCTTTTTTTGAAGTCGTTGAACTCCGGCTCGTAGACCAGACCTCGTTCCCCCCACCTCACCTTATTGGTTGTCGACTGCAGGTAGTCCGACATGGCATCGGCGCTGTCCTGTTCCATTTCAATCAGCTCAAGCTGACGAATCAGAGTAAGGGCGTAGGGCCGACCCTCTTCGATCTCCTGGGCTGTCGGTGGAGGGAGCGTGTATTTCAGAAGATGGTTAAACGAGAAACGGCTATTGTAGGTCGACATCCAATCGCTGAACTGCGAACGAGCGAGCACTGCTAGCTGACCGCCTGCAATCAGTACGTCGGAGGTGTTTTTCACCCACCCGATTGCTGCATGACAGGCATCTTCCAGAAGGTCATCTGGCACGGCTAGAGATAGGTAGCCCTTGATTCCTTCAACCAGTTGGTCATTCCCTGTTTCGAGCTCAAACGCCATGACCAAATTCGCACGCTTGTCAGGATCGTAGCTTAAAAATTTCTCGATATATGGCTTACAGCCCGCTGGCTGCTCGTCTTGAAAGGATTGACGAATCTCGCGTACCACGTGCTCGACCTGGGGCTTGGTATGCGCGTAATGCAGATTGTGCGCGAACGCACCCTCTTTCCTTTGCAATACGTAGAGACGGAAGCGAGTTTTTCCAAGGTTGATTACACCCGCCTCAATAGCATCGATCCAGTTAGAAAAAGTCTTCCACAAATCTTTAGAGAAATTGGCAATGGGGTTAGTAGCAATACCGCTCTTGGATTGCTCAACCATTTTCTTGCCGTCAGCATATTCAACGTCAACGTCGTCTAAAACTTCTAACGCAACGAACGAGCCCCGTGGCGCCTCGCACAGATGTAGGCACATCCGGGTGGACTGCAGTGAGTACCCAAGGTAAGAGCCAGGTCTGCTCGATTTCAGAGAGGGATTTTCTCTCACTACCGTGATGCTTTCCTTATCCATACACTTCGTCCTGAATCGTTCGTTCGAGACCACTGCAGCCTGAATCTGATTTCTCAGTTTCTACGCGGTGGATTATGCCCGCTCTCGAAGTGCAATCGGAGCGCCCTCCACAAGGGGGTGAGGTTGCAAAGTCTGATTCGCAACGGCCCAAATGGGTGACACGGCCCTTTGACATCGGTACTTAGTCTTTGAGCAACGGGTATGGATGCTCACAGGTGTAACTGGCGATTCCAAATCGCCATCATGTTAGCCTATTTACGTGCCTAGTGAAAACCGTAGTTAGAATGACATTGGCCCTATGGGTGTTCGTCCGACACACCTGCGCGCCTCGCTTGCCCCACAGCCCACAGTAGTGTCGAGTGGAGGCTGAACCTGACTGCACCCATTTAGCCGACATTTGCAACTGCACTGCTCCACCCAGAGGTTGATGGGTTTTCAAACGTGAGCATGGGCCATGCTCGGTTATCCATGCAGAAGTAGGCTACTCCTCTCACGGACTCTCAATCCGAGCTAGCAAATATCCTCCCACGCACAGCTGCTCTATCAACCAGGAAGCGTCCTCCACGCTGAACGTGAATACCCTATCTTCGATGCCCAAAATCGGTACGAATAGCTCGTCGTTCACCCTTAGGCAGAGCTGAAAATAGCTTTGCGAGTCTGGATAGCGAAACGATCCAGATGCTCCAAAGAACATTCCGTCCAAGTCGTACCCGTGGCTGCACAACCAATCCTGCTGTGTGGACTGAGTACGAGACAGAATCAGTTGGTGAAATAGCTTCCCAAAATCTAATTTATGCGGATTAGGGATACCAGTGAGGATTGCGCTCCGTTGATAGAGAGTTTTGACCAGGGTCAACAGCCCATCAGCTAGCTCTCCGCATTGCTGAGCAGTGAAGTCATATTCAGAGCCGTCTAGAACGAGCCTTACGTGGCTATTTGCGAGTTCAACAGATGACTCGAACCGCCTAGTTTCCTCACCCTCACCCTCATTTTCATGAGATAAAAATGCGCGCTCGGCCCTGAATCTAACAATTTCTGCAGAATCATGCTCTTTCAACATTGCCCACTCAGCCCTTTCCCGTGAAATACAAACTTAAACGGATTTTTTCGAGCAAAACTTTAGCGCTGCGCAAAATTACTTTTCAGGCAGGTGTCTTTTTAAACCCGCCACTCAAGTTTTGAATTTCGCCTCCGTTTAAATAGTCATGCGACTTATTTTCTGAGGAATATCGAGACCATGAGTACAAAGCTGCCCCCGAACAGATTCTTCACGTTCAAGGATGGTTCGCCCGAGGGGGACTTAGACGAAATTAGGCTCGCTATCTTCACTCGGCCCGGCATTGCAAAGTGTGAAGTCTTGGACGATGACAACAGCTACGCAGTTCTCCTGGACACAGAATCCGACGGCATAATTTCAATCAAAATCGATGATTCGCGCTTCAGGTTCACGCCTCAGCAGGCGACGGCGCTAGCCTCAGCACTCACTGAGCTTTCAAGAGATGAAGGATGAGTCCCCGTCCCCCCTTACACGGGAGTGCATCTAAGAGTCAGCAATCTTCATCATGGAGAGGTGACCATTACGCGCAAGAAAACCTTAAAGGCTTGCTGGGGAGATAGCGATTGCACGGGTTACCAGTTGGGTATAAGCGTGCCCCTGCGGGGATGGTTGTCGTGAACCGAGCCTGGCGGAGCCAAGTCTCGGCCCTGCCGGGCTTCCATCCTCACGCCTGCGCGCTCCGCTTGTCTTTTTATGTTTTTTGGTTGTCATTGGATGGTACATCTCGACGATGCTGGCGCTCGATACGAACTCCATGCCCCAGGCCGCACGCTATGTAATTTTCTTGCGAAGTTAACGCTACGCATGGCGCTTAATGATCGATAAGATAGGGCCCTATATCAGTTGTGCGAGCCAGGTATGGCAAGGCCTCCAAAGGCAAAGGGAGAAAAAGCTCCCAACCCAAAACCGAAACCCCAGCAGAAAAAGGTTGCAAGCCCTATTTCAACTGGCGGGCGTGGCGGTGCGTTTGAGCAACGCGTACAGGCGGTGCGGTTACTCGCTATGTGCCTAGGCCTCCCATGTGCCGGGCTGCGCGAAGGATTTGCCATCGTCGGGTTGCTGTTCCAAGGTCGAGGATTTGACCACAATACTGACGACCTCGTTGTCCATGCTGCGTCGGCGAGCACTGGACAGAAAGCAACCATCAGAATGCAGATGAAGCGGTCACTCAAGGCGACTGCCAATGACGTTTTTACCGAAGCCGTAGGGCTTGCGTGGCTCGATTTCATCAAGCCAACATTCCAGCGTGGACTGGACGACAATTTGATCGTCTACCACGTGTCTAGCTCGTCATCCATGGAAGGCGCGGTAGAGGTTGTCAGGCTGGCCTTGGCGTCTCTTTCACATGAGTCCTGGTACACCCGTGTGCATTCAGAGGGTCTGAGTAACGCTCGGAACCGGACTGCTTACGCCGCCATCAGGGCTGCAGCTGAGCAATACAATGAGGCCACGGTTAACGACGAAGACCTGCGCCAGTTCGCGCTCCACCTGAAGTTCGTCCCCCACGACCTGGACTCGGATCGCACTCAGGAAGCCGGATACCAAAAGCAATTTATCGCCCAGGCATTACCTAGCCGGGACAGCGGCGCAGTGTGGTCGCAGTTATTATCTGTGTGTGCTGAGCTCAATGGCACGGCCGGAGAAATCGATCTCTCTTCCGCTTCAGCCCATCTGGGTGAGCTTGCCAAGGAATTTCATACGGCCAAACTGATACGCGAGAGTGTGCGGGCCTACCAAATGGGTACGATGCCTGTCAGCCATGAGCGCGCGTCAGAGCTTACCCCGCTGGCGGAATATCTCGCTCCCCTCCTCTCCGTTGGCCGCGCTGCCGGCAGCACACTGCTGACTGATGACCTCCCCATCGCAATCCAAGGGTCGGAAACTACATTTGCTACGCGCCAGCTCGACCGCATCAGCACGCTGCATAACGATCGCCGATACAAGGATGCCTTGACTCAGCTGGAACTCCTCGAGGACGAGCTGGACACGTTTGATATTCACCAGAAGGCCCGTTGGTATTTCCTTCGTGGGATGTGCTTCTGGCATGTTGGGGACGATGAGATCGCCTCGACAGATCTTGAGGCAGCCGCAAACCTTTATACCGACGATGACCGTATCGCTGCGGGTCATATCCGGGCTCACATGCTCAAAAATGATGTGCAGGCTGCCCTCCAGGTTGGCCAGGCGGCACAGGCTCGCTTTCCAGAGTCGTATTCGGTATGGATCGCTTACACCAACGCAAGAGTCCTCAATAGAGAAGAGCTAACTGAAGATGAGATCCCCGAAGCCTTTCGCGATAAATCCGGGGGCTGGCAGATGGTGGCCAGTTCCAGGGCTGGCTCCGGGGACGATCTTGGTGCCGTCAACGCTATCAAGAAAGCTTTGGAGCAGCCTGACAGTTCCATTTTCATCGTCGAAAACTATCTGCGTTTTACGCTGCGACTCGCTACGGACAACCCGTTCTACGTGAACACGCGATCTCAGCCCCTGGATCGACGTGAGCTCATCATGGATGCCATGTCCAAGTTTGAGGATCGCGAGAATGCTCTATGGCCCGAGCAAAGTCCCAGGACAAAGACTGACGTCGTGTTTCACCTCGCCTATGCGTATCTGCTATTGGGGCAGCCGGCTCAGGCGTTGGACATGATCGAGCAGGGAAGACAGCGCGGCGTCCCAGAACATGAGACCTCGGCCCGAGTGGAACTTGAGGCCCTATGCGATTTGAATCGTGAAGGTGAAGCTGTTGATCGCTTCTCCGATCGCCTTGACCAGCTTCCTGATGACGCACTGGTTATCTTCGGCCAAGCATGCTTGGTTGCGGGTAGAGAGCCAATGCTCGAGTCTGCCTACGGTGTACAGGTGCAGCGGTCTGTCACGGAGGAGTCGGCGAAAGTGTTGCGGATACTCCGCCACATGCACTGGGAATTGTTGCTGCGCCAGCAACGCAATGATGCAGTTCAGCAAGAGCTTTCTCTGCTAGGTGTCACTCCCCAGAACAGCAATATTACCGATGGGGTTTTCGCTGCTCGGGCCTTTATCAATAACGAAACAGTGCGCCAGGCATTCGAGAATCGTGTGGCTGAACTCGCACCGCAAAGCAGCGATTTGCTGGAGCTGTCCATGGCATCGCAGTGGATGCTCCATGCACGGCGTCACGATGATGCTATCGCGATGCTCGAACGCGTACTTCCTCGCTACTCGTTCACTCCATTGCACGTTGATCTTCTTCACGCATACGCCCTAACTGATCAGCGCGCGAAGGTTCGAGATCTGCTCGAGTCGCTTCCAGGGGAATGGCGCCAGTCCGCAGATGTCCGAAACGTGGCTTTGAACGTTTACGGTAACGCCGGTGATTGGCCCAAGATGCGTGAAATCGCAGAGATGATCGTTTCTGAGAGCCCCCTTGATGCCAGTGCATGGTTGTTGCTGATCCAGGTTCTAGCCAACATAAACCCTGGGCAGATGGACGCGTGCATAGCCACGCTTCCTGTCTTTCTAGAAGGCTCCGCTCAGGATCAATTGAAACTTGCTAACGCAGAGATCAGTCGGGGGATGCATGATCGAGGCATCGCTCGCATTTACCGCACCATGCGAGTGAACTTGGGCAATCTTGAGGCTGCGGCCGCTCACATCTCACTCATGGTCATGGCATCCGGCACGGTGGACTCTGTCCTCACTAACCCAGTTGAGGTCGCTTTTGGTACTTCAGTCGAACTCGAAGACAGCAACGGCGGCAGCGGTTACGTTTCAATAGATTTTGACATTGACCCACCCTTCTCGCCGACCGCGGAGTTCATCGCTGCGGACTCCGCGCAGGCTGTCGCGCTTATTGGTCTCAAAGTTGGCGAAACCACAACAATCCGCAGCTTGATAGGAGAGCAGACGCTCAAGGTTAAGCGGATAGTGACCATTCACCGACGTTTGCTCGACCTATCATATGGGCAGGTCTCAAGCGCGGTCGTTCCGAGCAAAAGTTTAGTCGCCATGACCATCCCCACGCGTGAGGATGGTGAGCTGGATTTCTCCTTCTTCATCGAACAAATCGAACGAAAAAAAACACAGGGCCTTAACACAATTGGGCTTTACAGCCAGCACATGGCTACGCTTGGGCTGATCGCGCAGATGCTCGGTGTGGATGTGATCGATCTCGTCAGAGGCTGGCCCGATGAGGGGCCATTGCTGGAGGTCTCGATGGGTGTGGGCCAGACCCACGATGAGTTCCCGGTTATCGCTGCCTCCGATCACTCTTGGGTGGTAGATCTTCCCATGCTGGTAGAGCTTGCGACGCTTGGAATGCTCGATGTACTGGAGCATATCCCCAGGCTGTATGTAGCTGCTGCCACCAAGCAAGCGCTAGAAGCGAAGATCGAGTCGTCAACGCGATTTCACAACGGAGGGACGCTCTTCTCACGCGATGGGCAACTCGGTATGCAGGAGCAGACAGAGGAAAATTGGCATCGGGAGCGTGTCTTTCTCGACTCAATCTGTGCCGCTATTGATGAGTATTGTGAGGTGGTACCGGCATATGGCCCACCCACACTGGCGGCACAGATGCGTACACTCAAAGACATTCTGGGTGAAGGAGAGTATGCAACCCTGCTTGTTTGCTTGGAATACGGTGGTGCCCTACTGTCGTTAGACGCCCGCTTCCGAGCTATAGCAGGGTTCCTGGAGATCAAGGGCGCATCTCCTCAAATGCTACTGACGAATGAACTGATATCAGAGCGTTTGACGCGTGCTGAGTACTCTCGTGCAATTGTTCAATTGGTGATGACCAGGCGCAGCTTCGTCTCGATCCAAGCTGCAGACCTTATAGTCATGATGGATCAGGGTGAGACGTTTGCAAATATAGGGATCAACCGGTTGCGAAGTTACCTAGCCGAGCCGAACCTAACATTTGATACTGCTGTGCCCGTCATAGCCGATTTTGTCTGTCTGATGTTCCTGCAAGTGCGCTGTAACCTAGGTGTGATGCTGCAACTGATCGAGTATTGCTTTGAACCGATGTTCCGCCACCCAAGCTGCCCTGACGATTTTCATCGGTTGGCGTACACACGGCTCCTGCTCACGTTAGCTGGTGTGGAAATCAATTCCGTGGCCCGCAAAGCGATAAGGCAGAGGCTACATGTTGCGATGCAGCGCGCAGAGCGACCTAGCAAGCCGGTGACACTGGAGGCAAAGGTTTGCTTCGCTTATGCAGTCCCTTTCTGGGCGGTCGCGGTGCCTTCACCACTGGCCTCTATTCGGCTAGAGGCCCAAAATCCTGCACCAGCATCGGTTGAGAGCGGCCATACCGAGGAAAGCAGGAAAGTGGATTAGCATCCATATAGGCGAGCATGTACAAGGAAGGCATTGGATGCACTAGACCAGCATTAGCCACGAATCCAGTTCATAACTTCCGTCTATGCAAGACTCACCAATCATCTGGTGCTTCAGGATCTACAGCTAGATTTCCTTTACCGGCTGCTGCCGCGCCCTGCTCCTCGCCTTCCACATCAGAATCCGTTACAGCCGAATCAAAGTATTCCTCATCCATACTGTCAAACTCGAAATCGCGGTCGATTTCGTCATCCGAGTCGAAATCAATAGCCTCCGCTGCTTCGATCTTGACTTGGAATATAGCCGGTAGCCTGGCTTCTTGGTCATAAAAGCTAACGTCAGCGTTTAGCAGTGCTGCGAAGCAGGGGTCGGCTTCTATGAAAGCGATATCTGGATTTCCGAGCCACAGCCGGCGACCCCCTTCGTAAGCCAGTAACCAGTTGTTCCCTTTGAGTGCCTGATCTGTGAGCGGTAGACCCGTTAAAGCCGCAAGATCTACCTCACCGTCGACTAAATCTGAATGAATGAGATCCAGAGCGATAAGCGAACATACGGAGCTCTCCATCTGGAGCACCTGACGGATCAAAGGGGCGTCAAGATGGATGCTGAGCTCCTTGCACAGCCAAAGGAGCCAGGCAGTCTCACTGTGGTGATTCGCGGCGGCAGCCGACTCCAACAGATTTCGGCTGAAAGCGCCAAGCGCGTTCATATTCAATGGATAACCATAGCGATGGTAGGTCGCGAGGATTTGGGTAATTACCTGCAACGTGTTGGGAAATCCATACCCACATTTGAGAAAGTACGCTTCGGCGATCGCCCAGTTGGACTTCTTGACGATGGATGAGGACAGCTGCTTTAGGCCATATTTGACTAGGCTCTCGTCCTTGAACCTTGATTCAAGCGAGAACAACATCTCGAAATAGTGGTGAATATCGTCTTTCTGCTGACGCTTTTTCGCTGAGACGGTCAGTTTCTTGAGGCTGTATTTCCAGGATTCCTGGACGAGCTCTCGCACTTCGACGATCTTCGTCTTGGAGGCGTTGATCTGGAGCTCGTAAGCGCTGACGCATTTGATGATGATTGCCAGCGCCCTCTCAGCTTCCTCACGTTTGTTGAAGAAGAAAGTGAAGTCGTCAACGTAGCGAAACCCCTTCGGCCATCCACCCAATTCGGCGCAGATGGCCTCATCAATCGACACCCCGATGATTTCCGCGATGATGTGGGAAGTGTCGGGGCCGATAGGCAAGCCAATGGTTTGGCCATCCTGTGTCCCCATGCAACGACCATCAAGGATATTGCCAAAAAATTCAGGAGTTTTTTTGGTTTTGTTCGCCTTGGCAACCGGCTTGGTGTGCAGTGCCCACGGGATGGTGTGCGTGTACACAGTTGGGAAATAGCTCGATATGTCGGTGATCAGCGCGTAACGGGCCCCTGCAGATTGGCATACGCGCTCCTCATACAAGTCGCTGAACTTCGTCAGCTCGATCGCTCTGAGACTACCGTCGGTGCCGGGTATGCTGCGAGAGATTTCGCTTTTATTGTAATGCGCCCGGATCTGAGGCCAGTACTCACAGATCTCCTTAGCCAAGGCATAGAAACTAACAGGATTAGGGATCGAGGTTGTGCGCCTGCTGTAGGAGGATCTAGCGACCGAGAATTTCTCAGACTGAGAAGCGCCGGCCTGTTTCCCCGGCGCTCCGTCCCATACAGCCTTGATCTGCTCAATGCTGTCCGCGAGTCGCTTCGTGCCGAATCCCACCGGTAGCTGAATTGGAAAATATCCTTTAGCAAGCAGATCCTGCAGCTGCATAACTCTCATTCGCTCTGTATTTGAGGCTGACGATTTGTTCTTGGCGTAGGCGGCACACTGCCACCGCAGTACCGTGCCGCCAAAGCTAGATTAAGCGTGTTGAGGTCTGACGAGATGTGAAGGTGTTGCCGTCAGAACAATGGACAAGCAGTACGTGGCTGTCCTGAGATTCTCAACTTGATCATTGAGTGTGTCGAGCGACTTGAGCCCATGGAAGAGGTTATTTCGCAGCCTGTAGATAATGATGAGCGTTGCCAGCAGCACATCATGCGGTTCATCGTTCTGCCCCAATAGAACACTTTCTACCAACCCCCTGCGATCTCTCGAGCGAAACTCCAATCTGTCGAATCTGGGCAGTATGCCCTCTTCATTCGTATAGCGAGACCGCCAGAAGGCCACGCAACCACAAACCCCCTGATGCTGATCAGCGCTCGGTCGATACAGATCTGCAACGCGTTCGAAGGCAGCGATATTCCCCTCATTGCGGCACAGATTACCCTCGAAGAAATTCCACATGGTCGTGAAGTCAGCGATGGAATGCTGAGTTTCAGGGGTAAGGCGCGAGCCGCCCGCGGTGTTATCGGAGAACCACTGTGCGGCGTTGAACTCGGCGGGAACAGCCATAAATAAATTCCTTTTACAATCGAACGTGAAATTCGAATAGCCTCGTAAGTCCATCACACGAGGAGCTATCGTACGTGCCCAATGGCCTGTCGATTGAGGCGCGATGCCGCAAGCTACTCGATACGATGCTTCCTGACTACCTCGCCTGCCCAATACTGGTACGCATCATGGAGGTCTCCCCCGCTCTGCTCGGCAAGCATCTTCAGGAACCGCCACACCCGATCGCTGCGGCCTGATGCCCTCGACCGATCAAGAGTCTTGTTGATCAGCTACAGGGTTGGTGCCCTTTTAGGTTCTAAGCCTTGCCAAGGGATTTACGCCGCTTTGTGCCCGAAGAAGATTCGCCGCTTGGCCCGCAGCTTTCCGGTCTGGCCCGGTGGATATCTGAGTGTCTTTGGCACGTCCACGCGCTTGCGTCCGACTGACGCCTGTTTGTGTCGGCACAAAAAAAATTCTTATACGGCTCAAGGTTTCTCAAAACGAACCGTTTTTCATATCTATGACATCTAGAGAAACCGGTTTTGAACCTACCAACGATCGTATTTGCATGCTCCCTGAAAGGCGCCGTGCCGTTTGCCGAGACCATCCAGGGTCATCGTCAACGCAGGGCGTGGGAGCGCTTAGTCAGCTACATCGCGTCCTGTGACTCCCCTTCCGACTTTGACAGAGCTGCAGCCTTCGCTGAGGGCTATGCGCAAGCGCTGGTCGACGGTGAGCAAATCGAAATCTCAATAGAGCGTGACTTACTAATCATCTCAATCGTTGATGAGTGGCGGCGTCATTTCATCCGCACCAATGGTTCGTCCACCTTTAGCACTCCCCTCCTCCAAGGACATTCATGACTTCCAAATTTCAGCGCTACGCGGATGACGAAATTTCAGATCCCAGCCTCCGAATGCCACGTCAAATTTTGGCAACCAGCACCAACCAATATCCGATTGATATCCTCGTTTCTCGCTGGGAAAAACACTTGGTAGAGCCATCTGCGGCTCAAGAGAAGTACCCTTGGGCTGCGGCCTTCGTAATGGGCATTCCAGTTCCGTCTTGGCATCGCCCAGTAGTCTGGAATCTGGGGCAAAAGGCTCGGTTCATCGTTTCTGTGTGGTCTGGAGGGGATCTCGGAAGCTATCTCACTAATGAGTGGTGTGATTCGGTTGCGGGGCGAGCAATGGCTGAGAGCAGCGATATTTTGATCGATGGCTTGCAGCGGTTGCATAGCCTTGAAGAGTACCTTCTTGATCGCTTGGCAGTCCCAGATGCTCAAGGGCAACCGAGGGTTTGGTCTGAGATTGGCAATGGCGAACGGAAGCGTTTCTTGTCGACAGTCTTCATTCATGCGCATGTATCGTCTGATGACGAATTGTTGTTGCGAAAGACTTATGACCTTTACGCCATGGGTGTAGCTTCTCGTAAGAACGATCAGCGCGCGGTTCGATAACCGTTAGATCCTATTTTTGGGGCATGCCCCTCTGGGGGATGGCTGTCGTAAACCAAGCCCCGTCTATCGATGGGTCTTGGCCCTGCGGGCTTCCATCCTCATGCCTTCGACCTTCCAGGTCTGCGCGCTCCGCTTACATAATGACCAAGGTCACCACCTAGCTTGGACATTTCTTTCTGCTGCCACATACTGGTCTCATCCGCTCAGGAACGAGGCTCAGCGAATGGCATGGTCATTTTGGAAAGACAAACGTCCTGAATGGATTCAGGCAGAGGAGCGAGCCTTCATCAAGGCAGCCAACGGTTTGAAAACTCTCAAGACAACACCTCGCGGTGGGATGAGGATTGATCCTGAAGAGCTCAGAGACCAGATTCTCGCCTCTCGAGAAAAGTACAAAGATCTGGTTCAGAAATAGGGATACCGGGTGGCCAGCCAGTTTGGAGCCTCATCGAGAGTAGGCTGACCTGCTTTTCATCCTCGCCTGCGCCACCGAACAGACGCCAGCGAGGCTCGTATTTACCTCACGAGCTGACCCTCTGGCGTACGTGGCAGTCGAACACCTCTATGTAGCTCGCGCCGACTTCCATGAAATGGAGGCTCCATAACAACTGCTGAGCATTTTCTTAACCGCTGCGCCGGGCGCATACTACCTGCCTTGATTGCGTACGGGCAGCATGGATGAAGTTTGTTCCTGGCTGTTCAACCTCGTGACGTTGTCATTGCAGTCATTCTGTGCGGAAATCTTTCGATTTAAGGCTTCGTGATTTTTTGGCAGGCGCTAAGCAAGACCTCGCTCAGCCAAAACGCATCATCTTCAGTGAACGAGTAACACATAAAAGGAAATACCAACTCATAACCCCCGCCCTCAATTGTGCAGACCACGATTGACGTGGTGCCTGAGGGTGACTCCTCACAGACGTCTTCGCTCGCATCTTCAAACGCAATCTCGCTAGAAGCCGAGTATTGATGGCCGCGTATTCCAATCAATCTGCGAACCTTGAACAATCCAGTCGGACGATTTTCGCCTACGGCTTGATCACCTGCCTCACCACCAGTAGCCAGTGCTTCTCTCAGGCATGATGAAATCTCTTGTGCGACGTCAGGAGTGACACTGAGCTTCACGATGTCTAGCTCGATCATGATCCGCGCCGACGGTAGCACTTCGATTGCGCATGTGTATTTCTCGTCAAAATCTAGTCCGCGCCAGCATTCGAACTCTCTACAAAGACGAAAATCAGAAGATGCTTTTGAGGTCGCATGAAGCTTCATGGAAACGCCTTATATATTTGCTCTTGTGAATACAAACGGATGCGTTTCGAGAAACTTGAGATGCTTTCCTAGATTTTTTTGCCGATAGCTAATCGGTACGCTTCTAAGCACTGATTTTCCTGCTTCCAAAGATTAATAAATTTTTCAAAATCATCAAGGAAAGGGCCTGTTTCAACCCGAGTCGATCCGATGCTCGCTTGGAGGAATCGCTCTCGCCACGGTTCCGGAATGCTCCCTTCACGAACAATTTGAACGCCGCTCGAGCTAGGTTCGGTAACGACAAGGTCGCGAAGATCCTCTACTTTCGCTACATCTCTCAGCAATCTGTCGGCTTCATCCTGGCGTGCGATTTCGTCGAGCATAGACACGACTGGAGTGGCCTTGGGATCGCCTGGCAGAAGATCAGATAGCGCCCACAAAGCTTTCCTCCTGATCTTCTCTCGCTCACGCAGATTCTGATCAACAGCACCGCTAGACATTAGGTTCTCCTCCTTAATGCGGACACCTGACCTCTTTTTAAGGTCGCGGGCTTCGTGGCTGAGCTATTTCAGTGTGACCGCCGGCCAAATCCGCCTGCGCCGGAGAGTTGCTCTTCCACGAACTCGATTGACGAGCTCAGCTCGTGCTGTATTTCTTCAAAGACTGAGTCTAGCTCGGGATGAGCACCTGACTTTCTAAGCTCCCCTACTAACCGAGAAAGCTCCCTCCCCTTGGCCATCGGCATTTGAACATTGCAGTACACCGTGTCTTTGTCATCACGACTCATAAGTCCTCCAAACTAGGAAGCTGAAGCCCTGATGTTGGTATGTACCGGTACTGCAATCAAGCCTCGTTGGGAGCGCTATGTCTTACGATCCGAATGCAGCAGTGGATCGGCGATTGATTGACATTAGTTTTGGTGCGCGCCCCTGCCGGGGACGGCTGTCGTAAACCAAGCCCCCCGCCAGGGCGGCGTCTTGGCCCGTAGGGCTTCCATTCTCGCGCCTCGGCCTCTCGGCCTGCGCGCTCCGCTTGCCACCACACTCCCAGCTGATTTTTGGTGTCACGGCCCCGAAGAATTTGATACTTCTCTTAGCCTATCTTTGATAAAACTTGCTCTGTTTTCAACTCAACCTCTGAGGAGTCGCAAATGGATGAAACTCATTGGGTAAAAGAGAGGACTTACCAATCCGCTCGGGATCCTGAGCGGGTGCTGATCGAAGAGCGAGCAAAGGCGCTATCAGCGGCCGGCTACCCGCTGCCTGAGGATGACTCAGCGATGTACGCTGAGCAAAGACTGCGAGACGCTAGAGAGGCGGCGCGAAAATCCCAACCTAGTCTGGTGAGTGAAGCCACTCCAATCCCCATACCGTGATTGGCTTCACATGGCTAAAATGGCTCATACAGCGTAACCACGCTAAAAGGGACTGGCTAATCAGGAACGTGTTTATGACGCTCAAAATTGCTTTTGCTGCCGTGCTAAAAGCGATGCGCGCGGGCAAAGGATTGACCCAGAAAAATCTTGCGGAAGTCAGCAGTCGAACATACGTTTCGAAACTAGAGCGCGCCCAGTCAAGCCCCACGCTGGAGATGATAATGGCTTTGAGCGGCCCGCTCAGAGTAAGTCCTATGACCCTGGTCGCCATTACTCTGTGCGCTGAGTCGGGAGAGTCCGTTGACGCTTTGCTGCGTCGCACCCAAGAGGAATTGGCGAGCCTAGGCCATGAGGGAGTTCTCAAAAATCTGGCGATTTCGTCGTGTGACGAGTTGCCAGCGCGACCTCGCTCTCGAAAGCCCCAAAGTCATCGCTCAGTGACGAACTCCCAGCAAGTTGAATTTTGTTTCGCTGAATAGACGCTTTTCATTGCCATCTAATCAGACGGCAGACACGGCTGCGGTCGTGGCCTACTTTGGAAAATCCAAGAGGTCGAGTAATGCGTAATTTCGATCTTGACCTTAGTAGGGTTACCTACGAGCACTTCATCACCGGCAAGGCAGCCATAAATTTCCCGAGGCCTCACATCACTTCGGGTGGATGGCACTACCTAGCATATTGGAACAGCGAGGTCGGTGAGGCGAAGGTGTCGCTTGCTGGTATCCACTACCCCGACACGGCATTTTGCTTTGGTGACACGGGCATCTTGAACGCCACCGATGAACTAGAGCGGAGGGGGTGGAAGACCGATCACCAGATCTATATGGCCGATCACTTCCGCGCGACCGGAGATATGGTTCTCAAGTGGGGGCTAGGCCGTTCAGAGTTTTGCAACGTCGAGCTGTCAGAATGGTTTCCGGACGATCATGATTTAGATGCCATGGTCGGAATGCTCAAAGGTGCCATCAACAAACTGGAAAACGTTCAAGGTGATCGTCTCAGTCGATGGCTTGGTTCGCAGCTCCTGTAAGATGGTAGGAGCTTTGTCTATTTGTTTAGGGACAAGGCATCACCCTTCACTCCTCCGCCCGTTAGCTCGTCAGGTCGCCATGATCAATAAACAACTGCAGCAGATTCTTCCCCAGGTGATCGAAGTTGTGGAGCGGGCGGGTTTGTTATTGGCAGAGGAATGTGTACGTCCGGAAGGCCGTAGGGGTTACGGTGATAAAGCTGAAATCGACGTCGAAATTGAGGTATTTCTCCGTGAGAAGTTGCTAAAAATTTTGCAATGCGATTGGTGGGGTGAAGAGACCGGCCACGTACTTTCCGGCAACTCCTTCTGCTGGGTAGTTGACCCGAATGACGGTACAAGTGATTTTCTGAAGGGACTGTCGGGCTCGGCTGTCTCGGTAGGACTACTTCATGACCTTCAACCTGTCTTGGGTGTGGTGCATGCGCCATTAACTCCGGATGGGAAGGCAGATAGCATCAGCTGGGCCGCAGGTATGGATCACTTGGTTAGGAATGGAGCCCCGATCTATGTCGACCTTTCGAAACAGGTGCTTTCGAAGGAGTGCATGGTGATGGTGAGCGCTGCTGCTGGCAACAAATCGCAGACCAATCGCGAGCTCTGTGCGCCGGCAGGTTTTTACCCCATGCCATCGATTGCGTACAGACTGGCTAAGGTCGCTGCTGGGGATGGAGTTTGCGGACTGTCTCTATATCCGGTGTCAGCCCATGACGTAGTCGCGGGGCACGCATTGCTGATTGGTGCCAAAGGCGTTTTGGTCGACGAATACGGTGATCCCATTCAATACCGTACTGAGGTAGAAATGCTGAAGGTTTGCCAACGATGCTTCGGGGGTGCGCCCAATGTTTGCTCGGAACTAGCGAGTCGCGACTGGGCTAAAGTCTTTGAGACGTCGGCGAACTAAGTCGCTTTGAAAAGCGGGATCATCACTTACACATTGGAGATGGCACATGGCCGGTTTTTTTCGACAAAAATTGATGTCTTTTGGAATCAAAAAGTAGCCGCGACTGACGTCGCAAAGGTGCGATCAGCATACACAACACTGGCTTCGCCGCCCTCCATCAAGCATTCCAACGCAGAGAAACCGGAAATCAGAAGCCAAAAGATGAAAAGCACAAGGAGCGCAAACCCATAGAGCAACATCAAGGCAATCGGGTCGATTGCCCCACAGCTCAAGGCAGGCCGAAAAAAAGGGGGATTTTTGGAGAACGTCGCTTTTTGTTTGTTTTCAAATATAAGGCCTCCGGTTTGAAATTTTACTTTCAAGGGGGCGGGGAAAATATATTTTCGGTTTGTGTGGCGAAAGCGTCTTGAAGAACCATTTTGTGAAGTCTAGAGCAGTAAATCAGGCGCCGAAAAGCCGCTGAAGCAGCTGCTCCGCCTGCGTTCCACTGTACCTTGCCTTCAGCTCATCAAGCTTGGCACCTCTGCGCTCGCCAGTAAGTAAGCTAAGCCCGTGCAACGCGTTAATGAGCTTCTCAGATTCAGCGTCCTCATCTCTCATGATGATCCACGATGAGTTTGCATGCTTGGCCAACGCTTCAGCCTTTCGGCTAAGGCTCTGCGACTCAATCAATCTGTTGCCATTCACTTCTGTCTTGAGCTGACTGATGACATTCTCGAGCTCTTGCAGCTGCTCTGAAATGCTCTCCGCGCTATCAAGCGACACAGGACGCCCATCAACATAGATAGCGTCTTCTTGGACACAGTAGATTGCCAAAGGGCCGTCCCCTCCTCCCGTGCAGTCAAGCGCGAGAAAATTCCCCAATCTCAGCGGTTTCGGAATCCACGTATGTCCCGAGCAAACTCTCCAGATGCCTGGAACGCCGTCACGATAATGCTTGATGATCCGTTCCCTGCCCCACAGCGCGATCTCTTCGATCTGAGTATTGTCTAGGCTCCCAACGAACTCTTGCCAAGAAATCCCTGCCGGCACGTCGGCGTGAACGACACCGACCAGGCCACGTGCGGACTGAATTTCTATGGCGGTGGGAAGCTGTTCCAGCTTCTCGATCACCATTCCTTTCGACTCATCGGCGATCGTTGCCCACCATCCCGCGCCGTGGGAGCTGTAACGTGCTTGTGGGTTTTCACGGTAAGCGTTTATCAGCATCTGCTCGTGATTGCCTTGGACACAAAAGAACCAAGGTTCGCCGAGCAGCTTTAGGCCATCCAGCATCCCGGGCCCACGGTCGATCAGATCACCGACAGCGATGACCCGATCAATCGCACTGTCAAAGCCGAGCGCACGAAGCCCCTTGTGGAGCTCGGTGGTTTTGAAGTGGATATCACCGACTACAAAGTCACGACCAAGGTAGTTTTTGGGGAGGCGTAAAAGCGCCTGCTTCATTTTGGATCGGTACTCCGGAGTGTTTGCCGATGGGTCGATTTATTAGCTTAATTGTACTCCCTCGTCAGCAGAATGAGCGCCGCTAACCTACCCTCCCACCACTTTTCGAGCTGCTGGCGGCGATGGCTTGATGGCTATGTGATACTATTGAAATTGATAGTTTTCCTCGGATCATCAGTTGTTGCAGGTAGTAAAGCTGGTACAGGTTTCAATCAATCAAAACATCACTCCATACAACGACGGAACGTTTCGATGTCCTTTCTCGTGCCAATCTTACTCGCGCTCCTGACCTATCCTTTTCTGCAAAGCCGCCTTTGCAAAGGACAATACAGTTTTGCGAAAACCTATTTCGGATGGGGGCTACTGGGGACAGTTGCACTGTCGATCTGCATTTTCTGGCTGCTTGGCCCGATCTTCTTTCAACAGGATCATGGCAGAGGTGATAGGGCAATTTCGGTCACCTTCAGGATTTAGAGTTTCGCTACTACTCTCTACATGATAGGGGTCTGCATGGGTCTCAATCACATCCGAAAAAGAGACGATCGACCGCTTTTTAACCTCTACATCATCATGCTCATCGTCTGCGCTGCTTTATGTTTTCTATCCAGCTTAGCGGCAGCGCCCGTTTACTGGTGTATTTACGGAGTGACGGCCTTCATCGCATACAAAATTCGGACAAACCAAAATTCTGGGGCATCGCCCAAATCTCGGAATGACTGAAGGAAGCGCAAGCGAGAAACCCACGTGACGTTCCGTTTGCACGCTAATTCATCGAATGCCTTTGGGGCAGCTTTATACAGGTAAGGGCAACTTGATTAAGCACGCGTCTGAATTCAAGGAAATATCAGGCCTGCACAGACAGACTTTCGAAGGAGCAACAATGACGCAGCAGCATTCAACGGCCTGGATGGTCGAAACAGCCTATCGCTACTTGAAGGCCGCTCAACATATGCAAAGAGGCTTTGACATGGTCGATGTGGCGCAGATAAACGCTGCCATCGGTATAGAAATCATCCTGAAAAGCTTTTGCTCCAAGCCCAGTGGAAACCTTGGCCAGATTAACGAAACCTACGAATTGGACAATGCGGCCCTCAAGACCGCACATGGTCATTTGCAAAACCTTAACAAGGTTCCAAGTGACCGCAAAAATCCTGACAAGCATGACCTGTTGACCTTGTTTCATTCGGTACCTGCTCAAATTCGGCAGCAGCTTCGCATTGATCAGTATGAGGGCGTAATCGAGACATACCGGCACATCTTCACTGCCGCGCGGTACCCATATGAGCGAAACGCCCAAAAAATGGTCGACGACGTCTTAATTGAAGTTCTCGACGAATTGGTCACACGGGTTAACGCTTGGTATGGGGACTTGGGGTGGCAAAATAACTACCTCTATTACGATGGAGCGCACCCAGAACTAGCGGATTGGGAGAGCGCCGGCGAAATAGAGCTAAGCTACGGAGACCTTTCAAAAGGGTATTAACCTGGAATTACACTAAAGTCAGTCAACCCTGTCAGATTGGTGGCCTGAGCCATGACTTCGTCGCGTTTGATCAGCCCGATGAAGCGCCAGCCCAGGCTTTCAGAACTGACCACATTGACCATGTAGGGCACGCCATCGATCTCAACCTGGGTCACGCCATCGCCACTCTTTGCCAGCTCGGTATAGCCGGGGCCCAGATCGGCTAGGGGCTTGAAACTATTTTTGGCATTCGCCGGATCGACCAGAACGTTGCCGTTGGCTTCGACCATCATCAGGTACCCGCTGTCGCCCAGCTTGATGGTTTTAACCAGTTCAGTCAGTTGCTTGAGCGAGACGTCCACGCCGACGACACCCACAGGGTTGCCGCTGGGGTCGGCGAAAGCGCGAACCGTGCTGACCAGCACCATGTCATCCGGTGCCCAATAGTAAGCGCTCGTGCGCACGGTTGAGCCTGGCGCGGCCGCCACGGCGGTCTTGTACCAAGGACGTACTCGGGGGTCGTAGCTGGCCATTTTCGGGTCGTCGGGCCAACCGGCAAAGCCGCCGTCTTTGAGCCCCAGGGAAATAGACGCAGTGGTCGGATGGGTCTCGGCAAATCTATCGAAAATAGCCTGGAGTCGCTGATCCGCTTCGGTCACAGGCGTTTGCTCAGCATTGGCCGCGGTATAGTTTTTCAATCCCTTGACGGTGGCGATTCGAGGATCCTTGGCCAGGTATTCGACGTTTTGGCGGATGCTTTCAAAGAACTGCTTCATACCGTTATCGATCTGGCGAATTTCACGACCGCTGCTATCCAGGAAATTGGCCTGTGCCGCGCTCCGCAAGTTCAATACGACAAGCACCGCAACCAGAATCACCGGAAGGCAGGCGATGGCGGCAAATTCAATGGCACACAGGTGTCTACCGCATACGCATTGCGTGGTTTGTTCGAGGGCGAAGATCTGTTCGCTGGCGCACTGGTCATTGGTGGTTTGACAGTTGAAGCAGTCTTGGGCTCGCGCTCGCCGTTCGACGCTCGCATCCATGCCGCTCGTGGACAAAAAAGCCAGATCGACACCGCTAGCGCTTACCGTGACTTGCTGGGCGAACGCAGTGAAGTTTCTGATTCGCACCAGAACTGCGGCAAGGTTCAGGATCCGTACTCCCTGCGTTGCCAGCCGCAAGTCATGGGAGCGTGTCTGACCCAGTTCCGTCAAACCGCCGAAGTGTTAGTCGTCGAAGCTAACGCCGTCTCCGACAACCAGTCCGACGGAGATGGGCGAGAAAGTTCATGCACTGCTGCTCAGCTCAGAAACGTCCGGGAGCAAAGGGTGCCGGATCGACCACAGGCGCCTCGCCCATCATCACTTCTGCGAGCAGTCGACCGCTGACCGGGCCTAGCGTAAATCCTTGATGGGCGTGGCCGAAATTGAACCAGAGCCCTTTATGCAAGGGCGCCGCGCCGATCACCGGCTTCATGTCTACAGTGCAGGGTCTGGCGCCGCTCCAAGGCGTGCGCTCCACCTGGGGGCCTAAGGCTAATACCTGCCGTGCGGCCCGCTCGGCCTTGCCCAGTTGCACCGGTGTTGGAGGTGCACTCAAGCTGGCGAATTCCGCCCCCGTTGACAGGCGAATACCGCGCTTCATCGGCGCCAGCATGTAGCCTTGTTCGGTATCCAGCACCGGGCGGCTCAATGTCGCGCCATCGGCAAAGTGAGCGTGGTAACCACGCTTAACGAACAACGGAATGCGGTAGCCCAACTCGCCAAGCAGTTCGTGAGCCCAAGGGCCCAACGCCACGACCACCTGCGACGCGCCGACTGATCCAGAATCGGTGTCTACGCTCCAACCGGCTCCCGACTGACGCAACGATCGCGCATCGCCACGCAAAATATCCCCACCTTCACGAACGAACAGATCGGCATAACGCTGCACCAACTCACCCGGCTCAATGCACGTCCAGGGTTGCAGCCAATGAATGCCCCCCACCAATGCATCGCTCAACGCTGGTTCCGCCGTTCTGAGCGCGACACCGTCCAGATGCTCAGACAACACGCCGTGTGCACTCACGCGTACCGCGCGCTCCACCGCCTCATCGAATTGCTGTGGGCTACGAAAAGCCTGGATCCACCCTTTGCGCACGATCAGGTTTTGCGAACCGCTTTGATCAATCAACTCCGAATGCTCGCTGATCGAGTGCTCAATCAGCGTGCGAAAGGCATCTGCAATGGCCTGGTAATGCCTAGGCGCGGAGTTGGCCCAATACCTGACCAAGGCAGGCACGTATTCAGGCATCGCGCGCAAATGGTAATTGACGCCAATGTCACGCTTGGCTGCCACGTTTATCAGGCTGGCAAGATCCCTCGGGAACGCATAAGGCTCAATGGCCTCACGCTGAATGATGCCTGCGTTGCCGAACGACGTTTCACGCCCCGGCAAACCTTTGTCCACCAGCGTCACCGCGCAGCCACGGCGTTGCAAATGCAACGCCGTGCATACGCCGACAATGCCGGCACCCAGTACCACCACTTGTTTTTCGTTCACGCTGCCTCCGAATCAAGCACGCTGTTGCGCGATGACACTGATCTCGACCAATGCATCGACCACAAGGCCGGCGCAGACGGTCGCGCGCACTGGCAGGTTGGCCGTGAAGAATGATGCATAAGCCCGATTGAATTCGGCGAAATTACTCCGGTCGGTCAGGTACACGGTAACGCTGACAACATCGTCCAGCGACAGCGATTCGGCTTCCAGCGTCTGGGTAATACGCATCAAGGTCAAACGTGTTTGCGCTTCGATACCTTCAGGAAAGCTACCGTCCTCACCAAAAGGCAATTCGCCAGACAAAAAAACCAGGCCCTGGCTGTGGCGGACTTTGGAAAAGGGCAGATTACTAACGGTCATGGCAGTTCTCTCTTGGGTAATTCAAGGAGGCGCCCATCAACGAGCACCGGTTGTGAATCATCGATTCGACTTCAGCGGTTTTTACGGTAGGCCATTGAGTCATGCATACGCTTGAGCACGTGTTCCCCCTCGCGGACACCGGACACATAGATCAGGAGCGAACAGCGGCTTGAGATCATGTCGACTCGTTGCTTAATAGGTTCAGGAGGGGTGAAACATGTGTTTTAGCCTGAAACACCAATCATGTATATACAAGATTAAGCATTTATCATGCCGCTCGATCAAAAAATGCGCCATAAGCCTAAGGTAGAGCGACTTACCCTCCTCTCGCGATTAGAACGCTTTAGGTGCCCCGACACTAAAGGTTTCGTTTTTTCCCACCAGGCATCATGGGTAACACTCCAAGCGCAACCAGCGGTTACATAAGGCTAAAAAGTAGCGATCATCAGCCTGGTCAACTTCGCTAGAAACAAGCCTGAACTGCGGAATCAAAAGCAGCTCAGACATATTGGCCTGCATCTTGCCTTACCGGTATATACAGGCACATACAGATGTCTGCTGCGTGATCATCCTGCTCCCCAAGGATGTTACTCATGAATGTACTGATACCGCTCAGCCCCATTCAACGACCAGCCGTACGAGATCAGCCATAACGCCGAATAGCCGCGTCTGCAGCAACTCTTGCAGAACTGCCTAGATCGTAATGCCTACCAGCAAGACACTAATGAGGTTAACCCTGTATGAATGCCAATGACTTGAACCTGCTTGCCCGCGCAGAAGTGCGCGAATTGGCCAGTTACAACGCCGGCCTCGCCTCGGATGCTGTGCGCAAGCGTTTCGGCCTGACTCGCGTCGCCAAACTAGGCAGCAACGAAAACCCGATGGGCACAGCACCCGCCGTTAGCGCCGCAACGGCTCGAGCTTGCAGCGAAATTGCGCTATACCCCGATGCTGGCTGCCAGGCATTACGCTCTGCACTCTCGAAAAAGCTCGACGTACCCGAGAATCAATTGGTGTTCGGCAACGGCTCGGAAGATTTGCTGAGCGTCATCAGCCGCGTGTTTTTAGACCACGATGACGAAGTAGTTACCGTGGTGCCATCTTTCGGGTTGCACTTCATATACCCAATGGCAGCCGGTGCCCGGGTGGTAGGTGTTCCCATGACCGACAGAGGCACCTTCGATGTAGCGGCAATGATCGCTGCACTCACCCCCCACACCCATGTGCTGATGTTTTCATGCCCGTCAAATCCGGTCGGCTGCACCTTAAGCGCCGACGAGTTGCAGCAACTGCTCGACGCATTGCCCTCGAAGTGTCTGCTGGTGTTTGATGAGGCCTATTACGAATACGCGCAGTGGGAGGCCGAGTACCCAGATTGCCTCGGTTTGATTCAGGCCAGCGGCAAACCGTTTATCCTGCTGCGGACTTTCTCCAAGGCTTATTCCCTGGCAGGTTTGCGCATCGGCTACGGTATCGTCAGCGATCCACTGCTGGCAGATCTGATTAACCGCCTGCGCACCCCGTTCAACGTCAACAGCGTGGCACAAGCTGCAGCGATTGCGGCACTGGCAGATGATGGTCATCTAAACGCCTGCCTATCCCATGTCGCCAGCGAACGCCAGCGGCTGGAAGTAGCGCTGCACGAGCAAGGCATTACGACCGCACCGTCCTTGGCCAACTTCCTGTTTTTTAGCACGCCTTATCCGGCCGAAGTAATCAACCAAGCACTGCTGCGTGAAGGGGTTATCATAAAACCGTGGCGCGAAGTTGGATACACTGAGTACTTGCGCGTCTCTGTCGGAAGCTGTGAGGATAACGACCTTTTCCTCCAAGCACTGGCAAGCGTCCTTGCCGCACTTGAAACACGGACTGACTAATGATCAAAAATGCACCACAAGCGCTCTACCGGCGTGCAAAGGATTATGTGCAAGACCAACTTCGCGCGGGCGTTTGGAAACCTGGTGACCTGATTTCTTCAGAAAACCAACTGGTGCAAGAACTGGGCATTTCGCGCATGACCGTCAACCGGGCCTTACGCGAACTGACCGAAGAAGGTCATCTGGTCAGGATTTCAGGCGTTGGCACGTTCGTAGCCGAAAGCAAACCGCAATCAAACTTGCTGCGTATCACGAACATTGCCGACGAAATCCTCGCCAGAGGTCACAGTTACACCTGCCGTGTGCTGCACTTGGGGCGCGAATCGGCCTCAATGCCGGTGGCCTCCGCATTGGGCCTGACCACCGGTTCTTCAGTTTTTCATCTAGTCTGTGTTCACAGCGAAGAAGGCGTGCCCGTGCAACTCGAGGATCGTTACGTCAATCCCGAGCTGGTGCCAGAATTTCTGAAGCAAGACTTCGGGGAGCACTTGCAACCCGCCAAATACCTGTTGCGCGTCGTCAAACCCGATGAAATGGAGCATATCGTCGAAGCCTGTCACCCAAGCATTGACGAAAGCAAACATATGCAGATCGACGCCAACGAACCTTGCTTAGCACTTATCCGCCGCACTTGGAGCCAAAGCAAAATTGTGACTTACGTGCGCTTGGTTCACCCCTCCTCACGCTATCGACTCGGCAGTCGCCTGCCGGTAAACGGGGCGCATAGAGACAGTTGATGCCTGAAGGCATCTGATGAACTGTTCCATCATAAACCGGGATCGAAATGCCATTGCTGCTTCTACTTTCCGGACAACCTCTTGACGCAGAATTTCACCAGTGAGTTTCCTGCACTACAAAAGTGAAAAAGCTCCACAGCTACGACAACTGCCTGTCGCCGATAGCTGTAGAGCAAAAAAACTGCATAAACACTGTAGCTCTCGTGCGGGATGACTCGAGCAATTCAGCTTGCTCACACAGGAGCCAAACGCCCCTTCCCCCCGATTACAAGCTAGGCAGCAACTTTGGCAACACCAGTTCGTTCAAGCACCGGGAAGCCAACAGCTCGCTTGCTGCGTTGATATCCGGCGCAAAGAAGCGATCTTTGTCGTAGTAAGCCACTTTGCTGCGCAGGCTGGTGCGGGCAAGCTCCAGCTTCGTCGAGGTCTTCAAGCCTTCGCGCAAGTCAAGGCCCTGACACGCAGCGAGCCACTCAACAGCGAGGACGCCGCGAGTGTTTTCAGCCATTTCCCATAAACGCTTGCCCGCTGCAGGAGCCATTGACACGTGATCCTCCTGATTCGCGGAAGTTGGCAGGCTATCCACCGAATGTGGATGCGCAAGTGCCTTGTTCTCACTGGCCAGCGCCGCTGCGGTAACTTGGGAAATCATGAAGCCGGAGTTCACACCGCCGTTGGCCACCAGGAATGGCGGCAATTGCGACATGTGCTTGTCCATCATCAGGGAAATACGCCGTTCGCTTAGCGAGCCGATTTCCGCTATCGCCAATGCCATGTTGTCAGCAGCCATGGCCACAGGCTCGGCGTGGAAGTTGCCACCGGAGATCACATCGCCTTCGACAGCGAAGACCAATGGGTTATCGGAGACGGCATTAGCTTCGACGACCAATACCTCCGCAGCTTGACGGAACTGGGTCAGGCAAGCGCCCATGACTTGCGGCTGGCAACGCAGGGAGTACGGATCCTGAACCTTGCCGCAGTTCTGGTGGGAGTCGGAGACTTCACTGCGCTCGCCGAGCAAGTCTCGGTAGGCGGTAGCACTGTCGATCTGGCCTTTCTGGCCACGCGCGGCGTGGATGCGTGCGTCGAACGGCGAGCGCGACCCCAGAACCGCTTCAACAGTCAGAGCACCGATCGCCAGTGCGCCAGCGAACAGATCTTCGCCCTCGAACAAACCACGCAGTGCATAAGCGGTGGATACCTGCGTGCCGTTGAGCAACGCCAGCCCTTCCTTGGCAGCCAGTGTCAGTGGCGTCAGGCCGGCGACTTTCAGCGCCTCGGTTGCTTCCAGCCATTCGCCCTTGTAACGAGCCTTGCCTTCACCCAACAGCACCAGCGACATGTGGGCCAAGGGTGCGAGGTCGCCGGATGCACCGACCGAACCTTTCAACGGAATGTGCGGATAAACCTCGGCGTTGATCAAAGCGATCAGTGCTTCGATGACGGTGCGGCGGATGCCGGAGAAACCACGGCTCAAGCTATTGACCTTGAGCACCATGACCAGCCTGACCAGCGCGTCACTGATCGGTTCGCCAACACCGGCAGCGTGGGACAGAACCAGTGAGCGCTGGAGGTTCTCCAGGTCTTCGGTAGCGATGCGGGTCGAGGCCAGCAGGCCGAAACCGGTATTGATCCCATAGGCGGTGCGGTTCTCGGCGAGGATTTGTTCCACGCAAGCAACGCTGGCTTCAATCTGGGCCGAAGCACTGTCATCGAGGGAGATGTTGATCGGATGCTGGTAGACGTCGCGCAGTTGGGCAAGGCTCAGTTGGCCAGGGATGATGTTGAGTGTGTTCATGCTTTTGCTCCTTTAACAGAGGTGATCATTGGCAGGTTCAAGCCTTGTTCTTTGGCACAATCTATTGCGATCTGGTAACCCGCGTCGGCGTGACGCATCACGCCGGTCGCCGGGTCGTTGTGCAGCACGCGTGCAATGCGCTCAGCCGCTTCGTCGGTACCGTCGCAGACAATCACCATGCCCGAGTGCTGAGAGAAGCCCATGCCGACGCCGCCGCCGTGGTGCAGGGAAACCCAGGTCGCGCCGCTCGCGGTGTTCAGCAGTGCGTTGAGCAGTGGCCAGTCGGACACGGCGTCGGAACCGTCCTGCATTGATTCGGTTTCGCGGTTTGGGCTGGCCACGGAACCGGAGTCCAAATGGTCGCGACCGATGACGATCGGCGCCGACAACTCACCGCTACGCACCATTTCGTTGAATGCCAGGCCCAGCTTGGCGCGCAGACCCAGCCCTACCCAACAGATTCGTGCCGGCATGCCCTGGAAGCTGATGCGCTCGCGCGCCATGTCCAGCCAGTTATGCAGGTGCGCGTCGTCCGGGATCAGCTCTTTGACCTTGGCGTCAGTTTTGTAGATGTCTTCAGCGTTACCCGACAGCGCAGCCCAGCGGAACGGGCCGATGCCACGGCAGAACAGCGGACGGATGTAGGCCGGTACGAAGCCCGGGAAGTCGAATGCGTTTTCCACGCCTTCTTCCTGAGCCATCTGACGGATGTTGTTGCCGTAGTCGAAAGTTGGAATGCCCATTTTCTGGAATTCAAGCATCGCTTTGACGTGTACGGCCATCGATTGCTTGGCGGCTTTCACTACAGCGGTAGGCTCGGTTTTGGCGCGAGCGCGATACTCTTCCCAAGTCCATCCGGCCGGGAGGTAACCGTTTAGTGGGTCGTGGGCGCTGGTCTGGTCGGTGACCATGTCCGGGCGTACGCCGCGCTTGACCAGTTCAGGCAGGATTTCCGCCGCGTTACCCAGCAGGGCGATGGAGATAGCCTTGCCTTCTTTGGTGTATTTGGCGATGCGGGCCAGTGCGTCATCGAGGTCTGTGGCTTGCTCGTCGACGTAACGGCTGTTCAGGCGGAAATCGATACTGACTTGCTGGCATTCGATATTCAGCGAGCAGGCGCCGGCCAGGGTTGCCGCCAGTGGCTGGGCGCCACCCATACCGCCGAGGCCTGCGGTCAGCACCCAACGACCCTTCAGATTATCGTTGTAATGCTGGCGACCGGCTTCTACGAAGGTTTCGTAGGTGCCCTGGACGATGCCCTGACTGCCGATGTAGATCCAGCTGCCGGCGGTCATCTGGCCATACATGGCCAGGCCTTTGGCGTCGAGTTCGTTGAAGTGTTCCCAAGTGGCCCAGTGCGGCACTAGGTTGGAGTTGGCGATCAGCACGCGCGGGGCGCTGCTGTGGGTCTTGAACACGCCGACCGGCTTGCCGGATTGCACCAGCAGGGTCTCGTCGTCGTTTAGATTGGTAAGGCTTTCGACGATCTTGTCGTAGCATTCCCAATTACGCGCCGCACGACCGATGCCACCATACACCACCAGTTCTTTTGGGTTCTCGGCCACTTCCGGGTCGAGGTTGTTCATTAACATGCGCAGTGGAGCTTCGGTCAGCCAGCTTTTGGCGGTCAGCGTGTTACCACGCGCGGCGCGGATTTCGACATTACGGAAATGGGATGGCTTGCTCACCGGTAATCCTCTCGAAATGACTTTCTCAGCCTATTTATTGGTTTAACGCTACAGGTCACGCATAAATATAATCATGTATATACAACCATAATCAAGCGAATTTTACTCGAGCATGGTCACTGACGAAGGGCAAGGTAATTTGGAGCTAATGAGCGACCGAAGAGTCGCTCGAAGGCATAGCGGTTACTTGAGGTTGCCGCTAAGGAACTGCTGCAGGCGCTCGCTCTTGGGGTTACCCAAGACATCTTTAGGTAAGCCCTGCTCTTCCACGAGTCCTTGGTGGAGGAACAACACCTGACTCGACACCTTGCGCGCGAAGCTCATCTCATGAGTCACCATGATCATGGTTCGACCTTCTTCGGCCAGACCCTGGATAACCTTGAGCACCTCGCCGACCAATTCTGGATCAAGCGCCGAAGTCGGCTCGTCGAACAACATGATCTCAGGCTCCATGGCCAAAGCCCGAGCGATAGCGACCCGCTGCTGCTGCCCGCCAGAGAGAAAAGCCGGATACTGGTCGGCAACGCGAGACGGCAAACCTACCTTGTCCAGATACCGCCGAGCACGCTCCTCAGCATCTTTCTTGCTGATACCCAGGACGCGGCGTGGAGCCATCGTGATGTTGTCGAGCACGGTCATGTGGCTCCAGAGGTTGAAGTGCTGGAACACCATCGCAAGCCGTGTGCGCAGCCGCTGCAGTTCAGAAGCGTCGGCCACATGCATGCCGTGGCGGTCATGCATCATGCGAATCGGCTGGTTATCCAGGCCCATGGCGCCGTCGTTGGGCGTTTCCAAAAAGTTGATACAACGCAAGAAGGTGCTCTTGCCCGACCCGCTGGCGCCAATCAGGCTAATCACATCGCCGGTCTTGGCGTTTAGGGAAACGCCTTTGAGTACTTCGTGGCTGCCATAGCTTTTATGCAGGTTTTCAACGGTCAATTTGTACATGTTCAAACACCCTGAATTAATGAGCCGGGCCGAGGAAAGACAGCCAGCGGCGTTCAGCCAGACGGAACAGGCCAACCAGAGAGAAAGTGACTGCGAGGTAAATCGCGGCGGCGATACCGAACGACTGGAATGTCAGGAACGTTGCCGAATTGGCATCCCGGGCGACCTTGAGAATGTCCGGCACAGTCGCAGTGAACGCGACTGTGGTCGAGTGCAGCATCAGTATGACTTCGTTGCTGTAGTTCGGCAGCGATCGGCGCAGCGCAGATGGCATGATGATGTAGGCATACAACTTCCAGCCGCGCAGTCCGAATGCCTTGGCCGCTTCGACCTCGCCGTGATTCATGTTACGGATCGCCCCGGCGAAAATTTCCGTGGTGTAGGCGCAAGTGCTCAAAGCGAAGGCAAGAATGGTGCAGTTGATTGCATCGCGGAAGAATGCGTCGAGCATGGGTTGCGCGCGCACCGCTGCAAGGCTGTAGATACCGGTGTAGCAGATCAGTAGCTGTATATACAGTGGCGTACCGCGAAACAGATAAGTGTAGAACTGTACCGGCCAGCGCACCCATACGTTGCTTGAGACCCTGGCAATCGACAGCGGGAGTGCCATCAAAAAGCCCAGGAAAAGCGAAGCACTTAGTAGCCACAGGGTCATCGCTAACCCGGTGATGTGATAGCCATCGCTGTAGAGGAAAGGCTTCCAGTATTCCTGCAGAAGTTCGATCATCGCACGGCCTCCCGGGTGCCTGCGGCATAGAGGATTTCCAGCCGGCGCAAGACGTAGTTCGATGCAGTGGTGATGACCAGATAGATCAAGGCCGCCAGCACCAGGAAAAAGAACAGTTGATAGGTGGTCTTGCCGGCGTCTTGAGCCACTTTCACCAGGTCGGCCAACCCAATAATCGAGACCAACGCGGTGGCTTTGAGGATGACCATCCAGTTGTTGCCGATACCCGGTAAGGCAAAACGCATCATCTGCGGGAACAGTACGTAGCGGAAACGCTGCGCGCGGGTAAGGCCGTAAGCAGTGGCCGCTTCCATCTGGCCACGCGGCACGGCGAGGATGGCGCCTCGGAAAGTCTCAGTGAAATACGCACCATAGATAAAGCCCAGCGTGATCACGCCGGCACTGAATGGATTGATCTCGATGTAATCCCACCCTAAGGCTGAGGTCAGCTGGGTGAGCCAGGTCTGTAAGCTGTAGAAGATCAGCAGCATCAGAACCAGATCCGGCACTCCACGAATCAGCGTGGTGTAGGCCTGTGCAGGGACGCGCAACAGCGCCGACGTTGAAAGCTTGGCACTGGCACCGATCAGGCCGAAAATCACGCTTAGCAGCAAGCAAAGGAAGGATAACTTGACCGTCATCCAGGTGCCTTGCAGCAAAAGTGGGCCAAAGCCCTTGAGGCTGAAGCCCGACAGCCCCAGCATCTGCAATAGGTTTTCTAACATGGGGAAGCCCTTCGTCAATCAGGAAAACGCCCATCCGTGAATGGGCGCAGCGTCGTTATTTGCCGCTGTAAATATTCTGATCACCGAAGTGTTTCTTTTGGATGGCCACGTAGGTGCCGTCGTCGTGGAGCGCCTGTATGCCTTTGTTCACTAGGGCTTTAAGCTCGGCATTGCCTTTGAGCAGACCGATCGCCGTTTTTGCTGGCAGCAGTTCGTGATGGACTGGCTTGCTCACTTCAAAGTCAGCGCCTTGCGGGGACTTCAGGAAACCCATTTCAGCTTGCAGCATGTTCTGAATCGAGGCATCGAGGCGACCCGTGACCAGGTCAGCATAAACCTGATCCTGGTTGGCGTAGGCCTGGGTTTTTACCCCGGCCTTGTTCAGCACGGCCTTGGCGTAGGCCTCCTCGGTGGTGCCTTGTTCATAGCCAACGGTTTTGCCAGCCAGCGTCGTGATGTCTTCGCTCAAGGCCGAGCCTTTCTTAAAGACGAAGGATGTTGGCACCGAGAACAATTCGTTGGAGAAATCGATGACTTTTTCCCGCGAAGAAGTCACGGTCATGGCAGAAATCACGCCGTCGAATTTATTGGCCCTGAGGCCAGGAATCATCCCGTCGAAATCACTTTCTACCCATTTGCACTTGACCTTCAGTTCAGCGCAAATCGCGTTACCCAGATCAATATCAAAGCCCACAAGGCTGCCGTCGGCGGCCTTGGATTCGAAGGGTGCATAGGATGGGTCGACTCCAAAGCGCAACTCCTTGTACTCCTTGGCAACGGCAATACCAGCCGCCGCGCACAGAGCCAATACTGATAAGGTCAAAATAGATTTTTTCATTGTTTTTATTCCTAATAACCAACAGAAGCGCTTGGGGCGCACGAGTACAGTTATGGAGCGCGTGTGGCATTACGCTGAACACACAGCCCCCAGGTTGCGGACAAACGTGTCGAGACACATGGTCGACTCTAGCGCGCAAATACATACTTGTACAGACAGGCCTAGGCAATCAGTCATCCTTTGATCTGATCGATTCCTTTCTGGGGATTTAGAAGACGCTAGAATTGCCTGTAAATAGGGGTTATCGGAGGTTTTTTCTCTAGAGGTCAGGAGGACAGTCAACCTCTTTAATCTCGATATGCGCCATGTGGCTGAGTTCGGGAGATGGCGTAGGCGGTTGGAGGCGGATCAGCATCGACCTATCGCGGACATGATCCTGAAGCCCCCTCGGCGACCCGGATGACTCCAAGCTCGAGATAGAATCTGAATTCGTACTACTGCCACAATCTCGGCGTAATAGAAGAAAAAAACGGATACGGCTCAAAAGTGGTGCGCGAAACATCCCGCATCAGGACGGCATCGTTGAACGCTTTTCGTAAATGCCTAGAAGTCAATCCATTGGGTCATTACCACTATGACAATGGGAAGAGCGACGCCTGCGAGAAGGGTTTGGCAAGCGATGATCCCAGCCATTAGTGGCGCATCTCCGCCCAACTGACGAGCCATGATGTAGGAGGATGAAGCGGTCGGCAGCGCCTGGAACAGGAGTGCTGCAATGGCAGCTTTCCCTTCAAGCCTGAACAGATGACAAGCTCCAAGCGTGACGAGCGGCATGACTAAGAACTTCACCAGAGACGAATAGCCGACCGGGCGTAGCCATTGCTTAATGCTCCCGAACTCAAGCGCGGCACCCACGCAGAGTAAACCGAGCGGCAGTGACGCTTGACCCAAGGCTTTGAGCATCGGCTCGATACCAACTGGTAGCCCCCAGCCTAAGACCTGGATCAACCCGCCGGCGAAGCAAGCGAGTACAAGTGGGTTCAGTGCCAACTGCTTGAGCACTTTGCTAAATGTCATTCTGCCGCTAGATCCGAACCTTGCGAAAACAAGTACGCACAGGATGTTAACTGTAGGCACTATCGCAGCGTTCGCGACGGCTGCCAGCGCTACGCCTTGCACACCAAACAAACCCGCCGCGGCAGAAACGCCAACGTAATTGTTGAAGCGTATGCCACCCTGAAAAACTGACGTGAATGTCGCATTGTCCCGAGTGATCAACGCTCTTGCTCCCAATAGCATTAGCGACACGACTACAGTCGACAATATAAGCACCGAGACCATGCTTTGAATGGGCACTCCATCAAGCTTGGCGGTCGCCAGTCCGTGAAAGAAAAGTGAAGGAAGCAATACGTAATATGCCAAGCGCTCTGCCTGCGCCCAGAAGGTATCCGCTAGAAATTGACGATGCTTGAGCCATGCGCCCAGCGCGATCAAAAAAGCGATGGGTAACAAGGCAATCAACAAAGAAAGGGTCATGCGCCCGCCTTGATTTTTTGCACCAAACGTTCACAGCCCGCGGTCAGGATGGACTCATCGGTAGCAAAGGAAAGCCTGAGATGTCCTGGCATCCCAAAAGCGCTACCTGGAACAGTTGCTATGCCCGCCTCAAGGAGCTTGAGCGCGAAGGCCTGATCATCATTGATCGTTTTGATCCTAGGAATAAGATAAAACGCGCCTTCTGGACATGCGACATCAATAGCTTCGCAGGCCCGCAGGATTTGGAGCGCGGCATCACGTCGCTGTCGATAAATTGCATTTCGCTCGCCCACCAACGCTTGAGGCCCAGTCAATGCGGAAACCGCCGCCAACTGGCTCAGGGTGCTGGTCTGAGTACAGTTCTGTGATTGAACCGAGCTGATCGTCGTGATCAATGACGTTGGCCCACACCCCCACCCCACTCGCCAGCCGGTCATTGCGTAAACTTTAGATACGCCATCCACGATCAGGATACGGTCTCTCAAATCAGGCGCCACCGCCGCCAACGTTTGGTAGGGATCATCCGTGTAACGAATTTCTGAATAAATGTCATCTGATAGCACCATCACCCCTGGATATCGACGCAGCACTTCGGCGATGGCCAACAGTTGCTCACGTGAGTAGAGCGCTCCTGACGGGTTGCCCGGCGCATTCAAGACGATCCACTTGGGCGACGTTGCCCGGCTAAGCGCTGCATCCAAATGCTCTGCAGTGAGGCGAAAACCTTGTTCTCTTGTAGTCGAAACAATCAGCGGTCGCGCGCCGCACATCTTGATCATGGCGGGATAACTCGCCCAATAGGGCGCGGGCACGATCACCTCGTCGCCACTTTTGAGGGTCGCTTGAAAAGCGTTGTAGATGATTTGTTTGGCGCCACAGCCGACGGCCACTTGATCATCGGCGTAATCGAGGTTTCGAATTTCTTTCATGCGCATTCGGATCGCGCGACGAAGTGGTTCAATACCGTTAGACGGTGAGTAGGTCAGGCGACCGCTGAGCGCAGCGTGCGCAGCTTCAAGAACGTGTGGCGGCGCGTTGAAGTCTGGCTCGCCCAATGTCAGGTCGATGACATCCCTGCCCTGCGCTCGCATCAACGCCGCTCGCTTTGCCATGATCAGGATAGGAGACTGCAGGATATTGTCTGCGGTAGGTGGAGTGCTCATGTCGCCCTCAAGAATGCGTCTGGATGGGCACCACGATAAGAAGTCGGACTCTAAAATAAAAACGATTTAAAATTCAGCAAACAACAAGTATCACTCATGGGTCGGTGTGCGGAGAATAAGCTTTCACGGCGTTCGCCAGGGCTGAAGCCAATCGCCTAAGCGGACGCTCTTCGCGCTCCAGTAATACAACGCGCCTGGTTTTTTGAGGCGTGCCGAACGGCTCAAAGGCGAGTGTGGTCAGGCTTTCGACTTGTTGCTGAGCGAGAGGAATGATGGATACTCCAAGTCCGCTTGAAACCATCTGGATAATCGCATCTTGGCTATCAAGCTCCATGCTGGTCTGCACCCGCATCCGCATAGTGCGAAGCTCCCGCTCAATGGTTCGACCCGCCCAGGCACGACGATCAAAGCGAATAAACGGCTGACTTTTGAGAAGAAGCTGCAAGTCCTCATGCGCGAGTGACACAGGCGCGATGATCCAGAAACCTTCCTCGTAAAGCACCGTGCTCACCAGGCCATAAGGGTGTGGTTTCACCGGCTCTGTGGTGATCGCAACATCTAGTTCGCCCGCTTCTACGCGCGTGGCCAACTCAGCAGACATGCCCGACGCAACAGTGATGCGCAGGTGCGGATGCAGGGCGCGCAATGCAGACAGTGCGAGGGGCAAAACGCCTGCCAGTGCTGTTTGGATGGCGCCGATTCTAAGCCTGCCCCGTAACTCGCTGTCGCCGCCAAGCTCAGAGGAGATGCCGTCATACAAGGCTAGAATTTCTCTCGCGCGCTCCACGGCGATATGGCCCGCATCCGTCAGTACCGGCAACCGTCGTGAACGGTCAAACAGGAGCGCGTTGAAATCCTCCTCCAACGACCGAACATGAAGGCTGACCGCTGACTGGGTGAGATGAACGGCGTCCGCTGCTCTGACGAAAGAACCGTGTTGGGCAATAGCAAGCAGTGTTCGAAGTGCGCGTAGAGACATAGCCATCATCCAACAAGTTGATGAGCGAGCTTACCAGTTGGTGCAGGCGTCTTGTTTGGACGCAGAGATCTTCCCTGCGATCCAATATGACCTGTGGCGAAATAGCGCACCCAGGAAAAATTTACTTCACTCTTTAAAGCGGGCTAAATAGTTGCCCCTTCGCGGCGATTTCATTTATGAGCTCGTTGAAACGTATCCGTCCCTGGATTGCCTGTCTGGCTGTCCTGCTCAATCTGTTCGCTATGCCGATGAGTCGTGCGATACAGGCACCAGACGTGCGCCTGATGCTTTGGGGTGGTTTTTGTTCAGGTGGGAACTTGAGCGCCCTTCCTGCAGACCTCGGCAAAGTAATTGATGCCCTGCAGCTGCCGCAATCGAAACCTGTCATGCAGCACGGCGACTGCTGTTGTGGTCATGCGGGACTTGCAGCGTTACCGTCCAACTACTACCGGCACTACCTACCGCCGTACACCCACAATACCGCCCTCGAAAATCCTGAGTTGCCCACGCTACATCCGAGAGTTCGTTGGCCAAGCCTAAGTCCACGCGCATCCCCTTTCGCCTGATCACAACACCGCTGACCTCATGCGGTGCTGCTCTCTTTAAATCCTTCTAGCGGCCTGCGATGGACGCTGAACGCCCTTAAAGTTTCTTGATCATCAGGAAGTGCGTGCTATGCCTGCTTCAACCACTTTGCGCCCTGCAAAGGCATTGTCTGTGTCCCGCCCCCTTTGGCCCCTGCTTTCAATAGGCGTGCTCGCGTTGAGCCCGCTGTCAGTGGCATTAGCTGAAGCCAGCAGAATCGAAAATTCAACCCTGACCCTAGGTGCGGTCAGCATTCAGGGCTCGGCAAGCGGCCCTTTGAGTACCAGCAACGTTCTCAGCTCGGTGGATATTCTCGGAGGAGACATCCTCGAAAAAATGCCAGTAAATTACAGCTGGGAACTGTTCAGTCGCGCACCGGGTGTCATGCTCACTGAATTCAACCAAGGCACGACCTCAGGGAAAATTTCCTTCCGTGGCTTTAACGGTGAAGGCGAAGTGAATGCCGTAAAGCTTTTGATCGACGGCATTCCGAGCAACAGCAACGACGGCAATATGCCGTTCATGGACATGATTTTCCCCATGGAGCTGGACAGCATTGAGGTGGTGCGTGGCACCAGCGATGCGCGTTATGGTCTGAACAACATTGCCGGCAACGTCAACATGCTCACCCGCACAGGTGGCGACTACAACAAGGCGCGGCTGCGTTATGGAAGCTTCAATACCCAAGAAGCACAGCTGGCCAAGGGAATTGAGAGCAGCAACTGGACTCAGAATTACTTTTTCGCCTATCAAAAATCTGATGGCTACCGGGATCATGCCGAAGCCGACAAGTTTTCAATGTCTGGCAAATGGTTCTACACGCCGGACGATGACAGCTACCGTATCGGCCTTATTGCTCGTCACTACGAAACTGAAGCTCAGGAGCCAGGTTATCTAAGAGAAGACGATGCACGTCATCACCCGGAAATGACCAACAGCTTCAACGCTACTGACAAGGGTACGCGTCGCATGAACCAAGTCAGTCTGCATTTTGATACAGACCTGGCTGATAACCTCGCTTGGTCAGCGAAGACCTACGTCAACACCTTCGATGACAGGCGTTGGACGCAATACTGGAGCACCAGCGCTCAACAGGAACGCGACGCTTACGAGACGCAATATGGCGCGCTAACCTCCGTGACCTGGCGACCGCAAGTCAGCTGGCTTTACGACTTCGCCTTGGAAGGAGGCGCAGACGTACAGCAGCAGCAAAATAAAAGTGAGCGCTATCGCACTAGAGACCGCACACGTCTAGCTACCACCCGCGACCAACAGTTCGACTTCGACACCTACGGCGCTTATGTCCAGGCAGAGATCAAACCTTTCGAGTCTCTGAAGATCGTACCCGCCTACAGGGTCGACAAGATCCAGGGCGACTTCACTAATGAAATGACCGGCACAGATTACGACATCAACGACTACGGGCTGATCAAGCAGCCGAAGATCAGCGTTGTCTATTCTCCCTGGGACGTTGCCAGCTTCTATGCGAACTGGGGACGTACCTTTCAAGTGGGCACCGGGGCGGCGGCTTACAAGATACCTCCCCGGGATACCGATCTGGCACCCTCGATCAACGAGGGCTGGGAAACCGGAATCAAGTTCACGCCGGATGACTGGGTAGACGGGCGCGTTGCTTATTGGCAGCAAGAGGCCTCGGGGGAAGTTAGTCGAAGGCTGAACGACCCAAGCGGCGAATCCGATAATGTTGGTGAAACACGGCGCTGGGGTTACGACTTGCAGATGAACCTGTATCCGAACGAACGCACCAATATCTGGATGGCCTACTCTTGGCAATATTCGAAAATACTCCAGCCGAGTGCCACGTTGCCTAACAGCAAAGGTCAGGAAATCGACCACATCCCGCATCACCTCTACAACGCGGGAATCAGCTACGACGCGACACCAGCATTACATCTGACGGCCTGGATGAACGGCCAGACCAATTACTACCTAGAACGGGAGAATAAAAAAGGGACGTATGGCGGTTACGTGCTGATGAACCTCGGCGCAACATACAAAGTGACACGATCAGTTAGTGTCGACTTACAGCTGAAAAACCTTACAAATCGTTATTATGAATATGCTTGGTATGACCCGGACGGTGCCCAGGCATCCCTACATTCCCCGGGTGATGGCCGTGCGCTTTACACCGGAGTGACTTTGGACTTCTGAGGAGGAATTCTGTTGAGGCCTATTAGGCCTCATCAGCTCCAAGGAATGCGCGTCTTCCTCACCGCAATCCGATTAACTAAGAGAAAGCTGGTTGGTAACTAATCGCCTGAGAAATCTATATGTATTAGGCTCATTCACTGTCGCATTCGAATACAATCTTACGCGATCTAGAAGCCAACAGCTTAATCAGTTCTTGCAGTTGACATGATCGAAAATGAGCATGCATAGATTGTTCGTCGCGCCAAAAAAATTCGATTATCCAACTATTCGATTCGGCGACCTTCCTCAACTCACATCCTGCAACACCTGAAGAACCAATCTCCAACAGCCCAAGAATATTACAAATATTATCTGCAAATTCATCATCCATGTTCACTTCGAACCCCATAGCGCTCTTCATAAGCCCCGACATAAAACCAATCTCCAAATCGAAAAAATAATTAGGCCGTGCGAATTACCAATACATCGCACAAGGATGTTCAAGTTACTAAATTTATCCCTAGGTGAGATTGGGCTATGCTGCAGCGTTCTAGGTTAAAGTTACGATAGACGAAAATAAGTTAAAAACATGACAAAAAATTGATGATTTCTGCCAAAATCACCAGAACCCACAAGGTGCTCTCCCGGAAGGTGTAACACAAATGCTTGTAAGATCTGTTCAGTTCATGACTTATCCCGAAGTTAGCCTTCTCGACTTAGCAGGCCCTTTGGATGTTTTTATTGCGGCTAACCACTTTGCAGACCCGGATCATCCCCCCTACTCCTTATCGATCCTTTCTTTAAGTGGAACCACTGAGATTTTCTCTAATTTCTCATTAAACGCTGCGGTTTTGGGAGCGGAAACACCGGGAGCGCACACGCTGATCGTCCCAGGCGGGCCTGGCATCCACAAATTTTGTGATCATCCAAAGTTTTTTACACATTTTGTAAGACATGCTGAAAATGCAAAGCGTCTAGTTTCCGTTTGCACGGGGGTATTTGCGCTAGCGAGAGCTGGAAAACTAAACGGGCGACACGTTACTACTCATTGGTCTGCCTATGACAAATTGGAAACAGACTTTCCATTTGTAAACGTAAGGCGCGGCCCTATATTTATTAATGACGGGGACTTATGGACTTCAGCGGGTGTTACTTCCGGGATCGATTTGGCGTTATCAATGGTTGAAGCCGACTTGGGGCATTCTGCTGCACTCGAAGTAGCACGACATCTGGTTGTTTTTTTAAAACGGCCAGGAGATCAAGATCAGTTCAGCTCATCTTTGACGTTACAGTCAAAAAGCAGTCAATTCTCAGATCTTCACGCTTGGCTAAATAGCAATCTTAATAGCGATTTATCGATATCTTCACTAGCAAATTTTATGAACATGAGTGAAAGAACTTTTGCACGTAAATATAGTGAAGTCACAGGTAGCACGCCGAGTAAAATGGTCGAGCAGATTCGCCTAGAAACGGCTTGCCACTTACTTGTGACGTCAAACTCGCCACTCAAAGCAATCGCCAATAAGTGTGGGCTAGGTGACGAGTCAACGTTTATTCGTAACTTTACAAAAAAATACTCCGTCACGCCCAAGGAATATCGAGAGCGGTTTAAGCCGCTTCTCTGAAAGGTTTTTCACATTAAGCGGCGGACTGAATACTATACTAACTTAGTATTTATATATTAAGCGTAATATCGAGCTTGATTCTTGGAAAAAAATCTAGTTCGCTATTTTTTTCTTCCAATTTTTTTTCACGGAAAAACATTCGCCGATACTCAGAAGGCGACGTGCCGAGGTGCACAGCGAATTGCTGCCTCAACGATAAAGGCGTTCCAAATCCTGCCTCACCGGCTACACATTCGATAGGCAGGTCAGTCGTTTCTAACAGCTCCTGCGCTCTGACAACGCGTTGAGCATTCAACCACTTTGAGACGGTACTGCCAGTCGATTCCCTGAATCGACGAGTGAAGGTGCGCCTACTCATTTTCGCCATGTCCGCCATTACGTCGAGCGACAGATCACTGGCCAAATTCATACGAGCCCATACCAGCACATCAGACAAGTGAGTCTCGCTGGATAGCTGCGGCACAGGATGCTCAACGTATTGAGCTTGGCCGCCCTGCCTGTGCGGCGGTGTCACCAGCATTTTTGCGGTGCGATTCGCTACATCGGCGCCGAGCCGCTGCCGTACCAAGTGAAGGCAACAATCTATTGCCGCAACGGTTCCTGCAGAGGTAATGATGTTGCCATCACTGACATAGAGCACTTCAGGCCTGAAACGAACTTCTGGGAACCGTCGCCCAAACTCGTCTCTGACTGCCCAGTGAGTGGTTGCTTCTTTGCCATCAAGAAGCCCGGCATCGCCGAGCACGAATGCTCCCAGACATAGCCCGACGATGAGCTTTTCCTGGAAATTTGCACGTTGTAAGGCTTGCACAAGCTTTGCAGACGCTGCGACCGAATGATCACCCCACGCCGGAATGACAATTACGTCGGATGCCTCCATCAGTTCCAGGCCATGATCGACCGCTAAGCCTATGCCCTGGTCGCTTATCACCATTCCCGGAGCCTCTGCACAGTAACTGACCTCGTAATGAGGTTCACCGGGTGCAGATTGAGCTGTTCCAAGCACCATTCCAGGGACGGAAAGATGAAACAGGCTGACTCCGTCAAAAGCCAGAACAGCAACGCGTGTGGATTGCATCAGTCAGCCTCACATTCGAGAACAGCGCAGGTTTTATGGCCCGATTATATCGAAATCTGTCATTCAGGCCACTGTTGAGTCCCAGAGTATTGGGCAAGAATGGAGTCACTGATGCAATAACAGGATTAACGAGATGAACTTTAAAACACTTCCAATCGCCCTTGGCCTTGCCTGCACTGCCGCAACCTCATCGGCATTTGCGAGCTCCGAGACTCTCAATTCCCCGGACGCGGCCCATAAAGTCGACTTGCAGCAAGTTCGGAACGCAACGGTAAAAATCTCCTACGGCGGCACGACCTTTCTGATCGACCCGATGCTGTCCAAAAAGGGTACCTACCCAGGATTTGAAAATACCTACCGTAGTGACCTGCGCAATCCCTTGGTTGATCTGACTGAGTCGCCCGAAAAAGTGATCTCTGGTGTAGACGCTGTCATCGTCACTCATACGCATCTTGACCACTGGGACGATGCCGCACAAAAAGCACTGCCGAAAGACATCCCTCTGTTCACGCAGCATGAGGACGATGCGAAGTTGATTCGCTCCCAAGGCTTCAAGAATGTGCGCGTACTGACTGACGAAGCTAAATTCGGCGGCGTCAAAATCACCAAGACCGGTGGTCAGCATGGCACCGACGAAATGTATGCAGTACCCGCTTTAGCGAAGCCTCTTGGCGAAGCAATGGGCGTTGTTTTTCAAGCTCCAGGCTACAAGACCCTTTACCTGGCCGGTGACACTGTCTGGCGTAAAGAGGTCGACCAGACCATTGAGAAATATCATCCCGAAGTCATCGTACTGAATGCCGGGAAAGCAATGATGACCGGCTATAAGGGATCGATCATCATGGGCGAGGAAGACGTTTTACGCGCCTCAAAGGCTGCGAAGGACGCGAAAATCGTCGCAGTGCACATGGACGCAATTAACCACATGTCCCTGACTCGTGAAGAGCTGCGCACATACGTCAAAAAGCAAGGTATCGAGAGCCGGGTCGATATTCCGGAAGATGGCGCTTCACTGGAGTTCTGACTCAAACCTTTTGGGTTCGGAATAAGGCAGGTGCTATACCTGCCGATCTGAGCCTTCGCCACCCATTCCCTAAGCTCGGATAAATTGACCGGAGATCGTTCATGAAACGTGGCCTTGTAGTAGTTGATCTGCAAAACGAATACCTACCCACTGGCAAGCTACCTTTGACCGGGATCGACACCGCTGTCGAGAATGCTATCCGAGTGATCAGCCACGCCCGTGATACGGGATTTCCTGTTTTCCACATACGGCATGAGTCCGCTGAAGGCGCTCCGATCTTTGCAAAGGGATCCACAGGTGCGGAAATTCAACCAGATGTAGCTCCCCAAGGTAATGAAACTGTAATCGTAAAAAAACACATCAACGCCTTCAGAGAAACTGATCTAAAGCAGCAGCTGGATGGCTCAGGCGTACAGGAAATCGTGGTCATAGGCGCGATGAGCCACATGTGCATAGACGCCGTAGTACGTGCGGCAGCGGATATGGGTTATCCGGTTACTGTGCTGCACGATGCCTGCGCGACCCTGGATCTCAAATTTGGTGGTGTAAACGTTCCAGCCGCTCATGCACATGCAACGATGATGGCAGCCTTTGAGTTCGGCTACGCCACTGTCAAATCGGTGGACGAGTACCTGTCGGCCTAACCGCGCGACGACTTGACTTTGCGGGGCCCCATGGGGCCCTTGCCTTCATCATCAACGCACTAGCAATTTGATGGCGCCGGCAACGAGTTAAGCATTCATCGCCTCAGATTCAGACGGACTATACCTTGTCAGGATCGTCCCGCTTGTGCGCTAGCCGACTATACCGATCTCTTTGAACACTCCAGCCTTGGAACGCAATAACTCCTCAATGTAGGTATCGCGAGCCCTTTCGAAACGAAATGTAGGGATTGGCATTGAGATTGCAAAACGGCCTAACACTGTATCCAGCGCGACAGCTGTCGTGGTGATGCCCTCGATGAGTTCACCGTGATCGCTTGAAATCCCGATTTTGCGAATATTGTCCAACTGTTTCAGCAGCGTCAGCAATACCGCCGTCTCCTGCTTCGTAGCGATTTCAGCTGCAAACAGAGCCTTAAGTCCTCATTTTTGTCTAGAGCCAAGAGCGCCCGTCCAGCAGATGTCCCATACAACGGGGTATCCAACTGGCCAAGACGTGGCACCACCTGTAACTCACGATCAGCAACAACACGGTCTTCAACGATCAGTTGGATGCCGGCAGGCCTCGAAAATACAACCGTCTCTTGAACCACCTCGCTCAGCTTATGCAGCCAAGGGCGAACGACAGTCATGCGGTCGACATGGGCATTCGCGACAAGCCTTAACAAACCCGCCCCGAGACTGATTCCTCCGGCTCCTTCACTCCGAATCATTACCTGCTCTTCCAGCGCTCCTACGATGCGCTGCACCGTTGAGCGAGGCAGATCTACCGCCTGGGCTCACTTGTTTTCCTGAGCGCTATCGGGGTATGGACTCTGTCAGGAGAACAAGCCGCACTCATCATGATGATCGTGCTACCTGTCTTGCTCTCCCAGGCATTCTCCTCACACCCAGTGCCACGCGTGGCAACCGCCAAGTTACTGGGGGAGCCTTGATCGCCATCCCTGTCGCTATCCTGTTTGTACTCAGTTCGCTTGCGCAGGGTTCGGGCGATTTCGAGATGTTGATCCTGGTGCTTTCTGCGCCTCTTTTTCTGGGGCTGATGAGCATGACGTCACCGACACTCGCCCCCTACGGGCTTGGTTTCTGCCTCACCTTGGCTGTGCTTGTTCAGCCGAGCAACTACATGACATTTGCAGTCGATCAATGCCTGTCCACGGGACTGGGAATCGCAGCGGGCCTCGGCTTGCTGTACGCAGGGTTTGATCTGTTAGGGCCGCCCAAGGCCACATGGCTGCAGCGACGAATTATCAGAGCACTTAATTCCGACTTGGGAAAAATGCGGAAAAAGCGATTGTCAGCCAACTGGCTTACACAACGTGCGGCTGAGCGTCTGGCCTTTCTCGCTGCATACGAGCCGCCATCGCCGGTCGGTAGGAAGCTGACACAGCGTGGGCTTAATGTATTTGAGTCTGGCCACCGCATGACCGTGAACTCAATCAAGCAGCACCAAGCATCAAATTCCACGCTCCAATAATGAATTTAAAGGTATACAAAAATGCACAACCATCAGGCTGATGCTAACTTCATGCGAGATCTCCAAGAGGCTGCCCCCGAAATGGTCGCGGCATTTTTCAACTTTGACAAAGCTGTATTCAACAAGGATGTCGGTAGCCTGAATTTAGCCACGCGGGAATTAATCGCTGTTGGCGTAGCAGTGACTACACAGTGTTCTTCTTGCATTACCGACCATGCGAAGCGAGCCATCAGCGCGGGGGCGTCGAAGCAAGATGTAGCCGAGGCGATCATGTTAGCGACAGCGCTTCGAGCGGGTGGAGGGATTACCCATGGATGGCAAGCGATGAAAGCTGCCCATCAAAGTGATGAGTCACGACGCTAAAGCAGTATTCGTCTGGGTACGTTTCAAAAAAACGCTATCGGATCGAAGCTGCGCGTCGCGGCAATCCGATCTTTGCACAGAAATAAAACGTGATGTGGACTTGCTTGGCGTGCCCGACCCTTCGAGTCTGGAAAAACATATGTGAGGCATTCAATCAGTCCATTAATGCAAGTTAGAGTTTACCAAACGAGGTCATTCTCATCTAATCACTTCACTCGAAAGTAATGGGTGCCAAACACACGGTGGGCACGCATAAGTATAGCACGGGATGTCTCCCACCCGACTTTATCGCCTTTTAGCAAACAATTTCGGTCGCTCCGGGTAAATCGGTATGAATATTTTACCGTGAGCAGGATGAAGGCACACGAGCGGAAAGAATGTCGGGGTATGGAAAAAGACTTATCTCCTACCGATCTGAGAGAACGAACGTCGGCAAGCGTCGATCTCAAAGCTCAGCTCTTCGATCAGCGACGAAAGTGCGGAACTGGACGCAAGGATATCACCACGGACAGCGGTAACAAGAAGATCCACACGACCAGAACAAGGTTCGTAAAGTTTGATAGTAAGGGTGCCATCTGCGCTCAATGTACAATCGCACGAAAGTGGTCGAAAAGCCGACTCGAGAGCCTTTCGCAACTGAAGCGCAGAAATTCCTGCTAGTATTTTTGACACCCGGAGACGCCCTATCAGAGGGTCTACTAAACTCAACCTATAATAGATTGCTTTCAGTCACATTTAGAAGCAAACATGCTCACCGCCTCAACCGCATCGCTTGTTCCCCTTTGGATTTGGGATATAACCTCTCCCGCTTGATCAGCCAGCATCACGCCGCGCTGTGCACGTTCGCGCGTAGAAACCATGCTCGCCACCGCGTCGCGTGTCTCAGTAAGAATTCTACCGATCATTTCTGCAATTTCCGCTGTAGAGCGGCTTGTACGTCCCGCCAGCTGTCTGACTTCATCCGCCACTACCGCAAATCCACGACCTTGGTCACCGGCACGTGCTGCCTCGATTGCAGCATTCAGCGCAAGTAGGTTGGTCTGTTCAGCGATACCCCGTATAGTGTTGACGATAGCCGTTATTTGCTCCGATCTATCCCCCAACTCTCCAACCAATCGCGCAGATATTCCAATGCTCTCAGCTATTGAGCGCATCTCAATCGCTGTCTCGTGAATGACCTGCGCTCCTTGTTTTGCAACTCGCTCAGTTTCAGCGGAAATATGGTACGCACGTGATGCACCTTGGGCATCTTCGCCAATTTTCTCAATGCGAGCGGTAATGTCGCTAGCAAATTTTATAATCTTGATTAACTTCCCATCACGATCGTAAACAGGATTATAACTTGCCTCCAGCCAGACCGTTTTGCCGCTCTTGGCTATTCTTTTGAATTGGCCGCTAAAAAAATCGCCCGCATTCAGGCGTCGCCAAAAATCAATGTATCCTTCTGTGCGAGTCAACTCCGGCTCACAAAACAAACTATGATGCTTCCCTTTTAATCCGGACACATCATAACCCACAACATTTAAAAAGTTCTGATTTGCACATATTATATTTCCACATGTGTCAAATTCAATAATTGCCATCGCCCTGTCAATCGCATTCAATTTCGCGCGCAATTCTGAATCTCGAGCGACTTGCTCCGTTACATCAAAGGCGAATTTTATTATTTTTTCGACTTTCCCAGATGCGCCCAACAGTGGGCTATAAGTGGCTTCAATCCAAATAACTTCACCAATCTTCGTAATCCGAGGAAAGGTGCCAGACAATGACTCTCCTAACTGCAGCCTCTGCCAAAAAGAAGGATATTCAGGGCTTCGGCCAAAGCTCGCCAGGCAAAAGTCTTTGTGCGTTTTGCACAAAATCTCGTCAGCATAATAACCAAACAAGCGCAAAAAATTATTATTCGCACTTGCCACATTTCCCTCTGCATTAAATTCAATGATAGCCGTTGACCGATCAAGAGCCACAAACAATTCGTTAAGCTCGCTGCTTTTAGCTTCCAAATCGGATAGTTTTCTTTTCAGTGCTTTATTAAACATGATCAGCCCTTAGTAAATGATAACGAAATGAATAGTTATTGCGCAAAACCTAATGGATAACTCTCTACCCCTCAAGCTCAATCCACACCTAAATATCAACTAGCCATTGGGCTAAAAATAGAGGGCTACCGTCAACTCGCGACCAGGATAAATATGACTTTTTATAAACACCAGCAACAAGCAAAAATAATTCTGCGCTTTTCTTTAGTATTGCGCTTTTCTTTGATTATCAATTCAAATGCAATAAAAACGGAATTGAATGCAGGGCGGGGCAAAAGCTATAATAGAATTTTCTGTGACCACGAATGAATGATGGATATCTACGGCGCTAACAAACTACATTTTCATGACATAGGGGATGCGTCAGAGCACTTCCAAAGCTACGATAATTTCATGTCGATAACTCCGGGTTTGAACGGGACGCTAGACTATGAAAAAAGGATTTGTGTTATGGGCACGTCATTCGTAAGTCTTTCTTATAGCCAGTCTGGATGGGGATATAGAACGTCGAACGAACTGGATGGTTTCTCTATTACAGTTCCACATTCTGGCTTTATGCAATGGCGCAACCATAATGGAATACACAGGGTCGAGCGAGGAGCTCTCGTAATCGCTGACCAGAGAGAAATATTTCTCGCGAATTATGCCGAGGGAATAAACTACACAACGATATATATTTCCAACGCTGACATGGCAAAACAACTTACCTTGATCTTAGGCTACTCCCCTAAATCGAGAATTTTTTTCGACCAAAGAACAAGCGAACGATGGCAGATTAATTCTATCCAAAGACTCGTAGAAACCATTTTAGATTTTTCGGAAAAATCACCAATATTTGTAAAAAGAGTTGCTGACAGCCTAAAAGAAAGCTTGATAGGTTTTTTTCTCTGCAACTTTCGTAACAATTACACTTTGAGTATCCTGGGCCCCAAAAGATCCATCACGCTTACGCCTCACTTAATCAACATGGCTGCAGAATACATGGCATCCAGTGTAGACCCACACTTAACCGTGTGCGAAGTCGCCACCCATGCAGGCCTTAGCGTTCGCTCTCTGCAAATGGGGTTTAAGAAATTTAAGAACACTACGCCTATCGTCTTTTTGCGAGAGCAGAGACTGGAAAAAGCGAGGCGTATGTTAAACATGGAGGATAACTCCCTCACTCCAAAAGAAATTGCATACGCGTGTGGCTTCACCAATTATCAATCCTTTTGCAAATACTACAGTCTTAAATATTTCATTCATCCTTCGTTCATAGGACAGCCCTCTCTTCGTAAGAAATCGTGACACACACGGGTTTATTAGGTGCGAGCAAGTTGAGAGAGGTGATTGGTGGCGGCTGGAAGATCAGCGAGCACGCAGCGGCGGCTCCTGGGCTTTGCTGCGGGCTCACCTAGGGTACCGCGCCTGGTACGCGCATTCCAATAAAGCAGCTCTTAAAGTATTTTCAAATGCACCAATATCAAACTTTAAACTTTTGAACGAGATGGTTCAAGTTAACCGCTAGCCGACTGAGTTCATTGCTGGCCTTAATTGTTTGATTTGCACCCTCGCTGCTTTGGATCGCTAAAGATCTAATGCTCAACAAGCTCCTGTCAACGTCTCTAGCGACGTGTGCTTGTTGCTCCGATGCGACTGCGATCTGTAGGTTACGCTCGTTGATTTGAAGAACGGAATCCGTGATCTGCCGCAATGATTGACCCGCCCCCTCAGCTGTCCTTTTAGTATTATAAACTTCTTCAGTGCTTCGACGTATTGAATCGACTGTTGTTGAGGATCCACTCTGAATTGCTGTTATCATTTTCTCTATTTCCAAGGTGGAAATTTGAGTTCGATGCGCGAGCGCTCTCACTTCATCAGCAACAACAGCGAACCCCCTCCCTTGTTCGCCTGCGCGTGCGGCTTCAATTGCGGCGTTTAAAGCCAACAGGTTGGTTTGCTCCGCTATACTTCTGATTACGCCTACGACTTGGCTTATATCTTCCGCCTGTCCCGCCAATTCTGTCACCTGAGAGGCGGAGCTTTCCACGAGCTCTGTCAAAGTCTCTACGGCAGACAAAGTTTCGGAAACACGGAGATTACCGAGCTTAGCCGCCTCACTAGACTCCTGGGCTGCTTGGGAGGTAGAGGTTGCGTTACGAGCAACTTCTTCAACTGCGGAAGTCATTTCTGTTACAGCAGTGGCAGCTTGTTCAATTTCGCTATTCTGTTGCTGAAGATGCCGATCCGCAGCCTCAGTTATGGAGGTCATTTCGACTGCAGCTGAACTCAGCTGGATGGACGCTTCAGAAATTTCTAAAACTGTGTCCTGGAGATTCTTAGACATAAGATTGAGGGCAACCATTAGCCTAGAAACCTCATCTGTGCCCGTAATTTCAAGACGCCGCGTAAGATCCCCCGACGCAATTTCCTCAGCAAGCCTGAGCGAGTCCCCCACAGGCTTTACTATACTGCGCGTCAATGCTATAGCTAAAACAATAGTAAGCAAAAGAGAAACGACAACAATAGTAACAAGTACATTCACGCTTTCATTATAAACAACGTCCGCCTCGACCCCCAAAGCTTTTGCTTGTTCGGCATTGAACTGCCTAATAACATTAAGTTTTTCCTGAAATGAGCTGGCATTATCCGCTTGGGTAGAATTAGCAAATATCAAGGCCTGCTCATGCTCAGACAAGTCAAGCTTTGACAATTGCGCAAGCCCTGCAATATAAATCTTCATTGCTTGATCTGCAGCCTCGAATTGCTCCCGATCCTTCTCACCAGCCATGAGGTTCTTACGATAGTAATCGCTACGCTCTTCTAATATTTGCACCGAATGTTGGACTTTAGCTTCGGCGGCGCTTTTCCCCGCCACATTTGTTGAGTTAGCAAGCATCCTGATGCTTTCTAGCCGGGCGTTAAGCAAGGAGATTTGGATATCATCGATAGTCTGCGTACTCGGCAAAGCATTTTCTGCTAACTGTTGTCCGGCGGCCCTTAAGTGAGATAGCTGCACGTAAGCGAAAACACCTAAGAAAATGAGAATGGCAGTGATACTTCCGAAACATAAAGTAGCTTTAGTTGAAATACCTAAATTCTTGAAATTCATAGCGACTCCGACAGTCGTCTTTCATCACAAGCTAGCTAGCCTGGACAAGTATTTTAATAGAAATAATGCATATTATTGCGCTAGGCAATAACCTTAACTAATTTTACTGCGATACGGAAGTAGCTCGCATGCTAGTGCGCTTCGTCACGATTCGTCGACAAGACTAATTTCCGCATTAAATAATTCATCATCAAGCTTCTTCAAGGTTCGGACACTTTTAATCAACACTTTCTTATAGTCACGAAATGCCTCCCAAAGCGGATCATCCGGGTCATCCGGAATCTCCATTTCGAGATTGGCTGTAAGTGAATTGAGATAACTAAGGCTTTCGCCGATGTTACGCTTAATAGACGTTTTCAATGCTTCAAGTGAAAAATTCAGTTTCTTCAACTCTCTAGCAAGCATATAGGAAGGCAACGAGGTAGTTTTATTGGTATCACTTACGTCGAGTTGCGCAGCTTTTTCCACCTCAAGATTAGCGAGCAAAAAGGTATGCTCAAGCGCCCGCACTGAAAAAACAATCCCACCTACATCTTCTACCATCTGCATGGTAAGTTCTTCGCATTTTTGTGTTGCTTCTATATATTTTTTTAATTTAGGCATTATAGGAAACCAGCAGAGTTCGTTGACTATCATGAAATTATTATTTTCTTGTCTTCCATGACGACGAGCGCGCTGAAGCTGAACCAAAATTTTATGGCTAACTATCCCTCGCTTTGAAGATGTATTTACGCGCAATCCAGATCATATGCGTGTCTAAAACCGATAACACTGTTAAAAGAATCCGTTTTTGCAATCTAACGTTGGCTCAAGCAAGGTGGCGATGTGATCATAATACGCTATCATTTCGTCCGAAAAAAATGACAACAGGTTGACGATTCACGCCAAAAATGGATTCATGCGCACTACATAGGTGCGCAGGAATCCGCTGAATGCTAACTAAAACGATTCAGTTCATCGCTTTTGCCCAAGCTAATTTGATCGACCTGGCCGGCCCTCTAGAAGTATTTTCAACAGCCAACTATTTTTCAGATCCGAAAGCTCCGCCCTACCATCTATCGATGGTTTCGCTTGATAGCGTAGCCGCTTTGCTTCCTGATACCTATATCCACACCGCCCTTCTAGATGAGAGCTCACTAGCCCCACATACGCTAATCGTTCCTGGTGGGTTAGGCATATACGAATTCTGTAAACATCCCCAATTTAGCGCTGTATTTAAGGCTCACGTTGAGAAAGTGACGCGTCTGGTCTCCGTTTGTACAGGAGTGTTTGGACTAGGCGCAGCCGGAGCGCTCTCAGGCTGCAAAGTTACAACCCACTGGTCTGCGTATGATGAACTTGAGAAAACTCATCCAGATGTTTTACTTCGTCGTGGGCCTATATTTGTCAACGATGGACGCATTTGGACGTCAGCTGGTGTCACCTCAGGTATTGACTTAGCCTTAGCACTTGTTGAAGCTGATTTAGGGCACGCTTTAGCTTTGAAAGTCGCGAAGCACTTAGTCGTATTCTTAAAGAGGCCTGGTGACCAGAGTCAGTTTAGCTCTAGCTTAGATTTGCAAACCAGAAGTTGCACTTTTTCTGATCTGCATGCATGGGTAAATGAAAACCTTGTAGAAGACTTGTCTATCGCGGCGCTTGCCAAGCGAATGCATATGAGCGAGCGTACCTTCATAAGAAGGTACAGGACAACAACAGGGCAGACCCCGAGCAAGATGGTCGAAAAACTAAGAGTTGATGCCGTACGTCACTTGCTGGTGAGCACCGAGTGCCCTCTCAAGGAAATCGCACACTTGACGGGACTGGGACATGAGGCAAGTTTGATAAGGAAATTTTGGAAGTTTTTTGGCGTAACTCCAAGTGAGTATCGCCAAAGATTTAAGTCAACCATATGAATGTACGGTCTGACCATCAGACTGCTGATATTACTCGTCAACGAGCGTTATAGCTGATCCCGCACAGTAAAATTGTGAGCAAGAAGGCCCCATAAGGGCCTCCTTGCAGAAGGTGATTACTTGCTCAGCCAAGACTCAACTGTCGCGGCGCCGTGCTTGGATTTCCAATCTTTAAGCGTTTTGTGGTTACCACCCTTGGTTTCGACGACTTCACCAGTGTGAGGGTTTTTATAAACCTTCAACTGGCGAGGCTTGCGACTGCCCACTTTGGACTCGGCTACTGGAGCCCGTTGACCGGCTTGCGGATCAAGCAGGTTGATCACGTCCTTGAGGCTGTAGCCGTATTTTGCGAGCAAATCGCGCAGCTTCGTTTCGAATTCGATTTCTTTCTTGAGGCCTGCATCCCCCTTGAGGGCTTCGAGAGCTTGGAGCTGTTCGGCGAGGTGTTTTTCTAGCTGGCGGAATTCTGCGAGTTTGGACATGGGAGTTTCCTGAGTAATTAGTATTGTCACGTTACGAGAGAATAGACACTCGCAGGAAGGAGAAGACTCAACTCTTAGACCCCTATAAAATGCTGGGTGTTAACGCGCTATCGGTAGGAGCGTAAGCAAAAGCTGGAGGGAGGCAACAAGTTGAGCTCCCCTTCTGTCGCGTTACAGCTTGAAACGCGAAACGACAGTACGCAGTTGCCCAGCCAGCAGCGAGAGTTCTTCCGCAGTCACAGCGTTGTCCTCTATCCCCTCCATCAATGCAAGGCTACCGTTACGAATCTCGGTCACATTGCGATTTATATCCTCCGAGACGGCGTGCTGCTGAACCGCCGCGCTGGCTATCTGGGTGTTCATTCCTACGATTTGCTCAACGCCGTCATTGATTGCATCCAGGCTGGTAGAGGCCTGATCAGCGGATTCGATGCACTCCTGCGCGCGCAGTTTTCCCGTTTTCATTTGCTCGACGGCGTCGCCTGTTGCCAGTTGCAGCTCTTGGATAATCCGGCGGATCTCTTCAGTGGAGTTTTGTGTGCGCGAGGCCAGAGTTCTGACCTCGTCGGCGACCACCGCGAATCCTCGACCCTGCTCAGGCTTAGGCACAATCATCGGCCCCCTGGTAACTTCTCGTCATTACCTGACGCTGCAAAATGGTTGCTTACCATTGGCATGCTGCTGGGACGGCTGGAGATACTCACCGTCCTGGTACTCGTAAAACCGGTTTTTTGGAGGTATTAGTCCTATCAATGAATAGGTGAATACCCATGGGCGCGAAAAAAGCCTGTCGAGCGACTCCGCCAAAGCTGTTTGGAACGAGCTGCTTATTTGGTTAGTCTTGCGGTCAATACAGCGACTTCAAGAGGAGCTCCTCGGGTGATCAAGCCGATAATGCTGTTACGCCGAGGCTTCGCCTCCATACGCTGGCGCACCAGGGTATCGCTATGGATTGCAGCAACCATTGCTGGGCTGCTGGTGGTGGCTTTCGCTAGTCTGGCAGACATGGCCTTGGCGCAGTTTGCTCAACAGACCGCTGAGCGAGCGTGGCTTCCGCTTGTTTACACCCCAATGATCGGCATGCTCGTAGTCTGGCTGACAACGCGCTTTTTTGTGGGCGCCCAAGGTAGCGGAATTCCTCAGGTAATCGCAGCAACACGACTTGCGCGTCAAGGTAAGCCCATTAACAGACTGGTTTCATTGCGCATTGCTTTCGCCAAGATAAGCCTTGGAACTCTGGCGCTGACGGGCGGCTTTTCGGCGGGGCGTGAAGGCCCCTCAGTGCAAGTTGCCGCATCCATCATGCAATTCTTTCACCGCTTCCTGCCCAATGCGCGAATCGTGCGCAGCGAGGATCTCATTCTGGCGGGAGGTGCAGCGGGTATTGCGGCAGCATTCAACACGCCCTTGGCAGGGATCGCATTCGCGGTAGAAGAACTTGGACGCAAGCTGGAGACCCGTACCAGCGGGGTTCTTCTCAGCACCATTATCCTCTCTGGGATGGTTGCCATTGCCTTGCAGGGAAACTACAACTATTTCGGTCACTTCGGCATTCAGGACATAAACCTCGACATTGTCGTCCCGGCATTAGTCATAGGAATTGGATGCGGGCTATTGGGTGGTTTGTTTAGTCGAATGTTGTTATGGCCGCAGCGGCATCCACACTTCATCATCTGGCAATGGCGGCGCCTGCACCCGGTGTGGTTTGCCGGCATCTGTGGATTGGTCGTCGCCATCTTAGGTTGGTTGAGCGGCGGAATGTCGTTCGGTAGTGGGTACGGCATTACTTCTCAGGTCATCGCATCCGATGTAGTCCTGCCATGGCACGCCCCCATTACTCGCTTCTTAGCGACCGTAGTGACCTACTTCTCTGGTATTCCAGGAGGTATTTTCGCCCCCTCGCTCGCTGTAGGGGCCGCAGTCGGCGCCAATACCGCAGAGCTATTCCATCTGGCCGCGCAGCCCACTATTGCACTCTGCATGGTCGGATTTCTGGCTGCCGTTACTCAGTCGCCAATCACCTCCGCAATCATTGTGATGGAGATGATTAATAGCCACAGCATGGTGATCAGTCTCATGGCGGTAGCCCTGATCGCCAAGGCTGTCAGTTCAAGAATGGGCCCTGAGTTGTATCAGCAGTTGGCGCGAGGCTTTCTCGAGAGTGCAGAACCTGCCACTAAGCCAAAGATTCCTACTCGATAAGCCTACCGCGTGGTCGTTCTAGCCAGTGAGCTCAGTTTATCCTTCTCATGCTGCAGCGCTAACGTGTCCTCTGCACGAGTGATGAAGATCCACGTGCCTGCCGCATGCATCCTTAAAGATCGCTGGGTTTATTCCAGCGAGACTGATGCACCTGCATCGCTTTGCCTTTCAGTGCAGCGTTGGCGATGGAAGAAGATCGTAATCATCTATCCGATCCCTGCAATGACTGGATGTGTACGGCAACGTCTTTCAGCAGGCTTTTGAGTAGGTATTCACCCATTCCTAGCCCGCAGAAACTATATTCGCTAGCTCTTAAATCACTGTCGATTTCTCGGTGGAGACGTCTGTGTAGTCAGCTTACGATAGCGCGATCTGCATCAGTCTTCTCTCTCCGGGGCACCACTGAATGACGCCACTAAGTGCGGTTTTCCGCAACCTTCACCAAGATAATTTGTTGGTACTCGCCAACGTGAGCGATGCTGGCAGCGCACGTATTGTCGAGAGCGTAGGGAGTAAGGCAGTCGCGACCAGCAGCGCCGCCGTTGCTTGGGCGCATGGATACCAGGATGGCAATCAACTTCCCCTAAAACTGCTGACTACTACAGTTGAGTCAATGGTTCGAGTGCTTACAGTCCCCCTCACGGTCGATGTCGAAGGGGGCTATTCCGACGACCTTGAGTCGGTTGCTAAAGTTATTGACTGCGTAGTTAGGGCTGGAGCCGTTGGAATCAACATTGAGGACGGAACAGGCAGCACTGATCTGATTTTGCGAAAAATCGAAGTGGCAAAGAAGGTAGCAAACAAGCATGGAATAGACTTGTTCGTGAACGTACGAACTGACGTTTATCTGAGATGTTTGGTAGAGCCAGCGCGACAATTGCCAGAGACCCTCTTCCGTGCATCGCTGTTCGAGCAAGCAGGTGCAGACGGCATCTTTGCGGCTGGAATGGTTGAGGAAAACGACATTGCTACACTGTGCGAGGCAACGCGGCTACCCGTCAACCTGCTTGCCTGGAACGGCCAACCCGGCATGGATGAATTAACGAGTCTAGGCGTCAAACGGCTAAGCGCTGGTTCCAGCATTGCTGAATTCTTATGCGGCGCCAACAAGGCGTTCGCCAAGAGCTTCCTGCGAACGGGAAAGCTTTTCGAGTATCCATTGGACGCATATACCTACAGCGACCTGAATAACCTTATGGCAGCAAAAAAAACACCTAAGCGAAAAGTTATCTTCGCCCTATTAATCTGTAATCCGCATGAAAATCGCCGCTGTTTTCCGCACCTCGAAAGCGATTTTCACACCCATTCGAAGACGAGGCTACGCTCTAATGAGATCTTACAATCCCGCTCTTCCGCCCAGAAGCGAGATGGTAAATGCGATGCTATGCAGCGACACCGCCTATGAAGGCGTTTTTTTCACTGCTGTCAAAACTACAGGTATTTTTTGCCGCCCTACATGTGGTGCACGTAAGCCAAAGCCCGAGAATGTAGAGTTCTTTTCGCAGGCCAACGAAGCGATGGCTGCAGGTTATCGGCCTTGCTTACGATGCAAGCCATTAGATCTCGCGGCTTCCGCGCCAGATTGGGTCAAGGGGCTACTGGCCTCTGTATCTGCATCACCTGACGCTCGCTGGAGTGATGCTGAACTAACTACGCGTGGTATCGATCCGTTACGCTTACGCAGGTGGTTCAAACAAAATTTTGGCATGACTTTTCATGCATGGATGCGCTCTAGAAGGCTCGGTGTCGCCCTAGGCCGGATTTCTTCGGGCGAAACCCTGGATAACACAGCATTTGACTTAGGATACGAGTCATTGAGTGGCTTTAGGGATGCTTTCAAAAAAACATTTCAAATGCCCCCCGGTAAGGCAACTGAAACGTCCCTCCTGCTTTATCGCCATCTGACTACACCGTTGGGCCCAATGATTGCCATGGCAGAGGAACGAGGTTTGGTACTCCTCGAATTTCTTGACCGTCCAGCGCTAACCGCTGAATTAAACGAACTGCGTGGGCGTCATGGGTATTCAATTGCGCCTGGCGAGCATCTCCACATCAAGCAAATCGAAGTGCAACTAAAACTTTATTTTGAGGGAAAGCTAAAGAAATTTTCAGTACCGCTCCATATGCCAGGCAGTTCTTTTGACAGGCTTGTGTGGGCAGAGCTTTTAAAAATCGACTATGGAACCATTTCAACCTACGGTGCCATCGCTGGGGCCATCGGTAAGCCAGGTGCAAGCCAAGCAGTGGGCAATGCAAATGGACACAATCGCTTATCCATTATCGTTCCCTGTCACCGTGTCATAGCGACGAATGGAGCACTCGCCGGATATGGCGGAGGACAGCCCCGAAAAGAATTTTTACTGCGTTTGGAGAAGACTGCTTTGCAGATAACTCAACAGGACGAATTCCTGTTGGATTAGCTGCTAATCGGAACATATGCAGACACAACTAAAGAGTTCCGGAAACAGCCCCTCCGAACTCCAGAACTAATGGCGTAAGTCACCACGTGTCAGCAGGTTAATTCCACATCACCTATTTCCCAACGGTGCTGGATTGAGTGATACGCGATGAGACATCCCGGGCTAACCACAAGACGTGTTGGACAGAACCTTACGATCAGCTATTGTCGCACCAGTTTAAGCTTGGCTTCTAACGTATCAGCGAGCGTTCTAAATGCAATCAATACTACGCTTCAGGACTATCACGTTTGGTCTGATGCTTTTTGCAAGCCAACCCCGTGCAGACTCACTGGTAAGCGAAGAACAACTCTTACTGCCCATCCAGGTTGACTCACATATTGAGAAAATCGAAGCATTAATCGTTCGTCCCGTAAAGGAGGGTAAGTACCCCATTGCACTGATTGTTAACGGCTCGGCGGCAACATCTCCGTCCGCCGCACATGCCGATTGGCTTGCTCATATCGCTCACGACTTTGCGCACCGTGGCTGGCTTGCCGCATCTATTGTATGGCCCGGCTATGGTCGTTCGACCGGAAACTTCATGAATGAAGGGGGAACTTGCACCAATCCCAACGTGGCACGATTTCTCGATGCGCATGGCAGAGAGCTTGGCGCCGCATTGGCGGCTGTGCGTGAGCGTCCAGATGTAGATCCATCCTTGGCAGTAGGTGTTGGTATCTCTATCGGCGGAGCGTCAATGCTAGACCTCGCGGCTCAACCAAGTCACCCATTGACGGCGGTAGTTAACATCTCTGGCGGCGTTTACCACTACACAAATGTGGGCTCTGCGGACTCTAATTGCTCGTTATATCAAACTGATCTTGTGCGAAACCTCACGAAATTTGGCAAAGGCAACCCAACGCCAACGCTCTGGATTTACGCCGAGAATGATCCGTTTTTCAGCCCAGATCTTGTAGGTCGGATGATCGCGGGCTACCGCTCGGCGGGAGGTAATGCTGAACTGGCGCTGCTACCCCCATTCGGTAGGGATGGGCACTCGCTCTACAAACAAGAGGCCAATACCCTTTTAAAGCCTCATATCGAAGATTTTCTCAGGAGCAACCGGCTTCCTGCCATGGACGACAGCGCATTAATGCTGCTGCTTTCGAAGCTGGCGCCCGAAGACCGTGCGAGCGCTGAGGCTTATCTTCAGAGCGTTACCGAGAAAGCCATGGCCATGTCCAAGGAAAGTAGCAGCATTTACTGGTACTACGGCGCGCGCTCACTCAAGACAGCACGAAAGCAGGCGCTTAGCAATTGTCGCAAGGCAACTGGCAAGCCCTGCCAGCTCGTTGCGCAAAATATGGAGTTGATTGATGGCTGGCAAGATGTGGTTTCCCCATCGGAGAAATGAGAAGCTGCTTGGCGTATCGACCATATCGCACTGAGTAACCAACGCAAGCGGAGCGCGCAGGCTGGCACAGCCGAAGGCGTGAAGGATGGACGCCCGCAGGGCCGAGATACGGCGGGACGCGGGAGCTCGGTTCGCCACAGCCTGCCCGCGCACAGCGACTCGCCAACTGAAGTAAGTCAGTCAGATCTTGCGGCCCGACTCAGTAGCGCTAGAGAAGCCACCAACCCCACATCGGTAAACTCCCAAATTTTCCCACCAGGATAAGCAATCAAAATGGGGAGTGTATCGTAATGATAAATTGCGACTGCTGCTTTGCCAGCTCAGCGATACCTCCATTGCAGTGCGCCAGAGTAGTAGAGCACTGATCACAAGGTAGTCAGGCGATTAAGCTGCTCAACCGAAGGAAATCCCAGTGTCCGATAGCGACGTGGATAGCCCGCTTCTGTAGCCAGCAGATCGCCAAGCTCGGATTCAAGTTCACTCCAGGAGACGGTTTTGACTGTCGCTTCCCCACCCTCAACAGGTTCAACCAACGCGACGCGATCTGTCTTGGGCAACAGCGTCAGCACACCTTTTGTCCAGGCGCTCATCGATACCGTCTGGTTTGGTTGGTCAGCCATTTGGAAGAGGTTGTAGGAGGCGACGAAGATGTCGATGCCCTTTTCCAGATTGAGCTTGTCGAGCAACTCTTTCTGATTGGCATAATTACTCTGCAGCAGCAAATGCTCCAGTGTAACCAACCGACTGCTGACCCCTTCATCATCACAGTTAAACGGTATGATATCGCGACCTTCGTAGGTGTAAATATCGGTAGAGACAGCACGCCCCCTTTCAAGAGCCTGGAAAGCAAGCTCTACCATCTGACGAATTCCCTGTTCGTCCTTGTCTCCAGTGACCATCAGGACGTCTCAACTGGGCACCATGAACACTGGCCGACCTTTAACTGGCACGCGCTGAAGGACATCTGGCAACAACACCCTGCTGGTGTCGTACCCATCCGCCCACTCCCCAGCGTATAGGCCTGGAATAATCTCCCCGAAGGCTTCGTTTGTCGTATCACGCAGGTTCTCGATGGAGATCTTTACCGCCTCTTCCATCGTCACACCCCAATGTGCTTCGGGGCCATTGGTAAGGGCGGCAGTGGACTCGGGCGAATCGACAGCAAGCAGAATAACGCAGTCTCGGCCCAAAGGCTGTGAAACATAATCGTACTGCTTGTCGCCATTTTTACGGGCGTGTTCCAGTCGAATTTCTTCAAGCATGGCAAGGTTGCGAATCACCGGACGCAGCTGTGCTTTGACATTATCAAACACAGTCTCGGTTTTTCTACCCACCTCTAACAGCGTCGATACGTATCCGGTAAGAACGGCGGATTTCTGTGCTTTGTCTGCATTTTGATAGTCGCGAAAGGCATTATGGAGATTGAAGTACGATCCATCCCCATGGCGGATGCGGAACTCGTTTTTCTCAAAATTCAGATTCTCGCTGAATCCAGCTTTACGAGTCGAATCCATAAATTTTTTGGCAAATGCTTCATCAGTTAGCGGTCGATTGAAAAATTTGTCGAGCAGGGAAAAAAGCATGTACAGAATCCTTTTTGTCAGCAGGCAATTGTAAACAGCGGGAATTGGGCAGGCTTAAACTTGTTCAGCGCTTGGGACGGCTGCTCTCCATATCGACAGCTATCAGACGAAATTGACGTTACGTAGCGGAAAACGAGCAGCGCCAATCATGTGCCTGATTGTAGTGGATGTGTGGATACTGCCCTCCTACGAGGCGGCAAAAAGCTCCAGACCTCTCACAAGCTTTGTTAACTATTCAGCCGGACTTTGGATGCGACGAAGCTCACTCCACGTAACGGAGCCAAAGATGCGTCCGACCGGAGATCGCCTGCGCAACTTTGGAAACACGTCCCTGTAGGTTTTCATCGCTAGTGTTATAGAGCGCACAGAAGTCTTTGGCTACGACGTTAGCAAGTGATGTATCAGGCGGTTCAGCACGAATGAAGCCGATGTAAGAAGCACCTACGCCCATCAACTCATAGCCATGCGCTTCTGAAAAATGACGCGCAACGGCAAAGTTTTTCGCGGGATCCAGATCCGAAGTGAAATAGCCATTCGGAAAAGCCGCGAGTGCCTGGCAGGACTGCTGAACGGGTACCAGGAGCGCTGAAAGAGGCTGCTCTAGAAGAGAGATAGGGTTGTTCTGGTAACCGATCCACTCCTGGAGGGCCTGCTGATCTAGCGTCAAACCATGAGTACAAGCATCCTCGAAAGACGTGGCTGCAACCAGGGTCATGAAATTGCGAAGACAGATTGCGAACTCCTCTTTTGTAGTCGGATAGCCTATGTATTCACCATTCTCAAAGCACTCTGGAGGCAAGCCCGCTATGTCCTGCTCCGATGCATCGTCCATCCCTAAATTATTGCGCACATGTCCCGAGGTGTAGCGGGCTTGGTGCAGATCATCGAGCGAGAACAGAGGTTTAAAGCCTGGATGCGCCTCAGCAATCTTACGCCGAGCTTCGGTCAGATCGTCAAAGCTGGTAATCCCGCTCACGCCGTACTCGTCGCATGTACCTATGGACGGGTTGTCACGCATGCCATTACCGCGAAATTCGATATCCATAAACCGTGGCCTGCTCCATGTTGCTACTGAACTGAGTAAGTAATCCTAAGCGCTCCAGGATCATCATTGAAGGTCTGCCGCAGAGCGAAATAGGTCTTCCTGCCATCACATAGCAGCACGGTACGCTAACTTTGACGTTCGCACTTCGAGGTAATGTTGATGTCCGAAACTGGCCTACCATGCAATTTCTAATCGACTCAGGGAAGAAACTGATGACTACAGATCCGTTATGTCTAGTCTTTGTGCCGGCTCTTGCGGCAGTGCTGCAAGCCGCCGAGGATAAAAAGGGCCAGCCGCTTACCGAGATTGAGGTGTGTGAAATCCGAGACAGATCCACCTGCATCGCTTTGCCTTTCCGCGCAGCGTTGGCAATGGAAGAAGATCGTGGTTATCCAGACCTCATCGCTGAGGACTGCTGGAATGAATGGCAACGTCTACGCTCCCAGTGATTTGCGCCTGTACCAAAACAATGCAGCCCTTCTGTGATCAGACAATCATCCGACTGTAGCAACCGTTGCTCTCTGTCGGCCACGAGACGCTGGTAGCACACCGAGTACCTCCCTATCTGCCAAAAGTGAGTCACCCCCTCATGAACGAAGGTTGGCAAAACGACGACTATTTCATCATCTTCACGGAGGATGAGAGCTTAGCTGCCATGAAGGCCTACGGATTTGATCATCATCTTCCGGGGTACACGCTATTAGGTCTAAGAGGATGGGATGACTTTATGGTCATCAACTCTTCCGGAGTAATATTTACCATTCCGACGCTGCCACTCGATGCGTCCTATGCCGCGCCGTTTGCCCTTCCCCAGCAGATTTCCCTCGAACCGGACGAGCGTTTCGCAGGCAAGATCAAGTGGTATACGAAACCCTTAGTCTTTGGGGGCGACCCGGTGGACGAAACAAATTTCGCATGGATCACTCACGAGCAACATGCTGAGCTTGTCACCTGGTGGAACGAACAATACAGGAGCGCCAAAGCATAGAATTAGTGCAATTGCCCATAAAGCCGAAATCGCAACACATCCTCACGTTGCGTACTGAGGCACTCACGACTAGCCGATACCCTGTTTTTTACCAGAGCTGATGGGTGCTATCGATGAGTGTCCGCCTCCTCAGCCGGATAAAACTCGCCTTCCTTCCCCATCTTTTCCAGCCGTTCGCGCACCATCAACTCAACGTTGGCCACTGCAGCTTGATCGTCAGGGTTGACCACCTTTACGCAAAGACGTCGGACATTCTGATCGTGGGTGCCCTCGCTCATCATCTCGTGGGTGAAGACCTGTTCGCCACGCCATAGGCATAGCTGGGTATGCGTCCCGCCGAGCCATATTTCGTTGATTGATCTAAGGTCGGTGGTCGCTAGTTGATCGACGGTGATTGTCTTATCCATTGCGCTGTACCTTACCCATGAGTAGATACAGGTAGACTTACAGGCATAGCGGGTCGTTCCAAGCGTCTGCAGCTCAACCCCGCCAATGGTGGTTAAGCACGTCCCGGTCAGAACTGGGACAATTGACGATTGAAGGCGGACAATACGAGCCGACAAGGGCAATCACATTGCCGATCCTGCTGTTTCACACGCAAATGGCCGCGCCTAGATCAACCTTGATCTCCCCTCCTCCGGCCGATACTGCCTGCTCAACAGATGGCGTGCAGACTACGGGACGACCCCCAGCTATCGTCCCATTTCGGCACTTCGCGATCAGCGGCAGTTCGCCAGAACCGGCTGTTGACTGACTTTGCGACCCGCCATCACGAGTCGAACGGTGAGGCTGAATAACGCTATTTCTTTTTTCAAACGGCCGAGTTGCCCGCTTGGAGTAATCAGAGCTCTGGGCCGCTGAATTTTCCTGATGCAATACACTCTAGAAAAATTCTTTGCTCTGGTTTAAGAAGTTTGCGTGGCGTATAGCCGTGCTCATCAGGCTCCCTTAGCCACCTTGTCAAAGCTCGGTTCGCAGACTCCTTGACAGCTTGACGCTCTGCGTCAGTGAAATTATGTTCCATTTCATGAGACATAGACTCAATTTCTTTTACTACCCAATCCTCGTCAAACCCTAAATCATCGCTTGAAAAATTCAGCGTCCAAAGATAGTTCAAAGCTATGTCCGCGAGATTATTCATAAACGTTCCTAATGGTCTATTCAGGGGACAGTTTTGGCCGACCTGGATGAGCTAATCGAATAATTTTAAGCTACTGTATATGTAGCCTCAATGACTCGACCAAATGCGCAAAAAAATTCGCAGGTACATTACTCGATTCGCACGAAACGTGTCGATGGGAGAGGGTTGAAGGCTCGTCTCCAACACTTTCGTCATACGGTAGACTCTATTTCATCGTTGCTGACCGACAATTACTTTGGCCGACCTCTGCCTGATGCGAAGCGCTGCAATGGGTCGAAAGTGGTCATCGACAGCTTTTCGTTGCTCACACTGCACAACGCTTTCACAAGAAATCACTGACCTGGAACGGTTTATCAGTCGCGAAAATCGATTCATAGACCGCGTCGTCAAGTTCGTCACGGGCAAGGAACACGCTAGCACTAGATGCGCGGGCCTTGCAAAACCAATCAAAAGATCCGTCGTCGTCGCGCTCCAGCAGATAGAAGTATTGTTCCTCCATTTGAGCGCATATAGTCTCAAGTCGGGCCCGACCTCCACACGACAACAGTTCAGCGACCTCGTTAGAGTCACCCCCTACTTCATCAACCGCCCAGAGAACGATACGAGTAGCCACCCGCGTTTTCTCGGTAAGCGTCTGCCAAAGTCACCTTGTATGACTCAGAACGGTATAAGCAGTCCTTCAGAAAGCCGTAGGACGGCTGATAATCCATGGCCTGACCTCATCCGGCGTCATGAAAAGCCTCGTTTATCGCGTTGAGCAAAGTAGCCCTTATAGGCGCGTCACCCTCTCACCTACCAATCCTCAAATACCCGAAAGTCATTCTCTCGGGCATTTGAGCATCCGGTAAAAAAACTTGTAACTCAGTTCACCTTGAACCGTCCCACCAGCCCCTGCTGTTGCTCGGCCAAGCGGGCTAACTCGCGGCTGGTGACGGCGGTTTGTTCAGCACCGGCGCTGACCTGGATAACCAGAGTGTTGATGTCGTTTACGTTGCGGTGGATCTCCTCGGCAACCTGACTCTGTTGTTCTGCCGCCGAGGCGACCTGTATGTTGCTGTCGCTGATGGTCGCGATGCCCTCGGCTATTTCTTCTAGCAACTCCCCTGCGCGCACTACGTTGCTCGCGCCTTCTTGAGCCTTCCCTAGAGTTTCCTGCATGGAAGTGGCGGCACGGTCGGAGCCGGATTGCAGATTGGCGATCATCTTCTGGATACTGACGGTGGAATCCTGAGTCTTTTTGGCCAGATTCCGCACCTCATCGGCGACCACGGCAAATCCACGACCCTGCTCACCGGCACGGGCAGCCTCAATGGCAGCGTTCAAAGCTAGCAGATTGGTTTGCTCTGCTACACCACGAATCACATCCAAAACCGAGGAGATGGAATAGCTTTCACCCTTGAGCTCCTCAATGATTCGGGATGTTTGTTCGGCCTGAACCTCAAGCCCTTTGATCAAGCTGATGGTGTTCTCGATTTCAGCCTTGCCCTGCATAGTGCTGGCATTAACGCGCTGCGACATCTCTGCGGCGTCGGTAGTGCTGCGCGCCACGTCTTTGACCGTGGCGCTCATCTCGCTGATGGCAGTGACCACCTGATCGGTGCCTTGACGCTGCTGGACGACGTTATTGCTAGTTTGCAGGGCCACAGCCGAAGACTGCTCGGCGGCGGTCGCGACCTGCGCCGTGGCACTCCCGATCTCACGGATCACTTCACCGATCTGTATTGCCATGTTATCCAGGTTACGCGAGATCTCGCCAAACTCGTCTCTGCCGGTGTAACGGGTTCTGGCAGTTAGGTCACGCGTGGATAGCGAAATAAGGGTGCGGTTCACGTCGACCACAGCGATTTTGATATTGCGAATAATCACCGAAGCGAGCCACAGCACCGCAATCAACATCAGAATGACGGTGGCTATTGCGACATACAGACTGCGCTGGGCATCGGTACGCGCGACATTGGCTAGGCTCACGACCGTCTGGCCCAGTTCAGCCTCGACCTGAGCCATCATGTCGATACGGCTGGTGGAAAGGTTGAACCAGTCTTCGGGTTTGATATTAAGCGGATCGCCTAGAGGCGTATCAAATCCGAGTTTTTGCAGGCGAGCTACATCGACGGATGCGGGCTGTTGTAGAACCGCATCCAGCTTATTTTTGAACACGGCAGGAGCCCAGCGTTGAAAGGCCTCGAAATAGCCGGAGAACTCGCCCATGTTGCGGCTGAAACGTGACAACAGCGGCGCATCAAAACGGTTTTGGTTGAATGCCAGGCCAAGCAGTACACGCTCTCGACCAGAGCGCTCTTTCATGTCTACGAACTGATTGAGTGAACTCAGCCCACGCAGGATTTCCGGATCCTCAATGCTGGTTTCCAGTGAGTAAGAGAAGCCGATCAAATTTTTGATAAGATCGGTGAATCGGGTGCCGGACTCGCCGTTATTGATTGCGAGCGTGTCCACCTGCTGACGCAGTCCGGCCAAACCATCAATTGCGCGCAGCATCTTGTCAGGCGCGATAAGACCCTCGGTCGATTGCGCATGCATCGCGCTCACCGCACGGTCGGTTTCTTGGCGTAAGACTTTCAACTTGTCCTGCATCGTCTTACCACCGCTGCCCAGAAACACGCCGCTTGCGCCGCGCTCACGCTGGATAGTGGTTACTACGTCACTGAGTTTCTGCGCGGTGCCGGTAGCGGTGACCGCTCGGTTCATCTCGCTCAGTGTCTCTCGTTTGTCAGCTACAAAAATCCCGGCGAAGACCAGAAAGCCCAACAGGGGAAACATCAAAATAAGCAGTAGCTTTGTACTCAAAGGAGCATTTCTAAGCATGGCAGGCCTCAGGGCTTGAAGATGTTGTTTAAAGCTATCCAAGGCGAACGTTCTATGAAGTCGACGTCTGATAGAGCCCAGGATGGTTCAGTAGTAGCCTGCCGTAGCCAGTTTTTTCTCCGTTCGGAATGTTTCGGCTGAAACCAGCAAAGCTTTACCTGTAGCTAAGCAGGCGCCCAGCTATGTGGTAGCAGTCGCTCGATCTCGCTGGCCCGCTGCGTCGGCAGCTGCGTCAGCACATCCTTGAGATAAGCATACGGGTCATGCCCGTTCATACGTGCCGACTGGATCAGGCTCATGATCGCCGCCGCCCGTTTGCCGCTGCGCAGCGACCCAGCAAACAACCAGTTCGACCGCCCAAGCGCCCACGGCCGGATCAAGTTCTCGATCTGGTTGTTGTCGATGGGCACAGCACCATCGTCCAGGTAGCGCGTCAGCGCTACCCAGCGTTTAAGGCTGTAATCCAGGGCCTTGGCCGTAGCAGAGCCCTCGGGCACAAGTTCGCGTTGGGCCAGCATCCACTCATGCAGTTTTTCAGCGATGGGCACCGCCGTTTCCTGGCGTAATCGCCAACGGTCTTCGTCGCTCATTTCCTTAGCGTGTCGCTCGACTTCGTACAGCCCGCCAATCGAGTGAAGCGCCTGCTCAGCCAACTGGCTTTTATTCGCGACGTGCAGGTCGAAGAACTTGCGGCGCGCGTGGGCCATGCAGCCGATTTCGGTGATGCCCAGCTCGAAGCTTGCCTTGTAGCCGGCAAAGTCGTCACAGACCAGCTTGCCGCTCCACGTGCCCAGGAAGTTACGCGCATGTTCGCCGGCACGGCTGGGGCTGAAGTCGTAGACCACGGCCTTGAGTGCCGAGAATGGCGTGCTGCTATAGGCCCAGACGTAAGCGCGGTGGGTTTTCTTCTCTCCTGGAGCCAGCATTTGTACCGGTGTTTCATCGGCGTGGACTACGCGCTGGGCCAGCACTGCTTCGCGCAGCGCATCGACCAGCGGCTGAAGCTGCACGCCGGTTTGACCCATCCACTGCGCTAGTGTCGAGCGCGGGATGGCAAGGCCGGCACGGCCGAAGATCTTTTCCTGTCGATAGAGCGGCAGGTGGTCGGCGAATTTGGCCACCATCACTTGCGCCAGCAGGCCGGCAGTGGGGATGCCCTTGTCGATCACCTGCGGCGGCACCGGGGCCTGGGTCAGTGTTTCGCACTGCCGGCAGGCCCATTTCCCACGAACGTGCTGTTCGACGGTGAACACGCCCGGCGTGTAGTCCAGCTTCTCGCTGACGTCTTCACCGATGCGCTGAAGCTGACAGCCGCAAGCGCACTGAGTGTTGTCCGGCTCGTGATGGATCACAGTGCGCGGGAACTGCGGCGGCAACGGCGCACGCTTGGGTTGCTGGCGTGGTTCTATCTGCGCGGGTGCGGGATGAAGTGCTTTTAAGTCGGCCTCGATGGCTTCGAGGTCGGTATTAAGCAGGTCATCGAGCAAGCTGCCTTGCGCCGGGCTGATCTGCTCGCTGCGCTTAGCAAACTTGTGTCGCTTGAGAATGGCGATTTCGTGGGTGAGCTGCTCGATGATCGTCTCATCACGATGGATCTTTCTGCCCATGGTGTCGACCTTGGACATCAGCTGCGCAGCCAGCGCGCGCAGTTGTTCAGGGGGCATTTGATCGAGATCGGGCAAAGAAGTCATGCCGTGGATTTTACCAAAGCAGTCCTCCGGTCACAGCTATAAGCCAGGTATTAGAGCAATGTAATTGCGCCGCCTGCACCTACTCGCTGCCAAGGCAATCCAAGTACCAGCGCCTGGAGTTGTTCGGGGTCGAGTTCGACCTCCGCGCCAAGATGGATGCCCGGCCAATGAAACTTGCCCTGATTCAAACGTCGCGCCGCTAGCCAAATACCAACGCCGTCATGCACCAGCACCTTTATGCGGTTGGCCCGGCGGTTGGCAAAGAGGTAGGCGCAGTGCGGCTTCGCCGCACCGAACACGGCAACCACCCGGGCCAGTGCAGTGTCAGTGCCGGCCCGCATGTCCATGGGCTGGGTGGCGAGCCAGATGGAGTCGATACGAATCATTGGGCCAGGCCACGGATAAAACACGCGCAGCCGTCCGGATCTGAGGCTGGCCATTTTACGGTGACGGATTTATCGCCCAGAACCAGTGAGATGATCACCGTCTCTTCTGTTGCGCGCTTGGGTGCAGCTTGTACGGGGATGAAGGCCGGCAGAGTTGCGGGTGATTGATCCCGGTAAATCGGTAGCCACTTGCGGATCACGTTGGCGTTGATGCCGTGATGGATGGCTACGCTGGAAATCGTCGCTCCAGGTTGCAAGCATTCCTGGACGACCTGGGCTTTAAATGGTTTGGGGTAAGAGCTGCGTTGGCGCATGGAAATCCTGGCGATAAGGGTGATCGCGTCCGCTTAAAATACGCGGACACCATCGCCCTAAATACTGGAGTTCGGTAGGTGTGTTCGCCATCCGCTTACTTTTCTCGGCCGGTTCTAGAGCATCGAAAGCACGGTGTACGTCAGGATAGCTTGACACCAAGCGGTCAGTCATGGGGCTTAAATCCTCAGAGCGAGCTTGCCGATGACACCTGAATTGCCACCTAAAAGAACGCAGTAGTACGTCGGTGAAACTTCGTTGAAATCTCTTCAGGTCAAAAGCAGCGTCTCGCTATTGGCTGCAATCGGCCGATTCTGTTGAAAAAGTCGGACTTTCAAATGGCCTGAACTCAGGCACGACCACCACCGGAGAACCTACTCACCACATTGAGTGGTTTTTTTGGGCCTTCGGTTACCTTTGCTGCTCTGCTAGTGGGTTAATTTGAGGTTTTTTGCTTGGTGCAGGCGCACCTATCCCGTGACTGGTGGCCCTTGAGATGAAAATTTGGCCAGCCGTCGCAGGTTCTGCACCGCAGCGGCCAGCGTGAACTCATCCGTCGCGCCACTCATGCCACGTAGCCGCAGGCGATCCAATTTCAGGATGCGCTTGAGGTGGGCAAACAACATTTCGACCTTTTTACGTTCGTGGCGAGAGCGCTGATATGCCGGCGTTGCGGCAATGCGCCGAGCCACATCGCGAGCGGCTTCATGGACGCTGCGAGCGATCTTGCGAATCGAAGTGTTCGGGCAGCACCTGGCTTTCATCGGACATGTCGCGCAGTCGGTCTGTCTGGATCGGAAGATGATGGTGTTGGCTTTGGTGACGTGCGAACGCTCGTTCTTGAAGGCTCGCCATTCGCTGCGCAATGGGTTGCCGGCTGGGCAGCGGTATTCCTCGGCCTCTTCATTCCAGTGGAAATCGTTACTCGAAAAGCTGTCGTTCTTGCGCTCAGTTTTGTCCCACACCGGCACATGCGGCTCGATGTCTTTTTCCTCCACCATCCAGGCCAGCATCGGCGCGGTACCGTAAGCGGTGTCGCCAATCAGGCGTTCCGGCTTGATGTCGAACTGCGCTTCGACCCGATCGATCATCGTCTTGGTGCTCTCGACTTCTGCGGTTCGATGAGCCGGTGTGGGTTCCACATCCATGATCACGCCGTGCTCGGTATCGATCAGATAATTCGTGGAGTAAGCGTAGAAAGCAGGGCCGCCTGGAGCAGCCGTCCAGCGGGCCTGAGGATCCGTCAGCGACAGGCGTTTCGGTAGCGTTTCGGCCAAAGCCTCCTCATCGAGGCCTTCAAGGTACTCACGCACGGCGCGAGTGCTCAGGGCCGGATCGCTCCAGTTGATCTGTTCATCACTCGGTACGCCGCGCTGCCGACTCGCATCCGCCTTGATGATGCTGGCGTCCACGGCAAAGCCTTCACCTTTGACCAAGCCTGCGTCCATGCAACGACGCAGCACTTCATTGAACAACCAGCGAAACAGATCGCTGTCCCGAAAACGGCCGTGTCTATTTTTGGAAAAGGTCGAGTGGTTGGGGACTTCATCTTCAAGGCTTAACCGGCAGAACCAGCGATACGCCAGGTTCAAATGGGCCTCGTCGCACAGCCGCCGCTCTGAGCGAATGCCGTAGCAATAGCCCACGATCAGCATGCGGATCATTAGTTCAGGATCAATCGACGGACGCCCGATAGGGCTATAGAAATCGGCGAGGTAATGGCGCAGGTCACTCAGATCGAGACACTGATCAATGCTGCGCAGAAGATGATTGGCTGGGATGTGATATTCAAGGTTGAACGAGTAAAACAGTCGCTCCTGCCCACTCGATAATTGTCCCATCATGCTCTGTGATCCCCCGCCGGCCAATGAAGCAATTTTGCCGCAGGTCAAACAGGGGAGCACTTTTTCAACAGAATCGGCCAAAAGCGGTCTGTCAACGGAATCTATATGACAGACCTTTGCATCGTATTGCCTTATCTATTGGAGTGACTCTCCCAGAGCGCTCGCAATATCTGAAGCTTGAACGTGCAGACCATACATCGAGCCCGAATGATGTTTGATCTTTCGGATTCTTCGGCCCACCACCACCGGATTTTTCACGCGTAGCTCATGACGATCCCGCAAAAGCCCCGCATTGATTGATCTGAAGATCCAATTTGGCCGCAGCTGACCAGCAACGCTAGTATCAATCTCTTCAAGGCACACCCTGACGAGCTTGACCAACGTAATCGTCTCACTCGGAGAAAAGGTTGTTGGAGATTTGTCTCCGAAAATCAGGCCGGGGATGGATGAACGTGCCTCCCAGAATCTCTGAAGACCTGGTGCGTCGTGCTTCAGGAGCTTCGAGTACTCGCTCGAAAGCTCAGTCGCCCCGTGGATTACGTGGTTTCGCCTTAATCTCAGGTATTTAACCGTCCTCAGCAATGAGGGCTCTATTGGCACAGTATGCGTCACCAAATGCTGATTCAACGTCTCATCAATGGGATCAGCCAGTGTAATGGGGGTTTCAGCTATATCTCCCCAGTGCCGTAAAGCAGCCTCGATGAAGAGAAGCAATTGCTCGACTGCGAAAGCGAAGCTCACTCCCAGCGATGTATTGAGTTGAGCATCACGAAACGACAACAGGCGTGTCATAGGAACGTGTATTCGCTCGGCGAACTCGTTATCAGGGAACACTTCGCTCGTAAATTCAGTCGGGCGCAACGTCGCTAACTCCTGCCATCTCGCATCGACATCTTCGTGCATAAACAGGGTGAGGCACAATTGGTCGTTGACGCTCGCTAATGCCCGCATGTGAACGTTGCGGATGGGCGTTTTGGTCGGTAGCGACATTCAGAGTTCTCTTGAGTCTTGGAAGGTGGCGGGCTTTAGGTTGTCACGAATGAGCAGAAAATTCCCTGGGCTGGAGTGGTTGATCTGAATCGCCCCTGGTTTCTCAGACACCTTAAACGGCTGCAAAGGGTCGACAACGGTCGCTTGTGAGCGGCGGGCTTTTGGCCGGAAGCGATCACGGGCCAGTGGACTGATCGCCATAAGCAGACATCGTCAATCCTTACAGGATCGGTTTGGGAAACTGAAGAATCGGGCTAGAGGACGATATCGATAACGTATATCTCGCCCTTGAAATCGCTACATAGAAGAGTTTCGCGCAGGCGAATCGCTCATTTGAAAAATGGGTCGCATCGGGAATCAGCACGTGATCGAACTCCAGTCCCTTGAGTAGCAACGGAGTAGAAACTACTCGTTTTGTCGGCCCACGCCCTGTATGGCTCAAACGCTGACGCGCCTGCTGACATGCGACCGTCAAGCAATCGCTGCGTCCGAACGAAACCTCTACCAAAGCCCGTCGCGCGTCGCTTAGCAGCTCGCCTCGGTGCGTACGGGATAGTGGATGAGCCTTCTCATGTGATAATACATCGGCAGCACTCTCTGCAGAGCCGGTGAGTCCAAATTTATCCCATGCGGCCTGTCGTCGAACATTAAGGTCGTATAGGTTATCAACTGCCGCTGGTTGATCGATGTCGCGAGCCATTGCGTCATCCAACAATGCGTTCAAAGCAGCAATTCTCTGCCACGCATTCACCGATGCATCCCATTGCTGACCAAACTGGATAAGGCGCGCGCCCGCCATTTCCTCAATGGCCTGATAAGCACCTCTACTGGTTCTAGCGAGGTTATCGCAAATCCCCCGCCGACAATGGATTGCAGCTGTCGATCCATTGCGCTCATCAATGCCTTCAAAGAAAAGCGACATATCGAAGGCATTAGCTGCGGCTCGATAGTTAATTGGCCCCTGCCTTAAATCAATGGGGCTACCCGCAAGTAGTCTCTGACGAACGTCGGCGATCCAGACACCTAACGCGGGGTTACAGGTGCTCCATCGATGTGGCTCGGTGAGTTCATACGCCACTGGAAAGCTCGGAACTACCTCGGCACTCCAACTAATTTTTGACTCCACAAACTCGAAAATACCCTGCATCGGATCACCGAAGATCAGCGTAGGGACAATGCGGGCCAAGGTATTGGCGATGGTGTGCTGGAAACTCTCGCAATCCTGATACTCATCGATGTAGATCCGATCGTAGGAAGACTGAACGATCCTCTGAGCTATGGGATTAGACAGTACATTTAGAGCCCCTTGGTAGACCTGGTTCCACTCAACACCTCTCGGATTTTTGGGTGGATGGTTGGCAAGTATTGGAAATGCATATGCGTAACGGCTTGCCCAGCTCGCAATGGTGTCGATTGCTACCCGCTCTTTGGGAATGCCCAGGCGCTTCACACGATCGCTAATGGCATGCACGCCGGCATGGGTATGAGTAAGAATTAGCGAACGTGGAAAGTAGGCGGCTGCCTTGGCCAAGATCTCCGTTTTTCCATATCCGGCTGGAGCTACGATTGAGCGACAACTCAAGTTGAAGAGCCAATCAAGGTCACTGGACATACAGCCACCGCTCTATTGCTTTAAGGCAAAGAGACAATCGGCTGGGTTGGCCTTGCTCTACAAGCTGATTAACAGAAGGTGCGATGGCGCGTCCCCGCTCTTCCGACTTGAACCAATTGTACTGAACCGCAAGCTCCGCAATGCGAGATTGGTTTCCCCCACTCCCCGGCGCTGCGGGAATCCAGTTAGCAAAGGGTGCGGTTATATCACTGCCTGGAAACGAAGGTCTCAGCTGCGCCAGGATAGTCGCTGACCCCAACGTATTCGTCGTAGCTCTAAGCAGCATATCAACGATGTCAGGCCAACTTGCTTGCAAAATGGCTTGCTCAGTACAAAGGTCGTCCCCGTATTCGAAAACTGCCACGTTTATCTGCTGGAGACTCGCGGAGGTTGCCGCAGGTAAACGCCGATCAGAGTCTCGAAACAAACCGGTGCTATACCCTAATCCTGCCAGCGCGAGTGCGAGTGAAGGGGCGGCTGCTCCATTACCATCGACGATAGCCGATCCAAGATGCTCAACTGGAACATCATTGTGGCGAGGCCTGTAGAGTTCTCGTAGCCCGAGAATCAGGCCAAGTTCAGTGGCGCCCTCACAGACAAGGATCCTGCGAGCGAATAAGGCTCTAGGCGCGTGCTTCAGGACTTTAGCCAACGCATCCGTCTGCGCCTGATTGATCCATGCGAGACCATTGAACCGACGCATTACAAAGATCGATTCGCTCTTCAGCTCTGAAAGTACTACATCCGAGTGGGTCGTAATCAGGAGTTGACCCGTCGCAACGCGTGCAGTGAATGCTCGCTCATGGGCCGTCCGAAGGGCCGAAACCGCTCCAAGAACACGATGAGGCTCAAGTCCCTGCTCCAACTCATCAACCAGGACGATGGCTCCTTCCATGATCGAGGCTCGCTGGATTGCGAGAGTTGCTAATCGACGCGTGCCTAGGCCGGACAGCCTAAGTGGTGTCGTACCATCATGCAGCGCGATAGATCCTGAGCTAAATCCGCCTCTACCGAGCTCAAGATCCGGAGCAAAGCCTTCCTTAACGTATGCGCCTAACTCCTTGGCCAATTGCTCAGCACGTTCGGCTGCCGCTACCAGCGAGGGAATTGATGACAGATTGGCTGTTTGCTTAGCGACCCGATACGCCTCTGCAAGTTGCTGCGCAGCGCCCTCTTGGTCGCCTGTCATCCTAGCAAGTACGGAGCCCTGCCCCCAGGTCAGATGACGAGCTTCTTCCCCGGCTAGGCGCACCACTCCAAAGAGAGAGCGATCACGGTTGGATAGAACACGCGGTGTTGGATAACGGTCGCAAACGAGTTCCCACACCGGTTCCATGGTCGCGTCGACAGTGAGCCTGACGGTCAGTACCGGCTCATGATCTGCCGCTGGTTCGTCATGAATAATTCCATCAGATCTCAGGCCTCTGATGTACAAGCCAAACCGCTGGTCGGAAAGTAACGCCTTAGATAGCTCCCCTATCGTGACCTCGATTTTTATGACGGACTGAGTGTCTCCCTCATGGAAATCTGCTTCATTGAATGTGAACCACCTCGACGACAATGACGCTTCAACCGCATCCAAGACGGTGGTTTTTGCACTGTCGCCTGGGCCAATAATGCAACACAGCGCTTGAGACCCGGGAGACCAGACTAATAGTTTAATACCCCGAAAGTTTTGGACTTCAAGCTTTGCAATTCGCATAAGTCAGTCCTTCACGGTTAGCGTCCATATGAAAAGCCGGAGATTCGACACTCGATGATTTCTTACCGACTGGCCCACTTCTTTCGTCTGCACTAATCACAGAATGGAGACGGCGAATGCTGAGAAGCCTCTCGCCTACTTCGCGCGGGGTCATGGCTAACCTCACGCGAGCAGGAAGATTGCTGAGATTAGTCGAGTAACGAAATATCACCACAGCGCCTTTGCTGTTTTTCGGCCTGACTAAGACTTAAGGTCATCGTCAGCAATAACAGCCCCACATGGGCCTACGTCCCAATCATCGTCTGGAACGTTACCGCTCACAAATGCCCCTTGAGCACGGGTGAAATTGCATTCGAAAATATTGGCATTTCGAAAATCCACTCCTTCCAAATTCGCGCTACAAAAACTCGCACCTCGAAGGTAGGATCCACGAAAATCCGCTCCAGTTAAGTCGGCATTGTCGAAATCTGCCATCCAACAATTGACCCCCGGGAGTACCAACGGATCGACGCTAATCGAATAGAATTTTGCATCTCTGAAATCGGATTTTCTAAAACTCTTTACGTCCAATATCCAATGCGAGTGCACAAGACTTTCTGGCGCTTGAAGATTGCTGAAGTCCGGAAGTTTTTTCCGATCAAGCACTAGGCTAATTCTGCTGAAAAGCAAGCTGCTGAAGTGAAAGCCACTGAAATCTACATTTCTTTTTTTGGCTGCGACGGCAAGGGGCACCTGATCTCGTAGGCACTCAATAAGCGCATCAAACTGAAGCAGGAATCGAGCACGACGAAACTCGCCGCTGTAGGGCTGCCTCCAGTACCCCTGCGCATAGGAATGCTGCGCGTACCTAGAAATCAGCTGCTCTTCAGCTGTGATTTCCTCGTATGTGGTCTCGTATTCTCTGGCGATGGCTCGCAGGCATGTCGCGAGATTGATTTCTGTCTTGGGACGAGACGAATACCGAGCAAGCCTTTTGGTGGCATCAGGACAACCGTCACGGAAATCGCGAAGCAGGACAGCTGCATCCGACTTGAAAGCACTGAGGGAGGGGGTAACAAAACGACTCATGGCCAAACCTCTCGGGGCCAACGTTGAACCCTAGTATTCCGTTGACCATTCGAGATGGCTGGGATGAAGAAGTTGAAGCAACGGTGCAGAGGCTTTATCTAGCTAGGGCTGAACGCCACCGTCATTGGCGCAATGGCAATACTGAAAATTCTCTCTCTAAAAGTCAAGTCGCAGACACTAGCCCAGCAGATCTATCCATTACTGTACTTAATTCGTCCGTCGAGTCGCGGTTAGTGACATCAAAAAACTGATTTTCGCAGAAAGACCGCTGCATGCCGCTGCTTTGGGTTTGGTAGGCTGTGATTCGACTTGGGCGATTTGATGAGAGCGAAGGATGACGAATTGGATATGGGTTCTGCCATCTGAGGTAGTGGTGGGTAACGTGATTGCGGGTCGAAGAATTGTCAGAATCTCTAATAAGAAGAAAATATTATCAACGAGCTTATGCAAGGTAACGCTTCGCTCAATGTGGCCTGGCTACTACCAAAGCGTGATGATCGAGTGAGTAAATTTTCCAGCCTCATGTTTAAAGCCGAAGGACTGAGAACCATCCACCCTCCCAGGTGAAGGACATTCAAATTCGCTTCAATTTCAAATCTAAAAATCGTTAGCACCGATCAGCGCCCCACGTAAGCGGAGCGCGCAGGCCTATGGCCGAAGACGTGAGGATGGAAGCCCGGCAGGGCCGAGACGCGGAGTGGCTCGGTTCACGACAGCCATCCGCGAAAGCGGCACGCCAGCCCAGTTAAACGAGTCGGATCCTACGGCTTTATTCGGTACTGCTACCGTCGTGGGTCGAACACAGCGTGCTAACCCACTGCCCTTCTATAAGCTTGCCAGGAGCCCCACACCTTTCATAAGTTTTGAGCGAAAGGCCGGCTGCCAAATCAACAGCTCCACGGCAGTACGCATCACCACCGTCATAAAAGAAATGAAGCTCGCCAAATTTAGATTTGATTTGGGCGACAGTCACCGGCGGGACGTCAGGATGCCGCGTTAGATGCGACTGCAAGGTATCGCAAAGAACCAAGAGAAGACCGCCCCAACCTGGATCACAGTAGATCTCATCGACTCTGGGATCCGAGAAAAGCTGCGGATAACGCACTCTGAACTCTTCAATCTTGATTTCAGGTAAGGCATGGCCGTTTGTTGGAATATCGTTCATGTACAGCTCAGCTCAGCAAGATAGCTCTGGTTGCGGTTCTGCCGTTCTTAGGTAATTCAGCAGACTCTCGCTTCCACCATCCGGTCGAAATGTAACAAGCACGTACCTGCTGCCCGCCTCATCTGATAAGACCCAATAACCCTCTTCCTTCTGAGCCATCACCACAACACCGGTTTGGATAACCCGGCCGTCTTCGAACCTTCCGTGAGGGTCGCCCCCTTGATGTCCGAATACGACTCCAACACATGTCCGAGACTTGATGAACGCTTCAGTGAGGTATGCAGTAACCGGTTCAGCGAAGCCTTGGGAAACGGCTCCGGCTATGCACTGGAGATCAAAGTCAGAATGCTGTTTGCTGTGAAAATCTACATCGATGGAGCCGGGCATTAAGTGTCCTTACCAGATGGACTGACCACTGCTATACGCGATCAGAAAAAAGAGAAAATCGTTTTCAGACTCGCCGTTTGGCGTCGACCGGGGCCGACCAACACATACACGGTGTTCTTGGTTTCAGCCAGAATGCTACCGTCGAACGATGTGCACATACTCGACCGCACCCAATCACCAGGCTGAAAGCGACCACGGCTATCTTCTATCACTCGATGGGCAAAGACCACCAATGGAAGATGCCCTGCGGCGTGAATCTTGGCCAGATCATCAGCAGATACGTCTGCCTGGAAAAGAGTCCACTGCTCCACCAAGCAATAAGCTTTCCTCGGAAAGCGCTCAGACACAAATGTACGAGCCTCGTCCAAACTCAGTGATGCGCCTTCAATAAAAGTATGGTCATCATTCAACAGCTCGTCACCATCCGCGCTAGCCATTCCCGCTGCTCCTCTGACGAGTCAGTGAACGCCTTGCCCAGCGTTGCGATTGTAAAGAGTGCGCACGTTGGTCAACGTCGTTACATCCAGGCTGGAGCGATACGAGTCGTGATAAATCGAGCCACCCTCAACCGTCACTACACAGACGGCGTCACCATCAGAATCGTGACCCAGGGCCAAGCTGTCGACCTTCTCCATGCGCCATGCGTCGCCACCATTCATGTTGGCTGGGGTGACAATTTGAATCTCTTTGACGAAGACTTCATCGTCTTGTGACTGGAGCACTTGCTGGAGCTTGGGCTCGTCATTGACCATCAGCTCAAACTCTTGCGCCCTACCCTTTACAACCATTTTTACAGTTAGGTGGAACCAGTGCTTTCGGAGCATGCGGGAAACCGCATGCCAGTGCGCAAGCCCATCGCCGAACAATCCTGGGATACCTGCCAAATCGTTGTCGTCTGTTCTGAACATCAGCTGTCTCGGATGAATCCACCGCTATGGCGATGTGGGGGTTCGGGAAAATCGACAGCAGGCGCCCGACGCGACATCCCTCGATGGCTGACGCAAGCGTAGCGCCATGCCTGGCGGATAATACACTATATTGACGTTTATTCGCACAGGTCAATTGTGGCTATATCCTGACTTTTGGGAAAGTCATGGGATTAAGAACCGCATTTGCAGGGGTGCTTCGTGCGCTCCGCCTAGTACGACGTGCCCGGTACGCCGACATCTCGGACGCCACCCACCGCCGCAAGGTCAGCGCGCTGGAAAACGCCCAGACGAGCATCACCCTGGATCAGTTTGTCGAACTGGCGGAATCGCTTGGGATCAGCCCAGTCACGATGCTGGCTTTGTCTATCGCTCAAAAAGATGGGCGCTCGCCTCTGGAGGTGCTTCACAGTGCCATCGGAGACTCATCGAAATTCCAAGATGAGGGCGGTATGAAAGCTCTCGGTGAGCAGTTCGATGCTGCAGGTGAGCTCGTCAAGCGAACACGCGGCAAACCGTTAAATCTAGATAACGAGAAAGCCGTCCTTAAGCTGCAGGCAGACGGCCTCACTCAGCGCCAAGTTGCTGAAAAGCTAGGAATCGCTTTGTCGTCGGTCAGGGAATACTGGCTAAACTAGGATTAAGTACATTTGTGGCAAGGTGCCATGAGCGACAGGTTGTTAGCCTCAATGGCCAACCCTTAAGCGGATCCGGTGACGGCCCCGCTACTCCAACCTGCGAACCTCCACTGTTTGGCGACCACAGTTTTTTCCATTCTCGGACTTTTTTTGGTTGGTACCTTCGGTCTATACCACCTCGCCCGTAGTCGGGTTTGGGTTGCTCATGAGATAAACACAATGGATTTGCATTCGCTGGTTCAATCAAGAATCCGGCCTAACTTAAGAGAATACAACTGCACAGCCACGCGCCTAAATAAACTTCTACATTTGTAGCATAATGAATCTCGTTAGACTTAAACAACCACTACCAGGCCGCTGAGCTATTCTAGGTGCGGACATTCCTAGCCTATAGCAATACGGCTCGCTAAGGTTAGCGATCTATCCGCAACTTGGCGTACTTAGCATTAACCAAGTTGATTGTAGTCTCTAAGCGCCAAGCAAGATTGCTTGTGCTAATCACGTGAATGCTTTGCCTAGATCCTATTAGAGAAATCGGCCAGTCATAAAAATGATACTTAAAAAAAATAAATGCATCGTCAACCTCGACCATCCGAGATTTTTTACATAAGCATCGGGAAGAAAAATCAGGCCTATTTCTGAATTCTAGTTTTCGGTATTTCGCATGCTTAGCTATTGGCAAGTGCACCTCAAGTTTTTGATCGAGAAATAAGTCGTATGCTACGATCTGACCGACACTTGTTATCGCCAGCTGCACAAAAATTGATCGAGCAAAAGCGCGCTGTACGTCCACCAACTCAATCTGCAAAGGTAAACTTATCCATGAAACGTACATCATAGTCTCACCTCTCTAGTTGGATTTACTACAGTAACCCTCTACGAACTCATGGATTCCAGCGTATTGAAGATCTGCACTCAGCAGACGTAATATTCTCTCCAGTTCAGTGCTTCCGACTACGTTTGAGACCCGCCCAAGCTGGAACAATGTATGAATGTAATCTGAATTCAAAATCTCGCAATTAGAACCGTCCACGCCAATAGCCCATCCCAGTAGCAACATCGCTGCATTTCTTTGAGGAGTCGAAGCCAAAAAAGGCCCTAAAAGAAGTTTTTTCCAGACTACGACATCACTTGGCAATGACTTATTTCTGGCGAATAGTTGGGAACAAGGGCCAAAATCAGGATACAACATTATCTCTATAAACAATTTCACAAAACTGAAGAACGAATCCATCAGAGGCTCATTGCTTTCCGCTGCATGAAGTTCTGAGCTTGATATCATGACCTGGACAGTATTGGTTACTCGATATTGTTCGGGACTCAGCCGCCCCAAATTTCTCCCATGCAGTACATCATTGTGAAAGCTAAATAATTCAGACCCAACCGCTAAGAATTTACAGGCACCATACGCCCCGTCCTGCAACAGCACCCCATGCTTAGAGCAAATGGTACAATACACTACGGCCCACTCTTTCAATACCGCTGGGTGTCCGACTATTGGAATTTGTTCACAAAAGCATCGGTAGCAGTATGAACGCCTGTAGTATCTGGGAAATATCCATTGTGACGTATGCAAATAAAACCCTTCATACAAGTGTCTCGGCAGAGTACAGACATCCCGGCACGTTATCGAGAATTGGCATGACGAATCAAAATCAGGGTCAAAACTACCTTTGCTCAATGCGTCTAAAAATAAGTCCTTAACGGTATCCACTGAGAGCCTTGGTAACTTATTATACACGGACAAACGGTAAATCCAGCTGGTAAATGTCTCGCCATCAAATGGAAGGAGAGCACTTTTCAACGCTGCACCCGCAAGGAAATTACGATGACTTCTACACGAATCAGAACAGATTCATAAGGAAGCTCGACCGCAGCCCTAACGACCATGTCAATAGCAAGCACAAGGCGACCTATTGACAGTTCAAACAGTTGATACAATAGCTCCAGAACTTTCGGAACGGAAAAAACATCAAGGTAACCGCGTCTTTTCGCATACACATATCCATTAATAAAGCTCGAAAAATCTGTACCTCGCAAAAGCGGCCTCATCGTTACTACCGCAGACACCAGTGATAATTCAGATATTGCACATTTAAGCCAAGATAGCGAATTGTCGGCCACCGTTAGTATGATACACAATCCAGGAACTGCTCGGCGAAGAGCTGTCAGATCATCTATGATCGTGGATATATGTCGCGGGGGAATGCTTTTAAAATCCTGAAAATCTTCGATCACGATAACTTTCAGCTCGACAAGCTTTGCTATGGCGACTAACGACCTAGGCAACTGGGTGCTTGAGCATTTAATAGTGAATAGTCCAAAATACTCAGCTAGCCATTGTGAAGGAAAAAAACTAAGTTCCGCCGCCTGATTGCTCAGAACTACACATTTTCGACCAAGTACGTAAGCTATATGCTGGACGCAAGTTGACATGCCGAGCCCATGCTTCCCTGAGAACACCAGAATATCTGCGCATGTCGGACAATCTGACAGATTCATATGCTTGAACATTTGTTCACAGGCGTTATTTTGCTGTTGGTGCAATACTGTAACCATGGCTATTTACCACGCTTCGCAGGAATTGGAGACTTCGACGGCACTAAACTGAGACCATATTTCAGGCATAGGAAAGAAATATCATCAGTAATCTGCTCAATCTCAATACGCTCACGCCCGGAGATAATGGCATCCATCGAACATGCCTTGAGGATCTTCACGATGTTATCCATATTCCCATGAGAGTGTTTGAGGATTCGCTTCCTCAGTACTTTACCAGCCAATTCAGAAGGTAATCGTAACGGCAGGTGAGTCTCGTAGGTCGCTAAAAAATCACAGTAATCAGTATCGTCTTTCCATAGCTCCAGTGGCCAATAAATATAACGACGAGAAATTTGATCGTCTTTTTCCAACACCTCCTTCGCCCGTGCATCGCCAAAACAGATTAAGCAAAGAAAAAGAGGCCGGCCTGCTAGATGCTTCATCAGCGACAGTGAATTGGTTTGTTGGGAAATGGTTTTGAAGCCGGTATCGTGAAGCTCATCTATGAGCAGAGCACAAAAATGCTCAGTTTGGAGGATATGCAGCAAGCGAGCTGTACGTTCTCTTGAGTTACGACTATTGGAAAGCTTGATTCCAAACGCATCGCATATAAGATCCCGTAGCTTACTGTTGTCTAAGTCTTCCCCCACACCAATCGCTTTGATCCGCTGATCTCCAACAGCATACATTTGTTCCAGTCGCTGGATGATTGCTGACTTTCCGTAACCTCCAGCGCCATATATGAGCATGCCAGGCGCTTGAATCTGATCCTCACTCATCAAAACGTACTCGATTGTCTCAAACAAAGGGTCTAACCGCTTTGTAGGAATCCAAATATCTTTTTTGCAAATTTTGAGACGATCTCTATCACCAAGATCTAATTGAAATCGCTTTTCCGGCAAGATATGATCATAGTTACTCATAACACCACCCTCACTCGTCCAATGTATCAATCAATATTGCAGGCTTATAATCGTCTAGGTCATCAGCTAGATGATCCTCCGCGGCGTGATGCTCGATCAGGGCATTTGGGAGCGTTGGTATCGGTTGTGGAAGAAGCCACGGAGTCTCTTGATTGGACGTACCGCCTGGATTCAGCTTGAGTTCTTTGTAAGCTGAAGTTTTAGCAATAGCACCATCTACAATGTCTTCCTGAACATCCATTGAATCAAAAGCAAAATCATCACAAATAGCACCGTCTGGAAGATTTTTGTAATCTTTGTGAGTCCTAGAAATCCATAATGATTTATTATAAACTTCCCAGTCCGCCGACAAGTTGCTGCGGGCTCTAACGCATGGAATCTCATGAAAATTATCTTCAAGCAAAACCCATACTGACAGTAAATTGTATGGATTATACCTAAGCTCGCATTCTTCACCGATGTACTTATCGAGAATGGGCGCAGAGTAACGCCGAGTTGAGAAATTGATGCCATATGGATGTATTTTATGATTGTATGAAGAAGGCATGAAATCGAGCATGAAGGACTTTTCTGCATCTTCATCGACCATTGATATCAAATCATCTCGACCTACCGCCTTTGCATGAGTCCAAGCGGCGCGAGGAGAGCATTTTAGTGCAGAATGTTTTTTTCCATGGTATTCAGTGACTTTTTCACCAAACCATGCCCTGCATTCTAAAATATCCAGACAAGCATTCAACTCACTTTCAAAACCTTCACGGTCTTGTACGTTGCTGCCAGTTGCACCTGGTAAGAAATGCACACCTCGAACCATGAATGTACCGATCACACGTTCGACGATCCCCCCATACCATTTCTTTCCAATAGGCCGATGAGCCCAATCAATACCATATCTTGCACATTTAGCAATGAGCTCCTGCTTAAGGAATTCCATAGCATTGTCAGTATAAATTTCTTTTGGAATTCCGCAGAATGGAAATATTTCAGGGTCAGTTTGCAGCGGGTTATACTGACTGTCTTTCCTGAGAATCGCAGACATCAAGGCAAGCTGAACCGTGATTACATTTGGATGAGTCAAACTCAGATAGTATCCAATAATTACTCGAGTCGTGGCGCAGATAATAATTGTAAGCCAAGGCCGCCCTACGATAACGTCTCTATGCACAGTATCTACAAGTAAAATGTCAACCTGGGTGTGATCCATAACGATCGATTCCAACGGCGACTCTAAATCGCGAAAATCGTCTCGCTGATCAAAAGCTTGGTCTGCCTTAGATTCACCATTTTTGCGGTAAAATTTTTCTCGCTCCGGCTTGGTAGCTAAAAATTTACTTACGGCATGACGTGTGGGCTGTTCGAGATTTTTCTTCCGACATAATTTTCTCGCATAATCTAAAACTATCGCAACACCTGCACGCTTACCACGATATTTTTTATCATACGCAACCTGATAGATCTCTAACAACTCAGGCGAAGTCTGTGTAGAACCTATTACTGGCCCTCTTTTCTGCCTAATCATGCCTCGGTAATCGGTACTCTGCTTGAAGTCTCCTAGCAGTGTATAAAATCGCGACTCTTTGACTTTCAAGAGTTCTTTGGCGCGCCTCTTGGATATTATACCGGAATCATACTGTTTCAGTATCTTTCGGCGATCGATCGCGAGAGCTTCCTCATCTGTGGAGGCTTCAGCCTTATAGAGCAGGACTGGCTTATCATCCACGCTCACCCGGACTCTTACCATCGGGTTTGGTACAACAGGCGCCTTCTCTATAATTCGACTATCAACAGTTGCTAATTTTTTTTCCGCTAGTGCCGTTTGATCAGAGTCGCTCATTTTGAAATCCAATTCTTGAGTCATCTGATATATTCAACACGACCTTTGACAAGAATCAAGCGATAGCGAGGTTCACTTTTGGTCATTCATTGGTTAAGTAATCCAAACTAGATCTCAAACTATAATTAGTTAAGAATTGACAGTTGCTAGTCAAGATGATTTTTCTGAGTGCAATCAAGAAGTTAATTTCTTGTCAATATTCGAGCCATTTGTTTTGTTTTGATGTTTTAATTACACACGCTGACAACTAGCGAAATGCATATGCAAAAACGGTCTAAAAAACGCTATGAAATAGCTTTTGCGCATTGATTACTCATGAATTGACACAGCTTATCTTTCTAAGATTAATTGATTAAAATCAATTGGTTGCGCTAGAATTCAATTTTCGAGACATAGTGTCGTCTCCTGCTGCTTCACTCACCTAATAGCGCACTGATCGATTTTATCGTCTTTTTATGCAAAAACGATCTGAACGAGGATATGCTCTTGGCCTAGCTCAGAACTCAATCGAACCGTGCGTAGTAGGCAGCGGCATACAGCGCGCCCGTTTACTCCTTGCACTTGGTTTCAAACTGAAAGCGGCCTAAGGGTATTCGTCCATTTATCTTATTAAAAAATATTCTTCTGAATTATGAGTGGACGAAAATCAAAACCGTCCATTCAATTTTTTGAACAACTTGACGAAGTTACTGCAAATCAGATAGTTATCGCAGTCTAGTTAATTCCCAGCGTTCACAACTTTCCGATTTTTGCTGTGACGGTCGCGATTTGATGAGACTTTCCCATCCGAAGAGCTCTTCACCCCCGTAAACACTGGGTCTTGGAAGCTGATCCTATTCGGGCATGGGCCGATTTTTGACGAAATGATGAGCCTGGAATTTTAAGCCAGTTCGCCTATCCATATGATTTAATTGTGTTTTTTGTCAGGTGGCGTCGTCGGGAGTGCTAACGAAACTTTGAGACTTCCTGGTTCCGCTTCCTGGTCTGCATTCTGGTCAAGAGCACTCACAGCGGGGGCTGCAGAGGCATTTGCAGCATCTGTGCGACTTGGTAAGCATCTCGGATTTTGCGCAATTGGAGAGACTTGGTGCTGATCATTCACGGTTCTCCTACGAAAAAATCACGAAAATCGTCTAAATAATTTCAAGAAATTGTCTGGGTTTGCAAAAAGTGTGAGATGTCGGAAATCGCTGGTGTGTCCATCCCCCCGAATTTCGGGGAGGTCGTGCGTTTATAAAAATTCAGAGACTTTGTCACACCAAGTATACTTTTCAATTAAAACGAGGCTGCGTCACAAAGGCTGATCGCTCCGTCAATATCAAGATATTAATACAGTATCAGAAAGGGTTGGCACTCTATCAATTACCATTAAATTAAAGTTTGGCAATATTTGGTTAATTACTGACAATATTATCTTATTTGTTTTTATTGGTGTTGCCTATAACTCTGCGCAGTATAAGTCAATGTTTTTCGCATTATAATTCGTACTTGCTTGGGTGTTGCCACAGCTGCTTTCCAGCTATACCATCGTTGACCTCCCTATCACTTTATCCTTGAGCAGGGCTCAAACTTCCAGTAACTATCAGAACTGGAAGTCCCAATTCCTGGCGTCGGTGATTGAAAATGGCTTTTGACCCAAATCCACTATTTGAAACGTTTGAAGCTTTTTTAGATCAGGATTTTTCGAGTGAAAGTTCATCTATCAATTTTGTGAGTGACTATATCGAAAGTTTCCCCGTTGCACTGTGCGCATCTGCAGGCTACAGAGCCGTGCGCTCGTTCTTGCGCGCATACGAAGGTAGCGAGCAGACTTTCAACTCTTATAGAACCCACGTTGAACGATTACTTCTTTGGGCCCTTATTGTTAGGCATAAATCAATCTTCACCTTAAAGCGTCAAGACGCTGAAGCCTACTTGCAGTTTTGTAGGAATCCACCGACAAATTGGATTGGGTCAGTTACACGGGGTCGCTTCATCGCTAATAAAGATGCTGAAACCGCTGTGGTTTATCCCGTAGTCCCAAATCCAAAATGGAAACCCTTCAGCCAAAAGCTTAGTGCCTTAAACGCCCAGGCTGATGCTGTACAGGTGTATGCGGCTTCCAAAGGAACGATGAATCAAATCTTCTCGGTATGTAGCAGTTTTTATGAGTTCCTCGCCGAAGATAACTTGGTGAGCCTAAACCCGTTCAGACTTGTAAAAAATAAGCGGGATTTCACCGGGAATCTTAATGCCGAAGCTCAAAATCGGGCCTTAACGCCATTGCAATGGGACTACGTACTGGAGACTGCGGAGTCAATGGCTTCGGCTGAGCCGCTTCGACATGAACGTACCCTCTTCATCCTGGCTACACTTTTCGCCATGTATCTTCGGATCTCCGATCTGGTTGGCCGGTCGAACTGGGAGCCTTGCATGGGAGATTTCCGCCAAGACCCTGAAGGCAACTGGTGGTATCACGTGATCGGAAAAGGCAACAAACCAGGAAAAATTGCGGTGCGGGACGAGTATGTTGATCGGTACCTCAGACGCTATCGCACTTTTCTCGGCTTGCCGAACTTACCGGCGGAAAAAGAACGAACTCCTCTACTCACGACGCTGGAAGGCCGAGCGGGCTTGTCTGGACGACAAGTGCGCACCCTCCTCCAGTCCGTTTTCGACAACGCTCTAGCTAAGATGAAGGCTGAGGGACGCGAGGCGTACGAAATGAACAGTCTACGGTCAGCATCAGCCCACTGGCTCAGACATACATCGGCAACATTTGACGCGCCTTTTCGCAAGGCGAAAGACCTGCAGTTAGATCTTCGTCATAGTAACCTCAGCACCACCCAAGACACCTATTACCACTCTCATGATCAAGAGCGTATGCATTCTATCAAGCGCCTGGGTATGAGGGAGCGCGATTGATTTCGTTCCAAGAAACACCAGCAGCTATGTCGACCACACGCGTCTTTCGTGTAACGATCGGGCACTAAACAGCTGTGAGGAAACGTGATGGCTTTCAGCAATGACAACGGCGGTTTCGACTTCGCGTGCTCGGACGCGAAAATGTCAATTGGCGCATCCACTTGGGGCACTCGATTGAGTCAACTTAGCAGCGCCACCGGAGAAATCCTGATCTTGACCCGAGACCTAGCCGATATTGGATACATAACAAAGATTCTGGATAAGCGTCCTCATAATATCTGGATAGTGGCACACACTGACTGCATCAAAGCTGCCCAAGCCCTGAAGGCGGCCAGACCCTGGCTCAGGATCGCGGTGCATCGCGACATTGGGGCTAAAGCCGTTCTGGTTGCCCCTGATACCGTTTGGATCTCCAGTAGCGATTTTGGAAAGACTGGAAAGCTTGAGTCAGCGGTGGGCTTCCATTCACCCAGTCTGTATTCGCAAACCCGTTCGCAGCTCTTCGACAAAGCTTGGCGTGAAGCTCAGGAGCTCATGGATCATCCTGAGATTACGAAAGGTTGATCATAAGGTTACGGCTGTTTTTTCATCGCCGGCGTTGGAGGTTATCGGTGCCCCGCCGTCACCACTCACGCATGTTGATCAGACGTTCCTTAAGCTCCGGTACCAAGAATGCGAATAGACGGTTGTATTGCCGATCGGGCCGATAAGCATCATCCCGAGCTTGCAGCGCAGTGCGGATGATCTGGCGCCGCTTAGCCCAAGTCCCCTTCTTATCTTGTTCGGCCAATAGCTCGTTCTGTTCAAAGATTTCCAGCGTCCAGCCGAATTGCAGCAGAAAAGGCTTGTAGGAGTCGAAGGCTTGGTTGCTGACATTGAGTAATCGCTCGAATCGATACCCTATCGGTCGACCATAGCGGGCGCTCAGCACTATGGAGACGACCCCTTGGAATGGATCTGTCCAATGAGAGTTCGGAAGCTTTATATCTGGGTACGTAACTGCCATCCGCTCGCGCAGATCGACCCAGCGTTCCCGGGATTGTGGTGTGTCCTCCCTGCCCAACTCCATCCAGAAAGAATGGAAGTCACGGCGCAGCACATCAGCATTTACGGAGCTTTCCAATACCTCTCTCTGTGACAGGTAATCGTTATAGAACACGAGTTGCTTTTCCGGACTGAACGTCAGGTCATCCAGAAATACTTCAGCCCTCCTCCATTCGTTTACGATTGTACGACCGGTCAATTCCGGCACCGCGTACCAGCATTCAAACGCCATTCGCCCAGTGGCTCTGGAACGCGCCAGCGTCTGATCGTTCACGATGAAAACGTTTAGGTTGTTCAGGAAGAAAATGTCTTCTTCAGCTGTCTTGGTTGAGCTGGGATCAAAACTCTGGAATACCCAGATCATTGCCCCGCCATTAGCTCTGTAAAACTCCCGGCGTCCGACGATCTCAGTTAAAAAAGTGGTCGACAGCTGGACTTCGAACGCGATGCGCTCATTCCCCCTTACGACCTGGACATCCGGCTTGCGCCAAGTGGCACGGTCGGCGACTGGTTGGCCTTTCCAGACCTTCTCCACCAGGGGCTCGCCGCACGATCGATCAGCAATCAGACTGTCGCGAATGATCCCTTTGAGTCGGATGTGGGCCTGGCTTTCCTTCTGCGCGTTGTACTTGATCGCTGTAATCTGAGCGGAGCTGAGCTCACCCTTTGTTGAAATGTCGCATTGAATGAGCCCTTCAATGACTGGGTGATGGCGGAAGTGAAAAAAACGATGTTGTGTACGAACCAGCAACAGAGCGGCCCCGCACAGTTGGCAAACCAACCAAGGCTTGTCTCGATCCAGAATGAACCGAGAAGCTAGCTCCGCCCTATCCTGTATGACCAAGGACAATTCACGGCTTAGGAAACTGCTGATTTCGATTGGCGTTGCGCTGTCCAGATCCATTACATCTGTCAGCTTCATCTGTTCGGTAGGCTGAGCGTATTCTAAGGTGCGCACGAACTCCCTCCCTAAGCACTGTACATGTTGCCGTGCAGAACAAGAACATGATCTGTGCCCAGCTCGTACTTCAAGAGCAGCTTCCCGGTTGCAGCTTGTAGCATGGAAACTCCTTTCTGAATGAACCGACATTCCTTGGCTTCACAGCGTCTCAACTTTTCTGGCTGCGCCGAGACCCACTGCCATAAATGGTCTCGGCTTGAAATCAAACAGCTTCCTTGATTGCCCCATCCTTTGCGTCGTCAGAACTGCATGCGACCAAGTCGAGGTTGACCTGCTCCTGCGTCGACAACACCTTAGACAGGAGCGCGTCCGTGGTGAGATTGTCGTACCTATCCTCCAGAGTTTTCCGTAAACGCATCAGGCGAAGGTTGGCGGTGCTCACCAAAGCGCCATAAGTGGTGGCTCTCACTTGGCCATAGTTACGAGATTCATCACCCACTGTTTTGGACGTACTCACTCCGGCGGCGATCGACTGGCCAACGACCCAAGCCGTGATGAACGGAGAACCGTTGACGTATCCGGATGCGGCAATGTCCTGCACATACCCATCGGCCTGGTTAACCTCTTTTCGATTCAGTTTGAAGCCCCCTTTCTTGAGCTCGATAAGTAGGATGTTCTGCATTTGGGCGACTGAGGCGTCCTGGGGATCAAACTGTTCAATACCCACCAGTTGGGCAGTAGATCGGTCTGGCAGCACTACGATGTCAGGCCGTTTGCGTTCGTTAATGAACGAGGCGTCGCCCTCCCCCCAGAGCTGCTTCGCCACGCTTTTCAATGTCATGTTCGAGCAATACTCCATGGACTCGAACTCTGGCCCGAACAACCAGCGCGATCGTAGGATCAACGGATGCAGTGTATGGAGCTCGTCTGTCTCTGGATCTTCGGCCAACCTGGTGATGGCTTCGATGACGCTGAGCCGGCCATCAATCTCATCGAGCACACGCAAAGCGTCCTTGACCGACCAGTCTGCCAAAAGGGAATCCAAGCCCTCAATATCCGTCGCAGGCAGATTGGCCAATTTTTGAAGCAAGGATGCCCCGCTCTTGGATTTCTCCAGGTTGATCACTGCTTTTACGGCCGTGGCGAGAAACTCCGGAGAGACCATCGGGTGCGCTTGTGCCACAGCCTTTGTGAAGGCTGTGACCTCAAGTTGAGCGCCGTGCCCTAATGATTTGAGCTCTGACCGGTTCTGTACCAAGGCGTCTTCTGAAGTGGCTTCAACCACCTCGGTCGCCAATTCGTCTGCTACCTTGCCGATGCAATCCGCAGCGGCCTTGAACAGCTCCTCAACGACAGGCGTCGATTGAAATCCTGTCCAATCCTGGATCACTTGGTCTTCAAACCCCTGGGTGTCGACGATGACCTTATAGCGCTTAGCGAATCGTGTGCGGCCATCAAAGTTTGCGACCTGGCCGATGACCCACGAGGGGTTGCCTACGAGTCGGTGCTCAACCCAAAAGGCCACGCCTTGGTGGATGGACGAGTGGTTCTGCTGTGTGGAGTCGATGACAATGACTTTTGCTGTCCGGCCATCACTCAGTTCGAGGTTATGCGTACGAGCATGCTGCTCAAGCTTTGCCAAGGTTAGAGGTGTGCCATTAACTCGAATCTGAAAGCCCGGGTCATGGATGAATCTTGCTGCAAGGACTGTAATGATTTCATTCGCGTCCGGCAGCTTTCGGGTGACTGACACCGACAAGCGTGTACCGGAGCCTTCACGTTGGCCAAACTCCTCGGAGCGCACCACGAAAGGACTAGGCCCTGACTCCGTTCCTACAGTGAACGTACTCAGTTTGCCGTCACGCCAAGTTTCCACCTGGTATTCATCACCGAAGCAAAGAAGCCCATGCCGGCCAACTCCATTGCGGCCATAGGCTTTCCTGAATCTGGCGCTCTTGCCCTTAGGAAATTCGACCTTGAAACTTTGATGCTTGAGGCGATTGTACCGAAGCGTCATCCATCGCTTGCTGAACTGCTGGGCCGACATTCCGTGACCGTCGTCGACCACCGTCAGCGTTCCGCCAGGCTCAGAGGGTAGAAACAAGTCAACTTTGCTTGCGCCGGCATCCCACGCGTTAGCCACTAGCTCAGTAAGAGCCACCTGTGGCACATGCGCGACGGGGCCCAACTCGCGGAGAAGATAGTCCTCCTCAAACAACGACAGGTGACGGGTTTGGTCGGACATCAATTTCCTCCATGGATTGGTGCTTCCGGGCCATTGGCTCTAGCACTGCGTATTTCAGCAATCCTACCCCATTGGAATGCTAAGCAGAATCTAGATAGAGCACCTTTTAAATACCTCATCGCGATGTCTACAGCGGCAGACGATCAAGCTCCCACAGCGATTCTCGATGGTTTCAATGCAGCCTTCACGAGTGTTGTGCACCCATAAGCCTACCAATCTCAAAAACTGCAGCGCGCCTTACGTCGATAACAGCCTCGACCTTCTCTCCATTGTCCGCTTCGTAGAAATACGCCCCGTCGCAGTGAAGGCTGTCCAAGAGGTGACTCATGTCGTACACCTTTTCAGGGATGACCTCACCCTCTCCAGCCAGAATCCCTGCAGCGATCGAGTGATTCCCTCCATATACAAAACCGATACCCCAAGGTAACCAAAGATGCACACTATGATTATCGTCCTGAACCCACGGCCCTTGATAGTTACGGCTGTAGGGCCTTGTAGATGTCTGGCTCATGGCGACGGGTGCTTTGGCGGAACCAATAGTCGCCAGAGCTGAAACGTAACCTCGGAGACTCCATGGCCATGGAAGCACGATATCCCGGGAAAGCTTGAGGACGTACTGGTTTTGGGGAAGTGGTCGGCCAAGCCAGCGAGATCCAGAGGTGGAGAATAATCTGTCGCGCACGGCTGATCCAAAGAACCAAGCACCATCAAGGTTTGGCAGCGCGTCTTGACCACGTTCAGCTACCGCTAGCAGATGTTCGGACTGAAGCGGCCTGAGGATTGCGCGGATCAAATCAGGAAGACCTTTTGGATTGGTCAGCGCAATCTCCTTAGCGACCTTCATGAGGTGGTTGTATACCGCAATATTGGTGCTGTCGGTTGTGTACATGGAGCCCTCTTTTGGAGTGATACCTCCTATTCAACGGTAAGCGGCCCACAAGCGCGCACCGTCTAACGGATCAATCACACCCACTGCTATTTTCGATTGTCCATTGATTTTCCTGAGATACACGATTTCAGTGTCAATCCCAGCTTCAGCAACCACCATGGCCCATTCTGATCACCGGCTAAGCCCTCAAGCCAAGGTGGTAACAGTAAAGTGCTTGGCAATCCACCCACAAAAATTTACGAGCGCTTGCTAGCAACCAGCTTCTGTCGAATCAAATTGAACAGCTCTGCCTGATACACGGCATCGTCCAAAGCATCGTGATTTCCAGACGTTTCAGGGCTAACGACCTTTTCAATCTCACTCGACCGAGTCGATTTCCAGGTGCACTGGGCAGTACCGAAGAACATCGATTTGATGTCCAACGCTGCAATGCCAAATGGGTTCTCACCGAGGTACTGGTGGAAGTAGTAATTCACGAAGCTCCAATCGAAGGATGCATTGAAGCCCACGAACACTACCGACTGGTCTGCACCGGCAAGAGACTCAACCCAAGCCTTGAACTGTGACATCGCCTCAGCGGGCTCCAAGCCCTCTTTACGCAGCTTATCCAAGGACAAGCCCGTCACCTCCAGAGCTGCAGGAACGAACTCTTTAGAGATCGGTTTCAGGTAGCAAGAGAACTGCTCCTCCGGGTTTGAAGTCAAGCATGCCCCGATTGACAGCATGCTGTACTTCCCGGGAATTGGGCCTGAAGCCTCAATATCTACGGAAACGAAAATTTCTTTGTCGGCGTTCATAGTTACCCCATTTGAGCAGTTGCCAGGCTGACAACCACAGCGTCCATTACCAGACACAAAATGCTGGAAATTATCGGCAGGCAAATACGATGGGAGAGAAGGCAGGTTGCCCCTGCCCCACCGAACCGTTTCGCCGATCATGGTCTTGGTCGATTACTTATCCTCCATCACTGGAGACGGCCGCATAGACAGAATCGAGTCAGTCAGATCTTGGAAGGTCAGCGGCCTATTCGGAAAAGCCTTTGCCATCGCAGTAGGATACAAACGAGTCCGAATATCTGAAAAAGTCCATACGGGCTGACCGTTGCGCTCACCAGTGACAGTAGCCAGCTCAGCCAGCTCCTTGTCAGAAAGGCCCATGCCTGCCAAGTCCATGCTGAACAGCTCCTTCCGCTCAGCGATATCGGGCCGAGTAAACTCTTCAACGATAGCTGCACGACGACGAAGCGCTGCGTCAAGAACGGAGAGCCGGTTGGTGCACAAGATCACCACGATTCGGCCGCCGTACTTGCGCAATTCATCTACGCCTTGGATCAAGGTGTTCACTGCCACCTTGTCTTCGTGGTGGCTATGGCTTTGCGATCGGGAGGCCGCGATCGAGTCACCTTCGTCAATAATCAGAATTGCCCGGCGCTTCTTACCCGCTGCCTCGGCGACTTCCGCGAAAGCCTGGGTCAAGAGAGTGCCCATCTCGCCGACCTTACCGGAGCCACGAACGCGGTTGCTCAGCTTGAACAGAACCGAGTCCTCAGCGCGCGAATCCAGGACTATACGGTTAGCAATGCACTCCGCTGTTGCGGTTTTCCCGGTACCAACGTCGCCATGGAAGATCACCAGGGGATACTGATCGGCTACGAGGTTGCAGATCGGCAGCACACTTTTATGATGCTGCTTGCTCCACTCGGACAACTGGCCTTGGTTCAGCAGCAGCTGGAGCTGGTTCTGCACACGTTCATAGCGGCCAGAAAACCCGAGCAACCTTTTCTCGCGATCAGTCAGCTGGATGTCCGGCAGCTCAATGGCCGAGTCAAAAACGGAGGTTGTGCTCATCGGGTGTAGTCCTTACGTTCCATGCCAAAGCCATTGCTAGAGTATTCACGCCCACCACTCTGGGTCAGCTGGGAGTGAGAAATATCCGCGTAATTGGTCGACCAGCTGCCTTTCATTTTGCTGGCCATATTTTCTTGAGCTTTCGAATCGTAGGCGTCAGTGGTGCCGAGAACAATCCGCAGTTTTGGGCTCGAGAGCCTTGGCCAGAGGGCATTTCCTGGCCGCTGGTTCGCAAGCGAGCCAGACTCATTGACGTAGAATCGCGCAGCCTTGTACTCGACCCCGTAGCTCAACAGGGTGACATCGACATACTCGAGGTAGCCGTACTTGGCCAGAACCTCAATGTCATGCCCCCACTCACGAGCCTCGGCTTCGGTGATCGCGCCGCTGCTGGAAGCGATCATCACGAGGTCAGCCGTGATACGCCGCATGACCGCTTCAATATCAGTAGTGGTGAAGGTGCTGGTTTGGGTGGAGGTAGAACTCATATTGCGGCCTCCACCTTGAGGCCCTTGCCGAAAAGCTCTTTCCACACCTCAAGATCATCTTCAAGCGATGCAAAGTGCGCGGTTTCCCAGGACTCCTGAGCGATCTGAACGATTTCTTTACGCTCTTCCTCTGTGATGCGGCTCGCGACGTTGTTCGTATCGCAAACCGGGTCGATGATTACGACCGTATCAGAGAATTGAGAGACCCATCCGTTCTCGGGGAACTTGATGACCTCATTCAGCCCGGACTCTGCGATGTACAGAAGGAAGTCACGGAAGCGTTTCTCAAGCAAGCCGGCCTTCCCGTTCACTTCAAGCACGTGGGCCATAATCAGCTCAATGTGGAAAGACTTCAGAGGAACGCCCTTCCAGCTGCGCCACTGCTTGGCCATACGCACAAGGGTGCGGAAGTCCGGATCCTCATCCTTTCGATCCTTTACGAACTTCACTTGGCAGGGCGCGCAGGTCTCGGTTTTCGTGCCATCGACACGGTCGAACTGCCAGCCGTAGCCCTCCTTGTTTGGGTTTTCGATGACCGGAACGATGTCGACCTCAAGTCCCGTACCTACGAAGGTGACCTTGGCTGCCTTACGCTGGATTTCGAAGTCTTCAACAGATTTGTTCGGGTACAGCTTGATCAGCGCATCGTAGATTTTCTGGCTCAGTGTCCCGAAGGTTTCCTCATCGACCTTCTGCCCGCTGATGTAGAAGACCACGTCAACGTCGGCTGGAAACTGGGAGTTAGGCCGCAGGATGGTGTGCTTGGCAAAAGATCCGGCCTTCACCACCTTCTTGATGGTGATTTTGTCCTGCTTTTTCAGGCTGTCCTTCAGCGCTGCGATTAGGCGGTCGACCTGAGCGTTGTAGGTCTCCCGCTTGTCCTTTGGCAGGCGCAGCACGTTACTGTCGTAATACTTGATCTGATTGTTGGTAAGTGGCATCTGCCGCCCCCTCATGGAAATGTATTAATCGCGAAGCCTCCCTACCAGCGGCTCAACCACATGCCGACGGACGAGATGGCGCAGCAACTCGAGCGCTATGCCCAAATTGCCCCTACGGCTTCCTGCGGCTCAACCGTCCTGCATCATCCGAAGATACAGCCAGGAAAATTGCGAACTCCAACTCGCTAGCGTATGATTACTATACGCATAGTTTTTATATGCAGTCTAGTTTTTATACGCTATTGAGTTTCGATCATGACAAACGAATCCAGACCCATGGACGACCAACCTAACAGCAAGGGACGGCAAGGAGCACGTTGGGGACAGGAACGCCGGTTGGAATTCATCGACTATCGATTGCGGTGGGATGGTCAGATCAACCGAAGCAGCCTCACTGACTTCTTCGGAATATCAGTGCCACAGGCATCACTGGATATTACTGAGTACGGCAAGCTTGCCGAGAGCAACCTGGAGTACGACACGCGGGCAAGGGTTTACAGAGCAACCGATGCATTCAAAGCCGTTTTCCGATCTACCTCGGTCGAGCGCTACCTGGATGATTTGCTTCGCGTGGCCGTACAGCCAGAGATCCCATATGGAAACTTTCTGGGTTGGCAGTCCCCTGTAGCCGCCGTTCCCAAACTGGGCCGTCGACTCAACGCGGACGTTGTTGGGGAGATCCTGCGCGCGATTCGCGAAAAAGGTTACGTTGAGGTCTTCTATCAGTCACTGACAGACCCTGAAGGTGGAGAGCGGCGACTTTCTCCTCATGCTTTGGTTCATGACGGGAATCGCTGGCACGTCCGGGCCTATTGTCACAAACGTCAGGCCTTCCGGGACTTCTCTCTGACCCGTATCAAGTATTGCAAATATGGTGGGCAAGATCGGGAGCGGGCTGATGAGGACTACGCGTGGAACACTATCGTGGATGTCGTTCTCGTCCCACACCCAGGCCTAAGCGCGGCGCAGCACCAACTGATTGAGGCCGACTTCCTGATGGAACAGGGTGAGATGCATCTCGAATGCCGTCGAGCGCTGCTTTTGTACCTGCTGTTCCAGCTTAACCTGAATGACGATCAGGCCGGCCAGAAGCCCGAAGTCATCCAGCTCGCCCTCAAAAACAAGGACGAGATTAGGGCACTACTCCAGTATTAACCCATAAAAATTTAGCCAACACTTAACACCTCAGCTACCGGAATTGTCACGATGGCAAACCTTGAAAATGATTTCATTCTGATCGCGGGCAGCATCTCTCACAAAACGGAGAAGCGTTTCGTCGATCGGGCCCACGCCTTCACCCGGGCGCTCACCAAAAGCATCTTGGACGCTAATGGCGGACTTGTTGTATACCTTGCCGGTGAACCCAAAAATGATGATGGTGACCTGCTTACCTTCGATTGGACGGTAGCTAACGAGGCAAGCGCGCTTGCCTCGAATTACACACCGGCACGCCAGATGAAGATCGTCACATCTCTCAAAGCCATGTCGGAGAAGATGTCCGAAGAGCATCGTATGTTCATTCGGCGACTGCAGGCCAAGAAGTTCGCAGAGATCATCTATATCGATGATGACCTTGTGACCGGCGGCAATATCGGGGATGAGCAAGTCGAAGTGGCCACTGCGATGATTGCCATCGGTGGAGGCCGTGGGGTATCCGATCGGGCGCACAAAATGCGCAGAAAACGCCTACCCGTTCTGCCCTTCGACTTGCAGGTCGGAGGCTTCAGCGATGATGGTGTCGGGGCGATCGGCTTGCATAAAGCGTTCTTCAGTGACCCACTGTCGATGTTTCCAATCACTGGAGAGCAAGTGAAAGGGGAACTGGGGACACTTTCTTTGCAAGAACCTATTTTCCCGCTGGAAGAGCTGGCAGAGATGACCGTGGGGCTATTCCAAGCAGAAAGAGAAGCTGAACAAGCCTCCCGGACTCCAGATGTTCTGATTCTGACTGCCCTGTCAGTTGAACTGGCCTCAGCCAAGCTTGCCTGCGGGATTCAGGATGAGACGCCGCATCGGCGCTCTGCGAACTACATCCACTATTGGACGACGATCCTGGACAGACACGATGGCCCTGTTTCGTGTGCGATCGCTTCGCTAGGTTCGGCAGGTAATGTGAACGCCGGCAACATAACTACCCAGCTTTTGTCAGAGCTGAAGCCAAAAAAAGTGCTGATGATGGGCATCGCTGGCGGGCTGCGAGGGAAGATGACCTTGGGTGAGGCCATCGTATCGGAGCGCGTTGTGTATTACGAAAGCGCTGCCGCGTTGGCAGATGGTGTCCTGGCGGCGCGCCCTGAGATGCAACGGCCTGGAATGGCGACGCTTCAGGATCTCAGCACCTACTTCTCTTCTCCGTCACTCTCCGACCGCTTGCAGGAGCGCGCAAAGGCGCTAGGTGTGAGCATGCCGAAAGAGTCCGCAGCTGGCGAAGTCGCACCAAAATTCAAAGCTTCCACTGCAACGATCGTGTCCGGGGAAAAACTCATTAGAGACTCCGAATTCTTCGCACGGCTACGACAGATCCACGATAAAGCCTGTGTCGCGGAGATGGAGGCTTATGGTGTCGTGGATGCCTGCGAGAAACAAAACGTCCCGGTCTTGGTCGTCCGAGGAATCAGCGATTTCGGCGACGACAAAAAGGATGATCTTTTCCACAAAGTGGCGTCCGATGCTGCTGCCATTGTGGTCGTTGACTACATCATTCACGGCTGGAGTCGGGCTCAAGGTCACTGAATACCAGGCCCAAATGTCGACCCCCCCTATATGAGGCGTTCGGTGCGAAAGCACGTCGGTGACGTATCTTCCGCCACTATCCATACTTAAGTGTTGATGGTGGCTCGGGGCTGGAGGCATCTGACTTTAGTAAGGTGCCCTCACCCCTTACGTGCGAAAATGAAGGACGGATAGGTGGACGCATCGGCGTTCTCATTGTACCGACCCTCATACAGCCACTCCCTCGCAAACGCCTGCGGGCCAGCGACGATGAGGGCATTCTCTGGATTTTTCATGTACTCGCCCATAGGGCGCGCCCCTCCAGGCACGAAACCGACGAGGTTAGCCTCCGAGGTGTTCTTTACAAGCAGCTTCCCTTCTCCTGTCAGATAGCCTCGAAGCACGCCAAGTCCGATGTTGTGAACCGCCAGGGGCTCCCACTTTACGTCCTTGGGCTCGGTGATACCTCTTCATTGCCTTAGGCACGGCGCCGGTGGCGTCGTATCATTCGGCTGCTTGAGCTGGACTGGACAGTTGTTATCACTAGGCATGGGAAAACCAGTCTGTACTTTGGCTCGCGTCTCTGAACCTGCACCCCACACTGAGCCCTGAGTAACCCCCAAGGCCCACAAGGTAGGCAAAGCTAAACCTCGTTACGATTTTGCTGGAGAATTGTACGCTCCCCCATTTGCCTGATCATCTCGTTAAGTTCTTTTCTGGCTTGTATCGCCTCTAGAGTAGCCTGCATCTCCAAATCTACGAGATTGGCAGCCGGATCAATAACATACGTCTGCGCTTCTCTGTATTTCAAGATTGCTGGCAGAATCAAATAGGCCGGATAGAAACGAAGCGTTCCATTTCCAGCTTTCTGTATCATACCCACCCACCGCGTCTGCTCAGCGTTAGGTTCTACATTTGTAACAACTCCACCGCTCACCCCATTCATCTCTTCATGAGTGTATTCACGCTCAAACCTGAGGTAGGGGTTTCCGTTCTCCATTGTGCAGAAACCAGGATAGGTAAAACGATGAAGATTGGTGGTAAAGTCATGCTCGCCATTTTCAGCAGGCATTACATGATTTTCCTCGATGGGATACCCTGCTGCTAGGAATATCAATCCTTCCTGGAATTCATCTCGCCTCAGGTAACCAAAACTATCTGGGGTATCAAAGTCCAAGAAGTGTTCGGGGTATCCCCCTGGCATCGGTTGCCCCATCTCTACAAGCACAATATCCTCATCATCAATCCATGGGATATCGCTCTTAATCAACGAGCCGATTTCCCAACCTCGTATTGGATACAGGAGCTTGCTCACGTCATCCCACTGACTTTTCGCTAAGGCGTTGGTGAAAAATGGCGACTCATTCTGAGGCTCCGAGTAATGAGCTTTTATAACATGCTGCGCCGTAATAAGAAAAAATTTCTCCTCATATTTTATCAACAGCCCCGTACCGCCAAAGTTATAAAGCACATCTGCAAAGAAAAATCCCCGCTTCTCCAGCTCTTCATTGCAGTGGGTGAATATAAGCCGCCTAGACGCTTGAATCATATTGCCTTGTATAGCCCGGGATATAAAGCCATCAAGCTCCGGCCAACTGATTGACATCTCTCCACTCTCTCAATCTAAGGTAGTAACATAAATTTCAATTTCAGTGACGCACTTACTCATATCCGCGCGCACACATCACCCTTTGTAACGACCAAGCAATCATTGCTCTAACCCAGCCATCAAGCTATAGAAATCAGCAAACGAGTCATCACCTCTAGAGATACTCATATGAAGCTTAACTTTTGCTATTTGCCGCCTCCCTATTACATATTGACTCAGCACGACTATGCTCATTTGTCCATTAGATAACTTGCTTTCGCTCGAAGCAAGCACATCGCCCCGCTGATGGAAATTGAATATAATCTGGAGTGGCGCACCGCGGCCACCAACTTTTAGGAGCTCTTCAATGCTGGCGACCGACGATCCTTTCGAACTGGCCGAGCGGTACCAGAACCAGCGAGGGCAATGGGTGGTAGGTGGACTAGAGACCCAGGTCTTCTGGCCAAACCGTCCTCAAATCGTCAGATTCGAGGGTCTTGATTTCCTCCTGCAGCCAGCAGTAATCGACGGCCAGCACCGTAGCCTTCCGGCGATTGCGATTCGAGCAAACGGCTATGGGCTATCTGTAAATGAGGGTCGTGCAGCTGTCATGCGCTTGGCGACGGCTATCGCTTGGCGCGAAGGCAAAAAGGTTGACATTGTCATGTGGGGAGGCGGTAGCAGCCCATTCCGCGTGGGCAGGATGCTGAACAACGCTATCACCGAGTATTTCTCAGACGAGAACCTTCATGTTCCGCAGAGCGATGAGGCTCGAAAGGCGCTGGCCTACTACCGTGAAGGGCTGTCACTCGGCAATCCCTTTTACTCGTTTCTAGGTTTCTATAAGGCTTTCGCACGCTCTCTTCCAAATGGCCGGGAACGAGGGCCATGGATCGAGCAGACATTGCCCCAAATGACGGATAGAGATGCGATCTCTCGGAGTGAAGAGCTGGAGGCGCATGGCGAAAATATCTCCCAATACCTGGCCACACAAGGACGCCATGCGATCGCTCATGCTGAGCGCGAGGATATCGTCGATCCAGACGATCCAGATGACCACCAACGAATCCATTTCGATAAGCCGCTGATGCGCCATCTCGCGGAGCTGGCAATGGATGAACGGCTTGGTGTACGGCCTCCCTCGTCATATGAGCGCGATCACCTTTACGAGCTGGAGGGTTTTCGAACCCTGTTCGACAACGAGCAATTGGAGGCACTTCGGAGAGGTGAGCTTGCCGAGGGCCGCGAGTACATACTTCCAGATGACTTCTACGTAATGGCTCGAAAAGGTAAGTCGTGTGTTCACCTCGGTGGAATGCGCATGACAGACGGAGGGATGAACGAAGGAAGGCTTGGCGTCAAACTCGAATCTCCTAATGGCAAAGTGGCGATTGAATTTTGGATGGACTTCAGAAATGAGCGGCTCATCATCGACCCCATCCGAGGATGCGTATTACTTAACACAAGGCGCGAGAGCCGGAGCGACATTCAGGCCGAGATTGCTCTTGAACAGTTCAAATTCTTCATGTACTGCAATGGCTCGGTGGAGATTTGGTCTTCCGACCGAGAGCACCGAATGGGCAAATCAGAAGCCTACATGTTGCCGGTCAATTGGAGCCCAGATTTCACTGGCCATCAGCAAAACCTCACTGGGCTGCAGGAGCTCTTGAAGGACGTACCTGAATCGGGAGACGAGGCCACAGGTTGATCAGGCAACGCAGGGCCAAGCCGCACGCACCGAGCTTCTTGAAATGACCAGGGCACGCCAGACTTTTTCGGTAGTAAGACCTCGCCTCATTGCCAACCGCTCGGTTTTCCAAAGCTTCAGAGGCCCCTACGATAAAGCCTATATTGCAGAGATGGAGGCTCATGGGGTTACGAAGCCTGCAGGAAACAGGAAGTACCCGTCCTAGTCACCCGAGGAATCAACGAATTCGGTGATGGCTCGAAGGACAACACCTTTCACCGGGTTGCCTCTGAAGCTGCAGCGATTGTGGCGAGAGACTATGCGAAATACGGATGGAGCCGCCGCTGACAGGCCCAAGCCTTTGCGTTTACAGATGATTTTTACTCAGAAGCGCCCTCCGCTGGGCGATACCTACCCGGCCATTCTGAAAAATCTCGAAATTACATCGCGTCAACCTGTAACGATCAGATGATATGGTTACGGCGGAAGCCTAGTAAGCAAGCGAACGGCAATTGAAGGATGATCAGTAAAGGAGTATTGCGATGGGTTTTTTAGAAAAAATGAGCGCCATGATGGAGCTCTTGAGACTTATCAACACTGATGACCTGATCAAGGAAACATCGTATAAGTCTTGGACATCGCTAGACGGGACATCGATTATTGCAACGGATCGTAATACCTATTTTATAGTGCTCGAGCTTTTGGCAATCGAAAATTCGACAGTAGCAAGTAGATTCAGTCGTAAAACGATCTACAAGTTCATTGAAGACCGCTTACCAATAATCAAACGCTCTGGAGAAATCCCCGTTTCCGCTGAGATATTTTTTTCGGAGTTTTTGGAGCAACAACCGACGTCGATGACGATCACGGTTCCCATTTCAGGCATTCGCCTAGACGATGGCGTACGTGAGTTCGAGCTGGCGTGCTTTAATTTTGGATATCTGCAAGATTTGGAGATGCCTTTGGCAAACCAAAAAGGCATGTACATTAGCACGATTATAAGCGAAGTTTACGATAAAGAAATCGCTTATGAAAAGGCCGAAAACGCATTCCTTAACTTTGGCAAGCTGATCGTTTTTCTGGCGGGAAAACAGGACAAAAGCATATTGATTGAGACCGGGCTTCCGCTAAAGCCAGATATGTCTCATGAGCTGATGTATGTGAGCACTAACTCCTACCAAATTCGCGACGCCAAGGGTTTCATGTCGACGGGCGATATCCGGAACAAAACGATAGAGAAAATTCCGGTAAACAATCCGTTCTTTACGTCGCGTGAGGAGCTAGGAAAGCTTTGGGGGCTATACGAACGCAAACACACAGGCGCTAAGCTTCAGGATCTGGAGGCGCGGATTTTAAATACCGCCCTCGCCCTTGGTGAGTCGGCGTCAACCAAGGACATGCGTAACTCAATACTCTACACCTGTATAGCACTGGAAGTTTTGTTCTCCCACAATGACGGAGCTCTCTTCCAGAAGAGCATTGGTCAAAACGTTGCCGACCTGTTTGCATTTATCGTGGCGAAAGATGTTAACGGACGGAAGCACGTTGCGAAGCTGACCAAGAAGGTTTATGGAATGCGGTCAGCGATTGTTCACGGTGGGGATAAGGAAATGTCTAACGACAACATCATTGTAAACCAATTCATGCGTGGTGCGCTTACAGAGCTTTTGACTGCCGAGCGCTTCAAAGATACGAAGCGACTTTCCACTATCTACGACATGATGCAAGACGCTCAATACTCTTACTAAAGTTAGTTAGCGTGAGCGTAGCTATTGTGCGCTCACATTTATAAAATAATGAAGAATCTTTCTACCCAGCAACTCCTTACGTAACGTGCGGCTAATTTTTAAGGGTATGCTTAGAGGTTACGCTTTTTCGTCGGAAACGCTCTCCTCGATCTGCTCATCACCTTGACCCTGCCATCCTCGTCGTCTTTATTTCCCGACTATATACAGAGGAAATGAGATGACCAATTCATCGTTGCCTACCCTCCAAAAACACACGTTGTCTGACCCTACGATCCACAAAATGGTAACGTGGATAGTGTGCCAAGAGCTGTCCGACCAGGAGAACAGCACGTACAAGGCAATCATCCATGACGACGATCTTGATCCGCTTCTGTTCGGCTTTCTAGGGCCCAGATCAAGGCCGTATGCCCTGCAACATCGTTTTCCAATCCAGATCCCAAAGCGTGTTTTCTGAAAACCAGCATCCCTCACCCCTTAATCGGAACTGTCATAGGTTGGGGCGGCAAGGCTCAGGCGGGCGGAAACGAGGTCTATGAACATCAATCGATGAACAATTACGTTAATTTTGAGAGCATTGAGTCAGCAATTTTAGGCCCATGAGCCACTTATAAACAAATGACATCGCCCACAAGTTAAATGATGTGTCAGGGTGGAACTTTCTATACTTGTGCTTGAGGTTACGCGCCACCACTTTCCGATTTTTGCAGACGTTCAGGCTCTTCTCGTTGGACGTCCTTCCTGACTTCGGTCCTGATGTATGCATGAAAGTTTTGCCCCGTCTGTACAAGAACTCCAGCCAGATATACAGATATCGCTTTTGAGGCGTTCAAGCACGCCTCATCGATACAGCCGAGCGGTTAACTGATGTCATTCGTTTGCGATGGTAACAACCAATGTCGTTCGGTGGTCCATCCGAGAAAAACCTGAACACCCTCACTTTTCCGGCGGTTCAGGGTCAACGGGAGCCCGGAAGCTGCTACACGCAACCCCATAATTGCCGGTAGAAATCTCTCTCGGAATGCAATGGGTTGAGCCGTGAAATGAGCTTCGATACTATCGATTGCGCAACGCCTCTCGGCGTCATCCTGCATGGATAAATAAAACACCATCTGGCGCCAGGCATAAGCGGTATTTTTGAGCATCACCAAGCTAGAGTGATAGAACTTGATTTTCATCTGCTGCCGCATGCATATCCATTGGAAGCACTCCTGAGCAAGTGAGCCCAAGCGATGATGTAGCAGCGCTTTCAAACCGAGATCACCAAACAGAAGCGAAAGGTTTTGCGTTGTCAAAATCTGTTGTTGCTCGATGATCCTGCCGTTGGTTGCTGAATGCCATCCACCCGAGGGTGCATTAGCCCGCTGTGCGCACAGCTTCGCCAATGCATCACTGGTATCCAAGTCACGCTGGAAATAGTTTCTGCTCTTTGATTTCGGCTTATCGGGAAGGATCGCCAGTTGGTTCGTGTCGATGTCGTAATAATGGGCGTAAAGGGTGCCATCTATCAACGAGGCCGCTCGCCTGGCTGCTTCCACGAATTTATTCGAAAAGGTTCCCATGAAAATGTCTGCCGCGACCTCCTCCACAAAAGGAAGATCCAGCTTCGCCGTGACAGCAAGCGAACCAAACTCCTGAAGTAGCTTGTTCGGAAGGATTGCCTGAGGGAAAGCAGCGAGAGTTGTTGCCGAGGATTCGATCAAGGCTTGTCTGGCTCCCTCAACGGCGACAGTGTGTGCCTCTCGTTCACCTTCAACGGCCGCCACCCAAGGCAACTCACTGATTTTGACTTGGCTCTGTAGGTTGAGCAGTAGCAATGAACGGCGTCGCCGAAAAGCACGAGACGTTGCGATAGACAACGTGCGCAGTGTCGTATCGCGAAATCCAGCACTGCAGATTTCGGCCGTCATCGCTGGCAGTACTCGCGCCACGGTATCCCCAGATGTGATCAATCCCTTGTCAATCAACTGACTGATAGTTCCCTTTCGACAGCGCTCGAGGCGTCGGCGAACTGCTGGTGGAATGGCGACACCGGTTTTCAGCGAATATGCCTTCGCCTCCTCATTGGTAATCGGTTCCAACAGGGACGAAAAATCAGAGATGCCTTCCGAGCTCGTATAGCTGGTCAGACGCTCAGAAACCGCCTTCGCGATCAGATGATGCTCGGGCGCGGCCACCTGATGGCGCTGTATGGCTCGGCTCTGTAGATGATTTTCGGATTCGGGATGACCATGTTTGCACACGAAATCATTGACGATCCGCCGAATACGTCCGACTTGACGCCCTGTCAGCGAGATTGGGTCACGGGAGCAGAGCCTTAGCAACGCGTACAACTCCCCTACCCGGCCCCTGAAAGGTTCAACGTTGAGGATGTCATTGCTACCGGATGCATCGAACTGACTACTTAGCGCATTCGCCTGCTCAAGCCAGCCTTCAGGATATTGCCGACAAGGCCAATCATCCTGGTACGTTAAGAGGAAGAGCGAGATAGCTGCATCGTAGAAAGGCAACCGAGTCACGACCACATGTTTTTGCACCGCCAGACGCTGCTGCGCAGGGAGTTTTGAAAGCAGCTTTTTGATATCGCCGACATCGAAGATCTGCACTTCCACCGCCGCGAGCGGTAGCCCGTCAGAAGCCATTGGAAAGAAACGCAGTTGCTCAAAAAAAGATGCGATCGACTCAATCAGTCTGCGTGCTTCCTCCGTGCGCTGCTGTCCCAACAGCCAAGCCACGTACAGTAGCGCTGCCTCTTCTGGTACATCGATCCGATAGTCGCTGTTCACCAGTTGCTTTTGCAGGGCTTCGATCCCCTCATCCGTAAGGTGCCAGGTGTTGAGATCAAGTCGTTCAAAACCAGGGCGGATGCCTGGGATTGAGGCGGCCATCCGCCGTTCGTACTCGGTCAGTGCACCACCGGCCAGATACTGTCCAGTGGCAAGACCACCCGTGACTACCTCCAGTGTGACCCATTCAGGCACATCCACGAGTGGTATACGCGAGCCATACAGCGCGGTGCCCTGCACCATGTGTTCGACCACCTGCTGCCAGCGCTCAATCCGTTCACGCGCTTTCTCAGTGTCTAGACCCGATGAGGTCAATGCTCGAGATAACTGAAAGACCGCATAACCGGCGTTTATGCCGGCCATTGCATCCGATTCCCTATCGTGCCTGGACATATGTCCTTCTGACCCTGCGATGTAGTGGGTCCGGGGGCTGGATTCGAACCAGCGCCCACCCGGTTAAGAGCCGAGTGTTCTACCGCTGAACTACCCCGGAACAGAGCGCACATTGTCTACTCGCAACGAAACGAATGTGAAGACTGAAAACGTTGCCGCTCGTGACGCATACAAAGATTACTCCCGTTCGAAAATATTGGTGTAACTTCTCCCCAACCGTAAACCCGCACTCCATACCCTCCAATGCTGAAACGTCATCATCCCGCGCGCTCCTGCATGTTAATCTCGCACCACCACGAATAGACATTGATCGTCACAAGACGATGACCAGAACCAGGAAAGCCCATGCCAAAGATTTCTCACTCAGCCCTGCGCCGCAAATTCCGTGAATTGCTTGCCACCCCAACCTGCGTTGAAACCGCTTCCGTCTTTGACCCGATGTCGGCGCGGATCGCCGCGGACCTGGGTTTTGAAGTCGGCATCCTCGGTGGCTCCGTTGCGTCGTTGCAGGTATTGGCCGCGCCCGATTTTGCGCTGATCACCCTGAGTGAGTTCGTTGAGCAAGCCACCCGTATCGGCCGTGTCGCCCAACTGCCTTTCATTGCCGATGCCGACCACGGTTACGGTAACGCGCTGAACGTGATGCGCACCGTCGAAGAACTTGAGCGTGCCGGTGTGGCCGCGTTAACGATTGAAGACACGTTGCTGCCTGCGCAATTCGGCCGCAAGTCGACTGACCTGATCTCTATTGAAGAAGGCATCGGCAAGGTCCGCGCCGCGCTGGAAGCCCGTGTTGATCCGCAGTTGTCGATCATTGCCCGGACCAATGCCGGCGTGTTGCCGACCGAAGCTGTGATCGAGCGCACCCTGGCGTATCAGCAAGCCGGCGCCGATGGAATTTGCATGGTCGGTGTGGCGGATTTCGAGCATTTGGAGAAGATCGCGGAGAACCTGACGGTGCCGCTGATGCTGGTGACTTATGGCAATCCCAAGCTCAATGATGCCAAGCGCCTGGCGAGCCTCGGCGTACGCGTGGTGGTTGCCGGTCACGGTGCTTACTTTGCGGCGATCAAGGCGACTTACGACAGCCTGCGAGCCCAGCGCCAGTTGACCCACAGCACCGATAACCTCAGTGCCACCGAGCTGACGCACACCTATACCTTGCCGGAAAGCTACGTGGCATGGGCTGAAGAATTCATGGATGTAAAAGAGTAAAGCGCCCCGCTCCGCTTTCCTTATACAAACCAGTTCCAATCAGCCGCCCACGCAAAAAAATCCGCCGCAGACTCTGCGGCGGCAACCAAAGGATTTTGTCGAAGCAGAGCGGCTAAGACAGCCCCCACGCTACACCCGCAGGCGATTAAAAAGAGTGAAGTTTAATTAATCGAGTTTCATCCGGTCCCCCGCTGCAGGCCGCGCAGACTGTGCTTAGAATCAAGCTCGGCAGCCACGCCGAACACAATAAAAAACCCTAACAGCTCACCTGCAAACATCTGCCCATACACCTTTATGCGCCAGCCAATAAGTGCAGTGTTTCTGCGCGCGCGCTCATTATTCCGGGGGAGTCACAACATGATTAAACAGTCGAGCCTGTTAGCACTGGCGGTGTGTGCCGGTATCAGTCAGATGGCGTTTGCCGAATCGGTCACCGACCAGGCGGACTCCAAGGGGTTTATCGAGGGCAGCAGCGTCACCGGGTTGTTGCGCAACTACTACATGAATCGCAATCGCGAAGGCGGACGGGCCGATAACATCGACTGGACCCAGGGCGCGATGCTCAACTACGCCTCGGGTTTCACCCAGGGCACCATCGGCTTCGGCGTTGACGCCTACGCCTATGGCGGGTTGAAACTTGACGCCACCCACGCGGACGCCGGCACCGGCAACCTGCCGACCGACCGGCATGGCGACCCCGAAGACGCCTACGGCTCCGTGGGCGCGGCGGTGAAGATCAAAGTCTCCAAGACCCAGCTCAAATTCGGCGACATGCAGCCCACCGCCCCGGTCTTCGCCACCGGCGGCACGCGCCTGTTGCCGCAGACCGCTACCGGTTTCGACCTGACCAGCAGCGAAATCGCCGGGCTGGACCTGGAAGCCGGGCACTTCACCAGCACCAACAGTGGCATGACCAGCAACCATGATCACGATATCTACGCGACCTACGCCAATATCGCGGCCAACAGTGCAAGTTTCCTCGGGGGCAAGTACACCTTCAGCCCATCCCTCAGCGCAACGGTGTATGCCGGTGAGTTGGAAGACATCTGGCGCCAGTACTATACCAACCTCAACTACGTGGTCTCGCTGGCCCATGACCAGTCACTCGCGCTGGACGGCAACCTCTACCGCACCCTCGACACCGGCAGCGCTAAGGCCGGGGCGATCAACAACACCACCTACTCGTTGGCGGCGGCGTACTCGTTCCTGCAGGCGCATACGCTGACGCTGTCGTTCCAGAAAGTGCATGGCGACACACCGTTTGACTACATCGGCACCGGCAACAACGGCGCGGGCGAAGGCGGCGACTCGGTCTACCTGGCCAACTCGGTGCAATGGGGGGACTTCAACGGGCCGGGCGAACAGTCCTGGGGGATCCGTTATGACCTGAACATGGCCAGTTATGGCGTGCCGGGACTGAGTTTCATGGGGCGCTATATCAACGGTTCGGATATCAATGGCACCCACACGCCGGATCACAGCGCCTATGCGGGCGACTACGGTGACGACGGCGCGCACCACGAAACGGACCTGGAGGCCAAGTACGTGATCCAGAGTGGTCCGGCGAAAAACCTGTCGTTGCGCGTGCGTGATGCGATCGTGGCAGCAAACGCCGACCAGCGCGATGGCGACCTGAACGAGCTGCGGCTGATCGTCGACTATCCGTTTACCCTGCTATAGGTAGGCACGCGCTTGCTCGCGAATAACCTCAAGGATAACGCGTACATCCTGAATCTACGCGTTGCCCGGGCGTTTTTCGCGAGCATGCTCGCGCCTCCCATTGGGGGGCGTTAACCCACCCAACCCACTGCGGTCTTGGGAATGACTTCCGACTCATCCAGCTTCGACGCGAACATGCTCACCGCCTCCACGGCGTCACTGGTGCTGGTGCGAATCTGCAGGATCACCGAACCCGCCTGATCAGCCAGGCTGACGCCGCGTTGCGCGCCTTCCTGGGTGGCGTTCATGCTGGTCACTGCGTCACGGGTTTCCGAGAGGATCATGCCGATCATTTCGGCAATTTCCGCCGTCGAGCGGCTGGTCCGCCCGGCCAGTTGCCGGACTTCATCGGCCACCACCGCAAAGCCTCGCCCCTGATCCCCCGCGCGCGCCGCCTCGATCGCCGCATTGAGGGCCAACAAGTTGGTCTGGTCGGCGATCCCGCGAATGGTGTTGACGATGGCAGTGATCTGCTCGGAACGATCGCCCAGTTGCCCCACCAGCCGCGCAGAGGCGCCGATGTTGTCGGCGATGCGGCGCATTTCGCTGGCAGTCTCCTGGATCACCTGGGTGCCATGTTCGGCAAAGCGCTCGGTCTCGGAGGAGATATGGTAAGCCCGCGACGCACCTCGGGAGTCTTCTTCGAACTTTTCCACGCGCTCGGTGATGTCGCTGGCGAACTTGACGATCTTGGTCAGCTTGCCGTCGCCGTCATATACCGGGTTGTAGCTGGCTTCCAGCCATACCACACGCCCCTGCTTGCCCAGGCGCTTGAATTGACCAGCGAAGAATTCGCCGCTGTTCAAGCGACGCCAGAAGTCAGTGTATTCATGGCTATTGATCAGCGCCGGTTCGCAAAACAGCCGGTGATGTTTGCCTTTGATTTCCGCCAAGGTGTAACCCATCACATTGAGGAAATTCACGTTGGCGTCCAGCACTTGGCCATTCAAATCGAATTCAATCACCGCCATTGCCCGGTCCAGCGCCGTGAGTTTGCTGCGGGTGGCCGCTTCTTGCTCGACCTTGCTGGTCACGTCCAGCGCGTACTTGACCACTTTTAACACCTGGCCGCGCTCATCCAGCACCGGGTTGTAACTGGCTTCCAACCAGATGGTGTTGCCGTTGCTATCCACACGTTTGAAGGTACCCGAGACAAACTTGCCCGCCTTCAAATCACTCCAGAACTGGCTGTAGGCCGGGCTGCTGGTCAGTGCTGGCGGGCAAAAGTCACGGTGGGATTTACCCGTCAACTGACTGGCGTTGTAGCCCAGGGTGTTGAGGAAGTTGTCGTTGGCCCGCAGCACCCTGCCGTTCAGGTCGAATTCGACCACGGCCATGGAGCGTTCCAGTGCGGCGATCAGTCCTTTGAACTCGGTGACTTCGGCCGTCCTGGCCGACAGTGCTGTCTTGAGTGCTGTGTTGAACATGGACTTACCCTCAACCGTGCGGAGAACCCTGTGTCTCTACTTGCTATCGGCTCGGAAATCCGCGACTTTACGCGCGCTGGAGGGATTATTTTCTGGCGTCAACTACTCGTTTGATCAGCGCTTTGCATCGAGCAAGGCCAGGCGTTCGCGCATGCCCGAACTCGCCGCCGGGCCGGCCTGCAACATGCACTGGTCAAGTGGTACCTGCTGCCCATCCGCACGGGCCAACATTGGCTGTACTGGCGTGCCCGTCGCACGCTCCACCAACTCCACGCTGGTGCCCTCCTCGGCGTAATGCCGGTTACCCCAGGCTACCAGCGACATCAGCACCATGCGGAAATCCTCGCCCTTGGCCGTCGGCACATATTCATAGCGCGGCGGCCTTTCACTGTAGGCCTGGCGCTCCAACATGCCGGCCTCTACCAGGGCGTTCAGGCGGCGCGTAAGCATATTGGGCGCGATGCCCAGGCTGCGGGAAAACTCATCGAAACGGCGCAGGCCCTGCAGTGCGTCGCGCATGATCAGGATGCTCCACCACTCCCCTACCCGCTCAAGGCTGCGGGCGATGGGACATTCGTCGCGGGTAAGGGACTTGCGTTGCATGGGCGGGATTCCTTTGAGCGGTGCCTATTTGCGTGACGCCATGTTACTTTCATGATGATAGTGACGTCCATAGGGTCTGTTCCCTCAACGCAACCGGAGTCGATTGATCATGAATAAACGCATCGTTGTGACAGGAATGGGCGCGCTGACGCCGCTCGGTGCTGACGTGGAGTCAACCTGGCAACGCCTGCTGGCCGGGCAGTCGGGCATTCGCCGGCTACCGGAAGAACTGATCGGAGACCTGGCCGTGAGCATCGGTGGCCAGGTACAAAGCGTGCAGCAGGATCCAGAAGCCGGCTTCGACCCCGATCGACTGCTGGCAGCCAAGGAACAGCGCAAGATGGACCGCTTTATCCTGTTCGCCCTGGCGGCGGCGGATGAAGCCTTGAAGCAGGCCGGATGGGCGCCAGTGACGCCCGAAGCGCAGGAACGTACTGCCACCATCATCGCTTCGGGTGTCGGCGGCTTCCCGGCAATTGCCGATGCGGTACGCACCACCGATAGCAAAGGCCCACGGCGGTTGTCGCCGTTCACCATCCCCTCCTTCCTGAGCAACATGGCCGCCGGGCATGTGTCGATCAACTATGGGTTGAAAGGCCCGCTGGGCGCACCGGTGACCGCCTGTGCGGCAGGTGTGCAGGCGATTGGCGACGCGGCACGGATGATTCGTGCCGGTGAAGTCGATGTGGCGGTATGTGGCGGCGCCGAAGCGGCAATTCATCGGGTCAGCCTGGCCGGCTTTGCGGCGGCACGGGCATTGTCCAGCGACTTCAATGAAACACCCGAGCTGGCTTCGCGGCCATTCGACCAGGCACGTGACGGTTTTGTCATGGGCGAAGGCGCCGGCATGCTCGTCATCGAGGAACTCGAACACGCCCTGGCACGTGGCGCACAGCCGATTGCGGAGTTGGTGGGCTACGGCACCAGTGCCGACGCCTATCACATGACGGCCGGCCCGGAAGATGGCGACGGTGCGCGACGCGCCATGCTGCAGGCCTTGCGCCAGGCTGGAATCGATGCAACCCAGGTGCAGTACTTGAATGCTCACGCCACCTCCACTCCGGTGGGCGACAAAGGCGAACTGGCGGCGATCAACACGGTGTTCGGCGCCAAAGGCAGTCCGGCCATCAGCTCGACCAAATCCGCCACCGGTCACCTGTTGGGGGCTGCGGGCGGAATTGAAGCCATTTTCACCGTGCTTGCCCTGCGCGACCAGGTTGCCCCGGTCACCCTCAACCTGCAAAACCCCGACCCACTTGCGGATGGCCTGGATATGGTGCGCGGTGCAGCCCGCCCGATGCCGATCGAATACGCGCTGTCCAACGGCTTCGGCTTCGGCGGCGTGAATGCCAGCGTGTTGTTCCGCCGCTGGGCGTAGTTTGCCCCTGTCGTCAATTTCGGGGACCATGGGCGCCTTTCTGAACCTGCCAACCAGAGGCGCCCATGGCCAACCACGACCTGCACTACACCCCGGACCCCGATGCCGACTCGATTTCCTCCGACGTGATCGGCTTCAATGGCATCCTGGTGTCCACCCAGATCCCGACCCGTGCTGATGGCAGCCTGGAGCTGGGCGATATCACCCAGCAAAGCGAATGCACCCTGCAAGCCTTGAAAGTCGCCCTGGAAAAGGCCGGCAGCTCGATGGACCGGGTGATGCACCTGACCATTTATCTGACGGATATGGCCGATCGCGCGGCCTTCAACGAGGTCTACAAACGCTTCTTTGCCAAGCCCTGGCCCGTGCGCGCGGCCGTTGGCGTTGCCGCTTTGGCCGTAGAAGGCATGCGCGTGGAAGTGACTGCGATGGCCGCTCAGGCCTGAGTGGGTGCCGGTCAGGCATTTCACAGCTACAATGCCCGCCTCAACCGTGACAAGCCTGACTAAAAAAACTATGTCCTTGCCCAAGCATCACCTGGAATTACTCAGCCCTGCCCGCGATGTCGCCATCGCGCGCGAGGCGATCCTGCATGGCGCCGACGCCGTGTACATTGGCGGCCCGAGCTTCGGCGCGCGCCATAACGCCTGTAACGACGTGAGCGATATCGCGTCCCTGGTAGAATTCGCGCGCCGGTACCACGCACGCGTGTTCACCACGATCAACACCATCTTGCATGACAACGAACTGGAACCGGCGCGCAAGCTGATCCATCAGCTCTATGACGCCGGCGTCGATGCGTTGATCGTGCAAGACCTTGGCGTGATGGAGCTGGACATTCCGCCCATCGAGCTGCACGCCAGTACCCAGACCGACATTCGCACCCTGGGCCGCGCCAAGTTTCTCGACCAGGCCGGTTTCTCGCAGTTGGTCTTGGCCCGTGAGCTGAACCTGCAGGAAATCCGCGCCATCGCCGACGAAACCGATGCCGCCATCGAGTTTTTCATCCACGGCGCCTTGTGCGTGGCGTTCTCCGGGCAGTGCAACATCTCCCACGCGCAGAACGGCCGTAGTGCCAACCGTGGAGATTGCTCCCAGGCCTGCCGTTTGCCGTACACCTTGAAAGATGATCAGGGCCGTGTCGTGGCCTTTGAAAAGCACCTGCTGTCGATGAAAGACAACAACCAGAGCGCCAACCTGCGCGCCTTGGTCGAAGCCGGCGTGCGCTCATTCAAGATCGAAGGTCGCTATAAGGACATGGGCTATGTGAAGAACATCACCGCCTACTACCGTCAGCGCCTCGACGAGATCCTTGAAGACCGCCCGGACCTGGCTCGCGCTTCCAGCGGCCGTACCGCGCACTTCTTCCTGCCCGATCCGGAAAAGACCTTCCACCGTGGCAGCACCGACTATTTCGTCACTGACCGCAAGATCGACATCGGCGCCTTCGACACCCCGACGTTCACCGGCCTGCCGGTGGGTGTGGTGGAAAAAGCCGGCAAGCGTGACCTGCAAGTGGTCACCCATGAGCCGCTGTCCAATGGCGACGGCCTCAACGTGCTGGTCAAGCGTGAAGTGGTGGGTTTCCGCGCCAACATCGCCGAGCCTAAGGGCGAGTTCGAGGAAGACGGCGAGAAACGCTATCGCTACCGCGTCGAACCGAATGAAATGCCGGCCGGCCTGCATCAACTGCGCCCGAATCATCCGCTGAACCGCAACCTCGACCACAACTGGCAACAGGCGCTGTTGAAGACCTCGTCCGAACGCCGCATCGGCCTGACGTGGGTGGCTCGCCTGCGTGAAGAGCAGCTGGACGTGACTGCCACCAGTGAAGAAGGCATCAGCGCCAGCGTCACCCTGCCCGGCCCGTTCGGCGTGGCCAACAAGCCGGAGCAGGCGCTGGATACCTTGCGCGACCTGCTCGGCCAACTGGGCACCACCGAATACCACGCGACCGATATCCAGCTGGATGCGCCGCAAGCGTTCTTCATCCCCAACTCACAGCTCAAAGCCTTGCGCCGCGAAGTGATCGAAGCGCTGACCGCTGCCCGTGTTGCCGCACATCCACGCGGTGGACGCAAAGCCGAAACCACCCCGCCGCCGGTCTACCCGGATGCGCACCTGTCGTTCCTGGCCAACGTCTACAACCAGAAAGCCCGCGACTTCTACCACCGTCATGGGGTGAAGCTGATCGACGCCGCGTTCGAAGCCCATGAGGAAACCGGCGAAGTACCGGTGATGATCACCAAGCACTGCCTGCGCTTCTCGTTCAACCTGTGCCCTAAACAGGCGAAGGGTGTCACGGGCGTGAAGACCAAGGTCGCGCCGATGCAGTTGATCCACGGCGATGAAGTGCTGACCCTGAAGTTCGACTGCAAACCGTGCGAGATGCACGTGGTGGGCAAGATCAAGGGGCATATCCTGGGCTTGCCGCAACCGGGCAGCGCGGTGGAGCACTTCAACCCGGAAAACATCATTTTCCAGGGTACGCACTGACCGTCTGCGAGCGGGGCCACCACCAGCCCCGCTGCAACCCCGCAGCCGCCAGCAGAATCGCCGCCACACCCAACCATTGCAGCCAGCCCAGGCGATGCCCGAAGGCGATCCAATCGACGAAGATCGCCGCAATCGGGTAGATGAACGACAGCGCACCGGTAATTGCCGTGGGCAGTTTCTGGATCGCGCCGTACAGCAGCACGTACATCAAACCGGTGTGCACCACGCCGAGTGTCACCAATGCCGCCCAGGCGTTGGTAGTGGCTGGCAAACTGTTCCAAGGCACCATTGGCGCGAGCAGCAGCGCGCCGGTGGTCACCTGGATCAACGCCATCAAATGCGGTGGCACTTCTTTCAAACGCTTGATGATCAGCGCCGCAATGGCATAGAGAAACGCCGCACCCAGCGCCAAGGCGATGCCGGCCAGGTAATCGTCGCCGGTCTGTTGGTCGCCATGGGCCGTGACAATCGCCAGCATCCCCAAAAACGCAATACTCAGCCACGCCAGTTTCTGCACGGTGATCTTTTCTCCGAGGAACACTGCCGCCAGCATCACCAACATGAACGGCTGGACGTTGTACACCGCTGTGCTGATGGCAATGGAGGCACGGGAATAGGATTCGAACAGCAGCAACCAATTGCCAACAATCGCCACGCCACTGAGCATCGCCAGGCCGAGCTTGGCCCCGTTCAGCAGGTCCAGGCGCAAATAACCCAGCAGCGCGCACACCAGCAAGAGCGTCAGCCCACCGATCACGCAGCGCCAGAACACCACTTCGATCACCGACACGCCAGAGACCAGTACAAACCAGCCAATGGTGCCCGAGATGAGCATGGCGGCGATCATTTCCCACGAACCACGACGGATGGATGTGTCCATGATTGAAGCTCCTCAAGTGAGGCTCAATTATGGCAATCTGTTCGGGAGCGGCTCCAGCGCCTAAAAAAGGCCAAACCACTGGATTGCCTTTACTTATTAGGTGGAAACCATGATTGACACCATCGACCAGCAACTCATCGCCGCTTTGATGGACGACTCACGCCTGTCCCTCAAGACCCTGGCCGGCATTACCGGGCTGTCCTCGCCGAGTGTCAGCGAACGCCTGCGCCGTCTTGAAGAGCGCGGCGTGCTAACCCACTACACCGTCGACATCGACCCCAAGCACTTCGGCTACCTGCTGCAAGCCATCGTGCGCATCCGCCCCCTGCCCGGCAAACTGCATGAGGTGGAACGGCAGATCCAGGCGATCCCCGAATTCACCGAGTGCGACAAAGTGACCGGCGATGATTGCTTCATCGCACGGCTGCATGTGCGCACCATGGATCATCTGGACAACCTGCTCGACAAGCTGAATGCCTATGCCGAAACCAACACCGCGATCGTCAAGAAAACCCCGGTGAAACGGCGTTTGCCGCCGCTGTCGGATGAGTGATCGTGAGTCATCAGCGCGATGCCTGACACGGCTGCGTGGCCTGTTCGTGCAGTGCTTTTGCCGCTCCCAGTAAACCCTGAAACAGGCGATAACGCGCTGCCAGTACTGCCTGCTGTGCGGGATCCGGCCTATACCGGGCCTTCACCGGCATTCCCGCTTGCAACAACGCGTCCCCTTCCCCGATCGACAGGAAGCCCAGTTTCGCCGCCCCGATGCAGGCGCTCAATTCACTGCCGTGCAACGTGTATATCTCCCGCTGGAGGATGTTGGCCAGCAACTGCGCCCAGTATTCGCTGCGCGCCCCGCCGCCCACCAAGGCGCAGGCATCAACGTTGGCACCGGCCGATTGCACGGCGCGCAGCGCATCCAGCAAACCGAAACCCACCCCTTCCATCACCGCATAACCGAGCATAGCGGGTGTGCAGTCATGGCCCAGGCCCATGAATCCGCCGCGCAGCAGCGGATCGTTGTGCGGCGTGCGTTCGCCGGCGAGGTACGGCAGAAACAGCGGGGTACTGAGGGGCACTGCCTGCTCAATCGGCAATTGCGCCTGCACCTGGTCCAACAAGGTCTGTTCATCCGGCATCCCCGTCAGCCGCGTGACCCAACGCAGGCAACTGGCCCCGGCCAGCATGGCGCCCATGGTGTACCAACGGTCAGGCAGTGCATGGCAAAAGCTGTGTACCGCGCTGGCCGGGTTGCCGGCAGCGTGGTCGGTGATGGCGACGATGGCCGCGCTGGTGCCGAGGGTGATAAAGGCGTCCCCTGCCTTGATCGCACCGATACCGACAGCCGCGACCGGGTTGTCACCGCCGCCGCCGGCAATCACGACGGAGGAAGACAAACCCAGCCCGTCCGCCGTCAACACCGCGCTCGCGGCACCGCCCTCGACCAACCTGGGCATCTGCGCAGGCGACAGCCCCGTCGCGCGCAACATCGGGACGAACCACTCACGCCGTGCCACATCCAGCCACAATGTGCCGGCGGCATCCGACATCTCGCTGATGCGCTCGCCACTCAAACGCAAGCGCAGGTAGTCCTTGGGTGACAGCACACAATCGATGGCCTTGAACACCTGCGGCTCATGCTGTTTCAGCCACAACAGTTTCGGCGCTGTCAGCCCCGCCATGGGCAGGCTGCCGGTGACGTCGGCAAACGCCGTTCCCAACCGTTCAGCCTCGGCGACCGCACGCGAGTCATCCCACAGGATCGCCGGATACAACACGCGATTATCCGCCCCCAGCAACACCGCGCCATGCATCTGCCCAGACAGGCCGATACAGGCCACACGGGCAAATGCCTCATGCGTGCGCAACTGGGCCAGCGCCTGCAAACACGCCTGCCACCAATCCTGCGGGTCTTGCTCGGACCAGCCGCTATGACGCCGCGACACGCTCAGGCGCACGCCGGCATGGGCCAGGACTGAACCGTCGAGGTCCATGAGGATCGCTTTGAGTTCCGAGGTGCCGAGGTCGATGCCGAGGGAAACAGGGTTGCTCATACGGAGGTCATTCCAATCCAATACAGCCACATGAATTACGCACTTGCAGGGTCGGCGTCAGGCGCACGCTGTGGGGCGGCGCGTCAGGCGAGGCCATGCGTTGCAACAACAGGTGCACGGCCTGGGCGCCGAGTGCCTGGACCGGCTGCGCGATCAGGGTCAGGCGTGGCTCGAAAAAGTCCGCCCAGTCAAAATCATCGAAACCGACCAGGGCCATCTGCCCCGGCACGGTAATCTGCGCGTCACGCAGGGCCTGCATGGCGCCGAGGGTCATCAGGTTATTACCGGCCATAATCGCCGTAGGTGGTGCTGCCAGCCCCAGCAACTGCACCGTTGCCTTGCGCGCCGGTTCAGTGTTGGAGCCGCCGTTGACCAGCAGTTGCGGATCAAACGCCAGCCCCGCCGCGAGCAATGCCGCGCGATAACCCGCGACGCGCTCGTCCGTGGTACTGAACCCCTCCCGCCCGGCGATAAAACCAATCCGCCGGTGCCCATGGGCGATCAGGTGCTGGATAAGGGCCTGGGTCGGCTGGGCGTTGTCCACCCCGATCTGGTCAAATTGATCGCTCATCATGCGGTCAACCAGCACTGCTGGAACCTCGTTGGCCCGCAGGTACTCCAGCGCCTTGGAGCCATTGGAGGGCGCCAGCACAATCCCATCCACCCGCCGATGATGCAGCGCCGTGACCACCCGCAATTCCTGCTCCGGATCATCATGGGTGTCGACAAACAGCATCATGTAGCCGTTCTTGGCGCACTCGGTTTCAATCGCGTGCACCGTTTCGCTGAAGTAGTGGTTGGACAACGCCGAGATCGCCACACCCATGGTATTGGTGCTTGACCGGGCCAGCGAGCGCGCCAGGGTGTTGGGGATGTAGCCCAACGCCTGGATCGCCTGCTGCACCGCCAGCACGGTGGCCGGGCTGACCTTGCGGGTGCCGTTCAACACGTGCGACACCGTCGATGTCGACACCCCGGCCCGGCTTGCCACGTCATCCATGGTGACCACGGCGTTGTTCCTTCTCAATGGATCAATGTTTACTCGACCAACCGCTGTACGTACCGATGTTGTCGCGGGTGATCAGTTTGGGCGTGAGCAGGGTAACCGCTTCGGCCGGGGCTTTGTCGTTGAGAATGTCATTGCCCACGTTTACCGCGGTCTGCGCCATGGCCCATGGGTCCTGGCTGGAAGACGCCTGTATCTGGGAGTCGGTCTTCAGCGCATTCTCGATATCCGGCGCGCCATCCACCGAGGTGATGATGAGGCCGCTGCGCTTGAGCTGCTTGGCCGCCAGGTCGCTGCCGACGGCTTGCGGGTCGTTGATCGCGAACAAGCCGTCGATTTTCGGGAAGCGCGTGAGATAACCCTGCATCACGTTCAAGCCACCTTCGCGGGAGCCTTTGCCGTCCTGATCATCGGACAGCACCTTGATGTCGGGCGCAGCAGCGAGTGCGGCCTTGCAACCTTTGACGCGGTCGGTCACGGCGGTCACTTGCGGGCCGTTCTGGATGATCACGTTGCCCTTGCCGGAGAGCTTGTCCACCAGGTACTGGCAGGCCAGCTTGCCGGCTTCGACGTTGTCGGTCTGCACGGTGGCGTTGACGCCCTTGGCGTCCACATCCACAGCGACCACGACGATCCCGGCATCGCGGGCTTTCTTGATCGCCGAGGCCATGGCAGACGGGTCGACGGCGTTGATCAGGATCAGGTCGACCTTGGACGAAATGAAGTTATCGATCTGCGAAAACTGCTTGCTCAGGTCATAGTCAGCCGACACCGAGGTGACCTTGACATTGGGGTTCAGCTCCTTGGCCCGCGCCGTGGCGCCATCGGCCAGGGTCACGAAGTACGGGTTGCCCAGGGAACCCATGCTGATGCCGAGGGCTTTCAACTCACGGGCTTCGACGGCTTGGGACATCAGGGCAGCCAAGGCAATGACGGGAAACATGCGTTTAAGGTTCATGCGGGTCTCTCTTGTGATTGTTGTATGAAATCAGGTCCGCGCACCGGACTGGCGATAACGATCCAGCGCCACCGCGCCGATGATCACAATGCCCTTGATGATGTATTGCCAGATATCCGACACGCCCAGCAGCACCAGCCCATTGGTGAGCACTGCAATGATCAGCGCACCGATCAGTGTGCCGCCGATGGTGCCGACGCCGCCGGTGAAACTGGTGCCACCGAGGATCACCGCCGCAATCGCATCCAGCTCGTAGGATTGCCCCAGTTGCAAACCATTGGCAGCGAATAGACGCGAAGCGCTCATCACCGCGCCCAGCCCGGCCAGCGCGCCGGACATGGCGTAGACGAACAGCAGCACCTTCCACACCTTGATCCCCGACAACCGCGCCGCTTCCGGGTTGCCGCCGACCGAGTAGATCTGCACGCCCATCACCGTGCGGCGCAGGATGAACCACGACAGCGCCACCACGGCCACGGCGATGATCACCAACCAGGGCACGCCGAGTAACGAGTCATTGCCGATGAAGGCAAATGGCAGGTCCGGGTTGAACACGGTCTTGTCGTCCGCCAAAAGCCGCGCCAGCCCGCGCATGGCCGTCAGTGCGCCAAGGGTGACGATAAACGGCGGCAGGCGCATAAAAGCGATCAACCCGCCATTGACCAGCCCGAGCAACAGCCCGAAGCCGATACCCGCGGCAATCCCGAACATGCCGAACTGCGGCGACATCGACGCCTGCAACGCCACCACCGCCGAGGCCGCCAGGATCGCGCCCACTGACAAGTCGATACCGGCGGTGAGGATCACAAACGTCATGCCCGCCGCCAGCACCACGTTCACCGACGCCTGTTGGGAGATGATCGACAGGTTCTGCATCGTCAGGAAGTTCTCGCTGGCCAGGGCAAAGCCCACCAACAGCAAGATCAGCACGGGCAACATGCCCACCGTGCGCATCAGCTCGCGTGCGCGTTCCGCTTTGTTTGTCGTTGCGATATTCAACTCAGCCATGGGCAACCACCTGATCGCCACCGGTGGCGAGGTCAATAATGCGTTCTTGGGAAATAGCCTGGCCGGAGGCACCGCCGACTTCAGCGACGAGCTGGCCTTCGCGCATGATCAACACGCGGTCGCAGGTGCCGATGATTTCCGGCAACTCGCTGGAAATCACCACGATGCCGATGCCGGCCTGGGCCAATTGATTGATGATGCGGTAGATCTCGGACTTGGAGCCGATGTCGACGCCGCGTGTGGGCTCGTCGAGGATCAGCACGTGGGGTTTGACCTCCAGCAGCCGTGCCAGAAGCACCTTCTGCTGATTGCCGCCGGACAAGGCGCCAGCATTGACCTTGCCTGACGCCACGCGAATCGACAGCGACTTGATCGCATCATTGGATCGCTGCAACGCATGGTCGCGGTCCAGCACTCCGCCGGCATGGGCATCCGGCACACAGGCGCAGACGTTGATGTTGTCCGCCACGCTCATGTCGAGGAACAGGCCCTGAGCCTTGCGGTCTTCGGTGAGGTAGACGACGCCTGCGCGAATCGCATCCGCCGGGGTGCGCAGTGGGGTAACGGCCTTGCCGACCACTTCCAGGGTGCCCGAGGTGCGTGGGTCGGCCGCAAAGATCAGCCGCGCCAGCTCGGTGCGCCCTGCCCCGACCAGGCCGGCAATGCCCAGTACTTCGCCGGCATGCACGTCGAAACTGCAGTGGCGCACGCGCTTGCCGTCGGCCATGTCGCGCACCCGCATCACCACGTTGCCGGGGTTATACGCGGCGTGTTCCTTCTTGTAGAACCCTGACAGGTCGCGGCCCACCATCATTTTCACCAACGCTTCGGCGGACAGTGCATCGCGGGTCAACTCGCCGATGTACTGGCCGTCACGCAGCACCGAGACGCGGTCCGATAACGCGTAGATTTCGGCCATGCGGTGGCTGATGTAGATGATCGCCAAGCCCTGGCTGCGCAGTTGCTTGATCAGCGCGAACAAGCGGTCGGTCTCGCGGGATGACAAGGGCGTGGTGGGTTCGTCCATCACCAGGATCTTGGCGTGGGCATGCAGGGCGCGGGCGATTTCCACCAACTGACGCTCGGCGATCGACAGGCTGCTGACTCGCGTGGCCGGGGTGAACTCAGCGCCCAGGCGCTGCAACACTTCGATGCAACCGGCCTCCATGCCCTTACGATCGATGGTCCAGCCGCGCCGCAATTCGCGGCCCAGGTAAATGTTCTCGGCCACGCTCAGGTTGGGGCACAGGCTCAATTCCTGATAGATCACGGCGATGCCAAGGGCTTTGGCGGTGGCGGGGTCGAAGGTGGGGATGAGCTGACCGGCAATGCGGATTTCACCGCCTGGGTCGGCTTGGTAGGCACCGGAGAGAATCTTCATCAGCGTCGACTTGCCGGCGCCGTTCTCCCCCATCAAGGCGTGGATTTCGCCGGGGTAGACCTTCAGGCCGACCGTCTTGAGCACGCGCAAACCATTGAAGGTTTTGCTGATGCCCTGCATCTCAAGCAAGGGTTCAAGGCTCATGGATGAGCTCCTGGATTTTTTTATTTTTGTATTCGAGCCCCTTGGATCAGAGCCGATTGCCACCGACTCTAATCAGATACATTTACTTACGCAAGCGCTTGCGTGAGCCGTTTATCGCAAGATGAAACGTTTCACCAGGCGCGTTATTCGCGATTTGTGTGGTTCTAGCGTTTTGGCAACATGCGCATCAGGGTGTTGTCTCGCACCCAGTAATGATGGAAAAGCCCAGCCACCGCATGCAGGCCGATCAACCAATAACCGGCACTGCCCAGCCATTCGTGCCAATGCTTGAATTGCTTGGCCAGGACCGGGTCTGGCGCTACCAGCGAGGGCAAGGCAAATTCAAAATACGGCACGGGCTTGCCGCCGGCGTTGAGCATCAACCAGGCCAATATCGGCGTGATGATCATCAGGCCGTACAACGCCAGGTGCATAAGGTGCGACACGCCGGTCTGCCAGGCCGGCGGGCGCGGCACGATCGGTGGCCGAGGTGCCAGGCGCCCGAGCAAACGCAACCACACCAGCAGGAAAATCCCGCTGCCGAACAGTGCGTGGCCGCCAAGGAGCAGGCTTTTGAGCGCATGGCCGCGGGGCAACAGGCCTTTGAGTTCGATGCAGCCATAGACGCCAACAAACAGCGCCAGCATCAGCCAATGCAGGGTCATCGATAACCGTGTATAGCGCTGTGTGGTCTGGGTTTCGCTCATGAAAAAGACACCTTGTGGGGAAGGGATGGCCGAACGTGGCTTGGAAGAGTCGACGCCACCCTCCCCGAGGAGTCTTAAGGCAGTCTGAAGATCGCCAAATCGATCATTTTCGCCACCTTCAGACTTCGTTAAGAAATGCCTTCGATACTGCCCCCAACTTCACTTGGGAGGCGTACCGCCAATGCCCGATATCGATTGGAACATTCCCTTGCCCCTGCTATTCGGCCAGGCAAACAGTGCACCGCTGCGCCTCTGCCGCGCCCTGCCCCAAGACCCTCAGCGACCTGCTTTCGAGGCATTTATCCAACAGCGTTTCCGCGTCGCACACGGCGCTGACATTCGCCACTTCATGCCGCAGTTGTTTGGCGTGAGCCACGCCAACGATGAGCTCTGCGCGGTCGCCGGCGTCCGCCTGGCGAGCGCCGAGCCGTTGTTCCTGGAACGCTACCTCGACCATCCGATCGACCCGCTGATCAGTGCCGCCGCCGAACATCCGGTGGAGCGCAGCGTCATCGCCGAAGTCGGCAACCTCGCGGCCAGCGACACCGGCAGTGCGCGCTTGAGCATCATCGCCATTACCTGGCTGCTGGCCATGGGAGGGCTGGAGTGGGTGGCGTTCACCGGCAACATCGGTCTGGTCAACAGCTTCCACCGCCTCGGCTTGAAGCCCGTCACTCTCTGCGCGGCCGACCCGCAGCGCCTGGGCGATGAGCGCCAGCACTGGGGCAGCTACTACGAGAGCCAGCCTTGGGTGCATGTCGGCAATATCCGCGCCGGGTTCATTCATTTACGCAACATGGGCCTGTTCTCACGCCTGGGGTTGCCTACGAACGAGGACGCCAGCAATGTCGCCTGAAACCCGTCGTTTCCACGCCGTGCTGCGCGGCCATGCCGAACGCAACGATGGTGCTATCGCCCTGTGGGGTGACACTTGGAAAATGGACTACACCTCCCTGTTCGCCGAAGTCGCTTATCGCCAGGAGCGCCTGCGCGACGAAGGCGTCAAGGTGGTGGCCCTGGCCCTGGACAATGGCGTCGACGCGATGCTGTGGGACCTGGCAGTGCTGTTCGAAGGCTTGACCTGCCTGACACTGCCTCCGTTCTTCAGCCCGGCCCAGCGCGCCCATTGCCTGGAACAGAGTCACGCCGAACGGGTGATCGCCGAGCCTCACCTGGCGGCAGAACTGCAGGCTGGCGGTTACCGCCAAGCCGGCGAGTTCTGGTGCCGCACCTTTGAAGGCCGGCCAGCGATGCCGTCAAATACCGCCAAGCTGACGTTCACGTCCGGCACCACCGGGGCCCCCAAAGGGGTCTGCCTGAGCGCCGACAGCTTGCTGCGGGTTACCCGCGAGTTGCATCAGGCCAGCCATTCCAGGGACCCGCGGCACCACCTGGCGTTGTTGCCCATCGCGATATTGCTGGAAAACCTCGGCTGCTACGCCGCCTTGTATGCCGGCGCCACTTTGAGCTTGCCCAGCCAGAAAAGCCTGGGCATCCAGGGCGCCAGCGCAGTGGACGCCGCCCAATTGCTCGGTTGCCTGGCAACGCGCCAGCCCCACAGCCTGATCCTGGTGCCGCAATTGTTGTTGATGCTGGTAATCGCCGCCGAGCAAAAGGAGTTCAACCCCCAGAGCCTGCGATTTGCTGCCGTCGGCGGCGCGCGCGTATCCAAGGCCTTGCTGCAACGTGCGCAGCAATTGGGCATGACGGTTTACGAGGGTTACGGGCTGTCGGAGTGCGCGTCTGTGGTGTGCCTCAATCATCCTGAGGCACACCGTCCGGGCAGTGTCGGTCGACCGCTGCCCCACGTTGAAATCCGCCTGGCCGAAGACGGCGAAGTGCTGGTCAAGGGACCGATGCTGCTCGGTTACCTGGACCAGCCCGACCTGCACGCGCCATGGTGGCCCACCGGCGACCTGGGTGACGTTGATGAAGACGGTTTTCTCTACCTCAAGGGCCGCAAGAAGCATCAGTTCGTCACCAGTTACGGGCGCAATGTCAACCCCGACTGGGTCGAGGCCGAGTTGACCCAGGGCGGCATCATCGCCCAGGCATTCGTCTATGGCGAAGCCCTGCCGGAGAACCACGCCCTGCTCTGGCCCCTGCGTGCCGACTGCAGCGACGCCCAACTGGCCGCCGCGGTGGCCGAGGCCAACACCGGCCTGCCCGACTACGCCCAGGTGCATCGCTGGACGCGCCTGGCAGAACCGTTTACCACCGCCAACGGCCTGCTTACGGCCAATGGTCGACCAAAGCGCGACGCCATCGTCGCCCGTTATCAATCCGATCTCACCCCCGAACTGAATGAGGAGTCCTCATCGTGAATTTTTTCGACACCCTGCAAGACGCCACCCAACACGAACGCCAGGCCCTGTTCAATTTGCCGATCATCCGGGACGCCCTGGAAGGCAAGGTCAGCCTGGAAAGCTATCGTGCGTTCCTGGCCCAGGCCTACTATCACGTCCGCCACACGGTGCCATTGATGATGGCCTGCGGTGCGCGCCTGCCGTCACGCCTGGAATGGCTGCGCAAGGCCGTCTGCGAGTACATCGAGGACGAATATGGCCACGAACACTGGGTGCTCAATGACATTGCCGCCTGCGGTGGAGACAAAGACGCGGTGCGCGATGGACGCCCAGGTTTGCCTATCGAGCTGATGGTCAGCTACCTCTATGACCTGATCGCCCGTGACAACCCGGTAGGCCTGTTTGGCATGGTCAATGTGCTGGAAGGCACCAGCATCGCCCTGGCTACCCATGCGGCCGGTAGCATCCGTGAGCGCCTGCAACTGCCGGCCACCGCGTTCAGCTACCTGAGCTCTCACGGTTCCCTGGACATCGGCCACATGGAAACCTACCGCCGCTTGATGAACAGCCTGGAAGACCCCGACGACCAGGCCGCGGTGATCCGTGCATCAAAGGTGGTGTACGCCCTTTACACCGACATGTTCCGCAGCCTGCCGCGTATCGGGGAGACGCCCCATGCGCCTGTCTGATGCTCGCGTGGTGCTGACCGGCGCCAGCGGTGGAATCGGCCTCGCCATCGCCTCTGCCCTGTGCGCCAGTGGTGCGCAGGTGCTCGCCGTAGCCCGCCATCGCGTGCCGCTGGAGGGCTTGCTTGAGCGCTATCCGCAGCAACTGTGCTGGGTCAGTGCCGACCTGACCTTCCTCACCGACCGCCGTAAAGTACTGGCCGCCGCCGAGGCCATCGGTGGCGTCAACCTGTTGATCAACGCAGCCGGCATCAACCACTTTGCCATGTTGGAACAGTTAGACGACAACGAGATCAACAGCATGCTGGCGCTCAACATCACCGCGCCAATCTGCCTGACCAAGCTGCTGCTGCCGCTGCTCAAGCAGGCACCGACCGCCATGGTGGTGAATGTCGGCTCAACGTATGGCTCTATCGGTTACCCCGGCTATGCGACCTACTGCGCCACCAAGTTTGCCTTGCGCGGGTTTTCCGAAGCCCTGCGCCGGGAACTGGCCGACACGCGTGTCGGCGTACTGTACGTAGCGCCGCGCGCGACCCGGACCCAGATGAACAGCCCGGCGGCGCAGGCCTTGAACGATGCACTCAAGTCTAACGTCGACGACCCGAACACCGTGGCGTCCGCGGTGATCCAGGCGATCGCCAACGAACGACGCGACCTTTACCTGGGCTGGCCAGAACGCTTCTTCGTGCGCCTCAACAGCCTGTTGCCGAACCTGGTCGACCGCGGCTTGCGCAAACAACTGCCGCTGGTCCGCCGCTTGAGCGTTAAACCCGTGAATAAGGATCTGAACCCATGAAACAATTGTTCGCCGCGCTGTTGCTCAGCGCCTTGAGCCCCTTCACCTGGGCATTGGACTCCATCGACCAGCAGCGCCTGAATGACATCCAGACGCGCTGGGCCCATATCCAATACAACCTGCCGGAGGAGCAGCGTACCCAAGCGTTCGAACGACTGGCCGCCCAGGCGACAGCGTTCACACAGGATCGCCCTCAGGTCGCCGAAGCGTGGATCTGGTCGGGGATTGTCACCAGCAGTTGGGCCGGCGCTCAGGGCGGGCTCGGCGCCTTGAGCAAGGTCAAGGTGGCCAAGGCCGACCTGGAAACCGCCCTCGCCCTTGACCCCAAGGCCCTGCAAGGTTCGGCTTACACCAGCCTGGCGGCACTGTACGACCGGGTACCTGGCTGGCCGATCGGTTTCGGCGATGCCGACAAAGCTGAGCAGTTGCTCAAACAGGCCTTGCAACTTAACCCGACGGGCATTGATAGTCTTTACTTCTGGGGTGAACACCTCTACCGGCAAAAACGTTATGGCGAAGCCCGTGATGCCTTGCAAAAAGCCCTGCTGGCCGCGCCACGGCCCGGTCGGGAAACCGCCGATGCCGGGCGGCGCAAGGAAATCGAAAGCCTGCTGGCCGACACCCATAAAAAACTCAACTGACAAGGGGTCTGCGTGCGTCTATTACTGATCGAGGATGACGTGGCGCTGGGGGAAGGTATTCACCAGGCGCTGGCTCGCGAAGGGTACACCGTCGATTGGCTGCAAGACGGCAGCAGTGCCCTGCACGCGCTGCTCAGCGAAACCTTTGACGCCGTGGTGTTGGACCTTGGCCTGCCACGCATGGACGGGCTGGAAGTGCTGCGTCGCCTGCGCGACAGTGGCGCCACGGTGCCCGTGTTGATCCTCACGGCACGCGATGCCACCGAGGACCGCATTGCCGGGCTCGATGCCGGTGCCGATGACTACCTGATCAAACCCTTCGATCTGGCCGAACTCAAGGCGCGCTTGCGCGCCTTGCTGCGCCGCAGCGCCGGCCGCGCTCGGGTGGTGATCGAACACGCTGGCATCTGCCTTGACCCGAGCACGCAGCACGTCAGTTACCATGGCCAACCCGTGCTGCTGACTCCCAAGGAATATCAACTACTGCACGAATTGCTGTCACCGCCCGGCCGCGTCATGACCCGTGACCAATTGATGCAGTTGCTCTACGGCTGGAACGAAGAAGCCGAAAGCAACACGCTGGAAGTGCATATCCATCACCTGCGCAAGAAGTTCACCAGCGATCTGATCCGTACCATTCGAGGCGTTGGCTACCTGGTGGAGGAGCGCCGATGACTTCGATCCGGCGGCGCACCCTGACGCTGATCATCGGCCTGTTGCTCACCGGTTTGCTGGTGATCAGCGTGCTGAACCTGCATGACAGCAATCACGAAATTGCCGAAGTCTACGATGCACAACTGGCGCAGAATGCGCGCCTGCTCCAAGGTGTCATGAGCCTGCCACTGGCAAGCAAAGACCAGGCCGACCTGTATCGCGCCTTTAACAAAGCCTTGGGCGAGGCCATTCCCAAGGTGGATGGGCACCCTTACGAAAGCAAGATCGCCTTCCAGGTGTGGAGCCCAAAAGGCGAACTGCTGGTATTTACCGCCAGCGCGCCATCATTCGCCGTGCCCCCGGCACAACCGGGGTACAGCAATATCGACGACCTGAACGGCCGGGAATGGCGCGGTTTCGTGCTCAAGGACAAGGACAATGGCCTGCGCATCTGGGTGGGTGAGCGTGACGACGTGCGCTCCGACCTGGTGCAACGCATCGTGCGGCATACTTTATGGCCCAATGTGTTGGGTAGCTTGATCCTGGCAGCAATGGTCTGGCTGGCCATCGGCTGGGGTCTCAAGCCGCTGGCCGATATGGCCGCCACGTTGCGGGCGCGGCACTCAGGCTCACTGGAACCGATGCAATTGACGCCCTTGCCCACCGAGCTGGAGCCGATGCAGGCGGCATTGAACCGGATGCTCGCGCAGATCCAGGAGATGCTCGGCCGTGAGCGGCGCTTTATCGCCGACGCTGCCCACGAGATGCGCACGCCCCTGGCGGTATTGCGCGTGCACGCGCAAAACCTGCTGGAGGCCGGCACCGAAGCCGAACGACGCGAATCACTGGCCTTTCTGATCACAGGCGTCGACCGCACCAGCCGCCTGGTCAGCCAATTGCTGACCATGGCGCGCCTGGAACCCAGCGCCGGGCAACTAACACTTCAGACGATCGACCTCGCGACAACCGTGCGTGAAACGCTGATCCAGCTGACACCCTGGCTGCTGAGCAAAGGCCTGGAACTGGTGTTCAATGCCGACGATGCCCCGTACCGTGTGACGACCGATCCTGGCGCGATCAACATTGCCCTGACCAACCTGGTGACCAACGCGGCGAATTTCTCTCCAGAACATGGGGTCATCACCGTGAAGCTGAGCCAGGACGCCAAACGCTTCGTACTGACCGTGGACGACCAAGGGCCGGGCATCGACGAGAGTCAGCGCGAACGTCTCTTCGAGCTGTTCTACAGCCGGGGCAATCCCGAAGGCGCTGGCTTGGGCCTGACCATCGTGCACACCATCGCTCAGCACTTGGGCGGCCGGGTACACCTGGAAAACCTGGCGTCCGGTGGCCTGAGAGCGACACTGGAGATACCTAGGTGAAGTCTGCGCCGGCGGGCACATTGGAGCGCCTGTTGCTGGAGCGCTTAGAGAACCCTTGAGGTCTCCTGCAATCGGAAAGCCGATCTCGATCAAATGTGGGAGCTGGCTTGCCTGCGATGGCATCACCTGGCTATGCCTGATGTGCCGAGTACCTGCATCGCCGGCGAGCCAGCTCCTATCGTCGAGTGGTATCAGCGCTGTTATTGCGCGTTAGCCTTCGCCGCATCGTTGATGATCGCCACCACCCGCGTCGGGTTCGACACCATCACCACGTGGGAAGCTCCCTTCACATCCACGGTTTCCTTCGAACCCGCACGGTCGGCCATGAATTTAAGCGCGGCCTCGGGAATATTTTTGTCAGCTGAGCCGTATATGAAGTAGGACGGCACGCTTTTCCAGGCTGGGTCACCCGACGGCTCCTTCAGCGCGGCTTCGGTGATCGGACGTTGCCCGGCTGCCATCAACTGGGCTTCCTTGGGTGCCACGTCGGCGGCGAACTGGCTGTTGAACTTGTCTTGCTGGATATACAGGTCGGTCACGCCGTCCTTGGAGACCACCGGTTTGTCGAGGGTCGGACCCAGGGTGCCGCCAGGGTAGCGGCCGGACAGTTCGAACGCGGTCTCGCCTTTTTCCGGGGCGAAAGCGGCCACATACACCAGCGCCTTGACCTTGTCGCTGCCATGCACGGCGTTGGTAATGACCGAGCCTCCGTAGGAGTGGCCGACCAGGATCACCGGCCCCGGGGTATGTGCGACGATGTCGGCGACGTAGTCCGAGTCGGTCTTGACGCTGCGCAGCGGGTTGGCCACGGCGACCACCGGGTAGCCTTCGGCCTTGAGTCCGGCGATCACGCCGTTCCAGCTGGAGGCGTCGGCGAACGCGCCATGCACCAATACCACGGTGGCTTTCTGTGGCGCGGCAAAGCTGGCGGTGGCGATACCGAAGGCCAATGCACCGGTGATCAGGGCGGCGGCGACGCGGGAGAACTTGAAGGTTTTCATAGACGTTTGCTCCGTTAGGGTAGGCGCTCAAGGCGTTGAACGTGAGGCCATGATGCCGAAGTGTGTTTTACAAATGGAGGCTAATAGTCGACGATATAGCGCAGATCGTCTAAAAATATTGTTTATTTGCTATCAGGTGAGTCATGGATCGCTTGTCCACACTGCTGGTGCACTTCGGCATCGGTGCCGATACCTTTCACAGCGGGCCCCTGCACGGCGCCCTCGACACCCGCGATCTGCAGCAGCGCGGCCGGGTTTACTTGCTCAAGGAAGGCCAGGCCAGCCTGGAAATGCCCGACGGCACCCTGCGTATTCCCGAGCCCAGCCTGGTGCTGGTGCCGCGTCCCCTGCCCCATCGGTTGGTCGCGGCAAAAGCTGAGCGCGCCCAGGTGGTGGCGGCTTCGCTGCGCTTTGATGGGGGGATCGATAACCCATTGTCCGTGGCGCTGACCGACACCATCGTGATGCCGCTGCAGCAGATCCCAATGATCGCCGGCACGCTGGACTGGCTGTTCGACGAAGCCTTTGCCGAACATTGCGGTCGCGAGGCGGTGATGAACCGGCTGTTTGAGCTGATGGTGATTCAGTTCCTGCGCCACATGATGGCCTATCACAGCATGACCACCGGCATGATGTCTGGCCTGGCTGACTTGCGCCTGGCGCGGGCCATGACCTTATTGCACAACAACCCCGAACGCCCATGGACCGTGCAGGAAATGGCCGTTGAGTCGAACATGTCCCGTGCCAGTTTCGCCGCGCATTTCCATAAAGTGGTCGGCCAGACTCCAGCCGACTACGTGCTGAGCTGGCGCGTGAGCCTGGCACAGAAACGCCTGCGTGAAGGTCGCCCCATCGCCCTGATCGCCGATGAAGTCGGTTATGAAAGCCCCTCGGCGCTGGCCCGTGCGTTTCGCCGCAAGATCGGCACCAGCCCGCGGGAGTGGCTGCAGTTGCAGGCGCCGCTACGGGTCGAGCACGCCGCCGCTGTAGCTGGCGGATAACCGTGTGCCAGTGAACTTGGCGACCACCGAGCCCTGGGCCACCAGGCGCTCGCGGTGCGCGGTGACCATGCGTCCGGCCTGGGCAGCGTGCAAGGTCACTTCGGAGGTCGGATCACCGGGGCGGCCGATAATGCGCGCGAAACACGTGCCTTCGTCCACGTAGTCGCCCAGGCTTTTCTCGAACACCAATATCCCGGCGCAGGGGGCGAGGATGGTTTCCATGCAGCCCATGTCGACCACGTCGCCTGGCCATTCGGCGATGCTCGCCACCTCGTCGATCACGCCGTGGACGCACAACCACGCCCACAAGCCATCGGCATCCTGTTGCGCCAGGGCGTCGCTGACGTCTGCCTGCCCGCGCAGCTCAATGGTGGCGGCCAGTTGCGGCGATGCGTGATTGATGATGGTTTCTTCAAAGGAGCCATCGCCGCCTTCATCCCAGACAATCACCAGCTCCACCTGCAACGCTGCTGCCAGCGCCAGGCCTTGGTCGGGCCAGAAACGGCGATGGATGTAGAGGTATGGCAACGCCTCGTCATCGGTGTGCAGGTCCAGCACCAGGTCAGCCTCGGCAGCCAACTGCACCAGGCGTTTCTGCCATTGCGCCAGGTTGCTCGCCGGGCGCTCCATGGCCAGGGAATGGTCGAAGGCACGGTTGAAATTCTGCCCGGTGGCTTCGTGAAACCGTCCGAGCAAGCGGCCCTGGCGAAACTGGCCGATGCCGAAGGGATTGGCTTGGGGCACCACGGTGACCGTCCCCTTGAGTCGCCCCTGATCGGCACATGCCTGCAAGCGCGGCAGCAATTGATGCAATACCAGCATCCCGGCGATTTCGTCGGCATGCACGCCCGCCTGCAGGTGCACCTTCGGCCCAGTGCCGTCGCCGTCAAAACGCCAGGCCCCGATATTCAGCACATTGCCGGCGTCGCCGGTTTCCTGCCACGAAAGGTCTTTCGCCATGCCTTGCCCTCCTCTGATCAATTAATCGGTAGAGATTGAACACACGTTCAACTAATCTGAGCGCTGTGCTGTTTCATCCAAGGCCTGCCCATGACCTCCGACCTGCCCAAACTGCGCCGCGCCGACCCCGACGAACGCCGGGACCTGCTGATTGCCGCCACCCTTACCTGCCTGGCCCGTGATGGGCATGCCGGGATATCCGTGCGCCGCATCGCCTCCGAGGCCGGGGTGTCAGTGGGGTTGCTCAACCACCATTTCGGCAGCATTGACGCGCTGATCGCCGAGACCTACCACAAGCTGGCCAACGAGCTGACCAGCGCCCTCTGGGCACACGTGGAACAGGCCGAAGGCGCTGCCGCGCGCCTGGACGCGTTTCTCAGTGCCTCATTCTCGCCCAGGGTCATGGACCCCGATCTGCTCGGTGTGTGGGTGGTGTTCTGGAGCCTGATCCGCCATTCGCCCCACGTGAACCAGTCCCACGAAAACAGCTATCACGCCTACCTGGCATTGATCCGACAACTGCTGGACGACTTGGCCAACAGCGAAAACCTGGTAATCCACGACAGTCACCTGGCCGCCATCGGCTTATCGGCGATGCTTGATGGACTCTGGCTCGAGGGGTGCCTCAACCCCGGCACCTTCAGCCCCGCCAACGGGCTGCACATCTGCCGCTGCTGGGTACAGGGGTTGCGTCACGGCGCATTCGGCGCCGACCACGTCCTGTGACACCGGGTGCCGAGCGCTGAGCATGGCCAGGGTGCCGCTGATGGCAATCAACACCGCGCCGATGATCAGCGAGCCATCCATCAGCGTGCCCCACACCAGGCTCGAGAGAATGAACGCCCAGATCAGCCCGGTGTACTCGAACGGCGCGAGTAACGTCGCCGTGGCGCGACGGAAGCTGGCAAACAGCAGGAACTGTCCGATACCGCCCACCAAACCCGCCGCCAACATGCCCAGCCAGGCCGGCGCAGGGGCCGGTGTGTGGGTCCACGGCAAGGTCACGCCCATGCACACGACAAACACCACGTTGGTGATCAACATCTGCTCCAGCACCGTGCTGCTCGGGTCGACCTGGCGCAACTGGATATAGGTAAACGCCCAGCACAACGCCGCCCCCAAGGTCAGGGCGATGGGCCACGGGTCGAGCATATGGGTGGGACGGCACGCGATGATCACCCCGACAAACCCGATGATCAACGCGATCCACTGTCCACGGCTGGCGCGCTCCTTGAGGATCAGCGCTGCCAGCAGCGTGACCATGATCGGCGCGGAGAAATACAGGGTGGTCATTTCCGCCAGGCTCAGGTCCTTGGCGGCGGTGTAGTAGAGCAACCACGCCAGCAACGACAACAGACCGCGAATGATCAGCATGCGGCGGCTGACCGATACCCAGGCCCGCCGCAACAAGCCCATGCGCCCAGCCACCAGACACACGATCACCACCACCAGGCTGCGCCAGAACAGAATGGTGAACACCGAATAATCCGCCACCAGCCACTTGACCACCGCGTCCTGCAACGCCAGGAACAAGTAGGCCAGCGAACACAGGGCAATCCCTTGCAACCCGCGGTCCTGTGTCATCCGGCCGACCTGCGCAGCGGTGTGCCGCGCCGTTCGGCAATGGCGTAGACGCCTTCGATGAGGAAGGTCAGACACAGGTAGACCGCCGCCACCAGCAACAGCGGCTGATAGATCTGCAAGGTCTGTGCGCGTACCACGTTGGCCGCACCCAACAGGTCGACCACGGCAATGGTCGAGGCCAGCGCGGTGGATTTGAGCAACATCACCGTCTCCCCCGCCAGCGTCGGCAACAACAGGCGCATCGCCCGTGGCAGCCGCACCCGCAACAAGGCTTGGCGCGGCGTCATGCCGAATGCTGACGCGGCTTCCATTTCGCCCTTGGGCACTGCCAACAGGCCACCGCGAATCACTTCGCCGACATAGGCGCCGACTGACAACACCAGCGCAAACACGATGTACCAGTAACCGTCACGCAGGTAGGGCCAGAGAAAACTGCCACGAATCATCGGAAACTGCGCGAACAGGCTGCCCAGCCCGTAGTAGAAAATGTAGATCTGAATCAGCAGCGGCGTGCCACGCAACACGCTGGTGTAGGCCTGCGCGCCACGGGCCAGCCATTTGCGTCGCGACAACCGCGCCAACGCCACCAGCACCGCCAGGGCAAAACCCAGCAGCGCCGAAATCACCAGCAGCGACAAGGTGGTCTGCAAGCCTTTGGCGATCAGCCCCGCGTAGTAACTTATCCAATCAGGCATGGGCCGCTCACTCGACAACCGGCATCCAGCGACGGATTCGTCGCTCCAGGCGCCCGGACAGGTAGTTGGAAGCCAGCGTCACCAGGTAATACAAGGCGGCGGCCGTGAGGTAGAACAGCAGGTATTGACGGGTCGAGCCCGCCGCCTGCTTGGCGGTGTACAGCAACTCGTTGGTGCCGACCACGCTGATCAAGGCGCTGTCCTTGATCAGGTTGATCCACAGGTTGGACATACCGGCCAGGGCGAACGGCGCCATGATCGGCAAGGTCACCCGGCGGAACAGGCCAAACCCGCTCAAGCCAAACGCCCGTGCCGCTTCGATCTGGCCGTGGGGAATCGCCAGGATTGCCGCGCGGAAGATCTCCGAAGCATAGGCGCCTTGCACCAGGCCCAACACCAGAATCGCCACCAGCGGTCCGCTGATGTTCATCTGCGCGAAGCCCATCCACAGCATCAGGGCGTTGAGGCCCATGGAGCCGGCGTAATACAGCAACAGGATCAACAGCAGCTCCGGCACTGCGCGAAACACCGTGGTGTAGCCGCGCATCAACAGCGCGATGGGCCGCGGCGCACTGAGCTTGAGGCAAGCCACCACCAGGCCGATCAACACGCCCACCGCAAACGAGCCGGCGGAGATCTGCAGGGTCATCCATAACCCTTTGAGCAACGCATTGCCCCACCCTTGTTCGTCGAAGCTGAGAAGGTCGAACATGGTTATTCGGTCTTCTGGGCGATTTGCGGGTAGGGGCTGTCACAGGTCTTGCTCACAAACGCCGGGGTATCGGTGCGCTTGCACGGGCTGACCGACAGGCCGAAATAGTGCTGCGACAGGTCGTCGTAGTCCTTGCTCACCAGCAACTCGCCGATGGCCTTGTCCAGCCGGGCCTTGAGCGCGGTGTCTTCCTTGCGCAGGCCGGCGCCGACCCCACGGCCGATGATCGGGTCGTAGGGCACGCTGGCGATATGGGCCAGGCCACTGGCTTCCGGGGTCTTGACCATCATCGCAATGGCGGTGTCGTCGGCCATCATGTAGTCGATACGCCCGGCGATCAGGTCGGCGTTGGCCGATTCCTGGGTGTCGTAGTACTTCAGGTCAGCGATGTTTTCGTAGTACTTCTTCAGGTAGTTGGCGCTGACGGTGGAGATCTGCACGCCGATCAACTTGCCCTTGAGGCCCGCCGGGGAGATCTCGACTTCGCTGCCTTTTGGCCCGGCCACGCCTAACAGGGAATCGTAGTAAGCACGGCTGAAAGCAATCTGTTTTTCACGCTCATCGGTCACCGACATCGACGAGAAAATCACGTCGATCTTCTTCGCCAGCAACGAGGGAATGATGCCGTCCCACGCCACTTCCTTGATCTGGCATTCGGCTTTCATGCCTTCGCAGAGCTTGTGGATCAGGTCCACCTCAAAGCCGGACCACTGGCCATTGCCGCCTTTCACGGTAAACGGCGGATAAGGTTCTGCGGCAACCGCGAACACGATGGGTTTCTCCGCCGCCCAGCTGAAACCGGCGGCCAACATCAACACTGCACTGCCCAACCACGTTGCCATTCGCTTGGATTTCATGATGTTGCCCCGTCTTGTTATGGAGTTAGCGAGTTTGATGCGCGTTGACGAACTGTCGGCAACGTTCACTGCGTGGATCGATAAACACCGCATCCGGCGAGCCGGTTTCTTCGATCATGCCTTGGTGCAGAAACGCCACTTTTGACGACACATCCCGGGCGAAGGCCATTTCATGGGTGACCAGGATCATGGTGCGGCCTTCCTCGGCCAGGGAGCGGATCACCCGCAGCACTTCGCCCACCAATTCCGGGTCGAGGGCCGAGGTGGGTTCGTCAAACAGCATGACTTTGGGGCGCATGGCCAACGCGCGGGCAATCGCCACCCGCTGCTGCTGGCCGCCGGACAGGAACGCCGGGTATTCGTTGCGTTTGGCCGCGAGGCCGACGCGTTCGAGCAAGGCTTCGGCGCGTTCGATGGCCTCGGCGCGACTTTCGCGCAGGACCTGGGTGGGGGCTTCGATGAGGTTTTCCAGCACGGTGCGGTGCGGCCACAGGTTGAAGTTCTGGAACACCATGCCCAGGGTCGAGCGGATACGCACCAGTTGCCTGGCATCCGCGACCAGGGGCGCGCCGGGACGGCCGTAGTTGAGTTTGATGCTTTCGCCGTCCACATGGATGCTGCCCTGGTCCGGCACTTCGAGCATGTTGATGCAGCGCAGCAGGGTGCTTTTGCCGGAGCCGCTGGCGCCGATCAGCGAGATCACGTCGCCTTCGTGGGCCGTCAGGGAAATGCCCTTGAGCACTTCGATATTGCCGAAGCGCTTGTGCAGGTCGATGACCTCGATCATCTTTTTGGCTTCGGCCGCTGGCACCTCTTCGATCCTGGGCGCTGCCGCAATACGCGGTTCACCGGCGAGCTTGGCGACAAAGTGCGCGATGCGTTGGCAGGCTTCAGACAGGCGCTCCTCGCCCAAGGTGAAAGACAAGCGAACGAAACCCTGGGCCGGCGCCCCAAACGCGGCGGCGTCGAGTACCGAAACGCCGGCTTCACGAAACAGGCGCCAGGCAAAGTCAAGGGAGCCCAGGCCGGTGCCGCGCACATCCACCAGCACAAACATCCCGGCTTGCGGCGCCTGTACCTTGATGCCAGGGCATGCACTGAGCCCCGCCATCACCAAGTCGCGACGGCGCCGATAAATCTCGCGCATGCCCTGAGTCACGTCGTCATGGGCCAGCACCGCGGCGGTGGCGGCTTCCATCACGAAACCCGGCAGTCCGTAGAGCATGCTGAGCACCAAGGTTTCGGCGTGTGCGACCATCTGCGGCGTGGCGATGATCCAGCCGATACGCCAGCCGGTCATGGCATGGGACTTGGACAAACTGCCAATCACCACGCAACGCTCGGCCATGCCCGGCAGCGCAGCGAGGCTGTGGTACTCACCGTCGAACACCAGGCTTTCATAGACCTCATCCACCACCACCCACAGGTCGCGGGCAATCGCCAGGTCGGCAATGGCTTGCAGCTCTTGCAGGTTGAGCACCACGCCGGTCGGGTTGTTCGGGTTGGAGAAGAAAATCGCCCGCGTACGCGGTGTGATGGCTGCGCCGAGCAACTGGGCATCGAGGCGAAAACCGGATTCCGGGGAACAGGGCACGCGCACCAACGTCGCGCCGCTGGCCTTCAGCGTGGCCTCGTAGGTGACGTACATCGGGTCGAGCACCAGCACTTCATCACCGGCCTGCAACAGACACAGAGAGGTCACGAACAAAGCGTTCTGCGCACCCGCCACGGTGATCACGTTCTCGGCGCTCAACGCACGTGCCAGCGTTTTGCTGTAGCGCGCGGCAATGGCCTCGCGCAGTGCCGGGCGACCGGGGATTTCGGTGTAGTGGGTGTCACCTTCGCGCAAGGCACTCACAGCGGCGTCGGTGATGAACGATGGCGTGGCGAAATCCGGGTCGCCGACGCTGAGGATGATGATGTCTTCCCCCTGGCTGGCCGCCTGGAACGCGGCGTGGTGGATGTCCCAGGCGGCTACGCCCTGCCCTGCAATTCGTTCGACGAAGGGGGAAAACCGCATGCCAGAGCCTCTTGTTCAAGAAGAAACAGCGCGAACCCGTCCGGTGACAAACGGGTGGATGCGGTCAACATAGTTCAAACTGAACAGTCGTTCAATGGGTAAGTTTGCGACCGTGTCGTTTATGGTCCAAAGAGGTCGTTGTGGCGATTTTTATCGATTGGCAGCGGTGACAGGCCTGCAATTCGCCGGCTGAGCCGAAGTTCAGCTCGCTCAACGTGACGTGGGTGGAGAGCAGCATGAATTCCCATCGGTTCGCAATTGACCCAATCACATTGAACCGGTGACCCGCCACAGTCCTCCAAGCTGAATAGACCACGGCCCGGTACACCTTCGATGACTTTTATTCTATGGATGGCCGTACTGGGCGCCGTATTGCTCACCCTCGCCCTCACCTCTTCCTATTTGCGCTGGATGCCGGTCACCACCTCGGCAGTGTGCCTGCTGCTGGGTGTGGGGATTGGCCCCCTGGGTGTTGACCTGCTGCACCTGGATATCAAGCACTCGGCACGCTGGATGGAGCACCTCACGGAAGTCGCGGTGCTGTTTTCGCTGTTTGTCAGCGGCCTGAAACTGCGCCTGCCGCTCAAGCATCGTACCTGGCGCATCGCGTTTGGCATGGCCGGTCCGGTGATGTTGCTGACCATCCTGGGGATCAGCCTCGCGCTGCACTACCTGTTTACGCTGTCGTGGGGCGTGTCGCTGCTGGTGGGCGCGATACTGGCGCCAACGGATCCGGTGCTGGCAGGCCTGGTGCAGGTCAATAACGCTCAGGATTACGACGCGCTGCGCTTCGGATTGTCCGGCGAAGCGGGCTTGAACGATGGCACCGCCTTCCCCTTTGTGATTTTTGCCCTGCTGTTCATGCAACACGGCGGGTTTGACGGCGATTGGCTGGGCGGTTGGGTGTTGAAGAATTTGCTGTGGGCAGTGCCGGCCGGGTTGTTGATCGGCTACTGGATGGGCCGGGGCATTGGCCGCGTGACGTTGTGGCTGCGCATCACCAACAGTGACAGCACGCTCTCGCCCAATGATTACCTGACCCTCGCTCTGATTGCCCTGGCCTATGTGGTCGCCGAGGCGGTGGGCGGTTATGGCTTTCTGTCCGTGTTTGCGGCGGGCCTTGGTTTGCGCCAGGCGGAATTCCGCTCCACCGGAAACTCACAAACGCCTTCGGAGCATCTGGCATTGCCAGTGGTGGGCCATTTGGAAGTCGAGCCGGACCGGGCGTTGCAAGGGGATGTGAGCGAACTGAAGGACACCCAGATCGCCGCCGGCGTCATGATGGGCGACATGCTCTCATTCGGCAGCCTGGTGGAACGCTCGATGGAGGTGTTCCTGGTGACCGTGTTGGGGATTGTGCTGATAAGCCATTGGGATTGGCGGGCATTACCGATGGCGGCGCTGTTGTTTGGCGTGATTCGGCCGATCAGTGTGCTGGCGATGCCTTGGGGGCGTCTGATTGATCGTCAACAACGCGGCCTGATGGGCTGGTTCGGTATTCGCGGAATCGGCAGCATTTACTACCTGTTTTACGCGCTCAATCATGGCCTGATCGGCACCAGCAGCGCGGTGGCGGTGAACCTCACCTTATCGGTGATCGCCCTGAGCATCGTCGTTCATGGCCTCAGTACCCAACCGATGCTGGTGTGGTATGAACGACGTGCCCGGGTGAATACTCAGTCCTGACGCTCGGTATTACCCACATCCGCCGCGTCATCCAGATCGTTGAGCGGCACCTCTGCATCATCCATCAACGAACCCGGGTCTTCATTGCCGGGGTCGTTGAGTTCATCGTCGAGTTCTTTGGACATGACCGTCTCCTCTAACCACCTTGGGTGTCGATATCGGCATCGGTTTCAGGCTTGGGCTCAGGCTTGGGCTTGAAGTCTGGACTGTAGTCGTTTTCCTTGGCCTTGGGGTCTTTCGCCGGAACCGGGTCTTTGGGCGCATCCGCACCGGTGGCGGGTTGTTTGTCTGTGCTCATGGTTACCTCTCGGAAAATATCGCCTGGGTAGAGTTAAGGTAATGCCCGGGGCGATGAAGTTCCATCGGCTTACGACCCTGGGTTGTCGACCTGGATGTAAAACGCGTAAGCGGCGAGCATTACCCAGAACACCATGAACAACCAAGGTGCGCGCATGGAGAACAGCAGCGACTTGCGATACCCCTTGTGGGACGACTCCATCTCGGAAAACAGCGGCGACTCGTCATACGCCATGCCCATCACCGGCTCGCTGCGCAACAGTTCGCTTTGCTTGAAGTGCCAGTGATCGATGATCTCATACGCCGCACGGATCCCAGGCCATGCGTTGAGGGAACTGAGGATGCCCAACACTGCAAGAAAAATCGGCACCACCAAGGTGAACAGCTTGCCCCATTCGGGGTTGAGGTTCCCCATGCCCGACACAAAGGCAATCACCAGGAACGACTGCGCGGTGAGATAAGCGTCAGTACGGTTGGCGAGGATGGAGGTTTCGTATTGGATTTCGCGCCGATAGAAGTCGAGGCGGTCCTTGGGCGAGCCGAAAATCTTGGCGTTGTGTTCACTGTGATCGATCAGGCTCGATTCCGGAGTGTCTGGTGAGATGATTCTGGGCACATCGATGCTCCATGCGGGTTCGTGTCCTGTTAGAAGAATCAGGTACGGATGAAGTTCAAGTTTGTTCACGCACCAAATCGGAACAGAGCGTGCACCATGAATGGGAGCACTGGCCTGTTGGAATCGACCCATACCCAACAAATCGAGGGTTTCCGGCATTCCGGCACAGGCATTGCTTTATCCATTCATCTGCCCGGATACAGGAGCATTGGTTACCCCCCGACCCAGAGCCAACCCCATAAGAAAGTAAGGACCTGGCCCATTGGCACCCATCGCCACGGGCTCATAAAAAATGCGTTTTTTGAAACGGCAGTGCCCCCCCCTGCTTCCTCGGCACTGACAAGGTACTGGAATGGCTCGATCTTTCTTTGATGAAATGAATGACGCAAACGGCGTGTGCCGTGCGCATTACCAGGATTTCTCCCGCTGGCTGGCGAATACGCCGCCGGAGCTGCTGGCCCAGCGTCGCCGTGAAGCCGACTTGCTGTTCCACCGCGCCGGTATCACCTTCACCTTGTATGGCGACGAGCAAGACACCGAGCGCCTGATTCCCTTCGACATCATCCCCCGCAGCATCCCCGCCAGTGAGTGGAGCGTGATCGAACGCGGCTGTATCCAGCGCGTCAATGCACTGAACATGTTTCTTGCCGACATCTACCATGACCAGCGCATCATCAAGGCCGGGATCATTCCGGCGGACCAGGTGCTGGGCAACGAGGGTTACCAGAAGGCCATGGTCGGCCTGGACCTGCACCGCGACATCTATTCGCACATTTCCGGCGTGGACCTGGTGCGCGATGGCGACGGCACCTATTACGTGCTTGAAGACAACCTGCGCACCCCCAGCGGCGTGAGCTACATGCTCGAAGACCGCAAGATGATGATGCGCCTGTTCCCCGAAGTGTTCGCCAAGCAGCGCATCGCGCCGGTGGACCACTACCCCAACCTGCTGCTCAAGACCCTGAAGAGCTCAAGCCGCCTGGACAACCCCAACGTGGTGGTGCTGACGCCGGGTCGCTTCAACAGTGCGTTTTTCGAGCATGCGTTCCTGGCCCGTGAAATGGGCGTTGAGCTGGTAGAGGGCGCGGACCTGTTTGTGCAGGACCTCAAGGTGTTTATGCGCACCACCGACGGCCCCAAACCGGTGGATGTGATTTACCGGCGTATCGACGACGCCTTCCTCGACCCCAAGGCGTTCAACCCCGAGTCGATGCTTGGCGTGCCCGGCCTGGTCGCCGCTTATTGCGCCGGCAACGTGGTGCTGGCCAACGCCATCGGCACCGGCGTGGCCGACGACAAATCAATCTACCCCTACGTGCCGGAAATGATCCGTTTCTACCTGGATGAAGAGCCGGTGTTACAGAACGTACCGACCTTCCAGTGCCGCAAGCCCGACGAACTGTCCCACGTCCTGGCCAACCTGCCGCAACTGGTGGTCAAGGAAACCCAGGGCTCCGGCGGCTACGGCATGCTGGTAGGGCCGGCGTCCAGCGCGGCCGAGATCGAGGATTTTCGCCAACGCATCAAGGCCAGGCCCCATGCCTACATCGCCCAGCCGACCCTGAGCCTGTCCACCTGCCCCACGTTTGTCGAAAACGGCATCGCCCCACGGCATATCGACCTGCGGCCCTTTGTGCTCTCGGGCAAGGAAACCCGCCTGGTGCCGGGCGGCCTCACCCGCGTGGCGCTGAAGGAAGGCTCGTTGATCGTCAACTCGTCGCAAGGCGGCGGAACCAAGGACACCTGGGTGGTGGAGGGCTGAGTATGTTGAGTAGAACCGCCGCAGATCTGTACTGGATGTCCCGTTACCTGGAACGTGCCGAGAACCTGGCACGCATGCTGGAAGTGAGTTATTCGCTGTCATTGATGCCCCAGGCCGGGCGCAGTGACGGACTGGATGAACTGGCCATGTCGTTGCTCAGCAGCGGCACCCTGGACAGTTACCTGGAACGCCATAAACAGCTGGACGCCGAGCGTATGCTGCACTTTTTCGCCCTCGACGAAGAAAACCCCGCCAGCATCTACAACTGCCTACGTGCCGCCCGTGGCAATGCCCACGCGGTACGCGGGCGCATCACTGCCGATATGTGGGAAAACCTCAACGCCACCTGGCTGGAAATGCGCAGCATCGCCGCCGGCGGCCTGGCGCGACATGGCATCAGCCACTTCTGTGATTGGGTCAAGCAGCGCTCGCACCTGTTCCGGGGGGCTACCTCCGGGACGATCATGCGCAACGACGCCTATCGGTTTATCCGCCTGGGCACCTTTGTCGAGCGCGCCGATAACACCCTGCGCTTGCTGGATGCGCGCTACGAGATGTTTGGCGAGGAGTCGGAAGAAGTCAGCGACTTGTCGGCACGCGGTTACTACCAGTGGAGTGCCCTGCTCCGCGCGTTGTCGTCGTTCGAGGCCTACACCGAGCTGTACCCGAACGCACTGAATGCCCGTTCCGTGTCCGAGTTGCTGCTGTTGCGCAGTGATGTGCCGCGTTCGTTGCATGCCTGCATCGAGGAACTGAGCCATATTCTGGCAGACCTGCCCGGCAGTTATGGGCGCACGGCGCAGCGGCTGGCGGCGGAGTTCGAGGCGCGGCTGAGGTATACCGGGATTGATGAGATTCTTGAAGAGGGATTGCACAGCCGTCTGACGGACTTTATCGACACCGTGCGCGAGTTGGCGCGGGCGATTCAAAGTTCCTACCTGGAAATGGTCTGAGTGCATTTGGGGCACTTAACTGTCAGTTAGGGTGATTGACCCTGCTTGGATACCGCTCTTATGTTGGGCAGGTGAACGCCTTCCCATCATAAGAACAGGTACAGCGCATGTCCGAACTCAACCTCACCCCTACCGCCGCCAAAACCTTGCAACGCTGGCACGCCATGTTGGCCAATCGTGACCTCAAGGCCCTGCCCGACCTGCTGGCGCCCGACGCTGTTTTCCGCTCGCCCATGGCCCATACACCGTACCCTGGCGCGCCGGTCGTCTCGATGATCCTCAATACGGTGATCAACGTGTTCGAGGACTTCACCTATCACCGCGAACTCGCCACCGGCGATGGCTTGAGTGTCGTGCTGGAATTCAGCGCGCGCGTGGGCGACAAGCAACTCAAGGGCATCGACCTGATCCGTTTCAACGAACAAGGGCAGATCATCGAGTTTGAAGTGATGATCCGCCCGTTGAGCGGGCTGCAAGCCCTGGGTGAGGAAATGGGCCGGCGCCTGGCGCCTTACCTGGCCAAGGCCAAGGGCTGATTAGCGACGTCGGTGCCAACGGTGCTGGCGGACGTGAGCCTGCGCCTCGTGCACCGCACCCTGCAATTGCATGGGCGCAGCATCCGCTTGGTGGATCAACCGGGTCGAGGCGCGACCTTTAGATTTTCCCTAGAAACCCGAGCATTAGCGCGTTGACCTGTCGGGCTTGTTCGTTCTGGATCCAGTGACCACAGTTCGCCAGTACGTGCTGCTCAAGCTGTGGCACTGAATCCGGCATGCGCTTGAGCGTGTGGGCTTCGAAGACCCCCACCGGATCGCGGTCGCCGATCAGAAACAGCGTGGGTTGCAGTACTTGCTGTCCCGCCAGGAACTCAGTGCGTTGCCAGTTGCGTTCGAAATTGCGATACCAATTCAGCGGGCCGCGGAAACCGTGGTCTGCGAAGGTGCTCACATAAACGTCCAGATCCGCCTGGGAGCACCAGTGTGGTAATGGACCGGGCGCCGGAACGCCTTCAAGCAAGGTGGCGCTGGCCGGTTTCTGTTGCAAAAACACATCCTGGTCCTGCATGAACAGGCGCAGTGTGCGTTCGATATCGGCGTCCAACTCCTGCTCGGCAACGCCCGGTGTCTGGAAATACAGGATGTAGTTGAAACGGTCGGCGTACAACTCGCGCATGATCTCGATCACTGGCCGCCGTGCACGTCCGGCGAATGGCACGGACAGCGTGATCAAGCGTGTGACACGCTCAGGCTCAAGCAGCGCCAGGTGCCAGGCCACCACGGCGCCCCAGTCATGGCCGACCATCACCACCTGGGTATGGCCGAAGTGGTCCATGGCCTGCTGGATATCGCCGCATAGCGTCAACAGGTCATAGTCGGTTATTTCAGGCGGTGAACAGGTGCGGCCATAACCGCGCATTTCCGGGGCAAACACCCGATAACCCGCCGCTGCCAGTACGGGAATCTGTTCGCGCCAGGAGTGCCAGCACTCCGGGAAACCGTGAAGCAGCCAGACCGGTACGCCCTGTTCGGGCCCCGCAATATGAACACTTAACTCAATACCGTTGACGCTGATGAGGTGCTGGCTCATGGGCATGACCTGTTTGACGGTTTTGCCCAGCGTGGACCCTTGCTGTTCAAGCCGCCAGCATCATTGACGCCAGGAATGACTCAAGCCACCGTCCACCAGCGCGGCAACAATTGACGTACCCGTGCCTCGCCAAACCGGTCATCGATCAGCATCACCACGCCCTGATCCTGTTGGCTGCGAATCACCCGGCCTGCGGCCTGCACGACTTTCTGGATACCAGGGTACAGGTAGGTGTAGTCGTAACCCGCGCCGAAGATCGCGCCCATGCGCAGCTTCATCTGTTCGTTGACCGGGTTTAGCTGGGGTAAGCCGAGGGTGGCAATGAATGCGCCGATCAGGCGGGCACCGGGTAGGTCGATGCCTTCGCCGAATGCACCGCCCAATACCGCGAAACCGATGCCCTGACTGTGCTCGGTGAATTGGTCGAGAAAGGCCTGTCGCTCGGCTTCGGCCATGCCGCGAGACTGTTGCCACAGCGTGATCGTTGGGTGCTTCTCGGCCAGTAACTGCGCCACTTGTTGCAGATAATCGAAACTGCTGAAGAATGCCAGGTAATTGCCAGGTTGCTGGGTGTACTGGCGAGCGATCAGCTCGACGATAGGTTCCAACGAGGCGTGGCGATGGACGAAACGGGTGGATATTTCATCAACGATGCGCACGTGTAATTGCTCGGCCTTGAACGGCGATTCCACATCGATCCATGCCGTATCCGCCGGCAAGCCGAGCAAGTCCGCGTAGTAATGTCGGGGGCTCAGGGTCGCGGAAAACAGCACGCTGCTGCGGGCTGCCGTCAACCGTGGGCGGATGAACTCGGCGGGCACCACGTTGCGCAGGCACAGGGTCGAGCTGCTGCGCTTGCCGTTGAGCTGGCGCTTGCTGATGTCGAAAATGAAGTGTTCGTTGAACAGCTCGGCGACCTTGCCGAACTGCAGCACCTCGAAATAGAAGCGTTGCAGGTCGCCGCTGAGGGATTCGGGGTGATCGTTGAAGTATTCACCCATGGCGCTGGTGCACAGGCTCAGGGCCTGCAACAGCTTCTCGGGGCGGGCGGTGTAGGCCTGGTACGGCGCGAGTTGGTCCTTGTGCAGTGCGTTCCACGCGCGGTTGAGCCGCTGCAAGGGTTGCTTCAAGGGCTCGGGGGCGGTCTCGCGCAGTGTCTTGAGGTGGTACTGGTCGAGACTGGCGCTGTACATCGAGCGAGCCCGCTCGACCAGATTGTGCGCCTCGTCCACCAGCACGGCTGCGCGCCATTGGTTGAGCTGGGCCAGGCCGAACAGCATGGCGCCAAAATCGAAGTAGTAGTTGTAGTCGGCGACCACCAGGTCGGCCCAGCGTGCCATTTCCTGGCTCAGGTAATACGGGCAGACATCATGGGCCAACGCCACGTCGCGCAGGTTGCGCTGGTCCAGCAGGCGCACCTTGGCGGCGGCGATGCGCGCGGCGGGCAGACGGTCGTAGAAGCCCTTGGCCAGCGGGCAGGCGTCACCGTGACAGGCTTTGTCCAGGTGCTCGCAGGCTTTGTCCCGCGCCACCAGTTCCAGCACTCGCAGTGGCTGGTCAGGACTGCTGGCATGCAGCACCTGGGCGGCATCCAGGGCGAGCTTGCGGCCGGGGGTCTTGGCGGTGAGGAAGAACAGCTTGTCCAGTCGCTGAGGCGCCAATGCCTTGAGCAAGGGGAAAATCGTACCGATGGTCTTGCCAATGCCGGTCGGTGCCTGGGCCATCAGACAACGGCCGGTACTGACCGCCTTGTACACCGACTCGGCAAGCGAACGCTGTCCAGGACGGAAACCGGCATGGGGAAACGCCAGGGTTTGCGCGGCGCTGTTGCGCGCTTCGCGGTGTGCCATTTCCTGCTGGGCCCAACCGAGGAACAGCGCGCATTGCTGGTTGAAGAAGGGTTCCAGCTCGGCGGCTTGAAAGCGTTGGTTGAGCACCGTCTCGCCTTCACCGACGATGTCGAAGTACACCAGCGCCAGGTTGATGTGCGAGAGGTTGAGTTTCTGGCACATCAACCAGCCATACACTTTGACCTGAGCCCAGTGTAATTGACGATGGTTGGCGGGCTGGGCATCGAGGTCACCGCGATAGGTCTTCACTTCTTCCAGACGGTTGGCGTCCGGGTCGTAGCCGTCCGCCCTGCCCCGCACCTTGAGTTGTTGGTACTCGCCTTCTAGCGCCACTTCATTCTGGTAGTGCGCGCTGCGCCGCGAAGCGACGGTGCGGTGGCCGATGATGCCTTCCTGAGCACTGGGCGACGGTGTGAAGCGCAGGTCGAGGTCACCGACCTTGGCCGTGAACTCGCACAGCGCGCGCACGGCAACGCTGTAGCTCAAACCGACTCTGCCCAGCGCACATAGCAGACCGTTACCGGCATCTGGTATTCGCTGCAGAACTCCAGCCAGCGCAACTGGTTATCCTGCAGGCGATCGCCAGGTCCCTTGACCTCGATCATGCGGTAGGTTTTTTGCGTCGGCCAGAACTGGATCAGGTCCGGCATGCCGGCGCGGTTGGCGCGAATGTCCAGTAACAGCCGTTCGAACCAGTAGCGCAGGTGTTCGGCGGGCAGGCAGGCTAGGGCCTGTTCCAGCAGGTCTTCGCTCAGCAGGTTCCAGAACACGAAGGGCGACTGGATCCCCCATTTGTCGCTGTAACGCTGGCGAATCGTGGTTTTGTAGCGTTCGTCCTGCAACTGCTCGAAACACGCAGCGAACAGCGGTGCACGGCGCGGGCGGAAGTCCTCGCTGTGCAAGTCCGCCGGACCGCGTTGAAACGGATGGAAGAATGAGCCCGGCAGCGGCGCAAAGATTACGTCCCAGCACAGCAGGCCGAACAGTGAATTGATCAGCCCGTTTTCAACGTAGTGCACCGGCCCATCAGGCTCGCTGAGGTGCGCCTGCACGCAGTACTCCACCGACATCAGCGGCTCGGGTAGCGCAAGGGCCAGGTCCAGGCGCGTGACCGCACGAGGCTGCGCTTTGGGCAAGGCCGGCTTACCCAGTTTGCGGCGCAGCCGTGGCACTACACGCAATAAGTGCTGCTGCTCGGCGGCGCTTTCCGGAGCCTGTTGAGCGGCGTTCGCCAAGGCCATGGCTTGGCCGTAGTCCTCCTGGCGCTCCAGCACCCGTATCAACCTGGAGCGGGCACCGGGATAGGCGCACGTGCGATAGATCTGTTCCGCCAATGCCAGTTCAGCAATGCGCTCGCACTGTTGACCGATCTGGAACAACAATTTGGCCCGCCGCTTTTCCAGCCAAGGATTGTCGGTACTCAAGGTTGCGATCTGCGCCAGTACCTGCTCCAGCGTTTCACCGGCCTCAAAAGCCTGCTGGCATTGGTGCAGGAACAGAAAACCATGCACATCGTCACGGCTGCGCAGGCCGCGGGATTCTGCGCAGAATTCGACTTTTTCGTAGGTGTAGATGCCCAGGTCTGCCAGCACGAATTCCGACCAGTCCTGATGCAGGTTGCCGAAGAACATCAGGCGCAGGCGGTCGCACAGCTCCATGATCGAGAGGCTGTACAGCGTGTCGGCAAGCTCCGGACACCAGCCAGCAAAACTGCGGCGGTCGGTAAAGTGTGCCGACAGCCCTTGCAGCCAATCGGACTTCCTGCCTTTGGGCTGGTCGATCCAGGGCTTGAACGCGCCGAGGATTTCGCCCTTTTGCAGCAAGGCAAACAGCTCTTCAAAGGCCAGTAAGAACTGAGTGTCGACCCAGCCCAATTCAAGCAACGGCGCAGCAGCGGTGTGGGTGCAGCCGATCTCCACGTAGTTGAGTTTGCCCGCCCGGAAATGCACGCCCTTGCGCATCACCATGCGCACCAAAAGCGCCTGGGATGGCTGCGGCAACCTGTCAAATTGCTGAATGAAATGCTGTTCGTCCGCATCGAGCAGATCCGCATAACGTAGCCCCAGCCAATGCAGGACCTGGCGGAAGTTATGCAGGTAATAGAGCGGGTCTTCGAGGGGATTGGCCATGGTACGCAGCGATCAAATACTGGTTATGCATACAGAGTGCCGTCGCAAAGACCAGGTTGCAATCGCTAATAGATAAATGGCGGCTGCAACTTTTTGCATAAAAGTGATCAGATGGTGAAGTCGATGGCGTAACATTTGTTGCCCGCGGCCTCTGGCGCGGGACTTTTAAGGGTTAAGGTAAGGGTTATGAACATGAAGAATTTGGGTCTGCCGCTGGTTGCACTCACTTTTCTGGTATTGGCCGGTTGCGCGACGCAAACCGTAGTGACGCTGCAAAATGGCACGCAGTATTTGACCAAGGACACCCCGAAAACCCAGACCGCCGATGGCTTCTACGAGTTCACCGACATCGCCGGCAAGCGTGTACGGGTCAAGGCTGCCGATGTGGCCACCGTGCGTAAGGAAGGCTGATCGAATAGGTCAGTGGGGGCCGGGCCCCCACTGACCCTCTTCAACCGATGGCAACGCCCTCCCCCGACCACCCGTTGACCCCCACCAATGTCACCGAATCTGCGCCGAAGCTGATCACTGTGTCCCCTCCCTGCTCACGGTATTGAGCACTCCCCTCTACCTCCTTGAATACCAGTTGATCGCTTGGCTGATAGCCGATGATCCGGTCCTGGCCAAACTGACCGCTGAACAAAAAGGTGTTGTGCCCGCTGTTGTCACGAATCGTGTCATTGCCTTTGCCGCCTTCGATAAAGTCCGCACCCTTGCCGCCCTGGATCAGGTCGTGGCCGTCGCTGCCGATGATGAAGGTATTGCCCTTATGCGGCTCGGCATTGCGGTTGAGGTCCTGCACCCAGGTAGTGGCCCGTGCCGGGTCGGACAGGTTGGCGACGATCACGGTGGAGTCGCGGGTCATTTGCTCATAGAACCCGGAGTCAAGCACGCGACTCAGGCCATCGCCGTACCCGGTAGGCAGGTGCGAAACCCAAGTCGGCAAATTGACAATGGAAAACGGCAGCACATTCCACAGCGTCGAGGCGTAGTGGTCGTTGAAACTGACAATATTGTCGGTGGTGGAGTCATGGGGGGTGTCGTGCACACCCAGGGAAGACAGGGTGAAGGATGAGCCATCCAGCGCACGGAACACCGGGTCATTCTCGTAGCCGATGTTGAGCACCTTGTCGCTGGCACTCTGGGTCGGCGAGGCGTAGGCCACGTAGTTCGCGTCCTTGTAGAACCCCGACCACTTGCTGTTGCTCAGGTCGGCCATGCTGTTGACTGCCAGCCCGCCCAGGCTGTGGCCGCTGACCACCACATCGTGACCGCTCAAGCCATGGGCGCTGGCGTAGTCGGCCACATTCTTGAGCAAACCGCCGAAGGCTTCCCCGGCGTAATTCTTCGCGTAATCCTTGGGGCCCAGGGCGGCCAGCAGGTCGCTGACCAGGTCACCGATGGAATCGCTGATCAAGGTTTCCCGAGGCCCCGAAGTGCCGCGAAAACCAATGCCGATTTCCAGCAGTTTTCCGGCGTCATCGTACTTGCCCAGCACCTCGACCTGGGCCGTGGTGTAGCCCGTCTTCTCGCCAAAGAAGGTGCCTCGCGCATCGACGTTGCCACTGTAACCCAGGGTGCTGGCGCTGATGGGCGTCCAACCGGCCTTGTGTACCGCGTCCAGCGCGGCTTTTTCGGAGTCCGGGTTCCAGGGGATGCCGGGGATTACGCCCTGGGAGTCCGTGCTGCCCAACAGCGCCCCGACCAACGTAGCTGGCAAGCCCAGCCCCAGGCCGTTGTGCTGGTACCCCACGGCAAAGCCGTTATCCAGGTTGTGATAGGAATACAACGTGATCGCCATGGCATCGGCGAACAATGCTTTTGAGCCCTCGGTCCCGAGGTTTTTATAATCAAAGATACCCATGGTGCCGCCTCTCTTGTTGTTGAATGTCGAGAAAGCCAAGTAGCAATCATCAGAACGCCCAATCGAGGCTCAAGCCCACCCCATGGGCTTTGTCCTTGCTGGACAGCAGGCCGTTGTAGTCGAAGTTCACCCGCGCTTCCTTGCTTAACGCCAGACTCACCCGTGCACCGACCAACGCGGCATCACGCGCCATCGGCGCACTTTCGACGGCAAACGAAGGTCCGCCCGAGGCGAAAGCCAGGTGCTGCTCCGAGTCAGTGCTGCTCAGGGTGTGCTGCCAGCCCAGGGTGCCGGACACCTCCAACTGCTGGTGGTCATTCACATTGAAGGTTTTCAGGGCGCGCATACCCAGGGTGCTCAGCACCAGGTCGCGGGTATCGTCGCGACTTTCAAGCGCCGCAGCGTCACCTTTTTCGGTGAAACCATCGCTGTCCAAGTGCACATAGGCCAGGTTGGCGAATGGCTCCAGCGCTAACGGTTGCACGTTGATGCGATAGGCCGCCTCGGTGAACACCTGGGTGCTGCGTGCATCAACCTTGGCTTTCTGCTTGCCGGAGACGTCGCCGTATTGCAGGTCGCGCTTCACGTCTGCGCGGTGCCAGCTGTAGGTGGCACCCCCGCTCAAGCGCCAGGCGCCGATCTCATGCCCGGCATAGGCGCCGAAGTGGTAGCTGTCGACCGACGCACGTGAATGCGTGCCGCTGCCCATGTTCAGTGAGGTATCGCTGTAGCCCGCGACCAGGCCGATGCGCGTGGACTCGTCGAGTGCACCGTCCACCCCGGCGAGCATGCCGCCGATGGAGGTCGTATAGCCGGCAGTGTCGCTGCGGCTGTCGGTCTTGCCCCAGGCGCCCAAGGCCTTCACCCACACGTTGCCACGGGTGTCGACGGTCTCGCTGGTCGCACCCATCTCTCCATTGCGCAGGCGCTCGCCGACGGCTTCGCGTACATAGCGGCTGTCATTGACCAGGGCGGTTTCCAGTGCCGGGTAGATCTCCCCCGACAGTTGTTGGAAAGCACCTTGCGCCGAAGCAGCATCCGGCGCCAGCAGCAGGCTCTCATACACGGCATTGCCCGCGCCCAACTGCTCGGCGGAGGCGGCCACGGCTCGCTGGTTGTCCGTGGCCCCCACGCTGGCAAAACTGTTGGCGTTACGCGCCACGTCCAGTTGCACGCCGTTGGCCGCATAGTTCAGATTGCCGCCAAGGAACAGGTAGTTGGGCAGCACCGCGCCAAAGCTGCCGCTAACTCCGCCGGCGGCTTGCAGGATGTTGTACTGGCGCCCGATCAGGCTTTGCGCCTGTGCGCCACTGAGCAGCGTCGGGCTGTTTTCCAGCGCGAGGGTCACCGTGCCGCCGTTCAACGTGGCGGTGCCTCCCGCCACAATACGATCGCTGTTGGTGGGCGACAGCTCCACGGCGTAGGTCGACCCGGCCTCAAACGTCACATCCCCCGCCACGTTCAAGGTGCCGATGGAGTTGCCCGGCGCTACCGTGCCGCCGGCTTTCGCCAGCAGTGAACCGATGCGCCCTGAGCCTGCGACCACGCCACTTTGGCTCACGGTCACCGGCGAGGTGACCGAACCATTGATCGCCAGCAGGCCCTGGTTGACCAACGTCGGGCCGCTGTAGGTATTGGTGCCGGTGAGTATCAGCGTGCCAATGCCCTGTTTGGTCAGGCCGCCGTGCCCGGCGATGTCATTGCTCCACAGGTCCAGCCCGCAATGCACATCGTTGCAGGTGCGCTGAGTCGGCTTGCCGGCATCGACAATCGCGCCTACGCCCGGCAAATCCGCGACAAACTGCCCGCTGCCATAGGCGCCGTCGATGCGGAACTCGGCCGGAATGTCCTCGGCCGTGACAAACATCCCCGGGCCATTGATCGCCTTGCCCAGGTTGATCATGCCCCAGCCGTACAGCGAGTCGATACCCGGTGCGCCGAGATCGGTGGCGGTAGTCTTGAGCAGCGTCGAAATCTGGTCGCCGCTCATGTACGGGAAACGCTCCATCAGCACGGCCGCGCTGCCGGCCACATGGGGCGCCGCCATGGACGTGCCGTTGAAGTTGGCGTAATCGGTGGTGAGATTGTCCAGGTTGGTGCCGTTGATGACGGAACTGTAGATCTTGGTACCGGGGGCCGACACGCAAAAGCTCGCCGCATAACCGCAACGTGAAGAGAACGTACTGATCACATACGGATCGGCGCTCGCGGTGTCCGGGTTCTGTTGCAAGGCCGCGACGGACAGCCAGTTGGGTGCAATCTCCGGCACAAAGTACGCCAGCCCCGAAATCGCGTCCGGGTTATTGCGGTTGTAGTCATTACCGGCGGCGAAGATCGTCAGCACGCCGCTGCGGGCCGCGTCGATCGCGCCCTGGTAGGCGCCACCGGCGATCGTTCCGAGGATCGGCCGGATGTTATTGAACTGCGCCTGCGCTTCATTGACCGTGAAATTCGGGAAAGCCGGGTCGCGCCCGCCCTTGGCGTACTGGTCACCGATGCCGATGCCCCAGCTGTTGTTGATGATCCGCGCGCCGCTGGCGACCAAGGCGTCCCAGCCGGCCTTGTACACCGCGCCATCGTTGCCGAGGATGATGCCGTCTTCCGGACCTGGGTCACCGTTCTCGGCGCTGATGATTTGCGCATCAAAGGCCACGCCGTGCATCGGCCCGCCATCGCGGTTACCCGCGGCGATTCCGCCGACGTGGGTTCCGTGGTTGCCGAGCTTGCCATTGGAACCGAGGGACGGTGTGCCGTCATAACGAAACGCATCGCCGGCCTTCACCGGAATGTACGGGTCGGTGTATTGGCGAATACCCTCGGTGACAATCGTCACCACCTTGCCGGGGCTGGCGAACTCCGGATGCTGGGCATACACCGGCTGATCGAAGATCCCCAGCTTGACGCCCTTGCCGGTGTAGCCGGCGGCATACGCGGTATCCGCATGCACAGCGCCCAGGCCCCAGTCGGCCTTGAACTCATTGCTGCGCCAGCTGGCGGCATCGCCCAGCTTGCCGGTTTCCACATAGGGTGCGGCCTGGGCGGTACCCAGGCTTGCCAGGCAACACAGCAACGCACCGTATGGCACGCTGCGGTTGGCCTTGAGCGGATAGCCCAAGGCGGTGCGGATGGCGGTAGTTAACCCTGACTTGCGTGTATTCACGGTGACCTTCCTTAGTTTTCTTATTGCACGTGTGTAAATCGCTTCAGAATTGCCAGTTGAGGCTCAGCCCCACACCCTGGGTTTTCTCCCGGCCACCCAATTGGCCGTTGTAATCGAGGTTGACCCGCGTGACCGGGCTCAGCGCCAAGCTGGCCTGCACGCCCACCAGCGCGGCGTCGCGCAGCAAGGGCGAACTGCGCACGGCGAATGAAGGCCCGCCGGCAACAAACGCCAGGTGTTCTTCGGATTCAATGGCGGTGAGGCTGTGCTGCCACCCCAGCGAGCCAGAAAGCTGCAGCTGTTGGTGATCATTGAGGGCAACGGTTTTCAGTGCGCGCATGCCAAGCGTGCTGAGCACGGCGTCCCGGCGATCGCTGCCACGCTCCAGCGCCGCAGCAGCGCCTTTTTCATGGAACGCCTCACTGTCCAGGTGCACATATGCCAGGTTGGCAAACGGCTCCAGTGCCAAGGGTTGCAGGTGTATCCGGTAGGCCGCTTCGGTAAAGAGTTGCGCCGTGTGCGCATCCAGCTTGGCGTTCTGTTTACCGCTGACAGCGCCGTAGTGCAGATCACGCTTTACATCACCGCGATGCCAGCTGTAGGCGCCACCGCCACTGACGCGCCAATCGCCCAGCTCGCGCCCGGCATACGCGCCGAGGTGATAACTGTCGATGGACGCAGAGGAATGTGTACCGCTGCCCATGTTCAATGAGCTATCGCTGTAACCGGCGACCAGCCCCACGCGAGTCTGCTCGTCCAGCGCACCCTCCACGCCACCCAGCAAACCACCGAGGGACGTGGTTGAACCCGCCGTCTCACTGCGGCTGTCGGCCTTGCTCCAGGCGCCAAGTGCCTTGAGCCACAGGTTGCTTTCAGCGTTGACCGGCACATGGCGCAAACGCTCGCCCACGGCGTCACGTAGCGACTGGCTGTCGTTGATCAGCATGGCGCCAATCGCCGGGTAGATCTCCCCGGACAGTTGCTGCAAGCCTTGTTGCGCGACCGCAATGGAATCCGACTGCAGCACGCTTTCATACACGGGGTTGCCCGCGCCCAATTGCTCGGCGGCAGCGGCTACGTTGCGTTGGTTGCGGGTCGCCGCCACGCTGGCGAAGGTGGCGTCATTGCGGACCACGTCCAACTGCACGCCGTCGGTGGCGTAAGCGAGGGTGCCCCCGAGGAACAGATAGTCGGGCAACACCTGGCCAAATTGGCCCTGGATACCCCCCACCGCCTGCAGGATGGTGTACTGGCGGCCGATCAGGCTTTGCGCCTGCGCGCCGCTAAGCAGGGTCGGGCTATTTTCCAAAGCCAGGGTGACGTTGCCGCCGCCCAGGATTGCCCTGCCGCCGGCGACGATACGGTCGCTGTCGGTGGGCGTGAGTTCCACCGCATAGGTCGAACCTGCCCCCAGGTTCACGTCACCCGCCACCTGCAAGGTGCCCACGGAGTTGCCCGGTGCTACGCGGCCACCCGGGTGAACCGACAGCGCGGCAATCCGCCCGGAGCCGCCCAGTGTGCCGCTGTCGTTGACCGTCACCGCAGAGGTCAGCGAGCCGTTGACTGCCAGCAACCCGCCGTTGACGGTGGTCGCCCCGCGATAGGTGCTGTCGCCGCTGAGTACCAGCGTACCCGAGCCGGACTTGATCAGGCTGCCTTCATAGATCCGCGTCGCGGCCGCTTGATCGCGTGCCGTGCCGACAGCGTAGTCCGTTTGGTCCTGCTGGCTGGCACTGGCGCCCACGCCGTTTTGCCAGCCCTTGTCGATCAGGGTCTGCTGCCAAGCGCTGTGCTCGATAGCGTCCTCGGCCTGGCGCCGCAGCAAGGCCTGGTCGGAGATGCCGTTGCTCCATACATCGCCCTGCCCGGCCGCGAGGCTGACGTTCATAGGCCCGAGTAACTGCCCAGGGCCGTGCATCGCCCGTCCCAGGTCCGGCACACCCCAACCTACGGTGGTCGTGGGCGCCTGGGTGAGGGAACCATCGAGCTGCGTGGCGGTGGTCAACAACACCTGCAACGCCTGCTCGTTGGTCATATAGGGGTAGCGCTCCATCACCAGCGCCAACGCGCCGGTAGCATGGGGCGCCGACATCGAAGTGCCGGATTTGACGCCATAACCGCCGTCGGGGATGGTGCTGTTGATCAACGCACCGGGGGTGGAAATGCACCAGTATTTGGCAATGCCACACTGGTTGTATTTCTGGTTGTTGGCCTTGTCCAGGCCCGACACCGCCAGCCAGTGTCCTTCCAATTCAGGCTGGAAATACGGCAACGCCGAGCGCACGCTGGCGTTCGCGTAACCACTGTTGCCGGCGCTGAAGACGTTGATGACACCGGCTTTGGCCACGTCCGCCGCCGCATCCAGCCAAGTGCCCTGGTTGTAGTGCTGGGCGTAGGCCGCATGCAGGTCAGCGAGGGTGCGGTAACTGACATCCTTGGGTTGGCTGCCCCAGCTGTTGTTGATCGCCCGCACACCGGAATCCACCAGGGCGCTGTACACCGCCTTGAAGTATTTGGGATCGGGCGTCGGGCCAAACAGGAAGCTGTCATTGGCGTTGGTATTGCCCACGTAGAGTTGTGCGTTGTACGCCACGCCGTGCATGCCCACGCCGTCGCGGGCTGCGCCCATCGTGCCGGTAACATGGGTACCGTGAGAATCATTGTTAGGGTTAAGCGCACCGGTGGTGCTGAAGGCGCTGCCATCGACGTAACTGCCGCTGGCGCTGACGGCGTGATAACGATCCCTGGAGGCCTCCGGATGGTTGGGATCGAAGCCTGAGTCCAGTGCGCCGATCTTTACCCCGCTGCCGGTAATGCCGGCAGCGTAGGCTTCATCCGCCTTCATGCGTCCCAACCCCCAGTCGCTCTGGAACTCGCTGGAACGCCAACTGGCGGCGTTCCCTGGCTGGCCGTTCTCGGTGTAGGCCGCTTGCGCCGCAACGGACAACAGCAGCAAGGAGGTGGCGGTAAACGGTTTGAAACGCGGCGAATCGGTGATCATAGAAACCATCCTTATTGTTGTTATAGAGGCCTACTTCATGGGGCCGAAGGCCTCATCGACTTTTGCCAGGTCGGTGTCCCGCAGGTTGCCGGCGTAGTAATGCAATTTGGTCCAGGCCATCAGGTAGTCATACCGTGCCTGTGCCAGGTCGCGGCGGGTGCTGTAGAGCTGCTGCTCGGCGTTCAACGCATCCAGGTTGACCCGCTCGCCGCCGAGGATGCTTTGCTGGGTCGACACCACCAGCGCTTCGGCAGACACCAGTGCCTTTTGATACGCACGCAACTTGCTCACCCCCGACAGGCAGGCGCTGAACTGCCGACGCAGTTCGATCAGGGTTTCGCGGGTCTTGCCCTCCAGTTCGTACTCGGCCTGCTCCATGGCGCGGCTGGCCTGGCGCGTGGACGCGGAGATACCGCCACCGGCATACAGCGGCAGGCTGACTTCGACGCCGATGGTGTTGGTGTCATAGCGCTGGTTGTAGGTGTTGCCGCTGTCGGACTCCTGTTGTCGCGAGCTGGCATAGGCCGTGACCTTGGGCAAATGCCCGGCGCGATTGCGCTCAACTTCATAACGCGCCACTTCCAGAGCCTGGCGCTGGGAGGCCAGCGTGGGGTTGTTGCTGATCGCCAGCTCATGCCAGGTGTCATAGTTGGCCGGCGTCAGGGTGAACGCGGCAAACCCCTGGTTCAGCGGGGCCAGGTCATGGATGTTGACGCTCTGCACGCCGATCAAGGCGCCCAGTTCCCGCAGGGACGCATCCTGTTCGTCCAAGGCTTGGATCTCTTCGACGGTGGCCAATTCGTAGCGTGATTCGGCTTCCAGAATGTCCGTGCGAGTCCCCTCGCCTTGCTGGAACAAATGCTGGTTCTGCTGGAATTGCTGTTCGAACGCCTTCTTCTTGGCACGCGCGATGTCGATCTGGTCCTGGGCGAACAACGCCTGGGTGTAATACGTCAGCACCCGCACCAGCAGCGCCTGGCTCTTGTCGCGAAAGCTTTCATCGGCGAACAATGCCTGGGCCACGCCCTTGCGGTAATTGGCATAGGCCTCGTAGTCGAACAGCGGCTGTTGCAGGCTGAAGGTAGAGCCGTAGCTGTTGTAGTTGCGGTCGTCGTGGTAATTGCCACCTCGCCCGTCCGGCAAGGTCGCTTGGGAATTGTTGCGGCCCTTGTTGTAGTTGTACGAGAGCCTCGGCAATAGCCCGGCGCGGCCGATGGCGCGGTTTTCCAGACCGGCGTCGCGCTCCTTGATGGCGCCAAGGAAAACGGGATCGTTACGCAAGGCCTGCTCATAGACATCGAACGGGCCCATGGCGGCCTGGGCACTCGCGCTGGTCAACAGCAAGGCGATAAACACGTGCTTCATGTCTACTCCTCGGTCAACGCGGAGCCGGCACGGTCGAGCAGCGGCTTGAACAGGTAATTGAGCAACGAGCGCTCGCCGGTGCGCACGAACATCTCGGCGGGCATGCCCGGCTTGATCACCAGACCGTGGAGTTTTTCCAAGGCTGCTTCGCTGACCGTGGTGCGCAGCACGTAATAGGGCGCACCGGTTTTTTCGTCGAGCATCTGGTCAGCGGAAATCAGGCTGACCTCCCCCGGCACACGCGGTGTGCGGCTCTGGTTGAAGGCGGTGAACAGGATGTCGACCGGCAGGTGGGTGCCAACCTTGTCGACCAAATGCACCGGCAAGTGCCCTTCCACCTCCAGGCGCGTGTCCTGGGGCACGATTTCCAGCAGGGTTTCACCGGCACGCACCACGGCGCCTTCGGTGTGCACGCTGAGATTGACCGCGATGCCATCTGCCGGCGCGTTGATTTCGCTGTGCTGCAGGTCGAACCCCGCCGAGGTAAGTTGCTGCTCCAGGGTCAGGCTACGCAGTTGCGAATCGGCCAACTGGCTGCGCACCTCCTTTTGGTATTCCTCACTGTGCTGCTGCAGTTTCAACCGCGATTCGAGAATGCCCTGCTCTACCCGGCCACTTTCGCCGGTGTTCTGCGCCAGGTCCTGTTGCACCTGAGACAACTGCCGCTGGTAGTCCATCAGCCGATTGCGCGGGATGTAGCCATTGTCGGCCAAGGGTTGCAGATTGCTCAGTTGATCGCGCAGGGATTGGGCCTGGGCGGTCAGGTCGCTGCGGGCACGGCGCATGCCGTTCAACTGTGCGGTGGCGCCGTCGATATTGGCGCGGATACCGGCCTGCTCCCGGGCAAAGGCTTCGCGACGACTGCTGAACAATTGGCGCTGACCTTCCAGCACCAGCGCCAGGGCGGGGTCGGGATTGGCGCTCAGTTCAGGCGGAAAGAGGATGCTGGCCCGGTTGTCGCGCTCGCTCTGCCAGCGTGCCACGCTGGCCCAGGCCATGCGGTACTGGGCTTGCAGGGACTGCACGTCGGCCTGGTGCTGAGTCTGGTCGAGACGAAACAGCGGCTGGCCTTGCTTCACCCGTTCGCCCTCCTTCACCAAAATCCGGCTGACCACGCCGGGGCTCAGGGTTTGCACCGCCTTGCGCTTGCCCGATACCACTACGGTGCCCTGCACCGGAATCCCCTGGTCCAACGGCGCCAGGCTGGCCCACAGGAAAAAACCGCCAGCCCCGACCACCGTCAGCAGCCAGCCCATACGCGCGAAGAAGTTCGCGTCGCGTTGTTCAAAAGTGATGCTGCTCATGCGCCTGGATTCCTTCCGGCCTGGTACTGACGACTGAAACTCACGCCCGGTTTCTCTCTAGGCGGCTCCTGCTGGCCGGACAACGCCCGCAGCACTTCCTGACTCGGCCCGAATGCCTGCAAATGCCCCTCGCTGAGCACCAGCAGCTTGTCGGCCTGGGCCAGCGCGGACGAGCGATGGGTGACCAGCACCATGCTGCTGCCCTGGGCTTTCATCTGCACAATGGCGCTGGCCAGGGCCGCTTCGCCAACGGTATCGAGGTTAGAGTTGGGCTCGTCCAGCACGATCAGGCGCGGCCCGCCGTACAGGGCGCGCGCTAACGCCACCCGTTGTTTCTGACCGCCCGACAGGCCGCCGCCGTTGTCGCCCAGCACCGTGTCGTAACCTTGAGGTAAACGCAGGATCAGTTCATGCACGCCGGCCTGCTGCGCGGCACGTACCACGGATTCAGGATCAGCCTGGCGAAAACGCGCGATGTTGTCGGCAATGCTGCCGCTGAACAGTTCGATGTCCTGGGGCAGGTAGCCGATGTGGGGGCCGAGGTCGTCGCGGTCCCAGCGGTGAATGTCCGCACCATCCAGGCGCACGGTGCCCGCCAGGGTCGGCCATACCCCCACCAACACACGGGCCAGGGTCGACTTGCCGGAGCCCGATGCCCCCAGAACGCCGAGCACTTCACCGGCGACCAGGTTGAAACTGACTTGATGCAAGGTCGCCACACGCCGGCCGGGCGGGCCCGCGCTGACCTGTTCGAAACTGACCTGGCCTTTGGGCGCCGGCAGCTTCATCTGCTCCACTTCCGGCGGAAATTCGCGCAACAGATCATCCAGCCGCTGGTAGGCCAGCTTGGCCGAACTCCATTGCTTCCATACCGCAATCAACTGGTCGATGGGGCTGAGCACTCGCCCCATCAGAATGGAACCGGCGATCATCATCCCGGCGGTCATATCGCCCCTGATCACCAGCAACGCCCCCAAGCCCAGCACCAGCGATTGCAGGCACAGGCGCAGGGATTTACTCAGCGAGGTCACGACTGAGCCGGTATCACTGGCTTGGTTCTGCAAGCCGAGAAACTGCGAATGCACTGCAAACCAACGTTGGCGCAGCGCACCGAGCATGCCCATGGCCTGGATGGTTTCGGCATTGTGCAAGTGGCTGGTGGCCAATTGCGTGGATTGCTGGGAATAACCACTGGCCTCGCCCAACGGCTTTTTGGTCAGGTATTCATTCAGGCACGCCAGGCCGATCAACAGCACTGCGCCCGCGGTGGCCAGCACGCCCAGCCATACGTTGAACAGGAAGATCACCAACAGGTAGAGGGGAAACCACGGCGCATCGAAAAACGCGAACAGCGCCGGTCCCGTGATGAATTGGCGGATATGGGTAAAATCGCCAAGGGATTGCCCGGCATGTCCCTGCCCACGTTGCAGGTTGCGCTCAAACGCGGCCTTGTACACACGCAGGTTGAAACGCCGCTCCAACTGGCTGCCGATACGGATCACGATAAAACTGCGGATCGCCTCAAGCGTGCCAATAAACGCAAAGAACCCCACGACCATCAGTGTCAACATCACCAGGGTGGTTTCATTCTGGGAGGACAGCACGCGGTCATACACTTGCAGCATATAAATCGACGGCACCAGCATCAGCAGGTTAATCAATGCCGTGAAACAGCCAACACTGATCAAAATACGTTTGTATTCACCCAGCGCCTTGAATAACGGCGCGACGGCATGGGACTTCGCCATGTTTTCTGATCTTCCCTGAAACAAATTGCGCGCAATAGTTGCCCCAGCCCCACATAACGGAGCGGCCAACTAATATATTCAAGTTATAAGCTTATAACGGCAACTAAGGTGCGCGTTGCAATACAACTTCAAGACCGGTGGGTGTGCGACCGGTATATTCACCCTCTTTCTGCCGATTGAGGTGAGTAATGCCGCTGCCTTCGGCGTTCATCAGCCAGATGCCATCCGGCGTCGGCGACCAGGTCAGGGGTTTATCACCGAGCCACTGCGCCACACAGGCCACATCGCCAGCCAAGGCATTCGCCTGCTCCAGCAGGTCCAGCGCACACACCTGATCGTGTTGATGCAATTGCCAGTGGCCCGCCAATTGGGCGGTGGTGGGTAATACAAGACTGCTCGCCATTGCGTGGGCTCCTGCCGACACGAACATCACCTGCAATACGCCGGTGATCATTTTGAAAAAACGCTGCATGTTCACGCTCCATCGGTAAAGCGCGGCGCCGAAGCGCCGCGCCCGTGCATCACGCCACGATGTCGCTGACCGCAGCCTGGCCGACGGTGGTGACGAGGAAGTCCGCCACGCCGTGACCGGAGAAGTCCACTGCCAAGGTGCCCAGGTTGGTGCCTGCGGCGTAGGTCAGCACAGCGTCGCCGGCATGCCCGGTGAAGGCATTGACGAAGGTCAGGCCTGCGCCCTTGGTGATGCCGGACAGGTCGATCTTGTCGGAACCGGAGGCAAAGTCAAAGATCTTGTCCGCCGCCCCAGGCTTGGAGTCGGAACTGGCACCGAACACAAAGGTGTCACTGCCCGCGCCGCCCCACAGCTGGTCCGCTCCGCCGCCGCCGTAGATGAGGTCGTTGCCGGCCCCGCCTTTGATCACGTTGGCCGCGTTGTTACCAATGATCAAGTCATTGCCGGCGCCGCCGAAAGCGTTCTCGATGGTCACGCCCTTGGCGATGGACACGTTGCCCACCAGGCCGCCCACGTCGGAGAACGACGCTTCATTGAGGTTGATCTTCTGGTTCTGGGTGAAGCCGGAGAAGTCCAGGGTGTCGTTGCCGCCACCGTCCCACACCGAGAACACCAGCTTGTCGGCGTTTGACGTTGCGCTAAGGAAATCACGCCCGGTGTTGGAGTTGAACCCGTAGGTGGTGTCGCTGGCACGGGTGCTGTAGTTGGCGCCGTAGAGCTTCTGGATCGCCGCAATGTCGTCGATCAGCGGGCCGGAAGCGTAAGCTTCGACGCCGCCTTTGCTGAAGTTCTGATTGGTATTGCTCTCGCTCCAGTAGCTCATCAGGCTGTAGCCACGCGTGTCCTGTCCATAGGTCGCGTCGTTGTAGGTCGGGTTGCCATTCCCGGCGTTGTAGTCGCCAGGGTGAGCCAGGCCCAGGGTGTGGCCGATTTCGTGGGTGAGGGTCTGCCGGCCGTAGTTGTTCAGGTCCGGGGTCTTGTTCGGCGTGTAGCTGTTGTTGGTCAGGTACCACGACGTGCCATCGTAGCCTGCGCCGGTGCCGGGCAGGTAGGCGAAGGCCGCTGCGCCGTCCTGGCCGCTGCTGTAGTTGCCGAAGGTCATGTGCCCGTCACCGCCGGTGGCTTTCTCGGTGAAGGTGACCTTGGCTACGTCCGCCCAGGATTGCATGGCCAGTACGGCCTGTGCTTTCTGCTGTGCGTTGAACTGGCTGAAGCCCGAGATGCCATGTTTGTTCATGGTGCTCGAAGAGGCCGAGGTCAGGAAGGTGTAGGTCAGGTCGATCTTGCCGTTGCCGTCAAAGTCCCGGTACGCGGCGCCGTCGCGCAGCAGCTGGGTGGCTGCCTGATCAACGGTGTAGGAGGGTTTGCCATTGACCGTGAGGTTGCCGCCACGGTCGTACAGATGGCTGAAGCTATCGATTTGCGAGTAAGCGGTGCTGGCTTGCGCCGCCGATACGATAGCCTTGTCTTTTACTTTTGACATAAACGTACTTCCTTGTGTGCAAGTGCATCAGTCTTTTTTTGATAGGAACCTCGCGGGCGAGATCGTCCTATCACTCGCCTCTTTTGAAGGCGTAAGAAAACTGACACAACTTGAAATCTTTCGTCTACATCTTTTCCAGCGGCAAAACCTGACTCATCATCAACCCAAATAAAGTTCCGCGCCGTGTTTGCTGGGTTAACTTGGGTTTGCCCGCCGAAAACCCACCTCCACTTATTTAAATATTAAATAGCACTAACGCCGCTCAACTAGAGCGGCGCTGTTAATTGTGGATCCAATATATTGGCAGGGTGTCATTGGCAACATTAAACAGCCACTACTTGAATTAATAACTTAAGGTGCCCCCGATTACCGGGACACACTCCACCCCGTCTTGTGCAAGGCCGCCAACAGCGTTTCACCCTCCAGTCCGGGCACCAGGACACCTTGATCGGTGAGCATGTCCTCTCCGGCCAAGATCGCATTGATGATGGCCTCTTCCACCGCCTCCGCCGCAGCGCTGAACAGCGGCGAAATATGGTCGTTATTGACCATCTGCAACGCGCTGCTGAAAGGCAGGCCCTTGCGCCCGTAATCCGCCGCCGGCAAATCGCGGTTACCGGTGGCAAAGGCCAGGAACAGATCGCCGCTGGAATCCTCGGTACCGCCGCCGGTACGTGCAATGCCGATGGACGCGCGTTGCGCCAGGCGCTGGCATTGGTGCGGCAACAACGGCGCGTCGGTAGCAAGGATCACCACGATCGAGCCCATGCCTGGCGTACCCTGTTCGGCAAAGGGCGACGCAATCTCCATCAACCGGCGCCCCACCGGATAGCCATCCACCCGCAGTTCCTGGCGCTTGCCATGGTTGGCCTGCACCAGCACGCCGACGGTCCAACCGCCCTGCTCTGCCGGCAAGCATCGCGAAGCCGTGCCAATGCCGCCTTTGAACTCATGGCAGATCATGCCGGTTCCGCCGCCGACTGCGCCTTCCTGCACCGGACCGGTTTCGGCGTTGTCCACGGCTTCACGCACATGCTCGGGGCCGACGTGCTGACCCCAGATGTCATTGAGCAGACCGTCATAGGTTTCCATCACCACCGGCATGCACCAGTACACCGCCGGGTCCGCCACGCGTTCGCGCTCCAGGGCGATCAGGCTGTCGCGCACAACGCCAATGCTGTGGGTGTTGGTGATGGCCAGCGGCGTGGTCAACAGCCCTGCTTCGTTGATCCACTCAAGGCCGGTGGCATCACCATTGCCATTGAGCACGTGATAGCCGGCAAAGCACGGTTGCTGGCGCGCCTCGCCAGCGCGCGGTTGGATCACACTGACGCCGGTACGCACGTGCTTGCCGTCGACAAGCGTCTTGATCGTGCTGTGGCCGACCCGGATTCCCGGCACATCGGTGATGGCGTTCCACTCACCGGGCGTGCCCAGTCCCAACGTGATGCCCAATTGACGTGCGCGCATAACCACTCCTTACAATTTCTGGAAGACCGGACTCAACCGGCCACTGATGCAATACAGAATCACCGACAGGGCCAGCAAGCCGACAATGATCATGATGTCGCGGATCGAGGCCGCCGCCACCAAGGTGACCAATAGATAGCCCGCGCCCAGTACCGCGACCAACGCCGGCAGGGGCCACAGCGGCATGCGATAGGGATGCTCGCGATCACGCAGCAGCACCCGGCTCATCAACGCACTCAACGCCACCACCAGGTACACCAGCATGATCAGCAAGACGCTGAACGAGGTCAGGTCGGCCAGGTTGGAGCTGAAACTGAGCAGCGCCGAAGGAATCGCCAGGAACAGCGTAGCCAACCACGGCGAATCCCAGCGCGGGTGAATGCGAGTGAACAGTTTGTTGATGCTCGGCGTCCACAGCGCATCGCGGCCGCTGCTGAACACTACGCGGCCGATCTGGATCACGATGGCGACGATGGCATTGAACACCGACAGGAAGATCCCGGCGCTGACCAACCGCGAGAGGGTTTCATTGCCGTGGCTGGTCAACAGATAGCCGATAGGGTCCGGGCTGCTGATCATTTCACTGAGCGACGGCGCGCCGATCAACAACGCGGTGATGGGCACCAGTTCGATGATCACCACCAGCCCCAGGGACCACAGCACCGCCTTGTGCACGCCTTTGCCGCCGCACTTCATGTCCTCGGCAAGCAACACCGCCGGACCATAGCCATTGTAGGAAAACAGACCGATGCCCACCGCGCCGATCACCAGGGCCCAGGGCGCCAGGTGCAGCACGCCGTTTTCGACGATCTGCGGCTGGAACAGCACGCTGGCCGGTTGCACCGGGTTGCCGAAACCGATCACCACGATCACCAGCAGCGCCGCCACTTCAAGCAGCAGGCAGGTGCCGGTGATCCAGGCATTCAGCTTGATATTGAGGATGCCCAGGGCGTAGCTGCACACCACGATCACCAGCGCCACGGTTTGCGAGTCAAACTTCGTGCCCAGCGCGTTGTTCAGGTAAGTCGCGGCTCCCGTGGCGAGTACCGGCGGGATAAACAGCAACATCACCAGCACGGTCAGGAACGTCGCATAACCCGCCGTGCCACCAAACACGCGCTTGGCGTACACATACTCGCCCCCGGCGCTGTTGTGTGCACGGCCCAGCTCGGCGTAGCAAAAGGCAAACATCAAGGCAAGCAGACCGGCCATCACGAACGCCAGGAACACCCCGCTACCCGCCTGCTGGATGGCAAAGGGCGCAATCACAAACACGGAACTGGCCGGCGTCACCGCCGATACGGTAATGGCGACTACATCGAAGACACTCAAGGTGGGTTTCAGCACGCCATCGGGCGTGGGGGAAGTGCTCATATCGTTATCCTCTGTCGTTGTTCTTGGTGTGAGGCAGAAACGAAAAGTCTGATGAGTCACGGGCTATGTTTCCCGCTGAATGATGGCGACGATAAACGCGACGTTCATATCAGCCAATTCCCCTATTGGCGTACTCCCCTTGACGCCACCCGGCAAAAGCCGAACCCTTGGCCGATGTTTTGTGGGTGGGAGCCTGTCACATGAGCCTGTTTCGCGAAGTCGGCATGCACGCCGGCCTGGGCCGCACCGTCGCGCACATCGGCACCGAGCGCTTCTGGAAACAGCTGGTGTTGTTGCTGCACCAGTGCCTGCCCTTCGATAACGCCCTGGCGATCTTCTACCCATTGGAGGGGCCGCCCCAGGCCCTCGAAGAATACGACGCCCAGCCCAGCAGCAAACCAGCGTCGATGCTGGTGTACCTCAATGGCTTGTATTTGCTCGACCCCTTTTTCCAGGCCTGCCGTGAGGGGTATGCCAGCGGTGTGTATCGCCTGGAGGAAGTGGCGCCGGACCACTTTCGCCAGAGTGAATACTTCCTCAATTACTTCCACGACAACGTGCTGGAAGACGAGGTGCAGTTCATTCTGCAATTGCCGGGTGCGGGGACCTTATCGCTGTCGCTGGGCATGCAGCGACGCTTCAGCCTTGAAGAGACCGGGCTGATGACCACCGTGGCGGCCTGGGTACTGCCGTTGATGCAGCAGCACTGGCAGCAAAGCACCCAGCGAGCGCCGGCGATGGACAGCCAGATCAGGGATGCATTGAGTCAGTTTGGCTGCGGCGTGCTATCGGAGCGCGAATTGGAAATCGCCCGCCTGGTGCTGCGCGGGTTCTCGTCCAAGGCCATGGCTGAGCGCCTGAACATCTCGCCGGATACGGTGAAGGTGCACCGTCGGCATTTGTACGCGAAGCTGGATATCTCATCACAGCCGGAGCTGTTTTCGTTGTTTATCCAGTCGTTGGGGCATGACCTGGAAAACCCCTGAGCCCGAGGTTGTACTCGGTTTAAATGTGGAAGCGGGCTTGCCCGCGAATGCAGTACACCAGTCGCCCGATCTATTGACTGACATTCCGTATTCGCGGGCAAGCCCGCACCCACAGGGGGGCGGGCGTCGCACTTACTTACCGGTGCGAATGGTGTTCCACACGCGCGTGCGCACCCGGTCGATATTCAGCGGCATGGCTTCCAGCGCGAACAGCTTGCCCATCATCTCGGGGCTCGGGTAGATCTTGGTGTCGGCCTTGATCGCCGGGTCCACCAGGCTGTCGGCGGCCTGGTTGCCGTTGGCGTAATGCACGTAGTTGGTGATGCTGGCCATCACTTGCGGGCGCAACAGGTAGTTCATGAACGCATAGCCAGCTTTCTCGTTGGGCGCATCGGCGGGCATGGCGACCATGTCGAACCAGATCGCGGCGCCTTCCTTGGGAATGTTGTAGCCGATGTTCACGCCGTTCTTGGCTTCTTTGGCACGGCTTTCAGCCTGCAGGATGTCGCCGGAGAACCCAACCGCCACGCAGATATCGCCGTTTGCCAGGTCCGCGGTGTATTTCGAGGAATGGAAGTACGCCACATAAGGCCTGACTTTCATCAGCAGGTCTTCCGCTTTCTTGTAGTCCTCGGGCTTCTTGCTGTGGTGCGGCAAGCCCAGGTAGTTGAGCGCGGCCGGCAGCAGCTCCGGGCCGTTATCCAGAATCGCCACCCCGCATTTCTGCAGCTTGGCCATGTTCTCCGGCTTGAAGATCAAGTCCCAGGAATCGACCGGCGCGTTGTCACCCAAGACCGCCTTGACCTTATCGATGTTGTAGCCGATGCCGGTGCTGCCCCACAGGTACGGGAAGCCATGGGCATTGCCCGGATCGTTGTTTTCCAGGGCCTTGAGCAGCACCGGGTTGAGGTTCTTCCAGTTGGACAACTGGCTCTTGTCGAGCTTCTTCAACGCGCCGCCCTGGATCTGCCGGGCCATGAAATGGTTGGACGGGAACACCACGTCGTAGCCGGATTGACCGGTCATCAACTTGCCGTCCAGGGTTTCATTGCTGTCGTACACATCGTAGGTGAAACCGATGCCGGTTTCTTTCTGGAAGTTCTTGGTGGTGTCCGGCGCAATGTAGTCCGACCAGTTGTAGATTTTCACCGTCTCGGCGGCCTGGCCGATAGAGGCCACCAACATCAAGGGCAACAGGGCAATGGCTTTCATGGTTCGATTTCCTGGCGGTTTTAGGGCTGTTTTTATGGCAGGCGATCAAGGATCAAAGCGTTACAGAATCAACACGTAGGTCTTGCGCACGGTCTCCTGGATATCCCAGATACCGGTGCTGTTGGCCGGCAACATCAGTGCATCACCGGCTTCTATGTGGACGACTTCACCGTTGTCAGGGGTAAAGGTGCAGCGGCCCTGGATAAAGTGACAAAACTCCTGGGATTTGATCTGTCGACGCCAGACGCCTGGGGTGCATTCCCAGATGCCGGTCTCGACACCGTCGTTGCGCTCGACGCTCAGGGTCGAGGCCACGGCGATGGGCTCACCCAGGGGCACGGCGACGGGCGACGAGTCCGGCAGGTGGGCGTTCAGCGTGTCTTTGAATTGAGTGATGCTCATGGGTTTTCCCGTGTAAGTGAAACGACTTAGTGCATGAAACCTTCCATGAACCCGGCCACGCCGGTCGCCAGCTTGCGGCGCCAAGGGGCGGTATTGGGGTTGGCCAACACCTGGTCTTCATGGACGAAACTGCGAATGATCGCGTTGTAGCCCAGCCAGCGGCAGGGTTCGGGTTCCCAGGGCTTGAGTGCGTCCAGGCCACGGTCGCGGATCACCCAGGGTTGATGGATCAGCGCAGTGTCGCGGCCCAGGATCAGGTCGGCCAGGGTGCGGCCACCCAGGTTGGTGGCGCCGACGCCCTCGCCGCCATACCCGCCCGAGAGCGCGATGCCGGTTTTGTGGTCGCACAGCATGTGCGGTCGGAAATTGCGCGACATGCCCAGGTTGCCGCCCCAGGAATGGGTAATGTTCACGTGCTTGAGCTGTGGGAAAAGCTCACCGAACAGGTAGCGACGCAGCTCGACCTCGCTGTCAGTCAGATCGAAGTCGTGGCGCAGCTTCCCGGCAAACTGGTAACCGCCACGGGCGCCGAACACCAGGCGGTTGTCCGCCGTACGCTGGCCATAGGTAACCTGGCGGCTGCTTTCGCCAAAGGCTTGGCCATGGCTCAGGCCGATTGCCTCCCAGGTACTGGCCGGCAACGGCTCGGTGGCGACGATCAAGCTTTGCACCGGCAGTTGGTAACGGCCCAAAAGCGGCAAGGTGTTGGCATAGCCCTCCACTGCCGGCACCACCCAGGCAGCACGAACACTGGCCTTGGCCGTGCGCACACTGCCCGACTGCCAGTGCGTGGCCGGGCTGTTTTCGTAGATCGTCACGCCCATGCGCTCGACCACCCGCGCCAGCCCGCGCACCAGCTTGGCGGGGTTGATAGTCGCTACGTGCGGCGCATAGATACCGCCATAAGGCTTGGCGATGCGAATCTGTTCGGCCAGTTGTGGCGGACTGAGCCAGCGATAGTCGGCTTCGGTCAGGCCCTGGGCGTAGAGCTTGTCCAAGTAGCGACGCAGGCTGACTTCCTGCTCAGGGTAACGCGCGGCGCAGTAAAGGGCGCCGCCCTTGCGGTAGTCGCAGTCGATGCCTTCACGCGCCAGCACCTGGGCCACTTCATCGGGGATGGCATGCAGCAGGTCAAACGAGGCGCGGCGTTGTTCTGGCCTCAGGCCGGCCAACAGGCGGTCTTCACCCAGCACGTTACCCATCAACCAGCCACCGTTACGTCCGGAGGCACCAAAGCCGGCGGTCTGGGCTTCGATGATCGCGATGTTCAGTTCGGGCGCCTGGCGTTTCAGGTAGTACGCGGTCCACAGCCCCGTATAGCCGGCGCCGATAATGGCCACGTTGACGTCCAGGTCATGTTCCAGCGACGGCCGCGCGTGCAGCGGCTCGTCCAACTGGTCCATCCATAAGCTGATGTTGCGCCATGCCGGCATGCCGGGATCCCCTACCTCGTTTCGATAGGTTGGATCCTAGAGCGCGGTGTCAGGGCCTGTCTTGCGCGCGTGCACGCAGGGAAATTTGTTTGACGTAGGCCTTGGGCGACTGGCCGGTGTGCTGGCGGAACGCGCTGTAGAACGCCGACAGCGAGTTGAAACCCGCGGCGAATGCCAGATCGTCGACCTTTATCGGCGGGACGGCCTTGTCCAGCGCCGCCAGCAAGTGCTGGAGCCTGGCCTGGTTGACGTAGCGATAGAAGCTTTGCCCCAGCACCTGGTTCAGCAGGTAGGAAATCTGATTGCGGCTGTAGCCACATTCCTTTGAAACCCGCTGCAGGTCCAGTTCCGGGTCCAGGTAGGGTTGTTTGTGCTGGAAGTACTGCTGCAGGTCATTGGCCATGTGCCCCAACTGCTGGGGCGACAAGCCCAGGCGGCTGACCGAAGGCCGCGCGGCCTGGGCGGGCTGCTCATGCACCAGGGACGCGTATTCATTGACCCGCCAGATCAGCCCGTCACGTACCGTGATGGCTTCGCTGGTGCGGAATGACACCAGCCCGTGACCGCCACGCAAGGTGATGCGGTACTGGATGAACGCGGTGTCGCCATCGGCGCGGATGCGATCACTGTGCTCGATCGCTTCGTCGGCCTCACGCGGCATGCTGGCTTGCAGGTATTCACGCAACTCGGCGTAACCGACGACACGGTTCTGGAAAAAGTCGTGGTACTGGATGTCCGGATGGTAGTAGGACATTACGCCCTCCAGGTCCCGACGGCGCCAACACAGGTGGTGGCGTAGCACCAGCTCGCGTGTGGCGTGGGATTGCTGGGAATCATCGTCTGGAGCGATGTCAGGCATGGAGGGCTCTGCGGCGGGTAAACCGTGAAGATTGCCGAATTTTGCCGGAGTCTTCAATGGCCAGTGGGCTCTTCTGACTAATGGCCTATTGCCCAACCTCAAGCAGGACATGACCTGTATCAACCTAACGCAAAACAACCGCCAGACGGGGTCGAAAAAGTCACCTTGCGATTACGAACGGATGCTATTTTGAATGCTTGAACGCCATGACCAGTGAAGGTCATGGCCCCCCTGCCACGAGCTAAAGGAAGCGCTCTATGAACAAGGTGGGCAACATGAACAAAGTGACGTTCCCCAACGCCTGCCAGTTGATGCGCTGGCATTTCCATCCGATGGGCTTTGAGGGCAGCATGGATGCGCCCGGCAGCATGATCGTTCGATTGTTCAACCGCGCCAGCGGCGAGACGCTGATCGCCATCGCCGGCATCCCCTGCGCCACAGTAATGAATGCCGCCGATGTGGAACGCATCATCGAAGCGGTGGAGGATGAGCTGGAGTCGTTTGTGCCGCCGCAGTCCCTGAGGGCCTGACTCGCAAGCCCGCTCACAGGCTAGCTGCGGTGCACCCTCAGTTGCGTTGATCATCGAAGAAGGCTTTTTTGCCATCCACCCGCTCCGACGCCTTGGGCACATTCACTGCCTGGCCTTCGGGCTTTTCCACGTACCAATAGCAATGGCTCACGGCGCGGGTGATGCCCACATAGGCCAGGCGCAGCACTTCGTCCTTTTGCGCATTGTCATAGGGCTCGCTGTCGCCAGCATTGCCCAGGCCCGCCATCCGGTATACTTGGTTTTTATACGGCGAGCTGGTGACATGCTGGCAATCCCCAAGCATAAACACCGCGTCCGCCTGCAGGCCCTTCGCACTGTGATAGGTCAATTGCTTCAGCCTGCGTGCCTGGGGCGGCAAGCTAGAATCCACATTAACTACAGAGCTAATATGCTCTTGAATCAATGATTTATCGCTACTTTTTCGATAAAGCATCAAGATCGAATCGCCCTTCTGGTAATGCTCCGACAGCTGCCGACCCAATGCCGCGTCGTCCCGTTCCAGCACCTTGACCGGTACCAAGGCCTGGGGCGCGCCACTGGCCTTGGCTTTCTTGCCAGGAATCGCCGGTGCGGCGCGCACGATGTGCTCGGCCGCATCAATGATGTGTTGGTGACTGCGGTAGTTCTCGCCCAGCATCACGCGGGTAGTAGACGGCGATGGGAACTCCTTGTCGAAGGCCATGAAGTACTTGGGCGAACTGCCCCGCCAGCCATAGATCGACTGCCAGTCATCCCCTACACACAGCAACGATGAGCGCTGGGCGCCGCGCCCGATATGCATCGCAGGGCCACGGCTGCGGATCTCGCGCAGGCTGGCGCGGATCCACGAGACAATCTGCGGCGAAACGTCCTGGAACTCGTCGATCATCAGGTGCGACAGCGGCCGCAGCAGCGGATCACTGAGCAGCTTGAGGTTTTCCGGGGTGTTTTCGCCGAACAGCGAGAACATCCGGTTATAGGTCATGATCGGTGGCGATTGGTCCAGCAGGTGATCTTCCAAGGCCTTCCAGAAGATGCTCAAGGCTTCAAAGAAGAAGCGGTCCGGGTCATCCTTGGCAAAGCTCATCTGCCCGACAGCAGTGGGTACGTCCAGGCCGAGGTTCTCGATAAATCCGGCGGCCGCGACGAAACTGTCCAGCAGCGGCGCTGACGCCAACTCGCCTTTGACCTTGTAATCAAAGCCGGGGCCGGCCGTGGCGTCACCGGCCACACTGCTCAGCAGACGCTTTGATGATTCATAACTATCCAACCATATCAATGGCTTATGACAGAAAGCTTGAAACAACGTGCGCTTTACCGCCCACTCTGCGCGCACCGAAAGCTTTGAGTGAGGTCGGCTGGTCTGCGGGTTTTCCCGTGAATCGAAGCCCAGCACTACCCAGGCATCCAGCTCGGGGATATAGCCATGGCAGTGAAATTGCGCGCCGTTGATTTCTATGGTCTGGCGGTTGGGTTCAATGCCCTTGATCGGCCACGCACCTGCACGGAACCACAGGTCCTCAATCACATCGCAGAGTTCTTCATCGCGCTTGGCGGCCAGCTCAGTAACAGCCACGCGTTTTTGCACATCCGGGTGATCGCGCTCCAACGCCTTTAGCTGCAGGCCGTGGCGCGCCAGCGGCGCAATCAGCTCACGGAACCGTGGGTGTTCCCTGTGCAGCCGGTGATAGCAGGCATTCATCTGCTGGCGCTGGGCTTCGTTGATACGCAGGTCGAAGGGGTTGCTGTCGGCGTCTTCAAAACCCGAGTTCAGGTTTTCGAAGGCTTGCAGGCGCTCAAAGCCCGGGAGGCTGCGCACCATGGGCAGAATGCGCGAGTGAAAGGTACGCACCACGGCTTGGGCTTCTTTCACACCCAGGGGTTGGCCCCACAGGTTGAGAATTTCCATGAGTTTGTTGATGAAGTCCTTGCGCGATTCACGGGTGAAGGTCACCACCGTCATCGAGCTCAGCTCAAAGCCCAGGTAATGGGTGAGCAGCAAAATGCGCAACACCAGCGACGTGGATTTGCCGGCACCGGCCCCGGCGATCACTGAGGTTGAAGGCGTTTCGCTGAAAATCATCTTCCATTGCGCCGCGCTGGGCTGGGCATGAGCCGGCAGCAATCGCGCAACGTCGGCCTTCATGCGTTTCTTCAGCTCGGCGGTAAGCGGCAGGCGCCAATCATCGAACAGACTGTCATCCACGCCCGGCGCTCGGTGTTCATCCGGGCGGAAGTCACGAATCAATAGCACCTGACGACCTTCCTCGATGCCCTCGGCCTTACCTTCGCGGTAGCCATACTCCACGCCCGCCTCATGCCCGCTGCGAAAACCGTCGGCCTGCCCGTGCAACCAGGAGAACCGGTGCTGGGCGCGCAGACGCGTCAGACCATGGCCAAACAGGCGTGCAGCCAAGCGTTTGAATAGCGGCATTTCAGCCAAAGGGCGCAGTTCGGGAGGAAGATCAGGCTTTTGTTGCGACACGCGGACTCCTGCGATGAGCTGGGTTCAGACAAGTGCGCCATGGTCGCCGGAATCGACGCCGAGTTCCAGCCAATTGCTTTGCAGTCATGCAGTTAGGCGATGAACTGAAAGTCAAAACCCCAGCGACCAATCTAATTAGCCGATAGGAATAAGGCAGTTTTTACGCTTTTTATCGATTATGAGCTGCAGGATCATAGAGCCATTCACAGGAGACGATCATGCTTGAACTTCGACCTTTCAAATCCCTGGGCGGCGCCCACCACGGATGGCTTGACGCTCATCACCACTTCTCGTTTGCCGAGTACCACGACCCCGAGCGCATGCACTGGGGCAACCTGCGGGTATGGAACGATGACATTATCGCGCCGGGCACTGGCTTCGCGCAGCATCCGCACCGCGACATGGAAATCATCACCTACGTGCGTGAAGGCGCGATCAGCCATGCCGACAACCTCGGCAACAAGGGTCGCACCGAAGCCGGTGATGTACAGGTGATGAGCGCAGGCACCGGGATCGCCCACAGCGAGTACAACCTGGAAGACACGCCGACCCAGATTTTCCAGATCTGGATCATTCCGAACGAGGCCGGCTTACCGCCGTCTTGGGGTGCCAAGCCGTTTCCCAAGGGTGAACGCGAGGGCTTTGTGACGCTGGCCAGTGGCAAGGCCGGGGACAGCGAGAGCTTGCGCATTCGTGCGGATGCACGGCTGGTGGCGGCGAACCTGAGGGCTGGAGAAACTGCCGAATACCGGCTGGACAACGGGCGTCGGGCGTATCTGGTGCCGGCGACCGGACTCATTGAAGTCAATGGCTTGCGTGCACAAGCTCGAGATGGTGTGGCGGTTGAAGACGAGCAGGTGTTGCGAGTGACAGCGGTTGAAGACAGCGAAATTGTGTTGGTCGACCTCGCCTGACCCTGTTGGAGCTGGGGAACGTCGAGTGCTTGCCGACGTCCCCCAAGTTCCTACACAGGATCAGTTATTGGCTGATAGCACCGTCTACCAACACCTGCGCCTCTTCCACCAATTGCTTGAGGTGATCCTCACCGATAAAGCTCTCGGCGTAGATCTTGTAGATATCCTCGGTGCCAGATGGGCGCGCGGCGAACCAGCCGTTTTCGGTCATCACCTTCAACCCGCCGATCGCTTGGTCATTGCCCGGCGCATGGCTGAGGATCTGCTGGATGCTCTCCCCGGCCAATTCGGTAGACGTGACCTGGTCCGGCGACAACTTACCCAGCAGGGCTTTCTGCGCGGGAGTAGCCTTGGCATCCACACGAATCGCGAACGGTTCGCCCAGGGCGTCCGTCAGGCCGCGGTAGATCTGGCTCGGGTCCTGGCCTTTGCGCGAGGTCATTTCCGCGGCCAACAGCGCCGGGATCAAGCCGTCTTTGTCCGTGCTCCAGACCGTGCCGTCCTTGCGCAGGAACGAAGCACCGGCGCTTTCTTCGCCACCAAAGCCCAACGAACCGTCGAACAGGCCATCGGCAAACCACTTGAAGCCTACTGGCACTTCGTACAGACGACGGCCAATGCGGGCGGCAACGCGATCGATCAAGCCGCTGCTGACGACAGTCTTGCCCACGGCGGCGTCCGCGCGCCAGTCAGGACGGTTCTGGAACAGATAGTCGATGGACACCGCCAGGTAATTGTTCGGCGCCAACAGGCCGCCGGACGGGGTGACGATGCCGTGGCGATCGTGGTCCGGGTCGCAGGCGAAGGCAACGTCGAAACGCTCCTTGAGACCAATCAGGCCTTGCATGGCGTAGCTGGAGGACGGGTCCATGCGGATCTGGCCGTCCCAGTCAACACACATGAACCGGAAAGTCGCGTCGACCTCGGTATTCACCACCTCCAGGTTCAGCCGGTAGTGTTCGGCAATCGCCGACCAGTAGCGCACCCCTGCTCCGCCCAGCGGATCCACGCCCAGGCGCAGGTCGGCGCTACGAATGGCGTCCATGTCGATCACATTGACCAGATCAGCCACATAGGTGTTGAGGTAGTCATGACGATGGGTGGTGTCAGCCTTGAGGGCCTGGGCGTGGGTGATGCGTTTGACCCCGGCCAGTTTGTTGGCCAGCAACTCATTGGCCTTGGCTTCGATCCACTTGGTGACGTGGGTGTCGGCCGGGCCACCATTGGGCGGGTTGTACTTGTATCCGCCACTCTGCGGCGGGTTGTGCGACGGCGTGATGACGATGCCGTCGGCCAGGCCGCTGGTGCGGCCACGGTTGTAGCAGATGATCGCGTGGGAAATCGCCGGCGTCGGCGTGTACTCATCGCCCTCAGCCAGCATCACGTGCACGCCATTGGCGGCCAGCACTTCCAGCGCGCTGGCACCGGCAGGTGTCGACAGTGCGTGGGTGTCCAGCCCCACAAACAGCGGGCCGTTGATGCCTTGGGCTTCGCGGTACAGGCAGATAGCCTGGCTGATGGCGAGTACATGCCATTCGTTGAAGCTCAGTTCAAACGAGTTGCCACGGTGGCCGGAGGTACCGAACGCCACGCGTTGGGTGGAGATTGCTGCATCAGGCTGGCCAGTGTAGTAGGCCGTGACCAGTCGCGGGATATCCACCAGCAACTGGGCTGGCGCCGGCTTGCCCGCAAAAGGACTGATTGTCATGCATAAACCTCGGAAAGAAGGATTCGGGAAAAAAACGGCAGTTTACTGAGTGTTGGACTGCTTCGCGACGTTATCGATCCTACAACAGTCAAAGAAACTTCACGCAATCATCCCATCTGTGCCTGACGCAATGCTTCGCTTAGCGCCGCCAGGACGACATTCAGGTCCGGTTGCCCCTGAAAGGTGTGGCTCAGGCGCAAATGCTGCTGATGCAGGCCATTGACACTGAACAGTTCGCCGGGGGCAATCACCACTTGCTGGGAAAGCAGGCGCTGGAATACCTGGCGCATATCGACGGTTCTTATGGAGCGCAACCAGAACGCTGCGCCGGCAGCTGGCGCACGGTAGGTCATTTGGTCGCTCAGGTCCCGGTCCAGGCGCTCGCACATTTCGTCCGCCTGCAGGCGTAACTGCAGGCGCAGCCCACGCAGGTGCTGGTCGATCCGCCCGCTGTGATAAAGGCGCGCAATGGCGCGCTGACGGATCGGTGATAAACGAAAGGAGCGCAGCAGGAAATGGCGCTGCAATTCGTTGTTCATACGCCGAGACAGCAGATAGCCATAGGGCGCTTCCGAACCCAACACTTTCTCGAAGGAGGAAAACACCATCAATCGTTCAGGGTTCACCAGCTCGCGTAGTGCAGCCTGCGGCTCGTCGAAACCCAACTCGCCAAAGGTGTCGTTTTCCAGCAGCCAGCAACCGTATTGATCGAGCAATTGTGCAAGGGCCAGGCGATCTTGGGGTGGCATGGAAACCCCGGCCGGCAAGCTGACCCTTGATGACAGCAACACCAGACGCACCGACTCAGCGCTTAACAAGTGATCGAGGTTCACCAGATCCAGTCGCCCGTCCGGTGTCCAGGGCAGCTCGATAACACGCACCCCGGCATCCTGGAGCAGGCGCAGGACCAACCAATCGCAAGGCGATTCCACAATCACCGGCGCCCCCCTCAGGCCCAATACTTCGATGAGGATGTCCAATACACCGCGCAGGTCGGGACCGATGTAGACATCATCGGCCTGCCAGCAGCGGGTGGGCGACGACGTATAGCGCGCCGCCAACGCTGCGCGCAGCTCCCAGACACCGCAAGGCTGGGACCAGGGTTGCAAATACCGCGGATATTGGCGGACGAGTTCGCGCTCCAGACGCAACAGCGTGCCATCCAGCGAGGCCAGCAGCGCGGGTTCATCTCCGCTGAGCACCACCATGCCAGGGCGCCGCGCCGCTGCGTAGAGCCGATCAAGCGGATCACCGCTGGTGCCCGCCAGCGGATTTGCCGAGAGTGGCCAGGCGTAATAACCCGATTTAGCCACCGAATAAACCCTGCCCTCTTTTTCAAGCAACGAGTAGGCATACTGGACCGTCGAGATCGACACGTTCAAGCGTCCCGCCAATTGCCGCAGGGATGGCAGTTTTACTCGTGTATCGGTACTGACTTCGTTGATCAGGTTGATCATGTAGCGATAGACCGCCTGATACGCGAAATCCGCCTGTCGTTCGCCGCGCAGCGTCATCGCCCGGACGATTGACAGGCCTGCGCGCTGCCCTCTGCCATGGTGTCAGCACTGCGCAGTTTGCCACTTGAGTAGCCCAGCGCACGCTTGCGATAGAGGTGTTGCAACAAAGGCATCGGTAAACCGCTGGTATCGGTGACCCACTGTTGCAGCATGTCGGCAGACGGTTTGCCCTGCAGGGCTTTGTGCAGTTCAGGCAAGGCCACCAGCATGCCCGGATGGCATTGTCGCAAATAGCCTTCCAGCCGTTCACCATGATGGACAAAAGGTGAAAACAACAGGCAAATCAATTGCGTCTCGTCCAAGCCAAAGAACTGTTGAGCGTAGGTGCTCGACAGGCTGCGCCCTTCACTGCTCCTCACCTGCGCGAGCAACGCCTCGGGCATATGGCGTGCGGCCTGCCGGATAAACTCTTGCACGCCCTCTTGATAATCCAGGTCCCGTAGACATTGGGCCTGCAACCCACGCAGGTGCGCCATCAGCAGGGGATTGGAATAGGAAGGATGGCTGAAGTGAAAACCCTGCGGGTCAGGCGTGAAGGCCATGAACTCGTTGAGCATGGGCGAAGATGGCAGGTCGACGTCGTCCAGCAAATCGGCAACACCAATGTAAGCCAAGTGACGATGGCCGTTCTTGCTGGGGTCGTCACTCACCCCATAGTGCTCTCCGTAGACGTCACCGTAATAAGCGGTACTCCATTCGTCCATGCGCGCGAACAGCCCGGTGAGCGACGACGGCCAAGTGTCCGAGATCGCGATACCCGCGCCGCGTGCTGTGTTCTTGAGCCAGGCAAGAAGCTGGCTTTGTTTACGCGGGGAATCGCCACTGACCAGTGCATGGACCCCGCCATCCCAGGCAGTGACGCGTTGGTAGAAATCCCCAAGCGCCAAGTAGGTATCACTGCTTAATGTGGCACGGCAGTCACCGGCGCTCAGGTGGCCGATCATCAACATGTTGCGCTGGCTGATTTCTCGCCCAATCGTAGACGCAGGTCGCAAATGGTTGAAGGGTGTCACTTCCTGGTTGTCTACCATCAGCAGCTCAACCCTTGGATCATCATGCAGAAACAGGCGCCCATAGCCCTGATTGAGGTCGTCGAGCATGCCCTGGGTCATTCCCGCATGCCGCAATGTCGCGACCCGCAAGTGAAAGGTTCGCGGGGCTCGGCCGGCGATGGTCAATTGGGCAGCCCGCAGCAAGGCCAATGTGTAGCTACTCACTTTGCCGCCACCATGGGCCACCAGCACTTTGTAACCCCCCACTTGCTCCATGCCGCCTGCCGCCACCACGATTCGCTGGACCAATAACTGGAGTGCCGTTCGCTCTGCACGAGAAAAGTGCCCGATCAGGCGTTGTAGAACTTGCTGATAAACATACGTCATAGCTTGTTCGTGAATAGTGCTCATCATTCTATTACCTGAGTTTGGATATCAGTTTCAAGCAACTGCTGACAGTATTTGCTCGACCTATTACACGTGTAAGAAATTCGCGCGCAGCCCTGTGCGCCAATGACTAGACACTAGCACCACGCAACAAAATGACATCAGGTCCATCGTATTAGGATCGCCCCCTGAAAAGGCTTAAAAACCCCGTATTTACTGGCCATCGGCAAACTGGATCGCGACCCTAGGATGTTTCCGACAAACTCTTACACATACCTGAGCAACCAGTTAAGGAAGCGTCTTACAAATAACTGCGACCAACTTTCAAACTTATTGTATTGAGGTTTTACATGGGCAAATGTATTCCCCTGGCGTCCTGCGCTTGCCGCGAGATCAGTCTCAACTACTCGCAATAGCGGTATCGGATATTCAATCATCGCTCAGTCCTTGAGATGAAAGTGAAGGCGCAATTATCAGTGCTGGAATAATGATTAATAGATACAGAACCCTGCCGAAAAGCAGTGCAGATGAATAACTACCGGCCTATAAGTCACGCGCACACAAAGACGCCGCACTGGATTTCAGGGCGGCGTGAGTGAAAAGATCAGATTTCAGGGGTTAAAGTACCCGTCTTGCAGCTGAAGGGTAACACCGCTGCAGCCTGTCAAATGGCGCTTTTGCCCCATGCGACAGGTGTAAGAAATACTTTTTTGAGAATATTCCTACAGGCTAAACAGCCTCAACCTGCAACGCAACGCGCTCGCGGCACGGGCACTCGTCCATGTAGCGATGCGCTTCCACGAACTGATTGAACGGAAACACGGTGGTTTTCAACGGTACCAGCACACGGTCGGCAGTCAGTTGGTTGATGTCCCTCAGCGCTCGCTGCAAGGCGACCTGGTCCTGGATGATGCCCAGTTCAGGCTTGCCGGTGAAATTGCCGATACAGTGCACAAAGAACTGAATGTTCTTCTGGAACGCTGCACAGGCCGGGAACGGTGTCTGGTTGCCGCCCTGCAAGCCATACAGCACCAGACTGCCACGCGGTGCGAGCACATCGCCAAGCAACGACATCTGCGGGCCGCCCAAACCGTCAAACACCACGTCAACACCACGGTTGTCGGTGAACTTGTTGATCTGCATCAGCAAGTCCTGCTCTTCGGTGACGATGACTTTCTCCGCACCGAGGGACAGCAGGTATTCACGCTCATCACTGTCTTTGGTGGCGGCAATCACCCGTATGCCCAGCGCTTTGCCCAGTTGCACAAAGGACGGCCCGGCGCAGTGACTGGCGTCCGTCACCAGGGCAAATTGCCCAGGCTTGACCCGCGCCAGATCCACGTACGCGAAGTAGGCAATCAATAGCGGCGTGTAGTGCACGCTCGCCTCGATAGGGCTCAAGACATCCGGATACCGGGTCAAGGCCGAACGGGGCAGGACGATCTGCTCGCCATACACCGGGTAATCATTGGGGCTCTCGGCCGGAAAACTGGCCACCTTATCGCCCACAGCCAAATCATCCACGCCATCGCCTACAGCGACCACGACACCGGCCATCTCATGACCAAGGCCGGACGGCAGGCGTGCATGGGAAGACGCCAGGTTCTGGCGCCACAGGATGTCATACCAGCTGATGCCAATCGCTTCGACACGCACCTGCACTTCGCCCGGTGCGGGCTGCGCGGCTGCATGCTCTTCGCATTTGAGCACCTCGGCCGGACCAAACTTGTGAAAACGGATCGTGCGGGACATCGCAAACCTCGTCAAAGTAACCTCTAATGCCATGAACTCTATCTGGGCTTTCCGGCTAAGGCCACCGGTCGCCATTAATAGTCGACATGCCTGTCATTGATTCCGCATGTGAGGGATAGACCTCAGCTATCGTAGGAAAACTCAATTATCCTGTGCAGAGTACCAGCCTTTCCCCGTAAGATTCATGCCGGCCATTGTTTACATATGGCCGCTCTCGTCAAGTTTGCTGACTCTTCCAGGACACAAGATGAACCGTAACGACCTGCGTCGTGTCGACCTTAACCTCTTGATCGTATTCGAAACCTTGATGCATGAGCGCAGTGTGACCCGCGCTGCCGAGAAATTGTTCCTCGGCCAGCCGGCCATCAGCGCGGCCTTGTCACGCCTGCGCGGGCTGTTTGATGACCCCTTGTTCGTGCGCACCGGCCGCAGCATGGAGCCATCGGCCCGGGCAGTGGAAATCTTCGCCCTGCTCTCCCCGGCGCTGGACTCTATTTCCACCGCCGTCAGCCGCGCCGCCGAGTTCGACCCGGCCACCAGCACTGCGGTGTTCCGCATCGGCCTTTCCGATGACGTTGAATTCGCGCTGCTGCCCCAACTGCTCAAACGCCTGCGCGCCGAAGCCCCCGGCATTGTGCTGGTAGTACGCCGCGTCAACTACATCCTGATGCCCGGCCTGCTGGCGTCCGGCGAAATCTCCATCGGCGTCAGCTACACCGCCGACCTGCCGGCCAACGCCAAACGCAAAGTGTTGCGCCGCAGCCTGCCCAAACTGCTGCGCGCCGACAGCGTACCGGGCTCCCTGAGCCTGGACGACTTCTGCGCCCGCCCCCATGCGCTGGTGTCGTTTGCCGGTGACTTGAGCGGGTTTATCGATGAAGAACTGGAGAAACTCGACCGCAAACGCCATGTAGTACTGGCCGTGCCGCAGTTCAACGGCCTGGGTACTTTGCTGGCAGGCACGGATATTCTGGCAACCGTGCCGGATTATGCGGCCGAGGCGCTGACCTCGGCGGGAGGCCTGCGGGCGGAGGACCCGCCGTTGCCGGTGCGCAGCTTTGAGCTGCATATGGCGTGGCGTGGGTCGCAGGATAACGATCCGGGTGAGCGGTGGTTGCGGTCACGGATTCAGATGTTTTTTGGCGACCCTGAAAGTCTTTAGGTGTCGTCGGGCAGGCTGTTCGGCTGATCATTTCTGCCTTTCCACAAACCATGGAGCTCCATTCACTTCCAGTGGATTGCTACATTGGGGGCACATCTGAGGGCATGCTTTGGATGGTTTGAAAAGGATGCCCCCAACCTAAGGTTCGACAGCCCCTTCTCGGAAAAGTCATACGCTACTGCTCGCAACCACCATCGCACGAACTGTTTTGATCAGTAGCAATAGAGTGTAGGCTCTACTCTACTAGTCTCGATGTCTGTTCTAAATCGATTGTCGTAAGCAGTGATGGCAGCTTTGGGTCGACATGAGTCAGTCGCCGTAGATGGCAGTCTAGCGATGCCGTTCAGTCGGCACAGGCAATGAGCGCGGAAATAATCCAGAGCTAAGTTAGAGCTGCTTCCAGAGCATACTGATCCACGATGTCGCCAGACTCGAAAATTCCTGTCTCTACGATTTTTTCTAGAGCATTTTCGATGTCCTGAAAACCCAATCTGACATTTTTACACACTCTGGCCCGTTAGCGACCGTACCGAGTGACATTTGCACACGATCAAAGCGGAATACTTTGGGCCATAACCCATTGAAACTACTTGTTATAGTCATGGAATTGAAACAGTCAACTGTAACAAGTCCATGAGTTCGAATCCCACCGCCTCATCCGTATTTGATACGACAAAGCCATGATTATTCAGGGCTTTGTCGTTTGTGAGGTACGCGATTGTAATCGCGGATTTCGTAAATCCTTTCCGCATGATTTGTTCGGTTTCCGCAACCAAAACTAACAACCGTGTCTACAGGATCGCTCGGTTGATCTTAATTGGAGGGTCGAATTTAACCGATTGGCCTATCACGCCATAGACCTGACGGAACGAATACGATGCCGCTGATTAAAAGTCTGGCGGTGCGCATCAACCCGCAGCCCGCTATTTTCCCATCCTTTAACCGTACTTCAACAGTAAACTCGCCCGTCGGGTGTTCGATCGACAAGCGCTTCATATCACCTTCCTCCACAACTGCCATGCCCTCCGCAACACTGCCTTCAATTAGGCTGGCAGCAGCTACACTGACGGCGCCAAACACACCAATGCTGGTGTGGCATCGATGGGGAATGAAACTGCGTGTGCTGATGGCCCCACCTATTTGCGGTGGTGCAATCAAGCACATCTTCGGCACGTTGCGCTGGCTCACATCTCCCAGGTTCATACGTCCCCCCGCTTGCAGTCGAATGGACTCCAGACGCTGTTTCAGTGAAGCATTGACGTCGAGTTGCGCAGGACTCTCATAGCCACTGCAACCAAGCTCTTGCGCGTTGATCAGCACTACGGGCATGCCGTTATCGATGCAGGTCACTTCAACGCCGTCGATCACGTCCCGGGCGCTGCCGGTCGGCAACAGGGCGCCGCAACTGGCGCCAGCGATATCCTTGAATTCGACAATCAATGGTGCGGCCTGTCCTGGCACGCCGTCGATACGCGCGTCGCCGTCATAGCGCACCTCACCATCAGAGGTTGGTACATGGGCGATGGCGATCTGTCCGGTGTTTTCCATGTAGATCCGCACTGGGGTGACGTCGGCTATCGCCGCCACCAACCCGCGCTCGATGGCGAACGGGCCGACACCGGCGAGGATGTTTCCGCAGTTCTGACCGTAATCGATGCGCGGCTCATCCACCAGCACCTGGGCGAAAAGGTAATCGACATCTGCACCCGCGCGGCTTGACGGTCTGATGATCGCCACTTTGCTGGTCAGTGAATCACCACCGCCAATGCCGTCGATCTGCCGCGCATCCGGCGAGCCCATCACCGCCAGCAACACGCGGTCTCGCAGCGCAGGCTCTTGCGGTAAATCGTCGGCCAGAAAGTAAGCGCCTTTCGACGTACCGCCGCGCATCAACAGACAGGGAATGCGGGTCTGCGCCATGCTCAGTCTCCCAGCTCTTCAAGATTGTCGACGTAACGCAAACCCTTTTCCGCCAAGCGCGCGCGCATGTTGTAGATGTCCAGACCCAGTTCGCCCTTGGCCAAGCGCAAGGCCTTCTGTTCCTCCAGGTCGGCCCGGGCGCGACTGGCTTCGACGACTTGCTGCACCTCGGTACGTCGCACGATCACAACACCATCGTCATCCGCAACCACCACATCACCCGGGTGCACCAGTTGCCCGCCGCACACCAGCGGCAGGTTGACCGAGCCCAGGGTTTCTTTGATTGTGCCTTGGGGGCTGATGGCGCGGGACCAGACCGGGAAGCCCATTTCGCGCAGGGTGTGGGTGTCGCGCACGCCCGCATCAATTACCAGCGCCCGAACGCCGTGAGCCTTGAGCGAGGTGGCCAAAAGGTCGCCGAAGTAGCCGTCTGTGCAAGGTGAACTCGGCGCAACCACCAGAATATCACCGGGCCGGCATTGTTCGACGGCCACATGGAACATCCAGTTGTCGCCCGGAGCGACGAGTACCGTGATGGCTGAACCACTGATTACCGAGCCTTGTTGAATTGGTCTGATCGAAGCCGCGAACAGTCCTTTGCGGCCTTGTGCTTCATGAATAGTCGCCACCCCGAAGCGATTCAACTCATCGACCAGCGCCGCTTCGGCCCGCTGAATATTGCGCACGACAACGCCAGTCTTGCCGATATGTTCGCTCATCCCAGATTCTCCGTGACACGCGGGAAAATACTCTGATAACCCTCGCCATAGACGATGTTGCGGGTTGAGGTGATCCCGACATTACGTTTGGCTTGCACACCGCGCTGCAGGGCAACGCGCGTGTAGTACTCCCACAAATGTTCCTGACCGGCCATGCACTGGATGGCCGCGTACTTCTTGTCCCAGACCTCCGTGATGTCGAGCAATACATCGGGGCGCCATTCGCATTGCTCGGGCTGGTGCGGCTCGAAACTGTAGACCGGCGGTGCGCCGACGATTTTCTCACCCGGTTTATAGCCTTCGGCCTGGGCGATGATGCGCGCCTCCTGCGTCAGGTTCATGGCCAGCGGGTGATCGTAGTTGTACGGGTCCTTGAGCGAGTGACTGAGGACGAACTCCGGTTGCACCCGGCGGAACACATCGGCAAGGCGGAACAAGGTTTCCTTGTCGGCGCGCATCGGGTAATCGCCGATATCGAAGAACTCGACACTGGCCCCGAGAATATCGGCGGCGGCCTGAGCCTCTTCGCGACGTGCGGCTTTGACCTTGTCTTCGCTCATCTCGCCCTTGCGCCACAGCTTGGCGGATTCGCCGCGCTCACCGAACGACAGGCAGACAATGTGAACGTGGTAACCCTGCTGGGCATGCAGAGCGATGGCGCCACCGGCACGCCAGACAAAATCGGCTGAGTGGGCGCTGACGACCAGCGCGTTTTTGGTTGAATCGATCATTGCGGATTCTCCTTTAGCGTTGCGAAAGAGCATCGCATCGCACCCCGCCGACGGAGTAATGCGTTCGAGTGTTCGAGGTATGCGTTTTTTTTATTGCCACTCGAAAACATCGGCGGCATAGTCGTCGAATTCGCCGACCCGCAGAGCCCTTGTCCATGGAAAACCTTGAACTGCCGAGCCTGATGCACGTGCGCGCCTTCGTCCGCGTGGCTGATCACGGCAGCGTCTCCAAGGCTTCAGTCGCGCTGTACCGGGCGCAATCGGTGGTCACCCGCTCCATTTCCGAATTCGAAGAACGGCTGGGCGTAATGCTGTTCGAGCGCCATGCCAACGGTATGCGTCTGACCAATTTCGGAGAGCGTTTGCTGCCCCGAGCGCGACGGGTGCTGGCGGAGCTTGGGAGCGTGCCTACATTGCTCGGCCTAGGCGAAAAAGCCGCGATTGAACCGCTTTATCTGTTCCAGGCGCGACGCCTGCAAGTGTTCATCAAACTCTGTGAAACCCACCATATGCAGACCGTGGCCAGTCTGCTGGGCCTGAGCCAACCGGCCGTCAGTTCGACGCTGAAAGTGCTGGAAAACGGCTGCGGCCAATCGCTGTTCGAACGCACGCCACGCGGCTTGCAGCCGACCCGCGCCAGTCATGACATCCTGTTTGCAATCCGCCGTGCGCTGAACGAGTTGCGCCATATCGACACCGACATCACCGCCCTTCGCGGCGCCTTGCACGGTGTTGTGCACGTCGGTGCCCTGCCCCTCGGCCGCACGCGCATTCTGCCCGAGGCCATCGTGCGCCTGATGGCAGAGCATCCCGGCATTCAAGTGATCACCAATGAAAGTCCCTTCGACCTGCTGGCGACCGAGTTGCGTGCCGGCGATGTGGATTTCATTTTGGGTGCGCTGCGTTCATCGACCTATGCCAGCGACCTGGTCGGCGAGTCACTGCTGACGGAAGAAATGGTCGTGCTTGCGCGGCGTGATCATCCGCTCTGCGGCAACGGCGATTTGCAGAATCATCTGGGCAACGCGCGCTGGGTATTGCCTCGTGCTGGCTCACCGGCGCGGACGATGCTCGAGGAATGCTTCGCCGGTTTCGGCATTCCGGCGCCTTCCCCGGTGGTGGAAAGCGCCGACATGGCGATCATTCGCGGTCTGTTGTTACGCTCGGACATGCTCGCGGCCGTTTCAGCGCATCAACTGGAACAGGAAATCACTAGCGGCGAGTTGTGCATTTTGCCGCTGGAGTTGAAACAGACCGCCAGAGCCATTGGTCTGACCTACCGCAGCGGCTGCCTGCACTCACCGGTGGCGCAGGCGTTGATGGAAATGATCCGCCAGGTGATCCAGGCACAGGCCGCTGAGGCGCTTAAAGCAGGTTCAACGGATAGCTGATGATCAAGCGATTCTCGTCGAACTCATTGCTGCTGTAATCGCGGCGAATGCTCGAGTTGCGCCAGCGCAGGTTGAGGTTCTTCAACGCACCGCTTTGCAGTGTGTAGCCCAACTCGGATTCGCGCCCCCATTCCTTACCGTCGGTGACGGCCCCGCTGTGCACGTCGTCGCCGCTGATGTAACGGTTCATCAGGGTCAGACCGGGCACGCCGAGTACGGCGAAATTGTAGTCATGGCGTAGTTGCCAGGATTTCTCCCGCGCATTGTCGTAGCTGTTGTTGTAGCTGTCGTTGGCCAAGGTTCCGCCGCTGGTGCCGTTGACTCTCATCCAGGCATCATCGCCGCTGAGCTTTTGCAAACCGACGTAAAACGTGTTGCCGCCGTAGCGTGCCGACAGCAATGCCGAGAACGTGCGGTTGTCCAGATCGCCTGCGCGGGCACTGCCATCCTCGCGACCCCAGAAGTAGCCAAGATTGGCGCCCAGCGTCCAGTCACCCAGTGGTTGGCTATGAACCAGTTGCAGATACTGTTGCTGATAGATGTCCTTTAGCTGAGCATTCCACACGCCGATCATCGTGCGCTTTTCGTTGAACGCGTATTCGCCGCCGACGAAGTTGAAACGGTCAGAGGCAAACGCGGTTTTGCCCTGCATGAACATGTTTTCCATGCTTGAATCGTTGCGCGGACTGTTCTGCCGGAACTGACCGCCATACAAGGTCAACCCGGCGATATCCTGTGAAGTGACCTGACCGCCACGAAAGGTTTGTGGCAATGAGCGACCGTCGTCGGAACGCAATATCGGCAACACTGGCATCCACTCGCCGAGCTTGATTTCGGTCTTGCCGATTTTCATTTTCCCGGCGACAGCCAGGCGCCCAAATTGATCGGCAGGTCGGCCATCACTGTCCAGCGGCAGCAATTGCGTGCCTCCCGTGCCTTGCCCGCCGTCAAGCTTCAGCGAATACAGGCCCAGCACATCCACACCAAATCCGACTGCACCTTGGGTGAATCCAGAGCGGAAATCGAGAATGAAATTCTGCGTCCATTCCTCGGCTTTGCCCTGCGCATTGGCCGGGTTGGTGAAGTTGCGATTGATGTAGAAGTTGCGCAGGTTGAGATTGGCCCTGGCGTCTTCCACAAAGCCTGCAGCGCTCGCCTCGACAGGCAGAGCACAAACGGCGGACAGCGTGAAGACTACGCGTGTATTGGCGGTGATTTTCATTGTTATTGTTATCCATTTTTTTGGGATGAAGCAGTCCGCTACGCCCGCATGAGCCGGGCGCAGTGAAGTCATTCAAGGGTGTTGCGAAGCGGCCCGGAGCGAGCCGCCGATGACGCCGTGTCGTTAGCGTGGGGCCTTGCCCGCTACCGAATAGAGCACCTGCTGATTACGGGTTTTCATGAATTCCTCGAGGCTTTGTCCGCGCATTGCCGCGTATATCTGCAGATTCGGCACCCCGACCACGGCAGCGAGTTTTTCCAGCACGAAAAAAATCGCCCCGTAGTAAATCAATCCGCGCCAGTCGCGGCGTCGCAGCAGATCCCGTTCTTCATCGCTCAGCCCTGCTTGATCGAACAGCGCTTCGGGTTGGTCGAGGAAACGCTGACGCCAGTGCGGCTCGATCATGCGATGCAAAAACTTGTTCAACCGATAGCCCTTGGCGCTGCGTTCCAGGGTGAACGGATAGGTGCCTGCGAGCCTCTCGATACCCGCCAACTGATGCTGCATGTGCAGCAAGTGCCGCGCGTTGACGTCGACGGGAACGGGCCGATCCTGATTTTCCAGCAGCAGTGTGGCAATGCCGGTCATCGACGGCAGGTAGTAATCCTGGTGCAGGTTTTTCACCGTGGCCGACAGCGCGCCGCGCATGATCAGCCAGGTGATCACTTCCGAACCTTCCATGCCCCCCAGCGCGGCGTACTCGGCGTGGGTCATTTCGGTCAGCCGCTCGGGATCATTGACCAACAGATCAATGAACTGCTGGTCCCACTCCGGGTTGTTGAAACCACAGCGCTCGCCGTGCACCTGGTGGGAAACACCGCCGGTCGCGACGATGGCCACTTTCAGATCCTCGGGGTAGCTTTCAATCGCCCGGCGCAGCGCCTGGCCCAACTTGTAGCAACGCCGCGCACTCGGCACCGGGAACTGCAACACGCCAACCTGCAGCGGCACGATCTCCACCGGCCAGTCCGGCTCGCACGGCAACAGCGCCGACATCGGCGAGAAGAAGCCATGGTCGAGCGGTTTGTCGCGGAAGAAACTCATGTCGAATTCATCCGCCACCAGGCTCTCGCCGATGTGCCGCGACAGCGCCGCATGACCAGCGATCCCCGGTAACTCACGTGGATTGCCGCCCTCATCGGCGACTTCGTAGCGATCATCGACACCGAGGGAAAAGGCACCATAGTGATCAAAGAAAAACGACGTCACGTGGTCATTGAAGATATAGAAAAGCACATCCGGTTGCTGCTCCTTCAGCCACACCTTGATCGGCTCAAAGCCACGGAAGATCGGCGCCCAGGCGGCCTCATGCTGCTTATCGTGATCGACTGCAAAGCCGATGGTCGGGGTGTGAGATACAGCGAGGCCACCAATGATGCGTGCCATAACGAGTTCCTTTATTGAAAAGATTAATGCGCCAGCAAGGCCCGACTGACTCGGCGCCGTGCATGACCGTTGGCCAGGATCGCAAGTGCAGCGATAAAGGCAGGCACGCTCAACAGGGCAAACAGCAGCGGCAACCCCAACCCGAGGCTGAGCACCGCGCCACCGATGAGCGAACCAAAGATAGCCCCGAAGCGGCCGATACCCAGCATCCAGCTGACGCCCGTGGCGCGGCAGTCCGTCGAGTAGTAACCGGGTGCGAAAGCATTGAGGCCGGTTTGCGCGCCGCTCATACAGAAACCTGCCGCCACCACGCCGAATGCCAGCAGGCCCGATTCAAGGCTGAAGGCGCCCAGCAGCAGAATGAAAGCGCCACCCAGAGCGTAAGACGTGGCAATCACCGCGTTCGGATTTCGCCGGTCCATCGCCCACCCAACCACGATGGCGCCGACAGTGCCGCCAATCTGGAACAGTCCGGTGATGGTCGCGGCCCGTTCGATGGACAGCCCACCTTCACGCAGCAGGGTCGGCATCCAGCCCATGGTTAGGTAGATCACCAGCAACCCCATGAAGTAAGTTGCCCACAAGGCGAGAGTGCCGAAACGATAGTGATCGGTGAAGAGCAAGCGCAGCGGTGCTTTTTGCTGAGTTTGCGGTTCGGCAATGACGAATTTCGTCGCTGCGCTGAACGTGCCCCCCAGCTTGTTCAGCACCTTGGCAATCTGGCTGGCGGGCGCGTTGCGTGCGGCGAGAAAACGCGCCGACTCAGGCAGCAACAGCCACATCAAGGGCAGCAGCAACATCGGCAGAATCCCGCCGGCGAGCAACACCGACTGCCAGCCGTGATGGGGAATCAACCACGCAGCGAGAAATCCGCCCAACCCCGACCCCATATTGAATCCGGTGAACATGATCGTGATGAACAGTGACCGATTGCGTTCCGGCAAATACTCGGAAAGCAGTGTGGTGGTGTTTGGCAATGCTGCGCCCAGCGCCACACCGGTCAGCAGACGCAAGGCAGCCAGCTCGTAGGGATTACGTGCAAAGGCGCATGCAAGGCTTAGCACGCTGAAGCCAGTCACCGCCGTCAGTAGTACTTTTTTGCGGCCGATTCGGTCGGCGTAAGGGCCAGCGGTCAGCGCACCGATCGCCAGCCCAATCATGCCCGCGCTCATCACCGGGCCAAACGCCGCTTTCGAAAGCCCCCACTCTTGAATCAGCGAGGGGGCAATAAACCCCATCACCGCGACGTCGAAGCCATCGAAAAGCACTATGAAAAAACATAAACCCATAATCAGCCACTGGTACGGCACCAGTTTTCGGTTGTCAATCCACGCTTTGATATCCACCGTTTCACTACTCATGCTCTCACCTTCTTATTTTTGTAGAAGTCCCGACGGACGAGGCCTGTAATTGGACCGTCCACGCTAAACGATGGAGGTGACTGTAAAGCCGCAGGTATACCGCCCGCCTCTGGGAAATTATTAACCGGGTATCGATTTTTCTTATCGGGGAATCAACAGAGATAGACAGAGCGTGGTAGAGCGGGGGTGATGATTGCGGCACGAGCAGCCGCTAGTAGGAGATGCATCGTCAATAGCTGCTCCGTATTCGGTATACGGAGCAGCTCAAAACTAAAGCAATTTATTGTGCGGCCTTGATCGCCGCCAGCAACTGCCTGCCAGCCTTACCAGCATCGGCGGACTTGTCATTCATGAAGTGGGTCACGACATCGAACACAGCGCCCTGCACCGCCTGAGAAGTCGACATGTTGAATGCCATGCTCGGAGCGAGTGAACCAGTCTTCTCGGCAGCAGCGAAATCCTTTGCAGAGGCTTGTGCACAGCTATCGAATCGACTCATGTCCAAACCCTTGATGACGGGTATTGACCCCTTGTTTTGATTGAAAACATATTGAAACGACGGCTCCAGCGCTACTTTGGCCAGGTCGTTGCGGGCTGCAATATTGCCAGGGGTGTCATTCTTCGAGGCAAGTTTGAACATCGCCAGTGAATCAATGGTATAGCTGTAAGCACCCTGCGAGCCGGGAAATGGCACACAAATGTAATCTGTATCGGCAAACTTGCCCGCCGCGCTCCACTCACTTTTCGCCCAGTCCCCCATGATTTGCATGCCTGCTTTGCCATTGATGACCTTGGCTGTTTCCAGATTCCAGTCTTGACCGTTGCCATCGGGATCCAGATAACTCTGTATTCTTCGCAGCGCATTGAATACTTCAATCATTTTCGGCCCGGTGAAAACACTGTCGTCGACATCAATAAAGGCCTTCTTGAAACCATCAACGCCCATCACGCTCAAAACGAGGTTTTCGAAGATTGTCGTGTCCTGCCAGGCCTGACCGCCATGTGCGATAGCTATGAACCCTGCCGCCTTGAGCTTATCCCCAGCAGCATAAAGTTCATCAAGAGTGGTCGGCACATCGGAGATGCCCGCCTGCTTCAGAACGACAGGGTTAAGCCAAAGCCAATTGATGCGATGAATATTCACCGGTACCGCAACGTAATGCCCCTCGTACTTCATTATTTGGGCGACGGACTCGGGAAGCAGGCTGTCCCAGTTATTCGCCTTGGCGACGTCGTCAATGCTGGCAAGAAGATCGAGGCGACCCCATTCCTGAATATCTGGCGCTTTTATCTGCGCGGCGGTGGGAGGATTGCCCGATACAGCACGGGTTTTCAGCACAGTCATGGCCGCACTGCCTCCGCCGCCAGCGACTGCACTGTCCTGCCAAGTGAATCCATCTTTCTCGATGATTTTCTTCAAAACTTCCACCGATTTGGCCTCGCCCCCGGAGGTCCAATAGTGAACGACTTCAACGTTTCCCTTGGTTTCAGCGGCCTGAATCACAAGAGGAAATAAAGCGGCAAGAGAAACCATGGCTGCAAGGCGGTTCATTGAGTTCATGTCAGTACCTTATTGTTTTTTTATCGAGGTAGTGGGCTATTCGCTCAGTCTCACGCAATCATTCGAGCCCCAGACCGGCACGTCCGAGCGCGTTCAGACGCTCCAAGGTGAAACGACCTTCCCAAGTTGTTTCATAGTCTTCCCGAGGAAAATCGTCGGGTGATGCACCCTGCGCGAATGCCCTGAACACATCCTTGGCGTAACGCAGGTTTTTTTGACACATAGGTGCAGCCGGAACGTACATAACATTGCCCCAGCCTTGTTGATTTGCCACGGGTGCGACACTGTGAATTACATCGCAATGCCACCACACCGAATCGCCCGCACGGACATCCGGAATCGGACTCAGCCCTTCGAACAGCAGTGGATGCCACTGTCGGGACACCGGAAGTACCTTGCCCGGCGCAACCCCGCACAGCTCATCCTCAGGTACATCGTCCAGCAGTGGCCGCAGCAGCATGTAAGCCATCGCCTTGGGGATCGGCAAGGTATGCAGTACCCCCTGATCGGCGTTCATATCCGATAACGCGGTCCAGCCTTGAAACGTGCGGAACGCAGAGCACTTGACCGTATCTTTGTAGGCGTACTCATCGACTTCAGTACGGAAGGCTGCGTCCCAAGGGTCGTAGGCGCTGAAATCGTTGCTGTAAATTTTGTCGAATACCTTCAGGTAGGCTGGGTGCAGCCATCGCTCCAAGGCGCCCGAGTCGGTGTGTGGCCCGAGACCTTTTGAATGTGTTCCCGGAGGTCGACGCCGTACTCGATCCGGGTATAGGGCATTGATATCAGGGTTGAACCATTGCCGCCCTTGAGAATGGATCTTCCAAAGACGATTCAGAAAAGATTGTGCGGCCCCCATGCGCTCATCCTGACGCAACTGCATCTGCGACTCCGACCAATAGATCGGAAAAATTTCTGGACGCGATGCCTCCAGGCTTCCGAAAAACTGGTCCGCTGGACCACGATAAATTGCATCGAAGTGATTGCGGTCAAGGTAATCCAAAAGCCTCTCGTCCCACCCCAAAACCTGCTCTCGAGGAAAATGGTTTCTGAGCACGACGCAACCACGCCGCTTGATTAGCGCCAACTGGTCCGCACTCACTTTCCCGACCGCGATATCCTCGAACTCAAGGATCGGCCAAGCCGAACCGGTGAGCGCCTCCTGCGCCTTGATTGAGTCGATTTCAGCAACGATGAATTCGCTAACTTGTTCAAACAAAGATTCAACGTCGCCGATCTGCGCGCGCAAGGCGCGCTTCATTTTGACGATGCTGTCTCGATAATCTTGCGGAAGCGTTTCGCTTTCGAAGGCACGGTATTTACTCATGGGAACTACCTGCTGTTTTTGTTATTCATGCAGGTATGGAACCACTTTTAAATAAGCACACGGCAGCCTCATTTGAAGCGTCGACTAGTACGATAATGGCGTTTTGAGCCAATACGATCGGAGTATCAACCCACTAGATTTCTGACCTTCACTGAAAATGATGGCTGTGCGTTTGACGAAACGCGGAAGGTGTCAGCCCTTTCAACGCCTTGAACTGGCGGTTGAATAATGCCAGCGACGAGTAGCCTACCTGCCCCGCTATTATCGATACCGGCGAGTTGCCCTGCATCAGCAACGCACAGGCATGGCCGATGCGCAGTCGAACGATATAGTCCAAGGCGGTACAGCGTGTATGCCGGCGAAACATTCGATGGAAAGCAGACAGACTGACGCAGGCCAGCTCTGCTAACTCGGCAACATTGATTGCCCGGGCGTAGTTACCATGTAGGTAATGCAGAACTCGATGAATACGCGCGTCTTCGACAATCTGATCACCCGCCAGACCGCCTAGCGTCGGCAGGATCCGAGTAGCATCAGCGTCTCTTGCCAGCCTGTCGAGCACCGTTAGCAATGCGATCAAGCGCTGGGGCGGCGTCTGATTGACCATTGCCTCGATGGAGGAGCGTACATCACTGGAGGCCCTACCACTGAAACTCACCGCGTGTTGAGCTGCCGCCAGCAATGGGCGAAACGCAGCCATTTCCGGAAACAATGTCACAAGCGAGTCGGCCCAAGCAGCGGAAAACCAGATAACCAAGGCAACATGCGGCTGATCCTCATCAATACGCTCCGCTGAAGACCAGCTATGAGGAATATTCGGCCCTACAAGAATCAGGTCTCCATCGTCATAGCGCGCTACGTCATTACTGATGTAGCGATGGCCGCGACTATTGAGCGTGAGTGTCAACTCATATTCGGGATGATGATGCCACTCGAATGGAATCGCATCCGGCAAACGCCTGTTCAATAGCGTCCAAGAGGTTGCAGCCTCTGTGGGTACTTTCTCGAAGCTGGGTTTCATGACATCGACTCGGCCTAGCAAGGGACTTGTATCGCCATCATCGTAACACCCACTACTTCTGCAGTGAGCTGACGAGATCTCAACGCGTAAAATCGTCGGCCGCCTGATCATGACATTGACCTGCACGAGGGTTCCATTGAAAACCGGAGCGCGCCAGCACGCTTGGATTTTATCGCTGGTCGCTACCGTAATCCTCGCGTGGATGAAAGAATAGCGTTTGCGTCGCTTGAGGTACACGCAACCTGGTTTGGTAAGCAGCCAGGTATTCGTTGCGCACCTCGAGTGAAAAGCTGCCAGGCATCCATGCGACGAAAGGATGCTGCGTAATCGAACAAACGATGAAATTCGGGTCAGCCTCCCCCGCGCTGGCCAATTCATGGTTCTCCAGGCGCATACCAGCGGTTACTCGTGATGATCCGCAACTCAAATTGCATTTGAATGCGAGCACAGACCTCCTAGACGGCGATCAGGATACTTGATATTGCGGTGCGTCATTGCTATGGCCATGCCCTAGGGCTCACTGCCGAATTAATGCTGCCCGGAGAAGTCAGGGTGTATTGCAGCACACTGCGGCTATTTGAAGTTTCGGACTTGGTGAAGGCAACGCTGTTGTATACAACTTCACATGCGAACTGGCCCAAATGGTTTGCCCACGCCGGTTGACCGCAGACAGATTTGAAGATCGGAATGCGCTTTGATCAATCGGAACTCGCCATTGACGCGGCGCGGCGCAGTCAAAGCGTGGTGCTAACAAGTCCCTGGCTTGTCGAAGATGCCTTGGAGCAAAACCAACTTGCGCAGCTATTCGATACTTCCTTATCAGAGGGCGAAGACTATTACCTCGTTCATAGCGGGAATGCTCCGCATGGGTCCGCAGACTGACTGAGGCAATGGCTTCTGAAAGCCTCAAAGCTGTAGCAAGCGCATTACCGGCAACCGATGTGAGATCTCACACCTGAAGCAATTAAAGCGATGCGGAGATGGATGATACTCGCTGCGTACGACATGACAGCGCCATTCTCTTGTTTTGGGATTGATGAGCAAATTTCATGAACCCTTGCCGATTTAAGCGTCTAGTACCTATTCGGTAGCTCGCTTACTGTTCCCCAACGCCTTATTCGGGAGAACGAAATGCACAACCGCACACTCGGCAACAGCTCACTTGAAGTATCGGCACTCGGCTTTGGCTGCATGGGCCTGAGCCATGGCTACGGTCCAGCGACAGAAACGCAGCAGGCGATCTCGCTGATTCGCACGGCAGTTGATCGAGGCGTCACGTTCTTCGATACCGCCGAGTTCTACGGCCCCTATCTCAATGAGCAAGTAGTTGGCGAGGCGCTGTTCCCGGTTCGCGAACAGGTCGTGATCGCCACCAAATTCGGCTTCGCCGTCGGTGCCGACAACACAAAGCAGACTCTGGACAGCCGGCCCGAACGTATTCGGGTCGCCGTCGAAGGTTCGCTGCGCCGACTGAAAACCGATTACATCGATTTGCTTTACCAGCACCGCGTCGATCCGGACGTGCCGATCGAAGACGTCGCCGGGACGGTGAAAGACCTCATCGGCGAAGGCAAGGTCAAGCATTTCGGCCTGTCGGAGGCCGGAGCACAGACCATTCGCCGTGCGCACGCGGTGCAACCGGTCACGGCGCTACAGAGCGAATACTCGCTGTGGTGGCGCGAGCCCGAGCAGGAAATCCTGCCGACGCTGTGGGAACTGGGCATCGGCTTCGTGCCGTTCAGCCCTTTGGGCAAGGGTTTTCTCACCGGCACGGTGTCGGCGGAGGCCACTTACGGCAGCGACGATTTTCGTAGCATCGTGCCGCGCTTCAGCCAGTCGGCGCTGCAAGCCAATCAGGGGCTGGTGATATTGATTCGTCAGATCGCCGCGCAGAAACAAGCCACGCCGGCGCAGATCGCTTTGGCCTGGCTGCTGGCGCAGGCACCGTGGATCGTACCGATTCCGGGCACGACCAAGCTGCATCGCCTGGAAGAAAACCTCGGTGGCGCGGACATCACGCTCGATGCAGCGGAGCTGAAGGCGATTGATGCTGCGCTGGCGCAGATCCGCATCGAAGGCGAGCGCTATCCCGAGGCCCTCAAGGCACGCGTCGGCCGATGAGCAAAGATCACGATCCGCTGCGGCGCACGGTCATCGCTGCACTGGCCAGCGCCCCGCTGCTGTCACTCGCCGACACGCAAAGCCCCCATGAAACCCCGCGTTCCGGTTCGCGGATTCTGGTCGCGTACTTCTCGCGCTCGGGCAATACCCGCGTAGTTGCCGGGCTGATCCAGCGTGGACTGGGTGCCGATCTGTTCGAGATTCGCCCGGCCCACGCCTACCCCGAGGACTATCTGGAAACCGTGGAACAGGCGCGTCAGGAGCGTGACAGCGGCTTCGAACCCGAGCTGCAAAACAAGGTTCACGCCCTCAGCGACTACGACACGATCTATCTGGGCTTTCCGATCTGGGGTGAAACCGCGCCGCCGATCGTGCGCGCCTTCCTCAGCGCCCACGACCTGACCGGCAAGACCCTCATCCCCTTCAACACCCACGGCGGTTATGGCTTGGGCAACAGTCGCAGCGTGCTCGTCAAGCACACGCCGAAGACTAAGGTTCTGGAAGGTTTTGTGATGAAGGGTGAGCAAGAGCGCAAGACCATGGAGCGCGTGAATGGCTGGCTGAGCGATCACCCCCTCACGCGTTAATCGAATTCTGTACGGAGTGACATCATGAAAATCCGCACGTTGGGCAATAGCCTGAAAGTGTCCGCACTGGGCCTTGGTTGCATGAGCATGACGTCGGCCTACGGGCCGGCTGCCGACCAAACCAGCATGATCAAGCTGATTCGTTCGGCCCACGAGCAAGGCGTCACCTTGTTCGACACCGCTGAAGCATATGGCCCGTTCGCCAATGAAGAACTGCTGGGCGAGGCCTTGCAGCCGATCCGCGAGCAAGTCGTTATCGCTACCAAATTCGGCTTCGATATCGACTTGGTCACCGGCGCACGCGGCGGCGGAACCAACAGCCGCCCGGCGCATATCCGCGCCGTGGCCGAGGCGTCGTTGAAGCGTCTGCGCACCGATTGCATCGACCTGTTTTATCAGCACCGCGTTGATCCGCAGGTACCCATCGAAGACGTCGCCGGCACGGTCAAGGAGCTGATCGCCGAGGGCAAGGTCAAGCATTTTGGCCTGTCTGAGGCGGGTGTGGAGACCATACGCCGGGCTCACGCGGTGCAACCGGTCACGGCGGTACAGAGCGAATATTCGCTGTTCTGGCGCGGCCCGGAGCTGGAACTGCTGTCGGTGTTGGAAGAACTGGGGATCGGTTTCGTTCCGTTCAGCCCGCTGGGTGCCGGTTTCCTCACCGGTCAGATCGACGAGCACACGCAGTTCGACGCGAGCGATTTCCGCAATTTCGTCCCGCGCTTTTCCCCTGAAGCGCGCAGGGCCAATCTGGCGTTGGTCGATGTGGTGAAAGCCGTCGCGCAACGCAAACACGCCACGCCGGCGCAAGTGGCCCTAGCCTGGTTGCTCGCACAGAAACCGTGGATCGTGCCGATCCCGGGTACGACGAAACCGCATCGTCTGGAAGAAAATCTGGGCGCGGTCGAGCTGCAATTGACCGGAGACGATCTGCGCGTGATCAACGAGCGGATGGCGCAAATTCAGGTGCACGGTGAACGCCTGCCGGAATCGGCACTGAAAATGACCGGACTTTGAGTCTACCCAACGCGGCGCTGCGTGGGGCGCCGCTTTCATTGCCTGACCGGAGTTGATCCGATGAACCGATTGATCGCGCCACTCGTGGCTTTCTCACTCATGACCGCAGAAGCCCAGGCTGCTAATGAAATCCGCATTACCCCGAACGGTACCCAGCCCTCGATCAAGGGCGCGGCGCAAAACTTTACCGGCGCGGTGCGCGTCGATGGATTATTCAAAGGTGACGCTCCCGCGCGCATCGGCGGCGGCACGGTGACCTTCGAACCTGGCGCACGCACGGCGTGGCACACCCATCCACTGGGGCAAACGCTGATCGTCACCGCTGGCGTTGGCTATGTGCAGCAAGAGGGCGGCCCGCGTCAGGAAATCCGTCCGGGCGACACTGTCTGGATTCCGCCGAACACCCGGCACTGGCACGGCGCCACGGCCAACAGTGGCATGACCCACATCGCCATCGCCGAAGCCGAGGACGGCCAGACAGTCACTTGGGCGGAGCAGGTCTCGGAGGCGCAATACGCCGGCCAATGAAGTTACGGAATGTGTCGAAGCTGTTCGCTCGACACTCTTGCGGCGAACCGTCATCTGACCTCCAGGCCCCGTAACAGCGGGTTCGCGCGAGGTTTTCAGCAGTTTTGGCAACGTCGACTCATGAGTTTTACTCAGGAGTCCATGCGCCTTTTCGGGGTTAATCGCCACAAACATCCTCCGTACGATCCAGCCACACCTCGCAGTGACCTGCAATGGACGGAGCCTTTCATGATGACCACTGAAGTACGCAACCGCACCGCCCTCCCCGCATTTATCGCGCTTTGTCTGGGCGTTGCGGCGATCTTCAGCGTTCCCATTCAAGCAGCCGAGGCATCGCAGACCATGACCAACACACTTGCCAGCGCAGCCAGCTTGTCGAGCCAGCAACAAGCCATTCCACTGATCGCGGCGTTCATGGCGACCAGCGACATGCCCAACCTCAACACGGCGCTCAACCAAGGGCTTGATGCCGGCCTGACCATTAGCGAAACCCGTGAAGTTCTCGTGCAGCTTTACGCCTACGTCGGCTTCCCGCGCAGCCTCAACGCCTTGAATGAATTGATGACCGTGGTGCAGGCGCGCAAACAACGCGGCATCGAAGATGCGCCGGGGCGTGAGCCGAGCTGGGCGATTCCGGTCGGGGATGAGCTGCTGGCCGCGGGCACGGCGAATCAAACCAAGATTTCCGGCGCCCCGGTCAAAGGCCCGGTGTTCGAGTTCGCTCCGGTGATCAACCGCTTCCTGCAAACCCACCTGTTCGGCGACATCTTCGAGCGCGACAACCTCGACTGGCAAAGCCGTGAACTGGCCACTGTCGGGGCCCTGGCAGCAACGCCGGGGGTCGAGCCGCAGTTGCGCTCGCACATGGCAGCGAGCCTGCGCGTCGGGCTCAGTGCGGCACAGTTGCACCAAGTCACCGAGCTGCTGAAAAAGCATGGCGATGCACAGACCGCCGAGCGGGCCAACGCAGCGCTGGTCCAAGCCCTCACGGCTTCGAGGAAATGACATGAGAACTGCAAAACATTTGCTGAGCGTCACGCTGTTGAGCCTGTTGGCGGCCTGCGCGAACCACCCCGAAGGCCCGCTGCTGATCCAGAAACAAGGCAGCTTCGCCGCAGGCGGAACGATGACCACGGCACCGGGCACCTTCAACCCGCGCCAACCGATGACGCCCAACGGCCAGACCTACCACGGTGACCACGCCTACGCCTTCTATCAAATCCCGGTGGACGCGCGAAAACTGCCCATCGTCATGTGGCACGGCGCGGGTCAGTTTTCCAAAACCTGGGAAACCACCGCCGATGGTCGTGAGGGTTTTCAGAACATCTTTCTGCGCCGCCACTACGGCGTCTATGTGATCGATCAGCCCCGGCGTGGTGATGCCGGGCGCAGCATGGTCGAGACCACCATCAAGCCTGTGCCGGACGAACAACTGTGGTTCAACCAGTTCCGCATCGGCCTTTGGCCCCGCTACTTCAACGGCGTGCAAGTGGCACAGGATGCCCAGACCCGCGAGCAGTTTTTCAGGGCAATGACGCCGAACACCGGGCCGTTTGACATGGGCGTGGTCTCCGATGGTGTGTCGGCGCTGTTCGACAAAATCGGCCCCGGCATCCTGTTTACGCATTCTCAGGGTGGCGGGCCGGGCTGGTTGACGGCTATCAAGAACGACAAGGTCAAAGCCATCGTGGCGTTCGAACCGGGCAGCAGTTTCGTGTTTGCTGACGGTGAGGTGCCGGCGCCGATCCCCAGTGCGTTCGACACGGTGCAAGGCGCAGAGGTGCCGATGGAGCAATTCATGGCACTGACGCGTATTCCGATTCTGATCCTGTACGGCGACAACATCCCGGAACAGGCAGTCGATCTGCCCGCTCAGGACAGTTGGCGCGCACGCCTGAAAATGGCCCGGCTCTGGCGTGACGCGGTCAATCGCCATGGCGGTGATGTGCGACTGATACACCTGCCGGAGATTGGCATTCACGGCAACACCCATTTCCCTATGTCGGATCTGAACAACGTGCAGATCGCTGACCTGGTCGCGCAGTTCCTCAAAGAAAAACAGCTGGACTGACCCAAATACTTTTGCAACTGCCGCCTTTTTTTGCTCAGGAGCTTCACGTGAAGAACACTCTCAAAGCCACGTTCATGTCGGCATTGGTCGGCCTCTCGGCAGGCGAAGCCTTGGCCGCCGACTACAAGAAGAACCCGTTCACCCTCGCCTACGACGGCGCGATCACCCGCAACGAACCGGGCAAGGTCAACATTCACCCGGTCAGCTATAAGCTCAACGGTCTGGACATCGCCGCCAACGTCTACACTCCTGCCAACTACGACGCGAAGAAGAACTACCCGACCGTGGTGGTTGCGCATCCGAATGGCGGCGTAAAAGAGCAAGTCGCCGGTCTGTATGCCCAGCGCCTCGCCGAACAGGGCTACATCACCATCACGGCCGATGCGGCCTATCAAGGCGCCAGCGGTGGTCAGCCGCGCAGCATCGATAAACCGGCGTATCGCATCGAAGACATTCACGGCATGGCCGATTTCATCAGCCAGTTCGCTGGTGTGGATGACAACCGCCTGGGCCTGCTCGGCATTTGTGGCGGCGGTGGTTATTCGTTGGCGGCGGCGCAAACCGACAAACGCTTCAAATCCCTGGCGACGGTGAGCATGTTCAACTCGGGTCGAGTACGCCGCAACGGCTACAACGACTCGCAAATGGACAGCATTCAGCAACGTTTGCAACAGGCATCAGTAGCGCGCGCGCAAGAGGCAGCGGGGGGCGCAGTGCTGTATTCGGGGGATGCCAACCTCACCGACGAGCAGATTGCCGAACTGCCTTTCGAACTGTATCGCCAAGGTTATGAGTACTACTGGAAAACCCACGCGCACCCGAACTCGACCTTCAAATACACCACCAGCAGCCTTATTGACCTTATGCGTTTCGACGCCACCGACCATATCGAGTTGATCAATCAACCCTTGCTGATGATCGCCGGCAGCAAGGCCGACAGCCTGTACATGACCCAGGATGCGTTCCCGAAAGCCATCGGCACCACTGACAAGGAAGTGTTCATCCTCGATGGCGCCACACACATCGAAACCTACTGGGTGCCGCGTTATGTCGATGCGGCGATCGGCAAACTGACGGATTTTTACGCACGCACCTTGTGATCAGCGCGCCAAGGGTCGCGCATCCGTGCGCGACCTGCTTTCATGGAATAATCACGCGCTCCTCATGAGAGGTACTCATCAATGTCCCGCCCCAATCTCAACGACCTGCAAGCCTTCGTGGTCATCACCCGCGAAGGCAGTTTTACCCGTGCTGCCGCGCAACTGGGCGTTTCGCAGTCGGCGCTGAGTCACACCATGCGCGCCCTAGAAACTCGGCTGGGCGTGCGCCTGTTGACGCGAACCACACGCAGCGTTTCGCCGACCGAGGCCGGCCAGCGCTTGTATCAGTCGATGGCGCCGCGCTTCGATGAGATCGAACTGGAACTGGCTGCTGTCAGTGAGTTTCGCGACACGCCGGCCGGCAACGTGCGGATCTCGGCGTCCGAACATGCAGCCAACAATATCCTCTGGCCGAAGCTGCTGAAGGTGTTGCCCGACTACCCGGACATCAAGGTCGAAATCACCGTCGACTACGCCCTCTCCGACATCGTCGCGCAGCGTTATGACGCAGGTGTGCGCCTGGGTGAACAGGTGGCCAAGGACATGATCGCCGTGCCGATCGGTCCATCCTTGCGTATTGCAGTTGTCGGCTCGCCTCAGTATTTCCGGCATCGGCCTTACCCGATGGAACCGGGAGATCTGGCGGCACACAACTGCATCAACCTGCGCCTGCCGACTCACGGCAGCCTGATGCAATGGGATTTCGAAAAGGATGGCCACGAACTCAAAGCTCGCGTCGAAGGCCAATGGACATTCAACAGCAGCGTGCCAATTCTGCGTGCGGCCGTGGCGGGATGTGGCTTGGCTTTCCTGCCAGAGGACATGGTGGCGAAGGAGCTTGGCGACGGTAGCCTTGTGCGGGTGTTGGAAGATTGGTGCCAACCCTTTGCCGGCTACCATCTCTACTACCCCAATCGCCGTGAACATTCGTCAGCGTTTGGCGTTGTAGTTGAGGCGTTACTCTACAAGCACTGAGTCATCGACCTTCAAGGCGCATGAGCTTCATCCGCCCCACAAACCCGTGAATGAGCAAATGCTTTTGATCGGTTGCAGCCGGAAGCGACCGGCTGCAATGGGGCGATTACAGCTGACTTTGAGTGGTAGCTATTGGCTGTGGGTTCAACCAGTCGTTCAAAAGCAGCAGCTATCAGCCATAGACGACCCTATGCAACAGTCTTTGTTCGCGCCAAAGCAGTCGTATCTCAACATCGGGGGATTCGACAAAGGTATGACTGCTTCCCCCTGACTCTCTCGTAATGCTTGAGCTCTTATTCTAAAGGCAGAGGACGATCTGTGATGACGTGCTTCATCACTAACGTCGATGTGAGACGCTGTACGTTAGGTAACCTAGACAGTTCTTCATCGTAAAGCTTCTGAAAGGCTGGAAGATCTGCTGTAACCACCATTAGCAGATAATCAGGATCGCCAAAAAGTCTTTGTGCTTGGACTATATAGGTAACTCGCGGTAGAGCATTTTCGAAATCCGCTACCGCTTTTTGGTGCCCCTCTCGAAGGGTTACGAATACAAGGGACGAGAAATTCAGACCTATCTCGGTCGCCGATAGCTGAGCACGGTACCCTTTGATAACGCCTGCATCCTCCATCGCCCGAACGCGTCGATGGCATGGAGACAAACTGAGACCCACACGGTCGGCCAATTCTGTCAGCGACTGGCGACCATCCTGCTGTAGCTGCGCAAGAATCTTCTTATCAATTCGATCCATTCAGAAAAACCTTCTAATGCAGTCCGCCTTGGCGGGTTTATTCGAAAGATAATACCACTTGGCTTTCTTTATCCTTCCACCACAGTGTTTCAGGGCGGTAAACGGCGCACTGAACTGATGAAAAAAGAAGGATTTGATCGTGACAGTGTCTTTGATGATGGCCTTCTGGGCCGTATCATTTTTGTTTGTTATCACGCCTGGAGTCGACTGGGCCTACTCGATATCGGCAGGTTTGCGAGGTCGTGTTCTACCCGCCGTAGTCGGCATGCTTTCCGGTCACCTTTTGGCCACGTTGATCGTCGCTGCAGGCGTGGGCGGGGTGTTGGTCAAAATACCCCATGCGTTGCTGACATTAACGCTAATGGGGGCGGCCTATCTCCTATGGCTCGGCTTCAACATGTTGCTAAAGCCTTCGTTGCCTGCTCAAGGAGCATCCAGCGGTGACAGTAGCTGGATGGCCTGGGCGATAAAAGGACTGTGCGTCAGCGGTCTCAACCCGAAAGTTCTTTTGTTGTTCCTGGCACTGCTACCTCAGTTCACTGATGCGTCAGCGGGGTGGCCAGTAGGGGCTCAGATTATCGCGTTAGGTTTGATCCACGGTTTCAGTTGCGGCGTCGTCTATCTTGCGGTTGGCTACGGCGCCGGAGCGGTGCTTGCTTCACGTCCAGCAGCGGCTACCTATGTGAGCCGGATATCGGGAGCCGCGATGATCGTCATTGCTGTGGTTCTTGCTGCCGAACGGCTGACCATTTGAATTAAGGAAGCAAAATGTCTGATCAAATCACCGCCCCCTATAACAGCCCTCGTCTCGGCAGGGTAAGAATTCCACATTTACAAGACATGAAGGCACGGGGTCAAAAATGGGCCATGTTGACTGCTTATGACATGTACGCCGCGTCGGTGTTTGAGGCAGCAGGAATTCCGGTACTGCTCGTAGGCGATTCCGCCGCCAACAACGTTTATGGGCACGACTCGACGTTGCCGGTAACAGTTGACGAGATGCTGCCTCTGGTCAGGGCGGTTTCGCGCGCTACTGAGCGGGCGTTGGTCATTGCGGATTTGCCTTTTGGCTCTTATCAGGGATCGCCTGAACAATGTTTCCATACCGCAGCCCGTTTCATGAAGGAAGGCGGCGCTCATGCCGTAAAGCTCGAAGGTGGGATCGAAATGCTTGCGCAGGTTGAGAAGTTGGTAGGCGCAGGCATTCCAGTTATGGCTCATATCGGTTTTACCCCGCAGGCAGAACACCAGCTGGGCGGATACCGCATTCAAGGCAAGGGCGAGGACGCTCAGAGTTTGATTAACTTGAGCGTTGCCTTCGAGCGTGCAGGGGCGTTTGGCCTGCTTATTGAAATGGTGCCAGGAGACGTCGCTACGAGGATCACCGAGACAGTCTCCATCCCTACCGTCGGAATCGGTGCAGGTGTTGGCTGCGATGCCCAGGTACTCGTCTGGCAGGACATGGTAGGGCTTCGTGATGGTCAATTGCCGCGATTCGTCAAACAGTATGCGGATATGAGAAAGGTGATGGGTGACGCTGCAAAAGCCTTTGCTAAAGACGTCGAGTCGGGCTCATTCCCAGGGATTGACCATACGTTTTAAATCGTCGGAGATGCCAATGAACGCAATGCGCCAGAAAGCAATTGAAGGACTTAAGGAAGGCGATACTTTCGAAATCAAACGCACTTTTTCGCACGCAGATATCGTTCAGTTTGAGGTGCTATCGCGCGACCACAACCCGGTGCATTCCAACGCTATGTACGCGGAAGCAAAAGGCTTTGATGGTGTCATCGCTCATGGCTTGCTGACTGCGACGCTGATTACGGAAATCGGAGGGCAATTGGGTTGGCTGGCCACCTCTATGAATTTTCGCTTCAAGCGCCCCGTTTACATTGGTGATGAGCTGACTTGCGTGTGGAAAATCATGGGGATTGATGACGGAAATCGAGCGCGAGCCGAGGTAACCGTGAACAACATTAACGGCCAGGCTGTCTTGCTCGCAGACACAACAGGGCTGATCCCCACTGACACCGAGAGGAATCTACTCGCATCAATAAAAATTGATGAAACTTAGATTTATAGCGGTGGCCAAGACATGCCAAAAACACCTCTTATATAGGAACCACGCATGCAAGACTTAGTAACATTTATTGTTAGACCAGGAAGGGGAATTGAAGACGCCTACTTTCTCCTGCTAGCTGCTTTCGTTGGTGGCGCTGCGGGAGTATTACTGGCCTACAAGGTATCGCTATGGGTGGGATTGCCCTTTGCACTAGTCGCGACCCTGATGCTTTATTTCACGTGGCGAACCCCAAGCTTGGTGCCTCTACCCGCTGAGAGACCAACGCCTAATGAGCCGTAGCATGAGGGGATAGAGGCGATCAAACTGGAATAATCACCTAAAGCCTGCGAAAGGCTTGCTGCTTAACTCGCACTTTATAAAACGCAGATTACCGCTTTTGGCTGATAGCAGAGGACGCTTTAACCATCATGCCGGCCGAATGACATCGATATACTTTTAGCGTTCGTCTAATACAAATCCAAAATCGTCGCTGGACACTTGAGCCGCTTCGCTGAGCCGTTGACGTAGTGCAACGGTCAGCTGTCGTTCCACCTCCTGAATCGCCACTGTTTCCGTAGAAACCTCCAAGCCCAGCAAACCAATTACGCGGATACAAATATTCGGTCGAACACAGCCGATCGGAGTTGCTGTTGTCGACCTAGAGCGGATTAGCTGGTCCTTCCTGAGCCCTGCCCTCTCCCAGCCAGATCCGATGAGGAGCAACACTGAAAGCCATCGACGACCACCCTGGCACGCCTCAGAGATCGCCAATCTCGATCGCCCGTATATCCCGCGCCAGTGGGGGCAAAACTGGGGGCACACTTGAATTTTCTCCGTCTGAAAACAGCTTCCTAGAGCCAAGTCAAAATGTTTTTTGGCGACCCTGAGAGTCTTTAGACGTTGTCGGGCAGGCTGTTTAGCTGAGCATTTCTGGCTTTTCATGGGCATGGAGACCCTTTCATTTCCAAGCCCGCCAGTCCCGTTGCCTTACCGAAATCGCCATCAACTTATTCTGGCCCAGCAAATACAACCGGGCCCCGTCAATAAATGGTTCCGACGCCTGATGTTCGATCTGTTCGGCGATTAACTGCGCGCACAGCCTTTACTGCCAATGCGAACACCTTGGAGCGCAGGTGCGACACCTGCGGCCAGACCCCATGCACATCAGCGTTACCGAAAAACTACTCGCGACACGAAGCAGACATTGGAGCAGGTAAATAAGCCCGTCGTTTTTCTTCCTTTGGCCTCGTTTTTTGCCACCCGTTTTCAGGTTGATCGCCAATCACTCCGATAGGATCAGGCAATACTAAAATCGAATCAGGCATAGTTCCCAACCACTCCCCGCCCTAGCATAGCCTGACCTTATATATTCAGGAGTGCGCCCCATGCGTGCAGACAAAACCATTTTTATCACGGGCGTTAGTAGCGGCTTTGGCCAGGCCCTGGCGAAGGAAGCTCTCGCTCAGGGCCATCGAGTGATCGGCACTGTTCGCAGCGAATCCTCTCTGGCAACGTTCCAGGCGCTCTTGCCTGAGAGAGCCCATGGCGTGGTGCTGGACGTTACCCACTTTAATGCCATCGACGCCGTCGTCGCCGCTGTTGAGGATCAGTATGGCCCGGTGGACGTGCTGGTTAACAACGCGGGTTATGGCCACGAAGGGGTTTTCGAGGAGTCGTCGCTGGAGGAAATGCGCCGTCAGTTCGACGTCAATGTATTCGGCGCGGTGGCGATGACCAAGGCGTTTGTGCCTTTTTTTCGCCAGCGACGGGCGGGACGTATCCTCAATATCACGTCCATGGGTGGCTATATCACCATGCCAGGTATTGCTTACTACTGCGGCAGCAAATTTGCCCTGGAGGGCATCTCTGATACGTTGAACAAAGAGCTTGCGCCCTTCAATATTTTTGTAACGGCCGTGGCGCCGGGGTCTTTCCGAACGGACTGGGCAGGTCGTTCGATGCGGCGTACGCCGCGCAGCATCAGTGACTACGATGCGACGTTCGACCCGGTGCGAAAAGCCCGTGAGGAAAAAAGCGGTCTTCAACTGGGCGACCCGCAGAAAGCCGCACGCGCCATGATGACTATTATCACCAGCCCTAATCCGCCGGCTCAACTGCTGCTGGGCAGCGACGCCCTGGCTCTGGTGCGTGACAAGCTGCAGCGGACGGCGGAGAGTATTGAGCAATGGGAAGCGCTGAGCTGTTCCACGGACGGCTGAGCATAAAAGTGGAGAACGTACAATCGATGCCGAAATCCAAGGATCCGAGCACTGCGCGTATGGTGCAGTTGATGGGCCAGCTTGCACCGCTGGAGGGTTACAACCTGAGTCCGCTGGATGATGTGCGTTTTCTGCGTTCCAACCGGCCGCTGAAGCGCACCCCGGTTCTATATGAGCCGGGCATCGTCATCCTCTGTCAGGGGCAGAAACGCGGCTATCTGGGTGATGACATTTACATCTATGACGCCCAGCATTATCTGGTGGTGTCAGTGCCCGTGCCTTTTACAATGGAGACCGACGCTAGCGAGGCGGAGCCAATGCTGGCGGTGTACATACGTCTGGATTTCAATCTGGCCGGCGAGCTGATTCAGCAGGTAGATGAGGTATGGAACATCCGCGCGGCTCAGCCTATGGGTATGTACGCCTCGCCCATGGACGAACCGCTGCGCCAGTCGACCCTGCGTTTTCTGGAAGTCATGGGCGACTGCACCGACGCGCTAATCCTCGGACCAGCGATGTTGCGCGAACTTTACTACCGCATCCTCACTGGCGAACAAGGCGGCACCCTACGCGCGGCTATCGCCCAGCAGGGTCAGTTCGGCAAGGTGACGCGCGCCATTCACAAAATCCACCGCTGTTACCACGAGCGTCTGGATGTAGAAATCCTCGCCCAGGAAGCGCAGATGAGCGTGCCTAACTTTCATCTACATTTTCGCAAGGTGACCGATTCCTCGCCTATGCAGTACCTCAAGTCGACGCGGTTGCATCAAGCGCGATTACTGATGCTGCGTAACGACCTGACAGCGGCCAAGTCGGCATTTCTGGTGGGTTATGAAAGTGCTTCGCAATTTAGCCGCGATTTCAAGCGCCTCTTCGGACGCACGCCAATAGCGGAGGTGGCATGGATGAAGCAAGCTTATGCGTTGCCGGCACCGCCAACCCCTTCGCCCTTCGTGTCATCACACTGAGTTTCAAACAATCCTGTCTTGGCCGTCGCCAGTAGGCTTGGGAACGTGCGGATGGTGTGCCTGCCGATACGGCGGGCGAGTGAAGTTTCACATCTGCGGCCGCATGGATGAACAGTAAGGGTCTGGTGAAGACGTCTGGACAAAGTAAATGGTCTGAACACGATCAGATTTCCCGAAAGAGCCACTCGCCAGTTCGCATTTTCGTTTCTTGACACAGTGCTCGAATTTCCAGATTATCGATCAATGACGCCTACAAATCTCGTTAGCATGATGCGCCCCTTGATGACTGCCTTTGGCGGGCCATAGGGCGATGTGCGCTTAGAACAGAAGCATTGACCAGAAGCCCCGCCAGAAATGGATGGGGCTTTTTCATTCCCCTTCCAACTCATTGATGACAAGGAGAGTGAAGATGCTGTTGATCCGCCCAGCCAAACGTACTGACGCCGAGGCCGCGTTTGATATACGCCTCCAGGCGATCCGGCATCAATGCATTACCGTCTATACCGCTGAGCATGTAATGGCGTGGACTGATGTGCCGCTCACAGACCGATATCGGGCTTGGGTGGAAAAGGAGTACCACGTTGCCTGGTTGGGCGAGATACCGGTCGCAACAGGTCTGATTGATTTCCAGTCTGGAGAGATAGGCGCTATTTTCGTATTGCCTGCATTCATGGGACAGGGGATTGGCAAGACAATGCTCCTATACCTTGAGCGACTGGCCTTTAACGCTGGGATCGTCGACATCCATTTAGATGCTACCCCTAACGCAACCGCGTTCTACCGTCGGTGTGGCTATCACGGAGATATTCAAGCTATCTATACCTCGCCCTCCGGTCTTGAGCTGGCTTGTACACCGATGCGGAAACAGTTGGCCAGTGGAGAGCTCCTGTAACGCGGGTGACGAGCAGGCTGCCGAACTCAAGTTGAGTAAGTCAGTCCGGCATGCAGTCGTGGACGAAGCTTAACCCTGGAGATCCGGCGTTGAAGTGAAGCGTCAGGTCATAAGCCCCCATTCGCGATCGCCCGCGCGCCCGATGTAAAGGGGGGCAAAACTGGGCGCGCATTCATTTTCATCGCCGCAATGCTGATACCGAACCTGTCGCGATATGAATACATCAACGGTCCCGGCGAGGTCGAAGACGGGCGTCTTGATGCATTCCATCATCCAACCCTCATGGTTCCAAAAACGTTGATCGTATGCGCACGTAGCCACTTGCGGGCACTTCAGTGATCTGTACGGATATATCCACCTTCTGCTGGCGCAGCACCGGCTCGAAAATGTCAGCGAGCACCTCCAGCAGGAGACGGCTGATGGTGTGGCGTTTTTCATCATCGCCAGCCTTACCGGAAACAGTCGACACGTTCAGATGGATGAACTCCTGAGGCTCAACGCAATCACCTACGAAATAGTTGTCGTATCGAATGAGCCGCGTCTTAACCAAGTCCAGCCGCAGTCCGGAAACCTCAACAAGGGTGTTATGAAGGCGCTGGCTAGCCTCCTTGAAATTAACGTCACTCCCTACCCCTGCGGTGTACTCAAGGTATACATGTGGCATGTTCAACTCCTTGGGCGTAATCAAACACCGACCGGCAGGCGCCGGCCGGGTAACCTGCCTGTCAGCGCGTTGGGATAATGGGGAACTTCGGGTGCTCCATCGGCATATCCAGCGTCAACCCGAGGGGGTCGGTACGGTGGTTGGAAGCCCCGGTGTAGCGTGCCGAAACGGGCAACCACAGGGTTGAATACACCCATCGTGGCGTATTAGAGCTGTTAGCGGGAGCCGCGTGGATCACGTTCATGTCATGCACGGTGGCATCGCCGGCTTTGAGCGAAATAGGCGGTGACATTTCGAACTCATCCAGCACCCAAGGATGTTCGTCGAGCAACGTTACGTTATCGCGGCGATTGAAGTAGCGCCCCAGCATGCCCGCTCGGTGGCTGCGGCTGAGAAACTGCATGGTCCCCATCTCCGGCGTGAGATCGACCAGCGCGATCCAGATATTCAGCGCTCCTTGCCGGTCCAGTGGATGATGTGGAAAGTCCTGGTGCCAGGGAGTGTCACCGCCGGCTTCGGACTCGGGGTTCTTGGCGAACACATGGTCCGAATAGAACCGCACCTCCTCGCCCGCCAGTTGCGAGGCAATGCTGGCCAGCTGCGGCGAGTGGCTGAGTGCCTTGATCTGCGGACAGGTGGCGGAGACTTCATCCCAGCGCGCATACCAGCGGTAGGCATTTTCGATCTGCTTGCCGGGATCGTTGCGATCGACGGTGCGCGCGACTTCGCCCATCCGGGTCTTGGCCTCGTTGAGCAGCATCTGCACGGTTTGGGCGTTGATCACATTTTCCAGTTTCATCCAGCCGTTGGCCCGATAATCCAGGATTTGCTGGGCGTCCAGAGAGTGCGGCGCGTAGCCGTCGTTTGCCTCGGTCTTCATGACTGCTTGCATGTTCAATCTCCAATGTTTCCAGGTTTATTGAGCACTGCTTCAGGCGGCCGATTGCGCGGCCATGGGTTGCTTGCGCAGCAACACGAGCGTCAACGCCCAGCCCGCGGCCAACAGCAGCGAGGACAAGACGATAACTTGGGTGAAGCCATGGCCGAACTGGGCGGCGTCGGCAACGTTGATCAACAGACTGAAGATCGCCACGCCAATCAGGCCGCCCACCTGGCGCGACGCATTGACGATGGCCGACGCCACGCCGGACTTGTCACTGCTGACATGGTTAACGGCGGTGGCAGTCAAGGTGGGCACCGTCAGTGAGATACCGAAGCCGATGACAAACATCTGCACGGCAATGTGGGCGTAAGGCGCCCCACCCACGAACGGCGTGAGCGCAACCACGCCGAGCAGCGCGATGGCCAGCCCCAACGACAGCAGGCGCCGCTCACCCAACTTGGGCAACCAACGGGCCGCCAACTGATTGCCGAAGAACAGCACGCCAGTCATGGGAATAAAGGCCAGTCCGGTATTGATCACCGAATAGTGATTGACCTGCTGCAAAAAAATGCTGAACACGAAAATCAGCCCGTAGAACACAAAGTTCACGATCACTCCCAATATCGAGGCCAGGCTGAAGGCCGCATTGTTGAAGACAGCGAGCGGAACCATCGGTCGTGCGGTACGTGATTCGACCCACAAAAATCCGAGCAGGCCGCCAAGAAAGCACAGCGCATGTACCAGAACGCGTTGGTCCAGACCTTTCTGGCGGCCCAGCTCGATGACGGTGTAGGTCAGGTTGGCCAGGGTAAACAACGCCAGCAGTTGCCCCCACAGGTCAAAACCGCCTTTGTGATTGGCCGGAATTCGCGGTGCGTTGATCAGGCACAACACAATGCCGATCAGGCCAATCGGCAAGTTGATGAAAAAAATGCTGCGCCATCCGAACACACCGATCAGTAACCCGCCCACGACCGGACCGGCCGCCAGCGCAATGCCCGCTACGCCCGCCCACAAGGCAATCGCCTTGCTGCGTTCGGCAGGCACTTCAAAGGTGATACGCACCAGGGCCAGGGACGTCGGCACCAGCAGTGCAGCACCTATGCCTTGCAGCGCTCGAAAGCCAATCAGCGACGGCAACGTCTGGGCCAGGCCACAGCCCAGCGAGGCCAGGGTAAAGACCACGTACCCCCATAAAAACACTTTCTTGTGCCCGAACCGGTCACCCAGCGCGCCCCCGGTGAGCAGGAAGGAGGCAAACAAAAGCGTGTAAGCGTTGACGATCCATTGCAGTTGCAGCACATCGGTGGCGAACTCGGCCTTGAAACTTTCGAGCGCGACGTTGACCACGCTGACATCAAGCAACACCACCACGAACCCCAGGCAGGTGGCGAGCAACGTTAATTTCTTCTTGCTGGAAGTATCCATTATCAATTCCTCACGGGATGTTGAACGCAGCAGGCAGTGCCTCAAGCACGGCCTCGATCTGCGCCTTGAACGCCAGCGCCGTTGAGCGCTCTACTTTCAGCGAACTGAAGGCCAACGCTGCATGCCAGGTGCCATTGAACCGGGCCAAGTGCAGGACGAAGTCGTAGTTGCCACCGGTGCGGTTGACCAACGTTGAGAAACCGATCACAGAAGCCGCGGGATGCGTCAGGAACCGCTCCAGCGACCCGGTATTGGTAAACGCCAGCGCGGGCCTCGGGGTGTGGTCGAGCACCGTCTCTTCGTGTGTTCCCAATAGCGCCCTGGCCTCGGCCACCGCCTGCGCATACCGCTCGATACACCCATACAGATCCGGGCTCTGGCTATCGAGCGTGGTTTTGCGAACGTCAATCAAGCAGGCCTTGGTCAGCGGAGCCCCAGCGGCGCCAGGCTCACGTCGCGAATACGCGGTGAATAAATCGAATGCGGGGACGCCGAAATGCCTGAGATAGCTATGAGCAAAAACCCCGCCCCAAATGGCGTTAGTGCTGAAACCCGACGCCGTGCGCAGTTGATCGATGCGTTTTTCGGCCTCGCTACTGACCTGCAACCGGACAAAATCGGCGTAACTGGCTTTGCCTGTCTCGATGGGTGAACCGCGCCAATGCGCCAGGCGTATGCGGAACGCATGCGCCGCTCGATCATCGAGGCTGGCGGGCATCTCACCCAGGTAGCCGGCGAGGCTATTGACCAACCTGGCGGTGCTGTAGCCGTCGGAGATCGCATGGTTGCGCGTGAGCAGGATATGGGTCTGATCGATCTCGGGGTCGGTCACCACCAGCGCCCTCCAGCCTTCTTGGTCGGCCAGCAAACGGTTGAGCTCAAGCTTGAGCAAAACGTCGGGAAGCAACGATGTCGGGGGTGTGCAAGGTAGTGCCTGGACCTCGTCTTCGACTGCCACGAACCCATGCCTGTCGTTGCCGACAGGCACTATCTTCTGGCGCAGAAACGCATAGTCGGCGACCAATTGCCCAAATGCCTTGCACGCCCGCAGCGGGCTGACGCACCCCGGCACCGTGAGCAATGTGGTCACTTGGGTATTGCCGTTGCGGTTAAGGAAATTCTGGTGAAACCGCTGTTCGGTTTCGTCCAGCAAGCGGTGCGGCTGCATACCGGCCTCCCTGGCAGTGCCTATCGGTCGATGAATTGCATCATTCGCTGTTCGTAGCGTTCACCCGCCACCGCCCACTGCCCAAGCAACGCCTGGATCGCGTGCGATTGTTCGTCGTTTAACACGCAGGCATCGGCAGCCACGTTCTCTTCCAGGTAGGCGACCCGCTTGGTTCCGGGGATCACTGCCAGGTGCGGGCTGCGCGTGAGCAACCAGGCCAGCGCCAACTGCGCAGGCGTCATCGACCACGAATCGGCCAGCGCAAGAATCGACTCGGTCAGAAAGGTGTTGGCGGCAAAGTTTTCTTCGCGAAAGCGCGGGTCTTGCTGGCGGAAGTCATTGGCGTCGTAGTGAGTAGCGCTGGCCGCCTTGCCGGTCAGGAACCCGCGGCCCAATGGGCAGAAAGCGACGTAGCCGATGCCGAGGTTGTGCAACAGCGGCAGGATCTCTTGCTCGACATTGCGCTCCCACAACGAGTACTCACCCTGTATCACTGAAATCGGGTGAGTGGCATGGGCGCGCTCGATGGTGCGCGTGCCCACCTCGCAAAGGCCCAGGTACTTGACCTTGCCCTGCTCGACCAGACGCCCCATCGCCCCAACAACTTCTTCGATGGGAACCGTAGGATCCAACCGGTGCTGATACAGCACGTCGATGTAATCGGTCCCCAAGCGTTTGAGCGAGGCCTCGACGACTCTTTGCAGATTGCTTTCAGAACTGTCCACGCCAACGATCTGGCCGTCGACGATGCGGAAACCGAACTTGGTGGCGATGACCACCTCCCCGCGGCGCCCGGCAAAAGCGCGCTGCAACAGCCGCTCATTGGTAAACGGCCCGTAAGCCTCGGCCGAATCGAAGAAGTTCACGCCCAGCTCCAACGCTCGATGGAAGGTGCGTAGCGATTCGTTGTCATCCGTGGCGCCATACCACTGGCTCATCCCCATGCAGCCCAGCCCTATGCGGCCAACCTGCAGACCCTGTGTGCCCAACGTGATCGTCGAAACCATGGAATCGCCCTCCTTGTGATACTGATCGTTCTACATCTTTTTCAAATTATCGCCTCCCCGTCAATACAATGTTTCTAAATATTTTGTTTTATTTCGGGTTTGAATGCCCTTAGCAGGAGCCATAAACATGATAAATAACTATATAAATCAATTTATTAATGCCTAATAACCGATCTTAAAATTTTATTCCGCCAAAACCAAATGATTGGATCCAATAACCAGAAACATATTGACACATATATTTTGAGCGTCTAAACACTCTCAACAGAGACATAACGGTCTCTTTTTCTTTCCACAAGATCGAGGACGAACGCATGGGCAAGATGGACTCTTGGATCGGCCATTGGCAGCGCGGGGTGCCGACCTTCAAAGCGGAATGCGCCCAAGCGCAAGCGAACTATTTGGAAAGGCTCGACAAGCCCCTAAAGACCCAGGAACACGTGCTCGAAGACATCATTCACGTGTGCCAGAAGTCGTTGTTTTGGAAAGAAAACGGTTTTCAGGTCAGCCACTGCAACGGCAGGATCACCCGCACCAATATCCCGGTCATGACCTATGAAGGGTTCCGCGACATCCTGGTGCGTGAAGGCCAGCAAAAAGGCGGAATACTCAGTTGCAGCCCGGTGGTGCGCTGGCTCAAGACCAGCGGTACCACCGGGCAATCCAAGCGCATTCCCTACACGCTGCACTGGATTCGCCAGTACCGGGTGCCGGCCATCAAGGCCATGTGGGGGTTCTTTGCCCATGACTACCCGGCCCTGCACGCAAATCCGTGGGCCACACTGGACACGCAAACCGTTCGAGACCCAAGCAACGAGTACGTTGAAGGTTTGCCCTACCAGGCGATCAGCAACCGCCACCCGCAGATCGGCAGCGGCGACTGGAACCCGCCCTGGTATGAAGCGCCCTGGTTTACGCCGACGCCGGATGCCAGCCATGAGCAGAAGATGTATGCACGGCTGCTGTGGACACTGGGTGAGGACGTCAGATTACTCACGGCCATCAACCCCAGCACTCTGCTCTCCCTGCACCATTGCCTGCTGGAAAACCGTGAACGCCTGCTGCGCGACCTGCACGACGGCGCCCATGCCGGCAGCCTCATGCGGGCAGCTGACCCTGCGGCTGCGCACCGGCTGGAGAGTGTGTTGGCCCGCGACGGGGTGTCACTGCCGGATGTATGGCCGGGGCTGGAGCGCTTCAGTTGCTGGACTGCAGCGTCGGCCAAGCTCTACAAGCCCCAATTGGAGCGAATCATGGGGCAGGCCAAGGTGCTGCCATTCATGTCATGCGGCACCGAAGGCGTGGTGACCCTGCCCGTGGATGACGATCAGGACAGCCAGCCGTTGGCGGTTGATCAGGCGTTTTTCGAGTTCATTCCCGTATCAGTGGATATGGATGCGCTGATACGTGATCAGGTGCAGCCGCAGACCGTGTCTCTGGATCAGCTCAAGGAAGGCGACGAATACCACCTGGTCATGTGGCAGGGCAACGGGATGGTGCGCATGTACACCGGCGATATCTATCGCGTGCACGGCTATTACCGAGGCGTGCCGCGTATCAGTTTCAGCCGGCGTAATGGGGTGATGCATTCTTTCACCGGCGAAAAGATCACCGAGACCCAACTGCACGAAGCGGTGCAGATGTGTGGCATCCCCAATGCCGGGCTTTACCTGTGCGCCCCGGTCTGGAACGAAACGCCCTATTACGCCGTGGCCATCGAGGCGGCAGGCGCGCCTTGCGGTGAGTCGGAGCGCCTCAGTCAGTTACTCGATGGGCATCTGCAGGCGATCAATATCGAGTACGAGTCCAAGCGTTCCAGCAAGCGCCTGGGACAAATCAAGGTCATCACTGTGCCTGGCAACGCGATCTCCATGGCGATCGAACAGGAAAAAGCCGCCAGGAAAACCCTGCAGATCAAGTACAAGCCCTTCCAACCCGACCTGTCCCTGCTGGGCATCCAGCAACTCTGATCTTGAGAGGCACTCATGAACATGCACTTGTTTCAGCACAACATTGCGCGTGAAGTCCACTACCTGGCTCAGGCAGACCGGCGGATGGCCCTGCATGCCTGGCGCCCGCAGCAGCCGCAAGGCGCCATCCTGTATTTTCATGGGCTGCAAAGCCACGCCGGTTGGTTGTGGTCGGTAGGTAATGCATTCGCCAACCTGGGCATCGCGTTCTACGCCCTGGACCGCGAAGGGTGCGGTATCAGCAGCGGTCAGAAACATGGGTTCCCGGACGTGCGTACGTTGCACACGGATGCCTCGGCCGCCATCGAACACATTCGTCGCGAAGTGCCCGACGATGTGCCGCTTTGCCTGTTCGGGCACTGCCTGGGCGGATCGGTGCTGGCCGCCATCGCAAGCAGCCCCCGCGCCGAGCTGCCCTATGACAATCTCGTCATCTGTTCGGCCTGGCTGGGCAAAATGCATGACCGGCTCAGTGAACAGGAGCGCGCCGACATCGATCTGGACGACAGGCAGACGCTGTGGGATGCGGGGCTCAACCCGGACGACTTCACCGCCAACCCGAATCTGGCCGAATTCATCCGCAACGACACGCTGGCCACCACTCATTTGCAACATCGAGAGCGGAAAAAATTGCTGGCGCTGGAAAAGGTCTACCTGGCGGCCGATGCCCGACCCATCGACGCCCCCAGCCTGTTTATCTGCGCCAACAAAGACCCGCTGGTGGATGTGAACGCCACCGTTGGTCACTTCCAGCGCCTGTGCCGCAACGGCTCTACCCTGCTGGTCAATCAGGACAAGCACTACCTGTTTTTCACCCCCGCGATGGGCCAGGTGGTGCAGTTCACCGCAGATTTCGTCAAGGCCAACGGACGCTACGCCTATGACGCCGCCTGAGGTCTACCTGGTACGCCAGCCCATGGCCAACCCGTTCGTGCATGGCGCCCACCAACGCCACACTTCAGACAGTGTGGTGCTCAGCTGGACGCTCGGCGCCTTTACAGGGATCGGTGAATGCGCGCCGCGCCGCTACGTGACAGGCGAAGACTGCGAGTCGGTGCTGACCCAACTGCGCAGCCTTGACTTCGCGCACTTGGCAAAAGCATTGGCCAGCGGCGACCCGATCGACCGGGGGCGCGCGCTATATGAACATGGCCTGCCATTCGAGGCCAGTGAGAACCTGGGTAACAACACGCAGTGCGTGGTGGAAATGGCGGTACTCGACTCGCTGGCCCAACAGGCCGGCCTGCCATTGTCCACCTACCTGCTGCGCATCACCGAGGCCGTCGCGACGGCACGCCGCACCGTGCCCGCGCACATCAACATCACCCAGGTACTCGACCTGTCGCAACCGGTTCAGGCGTTCCTTGAACAGCGCAAACCGTTGCGCTCGCTCAAGCTCAAACTGGCCGGTGATCCGCACGCCAACCAACAACGTCTGGAAACCATCCGGGCACTGGCGCCGCCCCTGGCGTTGTACGTCGACCCGAACATGAGTTGGTCGGCCGAACAACTCCACGGCAGCGCGCGACAGTTTCATGCACTGGGTGTCGCGCTGTTCGAGGAACCCTTGCCGCCCGGCAGCCTGGAGGATTACCGCCAGGCGAGGCTCAAGCATGGCGTGGCAATCATGCTCGACGAGTCGGTCACCTCAGCGTCCAGCCTGGCGCGGGCGTGGCAACACCAGGCGCTGGATGCGGTGAACCTTCGGATCGCCAAATGCGGTGGGCTGTTGGCCAGTGCGCGAATGATCGAGCAGTGCCACGCGTGGGGGCTGCCCGTTTACCTTGGCGTGCAAGTTGCCGAAGTCGGACCGCTGATCGCCGCGCACCGTGCGCTGCTCACGGCCTACGAGGGTTTTATCGGCGTGGAAGCCGGGCAACACGATCGTTTTTTCCACACCGACCTGCTCGAACCGATGCCAGCCATTGATAGAGATCACAACGCCATTCACTTGCCCGTTCCGACGCGAACAGGCCTTGGCTGCCGCCTGACGTCCCATGTGCAGCCCTACCACTGTGCAACCGGTGTCGACAGACACCCCAACGAATCTCTTCACATGGAGCGTGCACGATGAAGTATTTCTCCGATCTGCTTGTCGATCTTCTGATCAACCAGGGCATTGAGTACGTCTGCTTCAACCCCGGCGCGTCATTTCGCGGCATTCATGACTCGCTGGTGCATCACCCCGACCCGGCCGTACCGGCCATCCTGATGTGCTGCCACGAGGAAATTTCGGTGGCAATGGCCCACGGTTATTACAAGGCCAGCGGCAAGCATATGGCGGTGCTGGTACATGCCAATATCGGCTTGCAGCACGCGAGCATGGCCATCTTCAACGCCTGGTGCGATCGGGTCCCGCTGTTGGTGCTCGGCGGCAACGGGCCGATCGACGCCGCACTGCGTCGCCCCTGGATCGACTGGATCCACACGTCCCAGGGCATCGACAAGTTGCTCTCGGGTTACACCAAATGGACCGATATGCCGGTCTCCCAAGCCGCCACGCTGGAATCGGTGCAACGGGCGCTCAAGCTGTGCGCGGCCGAACCTCACGCCCCTTGTTATGTCGCCATCGACAGTGCAGTTCAAGAAGAGTCACTGGCGCCGGGGCTCTTGCTGCCATCCGGCGCGGTACGCCCGGAACGCCTGCCGGCACTGGACGATGAGCAACTGAACGAACTGGTGGACCGCATGCTGGCGGCACATCACCCCGTGATCGCGATTGATTACGCCGCACTGGACGATGAGCAGGCCGAGCAAATGCTGAGGCTCGCCACCCTCACAGGCGCGGCGGTGATTTCACGTAACGGCCGCTACAACGTGCCCAATACCCATCCGCTGGTGTTCCAGGACCACGATGCACAACTGATGAGCGAGTGCGACTTTCTGCTGGCCTTGGAAGTCCAGGATCTTTATGGGCTGATCGCCAACTCCGGACAGCAACCCCACGCTGGTCTTTACATCGCGACCCTGGGCACCCACTCGCTGTTGATCAGCAGTTGGGTGGCCGACAGCCAGAAGCTGGTGTGCGCCGACCTGGCGCTGCACGCCAATGTGGCGGCCTCCATTACGCGTATCGCACAGGCGGCGCAGGCGTTGGCGGCGTCGCGCACTCACACGGCACAGACGTTGGTCGATGAGCGCACCCAGCGCATTGCGGCCCACAAGCAGGCGCGTCGCCAGGCGCTGCTGGCGCAAGTCACCCAACCCGCCGACGGCTTGACCATCGCCCAGGCGCTGATCGCTATCCACGAAGCCATCGGCCATGAACGTTGGGTACTCACCAACACTGGCAGCGTGACAATCGACACCCTGGTGCGTGGGCTCTGGCCCATCGAGCGCAGTGAAGCGTATATCGGCATGAGCGGCGGCGCCGGGCTGGGTTACGGCCTGGGCGCAGCCATCGGTGCGGCCGTCGCCCACAAAGGCAGCGGCCGGCTGTGCGTCAATCTGCAATCGGATGGTGACCTGCTCTATACCCCAAGCGCCTTGTGGACCTTGTCCGCCTACGACATTCCCCTGCTGGTGCTGGTGATCAACAACCGTCTCTACCTCAATTCCAAGCAGCACGCCGAACGGATTGCCGACCTGCGTCAACGGCCCAGCGACCTGTCCAATCTGGCGACCAGCTTTCATGAGAACGAGGTGGACTTCGTCGCCCTGGCGAAAACCTTTGACCTCTATAGCCCTGGCAGCGCCGAGACACCGGCGCAGATCGGGGAAAAGATCGCCGACTGCCTGTCCTACATGCGCACCCACGGCAAGCCTGCCCTGCTTGAAATCAAGACCCTCTAGGAGCTTCCCATGTCGATCATTTTCGAATGCGCGCGGGATGGCCAGCGCTACGTCACCCGCCCCAGCTCCACCGGGCCCTACACCCTTTATCCGGTGAGCGACCTGTACACGCTGCTGCGCGACACACCGGCGGGCGAATACCCCGGCGGGCCGCTGGAGTACCTGCGCGAGCACAGCCCTGCGCCGTTGACCGTTGCGGACCTTGCCGGCTTCGAGCTGCTGCCCTGCCTGCAACCGCCCGACCCACGCCAAGGCATGGTGTGCGGCTTTGGCCTGACCCATCAGAGCAAAGTCGCGGAACCACCGCAACACGGCGAGCGCCCGGCCTTCTTTATCAAGGGCTTTGCCGATTCCCTCAAGCGCAGCGGCGACGTACTGCGCATGAACCGCGGCGCACTCTCGGCATGCGAAGAAGCTGAAGTGGTAGCGCTGTTTCTGGTGGCCGATAACAGTCGCCCGACCTATATCGGCTACACCTTCGGCAACGACCTGACCGATATCGCCCTGGCCAAATCCAAGCGCAACTACCTGGCCTACGCCAAGTTACAACCCAGCGCCATCTCCCACCTGCTCTACCGCCAGCCCCTGCCCGAACTGATACAGGGCAAGACATCCATCTACCGCGCGGGCGACCTGCACTGGGAGCAAGGCTTCAGCACCGGCCTGTCGTGCCTGTGCTATGACGCCGACGACCTGTTCGAAACCCTTTGGCAGCACCCGTCGCTGCGCCTGCCCGGCACGCTGATCTACCTGTACCTGGGCGCCGATCGCAACAGCGCCGATGCCGGTATCCACCTTAGCCACGGCGATACCGTGGTGTGCGATTTCGACAACGGCCCGCGCCTGAGCAACTTGATCGAATGGGAGAACGTTCATGTTTAAACGCATTGTTTTGCTCAAAAGCCCTGACGCGGCCGCCGTATCCACGCTGCTGCAGGAACTGCACGCATTTCCCGGCCAGGTGCCAGGCTTGGTAGCGGTGGAGGTGATCGCAGACAGCGGCGAGCGGTCACTGGGCTTCGACCAGGGTTTTATCCTCACGTTTACCGACGAGTCGGTACTCCCCGGCTGGCGGGAACATCCGCTGCACGCGGGTTTCCGCCCCAGGTTGCGCGCGTTGTGCCAGATGTTGATTTTCGATTACCCGCACCCTGCGCCCGCACACCAGAAGGAAGACCACTATGCCTACGTTTGAACCCACTACTGAGGTGTTGGTCATCGGCGGCTCTGCCGGGATCGGTTTTGCAATCGCCAAACTGTTCCACCAGCAAGGAGCGAGAGTCACCTTGGCCGGGCGCAGTACGACGCGGTTGCATCGCGCTGCGCACGACATCGGCCCGAACGTGGCAACCGAGGCACTGGACGTTACGCAACCGGCGCAGCTGGAGGATTTTTTCTCCCGGCCGACGCGCTGGAAGCATATTGTCGTCACCGCCGCCTCGCTGACCTTCGGCCCACTGCGTAGCGTTTCTCTGGAGGATGCCCAGCGCATCTTCGACAGCAAGTTCTGGGCGGCTTATCACATTGCCCGGCTCGCCACCTTTGACGAGCACAGCTCGCTCACGCTGGTCTCCGGGCGCTTTGCCCAGCGCGCCGGTGCGCAAACTGCGCTGATCAGCGCAGTCAATGCCGGCATCGAGGGGCTGGCACGTGGGCTGGCCAGCGAACTCTCACCGGTGCGGGTCAACGTGCTCTCACCGGGCTTTGTCGACACTGGCATGCATCCCGAAGCCCTGGTAGAAAAAATGCGCCAGCGCAGCCAAGCACTGCCGGTCAAGCGCATCGCGCTTCCTGAGGATATCGCCTCGGCCGCCCTGTTGCTGGCGACCAACTCAATGATCAGCGGCACCGTACTGGCCGTGGATGGCGGCGATACGGTGACACTGACCTGAGGTTTGCGACGCATGGGCGAAATACTGAATCAAGACTGAGATAGACTGGTCTATATCAGAATGTTACGGTTTTCGCCCATTTCTACTGCCCGAGCCTGGAGTTCCGAGTTGTCTGTATCGAAAAAGCAGCATGTCGTCGACACTGCTACCAGCCTGTTTTCCCAATACGGTTTTCACCCCGTGGGCGTCGACTGGATCATTGAAGCCTCTGGCGTCGCCAGGATGACGATGTACCGTAATTTCGCGGGTAAAGAAGACTTAGTCAAAACCGTGCTGTTACAGCGCTCGGATCATCTGCTCAAGCAATTGAAGATGCGCATGGACGAAAAGCCCAGTCTGGAAGAGAAGATCATCTCGATCTTTGATTGGCGAGGTCAGTGGTTCTGCTCGACCAGCTTCGCAGGCTGTTTGTTCGGCCGAGCGGTGGCCGAATTCCCGGACCGCTCGGATATCCGAGAGATCGCCCTCGATTACAAGCGCAAGCTGCATGGACTTGTAGAAGACGAAATAACCCGCCACTACCCCCAAGAGACCGCCACGACACTCGCGACCTACATCATTATGCTGCTGGACGGGGCGACGGTGAGTGCTCATGCGTTCAGTGGAAGTCACTATGCGAGTGATGCATGCGATGCGGCGCTAATGTTGCTTCGATTTAACGTAGGCAAGCAAATTCGCTGAACGGCTCGTTGCCGCTAGAGCGGCACCAATCCATTGCGCTCAATAAGCGGGGGCCGTCAAATTCACCCGTGCATGATGCCGGTACTTCGGGGCTGGCGCAGGCTATTAAACCTATCGCGATAGCCGCTATTGAAACGGTCTATGAAGCATTAATTCCAAATGATTTGCTTCTGCCGCCGTTCTTGAAAGTCGATGGGTTGATTCCAAACTGCTTGCGAAACGCCGTCGCAAAATGACTCGCGTTGGCGTACCCCAGGTCCGAGGCAATGCGCATCACGGATTCATCACCGCTCATCAAGCGGCTGCGTGCCTGAATCATTCGTGCTTGCTGGAACACGCCGTAGACACTGTTGAAAAACAGTTGGCGAAACCCGCGTGTCAGCTTGGGTTGGCTCAACCCGGACTCACGCGCCAACTCCGACAGGCTCGGCGCCTTGCCCAGGTCTTCGAGCAGACGCTCACGGGCACGCACCAACCTTTGGCGGTCGGTGTTACTGACGCGACAGGTGCATTCAGCGTCCTGGCGCACCTCAAGGAACAAACTCACCAGCGTAACGCTCTGCCCGTAGAGCCATAGACTGCTGCGCGGCTGGGCGGGTGACAGTCCGGCCCCCTGATCCATAGCGCTGCCGAGCAGGTGCGCAGTCGCGCTCATTTCGCCACTGCGGTGTCCATCGAGGAAGCATTGGTCACAGGCCAGCGCTTTGTTCAACAGCGGATCGAGTTTCAACTCCCATTGCTCAAGCACTTCAGGACGAATCATCACGGTGATGTTATCGATCTCGCCATGCTGGTGATACAGACCATGGCGGCAACGCCCGAAGCTGATGCTGCCGGCGCCCTCGTCAATTGCATAGCGCCGTTGCCGACGCCCCTCCTGAAAGCTGCACGAGGCTTTACCCTTGAGCAGGTTGGTGAAACTGAAATGGATGCAATCACTGTCGTCTTGCAAGGGCAATTCGATCGGCTGTTCGAACGTACTTTGCCAACGCACGATGTCCAGCCCGTCCTGCAGCGACACGCGGGTCACGCGACAGTGCGCCCCTGGTCCGAGGTCGCTTCCATATCCTCCCGTAATGATTCGCGAGACCGGCATCGGCTCCCCTGCGCCTCCTTGAACGGCTGACATCGTAAATCTCCTGGCTGACCGGATACGGCTCGAATCAGATCACATCGGGGTGGAATTACGCAATTGATAATTATTAGCATCTGGCGCGCTGCACAGGCTCCGCCAAATCGCCGCAGCCCCCCGCAACGCGCGCCGATCAGAATCTTCAGTCAAGGTCCCATCATGTCTGCACGATGCAACACGACGGCTACCCGCCAATTTTGCTACAAACGTAATACTATAACAATAGCCATGAGTTTGACACTGGCCAATTCGGCACTCGCCACCACCATCAGCGAGCCCGTGCAACTGCCGGCCTCGACGGTGACTGCGCGCATGGAGCAGGAAGACCCGAAGGAAGTGCCCATCAGCCTCAGCGTGATCAGCGGCGAGCAACTGCGCACCCAACGCCTCGACACCCTGGAGAGTGCCCTGCGCAACACTTCCGGAGTGAGCGTCAACTCCTCAGGAGGGCCGAATGACTTCAACGTACTGATCCGCGGCGTCGGTTCGCTGTACCAGATGTCGATGGATGACAGCTCGGTGGCATTCAATATCGACGGTGTGCCGGTGTCGTCGCGCAGCCTCGGTTTCGGCACCCTGGACGTCGATCGCATCGAAGTACTCAAGGGGCCCCAGGGCACGCTGTCCGGTGCGATTGGCCAGGCGGGTGCGGTCAATATCACCACGCATCAACCGACCCGCGAACTTGAAGGTTATGTGCGCGGCGAAGTCGGCCAGGAAGGCCAGTTCCTCACCGAAGGTGCCATCGGCGGGCCGATCAGCGACAGCCTCAGCGGTCGCCTGGCAGTGCGTCGTGCCGGCTATGACAGCTGGATCGACAACGACCAGACCAACCATCCCATCACCAAGCCGCGTAACGAAGCCTACCGAGGCAGCCTGCTCTGGGACCTCAACGATGACACCCATGTGCTGGTCAGCGCCGAACGCCAGAAAACCGAGCGCGCCACCAACTCCCTGGTGTTGCGTCCCTACGGCAGCGACCCCAGCCTGAACCTGACCCCCGGCCTGTTCGACGACAACTACAAGACCACCGAGCGCTACACCATCAAGGTCGATCATGACTTCGCCAACAGCCGCCTGACCTCCACCACCGCCACCGGCACCGCCGACTTCGAAGGCCTGATCGCCTACGACAGCAAACTCATGGGCGCCCTGTACGGCACCCCCAGCGAGTTTTGGGTGGTGGACAAATCCTTCGAGCGCAGTTGGAGCCAGGACCTGCACTTGAGTTCGCTGCCCGACTCCGAGGTGTTCTGGGTTGCGGGCCTCGCCGCCAGCCGCAACGAGCGCAGCTACGACACGCCGCGCAACACCTACGGCACCTCCGGCGCCAAGTACCGCGATTTCACCACCACCACCTACGCCGGATATGGCGAAATGACCTTCCCCCTCACCGAGCGCTTGAAACTCACCACCGGCTACCGCCACTCCTGGGACCGCAAGACCTACGACGGCCAATACTTCTCCGGCAGCAGTGCAGTGCAGGACTCACGCAAGCTGACCGACGACTACGGCACCGGCCGCGTTGCCCTGAGCTACGCCCTCACGCCGCAAACCAACGTCTACGTGCAACTGGCGCGGGGCTATAAATCCGGTGGTTTCAATGACTACGCCTCGCAGGTCACCGACAGCGAACCCTACAAGGCCGCCGTCAGCAAAGCCGCGGAACTGGGCTTCAAGAGTGAAACTGAAGACCGTCGCGGCAGCCTTAACGGTGCGCTGTTCTTCACCCGCGTGCACGACGACCACCTGCTCGGCTACGACGCGGCGACCTTCGCCACCAATGCCTTCAATGCCGACACCCGCACCCGCGGCGCCGAATTGGAGGGCAGCTGGCGCTTCGACTACGGCCTGATCCTGGCCGCCAGCGCCACCTACCTCGATGCCAAGATCACCAGCGGCGTGCAAGGCATCCAGGCCGGTGACGTCGCGGCCGGCAACCGCACTCCGGATGTCCCGCGCTGGAGCGGCAACTTCAACGCCAGCTGGAAACACCCACTGGGCACCTTCGCCAGCCTCGGCGAAACCACCCTCAACACCAGCCTCAACTACCACCTGATGGGCGAACGCGCGGCCGACCCGCAAAACCACTTCAACCTGGACAACTACGAGAAACTCGACCTGCGCGCCGGCCTGGAAGGCAAGTTCGGCGAAGTCTATGCCTTCGCCGACAACCTGCTGAACCAGACCTACGACACCTACGGTTTCTACAGTGACCCGGTGGCCTACGGTGCACCGGCACGCCGCCGAACCTTGGGCGTCGGCTACACCTACACGTTCTGACCCTCCCCCTGTAGGCGCGAGCTTGCTCGCGAAAAACGTCAACGCTAACCGGGCAGCCTGATTTAACGCGGCACCGGGGCGTTCTTTCGCGAGCGAGCTCGCTCTTACAGGGGCAGATGTGGGTCAGAACTGGTAGCTATACCCCACGCCCGCAGAACGCCCACGCCCTGGCATGCCCGTTAGTACCTGGTCAGTGGAGTACGAGCCGTACAGGTCGTAGCGCGCATCCAGGAGGTTGTCGGCCCACAGGTAGACCTCCGAACCGCCACTCTCCAGGCCCAGGTGCAGGTCCAGCTTGGCGTAGCCCTTGAGGTCGTAGTGGTTCTGCGGGTCGGCCGGGCGGTTTTTCTGTACGCGGTAATTGAGCAAGGTGTTCAGGCGTGGCGCCGGTAACCCGAGCAACGCCCCCAGGTTCTTCTGCCAGGCGACGCTGAAATTACCGCTCCACAGCGGCACATCCGGCACGCGACTGCCCGCCGCCACGTCACCGCCGGAAACACCCGGCGCATCCGACGTCACCACTGCATTGGTGTAGCTCACGGCACTGCCCAAGGTCAGCTCATCGGTGACGTGCCAGGTAGTCGACAACTCGGCGCCCTTGCTGCGGGTGTCGGCATTCACCGCGCTGACCGCCAGGGTGTTGAAATCGTAGCCCAGCAGGTGGTCGTCCTGTACGCGGGTGATGAACAACGCCCCTTCCAGGCTCAGGTCGCCCCCGGCACTTTCATGCTTGAAGCCCAACTCGGCGGAATTTACCTTGGCCGCCTTGTAAGGTTCGCTGTCCTTGACCGACGTGGCGTAATCGTTGAACCCCGCCGACTTGTAGCCCCGCGACAGCACCGCATACACATTGGTCTGCGGCGTCAGCGCGTAGCTCAACGCCACGCGCCCGGTGCTGTAATTGTCCTGCAAACGCCGGCTGTCGCTGACCAGCGCGCCGCCAGTGGAGTAATCGCCACCATAGGTCTTGCGGTCCCAGGTATGACGCAGGCCGGTGGTGAGTTTCCAGTCTTCGGCAATTGGGTACGTCACCTCACCATAGGCCGCGTAACTGTTGGTGCTGAAGTCGCGCAACTGCTGCGCGCCGTTGGTGAGATTGTTGGAGTCGAAACTGCGCTCGGAGCGCGACAAGTTGAGCCCCGTCACCCAAAACACATCGGCATCCGCCAGCGACCCCAGGCGCAGGTCCTGGCTCCATACCCGCTCATGGGCCGAGTCTTCGATCAGGTATTCGAACGCAGAACCGTACAACGCCCGCGTGATGTTGCGATCGTAGCCCTTGACCGCATTGAAGTCGGTGCTGGTGTAGGCACTGATCGAGGTGATGCGCGACTGCGCCAGGTCGTGGTTGAGTTCGAAGGAGTAACGCTCATTGGTCTTCTGGTTGCCATCGAATGTGCCGGGCGTGTAGTCCAGGCTCGGGCGATTGCCAAACGGGCGTAGCAGCTCCAGGCCCGCATAGTGCTCGGCGCGCTGGCGCTCGGCGGTCAGCAAGCCGGTGGTACCCTGGTCGTTATCCCACAGCAGGCTGCCGCGCAGCGCCAGGTCTCGGGGTTTGGTCAGCGGGTCGCCGTCCTGTTGATCATCGACCCAGTTATCAAAGCCGCTGCGACGCACGGCGATACGCCCCGCCAGCGAGTCGGTCAACGGCCCGCCCACGGCGCCTTCGGTCATGAACTGGCCTTGGTTGCCCACTTCGCCACGCACATACCCCTCCAGCTCGCGCGTCGGCTTACGGGTGGTCACGTTGATCGCGCCCGCCTCGCTGTTGCGCCCCAGCAACGTGCCCTGGGGGCCTTTGAGCACCTCCACCTGCTGCACGTCGAGGGTGGCCAGCGCCGCATTGCGCACTGACATCGGCACGCCGTCCACATTCAACACCACCGAGCCGTCATCCATGCTCATCTGGTTCAGTGACCCGACGCCACGGATACGCACATTGGCGTCATTCGCGCCGCCCCAGGAGTTCACCTCCACCCCCGGCGTGGTCCGCAGCGCGTCTTCCAGGGTACGCAGGCGCCGGGTCTCCAGGGTCTTCCCATCGATCACCGAGAGACCAAAGGGAATATCCTTGGCACTCTCCTGGCTCAACCGCGCGCTGACCGTCAGCGGAGCCAGTTCAATGGACTCCGCGGGGGCCTCCGGCTGATAGTCAGCGGCATAGGCCGTGCACATCTGGCTGGACAAACCCAGCGCCATGGCCTGGGTCAAGACGTTGGCCCGCCAGCCGAGGGGACGGCGCAGCGGCTGGATAAACAGAGCAGATGACATGGAAAAACTCCAAAAGGCAGGGATGATTCAAATTCATTGAGCAGGCCCCCAGCGCGTGAGCGCGGCGGCGATCGCTTGCGGATCAGGCGCGCCCAGCAGAGGCTGGATCGCGGCCGGCCATCCCTGGCCGTTTCGGATAGCGGCAGTCATTGCCTTCAGTTGTTCGGGGCTTTGCGCAGCGGTCCATCCCAGGCTCGCCAGCACTGCATAAGTGGCGGCCCAGCCGTGTTCGCGGGCATCGGCCAGGGTGCCGACGGGTTCGCCGTCATTGCCCAGCGCGCGGGTCAGGTCATCGTCCATGAGCTTCACCAGAACCGCGCGAGCCTCAGGGCCGTCCACATCCGCCACACACAGCAAAGCGATCGCACCTGCTACGCCCTGGCTCAACCACAAGTAACCCGGCACCTGGCGCAGGTCGCTGGCATCAACCAGCATCCGTCGGGCGAGCAGTTCGGCGATATGCGCACGGCGTGCCGAGCGCCCGACGCCGGCAGCAGCCGCGTCCCAATCTGGCGATTGGGCGAGCAACAGGTGACCGTGGCTCAAGCGACTGGCGCCCATGCCGGTCGGCCACAGGCTCACGTCATCCACCGCCGGGCGACTGCCCAGGCGTCGCGCCACACAAGCGCTCATCAGGTCCAGGTCTTCACGCACTTCAACGGCAGTTTGCTGGCGACTGGCATCCGCCCGTGCCTGCAGGCTGTAGGCAAAATCCATGGGCGCTGAGCTGTGACCGCTAAAGGCCTGCCCGTCGATCTCAACATGCCATTGCCAGTCGCCCGCCGGTGCAACGGCCTCCACGGCGACGGCGGAATTCGTCGCCAAGGTAGGCACTTCGGGCGTCAAATCGGCCTCGCTGCGCTGCACCGGCGCACGCAACAGCCGCTCGCTGTCCAGACCCAGGCGCGGCATCACGCGGCGTGCTTCCAGCCACACGCCGTGCGGCCCCAGCCAGTAGGCTTCGCCTTCCGACGGCCAGCCGTTGGCGCTGACAATCCAGTTCAGCTCCACACTGCAAGCGTTCGTCGTGCACTGTGCCAGGGGCACGCGCAGGTGTTCGGTGGCCTGCTCGAACGTGACCGGTTGCCCCATCACGCTGACCGCCGTCACCCGCAGGCCTGGGGGCAACTCGGCATCCAGTTGGCGGGCGACCATGGCGTCCAGCGTCCACTGGCCCTCGACCTGACGCGCGGTTGAATCGACGCGCAACTGCACACGCCCGCCCGCCACCTGCCAGGCAGCCGCGCCGGCCAGCCAGCGCTGTTCCCAGGCGGCGCGCTCGGCACGTTCCTCGGCCACCGATTGGTAGTCGCCCTGCTCCACCAGGTAACGCTGCAAAGCCACGCCACTGCCCAGCAAACCCAAGGCGCCCAGAGCCAACATGGCAAGCGGCAACGGCTGGCGCAAGTCAGCGAAACGGCGTCGCTCGGGACCACGTGGTAACACCAGCGCCGCCACGCCGACCATCACCACGCAACCCGCAAGTTTCCAGCCCGCCAAGGTGCCGAGATAGGGCAACCAGGGTGCCCAGCCGGTGAGCTGTGACAACGCCACATGGGCCGGTATCCCCATCGCATAGGCGGGATAGCTGACCAGCCCCAGTTCGTGGTTGAGCACCAGGAAAAACGTCAGCAGCATCGACATGGCGTAAGCCAGCCCCGAGCGACGTATCAACGCATGCACCAGCACCGTCAGCGTGGCCAGTTCCAGCAGCGGCGGCGCGAACACCAGCGCCTGGTAAATCAGCACAAAGCCCGGTGCCAGACTGTCGGGCGCAGCGATGGCGCTGATCAGCAGGCTGGCAATGCCCGGCAGCAGCGCCAGGGTCACGGTGGCCAACAACACACAGGCCGTGCGGCCGAACAACCGCAGCCAGGTTGGCGCGGGCGTGGCCTGCAACATGGCACCCAGGCCTTCGACGTCATCACGACGGCACGCCAGGCCTACCAGCGCCGCGACGATAAACGCGATCACCAGGAACAACGCGCTCGACAACAGCGGCAGGGTCAGATCCGCCCGTGGCACCATCGGCCCGCGCGCGTGCCATACGCCGTGGACAAAGCCGCTGAGCACGCCCATCACCAATAGCAAGCCGAGCGCCACCCACCAGATCCGCCGAGCAAACAACTGGCGTACCTGCCAGCGCGCTTCATGCCACACGGCGTGCGCCCAACAACTTGCCGCCAATGGACCCGGCAACTGCACGTCACTGCTGCGCAGCATCGGTGGTTCCGCCAGCACCGCGCCGCTGCGGCGCCCCATCAGGCCCTGGCGAGTGGTGCGCGCCAATACCACGGCCAGTACCAGCAGCGGCAACACACACCACAGCGCACGGTTGAGCCAAAACCCCGGCGTCAGCGCCAGCAGCGCCTGGGACTTCTGCGCGGCGCTCCAGGTTTCGACCTGGGCCTGAGCAAAGGTAAACAGCGACGGGTCCAGACTGGCCGCCAACAGTGGGTTGATATGCCCGCCTTTGAGCACCACCACCGCAAACATCCACAACAGCATCAATACCGTCGCCAGGCCAAATGGCGCGGCCAGGCCACGGCTGCGCAACGCCAGCAGGTAATACAATGCGCCGATCCCGGTGCTTACCGGCAACAGCAAGGCAATCCAGGCAAACCCCAGCGCCGACCACACCGGCGCACCGATACTCGCCGCCGGCACCCAGCCGAGCCAGCCCAATACCGGGCTGACCAGGAAGCCGACAATCAACGAGCTGGCGAGCAACCCGCCCACCAGCGCCGCGCCGATAAAACGCCCCCATAGCAAGGCCGGCAACGACAGCGGCAAGGCCAGCAGTACCTCTTCCAACTGTGCCTTGCGGTCGCGCAGGGCCGGCTGTGCAAACACCCAGGCCCAGGCAAAAAACAGGAAGAACATGCAGCCGCATGACATCAGGTAAATCAAGCTCGGCGCATTGCGGGCAATGTCGCTGGCGCCCATTTTCTGCACGTAGTCGGCATTTGTCAGGGACATCAGCAGGTAGCCGGTGAGGCCAAGAAACACCAGCAAGGGAATGCCGCTGCGCAGCCCGGCGCGGGCTTCCACCCAGGTTTCACGCAGCAGCAACGCGAAGGTATTCATGCGTCCACCGCCTCACCGGCCTGGGCCAGCGCCAGGTAATAGATATCTTCCAGGCGTGGCACGTGGGGGGTGAAGCGCGAGTCTGCCGGCCGCTCGCCATGCACGATCACGCGACTGCCTTCGGGGCTGGCGGCCACATGCAGGGCTGCGGGCAACGTTTCGCCGCGGCTGAATGGCGCTTCCCACAGTCGGCCCTGCTCGGCAGCGAGCAAATCGGCCGGTCGACCTTCGACAATAATCTGCCCGCCGGCCAACACTGCCAGGCGGCTGCAAAGGTTCTCGACGTCTTCGACGATATGGGTCGAGAGCAGCACGATGGACTCGGCGGCGACATCCGCCAGCACCCGATGAAAACGGTTACGTTCGGCCGGGTCGAGGCCGGCCGTGGGTTCGTCGACGATCAGCAAGCGCGGCGAACCCACCAGCGCCATGGCGATACCGAACCGGCGCAACATGCCCCCCGAATAGGTCGCCAGCGCACGGTGAGCGGCCTGCTGCAGGTTGACTTTATGCAGCAGAGCCTCGATTTCCTCGCGACGCTGGCGATTGTCGGTACGGCCCTTGAGCCAGGCGAAACGGTCGAGCAGATCCCGGGCACTCACGCCCGGATACGCACCCAATTGCTGCGGCAGGTAACCCAGACGGCGGCGTAGATGGTCGGGGCCGCGCAATACATCCACGCCGTCCAGATGAATGCTGCCGGTGTCCGGCTGCTGCAGGGTCGCCAGGGTGCGCATCAGGCTGCTCTTGCCCGCGCCGTTGGGACCGAGCAAGCCATACATGCCGGGGCCAACACTCAGGTCCACGCCACGTAGCGCTTCGACGCCATTGTTGTAGCGCTTGCGCAGGCCGCGCACCTGTAAACCCGAATCGACTGACATCCGCAACTCCATGAAGAGGCCCTGCAAAAGGGCGGCGAGCGACGGTAGTCAAGGGCGTGGGCCGGGCTCTACCCGATTCAAGTCATTTTCCAACCGCATCGCGCGACGTATTGGCGGCATGCCCCGCCGCTGCGTCCGCGCAATCCGCACTGGGCAAACGGATACGGGGCGAAAACGATTCGATCCGGGTAGTCGCCAAAATGAGAATGACTAGCATCTTCCCCCATGCATTTGCCTGCCCCCAGCGCCTGGGCCAACCCCGGTCCGGGCCCTAGCGATGAGAAGACGTTGAGCCATGGCCACTCCCAGCACCTCAACCGCAATACTGCTGCGCCAATCCCTGTCCGACGCCCTTGGACTGCCCGCCGACCAGGTGCCCCTGGAGGCCAACCTGATCGAATGGGGGCTGGATTCCGTCACCCTGATCCGCCTCGCCGGCCAATGGCGCCGCCAAGGCCTGGCCGCACGTTTCGCCGACCTGGTAGCGGACCCGCGCCTGTGTGCCTGGCTGGCCCTGCTTGACACAGCGCCCACAGCCACCGCGCCGATCAGCACCTCTATCGACGACAGCTTACCGTTCGAACTCGCGCCGATGCAGCACGCCTACTGGATCGGCCGCGCCCCCGGCCAACAGTTGGGTGGCGTGGCCGCGCACTTCTATAACGAGTTCGATGGCCAGGACGTTGACCCGATACGGTTGGAAGCGGCCGTACGTGCCCTGCTCGCGCGGCACCCGATGTTGCGGGCGCAGTTTCTCGATGACGGCCGCCAGCAGATCCTCGCGCACAGCCCGTGGCCAGGATTGACGGTGCATGACCTGCGCCAGGCCAGCGCCGAGCAGGTGCAGCAACGGTTGGCGGCCTTGCGCGCCGAGCTGTCCCACCGTCAGCTGGCCGTTGAACAAGGCCAGGTGCTGGATATCCAGCTATCGCTGTTGCCCAACGGCACCCGTCTGCACCTGAACCTCGACATGCTCGCCGCCGATGCCCTGAGCCTGCGCACTCTGCTCGGCGACCTGGTGCAGTTGTACCGCCAACACCCCCTGCCCGCGCTGGACTACAACTTTGCCCGCTACCTGGCCGACCTGCGCCAGGAACAGAACAGCGCCGAGCAGCGTGATCGCCACCAACAAGCGCGCGACTACTGGTTACAGCGCCTCGATCAATTGCCCGGTGCTCCGAGCCTACCGATCAAGCCCCAGGGCGATGACCGCCAGGTCTGCCGTCGTCACCATTGGCTGCCGCCGTCAGAACGCCAGGCATTCGAACGCCAGGCGCGGGAACACGGGCTCACGCCGGCCATGGCGCTGGCGGCGGTGTTCTGTGAGGCCCTTGGCGCTTGGTGCGATACACCCGAGTTATTGCTCAACCTGCCGCTGTTCAACCGCACACCGCTGCATGCCGACGTCGATCGTCTGGTCGGGGACTTCACTTCGTCAATCCTGCTGGCCTGGGACGGCCGGGTCGCCGGCACGTTTGCCGCACGCGCCACAGCCCTGCAACGGCGATTCCACAGCGACGTCGCACACAGTGCGTTTTCCGGCCTGGAGGTGTTGCGCGAACTGTCCCGCCAACGCGGTGAGCAAGTGCTGGCACCCGTGGTGTACACCAGCGCGCTGGGCTTGGGCGAGCTGTTCGCCGAGGGCGTACAAGCCAGTTTTGGCCAGCCGGCATGGATCATTTCCCAAGGCCCGCAGGTATGGCTCGATGCGCAAGTCACCGAGCTGGACGGCGGTATCCTGGTCAACCTCGATGCGCGTGAAGGGTTGTTCGCCGGCGGCGTGCTCGATGGCATGTTCAAGGCCTATACCGACCTGCTGCAACGCCTGTGTTTTGACCCCGCCAGCTGGCATCAGGCACCGCCAGCGCTGGTCCCCGCCGCGCAACTGGCAGTGCGCCAAGCCGTGCAAGGCCAACGTGTCGCCCTGCCCGTCAAGCGCCTGCATGAAGCGTTTTTTGCCCACGCACGCCTGACGCCCACATTGCCCGCATTGCTGCAGGGCAACCCTCCCGTCATCAGCTATGGCGAGCTGGCAGAGCGTGCCCTGCAACTGGCGGCGTACCTGGAAGACCAAGGTATCCGGCGCGGCGATGTGGTGGCGCTGCAACTGCCCAAGGGGCCCGAACAGGTCATCGCGGTGCTGGGCATCCTCGCCTGCAGTGCCACGTACCTGCCGATCGGCATCGACCAGCCCGAGGCGCGTTGCCAGAAAATCTGTGACGGGTCGGGCGCGCGGTTACTGCTCAAGGCCCTGCCATCCGAGGGCCCCGCGCTGGAAGCCCCCCGGCCCGGCGCGATCAGCGACCTAGCCTATATCCTCTATACCTCCGGTTCCACCGGCGACCCCAAGGGCGTGGAAATCAGCCACCTGGCCGCAGCCAACACCCTGGACGACCTGCAACGGCGCCTGCAGTTGACCGCCGACGATCGCATTCTCGCGCTCTCTGCGCTGGAGTTCGACCTGTCGGTGTTCGACCTGTTTGCCGCGCTGTCCACCGGCGCGGCGGTGATTGGCATCGAGCCCGAAGCGCAGCGCGATGCCCTGCGCTGGCGTGAACTGGCCTTGCTGCACCACGCCAGCGTGCTCAACTGCGTACCGGCGCTGCTGGACATGTTGCTCGGTTGCGCAGCGGCCGACGCCCGCCTGCCGCTGCGTGCGGTGTTGCTGGGCGGTGACAAAGTCGCCCCGGACCTGGCGCCAAGATTGTGGGCTCAGGCGCCAGGCTGTCGCTTCATGGCCTTGGGCGGCGCCACCGAAGCGGCGATCCACTCGACGCTGTTCGAAGCCTTCCCCGGCCAACCGCTGCAATGGCATTGCCTGCCCTACGGCAAACCGCTGGACAACGTCAGCCTGCGCATTGTCGACCACCAGGGTCATGACTGCCCGGACTGGGTGGCGGGGGAACTGTGGATCGGCGGCGCCGGGGTTGCCGAAGGGTATCGCGGCGACCGCGTGCGCAGCGCCGAGCGTTTTGTCGACTATCAAGGCCAGCGCTGGTACCGCACTGGCGACCGTGCACGCTACCACCCCGACGGCAATGTCGAATTCCTCGGGCGTACAGACTTCCAGCTCAAGCTGCACGGCTATCGCATCGAAGCTGGCGAAGTCGAACAGGCACTGCTGGCCTGCCCAGGCGTGGAGCACGCCGTCGTGCTGCTGGCCGGCCAGCAATTGGCGGCGGTTGTACGCCAGGCGCACGGCCCCGCGCAGCCTGCGCCCATTGACCTGCCGGGCCTGGCCGAGCGCCTTCCGGCGTATATGATTCCCACGTTCATCCTCGGCTGCGCGCAGTTGCCCTTGACCGGCAATGGTAAGGTCGACCGCAAGGCCCTACACGCCTGGCTCGCCCAGCACAGCCCGGCGCAGCAGGCCAACCTGACACCGCCCTGCGGCGACATCGAACAGCAGGTGGCCCGCGCTTGGCAGCAGCTGCTCGGCTGTAGCGAGGTGTGCCGCGAGCACAATTTCTTTGCCTTGGGCGGCGACTCCCTGAGCGCTACCCGCCTGGTGCGCCTGCTCGCCGAACACGGGTTGGGCGGTGCACGCATCGCCCAGGTGTTTGCCAAGCCGGTGTTGGCGCAGTTTTGTACCACTCTGCATCAACAGGTCCGGGCCGAATCCGCGCGCACCATTGTTGCAGACCTGGCTCAACGCCATGCGTCGTTCCCGATGACCGAGGTGCAACAGGCGTACTGGCTGGGCCGCGATCCCAGCCTGGTGTTGGGGGGCGTGAGTTGCCACTTCTACCGTGAATACGACGTCGAAGACCTCGACTTGCCGCGCCTGCAACGCGCCCTGCAGCGTCTGATCGAGCGCCACGAAATGTTGCGTGCCGTGTTCGATCACAGCGGCCAGGCGCGCATCCTGCAACAGGTGCCGCCCTTCCTGATCGGCCAGGGCCACGCCAGCCTCGACGACCTGCGCGAGCACTGTGCCCATCGCGTGTTCGACCCCCACCAATGGCCGCTATTCGACGTGCAAGCGGTTACCCATGGCCGGCATACACGCTTGGCGATCAGCCTGGACAACCTGATCCTCGATGCCCTGAGCATCCTGCGTTTCTACGCCGAACTCGATGCCTTGTACCGTGAGCCCGACATGGCGCTCGCCCCATTGGCTCTGTCGTTCCGCGATTACCAATTGCAGTGCGCCGCGGCGCCTGCCGAACTGCAAGCCGCGCAGCGCTTCTGGCAGGAACGTCTGCCGCAATTGCCCCCCCACCCGCAATTGCCGCTGGCCGCCGACCCCGCCAGCCTCGGCCGGCCACGCTTTGAACGCCTGCAGGGGCAGATCGATGCCAGCGCCTGGCAAGCGATCCTGGCCAAGGCCCAGCAACAAGGGCTGACCGCCTCAGCGGTGCTGCTCTGTGCCTTTGCCGAAACCCTCGGCCGCTGGAGCGCACGCCCGGACCTAAGCCTGAACCTCACGCTGTTCGATCGCCGCCCCCTGCACCCACAGGTCGACCAAATAATGGGCGACTTTACCTCGCTGACCCTGCTCGGTTATGTGCCGGTGGCGGGTGAGCGTTGGGTCGACCGCGCACGGCGTACCCAGCAATCCCTGGGCGAGGCGCTGGAGCATCGCTGCGTGGGGTCGGTCAGCCTGCTGCGCCAACTGGCCCGTGGCAATGGCGAGCAACAGGTGAGCATGCCAGTGGTGTTCACCAGTGCCCTGGGCGTGCCGGATGGCACGGCGGCACCGGTCGATGGCCCGTTTGCCCGCCAGGTGTTCGGCCTGACACAAACCCCGCAAGTGTGGCTCGACCACCAGGTCGTCGAAGCGAACGGTGGTATCGCCCTGAACTGGGATCGTGTGGTCGGCCTGTTTCCCGAAGGCTTGGTCGAAACGATGTTCGCCGCTTACCTGCATAGCCTCAACTGGCTGGCCGAGCACGCCTGGGACAGCGCTCCACCTGACCTGCTGCCCCAGGCCCAGGCGCAACGGCGTGCGCAGCTCAACGCCCCGGGCGACCGCGTGCCGGGCGACCCGACGCTGCACCAGGGTTTCTTTGAACAGGCGCGCCAGACTCCGCAAAGCCCGGCACTGTTATGGGGTGAACACGGCACGCTGAAGTACGGCGAACTGGCTGACCGTGCGTTGCGTATCGCCCACAGCCTGATGGATGCAGGCGTCGCACCTGGCGACCTGGTGGCCGTGTCCCTGGCCAAAGGGCCGCAGCAGGTCGCCTGCGTACTGGGCATTCTGGCGGCCGGCGCCGCGTACCTGCCGGTGGGTGTCGACCAGCCGTTGCAGCGCTGCCAGCGAATACTGCAACAGGCTGGCGTGACCCTGATGCTCGCCGAGCACGACCCGCAGCTGCCCGGCGTCAAACACCTCAAGCCATCCAGCGCGCTGAAAGCCGAACCGCTGGCGGCACCACGGCCTCTCGCGGCGGGTGAGCTGGCGTATGTGATCTACACCTCCGGCTCCACTGGCCAGCCCAAAGGTGTGGAAATCACACACCGTGCGGCGATGAATACCGTGGCCGACATCAACCGCCGTTATGACGTCCAGGCCACCGACCGGGGCCTCGCCCTGTCGGCGTTGGACTTCGATTTGTCGGTATACGACCTGTTCGGCCTGCTCTCGGTGGGCGGCGCCCTGGTGCTGATCGACGAAGACCAGCGCCGCGATGCACGGGCCTGGCTCAAGGCACTGCAACAGCACCGCGTGACCTTGTGGAACAGCGTGCCGGCGCTGCTCGACATGCTGCTGGAAGCCAACGCCCAAGACCGTCAGCGCCTGGATCTGAAGGTCGCGCTGCTGTCCGGCGACTGGATCGGCCTCGACCTGCCGCAACGCCTGCAAGACCAGGCCCCCAGTTGCCGTTTTATCGCCCTTGGCGGCGCGACCGAAGCGGCGATCTGGTCGAACCACTTCGAGGTGCAACCACCACTGCCGGGCTGGCGTTCGATCCCCTACGGCGTGCCGTTGACCAACCAGGCCTACCGGGTGGTCGATGCCCTGGGCCGTGACTGCCCGGACTGGGTCACGGGGGAATTGTGGATCGGCGGCGCCGGCGTCGCGCGCGGCTATCGCCACGCGCCGCAGTTGAATGCCGAACGTTTTGTCGACGGTTGGTACCGCACCGGTGACCTCGGCCGCTACCACCCTGATGGCCTGCTGGAGTTTCTCGGGCGGGCCGACAGTCAAGTGAAGATCGGTGGTCATCGCATCGAGCTGGGCGAGATCGAAGCCGCCTTGGCTCGCCATCCCTGTGTGAACAGCGCCGTGGCGCTGGTCGTCGACAACCGTCTGATGGCCGCTGTCACTGCCAGCACCTGCGCCGAGGTGCTGGCGCAACACCTGGAACAGTGCCTGCCGGCGTACATGCGCCCGGAACAGGTCCTGGTGCTTGAACGCCTGCCATTGAACAGCAACGGCAAGGTCGATCGCCGTGCACTGCTCGCCCCCTTGACCGCCGCCGCCCAGTCACGCGTGGCGCTGGATGAGCAACCGCTGAGCGCCGGCGAACACGTGATCGCCGAGCTCTGGCAGCACTTGCTCAAGGTGCCGAACGTATCGCGCCACGACAACTTTTTCCGCCTGGGTGGCGACAGCCTGCTGGCCACGCGTTTTCTCGAAATGCTGCGCAGCCGCCTTGGCGTGGAACTGCCCATGGGCCAGTTGTTCGGCGCCGCCAGCCTGCTGGAAGTGGCGCAGACCCTCGAACGCCTGCCCACCCCGCACACCCTTGAAGAAGGCGTCATCTGATGCCCGCGCAACCTCCCTTTTTCCCAGGAGCTGTACCCATGCCCGCCGCCAAACTGCTAAGCGAACTCAAGTCCCTGGGCGTCGAACTCTGGCCCCAGGACGGACAACTGAAATTCCGTGCACCCCAGGGCCTGCTCGACACCGAGCGCCTGGCGCAATTGCGCGAACACAAGCAACAGATCCTGCACTTGCTAGAGACACAGGAACGCCCGCTCGTGCTGGCTGATCCGGCGCAACGCCACACGCCCTTCCCTCTCACCGATGTGCAGAACGCCTACCTGCTGGGCCGCCAATCGTCCTTCGGCTACGGTAATGTGGCCTGCCATGGCTATCTGGAACTGAGCTGGCCAAGCCTGGACCCACAGCAGGTGGAGCTGGCCTGGAACCGCTTGATCGCTCGCCACGACATGCTGCGCGCGGTGATCGCCAGTGAAGGCTCGCAGCGGGTGCTGGCCGACGTCGCCCACTATTCGCTGACCATTGCCGACCTGCGTGGCGCCACCCGCGCGCAGCACCAGCATACGGTGCAACAGATTCGCCAGGCCATGGAGCAGAAGCTTTACCCCACCGAGGTCTGGCCGCTGTTTGAGCTGCGCCTGAGCCGCAGTGACAACGGCGACACACTGCACTTCTCCATGGACTCCCTGATCGCCGACTGGGCCAGCGCGCAGCTGCTGTTCAATGAGCTGGAACTGTTGCTGCAGAATCCCCAGGCAGCCTTGCCAGCCCTCGACATCACCTTTCGCGACTACCTGCTGGCCGAGCGCAGTTTGCTCGAAGGCAGCCGCCACCAACGCGACCGTGATTACTGGCTGACACGCATCGACGCATTGCCCGCCGCACCGCAACTGCCGACGCCCCTGAGCGGCGAAGACACCCGCGAGCCACGGTTCCAGCGACACTCGGCGCGGCTTGAGCCGCAGCCATGGGCTGCCCTGAAAAGCGCAGCCAGCGAACGTAGCCTCACCCCATCGATCGTAGTGCTGGCAGCCTATGCCGCGACCTTGCAACGCTGGAGCCAGCAACCCGCCTTCAGCCTCAACCTGACATTGCTCAACCGCCTGCCGCTGCATCCACAGGTGGATCGCCTGGTGGGCGACTTCACCTCGGTCAGCCTGTTGCAGGTCAACGATCCCGAGGGCCTGGACTTCACCGCCCAGGCACGCCAGTTGGGCAACCAATTGTTTACCGACCTGGAGCACCGGTTGTTCTCCGGCATCCAGGTCATGCGCGAAATCGGTCGCCGCCGCGGGCGTGAAGCGGCGGCCATGCCGGTAGTCTTCACCAGCGCCATCGGCCTGGGGATTGAGGCGCCGCCGGCCAGTCAACGCCGGGTTGGCCACGGCATCACCCAGACGCCGCAAGTCACCCTCGATTGCCAGGTGATGGATGACGCCAATGGCCTGCACATTCATTGGGACGTGCGCCAGGGCGTGTTTCCCGACGGCCTGGTGGACGACATGCAGCAGGCGTTCGTCGCCGAATTGCAGTTGCTGGCCCTGGACCCGGCAGCCTGGGAACATCCGGTGCAAGTGCCGCTGCCGGCCTGGCAGCAGCGTGAACGCTTGGCGGCGAATGCTACCGCCGCCCCGTTGCCCACCGGCCGTCTGCATGACGGCCTGCTGGCCATGGCCTGGGAACATCCCCACGCCCTGGCGGTGATCGATGCCAGTGGCAGCCTGACCTACGCCGCCCTTGCCGAACGCGCGCTGGCGGTGGCGTCAGCCCTGCGTGAGGCGGGATGCGACGCGCAGGAACCGGTGGCGATCCTGATGCCCAAGGGACTCGACCAGGTGGTGGCAGCCTACGGCGTGTTGCTCGCCGGCGCCGCCTACCTGCCCCTGGACAGCAACGCTCCGGCCGCACGCCGCGACCGCGTACTGCGCAGCGCCAAGGTGCGGCATGTGCTGGGGCATTCCCTGGCGCAGCCCCATACGCCGTTGCCCGAGACATCGCAGTGGCACAGCGTGGACCGGCTGCCCTCGGCAGGCGCGGATTTCGAGCTGCTCGAAGGCAGCCCCGATCACCTTGCCTACGTGATCTACACCTCCGGCTCCACCGGCGAGCCCAAAGGCGTGATGATCAGCCATCGTGCCGCACTCAATACCGTGCAAGACATCAACCGACGCTTCGAGGTCAACGCCGATGACCGCGTACTGGGCCTGGCGCAGTTGAGTTTCGACCTGTCGGTGTATGACCTGTTCGGTCCCCTCGCCGTGGGCGGAACCCTGGTGCTGCCCGACCCCGCACGCGGCGCCGACCCATCGCATTGGGCCGAGCTGGTGCAGCGCCATCAGGTCACGCTGTGGAACTCGGTACCGGCACAGTTGCACATGCTCGCCGACTATCTGCACGCCGAACCCCGCCCACTGGACAGCCTGCGCCTGGCCTTGCTCTCCGGTGACTGGATCCCGCTGAATCTGCCCCCCCAACTCAAGGCGCTGCTGCCCGAACTGAAACTGGTGGGCCTGGGCGGCGCCACTGAAGCCTCGATCTGGTCGAACCTGCACCCTATCGGCGCCATCGACCCAGCGTGGCGCAGCATTCCCTACGGCCTGCCGTTGGCCAACCAAGGCTTTCGGGTACTCGACCACCACTGGCGCGATGCACCGACCTGGGTGCCGGGCGACCTGTATATCACCGGTGTCGGCCTGGCCCAGGGCTACCTGGGCGATATGGATTTGAGTGACGCACGCTTTTTTCCTCATCCGCTCGACGGTCAGCGCCTGTACCGCACCGGTGACCGTGGCCGCTACCTGCCGGGGGGTGAACTGGAATTCCTGGGCCGTGAAGACGGCCAGGTGAAAATTCGCGGGCACCGGGTGGAGCTGGGTGAGGTTGAGGCTGCACTGCTCGCCACCCCCGGCGTGGACAGTGCGGTCAGCCTGGTCAGTGGCGACCTGTTGGCGTTCGTCACCGCCGCACGCGCCGAACCCGAGCCGCTTCCAGGCGCGTCGTTGCTTACGGCGGTCAAACGCTATGCCGACAGCCAGGTGGGTAGTTTCGACGCGCAACAGGTGCGCGAGTATCAGGCTGACCTGAGTGCCGCCGCATTGAGTTCAATGCTGGAGGTGTTGCTCAAAGCCGGCCTGTTCAGCGGCGAACGGGCCGAACCGGACGCTGGCACAATCCTGCACGCCTTGCACGCCGAGCCGCGTCACCATTGGCTGGTACGCCGCTGGTTGGGCGCGCTGTGCGAGGCTGGTTTGCTGCGCTACACCCACTCGCACTACCGCCTCGCGCAACCCGCGCCCAACCCGGCACTGGCGTGGGGCCGGGTGGAACAGGCGGTCGCCTCGGGGCTGTGCAGCCAGGCGCTGCTCGACTACCAGCTCAAGCATGTGGGGCAACTGCCGCAACTGCTCAAGGGCGAGGTCAACCCGTTCGACCTGCTGTTCCCCCAAGGCCAACTGGACTTGGCATTGCAGCTGTATGGCGGTGACGCGGTGTCGCGCTACAACAACCACTGCATTGCTGCGCTGATCAATCGCCTGGCCACCCACCATCAAGGCGATGGCCCGCTGCGCATCCTCGAAATTGGCGCCGGTACTGGCGCCACCAGCGCGCCGGTCATCGGCTTGCTCGATGGGCTGGAAGTCGACTACCTGTTTACCGACATGACCGCGTTTTTCCTGCCGGCGGCCAAGCAACGCTTTGCTGAACAGGCCTGGGTGCGCTATGGCGTGTTGGACATCGACCAGGACATCCGCCCTCAGGGTCTGGCCAGCAACAGCGTGGATATCGTGCTGTGTGCGGGCATGCTCAACAGCGTCAAAGACATCGATAACGCCCTCGGCCAGATCACCGAATTGCTCAGTCCCGGCGGTTGGCTGGTGTTCAGCGAACCCACCGGTGAGTGGCCGCCGATCCTGCTGACCCAGGGCTTCATGATGACGCCGGTCAATGGCGACCACGACCAGGGCCGAAGTGGTCTACGTGACGCCGATATCTGGCAGGCGCGGGTCAAGGCCTTCGGTGGCGAATGCCTGCCTGCCCTGCCCCAGGCCGACCACCCGCTGGCCGCCCTCGGCATGCAGGTATTCGCCGCGCGCTTCAAGGCCGGCGTGCAGCGTCTGAGTGTCGACAGCCTACGCCGCGCCCTGGCCCAGCGCCTGCCGGACTACATGCTGCCAGCGCACCTGCAGGTACTCGACCGTTTGCCGCTGACCGCCAACGGCAAGGTCGACCGCAAGACGTTGGCCGGCTGGCGCCCTGCCGCCGATGCCCAGGCCTCCAGCAGTCAAGAAGCGCCGAGCGATCCGCTCACCGCCGAGTTGTGTCGCGTATGGGCCGACGCCCTGGGGCTGGCGCAGATCGGCGTCGAGGACAGCTTCTATGAAAAAGGCGCCGACTCGCTGATCCTCGCCCGTGTCGCCGGCCAACTGCGTGAGCAACTGCCCCAAGCCCAAAGCCTGAGCTACGACACCTTGTTGCGGCAGATGCTCAATGAGCCGAATGTCGCCGCCCTCGCGCGCCTGCTCAATCAGGGCAAAACCACGCCGGCCCGAGTTGCCGCCAGTGGTGAAGCGCAACGCTCATCCCGCAGCAACGCGCTGGTGGTACCGTTTGGCGGGGGTGAGGCCGGCCCGGTGCGGGTGATGTTCCATGCGGCCCTCGGCACCCTGGATTATTTCCAGCACCTGGGCCGCGCCCTTGCCGACCAGCAGGCGGGTCCGGTGATTGGCTTTGCCGTGGCGGACACCGAACAGTACCTGGCGCTGGAGCCCAAACGCCTGATCGAGAGCGTGGCCGAGGACTACGCCGAGCGCTTGATTGCCGACGGCCATCAACGTTTCCAGCTGATCGGCTACTGCCTCGGCGGCCTGCTGGCCACTGAGGTTGCCCGACGCTTGCTCGAACGCGGCATGGAGGTGGTCGACTTGAGCCTGATCGACAGCATCCCGATGTTCATCGACACCGACGAAGAACTGGCCTACGAGGCGATCTTCGTGCCCAACCTGAACCTGGACCCGGTGAAAACCGTGTTCGGTGCGCACATCGAAGACTACGACGTGTACCGTGCCATCGACCTGTTGATGGCCCGCGACAACCGCCGCGTGCCGGCCGGGGCCATGGCGGCGTTGAGCGGCGATCCGGGGCTGGACGCGCTAGCGCTGGCGGTACAACAGCAATCGGCGCGCAGCCAGGAGGAGCGCCTGGCCGAATACGCGCACCTGGCCTCAGGCCAGGCCGGCGTACCGATCGGCGCCGAACTGGTGCCGACGCTGTTCCGCGTGTGCCGCCACAGCATGCGTGCGGCGCGATTCGACCCGCCGCCGTTCCTCGGCAACATGACCTACCTGCGCTGCCTGGAGCAGCAATCGTTTGGTATCACCGGCGGCGTCGGTCATCTGGCCGCGCCGTTCTGGGAAGACGCCTGCCTGGGCCGCTTCGAGTTGATCGACGTACCCGGCAACCATTTCAGCGTGATCGAACCGCCCCACGTCCACACCGTTACTGGGCACCTGCTTGAGGCCCTTCGGAAAAACTCATGACCACTGCCCTGGATACCCTGAAACGCCCGGTCAATCGCCTCATCCGCCTCGGTGTGGCGTTCGCCGCCCTCGGCGCATTGGTAAACCTGGTGCCCTTTATCGGCCTCACCGAACTGGGCCGCTTGCTGTTGGCCGGCAGCGCCGACAGCCAAACCCTGTGGCTGTGGGCCGCGCTGGTGGTGATCGCCCTGAGCGTAGGGTGGATGGCCAGCGGCGTGGCGCTGTGGTTGACCCATGTGGCTGACCACCGGCTGCAATCGAGTTTGCGCGAAGCCATGGTGCACAAGCTCGGGCGCGTGCCGTTGGGCTGGTACACCGACACCACCTCCGGCGCCGTGCGCAAGGTGGTGCAGGATGACCTCGAAGACCTGCACCACCTGGTCGCCCACCATGCGGTGGAACTCACCGCGGCCATCGTCACCCCGCTGGCGGGCTTGCTGTGGCTGGCCACGCTGAACTGGCGGCTGGCGCTGCTGGCGGTGCTGACGCTGCCCATCTACGCGGTGGCCTACACCCTGATGATGCGCGGCTTCGGCGCCAAGATGCAGTTGCTGGACAAGAGCATGACCCGGGTCAGCGCGGCAATTGTCGAGTTCGTGCACGGCATTGCCGTGGTCAAAGCGTTCGGCCAGGTCGGCCAGGCGCATCGCAGCTATCAGCAGGCGGTCAACCAGTTCAGCGAGCAGTACGCCGGCTGGGTCAGGCCGCTGCTGCGCTTGGAAGCCTTTTCTTCGATGGCCCTGAGTGTACCGGTGATCCTGCTGGTAAGCCTGGGGGTCGGCAGCCTGTTGCTGGCGTACGGCTGGATCACGCCGCTGGAACTGTTCGCCGAAACCCTGGTAGCGGTGGTCATCCCGCAATCGCTGCTGGTCATCAACCAGAGCCTCACGGCCCAGCGCACGGCCCTGGCGGCAGCCGATCGCATCGAAGCACTGCTGGACGTCGAGGAACTGCCCACGCCCAAGGCCTGCGTCCAACCCCAAGGCAGCGACATCCGCTTTGAACAGGTGCAGTTCGGCTACGACGCCGAGCACCTGATCCTCAAGGGCGTCGACTTGCACTGTCCAGCCGGCAGCGTCACCGCATTGGTCGGTGCATCCGGTGCCGGCAAGTCGACTCTGGCCAAGCTGGTGCCGCGCTTTCATGACGTCAACGCTGGCCGCATCTGCGTGGGTGGCGCCGATGTGCGTGAGATCGACCCGCACCAGTTGTATCGACACGTGGGCTTCGTGTTGCAGGACGCGCAGCTGGTGCACGGCACAGTCGCCGATAACCTGCGCCTCGGCCGCCCCGACGCCAGCGATGCGGAGGTCGTGGCGGCGGCGCGATCGGCGCAGATTCATGCGCGTATCCAGGCCCTGCCCCGGGGTTATCAATCGGTGATCGGCGACGATGCGGTCTTCTCCGGTGGCGAAGCGCAGCGCGTGTCCATCGCCCGCACCCTGCTGGCGGACACGCCGGTGTTGATCCTCGATGAAGCCACCTCCCACGCCGACCCCGAATCCGAAGCGCTGATCCAGGACGCCCTGTCGGCCCTGGCACGTGGTCGCACGGTGCTGGTGATTGCCCATCGCCTCGCAAGCATCAGCGGGGTCGACCAGATCGTCGTTCTCGACCAGGGCCGCGTGCTGGAAAGCGGCTGCCATGAACAACTGCTGAAAGCCAACGGCGCCTATGCCCGAATGTGGCGAGCAGGTGCCGAAACCCCTGCCTTGGAGATGTCTTTGTGATCCGTAGCCTTGTGACCTTACTGGGCCCGCCCCATGCCTCGCGTCTCTACCGTTACCTGGCGTGGCTGGTGACCAGTGCCGTGCTGCAAGGCCTGGCCGTGGCCCTGTTGGTGCCGATCCTGCACGCGCTGTTCGTCGGCGACTTGCCCAGCGCCATGACCTGGCTGGCGGGCCTGGCGGCGATGGTAGTGCTGACCTGCATCGCCCACTACCAGCAGGCCATGAAGGGTTTTGCCCTAGCTCTGCTGGTGCTGACGACGTTGCATGATCGTCTCGGCCAGCACTTGGTCAGCCTGCCCCTGGGCTGGTTCAACTCGGAAAAGGTTGGACGCCTGTCGCGCAGCGCCACCAGCGGCACGTTGATGGTCACCGGTTTGTTTGCCCATTACCTGGGGCCGGTGGTGTCCGGGGTAGTGGTGCCGGCCACCGTGGCACTGACCCTGTTCGTGTTCGACTGGCGCCTGGGCCTGACGGCCGTGCTGTGTGCGCCGTTGATCTACTTCGCCCATCACTGGTCGGCCGCCGCCATCGGCAGCAACGATGCGCGGGTGGAAGCCGCCGCGACCCTGGCCGGCAACCGGGTGGTGGAGTTCGCCCGCTACCAGCAAGTACTGCGCGCGTTTGGTCGCACCCACGACGGCTACGCGCCGTTGCAGGCGGCCAATCAGGCGCAAAAGCAGGCCGGTGGTTCGATGCTGTCGCAGACCTTTCCCAAGCTGCTCGCTGGCGGTTTGACCGTGCAGCTGGCGTTCGCGCTGCTGGTAGGCGTGGGCATTACCCTGGCTGCCCATGGTGAAATCGATGCCATCCAGCTGGTTGCCCTGCTCGCCCTGGCAGCGCGGTTTGTGGGGCCATTGGCCGAAGCTGCTGCACGCAGCGGTCTATTGCGCATGGCCGGCAACGACCTGGATCAGTTGGTGGGCATCCTGCGTGAGCCGTCGCTGCCCGAGCCCGTCGTCAGCCAGCCCTTGTCCGCGCCGGGCAGCCTGGCCTTCGAACAGGTGAGCTTCGCCTACCCCAGTGGCCCGACGGTGCTGCAGGACCTGACCTTCAGCGCCCCGGCGCATTCAATGACCGCGATTGTCGGCGCCTCGGGTTCGGGCAAGACCACCGTCACTCGCCTGCTGATGCGCTTTTTCGATACCACCACGGGCAGCGTCAAGGTCGGCGGCGTGGACGTGCGTGAACAGTCCAGCGAGGCGCTGATGGCGCAACTGTCGCTGGTGATGCAGGACGTGTACCTGTTCGACGACAGCCTGGAAGCGAACATCCGCGTGGGCAGCCCGGACGCCAGTGCCCGCGACGTCGCCGAAGCGGCACGGCTGGCCGGTGTGGATGAAATCGTCGCACGCCTGCCCCAGGGCTGGAACACGCCGGTGGGCGAAGGCGGCGCATCGTTATCCGGGGGCGAACGCCAGCGCGTCTCACTGGCCAGGGCGTTGCTCAAGCGTGCGCCCATCGTGCTGCTGGACGAAGCCACCGCCGCGCTCGACCCGCACAACGAAGCCTTCGTACAAGCCGCGATTCAGCGCCTGATGCAAAACTCGACCGTGCTGGTGATCGCCCATCGCTTGCCGACCATCATGGCCGCCGACCAGATCCTGGTCCTGGACCAGGGGCGTCTGGTGGAATCGGGCACCCACGCGCAACTGCTCAGCCTCAACGGTCGTTATGCCGGGTTCTGGCATGACCGTCAGCGCGCCGGCGGCTGGCGCCTGAATGCGCAGGCCCAGCCATGCTGATCGGGGTGCTGGGTGCCAGTGGTGACGTCGGCCTGGCCAGCGCGCAGGCCTTGTTGAGCCTGGGCCTGCACAACCTGCGCCTGGGCGGGCGTGACGCGCACACCGGCGCGCGTTGCCTGGCGCGGCTGCATCAGCAATGGCCGGATGCTCGGTTGCAATGGACGGCCGTGGACTTCAACGACACGCCCGCACTGGCCAGGTTCGCCCGTGGCTGCGACGTGCTGCTCAATTGCGCCGGCCCCTCCTGGCGCGTGGCGGACCGTGCCGCACAGGCCGCCTTGAAAGCCGATGCACATTACGTCGACGCCGCCGGCGATATACACCTCGACCCGGCCCTATGGCGCGGGCGTAGCGCGGTGCTTGGCGCGGGCCTGCAACCGGGGCTCACCGGCCTGCTACCGCGCTGGCTGGCTGCGCAAGGGTTCACTCGGGTGCAGGGCCTGACCAGCTATTTCGGCCTGCGCGACCAATTCACGGCGGTGGCCGCGGACGACTTCCTGCAAGGTGCGGTTGACGGCTCCAGCGAGCCCTTGGCGGCCTGGCACAACGGCCGGTGCAGCCGCGCACTGAGGCGCCGTCGCGATGTGCTGCTGCCGTGTTTCCCCGGCCCGGTGCATGTGCTGCCCTACTTGAACGAGGAAGGCGAACGCCTGGCCAGGGACCTGCACCTGGAGACAGGCCAGTGGTTCAACGTGATAACCGACGGGCATGTGCTCAACACCCTCGACCAGGCGCACAACCTGCCGCGTGCCGAAGCGGTGCAACGCTTATGCACGGCCAGCCAGTTGGACCTCAGTGGCCAGCCACCCTTTGTCACGTTGTTGCTGCAACTCGATGGTCTCTGCGACGGCCAAGCGTGCACTCGCAGTCTGGTACTCAGCGGCGCCGGCAATGCGGCACTGACCGGCGCCATGGCGGCGATCACCGTAGTGAGTGTGCTCGAAGGCGAAATCCGCCCCGGCTGCCATCACGCCGCCCATGCCTTGCCGCCCGCCGCCAGCCTTGAACGCCTGCAACGCACCTCGTCGATCCGCACGCTGAACCTGCTGGACCACCCGCTCGAACACCTGCAATACGCCGAAGAAGGTTGCCTATGAACACCGCCCTCAACGCACTGGAACAATTGAGCCTGGGCGTCATGGCTGACGTGCTCCTGCATACGCAGGCCTTGCCGATGCAGGTGTGGCGAACAGCCGAACACCTTAACCAGGCCCTCGGTACGGCACCGCGCCATGCCTGGATTGTGCGGCGCTGGCTGGCGGCGTTGTCGCGTGCCGGAGCCGTGCGTGAAGACAACGACCGGTTTGCGTGGCACGGCACGCCGCCACAAGCAGCCATCGGCGATCTACCAAAGTTGTATGCGGAACTGGGCTTCCCGCCGAGCATGGCGCAACTGCATGCCCAGGTCATCGAGCGCCTGCCCGAGTTGCTGCGCGACCAGATTGCCCTGGCGCCTTTGTTGGTGCTTGCCGGGGACCCGGTGGCGGTACTCGGTGCGTACCAGCACAACCACTTCACCGCCGCGATCAATCAGGCGCTGGCGGCCCGCGCGCGGGAGGCCGGCAAGGCCGACGAAGTGCTGCAAGTGCTGGAACTCGGCGCCGGCGCCGGCTGCACCACCCGCGCTGTACTCGCGGCCCTGGAAGACCGCGAAAAGGTCTATCGATTCACCGACCTCAGCGCCCTGTTTACCGGCGCGGCTCGTCGCCAGTTCCGCCTGGAGCCAGGCGTGCAATTCAACCTGCTCGACCTCGATCGCGACTTCAGCGAACAAGGCATCGAACCCCGCAGCCAGGACCTGGTAATTGCCGGCAACGTGCTGCACAACGCCTGCGACCTGCCGCGCAGCCTGGCGCGAATCCGCGATTGCCTGCGCGACGGCGGCACCCTGCTGTTCAGCGAATCCATCGCCGACAACCCGGCGATGCTGACCTTCATGCACCTGTTGCTATCCCCGCCAGCCGGCGCCCCGCCAAGGGCCACCGATGAGGTGTTCCTCTCACCCGACGCCTGGCGCCTGGCCCTGCACGCCGCGGGTTTTGAGTTGCTCGACCTATGGCCCGCCGCGACCGACCCGCTGGCCGTCGCCGGGCAACGTCTGTTCCATGCCACAGGAGTTTCCCGATGAACGTCGATACCCTGCTGATCGACCTGCCCACTGCGCCCTGGCAACTGCCTGCATTTACCGACCTGGGCGTTCATCAGTTGGCGCCCGCCCGGCTGCTGGCCTTGCTTGAGCGCCAACGCCCCGCGGTAGTGATGATGAGCGCCGAACAGCTGGAGTGCCTGCTGGATTTCCCCGCGCTGGCGCTGAGTGATCTCAGCCACCTGCAACAGTTGCTGTTCGTCAGCAACCGCTCCGGTGACTGGAAGCTCGCGGAGCGAGCGGCGGCGCACCTCGATTGCAGCGTCCAAGGCTTCACGGAGCAATGGCACGACTTGGCCAGCATCAAGCTCGCGCATCAACGCTGGCGTGAGCGCGCGATGGACCATCCCCAAGTCAATGCCGCGGCCCTGCACGGTCAGACGCTGTTCGTGGTCCCGCGTCCTTGCGCGAGCATGCCGGTAGACGATCACCTGGCCGCAACCGAGGCGGCGCTCGATCAACAATTTGAAGCCGCACAGCTGAGGGAGGCAGTGCGACTCAATGACCGATTGGGCCATGCCGCGTTGCTCTCCATGCTCAATGGGCTTGAGCAGTGCGGGCTGCTGCCTGCACCGCTCAATGACGTGGCACACAGCCTGGCGCTGGCCGGCATTGCCCCCGGTCACCGGCCTTTGATTGCACGCTGGCTCGATGTGCTGCAATCCCAGGGCCTATTGCAACGTGCCGCCGATAGGTTGCAGCCCACCCTCGACGCAGATGCCTGGAGCGATGCCGCCCTTGAACGTATTTGGGCGCAGTTGAGCGTGGACTGGGCGCGGAATACCGGCGGCAGCGGCACCCTCGACTATGCGCGGGAGAATGCGCGGCAGTTGCCGTCGTTGATGCGCGGTGAATGTGCGGCGGTGCATCTGCTGTTTCCCGAAGGCCGCACCGAACGCGCGACAGCGCTGTACCGCGAAAGCCTGGCGGCGCAATACCAGCACCGCGCCGTCGCCCACTGGATCGGCGCCTGGGCCGCACGCCAGCCGGCCGGTGTGCCGCTGCACGTGCTGGAAGTCGGCGCTGGCACCGGTTCCACCACCCAGGCGGTGTTGCCCACGTTGGCCAATGCCAATGTGGATTACCTGTGCACCGACGTATCGCGCTACTTCAGCGAGCAAGCCGCCGAGCGGCTCAAGGGCTGGTCGTGGGTGCGCCACGGCGTGTTCGATATCGACCGCCCAGCCCTGGCCCAGGGTTATCCAAGCCAGACCTGGGACCTGATCGTCGCCGGTGGCGTGCTGAATGCGGCCCGCGACACCGAACGTTCCCTGGCCACCCTGCTCGCTTTGCTCAAACCGGGCGGCTGGCTGGTGTTCAGCGAACCGACCCAGGAAGCATTCTGGGTGATGGCCTCCCAGGCTTTCATGCTCAACCAGGCCAGCGACGAGCGCCAACTCAGCAGCGCCACATTTCTGGACCTAATGCAATGGCAAAGCGCACTGGCGCGGGCCGGCTTCCACGGCAACCGCAGCCTGCCCGCCGCCGCACACCCGCTGGCGAGCCTGGGCCATCGCGTATTCGTAGCTCAGGTCCCGGCCCAACGCCTGAGCCGCGCCGCACTGAAGGCCCATCTGGAAGACCCCGCGCTGCAGCTGGAACTGCTCGACCATTTGCCCGACTTCAGCACCGCCAAGGACTTGCCATGACCCCACTGGACTACCCTTTCAACTGCTTCACCGACCTGAAGCTGGCCGAGCCCTATCGCCATGCCCAGCAGGCACCGGGGCTGTTGCGCATCCAGATGCCCATCGGCGCCCCCGCCTGGCTCGCCACCCGCTACGACGATGTTCGCCTGGTGTTGGGCGACCGGCGCTTCAGCCGCAGCGAGGCGTTTCGCCGCGACGACAGCCCCCGCGCGTTTCCGCGCATCGCCGGTGGCATCGTGATGATGGACCCGCCGCAACTCACGCGAATTCGCTCGCGCGCCGCCCAGGCCTTCACCCGTCGCCGCGTCGAAGCCCTGCGCCCCCACGCCCGCGATTACGCTCACCAGTTGATCGACCGTATGCTCGCCGCCGGCCCGCCTGCCGACCTGGTCAACGACTACGCCCTGCCGCTGCCCCTGGCACTGATCTGCGAGCTGCTCGGTGTACCGGTTCAGGACCGTGATCGCTTCAAGGTGTGGAACGATTCACTGCTGTCAACCCGCACCGAGGACGCAGCCCAAACCCAACGTCACTTGGGTGAACTGGCCGCGTACATCAAAGGCCTGGTGGCCGAGCGTCGACGCGAACCGCGGGATGACTTCATGACCGCCTTGACCCAGACCGACGACAAAGGCGAGTCCCTCAACGAGGAGCAATTGCTGCTGTTGTGCATTGCGATCCTGGTCGCCGGTTACGAAGGCAGTGCCGCGCAGATCCCCAATTTCATCCAGGTGCTGCTGGACAACCCCACCCAGTGGCAACAGCTCAAGGCCGATCCCGAGCAGATACCGCAGGCGGTCGAAGAGCTGCTGCGCTACATCCCGCTGGCCTCGGCGGCGATGTTTGTGCACTACGCGCTGGAAGACATTCAGGTCGGTGAAACCCTGGTGCGCCAGGGCGACGCGGTGTTCGCCTCCATCGGCGCCGCCAACCATGACCCCGCACGCTTTGAAAACCCGCAGGCGCTGGACCTGCATCGGGATGCCAGCGGCCATTTCGGCTTCGGCCATGGCCTGCATCACTGCATCGGCTCGGCCCTGGCACGGGTCGAATTGCAGGAGGCGCTGCACGCCCTGGTGGTGCGCCTGCCCGACCTGCAACGCTGCGGCGAAGTGCAATGGAAAACCGCGACGTTTTTTCGCGGCGCCCACTGCCTGCCGGTGACCTGGTCATGAGCCGCCCGCCTGTACGCAAACGCGTGGTCATTGCTGGCACCGCGTTCGGCCGTATTTACCTGCAAGCCCTGGCGCGCGCTCAAGCCGACTACGAACTGGTGGGCATCCTGTCACGCGGCAATGCCTACTCCCGCGCCTGCGCCGCGCACTATGGCGTGCCGCTGTACGAGGCTGTGGAGCAAGTGCCGGATGACGTCGATATCGCCTGCGTGGTGGTGCGCTCAGGCGCCACCGGCGGCGCCGGCAGCGAGCTGGCCCAGCACCTGCTGCGGCGGGGCATCCATGTGCTCCAGGAACACCCGGTGCACCACCGCGAAATCGCTGCGTGCATGCAGGCCGCGCGCCAGGGCCGCGCGGCTTATGCGGTGAACACGCTGTACCCGAATATCCTCGCGATCCGGCGTTTTCTCACCGTGGCCGAGTACCTGCGCGAACAGCAGGGGCTGGCGTATATCGACGCAGCTTGCAACAGTCAGGTCGCCTACCCGCTGCTGGACATTCTCGGGCGTCTCGCCGGGGGTATGCGGCCCTGGGTGTTCGCAGCGCCGGGTGCCGGAGTCGGGACGCAACCCTTCACGCGGCTCAACGCGCGTTTCAACGGTGTACCGATCAGCCTGCGCATTCAGAACCAGGTGCACCCCCAGGACCCGGACAACCATTCCTTCCTGTTGCATCGCCTCGAAGTGGGCTGCGAAGCCGGCGTGCTGAGCCTGGGTGACACCCATGGCCCGGTGCTCTGGAACCCGCGCCTGCACGCCCCACGGGACAACACCGACCGCTTGATCATGGCCGGCCCCGGCAGCGAACGCCTGGCCGGTCCGACCATGGTGGTGCTCGACCCGCAGACCCCGGCGAGCTACCACCAGGTGTTCAACCAGGTCTGGCCCGATGCAGTCACTGTCGCCCTCGGCGAGCTGTGTCGCGACATCGATGAACCCGCACGCCGCCTGCGCAGCGGTGTGTGGGCCACCGAGGTGTCCATGGCCTGGCGCGAAATGAACAGCCTGATCGGCATGCCTGAACTGATCGAACCACCGGTGCCGCGTGCACTGCCACTGGCCGAACTCCAGGCCCGTGCCGACGCCGTACACCCCCCTTGCGGTGACGACACCGCCCAACTGCTGGGAGCCCTGCCGTTTTGAACACTGCCCAACCCTCTTCCGCATGCAGCCATGTGCTGCTGTGGGTGCGCGATCTGCACCAGGCCGTAGCGAATTTCCGCGCTGCCGGCTTCGAGGTCACTTACGCCACTGCCGAGGCCAGCGCGCAACACGCGCACATCTGGTTCAGCCAGGGGCCGATCATCGAACTGCTGACCACGCCTCGGCATGCCTGGCTGTTCAAGTGGCCCATCGACTGCCTCGCCGGCCGGGGGGCCGGACGGCGCATGTTGCGTTGGGCCGCCCAGGGCGAAGGCTTCTGCGACCTCGCCCTGCTGTGCGAAGACCCGGCCCTGGCGCCGCGCCTCAAGAGCCTCGCGGCCTGCGGCGTGCACATGGGGCGCACGGTGAACTGGCGACGCACCTGCGCCGATGGCAGTCAAACACGCTTTCGCTTCGTGTACCCGCGCCATGACCGCCTGCCATTCCTGGTCACGCCCTACTCACCTTCCCAGCACCCGGCGCGCAGGGTGCACCCCAATGGCGCCACCGGGTTGGCCGCGATTCTTCTGGGCGTACACCCCGACGATCACCCCGCCCTCAACTTACTGGCCGGCGATGACCCGCTGCTGCGCCTGCAACCGGCCACGCACACCGGCGTACAAGCGGTGCATATCACCGGCCTTGCGCACCCGTTGAATTTGCACGGCGCCCAGTTGTTGAGCTGCCCGACTGCCCAAGGAGATTGCCATGCTTGATGGATGTACTGACTGGCCCGACGACTTTATCCACCGCTACCGCGAGCAAGGCTACTGGCGCGGCGCGCCCCTGGGCGAACTGCTGCGCGAGCAGGCCCGGCGTACGCCGCACAAAGAAGCGTTGGTAGACGGCACTCGGCGCTGGACCTACGCCGACCTCAACCATCAGGCCGACTGTCTGGCCGCCGGTCTCGCTGAGCGCGGGCTGGTGGCTGGCCAGCGGGTGCTGGTGCAGTTACCGAATGTCGCCGAATTCTTCAGCCTGACCTTCGCCCTGCTGCGCCTGGGCGTCATTCCGGTGTTTGCGTTGCCGGCCCATCGTGAACATGAACTGGCGCACCTGGCGCACCTCAGCCAGGCGGTGGCCTATGTGATTGTCGATCAGCATCTGGGCTTCGACTATCGCCCGTTGGCGCGCACGCTGCGTGCGCAAGTGCCGAGCCTGCAACAGGTGTGGGTGGTCGGCGCCGCCGAGGAGTTTGTGCCCCTGGCGCAGTGTGTCGCCAGCCCGCGCGAATGGTCGCAGCCAGATTCGCGAGGGGTGGCAGTGTTGCTGCTGTCCGGCGGCACTACCGGCCTGCCCAAGCTGATCCCGCGCACCCATGATGACTACGCGTGCAATGCGCGCCTGGCGGCCCAGGCGTGTGGGTTCGATGCCGATACGCGTTACCTCGCCGCATTGCCGGTGGCGCACAACTTCCCCCTCGCCTCCCCCGGTGCGCTGGGCGTGTTCAGCGTCGGTGCCACCCTGGTGCTGGCGCCGGAACCGAGCCCGGACACCGCCTTCGAACTGATCGAACGCGAACGCATCACCCACACCGCCCTGATCCCGCCACTGGTACTGCTGTGGCTGGAAGTCGCGCAATGGTCCGATAACGACCTGAGCAGCCTGCAATGGCTGCAGGTCGGCGGTGCCCGGCTCAAGGCCGAGATTGCCGCACGCATCCGCCCGGCCCTGGGCTGCGGCCTGCAACAGGTGTACGGCATGGCCGAGGGTTTGCTGTGTTTCACGCCGCTGGATGATCCGCAGGCGTTGGTGTTTGACACCCAGGGACTACCGCTGACCGCCGACGATGAGATCCGCATCGTCGACGCCGACGACCAGCCGGTAGCACCTGGTGCCATTGGTGAATTGCTGGTGCGTGGTCCCTACACCATTCGCGGCTATTACAACGCCGCCGAGCAGAACCAGCGCGCCTTTACCGCCGACGGTTTTTACCGCAGCGGCGACCTGGTGCGGCGCCTACCCGAAGGGCATTTGATCGTCGAGGGACGCAGCAAGGACGTGATCAATCGCGGTGGCGAGAAAATCCCCGTGGAAGAGATCGAGAACCTGCTGCTCGGCCACCCACTGATTCGCGATGTAGCGCTGGTGGCCCTGGCCGACGAGCTGTTGGGGGAACGCAGCTGCGCCTGTGTGCTGGCCCACGGCGAGCAGGTCGACCTGGCCTCGATCAACGCCTGGCTGCGTGAACGTGGGCTGGCCGCCTACAAATTGCCGGATCGCTTGCAGGTGCTGCGCGAGTTCCCGCTGACGCGCCTGGGCAAGGTCAACCGCAAGGCCCTGGCAGAGCAGGTGCTGGCGCTATGAACGGCGCTGCATCGCCGTGGCTGCGCGTGCTGCGAGAAAGCGAACTGGCGCGGGCGCGCTTGGTGTGCCTGGCGCATGCCGGGGGCAGCGCGAGTTTTTTTCGTCCGTGGCTGGCGCACCTGCCGGGGGATATCGACCTGTTGGCCGTGCAGTATCCAGGGCGTGAAGAGCGTTTCAACGAAACGCATATCCCGTGCTTGGAGAGCCTGGCCATGCACATTGCCGCAGCGCTGCAAACGCTGCCCGCCCGGCCCTTGCTGCTATTCGGCCACAGCATGGGCGCCGCCCTCGCCTACGCCGTGGGGGTGCGCCTGCAGGCGGCAGGTTGTGGAGCCACCCATGTGTTCGTCTCGGGCCACGCGCCTGCGCACCGGCAACCGCCCAGTGACCTGCACCGCCAGGACGACGCCACGCTGATCGCCGATATCCTGCGCCAGGACGCCGACGCCGCCGGCCTGTGGGCCAACCCGCAACTGCGTGCGCTGTTCCTGCCGACCCTGCGCAGCGACTACCAGGCCATCGAAACCTGGCGGCCCAAGCAGCTTGCCCGCTTGACGGCGCCACTCGATGTGCTGCTGGCCCGTGATGACGCGGAAGTCAGCCTTGAGCAGGCCCGCGACTGGGCCGATCTCAGCCATCACACCCCGGATATTCGCCTGTTCGAGGGCGACCACTTTTACCTCAAGCACCAACCACGACCGGTGATCCATCACCTGTTGCAACGCACTGCCTACCTTCAGGGAGACTCGGTATGAAAACCCCGGAACACTGCACCGGCCTTTCGGACATTCGTCAGGCCATCGACAGCCTCGACCAGCAGATCATCGACGCCCTCGGCCTGCGCATGCAGTACGTCAAGGCCGCCTCCGCGTTCAAACCTGACCAGGCCAGCATCGCCGCGCCGGAGCGCGTCGCAGCGATGTTGCCGCAGCGCCGTCAATGGGCGCAGGCGGTCGGGCTGGACGGTGAGTTTATCGAGGGGCTGTTCAACCAGATCATCCACTGGTACATCGCCGAGCAGACCGCCTTCTGGCTGCAGAAAAAGAGCAAGGTGGTATGAACGAGAACGCGTTGCTCAAGGTGTTCCAGACCGCGCACCAGCGTGCGGTGGCGTATCAAAGGCCAGTCATGGCTGTTTCTTCATACGCCGCGCCGACGCTGGAAGCCCTGGCCCTTTATGAAGCCCACAGGCAGGGGTTCTTCTGGTGCACGCACTCGCCGGACCTGGCGCTGTTCGGCCTGGGTTGCGCCTGGCAGATCGAGGCCAGCGGCCCCCGGCGCATGCTCGACGTGGACCGCCAATGGTTCGCCCTGTGCGCCGACGCGGTAATCGTTGGGTCCAAGGCACCGTTGCTGCTGGGTGGCATGCGCTTCGATGAACAGCGGCCGTGCGCCCCCCATTGGGCCGCCTTCGCTGACGCCAGTTTTCATCTGGCCCATTGGCTGCTCAGCGAAGACGCCCACGGCCGCTGGCTGCGCTGCCAGCGGGTAGTCGGACCCGACAGCGACCCGCAGGCATTGGCTCGCGACAGCCTGGCGGCCTATGCACAATTGCTCAACCCTCCCGCCGCGACGGCCACTGCGCCCGACGTCATCGAACGCATTGCACTGCCTTCCCGGCAATGGCAGGGTAAGGTCGATAGGGCATTGCAGGCCATTTCAGCTGGCGATTTGAACAAAGTGGTGTTGGCGCGGCATATCGAGTACCAACTGGACGCGTCCCTCGACAGTGGAGCAGTGATGCAGCGTCTGCACGCACGCAGCAACGCGTCCCACCTGTTCGCGCTGCACCGTGGCGAGCATTGCTTCATGGGTGCCACGCCCGAACGGTTGCTCAGTTGTCAGGAGGGTCGTCTGACCACCCATGCCCTGGCAGGCAGCGCGCGACGTGGCATGACGGCCAACGAGGATCACGCTATCGGTGAACGGCTCCTGGCCGATCCCAAGGAGCAACATGAACACCGACTGGTGGTGCAGACCATTACCCAAGCCCTGGACGGCAAGGTCAGCGACCTCCAGGCCGCGTCATCCCCCCACCTGCTGAAGCTGGCCAACGTGCAGCACCTGAGCACGCCGATCATGGCGCAACTCAACTCGGACAAGCGTTTGCTGGACGGTATCCACGCGCTGCATCCAACGCCGGCGGTGGGTGGATTGCCAACTGCGACCGCCATGGACTTCATCCGTCGCCACGAAGGCTTCGACCGGGGCTGGTATGCGGCGCCTGTGGGTTGGCTGGATTCACAGGGTAACGGTGACTTCCTGGTGGCTCTGCGCTCGGCGCTGATCGCCCCTCGGCACTGTCATTTGTTCGCGGGGTGCGGGATTGTTGAGGGCTCTCAGCCTGCCGAGGAGTATGAGGAGACCCAAATCAAGCTTGCCAGCATGGAGCAGGCACTCTTGCTCGTCCCCCCCGGCCCTAATCAGACGCCTCTTTGAGCACCTCATAAATGAGGTCGGAGGCTATGGCGACGAGGATCAAATCAGTGCCCGCCTCCAAGAGAACAACGGGCGGACCGTCTGGCTGACCTGCGCAGATTCCGGCAGCGCGCGGGCAATCGAGACGGCCACATCGTCCCCTTCCCCTGACGGATTTTGGCTGGGACGCTCCATGCCGACGTGCGGATAACGCTCGCAGTATCGTGCGACGCATCCGCCAGCCTCTATGCCACGATTCAGGTTCCTTACCCGCACGGCAAAAGACTTTTGCCATTAATCTCATTGATAGCTCCCTAACGAAACCCCCATACTAGAGGGCTAATCTCGCGCTTATATCATTCCGAATGATAGTTACCTTTGCTTCATTCGATTCGTGACATAGCACAGCGCCGCGCATGATCCGCCCATCTCAAATACATTGGCGGATGCACCTCATGGAACAGTCACTCAAACATTTGCGCTTCCCCCTGGCGGTTTTGGCCGTGGTGGTGATGAGCGCGTGCGGCAAGACCCCGGAACAAGCGGCCGCCATGCCTGCTGCCAAAGTCAGCGTGGCCAAGGTGCTGGAACAACCGGTCAACGAGTGGGACGAGTTCACCGGTCGCCTGGAAGCCCCCGAAACCGTACAGATCCGTCCGCGCGTGTCCGGCCAGATCGATCAGGTGGCCTTCACTGAAGGCGCCCTGGTAAAGAAAGGCGACCTGCTGTTCCAGATCGACCCGCGTCCGTTCCAGGCTGAAGTCCGCCGCCTTGAAGCCCAGTTGCAACAAACCCGCGCCGCCGCCACCCGCAGCGATAACGAAGCCCAACGCGGCGAGCGCCTGCGCCAGAGCAATGCGATTTCGGCCGAACTGGCCGACTCGCGCACCACCGCTGCCCAGGAAGCCCGCGCTGCCGTCGCCGGGATCCAGGCGCAGTTGGACCTGGCCAAGTTGAACCTGAGCTTTACCCGTGTGACCTCGCCGATCAGCGGGCGTGTCAGCCGTGCCGAAATCACCGCCGGTAACCTGGTGACCGCCGACGTCACCGCGCTGACCAGCGTGGTCTCCACCGACAAGGTCTACGCCTACTTCGACGCTGATGAGCGTGTGTTCCTCAAGTACACCGAACTGGCTCGCCAAGGCCGTCGCGGTGCGACCACTCCGGTTTATCTGGGCCTGTCCAACGAGACCGGCAACCCGCACCAGGGCCAGATGAACTTCGTCGACAACCAGGTCAACCCGGCCACCGGTACCATCCGTGGTCGCGCCGTGTTCGACAACAGCAAAGGCGAATTCACCCCTGGCCTGTATGCCCGCTTGAAGCTGGTTGGCAGCGGCACCTACTCCGCCGTGTTGATCAACGACGAAGCCGTCGGCACCGACCTCGGCAAGAAGTTCGTGCTGGTGATGGAAGGCGACAAGCCGGCTTATCGCTCAGTGGAACTGGGGCCGAAGATCGAAGGTTTGCGCATCGTGCGCAGTGGCCTCAACAAAGAAGACACCATCGTCGTCAAGGGCCTGCAGCGCGTGCGCCCAGGGTCGCCGGTCGCCCCGGAAACCATTCCGATGGCCAGCAAGGAAACCCTCGCCGCCTTGGCCCAACAACGACAAGCGCTTGAAGCCAGCAATCTGGAACAAGTGGCGCCGGATAAAGCCGCGCCGAAACTTGCCAGCGCTGCGACCCCACGCGGTTAAGGGATACGACTCAAGATGAATTTTTCCAAGTTCTTCATTTCGCGGCCGATCTTCGCAGCAGTGCTCTCGCTGCTGATCCTGATCGCCGGTGCGATCTCGCTGTTCCAACTGCCGATCAGCGAATACCCGGAAGTGGTGCCGCCGACCGTCGTGGTACGCGCCAACTTCCCGGGCGCCAACCCCAAAGTCATTGGTGAAACCGTGGCCGCTCCGTTGGAGCAAGCCATCACCGGCGTCGAGAACATGCTGTACATGTCCTCGCAGTCGACCGCCGACGGCAAGCTGACCCTGACCATCACCTTCGCCCTGGGCACCGACCTGGACAACGCGCAGGTGCAAGTGCAAAACCGCGTGACCCGGACTCAGCCGAAACTGCCTGAGGAAGTGACGCGCATCGGTATCACCGTGGACAAGGCCTCCCCCGACCTGACCATGGTGGTGCACTTGACCTCCCCGGATCAGCGCTACGACATGCTGTACCTGTCCAACTACGCCCTGCTCAACGTGAAGGATGAGTTGGCGCGTCTGGGCGGTGTGGGTGACGTGCAATTGTTCGGCATGGGCGACTATTCGCTGCGGGTGTGGCTGGACCCGAACAAGACCGCTTCGCGCAACCTGACGGCCACCGATGTGGTGACCGCGATCCGTGAGCAGAACCGTCAAGTGGCCGCCGGCGCCCTGGGTGCGCAACCTGCCCCGACCGCCACCGCGTTCCAGTTGTCGGTGAACACCCAAGGTCGCCTGGTGACCGAGGAAGAGTTCGAGAACATCATTATCCGTTCCGGCGATAACGGTGAAATCACTCGTTTGAAAGATATCGCACGGGTAGAGCTGGGTTCCAGCCAATACGCGCTGCGTTCGTTGCTGAACAACCAGCCGGCCGTGGCGATCCCGATCTTCCAGCGCCCTGGCTCCAACGCCATCGAGATCTCCAACGAAGTGCGCGGCAAGATGGAAGAGCTGAAAAAGAGCTTCCCGCAAGGCATGGACTACAGCATCGTCTATGACCCGACCATCTTCGTGCGCGGCTCCATCGAAGCGGTGGTGCACACCCTGTTCGAAGCGTTGATCCTGGTTGTGTTGGTGGTGATCCTGTTCCTGCAGACCTGGCGCGCCTCGATCATTCCGTTGGTGGCCGTGCCGGTATCCTTGATTGGTACGTTTGCGGTGATGCACCTGTTTGGCTTCTCGCTCAACGCGCTGTCCTTGTTCGGATTGGTACTGGCCATCGGTATTGTGGTGGACGACGCCATCGTGGTGGTGGAGAACGTCGAACGGAACATCGAACTGGGCCTGGACCCGTTCCCGGCCACTGAAAAAGCCATGAGCGAAGTGACCGGCCCGATCATCGCCACGGCGCTGGTGCTGTGTGCGGTGTTCATTCCAGCTGCCTTTATCAGCGGCTTGACCGGGCAGTTCTACAAGCAATTCGCCTTGACCATTGCGATCTCGACGGTGATCTCGGCGTTCAACTCGCTGACCTTGTCCCCTGCACTGGCCGCGGTGTTGCTGCGCAGCCATGACGCGCCGAAGGATCGTTTCTCCAAGATTCTCGACAAGATTTTCGGCGGCTGGTTGTTCCGTCCGTTCAACCGCTTTTTCGAAAAAGCCAGCCACGGTTATGTCGGCACCGTACGCCGTGTGATTCGCGGCAGCGGCATCGCCCTGTTCCTGTACGCCGGTTTGATGGTGCTGACCTGGTTCGGATTTGCCCACACCCCGACCGGTTTCGTACCGGCCCAGGACAAGCAATACCTGGTGGCCTTCGCCCAATTGCCGGACGCCGCGAGCCTGGACCGCACCGAAGACGTGATCAAGCGCATGTCTGACATCGCGCTGAAACAACCGGGTGTGGAAGCTGCCGTAGCCTTCCCGGGCTTGTCGATCAACGGTTTCACCAACAGCCCGAACAGCGGCATCGTGTTCGTGACCTTGAAACCGTTCGACGAACGTAAAGACCCGAGCATGTCAGCCGGTGCGATTGCCGGCGCGTTGAACGGTAAATACAGCGACATCCAGGAAGCCTACATGGCGATCTTCCCACCGCCGCCGGTACAGGGCCTGGGTACGATTGGTGGTTTCCGCCTGCAGATCGAAGACCGTGGCAACCTGGGTTACGACGAGCTGTACAAAGAAGTGCAGAACATCATCACCAAGAGCCGTACCACGCCGGAGCTGTTCGGCCTGTTCACCAGCTACACGGTCAACGTGCCCCAGGTCGATGCCGCCATCGACCGTGAAAAGGCCAAGACCCACGGCGTGGCGATCAGCGACATCTTCGATACCCTGCAGATCTACTTGGGTTCGTTGTATGCCAACGACTTCAACCGCTTCGGCCGGACCTACCAGGTCAACGTGCAGGCTGAGCAGCAGTTCCGCCTGGATGAAGACCAGATCGGCCAGCTGAAAGTGCGCAACAACAAAGGCGAGATGATCCCGTTGGCGACCTTCATCAAGGTCAGCGACACCTCGGGCCCGGACCGCGTGATGCACTACAACGGCTTCATCACCGCTGAAATCAACGGCAACGCTGCACCGGGCTACAGCTCGGGCCAGGCTGAAGCGGCGATCGAGAAACTGCTGAAAGAAGAACTGCCCAACGGCATGACCTACGAGTGGACTGACCTGACCTATCAGCAAATCCTCTCAGGTAACACTGCGCTGTTCGTGTTCCCGCTCTGCGTACTGCTGGCGTTCCTGGTACTGGCCGCCCAATACGAAAGCTGGAGCCTGCCATTGGCGGTGATCCTGATCGTACCGATGACACTGCTGTCGGCGATTACCGGGGTGATTATCTCGGGTGGCGACAACAACATCTTCACCCAGATCGGCTTGATCGTTCTGGTAGGCCTGGCCTGTAAGAACGCGATTCTGATTGTCGAGTTCGCCAAGGACAAACAGGCAGAAGGCCTCGATCCGCTCGCTGCGGTACTGGAAGCCTGCCGTCTGCGTCTGCGGCCGATCCTGATGACCTCGTTCGCCTTCATCATGGGTGTGGTGCCACTGGTGTTGTCCAGCGGTGCGGGTGCCGAGATGCGTCATGCCATGGGCGTGGCGGTGTTCTCCGGGATGATCGGTGTGACCTTCTTCGGTCTGTTGCTGACGCCAGTGTTCTACGTACTGATCCGTCGCTATGTAGAGCGCAGCGAAGCGCGCAAAGCGGCCAAGGCCTTGAAGCTGGAGACACAGCAATGAGTGTGAAAGTATTCCTGCCGAGCTTGTTGGTACTGGCGCTGAGCGCCTGTGCCGTGGGCCCGGACTACAAAACCCAGACACCGGAGGCGGCCAATATCACGGCCGCTGCCGATGCCAAGCAGTATGACCACGCCAAGTTCGAAGGCATCTGGTGGCAACAGTTCGAGGACCCGACCCTCAACCAACTGGTAACCCAGGCGCTGCAAGGTAACCGGGATCTGCGCGTCGCCTTTGCTCGCCTGCGGGCGGCACGGGCGATCCGCGATGACGCCAGCAATGACGCCATGCCGACCATCACCAGCCGTGCCAGCAGTGACCTGGCCAAGGGGCAAATCCCGGGCCAGACCACCAAGCGCGTTAACAGTGAGCGTTATGACCTCGGCCTGGACATGGCCTGGGAACTGGATCTGTTCGGTCGCATCCAGCGCAACCTGGAAGCCACCGACGCCGACCAGCAGGCCGCCGAGGCTGACTTGTACCAGCTGCAAGTCACCATGATTGCCGAACTGGTGGACGCCTACGGCCAACTGCGTGGTGCGCAACTGCGTGAACGCATTGCCCTGGACAACCTGAAGAACCAGCAGGAATCGCGCACCATCACCGTCAGCCTGCGGGATGCCGGTGTGGGCGACCAGCTCGACGTGGAGCGTGCCGACGCGCGTCTCGCGGCGGTTGAGGCCAGCGTGCCGCAACTGCAAGCCGAACAAGTGCGCGAGCGCAACCGCATCGCCACCCTCCTCGGCCAGCGTCCCGACAAGCTCAGCGTCGACCTGGGCCCGAAAAACCTGCCGGCAATTGCCAAGGCGTTGCCGATTGGCGATCCAGGGCAATTGCTGCAACGTCGCCCGGACATCCTCAGCGCCGAACGTAAACTGGCTGCTGCCACGGCGCGTATCGGCGTGGCCAAGGCCGACCTGTTCCCCCGGGTCAGCCTCAGCGGCTTCCTCGGCTTTACCGCCGGGCGAGGCTCGCAGATCGGCTCGTCCGCCGCGAATGCCTGGACCCTGGGCCCAAGCATCACCTGGGCAGCATTTGACCTGGGCAGCGTGCGCGCCCGTTTGCGCGGCGCCGATGCCGAGGCGGACGGCGCCCTGGCGACCTACGAGCAGCAAGTCCTGTTGGCCTTGGAAGAATCCGAAAACGCCTTCAGCGACTACGGCAAACGTCAGCAACGCCTGGTTTCGTTGATCCGCCAAAGCGAATCCAGCCGCGCCGCCGCCGACCTGGCCGCGATCCGCTACCGCGAAGGCACCGTGGACTTCCTGGTGCTGCTGGACGCACAACGTGAGCGCCTGGCCGCCGAAGACTCCCAGGCCCAGGCCGAAGTGGATTTGTATCGCGGGATTGTCGCGATCTACAAAGCGCTGGGGGGCGGCTGGCAGCCGGATACGGTGGTCGCCAGCGCCAAGTGATGTAAAGAGCTCCTTTGGTTGGTCGCATCCAGCCAATTTTTTGCCCCGTGGTCCATTCGGTCACGGGGCTTTTTTTGACATAGCCACAGCGACATCACCATGGCATCAAGCTGCTCGCCTATGGCATCCTTTCGGCCATACTACAAAAAACTGATGCAATCTTTATCAAACGTTGGTGCTGAACTACGGAAGGTTTATGGCGATTTTTGCGAATGAAGCAGCCATGCAAATGTGGATGGCAGAGCAATTGGAGAATGTCGACGGCTTCGGGGAGCTGGTGGAATCGAGTGATGTACCAGAACCAAAGTCTATTGAGGAAGGGTACATAACTAAGAGCTATGAATTTTGCTTGGACGCCCTGAATTTCAACATTGTGATTTCTGCCAATGAAAACATATCGCTTGATCCAGGCGACATACTGAAACCCGATTTTCTCCTCTACTCTTCTGAAAGTGAAGCGGTAGTCGTGGTTGAGCTAAAAAATCAGTCTGGACCCACGCGACAAGCGGGCACAGAATTGGGCGCCTATACCGCTGAGATAAAACAGTACCTCCCTTTTATTGCAGGGTCCGATGTCATTAGCATTGTGGTCTCACCCGACTGGCCGGTATTGCTTAGGCACTATATCTTCAACGAAATCGTATGGGGCAACAAACGAGTTGTATGCCTAAGACCAATCCAAAGAGACGATCAGATTAAATTAGAACTGGTACCACCTGAAGAACTTATAGAGGGCAATCTGAGCGTCTTGTTGAGCGATGAGCACTTAGGTGGATTTCATATTTCTCTTTATGACATGGAGCTTTACCGAGGAGGGGCAAGAGAACGTATTTCAGCGTACGTTGAACAGATGCAGACAGCCACCAAGTATATCGCCGCCAAGGGACGAGCGCAGAGTAACAATGGCTTTGCGTTTTTGTGGAAAAATGAACGAACAGAAACGCTAGCGCCGTATTTCATCACCGTGGTCAACGTTGCGCCTTTTAAAATGCTCGAACGCTTTGTTCGCACGTTTGCTATCGAGGACGATTGCATGCTGGATAGGATCATTAAAAAAGTCGCGTTTGAGTACTCGCCAGAGGGGCACGGAGCATCCATTGGTGAACAATACAAAGATTCATTGAAGTTTCTTCGGACATTTTGCTCAGCGCAATCCGAAGGTTTCCTCAGTTGGCCAGCCCTAAAAGCGTTTATGATAGAGCACTCAACCTTGATCTCATTTGAAGCGTGGGGCATATTTGAAAAGTCCTTATTTGAGGAGCTTGAAAAAGCATATGCCAACAACAACACCACCTTAAAATCAAACGATCCCGAACTCGGAATGAGTGTTCTAAATACCGTTATCGATAGCAACTATCAATACATAGACCTTCGAGATTTTTACGCTCCCCCTGACGATCAGGATGAGGACGACTATTAAGTTACTCAACACTCAGGTACAGGACTTGAATCCCCAGCCACACCCAAGTTTAAAATCAGCCCACGATAATGCCCCGGATTCGACCCGCTCCATTTACGAAACGCCTTATAAAACGAACTCGTATCCGCAAACCCCAACCGCTCCGCGATCTCGGCAAAACTGATCTGTGGCTCCGCCAACCACACAATCGCCAATTCCTTGCGCACACTGTCCTTGAGGCCCTGGTAGGTCTGCCCTTCCTCCGCCAGGCGCCGCCGCAAGGTTGAGGCGGAGATGCACAGGCTGACGGCGAGACCTTCAGTCTCCGGCCAGGTTTGGGGGGGAGCTGGCGCAGGTCGTGCTTGATGCGGGTGGCGAGGCTGTCGGGATCGCGGTATTTGACCAGGATATTGGCCGGTGCGTGAGCCAGGAAACGCTTGAGTTCTTCCGGGGTGCGCTTGATTGGCAGGTCCAGGCAGTCGGCAGAGAAGATCATCCGCGTACGGGGCCGATCGAAACGCAGGTTGTCGGAGAACATCACCTGGTAGTCAGCGCAAAAGTCCGGTTTTGCGCAGCGCAGCTCAATCGCCAGGATTGGAATACGTCGTCCTGCCAGCCAACAGGCCACGCCGTGCACAATCATCCAGTAGGTAAAGTAGGTGAAGGCGCGATTGGGTTCAGCCTCGGGCTCGACCAGCACGATCTCCGCCAGACTTTGTTGACGCACCAACTCAGCGGGCATCCGCTCCAGCATGAGTGACAGGAACCCCAGCGCGGTCTCCAGGCTGGTGGCGAGGGTTGGCTGCGCCATTGCAGCGCGGCAGAGAAACGCCAGGCTACCGGACTTGAGCTTGCGCGGGTCCATGCCAAAGAACTCATCATCGGTACGGCGTGCCAACAGGCGCCATAGGCGTGCGTAGGTAGTGGCCGAAACCCGCGCGGTAGGTTCGGCGAGCCACTGCGGGTCTATCCCGGCGTCGTGCAGCACTTCAGCACTGGCCGCCCCCGGCGCGCAGCTTTGCAATAAAGCTTCACGCACAAGATGAATGGAGATGGTGTCTTTTTCCGACATGGTGAACCGCGTATCCAGCTGCGCAAAGAATGGCACGCATCATAAGGGCGGACGCGCATTGCCACCACCGTTCAGCCCATGTTCAGCAAACGTCAAGGATTGTTGTTTAGCAATGAGTATCATTATGTTACAAATTAGCACCCTATCTAGTTGTGACGCGGTGCCGAATGCTCGTTCCTTTCCTCATCATGCTGCGCGAAGGCATTGAAGCCGCATTGATCGTTGGCATCATCGCCAGCTACCTGCAACAGACCGGCCGTGGCCAGTGGATGCCCGCCGTGTGGATCGGCGTGTTTCTCGCTGCTGCACTGGCCCTGCTGGTCGGAGGGGGCCTGGAACTGGTCAGCGCCGAGTTCCCGCAAAAACAGCAAGAATTGTTTGAAGGCGTGGTTGGCCTGGTCGCCGTGGGCATCCTTAGCTCCATGGTGTTCTGGATGCGCAAAGTGGCGCGGTCCATCAAGCATTCCTTGCACGAATCCCTCGACCACGCCCTGGCCGGTTCCAAACACCAGGTCACCGCGCTGATCCTCATGGTGTTTTTCGCCGTGGCCCGCGAAGGCCTGGAAACCGTGTTCTTCCTGCTGGCCGTGTTCCAACAGAGCGAAGGACCAGCCGCACCCATAGGCGCCCTGCTCGGCCTGATCCTCGCGATCATCGTCGGTTTCCTGATCTATACCGGCAGCATGCGCCTGAATCTGGGGGCGTTTTTCCGCTGGACCGGCCTGTTTATCCTGGTGGTGGCTGCCGGCATCCTCGCCAATTCGGTGCAGGCCCTGCATGAAGCAGGCGTGTGGAATCACCTGCAGACCGTGCTGTTCGACTTCAGTGCCGCGTTGCCCATGGACAGCCCGCTGGGCTCAGTACTGGCCGGGATGTTCGGCTATCAGGAAGCGCCGACCATCAGCACCCTCGGCGCCTACCTGATTTATCTGGTGGTGGCCTTGGTGATGTTCTTCCTGCCCACCGCACCGGCCACACCTTCTTCCGTTTCCAGCCAGTAAGGACCGCCTCTTGTCCAACCCTACTCCTCAGCCCTCCTCGCCACCCCGCGCCCTGCGCTGGGCCGTGGCGGGGTCGGTGGTCGTGATGATCGCTGCCGGTGGCCTGTTCTATTACGCTTCGCAACTGGCGGCCAGCAAGCGCCAGACCAACCACAATGAAATCGCGGTGACCCTCCATGGCCACGCCTGCGAGCCCAATGAACTGAGCGTGCCCGCTGGCCGCGCCAGCTTTCGCATCATCAACCGCTCCGACCGTGCAGTGGAATGGGAAATCCTCGACGGTGTGCTGGTGGTCGAAGAACGGGAAAACATCGCCCCAGGCCTGAGCCAGGTGATCAACGCCAACCTGCTGCCGGGCGACTACGCGATCACCTGCGGCTTGCTGAGCAATCCCCGCGGTACCTTGCACGTGACGCCGACCGCGGAATCCGACGCGCAAGCCAAGGCCAAGCCGTCGATGGTGGCGTTTATTGGGCCGCTGTCGGAGTTCCGTGTGTACCTGAGCGGCCAGGGCAGTGCATTGATCAAGGCCGTAACCGCGTTGCAACAAGCCATCGACGCTGGCGACCTGGCCCAGGCTCAAGCGCTCTACGTTCCGGCGCGCGAGGCTTACCAACGGCTGGCCCCGGCGTCGCAACGCCTGGCGGAGCTGGACAACGCGATCAACGCCCGCGCCGACTATTTTGAAAAGCGCGAGCAAGACCCGGCCTTCAGCGGTTTCCACCGGCTCGAATACAGCCTGTTCCAGCAACGCAGTCTCGACGGCTTGGCGCCGATTGCCCAGCGTCTGCTGACCGACGTCACCACCCTCAAGCAACAACTGCTCGCCCAGTCACTGCCGCCGGAGCAACTGGTCAGCATTGTGGTGCGCAACCTCAACAGCCTGGCCGATGTACGTGCCGTCAGTGGTGAAGAGGAACGCTACAGCCATGTCGACCTCAATGGTTTCGCCGCCAACCTGGAAGCTGCGCACAAAGTCGTCGACCTGATGCGCCCCTTGCTGACCAAGTCCGCCGCCGACCTGCTGCCTAACGTGGACAGCGCCCTTACGGCCTTCGACAGCCAACTCAACGAATTGAAAGTAGACGGCCAGTACCGCCACTACGACAGCGTCACCGCCGATCAGCGCCAGCAGATCGCCGACAAGGCCAAGGCTCTGGCCGCTGCACTCGATGGAATCGACCCCGCCCTTGGCCTTTCCGGCCTGAAGTGAAGACGACCGCACACATGAGTGATTCAGGACAATTTGACCACCAACGCCGCCGTGTCTTGCTGGGCATGGCCGCCACCGGCGCCGCCATTGCCGGCAGCGCCCTGACCTGCCCGGCCATGGCCGCCGCCGCGGAACAAGTCACCACCGCGCCGCGCAGCGACAAGACCCAGGATCACCACGACTTCTTCGGCATCCACCAGAGCGGTATCGTCACCCCGCGCCCAGCCTGCGGCATGCTTGTGGCATTCGATGTACTGGCCAGCGACCGCGAGGACCTGGAGCGCCTGTTCCGCACCTTGAACGCACGCATTGCCTTCCTGATGACCGGCGGCACCGTGCCGCAAGTCGACCCGAAACTGCCACCTACCGACTCCGGCATCCTCGGCCCGGTGGTCACGCCAGACAATCTGACCATTACCGTGTCCGTCGGCGAATCGCTGTTCGATGAGCGCTTCGGCCTTGGCGCGGTCAAGCCCAAACGCCTGAGCCGCATGGTTGGCTTCCCCAACGACGCCCTGGAACCGGCGCAGTGCCACGGTGACCTGAGCCTGCAGTTCAGCTCCAACACGCCGGACACCAATATCCACGCCCTGCGCGACATCGTTAAGAACCTGCCCGACCTGCTGCTGGTGCGCTGGAAACAGGAAGGCAGCGTGCCGCCCCAGGCACCGAGTAAACCTGGCGAACCCGCGCAGAGCGCACGCAACTTCCTCGGCTTCCGTGACGGTTCGGCCAACCCGAACTCCAACGACACCAAGGCCATGGATCAGATTGTGTGGGTGCAACCGGGCAGCGATGAACCGGCCTGGGCGGCCAACGGCAGCTATCAGGCCGTGCGCATCATCCGCAATTTCGTCGAGCGCTGGGACCGTACCCCGCTGCAAGAACAGGAAAGCATCATCGGCCGCATCAAGCCGACCGGCGCACCCATGGACGGCGACAAAGAAACCCAGGTGCCCGACTACAGCAAGGACCCGGAAGGCAAGGTGACCAAGCTCGATGCCCACATTCGCCTGGCCAACCCGCGCACCCCGCAGACTCAGGCCAACCTGATCCTGCGTCGACCGTTCAACTACTCCAACGGCGTCAACAAAAACGGTCAGCTGGACATGGGTCTGTTGTTCATCTGCTACCAGGCTGACCTGGAGAAAGGCTTTATCAGCGTGCAAACCCGGCTCAACGGCGAGCCCCTGGAGGAATACCTCAAGCCGGTCGGCGGCGGGTACTTCTTCACCTTGCCGGGGGTCACGGGACCGAAGGATTTCATCGGGCGCACGCTGCTGGCTGCAACGCACCCCCACACCACTGCCCAGACCTAAAACACACCCCAGAGCGGAAACCGTCCCATGAAAAAGTCGTCTATCGCGTTGTCGTTATTGCTGACCCTTTCGCCGTTGGCAGCCTTCGCCGCTACCGCGCCGCTGGACCTGGTCGGGCCGGTGTCGGACTACAAAATCTACGTCACCGAAGAAATCGGCGAGCTGGTCACCCAGACCCAGGCCTTTACCGACGCCATCAACAAGGGCGACCTGGCCACCGCCAAGAAACTCTACGCGCCGACCCGCGTGCACTATGAGTCCATCGAGCCGATCGCCGAGCTGTTCAGCGACCTCGACGCATCCATCGACTCCCGCGTCGACGATCATGAAAAGGGCGTGACCGCCGATGACTTCACCGGCTTCCACCGCATCGAGTATGTACTGTTCTCGCAGAACACTACCCAAGGCCTGGAAGAGCTGACTGCCAAGCTCAACACCGACGTCAACGACCTCAAGACGCGCGTCGATGGCCTGACTTTCCCACCGGAAAAAGTCGTAGGTGGTGCCGCAGCCCTGCTTGAAGAAGTCGCCGCCACCAAGATCTCCGGTGAAGAAGACCGCTACAGCCATACCGACCTGTATGACTTCCAGGGCAACATCGACGGCGCGAAGAAAATCGTCGACCTGTTCCGTGGCCAGATCGAGAAACAAGACAAAGCCTTCCTGGCCAAGGTCGACAAGAACTTCGCCACCGTGGACAAGATCCTGGCCAAGTACAAAACCAAGGACGGTGGTTTCGAGACCTACGACAAGGTCAAGGAAAACGACCGCAAGGCCCTGGTGGGCCCGGTCAACACCCTGGCAGAAGACCTGTCCACCTTGCGTGGCAAGCTGGGCTTGAACTAAGCGACAGACAAAAAAAGACCCAGTCCCCGGTTGAAGGGGCTGGGTCTTTTTTTTGCCTGCAGGTTTACAGGATGCGGTACAGCAATCGTTCGATACGAACGCGGCTGACCCGGCGCAGGAACTTGCCAACGGCCTCTGGGTAGTCCGGCAGTGTTTGCAGGTCCTGATAACGCTCGATACGCGTGGTGTGCTGGAAAATCTGCGCCAGTTCGGTGCGTCGCGGCACCAGCCACTCATGCTTGGGATCATCGATCAACAACGCGTTTTCCAGGTCGAGGCGGAACGCGCGCGGGTTGAGGTTGTTACCGGTGAGCAAGGTGTAGCGCTGGTCGATCCACATGCCTTTGAGGTGGTACGTGTTGTCACCGTCGCGCCACAGGTGCAGGTTCAACTGGCCGCTGTCGATCATCGGCTGATGGCGCTTGGCAAAGCGGCGCAAGCTGATTTCGTAGAGGTAGGGCAGCGCAGCAATGACCTTGAACGGCTCGCTGGGCGGGATGTAGAAATCGTTGGCGGTCTTGTCGCCGACAACGATGTCGATCTTCACCCCACGTGCCAGGGCGCGGTTGATTTCGCGGGTGACCGGCAGCGGCAGGTTGAAGTACGGGGTACAGATGGTCAGCTGATGCTGGGCGCTGGCAATCAGTTCGAGGATCACCCGGTTCAGGGGGTTGTTCTTGCCGACCCCGAGCAAGGGGCTGACCGACAGTTGACCATTGGGCAACTGCCCCGCCGTGGTGTCGTAAGTCGCGTGTTTCAGGCGGCTGCGCAAATCGCCGATGTCGTTGCGCAGGCTACGGGTGGTGGGCGGATTGGGCAGGTCCAGGCGATTGACCGCCTTGGATGCCACTAGGCCGTGCTCCACCAGGTGCTGCATGGAATCGGCGAGCGCTTTGTTGTGGATCAGGTGGTAGCGGTCGAAACGGTACTTGTCGAATTTGTGCAAGTACACATTGTTCAGGCTGGCGCCGCTGTACAGCACCGAGTCATCGATCACGAAGCCCTTGAGGTGCAGCACGCCGAACAACTCGCGGGTTTGCACCGGCACGCCGTACACCGGCACTTCGCTGCTGTGGCGCTGGGTCATGGCCTGGTACCAGGCGCTGTTGCCGGGCTGCTTGCCGGCACCGATCAAGCCGCGCTGGGCACGCAACCAGTCAACCACCACCACGATGTCGAGTTCCGGCCGCGCAGCCTTGGCGGCGTGCAGGGCGTCGTAGATCTCCTGCCCCGCTTCGTCCTGCTGCAAGTACAGCGCGACGATATAGATGCGCCGGGTGGCC